>CAVOHJ010000017.1:0-309447 GCA_963695625.1 uncultured Actinomycetota bacterium | reverse complement strand
GATGTCGGCGACGAGGGTCGGGACGGTGCGATTGGTTAGGAAGCAGTGGTAGCGCAAGTCGGGCCATAACTCTGCCTGCGCGCCGAGCAGGCGGGTGCGGCGCACGACCAGCCGCCAGTTACCGAGCTTGGTCTCGGCGACTTGTGCCTCCCCGGTCTCGGGATAGTCCGGCACCCCGCTCCAGTCGGTCTCGGGGATCTCCTCGATCAACGTCTTGACGTGCTTGCTCTGCTTGATGGCGATCGAGAACTCAACGCCTTGATCGTCGAGCGTGCGCATGATTTTGTGGTTCTCAAACCCGGAGTCCGCCCGGATCACGATCAGGCCGTTGTGCCCGGCGCGGCGCACGCGGGCGAGCAGCTCATCGACGAACCGCTCGGCGCCGCGCTGCGTGTTGGCGTTGCCCTTGCGGTTGCGGATGTGCAGCACCTCGCCGGTGTCGGAACGGGCGGCGATGATCGGGTGATACCCCCGCTTGTGGGTGTACCCGTATGAGGCGCCCTGCTTCTCATAGCCGTACACCTCGCCGATGAAGCTGTCCAGATCGATCACCAAGGCCCCTCGCCGGACCCGCGCCAGCCTGCCACGCCCGCGCGAGCGAGACATCGAGGACGTGGTCGAGCTGGCGGACGTGCCCGAAGGTGAACGCGCGCAAGAACGTCCCGAGCGTCGAGGGCATCACCGGGTGTCCGAGGATCAGGCCGGTCGAACCGGCCCGGAGCACGTTCATCTGATCGACGCTGTCCGCCCCGGTGATCATGCCGTGCAACAGCGTCATGACCTTGCGGCCGGCAGCGCCGCGCCCGGCGCGCGAGGGTCAAGCCACACCGACTCGTTCACCGTCTCCTCGATCCCGAGCCGCTCGGCGAGCGTCGCCGCGATCAACAACCCGGCATCGCTGACCAGACGCTGCTCGTCGAACCGAACGTGCACCGAATCGAGGCTCGCCGGGCCGGCTGGAACGTCCGCACCGTCATGCACCATATGGGTGACCTCCTGACAGGGCCCGCAGTCGCCCACCGACTGCTGCAAAAGCCCTGCTCAGGAGGACATGAGACCCAGGCCCGGACGGAACCGGGCGCATTACTCGGTGGTTCCAGGCTAAACTACGGCAGCACTGATCGGCATTGCGGCAATGGCGCTCACGGCGATCACGGCGATCACGGCGATCACCAGCATCGCTCTCGCCCGCCAACAAGCGCCCAAGATCACACCGCCCGCGAGGTAGCCCGGGGACGCCTCGGAAGATAGGACCTCCGCAACCCGAGCGGAGCACCCCCGTCAGCGCGAAGCAGGTGCCACGGCCAGCAGGCTGACCGCCCTCGTATTCGCCAAACTCGCGTCTCACGCCGATGTTCGGCGCGACGCTCGAGCCGGCGCCCTCGATCCGCGCGCAAACCGTGTCTTCTGGGAGTCGCGGTGGAGTTGCGTTTTAGCCAATGCAGGCCTCGGCCTGTGTGAAGGTCGACCGCTTGGCTAGACGCCTTACGGGCTGGGCCGGCACAAGCTGGTGGATCCCGCCGCAGTGTCCAAAGCCGACGGTGTAGGAGAGGCTGGCCTTGCTTTGGGCTTAGACGAGCTTTCCGTGCTGGTCACACCGAGCCGCGTGGTTGTCCCGTACTGGGTACTGACCACGTTTCCTCAACGCGGGGCTTGACCTTGACCTTGGGGGAAGCCGCACACTTGTCGGGTAACTGTCATGTCGATGAGGAGCGAGCACGTGGATCAGATGAGCATCGGAGAGTTCGCCAGACGTTCGCGGCTATCCGCCAAGGCGTTGCGGCTCTATGACGAGCTGGGTCTGCTGCCGCCGGCACGGGTGGATGAGGACTCTGGCTACCGCTTCTACGAGCCCGGCCAGCTGGGGCAGGCACGCCTGATCGCGGCGCTGCGCCAGCTGCAGGTCCCGCTGGCGGAGATCAAGGCGATCCTGCCGCTTGAGCCGGTCCAGGCAGCAGAGCGCGTCCGCCAGCTCTGGGCTGCAACCGAGGCCGAGCACACGGGCCGCCGTGCGCTCGCCGCATACCTGATCGACGAGCTGAGCGGAAAGAGGTCCGTCATGTACGAGGTCGGCACGAGGGAGATACCCGATCGCAGCCTGCTGTGCGTGAAGCGCAACGTCGTCGGGGTGGATCCGGCATGGGCGTTCGGCAAGGAGTTCATCGCCCTGCTCCGGCACTACCAGCTGCCGCAGATACCGGGACGCGCCGGCGCGTTCTTCTGCATCTTCTGGGGTGAGGTCAGCGAGGACAGCGACGGTCCGATGGAGTGGTGCCGTCCCGTCCCAGCAGACGAGGCGGAAGCGCTCGCCGCCCGCTGCCCGGAGCTGACCCTGCGTGCCGAGCCCGCCCACCGGGAGGCGTTCGTGAAAATCGGCGACGGGCAGATCGACGGCGCCGAGTGGCAAGTGGTCTCACGATCGCTGGAGGCTTGGAGCGACCAGCAGCCAGACATACTCCCGGCCGATCTGGGCTTGCGGATCACCTATCTCCCCAGCGAAGTGGGGCAGGATACCTACCAAGACTTCGCGGTCCCGTTTAACGGTCAGCCACGCCGATGACAGCCGTCGTCAAAGCCGAGTCGTTGACCAAGCGCTTTGGCGAGGTCCCAGCCGTCGCCGACCTCTCATTTACGCTGGAAGCCGGCACGATCACCGGATTTCTCGGGCCGAATGGCGCAGGCAAGACGACGACGCTCCGGATGCTGCTCGGGCTGGCGACCCCGACAAGCGGGCGCGCGCTCCTGTTTGACCGGCCATACGCCGCGCTGGCGCACCCCGCCTTGCGGATCGGCGCGGTCCTCGAGGCCACCGATTTCCATCCCGGCCGCTCCGGCCGCGATCACCTGCGCACGCTTGGCCAAGCCGTCGATGTCCCTGACTCGCGCGTTGATGAGGTGTTGCGCCTGGTGGAGCTCGACGCTGCCGCGCGACGCCGGGTGAAGGGGTACTCGCTGGGGATGCGCCAACGATTCGGGCTGGCGGCCGCGCTGCTCGGCGACCCCGAGCTGCTCGTCCTCGACGAGCCCGCGAATGGCCTTGATCCCGAAGGCGTGCGGTGGCTTCGCGACTTTCTGCGCGCGTTTGCCTTGCAGGGCCGCACCGTCCTCGTCTCAAGCCACCAGCTGGCCGAGGTCGCGCAGACCGTCGATCAGTTCCTGATCATCAGCCGCGGGCGACTGGTCATCGAGTCCTCGCTCGCGCAGCTGACCGCGCGGGTCCGCGGTCCGCTCCGCGTCCGCAGCGCCAGACCCGCACCAGCTCGCAAGCGCTACGCGGCGAACATACAGTCACGCCCGGCACCGACCACGCCCTACTCGTCAACGGCGCAACCAGCGACCGCGTCGGCGACATCGCGTTCGCCGCGGGGTTCCAGTTCACGAGCTGTCACCGAAGGTTCCTCGCTGGAGGACATCTTCCTGGAGCTGACCACGGAGACGACGGCGCCATGATCGCACTGACCAAGGCGGAACTGCTGAAGTTGCGCACCACCCGCACGACGTTCGGCCTGCTGCTCGGCATGATCGCGCTGATCCTGGTCTTCCGCTGCTGACCGGGCTGCTGAGCCATCCGAGCGGACTAATCGGCAAGGAGAATCAGCGGCAGCTGCTGGGTGTAGGCAATCTGGCTGGCATCTTCACAGCGCTGGCCGGGATTGCTGGTGACCAGCGAGTATCGCTTCGGCACGATCCGCCGACGTTCCTGTTCACCCCCCGCGACCACGCGTCCTCGCCGCCAAGCTCTCGCCGGCGCGCTCGCCGGTCGTCGCCTTCGGAGTCATCGGCGAGGGATCGCTCGTGATCGGTCGCGATACTCGACGGGCGCGGCATAACGATCGTCCTCGGCAGCGGCGACATCCTGCTGCTCCCGCTTGGAGGCCTCGCCGGCCGCGTTATGTGGCGTCATCGGCGCCGCCCTCGGCACGATCATCCACAACCAGGTCGGCGCCGTCATCACCTTGCTTGCCTGGGGTTTATTCATCGACAACCTCCTATTCGGCCTCGCGCCGTCTATTGGACGGTTCATGCCGACACACGCCGCGGACTCGATGATGGGCCTCAAAGGCCATCACCTACTCTCGCCCGGCTCCGGCGCCGTCATCCTGATCGCCTGGGCCGCCGCACTCGCCGCCATCGGCATCGCCCTAACCACCCGGGGCGACATCAACTAACGCCCAGACCCGCGAACACGAACGCAGGTGTCAGCCCGCACTCCGCAAAAGCCGCGCTTGTCGCCATGAGGACAACCGGCAGCGCCGGCGCGGCCGACCGAGCTCGATGAGGTCCTGCCGGCCGCGCACGGCAGGTCCGGGTGCGCTTTCCTTGAGATGCTCCTCGCACGTTGAGCGGTCGCACCACAACAAGATCATCGCGCGCGATCACTGCCGCTGACCGGACCATAATCGCTTTGTGTCAGACGAGCCCGAGCACGAAAAAGGTCCATCGGATCCCCGTGAGGCGTACACGCCTTTCTCGCCGCTTGAGATCAAGCGACTTCAACGCTACGCGGATCGGGTGCATGCCTTCGAGCAGACCGAGTTCGCGCAAGTGAAGACGATCGGCCTGACGCTCACCGGCGAGGTCGGGAAGGAGACGACGGCGACCGTTTCAGGCTTCACTGATCAAGTGCTCAAGCAAGCTCTAATGGAGCTGCGTCCGCTATGGCCTCAGGAGGAAGTGGCCGGTTTCCACCAGAGCGAGGCGGTCGTGAAGCGTCACGCGTACGAGAAGGGTACGGACGCTGGCCGCGAAGCGATCGAGCACGTGAGGAACCACACGCGCTACCTAGACAGCATCCTGAACGGGCCGACGCCGATTGAGCTCCGCGAGATTCGCGTCGGGCAGAACGGCCAGGTCGTCAATGAGGAAGAGGTCACGCCCAGGCGGATCTTCGAAGACTTTCTCAACGGCGTCTACTTCCATGAGGATGAGGACCGGCTCGCGCGCATTGGCGCTTGGCTGCACACGGAGCTCCAGCGCTACATCTTCGTGAATATGGTCCACGACATCTCTCACGTGTACCGGTCGTTCGCGACGATCGTCGAAGGCATCCTCGCTGAGCCCGCACTACGGTCCGGCGCTTAGCGGGTGGCCGGGACCAAGAGCACCGGATGGCCGAGGATCCTGGTGGAGTCAGGCTTCGAGTAGCGACGCCTTGGTTTCTGAGCAGTTGCTTGGTAGCCGAGGACGCGACCGGACGAGCGCTTGGCCACGGTTGCGCTGTCTGCGCGAAGCGGGGCCGGCCCAGCTGGTTGCCGGATGCGCGTCCTGACGCCAAAGCGGAGTCTGCCTGAAAGTCGCGCGAACCGGAGATCTCGCTTCCCGAGATCTCCGCGGAGACGCGCTTCACGGCGTCAGACATATGTGGTTATCCCTTCTCGCCCCGCCCTTCGGTCGGCGGGGTCACTTCGCTTTGTCTTCGGATCCGAACCGCTACAGAGCAGCCATTCGCGCCTCGAGATAGCGTCGCTCCGGAATGCTCGTGGTGAGGCGAGCGGCGCGCTCGTACGCCGCGCGGGCGCCGACCTCGTCGCCGGCCATTTCGAGGAGATGGGCGCGCACGGCCGCCAGACGGTGGTGGTCGCGCAGCGGCTCGTCGAGCGTCTCCAGCAACTCCAGTCCCGCGCGCGGACCGTGGACCATCGCGACCGCGACGGCTCGGTTGAGCGTGACCATCGGCCCCGGCGAGACGCGCTCGAGGACCTCGTAGACGGCAAGGATCTGCCGCCAGTCGGTCTCCCGGGCGCTTTGCGCCTCGTCGTGGATCGCGGCGATCGCGGCCTGAAGCTGGTAGGGGCCTCCCGGCTTGCTCGCCAGCGACTCCTCGACCAGCGCGACGCCCTCGGCGATTTTGGCGCGGTCCCACAGCGAGCGGTCCTGCTCGGCCAGCGGGACGAGGCTTCCGTCCGCGCGGGCGCGCGCCGGACGGCGGGCGTCGGTCAGGAGCATCAGCGCAAGCAGCCCCGCCACCTCGCCGTCGTCCGGGAGCCGGCGGTGGACCTCGCGCGTCAGGCGGATCGCCTCGGCGCTCAGCTCGACGCGGGCCACGTGCGCGCCGGAGCTCGCCATGTAGCCCTCGTTGAAGATGAGGTAGAGGACGTGGAGGACGACGGGCAGCGCCTCGGGCGCGGGAGGCGCGAACCGAGCGCCCGCGGCGCGGATCGTCGCCTTCGCCCGGCTGATGCGCTGCGCCATCGTGCTCTCCGGAACCAGGAACGCACTCGCGATCTCTGCGGTGGTCAGGCCGCCGACGGCGCGCAGCGTCAGCGCGACCTGTGAGGCGGGCGTCAGCGATTCGTGGCAGCACATGAAGAGGAGCTCCAGCGTGTCGTCCTCGTCGGCCGCCTCGCCCGGCGGCGGCTCGCGCGCCAGGCCCTCCTCGCGGCGGCGCCGTGCACTCTCGCTGCGCAGCTCGTCGATCAGCCGCCGGTGCGCGGCGGTGAGGAGCCAGCCGCGCGGATTGGCCGGCACGCTGTCGCGCGGCCATTGCAGCGCCGCGTCGAGGATCGCCTCCTGCACGGCGTCCTCGCACGCGTCGAACCTTCCGTAGCGGCGGACGAGCGTCCCGAGGACGCGCGGCGCCAGCCCGCGCAGCTGCTCCTCGATGCTCACATCTCCTCTCCGCCGGGGGTCATCACCGGCCGCACCTCGATTCCCATCCAGCGCGCGTCAGGCCACATCGCCGCGACCTCGAGCGCGCGGTCCAGCGAGTCGCAGTCGATCATGCAGTAGCCGGCCAGATGCTCCTTGGCCTCGAGGTAGGGCCCGTCGGTCACGGCCGGGACGCCGCCGCGCACGCGCACGACCTTCGACTGCGAGACGTCGGCTAGGCCTTCGCCTCCGACCCATTCGCCCGAGGCCGTCAGCTCGTCGATCAGGCGCCCGACCTCGGCCCCGATCTGGTCCATCGGCTCCGGTGGGTCGTCCATGAAGTTGGGGTTGTGGTGGATCAGCAGCATGTACTTCACGACGTCGCTCCTTTCGGGGGTTCGAGGTGAGATCGGAGCCGATTTCTCTTTCTCGACATGTCGAGCGCTGAGGTCTGGCTCCGACTCCGGTCTGAAAGTTCAAATGCCGAAGGAAAGGACCGACATGACCGCCGACCGTTCCCGCTGGATCGCTCTCTACGTCCTCTGCATGGGGATGCTGATGATCGTCCTCGACGTCACCGTCGTGAACGTCGCTCTTCCGTCCATCCAGAACGACCTCGGGTTCTCAACCTCCAGCCTCGCGTGGGTCGTGAACGGGTACCTGATCTCGTTCGGCGGGCTGCTGCTCCTCGCCGGGCGCCTTGGTGACCTGCTTGGTCGCCGGACCATCTTCCTGGCCGGGCTCGCGCTGTTCACCGGCGCCTCGGCGCTGTGCGGCCTGGCGCAGAGCGAGGTGTGGCTGGTCGCGGCGCGGTTCGTGCAGGGCATCGGCGGCGCGATGACCTCGGCCGTCATCCTCGGCATGATCGTGACGATATTCCCGGAGCCCCGGGAGCAGGCGAAGGCGATCGGCGTCTACGCGTTCGTCGCCTCGGCGGGCGGCTCGGTCGGCCTGCTTGCCGGCGGCCTGCTCACCCAGGCCATCGACTGGCACTGGATCTTCTTCATCAACATCCCGATCGGCATCGCGACGGCGATATTCGGCCGCCGGCTGCTGACCGCCGACGAGGGCATCGGCCTGAGCAAGGGCGCCGACCTGCCGGGCGCCGCGCTCATCACGGGCGCGCTGATGGTCGGCGTCTACACGATCGTCAAGCCCGCGGCCGAGGACGGCTGGGGCGCGTCGACGACGCTGATCCTCGGCGCCGTCTCGATCGCCCTGCTGGCCGCATTCGTTGCCCGCGAGGCGAAGGCCGCCACGCCGCTGATGCCGCTACGGATCTTCCGCTCGCGCAACGTGACCGGCGCGAACCTCATCCAGGTGCTGACCGTGGCCGGGATGTTCGGGATGTTCTTCCTCGGCTCGCTCTACCTGCAGCGGGTGCTCGGCTACGACGCGCTGCAGATCGGCCTGGCGTTCCTGCCGGTGACGATCGTGATGGGCACGCTGTCGCTGCGCTACTCGGAGAAGCTGATCCAGCGGTTCGGCGCCCGCACGATGCAGTTCCCGGGGCTGGGCCTGATGGTCGCCGGCATGGTGCTGTTCGCCCAGACGCCGGTCGACGGCTCCTACGTGCGCGACGTTCTGCCGGCGCTGCTGCTGACCGGCACCGGCGTGGGCCTCTGCTTCCCCGCCCTGATGGGGCTGGCGATGTCGGGCGCGACGCCGAGCGACGCCGGCCTGGCCTCGGGCCTGGTCAACACCGCCGCGCAGGTCGGCGGGGCGCTGGGCCTGGCGGTCCTGGCGACGGTGTCCACCTCGCGCAGCAACCACCTGGCGCACGCCGGCACGGCGCAAGCGCAGGCGCTGACCAGCGGGTACCACCTGGCGTTCCTGATCGCCGCCGGCCTCGTCGCCGCCGCGATCGTGGTCGCCGCGGTGGTCGTGCAGTCCGAGAAGCGCGCGGCCGCGGCGACGGCGCGGGCCGGCGAGCTGGCCTACGAGGGCTGCTGAATCAGGCGCTCGAGAGCGGAGAGGTCGAGCGGGCTTGTGTGCCGCTCGCCCGCCGCGAAGAGCGTCGGCGTCGTCGCCACCCCTGCCTCACCCCCCGGAAGTCGTCTCGGACGCGGTCACGCACCGCGTCCGAGCGTCTGTCGGCCTCGAAGCGCTCGACGTCCAGACCCAGGCGCTCGGCGCGTGTCCACAGGTGCGGGCCCTCAAGCCGGCCCTGGTCGGCGAACAGCGCGTCGTGCATCTCCCAGAACGCGTCCTGACGCGCCGCCGCCTCGGCCGGCGACCGCCCGGCCGAGCGAAAGCCGAGCGCCGCCGTTGCCGCGACATCGACCAGGTCGGCTGTCGCCTGAGGTACCGCGATCTCAGGGAAGCAGGTGTGAGCGAGGTACTCCGTCAGCTCCCGCAATTCGCCAAACTCGCGTCTGACGGTGACGCTCGGCGGAGAGGCGCGAGCGCCCTCGTATCCGCGCATACGGGGTCTCGTCGCGCCGAACACAAGACATGCGTCGGGTGCGAGAAGCAGGTGTCGGCGCGCCTCCTCTGACACGGGTCACCGCCAGCCGCTCGTCAGGTTCGAGCGCCCGCGACTCAGCTCTGAGCACGTTATCGCCGAGGGCGGTTGCCTCTCAATGACACCTCCAAGGGGTCGTGGCGGTGCCAGGATGTGGTCGTGCTGGTCGTGGGTGGGTCGGTGGTCGTTGCCGTCTGGGTTGTTGAGGGAAGTGCGGCACGCGTGGACTGCCAGGCCTCCGCTCTTGCGCCGTCGCTCGGGCTAGCCCCGCGGCTCGGCCTGCTGTCGTGTCTTTGGCGCTAGCGGCTCGCGGTCACCGAGCGCTATGAGAACGTCGCGCAATGCGTTGGACGCCGCACGCACGGACTCTGGAGGGACTCCCCGTAGGAGCGCTGCAAGGTCGGCTGCCCAGGCGGCGATGACCTGCTCGGCGACGTCGAATCCTTTGAGGGTGAGGCGAAGCCAAGCGGCGCGTTTGTCGTCTGGGTCGTCATCTCGCTCGATGAGCCCTCGTTGCTCAAGGCGGTTGGCGGCGTTGCTGATGCCTCCCGCTGTCATAAGTACGCGTGCTTTGACGTCGCTGGGTCGTAGCTCATAGGGGGGCCCGGCGGAGCGAAGCGTGATCAGGACTCCGTACTCAGAGTGAGTTAGCTCCCACCGAGTTAGACAGTGGCCCAGCGAGTCCTGAAGGAGCGCACTGAGACGTCCAGCGCGTCTGGTGAGTTCCAACTCGTCAGTGGCGATGTCCGGCATCTCTGCTTGCCATTCCGCGCTGATGCCGTCGATCAGATCGCGTGGGGCGGTGCTCGCTATGGAGGGTTGGCCTGCGGGCCGGGAGCTGCGTGGTGACGCGGGCACTGCGTTCAGTGTACGGCTTGATGTTGTCCCGAAAGCTTTGACGGAAGCTTTGGCCGGGATCGGCGCAATCGTGCTGGCCAATGGGCTGAGCTGGCACCTGGGGGCTGAGCATCGAACGCGTCCTACCTGTGACGGGTCTGTACTGGCGGTCAGGCCGGCCCTTGGGGAGCCGGCCTGACCGCACATGCCGCGCGCCGTGCACGGGCGCCGGGTTGTCTGAGTGTCAGCTGTGCTTGCGAGCGGCGGATTCGATCACCGCGGTGACCTTGGCGGAGTTCGCGATCATCGAGAGGTGCGGTGCGTTGATCTTGGTGACTTTCGCGTGTGCGCGCTTGGCCATGAACTCCTGGGCCGGGACGGGGATCGCGTGATCGCGGGTGCCGATCACGTCCCAGCTGGGGATGGTGTGCCAGGCCGGGCTGGTGGAGGGCTCGGCGAGCGCTGCCGCAGCGATGGGGCGTTGCGTGGCGGCGAGTTCCGCCGCCTGCTTGGCCGGCAATCCGTTGGCCATGATCCTGCCGAACAGGGTGGGCTTGATGTATGCATCGACCACGCCACCTGGTGAGGGCACGAACGAGAGCGCGGTGGGCACGAGCTGGCTACCGGGGAACTGGTTGTTGATGCTGGTGATGGTTTCACCGCTGGCGGGCATGTAGGCGTCGACGTAGACCAGCGCCTTGACGTTGGGGTTGCCGGTCGCAGCGTCGGTGGTGACAAAGCCGCCGTAGGAGTGCCCGACGAGGACAATCGGACCGGTCAGCGTCTTGAGGTAGCTCTGCAAGTAAGGGACATCGACCTGGGGACCGCGCAGCGGGTTCGGCGGAACGTCGACGGTATAGCCGGCGGCCTGCAGGCGGGTGACGACGCCCGTCCAGCTCGATCCGTCGGCCCAGGCGCCATGCTCGAGCACGATCGTGGGCTTGGTCGGAGTTGATGCCGCGGTCGCGGCACCGGCTGTGGATGCGGACAGCGAGAGCCCGGATGCGCCGGCGGCGACGAGGCTGACGAGGCCGGCCCGCAGCATTCGATTCTTGATGTTGATGTGAAGGGGCACGGGTCTACCTTTTGTTCGATGGTGGTGCGGATGTGGCCAGCGATGACGTTGCGTGTGGGTTGAGGCCCTGCCGCGTGAGCCAGGCAAGGGTCACGTCCGCGACTTCGCGCCACCCGTGGTCGAAGACGAGTGAGTGGCCGCGGTCGGGGAAGGCGTAGAAGTCAGTGGTCGCCGCGGAGTCGGCGTAGAGCTTGTAAGCAGCCCGGGCGACGACTTCGGGAACGGTGTGGTCCTGGCCCCCGGCGATGAACAGCAGCGGGCCACGGTCGTTGCGATGCGTGTCCACCGCTGCCGGCGATGTCCTCTTGAAGTTGGCGACCGATGCTTCGAACAGCGGCCGCCCCGGGCCGGGGATCGCCCACCGCTCGAATAGCTCGTCCGATTCGGCCTCGGGTAGGGCGTTGGCGAAGGCGTAGCGGAACTGCTTCTTGGTCAGCGAGACGGCCCTCTTCTTGTTGCCCGGTCGAGACAGGACTGGAAGGCCCGAGCGAATCTGCGCGAGGGGCAGCGGTTTGACGCCTTTGATCTGCCCCGGATCGATCGCGATTGCGGCCGCCGCATGACCGTCGGCGAGCAGCTTCTGAGCGATCAGCCCGCCGAACGAGTGGCCAATCACGATCGGCCGGCTGCTCAGGCTGCCGATGAATTCCGAGTACCTGCGGGTGATGTCGTCGATCCCCTGGTTCGCCAAAGCGGAGGGGTTGGCGCGGGTCTGCTCGACGTCGGCCGCGTCGCCGGGCCAGCCGGGGGCGTAGGTGTCATAGCCCGCCGCGGCGTATGGCTCGACCCAGGGTTCCCAGGCGTTCGAATGGATCCACAAGCCGTGGATGAACAGGACGGCCTTATTGGCCATTTTGACCTCCAGGTAGCTGGCTGCTGGGTTGGCTCCGCCCGCAGAGAGGCGGACGATGGTGGGACGCTCTGCTTGCCGGCGGTATCGCATCGGCAAGGTCTGACTACGGGGGCACTGTACCACTCAGAAAGCTTTTCAGAAAGCTTTAGGCTAAAAGTGTCTCGAGCTGTGCTTCGCTTGCCAAGCCGAAGGTCGCGGGTTCGAGGCCCGTCGTCCGCTCTCGGGAAGTCCTGCTGGAGGCCGGGTGGATGAGCGCTTGATGGCTACCCTTGCGATTCGTCGGCACGTCGACATCCGCCTACGGGATCTGTTGGATGAGCTACGCGATCACCGGCGCCTCTGGCCAGCTCGGTCGGCTGGCCGCGGCGCTGCTGCTCGACCGCGTCGACCCATCCCAGGTCGCGCTGTTCACCCGCGGGCCAGCGTCGCTCGATGGCTTCGCAGCGCGTGGGGCGATCGTCCGGTTCTGTGACTTCAACGACGCGTTCACCGCCCGACTACGACAGACGGGCATACCCGCAGCTTCCGCCGGACTGCTCGCCTCCGTCGGCGCGGCCGCCCGCGGCGGCTACCTGGCCGACGTCACCCCCGCAGTGCGCGACCTGACAGACACCGAGCCCACGCGGCTCCGCGAGCTTCCGAGCTGACCGCACCCCGTGCCAATGGGTATCGGCGCAACAATGAGGAGCCGATGGCCGATTGCGCCGCGAAGATGTGTCTGACGTTCGATTTTGACGCGATCAGCGCCTGGCCTGGCATGCTCGGCATGACATCGCCGTCGGCGGTGTCACGCGGGGAGTTCTCGGGACGCGTCGCGGTCCCGCGGGTGCTCGATGTCCTCAAGCGAGAGGGCGTGAGCGCAACGTTCTTCGTCCCGGGGATCACGATCGAGGCGTGGCCGCACCTCTGCCACCGGATTCTCGATGAGGGTCACGAGATCGGCCATCACGGCTACCACCACATCACACCCGTGACGCTGGAAGAGGCGGCGGAGCGTGAGCAGATCGAAAAGGGTCTCGAGGCTATGGGCCGCGTCCTCGACGGGTATCGCGCGGTCGGCTACCGCTCGCCCGGTGCCGATCTTTCACCCAACTCGACGCGCCTGCTCGCCGAGAGCGGCTTCAAGTACGAGTCGAGCATGAGCGCGCAGGACTTCGAGCCCTACTGGTGCCGGACCGGTGATGTGATCGAGCCGAACGGCATCGCCACGTTCGGGCCAGAGATCGAGCTTGGAGATCCCGTTCAGCTGGACACTCGTCGACCTCCCGCAAATGGAGTTCGTGCCGACCCCAAACGGCGTGTTCGTGGAAGGGCTGAGCGACCCGGAGAAGTGCGCGCGCATGTGGCTGGCAGACCTCGACTACTTGGTCGAGGAGATCCCCGGCGGCGTGTACACCATTTGCTTTCACCCCGAGACCATCGGCCGCGGAGCTCGCGTCCGGGTGCTGGAGCGAATGATCGCCAGAGGCAAGGAGCATGGGCTCCAGTTCATGACCGCCCGCGCCGCTGCCTCGGACTGGATCAGCCGCCACCCGTTCGACCGCGCCGCGACGGCGAACCGCTGAGGAGACGAGGGCCCGACCGCGCGGGCTTGGGTTGGCGGGCCGCGATAATGCTGGGCTGGCATGCTGGACACCCACCTTCGTCGGGCGGGATTGCTTGACCGCGTCCGCGAGCGCGAGTTGCTGGACCGACTCGTCGCGGGTGTGCGCGCGGGTCAGAGCCGGGTGCTCGTCCTACGCGGCGAGGCGGGGATCGGCAAGACCGCCCTGCTGGAGCATCTTTCGGCGACCGCGGAGGGGTGCCGGATCGCCCGGGCGGCGGGTGTCGAGTCCGACATGGAGCTCGCGTTCGCCGGTCTGCATGCTCTGTGCGTGCCGATGCTCGGTGGGCTCCAAGAGCTCCCGGGCCCACAGCGGGAGGCGCTGAGCACGGCCTTCGGTCTGAGCGCCGGTGCCGCGCCGGATCGGTTCTTGGTGGGGCTCGCGGTGCTGAGCCTGTTGGCTGATGCTGCCGAGGAGCAGCCGCTGGTGTGCATCATCGATGACGCGCAGTGGCTTGACCGGGTGTCGGCGCAGACGCTCGCGTTCGTGGCACGTCGGCTCTTGGCGGAGCGGGTGGGGTTGGTGTTCGCGGTGCGCGAGTCAGGTCACGACGGGGAGCTCGAAGGACTGCCCGATCTGGTGATCGAGGGGTTGCCTCGCGAGGATGCCTGCCGGCTGCTGGACACCAGGATCCTCGGGCCCTTTGACCCGCGGGTGCGGGATCGGATTCTCGGCGAGGCGGGCGGCAATCCGCTCGCGCTGCTCGAGTTGCCGCGCGGGCCGACGCCGATCGCGGTCGCGGGTGGATTCGGGCTGCCCGGGGGGGTGCCGCTGGCCAGCCGGATCGAGCAGGGCTTCGTGCGGCAGCTTGAGTCTCTGTCGTCCGATACTCGGCGGCTGTTGCTTGTGGCCGCGGCGGAGCCGGTCGGTGATGTGACGCTGCTATGGCGTTCGGCCGAGCGGCTCGGGATCGGGCCTGAGGCCGCGGCTCCGGCTGAGGCGGCAGGCCTGGTGGAGATTGGCGCGCGCGTGCGGTTCCGCCATCCGCTCGTCCGGTCGGCGGCCTACCGGGCCGCGCCTGCGCCCGAGCGACGCGAGGCCCATCGGGCCCTGGCCGATGCGACCGATGTGAAGCTTGACCCGGATCGCCGGGCGTGGCATCGGGCTCGTGCGGCCGACGGGCCTGATGAGGCCGTGGCTGGTGAGCTGGAGCGGTCGGCCGACCGGGCGCAGGCACGCGGCGGTCTGTCTGCGGCCGCGGCGTTTCTGCAGCGTGCGGCTGAGCTGACGCCGGATCCCGCCATGCGAGTCGATCGCTCGCTGGCTGCGGCCGAGGCGAAGCTCGATATCGCCGACACCGCGTCAGCGTCCGACTTGGTGGCTGCCGCTGAGCTCGGGCCGGTCGGCCGGCTTCAGCGCGCGCGGCTGGAGCGGATAGGCGCCGAGATCGCGTTCGCGCGCGGACGTGGGCGCGACGCGCCGCCGCTGCTGCTCGCGGCGGCTAGGCGGCTCGAGCCTCTGGATGCTGGGCTGGCTCGCGAGACCTATCTCGAGGCGATGGCCTCGGCCATGTTCGCCGGGCGCCTTGGCACGGGCGCGGACGTTTGTGAGGTCGCCGAGGCAGCGCGCGCGGCGAGTCGGGGACACTCCGTGGGCCCGGCAGATCAGCTCCTCGATGCCCTCGTGACGCGGTTCACCCAGGGGTACGGCGCGTCGGTCGAGCCGCTCTCACGGGTGCTGCACGCGTTCGATCAAGCGGACCCGCGGTGGCTGTGGCTGGCGTGCCGCCTCGCGCAGGATCTCTGGGACGACGAGCTCTGGCACGCGCTTGCGACCCGCGGCGTGCGGGTCGCGCGCGACACCGGGGCGCTGCAGCTGCTCCCGAACGCGCTCAACTACCTCGCAGCGCTCAACGTGCACTCCGGCGCATTCGCCACTGCCGCGGTGCTGACCGACGAGGTCGATGCGCTTGCCCAGGCGATCGGACTGCCGCCGCTCAAGTACGCGGCGTCGATGCTGGCCGCGTCACGCGGCGATCAGGCCGAGGTGCGGGCGGTCACCGAGGGCCCGCTGCGAGGTGCGATGACGCGTGGCGAGGGAGCGGCCGTAGGCGGGGCGGGGTGGTTCACCGCTTTGCTGCACAACGGCCACGGCCGCTACGGTGAAGCGCTTGCGGCGGCGCAAGGGGCCTGCGAATACGAGGACGTCATCTTCTACGGCTGGGCGCTGGTGGAGCTGGTCGAGTCCGCTGTCCGCACGGGCCAGCTTGACGAGGCGGCTGCCGCGCTGGGGCGCCTGAGCGAACGCACACAGGCGAGCAGAACCGAATGGGCGCTGGGGACCGAGGCGCGCTGCCGTGGGCTATTGCACGACGACGAGTCCTGCTATCAGGAGTCAGTGGAGCGGCTCGCGCGTAGCCGTGCGGTGGTCGCGCTCGCGCGCAGCCGGCTTGTGTATGGCGAGTGGCTGCGTCGTGAGAACCGCCGCGTGGACGCGCGCCAGCAGTTACGCGCTGCCCATGAGATGTTCAGTCAGATGGGCGCAGAGGCGTTCGCCGAGCGGGCTCGGCGTGAACTGGCGGCCACCGGAGAGACGGTGCGCAAGCGGACGGCCGAGACGCTTGACGAGCTGACCACACAGGAGGCGCAGGTGGCTCGGCTCGCCGCCGACGGGCAGACCAACCCGGAGATCGGGGCGCAGCTGTTCATCAGCCCGCGGACCGTCGAGTACCACCTGCGCAAGGTGTTCACCAAGCTCGGGATCAGTTCACGCAGGGAGCTGCGTGGGGCGCTCCCGGACACCGAGCGCGCCGCCGTGCCGGCTTAACCCCGTACCTCCGACGGACACCGGACTAGGGACCAGACGCGGCACTCACCCGGACGCGAGCGGGCTCGTGCTGGCGCAAAGTAGCCGGCATGACTACTTCTCAGCCGATCCAATTCCCGGGCACTCGCGACGGCGACGAGATGCCCTCGTCCGCCCAGCACCTCGAGGTCGACGCCTCGGTGGCGGCCGAGGCGACCGCCGACGGGCTCCGCGCCGTCGAGGTGGCGGCAGTCGTGCTCATCGGGCTGCTGGTGTGCCCGCCGCTGGCGGTGCTCGCCTTCCTGCTCGTTGTCCCTGCGCTCGTGGTGACGCTGGTGCTGGGGCTCGGCGTCGCCATCCTCTCGACGCCGCACCTGCTCTTCCATCACTTTCGCGGCCGCGACAGCGGCCATCTGATGCTGCTGCGGCACCGCCTCCGTAGAGCGGGCCGAGCTCTCATCGATACCACGCCGCACCGGATCGTCGCCGACGTCCGCAAGGCCGCCTCTGGCCGGTGAGGCGAACGCCGACCCGACCGATCGGTCAACCCGTGGCGCGCCACCTACGTCTGCGCGGCGACGGCCTCGAGCCGCAGATCACAACGGTCGAGCTGTTCTTCGACCTGGTTTACGTCTTCGCGGTCACCCAGTTGTCACACATGATCCTCGGCAACCTGACGGTTGCCGGGGTCGGGCGGGCGACGTGCCTGTTGTTGATCGTCTGGTGGGCGTGGATCTACACCACATGGATGGCCAACTGGTTCGATCCGGAATCGCCGGCGGTGCGCGCGGTGCTCACCGGCGTCATGCTCGTGAGTCTGCTCGTGGCCGCCGCGCTGCCGGGTGCGTTCGGCCCCGACGGGGTGCTGTTCGCAGTCAGTTACGTGACGCTGCAGGTGGGCCGCAACATCGCGGCCGCGAGCCTGCTGAGCCGCGATGAGCCGTTGCGCGGCGTCTTCGAGCGCCTCGTCGCGTGGAGCGCGGCGTCGGGCGTGCTGTGGCTGGTGGGTGCGGCGCTGCCGGGAGACCGCCGGCTGCTGCTGTGGATTCCGGCCGTCATGCTCGATCTCTGCGCCCCCTTCGCCGGCTACTGGCTTCCGCGCCGGGGCCACGCCGTGACCACTGACTACGACATCGACGGCGGTCACTTCACCGGTCGCTGCCAGGGCTTCATCATCATCGCGCTTGGCGAGTCGATCGTCGTCACCGGCGCGACCGCCGCGCACGCCGGCCTGACGTCCACGGTCGTCCTCTGCCTCGGCATCGCGTTCGTCGAGACCGCCGCGCTGTGGTGGCTGTACTTCGGCGCGATCGCCGAGCGCTCGCTGGTCGTCATGAGAACCTGCGAGGACCCGGGGCGGCTGGCGCGCGACGCCTACACCTACCTGCACGCGCCGATCGTCGCCGGGATCATCGCGGTGGCCGTCGGCGACGATCTGCTCATCGCCGAACCGGGGCGCGGACTGCAGGGCGTCGGCCTGGCGATGGTGCTTGGCGGCCCAGTGCTCTACCTGCTCGGCGAGAGCCTCTTCCGAGTGCGCATGACCGGCGCGGCCAACGCCAAGCGCCTCGCCGTCGCGGCGACCCTAGTGCTGCTGGCGCCGATCGCCTGGCACATCAGCGCGCTGGCGCTGAGTGCGACCGTGGCCGCGCTGCTGAGCGCGCTCGCGCCGTGGGAGTTGCGCGGGCCCGCGCGCCACGGCCTAGGGACCGGACTGGGGTGTCCGACGGATGCGTCCGGCGGACTTGTGGGCGATCTTCGGCATGTCCAACAACAACAGGAGGCAGCGTCATGAAAATCGTGGTCATCGGTGGGAGCGGGCGCGTCGGCGGCAATGTCGTCCGCCGGCTGATCGCACAGGGACATGAGGCAGTGCCGGCGTCGCCCGCCACGGGCGTCGACACGATCACCGGCGAGGGCCTCGCCGACGTCATGATGGGCGCCGACGCCGTGGTGGACGTCTCCAACGCTCCGGTCTGGGACGACGACCCGGTGCGGGAGTTCTTCACCACGTCGACGCGCAACATGCTCGCCGCTGAGCGCGACGCCGGGGTGAAGCACCATCTCGCGGTGTCGATCGTCGGGGCGGACCGCCTACCAGACAGCGGCTACCTGCGCGCGAAGGTCGCCCAGGAGGCCGAGATCGAAGCCGGCGCCATCCCGTACACCATCCTTCGCGCCACGCAGTTCCTCGAGTTCCTCCCGGCCACGGTTGAGGCCGGCGCCGAGGGTGACAGCGTCCGGCTGTCGACCGGGCTCATGCAGCCCGTCGCCACGGACGAGGTCGCCGCGACGGTGGCTGAGCTGGCGACCGGAGCACCCGCTCGCCGCGTCGAGCTCGGTGGGCCCGAGGCGCTTGGCATCGATGCCTGGGCGCGCCGGCTGTTTGCGGGCACCGGCGATACCCGCAGGGTCATCGGCGACCCGCACGCGCGCTACTTCGGGACGGAGCTGCACGACGGCGAGCTGACGACCGGAGACGGCGCCCGTATCGGATCCACCGACTTCGACGCGTGGTTCGCCGCGCAGCCCCACGGATCCGCACGATGACCGAGATCCACGTGATCGTCACGGGCCCGGAGGAGGCCTACAACAGCGAGGCCGAGTTCTGGTCCGCGAACGAGCTGATGGCTGTGACCGTCCTGCACGAGGGGCGGTTGCACCTACGCATTGACCCGCGCGCCGACGGCCTGCCGTGGCTGGCAGACGCAGTCAGCCTGGCGCGCGCGCTCGGCGACGCCAGGCAACGGCTCGCGGCCTACTGAGGCGACGAGGAACCCAAGGCTCAAGAGTGCTCGCGTATTCGGCACCGGCACATCGCGGGTGCATCCACTCAATCGAAGGGACTATCCAGTGCTTCCCACAATCGTTCTCATCCACGGCGCGTTCGCGGAGTCGGCGAGTTGGGACGGCGTCGTTGATCCGCTGCTTGCGGCAGGTCATGACGTCGTCGCCGCCCCCAACCCCCTGCGCGGGCTTGCCGCTGACGCCCAGTCGGTGAGCGACCTCGTTCGGACCATCGAGGGGCCGGTCGTCCTCGTCGCGCACTCATACGGCGGCGCCGTGATGACCAATATGGACCCCGACGCCGGCGACATCGTCGGGCTGGTCTACGTCAACGGCTTCGCCCCCGAGCCCGGGGAGACCTGCTTCGCCCTGGCCGGCAAGTTCCCCGGCAGCATGCTCGGTGAGACGACGCTGCGGCCGGTGCCACGCAGTGACGGAACGACCGATCTGTCCATCATCCGGAACCGCTTCCACGAGCTGTTCTGCGCCGACGTGCCCTCTGTACTGGCCGCGAGGCTGGCCGTCACGCAGCGACCCGCCACCCAGGAAGCGCTCGTCGAGGCTTCGGGCGAGCGGTCGCTGTGGAACGACGCGCCGTCCTGGTTCCTGATCGGTGAGCAGGACCGCATCATTCCGGCCGCCCTCCAGCGCTACATGGCCAACCGCGCCGACGCGCGCCGCACGATCGAGATCCCCGGGGCCTCGCACGGCGCCCCGATTTCGGCGCCTGGGGCCGTCGTCGAGCTGATCCGCGAGGTTGCGCAGGTCCCCGCGGCCGCGTAGTCCGACCCGACGCTCGCAAGAAACGCGAGCGACCATACAGGGGCGCACCGCCGAGCTCGCCCGCTCGGCGGTGCGCGCCGTTAAGGGGCGAGCTGGCGGGGCGCGCTCGTCTCAGACGACATGGACGTCTGTCACGGCCGGCTGAAACCAGGACAGGAGACGCCGCTCTGGCCTGCGCGCGCTTCCGCGACGAGTCCTTCTAGCGCGCGGCGCTCCGTGTCACGGTCAAGCAAACCCGAGGCGGGCAGGCGATCGTCGAGCATGCCAGCGCCCCATTATCGCGTGCGGGCGCCCTCGGTCAGCGATGGCGCGGTCAGCGGCTGGGGACCCGACTGGGGCGTCCGACGGACGCGATCAGCGACGCGCCGGTGCAGGCTAACGGCAGGCTGACATCAAACGAGCACGTCTGGTGTTCCACCAGAAAGGAACAGCATGAAGAAGATCGTTTTCGGGCGGGAACGGCCTGATCAGCCAGAGCTCGTCGACGGCTGACGACGATGCAACAGGCACCACCATGACCACTCCAATCACAGACACGATGCCGCCCAGCTTGGAAAGCCTCGGCGACGTCAGCCCAACCCCGGCAATCGCGGAGCGACGGATCTCGTCCCGCACCGAATTGCGCAATGTGCTGCGCAGAGCCGGCTACTCCGCGACACGAGCTGAGGCGGTTCTCCGCGACCTGCCGGATCAGATCGACTTTGAACGGGATGGCCCAGCGCTCCTACGAAGAGGTGTCACGTTGGACCGGCTCATCGACGCTGTGGGCGGCAGCCCGTAGACGCCGATGAGCACCGCGTGACGCAGTTCGCGACGATCATCGAGGAGGCCCGGACCAGAGCCGCCCCGACGACATTGGCGCCGGCGGAGCAACCCCAGAACGCAGGAGCGCTGCCCAGGAGGGGCTGCCAGATCCGTGCGACTGGATGGTTCGCGGCGGCAGCTCGTGGGCATACGTCTATATGCCTGAATCGGTGTGGGAGGAGATGCGATGCGACGTTGGCTGTTGGGCATTCTGTTCTTGATGGCGACGGCCGTCGGCGTCTGGCCGGCGATCGCGACTGCGAGTACAACGGGAGGGGGTGCACCCCAGGGCTCGCCGCCGGCGCAGGTAGCGGGTGGGTGGGAGCGTGTCTGGTCAGATGAGTTCAACGGCCCGGCGGGCACCGGAGTCGATCCTTCGATCTGGAAGTACGACACCGGGCAGGGAATCTTCGGGACCGGCGAGATCGAGACCATGACGAGCTCGACCGCGAACGTGCATCTCGACGGTCGCGGCAATCTCGACATCACCGCGCTGGGACAGGGCCAGTCGTGGACGTCGGGACGGATTCAGACCATCAGCAGCGGTTTTGGCGCTCCCGCGGGAGGAGAGATGGCGGTGACGGCGCAGATCAGGCAGCCCGATCCATCAAGCGGGCTCGGCTACTGGCCCGCGTTCTGGATGCTTGGCCCCGGAGACTGGCCGGCAACGGGCGAAATCGACGTCCTCGAGGACGTCAACGCGCTCAGCGAGCATTCTGCGACGCTTCATTGCGGCAACCTGAACGACGTCAACTCCGACGGCACGCTTGGTCCCTGCCACGAGTTCACAGGACTGTCGAGCGGCCTGCTGCCCTGCCCGACCTGCCAGTCGAGCTTCCACACCTACACCGCCGTGGTTGACCGCAGGCACCCAGCCGACGAGCAGATCCGCTGGTATCTGGACGGCCGGGAGTTCTTCCAGGTCGATGAACAGCAGGTCGGCCAAGTGGCGTGGACCGCGGGGGTCGACCACGGCTATTCGATCATCTTCGACCTGGCGATCGGTGGAAGTTATCCCGACGGCGTGTGCAGCTGCACCACGCCCACCGACCAGACCACCTCGGGCGCCACGATGACAGTTCGCTCTGTCGCGGTGTACACGCGGCGCGCCGGGGGGCCCCGCACCTTCTGAGCACGGATCGGAGGTTCCCGCCGCCGGCACCTAACGCTGCTGGTGCACTCGGACGGGCGATCAGGCGCGACGCTATGTCATGCCGACTCGAGTTTCGCGTCCGCTCCACTCTCGCTCGCGCAGTGCGAATTTTTGAACCTTGCCGGTCGAGGTTTTCGGGAGCGGGCCAAACTCGATTGCGTCGGGGCACTTGTAGTGAGCGAGCCGCTGGCGGCAGAACGCGATGATCTCGTCGTCGCTCACGCTGGCCTCACTGTTGAGGGTGACGAACGCCTTCGGTCGCTCTCCCCAGCGGTCGTGAGGAATCCCGATCACCGCGCATTCGAGCACGGCCGGGTGAGCGCATATCGTCTGCTCGACCTCGATGCTCGAGACGTTCTCGCCGCCGGAGATGATGATGTCCTTGCTCCGGTCGCGCAGTTCGATGTTGCCGTCGGGGTGCCAGACGGCTAGATCACCGGAGTGGAACCAGCCGCCGCGACACGCCTTCTCGGTGGCCGCCTGGTCTGCGAAATAGCCGCTCATCACGTTGTTGCCGCGCATCACCACCTCGCCCATCGTCTCGGCGTCCTGGGGGATGTCGTGCATGTCCGAGTCGACGACCCGGATCAAGTCGGCCGTGGGGTAGGCCTGCCCCTGCCGCGCAAGCAGCTTGGCCCGCTGCTCGGCCGGCAACTCGTGCCACCCCTCCTGGGTTGGACATACCGTGATCGGGCCGTAGGTCTCGGTCAGGCCGTAGACGTGCACGATCCGGAAGTTGAGCTCGGCCATGCGTGCAAGCAGCGTCGGCGACGGTGGAGATGCGGCAACCATCGCAGTCACCTGCCGATTCAAGCGGTGCGCCTCGGGATGGTTGATGATCAGAAGCTGGACCGTGGGCGCGCCGCTGTAATGTGTCACCCCCTCCTCGTCGATCAGCCGCCAGATGAGATCGGGATCGCTGGCGCGCAGCGTCACGTGCGTTGCGGCGACCGCGGTGACGGCCCAGGGGAAGCACCAGCCGTTGCAGTGAAACATCGGCAACGTCCACAGGTACACGGACTCAGGGGACATCCCGGCGACGATCACCTCGCTCAGCGCATTGAGATAGGCGCCACGGTAGGTGTACTGGACCCCTTTTGGCTGGCCGGTGGTGCCTGAGGTGTAGTTGATCGAGATCGTCTCCTCCTCGTGCTCCAGCCAGCTATCGGGCATCTCGCCGGACGCGGCAGTTAGGAACTGCTCGTACTGATCTTCCGTATCACCACGGTCACAGCGGATCACGGTAACGTCGGACAGCGCCAGCTGGGCGATGAGCGGCCCGAGCTCGGCGTCGAGTAGCAGGACGCGCGCACCGCTGTGCTCGAGGATGTAGCCAACCTCTGGGCCGGCCAGCCGGTTGTTGATCGGCACGAGGATCCCACCCGCCGCTGGAACCCCGAAATGCGCCTCGAGCATCGGCGCGGAGTTGAATAGCAGCGTGGCCACGCGATCTCCCTTCCGCAGCCCCGCCGACCGCAGGGCATTGGCCAATCGCCATGAGCGCTCCGCCACCTGACGGTATGGATAGCGGCGGTCCCCATCCACCACCGCGACCTTCTCGGGATACAGATAGGCGGCTCGCCGGAGGAAGTCAACCGGCGTCAGTTCCGTGCGAAACACCGAGCTCGAGACGGCACTGGGCGTAGACGCACCATCAGTCGCGGTCCGCGCGTCGGTCATGCCGTTCCTCCTTCATCGAATGTCGTCCGCCTCGAAGCGGCATCGGAGCCCTCGACTCGATTATCGCGTCTCGGCCCACGCGAGCCAAGTGCCGATCGGCGAGCCGGCTTGTGCCACGGGAGCACGGGAGTTCGTTGTCGTCACGAGTTCCCGGCATCGCTGCCGCAGCTGGCTGTCAGCTAGTGGCGGCGCGTGACCGGGCCGGTGCAGACGAGGGCACACGCTTCACGACGCGGGTGTCAAGGTCGGCTTGTTCTGCTCGACCCCGATGGTGCCGGTATCGAGCGATAGGCGAAATCCGAGCGTCAGCGGATCGGCTCGGGTGCTGGGTCGTGCTCGAACGCGACCATGTACTCCTTGAGCGAGGTTGGCGAGAACAGCTCGATCGCGGCGACAGCGTTTGGATCGCCGGCCACAGCGACACCGGTCCTCGGATAGACGCGCTGCGTGGCCCGCCCCGGTCCTGGCCGGCCACTCGGCCTCAGGCTCCCCGAGCGCCTCGTCGAGCGCCTCGGCGACCAGCGTTGAGAGGATCGGACCGCGGCCCACGTAGATCGCCTTAACCACGCCGTCATGAAGGCAACCCCGCGCGACAGCGTCCTGGAGACATCCCGCGAAGCTCCACGACGCGTTCGCCGCCGAACTGCCGGCGCGGCAGGCCGCCGTGATGTCCGCGACCCAGCGGCCGAGCGCGCCGGTGCCACCATCACCGAGGTCAAGGGCTCGGGTGGGGTTGACGCGGTGTGATCAGCTACCCTCCTGGGGTCGGTGCCCGCGCACTTCTCGCCAAAGATCTCGCGCGGGCATGGATTTGGCGGCCGCCCCAGTCACTCGGGGCGGCCGTTCGCATTTACGGTTCGTCGCCAAGGAAGCCATCCGTCGATCGGCCGAGCTTACGATCGCGTGCGTGGCCCGCCGGGTCGTCGACGAACCTCAGCGACGCCTGGGGGGCAGAATCGCCAATCCACAACCGCCCGCCGCCTCGTCCATGTTTGGCGATGTCCCTGCCCATGAGCTCCCGATGGACGGCTGGGCTGCCGGGCGCGACGAGGCGTGTGGCCACTGGTTGTCAGGGCGTTGACACGCGCCAGGTGCGCCACGAAGATGCGCGTGTGAGTCGTTTTCGCATCCTGCTCGCGGCGTTCGTCGCCCTCGGGCTTGGGGCGGCGTCACAGAGCGGCGGCCAGGTGCCGGTGGCGCCGTGCTCGGCCGCTGTTGCGGGCCAGCCGAGTTTCTCGGCGTCGGACCTGGACGAGCTTCAGAGCAGCCGGCTGATCGCCACGCACACGCTCCAGTTGACGACAGATTTCGGCGACACGTCGGCCGACGATGTCAGGTTCTCGATGCCGGCCAGCGTCACCGTGATCGGTCCCCATGGTGACATCAACGCCGGCTCGTCGGGTCTGATCTTCTTCTCAGACCAGTCGGGCCCGGTGCCCGTGACGATCACCTGGACACAGGACGACGGCAACGGCGGGACGTGTGCGGGCAACGCGTCGACCATCCTCTCGCTCCAGCCCGCGACGCGGATCGGCCGGATGAAGAACATACGCGCAGCCGAGCATCAGCATCCAAACCTCAAGTTCGATCTGTTGTGGAGCTTCGGAGCCAATGTGGGTCGCAACGGGGATCTCGATCCCGTTGTGGTGATGGCCCGCGGTGTCAGGCGGCCGCGACTACCGGGCTCCGCGCTCCCGTTCAAGACCGTGACGGTTCCGCTGCGTGATGGAGATCCGGGGTTTAACGACGCCAAGACCTACCGCATCCCCCTGCCCGGATGGGAGATCGAGACCGGCGGCGACGACCACGCGTTCGGCCTCCGCGGCGACGCGCGGGATACCACACCTCGCAACGCGCCGCTCGGCTACGAGGTCAAGGTGCTCCAGTCGGGCCGGCTGCTCGCCCGCCTGCGGTTAGCCGGTGTCTGCAACAGCTTCGCCTGCGCGATGCGCACGATCAAGGTCCAGCTCCCCTGATACCGCCTTGGGTTGCCATCGGCACATCCGCCGCACTGGGGGATGCCCGGAACTTTGCGAGTAGGAGGTGCGGCGCCGGCCGATGACCAACCGCAGATCGCTAGAGGCTTGCGAACGGAGCGGCGTACTGAAACGCGCCGGTGACTGACGGCGGACAGTCCGTCAGCGGCCGAACCTGAAAATGCGCCCCCCACTCGCGATTGGGGGCGTCGATCCCGAGCCGGGATGCGGGCATGAAGCCGAAGCGGCCGTAGAACTGAGGATCCCCAAGGAGGGCGATGAGCGGTTCGCCCGCCGCGTCGGCCGCGCCGACGATGGCATGCATCATCGCCTGGCCAATTCCCTGGCGCTGATAGGACGGCAGAACGCTGATCGGTCCCAGGCCGAGCGCTGCAGTCTCAGCGACCCATCCGCGGGTGCACACGACGTGGCCAACGATCTGCTCGTCGTGCACTGCCACCATCGAGAGTGTGGGGATCCATCCGCTGTCGCGCCGCAGCGATCGCAGCAAGCGTGTCTCGGGCGCCTCCTGAACGCTGTCGCCAACAGCAAACGCAGCCGAGGTCACGGCCTCCACCGAGCCGAGGTCTTGAGCAATCTCACGCCGGATGATCACGGGCCGTCGGTGTAGCACGATCCCTTCAATCTTCCCGGCCGCGAGACTCGGACTGCACGGAAAGTGCACCCCCACGGACGATCGCATCTGCCCGGTACCCACCAGTCGGCTCGCAACTCCATCGGCGACGATCCGCAGGTCTGCCGCGCCGTCCTCGTCGCCGAATCCAGGGCGGCCCCGACGGCAATCCAGGATGAGGGCGGAACCTAGGCAGAGTCGGTCGGCGTCGCCGGCGGTTGGTTCCGCATCGACGCTTGACGTCCTGCGCACGCAACAGTTTTGAGATGTCACCAAGCAGCTCTTGCGCCGGCCGCGGGAGCGCTGGTGGGATCGCAGTGATCGTCATGGTCGTGGCGCCGGCGGGTCCTCGAGCACATCGGTCCGGGCCGAGCAACTCAATCAGCATCGGCCACACCACGGCGATCGTGACGCAGACGAGAACTGTCACTCCACGCACCTCGTCCACACCGCAGGCCCGCGGTGCCGTCGATGCTCACGCGCAGCGCGAGGTGGCAGGGGTGGCGCGGGACGCTGCTGCCCTCGCGGATTTTCACGACGAAGGCGTCCAGGAGCAGGACCGACGGCGATGCGTCCGCCGCCACGCCAGTTACGCT
Organism: uncultured Actinomycetota bacterium; assembly: GCA_963695625.1. Lineage (GTDB taxonomy): Bacteria > Actinomycetota > Thermoleophilia > Solirubrobacterales > Solirubrobacteraceae > Palsa-465. The sequence continues at coordinate 282,868 of CAVOHJ010000017.1, read as the reverse complement.
TGCATCCAGCTTAGGCGCGCATGCCCCCTTCAGGGCAGGGCAGCCGGACCTTTCCCCGTAGATCGGAGTCAGAGTGTTCATCGCTTCGTCGTATCCGTTCCTGGACATCCTGTGGACGACGCTCATCTTCTTTGCGTGGGTGATCTTCATCTGGATCGTGATCACGGCGCTGATCGACATCTTCCGCCGTCACGACCTCTCCGGCTGGGGCAAGGCCGCGTGGATCATCTTCATCGTCATCATTCCGTGGATCGGCGTGCTGGCCTACCTGATCGTCAACCACGACGGTATGAATGAGCGCAAGGTCAAGGACGCGCAGCAGTCGCAAGCGCAGTTCGACGACTACGTACGTAAAGCCGCCGGTTCCGGTTCCGGTTCCGGTGGGGCGGCGGATGAAATCGAAAAGGCCAAGCAACTGCTCGACAACGGAACCATCACCCAGGCCGAGTTCGACGCGATCAAGGCCAAGGCGCTGGCATAGCGCCGCGTCGGCACGTCGAGATCGCGGGGTCGCGTTAATCGCTCGCGAGCACCGGGTCACACAAACTGTGCTTGCTCCGGGGCCGCATCGTTGCCGACCTTGGTGTCGTCCCGGGACGGCAGGTCGGTGATCAGATCGGCGTGCTCCGTCCCACAGGGCTCCCATGATCGGGAAGGGCGAGGGCCGTTCATCCGGTGGTGTGCGCTGTTCATGATGAATGTCGTGCCGGCAGCGATCGCGCTATTCAAGCTCAGTGAGCTTGTGTACTGCCCGGCGCTGATGTGGGCCAGCCCCTCCTGGCCGGCCTCACCGCCTGGCAATCAGCTCCCCATGCACGACGACAAAGAAGCCGTCGTCCTGCTCCAGCCAGTGCCGCCATGCTGCAGCGATCGCCTTGAGTTCATCACGGCTGCTGAGCCCATACTCGACCGCCTGCTCGGCCAGGGACGAGGAGACGACCCGGTCGGCCCATAGCTCGCCCCACCACCGCCTTGAGTTGGGCTCTGCAAACGTCCAGGTCGAGCTGCTCGGCTGGATGTCAACGAAGCCGGCAGTCTGCGCCCAGCCGAGCAGGCTCCGGCCGGCGTCGGCGTCGGCTCCGTTGTGATGGCAGACGCCATGGTAGAGGTGCATCCAGCGATCGAGCAGCGGGTCGGACGGCGCCCAGACGAAGCCGCCGTAGTCGCTGTCGCGCACGGCGAGGACACCGCCGGGGCGCAGAACGCGCCGCATTTCGACTAGCGCCGCGATGGGATCGCTCAGATGCTGGAGCAGCTGGTGGGCGTGGACGACATCGAATGATTCGTCATCGAACTCGAGCGCGTAGACGTCCGCGGTTCTGAACTCAACGCCGGAGATCGCGGAGGAGTCGGTCAGCCGCTGAGCCTCAGCAACGACGCCCGCCTCGCGGTCGACGCCGACCGTGTGACCGTCGGTAACACGAGCGGCGAGATCGAGCGTGATTGTGCCCGGCCCGCACCCGACGTCGAGGAGGCGCATCCCTGGCCCAAGAAACGGCAGCAGATAGCCGGCCGAGTTCTCGGCCGTTCGCCAGCGGTGGCTGCGGAGCACCGACTCGTGGTGGCCGTGGGTGTATGTGTCGCCCATGCGCGTGTACGTTATCACGTACAAATGTATTGTCCAGCATGCGCTGGTGCGTACCGCCGGCAAACCAGTCTGCCCGTGGCGAATTGCGAGACGAGGTCCGCGGGCATGGTTCCGCCGTGCCGGGTCATCCGAGCGAAGCTTGACGCCGACGGCGCCATGCGTCCGGTCGCTGATCCACACTGAGCGCCGGCCCGAGCCCCAGAGCTAGAGCCTGCGATCGGCGATGGCGGAGCCTGCCGTTGAGATCGAGCGTCGGAGACGCAATCAGGGCACGATCAGCGTGAAGCCCCCGTCGTCTAACACTCTGACCAGGGGACTGCCGGGCGTCGTCGTGTCGCCCTGGACGAGGATGAACGTGTCGACCTCCACCTCCCCGGACGCGCAGTTCGTGCTGTTTGGCACGGTGGACACGCCGGTCGCGGCGCCCGCCGCTGTCAGCGATGCGACCGCGGCGGCGGGGTCGATCCCGCTGGCGAGGCCGACGCAGTAGGTCCCGCGCTTGGTGGTGTGGCTGACGCCGGTCACGTTTCTCGGAAAGCCGCTTCCTTGCACGAGCGTGCCGTCGGCGTTCACAACCGCCACCGCGCGAGCACTGCCAGTCGCACCGGGTTGCCCTGGGGTGCCGGGCGATCCGGGCGGACCTTGCGCTCCCTGTGGCCCGCTCGCGCCAGTGGCACCTCGCGCGCCAGTGAGGCCGCGCAACCCGCGAGGGCCCTGGTCGCCTCGCAGCGCTTGGATCACGCTCGGCTTGATCTGGCTCGTGCTGGTGATCACGAAATGGCCGGCCGCCGCGGCACCCCCTGCAGCCACGAACAGCGCGGCCACGGCTGCGCCGACGAGGACAAAGCGCTTCGGCATTGCGTCTTACTCCTTCGGTGAAATGGTCAGTCTTATTGCTACGGCGCCGGGTGCAATGTGGTTCGCTCCGGATTCACTTGACCCGGCGCCACCCCTTGGCCTGTTCGGACCGAAGCTGGTGGTCGGGCCGAACCCTGCTCTCCGGGTCGCCGGCGCCGACTGACCAAACCGGCCATTTGGTAAGGCAAGCGGGCGTCGTCCATCACTGCCCGGTGATCCCGGTGATCGCCGAGAAGCGGGCTCCCGAAGCAGCGTGCAGATGCTCGACTTTGCGTACGCAGCGCGTTTCTCCGCCGAGCGGCGCCGAGACGCTTCGGCTCAGCCCGCCGCGGGGAAGTCGTCGTTTACGGGGTGAGCACGATCTTGCCCCGCAACCCTCCGCGCTCCAACCGCGCGTACGCGTCGCGGAAGCGCTCGAGAGGCATGATCTCTATGACCCGGACCGTCAACTCACCCGCCGCAGCGCGACGCGCCAACTCGCCCGCCGCTTCGGCGTCGGGCTGGACCTGCACGGTCTGAGTGGCGATTCCACGGGCAGGCTCGGGCACCGCCGTCGGGACCGAGGTTACAAACGCGCCACCGTCCCGAACGCACACCAACGCCTCAGTCCCGAGTCCCACCGTGTCGAGACACGCGTCGACGCCGTCCACCCATTCGCCGCGAATCTGGTTCTCGAGATCATCGCGGGTGCTGACGACGCTCCCGGCCCCCAGCCGACGTGCCTCATCCGCGTCGGAGTCGCGCACGGCCGCTACAACCCGCGCCCCGCGCCCAGCGGCGAGCTGCATCGCGTACCCGCCAACCATTCCAGCCGCGCCGGTGACAAGCACGAGGTCGCCGTCATTCACCGCAGCCCCATCTAGGAGCAGGCGAGCGGTCAGGCCGCAGACCGGGAGCGCGCTGCCCTCGGGAAAGCCGATGGAGTCAGGCAGTGGCGCGAGGATCGCGGATGGCACCGCAATCTGCTCAGCGAGCGCGCCGACTCCCATCCACGGCTGCGCCACGAACCCGAACACCCGCCGCCCATCGACGGTCTCGCCGGCAAAATCCCAGCCTTGGACCTGCGGAAAATCGGTGGCGCCGCCCATCCCCGCGAACGCCCCATCGGCAGCGGCCCGGTCCCAAGGCCCGAGCGACGCTGCCCGAACGTAGACCAACTCCTCGCCATCGCCGGGCGTCGGGTCGGCAACCTCGGACAGCTTCAGCCCCTCGGGCCCCGTAAATGAGTTCAGAACGACGGCCCGCACATATGAAGTCTCGCACAGCCATCGCGTTCGCTTCCCGAGCCGTTAGGCAGCATCTTTGCTGACGTGGAAGCCGCGTCGGGAAATGAGGTTACGGTGATCACCTCGAACACCTCCGGGCGCAGAGGTTGACGCGAACTTCAACCTGCTGGTCGTCTGCTCGCGCCTCGAGTGGTTGGCCGTCACAACGCCCGCTGGCACTTTGACGGCAAGTACTCTTTCGCGGCACGCAAGGGCGATGGCCCGCGCCACCGTCGCGGCCACCAAGCAGCCACCAGCGAGCCCATCAGCTGGCTACCCGAGCGTCCGCGCGCTATTCCACCCGTGCCCGGGCGCCTCGATGATCGTGAAGATCAACACCGCCATCGCGGCGGCTGAGAGAACCAACCCCGGGCGATCCGCCGGGGCGGCGTCGGGGTCGCGGGAGGTTGGGACGTGCCGCCAGACCAGCATTGCCGCCACGGCGGCGACCGGAGCCATCGCAAAGAAGATGCTGCCCCATGAGAAGCGTTCCAGCATCCAGCCGCCGACGATCGGCCCGAGCGCGACCGCCACTCCGGCGGTTGCGCCCCACAGCCCGATCGCTCGGGCGCGTTCGGTACGCCCGGTGAAGACGTTCGAGATCAGCGATAGCGTGGCCGGGAAGACCGCGGCGGCGCCAAGGCCCATGAGACCACGCGCTGCGATCAGCTCGCCCGGGCTCGTGGCAAGGCCGCCGGCGACGCTCGCGAGTCCGAATAGAGCCAGGCCGGCGAGCAGCATGCCCTTCCGTCCCGCCGGTCTGACACGCTGCCCGACGCTAAGAGCAGCGCGGCGAATACAGGTTGTACGCGTCCACGACCCACTGCAACTGGGATGTCGAGGCGTGCAGCTCGCGGACAAGAGTCGGCAGCGCCACGTTGACAATCGTCGTGTCGAGGTTGATCGAAACGCGGCCAACAGCAACGCCAGCAGGATGAGCGGCTTGCGGCCATTGGCGGTTCTCCGCCTCGCGTGAGCCTCGCCTATCCCGGCATGCGGCTGGAGGCTCGCGGTCTCCTCGGGATGGATCGAAACGGACATCGGCTCTCCTTCCTTGCTCGGGATGGGATCGTCAGAGGGTCGGGTGGCGCAGAGTGGTACTCAGGCGACGCTGGATTGGCGAACGCCAATGCGTTCTCGTCCGACTCGTCGGACGAGCTCTATCGCGACGGTGGTCCACTCGTTGGGAGCGCCCCGGCAGCAACTGCTGACGCTCGGCGGCAACCGCTTGCATGATGTCGGGGGTGCATGGCTACTCCTCGGTCCGAGTGTCAGTTGGAGCGACGCGTGGCTTGTGCGCTACGAATGTGAGCCGGTCGTCCACTTCGATCGTGATGCGGACGTAGCCGTGGGCGCACAACAGACCCAGCAATGTGGCCGGCTCGATCGGGTTATAGGTGTCTTCGTGGTGGAAGTGGTGCAGCTCGTCGCTGTGAAGGCTGTCGGTGCCGACGAGCATGCCGCCAGGTCGCACAACGCGGAGCGCTTCGCTCAGGACCCTTGCTTGGAGCGGTCGCGTCGGAACGTGGTGCAACATCGTGAATGCGGCTATCGAATCGAACGCGTCAGCGGCGAAAGGAAGCGCCGTGGCGTCGCCGTGAACGACCTCGACGTTGGTCGCCTCGAACCGATCCCTCAGCGCGTCCGCGCTCTGCTCGTCGCTCTCGACCACGACCAGCCGCCGTACCCGTCTGCGCAGCCAATCCGTCGCTCCGCCCGGGCCCGGGCCGAGCTCCAACATCTCCACGCCCAGCGCCAGGCCGGCCGTAACTGCCGGCAGGACCGTCGTTTGTAGATGCGCTTCCCACTCAGGGCTGGCACATAGCCGTTCGTGTTGCTTGTTCATCGACGGGCACGGTAAGTCGAAGCCCACGTTTCCGCAAGCGCGTATGCTTCCAACTTGTGTCGCAAAACGGACACAACTGACTGAACCCACCTTATGTCCACCGCAGCAATCCGCGCTGTCACATTTCCGATGGCGCCGAGGAGCCGATTTGAGCGGCACGCGCACGACACCCACCAGCTCGTCTGGGCTGCCGACGGTGTCCTCACTGTCGCGGCGGATGCCGGTACCTGGGTGCTGCCGCCTTCGCGCGCACTGTGGGTGCCGGCGGGCCTCCCGCACGAGACGATCGCCTCGGAGCGCGCGACGATGAGGACCCTTTACCTGGAGGCGGATAGGTGTCCGATCCGGTGGGAGTCGCCGCGCCCTGTGGTCGCGACGGCGCTCCTCGCCGCCCTCATCGAGCACCTGAACGATGACGCCTTGGATCCACAGCATCGCGCCCGCGCCGAGGCACTGGTCTTCGACCTGCTCGAGCCGGTCGAGGTGGCGACAATCCAGGTGACGATGCCAAGCGACGAGCGGGCCCTCGAAGTCGCGCGCGCCTTGATCTCGAACCCTGCGGACACGCGCAACCTGGCAGCTTGGGGCCGCGAGATTGGAGCCAGCGGCCGGACACTCACGCGCGCCTTCCTCGCAGGCACGGGCATTCCGTTCGCCCGTTGGCGCACGTCGGTGCGCCTACAGGCAGCGATCCCGCTGCTCGCCGCCGGCGAGCCCGTCGCGACCGTCGCCGGTTACGTCGGCTACGAGACCCCAAGCGCTTTCATCGCGGCATTCCGACGTCATACCGGCGTAACCCCAGGCAATTACTTCCGCGTCGCCGCGCGCTGACCTCCGGACCGGCCGCCTGGCCGGCGCCTACTCGCGCTCGCGGAGCGACGTGTGCGGCGCCGATCACGGCCGAGCAGTCAGCGCCGGTTGCCGGGGGTCCGGGGCCAGGCCGAGCCAGCACGCATCCTCCGCCACTTGGGCCGGTGGCTGCCTCGCGCCAATACGGGACACGTGATAAGGGCGGCGTGAATGCCGTCGGGAGAGAGCGGAACCGGGCGGCGCCCGGCTGCGTCTGGATCGCAACCGCACCCGAGGCGGAACGAAGTAGCGACATCCGGATTAGACCGGCCCTGTGCTCCAGCGGGCGCGAGTAAGTGATCGAGCTGATTCGTTGTGTGGCCGGTCGCCACGGGATACGATCGGCTCGGTCGGAGTCCTTCCGGCTTACCGCAACTGCGGTTTCGACTGGAGCTGAGCGCGATGAATCCCAGTACCGAGAGTGGGTCCGCCGCCGAGGCTGCGACCAGTGTCGTACTCGCAAGTGGCGGTTTTGCCGATCTCCGCGACGAAGTCGGGCTTGCGAGCCTGCCACTCACTGGACGGCTTCCTGCGTGGCTCACGGGTTCGCTCGTGCGTGTGGCGCCGGCGCGGTGGGATGTAGGCGAGCGCACGCTCAATCACTGGTTTGATGGCTTCGCGATGTTGCACCTGTTCCAGATCAGCGACGGCAACGTCTCGTACGCGAACAGGTTTCTCGAGACCGAGTCCTACAAGGCGGCCCGCGACACCGGCAAGATCGAGTTCAGCGAGTTCGCCAGCGACCCGTGCCGCTCGATCTTCAAGCGCGTGCAGTCGATGTTCTCCCCCAAAGTGAGCGACAACACGAACGTCAACCTCGCCCGGCTCGGTGAGCGCTACATCGCAATGACCGAGGCGCCGATCGCCGTTCAGTTCGATGCGCGCACGCTCGAGACCGTCGGCGTGGCGTACAAGGCGCCCGGCCAGTTGACGACCGCCCATCCGCACGGTCGCCGCAGCGACGGCGCGATGCTCAACTATGCCGCCAAGCTCGGCCCGCGCAACCACTACAAGTTCTTCGTGTTCCCGCCCGGTGAGCACCAACCGCAGGTGGTGGCGTCGGTCCCGGTGAAAGAGCCGGCGTACGTGCATTCGTTCGGCCTTACTGAGCGCTTCTTCGTGCTGGCCGAGTTTCCGTTTGCGGTCAACACTTTGAAGTTGGCGACGAGCGGTCGCCCGTACATCGAGAACTACACGTGGCACGGCGACCGACCAACGCGATTCCAGCTCGTCGATCGTGGCAGCGGGCAGGTGAAGCACGTTTTCGAAACCGACGCTTGCTTCGCGTTTCATCACGTCAACGCATATGAGACGGGCGACAAGGTGATCGTGGACATCTGCATCTACGAAGATGCGAACATCATCACCGAGCTGTATCTCGGTCGCCTGCGGACCGGCGTGGGTGTCACGGCCCGCCCGCACCTCGAGCGCTTCGACCTCGACACCGCCACTGGCGCCGTGATGCGCGAGCGGATATCCGGCGCGTCGTTTGAGCTGCCGCGGATCAACTACGGCCGCAACAACGAGCGGCCCTACCGCTACACGTGGGGGGCCGGCTTCGATGGCGCCACCGGATGGTTCGACGAGATCGTCATGATCGACGTCGACGAGCGCAAGGCGACGCGATGGGGGGAGCCCGGCTGCTACCCCGGCGAGCCGGTGTTCGTCGCAGCGCCCGACTCGCAAGTCGAGAACGAGGGTGTGCTCCTGTCGGTCGTCTTCGACGCACAGCGTGGAACGTCGTTCTTGCTCGTGCTGGACGCCCAAACGCTGAGCGAGGTGGCCAGAGCCGACGTGCCACACCACATCCCCTTCGGGTTCCACGGACAGTTCACACGCTCCTGACAAGGGCGCGCTGCAAGCCCGGTACGAATAGCCAGCGCAAAGCAGCACGCGGAGTAAGGTGAACGGATGACGCTGCTGGTGCGCTGCAAGCGCGCTCCCGTGCGCTACATCTCCGTGCAGCCCGAGTAACTGCGTGGGCGAGTCTGGTCGGCAGGAGTTAGGCCGCGCGCGCGTAGCGACTTGGGGGTTGGCCTTCGTGGCGCTTGAATGCGGTGCTGAAGGCACTTGCCGAGCTGTAGCCGACACGTTGCGCGACCTCGATGAGGGAGATGTCGCGTTGGCGTAGGAGATCTTTGGCGAGCGCCATGCGCCATGTCAGTAGGTATTCCATCGGCGGTATTCCGATGATGCGTGTGAAGCGATCAAAGAACGCCGAGCGCGACAGCGCGGCGGCTCGCGCGAGCTGGGTCATCGTCCACGAGCGTGCGACGTCGTCGTGTATGTGCCGTATCGCCGGCGCGAGTCGCGCGTCGGCTAACCCTCGCAATAGTCCGGGGGGCGCATCTTCGGCGGGCGTAGTCCGGAGGGCTTCGATGAGCAGGACCTCGACGAGGCGCGTGAGGATCAGGTCGGCGCCTGACCCCGGTTCGCGCGATTCCTCGCCGACGAGGCGGACTAGCGTCGAGAGCCGCTCGGCGCCTCGCACGTGGATCACCGCGGGCAGCAACGAGCCAAGCAGCGCTGTGTCGGGCGAGTCGAAGACGAAGTAGCCGCCGAGCAGTCGTACGTCGGGGGGGCCGTTGGGCGTGCCGTGGCGAACCTCGTCGGCCGGGGCAGCGGTCACCTTAGGGTCGACGCGCTTGGGTGCCACCGGAACAAAGCCCGACAGGGTGAAGCTAGGCGTGGCCGGTAGGAGCACGAAATCGCCGGCCAGGAGGGTGATCTCGGGCTGGGCATCGACGGCAAGACGACAGCTGCCCTCGAGCACCGTGCAGAAGCTGGGTTCGCCGTACTCCGAGTAGCGCACGCCCCACCGGCCAGCGCCGCTGATCCCTTTGGTGAAGACGGTGCGCGGCCGCAGCAGCGCGATGACGTCTGATAGAGGATCGCTCATTCCTGGACGCTCACAAACGAATAGTGGACGATACACGATAGACCGTCCGGTTCCTTTCCGTATCGTGCGCCCCGGCAAGCGAACCTCCGGAAAAGGAATCGGCGTGAACACTGTGCTTATCACCGGCTGCTCCTCGGGCTATGGCCTGGAGACAGCCCGCCACTTTCACTCACAGGGCTGGAGCGTGGTCGCCACGATGCGCACCGCACGCGCGGACGTCCTCCCCGAGTCTGAACGGCTCCGGATACTCGCCCTCGACGTCACCGACCCCGAGTCCATCGCCGCCGCGCTGGCGGCCAGCGGGCCCATCGACGTGCTCGTCAACAATGCGGGCGTCGGAGCCATCGGCGCGTTCGAAGCCACGCCAATGGCGATGGCACGCGAGGTATTCGAAACCAACACCTTCGGCGTCATGGCCATGACCCAGGCCGTTGTGCCCCAATTCCGGCGCCGACGGTCAGGCGTGGTGGTGAACGTGACCTCAAGCGTGGTCCTCGCCCGCATGCCCCTGGTGGCCGTCTACGCCGCGAGCAAGAACGCCATCGAAGGTTTCACCGCATCCCTCGCCCTCGAGCTTGAGGACTTCAACGTGCGCGTGAAGCTGGTCGAGCCCGGCTACGCCCCGACAACAGACTTCACAACCAACGGGCGGACGCGGATGGAAGGCCTGATCCCCGACGACTACGCGCGCTTCGGAGAGCGAGTATTGGCCGACTTCCAGAACCAGACCACCGTCACCCACGAAACCGACGTCGCCGAGGCGGTGTGGCGGGCCGCGACCGACACCACTGGGCAGCTTCGGTTCCCGGCCGGCCCCGACGCCGTCGCGCTCGCTCAATTCAGATAGCCGCGCACGCAACTCGCCCGCGCCACAAGGCGGTGAGCAGACCGAGGACGCGCGAAAGCACAGGCGTAGGTCTCGCCCTGGGGGCGCAGGGGTCGCCGGTGTGGTCCTCGCCAATCTCGCGACGCCGCGCCGACCCCAGCCCGGCGGAGCACCAGGGCGGGGCTCACCCCGCCATCCGTCGTCGCCAAACGAATCGCGGAGTTTCAGACCGGTGAGAGACAAGAGCAATCGGGCGGACCACGGCCGACCCCCTCGCCGACCGCCCACCAGCGCTGCGCTTCGTCGAGCGACCCGAATCGGAGTGTCCACCACGACTTGCATCGTCATTGGGCGGGCAGCGGGACGCCGCGGCCGCCAAGACGGCCGATCTGTCGGTCGGTCGGTCTGAAGAGGTTTACTGCGAGCGTCGCTGGGGCGCTATCGTCGCTCATTCACCGTCACAAACGTCATTGGGGGTCACAGATGGCCGGAGAGGCATTGTTCCTTGGTTGGGGTCAGGTGGTTCGTGGGCGTGAGCAGCTCGCGCTGGAGGTCTTCCAGGAAAGCGTTGCCTACTACGGCAAGCTTCAGGAGGACGGCAGGATCGAGGGGTTCGACGCCTACCTGTTGGAGCCGCACGGCGGCGATCTCGCTGGGTTCTTCATACTGCACGGCGAGCGATCCGCCCTCGACGCGATCAGGTCCAGCCCCGAGTTTCAGCGCGTGATTGTGCGCGCGGGATCGATTGTCGACAACCTCGGTGTGGTGAGCGCCTCCGGCGGTGATGCCCTCGCAAAGCAGATGGCGCTGTTCGGCGAGGTCTCCCAGGGTCTGCCCCAGTCGACCTAGGCGACCCGGGTGGCATCCGGCTTCGCGCCGCGGGAAGCACCGTTTGCGTTCAGTCGGCGCTTGCCAACCTAGAGCGGCGATCGCTTCGTAGGCGACATCTTGGGCAGATTCCGGAAGCGAGCCAGGGCGTGCTCGCAGCCGGATCGTCAGGATTGACATGTCTCGCCAACGCGATAGCGCCATGCGACACAGCAGTAGAACGAAAGCCATCGTCTCAAGCGAGCGGCTCTCCAGGATTCATCGCGACGCGATCCCACCAATCTCGATCTGCCGCACCTCGCGCAGTCTCCAACGAACCCTAGGGCCGTTCATCTCCTTGACGGGCCGCACACGAGCTCTGCAACATGGCGCTGAGACTGATCGACCATGCTCAAATGGTCGATGGCCACGCCCGCATCGCACCGGTCTCCTTGGATTACCGGGCCGCCATGATCCGATCAAGAGTCTTCCACCACCGTCTTCTCAAGCGCGGTGAGCTGTGTTGTCACGTGCGGCGCGGCGAGCCGAAGCAGGCCGCGCGCGTTGGTGCATGCCGGGCAGGTATCGAACACGCGCACGGCGTCCGGGGCACCCGGAGCTGGGTCGCTCTCCGCCACCGCAAACTCGCTTCCGTCGGCGTTGAACGCGAGCGGCCACTGGTCGTCGGGAAAGGTGAGGACACGCAGCACTTGGCCCGTGCGCGCGTCCCAAATCCGCACGCTGCGGTCGAGGCTGGAGGTCGCGACCAGTGATCCGTCGGGGCTGAAGGCTGCCCCTTCCAGACCACGGGTGTCGCCGACGAGATTCACGAGCCGACGTCCGGTGGCCACACTCCAGACCGTCGCCTGCGAGTCCCACGAGGACACCAGGAGCCGGGACCCGTCGGGGGTGAGGTCCACGGCCGAGACCTCGCCGCCCTGGTTCACCTGCGTGAGCAGCCGCCCGGTCTGGACGTCCCAGACGTCGGCGTAGCCGCAGAAGTCGGCGGCGGCGACTCGGCGATCGTTGCGACTGAACGCAAACGAGATGGGCGGTGATCCGCATGCCTCGAAGGAGTTCTGAAGCTCCACCGTCTTGCCGGTCGCGATCGACAGGATCACTGCAACAGGCCCGCTCGTCGCTGCTCCTTCCACCAGCGCTACGCGCGCGTCATTCCAGCTAAAGGCGGCGGCGTCAGCCCCCTCGGACGCGGGAACCGAGGTGATGTGTAGCCGCCGCACGATGCGGCCCGAACGCGTGTCGCGGATTGTGAGCGGAACGACTCGAGGCAACACCGACGCCGTGCCGCCGAGACCGAGCGAGAAGCGTCCGTCGCCGCTGAGCACGACGGAGTGGAAACCTGGCAGCGGCTGCCGCCCGACCGCCTGACCGCCCGCAGCCGGCGTTGAGAACATCACCGGATGCCCAAAGGGCACGGTCTCGACCGTCTTGCCGTCGAAGGCGAGTTGTTCGGGGGCGCCGGTCAGCGGCAGCATCTGAAACGACTGCTCGACGCCGATCGCGCGCCATATGCGCGCGACCCCATCGTCGGATGCCGTCAGCACGGACTTGCCATCGGGGGTGAACCCGATCGAGTTGATCGCCGCCGTTGGCCCGTCGTAGGAGGCCAGTTCCTGCTTGGTGGGAACCGACCACACGCCGGCGGTCCCGTCAGCCGCACCGATCGCCAGGCGGGAGCCGTCCGGGCTGAACGCGAGCGCCGTGATCTGCACGTCCGCGAGCGTCATCAGGGTGGACTGCTGGCGCCACGTCGACGTGCGGTAGATCGACACCGCGTAGCTCCCGGGCGGCGCACTCACCGGGTAGGCGACAGCCAGCTGCCTGCCGTTGGGGCTTACGGCTGCGACCTCCTCCCCCGAGTTCACTGGATGCGGCGCGCGGATCCGACGGATCATGCGGTCCGTGGCAGCGTCATACACGTAGACCGAGGCGTCGAGTCCGCCGGCGAACAGCAGCCGCCCGTCTGGGCTGAATACGACGTTACCGCCGAGCGGCGCGCTCACGTCCCTCCCCGCAGTCACGCCCTTCACAGGACCGATTGCGAGTCCTTCCTCGGAGTCAACCGCGAGCCTACGCCCATCCGGGCTGAAAGCCACCGAGGACGCGCCCGTCGACAAGGCGCCTTTCCACGCGACCGCGGCGATCGTTTGCGGATCGATCGTCCATACGCCCGCGCCCGTGGCGGCGGCAAGTTCATGCCCGTCAGGGGAATACGCCAGCGAGAAGACCTCGGCGCCGATGTGGTTGCTCCTCAACACCCGTCCGGTGGCCGCATCGAGAATTCGCACCAGCCCGGTGCAGGTTGCCTCGGCGATCTCGTGCCCGTCGGGACGGACGGCGGCCGACGTTGTTCCCCCACATGTCCCGGGGTGCGCCACTGTCGGCAGAGCGCGCTCGAGCGGTGAGGCGTCGAGCGCGGCACGGAGGGCGAACAGAGACTGCGGGGTGGGCTTCTCGCGCACGGCTCGCATTCCGAGGATTAGCGAAATCTCGGGGTCGTTGGGCAGCTGCGCCTGGCTCTCGGCGGCGAGCGCCTGCGCATGTGCGCTCACCCGCTCTGACACGGCCTGCCCCCTCGAGATCAACGCGAATACGAGCAGACCGATCGCCACCACTGCGATCGTCACCGCCGCGCCCATCATCGCCCTCTGGCGCCGCCCTGCCGCCTCGCGGCTGGCGAGAACGTACTCGCGCTGGAGTTGCGTAGGCGCGGGGTCGACGTCCTCGGGCCGGGACGCCAGCCACCTCTCGGCGGCCTTCAGCTCCGAGCCCCGAAGTAGGAAGCTCTTGTCCCGGCCCTCGGAATCCCACTCCAGCGCCTTGACCAGCCAGCGGGTGTGCGCGTGAACGTGGTCGGGATCCCGGTCCAGCGCCGCGAGAAGTCGCTGCATCGATGAGTCAAACGCCCCCCGCTCGGTGAACGGGATCCAGTTGCGATTGCGAATCTCCGCCGGTAGTTCATCGTCGGGCACCGGCTCGCGCAGCACCGGCACGATCCGCTTGCGCAGCTCGCCCGCGTAGCTGACTTCGCTCTCGCAAAACGGCGACGAGACGGCCGCCGGCGAGATGACGAACAGGAACGTGTCGGCCTGCTCGATAGCGCTGCGGATTGCCGCGGGGAATACCTCCCCATCGACGAGCCCTTCGGTATCCAACCAGGCTTCCTTCCCGCACTGCTCGATTGACGCGACCAGGCGGCCGACGAACTCCGAATCACGACGCGAGTAGGAGACGAACACGTCAGCCATAGCCCACCACCTGACTCTAAGCCGCGCTCGGCTATCCAGTCAACGGATGCCGCGTTGCAGGGGCGATCACCGCCGCCGCGCGCGTGCACATAGCGCTCGTTGGCCTTTGTCAGCGCGCCGTGTCGATGACAGCTTCCGTAGCGTCGCCGTTCGGGCAGTCTCGCCAGGCTTCCGATCCCAACCCCGGAGCGGCAGCCACACTTCGGCTCCCTGCGGCAAGCTTGCAGCCAAGGCGCGCCGCGCAGTGATCACGCCAAAGCGCCTGTCCTTGATCACCCAGACCCTGGAGATATCGATATCCACTTCGACCTGGACCACGCGCGAAGCTCGCCGCGAAGCCTGATCCGGCGACCAGCGGCCGAGCCCGAGCCGGTCTTGCGCCGTCCGGCACCCGCAGTTTGACCATCAGAGGCGACCGTCTCGGCGGGCCTGCCGCACGGCTTTGCCCACCACGACACGATGGAGTCACCGGCCACAAGCTGGCTCCGCTTTGGCGCGATAGGGTCGCGTGGCCGCGCGGGGTCGATACCCGCGGCAAGCGCGGAGGTCTCGGCACCGTCGACGACGTCCGTCTCGCAAGTCGCCAATCTCGTGACCTGCCTGCTACGCGCTGCCCAGCGCCACTCCCACGCCGACAATCATCGCCCCTCCGAGTGCGACCTGTAGAAGGCTGACGCGCAGCGACACCGCGAGGAAGCGTTTGCGGATGAGTGAGATCGTGGTGAGCTCAAGCGCTACGACGATCCCAGCGACCAACAGTGCGGAGTTCACGGTGGGGATAAGGAAGGGCAGGGAGTGAAACGCGCCGCCGAATGCGGTCATCGCTCCCGTCACCAGGCCACGGGCGAGGCCGGAGCCGCGCCCGGTCTGGGTGCCGTCGTCCGAGAGAGCTTCTGAGAAGCCCATGCTGATGCCGGCTCCAAGCGCGGTGGCAAGGCCCACGAACAAAGCTGAGCGTGAGCCTGCGAGCAGCGCTGCAGCGAAGATCGGCGCGAGGGTGGACAGTGTTCCGTCGATGAGTCCAACCAGGCCCGGCTGCACATAGCGGAGCACCAGCGTCGGGTCGTCCATTCTCCGTGGTCGGATTGTGCGGGTGTGGTGTGCGATGGCTTGGGTCATGGATCAAGGATCGCCCACGGTGAGATCACGATCAACGCAAAACGATGCTTACGGTTATCGCGTTTGGCGATCAATCCTTCGCGTCGGGATATCGCAGCTCGCGTTCGCGGGAGGCTCGTCGACGGCTGACGGTGGCCCACACGAGCCGCTATCGGACGTGCGCGCGCTGGGACCTGTCACAGGCGGTGCATCAATCTTGTCTCACGCACAGCAAGCGAAACGAGAGGAGCAAGTGATGAAGGTCTTCGTAGCCGGCGCCACGGGCGTTCTCGGCAGAGCGCTTGTCCCCCGACTCGTGGCGCGGGGCCACGAGGTGGTCGGGATGACCAGGAGCGCGCCGAAGCAGGATCTGGTGCGTAGCCTCGGAGCGCGCCCGGTCGTGGCCGATGCTCTTGATCGGGACGCGGTCGCCCAGGCGATCGCGTCCGCCGAGCCTGAGGTGATCGTGCATGAGCTCACGGCGCTGTCCGGGAAGATGTCGATCAGGGAGGCGCGCCACCCCGAGCGCTTCAACGGAGCGATCATGACCAACCGGCTGCGTACCGAGGCGACCGACCATCTCTTGGCGGCGGGGCGTGCCGCGGGGACGCGGCGCTTCGTGGCGCAGAGCTTTGGGGCTTTCCGATGGGCCCGCACGGGCGGCCCGGTGCAGACTGAGGCCGATCCTCTCGACCCCGACCCGCCGGCGTCGCTGCGGGCGGTGGTGGAGGCGCTCCTCTATCTCGAGGAGGCGGTGACCACGATCGAGTGGGGCGAGGGTCTCGCGTTGCGCTACGGCGGCTTCTACGGTCCGGGCACCTCGGTCAGCCTGGCGCCGAATGCTGTGATGGCAGCGCCGATCCGCAAGCGCCAGTTCCCGATCGTCGGCGACGGTGGTGGCGTGTGGTCGCACGTCCACATCGACGACGCCGCGGCGGCGAGCGCCGCGGCGGTCGAACAAGGCCCGCCGGGTGTCTACTACATCGTCGACGACGAGCCCGCGCCGGTGCGGGAGTGGCTGCCGGTGCTGGCGAACGCGCTGGATGCCAAGCCACCAAGGCACATCCCCCGCTGGCTCGGGCGCCTGGCGGCCGGTGAAGCGGCGACGGTCATGATGACCGAGGCGCGGGGTGCCTCGAACGCGAAAGCCAAGCGCGAGTTCGGCTGGCAGCCGCGCTATGCGAGCTGGCGGCAGGGCTTCGCGCATGGGCTCGGCTGAGCCATGACCGAGCCGGAGGACGTGGTGCAGGACGGGTTCCTGCGCCTGGAGCATTGTCGCTCGCCTTCCTCGTCCCGCTCGAGGACCTCTGGGGCGCCCTCGACGACGCCCTCGCAACCAAGGAGGACAACACGTGACCATGACGCCCAACACCGTCCCACCGCACGGCGGGCTCATCGACGCGCTCCACGTCTCCGGCCCGGCCACCGACCTTGCCGACAAGCTTATGCTGTTCGGGCGATTCGTCGGCTCCTGGGAGCTGGAATGGACCGGCACCGACCCGGCAGGCCAGCCCGCCACGATGCACGGCGAGCTGCACTTCGGCTGGGTCCTCGGCGGCCGAGCCGTGCAAGACATCTGGATCGTCCCCGGACGGGGCCAGACCGGCGAGGGCCGGCCGCCCCAGGCCTTCCACGGTTCGACGATCCGCTTCTACGACCCCGCGATCGACGCCTGGCGCTCCACGTGGATCGAACCCGTCAACGGCCGCGTCCGACGCTTCATCGGCCGACCCGAGCACGATGACATCATCCTGCTCAGCGAC
This sequence comes from uncultured Actinomycetota bacterium, assembly GCA_963695625.1. GTDB lineage: Bacteria > Actinomycetota > Thermoleophilia > Solirubrobacterales > Solirubrobacteraceae > Palsa-465. The sequence continues at coordinate 265,800 of CAVOHJ010000017.1, read as the reverse complement.
GAGGACGACCCGCAGCTGCGCTGGCGCTTCACCGACATCACGCCCGACTCCTTCCGCTGGCACGCCGAGATCTCACATGACGCCTGCGCTACCTGGAGCTTCGACGAGGAGATGCTTGCCACCCGCGCCGCGCCGGCTTGACCACGCCGTGAGGAGTCGCGGATGCGCAATGAGTCCTTCGGGTCTGAGTGCTGGTCTGTCGTGCGTGTTGCGAGTTGGCGTGAGCTCATCCGGCGCGTCCGGCTGTGAGGCGCAGGCCGCCGTCGCATGGAACGGTCACGCCAGTGACGAAGTCGTTGGTGGCAAGTGCGTGGATGAGATGTGCGACTTCTTCGGGCTTGCCGACTCTGCCGACGGCGCTGGCGTTCGCCGCGGAGCTGTGTAGGGCCACGCGGCGATCGAATGCCATTGCTTCCCACCAAGGCGTGTCAATCACGCCGGGCGATACGGCGTTGATGCGGATGGGTGCGAGCTCCAGCGCGAGGGGACGGATCGCTGCCTCAAGGGCACCGTTGACCGCGGCGAGCCCGGCTGTGCCTGGAAGCGCCGACTGAGCCGACCCCGCCGTCACCATTGTGATCGATCCCTTGCTGCTCATCTTTGGCAGTGCCGCTTGAACGCAGGCGATGTAGGGGAGCGTCTTGCCTTCGAGCCCAGCTCGGAGCTCTTCGAGGTCAAGCTCGCGAATCGGTCCCGCTCCGCCTGCGCCGCTGAACGCCAGCACGAGGTGGGTGATCTCGCCGAGCCGCTCGAATAGCCCCTGTAGCTGGGTGTTGTCCCGTGCATCGACGCCGTGACCTTGAACCTCGGCGTGCGCGTGCGCATCGCGTAGCCGCTCGACGGCTGAACGGAGGCGATCTTGGTTTCGACCGGTGATCACGACCGCACCGTCTTTCTTCAAGAACACGTGGGCGGTCGCTTCTCCGATTCCTGAGCTTCCGCCCATGATGAGGGCTGTTGGTGCGCGCATGCTTGAGCTCCTTTCATCGAGCCTGGTAGTCGGCTGTGCCCGGGTGCCGGCGTTCCCGTGCCGGCTGCTCGGATCTGTCACAGCCGGGCTGCTGTCGTGTCTCGGGGTAGATGCCTCAGTTGTTCAACCAAGCGCGTGGTGACCTGTGGGGATGGGAAGACGAGTGCGGCCAGGACCGCGGCCCCGACCAGCCGCAATGGGCGACGCGGCAGGAACGCCGGGGTTCATCTCGCCGACCCCAGTAGCGACCGGTAGTCGGCGACTGGACCGAGATGCGTCAGCTTGTCAGGGTTGACGATCCCGCTGATGCGTGTGATCTGATCGCCGGCGATCTCGAGCGCCAACACGCCGATCAGCCGCTCCCGTCCGTCGAGAAAGAGCACTCCCGGACCGCCGTTGATCTCGACGGAGTCCAACGACACGCCCGGAAGGCGGGCGACGAGGCGGAGCCAGTTGATCAGCGTGCGCGAGACACGGCTGCGCCCGCGCAGCGACCGCGCGAGCGCGGGAACGTTGCCGCCGCCGTCGCCGGTCAGCTGCACGTCTGAAGCCAGCAACGCCTCGAGCCCAGCGAGATCGCCTTGCTCGGCGGCGGCAAAGAACCGGCCTGCCAGCTCCTCGCGGTGCTCGCGCGTCGTTTGAAAGCGGGGCCGGCCCTGGTCGACGTGGCGTCTGGCGCGGGTCGCGAGCTGGCGGACGTTCACCTCGCTCTTGCCGAGGATCGCCGCGATCTCCGGATAGGCGTAGTCGAACACATCGTGCAGCAAGAGCGCGGCGCGTTGTTCGGGCGAGAGGCTCTCCAGCAACACCAGCATCGCCAGCGACAGTGAGTCGGCCATCTCGGCCTGCTGGGCGGGGTCATCGGTGCTGTCGGTGATGATCGGCTCGGGCAGCCACTCCCCGACGTAGCGTTCGCGCCGGGCGCGCGCGGAGCGCAGTTCGTTGATCGCCAGCCGGGTGCTCACGGTGGCCACGAACGCGCGCGGCGACGCGATCTGTTCGCCCCCGTCAAGCGCTTGATGCACCCGCAGCAGCGACTCCTGAACCACGTCCTCGGCCTCGGAGACGCTGCCGAGCATCCGGTAGGCGATCGCGAACGCGACCGGCCGCAGCTCGTCAAGCAGTCGCTCGCGCCCGGTCATGGCGCTACGAGCCCCTGCCGCCAGCTCGGGTGCGCCGGACGCCACGCCAGCTCGCGCTTTGCCTTGGCGTTGGAGGCGCCGCGAAGCTCGGTCATCATCATCACGCCGGCCTCCCCGGCGAACAACCGCCCGACAAACCGCGGCACGCGCATCGGCTTCTTTGCGCCGAGCGTCTGCGCGAGCGCCGGCAGCCACTCGGCGACCGGGGCGGGGTCATCGTCAACCACGTTGTACACGCCGCGGGTTCCATGCTCAATGGCCGCGACCGTCGCGTCCGCCGCGTCGGCGATGTGAATGAAAGACCACACGCCGCCACCCTCGCCGACGACCGGGAACTTGCGCTTGCGGACCATCTCGAACTGCTCCTCGCCGGGCGCCAGTGATGTGCCCGGCCCATAGAACGCGCCGTAGCGCAACACGATCCCCTCAGTCCAGCTCGCACCCAGGACCGCCTGCTCGAGATGACCGATCGCCGCCAGGGTCGCGCGCATCTCCCGCACCGGCGTCGGATCGAGCGGGTCCTCCTCGCTCTTCACCGGCCCGCCGGTGCGCGCGTACGCGCCAAAGCCGCATACTCCCTGTGCCACAAACCGTCGCACCCCGATTGCCTGCCCGGCCGAGAGCAGGTGGTTCGTGCCCTCGGTCCGCAGCCTGTTGGTCTGAGCGAAATCGCGCTCCATGTGACGCGTATCGACCGTTCCGATCGCGGTGAGCTGATGGACGATCACATCCGGCCTCGCCCGCGCCACGGCCTCCGCGACTTGACCGGGATCAAGCGCGTCCGCGACCACCGGCACCGCGCCCAGCTCACGCAGTGTCGCCTGCTTTGACTCGCTACGCGTCATGCCATGGACCTCATGGCCCGCCTCGACCAGACGCGGCACCAGCTGCCGTCCGATCGCTCCCGTCGCACCTGCGACAAACACTCTCATCATCAACTCCCTAACTCGAGGATCACCTGCACCCGTAGACGGGACAGCACCCCGGGCTGTGACACCGCGGCTGGAGAGCGACGCGCCGTCTGTCGAAACCCGAGGCGAAGCGCGGCAGCAGAATCGAAGCAAAGAACGCTCCGAGTTCTGGCGCGGTCCTGCTCGGCGAACCCGAGACGGTGATCCTCGACGAGCCGGTCAACGGCTTGGACGCCGACGACATCCTCTGGATCCGCAACCTCATCAAGTCGTTGGCGTCCGAAGGCCGCACCGTGTTCCTCTCGAGCCATCTCATGACCGAGATGGCTCAGACCGCAGATCACTTGCTCGTCATCGGCCGGGGTGCATCATCGCCGACACCAGCACTGAGGAGTTAGCGCCGTGGTTAGGCGGTTGAGGGTGCGGTCGGGGTAGTCGACCGAGAAGGTCAGCGGGTAGTCGTGGCCGCCGCTGGCGTCTGCGGAACGGGGCTGGCATCCTCCGAGGGATCGGAGATGGATTGAATCCTTTCACGATGAGCCAGATGCCGATCGACAGCTCCCAGAGGACCTCTGGGACTGTTTCCAGGCCCGACCAGTTGGACGTTTGCGTGCTGCCGCGAACAGCGGACATCGGCACAACAGAGTCCGCGCGACTGCCAGACCGGGACGGAGATTCGAGCGCACAAGCGCGAGCCTCTGACACTCAGCCGACACGATCGGTCCGGCCGGGGTGACCGGCCTGACAATCTTGTTCGTCGTCCTGGGCGTTGTACTGATCGTGCCCTTGTATGCGTTTGGTGTGCGCCGCCTGCTTGGCCTGCGCCTCTCGCCGCTGCGGGCGTTGATCGGCGGGATCGTCGCGCTGGCGTGCGCGTCACCGATCATCACGGCGATCGGGGGCTCGATCGCCAAGCACAACGGCAAATGGCCGTTCCTGCCGGCTCTGTGGTTCGTGATTCTCGGGGTGGCGATCGCGCTGCTGGTCGGGATGCTCGTGGTGGTGATCCTCGAGGCGCTGGTGCCGAGCGGAACGATGCCCGGGCCGCTGTACCTGATCCGGGGGCTGCGCAAGCGGACGCGGCGGGTGCGACGCTACTCCCAGATCAGCAGGATCCTGCTCCGCCGCGGCATGCTTCCGTACTTGCGGGGCGCTCGCCGCGCCGAGTTGCAGACCAGCGACGGCCGCGTGGCGCTCGCTCGGTCGCTGCGAATCGCGCTTGAGGACGGGGGCGTCACGTTCATAAAACTCGGGCAGGTCCTCGCGACCCGTCGTGACCTGCTGCCGGCCGAGTTCGTTGACGAGCTCAGCGGCCTGCAGGACGACGCACCGCAAGTTCCGTGGCCAGAGGTCGAGCAGGTGCTGCGGGCCGGGCTTGGCGCTGAGGTAGACGATGTGTTTCAGAGCTTTGACCGCACCCCGCTCGCCGCCGCATCGATCGCGCAGGTGCACACGGCGACGCTCGGCTCCGGGGAGCGGGTCGTCGTCAAGGTTCGGCGACCGGGCATCGAGACGGTCGTCGCCTGGGATCTGGACATCGTCGATCGACTGGCGAAGCGTCTGCAGCGCTCAACGCGCTGGGGTCGGGGAGTGGGGGCGGTTGACCTCTCCAATGGGTTCGCCGAAGCGCTCCGCGAGGAGCTTGACTTGAGGATCGAGGCGCAGAATATGACCGCAGTGGCCGCTGCCGCTGCCGTGCGTGGCGTCCCCGGAGCAGTCCGGATCCCGAAGACGCATGCGTCGCTGTGCACCGCCAATGTGCTTGTGATGGAGCGCCTCGACGGCCGCGCGCTCGGCGCGATTAACCCTGACGAGCAGATCGGCGACCGGCAGGCGCTCGCCCGCACGCTGTTCGACACCCTGCTAGGCGAGGTGATGATCGACGGCATCTTCCACGCCGACCCGCATCCGGGCAACGTCCTGCTGCTCGCCGACGGGCAACTCGGCTTACTCGACTTCGGTTCCGTCGGGCGGATTGACGCCGGGCTGAGGTCCGCGCTCCAGCGACTGCTGCTGGCGGTCGATCGTGGCGATCCAGCGGCGCTTCACGACGCCCTGCTCGAGGTCTTGCAGCGCCCGGAGGAACTCGACGAGCCGGCTCTTGAGCGGGCACTCGGCCGATTCATGGCTCGCCACGTCGGAGCTGGGATCCCCCCCGGATGTACGCATGTTCACCGACCTTTTCCAGATCGTGGCCGAACACGGCCTGTCGGTACCGCCCGAGATCGCAGGCGCGTTCCGCGCACTGGCGACAATCGAGGGCACGCTCACGCAGCTCGCGCCCGGCTTCGACATCCTGATCCAGGCCCGTCTCTTCACGACCGCCTATCTCGCCGAGCAGCTGAGCCCGGCGGCGCTGCGCAAGAGTGCCACCGACGAGCTGATATCGCTCGTGCCGATGCTGCGCCGCCTACCGCGGCGCCTGGACCGGATCACCGGCTCGCTCGAGCACGGGCGTCTCGGGCTCAACGTCCGGCTGCTCGCCGATCAGAGCGACCGCCGCTACCTGACCGGGCTCGTGCACCAACTCGTGCTCACCTTCCTGGCCGCAACCCTCGGCGTCATGTCCGTGCTGATGCTCGGCCTGCACGGAGGCCCGCGCGTCACGCACACGATCACCCTGTACGCGTTCATCGGCTACTGCCTGCTCGTCTTCGCCGGCATCCTCGCGCTCCGCGTGCTCGTACTCGTGTTCCGGCCAGCCGCAGACTGACGGAGCCGACGCCGCCCGAACCGCCACCCTCACAAGCGCGCCGCTCCACACACCAGACCCACACACGTCAGCCAACCGAGCGAGGACGCAGGCCCACCGCCGCGCCAGGGATCGCTCCAGCGAATCCTTGCTCCCCGCCTTCGCGAACGAACAGGCGCTCTCGGTGCGCCCTGCCTTGCGCTCGCGGAGGGGAAGACCCTCAATGCGGCAACGATGCACCACTGTGCCGCGATTGAGCAAGATCAGCAGCGCTGGCCGACGCCGCCGGCGCACCCGCATCCCCGCGGCGAAGCAGAAGTGCGACCTGTCTGGGAGGCCGGCGGCTGCGTCGGTCCGCCGGTCCCGCAGACGGTCCAGCGGCCGGCCCTGCTTGCGGCTGATTCCCGCCGCAAACGCCGAAGCGTCCATGAGCAGGGATCATCTGAGCACCGATAACGACGATCCGAGGGATCGAGCCATGCCTCAGCGAGCCGGCGATCACGCGACCATGTCGTTCGAGCAGGCCGAGCGCCGGCTGTTTGCCGCGTGTGGCGTGCAGGTCGCGAGCCGGCGCGTGCGTCTGGCTGATCCGCAGGTTGCGGTGCGCGTCTTGGAGGCGGGCGACGGGTCGCCGCTCGTCCTGGTGCACGGTAGTGGCATGAGCGCGTCGACGTGGGCGCCGCTGATGCCGTATCTCGGGACGCGCCGTCTGATCGCGTTCGACCTCCCCGGGTTCGGCCTCAGCGACGCGTTCGACTACAGCGGCCGATCGTTGCGCGCACACGCGGTGGCCCAGCTCACCTCGCTCCTGGACGCGCTCGGCCTGGAGCGGGTGCCGATCGTCGGCACCTCGCTGGGCGGGATGTGGGCGCTCTGCCTGGCCCTCGACGCGCCGGATCGCGTTACCGCGCTGGCGTCGCTCGGAGTCCCCGCCGTCGCGCTGCCCGGCATGCACGGCGACCCGTTCTTCGCCGCGCTCTCGACACCCGGCCTGCGCCAGCTCGCCGCGCGGATCCGCTCGCCGAACGTCGCGACGACACGCCGGTCGCTGGCCCGTGGCGTCATCGGCCCTCGCGCCGCCGAGCGAGCGCCTGACGGGTTCTTCGAGGTCGTCCACGAGGGTATGCGCCAGCCTGGCTTTCGGACGGCGATGCTCAGCCACATGCGGCTCGCCATGCGGTTCGGCCGGCCCCGCCCGGAGAACTTTCTCTCGGAAGCCCAACTGCGGCAGCTCAAGGTGCCCGTGCTCATGATCTGGGGCGACGAGGACCCCTACGGCGGCCCAGAGATCGGCCAATGCGCCTGCGCCCATCTACCCGACGCCCGCCTCGAGGTCATCCCAGGCCGCCACGCCCCCTTCCTCGACGACCCCGAGCGCTGCGGCGCGTTGATCGACGAGCTCCTTCGCCGCCCGATCACCACCTAACTACGCTAGGCGCGCAAGTCCAGGCGCCAGTCGTTGCAGGTCATGAGGTGCCCCTTGGGGAACTCGAACTCGCACGCCCCGAGCAGCTCGAAGCCGAGCTTGCGGCAGATCGCGTTGGACGGCGCGTTGTCGACGTTTGGGAAGGCGTGCATGAAGCGGTGCCTGTAGTCGCGCTTGGCGCGCTCGATCGCCTGCGCGGTCGCCGCCACCGCGGCGCCATGGCCCTGGAACTCCGGCACGACCATCCAGCCGACCTCGTAGACCTGCTCGTCTCGCCACGCCTTGGTCCAGAAGCCGACCGAACCGACGCCGCCGCCGCTCGCCACCTCCACGATCTTGAACATGCAGTCGCCGCCCTCGAGGCGCTCGTAGCGGCGCTGTCGCTCGCGCAGCTTGTCCGGGCTTTCGGGGCCGCCGAGGTGCGCGGTCATGCGCGGGTCGCCCATCAGTCGCTCGAGCAGCGGCAGGTCGCCGCTGCCCCAGGGCTCGAGGGTCACCGATGCGCTCACTCCGCGCAGCCTAGATAACCGTCTCGATCCCGCGGTTCGGGTCGCTGACCGGTGCGTTGTGCGGTGCTCGGCAGCCTTCGCATCCTGATCGCGGGCGACATGTGAGATGCTGCGGCCCGTCGGATCGATCTGCGGCGCGGTCACCACCGATGCCGACGCCGTGTGGGGGCGGATGACCGCCGGTTTGAAGCCAATCGAAGGGGAGGGTTTGATGGCGACGATCACTGAGCACGAAGAGCGGCAGGTGAAGCGGGCGAATGCCTTGGGACGTCAGCCCGTCGTGTTCGTTCACGGTCTATGGCTGCTACCAAGCAGCTGGGATCGGTGGGCGGCTGTGTTCAAGAAGGCCGGCTATACGACGCTCACGCCGGGGTGGCCGGACGACCCCGAGACGGTGGAGGACGCCAAGGCCCACCCCGAGGCGTTCGCTCACAAGTCGGTGAAGCAGGTGGCCGATCATTTCGCCGACCTGATCGCGCAGCTGACGACAAAGCCGGCGGTGATCGGACACTCGTTCGGCGGGTTGATCACACAGATCATCGCGGGACGCGGGCTCGCCGCAGCATCGGTCGCAATCGATCCTGCGCCGTTCCGTGGGGTGCTGCCGTTGCCGATCTCGGCGCTGAAGTCCGCCTCGCCGGTGCTCGGCAAGCCCGCCAATCGCAACCGCGCGGTACCGCTCACGTACGAGCAGTTCCGCTTCGCATTCGCCAACGCGGTGAGCGAGGATGAGGCCAAGAACCTGTATGACACGTTCGCCGTGCCCGCCTCCGGCAAGCCGCTGTTTCAGGCCGCGAGTGCGAACCTCAACCCGTGGACCGAGGCCAAGGTCGACACCAAGAATCCTGAGCGTGGCCCGCTGCTGATCGTCGACGGCGAGAAGGACAACACGGTGCCGTGGGCAATCGCCAACGCCTCGTTCAAGCGCCAGCAACGCAACGAAGGTGTGACCGAGATCGTCAAGATCCCCGATCGCGGCCACTCGCTCACGATCGACAGCGGGTGGCGGGAAGTCGCCGACACCGCCATGAACTTCGTGCAGCGATTCGTCAAGCCCTGACGACGCAACACCCTGAGCGGGCACGTCCGATCGCGAGTGGAGGACGCTACCGGGCGCGAATCGCGGAGCGGTCGAGGTCCTCGCGAGTGAAGCTCGGCAACTCGGCAAAGCTCGCGCGCAGCTGCCTCTCCCACGTCATCTGCAGCTTGGCGAGCACGGGCGAGTCGGCCTCGATCCGGTATTCCTCGGCCCGAAAGCTGCCGCGGGCGTAGAGCGCGAGATCGTACGGTGGTCCGACCGACAGGTTCGCGCGGGCGGTGCTCATCATCGATCCGAGGGCGATCTTCGTGGCGGTCTCGGCGTCCACATCGAGGGTGGCCGCCATCTCGAGCAGGAACTTGCCGTACTTCGTCTCGCCAATCTGCAGGAACGGCAACTCATCAGACGCGCGGATGTAGTTGCCCTCGGGGTACACGAGCAGGATCTCTGGTACTTCATCTTCGATCTGGCCGCCCAGGATAAATGTCGCCGTCGCGTCGACGCCCCCCATCGCGTCCTGGTGCTCGGTAACGACCTGACGACTGAGACGCCCGAGGTACAGAGCGGCCTCGAACAGGTACGTCACCGAGGCCAGGCTCGCAGCGTCGCCCGGGTTCGCCAGGTCACGCTGGATCCGGTCAAGCACCTCCTGCGTCGTCGCGAGGTTCCCGGCCGACTCGATGACGAACAACCGCCGCGGGCCCGGGGTGATCACGTGCTGCTTGCGGTACGTCCCCACGTTGTCCACGCCTGCATTTGTGCGGGTGTCCGAGAGAAACACCAGCCCCTCCTGTAAGCGCATTGCCAGGCAATAGGTCATCGAGATCCTCGGGGTAGCAGGGCGCCGGAGGACCCGGCCCAATGGTGATACCAGCCGCTCGTTTCCGACGCTGCTCGCCGCGGCGCGGCGGCGTCGAGCACGCGGGCCGTAGCGCTCGCGGTTGTTTATACAGAGAGCGATCAGCTGCGCGTGGCCTCCCCACGGGCCTGGCGAGCACGAACACGGCGACCCTCCCGGCTGTCCCATCGTCTTTCGTTGCCGGCTGCCTGGGCATCACCTGGCACGTGGGCTCGGCCGTTAGCCGTGCCTTGCGGGGTGGCAACGCACGATCCAGCGCGTGGGTCCGGTGAACGTCCTCCCCGGGTCGCGCAGGGCGGCGATTGCGGCGTCGATCGCCTCGCGGCCGGCGCCGTAGCTCGCGGCTCGGTCGCGGAAGCGCTCGAGAGTGATCGCGGTGATGAGTGCGGCGGTGTAGGCCGCGCGACCGGTCCCGGGCTGAGAGTCGACGTGGTCGATCTCTGCGCCGGCGTCTCGGAGGAGCGTCTCGAGTTCAGGTCCGAGCGCCAGGTGGACGCCCGAGGCCCGCATGGTGCCTGCCATGGCCGCGATGCCGGCAGCCTCCAACGGCGAGGCGTCCTGGAGGTTGACGGGGGTGAAGTCGGCGTCATGGATGATCAGCTGGCCGCCGGGAGCGGTGGCCTGGAGCAGCTGCCGGCACGTCTGGCCGGGATCGGGCAGGTGCAGCAAGAGCATCTGCGCCAGGACCAGGTCAAAGCTGTTGGGCGGCAGCTCGGTCCTGGTGATGTCGGCCCGTCGGACCTCGACGATCTCACTTTGCAGAGGGTCCAGCCAATGCGTTTCCAGGTCCAGCACCAGAACTCGGCCGGTGGAAGCGACCCGCTCGGCCAGCCAGGACGTCATCGCGCCGGTGCCCGCTCCGACCTCTAGACACCGCCAGCCCCGCTTGACCGCTGCGGCTTCTAGCTGGGCTACGGTCAGCGGACCGTGGAACTCGTGAAGTAAGGCCATCCGTTGCCTCTCGGCGTCATCCCCGTGATGCGCCAGGACGTAATCGGTCATCGCCTCATACCGATGCTCCAGCTCGCAGCTCAACAGTTCGTCTGTGTGGTGCGATGCGAAGTATCGCGCTGACACCAAAGCAGGTCCAAAGTCATCCTCAACGCGCAGCACCGCCACTCGTCACGAGCTGAGCCGTCGCTGCGCCTGATCGCTCGGAGCCCTGAAGAGGCGGGACGTACCACCGTCCGTCTGAAAGTCGGCGATGCTGGCGATCGCAATGCGCGCAAGCACCGGCCCGCGCCTGGCCTATGGGGTCGCCTAGTGCCGCGGGCTCCTCAGGATGGCGTGATGTCGAGCCTCGTCTCGCAGGCGTCGACCGACACACGTGTGCCCGGCGTCTCGGACGCATCCATCGCCTCGAACACCCGCGCCGCCGTCGCCATGTCGTCAGCCGTATCGAAGTACTGCAGGACCACGGCGGTGGCCTGCTCGGGGTCAGACAGCACCTGCAGCCGACTGCTCGAAACGCCAGGAGGCGGCCCATCCGACTCCTTGATCATCGCCAGAACCCCCTCGATTCGGTCAGCACTTACATCGGTGAACCTGACGACCCGTACGTACATGGTCAAACCTCCCGGTCGGTTTGGGAAGACGATAACGACCCGAGCACGACGCGTGGCGTTCGTGGGGCGGCGTGATCGCGCCCGGGTGATGCGCGAGGCCGAGAGCGGCGCCGACGGGTCCGGTTGCGCGTGCCGGACGTCTACGCCGCCTCGCGGCCCCGGGCGCGTCGATGCCCGTGCCGACATCGGAGCGCCGGGCCGAGGCGAAGAGCGAGCCTCCTGAGATCACACAAATTTGTGTTATCTCAGGAGGTTGTGTATAGTCGTCGACATGCCAACTGACGCTGAAATGACGTTTGCCGACCGCACTGGACGCTTCTATGCCCGGCGGTACGGGATGGCGCCGATGGTGGGTCGGCTGATCGGGTACCTGACGGTGTGCGACCCGCGGGAGCAGAGCATCGGCGAACTCGCCGAGGCTCTCCTGGCAAGCCGGAGCGCGATCGCCGGAGCGGTGAACACATTGGAGACCCTCGGGCTCATCCAGCGCTCCCGGGCTGCGGGCGAGCGGATGGACCGGGTGTGTATCGACATGTCGTCGTCCCATGCCATGGGCTTCGATGTGTCCGAGTACCGGGAACAGGGCGAGCTGGCCCGGGAGGGACTTCGACTCCTGGGCAATGTCCCGCCCGAACGGCAAGAGGCCCTATTGGAGTGGGCCGCGTTCGCGGACTTCCTGGTGGATCGGCTTCCCGTGCTGGAGCAGGAGTGGAGGAAGCGCCGCGAGGAGTTGCGCGCCTCCGGTGAGGTTTCCGGGCAAGCCGGCCACGCAGGGGGGACGCAGGCAGCAACGACCAAGACACAGAGAGGAGGCAGGAGGCGATGACAAACCAGTCCTCAACGAGCGGGATCCTGGCCTGGGAGGTGTGCAAGTCGTTCGGCACCCACGTGGTGCTCGACAAGGTGAGCCTGACGGTGGAGCAAGGCACGATCTTCTCGCTGCTGGGTCCGAACGGAGCGGGGAAGACCACGATGGTCCGCATTCTGTCGACCCTGATCCCAGCCGATTCCGGGTCCATGCGCATCGCCGGTCACGACGTGGTCAGCGACCCCAATGGAGTCCGGGGCGTAATCGGGGTCACTGGGCAGTTCTCGGCTGTGGACAACCTGCTCACCGGCGCCGAGAACCTGCGGTTGATGGCCGACCTTCGCCACCTCGGCCGCGAGACTGGGCAACGGCGGGTGGCCGACTTGTTGGAGCAGTTCGACCTCACCGACGCGGCGGACAAGCCCCTTTCGACCTACTCGGGCGGGATGCGGCGACGCCTCGACCTGGCGATGACCCTCGTGGATCAGCCGCGGGTGATCTTCCTCGACGAGCCCACTACCGGCTTGGACCCGCGCAGCCGCCTGACGATGTGGCAGATCATCCGTGAACTCGCCGCGTCCGGGGTCACGATTCTGCTCACCACCCAGAACCTCGACGAGGCCGACCAGCTCGCCGACCGGATCGCGGTGCTCGACCAGGGTCGGATCGTCGCCGAAGGAACCCCGGCCGAGCTCAAGAGCCGGATCCCCGGCGGGCACGTCCGGCTCCACTTCGCCGACCCGCATGAGCTCCGCTTGGCCGCCGCGGTCCTCCCGGCGGCCGCTTCCAATCAGGACCAGCTCGCCCTCCAGGTCCCCGACGACGGCACCGTGGACTCGCTCTGGGAGCTGCTCGACGAGCTGCACCGGGCCCGCGTCGACGTCGAACGCCTGTCGATTGACACCCCGGACCTCGACGACGTGTTCCTCGCCCTGACCGGCAACCACGTCGCCGCGGAGTCCAACGGAGACCTCGCGTCACAAGGAGTAACACAACGATGACCACGCTCGCCTACACGCTCAACGACTCGCGGGTGATGTTGCGCCGCAACCTCAAGCACCAGCTCCGCTACCCATCCTTGACGGTGATGCTGATCGCCATGCCGATCGTCATCTTGCTGCTGTTCGTCTACGTCTTCGGCGGCCAACTCGGCGCCGGCCTCGGTCCCCACGAGGGCCGCCACGCCTACCTGAACTACGTGGTGCCAGGGCTGCTGCTCATTACCGTGGGGTCGGCCGTCCAGGGCACCGCGATCATGGTCGCCACGGACATGACCGGCGGCATCATCGATCGGTTCCGCACCATGGCCATCGCCCGCGGCGCGGTCCTCACCGGCCACGTGCTCGGCAGCCTCATCCAAACGCTCGCCGCCATCGGCGTCCTCATCGGGGTCGCCTTCGGCCTTGGGTTCCACTCGAGCGCCGGGCCGCTGCATTGGCTGGCCGCGATCGGGATACTGGCCCTGTTCGCCTTCGCGTTGATCTGGCTGGCCGTCGCACTCGGGCTGGCCGCCAAGAGCGTCGAGACCGCCAGCAACACTCCGATGATTCTGATGTTCCTGCCGTTCCTCGGCAGCGGTTTTGTGCCCGCGGCCACCATGCCACCGGGGCTGCGCCAGTTCGCTGAGTATCAGCCCTCCACCCCCGTCGCCGACACCGTGCGCGGACTCGTCAACGGCGGTGCGGTTGGCGGCCACGCCATCGCCGCCATTGCTTGGAGCATCGGCATCGCCGTCGTGTCCTACCTGTGGGCGATCCGCCTCTATAACCGACGCAGGGCCGCCGAGCCGGCGTGAGCGCGGACACCCCAAGCCGTGGCGCCCGTTCACTTTGTCTTGACAGCCTGCAGGAATGAGTGATATCACTTGGATATCGATTCGCGGCTTCCCGAGGAAGGGATCATGGACAGCACAACGACGTTCCCGATCAGGGTCGATCGACCCAGCCGCATCCCTATGACGGTGCTCGGCGCCGGTCCGAAAGTCTCGCGTGTGGAGGTGAGTTCTTCAACGGTCGACATTCGCATGGGGTGGGCATTTCAAGCCACGATCTCTCGCCAGGCCGTTGCATCAGTCCGGCAACTGAACAAAGGCCTGAGCGAACTGCGTGGTCCTTTGGGACTCAGTGTTCTGCGCGGAGTCAATTACTGGCGAGGCGCCGCTCTTGTCAATGGCGCCGGTACCGGTCTGGTCGAGATCACGTTGGATCGGCCGAAGTGGGTGCGGCTGGGTCCGCTCCGAGTCCGGATGTGGCGGCTCATCGTGAGTGCCGAGGACCCGTCCGGGCTCGTCGCGGCACTGAACCCGAGCACCCCACGCTCGCCAGGTTCGGGTGACCCAAGTCTGTAGTCGCGGGCCGGTGGCTTCGGGGCGTGGCGGTTTGGAAATTGCGCCAAGGTCGCCGTAGTGTCGTGTCAGATTGGAGCGCTCGGATCGCCGTCCTGGTCAGGCAGCGGCGCGGCTGGGGTTGTGCTCCTGTCGACAAGCACTCCTAGCACCTCGCCGATGGTCGGCTCTCGACCGATCGTCGTGGGCAGGGGCATGTGGTCCTGGATGCGATAGCGGTTGCGACGGCCGTCCTTTTCCTTGAGGACGTAGCCGGCGTCGGTGAGGTCGGTGACGATCCCGAATGCTCTGCGCTCGGTGACGTCGAGCACAGCAGCGATCTCACGTAAGCGGACGCCGGGGTCGCGGGCGATGCAGACCAGGGCGCGGGCGTGGTTGGTGAAGAAACTCCACTCGGCCATCGGACAAAGTAGAACACAGATTTCTAGAAATGACTTGCCAGTTTGGTGGGACGAGAGTAGCGTGGGGCTCAGACATCTCCGAAGCTCGGTGCGGAGCGCATGTACGTCCCCGGACCGGGGAATCGACACCGAAGGGCCACCATGAACACACGCCCGTCCGCCTATCCCCTGCAGATTGAAGGGACGCTCGCGCCGCGCCTCAGCCGCGGCCTATGGCTTGTCAAGTGGCTCTTGGCGATCCCGCATTTCATCGTGCTGCTTTTCCTGTGGATCGCGTATCTCGTGGTGACCGTGATCGCGTTCTTCGCGATCCTGTTCACCGGTCGTTACCCCCGGAGTCTGTTTGATTTCAACGTCGGGGTGATGCGCTGGGGCTGGCGCGTGGGCTTCTACTCCTACAGCGCGCTTGGCACCGACCAGTACCCGCCGTTCACGCTCAAGGACGCGTCCGACTATCCGGCGCATGTGACCGTCGAGTACCCGCAGTCACTCTCGCGTGGGCTGGTGCTGGTCAAGTGGTGGCTGCTCGCCCTGCCTCATTACCTGGTGGTCGGAGTGTTCGCGGGCGGCGGTTGGGCGCTCTGGACCGGCTCGAACAACCAGTGGCTGTCGCTGTCGGGAGGTCTCATCGGCCTGCTGGTGGCGATCGCCGGGATCGTGCTGCTGTTCACTGGCCGCTACCCGAAATCGGTGTATGACTTCGTGATGGGCATGAACCGCTGGGTCTTCCGCGTCGTCGCGTATGCGACGCTGATGACCGACGAGTATCCCCCGTTCAGAATGGACATGGGCGGCCGCGAGCCGGAGCCCGACGCGGCCACGACCGACGTCGTCCCGCCGACAGCGGCCCCCGCGTCGCCATGACGCGTGACCGCATGACCTCGTCGCCAGAACCGTTGCCCGCAGGGCGGGAACGCGCAGTAACCCCGGGTTCCGTCATCCCCGCGGTGGTCGCCGGCTACGTGCGGGACTCGGCGTAGCCCTCCGGACGCTCGCCCGGCGATGAGCCAGGTCGTCCTCCTGTCGCTGACCGCGTCGTTGAACCCGACGCTGATCGCTGCGACGACGGTGATGCTGATGCTCGATAAGCCCGTGCGACTGATGTCGGGCTATCTGCTGGGGGCGTGTATGACCAGTATCACGCTGGGACTCGTGATCGTGTTCTCGCTGTCGGATTCCAGCGCGAGCACCACGACGGAGAACACGATCAGCCCGGCGGTCGACATCGGGTTGGGAGCGATCGCCTTGGCGGTCGCGTTCGTCCTCTACACCGGCCGCGCGGACCGTCTGAGGGAGCGCCGGCGCGAGCGCAAGGCCGCCAAGCCCGACACGGGTCCGCCGCGGTGGCAGCGGGAGTTGAGCAAGGGGTCGGCGAGAACCACGTTCGTCGTCGGCGCGCTGCTCACGCTGCCGGGCGCCTCATACCTTGCCGGTCTGGACGAGATCCACAAGCTGCACTACTCGACCACCGCCACCGTGCTGGTGGTGATCGGCTTCAACCTGGTGATGCTGTGGCTGCTCGAGATCCCGCTGGCGTCATTCCTGGTCGCTCCCGGCTGGACACCGCTGGCGATCAATCGGGCCAAAGGGTGGGTGAGCCGGCACGCCCACATGTTCGCCGTGAGGGGATTCTCCGCCGTGGGAGCCCTGCTCATCATCAAAGGCATCATCGGACTAGTGGGCTGAGCCGTGAACGCCATCCAAGCGACGCCGACGCCGAACCCGAGCCAGCGGGACTCGGCCGACCACAGGAATACCCAAACTCCGTCAGTCGTCTTCCCACGGCCCTGCTGGTCGTCGGCAACCACGGGTAGGCCTTCGCCGGGCCGATGGCGATCGCCGCCTGGCAGCGGCGCGTCCGCGCCATCGCCGGACGCGACCACACGCGAGGAATGAGACCGGTCCGTCGCGCAGCTGGCGTACGCGCGCACGTGTCCCTGAGCGGAGGGGCGCGCACCAGAGCATCGAGAAGCCGAGATATCGCGGTCCCTAAAGTGTGTGCCGAAACACAGAGCGGGGAGGCCGATCTTGATGACGTCGCAGCGCGAGGCCGGAGACCAGTACACGGCAAGGGGAAAGAACCTCGCACTGCTGTTGCTGGCGATGACGCAGTTCGTCATCGTCATCGACGCATCGATCGTCAACGTGGCGCTGCCGTCGATCGGCGCGCACCTGCACTTCGCGCGAGACGACCTCTCGTGGGTCGTCAATGCCTACACGCTCACGTTCGGCGGGTTCCTGCTTCTGGGCGGCCGGATGGCGGACCTGCTCGGACGCCGCCGTATGTTCATGGTCGGCCTCGTGGTGTTCTCGCTCGCCTCGTTTGCCGGGGGGCTCGCCCAGTCCGAAGCGTGGCTGATCGCCGCCCGCGCCGTCCAGGGCCTGGGGGCGGCCATCGTCTCGCCGGCCGCGCTCTCGATCATCACGACGACCTTTGCCGAGGGCCCGGAGCGTAACCGGGCACTCGGGATCTGGGGCGCGGTGGCCGGGGCGGGAGGCGCAGCCGGCGTGCTGCTGGGGGGGATCCTGACCAGCGGCCTGAGCTGGCGATGGGTGCTGTTCGTCAACGTCCCGATCGGGCTCACCGCGGCGATGCTGGCTCCCCGGACGCTCGTCGAGAGCCGCGCCGAGGATGGGGGCAAGACATTTGACTTCCCGGGCGCGTTCACCGTCACTGCCGGCTTGGCCCTCCTCGTCTACGCCGTGGTCGATGCCGTCAACGTCGGATGGGGATCGTCTACGACGCTGTACCGGCTCGCCGGCGCCGCGATCCTGCTGGCCGCATTCGTCGTCATCGAGCTGCGCCAGCGCTATCCGCTGATGCCGTTCTCGATCTTCCGCCTACGCACGCTGCGGGGGGCGAACATCGTCGCCCTGCTCATCGGCATGTCGCTGTTCTCGATGTTCTTCTTCATCTCGCTGTACCTCCAGGACGTCCTCGGCTATTCGCCGATCAAGACGGGCGTCTCCTACCTGCCACTGGCCGTAGGGATCATCCTGTCCGCGGGCGCCGCATCCCAGGTGGTGACGCGGGTCGGCTTCAAGCCGCCCCTGGTCGCCGGCATGCTCCTCATCGCGGGCGGCCTGCTGTGGTTCGCCCAGGTCCCGGCCCAGGGCGGCACCTATGTCGCCGATGTGCTGGGGCCGTCACTGCTCGCGGCCGTGGGGCTCGGCTTTGCCTTCGTGCCCGTCACGATCGCGGCCGTGAGCGGGACCGAGCCCCATGAAGCGGGTCTCGCCTCTGGGCTGATCAACACCTCCCAGCAGGTCGGTGGGGCGCTGGGCCTGGCGATCCTCGCCACCGTCGCCAACAGCCGCACCCAGAGCCTGCTCCACGCTGGCGTCCACAACCCGGCGGTCGCGCTGACCAAGGGCTTCGAGCGCGCATTTCTCATCGGGGCCGGCTTCGCCGTCGTCGGCGCGATCCTGGCCGCGGTGCTGATCTCCTCTCGCGACAGCCGCCAGCACGTGGCGGCGGCGCAAGCCCCCGAGGCAGAGTCCGCCCCGGTCACGGCAGGCTGAAAGCCGGGTCAGCTCGCCTCGCCCTCGGGCCGAATGCCGCTCCCGTCGCCGCCGCTCAGCAACTGAGCCGGTCGAGCCCACGCCGGGCTGGTCAGTAATCGCTCATCAGGCGGGGGACGTAGGGCCGTTCGAGGTCTGAAACCTCGGCGTCTTCCAGCGCGATCGTCGGCGCGGTTGTGGCGTCGTGGATGTGGCTCTGAGAAGTGGCGCCGATGATCGGCGCCGTCACACCCGGCCGTGAAAGTAGCCACGCCAGGGCCACGCAGGCCGGCGGCACGCCACGCCGCTCGGCGATCACGCGGACGACATCGAGCACGTCGAAGTCGACCGGCCGATCGTTGCCTCCTCTGGCTGCGCCGCGAACGGTGCGCGACTCGCCGGTCCGCTCCCTGGTGCCGGCCAGCAGTCCGCGTGCCAGCGGGCTGTAGGGGATCACGCCAACGCCGAGATCGCGGCACAGCGGGATCAACTCGCGCTCGTCCTCGCGGTTGACGAGGTTGTAGCGATTCTGCATCGCCACAAACCGAGCCCAGCCGCCAGCGGCCGCGGCCATGTGCAGCTTGGCGAACTGCCACGCGTACATTGCCGACGCGCCGATGTAACGGGCCTTCCCCGCTCGCACGATGTCATCGAGGGCCTGCACCGTTTCCTCGACGGGAGTCTCGGGATCGAATCGGTGGACCTGGTAAAGGTCGACGTACTCAGTACCAAGCCGCTTCAGCGAGGCGTCAACCGCCGCGAGCAGGTGCTTGCGGGACAGCCCCCGATCATTGGGACCAGGGCCGGTGGGATAGAAGACCTTGGTCGCCAGCACGTAGTCCTCGCGGCGCGCAAACAGCCTGCTCAGCAGGCGCCCGGTGATGACCTCGCTCGCTCCGTCGGAGTACATATCGGCCGTGTCAAACAACGTCACCCCGAGTTCGACTGCACGTCGCACGATCGGCTCCGCCTGATCCTCTGATAGCGCCCATGACTGAGCCGCCGGATCCCCGTAGCTCATCATCCCCAGGCCGATCCGCGACACCTTCAGACCCGAACAGCCCAGGTTCACGTACTCCACCCAGCAAGCATTCCAGGGATGGCGGATCGCTGCCCGGGCACCCTGGGGGCCGGGCGGACGGTCTGCGGCTCGACGCCGGTTGACGCGGAAGGATGCATCCACCTCGGGAACGGACAGCGTGGCGCCCGTATCACCAGCTGCGTGTGCGGGCCGAGAACCAACTCGGCGTCGCCGCCGAGAGCCCCGCAGGTGACCCGTTCGCACTCGACGTGATCGACGACAGCGATGCCTCGATCGTCTATTCAACCGCCTGGACGCAGATGACCGACAGCGACGCCTACGGCGGCAAGCGCCACACGGCCACCAGCGCCGGCGCGACCGCAACGCTCATGGGGTTTTCGGGCCGGTCGATCGCCGTGGTCGCACCCGTCGGTCCCGGCGACGGATCGCTGCAGATCTGCGTCGACCCCGGCGTCAGCGTTACCGGCTGCACCACCGTGATGCTGCAGTCCAGCGCCTCGGTCGAGCGCAGGATCGTCTATGTCAGCGGGCCTCTCGCCACCGGCAGGACGCACACCATCGAGATCACCGCAAGCACTTTGCCGGTCGCGCTCGACGGCTTCGTCGTGCTCGGCTGACGACTCCGCCGGCTCCGGAGGCCACCGTCGCCTGCCAACGGCGTTACGCTCAACCGGCGCATGCGTGCGGCGGTGATCACGCGGTTCGGGCCGCCGGAGGCGATGACGATACGCGCGGTCCCCGTCCCGGTTCCAGCCGCCGGGCAGGTACTGGTGCAGGTTCACGCCGCAGGCATGAATCCTGTCGATGCGCAGAACCGCGCGGACGGGAGTTGGGCCGGGATTACGCTGCCTGCGGTGCTTGGCAGCGACGCCTCCGGGACGATCGCGGCCCTCGGCCCCGGTGTGACCGGATTCAGCATCGGCGAGCCAGTGTTCTACTTCTCGGACTTCCTCGCCTCCGAAGGTGGCAGCTATGCCGAATACCAGGCCGTCGATGCCGGAATCGTCGCCCGGCGTCCCACCAGCCTCAGCCATGCTCAGGCCGCGGCAGTCCCGCTGGCTGCGGGGACCGCCTATGAGGTCGTGACGCGGCGCCTGGCCGTGACGACGGGTGAATGGCTGGTCATCTGCGGCGCCAGCGGAGGTGTGGGCACCTACACCATCCAACTCGCCAAACATGCGGGCGCGCGGGTGATCGCCCTCGCCAGCGTCGAGAACCACCAGCTCGTGAGATCCCTCGGCGCCGATGTGGCGATTGACTACCACGACGGCGATCTCGGCGCGGCCATCACCGATGCGGTAGGGCCCGTGGATGCCGTCGCCGATCTTGTCGGCGCAGATATGGCAGTCCGCAGCTTGGACTGGCTCCGCATCGGCGGACGGCTGGCAAGCGTGTCCTCCCTGATTGGAGACTTCGACGCCGCGATCGACAAGAACCTGACCATCCACGGGGTGCTGGTGCGCCCGGACGCTGCGCGGCTCAGGGCGCTCGCCGCGCTTATCGATACGGGCAACCTCCGGCCCGTCGTCGCCAGGGAGTACCCGCTCGAGCAGGTGGTAGCGGCGCATCGCGAACTCGAACGCCGGCATACCAGCGGCAAGCTCGTGCTCGCAATCCGCTGATCGGCGCGTGGGTCCCGCGGTCCGCGGTCACCTGTTCGAGCTCGCCAGCGACGAGGCGCCGGCCGCCGAGGCCCACCAGCGGACGCCGCGCTCTGGGCTCTACGAGCATGCGATCAGTCTGGCCGCAGCCGCGCTACCGACAGCTCGCGCGCGTCGCCGCCGACCTTGGCTTCGCCGACCAGAGCCACCGGTGATGGCTGTCGTCCTGTCGTGCTTCTCAACCTCAACGGCGCGCGGGTCCGTCTCGCCTGAGACGCGTTGTCAACCGATGGGTGCTGGCACGGATGGGGGCCGCGTCCCGGCGGGGATGCGCCCGGCGTGAATGTCGCGCTCGTGCGTGGCGAGGAGGTCGCAACGGTTGTTGAGCGCGACGGTGCTGTGCCCTTTGACGCGCTTCCACATGACGGTGTGGGGGCTGATGGCCTTGAGCAGCGCGACCCATAAGTCCTGGTTCTTGACGGGCTTCTTGCCGCTCTTCCAGCCGTTGCTTTGCCATTTGCCAAGCCATCCCTCGGTGAACGCGTTCGCCAAGTAGGCCGAATCCGGGTGGATCGTGAGCGTCGTCGGGCGGGTCAGCGCGAGCAGCCCTTCGAGGGCTGCCCTGAGTTCCATGCGGTTGTTCGTGGTCATGTTCTCGCCGCCGTGGCCTTCGAGTTGCTTGGCCACCGTGCCGTCAGGACGACGAGCGATCAGGATGTACGCCCAACCGCCAGGTCCTGGATTTCCGGAGCAGGCGCCGTCACACCACAGTTCGGAGACGAGTGCCACGCGCCACACATTAGGTGCTTGGGCGGCGTCCGACGGTGCCCCCAACGCGCGCCTCTGGTCTCCGATACCGTGGCCAAGGCAGGGCGGGATCGACGCGATCGTGGGGGCGGTGGATATGTTCTCGAGTGATGTCGCTCGAGATCACGCTGTTCACCGATCCAGCGTGTCCGTTTGCGTTCTCGGCTGAGCCGGTGCGGCTACGGCTGATGTGGCACTACGGCGATCAGCTCCGATGGACGACGAGAATGATCGTCCTGACGTTGGAGCCGGGGGAGGCGAAGAAGCTCGCTGAGGGCGCTCCCGGGCTCCAACGCCGCTATGGCATGCCGATCGATCCGGCGCCCTACGCGCGGCCCGCGTCTTCCGAACCCGCGTGTCGTGCCGTCGTTGCGACCCGGCTGCGCGCTCCGGCTCTGGAACAGCCCCTGCTGCGACGTTTGCGCGTCCGCGCCATGCTCGGCGGGCTGCTCGACGATCCCGAAATGCTCGCAGCGGCTGCGTACGACGTTGGAATCGAGCCGACCAAGCTCAATACGTGGTGCGCCGAGGACGAGGTCAACCGAGCCCTGTCGGCGGACATCGAGGCGGCGCGTTGCCCGTCTCCATCGGCCCGCGCCCTCGAGCACAAGCTCGGCGGTCCGGCTGACCAACGACGTTACACCGCCCCGAGCTACGAGATCACCCGCGCGGCAGACGAAATGACGGTCGCGATTCCCGGCTTCAACCCAGTCGAGGCCTATGAGGTTGCGATCGCGAACCTCGCGCCCGAACTCGCCCGTCGGCCAAAACCCGAGACCGTCTCCGAGATCCTCTCCTGGGCGGGTGAGCCGCTCGCGACTGCCGAGGTCGCAGCCATTGCGCAACTGGATGTCACGCAGACACGCGCAGCGTTGAGCCGGATCGCTCAGCCAACCGCGGCCGGCGCCGACTTCTACTGGAGCCCGAGGTGACCCTCACCAGCGCCGGTCAGCACCGCTGATAGCACCGAGACCGCCGTCCTCGCCGCAGAACTCCGCTGATTCCGCACCTCCGCTGAGGCTACCCGCCCGACTCGAGCGGGCGTGGATGTCGCGGCTCATAGAGCGCGAGCTCGCGGCCATCGGGAAGCTCAAGCGCGGTCACCAACCCCCAGCCGGCGTCCTCGATCGGTCGCGTGAACTTGACCCCCTTGTCATTGAGCTCTGCCACCGTCGCGTGCACGTCGTCGGCAATGAAGTACAGCTCGTCACGCGTTTCCCCGTCAGTGGGATGGACGGCAAGTTCGGCAGGCGGCAGCCCGAAGATCGGCCATCCCCTACCAGCGTCGACCGACGAAAGTCCGAGTACGTCGCGAAGGAACGCGCGGACGGCGTCCGCGTCCTTCGTGAACATAATCGCGTGGGCTCCGGTGATCACCCTGGACGAGCCTACTGCTGTAGGCCAGCCGTGACGCCAGCCAGCGTAGTGTCTGCACTCATGTCGATCTACGCAAGCATCTTCCGCACCACTCTCCAGGTCCACGCCTTTGTCTACGAGCGCACCGACGGCCTGATCGGCCACCGCGTGCTCGGCGTCCCGTGCCTGATGCTCCGCACGACCGGTCGCAAGACCGGTCAGAGCCGCACCAACTCGCTCGTCTACGCCAAGGATGGCGACCGCTACCTGGTCGTCGCCTCCAAGGGCGGTGACCCCAAAGCCCCGGCGTGGCTGCTCAACCTCCGCGCCAAGCCGGAGGTGGAGGTCCAGGTCGGGCGCACGCGATTCCAGGCCACCGGCGCCGAGATCGGGCCCGACGACCCGGACTACGCCCGTCTGTGGAAGCTCGTCAACGACAACAACGCCGACCGGTACAACGCGTACCAGACGAAGACCACGCGGCCGATCCCGGTCGTCGCCCTGAGCCGCATAACCTGAGAGCACTCGGCCGTGCGGCGGCTCTCGCGGACCGTCGGCGGTGCCGGTTAGCCTCGGCCGATGATCGCATCGGTTCCTCCTGGCGATTCGCCGAAGCTGGGTCGGCGGATCGTGCGGTTGTTTCGGCCGCATCGGAGCGTGTTGGCGCTGATCGTCGTGATGATTCTGGCGAGCTCAGTGCTGAGCGTGATCAGCGCGCTGTTGGTCCGGCGGGTGTTCGACGACGCGCTGTTCGTTTCGGGCGGCCCTGATCTCGCAGCGCTGTATCCGTTGGTGGCGGCGTTGATTGCGATCCCGATCGTCAACGGGGTCCTGAATGTGGGTCAGGCGTATTTGACCGAAGTGGTGGGCAACCGGGTGCTGCAGGAGCTTCGCAACCGGTTGTTTGAGCATCTGGAGCGGCTGTCGCTGGCGTTCTACACCGCGACGCGCAGCGGCGAGGTTCAGTCGAGGCTGGCCAATGATGTCGGCGGGGTGCAGACGACGATCACTTCGACCGCGTCGTCGGTGGTCAGTAACGTGGTCACGCTGGTGTCCTCGGTGGTGGCGATGCTGGTGCTCTCGCCGCTGCTGACGGCCATCTCGCTGGCCGCGACGCCGTTCTTCGTGTTGTTCAGCCGGCGGGTCGGACGCGCCCGGCGAACCGCTCGTCGCGAGGCCCAGGCTTCGTTGGCGGTGATGGGGTCGATCACTCAGGAGACCCTGTCGGTGTCGGGGATCCTGCTGGCCAAGGTGTTCGGGCGACAGGAGCACGAGGTTGATCGCTACCGCGCCGAGAATGCCAACCAGGCCTACCTGCAGATCCGACAGGCGATCGTCGGCCGATCGTTCTTCGCGGTCACCCAGGCGTTCTTCGGGATCAGTCCGGCGCTGGTCTACCTGGTCGCCGGGCTTCAGGGCACTCACGGCGACCTGTCGGCGGGGACGCTGGTGGCATTCACGACCCTGCAGAGCCGGCTGCTGTTTCCGATCAACCAGTTGTTGCAGGTGTCGGTCGACGTTCAGTCATCGCTGGCGCTGTTCGGGCGGATCTTCGAGTTGATCGACCTTCGGCCCCGGATTACCGATCGACCCAACGCGCTGAGCATCGACGCGGGCAAGATCCGAGGCGAGGTGGCGCTCGAGCATGTGTCGTTTCGCTATGGCGGTGGCGAGGACGGCGGCGCGCCCGCACCCGAAGAGGCGCTGCACGACGTCTCGATACAGGTCTTGCCCGGGCAACTGGCGGCGCTGGTCGGGCCCTCCGGCGCCGGCAAGACGACGATCTCGTATCTGATCCCTCGCCTATACGACGTCGAACGGGGGGCGGTGACGATCGACGGCCACGACGTGCGCGACCTCACGGCTGCGACGATCGCGGGTGCGGTGGGGGTTGTGACCCAAGAGAGCTATCTCTTCGGAGGCACGGTGCGCGACAACATCAGGTACGGGCGCCCGGCCGCGACCGACGAGGAGATCGTGGCCGCCGCGAAAGCCGCGTTCATCCACGAGCGCATCACCGCGCTGGAGCACGGCTATGACACCGTGGTGGGCGAGCGCGGCTACCGGTTCTCCGGCGGAGAGCGCCAGCGGCTGGCGATCGCGCGCGTGATACTTGAGAATCCGCCGATCCTGGTCCTCGACGAGGCCACCTCGGCGTTGGACACCGAGAGCGAGCGCGTCGTTCAACGGGCACTCGAGTCCCTGATCCAGCGCCGAACCACGATCGCCATCGCCCATCGGCTCTCAACGATCCGCAACGCCGATGTGATCTTCGCTGTCGAGAACGGCACGATCGTCGAGCGCGGCACCCACGAGGAGCTCGTAGCCCAGGGCGGCGTCTACGCGCGGCTGTACGTAGAGCAGTTCGGCAGCGGCGTGGTTGAAGCCCACTGCAGCGACGGCGTGATCCTGGCCAACGGCCACCCGTGCCGCCCGTCCAGCCAGCGAGCGTGGCGGGGCGCGGAGGTCTCGGCGCCCGAGGCCACGGAACCACCGCCGTCGGCTGCTGAGATCCCGGCTGAGCTCCGCACCGTCCTGACGGCCTAGCGCCAGCGCCGCCCACCTTGACCTGGGCTGGGGGGCTACAAGCGCGAGATGAGTTCGGCGACGATTTCCGCAGCGGGCTGCGGCCGTCTGGCGAGCGCAACGCTCTGTCCGGCCCACAGCGATAGCGCCTCGATCTCGCCGGTCGTTCCAAGCATCGGGGGCGCGGGGGAATATCGAAGGATCGGCTCGCTCGAAGCGAAGTGCGCGATCACCTCGCCCTCTCCCGGTCGACTACCCGGTGCCGGCCGGCCCGCCGCCTCCCACCTCTCGGCCGTTGAGTTGTGGATGGCGCGGTGCGGGGCGTCTGGCCATCCCACCTCATAGAGGTTGGGGTACCACTCGGCATCGGTCTCGGTCGCGGCTATCAGGCGCCGCCGGTACTCGTCGTGGATCGGCATCTCATCGGCCAGCAGGAACCGCGTGCCCAGCAACGCGGCCTGCGCGCCGAGGGCGAGCACGGCCGCGACTCCTCGAGCGTCGCCAATCCCACCCGCCGCGATGACCGGCACCGGTGTTACCGCGTCAACTACCGCTGGGACCAACGGGAGCGTTGCCACGCCACCCCAGACGTGCCCGCCGGCCTCCCAGCCCTGCGCAACGACGATGTCCACTCCACATGCGGCTGCGCGCCGCGCTTCCTCCGCGCTGCCGACCGTGTGCATGACAAGCCCTCCCGCGTCATGCACCAAATCGATGTAGCTGCGGGGATCGCCCCAGATCAGCGACACGACCCGCAGACCCGCCGAGAGGGCCTGATCGACTCGACGGCGCTGATCGGCGAAGAGAACGAAGTTGCCGGAAAACGGCCGGTCGGTAAGGGCTGCCGTGGCACGAACCACCTCTCCGGCGTCATCGGACCACGCCAGTCCCAGGCTGCCGAGGCCGCCGGCATTTGAGACCGCGGCGGGCAGGCGGGGATCTGTCGACAGCGGTGCCAGGACGATCGGGTGTTCAATCCCCAGCAACTCGCACACCGGCGTCGGGGTGCTCATTGGGGCGGGCCCCTTTCTGGCGCCCGCGGCGCCGTTTGACTAGGCTCATTATGGACCCGAAAGGCTCCGATGGCGCCCGGGTCACCACTGGTCTCCACCCTTGCCGTGGAGGGGGTTCGGACCCGTGGACCACGGGCGCGAGTGGACGGGACGGTGGCCATCGCTCTCGTCACTCCTCAACCATGGACAGGAGCAGATCATGCGCAGCGACATCGCCCCCGGCGGCACCTTCCCCGACTACGAGTTGCCCGATCACGAGAACGTTCCTCGCAAGCTGAGCGAGATCCAAGGCGACGACCCGCTGATCCTCACGCTCGCGCGCGGGAACTACTGCCCCAAAGAGCACCAGCAGCACCTCGAGCTCGCCGCCAACTACCCCAAGATCGCAGTGGCCTACACGAAGGTGGCCACGATCTCGACCGACACCCATCACTCGAGCCAGGAGTTTCGCGCGTCGACCGGCGCCCAGTGGCCCTTCCTCTCTGACCCGGAGCGGACCGTCCAGAAGGACCTCGAGATCCAGGAGTACACCGACCCCGAGCATGACCCGATGATCCCCTACACCCTCGTGCTCAAGCCAGCGCTGGCCATCCACAGCATCTACAACGGCTACTGGTTCTGGGGACGGCCGTCTTTCGTCGATCTTTGGCACGACCTACGGACCGTGACCCGCGAGATCCGTCCCGACTGGGATCTCAGCAAGCCCGGGCTGCGTGAAGCGTGGGATGCGCGCGACTACTCGCCATTCCACGGATGGGACAGGCGCGCCCCTCAGTCGACGCCGTCGTCTTACAGCGCCTAACTCCAGTAGCCGGCTGCCGCCGATGGTGCAGCCCGCTGGAGCTTGCCGCGTCGCCGGCGCGGGCACTCACTTCGTCGACCCCGCCTTCGCCCGCGCGGCCGCGGCGTCTTCCTCATCCTTCTGCTGCTTCTCGAACCAGGTGAACAGCTCCGGCCGGAGCAACTTCATTGTCTCCGGCTCGGCCACGAACATGGCGTAGGAGTCGGCGTAGTCCTCCTGCCAGGCCGTGCGCCCGTACTCGGTGACCGCCTTCCCGAGGTCGCCGAGCGCGGCGGTGTGCCAGGCCGACGTGCCAGAGAGCCTCGTCCCGCCGGCGAAATCTCGCCCGTGCCCGAACTCGTGGACGACGGTCCATATGAGCTCGCCATCAGAGCTGAACGCATTGGAGTACAGCGTCAATGTCCGCTTTGGGGGCTTGCCGCCCCCGACCGGCGTCTCTTCGTACAGACCCGCCTCCTTGGTGTGAGAGGCGCCGCTGCCCCGGGTCCAAACCACACCCGGCACGCGGCTGAGCATCGCGTCGGGGATGAAGGCCGTCGCCTCCAACACCCGGTCCCACTCGGCGTCCTGCCACTTCGGCGCGGGATCGGCGCCGATACTCTCGTCGTCGCCGCCGCGCTTCTGGCCTGCCTGGTCGAAACGCTTCTGAAGCTGCGCTCGCCGATCGGAGTCAAGCTTTGCGGCAAGTGAGATGCGCGGTTTCACGTTCTCGATCATGAGGTCGACCTCGGTCGGCGTGCCCGCCACCTTCTTCGTCACGACGACGGTGAAGCGATAGTGCCCGTCGACCCCGTCGAACGGTGCGAGCTCGAGGTCGAGAAAGTGCACGGCGTCGACGACCGGGTCGGCCCCGCCGGTCGCGCCGCTTCGGTCGTCCAGGTTGAACGTCAGCATCCCAACACGTTCGAGTCCGGTCCGGACCTTGCTCTCGTCGGCGTCGCTGCCGCCGGGCTTGGCCATCGCGCCTGCGAAGATCGTGTTGACGGTCAGCCCGGCGCGCGGGTGGACGATCAGGTCTTTTTTGGTAAACAGGCTCTTGATCCCACCTTCGATGCCGCTCCACTTGATCTCGCGGGTGTCTACGTACAGACCCTTGCGCTTCGCGACAGCAACGTCCGCGAGCGCCGTCGGCGTGCGCTGCAGCCGACGGGCGCCATCGATGATTCGGGCGACCGCCGCGTTCCCGACGGAGCGCTGCAACGAGCGGA
This sequence comes from uncultured Actinomycetota bacterium, assembly GCA_963695625.1. Lineage (GTDB taxonomy): Bacteria > Actinomycetota > Thermoleophilia > Solirubrobacterales > Solirubrobacteraceae > Palsa-465. The sequence goes on along the minus strand of CAVOHJ010000017.1, from coordinate 237,278 downwards.
GCGCGACCTGCGCGCCCGTGCGCGAGGGCTCGGCCCTTCGCTTTTCACCGGCGGGGCCGGCCGGCCGCCCGCTGCGATCCGGTCCCACGGTCCGCATCCCCTGAGCCTACTCCTCGCACGCATCGGCGGTCCGACTTGCTGAGCTCCGAGAGCCCCCCGCTCATGATTTGCTGAATGGCGCCGAGGTGGGCCACGGCGGTGCTGGTGGCGGCCAGCCGCCGGGCGTGTTAGGGCGCGATCGGGAGCAGCGCGAGTCGGCGTGGCCCGTGGGCGCGCTGACGGGCCTGGCAGTAGGCGGCCAGCTCGGTGTAGACCGCGTCGCCGCATACCCGCCGGATTTCCTGCTCCATGCTGAGGTACACCGGCCGCTCGGCAGCGAACGCGTCCTCCTGCTCGGTGCACCACCAGTCGATGATGCCCTCCTGTCCCCAATCCGCAGTCCGGCACGCGCGAACGGTGGTGGTCTTGGTCGTCGGGTCGCTGTCGAAGAACAGCGGGGCCTGCCAGCAGATCTGCGGCTTCCAGTCGATCGGGTCCTCACCCCGGCGCAGCGCGGCGACGTGAAGCGCACAGCCGGCGCCGGCGGGATGGTCAGGGCGGTTATGGAAGATGCAGGCGCCGCGATAGAGGCGGGTGTGGACGCTGTCGTGCTTGAAGCGCGCCTTGCCCCAGGGGTCGCGGCCACCGTGGCGCAGCGCCACGCGCCGGTTCTGCCAGTCCTCGTCAGTCAGCTGCTCGACCCGTCCGCGGATCATCGTCAGGTCCTCATAGCCGGGTGCGTCGCCTTCGCCCCGATAGATCTCGACCCCCTCCACGCAACAGCCGCGGGCCGTGCCCTGCCGCCTGATGTCCGGGCATCCGCGTCCCCAGATGCACTCGTAGTGAGACAGCATGAAGGTCAGGTCAAACTCCCAGTTCCACCCGTCACTGTCGGTGAATGTGGCCGTTTCGCGTGTGAGCATCAGCATCCCCGCCGCGATGATCCGCAGTCGAGGACACCGACCATACCGATCGCCGCGTGCCGCAGAACTCGGCTCCGGCCCCCGAACTGGCGGGACGGAGAGCGCCGTCCGGGGGCGCTCTGGAAACAGGTGCGGGGGTGGGTCGACAGACCAGCGTCGTCGACCGCTGTCCCCTCGACGGCCCCCGGTTCGTCGACGCGAAACACAACCAAGGAGGCAAAGATGGGTCGCGTCATCGTCATCGAGTTCGTGTCCATGGACGGGGTCATGCAGGATCCAGACGGCAGAGGGGGTTTCGACCGCGGAGGATGGGCCTTTCGCTACGGGCCAGAGGCCGTCGCCGGCGACAAGTTCAAGCTCGGCGAGCTGCTCGACACCGGCGCGCTGCTACTCGGCCGCCGGACCTGGCAGCTCTTCGCCCAGATCTGGCCGTCCCGCGACGACGCATTCTCGACCAAGATGAACACCATTCCCAAACTCGTCGCATCGCGAACACTGACGCGCGTCGACGAATGGCAGAACTCTGAGCTCCTCCAGCGCGACCTGCTCGCCGAGGTAGCCGCGCGGAAGGCAAGCCAAGATCTCATCGTCATCGGCAGTGCCAGCGTCGTCAAGACCTTGATCGTGCACGACCTCGTCGACGAGTTCCGGCTGCTGGTCTTCCCGCTGGTCATCGGAACCGGCACTCGGCTGTTCGAGGACGGCACGCCGGTCGAACTACGGCTCATCTCAACCGAGCAGGCTGGGGCGGCCGCACGGCTCATCTATCAACGAGCACGCGCCGCGTAAGCAGCACCCCAGGCTCCCTGTCTCGGCCCCGGTCCGGGGGCGGTGTGTCCCGCGTGCGCGCGGTCTGGCTCGTCGAATTCATGCGTCCTCGGATGTCACGTTTGCTGCTCGCAGGCTGTCATGGGAGCAGTGACCACGACCACTGGAGGAACAGAAATGCTGGAGAAGGTCTTCTACACGAGCGTGCTGGTCAGCGACCAGGACAAGGCGCTGGACTTCTACACGAACGTCCTGGGTCTGGAGAAGCGGGTTGAGAACCCGACGCCCGACGGGCCGCGGTTTCTGACCGTCGGCGTCAAAGGGGACGAGTTCCAGCTGGTTCTCTGGCCCGGGACACCGGGGCAGGCCGAGCCGGCGATGGGACGCCCCCCGGCATCGATCACGATCGAGACCGACGATTGCCGGAAGACGGTCGAGGAGCTCAAGTCGCGCGGCGTCGAATTCGTGTCCGACGTGCTCGAGTTCCCATGGGGCTACGTTGCGCAGTTCCAGGACCTCGACGGCAACCGGCTACAAGTACGACAGGGCCGCTAGCCCCCAGAGCGGGAACGGCTTGGCGCCTCGGTGCGCTTGGCGCTGCTGAGATTGAGCACCTCGGCAGCGCTGGCGCACGCGCCTCGAAGATGCTCGCTTATGCCTCACCCAAAAAGGGTGATGAGCGGCGCGGTGGCCGAGGTAGGCTCAATTGCACGCGGGTCGTAGGGGAGGTGTGCTGTGGGTCGTCAAGCGTTACGTGTGCTGGTTCTGTTGGGGCTCGGTCTGGTCGGGCTCCTGCTGCAGGCGTCTGTTGCCGGCGCGGTGTGGCACGGCAGGTCACCGCGGACGCCGCCCACGGTGCGCAGCGACACCAATACGCAGCTGGTGTTGAGCGACACCGGCCCAGGCCAGTCGGTCTCCGGATTTATCGCGAATCCTGGGAACCCGTTCGACCCGGTCACCGACGGCTATCCCGTGAGCGACCCGACCACCGGGTGGAGTTCCAAGGACGAGGGGTTCGCCGGGACCATTTTTGCCCAGCCGCCCGGCAGCAACGAGAACATCAAGCTCTACTGCATCGACATCGACACGGACACGTACATCGGCACGGGTTATGCCCTGGGCACCTGGGACGTGGCCAGCGTCCCGAACGTGGGCTGGGTGGCCCGACTGCTGCACGAGTACTACCCAAGCACCGACCAACCGGCCGGACTGACCAATCTCAACGAGAAAGCCGCCGCAGTCCAGGCTGCAATCTGGTTCTTCAGCGACCGCTATGTGCTGAGGACCTCGAGTCCCCTGCACGACGCCGTGGCCGCGATCGTGAGTCACATCATCAAGGCCGGCCCGCTGGTACAGCCGCCGCCGCCAAGCCTCACGATCACCCCGTCGCTTGTGAGCGGTCCTGCGCACCGGGTGTTGGGGCCGTTCACGGTCACCACGGACCAGGACGCCGCGACGGTCGTCGCCACCGGCGGGAGCATGTTCAGGAACCGGGCGGGCACCGTTCCGCTCCCGGATGGAACGGCTGTGCCGTCGGGGACGAGGATCTGGATGCGCTCCACAGGTCCGTCTCTCGCGGTGCTCCAGGCCACTGCGGTGGCCACCGTTCCCACCGGCAACGTCTACCTGTACGACGGCAACGCCGAAGGCAGCGGGCGCCAGAAGCTGATCCTGTCGAACACGGCCACGCTGAGAACCATCGTTCAAGCCACCGCCGAATTCCTCCGGCCCGGCTCGCTGGTGGTCAAGAAGACGATCGCCGGTCCGGCGGCCGGATTGCAGGGCCCAGTGGTCGTGAACGTGGACTGCAACGCTGGCGGGCCGCTGCCTGCATTCACGATCCCCGCCCGGGTGTCCCCGGGCACGCGCTCGCACACCTACGAGGGCATCCCGGCCGGCTCGGTGTGCATGGTCACCGAGACCGCCGACGGCAGCGTGGCCGGGACGGTGGGCGTGGTGGTGAGCCCCGGCGACGGGCAGCAGGTGACGATCCCAGAGCACGGGAGCCAGACGGTCGACATCACCGATACCTATCACCAGTTCGGCTCGCTCGTGGTCACCAAGACGATTGCGGGTCCAGCGGCGGGCCAGCAAGGGAACGTCACGATCCACACGGTGTGCAACAGCACCGCGTTGACAGACTGGGTGATCGCCCCGGGGTCTCGCGCGGGGGAGCAGACCAGGCAATACGACGGGATCCCTGTTCCGGCCACCTGCACGGTCACAGAGACCGCCGACGGGCACACCGGCACCGTCTCGGTCGTCGTCGACCCCAACAGCCAGACGGTTTCCGTCGGTGCCGGTCAGATCGCCCACGCTGACATCCTTGACACCTACGGGCTCGCCCCGGGCCAACTTGACGTGACGAAGACCATCGCCGGCACGCTCGCCGGACTACAGGGAACGGCGGTGATCCACACGGCCTGCGACGGCACTGCCCTCACCCCGGACCTCGTCATCCCGGCCGGGACGCTGGCAGGCGAGTCATCCCAGATCTACTCCGGCATTCCCACGCCTGCAACCTGCGTGGTCACCGAGACCGCGGACGGGCACACCAGCACTGTCCCGGTCGCCGTCACCGGCAGCCCCGCCACCGCCAGCATCCCGGCCGGCGGTGCCGGCGCCGCCCATATCACCGACACCTACGGTGACGCTCCCGGCTCTCTGCTCGTCACCAAGAGCATCGCCGGTCCGCTCGCCGGCCAACAGGGGCGGATCGCCATTCACGTCGTGTGCAACGGCACAGCCGTCTCGCCGGACTTCGTGATCGGCGCGGGGTCCGCGGCGGGCAGCGTGTCGCACAGCTTCGACGGCATCCCGGCCGGCTCGGCATGCACCGTCACCGAGACCGCCGACGGCGGCACCACGACCGTCGCGGCGCTCGTCTCGGGCAGCGAGCAGACCGTGACCGTGCCGGCGGGGACGGTGGTGCCGGTGAGCCTGGTGGACGTATACGGGCAGCCACTCGGCGGCGTGGATGAAGACGTGGCCCCGCCGCTCGGCGGTTCAGGCCCGTTCCAGCCCATTCGTGGCTACCTCAAAGTGATCAAGACCATGACGGGAGCGGGCGCCAGGCAACACGGCCACATCGAAATCCTGGTCGACTGTGGCCCCGCCCACGCCTTCGCTTTCCTCATCCCGGCGCACACCACCGGTTCTGTGTCGAGAGTCTTCCCGGGCCTGCCCGCCCGGTCTCGCTGCACCGTCACCGAGACCGAGAACGGCCACACTCACACTGTGAGCGTGCGCACCACCGCCAAGCGCAAGCACGTGGCCGTACCCGCCAAAGGCGGAGCCTCCGTTCGGCTCACCGACATCTTCTCACCGATCGTCGTCGCGCCCGCAGGACTCGGGTGATCCTCCGTTCACACTGGTCGTCGCGCCGTTTGGCCTCGACAGCGATCATTGCGGTCCTGTCCGGTGGGCATGCTTCCTTCACGTCGAGGACGCGACGCTAGGGCCAGGCGGCGTTGACTTGCACCGGGTGAATCCCTAGTCGCTCAGGAGCGGTGCCCATGTGATGCCGGCTGGCGCGATCTAGGGTGTCTTCGAGGGCGTGGTGCGCCGTCGTGCTCCGGTTGCGAGCGCATCTGCAATCTGGGACGCTTCGTCGGTGCCGGGGGAACGGGTGCGGATCAGTAGCGCGCGCGCAGCCGGCGACAGGCCTGTCGGGACCCGCAACGCCGAGGCGGAGCGTGCTGTTCCGGCGTACGTCAGAGGCCTGCTCGCGCTCCAACGATCGGCCGGCAATGCGGCGGTCGGGCGTCTGATGCGCGACGTCGGCTGGCCCAAGACGAGCACCGCGAGCCCGAACCACGGGAAGACCTCGCCGGCGCCGGGGGTCGACCGCTATCCGCTGTATGACCCGAAGCTTGGCGGCAGCACCGAGACGTCGCTCAACGACGACATCAAGAAGAAGGTCACGGACGAGGAGAGCGGCAACCGCGCCGTCGTGCTCGTGCCCACCGAGCTCAAGCAGGACAGCGACGTGCAGGTCTGGCTCCACTTCCACGGGAGCCTCCGCGCCGGCTACAGACGCGAGGGCCGCACCGTGCGTGATGTCGATGCGGAGAAGGACCGCTCCGACGAGCAACTATCGAAGAGCATCGCCGAAAAGGGCGACAAGCAGCTCGTCGTGATCATGCCGCAGGGCAGCTTCGCGACCACTCCGGATTTCGGTGATGCCGTCACGGATCCAGGCGCCTACGTCAAGCGTGTGCTCGGAATCCTCGAGAAGGACACGGGCATCAAGATCAAGTCGAAGGGTCTCGTGCTCACCGGCTGGAGCTTCGGCGGCAACTACATCGCGGAGCTTGCCGAGAGGGAGGCAAAGACCGGGACGCATCTACTCGACTCGGTGGTGCTCTACGAGGGCGTCAACAACTTCCGCAAACGCGAGCCCGACGCAAAGGACCCGGAACCCGACCCGAACAAGAAGAAATGGATCACCCACGACTACCTCGCGTCGAGCAACCGGATCGACGCATACCTGAAGCTCGTCGCCCGCAATCTGAAGGCTGACCTCGCGAAACTGGAGGGGGCCAACGCGGCCGTCGCGACGACCTACCTGGCGGCGTCCTTCCGCTTCCTGGCGTATTACGGTGAGTCCGGGGACTACACGATCCCCTACGACATGCTCGAGCAAGGCATCCGCCTGATTTTCGGGGAGCCGGTGACCCCCGAAGAGGAGAAGCGGCAGAAGCTGCGGTTACCACCCAACGGGCTGCAAATCGCTTCCCGGGTGCCCGATAGCGTCGGACTCGCTGCCAAGGTTGCCAACCTGCCGGCAGCGGTGCATGACGAGCTCCGCGCGCACTACCAGGTGATCAAGGTCAAGCAAGGCGATGCGACAGAACATGCGCGGCAGCTCGACGACGCGGCCGGCAAGCTTCACACCCTCGGCCACGACAACAGCGTCGGCAGCGGGGCGCTGCTCGATGCCCTGCGCAAGACACGCTCGATGCGCACGCCCGCGCCAACGGCGACCCCCTGAACCACGACAGTCTCGAGCGGGTCGCGTCCCTCGATGGCGGCGCTGTGCTGATAGGTTGCGGCGATCATGAACTACCGGGGTCAACAGGAGAAGTCGCGCGTAGACAAGGCGCTGCAGGCGGTCGCCGGAACCCGGGCCGGCGGCTGGCTGTTCGTGAACGTGTTCCCGGTGATCGACCGATGGCTGATCCCCCGGACGCACGGGCGTCTGAAGGTGGCACTCGGCCAGCCGATCCTGTTGCTGCACACGCGTGGGGCAAAGTCAGGCCAACCGCGCACGACCCCGCTGCTCTACACCCCGCACGACGGCGGCTTCATCGTGGTGGCATCCAAGGCCGGTGCCGCTCATCACCCCGCCTGGTACCACAACCTCCGCGCCCACCCCGATGCGGTCAGCGTCCAGCTCGACGGAGATCCCGTCGCCGTGCGCCCCCGGGTCATCGAGGAACCCGAACGCAGCGAGCTCTGGCAACGCGTGAACGACAACTACAACGGCTATGACAAGTACGCGGAGCGCGCCGGCACCCGGGTCATTCCGCTCGTAGTCCTCGAAGTCATCTGAGCCCGCTGGCGGCGGCGTCCCGCCAGGATGGAACGGGGGAGAGGGTCAGCTGCGGGATGCGCGCTGAGCGGTCACCAGGCAGGCGATGGTGCTCGAGCGGATCGGCCGACCGAGCCGCTGATGAAGGATGTGGTTCTCGGCGGCGAGAGCGTCGCGCTGTGGGCGCGACAGCCGTGTCCAGAATGACATGGTGCCCAGCACGGCAGTGAGCTCGTCGGCGGTGTTCTCCAGGGGGGTCGGCACCGCGGTGATCTGTGCGTCATGGAACAGCGCTGCGGCATAGCTGCGTCCGAGGTCATAACTTCCGAGCCATCCCCAGATGTCCGACACGTTGGCGCGTCGCGCGGCGACGCCCGCGAACGTGTCGTTGAGGTTGCGGTAGGTCGGCCATGCAGCGGCGAGCTCAGGGGCGACCTTGGCGATGGCGGCGCGCAGCGCCTGCTGATCCTGGGCGCTGCGCGGCTGGTCCAATCCGAAGTAGGAGACGAGCGCCAGGGTTCCGCCGTCGACGAGTGCATCGCCCGCCGCGCGCCAGCTCACATCCGGATCGACCCAGTGGATCGCCGAACCGCAGAACACCGCCCGGTAGTGCGCGTGCGGCAGCGGCACGTCCTCCAGGCGCGCGTTGACGAACTGCACGTCGCCGAGGCCCCGCAGCTGATCTCGCGCCCGCGCGATCAGCCGGTCACCGGGGTCGACTGCCGTCACCCGTAGGCCCCTTGCCAGCAGAGACCGCGTCAGCTGCCCGGTGCCGCAGCCGATCTCCAGCACCGGCGCGCCGGGCCCGATACCCGCCACCGCACACGCCTGGTCGATGAGCGCGTCGGGGTAAGCCGGGCGGTGCCGGTCATACTCGCCGGCAATCTCATTGAAGACGGTGCCATAGCTGTGGGCGCTGGCGGCATTCGGCATCGTGGCAAGGTAGATCACCGCGGGGACGGGCTGGACCGCGGATCGACGAGCGATTGGCGGCAGCGCACTTACTTCGCCAGGTGCCGCCGGTTACATCGCGATCGCTTCGTAGACGTCTACCGCGCCGCCGATCTCGAGGACCGGGCAGCCCTTCGCGAGCTCGACCGCCGAATCGAGGCTGTCGGCCGACACGATCGAGTAGCCGCTCAGGCCACGCGAGCCGCCATCGCTAAGTGAGCCGCCCGGACCGACCGTCTTCGCGGTCCCGGTCGCGGCGCCGCCGTCGACGACCGCCGAACCGAGCTCTGCGAACCACTGACCCCACTGGGCATACTGCGCGTTGCGCTTGGCCTCGTCGTCGGCCACACCGCGCCCACCGCTGTACGCGAACACGTAATTCGCCATCTCTACACCCTTTCAGTCGCGGCCGGCGCGTATTGCCGGCCCTTTGATCTGATGACGAACAGCCGACGCCCGGACGGACACGGCGATCGAGAAACCGCCGAAGTGTCCGTCTGGGCGGCCGCCGTTCGTCTCAGAGGGAAATGGGGCAGATCGAGAAGGGAGCGCAGATGAAATACGTACTGCTGAACTACGCCAAGGCGGAAACCGCCGGGGAACGCCGGACCCGCGAGATGCATCCAGCTGTCGCCGCGGTGCTGGAGCGGTCCGATGTGGGCGGCTGGGTCCGGCTGCACCCGGCCGAGTCGGCGACGACCCTCCAGCTGGAGTCGCGAAAGGTGCTCTTGACCGACGGCCCGTTCGTTGACAGCAAGGAGTTCCTCGCCGGCCTGATCCTCGTCGAGGCGGAGAACCTCGACGGCGCGCTCGCCGTCGCCGCCGAGCTGCAGGAGCTCGATGTGACGGCGGCGATCGAGGTCCGTCCGGTGCTCGAGCAGGAGCTCGGGGGTGCTTGAGGACATCTTTCGCGATCAGTGGGGGCGCGTGCTCGCCACGCTTGTCGGCGCTCTCGGTGACATCGAACTCGCCGAGGACGCGGCACAAGAAGCGTTCGCGCTGGCCGCCGAACGGTGGCCGCGCGACGGACAGCCCGTGAACCCGACCGGGTGGCTGATCGCAACGGCGCGCAACCGGGCGATCGACCGCATTCGGCGCGAGCGGACACTCGCGATCAAGACCGAGCAGCTGAAGCGGGAGCTGCAAGAAGGATCGGAGGAGACGATGGGCGAGAGCACGACGTTCCCCGACGAGCGGCTCGAGCTGATCTTCACCTGCTGTCACCCCGCGCTCGCGCTGGACGCGCAGGTCGGACTCACGCTGCGCACGCTCGGAGGCCTCTCAACCGAGGAGATCGCCCGCGCCTTCCTCGTCCCGCTCGAGACGATGAGCAAGCGCCTGACGCGCGCCAAGCACAAGATCCGGGACGCCGCCATACCGTTTGCCGTCCCGCCCGACCACCTGCTGCCCGCGCGGCTCGACGCCGTTCTCGCCGTCATCTACCTGATCTTCAACGAGGGCTGGGGCGGCGGCCGCGTCGACATGGCCGCAGAGGCGATCCGCCTTGGCCGCTCCGTCGTCGAGCTGATGCCTGACGAGGCCGATGCGCACGCTCTGCTCGCGCTCATGCTGATCAACCACGCGCGCAGCGCCGCCCGGTTCCATGACGGGGAGCTCGTCCTGCTCGACGACCAGGACCGCACACTCTGGGACCAGGAGCGGATTGACGAGGGCAGGAAGCTGCTCACACGCGCCCTCGCCCTCCGCGGCGGAGGGTCCTACGTCCTTCAGGCAGCGATCGCCGATCTCCACCTCCAGGAGCCGCATGACTGGGAGCAGATCGCGCTCCTCTACCAGCGGCTCGAGCACATCACCGGCTCGCCGGTCGTGACGATGAACCGCGCGATCGCCGTCGCCGAACTCGAAGGACCCGGAGCAGCACTCGCCCTCCTCGACCGGCTCGAGCTCGACGACTATCGCTACTACCACTCGACACGCGCCGACCTGCTGCGACGGCTCGGCCGCAACGACGAAGCGCTCGCCGCCTACGCACGTGCCCTCGAACAAACCCAGCCAGGGCCGGAGCAGCGGTTCCTCCAGAGCCGCCTCGCCGACCTCTCGGAGAGCCCCGAACAACAGTCGGACCCCCCAGGCTCAGCCAATTAGTGTCGCCTCAGTCGAGGTTCTCGACGATCTCAGTGGCTCTGGACCACTGGTCCGGGGGGACGACCAGGTAGATATCGCCGCGCCCAAAGCGATCCAATGGCCGATCCGCCACGCAACTCGCGTCGAGACCCAGCGCTCGGAGTTGATCGCGCCACGCCACCGCGGTCTCCCGCTCTTGGAACGTGCTCACCGTCTCCCAGCCCTCCAGCCGCGGGTCCCCGACGGACACCAGCTCTTCCTTGGCGCCTCGACCCTTCAGGAAACGAGAGAACGGCACCTCGCAAGCCTACGCGCCCCCGGTCCTCTCCACTTCCAATTTATACCTGATCGGAGGCGCTCATGAGACCTTGATTTGTGCCGCATAATCGCCCGCCGCAAGCCAGGACCAACCGAAGTGGGAGGAGCAAGATGCGTATCACGGAGCATGCGGTGGCGATCGCCGGGGGAGGGCCGGCGGGGATGATGCTGGCGGCCGAGTTGGCGTTGGCGGAGGTCGATGTCGCGGTCGTCGAGCGGCGTCCCGATCATGTGCTCGTCGGCTCGCGGGCCGGCGGTTTTCACGCTCGTACGATCGAGGTGCTCGATCAGCGTGGGGTTGCTGATTGGTTCCTCGCGGAGGGTCAGGTGGTTCAGGTCGCGAGGTTCGCGACGACCGTGTTGGACATGAGCGACTTCCCCACGCGTCATCCGTACTCGCTCGGGATCTGGCAGAACCAGATCGAGCGGATCATGGCCGCCTGGATCGCCGAGCTGCCGGTGCGGATCCATTACGGGCGTGAGGTGACGGGCGTTGCGCAGGACGCCACCGGCGTTGACGTCCGGCTGTCCGACGGGGAGTCGCTGCGGGCGCGGTATCTGGTCGGGTGCGACGGAGGACGCAGTCTGATCCGCAAGCGAGCGGGCATCGAGTTCCCGGGGTGGGATCCGACGCGCAGCAACCTGATCGCCGAGGTCGAGATGACCCAGGAACCGCCGCGGGGCATCCGTCACGACGCCATCGGCACCCACGGCATGCACAGGATGGAGGACGGGAGAACGGTGCGGGTCGTCGTGACCGAGCAGCAGCTCGGGCCGAGCACTGAGCCCACCCTGCGTGATCTCAGCGAGGCCCTCATCACCGTCTACGGCACCGATTTCGGGATCCACAGCCCCAGGTGGATCTCCCGGTTCACCGACATGACGCGTCAGGCCGCGACCTACCGCGCCGGACGCGTGATGCTGGCCGGCGACGCAGCGCACGTGCATTACCCGGTGGGCGGACAGGGCCTCAGCCTCGGCGTGCAGGACGCGATGAACCTCGGGTGGAAGCTCGCTCAGGTGGTCAACGGGACCTCCCCGGAGAGCCTCCTGGACACCTACCACGCCGAACGCCACCCGGTCGCTGCGCGCGCCCTCAAGCACACGATGGCTCAGACCGCACTCTCGCGCCAGGACGAGCGCACCAAGGCCCTGGTCGACGTGCTGTCGGAACTGGCGACCATGGACGAGCCTCGCAAACGGCTCGCCGGGCTCGTCTCCGGGCTGGACATCCAATACGACCTCGGCGACGGACACCCGCTGCTCGGACGCCGCATGCCCGATCTGGACCTCGTGACCGCCGACGGCCCGCTCCGCGTCTTCGAGCTCCTGCACGACGCCATGCCGGTGCTGCTCAACCTCGGTCAGCCCGACAGCTTTGACCTCACCCCATGGGCTGACCGGGTCCACGTGATCGACGCTGAATATGTCGGCCCGTGGGAGCTTCCGGTACTTGGCACGGTCACCTCTCCCACTGCCGTGGTGATCCGGCCCGACGGGTATGTGGCCTGGGTCGGGGACGCAACCCAACTCGGACTCCCGGAAGCGCTAACCACCTGGTTCGGACCGCCCGCTGGGGCATAGCCGCCATCACGTCGCGGGACGGGCGTGGTTGCGCCTGAGTTCACGCCGGGTCGGCTGATCGCTCGGTCTCCGGCCCGCTCGCACAGTGGCATAGAGTGGGCCCCATTGCAGGTCAAGCCACCGCGCTCAGGCGCAGAGGGATCGGGATCGAAATGGCATTGGGCTTTTACATCACTGGCAAGGGGTTCACGCAGGAGCGGTACGACACGACGCTCGCCCAGCTTGAGGCAGCGGGCGCCGGAGCCCCCGAGGGACGCAAGTCCCACGTCGCCCTGGAGACGGACGGCGAGATTCAGGTCTTCGATGTGTGGGAATCCCAAGCGGCGTTCGATGCGTTCGGGGCGACCCTGCTCCCGATCCTCAACGCGGCCGGGATCGAGTTGAACGAGCCGATGGTGGCCCGGGTTCACAACGAGATCGCAGGCTGATCCACGACATCGACCGAGCCGGCCGAGAGACCCTCTCGGCCGGCCCGCGCCCAAGGGCTAGTGAAGGCATGGCGGGCAGTGATCGCTCGGGACGCGGCGATGTGCGCCGAGCTGTGGTTTGATGTTGCAACCGATGACGCTGCCGCGTCGAATCGTCACCGGCCACGACGCCTCCGGGAAGTCGGTGGTGCTCTCCGACGCCCCGACGCCGAAGACGCTCGACATCGGAACCGCTGCCTTCCACGAGATCTGGATCACCGCTGAGATGCCGGTCGCCATCCCGGCGACCGAGCCGGAACCGACGGACCGCCCTGTGCGGACGCCGCCGCCTGCCGACGGGGTGGGGGTTCGGTTCACCGAGATGGCACCGGGCGCTGAGTCACCGATGCATCGCACGCACACCGTGGACGTCGGCGTCGTCCTTGAAGGCGAGACGTGGCTCCTGCTTGACGACGGGTCCGAGACGAGAGTGCGAGCAGGCGACGCGGTCGTCCAGCGGGCAACGAACCACGCGTGGGCGAACCGGTCCGATCGGCCCGTGCGGATGCTGTTCGTGATGATCGATGGCAGGATGACCGACGAGCTGCGGGCGACGGTGGCGCCGCTGGAGTTCTTCGACCAAGTCCTCGAATAGACGGACCTGGTCAGCGGCTGATGGGCCGCTCTCAGAGCCAGCTGAGTGGTTTGATGTCGAGAAGCTGTGACCGGCTCCGCTCACCAGGTGAAGGGCCACGACAGACGGGGCCCACGACACCAGGAGGCGACGATGCCGAAGTACCTGCTTCTCAAGCACTACCGCGGCGGCCCGGAGCCGCACCATCCCTTCCCGCCGATGGACCAGTGGGCGCCCGAGGACGTGGAGGCGCACATCGCCTTTCTCCGGCACGTCAGCGAGCTACTCGAGGAAAACGGTGAGTACGTCGACGCGCAGGCGCTCACGCCGGCGCGCACCTGGGTGCGCTACGGCGGCCCGGATGCCGCGCCGGTCACCACCGACGGCCCGCTGCCCGAGACCAGCGATCTCGTGGCGGGCTGGTACATGATCGACGTCGAGTCGCACGAGCGCGCGCTCGAGCTCGCGGCCTACGTCTCCTCGGAGCCCGGCCCGGGCGGCGAGCCGCTGTACGAGTGGATAGATGTCCGTGAGGTCATGTCCGAGTCGCCATCCGACGACTGACCGGCGTGACCGACGCGCCGACGCGATCGTTGGACGAGGGCGCGCTGCGCGCTCTCGTCCCTCGGGTGCTCGCCGGCCTGGTCCGGAGGGGGGAGGACTTCGATGCCGCCGAGGATGCGCTGCAGGAGGCGCTGCTGGAGGCGCTGCGGGTGTGGCCCGAGCACCCGCCGCGCGACCCGCGGGCGTGGCTGGCGACGGTCGCGACCCGGCGGCTCGTCGACGCCCGCCGCAGCGAGGCCGCTCGTCAGCGTCGCGAGGAGGCGACGTACGCCGAGCCGCGGCCCGCCGCCGCCGAGGAGGGCGACGACACCCTCTTCCTGCTCTTCTGTTGCTGCCACCCCGAGCTCGCGCCCGCCTCCCAGGTGGCGCTGACCCTCCGCGCCGTCGGCGGCCTCACCACCCGGGAGATCGCCGACGCCTTCTATGTGCCGGCGGCGACCATGGCGCAGCGGATCAGCCGGGCCAAGCGCGCACTTGCTGGCCCGCCCGCCCGCCGCCTGCACCAGCCCGGCGACCTCGCCGTCGTGCTGCGCGTGCTCTACCTCGTCTACACGGCCGGCCATACGGGGCGGGTGGACCTGGCGGGCGAGGCGATCCGGCTCGCCCGCCAACTGACCCTCGCCACCGAGGAACCGGAGGCGCGCGGGCTGCTCGCGCTGATGCTCCTCAACCACGCCCGCCTCCCGGCGCGACTTGACTCAGAGGGTCGCATCGTCACGCTCGACCGGCAGGACCGCGGTCTGTGGGACACCCGCGAGATCGCCGAGGGCGTGCGCGTCCTGCAGTCGGCACTAGCCGTTCAGCGCCCCGGCCGCTACCAGGTCGAGGCCGCCATCGCCGCCCTGCACGACGACGCGGCAAGCGCCGAGGAGACCGACTGGGCGCAGATCCTCGCGTGGTACGACGACCTCGTGGCCCTCACCGACGACCCGGTGCGCCAGGACCCTGCCGCGGTGCTCGGGCGCGCGGTCGCGGTTGGCCACGTCCTCGGCGCTACCGCAGGGCTGCGCGAGACCGACCGGCTGCGCGAGGTGCTCGGCGAGCGGCACCGGTGGCACGCCGTCCGCGGCCACCTGCACGAGCTCCGTGGCGACCTCCCTGCCGCCGCCACGGCGTACGCGGATGCCGCCCGTCGGGCCACGGACGTCGCCGAGCGCGACCACCTGGTCCGTCAGGCCGCTCGCGCGCGGGCCGCCGAGCCACCGTCGAGCGGATGACGATCGAACGCATGGAGCGCCTCGGGGCCGATGACTGTTCTACTCACCGGCTCTTGTTAGATGGCGGGTGCGAGCGATTGTGACTGTGAGCACCAGCGGGGCGGCGGCGAGGAGCGTCAGGATCGTCAGTGCGGGCCGGTCTGAGCCAGCATGCGTGATCCCGAGGTTGGCGGCGACCAACGCCAGGGCGATCGCGGGCCTAGGATCGGTCGTCAGTAGAACGGCAGCGACGATCGCGAAAATCGTCGCAGCCGCGAGCGCGAGGGTCGCGAACAACCCGCTGAACGCGCCGGCCAGCACCACCGGAACAACGAGCACGACCAGCCAGCCGCTTCCGTAAGGGTTGGACAGGAGCGAGCGCGAGCTGCCGCTTCGCGGGCTCACCGCCATGACGCCAAAGCAGAGCAGGGGAAGCAGCGTCGCTGGGTAGGCAGTGACGTCGATGCCTGCCATCACGCCTGAGAGGCGCAGCCCGAGCCAGACCAGCGCGACCGCCCCCGCGATCCGATCGTGGCCCAGCAGCGCGGATGTCAGGGCGACCGCGAGTACCGCCATCGACGCCGACGAATACAACGGGTGCGGCACCCCGCGGCTGTGCAAGGCGGTAGCGAGGTCCTGTGCCACGAAGAAGGCGCCGGCCACGCAGGCGCCGTCGGCGATCAGACGCCGAGCACCGCCGCCGGCGATCCGCGTTGCACGCGACCGTAGTCCGAGTCGCAGCAGATCGACAGCCTCCCGCGCGAAGCGAAAGCTCGAATCGGCGCTTGAGTCCAGCAGCGTGCCCAGCATCTCCTGGCCTCGAGCCTCACGCGTCTCGACCGGGTACGCCCGCAGCACCGCAGCTCCCACACGCTCGCGGTTCATCGTGCAGCCAGCGCCGCCGTCGCTCTCAGCCGGCCGACCACCACTCGCGACGCGTGATGAAGACGCCGGGCCTCGGCGTCGAGTTGATCGCGACCAGCCTGAGTCAACGCATAGTCCCGCCGCGTCCGTCCAGCTTCGACGTACGAATCCCCGGCAACGACCAACCCTGCTTCGATCGCGCGGTCGAGCAACGCGTACAGCGTTCCAGTCGACAAGCGCACCGCTCCATCGCTGAGCTCGGCCGCGCGGCGCACCATCGCATACCCATGCAGAGGCCCGTCGATCAGCGCCGCAAGCGCGTAATAGCTGGGCATTCGCAGCTCCACGGTCGCCGAGTGTATCGCTTCTCGACATGTCGGGGATCGACATGTCGCATGTGATGCAACGATGCCGTAGCGTCCGCTCCATGTGCACCGACCCCGAGCACCCCGAAACGCGCTCAGAGCGAGACTCACGGCGCGCGGTCCACGCGCCGGCCAAAGCAGGTCGACCGTGAGGTTGCCCCGGTCGCCGCGCTCGCAACCCGCGAGTGCGACCCCCGAGCGCCCGTCGGTGCCTGACGCGGTTCGCCGTGTCGTCATTCTGGGCGCGGGGACGATGGGCCATCAGATCGCTTTTCAGTGCGCCGGGCACGGGGTTGACGTCGTGCTCTACGACATCGACCCGGTGGCTCTGGATGCCGCGCCAGGGCGCATCGCGGCCTATGCGCAGGGACTGATCGCCAACGGGGTCATCACCGCGGATGTGCGCGACGGGGCGGTGCCGAGGATCACGATGACGACCGATCCGGCGACCGCCGCCGCCGACGCTGACCTGCTGAGCGAGGCCGTTCCCGAGGACCCCGAGCTCAAGGGCCGGGTGCTGGCGCAGTTCGACGCGCTGTGTCCGCCCCGGACGATCTTCGCGACCAATACGTCGACCCTGCTCTCCTCTCAGTTCGCCGTCGCCACCGGACGGCCCGACCGCGTCATCGCGCTGCACTTTCACATTCCGGTGTGGGTCACCAACCTCGCCGACGTGATGCCCCACGCGGGGACGGCGCCCGAGGTCACCGAGGTGGTGCTCGCGTTCGCACGGAGGATCGGCCAGTTGCCGATCGAGATTCGCAAGGAGCACAACGGCTACTTGTTCAACGCCATGTTCTCCGCGGTCAATCGCGAGGCGATCACGATGGCCGAACAAGGCGTCGCGTCGATCGAGGACATCGACCGCGCCTGGATGCACGTGACCAAGTGGCCACACGGCCCGTTTGGCGGGCTGGATGCGATCGGGCTCGACACCGCCTGGCAGATCACCGACTACTGGGCTCGCCAGCTCACGTCCGACGTCCAACTGCGGCGCAACGCCACATTCCTCAAGGCCTACATCGACCGCGGCGCGCTGGGCGTCAAGACCGGTCAGGGCTTCTACAGCTACCCCGAGCCCGCGTTCGCCCGCCCCGGGTTCATCGAGGGCGTCGGCGGAGAGGCTGGTGTTGCCTAGTGCAACGTTCCGTAAGTCCCTTGATGATCTGGCGAGTGGCTGGGCGTGCCTGGGCGGTGTCCGCCGGCCCAGCTCGTACCGGGCGTACATGCCGGGCCGGCGGACCCGGCCAGGCGCGTCCAGACGCCGTCAGAGCGCAAGGGAGTTCGGAATCGGTGCACTAGACCCGGTCCGTCCAGTTATCCCCGAAGGCTGCGGCGCATGCGTACGGCAGGTCCGAACCGGGTCTCGGTCGTGCCGACGAGCTGGAAGCCGACCTTCTCATAGAACCCCTGGGCGGGGCCTGCCGTGACCTCAAGGTATTGGGCGCCCGCATCTGCCGCGCTTGAGGCGGCGTCCTCAACCAGAGATCGTCCGACGCCGCACCGCATGTAGGCAGGCTCGACGAACAGCCCATCGAGCTCGTGGACGTGATCGTCTGTGGGGATCACGACCGAGAAGCCGATGGGCGCGTCATCGTCGCTGACCGCAACGCGGACCAAGCCGCGGTCGATGAGGATCTCGGGCAGCTCAATCGCATCCGGATGGGCCGCCAGGTGCTCCCGATACGCCTCCCAGACATCAGAGGACCTGCGCTGCAACCCCTCGAGACGCTCCGCTTCTCCCGCGGCGGCATACCGGATCCTAACCACGCGGCCACCCGGCCGCAGCGGCTTTCGCAACAGAAGCTCCGCATGCCCGACCGGATATCCCGTCAGCGTCCCGACGATTTCGAAGCCCTTGCGTTGATAGAAGCCGGGGGCCTGGAACGTATGCGTTTCCAGCGCGAGCTGATGGCAGCCACGAGCGCGTGCCTCTGCCTCGACGGCGTCCAGGAGTCGGCTGCCGAGTCCGTGCCGACGCGCGTCGCCGCGAACCCAGAGCGCGTCAATCCAGCAGGTTCCGCCCCAGCACCATCCGTACACGCCGGCCACCACCTCGCCGTCGCTGTCTGTCTCAACGTTCAGGAGTTCGTGAAACCCGCGGATTCCAGTCGTGTCGAGATTGAACTGGTTGATCTCATCCATCAAGCGCTGAGCGATCGCGCGCTCGGTGTCATCCAGGAGACGGTTGGGCGCTGAGCTCGCCATGGGTTTGATCTTCTCACCGAGCATGTAATGCGACGAATGCTGCGGCCCACTTAACAGTTGTGACGACATCAAACATCGAACGCGAGGTTCCGCCGGTGAATGGCTCATCTCGACTGGAGTTTGAGGCCGTTGACAGGGAGAACGTCAGGCAGGTAACGGCCTTCTTCGCGCGGCGGTGTCGCGACCCTCAGCAGGTGGCCGATCTGACCTCGCAGACGTTTGTTGAGGCGATCAAGTCTGCCGGTACGTACCAGGGACGGGGGACCCCGACAGCCTGGCTCATCGCGATCGCGCGACGGGTCTATGCCGATCATCTCACCGAGCAGGCGACGGGTGGAGCGAGCAACGCCTTCGCCGGCTGGACACCCCAGCCGACCGCGCCGACCGCGGCGCAGCTCGCGGCCGCCGAGGCGTACGGCGCCACGAACGTGCCTACGCCGGGGCTGCCGCTGAAGCTGACCGAGGCGAGGGGGCCGTTCACTTTCCTGGTGTACTCCGACGGCACCTCGAACGACGGTGGTCCGGGCGGCGGCTAGAACCGGCCCACCGTCCGCGCTCGCGGCGCGCGTACCCGCGTCGAGGATGGCCGACCTCGGCCGATGCCGCTCGTGTGATGTCGGCTCAGGCGTCCCGGACCATCTCGTAGGCGAGGTAGGCGAGGCCGTCGCCGATCGGCCGGGTGGCGACGAGGCGCATGGGCTTCTTGTTGCTGAGCTCGCCGAACAGGCGCTCGCCGGACCCGAGGACGACCGGGAAGACGACCAGCCGCACCTCGTCAACGAGGTCGTACTCCATCAGCGTGCGATCGAGTTGATAGCTGGCGTAGACGACGATGTCCCCGTCCATCTCCTGCTTGAGCTTGGAGACCTCGTCCACCACGTCGCCCGTCAGGACCGTCGCGTTGCTCCAGCGGGGCTGTTCGAGAGTCGATGACACGACGTACTTGGGCAGGCTGTTCAACCTGTCGGCCCATGCGCCATCGCGGCCCAGCCATCGGGAGGCGAACCACTCGTCGCTGCGCCGACCCAGCAGCAGGGCCTCGGTGCTCAGCGCCTCGGCGGTGAAGAGCTCGGCCCACGGGGCGAGATCGTTGCCGCCGAACTCGTTGAACCAGCCGCCGAGCCTGAAGCCCTCCTCGCCGTCCGGGTCCTGTCCGACTCCGTCGAGCGACACGTTCGTGCTGACCACGATCCTTGCCATCTCAGCTCTCCCTTCGTTGGATGCTTGCATGCTGCATCTGTTGAGGCGGCGTCCCTCACGGAAATTGGGCGGCGAATTTCGAGCCGGCCTGACGTCCTTACGTCGAGATGGCGACGAAAGGCAGAGGTGATGAGAGGATGCGAACGTGACCAACCAGATGCTTGCCCGAGCGCGCGTCGGCGACGAGGACGCGTTCCGCGAACTGACCGACCCCTACCGGCGTGAGCTCCAGGTGCACATCTACCGGATCGTCGGATCGGTTCAGGAAGCCGAGGATCTGCTCCAGGAGACGCTGCTCGCCGCGTGGCGCGGCCTTGACACGTTTCAGGAGCGGGCGTCGGTTCGTGCCTGGCTGTACCGGATCGCCACCAACCGCTCGCTGGATGCCCTTCGAGCAAGCAGTCGCCGCCCGCAGGACCAGCGGATGAGCCAGCTGCCCGAGCCCACGCGCTGGGACGAGCCGGTTCGGCTCGAGCCCTACCCCGACGTTCTCCTCGACGGCATACCGGACGATGCTCCCGGACCCGAGGCGCTCTATGAGACCAAGGAGGCGATCGCGCTGGCGTTCATCGTCGGCCTTCAGCATCTGCCGGCGCAGCAGCGCGCGGTGCTGGTGCTGCGCGACGTGCTGGGCTATCGCGCGGCGGAGGCCGCCGAGATGCTCCAGACCAGCGAGACGTCGGTCAACAGCCTGCTGCGCCGCGCGCGGGCGGCGTTCGAATCACGCCTCCCGGCCACGGGACGCGAGCGAGCGCCGCTCCCGAACTCACAGCACGAGCGCGACGTCGTCAGCCACTTCGCCGAAACGGTCGAGACGGGCGACATCGACGGGATGGTCGCCCTCCTGACCGACGATGCCTGGCTCACGATGCCGCCGCTCCCGCACGCCTACCAGGGGCACGGTCCCATCGGCGCGTTTCTGCGGGGCGCCGAGGAGCGCCGCGGCGCCCCGATCCAACTGGTCCCGACGCGCGCCAACACCCAGCCCGCGTTCGGCTGCTACCTCCCAGTGCCCGAGACCGACATCGCGCGGGCGTTCTCGATGTTCGTGCTGACCCTTGAGGGCGACCGGATCTCAGCCATCACATGGTTTGCCGACAGCAGCGTCTTTGCGCAGTTCGGGCTGCCCCGAACAGTGCGCCGCAGCCGACGGTGACGCTGCGGCACGGGTCCGCATCGGCTCGCCTCGTTCCTCCAAGTCGCGGCGCCGGGGCTCCACCTGTAGTGTCGCGCCATGGGGGCGATGCAGTCCGAGGAGCCGCCGGCCAAGCTGACGCTGTGGCAGCGCCTGGCGATCCGGAGGCTCCGCAAGCAGGCCGGCCGCGCGGACGGTGAGCCGCTGGCGCCCGAGGATTGGGTGGTCGCCTGGCGGCTGCATGAGCAGGGTCTCGGGCGCCTGGTGGGCGCCGTGATGCGATCGCTGCCCCACAGTCCCCGCTGCGGGGTGTGTGGGGCGCCGTTCGCCGGGCTGGGCGGGCGCATCGTGGCCCCGATGGGCTATCGCCCGTCGCGAAAGAACCCGACGGTCTGCGCCACCTGTGTCGAGTACGCGCCGCCCGGCGGGATCGTCCAGTACACCGGGGTTCTGTTCGCCGACCTGCGTGGTTTCACCGAGCGCTTCGCAGGGGTCGACCCCAACGAGGTGCCGCTGCTTCTGCGGCGCTTCTACCGGTGTGCCGAGGACGTGCTCTTTCCCGACGCGGTCATCGACAAGCTGATCGGCGACGAGGTCATGGCGTTGTATCTCCCGGACCTCAAGCCCGGGATGACGCGCGAGGAGGTGCCGGCGCGCATGCTTGAGCATGCCCGCGAGCTGCTCCGTAGCGTCGGCTACGGAACGGACGCAGGGCCCTTCGTCGAGATGGGAATCGGGATCGATGTCGGCGAGGCTTTTGTCGGCAACATCGGGCAACGCGCCTTGTATGACTTCACCGCCGTCGGTGATGTCGTCAACACGGCGTCGCGTCTGCAGACGCACGCGCGAGGGGGCGAGGTGGTCCTGTCCCAACGGGTCGCCGAGGGGCTACCGGCGCTCGTCGGGAGCCGCGTGGAACTCGAGCTCAAGGGGAAACCCGAACCGGAGGCGGCGTACCGTCTCAGCCTCTAGTTGTTGGAGGCGAAAGCGCTTCGACAATCCACGTCACGGCATACTGGCCCGATGCCGCGGCGAGGATCGAAGGATGTAGGTGGCGCCGCGCCGTCGCCGATGCTGCGGTCCCAGCATGTCGAGGCGACTCGCCGCGCCGTTCTGGCCGCCGCGCGCGCGTCGTTCGGCAGCAAGGGCTACGCGCAGACATCGGTTGACGAGATCGCGGGCGCGGCCCGGGTCACCAAGGGGGCGGTGTACCACCACTTCGCAGGCAAGGAAGCCCTCTTCCGGGCCGTATGGGCGGAGGTTGAGGCCGAGGCGACGACCCGGGCGGCCGGCGCTGCTGACCCCGAGGCGGCGCCGATCGACCAGATGGTGGCCGTTGTGAACGCCTACCTGGACGTCGCGCTCGATGAGGAGGTCCGCCGGATCACCCTCATCGACGGGCCCACGGTGCTCGGTCTGGAGCCGGACGGCCCCGCCGACCAGCAGCCCGGCCACGTGGGTCTGCGGGCGTTCATCGCCAGCGCGATCGACCGCGGGCAGATGGTGGACCTCGATCCTGACGTGCTCGCGCATCTGGTCGGCGGGGTGGCATTGCTGGGCGGTCTGATCATCGCCCGCGCCGGCGATCGCGAGGTGGCCAGGGCCACGCTCGGGCAGGCGATCGACGCGATGCTGCGAGGTCTGGCCCCGGCGGATCGGTGACCGCCGGGCGCCGCCGGTAACTCCGGCTTGACATTTCACATACCGATAGTATGTTCAGTACCCATGGAATCTCAAACGCTCGAAACCATGGAGCCCCAGAGGCTTGACACGCGGCTGGGGCGCCTTGCATGGCGATCGTCCGGTGACGGGCCGACGCTCGTGTTCTTCGCCGGGGCGCTCGCGAACGGCGATCTGTGGCGCGACGTCGTCACCGCCCTCCAGGACCGCTACCACTGCATCACGGTCGATCTCCCGCTGGGAGCGCATCAGTGGCCACTGTCGACGGGAGCGGACCGGTCGGCGGTCTCGCTGGCTCGGCTGATGCTGGATTGCCTCGAGCTGCTCGAGGTCGACGACGCCACGGTGGTCGCCAACGACACGGCCGGTGGATTGCTCCTTCTGTCGCTGGCGTCCGGTCACCCCGGCCTCAGCCGGGTGTCACGCGTCGTCCTCACCAACTGTGACAGCTATGACCAGTTCCCCCCGGACGCGCTCAAGAAGGCGCCGCCGGTGTGTCGCCGGACCCCCCGACTCGCAAGCTGGCTGTTCCGGCTGCAGATGCGGTCGTCGATGGCTCGACGGAGAGGCATCGCCACCGTCACCGCGCGCGGGCTTGATCACGAGCGCGAGACGTCGTTCTTCGGGCCGGCGCGACGTGATGCACGGGTCGCTGACGATTTCGTCGCGGCCACGGCTGGCTTTCGCCCGCAACTCCTCGTCGACGCCGCCGATGCGATCCCGCGCTTCGACCGGCCGGTCATGCTGATCTGGGGCGAGTCGGATAACTTCTTCCCGATGGCCCACGCGCACCGTCTTGCCTCAGAGTTCCCGGACGCGACGTTGGTCACCGTCCCCGGCGCCAAGACATGGGTCCCGGTCGACAATCCCTCCGCGGTGGCTGACGCCATCGGCGCATTCGTTCCCGCGCCGGCCGCGTGACCGGCTCACCAGTCTCACCACCGTTTCAGCGGTACTGAAGGTCCACGTGGTCGGTCCATCCTGACCACCGCAGCGTGAATCGCCAGCACCCGGGCGAGGCAACGTCAACGATCGAGGGCCCGGGACCGCCGATGACCGTGTGATTGACGGGCCTGCCGACCGGCGTGGTCCCGTTCATCCGCTGCGCCTGGATCCTGAGGTTGGCGCCGTCGTGGACGGGGACGCCCGCGCGGGCCCACACGGGCAGCACGACGACGTCGACCTCGGATGTGCAGGCGGGCGGTGCGACCGCACGAGTCGCGGGCGCACCGGTGCGGTGGGCGTGGCCGAGCACGACGATCGCCACCAGCGCCGGCGCCACGGCGGCCGCGGCGGAGAGCGCAACGGTCAGCGTGCCCGCGGCCGCCGGGCAGACACCTGAGGCGCGAACGCGCACGCCACCTTTGACGCGGGCGCTCATGAGTGTCGGCCGGGGTCGGCGCCCTCGGCCGGCAGCGGATCGTCCGGGATGTCACCCAGCCGCCGCCACGCGACGACGAACACATCAGCCACCACGTCATCGGCGGATTGGGCCTCCGAGCGCCGGCGAACATATCTCCGCACTGCGCCACCGTGCTCGCGATACAGCGCCTCGAAGCGCGCCTGAGCATCCATCACGTTCAGTTAAGTGTCCGGCATCGCCGGACAATGACAGGCGGTTCAGGCCATGTTGGTAAGCGACGGCACCGTTGCGGGACGGTCCGGCGCGACGCACACCATGCCGTCCGAGAACCCGGCCGAGCCGACGCTGAACGCGGCGTTGAAGCGGTCCAGGTTGACGACCGTGAGCATCGCGGTGATCTCCACGAGCTGCGCGTCGGTGAAGTGCTCCTTCATCCGGGCGAAGAGTTCGTCGGTGACCGCGACGGGCGTCCGCATGACCGCCACCGTGTAGTCGAGCGCCAGCTTCTCGCGCTCGGTGAACAGGTCGCTCTGGCGGTAGCGCGGCATCGCCAGCAGCTCCGCGTCGGAGAAGCCGGAGTTTCGGCAGATCTGAGAGCCGAGGTCAACGCAGTATTCGCAGCCGATCATCTGCGCGCCCTTGAGCTCAACCAGGTACTTGAGACGCTCGTCAACGGTGTTGCCCTTGCGCACCGCGCCCTGGAACTTCCCCATGCCGCTCATCATCTTCGGCTGGTGCGCCCAGATCGCGACGGGTTCGATCCCGTCGCCGTGCGCGGCCTCACGTCCGGTCATCTTCTTCACGCCCCGGCGCATGAGCCGGTACACGAGCTTGACGATCGGGCCGGCCTGCTTCTCGGGTATTCCCTGGATCCGTGCCATCGCGGAGCCTTCCTCTCATCAGTAGCGGCGGGGTCTACGGGCATGACCCGCCACGACGCGCGGTTGTGACGAGGGCGGTCAGCTACCGTGGCTCGAGCGGTGGCTGACACTCCCACGATCTACGCATGGGCCGGCGGCCGGGACGCGTTCGCCCGCTGGCTCAACCGCTTCTACGACCTGATCGAGCGGGAGGCTCCCGAGATCGCCGCCATGTTCGGTGGGCGCGTGAGCGAGGAGCATCGCACCCACGTGACCGACTGGTGGTCGGAGGTGATGGGCGGCCCGGCGGTGTACAGCGAGACGCGTGGTGGCTACGAGCACATGCTGGCCCGCCACCACAACCTGGCCATCACGGGGGACCAGCGGCTGACCTTCGTGACGCTGTTGAGCCGCGCCGCCGACGACGTCGGCCTTCCCGACGATCCCGAGTTCCGGGCCGCGCTGATGGGCTACGCGGAGTGGGGGACACGGCTGGCGGTGCACAACTCCCAGCCGGGCGCGGAGGTGGCGGCCCATGCCCCGGTGCCGCGGTGGGGATGGGGCGTGGCGCCCCCGTATCTGCCGTGATCCGATCCCGCCGACCGACCGACGGGCCGCGGAGACGCTCTGGTAGCGTCGCAGCCCGGCCCCGACGCGCGAGGAAGGAGCGATGGAGAACCCAACGGCGACACAAGCCCGACCGGTCCAGCGCTACCGCGTGTGCCCGCTCAGAGAGATTCCGCAGGCCGGCGGCGTGCTCGCCGACATCGGCGATCGCGAGGTGGGCGTGTTCCGGCACGAGGACCGGCTCTACGCCTATGACAATCGCTGCATCCATCAGGGCGGCCCGGTGTGCTCGGGCGAGCTGGTCGGCGCTACGCGGCGCCAGCTGAGCGAGGGCGGCGAGGTCGTCCGCGACGTCCTTGACGAGCACGAGATGCGCCTGGTCTGCCCCTGGCACGGGTGGGAGTACGACCTGGCGACGGGTGAGGCGGCGCACGACCGCCGGCGCCGGCTGCGCCGGTTCCCGGTGACGGTTGAGGACGGCGTTGTCTACATCGACGCCTGAACCGGCCGGCCGCCCGTCCCCGGAGCGAGACGCGGCGCTGCAGCGTGCGCTGGCCGACGCCGTGGTCGCGTACGGGGCGCGCGTGCGCGAGCATGGCGAGATCGCGCCCTTCCCGGCCGAGGGCACGGTGAGCAGCACCGACGTCGCGATCACCGCCGCCGCCATGCTGAAGGCGTCGGAGATCTACTCATTCGAGATCGCCGCCATGTTCGACGTCTAGACATGGAGCCCGTGAGCACGGATACCGTCCGCGAGGCGCGGCTGCTGCCCGATCGCCGCCAGGACCACTACCTGGTCAATGCCGAGCGCGAGGCGCGGGCACGCGGGCTGTTCGACCTGCCGATCGTGGACTGCGACAGCCACTGCTATGAGACCGCCTGCCTCCCGGAGATCGTCGCCTACATCGAGAGCCCCAACGTCCGGCGGTCGTTCAGCTTCAACTCACCGATGGTCGTCGAGCCGGGGCTGATCTCGGGCAACCTGGGCGATCGCACCGCGGGCGGCAGGATCCGCGCCGGGGGCGCGGCGGCCGGCGAGGCCGGCGTCTATCCGCTGGACCGCGACGGGAGCTTGCATCCGGTCGCCGCGACGACGCTGCGCTCGATGGACGCGCTGGCGATCGACTACTCGATCGTCTTCCCGACGCCCATGCTCAACCTGGGGCAGAACCCCGACCTCGCCGTGCGCGACGAGCTCACCTGGGCGTTCAACCGGTGGCTGGTCGAGGACGTCATCCCGTCAGACGAGCGCCTGCTGGCGATGCCGTTGCTGCCCATCCACGACCCCGAGCAGTCACTGCGCAACATCGAGGCGTTCACCGGCCGGCCTGGAGTGGTCGGCTTCATGGTGACCTGCCTGCACAACGAGCCGCTGCATCGCAACCCCTACATGCGGGTGTTCGACGCGCTCAACGAGCGCGGGCTGCCGGTGGCGTTTCACTCGGCGCCCAACTGGCGCGAGAAGCCGTTCGCGGTGCTCGACAGCTTCCTCGGCGTCCACGCCCTCGGCTTCCCGTTCTACGCCATGGTCCATCTCACCAACATCGTGCTGTCGGGCATGCCCGAGCGCTTCCCGCGCATCCGCTGGATCTTCATGGAGGCGGGGCAGGCGTGGGTCCCGTTCACGATCGCCCGGCTCGACAACGAGTACAAGCAGCGCTCCTCCGAGGCGCCCCTGCTCACCCGGCTGCCCAGCGAGTACATCCGCGAGTTCTACTTCACGACCCAGCCGTTCGAGAGCCACGAGCGGGCCACGGACACCCGCGCGATGTTCGACATGATGAACGGGGGCCAGACGCTCCTGTACGCCTCGGACTACCCGCATCAGGACTTCGACACCCCGGCGGCAATCTGGGACCAGCCGGGTTTCAGCGACGAGGAGAAGCGGGCGATCCTGGGCGGCAACGCGCTGGCGCTGTTCGACCTCCCGGCGCTGACCACGACGTCGCGATGACCTCCCGGGCCTCGACGCCCGCGACCGCGCCGCTGCACTGGTGGAGCGCGCGCGATCTCGCTGCGGCCATCCGGCGCCGGGAGCTGTCGGCCCGGGAGGTCGTGGCATGGCATCTGGACCGGATCGAGGACGTCAACCCACGGATCAACGCGATCGTCACCCTGGCACCGGAGGCGGCGCTCGCGGCGGCGGACGCATCGGATCGGCGCGCCGGGGCCGGCGAGCCGCTCGGCCCGCTGCACGGGCTGCCGATCGCGATCAAGGACCTCGAGGACACCGCCGGGATCAGGACCACCTATGGCTGCGCCGCGTTCGCCGAGCACGTGCCCGAGGAGGACAGCCTGCTCGTCAAGCGCCTGCGCGCGGCGGGGGCGATCGTGATCGGCAAGACCAACACGCCGGAGTTCGGCGTCGGGTCGCACACCTTCAACGCGGTGTTCGGCGCCACCCGCAACCCGTGGGCGCTGGACCGCTCGGCGGGCGGGAGCAGCGGCGGCGCCGCCGCGGCGCTGGCCGCGGGTCTCCTCCCGATCGCCGACGGGTCCGACCACGGCGGCAGCATCCGCAACCCGGCCTCGTTCAACAACGTCGTTGGCCTGCGTCCGACGCCGGGGCTGGTGCCCGACAGCGATTCCGGCGACGTCTGGGACACGGCGTCGGTCGTGGGGCCGCTGGCGCGAACGGTCGGCGATCTGGCCCTGATGCTCACGGCGATCTGCGCACCGGATCCGCACTCTCCGCTCTCCCACGGCGATCCGACCGCGTTCGCGGGCGAACTGCGGGGCGAACTGTCCGGGCTGCGCGTCGCTTGGTGTCCGGACGTCGGCGGGCTGCCGATCGAGCCCGAGGTGCTCGGCGTCCTGGATGGCGCGCGGGACCGGCTCAGCGCATACGGCGCGGTGGTGGAGGACGTGACGCTTGACCTCGGCGCCGCCGACGAGGCCTTCGAGACCCTGCGCGCTCTCGCCTTCGCGCGCAGCTTCGGACCCACCCTGGACGCCCTGCGCCCGGTGGCCAAGGAGACCCTCATCTGGAACGTGGAGCAGGGCGTGGCTCTCGACGCTCCGGCAATCGCGCGCGCGATGATCGCCAGGTCCGAGGTCTTCACCACCTTCACCTACCTGTTCCAGCGATTCGACGTGCTCGCCGCGCCCGCGGCCCAGGTGCCCCCGTTCCCGGTGGAGCAGGAGTATCCGACGGAGGTCGCCGGCGTGGCCATGCCTCACTACCTGGGCTGGATGCGCGCGTGCTCACGGATCACCGTCTCGGCCCATCCGGTGGCGGCGGTGCCGGCCGGCTTCACCGACGACGGCCTGCCCGTGGGACTCCAGCTCGTCGGCCGCTACCGGGGCGACCGCCGCCTGCTCGAGTACGCCGCGGCCTGGGAGGCTGCCGCCGGACTGACCGAGCGCCACCCGCCGTTGGACTGAGCCCTACGCCGACGCGCCACCGAGCTGGGGATCGCTGGTCAGCCGTCCGGCCGACTCCAGGCGCCCCGCGAGCTGATAGGCGAAGCTGGTGTCGCTCGGTGTTGACAGCGCGATGTCATACCAACCGCCGGAGTGGTGGGTGTCGACAGTAATCCCCTCAGTGCCGCTCAGCCGAATGTGGCGGTCGGGGCCGTAGGCGTCGATCACGCTGACCACGACCGGCGAGCGATGGCGCCGACCGCGCGGGTCGATGAGCGTGAGCCTGAGCCGGCCACTGTCGTGATCGCCGTGGACCTCGACGCGCAGCGCTGTGCCGGGCGAGCCGGCGAAGTGTCGGAAGAAGCCGCTGGGGCCGTGCACGCTGAGGTCGTAGGTGCCCGGGTTCGGCAGTGCCACCGCGAGCTCGTCGCCCGACCCGACCGTGTAGCTGTAGGGCGCTCCCGACACGGTCAGCGAGCGCGCCTGCAAGCCGACACCGAGCTTGCCATGGTTAGAGAGCGTGAGGTGGAGTTTGCTCGGGTCGGCGTGGAAACCCACCTGGAATCGGTAGCCGAGCCGGCGCGATGGGCGCCGGCCGGGCTCCTGGGCCGGGACCGATCCGACAGCCGGGGGCGTCGGGTGAAAGTCGGGGGGTACCGTGCCGGTCGGCTCGAAGGCCGCGACGCTCGGCAGTTGCGGGACGCGGTCGTTGGTGTTCTCGAAATCGAACGCCGAGGTCAGGTCGCCGCACACGGCCCGGCGCCAGGGGGTGATGTTGGGCTCGTTAACGCCGAACCGCGCCTCCACGAACCGGATCAGTGAGGAGTGGTCAAATGTCTCGGAGCACACCCATCCGCCGGTGCTCCACGGCGAGACGACGAGGAGCGGCACGCGGACGCCGAGGCCGTAGGGACCAACAACGCCGTCAGAGCCGCCCGGGGTGCCCGCCTTGCCTTCGAACAGTTCGTTGTCGAGCGGCACGGTCGAGTCTCCGGCGAGTGCGCCTACGCTGGGGTAGGCCCCGACCACGTGATCGAAGAAGCCGTCGTTCTCGTCAAACGTAATCAGCAGGGCTGTCTTTGACCAGAGCTCGCGGTTGCTGGTCAGCGCGTTGAGGACCTGGGCGGTGTAGAAGGCGCCGTAGCCCGGCGGGAAGGCCGGATGCTCGGTGTAAGCCTGCGGCCCGACGATCCACGATACCTGGGGCAACGCGCCGCTCTTGACGTCGGCCTGGAGGATGTCGAACAGGCCGCCGCTCGACTTGATGTCGGTGCCGGTCACCGCCTTCTCAAACAGCGGGCTGCCGGGCGCCGCGTTCTGGTACTGGTGGAAGTACAGAAGCGAGTTGTCACCGAAGTTGCCGATGAACGGGTCTCCGGTGAAGCCCCAGAAATCAGCTGCGTCGAGCCCGTCGCCGATGTCCTGGTAGATCTTCCAACTGATCCCGGCCTGCTCCAGGCGCTCGGGGTAGGTCGTCCAGTCGTAGCCGAGCTCGTCGTTGGCGATAACCGGGCCGCCGCCTTTGCCGTCGTTGCCGTCCCAGCCGGTCCACATGTAGTAGCGGTTGGGGTCGGTGGGGCCGAGCATCGAGCAGTGGTTGGCGTCACAGACGGTGAAGGCGTCGGCCAGCGCGTAGTGGAAGGGCAGGTCCGCGCGCTGCATGTGGGCCATGCACGTGGTGGTCTTGGACGGCAGCCACTGATCCCAGTTACCGCCGTTGAACATCTCGTGCGTGCCGTTCCAGCTGTGGTCGAGATCCTCGATGAAGGTGAGGGCCAGGTTGCCGACGTCGGGGCGGAACGGGGGAACCACGGTGGCACCGTCAGCCTGGAACCACACCGGCTTGCCGCTGGGCAGGGTGACCGGGTGCGGGTCGCCGTAGCCCCGGACGCCGCGCATCACGCCGAAGTAGTGGTCGAACGAGCGATTCTCCTGCATCAGCACCACGATGTGCTCGATGTCCCTGATCGAGCGCGTCGCGTGGTTGGCGGGGATGGCGAGCGCGCGCGCGATGCTGTCCGAGAGCATCGTCGCCGCGACACCGCCGCCCGCGAGCTGAAGGAACCTGCGCCGACTGATGTCCCGCATCCGCATCACCAGCCTATGTCCACGGGCGGGCCCTGCAGCACCGCCCTGCTGTCGGAAACCCGGGGCCGGCGCGGCCCCGTCTGCCGCCTGCGGAATACTAGATCGGCTCGGCGAGCGCGTCCACACGGGCACACAACGCGCTCACACGAGGCTCACAAGAACGTCACGCGCTGCGGTACCTGCGGGACCGGCCCGGCCATCCGCATCATCGCGGGGTGGGTCCCCGTCGGGATCGTCAGCCCCGGCAAATGCGCCGGCCACGCCGCCACCGCCACGCCGACCACCGCGAGCACCGCGGCGACCGCCCCGGTGGCCAGCGCCGGGCGCGGGAGCACGCGCTCGCCCACGATCAACACGGTGAGCACGGCCATCCAGGCGAGGCTCATCATCCCGAGCGCGTACAGGGCCACCATCAGCGTCGCGCAGCACGCGACGCAGCAGCCGCCGTGGTCGAGACCGGCGCGCAGCGCGCCGGCGGCGCGCCCGGGAGGGGAGGGCAGGTCCGGGGCGGTGCAGCGCGCCAGCCATCGGCGCTTGACAGCCGTGAGCTGGTAGACGGCGGCGGCCAGGATCGCCGCGGCGGCGACGTAGCGACCCGCCGAGGACCAGCCCAGGGCGCCCGCGTGCGTGCCGCGGACCGCCTCCACGAGCGCGTAGCCGGTCAGTCCGGCCAGCATCCACACAGCGCCGTACCCGAGGAGGAAGAGGACGACGGCCGCCGGCGCCGGCCCGCTCCCGGCCCGGACCAACCGGGCCACCGCGGGCGCCGTTGCCGGCAGCATCATCGCCGCCGTCATCACCGCCCAGCTGACGGCGAACCAGCCCAGCGTCCCCGGGTCACCGCCGGGGCCGGTGTCCATGCCCGCCATGCGCGCGGTGAGCACCAGCCAGCCGGCGGCCGCGACGGCGAGGACGGCCGCGACGGCGGCGATAGGGACAACGCGGGACTCCGCGTGTGGGGTGACGGCGTGTGCGGTCATCACGTCGCGCTCACGCCGTGGCGAACTCGTCGTGGCGGCGCATCCAGGTCGGATAGGCGGGGGTGCCCTCGTCGCGCCCACGCGGCGTCCGGTCGAGGACGCCGTAGTACGTCATCACGACCTCGAGCCCGCGAGCGGTGGTCGCGTATGTG
The DNA here is from genome assembly GCA_963695625.1 of uncultured Actinomycetota bacterium. Classification (GTDB taxonomy): domain Bacteria; phylum Actinomycetota; class Thermoleophilia; order Solirubrobacterales; family Solirubrobacteraceae; genus Palsa-465. The sequence goes on along the minus strand of CAVOHJ010000017.1, from coordinate 205,451 downwards.
AGATAGACGTCGCCGTCGTGCAGCGCGAAGACGCTCAATCCCGGGCGCTGCGCCATGTAGCCCGCCGGGTCGGTCCCGCAGTCAGAGGCGTTCTGCCACACGATCGATGGCGCGTTGGGCACCCACTCACTCGCCTCCTCGCGGGTGCGCGAATACTCGAAGTCGGAGTTGAAGTCGCTCTCGTAGCTCGACGCCCAGTTGAAGTTCCAGCCCAGCCGGGCGCGCTCGGCCTCCAGCGTTTCCACCGGCGCCTGTGAGATGCACATCATCGTCACGTCGCGGGCCTTGAGGTGCTCCAGCACGCCGTTGAAGCTGTCCGCGATCGACGAGCAGACGGGGCACCCGTGGTCGTAGTCAGGACCGAACATGAAGTGGTAGACGACCAGCTGCGAACGGCCGTCGAACAGCTCGGCGAGGGTCCTGGGCCCGTCGGCGGTCTGGAGGGTGTATTCCTTCTCGAGCCGCAGCCACGGCATCGCGCGCCGCTGATGGGCGAGATCGTCGGCCATGCGGGTGTGCTCCTTCTCGCGCGCCAGCAGCTGATCGCGGGCGGCGAGCCACTGCTCGCGCGTGGCGGTTACGTGCGTGGTCATGGTGTGCCTCCTTGGTGTCTGTCTGATGTCATGCGCTCTCGATCCGGAACGTGTCGCCGGTCTCCAGCAGCGTCTTGAGCCGCGAGAGCACCCGCGGCCAGCCGTTGGTGACGAGCCGTGCCGCCGTGCTCTGCGCCGGGAAGCCGTCGTGGATCACGGTCAGCTTCACGGCGCTGCCCGCGGCCTCGAGCTCGAAGGTGACTCGCGATCGGGGCTCGGCGGCGGCGGCGGCGAACGTGTCCTCGCTCACCTCGGCCGCGCGGGCCAGTTCGGGGGTGAAGGTGTGCCACGTGTAGGACAGGCGCCGGGGCGGGTCCGCCTCGAGCACGACCTGCTCGGGATGCGCGACCCGGACGCCGAGGAGGTTCCAGACCATCTCCGACCCCGGCTCCCAGTCAGTCTCGAAGGCGGCGCTCCAGTAGCGCAGGGTGAACGCGCTGCTGGTCAGCGCCTCCCACAGTCGCTCGGGTGTGGTCTGGATGTACGTCGTGTACACGAACGTGGGTCTGTCCATCGTGGGGTTCTCCAGGGCTTGTTTGAGGTCGGTGAGCGCGTCGACGCGCTGCTGCTCGTAGCGGTGGATCCACCGCTCGGAGATCTCGCTGATCGGGGCGGGGTTGAGGTAGTGCAGCTTCTCGCGGCCCCGCCACACCGTGGTCACGAGGCCGGCCGCCTCGAGCACGGCGAGGTGCTTGCTCACGGACTGCCGGGCCATCTGCATGCCCGCGCACAGCTCGCGCAGTGTCTGGCCGTTGCGCGCGTTGAGACTGTCGAGCAGCCGCCGCCGGCCAGGGTCCGCGAGCGCCCGGAAGACCTCGTCCATCGCGGGGAGGTCGTGCTCTCGGTGAGAAAATGCAGCCATATGGCTGCATGATTATAGGCAGCCGTTCGGCTGCATGTCAATGCCGGCGACCGGGGCGGCGCGCGCTCGCTAGGCCCTCAGGCCGGGCGCCAGCCGGTGGCGCGCAACGAGGCGGCGGGGGCGAAGAGCGGGTCGGGAAGCGCGTCCCACGGATACCAGCGCCACTCTTCGACCTTGTCGGGTTCGCGCACCGCGGGCTCGCCGTGAGCGTCGACCAGGTGGTGCAGGGTGATGAAGTGCTGGGCGCTGTCGGCGATGACGTCGCTCGTCCACGCCACCGGCTCGACGGACCGCGCCGTCAGGCCGGTCTCCTCCAGCAGCTCGCGGCGGACGGTGTCACGCGGGTGCTCGCCGGGGTCGGGCTTGCCGCCGGGGAACGCCCACGTGCCGGCGCCGTGCGCTCCGCGGCGCCGGCCGACGAGCACGGCTCCGTTGCGCGTGACGATGGCGCTGACCCCGACGAACGGCCCGCTGATCCCGGTCGGGACGGTCACCGGTCCCCGCCGCCGTCGTCGGGCCTGCGAGCGTCGAGCAGGGCGCGACCGTGGGCGTAAGCCTCGCGCAGGTCCTCGCCGCGGTAGGCGACGCGTGCGGCGCGCTCGAGCTCGCTGTCGCCGTTGATGGCGACGGTGTTCTCCAGGACGGCGAACAGCGGCAGGTCCGACATCGAGTCGCCGTAGGCCACGCAGGCGCGGCGCGGCAGACCGTGCGCCGCGCGCTCCTCCTCGGCGAGCCGCACCTTGTCCGCCGGGCTGAGGATCCCCTTGGGGTCCAACGGCCCGGCGAAGGGCAGCGGCGGGAAGTGTGACGCGCGCACCACGTCGATGCCGCGGGCGCCGAGATGGTCGGCGAAGAAGTTCGGCGACATCGTGATCAGCATCGAGCGCTCGCCGCGGGCGGCGATGTCCGCGCACACGTCTTCGATCCCGTCGATCCAGGGCGCGTCCGCGATCACCTCGGCCACCATGTCCGCCGTCAGGTCATGCCACAGGGCGCGCGTGGCGAACGCGAACTCGGCGGCCGAGATCTGCTCGGCGGCAAAGCCGCGCTCGAGCTCGGCCAGCGGCTCGAGGCGCCCGACGCGGCGCGAGATCTCGATCGCCGCCGAGGTCCCGCGCAGCAGCGTCCCGTCCATGTCGAACACGTGCAGCGCACCCATGCCGCTCACAGTACCCAGCGAGCTTGACAGCCGTGATGTGATCCCGCGCAACAGATCAAGGGGAGGGTCAGCTTGTCGCTCGGGTGCAATCCATGGACGGTGCGAGCCGCGGTCGTGGTCTTCGGGGTCGTGGGCGCCCTGTGTGCGCCGGCACCGGCCGGGGCGCAGGCCCCGCTGCCCGAGACGGCGATCCCCGTGCATGTCGTGTTCGTCGGCTCTGGCACGTTTCACTATGACAACAGTGAGGGGTCGCACGCGGTCGGCGACGACAATCTCAGCTGGGACGTCGAGTATCAGGCCGCCCTGGAGCCCGACGGGTCACTGACGGGCACCCAGGGTGTGCCGCCCACCAACGCCGGCAACTACCTCTTCTCCGACGACTTCTACGGGGTCTCGTGCTCGGGGGCGATCTCGACCGAGCCGCCACCGCGGGAGCCGGGCGACCCCAATCCGCCTCCCGAGACGACGCCGGTGCCGAGTGCGGAGGGCACCCTCATCCAGGGCCTCACCTACCTGTCGCCTGATCCGGCGAACTTCAGCAACTGCATCGGCACGCTGGACGGTTACGACGGCTCGGGCGAGGTCGCCGACGGCGTGGCCACCGTGCTCAACCAGTACCTCCCCGGCGCCCTCGCCGCGCGCATCCCGGCGTTGCCCCGCCAGGCGTTCCTCGCCGGCGGCGTGGCCCAACGGGTGATCCCCGTCTCCTCGGCCGACGCGCCCACGCAGATCCCGTCGTCGTGCGCGGATCTGTTCGGGATCGACGATCCGTCGAAGTGCACCATCAGCCTCTCGTGGAGCGGCACGGTGGTCCTCGACGCCACCGCCGGGTGTCCGGTGATCCTGGCGACGCCGGCGCCGGCCTGCATGCCGATGGACGGAACGCCGGTGTCGGCGTTCACACAGGGCGTCGAGACCGACGCCACCGGCCCCGGAACCGCGAGCATGTCGGCCACGGCCGGTGGCGGGCTGAGCTCGCACGCCGCCACGGCGGCGCGGCAGATCGTGATCGCCTCGGCGTCCGCCAAGGTCAGGCACGCCGGGCGGGTGCGGCTGCGCCCCCGCCTCACCGCGGCCGGTCGCCGGCTGCTCAAGCACTCGCGGCGCGTGAAGGTGACGGTGCAGATCGTGTGGCGGCCGAGGTCGGGGCACGCGCACACCACGCGGTCCACGACGATCCTGAAGACCGCCCCATAGCTGCCCGCCCGAGGCGCGTCACCTCGATCGGATGATGGCGGCTTCGCCCCCCGGACGTGAACTATGGGGCATGATCGAACAGCCCGTCGCCTCGCCCTCCCCCGATGCAGAGCTCACGTCGCTCGCCGCTCAAGCCTTCCTCTACGGCTTTCCGCTCGTCTTCGACCTGCAGCAGGTAGCTCGGGGTTCACAGGAGGGAATCGGCAGCATGGCGGCGGCGCCGTTCAACGTATTCAGCCACGGATCAACGCTGGCCGGTCCGGAGGAGACGTTCGTGTCGATCAACAACGACACGGTGTACTCGATCGCCCTCATCGACGTCGGCGGCGGACCGGTGCGGCTCGACGTCCCCGACTCGGCCGGTCGTTATTACGTGTTGCAGTTCGTCGACGCGTGGACGAACAACTTCGCCTACGTCGGACACCGGGCGACGGGGACCGGCGCCGGGTCATTCCTGCTGGTCGCGCCGAACTGGGATGGCGAGACTCCGGAGGGAGTCACCGTGATCCGGGCGCCGACGACGGTCGCGACGATCGTCGGACGGTGGGCAGTCAACGGCGAGTCAGACCTCCCCGCGGTGGGCGCGCTCCAGAATGGCCTGGCCCTCACGCCGACAGCCCCGGGCCAGGGCCTGCCGGAGCCCGATCCGCGGGTGCCCCAGGATCTGGAGTTCTTCGAGCAGTTGCGCGTCTGGATGCGGGCATTCCCTCCGGCCGAGCGAGACCGTCACTACCAGAAACGCTTCGAGCCTCTCGGTGTGCTGGCGCCCGAGTCGCCATACGTCGATGCCGACCCGCAGCTCGCAGCGGCCCTGCGCGCCGGGCTGGCGGCCGGCCGGGCGCGCCTGGAGGAGGGGCTTCGGCACGGCGGCGCGCCTCAGCAGAACGGCTGGGATCTCACCTACCACGCGTTCGACTACAACCTCGACTTCTTCGAGGTTGGCGCGCTCGACGATCCGGAGTGGAAGCTGCCTGACGGACCCGAGCGCTACGTCCTGCGCGCCGCAGCCGCGCGCGGCGGTCTGTGGGGCAACCATGGCTACGAGGCGGCGTACGCGATGGTGTACGTCGATGGCGACGGCCGACCGCTCGACGGCGAGCATCGCTACGAACTGAGCTTCACCGCCGTGCCGCCGTGCCGCGCCTTCTGGTCGGTGACGATGTACGACACGCCGGAGTTCTTCCTCGTGGCCAACCCGATCGATCGCTATTCGATCGGCGACCGCACGCCCGGCCTGCACACCGGCGCCGACGGCTCGCTGACGATCGTCATGCAGCGCGACGAGCCGGCCGAGCCCGAGCGCCGGGCCAACTGGCTGCCGACGCCCGCGGGCGCGTTCAGGCCGATCCTGCGCATGTATGAGCCTGCCGCGGCCGTGTTCGACGGCAGCTACGTGCTGCCCGCGATCACGCGCATCGCCTGACAGCGGACGCCGACGAGGTTTCAGTCGGCCGATCGCCGGCGCCCGAGCCCGAAGTAGGCGGCGGGGCCGACGACGTTCTGGGTCGCCACCACGCGCCACAGCAACTTCGGTCCGCGGATTCCCTCCGCCGGACGGCGCTGGATGTCGCGCTGAGCCGCGACGATGAGGACCAGCTCAAACGCGAGCAGGACCCACAACGCAGCGCGGGCCGCGGGCGACAGACCGCGATAGAACTCGAGCACCTTCTGGGACTTGCCTTCCATAGCCAGCCATCATGACACCCTCCATTGAGGACCGGGCCCGGAACGACGAGAGGGAGCGACGATGAGTGAGACGCGACTGCTGCTCGAGGGCCTGGGCTTTCCCGAGTCGACGCGCTGGCACGACGGCCGCGTGTGGCTGTGCAACTGGGGCGCCGGCGAGGTCCTGGCCGTTGGGGGGGACGGCGAGCGCGAGGTGCTCGCGCGTGTCCCGCCGCAGACCCTGCCGTTCAGCATCGACTGGCTGCCCGACGGGCGGCTCCTGATCGTCGACGGGCCGCGGCGGTTGCTGCTCCGGCAGGAGCCGGACGGGACGCTCGAGACGGCTGCGGACCTCACGGCGCAGGTGGGCGACGGGCCGTTCAACGAGCTGGTGGTCGACGCGTCCGGCAACGCCTATGTCAACGGTGGGCAGGGGAGTGTGGTCCTGGTCCGGCCCGATGGCCGCGTCCAGCGTGTAGCGGACGGCCTGCAGTGGCCCAACGGCATGGCACTGGTTGACGACGGGCGCACGCTCGTGGTGGCCGATTCGGGTGCCACCGCGCTCATTGGCTACGACGTGGCTGACGATGGGACGCTGTCAGCCGGCCGCGTGTGGGCCGAGGTCGAGCACGCGCCGGACGGCATCTGCGCCGACGCCGATGGCGCCGTCTGGTGCGCCACGGTTCCCGGCCAGTCGTGTGTGCGCGTCCACGAGGGCGGCGAGGTGCTCGGCGAGGTGCCCGTGGATCGCGGCTGCTTTGCCTGCATGCTGGGCGGCGAGGATGGCCGGACGCTGTTCATCGCCGCGGCAAAGTGGCGCGGGATGGAGGCGGCGATGAGCGAGGGGCCCGGGTCCACGGGCCGGCTGCTCGCGGCGCCGGGCCAGCCCGCCGCCCACGCGGGCCGCCCGTAGCGCCCAGACGCGGCCGCACCGCCGCGATAGGCTCGCGCGGCCAACGAGACCGAAGGAGCAGCCAGCGTGAGTCCTGACCCGCTTTTCGACGTGACCGGCTACGGAGTGATTGTCACCGGCGGAGCCAGCGGACTGGGGCTGGCCTATGGAGAGGCGCTGGCGGCCCACGGCGCGCGGGTGACCCTGATCGACGTCGATGAGGGCGCGCTCGAGCGGCACGTGGGACGGCTCGCCGGCGACGGTCTCGACGTGCGCGGCGCGGTGGCGGACGTGACCGATCATGCCCGCCTGGATCAGGTGGTCGACGAGGCGGCCGAGATCCACGGACGGCTTGACGTGGCGTTCGCCAACGCCGGCATCGATCCCGGCATCGGGTTCGTCGGCGCCTGGGCCGGCGGCCAGCGCCCGCGCGTGGACGAGGGCGCGCTCGAGCGCTACACCGACGAGCGCTGGAGCCGGGTCATCGACATCAACCTCAACGGGATCTTCGCCACCGCCCGGGCCGCGGCCCGCCACATGCGCTCGCGGCGCTCCGGCCGGATCATCGTCACGACGTCGCTGGCCGCCACGAAGGTCGAGCCGGCGATCGGCTCCGCCTACGCGACGGCCAAGGCGGGCGCCCGGCACTTCATGCACTCGACCGCGCTGGAGCTCGCCGCCTACGGGATCACGGTCAACGCGATCGCGCCCGGGTTCTTCATCACCAACATCGGCGGCGGTCACGCCCACCATCCCGACGTGCAGGCCGCGATGTCCAAGGACATCCCGATGCATCGCGTCGGCCAGCCCGCTGACATCAAGGGGCTCGCGCTGTTCCTGGCCTCGCCCGCCTCGGAGTACATCACCGGCCAGGAGATCGTGATCGACGGCGGGTGGGGCCTGGGCGTCGCCGACTGACCGGCCAGGTCGCCAGGCGGCCTACTCCCGGGCCTCCTCGGGGAGCTCGTACCAGCGCTTGCGCTCGCCGATTCTGGCCCGCAGCTTCCACCCACGGCTCTTGGGCTCCTCCTCGATCCGGTCCAGCACGGCGCCGAACCGGTCCGCGATGCGACGGCTGTCCTCGTCAGGCAGGTCGTAGCTGCCGATCATCTCGCGGCAGCGCTCGAGGTTGGTGGTGATCGTGCGCCAGAGGCCCCAGTCGTTCGCGCACAGCTGGGCGATGCGGTGGCCGTTGACGGCATCGTTGTCGTGGTCGGCGACCTCGTGGCCGTAGAAGAGGAGCAGGGTGTCCCGGACGTCCTTCTCGTTGAGCTCGACGATCTGCAGCTTGGTCAGGAGCAGCTCGGCCAGCGGCACCGTTGGCTGTCCCGCCGACAGGCGCTCGGTGAGCGGGATGACGTGGCACATGCGGAACGAGCCGACGAACACATCCACCTGACGCCCGTGCTGGAGGTCATGGAAGAGGAGGCGCTCGTTGCCGTTCATGGCGTTGAAGGACACCTCGGGCTCATATCCGCTGTCGCCCAGCACCTTGCTGGCGTCGCGCCCGCGACCCTTGGGCACGGCGAAGTCGAGGTCCTTGTACTCGCGGTCGAGCGCCGCCGGGATGTCGGGTGCGTGGAGGCGGATGGCGACCCCTCCCAGCAGTGCGAGCGTGGCGCCCTCGCCGTGGGCGACATCGAGGACACGTCGACCCTCGTCGACAATGCTGGGGAGGATCGAGGTCATCGCTCTCATGCAGAGCGTAATGGGTGGCGGCAAAGCTTCTCCGAGGCCGGGCACGCGGCCTTCGCCGGCCGGGAGGCGCGGGTCAGGCCGTGAGGCCGCCGGTCAGGTCACCGTGTGAGATGCCGGCGCGGATGCGCAGCAGCAGGGCGCGCAGGTCCTCCTCGGGGAGGTTGGGGTTGTAGAGCGGGCTCTCGACCGGGCGGGTGAGCAGGCGGCGGCACGCGACCGCCATCGCCGGCTCCACGCGCACGGCGGGCGAGGCCAGCTCGCGGGCGAGCGTGTCGAGCTGCTGTCCGTATACGGCGGCGCGCGCGACCAGGTGTAGCTCGAGGGGGCTGCCGCGATCGTGGACCACGGCGTCGATGAACGCGGCGAGCCGCCGTCGCTCGCGCAGTGCGCAGACGCGGGCCCCGAAGCGCGCCACCTCGGGGATCGCGTAGGCCGAGGGGTCCAGGGCGAGCCGTTCGATGCGCTCGCGCCGCGACAGCCACAGCAGCAGCGCCGCCGACATCTGCAGCGCGGCGCCGACGCCGAGCGCGATGGCAAAGCCCGACGACATCGGGATGACCGCGACCGCGAGCCCGCCCACCACGGCGCCCGTGACCAGACAGCGCCGCGCGCGGTGCCCGGATCGCTCCACGTCCGCGGCCGCCATCTCGACGTCGCGCGCATTCATTGTGTGAGTATGCGCCGCCGTGAAGGGGCGTGCAAATACTCAGGCGTTCTCGGCCGAAGGTCCGCCTGGCAATAGTTCGGCTCATGTAGTCAGGAAAGGATCTGGCGATCCTCATCGCCGGGGGCTACCGCGCGCTCACCGAGCGGCTGGCCACGGCGATGGACGAGCGCGGCATCGAGGGCATGCGGCCGTCGTTCGGGTTCGTGATCCGCGCCGTCGCCGCCGAGCAGCCGACGATCACGCGCCTGGCCGAACTGCTCGACGAGACCAAGCAGTCCGCGAGCGGGTTGGCCGACGAGGCCGAGCGGGCCGGATTCATCGAGCGCAGCCGAGCTGGTGGCGCTGCGCAAGCCCGATCTCGCCTCGCGGCCGACGCATCGCCTCCGATGTATCACGGAGCCGCGTCCGCGCTCTGTGTGACAAGGGGCAAGGGGCGGCGGAAAGGGGCGAGGCAGTGGGGGCGGTATTAGGAATTCTCGTCGCGGTGGTGATGGTCACCGCGCTCGTCAGGCTGATCCGCGGGTGGCGGCGGTCCACGTCAGCACCGGCGTCGCCGTCGACTTTTGGCGGCGAGCCGCCCACATTTCGGATCGTGGCGCTGGGCGGCTCGGGCAGCGGCAAGACGGTGTTTCTCTCGAGCATGTTCCACGAGCTGGACCACCGCGGGCCGCGGCGGCGCTACTGCCTGGACACGAACGCCGAGCACCGGATTCTCCTGTCTGAGATCTACGGCACCGTCAGCGACACGAGTAAGCCCTTCCCGGCTGGAACCCGGACCGGTGACCGGCGTGAGTTCGTCTTCGATTGCGTCGTCGCCGATGACAGCGACGGCGCCCGAGCGCCGGTCCTGCGCGTCTCCTATCTGGACTATGCAGGGGAGATCCTGGAGCGTGGACAGGAGGGCGGCGGTACGGCGCTGAGCGATCTCGTCGCCCAGATGCAGAGCGCGGACGCGCTGCTGGGGGTCATCGACGGGTACCGGGTGTGGCAGCTGCTGCAGGACATCCCGGCGGGGGCGATCTATTTCCGCAACACGCTTCAGCCACTGTTCGGTTTCATGGCCAACGCGGCCTGTCCGATCCAATTCGTGCTCACGAAGTGGGACCTCGTGCGCGGCTTCGGCGAGCCGCCGGACGCGACCGATGAGGACCGGCTCGATCGCGTCATCGCGGCCCTCATGCAGTTCGAGCACTTCAGCTCGCTCGTTCACGACCACAGCCGCCACCAGGTGGTCCGGCTCATCCCTGTCAGCGCGGTGGGGCGGGGCTTCGCGCAGATCGTCGACGGCACGGTAAGCAAGACGCGGGGCGCGAACCTGCGCCCGTGGAACGTCGACGCTCCGTTCAGCGCCGTCCTGCCCGATCTCTTCAAGCAGGTGGAGGCCACGCTGGATTCCGCGCCCCTGAAGGCGTTGCGCGAGGAGGGGCGCAAGGCGTTCCGGGCGCGTCGTCTGGACGCGTTCGCGGCGGCGCTGGGCGGCCCGGCGGCGCTGGCCGCGCAGAAGCTGTTGGCCGGCGTCTACGGCGTGCCGTTCAGCCGCCGGGTCATCAGCGCCTACATGCAGTGGATGGCCGCTCCGCTCGAGGACATTGACAACGCGCTGAAGGAGACCGACGACGCCGCCAAGCAGAGCCTGGCTCAGCTTCAACGGCTGCGGTCGCTCGTCATGGAGGACTTCGAGCGGACGGTCCAGCGGCTGGAGGCCACGTTGCCGCAGTCAGAGCTGAGGGGAAGCTGGTGATCACCGCCCGCGATGAAGTCGACGCGTGGCCGTTTCTGGTCGCTCGCGGCCGCCGCGAGGGCTATCGGACGCTGCTGGCGCCCGAGTTCCTGGTCAGGCGCGACCTCCACGAACAGCTCGCCGAGTCATCGCCGAGTGTCCAGTCGGGCACGCTGGGCCGGGCGGAGCTCAGCGGTGCCGGTGTCGGGTCGCTGCGTCTGGTGTACACCACCGAGGACCTCACCGCCGCCATGTCGCTTGGCTCAGGCCGGGCGAAGCCGCTGGCGGATGAGCACGGCCGGCCGCTGGAGATGCTCTATGGGGTCGTCGCGCGAGAACCGCTGAGTGAGGCGCTTGCCGCCGGCGACCTGCAGCCGGCCCGCGCCGAGGCTCTCGACGCCTATCGCAGTTTCCTGGCATGCGAGAAGGGGTTTCCCGTCATGTCCTCCCGCCCGTACCCGCTGCCGCGGGGAGCGACCGCGGTGCCGACCCGTGCGCCGGCGCCGCATGGTGTCCCGCGGGTCAACCGTTCGCGCCGGGCGTCTCGCCAGCGTGTCCTGGCGATCACCCTGGGAGTGCTCGCGCTGGCGATCGGCGCCGTTGCGATCGGGCGCGGCCTCGCGCCCAACGTGCCCCCCACAGTTCACATCGTGAGCGTCAGCGCTTCGCCTGCGGACGGCTTCGGCTGCCAGGGAGCGTCAGGGCTCGGGTTCCAGGCAGTGGTCACCACGAGCCGGCCGACGCGGCTGCGGTACCGCTGGGTCTCGCTGGGCGACCCCGCCGCACCCGGCGCGGGTGGCACGGTCCGAATCACCGGCACTCGGGTGACCCTCGATGATCGGATCGAGGGCGCCTCGGGCCCGTACGAGCTAGTCATCGATCAGCCCGTGCAGCAGCAGATGGGTCCGGTCGCCTGCGGCTGACCCGCTGACGTCGGGGCCTGTCCGGCAGGCGGCCGGCGATCCCGTCCAGCAGGAAGGTGAGGCTGAGCTCGAGTTGCTCGCGCGGGGTGGTGACGGTGGGGCGGGCCATCCAGCTCGACAGCACCGGGTAGCGGCCGTCTGCCGCCACGAGGTCGCGAGCCGCGGCGATCGCCGCGGTCAGCTCGTCGGGGGTGACCAGGCCGTAGCGGGTGGTGAGATCGCGCTCCGCGGCTGCCTGGAGCGCGCCGCCGAACACATGGCGATCCAGGAGCGCGGCGTAGGTCACGGCCTCGGTGGCGGTCGCGCCCTGGCGGGTGAGGATCTCCAGGACGGCTTCGGTGCGGCGCACCATGTTGGGGCCGAGCGGGGGGCTGGCGTGCACCACGCGGGCGTACCAGCCGTGGCGCGTCGCCATCTCCCAGCTGGACAGTCGATAGCGTTGCGGGCATGGTGACCGAGATCGCGATTCGGGGCGACACGATCCGTCTCGGCCAGCTGCTCAAGCTCGCCGGGATCATCGATACCGGAGCCGAGGTGAAGGGGTTCCTGGCGACCGAGGCCGTCCTGGTCAACGGGGACCGCGAGGACCGCCGGGGCCGCCAGCTGCACGCCGGCGACGTCGTGGCCGTGGGTGACCGCGAGCTGCGGGTGATCGCCCGATGACCGGGGACGGCGCCATCCGGCCGTGCCGGGATCAGGACCGGGCGGCGATCCTTCAGATCGTCAATGCCGCCGCCGAGGCCTATCGGGGCGTCATCCCGGCCGACCGGTGGCAGGAGCCGTACATGTCGGCGAGCGAGCTGGACCACGAGATCGCGGCCGGCGTGCGGTTCTGGGGCTATGAGGGCGGCGCGGGGCTGATCGGCGTCATGGGGGTCCAGGCGGTTGACGACGTCGACCTCATCCGTCACGCGTACGTGCTGCCGGACTGCCAGCGCAGCGGCGTCGGCGCCGCCCTCCTGGACCACCTGCGGCCACTCGCTCGGGGCCGGGTGCTCGTGGGCACCTGGGCGGATGCCGACTGGGCGATCCACTTCTACGCCCGGCACGGCTTCGCGCTCGTCGGCCCCCACGAGACGGCGGCGCTGCTCGCCCGCTACTGGACGATCCCGGAGCGCCAGATCGAGACGTCAGTGGTCCTGGCTGACCCGCCGTACGACGGCCAGGCCTGACGGGCTACCCCGCGACAGGCACCGCCCGCGCCGCGGCGTGGATGAGGCCCAGCACGTCCTCGGGGTGAGAGACAATCGCGACCGGGTCGCTTGTGAAACGCCCGGGGAACGGCCGTCGAGCGTCGCTCGACACAGTTGGACAGAAGCGATCGAAGTGGTCAGAATCACGCGCGCGAGCGACCCGGAGAGGGATGGAAGATGGGCAGGCCGAACAAGAACCTGGTGCTGGCCGCGATGGTGTTCGCGGTTGCGATGACGTTCATCGATCAGACGATCGTGGCAATCGCTATCCCCAAGATCGAGAAGGAGCTGTCGCTGACAGAGACGGAGTCGCAGTGGGTCATCAACGCCTACCTGCTGGCGCTGTCGGCGCTGTTCGCGTTCGGCGGCAAGCTCGGCGACGTGCTCGGCCGCCGGCGGATGGTGGTGCTGGGCGTCATCGGGTTCGCGCTCGCCTCCGCCGCCTGTGGGTTCACGCCCAAGGGCAGCATCGCCGCGCCGTGGATCATCGGCTTCCGGGTCGTCCAGGGGGCGTCGGCGGCGGTCATGTTCCCCGCCGCGGTGGCGATCGTCGTCGCGTCCTTCCCGCTGCGCGAGCGGGGTCGTGCGATGGCCATCTTCTTCGGGATCTCGGGTGGCCTGACCGCGATCGGGCCGATCGCGGGCGGCTACCTGACGCAGTGGACGTGGCGCGCGATCTTCTGGATCAACATCCCGGTGGCCCTCGCCGCCCTGTGGCTCATCTGGCGCTCGCATCCCGACGACGAGCGGCACCCAGCGCCACTGGATTACCGCGGCACGGTGCTCATCACCGGCGGGATGGCGCTGACCGTGCTGGGGCTCCAGCAGTCCAGCAGCTGGGGGTGGAGCAGCGTCGGCACGTGGGCCTGCATCGTGATTGGCCTCGTGCTGATGGTGGCGTTCGTGAGGGAGGAGCTGCGCAGCCCGGAGCCACTGCTGCGCCTGCAGATCTTTCAGGATCGCGGCTTTGCCACCGACGCCGCGGCGCTAGGGCTGATGTCGGCGGTGTTCGTTCCGTTCTTCTTCTTCGCCAGCGTGTACTCGCAGGTGTCGTTGGGCGAGAAGTCGTCCAACGCCGGCATCTACATCCTGTGGTTCTTCATCGGGTTTGTGGTCGCCGCGCAGATCGGCGGGCGCATTCTGGACCGTCGTGGGGCGCGCCCCGCCGTGGTGTGGGGCAGCGTGCTGGGCGCGGTCGGCTTCTACCTGCTCGCCCACAAGCTCACCGACCTGTCATTGAGCGCGCAGCGGCCCTACATCCTTCTGGCCGGCGCGGGCCTGGGACTGATGTTGGGCACCGCCAGCACCGACGCGGTCAACCGGGCGCCCGCCACCAGCTACAGCGAGGTCACCGGCATCACGCAAACGGCGCGCAACTTCGGGGCCACGCTGGGCCTGGCGATCCTGGGCACCATCCTCATCAGCCGCAACGAGACCAACGTCGTCCGTGCGCTGACCCACGCCGGAGTGCCCGGCAATGTCGCCCACCGGGTGGCGAGCTCGTTCGGCAGCGCGGCGGGCGGGGGCAGCGGCGCTGGCCAGCCGCACGCGATCGTCCACGACGTCCAGCTTGCATTCGCGCACTCGACGCAGACCGTCTTCTACATCATGGCCGGCATCATGGCGGTCACGTTCATCGTCACCGTGCGCTGGCTGCCCCGGGGGCGCCTGGCCTCCGTCGAGGAGGACGAACGCCTGGAGATCTCCGCCGATCCCGGGTTCTCCGAGGTGAGCTGAAACCTCACGCTACACGCCCGCGAAACCGAGCCTGTGTGGCGCGTGGTTTGAGGGCAGCAACGCCCGAGCGGCCGGGCCGTCGCCCCGCCCGGCCGCTCGCGCGAGGGTCCGTGCTCGCGTCAACTGACCAGCGGGCGGTGCGCCCGGCGGCGGTACGCGACGGCGGCCCCGGCGCCGACGCCGATGAGCACGAGCAGGCCTCCGGCTCCGACGCCGGCGTCGCCCCACTGGAAGCTCGGCGAGGCGCTCGCGGCTGCGTGGCCGGCGCCGGGCGCGGCCGGAGGCGGTGCCGCTACGACCGGGTACGGCGACCCCGGCTCATCCGTCACCGGCCGCGCGAACGCGGCGGTGGGCGCGGCCACGGCGGCGATGACGACAGCGGCAGCAAATGTGCGTTTGATGAGAGTGAGCATGATTCCTCCTTGGGTCCCTTGGCCTGGGGTCAGGCGTAGAAGTACGGGTCCAGCACCCGGACCTCGGTGATCTGATCGACCGGCAGGTCGCTGCGGGTGGCGGCCTTGCGGATCGACTCGGGCGTCGGCCCGTCGTAGATGCAGAATGTGGTGCGCTTGTCCGCGCTCACGTACGAGTGCACCCAGGTCACGCCCTCCTCGGCGTTGCGGTCCACGACTGCCCGGCATGCGTCGGCGCCGCCGTTGTCAACGGGGATCTCCAGCTTGTCGGGAAACGTGCGGTGCACCAAGTAACGCGGCATTGAGTGGTCCTCCTGGTTGGTGGGACTTGCTGACAGTTGGCCACGCTACGGGCGCCGGCCGCGGCGCACATCGGGAGGAGCACCTATGTTGGCGAGCGCCGCCACCTATGTTTGTGGAGGCCCCGGGGGTAGGATCGCGGCGGCGGCAGTGGGACCATGACCGGACCGGACACAGTGGCGCTCGTTCTCGCCGGCGGCGACACACGCCAGGTGCTGGGCATCCGCGGGGCCCGCCTGACGTCGCTGCTCCCCGGGCCGCTGCACCGGACCATGCGCGGGTGGGTCGACTTCGCTCAGATCGAGGCCAACCTCCGCTCTGGCGACGTCGACGCCGCCGCCGTGGTGGCAACCTCCGCGCTCACCGGTCGCTCGGTGGTGTTCCACTGCGGCGCCGCGAGGCCGGAAGCCGATGCCCGGCGGGGCATTGACTATGTGCCGACCCCGCTGGGCGAGGAGCACGTGCTGGCCTCCTCCGCGATCCCAGTGGCGTTTCCCGCGATCCACGTCTCGGAGCCCGAGGCCGCCCGCGGCTGGTACTCCGACGGGGGCACCCGGCTCAACACGCCGATCAAGCCGGCACTCGCCCTCGGGGCGACACGGGTTGTGGTGGTGGCGCTCAGCTCACTGGCCGCCCCCTCGGGACCGGCGCTGGCGGGCCCGGAGCGGCCCGACGCTCTGGAGGGCGTCGGCCAGGTGATGAGCGGCCTGTTCGGCGACCAGCTCACCGCCGACGTGCAGACGCTGGCCACGATCAACCGGGTGCTCGCGGCCGCGGGCGACCCGCCCGCGGGACGCCGCGTCCCGTACATCGTGATCGCCCCGGCGGAGCGCGACGCGATCGCGCGCCGGGCGCTCGCGGTCGCTCAGGAGCACTACGCAGGCGCCGCCACGCTCATCCGTCACCCGGACATCTCGCTGTTCGCCCGGATCGTCGGCGGGGGCACCGACGTAGGGCACGCCGAGCTGCTCAGCTTCCTGCTCTTCACTCCCGAGTTCGCCCGCGTGCTGATCGCGATGGGACGACAGGACGCGACCCGCTGGCTGCGCTCAAACCACGACGGCGACGCGCTGTGGCACGAAAGTCCGCTGCCCGGTGGCGGCGCCTGAACCGCCGGGCTCGCTTCGGGCAGCCGATGCCCGAAGCGAGCGCCCGGCGACTCCTACTCGGGGTCGTACTTGAACGAGATCCCTAGACGGATCCGGTAGTTGAGAACGGACCCGTCCTGGATCGTGAGATCCTGCCGGACCACCTCGGCGACGCGCAGCTCGCGCACGCTCTTGGCAGCCGTCTCGATTGCGGCGCGGGCCGCGGCCTCCCAGGACTCGCTGCTCACCCCCACGACCTCGGTGACGCGATAGACGGTTTCGGCCATGACGAACCTCCCTTTGAGACTTGGAGCCGGAACGCCGAGTCTTTCAGGTCTCGTGACGCCGGTGTGGGAATGACGGCGGTCAGTGGCCTTCGGTCCAGGGACCGACGCCGCCGATCCGCTCCACGGCGATGTGGGTGATATAGCCCGGAGGCGGGTTCGCCATGGGCGGGAAGGTCACGTCGGGCCCGAGGTAGACGTGGGCGAGCCGCTGGAGCAGCTCCGGGGCGCCGCCCTCGGTGACGCGGGCGCGCCCGTGTAGGACGACGTACTCGTCCAGTCCCATCGCGTTGCGCGTCCCGGCCTCGATCGACAGCGCCACTCGTGGGTCACGGCGCATGTTGCGGATCTTGCGGTGCTCGGGCAGGTGGGCGGCGACGATCTCGTCGCCGTCGAGACCCACCCAGACGATCGAGACCTGCGGGCGGCCGTCCGGCTCGAGGGTGACGAGATGCGCGAGCCTCGGGCCCTCCAGGACAGCGCGCACCGAGTCCGGGATGGTGGCCATCCCGGGAACCTAACAGCCTCGGCGATCCAACGAAATATCAACGTTCAACCGCACACGCGCTGACGGTGACCGTCACCGACGCCGGCGACGCGGTGTCTGGGGCTATCGTGTCGGTCAAGGGTCACACCCAGAAGACCAACAGCAAGGGCGTCGCGAAGGTCACCCTTCCCGGCTCTGGCACCGGGAAGGTCACGGTCACTGTCACCGCCCCGACGTATGAGAAGCTGAGTGAGTCGGTCAAGCTGTAGCGCCAGGTAGGCTCGAGTGGTGACAGACGGCGCGGTCCACTCCGAGCCCGAGCGCCAGCTGATCGTGTTCTCGCTGCACGGCGAGCGCTACGGCGTGCCCATCGCCTGCGTACGCGAGATCATCCGCTACACGCCGCCCCGGGTGACCGCCGCCGCCCGGGGACTCATCCAGGGGATGATCAACGTCCGCGGACGGGTGCTTCCGGTCCTGGACCTCTCCAGCCGGCTGGGGCGGACCCTCGAGGTCTCGAGCTCGACGCGGATCCTGGTCATCGAGGTCTCCACAGGTGTCGTGGCGTTGATCGTGGACACCGTGGAGGGGGTGGTGCAGGTCGCCACGGACCGGATCGAGGAGATACCCGCCGCGCTGTCCGACGACGCACTGGGTCACCAGATCGCCGCGATCGGCGACCAGCTCATCATGCTCATCGACCCCGAGCATGCCCTGGGCAGCGCGCTTCCCGCCGCGCCGGCGGGTGAACCTCCTGCCGCGGCGGCTGAGGCCGCACTTCCGCGCGGCCGTCTCCCACGCACCTCACCGCCCGCAGCGCGGCGGCGTTCGGCGGCCGCCCCTCAGGTTCCGCGGTCACGTCGCAACCGGCCACGTCCCCCATGAGCGAGGGAGGACCGACGATGCAGACCGTCGCCGAGATCGCGCAGGCCCCGTACACCGCGATCGTGCGCATGCTGCTCGATGCGGGCGCCGCGGTCCCGGAGCGCCCCCGGGATGGCGCGCTGGAGCCGCAGGCGTTGATCGACGAACTGCTCCGGGAAGGCAGTGCGTGACGTGCGGCCCGGGCGGTCCGCGCGGGGACGCAGCCAGAGATCTTGAGGAAACCTTGAGGTTTTGCTCCCATCCTGGTCGGGGATTCTTCTAGCACCGGCGAGTTGCGTCATCGCCCGCCGGGAATCTAGAGCGCGGCTTCCCCGCAGCGATCGACTGATGCACTTCGTGCCCCTTCGCGGCCGCATGGCCGCGTATGGGCGCGGCGGTCCGACGTGCTCGTTCACCACTCGAACACAGGATCAGATCGTCATCAGCCTGAGTCTTCACAGCGCTCTCTCGGGGATCCCTGCCTCCGTACTCGAGGGGGCTCTCGTCATGCTCCCGCGCTCGGCGCCGTTCCCCCGGCTGGCGCGTCTGCGCTCGCCGGCGTGGACCGCCCTGCTGCCGGTATCGATCATCGTGGGTACGTTCGGCCTGCTCGTCGCGCCCACGCTGGCGTCGCCGACCGTGCTGGCCGCCGCGATCACCACGCCGATGCTCGCGTTTGTCGCGGTCGTGGCGGTGGTGCGCGCGCGCCTGGTGATGCTGCCCCTCGCCGCAGTCGCGGGCGGGCTGGCCATGTGGGCTACCGGCATAGGCGGACACGTCGGGACCGGCGTGGTCACCGCGCTGGCCTGCCTGACGGTGGGGGCGGCGCTTCAGCGGTTGATCCCCGGTCGCTGGCTACTGGTGGGGGTGGTGGCGATGTCCGTGGTGGACATCACATTGCTGGCGTCCGGGTTCGGCTATCACCAGACCGCGCTGCTGGCGGCCGCCCAGAACAACTTCCACGGGCCGCGTTTCACCGGTGCGCGGATCGGCGGGACCACGATCGGCTATCCCGACCTGTTCCTGGCCGCGCTGCTGGGCAGCTCGCTGGCCGGGCAGCGAGCCCAGGTCCGGGCCGCGGGGCTGCTGATGACGCTGGCCGTGCTCTATGACTCGCTGCTGTCGCCGGGGCTGCTGCTGCCCGCCACAGTGCCGATCGCGCTCACCCTGGCCGTCGTGGCCTGGGTGGGGCATCGCCGGCGCCGCGCGCGGCGGGCCCACCTGCCGGACGCGTCGCTCAGCGATAGCCGCGTGCGTGCAGCTCATACAGCTCGGCGTACGTGCCCGCAGCACGCATCAGCGCGTCATGTGACCCTGACTCAACGACCCGCCCGGACTCCAGCACGATGATGAGGTTGGCGGGGCGGCTACGATCCGCGCCTGCCCGCTGAGCCCGACATCGACACCGCGATGCTGGCGCGCCTGGTCGCCCCGGCCGGCAAGGACGTGGTCGACATCGGCTGCGGCGGCGGTGGGCTCGTGCGCGACCTCGCTGCCCTCGGCGCCCGGCCGATCGGCATCGAGATCTCCGAGGAGCAGCTCGCCACCGCCCGGGGACGCGACGACGGGAGCGGCGCGCGCTACCTGGTCGGCCGCGGTGAGCAGCTCCCGCTGTCCGACGGGTCGGTGGACGTGGCCGTGTTCATGCGCACGTTGCACCACGTCCCGCCCGAGGCGTCGCTCCGCGAGGCTCGCCGCGTGCTGCGGCCGGACGGGGCCGTGTACGTGGCCGAGCCGTTGGCCGAAGGGGACTTCTTCGCGCTCACCAGTCTGGTGGAGGACGAGTTGGAGGTGCGCCGGGCGGCCCAGGCGGCCATCGCCGATGCCGGCAGGGTGGGCCTGGAGCGCGCCGCGACCGTCGATTACGACGTGACCATCTGCCTCACCGGGGTCGACGCCTTCCGCGCCCGCACGGTGAGCGTTGACCCCGAGCGAGGGCCCGCGTTCGACGCACGGCGGGAGGAGATCGCCGCCGCGTTCGCCCGGCTCGGGACGCCGGGGGAGCGGCCGGGCGAGCGCTGCTTCGTGGCGCCGATGCGCGCCGACGTGCTGCGCCTCGCCTAGCGTCCTCGCCATGAACGCTTCGGACGGCTGAGGATTCGGCCGCGGCGCGGGGGCAGCGGTTCACCTTGGACGGGGTGGCCGGTCACTTCGCTGGGCGGGGGCGCGTCACGCTCCCACTCCAAGCCGGCGGCGATGACCTCAAAGGACACCTCCGGCGCCGTGCGACCCCAGAAGGTGTCCAGGTGGCCGAAGCCCGGCAGCACCACGAAGTCGGCCTGGCCCGGCCGGCCGGCTTCGTCGAAGAACCGCTTGGCCCGGTGCTGTCCCTGCCAGCGGAACATGTTGTTGTGGTCGCCGGCAATGAAGGTGATCTGGGCGCGGGTCCGGGGCGGGGTGGCCAGGTAAGCGGACGGAGTGCCGGGCGGCGGCGAGCCGGAAGGGACGATATAGCCGTGGCGGGTTGACTCGGCCACCTGGCGGATCAGGCTCAGCGGGGTGTAGCCGACCTCGCGGCCCGTCCACTCGTGGACGGCGTCGGCCACCCACGGGTTGCCCTCCCCGTCGACATGACGGAAGAGCACGTCCCAGCCCGATCCGTACATGTAGTTGGCCACCTGGCACGTCGGGTTGCCGCAGGGCCGCTCCATGCGCTTGGCCAACGCCGCGAACGCGCCCGCCGTGGGGGTGCCAGGGCGGATGCCCCACTGGGCGTCGAGGCCCACGAACGTCGTGCTGACCAGCGGCATGGCGAGGCGCTGCTTGAGCCAGGTGCTCGCGGTGACGTCGATGAAGAGCGAGACGGCGCTGGAGACAATATGGGTCACGCGCTCGTCCAACCTGCCGGCCACCGCCGCCATCATGAAGCTGATCGACCCCTGGCAGTGGACGACGGCCTTGAGGGTCGCGTCCTCGGCGCCCTCCTGCGCGCGAACGTCCAGGATCTTCGTGACCGCGAGCGGGTGGTCGATCATCGCGGCGTGGTCCAGGGTGTAGGGATTGGGAGGCAGGTCGATGGAGGCGCGCCAGCTCTCGACCCACACGTCATAGCCGCGGCGCAGCAGGTCCTCCGCGCACGATGGCCCCACGGGTTGTCCGTAGTACATCTCGGCGCGCACGCCGGAGCCGGGCACGAGCAGGACCGCCCCGCGGGTCGGAGCGACCGGCCGGCCGCCTGCGTCGAGCCGGCGCAGGCGGTGCAGGTTGAGCGGGAAGTCCAGGTCCGGCACCGCGAACGGCACGATTGAGCGCCCCAGAGAGGTGCCGGGCAGCGGCTCGAACTCGGGTGCGGCGGGCGCGGCCGGCGGGCGCCGGTCCGGCGCCCACGGCGGCTCGAGCTGGTCCTGTGGGAAGCTCGGCCGGGAGCCGCTCACCGGCGGGCCGGCGTACGTCCGCGCCATGCTCGCGGCGAAGAACGTCTGGTAGCGGATCACCGCGCCGATCCGCCCGCGCAGAGACGGTCCGGTCCCGCGGAAGGTCGCCAGCTCCCGCATGAAGGCCAGCGGGCTGATGCGCAGGACCCCGATGGCCACCGGCCCGTCGCCGTCGCCCAGGGTCACGAACAGCGTGGTGGCATCAGACCACGAGTCATAGCCCGGATCGTTCTCGAGCAGCTTGAATCCCTCGCACGTGTAGGTCCGGGCACCCGGCCCCTCCAGTACGAGCTCGTAGCGCATACGCAGGTGCAGGGCATCGCGCGGCTCGCTCTGCCCGGCGGGCACGAAGGCCCGGAAGGCGCCGCCGCGCACGGTCAGCTCGCCGCCGAACGCGTCGCAGCGGATGTGGCCCTCGGTGACCTCGGCGGGAAGCGCCGCCGCGTCGCGAATCCCGCCATCGGACTGGGCGGCCAGGAAGGCGTCGAGGTCGGGGATGGCCACGCTGACCCCGGCCGTGGCCGGCTCGCGGTGCTCGGGCAGCATCGACTGGTTGAAGTCCGTCTGCCCGAACGCCAGCCATCCAGTGAACGTCTCGCTCCAGGTCACGCCGTGGGGGTCGGGCGAGCGGCTCATCGGCCCGCACTCCGCGCCGCCATGGCCCGGTCGCGCGCGACTTTCCCGATCCGCCCCGCCATCGCCGCGATGGTGAAGCTCGGATTGGGCCCGACCGGCCCCGGCATGATCGATCCGTCCGCGACGAACAGGCCCGGATAGCCGAACACCTCGCCGTGGGAGTCCACGACGCCGGTGCGCGCGTCGTGCCCCATCGGGCAGCCCCCGAGGGGGTGGGCGGTCAGCCCTGGCGCGCGGCTGGTGTACAGCGATGGCCCAAGGCGGCCGCCGAGGTGGCGGGCGAAGCGCTCGGCCAGGCGGACCGCCGAGTCGAAGTAGGACGCCGACGACCCCCGGGGGTCCCAGTGCAGGGCCAGCCCGTCGCCCTCCAGGCGGAAGCGCCCGCCGCTCACGTCCTGGCCCATGGTGAGCATCGGCAGCATCGCGGACGACGCCTCGGCCGAGCCCAGCGCCCGAGCCATCAGCCCGCTGACCCGTCCGCCGCGCCGCCCCCAGAGCAGAGCGGGCACCAGCGCCCGTGCCGACCACAGGTCACGGGCCACTTCCCCGGCCTGCCAGGCCCACTCCGAGATGGCGGGGCCGCCGGCGTCCTGCATCCACAGCCGTCGGCCGTGGTCGGTGTGCTCGGCGTAGGCGGTGATCACCGGCCCGTGGCTCGGGTCCAGATCACGCCAGCTGCCGTCGGGGTTGCGGCATTCGCGCGCGAACGACAGCAGGTCACCGTTGGTGGAGAAGCGCCGGCCCAGCTGCCCGCTGAGGCGGGGCAAGCGGGGCCGGCTGGACAGCAGCAGGCGCGTGGACCCGAACGTCCCCGCGGCCACCACGACGACTCCGGCGGTCACGGTGCGGGTCGGGCCGCCGGACACCGCGGCGGCCTCCGGGTCGAGCGGGTCGTCGTCCAGCAGCGACGGCGCTTCGCTCGGCGGACGGCGCCGCCGCCGCACCATCTCGCGCGCGGCCTCGTGCTCGACGAAGTGGACGCAGTAGCCGCCGTCGTCGCCGGGCTCGATGCTCGTGGCCTCACAGCAGGTGAAGATCCGGCCGCGACCGCCGTTGTCGGAGACAAACCGGGTCAGGTAGGTGTAGTCGAGGCTGTTCTTGGCTCCCTCGTTGCACCCGAGGTCGCACTCGCCGACGAGGGTGCACGTGTGGCGAGTCCGGCCGTGGATGTTCTGCTCGCCGAACGGCACGCCCGGCTCGGCGCCGGCGGCCTCGTTGGCGCGGAACGTCACGGCGATCGGGGCCAGCTGCGGATCGAGCCCGCCGGCGCGGGCGGCGGCGAGGAACTGCCGGGTCTTGGCCACGCCCCCGTCCTCGGGGGGCGGCGCAACATACTCCGCGGGCAACGGGTTGGGGCGCAGCATGCGCTCGACGTCGTCGTACTCCTCGGCCAGGTCCTCCGGCGCCACCGGCCAGCGCAGGAAGGCGTCGGACGGGTCGGGCTCGAAGGTCTCGGGCGGCTTGCGCAGCAGCACGTTGGCGTAGATGAGCGAGCCGCCGCCCAGTCCGCTGGACACGAGCGCCCGCACCTTGGAGAACGACCACACCTCGAACAGGCCGTGCAGGCCTGCGCCGGGATCCCAGAAGGCTCGGCGCATCTCGCGCGGGGTGCGCGCGAACGAGCCCGGGGGGTACGGCATGCCGCGCTCCAGGAGCAGGACGGTGAGGTCGGTGCCGGCGGCCAGGTGGTACGCGGCGACGGCGCCACCGAACCCCGACCCGATGACGACAGCGTCATAGTGCCCTCTGTAGGATCCCGCCACGGTCACGTGCCCTCACCGCAACTGTAATGGGTTTGACCGGGGACATAAGCTAGGTGTCCTGAAGCACAAGTGCGCCTGGCACCGAACTTCCGCATCAGGACATCAGGCCGACGTGGTCAAGCGACGTTCTGTGGCACGCCGCCCGAGGGACAACGTGACGTACCGCCGCTGGGGGGCGGTCACCGCGGTGACCGAGGTCAAGCGCTGCCGGCGGTTGCAGGGGCTGCGACTGATGGCCGTGTTCGCCTTCGGCAACGCCACCACGATCGCCATCGAGCCGCTGTTGACGATGAAGGTCATCGCCCTGGCGAGGTGGACGCTGTGGCCCAATGTGCGCCGTCCCACCTACCTGCTCTTCGAGACCAACTGGAGCGGCTCCGACCAGACCTACATCCCGGACTTCGGTCGCATCATGCCGATCCAGTGGCGCAGCATCTGGGGCGCGACGACCCTGTTCCCGGGCGCCGTTCCCACCACCGGGCTGGACGCGTGGGTGGATGTCATCGACGCCGGCGTCGGTCATTTCTGGACTGACTATCAGACCGGCGCCTCGACCCAGGTGATCGCCCAGGCACTCGAGCTGGAGTCACGGGTCAAGCGGTTCCTCGCCGAGACCCGGGGCGCCTCGGCGGCCGAGTTCGAGCGTCGCTGGCACGACCTGGTGCTGATGGTGCACCGGCTGCTGTGACGATGGGACAGGTGGCGATCATCACGGCGGTCACGCCGGGGCGCGCCGGCGAACTGCGCGCGTACCTGAGCACGCAGCTGCCGCGGGACGCGCCGCCGATCCGGGCCGGGCCCGCCGATCCTCCGGCGTCGCCGTTCACCGGTGTGTTACCGCCCACGCATTTCGCGCGGTTCGTGGTCATCGACATGCATGATGAGCCGTACCTGTTCTTCTCCAGCCGCTTCGACGGACCGCCACGTGACTATCTGCGGGCGCTGGCTCACACTGAGCAGGCACTCACCATCTGGAGTCACTGTCAGTTCACCAGTGCCGGGGACGTGCCCACCGTCACCGAGCTCGAGCGCCATCTCTGCGATCGCAACCATTGGAGCCCCACCCCGTACGTCGTCAGCGCCATCCCGCCTGGGGTCACCGTCGCCCAGATCAACCGCGCGCTCTCCCTCCGCGCCGAGCTCGCGCGGTTCGTGCCGCGCGCGCCCCGTCTGGACCCCACGGCGTTGGCCCATGACTTCCGCCAGCTTCCAGCGATCCGTGCTCTCCTCGGCCCGTGAGCGGCCGCCACGACATCCAGGGCAACATCCTGCGCGGGTACGCCAGCCATTGCCACGCCGCCTACCTGCTGGCACGCATCGGCGACCCCGCGCCGGCTCGGGCGCTCCTGGCCCGGCTCGTCAAGGACCGGCGGATCGCCACCGAGCGCGACTGGGACGAGTGGCCGGCCACGCGCCTGAACGTCGGATTCACGTATTCGGGCCTGGAGCGGCTGGGGGCCGACCTCGAAACGTTCGCACCCTACGACGACTTTCGCGAGGGGATGCACCGGCGGGCCCGCACGCACCTGGGCGACCTCGACGCCAACGACCCCGACAAGTGGGCACCCGCGCTCCGCGAGGAGATCCACGTCCTGTTCACCGTGTACGGAGACAGCCCCGGCGCGCGCGAGGACGCGGCGCGCGATCTCTGGGACGAGCTCGATGCCGCCGGGATCGCCCGCGTCCACCAGCAACGCGCCGACATGCTGGAGGGCAACCGCGAGCACTTCGGCTTCACCGACGGCTTCTCGCAGCCCGCCCTCGCGGGGGTGGCGGAGGACCGCCGCTCGCGCCGGGGCGAGGGGGTCCAGCGCTCCATGCTGCAGCGGCTGCTCGTCGACGAGTGGCGTGACGTCCGGATCGGGGAGTTCGTGCTGGGCCACACTGACGAGGACGGCGTCGTCCCCGGCGGGAGCGACCCCCTGCTGGTCAACGGGACGTTCATGGTGTGGCGCAAGCTCGAGCAGGACGTCGACTCCTTCAACGCGTGGATCCGCGAGCACGCACCGGGCGGGAACGACGCCGAGACCGTGCTCAAGGCTCGCATCCTCGGTCGCTGGCCCGGCGGGGAGTCTCTCATCCGCCGCCCGGCTCCGAGCGACGACTACGCCCCATCCCCATCGGCGAATGCCGCGCACGATCTGAAGATCAACGACTTCAGCTACCGCGACGACCCCCACGGGGTGCTCTGCCCTCTCGGCGCGCACGTGCGCCGCTCCAACCCGCGCGATGCGCTGGGCTTTCGCACCGAGCGCACCCGCCGCAACCGGATCATCCGGCGCGGGATGCCCTACGTCGACGACGGGGACTCCCCGGCCAGGGGGCTCATCTTCGTCTGCTTCAACGCGAGCATCGCACGCCAGTTCGAGCAGATCCAGGGCAACTGGCTGATGGGCGGCGACACCTTCGGGCTGGGCGCCGAGCGCGACTTCCTCACCGCCGGCACCGATCCCGGGCAGCCTGAGGTCCGCATGACGATTCAGGGAGACCGGCGCCGGCCGCCGCGCTTTCTCAGCCGCCGCGAGCAGTTCGTCACCGTCCGCGGCGGCCACTACCTATTCGTGCCGGGGATCGCGGCGCTGCGCCGGATCGCCCGCGGCTGATCAGGCCTCGGCCTCGACCCCGAAGCCCAGCTCGACCTCGAGCGCGACCGCGGCGTCGACGACCCAGCCCATCCCGATCTGCTGCGCGCGCTCGAGCACCTCGCGGGCGAGCCGGCGGATCCGGGCGTGGTCCTCGGCGCGCCCGCCGGCCAGCAGCGCCCGGGCCTCGTCCAGGGTCGTCAGGGCCAGAGAGGGGAGCGCTCCGGCCCGCTCGCTCTGGGCGCGCGCCGAGGCGATGTGCTCGAGGGCGACGTCGATCGAGCCGACGGCGGTGGCCAGTCGGCCCAGTGACCGGTCGATGGGCCACAGGGCCGACGCCCCCGCCGACACCACCCAGCGGCCGCTGTAGGGCCTCAACCACTCGTAGATCTGTTGTGCCCGGGTCACGTCGCCGAGCTCGGCGGCCACGTCGCTCACGAGCGCCAGCATGAGGATGTGGGTGCAGTCCTTGGGGAAGCCGTCGAGCCCTGACGCCGTGAGGCGCTCAAGCTCGGCCTGAGCCTCGGCGGGGCGCCCGGCCTGGGTGAGCATCGCCGCCAGCGCGCACGCGTAGCCGACCATCTCCGGGCGGGACGCCGCCATCATGCGCAGCGGTTGCTCGAGCTCGGGCAGCCGGCCCTGGAGCAGGCGGAGCATGAGCAGCTGGGCGCTGCCGGCCAGCTCGCTCGTCGAGCCCCTCAGCTCGCGGCCGATATCGGCCGAGTGCGAGTTCAATCCCTCGGCCTCGTCGAACTTGCCCACCGTGCCGGCTCGCACCGCGTAGTGCAGCGGGAGGAAGACCATGGCGCGGGGCTGGCGCAGCTCGCCCGCCATCTGCTCCACCCGGGCGATCTCCTGATCGACGGCGGCGAAGCGGCCGAGCTCCATGAGCACCGTGATGCGCCAGTTACGGATGAGGAGCTCCAGCTCGGCGTCGCCAAGGCGCTGGGCCAGCTCCACGACCTCGTCGGAGACGGGCACGTCGCGCCACGCCGACTGCGGGCCCCAGCGGGCGAGCAGGTAGCGGCCCAGCACGTAGCCGAGCGTCTGCGCCGATTCACGGTCGTGGCGGCGCTCCTCCTCGGCCCGGGCCAGGCGCAGCGCGTCCTCGGCCAGCCGCTCGCGGCGCTCCACCTCATCTGACCAGTAGATGGCGGCGGCGAGAAAACCCTCCACACGGGCCATGAGCCCCGGCTCGTCGACGCGCTCCAGCCGCGCCGCCGCCTCCTGGGCCAGCCCCACCAGCTGCTCGTCCGTGCCGTTGCTCAGCCCCCAGATGGCGCAGCTGAGCGCGGCGTGGGCGAACGCCACCGGGTCGTCACGGACGCGAGCGGCGTCGGCGGCCCGCAGCAGGGTCTGGCGCGCCGCATCCGTGTCTCCGACGCGCATCTGCGCCTCGCCCAGCGCCTGCAGCAGCTCGGCCCGTTGCGGCTCGGTCAGGCCGGTGACCCCGAGCGCGCCGCGGTACATCCCCACCGCCTGGTCATACGCGAACGTGTCCATGGCGCGGTCGCCGGCGCGCTTCGCGTACTCGATGGCGCGCTGCGGGTCGTGGGCGGGGGCCGCCTCCAGGTAGTGGTGGGCGATCTCGGCCAGCCCCTCGCCGGCGGCGACCGCGGGATCCTGCTCCAGTGCCCGGGCCACGGCGGCGTGGAGCTCCAGCCGGCGCCCGCGCGGGATCGCGTCGTACAGAGTGGCCTGGATGAGCCCGTGAGCGAAGCTGTAGCCGTCGGCGTACTGGGTGGTGGGGCGCACGAGCCGCACGCGCACCGCCTCGTCGAGCAGCTCCAGCAGCTCGACTGCGGGCGTCCCCGCGGCCGCTGACAGCGTTCCCGCCCGGAACTGCTGCCCGATCACCGACGCCACGCCGAGCACCTCGCGGCCGCCGGGGCTGAGCATGTCCAGACGGGCGGTGATCGCATCGCGCACCCCGGCGGGCAGCGGCAGAGCGCCGGCGGCGACGGCCGAGTCGTCGAGGTCGCGCTCGGCCTCCAGCAGGCTCAGCAGCTCGGAGACGAACAGGGGGTTGCCGCCGGTGAGGTCGTAGATGCGCTCCACGAGCGCATCGGACGGCGGAGCCTCGCGCCGGCTCTCGATCATGCGCCGCACGTCGGAGGCGGGCAGGCCCTTGAGCGCGATCCCCAGCGTCGGGCGCACCAGCTCCGAGAACGGCGCCACGTCGCGCCGGGACTGCTCGAGCTCGAGGTCGCGTTGCGTGCAGACGATGAGGATCCGCTTGTCACCGACCGCGCGGGAGATGTAGGAGAGCGCCAGCAGCGACGCCTCGTCGGCGAAGTGCAGGTCGTCAAGCACGAGCAGCAGCCCCGTGCGCTCGGCGGCGATCTCCAGCAGTCGCAGTAGGGCGTCATAGAGATGGAAGCGGCCCTCGTCGGCGCCGACAGCCCCGGGGCGTGGGAGCCCGAGCTCCAGATCGGGGACGATCGTGTAGAGCCACGAGCCCACGGCGCCCAGCGACCTGAAGACCTCCTCGCCCTCGCGACGCGCGGCGATTCCCCGGACCACCTGGATCCAGTGCCAGTAGGGCCGGGCCGCCTCGGCGCTGGCCCCGACGCCCCAGACGGCGGGGATGCCGCGCTGCTCGGCGAGGGTGGACAGCTGGCGCGCCAGCGTGGTCTTGCCGATGCCCGCCTCGCCCGAGAGCGTGGCCACGCCGCCCATGCCGGCGGTGGCGTCCTCCAGCAGCGACAGGAG
Organism: uncultured Actinomycetota bacterium; assembly: GCA_963695625.1. Classification (GTDB taxonomy): domain Bacteria; phylum Actinomycetota; class Thermoleophilia; order Solirubrobacterales; family Solirubrobacteraceae; genus Palsa-465. The sequence continues at coordinate 176,642 of CAVOHJ010000017.1, read as the reverse complement.
GTCCTCGGACTCCAGCAGCCGGCCCACCACGGGGCGGCTCGCCCGGCTGCGGCGGACGGCGGCGGGCGTGGGCCGGGGTCCGGCCCCCGATACCGACGACGTGGCGCGGCCCCGCGGGGAGCCGGCGCGGGCGGTGGCGCCGCCCAGCGCCTGGGCCGCCGCCTGCGCCAGCTCGTTGGCGTGCTGCGGCCGGTCGTTTGGGGACTTGGCCAGCGCCCATGCGATCACCTTGTCCAGGGCGGCCGGCAGCCCGATACCGCGGTCGGACACCAGGGGGATGGGCCCCTCGAGGTGCGCGTAGAGCACCGCCGGGACCGACGTGTGGGCGAAGGGGACCGCGCCGGTGAGGCACTCGTAGAGCAGGCAGCCCAGGGAGTAGATGTCGGCGCGGCCGTCGACCGCCTCGCCGCGGATCTGCTCGGGGGCCACGTAGTGCACGGTGCCCAGCGGACGCTCGGTCGGCTGCTCGTCTGGATCGGCCATCCGGCGGCTGAGGCCGAAGTCGCCAAGCCAGGCGTGCAGTGGCTGCTCGGCGCCGTGGGCGCCGGAGATGAGTACGTTCGAGGGCTTGACGTCGCGATGGACCAGGCCGGCGCCGTGGGCGGCCTCCAGGGCCCCCGCGACCTGCTCCAGGATGGCGACGGAAGCGTGCGGGGAGAGGCGGCCCTCGCGACGGATCATCCCCTGCAGGTCTGAGCCGGGGACGTAGCGCATCGCCATATAGAGGATCTCCGCCACCTCGCCGGCGTCGTAGACCGGCACGATGTGGGGGTGATCCAGGCTCGCCGCCAGGATCGACTCGTCCAGGAACGACCGGCGGAAGCTGGTGTCGGCGCTCTGCTCGGCGGTGAGCAGCTTGAGGGCGACATCGCGTTGCAACGTCAATTGCACCGCCCGGTAGACCGTGCCGACGCCGCCGCGCCCGATGACCGCCTCGATGCGGTATCCGGCGGCTTGGAATGCCGCCTCGACGTCCAAACGCCCAACCATGAGTAGATCGTGTCACGGATTACCGGCTGGACGTTGCTGTGCGGTAGCTTTGGGTGGCCTAATGGCGAACCCAGGCTCGTGGCGATGAGCGATACGCGTCGAGACGGACCGGTGCCCGCCGCGACGGCGGCGCGTGCACGGATGTTCGATCGCAGTCCGGCTGAGCTGAAGGAGGTGATCGCCGCCGAGCGCGCCGGCCATCCATTTCTCGTCTGGCGGGACGCCGGGCGACACCAGCGGATCCTGCCGTTGGGCCCGGCCACGTGGCGAGTCACGATCGGGCGCGACCCGGAGGCGGACGTATCCCTGGCCGGCGATGCGGAGGCCTCCCGCGCACACGCGCTGATCGAACGCGTCGGCCAGGAATGGACATTCGTGGACGACGGTCTGTCGCGCAACGGGTCATTCATCAACCAGACCCGCGTGCTGGGTCGGCGCCGCCTGGTGGATCACGACCGGATCGTCGTTGGCAACTCGGAGATCACGTTCCGCGAGCCGGTGATCAAGACCGGCGATTCGACGGTCTCCAGCCGCGACCTGGCGCCCGTGCTGCCGCTGTCCCCGATGCAGCGCAAGGTCCTGATCGCACTGTGCCGGCCCGTCCAGGCCACCGACACGGCCACGCCGGCGACCAACCGCCAGATCGCCGAGGAGGTGTATCTGACCGTCGACGCGGTCAAGGCGCACCTGAGGGTGCTCTTCGAGCGCTACGGACTGGGCGAGCTGCCCCAGAACGAGAAGCGGGCCCGGCTGGTGGCCACCGTGCTGCTGTCCGGGGTGCTCGCCGCCAAGGAGTTCTGAGCCCACGGCCACCAAGAAATAGCGAGCCGATCGCCGCGCCCCCGGCGATCGGCTCGTATGAGTCCGGCAAGGTCGGCGTTGCCGCAAACGCATGGTGATCCTTGCCGACGACGCGCTCGTCAGGCGCGACGATTGCGGCGATCCGTGTTCCCCGCACGGATCGCCGACGTGTAAAGACTGGTGTGGATGGCTGCCCGGCGAGGCCCGGTGCCGGGCGACGCGACGGCGTCCACCTCCGTCGCGTCGCGCCCCGGTCACCCTGGCTCCGATCCGCTCGAAACCACCCCCCGACGTAATGTGCTGCCGCTGAGCCGCAGCGATCCTGATCCGCCCCCACGTTCCGACTCGCCCCCAACTGTCACCGCGCCGGTCGGCCCGCCCCCGCGGCCGGCCGGCATGTCACCCCCGTGCAACGATCCTGTGTTTGCGGCGTAGGTCATCGGAAACACAGTTGTCACAGTAGGCGTCGCCGAGGGGCTTGCCAGCCCACCCCAGGTGTTGGCTTCTCACACCTTCTCGCCTCGCCGCCACCGCGCCGTGGGGGCGCGGCCGGCGAGGTCAGCGCATCGCGCGGTAGCGGCGGATCAGCGCGTTGGTGGAACTGTCGTGCGAGAGCTCGGGCTCGGTCTCTGACTCGAGCTCGGGGATGATCCGGCTCGCCAGCGCCTTGCCCAGCTCGACCCCCCACTGGTCGAAGGAGTCGATGCCCCAGATCACGCCCTGGGTGAAGACGCTGTGCTCGTACAGGGCGATCAGGGCGCCGAGGATGCGCGGAGTGAGCCGCGCGGCCAGGATGGTGTTGGTGGGGCGGTTGCCCTCCATCACCTTGTGGGGGACGATCGCGTCGGGGGTGCCCTCGGCGCGCACCTCCTCCTCGGTCTTACCGAAGGCGAGCGCCTCGGCCTGTGCGAACACGTTGGACATGAGCAGGTCGTGGTGGTTGCGCAGCGGGTTCAGCGTCTGTCCGAACCCGATGAGGTCCACGGGGATCAGCCGCGTCCCCTGGTGGATGAGCTGGTAGAAGCTGTGCTGGCCGTTGGTGCCCGGCTCCCCCCAGTAGATCGCGCCGGTGTCGTAGTCCACATGGGCGCCCTCCAGCGTCACGTGCTTGCCGTTGGACTCCATCGTCAGCTGCTGCAGGTAGGCGGGAAAGCGCTTGAGGTACTGCTCGTAGGGCATGACGCCCACGGTCTGGGCGTCGAAGAAGTCGCCGTACCAGACTGCCAGCAGGGCCATCAGTACCGGCAGGTTGCGCGCAAACGGCGTGCCCCGGAAATGCTCATCCATCTCATGGAAGCCGGCCAGCATCTCGTGGAAGCCGTCGGGCCCGACGGCCAGCATGGTGGACAGGCCGATGGCGGAGTCCATGGAGTAGCGCCCGCCGACCCACTCCCAGAAGCCGAACATGTTGGCGGTGTCGATGCCGAACTCCGAGACCTTCTCGGCATTGGTGGACACCGCCACGAAGTGCCGGGCGATGGCGGACTCGTCCTTCAGCGCGTCCAGCGCCCACTCGCGCGCAGATCGGGCGTTGGTCATCGTCTCGAGGGTGGTGAAGGTCTTGGAGGAGACGATGAACAGCGTCTCCTCGGGGTCGAGGTCACGCGTGGCCTCGACGAAGTCGGTGGAATCGACGTTGGAGACGAAACGGAACGTACGCTCCCGGTCGGAGTAATGGCGCAGGGCCTCGTAGGCCATCACCGGCCCCAGATCAGACCCGCCGATCCCGATGTTGACGATGTTGCGGATCGGCCTGCCGGTGTGGCCCGTCCACTCCCCGGAGCGCACCCGCTCTGAGAACGCGCTCATCCGGTCCAGCACCTCGTGCACCGCGTCCACGACGTTGACGCCGTCGACAACGAGCGAGCTGCCCTTGGGCATGCGCAGGGCGACGTGGAGCACGGACCGGTTCTCCGAGACGTTGATGCGCTCGCCCGTGAACATCGCCTCGGTGCGCTCGGCCAGGCCGGACTCCTGCGCGAGCCCAATCAGCAGCTGGAGGGTCTCGTCGGTGACGCGGTTCTTGGAGTAGTCCAGGAACAGGCCGGCGCCCTCGGCGACCAGGCGCTTGCCGCGGCTGGGGTCCTCGTCAAAGAGCTGGCGCAGCTGCACGCTGCCGATGGCGGCGTGGTGCTGCTCGAGCGCCCTCCAGGCCCGGCGTTCGCGCAGCGGAGGGATGCTCGTCGTCGTGCTCATGGGAACCTCCAGGGGTGGGGGCGGTCGCTCCTGGGAGGCTAGTGGCCTGCCGGGTGGAGTCGGCTTAGGAGTTTTTCGATCGAAATAGTGCGGGAAAGCGGCAGAACAGGCGGCGGACAGGTAGAGTGGCGCAAGCCGCCGAAGACTCCGAGACAGGAAGGGATCCGCTGATGAGCGAACACGAGCATTCCGGCCCCGGATACGCGTCGCCGCAGGTGGCGCGCGAGCAGCCGCCGGAGAAGTTCATCTACGTCGCCTCCCTGTATGAGGGCACCGGGATTGACCGGCCGGACTTCGTCGCCGTCGTCGACGTCGACCCGGAGTCCGCTGACTATGGGAAGGTCGTGCATCGCACCGAGATGCCCAACGTGGGCGACGAGCTGCACCACTTCGGATGGAACGCGTGCTCGTCAGCGTGCCACTCGCAACTCTCGCGCGACACCCTGATCGTCCCCGGCTTTCGCTCGTCGAGGATCCACCTGCTGGACATCTCGGACCCGCGCCGGCCGGCGATCAAGAACGTGATCGAGGGCGAGGAGCTCAAGGAGAAGCTGGGCCTGAGCGCGCCGCACACCGTCCACTGCATGCCCGGCGACATCGTGACCATCTCCATGCTGGGCGACGCCGACGGCAACTCCCCGGGAGGCTTCGCGGTGCTCGATGCCCGCGACTTCTCGGTGGCCGAGCGCTGGGAGCGGGACCTGGACGGCGTCCAGTTCACCTACGACTTCTGGTACCAGCCGCGTCAGAACACGCTGGTCTCCAGCGAGTGGGGCGCGCCCAACACCTTCCAGGGCGGCTTTAACCCCGCCGACGTGGGCGAGGGCAAGTACGGCCGGCGGCTGCACTTCTGGGACCTGGAGTCGCGGTCCAAGGTGCAGACGATCGACCTCGGCGATGAGGGGCTGATCCCGCTGGAGATCCGCTGGCAGCACGACCCGGACTCCGCCCAGGGGTTCGTCGGGGCCACGCTATCGAGCAACATCATCCGCTTCCAGCGCAGCAACGGGAGCTGGACGACTGACAAGGTGATCGACGTCGCCAACGAGGAACTCGAGGGCTGGCCGCTGCCCGGCGGCGTGCCCGGCCTCATCACCGACCTCGTGCTGTCACTCGACGACTCAGACCTGTTCCTCTCCAACTGGCTGCACGGTGATCTGCGCCATTACGACGTCTCGGATCCGAGCAACCCGCAGCTGCGCTCCCAGGTGTGGCTGGGCGGGCTGCTGGGCCGCGACGGCGGCCACCCCAAGGCCTCAGAAGCGCTCAACGGCGGCCCGCAGATGCTCCAGAACTCATTGGACGGCGAACGGGTGTACGTGTCCAACTCTCTCTACTCGACCTGGGACAACCAGTTCTACCCGGGCCTTAAGGGCTGGCTGACCAAGCTCGACCGCCAGCCCGACGGCACCTACGCGCTCGATCCGGACTTCTTCGTGGACTTCCACGAGCAGGCGGAGGGCGCGCGCCCGCACGAGATCCATCTGCCAGGCGGCGACTGCACCACTGAGATCTTCCAGTAGCCCATGGGCCTACGCGCGCTGGCGGGTCCCTGGAGCCTGGACGGCTCGGTCGGCATCGCGTTCCTGATCATGACCGCCGCCGCCGGTGGCGTGTACGCGTCCGCGGCGGCGATCGGCAGCCGACGCGACCGCCGTGGGCGCCGCTGGCCGCGGCGCCGGACGGCCTGCTTCATGGCCGGGCTGGCGGTGCTGGTCGTCGATCTGTACTCCGGGATCGGGACCCAGGCCGATGTGCGCCTGTCGGCCCACATGGTCGAGCACATGGTGATGTGGCTCGTCGTCGCCCCGCTGCTTGCCGCGGGGGCTCCCATCCGCCTGGCGTTCTTCGTGCTCGGGCGCAACGGGCGCCGGCGGCTGGCGCGATGGCTGCACTCAGCGCCGGTGGCGCGGCTGGCGGGCCCGGTGGGGTCGGTCACGCTGTTCTCCGCGGTGCTGCTGATCACTCACGTTCCGGCCGTCTACGGGCTGGCGCTGCGCAACGACCCGGCCCACGAGGCCGAGCACGCCCTCTACCTCTTCTCGGCGCTGCTCATGTGGGCACCGCTGCTGGGTGTGGACCCGCTCCCGCACCGCCTCAGCCCGCGGGCGCGGCTGGCGTGCCTGGCGACGTGCATGGTGCCGATGCTGCTGGTGGGCGCGTGGCTGGGGCTGGCGCCCGGCGCCGTCTATCACCATTACGCGGTGGACCTCAGCGCCGCCCGGCCGGGCGCCCTGCATGATCAGCGGGTGGCCGCCACGATCATGTGGGCCGGCGGCCTGCCGGCGTTCCTGATCCCGGCGGTGCTCAGACGAACGAGCCTGCCGCGGCGTCGCTCGTGGGCGTGGGGGCGTCGGTCGGCGCCGACAGTGACGTGATCAGAGGATCGGGGGGGCCGGTTGTGCCGCCGGACACCAGCGCCGCGAGGGCCTGCGGAGTCAGCGCCGCCGTCGTTGACGTGGTGGCGGTGGCCTGAGCAGCGAGTGGGCTCGGTGCCGAGGCAGACGACGATTCGTCGCCCATGGCGGCGCGCATCGCGTCCTCCCAGGCCTGCGCCGCATCGGCGCTCGGGGAGACCTGGGCTGCGGTGGCGGTGGCGGTGGCGGAGCCGGGGACGGTGGCCTGAGCGGCGGTCGGCTGCTGGAGGGCCGAGAGGCTGCTGACGCCACCGATGGGATTGACGGACATAGGGGATCCAGGGTCGAGGGGGTTCCACTGTGTTAAGTCGGCCGATCGCCCCCGTCAGTTGAGCCCCGCCCGTTAGGCTCGCCGCATCGCGAAGGAGGGAGGTCAGATGGCGGACAAGCCCATGCTGTACGTGTGCCATGGCGACGAGGGCGGCCCGCGCGTGCACCCGTGCCGGCGAGTTCAGGAGGCACTGAAGGCCAAGGGGATCGAGTACGACAAGGAGATCGCCGCCCATGGGAGCCCCATCCCGTTCATGCGCAAGGGATCACGCGATGAGCTCGAGGCCAAGACCGGCGCCCGGAAGCTGCCCGTCATGAAGCTCCCCGACGGGACGTTCCTCACCCATTCGCGCGAGATCCTGTCCTGGGTGGAGCAGCAGCCGTAGTGACCACGGACCCGGCTTCCGCGTTTGTCGCCGATGCCGCGGCCCGGGGCACCGGGTTGGATGGGCGTATCCGCGAGGCGTCTGACCACGAGAAGGTGAGATCACCATGACGCTGCATCCCAAGACATTCACCGACATGAGCCTGGCCCCGGTGGCCGCCGAGATCGACCTCAACCTGCAACGGCTCCGCGACAAGACCCCGGCCGACATCGAATACGAGCTCGGTCTCGCCCTCGACCGCCCGCCGATCGAGGGCACCCGCGAGGAACGCGCCGATTACGTGCTGCGGGCGGCGCTGCGCAACGTGGAGCGCCACGGCTGGGAGGCGACGATTACCGACGACGGCTGCCGCCTGCATCTCCACGGCGGGTCGGTGACGCTGGACCTCGGCCTCGGCGACACCGTGATGCGCTACATCGACGGCGGTCGCGCCGCCCAGCCGCGCGCCGCGGCGGCCATGGCCTGAGCCTTCCGCAGTCCTGCTATCAGTGAGATCGCGGGCCAAGCTCCGCTCGGCCGCCGGCCAACCGCGATCAGGGAGAGCACCGATGGACTACGTCAACCTCGGCCGGACCGGACTGCGGGTCTCCCGGGTGTGCCTGGGCATGATGAGCTACGGCAAGCACGAGAGCCGTCCGTGGACGCTCGATGAGAACGGCGCCGAGCCGATCCTGCGCCGCGCCGTCGAGGGCGGGATCACCTTCTTCGACACCGCCGACGTCTACAACGGCGGCGAGAGCGAGGTCCTTACCGGCAGGTTGCTGCGCGGGCTGTACGGGATGCGCGAGGAGTACGTCGTGGCCACCAAGGTCAACGGCAGGACGATGCCCGGCGAGAACGGCCAGGGCCTGTCGCGCAAGCACATCATGGCGTCGATCGACGCCTCGCTGGGGCGTCTGGAGATGGACTACGTCGACCTCTACCAGATCCACCGCTTCGATCACCGCACCCCGATCGAGGAGACGATGGACGCTCTGCACGACGTGGTCAAGGCCGGCAAGGCCCGCTACATCGGGGCCAGCAGCATGTGGGCGTGGGAGTTCGCCAAGGCCCAGGCCGTGGCCGCCACTCGGTTCGTCTCGATGCAGAACCACTACAACCTCGTTTACCGCGAGGAGGAGCGCGAGATGATCCCCCAGTGCATCGACCAGGGCGTCGGGGTGATCCCCTGGAGCCCGCTGGCGCGGGGGATGCTCACCGGCAACCGCACGCGCTCGGGGGAGAAGCTGACCACGCGCGCCCAGACCGACGCCTTCGCCGACTCGCTTTACCGGCCCGAACTCGACTTCGACGTCGTGGAGGCCGCCGACGCGGTCGCCTCCGCGCGCGGGGTCTCCACCGCCCAGGTCGCGCTCGCCTGGCTGCTGCACAGGCCCGGCGTGACCGCGCCGATCGTGGGCGCCACCAGGCTCGAGCACCTCGACGACGCGCTGGCGGCCGAGCGGCTGTCGCTCAGCGATGAGGAGATCACACGGCTGGAGGAGCCCTACGTGCCCCACGCCGTGGTCGGGCACGGCTGATGGCCGTGCCCAGCGCGCCGGGGGACACACGCACGCTGAGCAGCGCTGCGCTCATGCTGCGCACGTTCATCACGTAGGTCCCGCCGCGCGCGATCAGCGTCTGGCGCTCAGGCGGACCCTGCCAACGGCCGTCGGCACCGAGCTCGCGCCCGCCGAGCGTGACGCCGGTCTGCGACTGCGCGCTGGGGGCGAGGAGGCGCTGAACGCGGGCCCGACCCTGGGCGGGCAGCCGCAGCGCCACCCGAGCCGACCGCCGACCCTTGTCGATGAGCACGACGTGCAGCGTGTCGCCCCCGACGCGCACCGCCCACGCGCCGAGGTTGACCGCGCGCGGGACGTGGGAGCGGACCGTCACGAGCTGCGCCCGCGGGCCCAGTGCCCGCGCGAACAGGATCAGGCCGTAGAGCAGCGGGCGTGCCTGCAGCCCGGCGGCGCTGAGCGCGAACGGCGCGTTCACGCTGTCGGCTCGGACATGCAGGTTGACCCCGTCCACGCCTGCGCGCAGCAGCGCGAACAGCGCGTCGGGCGCCCACAGCGCGGTGGCGAACGCGTCGCTGACGCCCGGCCGGCCGCCGCAGTTGACCGAGTTGAGCTCGGTGAGCCGCAACGGCAGCCCGGCGTCGTGGGCATCGTCCACCAGCGGCTGGATCGCCGCCGCCATGCCGGTCGACGCCGCAGGGCTCAGCACGCGTCCGATGGTGGCGTAGGAGCGGGTGCCGCGGCGCCCCGCGCATCCGGTGTAGGGGTAGCGGTGGATCGTGACCAGACCCAGCGACCGCCGGGCGCCGTCGATCAGCGTCGTGATCCAGCGCTGGTGGTGGACCGGGTTGGCCAGGGCCGGCCCCGCCAACATCACGTGAGGGGCCACCTGGGCCAGCGCGCGGGCATAGACCGAGAAGTCGCGGACGTAGTCGGGCGCGGTCAGCGCGTCGGGCAGCACGGGGCCGGCGGGCGACCGCCCGTCGAAGCGGCGCCCGGCGATGACGGCCCGCCAGTCGGCGCGGCTGTAGATGTCAGGCTCGTTGCCGACCTCAAAGGCGAAGATGCTGTGCCGGGGCAACGCCGCCTGCGCCGCCCGCGCCCACTGCGCGGCGGCGTCCGGAGTGTCGGTGATGAGGTTGAGGTCGAGGAGGATGCGGATGGCGAGGCGGCGTACCAGCGCACGGGCCTGGCGCAGCCACGAGGGGTACACCGAGAACGCCCACGGGGGCATCGGCGCCGCCGACGGGTCCCAGATGGAGCGGTCGGCCGAGTCGCCGCCGACACGGAGGACGAACGGCCCGTTCCCGCGGACGTGGACGAGCGACAGGGCGCGCTCGAGCAGCGGCATCTGGTCCGCCCACAGCGGCAGCGCAGGGTACTCGGTGGAGAGCCCGAGGAACGAGCGCGGGACCGCGCGCAGAGCCGCGTCGGCCGAAACGCTCACCTGCGCCGCCGCCGCGGGCAGCGCGGCTCCCCGGTGCGCGGAGCCTCCGCCCGCCGCCGCGGGCGACCCGTCGCCGGCGCCGCACGCCGCCGGCAGGCAGGCGAGGCCGGCGAGGCAGAGCGCCAGGAGCGCCGCCCGCCGGCGCCGCGGGCCGGACCACGCGCGACGTCCGTGTGCTGCGCCGTTCACCGTTACGAGTATTCCCCCGCAGCGGGGCGGTGAACGGCGGTCTAACCGGGCCTGAACGTCGCGGCCACGCGCCGGCAACGCGACGCTCACCGTCGTGTAGCGTGGGGGTCGTGGCGGCAAGGATCAGCGCATGACCGGGATGGAGCGCCCGTCCAACCGGGTGCTTGTGCTCTTTGGAGCCACCGGCGATCTCGCCCGGCGCAAGCTGTTCCCCGGGTTCTTCCACCTCTATCGCGAAGGGCTGATGCCGGAGGACTTCCGGATCATCGGCTCCGGCCGCCATTCGCCGGGCTCCGACGACGATTTCCGCGAACGCATCAACGACGCCCTGCAGCACTACGGCCGCGTTGAGTTGGACGAGCACTGGGACGAGTTCGCCTCCCGGCTGAGCTTCGTCCCCTCGAGCGCCGAGGATGGGACCGAGCTGGCGCGCGCGATCGGCGCCGCCGAGGCGGAGATCGGCGCAGAGGGCGAGCGGCTGGTGTACCTGAGCGTGCCGCCAGGTGCGATGCGTGACATGGTGACGATGCTGGGGAAGAGCGGGATCGCCGAGAACTGCGCGCTCGTGGTGGAGAAGCCCTTCGGCCACGATGAGGCCAGCGCCAAGGAACTCAACGCGACCCTGCACACGGTCCTGGAGGAGGACTCGATCTACCGGATCGACCACTTCCTGGGCAAGGAGGCGGCCCAGAACATCCTGGCCCTACGGTTTGCCAACGGGATGTTCGAGCCGGTGTGGAACCGCGACCACGTCTCCTACGTGCAGATCGACGTGCCCGAGGCGCTGGACATCCAGGGCCGGGCCGGCTTCTACGAGCAGACCGGCGCGTTTCGCGACATGGTGGTGACGCACCTGCTCCAGATCCTGGGCATCGTCGCGTTGGAGCCGCCCAGCCGGATCGACGCGGACGCCGTGCACCTCGAGCGCAGCAAGCTGTTCGAGGCCATCCGCCCGCTGGACCGCGACCGGGTGGTGTTCGGGCAGTACGAGGGCTACCGGGACGAGGAGGGCGTCGCCGCCGACTCCCAGGTGGAGACGTTCGCGGCGCTCGAGGTGTGGGTCGACACCTGGCGCTGGAGCGGGGTGCCGTTCTACCTGCGCACCGGCAAGTCCTTGGCCGAGGGCCGGCGGACGGTGACGATCGGCTTCACCAACGCGCCGCTGCGGCTGTTCCCCGATCACACGCCCGAACGCTGCGTCCGGCCCAGCGAACTGGTGTTCGAGCTCTCCGACGATCCCCAGATCCGCGTCGAGGTCCAGACCAAGGTTCCGGGGCCGGTGCTCGACCTGGGCCGGGCCGCTCTCACGCTCGACGTGGACGCGGCCTTTGACGGCGCCGATGGGCTGGAGGCCTACGAGCGGCTGCTGCACGACGTGATGATCCGCGAGCGCCTGCTGTTCACGCGCGCCGAGCAGATCGAGCGCCTCTGGGAGGTGTGCGCGCCGGTCATTGACCGGCCGCCCGAGCTCCAACCGTACGCGGCGGGCTCGTGGGGCCCGGTGGCGGCCGTGGAGCTGCCCGCCTCGCCCGGCTGGAGGCTGCCCGACGGCAACGGTGGCGGCTGACCCTCAGGCTGCGCTGGTCCAGGCCTCGCTGCGCTCCCACAGCTCGGCGGCCGCCGCCTCGGTCACGGCCTTGCCGGGCTCCTTGAGCCGGCACTCCTCGTAGTAGTGGCCGCTGTCGCCGGCGAGGTCGGGAGAGGTCGCGCAGTACACCGGCGTCCGGGCGCCGTCCGCGGGCGAGCGCATGCGCAGCTTCATCAGCGGCCGGATCGGCCACGGGACCTCGCGCCAGACGTCGGAGGCGATGACCCCCGGGTGCAGCGAGTAGGTGGTCACTCCGGATCCCTCGAGGCGGCGGCCGAGCTCTTGGGCGTGGAGCACGTTGGCCAGCTTGGAGATGCTGTACTCGTGAAACGCCGTCCGGGTGCGCGTGGGGCGGCGGACGGCGTCATAGTCAATACCGTCCACGCGGTAGTGAGCGTCGGAGGCGACGGTGACGATCCGTGCCGGCGCGCTGGCGCGCAGCCGGTCGAGCAGCAGGTTGGTCAACAGGAACGGCCCGACGTGGTTGGTCCCGAAGGCCAGCTCGAACCCGCTGGCGCTCGTCCCGCGACTGCCGGCCAGGCCGGCGTTGTTGACCAGGACGTGCAGCGGCGCGCCGGTCTGCAGGAACGCGTCGGCGCAGGCGCGCACCGACGCCAGGTCGGCGAGGTCGACGGTGAGGAGTGACAGCCGGTCGTTGCCGGTCGTCTCGGTGATCTGCGCCATCACCGGCCGCGCCCTGCTCTCGCTGCGACAGGCCAGGTAGAGCGTCGCGCCGCGCGCGGCCAGCGCCTCGGCGGTGGCGCGGCCGATGCCGCTGTTGGCGCCGGTGACGAGGATCGTGACGCCGCTCAGATCGCCGGTCATCTACAACTCCGGCAGCCAGCCGTCCCGGTAGGGGGTGTCCACGTCGTCGGCGATCTCGGCATAGGCCTCAGAGGGGTTGCGCGTCTCCTTGCTCGCTCCGGCGCGGTGGCGCAAGGCGAGCTCGGACACCGGATAGATGGTCTGGTCGCCGCTGCGGACGCCGACCGCGAGCACCGCGCACGGCCCGGACCCGGCGCCGACGAAGACGTGCTCGGTCCACGGCGGGCAGTGGACGAAGTCCCACGCCCGGAGGCGGCGCTCCTGGCCCTCGATGAGCAGGAGGCACTCCCCGCTGAGCACGAGGAAGTCCTCCTGGTCGTTCTCGGCGTGGTAGTAGCAGGCGGGCTGGCCGGGCTGAAGCACGCCGATGTTGATGCCGAGGTGCGGGAAGCGCTCCTCGCCCTCAAAGCGCGTGTAGGCGCCGAAGTCGCCCGTCAGCCAGCGTGCCTCACGAGCGTTGAGCACGAACCAGCCGGCGCCCTCGGGGACCTTCCCGCCGGGGGTCTGCGCCAGTCGCGACTCCTTGGGCATGGCGGGCATTATCTCGGGCCGGGAGCCGGACCATGCGATCCTGTGCCCATGAGCGGGCCGCGGCAGCTCGATTGACGCTCGTCAGCGAGATCCTGGCGCGCCGCATGCGCCTGCCGCGGGCGCAGACCCGCGCGGTGGTCTGCCGGCGCGACCTGCGCGCCCCGATGGACGATGGGACGATCCTGCTGGCCGACCGCTGGGTGAGCCGAGCGGGTGCCGATCGTCCCCGGCCCACCGTGCTCGTCCGCTCGCCCTACGGGCGCCGCCAGGTCGTTGCGCTGCTGTTCGGCCGGCTGCTGGCCGAGCGCGGCCTGCAGGTCGTCATCCAGAGCGTGCGGGGGACGTTCGGATCCGGCGGCGCCTTCAGCCCGTTCGACGAGCGCGCCGACGGGCTGGCCACGCTGCGCTGGCTGCGGGCGCAGCCGTGGCACTCCGGCGCGATCGGGACCCTGGGGCCCAGCTACCTGGGGTTCGTCCAGTGGGCGATCGCGGCGGACGCGGGTCCCGACCTTGCTGCGCTGTCGATCCACGTCAGCGCCTCCCAGTTCCACGGCCAGACGTACGCCGGGTCCAGTCTCGCGCTGGAGAGCGTGGCATCGTGGCTGGTGATCATCGCCACGCAGGAGCGGCGCCTGGCGCCGCTGGCGCTGGGCCGGGCGCTGCGCGGCCTGGACGCGCTCGTGGGCGAGCTCCCGCTCATCGAGCTCGACGCGCGCGCCACCGGGGCGCCGCTGGAATGGTTTCAGGAGGCGTTCGCCAGCCCGAGGCGTGAGGATCCGTACTGGGCGCGCCGCGACTTCTCGCGCGGCGTCCCCCACGTCACGGCGCCCGTCCAGTTCGTCGGCGGGTGGTACGACATCCTGCTGCCCTGGATGCTGGAGGACTACGAGGCCCTCCAGGCCGCCGGCCGCGCCCCGCAGCTGCTCATCGGGCCCTGGGCGCACACCTCGCCGGGCCTGATGGGCGCGGCAGAGCGCGACGGCCTGGCCTGGATGCGCGCCCACCTGCTCGGGGACCGGCGGCTGTTGCGCTCGAGCCCGGTGCGGCTGATGGTCACCGGCGAGCGCTCAGGCGGCGGCTGGCGCGACCTGCCCAGCTGGCCGCCGCCCGGTACCCGGGAGCGCCGCCTCTACCTCGTCGCCGGCCGGGAGCTGCGCGACGCGCCGCCGGGCGATCCCCCGGGTCCCGGCGACTCCTACCGCTACGACCCGACCGATCCGACTCCCTCACTGGGCGGGCCGATCCTGCTCTCGCGCGACTCGGTGGTGGACAACGCGCCGCTGGAGGCGCGCGCCGACGTGCTCACCTACACCGGCCCGGTCCTGGAGCGGACCGTGGAGGCGATCGGCCACGTCTCCGTGGAACTGTGGCTGCGGACCAGCGCGCCCCACTTCGACGTGTTCGCACGCGTGTGCGACGTCGACGCCGCCGGCGTGTCGCGCAACGTGTGCGACGCGCTCACCGGCGTGGCGCCGGGGCGCTTTGCGCAGTCAGACGATGGCGCCTGGCGCGTGTCGCTGCGTCTGTGGCCCACCGCCCATCGGTTCGCCGCCGGGCACCGCATCCGCCTGCAGGTCTCGTCAGGCGCGCACCCGCGCTATGCCCGCAACCCGGGGACCGGCGAGGACCCGGCCGCGGCCACGGCGCAGGCGATGCGGGCGGTGGACGTCGAGGTGTTGCGCGACTCAGCGCGCCCCTCGGCGCTCGTGCTGCCGCGGGTGGCCTGACCGGCGGCGACGGCGCCGCGCCGGGGGTGACGGGGCGTGTGACGAGGTGTTTGACGGGCTGTGAGGTTGGGCGTGGGCCGGCCGGGCCGCGCCGCCGAGGTCGTGCTCGATGCCGAGGTGATCGGCCATCAGGCTCAGCTCGCGCCGCTCGTGGTGGTCGACCAGCGTGATGCCGATGCCGGCGCGGCCAGCGCGGCCGGTGCGCCCCACGCGGTGCACGTAGGTCTCGTGATCGTGGGGCGGATCGAAGTTGATCACGTGCGAAATGCCGCTGACGTCGATGCCACGGGCAGCGACGTCGGTCGCCACCAGCGTGTCGATCGAGCCGCTCTCAAAGCGGGCCAGCGCGACCTCACGCTGGCGCTGGGACTTGTTGCCGTGCATCGCCATCGCGCGGACGCCTCGGGCGTCCAGGCGCTTGACCAGGCGGTCGGCCCCGCGCTTGGTACGCACGAACACGAGCGCCAGGTCGCGCTCGGCCTCCAACTCGGCGATGAGCGTGTCGATGCGCCCCTCGCCTGACACCGGGACGAACCGGTGCTCCACCTCGGCGGCGGCGCGGCGGGCCGAAGGCCCGTCCTCGTGACGGACGGGGTCGGTGGTGTAGCGCTGCGCGGTGACGCCGGCTTCGCCGTCGAGCGTGGCCGAGAAGAACAGCGTCTGGCGCTGTGCCGGGCACGCGCGCACGATGCGGTCCACCGCGGGCCGAAAGCCCATGTCGAGCATGCGGTCGGCCTCGTCGAGGACGAGCATCCTGATGTGGTCCAGCGTGAAGGCTCGGCGCGCCAGCAGGTCCTCCAGGCGTCCGGGCGTTGCCACCAGGACCTGAGACCGGGCGGCTTCCTTGGCCTGCTTGACCAGGCCGACGCCGCCGTAGACAGCGGTGACCGCCAGCGCGCGAGCGTGGGCGATGCCGCGAATGTCAGCGGCGATCTGAGTCGCCAGCTCCCGCGTGGGAGCGAGGATCAGCGCAGCCGGCCGGCGGCCGTCAGACGCGATCCGGTCCACCAGCGGGATCCCGAAGGCGAGCGTCTTGCCCGACCCGGTGGGGGAGCGGGCCAGCACGTCGCGGCCGGCGAGGATGTCTGAGATGACGAGCCGCTGAACGGCGAACGGCTCTTGGACGCCCTCGTTCGCGAGGGCTTTGACCACAGCGCTTGACACGCCCAGGTCGGCGAAGGACTGCATGAAATTGATCACTCCTTGGCGGCGCGGGGGCCGCGAAACGGATTCGGGAGGCTATGGCTGACCCGAACCGCCGGATGCGGTACCCAAGCGAGCTGCCTCGCGGCCGAGGGACGACCGCTGCCCCTGAACCTAGCAGGCGCGCACGGTTGCGCCGAATAGTGAACGCCGGCTCCCAGCACTGGGATACTCGAAATGCATGCTCTACGCGCCCAGGGCCCGCCATCTCCTCCGCGCCAAGGACCTCGCCGACGCGCGCTACGCCGACCCGCTGGGCGTGGACGACATGGCGGCCGCGGCCGGGCTGTCGCGCGCCCACTTCAGCCGCGAGTTCCGGCGCGCCTTCGGCGTCTCGCCCCACGTCTACCTGCTGACGCGGCGCCTGGAGCGCGCGGCGGCGCTGCTGCGCAACACCGACCGGTCAGTGGCCGACGTCTGCTTCTCGGTCGGACTGCAGAGCCTCGGCTCCTTCACCTCGAGCTTCACCCGCACCTACGGCATATCGCCCACCGCCTACCGAGCGGCGTTCCCACCGGCGGCCGCACAGGCGGTTGTGCCCAGCTGCATCGTCCGCGCCTACGGCCGCCCGCAACGCAGCACGTTTCGAGAAGACAGGAGAGCAGGCGCCGATTAGCGTGCTCGGCATCAGTTCAATCCCACCCATTTGGAGGAGAAATCATGCGAATCGCCAGCGCCCAGCTGTGGGTCCATAACCAGGACGAGGCCCTCGCCTTCTACACCCAGAAGGTCGGCATGGAAATCAAGTCCGACGTGACGGTCCCCGAGCTCGGCGACTTCCGCTGGCTCACCGTCGGCCCTCCCGGCCAGGACGAGGTCTCGATCGTGCTCATGGCCATCCCTGGCCCGCCGGTGTTCGAGGCCGAGACCGTGGCGGAGATCAAGTCCGTCATGGCCAAGGGCGTCGCAGGGACGGTGTTCCTGACCACCGACGACTGCCGCGCGAGCTACCAGGAGCTCAAGGGCCGCGGCGTCGAGTTCGTCGAGGAGCCCGAGGAGCGCCCCTACGGGATCGACGCGGGGTTCCGCGACCCGTCGGGCAACCACCTGCGGCTCACGCAGGTGACGATGGCGGGCGTGTGAGCTCCGCCTTGCGCTCGCCTTCGAAGTAGTCGACGTTCCCGTCGGCGCGCCGAAGGAGCACGTGGTCATCGCCCGCCCAGACGCCCATCTTGTCGCTGTCCGGGTAGATGGACACCGCGGGCTCGCGGGCGCTTGACCACATCAGAGCCAGCACCGCCTCCTCTCCGGCGTTGGTGACCTTGTGGGCGCCGGCGGGCCCGGCGGGGAAGCAGACCAGCGCGCCGCGCGCGAGCGTCTGCTCCCCGTCGGGCGTGCGGAGGGTGACGACGCCCTCCAGCACGAGCAGCCACTCCTCCTCGTACTCGTAGTGGTAGGGGCAGAGGCTCTCGCCCGGCGGGATCTCGAACTCCTTGATGACGTTGTCCTTGCCGCCCGCCAGCGCGCCGATGCGCGTGACCCCGGATTTGTAGCCGGGCGGGTCGGCATCGTCGTACTCGAACTGCTGCTCATAGACGTTGGGAGTGTTGGCCATGGCCTCGATGCTCCCACACCCAAATGCGCGGTGACCGGACGCCTCCCGAGCGTCCAGACGCCGCGAGACCGCCATCGAATCTCATGATCGGGACACTTGGGGGCAATGGAGAGCCAGCGAAGCACCATCACTGTGGGCGTGGGCCCCCTCACGCCGGGCGAGGTCGTCGCGGTGGCTCGGGGCGGCGCGCCGGTGAGGCTGTCGGATGAGGCCCTCGCCGCCATCCAGTCGGGACGGAGCACGATCGACGCCCTCGCCGAGGACGCCCGGCCGCACTACGGCGTGTCGACCGGGTTCGGGGCGCTGGCCAGCCGCCACATCCCCCACGAGAGCCGCACCCAGCTTCAGCGCTCGCTCATCCGCAGCCATGCCGCCGGATCGGGACACGAGGTGGAGCGCGAGGTGGTGCGGGCGCTCATGCTGCTGCGCCTCTCGACGATGGCCACCGGCCACACCGGCGTGCGGCGCGAGACCGCGACGGCCTACGCGCAGCTGCTCAGCGCGGGACTGACGCCCGTCGTGTACGAGTTCGGGTCGCTGGGCTGCTCGGGCGACCTGGCGCCGCTGGCCCACTGCGCGCTGGCCCTGATGGGCGAGGGTGAGGTGCGCGACGCCGGCGGCACGCTGGTCCCGGCGGCGCAGGCGCTGGTGGGCGCCGGGATCGCCCCCGTCGAGCTCGCGGAGAAGGAGGGGCTGGCTCTCATCAACGGGACCGACGGGATGCTCGGCATGTTGCTGCTCGCGCTCGAGGACCTGCGGCGGCTGCTCACCACCGCCGACATCACCGCCGCGCTGAGCGTCGAGGGCCTGCTCGGCACCGACGCCGTCTTCGCCGAGGACCTACAGCGGCTGCGCCCCCAGCTGGGGCAGGCGGCATCGGCCGCCAACATGCGGGCGGTGCTCGCCGGCAGCCCGATCGTGTCCAGCCACCGCGGGCCCGAGGACCCGCGGGTGCAGGACGCCTACTCGCTGCGCTGCGCGCCCGCGGTGACCGGGGGCGCGCGCGACACCGTGGCCCACGCGGCGCTGGTGGCCGAGCGCGAGCTCGCCTCGGCCATCGACAACCCGGTGATCGCGGGCGGGGGGAACGAGGTCCGGGTCGCCTCCAACGGCAACTTCCACGGCGCACCGTTGGGCTACGTCCTGGACTTCCTGGCGATCGTGACCGCTGACGTGGCGAGCATGGCCGAGCGCCGCACCGACCGCTTCCTCGACCAGTCGCGCAACCACGGGCTGCCCGCGTTCCTGGCTGACGACCCCGGGGTCGACTCCGGCCTGATGATCGCCCAGTACACCCAGGCGTCACTCGTCTCCGAGCTCAAGCGGCTGGCCGTGCCGGCGTCGGTGGACTCGATTCCCAGTTCGGCGATGCAGGAGGACCACGTCTCGATGGGATGGTCGGCGGCGCGCAAGCTGCGCCGCGCGGTCGACGGCTTGGGCCGGGTGCTGGCGATCGAGCTGGTCACCGCGGCCCGAGGGGTGGAGCTGCGCGCGCCGTTGGAGCCCGGGCCGGCGAGCCAGGCGGTGGTGGCAGCGCTGCGCGAGGGCGGGGTCGGCGGTCCGGGCCCGGACCGCTACCTGGCGCCCGACCTCGAGGCCGCCTACGCGCTGGTGCGCTCCGGCGAGGTCGTGGCGGCCGCCGAGGCGGTCACCGGGCCGCTGGGGTGAGCGCGGACTCGTGGCGGATTTTCAGCCGACGATCCGGAACACGCCCCGCATGAACGGGTGGATCCGGCAGAAGAACGTGTAGGTCCCGGGCGGGAGGTTCTTCGGGGTGCTCCAGCTCAGCTTGCCGGTGGCCGGGGTGCCCAGTCCGAGTTGGCCGGAGTCGTAGCCGCCCGTGCCGTTGGCCAGCGGGTAGGAGATGCCGGTGTTGAGCCCGCAGGGGTTTTGGCAGGAGGTCACGGTGTGGAACACGGAGGCCAGGTAGGCGCGCGAGGGATTGAGTGGGTTGCCGGGGGAGAGGGGGCTGGCGTCGTCGTTGACGAACGTCAGCGCGTGGCCCTCGGTGACCGTGGGGATGCAGCGGTCGGCCCCGGTGGCGGTGAAGTCGCCGGGGAGGTACTGGAACTGTGTGATCTGGACCGTGCGGCGCGAGCAGTCGCGATAGGCGGCGGCGGTCGTGGCCAGTGGGTAGGCCCCGCCGTGATTGTTGTCCTCGGCCAGGTGGCCGTGGGTCACGTGGCCGCGCTGGTCAAGAGGGTGGGCGAAGGGGTCCGTCCCGCCCTCGGTGTTCCAGGCCTCCCACACGACCATGATCCCCATCGACTCATACCAGGAGGCACGAGTCGTGTCGTAGGTGGCGCTGATGCGCAGGACGTCGCCGGCCTTGACCTGCGGGCGCCAGTTCGCGGGGGTGGCGGTCATCGCCATGTCCCACGAGATGGGGCCGCGCTTGTCGAAGTAGTGGGCGTTGGAGCGGAACAGGCGGACCGAGTCGGGCACGGCTCCGGCGGTCGTCCCGGCCGCCGGCTTGGTGGCGGGACGGATCAGGTCCAGGTCGTCATAGAGGCCGCCGGGATGGAGATGGCCGGCGGTGGCGACGAGCGTTCCCGGGTGGTCGACGGTGAACTCGTTGAGCGGCTGGCCCGCGGGATACGGGTGCTTGGCCATGTCCGGGAAGGTGAACTTCCCGTGGACGCCGCTGTGGCGGTAGACGTTGAACACCGGGTAGATGTGGTGATCCTCGACGTCCATCCAGATCGGATGCACCGGGGTGATCTGCGCGGCCGCGGGCGAGCTGGCGGGGACGAAGTCGAGGTCGTAGGTGATGTAGACCTGCGCCGCCTTGGAGGTCAGGTTGTGGATCATGTAGTTGAGGATCCAGACGTCCGATGCGCCCACCGGATAGCCGTACCCGTGGGGAAACTCGTAGACCGTCTTCTCCTCGCCCGAGGCCATGAACGGGTAGAGCCCGCCGAGACTGAAGCCCTCGCCGGCGCCCGCCGTGCCGTTGCTCAGCCACACGCCGTGGTGCAGGTGGATGACGTCGACACGCGGGATGCCGCCGCAGCACTTTCCGTTGGGCCGGGCGTAGTGGAGGTTGGGCGCCATCCGGACGATGTAGCCGTCCTGGTTCGGCTTGGGCACGTGGTTGGTGTCCAGCAGGATGAGGTTGGCCCCCGGCGTGATCCGGTACGGGCCCGCGGCGAAGTGCAGATGCTCCATACCGGGGTAGGCGTCGGCCGCGACCGCGGGCGTGGCGAGGCACGCCAGAGCGGCGCAACCCAGCAGCAACCCGATGATGGCTCTCTTCACGGCGTTCGCACCTCCTTGCGCGCTCCCGGCGGGCATTGAATCAATTCAGGGGAGCCTACGGGCCGGTTCGCCCGGAGCCGAGTGCAGCGGGCGGCCTACCAGGCCTGAGCGCTGCCGCAGTGCGGGCAGCCGACGGACGTCGACACCGGCGCGTGGAACACGAAGCCGCACTCGCAGGTGTAGATCGCCTCGTCCTGCATGCCGCCGGCCTCACGCCGGCGGCGCATCCCGCCGGTCGCCTCGGTCGTCACGCCCGCACTCGATTGAATGCCGCGCTCGGCGACCCGCTTCGTCTGTCCCTCACGGAGGCGCCTGATCCTCTGGACGCCGCTTTTGCTTCTAGCGAGCACTGTCATAGGCGAGGAACGGCAACACTGGAGAAAGGTTTCGCGCCCGAGCCATAAAGTCCCTCGGCCTTAATCTGGCGCTAACAATCGGACCCCCGCGGATCAGGGCAACTCGGCGCTTGGGTCCGCGCGCCGACCCCACGCCGCCGCCGGTGGGGCCCGGCCGTCGGGCGGTGTGTGAAAATGGGCCGCGGCATGGATCCCAGTCGCAAGCGGGCCGTTCGCCTCACCGTCGCCCTGACCGCCGCGCTGCTGCTGGCGTCGGCGCTTGTCTACACCAGCTTCGCCTCTGGCCACGACGAGCTCACCGCGTCGCAGCTGCTCAACCGCGCCCGGCCGGGCAAGACCTACGTCCTGGCCGGGACGGTCCTCACCGGCTCGGTACGTCGCACCGGCGATTTCCTGCTGTTCCGCGTGCGCGACCCCAAGCTCAAGGTCTCGGTGCCGGTCCGCTACACCGGCGAGGTCCCCGACCCGTTCGCCGCGGGCCGCGGCGTGCTCGTTGACGTCCACGAGGGCGGCGCCGGCGCGTTCGTCGGCGAGTCCGGAACGCTCACCACCAAGTGCCCCTCCAAGTACCAGGCGGCGTCCGGCTCGTATTGATGGGTAGCCCAGCCTGATGGCCGACGCCGGCCGCGTACTGCTGATCCTGGCGCTGCTGAGCTCTATCTACGGGCTCGGCGCCTCGCTGTACGGTGCCCGCACCGGCGTCGTTGAGTGGGTGGATTCCGGACGGCGGGCCATGTACGTCGTGGCGGGCATCGCGGCGACCGCGTTCGTCATCCTCGACGTCGCCTTCATCAGCTCGGACTTCTCGTACAACGTCGTCGCCAGCGGCTCGAGCACCACCACGCCGTTCTTCTACCGCGCCGCCGCCATCTGGTCGACGCAGCAGGGCTCGCTGCTGCTGTGGGTGATGCTGCTGGCGTTCTGGTCAAGCTTGGCGCTGCTGATCACCCGCCGCCGAGTGCGCGAGATCGTGCCGTACGCGCAGGCGGTGCTGTTCGGGATGGCCGTCTTCTTCACCGGCCTGAACGTCCTGTTTGCGAACCCGTTCAAGACGTCGGCGAGCCCGCCCACCGAGGGCGCCGGGCTGGACCCGCTCCTGCGCCACACGACGATGATGGTCCATCCGCCCATGCTGTACTCGGGCTACACGCTGCTGCTGGTCCCGTTCGCGTTCTGCGTGGGGGCGCTGGCCAGCGGGCGGCTCGGCGCCGAGTGGATCCAGGTCACGCGCCGGTTCGCGCTCGCGGGCTGGCTGTGTCTCGGCATCGGGCTCCTCCTGGGCGCGCGGTGGTCCTACACGGAGCTCGGCTGGGGCGGCTACTGGGCGTGGGATCCGGTGGAGAACGCCGCGCTTATGCCGTGGCTGGTCTGCACCGCGTACATCCACTCGATCATGATCCAGGAGAAGCGGGGGATGCTGAAGGTGTGGAACGCCTCGCTCGTCCTGCTGACCGGCATCATGGCGATCGTTGGGGACTTCCTCGTCCGCTCGGGAATTCTCAGCTCGATCCACGCGTTCGTCTCGGATCCGACGCTCAACATCTCGTTCGTCGCCCTCATCTCGCTGATGGTGGTCGGCTCGGTCTGGCTTGTCACCTGGCGGCGCGATCGCCTCACCAGCGATCACAAGCTCGACTCGCTGATCTCGCGCGAGGGCGTGTTCCTGCTGCAGAACCTGGTCCTGGTGGCCCTCACCGCGGTGATCTTCTGGCTGACGTTCTTCCCGCTCATCTCCGAGGCGATCACCGGCACCCAGACCTCGGTCGGACCGCCGGTGTTCGCACGCTTCGTCGTCCCGCTGGCCCTCGTGGTGGTGGCGCTGTCGGGCATCGGGCCGATCATCGCCTGGCGCCGGGTGACGCCCGCCAAGCTGCGCCGTGCGTTCGCCTTCCCGGTGACCGCGGGGCTGGGAACGCTGCTCGTACTGGCCTTCGTGCCCGGGGTGACCGAGCACGGGTTCGCCTACGTCATGTTCGGCCTCGGGGCCTTCGTCGTCGCCACTGTGGCCCAGGAGTTCTTCCGGGGCACCCGGGCCCGGCGCGCCATGACCGGCGAGTCCGCCGGCGCGGCGCTGCTGGCACTGGTGGCGCGCAACCGGCGACGCTACGGCGGCTACATCGTCCACGCAGGCGTGGCCGTGGCGCTGGTGGGGGTGGCTGCGTCGACGTCGTTCCAGCATCAGCGCACCGCGACGCTGCTGCCCGGCCAGAGCGCCCGCGTCGCCGGCTACGACATCAAGTACGTGCGCCCCACCGCCGGCGCAACCGCCCAGAAGATCTCCTTCGGCGCGGTGCTGGCGGTGAGCAGGGGCGGCCACCGCGTGACCACGCTGACCACGAGCTACGGCCTGTACCCGTCGCTTGACCCGATGCATCCCATCGGGCGCTTCTTCAACGGCTCCAGCGAGAGCCGGGTCGGCCTCGACGCCGGAGTCCTGCGCGACCTGTGGGTGGTGATCGCGCCGAACGTCACGCCGCTGCAGGGCCTGATCAGCACCGGCGACGTGAAGATCGCCAAGGCGCTGCTGTCAGTCCAGAGCCTGCCCGCGGCCCAGCAGGCCTCGCAGCTCAACACGATCTTCCAGCTGCGCGACATCCTCATCAACGAGCTGGCCCAGCGGTTCGTCAGCCATCCGTGGAAGACCCAGTTTCTCATGGAGGTCTCGCCGCTGGTGACCTGGCTGTGGCTGGGGGCCATCATCGCAGCGTTCGGCGGCCTCATCGCCCTGTGGCCGGTGCCGCCGCGGTCGCGACGCGGCGCCCTGTCGGTGCGCCGCCGGGGCGCAGCCGCGCCGCCTACCCCGCCGGCCCCCGCGCCCGAGCCGGTGCGCGAGCGCGAGCTGGTGTGAGCATGGCCTACGTGCTGGTTCTGATCGTGCTGGCCGCCGCCGTCTATCTCATCTCGGCGCCGCTGCGCGCCGCGCGCCGCCCGGACGACGCTCACGGCCCCGCGGCCGACGTCGCCGAGCTGGAGGCCGAGCGTGACGCCAAGTACCGGGAGATCAGGGACGCCGAGCTGGACCTGCGGACCGGCAAGCTCTCCGACGCCGACCACGCCGCGCTCGACGGGTCGCTGCGCGCGGAGGCGGTGCAGATCCTGCACCGGCTGGACGAGGCGCAGGCGACCGGGTCCGAGCAGATACCATCAGGGCCATGACCGCGGTTCTCGATCTCGTCCAGGTGGCCCTGTGCGTGGGGCTGATCTTCCTCATCCTCATGCACTCGGGCAAGGACGCCGGGCTCTCGGGCGCCTTCGGTGTCGGCACCGGTGCGGGGCCGCTCGGCGGCGGCTCACTGGTTGAGCGCAACCTGAACCGGTGGACGGAGGTATTCGCGGTGCTGTTCGTCATCAACACGATCGTGCTGACCAGAATCGGCTGAGGCGCCCGGGGCCCGGGCGGGCCGGGCTCACTGAGCGTCGATGCGGTCGTTCTGCGCGCCCAGGCGGTCGACCAGCCGCAGCAGGTCCAAGGGGCTGAACGGCTTGGTCAGGAACAGGTCGGCCCCCGCGGCCTCGGCCTGGGCCTCCATCCGGTCGCCGTGGGCGGCGGTGAGGATGACGATGGTGGCGCCGCTGGTGGCGGGGTTGGCGCGCAGGCGCCGGCAGGTGTCGATCCCGTCCATGCGCGGCATGTCCACGTCGAGGAAGACGATCGTGGGCAGCTCGCGCTCGGCGACCTCGACGGCCTGGACGCCGTCGGCGGCCTCGTAGAGCTGGAACTCGGAGACGTCCTCCAGCGTGGTGGAGACGAGCTTGCGGATGAACGGGTCGTCATCCACGACCAGGACCCCGCGCTTCACCTCCGTTCTCCCGGTCCAGCCGCCATCATGCACCCCGCGCCCGCGCTGTCATCAGGCGTCCCGGCCGATCTGGACAAAGGTCATGTCCTCGATCGTACGGAATGCGTCGATCACCTCGGGGTCGAAGTGGCTGCCGGACTCCTCCATGATCATCGCGCGCGCCTGACGCAGCGGGAAGCCGGCGCGGTAGGGGCGATCGGTGGTGA
Source organism: uncultured Actinomycetota bacterium (assembly GCA_963695625.1). Classification (GTDB taxonomy): domain Bacteria; phylum Actinomycetota; class Thermoleophilia; order Solirubrobacterales; family Solirubrobacteraceae; genus Palsa-465. The sequence goes on along the minus strand of CAVOHJ010000017.1, from coordinate 151,398 downwards.
GCGCGTCGAGGACGTCGGCGACGGCGAAGACCCGGGCGGCCAGCGGGATCTGGTCGCCGGCCAGCCCGTCGGGGTAGCCCAACCCGTCCCAGCGCTCGTGGTGGGAGCGCACGACCTGAGTGGCATCGGTGAGGAACTCGATCTGGCCCACGATCTCGGCGCCGATCGCTGGGTGGCGGGCCATCAGCGCCCGCTCCTCGGTGGTCAGCGGGCCTGGCTTGTACAGGATCGAGTCCGGGACGGCCACCTTGCCGATGTCGTGCAGCAGGAAGCCGAACTCCAGCTCGGGCGCATCGGGCCGCGGCAGGCCGGCGGCGCGGGCGATCTCGATCCCGTAGGCGGCCACGCGCTCCGCGTGCTTGCCGGTGTAGGCGTCTCGGGCCTCGACGGCGTTGGACAAGGCGCGCACGGTGGCGCGGTAGGAGCGTGTCAGCTGCTGGGTGAGCGTGCGCTCCTCCTTGAAGGTCTCGCGCAGGTCCGCGGCGTAGCGCTCGAGCTGCACCTCCTTGTCGGCGGCTTCGCGCTCCCGGCGAGCGAGCTCCGCGCGCAGCCGCGCAATCTCGCGTGTGAGCTCAGCTTCTGTGTTGAGCTCCACCGGCAACTCGACTCACTTGTTCTCGATCTCCGCGCAATGCAGATAGGAGGGCCTGAGCAGCATCCTGGACCGGTACAACCTCGATCCCCAGATTCACGATACCCGAGGGAGTCGGGGATTCGCCATCCGAGAATAGGATCACCGCGCGCCGAAGTCGACGCCCTCGGAGATCCAGCGCCTGCAAAACCGCCTGCGGGTTGCGGATTCCGACGTCGATCAGCGCGACCTCGAAGCGGCGCTCACCGCACACGCGTGCGGCTGCCGCACCTGACGTCTCCCACTGATGCTCGATACCCAGCTCTCCGAGCGACGGCTCCAGCGTCGCCTGCATGGACTCACGGGCCACGATCAGCACGCGGCTGCGCCCGGCGCGAACGGCCGCTGCCAGTACATTGCGCAGCTCGGCGGGGTCGATCGGCTTGGCCACCGCCCACTCGCCCGATAGCTCGGTGCGCGCGGAGAACACCGAGACGAACACGATCGGCGTCGCCCGCAGGTCGGGATCGGCGCGAATCTGGCGCAGAACCTCGAAGCCGTCCATCTCGGGCATGAGGATGTCCAGGGTCACGGCGTCGTAGCGCTCGCTGCGCAGGGCGGCGAGCGCCTCCGCGCCGGTCCGCGCGATCGTGGTCTCCGCGTCGAGTCCCGCGAGCTGGTCGGCGATCAGCTCGGCCACGTCGGCCTCGTCGTCGACGATGAGCACCCGGCGTCCCTGGATGATGTCGAGCGAGTCCTCGCCGGCGGGCGCGACGGCGGCGGGGATCAGGATCTTGAACGTGGTGCCGCGGCCCGGCTCGGAGTCCACCTCGATGACGCCATGGTGGAGGTCCACGAGCGACTTGACGATCGACAGGCCGAGGCCGGTCCCCGGGGCCGACTCGTTGCCGCTGCGCGCGCGGTAGAAGCGCTCGAAGGCCCGCTCCGTCTCCTCCGGCGTCATCCCGATCCCGGTATCGGAGACCACGATCTTCACCCAGGCGCGGTCCGCCTCGACCCCGATGTGGATCCGGCCGCCCTCGGGCGTGTACAGGTGGGCGTTGGTGAGGAGGTTGCCGATCACCTGGCGGATCCGCTCGGGATCGGCCATGGCGAGCGGCAGCGTGGGGGCGATGTAGGTGTCGAGCGTCTGACGCTTGGCCGCCACCCGGGGGCCGATCAGCTCTGCCAGCTCCTGCACCGCCTCGCCGACGTCGATCGGGCGAGCGTTGATCTCCACGTGATCGGCCTCCAGCCGGGCGACGTCGAGAAGGTCGTTGACCAGCTCCACGAGCCGGTCGGTGGAGCGCTGGATGATGTCGAGGAACTCGAGCTGGCGGGCCGACATGCTGTCCGGGCTGCGCTCCAGGAGCTCCACGAACCCCTTGATCGAGGTCAGCGGGCTGCGCAGCTCGTGCGAGGCGGTGGCCACGAAGTCGGACTTGGCGCGCTCCAGGCGGGCCCGCTCGGTGACGTCGCGCACGGTCCAGACGATGCCGCTGGTGGCGTCGTCGCCGAGGCGGGCGGCGGTGACGGCCAGGATCCGCCCGGCGTGGTCGATGACCACCTCGCGCTCCAGCGCGGCGCTCAGCGCGGGCAGGGGGCTGTCGGGCTCGTCGACGCTGCGGCCCGGTGACAGCTCGCGGATGAGCTCGGCGGCGCGCGGATTCATCGTGACGATGGCGCTGGACTCTGACTCGGTCACGATGAGCCCGTCGCCGAGGCTCTCGATCGTCACCGCCAGCCGGCGCCGCTCGTCCTCGATGCGATGCTGCGCCTGGGACAGGTCGTCGGCCATCGCGTTGAACGCGTCTCCCAGCTCGCGCAGCTCCCGCGGCCCGCCGGGGTGCACCCGACGCTCCAGGCGGCCCGAGGCGAGCTCGCCGCTGGCGCCCACCAGCTCGTCGAGCGGACGGCGCATCGACCGCACCAGCCCGGCGATGAGGATGAGGGCAGCGATCAATGCCAGCACGCCGGCGACGATGGCGATGGTGATCGCGTCGCGAGACTGGCTGCGGTCGAGGTCCGAGGCATCGGTCTGGCGGACGCGCTGACGCGCCTGGAGCTCATCGGCCACGTTCGCCGCGCTGGCCAGGGTGGCCCCGCCGGCGCCGGCGGACTTCAGGCGGCCGCGCAGGGCCTGCCCGGCGGCGATCTTCTGCAGCGCGATCTGGCGCGCCACCAGCCGGGCGCTGGTCGGGTCGGTGGCGGCCAGGTCGGTCGCGGCCCTGGCCGAGCGCACGAAGGCCTTGGCCGCCTGGGCGCGCGCGGCGGAGGCGAGCGGCCCGGTGGCATCGTGCAGGATCTGCACCTGGACGACGCCGGCGCTCGTGAGGTTGGCCACCGCCGTGCCGAGATCCGAACTGCGGGCCAGCACGTTCTCATAGCGCTGCCGGGCGCTGTACAGGCTGGCGATGCTGGCCGCGGCAACCGACGCGAGCGCGATGGCCAGGCCGATCAGCGCCAGGCGCAGCGAGCGTGCGATCGAAAAGCGACCCATTTGCCGGTGCCCCACGTTTGGACGCGGCCGATCGTAGCGGCGTCAATCATCATGTTCGTCTTCGTGTAGGTAATGCGGCCTTTTCGTAACAAGAACCTCCAATTGGGGGCTTTCGGTCAGGGCCCTGACTAGCCTCCTGAAAAATGGGTCTTGTCCGCACCTGGAGGCGACAGATCTATGGGGCATCGCTTGTCGCCGTCCTGATTCCCGCCGCGATCATCGTGGTGCTGTTCGCCGTGACCGGGGGCGTACCTCTGCACGGACTCGGCGCACTCGGTCAGGTGTTCAGCGGTCCGGCCATCCCGGGCGGCAACCTATCGGCCAACGTCGCGACCAATTCCAAGCCCGCGCTGCCGGGCAAGGGAACCGTCGGCGCGGCCGCGTTGAGCGGCCACAGCCCGCTGGTGGGCGTCCCCCGCGCCGCTCCCTCCTCGGGGCCGCGCGGCTCGGCCGTCGCGCCGCTGAAGCTGGGCTCGGGCGCGCCGGCCTCGAACGGCGGGAGCCTGCACGGCGGCACGGGCGCGGTGCACAACACGGGCGGCGGGACATCGGGCGGTAACCCGCCCCCGCCCCCACCGCCGGCCACGACGCCGACGTCCACCACCACCACGACAACCACCAGCACGACGACCGCCGCGTCGCTGCCTCCGATCGTGGCCGTGCCGCCCCCGCCCACGGTGACGACTACGACCACCACAACGACTCCGACGTCGACCACGACGACGCCGACGACCAGGACCACGACGACGACAACCACGCGGACGACCACCACGACCACCACGACCAAGACGACGACCACCACCAAGACCACCACGACGCCCACGACCAAGACCACGACCACGCCGACCACAAAGACGACGACGACCACCACCAAGACCGTCACCACGCCGGCCAAGCCGCCGTCCACGACCGGCGCCAACGCCACCCCGGCGGTCTCGGTCTCGGCCACGGTGGCGCAGGCGCGCCACGGCTCGGCTACGTTCAGCGGCTGCGACGGCGACTGGGGCGTAGCACCGACCGGTCACGTCGTGGTGCCCTCGGCCAAGGGGTCGTCACACGCCGCCGCTAACGGGGGAACCTCAACGGTGGGCCAGCCCGGCGACCGCCGGCTGTGACGCGGGCTGGATCCCTGCGCGGCCTCCTCGTGGGCTGCGCGCTCGCCGCCGCGGCGTGTAGCGGCCACGCGGTGAGCGCCTCGAGCGCCGCCACTCCGACTGTCTCGCGCACGGGCGCCGGGGCGGCCGTCGCCAAGGCGTCCGCCGACTGGTTCCAGTTCGGTGACGACGCCCAGAGCAGCGGCACCGGCCCGGCCGACACCGGGATCACGTCCGCCTCGGCGCCGCGGCTGCGGCTGCGCGAGGTCCACATCGACGGGATCGCCGACTCCGCCGCCATCGGGCTCGCCGGCGTTACGGTGAATGGCGTCCGGCGCGACGCGTTCGTCATCACCACGAGCTACGGCAAAACGATCGCCATCGACGCGCGCACCGGCCGCCGGCTGTGGGAGTTCCGCCCGTCCGGCGTCAACTCCACCCCGGGCAACCCACAGGTGACCACCGCGTCGCCGGCGGCGGACCCCAACCGGCGGTTCATCTACAGCGCCAGTCCCAACGGTGTCATCCACAAGCTGTCGCTGGCCACGGGGCATGAGGTGTGGTCGCGCCGGATCACGTTCGACCCCCGGCACGAGAAGATCGCCTCGGCGCTGAAGGTGACCGGCAGCTGGGTGGTTGCGGTCACGGGGGGCTACATCGGCGACGTCCCGCCCTATGACGGCCACGTGGTCACGATCGACCGCGCCAGCGGCCGCGTCATCCACGTGTGGAACACCGAGTGCTCCGATCGCCACCGGCTGATCGCCGCCAGCTCGTGCAGCGTGACCAACACCAACGGCGACAACGCGATCTGGGGCCGGGCGGGGGCGATCATCGAGCCTGGGAGCGGCCGGATCCTCGTCTCGACCGGGAACGGGCCGTTCGACGGGCGCACCAGCTGGGGCGACAGCGTGCTCGTGCTGGCGCCCGACGCCTCCAGGCTGCTGCACAACTGGACCCCCACCGACCAGGCTCACCTGGACGCCAACGACCTCGATCTCGGCAGTGCTTCCCCGGCTCTCCTGCCGCCGTTCCACGGCCTCCGGCTTGCCGTCCAGGCCGGGAAGGCGGGGGTCATGGACCTGCTCAACCTCGACCGCCTCAACGGCACCACCGGGGGAGCCGGTGGGCGGCTCGGCGGCCAGGTGTCGGAGACCTCGACGCCGGGCGGCAACCAGGTGCTGACCCAGCCGGCGGTGTGGTCGAGCCGCGGGCGCATCTACGTGTTCGTCGCCGACGGCTCCGCCACCGCTGCCTACCAGCTGGCGAATGCCGACCATCCGCGGCTCAAGCTCATGTGGCAGAGGGAGAGCGCCGGGACGAGCCCCGTGGTGGCGGGCGGTCTGCTCTACGTGTTCGATCCGGGCGGGACGCTCAACATCCGCCGCCCGCTGAGCGGCACGCTGGTGCGGGCGCTGCCGGTGGCGAGCGGGCACTGGAACAGCCCAATCGTGACCGGCGGACGGATCGTCGAGCCGACCGGCGCCTACGGCTCGAGCGCGTCGTCGAGCACGATCGACATCTACCACCTGCCCGGCCGCTGAGCGGGCTGCAAGTTTCACTGCACACGCAGGAGAAGGCCACCTTCTGCCGCGGAGCTTGCTAGCGTCGCCGCGTCGCTGCCTGGCGGTGTTCGCGCTCCGGACATCGCGCTGGCGCACGCCGTCACGACGACCGCATGCCCAACGCCCGTCGCTTCGCATACCCGTTTCTGCTGACCGCCATCGTGCTGGGCGTGGTCGCGGTCCCGGGCTCGGCGGATCTGAACAGCCGCTACCAGTCCGGGCAGCAGCGCGCCAAGGCGCTGCGCTCGCAGATCGCCGCGCAGAGCCGGACGATCGAGGGCTACCAGGGGACGATCAACAACCTCGAGGGGCGGCTGGCGCAGATCGAGAACGCGCTGGGGGTCCAGGAGCGGCTGCTGAGCAACGTCAGCTTCCAGCTCAACGCCGCGCGCTCACGCCTGACGAGCCTACGCGGCACCGAGGCCCGCGACCAGCAGACCCTGGCCGCCCAGCTGCGCGCAGATTACGAGTCGCCGCCCCCCAACATCGTCAGCGTGGTGGTCAACGCGCAGGGCTTCGACCAGCTCGTCAACGGCGTGCGCGACCTGACCGCGATCCGGCGCAGCAACGTGGTGACGATGCAGCGTGTGGTCGCCGATCGCAAGGCGGTCCAGGCGCAGACGGCCGAGCTCACCGCGGTGCAGGCGCGCCGGCGGCGCTCGGCCGCAGCGATCCTCGTTGAGCGCGACAACGTCGCCCAGCTGCGGCTCTCGATCGTCTCAAAGCAGCTGCGGGCCGAGCACGTGCGTGGCGCCGCGGCGGCCAAGCTGACGTCGCTGAAGAAGACGCTCGAGCACGAGGCCGCCGTGCTCGACGCCCAGGCCGCGCGCACTGAAGCGCTGAACGGGAGCGGTGGCGGCGGCGTGGCCCCGCCCGGCGGCTGCGTGAGCACCCCGTTCGTCGCGCACGGCGGCGAGTTCGGGTTCTTCCAGGCTGCGGGGACCAACTACAGCGTCAACCAGGAGCCGATCATCGCCGCGCGCCTGGACGCGCTGGGTCAGGCGCTGCACCTGCATCTCATCGGGATCTCCGGCTACCGCACACCGCAGCACTCGGTCGAGGTGGGCGGTTTCGCCGACGATCCGCACACCCAGGGCATCGCGTCTGACACGCCGGGCGTGGAGGGCGTACCCGAGGCCACGCTGCTCCAGTTCTGCCTCACCCGGCCGTTCCCGGGCGCGCGGGAGGCCGATCACATCCAGGAGTCCTGACGCAGTAGGGTGCGCTCTCCCTTCAAAGGCGAGGAGCGGAGAGCGATGAGCGTCGATGTGGATGGGTTCGTGCCCGACGTGATCGTGGTCGGCGCAGGGTCGGCGGGCTGCGCGCTGACCCGCCGCCTCGTCGATGACGGCACGAGCGTGCTGCTGCTGGAGGCCGGCGGCCCCGATGACAGCCCCGCCATCCACGACCCCGCGCGCTTCCACGAGCTGTGGCTGGCCGACGAGGACTGGGCCTACTACACCACCCCGCAGGCCCAGGCGGCCGATCGCGCCCTGCACTGGCCGCGCGGCAAGGTGCTCGGGGGCTCGAGCTGCCTCAACGGCCTCGTCCACGTGCGCGGCGCCCGCACCGACTACGAGGAGTGGGTCCGGCGCGGCGCCGACGGGTGGGGCTGGGAGGACGTGCTGCCGGTGTTCCGGCGCATGGAGGACTTCGATGGCGGCACCTCGGATCTGCACGGCGCGGGCGGTCCTCTGCGCATCATGAGCCGCTATGAGCTCGCGCCGGTGCATCAGGCGATCATGGCCGCCGCGCGCCAGGTCGGGATCGCGCACAACCCCGACTACAACTCCGGCGTCCTGGACGGGGTGGCCCAGATGCAGCTGACGATCCGCGACGGGCGCCGCGACAGCGCGGCCGCCGCCTACCTGCGGCCGGTGATCGACGCCGGCAACCTGCGGGTCCTGACCGGCGCCCACGTCCAGCGGTTGCTGCTGGAGGGGACGCGCTGCGTCGGCGTCGAGTGGGAGCGCGATGGGCGCCTGGCGTCGGCGCGGGCCGGCGCCGAGGTGGTCGTCAGCGCCGGGGCGATCGAGTCACCGGCGCTGCTGCTGCGCTCCGGGATCGGGCCCGCCGCCGAGCTGCGGGGGCTGGGGATCGACGTCGCGGCCGACCTTCCCGGCGTGGGACGCAACCTCCACGACCATCTGCTCACCCCGTCGATCTGGGCCGCCGAGAAGGAGATCGTCCCCTTCGCGCCGGGCCTGTCGCCGATCCAGACGCACCTGTGGTGGCGCAGCCGCTCGGACCTGCCCGGTCCCGACACCCAGCCGATCCACTTCAGTGTGCCCCTCTATGAGCCGTGGATGGAGGGTCCACCCAACGCGTTCACGCTGTTGGGCGGGATTGTCCGCCCGCAGAGCCGGGGGTCGATTCGGCTGAGCGGCCCGTCGGCGGCCGACCCGCTGCTCATCGATCCTCAGATCCTGTCGGCCGAGGCCGACCTCGTTGCGCTCGAGGCCTCGCTGGCCCAGGTCCGCGAGATGGGCGCGGCGCCGGCGCTGCGGGAATGGGGCGCGCGCGAGCTCTATCCCGGCCCGGCGGTCCGCGACGCCGCCGCGGTCCGCGACTACGTGCGCCGCAGCGCGATCAGCTACCACCACCAGGTCGGCACCTGCCGAATGGGAGTCGACGGCGAGGCAGTGGTGGACCCGCGCCTGCGCGTGCACGGGCTGGAGGGACTGAGGGTCGCCGACGCGTCGGTCATGCCGTCAGTCACCTCCGGCAACACCAACGCTCCCAGCCTGATGATCGGGGAGCGCGCCGCGGATTTCATCGCCGCGGAGGGTCAGAGCTCGGCGCGCACCTCGGAGGCGGCCCGCTCGCCCGAGCGCACGGCGCCGTCCATGTAGCCCATGAACACCTCGGAGGTCTCGGTCCCGGCCCAGTGGATGCGCCCGATGGGCGCGCGCAGAGCGGCGCCCCATCTCCTCATGGTCGCGGCAGGCTACCGGTGAGCCGGGGACGTGGTCGACAAACGTGCGCGCAGAGAGCACATTTGTCGACCGCGTCGACCGACCCTCCGCCTTGACCCTCCGCGCCGGACATCTGTTCGCATAGCGCTCGATCGGTCGCTATGCGACCAAGCAAAGCGATAGATTCCGCAGTGAGTGATGTCCGAGCGAACGCAGGTGGCGATCATCGGCGCTGGTCCGGCTGGCCTCCTGCTCGGCCAGTTGATGCACCGCCACGGGATCGATGCGGTCATTCTCGAGGCCCGCAGCCGGGAGTACGTGGAGGCGCGGATCCGCGCCGGCGTCCTGGAGCAGGGCACGATGGAGGTCCTGCGCGAGGCCGGCGTGGGGGAGCGCATGGACAAGGAAGGCCTGCTCCACGGCGGCATCTATCTGTGCTTCGACCACACGCGGCATCACATCCCGATGAGCGAGCTGACCGACGGCCGCGCGGTGATGATCTACGGGCAGACCGAGGTGGTCAAGGACCTCATCGCCGCGCGTCTGGAGGCGGGCCTGCCGCTGCTGTTCGAGTGCGAGGACGTCGCCGTCGACGGTCTCGACGAGGACGAGCCCGTGATCCGCTACCGCCACGACGGGTCAGAGCGCGAGCTGCGCTGCGACATCGTGGCCGGCTGCGACGGCTTCCACGGCGTCTGCCGGCCCACCATCCCCGAGGCGCGGCTGTCCCTCTGGGGCCGCGAGTACCCCTACGCCTGGCTCGGGATCCTCGCCGACGTGGCGCCCTCCACTGACGAGCTGATCTACGCCTACAGCGACCGCGGCTTCGCCCTGCACAGCATGCGCTCGCTCAGCCGCAGCCGGCTCTACGTCCAGGTCGACCCCGAGGAGGACATCGCGAACTGGTCCGATGACCGGATCTGGTCCGAGCTGCACCAGCGGCTGGCCTCCGACGGCTGGGAGCTCCACGAAGGGCCGGTCCTGGAGAAGGGCATCACCCCGATGCGCAGCTTCGTGGCCGCCCCAATGCGCTACCGCGCTCTGCTGCTGGCCGGCGACGCCGCTCACATCGTCCCGCCCACGGGGGCCAAGGGGCTGAACCTGGCGGTGGCCGACGTCACCGTGCTGGCCGACGCCCTCCTGGACCACTTCACCACCGGGTCGGACACGGGCCTGGAGGAGTACTCGGACCGGTGCCTGACCCGCGTGTGGCGTGCCCAGCACTTCTCGTGGTTCATGACCACGATGTTGCACCTGGACCGGTCTGACGACGACTACGGGCGCCAACTCCAGCGCTCGCAGCTGCGCTACGTGACGACGTCGACCGCGGCGGCGCGGTCGCTTGCGGAGAACTACGTGGGGCTGACGCTCGAGCAGACCGCGCCGGCGGCGGCGATGCAATGACCGAGATCACGACGCTGAGCGACGCCGTTGCCGAGATCGTCCACGACGGTGACGCGGTCGCCATCGAGGGCTTCACCCACCTGATCCCGTTCGCCGCCGGCCACGAGATCCTGCGCCAGGGGCGGCGCGAGCTGGAGCTCATCCGGATGACCCCGGACATCCTCTATGACCAGATGATCGGGCTGGGGGCGGCCCGCAAGCTGGTGTTCTCCTACGGCGGCAACCCCGGTGTCGGATCGCTGCACCGCTTTCGTGACGCCATCGAGCACGGCTGGCCGCATCCGATCGAGATCGAGGAGCACAGCCACGCCGGCATGGCCAACCGCTACGCCGCCGGGGCCGCGCGGATGCCCTGCGCGATCATGCGCGGGTATGTGGGGACCGATCTGGCGCCTCACACGCGGGTGAAGCCGATCACCTGCCCGTTCAGCGGCGAGGAGCTGGTCGCGGTTCCAGCGCTGCGCCCGGACGTGGCCATCGTCCACGCCCAGGAGGCCGACCGCGAGGGCAACGTCCAGCTCTGGGGCATCCCGGGGGTCCAGAAGGAGGCCGTGCTGTCGGCCGACCGGGCCCTGGTGACGGTGGAGCGGATCGTGGACGAGCTCGAGCCCCATCCCGGCGGCGTGGTCATCCCCGGCTGGGTGATCGCCGCCGTGGCCGAGGCGCCCGGCGGGTCCCAGCCGTCCTACAGCCTGGGCATCACCGCCCGTGACAACGACTTCTACCGCCGGTGGGACAAGCTCAGCCGCGACCGCGACGAGTTCGAGGCATGGATGCGCGAGCACGTGCTCCAGGAGAGCAAGGACGTGGCCTCACGATGACCGCCACCAACGAGCAGGCAACCTCGGGCGAGGTCCAGACGGTCGTCGCCGCCCGGCGCCTGACCGACGCCAAGTCGGTGTTCATCGGCGTTGGCCGCCCCAGCACCGCAGCGATCCTGGCCCGCATGGTCCACAACCCCGAGCTCGTGCTCGTCTACGAGTCGGGCACGATCGGGGCCAAGCCCTTCCACATCCCGCTCTCGATCGGCGACGGCGAGCTGGCCGAGACCGCGGACGCCGTCGTGTCCGTGCCCGAGATGTTCAACTACTGGATCGGCCCCGGGCGGGTGGAGGTGGCCTTCCTGGGCGCGGCCCAGGTGGACCGGTTCGGGAACCTCAACTCGACCGTGATCGGCGACTACGACCATCCCAAGACGCGCCTGCCCGGCGCCGGCGGCGCCCCCGAGATCGCCGCCTGCTGCCAGGAGGTGGTGGTCATCGCCCCGCACTCGAGGCGCACGTTCGTCGAGCGTCTGGACTTCCGCACCACGGTCGGCTACGGCGACGGGCCCGGCGACCGCGAGCGACTCGGCTTCCGCGGCCGCGGGCCGACCGCGGTGGTCACTGATCTCGGGGTCCTGGAGCCCGACCCGGACACCCGTGAGCTGAGGCTCACCCACATCCATCCCGGCGTAGAGGAGGACCAGGTGCGCGAGGCCACCGCCTGGGACCTTGACGTTGCCGCCGACCTCCGGCACACCACGCCCCCCACCGACGAGGAGCTCTCGGCCCTGCGCGAGCTCCTGGCCCGCTAATCCCTTAACTCACGAGCGATCACGAGGGGACTGAACCCAGAGATGAGCACCGAGGAGAAGACGGAGACGATCTACGCACCGGTCGTGGACACACCCGGCAACTACGTCCGCGAGCCGGCCGATGCCCATCCCCCGCTGAACTATCCGCCCTACAAGTCCACGGTGCTGCGCCACCCCGAGCAGCCGCTGATCTACCTGCCTCAGACGATCACCGAGATCACCGGTCCCGCGCTGGGCGACGCGCGGGCGCTCACGCCCGGCGACGCCGACCTCACCCGTCAGCACGAGGGCGAGCCGATCGGCGAGCGGATCACGGTCTCGGGGCGCGTGTTCGACACCGAGGGCAAGCCGCTGCGCAACACGCTGGTCGAGGTGTGGCAGGCCAACGCCTGCGGGCGCTACCTCCACCGCTGGGACAACTGGCCGGCGCCCCTGGATCCCAACTTCAGCGGGGCGGGCCGCTGCGTGACCGACGCGGAGGGCCGCTACCACTTCACCACGATCAAGCCCGGCCCCTATCCCTGGGGCAACCACTACAACGCCTGGCGGCCCGCCCACATCCACTTCTCGCTGATGGGGCGCGCGTTCACACAGCGTCTGGTCACTCAGATGTACTTCCCAGGCGACCCGTTCTTCCCTTATGACCCGATCTTCAACTCCGTCCGCGACGAGGGCGCGCGCGAGCGCATGATCTCCCGCTTCTCCATCCACGGCACCCAGCCCGACTGGGCGGCCGCCTACGAGTTCGACGTCTACCTGCGCGGCCCCGCGTCGACGCCGTTCGAGGAGGCACATTGATCTTCAAGACGACGCCTTCACAGACGGTCGGCCCCTACTTCGCCATCGGGTTGCCCTGGGCCGAGGGGCCCCACGCCGTCGACCCCGCCACCCCGGGCGCGATCACGATCACCGGCACGATCTCCGACGGCGCCGGACAGCCGATCCCCGATCACCTGCTCGAGACGTGGCAGGCCGATCCCGAGGGCCGCTACGCCGACGCCTACGGATACGGGGGCGTCTCCGAGATGGAGGGCTTCCGGGGCTTTGCCCGCTACGGCGTCGAGATCGGGGACGGCGACTACCAGATCGTCACCGTCAAGCCCGGCCGGGTCAAGGAGCCCGGCGGCCGGCTCCAGGCGCCCCACATCGCCGTCACGCTGATGGCGCGTGGCATGCTCAACCGCGTGGTCACCCGCATCTACTTCGGCGACGAGGAGGAGGCCAACGCCGAGGATCCGATCCTCGCGCTGGTGCCGGCCGACCGCCGGCACACGCTGATCGCGACGCCGGAGGACGGCGGCTACCGCTTCGACATCCGCCTCCAGGGACCGGGCGAGACGGTCTTCTTTGACGTCTGAGGGGACGCTGTTCGGCGGCATCTACGCGCGCGGAGCGGTGGCCGCGGAGGTGAGCGACCGCGCCTGGCTGCAGGCGATGCTCGACGTGGAGGCGGCGCTGGCCCGGGCCTGCGCGGCCGAGGGGCTCATCCCCGAGGCGGCCGCCGAGGAGATCGCCCGCGCCTGCCGCGCCGAGGCGTTCGACGTCGACGCCCTGGGTCGCGCCGCCGCCGACAGCGCCACGCCCGTGGTCGGCCTGGTCAAGGCGCTGCGAGCGGCGGTTCCCGAGCCGGTGCGTGAGCACGTCCACCTCGGGGCCACGAGTCAGGACGTCGCGGACACCGCGCTGATGCTGATCGCACGCCGTGCACTCGAGCCGCTGCTCCAGGATGCCGCGGCGACCGGCGACGCCGCCGCCCGGCTCGCCGACGAGCACCGGGCGACACCGATGATCGGCCGCACGCTCCTCCAGCAGGCGCTGCCGATCACCTTCGGGCTGCGTGCCGCCGGCTGGCTGGTCGGGATCGACGCCGCCGCGACAGGCCTGCGTGAGGTCCGTGCCGGCGAGCTGGCGGTGCAGATGGGCGGTCCGGTGGGCGCCCGCGCCCCGGCGGTCGCCGCCCACGTGGCGGTGGCGCTGGGGCTGGCCGAGCCGGTCATGCCGTGGCAGGCGATTCGGGTACGTCCCGTCGCCCTGGCCGCCGCTCTGGGAGCATTCTGCGGCGTGCTGGCCAAGATCGCCCGTGATGTGACGCTGCTGGCCCAACAGGAGGTCGCCGAGGTGCGGGAGGGCGGCCACGCTGATCGGGGCGGATCGAGCGCGATGGCCCACAAGCGCAACCCCGTCGGCGCGGTCTCGGTGCTCGCCTGCGCCAAGCGCACCCCCGGCCTCGTGGCCACCACGCTGGCGGCGATGGAGCAGGAGCACGAGCGGGCCGCGGGGGCGTGGCAGGCGGAGTGGGGGACCCTCACCGAGCTCCTGGCGCTCACCGGCTCGGCGGCGGCGTGGGCGCGTGAGCTGCTGGAGAACCTGACGGTGGATGCCGCACGGATGCGCGCCAACCTTGACGCCGCGGCGAGCGCCGGCGACCCCATCCCGGCCGGCGCCGACACGCTGATCGACCGCGCGCTGGAGGCCCATCGAGGGTGATCCCGGTGGACCTCAACTGCGCCATCAGCGGGCCTGACGACGCCCCGGTCCTACTGCTGGGCGGGTCGCTGGGCACCACGCTGGACATGTGGGAGCCCCAGGTGGCCGGGCTGTCGGGCACCCACCGGGTGATCCGCTTCGACCACCGGGGCCACGGTGGGTCGCCGGTGCCCAACGGCCCGTACACGATCGACGGGCTCGGCGCCGACGTGGTGACGATGCTGGACCGCCTGGGCCTGGCCCGGGTCTCCTACTGCGGGCTGTCGATCGGCGGGATGGTGGGCCAGTGGTTGGGCATCAACGCCCCCGAGCGGATCGACCGGCTCATCCTGCTGTGCACGGCGGCGCACCTGCCGCCGGCGTCGGCCTGGCACGAGCGTGCGGCCGCCGTCCGTGAGGCGGGCAGCCCCGAGGTCGTTGCCGATGCCGTGCTGGGGCGCTGGTTCACCCCGGAGTTCGCGGGCTCCCATCCCGATATCGTGGCACGATATCGGGCCACGATATCGAGCATCGATCCCGAAGGCTACGCCGGCTGCTGCGAGGCGATCGCGGCCATGGACCTGCGCCTCGGGCTGCCGGGCGTCACGGCGCAGACGCTCGTGGTGTCCGGACGCCAGGATCCGTCGATCCCGCCCGAACACGGCGAGGCGATCGCCGCAGCCGTGCCGGGCGCGCGCTTTACGCTGCTGGATCCCGCCGCGCACCTGGCCAGCGTCGAGCGCCCCGACGCGGTGACGTCGCTCATCGCCGAGCACCTCGCCGGCGCGTCGGTGGGGGCGGGCGCGTGAGCGACGAGCTGCACTCCGACGGCATGAAGGTGCGCCGTGCGGTGCTCGGCGACGAACACGTGGACCGGGCGATCGAGCGCACCACCGAGTTCACGGCGCCGTTCCAGGAGTTCATCACCCGCTACGCCTGGGGCGGCGTGTGGACCCGGGAGGCGCTGGACCGCCGCACGCGCAGCGTCATCACGCTCTCGGTGCTCACCGCCCTGGGGCGCGAGAACGAGATCGAGATGCACGTCCGCGCTGCGCTGCGCAACGGCCTCACCCCGGAGGAGATCGGCGAGGTGTTCATCCACACCGCCATCTACGCCGGCGTGCCGGCGGCCAACTCCGCGTTCGCGATCGCCCAGAGGGTGATCGAGGCGGAATCGGCGCCGGGCGGTCTTGCAGACCCGGCCGGCTGAATGTCAGAGAGCTGACATACGGGCTCAAGTCCGGTGGCGCCCCTGCCGATAACAGGGTTTCAGGCGCTGCCGGCGACCGCGATGGCCGTGCTCCGCACCGCAGCCCCGGCCTTGACGGCCCACCGCGGCTTGGCCAGCAGCAGCTGGACGTCGCAGATCCGCCGTTCGGCGAAGCCCCCCTCGCAGTAGGCCAGGTACAGCGTCCAGATACGCCGGAAGCGCTCGTCGTATCCGAGCCCGGCCAGATCGTCGGTGTGGGCGGTGAAGTTGTGGCGCCAGCGGCGCAGCGTCTCGACGTAGGAGGCGGTGATGTCCTCCAGCCCGACCGCCTGCAGATCGGTGTGGCGCGCCACGTTGCGCGTGATCACCTCCATCGAGGGCAGGCAGCCCCCGGGGAAGATGTACTCGCGGATGAACGACTTCGACGCCTTCTCCACCTCGTAGGCGCGGTCATCGACGGTGATCGCCTGCAGCAGCATCGCGCCGTGGCTGCTCAGCAGCTCGGAGCAGCGCGCAAAGAAGCGCCCGATCTGCTGCCAGCCGACCGCCTCGATCATCTCGATCGAGACCAGCTTGTCAAAGGTGCCACGCAGGTCTCGGTAGTCACGCATCAGCACCGTCACCCGGTCCTCGAGCCCGGCCTGCCGGACGCGCGCCGCCGCGTAGTCGTGTTGCTCTCTGGAGATCGTCGTGGTGACGACGCGGCACCCGCGGGTGGCGGCGGCGTGGACGGCGAAGCCTCCCCAGCCGGTGCCGATCTCCAGCACCCGGTCCTCGGGGCCGAGGTCAAGGCGCTCGCAGACGCGCTCCAGCTTGGCCACAGAAGCCTCCTCGAGCGTCATCCCGGGGCGCTCGAACAGCGCGCACGAGTACATCATCGTCGGGTCGAGCATGCGCTCGAACAGCTCGTTGCCGAGGTCGTAATGGGCGGCGATGTCGCGGCGGCTGCGCTGCCGGGTGCGGCGGTTGAGGGTCTCGCGGACGCGCTGGCGTGGCCTCCACAGCGGCGTCGTCGCGGCGCGCACGCGGTCGATGATGACGGCGTTGCGGGCCGCCAGGCGGATCACGGCCACGAGGTCCGGGGAGTCCCACAGGCCCTGCGCGTAGGCCTCGGCCAGCCCGCGGCTGCCCCGGAACAGCAGCGGCCAGAACCCGGCGTGATGGATGTGGATCGTGGCCGCGGGAGCCCCGGCGCCGAACGTGCGGCGCTCACCGGCCTCCACGAAGGTGAGGCTGCCGACCTGAATCGAGCGCAGCACCACCGATGCCGCCGCACGGCAGGCCCGCGCCTCGCCGACCCTCACCGCGACGCCGCCCCGGGATGCGGGTACAGGCGGGCGCCGGCGAGCTTGAGTCCGAGGGCGTGCCCGTAGATGAGGGCGAGCACGCGGACGCTCGACGCCGGGTGGCGCACGGTCATCCGGGCCACGGCGGCCCGGGTGAGCGGCCGGCGCCGGAGCGCCAGCGTGGCGTCGAACACCGCCGCGCCCTCGCGGTGGCTCTCGATGTGGACCGACAGGGTCTCGCCCGGGGGCGTCGCCCGCGCCTCGTAGACGTGGTCCATCCCCATGAACGGCGACACGTGCAGTTGCTTGGCGAAGCGGCCGCGCACGATGGCCGAGTCCGGCGCACGGTCGGAGAGCAGGTAGGAGTTGCGCTCTCCCCATGGGGTGTTGGTGACCTCGGCCAGCACGCAGTCGACGCGCGTGTCGGCGCGATCGAAGCAGTAGTAGAAGCTGACCGGGTTGAAGCACAGCCCGAACGAGCGCAGTTGGGTGAGCAGCCGAATCGGCCCGACGGCGCGATGGCCTGACAGCTCCGCCACACGGTGGCGGACGGCGACGTCCAGCGGCAGCGACGCCGGACCGAGGTAGTCGCGGCGCCGGAAACGCAGCGCCCCCGGGCCGCGTGCGAGCAGGCGACCGCCCAGGAGCCCGGGCACCTCGTCCAGGTCGACATAGGCCAGCGCCAGCGGGTGGGTGAACTGCGTACACGGCTGGACCCGCCGGTGCCTGATCGTGCCGGTGTAGATGCAGCTCGCCGTCACAGCTGTGCCCCGAAATGCTCGGCCACCCGCAGCGCGCTGGCCACGCCGTCCTCGTGAAAGCCCCAGCCCCAGTACGCGCCGCAGAAGTGGGTGCGGTTCCGCGCGCTGATCTCCGCAACGCGGCGCTGGGCGGCCAGCCCCTCGCGCGTGTACACGGGATGGGCGTAGGCGATCGTTCGTATCACCTGCGCCGGATTGATCTGGTCGGTGCGGTTGAGCGTGACACAGAAGTCCCGCTCGGCGCGCAGGGACTGGAGCCGGTTCATGTGGTAGGTCACGGTGGTCCGCCCCGCCGGGGTAGCGGAGAGGTGGTAGTTCCAGCTCGCCCAGGCGCGCCGGCGCCGCGGCAGGATCGACGTGTCGGTGTGGAGCACCGCCTCGTTGGCCTGGTAGGGGATCGCGCCCAGGAGACGGCGCTCCGCGTCGCTGGCATCGGCCAGCAGGGCGAGCGCCTGGTCTGAGTGGGTGGCCAGCACGACCTCGTCAAACGGCTCGGGCTCGCCGCCACGTGGGGTGACCACCACGCCGTCGGGCCCGCGCCGGACGGTCCGCACCGGGGTGCGCAGGCGCAGGCGCCCCGTGAAGCGGCTCAGCAGCGCCTCGACGTACCGGGCGGAGCCGCCGGTGACGGTCTGCCAGCGCGGCCGGCCCCGGAACGAGAGCATGCCGTGGTTGTCGAAGAACTCGACCATGAACCGGGCGGGGAAGGCCCACATCTGCCGCGGGTCGGCCGACCACACCGCCGACGCCTGGGGCACGATCAGGCGCTCGATGAACGGGCGGCTGAAGCCCTGCTGGTCCAGCCACTGCCCGAGCGCCGGGCCGTCCTGTTTCCCGTCCCGCCCGTCCCGCAGCAGTTCACGGGCGGCGCGGTTGAAGCGGGCCAGGTCGGCCACCATGCGGTGAAACCACGGCGTGACCAGGTGCGCCCGCTTGGCGAACAGGCCATTGGGCGAGGAGCCGGTGTACTCGAAGTCTCCGCGGCCGTCGCTGACGCCGAAGGTCATCGTCGACGGCTGGATCGCCACGCCCAGGCGATCGAGCAGGCGCTCGAAGTTCGGGTAGTTGCGGTCATTGAAGACGATGAAGCCTGTGTCGACGTGGTGGGTCTCGTTGGCCGTGTCGACACGTACCGTGTTGGCGTGGCCACCCGCGTAGCCTGCGGCGTCGAACACGGTCACCTCGTGACCGGAATCCAGCAGGTGGGCGGTCACCAGGCCGGACACGCCGGCTCCAACGATCGCGATCCGCATCTCCTCTCGCCTTTCTACCCGATTTCGTCAGCGTCGGTCGCTGTGCCGTGGTGCTCGGCGGCCGCGCGTCTGTGAGCGCGGCGCTCGCCGACGGCGGCGATCAGGACGCTGAGCTCGAACAGCCCGTAGAGGGGGAGCGTCTCCAGCAGCATCGTGATCGCGTCCCCGGGCAGCACGGCGGCCACCAGACAGCACGCCAGCACCGCCCAGCGACGGTTGCGCCGAAGCTGTCGAGGTGTCACGAGCCCCGCGCGCGTCACCGCGATGATCGCCACCGGCACCTGGAACAAGAGACCCATGGCCAGCAGCACCGTCGCGGCGAACTTGTAGTACTGGTTCGCCTGCACGAGCACGTTGAACTCGCCGCTGTTGAAGTTCTGGAAGAAGTGCAGTGAGGCCGGCAGCACGACGGCGTAGCCGAAGGCGACGCCGGCGGCGAAGAGCGCGGGGATGGCGAACGTCACCGGCAGCATCCGCCGCCGAACGTGCGGCTCGAACGCCGGCATGAAGAAGCCATAGGCCTGGAGCAGCACGACGGGCAGCGCGAGGATGAGGGCGAAGACCAGGGTGACCGTCAGCGTGGCGGTGAACGGCTCGCCGATGCCGAGCGTGACCGGGCGGTCACCCTGCGGAGCTGCCGACAGGCGCGTGATGTCCTGGCCCAGCCGCTCCTGGACGTGCGTCAGCGATGACTGGCTTGCCGGGGACTGGGGCTCTGCTCGCAGCGCGCCGACGACGATGCCGAGCTGCTGGGCGACGTCGCGAGCGCTCAGCTGCACGGAGTAGGTCGCACCAAGGGGCCCATGTCCGGCGCGGACCTGCTGCTGGGTGTTGTGGGCCAGCGGCTGGTTGACCAACCGCAGGATCTCTTGGTTCTGCCAGAAGCACAGGCCGAACGCGACCGCGACCGCCACCAGCGAGACGATCAGTCGCGAGCGCAGCTCGTCCAGGTGGTCCACGACGCTCAGCTGAGCGTCGTGACTCACCGGGCGCAGGCCGATGGGCGCGAGAGCGCCTGGGATCTGCATCGGCGGATTCCGCGTTGGTCGGCTCCGCGGGTGCGCTCAGGCCGCCGGCGTGAGCGGGGTGTGGCGGACGTTGTGCTCGCCGGCGGGCTCGACCGCCGGAGCGGGCGCGGCCGTCAGCTCATCGACGTGAGCGGCGCCGTGGTCAGCGGCGGTCATGTGGACGGTGTGGGCTTGCGGCGCGTCGCCGCTGACCGAGTCCTTGAACCCGCGCAGTCCCTCTCCCAGGGATTTGCCCATCTCGGGCAGGCGCTTGGCTCCGAACACGAGCAGCACGATGACGAGGACGAACAGGATGTGAATGGGGTTGTCGAGTCCGAGCATCTGAAATCTCCGATCAGCCGTTGTCGCTGGACGCTCGTTCCTACGGACGGCGCCGCGGTTTGGATCACCCGCGGCACCATCCCGCCAAAGCGCTAGGTCAGCGACGCACTGATGACCGGGGAATGCGTCGGGACCTTGGAGCCGCCCGCGGGCTCAGGCGTGACCATCACCTGTGAGACCCCGTGAAGGCTGCCGGGCACGTCCACCTGACCATCGCCGGCGGCGGTCACGCTGAACAGTGCCATCGTCGGTGACGGCGAGGCCTGGCCCCTCTGGAGCCACACCTGATAGATCTTGCCCGCCGGAGGCGGCGAGAAGTGATGGACAACGAGCTCGGCCTGCCCCCGAGCGATCCTCAGCTCGGCGGTTCCCTGACCGGTCACCTTGGCGTGGATCACCCGAGTGGTTGGACCAGATGAGGAGGTCAGGCTGACGACCGCGAACGCGAGCACCGCGACTACGAGCGCGGTGCCAACAGCGAGGACCGGTCGCGGCAGGCCCCAGCGCGAGAGCCGCCCACCGCCTCGGGCGGCGCGGCGCCGGACGTCCGAGGGCACCGGCTCGTCGTCGATGGCGCGCAGCACGCGGCGCCGCAGGTCAGGCGACGCGCGATGCGGGGGGGCGCTCATCGGCAGGGCGTTCACGACCTCCTCGAATGAGGCAAGCTCGTCGCGGCAGACGGCGCACGCCTCGAGGTGACGCAGGAAGGCGTCACTCTCGGCTGGGTCGAGCGCTCCGAGCGCATATGCGGCGACATCGCCGCCGCACTCGCGGCTCTGGGGGGTTCGGTCGCGGTCGGTCATCGGCTTGCGCGCCGTCTCATAGCACTGCTCCGGAGGGGTCGCCGAGCGTCATTCGCAGCTTGGTCAACCCGAGCCGCATCCTTCCCTTGACGGTACCAGCGGGAAGTTGGAGCATCGACGCGATCTCGGTGTGGGTGAAACCGCCGAAGTAGGCGAGTTCGATCACCTGCCGCTGCTCCTCGGGGAGGTCATTGAGCGCGGTGCGCACCTCGCCCGCATCCTCGCGACTCTGGACCTCGCCGGCGGTGTCCTCGGGCGCGGGCATGCGTTCAACGATCCCTTCGGCGTTGACGTCCTGTCCGGCCCGGGCCGACTCCCGCCGGAAGAGGTCGATCGCGCGGTTGTGCACGACGCCGAGCACCCACGATCGCACGCTCCCGCGCTGCCGGTCATAGCGTGCGCCGCTGCGCCATAGGGACAGGAAGGCCTCCTGGACGACGTCCTCCGCCGTGCTCCGCCGCCCGCACATGCGATAGGCGAGTGAGAACGCCGCGTCGGCGTGCCGGTCGAAGACGACCTCGAACGCGCGGGCGTCGCCGTCGTGCACGAGCGGCATGAGATCCTCGTCGGCGAGCGTGCGGAGATCCGGACCGGATTGCCGGAAGCTGATGGATGGGCGGAACACTGTCTGTCGCGTAGTGGATCCGGCGCTACCTGATCAGCGGACCCGCCGTGGCCAGTGCCGCCTCGGTGTTGCTGGATTCGATCATCGCACTCCTTGTCTCATCGGCTGCGCGGTCCGGTCCCACACCCGTCTACGGCGATAGACGGCGTGCGGATCACTGCTATCCGGTGCGGCAGGTGGCCTCCGCGCACGGTCTCTGCCCCGGATTCGGGGATAATCTCACTCGTTTACGCACCTCGTGGGCGTCCGGATCACCCCGCGGGCAGACTTCGCGCAGGTTCAGCGGCGCCGGGCTGCCGGGAGTCAAGGGGGTCGGCGAGGCTGCCGATGCCGTGGTTGTGAGATGGTCCCGCCCGCTCGCGTGCCCGTCCTGACGTGGACATGCCCTCGATATCCAACTCCCCGATCGCGACCCTGCGCGGTCGCTTCACCGAACGCCACGCCACGCGGCTGCTGTGGCGCGCCGGGTTCGGCCCGCGCCACGGCGACGCGCGACGGGTGTCCGCGCTGGGCCTGGACGGCGCGGTGGCCTCGCTGACGCGCCCGCAAGGCCGCGCACGGCTCGTCGGCAGGGCGCCGCACGGCGACGACGGGCTCCCGCTGGACCCGATCGACGTCTGGGGCGATGACCACTGCTGGTGGCTGGACCGCATGGTCCGGTCCACCCATCAGCTGGCGGAGCGGATGACGCTCGTCTGGCACAGCTGGTTTGCCACGTCCGTCGACGGCGCGACCGCCGCGCTCATGCTCCGCCAGAACCAGATGATGCGCGCGCGGGCGCTGGGCAACTTCCACGACCTGCTGGTGGAGGTCACGCGCGACCCGGCGATGCTGCTGTGGCTGTCGGGCACGGAGAACAACAAGTACAGCCCCAACGAGAACTACGGCCGCGAGGTGATGGAGCTGTTCACGCTCGGTGCCGACCGCGGCTACACCCAGCACGACGTGCACCAGCAGGCCCGGGCGCTGACCGGGTTCACCAACGACTGGAGCGATGCGCGCGGGCCGCACAACTTCCGCTTCGACCCCAGGCTCCACGATGACGGCGTCAAGACGATCTTCAAGCAGCGCGGGCGGTTCAACTACCTGGACACCTGCCGCCTGTGCGTCACCCACGACACGCACCCGTCGTTCATGGTCTCCAAGCTGTGGGGGTACTTCGTGGCCGAGCCGATCCCGGCCGGCGTCCGGCGCGCGCTGGAGCGCACCTACGTCCGCAGCGGCTTCGAGATCCGGCCCCTGGTGGAGGCGATCCTGCGCCACCCACTGTTCTATGAGGGCGAGCGCATGGTCATCCCGCCGGTGGTCTACTGCGCGGGCCTGTTGCGCGCCACCGGCCAGACGGTGCAGACCAACGCCTGGGCGTGGATCGGCGATCAGACCGGCCAGCGGCTGTTCGAGCCGCCCAACGTCGCCGGGTGGGACTACGCCCACTGGCTGGACACCTCGCGGTGGACGGCGCGCTTCCAGGCCATCAACTACGCGCTGGAGAAGCTGACCATCGATCCCGAGACCAAGTCCTATCCCGCACGCGAGAGCGCGTCGGAGGCGTTGGCCACGGCGCTTCGCTTCTGGGGCGACCCGGAGCTCTCCGACGCCACCCACCAGGCCCTACATCGGTTCAGCCACGACGCTCAGAAGCTCATCCGGGCCGACTGGGAGACGATCCCCTACCGAGCCATGCGCCAGAACGCCCTGCGGGCGCTCATCCCCACCAGCCCTGACTGGCAGACCTGCTGATGGTCCGGCCGCCCGCGGACAACTGCTGCTCGGGCTTCACGCGCGCCCAGGCGATGCGCGCCGCCGTTGCCTCGGGGCGGCCGGCGAACGCTCGCGAGTGGGATCCGCGCATGCCCATCCCGGCCGGCGCCGGGGTCGATCGCCGCCGCTTTCTGCTCGCCGCGGCCGGCGGCCTCGTGTCGGTGTACGGCGCCGGGCGCCTGGGACTGGGAGGCCGGGCGCTGTCTGAGGGGATTGCGCAGGCGGCCACCGTCCAGAGCCCATCGAGCCCGATCCTCGTCTCCATCTTCCTGGCCGGCGGGGCCGACGCCCTGTCCGTCCTCGCACCGACCGCGGACCCGACCTACCGCAAGCTGCGTCCCACGCTGGCGATCTCCCCGGACCAGGGGATCCCGTTCGCCGAGGACCCGCGCCTGAGCTGGGGCCCCGCGGCGGCCGCGTTCGCCCAGCTGCACGGCGCGGGCAAGCTGACCGTGTTCCCCGGCATCGGCTACGCGGACCCCGACATGTCGCATTTCACGAGCCGCCACTACTGGGAGGTGGGCGCCGCCGACACGCGCCTCGTCACCGGTTGGCTCGGGCGGTATCTGGACCAGGTCGGGACCGCCGCCAATCCGCTGCAGGGCCTCTCCATGGACGGGGAGATGAACCCGACGCTGGCCACCGCGGTCAACCCGGTGGCGGCGATCGACCGGCCCGACACGTTCTCGCTGGGGCTCCAGGACGTCTGGGGCGACGTGTTCTCGCAGACGCTTGACGCGGCTTCGGCGCTGGGCGACGCCCACCGGCGCTCCGCCGACGCGGCGATCGCCCAGGTGGCGGGGGCGGCGTCGGAGGTCGGGGTCGTGCGCCGGGCGCTGGCCCCGTTCCGCACCGCCGACGGCAAGCCGGCCTACACCCCGCCGGTCACCTATCCCACGTCGGCCAAGTCCGACTTCCCGCTGCGGCTCGCCGGGCTGGCGGCCATGATCCAGGCAGGCCTGCCGCTGCGGTGCGTCGCGCTGACCCCCGAGACCCAGTTCGACACCCACGCCTCGCAGGCCGACACGTTCACCTCGGGGCTGAGCCTGACCGGCGAGGCGATCGCCGCCTTCCAGTCCGACCTGGAGGCACGTGGGATCGCGGACCGCGTGCTGGTGCACGTGTGGACGGAGTTCGGGCGCCGCGCGCAGGAGAACGGGGGCCTGGGCACCGATCATGGCGCCGCCGGCGTAGGGATGCTCATCGGCACGCGCACCACCGGTGCCATGGTGGGGGAGTGGCCCGCGCTCACCAACCTCGACGCCAACGGCAACCAGAAGGAGAACGTCGACTTCCGCGGCGTGTACGCCTCGCTGCTCGAGCAGTGGTTCGACCATGACGCGGCGTCGGTGATCCCCGACGCCCGCCGTTTCGCCCGCTACCCGCTCATCCGGTGATGATCCGGCGCGAGGTGGCCATCGTGATGGGCGCGGCGGCGATGGGCGCCGGCGGTCTGGCCGCAGGGGCCGGCCCCAGTGCGGCCCAGCTGCCCTCCGAGGGCGCCCCGTCGCGGCTGCTCGTCTACGCCCAGGAGTGGTCGCTGTGGCCCTCGCGCCCCTCGCTGCACGCGGGCCGGGTGATCGTGCAGCTGTGGAATCGCGGCCAGGACGCCCACGACCTGCGCATCCGCCGTCTCAGCCGTGGCGTGATGGTGGGTCGCGCCCAGGGGGCGGCCGTGACCCAATCGGGCAAGCTCAGCCAGGCCACCTGGCACCTGTCGCCCGGGACCTACGAGCTGTACTGCTCGATGCCCGGCCACCTCAAGCGCGGCATGCACACGCGGATCGCCGTCCGCTGACGGCCCGCGCCGGCCTACACGCCGCCCGCACTGACGTGGATGGGCTGGATCTCCAGGAGCTCCCCGGGCGGGTCACCGGAGAGCAGCCAGCCGCGGTCCAGCGGGGTCACAAGGCCCAGGCGGGCCAGCTCGGTCAGCGCGCTGGTGACGGTCGGCCGCCGTGCCGCCACCAGATCCGCGAGCACGGAGTGGGTGAGGTGCAGCGGCAGGACGACCCCCTCGCTGCGCACGCGGCCCCAGCGGTCGGCGAGATGCCACAGCAACATGAGCAGGCGGATGTTGACTCGCGCCTGGTGGATGATGGCCATGTTGATGGCCAGGTTGCGGCTGCGGTCCAGCGCGCGGCCGACCAGGCGGCCGATCAGCTGCGGGTAGGCGGCCATGGTCAGCGCCACGGCCTCGTCGAGCACCGCCAGCCGCGTCGCCTCCAGCACCTTGAAGCCGCTCGTCTGGCTCAGGGTGCCCGTCGCCTCCGCGCCCTGCCACGGCCGCAGCAGATCCCCCTCGCCCAGCAGCTCGGCCCCAAACCGGCCATCCACGCCCACGCGGCGAACCAGCAGCCCCTCCAGGACCAGCAGCCCGATTCCGCCCGGGCCGACCCAGCCGGCCGCGTCGTCCTCGGGCTGCCAGCGCCCGCGCTTGACGCTGCGGGTGCGGGCAACGCACTCCTCGGCGGCGCGAGCGCGCAGCGCTGGCGGGATCGCGTCGGCCAGCTCCGGCTCCGCGCGCAGGACCTGGACCGTGGTCACGGTAAGTCAGGGGGAGGGGGCACAGCGCCTTGAGTATGCACCCCGCGGGCCGCCGTAGAATCGCGCCCAGGGTTTCAGGCAACCATCGGAGAGGGCGATGACCGACTCCTACGCGCGCGGCGACAGGTCCGCTTCCCGATGACCGTCACCGGCAAGGTGCAGAGGTTCAAGATGCGCGAGCAGGCCGTTGACGAGTTGGGCCCGGGCGAATCCGCGACGGTCCGCACGGCGTGAGCGGCGCTGAGGTCGGACTGGCGCTGTCGGTCCTGGCCGCCTGCGCGGTCGAGGCGGTCGAGGCGCTGACCATCGTCCTGGCCGTCGGCGCCACCCGGAGCTGGCGCTCGGCGCTCACCGGGGCGGGGGCGGCTCTGGTGGCGCTCGTGGTGCTCACCGCGGCGCTCGGGCCGGCCATCACGGCGCTGCCGATCGGTGTCCTGCGGGTGGTGGTGGGTGGGCTGCTGCTCATCTTTGGGCTGCAGTGGCTGCGCAAAGCCATCCTGCGCGCGACCGGCCTGAAGGCACTGCATGACGAGCTCGCCGCCTTCGAGGAGGAAGAGGAGGCGGCGCGAGGGGCGGGCGCCGTGAGCGACGGGCTCGACGCGTATTCGTTCACGGTGGCATTCAAGGGCGTGCTCCTGGAGGGGCTCGAGGTCGTGTTCATCGTGCTGACCTTCGGCGCCAACCAGCACAACGTGCCGCTGGCCGCGGCCGCCGCGGCGGTGGCGGTGGTGGCCGTCGCCCTGGCCGGGGTGGTGGCCCACGCGCCGCTGTCCCGGGTGCCCGAGAACACCCTGAAGTTCGGGGTGGGCGTGATGCTGACCTCGTTCGGGATCTTCTGGGGCGCCGAGGGCGCCGGCGCGCACTGGCCCGGCGGCGACGCGGCGCTGCTGGCCATCATCCCCGCCACGCTGGGCTGCGCACTGGCCATGGTCGCGGCTCTGCGGCGGGCCGGCGGCGCGGGACGGTCGAGACGGGCGGCCGCGCGGGCATGAGGCGCTTGCGTGCGTTCGGGGCGTTTCTCTACGACTTCGTTGTCGGCGACGACTGGCGTGTCGCGGCGGGCGTGGCGGTCGCCCTCGGCGTCACCGCGGTGGCCGCCGGCGCGGGGCTGACCGCCTGGTGGATCATGCCCGTGGCAGCCCTGGGGCTGCTCGCCGTGTCGCTGTGGCGGGCCGCGGGAGGCTAGGTCGCCGCGGCGATCTGGTTACGCCCGGACTGCTTGGCCACGTAGAGCGCGGCGTCGGCGCGCCCGAACAGCTCGGTCGCGGACTCGGCGCGGTCCCAGACGGCCACGCCCGCGGAGCAGGCGGATCCGTGCGGGGTGGCGCGGCGCAGGCGCTCGATCACGGTCAGGGCGGTCTCAAGGGGCCGCCCGGGGATGAGCGCGGCGAACTCGTCGCCGCCGTAGCGGGCCAGGACGTCGCCCCCGCGCAGCTCCATGCGCCACGCCTCGGCCGCCTGGGCGAGCAGCAGATCGCCGGCCAGGTGGCCGCGCTGGTCGTTGTAGCGCTTGAAGTCGTCGAGGTCGAGCACCGCCACGCACACGGGATGGCCGTCACGCGTGGCGCGTGCGAGCTCGCGGCCCAGGGTCTCCTCCCAGGCGCGCCGGTTGGGTAGGCCGGTGAGCTGGTCGGTGAGGGCGGCCGTCTCCAGCCGCCGCATCAGCGCGTGGCGGTGGTCCAGGATGCCCAGCAGTTCGCCCACCTGGCCGCCGACCGTGGCCAGCGCGCCGATGATCGCCTCGTCACGCACCCGAACCCGGGCGCAGAAGAACTCGACGACGCCGACGATCTTTCCCTCCCGCGTCACCGGCACGCACACCGCAGAGTGCAGGCCCGTCTTGCGCGCCGCCGTGGCGCGCAGGAACGACGAGTCCGCGGCATAGTCCTGGATCCAGATCGTCTCACCGCTCTCCAGGGCCTCCCCGGGCAGCCCCGCCCCCGGTTCCAGGCGCAGCTGACGGCTCAGGCGCTCGAAATCAGAGGCGTCGACCCCAGTCGCGGTCCAGCCCGCCACCCGGTCCAGCGCCCCGTCCTCGGCCACCGCCCAGTAGGCGCCCAGGTCCCAGTCCATGTCCTGCCCCAGTCGCTCCAGCAGAGCCTCGAGCGCCTCCTGCGGCGTGTCGGAGCGCGCCATCGCGTGGGTCACCGACTGCATCGCGCGCAGGACCTGCTCGCTGAGCCGCCGCTCGGAGATGTCGTACAGAAAGGCGTGAAAGCGCGGCCGGCCGTTGTCGCCGGCGCCCTCGTCATAGGTGCACGAGATCGTCATCTCGATCGGGAACTCGTAGCCGTCACGGTGCAGAGCGCTCAGCTGGACGCGCTGGTCGAGGATCGTCCGCTCGCCGGTGCCCAGAAATCGCCGCAGGCCGCTGCGGTGGGCCTCGCGGAAGCGCTCCGGGACGACCGTGTCGGCCACGGCACGGCCCAGCACCTCCTCGCGGGAGAAGCCGAACGTGCGCTCGGCCGCGCGGTTGAACTCCACGATCAGCCCTTCGGCGTCCATCGCCACAAACGCCTCGTGCGCAGTGTCGAGGATCGACCGGGTGAAGATCGCACCGGAGGCTGGCTCGCCCGTGCCCTCTGCCCCCGGTGACCCCGCTCCCGGGACCCGGTCAGTCACGCGGGCAACGATATACGGAGAAACGGCGTTACGGCAAGAGGGGCCATCCCTACAACCTAGTCCTCGCGCCGATACCCTCGTCCCGAGACCGTGCTGGAGGTTTGCCGACCTACATATCGTCGGGCTGGTGGGCCGAAACGGCGCCGGCAAGACCACCACCAGGGCATCTCTTAGCGCGGGCTTACGCGGATCCCACGTTCGTCTTCGGGGGGCGGCCGATCCTCGGATCACCGCTAATCAAGGAGTCAGAAACCATGATCCTCGTCCTCAACCTCGTGCTCTGCGCACTAGTCATCGCCATGGTCGTCACGCCGCTCGCGCGCGCCATCGCCCGGTCCCCCTCGCAGCCGGCCCGGACGCCGAGGGAGCGTCAGATGGCGTGGACCTCGACGCCGGCCGCCTCCAGGATGCGCACCCCGGTGCTCGGCGGATCGGACAGGTAGGCCAGGTCGACATTCGCTGCGGGGACGATGACGTTCAGCCCCCGCTCGTCGAACTTCTGAGCCTGGGCCACCAGGAGAACCGAGCGGGCGCGGTCGATCATCGCCCGCTTGACGTCGGCCTCAAGGGGATCGGGGTCGGTGAGGAAACCCTCCATCTCGATCCCCTTGACGCTGAACACGATCCGGTCGACGAAGAACCGCTCGATCATGCGGACCGTCTCAGCGCCGACGAAGGACCGCGTCAGCTTGCGAAAGCTGCCGCCGATGCCGATCAGGTCCACCTGGGGCGCATCGCCTGACCCCACCAGCGTCATCACCGGCAGCGAGTTGGTCAGCAGCGTCACCGGCAGGCCGGACTCCAGGATCTCGCGCACCACGAAGAAGGCCGTGCTCGACGAGTCGATGAACACCGTCTCGTTGGGCGTGAGCGTGGCCGCCACCGCCTGGGCGAGGCGTATCTTGACGTCGATGTCCTGCTCCACGCGGCTCTGGAACGAATCCTCGTGCGCGGCCAGCTCGGGCAGCATCGCTCCGCCGTGGGTGCGCCGCGCGTAGCCCGACTCGGCCAGCATCGCCAGATCACGCCGTGCCGTCATGGGGGAGACCCCGAAGCGCTCCTCCACCGCAGTGACGCTGACCGATCCGCGCTCGCGCAGCAGCTCGAGGATCATCCGCCGCCGCTCGGCGGGCACCACTGGTTGCTTGTGGTCAGATACGCCGCTCACGCGCACAGGGTCGCACATGAACCACAGCGCCCGTGCCCTGCACTTTTCGCCTCTCTCCCTCAGAGCAAAACGAACATATTCGATCAAATCAGACCATCTTTGTCCCTGTCAAGGTGCCGGTGGTTACAGGGCGCGCGAGGATAGGTCCGGATACCTGCGCGTTTAAGTGCGAATCCTTGACAGGTCTAGGCGGGGGTGGGTAGCTTCGAGCGGTGCCTTCCGCGCCCGCCGGTCACCGGGTCTGTTTCTCCTCCGGATCCGGCCCGAGCGGGCGCAGGAGTACCGCGAGCGCCACGCTGCCGTGTGGCCCGAGATGCTCGACGCCCTGCGAGAGACCGGTTGGCACAACTACTCGATCTTCCTGGCGCCGGACGGGACGCTCGTCGGGTACCTGGAGTGCGACGACTTCGCTGCGGCCCAGGCGGCGATGCGCGAGCGGGACGTCAACGCACGCTGGCAGGCCGAGATGGCCGAGTTTTTCCAGCTCGAGGAGGGGGTGGCGCCCGACGCGGCGATGGAGCCGCTGACGTAGATCTTCCACCTGGAGTGATCGCATCGGCGTTGGAGGCTGCGCCGGCGCACGTCAACGACGGCTTTCGAACAGGACAGTCCGGACGCGATTCGCGATCTTCTTATGCATATGCGGGAAAAATGTCGCGATCTTTATTAGTGAAGGCGGGAGCGGGGGCGGGGTGCCTTGCGAGCCCGCGGCCGCTCTTGCCACCTTCGATAGCCGTCGTTGACGGGCCGGGCGGTTTCGGGCTCGTCGTCAGGGGTAGGATGCCCAACACACCGCTGGTGTTAGCGCTCACATTTGCGCGTGTTTCCCCGGGGAGCGCACAGCAGGAGGGAGATCATGTCTGACCGCGTTCGGCGCCTGGTGACGGCGTTGATGCTGGGTTGTGCGCTGGCGGTGGCCGCCGGCGCTGGGGTGGCCGCGGCGGCGAGTTCGCACGCGGCGGCGCGTTTGACCACACACAAGGCCGCCCACGGGCGCGCCCACCGGATCGTTCAGCACGACAGCCGCACGTCGCGGCCGTATGCGACCGCGTTGAACGTGGCGATTGTCGGCACCGCCACCGGGTCCTCCGGGTCGCCGCCGTCGCCGCCGTCGCCGGCGCCTCAGGCGATCGACGGCGACGCCTCGACGCAGTGGTGCGCGACGCAGTGGACGGGCAGCGTGACCGTCGATCTGGGCAGCGTCCGCACGCTTGACGGGTTCGGGCTGACGCTGGGCGACACGGCCACGACGGCGCTGGCCAACATCAGCGCCGGAACCGACCCGAACTCGCTGCAGCCGGTGCCCGACCTCCAGCAGCAGACGCCGCCCGCGGGCAAGCCCATGTACTGGCCGCTGCCTGGGACGATCCGGGCGCGGTACGTGAAGATCGACGTCACCGACAACGACGGCACACCGCCGTGCATCGGTGAGTTCCGCGCGTTCTCGCCGATGCCTGCCAGCGTCCTGCCGTTCCGGGGCGCCGACCTGTCCTTCGAGCCCCAGGAGGAGGCCGCGGGCGCGCATTTCACCGACGGCGGCGTCCCCGGCAGCGCCCTGTCGATCCTCAACCACCACGGGCTCAACTACGTTCGTCTGCGCCTGTGGGTGGACCCGCCTCCGGGCTACTCCAACCTGGCCTCGGACCTCAAGATGGCCCAGCGGATCAAGGCCGCGGGGGACAGGCTGTACCTAGACATCCACTACTCGGACTTCTGGGCGGACCCCCAGCACCAAGACATCCCGGCGTCATGGCAGGGCCAGGACCTGGCGCAGCTCACCGCCACGATGGAGAGCTACACGCGCTCGGTCATCCAGGCCTTCGCGGCCCAGGGGACGCCGGTGGACATGGTGTCGATCGGCAACGAGATCCGCAACGGGATCCTGTGGCCGGTGGGCCAGGTGAACTGGACCGCCGACACCGGTTGGAGCAACCTGGTGCAGCTGCTCAAGGCCGGGGTGGCGGGCGCCCACGAGGGCAACCCGGCCGGCCACAAACTGCTCGTGATGCTGCACTTCGATGAGGGCGGCAACAACGCCGACAGCGTCCGCTTCTTCGACCACATGATCCAGGGCGGAGTGCCGTTCGACGTGATCGGCCTGTCGTACTACTCGTTCTTCCACGGGCACTTGAACGCGATGCGGAACAACGTGGACGATCTGGCGACGCGCTACGGCAAGCCGATCGTGATCGCCGAGTCCCAGTACGCGTGGACGCTGGCCGCCGGTGACAGCACCGGCAACTTCGTGTGGCAGACCAGCCAGCTGGAGCGCGGCTACCCGGCCAACCCCGGCGGCCAGGAGAGCTTCTACAACGACGCCCTCTCGATCCTGGCCCAGGTCCCGCACCATCTGGCGCTGGGCCTGTTCTATTGGGAGCCCGAGTGGATCCCGGGCGTGGGGTGGGAGCCCGGCGCCGGCACGCCCAACGACGACCTGACGCTGTTCTCGTTCACGGGGAAGGCGCTGCCGTCGGTCGGGCTGTTCCAGAGCCCGCTGACGGTGTGCGAGCACTTCGACCCGTGGTTCACCGGAGACTGCGAGATCTAGAGAGGACGGAGGATCACAACGCGCGCATCCGGTTGTTGCGCGCGTTGTGTTCCACCTCGGCCAGCCCCAGAGCCTCGAGCACCGGTGGCACGTAGTTGCCGAAGCGGCCACGCAGTCCTTTCTTGAGCCCGTACCAGCCGCCCACGGGATTGCCGGGCGAGCGGCCCCACGCCTCGACGCTGCCGTCGGGCGCCGGCTTCTGCTCGTCGGCGTTGCCCAGCGCCATCCAGTCGCCGTGGCGCGTGAGCATCTCGTGCAGGTCGGCGATGCAGCGCAGCCGATAGCCGAGCGTCGTCGAGCCCACGACGCACACGAGCGCGGGCGGGTCGGCGTGCTCGTCGCGATAGGCCTGGTAGGTGGACTTCCCCGGTGGGGTGGTCAGGGTCCAGGGGTCTTCGGGCGTGCCCGAGCCGGTCACTGCGGGTGCGTCTGTGGCCATCTTCGTGGTCCTCCGGCGGCAGTTGGTAACCTATAGGTTACGGTAGCTTGTAGGTTACGGACAGGTCAAGGAGGGGTGACGTGAGCTCGGAGCGTGCAGCAGGCGGCGCGTCGGAGGCGCTGGACGCCCTCGGCGACGCCAACCGGCGGGCGATCGTGCAGATCCTCAGCACGGGGGGCCGCAGCGTCCAGGAGATCGCCGACGAGCTGCCGATCAGCCGGCCGGCGGTATCCCGCCACCTGCGGCTGCTCAAGGGCGCCGGGCTGGTGGACGACCGCCCGGACGGGACGCGGCACATCTACGAACTGCGCGGCGAGGGCGTCGACGCGATCCGGTCCTACTTCGAGGCGGTGTGGGACAACGCAGCGACGCGGTTTCGCATCGTGGCCGAGAATGTCTCTCGGACCCGCCGCGATGACTGACGAGCCGCTCATCGTGGAGTTCGAGGTGGGGGTGCCGCCTGCGGAGGCGTTCGAGGTGTGGACGCGGCGGTGCGCGGTGTGGTGGCCGCCATCGCACACGGTCAGCGGCGACCCGTCGGCGATCACGTTCGAGTCGCGCGCCGGGGGCCGGATCGTTGAGCGTGGACGCGATGGTGCCGAGCACGATTGGGGGCGGGTGCTGGACTGGGAGCCGCCGACCCGTCTGCGCTACCTGTGGCACCTGTTCTTCGCCCCCTTGGAGGCGACCGAGGTCGAGCTCACGTTCACCGCCGTGCCCGCCGGCACCGCCGTCCGGCTGGAGCAGCGCGGCTGGGACAAGCTGGGAGAGCCGGGACCGCGCCGCCGGCAGCGGACCTGGCAGGTGTGGGGCGAGCTGACCGCCGCCTACGCGCGCGCGTGCGTGGGCGCGCGAAACTGATGTTGATGGGTTGATGGCGGCCGCCCATCAGACGACCGCCATCGGCCGGGCGTCCGATCAGGCGGGAGGCTTGCTGGTCCCCGTCTTCACGATCGTGACGGTCCCCGTGCTCTCCGGGTGGAGGCTGCCCGGGGCGTAGTCGTAGATGGCGTGCGTCTTGAAGTTCATGACGAACACGTCGAGCAGGGCGTTGGTCTTGGTGTCAAGCCACGCGACGTACAGCTCGTGGTTGCCAATCGCCATGGCGACGTAGTTCTCGACCGGGAACTTGGCGCCGACGTTTGGGCCGGCGATGGGAACGCCATGGACGGTGTGCGCCTTGTAGGTCTGCTGGAACGTGTTGCCGGTGTTGCGCCCGCGCGTGTACTTCGCGTTGAGGACGTAGCCCGCCATGCTGAAGCGCTTGACGCTCGGTACGGCGGCGGCCCGTGCCGGATGAGCAGCGGCACTGCCCTCCGCGACGACCGCCGAACCCACGAGAGCGCCGCTTGCGAGCAGCGCGACTCCCGCCGCCCTGACTCGGCCAGAGAACTGCATGAAACCCCTCCTCTGATGGTTGATCGCGCAACGGTACCCGCAGGGGCGCGCGTGCCGGGTGCGCGGTTCGCTCCCCGGCAAGTGCCGATGCGCTGGCGTGCAAGTCCAGGGTCGTCACCGAGCGGAGCCGTCACCGTGCGCGCAACGCCACCGGCGCGGACGCATATATTCCCGCCCCAGCCCCGAAACGGAGGAGACAGTGAGCACAGCACCGCAACCCCGCCTGGCCGGCAAGGTGGCCCTCATCACCGGCGGCGCCGGCAGCATCGGCCTGGCGACCGCGCGAGCGTTCGTGGCCGCGGGGGCGCGGGTGGTGATCGCCGACCTCGACCAAGTTGCGCTGGAGCGGGCGGCGGCCGAGCTGGGAGGCGAGTCGGCGTCGTGGCGCATGACCGACGTGACCGATCCCGACCAGGTCAGCCGAGCCGTGAAGGAGACCGTCACGCGCTACGGCCGGCTGGACTGCGCCTTTGCCAACGCGGGCGTGTTCGGAGTGGTCTCGACAGTGGCGGAGTACCCGGTGGACGTCTTCAACCGCGTGATGGCGGTCAACGTGACCGGCAGCTTCCTGGTCGCCAAGTACGCGCTGGCGGCGATGGAGCCAGGGGGCAGCCTGATCATCAACTCGAGCGTCGTGGGGCTGACCTCCGACCAGGGCATCGCGGCCTATGCCACCTCCAAGCACGCCGTGGTCGGCCTGATGCGCACCGCGGCCAAGGAGATGGCGCCCAAGGGGATCCGGGTCAACACGATCCACCCCGGGCCCACCGACAACACCTTCCAGCACCGGATCGAGGTCGAGGCGATCGGCGCCTCCGAGGAGGAGTCGGCCAAGGTGTTCGAGCAGATGATCCCGCTGGCGCGGCACGCCGAGCCCGACGAGATCGCCCAGGCGGTGGTGTTCCTGGCCAGCGACGAGAGCCGCTTCATGACCGGTCACACGCTCACCGTCGACGGCGGCCTGAGCATCTGATCTCGGCGGGCAGCCCCGCGAGTTCTACGTCGGGATCATGGGGTTCGACGTGATCTTCGAGGCCTGCGATGTCCCCGGCTGGGGGACCACCGGCGACGTCCTGTTCCTGTCGGCCGGCGGTTATCACCATCATCTCGGGTTCAACACGTGGAAGTCGGCCGACGGTCCGCCGCAGCCCGACGGTGTCACGGGCCTGCACCACGTGGCGCTGAACTTCTCCTCGCGTGCCCGGCTGGCCGAGACGGTGCGCCGGCTCGTGGACGCGGGCGTCCCCCTGCGCCAGCTCTCAGACCACGGGACCCATCAGGCCGTCTACCTGTCGGACCCGGACGGCAACGACCTGGAGCTGGCCTGGGACCGGCCGTGTGACCAGTGGCCGCGCTACGGCACCGCCAAGGCGCCGGCGATCGACGCCCCGCTCGATCTCGACGAGCTGCTCGCGGCCGCGCCCGTCGCGCCCTGATCGGCAGGTTTGATCAGATCTTCGCGGATCGTGCCGAGCCCGTCGAACGTGCGTCCACGATCCGGAACTTAGTCTGACGCTGGCACCCCGTCCGTCGAGAAGGGCCTTATACGGATCCGACAGCGCCTCGCGCATGTCGGTCTTGGCGGCGCAAACCACGGAAGGTCGGACCAGATGTCGCAGGGCCAGCAGTCCGCAGTGCCGGCGGAGACCCCGCCCACGGCCACGCCTACGGCAGGCCGGCGGCGCGCGTCCTCGCGCCGGCGCGACGCGGCGCCGCAGCGGCCCGGGGTCAACCGGCGCGACGCTCCCGAGGGCGAGTATGTGGGCGGCTGGCTGTGTCCCACCAAGGTCGACCTGACGCGCCTGGTCGACATGAGCCCGGCCGTCCGCCGCGCGCGCCTGCTGGCGGGCGCGTTCTGCGGGATCGGCGTGGCGGCGATGGTGCCGTGGCTGGGGTGGTGGCCGCTGGCCGTGTTCGCGCTGGCGCCGGTGCCACTCCTAGGTCTCGACCAGCTGCTGCGCCGGGTGCAGCGTCCCGAGCGGATCGTCGCCGCCTCGCTGTGCCTGCACGCGACGCTCATCCTCACCGGCGCGGCACTCAGCGGCGGCCTGCACAGCCCGCTGCTGCCCTGGGTCGCGATTCCGGTGGTCACGGCCGCGGCGCGCTTTCGCCTGCCGGTGTTCCTCGTGGGCGCGATGCTGGCCACGCTCGGCCTGGCGGTGGTGGCGGTCATCGGATCGCCGCACGAGCTCGAGCACAACCCGACGCCGTTGCTGGGCTTCATCGTGCTCCTGGGCACGCTCGTCGTCGCTCAGCAGCCCGTGCTCAACGCCGAGCTGCGCTGGAGGCGGGACGCCGTGCTCGACCCCCTGACCGGCCTGCTCAACCGCCAGGGCCTCGAGGGCCGCTTCCGCGAGGTGGCCGAGCAGGCCCGGCTGACCGAGGCTCCGGTGTCGCTGGTGATGTGCGATCTCGACGGGTTCAAGGGCCTCAACGACGAGCACGGCCACGCCTGTGGCGACGCCGTGCTCAAGGACGTCGCCTACGTACTGCGCAAGGAGCTGCGCTCCTTCGAACTGCTGTACCGGGTCGGGGGTGAGGAACTGCTGCTGGTGCTCCCGGGCGCGGGTCTGCGCCCGGGATGCGACGTGGCCGAGCAGGTCCGCGCCACGATCGAACGCTGCCGGCCGGCGGGGTTGCCGGTGACCGCGTCGGTGGGGGTGTGCAGCGCCGTCGGGGAGGACATCGAGTTCGGCCTGATGTTCGAGGCCGCCGACCGGGCGCTGTACGAGGCCAAGCGCGGCGGGCGCAACCGCGTGGCCTACGTGCCGGCCGTGGGCAGCGAGCGGGCGCTGCTCGCGGCCGACGTGGTCGCGCTCGGCGCCTGAGCGCGACGTCGGGCGGGGTCAGCCAGCGGTGGTCGGGCCGGCGTCCTCCCGCCACCACACGGTCGAGCCGTCGGGCGCCTCCTCGTGGGAGGCCAGCCCGGCGGCCGAGAGCTTGACCAGCTCCGCGCGGAACGCTTGGTAGGGGACCAGGCCGACGCGGGTGAGGGCCGGGTAGCCGATCCGGTCATAGAGGTCCGACGTGGTCGTCGGCTCGATCGTCATGGCGGCAAGCAGCACCGAGGCACGTGACACACCTGAGAGCGTAGCCCGGGTTGCGTGCTCACAAGGCGGCGATGTCCGACGGGTCGATGCCGAACGCCCGCGCGAATTCCTCGCACTGCGTCTTGGCATCGTCGTCGGCACTGCCGTAGAGCCAGATGCCCTGATCGGAGAGCTTGTGCTCGTGCTGGAGGAAGAAACGCGTGCCGGAGTCGAGCTCGATCGCCGCGTAGCTGAGCATCTCGCGCTTGCCATGCGCCCGCCGCGTGAACGCGATCTCGAAGCGCTGGGCGAAGTGGTTGGGCGCCATGCGGATGAACGCGATCTCCTTGAACGCACCGTCCAGGTCCATCTCGTTTTTCTGACGCCAGTCGGGCATTGCGGGGCCTCGCGCCCCGGCTACCCGGGAGGCGCCGGGGGGATGCATGGGATTTCGCTTCGCCATGCGCCGGGATCGTCCTGCCTTGACGTGCTGGTGTCAATTTGGCACGCTCGGCCGGCCCTGGATCGCGTGTTTCGGATGGAGGAGAGGTTCGAGCGTGACGGCACGCTGCGCCTGACGCTGGTCGGGGAGCTCGACGTCGCCGTGGTCGACCATCTGGCTCTGCGGCTGCGCGAGCTGCGCAAGGGCGGCTACTTGGTACGCCTCGATCTCTCCGGCCTGGCCTTCATCGACAGCAGCGGGATCCACGAGCTCATCCGCCAGGTGGCGGAGGCGCGGCGCGACCACTGGCGGCTCGAGGTCGATGGCCCGATGACCGAGCAGGTTGCCCGGACCATCGATCTGGTCGGTGCGCGGGCGCTTCTGTGGCCGGATGGGGGTTAGCGATCGCCCTCGCGGGTTATCCGTTGGGGTGTGCGGGTCCCCGTCCTCGCCGAGCTGCGCTCGCTGATGGAACGTCACGAAGCCGAGCTGCGCCGGCTGGTGGCCAAAGCCGTCCAGGCGGGCGCGCGGACGCAGGACATCGCCGACGCAGTCGGCGTGAGCCGCTCCACGCTGTGGCGGCGCTACCGCGCCGAGCTGCGCCGCGACGGCGGGGCGGACTGAGCCGGACGAGCTACAGCCCGCCGGCGACGCGGATGACCGCCCCGGTGGTGTAGCCGGCGGCACTGCTGAGCAGCCACAGCACCGCCGGGGTGATCTCGTCCGGCTGAGCGGCGCGTCCCAGCGGGATCCGCCCGGCGGCAGTCCGCGCGCGGTCGGGCCGGCCGGCGCGGGCGTGGATCTCGGTGTCCACGATGCCCGGCGCGACCGCGTTGACGCGCACCCCCTCGCCGGCCAGCTCCTTGGCCAGTCCCACGGTGAGCGCCTCGATCCCGGCCTTGGCCGCCGCGTAGTGCACGTACTCGTGGGCGGAGCCGAGCGTCGCGGCGGCCGAGGAGACGTGGACGATGGCTCCGCCCTCGCCGCCACGCTTGGTCGACATGACCTGGGCGGCCTGGCGCGAGCACAGGACGGCGCCGGTGAGGTTGACGTCGATGACGCGTCGGATGACCTTGACCGGCGTGTCGGCGAGATCGCCGATGTGACCGGTGAAGCCGGCGTTGCTCACCAGGCCGGCGATCGGGCCGAGCTCTGCGGCCGATTCGAACAGGCGCCGCACGTCCCCCTCCCGGGTCACGTCGGCCTGCACGGCGACGCAGCGCGCGCCGACCTCGCCGGCCTGCGCCACGACGCGCTGCGCGGAGGTGGCGTCCTGGTGATAGGCGAACGTCACGTCGTTACCGGCCCGGGCCAGTGCGAGCACCGTGGCGGCGCCGATGCCGCGCCCGCCGCCGGTCACGACCATCGCCGGGCGCACGTTCTCCATCCCGCCATGCTGGCAGAGCGAGCCTCCGGGGCCTCCAACAGCCACAAAATGGGGCCGGCGGGATTGTCCGATCCGGGAACCGGGTATCCGTCCGCAACGGCGGTGATGATGGTGAGACGATGAAAGGCCACCCCGGCGACGTCGGCGCCGAGACCGAGGCCTACGCGGCCTATCTCAACGCTCCGCGCAACGTCCTCGACCATGACGAGCAGGCGCTGTTCGACCAGGATCTGCTCAAGGCGCGGGCCGCGATGGAACGCGCGTGGCTCGAGGCCAAGCCGGTCCGCGAGATCAAGTAGCGGCGGTCGTCAGGCGGTGAGCGCCGGCGTCCGGAAGTCGGCGATGTCGTTGAGCCGAGGCGCGTGGCCCGCGGTCTCCAGCTCGGCCGGCGAGCCCAGATAGAAGCCCTGGCCGAAGCCGCAGCCCAGCTCACGCAGCGACCCGAGCTGCCCTCCGGACTCGATCCCCTCAGCAACGACGCCGAGGTCCAGGTCGGCGGCGAGCTCCAGGATCATCCGCAAGAACGGCCGGTCCAGGCCACCCTCGCCGACGAACGGCTGGCCGATCTTCAGCCAGTCGATCGGGAGGGAGCGCAGGTGGCTGAGCGACGAGTAGCCGGTGCCGAAGTCGTCGAGGGCGAGCTGGACGCCGAGGCAGCGCAGTTCGTTGAGGATCGCGATGCTCTTCTCGGGATCGCGGAGCACGACGCCCTCGGTGATCTCCAGCACGAGCCTGTCCGGGCGTAGGCCGGAGCGCTCAAGCACTCCGGCTACGCCGGTCAGGAAATGTGGATCGCGCAACTCCACTGGGGAAAGATTCACGTGGACGAGGGGGGCGGAGCCGCCTTCGGTGGGCCAGCGCTGGGCCTCCCGGCAGGCTCGCTCCAGAATCGAGCGCCCGAGCGGGACGATCACGCCCATCTCCTCGGCGATCGGAATGAAGGAGGCGGGGTTGACGCACCCGCGCGGGCCGTCCAGCCAGCGGACCAGAGCCTCGCTGGCGGCGACGCGCCCGGTCTCGAGCTCGACGATGGGCTGGTAGTGGACCTGGAAGGAGTCCTCGCGCACGGCCTCGCGCAGACGCTGCTTGAGCCCGTGGCGCTTGAGTACCGGCACCTCCATGCCGGACTCGAACAACTCCCAGCCGCGCTTGGACGCCTGCTTGGCCCGGTACATGGCCACGTCGGCGTTGCGGATCAGCTCATCGGGGGTCACCGGGCCGGCGGCCCCGATGGCAATGCCGGCGCTGGCGCGCACGGAGATGTTCTGCCCGGCGATCGAGAAGCGCTCGGCCAGGCGCCGGTTGATCCGCTCGGCGACCTGGATCGCCTCGTCCTCGGAGGCGGTGCGCTCGAGCATGATCGCGAACTCATCGCCGCCCAGGCGCGCCAGCGTGTCGGACGGGCGCAAGCAGTCGCGCAGGCGACGGCTGATCGCGATGAGCAGCTCGTCGCCGGCGGCGTGTCCGAGGGTGTCGTTGATCGTCTTGAAGTCGTCGATGTCAATGAAGATCACCGACACGTTTTCGCGATCGCGCTCCAGCGCCGCGGACACCCGCTCGGCGAACAGCAGGCGGTTGGCGAGGTCGGTCAGCGGATCGTGGGAGGCCTGGTGCTCCAGCTCGCGCTGTAGCTCCTTCATGCGCCACAGAGTGTGGCCGAGGCGGTCGTTCTCCAAGGCGACGCTGGTGTTGTTGGCCAGCGTCTCGAACAGCTTCACGTCGTCGCTGGAGAAGCTGTCCACCACGCCCGAGGGGTTGCCGATGATCATCGCGCCCATGCAGTTGTGCTCGCCCGACAGCACGGCGAACATGCCCCGGCCGAGCTGCCGCTGCTCCAGATAGTCGGCCAGCGGACCGGGGGAGATCTCGCGGGTGGCGAAGGCGCCCGGCTCCTGGCTGCCGATCAGCGCGCGCAGCTCCGCGACGATGGCGGGCTCCAGGCCCTCCAGCTTGCTGCCGGCTCCGTTGGCGCGCACGGTGGTGCGCAGCGCGTCGTTGCCGTCAGGGGAGAAGAAGATGATCTCGGCTACCTCGGCACGGAAGGCGTCCAGCGCCTGGCCCAACAGCCCCTCCAGCGCGGTGCCGATCTCCGGGGTGCGCGACAGCGCCCGCGCGGCTTCGTAGAGGAACTCCAGCCGCCCGTGGCGCTGGCGCTCCTTGATGTAGGCCTGGAAGGTGAGGTACATCCCGATGACGGGGAGGGCCATCAGGATGGCGGCCCGCCAGTCGTTGAAGACGACGGTCGCGGCGCACAGGCCGACGCTGGTGTTGACCGCGGCGACGGCGAGGTCGGTGGACAGCGAGCCGGCGACCTGGCGCAGGCTGAGCATGCTGTCAGAGAGCGACACCGCCGAGCTGATGAGGAACACGGAGCACAGCGAGCTGGCGGCCGTGGCCAGCGCGGCGGCGGCCCACACGGTGGGGTCGATCTGCGAGGAGGAGCCCGCGACCGCGTGGAACACGAGCACCGCGAAGCAGTTGCCCACCAGGAACTGGCCGAAGTTGAAGGCAAGCCGGATGGGCGGCAGGCGGCGGTGCACCGCCAGCACGAACAGGCGTCCCAGCGCACCGGCCAGGATCACCTCGTGGCCGCCGGCGAAGACGAGGGCGAACACGAGGGGGATCTCGCCCAGCGACATCGAGTGCGCGCTGCGGCGGAAGTGCACGTGGACGACGAAGCGCTCGGCGCAGGCGAACGCCACCAGCAGGACCCAGAAGGACACGCGCATCGACGGGACGATGGGCGCGTAGTCCAGGCCTCCCGAGCGCAGGACGGCGATGCCGGTCGCGATCAGCGCCGCGCTGAGCAGCCAGATGGCGACCTCCCCGCGCGACATCCGTGCCGCGCGCGAGAGGCGAGGGAGGCGGGTACGCATCCGGGACATCCGATTCATGACCTTGGTGGGGGCGATCGCGCTCATGGCTAGCCCCACATCGTGGTCCAGCCGACGGTGCTCCAGCTGGCAGCGGTCGGGTCCACACCGGCGCCGCTGCCGCCGTTGTCACCGCTGCCGTCCGAGGAGCAGTCGAGGCAGCTCCAGCTGGCGGCGCTCCAGCTGGCGGCCAGCGGGTCGGTGGCGGCGCTCCAGCTCGCTGCGCTCCAGCTGGCCGCGTTGTAGTCGATGGCGTTGGTGTCGGGGTCGATCAGCGTGTTGGGCGTGAGGTTCTGATCGGAGGTGAGCTGGCTGCCGTTGGCCCAGTCAGCGGCGCTCGCGTTGATCTCGCCGCCCCCGTCCGACAGCTGGGTGGCGGTGTTCATGAGGGCGCCCTTGACCATGTCAGGGGTCCAGTCGGGATGGTCGGCGAGCAGATCGGCGGCCACGCCCGCGACGATCGGCGCGGCCAGGGAGGTGCCGCTGACCTGGAAGTAGGAGCCGCCGACGACGCAGGTGGGGCACAGGTTGGTGAAGTCGCTGTTGGGCGCCAGGGTGGTGATGATGTGCGCCCCGGGGGCGAGCACGTCGGGCTTGGCGATGCCGTCCTGCGTGGTGCCCTGGCTGGACCAGCTGGCGGTGACGTCGTCGGAGTTGTCCGCCGTGCCCTGATCGTCGACCGCGCCCACGGTGATGACGTAGGGGTCGTTGCCGGGGGCGTAGGAGACGGCGTCGGAGGCGCTGCCCATGTTCCCCGCGGCCGCCACCACCGTGATGCCGTCAAACCAGGCCTGCTCGGCGGCGGCGTCCACCGGATCGGTCGTATAGGACTGGGCGTCCGTGGACCGGAAGGACATGTTGATGACGCGGATGTTGTACTGGTCCTTGTGGTCGACGGCGAACTGGAGGCCGTAGATCGCGTCGAGCGTGGTGGCCTGACCGTTGTCGTTGGCGACCTTGATGGAGATGAGGTCGGCGTTGGGGGCGGTGCCGGCGTAGTCGTTCTGAAGCGGGTCGCCGTCGTTGCGGTTGTGGCTGTTGCCCGCGATCAGACCCGCG
This sequence comes from uncultured Actinomycetota bacterium, assembly GCA_963695625.1. Classification (GTDB taxonomy): domain Bacteria; phylum Actinomycetota; class Thermoleophilia; order Solirubrobacterales; family Solirubrobacteraceae; genus Palsa-465. Next base: position 108,747 of record CAVOHJ010000017.1, on the reverse strand, counting down.
ACCGCGGTGCCGTGACCGTAGGTGTCGGTGGCGGTGGAGGCGTTGGGATCGATGACCGCCGACGCGACCACCCGGGAGCTGGGGTTCCAGCGAGAGCTCTGGAAGTCGGGCAGGTTGCCGGTGATGCCGGTGTCGATCACCGCGACGCCGACGCCGCGCCCGGTGGACTGCCGCCACAGGCCGGCGGCGTGCACCGACTGGTCATAGGTGGTGGACAGCTGCCACGGAGTGGGGGTCCCCCGCCACCATGTCTGCTTCAGCGTCGCGTTGAGCGAGACCGCGTGAACCTTGGGGCCGGCCGCCAGCGTACGGGCGGCGGCGGCGGTCATCTGCGCGGACAGGCCGTTGATGATGTGCAGGTCGAGTCCCGGCGTGCCGCCGAGCGACCGCACCAGTGCGCGTCCGGCGCCGGCGTCCACGCCGCGACGCAGTTGGATGATGACCTGGACGCGCCGATGCGGGCTGGTCGCCGCCAGATGTGCGAGCTGAGGGGACAGGTTGGCGGGGCTGCTGGAGGCACCGCTCGTGCCGGCGGCGGGGGCTAGGCCGCCGGCACGTTCAGCGGTACGGTGCAGTCGAGGGCCCATTCCGAAGAACAGGAGCCAGACGAGGCCGACCATCCCCGCCAGGACGATCACGGACAGGCGGATATGGGCACGCAGGCGCAGGCGCCCCTGAATGGTGGAGGCCATCATGGTTCCCCTCGATTGCGCTCTCCGGGTGGAGAGTGGTGGCTGACATCGCCGGCAACCGAGCTATCTCGTCCGTGATGGCGAGACCTCTGGCTTTGCGTCCCCGCCTTGCGACGGGTTTGCCTTTGGACCGATACGGCGGTGGTCGGCCGGGTGCGCCAGGACCTTTAGCCCGAAACCGCAAGATCCGTAGTTCCTACTGAAGAGGTCTGGGAGCTTTAGGGCGGTTTTGCCTGGATTACGCGGCTTTTGGACGCGCCGGCGCGCTGGACGCGTGGTCGAGTCGGGTAAGGCTCGGGCGCCGGGAAGTAAGGCATGGGGTGGCCAACTGGACTGCGAACTGCCGATGTCCGCCGGCGTGGCTTAGCCGATCGTGAGACCGGGGTCGCAAGGCCCGCCACACCCACACGAGGAGGCACCATGGCACGCAGACTCAGCCCCCGGCACACCATGCAGCGGATCCGCCGCACGCTGTCCGAGATGAACCACGCGCAGCGGCGCGTGTTCGAGATCCGGACGGGCCCGCCGTCCGAGAGCACGCTCGACCGCGCCCGCGACAAGGCGATGATCGCCAACCTCGAGGCCCACTGGCGTATGTAGCGGCGGTTAGCCGTGGTTGCGCTTGGGGGGTCTGGCCGGGGTATGGGCGAACGTCAATGACGGGCTTACGCAGGTGGGCCGGGCCGCTGCGGCCGGAGACAGGCGGAGTCAGCCGAGCCCGTCGAGGGCCTGCCGCAGATCGGCCCACAGGTCCTCGACGTCCTCGAGCCCCACGCTGAGCCGCAGCAGCCCGGCCGGGACGCGATCGCCCTCCCAGCGGGCCCGGGCCTCCAGCGTCGAGGCGACGCCGCCGAGGCTGGTGGCGTTCTCGATCAGCGTCAGGGCGGTCTCGACGGTGAGGGCCTCATCAGCGCCGGCGACGTCGAAGGACAGCAGCGGGCCGAACGCGGTCACGTAGCGCGCGGCCACCGGGTCGCCGAGGCCGGGGTAGCGGACGATCTGGACCGCGGGGTGGGCGTCGAGCCGGCGGGCCAGCTCCAGCGTGGTCGCCGCCTGGCGCTCGACGCGGATCCCCAGCGTCTTGAGCCCGCGCAGCAGCAGCCATGCCGGGTCCGGGGCGGCGACGATCCCGGTGGCGCCGCGAAACCGCGCCAGCCGCTCGTGATCCTCGGCGCGGGCGCAGACGACGACGCCGACCAGGGCGTCGTGGTGGCCGGCGAGGATCTTGGTGGCGCTGTGCAGGACGAAGTCCGCGCCGTGCTCGAGCGGGCGCAGCAGCAGGGGGCTGAGCACGGTGTTGTCGACGAGGACCCGCGCGCCGGCGTCGTGGGCGGCGGCAACGCTGGCCTCGAGATCGGGGAACGTCATGAGCGGATTGGCGCACGGCTCCAGCCACACGAGGTCGGCCGGCGGCGGCGCGGCGGTCTGATCGAAGCCGACGACGTCCAGGCCCCAGCGGGAGAGCTCGGCGGCGAGCATCCCGATCGTCCCGTAGTAGCCGCCGTCGGCGACCGCCACGCGCGCCCCGGGTTCGAGCAACGCGAGCACGAGCGAGGTCGTGGCGCCCATGCCGGAGGGGAACAGGAGCGCCGGGCCGCCCTCCAGTTCCCCGATCAGCCGCTCGGCCTCCAGGCCCACGGGGTGGGCGTAGCGCTGGTAGAAGAGCGGCCCCGGCTGGCCGTCCTGAAAGGGGTGGATGGTGGCGCGCTCCAGCGCCGGCAGCCGAGCGTGTGCCAGCCGCGTCTCGGGCTCCATCCGCGGCAGGTTAGACGTAACTTATGTCCGTGGACGACACCCAGAGAATCCGCTTCGGCGCGCGGATGCTGTGGATCCTGGCGCCGGCGCTGCCGGACTCACAGCGGGGCGTGCGATGACGATCCCGGGCCCGCGCTTTCAGCCTCCGGACGCGAGCGTCGCACCGCGCTACACCGGGCCGCGGACGTTCGCGCGGCTGCCCCACGTCGGGCTGCCCCACGAGGACGTCGACGCCGCGGTGATCGGCGTGCCCTTCGACACGGCCACGAGCTTCCGCACCGGCGCGCGGTTCGGTCCAGAGGCGATCCGCTCGGCGTCGGCGATGCTGCGCCCCTATCACCCGGCGCTGGACGTCGACGTCTTCGCCACGCTGTCGGTGGTCGACGGCGGCGACTTGGAGATCACGCCCGGCAACGCGCAGCGCACCGCCGAGCAGATCGCCGCCGGCCTGGAGCCGGTGCTGCGTGCCGGGATCGTGCCGGTGGTGCTCGGCGGAGATCACTCGATCGTGCTTGGCGAGCTACGCGCACACGCGGCCGTGCACGGGCCGGTGGGGCTGGTATTGCTCGACGCGCACGCCGACACCTGGGACCAGTACTACGGCGAGCGGTACTTCCACGGCACTCCGTTCCGGCGCGCGGTGGAGGAGGGCCTGCTGGATCCGTCGCGATCGCTGCTGGCGGGCATGCGCGGGCCGCTCTATGGCCCCGGCGATGTTGATCAGCCGCGTGACATGGGCTTCGAGGTCCTCGACGGGGACGAGCTGACCACGCTGACGCCGGCGCAGTACGGCGAGCGCGTGCGCGCGCGGATCGGCGAGGGCCCGGTCTACATGTCGTTCGACATCGACGTGCTGGACCCGGCGTTCGCCCCCGGCACAGGGACCCCGGAGGTGGCGGGACTCTATCCGCGCGAGGCGCTGGGGTTCATGCGCGCGCTCGCCGGCATCCGCTTCACCGGCTTTGATCTGGTAGAGGTGTCGCCGGCCTATGACGGCCCCGGACAGACCACCGCGTTACACGGCGCCGCCATCGCGTTCGAGATGCTGGCGCTCGCGGCCGTCGCGCGCCGCTGATCCCCGGCCGGGCCCGCGGCCGTGATCGACTCCCGGTTCGCCATCCTGGCGGCGCTCATCATCCTGATGGGCAATGCCGCCTACGCGGTAGACACCGTGCGCGGCAAGACCCAGCCCAACCGCGTGAGCTGGATGCTCTGGGCGCTGGCGCCGATGATCGCCTTCGCCGCGGAGGTGGCCCAGGGCGTGGGGCTCAACGCGGTGCTGACACTGGCTGTCGGCCTCGGCCCGCTGATCGTCGTCATCGCGTCGTTCCTGGACCCCAAGGCCTACGCGCGCGTCACGCCGTTCGACGTGGGCTGCGGCGTGCTGTCGCTGGCCGCCCTGGGCGCGTGGGCGGTGACCGGACGCGGCAACGTCGCCATCCTCTTGAGCGTCCTGGCCGACTTCCTCGCCGCCATCCCGACGATCCGCAAGGCCTACCTCTATCCCCACACCGAGCACGCGGTCGCGTTCGTGGCCGGCGTCGCCGGTGCGGCGATCACACTGCTCACGATCGCGCCCGAGGATTGGGGATTTGCCAGCGTCGCCTTTCCGGCCTACATCCTGCTCGACTCCGCGCTGATCGCGTCGCTGATCCTCATCCCTCGCCCGGGGCGGCCGGTGCGGACCGGGTGACCTCACGTCACGCCATCTGGGACCGTTGAAGCGATGATGCGACGCTCGGTTCGCCTGCCCGTCTGCGCGCCGTTTGACGGCGCGGCGCTGATGGCGTTCCTGACCGCGCGCGCCGTGCCCGGCGTGGAGGAGCCGATCCCCGGCGGCTACCGGCGCAGCCTGTCGCTGCCCCATGCGCCCGCAGTCGTGGATGTGGTACCGCGGGCCGATCACGTCGCGGCGACCTTTTGGCTGCACGACCGGCGCGACCTGGACGCGGCGATCGACGCCTGCCGGCGGCTGCTCGACCTCGACCGCGACCCGGCCCCGATCGCCGCGCGCCTCGGCGCCGATCCGGTCATCGGCGGGCTCGTGACCGCGGCGCCGGGGCGGCGCGTGCCCGGGCATCCCGACGGGAGCGAGCTGGCGGTACGCGCCGTGCTGGGCCAGCAGGTGTCGGTGAAGGCCGCGACCAAGCTCGCCGCCCGCCTGGTCGCCGAACGCGGCGCCCGGCTGCCCGAGCCCGTGGGCGCGGTCACCCACGTCTTCCCGCGGGCGGAGGCGATCGCCGAGCTGGACCCGGCGAGCCTGCCGATGCCGCGCAGCCGTGGGCGCACGCTCGTCGGGATCGCCGCCGAGCTGGCCCAGGGACGGCTGATGCTGGACGAGAGCGCTGACCGAGCGGAGAGCACCGCTGCGCTACTGGCCCTGCCGGGGATCGGACCGTGGACGGCCGGCTACATCGCCATGCGCGCGCTGCGCGACCCCGACGCGTTCACCCCCGGCGACGCCGGGGTGCGCCACGGCCTCGCGCGCCTGGGCTGCGACCCGGGAGCCACGGAGGAGCAGCGCGTCTCAGACGCGTGGCGGCCCTACCGCGCCTACGGCGTCCAGCATCTGTGGGCCCTGGCGGCATGACAGCCCTGTTCACGCGCATGCCGAGTCCCGTCGGCGACCTGCTGCTGGCCGGCGACGACTGCGCCCTGTCGGCGGTGTGGATCGACGGGCAGCGCTGGGCCCCGGAGGTCGGGGCCGACTGGCGCGAGTCGACCGCGCCGTTTGACGAGGCGCGCCGCCAGCTCTCCGAGTACTTCGCGGGCGACCGGAGGACGTTTTCGCTGCCGCTGCGCCGGCGTGGCACGCCGTTTCAACGCCAGGTGTGGGGCGCGCTGGAGCGGATCCCCTATGGGGAGACCCGCACCTACGGCGGCCTGGCCGCCGCGTTGGGGAGGCCCCACGCCGCCCGCGCGGTGGGCGCCGCCAACGGCCAGAACCCCTTCTGCATCATCGTCCCGTGCCACCGGCTGATCGGCGCGGGCGGCGGGCTGGTGGACTACGCCGCCGGCGTCGCGGTCAAGCGCTGGCTGCTGGACCACGAAGCAGCCGGAGAGCCGCACGGCGTCTTCACGTGCGCCGGGGAGTAGGGTTCGCCCGTGCGCGCGCCCATGTACGCGGAGCTGAGGTACTGGCCAGAGCTGGCCGGGCTCCTGGCCGATGGCCGCTTCCGCTCCCCGGCGCGCGCGCCTCACCGTCCGCCGGTGCTGCTCATCCCGGGCTTCATGGCCGGCGACGCGTCGCTGACGCTGCTGGCGCGCTGGCTGCGCCGGCGCGGGCACCAGGTCCGCCTGAGCGGCATCCGCTTGAACGCCGGGTGCGCCGGCCGGGAGCTCAGCCGCCTGGAGGACGTGCTGGCGAGCTTCGACGAGCCGGCGATCCTGATCGGCCAGAGCCGCGGCGGGACGCTCGCCCGCGCGCTGGCCGCGCGCCACCCCGGCGCGGCGGCGGCGGTGGTCATGCTCGGTTCGCCGGTGCTCGACCTGCTGGCGGTGTCCCCGGGCGTCATGCGCACCGTGCGGTCGGTGGCGCGGCTGGGCGACCTCGGCGTGCCCGGCGTGTTCAGCTCGGCGTGCCACGACGGCTCGTGCTGCACCGATTACCACGCGCTGCTGCGGGCGCCGCTCGAGGACCGAATCGTGGCGCTGATGGTCTACTCGCGCAGCGACGCCATCGTGGACTGGCGCGCCTGCCTGGACCCCAGCGCGACGTGCGTCGAGATCGACGGCAGCCACTGCGGGATGTCGGTCAATGCGCGCGTGTACCGGGAGCTCGAGCGGACGCTGGAGCGCGCCGAGACGGCGGCGGCGGCGCGCTCGCCCAGCGCCTGAGGCCGCGCGTCGCGCCGGTGCCGGGGAGCCGTCCGCAGGTCATCTTCGCCACCCATCGCGCGCCGTGGCCGCTGGACAACGGGGCCCGGATCCGCACCGCCCGGCTCGCCCAGGGGCTGGCGCGCTCGCTGCAGCTGACGCTGGTCACCTTCGCCGGGGGCCCCGCGTGGGAGTCCGGGGTGGTCGGGCGCGCCGAGCTGGAGGCGCTGCTCCCGGACGCACGCATCGAACTCGTGCCGTACGCAGCCGCGCCTCCGGGGGGCGCCGCCGTCGGGGCGACCGGGTCGGCGGCGTGGGGAACGTACGCCACGCCGGCGCTGCGCGCCGGGCTGGCGCGCCTCGTAGCCGAGCGGCCGAGTGCCGTGCTGCATCTCGACAGCCCCGGCGCCGGGCTGGCCGGTCTGGGGCTCGCCCCGGCACGGACCGTCTATTCCGCCCACAACATCGAGCACCGGGTGTGGCGCGATGTCGCGGGTCGCCGGCCGCCGGCCCAACGCGGGTACGTCGAGGTGGAGTGGCGCAAGATCGAGCTTGAGGAGCACCGCTGCTGGCAGGGCGCCGACGTCTGCCTGGCGGTGTCCGAGTTGGACGCGGCGACGATGCGGGCGGGCGGCGCGCGGCGCGTGGAGGTGTGCCCCAACGGCGCCGACCCGCGCGATCCGCTGCCCCCGGCGCCGCTCGGGCAAGGCGATCCGGCCCGCCTCGTGTTCGTCGGCTTCGCCGCCTACTGGCCCTACGAGCACGGCCTGGGCTGGCTGGCGCGCGAGGTGATCCCGCGGGCGCGCGCGCGAGCGCCGGTGACGCTCGACGTGGCGGGCGAGCCTCCGCGCGACCCGGTGGGCGGCCCGGGTGTCACCTACCACGGACGCGTTGATGACGTCACGCCGTTCTACGCGGCGGCGCACGCTCTGGTGATCCCCATGTTCGAGGGCAGCGGCACTCGGCTGAAGGCGATCGAGGCGGCGTTTCTGGGCCGGCCGGTCATCTCCACCGTGCTCGGCGTGCAGGGACTTCCCCTGCGCCCGGGCGAGCACTACCTGCGGGCCGAGACCATCCCGGAGTGGGTGGAGGCGATCGAGCGCCTGCGCACCGACGCCGCGGAGATGGCGGCGATGGCGGCACGTGCCCGTGACGCGGTGGCGCATCTCGCGTGGCCGCGGATCACGGCGCGGCTGGCCGGCACGTACCGGCGCTTGGCCGGTGATCACTAGGATCTGTGTCCGTTGGGCCGGACGGGCCCAGGAGGAGTCGATGCGCACGGTGGGCCGATGGGTTGGGCTGATCGCGGCAGGGATCGCGATCTCCCTCGGCGCGCAGGGTTGCGGCGGAGGTTCGGGTCACCGCGGCGCCACCTCGTCGTTCGGCCGCATGGCGGGCTATGTGTGGAGCGGCCACCTGATCTCGGTGCGGGCGTCGTGGTCGGTGCCGAGGATGGCCTCGGGCTTCGGGGAGGCACACGCCAGCACGTGGATCGGGGCCCAGGCAACCGGGGTGCCCGACCCGTCCCCGTTCATCCAGGTGGGGACCACCGAGGACCGAGGCGCGGACTCGCGCCCGGTGTATGGAGCCTTCTGGACCGACACCCGGCGCGGCTACCACCCGCAGATGCTCTTCCACGTCCATCCCGGGGACGTCGTAGCCAGCGGGTTGACGCTGCACTCTGGCCGCTGGCGGGTGGCGATCGCGGACACCACCTCGGGGCGGGAGGCGACGTTTCAGACCCGCGAGGATGGCGACGGCGCGTTCAACCTCGCCGAATGGCTGCAGGAGGACCCGAGCGAGACGTCAGGCAGGGCGACGCGGTATCCCCGGCTATCCGACGTGCATATGATCGGCGTGGCGGCCAACGGCGCGGCGCCGCGCTACGCCGACATGTACGCCCAGTGGATGTCAGTCGGTGCGATGAACCTCGCGCCCACGCCGCTGCGCGGCGACGCCTTCACCATCGCCACCGGGATCATCACCGCCGCCGGACGGCGCTACCTCGAGATCGCCCGGCCGCAGAACATCGCCGCCCACCGGATCGACAGCGCCGAGGCGGGCTGGACGGGGCGCACGCCGGCGCGCGCGATCAGATCCGTGAGCGCTCGCGCCGCCGCCTCCGAGCGTGCGTACGCCGACGGGCTGGCACGGGCGACCTGGCCCGCGACGGCGCTGGGAGCGATCGGATCACTGGTGCGCCAGGTGCGCGTCGAGGCGGGGATCTTCACGGCGGCGGCGCGTCGGGCTCCCACAGACGTCACCGCGTGGCGCGAGCGGTTCGCGCGCCTCACCCCGACGCTGTTGCGCCTGGCCCACGAGGTGAGGCGCGCCCTGCATCTCCCTGAGCTCGTCTCCGGCCAGATCCCCACCGCGGCCACGCGGCGCGCGCCCTAGGGCTCAGCCCCGGCGGTACTTGGCCACCGCGAGCGGCAGGGCCACGACCAGGATCACCGCCGTCCACAGCAGCGAGCGGACCACGAAGTACGACGATGGGTGCCCGAGGAGCGCCTGCGCGTGCGGGCCCAGCGTCAGCGAGCGCACCGCGTCGACCATGTAGGTCAGCGGTTGGTGCTTGGCGAACGCCTGCAGCCACTCGGGCATCGAGGCCACCGGGACATACGCGCTGGAGACGAACGCGAACGGGAACACGATCATGCCCATGCCCTGAGCTGCCTGGGCGTTGCCGGCGTAGAGGCCCATGGTGATGAACACCCACTCGAACGCGAACCCGAACAGGACCACCAGCCCGAGGGCCGCGAGGCCGTCGAGCGCCGAGCCGTGCAGGCTGAACCCGACCGCGAAGGCGATCGCGGTCGTGAACAAGGTGGCCCAGGTGAAAATCACGGTGTCCGCGAGCGCCCGCGCGGTCAGGACCGAGGCCCGCGGGATCGGCAGCGAGCGCAGCCGGTCGATGAAGCCGTGCTCGAGGTCCTCGGCCACGGCGGTGGCGGTGCCGATCCCGCTGAACAGCACTCCGGTCGCGATGAACCCGGGCACGAGGTAATCGACGTAGGGCATCCCCGCGATGTGGATGGCTCCGCCGAACATGTAGCGGTAGATCAGGAAGAACAGCGACATCTGGACCGTGGCGAGCACGATCAGCTGTGGCGTCCGGACGAAGCGCAGCAACGTCCGGCGTGTCACGGTGGCGGTGCTGCGGACCAGTCCGGCGCGATGATCGGCGCGCGTCGCGGGCGGAGCAAGGGCGGAGACGGTGGATGACATGTGGTTGATTCCTTTGCGTGTCTGCCTAGGCCGCCGCAGCGGCGGGGCCCGGGTCTGGGGTGTCGGTCGGGTGCCCGGTGAGGGCGAGGAACACCTCGTTGAGGTTGGGCTGGCGCATGGCGACGTCCTCCACGGACAGCCCGGCATCCTGGAGGGAGCGCAGCGCGCTGAGTAGGCCGTCGCTGCCTGAGTCCATCCCCACGCTCACGCGCCGGGTGGCCTCGTCGAGCGCCACCGGGCCGTGCTGGAGCCGCTCGAGGAGTTCGGCCACGCGCGCCAGGTCGTCGCGACTGGACACGTGGACCTCGACCACATTGCCGCCGATGCGGCGCTTGAGCTCGCCAGGGGTGCCGGCGGCCACCGCGCGGCCGTGGTCGATGATCACGATCTCGGACGCGAGATGGTCGGCCTCGTCGAGGTATTGGGTGGTCAGCAGGACATCGGTGCCCCCCGCCACCAGGGCGCGGATGGCATCCCACAGCTCGATCCGGCTGCGCGGGTCCAGGCCGGTGGTCGGCTCGTCGAGCAGCAGCAGGCGCGGGGCGCCAACCAGGCTGGCACCGAGGTCCAGCCGCCGGCGCATGCCGCCCGAGTACGTGCGTGCCAGACGATCTCCGTCGTCCGCGAGTCCGAGCTGGTCGAGCACCGACGCCGACGCCGCCTTGGCGTCGCGGCGTCCGAGCCCGAACAGGCGGGCCACCATCTCGAGGTTCTCGCGCCCGGTCATCGCGGGCTCGATGGCGGCGAACTGGCCCGCGAGCCCGATGGCCCGGCGGACGGCGCCGGGGTCGCGACGGACGTCATGGCCGGCGACGCGCAGCGTCCCCGCGTCAGGGGCCAGCAGGGTGGCGACGATGCGTACGAACGTCGTCTTGCCGGCGCCGTTGGGGCCAAGAACCGCCACCACCTGCCCGCGCGGCGCGGTCAGGTCCAGTCCGTCGAGCGCCCGGTTCTTGCCGTAGCGCTTGGTGAGGCCGCGGGCCTCGATCATCGGTGTCATCAGGACTCCTCTTGGTCGTTTGGGGAAATGAATGTCTCGGCGATCTGACGCAGCCACTCCTCGCTCCAGGTGAGGCGACCGGCCTCGAGGTCGCTGATCACGCTGCGCAGCCACGTCACCTCGGCGGTGAGCACGGCCAGGCGGTACTCCTCCTCGAGCACGAACAACCGCGGCAGCTCCGGGGGAAGGCCGGTCAGCGCCGCCTGGGTGTCGGCCACCTGCGCCGCCAGCCGCGTTGCGCGCAGCTCGAGCTCGGCCCGGGCCTCCTCGGGCGGCAGCCCGAAGAGGATCGACAGGGCGGCCAGGAACTCGGGGTAGTCGCCGTCGGTGGTGTGCAGCATCTCGCGCAGCCAGTCGTCGGCGACCTGGCGGCCGGCGTCGGTGATGGCGTAGATGACGCGGTCGGGATAGCCCTCGACTTCAACGGTGTCGGTCACCTGGACGAGCCCGTGGCGTTCGAGGCGCTCGAGCGTCTGGTACAGGCTCGCGCGGGAGCGGACGTTGACCACGCGATCCTTGCCGGTGGCCTCGAACTGCTTCTGCATCCTGTAGACGTGCGTCGGCCCTTCTACGAGGTGCCAGAGAACCATGAGGCCGAGGGACGAGCGGCGGGGGGAGGTTGGCGTTGACATGGCGAGCACCATACTAGTCATATTCTAACTAGTCAAGTCCTGGCGTTACGGATGCCGGCGTTCGTTGCGGGGACCCGATGACGTAGTTTCTGGTCCGTGGACACCTCCGACCCGGCCCGACTCGTCCCCGCCGCGACGCTCGACCACGCCGCGCTCACCGCAGCGTTCAACGCCGGGTTCTCCGGCTACCTGGTGCCGATGCACATGGACGAGGACGCCCTGCGCGAGCACATCGCGGTCAACGACATCGACCTGGGCCGCTCGATCGTCGCCGTCGACCCCGATCCGGTGGGGTTAGCTCTGACCGCCCGGCGCGGGTCCGCGGCCTGGATCGGCGGCATGGGCGTCGCGCCGGGCCACCGGCGCACCGGGCTGGGCGCGCGGATCCTCCGGGCCGCGCTCGACACGGCGAGCACGGCCGGCGTGGACACGGTTTGGCTGGAGGTGCTGGTGGCCAACGATCCGGCCATCGCGCTGTACGAGAAGCTCGGATTCGAGCGGGTCCGGCACCTCTCGATCTGGTCACTGGCACCGGACGCGGGCGACGACGTGGAGCTCCGCACGCTGGACGTCGACGCCGCGCACGCGTGGATCGCCGCGCACCGGACAGGGCGTGAGCCGTGGCAGCGGGCGGACGCCTCGATCGTGCGTATGCGCGAGCGCGACCTGCCGCTCCGGGCCGTGGCCGTACAGCGGGCCGACGGCATCGCCGCCGCCGCGATCTGCAAGTCAGATGGGGTGACGGTGAGCGTCATCCAACTGGCCGCGGCCGACCGGGCCGCGGCTCGCGACCTGATCATCGCCGCGGCCGGCGATCTCACGCTGCGTCTCCCCAACATCCCCAGCGACGACATGTTCTCCGGGGTGCTGCGCTGCCTCGGCGCGAGCCTGGCGACGAGGCAGCACGAGATGCGGCTGGCGGTCAGTGCAGCGCCACCCGCTGGGTCGCCGCCGGGCGCAGCCGCGGGACCGCGATGATGGCGACCAGCGCCAGCGCGGCGGCGATCGCCGCCCCGGCGGCCGTGCCCTGGCCGTAGCCGGTCACCAGTCCCGCGCCCCCGGCGGCGCCGGACCCGAAGGCCACCGCCGAGAAGATCGACACGCCCGCGGCGGCGCCGAGATCGTGCGCGGTGGTGATGAGCCCGGAGGCCACACCGGCCTGGTCCTCGCCGACGTCGGACATCGCCGACACCGAGATGGAAACGAAGGCGAACCCGACGCCCAGTCCCAGGAGCAGGAAGCCGGGCAGGAGGTCGGTCAGGTAGGCGGCGTCGGCCGGAGCGGCGCTGAGAAGCAGGTCACCCGCGGCCGCGAGCGCGAGGCCGGCCACGATCACGGCGCGCGACCCGAAGCGGACGAGGAGCTTGGGACCCAGGTGGGCGGCCACTCCCACGGTGAGGATGCCGGGGAGGAACTCCAGGCCGGTCTTCAGCGCCGAGTCGCCGAGGACGTTCTGGAAGAAGAGGGTGTTGAGGAACGACGTTCCGACGAGGATGGCGGTTACGCCCAGCATCACGGTGGCGCTCGAGACGAGCGAGCGCAGCCGCCAGATCGAAGGTGCGATGAGGGCGTGAGGAGCACGGCGCTCGATGGCCGCAAACCCGGCGAGGAGCCCGGCGGCGGCAGCCAGCAGCCCGAGGGTGCGGACCGAGCCCCAGCCGTGCACCGCCGCTCCCTGCACGGCGTAGACAAGGACGACGAGGCCGGTCACCAGCGTCACCGCACCGGGGAGGTCGAGCCGCCGCAGCGCTGCGCGAAGCGGCCTGGCATCGCCCCGAGGGATGACGCGGACGGCGATCGTGGCGGTGGCCAAGCCCGTGGGCACGTTGACGAAGAACACCGACCGCCAGCCCAGCCACGTGGTGAGGATGCCGCCCAGCAGCACGCCCGCGGCGGCGCCCGCGCCGCCGATCGCGCCCCATGTGCTCAGCGCCCGCGCGCGCTGCTCGCCCGCATAACTGGTGCTCACGATCGACAGCGCAGCGGGCGAGAGCAGGGCCGCGCCGGCGCCCTGGGCGGCGCGGGAGGCGATGAGGATGCCTGAGTTCGGCGCCAGCCCGCTGGCCAGCGACGCGGCGGTGAACAGGGTCAGCCCGGCCAGGAAGACGCGCCGGCGTCCCATCAGGTCGGCGGCTCGCCCGCCCAGCAGCAGAAGCCCCCCGGTGGTCAGGACGTATGCGGTGACCACCCACTCCAGCTCGGTGGGAGCGAAGCCGAGCGCGCGCCGGATCGAGGGCAGGGCGACGTTGACGATGGTGGCGTCGAGGATGACCATGAACTGGGCGGCGCAGAGGAGGATGAGGAGGGTCCAGGGGCGGCGGTCGTCACGCGGGGCAGGCCGGCGCGACGGATGGGTGCGGGTATGCATGTGTGGCTCCGACATGGGTTTACACTGATGTAAGCCAAACTCTAGACATCCATTTACACTTCTGTCAAGGCAATGACCGGATCCACCGCGCCACATCCCCGCGAGGGGATCGCCGAACGCAACCTCGAGTCCATCCTCGCCGGCGCCGAGCGCCTGCTGGCGCGCCACGAGACGCCGAGCATCTCGGCGGTGGCGACTGAGGCCGGCGTTTCGCGCCCCACGGTGTATGCGCACTTCCCGGACCGCCGGCAGCTGCTGGAGGCGTTGGTGGAGCGCACCGTCGGCCGGGTGATGGACGCCGTCCGGTCCGCCGAGCCCGATCGCGGGCCCGCGCCCGAGGCGGCCCGGCGGCTGGTCGCGGCCAGCTGGGCTCACCTGGCCCGCCATCAGGACATGGCCGCGGCGTCGGCCGCGGACCTCAGCCCGGACGCCATGCGCCGGGCCCACGCGGCTGCGCGCGAGACGATCCGTACGCTGGTGGATCGCGGGCGGGCGGAGGGCGCGTTCCGCACCGATCTGCCGGCCGAATGGCTGGTGACCGCCATGCTCGCGCTCATGCATGGCGCGGCCGAGGAGGTACGGGCCGGCTCACTGGGCGGGCGGGCCGCCCTGGACGCGCTGCTGACGACGAGCGGGGAGCTGCTGGCGGGGCCGGACACCTGAACGCGGGGCCGATGGCGGTCTTAGACTCTCTCCACGGCCACCGGTAGAGGGGAGAGGACCAGATGACCACGACCGCCGCCCGTCCAGCTGCCACGGAGGTCGAGCAGTGGCTCGAACGCTTCGACAGCGCGCTGCGCGCGGGTGACGCCGCCGGCGCCGCGGACCTGTTCGCCACGGAGTGCTACTGGCGCGATCTCGTCGCGTTCACGTGGAACATCCGGACGGTGGAGGGACGCGAGGGTGTCACTGACATGCTCACCAGCGCCCTGCCGCACGTGCAGCCGCGCGAGTGGCGCACCAGCGGGGAGCCCACGGCAGCGGACGGCGTCACCGAGGCGTGGGTGCAGTTCGAAACCGCGGTGGGGCGCGGCAGCGGTCATCTCCGGCTCATCGACGGCAGGGCGTGGACGCTGCTCACCGCGCTGGACGAGCTGAAGGGCCACGAGGAGAGCCTCGGGTCGCGGCGGCCCAAGGGCGTGATCCATGGCGCCGACCCCGAGCGTCACACGTGGCTGGAGGACCGCCGCCGTGAGGCCGAGGAGCTGGGCCACAGCGCCCAGCCCTATGTGGTGATCGTCGGCGGGGGCCAGGGCGGGATCGCGCTCGGCGCGCGGCTGCGGCAGCTGCGCGTCCCGACGATTATCGTCGAGCGCAACGCCCGCCCGGGCGACTCGTGGCGCAACCGCTACAAGTCGCTGTGCCTGCACGACCCGGTCTGGTACGACCACCTCCCCTACATCAAGTTCCCCGCCAACTGGCCGGTGTTCTCGCCCAAGGACAAGATCGCCGACTGGCTGGAGATGTACACGCGGGTGATGGAGCTCAACTACTGGGGCTCGACCGTCGCCAAGCGCGCACACTATGACGACGCCGCCGGCGAGTGGGAGCTCGTGGTGGAGCGCGACGGAGCCGAGCTGACGCTGCGCCCGCACCAGCTCGTGCTCGCCACCGGCATGTCGGGGCGCCCGCACACGCCGGCCTTCCCGGGGGCCGATGTCTTCCGGGGTGACCAGCACCACTCGTCCAAGCACCCGGGCCCGGACGCCTACCGCGGCAGGCGGGCGGTGGTGATCGGCTCCAACAACTCCGCCCACGACATCTGCGCGGCGCTGTGGGAGCAGGGCGCCGACGTGACGATGGTGCAGCGCTCGTCCACACACGTGGTGCGGTCCGACACCCTCATGGACATCGCCCTCGGCGCGCTGTACTCCGAGAATGCGGTCGCCGCCGGGATGACGACCGAGAAGGCCGACATGACGTTCGCGTCGCTGCCCTACCGGATCATGGCGGGGCTCCAGATCCCGGTCTACGAACAGATCCGCGAACGCGACGCCGACTTCTACGCCCGGCTGGAGGCCGCGGGCTTCCAGCACGACTGGGGCGAGGACGGATCCGGGCTCTTCATGAAGTACCTGCGCCGCGCGTCGGGCTACTACATCGACGTGGGCGCCTCGGAGCTCGTCGCCGGCGGCCAGGTCAAGCTCCAGGCTGGTCAGGTGGATCACCTGACCGAGGATGCCGTGGTCATGGCCGACGGCACCGAACTGCCCGCCGACCTCGTGGTCTACGCCACCGGCTATGAGTCGATGAACGGGGCGGTGGCAGATCTCATCTCCCAGGAGGTGGCCGACCGGGTCGGCAAGGTCTGGGGCCTGGGCTCGGACACCGCCAAGGACCCCGGGCCGTGGGAGGGCGAGCAGCGCAACATGTGGAAGCCCACCCGGCAGCCGGGGCTGTGGTTTCACGGCGGCAACCTGCATCAGTCGCGGCACTATTCGCAGTACCTGGCGCTCCAGCTCAAGGCCCGGGCGGAGGGGATCGACACTCCGGTGTACGGGCTCCAGGAGGTCCACCACACCCACTAGAAGGGAGTGATGAGATGACGACCATGATCGGGCCGTTGCGCCGAGCCGTGCGCGTGGCGCCCGACGCCCTCGCCGCGCGCTGCGGCGAGGCACGGATCACCTACGCGCAGACCTGGGAGCGCGCGCGCCGGCTGATCGGCGCGCTGAGTGGGCTGGGCGTGGGCCACGGCGACCGCGTGGCGGTGGTGGGCCGCAACTGCCATCGCTATCTCGAGCTCTATCAGGCGGTGTCGGGCGCCGGCATGGTGCTGGTGCCGCTCAACCAGCGGCACACCGCGACCGAACTGGCCTACGCGCTGCGCGACTCGGGCGCCAAGGTGCTGTTCGTCGGCAGTGGCGTCGATTACCCGCCCGACGTGGTGGACCAGGTGATCGACCTTGACGACGGCTACGAGGCTCTCCTGGCCGCCGCTGCGCCCGCCGACTTCCCTGACGAGTTGCCCGATGAGACGATCGCCGGGCTGTTCTACACCGGCGGGACGACCGGCGCCGCCAAGGGCGTGATGCTGAGCCATCGCAACCTGATCGCCAACGCGTTCCACTTCCAGGCGCAGTTCGCGTTTCGGCCCAACACCTGCTGGCTGGTGGCCGCGCCGCTGTTTCACGCCGCCGGCTCGATCGCGGTCCTGGCCACGGCGTGGCATGGCGGCTGTCAGGTGACGCTGCCCCAATTCGATCCGGCGGCGGCGCTGGACCTCGTGGAGGCCGAGCGCGTGACGGCGACGCTGGTAGTGCCGACGATGTTGGCCGCGCTGGCCGACGAGCAGCTGGCGCGGCCGCGTGACGTCGCCACGCTGCGCCTGGTCAGCCACGGCGGCGCGCCGGTGGCCACCGAGACCCTGCGCCGGGCGCACGCTGCCTTCCCCGGCGCCGAGCTCATGCACCTTTACGGGACCACCGAGACGGCGCCGATCGCCACGATCATGCCCCACGAGGAGGACCTGCTCGACGCCCCGCAGGCGCGCTCCTGCGGCCAGCCGGCGATTGGGGTGGAGGTCCAGGTGCTCGACCTCGAGTCAGACGGCGCGGCCGCGCCGGGCGTGGTCGGCGAGGTGGCCATCCGCGGCGAGAACGTGATGGCCGGCTACTGGAACAAGCCCGAGGCCACCGCCGCCGCGCTATCGGACGGCTGGTATCGCACCGGCGACCTGGGCTACGTGGACGAGCGTTCGTTCCTGTACCTGGTGGACCGCGCCAAAGACATGATCGTCTCGGGCGGCGAGAACGTGTACAGCACGGAGGTCGAGGAGGTGCTCTACCGCCATCCGGCCGTCCTGGAGGCGGCGGTGTTCGGGATTCCCGACGCCCGCTGGGGCGAGGCGGTGCACGCCGTCGTGGTCCCCCGCGGCGAGGTCGACGAGGCCGAGCTGCTGGCTCATTGCCGCGGGGCGATCGCCGACTACAAGATCCCCAAGCGCATCGAGCTGACCGCCGAGCCGCTGCCCAAGTCCGGCGCCGGCAAGGTGCTCAAGCGCGAGCTGCGCGCCCGGTACTGGTCAGGGCACGAGTCGGTCGTGGGCGGCGCATGATCCCCGGCGCGGGCTTCGGGCACGACGTCGTCGGGATCTATGAGGAGATCAGCGACGGTCTGCAGCGGCCGGTGCGTGTGGCCGAGCTGGTCTACGAGGCCGCCGAGCGGTACCCCGGCGTGCTGCCCACGCGGGCGGACATCGACGCCGAGCGCACCCACAGGCAGAAGGACAAGGCCGGCCTGGAGATCGCCCAGGGGGACTTCGTGGCCCGGGTGCTGGCCGATCCGCCCTGCGGCGACCACCTCATCCATTCGATGTCCGAGCCGCGCGCGGAGGCGGTGCTGGCATTGGCGGAGTTCACGAGGCGGGGCAGCGTCGACCTGGGGCCGATGCGGCTGGACCGCGACGGACCCGTGGGGCTGGTCACGATCCAGAACCACACCTGCCTGAACGCCGAGGACGACGACTCGACGCGGGCGATGGAGATCGCCGTTGACCTCGTGCTGCTCGACGACGCCATCGAGGTGGGGGTGCTGCGCGGCGGGCCGGCCACGCACCCCAAGCACGCAGGGCGGCGCATCTTCGGCGCCGGGATCAACCTCACCCACCTCTACACCGGACAGATCTCGCTCGTGGAGTTCATGCTCGAGAGGGAACTGGGGGCGATCACGAAGATGTACCGCGGCCACGGGGTGAGCTCCGAGCTGCCGATCGAGGTGGGCGATCGGGCGCGGGAGAAGCCGTGGGTGGCCG
This sequence comes from uncultured Actinomycetota bacterium, assembly GCA_963695625.1. Classification (GTDB taxonomy): domain Bacteria; phylum Actinomycetota; class Thermoleophilia; order Solirubrobacterales; family Solirubrobacteraceae; genus Palsa-465. Next base: position 90,503 of record CAVOHJ010000017.1, on the reverse strand, counting down.
TGGTGGAGAGCTTTGCCATCGGTGGGGCGTGCCAGTGGCTGCTGGTCATGGACCGCGTGATCGCCGAGACCGGCTCCTACTTCAACCTGCCCGCCCGCAAGGAGGGGATCATCCCCGGCTGCGCCAACCTGCGCCTGCCGCGGATGGTGGGCGAGCGCCGGGCGCGGCGAGCGATCCTCTTCGGCCACACCTTCCAGGCCGAGACCCCGGAGGGCCAGCTCATCGCCGACGAGGTCGTCCCCGCCGAGGAGATCGACGCGGCGGTCGAGCAATCTGTGGCTCAGCTGCTGAGCGCCGGGACCACCAGCCTGGTGGCCAACCGCCGTGGGCTGCGGACCGGCCAGGAGCCGCTTGACCGGTTCCGCCGTTACATGAGCGTGTACGCGTCAGAGCAGGCGCGCTGCCTGTACAGCCCGGCCCTCATCGACAACCTCGAGCGCAACTGGAAGGCGGCTCAGCGCGCCCTCTAGTTGAGAGTGAGGGCCTGGAGTTCGACCCGGACCGACTCGGCGAGCCCGCTGAGGAGCCTGACCTCCTTCTCGCCCAGGCTCGGCCTCCGCTCGCGATGCAGGCAGCACAGGACGTACAGGCGCAGGTCCTCGAGGCGGATCGGGACCCCGAGATAGGCGCCGATGCCCAGCTCCTGGACCATGGGGAGATCGCTGACGCGCTTGTCGCTCTGGGCGTCGCGGATGTAGTTCTCGATCCGGCCGTCGAGCATCCGCTTGCAGAACGTCTCGTCGAGCGGCAGCGAGCGGCCCTCCTCGATCCCGGGCCAGTCTCCCACCATCCGGCGAGCGGTCTCACGGCCGCGTCGGATCTCGCTCAGGATCGCGATGTCGGTGTCCAACAGGTCGCGGGTAAGCCGCATGAGGGCGTCCAGGCGCCGCTCCGACCCATCGCCCCCGGATCCGGCGTCGCCGTTGCGAACCGCCGGCACGCCGCACTCAGGACACGCGGCGGCGGTGGCGCCGGGCGACGTGTAACTCAGCACCCCACAGCTTGCGCAGCGAACGTACGGCACCAGACCCCCCAATCACCTCAACCCGCACACACAATGACCGTATCAAGCGGCATAGCGATTCTCCTCACTACTAACGGTTGTGACGGCGTTATGGTTCCACGAACGTCCCGACCGGGGGCGCGCACCTCATGGAGAGGTTTGACTACATCATCGCCGGCGCCGGATCGGCCGGGTGCGTCCTCGCCAACCGCCTGTCCGCGGACCCGGCGGTGAGCGTGCTGCTGCTGGAAGCCGGCGGCAGGGATCGCTCGCCCAACATCAAGATCCCGGCCGCCTTTGCCAAGCAGTTTCACACCAAGCTCGACTGGGACTTCGCCACCGAGCCCGAGCCGCACGTCGACGGGCGCTCGCTGTACATCCCGCGTGGTAAGGGGCTGGGTGGCTCGAGCTCGATGAACGCGATGCTCTATGTCCGCGGCCGTCCGCTGGACTACGACGCCTGGGAGGCCCAGGGCGCACCCGGGTGGGGCTATCGAGACGTGCTGCCGTACTTCCGTAAGTCCGAGGACAACGTGCGCGGGGCCTCTGAGTGGCACGGCGCCGGCGGGCCGCTGCGCGTCGCCGAGCAGCGATCGCCCCGCCCCTTGGACCGGCGCCTGATCGCGGCCAGCGAGGCGGCGGGGATCCCCTGGATCGCGGACTACAACGGTCCCGAGCAGGACGGGGTGGCAATGTTCCAGGTCACCCAGTCACACGGGCGGCGGTTCTCCGCGGCCGACGCCTTCCTGCGTCCGGCGCTCAAGCGCCCGAACCTGGAGGTGCGCACCGGCGCGACAGTGCTGGGCGTGGAGCTCGAGGGCACGCGCGCCGCCGGAGTCCGGCTGCGGGCGGGGCGGCGCGGCAGCGAGGTGGTCAGGGCCGACCGCGAGGTGGTGCTGAGCGCCGGGGCGATCGGCTCGCCGCAGCTGCTCCAGGTGTCGGGCATCGGGGCGCCGGACGAGCTGCGCGCCGTCGGCGTCGAGGTACGCCACGCACTACCGGGCGTCGGCGGCAACCTCCAGGACCACCCGTTCGTCACCGTCATCTGGGAGGTCTCGGACACCGACACCCTGTACGTGGCCGAGCAGCCACGGTTCCTGGCCGAGTGGGTGCTGCGACGCACGGGGCCGCTCAGCTCGACGGTCGCCGAGGTCGTAGCCTTCCACCGCACGCGTGGCGGCCTGCCTGCGGCCGACATCCAGTTCCACATGGGCGCCGCCTACTACGAGGATCACGGCGCGGAGACCTACGACGGCCACGCCATGGTGATCGCGCCGGTGCTCGTCTCGCCCAGGGCCCGTGGACGAGTGTGGCTGCGCTCGGCGGACCCGACCGACAAGCCGAGGATCGTCACCAACAGCCTGTCGGAGCCCGAGGATATGGCCTCGCTCGTTGCCGGCATCAAGCTGGCGCGCCGGATCGCCGAGCAGCCCGCCGCGGCGCAGATCGTCACCAGGGAGATCAAGCCCGGCCCCGACGCCACCGACGACGCCGAGCTGGAGGCCGACGTCCGCCGCCGGCTGATGCTCATCTATCACCCGGTGGGGACCTGCCGGATGAGCGACACCGCCGACGACGCGGTGGTCGACAGTCGGCTTCGCGTCCACGGGCTCGATGGCCTGCGTGTGGTGGACGCGTCGATCATGCCGGTCATCCCGGGCGGCAACACCAACGCGCCGACGATCATGATCGCCGAGAAGGCCGCGGACCTGATCCTCGGAGCGCCTCAGCCTTAGCGCAGGACGCCGTCGTCCCGGCGGCGCAGCTGCAGAGGATTGTCGGCGGCCAGCGCCGGCGGTAGGAGCGCGGCAGGCGCGTTCTGGAAGGCCACGGGCCGCAGGAAGCGCCCGATCGCCGTCATGCCCACCGATGTGGCCGCCGCGTTGGAGCTGGCCGGATACGGGCCGCCGTGCATCATCGCCCAGCACACCGCCACCCCGGTGGAGAAGCCGTTGAACACGATCCGCCCGGCCTGGGCGACGCACTGGGGCAGGATCGACCGCACCCACTCGGTGTCCGCGTCCTCACTGTGGATGGAGATCGCCAGCTGCCCGCCCAATGAGCTCAGCGCTTCGATCAGCTCCGCCCGGTCCGAGTAGGCCACCAGGATGATGGCGGGGCCGAAGTGCTCCTCGCGCAGCGCGTCGGCGCTCAGCGCGGCGGCGTCGGCGCGGTAGGCGGTGGGCGCGACCGCCGCGAAGCCGCCGTTGCCGGCCGCCTCGCCGGCGCGCTCGCCCAGCCGGGTCACTCCGGGAGCGGCGTCGACCTCGGCCAGGCCGGCGGCGAAGCCCTCGGCGATCGCCTTGGTGAGCATGACCTGCGGCGCGACGGCGCCCAGCCGCTCGCCTACCAGCGCGGCGAAGGCGTCGCCCTCGGCGCCGGCCGGGACCAACGCGATCCCCGGCTTGGTGCACAGCTGGCCGCCAAAAGTGCTCACCGACGCGGCCAGCCCGTCGGCGATGCCGGCCGCACGAGCGCGCAGCGCGGCTTGGGTGACGATGAGCGGGTTGAGGCTGCCCATCTCCGCGTACACGGGGATCGGCCGAGAGCGCTCGGCCGCGTGGCGGACGATCGCCCGGCCGCCGCGGAACGAGCCGGTGAAGGCGACCGCCTCGATGCGGTCATCGCCGACGAGCTGCTGCGCCAGCGCGAACCCGGACGCCAGCACATGGCCGAACGTGCCCTCGGGCAGGCCGGCCCCGGCCGCCGCCTCGCTCAGCACCCGAGCGACGAGCGTCCCCGTCTGGGGGTGGGCGGGATGGCCCTTGACCACCACCGGGCAGCCGGCCGCCAGCGCCGAGGCCGTGTCGCCACCGGCCGTGCTGAAGGCCAGCGGGAAGTTGGAGGCGCCGAACACGGCCACCGGGCCGATGGGGAAGAGCATGCGGCGGACGTCGGGACGCGCGACCGGTGCGGCATCCGGATCGGCGGGGTCGATGATGACCTCGAGATGGTCGCCCACGGCGATGACGCCGGCCAGCATCTCCAGCTGGACCGCGGTGCGCTCGAGCTCCCCGTCGAGGCGGGCTTCGGGCAGGCCCGTCTCGCTTCCGGCCAGCCCGACGATCTCGGCGCGCATCTCGCGCAGCCGCGCGGCGGCGCCGGTCAGCATCGCGCCGCGCCGCGCTGCGTCGGTCAGGCGCGGGTCGCGGGCAGCGCGGGCGGAGGCCGCGATGGCCGCGTCGAGCTCGTCAGGGGTCGACTCCGCGAGCTCGGGGCCGGGTTCGCCGGTGCGGGGGTCGACGCCGTGCAGCCTGGCCGACATGGCTAGGCTGACCGGCCGGCGGTGACCGTGCCGAGCGCCGCCATAGCCCGGTCGAGCACCGCCTGCTCGGCTGCGGTCAGCGGCATTCGGGGCTCGCGGCACAGGCCGCCGTGCAGGCCGACCTGGTCCATCGCGCGCTTGAAGTACTGCACGAGCTTGGGGTCGAAGTCCAGGCGCGCCAGCGGCAGCATCCGCTGGTAGAGCTCGCGCGCGGTGGCCAGGTCCCCCTCGAGGCAGGCGTCGTAGAGCTTCACGCACTCGCCGGGAATGACGTTGGCCACGCCCGACACCCAGCCGGTGGCGCCGGCGCAGAAGCCCTCCAGCGCGAAGTCGTCACCGCCCACCACCACCTCGAAGTCGTCCCCGGCGGCGCCGATGATGGCGGCGATGTTGCGCGTCTCGCCCGAGCACTCCTTGATCGCCACCACCGGCTCGACCTCGTTGCCCAGGCGGGCGATCGTCTCCACCGACAGCTCCACGCCGCTGGCGCCGGGGTTGTTGTAGGCCATGATCTCCATGCCCGTCGCGTCGCCGACGGCGTCGAAGTAGCCGGCGATCTCGCGGAAGTCGCCGTTGTAGTTGAGTGGCGGCAGCATCATCAGGGCGGTCGCGCCGGACTCGCGGGCCGCCAGCCCGTAGCGCGTCGCCACCCGCGCGGTCGGCGCGGCGATCCCGGCCAGCACGGGCACGCGCCCTGCGGCGGCTTCGGCGATGGCGCCGATCACATCGCGGCGCTCCTCGAGCTCGAGGCTGGCGCTCTCGCCCATCGTCCCCGTGGCCACCAGTCCGTGGACCCCGGCGCGCACGAGCGCTTCGACGTTGGCCCGCAGCGCCTCAAGGTCGATCGTGTCGGCCTCGGTGAACGGCGTGGTGACGGCGGGGATGATTCCGGGGAAGCGCATGGACAGCTCCTGGCGTTGGAGGCGGGCACGGCCGCGCGCCTGATGTGCAGCGGACGTGCCGGGACTTTAAGATCTGATCCGCTCATGGTCACCGCCGCCCGCTACGAGGCCGTCGATTCGCATACCGAGGGGATGCCGACGCGCGTCATCGTCGGGGGTATCGGCGTGCTGCCCGGCGACACCATGCTGGAGCGCAAGCTGCGGCTGGAGCGCGAGCACGACGAGATCCGCCAACTGCTCATGAACGAGCCGCGCGGCCACGGCGCGATGTCGGGAGCGATCCTCCAGCCGCCGTGCCGCGAAGACGCTGACTGGGGCGTCGTGTTCGTCGAGGTCAGCGGCTACCTGCCGATGTGCGGGCACGGTACGATCGGCGTGGCCACGGTGCTGGTGGAGACCGGGCGGGTTACGGTGACCGAGCCCGAGACGCTGGTGCGCCTCGACGTGCCCGCCGGCCTGGTCGAGGCGCGGGTGCGGGTGGCTGACGGCAGGGCGACCAGCGTGACCATCCGCAATGTGCCGTCGTTCGTGCATGAGCTCGACGGCCAGGCCGGCGGCGTCCGCTACGACATGGCATTCGGTGGCAACTTCTACGCCATCGCCGATGCGGCGGCGGCGGGGCTCCGGGTCGCCCCCGAGAATGCCCCGGCACTGATCTCCGCGGGCCTCGAGCTGATGGCGGCGGTGCCCGAGCCGATCCATCCTGAGAACGACGCCATCCGCGGCTGCCACCACGTGATCTGGACCGACGAGCCGAACCCCGCCCACCCGCCCGCCGATGGTCGTGCCGCCACCGCCATCTACCCCGGGTGGGTGGACCGCTCGCCGTGCGGCACCGGCACCAGCGCCCGCATGGCCCAGCGTCACGCGCGCGGCCTCCTCGAGCTCGGCGAGCCGTTCGTGCACGAGTCCATCATCGGCACGCGCTTCACCGGCCGCCTCATAAGCGAAGCGGAGGTGGGCGGGCGCCCGGCGGTGATCCCGGAGATCACCGGTCGCGCCTGGATCACGGGCATGGGGTCGTACGTGCTCGACCCGTCGGATCCGTTCCCCGGCGGCTTTCGCATTGGCTGACGTTCTCGTCGTCGGCGCCGGCATCTGCGGGGCGTCGGCGGCCCACTTCCTGTCTCAGCGCGGGCTCGACGTGCTCGTGCTGGACCGCGACGGCGTATCGGAGGCGACGACGGGCAGGGGGGAGGGCAACGTCCTGGTCTCGGACAAGCTCCCGGGAGTGGAGCGCGATATGACGGTGATCGGTCGCGAGCTGTGGCACGAGCTTGATGCGCGCTTCCCGGCGGCGCGCGTGACCCGCAAGGGCGCCCTGCTGCTCGACCACCCTGACGGCGCCCCGGCCGACGAGCTCGAGCCCGCGCTCGCCCCGGGGGTCAGATGCGTGCTCGAGCCCGACGACCTCCAGGTGGATCCGGCGGGCCTGGCCAGGGCCATGCTGGCGCCGCTGGCGGTGCGGACCGGGGCGGAGGTGGTGGCCGTGGACGAAGCGGGCGTGACGACCTCCTCCGGGGAGCGCTTGGCCGCCCGTCACGTGGTCGTGGCGACCGGGCCGTGGGCGAGCGAGCTCACCGGCCTGCCGGTGGAGCCGCGCAAGGGCCAGCTCGTGGCGCTGGCGGCGCCGGCCGGCCTCATCCGCCATAAGCTGATCGAGTCCGCCTACATCGCCGCCGCCGCCAGCGGCGAGCCGGGTCGCATGATCGCGTCCGTGATCGAGCAGACGCTGGACGGTGACGAGGTGCTGGTGGGGTCGAGCCGCGAGCGCGTCGGCTTCGACGACCACGTGGACGAGGTCGTGACGCAGGCCATGATCGAGCGCGCTTCGCGCTTCGTGCCGGCGCTCGCCGAGCTGCCGGTCCGCCGGGCGTGGTGCGGGTTCCGCCCGTGGCTGCCCGACGGCCTGCCTGCCGTGGGAGCGCTGGGCGACGGGGTGTGGACCTCCTGCGGCCACGAGGGGTCCGGGGTGGCGCTCGGGCCGGTCTCGGGCCTGCTGCTGGCCCAGCTGATCGCCGGCCAGGCGCCGGTGTGCGACCCCGTGCCGGTCGATCCCCGTCGGTACGCGCGGTAGCGCGCTCTGGTTTGCCGGCGGCGGGACGGGTAGTAAGGAAGCAACAAACCCGGACAAGGGAGGTAGGGGATGTCCACTGCTGCCATCATCGTGATCATTGCGGTGGTTGTGATCGTCGTGATTGCCCTGGCGCTGATACTGCCGCGCATGCGGCAGCGCGCGCAGATCAGAGGCCGCGAGCGCGAATTGGACCAGCGTCGCGATCGGGTCGTAACCACCCACCGCGAGGAAGCGGCCGACCGCGAGCGGCGGGCTGAGGTCGCCGAGCAGCGCGCCCGCGTCGCCGAGCAGGAGGCCCAGCGCGAGCGGGCCGAGGCGCAGCTTCGCGAGGAGCAGGCGGCGCTGCACGAGCGCGGCCTGGCCGACCACGAGCTCATCTCCGACGACGAGCGCGAGGACTTCGCGGGCACGTCCGCGGCGGAGCGCCCGTCCGAGCGCGAGGACTTCGCGGGCACGTCCGCGACGGAGCGCCGGCCCGAGCGCTAGACCGGCCGTCAGCGGATCGGCGGGGGAGCCCCCTCGGTGCTGCCCACCAGCGCCGGATCCCACTCGCAGACCGCGCAGCCGTGCCGGAAGGCCGAGCGTGCGAACTCCAGCGCCGCCCCTCGCGAGTCGGGGGCGGCGCACACGTCGTTCCAATCCAGCACGTACTCGCCCAGCGCCGCGTCCCAGCGGGCGGCGGCGGGGGCCAGGGCGGCGGCGGCGAAGCCGTCGGGCGCGGGATGGGCGTACGCGTAGAACGCGGCCCTGGGGTAACGGGGGTCACCGGGCCACCAGCCGATCGCGATCTCCTGTGCGTCCATGGCATTGCGCATGATGAAATCGGGGGCGGGCGGGTCAGCCGGACGTCCTGAGAAGAGGTTGACGGATAGGTCGAAGGAGCCCCACCAGGCGTTGACCGGGGTGCAGCGCCCGCGGTAGGGCGCGCGGAACGCCGCGAGGACGAGCGCCGCCTGCGTGGCGGCGGCGAAGTACGTCTCCACCTGCGCGGCGTCGTAGCGCGTGTGCTCGCCGTCCGCGTCCAGGAGCGCTGTCCAGGGCACCTCCTGGGGGGTGGGGTCGATCCGGACGTCACCGGCCAGTTCCCGCACGCCGGCGAGCAGCTCGCGGGTGACCTCTCCGACGGGCCGGTCCGGCGTCAGCGCGACGCGGAGCCCGCCGCCGGCGCTGTGCTGGGCGAGCGCCTCGTGGCGGTTGAGGTCGAGCGCCACCACGAGCGATCCCGAGCCGTCGGGCGCGGGCAGCGGCAGCGTCTCCCAGCCGCGCGCGGTGAGGCGCAGCGCCGCGTGCTGGAGCTGGGGCTCGGGCGGGGCCAGGGCCACGCAGAGCTTGCCCAGCACCTGGCTGTGAGCGTGCAGCGTGTCGCAGGTCTCAGACCACGCGTCGTAGTCGAGGGCCGGCCATGGCGCGGGCATACGGTCACGCTACCAGCGCAGTGAAGCTGCGACACTGCCCCCGACCCGATCGCCTGCGATGACCGGCCGCCCCACCGACACCCCCGCGCCGGCGCTTGACGTGGCCGACCCGGAGGTGGCGGGCGTCCTGGAGTGGTGGACGGCCCACGCCCGGCCGCTGCCCTGGCGCGCCAGCCGCGACGTCTACGCGGTGTGGGTATCCGAGGTCATGTCGGCCCAGACGACGGTGAACCGAGCGGCCGAGGCGTGGACGCGGTGGATGGAGCGCTGGCCGACAGTGGAGGCGCTGGCGACCGCCTCGTTGGCCGAGGTGCTGCGTCAGTGGCAGGGGCTGGGCTATCCGCGTCGTGCGCGGGATCTGCACCGCTCGGCGCGGATTGTCGTGTCCGCGGGCTGGCCCGAGGACCTCCAGGCGCTCCCCGGCGTCGGGCCCTACATCGCCGCGGCGGTGGGCTGCTTCGCCCGCGAGCAGGCCGTGCTGCCGATGGACGTCAACGTCAGGCGGGTGCTCGCGCGCCGCTTCCCGGGCGGGGTGGACATCTCCGGCGACCCCTGGCGGGCCGGCCAGGCGCTGATGGAGTTCGGCCAGCGCATCTGCTCGGTGCGCCCCCGGTGCGGTGAGTGCCCGGTGAGCGACGGCTGCCCGGGCCCGGACGCGGGCAACGGCGCCGCCGCCACGCCACGCCGCCAGCCGCCGTTTGAGGGCAGTGTCCGCCAGCGCCGGGGCCGCCTGCTGCGCCGGGTGCTGGCCGAGGGGGCGGTGGCGCTGGCGCCAAACGACCGCGAGATCGCCGCCGGACTGGCCGGGGACGGCCTGGCCGTGCTGCGCGAGGGCCGCCTGCTGGCCCCGACCGCGACCGAGCTCAGCGGACGTCGCGCACGCGCTTGAAGCTGGCGGGGTCGCGCGTCATGCCGATCAGCAACTGCTGCAGCGTGTGGCCGGAGAGGGCGGGGTGGCGCAGGTGCTCGTCGTCGTTGACGATGTAGTGGTTGCGCCGCCCCACGCGCTCGCGCGTCAGATAACCCTCGTCCACGAGCTCGGAGACCAGCCTGTGGGTGGCCCGCTCGGTGATGCCGATGGCCTCGGCGATCTCACGCAGGCGCGTGTTGGGATGCTCGTCGATGTAGACGATCACGTTGCCGTGGTTGGAGAGGAACGTCCAGGTCACCGCCACGACGATTCCCGCGAGCCCGATTCTCAACCGGCCTTCATGAATCGGAGCGCATGAAGAGAGCTTTCATGAAGCATAAGTCCATGAATCCAAATTCCATGAAATTGGGATCCATGAACTTTGATTCAAGCATCTGGACGAAAGGCCGATGAGGTGGTTGGCAGTACCCCTCGAAACCGGATTGGAGCCTCTTTCTATGAAGAAGCTGCTTGGAAAGCGGCGGCTCATCTTTGCCGCTGTGACTGTGATGGCGCTGGGAATCGTCAGCCTGGGCTACGCGGCCTGGACCTCCTCGGGCAACGGCACGGGTTTTGCCAAGGCCTCGACCGCACAGGCGCTGAGCAGCGTCACCGTCGCGGCTGCGAGCGCCGACCTGTACCCGGGTGCGAACGCCGACCTCACGCTGAAGCTGTCCAACCCCAACCCTTACCCGGTCACGGTCACCGACGTCACCGGCAACGGGGCGATCACCGCCGACTCGTCGCACACGGCCTGCGGCTCGGATTCGAATCACCCCACCGGCGTGACCTACACCGACCAGCACAACCTGACCATCTCGGTGCCCGCCAGCGGAAGCGCTCAGGTGGCGGTAGCCAACAGCGTGCACATGAGCAACGCGTCTGACAACAGCTGCCAGGGCGCGACGTTCACCATTCCCGTGAGCATCAACGGCGCCAGCGCCGCCACCTCCTAGCAGGCCTGCTCACACTCGACCGCAGCAGCTTCCCGTGAAGCGGATATCGACGATCGTCGTCGTGGTGGTCGCGCTCGCTCTGGGCGCGACCACCTACGCCGCCGTCCTGCGGATCGGGCCGGCTGCGGTCAAGCACAAGTCACGGCCGGCGATTGCGGTGTCCGCCCAGGTCTCCGGCCTGCTGTACCCGGGGAGCATCCGCCCCCTCAGGCTGCGCGTGAAGAACCTGACCTCGCGCAAGCTCCGCGCCCTGGCGATCAACGTCAAGGTCGGCAAGCCAAGCGGTCGATGCCCCTCATGGGCGGTCGTCGGCGGGCACTTCGCACTCCGCGTCACGCTCCCCCGCCGAGCCACGCGGACCGTGTGGGCCTCGTTGCGCATGGTGCCGGGCTCGCCCAACTCCTGCCAAGGCGCGCAGATCCCGTTGTCGTTCGTGATGACGCTGGACGGCCACCCGTGAGCCGAGTGCGGGCCTGGCTCGTCGTGGCGATGCTCGCGGCATGCGTGGCTCCGGGCGCCGCGTCCGCCGCGTGGTCGGGCACCGGCAGCGCCACTGGTCAGGCCCAGGCCGCCACGATGCCGGCCGGCTCCGCGCCGACCGTGAGTGTCGCCGGGCACAGCGTCAGCGTCAGCTGGACGGCCGCGACGCTGCTGGGCCAGAACGCCGGCGGCTATACGGTCAAGCGGTTTGACTCGAGCGGCGCCACGCAGACCGTTGGCTCAGGATGCTCGGGATCGATCTCGGCGCTGACCTGCACCGAGTCCTCGGTCCCGGCCGGAACCTGGACCTACAGCATCACCCCGTCGCTGCACGCCTGGACCGGCAGCGAGAGCCCCCGCAGCGCCTCCGCCACCATCCAGAGCCCGGGGCTGAGCATCACCTCCACCACCACCCTGACGAGCCTGCCCGCGACCGTCACCGCATCGCTGACGGGCTACACCCAGGGGCAGAGTGTGGCCTTCAAGCTCGACAGCGCCACCGGGACGACCCTGGCGAGCACGCTGTCCCCCACGTCGATCCCGTCAAGCGGCTCGGCCACGGCCACCATCACCGTGCCCGCCGGGATCGCGCAGGGCTCACACACCATCTACGCCGTGGGCAGCCTGGGCGACAGCGCCAGCGCGAGCCTCACCGTCAACCGCCCCACGGTCTCCTCCGCCGTCATCGCGAAGTCCTCGGGCGGCGCCGGCGGCTTCATCAAGCAGGGCGGCACCTATTACGTCTACGCCAACCTCACCGGCTCGGGGACGCCTCCGGCCGGCCTGGGCAGCCTCACCGCCGACGTGAGCGCCATCACCACCGCCCAGACCGCAGCCGCCCTCACCAGCGGGAGCTACACAATCGGCGGCCAGACCTACAACTACCGAAGCGCGCAGCTCACCGCCAAGAGCACGCTGGCCGCGGGCTCCGACAGCTTCAGGCTCAAGGTCACCGACAGCGTTGGGACCGCGACGACCACGAGCTACTCGGTGACCGTGGACAACACCGCGCCGCGCGCGAGCAACATCCAGACGGCCAACGTCGCGGGCGGCACGGCCGGCAAGCCGGAGCTGGGCGACGCGATGACGCTCACCTACTCGAAGGCGATCGATCCGGACACGGTCCAGTCGAGCTGGTCCGGGGCCTCGACGCCGGTCGTCGTCAAGATCGTTGACGGAGCGGGCTCCCACGATGACACGCTCGAGGTGCTCAACGCCTCGACATCGGCGCAGCTGCCGTTCGGCACCATCGACCTCGGCCGCAAGGACTACGTGTCCCAGACGATCACCTTCGGCGCGTCGGGCACCGCCTCGACGATGGTCCTGAGCGGCAGCGCCATCACGATCACGCTCGGCACGCCCAGCGCGACCGCCGGGACCGCCTCCTCAACCGGGACTCTGACCTGGACGCCGTTGGCGACGGTCACCGACCCGGCCGGCAACGCCATGAGCACCACCGCGGTCACCGAGACGGGCTCGGCCGACAAGGATTTCTAGAGCGCGCCGCCCTGGGTCACGGGCTGCGCTACCGTGCGGCCGTGTCTCACCGTGTGATGCGTCCTGACGAGCTGACCTGGATCACGCGCCCGCATGAGCCCGGAGAGGCGGCCCGCCACGTCGCCGAGCTGATCGAGCTCGAGCCGTTCGCGTACATGCGCGCGAGCTTCTGGCGCTACGAGCCGGGGGCCAAGGGCCGCCGGCACCGTCATCCGCTGCAGGAGGAGACGTTCGTCGTGCTCGAGGGGACGCTGTCCATGTACGTGGGGGAGCCGCCCGTGCGCCAGGACGTGCCCCGCGGCGGCGCCATCCGGGTGGATCCCGGCACGCCGCTGCAGACGGTCAACCATCAGGACGAGGATCTCCTGGTCTACGCGTACGGGACCCCGCCCGAGACCCAGAACGCCGAAATCCTCGAGTCCGCGGTCTAGGACGGGGACGTCACGGCCGTCGTGGCTCGAGAGGCAGGGCGCTCCGCCTGCAGCTGCGTGCGCCAGCCGCGCAGAACGCCGTGGACGGCCGCCGCGCCGACGATCGCACCATCGGGCACCGCCAGCTCGACCGGGTGGAAGATGAACGGACGCGTCTGCGGGCCCCCGAGGCCGCCGTGGAAGGAGATCAGCTCCTCAAAGGCGCAGCCCTGCTCGAGCACCGGGTCATAGAAGCTGTTGACGAGCACGTCGGGCGCGTTGGCGAACCCGTCGGTCCGGGCCAGGTGCGCCGCGGCTCGGGGGCCGAAGCCGCGGAGAGGGTCGTCGCCCTCCACGCGGTCCTCCGCGAGGTACCGCGTGCCGGCGCGGCCGAGCACCACCGGCCCGTGCTCGCGGGAGTGCACGAGCACGAATCCGATGTGCGGATGGTCGCGCAGAGCGGGGAGCAGGCGTGGGTGTCGGGTGGCGATCTCCTCCATGGAGAGGCGCTGCTTGGACTCCATCAGGTAGGCCAGCCCGAGGTTCCCCGAGGCCAGCACCACGACATCGTCGCCGCCGAGACTCTCGCCGTGCTCGGGCGGCGCGGCGTGGCCGGTGGCCTCGGCCATGACCTGCCCTACCTTGGCGTCGTTCTCGTCGTGGTCGGTCAGGCGGGTCACCGTGGCCCGATCGATGGAGCGGTTGACCAGTTCGTTGAGGTCATACCCGTTGCGCTGCTTGAAGGTCGCCCCCTGCGTCTGGCCGTGGTCGGAGAGCACGACCAGGTGGTAGGGCCGCGGCGCGAACCGCCGTGCCCGCTCGATGCGGCCGAACTGCTGGTCGAGCTTGCGCAGGGCCTCCAGGGTGTCGCGCCGCTCCAGGCCCGAGTGATGCGCCACCTCGTCATAGCTGGAGAACGTCGCGTACACGGCGGGCCTGCCGCCCATCATGTCGGTGAGGACCCCGAAGACGATGAGGTCGCGAATGGCGACGCAGACGGTCGCGCGGATCAGCGGGTAGCGGCCGCCGCGGTGCCCCCGCGGCCACACCTTTCGGCGGCGCTGCTGGAGCGCGTTGACGACCTCGAGCACGATCTCCCAGACGAACAGGACCAGCAGCCGAGCCACGTTGAAGCCGTTGGCCAGGAACGCGCGGTACCCCGGGTTGGAGCGCTTCTCGGCCGCCATGCGGCTCACGGTGAGGATCATCGCGTCCGCCTCGCCGGAGAACAGGTTGCCGCGGCTGGCGCCGTCACCGGTGAGCAGCCCGTGCCCGGTGCGCAGACGGCGCTCCATGTCCGCGCAGTCGCCCGGGGACGAGCAGGCCACGACCGCGCCCGTCTCCTTCTCGACCCAGCGAAACGCCGGGATGTCGTCGTTGGCGCCGAGCAGGATCCCCGCCTGGCTGGCCCCGGTCTGCGAGCTGAGGTCGGTCTCCCATTCGGTGAGACGGTGCGTGCCGCGCTCGAGCCAAGACGCGAGTATCGGGGTGGTGCCGTCGCGCATCGCCCGCTGGAGCACGGGGAGTCCCAGCCCGTCGATCTCCAGGAAGATGATCCCGGGCACGTCGGTGTGGGCGCCGCCGCCCTGCCGGCGGGCGATCCGCCGGATCACGCGCAGCGTGTACGTCTCTTCGTCGTCGATGCCGAGGATCTCGTTGAGGATCACCATGGTTCCGGCGATCACCACAGAGGCGAGCAGCGCCGATCCGAACCCGTCGACGTCGATGGTCCGTTTGCTGATCGAGGCGACGAGCATCAGGATCAGCGCGTCGAGCACCAGGATCAGCAGGAATCCAAGCGCCACAGTGTACGGCAGCCGCAGTGCCGCGACGATGGGCGGCAGCACGGCGTTGAAGGCCGCGATCAGCGCCGCCGCGATGAGAGCGTCGCGGAAGCTCCCGACCGAGACGCCGGGGACGATGGTGGCGGCGACGAACACTGCCGCTGCCCCGACGAGCCACGCCAGGACGACCCGCACGAGGCGGAAGCGCGGCGCGCGGGGACGCCAGGTCTGGAGCTCTGAGGACATGCACGCGCGAGTCTGGCCGGTCCGCAGCCACTGTCCTCACCCCAAACAGACGATGCGAACCGCCTCCCCGCCGGTGAGAAGTGGCCCTGAGTGACTGATCCCGCACCCGGTATGGCGATCACCTGGTTGGGGCACGCGACCGTGCTGCTCGACCTCGACGGCGTCCGCCTGCTCACCGATCCGGTGCTGGGCGGGCGCATCGGGCCGCTGACGCGGATCGCCGCCGCACCGGACACCGAGGGCCTGGACCGGCTCGATGCCGTGCTCGTCTCGCACCTGCACGCCGACCACGCCGATCTGGGGAGCCTGCGCCGGGTGGCCGGCTCTGCGCCCGTGATCGCCCCAGCCGGCGCCGGTGCCTGGCTACGGCGCAAGGGCCTCGCGCACGTCCAGGAGCTGCGCGCCGGCGCCGACACGCAGGTCGGTGCGGTGCGGGTGAGCGCCACGCCGGCCTTGCACGAGGGCCGGCGATGGCCTCTCGGCCCGGCGGCGGACTGCGTCGGCTATCTCGTCACCGGCACGGCGTCCGTCTACTTCGCCGGCGACACCGACCTGTTCGAGGGGATCGACGCGCTACGGGGCGACGCGGACGTCGCGCTGCTGCCTGTGTCCGGCTGGGGGCGCACGCTCCCGGCGGGCCATCTCGATCCGGAGCGCGCGGCGCGGGCCGCGGCCCTCATCGCGCCCCGGATCGCGATCCCGATCCACTGGGGCACGTTCGCGCTGCCCCGGCCGGCGCGCCCCGCCGGGCGTCCGGATGCGGCGGCCCAGGAGTTTGCCACGCTGTGCCGGCGTGTGGCACCCACCGTCGAGGTCCGCGTCCTCGCGCCCGGGGAGACCACCGTGGTGCTCTAGTGGGTCACGTCGCCCTTCTGGCCCTGACGGCGTCCTTCAACCCCACGCTGCTGGCGGCGACCACCATGATGCTGCTGTTGGACCGCCCGGCCAGGCTGATGGCCGGATATCTCGCCGGGGCCTACCTGACGAGCATCACCATCGGCCTCGTCATCGTCTTCACGCTGAGCGGCACGGACGTCACCCGATCGGTCCAGCACACCGTGAACCCGCTCGTTGACATCGCCTTCGGGCTGATTGCGTTCGTCGTTGCACTGGTCATCCGCAGTGGGTGGCTGGAGCGACGGAGGGCGCATCGCAAGGCCACCAAGGCCAACAAGAAGCCGCCGAGATGGCAGAGCGCGCTGACCAAGGGGTCGCCGCGTGCCGCGCTCGTGATCGGCGCGGCGCTGACGCTGCCGGGCGCGTCAACCCTCGTCGGGCTGTACGCCATCCACAACCTCGAAGAGTCCGCGGCGGTGACGGTGCTGGTCGTGATCGGCTTCAACGTCGTCATGCTGTGGCTGCTCGAGCTCCCGTTGGTGAGCTACGCGGTGGCGCCGGCGTGGACGCCTCACGCCGTGGGCAACGCCAAGATGATGATCGCCCGCCACCTCCACGGGTTCGCCATCCGGGGCCTGGAACTGGTCGCGTTCCTGCTCGTGCTCAAGGGCGTGATCGGCCTGATGCACTGACCGGCAGGGGCGGTGTCAGCTGATCAGCGCAGCGGGGGCATCAGTCCGGATGCCCGTTGCCTCGGCGCGCCGCGTGCTTGTGGCCGTGCGTCGCGGGCGCCTCGCCGCCGGCTTCGAACGGGTCCGCCGCCGCGCCCTCGGGCGCCTGGGCCTCGAGCGTCTCCTTGACCTCCTGGAGGGCGTCGCGCTGCTTCCTGCTGATCGCGGGATAGCGGGGGTCGAGCTCGATGAGGTTGTTGACGAGCACCGCCGCCGCCGAGATCCGGGCGAACCACTTACGGTCGGCGGGGATCACATGC
Organism: uncultured Actinomycetota bacterium; assembly: GCA_963695625.1. GTDB lineage: Bacteria > Actinomycetota > Thermoleophilia > Solirubrobacterales > Solirubrobacteraceae > Palsa-465. The sequence continues at coordinate 73,730 of CAVOHJ010000017.1, read as the reverse complement.
CACGGCGCCCACTCGGTGCTCGTGTGCGAGAGCATCTCGGAGAAGGCTTTCTGGTACTCGTCCCAATGCGCGCGCTCGGCGATGTCGGCTGAGGAGAACTTCCAGTTGTGGTCGGGGAGGTCGATGCGGCGCAGGAACCGGGTGCGCTGCTCCTCTCGCGACAGGTTCAGGAACAGCTTGACGATGCGGAACCCGTTGTCTGAGAGGTGGCGCTCCCAGTCGTTGATCTCCCGGTAGCGGCGCTTCCAGACGTCGCCCTTCCGGCTGGCGGCCGGGAGCTTCTGGCGTTCGAGCAGCTCCGGATGGACTCGCACCACGAGCACCTCCTCGTAGTGCGAGCGGTTGAAGATCCCGATATCGCCTCGGGCCGGGAGGCGCTGGGCGTAGCGCCAGAGGTAGTCGTGGTCCAGCTCCTCGGAGGAGGGGACCTTGAAACTTTGCACGGCGACGCCCTGGGGGTTGACGCCACTCATCATGTGCCGGATCGTCCCGTCCTTGCCCGCCGCGTCGAGGGCCTGGAGCACCACCAGCACGCCCCACGTGTCCTGAGCCGCTAGGCGGGCCTGGTAGTCCGCGAGGAGCTGCACCCCCTCGTTGAGCAGGGCGACGCCCTCCTTCTTCTTGTTCAGGCCGCCCTTGAAGGCCGGATCGAAGTCCTTGCCCAGCGTGACCTTTGTGCCGGGGTTGACGCGGAACGGTGCGATGAACTCCGCGAGCCGTCGCTGCCGTTTGTGACTGAGCGCCTGTGCCTCAGTGGCCACGTGCTGCTCCAATGTCGCACTGCGGATGGTGAACGCCGATCCTCGCCCGGGTGACGGGGGAGGCATCACCTCGATCGGGTGAGAGCGCCGCATCCTCCGATTCGGGCGATGCGACGCGGGCACCTGGAGCTGAGTCTGCCGCGATGGACCGCAACGGCCTTCCACAATGGTTCCAGCGCTGGGGCGTCGGCGCCTGGCTCGTGGTGGGGATGCTCGTCGTGATCCTCGGCTTTGTGTGGCTGCTCGCCCTGACGTCGAGCATCGCCATGCCGCTGATCGCCGGCTTTGTCATCGGGGCTGTGGGCGGCGCGATCGTCGACTACCTCGAGCGCCGCGGCTGGCCGCGCCCGGCCGGGGCCGCCGTGGTCATGCTCGGGCTCGTGGCCGTCGGGGTGATCACGATCGGGCTCGTGCTGGGAGGCATCTCCTCGCAGTCGGCGTCGATCGACGCCTCGCTGACGGACGCGCTCGATCGGGTGCGGAGCTGGGCCCAGGACCTCGGGATCACCTCGGCCCCCGATGCGGCGCAGCACATCAAGGACGCGGTCCCGCAGATCGGCCGCACCCTGCTCCAGGGGGTCGCCGGCGGCATCGCCGGCCTCACGTCGATCGTCGTGTTCCTCGGCTTCACGGCCTTCACCTCCTTCTTCCTGCTCATGGATGGCCCAAAGATGGGTCGCTGGATCCAGCGCCACATGGGCATGAGGCCCGCCGAGGCGCGCATCGTCCTGGACGACATCATCCATGCGCTGCGCCGCTACTTCCTGGGCCTGACGATCGTCGCCGCGGTGAGCACCGCCGGGGTGGTGCTGGGCGCCGTCATCGTGGGCCTCCCGTTGGTGGGGACGATCGCGGTCGTCACGTTCGTGGCCAGCTACGTCCCCATCCTCGGTGCGTGGACCGCCGGCATCTTCGCTTTCGCGATCGCCCTGGCGAACCAGGGCACGGAGGCCGCGGTCATCATGGCCGTGATCGTCTTCCTGTCCAACGGCCCGCTCCAGCAGGTCGTGCAACCGCTCGCCTATGGCGCGACCCTGCAGCTCAATCCGCTGGTGGTGTTCAGCCTCACCATCGCCGCGGGTACGCTGTTTGGCATGGTCGGGATGGTGCTGGCCGCGCCGTTGCTGTCTGCGGCGGTGCGCGTGAGCAAAGACCTGGGCGAGCTGAGGGCGGCCCAGACCGGCGAGGGTGCCGGGGCTCCGGTCACGGCCGCGCCCGCGTCCGGGCGCGGCTGGGTCGACCTAGGCCTCGTGGTGGCGTGTAGCTCTCGTGCCCTCTCCGGCCACCACCTTCATCGCCGTCACTTTCGAGACGGTCGCCGCTGCGGAGGGCGCTCTGACGGCGGTGCGCGAGCTGGACCTCGCGACGCGCGATGCGGCCGTGGTGGTCCGCACCGAGGCCGGGCGAATCGAGCTCGAGCAGGCACACGAGATGGCGGCCGGCGACACGCTCGTCGGCGGTGGCACGGTTGGCCTCTTGGCGGGATTGCTGTTCGGTCTGCCGGTGGGCGGCGCGCTGCTCGGCCTCGCCGGCGGGCTCCTGTACGGGATCCGAGACCGCGGGCTGCCGGACAACCGGCTGCGCGCGCTCGGCGAGGACCTGGAGCCGGGGCAGGCGGTGCTGTGCGTGCTGGTGGATGCCGAGGGCATGCCGCACGCGCGTGAGGCGCTGGGCCGCTACGGCGCCGTCGTCGAGGTCGAGCTGTCGTCGAGCTCCACGGCGGACTCGGACTCGGACTCGGACTCGGAGTCATCGGAGTCGGATTCGGCGCCGTAGCGCCGGCGAAACAGCACGTGGGCGACCGCGCCCACCGGAAGCGGCAGCCAGAACGACACCAGGCGGTAGGCCAGCGTGGACACGAGCGCCTGCTGCGCGCCGACACCCGCGGCGGTGAGCAGTCCGGTGAGGCCCGCCTCCACGAACCCCAGGCCCCCCGGGGTGATCGGGATGAGCGCCAGCAGCGCGCCGCCGATGTAGGCCAGCAGCACGAGCGAGGGCTCCGGGCGCGCCCCGACCGCGCCCAGGCAGCACACCAGCGCGAGGTAGTCAAAGCCGACCTTGCCGACCGCGCCGGTGAGCGCGACGTGCCAGCGCCGGCCGAACGTCTCCTTCATCCGGTCGCGCTGCGCGATGAGGTGCTCGGGCAGATCGGCGGCCCTGTCGCGCCGGAACCGCTGGATCAGCCAGCGCATTCCGCGCGCGACGATCACCAGCGGGGCGTCCCAGCCAAACGCCGCCGCGGCAAGGACCGCGACGGCGACGAAACCGATCACCCCAACATATGCCGTTTGGATGAGGCCGTCCGGCGCCACCACGCCGCCGAGGATCGCCGGCAGCGCCAGGACGGGCATGGCGAACACGACCGCCGTGCTGGCGATCGTCGCGGCAGTCAGGCCGGCGGCGACGTCGGCGCTGCGCACGCCGGCCCTGGTGAGCATCTTGTAGGCGACGGCTCCCGCCGTGGCCGCGCCGCCGGGGACGATGCTCCCGATCGCCCCGCTGGCCAGCTGCGTGGTGCCAACCGCGAACCAGCTCGTGGTCCGCAGCGCGACACGCTGCATCGACCACAGCGACACGTAGCTCATGACCTCGAAGAGGACGGCGAGCGCGAACCAGCCGGGCTTGAGCGTCTTGAGCTGGGGCCAGGACGCGAGGACCGAGATCACCTTCGGCGCCAGCAGATACAGCGACACCAGCCCGAGGAGGAGCATGAAGATCCGCCCGGCGATGTGCAACCAGCCGTGGCCCTTCGCTGCCGGCTTGGCGGCCTCCATCGCCCGACGTTGGCGCCGCCGCCTTGATGCCGCATCCCCCGAACCGGATGACCGGCGGTCCGCTCTGCACTGGTCGCGGCCGCCGCGCCCGGTCGCGCCGGTGGCTCATCTGTTTCGGATGATGTGCGGGGCGTCGGGACCACGAACCTGACCTGCCGAGCGACCGCCATTGACCGACACGATCGAAACCCGCCCACCACCGACCGCGCCTGCGGCGGGAATGGCGTGGGTGCCGGCCGCGATCTTCCGCATCGGGTCCGACGTGCACTTTCGCGAGGAGGCCCCCGCTCGGATGGTCAGCGTCGGCGGCTTCTGGATCGATCGCTGCCAGGTCACCAACGCGGAGTTCGCCCGCTTCGTGGCTCAGACCGGCTACATGACCGTGGCCGAGCGGCCGCTGGACCCGCCCGACTTCCCCGGCGCGCCCGCTGAGAACCTGGTTCCGGGATCGCTGGTGTTCACGCGCACCACCGGCCCCGTCGACCTGCGCCGCCTGCACCGGTGGTGGACCTGGACGCCGGGGGCATGCTGGCGCCATCCCGACGGACCGCGCTCCGGGCTCGACGGTCGCGAGCTCCACCCGGTCGTGCACGTCGCCTACGAGGACGCCGACGCGTACGCGCGCTGGGCGGGGAAGGATCTGCCGACCGAGGCGGAGTGGGAGTGCGCGGCGCGGGGAGGCCTTGACGGCGCCGAGTACGCATGGGGCGACACGCAGCTGCCCAGGGGCCAGTACCTGGGCAATTGGTGGCAGGGCCGCTTCCCGTTCGAGAACACCGTCCTGGACGGCTACGACGGCTTGGCGCCGGTCGGCTCGTTTGCGCCCAACGGCTTCGGCCTGCACGAGATGACCGGCAACGCGTGGGAGTGGACGAGCGACTGGTACGCCCTGGCCGATCCCGGGGACCCGGACCGTCCCGGCGGCGCGCCTGAGGATCCCCGCGCCGGGACGGCCGCTTCGAGCTACGACCTCGCCCAGCTGCTGTTCCGGGTCCCTCGGAAGGTGATCAAGGGCGGCTCGTACCTGTGCGCCGACAGCTACTCAAAGCGCTACCGGCCGGCCGCGAGGCGCCCGCAGATGATCGACACCGGCATGAGCCATATCGGGTTTCGCTGCGTGGTCAGGCCCGAGCCTCCGGCTGCCTGAGGGCCGGCGCCGTTGGGCGCTCGTGTGCCCGCGTTTGATTTGGATGACACGGCGTTGACACGGCCGGCTGCCGCGGTCAGGCTTGTCTGCCGATTCACAGGTTCCCTGGCAGCCTCGCCGTGTGTCGCGCCGCCGTGGCAGCGGTCGCGTTTGCGTCCCTGCTCGGCGCCGCCCCGGCGTCGGCGCACCTGCGATCGGGCACGGTCGCCGTCGACTATCGCGTCAGCATCGCGGCTCCGGTCACCACCGCCTACGCGGCGCAGATCTACCAGAGTGACCACGGCCTCAGCCTGACGCTCCGGCCGGGCCATGTCGTGGTGATGCTCGGCTATCTCGGCGAGCCGGTCATCCGGCTCGACGCCGCGGGCCTGTCGGTCAACGCCGCCTCGCCCACCGCCTTGGCGATGCACCTGGTGGCCAAGGGGCGAGGGGTCAGCGCATCGGCGCCGCGCTGGCGCCTGCAGCGCGGACGTCACACGGTCCTCTGGCACGACTCGCGGGTGCAGGGGCTGCCGGCCGGGGTGGACGCGGGGCGCTGGAGCGTGCCCCTGGTCATCGACGGCCGTCGGGGCGATCTGCATGGCCAACTGCGCCGCTTTCCCGCCCCGCCCCTGTGGCTGTGGTTGACGGTGCTGGCGATGTGGCTGGCGGCGGGCGTGCTGCCCATGCTCCCACCCTGGCGCAGCCGCGCCCGCCCGGTGGCGATGCTCCTCGGGGTGATCGCCGCTGCCGCCGCGGCGGTGACGGTGACGGCGTTCGCGGTCGACGCCTATGCCTCGCCCGGCACGTGGATTGAGGGCCTCGACGTGCTCGTGTTCCTGGCGGTTGGCCTCGCCGTCATGTGGCGCGGTGCGCACAACCTGCATGTCGCCGCCGCGATCTGGCTGGGGCTGGTCAGCGTGGCGGTGGGACTGCTCGAAGGCGCGGTCTTCCTGCACCCGATCGTGCTGGCGGTCCTGCCCGGCACGACCATGCGGCTGCTGGTCGTCACGGCTCTGGGAGCCGGGGCGGGCGCAGCGGCGCTCGGCTCCACGCTGTTCGCCGACCTCGCCGAGGCGCTGCGCGACCATGAGCGCCCGCTGGCTGCGCCCACCAGCCCGCGGGTGCCCTGAAGCGATGCTGGCACGCTGCGCGCGGGCGTGGCGTCAGGCGGGCAGTTGCCCGACAGGGGACGTGAGGAACGACGGCGGCCAGGGCGGACAACCGCCGGTCTCGGCCACGCCGATGTTGACCGCGGCGAACCGGTTCCCGTTGAACAGCAGGTCGGTGATTCGTCCGCCCGGGCCGGTGAGCTCGCGCATCCGCTGCTGGTTGGGGCACCGGACCGATCGCCAGCCGCGCAGTTGTCGGAGGAGGGCTTTGTAGCCCGCGCCGAGTCTGACGCCGTTGAGGACGGCCCCAGAGTCGTCGGAGACCAACTCCTGCACCCGGTGCTGGTCGAGACCGACATGCAGATCGGTGGCCCCGAGCGCGTACTCGTAGGTGCCACCTGCGCCGATCAGCCACGGGCCGAGCGCGCGCTGCAGCGCCGCGCTTGGCTCGCCGAGCGAGACGGGGCCGATGCCGGCCAGCGGTCGCAGTGCCACCCCGGCCGATGCCGGTTGCTGCAGCGTGAGGTTGTAGGTTGAGCCGTGACCGAGTTTGGCGAGCCGCTTCGGCGGGCGTCGCAGGATGCCTCCCTCGGTTGAGGCTCCGTTGGGGATCCAGACCGTGTAGCCGAACAGCAAGGGGCCGACCGGCCGTCCGCGCCGGCGCAGGCGACCGCGCACCGTGATGAGCTCGACAGCCCTGCGGTCGGCCTGGGAACGCGGCCGTTGTGTCCCGAAGATGATCGTCTCAGCGCGGCCGAAGGTCGTCGCGAACACCGTGATTGTGGGGGTGCCCGTCGGCGCGAGCGTCCGCAGCATGCGGTCGGCGATCGCCGCGACCTGCGACGGCGCCCGAGTCTCCGCCGCCGCGTTCGCGATCGTGCCCGTCAGCCAGCCGGCGGCGAGCACCAACGGTGCGAGGCGACGCGCGGTCCCGGTCCACGACATGGCGCCGATCTTCTCAGATGGGCTCCCAGAACGGCAGGACTCGCGGACGCGGCTCTCAGACCTTGTGGTATCGCGCGTCGACGATCGAGTACAGCGCGAACGCCACGAAGCCCAACGCGACGGCTCCGAGCAGCAACGGGCCCAGGGAGGCGTGGGCGAGCTGTTGAAGCGCGCCGTCCAAACCCATCGCGCTCTTGGCCGAATAGTCGAAGGCGGCCTTGATCAATCCATAGCCGATCAGGACGAAGATGACTGCGCGGGCCACGTGTCCCGTTACGCCGACTGCGGCAAACGCCGTGCGCGTGCCCGAGGCCATTCGCCCGACGTCCGAGTCCTCCTCGAAATCCCGGGAGATCCCCTTGTACCCCTGATAGGCGCCAACACCGATGAGGGCGACGCCGGCGATGGCGACGATCACGGGACCAGCGGGCCAGCCGAGGACGCCCGCGGTCGCGTGCCTTGGGCTCCCGCTCGAGCCCTGGCCGCCGGCGATGATCTTGACGGCCGTGTAGCAGAGCGCTGCGTACACCGCGCCGCTGGCGATGGCCGAGACGCGCCGCTGGAGCGCACCGTCCTCGTTCGGGCGTGTGCCCGCGACGCCCGCGATCATCCGCCAGATCGCGTATGCGGCAAGCCCAGTCGCCAGGACGATCAACAGGACGTCGCCGAACGCTTGATCCGCGATCGTCTTCAATGCGCCGGCCTGGCTCTCCGTCTTCCCGCCCGAGCCGACCGCGAGCTTGAACGCCAGGATCCCGATCACGCCGTAGACGACCCCGCGCGCGACCAGGCCAGCGCGCGCGGCGGCCTGGAGGGCGTCTCGCCTCGAGGTCTCGCTCACGGCCGTGCGCGCGGTTCTGTGCGCGCGAGATCGAGCTGGGCCTGCCGTCATACCACCCCCTTACCCCCGCAGATGGCCCTCACACGACACGAACGCAGATTCGCGGTGCCGCCGGCAAAGGAGACGAGAAGGCCTCCGCGACCCCAGCCATCGCGCCGACGCCCCGGTTACCGTTAGGCCCCCGATTCCCGGACGCCAGACGTCCCCGGAGGGCGGCAATGGGCTCGATCATTCTCCTGGCGCTAGCCGCGGCCGTGTATCCGCAGTTGCTCGCGGTGGTCGTGATCATCCTGACGCGCCCGAATCCGCAGCCGCTCCTATGGGGTTGCTATCTCGCCGGCGTGTTTGTGAGCGTCGGCGCCGGCGTGCTGATCTTCGTCGTCTTCCAGGCGCGCGGGAGCGTGGCCGGGACCAGCTCACACCGCGTCGGACCGGGGGCGTATCTCGCCGTCGGCGCGATCGCTGTGGCCGTCGCGATCGTGATGACGACTCGCCGCGGGCGGGGCCTTGTCCATCGGGAGCGCCCGGAGCCGCGTCCGTCACCGCGGCGCGGACGCCCGCGCTCGGCGGCGGTGGCCAAGACGCGCGCGAGAGCGGAGCGATCTCTCAGCGAAGGCTCGGTCGTGGTCGCGTGCCTGGTCGGCGGGGTGCTCGGGGTCCCCGGTCCCTTTGACCTTCTCGCTCTCGGGCATCTCGCGAGAAGCGGCTACGGAGTCGTTGCCGCCGGTGGCGCGATGGTCGTGTTCGCGCTGATCAAGTTCGTCCTGATCGAGGTGCCGATCGCGGGCTTCACGCTCGACCCCGACGCCACCGCGGCCCAGGTCAGTCGCTTCTCCAGCTGGATGCACACCAACAAGCTCGCGGGCATCGGCGCGATCGTTGGCGTGTTCGGGATCATCCTGATCGTCAGGGGCGTCTCAGGACTCGGGTGAACGGTCGCCCGGAGGTGGACCCTTCCTGCGGATCCGGTCGATCTGATCGCGCAGCGTCTGCCAGCGCAAGCCAGCCTCGCGGATAAGCGTGTTCCACTCGCGCCGGACCGCATCGTCGGGCGGTCGCTCCCCGGCGCGAATCCGGTTGAGCTCCTCGAATACCTCGCGCCCGAGCGCCGAGGAGGCAACGAGCGCCACCATGAAGCCGAACAGCGCCGAGATCATCGCGAACACAGCCCCGATCACGCCGTAGCGAGTCGCCGAGGAGCTGAACAGATGGGGCAGGTACACCGCCGCCCCGGCGAAGTACACGGCGAGCGCCAGGCTGGCGACGATCGCAAACGGAACGAGACTCCTCAGCGCGATCCGTTTCGCGCTCAGCACGTGGCCGCTCCAGGCGAGGAAGACCGCGGTCACGGGGGTGAGCAGGAGGTTTGCCCCGACCTGGACGCGGCTGTGGCCGATTTCGCGGTGCGCTACGCCGCTGATGAGCAGATAGGCGATCAGGCCGGCGATCCACAGCAGGTCGTTGACCGTGTTCCGAACGCTCAGCGGCCTCAGCTCCCACGTACGCTCGAACAACCTCTGCACGCCGCGGGCGAAGCTGAGGATGGCGATCACCAGCAGCAGCACCCCGAACAGACCGACGTCGGTGTTCGTCGCCGTCGACGGCGCAAGCGCGTCCCTGACCGCGTCGGCGCCTCCGCCGGTCAGGGCGTAGCGATCGATGAGCCACTGTGCGGCGCCCTCGGCCTGAACATGCGGCAACAGCGCGCCGATCAGGATCGCCAGCGGGATCAGAGCGGTGAGCGTACTCGAGGCGAGCGCCATCGCCCTGTCGAAGCCGGCGATGAGCTGAAAGCGGTTCAGGACGCGCAACACGAACGCGGGACGCAGCCAGAACGTCAGCGTGCGCACCACCCGTTCGCGGTCGACGGGGCTCCGGGTCGTCAACCGGGAGTCCTCGGGCGGCATGGCCGCCATCGCGCTCCGCGAAGGCGGCGCGCACGTCCCGGTCGTCGGATGCTCAGGTTCAGGTCGGCGGCGGCACTGGACACATCAACCCTCCGGGACGGCACCCGTCAATCGGCGATCAAGCGCTCCATGTCCTCGGCAAGATCGGGATGGTGGTAGGGACCCGGCTCACGTAGCGCAGCGATCACGCGGTGCTGGTTTTCCAAGCTCTTGTCGTGGCTGAGCTTGATCTTGCACACGAAGCGCGTGATGGGGATGCGCAGCCCGACCGTTCCCCTGGCCAGCTGTGCACCCCACTCGGGGTCGAGGAACAGTGGCCGCTCGACGTGGCGCTCGAAATGCTCCACGAGCCGCGTGAGCACGCGCATGTTCTCGTCGGCATCGAGGATCTCGGGCACGCCATAACAATGCGCCACGCTGAAGTTCCAGGTCGGGGCGGGCGTCGTCCCCGGCACGTACCAGCTCGGGCTGATGTACCCATGGCGCCCCTGGACGATCACCAGGATCTCCCGCTCGCCGAGTCCATGGACTTTTTCATCGGGGCGCCCGACATGGGTCAGCATCGCGAGTTCGCTCGATGCCTCATCCAGGAGGACCGGATAGTGGGATGCGACAAGCTCGCCAGCGTTGCTGCTCACGAGCGTGCACCACGGGTTCTCGCGGATCAGTTGCCGCACCACCTCGGGATCGTCACTGGCATGGATCGGATTCGGTCGCATGAGAAGAGTCTCGCGCGTCGCGCCGGCCGGCGCGTCGCGGGGAGGGGGGAGGCGGGCTCCCTCGAAGCCGGCCCGTCGGGGTCGCGCGATGGGACAGGCGGAGTCATCTAGGGTAGGGAGGCCATATGGCTGATCGCATCTGGTTCATCACGGGCGCCTCGCGTGGTTTTGGCCGGTCGTTCACGCGGGCGGCGCTCGCGGCGGGCGACCGCGTCGCCGCCACCGCCCGCGATACCTCCTCGCTCTATGACCTCGCCGCCGAGCACGGGGACGCCATCCTGCCCATCGAGCTTGATGTCACCGACCGCGACGCTGCGTTCGCCGCCGTGCGGCAGGCCCATCACCGCCTGGGGCGTCTCGATGTGGTCGTCAACAACGCCGGCTACGGCGTCTCGGGCGCCATTGAAGAGCTCACGGAGGAGCAGGCTCGCCGGCAGATCGAGGTGAACCTCTTCGGGGCGCTATGGGTGACACAGGCTGCGCTGCCCATCCTGCGCGAGCAGGGCTCGGGGTGGATCGTGCAGGTGTCCTCGATCGGCGGCCTGGCCGCGTTCCCGCTCACCGGCATCTACCACGCCAGCAAATGGGGCCTGGAGGGCTTCTCGGAGTCGCTGCGGCAGGAGGTCGCGCCGTTGGGGATCAAGGTGCTGATGGTCGAGCCCAGCGGCTTTCGCACTGACTGGGCGGGCTCCTCCATGGATCGCGCCGAGCCCATCGACGCCTACCAGGCGATCGACGCGATCGCCGAGCGCCGGTCGGCCCAGCAGGAAGAGAACAACGGCTCCCAGCCTGGCAACCCCGACCTCGTCGCGCAGGCACTGCTCGACACGCTCGATAGCGACGCCCCACCGTTTCGCCTGCTGCTGGGCAACGTCGCCTATGACGTGGCCGTGAATCGCTACGAGTCGCGTTTGCAGGAGTTCCGCGCCGGGGAACGGGTCGCGCGCAGCGCCGACGACCGCTAGATCGACTCCCTACCTTACGCAGCGAGACAGACCTGGTGCTGGCACCCTGGCTGCCATCGGATGTCCGTGGGAGGATCGCCTTCTGGGTCGCGCGCGGTAAAGCAGCGCGCGCAGAGGTGCCGCGCTCGAGCCACGCGGCGTTTGACCCACCATCGACGCGCGCCGACCCAATCGCTCTGCTGGAAGGCCAGGCCGCCACGCGTGTGCCGGAGTTGGTGCCGATTCGCTACGGGCGGATGCTTGTCTCGGCGACGCCCCGCTCTGGGCTGGACATTCAATGCTGCGGCGACGCCCATCTGTCCAACTTCGGCGTGTTCGCATCTCCCGAGCGGCGGCTTGCGGCTACAGCAGCGTGATCAGGCCCCTCCCGATCAGCAGCAGGCCGATCACCGCGGCACCGATCACCGCGGCGGTACGGCCTTTGCGGGCCATCCACGCTCTGAACCGGGCGATCGTGTCCTGTGTGCGGTCGGGCGCGAACACGTAGCCGAGCAGGGGGACCTCGAGCAGGATCTGCTGCATCAGACAGAACCCGATGACCAACAGAACAGTGGGAACGGTTCCGGAGTTGAGCTTGTTGATCTTGTCCAGTGCGGTCAGGTAGGAGACGCCCGGGAAGCTCAGGACGAGTCCCACCGCGAACGTAATCTTTGGATCGCCTTTGCCCAGCATTCGCAGCGGAAGCGACTGGGTCGGCTTGCCCGCCTCTTCCTTGGCCTTGAGGTTGGCCTCCTTCTTTGCCCGCCGTCGATCCTGGAACGGTCGGTCGCGCCCTGTTGCGAGCACGAACGCGATCAGTACGCCGAGCAACCCTACGACGAGGTCCTCGAGCGGACTGATCGTGTGCTTCGACGTGCTTTCCGAGCTCGAGCCCTGCAGAGTGAAGACGATCACGAGGCCAAGAACGATGCTGGTCGTGTAGGCGCCGAGCAGATAGCCCAGCATCAGCCGCTTCGGGCTCGGAAGGAGCAACATGATCGTCACCGCAGCCAGCAGCGTCGGATTGAACATCGACAGCAGGCCGAGCAGAAAGATGTCGACGAGCTGGTTCATCGGGAGAGCGACATCGGCTCGAAGGCGCTAACCGGACAAGGGGCGTAGTGGTCGTCGTCGCGGGTGCTCCGTTGACTCGGACACAACGAGTCGCTCACGCGCGGCATAAGCTGCGGGCGGCACCCCGAACGAGGCGGGTGAGCTCGGCATCGAGACGCTCCTCGAGGGCGCCGCCGTGGTAGGCCCTGCGCAGCATCTCGAGGCTCGCGACGTAGTGGTCGAGCTTGGCTCGGGCGTGGGTTTCGTGAAGTTGCGAGGGTGACAACAGCGCGAGCTCCCGGGCCTTGGAGATCTTGTCGGCCGTGAAGATCGCGACGGTGCCCGGGCCACCGTGTGCGACGCGGTCGCGCAGTTCGCGCTTGCGCACCCCGTAGTCGCAGATCGATGGATCGTCGGAGACCGATTCCACGAGCCGCGCGACCCGGACACCGAACCGGCGTCGGAGATCCGGAGTGGTCGTGGCGGTCTTCTCCAGCAGATCGTGGAGCAGTCCCGCGGCGACCACTTCCTCTGGCTGGCCGTCTCTGTCAAGCAGCCGGCCGACCTCCATCGGATGGTTGATGAACGGCGCGCCGTCGACCTCGCGGCACTGACCCGCGTGGCGCGCGGTCGCGAACGCCAGCGCAGCGCGCACGATCGAGCCGCCAGAACGCTCGCCGCTGACGCCACAACCGCTCGCTCGGACGACCACACCCATGCGGTTGCAGCGCGGACCTAGGTACCGCCGGATTTGTCTGTCGGCTCGAACCCGGGAGGCGCGACCGTCCCCTCGTCGATGCTCCGCGAGAGTCTCGTCTTCTCCGCCAACCGGCCCGGTGTGAGTACGCCGGACCCGGCGGCGTGCGAGATTGGATCCCCACCGCGGCCTCGCAGGATGATCGCGCACCCGACCGCGATCGCCGCGCCGATCAGCGGACCGGCGACGTAGACCCAATACGCGGTCCAGTCGCCGCTCACCAACGCCGGGCCAAACGAGCGCGCGGGGTTCATCGAGGTGCCGCTGACGGGCGCCGACCACAGGCCCGCCAGCGCGATGTACCCTCCGACGCCGAGCGCACCGATCGCGCCGACGTTCTGCGCCGCCGAGGCGGTGCCGAGGATGACACTGAGCAGGACACCCGTCAGCGCGATCTCCATCAAGAACGCCTGCCAATCGTGGTACCCGGGTCCGGGAAGGGTCGCGCCGAGGTGCTCGACGTTGCCGAACACCGCCAGCAGGAACAGGCACGCCAGCGTCGCGCCGAGCAGCTGGACGACGATGTACCCCGGCACTCGCTTCCACGGGAAGTCACCCCGGACCGCGAACGCGAGCGAGACCGCCGGGTTCAGGTGGGCGCCCGACACCGCGCCCATGAACAAGATGATCGCCAGCACCATCAGCCCGGGGGCGACGACCGCGGCCGCGAGGCTGATCTGCCCCTTGGCGTGCAGGAGCCCGCCGCCGGCGGCGACCAGCACCAGCATGAAGGTCCCCAGCAACTCCGAGAACAGCCTGCGGTACTCGAGTTTGGGATCGTCGAACTGCGTGCGATCCCCGAACTCGAGCATGAGCAGGTGGTGCGCACGCTCCCGGTCGTGGAGCGTCAGCGAGGTGTCTTGAATCGGCATCACGGGTGAACGACTGGTAAACATGCTCGCCGACGCGAGCCGGACGAACGTCATCCCAATCGCATGACGTGTGGCCGCGGTCAGCGTGTCCGTTCAGATGCCCATGCACTCATCAAGTCCATCGCATTGAGCACGTGTGCGGGCAACTGCCCGCGGTGGTTCTGGCCCCGGCGAGGTTTCTGCTCGGGGCCGCGGTGGCGGCCGCGAGCGTGAGTCCTCACGACGAATTCGCTCTCCTCGCGCTCACGGGGGCGCCGAAGATCTTGCGATACGAGTCTTCCCCGTAGCTGGTGGGTAGGGGCTCGCCTCCGGAGAGCCGGAATGATCTTTCGCCGCCTGGGCTGCGACCGGCCCGCAGAAACAGCGCGCTCCGCATCCGCCGCTCGTAGTAGCCGTCAGCAAGGTCGAACAGGTGGGTCACGAACATGACCTTGATGTTCTCCGCCAGCATTGCGTCGATGACCTCACGGGCGATCTGGGAGCCCTCGCGTTCGTTGGTCGCGGCAAACGACTCGTTGCACAGGAGCAGGCAACCTGCATGGATCCGATCGGCGATCTCGCTCATCCGGCGGAGCTCCTCGTCGAGCTTGCCGCTCTCCATCGTCTCGTCCTCCTCGCGCTTGTAATGGGTGAACACGCCGTCGCAGGCATTCGCGCGGTAGGACTCGGCGGTCACGAACATGCCGCACTGCGCCATCAGCTGGGCCAGCCCGACACTGCGCAGGAACGTCGACTTGCCTCCCTGGTTGGCGCCGGTGATCATCACCAACGACTTGCCGTCGGCCTCCACATCGTTTGCCACCACTCGCTGTCTCATCGTGAGGGCGAGACACACGTCGTACAGGCCCCGGGCACGGAGGGTGACCTCGCTAACGGGGAGGACGTCCGGGAGGGTCGTGACCTCGCCCTGTGCTGTCAGCTCATCGGCCAGGTTCAGGCACGCAACATAGAACCCCACCTCCGTGCGCAGCATCCTGAGGAAGCTGAGCACGTGATCGACCGACCGCGCGAGGGCGTCGGCCACCACGTTGAGCCCCTTGTCCTCGAGCTCGGCGATGGCACGGGCGCCGGCTTCGTCACGGTCGGCCAGCGTGAAGCTGTAACCGGAGCGATCGAGCATCCGCGCTATGAATCCCTGTTCCCGCGCACGGCGCAACGTGTACTCCGAGCCCTTGTTACCGGTAGTCAGGCGTGTACTGAGCAGCACTCCACCCTTGAGGTTGAGCTCCTTCAGGTACCGCTCGATGAGGGCGAAGTAGTCACCGCTGAGCTCCTCGACGAGCATGGCGAAGAACCGCGACAACCCGGGTGAACGGACGTCTGCCACGTGCGTATCCGCGATTTCGCGCAGGCGCCGTAGAAAGCCGACGAGAATCTCCATCTTGCGCACCGAGGTGCGCAGGAGCAAGCGCGGCGCGTCCTGCTCCAGGATCCCGCCCCAAATGGATCGCTGGGCGCTGAGCGCTTCGCCGGCGGTCGCATAGAGGTCACGAGCCAACGCCGGCTTGGAGAGGCAGTCGGCGAGAACCTGTTGTCGATAAGCGATCGCGTCGGGTTCGGTCAAGCTCAGGAGCAGAGCCCGCCGGGCAACCTCCCACAGCAGCGGATCGCCGGCGGCCATCGCGGTCAGCAACGTGTTGAGCTCGAGATCCTCAGTCAGCGCTTCCTCGTTGTGCGGCAGCTCGCGCTGGGTCTCGAAGTCCCGGTCGGCATGCATCAGGAACGCCTTCATCGGGCAAGCCTCCGGCGCAGGGATGCGGTATCGAGCCCGTACTTGTCCGCCAACGCGGACGCGTAGGCCAGGCCGTCGGCGGGTTTGCGAATCACCTTGAAGGTCCGCACGGCGGGGTCCCCGAGCACCACGGTGCTCATCATGCTCACGGTGGTCTCACCCAGCGACGAGAGCTCGTCGACGAACGTCACGAAGACGCCGAGCGCGTCGAGCGCGATGATCTGCCGCATCACCTCGGTGCCGACGACCACGGCGTCACGGAGCGTGGTGGAGCCGAAGCTCTCGTTCATAATCAGCACACTGTCCGTCGTCGCGTCCTGGAGGATCGCGTTGATGCGGACCAGTTCATCTTCGAACTTGCCGCGGAGCGTCGCGATGCTCTCCTTGCGCTCGAAGTGGGTGAAGATGCGATCGGGCAGGAACAGCCGGGTCTCCCGGCCCGGGACCGGCAACCCCAGACCAGCGAGGTAGTGCAGCTGGCCGAACGTCCGCGCGAACGTCGTCTTGCCGCCGTTGTTTGGGCCGCTGACGACCAGCACACGCTCCCGACCTGAGAGATGGAAGTCGTTGCAGACCACCGGCGCGTCGGTCGCGACAAGCTTGGCTGCCAAGGCCAGGTCAAACGTCGCCGTGGCGGCGACCTCCTTCGAGCGCCCTGACACGCGGGGATAGGAGAAGCTAAGGCCGGCAGCCTTGAGCGGAGCGATGTAGTCCATGTACGCGAGGTAGAACTGGAGTTCGCGCTCACACCGTGCGACGGTCGAGTCCACGTAGCCGGCGTGATGTCTGCGGAAATCGGCGAGCTGCGCGAAGGGCTCGGGGAACAGCCGGGCCACGAGATCGAGGATCTGCGACTCGACGTGGTTCATGGCTGAGAACTCGCGGAAGCGAACCCGGTGGTCGCGCACAGCGCCCTGCTGGAACTTGGCGAACGCGCTCGCGACCTCCTCGCCGACATCCGGCTCACCACCGCAGGCGCTGACGGTCACGCGGTTGCCGCGGATGTGAACGGAGTAAGTGATGGCGGAAAGCTCAGCCTCACGTGCTCGAGTGTCAGCGCTCAGCGAGGCGAACGCTTCGGACGATGTGTATGCGGTGAGGTAGTCACTCACCGCCCGCAGGCCGGATGACCCGATCTCCGCCGCCGCCAGTGCCTCGGCGAAGGTGGAGACCACGCTGCAGTACACCGCGGCGGCACTGACGAACCATCGCTGCCGCTGTCGCTCATAGTTCAGTCTGTCGGCGAGGGCCAAGTGCTTACGCATCTCTGCCGTGCCGCGCGCGAACGCGGTGACGGCACTCAGGACCTCGTCGCGCTCGAGATCGCGCAGCACGTTGTGGCGATAGCGCACCGTCTCGACCGAGCGCAAGGGGCAGTGGAGGAATGGCGTCAGCCGGTAGTTCTCGCGGCCGGCCGTGAGCGAGGAGATGATCTGATCGAGCCGCAGGTCCCCGAAGAACGCGGGCTCCTCGCCGGGCGCGTCGTCAGGCGCGTGCGCTGCGTTGTCGAAGAGGATGCTGACGTGGCCAGACCGCATATTGCTTCCACCGGAATCGGGTGCTCGGTAGAAGCCATCAGCCGGGTCGGCAATTCGTCAGGCGGGCCTCATCGCCTGCTGGACATCATAACGAGCGTCGGTGCAACCGTCCTCGCGTAGGTGACCGCTTCTTCGCCCCCGCCTAGCAGCAGGTGCAGCTCTCGCCGCGCCAGGCGTTGCGAGCTTCCGTGAGCGCGACGGCTGCGATCAAGAGACCGACTGCGGGATCAGCCCACCACCATCCAGCGAGAGCGTTCGCGAGCAGGCCCACGAGCAGAGCCGCCGACAGGTAGGCGCAGAGCATCGTCTGGCGGCTCTCGCTGGTGGTCGCTGAGGAGCCGAGCGCGGCCCCGACCTTCCGCTTCGCGGCGGCCAGGGGCGGCATCAGAACGAGGGTGACCGCGGCGAGCGCGACGCCGGCCCAGCTGACGGCCGGGTGATGTCCTGCGATCAAGTCACGAGCTGACTCGATCGCGACGTACACCGAGAGAATGACGAACGACGCGCCGATCAGCTGCTGCGCGCGTCGCTCGGCGCGCCGCGAACTGAGCCGGTCGCCGGTGACGAGCCACAGGACGATGAGGCCCGCACCGGCCTCGATCACGCTGTCGGCACCGAACCCGACCAGTGCGACGGACCCGGCGACGACGCCGGCGGCGATCGCGATCGCCGCCTCGAGCGCGTGCCAGGCCAAGCCGAGCTGGGTCAACCGTCGCGCGCGGCTGATCAGTCGCTGCCGCTCGTTGCGGTCGCCGCGATCGGCGATGATCACGGGTAGCGTTGGGAGTGGCGTCTCGATGGCCATATTCGAGAACGGTACTCGCGGGGCTCCCGGGCGCCCCACCGTTACGACTCCGGGCGCTGAAGCTGGAGGGCCCCTCAGAGCAGCTTGTCCAGGGTGATCGGGAGGTCGCGCACGCGCCGGCCGGTCGCGTTGTAGATCGCGTTGGCGATCGCCGCGGCCACGCCGGTGATCCCGATCTCGCCGATCCCGCGCGCGCCCGCCGGGGCGTACGGATCGGGGATATCGGTCCACATCACCTCGATGCTGGGCACGTCCATGTGGACCGGCACGTGGTACTCCGCGAGGCTCGGGTTCATGATCCGTCCGGTCCGCTCGTCGAACTCCGTCTCTTCCATGAGCGCGAGGCCGATTCCCATGATGATTCCGCCGCGGAACTGGCTCGCGGCGGTTTTGGGATTGATGATGCGGCCGCAGTCGTAGGAGCCAAGGAGACGGTGGACGCGGGTCTCACCGGTGACGGCGTTGACCCAGACCTCGCAGAAGATCGCGCCGGTGGAGTGCATCGAGTAGGCCTGCATCTCCTCCGGGTCGGAGGCCGAGGCGACGACGATCAGCTCGTCATGGCCCGCGCGTTGCAAGATCTGCGAGTAACTCTCCCAGCGGGTCGGGTCGGCGAGCTCGCACAACCCCTCATCGCGACCCCCGACCTGGTCGGCGGTCAGCCCGGCCAGGGGCGATTCGTCGCCGGCGAGCGCGAGCAACTCCTCAACGAGCGCGCGCTGTGCGGCGATGACGGCGCCACCGATGGAAGCCGTCTGCGAGGAGCCGCCGGCGAGCATGATCCCGGGGAACGACGAGTCGCTGTGAGCGACGGTCACCCGTTCGAGCGGCAGGCCGAGCCGCTCGGCGGTGATGATCGTCTGCGTCGTAGAAGTCCCCATCCCCATGTCGCTGGCCGGCACCTCGACCGTGGCGTGGCCTGTCTTGTCGAGCCTGATCCGCGCGCCGGCGCCGGGAAAGCGGTGGTAGGGGTAGGTCGCGGTGGCACAGCCCATCCCGACCAGCCATTCGCCCTCTCGGCGGGCGCCCGCTGCCGCCCGGTGCTCCCAGCCGAAGCGCTCGGAGCCCGCGCGCCACGCCTTCACGAGGTGCCGGGCGGAGAACGGCAGCCCCGAGCTCGGGTCGGTCTCGGGCTCGTTGCGGATCCGCAACTCGATCGGGTCCACGTCGAGTTCGATGGCGAGTTCGTCGATCGCCGACTCCAAAGCGAAGGTGCCGACTGACTCCCCGGGCGCGCGCATGAACGAGTTGGCGAGCATGTCCATGTCGACCACTTGCTGGTCGGTCTTCAGGGTCTCGGTCGCATACATGTGCCGAGCCGGGAACGTGAACTGTTCGGCCAGCGCGTTGTACGGAGTCATTGCGGAGATGCCGGTGTGAATGAGCGCCGTGAAGCGTCCATCATCCTCCGCGCCGATGGCGACTCGCTGCTCCGTGTTCGTCCGTCCGCCGACCAGCCGGTAGACGCCTTCGCGCGAGAGGGTGAGCCGCACGGGACGCCCGGCGAGCTTGGATGCGGCGGCGGCGAGCACATGGTGCGACCACAGCGTCTTGCCACCGAACCCCCCGCCGACGTAGGGCGAGGTGAGATGAACCTGGCTCTCCTCGATTCCGAAGACCTGGGCGAGCGTCCAGGCGTGCAGCTTCACCCCCTGGCTGGCGTCGTGGACGATGAGGTCCTCCCCGTCCCAAGCCAGCGTCAACGCGTGGGGCTCAATCGCGTTGTGGTTGTGGCGTGGCGTGCGGTAGGTGACGTCGACGGAGTGGCGCGCGTCCTCGAGTGCAGCCTCGGCATCGCCAACGGCGACCTGGACGGGCTGGCCGACGAGGCTGTCAGGCGTGCGTGGGTGCGCCCTGGCCTGCTCGAAGGTTCGCGGCGGCGAGGACTCGTAGACGATGTTGATCAGCGTGGCGGCCTGGTCGGCCTGCTCCTGTGTCTCAGCCAGGACGACTGCGACCGGCTCCCCGTTCCAGTGGATGCTGTCGTCCTGCATGACGCGCAGGTTGCTGCCCCCGGCGGCCTTGGGTGCCGTCAGGAACAACGGCGGCGGTTGCATCCGCGGGGCGTTGCGGTGGGTCATGACGAGCACGACGCCGGGGGCGGCCTCGGCGGCGCTTGTGTCGAGCGTTGCGATCCGACCGCGAGCGATCGTGCTGTAGCGCAGCGCGGCGTAGACCATGCCCTTCATGACGTACTCGGCGGCGAAGCGCGCCTCGCCCCGCACCTTGAGTGGCCCGTCCAGGCGCGATACCTGCGCGCCGATGAGGCCGTGCTTGTCGCGCAGCACCGGATCGGGGCCGACTTTCGGGGTCCAGCCCTCGGGGGCGGTCGGGACGGCGCTTCGCGACTCGGCGGTGCTCATCGGCGGGTCCCTTCGGTCAGCTGTTGCAGGACGGCGGTGAGCGTGCGGCGAGTCAGGTCGACCTTGAACGCGTTGCCGGCGAGCGGCCGGGCGTCAGCGAGCTCCGCATCGGCCGCCTGGAGGAAGGTGGCCTCCGTCGCCGGCCGGCCTCGCAGCGCCTCCTCGGCCCGCCACGCCCGCCACGGCTTGGGCGCGACCCCGCCGAGAGCGACGCGCGCGTCGGCGATCACGTCGCCAACGACCTCGAGCGCCGCGGCGACCGAGACGAGCGCGAACGCGTAGCTGGAGCGATCGCGCACCTTGCGGTAGGTCGAATGCGCGGCGAGGCCGGACGCGGGCAGCTCGACGGCGGTGATCAGTTCGCCCGGGTCGAGCACCGTCTCGATATCGGGACGATCCTCGGGCAACCTGTGCAGGTCGCAGAGCGCGACGGTGCGTTCTCCCGACCTGCTGCGAAGGTGCACGATGGCGTCCAGCGCGGCGAGCGCGACGCACATGTCCGACGGGTGGGTGGCCACGCACGCCTTCGAAGCGCCGAGAATCGCGTGGATGCGGTTGAAACCCTCGATCGCGTCGCAGCCCGCACCTGGGGAGCGCTTGTTGCACAGCGAGCCGTCGGTGTCGTAAAAGTAGGTGCAGCGGGTGCGCTGGAGCAGATTGCCGCCGACCGTCGCCATGTTGCGGATCTGTGCTGAGGCGCCGGCGACGATTGCGCGCGTGAGCATCGGATAGCGCGCGCGGACCGCGGGGTGCTCGGCCACCGCGGTGTTGCGCGCGGCCGCCCCGATCATCAGACCGCCGTCGCGGGTCTCCTCGATCCCGGCCGACAGGCCGGTCACGTCAACGAGCGCCGCGGGACTCTCGACGGTCTCGCGCATCAGGTCGACGAGGTTGGTGCCACCGCCGAGGTATTTCGCACTCTCGTCCTCGGCGCGGCGGATCGCGTCGACGGCATCGGTGGCGCGTGCGTAGGTGAGCTCGATCACGCGCCCGCCCCCGCGTATACCTCGGTGATTGCATCGACGATTCCGTTCTGGGCGCCGCAGCGGCACAGGTTGCCGCTCATCCGCTCGCGCAGCTCATCCTGATCGAGCTCGATGTTGGTGGCTGCGAGATCGTCGGTGACATGGCTGGGCACCCCGCGGGCGACCTCCCGCGCCATCCCGACGGCCGAGCAGATCTGGCCCGGGGTGCAGTAGCCGCACTGAAATCCGTCGTGGTCGATGAACGCCTGCTGCAAAGGGTGCAGGGCGCCATCGTTGGCAAGCCCCTCGATCGTGGTCACCTCGCGCCCCTCATACTGGACGGCGAGAGCCAGGCAGGAGACGATCCGGTCCCCGTCCACGAGCACCGTGCAGGCGCCGCATGCGCCCTGGTTGCATCCCTTCTTCGTGCCGTACAGCTCAAGATGCTCACGCACTAAGTCGAGCAGCGAGACGCGAGCGTCGGCCGGCACTGGCACCTCACGGCCGTTGACGATGATCGGCACAGCGGATCCCCCTTTCAGCCTGGAAACAACCGAGGCTACTCCGCCCCTCAGCGGGGTCTAATGAACCTCGGGGGTGCGATAGGGGAGTTCGCCGGCCTCGAGCCGTTCTGCTTGTTCGTCGACCGTTACCGATTGCGCCGCTTCGGCGCGCGGATGGTTGACGATCGCGACGCCGAGAATGACCAGCGCAATGCCGACCATCGCGGTCGGACCAGGGAGAGCGCCGCGGAACGCTTGGATCACGACCGCCACGACGGGGACGAGAAACGTCCAGGCGTAGACGCGCGTTGAGGGCCATCGGCTCAGAGCCGCGTTGAAGCCGACGTAGACGAGGACTTGTCCGCCGATGATCAGGTAGGCGAGTTGCGCGATCAGCGCGGGCTGGCCCCAGTCTGTCGAGCCGCCCGCGACCAGGACCAGCGGGATCAGCGGGAGTCCGCCGGCGAGAAACTGCGCCGCGGTGATGCCGGGGATGTCGAGGTCAGGCTCGCGCCTGGTCAGGACGCGCATCCCGAGGCCGCCCGCGGCCCATCCGAGCGCGCCCAGCAACGACAACGCCAGCCCGATCGCCAGCCGTGAGCCGTGAGCGATGTTGCCCGGATCGGCGAGCACGACCAGCAGTACCCCGCCGAACCCGATCACCAGCCCAGCGGCGCGCAAACGCGTGATCGCCTCTCCGAGCATGAACCGCGCGATCAGAGCAACGAAGAACGGCGAGGAGTTCAGCAGCACCGACGCGACGGCGGCGCCGGCCCGGTCGGTCCCGACACTGATCCCGACCTGGGTCAACGTGGTATTCCCAAGGCCGATCCCAAACGCCCACAGCCACAACCGCCGCGTCCGAGGCAGTCGGCTTCCGAACAGCGGCAAGATCACCGTCAGTACCGCTCCACCGACGAGTGCCCGCAGCGTCGCGATCATGATCGGCGACGTGTGCTGCAGTGCCGAGTCGGTGACCGGATAGACGATCCCGGCCGCCGTCATGGAGACCGCCAGAATCAGCGAGACCGGCAGTCTGGGCTGGGAGCTGCGGTCGCGCTCCTCGTCCACACCGACACGAATACCACCGCGCTGCATGGATTACGAGCGGCCGGCCGGCGGGTGCTGGAGTCCGATGACGGGTGTCCTCCTGACGCGACGTCAGGGTCGCCTGCGAGTACTGTTCGAAACGGACGCGATGGACGGCAAACGAGTGCTGGTGGTATTTGAGCGTGCGCGGAGCGGCGCGGCGGCGCTTGAGCTGGCTCGGGAGCTGGTCGAGCACCAGGGTGCCATGCTCACCGTCGTGAGCGTGGCCCCACAGGGCATGTCGGGCGCGCGCTGCGGGAACTCGGCCCACGACTACAACCTCGCGATCCAGGAGTCGGTTGCCGGAGACCTGGATCACGCGCGCGCCTGGCTGGAGGAGTTCGGCGCTCGCGCCTCATATGAGCTACTGATCGACCGCGTCTCGCCGTCGCTGGACGAATTCGCGGCGGCCGGCCGCTTTGACCTGGTGCTGCTGCCCGGGCGACGCCGGCCGATGCGCGCACCAGGTCACCCTGCTGCAGAGCGGCTGCGCCGTGCGACCGGCGCCGAGATCCAGGTCATCGCGCCGCGGCCCAAACAACGGACACCCGGCTAGCAGACGCGTGCGTCACCGTGACCCGGCGGCGTGCGGAGCGGTCGGGTCCTGCACGCCGGCGCCGGCGTGTTCACGAGCGATGAAGTCCTCGATATCAGCTTGGTCCGCGCGCGAGCGCTCGGCGACCCGCAGCAGGTTGCTCATCGTCGCGACCTCCTCGATCTGCTCGCGGATGAACCACTGCACGAACTGCTCGGAGGTGAAGTCGCCCTGCTCTCGGGCGGTTGCCGCGAGAGCGTTGATCTGCTCAGACACGCGCCGCTCCTGCTCGAGCGCCAGGGCGATCGGCTCGACCACATCCTCAAACCGCGCTCGTGGCGGCTCAACGCCTGGGATCGTGACGTCGCTGTCGGTATCGAGCAGGAACTGGACCATCATCATCGCGTGGTCGCGTTCCTCCAGGGCTTGGCGGTAGAAGAAGCTCGCCAGTTGCGGCAGCGCTTCGGAGTCGTAGTAGACAGCGCACGCGACGTACTGCTGGTGGGCGGCGAACTCGTTGGCGATCTGCGCGTTGAGCTTGGCCGCGAAGGCTGGGGCCGGAGGCATGAGCAAGATCCTACGGCGCAGCCATGCTGGATGCCGCCGCCAGCATGAGTTAGGTCGCCTGCTGTCAGGGTCTTCGATGTCCAGAGCCCGCCCACCGCAAGCCTTGACTCACTGGGGGCGCCGCGTTCGGTCGAGCTCGTCGACCAGCGCGTGGACGCGTTGGTCGATGTCGTCGCGGATCGCTCGCACCTGGTCGAGTGGCTGGCCGGCGGGGTCGATCAGTTCCCAGTCGATGTAGCGCTTGCCGGGGATGAAGGGGCATTCGTCGCCGCAGCCCATGGTGACCACGACGTCGGCCTGCGCCGCCAAGTCGGCGGTGAGCAGCTGTGGGTCACGGTCGGCCAGATCGATGTCGAGCTCGCGCATCACCTCCACGACCTCGGGGTGGACGTGGGCGGCTGGGGTGGTGCCGGCCGACAGCGCCCGGTGGCGGCCACCCGTGGCGCGCTGGAAGAGCGACTGGCTCATCTGGGAGCGGCCGGCGTTCTGGCGGCAGACGAAAAGAACGGTGCTCATCACCTGGGATTATTGCATTGACAGATGTGAGTTGAATCGATATTTGTATATCGATGGCTATCGATCTAGAACTGACTCCGAAGAGCAAGCGCTCGGCGGGCGAGCCGTGCTGCGAGCCGGTCGTCTACCCCGACGTCGACCGCGCTCAGGCGATCCGCATGGCCGATGTCGCCAAGGCGCTCGGCGACCCGGTCCGCGTCCAGCTGATCGACGTGTTGCGCAGGCACGCCGGCAAGGTGTGCGTCTGCGAGCTGGTCCCGCTATTTGACCTGTCCCAGCCCACGGTCTCTCATCACCTCAAGGTGCTGCGCCAGGCCGGTTTGGTCGGCTCCGAGCGTCAAGGGTTATGGGCCTACTACTACGTCATCCCCGACGCGCTCGAGGAGCTGTCGGCATGGCTCACCTGACCACCCGATGGCAAGGAGCACATCGATGAGCATCCCTACCGAGCAGACCGAGCTGCGCGACGTCATTCGTCAGAAGTACGCCGCTGCCGCAGCCGTGGCCACCGGCGAGAACACCTCGGCGGCCGCCTGTTGTAGCGCCGAGGGCGCCATCGTCACCGAGGACCAGCGTGCTTACTTCGGCTCCGCGCTCTATGAGCCGGGCGCGCGTGATGAGCTACCTGCGGCCGCGGTGCTCGCCTCGCTGGGCTGCGGGAACCCGGTCACGGTCGCCGAGCTGCACGAGGGCGAGACGGTGCTTGACCTCGGCTCGGGCGGTGGGATCGACGTGCTGCTGTCCGCCCGACGGGTCGGCCCCACGGGCCTGGCCTACGGGCTGGACATGACCGACGAGATGCTCGACCTCGCCCGCCGCAACCAGGCCGAGGCCGGCGTCACCAACGTGCAGTGGCTGCGCGGGCATATCGAAGAGATCCCGCTGCCCCGTGACAGTGTGGACGTCGTCATCTCCAACTGTGTGATCAATCTCTCGGGTGACAAGCCCCAGGTCCTGGGCGAGGCCGCCCGCGTCCTGAAGCCGGGCGGTCGGTTCGCCGTCTCCGATGTTGTCGCCGACGACGACATGGACGATCAGACCCGCACCGACATGCAGGCCTACACCGGCTGCATCGCCGGGGCGCTGACCCGCGACGAGTTCACGAAGGCCCTGGAGGCCGCCGGGCTCACCGACATCACCATCACCGAGACTCACCGCGTGCATCCCGCCGCGATCTCAGCGATCGTCCGCGCCAGGAAGCCTGCGGACGACGCCACCCCTGTGACGATGGAGTCTGGCCAGCTCAGCGCCGCCTCGTGCTGCTCGGACGCCGAGCAGAGCACCTGCTGCGAGCCCACAGCCAAGGCGACTTGCTGCGCCGCTGAAGCCACCGCCAGCGGCAGTTGCGGCTGTCAGTAGCGCATCGGCCCGCGGGAGGACTGAGTGGCCGTTGAGGACAACAAGCAGCTGGTGCGTCGGTTGGTCGAGCAGGCCGTCGGCCAGCACAACCTCGACGTTCTCGAGCAGATCGCGGCCGGGCCTTTCGCCGAGGTTGCGAAGCGGTGGGTCGAGCCGTTTCGGGGAGCGTTCCCGGACTTCACGATGGAGATCGTGGAGCTCATCGCCGAGGGCGAGAAGGTTGTGGCGCACTTCAGGTGCTCGGGCACCCATCTCGGAGAGTGGCTCGGGGTGCCGCCGACCGGCCGAAGGTTCGAGAAGGTCACAGAGGTGTACATCTTTCAGATCCGCGACGGGAGATTGGTCTCCGCGCTCGGCGTGGAGGACAACCTGTCTCGGCTGAGTCAGCTCGGCATCTTCCCCGTGCCGGCGTGAGCTCCGTGCGGGGAGACCGAGACGATCACGCCGGTACCCTTGCGCTTGAAGTCAGGTTGAAGTCCAACGCGCCCGGAGGTTTGAGCGACGTGCTGCGGCAGATGGCAATCGGCGAGGTGGCTGAACGGGCTGGGATGAGCACGTCGCGGATCCGCTACTACGAGACCCGCGGACTCCTGCCCGAGCCGGAGCGCGCGGCAGGCAAGCGCCGCTATGGCGATGGAGTGTTTCGTCGCCTCGCGATCATCGATGCGGCGCAGCGCGTCGGGTTCACGCTCGAGGAGATCCGCGACCTGCTTGGCTCGCGCGACGAGCTTGCGCATGAGCGACTGCGCGACCTGGCTCTGTCGAAACTGCCACAGCTTGACGACTTGATCGCTCGGGCGACCTCGGTGCGCCGTGTGCTGAAGATCTGCAGCAGATGCGATTGCGAGTCCATCGACGTCTGTCGCATGTTCGACGAGCGGGTGTTGCCGCTCCGCGAGCCCAGCCCGGCGAGCCGATCGGGGCGATCCGGGCGGAGCGCGATAAGCAGCGCTTGACTTCAAGCCTGGTTGAAGTGCCACAGTCCTAGGCGACCAGACGAGCCTGCCAAGAGGACGAGCGCATGACGTACGTGATCGCGGAGCCGTGCATCGGGACCAAGGACCTCTCGTGTGTCGAGGTCTGCCCCGTCGACTGCATCCACCCCAGCCAGGACGAGGAAGGGTTCGATGACGCGCCGCAGCTGTACATCGACCCCGAGGAATGCATCGACTGCGACGCCTGCGTCGAAGCCTGCCCGGTGGACGCGTGCTTCGCCGAGGACCAGCTGCCCGATGAGTGGCAGAAGTACATCGAGATCAACGCCGAGTACTACCGACGTTGAGGAGCCGCGCCGCTGACCTCTAACCAGCAGGTCAGTGTGCGCTGCGGGGCATGACTAGACTGGCTGGCTGCAAACGTGATCACGTTGCCCTCGGCATCCGAACGGAGGTGCACCGGTGAGTGTCAGGACCGACTTCTGGAAGGGCGTCCCGGGCGGCGTCGACAGCGACGATTCGGGGCGGTTCGTCCGCCGCGACAGCATCTTCCGGCGTTGGGTGTCAAACGACGCGGGCGCCGAGTTCCCGGCCGAGCCAGGCCGCTACCACCTCTACGTGTCGCTCGGCTGCCCGTGGGCGAACCGGACCGTCACGGTGCGTGCGCTGAAAGGACTCGAGGAGGTCGTTGGCCTCTCCGTGGTCGATCCGGTCCGCGATAGCAAGGGCTGGGCGTTCCGCGAGGCCCCGGGCGCGACGGGCGATCCGATCAACGGCTTCGAGTACCTATCGGAGACCTACGAGCGCTCCGACCCCGGCTACGACGACCGCTACAGCGTTCCTGTCCTCTGGGACCGCACGACCGGCCAGATCATCAACAACGAGTCGTCCGAGATCATCGTGATGCTCAACGATGCCTTCAACGAGTGGGCCGAGCATCCCGAGGTGGACCTCTATCCGGCCCACCTACGTGCGGAGATCGATGCGGTGAACGAGTGGGTCTATAGCGGTCTCAACAACGGCGTCTACCGCGCGGGCTTCGCCTCATCGCAGGAGGCCTATGACGAGGCCGTCGGGCCGGTGTTCGAGACGCTCGACCGAATGGATGCGCGGCTCGCGGGGCGCCGGTACCTCGCCGGCTCGCAGCACACGCTCGCCGACTGGCGGGCGTTCCCCACGCTGATGCGCTTCGACCTTGTCTACCACGGCCTGTTTCGCTGCAACCGCCGGCGCCTGATCGACTACGACAACCTGTGGCCGTACCTGCGCGATCTCTACCAGACGCCAGGCGTCGCCGCGTCGGTCAGCTTCGACCATTTCATCCGCGGCTACAACCTCAACCTGCCGCAGCTGAATCCGGCCGGCATCATCCCGATCGGGCCCGAGCTCGACTTCTGGGAGCCGCACGGCCGCGAAAGCCGCGGCGGCTGAACACGGCGCTGATTCGGACACGACCGAGGGGCCGGGCCATCATCTGTTTCGGGTGATGCGCGGGTCGTCGCGGCGGGGTGCGATGTCCAGGTTGCGTGAGCGCTGCGTTGGACCAGTCTGCTTGGAGGTAGCCGTGCCAGCGTCGAGCAGGGTTTCGTCCGCTGGTGCCTTGTGTGCCCGTGCGGGGGACGCGTGCCGGCTTGGGGCTCGGTCTGTGCGGTGGGGCTCTCGGTGGCTGCGGACGGCTGGTAGGTCTGAATGCGGGGTCCGAGGCGGCCGTTGGCGCGGGCGGCGCTGCGTGCTGGCACCGGTGATGTGTGTGGTCTTCCTGCTCGTGGGGGCGGCGCCGTCGTTCGCGGACCGGGCGATGTCGACGCGCTTCAGCGTGAACGACAACGGGAACATCACGTTTGCCGCGAACACGCTGATGGTGTGTCCGGCGGCGGCGGCCGGGTGCACGGGGGCTCGGAACGCGCCGGCGATCTCGAGCGGGACCAACAACGCGCTGAACAACAACAGCTACAGCATGCAGTACGTCAACACGGCGCCGGGCAGCGTGGGCGGGGTGGCGACATTCGACTCGTCGTCGGCGACGCTCTCGCTCCCGCCGGGTGCGACGGTGCTGTTTGCGGGCCTGTACTGGGGCGCGGATACCAGCGCCGGCGCTGGCGGGGGTGTCGCGGCGCCGAACGCCGGCGTGAGGAACCAGGTCGGGTTCCTCAGGCCTGGCGCGTCTGGGTATACGACGATCACGGCGTCGCAGGTCGATAGTTCGCCGGCGCCGGCGCAGACGCGCTACAACGCGTTCGCTGATGTGACGTCGCTTGTCGCAGGGGCGGGCGGGGGCGCCTACGCCGTGGGTAACGTCCAGGCGGGTACCGGGCAGGACCGGTACGCGGGCTGGACGTTGGTCGTTGCCTATGAGGATCTGACCCAACCGCCGCGGAACCTGACCGTGGACGACGGCTTTATCACGGTGTCGTCGGGGTCGCCGCCGATCACGGTTCCGGTCTCGGGGTTCAGGACGCCGCCGTCGGGGCCAGTTCGGACGACGCTCGGGTTCGTCGCTTACGAGGGCGATGCCGGGCTGACCGGCGACAGCGCGACGCTGAACACCACCAAGCTGTCCGATCCCGGTAGTCCGGCGAGCAACTTCTTCGGCAGCTCGATCACCAACTTGGGGGCGAACGTTACGACGCGGAACCCCAGCGATTCGAACAACTGGGCATATGACTCGATGCTGGTCAACGCGAACGGGATCCTTCCGAACAACGCGACGTCGGCCAACATTGTCGTGACCACGAGCGGGGACACGTACTTTCCGGCGGTGGTGACGTTCGCGACCGATCTGTTCGCGCCCAACATCACGAGCTCGAAATCGGTCGGCAATCTCACCCATCCCAGCGGACCGGATCGCCGCGGCGACGTGCTGCGCTACACGGTGTCCTACACGAACACGGGGTCGGACGCTGCAGCCAACTTCGTGATGCGCGATGCGATTCCGGCTGGCTCGACATATGTTCCGGGCAGTCTCCGCATCATTGCCGGTCCGCAGGCGCCGGCCAGCCCGTCCGATGCGCTCGGGGACGACGCGGCCGAGTTCAACTCGGGCACCGGGGAGGTGGTGTTCCGGCTCGGCGCCGGGGGGAATGCGACCACCGGGGGCCGGATCGCACCCGGCGAAAGGGACACGGTGACGTTCGACGTGACGATCAACTCGAACGTCGCTCCCGGCCAGCAGATCATCAACCAGGCGACCGCGACGTTCACGGGCTTCACGCTGGGGACGGCATTCACGGACGTCTCGCCGCAGGTGGTCAACACGGTCGCGGTGCCTTCGCTGGTGATCACCAAGAGCCACTCCGGGACCCTCGTCGCCGGCCAACCGACGACTTTTACGCTGTCGGTCTCCAACGCGGGGAACGCGCCGACGGACGGCTCGGCAGTGACCGTCACCGACCCCTTCCCGGCGGGTTCGTTCAGTTCGATCGCCAATGCTGGGGGTGCCGGCTGGAACTGCGCGATCAACGGGCTCACGTTGACGTGCTCGCGCAGCGACACGCTGGCCGGCAACGACGCCTATCCGCCGATCCTGGTCGATGCGACGGTCGCCGATCCGGCGCCGGCGACGATCGTCAACACCGCGACGGTGTCGGGGGGCGGGTCTGACCCGGCGAGCGCCAGCGATGGCGGAGGCGCGAACGGGCTCGCCGATCTCTCGCTCTCAAAAACGGTCGATAGCACGTCCGTGTTCAACGGGGACACGGTCACGTTCACGCTCACGGTTCAGAACGCCGGTCCGTCGTCGGCTCAGAACGTCACGGTCAGCGATCCGATCACCCCCGGCTTGAGCGTCGTCGATGCGCAATCCACGCTGGGGAGCTGCGATCTGACGGTGTCGTGCTCGCTGGGGACGCTCGCGGCCGATAGCACGGCCACGATCACGATCACGGCGATGGTGACAGCCCGTGACACCACGCTGTCGAACAACGCCAGTGTGTCGAGCTCGACGCCCGATCCGAATCCATCCAACAACAGCGATTCGGCCAGCGTCACGGTGTTGGGCACCGCCGACCTGTCGATCGATAAGACGGGCACGGTCAACCCCACGCAGGGCGGCGCCGATACCTACACGCTTACGGTGGCGAACGCCGGGCCGGATACCGCCCACGGCGTGGTCGTGAACGATTCGCTTCCCATTCAGTTCACCGCCACCAGCGCGACCGGCGGAGGCTTGAACTGCACGCTGCCCGGCGGCGCGGGCGGAACCGTGGCGTGCACCCTGGCCACGCTTGCTCCCACTGGGAGCACGCCGGTGCAGATCACGATCACCGGCACGCTGGCGGCGGGCTCGGCGGGTCAGTCGATCGCCGACGCGGCCACGGCCGGCTCGAACACCGCCGACCCGGATTCGAGCAACAACACGGCGACGTTCAACCAGCTGGTCGGGCCGGTGGCCGACGTGGCCATCGCCAAGGCCGCCTTCCTGAGCGACGGCCTGACGCCGGTGACCAACCCGCTGCAGGTCGGCAACACCTTCATCTACCGGCTCACAATTACGAACAACGGCCCCAGCGCCGCGACTGCGGTCACGGTGACGGACCCTCTGCCGACCGGCGTCACGCCGGTGACCCCGCTGCCGGCGGGCTGCGCGGGCACGACGACGGTGACATGCTCGCTCGGCACGATCGCGTCCGGCGCGACACCGACGACCCTCAACCTGACCGTGAGCGTGGGCGCGGGCGCCGCGAACACGGCCCCGGCCAACACCGCGACCGTGTCGAGCACGACACCCGACCCGGATCCGACGGACAACTCATCGAGCGCCACGGTGGGCGTCGGGAACGTCGCGAACCTCTCGCTGGCCAAGACCGCATTCCCCGATACGGCCAACGCCGGCGACACGGTGACGTTCAACTACGCGGTGACGAACAGCAGCCCGGGCGGAGAGAGCGGCGGGGGCCCCACGGGCCTGGGCACGACCGGGGCGGTGATCACCGACCCGATTCCGCCCGGGATCCAGTTCGTGTCCTCGAACTCGTGCACCCAGGCGAACGGGACTGTGACCTGCATCCTCGGACCGGTGGCGGAGAGCCAGACGGTCACCGCATCGTTCGTCGGCCTGATCCTTCCCGGCTTTGCTGGAACGGTGATCACCAACACCGCCAGCGTGGCCACCGCAGCGGCGGGCGCATTCCCCGCCCTCCCCGACCTCGATCCCTCCAACAACACCAACGCCGCCGCGGTCACGGTCAACCCGCAGGCCGACCTGTCCCTGACCAAGACCGTCTCGGACCCCAACCCCGGCACCGATGACGAGGTCCAGTACACGCTCACCGCGCACAACGCCGGACCCGACGACGCGACCGGGGTGACGATCCATGACTCCCTCCCGGCCGGTCTGGACTTCCTCGACGCCTCCCCGGGATGCGACAACCAGAGCGGGACCGTCACGTGTGATATCGGAGCCCTCGCGAGTGGCGACAGCGTGTCGGTGACCATCGACGCGCGCACCACGGCGGCGATCTCGGGGACCGTCGTTGGCAACCTCGCGACCGTGTTGGGGAACGAGCTCGACCCGACCCCGGCCAACAACCAGGCGGCCGCGACGATCACGGTCCGCCCGCTTGTCGACCTCAAACTCACCAAGGTCGCCTCCAACCCAACCCCGGCCGCCGGCGGACCCGTCACCTACACGCTGACCCTGACCAACAGCGGACCAAGCACGGCGACCGGCGTCACACTCACTGACCCGCTGCCGAGCGGCGTCTCGTTCCTGTCCGCGAGCGCCGGCCAGGGCAGTTGCAGCGCCTTCGGGCAAACGGTGACCTGCCGCCTCGGCTCACTGGCCCCGGGCGGAACCGCAATCGCACTCGTGGCCGTCCTCGTCGCCGCATCCGACCGGGGCACCAGCGTGGAGAACACCGCCACCGCGACGGCCGACCAGCCGATCGCCAGACCCGAGCTGCTGAGCGCGAATGCGCTGATCCGACCCACCGCAGGACCAGCTCCGACAGCCGGACCGCCTCCGACGGCAGGAGCGCGTCCAACAGCCGACCTCGCCATCACCAAGACAGTCAACCGGGCAATCGGGCGAACCGGCGACCCTCTCACCTACACGATCAGCGTCACCAACCACGGGCCAGCCACAGCGACGAGTCCGACCATCACCGATGCCTTCTCGGAGGCCGTGAAGCTCGTCTCGATCCATACCGCAAGCGGCTCGTGCTCCAGACGGCACCGGCTCGCATGCCACCTGGAGTCGATCCCCCAGGGTGACACCGACACGATCACGGTCATCGCCACACCCACCTCGATCGGGGCGCTCCGCAACTCCGCCACCGTCCGGTCCACCACTCCGGACCCTAAGGCCGCCAACAACCTCGCTCACGTCACGACCCAGGTCCGCCCCGGACCGGCCGCGCTCCGTCTGACCAAGTCCGCCAGCACGAACACGGTCACACCCGGGCAGACGTTCTCGTTCACGATCGCGCTCCGTTCGCTTGGACCCGAGCCGGCGCTGAAAGTGCAGGTCTGCGACCACCTCGGCTCCGGGATGGCGTTCACCTTCACCGACCACGCCACGTTCAAACACGGCAACGCCTGCTGGACGATCGCGTCGCTGGCCAAGGGCAAGATGCGTCGGTTCGTCGTTCACGTGCGCGCCCTCACGGACCCGAACGGTGCCAGTCAGCTGAGCAACACCGCCACCGCGAGTGCTGACGGCGTTCGCACTCGAACGGCCAAGGCCAGTGTGATGCTCGCGCCTCCGCCGCCGCTTTCCATCGGCGTCACGGGCTGACCAGCGTGCGAACGGCTCGGGCGACCATTCTGTGCGCCCTGGTCGTTGCGACCCTCCTCGACGTCGCGCCATCGAACGGCGCCGCACCCGCACCCGCGGCGCCACACCCGCCGCCGATCCACACGCCCAGACCGAGTGCGCCCACACCACGCGCGGCCTGGGTCGCGCGGATCATCATCCCCACCCCCGCAAGGACCGCACCGGGAAGAGGGCGAGTACGGACGATCATCGCAACGAGCGCACCGGGGGACGGGGGATCCGTTGATCTACTCGTGCTCGGCGCCCGCGTCAAAGCGGACGGCACCACGTGGCTCAGAGTCCTCCTCCCACAACGTCCGAACGGCACCTCAGGCTGGATCGACTCAAACCTCGTCCAACTCATCAGCACCCGGTGGCGTATCAACGTCTCTCTGCGAGCGCGTACCGTCTCGCTACTCCGCGACGGGCACGTACTGGATACCTGGAGCGCCGTCGTCGGAAAACCCAGCACACCCACCCCGCCCGGGCTGTACGCGATCTATGAGCGAGTCCGACAGCCCAGCCCCAACGACTTTCTCGGCACCTGGGCCCTGCTCCTCACCGCATTCTCGCCTGTGCTGCACAACTTCGACGGCGGCCCCGGCCAAGTAGCGATCCACGGCCGCGGGGGAGCGAGCCTGCTCGACCCGCTGGGCAGCGCACGATCGCACGGCTGCATCCGGATCGACAACAGCGCCGTCGACCTACTCGCGGCCGACGTCGCCGAAGGCACACCAGTCCAAATCAGCTAGCCCAGCGAGGATCACCACCTGCCCGCTGCGGCCTGGGTCTAGCATCGCGGTATGGGCAAGCTGGTGCGCAGGACGGCCGACGGCGACGAGGTGCTGCTTGAGTGGTCGACATCTGACCCCGCATCGGTGGCGCGTGCCGAGGGCGTCTACCGTGACCTGCTTGGCCAGGACTACGAAGCGGTCGTCAGCGATGGCACCTTCTTCGCGCCGGTGGAAGGCGACGCCTTTCCCGCCGACGCCGCCGAGGTGGTGCTCAGCACCGGGCTGGGCGGCGGCTGACCCCCTCGCTACCGGATCCGACGGCCCATCTCGCTGGTGTCGTACCCGCCGAGCGCCTCGACCGCGGAACGAAACTCCGCGGTCTCCATGAGCGCCCACAGCGGCGCCATGCGCCCCGACCCTGCGGTGGCACGCTCAAGCACCAGGTCGTACGGCTCCTGGAGGATGGGCACGAAGTCCAGTCCGAAGGCTCGGGCGGCAGCCTGCACGCCCAGGCCGCAGTCGGCCCGGCCGGCGGAGATGGCGGCGGCGACCGCCAGGTGCGTCGGCTCCTCACGCGAGTAGCCGCTGAGGGCCGCGGCGTCGATGCCGGCGCGCTCCAGTTCGTAGTCGAGCAGGACGCGAGTGCCCGCCCCCCGTTGGCGGTTGACGTAGCGAAGCTCGGGCTGGGCGAGGTCGTCGATCCCGCCGAGCCCGAGCGGGTTGCCGGGGGCGACGATGAGTCCCTGCTCGCGGTGCACGAGGCGCACGATGGCAATGTCCCGGCCCGCGAGCATCTGCTCCACATAGGGGATCGTGTATTCGCCGGTCTCGGGTTCGAGCAGGTGTGAGCCGGCGAAATGGCAGAGCCCGTCGCGCAGCGCGATGAGACCGCCCAGCGAGCCGACGTTGCTGGAGGCGAGGGTGACTCTGGGGTCGCGGGTGCGCAGCTCGGAGGCGGCCAGATCGAGGATGGGGTCGTGAGAGCCGATCGCCACGATCGTGCCCTCGACCTCGGGAAGGCTGCGCAGCAGAGAGATGTCGACCTCCTCGCCCGCATGGTGGCCCTCAACCTCGGTGGGGATGACCAGCAGTCCATCGGCGCGGACGAGCGAGGTGAGCACGCCCGCGCCGCGCGGCAGCGGGGAGGCCACCAGGCCGCCGCCGACTCGTCCCAGACGGACGCGGACCCAGTCATCGGAGCCGATGACCGAGACGACCTTGCGCGCCAGCCGGGCGCGCGTCTGGGGCCGCGGGGTCGCTACGGCGCCCTCCAGCTCGGCCAGGAGCGGGGCGGCGAAGATGTCGAAGGTCAGCGCCGCCGAGACGGGGTAGCCGGGGGCGCCGATCACCGGTGTGGCGTCGATGGCGCCCAGGACGACCGGGTGCCCGGGCCGGACGGCGACCCCGTGGACGGCGAGGGCGCCGAGCCGCTCGACGAGTTGGGCGGTGTAGTCGTCGCGTCCGGCGCTGGAGCCGGCGATGACGATCATCAGGTCGCACTGGCCGATCGCGCCGTGGATCGCGGCCGCGATGCGGTCCGGGTCGTCGGGCTCGATCGGGAGGGTGATGGCCTCGCAGCCGACGGCACGGGCCTGGGCGGCAAGCATGAGCGAGTTGGTGTCGAGCAGCTCGCCGGGGGCGAGCTCCGAGCCGGCGGGGCGCATCTCGTCGCCGGTGGGGAGGATCGCGACCACCGGTGCGCGGCGCACCGCGATCTCGGTGGCGCCGGCGGCCGCAGCCGCGGCGACATCGACCGCGCGCAGGCGGTGCCCGGCGGGGACGAGCAGCTCGGTGGCGCTGATGTCCTCGCCGATCGAGCGCACGTGCTGGTAGGGCGCCACCGCGGCGCGCAGCTCCGCCTGGCCATTGACGTAGTGGACGTGCTCGCGCATGACCACGGCGTCGTAGCCGTCGGGAAGCGGATCGCCGGTGTCGACGACCGCGAACGCATCGCGTGCGAGCAGCAGCGGGGCGGTTTCGCTGGCGCCCTGGGTGTCGGCGGCGCGGAGCGCGATGCCGTCCATCGCCGCCGCGTCGAACGGCGGTGAGGACCGCGTGGCCCAGATCGGCTCGGCGGTGACCCGCCCGACAGCCTCCTCGAGCGCGACCGTGACCGCGGGGACCCGGGCCGGGCAGCCGGTCGCGTCGCGGCAGCGTGCCCACTCCTCAAGCGCACGAGCCAGGGGGACATCGCGCAGAAACGGTGTGGTGCGCTCAGCGATAGAGGAACACCTCGACCGTCTCGCCTGCCGACAGGCCGTTGGCGTCGTCGGGGACGATCATGTAGCCGTCGGCGGCCGTGAGGACCGACAGCAGCGCGGAGGGGCCGAAGATCGGCTCGGCCTCCTCATCGCCCGACAGCCGGGCTTGGACGACGTCGAGGCGGCCGGCCGCCGAAGGGAGGTCGCGGGACAGCCGCCGCGGAGTCGACGGGGGGTGGTGCTCGGCGCTCCAGCCCCCGGCGCGGCGCACCAGCGGCATGCCGATCAGCCGGAACACGACGAGCGCCGACCGCGGGTTGCCGGGCAGCCCGATGACGGGGATCCCGTCGCTGGCGGCCAGGAGGGTCGGCTTGCCCGGTTTGATGGCCAGACCGTGGCACCAGATCTCTGCCCCGGCGGCGGCGACGGCGGCGGCCGTCTCGTCGCGGGCTCCGACCGATGAGCCCGCGCAGATGATGACCACGTCGCTGTGGGTCAGCGCGTCGCCGAGCGCGTCGTGCAGCGCGCCGGGATCGTCGCGGACGATCTGCGGCGGGTGAGGCCGCCCGCCGGCCTCGCGCACCAGCGCGCCCACGGAGCTGCTCAGCGCGTCGCGCACCTGTCCGGGGCCGACGGCGCGCGCGTCAGGCGCGATCAGCTCGTCGCCGGTGGCCAGGATGCTGACCGCGGGCTGGATGTGCACCTCGAGCTCGGTGATGCCCAGCGCGGCCAGCATGGCGACATCCTGGGCTCTCAACGGCGCACCCGCGCGTACCGCGGCCTTGCCTGGCGCCATGTCCTCGTCGGCGCGCACGATGCCCTCGCCAGGCGCGACAGGCCGCACCACCTCGATCGTGCCCGTCATCGCCTCCTGGGTGTACTCGATCATCACCACGGCGTCGGCGCCGTCGGGGAGCGCGCCGCCGGTGGGGACCGCGATGGCGCTGTGGGCGGGCAGGGCGCTTTCGGCGGGCGCGCCCATGGCCACGCTCCCGGTCAGGGTCAGGTATGCCGGGATCGACTCAGAGGCGCCGTAGGTGTCCCGGGCGCGGACGGCGTACCCGTCGACGCTGGATCGGTCAAACCCCGGCAGCGCCTCGCCGGCCAGGATGTCGGCGGCGGGGATGCGGCCGGCGGCCTCGTCCAGGCCGACGGTCTCGGTCGAGGTGCGGTGGGCCGGGCGGAAGTCGGCCAGCGCTTCGGCCACCGTCTTGGCGGTGAAGAATTCGCGGCCGGTGGCGGCCATGCCGTCGCTCAGCTGGGGGCGCCCGCGCGCCCGCGGCGCAGGACGCTCATCACCGGCCCCAGCGCGACCTGTCCCAGCCCGCAGATCGAGGTCATCCGCAGCGTCTCCTCCAGGCGATCGATGCGCGTGTCGATGCCATCCGGGCCCAGCCCCTCGGCCAGCGCGTTGGCGAGGATGCTGTGGGCCTTGTGCGACCCGACGCGGCAGGGCACGCATTTCCCGCACGACTCGTTGCGAAAGAAGCGCAAGACGTTGGTGGCGGCCGCCAGCAGATCGGTCTGGTCGTTGATGACCACGACTGCGCCTGATCCGAGCATCGAACCGGCGTCGGCCAGTGGCTTGAAGTCAAGCGGGACGTCGAGTTCCTCGGGGCCGAGGAAGTTCGAGGACGATCCGCCGGGCTGAAACGCCTGCAGCGTCGCGCCGTCAGCCATCCCGCCGGCCAGCTCGATGAGCTCGCGGGCGGTGGTGCCCATGGGCACGCAATAGACGTCGGGCTTGGCGATGTGGCCGGAGATGGCGAAGAACTTCAGGCCGGTGCCTCCGTTGACGCCCTGGTCCTTCCACCATTGCGCGCCGCGTTGCTGGATGATCGGGACTGCGGCGAACGTCTCGACGGAGTTCATCAGGGTGGGTTTGCCCCACAGGCCGCTGACCCCGGGGAACGGGGGCTTGTTGCGCGGCTCGCCGCGATGGCCCTCCATGCACTCGAGCAGCGCCGACTCCTCGCCGAGGATGTAGCCGCCGGGCGAGGTGAAGATGTCGATCTCGAGCTGGCGGCCGGAGTCAAGAACGTCGGTGCCGAGCAGCCCGGCGGCACGCACACGATCAAGCTCGGCACGCACAGCGTCCTCCTCGATGCCGTACTCGTGGCGGATGAACACCCAGCCCTGTTCGGCGCCGACCGCGAGCATGCCGAGCAGCATGCCCTCGATCACGAGGTGGGGTTGCTCCTTGAGCATCTGGCGGTCCTTGAACGTGCCGGGCTCGGACTCGTCGGCGTTGCAGATCACGAACTTCGGCTCGGGCTCCTGGGCGGCCACCAGCTCCCATTTGGAGCCGGTGGGGAAGCCGGCGCCGCCCATGCCGCGCAGGCCGGAGTCCTTCAGCGCGGCAAAAACCCGGTCGGCGTCGAGCTCGCCGGCCAGCATCGCCCGCACATTGGCGTAGCGCGCGTCGGGTTCCTGGCCGGCGTAGGGGTCGTTGGGCCAGGTCCGCGGCTCGGGCGCCTCGGCGCCCTCGTCGGCCTCGCCGGTGGCCCGAGCGCGCTCCGCGGCGGCGCCGACGTCGGCCGCCGGAACGGGATGCTCCTGGACCGTGGCGGCCGGCGCGATGTCGCAGCGACCGATGCACGACACCTCGCGGACCTCGATCTCCACGTCGTCGCCGTAGCGGGCGTGGACCTGCGCGATCTGCTCGTCGGCGCCATGCAGCCAGCAGGACAGGTCGCGGCACACGGTGATCTCGACCCGGGGCGGCGGCTGCACGCGGAAGTGGGGATAGAACGAGACGAGTCCCTCGATCTCATAGAGCGGGCGGTGGGTCTCGCGGCTGAGGCGCGCCAGCTCTTCGCGAGGTAGCCAGCCGTGCTCGCGCTGGATGACGTTCAACGACGGGATGAGGCTCGGACCGTCGAACTTCCCGGCGCGCGCCTCCCGCCCGGGAACGCGGCCATTGACAAGGCTCATGACCACGCCTCGGCAGCGACCGCGGCCGGTTCAACCCGGACCGCGCAGAACTTGAACTCGGGGATCTTCCCGTAGGGATCGATCTCGTCGATGGTGAGCAGGTTGGCGGCCGCCTCCCGAAAGTGGAAGGGAATGAAGCAACTGCCCGGCGTCTCGCGGTGCGACACGCGCGCCTCGAGCTCGATCATGCCCCGTCTCGAGGTCACCCGGGCAAACTCACCGTCGGCGATGCCGAGCCGTTCCGCGTCGATCGGATTGATGAATACGGTCGCCTTGGGCGAGATCGCGTCAAGCGCGAAGGACCGGCGCGTCATCGAGCCGGTGTGCCAGTGCTCGAGCAGACGGCCGGTGTTGAGCACGAACGGGTACTCCTCGCTAGGCAGCTCCCGAGCGGGCATCCACTCAGCGGGCACCAGGTGCGCGAGCCCGTCCTCGGTGTTGAACCGGTCCTGGAAGAGGACGATCGTCCCGTCGGAGTTCTCGGGGTCGGCGTTGGGGTAGAGCTTGCCGGTCGGTCCGAGGTTGCCGTAGGTGAGGTTGGTGTAGTTCGGCATCAGCGAGACGAGCTCGTCGAAGATCTCCTCCGCCGAGCTGTAGTTCATCTCATAGCCGACGCGATTTGAGATGTCCTGGATGATCTCCCAGTCCACCCGCGCCTGCCCGGGCGGGTCCAGCACCTTGCGCCCGCGCTGCACGCGGCGGTCGGTGTTGGTGTAAGAGCCGTCCTTCTCCAAATAGGAGGAGGCGGGCAGGATGACGTCGGCGAACTCGGCGGTCTCGGTGAGGAAGATGTCCTGCACCGCGAGGAAGTCCAGCGCGCTCAGTGCCTTGCGGACCTTGTTGATGTTGGGGTCTGACAAAAACGGGTTCTCGCCCATCATGTACATCCCCCGCACGCCCTTCTTGAGCGCCGCGCCGACGATCTCGGTGACCGTGAGCCCGCGCACATGATCGAGCTCACGCCCCCAGGCGCGCTCGAAACGCTCCCAGGCAGCGGGACGGTCCACCGGCTGGTAATCGGGATAGAACATCGGGATCAGCCCGGAGTCCGAAGCCCCCTGGACGTTGTTCTGACCGCGCAGCGGGTGAAGGCCCGTGCCGGGGCGGCCGACCTGCCCGGTGATCGCGCACAGCGCGATCAGGCAGCGGGCGTTGTCGGTGCCGGTGGTGTGCTGGGAGATCCCCATGCCCCAGTAGACGACCGCCGAGCCGGCCTCGCCCCAGATGCGCGCCACCTCGCGCAGCGTGCGCGGCGAGATGCCGCA
Organism: uncultured Actinomycetota bacterium; assembly: GCA_963695625.1. Lineage (GTDB taxonomy): Bacteria > Actinomycetota > Thermoleophilia > Solirubrobacterales > Solirubrobacteraceae > Palsa-465. Next base: position 33,127 of record CAVOHJ010000017.1, on the reverse strand, counting down.
GATCTGGCCGGCGCGCTCGGCGGAGTACTGCGTGAGCAGTTCGACCAGGGCCTCGTAGTTGCTGGTCCGCTTGGCGATGAACTCCTCGTCGACCAGGCCCATCTCGATGATCTCGTGCATGACGCCGTTGTAGAAAGCGACGTCGGTGCCGGGCTTGATTTGGCAGTAGATGTCGGCGTGGTCGGCAACGCGCTCGCGGCGGGGGTCGACGACGATCAGCTTGGTGCCCCGCCGGCGGGCCTGCTTGAAGAACGATGAGGCGACCGGGTGGTTGGCGGTGGTGTTGGTGCCGGCGAGGATGGCGACGTCGGCGTTGATGACGTCGCCGTAGGTGGTCGACACCGCCGCCGAGCCGACGCCCTCGAATAGTGCGGCGACGCTTGAGGCATGACACAGCCGCGTGCAGTGGTCGACGTTGTTGGTGCCAAACCCTGCGCGGATCAGCTTCTGGAACAGGTAGGCCTCTTCGTTAGAGCACTTGGCCGACCCGAAGCCGGCGATCGCGCCCGGCCCGTATTCGTCGCGGATCCCGACCAGCCGGCTGGCGATGAGGTCCATCGCCTCCTCCCAGCTCGCCTCGCGGAAGTGGGGCATGACCTCGCCGTAGTCGACCAGACCGCCCGGCTTGCGCCGCCCGCGGCCTTCGCCCTTCACATCCCCGGACAGAGGGCCCTTCGGGTAGGACTCCTCGAGGCGGATCAGTGGGGTGGTGAGGCGCTGTGGGGAGCGGGCGTAGTCCCAGCCGTAGCGGCCCTTGACGCACAGCCGGCCCTTGGAGCCGGGCTGCTCGCGGCCTTCGGCAAACGCCACCGCCTGGCGCTCGTCGTCGACGTGGTACGTGAGCGCGCAGCCCACCCCGCAGTACGGGCAGACGGTGTCGACCTGGCGCAGCTCGTTGCGCGGCCGGATCGGCACGTCGTGCAGGGGCTTGTTGGTCAGCGCCCCGGTCGGGCACGCCGCCACGCATTCGCCGCAGGTGACGCACGAGGACTCGCCCATCGGGTCGTTGAGGTCAAAGGCGATCCGGGTCGAGTACCCCTTGCCGCTGCGGCCGATGACGTCGTTGCCCTGGATGTCGTCGCACGCCCGCACGCAACGGTCGCACAGGATGCACGCGTCGTGGTTGACCGCGATGACCGGGTTGGAGTCATCTATGCCGCGCCCCTCGCCCTGGGGCAGCTGCTCCTCGTCCTTCTCCACCCCGTACTGGCGCACCAGGACCAGCAGCTCGTTGTCGGCGGTCGTCGTCTCCTTGCGGTCCTCGGTGGGATCGGGCTGGTCAGACAGCAGCAGCTCAGTGAGCGTGGCGCGGTGCCGGTCCAGGGTCTCACCGGTGGTCGTGACCTCCATCCCCTCCTCGCACGGGCGGACGCAGGCAGCCGCGTACACGCGCGCACCCACGTCGACGACGCACAGTCGGCAGACGCCGACGGGGTCGTAGCGATCGTCGTGGCAGAGGACCGGGATGCTGATCTCCAGCTGTGCGGCGGCCTGCAGGATCGTGGTGCCCTCGCGGACGGTCACGTCCTGCCCGTCGATCCGCAGCGAGACGTTGTTGGTGATCGAGGTCGCCTGCGTCGCAGAAGTGGTGGCCATCAGCCCAAGTCTCCCTTGCCTAACCCTAGTTGTCCAGAACGGTCCCGAGCCCGACAAGGTCGAGCTCATCGAGCGTCTCGCTGCGCGGCAGGCCGCTGGGTCCGAGGCCACGCCCGCGGTAATAGGAGTTGATCATCGAGTCAAGACGCTCCGCGCTCAGCGTCGCCTTTCTGCCCGATTCAAGCGCCACCGGCTCTGACAGGAACCGCTCGGGCAGCCAGTCCTCCGCGCGGGTCCAGCCTTCGCGCAGGTTGAACAGCCGCTTGGTCATGACGATGCGCTGCGCTGTGCGGGCCAGCTCGGCGGCGTCGGTGTCCCAGCCGGTGACCGTGTTGAGCAACCGCGCCCACTCCCGCATCGGCTCGTGGAACACGCCGCGCAGGAACTTGCAGAGGATGAGCGAGTCCATGATCGCTGCCCGGTCCTCGGTCTCGATCGCCCCGCGGACGTGGGGCTCCCCGCCGTGCAGCCGATCGTGCTGCCCTGACAGGTCGGACTCGTAGGCGCCCGAGCGGTTGTGGTCGGCACCGCGCGCATTGACGGCCAGGCCGAGGGCCATCGCCTGAAGCGTACGCGGCTCGTACCCCGGTAGCTCGAGCCCCTTCACGTGCGCGGCGAACGCCTCGGACCCGCGGCCCACCATCCGGGAGGCGAAGCGGGAGCCCTCGGCGAGCAGATCGCCGAGCCCCTCCCGGGCGCCGATCTCCTCGATCGCCCGCAGCAGTGCCTCGCCGTCGCCGAAGCGCAGCCACGGCGCGTCGATCAGCCCCGTCTCGGCACACTCCATTGCCCACGCGATCGTGCCTCCGGTGGAGATCGTGTCGAGCCCGAGCTCGTCGCAGCGTCCGCTGGCGGCGATCACGATGTCGGGGTCGTTCACGCCGCACAGCGGTCCGAGCGCGAACACGTTCTCGTACTCCATGCGGACCTTCTTGTCGCCACGGCTCTTGTAGATGTGCTCACAGCCGATCGAGCACGACGCGCAGGAGTTGCGCGCCACCTCGCGCAACTCGGCGACGCGCTCGGCGCTCAGCGCTTCGGCCCCGTCAAACGAAGCGGCCGAGAAGTTGCGGGTCGGCAGCGCGGAGATGGCGTTGAAGGCCAGGAGGTTGGCCATGGTGCCCAGCTCGCGGTATTTCGCGGTCGCCTGGCCGAAGGACCGCTGGCGCAGCTCCTTGGCAGCGGCCAGCACTGCCGGCGGATCCGCCGAGGCGACCTTGGTCCGGGCGCGTACCATGACCGCCTTGCACCACTTGGAGCCCAGCACGGCACCGAGACCGCCTCGGCCGGCGTGCCGGCCGTCGTGGGAGATGGTGGCGTAGCGGACCACGTGTTCGCCGGCGGGCCCGATCGCCGCCACGCGCCAAGCCGGTCCCATCCGTTCGCGCAGCCGCGCCTCGGCGTCGGCCGCTGAGAGGCCCCACAGGTCCTCGGCAGGCGCCATCCACACCGAGCTGCCGTCGATCATGAGCACCGAGGGCTCGGTGCAACAGCCGCGCACAACGATCGCGTCATGCCCGGTGAGCTTGCCGGCGATCGCGAAGTGGCTGGAGGCCAGCGCGTCGGTCAAACGGCCCGTGAGCGGGGACTTCGCGACCACCGCGAACTTCGCGCTCGTGGTCAGCGGGGTGCCGACCAGCGGTGAGAACACGAATATCAGCGGCGCCTCAGGGGCGAGCGCATCGATGCCGGGCGGGCAGCACTCATGCATCAGCCACGCTCCCAGCCCCGCGCCCCCGACGAACGATCGGAGCACAGGTTCGTCGATGGTCTTGACGCTGCTATGGCCGGTGGTGAGGTTGACGATCAGCGCGCGACCGAAATAGCCACCCGGTGGCGTTGTCATCCCTCGATGCTAAACGACCCCTGTGCTGCCCTGAGCGGGGTGTCCGTCAGCTAACCGCCGGCGTCAGCGACCATGAAGCCGACCGTATCCCCGGCAGCCAGGGGCAGCTCGCGATCGCGGGTGATCTGGTCGCCGTTGAGGGCGGCGACGACGTGCTCGTCCAGGATCAGGTCAATGGTGTCGGCGAGCTGACCCAGGGTCCAGGCGGCCACGCGCTGGGCCCGCGGAGCGCCGTTCAGCGCGAGCGTCCCGAAGCGGCGGACCTCGATCTCGGGGGCCGGCAATGCGTGGGCCTGGTCGTAGTCGCTAGGCTCGTTGAGGTTGCGCACCGAGGCCAGGCCGGGGTCGCCCGCGGCCAGGGCCGCGTCGCGCAGCATCGTCGCGTCGTCGAGCCGCAGCACCCGGCAGCGTTCGAACAGGAACGCGGGCTTGAGCTTGTCGTCGGCGATCAGTGCGTCCACCTCCGGCAGGAGGCTCGTGCGATAGGCCGCTGACAGCGGCTGGCGAAAACCGTGGATCTCGGGCAGGACGACGTCCACATCGGCGGTGAACGCATCGATGACACGGCGCACGAACGCAGGGTGCAGGAGCGGCACGTCGGTGGAGGAGACGAACGCGACCTCGGCGCGCTCGCCGATGGCCGCCAGACCGGCCGAGAGCCCCTGCAACGGCCCCCGCCCCTCGCGCGCGTCAGACACCGTCTCGATCGACGGGTGGATCTCAGGCAGCTCCTGCGCGGGCGCTCGCACCACCACCACCGGCCCATCGACGGTCCGCTGCGCCAAGCCGGTGACCCGGCGCAGCAGGGTCGAGCCGTGCCAATCCAGAGCCGCCTTGGGAGAGCCCATTCGAGAGGACTTGCCTCCGGCCAGGATGATCGCGCCGGCCTCAAACACACCGACGATGCTAGATCCCCTCGAGCGCGAACCTACTTGCCGGAGGCGTCCCGATGCGTAGCATTTGCGCCGTGGTCACTGGCGATCGGTCACCTCACCGCATTCCACGCGAGCAGGCGCTCCCGCTGACCGTCGGCGAGGTCATGATCGCCCACCCCAAGACCTTCCGCTCCGACATCAAGTTGGGCGAGGTGCGCGAGGCGTTTGAGCGTTCCAGCCAGCGCGTGGTGATCCTGGTCGACGGCTCGACGTTCCAGGGCGCCATCGACCGGGATTCCCTCGACCCCGGGGCGCCCGACACCGCCCCGGCCGTGGCGTTCGCGCGTCGGGACGTGGCCACGGTCACCCCGGCCACCCAGCTGGCCGACGCCGTCGAGCTGCTTGACGGCAATCGCGAGCCGCGCCTGGTGGTGCTCGACGAGGATGGGCAGACGCTGCGCGGGCTGCTCTGCTTCAACCAGAGCTCGGCGAGCTTCTGCGTCCGCTGAGGCTGGCGGCGCCGGCGCGTACGCGGGCTCGCCGTGAGCCCATGGGGGAGGGTCAGCGACCCAGAAGCTCGCCGGTGTTCACGATGCTCGCAAACTCGCCGTGAAGGTTCGTCGCGGTGGCTTCGGCGAGCTCGTCGGCGCTCAGAGTCCGGCCGCTGGGCGCGCGCCGGTCAAACGTATGGGTCGAGTCCAGCGCGAAGAAGGTCTCATAACCAAGGTTGCCCGCCATGCGCGCGGTCGTCTCGCAGCAGTGGTTGGTGGTGATGCCCGCGATCACGAGCCGGTGGATACCGGAGCCTTGAAGCCAGTCATGGAGGTCGGGCCTGCCATAGAACGCCGAGTTGACGTGCTTGGTCACGAGCAGATCGGGTTCGCCGGTGATCATGTCCTTGAACGCGTTGCCCGATGTGCCGATGGCCAACGGCGAACCGGGCTCGAGGGAGTCGTGGCGCACGAAGACGATGGGCCGGTCGCGCGCACGCCAATGTGAGAGCAGCGCCCCGATGTTCGCCTCGCACGCCTCGTTGTTGCGCGTCCCCCACGCCGGGTCGTCAAAGCCGCGCTGCACGTCGACGAGCACCAGCGCAGCGCCGTCCAGAGTCAGACCGTCTGTCACCGAGCCAGTATGGCGCTCTGACCCGAGCTGTTGGCCGTGCACCCGTCAGGGCCGGTAGGGGCCTCGACGTTAGCTCTGACAGCCCTCCTTGCGTCGGTTTGACAGGGCGCTCGAGCTGCGAGCCGGGTGCCAGCGTAGGCGGGGGTCCGACCGGCGTTCCTGCGTCTGAGGGGCGGAGGCTCGCACCGGTGTCCTCATCCGGATCGGGTGAGGGCGGACTGGCTCTGGATCGCCATGATCGCCATGGTCGCCATGGTCGCTTGCAACACGCATCGCCGGATCAACGGCGCCGCGACGAATCGTGGCGAGCGCGCACGATGAGCGGGGTGACGGAGTCGCTGGTGAGCGGCGCGCCGCTTCCGACCGGCGCTGGGGAGGACGGGCGGTTTGTCGGAGTTGTCACGCGCGCGACCTCCTGGCTGCTCGACGCGGTTGCGATCAACGCGGTGGCGATCGCGACCGGGCTTGGCGTCGAACTGATCCTGTCGATCTTTCCTGCTTCGGCGAGTGCTGCGTCCGTGCTCAAACCGATCGCCGGCGCGGTCTACCTCATCTGGTCCGGGGCCTACTTCGTGGTGTTGTGGTCGTGGACCGGGCAGACCCTCGGCGCTCGGACGATGCAGATTCGCTTGCAGACCCCGCATGGAGGGCGGGTCAAACCCGTCAGGGCCTTGGTGCGCTGGGTCGGGATGAACCTCGCCATGATCCCGCTGTTCGCCGGGTTTGCCCCGATCTTGTTCAGGCGCCGTGGATTCCCGGACTGGCTTGCCCACACGGTGGTCGTTGAGGCGCCGCAGCTTTCGCTTGCCCAGGCCCGCCGGGCGACAATCCTCAAGGCACACGATGACCGCCGGGAAGGCGCTCCCGCAATCTCGGCCCGATCCGCGCCGAGCGCATCCGTACCGGGCGGCGGCGACCCGCCGCCCGGGATGGACGAAACGTCGGCCTACGGCCCGCGCGGCTGATACCGCCCGCGAATATCTGACAACGCTGCGGCTGCGTCGCAGCCGTCGAGATGTCAGCCGGAAGGTCGCACGAGACGCCCACGGCATGAAAAGCCCCGCTGTGCGGGGCCTTCCCACTGACTCGGCGGTTGACGGACGGGCGTTGCTCTGGCACGGTTGGAGCATGCCCGGGACCGACGGGTTGAGGACCGCGCCGTGGGTGTAGAAGCCGGCGAGGCGACGGAGGAGGCTGCTCTTCTACCTTCGCAGGCCACGGCTAGGACTGCTGGCACGGCGACGTTGCCCGCCGGTCTCTCAGCGCGCGTGCCGCCGCGCGTCGCCCGCGCAAACGTGATCGCGCTCCAGCATGCCGTCGGCAACCGTAGCGTCAGCCGCCTCGTCGCCGGTTCCGCCCGGACTGTCCGGTCGGCAGCGGCCCGGCGGACCCTGGCACGCGACGCGACGACGGCGCCGGGACCGCTGCCCGATGGGATCAAGTGCAAATCGTGCAGCGACGATCAAGCTGGCCAGATCGGCGCCGCGCACCAGCGCGGGAAGTCACTCGCCCGCAACGCGATCGCGAAGCTGAACGCGTATGACGGCCACTCGCCCGGCGAGGTCCGTGACGCCCTCAACCATCATTTCCACACCAGCAGCGCGGACGCGGCGCGCCTGGTCGCGAGTGCGCTTCTGCAGGTGACTAGAGAGGTGTCGGGGACGAGTTACGTGTGCAAGAGCACGGCGAACGGCTCGACTGAGGCGATGGCGATCTGGTGCGTGCCATGGACCGACATCCGCGTCTACTCGCTGTTCTACAGCAACCCCGACGTCAACTACCGCGGCTCGACCCTCCTGCACGAGTGGATGCACCGCTACCACTGCGATCTGGACCTCGGCTACGCCTGGGAGTCCGACTACAGCAGCCACGGCACCACCAGGCAGTTTCTGAACGCGGATTCCTACGCGATGCTCGCGTACGACATCGGCAAGCCTGTGATCGGCGATTTCGACGCTCCCCCCTCGGACTCGGGCGCCGCCTGACCGCTCCCGGCATCGCGATCGGACTGGCGACCCCCGCGCTGGCCTCCACCGCCGTCGGCGTGGTCGGCCCCCAGCTGTCCGGCATCAGTGGAGCCGCGGTGGTCGCGAGAAGACCGGGGACTCTCCTGTCGGATTATCGGGTCCTACTTCGCTTGAGCTGCGGGTCGGCGTGCCTTTGGGCTGTAGGGTTTCCGTGAGCGGCACCGCGGCTTAGGGTGCTGCAACGGGTGAGGGTTCATGGCGACTTGCGGGCAGTGCGGCATCGAGCATCCGGATGGTTTTCGTTTCTGTCCGGGGTGTGGCGCGGCGTTGGCCGTGGCCGCGCGCCCACGGGAGTCGCGCAAGGTCGTCACCGCACTGTTTTGTGACGTGACCGGCTCCACGGCGCTTGGAGAGGAGCTCGATCCGGAGGTGCTTCGCGGTGTCATGAACCGCTACTTCGCGGAGATCCGCGCGACGATCGAGCGCCATGGCGGAACGGTCGAGAAGTTCATCGGCGACGCCGTGATGGCTGTGTTCGGGATCCCTCGCGTGCATGAGGATGACGCGCTGCGGGCCGTGCGGGCGGCCGCTGAGATCCGCCAGCGCATGCCGGAGGTCGGCGCTGAGGTGGGTGTGCTGTTGCGATTCCGCACGGGTGTGAACACCGGCCCGGTGCTGGTTGGGGAGGGCGAGAACCTGGCGATCGGGGACGCGGTCAACGTCGCGGCGCGCTTGGAGCAGGCCGCCGAGCCCGGCGAGATCGTCCTAGGGGCAGAAACCTGGCGGTTGGTCCGGGACGCGGTGGAGGTGGAGGCACTCGAGCCACTGTCGCTGAAGGGGAAGTCAGAGCCGGCGCCGGCGTTCCGGCTGCTGAGCGTCGACCCGGCCGCGCCCGGCGTCGCGCGCCACCTCGATATGCCGCTGGTGGGCAGAGAGCGCGAGCTCGGGCTTCTTCGACAGGCGTGGCGGCGCACGGTTGATGAGGCGGGTTGCCATCTGTTCACACTTCTCGGATCCGCCGGCGTGGGCAAGTCTCGGCTGGTGGCCGAGGTGTTGTCTGGCGTGGGCGACGGTGCGACGGTGCTGCGTGGACGCTGCCTGCACTACGGGGAGGCGATCACGTTCTGGCCGCTGGTTGAGGCACTGATGTCAGTCGGTGAGCCGGCGAGGCAAGTCCTGGAGCGTCTCTCCACCGGGGGCTCAGCCACGCCCGAGGAGCTGTTCTGGGAGGTCCGGCGGTTACTGGAGTCGCTCGCGTCCGAGCGGCCGGTGATCCTGCATGTCGACGATCTCCAGTGGGCCCAGCAGATGCTCCTGGATCTGCTTGACCACGTCGTCGATTTGTCTCGCGGCCTTCCGATTCTGGTGCTCTGCACCGCACGTCCCGAGCTGCTGGAGGACCGGCCCGGGTGGGGAGGCGGCAAGTTGAATGTGACGACCGTCCTGCTCGAGCCTCTTGGACCCGAGGAATCAGAAACGCTGCTGGACCAGCTCGGAGACGGGCTCGACAGCGATGTGCGAGAGCGTGTGATCGCAGCGAGCGCGGGCAATCCACTGTTCTTAGAGGAGATGGCCACGCTCGCGCGAGAGCGGGGGACTGTGGAGGTCCCACCGACGATCCAGGCGCTGATGGCCGCTCGACTGGAGCGGCTGGCGGTCCAGGAGCGCGAGCTGCTCGAACGAGGGGCCGTGGAGGGCGAGGTCTTTCACCGTCTCGCGGTCCGCGCACTTGCCAGCGAACGCCTAGCCGCGGAGGTCGGGGCTCGGCTTGCGGGGCTCGTTCGCAAGGAGCTGATCCGACCGCTTCCAACGCAGCTTGTAGGGGACGACGCGTTCCGTTTTCGTCATCTGCTGATCCGTGACGCGGCCTACGACGGCTTGCCGAAGGCCACCCGCGCGGAGTTGCACGAGCGGTTCGCGGTGTGGATGGAGGAACACGCCACCGGCCTGGTCGAGCTGGATGAGATCGCGGGCTGGCATTTGGAGCAGGCCGTCCGATACGGCCAAGAGTTGGGACTGGCAGCCGACCCGGCACTGGCGCGGCGTGCGGCTGAGCGACTCCTGGCGGCCGGCCGACGCGCAAGGAACCGCAGCGACATCACGGCCGCGCGGAATCTGCTGGAGCGGGCCTACGACATTGCGCCCGCGGACGATCGGCTGCGAGTTCGGATCGGCGTCGAGTTAGCCGAGGAGCTGATGGTGGCGGGCGAGCTCTCCCGCGCCGACGAGCTTCTCTCTGCCGGCGAGCAGGATTCCGAGACAGCGCTGCCCGCGGCGCTGACCAGACTCGAGTGGCTGAACAACGCCCGACCGGACGGTGCAGAGCACCGGATACAGTCGCTGCTCCCAGGGATGCTCGAGCAGCTTGCCGAGCGCGGTGACGAGCGGGGACTGGCGAAGGCGCACATGGCTTCGTTCTGGGCGCACTGGGGCCGTAGCCAAGCACTACCTGCCGCCCGGGAGCTCCGTCTGGCCGCTGAGCACGCTGCCCGCGCTGGGGACAACGGGCTCCGAGAGCGCGCGCTGGGATGGCTGGTCGCGGCGCTCCTGTGGGGGCCTTTTGACGCCGGGACGATGTCCCGTGAGCTCGAGACACTCGAGCGCGAGCCAGACACAGGGCCGTTTCTCGCGGCCTCCCTGACTCTGCTTCGCGGCGAGATAGCGCGGCTCCGAGGCGACCTGGACGAGGCGCTCGCTATTACCTGCGAGGCGCGGGATCAGTACGGGGCGCTCGGCGGCTACGTCATGGTCGGCGGCTCGGATCAGCTCATCGCGAGGCTGCACCTGCTGGCCGGGCATCCAGCCCGTGCGCGTGACCGGCTCCTCAGCTCAGACGCGGCCTTCGAGGCAGTGGGAGATCGTGGCTTTCGCTCCACGACCCTTGCCATCTTGGCCCAGGTTCGGGAGGTCTTGGGAGACCGCGAGGGCGCCCGTGCAGCGATCGAGCTGTGCGAGGAGGTCGGCGGTCAGGACGATGTCATTAACTACGCCATCACGCACGCTGTCCGGGCCCGGCTCGCCCTGGCGGAGAGGGACAGCGACGCGGCCGAGCGCTGGGCGCGCAGCGCCGTCGACCGTGCCTTCGAAACAGACTTCACCTTCACGCGCGGGGAGACGCTCGTCACGCTCGCCCTCGTGCTCGAAAAGCTCGATCGCCGCCAGGAGTCCATAACGGCGGCGCGCAGAGCGCTCGAGCTCTATGAGGCGAAGTGCGATCGTCCGGGTGCGTCCCAAGCTCGCGCCCTGCTCGAACACCTCGGCGCTGGCGTGATCGCGCGCGGTTGAATCGGCCTCGGGATCGTCACCGCCCGACGCTCCCGCGGCGCCCGGCCGGGCCAGTGAGCGCGGCGAAGAACGAGTGCTGCCTGTGGTGGTGTCGCGCGGTTGGTGGGATTGACCGCGCACACTGCCACGGGTAGAGTGGCCGTTCAGCCGCGAAGTCGACTCAAGGAGTTGGGAGCGGTGCGACGAGCGATCATCGTTGCTTGCGTAGCTGGGGCGAGCCTCGCGGGTGCCGCGACGATGTCGGCGGGGGCGGCTGGGGCGCCGCGGGGCAATGTTCACATTGCCAACTTCTCGCTTGTGATCGAGGCCACGTCGACGGCCACGCGAGGATTCTCAGTGCACGGCAGTGACGGAGTGTGCACGATGAGTGCCAGCGGGACGCTGACCGAAACGGCGACCTACCTGCGGGGACGCGGCGTGAACCTCCAGTTCGTCGTACAGGGGAAAGGGTCGACAGGGTTCGGCCTGAAGCGCATCGGCAACACCACGGCCATCACGACCCGGGTGCGGGTCACGCGCAAGATCGAGGGCAGCGTGACGGGCAGCCTGAGCCGGGGTGTTCCGGATCCCACTGGGGAATTGGCGCCAATTTGCCAGGGGCTCAGCGTGCCCGATCTATCGACGAAGGGCTGTCCCGAGACGCACAGTTATCAGGCGGACTGGGGATTCGAACGTAACCCAGAACCAGGGGGGGATCTACTCACCGCGCCGGCCGCCACTTTCGCCCTGCGCTTGGACGTCAAATCGGCTCCAACGCTGAGCCATGGACCAGGAAGCTGCGGATACACCATCCCCACCCGGGGCTTCCTCGCGCTGAATCACGAGTTCCCACACATTCCCGATGTGAACCCGGCTGCGGTTCCCTTCGCCAAGATCCTCGGCCACCAACACGCCTTCCTCGTCCGGATGACATCCGGAACGGTCAAAGACAAGCAACAGCAACTCGGCACCCCGCCGCTCATCGGCTTCGCGAACGACTCGGGCTCGACGAACATCCTCCTGCGTTTCATCCGTCAACCCTGAGAGTCCCCGTCGATGCGCGGCGGGCGCAAATCAAGCGGGCAGGCCTCGCGGCCCGCCCGCCACGGTCGACCATCGGTCGCGGCTGCACTACTGCGGTTCCTCTGAGCCGCGCCGCTGGGTTGGGCCATCGGCGGAAGCCTCAACCATGCTCCCAGAGCCCAAGAGCAGCCGTCCGGCACGGACGGGATGGATGTTGCCACGGGTGTTGCCACGCGGGATGACCACATTGATGTTACTGTGACCACATGCGTGAGATCGGTGTCCGGGATCTAAAGCGTTCGCTGAGCGAGACGCTACGAGCCGTCGAGCGCGGTGAGCAAGTGCGTGTCACCCTCCGAGGGCGTGCGATAGCCGACATCGTTCCCGCCGGCGCCGCGGCCGGCGATGATCGTGTCCGAGCGCTCGTCGCGGATGGGCGACTGACCCCTGCGGCGTCTGCCCGACCGAAGCGGGCGCCGCGGCTGGTGAAGACCCGTGGCAGCGCTTCTGCGCTGGTGATCGGCGAGCGGGACGCCCAGCGCTGAACCTGTATCTCGACGCCAGTGCGCTGGTCAAGCGCTACGTGGCCGAGCCGGGAAGTGATCGCCTTCGGGAGCTGATGGGGCACGCCGATGGCTGGTTCATGTGCCGTCTCGGCTACGTTGAGACCGCTCGCGCCGTCGGCCTGGCGGGAAGTCCAGCGGCTGTTCGGGCGGTGCAGAAGGAATGGGCAGCGTTCAATGTGATCGAGGTCGACCAAGACCTCGTTGAGCGTGCGACCGAGCTTGTGCTTGCCCACGACCTGCGAAGTCTCGACGCGCTGCATCTCGCGTCGGCGCTCGTCCTTCCTCGTGAAGATCTGACTGTGGCGGTGTGGGACCGCCGCCTTCACGCTGCTGCGCGAGCCGAGGGGCTCGGACTCTTCCCCGAGATCCTTGAGGAACGCGGCTAGGTCGCAGCTGTGCAGGCGTAGCAACTGCCCAGTTCCTCGTCGACGCCGGCGCTCAGGGCCCCCCGTCTAGCGCCGTGCGCTACCCGATTCGGTCGTCCGCTGGAAGGGATGAGTTGGCGGGGATCGCTGACCAACGCTTGCTGTGTATGAGTTAATCCGCGGTGCCGGCGGTGCCGGGATCGAGGATCGGGGGTTGGGATGGCAAGAACGGGATCAATCGTCGTTGGGACAGATGGCTCGGAGCGATCCGCGGGTGCACTGGACCGCGCCGGTGAGCTGGCGCGGTTGTGGGGCGTGAAGGTCCACATCGTGAGCTGCTACACAAAGAGCTCGGCCGGCTTGAGCGCGGCCGCGGCCACGGGAGTTGTGATCGCGTTCAACGAGCAGGACGGGGAGCGAGTTCATGCTCAGCACAACGTCGATCGAGCGCAACAGCGGCTGGCGCCGGTCGGCGTTGAGACCGAGACGCATGTCTGGCCCAGCGAGCCAGCAGACGCGTTGGTGCAGATCGCAGACGAGCAACAGGCCCAGATGATCATCGTCGGCAACCGGGGCATGACCGGCACGGGGCGCGTGCTCGGATCGGTCCCCAACCGGGTCTCGCATCATGCCCATTGCGACGTGTTGATCGTCAGGACGGGCTGACCAAGGCGCGCGGCGTGGCGGCGACGGTCCGCAGGGCGGTCGTGGGCAACACCGCAGCGTCTCCGTGAACGGGAGGAGCGCTTCAGGCTGGAAGCATGAAAAGAGCCCCGCTGTGCGGGGCTTTCCACAGAGCGCCCGACAGAGGACTCGAACCTCCACGGACCATTCAGTCCACGAGGCCCTCAACCTGAATCACCCGGCGTAGATGGGTTCTCCAGGGTCCAGGCCTGCAAATCGTGCGGTTTTCTGGACGCCGTGGACACGCTGGAAAAGAGATGGATCTTGCCAGGCTGTTGCCACGATGCGGACCGGACTGCAGCAGGATCGGCATCGTCATCAGGGGTACGCCGAATAGCACCGCAGGTGCATCGTGGTGCGTTTGATGCGTCGCATCGGCACGGGGTGAGCGGTATGGGATCATGGGATCGTGGCCCGCGAGTGGTTGCTGATCACCGTCTCCACCCCGCCCGGCGCGAGTTCGACCCTCCGCGTATACGCATGGCGCAATCTGCGAAGCCTAGGGGCTCACTATCTGCAACAGTCCGTGTGCTTGCTCCCAGCGACGCCGAAGACGACGCGAGCCGTAGCGCGGCTTGTGACCCGACTGCGGACGGAGGGCGGCCGCGGCGAGATGCTGCGCATCCACCTGACGGACGCCACGCAGCAGGCGACGGTCATCGACACAATCCAACGCGAGCGGACCGACGAGTACCGCGAGCTGGTTGAGAGCACGCGGCAGTTTCACGGCGAGCTCGAGCACGAGCGACGCCGCGGCCGAACCATCTACACAGAGCTGGAGGAGTCCGACGCTGACCTCGCCCGCCACCAGAAGTGGCTCGCCGCCATCCGTAGGCGCGATTACTTCGAGGCGCCCGGGGGCCCCGAGGCTGCTGCGGCGGTCGCCTCGTGCGAGGAGGCACTCGCGCTATTTGAGACCGAAGCACTGTCTGCGGAGCTCGACGAGTCCCCAGGCGACATTCGGACCGGACTCCGCGCCGTCGACGGCGGCAACGACTGACAGCTCGGCGTCGGCCACGCGTCCAGCGACGCGCGCGCACCCAAAGCGCGCGCCCATGTGGACCGGGTGGTCACATGACCTTCTGGCCCGTGACTGGTCCGAACATCCTCTGCTGCCAGGGCATGCTCAGCGGGTCATGACCGCGCCGCCGGGCATCACAGAAGAGACCGCCGATCACTCACCATCCTCGTTGGCCCCGTGGGCATCGCCACCCGCGTCTCGTGCATCAGGCAAGTCTGTGAGGCGCTCGGGAGGTGCGTACGGCGCGGTCAAAACGCCCGCGCACTGCTCGCACGGAGGTCCACATAGCCGAAGCGGCGATCAGCCCGCCGGTGATCAGGGTCGCGGCCAGTGAGGGGATAGCGAGCAGCGCGAGCGGCTCCCCACACCAGCGCCATTCGCTTCAGCGCCCACCGCGGCCCGCCGGGCCACATCGCGGGCCACGCCGGCCATCCGGATTGCTGCTGGTCCATGTGGCTGCATCTCTACTCTCACGGCTATCGCGAGCTAGTTGCCGGTGTGGTCGAGCGCAGGGCGTCGGATTTCAATCCCCGGAGAGCGGGAGCGTCACGCCGAGTGCCATCAGCGCGGCTAGTGTGGCGAACGCGACCCCGGTCAGCAGGTCCGTGTTGATGCGGGGGATGAAGTCGAAGAAGTGCGCCACCGTACGGCCGATCTGGTGCCCGGCGACCGACATCGCGAAGGTGATGAGCCCGAACAAGATGGGCGCCAGCCAAGGGGAGTATCCAGCGAGGCCGAGCGCCGTGCCGGCGGCCACGTTGTCCACACTCAGCGGAAGCGGCAACCCCCGCCTCGCAAACGTCAGGTCGGGATCCGCACGTTCGGGTGAGATCAGCGCGCGGACGATGAGGAACAGTCCATATGCACCGAGGCCGACGGTGGCTGCGGTGTTGGCGGTGCTGTCGATCTTGTCGCTCAGTAAATGGCCGATGACGATCCCGATCGCCGGCGCGACGCTGTCCCACAGGCCGAAGACGGCGGAAGTCTTGACCGACTGGGCGAAGGTCGGCTTAAGCCCGCCCAGCACCAGCGAACTACGGAAGTTGTCAAGGCTTAGAGTGAAGCCGAGCGAGAGCAGCCCGAACATTCGGTCAGGACTCTTTCGATTCGCGTGTACCAACCACCGACGAACGGTGAGGCAACAACACCCACCGGTCTGCAGCCTAAATCAACGTCGGTTCTGGCTGCAACCCCATAGGGGCCATGATCCCCGGCGCGTTACACCCAGGATGAAACGTGCATTACGCACCGGGCGCGTGCGAAGACTCGAACCTCCACGGACCATTCAGTCCACAAGGCCCTCAACCGACGACTATCCGATCGGGCATGGCGAGCTTCTGACGCGGAACGCGCTCGCGTAGCAGGGCTCTCGACTGGGCCGCAGCGGCGCTGCTCCGGTGGGCTCGAACTGGTGTAACAACGAGGCGGCTGTGGCGACCGACCACGTACGGGACCTCGTGTCCGCAGACATCCTCATCGAGGCACGCCAGAGGAGGCACGCGATGCTTGGCGCACACACGATTCGCCGGCTCAAGCCGGGCATGTTCGATCAGTTCACCGCCAGCTTTGGGCCGCGTGAGGGCGCCGACCCGGGCGGCTGGGTTCGCCATCACGTCCTGCGGAGCCTTGGCGACGAGGACGTCGTGATCACGTTCGGGTTCTTCGACGGATCACTGGGGGAGATGGAGCGCAGCCAGAACGACCTCGGCTACGCCGAGCAGAAGGCGGCCATCGCTCCGCTCGTGGACGAGGTGCTCTCCAATGGCGTCTACGAGATCGCGATCTCCAAGACGGTGGACACGGCGGGCGCTTGACCGGTGGGCCTCGCGGGCGGTGCGTTACGCACGGCGCCGCCCGCGCGGCGGTTGTCAAAGGCATTACGCTGTCGTCGTGCAGGATGACCGGGCTCTGCTTGCACGCTTGCGGACCGGAGACGAGGAGGCGTTCGACGCGCTCGTGCACCGGTATGACGGCAGCCTGCGCCGAGTCGCGCGCGCTTTTGTGCGCACACCATCGGCGGCTGACGACGTGGTTCAGGAGACGTGGCTGGCAGTGATCCGCGGCCTGGATCGGTTCGAAGGTCGTTCCTCGCTGAGCACGTGGATCTTCAGCATCCTCGCCAACCGCGCGCGGACGCGGGCAGCGCGGGACGCTCGCACGGTGCCCTTCTCGGCGCTCGAGACAGCTGAGGGGCCCTCGGTGGACCCGGAGGCCTTTGGCGGCGATGGTCGCTGGCGCAGCGCGCCGCCGCGGCTGGATGCTGACCCCGAGGCGCAGCTGTTGAGCAAGGAGTTGCGCGGACGGCTCCTGGAGGCTGTGGACGAGCTGGCGCCGGCTCAGCGCGCGGTCATCACGCTGCGCGACCTCGTCGGCCTAGCCGCCGAGGAGGTCTGCTCCTTGCTGGAGATCAATGACGGCAACCAGCGGGTGCTCCTGCATCGCGCCCGCGCCAACGTGCGCGCCACGCTGGCACCTCTGGTCGGGGCGGCCGCGTCATGAGGCTCTGGCGCCGCCACCAGCAACGCGATGCGCTCGTATGCCGCGAGTTCGTCGAGCTCGTCACCGACTTCCTCGAGGGCGCGCTGTCGCCCGATGAGAAGGCGCGGTTCGAGGCCCACCTGGCCCAGTGCGACGGCTGCGCCGGATACCTCGAGGACATGCGCCGCATGGTCGGCTCGATGTCGGACCTGCCGGAGCCACCCGTCGACGCCGCCACGCATGAGGCGCTGCTGCGGGCGTTTCAGGACCTACGCCCGCAGTAGCAACTTCCTAGTCTCCCGTCGAGCTCCAGTCGGGTGGCTCGTACACGCCACCCGGTACGCCGCCGATGCAGAGCACCCGCAGGCCGTCAGGCCCGGAGGACAGCACACGGCCTGTCCCGGCATCGACCCGCACGAGGTGGTCGGCGTCGAGCGGCAAGGACGCGCCATCGACGTCAACCGAGCCCGAGCCGCGCAGCGCGACGTACAGCTCCTGCTGCCCTGATTCGGACTCGTCGTGGGCGGTGGTCGAGTAGTTGGGCGGCAGGTCCATGATGTTGGCGCCGAACGCGGTGATGTCGAGTCCGGCGCGCACGAGCTTGGCGAACCCGTCCCAGAGGGTCGGCAGCTCGTCGATCGATTTGGCCGAGTAACCGGTGGTGGTCGTGATGCGCATCATGATGTCACCAGGCCGAGGTTGCGGGCAATGGCCGCCATCGTTCGGTCGTGCTCCTCGACGGGGCTGAGCTCGATCTGCTCGACAGGCTCGAGGGTGTGCACGAAATGCCCGGGCCGCAGGTGGTACGCCTCGCCGGCGCGGACCACCTCCTCGGTCCCGTCGAGGTACGTGACGCGGAACGAGCCCTTGAACAGGTAGCCCCAGTGATCGCACTGACAGCGATCGTCAGGGAGCCCCTTGAACGGTGACTCGTCGGGCGGGAAATGTGCCGGCATCGATTCGAACGCGATGCGCATCTCCCCGGCGTCCACTTGGCGGCCCTCGTATCCGTCAAGGACCATCGGATCCAGCTCATCCCTGGACACGTGCATGGAGAACTCCTCCTTCGTTGATGGTGGACGCCGCCGCGGCGCGGCGGCGGGTGATAAGCAGCAGCAGGCAGGCCGTGCCGATCGTGGCCGGTCCCAGTCCCGCGGCGAGGAGTGCGGCCCGGGCGCCGAGCGCTCCGACGGCGATCCCGCCAAGCGCCAGCGCGCCAAGTTCGGCCCCGTTGCGCGCGCCGTTGTAGGCGGCGAAGACCCGGCCGCGCAATTCTTCGGGCGCGCGCTCGTGGATCAACGTGCGCAGGAGAACGTTCTTGACCCCGTGGGCCATGCCGCCGAACGTGAACCCGATCAGTGCCATGCCGAGGACGGAGGACAGCGCCCCGCCGGCGATGCCGAGTCCCTGGAGAACGACGGCGACCAGAGCGCCGGTCGCCAACTGTGACCGGGTAACGCGGTGGGCCAGCCCCGCGGAGCCGGCCGCCATGCCGAGGGTCCAGGAGGTCAGCAACAGCCCGTACCCGAGGCTGCCGGCCCCGAGCACGTCGGTCACGAAGAACGGCTCGGCCGTGGCCGACATGGAGAACAACAGCAGCGCGGCCACCGCTCCGCCGAGCGTGATCGCGAGGTCGCGGTGACGCGCGAGGAAGATGAACCCGTCGCGGGCGCGGACCGGGTTCGCGGTGGGGTCGGCGGGGTCGGCGCGCTGCGGTTGGCGGCGCGCGCGCAGCAGCCCGGCGGCGGCCGCCACGACCAGGAACGACAGCGCGTTGAGGGCCAGCGCGAGCCACAGCAGTCCGGCCGCGCCGAGTGCGCCACCCACGACCGGTCCGGCGGTGAAGCCGACCGCTCGGGCGGTCTCCATCAGGCCGTTGGCCCTCGCGGCATCGATGTCGGGTCCGGCTGCTGCGGGCACGAGCGCGAACTCGGCCGGCTGGCTCACGGCGACGCCGCAGCCCAGCAGCACCATCAGCGGCAGCAGCGCCCAGAGCTGGTCGACGCCGGCGAGCACCGCGGCGACAACGGCGGCCTGAGTGAGCGAGACCCCGATGAGGATGCGGCGGTTCTCGAACCTATCAACGATCGCGCCCGCCAGTCCCGAGGCGAGGACGACCGGTCCCCAGAGCGCGAAGATCAATGCTGATACGGCGAGGGCCGAGCCGGTGCGCTGCTGCACGTGCAGGATGAGTGGGAAGATCGCCATGAAGTCGCCGAGGGCGGAGAGGCCGGCGGCGCCGGCGAGGAGGCGGAGGTCGTGGCTGCGTGGAATGGACATGCGCCGATCGTCGAGATCGACCGTTCGGGCAGCGTTCGGCCAGCGTGAAAGGTGGTCGGTCGGGTTGCGCGAGCGGTGCACGATGGACGACAGTTGGGGTCGATGCTGGAAGTCCGACTCGCAGGTGGTTTGGCTCTGCGCACGGACGGGGGCGCGATCGCGCCGCCCGCGTCGCGGCGGGCGCGCGCGGTGCTCGCCTACCTCGCGTTGCACCCCGGCCCCCAGTCGCGCGGGCGGCTGGCGGCGCGCTTCTGGCCCGATGTGCTCGACGAATCGGCGCGCGCCAGCTTGCGTGTGGCGCTGACCGAGCTGCGGCAAGCGCTGGGACCGGCGGCGGGGCTGCTGCTGGCCACGCGGGAAACCGTCGCGCTGGAGGGGCCTGACCTCAAGGTCGACGTGCGGGCATTTCAGGCGGCGCTCGACGACGGCGACCCGGTCCGCGCGCTCGAGGCGTGTGGCACCGCGATCCTGGACGGGTTCGACGAAGAGTGGGCGCTTGAGGCACGCGATGAGCATTCGCACCGCCTCGGTGAGGCGCTCGAGCAGGCTGCCCTGCTGGCCGACGATCCGGCGGACGCCATCCGGCTGACCCGGGCTCAGCTGGCGCTCGACCCGCTCGCCGACGCACCCAACCGCCGGCTCATCGAGAGGCTCGCCGCCTCCGGCGACCGTGCCGCCGCACTGTCCGCTGGCCGCCAGTTCAGCGAGCGTCTTCGCGCGCAGCTGGGCATTCCGCCGTCGCGCGAAATGCGGGCGCTGCTGGCGGATCTGCGCCGCGGGGAGCAGGCGCCGGTGCCGCCACCGCCCGGCCTGACGCGTGAGGATGAGACCGAGTTCGTGGGCCGTCGCGCCGAGCTCGAGCGGCTGCGCGCGTCATGGGGTGGCGTGCAGATGCATCGCAACCGCCGCATCGTGCTGGCCGAAGGCGAGCCCGGGATCGGCAAGACGCGTCTCGCTCGCCAGTTCGCCTCCGCCGCCCTCGCAGCCGGCGCCACCGTGCTTCAGGGTCGCTGCTCCGAGGAGCCGCTGGCTCCGTTTGAGCCGTTCACCGAGGCGCTCGCCCAGGCGGGCTCGGCCGGACTTCTCCAGCCGGGAGACAGCGGTGACATCGGCGCACGCCATCGCCTCTTCGAGGCCGTCGACGACGCGCTTGCCGACCTCGCGTCGCGCGCTCCGCTCCTGCTCATGATCGACGACTTTCACTGGGCAGATCGCGGCACGCTCCTGCTCACGAGCTTCCTGCTGCGCTCGAGCCGCTCGGGCCCCATGCTGGTGCTCGGCACCTACCGTGACACCGAGCTCGGCCGGCACACCCCGCTCACCGCCGCCCTTGTCGATCTCAAGCGCAGCGGCACGCTGGACCGCATCGACGTGCGAGGGCTGGCGCTGGAGGACGTCGCAGCACTCGCGCGATCTGTGTTGGGTAGTGACGACGTCGCGTCGAGTGTGCACGCTCGTACCGACGGGAACGCGTTCTTTGTCGAGGAGGTGCTGAGAGGGCTCGCCGAGTCAGGTCCGCACGTGGTGCCCGAGAGCGTCCGGCACGCGGTCGGGGTCCGCCTATCGGCCATGGGCGACGAGGCGAACGAGCTGATCGCCGCGGCCGCGATCCTCGGGCTGGAGCACGACACGCGCGCGCTCGAGGCCACCGCCGGACTCGGGCCCGGCGCCGCCGAGGCAGCGCTGGACGAGATCCTCCGCGCGCGGCTCCTGCGGCCCGCCACAACGCCGCACCGTTTCGTGTTCTCCCACGCGCTCGTGCGCGAGGCGGTGCTTGACGAGTGCAACGTTCTGCGTCGCGCGCGGCTTCACCGCTGGGCAGCCGAGGCCTTGACCGGTCTGGGCGAGAACCGGCACGTCGAGGAGATCGCGATGCACCTGTTCGAGGCTGCGTCCAGCGGCGACGCGCGACGAGCGGCCGAGATGCTTGCGCGTGCGGGTCACCGTGCGCTTGGCCGGCTCGCCTACGAGGACGCGGCCGAGCGCTTCGAGCGCGCGCTTGACGCGCTCGACCTGGCGGACGCGAAGGATGAGTCCGGTCCCGTCCTGCTCGCCCGTGGCGACGCCCTGCTGCGCGCCGGCGACGTTAACGCGGCCCGCGCCGCTTTTACCGCTGCCCGGGAGGTGGCGCTGCGGCGCGACGATCATGTTCTGCTCGCCCAGGCGGCGCTCGGCTTCGCCGGGCTGGGCATCGCCATCGTTGATCTCGATGCCGAGGCCATTGCTCGACTGGAGGAGGCGCTCGAGCGAGTCGAGGACGGTGCCCTGCGCTCGCGCGTACAGGCGCGACTCGCTGTCGAGCTGTACTACGCGCCCGACCGTACACGTTCGGAGGCGCTCAGCGCCGAGGCGGTCGCCACCGCGGAGAGGGCGCGCGACGCGAGCGCGCTGGCCTCCGCCCTCGGCGCCCGACACGTGGCACTGTGGCGCCCGGATCGCGTCAAGGAGCGGCTGGCGGTCGCGGCCGACATGATCGCCGCGGCCCGGGACGCCGGTGACCGGCACGCCGAGCTGCAGGGCCACAACTGGCGCGTGACGGACCTCTTCGAGCTCGGCGACATGGCGGCGTGGCAAGAGGAGACCGCGCGCCATGCACGGCTGGCGGAGCAGCTGCGCCTGCCCGTGTTTGAGTGGTACACGCCGCTGTGGGCGTCCGTGGGAGCGATGCTCGGCGGCCACTACGACGACATGGAACGCCTCAGCGACCAGGCGGAACAGGCCGGGCTTCGCGCCGGCGATCGCAACGCGACGTTGTTCGTGGGGCTGGTGCACTTCTGCGCCCTCCTCGAACGTGAGGCGTTCGACGAGATGGACATGGCGTTCGTCGAGGACAAGATCGCCAACTCGCCCGCGGGCGTCGCGTACCGCGGGGGGTACACCTGGGTCCTCGCCGGCCGCGGCGAGACAGAGCGCGCCCACGACGAGCTCAACGCGGTCATGGCGCTGCCCCACGCCTTCGACGCAAACTGGCTCTCGCTGCAGGCGGAGTGCGCAGAGGCGAGCATCCTGGTGAACGACACGGCCCATGCCGCCACCCTTTACGAGAGGCTGGCGCCCTATGCTGGCCGTCCCGTTACCGCCGGCCGCAGCGTCTGCAGTTACGGCGCGGTCGACCGCGTCCTCGGCGGCCTCGCCCAACTGCTCGAGCGACACGATGACGCGGTGCGTCATCTCGAAGACGCCATTGAGCGCAACACCGCGCTTGGCTGCAGCATCTGGCGCGAGCGTTCCGAACGAGACCTGGCGCGGATCACCCGCGAGGACCCGTAACAACCGCTCACCTTCCGGGACTACACGCGCACGGGGCGAGCCTCAGGGCATGGCTCGCCGAACTGATCGGACTGGAGGATCACATGACCCTATGGGGCCGGATCTTTGCTGCCAACTATGACCACATCATGAGTCGCACGGAGAGCGCCGGACTCGCTGCTCACCGACGGGCGCTGCTGGGCGACGCAGCGGGCGACGTGCTGGAGATCGGCGCGGGGACGGGCGCCAACCTCCCGTTCTACGGCGACGGCGTGCGGTCGCTCACCATCACCGAGCCCGAGGCGCCGATGGTGCGGCGTCTGCAGCGACGGCTCGAGCAGACGAGTGCGGGCGGGTGGGAAGTGCGCTTTGTTCAGGCACCGGCCGAGCGGCTCCCGTTCGACGACGAGAGCTTTGACACCGTCGTCTCGACGCTCGTGCTCTGCACCGTCGATGACCAGGAACAGGCGCTCACCGAGCTCAAGCGCGTCCTCCGGCCGGGTGGTCGTCTGCTGTTCCTCGAGCACGTCCGTGCCGAGGACGGGGAGCGGCTCGCGCGCTGGCAGGACCGGATGCGGCCGATCGGCGTCCGCATGGCCCACGGGTGCCGGTGCAACCGGCGCACCGTCGACGGTCTCCGCAGCGCCGGGTTCGACGTGGTCGACATCGAGCGCGACGAGCTCAAGCACGTGCCACCGTTCGTACGGCCATTGGTCATCGGTGCAGCGGCCCGAGCCGCCTGAGGTCCGCGGGCGTCCGCCCGTCCCTGCCGGACGGGCGGACACCCACATGTGGCTACGCGACAGCCAACAGTGCTGAGACGAACGCGAGGTAGGCGACGATGATCACGGCGCCGTCCACCACGGCCGGCGTAGGCGCGGGCGAGTGCGAGGAGGGTGACGCCCAGGTATGCGCCGGCGACCAGAGTCGCCGAGGCAGATGCGCTCCCGATGCCGATGAGCGCGCTCGGGAGGAGGAATCCGAGGGTCACGTTGAGCGCGTTGCTATTCATGGCCGTGCTGAGGGTCGCGGCGCCGCGACCGCGCTGGGCGAGATACACGGCCGCGACCGCGTTGGGCAGACTGGTAACGGCGGCGGAGCACCAGCCCGCCCACCGCAGTGCCGGGGACGTGATGTCGCGCTCCCACGACGTGGTTCATGGACGGCATCTGAACGTTGATGGGTTCGGTGCTGGAGAGCCTCACGGTCGCCGACGCCAGGCAGACGGTGCACACCAGCAACGGCCACCGCGCGTAACGAAACGCGGCCTCGCACGACTGGACCGGTGGTAACACCGATCTCACACGGAGGGATACTCGATGGGCACCGTTCTCGACGCGCGACAGGAAGAGCTCTGCGCGGCGTCTCGCTGGGACTTCAGCGACCTGCGGGCGATCGTCATCAACTGCACGCTCAAGCGCTCGCCTGAGGTCTCCAACACGCAGGGCCTGGCCGACCAATCGATCGCGATCATGCGGCGGCTCGGCGTCGCGGTCGACGTCGTGCGAGCGATCGACCACGACATCGCGACCGGCGTCTACCCCGACATGACCGAGCACGGCTGGGAGCGCGACGAGTGGCCCGAGCTCTTCGCCAAGGTCACCGAAGCAGACATCCTGGTGCTCCTCTCCCCGATCTGGTTGGGGGAGAAGTCCTCGGTGTGCACGCGCGTAATCGAGCGTCTGTACGGCAACAGCCACCTCCTCAATGACGCCGGGCAGTGGGCGTACTACGGGCGGGTCGGCGGCTGCATCATCACCGGAAACGAGGACGGCGCGAAGCACTGCGCCATGAACATCCTCTACTCGCTGCAGCACCTCGGCTACGCCATCCCACCGCAGGCCGACTCGTGCTGGCTGGGCGAGGCCGGCCCGGGGCCGAGCTACCTGGACCCGGGCTCGGGCGGGCCCGGTAACGACTTCACGAATCGCAACACCACGTTCCTCACCTGGAACCTGCTCCACCTCGCGCGGATGCTCAAGGACGCCGGCGGGATCCCTGCGCACGGCAACCAGGTGGCCCTGTGGGACGCCGGCTGCCGCTTTGACTACGCCAACCCGGAGTACCGCGCCTAGGTGAGGTCAGGGTCACTGATGACATCGACCAGCGCCGGGCCGTGGTGGGCGGCGGCCCGACGATGAGCGACCGCGTCTGTCCCGACGTGGCCGAGCCCACCGCGGCTGTGCCCCCAGGACGCTGATCAAGCGTCCCGGGCGCTTCGCCGCATGGAACCACGCCCCACAGACCGGTAACGCGGAAACCGTCCAGAAGTTACGCAAACATCGTCAACCGAAGGATGGCCAAATGCGATCACCAACGCTGCGCCGATGCGGCTGTCGCCCGCCCCGCCGGCTTCTCACCAGAGGGACGTTGTTGCCACGTGGCAAACAAGACGTCCACCTGCGGACGCTCGCAACAGCTGGACGTGGGCATGAAAAAAGCCCCGCTGTGCGGGGCTTTCCACAGTGCGCCCGAGAGGACTCGAACCTCCACGGACCATTCAGTCCACAAGGCCCTCAACCTTGAACGCGGCGCGTAGATGCATCCAGCGGCGTCCAAATCGTCCAAATTGCGAGGTTCCGTGGACGGACTGGACAGGCTGGACACATTGGATGTTGTCACGGGTGTTGTCACGGCCGGGCCCCATCGACCCTGGCCGCGCTGCGCTGTGCCGCGCGCAGAGCACTGCGGCGACCAGTCCGGCCGGATGCGTGTGCGCGATTGCAGGTCTCGTATCGCAGCTGGCGGCCATTGCGATCGGCTGGTGGGAACCGGGCGCCCGGATTCTTGTCCGTGCGCAGTACCGAGGGGATCCGTGGTTTGGCCCGGTCGTCAGGGCCGATCGTGGATGCGAGTGTCGGCGGCGGGAAAATAGGCAAGCTGACCGGGTTCGCCCGCGAAGATTTTGGGTCGGCTGGAATCGAGGTCGAGTGAATAGGAATATTGGTGTGATGCCGGTGACCGGTCCCGCGGAGGGAACGGCGACCGATGGGAAGGCGAGCCCGGCGGTTCCTCATCTAACGATCGCCGAGCGGGTTGCGCGGGGCAAGGCTGCACGTGCGGAGGTGCCGCGCTCGAGCCATGCGGTTTATGAGCCGGGTGTGACTCGCCCGACCCCGGTTGAGCTGCTCGAGCGCCAAGCGGCCACGCGGGTGCCTGAGCTTGTGCCGATCCGTTACGGCCGGATGCTCGTCTCGCCGTTCACGTTCTATCGCGGTGCGGCGATGATCATGGCCCACGACCTCGCTGCGACGCCCCGGTCCGGGCTTCATGTGCAGTGTTGCGGAGACGCGCATCTGTCGAACTTCGGGGTGTTCGCCTCCCCCGAGCGGCGGCTGGTGTTCGACATCAATGATTTCGACGAGACGCTTCCGGGTCCGTGGGAGTGGGATGTCAAGCGGCTTGCGGTGAGCATGTTGATCGCGGCGCGGGACAATGGTTATCGCGTCCAGGATCAGGAGCGGGTCGTGCTCGAGACCGTCGGCCGTTACCGCACGGCGATGCGCGAGTTCGCTGGCATGGAGAACCTTGCGGTGTGGTATGCGCGGCTTGAGATCGAGTCCTTGCTCGCGGAGCGGGCGGCGCAGTTCAGGCCGGGGACGGTCAAGCGGGCCGGGAAGGCGCTCGCGAAGGCGCGCACCCGCGACAGCATGACGGCGTTCTCGAAGCTGACGCGCGCGGTCGACGGGCAGGTGCAGATCGTCGATCAATCGCCGCTGATCGTGCCGCTGGCGCAGCTTGCGCCGGGGGGAGATCGCGACCAGCTGCTGGAGACCCTGCGAGTGTTGGTGCGTCGGTACCGCGACTCGCTTGAGCCTGACCGGCGGGTGCTGCTCGAGCAGTTTCATCTGACCGATTTCGCGCGCAAGGTGGTCGGGGTCGGGAGTGTCGGCACGCGGGCGTGGATCGCGCTGCTGGTCGGCCGCGACGGCAGTGACCCGCTGTTCCTGCAGCTGAAGGAGGCCGAGGCGTCGGTGCTGGAAGAGTTCCTGGGGCCGAGCGAGTTCGAGAACCACGGTCAGCGTGTGGTGACCGGCCAGCGGCTGATGCAGGCAGCTAGTGACATCTTTCTCGGCTGGGTGCATGTCGACTCCTCGCCGGTTGACGCCCGGCCCCGTGACTTCTACGGCCGGCAGCTCAAAGACTGGAAGGGTTCGGCCGAGATCGACCAGATGGACCCTGAGCGCATGGCGATCTACGGCAAGTTGTGCGGCTGGACGCTCGCACGCGCGCATGCGCGCAGCGGCGACCGGATTGCGATCGCCTCTTACCTCGGTGACGGCCCGAAGTTCGACCGCGCCATCCTCGGGTTCTCTGACGCGTACGCAGAGCAGAACGACCGGGACTACCAGGAGCTCGTCGAAGCGGTCAACTCCGGACGGATCGCCGCGCAAACCGGACTATGACCGCGTGCAGCACGATGAGTAGGCGCAGACTGTCGGCTCGCGACGCTCACCGTTCGTCGGGGCTCAAACGAGTGTCCGAGCCCGTCACCGATCTCATGAGGCAGTAGTTGGCTACCGAATCTCGGCACCCCTACCAACAGGACGCGTCGCGCACTATGGCCGACGACTCCCGGCGCGGCGCGGAGAAGCGGCGCGATCTCGCTGGCGCGGGCGCGCCTCCCCCGCTCGTAGAGGCCAAACTCGCGGTCCCGAGCATGCGTCACGGCGTGGTCGACCGGCCGCGGGTTCGGCGGGCGCTCGATGCGGGGCGGGACGTGTCGCTGACGCTTGTCGCTGCCCCGGCCGGGTACGGCAAGACGACGGCGGCGCGCGCCTGGTGCGCAGATCTGGATACGGCGCCGGCGTGGGTCACGCTGGACGCTGGCGACAACGACCCGGTAGTGATGTGGCGGTATGTAGCGACGGCGGTCGATCGCGTGCGTTCGGGGCTCGGCCGGGACGCGCTGGGGCGGCTGAGCGTCGCCGGCGGCCAGGTCGAGGTCGCGATCGACGAGCTCATGAACGATGTGGCTGCGCTGGGAAGCGAGCTGGTCGTTGTGCTCGACGACCTGCAGGAGGTGATCGACGAGGAGTGCCTGTCGTCAATCGATTACGCCGTTGGGCACGCTCCTCCGAACCTGCATTTGGTGCTGCTCACGCGGGTGGATCCGGCGCTGAGCCTCGCGAGGCTGCGTGCCGCCCACGCGCTGGGTGAGGTTCGCGTAGCCGAGCTCGCGTTCACGACCGATGAGGCGCGGGAGCTGCTCGTGGTTCTCGGTCGACTCGAGCTCGGTGCCGAGGAGATCGACGTGATCGTGGAGCGGACCGAGGGCTGGCCCGCGGGCCTTGTTCTGGCCTGGTTGTGGCTGCGGACCGTGGAGGATCCGGTGCGGGCGGTGCGGGCGTTCGGGGGAGATAACCGTTTCGTGGCCGAGTACCTGAGTGGCGAGGTGCTCGCGGCGCTGGACGAGGACGGCCGCGCATTCCTGTACGGCGCCGCGGTCCTCGGCGAGTTCACCATAGAACTGTGCGACGGCGTATTGGACCGCAGCGATTCGGCGGCGCGTCTGGGCGAGCTCGAGCGCTCGAATCTATTCGTGTCGCGGCTGGAACGGGGGGGCTGGTTTCGTATCCACTCGCTGTTCGCCGAGTATGCGCGGGCTCAGCTGGCGTCCCTCAAACCGGACGCGCCGACGTTGATTCACCGGCGAGCCGCTGTGTGGCTCCGATCGCACGGGTTGGCGATCGAAGCTGTCAAGCATGCGGCGGCAGCCCGCGATCACGAGCTCGTTGCCGAGCTGATGGTCGAGTACCACCTGCCGATGATCAGAGGCGGTGCCGCCCGGACCGTGCTGCGCTGGGTTCGGACATTGCCGCAGACCCAACTCGTCGATCATCCCGAGCTTGCGGTGGCGGCCGCGACGGCCGCGATGTTGGTCGGCGGGCGCAGACTCGAGCAGCGCCGGTTGCTAGCGCTCGCCGACCGGGGCGGTGGAGAGCGACCGGAGCAGCTCGACCCCTATGTCGAGGCTGCGGCGGGGCTGGTGCGCGCGGTCACGATCGACCGGGGTGTGAGGCAGGCGGTGCTCGCCGGCCGGCGCGCGGTCGAGCTCGCGGAGGTTGACGCGAATGAGATCCTGACGGCAGCTCTGGCCGCGTACGCTCGCGCCCTGTTCTTCGCCGGCGAGCTCGACGAGGCTTCGGCGGTGGCGGTGCGGTCGCTGGAGCACCCGGCGATCGAGCGGCATGTCCCGAGCCTGGTAGTCGCCCGCTCGACGCTCGCGCTGGTGGCGGTCGAGCGCGGACGACTCGCCTCGGCACGAGGGCACGCTGAGCAGGCGAAGGCGGCGGTGGGGCGGATCGGCACGAGCCGAAGTTGGCTTGGAGCCAACGCGTCGGCGGCCGGGGGCGCGGTGCTGGCCGCTGAGGGAAGCCTCGTCGAGGCCGAGCGCGAGCTCGCCTCGGCGGAGCGCTTCTTCGCCGACGAGGTGGCGACCTTGCATCACGCGTGGCTGCTGGTCCTGCTGGCCCGCGTCCGCCTGCGCCGTGGACGTCTCGGCGAGGCCGAAGCAACCCTACGCTCCGCGCGGGAGGCGCTCGGCGAGCTGAGCGACAGCGGCCCCGTTCCCGGGCTTGCCACGGCGGTGGGGCGAGAGCTCGAGGCGGCGAGCGACCGGGCGTCGAGCGGGGCGCTGCTCGAGCCGCCGAGCGAGGCCGAGCTCGCGGTGCTGAGGCTCCTGGCCGGCGAGCTGTCGACCCGGGAGATCGGTGAGCGCCTATTCCTATCCCAGAACACGATCCGATCGCACCGGCGCGCGCTCTACCAAAAGCTGGGGGTGCACTCCCGCGCGGACCTGGTCGCCCGCGCCACCGCGCTGGAATTGCTGGAGCAAACCCGGTCACCCGGGTGAAAGAACCGCGTTTCTCCCTCCGCAGGGGTAGACGGTGGGATGCTCGATGCATGGCTGCTCGGAACTATCGGTTGATCGTGGAGGGAGAGCTGAGCGACAAGCTCGAGCCCACCTTCCACGGCATGACGCTCACGCGCGCCGAGGGCAACACCTCGCTCACGGGCAACGTCCGCGACCAAGCCGAGCTCCAGGGACTTCTCCGTCGCGTGTCCGACCTCGGGCTCACCCTGCTCGAGGCGAAGGCGATCGACGACCGTCTCAAAGAACCTTCTGCAAGCAGACCCGCGAATGCGGATCCGGCTGGGAACGGATCGTACGCTTCCCGGCCTCACACGAAAGGAGCCGATGATGGCTACCGCAACTGAACAGGTGAAACGAGTCGCAACCACGGTGCCTCTGAACTGGGAAGAGGTGTGGTTTACGAACTGCCCGATGGTGTCGGCGAACAACGTCGACCAGGAGTTGGGCTGGTGCCGCGAGGAGTTCAAGAAGATCGGTGTGGAGTACGCCTATTTCCGGCATGCGCCGGAGAACAACTGGTACCCGCACTACATCCATAACCTCGACAACCTGATCCGCTTCGGCGGTCTGTACCCGCCGATCCACGTCAACGCTGACCTGCGCCGCACGGTGCTGCTCGGAGCGACGTGGGTGTACGAGGGAGGTTGCATGGTGGTCCGCGCCCGCGACGAGATCTTCCGGATGAAGGACCTCAAGGGCAAGAAGATCGGGATCTCCAAGAGCCTGAACACGATCAAGAACGACTGGTGGCGCATCCAGGAGCACATGGGCATCCTGAACATGCTCAAGCTCAACGACATGACCATCGACGACGTCGAGCTGGTCGACTTCCCCTATCCGGATGACTGGTACGACAAGCCCGAGATGCTCGTCCCGCCGATGAACAACCCATCCGAGCTCTGGATGCGCCGGGACCACAAGCACGACCTCGCGTTCCGCCCGCTGGAGACCGCGCTGCTGGCTGGCAAGGTCGACGCGATCTACACCCAGAGCAAGGTGTTCCAGCACCTGCAGGAGGCCACCGGCCAGCTGAAGATGATCGAGGACCTCACGCGGTACCCGGACTGGACGGTCCAGGTCGCCAACACACCGGCCGTCATCACCTGCACCGCCGAGATGGCCGACGAGCACCCCGAGCTCGTCCTCGCCTACATGAAGGCGATGATCAAGGTGGGGCGCTGGGCCAACGAGCACAAGCGTGCTGCGGGGGCGATCCTCAACCGCCAGACGTTCTACCAGGACGCCGAGGACACCTATCGGGGCATCAAGCACGTCGACATGGTGCCGAGCCTGAGCGCGCAGAACATGCAGTGCGTGAAGATCGGCAAGGACTTCATGTTCAGCCACGGCTACATCAAGCACGACTTCGACGTGGACGAGTGGGCGCGCCCGGAGTTCCTGGAGCAGGCGGCGACCGAGGTGCTCAAGGAGGAGTGGCAGCGCCGCAGCTGGACGAAGCTCCCCGAGGGCGGCGGCCTTGAGGTCGAAGGCACCCGACTCGGGTAGCCGAGCAGGTCGATCCAGGCGACCGGGCCTGATCCGCAACGTGCGCCCATCACCGCCGGTCCGGTGATGGGCCACCACCGACCTCAAGGAGAGATAGCCATGACGACAACAGCCAAAGAGATGGTGGGCCAGGCCAACGCCCAGATCGAGCATGTGTCCCCCCAGGATGCTGCTAACGAGGTCGCCTCCGGAAAGGCCGTGCTTCTCGACGTCCGAGAGCCCGTGGAGTGGGAGCAGCACATCAAGGGCGCCATACAGGTGCCCAGGGGCCTGATCGAGTTCGTCGCCGACCCCAGCAGCCCTAAACACAACGCCCAGCTCGACCCGAACGGCCGGGTGATCGTGTACTGCCGGTCGGGCACCCGCGCCGCTCTCGCAACGCTCACCCTGAAGACACTGGGTTACGAGCACGCCGCCAACCTCGACGGCGGGTTCACCGCGTGGAAGGAAGCCGGCCTACCAACCGACGAGCACCACTCCGACATCTAGGAGCCGCGGTTCCCGACCTTAGCCACGAAGTGCACGCGCCAAGTGGAGGGCGAGCGATGAGCCACACGAAACAGATCAAGCAGGATCGGCAGCCGGCCGAGAAGCTCGGCCGTAAGCACTACGAGAAGGAGCTCGCCCGTCTCCAGGGTGAGCTCGTCCGGCTCCAGGAGTGGGTGGTGCGTGAGGGGGCGAAGCTCTGCGTCGTGTTCGAGGGGCGCGATACCGCCGGGAAGGGCGGGGTGATCAAGCGGATCACCGAGCGGGTGAGCCCGCGCGTGTTCCGGGTCGTCGCGCTCCCAGCGCCGACCGACCGCGAGAAGTCCCATCCGAGCAGGCCTCGCGCCTGAACGAGGAACTCGGAAGCCTGCTCGGAGGAGTCACGTTCCTCATCTTCGGCGCCGTGCTACTGGGTCCCGCGCTCAAGCACGTGAGTTGGGAGATCGCGCTCTACGCCGTGCTGAGCCTGACGCTGGTCCGGATGCTGCCTGTGGCGATCGCGATGATCCGCACCGGCGCCCGTGCGCCAACCATCAGCTTCCTCGGGTGGTTCGGGCCGCGCGGTCTCGCGTCGATCGTGTTCGCCGTGATCGTCGTCGAGGAGGCGCACCTGCCCGGGGCGGACACGATCCTGGCCACCACCTATGTGACGATTGGCCTGTCGGTGTTCGCGCACGGCATCACCGCAGCGCCGCTCGCTGAGCGCTACGCCCGCTGGTACGAGTCTCACCCCCGCGACCGGCTCCCGGCGATGGAGAGCGTCCCCGCTCCGGACCACCGCACGCGCGGGGCGCCTCAGCCCGCACCCGACGTGACGGCATGAGCACAACGCCCGCGGATCGCCGTCCGGAGCCGCCTGCCTTTCGCGCCGAGGGCCGGCCCCACGAGCTCGCACGGGTCCTGCGCCGCAAACGCCGGCTGCGAGCCGGCACCGTCCAACTGCTGGGTGCCGCGGCCGCCGTTGGGCTGGCCTTCCTCGCACCGCAAGTGCACATCGGGTTCGACATCCCCACAACGCGGGCGATCGAGATGCTGATCGCCGTCGGTGCGGGCACGGTGACGTTCATCGGAATCGTGTTCTCGCTCCTGTTCCTGGTGGTCCAGTTCGCGTCGACCACGTTCACGCCGCGGCTCAACCTGTTCCGTGACGATCCGATCGTCTGGCGAGCGTTCGCGTTCTACACAGCCGTCGTCGTCTACTCGCTCACCGCCGCGCTCGTGATCGGTCGGGGACGAACAGACCTCCGCGGTCGTGCCGATCATCGCGTTCGTCGCCGTGCTCGCGGTCATCATCGTGTACCGGCGGCTGCAGATGGGCGCGTTCACGTCGATCCAGCTCGCCTCCGCCCTGGCCCAGATCGCGCGCCGCGGCCGCAAAGTCATCGACGGCCTCTACGTACTGAAAGCGCCGGCCACCAATGCCACCGCCGGGCCAGGTCCCGCAAAACCCGCAGCCACGGTCGAAGAAGCTCTGTAGGAGATCCTCTGGCCCCGGCCGCCCGCGGTCGTCCAAGTGATCGATGTGCCGCGTGTCCTGCGCGCGGCGGAGCGTGCCCACGCGGCCGTCGAATTCAAGGTGGGATCCGGCGAGATGATCGCCAAAGGGGCGACCCTGGCCGTCATCAGGCGACAGACGGAAGCAAAGCACGAGCCGGAGGTCTTGAAGGCTCTCATCGTCGGCGAGGAGCGAACGTTCGAGCAGGATCCGGCGTTTGCACTCCGGTTGCTCGAGCTGCGGCGTCGCAAGCGCCGCCGCTTCGGATGAGAAGCGGCCCTCGATCTGACTGCGGGGCAAATCGTTCTTCTTGTTCGCAGCGGCGGTCTTCCCGACGCTGATCGCCTGCGTGGCGGTCATGATTTCGCGGTCCGAGCCCCTTACGTGGGCATGAAAAAAGCCCCGCTGTGCGGGGCTTTCCACA
>CAVOHJ010000016.1:0-47543 GCA_963695625.1 uncultured Actinomycetota bacterium | reverse complement strand
CGAGGGTGACATGCCGCTGCTCGCGACAGCCACTCAACCGTAACCAGAACGTCGGCGGCGACATGCACGACGCCGTCGGGCGGCGGGTTCCCGCTGCCCACCAGGACCGCCATCCGGCCACCCGCGAACGAGATCAACAACGAAACCTCGGCCCGGATTAGACCGGGCTGGCGTTCTGATGCGTCCACACGATCGGGGATCTGCGTCCCGGAGCCGCGCCTCATCTCCGAGGGCGATTCGCTTGGATATGGGCGATGTCTCCGACCGGCCCGCCCTCCGCCCTCATGCCGAAACGCTGATCCAGGAAGTCCGTGCCCGGATTCCAGGCATGCGCGGCCGCCTGTTGCGTGCGCTAGTGCGCTACCGCGAGATCAGCTTCCCGACTCTCCGAGTCGTCCACACGGCGATCACGGCTGTCACACGGGGCCTATCCGGTCATGCATGACTACAACAACGAGCATTCAGATTGGGCCGGCAAGCGCGCGCTCGATGTCTTCCTGGTTGGCAAGCTGGGGACGCTCGCAGACTGCGGCGCCGTGTGGGGCTCGGCGTCGATCCGGCGGGCCGGCTAACCATGCGCCTTCTGCACCTGACACCTGAGCTGCCCTTCGAGCCTGGAGGAGGCGGGGGCCGCAGCCACGAGTACTTCATGTGCCGTCATCTCGTCGAGCGGGGCCACGCCGTGCTCAACATCTCGCCAGTCACTCCGGAGGAGGCCCCGCACGCCGATTCGCTTCGGAAGGTCGGGGTGGAGAACTGGGTGCTGGAGCGCCCAGCCTCGAAGCTGACCGAGGTAACGGCGGCGGTCCGCGCCGAGCCACAGGTGCTGGCTGCGGCGGTGCTCGCGCCGCAGCGGGCACTGGAGATGCGCGTCTTCTGGGTCGGGATGCGTGAGCTCGCGGACCGCGCCGTCCGCGAATGGCGCCCCGACGTGGTCATGGTTGGCCACGACATGGCCGCAGCATGGGCGCAATCGCTTCCTCCCTCGCTACCGGCCGTGCTGACCCTGCACAACCTCCTCTGGCACTGGTACCTGTCGCGGGCGCGACGTACGACCGGGCTGCGGACGGCGCTTCTGCGCGCCGAGGCGGCGCGCTACCGCATGTACACCCTGCGTATGCTCAGGCGCTATCAGGCCGCGGTGGCCGTCTCGACGACCGAGGCCGACGAGTTGCGCCGCAGCTCACCGGTCCCCGTATCTGTCATCCCCATCGGCGTCGACACCCGCGAGCTGACCAGGGCGCCTGACCCGGACGGCCCACCCCGTCTGGTCTTCACCGGAACTCTCGGCTACCAGCCCAACAGCGAGGGCATCGCCTGGTTTGCCGACAACGTCTGGCCCGGGGTCCTTCGCGCGGTCCCCGATGCGCAACTGGACATCGTCGGGCGGGCGCCGCCCCCTGGGGTGCTCGGACTCGGCGACCGCCCCGGGATCACGGTCGTCGGCCCCGTCCCCGCCATGCACCCCTACTACGCCCGCGCCCACGCGGTCATCGTCCCGATCCTCACCGGCGCCGGCATCCGTGTGAAAATCGTGGAGGCTCTGTCGGCGGGACGTCCGATCGTCTCCACCTCGTTGGGCTGGGAGGGCCTCCCGGACGTAGTCCCCGGTGAGCATCTCCTCGTGGCCAACGAGCCCGCGGAGTTCGCATCGGCCACCATCAGGTTGCTGCGCGACCGCGGACTGCGCATCCGCGTGGGCGAGCACGCGCGCGCGCTGGCCGAGCGCCGCTATGACTGGCGGACATTGGGCGCGGAGCAGGAGGCCGTGCTGAACGGGGTCCTCGACACGACGGGCGCAATCGGAGATCGCCGGGTGACCGGGACTCCCAAGGGAGTGGCGTGACGTCGCAGGGTCCGAAGGAGCTTTCGTCGAGACCTACGAGAAACCAATCTGGAACTTCGTCGCCCATCGATAAGCGACCGTGCTCGCATCGCCACCGTCTCCAACGACCCGCTCGAATTCTGGATCAGACCTCCTCGGCGACCTGGCGCTCGAGATCGACATAGGACCGCTCAATCTCCGTCTGGTGCTGGCACTCCCACAACATGGCCGCAGCGCAGAACATCGCGAATGGCTGGTAGATCCCCTCGATGAGGCCGGGCATGCCGTCGCGCCACCCGACCCGCCGGACCATCCGTCGTGCGAAGTCGCGCAACATCACTCGCAGGAACGTGGCCGGCCGCACCGGCTGTGCGCCGGCGGCAAACCGCTGCGCGGCGTCCAGGTGCCCGTAGCGGATTGTCTTGCTCAGGTTCTCCTCGAGCGATCGATGGGAAAAGTGCCATCGCTCCCCGGGCAGCCATCCAACGCGCGACTCCGGGACCGAGAGCAACTCGTGAACGTGGCCCTGATGGAGCGCATGCTCACGACGCACAATCTTTATGTGTGTTTCGCGCCACCCTCCATGTTCCATCCGCCGCCCCCAGAAGAAGTTGACTGTCGGGGTGCGAAACGCCCATCGATCGGTGCCCGAAGCGACTGCGTCGCGCAACTGAGTCGCCAAGCGTGGGGTGATCCGTTCATCAGCGTCGCAGAAGACGATCCACTCGCCGCGAGCTCGTCGCACGCCCTCGTTTTTCAGCGATGCGAAGCCCTCGAACGAAGCGCAATGCACGTTTTCGGTGTATTGACGCGCAAGCTCCTCAGTCCTGTCCGTCGTCCGATCATCGATCACGACGATGATCTCGTCGCAGAATCCGAGCAGCCGGAGAGCTCCCTCGATCATCGACTCCTCATCGCGGACCGCTAGAACGGCTGAGAAGATCGTCACGCGCGCAAGCCTAGCGGCGGCGGACTGCTTTCCAGCTCAGCCCCCTGAGCCTGACGAGGAGCGGGATAAAGCGGCGTGCAGCGCT
This sequence comes from uncultured Actinomycetota bacterium, assembly GCA_963695625.1. Classification (GTDB taxonomy): domain Bacteria; phylum Actinomycetota; class Thermoleophilia; order Solirubrobacterales; family Solirubrobacteraceae; genus Palsa-465. The sequence continues at coordinate 44,684 of CAVOHJ010000016.1, read as the reverse complement.
CCCGTGATCTCCCCCGGAACCGCGCGCATGGCGATCACGCCGATGCTGAACGCACCCAACACCGCGACAGCCCGCAGTCCGGTTGGCAGGTCGGGGATCATCCCGACAGCCACGGCCACTGCGGCCGCCGTGGCGGTACGAAGCCCTGGGCCCACCGGGAGCCAATCGCCCGGACCGGCGCGGCGGACGGCGACGTACATCGAGACGCAGAGCACGAGTTCGCCCACCACCGCCGAGACAGCAGCACCAATGGCCTGATCCGCCGGGATCAGGACGAGTCCGGCGATCACCACAGCGGCCACCCCTGCCGCCATCGCCAGCGCGTACGCACGCAGGCGGTGTAGGCCCATCAGCGCAGGCTGCCACGCTGCCGTGAGAAAGATCGTGACTGCGGCGAAGCCCTGGATCTCCATGACCGGACCAGCGCCCTTGTATTCGGGCCCACCGAGCACGTCAATGATCGGCGCTGACAGCGTCCACAACACGAGCGCAACCAGCACGCCCGCAATGATCATCGTCTGCGCGACGCGCGACGTCATGTTGGCCAGGCGGTCGTGATCGTCCCGCGCGGCGACGGTGACGACCGGGAGCACGATCCCCACCACGAGGAATGGCAGACCCCCAACCAGCTCAAGAACCCGGGTCGAGGTCACGAAGTAACCGATCTCGCGCGGCTCCCCGGAGAGCAGCGACATCATGATCACGAGCAGACGAAGGTAGAGGACGCCGAGCACGGCCCCGACAGCGATCGGGACCCCGACACGGCCGAGGGCCCTGATCCGTGTTGCCGTCCACCGCGGCGCTACAAGATGCTTACGGGCGACAAGGAACGGCGTGGCGGCGAGGAGCACGAGTCCGACGAGGATCTGGACGGCGAAGAACAAGAGCAGGTCCGCACCGATCGCAGCGAGTACCGCAAAACCCAGCAACAGCGTGGCCTGCTGCAGAACTTGACTGAACGCGAGCGCGCCGTTGCTGAGTTGCACGCTGAGGGGAATCACCATCGCCGCCTGAACGCTCTGGAGGAGAACACCGAAGCCCGCCACCGCTGTGCCGACGATCAGCACACTCGGATAGCCGGCCACAAACGCGAACGCGATCGCGCCGAGCACGCCAACCCCGGAGACGAAGATCCGCAACGCGAGGACATGCGCCAGCAGATCTCGACGCTCCTCCTCGGTCTCGCAGAGCGTCAACTCGCGGGTACCAGTGATGGTGAGCCCCAGGTCGCTGATTCCGTAGACGATGTTGACGAGCGCGATCACGGTTCCGTAACGCCCGAACGCGTCCACCCCCAGGTGGCGCAGCAGGATCACGGCGCTGACCGCGGTGAGGAGGTTCGCCACCACGAACCCGACGGTGCGCTGGGCGCCACCGGTGATGACCCGCCTGCCGACCTGCTCGTCGGAGAGGATCGACGCCTCGTCGACATCCACGGTCGGCGCTGTTCGGACCGGCTCCGTCATTGCCGCGAAGAGCTAAGACTGGTGGGAACTCCGCGAGACCTCACGAAGCCTCCCTGGCACGCAGCCACGCCGCGATTGTCCTCTCCAGCGAGGTGGCGATCGACGGCCCGAGAACACGCCGCAGCATGCCGGTCATCGTGAAGCGCGTAACGATGAGCACGGCAACCGCGGCTGCGACCAACGGTCTTCCGATCGGCCTAAGTGGGCCGAACGTACGGCCGCCGGTGACGATGTCGCCGCACAGACGTCCGGCCACGAGTAGGTGGTGCTGCGACGCCATCAGCGTCGACATTCCGAAGCTGAGCCCCAACTGTGTCGAATCCGAGCCCAGGCCGGTGAGCGACCGGTGGATAACGGTGTCACTGATGGTACGCACGCGTCCTCGTGTCGCCAGCGCCGCCACGAGAATCCAGTCGCCTCCAACCGTTGGCGGAAAACCGATCGCCGCCCATTGGTTTCGCCGGGCGAGGCCGAACAACGGTCCGTTGAGACTGACTCGCGCGAAATAGCGGATGACCCTGACGCCCGGCCGCGACGAAATGAGGTTGATCGGACGCTCATCTACAACGTGGGCGCCGTCTGCGTAGTAGGAGGCCCGACCGCACGCCAAGACCGTGCCCTGATCCTCGGCGAGAACCGCAAGACAGCACGCGACATATCCCGGGTCCAGCCAGTCGTCGTCGGCCAGCCACATGAAGTACTTGCCCTCGGCGGCCTCGAGCACCGCCTGGTAGTTGCGTGCGTGGCCCAGGTTCTGATCCTGCCGCAGCACCCTGACACGGGGATCGGTGGTGGCGAGCTCATGCAGCACTTCTCCGACCTCGGGATCCGTCGAGGCATCGTCGGAGATCACCACCTCGATCGAAACGTCTCGCTGCGCCAGCGCGGAACGGGCAGCACGACGCAGCAGCGCCGGGCGATTGTAGGTCGGGATCCCGATCGTCACCATGGGTTGGTCGCGGACGCTGGGCATCAGTGCCGATATAGGTTCGGACACAGATCCTTAATTGTGATCAGGCAACGCGCGGTGTCCCTGTCGCTCTCGGCGTACGCCTGGTTCAGGCCTCGATCAGACGGACTGCGACGGGGGCTGCTCGACGGTCGTTCGTGGGCGCACCAGAACCGCATAGTTCCCGGTCTCCGACGGCTCCAGCAGCTCATACCGACCCAGCCCTTCGAGCAGTGGCGTCGGATCGACGCCCTGGGCGCGAAGCGCGGGTTCGTGAATCTCGACGAGATACTCCCGCAGCCGCCCGACGGTCTCGCTGCCGCGTGAGCGCGGCCGCCTCGGAACCCTCGATGTCGATCTTCATCACCGTGGGCATCAGGCCGTGATCGGCGCAGAAGCTGTCGAAGGTCACCTGCTCGATCTCGATCCCGCCCGAGACCGTCACGTGTCCGACGGAGTCGCCACTCGCCGACAATCGCACCTTTCCCACATGGTCACCGACCGCGTACGGAGCGACGATCACGTTTTCGACGCCGTTGGCTGCCAGATTGCGCTCGAGCGTCTCACGGGCCTTCGGATCTGGCTCGAACGCCACCACGTTGCCGCCCGGGCCGACGAGACGGGAGCCGAGCAGGGTGAAAGCACCGACGAACGCGCCAACATCGAAGAACACGTCGCCAGGACGTAGCGCGCGCGTCAACTCGCGGACGACCTCGCTTTCCCATCGCCGCCGGCGAGCCTGATGCGCCCACCACACGTACTGGCGGCGATCGATCGCCATGAACCGAAACGAATGGGATCCGATCGGCAGACTTCCCCAGCCGCGAAGCTTCCAGAGCGGCCAGGGCCAGCGATGCCACACCACGTATCCAACGGGTGGCTGTAGAGCGCGGTGGATCCGGTGCACGAGCCTTCGCATCGTCAGCCAGGCTATCGGCGCACACGGTGCCGAGCATGAGCTTCGGACGCGACATGGAGCGGAGCGGATGCCGCGTCCGGGGCCATCCTGACACGACCAGGGCGACGTTATGATGGCCGCAGTGGAGGCGGATCTCGCCAGCGCATAGACCGGACGGCGACCTGCGCGCGCCGCACATCGGGCTCAACCTCCTCTATCTCGTGCCGGGGGAAACCGGCGGCACTGAGACCTACGCGCGGGAGCTCATTCCGGAGCTGGTCGCGGCGGCCCCCGAGATGCGGTTCACCGCGTTCATCAACCGCGAGGCCGCCGAGGCGGGAGGCGGACCCTGGGGCGAGCTCATCCCGGCCGTGGTGATCCCCGTCCGCGCCCGGACACGCCGCGAGTGGGTTCGCGGCGAGCAGCAACTGCTGCCGGTTTCGGCGAGGCGCCGCGGGGTCCAGCTCGTCCACAGCCTCGCCAACACCGCGCCGGTCTGGGGCGCGTACGCCCGGACGGTGACGATCCACGACCTCCTGCATCGCATCGCCCCAGAGGCTCATCTGGGAATGCTGTCGCATGGCATGCGCGTGCTGGTCACCGCCGCCGCCCGCCGGTCGGCGCGCGTGATCGTCGACGCCGAGAGCACGCGTGAGGACCTCCGCAGGCTGCTCGGGATCGATCCGCGGCGCGTGGACGTCGTCCCGCTCGGTCTGGGCGCGCGCCGCGGGGCGGCCGCGCCCGAGGCGGAGGTGCGGGCCATGCTCGCAGAGCCCGCGCGGCCGATCGTGCTCAGCGTGTCGGCCCTGCGCCCGCACAAGAACCTCGTCCGGCTCATCGAGGCCGTCGGCCTGATCGACCCCGAGCGCCGCCCGCTCCTCGTGATCGTGGGGTATCCCACTGATCACGAGGCCGAGCTGCATGAGAGGATCGCCGCGCTGGGTCTGCGCGACGACGTCCGCGTGCTCGGCTGGGTCCCCAGCAAGACGCTGGAAGGGCTCTACGCGATCAGCGACGCGTTCGTGTTCCCCTCCCTGTATGAGGGATTCGGCCTCCCCGTCCTAGAGGCGATGGCGCGCGGCGTTCCGGTCGCGTGCTCGGGTCAGGGGTCGTTGCGCGAGGTCGCCGGCGACGCCGCGCTGACCTTCGATCCCCGCTCCCAGAGCGAGATCGCGCGGGCGATCGAGCGGCTGCTCGCGGGCGGCCCCGAGGTCGAGCGCCTGCGCCGCGCAGGCCGCGACCAGGCCGCCGGCTTCACCTGGGCCCAGACCGCCCGGGGCACGATCGCCTCCTACCGGCGGAGTCTGGACGGCAGCGTGTAGCGCGCAGAGCGGTGGCTATTCTCGCCCGGTGCATCACGACGAGCTCTCCGGGGCCAACCCCAGAGGTGGCGACATCAACCTCCGCTCTGGCCCGCAGATGGAGGAGTACCGCGCCATCACCGAGAGGATCAGAGCCGATGGCCCGCCGAGCATCCTGGACTGGGGCTGCGGCTACGGCCAGGTGACCAGCCTGCTGCACGACGCTGGTCTGAATGTCACCGCCTTTGACTACAACCCCGATGTGCCCCAGGGGCCGCGGCCGATGGAGCGCTACCCGCACCTGTCGGTGTACCTGAGCCGCGAGCCGTGGAAGCTGCCGTACGCGGACGACGTCCTTCGCGGCGGTCCTGAGCTGCGGCGTGCTCGAGCACGTCGCCGACCCCGATGCCAGCCTCGAGGAGGTCAAGCGGATCCTCGCCCCGGGTGGGACGTTCTACGTGTTCAAGCTCCCCAACCGGACCTCGTATCTGGAGGCGGTCGCCCGGCGCGCCGGCCTCTACTACCACGGCGTCTGCGAGCACGACCGGCTCTATGACCGCCGCTCGGCCGTCGGGTCTGCTGCGCCGCCACGGTTTCGAGGTGGTGGAGTTCCGTCGCATGAACATGCTGCCGCTCAGCCTCACCGCCGAATGGGCGACCCGCTGGGCCGGGCGCATCTGGGACGTCAATCGGCTGCTGAGCGCCGTCCCGGGTCTCAACCTCGTCGCCACCAACCTGGAGCTGGTGGCCCGCACCTCGCCCGCGTAGCCGGGCGCGCCCCTGGCGTTCAGCCCACTGCGCCGGAGTCATAGACCTCCACGACCAGCTCCTGGGAGCGGGCCAGCGAGACCCTGTGGGCGTTGGCGGCGAACCACGCCCGCGTGGCCTCCCGCAGCGCGTCGCCCCCTTCGTGGACCGCCCAGATCGCCGCGGCGAGGTCCTCGGGAGCGTCGGAGGCGGCGACAAAGCCGTTGACGCCCTCCGCGATCAGCTCCACGGCAGCGTTGTCCTCCCCGGCGACGACCACGCTCGGGGTCCCGTGCGAGGCCGCCTCGACCACGACGAGTCCGTACCCCTCCCGCCGCGATGGGAGCAGGAGACACATTGCCCGGGCGATGGCAGCGTCCACCGCATCGCTGGCGACAAATCCGGGCAACCTCGATGACGTCCGACAGGCCCTCGTCCTCGACGCGACGCCGCACCGTCTCTCGTTCCGGCCCGTCGCCGAGGATGAGCGCGCGCACCGCCGGGAGCCGATCACGCAGGAGCGCGATGGCCGGCACGATCGCCGGGACCCGCTTCTCCGGGATGTGGCGGCCCGGCGAAGACCACCAGGGGCTCGCTGTTCTGGCCGGGCTGGGGCTCCAGCGGTCCGTCATATGCGCCCGCCAGCATGGTGATCTCGCCGCGCAGCCCCTCATCCCGCAGCCGGCGCGCGTAGAGGCGAGAGAAGCAGAACGCCCGCTGCGGAACCCGCGCGCACATGCGCTGGATCAGCAGCCCGACGTCCCCGCCCCAGCGTCCCAGGTAGCTGCGCCAGTAGCTCCGGCTCCACACCTCGAACCAGTCCACGACGACGCGGTACCCGTGCAGCGGCGCCAGCAGGGCGATCGCCAGCAGCGAGAAGTACGGGAACGAGCACGTGTGCACCACGTCGTAGCGGCGGCCGTGGCGCGCCAGGTGCCACAGGACTCCGAACCCGAAGACGAGCGGCGGCAGGATCCGGCGCTGCCCGGGACCCGCGTAGAGCCGCATCCGCGGCCCCACCGCTCGGACGTCCACCCCCGGCAACATCCGCACTTTCGCCCCGTGTTCCATTGGCGAAGGGTGAGGTAGGTGACGTCGTGGCCGTCGGCGGCCAGACGCTCGCCGAGCCTCCGGTACCACCGTTCGGCGCCACCCACGGTGTATGGAAAGAGACAGTCGTAGACCAAGCAGATGCGCATGGGATCGCCGCAGATTCCCATATCTTGGTTCGCGGGAGTCGAGAGTACGCAAGTTTCTGCGCCGCGCAGCCGATACAGAGGAACGATGAGCGCGATCGCGCACGAGAACTCCGAGCACAGCGTCAGTGGCCGCTGACGACGGCCTCGTCGTCTCGGTCGTCATCCCGTGCCTCAACGAGGAGGAGAACATCGAGGAATGCGTGCGCCGGGCGCGCGACGTGCTCGATACCCACGGCATCCCCGGCGAGGTGATCGTCGCCGACAACGATTCGGAGGACGCCAGCGCCCGGTTGGCGGCCGCCGCCGGCGCCATCGTCGTCCACGAGCGCCAGTCGCGGCTACGGCAGCGCCTACATGGCCGGTTTCCGCGTCGCTCGCGGGCAGTACATCGTGATGGCGGACGCCGACCTCACCTACGACTTCAACGAGATCCCCCGTTTCGTCGCGGAACTGGAGAACGGCGCCGACATGGTGATCGGCAACCGGATGCAGAACATCCATCCCGGCGCCATGCCCTGGCATCACCGCTACATCGGCAACCCGCTGCTGTCCGGCTTCCTCAACCTGCTCTTCCGCACCGGGGTCGACGACGCCCACTGCGGCATGCGGGCGCTGCGGCGCGACGTGCTGCCCAAGCTCGATCTGCGCACCACCGGGATGGAGTTCGCCTCCGAGATGGTGATCCGCGCCGCCAAGGAGCATCTGGTCATCACCCAGTTCGCCATCGAGTACCACCCCCGGGGCGGCGAGTCGAAGCTGTCGAGCTTCCGTGACGGATGGCGGCACCTGCGGTTCCTGCTCGTCCACTCGCCCAACCACCTTTTCATCCTGCCGGGCGCGATCATGGCCCTGATCGGCGCGCTCGTCGAGTTCATCGTGATCGCCCACCTCGGCGTCTTCGGCCGCGAATGGGACATCCACGCCGTCATCGCCGGCGCGCTACTGGCCATCGTCGGCACCCAGGTGGTGGCCCTCGGCGTGTGCGCCCACGCCTACGCGACGTACTTCATGGGCGAACGCGACCTCTGGTTCGATCGCATGCGCGCCCGTTACAAGCTCGAGCACGGGCTGATGCTCGGCGGCAGCATCATGCTCGCCGGGATCGTCGGTAGGCGCGCTGATCGTGATCGAATGGATCGGCCACGGCTTCGGCACGCTGGCCTATGAGAACCTGGCCGTGCTCGCTGCCACGCTCATCATCGTCGGGATCCAGATCTTCTTCTCGTCGTTCCTGCTGTCGATTCTGGGACTGCGGCGGACGGACCAGTGCGGCCGTGACATCCGGCTGACGCCGGCGTCGCCTGAGCATGATCAGGAGCGCCTAGACGTGAGTCCCAGGAAGCTTGGGTCCGCTGTTTGAAGCGAGCGATGCGCCCTGGTGGCCGAGGGTGCTGAGGGTCGTAGGTGATCGTTCTGGGGCAATGACGCTCTCGCCGAGTGGGTTCCACCTAAACGCGGGTGTTCCTATCGGTCGAGCCAGCGCTTTGCAGTTTGCCGCCCCCGTGATTTGCCCGGGTGTGCTTCCAGCCCCCCAACGCGCCGTTCTTCGTCGCTTTCGCCTTCATCCTGCACCGCCGTAGTCGACTCACCGGCTAGAGTGATCGCCGCGTGCCAGCGATGCTGCGAGCTCTCGTCCCCACGGTTGCATTGGCCTTGGCGATTTATGGCTTCGCGGCCTGGGTTTATGTGGCCGCCGTAGCGCTCGTCGCGCCAGAGACGCTCCCCGTGCAGCTAACCCACCTGGCGCGATGGCCGCGGACCGACACGTTTGGCGAGGTCAGCTTCGTCGTTTCGTTCGTATCGTTCGTCGCCTACCGGCTCACCCGAGGCTGGTATCAGAGGGATGCGCCGACCGCCGGCTCTCCCGAGGGCCAGCGGGCGGACGATGAGTCTCAGGTCGAGTCGTAGGGCAAGCTTCGAGCGGCCCTCTCGCACCATCGCAGTCGCTCTGACGACGAGGGCGCGGCGTTGGTTTCGTCGGCCGCAACCGCGTCGCGGCCTGGCATGAAAGGATGGACAATCAGCCGGAGCCCAACTCTCCAGCCAGACAAATCCCTGCGAGGGGCGTCCGGCCTATAAGCCCGGCGGGTCAACGCTGCAACGCGTCGCCCGCGCCATAGTACGCTGCGCCCGATGAGACTCGGAACGGCGATCCGTCACAGGTTGGGGCCACTGGAGCCGTACGTCGCGGACGGCTACCGCGCCCGATTCATCAACCTCGACGACCTCGCAACGACCGTCACCAGCTTCGCCGATCCGCGACGAATTGTCGAGATTGGATGTGGAGATGGCGCGGTCGCCGATCGCCTGTGTCGCGAGTTCCCTGAGGCTGAGTACCTCGGCGTGGATATCGCACCGTCGCCTGGTCGGCTGTTCACGGGAAACGGCCAGGCCGAATTCAGGAGCCAGCGCTCGTCCGACCTACTGGCCAGCGACCCCGAGCCGTTCGATCTCGCGCTGCTCGTTGACGTCTTCCACCATCTGCCCGACTCGGCCCGTCTGCCCACGCTCAGCGACCTCGATGCCCTCACCGCACCCGGCGGACTGATCATCGTCAAGGACTGGGAGCGCTCGTCGACGCTGGGCCATCTCGCCTGCTACGTATCGGATCGGTACATCAGCGGGGACGAGAATGTGCGTTACCCAACGCGAACGGAGCTCCGATACGCGATCGCTACTGCGATCCCCCGCGCGGAACTGATCTGCGAGGCCAGGATCCCACCGCGTCGGAACAACATCATGTTCGCGATGCGCAAGCCAAGCTGAGATCGGCAACTCCGGGTAACACGTAGAGGTGAGTGATCTGCGCGAGGCGGCCCACGCCATATGGTCAGACCACATGGCGTGGGCCGCCCGTTGCGGGGGTTGCCTGCCGGGGTTGGTGGCCGGACGCTCCTCGCTGGGGTTTGTCTGGCCGGAGAATTGGGCTTCTTCTTCTGTCAATGGCCCTTGATTTCTCCCCAACTGCGGCCACGTTTTCTCCCCACTGGCGGCCACGAATCTCCCCACCGTCAGGGCGTGAGCCGGGTCAGGTGAGGGGCATCACCCCTTTGCCGGCGGTTGCCTGGGCGAGGCCGTAGCTGTCTTGTCCATCGGTTATCACCAAGGGAACGCAGGCGAATATCGCTTGACGATGCCGCAAATCGGCGGTTTCGCCCGACCATTGCGAGTAGCGGGTCCTCGGCGGTCAGCCGGGACTGGGTAACCGTACGGGAAAGGAGTCGCGAGCCGACGACCTCGCAGCGCGTTACGCTGCACCGTTGCCGTTGAAGACAACACGACGGAGGTGACCTTCGGTGAGGCCAACTGAGGTGGAAATGGCGTCCCCGCCAACGTTCCGCGCGTATGAGCGTGCATTCAATCGCTGCGATCACGAATACAACCGGGAGCGGTTCGAGCCCCGCCCCGGCGACGAGCTTTACCTTCACCTAGTTGACCTGAAACGTGCGCTCCGTCCGCGGCTCGAACACGCGCGCGGAAAGTGGTTAGATTTTGGCGCCGGCCGGTCGCCCTACGGGCGGTTCATGACCCGGACAGAGCTGGAGTACGCGGATTTCCCCACGGACGAGGGATTTGCGGTCGGGCTGCACTACGCGTTAGAACCTGGGCAGCCCTGTCCGGCTCCCGATGCTTGCTTTGACGGAATCCTCTCGACGCAAGTGCTCGAGCATGTCGACGATCCTCGCGCCTACCTCAAGGACGCTATGCGGATGCTGAAGCCAGGAGGGAAACTATTGCTCACGACCCACGGGATATGGGAAGACCATCCCTGCCCACTCGATCTCTATCGATGGACGCAACAGGGTCTACGGCACGATCTCTCGTCCGTCGGATTTGAGGTGGCCGAGTGCATTCCGCTGACATGCGGCGTTCGGGGCTTACTCGAGCTGCTCACACTTGAGATGTACAAGCTCAGGTGGCGGGACCGGAGCATCGGGCCGATGGGCCGCTACTTCGGGGTCACCGGCCTGCTCCTAGGTGCACTCCGCCTCTACGCGCGTTATCGGCGACACGCGCTGCACACTTATGCAGACCGGGCCTTTGCTGCCGACAGCGTCGGCCACGAGGGCGAGCAAGTGATCTACACGGCCCTTCTGATCACGGCCGTCAAGCCCGCTGCCTAAACCTTGATCCACGAAAGCGCCGGACAACCGGCATGGAAGAAGGGAATGGAAGAGTCCTACATCGAAGATCTAGCGAATCGCGGTGGCCCCGTCCGTGCGTTGGCGACCCAGTGAGGGCGCAGCGAAGCGTCGGTTATGGGGTGCGCAGGCCGGCTATTGAGCCTCGAATAGGCAACACCCGGGGTGACGATGGCCATTGACACCGGGGTGCCGACGTGTTGTGGATCAGCGGGAGGCAATATCGGCGGCGGCGTGTTCGCGAGCCGTCAGCGGACCCCGCGGGGTCGGAGAACTCGTGCATGCGCGTGATCTCTTCGTGCTGAGAACCGGGAGATCTCACGATCACCCGCCTGTCGTGATGGAGGGGCGGGTCATGCGGGGAAAGGCTGAGGCCGTAATCCCGTGATGCACGATCGTGAGAAGTCGGATGGTCGCGTATTACCTGGGAAGCTGCCGAACAACGCCCCCAAGGCGGGGTGGCGGAGGAGGTGGAGGGAAGGCGACGAACGAGCGATCGGGCCTCACACCGTCAAAAACTTCCGTCGAATCGGGTTCCGGGCCGGTCGGGGCCGGCCGCCGTCACGCTGGTGATCAGCGCCTCGCACACCTGCGTGCACGCCGTCGCGCTGAGCTGCGGGGAGATCGGGAGGCTCAGGACCGATGCCGCGAGCTGCTCGGTAACCGGCAGCGGGTCGGTGTGATCGGATGCGTAGGCGGCCGAGCGGTGAGGCGGGATCGGATAGTGCACGAGCGTCTCGATGCCGCGGTGGGCGAGCTGCTCACGAACGAGATCTCGAGCACCGACTCTGACTACGAACTGGTGCCAGACCGGCAGCGCACCGTCGGTAACGTCCGGGAGTACCAGTCGGGGGCAGTCCGCGAGCAGCTCGAGGTATTGCCTGCCTCGAGCGCGCCGGCGTCCGTTCCACTCCTCGAGTCGCTTGAGCTTGACCCGCAGTAGCGCTGCCTGAATCTCGTCGAGCCGGCTGTTGTGGCCTCGCAGCTCGCTTTCGTGGCGCCGGCGCTCTCCGTAGTTGGCGAGCATGCGTACCCGCTCCACGAGCTCGCGGTCGTTGGAGACAACGATCCCTGCGTCGCCGAGCGCGCCGAGGTTCTTGGTCGGGTACAGGCTGTACGCCGCCGCGTCTGAGACCGATCCCAGTGGACGCCCGCGCAAGCGCGCGCCGTGGGCCTGTGATGCGTCCTCGACCAGCGCAAGGCCGTGCTTTCGCGCGATCGGCGCAAGCGCATCCATGTCGGCCGGCATACCGTAAAGATGTACCGGGAGGATCGCGGCGGTGCGGGGTCCGATCGACTGTTCCACTCGCGCCGAGTCAATCACCATCGTGTTCGGGTCTGGCTCGATTGGCACCGGCTGCGCGCCGGCGTGCGTGATCGCCAACCACGTCGCAATCGACGTGTGGGCCGAAACAAGGACCTCATCTCCGCGACCGATGCCGATCGCCTCGAGCGTCAGCTGCAACGCCTCGAGTCCGTTGGCAACCCCGACCGCAGCTGCCTGGCCGCAGTATTGCGCGAACTCGCGCTCAAACAGCTCGACCTCTGTGCCCCTGAGGTACCGGCCGGAGAGGACGACGCGCGAGACCGCTGCCTCGAGCTCGCTGGCCAGCTCCGCGTGTACTTCCCCCAGATTGAGGAACGCGACCTTGCTCACCGCCGAGCGATCAGCTCGCGGAACTCGTCGTAGTTCGTCACGTACTCGCCTGGATCGTACGGACCCGAGGCGAACACAAGGCACAGAGAGCCCGCAGCGAAGTCGTCGAGATGGTGAAACACCATCGGCGGCAGCAGCAGCGCCTCATCTGGGGAATCGAGCGTGTAGGCGGTGGGGACGCCGCCATCATCGCAGTGGACAGTGAACGCTCCCCGGACTGGCATGAGGACCTCCGATTGCTCGCGGTGGGCGTGATCAGCGCGCTTGCCCTCGATCGGCACGTCAAAGATCCAGTAGGCACGCTGAATCTCGAACGGGATGTGACGGCCGACCTCCGCTACGCACAGCGAGCCGCGTTGCTCGTCGACCCGTCCGAGCGATATCCGCCGGCAGCGGCTCCTCGCAGGTGGGGCGCCGAGGATTTGTCCCGGCCTCACGGTTGGCTGTTTGTCCGAAACAGGAAGCCGGCATGGATAAACGCCTCGGGCGCACCGTCGACCGAGAACTCAGGGAGCAAAGCCAGCTCGCGCTCGAGCTCCAGCCCGGCGCCGTGCGCGGCGTCCAGCAGCTCGTCGCGGTTGAGCACCCAGCCAAGGTACTCGGTCGCGTACCCGTACGCATGGGCTCGCTGCAGCACCACGAAGCTGGCGTGCTGTCGCGCGACAGGCAAGCGCGTGAGAAACGTCCAGCGGGCCGAGGCGTCCGCGAGCTGTCGCAGCAGCCGCTGCCAGTCTTGCTCGTATTGCAGCGAGCCGCTCGCGATCACGAGGTCGTAGCTGCGCTCGAAGCAGTCGTCGGTGTCGTGGAAGGTCACTTCGGGGAGCACCTCGCGCCCTTCGGCGCAGACAGCCGGGAGCTCTCGGCAGTGGTAGTCCAGTTCTAGCTCTGGAAACAGTCGTCTGGCGAGGACGTAGAAGTGCCCGAGCGCTCCCCCCCGATCGAGCACCGATAGCTGCCCCGAGTCATGGCTGGCGCGTGCGAGTGCGAATGCGAATGCGAGCACGGAGTTCTGCGCCACCAGATCGTGGCGGTCGATCGGGGCTCCGGTCGGCACCTCGTGGCTGACGCCCAACGGACCGGCACCCTTGAGCGCGTCGAGAAACCGCGGCCACTTCTCGCGGTAGGCGCGGGCGACATCCTGTGCGCCCCAGCCAATCGCGGCCTGCTCGCCCGCGCTGTGCGCACGTGCGAATCCCTCGGGCACGTACTCCCATTCAGGCGGGGTGTCATCGGGGCTGGGCAGGCCCTCCTGCCATCGCGGCGTCCAATACCGCGACGGGTAGTAGTCGCCCGTCACCTCTTCCACCATCCCGATCCGTACGTCCGCCTCCATCATCCGAAGGCACATCGCCCAGTCGTAGGGGAGGCCGAGCGAGGCATCAGCCAGCTCCAGCTCGAAGATTCCCGCGAGGCCCGCGTGGTAGAGCGCTGATTGCACGCCGAACTCTCCGTACTCGGGGGGAAAGCGACCCATCGTCTTCGTGCCGCCCCCAGGCACATGGCCGCACAACTGCCCGTAGCAGAGCTCAAGCCGCTCCTCGCGAGCGCGTGTCAGCAGCCGCTCGATGTGGTGCGGCCGGAAGGCGTCATCGTCGTCGAGCGGGGCGATCCACAGCCCCCGCGCTCGGTGGATCGCCTCGTTATACGGGGGCACGCCAGCCACCAGCCAGCGGGCGCTCGGGTCTGCGGGATACGGACCTCGGTACAAGCGATTGAAGAACGTAATCCGGGGGTCACCGAAGCTCTCTACGGCGACCCTCGCCTGATCGGGAGCGGCGTCGCCCACGACCACGATCTCGAAGTTCTGGTGTGTCTGCGCCAGCACCGACGGGATCGCACGCTCGCGGAGCAAGGCGTGGTTGTCATAGGTCGGGATCACGACCGACACGAGCGGGTCGGGATCGCTGTACGCCCGCTCATAGGTGTCGCCAGCGCGAAGCTCGCGCAACCGGGTCCGGCGCCAGTGGCCCCGGTCATGGATCGAACGCAGAATCTCGACCAGCTGCGCATGCTGAGCCTGCCGCGATGAGCCCAATCCGTCGGCGTCCGTCGTCAGCTTCTCGAGCTGCGCGAGTTGTGACGACGCGAGCGTCTCTAGGTGGGTCAGGTGCGCCGAGAGCTCAACCCTGGTCGCGTCTACCTGATCGCGGGTTTGACCAAGTAGCAACCGGACGGTGTGCAGATAGTTGCGCAGCCGCTTCGCGGGGTGGGTCAAGGCTGAGATTGTCGGCGTCACTTCGGCTTGTCGGGAGGACGCAGCTGCACGCCATCGCTGAATGCGAGAACCGTCAGCGTTGGCCGTGCGCCTGGCCGATGCGTACCATAGCTTGTTCATTTGAGAGCCAGGATTAGAGGGGTGCGTCGTGCAATCTCGAACGGCTCGGCTCCTCGAGTGGGAAAACCAGCCTCTGACCACCTCAACGACGGCTTGCCGGCCTGCGTCATGGAGGTGGTCTGCCGGATGGCGAGGCTGTCCGAGCTCGTCCATAAAGTTACGCTCTTGGACGAAGCGTGACCGTGAGCGGCGCGCGGCTGCGGAGCCTGTGATTTCCGATGTGACGCCATCGTTGTTGGATTTAGTGAGCCCACGTCGATTCGGGACGGGAGTACGTTGATTCACGGGCCGGGAGCTGGCCGGCACGTTGATCGCGAGTCGTCGATCGTCACCGCCCGCTCACGACGAACGCCGCGCCAACGATTCCCGAGCTGGTGGGAGGGCGGCGCGCGGACCGAGCTGCATCGCGCCGCTCAGAGTCCCCGCGGCTGGCGCGGTTCTCGGCGGACATCGCCGCTGGACCTGTTCCGTTGACCGCCTCGCTGAACACCGAAGGGACGGCGTTACCGGCAGATAACGCCGGGATGCTCGAGCCCCAAGGCCACCGGACCGAGAACCGGCCTGCCGTTCATCGAGGCGCGCCGTCCGCGGCTGCGCCACAAGGCCGGCCGGCAACCCCGCTGCCCTCACGCCGGACTCCCGCGCGACGAGCTGATCACGTGGCAGTGCTGGTGACAGGTCCGCCACGCGATCGAGGGTGTCGCCGCCCTTGAAGTGCACTCGGCTCGGCGCGACGGGTCGCGTTGGAGTCGATCGCGGAGGGGCAGCAGCTGCCCGCTCGCACGATCTGGCAGCGGTGGAGCCGCCGGGGCCGTCGCGAGTATGCGGTGGCCACGCGTCTAACCCGGCGAAGAGCATCAGCCCGCCCAGCGGAGCAAGCGTCCGCACGGGCCACACGCCCACCCGGTCCGTCGAGCGCGGCCGGGCTCCGGGCTCGAAAGTAGGAGCGCCAGGCCAGTGCGAAGGCGGCGATCAGAATGAGCAACGAATGGTCAACGTCGTCAGGCGTGAACCCCTCCGACGGCCCGAATTGCGGGGATCCCCGGCGGATGTCGGCGACAACGTCGAAGATGGAGCCCCGGGCGCAGCGGACCAGCTTGGCCTGTCGGGCTGGTAGTCCATGCGTGGACGATGCCCTGACGCGACCGCGAGTAGTTGTCCTAGACGAAATCGCGGGCGATGCCAAGCTCGCCCATCACACTGTGGCAATAGGTCTCGACGAAGAAGCCGCGCTCATCCCCGTGGACGGCCGGGGCGATAGGGATCGGGCCGGAAAGCTTGGTCGAGAGCGTCTGCATCGGGTGAGGTGCCCGTGACGATACCGGCACCCCGGGGCCCTGGTGCGACACGTCTCGCCACACCCGACGCTACATTCTCGGCGGTGGCACGCACCGTCAGACGGCCCTTTGCGTTACCACGCCTCGCCTCACGGTCGCTCTCAACTGTCGCAGAATGGGGCACGGCGGTGATCGGCGCGCTCATCGTCGTCCTGCTGCTGCTGGACGCGAGCGCGGATGCACTGCGAGTCACCGCGGTCTTCCTTGCACTGGCGGCGCTGGTGGCGGGGCTGTCGCGACGCGTGTGGGCCCTCGGGATCGCCTGCCTCGTCGCGGCGTGGTGGCTGGCGGTCGTGCTCGGCCGCTACCTGCCGGATCTGATCAACCCCTGGCCGCCGGTCGCGAACACTGTGGGCGGCGGCGCCTACTTTGGGACGCCCTACCAGGGGCCCCAGATCGGGGCGGTCCTGTCCGTGGCGATTCCGATCTTCCTATTCGTGGGCGCCGTGCTGGCCCCGTCAGCGTGGGCTGAAATTCGGACGCGCCACGCAGGCGGCAGCGCTCCGCGAGACCCCGTCGCGGCCACGTCGACCGAGCCGAGACAACCGTCGCGGACGGCAGCCGCCGCCACGCGACCGCGGTTCTGTGGCTGAGCGCCGCGATCGTCGCCTTCACGCTCGTCCCCAATTTGCGCGCGTGGCTTCACCAGGAGAGCACCCCGCTCGTCTACGGATGGGACCTGTCAAACCTCACGGCCTGGCAGGGGTTGGTTCAGATGGGACTGGTACCGATGAAGGACTTCTTCTATCCCTACGGCTTCCAGTGGCTTTACGCCCTGCGGAGCTTCGGCCCGCTCTTCCAATGGCTGGCGCAGATCGCGATGCTGGGCGTCGCTACCTGGGCCCTGCTGCGTCTCACCCGCGGCAGGACGATTCGGGTGCTCGCGTGTCTGCTCGCCGTGGCCCTCGTTGGCACGTGGAGCCCGCAACTGTGGCGATATCTCCCTGCCCTCCTGGTGCCGATCGCCTATGGCGCGCTGCGACCGACTGCCCACCGCCGCCTCCCCGAGAGCACTGGATCTTCGGGGGTATGTGCCTGCTGGCGGCGCTGATCGAGCCCGACCTCCTGCGCTCGGGCTGGTAGGGGTCGCCTGCGTGCTCGCCGGCGAGCTCGTGGCCGGACGGCTGAGCTGGGACGGTGGCCGGACTGCTGATCCGCGGAGCCGTCGACCTGGCGCCCGTCGCTGCCGCCGGCGTCATCCTCCTCTTGATCTGGGTGGCCACGGGGACGATGGCGGGCAACCTGCGCTTCTACGGAGCCTTTTCGACCATCTCCGCGCGTCAGCTCCCAACGAGAACATCTACGGGCCGTCCACGATGCTCCTGCTGCATCCCAACGCATATTCCACGGCCGCCGCGATCCCGGCGCTCCTGTGCGTCGCCGGCCTCCTGTGGGCGCGGTTTGGCGGCCGGGAGAGCCGGGCGCTGCCGACCATCCTGCTTGGCGGCGCCGGCGTCTCCCTGACCCTGCTCCTCAAGGACTACGTCCGGCCCGTTGGCGACCTGGCGCTGGTGCCCGGGCTCCTGGCGCTCGTATGGTCGCTCATCCTCTCTGGGGCCGCGGCTCGCTTGTCCGCGCGCTGACCTGGGGAGCGAGCGCAGCGGCGATGCTGTGCCTGCTCAACGAGGCCGCGGGCGCCACCCATTATCTCGACACGCCGTCAGCTCGCCGGTCAACGCTGCCCGCTCGATCGGCGTCGTCTTCGACTCTGCCGCGCCGTACCCGCGCTGCGGACGCCGAGTTCTCCGTGGCCCGGTTCAAGAGATGGCCGGACCTCGGCAACGCTGTCTACTACGCGGCGTCCGTGGGCAACGGCTCCGTTTCGGTTCGCGATCGTCGGCGACTCACCGATGACGTACGTGCTGTTCCATCAGCCGCCGCCGTACCAGACCGACATGTATACGCCGGGCAGGTCGCCGAGCAGCGTGCGATGCTCTCGGATCTGCAGTCACGCCCTCCGTGGTATGTCATCTGGACCAAGTCCTTCTTCCAGGACCGTCTGCCCTATAACGTCCGCGATCCGCTCATCTTCTCGTGGCTGATCCAAACTACGTGCCCTACCGGGCGTCGTCGCCCTACACCGACATTCTCCGGCGCCGGCGGCCGGCGAGGCCATCCCTGCAGCTTCTGGTCATCGCGACTCGGAGGCGGGCGTGGACCTCGAGTACATTCCGTCGGCCTCCGGCGCGGCACAGGCCCCACCGTGCGACGGCGGTCCCGGATGCGTGCGCTATGCGCTGGTCCGCGGCCATGGGCCGTCGGGGGCGATGGTCTACGTCCGCGTCAGCGGTGATGGTCACGCCTATCCCGTCTCGTTCCGGCTGCGCCGCGGCGTTAGCGTCTACCCTATCCGCCTTGACCGGTTGTGGTTCTCGGCGATGGTGGGCCCTCGCCGAGAGTGACCACCACGATCCGGGCTTCACCGCGACCGACGCGGGCCGGCGTTCGGGCGAGAATCTGTATTGATTGATAAGACTCTGGTGATGAGACCCTCGACGGTGAAAGGCCTGTCGGTGGCGCGCGTCCTGGTGACAGGCGGGGCCGGCTACGTCGGCGGCTGGCTCACCGACCGCGCAATCGACGCGGGTCATGACGTGCGCGTCTACGACCTGCTCCTCTACGAGGACCGATACCTCAAGGAGGTCCCGTTCATCGCGGGCGATATCCTTGACTACGATCGGCTTCGCCCGCACCTCGAGTGGGCCGACGTCGTGGTTTGGCTGGCCGGCCTGGTTGGCGATCCCGCCTGCGCGCTTGAGCCGAGGTTGACCAGCAAGGTCAACGTCGAGTCCGTCCGGTGGCTGTGTGACGCCTTTGACGGCCGGATCGTGTTCCCCTCAACCTGCTCGGTGTACGGCGCTCAGGATGAGGAACTGGACGAGGACAGTCCCGTGGCCCCGCTGTCGCTGTACGCCGAGACCAAGCTCGAGGCGGAGCGGACTGCTCATGGAGCGCCGGCCTGATTCACTCATCTTCCGCCTGGCGACCTTGGCCGGCCTCGGCGACACCTACTCGCGGATCCGCCTTGACCTGGTGCTCAATCTCCTCGTCGTCCGTGCCCGTCTTGTGGGCGAGCTGCAGGTGTTCGGCGGCGACCAGTACCGGCCGCTGCTGCACGTGCGCGACGTTGCCACGGCCACCGTTCCCCATCTGGTTCAGACGCGCGAGGGATCTACAACCTGGGGACCGAGAACATCACCATCCTGCAACTGGCGCAGCGGGTGGTCGAGCGTGTCGGCGGGCGACATCGTCATAGTCGACGTCCCGTTCCAGGACACCCGCAACTACAGGGTGTCGGACCCGGCGCGCCGTGAATGACCTCGGGTTCTCGGCCTCGCTATTCGGTCGACTCCGCGATCGACGAGATCGCGCACCTGATCGATGAGGGCAGGGTGAAGGATCTCTCGATGTCGCAGTTCTCGAACCTCGAGGCGCTGCGTCCGTTCCTGCAGCCGGAGTCGATCCCGATGGGCCGCGAGATCCGCAATTCCCACCTCCTGGCCCGCCACGCTGCTTCCGCCCGGGCAGCGGTCCGAGCATGAGCGGCGCCGTGCCCGAGGGTCACGGCGAGCCGCGACTGCTCGCCGCCAACGCCTCAACCGACGATCGCGGCCGCGTCTATTTCGCCAACGACTTTGACCTTCGCCAGTGCCGGCGGATGTACATCGTCGAGAACTTCGCCACCGGCACCGTCCGTGCATGGCACGCCCATCAGCACGAACGCAAGTGGGTGATGGCGCTGACCGGCGCCGCGCTGGCGTGCTGCGTCGAGATCGACGACTGGGAGGCGCCCTCGCCCGACACGCCGGTGCACCGCTTCACCCTCGACGCCGCCCGCCCGCAAGTGCTCGAGATTCCGGCCGGCTTCGGCAACGGCGCGATGGCGCTCCTGCCCGAGACCAAGCTGCTGTACTTCTCAGACGCGTCGCTCGAGGAGTCGATGAAGGACGACTTCCGCTACGCGGCACGCCGCTGGGACCCCTGGCACATCGCCGAGCGATGAGCCTCGAGACCTCGATCGTCATCCCGACTCTCAACGACGCCGGCACGCTCGCTGAGACGGTGGAGGCGCTGAACCGGGTCATCGCCACCATCGGGACTGCCGCCGAAGTGCTGATCGTCGACGCAGGCTCCAGTGACGGCACGCTCGATGAGGCCGCCCGGCTGGCCGACCGGCTACCGCTGCTCCACATCCGAGTGCTCGTCCAGGACCGCGCCCGCGTGGCTTCGGCTCCCTCGTGCGGCTCGGCGTCGCGTACTCCCAGGGGCGGTTCTGCGTCATCGTCATGCCCTATGCCAATGACCCGCTCGAGCTTATCCCCAAGATGGTCACCGAGCTGCGCCGGGGCGCCCATCTCGTGCTCTGCTCCCGCTATGAGGGCACGATCGCCGGCGCCAACGTGCCGTGGCGCTTCCGCGCCTACCAGACGATCTACCGCCGCGCGCATTCCGGCTGCTGCTCCGCGTGGACATCCCGGACAGCACCTACGGGTTTAGGGCGTTCAACCGGACGTTCGTTCAGGCCCTCGGCCTGTCAGGACGGCGCATGGCTGTCTGCAGCGAGATCACCTTCAAGGTTCTACTGTCCGGCGGCGTCACCGCTCGCGTCGTCGGCGCCCAGGCCGCGCCCATGCTCCGCGACCAGGCGAAGTTTCGTCTCGGCAACGAACTCGGCGGATATGCGCTCACTTTGATCCGAGCGTACCTACACCAACTCGGAGTGAGGCTGGTTCTAGCCCGACTTCGGCCGGTCAGGCCGCACGCTCGGCGACGACGATCAGGTTCTCCGCCGCTGTGAACCTCGACATGGCGATGCCCGGACCGAGGACACGAAGCAGCGCGCGGCTCGTCGGCGTCGCCCCGCGACTCCAGATCGCGTGCCAGTCGAATGCCTCGAGGGTGTATGCGTCGACAACGTTGAGATGCGCGGACTCGAGCATGTGTTTGAGCGACTGAGGCGTGAAGTAGTGCCGGTGCATGTTGGAGTTATGCGTGTACCACAACTCTTCCATGAGACGCCCATTGCCGAGTCGGCGAGCGAGCAGCGAGCCGAGCAGGTACATCCGGCCTGACGCGTTAGGGACAACAATCACGGCCCGCCCCCTTGGTTCGAGAAGATCATGAACGGCGTGCAGCCCAGCGAAAGGATCGCGAAGATGCTCGAGCACGTGCCACAGCGTCACGAGATCAAACCGCGTGGAAGCATGCACGGCATATTCGTCCAACGTGCTGTGGTTGACCCGGCCTGCCAGTTCCGGTCCGTACCGCATGGGGCTGGGTTCCAAGCCGAATGCATCAACGCCGAACTCCGCGCCGACGGCGAGCATCCATCCGTATGAAGCCCCCACATCCAGCAGGCGGAGCCCCGGCTTCGGCTCATGCACCTTGCACGGCTCTGTACTGACTCTTCCGGAACGGCTCGAAGTAGGAGACGTACTCCATTTCATCGAGATCCTGGTGGAACTGCGAGTCGTGAGTCTCGCTCACAGTGTCATCGTGGGCGACCTCGAGACCGCACGTCGGGCAGACGAGGACTTCTCCGCGAGAGAGGACAAACGAGGGCCGGAAGCATCGCCAGCCCGCACGCGGGGCAGCGCTCGTCGGAAGACCTCACCCTGGGCTCTTGACTCGAGGTGGTCACCCTTCTCCAGGGTACCCAAGACCCGCCGCTGGAGCGGCTGTCAACCGGGCCCGTCAGTAGATCCGCATCTCCGGCAGCGGCACGATCCAGTAGCCCTCCTATACTGCGGCTCGTTGGCGCGGATGGCATCGAGGTAGTTCCACGCCGACACGAACACGTAGTCCGGCTGTGGCGCTTGAAATCGTCGGGGCTGACGATGGCGTGTGCGTCCCGGGCATCAGCTTGCCGGCGCGGAGCGGCGACGCGTCGACCACCGCCTCGAGGTAGTTCATCTCGCAGGCGTTGACCCACATCGTGGCCTTCCCGCCGCGCCGTATGCCCCAGATCGTGGCGTCGGCGGACAGCCGTCGCATGGTGTCGCCGAACGCGTCGATCCGCCGATGACAGCGGCGGCGAATCCATCCCAGGTGGACGCGTCGTTCAGCGCGACGACGTCCTCCCAGGCCAGCGAGTTCGGCAACGTGAGGGCTGGGGAGCGCGACCCGGCGTGCCGCCGAAGGCGCAGCGAGCCTCCGTGCATCGGGATCCGCTCCGCGCCGAGGGCTCGAAACCGTACCGCGCCAACAGTGGCCCGAGCGTCCCCAGCGAGTAGAAGGTCAGGTGCTCGTGGTAGAGCGTGTCCCACTGACTGCTCGAGGAGGTCGCCGGCGTACATCACCTCGAGGCAGAGGTCGCCGTCGGGCGACAGGACTCCGCGGCCTCAGAGGATCGCCCCGGTCTGCGTTGTGGGCGAACACGTTGCTCCCGGTGACGAGGTCGACCGGGCCGGTCTTCTCGAACAGCTCGTCGACCGTCTCGGGACCGAACGCCCCTGTCATCACGTTCCGGCCCTGCTCGCGCGCCATCTCGCGTGATGTTGGGAGCGATGTCGATCCCGACGGCGCGATGCCGCGCCTGCGCCAGCGCGGCGATCAGCGTGCCGTCGTTGCAGCCGAACTCGATCACCGACTTGGGCCCCAGGATCGGCGATCCACTCGGCATAGTCGTCGAAGTGCCGGACCAGACCCGGACCGTGCCGGTGGCGAACGAGTAGTCCTGGAACAGGACCTCCGGGTCGACTGGATCGACGATCTGGACCAGACCGCAGTTGTCACACACGCTGACCAGCAGGGGATAGCGCTGCTCGAGGGGATCTGCTCCTCGCGAAGGAACCCCCCGGCGAGAGGCAACTCGCCCAGTCGAAGAACGGCCGGACCTGGCGGCGTCGCAGCCACGACAGATGTCTTTCGTCGGAACGCCTTCATGTTTACCTTTCGCTCCTAGCGCCGCTTCTGGTATGCAGTGGGTATCGGAGATACGAGAGGGTATCAGGAGGCGATACTGGAAGGCAGTGGCCGCGAGGCTCGGCCTCGCGCGCCGTCAGGATGGTCGGGAACTCCACGGGCGCGACCCCGGTCGCGAGGCCCAGTCGAGCTCCTCGACGATGATCGGGAATCCGCGCTCTTGGAGCGGCCACGAGAAGAAGAGCTCCGTCCGGCGGCCCGAAACCCGTTGGTCACGTCGCGGACGCGGGTCCCGAAAAAGACCCGGCCGACCACGTTTCCCGGCCCGGAGACACCTGCCGCCGGAACGGGACCGAGCTCATGCCGCCACCGGGGACAAACCGAGACGCCTTTGATATAGCGATGGCCGTGGCGAGCGAGGTCACCGATCTTGAGAGATCCGTGGGTGGGTTCGTGAGGTCGCTGTCGATGAACGCGACGTACTCAAAGCCCATTCCTGGCTGCGCGTCGCGCGCCCGTCCGCAGCGCCGCGCCATACCCGCCGTTGGCGTCGTGCGGCAGAGTTCCAGCACGGTCAGCTCCTGCTCGAGCTCAGAGAGCGATCGCCGCACTGGTGTCGCTGCTGCCGTCGTCGACCGCGATCACCACCACTCTCCCGGATACCGCTCGCCAACGCAACGATCTGGCGGCACGCCTCATTCCGTCCGCCTCGTTGTAGACCGGGACGACCACCCCGCAGCGAGGGCCAGCCGCGGCCGGCTCGCGGCCGTTCGGGCTCACACGAGTCGGGCAAGCCGTCCTCACGGTACGAGCGGGACACGTCGATATGCGAGTCCTCCGCGAGGTGCCCCCTGAGGTTTCCAGGTCTGACACGCGATCCACCAGGTCTGCCACCAGCCGCTCCGCCGCCTGCCCGTCACCGAGCCCGTGATCGAAGTCTTCCGTGGAGACGCTCCAACTTGGCGAACAGCTGCGCCGCCGGATAGTCCTCCGGGCGGGCCGGGTCGAACTTCACACTCGAGCCGCAGTCGTACACCTGTGGACGTTCGGTCGCCTTGCGGATCTGCAGGGACGGCACGCCGAGCACCGCTGTCTCCTCGACGACCGTTCCCGAATCAGTTAACGCGCCGCGTGAGTTGCTCGAGTAGGGCCAACAGTTCGCGGTAGCCGATTGGGTCGACCATCGTGACGTTGGGTGGGAGGTGGATTGAGAAATCCTTTAGCCGTTTCTGCGTGCGGTAGCTAGCCGGGAAGTACACCGGCCAAGGACTCTGGGCGACCAGATCGATGATCCCCTGCAGTGGCTCCGGCGTCTCGACGCTTTCGCGCCGGTGGCACGTCATGAGGTAGAAGCGTCGCGCTCAAGGCCGCGCTCTGCGAAGAAATCGGCCGCGCAGTGCGTCATACTCTTCGCCCCGCTCGAAGTAATAGTGGTTGAGCACGTCGACGATCAGGTTCTGGATGACGACGATGTTGCGCGGGTTGATCCCCTCTCGGACTCCTTGCTCCTTGTACTCCTGGAAGTACGTGTAAATGACGTCCGAGAGATGGTCGATGACCGTCCGGTACTTCTCTTCCGGCATCCGCCAGTCGTAGGAGCGCATGACCCTCGATGTGAACGATGGGGATGTTCAGCTGGGCCGCAGCGATACAGCCCATCACGGTGTTGGTGTCGCCGAGGAACACGGCGACATCCGGGCGCTCCTCCGAAGAGGCGGGACAGCCGCGCACGACGGACCACCACGTCGGCGTCACTGTCGCCGGTGGCACCTAACTCGATGTCGGGAGCCGGCAGTTCCAGGTCACGGATGAAGACGTCCTTCAGGTTGTCGGCGTAGTGCTGACCCGACCACAGAACGTGAACCGTATGTCGGTGTGCCTTGAGCATATGGATGACTCGACTCGCCCGGATCAGATCGGGCCGAATACCGAGGGTGAGCATACGTGGCGCATGAGTCGTGCAACATAGCGACTCGCCGCGTGGAAGCTCGACGTCGTGGCTACGAATCGGGTGCGAGCTCGGCGAGCATCGCTGCAATCGTTGGCGGCTCGTCGTATCCCGCCGCCTGCCAGCCGGGGCCACCGAAGTTGGCGAACTGCTCGTACACGTACGCCGCCGGGAGCGGCTTGACGTGCGCACGGATCCGGACTTCGTCGAATCCCTCCTGCTCGAGCAGCATGCGGATGCCCGCGGCGCTGAAGAGATGGATGTGCTCGACCGGCGCGAGCGGAGGCCAGTAGCCGATCAACGCTCGGGCCGGCACGCTCGAGGCGTTCGGCGTCTGGAGGTACAGCCGGCCACCGGGACTGAGAAGCCCGTGGGCGCGGCGAGTGAAGGCGCGGGGGTCGAGCACGTGCTCGATGAGCCCCATCATCGTGATCACGTCGTAGGGACCCGGCGGAAACGCCTCCCCGTGCAGATCCGCATGATAGACGCGGTCGCCCAAGGTCTCCCGCGCGATCGCCACCGCCTGTGATTGCAGCTCCAGCCCGTACACGTCGGCCCCCCGTCCGGCCAGGACCTGCAGCAGCCTCGCCGGTGAAGCAGCCCACATCGAGCACCCGCTCCCCGTCGCGGACGTCGACCCAACCACTGAGCTGCTCGTGCACGCGCCGGTACTGCGGCGCGTAGCGACGGACGATCTCGTAGTTGCCCGACTCGAACTTGCCGCGGTAGTGGGCGTCGATCTGACCGTCGTCAGGCAGCGGATCGCTGATCAGCGTCCCGCAGCGCGGGCATTTCCGATACCACCACCCCCCCTTGCGATATCCGCCCAGCGCCTCGACGCTGCAGGTAGGGCAGGAAGGCACCGGCGGATCGTACCGGCTGCTTATCGACTCAGCGCGCTGGCGTCAGTCGGAGTCATGACCGCAGGCGCTGCCATTTCGCCTCGAGACGAAGCGCAGCGCGAACGCCCGGGTTCCGATACAGCTCGGCGAGACGCTCCCATGCCTCGTGCAGTTGGGCGTGGAGGCGCTCGCGGTCCTCGCGGACCCGTTCGAGCTCGGCGGCCACGGCACGAAGCTGCGGCAGCTCTCGGTACATGCGATCGCGATCTTCGCGCACGGCGATCAACTCGCCCGCCACCTCCTCGAATCTGGTCTGGCGCGCCGTGGCTTCGTCGACCAGCGCGACCTCGAGCGCTTCACCCATGCCGCCCGATGCCTGCCGCCCGGGCGAAACCGTCGGAACCGCGTCCGCCCAGCGCCGCACCCGATCCACGTACCGATCCCAGTCGACCTCCTCGCGGGCGGCGGTCATCGCACGGGCCGAGAGGGACCTCCAACGCGCACGATCGGACAGCAACGCGCGAGCCGTGCCCGCAATTTCGCTCACGGAATCGACGACGACGCTCCCGCTCTCCTCGTCAAGGCCGACCGCGAACCGATTGCTCGACAGCGCCACCGGGACACACCCCACGAGGCGCGCCTCCCATGGGATCGTGGCATGTCCCTCGATGCGCGACGGCCAGAGAAGGATCCGCGCGCGACGCATTCGCTCGATGACCTCGGCGTTGGAGACCTCCTCGACGAGATCCACTCGGAGGTCACTGAGCCTATCGGCAACCTGGCGCGCCAGCGGCGCCCACCGGTTCGCCTCGAGCGCGACGACGTCGACGGGACGCTCACCGTCCTCGAGCGGAGCCGGCAGCGAAGCCGCCGGCCTCCCGGTGCCCACGAACGTGCAGGCGACGTCGGCAGCCTGCGCCGCGGCCACCAGGCCCGGTGAATGCGTCAGAAGCGAGAACCCGAGCTCGGCCATCGCGGCGAAGTGGACCGGCGCCGCGAGCGAGTCGAGCGCGACCGTGAGGGGATCCGGCCGAGACCAGCCCGGCCCCACGAAAGGCCAGCCAAACAGCCCCGGCGCGGCCAGCACGAACAGGGCGAGCCGCGCGGGCGACAGCAGGAGACGAGCGTAATCCACCGGGTTGCCCCATCCCTCGGGGACGACGACGAAATCGTCCGCGGTCGGGGTGCGGGCTGGCAGCTCGGTCGCCGGGGCAGCTCCCAGCGCGTCGCGCATCTCGTCGAAGGTCGTGCGATCAAGCCATCCCCGCAACTCGACGTCGTACCCCGCCGCCGCGGCCGCGAAGGCGAGTTCGTACATGTTGTGTTCCCCGCCGGGGAGGAACGTGCGCGGCACGAACCGAGACTCCGCCAGCAGCCCGTGCACGGGATCCCCCACCAGATTGACGACGATCACGTGAATCCGCGGGAGCCGTTGCCGCCTTCGACGCACATCGCCCGCCACACTGCCTCGATCTGGTCGTCCCAGCGGTACTGCCGAATCTCCTCGAGTCCGGCATCGGCGATCCGCTGGCGCAGCTCGGGCGTCCCCACGAGCCGGACCAGCCGGTCCGCGGTGGGGGTGGGCAGCGGCGGGGTCAGCAGGCAGTTCTCGCCGTCTCGCAGGAGCCATGTGGTCGCGGGATTGATGTTCGAGACCGTCGCCATGCCCGACGCCATGAACTCCAGCGGCTGGTAGCTGGGGTGCTTGGTGTGCATGAACACGAGCCCGATGTCACAGCTTCGATAAAGGGCGGCCACCTCATCCAGCGAGCCCAGCACGCCGAGGTTCTCGATCCGGCCGGCCACCCCGAATTGGGCTGGATTCCAGTTCTCACCCGCGCAGATGATCTGCACACGATCGCCGCACCTCTTCTTCAGTTGAGACAGAGCGGCGATCCCGAGCCCGAAGGAGTTCCGGGGCGTTGTGGGACGCCCGTAGAAGAAGACCCGGACCGGAGCGGCCGGGTCGCGCGGGACGGGGTCCGGGTAGTAACGTTCGAGGTCGACCGCCGGGACGAACGAGACGGCCGGATTGCCGTAGGAGCGGTAGACGTCGGCCAGGCCGGGAGTGTTGACGATTCCTGGGAAGCCGAACCGGTATGTCTCCTCCACCATCCCGGATGCCGCGCCCGCCGGGTAGAACTGCGGCTCGTTGTCCTGTACGAAGTAGAACTTCGCCTTGACCTGGCGCAGGTGCAGGAGGGGAAAGGCGCTCGACCACAGGGTGGCAATCGCCGCGTCGGCGGGCGGCAGGTCGGCTGGGCCATGGTCGGCCGCCGAGGTGAACGTACTTCCAGCCAGCGCGGGGAATGCTGTCTGAACCTTGCGCGCCATGGAGGGCAGCGAGTCGGGCCCAACGTCATAGCAGTGGAATCGGTTCTGGACGCCGTGGACGCGGGCGAAGTGGTCGGCGAACCGCAGCAAGGTGTGCGTTCCGCCGAAGTACACGTGGTGAAAGAACGGCAGGAACCAGAGCACGGTTCGGATCTCCAGCGGCCCGCCGTCGCGGTAGCGCTGGATCAGCCGCGCGTTGTCTTCGACGGCCTGCTCGTCGATGTCGAAGGCCCCGGACAGCGCCAGCTGATCCGATTCGCTGAGCAGCGGCTCGTCGTCGGGGATGTTGCGTCGCCGGCGGCGGGCCCGGAAGTAGGCGTATCCGGCCTCGGTGGGACCCTGGCGGAGTGTGCGGTAGATGTACTGAAGGCGGACGCGGTTGAAGCGCCCGGCCATGGGGCCGTCGGGAACGCTCATCCCATCGGCTCGTCGGGCACGCGCACCGAGCAGTCAGTCCGGTTCAGGGTCAGGTTGGGGTTGTAGAAAGGATCGCCCACAGTCCGAAACTCGCCGTAGCTCTCCTGCGATCGTACGAAGTCGCCGGGGTCGATGTGTGTCCCCCGGGAGCGCGACTCGTCGTGCACCAGCACGGCATCGGGCACGCACAGGCTCCGATGACCGGCCGCCGTCAGTCTCAGGCACAGGTCGACGTCGTTCCCGGCGACGACGAAGCTCTCGTCGAAGCCGCCCACCGCCTCGAACTTGGATCGCTCCACCATCATGCAGGCTGCGGTGACGGCGAGCCAGTTGCGGGTGCCCTCCCGCGCGCGCCCAAACGGGGTATCGCCCTCGGGCGACAGCCCGGCGAAGGGATGGCCGGCGTAGCCGTGCAGGCCAAGCGCAGCTCCCGCATGCTGGACGGCGCCATCCGGGTAGAGCAGCAGCGGGGCGACGGCGCCGACCTCGGGCCGGCGAGCCTCCTCGAGGAGCGTCTCAAGCCAGCCTGGTTCCACGACCTCCGTGTCATTGTTGAGGAACACAAGCACGTCGGCACGCGACCGGAGGGCCGCGGCGTTGTTCAATGCAGCGAAGTTGAACGGTCTGTCGTCCCGGATCACGGTGACGCCCGGGCGCCGCTGAAGGCGGGTAAGGAGGTCGAGCGTCGTCTGCTCCCGGGAGCCATTGTCGACGAGCGTCACCGCTAGGCGGTCATAGGCAGTCCGGGTCAGGAGCGAATCCACGCACCGTGAGAGCAGCTCTGGCCGATCCCGCAGGCAGACGATCACCTCCACGCTTGCCTCACCGGGATGCGCCCATCGCACCCGCCTGGATCCGCGAACGCTCTCGACTCGCGCACCGGGCTCCCGACGGCGCAGCACCCGGGCGGTCGCGTCCGCCGAGAGCTGGGGCGCCAAGACCGCCTCGTCCGGCATATGCGAGAGCAGCATCGGGACGTGTGCCGCCGTGAGCGGCCCCGTCGTGTCCAGAGCCAGCCCCAGTGCGAGCTCGTGGAGCCAGGCTGGGCCGAGTGACAGGTCGCCCGCCAAGCGTGCCGCCGGCTCGGTCGCTACCACGATCATCGGCCCGGTGTCGTCGCGGGCCAGCCATCGGTCCGGCGAGGGTGCGGGGCGAAACCGGGGTCCCTGGCGGCGATGGCCGGTGTCGATCCGGTCCTCGTCGGTGGTGATCACCGTCGCCCTCGGCGCGAGCGCCACCGCCTGCCCGAGGCGGCGCAGGGCGAGCGGCGCGGGAAGGCAGCCGCGACCAACGAGCAGCACATGTGGGGCCGTCGTGGAGGCCAGGGCCGAGCGCAGGGAGCCATCGAGCACCGTAGGCTGCTGCTCGTCGTGGGCAAGCGCGGTTCGTACGCGAGCCGCGTAGGAGTCGTCCGTGCCGTCCTCGATCCACACCGCCAGCGGAGCAGGTACCACGTCGTCGCCGGCGATCCGCGGAGGCTCCGCGAACATGTGAACGCGCGGAGACGCTGCCAGCGCAGGTTCGACGGCCGTCAGGAATGCGCGCCAGCGATCGGCTGGCCCATCGGGCACCGGTGGTCGAGGTTGGAGCGCGACGCGGACGCGGCGGGCGAGCCGCAAGGCCTACAGCTCCTCGGCGATATGCGGAGCCGCGCGCTGGAACACCCACAGGCCCAGCACGAGCAGCCCCAGCGCGATCCCGGCGGGGACCAGCAGCCAGACCTTGCCGCCCATCAGCACCGCGGGGCTGGCGCCGCCACCCGGACCCCCGATCATCCAGTGACGGGCCTGCTGTAGCAGTGTGGCCAGAGGATTGAAGAGGTACAGCCGAGTCACCACCTGCCCGTGGGGCAGAATGCTCTCGATCAGGATGAACACCGGGCTGGCGAAGTAGAGAGCCTGGCTGACGACGCCCCAGATCGGCGCGATGTCCCGGTAGCGGACGAAGAGTGATGACAGCAGCATCGCCAAGCCCGTCGTCAACAGGAACAGCGCGGCAGCCACGACAATCAGACCAAGCCACGTCCACCGGGGAGTGACCCCGTATAGGAGCATGAAGGTGATCACCACGACGAGGTTGAAGACGAGGTTGATCGACTGCGTGACGACAGTCGACACCGGGATCACCAATCGTGGGAAATGCATCTTGCGAACGAGGTTCTCGCGAATGACCACCGAAGAGATCGACGCGCCAGTGGCCGCTTGGAAGAAACCGAACAGCACGATGTTCATCAACAGCAGGACGGGGAAATCTGGCACGCCCTTGTTGAAGTTGACGACCACGGCGAACATCAGGTACAGGACTCCGAAAAACAGCAGCGGCTGCATCAGCGACCAGATGTAACCCAGCACGGATCCGAAGTAGCTCAGCTTGTAGTCCTTCTTGGCGATGACCCACGTAAGACGCCAGAACCGCAGCCACCCGCCGCTGATGGCCGAGGGTCCGCGGACGCGTCTGAGAGTCAGATCCCCGGTGCTCACAGCGCCAGGGCCTCCGACGGATCGCGACGCGTCACGCTGCCCGAGTGCTCGATCCCGACCAGACCCACTACGTCGGCGCCGAACGAGACAATGTCAACCACGCGCTCTAGATAGAGGAGGATGTCCAGGCCGGCCGTGCCTCGTACCAGCGAGCAGCCGACGTGATAGCGGCCGGCTGACAGCGAGTTGCGCGCATGGACTGTGAACTCGATCCGCTCGCCGGCGCGGAGGTCGCTGAGGCGGTCCCCGTTCTCGCGTGCGCCGAAGGAGAAGATCCGCGTGCCGTCCTCCGAGGTCACCCACGTGGCGATGCCAGGGTCCTTGATGTGTTCCAGCGCCTCGAGCTCGACGTTCAGGCTGAATGCCTCTCCGTAGGCCACCGCGTCTACGCGCTCGCCGTCGGAGTTCGCGATCCAGGCGTCGCGCAGGCGTGCGGGATCGCCAGGCGGGGGCTCCGTGACGACGAAGTCACTGGGAGCCGTGGCGAAGTTCTCGGTCAGGTAGGCGCGCCCCACCGTGTGAGGGTCTCCGATCAGCTTAATGTCGCCATCGGTGAGCATCATCGCGCGGTCGCAGAACTGTTCCACCAGAGACATCGCGTGAGTGACGAGAACGATGGTCTTCCCCTCGGACTTCAGGCGATGGAAGACATCCAGGCATTTCTGTTGGAACGCCGCGTCGCCGACAGCCAGCACCTCGTCGATGAGCATCACATCGGGATTGGAGTGCACCATGATCGAGAACGCGAGACGCACCTGCATCCCGGAGGAGTAGTTCTTCAGCTTCTGGTCGACGAAGCCCTCGAGTCCGGCGAACGAGATGATCTCGTCAAAGCGCTCCTTGACGAGGCGAGCGTCGAGACCCATCATCACCGAATTGATCTCGATGTTGTCGCGAGCCGGAAGGTCGGGATTGAATCCCACTCCCAGTTCGATGAACGGAGATACCTGGCCCGCGACCTCGATGGTGCCCGCGTCGGTGGCGTAGATCCCGGCAAGGCACTTCAAGAGCGTGCTCTTGCCCGAACCATTGCGGCCGACGATGCCGAAGAACTCTCCTTGTCGCACCTCGAAGGAGATGCCGCGCAGCACGTTGAGCTCCGTGTACCGCTGACGCCGGAGCGGGTGCAAAGCCCGCTCTTTGAGCGTGTGGGTGCGCTCCTGAGGGATACGAAACGCCTTGGCAAGGCCCAAGACGCGAATGACGGGAACCGCTGACGGCATGGAGTGCAGGATACGGACCGGATCTGCGTCAAGCTGAGCGCCGAGACGCGCGGTTGATCCGGGCGGCGCCCAAGCTGATCGCTAATGTCCCGCGCCATGCAGACTGCCTCCGCGGGCGTGCCTCGCCCCCGCTACTGGAGGCCCAGCGTTGTGCCCGCTCCCCTGGGAGCCCTGCTTGTGGCGATCGCGATTCTCGGCGTCACATGGGCGCTTCTGGTGCCCCCATGGCAATCGCCGGATGAGCCGCAGCACTTTGCCTATGCCCAGTCGCTGGCGACGCGGTTCGCGCTTCCGGGAGACAAGCACCGCCAACCTTTCTCGAGTGCCCAGACGCTGGCCGACTCCAGTGTGGGCGCCAGCGCGGGAGCGTTCTACCCGGTGGCGGCGCCACCGAGCTGGACCGCAGCCGCCCACGCGGCGTATCAGGCGGCCCTGCGCCGCCATCCGTCGGCGGCCAATGGAGGCGGCCCAAACTCGGCAACGGCCAATCCGCCGCTCTTCTACCTCTACGCCGACATTGCCTACTGGCTGTCCGGCGGAGGCTCAAACGCCTTCGACCAGCTCTACGCGATGCGAATCTGGGACGTCGTGCTGCTGCTCGCCACGGTGACCGGGGCGTGGCTGTTGGCCGGCGAGGTGTTCGGACGTCGGCGCCCGGCTCAGCTCGTCTGCGCCGCGGTCGCCGGAATGGTGCCGGCCGAGACTTTCATCTCCACCAGCATGAATCCCGATGCGCTGATGATCGCACTCTGGGCGGTGGCGTTCTGGCTGGGAGCGCGGGTGATCAACCGCGGCTTGCCGCGGCGTGATGGACTTCTTCTCGGGGCCGTCACCGCCGCTGCTGTGTTAACCAAGGCAACGTCGTACGCGCTCGTGCCCGCGGCCGGGCTGGCGCTGCTCCTGGGCTGGCTTCGCCGGCCGCAGTCCGAACGGGGCCGTTTCGTCGTCGCTCTGGCGCCACCGTTCGCGGTACTCGTAGCGCCGATCCTTGCATGGCTCGCTGCCGCTGCCGCGCTCAATCGGCCCGCCATCAACACTGTCCAGTCAGGTGCACACGCATTCAACATCCGGCAATTTCTCAGCTACGTCTGGCAGTTCTACCTGCCCAAACCGTCATTCCTGACGAGCTTTCGAGAGACCGCTGGCCTTCCTCTGTACCAGCTGTGGGTTAAGGAAGGTTGGGGGGTGTTCGGCTGGCGCAACATCGGCCTGCCTCCTTGGACCTACATGCTGCTGGGGATCGCGAGCGGCGTAGTGGCGATCGGCTCGGCCGTCGTCGTGATCCCGCGCTTACGAAGCCGACGGAACCTCGCTCTCATGGCGTTCTTCGCGGTCGCCACGGTCACGCTCCTGGCGGGGCTGCACGTGACCGACTATCGGGCGCTGATCGCCGGGCAGGCGGCGGTCATCCAGGGACGCTACCTGCTGCCGCTCCTGCCGCTCTTCGGCGTCGCCGTCGCCGCCGTCGTCACGCGCGTTCCGCGCTCCTGGCAGGGGACCGCCGCGGGTGTCATCCTCGCCTCGCTGCTCCTCCTGCAGGTGCTTGCACTGTCGACCGTCGCCCGGGCGTATTACGCGTGAGAACCGCTCGAGCGTTGACAGGCTTCGTCGTGATCATCGTCGCGGGCCTCGCGGCTCTCTTCGCAGCGGCGGCGAGCGACGGGCGCGCCCGTGTCTTTTCGGTCGGCATCCCCAACGTAGGCCCGATCGCCCTCCTGTCCCGGCATGACACCGGATGCGAAGGACCGATCAGGACTGGGGCCTCGTTCGACGCCCTGGAGCTCTGGGCGGAAACCTCCAAGGGACAGGGATCCCTCGCTGTCACCGTGCGCACACCGTCGTCTCACCGCGCTCTGGCGACCGGTCTGGTTTCGAGCGATCCCACAGGAGGACCGTTCTCCACCAACCTCAGCCACACGGTTCCGGCGGGATCGTCGATCGCCATCTGCTTCTCAAATCCCTCGGCCGTGCCCTCGGAACTGCTCGGCTCGGGTGCGCCCGGTCCCGCGCAGCAGCTCATCGTCGGCGGAAAACCGACTGGTCTCAGTCCCTCACTGGTCATGCTACAGAGACCGCCTCGGTCGTACCTGTCGATGGTCTCCACCGTCTTCACGCGCGCCGCGCTGTTCCGGCCGGGCTGGGTCGGCGTCTGGACGTATTGGGCTCTCGCTACCGCGCTGCTCGTTGCAATCATCCTCTGCGGGTTCGCCGTCCGAGCGGCGATCCGGGAGGAGGACGACCAGAGATCGCGCCATCGGCCCGTCGATGACTGACCGCAACTCTGAGGCCGGCGCTTCGTAACAGATGGTGATGGTGCTCAACGTTCCGGAGGCGTCCGCCTTCTATTGCGGCAATAATGAAGGCCCTTCGATGCAGATTGCCGACACCAGCAGGAGTGCTCATAGCAGTAGGGCGCTCGCGATCGTTCCGGCGTACAACGAGGCGGCGACCGTGGCTCAGGTCGTCGAGGCACTACGTAAGAATGCGCCCCGGTTCGATGTCGTCGTCATCGACGACGGGTCCACGGACCACGACCGCGTCGCTGGCGGCTGCCGCCGGCGCCTCGGTGGTTCGGCTTCCCTTCAACCTCGGGATCGGCGGCGCAGTCCAGACGGGTTTTCAATACGCCCATGAGCACGGCTACGGCTACGTCGCCCAGGTCGACGGCGACGGCCAACACGAAGCGGCCGAGCTGGACAAGCTCGTCGATGAGATGCAGGCCAACCCGGCGCTCGACATGGTCTGCGGCTCGCGGTTCTTGACGGCGGACCAACATTATCCGGCGCCGATCGCCCGTCGAACGGGTATTCATCTGTTCGCCTTCGCGCTTAGCCGGATCGTCGATGGACGCATCACAGACCCGACCTCGGGGTTCCGACTTTACAACGAGCGAGCGATCGCCCTGTTCGCCCGCGACTACCCTCATGACTACCCGGAGGTGGAGGCGGTCCTGATGCTGCACGAGCACCGATTGCGCATGGGCGAGGTACCGGTGCGCATGCAACTGCGCGGCGGGGGCCAGTCGTCGATCACCAAACGCCGGTCGTTCTACTACATGGTCAAGGTCTCGCTCGCCCTGCTCGTCGGGCTCATGCGCCGCCACCCGGTCACCGAGTCCGGGGATCCGGCCCCGGTGTCAGCGCTGCGGGGGATCTGACGATGCCGGCGCGCACGCAGATTGTCTCGATCTTGTTCGCGGCGATTCTGTTCGCGGTCGTGTTCGAGCTGGTGCGCCGACGCTACTTGCGCGAGCGGTACGCGCTTGTGTGGATGGGCGCAGCGCTGGCGCTCCTTGTGCTCGCCGCCTGGACGGGCTTGCTCGGGAGATTGTCCAGGCTGGTGGGGATCCACACGCCGTCGAACACGTTCTTCGTGATCGCGTTCGCCTTCACACTCCTGCTCCTCCTGCATTTCTCCTCGGTCGTCTCCCGGCTTTCGGACCAGACGCGATTGCTTGCGCAACGGCTTGCGATGCTCGAGGAGCAACAACGGCGAACGCACGCGGGACCGCCGAACGGTCGCATCGACTCCACAACCGACAGCGACGACGGCGAGAGCACCGAGGCGATCGGCGTCGCAACCGGCTTGCAGGAGTTCACCGGCTCGCGCTCGAGGCATTGACGGGGGTCAGCGGCGAGCGAGCGGCGTGTAGCGTCACCGGCGTGCATCCCGCGATCGACGGTGTCAACGAGGCCATCGCCAGCGACGCTGTTGACGCCGGCGCGCCCGCGCTGACAGCCGAGCCGGCGCCGGCGGAGCGTCGGATGTCGCGCTCGATCGTGCTCACGAGCGGCGGTCAGGCGGCGGCAATGGCGACGGGCGGCTTGATGGCGATCCTCATCGCCTCGCGCTTTGGCAGCTCGGGCAGAACCGACGGGTTCTTCGCGGCGTACTCGGTCTATGGGCTGGTCTTGCTCATCGCCCAGAGCACCCGCCTGACGGTGGTGCCACGCCTCATCCGAGGGGAGACGCGCTATGCGCCGTTCAATCGCTACCTGCTCGGCCTGGGTGTGCTGTGGCTTGGATGCGGCATCGTCTTCGTTCCGCTGGGTGGTCCCTTGGCTAGCCTGCTCACCGGCTCGCACGTGGCGCGGTCAACCGCGCGCGACGCATTCCTCGTGCTGTGGCCGGCCGCTGGCGCGCAGCTCGTCGCCGCACTTGGCGCCGCGATGCTCGGGGTCCTTGGGCGCTTCGGGCAGGCCGCTGGCGGCTACGTCGCGGGCAGCCTCTCGACCGTGGTGGCGTTCCTGGTCCTCGCCGGCCCATTAGGTGTCGACGCGGTCGCCGTCGCGCTCCTCATCGGCTCCGTTGTCACAGCGATGCCCGTGCTCTGGGGCCTCCTCGCCGCTGGCTGGCGCCCGCAATTCGGGGCGGCACGGCACGGAGCAGCCCGACGGGCCGGCCTTATGCTCGTCGGCGCGGCCTCGGTAGCGGCGCCGCAATTGCAGTACGTGATCGCGATGGCTGCGGCGCCCAGGCTCGGCGCCGGTGCGCCGACGAGCTTCTCGTACGGCTTCCTCGGCACACAGGTGCTCGTCTCGGTGCTCGCCGGCTCGGTCTCGATCGTCGCCGCCGCGCCCATCGCGACCGGCTGGGATCGCGACCCCGCCTCGCTCAGCCCGGTCGTGGGACGTGGCTTCCGCCTCGCCGTCCTCATCCTCGTGCCGGTCATCGCCGGCGTGGCGCTTGTGGGCCCCGCCGTAGCGGCGCCCGTCCTGAGCGGCTTCGGCTCACACCACGTGGACGACGTGATCGGCGCCTTCCTTGCGATGACGCCGGCGATCCTCGCCGCGATTGCCACCGCGGTCCCACTCGTGGCCTTGTACGCACTGCACCGCCACGCGGAGATCGCGTGCCTCGCAATCGTCGTCGCGTTGCTGCAAGCCGGGCTGGCTGCGGCGGCCGTGACTGTGGGCGGGATCGTCGAGCTCGGCCTCGCCACGTCGGTCAGCTCGCTGACGTTCGCCGCCGGGCTCTATGGGCTTCTCTATCGCCGTGACGCGCTCCACGAGGGCGCCGCGCGGGTGGCGGACCTGGTGCGCGTCGGCTTGCTTCCGGCGGCCTGCTTCGCGATCCCCTGGGTCGCCGGCGCGCGCGGCGCCCTGGCGTTCGTCCTCGGCCTCGTGCTGTTCTCCGTGGCGCTCGTGGTCACCAGGCTCCCCGCTCGAGCCGGCCTGAGCGGCTGGCGCCCCTAACTGTCGGTCCCAGGGACACTGTGCGGCCGACGTCGGTGGCCACCATTGGCGACAATGCCCAGGATGTCGACCAGGCTCGCGACAGGGGCCCCGCTAAGCGTCGGGTACAGCCTTGCCACGCTCGTCCCCGGCTTCGTCGGCGGCGCGGAATCGTACGCACGTGGAGTGCTCGACGGGCTTCGGCGCCGGAACCACGGTGAGCTTCGCCTTCGCCTCATCGCCAACACCGCCGCCGCCGGAGCCTATGCCTCGCGGGCCACAGGCAACGTCGAGCTTGTCGCAATGCCAGGCCGCTTTGACAGCGGCTACCTCACGCGCGTGTCGGCGATGGCGCGCATGCGTGCCGGCGCGCGGGTGCTCGAGGCGCGAACGACACGCGGGCTCGACGTCCTGCACTACCCGATGACGATTCCACTGCCGCACGTCGGTGCGCTGCCGACCGTGCTCACGCTTCAGGACATGCAGCATCGCGAGCACCCCGAGTGGTTCTCGCGTGCCGAACTGCTCTTCCGTCGCTTGGCCTACGACCGCGCGGCGCAACGCGCGACGCGCGTCGTGACGGCAACGCGTCATGCTCGCGACCAGATCGTCGAGCACCTCGGCATCGCCCCAGAGCGTGTTGACGTGGTGGCGCACGGCATCGACCACGCACGCTTCTCGCCCGAGGCGCCCGCCGGTGAGGCTGGAAGGCTGGCTCCTGTCTGGCTGCCCGAGCGCTTCCTGCTGTATCCGGCGAACATGTGGCCACACAAGAACCACGACCGCCTCGTCGACGCCCTCGCCGCCAGCGACGATCGCGACATCTCGCTCGTGTTGACCGGCCAGGACTACGGGCGGCGCGAATCGCTCCTGGAGCGAGCTCGCCGACTCGGCGTCGGAGAGCGGATCCAACATCTCGGCCACGTCCCGGCCGAGATGGTTCCAGCCCTGTATCGCCGCGCCACCGGCATGATCTTCCCAAGCCTCTTCGAGGGCTTCGGCATCCCTGTCATCGAGGCGATGGCGTGCGGGTGCCCGGTCGCGGCGTCCGACCGATCCGCGCTCCCGGAGGTCGTCGGTGACGCCGGGCTGCTCTTCGACGCCGTCGACGTCGACGCGATGGCCGAGGCGATACGCCGTCTCGCGACCGACGACACCGACCGTGAGCGACGTATCGCGGCCGGGTTCGAGCGCGCCGCGCAGTTCACCTGGGACCGCTGCGCCGACGGTCACGTGACCGCTTATCGGCGAGCAGCGCTTGCAGGCGCCGAGCGATCTCATTGAAGTCGCCCGACCGAGCGAGCCCCAAGGCCATACGCATCCGCCCGAGCGTCGCTGGTCGCGTTCGCCTCCAGATGAACGGCTGGTCGGCCCAGTCCTTGGCGACGTCAGCCTCCCTCACCTTGCGGAACGCAACCGTGCGTCCTGCCCAGCGCTCGATGAGCTCCCACTCCGGCTCCGCAACGAGGAAGTCGCGCAGGACCTTCCCGGTCCAGATGTGGACATCATCGACGAGCAGCGTCCCGCCCACCTTGAGCGCCGTCTGCGTGTAGAACCAATCGATGAAGACCTGCGGGAAGGAATGCGAGCCGTCGATCAGAACGACGTCGAGCGGCTCGAGATCGAGCGACGGTAGGGCGCGCTCAGAGGGCGCAATGTGGAACGTGAGGCGGCTCGCGTCGATGGCCCGCTCTGCGCAATAGGCGTGTATCCGCTCAGGCTCGGCGGCATCCGGAACAACGCACGTGTGTTCCGCGCCACGCAAAGCGAACGCGATGGTGCTCAGGCCGGAGCCGGTTTCGAGGGTGCGCTGACCGGGTGCCACGGTCGATTCAATGAACGCCAGTGCCTCGGGAAGCAGGCCATGCGTCATGAGGCCGTCCGCGCTCATCCACTCGTGCACGAGAGGCGGATCGGCGAGCAGTTCCCGCACCGAGGTGATCGGCCATCGTGTCGTCTGCGACTCACTGGGAGGCATGGGCGCGAGCTTAGCTACTGGGCATGAGGCGCGGATCGTGCGCCGCCCCCTGGCCAGTAGCTAGAGACCGGACAGGATGATCCGGAGCCCGTCGTGGAGCGACACCTCTGCCTCCCAGCCCAGTTCCGCGCGCGCCCGGGTGATGTCTAGGCAACTGCGGCGGACCTCGCCAGGCCGATCGGGGGCGAAGATCGGGTCGGCGAGCGGCCGATCGGGCGCGACCTCGCGCAGCGCGTCCAGCAGCGCGATCACCGGGGTCTCCTGGCCGTGGCCGATGTTGACCGGCCCGGTGATCTCCGAGTCAGCGGCCGACAGATTGGCGGCCACGACGTC
Source organism: uncultured Actinomycetota bacterium (assembly GCA_963695625.1). Taxonomy (GTDB): domain Bacteria; phylum Actinomycetota; class Thermoleophilia; order Solirubrobacterales; family Solirubrobacteraceae; genus Palsa-465. Next base: position 5,060 of record CAVOHJ010000016.1, on the reverse strand, counting down.
GGCCACGTCGACCCAGTCGCGCGTCTGACCGCCGTCGCCGAACACCGTCGGCGCCGTGCCGTCGATCAGATGGCCGCAGAAGATCGCCACCACGCCCGCCTCACCGTGCACGTCCTGGCGGGGCCCGTAGACGTTGCCGTAGCGCAGCGAGACGGTGGACAGCCCGTGCAGGCGAGTGTAAAGCGCGCAGTAGCCCTCGGCGCAGAGCTTGCTCTGGCCGTAGGGCGCCAGCGGCCGGATCGGGCTGTCCTCGGGCGTCGGCAGCACGTCGGCGTCGCCGTACAGGCCACCCCCGGTCGAGGTGTTCACCACACGCGTGACGCCGGTGGCGCGGGCGGCCTCGAGTACCGCGATCGTCCCGAGTACGTTGGTCTGGGCGTCGTCGGCGGGGCGGTCCACCGAGTGCCGGACGTCGATCTGGGCCGCCAGATGGAACACGGTCTGCGGCCGGGCAGCGTCGAAGACGGCGGCCACTCTGGCGGCATCGCGCATGTCCACTGTCTCGAGCGTTGCTCCGCCCTGTAGAGCGTTGGTGAGGTTTTCGCGCTTGCCGGTGACGAAGTTGTCGATGACCGTGACCCGGTCGCCGCGCGCCACCAGTGCGTCGACCAGGTTGGATCCGATGAAGCCGGCGCCGCCGGTGACCACGCAGTCCATAGCGGGCTGGAAGATTACGTTGCCGACGCGGTTTCGGCTGTTTACGGCCACGAGGCCGCGTCCTCGTGGCGTCTGCAACTTTTCTGACGTTCGTCCACTAATGGAGGGAAGGCCGTAACTTGGGGGCACGGTCCTCGTTGCTGCGCATAACCTCAGAGAAAGTCAGTCTCGGAATGCGAGGAGACCTCACCACCCCGATGCGCCCACAAGGTTCGCTGGAGCCAGAATTCACGACGCGCGTGCCCGCGCCTGACACCGCGGAGGTGCTCGGCGTGCCGCTGGGGCTGACCGATTACGACGCCACGCTGGACTGGATCGACCGCATGGTCGCGGTCCGCCAGCGGGGCTACGTGTGCGTCTGCAACGTGCACGCCGTGATGGCGTCCGCAGAGGATCCGGAGCTGCACTCGGCGCTGATGGGCTCCTCGGTCAACGTCCCCGACGGGCAGCCGCTGGTGTGGGCGCTCAACTTGCTGGGCCACTCACTGACAGACCGCGTCTACGGCCCGGAGCTGATGGCGCGCTCCTGCGCCCGCGCGGCCGCCTCGGGCCAGCGGATCTACCTCTACGGGGGCCGCAACCAGGGCGCGCTCGTGCAACTGGCGCTCAACCTGCGCCAGCGCTACCCCGGCGTCCGGATCGTGGGCGGCTACTCCCCCCCGCACCGGGCGCTCACCAGCGAGGAGCGCAAGGCCGTCATCAACGAGATCAACGGATCGCGCGCCGACGTGGTGTGGGTCGGGATCGGGGTCCCCAAGCAGGAGAAGTGGATGGCCGAGATGCGCGACGAACTCCAGGCACCGGTCCTGGTCGGCGTCGGAGCCGCGTTTGACTTCCACGCCGGCCTCGTCCCCCAAGCCCCGAACCTGCTGCAGGAGTCCGGACTGGAATGGGCCTACCGCCTCGCCCACGAGCCCCGCCGGCTCTGGCGGCGCTACACCCGCTACAACCCACGCTTCATCGGGGCGTTCGCGCGCCAGCTCCGCGAGCACCGCCGCGAGCTGTCGCGCTCACGCTGAGAGCCGGTCCCGACCGGCCTCCGCTCCAGTCCCGGGCACAATCGCCGCCACTGCGGGCTAGGAGCGCCTGCACTGCTCGCCAGTACAGGGCCAGGACCCTCGCAACCCACGGATTGTCCGCAAGATCGCCGAGATAGGCCGAGGAGAGCTCGTCGGTGAGCCCCGCGGCGAACGCGGCGGCGCCGATCGTCCGCGTGGCCTGAATCGCGCGCCGCTCCCGGCGCAGGCGCGGAAGCGCGCGGACGACATCGAGGGTGGCGCAGGCCTTCATCCGCGCCCACCCCCCGCGGATCGCGACCAGCCATATCGCCAGCTCGGCCGCGGCAAGCGCCGGGGAGATCAGAGCGCGAGCAGGGATGGCGGGTAGGTGCGGACGATCGTGGCCCAGCGGTTGCGCTCGAGCAGCCGCCACTTGGCGGCCCCTTGTGGAAGTCGTAGTCGTGGACGACGACGGCCCTGCGGGATCGACGGCGATCCGCCCGCCCGTCAGCCGCAGACGCAGCGACAGGTCGACGTCCTCGCAGTACATGAAGAAGTGCTCGGGGAACCCCCCCGCTGCGGCCCATGTCGTCCGCGGGATGGCCAGGCACGCGCCGGAGAGGAACGCCGACCTCCGTTACGGCCGCGGGCGCGGCGCTCGCCGGGGCTCCCGCGCTGCCCGGCCCAGCCGAGCCCGGTGAAGTGCAGGACGCCGCCGCTGGTGTTGATCGCCGCGCCGCCGTCCATCGTGACCAGGCCCATCCAGGCCGCCCACTGACCCCCCCAGAGCTCGCGGATCGCCTCGCCCCAGCCGGGCTGGACCGACGCGTCGGGGTTGAGAAGGACCAGCAGGTCGCCACGCGCGGCGCGCGCGCCGAGGTTGGCGCCGGCCGCAAAGCCGAGATTTCCGCGGCGCGACCATCAGGCGCACCGCCGGGAACAGCCGCCGCAGCGCGTCGCGCGAGGCCGTCAGCCGACCCGTTGTCGACGACGATCACCTCGTCAGCGGGGGCGAGCTCGCTCATGAGCGGCGGCAACGTGCCGCGCAGGTCCTCCAGCGAGTTATGGGCGACGACGATGACCGAGAGGCTCGGCGTCATCCCAGCCGCAACCGGTCCACGTAGCCGCCGCGCGCCTTCCATTGGGCGTTGCAGGTTACGGTCTGGAGGCGTCGGAGGGGGTGTCGTCGGGGTGAGCGGCCGCGTGGGCCGGTGCTCGGGCGGCGGTTTTCGTGGCGTCTGCAACTTTTCTGACGTTCGTCCACTAATGGAGGGAAGGCCGTAACTTGGGGGCACGGTCCTCGTTGCTGCGCATAACCTCAGAGAAAGTCCAGTCTCGGAATGCGAGGAGACCTCACCACCCCGATGCGCCCACAAGGTTCGCTGGAGCCAGAATTCACGACGCGCGTGCCCGCGCCTGACACCGCGGAGGTGCTCGGCGTGCCGCTGGGGCTGACCGATTACGACGCCACGCTGGACTGGATCGACCGCATGGTCGCGGTCCGCCAGCGGGGCTACGTGTGCGTCTGCAACGTGCACGCCGTGATGGCGTCCGCAGAGGATCCGGAGCTGCGCTCGGCGCTGATGGGCTCCTCGGTCAACGTCCCCGACGGGCAGCCGCTGGTGTGGGCGCTCAACTCTGCTGGGCCACTCACTGACGACCGCGTCTACGGCCCGGAGCTGATGGCGCGCTCCTGCGCCCGCGCGGCCGCCTCGGGCCAGCGGATCTACCTCTACGGGGGCCGCAACCAGGGCGCGCTCGTGCAACTGGCGCTCAACCTGCGCCAGCGCTACCCCGGCGTCCGGATCGTGGGCGGCTACTCCCCCCGCACCGGCCGCTCACCGAGCGAGGAGCGCAAGGCCGTCGTCAACGAGATCAACGGATCGCGCGCCGACGTGGTGTGGGTCGGGATCGGGGTCCCCAAGCAGGAGAAGTGGATGGCCGAGATGCGCGACGAACTCCAGGCACCGGTCCTGGTCGGCGTCGGCGCCGCGTTTGACTTCCACGCCGGCCTCGTCCCCCAGGCCCCGAACCTGCTCCAGGAGTCAGGACTGGAATGGGCCTACCGCCTCGCCCACGAGCCCCGCCGGCTCTGGCGGCGCTACACCCGCTACAACCCGCGCTTCATCGGCGCGTTCGCGCGCCAGCTGCTCGAGCACCGCCGCGAGCTGTCGCGCTCACGCTGAGAGCCGGCCCCGACCGGCCTCCGCTCCGGTCCCGGGCAGAATCCCTGGTCGTGTCGTCCCCGCCGACAGCCACGATCGTGATCCCCACCAGGCGACCGCCCCGACTATCTGGACGTGGCGCTGGCCTCGATCGCGCCCCAGGCCGGCGGCGCCGGCGCCGAGGTGCTGGTCGTCAACGACGGCGGCGACCCGGCGACCGCGGCGGTGGCGCGCCGCTACGGCGCGCGTGTTCTGGGCTCGCCCCGCCGGGAGGCGCGAACGCCGCCCGCAATGCCGGGATCGACGCCGCCCGGAGCGACCTGATCGTCCTCATCGACGACGACGTCGAGGCCCCGGCGGGCTGGTTGCGCGGCGCTGCTGGACGGAGTCGCCGCGGCCCCCGACTACGACGTGTTCGGCGGCCCGATCCGCGCCCGGCTGGAGGGCGGCGGCCCGCGGCCTGCGGCCGCGAGAGCGCGCCGATCACCACGCTCGACCTCGGCACCGGCCGACCGCGACGTGGCGCTGGTGTGGAGCGCGAACATGGCCTCCGCCGCCGGCGTTGGAACGGACGGGCCGGTTTGACGAGTCCATCCGCGGCCGCGGCGACGAGGAGGACTGGGAGCGCCGCTACTCGCGAGCGGCGGCGCGTGCGCTACCTCGCCGACGCCGGGCTGACCACCGCCGCTCGGCCCGACTCGACCCTGCGGCCGCTCGCCCGCGGCCGCCTACGGCCACGGCCGGGCCGCCCGCCGCTACGACGTCGCAAGGGCGCGGCGCCTCGCTAGCCTGCCGAGATGCGCGACCCTGGTCGGCTGCCTGTGGCACATCTTCCGCCGCCGCTGCGCCAACGGCGTGCTCCCTGGCCGCGCACGCGGCAGGCCGGCTGCGCGAGGCGCTGACGGGGGCTCAGTGAGCGGGTCCCGCGCCGCCGACGACTTCCTGTCCGGTACCAGCGGGCAGGTATGGGGCATCCGCGCCACTACCGGGGCAATCGCTCGGGATGCGATCTGCGACGCCATCTCGCTCTCTCCGCCTGGAGTCGGAGCGGCTGCGGCGAGCCGTCCGGTCGGCGCCGCGCCGTCGCGTCCTAGCCCTCGGGGTAGAGCGCGCCGAGCGTGCCCAACGTACTCGAGCTCGCGCGCCTGCAGTTGTTGAAGTCCCGCCACGAGGTCCACGTCGCCACTACGGTCGCTGGAGACCGCGGCAAGTTTGAGAACCTTAACGCCCTGCTGGGCGA
>CAVOHJ010000015.1:0-43452 GCA_963695625.1 uncultured Actinomycetota bacterium | reverse complement strand
GTCCGCTGCGCCTGCGCGGCGGTGACGTACGAGCGCCCGGCGAGAAAGCGGCGTCCCTCGGCGATCGCCTCCTCGCGATCGTAGGAGGCGGCGATCCGCCGCGCCTGATGCCGGATCGGGGTCGCGTCGACGATGCCGATCGGCCACTTCTGCGCCTGTGCGATCGCGGCCCAGTGCGCGTCCAGGCCCCAGCCGGCGCGCAGCGGTGGGAACGGGAGCAGCGCGCTGAAGGTGATGGCGTGGAAGGCCGACACGGGCCCGATCTCGACGAACGCCGTCTCCCGTACCAGCCCGCCTGGCCGGCGCCGGGTCACCTGCCATGCCGCATGCGAGAAGGCGCGATGCGCCGGCTGCGCGATCCGCAGGCCGAAGCGCTCGACGAGGAAGAGGAAGGCATCGAGGAACCCGCGCGGAAGCGCGACGTCGTCATCGAGCACCAGCAGCCAATCGTGCCCATCGGGCGGGTTGCGCTCGAGCAGGTCGTTGAGATTCTCGAACTTGCCCCGGTCACCCACGCCGGTCCGGTCAAACCGCACGTCGTGATGGGACCGCAGCAGCTCCGCACGCGCGGCGGGGAGGAGGCTGGGCTCGTCCTCGCGCTCCACGGCCAGTGCGAGCACCCGGCGGCGCGGGCTCGCCGCGGCTGCCCGTCGCAGCCGCCACGGCTCCAGCCGGGCGATCGCCCAGGAATCCGCCACCGCATCGGCGATGACCGCGCGGGTGGTGGCGCGGATCCCGTACACCTGCCCGCTGGTGCCCGAGAGGAAGTCGGCGGCCGGGTCAGCCACGGCGCTCCGCAAGCGCCTCGCGCAGGGTCCCGGCGGTACGGGCGCCCATGACGATCCCATAGGCGCACCGGCGTCGCACCGTGTGCCAGGCGCAGCCGGCAAGCGTGTTCAGCTCCGCGGAGACGGGGCGTGCCTTACCGCTGCGGCGATCGTGGTGGCGCACCTCGCGGCCCTGGCCGTAGGCGGCCCGCGCCAGAGCGCTGAGCCGCGAGTCCGCGGCAGTCCGGCGGTGATCGATGGCGGCGGCCGCGATGTAGCGGATGCGCCCGCCCGCCGCTCGATAGCGCAGGAGCCACTCCTCCTCGTCGCCACGGCCGAGCAGGCCCGGGTCGAACATTCCGACGCGCTCGAACGCGCGGCGCCGCATCGTCATGTTGGCGCCCCAGACGAACGGAACGTCACAGTCGAGCGGCCCGGCGTCGAGGGTGGTGATGGGCGGCGGATGGCGGCCACAGGCGGGCAGCGCAGACTCGAGCCGAGCGCGGATCGGGCCGCCGAAGACCTCGAGCTCCGGATATGCCGCGGCGCCGGCGATCACGGCCTCCAGCCAGCCGTCAGGGGCATCGACGTCCTGGTCGACGAACACGATGAGGTCGCTGCGAGCGGCGTCGATGCCCGCGTTGCGGGCGGTGTTGAGCCCGCCATGCACGGGCAGCGTGACCAGCCGCGCACCGTGGCGATCCGCGACGTCGGCGTTCGCGGCGTCGGGACCGTCGCTCACCACGATCACCTCGGCGCCCGCGGCCTGCGCCTGGGGCGTGATCGAGCGCAGTGTCACGTCCAGGTAATCCGGCGCCCTGTAGGCCGGGATCACGATCGACGCTATCGGCATGTCACGCGCAGCGTTCATGGTGAAGACGGGTTGATTAGGAACTCTCTAATGGTTGGAGGCTCGTCGCGCAATACTCTTGGGCGGAGTCGCTCGCGACGCCCTCGGCGCACGAGACGGATCGGGGGCCCAACGCGCAGTCAGACACATACGCGCCCGTCGGCGCGCCCCCATATGCGTGAGAATTTCTTGATCTTCGGGAGTCCGACGATCGGCGAAGCGGAGATCGCCGAGGTCGTCGATTCGCTGCGCTCGGGGTGGGTCGGCACCGGACCGAAGGTGCACCGCTTCGAGACCATGCTGTCGGAGTATGTCGATGTCCCGCATGTCCGCTGTCTGGCCTCGTGCACGGCGGCGCTGACGCTGTCGCTCATCGCGCTCGGCATCGGGCCGGGCGACGAGGTCCTTGTCCCCGCGATGACGTTCGTGGCCTCGGCGAACGCCGTCGAGCATGCGGGGGCGACGCCGGTGCTGGTCGACAGCGAGCCGGGCCACGGCCTCATCGATCTCGACGCCGCGGAGGCGGCGATCACTCCGCGCACGAGAGCACTGATGCCGGTCCATCTGGCGGGGCGGCCCGTCGACATGGACCGGCTGCGCCAGATCGGCGATCGCTACGCGCTTGAGGTGATCGAGGACGCGGCGCACGCCATCGGCGCCGAATGGCGCGGGCGACGGATCGGGTCGTTTGGCAACCTCACCGCATTCTCGTTCTACGCGACCAAGAACATCACGACGATCGAGGGCGGCGCGATCGTCACCGAGTCGGCCCCGATCGCCGAGCGGGTCGAGCGGTTGGCGCTGCACGGGTTGAGCGCCGGCGCCTGGCAACGGTTCACCGACCGCGGCTTCCGCCATTACGAGGCCGTCGAGCCCGGGTTCAAGTTCAACATGACCGATGTCCAGGCGGCCCTGGGCCTCCACCAGCTGCCTCAGCTCGACGGCTGGATCGAACGGCGCCGCGAGCTCTGGGAGCGCTACGACGAGCTGCTGGACGGCCTGCCGCTCGACACCCCTCCGCCGCCGGCGTCGCACACCCGCCACGCCCGTCACCTCTACCAGGTGCGGCTGTCTCACCGCGCCCCGCTGCGCCGTGACGAACTGCTCCAGGCGCTGCACGAGCAGAACATCGGCACCGGAGTCCACTACCGCGCGATTCATCTGCATCCCTACTATCGAGACCGGTATCGGCTGGCGCCGTCCGATTTCCCGGTCGCGACTCGGATCTCTGGGCGAACGCTCAGCCTCCCGCTCGGACCGGCGCTCAGCGAGGCCGACCAGGACGATGTGGTGCAGGCGTTGCGGCGGCTTCTGAGGCCGCGCGCCGCGGTGGCGGCGTCGCCCGGCACCGCGGCGTCCTGATCAGTGGGCCTGTCGGCCCTGCTGACGGTGGTCGCGCAGCTGGCGCGCGAACGCCCCGATGAAGCGCGGGTTGTACCGCGTGTAACGCCGCCACAGGCGCCGTGGCTCGTGGGCCAGCCGGTAGGCCCACTCCAGCCCGGACTCCTGAAGCACGTTCGGGGCCTGGGGGACGAGACCGGCGTGGAAGTCGAACGCGGCGCCGACGCCGACCAGGACCGGTGCCTGGAGCTCGTCGCGCATGTCGGCCATCCACTTCTCCTGCTTGGGGACGCCGATCCCGACCCACACCACGTCGGCGCGCGAGCCGTTGATCTCCTTGATGACAGCCTCGCGCTCCTCGCCGGTGAGCGGCCGGTGCGGGGGGGAATAGCCGCCCACGATCCGGACGCCGGGGTAGCGCTGGCGCAGGTTGAGCGCCAATTGCACGAGCGCGCCCTGGTTACGGCCCCCGTACAGGTAGATCCGCTGGCCCGAGGCGGCGGCGCGGGCGCAGGAGCGCGCCATCAGCTCCGGCCCGTAGACGCGGTCAGACAGCGAGTGCCCCAGCAGGTTGAGCGCCCACACCAGCGGCTGCCCGTCGGGGACGTTGACCGACGAGCCCATCAGCGCCGAGCGCAGCTCCGGATCCTCCGCGGACGCCATCACGGCGTGCACGTTGCAGACGCACACGTAGCCGCGCTGGCGGGCCGCAACCATGCTGTCGATCCAGTCCAGCGCGCCGTTGTAATCGGTCAGCCCCAGCGGCACGCCGAGGACCTCCGCCGAGTCAGGCGGGGGCACGGGCGTAGCGGTCTGTGGCTCTAAAGAAGCCTGGGGGGCCATGGACGGGGTGAGGTCTCCTCGCATTTCGAGACTGGATTTCTCAGAGGTTATGCGCAGGAACGAGGATGATGCCCGCAAGTTACGGGGTTGCGTCCATTAGTGGACGAACGTCAGAAAAGTTGCAAACAGCACGAGGACCGGCTCCGTGGCGGTCACAGAGCCGCAACTACCCACGGGACGTAATCTCCAGCATCCCATGGACTGCGTGGTCACCGGCGGCGCCGGCTTCATCGGATCCAACCTCGTCGACGCCCTGGTGGCGCGCGGCGACCGGGTGACGGTCATCGACAACCTCCTCACGGGCAAGCGCGAAAACCTCGCCAACGCGCTGCAAAGTGGCGCAACCCTCGAGATCGTCGACGTCCGTGACGCGGCCGCCGTGGCCGCCATCTTCGAGGCGGCGCGGCCGCAGACCGTCTTCCATCTGGCCGCCCAGATCGATGTCCGCCACTCGGTCGAGCGTCCCGCCGACGATGCTCAGACCAACGTGCTGGGGACCATTGCGATGCTCGAGGCGGCCCGGGCCACCGGCGTGCGCCGCGTCGTCAACACGTCCACCGGCGGCGGCCTGTACGGCGACTCCGACGTGCTGCCGACGCCCGAGGACAGCCCGATCCGGCCGCTGGCCCCGTATGGCCAGAGCAAGCTGGGCGCCGAGGGCTACTGCGCGCTGTACACCCGCCTGCACGGGCTGTCCACCGTCTCGCTGCGCTACGGCAACGTCTACGGGCCGCGCCAGGACGTGCACGGCGAGGCGGGCGTGGTGGCGATCTTCTGCGGCCACCTGATCGACGGCACCGCCCCGACGGTGTTCGGCGACGGCGGTCAGACGCGCGACTGGGTCGACGTGGCCGACGTGGTCAGGGCGAATCTGCTTGCCGCCGATGCCGGAGATCACCGGGCCGGTCAACATCGGCCACGGGCAGGAGACCTCCGTGGTCCAGCTCCTTGAGGCTCTCCGGGAGGTCGACCCCGACCGTCCGCTCGCCGATCCGGTGTTCGAGCCCGAGCGGCCCGGCGAGGTGCGCCGTAGCTGCCTGGACGTCACCCGGGCCCGCCAGGAGCTCGGGTGGGAGGCGCAGGTCGCCCTACGAGACGGGCTGCGGACGATCCTCGCCGGCCTCGGCGTCCAGCGTGCTCGTCCGCCCGGCGTCCTTCGGCGGGCGACTCATCGGCGACGGCGGCGCTGACGACCGCAACCACCGCGCCGCCGAACGTCAAGGCCACAGCGACGAGGAGCACCCAGAACGTCCAGGCTCCCACCCAGCTGGGCCGCAACAGCGACGCACGCGAAAACGCCGATGAAAGTGATCCGAGCAGCGCGCGATGGCCCGCGCTGACCAACGCCAACGAGAACTGTGCCCCCGGCGGGCGGCCGGTGAGAACCACATGGGGATCGACTGGCTGTGACCCCTGGAGCGAGAACGTATTGAGTGCGCCGGACAGGCACACCCGGATCGGCCGTGCTCCGACCTCGTTTCGGAGCCGGGCCGTCCACTCTCCCGGAGTGGTGGTCGCCGTCAGGTGTCCCGTGCTGAGTGGGGTGCCGGTCCGGGCATCGCGTACCGTGACGTTGACCCGCGCGGTGCCGACGACCGATTGCCCCCAGATCGCGACCTGCCGAAACGGCGACGGGCTGGTGATGGGGCCTTGGCATAGCGTGCGCCCAGGCGTTCGGATGAGGGCGACCTCGGTCTGGTTCGGGGCGTCCAGGGAGTAGACGCGGGACGCCTGGCCGCGTGAGCCGGCCAGCAGAAGCGCAATCAGCGCGGCCAGCGCGATACCTGCGCATGCGAATGACGAGCCGCGGAGGGTGACCGTTCTCACAGGTAGTACGCCCCCAGCACCGCGACGAGCGAGACGACCTGCAGAGTGAGCAGAGTTGTGACAACGAGCCCACACGCCGGGGCGCGAACGCGCCGTGGCACCGCGTTGACGATGAATGCCGCGGCGAGCCCCATGATCCCGACCACGGGCAGCAGGTACCTGCCCTGGAGGAAGGTCGGCGACCCGGCGATGACCGCGCGGTACTCGGTGACATGCAGGAGCCCGAGCAGCGACAGCACGGCGAGTGCGAAAAATCCCACGAGGGCCAGATGACGACGATCGCGCAGCCGGGCCAGGAGTACGATCCCGCCGATCGCGATGAGCCCGCCCACCGCGGCGGCAACCTTGTAGATCCACAGCGGTAGGTAGACGTCCAGCCAGCCGAAGACACCGGTGAGCTGCCAGACCCACACGTCGTACAGGGGGAGCTGCGGCGTCGTCCGAAATGGCGTGAGGAACGGCAGTCGCGGGAGGTAGAACTGCCATAGGTAGCTGAGGAACTCAGTGACCTTGAACGGGTGCGCGGCTGAGGTTCCGACCGCATTGATGGCCGAACGGCCGGTGAAGTGGGCGAAGACCACCCATCCCAGGACGGGGACAGCGAGTGTCAGAGCCGCGGCGCCGAGCGCCGGCAGCGCGCCCCGCCGCTCGATGGCGGGAAGGCGCTGCCAGCCCAGCAGCACAGCGAGCAGGACGGGCGGCACCAGCGCGTACGACGTCGCCTTGGTCAGGATCGCGGCGGCCGTCACAGCGGCGAGGGCAACCGCGTCGGCGAACCGCACTCGGTGGTTGATCACGCGAGCCCCCAGCCACAGCGCGAATGTCCACGTCGCGATCAGGAGCGCGTCGGGATTGACCGCCGTGGACATGAACGCGGCCATGGGCAGCAGCCCAGCGACGCTCGCGCACGCCAACTGAGGAAGGCGACGGCGACCGAACACCTCGCCGGCCAGCAGCCAGGCTCCGATCGTCGTGGCAACGAGGAGCAGCACCCCTGCCAGCCTGATCGCGTAGAGGCGGCCGAACGCCGTCCCACCTCGATCCAATGAATATGCGCCGGCGGCATAGAGGTAGTAGAGCGGAGGGTTCGAGTTCGCCGCCAGCGAGCCTCCTCCGTCGTCCTTCGACGGTGGGTCTGGCGCGTGCTCGCGGGCAAGGTACGCCCGGTATGCCGCACGACTCCACTCGGGGGGCGCCGCCCGCGGGTAGAACGCCGTGCGGCTGGCCCCTGCTGCGGCGTCCGCGGTGCTTTGATCGCTCGAGACCGAAGGCCTGCCGGCCACGCCGGGCAGCCGGAAGCTCTCACCGAGATCCTGCGCGTAGGCGAAATGGGTGGTCTCGTCGGGCGATTGCCACGGTGCGACCATCAGAGCCCAGCTCAGCCCGATCGCTACGACGATCGCCAGAAGGACTGCCAATGGGGCTGGGGGACGTGGCGGGCGCCATGACCCCGCCCTGCGCCCGGCCCGAGCGGCGCGACGCACGCGGGTGGAGGGTGCCGAGGTCCGGATCAGTGACGCTCGGCGAGGTAGCGGCTGGTCTGGTCACGCCGCCGCAACCCGAGGATGGAGAGAAGGAACGAGGAGAAGAAGATCTGGATGCCCGACGATGATGAGCGTCGCGGCCAGCACCGCCATTCGTTCCTCGCCCAGCACGCCAAATCCGTGGTGGATCCAGTCCAGGACGATGACCACTCCGACAATGATCCCCGCGAGGACCACGACGCCTCCAAGCAGGAGGCCGTGCTCCAACCTCAGCCTCGCGCGCAGCCAGTCGAACCAGCGGTCCTTCTCGCCCATGAAGTAAGTCGCGTAGGCGTGGGCGCAGATCCCCAGTGAGATGACCTGAGTGCCGACGATGGCCAGCAGCGCGCCGCCTATGAGCGCGTGGATGTCCCATTCACGCCCGAACACGCCGATACGCGCGATCACGATGGCCTCGACGAGCACTCCGATCAAGAACATGACCGCGCCGGGCAAGATGAAGAGGTAGTTGGGGGAGTGGACGAGCAGGAAGCGGAGATGGCGCCACCCGTCTCGGAAGCTCGAGAGCTTGGACTCGCCTCCCCGCGGGTGGTACTCGATCGTCGAATTGGGCAAGGACCAAGTTCTCCTTCGCCGCGCGGATGACCATCTCGGAAGCGAACTCCATGCCGGTCGTGCGCAGGCCGAGCCGAGGCAGGACGTCACGTCGGACGGCTCGCATCCCACAGTGGGCATCGTCGATGCCGGTCTTGAACAGGACGTTCAGGAAACCCGAGAGCAAAGGGTTTCCGATGTAGCGGTGGTGCCACGGCATGGCGCCCGGATGGATGTTCTTCATCCGGTTGCCGATCACCATGTCCGCACCCTCGTCGAGTTCCGCGATGAACTGGGGGATCTCCTCGAAGTCGTACGTGAGGTCGGCATCGGCCATCACGATGTACCGGCCGCGGGCGACCGCGAAGCCGGCCATGTACGCGCTGCCATAGCCTCGCTCGCGGCTCGTGGACGACCAGCGCGCCGGCCTCGGCCGCGAGCAGCGCGCTGCCGTCCTCGGAGTCATTGTCCGCCACGATGACCTCGCCCGGTAGGTCGTTCTCGTGAAGGACCTCGCGGGCCCGCGAGACGCACCGCGCGATGTTCTCGGCCTCGTTGAGGCACGGGATGACGACCGAGACGGTGATCGTCTGTTCGTCAGCCGCGGTCGATCCCGCCGATGGTTGATGGGTCGTGCTCGAGGGCTCTGCAAGCTTCATCAACGCTCCCGCAACGCAGAGGTTTCGCCGGTCACATTGTCGCCCCTGGAACGGACGCGCGCTCCGAGGATATGCGACGCTCGCGGAGCGTGCGCATCTGCCTGGTCTACGACTGCCTGTTCCCGCACACGATCGGCGGCGCCGAGCGCTGGTTTCGCAGCCTCGCGGAGCGTCTGGCGGAAGACGGCCATAGGGTCACATACCTCACGCTGCGCCAGTGGAGTCGCGGGAACCGAACCGGGGGTCCCCGGCGTCGCGGTGAAGGTTGTCGGGCCCCGTATGAGCCTCTACACCGAGTCCGGCCGACGGAGGATCCTGCCCCCGCTCGTCTTTGGATTGGGTGTGCTGTGGCATCTCGTCCGTCATCCTCGCCGCTACGACACCGTCCACACCGCATCATTCCCGTATTTCTCCCTCCTCGCAGCTGCGGTGGGCCGGCCTCTCGGACGCTATCGCCTCGTTGTCGACTGGCACGAGGCATGGACGCTCGGCTACTGGCGCGAGTATCTGGGCCGGTGGGCCGGGCTGATCGGCTGGGCGGTACAGCGGCTGTGTCTGGCCATACCGCAGCAGGCATTCTGCTTCTCTCAACTGCACGCTGTCCGGCTGCGGGACGAGGGCTACCGCGGGTCGATCACGGTCCTACGAGGTGAGTACGCCGGGCCGCTCACGCCGCGTCCTGCCCACGAGCACGAACCGGTGGTGGTGTTCGCCGGTCGGCTCATCCCCGAAAAGGGGGTCGACGCCCTTCCCCCGGCCATCGCTTTGGCGCGCGCGGAGGCCGGAAACCTGCGCTGCGATGTGTACGGCGACGGGCCGGAGCGGGATCGGGTGAGGCACGCGATCACCAACGCCGGGGTCGCGGATGTGATGCGCCTGCGTGGATTCGTCGACACCGACGAGGTCCAACGCGGCCTGGCCCATGCCATGTGCATGGTGCTGCCGTCCCGCCGGGAGGGCTACGGGATGGTCGTCGTTGAGGCCGCCTCGTACGGGACTCCGAGCATCGTCGTGGCAGGGCCTGACAATGCCGCGGTCGAGCTCGTGGAGGAGGGGGTCAACGGCTTCGTGGCCCCCGCGGCGTCTGCAGAGGACCTCGCCGAGGCGATTGCAGCGGTCCGCGCAGGCGGTGAGGCGCTGCGAGCATCGACCGCTGCGTGGTTTGCCGCCAACGCGCGGCGTCTGTCGCTGGAGGAGTCCCTTGCCACGGTCGCGCGGGCCTATGACGGCGCCGGCCCGAGCCCGGCGGTGGGGGACCGAGGGCAGCCGCACGCCCGCGCATAGGCCGCCAGCGTGCCCGTGGCGGTGGCCTCCCAGCTGAATCGCGATGCCTGCTCGAGCCCGGCGCGGCGCAACCCATCGGCCGTGACCGGGTCGGTGACCACCCGGGTAATCGCGTCGGCGATGGCCTGTGGTGATTGCGGATCGAACAACAGCGATGCGTCGCCGGCGACCTCCGCGATCGCGCCCCGCCCTGAGCAGGCGACGGGCACTCCGCGCACCATCGCCTCGAGCACCGGCAGGCCAAATCCCTCGGCCAGCGACGGGAACACGAAGCAGGCGGCCGCCGCGTACAGCCCCTCCAGATCCTGCGGTGAGACCCAGCCCAGGAACCGGACATCGCGCCGAAGGCCGCAGGCGTCCGCGTGGGCGCGCAACCGATCCTCGTACTCGGTGTGATAGCCCGGCAGCACGAGCAGCGGACGCGTCGCCGAGTCGATACGCGCCATCGCGTCGATCAGCCGCATCAGGTTCTTGTGGGCCCGCTTGGCCGAGACGCTGAGCACCAAAGGCCGGTTCCCGGCTTCCAGCCAGGCGCGGACCTCGGTCTCGGAACGGGGCGCGACGCGCTGGGTTGTGCCGACGCCGAGGGGGACGACATCGATCTTCTCGGAGGCCACGTGCAGGAAGTGCTCCACGTCGCGCGCGGTGGCGTGGGAGTCGGCGATGATTCCGTGCGACCGGCGCGCCGCGAGCGGCACGAGGATGCGCATGCCGAGTGAGCGCAGCCCGGGATGCGAATCCGGGATCACGCGGTGGATGAGGTCGTGGATCGTCACGACGCGGCGAAATCGGCCCCACCCCGGAGCGGTGTTGGCCAGGCTGTGCATGAGGTCGATTCCGGCCCGCTGCGCGAGGGGCGGCAGCAACTGCTGCTCGCCCCGCACCCACTCCACGCGGTTGTCGGCCGTGACCGGGACCAGCACGGACCCGGTCAGCTCATGCCAGGGTCCTGGGGATGCGTGAGCCTCTCGGCTGAGGAACGCCGTGAAGTGGTGGTGCGGCGCGGCGGCGACGAGACGAGGGATCAGCTCTCGGGCGTACACCTCCATCCCGCCGGACTCGCCGGGCACCAGGTAGACGAGATTGAGCCCGACGTGCACTCCGCTCAGGACCGCTTCGCGGCGACGGCGCGATCGTAGACATCCCAGGTCCGGTGCGCCGCAGCTGACCAGCTGAAACGGCCGGCGCGATCGATGCCATCCTGAGCCGCGCGGGGCGCCTCGAGCACGGCGCGGATTGCGTGGGCGGCGTCGACCGGATCGTGTGGGTCGAAGTACGTCGGCCAGTCCGCGCCGACCTCGCGCAGGACCGGCAGATCGGATGCGGCCGTCGGCACGCCCCGCGACATGGCCTCGAGCAGGGGCAGCCCGAAGCCCTCGCCGAGCGTCGGAAGCGCCGCTGCGCTGGCCACCTGCCACAGGCCCTCGAGGTCCTCGCCGCTCACCCAGCCGGGGAATCGGACCCGGTCCGCGATGCCCAGTTCTGCGGCTTGGCGGCGGAGCTCCTGCTCGTAGGGCTCGGCGTGACCGGCGAGCACGAGGCGCAGATCATCATCGAGCAGCGGGAGCGCACGCAGCAGCAGCGCCTGGTTCTTGTGGGGCCGCTTCGCTGCCACGCATAGGACCACGCGTCCGTCGCCGAGCTCAAAGCGCCGGCGGATGTCCTGGTCCGACGGTGCTCGCGGACGGTCGTCCGCCTCAACGCCGAGCGGAATGACGGTGAACCGTGTCGGATCGATCCCCAGGGTCTCGCAGTTGTCGTCGCGCGCGGCGGCGGCGTCGGCGACCAGCGCGTCGGCGTGGCGGGCGGCCCGGCTCACCACCTGGCGCAGGCCCCAGGTCGTGACAGGGCCGAATGTCACGTGGTGGATGAAGTTGACATCGTGGAGGGTGATGACGTGGGCGATGCGAGGCACGCGGACCGGCGCGATGCTGGACAGGCTGTGCACCACGTCTGCCCGCAGCGCCAACGCGGCCGCGGGAAGCAGCAGTTGCTCGGCGAGTTGGCGCCGCACGCGCTCGCCCTCATCGCACGGCAGCACCCGCACCCTGATGCCGCGCTGCGGCCACCCGGCGTCGCGCAGCGCGGCGGCTCCACGCCGTGTGGTGGCGACCGTCAGCCGCGCGTGGGGGCGAGCGCGTGCCAGCGCCGGAGCGAGCCCCCGTAGATAGGTCTCTGGGCCGCCGGAGACGCCCGGGTCCAGGAACAGCGCGTTGAGGACGACGTGGTGTGCTGGCGCCACGGGGCGTGCATGCTAGGCGACGGGTCTCGACGGCGCCCGTCCCGGGGCGACCGTGCGCTAGCGTGGCCGCGCGTGAGCTACTTCGATTGGCACGGGGAGCCGGGCTACTGGCGCGACGTCACGCGCCACTTCGACTCCTCGGACGTGATTCTGGATGTCGGATGCGGCACCGGATGGCTGGCCCGGCACTTCACTCACTACACCGGGATCGACGGTTCCCCGGACGCCGTGGCCGCTGCCCGCGGACGTGGGGTGGAGGTCGTCCACGGTGACGTGAGTGCTCCGCTTCCGTTCGCCGACGGCGCGTTCACGGGGGTGGTCATGAAGGATCTGCTCGAGCACGTCGGCGACCCGGTCGCCACGGTGCGCGAGGCCCGGCGCGTGCTGGTCCCAGGTGGGCGGGTGTTTGCCTCCTCCCCGGACGCGCAGCGCTGGGTATGGGACGACTACACGCATCGCCGACCGTTCACCCGCACGGCGTTCCGCCGCTTGTTCGCCGATCAAGGCCTGGAGGTGCTCACATGCGGCTATGAATCGGTCATGCCGGGCAGTTCCATCGTCGCCGCCCGTACGCGCGACAACCGGCGTCCCGCACCGCTGCGCGCGGCGGCATGGCTGCCGCTGCTGCGACGCAACGTGTGGATTCTGGCCCGCCGGCCGGCGGCGTCGGGCTGACGCGGCGGCGGAGGTCAGTCCCCGGCGTCGAGATCGACGTAGGGGCGCCCATGCGGGTCCGGCAGGTAGCGGACACCTTGGAGGTGGTAGTTGGGCCGTACCCATCGTGGGATGAGTTCGGACGGCGGAAACCGGCCCGCGGCAAGATCGGCCCGCACAAAGAACGCGTTCATCCCCGTCAGCTCGGTGTGGACGAGCACATATCCCTTTGTCGAAGCGAGGTGCTCCAGCGCAGCGAGCGACGATCCGAGATAGTCGCTTTGGTCCCACGGCGCGGCGAGGCCCCGCGGCTGAACCCACCGGCGATCGGGCGGGAGCGCGCTGTTGTACTCGATTACCACGACGCGCGGCGTATACGACTCGATTGCCTCCCACACCCAGTAGTCCTGGCCGTCGATGTCGATCGACAGCACATCCAGATCCGGCGGGACCGCGGCATCGTGGAGGATCGTCTCGATGTTCTCCGGCGACACGTACGCGTTGATCGTGCTGACCGCAGGCGTGGCGGCGTACTTGGTCGCCAGGCGCTCATGATCGTCGGGGTCGGCCTCGATGAACAGGCCGCTCCAGCCCTCGACGTCAGCGAGCAGAACGCAATTGCCCTCCGTTCCGTCCTGGATCCCAAACTCGACAAAGAAGCGGTGCGCGACCTCGATGCGAGCCAGGATCTCCGCCAGGACGCCGTCCTCTCCGTTCTGGCTGAAGCAACGGAGCTCGTAGCAGCCGAGTGGCCCATCATCACCAGACGGGCTGAGCCGCCGCTGCTGCAGCGCCGCCAGGGCGAGATACACCGTGCGTTCGCTTTCCAGTCCGAAATGACGCCGGAGGAGGGCGAGGCGCCGCTGCATCGCGTCGTACCTCAGCCGTCCACGGGAGAGCACGTCGCGGTGTCGGCGCGTGGTCATGGCGACAAAGGATGGCGTATCCGGCTCCTGAGAACCGGGACGTGCAGCAGCGTCATCACCCTTCCGTGGCTGCCGAAGTCCGCGACGCCCAGGTACCTCAAGAGCAGCATCGCGGAGAGAGTACGGTTCCGGCCCCAATGGATCCATTGGCATGACGCTTCCGGTGACGGTCGCGATCCCGACGCTGAACGGTGGAGCCCGGTTTGCCGAGACCCTGGCGTCCGTCAGCGCCCAACGCGTCGATCGCCGAGTGGAGCTGCTCGTCTGCGACTCCGGCTCCAGCGACCAGACCGTGGCCGTCGCGCGGAGCCACGGCGCCAGGGTGATTCAGATTGCGCCAGAGGACTTCTCTCACGGCGGCACCCGCAATCTGCTCATGTCGGAGTCGCTCGGGAGCCATGTGGCCTTCCTCACTCAGGATGCGGTACCGGCCGGCTCCGACTGGCTGTCGCGGCTGCTCGCCGCCTTTGATGTCGCGCCGGACGTGGGGCTCGTATTCGGTCCGTACCGGCCGCGGCCGGACGCGAGTCCCAGCGTCGCCCGGGAGCTCGAGGCGTGGTTCGACTCGTTTTCCCCGGGCGGTGGGGTGAGGGTGGATCGGCTCGCGCCCGGCGACCGCGATCGTCCTGCCGTGACCTTCCTGGGCCACCGTGGCTTCTTCACCGACGCGAACGGATGCGTGGCGCGCTGGGCGTGGGAGCGCATCCCGTTTCGGGCGGTCGCCTATGCCGAGGACCATCTCCTGGCCCAGGACATGCTCCGGGGCGGGGTGGCCAAGGTGTTCGTCCCCGATGCGGCAGTGGTCCACTCTCACGAGTACACGCCGCTGCAGTGGCTGCGCCGCAGCTTCGACGAGGCTCGGGCGGTCCGCGATGTCTACGGGTGGGTGGAGCCGGCCTCCCCGCGCGTTCTCGCGCGGAACCTTTGGGGGCGGATCGGAGCTGACTGGCGGTGGTTCCGCGCGCAGGGCCACGCGGGCGACGTTCGTCACGGCGTGACCGCGCTGAGCGCCTCTGCCGCCTATCACGGGACCCGCATCGCCGGCGCAGTTCTTGGGGCCCGGGCGGACCGATTGCCAGCCGGGCTCGTCCGCCGCCTATCGCTGGAGGGTCGTGGCCGCTGAGTAAATCTCAGCTGGTGACGCGCCTGCAGGCGCGCCGTCACGTAGGGCCTCACGCTACGCTCTCGCCATGCCATTACCGGCCGTCGACGGCGGGCGGCTGCCTGCGGTTGTCGCGCGCTCGGTCAGCAAGTCCTTCACCGTTCCGGAGGAGCGGAGGCACACCCTCAAGGAGCGGGTGCTGCATCCGCGCCGGCGGATCCGTCAGCAGACGTTCAGGGCGCTCAACGACATCTCATTCGCGGTCGCTCCCGGGGAGTTCTTCGGTATCGCCGGGCGCAACGGCAGCGGCAAGAGCACGCTGCTCAAGTGCATTGGCAGGCATCTACCAGGCCGAGGGCGACATCTGGTGTCGGGGCCGACTATCGACGTTCATCGAGCTGGGCGTGGGCTTCAACCCCGACATGGCGGCCCGCGACAACGTCGTGATGAACGGGATCATGCTCGGCCTCACGCCCCGCGAAGCGCGGAAGCGCTATGAGGCGGTGATCGAGTTCGCTGAGCTTCAGGAGTTCAAGGACCTCAAGCTCAAGAACTACTCCTCGGGCATGCATGTCCGCCTGGCCTTCTCGGTTGCCATCCAGGTCGACGCCGACATCCTGCTGATCGACGAGGTCCTCGCCGTCGGAGACGCGGCCTTCCAGCAGAAGTGCTTCGACGTGTTCAACGACATGCGCGACAGCGGCAAGACGATCATCTTCGTCACCCACGATATGGGCTCGATGCAGCGCTTCTGTCACCGAGCCCTGCTGCTCGAGCGCGGGTCGCCGGTGTACATCGGGCGATCCCCACGAGGTCGCCGACCGCTACCTGGAGCTCAACTTCGGCCGCGACCCCGAGGCAGCCGGCGCGCCGGGGCGGAGCGCAGCGGCGACGGCGAGGCCCGCATGATCGAAGCGTGGGTCGAGGACGACGCCGGCGACGCGCCTCACCGCGACCGCAGCACCAGCGGATCACACTGAGCGCAAGGGTTCGGTTCATGGTCGAGGTCGAGGATCCGTCCGCCAGCGTGTGAGGTGCTCAACGAGGAGCATCAGGGCGTGCATCGTTGCCAAACCTCCGCCTCGAGAACGAGCGCAGCGGACACTTCTCCGCTGGCGAGGAGGCAGTTTCTCCTTCACATTCGACAACGTGCTGGCGCCCGGGCGATACCGGCCCATGTTCACGATCGCGCACCGCGGGTCCGGGCTTGATCGTCATCGACCGCTTCGAGGGCAGCTTCTCGTTCCTGGTCACCGGCGCCGGATGCCCAGGGCGGCATCGTCGATGTGCCGTGTAGAGCATCGTGACCGAGTCGGTCAGCGCGTCTTACGGAGACGCGGACATGAGCATTACCTGCTCGACACAGATCGCCTTACGAGTCTCTCGGCCGGCCGATCCAGGGGCCGCAGCGCACTGACAGACTGACTGGGCGGCGGTTCTGGCACCTCACCTTCAACATCGCGCTCACGCAGTGGAGGCTGCGCTTCTTCGGGTCTGCGCTGGGCTACGTGTGGCAACTCGTGCGGCCCCTGCTGCTGTTCCTCGTGCTGTACGTGTTCTTCACCAAGATCTCGCACGTTAGCCGGGGCCTGGGTCCCAGCGGCGATTTCTACGGATCCCAACTGCTGGCCTCGATCGTGCTGTTCACGTTCTTCGCCGAGTCCACGAGCGGTGCGGTGCGGAGCGTGCTCGACAGCGAGGGCTTGGTCCGCAAGATCCAGTTCCCCCGGCTGGTGATCCCGTTGTCCGTCGTTCTGCTTGCGATGTTCAACCTGTCGCTGAACCTGATCGTGGTCACCATCTTCGCCCTGATCGAGGGTGTTCGCCCAATGCTCACATGGCTCGAGCTGCCGCTCATCGTCGCCGTTTTGGCGCTGTTGTGCACGGGCATCGCGATGCTGCTGTCAGCGGGATTTGTCTACTTCCGTGACATTCAGCCGATCTGGGAGGTTGTCAACCAGGTGATCTTCTACGCGTCACCGATCATCATCCCGATCGACACGGTCAAGCGGAACCTCAGCCCAGCTCCTGTTCCACCTCTACATGCTCAATCCGCTGGCGGTGCTCCTGCAGCAGTTTCGCCATGCATACATCACCCACAACACGCCCAGCGCAGGGCAGCTGCTGGGCCCCGTGCAGGCGATCGTTGTGACCGATGTCCGTGGTGCTGGCGATCTTCGCGGTCGGGTTCTGGGTGTTCAACCGGACGGCGCCGCGTGTCGCCGAGGATCTGTAAGCGAGCCGACCACGGACCAGGGTAGGCTGCCGCGGCTTGGTGACAATCATCCCGAACGACACCCCGCCGGCGACGGGTTGATCCACATCAGGTAGCGCGCCGCAAGGGGTGGCTAGCGCCGGGGCGCCAAACGTGCCTGCGGGACAGTGGACGTCGAAGGCTCGATCTCCCGGGGCTTGGCGATCTCCGCCAGGAACGCCTCCAGGGCGTCCAGCCTCCGTGACCAAGCATATTCCGCTGCGGTGGCGATGCCGGCCGGCCGAGGCGGTCGCGCAGAGCGCGGTCGTTGAGCAGCCGGCCGATCGCCGCGGAAACCGCTGCCGCGTCGGGCTCCGGCATGAGGCAGTTCTCGCCGTCGGCGCAGAAGTCGCGGTTGCCGTGGGCGTCGGTGCATACCACCGCGCCTCCCGTGGCCATGGATTCCAGCGGCGGCAGGCAGAAACCCTCGTGCACCGAGGTCTGGACGAAGACCGTGGCCTCGTTGAACAGCGCGTTGACCTGCTCGTCGGAGGGGGCGGTGACGTAGCGGATGCCCGGCTCGGTGGCCACCTCGGGCTCGATTCCGAACAGGCACAGCTCGGGCCGGGGCGCGGGCAGCTGACGCCAGGCGTCGATGGTGAGCGGCAGGTTCTTGAGCGGGTTAGTGCGGCCCAGGGCCAGGATCATGTCCTCGCGCCGCTGCCCTTCGGGGAGTGGGCGAAACGTGGCGAGGTCGATGCCCGGTGGAATGAGGGTCGCGTCGACGCCTAGCTCGCGCAGGCGGTCGCGGTTCCACGAGGAGATCGTCATGTAGCGGAACTCGGGCCGGTAGGAGGCTAGGACGGCGTCCTGGAGCGTGGGGTTGGCCGGGTAGTAGCTCGTCTCGATGTCCTGCACGAAGTACACCGGGATGCCGTTGGACGCGCTGGCCTCCCACACCGTGCGCGAGGTGTTCCACCACGTGGCCACCTTGATCGCCTTCAGCGGTGCCAGCGCGACGATCAGATCCTCGTAGGTCTCGAAGCTGCGCACCGGGGCGTGCAGCTCGAACCAGTCGGGCTGGCCGCCCAGGGTCCACAACTCGGCCTCGTGTCCGCGCGCGACGAGCCCGTTGAGGTGCTCGAAGATGTCGCGGTGACCGCCGCCGATCCCTGTGTCCTCGGTCACGTACACGACGCGCAGGGCGCCGCTCGGGGCGCGGACGTCGCGGGCGTCGAAGAACTCGCCCCACCGCTGCCAGAACACGCGCTGGGAGGCGCGCTCGCGCTCGCCGACCTCGGTGCCCCGGGTGACCGATTCGAGGTGACGCAACTCGGCGGCGGGCCAGTACAGGGTGCGAAATCCGGCCTGCCATGCCCGCAGGCACAGGTCGACGTCCTCGTAGGCCATCGGGTAGGCCTCGTCGAACAGGCCGACCTCGTCAAGGACCTGCCGCGTGATGTACATGCAGGCGCCGCTTACGGCCAGCATCGGACCCGGGACGTTGGCGGGCCCGTAGTCAGAGCGCTTGAAGCGGTAGCGGTGATCGAACCATTCGGGCGCGCCGAGGTTGCGGATCGTTCCGCCGAACTGGATGCGCCCATCGGGGTACAGCAGCTTGGCGCCGACGATCCCGATGTCGTCCATGCGAGTGCTGGCGGCGTACTGCAGGCTCTCCAGCCAGTCGCGTTCGGCAATGACGTCGGAGTTGAGCACCACCACGTCGTCATCGGGACCGGCGGCCGCGGATGCCCCGGTTGACGTTGGCGGCAAAGCCCGCGTTGGTCTCGCCGGCGACGATCTCGATCCCACTGATCTCGCGCAGCGCCGCAAGGTGCTCGGGGCCGCTGGCGTCGTCGGCGACGACGATCCGGGCGAGCGCGGGCTTCGTGGTGCGGCGCACGCTGGCCACCAGGTTGGCCACGTCGGCGGCGTCCTTGTAGCTGGGGATGACGATCGTCACCGGACGGCCGTGCTCGCGGTACCAACGCCGCGCAGCCACCCGGCGGGCGCGGCCGGTGCTCGGCCGACGGTCCAGGCGGCGCTTGAGCGGCGTGAAGCGCAGGGGAAAGGTGAGCACGCGCAGGGCCAGCGCCCAGCCGCCGTGATACTCGTAGGTGAGAGCGATGCGCTCGCGCAGGCCGAACGACTGGCGCGAGGCGGCGCTCAGCGCCGTCAGCTCGGGGTTGTCGTCGCGCTCGGGCGCGGTGGAATCGGGCTCGCTCATCGCTGCAATGTTGCCGTCTCGCGGTGGCGGTCGTCGCCCCGCGGCTCACTCGCCGCCGTCGGTAGCCCCTCCGCGTGTGCGCTCGTCAGCCCCCACGAGCCCGAACGGACCGAGCAGGGGACCGCGCAGCCATGACCGTTTGGCCACCCGCAACAGCCCCCGCTGCTGTGCGCGCGTGAGCAGGGCGTTCTCGCCGTCCACCAGTGACTGGCCGTAGGCGACGCGCTTCTGCAGCGCGGTCAGCTCCACCAGGCGCTCCTCGCGCTCGAGTTCGGCCCAAGGGCGGCTGGCCGCGGCTCGGTGTGGAGACCACACCGCCGTCTCGTAGCAGGCAACCAGTCGCGGCACCACGCCGCTCCACGTGTTGCGCCCCAGCGCCTCGCACAGCAGCTCCAGATGCCGGCGGCGGGCCGCGGTGTCGCTGAGCAGCGGCGCGGCGGCATCGGCGCTCGCCGCCACGTTCCACGGCACGATGGTGGCTGCCGCGGGGTCGACGATCTCCTTCAGCGAAGTCCACGGCGCGTAGATGCACGGCCGGCCGGCAGCGGCCGACTCCAGTGGGATGAGCCCGAACCCCTCGTAATTGCTGGCCAGGATCTGCGCCTGCGCGTTGGACACGAGCCACTGCTTCTCAGCCTCGGACACCCGACCGAGGTCGAGCGTTCGGGCCGCGAGCCCAGGACGCTCGCGAAGGAGAGCTTCCTCCTCGCGTGGCAGAGGACCCGTACGGCTGGTGGGCCCCGGCAAGCACAAGGAGCCCGTCCCAACCGTGGCGGGTGCGCAGATCGTCGGCGAGGGCCATCGCGAACGGCCGGTTCTTGTGGGCGTAGTCGGCGCCGAGCACGAGCAGGAAGCCGGCCCTCGGGACAGGCCCTCGGGACGCGTGGCGCCGGCCTCACCTGCGCTCGGAGACATGGGCTCGGCCCGATACCGGCCACCGCGGCACGCTCGGGCTCCACCAGCTCCTCGGCGATCGCCTCGGCGCGGCTGTGCTCGGACAGGAACACCGTGGCATCTGCGATCGCCAGCGCGAGGTGGGTGGTCCGCCGGTAGTCGTGCCAATCCTCGATCGTGGCGTGGTAGGCAGGGTTGCGATACGAGATGAGATCCAGCTGAGAGACGACGATGCGATCGCCGACCATCTGCAGCAGCCGCAGATCATGCGGCGTGAACACTTGCTGGGGGCGGTGCACCAGATCAGTCCGAGGCACGCCGGCCACCGCCTGCTCGTAGGTGATGACGCTCGCCCCGGCGCTCGCGAACGCCTCGGTCACCGCGGCCGGCGCGTCGGCGGCGACCATCGCTCGCACCGCGAGACGCTCAGAGCGTGCCAGCGCCAGCACCAGCGCCGCCTGGTACGTCTGCGTCCCGCCCACTCTGGGGCCCAGCGCGCGGACGTCGATGGTCACCGAGATCGGCGCGTGGGCGGTGCGGGCGATCACCACCGATCGCTGCAGGGTCCCGGGATCCAGGGCCTCCTGCTCCTCGCGCGCGGCCTCCATCCACGGATGGCGCTCGCGCAGGGCGTGGCGGTCCGCCTCCGGCCACTCGGTCGGTACGTCGTCCGGTGCGATGCACGCACACGTCGTCGGCCAGGACGGTGGAGAGCCCGTGCACGAGCGCCCGCGCGCCGAAGTCCGCCAGGACCGCGCCGGGGTGGCGGAGCGACTCGTCAAAGCCCCCGATCAGCTCGAGCGCCGGGCGGCGGATCCAGGCGCAGTGCGCCCACGGCCACAGCACGCGGGGATGCAGCGGGGCGCCCGCTGACGGCCCGGCCGGGTCGTGGCCGGCGCCGAACAGCGGCTCTCCAGGGCCGTCAGCCAGGGTCGTCGCCGCGGCCACCGTGTCGTCGGCGAGCGCCGCCGCCCTGCAGGCCGCGCCATCCAGGCCATCGGGCAGCTGCACGTCACCGCCGGTCACCACGAGGTCGGCCCCTGGATGGGCCGCGGCGGCCGCGTTGAGGATGTGCCCGGGTCGCTCGCCGCTCGCTCGGGCCGACTGGGTCGAGCGATACCCGGATCGGGTCGCTGACTTCAGGCTCGCTTCGGGAGGTCTGGGCAGCGATCGGCGGATGCTAGCTTGCGCCCGATGGTGACGTTCTGCTCGCTCGTGACCGCGGCCACGCGTGCCCAGGCGCGGGTTCTGGCTGGCTGCGCTGCGCAATCACCACCCCAGTGCCCGCGTGATTGCCTGGGCCCCCGGGAGCGTCGGCGTCGACGGCGCCGACATGGTCGCACCCACTGAGCGAGCCGTCGATCCCCGCGCTGCTCGCGCACGCGCTCCAGGATTCCGAGACGGCGGTCTACCTCGATCCGCAGGTGTGCGTGTACGCCTCGCTCGAGCCGTTCATTGCGGCGCTGCCCGCCGGCGGCGTGGCCCTGGTGCCGCGCGTCGCCTCTCTGCCCGATGACGGCATGCGCCCCGACTACGCCGCGCTCCTCGACGCCGGCGAGATCAATCCTGCGATGGTTGCGGTGTCTCGCGGCGATGCCGCCAGCACGTTCCTGGACTGGTGGTTGCGGCGCCGTGAGGAGGGCGCGGTCTCAGATGGCCGCCGCCTGAGTCTGGCGCACGAGCAGTTGCGGGAGATCGTGGTCGTGGCCGACCCCGGGTGCGGTGCCAGCTACTGGAATCTGCATGAGCGACCGCTGGCGCGAGACGGAGACCGTGTGACCGCTGCGGGCAGCGCCCTGCGCACCATGCACTTTGGCGGCTTTCGTCCCGACCGGCCCTATTGGCTCAGCGAGGACGCCACCCGCGTCCGAGTCATTGAGGATCCGGTGCTCTCAGAGCTGTGCGGCGATTACGCCGAGCGCATCATGGGGGCGGGCTGGACGCCGCCGGTGCGCCAGCTCATCGGCATGCAGCGCCTGGGCAACGGCCAGAGGGTGGACCACCTGGTGCGTGCTCTGTGGACCGAGGCAATCGAGGATGGTCGCGACTTCGGGGACCCGCTCGCCGCACCCGCCGCCGAAGCATTCGTGTCGTGGATGCGCGAGCCGGCCCAGCGAGGCGGGGGCGAGGGCGTCAACCGCTATCTCTACGCCGCGTACCTGACGCGTCCGGATCTGCAGCGGGAGTTCGCAAACCTCGACAGCGGCGACGGGCAGCGGCTCGTCGCGTGGGCCTGGCAGCACGGGCGGCGTGAGGTCCTCGCCGAGCTCGTGGTGTCGGAGGCCGCGCCGGAGGCATCCGTGCTTGGCGGCCAGCTTGCGGTGAACGTCATCGGCTACCTGGGGGAGACGCTCGGCCTCGCCGAAGCCGCTCGCCTGTACATCGCCGCGTTGCAGGCCGCCGGCGTCCCCGTGTCGACCACCGCAATCAGTCCCGACCTGCCGGTCGAGGAGTCCCAGGCGACCATCACGCGCTACGGGTCGCGCGCGTATGAGGACGTCCGGTCCGGGGTCGAGCCCGCCTTCAACCTGGCCTGCCTCAACGGCGACCACCTAGCCGAGCTCGTGCGGCTCCGCGGCGAGGAGGTGCTGCTGGGGTTGCCTACCATCGGACAGTGGGGCTGGGAGACCGATGTCCTGCCGCCGAGCTGGATACCTGCGTTCCGACTCGTTGACGAGGTCTGGGTGTATTCCCGCTTCATGGCCGAGAACCTCGGTCGGCTGCTGCCCATGCCGGTTGTCGTGGTGCCGCCGGCGATCGTTGCGCCCGACCCCACGCGGGCGGAGCTGCCCATCGCCTTCGATGACCGTTTCACGTTCGTGTTCATGCTGGACTTCTTCAGCACCCTGCGCCGCAAGAACGCGCTCGGCCTCGTCGACGCGTTCACGCGCGCGTTCTCCCCGGGAGAGGGTCCACGGCTGCTGCTTAAGACGATCAACGCCCGGTTCCGTCCTGAGGCCGCTGACGAGTTGCATCACCGCGCCGGCGACCGGCCTGATATCGAGTTCTTCGACGAATACCTCGACCCGGCGCAGAAGGCGCTCCTGCCCAGAGCGCGGACTGCTACGTCTCGCTGCACCGTAGCGAGGGCTTCGGGCTGCCGCTGGCCGAAGCGATGTCGCTCGGTACGCCGGTGATCGCGACCGGTTACTCCGGCAACACCGACTTCACCACCTCGCACAACAGCTACCTGGTCGACTGGAAGCTCAGCCATGTCGGGCCGGGCGCGGAGATCTATCCGCCCGAGGGTACCTGGGCCGAGCCCGATATCGACCATGCCGCGGCGCTCATGCGCCACGTGTGGGAGCGCCCGGAGGAGGCCCGAGCTCGCGGGGCGCGGGCCCGTGACGACATCGCCCAGCACTACGCCCCGGCAGTCACCGGCGCGATCGCGCGCGGACGGCTCGAGCGCCTGCGCGAGCTTCGCCATGACGGCGTCGCCCCCGGCGCCGGCAACGGCCCCGGCGCGCGGAGGGCGTCGGCAACGCTCCAAGGCGTGGAGGCCGCGCTCAGCAAGTTCGACCTGCGGGACGGCCTCGCCCCGGCCCCCGGCGGCGCCGCGGGCATAATGCGCCGAACCGTGCTGCGTCTCATGCTGCCGTTCACTTTCCACGAGCGCGAGGTGGATCGGTCGCTGCTGACCGCATTGCGACAGCTTTGGACGGAGCTTGACGGCGAGCGGGCTCAGAGTCGTCGTGCTCGCGGACGCATCCGTCAACTCGAGGCGGCACTCGAGCGCGAGGCGGAGACTCCGCCCGAGGTCGGCGGAGACCCGAGCACGTCGAGGACCACTTGAACTCCACCCGTCGCCGCAGATCCTGGTGGCGGGTACCCTGAGCGCGTGATCTCGGTTGTCCCCCGGTCGCCATGGTTGAGGCGTCTGGCTGGACTCGGTGCGCGTCTCCCTCGGACCTTCCCGTCGCTGCTATCGCTGGGGATCGTCGCACAGCTCGTGGTACTGCTGCCGAGTGCGGGCACGCCGTACTGGGGAGATGACAACTCAAACGCATACATCGCCGGCTACCTCCACTGGATAGGAGAGAGGTGGTGGCCGTTCATCTGGGCCGCCAACAAAGCACAATGGACAGGCCCCGGCCGTCCCATGCCACTGGGCGTGCTGCAGACCTACGGCGTCTTCTATCTGATGCACGACCGAGTGGCGTACAAGCTGCTGCTAATCGCACTGACGCTGATCGCCTCTGCCATGGTGGCTCTGCTGGTGCGTCGTCTCGGGGCATCGCCTCCTATCGCGGCGCTGGCCGCCGCGCTCCCGGCGGTGGCGTGGCAGCTTCATCTCCTCCACGATCCTCTCCTGTCCTACGCCGGCCTGATGCAGGCTGTGACCATTTACGCCAGTGGCGCGATGTTGGTCTTCCTGGCCTGGCTCCGCCAGGGCGGAGCTTGGCGGTTGGGCGTAGTGATGCTGCTCACCGCTTGTGCGTGCGTCACTTATGAGTCGTCATACCTGCTGGCAATCGGACTCGTGCTGATCGCCTGGCGCGAGCGCCGCTGCTCCCTGCGGCAAGCCGTTTTCCTCGCGTGGCCTGGCCTTGTCGTCGCTGTGGCCTTCATCGTCGTGGTCGCGATTCGCGCACAGAGTATTCCGTCCACGTCTGGATATCACCTGAGCACCAATCCAGTGGTCATCCTGAGAGCCTGGGCCAAGATTGTCGCCAGTGGCCTTCCCATCATCGGACGGACGTCTGCACCCGGGCCGGGAACGCTTCCGGCGACAGCGTTCGGGCCGGCGGTGTTGCGCGGAGTGGTGGTCACCGCTCTGCTCTTTCCACTATTGCTCGCGACCGCCCGACCGGACCCGAAGCGATCGCTGCAGGACCGTCGCACGGTGCTGACCCTGGTCGGCGTTGCCCTGGCGTTGATGCTCACGCCCGCCCTCTTGACCGCGCTCTCGCCCCAATACGAGCACCAGGTGCAGTGGGGGTGGGGCTATCTGCCCATGTTCTTTGCGGTGCTGGGCTGGGGCGCGCTCGGGGCAATCGGCCTCGGTGCCCTCCTGGCGCGGCTGGCGCCTCGTCCGGCGGTGACGCTCGTCGTGACCACGACCGTCGCCGTGCTGGCCGGCGTGTCGGTTGCGCTCAACGCCGAAGCGAATGCGCGCGTCATCGACTACATGAAGCCCGCTCAGCGGTCACGCAGTCTGCTTGAGGCCAGCTTTCAGCGGGGCCTACTTGACAGCGTGCCGCGCTTCGGGACCGTCCTGTGGTACTGGCCCGAGGTCGTCGTGCCGCGGGGCACTTGGGTGCCGGGAGCCATGAACATCGAGGCGTGGACCCGCGAATTCGTGGATCGGCCGCTGACGATGCACCTGATCGCGGGGTCACGCCCAGGCGCCGAGGTGTGCGCCGACGCCTCCCTCACCCCTTCGCGGTGCAGGCTTCTCGGTACGCCGACGTTCTGGCTCAGAACCCACCTCGTCGGAACGAGCGGATTCGTCGCGATCGATCAGGTCGGCGTTCGGAGCTGGGGCGCGACCAGCGACACGATTACCGCCCCGAGTCGGCCGCGCTCGCGGCCCGTGGTATTTGTCGAAAACCCACTCATCGAGCTCTCGCGCCCGCTCCCATTCGAAGTGACAATGGCGCGGGGCACACGGTCGGCTGGTCGGATCGTGGTCCCATCTGACCGGCTGCACATCCTGCGTGAAGGTTCCGGCTGGGTGCTCGCACAGCTCCCGCCCCAGCCGCGGTTTAGCGCGTTCTCGATCGAAGTGATCCCGAGGAGCGCATGAGCGTTCACGTCTCAGGCCAGAGTTCAGCAGTCGATGCCGTCGAGCAACGTGGCGAGGACCGCATCCCAGGTCACCTGACGCGCCCGCCTCGCGCCGTCGCGCCCCATGCGCCAGCCCATCCAGGGCCGACGGAGCAGGATGTTGATCGCGCTACCGAGGGCGGCCGGATCGGGTGGGGTGGCCAGCCCCGTCACGCCGGGGACAACCAGCTCCATGGGACCGCCCGAGTCCGTCGTGGTCACTACTGGCTTGCCGCTCAGCATCGCCTCCAGCGTGATGTACCCGTAGTCCTCCTGCGCCGGCACGAAGAGGACCGCACGGGCGCCGGCGTACGCATCGGTGAGTTGCGCGTCGTTGAGGAAGCCCAGGAAGCGGATGCGCGGGTCGTCGGCGGCGATCTCCCGGAGCGCACCTTCCTGCGGCCCGGTCCCGGCGATGTGGAACTCGGTGGAGCCGCGGACGTGCGCCATTGCGCGGATGAGCAGGTCGATCCGCTTGGGAGCGTCCAGGCGGCTGACGGTGAACAGGTAGCGTCCGCGCCCGCGGTGCAGGCCGCGGAGGCTCGTCGGCGCGTGGGCGACGGGAACCTCCACGCTGCCCTCGAAGTAGCCAGGTCGGGCAGCCACCGTTGCCGACAGCGCCACCGAGCGCGCCACCGCCTGCTCCCCCCGGCCAATGCGGTCCAGGAAGTGCACGATCTGGCGGATCAGCGGCCCGGGCAGCGCGAACAGCTCCGGCGGGAGGTCAGTGCGTCTGCGTAGCCCGTCGAGGCGACCAAAACACTCGCCCAGCAGCGCGCGATCGCGACCGGGTCCTTCGAGCAGCTCCACCAGCGCGCGTACGTCGAGGTCGTCTGAGTCGCACCGCTGCGCCCACCCCGCCGGATAGGTGTCATAGAGGCCCCGCAGCGGGTGCAGGAGGTAGCAGATGTGGCGTGGATGGGAGACCATCCACGCCGGATACTTGCCGCTGATCACGAGGTCATATCCCGTCACGTCGAGCTCGGCCCACCGCTGATAGCTATCCACGATCTCCCAAAAGCTCTGCTCGGGCGTGGGCAGCTTGATCAGGTCAGCGTGATGGGGCGTGTCGCGGTTGAGGTGCTCGACGAGCCCCCACCACAGGTTCTCGGCGCCGCCGATCGCCAGAGGAACGGGACTGGGGGCGACGATGGCGATATTCATGGCGGCAGCGATTCTCCCAACCGGTCGCGGCCGCGCGGATTGCGGCACAATTGACACGGGTGAGGCGGGCGAACTCAAGCGCGGAGGGCGGACGGCGTCGCCTGGCGGTAGCCATCACGTATCCGGTCGACCCGCCGCTGGGCGGGGGTCAGGTGCGCGCGCTCCATCTCTACCGGGGCCTGTCCCGGGCGTTCGACGTGGAGCTGGTGACTCTAGGCGCCGTGGGGACGCCCGAGCAGCGCCGCGAACTCTCGCCGGGTCTGTGGGAGCATCGCGTGCCCAAGTCGGACGACCATGCCGAGCGCGAGCGCGAGCTGGAGGCGGAGGCCGGGACCGTGGTCACCGACGTGGCCATGCCGGAGCTCTACCGCGACACGCCGGCGTTCGTGGCCGCGCTTCGCGACGCGACGCGAGGAGCGCACGCGGCGGTCGCCTGCCACCCGTACACGTACCCGGTGATCCGGGAGGTCACCGATATCCCGGTTTGGTACGAGGCCCAGGACGTCGAGGCATCGCTCAAGCCCCAGGTCCTGGGTCAGAGCGCGACGGCCCGCCGTCTGCTGGCCGCCGCCGAGCGCGTCGAGCGCGAGTGCTGCCGGCACGCGGAGCTCATCTGGGCGTGCAGCCGCGAGGACGCGACCGAACTAGTAGCGCGCTACATGCTCGACCCGGAGCGCGTCCTCGTGGTCCCCAACGGCGTCGACGTGGACGAGGTTCCATATGTGGCGCCATCGGTCCGGCGCGAGCACCAGCGCCGCCTGCGGACGCTCGACGGGTTGCTCGCGGTGTTCATCGCAAGCTGGCATGGACCGAACATCGTCGGCGCCCGACGGCTGGTGGAGGTCGCCGAGCAGGCGCCCGACGCTACGTTTCTGATCCTGGGGAGCGTCGGTCTGGCGCTGGCCGACGGCCCGTTGCCGCGCAATGTCTCGGTGACGGGAGCCGTCAGTGCGGGCTTCAAGCAGACCGTCCTGAGCGTCGCCGATGCGGCCCTGAACCCGGTGACGACTGGCTCAGGCACGAACCTGAAGATGCTCGAGTACTTCGCCGCTGGGATCCCGGTGATCTCCAGCGACTTCGGTGCCCGCGGCCTCGGTGTGAGCGCCGGCGTGCATTACCTGGCCGCTGAGCCGGCAGAGCTGCCGGCCGCACTGACCCGCCTGCGCGTTGCCCAGCCCGACGAGATCGAGCGGCTCGTGGGCGCGGCCCGCGCCTTCGTCGAGGCAAACCTGGCGTGGAGCGTCATCACCGACGATCTGCTGCGGCGCGTCGCGCCGACTGTCAGCGTCAGCCGCTCCGCCTGACCAGTCGGCGACGGATCTCGGAGAGCAGAGGCGCTTGGGGGGCCTGCTGTGGGGGCGCCGGCGGCCGCGTCTCAGGCACGTGGGGGACCTTCACCGCATCCACCTCGAAGAGCCAGCCATCGAGCAGCCCCCATTGGCTGACCTCGAGCCGGGCCTTCGCGAGGTAGTGGCGCAGCAGCCGCTCCGTGAACGTCGTGTAGTGCGTGTCCTCGGTGTAGGCCTGAGTGCCGAACAGACACTGCACGAACAGCTCCTGCTGGGCGATCTCCTGATACTCGGGCTTCTTCATCATCTCCGCCAGGTCGATCACGCTGGGCACTCGGAGGTGCAGGGAACCGCCCTCGGCCAGAAGGCGGCTCCACTCCTGGAGGACTGTCTCGGTGCTCGTACGGGGAGGTGCTCCAGGACATCCTGGGCGATGATCTCCCTGTAGCGGCCGCTGGGGAGCATGTCGAGCTTGGTGACGTCGGCGACTAGGTCCGGCTTGTGGAAGTCGTGGACGTCGACGTTGAGATATCCCTCGCGCAGGTCCCACCCGCATCCGAGATTGAGCCGGTCGGGGGCGCTCATCGGATCAAATGGCTCAGACATCGCCCGGCGATCGTAGCTGCTGCCCCCCGTTGCCACGCTCCGCTGTCGGTTGCTCTAGGTTGTCCCGATGCCTCGCCGTGAGCTGCTCAGCGCGCTGTGGCCAGGAGCCTCCCGCCGCCGCGAGGCCGAGCGTGCCATGACGAACGCCCTCGCCGATCTCGGGCGTCGCGCCGAAGCCTGTGAAGCCCGTATTGCCGAGTTGGGTCAAGAGCAGGAGAACTTGCGCTGGTGGCTACAGCAGACCAGCAACCGAGGCGACGAGACGGCTGGCCAACTGGAGAGAGCGCTTGCCGACCATGCCAGCGATTACGCGCGGTTGACGCGACTGATCGCCTCGGACGTCCGTCTCGATCAGCCGGGAGGTCTCCGACTCGACACCTTCGACGTCGACGGACTGGGCCGCGTTATCGGGTTCCGCGATGGGGATGGGGATACCGAGGGGGTGTATGTCGCCTTCGAGGACTGGTTTCGCGGCTCGGAAGCCGTGATCGCGGAACGTCAGCGCGCCTATCTGCCGCTTGTGCGCGACCGTGGCCCGGTCCTGGACGTTGGCTGCGGCCGGGGCGAGTTCCTCGGGTTGTTGCGAGAGAGGGGGGTGCCAGCCGTCGGAATCGACATCGATCCCGCAATGGTCAAGCGTGCCCATGACCACGGCTTCGAGGTCTACGAGGCTGATGCCGTCTCCTACCTGGAGGGGCGGGACGCCGGCGGCCTCGGTGCGGTCTTTGCTGCCCAGGTTATCGAGCACCTCCCCTATAAGGAGCTCGTTCGCTTTCTCCGGGCGGCGCGCGCCACGCTCGCTCCGGGGGGAGCCTCATCATGGAGACGGTCAACCCGCACGCGCCTCAGGCCCTGAAGCACTTTTGGATCGACCCCACGCACCAGCATCCGCTGTTTCCTGAGGTGGTCGTCGGCCTCTGCCGCCTCACCGGGTTCGCCGAGGCGTACATCTGGTATCCGCACGGCAGCGGCGATCCCGATCGAGACCGGCTCGATCAGCTGGACTACGCTGTCGTGGCGCGGACGGCAGGGCCCTAAGAGCGCAGGGCGCCCGTCGTCTCGGATACCCTCGGGTCGCATGCAGGGAGCTACCGCCGAGCTCAGATCAGGTCCGACCGGCCGCTTCCGTCGCGTCACCGCGCTGCAGGCTCGTCTGACCATGGCGCGCGCGGCCGGCGGGCGGGCCGACGTGATAGGTGCCACGGTGGCGATCCTCGGGTCGTTGGCCGCCGCCGCCTTCTCGTTGCAGCTGTGGCGAGCCCACCTTCATGTGCCGCTGGCCTACGGGTCGGACGCGCTGGATGGCCAGGACTTCATCAAGTCCGTCGTGACTGGGGGGTGGATCTGGAACATCCACGGCCTCGGCGCGCCGTTCGGTGGCGAGCAGTACGACTTTCCGGTTGCCACCGACAGCCTCAACTTCCTGATGGTGAAGGTGCTCAGCATCGGGTCGTCGGACTCGGCCAAGGTCATGAACGTCTTTTTCTTGCTGACGTTCGTGACGGTCGCGCTGTCGTCATACGTGGTGTTGCGCTGGTTGGGAATCTCCATCCCGGTAGCCGTCGTCTGCTCAATCCTGTTCTCCGACGCTCCCTATCACCTTTTCCGCGGGGAGGCCCACCTCCTCCTGTCCTCCTACGCCAGTGTTCCGATCGGCGCATATCTCATCCTGTCGGTGCTGGACGGCGGTGGGCTGTTCCGCGCTCGCCCTGGACCCGGGCGCTTACGAAGATGGGTGACAGGACGCAACCTGTTCACGGTGGTCCTCTGCATCATGATGGCGTCGCTAGGCGTCTACTACGCGATCTTCACCATTTTGATCCTGATCGCGGCCGGGATCGCCGCGCCGATCAGCACTCGCTCATGGCGGCCATTGTTCGAGGCGGCAGCGGTCGTGGCCCTCATCGCGGCCGTGATCTTCGTCCTGGATCTCCCCACCGCGATCTACCGCCACGAGCACGGCGACGACGCCGCGGTGGCCACCCGCTTGCCGGCGGAGAGCGAGCTCTATGCCCTGAAGCTGGCCGAGATGGTGCTGCCCGTGCCGGGAAACCGAATCACGCCATTAGCGACCATCCGCCACCGCTACGACAGCACCACACCAATCCCCAGCGAGGATGCCCAGCAGTCATTGGGAATCGTCGCGACATTGGGACTGGCGTGGCTGTTCCTCCTGGTCTTCGGCAGCGTGGCGGGTCTGGGTCGTGCCGCGCCATATCTGAGGCGCCACCGCCATTTGGCCTTTGCGGCTCTCGCCGCGTTCGTCCTAGGAACGCTCGGCGGGGTGTCGGCGCTCATCGGCTACCTCATCTCCAGCCAGATTCGCGGCTGGGATCGCATCTCGATCGTGATCGCCTTCTTCGCCATTGCTGCGGTGGGACTGGGCCTGGATGCGCTGTGGCGGCGGGTGCGCCGCGGGTACTGGTTCATCGCGGTCCTGGGTGTGGTCCTCCTGTTCGGGATCTACGACCAGTCGAGTACGGCCGTCATTCCGCCCTACACCGCCAATGGCGTCACCTACGGCAGCGACGGCGAGTTCGTCCGGGAGATCCAGCGGATCCTGCCGAAGAACGCTGAGATCTTCGAACTGCCATATGTCGCCTACCCGGAGAGCCCGCCCGTGGGTGCGATGTTCGATTACGACATGGCGCGCGGTTTTATTCACACGACTGACGGTCTGACCTGGAGCTACGGTGCGATGAAGGGGCAGACCACAGGACTGGGCTAGGCAGGCGCAGAACTTGCCCGCTTTCGACTCTCCTCGATGGTGTCGCTGCTGCTGGGCTTCAGCGGCAT
The DNA here is from genome assembly GCA_963695625.1 of uncultured Actinomycetota bacterium. Lineage (GTDB taxonomy): Bacteria > Actinomycetota > Thermoleophilia > Solirubrobacterales > Solirubrobacteraceae > Palsa-465. The sequence goes on along the minus strand of CAVOHJ010000015.1, from coordinate 11,940 downwards.
CTACATCGACCGCTACGGCTATGCGGATCATGCGGCTTCGCTGACGGCACAGATTCGCGCAATCATCGGCGCGAACCCGATCGTCAGCCGCGACCAACGGCTCGAGTTCTTCGATCATACGGCCGTTCCGGCGCGGCTGCGGCGCGGATCACGGCGCCAGGGTCCTGACACGCCTGGGAAACGCGCCATGTTACTACCCCCCGGTGATCACCGTTCGGCGACGGCTTCTACGGCAACGAGGCCGGCTCCCGCTGGGCGCAGTCGGAACGCCACCGCATCGCGATGACCAACGTCGTCCACGGCTCGCCGGAGCAGATGGTCTTCTCCGCTCGGCTGCAGCACGCTCGCCAAAGGGCAACTGGCCGATCGACGATCATCCTACGCCGGATGGCACGCTTCGTCATCATTTCGTGATCGGACCGAGGCCGCGTGCGTGAAGGCGACCTTCACCAATCCGCCTGGTACGCACGCGATCACGTTGACAAGCAAGATCCCGCTGTACCGGATCCCCACCTGATCCCGCGGGACACTGGCAGTCCGATATGACGATTTGGTCCTCGGAGACGCCTCTCTGGCTCCGTTTGCGCCGGGACGGATGCGACGGCTTCTTTTGAGTTCGCGATACCTGACGCACGCTGGGCGCGCCGCGCGCGTGTCGCGATCGGGCCTGGCCTCCCGCACGAGCGTGGATGGCACCGGCGGCAGTGGGCGTTTGCGATGGTCGCAGCCTTTGTACTTACTCATCTGCCCGGGCCTGTCGGGCGACACGGTGGCGCTGGTTCACGGCGCCCGGACGATCGCCTACTGTCGTCGGTCACGGCATCTTCTCCACGGTGTGACCAGCCTCAGCACAATTCGTATCCCGGTGGAGCCGCCGCCGCGAGCCACGATCGGATCCTCGAGGGAGCGGTGGCGCCCTACCCGCATTTTCCAGTACCTGCGCCGCCCTGCTGTTCACCCAGTTCGGGATGAGCGACCGCGGGGTCTTCAAGGCATTCGGCGTCATCAGCCTCGTCTCCTTCTGTGCCAGCGTCGCGATTGGCAGCTGGCTCTCGTCTCAGGTTAAGCGGCCGATGGGCGCCCGCTGTGATGGCTGATCCTTGTCTCACCACTTCGCCGCTCGTGTACTACTCCGTGGCTCACCTTCGGCGAGAGCCTGGCCGCACTGCTGATGATGCTGCTCGTAACCGCGGGCCCGTTGCGTTGGCCGCCGCTAGCCGTTCCTCGCGGTCGGCGGCCGTTCTGCCTGCCTGACCAAAGAGACCAGTGTTCCCTAGCGTGGCGATCCTAGGAGCGTTTCGTTGCTCTGGGCCACGCCCGATCGCTGCCGCGTCCCCTGCGTCCGTGGAGCTCACTGGATCGGGCTCGACTGCCGGGTGTCTTAGCTAGGCGTCGCCGTTTCGGCTGCGTTCAACTGGTTTCGATACGGGCAGCTGACGAATTACACCTACGGCCACAGCTTTGAGCATGTCCCTGGCGTCTTGCACCGACTCGCGCTGAGCGTCGCGCTCTGGCTAGCGCCCAATGGGGGCGTAGGGTGGTTCTGGCCGCTCGCCGCCGCGGTGGTGATCGGCCTCGTGGTGATTGCCGGCACAGCAGCGCGCGGAGGTGCGGAGCGGCGACGGCGGAGTCTGCCCGCTGTCGGACTGGTAGTCGCGCTGCTGTTGACCACGGGCACGCTTGCCAGCTGGTTTGCACCGTTCGGCTGGGTGGCTTGGGGACCACGACTAATGGTGCCGGTGCTCCCCGCGGTCCTGGGCCTGCTGACCGTCGTCCTCTATCACAGTGAGGTGGAGCAGGAGCCCTTCGGGCCGCCCTCGGCGGCGTAGGGAGGGTTGTCGCGCTCGGCGCGGTGCTGGTGGCATCGCGTTGCCGCAGGTCAACGTTCTCCCGCTGAGCGGGGCCAGGTTGTCGGTCAGCTGTTCGCGCCGGATGCGCACGTGCCCACAGGTCGCCAAGCGTCTCCGCCGTGGACCCGGGTTACATCACTACCACTGCCTCAATCACTGGGCGTGGGCTCGCCACGTCATCCTGATTTCCACGTATCAGGCGCTGGATGGTGCAGGCGGCGTGATTTTCGCGGCCGCGTTCGTGCTGATCTGGCTGACCAGTCTCTCCCTTGCAGCCGTCGCGCTACGAACGCCGCGCGAACACAGTATACCCGAGGCAGTCGTCGCCAGCGGGCCGTCCGAGTGACACATTGGCGATGCTCGCGAGAGCGAGCACGAACGGGAATGCGGTAGCTTGCCGGCGGGCCGGATCTTCGGGGAGCCCTCCGCGTCTTGAGGCAGTACCACGGGAGCAGCAGCGCCAGCACCTTGTAACAGGCGACGGTCGTCTCGTTGCCACGGCCGTTGCACCACGACGCCTGGAAACCGGCGCGCTCGAGCAAATTCGAAGCGCGCTGGGGTGAATCGCCAATAGTCGTGTGGGATGTAGTGCCACCGCGCCGCGAACGGAACCGTCAGGACCAGACGGCCGCCGGGCTCGAGGAGGCGGTGGGCCTCGGCGAGGAATGCGTCGGGTCCGTCGACGTGCTCGAGCGTCTCGGTCGCCAGGACGACTCCGCCTCAGGCATCCTGACCGGCCAGCGGCCGTCGGCGGGATGGTCAGGACGTCCGGGCATCGAGTAGCCGAAGTCCTCGTACGCGCGTCTCGGTGTCGAGGCCGATGTACGCGCGTCTGCGGCGGGCAGCAGACTGACCGGTAGGGCTGCGCGCCGCAGCCGACATCAACGACCGTCCCGCTTGCTGTCGAGAGCCGGCGCGAGAGTCCCGCCATAGCGATCCCGCCTGGAGATCGAAGAACCGCCGCGCGGCGGCCAGCGATCCGTCCGTCGGCGTGACCACGGGCGACGAAGACGGGGGGCCGCCAGCGCTCGTCGGAGCGCAGGGCGAGGTTCTCCGGCGCACCGGGTCGTGCGCGCACTACCGCCCACCCGTCGGATTGAGGCGCGTATCGCGCCGCGAGCTCCGGGTGCCCGCTAGAACCAGTCGGCGGTACGCGCCAGCCCGTCGCGCGAGCGTCAGTGCGTCGCCTGCCATCCGAGCTCGCGGCGGCGGCCGCGGTCTGGTCCCACCCAGATGGACGTGTCCCAGCTCGCGCCGCTCATCGTCCCCCAGGCCGGCTCGGCGGTGACCCCAGGACACTCTTCGCGCGACCTCGGTGCAGGGATGCAGAGGTCGTCTGAGTGCCACTGGCCACGTTGATTGGACCCTGCGTTCCGTGAGGTCGGCCGTGCGGCCGCGGAGGAACGCATCGCAGGCGTCCTCGACGCACACGAAGTCACGGGCCGTCTCAGGACCGACGAGCGGAGGCCATCTGCCGCCAGTGCGCGCTGACCAGCGTCGGCATCAGCCGTCCCGGTTCCTCCCACAGGCCGTAGATCGAAGTACAGCCGAGGGTCACTGCGTGGACGCCGTGGTGGCCGCCGCCAGCCGGCAGAGGTGCGTCGCCGCTACCTTGGTGACCGCGTAGTGGGAGTTCGGCCGGACCAGTCTCCTCTTCGCGCGGCGGTGGTCCTGGTAGCCCGTACTCAGACGAGGAAGTGCCGGCGTTGACGAATGGCGGCGTCCACATCACGCAGCGCCTTCGCAGCAGCGCCTGCGTGGCCAGGACGTTGACCGCGAGCATCGAGTCGAAATCCGGCTGCCAGGAGTACGCGCCGTGAGCAGCGAGGTGGAAGATCGACCTCGGGTCGCTCGTCGCAGCACGGACCGTGTGACGGCATTCGGGTCGCGCAGGTCGAGGCGCGAAATCGCGACTCACTTCCGAGCACCGTCACGAGGCGCCAGGTGTCCCGCCCGGGCGCTCCAGCGCGAGCGGCTCGTGTCCCGGCGTCGAGCAGGTGGCGCACGAGATTGGCGCCGATGAAGCCACCGGCCCCGGTGACGAGCGCTTTCATGCGCCGCGGCGGGCGATCAGGCAGAGGTTGCCCGAGCGGAACCGTGAGCTTACGTGACCGAGCCGAGTCTGGCGCAGACGAGGAAGATAACGTTGCTTGAGCCGCCGCGGCAGCGGCACGCAGATGCACGAGATACGAGAGCGGAGTAGGTGTTGCGGACGGGCCGGACGCTGAGAACCTCGAAGCCGGCCTTGGAAAACAGGCGCGCATTGTGGCCGGGCGAATAGAGATAGGTGTGCTCGACGTCGATGATCGGGCTCCGCTCGCCGAGCAGCCGCGCCGACCACGCCGTGACGTTGTGGTTGAAGGCGAGGATCACGCCGCCGGGGCGAAGGATCGCGTGGCACTCGCGCAGCAGCGCCGAGCGGATCGGGCATGTGGTCGAGACCTGGAACAGCGTCACGCGATCGAACGACTGCGGCTCGAACAGCCCAGGGCGCATGACGTCCTCGACGATCAGCGGCCGGATCGCGGTCGGCCTTGGCGATTGCGTCCGCGCTGGGCTCAACGCCACGCACGTCGGTCCAGCCCGCTCGATGCGCCACCTCGAGCACGAAGCCGTTGCCGCACCCGATATCCACTAGTCCGCGGCGTTGGCGACTAGCGCCGCCAGCGCGGTCCAGCGCAGCCCCGTATGTCGTGCGGAGTCCCGTCGAGCTCATCGCCATAGTCGAACGTCGAGGCCCTGTACAGCTCGGCCAACCGTTCGGGTCGAGCACCGGGTCCGAGCGCACCAGGCCGCAGCGCCGGCAGCGGACCATCCGGTAGTGGATCCGGTCGGGCAGCCGGCGCGCCGAGAACACCGTCGGCGTGAACGCCCGAGCGTCCAGGTTGGCGGGGTAGAGCTCGTCGGTCTCGGTCGCGAGCTCGCAGATCGCGCAGCGTGTTGGATGGACGGGCGTGGGATGTGCGGAGCTCATGACGGCGGCGGTCACAGCGTCACTCGGCTGTGGGGCTCGATCGAGTAACGGACTCTGAATCGCGGCCGTTCTCCAGGCACGGATCGCGCGTTCGCAGGTGGTTGATGATCGATTCGACGATGAACGGAGGGCCGGCCCTTGACCTCTTCGTACATGTGGGCGAGGTACGAGCCGATGATCGCCAGACACAGCAGCTGGATGCCGCCGATGAACAGGATCACGACGATCACGGTCGTGAAGCCCTTCGGCGCCGAGCTGGGGTCGGCGAGGCGCAGGATCACCTCGGCCACGAGCGCGAGCGCCGAGACGCCGCGACGATCGCCATCGCCAGCACCGTGATCATGTCCAGCGGCACGTAGGAGAACGAGACGATCGCGCGGCGCGCCCAACCGATGTTCTTGCGCAGCGAGTTGGTCGTGCGTGCCGAACATGCGCTCGGGACGGACGTAGGGACGCCGAGCTGCTTGAAGCCCACCCACGCCCGCAGCCCACGCATGAACCGGTGCTTTTCGGGCAGCGAGTTCATCGCGTCGACGACGCGGCGGTCGATCAGACCGAAGTCGCCGGCGTCGAGCGGCACGTTCGACGTAGGCCAGTCGCTTGAAGACCCGGTAGAAGCCGCTTGTATGCGATCCGCATGAAAGTGCGTCGCCTCGCGCTTGACCCGCTCGCCGTAGACGACGTCGTAGCCCTCCTTCCATTGCGCGACGAACTCCGGGATCAGCTCCGGCGGGTCCTGGAGGTCCCCGTCGAGCAGCACCACCCATCGCCGGTGGCGATCTGCATGCCGGACGTGAATGCGCTCTGCGACCCGAACGCACGCGCGTGGTTGATCACGACCACGTTGCGGGTCGCGCGCCGCGAGCTCGGCCAGCACCTCCCGGGCGTTGTCCGGCGACCCGTCGTTGACGAAATGATCTCGTACTCGGCGCCGATCTCGGTGAACGTCTCGACCAGCCGCTCGTGCATGATCGGTACGGCCGGCGCGTCGCGGTAGCAGGCGATGACGGCGGACAGCTTCACGCGTCGCTGCGGGCTGAGCTGATCCGGCGGGACGCGTCCCGGCTCGCCCGTCCGGCCTCGAGCACGCTGTCGACCAGCAGCTCGAGGACTGAGTCCGAGTCGCTCATGCATGTATTCGCGGCCGCCGGACATGCCCACGCGGCGTCGACGCGACTCCGGCGCGCATCAGCCGGCAGGCAACGCCGCGCTCGGCGATCACCTCGGCGACCAGCGAGCCGAGCCCTCCGGTGATGTAGTGCGCCTCGACCGACACAGCGAGCGGACACGAGGCGAGCGCGTGCGGCGAGATCCTCGATCGGCGCGGGGTGCCACGGCGAGACGACCACCACGACGCTCGCAGACGCCACGCTCCTCGGCGAGCAGCTCCGCGCCTCGTACGCGCACTCGGTGCCATCGCGCCGAGGGCGACGATCGCCACGTCCTCGCCGTCGCCGATCTGCTGCGCCCGTCCCAGCTCGAAGCGGCCCGTCGAGGCCGGCAACCGCGAACGACTGCTTGCTGAACCGGATGTACGCCGGGCCCGGAGTGCCTGGACCGCCTCAGCGCCGCGCGCAGCTGGGCGTCCTCGGCGGGGGCGACTACCGCGTCAGCCCCGGCTGCGCCCGCATGAGCGCGACGTCCTCCAGCGCGTAGTGCGTCATCCCGTTGTGGCCGTAGTCGACGCCCTCCCCGATCCCGACGATGCGGACCGGCAGGTTGTGCAGCACCGGACCGTTTCGGATGAACTCATAGGGTCGCATCGAGGCGAACGTCGAGATCGAGTACGCGTACGGGCGTGAGACCCGGCCTCGGCCAACCCGGTCGCCATCCCCACCATGTTCTGCTCGGCCACGCCGGCGTTGAAGAAGCGGTCGGGGAAGCGCTCGCGAACGGCTCGAGGGCGGCGAATCCGAGATCGCCGGTCAGCAGCACGATGCGCTCGTCGTCGCGGGCAAGGTCGACCAGGCGATGCACGAACTCACGTCTCACGCTGCGCTCCGCGCCAACTCCGCCTGTGCGGCCTGGTACTCGTCGTCGGACATCGGCAGGTAGTGCCACTCGATGCGGCCCTCCATGAAAGACACGCCGTTACCGAAGGTCGTCCGGGCCAACAGTACATGCGGCCGATCCCCACGTCCGCGAAGTCGCTCGAGCGCGGCCGTCGATCGCCTGCGTGGTCATGGCCGTCGACCTCGTGCACCTCCCAGCCGAAGCTCTGCCAGCGCTCGCCCAAGGGCTCGAGATCAAGAACCTCGCGCGTGTAACCCAGCGCCTGCTGGCCGTTGACGTCGACGATGGCTGTCAGGTTCGCCAGTTTGTGATGAGCGGCAAACATCGCGGCTTCCCAGACCGATCCCTCGTTGAGCTCAGCGTCGCTCAGAAGGGCGAACACTCGCGGGAGGAGCTTTGGAGGCGCGCGGCGAGCGCCGCGCCCGTCGCCACGAGAGCCCATGTCCCAGGGAGCCCGTCGAGAAGTCGACGCCGGCCGAGCACGTGCTCGGGGTGCCCGGCGACATCGGTGCCGTCGTCGCAGAAGGTGTTCAGCTCAGCGTCGCTCAGCCGCCCGCAAGCGTGAGAGCGCGCGTAGAGCGCGAGCGCGGCATGGCCCTTGGACAGCACGAAGCGATCGCGGTCGGGATCGTCGTGCGTCACCGACGACGAGGGGCCCGCGAACAGGACGGCCATGATGTCCGCGATCGACAACGACGACCCGATGTGGCCGATGTTGGCGCGCTTCGATTGTTCGATCACCGAGCGCTTAACGCGCTCGGCGGTCGACGAGACGGGTCGGCTGGTCACCGGCTCTCCCTGTTCGATGAGTCGAGAGGCATTGTATTGAGTGCCCGGGCGGCTGGTGCGTCGGCTCGCTAAGGGGTGACGTCTCGTAGTGAACGACGGTATCGTCAGGAGTCCTCAGCGATGCGCATCCTTCCGACAACGCTCTCTGGTCCTGTTGCCATCGCCCCGGCGGTGCATGGGCGATGAGCGCGGCTTCTTCGTTGAGACGTTTCGCCAGGGCGCGCTTAGCCGACTGGGCATCACGCACGAGTTCGTCCAGGACAACCATTCGCGCTCGCGGCAGGGGATCGTGCGGGGCATGCACTACCAGCCCGGGCAGGCCAAGCTGGTCCGCTGCGCCCGAGGCGCGATCCTCGACGTAGTCGTCGATATCCGCCGCGGATCGCCGCAGTTCGGGCACTGGGAGGCGCATGTCCTCGACGATGTCGATCATCGCCAGCTCTACGTGCCCGACGGGTTCGCTCACGGGTTCTGCGTGCTGTCCGAGCTCGCCGACGTGACCTACAAGGTCTCGACCTACTACGACCCGTCGCATCGAGAGTGGGTTCGCCTTCGACGATCCCGGGGTCGGGATCGAGTGGCCCGACGACTTCGGCGATCTCCTGGTTTCCGCGCGCGACCGCGAGGCCCCGTCGCTGGCCGAGCGGGAATCGCGCCGTGCCCTACGGCGATGCTTGAGCGCCTCCACGGGGCTCCGCCAGTACCGGACCGTCACGACGTCATCCTGGCTCGCTGACGCTGATGATTAGGCCCTCCGCTCACCCACGCTGCACTCCCATGCGGCGGTCCGGCCGTCGCCTCACTCAGGTCCTTCGCCGTTGCTCGATCGTGCCCAGCCGTTAGGTCAGATGACCCGCATGCGGGGTGACTACAGCGCCAGAGACGCCTCGTCCCTCGGCACCATGTGGTCGTTGTCGCCGTTGCTTCATCCTAGAGCAGCGGTGACTTCGACCGTGGCCCGGGCTGACGAGAAGACCTGATGCTTGGCGGCCGGCCGATTGGGCTCGTCCTGCGATCTTTGACCGAGCCCCAGCATTACGTCGCGCTCGCCCGCATGATCCGGCTCTACCCGGATTTCGCTCAGGTCGCCAAGCGATACCTCGTCGGCGGAGGCGACTATCCGTATCGGTGCAGGATCCGCACACCGACCGGCATGGTGTCGCCGCTCCTGTTCCATCCCCACGACGTGATGACCGTCCAGGAGATTTTCGGCCGCGAGGATTATCGCTGCGGTCTGGACGTTCGCGTCTGCGTCGATATCGGCTCCAACATCGGCATCAGCGCGCTCTACCTGCTCAGCCGCAACCCGACGTCGCGTTGCTACCTGTTCGAGCCCGTGCCCCGCAACGCGGAGCGTCTGCGGGCGAACCTCTCGGGGTACGAGTCGCGCTACGAGCTTGCGCAGGCGGCGGTGGCCGCACGGCGAGGCGCCGTCGAGTTCACCGTCGAGCCCTCCGGTCGCTACGGCGGGATCGGTGTCGCCGGCGACGAGCACATCAGCGTCGAGTGCCGCCACATCGTCGACGTGCTCGATCAGGTCCTCGACCGCGAACCGGAGATCGACTTGCTCAAGATCGACACTGAGGGCGCCGAGCTGGAGACTCTGGCCGCCATCCCGCGCCGACAACTGGACCGGATCCGCACGATCTGCTTCGAGACGACGAGTCCGACGAATCCGGACCCGGACGGGTACACGATGACATTCGCGACGCAGACATGCCGTCTCGAGCGCCGAGCGGCGCAGCCTCCGGTTCAGCCCGCGGTAGGCGCGCGTTCGTAGGACGGCGGCAGCCGAGGCCGCAGACGAACGGGCGCACCGGCACAATGCCGTCGCGTGGGAATGAACGACCCGGCGGCCCGCTTCGACGACGACTATTGGACCGCCGCGTCCGTCTATCGCAAGTACGCGGACTACGAGACGGCGCTGGCCGAACTGCGCGGCTTCAATCGCGGACTCGTGCGGCGCGTCGTCCGGTACGCGCCGCTCGGCGGACGCCATCTCGACGCGGGCTGTGGGCACGGGGCGATGATCTACGAGTTCCTGTCTCGCGGTTGGGACTCGCGCGGGTTCGACGCCTCCGAATGGATGATCGAACTGGCGCGTCGCCATGCTCGAGAGCTGTCAGATCGGTTCGTGGTTGGAGATCTGTTGCGCGTCCCGTTCGACGGGACCTTCGAACTGATCACCTGCTTCCAGGTTCTGGAGCATGTCGAGGACCCGGTCGCCGCGATCCAGGCCCTTGGCTCCAGGCTTTCTCCCGGTGGCCGGTTGGCGCTGACCACGCCCAATCTGGCCGGGCGTGTTCCCTTCTGGCCGGATCCGTTGACATCGGATCCCACCCACGTATCCGTGCACGAGACCAGCTGGTGGGCGAGCGCAGTCCGCGCGTCAGGCCTCAGAGTCGTCCACGCCGGAACTCAGATGCCGGTTCCATTGACCTGGCGAGTGCATCCTGTGCTGGGGCTGTGGATCCCGCTCGGCCGACGGCTCGGGCCGGACGTCCTGGTGGTCGGCGAACGCACATCCTGAGCCCTCGGCTCCCTTGATGGGCGCGCGGCCGCCGGGCCGACCTGGTCAATCTCGCCAGGGCAGCATCTGACCCAGCGCCGTCCGGGCAGCGCCGGTCGCCAAGACGCCAGCGGCGTATATCGCGGACGCCACGATCGGACGGACGATCGATGGCATGCTCGGGACGAGCGACACCACTGCCGCGCAGGCGGCAACCGGCGCCAACTTGACCACGATGCCGGCGCGTGGACGGAGCTGGGGCCGTCTGCGAACAAGGACGAAGAGCGAGGCCGCCGCGAGCGTCGACTCTCCTACGATCGTTGCGATGGCGCTGCCACGCGCGCCTTCGGCACTGGCGAGTACCACCGTCATCACCGCACTGACGGTGAAAGCCAGGGCACTCGCTGCCAGGATGCTCCGATGCAGGCGGAGGGCGAGCAGACCAAAGCTCCAGCAGGCGATGAGAAAGGAGGCGATCATCGCGAACGACTGGATGCTCAGGACCGTTGACGCGGCCGCGAACTTTGGTCCCGCCACGACCGAGACAATGAACTGCGCGCCCGCACTCATCACGACGGCGGCGCCCAGGCCCGCGACCACCGCGGCCTCGAAACTACGTTGCATCGCGGAGGCGAACCGATCTGGGTTGTCGCGCGCCGCCCGTGCCAGCACTGGTAGCGCCGAGGTCGCCAGGACGGTCGGCACGCTCGCAGTCACGACGAAGATCCGGAACGACAGAGCAAAGAGCCCGCTCTCGTACGGAGTTGCGACGAGGCTGGTCAGGATCTGCCCGGTGTAGATATAGAGCTGGCCCACCGCGCTGGCGAGCGAGAAGGTCAGCGTAGCCCGCAGGAGTGGCGGCCAGGCCGACGGGCGCAGGACGAGCTTGGCCGAGATCCGGCCGCGGACAAGCAGGGCGGTGGGGACGATCATCACCGCGTAGACGGGGAGCGTGACCGAGAGCAGGGGAAGAACCCCCGCGCCGAGTGCCGCCAAGACGACGACGCCGACAGCCCACAACGCCTGTCGGGCCAGCTCCAGCGCTGATATTGCGCCGAGCCGCAGATCGCTCGTGAGCGGGATCTGCAACGTGTGCTGAAAGACCAACGCCACGGTCGCGAGGCTGGCGGCCACGGTCCCGAGCAGCAGCGCCAGGTCGTAGCCGGCGACGAGCGCAAATACCGCCGCAAGGACGACGCCGGCACCCGTCAACGCGACCCGTAGCCCGAGCAGATCTTGCGTCATCTTCGTCCGTTGCTGTCCATGGAGCACCGCGTACTCACGGATTCCGATGTTGCCCATGCCCGCATCGGTCACGAGTGCGACGACCCCGACGACGGACATGACCGTCGTGTACTGCCCGAAGCGCTCGACACCCAGGTAGCGGGTGAGTACGGCGGCCATCACCACGGACAGCGCCAGCATGCCGACGATGCCGGCGAGACGGACCGCGCCACCGCGGATCAGGACTCCGCCGGCAGCGCCGCTGTCGAGGATGTCGTCCACGGTGACCTCGGTCGGCGATCGCTCACCGTCCTCGAACGCTGTGCTGCTGTCGCCCGACGTCACGCTGGCGATCCTCGCCTGCTTTGCTCCGCTGGGGTCATGGCGGATCGGGTTGGCCGGTCGGCATCGGCGTCCGGGAGGTTACGACGAGCATCGGCGAGCCGTGGAACCTCCCGCTTCGTGGCACTCGACCACGGGCGAGCGTCGGCCCTCGTCAGCCGACACGTGTGTGCGCGGCCGGTATCTTGAGAGCGGACCGGTTTGCTGATGAGACGGCTTGTCACACAATTCTTCCTGGC
>CAVOHJ010000014.1:0-116763 GCA_963695625.1 uncultured Actinomycetota bacterium | reverse complement strand
GCCGGTGATGCCGATCTCGTCGGGGATGTCGCCCGTCTCACCGGTGTCGGCCGCCGGGACCGTGGTAACCCCCGCTGACGGGTTGGTGAAGTTCACATGCCACAGGGGCGTGCTGCTCTTGCCATCGGCATCGAACGCGTAGACGCTGTCGTGCTCGGTCGCCACGATCACGATGTTGTGGACGCCCTGACCGGGGATGTTCACGTTCTGCACGTAGAGCGGCGAGGCCAGCGACAGGCCGTCGAGCGGATAGCTGGCGAGCTTCCCGAACCTCGACGAGTTGACGTTCGACGATATCAGGCACCGTTTCGTTCGTATCCTGGCCGGTCCGCATGTTGTCGTTGTGGAACGTCAGGGTGCCGCCCGCGGGGTCGTTGCTCACGTAGACCGTTGCCGTCGAACTCGAGCTCCCGGAGGTCGCTGTCACGGTATGCGTGCCGACCGTGATGGGCGCTGTATAGAGGCCGGTCGACGTGATGGTGCCCACACTCGGGCTCCGCGGGATTACGTCGACCGACCACGTTACACTCCCGCTACCCGGGCCTTGAGCAGCGAACTGCTGGGTTTGCGTATACGTCAGCACCGATGTGCCCGGCGTGATCTGAAGCCCCGTCGCTGCCGTAGCCACATTCGAGTAGGGCCCGTAGCCGCCGGCCGAGTCGATCGCCCGGACGCGATAGCTGTAGATCACGTTCGCGCTGACGCTGGTGTCCTTGTAGCTGGTGCCGGACGCGCTAGCGATCTGGGTGAAGTTCCCGCAGTTCTCGCCCTGGCAGCGCTCAACCGCGTAGCTGGTGATTCCGGCACTGTCGGTCGACGCGCCCCAGGACAGGTCGATTTCACCGGCTGAGGCAGTCGTGGCCGTCAACGTCCCGGGAGCCGTGGGCGTCGAGACCGCCTTTGCTTGGTCGGTCTGGATCTGGGCGGCGGTGAGGGCAACGTTGTAGATGCGGACGTTGTCGATCAGACCGGCGAAAAACTGACCGTACAAGCTATCGCCGCCGATCTGCAACGGGTTAGTCGACGTTGAGATCGCGCCGGTGTGCGGCGTTGACGCCACCAAGGTTCCGTTCACGTACAGCTTGAGCGTCGACCCGTCATAGGTCTCGGTGAGGAACGCCCAGGTGTTGACCGTAAGTTTGGACGTCCCAAAGGCATCCGCGTAGCTCCCGCCCGCGATCATCCCGGCATCCGGAACTGACCCGTTCGTTGAGGTCGCCTCAAGGTAGAAGTTGTCGTTGGCCTTGTAGATCACGTCTCGCCACGCTGCACTCACTGTCGACGGGTCGACCCACGCCTCCAGCGTCATCCCACTGGACAGGTGCAGCGACGCGGCGTCGGGGACGGTGACCAGCGAACTGGTGCCGTTGAACTGCAACGCCCCCCCGTACTTGCCCGCGGTCGACCACGTCGTGCTCGCGACCGTCCCGCTGTTTCCATTCCCTGACGCATCGGTGACCGACGTCCCCGACCCCTCGTCAAACCCGTAGGCCGCCACGAGCCCCGTCGGCGCGGCCGGCGTGGTGGCGGGGGCGGTGTTTGAGTAGGGGCCCAGGTTGCCGGCCGCGTCGGTGGCGCGGACGCGGTAGTTGTAGGTGGTGTTGGAGCTGACGCTGGTGTCCTTGTAGCTGGTGCCTGACGCGGCGCCGATCTCGTGAAGTTCGTGCAGCTTGCGCTCTGGCAGCGCTCCACCAGGTAGCTGGTAACGCCGACGTTGTCGGTCGCGGCGCCCCAGGCGAGGTCGACCTCGGCGCTGGAGACCGCGCTTGCCGTCAGCGTTCCCGGCTGCGTGGGCGGCGTTGTGTCCGGCGCGGGAGTGGTGGCGCTCGCGGTGTTGGAGTAGGGGCTGAAGTTGCCGGCGCCATCGGTGGCCCGCACGCGATAGCTGTAGCTCGTCGATGCAGCGAGCCCGGCGTCCTTGTAGCTCGTCCTGGTGCCGCTCACCGTCGCGACCTGCGCGAAGTTGGTGCAGCCGGCGCCCTGACAGCGCTCCACCGGTATCCAGTGACGCTGACGTTGTCGGTCGAGGCACCCCATGAGATGTCGACCTCGCTCCCGGAGACTGCGTTCGCGCTCAACGTCCCCGGCTGCGACGGAGGCGTCGTGTCTGGCGCGGAGGTGATCGGCGTCGTCATCGTCGTCTGGATCTGCGCCGCGGTCAGCGCGATGTTGTAGATCCGGACCTCATCGATCAGCCCCGCGAAGAACTGGCCGTAGATGCTGTCGCCGCCGATCTGCAGCGGGTTCGTCGATGTGGCGATCGCACCCGTGTGGGCGGTCGACGCCACCTGCGTGCCGTTGACGTACAGACGCACGTCGGCCGTCGTAGGTCTCAGCCAGATGGGTCCACGTGCTCTTGGTCAGCGCGGCGGTACCGAACGCGTCGGCGTTGCTGCCGCCGGCGATCCTGCCCGCGTCAGGACGCGAGGAGTCGGTCGACGTCGCCTCGAGGTAGTAGTTGTCGTTGCCCTTGTAGATGACGTCGCGCCAGTTGGTGTTGACCGTCGACGGGTTGACCCACGCCTCGAGCGTCATCCCGCTCGACAGCTGCAGCGAGGCCGAGTTGGGGATCGTCACCACCGAGCTCGTGCCGTTGAACGACAGCGCGTCGCCGAACTTGCCGGCCGTCGACCAGGTCGCATTGGCGATCGTACCGTTGTTCCCGTTCCCGAACGTCGGTGACGGTCGTCCCGTCCCTCGTTGAAACCGTAGGCGGCCACCAGGCCCGACGTGGTGGCCAGCGCGACCCGCGACTGTGGCACCACGAGCGAGGCGTGGAACAACGCGCTCGCGCAGTTGTTGATATAGAAGCGTCCGACGGCGCTGTTGCCGGAGCCCGTGAAGTGCCCAGCGAAGTGGTAGCGCAGGGCGGCGCCTCGGGATCGGCCACGCCTGACGCTCTGCGCCCCTGCGCCGTAGAAGTTGCCGTTGGGCTTGATCTTCAGCAGCGGTGCCACGGTGCTCGACGTGTCGTTGTTCCGCTTGTGCTGGACCACGACAGCCTCGTAGCGTCCGGTTGACCGTCCGCCCCTCCGGCATGCTGTGGCGAAGGATGCGCGTCCGGTGAACTGCATCGTCTTGCCGTCACGGCTCACCCGGAACACGACTTTGCCCAGGGCGCCACGATGCACCGTGCCCTCGTACACGTGACCGCTCGGCCGTGGAGCGCCGACCGCCGCGGCTGCCAGCGCCAACAGCCCTGCCAAGATCACCACCACGACGCGTCCCGCGCGCCGCCCACCCATGCCGATGTGTCCCATAAGAAGCTTTCTCCCCGACTGTGTTTGACCTCTCCCGAAAAACGCCGGAGGTGTGACTTCGCTTACGCGCCTAACATTCCGACAACGAAGCGTCCACATTGGCCGTGTGCGTCGCGAGACGACTGCAGCGCGTGCACGAACGACCGCGCCGCGGGCGCCGCAGGCCGACTCACGCGCGGCTAGCCGCGCGCGCCCCGGTTGACCGAAAGGGCGTCTATAGGCCCGAGTTGCAGCGCGGCGCTGTCCGGGCTGAACCCGCTGAGGACGAGCGGCACCCAGCCGCTGTCCCAGCGATGGGCCATCTCCGTGGGGACCTCCGTGGAGTGCTGGATGCCCTCGGAAGTCAGGAGTTGCATCGTAGTCCGCCATGTCGGACTGGAAGACTTCGTAGCCGCCGATCCAGATGCGGTTCTCGCTCAAGAACGGTGTCTTGTGGGCGTCCAGGAAGCTCGGCGTCAGACGGTAGTTCGCCTGGAAGTTGGCGTCAGTGCCGTAGTTACTCGCGAGCTCGACCCGAATGGCCGTAGCTCGCCATGTCGGCGGGGAAATCCCAGGACGCCGCCACCGAGAAGATGTCCGGGTGCTTTAGGATGAGATCCTGTCCGCCGATGCCGGACTTCGAGAAGCCGATCAACCAGTTCTGCTCCTGCCCGGTCAGCGGCGCGAACGGTCGCGAGGCCGCGGAGGGGCGAGGTTCTGCGTCACCCACGGGACGAGGTCCTTGGTCAGGAAGGTCTCGTACTGGAGGTTCGGGTCGCTCGGGTTGTCGGCGTACCAGGGATCGATGGCGAAGGAGGGCTCGATGATCGTGAGGTTGTACTTGTTCTGCGCGTCGAGGCTCGCGCAAGGTCTCCAGTCCGTCACCGTAGGTCGTTCCCAGCTCCGGCTCCACCGGAAGGACGTAGAGGAAGTTGTGGGGGACGCCAGGCCCCGGGTCAGTCGGAGCCAGGACGCGGAGCACGTGGGTGCCGTATCCGTCGTCAGAGGAGGTGACGTCGTATGACGCCACGCCGTTTGCGTCGGTGCCGGCGTACTGGACCTGCAGCGGCGACGGTGCCGAAGCGGTCGCGGCGCCGCCTTGCCAGTTGTCGGTCGTGGCCGCCCCGAAGGTCATGATCCCCGGGGCGCCCCCGGTCAGCGTGCTATCGCTCACGGCGATCCGCACGACCCCGTTCTCCGCAAACGAAATCTGAGACCCCACCGCGCTCAGCCGTCAGCTGCGTACCCGCCGCCAACGGACCACTCGCAAAGCTCGCGCCCAACTGCGTAAACGCGCCGGCCGACCGCTTATAGAGCCCAACTGCGGATTGCCGTTATTCCAGAATAGATCCCCAGATACGTGTCCTGACCACCGTTCTGAGCCCGCACCGCCGCGCCGACCCACTGCCCACCACGTCAGCTGCGTCGAGGTCACCTCGACCTGCGAATACTGATCGCTGCCATAGGCCTCCCCCACCCGGGTATCCCCCGCGTCGCGCCCGCCGTCCCCACCAGCGCCTGCGACACGATCGACAAGCCACCATCGCTCATCGCCTGCCAACCAGAACCCAGACCACCATCCGCCCGATTGAAATCATCCGCCCCGGAGGCGGCGTCGTGATCGCCGAGCACGTCACCACCACACTCGTCACGTTCGCCGCGGCCACCGTCCCCGACGCCACCCGACACACTGCACATCTGCCCGCTCGGCTTGGTCCTGACCATGACGTCATACGCCGCCCCATGACGCAACCGGCGTCGCAAACGCAAACGCACCATCACCGCTCACGCTCAAATCATCACCACCGTTGTCCTGCAACACCACCGTCCCCGACAACCCCGGACACCGAACCACCCACCGTATACGGCGTCGGCGTCCGCCTCGCCAGTTGTCGGTCGTGGCCGCCCCAAAGGTCATGATCCCGGGCGCGCCCCCTGTCAATGAGGTGTCGCTGACGGCGATCCGCACCGTCCCGTTCTCCGCAAACGAAATCCGGACCCCACCGCGCTCACCGTCAGCTGCGTACCCGCCGCCAACGGGCCACTCGCAAAGCTCGCGCCCAACTGCGTAAACACCCCGGCCGACCGCTTGTAGAGCCGCAACTGCGGATTACCGCTATTCCAGAAATAGATCCCCAGATACGTGTCCTGACCACCGTTCTGAGCCCGCACCGCCGCGCCGACCCACTGCCCACCACTCAGCTGAGTCGAGGTCACCTCGACCTGGGAAAACTGATCACTCCCGTAGGCCTCCCCCACCCGGGTATCCCCCGCGTGCGCGCCCGCCGTCCCCACCGCGGCCTGCGACACGATCGACAAGCCCCCATCGCTCATCGCCTCCAACCAGAACCCAGACCGCCATCCGCCCGGTTGAAATCATCCGTCCCAGGAGGCGGGGTCGTGATCGACGAGCACGTCACCGCCACGCCCGTGACGTTCGTCGCGGCCACAGTCCCAGACCCACCCGACACGCTGCACGTCTGCCCGCTCGGATTGCTCCTGACCGTCACGTCATACGCCGCCCCGGACGCAACCGGCATCGCAAACGCAAACGCACCATCACCGCTCACGCTCAATTCATCCTTACCATTGTCCTGCAACACCACCGTCCCCGACAAGCCGGACACCGAACCGCCCACCGTATAAGGCGTCCCCCCTCGCCAGTTGTCGGTCGTGGCGGCCCCAAAGGTCATGATCCCGGGCGCGCCCCCTGTCAATGAGGTATCGCTGACGGCGATCCGCACCGTCCCGTTCTCCGCAAACGAAATCTGAGACCCCACCGCGCTCACCGTCAGCTGCGTACCCGCCGCCAACGGGCCACTCGCAAAGCTCGCGCCCAACTGCGTAAACACGCCGGCCGACCGCTTGTAGAGCCGCAACTGCGGATCGCCGCTATTCCAGAAATAGATCCCCAGATACGTGTCCTGACCACCGTTCTGAGCCCGCACCGCCGCGCCGACCCACTGTCCACCACTCAGCTGAGTCGAGGTCACCTCGACCTGCGAATACTGATCACTCCCGTACCCCTCCCCCACCCGGGTATCCCCCGCAGTCGCGCCCGCCGTCCCCACCACCGCCTGCGACACGATCGACAAGCCCCCATCGCTCATCGCCTGCCAACCCGAACCCAGACCACCATCCGCCCGGTTGAAATCATCCGTCCCCGGAGGCGGACTGGTTGGCGACGTCGTGGTGGTCGACGTCGTGGTAGTCGACGTAGTGGTGGTCGACGTGGGTGCCGTTGAAGTCGGTGCCGTCGACGTCGTAGCCGTGGACGACGAGGTCGTCGACGACGCGGGTGCGCTCGATGTGGTCGCGGCGCCCCGCTCGTCCACAGACTGCTGGGCATTGACCGCGAAGGTTATTGCCGCGCTCACGCCGCGGTTGCCGGCGCTGTCCGACTGCTCGGCCTGAGCGGTGTAGGCGCCGTTCGGCAACGCCTGGGCTGCCGGGACGGACCACTGGCCGGCGGAGGCAGTCGCGGTGAGCGTCTGTACAGGCAGACCCGAGGCGTTCGAACCCGCGAACACATGGACGGTGATCGTCGGCGAATCCCCGGGGACCGTGCCGGCCAACCCCGAGAAGGTCGGCTTGCCGGTGCTCGTCGTGCTCCCGCTCGCCGGATTCTTCACCGTCACCGCCGGAAGGGCCCGGTCGACGGTCCATGATGCGCGCGCCGGCGCCGGATCCTGACCGCCTGTGGGACTGAGTGCGCGTACCTGGAATGCATGTGCCCCATCGACGAGCGCGGAGTAGCGCTGAGGGCTTCGGCACGTGAGCCACGGACCACCGTCGAGGCGGCATTGGAAGGTGCTGCGAAGGCTCGTCGAGCCGAACCGCAACACCATCGTCGAGCTTCTGCTGAGCTTGGCGACGGCCGTCTTGAGGATGGTGTCGGGCACAGGGCCTGACTGTGTGTGGCTGATGGCCGTGATCGTGAGCTTTGCGCCAGGCGTGCAGTGTGTATCCGTAGCGAATCGTTGGATCTGGCTGTATATGTCGGTGCAGATCAGAGACGCATAGCGGCCCGAGCCGAGGAGCAGCGTGCCCACCCGCGGCGTCCGGAGGCGTACCGTCCTCGAACCGTGCGGCGGGAGGGGTCCAGCCGAGAACGTGAGAACGCCTGTTGCGTTACCGCCAGAGCCTCGACCGAGACTGAGTGAGCCGGTCGTTGAACGAACCGCCATGCTGCTCGTGTTCACGATGGTCGCCGTCCCGACGATCCTGCCGCCGAGCTCCCGCAGGGAAACGTGGCGTACCGAGAGCGGGAACGATGTCGACGCACTCTTGCCGGAGACCCAGCTTGCCGAAGCCTGTGTCCCGACACGAGCACTCGCGGTCAATGCGGACGCGAGGAAGATGCTCATCGCGCTGATGATTAGGAGTCGCAGCCGCCGCGACCGCGGCGAACGCCCCTGCGTCGCTCGGCTCATGATTGATCGATGCTCTCCATTTGGCATTGGGACTCGGCCGACACACCCGTGGCTTCTACGCGTGCCGTGGATGGTTCACAAGCACACAACGGAGCCGACCCCTCACCACTCGCGAGGCTGGGACAAGAAACCGAAGGAGTGCCGACGCACAGAGTGCATCGGCCGACCCTACGGTTGGCGCTGCCGCCGGGCAGTGGGCAGGACGAACCCGAACCCGATCGGGGCTTCCCCCGGCGGCACTGTGAGCGCCCGGAGCTCGGTGAGCGCGTCCCGCAGCTCGGTGATCCGCGTCTGAAGCTCGCTGATCCGTCGCGCGCTCGTTTCATCTGCCGGCGCCGAACGCGGGCGAAGCCGCGACAACTCGGCTTCCAGCCCGATCATCGCCGTAAACCCAGTCTCAAGCGCGCTCTCGATCTCCGACGGGTCCGTCGCGTCGGCGCCGCGGATGCGCCTGGACATGCCTCGCACCGTGTCGAGCTCAGGGGAACTACGGGGTGCGCTCTCTCCAGTCACGTGGGGCGACATCGTCGCCCAATGGTCCACAGTTCACAATGAGCCGGATGGTCGGGCCGCGTTCACCCGGCCCCACGTATGGTAGCGGTCCGGTTCGGCCTACTTGCCGCAGCGGACCTCGATCTCGGCGCCGCCGGACTCCCGCGTCCGCGTCACCAGCCGAGCGCCCACCGACTTGGCACGTGCCCGCATGGTGCGCATGCCGAGGCCTGTGCCGGCCGTCCCGGCGGTCGCGCGCCCGAAGCCGCAGCCATCGTCGGAGACGCGAAGCAGAAGGTCGTCGCGCCGCGAGCCCAGCCGCACGTCGACATTGCGCGCGCCGCCGTGGCGCACGGCGTTGGCGATCGCCTCCCGCGCGATCCGGACGAGCTCGTGGCGCTCATGCTCGCTGGGCTCGGCCGATCGGGACGTGTCCAAGGACTCGACGTTCACCGTGATCCTCACGCCGAACCGCGACCGGAACTCCGCGGCGACCTCGCGCAGCGCCGACTCGGTGCTGGACGCCGTCGACGCCGAGAGATCCACGATCTGGCCCCGCGAAGCGGCCAGGGCCCTTGGGGCGGCGATGGCCAGCGGGTGATCGGCGCCGAACTCGCGCGCCAGACGCTCGGAGTGGGCGGCAATGAACGCCAGGTCCTGCGCGAGTCCGTCATGCAGGTCCTGGGCGATGCGCAGCCTCTCGGCGCTCAGCGCGTTGCGCGCCATCTGGTCCTGGGAGCGGCGGTACATGCGGACGCTGGCCGCCAGCAGCAGGCCGTAGGCACCGACCCGCAGCGCGTCGGAGGGGGTGACCCAGTCCGGAGGGGCGACGCTGAGCGCGAGCTTGCCGAGCTGGGCGCCGGCCATGCACACCGCCGCCGCAACGAGCAGGCCCGCCTCGCTGTCGCCGTCGCGGTGCCGGACGGCGAAGCCGGCCGCGGATACAAGCAGGAGGACGGCGCAGGTCACCGACACCGTGGTGGCCAGCGGCCCGTACGCGCCCGAGGGGCCCTGCTCGCGCACCGGCCCGGCGATGAGATCGACCAGCTCGCCGAGCGCGACCCAGTAGAACGCCGCCGGCACCGCGATCGCGAGCCAGACGCCGGCCGGCCTGCACCTCGCGCTTGTCGGGCACGAACGCGACCGCCAGGAAGATCCCGGCGATCAGCGTCGTCAGGGCCATCCGGGCGCCGGCGCCGTAGATGCCGGTCTGGTAGTGGTACGCCGGAAGCGCGTTGAAGACGAAGTCCGTAAGGGCAACAACCGCCAGGGCGGCCAGCAGCAGCAGGTCGCGCAGTCGCCGCGTCTGGCGGAAGTGCGCGAGAAGCAGAACGGCGCTGACCAGCGCGGACAGCGTGATGCCGGTCTCGATCGCAGAGCGCAGGGCCGCATCGGAGGCGTGGACCTGCCAAAGCTGTTCGGCTCCGAATCCCACGAAGCCGACCACCGCAATCGCGCACAGCGCGGCGGCGACCGTCAGGGCCAGCTTAGGCCGTTGGACGCTGTATGAGCGCGCCCCCGCGCCCATGCGCCCGACCGCGATACGAGTCACTCGGTGAACCCCCAGAGATACTCAGACGGAACAGGAAGCACTATTCAATTGTCTACTGAGGCTGCTTCGTTTCCCCGTTCGAAACCAACCTTGAACAAAGCTTACCAACTCCGAGCGCAAGTTGGAAGAAATGAGGTAAAACGCCCCGCGATCATCACGAGATGATCACGTCGGCTTCTCGGCGGCACCACCCCGGGGAGCTTGGCAGGGGGAATCGTGGCGGGCGGCGTGGCCGGGCACCGGCGGCGCCGCCCCCGCCGCGGTCGATCGCCACCCCGCCGCACGCCTATCGCGGCGCCGGAATGCCTCAGCGCAGGCGCCGACGCTGGCCGCGCCGGCGATCCGCGATCCGTGGGCGCCCTTCCGGATGGTCGCGGCGGGGGCGGTCCTCGCTCCGTGGCTCTGCGAGCCGGGCCTCGCGGGCGCGATCTCGGTCCTCGGTGAGGCCGACCTCATAGAAGACGAGGCTGACCACGCCGACCAGCCCGATCCCCACCAGTACCGTGGCCGCGGTGCCGCCGGCGGTGCCCGGGATCAGCGCCCCGCAGGCCACGCCAGCGAGCGCCACCGCGATCGAGGCGCCGTAGCGCAGAGTCCGCGTGCGCCGGCTCAACCGCCCACCCCATAGGGGTCATAGGTCCCGAACGACCACAGGTTGCCCTCGGGATCGCGGACCGAGTACTCGCGCGACCCATAATCCATGTCCTCGAGCTCGCGCACCACGTTGGCGCCGGCGTCCCCGGCGACGGCGCGGTGCCGATCGGGGTCGTCGACCACCACGTAGATGCTCACCGTGGACGACAACGGCCGGGGCGCCTCGCCGCCCAGCCAGCCGTCCCCGGAGTGCTGGCCCACCATTACCAGGCCGGCGCCGAGCGCCAGCTCCGCGTGGTGGATGACGCCGTCCGGTCCACGGTGCACGGCCCTCTCCACGGCGCCGAAGGCGCTCGTGAGAAACGCAACGCCGGCGTCGGCGTCGCGCGTAGCGGACGGCGGGGAAGATGTTCGGTCGAAGTTGATCGCTCATGGGGTGCGACGCTATCCCGTGACGGATCCGCGGTCTTGGATTAATGGGAGCGGTCGCCGATGACGCCGCCGTCGGGGATGAGCCGCCGCACGAAGTCGCTCGGCGTTGTGCCCGCCAGCTCCCGGAACTCGCGGTTGAGATGCGACTGGTCGGCATAGCCGGCGGCGTAGGCCACCTCGCTCCAGCGCGCCGGCGCATGCTGGATGCCTTCGCGGACGTGCTGGAAGCGCATCAACCGGCCCACGGTCTTGGGCGCCAACCCCACCTGGCGAACGAAGCCGTCGCGCAGGTAGCGGCGGCTGCACCCCAGCTCGGACGCCAGCGCCTCCACGCGCGCGGCGCCTCGGGTCGCGCGCAAGCGATGAAACGCCCAGGCCACCGCCGGATCCGGCGTGGGTCCGGCGGCCAGCCGCCGCAGCAGGAACGCCTCGAGGGCGTCGAAGCGCTCGTCCCAGTCGTCTGACTCGCGCACGCGCGCCACCAGCTCCTCGCCGTCACGTCCGAACACGTCGGCCAGCGGCACGCAGGCGCCGCCCAGCTCGCACAGGGGGGCGCCGATGAGGGTGTAGGCGCCCAGCGGCGTGAGCTTGAGGTCGATGGCGCCGTAGGTGTCGCCGAAGCCGACGATCGTGGGGCGATCGTCAAGGCCCCCGATCCACGCATCGGGCAGTGCCTCGCCGTCGGCGTCCAGCGCCCCGTCGAGGTCGATCATCAGGGTGAGCTGGGGCCGGGGCGGCTCCAGCCATGATGCGAACTGCGCCCGCGAGTGCTGGTAGCCCAGCAGCTCGCGGTCCAGCAGCAGTCCGGAGAGACGGACATCCGGGGCGCGACGCACCCGCACCCAGTCACCGAGCGTGTGCTGGTGGCGGGTGACGCGAGTGCGCTGCACCCCGGTGTCCCTCAGGTCACTCGTCTGACGAGTCTCCGTCGTCGGCAGGGATGTCGAGGTCAGCCAGCTCCTCGGCGAAGCCGAGCGCCGAGCCGCCGTTGCCGATGTTCTCGAGATCCGAGAGATCGGGCTCGATCCCACCGCCGAAGCCGGTCAGCGACTCACCGTCGGTGAGGCCAAGCTCGGCCGCGAGGTCGTCATGATCGAGCAGGCCGACCTCGTCGATGCCGCGGGGCAGCGGCTCCGACGGCTCGATCTCGATCCGCCGGTAGCGCTTCAGCCCCGTGGCGGCCGGGATCAGCTTGCCGATGATCACGTTCTCCTTGAGACCGTTGAGCCGGTCGATCTTGCCCTCCAGCGCGGCATCGGTGAGCACCTTGGTCGTCTCCTGGAAGGAGGCGGCCGACAGGAACGAATCGGTGTTGAGCGACGCCTTGGTGATGCCCAGGATGATCTCCTCGGCCTGGGCGGGCTCGCCGCCGGAGTCGATCACGCCGTTGTTGATGCGGGCGTACTCGTAGCGGTCCACGAACTGGCCCGGCAGCAGGTCGGTGTCGCCCTTCTGGTCGACCCGCACCTTCTTCATCATCTGGCGCACGATCAGCTCGATGTGCTTGTCGTTGATGTCCACGCCCTGGGACTTGTAGACCTCCTGGACCTCGCGGACGAGGTAGAGCTCGGTCTCGGTGCGGCCGCGGACCGCCAGCAGCTCGTGCGGGTACAGAGACCCCTCGTTGAGCTGGGTGCCGGGCTCGATCGTCTGGCCGGACTCGACGTAGAGCAGCGTCCGCCGCGGGAACGTGTGACGGTGCTCCTCTCCGCCATCGTCGGTGATGACGACGGTGATCGCCTTGTCGGAGTCCTCGATGGACACCTTGCCGCCGACCTCGGCGATCTTCGCCAGGCCCTTGGGCTTGCGCGCCTCGAACAGCTCCACTACGCGCGGCAGGCCGTGCGTGATGTCCGCGCCGGCGACGCCGCCGGTGTGGAACGTACGCATCGTCAGCTGGGTGCCGGGCTCCCCGATCGACTGGGCGGCGATGATGCCGACCGCGTCGCCGATCTGGGCCAGCTTGCCGCTCGCCATCGAGCGGCCGTAGCAGGCCTGGCACACGCCGGTCTGAGCCTCGCACTTGAGCACCGACCGGACCGGGACCTTGATGACCTCGCCCTTCTCGGTGTCGTCGAACCAGGCGTCGGCCAGGTCGGCGAGCTCGGCGCGATCGATCTCCTTGCCCTGCTCCACGATCACGCGTCCACGCTTGGTGGTGATGTCACGCGCCGCGATCCGCCCGATGAGGTCGGTGTTGACCTCCCCGCTCGGCCGCAGGCCGCGCGTCTCGGGATCGACCTCGAGCCGCGAGACCGGCATCTCGATGAACTCCTCGGTGCCGCAGTCGTCCTGGCGGATGATCACGTCCTGGGAGACGTCCACGAGACGTCGGGTCAGGTAGCCCGAGTCGGCGGTGCGCAGCGCCGTGTCGGCCAGTCCCTTGCGGGCGCCGTGGGTCGAGATGAAGTACTCGAGCACGGTCAGGCCCTCCATGAAGTTGGCCTTGATCGGTCGCTCGATGATCTCGCCCTTCGGATTGGCCATCAGGCCGCGCATGCCGGCGAGCTGGCGGATCTGCGAGAACGAGCCACGGGCGCCCGAGTTGGCCATCATGGCGATCGGGTTGAGGTTGTCCAGGTGCGCGTACAGCGCCTCCCCGACCTCGTTGGTGGCGCGATCCCACAGCCCGGTGACCGCCTCGTGGCGCTCCTCCTGGGTGATCTCGCCGTCCTCGTACTGGCCCTCGATCGTCGCCAGCTCCGTGTCGTAGCGGGCGAGGATCTCCGCCTTGGAGGGCGGGGTCTGCACGTCGTTCTTGGAGAACGTGACACCGGCGCGAGTCGCGTACTGGAACCCGACGTCCTTGAACGCGTCCAGCACCTGGGAGATGGTCGGGGCCCCGTACAGCTGTACGAGGTCGTCGATCATCTGCGTGGTGTCCTTCTTGCGCATCGAGCGGTTGATGAACTCGTAGGTGTTGGGGTCAAACAGCTCGCCCAGCGCCTCCTGGAGTGCGCGCTCGATCTTGTCGTTGTAGATGATCCGGCCGACCGTGGTCAACAGGTGGCCGCCCTCGCGGCCCAGCGGCCGGTACTCGGCCAGGTCGTGCAGCTTGACCACGCGGTGCTCGTAGGACCACTCCGCCTCCTGGGCGGTGCGGAACACGTGCGGCCGCGGATCGCGCGCTGCCGGGTCCATCTCGGCCAGCTCCTTGGCGTCGGGACCGTAGGTCAGGTAGTAGGCGCCCAGCACCATGTCCTGCGAGGGCGTCGCCAGCGGCGCGCCGTGCGCGGGGGACAGGATGTTGTTGGCCGAGAGCATCAGGATCCGCGCCTCGGCCTGTGCCTCCGCCGACAGCGGCAGGTGGACCGCCATCTGGTCGCCGTCGAAGTCGGCGTTGAAGGCGTGGCACACCAGCGGGTGGACCTGGATGGCCTTGCCCTCCACCAGCACCGGCTCGAAGGCCTGGATGCCCAGGCGGTGGAGCGTCGGCGCGCGGTTGAGCAGCACCGGGTGCTCGTGGATGACCTCCTCGAGCACGTCCCACACCTCGGGGATCATGGAGTCGACCATCTTCTTGGCCGCCTTGATGTTCTGCGCGGACTTGCGCTCCACCAGGCGGGCCATGATGAACGGCTTGAACAGCTCCAGAGCCATCAGCTTGGGCAGGCCGCACTGGTGCAGGCGCAGCGACGGGCCCGACACGATCACCGACCGGCCGGAGTAGTCCACGCGCTTGCCCAGCAGGTTCTGACGGAAGCGGCCCTGCTTGCCCTTGAGCATGTCGCTCAGCGACTTCAGCGGCCGGTTGCCCGGGCCGGTGACCGGACGCCCACGGCGGCCGTTGTCAAACAGCGCGTCGACGGACTCCTGAAGCATGCGCTTCTCGTTGTTGACGATGATCTCCGGGGCGCCCAGGTCCAGCAGCCGCTTGAGGCGGTTGTTGCGGTTGATGACGCGGCGGTAGAGGTCGTTGAGGTCTGAGGTGGCGAAGCGGCCACCGTCGAGCTGGACCATCGGGCGCAGCTCGGGCGGGATCACCGGCACGGCCTCGAGCACCATCATCTCGGGCTTGTTGCCCGACGACAGGAACGCGGAGACGACCTTCAGGCGCTTGACGGCACGTGCCTGCTTCTGGCCCTTGGCCGTCTTGACCTGCTCCTGCAGGTCGGCGGACTCGGCGTCGAGATCCACCTGCTGCAGCAGGTCGCGGACCGCCTCGGCGCCCATGCCGCCGCGGAAGTACTCGCCGAAGCCATAGGGGGAGCCGAACCGGTCGCGCAGCTCGCGGAACGTCGTCTCGTCGTTGATGACGTCCTTGGGCTTCATCGTCTTGAACAGGTCCCACACCTGGCGCATCCGCTCAGCGGCGTCCTCGATGTAGGCCTCGGTGTCGTCGATGTCGGCCTGGAAGCTCTTGCGCAGGTCCTTGAGCATCTTCTCGCGCTCGTCGTCGGACAGCTTGGCGACGTTGACATCCAGGGTCTCGGCCCACAGGTGGTCCTCGTCAGAGAAGTCACGGCCGGTCTTGGCCGAGGTGAGGTACTCCTCGCGGCGGGCCAGGGACTCCTTGAGCTCGAGCACGCGCTCTTCCTTCTCGGCGGCGTAGGCGTCGAGGACCTTGTTGACCTCGCCCTCCAGCGACTCTGTGTCCTTGGCGCGGGCCTCCTCGTCGACCCAGGTCACCATCGAAGCGGCGAAGTACAGGACCTTCTCCAGCTCCTTGGGCGCCATGTCGAGCAGGTAGCCGATGCGGCTGGGCACGCCCTTGAAGAACCAGATGTGCGAGACCGGGGCGGCGAGGTCGATGTGGCCCATGCGCTCGCGGCGCACCTTGGACCGGGTCACCTCGACGCCGCAGCGCTCGCAGACGATGCCCTTGTAGCGGACGCGCTTGTACTTGCCGCAGTAGCACTCCCAGTCCTTGGTGGGACCGAAGATGCGCTCGCAGAAGAGCCCGTCCTTCTCTGGCTTCAGCGTCCGGTAGTTGATGGTCTCAGGCTTCGTGACCTCGCCCGAGCTCCACGAGCGAATCTGCTTGGAGGAGGCGAGGCCGATCTCGATTGCGTCGAAGTTATTGATGTCGATCAAAGTGATTCCTTAAGTGAGTGAGATCTGCGGTGCTGGGGGCCGCGGCGCCGGCGGGGGCCGGCGCCGCACTGCCTCCTACGCTTCGTCTTCTTCGAGGACGCCCTCCGCGTCGCCGGCGGGAATGTCGGCGTCGAGCATCGGGTCTTCGTCCGAGCTGAAGTCCTCCGCCTCGAGGTCCTCTCCGGACTCCAGGTCGGGATCCTCATCCTCGGTCTCCTCCTCGGAGGCCTCGACGGTCTCGCCCTCGTGCTCGGTCGACTCGTCGGCCGACGCGCCATCGGTGGCCCGGACGCCGCTCAGGTCGATGCCGAGCTCCTCGGCCGCCCTCAGCAGGTCGTCGTCCTCCTCGCGCATCTCGGCGCGCTCGCCCTCCTCGGAGACCACGTTGACGTCGAGCGCCAACGACTGCATCTCCTTGAGCAGGACCTTGAAGGACTCGGGGATCGACGGCTCGGCGATGTTCTCGCCCTTGACGATCGCCTCGTAGGCCTTCACGCGCCCGACGGTGTCGTCGGACTTGATGGTGAGCATCTCCTGCAGGGTGTACGCCGCGCCGTAGGCCTCGAGCGCCCACACCTCCATCTCGCCGAACCGCTGGCCACCGAACTGCGCCTTGCCGCCCAGCGGCTGCTGGGTGACCAGCGAATAGGGGCCGGTGGACCGGGCGTGGATCTTGTCGTCAACGAGGTGCAGCAGCTTGAGGATGTACATGTAGCCGACGGTGACCTGCTCCTCGAACGGCTCGCCGGTGCGGCCGTTGAACAGCGTGGTCTTGCCAGATGCCTGCTCACCGGCGCGCCGGCGCTTGTCGACGTCCATCCGGATGAGGCCGTCGCTGGCCTGGTGCTCGTCCTGCCAGCGCACCAGCGCCTCGTCGACGTCAGCTACCGTGGCGCCGTCGAAGACCGGCGTGGCGATGTAGACCTTGCCGGGCCGGCCGTCCGGGCGCGAGCCGCCATTGGTGGCGTGCTTGCGCGCCTCCGAGCCGTCCTCGTACCAGCCGTTGGCGGCGACCCAGCCGAGATGCGTCTCGAGGATCTGGCCCAGGTTCATTCGGCTCGGCACACCGAGCGGGTTGAGGATCACGTCGACCGGGGTGCCGTCCTCCAGGAACGGCATGTCCTGCACGTCGACGATCTTGGAGATGACGCCCTTGTTGCCGTGACGGCCGGCGAGCTTGTCGCCCTCGGCGATCTTGCGCTTCTTGGCCACGAACACCCGGACCAGGTCGTTGACGCCCGGCGGCAGGTCGTCGCCGTCGTCGCGGCTGAAGGTCTTGACGTCGATGACGACGCCGCCTTCACCGTGGGGCACCTTGAGCGATGTGTCGCGGACCTCGCGCGCCTTCTCCTTGAAGATGGCGCGAATCAGCTTCTCCTCGGCGGTCAGCTCGGTCTCGCCCTTGGGCGTGACCTTGCCGACGAGCAGGTCGCCGGAGGCCACCTCGGCGCCGATGCGGACGATGCCGCGATCGTCGAGGTTGCGCAGCGACTCCTCGGAGCGGTTGGGGATGTCGCGGGTGATCTCCTCGTCGCCGAGCTTGGTCGTGCGCGCGTCGACCTCGTACTCCTCGATGTGGATCGAGGTGAGCTCGTCGTCGGCGACCAGCCGCTTGGAGAGGATGATGGCGTCCTCGAAGTTGTAGCCCTCCCAGGACATGAACGCGACGAGCAGGTTCTTGCCCAGCGCCATCTCGCCCATGTCGGTGGCGGAGCCGTCGGCGAGGACGTCCCCGTCCTTGATATCGGCTCCGACATCCACGATCGGCTTCTGGTGGATGAGCGTGCCCTGGTTGGAGCGCATGAACTTCTGGAGCTCGTACTCCTCCTTGCCGCCGTCCGTCCCGTCAACGACGATCTGCTCGGCGTCGACGTAGGAGACGGTGCCGGGCGCGCGGGCCACGGCCACGTCGCCGGTGTCGATCGCCGCGCGGCGCTCCATGCCGGTGCCGACCAGCGGCGCATCGGTCACGAGCAGCGGCACGGCCTGGGCCTGCATGTTGGAGCCCATCAGCGCCCGGTTGGCGTCATCGTGCTCCAGGAACGGGATCATCGCGGTCGTGACCGACCAGATCTGCTCGGGGGAGACGTCGATCAGATCGACCTCCTTGGGCGTGACGGTCACGTACTGACCCGCCTGCGTCCGGCACAGGATCTCGTTGCCCACGAGGTTGCCGCTGTCATCGATCGGCGTGTTCGCCTGCGCGATGATCTGCTCCTCCTCCTGCGTGGCGTCGATCCGCACGATGTCGTCGGTCACCCTGCCGTCCTTGACGATCCGGTACGGCGTGGTGACGAAGCCGTGCTCGGAGATCTCCGCGTAGGAGGACAGCGAGCCGATCAGGCCGATGTTCGGGCCCTCGGGGGTCTCGATCGGGCACATCCGGCCGTAGTGGGTGGGGTGCACGTCGCGGACTTCGATCGGAGCGCGCTCACGGGTCAGGCCACCGGCGCCCAGAGCGGACAGACGCCGCCGATGCCGGAGGCCGGAGAGGCTGTTCGTCTGGTCCATGAACTGCGACAGCTGGCTGGAGCCGAAGAACTCCTTCAGCGCCGCCACCACCGGGCGGATGTTGACGATCGTCTGCGGAGTGATCGTGTCAGCGTCCTCGGTGGTGAGACGCTCGCGCACGACGCGCTCCATGCGGTACAGGCCGATCCGGAACGCCTCCTGGATGAGCTCGCCCACCGTGCGCAGACGGCGGTTGCCGAAGTGCTCGTACTCGTCGAGGTGATCCTGGATGGGCTCGCGGGGCATCGACACAGCGTCGGCGGCGTAGTCCAGCTTGGCGACATCGGCCGGCTCCTCCGGCATGCCCAGCAGGCGCGGGAGCGAGACGAGCTCCTTGACCAGGGCGATGATGTCGTCGTGCGTGAGGGTCCGGGTGTCGAGGTCGACGTCCAGGCCCAGGCGCGAGTTGAGCTTGTAGCGCCCCACGCGCGTAAGGTCGTAGCGCTTGGGATCAAAGAACAGCTGGTTGAGCAGTGACCGCGCGGCGTCGATCGACGGCGGCTCGCCTGGGCGCTGCTTCTTGAACAGTTCGATGAGCGCGCCCTCTTCGGTGCGCGTGACCTCCGGATCCGCCTCGACCGTGTTGCGGATGTAGAGCGAGTTCTCGAACAGGTTGAGGATCTCCTCGTCCGACGCGTAGCCCATGGCACGCAGGAGCACTGTGACCGGGAGCTTGCGCTTGCGGTCGATGCGGACGTAGACGCGGCCCTTCTTGTCGATCTCGAGCTCCAGCCAGGAGCCGCGGGCCGGCATCAGGTTGGCGATGAACACCTGCTTCTCGCGGTCCTTGGGCTCCATCACGTAAGCGCCCGGCGAACGGACCAGCTGCGTGACCACGACGCGCTCGGTGCCGTTGATGATGAACGTGCCGCGCTCGGTCATCCACGGGAAGTCGCCCATGAACACGCTCTGCTCGCGGATCTCACCGGTCTCCCGGTTGATGAAGGCAACGGTGACGGTCAGCGGGCGCGCATACGTGAGGTCCTTCTCACGGCACTGCTCCAGGCTGGCGACCGGCTCATCGAAGGTGAACTCACCGAACTGCACGGCCAGGTTGCCGGTGTAGTCCTCGATCGGCGAAATATCGTCGATCGTCTCGCGCAGGCCGCCGCTCTCGGGGTCGGTCAGCCAGGCGAACGACTTGCGCTGAATGTCGATCAGGTTGGGGACTTCAAGGACCTTGTTCAGACGCGCGAAGCTACGGCGCGTCCGGGGGGCGTGAGCGGTTGCCAAGACGGCGACTCCTCGGGCGGTCGAGAGGGAGGAACTGGCGCGTCCCGAGCTTTCTGGGCTCAAGCGAGCGCGACCAGCAAAGATAGCACACGGCATCGGTGCCCTGTGGAGGACCGCTCAGCTCTCACGGACCCCGTCCTCGGCTGCCGCGTATGTGGCGCGGCGCCGCATGGTTTGGACGGCTGCGACTATTGGCTGACGGGCGCAGTGTAGGGGGTAAACGGGACGAGGGCAAGGAAGCGCGGCGTCCTGTCAGCCCCTCGGTTGCCGCGCGGGCTGCGCCGGCGGGATCCGACTAGCCCGCGAGCGTCGGAGCCATGGGTCGCGGAACGCGCGGCTGGTGGTCTGGCCATGCGCGGTCTCGGTCGGAGATGATGCGCTGCTTCGCCGGCGGCCACTCGATGTTGAACGCGGGGTCGTTCCAGCGAACACCGCTGGCCGACTCCGGGACGTAGTGGTGCGACATCTGGTAGGCGACTTCGGTGTCGTCCGCGAGCGTCTGGTAGCCCTGGGCGAAGCCCTTGGGGACGTAGAGGAGACGGCCGTTGTCCGGGGTGAGCTCCACACCGATCCATTCTGTGTAGGTCGGCGAGTCCGGCCGTAGATCCACGATCGTGACGTGGGCGGCGCCGCGCACGCAGCGCACGAGCTTCACCTCACCATGGGGAGATCTTCTGGTAGTGCAGACCCGCGCAGCGTGTCGCGCCTGGGGCTGAAGATCGTGCTCGCCTGCACGAACCGCGTCGCCAGGCCGTGGTCCGTGAACTCCTGCTCGCAAAAGGTGCGAGCCAGATATCCGCGGTCGTCTCCGCGACGCTCCACGTCGATGATGACGGCGTCCTTGAGCCGGGTCGGCGGTGAAGATCACCGCCCGGCTCCCACCGCCGCCAGCCAACGCAGGTCCTCGTCGACGCGGCCGGCCGCCTGGAGTTCCTGGACACGCTTGATGCGCAGGTATCGCGAGCCGGTGAACTCCTCGAACGTCAGCCGGTGAGCACGGTAGGCCTCATACAGCTCCTCGACGCCCTGCGGCACCGTCCAGCGCGGCGCAAAATCGGGCAGCACTCGCTGGATCTTGGAGCAGTCCACCTGGTAGGAGCGCTTGTCCGGGCCACCGCCCTCCGCAAACGACGCCCGCGCGCCGGGCACGACCTTCTCGATCATCTCGGCGATCTCACAGATGCGGTAGTTCTCGCCGCTCGCCCCCACGTTGAACGCCTCGTTGTGCACGAGCCCGCGTCGGGGCCTCCAGCACGGCCAAGAACGCGCGTGAGATGTCCTCGATGTGCACCAGCGGACGCCACGGCGTTCCGTCGCTTTGGATGAGCACTTCGCCGGTCGTCACCGCATAGCCGACCAGATTGTTCACCACGATGTCCGACCCGGAGCCGCGGCGAGACCCCGTAGGCGGTCGCGTTGCGCAAATACGTCGGACAGAACGAGCCATCCGCCAGCGGGGCGATATCCCGCTCGGCCAGCACCTTGGAGCGGCCGTACGCCGTCACCGGAGCGAACGCTGCGCTCTCATCCAGCAGCTCGTCGCCCGCCCGCCCATACAGGCTGCACGACGACGAGAACAAGAAGCGACCCACCCCGGCCTGCTTGGCCCGTTCCGCCAGCCGGACCGACGCGAGATGATTGATGTCATAGGTCGCTTGCGGATTGAGATCCCCCACCGGGTCGTTGCACACCGCCGCCAGATGCACGATCGCGTCGAACCCGAGCAGATCCTCGACCTCGACATCGCGCACATCCTTGGCGATCGACTCGATCTCCGGCGGCGCCTCGCCGAACGTGCACGCGGCGAACAGATCGAAATCGAACCCGACCACCTCATGACCCGCCCGCTGAAACAACGGGGTCAATACCGAACCGATATAGCCGCTATGGCCAGTCACAAGCACGCGCATACGAGATCTCCAGGAGCCAGTAGGTGTCAATTCAGAGCCAACGCTCATCCCAACAACGCCCTATCCATGCCTCAACTCCCGCCACTCGGTGGAGAGCACCCGGCGATCAGCGTTGCGCGAGGAAGGGGTGGCGTCGGCAGCGATAGCGGCCACACCTCAAAGAGGCGACGAGCTCGTCGCTGCGCTACCCGGCCCGGATCGTCGAAAGGAGCTCGCCGATCAGCTCGGGATCACCCTCAATGAAGGATGATATCCCGGCCGGCCGGCTGCGAGGACGGATTCAGGAAGCCCAGGAGACGGACTGCTGGCTGAACATCGCCCCGTCGGCGCCGCCGTACTGCTTCAGCGGAATGCCGGATTGGGTCAGCGACTGAACCGTGCCCAACACGCGTACGGCGGGCGGTTCGTAATTCGTAACCTTATGAGTATCCATCAGACCCCCTTGAGAGCGCTCTGGCCACCGTCCACAGCCGGCGCACGACGTTGTCCACTTCGTTAAGACTGCATTATGAACAAGATCGACTGGTCGGTCAAGGATCGTAATTTCGGGCGAGGGGCACTCTGATTCCGTCATCTGCGGGCGGTCCTTCCCGCGGCGCATACGGTTTTCGGCTTGGGGGCGTTACCGGAGCGCGGGCGCTCCTGGTCGAGGCGCCTCCGCACTGGCCCCGGCTCGACCTGGAGGTGCGTGTCAGCTCCGGCGCCGCGCCGTCCTCGGAATACGTCGACGAGGCCATGGCCGTCCTGCGCCCGCGCTCGGGAGGGTGGATCACGATCGACCGGCACGCCGGCCGCGCCACGTTCTCCCTGCGCGAACGGCCGAGCGCCCTCGCTCTCGTGCATCCCCACCTCGCGTCGGTCGCGGTCGTCTCGGCGAATTGGCTCGGACGCGAGTCGTTCCACGCGGGCGGCTTTCTCCTGGACGGCCAGGCCTGGGGCGTCCTCGGTGAGCGCGATGCCGGCAAGAGTACGTTTCTCGCGCTGCTGGCACTCACGGGAATCCGCGTGCTCTGCGACGACGTGCTCATCGTCGAGAAGAAGACCGCGTTCGCCGGCCCGCGGTCGATCGACCTGCGGGCTTCGGCCGCCAGGCACCTCGGTGTCGGCGAGCCGCTGGGCGTTCTGGGCACACGGGAGCGGTGGCGCCTGCAGCTGGAGCCGGTGGCCGCCGAGGTCCCCCTAGCCGGATGGGTGTCGCTGTGCTGGGACGAGCGTGCCGAGGTGCGCCGCCCACGCGGGGCCGACCGGCTCCGGATGCTCGGTTCGCATCGAGGGTCAACGCTCTATCCCCCGAGGCCGGCTGGTCTCATCGACCTGAGCGGCCTCCCGTTTCTCCAGCTCCGTCGACCCCGGCGCTGGGACCTAGCCGAGGAGGCCGTGCACCGGCTGCTTGACGTCCTGGTCTGACGCCAGCCAGCTGGCCTGGAGGAGGGTGAACGAGTTCGCGAGCGGACGGCCGGCGCGCCAATGCGTGGCCAGTGCCCGTTCATCCACCAGTTCAGTCGGTACGCCCCTGCCGTCCCACGACTCGGCATAGGCTTGCGCTCGAGCTGTCCACAGCGCCCCGTCGAAGCGCGCCTTGCTCTCGCGCGCACAGATCTCATCTGGAAGCATCGCGCCAAACAGGCGCCGCATGCCGTCGGTCCGTCCGGAGAAGCCGATCGGCTCTGCCACCCGTCCAACCTCAGCCCACAGCTCGCCTGAGAGAAGTGGATGAACGACGCGCACGTCCCCGTCGTCAGCGGCATCCTCCAGCGCAGCCGTCACGACGTCCAGATACCGCGACCCCCTCACCCAAACCAGTCGCCCGGCCAGACTCCGCGGCATGTTGGCGGCCCAGTCGGAGAGTATGTCGGCCAATCGCCGCTGGGCCTCGGTTCGCAGCCACGGGAGTGCGACCGGCTGTCGCCGCGCGAGGACCGCCCGGCGGGCGATCGGCGGAGCGAATGCGAGCCCAAGTCGCAGTAGGTCGCGAGGCTCAGGACGCGCTCGCCGGGCGATGACCGCCGCTGGCCGATCGCATTGCGCCGCGCCGAACAGCTCGTCGCCACCGATCCCCGTCACGAGCGCGCCACCGGCAGCGACCTCCAGCAGCGGGGAATGGAAATGAACGTTGAAGGGCCATAAGAGCCCATGCCTCGTCAGTAGGCGCTGCGCATAGCTTCCCAGCACGTCGAGCTCCACCGTGTGCTCGATCCGTACCCAGTCGTCCAGGCCCAGGTGCCGCACGACGCGCTCCTGCCAGTGCGTCTCATCGGTCTCGACCTCGGCCGGGAACACGTTGGTCGCCGGAATCGGCAGCGCAAGCCCCTCCTTGCGCGCCAGCGCGGTGGCAGCGGCCAGCACCGCCGACGAGTCGCGGCCCCCAGAAAAGCTCACCACGCACGGTTGTCGGAGCAGCGCGGGGAGAATCGCAGCTTCCAGGGCCTGGGGCGGCTCAGCCCCGTTCGGCTCTGGCAGCACTCCCGGCCGGACGCCGAAGACCATGCCGGTGGCGATTTCCAACGGAGAGAGAGGGGGGGCCGCGGTCATGGGATTCGGGTCAGCTCGGTGAACTGCTCCGGCGCCCCGGCCTCTTCCCCGTCGATCCAGGCGTGGGCGACGAACCCTTCTCGCGGCGTGGCCACACCGATCACAATCTCGCTGCTGATGCCGTGGGCGGCGAGCCACTGCTGACGCACCAGAGCGGCCTCGAGGCAGGTATGCCGCCGGCGACGCAGGACGGCCTCGACTCCCGTCCGGGCAGCTGCGGGAAGCTCCGGCGGAGGCGGAAGAACGAAGTCCGTCAGGCGCCCGGCGCCCAACTGCCGACGTACCCGGCGGAGGGCGCGATCTGCCCACACGGCGGCGCGCAGATTGGCGGGTGACAACCCGTGTCTCAAGCCGCCATCAACCCTTGTTCGGACAGCGTTGCGACAAACCGACTCGCGTCCGCCTTCGCGCGTGCACCGTCGATCTCGTATGTCTCGACGAGGAGAGCCGCGAGCTGGTCCAGGGTCGCGCCCTCCACGAGCGCCGGCCAGAGTCGCGCACCTGTGCCGTTGATCGCAAGGTAATTGGCCCGGCTGCTGTCGAGGATGACGATCTCGTCGTCGATCTGCCGCCAGCTGAGCTCGTCGGTCCTCAGTCGAAACGTCATCTATCGCTCCTCTTTTGGGAATGCAGCGCCTGTGTATGGACGGAGTGCGCTCTAAAGGCATGCCTCAGCGCGAGGCGCGAGCGGTGAAGCTTCTCGCCCCAGTCCTCGTCCGGTTGGCGTGCCGCGGTCCGGATCAAAGCCGTGGTCAAGGCCCGTCCGGCTCCCGCCCGCGGAACGCTCCAGGCCGGCGCGGCGGCCCGCGCAATGTGATCTTCCAGAACCGTGCGCTCGCGAGCGCACTGAAAGTGCCGGGCCCACGTCTTGAGCGACAGGGGTAGCCCGTGATCGCCCAACACCCCGTCAGCCAGCATGAGGGTCGTGCGCCACAGGCGCTGCCAACCCCATGCGCGGGACAGTCGCTCGGCCGCCTCGCGATCGTCCTCGCCCAGGACGGCAAGCACGTCGACGAGATCGACCAGCCGCGCCACTGGGCGATCCGTCCAGCTGTGGGCGGCGAGGAGCAGGGCGTGCACGGGTGGCACCGGCGCGGTGATGCCAGTGACTCCGGTCGTGCTCGGGGCCGATAGATCCAGGATCGCCTCCACCGGCGGCCGGGGAATCCACGGCGGAAGGTTCGGTCGGCGATGCAGCTCGACGATGAGCGGGAAGCCCGGATACGCCAGTGGCGCGAGGTGCTGCGCCTCCGCGTATTTCTGCGCTCTCGGCCCCTGCATGAAGCCGGCGGCGATGAGCGCCCGTTGGGCGGCGACCGGGTCGTCAACGAGCAGATCGAGATCTCGGAAGCACCGCGTCTCGGGGTGGAGATGATGCGCGGCGGCCTCGGGGCCCTTCATGAGCATGAGCGTCCCGTCATACGCAGCGCGCACGCGGCGCAGCAGCGGCTCTACGGAAAGCGCGGTCATCGCGGCATTACGTTCGTCGGCGCGCAGCTCCGCCGGCACGCGCCGGCCCGCGTCGCGCCAACACCGAGCCGCGAACAGGTTGACACGATGCTCCCGCAGCGCAGACAGCGTTGGAGCTCTGTCGACGAGCACGCTGAGCCGGGCCCACAAGTGCTGGTGCGAACCAGCCATTCAGCAGAGCCCCAGCGTTCCGTCGCGCCGCTCGCGCGCCGGCGCGATCCGGAAGCGGTGCGCTCGGGCGATCAACGGCACGCTCGGAGTCGTCTGTGCGGCTCCGAGCGCCGGACCACGCACGCTGATCGCTGTCGTCTCACCGACGGGCACTCGAAATAAACGGCCCGCCAGGCCCGCGGCTTCCTTGTCAGCTCATCACTCGGAGCCACATGGTGCCAATGCCGACGGCTCACGCCGCGGGACGTGGCGCGCCAGCGGGATGCGGCGCAGCGGCTGGGCCTTGCGCCGGGGGGTGATCTCGGCGTAGCGGAACACGGCGCGCCCGAAGCGCAGCACGTCGCCGTCGCTGAGATGCTCGGAGGTGACACGACGGCCGTTGACGAACGTGCCGTTGTAGCTGCGGTCATCGAGGATGCGCGCGCCGTCGCCGCGCAGTGCGAGGATGGCGTGCCGCCGGGAGACCTGCGAGTCCTCCAGCCGCACGTCGGCGACGAGGCCGCGGCCGATGTGAGTGATCGGCCGCTCGAGCGCGATCAGCATGGTCTCGCCGTCGTGCTCGAGGGACAGGTACCGGCCGGCGGGGGCGCCGGCCTCGGGAATCAGACGCTCGCGGGTGCGATGGTCCACGAGCGCGTAGGGGTCGACCACGAACGGGAGGCTCGAGTCGATTCCGTCGGTCGGATGATCGTGCCGGGGCGAGCTGGTGGGGGCCCGGTCAGGGAACTGGGCGTGAATGGTCATGGCCACAGATCACCATGGGCCCCGAACACGAAAGTCAGAGCCGCCGAAGAAGTTCCGAAGGGCTCTTACATACGCAGAACGCGCCCCGTACGGGGGCACGGAGCGCGCTCTGGAAAGGCTGGTTGTCCGCGGTGCGGCCGCGGACCTGAGCTACTTGAGGTCGACGGACCCGCCGGCCTCCTCGAGGTCCGCCTTCAGCTTCTCCGCCTCGGCCTTCTCGATGCCCTCCTTGACCGGCTTGGGGGCCTCGTCGACGAGCGCCTTGGCCTCCTTGAGGCCGAGGCCGGTCGCCGCGCGCACGACCTTGATCACCTGGATCTTCTTGTCGCCGGCCGCGGTGAGGATGACGTCGAACGACGACTGCTCCTCGGCCGCCTCGCCGGCGCCGTCACCGGCAGCCGCGCCCGCGGCGGGGGCTGCCGCGGCGACCGCCGTGGCGGACACGCCGAACGCCTCCTCGAGCGCCTTGATGCGCTCGGAGAGTTCCAGCACGGAAATCGACTTGAGCTCCTCGATCCATTCCTCAGTGGTGGCCATGGTTCCTCCTTATTCGTCGGACGTCGCCGCGTCCGACGCGGCTTTCGTTTCAGTTTCAGTGTCTTCAGATGCGGCAGCGGCCTCGGGCTCCGCCTCGGCGGCGGGGGCCTCACTCTCGGCCTCGGGCTCCGCGGCCGGGGCCTCGGGCTC
Source organism: uncultured Actinomycetota bacterium (assembly GCA_963695625.1). Taxonomy (GTDB): domain Bacteria; phylum Actinomycetota; class Thermoleophilia; order Solirubrobacterales; family Solirubrobacteraceae; genus Palsa-465. The sequence continues at coordinate 89,729 of CAVOHJ010000014.1, read as the reverse complement.
AGCGGCCGGAGCCTCGGGCTCAGCGGCCGGAGCCTCCGCGGCGGGCTCGGCCGGCGGCGCGGGCGCCTCGCCCGTCACCAGGGCGGGCGGGTCCATATCCACGATCGCCTGGAGCTGGATGGCCAGCCCGGCGATGAGCGCGTTGAGCCCGCGGGCCAGTCCGGTGAGCGGCGCCGCCACCGTCCCGACGAGCTGTGCGTAGAGCACCTCGCGGGCGGGGAGCCGGGCGATCGAGCGGACGTCGTCGGCCGACAGCACGGCCCCGTTGAGGACCCCGCCCTTGAACTCGAGCAGGTTGAGCTGGCGCGCGGCGTCGTTGAGCGCCTTGGCCGCCAGCGCCGCGTCGCCGTTGACGAAGGCCAGCGCGGTGGGTCCGATGAGCATTGGCTTGAGCGTGTCCAGCCCCGCCTTGTCCGCGGCCCGCTCCGACAGCGAGTTCTTGACCACCCGGAACCGGGCGTCGGCGTCGCGGAGCTTGACCCGCAGGTCGGCGACCTGCGCGACCGAGATCCCGCGGTAGTCGACGGCGAAGATCGCGTCCGCCTCCTGGATCTGGCCGGCGATCTCGTCGACGACCGCTGTTTTCTGGTCTCTGTTCATCCTTCGCTCTCTCTCAAAAAGAAACGCCCGCTGGTCGGCGGGCGTCTTCGGGCGGCACGGCGCAACGCGCCGGCCGACTGAGAGTGACTCCGCCTGCTCCGGGCTTACGCGCGCTGGCGGCCGGAGGTCTGGGGCTTGCGTCTCTTGGGGTTGCTCGATCTCAGTCTAGGACACCGCCCGATCAGGCGGCGACCGGCTCCTCCACGATGTCGCGGGTCCGCGACGGGTCGACCTTGACACCGGGGCCCATCGTGCTGGCAAACGTCACCGTGCGGATGTAGCGGCCCTTGGCCGCCGCCGGCTTCGCGCGGATCAGCTCGTCGATGACCGCGGCGTAGTTCTCGAGCAGCAGCCGCTGCTCGAACTCCTTCTTGCCGATGACCAGGTGGACGATCGCCGTGCGGTCGGTGCGGTACTCCACCTTGCCGGCCTTGGACTCGCCGACCGCCTTGGCCACGTCCATGGTCACCGTCCCCACCTTGGGGTTGGGCATCTTGCCGGCCGGGCCGAGGATCCGGCCGAGACGACCCACGATCGGCATCATGTCGGGCGTGGCGATGGCGACGTCGAAGTCGTCGAACCCCTCCTGGATCTGCTTGGCCAGATCCTCCCCGCCCACGATGTCGGCGCCGGCCTCCTCGGCCTCGCGCGCCTTGTCGCCCTGGGCGAAGACGGCGATCTTGACGTCCTTGCCCAGGCCATGGGGCAGGGCGATCGTCCCGCGCAGCTGCTCGTCGGCGTGGCGGACGTTGAGCCCGGTGCGGACGTGCACCTCCACGGACTCGTCGAACTTGGCGCTGCCCAGTTGCTTGACCAGCGCAATCGCCTCCGACGGGCTGTACTCCCGGGAGCGGTCGAAGCGCTGCTTGGCGTCGAGGTAGGCCTTTCCGTGCTTAGCCATGTTTCATTGACTCCTGTGGTCAGACGACGTCCACGCCCATCGACCGCGCGGTCCCGGCGATGATCTTCGCCGCCGCGTCGATGTCGTTGGCGTTGAGGTCGGCCATCTTCTTCTCGGCGATCGCCCGCAGCTGGGCCTGGCTGATCTTGGCCACCTTCTCGCGGTGAGGCTCTGCCGAGCCCTTCTCAAGTGACAGCGCCTGCTTGATCAGCACCGCCGCCGGCGGGCTCTTGGTGACGAACGTGAACGACCGGTCCTCGTAGACAGTGATCACGACCGGGATCACGGTGCCGGCATCCGACTGCGTCTGCGCGTTGAACGCCTTGACGAACTCCATGATGTTGACGCCGTGCTGGCCGAGCGCGGGACCGACCGGCGGCGCCGGGCTGGCCTGGCCGCCCACGGCCTGGAGCTTGATCTGGGTTAGAACCTTCTTTGCCATTGCGCCTCTCTAGATCTTCTTGACCTGGTCGAACCCGACCTCGACCGGGGTCTCACGCCCGAAGATGGACACCAGGACCTTGAGCTTCTGGGCGTCCTCGTTGACCTCGGAGATCTCGCCGCTGAAGTCAGACAGGGGCCCGGACACGACCTTCACCGACTCGCCGATCGAGAACTGAGCGCGGCTGCGCGGCCGTTCCGCGGGCTCCATGTGCAGCAGGCGGTCGACCTCGGCCTGGGTCAGCGGCACCGGCTCGTTGGAGGCGCCGACGAAGCCGGTGACGCCGGGCGTGCCCTTCACCAGCGACCACGAGTCCTCGTTGAGGTCCATCTGGACGAGCACGTACCCCGGCATGGTCCGCTTCTCGACGGTGATCTTCTGGTTGTCCTTCATCTCCGAGACGGACTCGGTCGGGACAATGATCTGCCGGACCGCGCGCTGCTGGTTGAGCGACACCACGCGGTGCTCGAGGTTGTGCTTGACCTTATTTTCGTGGCCGGAGTAGGTGTTGACGACGTACCAGCGGAACATGTCTCTCTCAGGATGGAAAAGGCTTTACGGGAGGATGAGCTTGACGAGCTTGGAGGCGACGAGGTCGGCCACGCCAAGGAATACACCGGCGACGATCACGAACCCGATCACGACCCCGGTCGCCTGCGTTACCTGCCGGCGGTCAGGCCACTGTACCCGCTGCAGCTCACGCCAGCTTCCCCGGAGGAACTCGACCAGACGGGTGGGAAGATTCGGGCGCTTCGCCGCGACCGCGGTGGACGCTGAGTGGCGACCGGCCGAGTCGTCGCCCTCGGGCTCCGCATCGTCGTCGCCCTCATCGTAGCCACCGTCGGCCTCGTTCTCGGCGATCTCCGCCTCGGTCAGCTCCGGCCGCCCGACCATGAGCTGCTCCTCGGCGAGCTCGACGTCCGGGGCAGCGTGCGCGAGCGGACTCGCCGCATCCTCGGGCCGGTCGTCCCTCGCGGTGGCTACGCCCGGCCGCGCGGTCTGACCTTCGCTGGGCCGGCGCGGCCGTCCTGAGCTGCGGCGTTTACGGTTGCGAGCCACTGACCGATCCAGCGCGGCTAGCGCGTTTCGCGATGCGCGGTGTGGCGCCTGCACCAGCGGCAGTACTTGCGCAGCTGCAACCGCTCCGGATTGTTCCGCTTGCTCTTGTTGGTCTGATAGTTCCGGCGCTTGCACTCCTCGCAGGCGAGGGTTGCGGCGATCCGGACGTCTCCACGGGCCATTTCGCGCTTCTTTGGTGGTAGGGATATGCCGCCGCGGGCGTGAGAAACAACGCCCCCACGGCGCCGTGCTGAGTGTAGCGCCCGGTCTGGCCCCGAGCGCACACGGAGCGCCGGATCGCGGCGAGCACGAAACAATGCGCGGGATGCACGCGCCGATCGCAGAGCGCACATGATCCGGCTGCTCGGCCTGGTCATCTCGATTGGGATCGCGGATTCGCTGAATCCGACGACGATCGCGCCTGCCCTCTACCTGGCGGCGGGCGATCACGCCCGGCGGCAGGTCGCCGAGTTCACGGTGGCGGTGTTCGCGGTGTATCTGTTCGGGGGCCTGGCCATCGCGCTGGGGCCGGGGCAGCTGCTCCTGGCCGTCGTCCCCCACCCGGGGCGCCATCTCGGCTACGTGCTCGAGATCGTGGCCGGCGGGGCGATGCTGGTGGCCGCCGCCGTCCTGTGGGGATACCGTGACCGCCTGGCCGACACCCGCGCGCCGGAGATCAACCCCCGCGGCCGTTCCAGCGCCATCCTCGGCGCCACCATCACCGCGGTCGAGCTGCCCACGGCGTTTCCCTACTTCGCCGTGATCGCGGCGCTCGTGGGCGCCGACCTCGGCGTCGTCCGCCTCGCGGTCATGCTGGTGGTGTTCAACGTCTGCTTCATCGCCCCCCTGCTGGGGATCCTCGCCGTGCTGACGTTTGCGGGACCCAACGCGCAGATCCTGCTCACCCGCGGACGCGAGTGGCTGGAGGCGCGGTGGCCGATGGTGCTGGCGATCTTGGCCCTCCTGGCCGGGGTGATCGTCACCCTGCTCGGCGTCACCGGGCTGGCCAGCGCCCATCACAACGACTTCGGAACGTTCTCGCGCAAGTTCCGCAAGGCCCTGCACCTGCATCCGTGAGCCATCTCGGCGCCACCGAAGCGAGGCATATGCTGTTGCGGTGTCGGCGGTGACCCGAGAGCTCGACCTCAGCAAGCTAAGCGAGCTCGAGGCGCTGCTCGGCACCGAGCGGACCGCGATCGTGCGCACTCTCGTGAACGAGCTCACGGCGGCCGTGGCCCGCATCGACGAGGGGCTCGCCGGCGGTGACCTGGCCGAGGTCGCAGCCGCCGCCCATGCCGCCCGCAACAGCGCGCTGATGATCGACGCCCAGCCGCTGCTGGGCGTGCTCAAGCAGCTGGAGACGTGCGCGCGCCGCGACGAGCCCGAGGGCGCCTCGGCGGCCAGGGCCCGGCTGGCCGGCGTGTGGCCCCCGCTGCGCAGCAAGCTCGAGCTGGCGGCCGGCCCGTAGACGCCGCGCCCCGAGGGCGGGGCTCAGGCCTGGTGGGCCTGGCGCACCAGGCGGCGCATCCCGCTCAGCCAGCGCTCGGGCTGGGCACCCTTGAGCGCCATGTGCTTGGCCACGTCCTGGTGGGGCAGGATCAGGAAGCGCTCGTCCCGCACGCCGGTCACGACCGCGGCGGCGACATCCTCGGGCTCGAGCAGCCCGCCGGCGAGCAGCGGCGCCGCCCCCACCGGATCCTCGAGCGCGACGTCGAGCATCGGCGTGCGCACGCCCTGGGGGCACAGGCACGAGACCTTGATCCCGGCGTCGCCGTAGGTGATCGACAGCCATTCCGCCAGCGCCACGGCGGCGTGCTTGGTGATCGAGTAGCCCATGGCGGAGACCTGGGTCAGCAGTCCGGCCGCCGAGGCCGTGCTCAGCAGGTATCCGTCCCCGCGCGCCACCCAGTCGGGCAGCAGTGCCCGTGCTGCCCATACGTGGGCCATGACGTTGATCTCCCAGGTCTGCTGGAGCTCGTCGTCGGGCGCCTCGGGACCGCCACCGGGGCCGGGGACGCCGGCATTGGAGAAGAACAGGTCGATGGGGCCGTGCTCGGCCTGGGCGGCCGCGATGAGCCCGGTGATCTCCGATTCCCGGGACACGTCGGCTGCAACCGCGAGCGCGCCGATGGCCTCGCCGACCGCACGGACCCTGTCGCCGTCGCGGTCGGAGGCGACCACGCGCGCGCCCTCGGCGGCGAAGCGGGTGGCGCAGGCGCGGCCGATGCCGCTGCCCGCTCCGGTGACGACCACGTGCTTTCCGGCCAGCTCCACGGCGCGTAAGACTACGCGCTGCCCAGCGCCACGCCCGCGGCCACGATCAGCGCGCCGCCCAGGGCCACCTGCAACAGGCTGGTGCGCAGCGACACCGCCAGGAACCGCTTGCGGATGAGCGAGATCGCCACCAGCTCGATTGCCACGACGATCCCGGCCACAACGAGCGCGGTGTGGACCTCGTGGATGAGGAACGGGAGAGAGTGGAACACCCCTCCGAACGCCGTCATCGTCCCGGTGACGACGCCGCGCGCGGCCGCCGATCCGCGGCCGGTCTCGCGGCCGTCGTCAGACAGGGCCTCCGAGAACCCCATGCTGATCCCGGCGCCCACGGCGGTGGCCAGGCCGACGAACAGCGCGGCGTGCGAGCCGGACAGCAGCGCGGCGGCGAAGATCGGCGCCAGCGTCGACAGCGTGCCGTCGATGAGGCCCACCAGACCTGGCTGAACGTAGCGCAGCAGGAACGCGCGTTCATTCATGTTGCGGATCTGGCTCAGCGTCTCGACCACAGACCAAATTATAACAACTGTGTTAGAATTAGGTCCCCCTTAGAACTAGCGCTGCGCATGGCCCACCAATCCCCCTCCTCCACCGACCTCGTTGAACTGCTGCACGAGCGTGGCCAGCGCGCCACCCCGCAGCGGCTGGTGATCCTGCGCGAGCTGCGCCGCCGAGGGCGCCACGCCACCGCCGATGAGATCCGAGGCTCCGTCCGGCATGAGCTGCCCGGCACCTCGACGCCGACGGTGTACGCCGCGCTCGATCTGCTGGTCGACCTGGGTCTGGCGCGCCGGATCGACGCCGGCGCCGGGGCGGCGCTCTACGACGCCCGCACCGAGCCGCACGAGCACACGGTGTGCCGGCGCTGCGGGCGCGTGGACGACCTCGACGGCGAGACCGACACGGCGGCCCTGCAAGGCGCAGCGGCCGAAGCGGGCTTCCTGCCTCAGGCGGTGGAGATCGTCATCTCCGGGCTGTGCGCGGACTGCGCCGCCGAATCCTGACGGTCAGGAGGTGACGACGGCCCGGGCGCGCTGGCGCTCAGGGCTGATGCGCACCACGTTCCAGGCCAGCCCCACCCTCTGCATACCGGCGATGATCAGGCCCGACGGGTCGATCTCCCACCAGCGCAGACCGTGGTACGCCGAGCGGGGAAAGGCGTGATGGTTGTGGTGCCAGGACTCGCCCAGCGAGAACAGCGCCAGCCAGCCCACGTTCGTGGAGTGGTCCTCGATGTCGAAGCGGCGGCTGCCGAAGAAGTGGCAGACCGAGTTCACCGACCAGGTGATGTGGTGGACGAAGAAGATGCGCACCAGGCCGCCCCACACCAGCCCGCGTAGCGCGCCCGCGAGCGTGAAGCCGTGCAGCGCCCAGTCAGCGACCATCGGGATGGCCAGCGACAGCAGCGCCAACTGCGGGAACGACCGCCCGATCCGGCGCATCGCCGGGTCTTCGTAGAGCTCGGCGGCGTACTTCTTCCAGTCGGCCTGGCCCTGGGTCTCCATCAGCCAGCCGACGTGCGCGTGCCACAGCCCGGACAGGCCGCTGCCGTGGCCCACGTGGGGGCTGTGGGGGTCACCCTCGCGGTCGGTGTGGGCGTGGTGCTTGCGGTGGTCGGCCACCCAGTCCATGACCGAGCCTTGGACCGACAGCGAGCCCATGACCGCAAACGTCCGCTCCACCCACGGATAGCTGACGAACGCGCGGTGGGTGAGCAGGCGATGGAAGCCCACGGTGATCCCCACCGCGGTGACCAGGTACATCGCGACCATCACGAGCAGGTCGGTGAGGTCGACGGCACGGTTCCACAGCATCACGATCGCGAGCAGCGTCCCGATGAATGGGATGACAACGCCAACCAGGTTCGCGTAGCGCTCGAGGCGGGTCACAAAACAACCTTCTCATGTCCAACGCCGCAGTTCTTGCGCGATCGCGCGGTCGGCAGCGCCAGAACTTATACGTTATCTACGATTCTTGGGCTTGGGTCCGTAGACGAGCCGGCGCGGCAGCGGCATCGGCGAGAGGCGATCGATCGCGTGGCCCATGAGCAGCCGCGGCTCGAGCTTGCCCAGCAGATGTTCGAGCTCGCCGCGCTCTTCGCCGGTGAGCCGGGTGCGCCGGCCGCGGCCCACGCGAACCAGGGTGATCAGCCGGCGGCGCTCCAACGGCGTCAGGCGCTGGACGTGATCACGCGTCAGCAGAGCCAGCTCGGCGGCCGCCAGCAGCTTCATCACGGGCACGCGACGCAGGCCGGGCACGCGCCCGGCGGCTCGCCCGAGGGTCATGTTCACGAGGCCCGATGGCACGCTATCGAGTCTAGGCACGCGCGCAGCGATGATCTCGGACGCCGGGATCGTTGAACACGCCATGAACGAACCACTGCTTCACAACAAGTGCACGATCATCTACGGCGCCGGCGGCGGGATCGGCGCGGGCGTCGCCCCTGCCTTCGCCCGGGAGGGAGCGCGGCTGTTCCTCGCCGGGCGCACGCGCGAGCCGCTGGAGCGGGTCGCCGACCGGATCGCCGCGGACGGAGCAGCGCCGAGGTCGCGATCGTCGACGCCTGTTCGAGGCGTTCGGGCTCCCGCCGATCTGGCACGGGGCCCGCCAGCCGGCGACCACTCAGCGGCGGATGATCTGCACGCGGCCCTGACGGCCAGGGTTGAGGCCCAGCTTCACCGTCGCATCCCCAACGGTCACCTCGTCCACCCACACGCGCTCGTCGTCGTTGAGCATGGCCAGCGTGCTCACCTGCTGCATCACCGTGGCGAGGCGGGCGATCTCGTCGCAGCTGCCCTCCAGCGGCTCCAGCCCGCGCTCGGTCACGAACGTGACCGCGATTCCGTTCTCGGTCTCCCGGGCTTCGATCAATTCCAGGCTCATGCGCCCTCCGTTTTCGAGACGTCCGGTCTCAAGCTTTTGCAACTGTAGTGGACAAACGGACGAGGTCCCGCCGGACGTGCGTCGCGGCTCACCCGCGCTCCAGCTCCAGCAATTCCTGGAAGAACACGAGCGACGCCCGGCCGATCCGCCGCACCACCTCCGGCTCGCTCGGGCCCACCGCCACCACCGGGAGCCACACAACGCCGGCGCGCGTGATGTTGACGTCGAGCTCGGCGTGGACGCGGGCGCACGCGTGTCGCCAGCCCGCGGGAGCGGCGGCGCGCTGAAGCGCCGCGCCGCGGTCAGAGACCGCGACCCTCCCCTCGCGACGCCGGACCCAGACGCGGACCGGGTCCCCGGGCCGATACTCCATCCCGGTGCTGACGACCGACTCCTCGGGCTCGGGCGGCGGTGCGGGCGCGCGCTGCCCCGCGGCGGCGTGGACAAGCGCGGGCCACGATCGGTAGCCGCGCTCGCCGGCCACCACGTGCTGGGCGTCGCTGAGCCCGAAGCGCTCATCGACGCGATCGCTCAGGATGCCCGCGGCGCGTGCCACCGCGTCGGCGTCGCCCGCGGCGACGCCGCGCAGCAGGCGCTTGGCGTCCTTCCGGCAGTGCTCGAGATTCATGACGATCCTCCGTGGGCGAGCGCGGCGTCCGCTGACCGTGCCGCCGCGAGGTCGTCTGCCCGGCGGGTGGTGTCGTCCATCTCGAGGTGGGAGAGTCCCTTCCCGCGGACCGGAGGCGCCCTCGGCGACGCCCACCCTCATGCTACGCCCGCAGTTCGGTGCGGGCGCCGGCCGCGTCGAGCAGGGCCGCCAGAAGCGGATGCAGGACGCCGCTCTCGCTGGAGCCGACCTGGGGCTGGAACGCGGTGGCGACAAAAAACGGGTGCTCCGGCAGCTCGATGGCCTCCACGCCGGCGTCGGGGGCGTGCGCCGAGATCACGACGCCGGCGCCCTGGAGCACCGGGACGTAGGCCACGGACAGTCCGTAGCCGCAGTGGTGGTGCCCCGGGAACGGGGCCTCGCCGCAGATCGCGGCGACCTGCGTGCCCGCCACCGGGGTGACGGTCCGGCGCTCGCCGTACAGGGTGCACGACAGCGGCACCACCACGAGCGCCTCCCCGTCGGGCGCCACCTCGGCGCTGGCCGCCTGGCTGACCCCGGCCCGCGTCCGGGCCAGCTCCACGCAGGCGTACTGAAACCCCCCGCAGGTGCCCAGAAATGGCGTGCCCGTGGCCAGGCAGTGCCGGATGGCGGCGAAGGCGGCGTCGTCATCGCGGTAGGGGGTCCCGGGCAGGAGCCACACCCCGTCGGCCCCGGCGAGATCGCGCGCCTGCGGCGCGTCGGTCCCCACCCAGCCGCAGTCCACGTGCTTGGAGAGCAGGATGAGGCTGGCGTCGATCTCGCGATGAGTGAGCAACCTCGGGTCCCGGTCTCCCAGCGCCACGATCCTCATGGGGCCACGATATCGGGGCCCGCGCGGCGTCAGGCGCCGTCGCCGCGGCGGGCTCGCTGACGCTCGCGGTAGCCGTCGGCGACCGCGTACAGCCGCGCCGGTGCGGGCTCCCCGGGGGCCGCGCGCTTGTTGGGCGTCGTGTCCGGCGGACGCATCCGTCGGGGGATGGTGTCGCCGTGCTCGAGCGCGGCTGCCTTGAGCCGGCGCGCCGGGACCGCGGAAACCTCCAGGTCCGCCGCGACGGCGCGGATCAGTCGTCGCTTCGCGCCCCATGAGAACGGCAGGGCCAGCGCCACGACCATCGCGTGCTGGGCGCGCATCCCGTGGGCGTGCAGCTCCACCTGGCCCCACAGCGCCACCGCCCCGCCCACCAGATCGGGCGTCAGGGCCGATGCCCCGCGCGGTGTCGGGGCGTACCAGGCGTACATCCCGCAGGTGCAGCCGTGGGCCGGCGCGACATGCGGGTGGACCGGACAGTGCGCGGTGTGGACACCCCGGTGCCAGCGGTCGTCGGCGCGAAACGACCACAGCTCGGTCCCCACGAGCCGCCACTGGCGAAATCCGATCACGGCGGTGACGAGATCGGGTGCCGAGGCCTCCATCCGGTGCGGTCGGGCGTCAGCGGGCCGGTTCGCGCGGGCGCTCGGGCTCGCCCGGCCGTTCCGGCCTGCGCGCGGGGTCGGGCGGCTCGATGCGGCGCGGAGGCACGGGCGCAGGCAGCTGAATGGGCTCGACGGTGATCGTCTTGGACGGCCCGTCCAGCGTCCCCTTGAGGCGATTCGCGAACCGCTGGCCCGACTGCGATGAATCCCGACGCTGCATTACCGGTGCCCGGCGCTCATCGTACCGCCCGCCCGGCCGCGCGACGCCGGTTGCCCCGGGGCTCGGGCGGGCGGCGATGGTCGCCGCCCGCAGAGCGCAGGTCAGGTGAGTGCCGGTGTGCCGGTAGAGGAGTCGGCGGTCTCCGGAGCCGCGAGCCGTCGCGGGCGCCTCACGAAGCCGCTCGGATGGATCACCTTGTCCTCACGGACCAGCAGCGGCCGGCCGTCGTCCACTCGCTTGGAGAGCAGCCACCGGCGATGGATCACCTCCGTGCGTGGCGTTTGAGACGGTGCTCTGTCGAAGTCCTCGAAACTCATCCGAGATACCTCACCTCATGGGTTGGGAAGGGGCCCCGCCAGCACGAAAGGCTAGCGCGGGCGTCCCCGAAAGCCATGATTGTGGTGAATCTGCACGAGAATGACCTCCGCGCCGCTCGGAAGACCCGCACCGGATTGCAGACTCCCGTCACTCCGGGCCGTGCCGGGAGATCGTCAGCGCCGGCCACCCCTCCGCGCCCGGCGCCGGCTCCATCATCTGCAGCCGGGCGTGGAACGCCCGCGCCACGCGCTCGGCGTGGGCCTTGGCCAGCTCGGCGCGCTCGCCGGCGAACAGCTCGTCCACGGTGGTGCGCCACAGCCACAGCCATCGCTCGAAGTGACCTGCGCGCAGGCGCACCTTCGTGTTCAGGACCGCGTGGGGCCGGAACGCTCCCCCGCCGTAGGACTGCGCGCCCAGCAGGATGGTCTCCCAGAAGGAGGCGATGCGGGGGACGTGCTCTTCGAGGTCGAGCCGGGCGACGTCAACGAAGATGAAGCCGATCACCGGGTCGGTGAGGGCGCGGCCGTAGAACGCGCGGACGAGCCGTTCGCAGCTAGCACGGTCCTGGATGTCGGGGCGCTTCTCGGTCATCCCCATGGAGGATATGGAGGCCCGGCGCTCAGTCAGAGGCGTGAGCGGATCCGCCGCCGGCCAGCTTTGCCGCCAGCTGAGCCCGCGACCGGACGCCGAACTGGCGGTACAGGCTGGTGAGGTGCGACTCCACGCTGCGCAGGCTCATGTGCAGCATGCCGGCGATCTCGCGGTTGCTGGCCCCGGTGGCCAGAAGCTCGGCCACGCGCTGCTGGGCGGGGGTGGGGCCGTCGCCCCCGGCGGGGCGGCGCAGGCCGATCCGGCCCAGCTCGTCATGGGCCCGCGCCACCCATAGCGCCGCCCCCAGAGGCTCGAGGATCGCCAGCGCCTCCTCCAGCGACTGCTTCGCGGCGCTCTTGCGCTTGGCTCGGCGCTGCAGGCTGCCCTTCTCCAGCAGGGTGCGGCCGATCTCCACCGGGATGGGACGCATGATGTGTGCGGCCAGCGCAGCGTCGAGCGCGTCGATCGCGCCAGGGATGTCGCGGCGCGCGGCCAGCAGAAGGCCGCGGCACCGATACGCGATGGCGATGGCATGGGGGTTCTCCAATGCGTGCACGCGAGCCACGAGGTCGTCCAGCACCGACTCGGCCTCCCCGAGACGATCCAGCGCGATCAGCGCCTCGATGTCGGTCGACCACAGCCCGATCGTCATCGCTCCAACGAGCCCGCCGCCGCCGGCGAGCGCCTTGCGGCGAGCGGCGTGCAGGCGCTCGTGGGCCTCGGCCGGCCGGCCGTTGAACAGGTCAACCGCCCCGAGCACGATCGCCATCGGGTTCTCACCCGACTGCCCTCCGGACCGGGCCACCGAGGCCATCCCCTCCTCGGCCAGCGCCCGCGCGCGGTCCAGCTCGCCGCGCCCGGCGGCCATCCACGAGTCCACCCACACGTTCCAGAACAGGCCGTCGTCGGAAGCGATCTCCACCGCATCGTCATTGGCGCTCCGGTGCGCCTCGGCAGCGGGGATGTTCCCGGCGTGCCATTCCAGGAACGCCAGCAGCCAGGTGATGCCGAGCCGGTCGGGCTCCTGGCCGTAGTCGACCGCGTAGCGCAGCGCTTCCTCCAGCAGCGGGCGCGCCTCGTCCAGGCAGTCTGACCAGAACAGCACGCGCCCGTAGCCGCACCGTGGAGTGTCGTAGGCCGGGCCCTGAAAGGGCTGTCCGAGCGCCAGGGACTGGTCGAGCAGATCGCGGCGGATGCCCATGCCCGCGTGCACCTCGGCCTCGGCCTGCATCCCCAGCGCCCCAGCCAGCAGGCTGGTGTCACCGGCGTCCTCGGCGGAGCCCACCGCCGCGCGCGCCCACCGCACGGCGGCGGTGTAGTCGCCGCGGTTGTTGGCCCAGATCGACAGGTCCATCTCGGTCTGGGCGCGCACCCGCGGATCGTCGCGGGCGTCGCTGAGCGCCTGCTCGAGCAGAGGCCCCTCGCTGACGAAGTCATCCGCGCTGCGCACGTGCGCCAGGAGGCGGAGCGCTCGGGCGCGGACCGGCCCGCTGGGCGCGTCGCTGACGATCGGATCAAGCAGTTCCCGCGCGCGGGCGAAGGCGCCGCTGGCGAGGCGGTGATCGGCGGCCGCGACGCCGCGCGACCAGCGTTGCGCCTGATCGTCAAACGGCGTCAGGCGGATGGCGTGCTCGAGCAGGTCGGCCGCGACCTCGGGCGCGCCGCGGCGTGCGGCGAGGTACGCCGCGTCCTCCATGCCGGCGGCGACGCTGCGATCCGGGGCATCGGCGCCGAGCGCCAGGTGCTGGGCGCGCTCCACCCGGTCCGGGACGGCGGCTGCAAGGGCGCGATGGAGCCGGCGGCGGCGAGCGGCGGGCGTGCGCGCGTAGTGCGTCGAGGCCAGGAGCGGATGGGTGAACCGCAACTGGTCGCCATCCATCTCGATGAGGTGGGCTTCGAGCGCCCCGTCGAGCCGGCCGAGCGCGAAGTCGGGGATGACCGCGTGCAGGAGCCCGAGGGTGGGCGCCGACGCCGCGGCGATGACCAGCAGGGCATCCGCGGCGTCGTCGTCAAGCTCTCCCAGCCGCTGGGACATCGCGTCGGTCAGCGTGCGCGGGATCGCCAGCTGCGGCGCGGCGCCGGCTCGCGGCTGCATCTCGCGAGCGATGGCCAGCGCGTACAGGGGGTTGCCCCCGGCGGTCTCGTGCACCTGGTCCAGCGCACGCCCGGAGAGGCCGTCGCCGAGCTCGGCCGCCAGCATCGACCCGATCGAGGTCACGTCCAACGGCGCCAGGCGGAGCGTCGTCAGCCCGGTGCCCGCGTAGCGCTGCGCCACCTGAGACCACAACGACGTCTCGTCGCCGTCCGGCCGGCGGCTGAGCAGCACGCACACGGGCTCTTTGCGCAGGCGGTTGAGCGCGAACGCCAAGACCCGGGCGGACGGCCGATCCAGCCATTGCTCGTCGTCGATGGCGAGGACGACCGCGGTCGAGGCGGCCAGCGCTCGCAGCGCCGTCAGCGTGGCGCGCGGCAGCGTCTGCTGATCGACCGCGCCCCCGGCCGGTGGACCCCCGTCGATGGACAGCGCGATGGCCAGCGCCCGTCGTTGGGGCTCGGGCAGCGCCGCGGTCACCGGCGGCGGGAGATCGTCGAACAGATCCGCCAGCCCGGCGAACGCGAGATCGCGGTCGGGTTCACTGGGGGCGCTCGAGAGGACGTGGCAGCCGCGGCGCCGGGCGCTCGCGACGGCATCGCGCCACAGCGTGGTCTTCCCGATCCCGGGCGAGCCCTCGAGGGCGATCCCGACCGGGCCGGCCGACACACCGGCAAGCAGTCCCTCGATCTGCGCCCGTTCTGGCTCTCTCCCGAACATCCGGCCCCGATCCACGGCTCGGAAACCAGCTTTGACCAACTCTATCCCTACAAGAGTGCGGTTTGCCCGATTTACATCGCTTCCGCCACGCCCTAACGTCACGTTTATCACTCAACGCGGCCCCACCGAACGTGGCGGGGCCGGGGGATCACCGCTCGCCCTCACCGAGGGCGGAGAAACCAGGGGGACGTTTCATGCGACTTCAACGCGCCATGCCTGCGCTCGCCGCAACCATCACGCTTGCCGGCAGCGCCGCGCCCGCCCAAGCCTTTGTACCCGAGATCGGGCCCAACCTGAACGGGCCGACCACGCTCGTGTCACACACCGGGAGCACCGGCTCCAACGATGCTCTGGTGGACATCGGCGCAGGCCTCGTCGCCGGGATGGCGATCGGCTCGATCGCGGTCGCGGCGTACACGGGACGGACTGCGCGCGGGACGGCCAAGGCCGGCCGCGTCGCGACCGGCCGGTCCTGACCAGCGGCGGTCCTGGACCGGCCACCTGGGGGCAGCGCACCATGGCCTGGAGAACACCTCCCCCCGAGCTCACCGCGTGGCTGACGCCCCAGCGTCGGCCTGATGCGGCCGGGCCCGGACAAACCTCCAGGCCGGCGCGCCGTCGGCGACTCAGTGCCCGCCGGCGGCGCGTCCGGGTGCGTCGGGCAACGTGACCGTCGCCAAGGCGGCGGCCAGGAACAGCGCGGCGGCGATGACCGCCGCCATGTGGAAGCCGTGCAGGAATCCACGGCCGGTGGGCGTGGAGGCGATCGCTCCGAAGGCGGCGATGCCGATCGCGCCGGCGGCCTGGCGCGTCGTGTTGTTGACCGCCGAGGCGAGCCCGGCCCGCCCAGTGGGGACCGACGACACCGCCGCCGACACCACGGCGGGGGTGAGGAAGGCCAGGCCGACTCCCCACAGCAGCACCGCGGGAAGCAGGGTGAGGTAGCCCGACGTGGCGTCGGACAGGGTGAGCAGCGCGACGCCGGCGGCGGCGAGCAGCGACCCGCCGAGCATGGGCCATCGTGGGCCGGTACGGGCCACGATGCGTCCGCCGACCGGCGCCAGGATGCTGAGGGGAGCGAACAGCGGCAGCAGCACGACGCCGGCCCACAGCGCGCCATCGTGGCGGACGCTCTGGAGGTAGAGGGTGAGGACGAACAGCAGGCCGAGGGTGGCCAGATTCATGGCCCCGGCAACCCCGTTGGCGGTCACGAACGCCCGGCGTCGCAGCAGCCCGAGCGGCAGCAGCGGGTCGGCGCTGCGCCGCTCGGCGATGACGAAGGCGGGCGCGGCCACGCACGCGCAGACGACCGCGATCACCACGGGCATCGCCGAGCCGCCCCGCCCGGCGGCGATGAAGGCGAACGTCGTGCTGACGAGCGCGATCGCGCCGAGCGCGGCTCCGGGAACGTCGAGCCGCCGCGACCGCCGCCCGTGGCTCTCGGACACGACCCGGGTCGCCGCTACCAGGGCCATGGCGACGATTGGCACGTTGAGCAGAAACACCCACCGCCAGCCGGCGGTCTGGACGAGCAGCCCGCCCACCAGCGGCCCGGCGGGCAGCGCGCAGCTGCCCACTCCGGCCCACACCCCGATGGCGCGGGCGCGCTCGCGGTCGTCGGGGTAGGCATTGGCGATGACGGCCAGCGTGCCGGGCAGCATGAGCGCGGCGCCGGCCCCCTGGATGACCCGAAACGAGATCAGAGCCCCGGTCGATCCGGCCAGCCCGCACCCGAGGGAGGCGAGGCCGAACAGCGCCAGCCCTGTCAGCACCACCCGCTTGTGTCCCCTCAGGTCGCCCACGGTCCCGCCGGTCAGCATGAGACCGGCGAGCGCCAGGGCGTAGCCGTCCACCACCCACTGAAGCCCGCTCACGCCCACGCCGAGCGTGTGGCCGACCGTTTGCAGGGCGACGTTGACGATCGTGACATCGAGCAGCACCAGGAAGTAGCCCGCACACATCACGAGCAGCACGGCCCGCCGCGGGTCGTGCGTGCGACCGAACCGGCGAGAGGCGGCCATGACCCCACTCTGCCCCGTCCTCCCTTCGGCTCCCACCGAAGTGTCCCGGCGCTACGGTCAGGTCATGCAGGGCGACGCCGACATCGCCGCCGTGGCCGCGCTCATCGGCGACCGGACCCGCTCGCGGGTGCTGCTGGCCCTCGGCGACGGTCGCGCTCTGGCCGCGAGCGTCCTGGCGGCCGAGGCGGGCGTCTCGGCGTCCACGATCAGCGAGCACCTGGCCAAGCTGCTGGACGCGGGGCTGCTGTCGGTCGAGTCCCACGGGCGCCATCGCTACTACCGCCTCGCCGGTCCGCACGTGGCGCGGCTGCTCGAGAGCCTGGCCCAGCACGCGCCGCCGGCGCCGGTCACGTCGCTGCGACAGGGCACACGGGCCAGCGCGGTCCGCGCCGGGCGCTACTGCTACGACCACCTCGGCGGCCGGCTCGGAGTGGGGATGATGCGCGCGCTGTTGGATCGCGGCGTGCTGGCCGGAGGCGACGGCCGCCACGACCCGGCACGTGCCGTCAACGACCGGCTGTCGGCCCCGGGAGGCGACGTGGACTACCGCCTGACCGACGCCGGCGAGGACTGGGCCCGCGCCTTCGGCATCGACCTCGAGGCCCTACGCGCGCGGCGCCGGCCGCTCATCCGCTACTGCACCGACTGGAGCGAGCAGCAGCACCATCTCGCCGGCGCGCTGGGCGCGGCGATCGCCGAGCAGCTCGTGGCCCGCGGGTGGATCGAGCGCGCGCGCCGCGGCCGCGCGATCCGGGTCACCGACGTGGGGCGCGAGGCGCTGCCGCGGCGCCTCGGCGTCACCATCCCGGAACGCTAGCCATCTAGGCCCGCTCGTGGCCGGCGAGGTCGAAGTCGGCGAGCCCGGCCGGATCGGCGATCCCCAGCTTGCGCCGTGCACGCTCGGCGAACCCCCCGGGATGCACGCGCACGACGCGGGCGGCGCCGGGCTGGGCGAGAATCTCCAGCGTCGCCCCCCGCTCCGCGTGCCCCAGCAGGCGGCCATCGCACTCGATCGAGACCGGGGCGCTGCTGCGAAGGATCTCAATGCCAAGCCGCTCGCCGTCAGCGAGCACCACCGCGCGATTGAAGAGGCCGTGCGGCGCGTCGGGCATGACGATCATCCCCTGGGCACGCGGTGAGACGAGCGGACCGCCGGCGGCGAACGCGTAGGCCGTGGACCCCTGCGGAGTGGCCGCGATCACCCCGTCGCTGGCATAGCGCACGAGCAGCTCGCCGTCGATCCGCAGGGCCAGGGCGGCCTGGCCGCGGCCGGGGACACGCGTGAGGACGACGTCGTTGTAGGCGATCTGGGCGTTGATGCCGTCGCGAGCGGCGAGCGCCAGGCCGCCGCGTAGCTCGACCGTGTACGCGGCCCGCGCTAGCGCCGCCAGCGCCACGTCGAGGTTGGCGGCATCAACCTCGGTGAGGTAGCCGAGCCGCCCCAGGTTGACGCCCAGGACCGGGACCTCGTGGGGCGCGGCGACGCGCAGGCCGCCGAGGACCGTCCCGTCGCCACCGAGCGCCAGCACAACGTCGCAGTCCTGCGCGACCGAGTCCTCGGGGCGCCGTTCCACGTCGTCGGGTAGGCGCGCGTCGCCCTCCAGGCCCACCAGCGCCACCTGACTGGCGGACGCCCACGCTCCGATCTGACCCAGCGCCTCGTCCAGATCGCGCTCGGGCCGCAACACCATTGCGAGTCGGCGCACAGGAGGGGGCATGTCGGCGGCAGGCGGCATGGGACTGATTCTGGCGTGTCGGCCGCGCGGCGTCTGTACGGGCTGGCCCCCATCCGCGCGTCAGACGCATATGACATGGCTGGTGCTGACCCCGCGAGCGCTGCCGGACGGTTATGACATCAGTCGCGCAGGCGCTCTTTGATGTCACGGGCGACGTCGGCGGGGAGGATGTCGACGTACTCCTTGACGGCGGCCTCCCGGCTCCAGGAGAAGAACGACCAACGCGAGCGGTCGCTGAGCTTGCCCATCGCGTCGATCACGTACTGGGGCACGCTCGTGAGGCCGAACAGGGACTGCTCGGCCTTGGCGCTGCGCAGCGAGGAGATGAAGCTCGCCATCGCGTCGTACTGCGCGACGTCGAAGTTCGAGGTCATCGCATACAGGCAGGCGCGCGCCGCGGTGTCGGGCAGGTGGAAGTCCACGTAGGCCAGAAACGCCGCGTTCCATTCCAATGCCCGCCTGTCCGTGAGGCTCAGTGCCCCGTAGGCCTTCTTCATCTCGTCGCCGCTGCCGCTGACGATCGCCTTGAGCATGGCGGCGATGCCGGCGCTGCGGCCGGGATTGATCTTGTCGGTGTACTCGGCCACCGTCGGCGCGTTGAGCGCCTTGGTGATGCGATCCCCGTCGGGGCCGCCGACCTTGGTGATGAGCCCCGCGATGAGCGTCGAGCCTGCGGCCTCCTTGCGCTCGCCCACCGGCAGGGCGTCGATGGCGAGGACGATGTCGTCGATGCTGGCGGCACCCGCCGCGCCAGAGGCTCGCGCCTGCATCTGCTGCCACAGCCGGTGCAGGCGGATCGAGTTGGTGAGGTTGTAGCCCAGAGGACCGGCGAGCGCGTCCACCTGTTGCTTGAACAGGTTGGGGCCCGGCCCCGGGGCGAAGTAGGCGGAGTGGAAGTTGGAGTAGCCGGAGTTGGGATCGCCCGCGGTCCCAACCAGATGCTCCCGGATCGCCTTGGCGCGCTCGGCGCCCGTCTTGGAGCCTGCCATGCTCTTGTACTGGATCCAGTAGGCGCGGAACTCGTCGGCGTAGCGGTCGAAGCTGGACGCGTTGAGGTCCGTCTGCGGTAGCTCGCCGTACTGCTTGACCAGCCAGTGGCTCACCTCGTGGGTGACGACGCCGGCCATCTCGTCCATCGACAGGAGGCGACCCGCGGAGTCGTGGCCCCGCACGTACATCGTCGTCCCCGTCAGTGTCCCGATCATGTTGGGCTCGTGGAACACCACGTTGTTCATCGTGACCCCGGTGAAGAAGGCGTCGTGGGCCCGCGCGGTCACCCACGCGGGCAGCCCCGGTGCGGCCACCTGCAGCGCCGAGTCCGAGCGCTTGGTGATGGCGTCCATCGCCAGCAACGGCGCCGAACCGGTGAAGAGCTCGGCCGTGTTCCGGACCACCGGGTCAGAGTGGGTGACCATGTAGGGCACGAGTTGCGTGGTCAGCCGGGTCCGGGTGGCCTGCGCGGTGGCCTGGGCCTTGGCCTGCGTGCTCCAGTCCGGGGTGGTGTTGGTGGGAGCGGCCGTCACGCTCGGCGGCGCGACGGTCCCGCTCGCCCCGGCCTGCCGCGCCAGCACGCCCGTCACCGCGGCATTGCCGGCGGCGCGCTGGAGCGCCAGCACCGCGCCGGGCCGCAGATCGCCGTTGCTGATGCGGGCCAGCGCCTCGGCGGCCACCGCCGGGCTGTCGGAAACCGGCGCGGCCGGGGTGGCCGGCGTCGGCGTCGCGGTCTCGGCGTCATGGCCGGCGGCCGGGGTCACGGCTCGTCTCCGATCCGAACCCGGTGAAGCACCGCTTCCAGCGCCTCCCGCACCTCGGCGGGGGCCTGCTCGAGGACCGCGTAGCCGACTCGAACGATGCGCTCACCGCTGACGACGAAGAGGAACTCGTTGCGATAGGTCACGTCCTCGTCCCCGGCGTAGCGCGGGCCGGCGTCCCCCCCGTCCAGCGCCACCCGCGGCGTGTGACGACGGCTCCGGTAGCGCACGTGCCGGACTGGCAGCCCGCCTCGGAACGTCTCCTCGTCCTGCTCGACGTCCACCTCCCCGTCGGCGCGCTCGGCCGCCAGCAGCGCGTCGGCGCCGCCCCCCTCTGCGGCACCGCTCACGATCGTGAAGGCCCCGGCGTCCGGGTCCGGCGACCACCGCGCGACGCCCTCGCGCTCCTGCAGCGCCTGCCCCGCGGGGAGCACGACGCGCACGGCGCCGCCCGCCACCTGCACTGGGTCCCCGGCAGTCATCGCCACCGATCAAACCACGTCGCGGTGGCCGATACAAAGGGTGGTGGCAGGATGAGGAGGGCCATGCTCCGGATTGCGACGATTGGCGTCTACGAGCTCGACGCCGCGGGCTTCGTCGGCATGCTCGACGAAGCGGGCGTCACCAAGGTCCTCGACATCCGCCAGCGCCGCGGCGTGCGCGGGCCCCAGTACGCGTGGGCCAACGCCCAGCGGCTCCAGGCGCTCCTCGCCGAGGCGCGGATCGGCTACGAGCACCACCCCGAGCTGGCCCCCGACACCGAGCTGCGCCACCTCCAGTACCGCGAGGACGACCGCCAGGGCGTCGGCAAGCGCTCCCGCGTCCGGCTCGCCCCCGAGTATGTCCGTGTCTACACCGAGGAGATCCTCGACCTCGTCCCGCTCGAGCCCTTCATCCGGCGGCTGCCCGTGCATGGCCTGGGTGCACTGATGTGCGTCGAGGCGACCGCGGCGGCCTGCCACCGCTCGCTGGTGGCCGACCGGCTGGCGCAGCGCTTCGGGTTCGACGTCGTCCACCTCGAGCCACGCTGACGGGCGGTCGCGTCAGTAGCCGCGCGGGTGGCGGACCACGAACCCGCCGGCGGGCGAGACGCGCCGAGTGGACCAGCGGTCCTGCCCGTTGGCGGAGCTCTGTGCCGCGGTGTCGAACCACAACCCGGCGATCTTCGCGTAGACGTGGCCGGCGTTGGCGTACAGCGAGATCCACTGGCCCGCGCGCGGCGCCCCGTAGCTCTCCATCTGCCCCGAGTCCTCGGTCTGGGACAGCAGACCGCCGCCGTGCAGGGCGAAGCCCACCGAGCCCGAGCAGTCGTAGCCGGGCGAGCTCCAGCTGCCGTGCCCGCCGGCGTACTGGTAGGGCGTGGTGGCGATCGAGTTGGCCGCGGCGATCACCTGCTTGACCGCCGCGGGGGCGTTGGCGGGGGCCACGGCGAGCCCGTTGGCCAGGGTGGCCGTGTCGCCCGGGATGGTCTGGGGGGCGACCGGCGTCGCGGCGGTGGAGGTCGCCGTGGTGCCGTGGTGCACCCACTCGCCCAGGGTGCTGGCGGTGTGGACGCCCACGGTGCCGCTGGGTGGGCTCAGGTGTGCCGCCTGCTGGAAGCGCCGCACCGACGCGCGCGTGCCCGGCCCGAACTGGCCGTCGGCGGCGGTCGCGATCCCCACCCGCGTCAGCCATCGCTGCAACGTGCGGACATCGCCGCCGTGATCGCCGACGCGCAGCACCCGCCGAAACGGTGCGCCGGCGGCCTGCGACACGGCCGGAGTCAGGGCCACCGCCAGCGTCACCAGCGCCGCCAGCAGCCACGGGATGCGCCGGGACCGGGCGCGATCGCCCACGATGACGCCAACGACAGAACGGCTCCTGGATCCGGACACGCGCAACCCCGCAATGGTCGACATTCAGCTGACTTGCCTGGTGCCTGCGGGGTTAGCTGACGGGCTCGCGCTCGGTGTGAGCGCTACCGGCGGACCACCGCCGGATTCGCCCCAATACACATTGGGTTCCCCGCTCCCTGGCCTCGGCGGGCGAGGGACTCGGCACCCGCACACAACAGGCGCGGAGGGCCGAAGTTGCGGCCCCGGTAACGGCACAGCCGATCGCCGCGCGCGGCGACACTAGAGTCGGGCCGATGCTGATCGCCACCCACGACGGTTCCTTTCACGCCGACGAGGTGTTCGCCATCGCCGCGCTTGGGCTCCTGGGCGAGCCCCACGAGGTGGTCCGGACGCGTGACCGCGACGTGCTGGCCGGCGCCGATCTGCGCGTGGACGTCGGCTTTCGCCTTGACCCGTCGACCGGGGACTTCGACCACCATCAGCGCGAGTTCGACACCGTCCGTGACAACGGCGTCCGCTACGCCTCCTTCGGGCTCATCTGGCGGGAGTTCGGCGTCCGCGTGTGCGAGGGCGACCAGGAGGTGGCCGACGCCGTGGACGCCAGCCTCGTCCAGGGCGTGGACGCCAACGACACCGGCCAGCGGCTGGCCGACACGCTCGTGGACGGCGTCCATCCTTTGACTGTCAACGGCGTGATCGGGGGCTTCAACGCCCGTTGGGACGAGACGCTGACCCCCGAGCAGGAGCACCTGCGCTTTGACGAGGCGGTCGAGTTGGCCCGCGGCATCCTGGCTCGCGAGGTCCTGTCCGCAGCCGCCGGCCGCCGCTCGGTCCGCATCGTCCACGAGGCGATCGCCGCCGCGACCGATCCGCGCCTGATCGAGCTGCCCGTCAACGCCCCGTTCAAGCAGGTGCTGGTGCCCGAGGCGCCCGAGGCCCTCTACGTGATCTATCCCAAGCGCCAGGGCTTCGGCCTGGAGGCGGTGCCCCGCGAGCTGGGCTCGTTCGAGAACCGCCGTGACCTTCCGGCCGCCTGGGCCGGCCTGGAGGGGCCCGACCTCGTCTCCGTCACCGGCGTGTCCGACGCGCTGTTCTGCCACGCCAAGCGGTTCCTGGCGGTCGCCTCGTCACACGCGGGGATTGCGCAGCTGGCGCAGCTGGCCCTTGCCGACGCCTGAGCCTGACCGCAGTCCGGCGGCGAGCCGGTGGATCCGGCGCGGGCGGCGGCGGCCGCCGCCGGCGCGGCTACGGTGGTCGGCGTGCCGGTTGAGCTCGTCGATGTGGGCGATGCTGACGTGGTATGCGAGCTGGGAGTACATGACGGTCCTCGGCGGTCGTGAAGGGAACGTGGCCATCACGCTAGATCGAAAATGGTCCTCCGATAAGATCCAATTCAGTGGTCGTTTAGTGGACCGATTCGGCGTCCACCCGGCGCCGTTCGGGCGCCGCGCAGGGTGACGCTGCCGTGGACCTGCAGATCGACCTCGTCACTGGATCTCCGCTGCGCCGCCAGCTCGAGGACGCGCTGCGCGAGGCGGTCCGCTCCGGCCGGCTTGCCCCCGGCTCGCTGCTACCCCCCAGCCGAGTGCTGGCGCAGGAGCTCGGCGTCTCGCGGGGCGTGATCGTCGACAGCTACTCGCAGCTGATCGCCGAGGGATATCTGTGGGCCAAGCGGGGCTCGGGCACGCGGGTCGCCGTCCTCCCCACCCCCGGCGGCGCCGGGCGCCCGCCCGATCTGGATCCGGACCCCCGTCCTCGCTACGACCTGCGCCCGGGCCAGGCGGACTTCCACGGCTTTCCCCGGCGCCGCTGGCAGGCCGCGATCGGCGCCGCCCTGCGCGACCTGGCCGACACGCGGCTCACCTACGCGCCCCATGCTGGAGCGCCCGAGCTGCGCCGGGCCGTCGCCTCCTATCTGGCGCGGGCCCGCGCCGTGGTGGCCGAGCCCGACCAGGTGGTGATCTGCTGCGGGGTGTCCCATGGCCTGCTCGCCGTGCTCGTCGCCTTGCGCCGGCAGGGCGCGCACCGGGTCGCCATCGAGGACCCGGCATGGCGCTGGCAGCGTCTGACCGTCGAGCGCGCCGGCCTGGAGCCGGTGCCGGTCCACGTCGACCATGACGGCCTGCAGATCTCCGAGCTCGCCGCCCGCGACGTCGACGCGGTGGTGGTCACGCCCGCGCACCAGTACCCGATCGGCGCGGTTCTCTCGGCGGAGCGTCGCGCCGCGCTCGTCGCCTGGGCGCAGCGGCGCGACGCGACGATCCTCGAGGACGACTACGACGCCGAATACCGCTACGACCACGACCCGATGGCGGCGCTGCAGGGTCTCGCTCCCCAGCACGTCGCGTTCGTCGGCACCGTCTCAAAGACGCTGGCCCCGGCGCTGCGGACGGGCTGGATCGTCGTCCCGCCGCATCTGGTGGCGGAGGTCGAGCAGGAGTTTCGCGTCAGCGCCGCCATGCCGCCCACCCTGGACCAGGTCGCCCTGGCCTCGCTGATCGAGGAGGGCGCTCTGGACCGGCACCTGCGCGCCATGCGCCGCCGCTACCGCATCAAGCGCGAGCTGCTGATCGAGACGCTGGGACGCCACGCCGACGTGCGCATGAGCGGCGCCGCCGCGGGTCTGCACGTCACCGCCTGGCTCCCCGACGGCTGTCACGAGCGCGACGTCGCCCTGCGCGCTCGCGAGACGGGGGTGGCCGTGCACGAGCTGCATCGCCACTGCGCCACTCACTTTCACTGGCCGCCGGCGCTGCTGCTTGGCTACGCGCTGCCGACCGAGCCCGAGATCGCCACCGGCGCCCGCCTGCTCGCCGAGGCGATCGGCTGATCGCGATTGGCCCCGGCACACCGCTGCCGATTGGTCCTGGCCAACCTGCGGGCGGTCCCTGACACTCGGAACGGTCAACCACCTAAAGGACGCACATGGGACGCGTAGTCGTGACGGAGTTCGTATCGCTGGACGGGGTGATCCAGGCGCCGGGAGACCCCAACGAGTTCGAGCGGGGCGGCTGGGCCCAGGGCGGCGGCCAGGCCGGCAACCAGTTCAAGTTCGAGGAGCTGATGGCCAGCGAGGCCCAGCTGCTGGGGCGCGTCACCTACGAGGGGTTCGCCCGGGCGTGGCCGAACCTCGAGGGCACCGGCGAGTTCGGGGAGAAGATGAACACGATGCCGAAGTTCGTCGCGTCAAAGACCCTGCGCGACCCGGCATGGACCAACACGACCGTGCTCGACGGAGACCTCGCGGGGGAGGTCGGCTGCTTGAAGCAGCGCTACGACGGCGACATCCTCATCGCCGGCAGCGCCCAGCTCGTCCAGTCGCTGATCGAGCTTGATCTCATCGATGAGATGCGGCTGATGGTCTTCCCGGTCGTTCTGGGCAAGGGCACGCGGCTGTTCGGCGAGACCAGCGAGCGCAAGCCGCTCGAGCTGGTGGATTCAAGGGGGCTGGAGAACGGCGTGTTCCTGCTCACCTACCGGCCGCCCGCCAACGGGTCGGCGGAGGCAGGGTAGTGGCGGTCCGCGTACAGGGGGCGCCCGCCCTCCAGACCGAGGTGGCCGAGTTCGTCGAGGTGGCGGCCGAGGAGTTCGGCATGCCCGGGGTCGCCGTCGGCGTGTGGTTCGACGGACACGAGACCTACGCGTGCGACGGCGTGACGAGCCTCGAGAACCCGCTGCCCGTCGACCGCGACACGCTGTTCCTGGTCGGCTCGGTCACCAAGACGTTCACCGCCACCGCACTGATGTGCCTGGTGGCCTCGGGCCACGTCGCACTCGAGGCGCCGGTGACGCGCTACCTGCCCGAGCTCAGCCTCGCCGGCGCGCCGGACGCGCCGCAGATCACCGTGCTCAACCTCCTCAACCACACCTCGGGGCTGGACTGGGGGCTCATCGCCGACACGGGCGAAGGCGATGACGCGCTGGCGACCTACGTGGCGAGGCTGGCCGAGCTGGACTGGATCGCCCCGCCTGGGGCCCGGGCCTCGTACAGCCAGGCGGGCTACAACCTGGCCGGACGGATCATCGAGACCGTCACCGGGCTCACTTACGAGCAGGCGGTCGCGTCGCTGGTGCTCGAGCCGGTTGGCCTCGCCCACAGCCTCTTTGCGCGCGACGACATCATGACCCGGCGCTTCTGCGCGGGCCACAACCTCGGCCGGGACGGCTGGCTGTCGGTGGCGCGGCTGTGGCGGCGGGCGCGGGGCGATAGCCCCGGCGGCGGCATGGCCTCCTCGGTGGCCGATCAGCTGCGCTGGGCCCGGTTTCACCTCGGCGACGGCCGCGCCGAGGACGGGACCCGCGTGCTGCCCGGCGAGCTGGTCGCGCGGATGCGGGCGCCGACAGCGCCGTTGCGCGCCAGCACCCTGGGCGACGCGATCGGGATCGGCTGGTTCCTGCGCGACGTCGACGGGGTGCGCACCGCCGGCCACGGCGGCACCGCCAACGGCCAGTTCGCGGAGATCCTCATCGTGCCCGGCCGCCGGTTCGCCGTCGTGGCGCTCTCCAACGCCGGGCCCGACGGCATCTCCTTCAATCAGGCGGTGGTGCGCTGGGCGCTGGGGACGTATCTCGGGGTGACGCAGCGCGACCCGGCGCCCGTCCCGTATGACGATGCGCGGGGGAGCGAGCTCGTCGGAAGCTACGAGAGCCACGTCATGACCCTGACGATCACCGCCGATGGCACCGGGCTGGAGCTCGCTGCCGTGATGAAGCCGGAGATCCGGGCCGCCGCCGACACGGAGCTGCCGCCCGACCACGCCCCGTTCGAACTCGGCCTGCTGCCCGGCGAAGCGGACGAGTACGTCATCACCGGCGGTGCCCTGAAGGGCCAGCGCGGGTTCTTCACCCGCGGTAGCGGCGGCGCGATCGTGGGCGTCGACCTCGGCGGCCGCCTGTACAAGCGCGCCTAAGTGCTCTCGCTGCGCCGGTTGGCGATCACGCCCATCGCGATGATGAGCGAGATCGCCACCAGCGTGGCGAGGGCCCCGAGCCAGTTGACCCCAACAACCTTGCGCTGATGGACGACGAGGGCGATGAACGCGAGCGGAATGGCCAGCGAGAGGAACAGCGCGAGCCCGCGGACGATCGCGCGGACGCCGTGGCCGCGGTCGTGGCGCCGCGCGGCGAGGGCGATCGCGGCATTGACATCGGCCGCCTCGCCTCCGTAGAACACGAGCGCGCGGCGGCCCAGCTGTCGCGCGTGTGACTCACAGCCCCACGCCATCAGGATCATGAAGGTGACAGGGAAGATCCAGGTCAGCGCCCAGACCGCGCCGGCCGCCAGCAGGCTGGCTGCCGAGCGGAGCCGCTCGAGCCAGCCCGGGGGCGGACGCTCGGCGGCGGCGGCCGACAGGAAGCCACCGAACACGAGCACCAGGTACACGCTGTGGACCCAGGTGCGCAGCGACCGCCGCCGCGGCGGGCGCTCTGGCACCGGGGTCTGCTTCACGTGCGTGAGCGCCGCCTCCGCGCTCGCCACGTCCGGATGCACGCCGCGCAGCGCCAGCATCTCGCCCGCCGTTGCGAGCGCCCGCGGGTCACGCCCGTGGAGCGCGGCGATTCGCATCGTCATGCGCATCTCCTGCCACAGGTAGCTGACGTAGCCCGGCACGAGCGCGATGAAGAACGGCGTGCCCGAGATCGCGCCGTCGATCCGGGCCAGCTGGGCGGTGCTGAGCCGCTGCTCCTCCCCGAGCTCCGCCGCAGACGTGTCCGGCCGCCTACGCCCCGCGGACTGCGCCCACCGCTCCGTCTCGTCAGCGATGTGATCGATCGCGAACAGCGTGAGGCGCTCGGCGACGTGCTCGGGATCGCGATGCACAAGCCGGACGAGCGCGCGCGAGGCGGCGAACACCCGGCGCAGGCGACGCCTCGGCTCGGGGGCCGCGGGCTGCTGGGGTGTCGCGCTATGGGGCTCGGCCGGTGACTCCATCGGTTCAGCTGCCCGACTATCGGCGCGTTTCGCGCGCCCCTCATCGCCCGTTTGGGATGAGCGGCCGGCCGTCGAGACGCGCCGCGGCGCCCGACGCGCGCATACTGACGCGTGCGCCCACCCTCACCTCGAAAGCCACGCAGCGATGATCTTCCGCCAGTTCATTCACGACGACCTCGGTTGCGCGTCCTACCTCATCGGCGATGAGAAGGGCGGCGTTGCGGCGGTGGTCGACCCCAAGCTCGACATCGACGACTACCTGTCGCTCGCCCGCTACATGGGCGTGCACATCGAGCACATCCTGGAGACCCACAACCACGCCGACCACGTCTCGGGCCACGGACGGCTGGCGGCCGCGACCGGCGCCGCCATCCACATCCATCGCCTCGCAGACCCTGACTACGCCCACGAGCCCTTTGACGACGGCTGGGAGCTTGCGCTGGGGCGGATCACCGTCCGGGCGCTGCACACGCCCGGGCATCGGCCCGAGCACACCGCGTTCGCGCTGATCGACCGCGCGCGGGGGCCTGAGCCGTGGGCGGTGCTGAGCGGCGACAGCCTGTTCGTCGGCGCCATCGCCCGCCCCGACCTCGCCGTCGACAAGGAGGACGGCGCCCGCGGGATCCATGCGTCGCTGCACGCCAAGCTGCTCGCGCTCCCCGGCGCCTGCGAGGTGTGGCCGGGCCATCTCGGCGGCTCACTGTGCGGCGGGCCCGGGATGGACATGAAGGTCTCCTCCACGATCGCCTACGAGCGCGAGCACAACCCGCTACTGCGCATCACGGACGTCGAAAGGTTCGTGGACGAGGCAACCGCCGCGCTCGGCCCCCAGCCCCCCAACTTCCAGGCCATCGTGGCGCTGAATCGGGGGCCCCTGGATCACCATCGGTCGAACCCCGACCCCCTCACGCCCCGCCAGGTCCAGCGGCTGGAGGCGGACGGAGCACAGCTCGTCGACGTGCGCACGGACCTCCAGTTCGACGACGCCCACATTCCGGGCGCGATCTGCAATCCGGCTCTCCGCGCCGGCTTCGGCACCAAGCTCGCCTGGGTCACCGACCGCGAGCGCCCCGTGGTGCTCATCGGCCGCGACGACGAGGACGCGCGCCACGCCGCTCGCCTGGCGGCGGCCGTCGGCATCGCCCGCATCGCCGGCTACCTGGCCGGCGGCATGACCAGCTGGCACGAGGAGAAATGCCCGACCGCCTCGGTCCGCCGCCTCGACGTCCCCGCCCTGCATGCGGTCATCGATGAAGTGCAGGTGCTCGACGTGCGCGAGCGCGCCGAATGGAACGAGGGGCACATACCCGGCGCCGTCCACGTCCCCTATCACGACATCACGACCATCCCCGGCGAGCTCGATCCCGGCGCGCCGATCGCGGTCATCTGCTCCTCGGGCCAGCGCAGCGCGGTCGCTGCGTCGCTGCTGCTGCGCGCCGGCGCCGAGGACGTCATCCACGTGGCCGACGGCGGCGTCGGCAGCTGGGCCGGCCACGGCTGGCCCATCCGGCCGGCGACGGTCCCGGCCTGAGCGAAGTCCCGCCCGGGTCAGACGCCGTGTAGGGCCGCCACCTCGCCGCCGGCGACGGCGTCGACGAGCCGCTGGTGGTCGAGCTCGTTCTGATCGGCGTAGGCGGCTGAGAAGCGGGCGATTGCCTCGTCAAAGCTCGTCCCCTTGCCGAGATACGCGGCGATCGCCAGGCGATCCCCTGAGCGGGCGTGGGCGCGGGCCAGCGACCACCCGCACGCGCGCACGTAGGCGTGGAGCCCGGAGTAGCTCATCGCCGACAGGTCGATCGACGCCTTCCAGTCCCACAGCTGGCGGATGTAGAAATCGTGTTCCTTGCCGTCCAGCCCCCGGCTGCGCTGCCAGCTGAGGAACACGTCGGTGACCGTCTGATCCATCCGCTGACCGCGCACCACGCGCTCGCCGTGGTTGGAGAATTCGCTGGCGCCGAGGTAGGGCTCGAGCACCGATGCCTGCGCCTCCTTGGATTGCAGGACGAGTGGATCCTTTCCCTCCCGGCCGACGAGGAGCAACACCCACGCGCGGGTGCCGACGCTGCCGACGCCCACCACCTTGCGCGCCATGTCCATGAACCTGTAGTTCTCGAACAGGTAGCGCCGGTCGGCGTCGAGGTTGGCGGCGTAGTTGTCGAACAGCTCGCGCACGTAGTCGGCCTCCTCGCGCTCGTCGTCGGCGCTGTAGAGCTCCCGGAATGGGACCAGCAGCGGCGGGACGCTGCGAAACCGGGGGCCGGCGGGCCCGATCTCGGTCAGCTTCTTGACCGCCCGCAGGCTCGTCTTGCGCCGCGCCTTGGCAAACGGCGCGGCGAACAGCACCCGGCCCTCCTTCCCCAGGCGCCCGCCGAAACGCTCGGCCAGCTCGCTGGCGTTGATGCGCTCATACCAGACGTCGAGGTGGCTCATACTTGCGAAGCCGCGCATCGCCTCGCGGTACTCGCGCACGCAGTCCATGACGACCTGCTCGCGCTGCTTCGAGGGCAATCCGATGTCGCGACCGGCGATCTCGACGCTCGCCGCCATCCGCTTGACGTCCCATTCCCACGGTCCCGGCAGCGTCTCGTCGAAGTCGTTGGGCCCGAACACGAGCCTGCGGTCGGGGGCGGCGAACCCGCCGAAGTTCGAGATGTGCGCATCGCCGCAGGCCTGCACGATGATGCCTGTCCACCGGGTCGCCGCCAGGTCGGCGGCCATCACGGCCGCCGCCCCGCGGTAGAACGTGAACGGGGAGACGAGCATCCTCCCGTACCGGATCGGGATGAGCTCCTGCAGCCGGGTCACGGCCTGCGCCTGGAGCACCGCGACCGGATCGGGCCGGTCGGGCGCCGGGGACCACTCGCCATGGCTTGACCGGGGCAGCGCCTTGCGGGCCTCGCGGCCGCGCTCCGCCGACTCCCCCGATTCCAGACCCGCGTGCTTCACCGTGCCATCGGATCGCGCTCGGCGGCGCGGTGCATCACCCGGATCGAATGACCTCTTCGTCGTGCCGTGATCCGGCGGGTGTCAGAAACCTCGCCCGGTCGGCGCGGCGCGGTAACGTCCACGACATGACAAAGAGCCCCGAGCCGAACGCCGAGTCTCCCGCTCAGCTGATCGACGCGAAGATCAAGGAGCTGGGCGACTGGCGGGGCGAGACGCTGTCCCGGCTGCGCGCCCTCATCAAACAGGCCGACCCCGACGTGGTCGAGGAGTGGAAGTGGCGAAAGGCCACCAACCCAGGGGTTCCGGTGTGGTATCACGACGGTCCGATCTGCACGGGCGAAACGTACAAGAGCGTCGTGAAGCTCACCTTCTTCAAGGGGGCCTCGCTGGACGACCCCTCGGGGCTCTTCAACTCGAGCCTGGAGGGCAACACTCGGCGCGCCATCGACTTTCACGAGGACGACGAGATCGATGAGAAGGCGTTCGTGACCCTCATCGGCGCTGCCGTCAGCCTGAACGAGTCCCACTAGCTCAGCTGGTCACGCAGACGGCCGCCGCGGGCGGCCGCGCGAACCGAGCGCGCCCGGGAACCGTATACCCATCGAGACGTCCTTCGAGACGAGCGAGGGGTGGGAGATGGGCGGCGGTGAGAACGGGCTGATCGAACGCATCCGCGAGTCGGTCATCGGCGACGACATCGTGGTGAGCGGGCCGTTCGGGCCGCGGCGCATGGTCTACGCCGACGCCACCGCGTCAGGGCGGGCGCTGGCGTTCATCGAAGACTTCATCCGCGACGAGGTGCTGCCGATGTACGGCAACACGCACACCGAGGCGTCGGCGACCGGCCGGCGCACGACGGCGTTGCGCGAGCAGGCGCGCCAGGTCATCCACGAAGCTGTGGGCGGCACGGACGAGGACGTCGTCGTGTTCTGCGGCTCGGGGGCGACTGCGGCGATCGACCGGCTCATCCGCGTGCTCGAACTCGATCCCGCCGACCGGCCGGTGGTGTTCATCGGGCCGTATGAGCATCACTCCAACGAACTGCCGTGGCGGGAATCACCTGCCGAGGTCGTGACCATCGGCCAGGACCGCGACGGGCGAGTCGATCTGGACCATCTCGCCCAGGAACTGTCGCACCACGCCGGCCGGCGGGTCAAGATCGGCAGCTTCTCGGCCGCCTCGAACGTCACGGGGATCATCACCGACGTTCACCAGGTGGCGACCCTGCTCCATCGTCACGGGGCGCTGGCGTTCTTCGATTACGCGGCCGCCGGCCCGTATCTGCCGATCGACATGAATCCCGTGCCGCCGGTCCCGGCCGGCGACCTGGCCTACAAGGACGCGGTCTTCATCTCGCCCCACAAGTTCGTCGGCGGTCCCGGCACCCCGGGGGTGCTCGTCGCCAAGCGCGGACTGCTGCGCCACCCCGTCCCCGCCGTCCCCGGTGGAGGCACGGTGCGCTACGTCACGCCGACCAAACACGCCTACCACCCCGAGCCCGAGATCCGGGAGGAGGGCGGCACGCCCGGGATCGTCGAATCGATCCGCGCCGGGCTCGTGTTCGGGCTCAAGGAAGCCGTCGGCAGCGACACGATCCGCCGCGCGGAAAGCCGCCTTGTCCGCCGCGCGCTCCGCTCTTGGAGCGCCAACCCGCGGATCGAGATCCTCGGCGACACCCGCACCGGCCGGCTCGCGATCGTCAGCTTCGGCCTGTGCCATCCTCGCGGCCTGCTGCACGCGAACTTCGTGACCGCCGTGCTGAGCGATCTGTTCGGGATCCAGGCCCGGAGCGGCTGCTTCTGCGCCGGGCCGTATCTGCACCGCCTCTACGGCATCGACGACGAGTGGTCAGAGCGCATGCTGGCGCAGATCGCCGGCGGTCAGGAGGGCGCCAAGCTCGCGTTCACCCGCGTCACCTTCAGCTACTACACGACCGAGGCGGCATTCGAGTACATCCTGAACGCCGTTCATCTGCTTGCCGATCACGGCTGGAAGTTGCTTCCCCTCTACCGCTTTGACCCCTGCAGCGGGCTGTGGCGGCACCGCGGTGCGGCGCCCGAGCCGGCGACCGCTCTGCTGGCGGGGCTGCGCCGCCCAGCCCGACCCCTGCCGACGGCGCCTGAGGCCGTGCTCGCCAGTCAGCTCCGGCAGGCCCGGGAGCTCATCGCGGCGCTCGAGGAGCGGCCGCCGTCTGGGCGCGCCGGCGATCCCGTCCTCAGCGACGCCTTCGAGCGGATCCGCTGGTTCCCGCTGCCCGGGGAG
The DNA here is from genome assembly GCA_963695625.1 of uncultured Actinomycetota bacterium. Classification (GTDB taxonomy): domain Bacteria; phylum Actinomycetota; class Thermoleophilia; order Solirubrobacterales; family Solirubrobacteraceae; genus Palsa-465. The sequence continues at coordinate 57,084 of CAVOHJ010000014.1, read as the reverse complement.
GCACTGGAGCAGCTGCGGGCTCGCGGCCGGCGGCGGCGATCACCGAGGAGGAGGACATGGATCTCGGGTTCGGTGAGCGCGTCCCTGGTGTGACGAGCGACGGCCGGGAGCTGTGCGCACCGGTGGTCAACGAACGAGTCGTCCGCGCGTCGGCGGGGATCACGCTGGTGATCGGGGCGGTGGCGTTCAGCTATGCGTATTTCACCAAGCAGTACGCGCCTTTGCAGGCTGCCGCCTCACTGTTCTGCCTCGAGTTCCTGCTGCGGGTGACCGTCGGCATCCGCCGCAGCCCGGCCGGCCTCCTCGCGCGCGCCATGACGCTTGGTCAGCCGCCTGAGTGGGTGTCCGCGAAGCCCAAGCGTTTCGCGTGGACCCTGGGGCTGGTGATGGCCACCGCGATGACGATCATCACCAACAGCGGCATCCGCGGCTACCTGCCCCGGACGATCTGCCTTATCTGCCTGACCCTGATGTGGATGGAGTCAGCGCTCGGACTATGCCTGGGCTGCAGCATCTACGGTGCGCTGGCCCGACGGGGCTGGATGCCCCATGACCCCGAAATCGAGGTCTGCGCCGATGGCGCCTGCCGTTCACCCGGCCCTATGGCAATGAACGCCGTGCAGGCGGAATGTGACACGCCCGAGGGCGCTCACACGAGCTTGAGCGGCACCTCGCCGAAGGGGTCGATGCGGTACACCAACGAGACGCGGTGATAGCCGTCGGCGATATCGGCGCCCGCCTCTCCGCTGACGACCAGCACCGGACTGAGCCGCTTGCCCTCGATCACCTTGGTCAGGTCCTTGACCACGCCGGGATCCTCGAGCGGCGCAGGGTCCAGGCGGGCGGCGCGCAGGATGTCGTTCGCCCGCCGGGTCGTGATCACGGCCGTGCGCAATCGCGCCACCACCTTCTCCGCCGCCCGTGCGTCGAGCTTGAGCGACAGATACGCCTCGGCCGCTGCGTAGTCGTGATCGGCAACCTCCTTCAACCACCGGATGTGGCTCGCGGGCCCGGGCTCAGTCCGGTTCGCCTTGTCATGCTTGGCCATGCGGTGCCACCTTACCCGAGGATCGCCGCGCGCGGAGCCGGGCGTTGCGGCCACCATAGTGGGGCCGCGGAACGTGATGGAACCACAGTGACGTGTCAGTCACCCGGCTCCATCACGTGTCCCACGGGGAGTGATCAGCAGGCGGCCGACGCCGAGACGGTGTGGATCTCCTTGGCCGGCCCGTTGGACGGCAGCGTCGAGATGAACGTGGTCGAGTAGGGGCGCGCGTGGCCCTGGCAGCCGATCGAGGACGTCGCAGCAACGGTCGTGCCGCGAACCTGGCGGGTCAGCTTGAGGAACGTCAGGTGCTCACTCTCCAGCGAGCCGACGAGTCCCGGGACCGGATAGTTGATGTAGTTGGGAATAGGCACATCCAGCTCCAGAGACTTTCCGACCTGCTTGTAAGTGGCGGGGTAGGGACCTGTCGCACCGGTCTTCAAGGCGCCACCGAGACACAGATGCGCGGGCGTCTCGACGAAGAAAAAGGTCAGCTTGCCCTGGCCGCTGTTCCAGACGTCGAGCTGCGGATCACACGCGGACCCGGCGGCCTGGAAGTTGGTCGCCGCTCCGAGCGTGGCGCCGATGGAGCCGGTTGCGACCTCGGCTCCCCGGGGGCAGATGGTGTCGGTGTGAGCGTTGGCGATCTGGTTCAGCGTGCAGGTCGGGAAGTCCTTGCCGTTCTCGACGAGGCCGTAGATCCTGGTCTTGATGTCAAGCTGGACTCCGGCGCGGTTGCCGTTCGTGCCATGTACCTGCAGGTTCTGCGTGTAGCCGGCCGGCACCGGCTTCTTGGGAGTGCCGGCCTGCTTGGACGTCATGTTGATGGTGGCGGTGTAGGAGTTGATCGCCGCGTGCGAAGTCGCCGCGACGCCGAGCACCGCCAGGGCGGTGATCATGACTGCGAGCCGTTTCATATGGTCATCCTCAGGGTGTGGTGTGGGTGCCGCCGCTCGAAAACCCAGCGGGCTTGCGGCGCCACGGCGCCAGGCACGCTGATTGAAGTCCCGAGTCGACGTTGTGAACTGCCGGCTGCGCCGCGTGGTCAAAGTCGCGGCCCTGGACGCTGCTGGGAATCACGCGGTCCCGGTCACGCAGCCGTAGGGTGATACTGCTGATACATACGCTCCACAGGCTGGGAGTTACGGCCGCAACGTAAGAGTTTGCGATGACTTCGCGTGGGGCAGTCGTCTGCGCCGAGACACCGCTCTTGCCCGGGCATGATGCTGTCCCATAGGCTTGCCGCCATGGCAGGTTTCGGCGCGGCCGTGAACCAAGCGCTCTCGCTGCTCGAGCACCGTGGGCGGGTGTCACAGCGGGCGCTGAAGCTGGAGCTCGGCCTGGACGAGGAGACGTTCGAGGTCCTGCGCGACGAGCTCGTCGACGTGCTGGGCGCCGCCGAGGACGTCGGAGGGGTGCTCGTTTACCGAGGGTCGGCGCCGCCGGGCGAGCAGATCGAACGGCGCCTGGTCACCGTGCTGATGTGTGATCTGGTGGCCTCAACCCCGCTGTCGCGGAGGCTCGATCCCGAGGATCTGAGCGCCGTCATGCGCCGTTACACCCAGATCTGCAATGACGTCATCGCTCGGCACGACGGACATATCTCCTCGTGGATCGGCGACGGCGTCGTGGTCCTGTTCGGATATCCCCACGCAACCGAGGATGATGCGACCCGCGCCGTGCGATGTGGACTCGAGCTCGCGCAGGCGATCGTCGCGGCGCAGGACGCGGTGAACGCCGACCATGGCGTCATGCTCGCCGTCAGGGTCGGGGTCGACACCGGCAGGACCGTGGTCGGAGGACAGTCGCCTGATGCACGCGGCGGCACGCTGACCTACGGGGACGCACCCAATATCGCGGCGCGAATCCAGAGCGCCGGCGAGCCGGACTGCTGCACGATCTCGGCCCGGACGCGGGCCCTCGTGGAGAACGACTTCGTGCTCGAGCCGCTCGGTCCTCATGAGCTCAAGGGCGTCGAGGAGCCGGTCGAGCTCTACCGCGTGACCGGCCTGGTCGAGTCGCAGGCGCGATTTGCCGCGCGGGCTCGCGGCGGGCTGTCCGAGCTGGTCGGGCGCGAGGAGGAGCGGCACCGGCTGCGGGCAGCCTGCGACGCGGCGCCAACGGGCCAGCGCACGGTCCTGCTGCTGACCGGCGAGCCGGGGATCGGCAAATCGCGCCTGGTCCACGCCAGCCAGGTGTACGCGGCCGGTGAGCGCGGCATGCAGGTGGTGTGGGCCGAATGCTCCCCGTACGTCCGCAGCCAGGCGCTCCACCCAATCGTGGGAGCGCTGGCCCACCACTGGCGGCTCGATGAGCCGGGAGCGCTCGACCGCGTCGCGGGCGCCCTGCCCGACCGCCGCGCCGAGGTGCTGCTCGCCGATGTGCTCGGTCGTCCACATCGCGAGGATGCGGAGATCGCTGCGATGAGCGCGGGTCGCCGCCGCCAGGAGGGGCTGGCCGCACTGCGGGACGCCATGCTCGGAGACGCCGCTCGCCAGCCGCTGCTCCTCATCATCGAGGACCTGCACTGGGCCGACCCGACCACGCTCGAGTGGATCGGGATGCTGCTTGAAGCCCCCGGGGCGCCGCTCGTGCTGCTGCTCACCGCGCGGCCGGGATTGGACGCATCGTGGCTCGCGAGCGTGGAGAACATCGAGCTCGATCCTCTCGACTTCCGCTCGACGCTCCGGCTGATCACCGACGCCTCCAAGCGCGCCGGGCTCGCGCCCGACATCGCCCGTGCCCTGGCCGAGCGCGCCGGTGGGGTGCCGCTGTTCGCCGAGGAGCTGACCCGAGCGGTGATCGCCGAGGGCTCGGCGGAGGAGATCCCCACGACCCTGTACGGCTGCCTGATGGCGCGCCTGGATCGCCACGACGCCGCTCGGGCCGTTGCCCAGCTGGCGGCGGCGGTTGGCCGCCGCTTCGAGCTCGACCTGCTCTCGGAGCTCGGCGAGATCGACGAACCGACGCTGCGCACCGGACTCGAACGGCTGCGCGAGGACGGCGTGGTGACCGCGGCCGGCCCCGGCGCCTACGAGTTCCGCCACGCGTTGATCCAGGAGGCGGCGATGAACTCCCTCCTGCGCGAGCGCCTGCGCCACTACCACGCGCGCATCGCGCAGACACTGATGGCTCGCGCCGCCGAGGTCGAGCCGGAGCGCATGGCGCGCCACCTCGAGTATGGGGGCGAGATCCGGCCTGCGATCGGCCAATGGCAGGCGGCAGGAATGCTGGCACTCCAGCGCTCGGCACTGCAGGAGGCCTCGAGCGCGTTCGAGCGCGCGCTGAGGCTCGTCGCCGAGCTGCCGGACGGGCCCGACCGGGCGTCGCTCGAGCTCGGGCTTCGGGTCCTCGCGCCGCTGCCGCTCGTCGCGACACAAGGCTGGACGGTTCCCGCGGTGCGCGAGCACTTCGAGCGAGCCGCCGAGCTCTGCGCCGAGGTCGAGGACGCGCCACAGCTGATCCCCGCGATGCTGGGGCTGATCACGTTCCGCATCGTCAACGGGCAGATGACGGAGGCGGTGGAACTCGGCATCGAGCAGCTCGCCGTCGCCGACCGGCTCGGCGACCCGGGCTTGATCCTCGAGGTCGAGACCGAGATCGGCAATTGCTGCTTCTACCTCGGCCGGTTCGACGAGGCCCGCCGCCGCCTCGACCGCGCGGCGGAGCTGTATGACGCGAGCCGCCACCATGTCCACGCCCACCAGTTCGGCCGCGATCCCTATCCGGTGGGCCAGGTGCATGTGGCGATGGCCGCCGCCGCGCAGGGCGATCGCGACGCTGCGCTCGTCGCGATCGAGCGCGCTCGCCGGCACGTCGAGCGATGGCGTCATCCGTTCAGCGAGGCGTGGGTGGCCATCGGCTCCGCGGTCGCCTACCACGTGATGGGCGACAACGACGCGATGCTGGACGCCGCCGAGCAGGCGACCGCGCAGGCGATCGCCGAGGGCTTCCCCAACTGGCTCGCGCAGGGCAACGTGCATGCCGGATGGGCGCGGACCATCCGCGGCGAGGCCGGCGCCGTCGAGCGCGCCCGCGCGGGAATCGAGATGTGGGAGATGGGCGGGGCCGTCATCATGCGCCCGGCGCTCCTGGCCGAGCTTGCGGACGCGACGGCGCACGCGGGGGAGCCGGACCGCGCGGGTGAGGTGCTGGACAACGCGTTCATGTGGCTGGAGCGTTCCGACGATCGCTGGGCCGAGCCTGAGCTTCACCGGGTCCGGGCCGTGCTCGCACTGCGCCGGGGCGATATCGCGGCCGGGCGGGAGGCCGTTCAGGAGGGCCTCGAGTGCGCGCGGAGCATCGGGGCCGACGGCCTCGCCGCCCGACTGAACGAGACGCTCGCCACTGCAACGGGGATGGCGGTATGAGCCCGGCGCCGACGCTCCGCGAGACGGCGGGTGGTCGCCAGCGCCTGGCCGATCTGCTCACCGAGGCGGCCGAGCTCGAGCACGGGCTGCTCTGCCAGTACCTGTACGCGTGGTTCTCGATGAAACGCGCTCCCGAGGAAGGGGTGACCTGGCAGCAGCTCGAGCTGATGCGCCAATGGGGCGCGAGCCTGCTTCTCGTCGCCCGCCAGGAGATGGAGCACCTCGGGCTCGTCTGCAATCTGCTGACCGCGATCGGCGAGGCGCCGACGCTCCGCCGCCCCGACTTCCCGCTCGGCCCGCGGTACTACGACCTCGGCATCCCATGCCTGCTCGAGCCGTTCGGGCTGCCCGCGCTCGAGCGCTTCATCGGATTCGAGGCGCCCGAGACGGTCAGCGGCGAGGACCTCGCGCGGTTCGGCAGAACCGGACTGCCGACGCTGGCCACCTCCTCCATCGCCGACCTCTACGGCGAGATCCGCTCGCTCTTCCAGCACCTCGACAACACGGACCTGTTCGTTGGCCCGCCGGGGGCTCAGTTCGCGACTCCGGCGATCATCCCCGTGCCGATCCGCGGCGTGCAGACCCCCAACCACCCGGTCTACGACGTGTTTCTGGTGGCGGTGACCGACCTCGGCACGGCGCTCGCCGTGATCGACCAGATCGTCCTCGAGGGCGAGGGGACTCCGGGCGACAGCCCCACGAGCCACTTCGCCCGCTTCTGCACGATGTACGAGCAGCTGCGCCAGCAGCTCGAGGCCGACCCCACCTTCCAGCCGGCTCGTCCGGTCGTTGCCGACCCGTGCGCGACCGGAGCGGTCACGCTGCCGTCGAGCCTTGCCGTGTGCGAGCTGTTCGACGCTGTCTACACGACGCTGATGCTGCTCCTCTACCGCTTCTTCAGCGACACCGACGAGTCGCACCCTGAGCTGCTGGCGCTCCAGCAGGCCACCTTCTTCCCGATGATGACCGGCGTGTTCCGGCCGCTCGGGGAGGTCTGCACGCTGCTGCCGGCGCAGCCCGAGGGCCCGGAGACGGCCGCCCCGGGGTTCGCCTACCACCGCAGCATTGCGCTCCTTCCCCACCGGCGCGCGGCCTGGAGGGTGATGCTCGATGGCCTGCAGAGCCTTGGCGTCACCTCGGGCAAGCTCGCGGCCGACACGCAGAGCTACCCGCCCACGGTATGCGCCCGGCTCACGCTCGTTCACGAGAACCTCGTCCGCATCGCCTCCGACTTCGCCGCCAACATGAGGGAGACGGCATGAAGCTGATCCTCGGCTTCGAGGGCTGGATCGTCGTACGGCTCGCGACCGACCCCGACCCCTCCGACGAGCCACGCGGGGTCAGCGGCTACACGTTCGCGTTCGCCGGCGAGCCCGACCTCGATCGGGTGTTGTACCTGCAGCCGCCCGCCTACTGGACGCCGCGGTCCGGCTCCCCGGCGCTCGGCGTCACCGTGCACAGCGCGGTGCGGACGGACGGACCGGCGTGCCCCGCCCTCGTCGGCGCGGCCGTCGATCTGCTCGATGGCCCGGTGCTGGAGAACCGCCAGTGGACGATCGCGCTTCCCGGCTATGAGCCGATCGTTCCGTTCCATCTGCAGGTGTCCTGCCCCACGCTGACGATTCGGCGCGACATCCCGCTCGACCCCAACCACCCCGACCTCCCGGTGTGGGAGGTCGCCCCAGAGGTGATCGCCGTCCAGGCGGCTGACGGGATGCAGTACGAGCCCCAGACGATCGGCAACGCGACCGGGATCTGGGATTCGCTGCAGGTCGTCACCGAGCGCCTGACGATGTTGCAGACCGAGCGGGCCAAGGAGCCCGACCCGGTCAAGCAGACGGCGCTCGACGGCCGGATCGCCGAACTCGAGTTCGCGGTGGCCAACCCGACCGATCGCCGGGTCGGGGCGCGCTACTTCGTCGAGCGCTTCGCCTTCCCGATGGTGGGGCCGCCCGCCACGATCACCGGCGACGAGCATGCGGCCGTCGGTGGACAGCTCGATCCGGCGAACGGATGGTCGATCGCTTTCTGGATCGGCGCCTGGGACCCGGACCTGCTCTGCGCCTACATGCAGGGCGCACTCGAGATTCCATTCGTCTAGGAGGTGAGCTGACGTGGCCGTGAAAGCCGATACCCACGCCGTCCTCAAGAACGCACGCCTTCAGGCGCTGCCGCCCGACACGCCGCCTTCGATCGTCGCGCTGCAGAAGCGCCTGCGGGGCTTCGTCTCGGTGCCGGGGATGCCGGATTACGCGGAGGCGAGCGCCGGCAACCCGCTCTACCCCTCCCAGCCGACGGCGATCGTGTTCTGCGCGACGGCATCGGACGTGGCGCTGTCGCTCGCGTGCGCCCAGGACAACGGCTACCCGATCCGCGCGCGCTCCGGTCGCCACAGCGTCTGCGGGTTCTCGGGAACCGACGGCGGGCTCACGATCGACGTCAGCCTGATGAACCAGGTCGCCGTCGACTACCCGGGGCGTACCGCGACGGTGGGCGCCGGCGCGAACTTCGGGCAGCTGAACGCGGCACTTGACATCTACATGCTCCACGTGCCCGGCGGCACCTGCGACGACGTCGGCATTGCCGGCCACATGCAGGGCGGCGGCTACGGGTTCACGACGCGCGAGTACGGCGTCAACTGCGATCGCGTCCGCGAGGTCAGGGTGATGCTTGCCGATGGCCGGATCATCCGGGCCAACCGGGAGCGCAACAAGCATCTCCACTGGGCGGTTCGCGGCGGCACCGGCGGCAACTTCGGCGTCCTGCTGGACGTGACCTACGACCTCGCCGATCTCTACGACGTGTGGGGCTTCGTCCTGCAGTGGCCGATCAGCGCGGCGCCGGAAGTGCTCGTGGCGCTGCAGGAGGGTTTCATGCGCGGCGGCAACGCCCCCAGCGAGTTCGGCTACTACCCGGTCCTGGCGACCATCAACGGCGCCCAGGTCCTCGTCGTGCTCGGTATGTACCACGGCTCGCGCGAGGAGGGCATGGACGTGATCGCCCCGTTGCAGGCGATCGGCTCACCCACGCTCACGATGGACAGCGTCGACACGTACGCCAACCTCAACGAAGGACTCCTCAACGTCCTCGCCGGTCCCGGCCCCACCGGCACGTTCGAGGCCAAGCGCTCCGGATACATCTCAAGCCCGCTCGGCGAGGACGGCTGGACGGCCGTCTGCGAGTACTACAAGACGACCCCGAACCCGTTCAACATTGCGTTCATGGAGCCGTACGGAGGTCAGGTATCGGCGATCGCCCCGGACGACTGCGCATTCGTCCACCGAGCGGTGGACCTCAACCTGTTCGTCGACTCCTTCTGGAATCCGAGCTGGCCGAACTGCCACACGCCCGACGTCGCCTGGAACTGGGTGAACGGCTTCATCGACACCTTCGAGAGCTATCGCGACGGCAGCGTGTACCAGAACTATCCCGAGATGGCCCTCCAGGACTACCGCCAGGCCTATTGGGGAGCCAACTTCTCACAGCTGCTGGCCATCAAGCAGCAGGCCGACCCGGACGGCGTGTTCACGTACGCCCAGGCGGTCACGCCGTATCCGCCGGGCGAGACGGGTGCGGCGCTTACAACCGACGTGAAGCTGCCGGAGCTCGAGCCGGAGCCCTACTCACGCACCATGTGACGCGCGCGCGTCACGGGCGTGACCACGGCCGTGGAGGCGTTCTCCAGACCCTCGGGCTCGCCCTCGCCCCGGGTCCGCAACCAGAGCGTCGGCTCCGCACTTGTCAGTGCAGCTGACAATCTGCTACTGTTTCTCCCAGATGTCAGACACCCTGACAAGTCGGCGGCCCGAGCCGGAAGCGAACCTGGGCTACCTGTTCCGGCTCGCCCACCAGCGCTTCCGCGCCGCGCTGGAGCACGCGCTCCGGGACGTCGGTATATCCGCGCAGGAGTACGTGATCCTCAGCGTGTTCGAGACCAGGCCCGAGCTCTCAACCTCTGAGCTGGCGCGGCTCACCCAGGTCACCCGACAGACGATGCACACCGCAGTGCTCGAGCTCGAGACCGCCGGCCTCATTGAACGCCGACCGAAGAACCAGAGAGTCGTCCTCGTGCGCCCGACCAAACGGGGCCGCACGGCCCTGGCGGCGGCCACCCGCCGCGTCCGGGCGGTCGAGCAGGCCACGCTCGCGGGCCTCAGCGCCACCGAGCAGCGCGTCGTGCGGACCTGGCTGGCCAACCTCGCCGCATGACTCTCGAGCAACGCATCCGCCACGCCGAAGCCGACCTCTTCCAGACCGTCGGCGCCCAGGTCGACGAGTCCTTTCTCGAGCTCGCCACCACCGGCGCACGCCTCCGGCTGCTCTCCCACGGCAGCGGTCCCCCGCTGGTTCTGCTCCACGGCGTGTCGCTGAGCGCCGCCGCGTGGGCGCCCCTGTTCCCCGCGCTGGCCGGCTGGCGGGCGCTCGCGGTCGACCTTCCCGGCCACGGGCTGTCTGACCCCGAGTCGTATCGAACCGGTCAGGTCCGCGAGCGCAGCCGCGAGTTGATCAACGACATCTTCGACGCGCTCGGGCTTAACGAGGCAGCAGTGGTCGGCCACTCGCTGGGCGGCATGCTCGCGCTCTGGTATGCGGCCGGCGGCAGCGAGCGCATCTCGCGGCTGGTCGCGATCGGAGAGCCGGCGGTCGCGCTCCCCGGCGTCCGCGTCCGCATGCCACTGTCGCTGCTGACCGTCCGCGGCCTTGGGCTCGCCGTCCTGCGCACCCCCAGCCCCCGCCTCGTCTATCGGCGCCTCCTCGCCCAGGGTCTTGGCCGGGCGGAGGTCGCCGCGGCGCCGGATCCCCTCATCGACGCTCTGCGCCTCTCCGCCCGCCGGCCCGGGAACGCGAGAACCGTTGCCGCGCTGATGCACGCGATCGACCACTTTCGCCGACCCCGTCCGGAAAGCGTCCTCACCACCTCGGAGCTCCGCGCCATCACCGCACCGACGATGTTCATCTGGGGAGCCGACGCCCCCTACCTCACCGCCGGCCGCGCCCGGCCCTCAATCGAGCAGATCCCACAAGCGACGCTTCACGAGGTGCCCGGCGCACACGGCCCCTGGCTTGTGGACAACAACCGCAGCGCCCAGCTCATCCACACCCACCTCGTCACCGTCCCGGCCACAGCACGCTGACCGGTCAGCCGCGCCCGCGGATCATCTGCCGCGCCGAGGACGTCCACTCCTGTGCCGTTGCCGGTCGTGGTGCTCCGGTTGACAGGCGCGCAAATTCACATTACCGTTGGTAACGTGAATACGGAATCTCCTCGCACATACACCAAGGTCGCTCGCGCGGAGGCTGAGGAGCAGACGCGGGCAGCGCTGATCGCGGCGGCCGATGAGGCGTTTCTCTCCGGGCCCTGGGAGCGGGCGTCGCTGGAGTCGATCGCGCAGAGTGCGGGGGTGACCAAGCAGACGTTGCTGCGTCATTTCGGCTCGAAGGACGGGCTGCTCGAGCAGACGCTTCGAGTGGCGATGCTCGAGGTCGAGAAGCAGCGACTCAGCGCTCCTACGCATGACATCCCGGGCGCGATCGACAACCTGCTCGACCATTACGAGGAGCGTGGCGGCCGAGCGATGCGCAGCACGAACCTCGACGTCGGTGGCCCGCTCGCCGAGCTCGCGGAGATCTCGCGCCAGTTCCACTATGACTGGATTGACCACGCGTTCGGTCGGTGGCTCGCACGGGCGTCATTAGCTGAGCGACCCCGGTTGCGTGGGGCGCTGATCGCCATCTGCGACGTGCAGAGCTGGTGGATCCTCGCGCACGATCTCGGCCTTTCCAGGGCTGAGGTGCGAGCCACGCTGATTCTTTGCATCCGGCGTCTACTGGGGGACACGTGAAGATCCTTGCCTACACCACACCCGCGCGCGGGCACCTCTATCCACTCGTACCGATCCTCGAGGAGCTCGCCGAGCGTGGTCACCGGATCGCGATCCGCACGCTCGCTTCTGAGGTCGGCCTGATGGCTGATCGTGGCTTTGACGCCGCGCCGATCGATCCAGCGATCGAGGCCCTGGAACATGATGACTATCTCGCCCGCAATCCGCCGGCGAAGCTCAAGCGCGCGATGGCGATCTTCGGGGCGCGCTCGTCCCATGAGGTCAAAGACCTTCGCGGCGCGATCGACGAACAACGACCCGACGCGCTGCTCATCGACTGCATGGCGTGGGGCGCGACAGCCGAGGCAGAACACGGAGCACGGCCGTGGGCGCAGTGGTTTCCCTATCCACTGCCGCTCACCTCGCGCGACGTCCCACCCTTCGGTCCGGGTCTGGCTCCCGCGCGCGGCGCGCTAGGTCGTATCCGCGACGCACTGCTGCGCCCATTGCTCTCCGGCGCAATGAACAAGGCGAGCCTCCCCTCGCTCAATGCGGCCCGCGCCTCGATCGGGGTGCGCCCGTTCAAGACGGCCGACGAAATGTTCAACGTCGCCCCGCTGCTGCTGTATATGACGGCCGAGCCCTTCGAGTATCCGCGTTCGGACTGGCCGGCCGCGGTCCGGATGGTCGGCCCGTGCTGCTGGGAACCGCCGAGCGAGCCGCCGGCCTGGCTGGATGAGATCACGCGGCCACTCGTGCTCGTGACCACCTCTTCAGAGTTCCAGGACGACGGACGCCTTGTCCGCACAGCGCTCGATGCCCTGGCCGATGAGGACGTGCAGGTGGTGGCAACGCTCCCGGCAGCCAGGCTCGATATTCACGCCCCCGCCAACGCACGGGTGGAGACGTTCATCTCGCACGGCCCGCTACTGGAACGAGCCGTCTGCGCGATCACGCACGGCGGCGCGGGCGCGACACAAAAGGCGCTCGCCGCCGGCGTGCCCGTCTGCGTGGTCCCCTTCGGACGCGACCAGCTCGAGGTCGCACGCCGGGTCGAGGTGGCGAACGCCGGGACACGGCTCCCGGCCCGGAAGCTCGGCGCCGAGCGGCTGCGCAACCAGGTCCGCCTCGCCATCACCAGACGCGACGGTGCCCGCCGTGTCGCGGACGGCTTCCGCTCTACCGGTGGAGCCCACACCGCAGCGGACGCATTCGAGACCCTTGCCGCGGCATCGATCACGAACACCCCGGCCCAGTCACGCACCGGTCCATAGCGACAAGGACATGGCGCGTCGCGGTCCGAGTTGCTGACCTGAATATCCGTTGCAAGCTCGGCCGATACTCGCTTTGGCGGCGAACGCCGTTCGACGATCCTCGCGCCGGCCGCTCCAGCAGAAGCGGCCGACACGAAGTACCAGGGGCGCGCGCTACCTAATTGGCTGCGACGCCGATTCGGTGCCCTTGGGCATCGGCCAGAACGCCAAAGCTGACACCTGGCACCTGTTGCATTGGCTGAATGACCTTGCCGCCGAGCTCCTCGGCTCGGCTCAGCGTGGCGGCGACGTCGTCGACTGCGACGAAGAACAGGACTTCGTCGTCGGGTCCCTGGAGCGGACTGATCGCCACCGCAGGTCCCGCGTCGGCACCGGTGTCCATGAAGGTATAGCCGGGGAAGCCACCCTCGGATTCCACCTTCCAATCAAACAGCGCAGCGCAGAACTCTCGTGTCGCGTCCGCGTCCTGGGAGCGGATCTCGGCGTGAATCACTGGGTGAGGCATCGACACTCCTTTTGCGATCGTGACGGCCTCGGTGGCCGTCATCGATCCATTGACGATTGCGCTGCGCCGATGGGGACATGCTCGTGACATATCACGCACGCCTCGCGGTGCACCGTGAGACGTTGGCCGGCGCCTGGCACGCCCAGGGTCGTCCTAATCTTGATCGTGCCGTCGTCGTACACGGCTTTCGCTGTATGCACGGCATCTCCCGGCCGTCTTGCCGCTTAGGCTGTTAGCCATGCTCGGGCGTTTGCCGTCTCAGGTTGCGTGGCGTCACGTCGGGGCGCGCGAGGGCTTTGAGGTCACGTTCGTCGCCGAGGACAATGGCGTCCTGTGCTTCACAGGAGCGACGTCTGCGCTTGAGGCTGGGCACGCCTGGACCGTCGGTTATCAAGTGATAGTCGACCCGGTGTCCTGGGCGACTCGGCGCGCATGCGTGAGCGCCCGCACCGACGTCGGGAAGCGTGCGCTGGAGGTGACGACCGACGGGGCGGGAGCCTGGTGGCTCGACGGCAGGCCCGCGGGGCACCTCGATGGCTGCCTGGACATCGACCTCGAGTCCTCGGTGCTCACCAACGCGTTCCCCGTGCACCGGCTCGGGCTGGCTTGCGGGCAGGGCGCTGACGCGCCCGGCGCCTATGTCCGCGCAGGCGATCTCCGCGTCGAACGTCTTGAGCAGCGCTACGTCCGCCTCGAAGACCAAGCTGCGGGTCGGCGTTTTGCGTATGCCGCGCCGGCGTTTGACTTCAGTTGCGTGCTGGCCTACGACGACGCCGGCCTCCTGCTCGACTATCCAGGCATCGCGGTCCGGGCCGCGTGACCAAGCGATCCCGCGCCCCGAGCCGCTCGCACCCGGCGGACACGGACGTCATTGTGCGAGATTGCTCGGGATGGTTGGCGCTCTGGAACAACGTGCTCTGGCGGCGGCCGGCACGGTGGCGTCTGCGTGCGGGCTGAAGGTGGACGAGGCGATCGTCATCCATTCGGCGAGCAACGTGCTGGTGCATCTGCGTCCCGCGCCGGTCGTGGCTCGCGTGATGACCGGAACGGTGGCGCTTCACGACGACCCGCGGAAATGGCTTGAGCGCGAGATCTCCGTGCTTGAGTTCCTGGCGCCGTCGGGCCTGGCCGTGTCACCCAGCCGGTTGATCGCGCCGGGGCCGCACTGCCACGATGGCCTGTGGATGACGTTCACTGAGTGGATTTCCGAGGTCGCGGGTCCTGACGTCCAGCCCACGGCCTACCTCGACGACCCGGGCCGGCTGGGTCGAACGCTCAGGGATCTCCACGATGAGCTGCGGTCATTCGAGGGCGAGCTGGGCGGGCTGCGTGAGCTTGGTGATGACATTGAGCGTCTGCTTGGCCAGCTGCGGCCGTCCGACGCTCAGGAGAGCGACACGATCTCGTCGCTTCGCGAGCAGCTGGACAGGTTGCGGTCGGTCGTTTTTGAATCAAGCCTTCCCACCCAGGCGCTGCACGGAGACGTTTCGATTCGCAACTTGCTTCGTACGCCGCGCCGCCTCGTCTGGAACGACTTCGAGGACACCTTTCGAGGACCGGCACACTGGGATGTCGCCAGCTACGTCGGCAGTCTCCGGATCCACCGAGCGAGCGAGCGCCAGGTGCGGGAGATGCTCGCCGCCTACGGCTGGGATGATGAGCAGGAGCTGGCCCCCTTTCTTGCCGCTCAGGACGTGTATGACGAGATCTGGCGGATGTATGACCGGCAGCGACGTCGTTTGTGGACCCCTGCAGCCCCGTGAAGTCCTCAGGCGCAGCCGAGCGGACGCGAGTCGCCCTGGATCTCGCCAAAACGGCATCACCGCGGCGCGTCGCCTCCAGACGCTCGGTCCCGTCGGACGGGGCAAGAACCTTGTCGATTGGAGATGCGCGGAGGCCGGCCCAACCGGACCGGCCTCCGTGCGTAGGTTGTATGTGGGTCGCTCGGACGAGGACCGCTTTGCTCAGAACTCGCCTCCGTCTCCGGACCGGTCAGGCTGGCCCGTTGTCGGGTCGAGGAACAGCTTGGATTGATCGGCTGGCCGGTGCCCGAAGTCGAACATCGAGTTGATCGAACCGGCGATCGCGTCAAAGGAGCCGGGGATGCGCGGCAGACCCCAGTTGTCCTCGATGAACTTGAGGATCGACGAGGAGTCGATCAGCGTGTGCCCGACGTAGTCGTGCTTGGCGAACGGCGAGATAAGCAGGAACGGCAGCCGTGGGCCGTAGCCGCAGCGGCCGTTCTGCGCTGCGAGCGGCTTGCCGTTCTTGGGGCCGCACAGCCCGGTGCCGCTGAGGAAGTCCTGCGGTCCGGGAGGATTGGCGACCATCGAGGTGTCTGAGGGGTTGTGCACACCGCTGTAGACGTGGTCATAGAACCCGTCGGAGTCGTCGTAGGTGACGATCACGGCGGTGCTTGACCAGTCCGGGGTGTGCTCCAGCGAGTTGATTTCACTGGTCACGAACTGCTGCTCGTCATACGGATCGGAGTATCCGGCGTGGCCGTCCTGATAGCCCGGCGCCTTCAGGAAGCTGACGGCTGGGAGGCTGTCGGGCGAGATGTAGCCGCGGTTGATCGCGCCGACCAGCGAGTCGAAGTCGCTGGTGTCGTACTGGTGGTTGGCAGTGTTGAACTGGGGGGTGGATCCGACGTAGCTCTGGGTGTCGGTGCCGATCGCCGCCAGCGATGTGGGCGGGAGGTGGTGCGGGTTGGCGGTTGATGCGTAGTAGTTGAACGGCTCGTGGTGGGGGATGTAGTCGTCTTTGTTCCCGTAGTTGGTCGGCCCTGGGGTTGTGCCACCGGTTCCGCCAATCGCTGCTCCGACGGGGTGCACCGCGTTGCACAGGCCCTGATCGGATGCCGGCGGTGTCGCGAACTTGCCTTTGAACTGATCGGGCGTGAACGCGCTCGTTGGCTGGGTGCCGCCGGTCGCCTGGGCGAAGCTCGTGGTCGGCCGAAATCCGCCTTGGAACCAGCCCCAGCTCACGCCGGCCTTGTTGAGCTCATCACCAATGTTGGTGCCCGTCATCGAAACAGCGTCGCGGGTCGAGCAGTCGTCGTAGTAGGGCTGAGCGTCAGAGACCAGCGAGTAGCCGCCCTGCCCGTCGCTGACCGTGTCGCCATCGGTGTTTGCGCCGTTGATCTGCAGGCCAACATTGCCGGTATTTCCCGAAGCGAGGTTGATCGCTCCGGGTGAGGACGGTCCGAACGTCGTGCCGAAGAAGTTGTCGCTCATCGCGAAGTGCTTGGCGTAGTTCCACATACCGGTGACGGTGTTCCCGTCGTAATAGTTCATGACATCGCTGGCCTTGCACGGCTGACCGGTGGGGCTCGACCCCGTTGCCGTCCCGACAGTGGTGATGAACTTGTCCATCAGGCCGCCGTCAAACGCCTTCTGCTCGTCGTTGTAGTCGTGGTCCTGGTCGCAGGTCAGGACATCGTTGATGTTCGAGGGATCAAGACGACGCGGATTGACCTGATTGCCGCTGGCATCACGATTAGGATTGTTGGTCAACAGCGATCCGTGGCCGCCGACGCCGGGGGTGTTGTAGAGGCCGTTGACGTGGCCTCGTGCCCCATGAAACGGCTGCCCCGACGTGTTGGCAGCGTGCGGATAGGTGCCGAAGTAGTGATCAAACGACACGTTCTCCTGGAAGATCACCACGACGTGCTTAATCGGGCTTGCCATCGCGGTGTGCGCCCGCGACCGGGGCACGCGATGGCTCGGCGCTGCCAGCGCCAGCGTCGTGCCCAGCGAGCACGCCGCCACAACGCTGGCGACCGCCGCCCATCTCCATCTGCGAATCCGACTCATGCATCTCTCCTTAGGAAGCGAGACCGGGTCAGCACACGACCCCCAGCCACCCACCGGCCCGAGGGTCCCATACAAGCCCGCACTCTCTCGACGCTGATCGACTCCCGAGTTTCGCACTGGTGACGCAGATGTAAAGATTCTGAGTACGTTGGCGAGCCTCGAGGATGTCTGATCGCCCACTCCGCTGGATCGGCGATGCGGCCTTCAGGCTCCAGGGACGTGGTTCTCGGTCTCCTGCTGTCGAGAAGATCCCGAGCGAGCGGGCCGGCGAGATCCTCACGCTGCGCGGCTGGGAATCGGTGCCAGCTGGCCAAGACGGTGTGCTCGACCAACGCGCCCAGGTCGGTGATCGAGCTCGTCTGCTACGCCGCGCCCAACGCCCACGGCAGGGCTTCCGGACCTCAAGCAAGTCATCCAGGTCCCCGCGACACGGCATCTGTGCGTAGGGCTTCGGCCGAGACGCCGGGGACGGGACCTTGTGGAACCGCGATCCGGTGCCCGGGCTTCATGACGCGCCGCCGCGGGCCGTCTTCACATTGCACGCATATGCTCCCCGGGCGCACTCGCGCTCCTCGCCTGCTGTCGGCAGTGGCGTCGCGACGTTCCGGCCAGCCATTCTTCCATGCTCGCTCGATTCGCTGGTCAGCCTTTGATCTCGTTGTGGGACCCGGGCCGCCATCGGCTCGTTCAACTCGATGCCAGCCGCGTTTGAGATCGGGGGAATCGCAGGCGGCATTCGACGCGTTTGGGGCGACACTCATCCTGGGCCGTGGTAGGTGCCTCGAGCCACCTTTGGGCTATCGGAGCTGGCCGCAAAGCTCATCCCAGGCCCAATCCCGGTCCTGGGGGGGGTGGAGGGCTTGGTGGAGGCGGGGGGCAGACGGTGATTGTGTGTGTGAGGGTGAGCGGCGCGCGGCCGGAGCCGGGTTGGAAGGTGATGTGAACCGAGACATGGTGGCTTCCGGGGCGAGGCAGCCGGGGCAGTAGCAGGGCGCGTTGTTGCAGGATCTGCAGGGTTGCCTCGCGGACCGGTCGCGCGTCGAGGCTGACGCGGATGCTGTCGATGCGAAAGCCGACGAGTTGCACCTGGGACGGTCGGGAGAGGCAGCCCCGGGGGAAGCGTAGACCGGCAGCGGTTGCTCCCGCTGGGGGCGGTGTGGGTCCGGGCGGCGTGACCGCCGCGGGCGGGGTGGGCCCTGGGTTGGGGGTTGGGGTGGGTGGCGGCGGGCCGGGCGGGGTTGGCGGGGGGACCGGCGGTTGGGGTGGCTGGCCGGGGCAGTCCAGGGTGGTGGTGATGGATGCGTCGTCGCGGACCGTGGTGCGCTTCGCGATGGCGCTGGCGGTGGCGGTGTTGGTGACGGTCGTTGGCGTGCAGTCGCTCGGGGGCGCCGCGGTCTTGTGGGAGCACTGATAGGTCCAGGTGTCGCCCGGGTCGAGCGTCCGTGGCGAGCGGTCCTTGCCGTGCTGGCCGGCCTTGGCGACCAGCGCGGGGGGTTCGTCGCAGGCAGGGTCGCTGACCTGCACGGTCGATGCCTGCAGCGGCACATCGCCGGGGTTGGTGACGTACAAGGTGTAGTGCAGTGTGCTGGCTGTGGTCGCCACCGTCGGGCCGGTCTTCTCGATTGCGATCGCCGGCGTGTGGGGGTGTAGGCTGAGCCCGCCCGATACCGGGCCTACGTTGGTAAACGTGCAGGTCGCGTGCGCGCCCGGGACCAGTACCAGGCCGTGGTAGAGAGTGCCGGGGCGCAGGTGCCCGCGCCGGGTCGTGGTGGTCCGGCACTCGACGGTCGAGCGGTACGCGGTCGCGTTGGTAGGAGGTGTCGCAGCCTCGGTGATGTCGTAGGAGCCGGGCGCCACCGGGATCGTGGTGCTCGCCCCGTCCCCCGCCACTGCCACAACGACGGTGCCGTTGACGAGCAGGTCAAAACGGCCCGGGTCGCCGTTAGGCCAGAGCCGCTTTCTCACGGTGAGCTGCGCCGGCAGCCAGTCGCCGAAGTCACGGCCCTGCGCGTAGGGCGTGCCGGCGCTAACGATCGGGCCCCAGCCGCAGCCGAACAGGCCCGAGGGGCCGGTGGCAAAGCCGCCGGGGGTGCCTGCGTGCGGATATGAGCAGACCCAGCTCGTTGTTGGCAGGTGGCTGGGCGCGAGGAGCGTCTCGCGCAGCGTGTAGTCGCCGCCGGGCGGCTGGATGTCTTCAATCACGTACCGGCCGCGGCTGTCGGTCACCGCAAACGGCTCGTTTGCGTCGCGCTGACCATCGCCGTTGTAGTCGGCCCAGATCAAGAACCGCGGGATTCCGGGCTCTCCGCGATCGCGTCGGCCGTCGGCGTTGAGGTCATAGAACTTCGTGCCGGCGGCCGCGCACGTGCGCACCGGCAGCGGCCGGGGCGCGACGTAGTCCTGCATCTGTGAGGACTCAGACAGCGACGACCGCGAGTGCATCCAGATCGAGGCGTACGCGAAACACCGATCACCAAACGCCGCCCTCAGCAGTGCGCTCAGATTCAGCGCGGCCTCGCCGAACTGGCCGGCGTCGGGGATCCTCCCCGCCACCGGGAAGAAGCCCGGCAGATAGTTAGTGACCGCGGTAGGGTTGCCCGCGCCCTGCGCATCCGGCGCAGGGACGTTCGCCACCTGATCGAGATGGCCGGTCGAGGCGCACCCGGTGGCGGCATCGGTCTTCGAGGTCACCCATCGCTCCAATACGACGTCCATCGCGGTGCCATGGGCCGCGAACACGACCAGCACGTCACCCGTACGCCGGCACGGGACCCGCGCGCGGCCGTTGTTCCACAGCCGCGCGTCTTGGTTGAGCTCAAACGCGACATAGGTCGTGCCGTCCGCCTTCTCCCGCGTAAACGCCAGATACAAGAATGTCTCGGCGCCAGGCTGATCGACCGCCGAGTAGGCGTCGAGGATGTTGTCCTTGGCCGGGTTCACACCCCCCGACTCGCTCTTGAGATCCCACGCGCCCGGCTGATCCTCCTTCGTCCCACCCCCGAAAGCCGAATCCGCCCCATTGGGATCGGCGTTGTGCACCACCCGGCCCCCTGCCTGCAAAGCCTGCCAGTCGAGATACGGCGCTTGATCGTCCTGGTTGCCGTCCCCGCCCTGGAACGCGTTCCCAGCCAACGGGGCCGACGATCCGAGCAGCGTCGCCGCCGGCGCGCCGCCAGGCGCCAGCGAGAACAACGCGAGCACGCCGGCCACCACAAATAGCGCCCCTCGAAGCCGCGCGCAACCACCACGCGCTGCGAACAACGCACCCACAGTGCCCCACGCCGACAGACGGATCGCTGCCGGCCGAAGATCACGCGCTTGATGACGCTTTCTGGGCGAACCGCGAGTATTCCAAAGGGCCACCTGCAGCATGCTCGATCGATCCGATCAGGCCGTCCGACAGTCCCGGGCCGTAACACGCGCAGCTACGTGGCGCCTCGACGGGAGTTTTGCTCCCGTTCCGGATCCAAGGGTCTCCTGACCCATTCGGACCGCCCTGACGCCGCTAGATTGCACGCGCAGCCGCACTTTGGTTGGCGCGGACACTGCTTCTCTTGTGCTTGCGGGCGTGCAAGTCCTCGCCGAGTTCGGAACTGACGGCTTCGTCGGCCGTGCCGGAGACCTGCTGTATCGCCCAGGCATAGCGGAAGCCGCTGTCGAGTGTTGAGACTTGCGATAGGGGCTGCTGATGGGGCATGGCCAGCGTCGCCATGGCCGGTCAGGCGCCGTTGTGCAGCACGTGTGTCTTCTCGGCCTCGTACTCGTCGTCGGTGATCGCGCCGCGGTCTCGCAGCCCGGCGAGTCGCTCGATCGTTTCGACGCGGCCGCTGCTGGACACGGGCGCTGCGGCTACGTCGTCAGGGTCGCCGGTACGTGTGCTGGTCGCCGTGGTCTGCGCGGATGCTGCGCTGCCGTCAGGAGCTTCGGCCTGTTGCGCTGCGAAGTCGTGCAGCGCTTGCCCGTGTTGTGTTCCGGGGAACTCGAGGGCGGTTTCGCGTCGGAGCATCGTCACGCCGAGCGCGAGCAGGGCGGCGAACACGAGGATCCACCAGATATTCCGCAAGGCCGGTGTCGGACCCCAGATGACTACGAGCAGCAACACGCCGCCGACCGCGGCGTAGGCGACCGCGGGACTGTCGCGCAATGACGGGGCCAGCAGCTTCCGGATCGTGGTGGCGGGGCGGGTCGGCCCGGCGAGCCACGCGGCCGCGACGATCACGATCCCGTACGCGATCAGTGCGACAGCGAGCGAGAACAGCAGCGATGTCGCGATGTTCCACACGTCATGCACGGCCGGTTTGTTCGATGGGACCTTAACGAGACCGTTGACGACCGCGTCGCCGGCGACTCTGCGGATCAGCAGGAGCGCCGCGCCGACCAGAACGAAGCACCAGCCGGTCGTTCGCAACGTTCGCCTGCGCCGTCCGCGTGCGAGGTATACGGCGAGCGCGAACAGCAGGATCGCGAGCGTCGGCAGCACGATCGCGAGGCTCTTGACGGCGGTAGCGATGTCCTGCGCGCTCTTGAGCTGGTTTGAGCGCATGATCACCAGCTGGCCGCTTGAAGGCGGGAGCGTGATCCCGAGTTTCTGCTGGGCAGCTGTCCGGACTGACGCTCCCGTCGAGCCTTGCAGCTTTGACTGGACCGCCGCCACCTGGCTCGAGATACCAAGCGTCCCGGCGAGCTGGCTGACGAGGGTATGCAGGTTCAGGGTCACGACCCCTGACCGGGTCGAGACGGCCGGCCCGCCGCCGTTGAGCACCTTCAGCAGCTCCTTGTGCGCGGCGATGTTGGCCTGAACCCACGCGGCCTGCACCTGCGGGCTGGCAAGCACCCTCGGAGCGACCTGCCCGGCGAGCTGCTGCAACCCGGCGGCAGCCGGGCCCGACAGCGGCTGCAGCTGCTTGGGCAACACTTTCTGCACATCTCCAGCGACGTCGACCTTCGTGAACAGCTCATGCACCAGATAGGCGCTGAGCGCGGTCTGGACCCGCTTGTCCTGGAGCACCTTGCCGCTGGTCGAGGACCAGTTGGACGTGTTCAGCGCCTGCCGGTTCACCCACACCGCGAACGCGCCCGCGATCCCGATCACGGTCGCCAGCACCAGCAGCGCCGGAACGAGAAAGCGATGCGTACGCCTGGCGACGGCAGCGCTGGAAGGCTGTGCTGGGGTGTCGGCGGCCTGCGGGAGGTCGGGGCTGACGGCGTTCGGGTGATTGTCGGTCATAGTGAAGTCCTCGTTGGTCATACGTCGGAGGCCGTAACTCCGTCAGCAAAGGCTCACGCCGGTGAGAGTTGACAGGTCGTCGATAGCCGCGAGCAGAAAGACGTCGACGCGTTCTAGTCTGCACACCGGAGACGCGAACATTGCCCGCCGAGGTCGCGGTAGGCAACGTGTCAAACCCACGGACCCGTTCCGTAGTTCCCCGCGGATCAACTTATGTTGCGTGCCGGCCCAGCATCGCGCTCGGGTCGCCGCCGAGGTCGGGGCGCGTTACTCACTTGGCGCTCGCGGCCTCGATGTCTCCGGTCAGCTTCTCAGCCGGTAGGACGTGGAGGAACGCGTACGCGGCGGCGGCGGCGCCGAGGAAGTCGGCGAGCAGGTAGATCCAGATGTTGCTCCATTTGAACAGACCGGTGACCATTGCGCCCACGGCGATCGCGGGATTGAACGCGCCGCCCGAGATGCCGCCGACGGCGAACGCGCCGGTCACGACGGTGAACCCGATCGCGAGCCCGTAGAACGAATTCCCCTCGGTTCCTTTCGCGGTCGCGACGTTTAACACGACCCATGCGAGCGCGAACGTGAACAGGAACTCGGCGATCAGCATCCTGCCCGCGCCGGCGACGCTCGCGTGCGGCTCATGACCACCGACAACCCGGACGGTCACGCCGGCCAGAACGGCCGCGACGAACTGCGTAACCATGTAGGCGCCACACTCCTTGGACGCCATCTTTCCCCGCAGGAACACAGCCAGGCTCACGGCGGGGTTGAAGTGACCTCCGGAGATATGGCCACCGGCGAACACCATCACCATCAGCGCCGACCCGATCGCGAGCGGCGCCAGCGTCCCAGCGCCCGCCTTGTTGGTCGCCATCCCGACCGTGAAGACGAACATGAACATTCCGATGAACTCGACAGCGAGCTTTCGATCAAGCGGGTAGCTCATGCTGCCCCCCTTCGCAGATCAGACGGTCACACACTTCGGTCATGTTTCGACCCTGCACAGGGATCGACCTTCTGCGACGTCCACCTCGCGCAAAATGCTCGGTTGCGGTCGCCCTGCCGGGTGGGGAAAGAGTCGTGGGGGAGGCCGTTGTAGCTGCTCGGCGCTATCAGCACCGATCGCACATGGCCGCTTCGAGGTACCGTCCGGCGGGATTGGACCGCGGGTGAAAAATCAATCTCTGCCCTCCCCGGCCGTCTAGCGTGCGGGGCTGTCTGCGGCTTGCGTCGGCTGCTGATGCTGCCCGCGGGTACGAGCTGCCAGGTCGACCGCGCACCCGGGCCGGAGCCAGTTGACGCCGGTCGGGCATCGCACGTGAGCGGTGGGCGACGCCACGGCGACGACGGGAAGATCTCCTGGCAAGCCCTCTGTCGGACTCGAACCGACGACCCCTTCCTTACCATGGAAGTTTGAGGGGCTAACGGACGCTCAGCCGCGCTCATAGGAGGCCACAAAAGACCTGCTACTGATCGGTTTCGGCGATGTACGCCCGATACGCCGCAACTGCGGCCGAAGTGAACCCAATGGACGCGGAGGTGCCGAGTCCTGAGTTGGCGGTCGCGGCACCAGACCAGAACGGACCGGAGTCAGCGGTCTTCCAGGGTCGGTGGCGGCAAGTCGGCATGGCTTCTTGGTTTGTCATCGTTGCCTAGGATCGAAGGCGTGCCTGAATCGAGAGAGACATGCTTCAAGGATGGTGTTGCCTGGCCGGTCGGAGGTCAGGCGCAGGTCGACTGGATCACCGAGGGAACCGAAGCCGGCCGCCGGATCACCGCTGCCATCCCACCGTTGTTTGACGGCTACGCGACTCTGACGGACGCTTTAGCGGACGAGGATCGACCACGCGACCTCAGTCTGGAGCGCCGCCAGGATCTCGCGTTTGTCGATGCGTTGTGCCGGCACTGCGGCGACTGGCCGTGGTGGATCGGATATCTCGACACCGGCGCCAGCGACATCGTGTTCTGGGAGGCACCAAAGGTGACGCTGTATTACGGCTGGTCCTACGTGTTCGTGCTCGCCGGCCCCGACCAAGCCGCAGCCTGGCGACCAGCGCCCGGCGGTCAGCCCAACTGGAAGTCCACCGAACTGCCCGAGGTGATGTTCCCTGATGATCGCTCCTGGCTGGTCTCGTCCCTCTGGGATGACGGCTGGGCTTGCATCGGGGGTCCGGACGCTCTCATCAGCGATCTCCTCAACGATTCGGTCCTCGCACCCAACGCGCGCCGTGTCGACACGCAACAAGACGCGACACCAATCGAGGACTGGCCAGGCTGACTGCCACAACGGCTCGCGCCGTCTCACGGCACGCGCCACCGCCGTGTTATCAGCGGCCCTCCGCGCGATGCGCAAAGTTGTCGCGTCGCAAGACGGGGATCGCTCAGCGAACGCCCGTAACGGGCTTCTTGGCGCCCGGCCGTGCGATCTCGCGGTAGACCGTGGCGCGGCTGACGGAGAACAGTTCGGCCAGTTCAGCGATCGAGTGTTCTCCGGCCCCGTGGAGCTTGAGCACGACCGTCCGCTGGGTGGGGCTGAACTTGAGCGCCCTGTCTTTGAGTCGGCCTTTAGCGCGCGCAATCGCCATTCCTTCCCGGGTGCGCATCCGCAACAGGTCGACCTCAAACTCCGCGAACGTCGCGAGGATGTTGAAAAACACTTGCCCATCGGGTCGCTGGGGTCATAGACCGAGCCCCCGAGCGAAAGCCGAACACCTCGAGCGGCGAGCGAGTCTCCGATCGCTCGCGCGTCGGGGACTGACCGGGCAAGTCGGTCGAGCTTGGGCACTACCAGTGTGTCGCCTTCCCGCAGCGCGGCCAGCGCACTGTTGAGCCCAGGCCGCGAACGGTTTGTGCCGGTCAGGCCGTGGTCAAGGTAGACCCGCTCCTCTGCGACGCCGAGGTCGCGGAGGATCTCACGCTGAACGGTGAGGTCCTGCTTCTCGGTCGAGCAACGCGCGTACCCGATCAAGATGCCGGCCGGCGGCGCGGACGGCTGCTTCTCGACAGCGCGTGCCCCCAACTCCATGCGACCTCCCTCGACGTCGGATGCGTCCGTCTCGAACATCGCGGCCCTCACCACCACTACGGCAAGGGGCGAATCCCCATCACACACGTTTAGTCCCCAACCGAATGTGCGAATCCCCGGCACCGAGGCCCCGGCACTGTCCGCCAACCAAGGCTGAGCGGACAGCGCGTCGACTCTCGAGACTGGCGAATCTCGGTTGCGGAGTGAGGAGTAATTCGAGACCCGATGTGCGCGGTCGAGATGGTTCGTCTGAATCCGGGAGCGCTGCGCATAGAAGCTTTTTCGCCGCAGTGAAGACTGCAGGTTGCCGGACCGGCCCGCCGCCGATGCTCACCGTCAGGCGTGCTCGCCGCGGGGCGCCCCCGGGCCGGGCGGGAGCTCGATCTCCCCGCGGGCCGCGTGTTTGCCGCAGCGGTCGCAGCGGAGGTCCGGGCCGATGTTGCCTCCGCAGCCGGAGTGCAGGGTTAGTCGGGGTGGGCCGCCCGGGGTCGGGTAGTGACGGTCGCCCCATTTCATGAGCACGATCAGCGCGGGCGCGAGTTCGCGTCCCTTGTCGGTAAGCAAGTACTTCGGCCGGCCGGGCCGCTCCGGGTCCGAAACTCGTTCGAGCAGCTCCTCGTCGCACAGCCGCTTGAGCCGATTGGTGAGGACGTTGGAGGCAATCCCGAGCTTCGCCTGGAACTCCTCGAACCGCGTTAGGCCGACGAGGGCGTCGCGGAGGATCAGCAACGTCCAGCGCTCCCCGATGACCTCTAGTGATCGGGCGATCGAGCACACCTGGCCCGGATAGTCGCGTTGAAGCACGCATCAATTGTAGCTGACTTGCTTGACAAAAGTCAGAGTGCTGCTTAGGCTGCCTTGCGTGACGCAAGTTAGTCCCACGAGGGGCCATGAGCGCGTCGACCCAACCCACTCCCCGCACGGAGACGAAACACCATGACAACCACCGTTACTCCCGACAGCAAGCAAGACCACACCGCGAGCCAAGAGTGGCCAACCCTTGCTCCGGACCTCGCTGACTCGACGCGCGAAGACCGCGCGGATTGGTTCGATCCGACGCGGGGACGGACGATCCGCGTCGACCCATACGACGACCCCACGCAAGGACGCAAGCTCGGCGCCGCCCCCGACGACGACCCCACGAGAGCTCGCTAGGGAGGGAGCAGACAAATGCGCGACAACCTCGCCACGTTTCTTCACACACACGGGCGCCGGGTGCTCCTGGTCGCGGCGATCGGCACAGCGATCGCTTCCGAACAGTCAATTCACACCCAAAAGAGCACAACATGAATCATCTACCTTCATATCTATGGGCCCTCACGTACGCAGAGGTCACAGGCATCGCCGCGGCGACCGCATACGCGCTATATCGCGGCGCTCGCGCCGCTGGTCTCGGCAATCGAGTCTCGACGAGGATGGGGTTGGGCGCCGCCATTCTGTTCGGCGGCTGGCTTGCCGTAAGTAGTCTGGGCGCAGGCGGGGGCAGCTACCGCTCACGCCTCGGGCACGGCGTCCCTTGGCTGCCACTGGCAGTGCTCGGCTTCTTCGGCTTGCTGCTGGCGCTGACCCGTGTGCCGCTGATCAGGCGAGCCCTGACCGCTCCAGGTGCTCAACAGCGGCTGCTGTCGCCGCACTCGTTCCGGGCAGGAGGGATCGTGTTCGTGATAGCGATGCTGCTCGGGAAACTCCCAGCGCTCTTCGCTGTGCCCGCCGGGTTTGGGGACATTGCCGTTGGCATAACAGCGCTATGGGTCGCGCGCAAGGTACGCGAGGGATCCCAGGCCAAACCGCTCATTTGGTTCACCCTGCTCGGGATCGCAGACCTCGTCTCGGCGCTGACCCTGGGAGCGGTGACAGGCTTCCTCCAGATCGTCCACGTGAACCCGGCCGCGACTCTGAACGCTGACCTGCCGCTCGCAATCATCCCCACGGTCGGTGTGCCGTTGCTACTGGCGATGCACCTCACCTCGCTGCGCGTCCTCTCTCGGGATCGCGCGGCCGACGGAGTCGCGGATAAGTTGGTCGTCACTCCGCTGACTGCGTAGCACCGACGCGCCTGCACCGCCCGCCGTCCGTAGCCACAGCCGGGCGGCGGGGCGCGGGCGCGAAGCAATCCAACCCAGAAGAGCAATCAGAAGGGACGACGATGAACACCACCCCCGCGAGCACGACGGAGTTCCTTGACCTGCGCGACGGGCGGCTGGCCTACGACGACACCGGCGATCGGACCCTCGTGCTACGCCACGAGTTCCAGCCAACGGGCGTGTACCTGGACTCCGCCACCTACGGCCTGCCGCCCAAGGTGGCGCTCCAGGCGCTCTCGGCGGTGACTGCCGCCTGGGCGAGCGGACGCTATGACCCGGTCAGCTGCGATCAGGCAGTCGCCGGCGCACGCAGCACGTTCGCGCGACTGCACAGCGTCTCGGCGGCGGATGTGGCTATCGGCCACCAGGTCTCGCCAATGGTCGGTCTGATCGCCGCGTCCCTGCCCCCGCGAGCACGCGTGCTGGCGGCGGAGGGCGACTTCACCTCGCTGCTGTTTCCATTGCTCGCCGCCGGCTGTGACGTGCGCACGATCCCGCTGGAGCGGCTCGCCGACGCGGTCGACAGCCGCACCGACCTGGTGGCCGTCTCCGCCGTCCAATCCGCAGACGGACGCCTCGCCGATTTGGCCGCCATCTCCAGCGCAGCAGCCAGTTACGATGCGCTGACCCTGGTCGACGCCACCCAGGCGTGCGGCTGGCTGCCGTTCGACGCCGCGCGGTTCTCAGTCGTGGTGACGGGTGGGTACAAATGGCTATGTCACCCGCGCGGGACCGCGTTCATGACGATCGCGCCCGAGCTGCGCGACCGGATCGTCCCGCTAGCCGCCGGCTGGTACGCCGGCGAGCATCCCTGGGACACCTGCTACGGAACGCCCCTGCGACTCGCAAGCAACGCCCGGCGCTTCGACGTCTCGCCCGCTTGGCTGAGCTGGCACGCCGCCGCCGCCACACTGGAACTCTTCGAAGCCGCCGGGCTCGGACGCATCCACGAACATAACCTGGCGCTGGCCAACCGGCTCCGGACCAGCCTCGGACTCGAGCCGGGCGATTCGGCGATCGTTTCGCTCGACGCCGCTGACGAGGCGACCGAGCGGCTGTCAGGCGCCGGGGTCAAGGCCGCGGTCCGGGCCAACCGCATACGGCTCAGCTGCCACCTCTACAACAATGAAGAAGACATCGACCGCACACTCGAAGTTCTCGCCACCCTTATCCACGGCGGCGGGTCATCCTCGGCAAGCTCGGGGAAAGGTCGCGCATGAGCCTGTGGCCCCGCTGGAGGAGCAGGCACTCCGCCCTGCGACGCAAGCGGTTGATCTGGCAGCCTGCCGGTATGCCAAGCGCTTCGCGTATCGCTCACGGCGGCATGGCGTTTGCGAACCCCCTATCGGATGCAGCTGTGGATGCCGCCATCGCAGTGCTGCGGCTTCCCTCAGACGCGCTCGTGCTCGATAGCGGTTGTGGCAGCGGCGAGATTCTGCTGCGCGTAGTACGCAGGCATGCCGGAGCGCAGGGGCTGGGCGTCGACCTCGACGCCGACGCGATCGCCGAGGCCCGTGAACGCGCCGCGGGCTTGCCAGCGCGATTCGAGGTTCGGGACGCCGCGACGATCGAGGGGTCCTTCGACGCCGTCATCAACGTCGGGGCATCGCACGCGCACGGCGGGTTCCCGGCCGCCC
Organism: uncultured Actinomycetota bacterium; assembly: GCA_963695625.1. Lineage (GTDB taxonomy): Bacteria > Actinomycetota > Thermoleophilia > Solirubrobacterales > Solirubrobacteraceae > Palsa-465. Next base: position 28,283 of record CAVOHJ010000014.1, on the reverse strand, counting down.
TGAATGCTTTGCAGACCCTGGGAGGAGCGGCGCTGTACGGCGAGGGATTTTGGGAGCGACCACCATCCGATGGCTTCTCGCCGGCTTGGGCGGGGCGTCCGCCGACGAGCTCTCGGACCTCGACGGCCTGCGCGCCGCGGTCAGGGAAGCGGGCTTCGACATCGCGTTCGAGTGGGTGGCCAGTCAGGACGATTGGACGCGTTATGAGGGAACGCTTGCCGCAAACGCCGAGCGTCATGGCACCGCGGATACGCTTGCCTACGCACGCCGCATCCGCGACCGCCGCAGGCTCCCGGGCGGCACCGACACTCTCGGATTCGCGCTGCTGGTCCTCCACGCTCGGCTCCCGCCCAGCAGCTCAACCTGACCCTCTGACTCCCGGTGAATCTCGCTGCGTCCGTGGCTCGAGCAGGAGTCCCGGGCATGCCGCTCCTGCGAAGGGATCGCGAGTCGCGCCACCGCCGGGATGCCGACGAGCACGTCGTCTGCGGTGACCTCACCGCATACCGCGGCAGGCAGGTCCATGTCGCCGATGCCGATCGACCACCGTACGTTCTAGGGGTGTCCGCAAGGGAACCTCCTGCACACAGCCGCCCGGTCGCCCGAGAGCCGGATTAGCGAGATGCACGTCACCTGGCTCCGGGCGCAGGAGACCTGCATGCCGTAGCTGCGGTCGTCAGCCGCGACAGCGGCGACATTCACGAGTTCGTTTCAGATGACCATTGGGGCGGGACTCCCCGATGAGGTGCTCAATACTCTGCGCCGCGGCGCGAGCAGCCGCGTTTCATCCAGCCGGCTACCTGAGCCGGGTGTAAGTCAGATCGAAATCGTGCTCCCAGGTCACGCCGTCGTGGCAGATCTCCCAGGCACCGGAGATGGTGTTGCCGTCGTCGCTGAGCGAGCCCGCGTAGCGCTGTGGGAAATCAAGCGGCGAGAAATCCGGCGTGTCCCTCCAGAGCTTCCAGATACCGTCGCCGAAGCTCATCTTGTACACGCGGGCGACGCCGCGCGAGTCGAAGTAGTGCTGGAGGTAGTTGCCGTGGTGTTCGGGATCGGCACCGATGATCGCGATGCCGTCGGGCGCCTCTGGCAACGGAACCTCCCAGCGCTCGATCAGGAACCTCTCGCCAGGTAGCCACTCGAAGACGACGCTCGCCCCCGCGTCGGTCGCGGGAGCATCCTTGAACGTCGCCTGCATCCGCCATTCACCGATGAACGCGGCCAGACGCTTGATCGCGTGCTCTCCATTGTGCTGCTCCGTCACATTGTCCCTCGTCTGTCGGGATCTCTTGTCGATCGGCTAAGACCGCCGGATCGACGACAAATCATCGCGTTTGCCCGACTTGACTAGGCCCAACTGCTTCTCGCACGTCCGCACGACTGGGGCCGCGTCGCCAGCGCTCCGCCCCGACCCGACGCCGAGACCACACTAATCGTCTGCACCCGCGGCTCCCGCTTGATCGGGGCCACGAACGCTTCGCGCGGCTGGACACAGGCGCTGCTCAGGCGCGAAAAGTTCTTCGTCGCGGATGTCGATGGCTCAGCGGACGCCGAGGCGAAGTACCAGGGCGACGGAACCCCGCCGTGCATTCGTCGCAGATGCCCAAGGCTTAGCGGAACGCGATCGCGTGAGCCATCGCCGGTCGAGAAACATGTCATCGGAGACGAAGCGCGTTGTGTCACGCTTCCCAGCAGCGCGATCAAGGAGCCAAGATGCCGCACATCAGCTATGTGGACCCTGCCACCGTCGACGACCCAGAGCTTCAGGCGATCATGGAGCGCGCCCGGGTGTACGGCACGCCCCGTCCCGAAAGCCAGGCGATCCGCTTGCACCACCCAGCGGTGATGAAGGCTTTCAATAACGCCTGGGAGGTGTTCTTTCGCCAAGGCGTGGCGGATCACGCGATCAAGGAGCTGTGCCGGCTCTACATCGCAAAATCGGTCGAGTGCGATTACTGCGGCGGACAGAGGTCGGTGCTCGCTCAACAGCAAGGTACGAGCGAGGCCCAGGTTGACGAGATCCTCGACTTTGAAAACTCGACACGATTCGACGAGCGCGAGCGCACCGCCTTGGAATGGGCGATGGCGATCGCCTGGGATCCGACACTCGCCGCCGATGATCTCTGGGACCGCCTGCACCGCCATTTCACCGAGCCTCAGCTGGTCGAACTTGGGCACTTCATCGCGCTGACGCTCGGACAGCAGCGGTTCCTCAAGACCGTGGCCGTCCGTCACGGAGAGGTGCTCGCGGATAACGATGCGGGCCTGGCTCCGCGGGAGGCCGAGCGGCTGCGTGCCGCGAGCGGAGCCGCTCATTCGTAGCCGGACGACCCGCGGTCGCGGAATCTTCCCGTTACAAGAGCGACGCAGGCTCGGGGACAACGCTAATTCCGGCAGCGAGCGCCCGCGGGAGATCGCCTGGCGGACGACATCGCCGGGCGTCTCACAAACGAACCCGAGGGAACGCTCTCCGAACACCCGGGAGCTGGACGGTTGGCTTCGGTATTGGCGAAAGGAGGTGCACGCCCCAGGCGCGGGTCGAGACTGGCATGCGCTATCGCACGGGCATCACGCGCGCGACGTCACGGCTGGTTGAGCCCGGGAGGAGTCATCTCGGCCGGCCATGAGCGCTCGCTCGACGGCGTCTTTGGCTGCGGAGCGACGCTCTTGCCCAACGCCGGGGTCGTACCCGGTCGATTGCCCGTCTGCCGCCGGCTTCCGAATTGCCCGGCGGATCCAGCGGTGTCGCCCACGCGTCAGCGCCGATGGTGCGAGCCCGGAGGAGGGTGTTCGCAACCGGAGACGAGAGTGCTGCTCTGTCGGACAGCGGCAGTTCTGCTTTTGGCGTTCGACGTGCCCGCCATGGGTGGCGCCATGGGCCCCGCGAGCGCCGTCGCCAGCGTAGCCGCGGGTCTGGCCGCGCTCGACCTGCCCGCCGGGGGTGGCGCCATGGGCCCCGCGAGCGCCGTCGCCCGCGTAGCCGCGGGTCTGGCCGCGCTCGACCTGCCCGCCGGGGGTGGCGCCATGGGCCCCGCGAGCGCCGTCGCCCGCGTAGCCGCGGGTCTGGCCGCGCTCGACCTGCCCGCCGGGGGTGGCGCCATGGGCCCGGCGAGCGCCGTCGCCGGCGGAGCCGCGGGTCCGGCCGCGCTCACGATCGTGCCCAGGGCAGCCACAGCAGCGAGGGTGGGGATCGTCAGCCGAGCGTCCAGCCGCACCGTCCGAAGCCGCTCCGCTACCGCGCTCACCAGGAGCCCGCTCACCAGGCGCAACCGAGAGCGGTCGCCCGCAGCTTCCAGGTCGTTGACGAGGCCTTGCACCTCCGGGCCGTAGCGCCGTCTGAACCCTCGCGGGTACAGCGCGAGGACGGCTCGCAGAAACCTGTTGCTCATGTGCCTCCCATCGCGATCCGATCCAGACCGAACGCGGCGATCCGAGCAGACTCTGATAGGTGCTCATGCAGGCGCCTGCGTCCCTCTGCGGTAATCGTGTACGGGAGGCGACGGTCGACCGCCGGCTGCGCCTTGACCAAACCGTCGCGCTCGAGCCGCGCGAGCGCCCCGTACAGGGTCCCCGGCCCAAGCGTGACCCCGGAGAACACCGCGATGTCCTTGATCAACGCGTACCCGTGCTTGTCTCCACCAGCCAGGCTGGTCAACACCAGCACGCTTCGCTCCGGCAGTCGCGATCTGCGGCCTGGCATCAGCTGTGCACCACCACGAAGGAAATCGTCACACGTAGCTCGCTAGTCCTCGGCTGCGCCGCTCCCCGGCGGAGGCGGAAGCTTTGATGACTGCTACGTTCGATGATATATCATTAATGGAGTGATCGCAAGATGATCGAGATGCGCGAACAGCGAGCGTCAGGCGCTCGGACCCTCCGTCTCGCAGAGCCATCCACCACCGGACGGTCTACGGGTGTCCGCAAGGGAACGATCAGTGCGACGTTGCGATGAGGACGCTGGGCCCCGATCGCTTGCACCAGGGGCGGCCAGCTACTCGCCGAAGACCGGATGACCGCTTCACGCCTGGACCGGAAGTGTGGGCGCGGTGGCTGCTTCGACCTCATGACCGGCCGCCTGGCCCTCTACCGCGAGACTGCTGCTTCCGTGCTTGCGGAGTTCTCCTTGAGCGCTAACACTTGAGGGCCGACGTCATGCCTACGCAGAGGCTCGGTTCGCCCTGGCGGTGCGGAAGTCTCGGGCGACGCGGCAGCGTGCTGGTCCTCGTCCGGTGCATTAGAGGTTCTCGGCGCCGGGCGAGCTGATGCATCGCCGACGAGAGCAGTAACGAGGCGGTGCTTGCCGACGTCGACTGCTGATTCGAGCGAACCGGCACGCAGGATCAAGACGGCTGCTTGTAAGCCCAGCTGGGAACTCTGCGGCGTGCCGATCGGGCTGCTTTTGTGCGCTCGTGGCGTGGGGAGACGGCGCCCACAAGTGCGTTTGTGTTAGCTGGTGGCGGTGTTGTCGTTGGGCGTGCTGTGCAGCGCAGGACGCGGATCACCGCGGCGGCGAGGCGTCGCCGTAGCTGTTGTCGCCCCAGCAGGTGGCGGCGTCATCCGTGCGGATGCCACAGGTGTGGTAGACGCCCGCGCTGATTGCCTTGAAGGTGCCCGAGGGCGGGTAGGACTCGCCGTGGATGTGGGACCCCCAGCAGGCGACGGTGTCATCCGTGCGGATGGCGCATGTGTGGTCGCCGCCCGCGCTGATCCGCTTAAACGTCCCGGAAGGCGGCGACGACTGTCGGAAGTAGTTGTCGCCCCAGCAGGCGACGGTGTCATCCGTCCGGATGGCGCACGTGTGATATCCGCCCGCGCTGATCGCCTTGAAGGTCCCCGACGGCGGCGAGGCCTGACCATAGTAGTCGTAGCCCCAGCAGACAACGGTGTCATCCGTCCGGATCCCGCAGGTGTAGGCGTCGCCTGCGCTGATCCGCTTGAAGGTCTCCGACGGCGGCGAGGACTGGCCGTCGAAGTTGCTGCCCCAGCAGGCGACGGTGTCGTCCGTGCGGATGGCGCAGGTGTGGTCGAAGCCGTCCGTGCTGATCGCCTTGAAGGTCCCCGGAGGCGGCGGCCCATAGTTGTAGCCCCAGCAAGCGACCCTGTCGTCGGTCCGGATGCCACAGGTGTAGTCGTTGCCTGCGCTGATCCGCTTGAAGGTCCCCGAAGGCGGCGAGGACTGGCGAGCGTAGTCGGCGCCCCAGCAGGCGACGGTGTCATCCCCGCGGATGGCGCAGGTAAAGTAGGTGCCCGTGGTGACCGCCGTGAAGCCCCCCGGCGGCGGCGACGACTCGCGATGGGAGTCGTTGCCCCAGCAGGCGACGGTGTCATCTGTCCGGATGGCGCAGGTGTGAAAGTAGCCCGCGCTGATCGTCTTGAAGCTCCCCGAGGGTGGCGAGGACTGGCCCCATGTCGTGCTGCCCCAGCAGGCGACGGTGTCATCCGTGCGGATGGCGCAGGCGTGCTGGCCGCCAGCGGTGATCGCCTTGAAGGTCCCCGACGGCGGCGAGGCCTGACCATAGAAGTTGTAGCCCCAGCAGGCGACGGTGTCATCCGTCCGGATGCCACACGTGTAGTTGCCGCCCGCGGTGATCCGCTTAAAGGTCCCCGACGGCGGCGAGGACTCGCCATAGAAGTCGGCGCCCCAGCAAGCGACGGTGTCATCGGTCCGGATGGCACACGTGAAGTTGTCGCGTGCGCTGATCGCCTTGAAGGTCCCCGACGGCGGCGAGGACTGGCCATCGTTGTTGCTGCCCCAGCAAACGACGGTGTCGTCCATGCGGATGGCGCAGGTGTGAAAGTAGCCCGCGCTGATCGCCTTGAAGCTCGCCGAAGGCGGCGAAGACTCGCGATGGGAGTCGGTACCCCAGCAGGCGACGGCGTCATCCGTCCGGATGCCACAGGCGTGGTAAGCGCCTGCGCTGATCTGCTTGAAGGTCCCCGAAGGCGGCGAGGACTGGCCATCTGTGTTGCTGCCCCAGCAAACGACGGTGCTATCCGTCCGGATGCCACAGGTGTGAAAGCCGCCCGCGCTGACCGCCTTGAGCGCCACGGTCGCCGCGAAGGCCCGGGGTACCCCGCCGACGAGACCGCAGCCAAAGAGCAGCCAGAAGGCCGCGACCAACACGCCCACCGCGGTCGCCGCCACGCGTCGCAACCTCATCGCCCTCCAAGCCAGCTTCGCGGTCAACCCCGACCTAAAAACCTGGCGGGCGTCCTGACCACCGTGTGACACCCCGAGCCTACTCACTCACACCGCGTTACGCAAGCCACCCAACGCGCCAGCCCAACGGTGCCGCAATGATCGAGCAGCGAGAGCACCCGGGGCCGTCGTTGACCGGCGCAAGCTTGGTGTAATCGTCCGGTGGAGCAGGGGCGCCGTGCTGATAGGCGCGCGTCGCACGTTGAGGGCGCCTGTCGCCGCTGCATTCCCCGGTGCGAGCGGCAGCTGGGCCACACGCTCCACGGTGGCCTCGGTGCTCCCGCTGGTCGATCAGCCCAGAAGCGATCATTGGCGCCCGCCGCCGGTGTTCCTCGCCGTGCCACGGATGCGTGGCTGAAAACCCTGTGGGGACGGGTTATGGTCTGCTCGTGCGAAGGATCGCGCTCGCGGGCGTTCTCATCGTGGCTATCGCCGGATGCGGAGGTCAACCCAGGACCATGGCCGTGGTCGGATCAGAGGCGGCTGCGACGGCCGCGCCGTCCAGCTCAAGAGCGGCAGGTCACGTGCCGCGGCCGGTCATATCGAGGGTCGAAAAGTCGGTGTTGCCGGTTTCCCGCTTAAGCCCGAACGCTGAGTCCGTCTTCGTGGGCACCGGGTTTCGGGTTAGGACCGGCGTCGTGACAGCATCGCACCTGCTGGCTGCATGCCCGCCCGCGACGACGATTGGCCTCGGCGACGGAACGGAACTGTCTCGACCAATCACCCGACTCACGACCTCGCGCTCGTGAGGTACCAAAGCCAGGAGGTGCCGGAGAACGGCCGTAATCCGTGTCCCAAGCCGGTGCAACTGGATTCGAGGCCGGCACATGTCGGTGAACCGCTTGCCTTGCTCGGAATCCCCGCCGTTCCCCTGCTCCGCAACCCTTTCACGCCCCAGATAACGGTGGTGCATGGGACCGTCGTGGCGACGAACCGCACTCGCGTGTTGACGACAGCGGATGGAGCGCGCGAGAGGCTCACAGATGTGATCTTGGTCGCGTGTCCAGGCGTCTCTCCGGGCGAAAGCGGTGGCCCGGCCGTCGAGCTGGCGGGAAAGGTTGTTGGCGTGATAGAGGGAAGGGGTTCCGGCATCGCCACGCTCACTCCGGTGAGGGACCTGACGTCCCCGCAGTGAGACGCCCGCTCAACGGGCGGTATGTACAAACGCTCGTGGCTCCGACCGAGTTGCTTTGCCAAGGCGATGTAGAGCACCGGATCGCCGCCGGCCAGTCACCACCCTCCGCCCGCCATCGCAACGGCCTAACAGCAGCCGTCTTGATCCTGCGTGCTGGTTCGCTCGAATGGAGCAGTCGACGTCGGCAAGTACCGCCTCGTTGCTGCTCTCGTAGGCGATGCATCAGCTCGCCCGGCGCCGAGAACCTCTAATGCACCGGACGAGCACCAGGCGTGTCTCGCGGTGGCCGCTCTCTCGAGGAGCAGCAGCGCGCCGGGCTTGCAGCGCCCTGCGAGCTTAAGCTGCGGGGGCGACCTTGGTCTGTTCTGCGGGCGCCTGTTCGTGCCTGCGCTGAGGCGTAGCGGCGCGACGGCTGCGTCGCGAGTGCTAGGGCGGTAGAGCAGTGCGGTCAACGATCTGCTCTCGAAGGGAGGGAGCGATGTCTTCTTCACCAGTCTTGCTCGACGCGACCGGGCGGCGGCGCTCACCGGCGGCGATGCCTGGCCACAACGCGGGCCGCCCGCCCCGCAACAAGGGAGTGAGGTATCCCGCGGACCCGCCGACGGTCGAGGAGATCGTCGCGGTCATGCGCAGAATCCCGGTCGACCGGCACGGGCTGCGGTTGCGGGCGATGATCGTGGTGCTGTGGCGCGGCGGGCTGCGGATCCAGGAGGCGCTGGATCTCACCGAGTCCGATCTCGACGCCAGGCGCGGCTCGATCCTGGTCCGCGCGGGTACGGGCAACAAGCGCCGCGAAGTCGGGATGGACCCTTGGGCCTGGAGCGACCACCTCGCCCCGTGGGTCGCGCGGCGCACCCAGTTGCCGCTCGGGCCGTTGTTCTGCGTGATCGACGGAGCGACCCGCGGGCGGCCGTGGTCAGCGACCGCGGTCCGCGGGGCGCTGCGCCGCTACGCGCTTGCGGCCGGGGTCAGGCGCCGATTCGCGCCACATCAGCTCCGCCATGCTCACGCTGTCGAGCTCGCCCGTGAAGGCGTGCCGCTACCCGTGATCCAGCGCCAGCTCGGGCATTCGTATGTGTCCACGACCAGCGTGTACCTCCAAGGGATCAACACCGAGGAGATCATCAGCACGATCCACTCCAGGCGCGCACCGATGATGCACGTCAGCGCCGGGCTCGAACTCTGAGCCAGTAGGGAAGCCCGCGGGCGGGGCGGCAAGCCCGCGCCCCGCCCGTCGGCGCTCCTGCTTCGCGAGAAAGGAGCAGTCCGACCTCCAGGCTCGACCCCATCCAGGCGCTCGTCGGAGTTACCTCGCGTGAGCCGGGCATCCGGCAAGCACCGGCAGCTCCTCGCACCACAGAGCAGTCGCACCAGCGAGCGCGACCGCGTGGCCGCGGGTGTCCGATTGGGGTAGCGCTCGTCACCAGGATCGGGACCCGCGTCCTGGCCGCTTCGCACCCAATAGCGACCACGTCGGCGGGTCGAGACGCGCGGCTGCTTTTGGGCGGTAGCAGCAGCGCGGTGTCGGATCCGGCCACTGTTGCTTCGATGAATCGCGGCGCCGGTCATCCGCTTGCTCGAGGTCGGTGTTGCGCGTCCGAGCAAGCACGTCGCAGTTCTCCGGGAGCCGGTGGTGCTTCGCCTCGCGAAGGAGGCATCGCGGCCCGCTCGGCGTCGGCGTCGCGTTCTGTCGACTTGCGGACCGCCGGGTCGATGCAGCAGTGCGACCCGACCGGTGGTTCTCATCCGTTCCGAGAGTTAGCGCAAGGTCCGGTCGGGCTGCCGCTTCGACTGTGTCGCTTTGCACGGTCGCTGTAAGCACGCCGCTCGCGAATTCTGGGGCGTGCGCGGCGAGTCGTCTCGGACGCCGCGCCGTTCTTTCAGGCCCCCCGGGCTCCCGTAGCATGGGCTAGAGCGATGGACAAGGCCGTGCAGATAAGGCTGTTCGGGGCCTTCGCGGTTTGCGTCGGCGGAGAGGTTGTGCCTGAGGGCGCGTGGCGTCTCCGTAAGGCCAAGAGTCTGGTGAAGCTGCTCGCGCTGGCGCCTGAGCGTCGAGTTCATCGGGAGCAGGCGACTGAGTTGTTGTGGCCTGAGCGGGCGCGTGCGGCGGCGGCCAATAACTTTCATCAGGCGTTGTATGTGGCGCGGCGGGCGCTGGAGGCAGCTGGCGCCGAGACCTCGGCTGTTCTCCCGTTGCGGGACGACATGCTGGTGCTGTATCCAGGCGGGAGGGTGGAGGTCGACGTCGACGCGTTCGAGGCGGCGGTCGCGCGCGCCCGCGGAACTGGCGAGTTGTCGGATTATCGCGCGGCGCTCGAGCTTCACGGCGGCGAGCTTCTCCCTGAGGATCGCTATGAAACATGGGCGGTCGGCCGGCGGGAGGCGGTGAGCGATGCGCACCTGGGGCTGCTGCTCGACCTTTCCAGCGGTCTGGCTGAGGGCGGGGATGCCGAGGGGGCTATCGCGGCGCTTGAACAGGTTGTGGTGATTGATCCGCTGCACGAAGGCGCCCAGCGCGCGCTTATGCGGTTGTTCGCCGAGGCGGGTCGCCGCCAGCACGCGCTGGCGCAGTATCAGCGGTTGCGCCAGGCGCTTCGGCGCGACCTCGAGGCGGAGCCGGACCCTCAGACGGCGCGCTTGTATCAGGCGCTGCTGCGTGGCGACGTCAGCTTCGACCCACCCGATCGGGAGCTGCGGCGCAAGGCGGCGCACGCGTTGCGCGCAGCTCGGGGTGGGCCCGCTCGTCATAACCTGCCGATCGCGTTGACGAGCTTCATCGGGCGCGACCGCGAGCTGCGGGAGGTTGCCGGTCTGCTTGACCGTAATCGCCTGCTCACGCTGACCGGCGCCGGTGGGTCTGGCAAGACTCGCCTCGCTGTCGAGGCTGCGACGGCACGGCTGGGTGCGTGCCACGATGGTGTCTGGCTGGTGGAGTTGGCTGGCCTCGGCGACCCCGCGTTGGTGCCGGCGGAGACTGCCTCCGCGCTCGGTCTGACGCTGTCCTCTCAGCGCCCGGCGCTTGAAGGCCTCGGCGCCCAACTCAGCCAGGCGCACACGTTGCTGATCCTCGACAACTGCGAGCATCTGGTCGCGGCCTGCGCCGTTGTGGCCGAACACCTGCTGGGCGCCTGTTCGGAGCTGCGAATCCTGGCGACGAGCCGCGAGCCGCTGCGCGTCCCGGGAGAGGTGACCTGGCGGGTCCCGTCGTTGACACTGCCGGCCCCGGGTCGGTCGGTGAAGCCTGAGGAGCTGGCCTCATACGAGTCGATTCGTCTGTTCTGCGAGCGCGCGGGCGACGTCGCGTCGGGCTTTGCCCTGGGCGAGGACAACGCGGGCGCGGTGGCCGAGATCTGCGTGCGGCTAGACGGGATGCCGCTCGCGCTGGAGCTCGCCGCTGCTCGCGTGGGGGCGCTCTCGCCCGCTCAGATCGCGGCCCGACTAGGCGATTGCCTCGCTGTCCTGACGACCGGAAGCCGGTCGGCGGTCGACCGCCAGCAGACGCTCAGGGCGACGCTGAGTTGGAGCCACGCGCTGTTGACGACGAGCGAACGCAGGCTGTTTCGCCGGCTGAGCGTCTTTGCCGGGACCTTCGCGCTGGAGGCCGCCGAGAAAGTGGCGGCGGGCGACGGTATGGACGAGCGCCGGGTCGCCGACATCCTGGGGCGGCTTGTCGATAAGTCGCTGGTGGTGGCCGAGGACGACAGCGGCGGGTACCGCTATCGCCTGCTTGAGCCCATGCGCCAGTACGCGCGCGAGAGCCTCGTTGAGGCGGGCGAGGCGACCCCGCTGGAGGCACGCCATCACGCTTTCTACCTCGAGCTCGCCAGGGCGGCCGATCCCGAGGGCGCGGCGTCCGGGCCGATCGTCGGGGCCGGCCGGCTCGAGCACGATCACGATAACCTGCGCGCGGCGCTCGGGTGGGCGCTGCGCCACGAACCCCAGCAGGCGTTGAGGCTGGCGGTCCACATGGGGCCGATGTGGATGGCCGGAAGTCATTTTCTGGAGGGCAGTGGGTGGCTGCGGGCGGCGCTCGCGGCGGCCCCGGCGCCGACGGAGCTTCGGGCGGAGGCTCTGCGCGCCGCGTGTGGGCTGGACCTCCGCCTGGGGCGAACCGGCGGGGTGAGCGAGCTGGGCATCGAGCGGGTCGAGATCTTCCGGGCGTTGGGCGACCGCCGCGCGGTCGCGCACGCGCTCGACGAGGTCGGCGTGTATGAGTACATGGCCAGCCGCTATGACAACGCCGAGCGCCTGTACGCCGAGAGCCGCGCGCTGGCCGAGGAGCTCGGCGAGCGCAAGGTGGCGGCGGCGGTCCTGTACTCCGAGGGGGTGCTCGCCCAGTGCCGCGGCGACTTCGCGGGCGCCCGCGAGGCGCTGCTGGACAGCCTGGCCCGGTTGCGCGAGGTGCCCGCGGGGGACGGGGAGGCGTTCTTTCGGGTGCATACGGTGGGCCTGTTCGTCGCGGGTGAGGGCCCGGGCGGCACGCCGCGGATGTACTTTGAGGAGACCGCGCAGTTCTTTCGCCGCGTCGACGCGAGACGTGCGATCGGCTACGTGCTGGCCGCGCTCGGCGATGTCGCCCGCGCCCAGGGACTCGGCCAGCCGGCGCGCGAGCGCCTGACCGAGAGCCTGACGCACTTCCGCGAGGCGCGCGATGCCATGGGCACGGCGTTCGCGCTGAACCGCCTCGGCAACCTCGCGGGCGCTCTGGGGGAGCACGAGCTCGGCCGCGAGTGGTTGGAGGAGGCGCTGACACTCCGCCGCGGGCTTAGTGACCGCCGAGGTATCGGCATGACGCTGAGTAACTTGGGCGTCCTGGCCGCCCGCGCCGGCGACCTCGAGCGAAGCCGGTCGCTGCTCGGCGATGCGTTGGCGCTGTTTGAGGAGACTGACGACGCGCCCGGTCAATCGGGGATGCGCCTCAATCTCGGCAACATCGCCGCTGACGTCGGCGAGCTCGTACGCGCCCGCGAGCTGCTCGAAGCGAGCCGGGAGATGGCCGAAGCGCAGCACTTCTTTCGCGCCGCGGGCTGGGTGACGCTGAGGCTGGCCGAGCTGGCGATCGCCGACGGCGACGCCGACCGCGCGGCCCGGCTGCTCGACGCGGCGCTGGCGCGTCTGCGTCCGCTCGGTGACCGGTGGGGGGTCGCCCGCTGCTTAGAGCTCGATCAAGTGGTCGCTAAGGGGTCGCTAAGTCCGACCCGCCAGGGTTGAGCGCGTTCGAAGTATTCGGCGCACAAAGGAGCTCGAAGACATGACCATTGAAGCGACCATCCCCCACATGCTCGGCGGCGCGACGCTCGCCGAGCTCGAGCAGGGGCTGCGCGGCCAGCTCATCCGGCCCTCCGACGAGGCCTACGACGAGGCGCGCGCGATTTGGAACGGCGCCCACGACCGACGGCCAGCGCTGATCGTCCGCTGCGCCGGCGTCGCCGACGTGATGCGCGCGGTGGACTTCGCGCGTAGCGAGAACCTACTCGTCGCCGTCCGCGGCGGCGGGCACTCCCTACCCGGCTTCTCCACGTGCGACGACGGCATGGTCGTCGACCTGTCCGCGATGACCGCCGTGCGCGTCGACCCGGCGCGTCGCACCGCCAGCGCCGAGGGCGGCTGCACGTGGGCGGACTTCGATCACGAGACCCAAGCGTTCGGGCTCGCGGTGACCGGCGGTCTGGTGTCGACCACGGGGATCGCCGGCTTCACGCTCGGCGGCGGCATCGGCTGGCTGATGCGCAAGGTCGGCCTGACCTGCGACAACCTGATCGCCGCCGATCTCGTCACTGCCGATGGACAGCTCGTCCGCGCGAGCGAGGAGGAGAATCCCGAGCTGCTGTGGGGCCTGCGCGGCGGCGGAGGGAACTTCGGGATCGCCACCTCGCTGGAGTACCGGCTGCATCCGATCGGCCCGATGCTGCTGGCGGGCCCGATCTTCTTCGCGGGCGACCGCGCCGAAGAGGTGTTGCGCTTCTACCGCGACTGGGTGCGCCAGCTGCCCGACGAGGTGACCACGCTGGCCAATCTCATGACCGCGCCGCCCGCGCCGTTTCTCCCCGAAACGGTGCACGGCAAGCCGGTCATCGCGGTCATCGCCGTCCACGCCGGGGAGCCTGAGCGCGGTCGCGCCCTCGTACAGCCCCTCAAGGACCTCGGCGACCCGATCGTCGACCTCATCGGCGTCATGCCCTACACGGCGATGCAGAGCCTGCTCGACGCGCTGTGGGCCCGTGGCGCGCACAACTACATGCGGTCCGCCTACGTCAACGAGCTCAGTGACGCGGCGATCGCGGCGACCGTCGGCAGCCATCAGGCGGTCCCCTCACCGCACTCGGAGATCCACTTGCACCACTTCGGCGGGGCGGTGGCGCGCGCTGGTGACAACGATGCGGCGTTCGGTGACCGGTCAGCGCAGTACGTGCTCAACGTGATCGCCCGCTCGCCCCACGCCGAGGGCTTTGACGCCAACGTGGCCTGGGCGCAGGCAACCACCCAAGCTCTGGCCCCGGTCAGCCGCGATGGGGCGTACGTCAACTTCATGGGCGACGCCCGCGACGAGCGGCTGCGGGCCTCCTACGGCGAGCAGAACTACGAGCGGCTGGTCGCGCTCAAGCGGCGCTACGACCCCACCAACCTCTTCCAACTCAACCAGAACATCACTCCGTAGCTCGCACCGGGGACGCCCGCGAGTCCACGCGGGCCGTCGACACAGAGCAACAACCCACCGGTCTCGCCGGCACCAAACCGACGAGCGCCGCACGACGGCACGCCATCGGCCGGCGCGCCGACCCCCGGCCGCCAACCATCCACTCGACGGAAAGAAGACCGCAATGAAACGACTCCTCATCCTCGCCGCATTCCTCGGGGCACTCGGCACCACCGCAGCGGCGCTGGCCGCGGGCGCCAACCCGATCACCGAGAAGATCCTCGGGGCCGCGAGCATCTCCCACCGTTACACGATCGACGTCACAAAGCCCGCCGACGTCGTCGACGCCCAGGCGACGGTTCCGCCGGGCGCGAGCTTCGGCTGGCACTACCACCGAGCGGCCGTGGTGGTCGTGGTCAAATCCGGCACGCTGACGCTCTACGACAGCGCCGACCGGACCTGCACCCCGCAGCGCTACTCCGCAGGACAGGGCTTCATCGAACACGCAAACCATGTCCATCTCGCCCGAAACGAAGGCCGCACGCCGGCCGTGGTGCTCGTCACCTACCTCGGCCTCAAGCACGGCGTCAACCCCGACGTGCCGGCCGCAAGCCCCGGGAACTGTCCGTTCTAGCCACGCTCGGCGCGAGCTTCGTAGCGAAGCGCAAGATCGTTGAGTTGCCTGATGGCACCTCGGCGGCTTGCGCCTCGCTTTGACGCATCGCTCGACCAGTCGGCCTGCCGGGAATCCCCAATGAACCCCCACCTCCACTACATCCTCGCTCAGCAACGCATCGCCGACCGACGACGAGCCGCCGAACATGCGCGACTCGCCCGAGGCGCGACTACAGGACGGAGCGACTCGCGCGACTCCTATCCGATTGTGCGCGCCCTGCCGATGCCGACGGCCCACCCGTCGCCGGAAGCCTGGCCCGCGGCCAGCCTGCTGGCCGGTACGAGCCTGGCGCCGGCCCCGACCAGGCCCGCTCCGCGCTTTGCCGCACCAGTACCGAACACACGCTCTCGACGGGCGCCATTACAAAGGGTGCCCGGGTCCCGCTCACCCGCGATCAGGGAAGCACGGCCGAGTCAGCGCGCCCGGGAACGATTGCGTCCCGCGTTCGTCCCTGGCCACCGGGATGAGTTGCGATCCGTGGCGTTCTCACAATCACAGAAAGCGCCTGCTGCCGTCGAGCGGTCAGCGCTCCTCACGCGGCTTGTCTACGAACTGCTCGATGCGCACGCCGACACTGAGTACCTCTCAGGAACGCAGGACACTGAGCTGTTCTGGCACGCGCACCGGCGCTATCTCCGTGACCTACAGCGGGTCGCCCGCGAGGTTCTCGCAGATGTCAGCTAGAGCTCTCCAAGACGACGCGATACGCAAAAGGCCAGCTGGCACCGATTGCACGATCAGCACCGTCGTCGAAGCTCAGCCACGCCCCCCCGCGCGATCGCTGCCATGTCGACCTGTCAGCGATTCGCGTCGCGGGCCCAGACCGCATTTGCTCGATCCGAATCGCCTGCCCTGCCACATCGACGCGTTGTTTCGGGCGGCGTGGGCGCTGTGCGGATCGCAACACAGCGCCGAAGATCTCGTGCAAGAAACGTTCGCAACAGTACTCAAGCGTCCCCGGTTGCTCCGCAACGACAGCGAAATCGGCTACCTGCTACGGGCGCTGAGAAACACCTACGCCGACCGTTACCGCACCGCCGCCCGTCGACCAGCCACGCGTCAACTCTCTGAAGACGACGCGCCTGCTGTCGGTGACAGTCGCATCAGTGCCCGCGACATCATGCACGCAATCGCAAGCGCGCCAGCCCCGTACAGAGATGCCGTCATCGCTGTGGACCTCGTCGGACTGTCCTACCGCGAGGCCGCGCGCTCCCTACACACCCGCGAAGCGACGATCACAACACGCCTATACCGCGGACGGCAGCACGTGGCAGGCGAACTGATCGCGCTGGTCTGAAACGAAAGATCGGGGCTCGGTCCATGCTCACAGACCGGGAAAGAGCGACCAGCAGCACGCCACCGCAATGCAGCCTCCCGGTGGCGTATGTCGGTAGAGACTGCTGCGTCCGTCCCCCGCTGCAGAACCCGATGTAACGCACGGGCGGCAGCGCCGCGCTCGCGTCGCGCGTAGGTGCCGCTCCGCCAAGCAGAAGCACCAGTGAGCGTCCAGGCGAGGGCGTGCCTGCTCGCGCTCGTGCCGTCCGGCGGTCAGCCAACGACCACGGGCCTACGGCTCGGATGGCCGGGCGCGCGAAGCAACCGTTAGCGACCGCGACGCCGCGCTGCTGCTGCCGCCCACAACGAGAAGCCGGGCCAGCACGGGCGGCGTGGCTGGCCCTGCCGCAAAGCGGTACCTACGCCCTGACTACTGCAATAGGCGTGACGCAGGCACGCACGACGTGGACGCGGTGCTTGCCGTCCGCGGGCTCGCATCCGGCTCCGCCTTGGCCCATGCCCATCACCACGAGATCCTCGACCGAATAAAACGGAGAGATCGCAGCTGTCTTTCTATCGCAGGGTCGGGATGTCACTCGAGACGTCACGCCTGGGTGACTTGCGCCCGGCCGTCGACCGCCTCCTGCACTTGCTCCAAAGATGGTGAGGTCCGCCGCGCGGGGTGAGCCTCCCGCGGGGATGGTGCGAGCCTTAGCCGTGGCTTCCCCGTTGGGGTTGGTGATGACTTTCCGGCCGCCGTCCTGGGCGATCGTGAGACGTCGGCGGTACTTGCGCTCCTCGGTGCGCCGGCCCTTGCCCGGCAGATGGATCTTCGTTGTTGTAAGGCTGTAGCCGCAACGGCGAGGATCCGGGAACTTTTGCCCACGCGACCGCCGCTATCGCTCTCACTAACTCACGAGGAGCGGTCTGGCACAGCGGCGGGGGAGATCGGGGTGTCGTGGTCGGCGGTCATGGTGCGGAGGAGCGCCAGCGCCTGCGCTTCGCGGCTGCCGGGGGCGGCGCTGACCACCCATAGTGTGTGCCCCTCGGTACCGGTGACCGTGAAAGTCTGGTAGCGGAGGCGGAGCGCACCCACAGCTGGGTGGTGGTAGAGCGGCCCCACTCCTGCCATCGCCAGCTGGACGTCGTGGCGAGCCCAGATGCGGCGAAACTCCTCGCTCTTGAGCGACAGCTCGCTGACGAGGTCCTGGACATGGGGATCGTCGCGATCGTTACCGACCGTGGCGCGGAAGTAGGCCACGGCTTGGGTCAGGACGAACTCGACGTCGTCGTAGCGCTTGCGGTCCTCGAGATCGAGAAACCACGAGCGCAGCAGGTTGGTCCCGGGCTCAGACAAGGGTGTCAACATGCGGGCGAGCGCGTTTGACGCCAGCACATCCAACCGGCGTCCGTGGATAAACGCGGGGGTGGTGGTCCAGGAGTCGAGCAGGTCCTGCAGGTCAGACCGGACCCGTTCATCGCCCGCGAAGCGAAGTTGCGCAATTGGGGGCGCCGGGCGGCCCAGCGAAAACAGGTGAGCGGTGGCGTCGTCGTCGAGCTGAAGCGCTCGGGCCAGCGCTCCGAGAACGTTCTCCGACGGCCGATGGTCGCGGCCCTGCTCCAAACGCATGATGTAGTCGGCGCTCAGTCCCGCCAGCCTGGCGAGCTCCTCGCGACGCAGCCCGGGCACGCGACGCCGATCACCGTTCGCGATCCCGACGTCTTCGGGCTTGACCCGGTCTCGCCTCGCACGCAGGAATCCGGCGAGTTGCTGGGTCGAGTCCACCGCCACCATATCGTACATCAAGCTAGCCCTGACACACCTAGGATGCGTGGGGCTCTGGCTAATCATGTCCCGGCCGTGCAAGATCTGGCCGACCGCGCCGCCGATCCAGGCAACGCGATGGCGAAGGCGTCCGCGGCGACGCTTTGCTCAGGAAAGGCGGGTGAGGCGCGTGGCGAGACGATTGGTGACGGTTCTGGCGGCGGCGGTCCTGTGGGCGGCCGCTGGGTCGGCGTTGTTGACCTCTCCGGCGTTCGCCGGGAATGTGGATTCCAACGGCTTCTTGAACGCGGCCGTCTACAACTCGACTCCGTACACCATGACGTTGGTGACCGCGCAGACCATCGCGACCGCCGACGGCGGGTGCGCCACCGGGTGCTGGTATACGCAGCCTGCGCAGACGCTCGCGCCCGGCGCTGGCTCGCTCTTCCAGCTTGGCCACAATACAAGCCAGAGTTACCTCTTCAGCAACTTCTACGGGTATGACGGGTATTTCACCTATAGGGTCGACGTGGTCGGGGGTGCGCCGGAGTACATCACCGTCGGGATCTCCCAAGCCCAGAGCAACGGCATCTACGGAAACAACGTCCCTGCAGTGGACGTGTGGAACACGGTCGCCCCGCCGCCGGCCGGATACGATCCGGCGTCTCGCCAGGCGCCCGGGACCCAGACGGCGAACCCGCAACTCACTTACGCGCACGAGACGCCAACCCATTTCGATCAGACCATCTCGCTCGCCGGCGGTAACTACTCGATCGACGCCTCCACTCCGCAGGGGCAGCCCTTCGTCGAGCTGCTCAACGGGGCGTGCGCCAGCGGCGCGAGTGCATCGTGCGCGTTCACGCAGAGCAGCCTGACCTACGGACCTGGGCAGCTCACCCTGGCGCGGCAATTCCAGGAGTGCGTGGGCGGCGGCGGCGGGTCCGGCAATAACGCCGGCTACGACACCGTCACATACGCGGGGTCGCAGTCCGCAAGCCTGAGCGTGGGCGGAGGCCTGAGCTCGAGCGTCGAGGGAACGATCTTCGGCGTGGTCACCCTGGGGGCGTCGATCAGCGTCGACGCCGAGAAACAGTGGGAGGACACGGTGACCGTCTCCCGGACCGCGGAGGCCTACATGCCGGCGAACACCATTGGGTTCATCTGGGTGGCGCCCACCGTCGGCACGATCACGGGAACGTTCGTGGCCACGATCGGCGGGGCGACCTTCACCGCCAAGAACTTCTCCGAGGTGCGCAGCGGTGTGCCCGGGCCGAGCGATCCCCTCCACGCGCCCACGCCGGCGTTCAATGCGGTCGTCAAGGTGCGGCCGATGACTGCCAGCGAGAAGACGCAGTGGTGCGGCTTTGAGGGCACCACGTCGCGGCTGGGGGCGTCGCGGGCGTCGACGAGCACGCCTCCGGTCCGGATTGTTCCGGGTCGCTCGGTCAGTCACGTGGCGCTGGGGGACAGCCCAACGACGGTGTTGAGGCGGCTGGGCCGGCCGGCCGTGCGGAGCTTCCCGCTCACGCCATGCCAGGGGATGCCGGGGTGTCGCGCGATTCCGGGGCTTCTCAGCACCTTTGAGTACAAGAAGCGCCGGCTCTCGGTCGTCTTCGGGCCGGATGGTCGCGTCACCGCGCTCGTCTACAGCGGCTCTCTGACCACGAAGACCGGGGTGGGCTTGGACGACTCCATGGCCCGGCTGCGCGCCGAGTTCCCGCGGCTCGTTTGCACGAAGTTCGCCAGGCGGGTCGACTGCTCGGTCTCGAGCGGCTCCGGAGCACAGACGGTCAGGACGGTGTTCCAACTCACCGACCGGCTCCGCGGCGCCGGTACCGACTGGCTGACCAACAAGGTGCTCATCTACGTCAGCGGCGCCGGAAAGGTGAACGCATGAGCTCGATCAAGCAACATGGCATGCTCGGTCGACGGCTGTGGCCGGTCGCGCTGATCGCGGCGGTGCTGGCCGTCGCGGCGACCGGACCCAGCGTGGCCCTGGGCGCCTCCGCGGTCCAGCACCAGCGGGGGAAAGCGCGGGCCGCTCAGCAGCAGCAACCGGCGATCAACTCACAGACAGACCCGGACGCGGCCGCTGCCGCGCTCAATGCCGCAGGCTCCCCCTCAAACATCAGCTGGCAGACCGGCACCGCGCCCGGCGGCTGCCAGGACGCACCGGCGCCGGCGCCGCCGGTGCAGCAGTCGCCCTGCGTACCGGCCCAGAACAATCAAGCCCACTACCAGATCACCGACGGTTGGGGGCCGCCAATGGTTGTCGGGGACGTTCTGTACAACTGCAGCCCGAAGGCAGAGGCCGAGACGGACTACGGAGTCAGCGACACGCAAACGACGACGTTCAGTCTCTCTGAAAAGGTGTCGCTGAAGGTCAGCGTGGGAGTGCCCGACGTCGCGTCAGTCACCGACGAGGTCTCCGCCTTCAGCAAACAGACCAACGCGTCTGCTACGACGGTGACCATCAACCAGGGGCAATACGTCGATCCCGGCTGGAAGGGATGGAGCGTCGGGGAGGTCCAGACCGAGATGGTCTCCGGCACCGCGTTGGTCACGGACCCCATCCGGGATACCGTCACCCCGGTGCAGGACATCGACCTGTCCTTCCCGGGTCACACCGTCACGCAGGCCTCGACTACCTCTACCGGCATCACGGTCCCGATGACCGCCAACGAGATTCAGAGTATCTGCAACGCCAATCCGGTCAACGTCGCGGCACAGCCCGGAGTCAGCGTGGTCGGCAGAGGACTCACGCTCCGCAGGCCCAGCAGCTTTGCGCTGCGAGTGTGCGGTTCCACGGGCCCCTGCCGGACGCGCACGGTGACGGGGTCGCTGCCGCCGTCGCGCATCCGCCGGGCCGCGGCCCAGCTGACGCGAGCCGGTCATACCTACGGCCGGGGGACCTACACCCGCGGACACACGCAGCTCCGCCTGAGCCGAGCCTTGCGGCCCGGCACGTACCGGCTGACACTGACCCAACCGACACAGCAGGTCGGCCGCAGGGCGCAGCACGCGTCCGAAGCGATCCTGCCCATCACCGTCAGCTGACCAAGATCGGCCCAAGCGAAAACATCTTCAGACAGCAGCGCCGAGACCGGCGCTGCTAAAAGGAGGCGTCACGCCGGCCGATCGCCCCGAGTTCTCGAGCATGGCGGACGACTACGCGCGGGGCGCGCTCTCGCAGCGCGCTGCGTTTGAGGCGACCTTCCCGGCTGCGCTGCGCGCCGCGAACCTCTTCGCGGACGAACAGGTGCTGCGCGTGGTCGATCTCGGCGCCGCCGACGGGATCAACTCGCACGGCCTGATCCGCGATCTCGCGCAGCAGCGTGCAGGCCGGCCGCTGATCTACGCGCTCGTCGATCTGCCGACGAACCCGTGGCGCGTCGCCGCCGAACGACTTCGCCAGGCCTTCGGCGAAGCGGCGGACGGATCGGGGGTCGTCGTGATCCCCGCGCCTGGTGACGCCGGCCCCGGGGTCGCCGACGCCGGCACGGGGGCTCACTACGCGTCACCGGAGGCGCACGGGGAGGCCTGCCGTCGAGCGCTGGAGCACAGCCCGCCGCCCGCCACGGTGATCAGCATGGCGGGCATCCCACTCCAGCAGGCGCCTTGCCTGCCCCCGGGCAGCGTCCACCTCGCGGTCACCGGGACGGCGATGCACTGGATCGCCGAGTCGGGCGCCTTGGCGTCGACGGGCTCGGTGTTTCCGGGCTACCCGGATCACCGAGACGAGGCCGAGCGGCAAGCCTGGCGCGTGGCCGCCGCGAGCCAGTGGCAGCGGCTGCTCGAGATGCGCGCCACCGAACTCGCGCCGGACGGCCGGTTTATCGCCGCGCTCCCGGCCTCGCCCGCTCCGGACCCCGAGAGATCGGGGCTCTACGTCGAGCTCATCGGTGACATGAACCGAGTGCTCGCCGACTGGTGCCGCGCGGGGCGCATCAGCGCCGCCACCGTCGCCGCGGTCGTTGTCCCGGTGTGGATGCGCACGCTCGACGAGATCCGAGCCCCGTTCCAAGCGGGCGGCGGGAGCGTCGACGGCCTCCAGTTGGAGAGCGTCGAGCTCTTCCGTCTCGACAATCCCTACTGGCACGACGATCCCGCCGTGTTCGCGCGGGAATACGTGCGAAGCGTCCTCGCCTGGGGCGAGCCGCTCATGCGTGGCGCGTTCGCGCGCGAAGGCGAGGACCGCGTCCCTGGCCTGCTCGCCGACTTCCTCCGAGCGCTCGAAGAGCGCGTCAGCGAGGCCCCCGACCGCTATCGCCGCGACTACATCGAGGCCCTCGTCATCTGCCGAAAGGCAGACGGCAGTTAGCGCAACTGGGCACCGCCCTCGCATTGACCGGGCTTGCCGAGCGCGGCGCGGACGCGTAACGGAGCAGTCGGGCTGCGACGCGCAGCTACCGGTGCCGAGCGTCGCTCGTCCAGGCGAGCCATCCCCTCGACCCTACCCGCAACCGAAGACCCGACGGCCGAGATTGCCAATCACTTCTCCATATCAGGCACCGAGTGTGCAAGCACCGAGGCGCGATTTTGGCGACGAGCGGATCGGAGGCTGGCGCTCAATGTCAGCCCTGCTTGTGGTTGTCGCGGCACCGGCCGCAAGCGGATCGCTCAGTGAACGCCGGCAACGGGGTTCTTGGCACCCGGCCGCGCGATCTCGCGGTAGACGGTGGCGCGGCTGACGGAGAACAGTTCGGCCAGCTCAGCGATCGAGTGCTCTCCGTCTCCGTGGAGTTTGAGCAAGACCGTCCGCTGGGTGCGGCTGAGCTTGGGCGCCTTGCCTTTGAGTCGGCCTTTGGCGCGCGCGATCGCCATTCCTTCGCGAGTGCGCATCCGCAACAGGTCGACCTCGAACTCAGCGAACGTCGCGAGGATGTTGAAAAAGCACTTGCCCATCGGGTCGCTGGGGTCATAGACCGAGCCCCCGAGCGAGAGCCGGACGCCTTGAGCGGCGAGCGAGTCTCCGATCGCACGCGCGTCGGGGACGGAGCGGGCGAGGCGGTCGAGCTTGGGCACCACCAGCGTGTCGCCTTCCCGCAGCGCGGCCAGGGCGTTGTTGAGCCCAGGCCGGGAACGGTTTGTGCCGGTCAGGCCATGGTCAAGGTACACCCGCTCCTCAACGACGCCGAGGTCGCGGAGGATCGCACGCTGAGCGGTGAGATCCTGCTTTTCGGTCGAGCAACGCGCGTAGCCGATCAGGATTCCGGGCGGCGGCGTGGACTGCGGCTGTGAGACCGCGCCTGCCCCCGACTCCCTCCCTGCCCTGGCGTCCGATGCGTCTGTCTCGGTCATCGCGGCCCTCACCAGCACTACGTGCGACGTCCAGTCCCATCACAGGCGCGCCGCTGCGCGCCCGAGCGCGACGATTCGCCAAGCTCCAACCAGCCGCGGCCGGCGCTGTCCGCGAACCAACGCTCTACGAACAAAGGCTCGTGAGTTGCCGGGCCCTGGGTTTGGCGATTTGCGCGACCAGCTCCGCCACGGGGATTCTGCCCTGCATAGCCTTGGCGACGGGCGTGTCGGGACTTCCGCTCGTGGCGCCGTACGGCAGTCCTGCTGGATCGCCTTCATCTGAGGCGCGACCTGCTAGAGCTTCTGCATTGAGTGCATCTGCTTGAACGCGAATGGCAGCAGTAGAGCGCGCACGACGACCGTCAGCGCATGATCGACCACCCTCATGAGCCACCGATGATGCTGTGGAAGAAGACCAGGATCGGATACCGAAGATGTCGATCAGCGGCTGGTGGATGTGGCGAGAACCACGATCAGGTTGATAGGGCGGTTTTGCGCATCAGGCAGAAGCACCTATAGGTGGCGTGACGCCTGTGGGGCCGGCCGGGGAGCGAGGTAATGGCCGGGCGGCGGGTAGACGGCTCTCGTGTTCTGAAGCATCGAGGCGTCGAACGGGGCGTGGAGGACGTGACTGAGCCTGGCCAGCGGGCTCAGGACCGCGTTCCCATTACCACCGTGACAATCACCGAAAGCGCGAACGGCGCACACCACCTGCAAGCCGAGGACGCTGAAGAAGGTGCCCCTGCGTGAGGCTGCGCAGCCCGAGGCTGCCTGCAAGCCGTGTGGGGCGGTGGTCAGTCCGCCGAAGCGATCAGCGTTGTCCTGGTAGCAATTCGGCGTGCCGTCCGCCACCGTCGCGTCGGCGAGGTCGCCGTTCGTCGGGTTCTCGAACGTCCCGTTTTGCCGCAGCCTGTTGTCGGCAATCAGATCGCCCGATGCGTTGTAGAAACAGACGCCCGCGGTGAGGGCCAGGCCCTCCTGGCAGTTCGCGTGCGGGAACCCACCCGAGTTGGTGTTTTCGTAGACCGTGGTCACGATGCCGTAGGACCCCTGGTCGGAGACGTCGTTGTCGAACACGAGGTCCTGCTTCCCTCCGGCGATGTCGATTCCGGCGCCTAAGAACACGTGGGCTGCCTCGGGGGATACGTCGGCGTTGTTGTTCGCCTCCACCCTGTCGTGTTCGATCACGGTGCAGATGTGGGGAGCGATCGGCTCGGGTCCGGTCACGCCCGACGGGCAGGTGCCGTCTTGTGGCGGTGGGGCGTCTTCGTTGTTCTCGGAGGCGAGGTTGACCCCGGCTCCGTTGTGTTCGAAGAGAGAGTTCTCGAGGAGGAGGCGTCCGCCTGCGTCCGTCCCCGAGAAGCCGATGACGTTGTGCTTTGCGGTGTCGTGGTCGAACACGGCATCGCAGTCCGGGCACCCGGCGACGTGGAATCCCGAGTCGGCCATGTTTGACGCGAAGCTATTGATGAGTTGGCCCGGGCCGGCGGCATTTGAGATCAGGACACCGGCATAGGCGGCCATCGGAACCGGTTGCGGCGCCCGCTGCGAATTAGTGGCCGTGGGGATGTAGGTCGACGTCGCCGTTATGTCGGCGACGTGGTATGCCCCAAGGTGGGTTTTCCCGGTTCCCGCTCCACCGTTGAACCAGAGTTGGTTGCCGAACCCGTTGGCGCTTGCGGTCCCAACGAAGTTGCAGAGCGTCAGGTTCTTGACGGTGACGCCGCTAGCGCGGTCGATGACGATCCCGTTGCGCCCGTTAAGTAGCACCCCGTTGACCTGATGGATCACCGGACCGAGGTTTTGGAAGCGAGGATCGGGGTCGCATGGTGACGGTGCATCCGGCTTCGTTCCGTCAATGATCACCGTGTTGCGGTCCACGCCCTCGATCACGATGTCGGGGGTGGTGACCCGAACGCCGGTGTCAGAGGTGGGGCTCTCGTGGTAGTCGCCGGCAGCGATGAGGATGCGGTCACCTGGATGCGCCGCGTTCACTGCGCCTTGGATCGTTCGGTACGCGTGGTGGTCGCCGCGCCACCGTCCGACGTAAATCACGGTCCCCGAGCGGCGCGGAGCGGTCGCATTGGTTTGGCTGCTGCCTTCGTGGCTCCGGACCGTCGCATGCTTGCTCGTCGATCCGCACGCTGCGAGCAAAATCGCGGTCAGCGCGGACAGCGGTGCCAGGAGTAGTAAGCGTTTCATCCGGTCCCTTTGAGGTTGGGTGCGATTGGGGGTTCGACGAAGTCGGGCCGGCGCGTTGGGTGTCTTGTCAGCGCGGCGGAGGCTCGGCAGGCCTCGTAAGCGCCTGCGACAGCGAGCGCCACGAAGCCGATCAAGATGTAGGGAGCTGAGGCGAGCGTCCACCCGACAGACAGATGGCTCGGCGCGAACGCTGGCTTGGCCAGCAGCTTCGGCAGATACGAATAGCCGACCAGCAAGGTCGCGGCGACCGCAGCGATCCCGACCTTCGAGCGTCGCCGGATGACCCGTACGCCGAGGAGCAGCAGCGCCGGGACCGCAAGGGTCCAGTGGTGCGTCCACGACACTGGGCTGACGAGCAGTCCGGTGAGCGCGCACAGGGAGAACCCCATCGCCTCGTCGCCGCGGCGGCTCGCGAGCACAGCGAGCGCGATCCCGGCGAGTGCGACGGCTAGAACGATCGCAACGATTCGCCCGCTCCCGAAGGACGGGTTGAGCCGCAGGATGAGACCCCGCAGCGACTGGTTGGCCGGGACGTAGGAGCCGCCGACGCGCCGCGAGTTGAGGAACAAGCCGTCGCCCCAGAACCGCCTCGAGTCGTCGGGGAGGACGGCGTACCCGCCCGCGATGGTCGCGGCGAATGCGCCCAGCGCGACGCACACCGCGCGCCGTTTGCCAGAGAAGAGCAGATAGGGGACGAAGACCAGCGGAGTCAGCTTGAGCCCGCCGGCGAGGCCGATCAGCGCCCCCTTGCCGCGGGCATCGTCCCGCCGGCTCAGGTCGCCCACGATCAGCAGCGCGATCAGCAGGTTGATCTGGCCATAGCCCAAGGTCGAGGTGACCGGCTCGAGCCACAGCGCCGCCGCAACGGCGAGCGGGATCAGAGCTGACCGCCACGGCCCACCGGGCTCTGGCTTGCCACCGGTGCCCGACGGGCAGTCGAAGCGTCAGCGACAGGATCGTGAAGAGAGCGACAATGCCGAGGACGGTGACCAGCACCGCGTCGACCGTGAACGGCAGCAGCGCCAGCGGCGCGAGCACGACCGCGGCAAACGGCGGATAAGTGAACGGCGCCCACTGCCAGATCGGACCCGCGTACAGCGACCGGCCATCGAGCACCAGCCGCGCGGCGCCGCGGTAGACATGGAGGTCAAAGAACGTCAGCCGGCCCCAGGGGTGAAACGCCTGGGAGCGTGGCAGCGAGAGCAGAAGGTAGGCCGCGCAGGATGCGGCCAACGCGAGCCACGCACACCGGTGCCGATTCAGGATCGAGCTTGTCTGTTCGCGCCCGCGGGCAGCGCGCCCGGTTCTGGAACGCACAGGCGGAATGGAGGCTCTGATCAGCGGCAGTAACTGGTTCATCGTGGGTCCCTCAATCGGGCCAGGCCAAGCTAGGCGCGGGCGACTGCCCTGTCGTCGGCGCAACGGGCGATTTCGGTCCGACCCCAGGTCGACAACCCGGTCGCGAGGCGTAGGCGTGTCCGTCTGCGGATGTACGCCGTCGTCCGCGAGGCCGATGACCGCGCTTGGCGATCGGCGTACATTCACGCCGTGTCACACCTGTCGCTGACGCTCCGCCGGTCCGCCGCTCAGAACCCGATGGTGCTTGACACCGCGCTCGCGCTCGCCCTCACCGGCTGGGCGCTGGCCGAGCCGGTAACGCTCGCCCACGCCGGGCGCGCCGTGGTGCTGCTGGCGATGACCATCGCGATCGCCTGGCTGCGCACCGCGCCGCTCGCGGTCCTGGCGGTCGAGGTCATGGGGGTGGCGCTGGTGACCGAGCACTTTCAGTGGCCGCAGGGGGTCGCGGTGCTGAGCGCCGCGTACGTCGCCACCTTCTTCGGCGAGAAGCGACTCGTTGTCGGCGTCCTGCTCGTTGGGTTGTCCGCGTGGCTCCTGGCGTTCGGCGGTACGGTGCGAATCCAGAGGGGGCTGGTCCCGCTCGTGCTGGTGGCTCCCGTGTGGCTAGCGGGCACCGCCATGCGCAGGCGCGAGCAGCGCGCAGCCGCGTCGACGGAGCGGGCCGATCGCCTCGAGCGAGAGCGCGAAGCGATGCTGCGAGCCGAGCGCGCCAGGATCGCGCGCGAGCTACACGACGTCGTCACCCACTCGGTCAGCGTGATGGTCCTCCAGACCGGCGCCGCGCGACAGATCATGACCAAGGACGAGCAGCGTTTGCGTGAGCTGCTCGAGTCCGTGGAGACGAGCGGACGCTCGGCGCTCGAAGAGCTCCGCCGCCTGCTCGGCCTCCTCTCAGATGAGGATCGCGAGGCGCCGCTCGCGCCCCAGCCTGGCGTCACCGAGATCCCCTCACTGATCGAGCAGGTCCGCCACGCGGGCATGAACGTCGAGCTGCGCGTCGAGGGTCAGCCGCGCGAAATATCCGGCGGGATCGCCATCGCCGCCTACCGGATCGTCCAGGAGGCACTGACCAATGTGCTCAAGCACGCGGGCGGCGCATCGTCCCGCGTCGTGCTGTACTGGCGCGACTTTGCGATCGAACTCGAGATCATCGACGACGGCTCGCCCGACGAGCTCACCGACCGCGAGGCCCGGCCTGGCCGCGGCATCGTCGGGATGAGAGAACGGGCGGAGATGTACGGCGGGACACTGGACGCCCACGCCGAACCTGAACATGGCTTCGTGGTGCGCGCCCGGATCCCCCTGGAGCGTCACTGCACATGAGCCTGCGCGTCCTGATCGCCGACGATGACGCGCTCACGCGCTCCGCGCTCCGAACGATCTTCGACGCACACGACGACATCGAACTCGTCGCCGAGGCCGCCGACGGCCTGCAAGCGGTTGAGGCCGCAGGTCGTCTGCTCCCGGATGTGGTGCTCCTCGACATCCGGATGCCGAACCTCGACGGTCTCGAGACGGCCCGCCAGATCCTCGCCTCGGCCTCCAACCGCGCCCGGGTGATCATGCTCACCACGTTCGACCTCGACGAGTACGTCTACGAGGCGCTGAAAGCGGGTGCGAGCGGCTTCCTGCTAAAGGACGCGCCACCGGAGCGCCTGCTCACGTTCGTGCGCTCGGCCCGCGAGGGAGACGCGCTCCTCGATCCGCCGATCACGCGCAGACTGATTGAGCGCT
>CAVOHJ010000013.1:0-40888 GCA_963695625.1 uncultured Actinomycetota bacterium | reverse complement strand
CTGACCGGCGCGTCAGCGACGCCGCGGCGGGCCCGTGACGACGCGCGCCAGTGTCATGGCGGATCCGGGGGGCCCCGCGACGCGGATCGTCACGCGGGCGCGCACCCTGGCTTGGGCAGCGAGCAGCCGACGTGCCCCCGCCGGCAGTGCGACGGTGATCACTCGCGACGTCCTCGCCCGCAGGCTGAAGCGCTTGGCGCCCAGCGCGATCTGCAGCCGCGGCGCACGCCGGCCGCTGGTGACCTGGAACGCCGCGACGGTCCTGGCGCTCACCCGGCCGCGGACGGCCTGGGAGGATCGCAGCCGGACCGAGAGCGCCTGACGGCTGAGCCGGATCGACAGCAGCCGCAGCGCCGGGGCGGCGCACAGGGCAACGCCAGGGGCCGCGCTCAGGACGGGCGCCGCCGCCCTGAGCGTGCACGTGCCGCCTTTGACGATGCCGGCGGAGCCGCGGCCCGGCGCCGCCCCGCCGCCACCGGCGCTCCCCGATCCACCGCCCGGGTCTCCGGAACCGGTGCCGGGGGCGCCGGAGCCCTCGCCCGGGCTCCCGGAGCCGCCCCCGGGCGTTCCGGATCCCTGGCCGGCCGCAGCCAAGGCCGCGAGGTGATCGTGCAGCGCAGTCCCGTTCGGGGCTGCCGGACTCCCGCTCCAATCGGTGATCAGGTACAGGGATTGGCAGTGGGGCGTGAGGATGAACCAGCCCCACCCCAGGTAGCCGATGCCGTGAGCGTCGTCCCAGTTCATGACGCTGTTGTCCCAGTTCTCGGAGCAGTCCTGCTCGGAGAACTCAATCGTGGTGGTCGGCACGACGGCGGCGACGGGCGCGACGGTGCTGTCCCAGCAGGAGGTGTTGTTGCAGCTGTTGGGCTGGTAGACATGGAAGGAGGCCGCGAGCTGACCGTCAGGATCGGTCGGCATGTTGGCCAGCCAGCCGCTGAGGTCGTTGCCGTGGTTCAGCCCGGCCAGGAGGATCGGCTGGTGAGCCCCGGTGGCACGGATGGCATCGACGATCGCCTGCATGCCGACCGCGGTGTAGGTCTGTGATGGGTCCGACGGCTTGCCGTCCACGCCGGCGGGCACCGTGCAGCCGCCGTCGCGCCAGCACGACCAACTCACCGAATGCGGCTCGTTGAACGAGTCGAACACGACCGCCGGGTTATCGGCAAAGATGGTTGCCACCGACGTCCAGAATGCCGGCGAGTGATCGTCGGGCATCGTCCGCAGACCGTTCGCGGGGTAACTGCCGGGCGCGTTCCACTGCAGGTCGAGGACGGCGTAGATCCCGTCCGCATTGAGGGCGGAGACGTAGTTCTCGATCATCTGCCGGTAGCCGTCCGCCGTTCCGTAGGCGGGTTCGCCGTTGATGCCGAGCCAGCAGTCCTCGTTGATCGGGATGCGGACCGCGTTCCCCTGCCACGAGCCGATCGCGGCGGCATCCGAGGCGTCCTCTGGGCCGACGGAGTACCCGGTGCCCTGGAAGCAGGCGTACTCTGTGCCCTCTCGGTTGACTCCCAGGAGCCGGATGGTCTGCCCGGCACCGTTGACGAAGTGGTTGCCCACCACCGAGATCGAGAGCGGTGCCGCCGACAGGGCGGCCGGCGGCGGTGCCATCACCAGCATGCCGAGCAGAATTCCCAGCAGGAGGACCGGGAGCCGTCGTGTCCGCTGAGGCGACCTCATCGTGCCCATGAGCCCAGTCTGCCCCGACCGGGGGCGAAACGGAGGGCCTGAACTGAAACGTGGAGACCTTGTGTCGGCTACCGCTCGAAGTCCACTGCATTGGTGCTCGCAGCCCGATGCACCACCTCCGCACGTCCAGGCGATCCAGACGCAGGCCTCCAGCG
Source organism: uncultured Actinomycetota bacterium (assembly GCA_963695625.1). Classification (GTDB taxonomy): domain Bacteria; phylum Actinomycetota; class Thermoleophilia; order Solirubrobacterales; family Solirubrobacteraceae; genus Palsa-465. The sequence continues at coordinate 39,044 of CAVOHJ010000013.1, read as the reverse complement.
CGTCCTAAGCGGCACGCGACGCGCGGTTTCGCGCGTTGTCTACTGTGTCGCACCATGCCGGAGATCCCGAGCAACATCACCGATCTGGTGGGGCGAACGCCGATCGTCAAGCTGACCCGCCTGGGGACCGACTCCGGGGTCGAGCTGTTCGCCAAGGTCGAGGCCTTCAATCCCGGCGGCAGCGTCAAGGACCGCATCGGGGTGGCCATGATCGAGGCCGCCGAGCGCGAGGGTCACATCGAGCCCGGTCGGACGACGATCGTCGAGGCCACCAGTGGCAACACCGGCATCGCGCTCGCCTTCGTGTGCGCCGCCAAGGGATATGACCTCATCCTGACGTTGCCCCAGGGCATGAGCCGCGAGCGCGAGGCGCTGTTGCGCCTCTACGGGGCTTCGGTGGAGATGGTGGAATCGCTCGGAGGCATGACCGAAGCCGTCGACGCGGCTCAGGCGCTGGCAACCCGCGACGACGTATTCCTGCCCGACCAGTTCTCCAACCCGGCCAACCCAGATATACACCGCCGTACGACCGGACCCGAGCTGTGGGACGCGCTGGACGGCCGGGTCGACGTCTTCGTCGCCGGCGTCGGCACCGGCGGCACGATCACCGGGGCCGGGGAGGTGCTCAAGGAGCGCAACCCGGCCTGCCGGATCGTGGCGGTGGAGCCGCGCAACTCGGCGGTGCTCTCCGGCGGTCTTCCGGGACCCCACAAGATCCAGGGGATCGGTGCCGGGTTCATCCCCGCCGTGCTCAACCGGGAGCTGCTCGACGAGGTGATCCCCGTCGATGACGAGGACGCCATCGAGACGGCCCGCACGCTCGCGCGCCGCGAGGGGGTGCTGGCGGGCATATCCTGCGGGGCGGCGGTATGGGCCGCGCTGCAGATCGCCGCCCGCCCAGAGTTCCGGTCCGCGCGGATCGCCACGATCCTCCCCGACTCCGGCGAGCGCTACGTCTCCACGCCGTTCTTCGCCCCATGATTGTGACCGCCTCGCCAGCTGAGAGCCCGCCGCCCATGGTGCTCATACACCAGGATCTGCCGGAGCACATGTCCGGACTCAGGCTCGCCGTGGCCAGCGTACGATCCACCTGTCCGGACCTGCGCGTGCAGGTCAGCTGTCCGAGAGCTGCGCCGGAGCTGGTGCAGTGGCTGATCGGGCTGGGAGTGCACGTCGAGAGCGATCCCCGGTTCGCGGGTCTCGGGTGGAACGTCAAGCCCCAGTTGCTGTTGTCGGCTTTGGCGCAGGGCCACCCGCGAGTCATGTGGATCGACGCCGATGTCGTCGTCGCCCGCCGCCCTGTACAAGCGATCGCGCAGCCGCAATCCGTGTTCGTGGCAACGGAGGAGTTCGCGCTGGGCCAGGACCAAGGCTCGCGCCTCAGGACGCAAGGATGGGGCCTACCGCTGGGGCGCGATCAGCCGGCAACGGTCAACAGCGGCGTGATGGTGGTTTCCGCTGAACACCGTCAGTTGCTTGAGCGATGGGAGGAGTTGCTCAACAGCGATGCGTACGCCGCTGCGCAGCAGCGACCTGCTCTCGAGCGGCCAGTGCACATGGTCAGCGATCAGGACGTGCTGACGGCGCTTTTGGGGTCAGCGACGTTCGCCGGCATGGAGGTACATCTCCTGCGTCGTGGGCTGGATATTGCCCAATGCGCGGGCCCGGCGGGCTTCACTCCGATGGAGCGGCTGGCCACGCTTGGTCGCCGCTCGCCGGCGCTCTATCACTCGGTGGGTGTCAAGCCGTGGCAGCACGGGGCAAGTTGGCGCTACGGAACGACGCGCCGGTCAAGGGCGAGAGCGCGCTATGAGGACCTCCACCTCCGCCTGAGCCCATATACGGCTGTGGCGTCGCGGTTTGCGGCAGCGGCCGGCGTCTCCATGGACGCTGTGGCGCCGCGCACTCCTGTCGAGCGGGCGTTGCTGTGGATCGGCAAACGCTGGCCCCAGTTGCCGGAACTGCCGCTAGCTGTCATGGATGTCTCGGTGCGCCGGCTGCGTCGGCTCCTGCGGATCAGTCACTACCGGCGCGAGTAGGCACACGCGGCGCGCGTTTGGCCCGCGACCGCGTTCAGATCACGGCTTCTGCCAGCAGCAGGACAGGGTGTCCTGCAGTGCCTCGAGGTGAGCCCACGGGAACGCCTTGAGCAGATTGTTGACGTACTGGCCCTGGAACCAGCCTGTGCTGCCGTAGTACGGATTGGGAAGCCCCTCGGCGGTGGTGTCCTCGCCGTAGAGCGTCACGCTGCCCGACTTGTCGCGCACGATCATCCCGTACTTCTGAGCGGCCACCGCGATCATCCGGACGAGCGGGGACATCGGAATCGTGCCGAGGTCGAGGGTCGGGTCCAGCCGGAAGCGCTGGCCCTCGGGAATCGCCGTCGCGCTGGACACCTGGCCATCGGTACGCTGGGCGGGCCAGGTGAAGTACTGCGCCCGAGCGTTGGGAATCGCCATCGCGATCGCGTGGTCGATGTGGCCGGCCGCGAGCTCGCTGGGGCGGATCAGGCCGCCCAGCAGGGGGAGGCTGGTCGCCGTGGCTCCCCAGTTGGAGGGCGTGGGCGACGTGAAGTAGCCGGGGTTGGTCGACACGTCGTCCATGGACCCGCCCCACTGCGCATGCCAGCCGTCGGCCTGCTGAGTCATCTTCCAGGACTCCCACATCCGGTCGGTGGACGGCTGGTAGATCACCATATGCTCGTCGGTACCGGCGGCGGCCTTGGCGTTCGGCGGGATCGGCACCTGCTGTTGCCAGCTCGCCCGCAGTGCGGTCGCCTGAGGGCTGGGCGAGGTGTCGAGCTTGACGCTGACGGTCGGCTGATCGGCGGGGACGGTGTACACCGGCGTGCTGTATTGGTACGTGTTCATCCACAGGCCGTAGCTGGAGATCTGCGACAGGAGATCGGACACGTAGGTCGAGGACTGGGGGTCCAGAGCCGCGTCGTCTGCGAGCGGCTGGTTCCACACTGATGTGAGGGAGAAGATGGTGGGCTGGGCTGGCGATGCGGTCGTCGCCGTCAGCGGCGCAGTGGTGGAGAGCGTGGGCGCGGTCGTGGTGGTGGACGGCGCGGCGATGGGCTGTGCTGGGGTGGCAGTCGCCGACACGGGCCGGGTGACCGTGCGCTTCGGAGCGGACGCCGTCTTGGACGGCTTGGCCGCCTTGGGCTTCCGCGCCCGGATCTTCTTGACGACCGTCCGGCGCTTGGTGGGGCGCTTTGGCTTGGCGTGCCTGGCCGCGTGATGCCTGGCGACGTGGGCAGCGGCCTGTGTGGCCATAGCCGGAGCAGCAGCGGCGAGCCCGGTCAGCGCGGCGAGCGCGGCCAGGGTGAGCAGGCGCGTGCGAACGCGCGTGATGGTGGACGACACGGGGGTCATGAAGCGAGATTCCTTGTGGCGGGCGCGGTCCGAGACCGCAGACAGTTGGCGTCCGGTTGCGAGGCGCCGTGTCAGGTGCATCGGCGTCGCCGCGCTGCACCTAAAGGCGGAGCGTCGCAGCACGGACAGGGAGTCGACGCGGCCGCCGGACGGACCTAAGTCTCCGGGCCCGATGGCAAGAGCAGGGCGGTCGCTACGCTAAACGAGATGTTCGGGGTCATTGCGCGCACGGGTGCCGAGATCCGCCGAGATGTCGCCGCCGCTAAGAGCCGTGATCCCGCGGCTCGCGGGGTCGGCTCGCTGGAGATCCTCGCCGCGTGGCCGGGGGTGCACGCGCTGCTGGCCCATCGCGTCGCCCACCCGCTCTACGGTGCCGGCGTGCCGGTGCTGCCGCGGCTGATCGCGGCGCTGGCGCGGGCGGTGACCGGCATCGAGATTCACCCGGCGGCCCGGATCGGCAAGGGGTTCTTCATCGATCACGGGATGGGCGTGGTGATCGGCGAGACCGCCGAGATCGGAGACGACGTCACCATGTACCAGGGCGTGACCCTCGGCGGCACCGGCTTTGCCACCGGCAAACGCCATCCGACCGTCGAGGACAACGTCACGATCGGCTCCGGCGCCAAGCTGCTGGGCCCGATTACCGTCGGTCACGGCGCCAAGATCGGCGCCAACAGCGTGGTCATCCACGACGTCCCACCCAACTCGACGGTGGTCGGCAACCCGGGGCATCCGGTGCGGGTGGAGGGACGGCGGCCCGAGGGCCCCGACACCGACTGGATCCACCTGCCCGACCCGGTGGCCGACGCGATCCGGGGGCTGTCCAGCCGGATCACCGCGCTCGAGGCGGCCGACGAGGGCCACGACCAGCCCGCCGGCGAGGTGCGACCGCTGCGCCGGGCCGCCGGCGGACAGCCCGACGGGCGCTCCAACCCTTCGGTGGGCCCTAGTCCAGCGGGCGGATAGGGTCGTCGCCGGCGTCGCGAGCCGGCGCTGCGTGCACCGGTGGCAGAGAGGACCGGTCTGCGACCACGTCCGCGTCGGTCATGTTGCGCCGTGCCCGCACCAGGTACAGCGGGCGGCCCTTGACCTCGTCATAGATCCGCCCCACGTACTCGCCGATGATCCCGATCGCGATCAGCTCGATGCCGCCGAGGAGCAGCACCAGGATGGTGAGCGCGCTGAATCCCGGCAGGTAGGAGCCGAGGATCCGCAGGACGGCGACGACGGGGATGGCGATGAAGGCCAGCGTCGAGATGAGGAACCCCAGCAGCGTCGCCAGCTGCAACGGGCGGTGCGAGAACGACGAGATCGCGTCCAGTGAGAAGCGCAGCATCTTCGGGATCGTGTACTTGGTCTCGCCGGCGTAGCGCGAATCACGGTGATAGGGGACGGCCGCCTGCGTGTAGCCCACCCACACGGTCATGCCCCGCAGGAACCGGTTGCGCTCGCGCATCGACAGCAGCGCGTCCAGCGCCCGCCGATCGAGCAGCCGGAAGTCACCGGAGTTCTGCTGCAGCTCGACCTGGGCGAGCTTGTCGAACAGCCGGTAGAACCAGCGGGCGGTGCTGAGCTTGAAGCGGGACTCGCCCTCGCGCTGCTCGCGCACCGCGTAGACGACATCGCAGCCGGCGCGCCAGTGGTCGAGCATCGTGGAGATCAGCTCGGGCGGGTCCTGGAGGTCCGCGTCGATCATGACCACCGCGTCGCCCCGCGCGTGGTCCAGGCCCGCGGTGAGCGCGGTCTGATGCCCGAAGTTGCGCGACAGGTAGACCACCCGCACCCGCGGGTCGGCGGCGGCCAGGCCGTCGAGCTTCATCGGCGTGCCGTCCGTGGAGCCGTCATCCACGAGCACGAGCTCGAACGGCAATGCGCCGAGCGCGGAGCAGACCCGCGCGTAGAACTCGTCGATCGTCGCGTCCTCGTTGTAGACCGGCGCCACGACGCTGACCAGCGTCAGCTCGCGGGGCTCGCCGTCGAAGACTCTCGTCGCGACGCTCATCGGCTCATCGTACGGGCTGGGTCCCCGGCGGCGTGACGGTCAAAAGAGTCCATGAGGGATGTACCCGAGCAGCTCGATGCCCTGGATGACGCCCGTGAAGATGATCGCGGTGGTGGCCAGGCGGCGGTCGCGGCCCAGCGCGGCCAGCGGCAGCAGCCAGGCCACGTACCAGGGCAGCAGCGAGCTCGAGGCCACCAGCATTGCCAGCATGGCCCAGGCGGCGCCGTCGATCCAGTCCATCTGGCCGCGCCACACGCGTCGCAGCAGCCAGCACAGCGCGACCGAGAACCCGCCCGCCAGCACGAAGCCGGCGATGTGCCCCACCGCCGGCAGGCCCAGCTTGGAGGTGATGAAGCCGGGGATGCTCAGCGAGCCGCCTTCGCTCTGGCTCTTGATGACGGTCCCCAGCATGTCGAAGGAGCCGGCGCCGAAGACCCCGAAGCTCAGCCCCGCCAGCGCGGCCAGCCCGAGCCCCGCGCCCAGCGCGAAGCGGCCGCGGCGGCCGTGGCCACGGCCCGAGCGGCCGCCGGCGACGAGCGCGAACGGGAGCACCAGGCCGGCCGTCAGCTTGACACCGGCGGCCAGCACGCTCAGCCCGCCGCCGATCACCTCCCGGGAAGCGAGGATGGCGTAGACGCCGCCCACCATCGCCAGCAGCATGAGCAGGTCGTTGTGGCCGCCGCCCACCCCGTAGACGACCAGCAGGGGGTTGAGGCCCACGAGCGCCACGGCCCTCACTGGGTCCTTGTCACGTAGCAGCGCGCACCGCCAGATCACGGCCACCAGCGCCAAGCTGGCCACCACGGCGATCGATTTGTAGGCGAAGACGCTGGTGGCGATCGTGAGCGGCGCCAGCAGGTAGCTGAAGACCGTGAACACCGGTCCGTAGACACTGGGGATGTATGACCACAGGCGGCCCACGTACGGGAACACACCGTCCGGGTTGATCGCCCACGGGCCGTGGGTGTAGGGGTTGATCCCATAGACGCCGCCCATCCGCGCGTACGCCTGGTAGCTGAAGATGTCGGTGGAGGCCATTGGCGGGGCCAGCAGCACCACCACGTGCACCGCGACGATGGCGATCAGGACGACCCGCGCCGACAACTGCCCCGAGAGCGCGACGACGGCCGCGTAGGAGACGAACATGAGCACCAGCGCCGCGATCGCACCGCCGACGTGGAGGTTGAGGAACAGCGATCCGAATGCCCCGGCGAGCGCTGGCTGGACGGGGCGGATCGACTCGGGCAGGAGCGACTGGGTGTGCGCCGCCGCCAGGGCGACCAGCGTCCCGGACGCGACCACCCCGCCCACCGCGCAGAGGGCGAGCCGGCTCTGCCGGCGCCCGGTGGCGACCTCGCGCCCGATCCCGGGGCCGGCCGGCAGCGGCGCGGGCGCCGTGACCGGCACCGCGATACCCGGGCCCGCCGGGAGCGCGACGTTCGGGGCGGCGCCGACGTCGAGGGCGGCGCTGGCGATTACGTCAGGGCCGGCCGCTGCCGCCGTATCGAGTCCGCCTGCGGGCAGCGGGTAACCGCCACTTGGCGGAATCGCGCTCGCTGGGCTGGTGGCACTCATTCTGGTCAGGATGCCCGGACGTGGACCTGATGCGGTTTGAAGAACATTGGGATCTGATTAATTGAGCGACTTGGAGCGACCGGACCCGGCCCGGGCGAGCGCCGCGGGCGCTCCGCGTCTCATCGCTGGAACGAGCAGCATCGCCTCGAGGGCGATCCGCGTGGACATCTTGGAGCTACCCGCCGCGCGGTCGGTGAACACGATCGGGACCTCGCGGACGCGAAAGCCCGCCAGGTGGGCCCGGTAGGTGACCTCGATCTGAAAGCCATAGCCCTGGGCGCGGATGCTCGGCAGGTCGATCGCCTCGAGGACCTCGCGCCGGATGCACTTGAAGCCGCCGGTCAGGTCCCGCACGTCCACGCCGAGGATCCGCCGTGCGTAGAGGCCGCCGCCGCGGCTGACCAGCCGGCGCAGCAGCCCCCAGTCGCGCACCCCGCCGCCGGGCACGTAGCGGCTTCCCAGCACGAGATCGGCATCCTCGGCCGCCGTCAGCAGATCCGGGAGGTACGCGGGGTCGTGAGAGAAGTCGGCGTCCATCTCGATCACCATCTGGGCGCCGCCGGCGAGGGCGTGGGCGAAGCCGGCCAGGTAGGCCTGCCCCAGGCCGGTCTTGCCCGGGCGGTGCAGCACTTCGATCCAGTCGTGCTCGGCGGCCAGCGCGTCGGCGATCGCGCCGGTGCCGTCCGGCGAGTTGTCGTCCACGACCAGGATCCGGTGGTCGCCCGGCACGGCCTGCTCCAGCTCGGCGCCGGCCGCGCGCGCGATGTTGGGGAGGTTCTCGGCCTCGTTGTAGGTGGGGATCACCAGCCAGACGGTGGCACTCATGGCGGACGCAGCGTAGTCGCCCGGGCGGCACGCGCGTGCCTCCACGGTGGCCTCGAGCGGCCCGCGCGGCGGCCGAGAGCGTGCACGGGCGACGGGCGAGGGCGTGCACCGGCGACGGCCGAACGCGCGGCACGGCATCATGTGGCGGGGGACTTGTGGATGGACAAAGGTCACTCGGCATTGGAAGAGCGTCCGCGCCCGGGCCTGCGCCCGGGTGGATCGGACGCGGGCGCGCGGGCCCCGCTGGCGCCGCATCACCGCCGCCGCCGCGCCGCGGCGGCACTGGCGGCGGCCGCGGTGGTGGCCCTGGTCGCGGGTATCGCGGTCGGCGCGGCGTCGTCAGGATCGAGCCCGCCCGCCCACCAGGCCGCGGTGCTGCCCAACGGCTACTTCAGCCGCATCCGGACGCTGGCGGGAGGCGGCCCCGGCTCGTTCGTGGTGGGTGAGCAGCGCGCCGAGGGCGCCGCGATCACCCACACGCTCTCTTACACGCCGTTCGTCCGTGTCGCCGGCGCCAAGCACAAGGAGGTGGCGCTGACCTTCGATGACGGGCCCGGCCCCTACACCCCTGCCATCGTGCGGATCCTGGAGCGTGAGCATGCGCCGGCGACGTTCTTCGAGGTGGGCGTCGAGGAGCACTACTTCCATGCCGCCACCGCCGCGATCGTCGCCCGCGGCTTCCCGATCGGCGACCACACGGAGACCCACGCCCCGATGTCCGAGCTCAAGCGCAAGCTCCAGCAGGCAGAGCTGCTCCAGGACTCCGCCGCGATCGGGACCTACGGCGCCCCGTTCCCCCGCCTGTTCCGCCCGCCGTACGGGATGTGGAACGCCACCACGCTCAAGCTGCTCAAGAAGTACCGGATGCTCATGGTCATGTGGACCGTCGACACCGACGACTACGAGATGCCCGGGGTCCAGGTGATCCTCGAACGGACGCTCGCGGGCCTGCAGCCCGGGGCGATCATCCTCCTGCACGACGCCGGGGGCAACCGGTCAGAGACGGTCGCCGCGCTGCCGCTGATCATCAAGTCCCTGCGCCGGCGCGGCTACAAGCTGGTCACGGTGCCGCGGCTGCTGCTGGACAACCCGGCGCCCCATGATCAGGACGTGGCGGGGCTGGTCGGCGCCGGCGGTTGAGCCGGTGGCGCCGTGAGCGGGTCAGCGGCGCTCGTAGGCGACGCGGTCCCAGCTGGGCTCGGGCGCGAGCTCGATCGGCTCGCCGCCACGGTCGGGCTGGACGTAGACGAAGGCGGAGGAGTCGTCGTCGAAGGCGATGTCGAGCTCGCCCTCCTTGACGCGCTGGTCCAACCAGGCACCGCGGAAGATGAGCCGCCGCAGCCAGTGCACGAGCGAACGCTCCGACGGGCCGACCAGCTCGGCCCAGCACTCGTTGACGTGCTCGCCCAGCGCCGACGCCGGGTCGGTCACCTCGCCGTTGACCACGAGGTTGATGAGGTCCTCGGCCTCGTCCTCCTCGACCGTCCCGTTGATGAAGCCGAGCTTGCGCGCGGACTGCTCGCAGCGCTCTCGGAAGTCACGCTCGTTGAAGGTGAACCGCAGTTCTCCGTACTCCAGGACGAAGTCGTCGCCGGAGCTGTAGTTGCCGCGTCGGTACATCGCGTCGGCATCATATGGGCGAATCCTGCTCCTCCGGGACCCCTGAATTAGATGTTGCAGAGACAGGGGGGGTGGAAGGTGACGGGCCCGAGGCTCTTAACTACATGGAGCCCGATCGACCTTCGGTCCTGATCGTAGAGGACCACTGCGCCACGCGCCGCTTCCTGGCCGACAACCTGTCGATTGACGGCTTCGAGCCGCTCGAGGCCACGTCGGCCGCAGAGGCCGTCTGCCGGATCGCCGCCGCCCGGCCCGAGGTGGTCATCCTCGACCTCGGGCTGCCCGATCGCGACGGGCTGGAGCTGCTGTCAGAGATCCGGGGGTCCGTCGGTGGCGGCGGCCCCACGGACGCGCAGCTGCCCATGCTCGTCCTCAGCGGGCGGGGCAGCGAGCTCGACCGCATCCGTGGCTTCGAGCGCGGCGCCGACGACTATCTCGTCAAGCCATTCAGCTACCCCGAGCTGCGGGGCAGGCTCGACGCGCTGCTGCGGCGCTGCCGGGCGCGGCCCCGGCTGGGCCGGATGCGCGTCGGCGCCCTGGAGCTGGACCCGATGTCGCGCGACGCGTGGGTGGACGGGACGCCCGTGCACCTCACCAACAAGGAATTCGCGCTGGCCCTGCTGTTGGCCACCGAACCCACGCGTGTGTTCACGCGGGCGGAGCTCCTGGCCGACGTCTGGGGCTTTCAGTCACCGGGGGCGACGCGGACCCTGGACTCCCACGCGTCCCGGCTGCGCCGAAAGCTCAGCGTCGGCCCCCGACGGTTCGTGGTGAACGTCTGGGGGATCGGCTACCGGCTGCTGGATTCGGGGACCTCGTGGTGAGCACTGCCGCGTCGGTGGCCGGCTGGGTCACGGCGGGGCTCGCCGCCGCGCTGGTGATGAACGCGCGCCGCGCCAATGGCCACCGGATGGAGGCCGTCGCGCGCGCGTGTCACGAGCTCCGCGGTCCGCTGGCCGCAGCTCGCCTGGGACTGACCGCTCCTGGCGGACGGGACGAGGCGCCGTCTCCGCGGCGGCTGCGGGCGATCGACACAGAGCTGGGCCGGGCCGCGCTCGCGCTGGACGACCTCGCGAGCGCCGCCGGCGGCGGCCAGCGGATGTGGCAGCTCGACGTGGTGGACGTCCGCACGCTGGTGGCGGAGTCCGCCGAGGCGTGGCAGGCGAGCGCCGCCGCCGCGGGCACCATCGTCGCGGTGGGATGGAGTGGGGAGGAGGCTGCCGTGTGGGGTGATCGGCTGCGCCTGGCACAGGCCATCGGCAACCTCATCGCCAATGCCATCGAGTACGGGCATGGGCCGGTCGACGTGGCGGGCGCGGTGCGGGACGGAAGCGTCCGGATCGTCATCTCAGACGATGGGCCGGGGCTGCAGGCGCCAGTGGCCGTGCTGATCCGGCGCCCGCGGTGGGGGCGGGGCGCGCGGGGGCGGGGGCTGGCGATCGCCGCCGAGGTCGCGCAGGCGCACGGGGGAGGCCTGGCCTCGGCGCCCACAGAGCGTGGGGCGCGGCTCGTTCTGGAACTGCCGGTCGACGTGCACACGCAGGGCTCCGCGGGCTGACGGCGTAGACCAACCGGGGTCACAGGCACCCCCCGGGCAAGGCAAACACCGCCTCCGCGCCCGCGTATCCACGCATACGCCCCGGACGGAATCGCGCCCGATCTGCAAGCCAGGTCCGCAGACCGGCGATCTGCACGCGTTCGTGCAGCCTCACCGGGCCCTCGGTGGGACGGCGTCCCACCCCAGATCGCCTGCAAGGGTGAGGGTTTTCAACCGGCCGCGGCCCCGGTGGGCCGCTTTGTGGGGCAACAGGTGCGATTTGGGTTGCATTGTGGGAGAGAGTGGGATACTGTGGGCGCCGCTTCAGGAACCCGGGTGGCAGGGCTCCTCCCACCCAGCCACCCGGGTTTGAGCATCAAGCCTGTATGAGCTCCCTTGACCTTCCGCGGAACCTTCGAACACGCGCTCGACGCGAAGCACCGGTTGACCATTCCGGCCAAGTTCCGCGGAGTGCTGGCCAACGGCGTGGTGCTCGCTCCATCGCACGAGGTCGAAGCGGGGGCGCCGCGGACGGTCGCGATCTGGACCCCCGAGGCCTACGACGAGTTCACGGGCACATCCCTGGCCGGCCTGAACCCGTTCTCGCCGAAGGCGCGGGAGCTGAAGCGGTTCTTCTTCAACGCCTCCTTTGACACCGAGCTCGACGCCGCCAACCGCGTGATGATCCCTACCCCCCTCATGGAGTACGCGGACCTCACCAAGGAGGTCGTCGTCACCGGTTCCGGCGAGTGCCTCGAGGTGTGGGATCGCGCGCGCTACGCGCAGAACTTCGAGGACGTCCTGACCCGCATCCCCGACATCGCGGCGAGCCTTGGCAACACTGCTTGACATGACCAAGACGCACATCCCGGTCCTGGCGGGCGAGCTCATCGAGCTGGCCGATCCACGGCCGGGAGAGACCGCGGTGGACTGCACCGTCGGCGGCGGTGGGCACGCGCGGCTCATCGCGGATCGCCTGGGCCCCGGCGGGATGCTCATCGGCGTGGACCGCGATCCGCTCGCCGAGGAGCGGTTCGCCGCCCTGGCCGCCGAGGTGCCGTGCGAGACGCGTTTCATCCGCGCCGACTTCGTCACCGCGCTGCACGAGCTGCGTCAGGAGCGCCTGGTGGCGGACCTCGTGTACCTGGACCTGGGTATGTCGTCGATGCAGGTCGACACGTGGGAGCGCGGCTTCTCCTACGCCTACGACGCGCCACTGGACATGCGGATGGACCCGTCGCAGCCGCTGACCGCGGCCGAGGTCGTCAACACCTGGGACGAGCGGCGGCTGGCCCGTCTGCTGCGCGAATACGGCGAGGAGCGCTACGCGCCCCAGATCGCTCGCGCCATCGCCCGCGCGCGCCGGCGCCAGGAGTTCGCCACGACACAGCAGCTCGTGGACGTCATCAAGACCGGGGTCCCGATCCCGGCCCAGTTTGCGGGCGGCCATCCCGCCAAGCGCACCTTCCAGGCACTGCGTATCGCAGTCAACGACGAGCTCGCCCAGCTGGAGGAGGCCCTCCCGATCGCCTGGGAGCTGCTCGGCGCCGGCGGCCGCCTCGCCGCGATCTCGTTCCACTCGCTCGAGGACCGTCTGGTCAAGCGGTTCCTCGTCGCGCGGGCACGGGGATGCGTCTGCCCGCCCGAGTTCCCCGTGTGTGTCTGCGGGCGCCAACCGGAGGGCGAGCTGATCACGCGTCGCGCTGTCGCTCCGACACCGGGCGAAGTGGCGGCCAACCCACGATCCAAGTCGGCGCACCTGCGTGCCGCCCGAAAGCTGGAGGCCATTCCGACATGACGCCATCCGCGCTCACCCCGGCCGCCCGGGGAAGGACGAACAAGTCAGGTACGGACCGTCCTTCGCGCCCCTCCGCCGCACGCGGCGCCGGGCATCGCCCCGAGGTGCGCCGGCAGGTCACGCCGAGGGCCCTCCGGCGCGTGTCGGGCCCGGCGGCCGGGACAGCCGCGGCGCGCACGGCCACGGTCCACGCGCCCACGCGCGCGCCGGCCCGCGCTCGCCCGTCGCGCCCGCGCACGCGCCGGGCTGGCGCCAAGGCCCCATGGCGCGCTCGCTCGGCGGCCTACGTCCGCGCGCTGCCCGATCACGCCCTGCTCGACCGCATCATTCGCGGTCGCGCCTGGATCCCGCTGCTCGGGGTCCTGCTGGCGGGCATCGTGGCCATGCAGGTGGAGGTCCTCAAGCTCAACGCCGGAATCGGGCGCTCGCTCGAGCGCTCCTCGGCCCTGCAGGCCCAGAATGAGCTTCTGCGCGCCGGTGTCACTCGGCTGTCGGACGAGCAGCGCATCGAGCGGATCGCGGCTCAGATGGGGATGGTGATGCCCGCCGCGGAGCAGATGCGCTTCGTCGATACCGGCTCCGCGAACGTCGACAAGGCACTGGGCGGCATCAAGGCGCCCGACGCCACCGGGTTCGAGGCGGCGCTGCCGCCGATCGGCGCGCCGGCGGCGGCCCAGGGCCCGTCGACGAACGTGGGGGTGGGGATCGCGCCCGCCACCACGGCCTCGGCGACCGCGACGGGGTCCACAACCGCCGCCACGGGGTCCACGACCGCCGCCACGGCGACGACGGCCGGTACCGCCGCCACGACGGCCGGCACGGCCGCCACGACAATCGCATCGGCGCCGACGTCGGCCGCCACGGCACCGACGACCACCGCCGCGGGGGCGCCCACGACCACCGACACGCAGTCCAGCGCGTCGTCCAGCGGCGGCGCGACGCCGGTCGGCGGGTAGCGCTCCCGCCGATGGTGGCGATCGATCGACGGGTCGGCTACCTCTTCGTCGGGTTCCTGGCGCTGTTGGCGGCGGCGGTGGTCCGGGCGGCCTACCTGGGCGTGATCAAGGCTGGCCCCCTCGAGCAGGCCGCGGTCAGCCAGCAGATCACCAACGTGCCGATCCCAGCCACGCGCGGGGCGATTACCGACCGCGACGGCGTCCAACTGGCGCTGTCGGAGTCGGCGGCCGACATCATCGCCGATCCGTATCTGGTCAAGCGCGGCGATCCGATGCTGATGGCCCAGGCGATGGCGCCGCTGCTTCAAATGCCGGTCCTCAAGGTCCTCACGGATCTGACCAAGCCGCACACGGGCTACGTCGTGGTGGCCCGCGAGATCGCGCCGGCCAGCGCCCAGGCGATCATGCACCTGAGGTTCGGCGGCAAGCCGATCAACGGCATCACCACCACGCCCGACGTCAAGCGCGTCTACCCGCGCGATTGGACCGCGGCCCAGGTGCTGGGCGGCGTCAACGGCGCCGGCGCCGGCGACGCCGGCCTGGAATACGAGTACAACCGGATCCTGTCGGGGAAGGCCGGCGCGCGGCGCATCGTCAACGACGCCATCCACCAGCCCATCTCCATCGATGACGTCAAGCCGATGCAGTCGGGCAAGGCGCTTCAGTTGACGCTCGACGCCGGACTGCAGAACGAGGTTGAGCAGGTCTTGGCCGGCGTCGGGGCGCAGTATTCGCCCCATGCGGCCACGGCAATCGCCATGAATCCCAATACCGGCGCGATCCTGGCGCTGGCCAACTGGCCCGAGATCAACGCCAACGACCCCAACGCCGCCCCCAGCCCCGCCGATCGCGATCACGCGGTGGCCGACAGCTACGAGCCGGGCTCGACGTTCAAGGCGATCACGGTGTCGGGCGCGCTCCAGGACGGTGTGGTGACCCCCACTACCGAGTTCAACATCCCGCCCATGCTCCAGGTGGCCGATCGTCAGATCCACGACGCGGAGTCGCACGGCTACGTGCAGTACAACACCGCCCAGATCCTCAAGTTCTCCAGCAACATCGGCGCCGACCTGATCGGGATGCGACTCGGCGGCCAGCGCTTCGACTACTGGGTGCATCGCTTTGGGTTCGGCTCGCGCACCGGCGTCGACGTCCCCGGCGAGCAGACCGGAATCGTCCTGCACAGCTCCCAATACTCGGGCTCGTCGATGGGTAACCTGCCCATGGGCCAGGGGGAGTCGGTGACTCCGATCCAGATGGCCGCCGCCTACTCGGCCATCGCCAACGGCGGGATCCTGCGCCCGCCGCGCATCGTCCAGTCCATCGGCGGCAAGCGCCAGCCGCTGCCGGCGGGCCACCGGATCATCTCGCAGAACACCGCCGCTGAGGTGCGCGACATGCTGCGCGGCGTCTTGGCCGATGGCGGCACCGCCTCAGGAGCCGCCATTCCCGGCTTTGACCTGGCCGGGAAGACCGGCACCGCCAACGTCGTGGTGGACGGCAAGTACTCCAGCAGCGAGTACATCGCCTCGTTCATCGGCATGGTGCCGGCCAGCGCCCCCAAGCTCGTGGTCGCGGTGATGGTGGACGAGCCCCAGGGGTCGATCTACGGCGGTTCGGTGGCCGCGCCCGCGTTCAAGAAGATCGTCGGCTGGGCCGTCCCGTACCTCGGGATCCCCCCACGCTGACGGCGAGAAGGCACGTGCCGGGCGGGGTCCTCTCAGGGCCGGGCGGAACGTTCCACGTGAATTTGTCACCTACCCGACATGGGTGGATAGTAAACCTCTTAAAGACATCAATGTTGATGAATCTCCAGCTTTACGTCCTATCCGTAGGGCGGAGTACGGGCAAATACCTTCGTACATTTGTCCGGTGGCGCTGGGGTGTGCTAAACGTATGATCTAGCGGCAACGTACCTGGGAACCCGCGCTACATGCTCGGGGAAGGAGCGGGATCCCTGAAGTTAGATTTACGTCAATTTGGCAGGCGTCGGGTTTCCGATCGGCCCTGATCGAGTAACCACACTCTGGCCTGCGTTGCATAGCAGCACCCAACTGAAGGTGTCCTGAGCATTTCGCCGTCCGCTGCGACGGCACGTGACTCTGTGCCATTTCGCACGAAGACCAAGTTTCATTTTTCGACGTTGGTGACGAAGCACACAACTGTCACCCACTCTCCTCATGCACACAATCGTCACACCGAAACCTCTGCTCGATGTAACTGTTGGTATCGGCACCGGCCCGTCTTCACCGGCCCGGGCCCGCGACCGTGTCCCGTTTCGGCCGCGCGATTGCGTCCGATCGACAAATCCGACGACTGGAGCAGGTGCCGCTTGAGCGCAGACGCGGAGAGCAAGCAGCAGACCCGGCGATCGGCCGCAGGCGCACGCCAGCGGGTGCGGGGCGACACGTCCGCGGCCGCGCGGACCCGCGCGTTTGACGGGCAGACGTCAGATCGCGCCGATGCCGACACCCCACGCCTCGCGGAGGGGCCCTCGCTGCACGACATCGCGGGCCCTGTCTGGGAAATGGTCCCGGACGCGCCCGGCATCGCCGGCGCGGCCGGCGCGCGCGAGCGAGATCGCATCCTTCGCCGTTCGCTGGCGCTGTCGGACGTGGCCGCCGCCATCCTGGCGGTGCTGTTCGTGCTCAGCCCGGCCATCTGGGGCCCGGGCATGGGCCTGCGGGTGACTGACATCCTGCTGGTGCCGTTCGTGATCCTCGCTGCCAAGGCCCTCGGCCTGTATGACCGCGACCAGGATGTGCTACGGAAGACGACACTTGACGAGGTTCCGTCACTTATCTATTTGTCGGTGCTGTACGCCCTCACCGTCTGGTTGGCCGAGGATGTGCTGTTTCACGGCTGGTTGACGCGACCGCAGGTATTCGCTCTGGCCCTGATGACCTTCGTCCTCACCACGGTCGGTCGGGGGCTCACGCGCGCGGTCGTGACGAATGTCACGCCACGTGAACGGTGCCTCATTGTCGGTCACCCGACTGACACGGCGCGCATCATCGACAAGCTCGAAACCTCTCCCGGAGTCAATGCCATCGTTGTCGGACGAGCGGCACTGCAGTTCGACGAAGTGCCGACACGTGAGCACACTGGTAACGGTCCGTTGCGCAATGGCCACGATCTCGCTCAGCTGATCGTTGCCAACGACGTTGAACGCGTCATCATCGCTCCCGATAGCCACGATCAGGAGGAGATCCTCGATGCCATACGCCTGATCAAGGCGCTCGGGATCAAGGTGAGCGTCCTGCCGCGCCTGCTCGAGGTGGTGGGCTCCTCCTCCACCTTCGAGGACGTCGACGGGATCACGCTGCTCGGGGTACGGCAGTACGGAGTGCTCTCGAAGTCCTCGGCGGCGTTGAAGCGCGCGATGGACATCGTTGGCGCAGGGATCGGCCTGCTCCTGCTCGCGCCGCTGCTCGTCCTCCTGACGATCGTGATCAAGCTCGATTCGCGGGGTCCCGTGTTCTTCCGGCAGCGGCGGATCGGGGGGCGCGGAGACCTGTTCCTGATGCTCAAGTTCCGCTCGATGGTCAAGGATGCCGACGCGATCAAGGGCGAACTGCGTGACCGCAACGAGGTTGACGGCGGCTTGTTCAAGATCACCGACGACCCCCGGATCACCCGCGTGGGCCGATTCCTGCGGCGCACCTCGCTGGACGAGCTGCCGCAGCTACTCAACGTGCTTGGAGGGAGCATGAGCCTCGTCGGACCGCGCCCTCTCGTGCAGGATGAGGATGCGCTCATCGAGGGCTGGCAGCGCCGCCGGCTGGCGGTCAAGCCCGGGATGACCGGCATGTGGCAGATCTTCGGATCCTCGCGTATCCCGATGAACGAGATGGTCAAGATCGACTATCTCTACGGCGCGAACTGGTCGATCTGGTTGGACCTGAAGATCCTGCTGCGGACCGTGCCCTATGTCCTGCGCCGACGGGGTATGTGACCGTGGCCACGCTGACCAGGCCCGCTCGGCCGCGGACCAGCAGCGCGCAGCCGGAGACGTTCGAGTTCTCCGGGTTGCGCCTACGCCGCTTGGGCCTTAGCGAGGCGGTGGAGTGGATCACCGCCGCCGCCCGGGCGCACGATCCGGCGGTGGTGGTGACCCCGAACATCAACCATCTCCACCTCGTACAGACCTCCGCGGAGGCGCGCGAGGCGGTTGGGCAGGCCGATCTGCAACTCGCCGACGGTTGGCCGATCGTGGCGGCGTCGCGCATGCTCGGCGAGCCGCTGCCGGAGCGCATCGCCGGGATCGATCTCGTGGACCGGCTCGTCAAGAGCGACACGAAGTTCTCGCTGGCGATCCTCGGGGGCCCGAGCGATGCCGCGGCAAGGTTGGGCGAGCTCGCCGCGCGCCACAACCGTGTGGCACTGGTCGATGGTCTCGCTCCGGGCTGGGATCGGCCGGAACGGCGCGACGACTTGGCCGCGCGCCTCCGGGACGCCTCACCGAACCTGACCTTCGTGGGGATCGGAGCGCCTCGTCAGGAGTTGCTCGCGCACGAGCTCAAGCAGGTGGTAGCGGGCCCGATCATCTGCTGCGGAGCCGCGGTGGAGGTGCTGGCCGGCGTTCGCCCGCGCGCGCCCCAAATCCTGCAGCGACTCGGGCTCGAGTGGGCGTTCCGGCTCGCCATTGAGCCTCGCCGTCTGGCCCGCCGCTATCTGCTGGCCGGCCTCACGTTCGCCCGTTTGCTCGGCGTCGCATGGGCGCGCCGGACGGTGTCACCTTGTCACACCTCCTAACGTGATGCTTGCTTATCGCTCCGCAACGGTGGGTACGCTCCTTACCTCAGGCCGCAGCGCGGCCACTTGCCTGTGCCGCGTCCGGGGAGTGGCATGTACGGGCCCTCGAGCCCGGATCACGGCCAATACCGGCGGCCCCACCACCACCCCGCGGGCCGTCTGCGAACGATGAATCACGAACCGGAAAGGCACTTAGCCTAATGGAGTCACCCAGCCACACCCAGTCCGAGCTCAGGCGCCGAGAGCGACCAGAACGCCTGGAGAACGGCGAGGAGTTCATGTTCGAGCGAACGGCTCGCGAGGACCCGGTACGCAACGGCCAGAGCCGGCAGCGCCCCGTTGGGCCGCCTCCGAGCAGGAGCGTCGGACTCGGGACGGCGCTGCGTCGCTACCCCGTGCTGGCGCTGCTGCCGGTGGTGATCCTGGCCGCCGCGGGGATCACTCTCGGGCTTCGGCGTGCGCCGGTCTACACGGCGTCGACCACCATCAACGTCGGTAGTCCGGATATCGCCTCCCAGGCGACGCCGGGTTATGTCCAGGCCGAGCAGACCCTGGCCTCCGCCTACAGCCGCGAGGTGAGCAGCCAGTTCATCTACAAGCCGGTGGCCAACCAGCTGCAGATCTCTGAGGGCAAGGTCGCGTCGCGCCTGAGTTCCTCGGCGGTGCCGAGCAGCCCGACGTTCACGATCAATGCCACCGGCCCGAGCCGGCAAAGCGCTGTTCAGCTCGCCCAGACAGCCACGACGGCGCTCGAGCACTACATCAACGTGGTGAACCAGGGGGAGACGTCCTCGACGCAACTGCTCAACCGTTACCGCGCCGCCGAGCGCGAGGCCGACCGCCTGTCATCCATCAGCGGCAAGCTCGACGGGCAGAACCGGGTCAGTCCCGGCTCGGTGTCGGCCAACCGCCGCCAGGAGGCCCACGTGGCCGCCCAAGTGGCCCAACTCAAGGCCAATGCGCTCGCCGCGCAGTACAGCGCCGGGTCGACGACGAGCCGTACTGGAGCGACCATCCAGATCCTCAATCCCGCCTCGTCCGCGATGAGCGATCGCCGTTCCATCGCCGAGCGCTACGGCGTCATCGGGGCGGCGGCGGGCATCGTCCTGGGAGCCGCGCTGGCGCTGATGGTTGCCAATCTGCGCCGTCGTCGCTGGGCGGCTGACGACCTGGCGTGACGCGGCACCGCACAGCACGGACGGCCGCCTGGCTGTCTCTGCCGGTCGCAGCGGTCCTGGCGGTCCTGGCCGCCACCGCAGCCGCGCCCCACATGGGCACGTCGACCAAGGCGTTCCCGATGCTGGTCGCGGGCCTGGCGGGTGCGCTGGGGCTGCTGGCCGCAGCGGTGGCGATCGAGCCCGCCTGGATCCTCTCGGCGGGGTTGGCGCTATCGATCTTCTCCGGCAACTGGAGCTATCTCCACGTGCCAGGGCCGCTTGACCGCGTGGTGATCGTGACCGGCATCATCACGGTGCTCGTGCGCTCGTTCGTGGTCGCCGACGCGCCGCGCGTGCAGGTGCGGCGCGTGCACTGGATCCTGGCGCTCCTGGTGGTCTACGCCGTCGGCTCGGCGGCATGGACGAACACGCTGTCCCAGCACCAGGCCGCCTTTGAGCTTCTCGACCGCCTCGGTGTGGTGCCGTTCCTGCTCTATCTCGTGGCACCGGTGGCGTTTGCCACCGAGCGCCAGCGCACCATCCTCCTCGGCACGCTCGCCACGGTCGGCGCCTACCTGGGCGCAACGGCGTTCTTCGAGATGATCGGGCCGCACAGCCTTGTGTTCCCGTCGTTCATCAGCAACCCGGCGCTCGGTATCCATGATGGCCGCGCGCGCGGGCCCTTCCTGGAGGCGGGCGCGGACGGCCTGGCCATGTTCTCCTGCGCGGTCGCCGCGGTCATGCTGCTGGATCGCCCGCGCAAGCGGTGGGTCCGCGGGGCGGTGATCGCATCGCCGGCCTGTGTCTACTCGGTCTGATGCTCACCCTCACACGGCAAGTGTGGGCGGGCGCGGCCGCCGGGGCGCTGCTGGCCTCGTTGGCCTCTCGCCGGCTTCGGCGTCACCTGCCGGCGGCAATGATCGCCGGGGTCGTTGTGATCGGCGGAGCGCTCCTGGTGATCCCCGGCCTGCAGGCCAAGCTGCACACCCGGGCGAGCGCGCAGAAGCCGGTGTGGGATCGCCTGAACTCCGACGCGGCCGCGTTGCGCATGATCGAGAGCAGGCCGCTGCTGGGCTTCGGCTGGGGCACCTTCCCCCGCTACAGCCGACAGTATTACCACGTCGCCAAGACCTATCCGCTCTCGGCGGTCGGCGAGGTCCACAACGTCATCCTGTCCAATCTGGCCGAGCTCGGGGCGGTGGGCCTCGGCCTGTGGTTCCTGGGGCTGAGCTTGGCGATGGTGGCACCGTTCATGCGTCGGGGGCCCCCGGACCTGGAGATCTGGAAACTGGGGTTGATCGCGATCGCCGTGGCGTGGTTCGTCCAGGCGAACTTCGCTCCGCTGGCGTACGCCTTTGACAACTACTTGCCGTGGCTGTTCGCGGGGATCGCGCTGGGGATGCCGCAGGCGCGGGAGACCCGTCGGCGTGAGCCGGCCGCGGTCACCTCCGGCTCCGCATGGCCGCGCCGCTCCCAGGGTTGGCTGCCGACGGCGTAGCGTCAGGGCAGGGTGTCCCACCGCAGAGGCTGCGGGTGGCGCAGGTGCCACCTCAGCGCGCCGGGGCCACCAGTTACCTGACGCTGCTGGCGGGCGCCCTCGAATGTGCGGGCGTCGAGGTCGTCACGCCCGACGTCGCGGAGCTATGGCGGCTCGGCTGGGCCCGGAGTGTCGATCTGGTGCACCTGCACTGGCTCGAGTTCATCGCTCCCAGCGCCCCCGGCGGCATCGCCGGCCTGGCCCGGACGGTGATTCGCCACGTTCGATTGGTGACGCTGCTGGCATGGCTGCGCATCCGGGGGATCGGCCTCGTGTGGACCGTGCACAACCTCCGCCCTCACGAGCCCGTATGGCCCCGTCTGGAGTCACTGCTGTCACTCGTCGTCAGCCGGATCTCCCACGCGTTGGTGGCACATTCCGCCTACGCCCGGGACCGGATCCACGAGCGATGGGGCCGCGCGCTTGACGTGGCGGTGATCCCGCATGGCAACTACGTCGGGCGGTTCAGCCCGGCACGAGCCACCCGGGGCGAGCTCAGGGGGGAGTTGACGATTCCCGACGACGCCTTCGTCTTCCTGGCCTTCGGCCAAGTGCGGCCGTACAAGCGCCTCCCCGACCTGGTCAGGGCCTTCACGGCTCTGAGCGGCGACGACGTGCGGCTGTTGATCGTGGGGAAACCCGTGGTGGCGGAGGAGGCGCGGCGCGTGCACGAGACCGCGGACGGCGACGGACGCGTCCTGCTCGATCTTCGCGAGGTCCCGGACGTCGAGGTGTCAGCTCTGCATGCGTGCGCCGACGCGGCGGTGCTGGCCTACCGGGATGTGTTCTCGAGCGGGGCCCTTCTCCTGGCCCTCTCGTTCGGATTGCCGGTCGTGGCCCCCGACATCGGCACCGCCGCGGAGCTGTTGGGCGACGGAGCGGGGGAGCTCTTCGCGCCCGAAGGGCTGACCGCGGCGCTTGAGTCCATGCGTCGGGCCGACCAGGGCGCGAGGTCCCGCGCCGCCGCCGCCGTGGCCCGCCGCTACGAGTGGGATCGCGTGGGTAGCGAGACGGGGGCGCTGTACCGGAGGATCCGAGGACTCAGCGGTGCGGGGGCTTGAGCATCGGGGCGCGCCAGCCCCGCACCGCCGCGCGAAGGCGTCTCGCCACCGCAGTGTTGGCCGCGTTGCTCCCACGCAGCCACTCGCGGGCGACCTGCAGTCCCGTGCCACCGTCACCGCCGCGGGCCGCAGCGCGCAGTGTGCGCAGGTAATGCGCGGCGCTCGCTGCGGGCGAGCGCTGCTCCAGGACCGGGTCAAACGCGCTCGCCGGCGGGGCGGTGCCCGCTGCATCGAGGACCGCCTGCCGGTATGCGCCCATGTCTGTGTCCGACAGCAGGGTGATCGTTCCTGGCGCGAGCTGCGCCAGCTCGGCGGCCACCGCGAACTCGTTGGCCACGATGGGACGCCGGGCGCTGAGGAGGGTTGCCATCGAGCCGGACGCGGAGGCGTTGCGGTACGGACACAGTCCCACGTCCAGCGCCGCGATCCGCAGCGCCAGCTGATCGTCGTCGACGTACCCCGTGACGGTCATCCGCTCGCTGACGCCGAGCTCCTCAGACAAAGTAGCCAGTGACTCGACGTACGCTCTCCCGTCGTTCGGGGCCGATCCGATCAACCACAGCTCGAAATCCGGCTCCAGCACGGCGAGAAGACGGATGGCGAGCTCATAGTGCTTACGGGGATGGATCCACCCCAGGACACCGACGATCCGTGCCTCCGGGTCGACACCGAGCGCCCGCCGCGCCTGTTCCCGGGCGGTCGCGGCGCGGCGCTCGATGAAGTGCGGGATCACCCGCACCCTGTCGGCACGCGGCATCCTGGACAACCTCTGGCGCTCGTGTTCGCCGTGGATGACGACGGCCTGGGGCAGCGCTACGCACATTGCCATCGCCATCAATTCCGAGCGGCTCGTGCCGCCAGGCTCGTAGACATCGTGTAACACCGTCACCACGGGGGCCCGGATGCCTATGAGGACCGTGAAAAGCTGCACCAGCTTTGCTCGCCGTGAGCCCCATAGCCCATTTGTGCAATATGGAACGAGCACCACGTCCACCGCCCTGAAGCTCCGGGTTACACGCGCGGCATCCATCACCCCACGCCATCCGGGGCGCGTCAGATCATGGTGGTGCTCCACGACCGAAACCCCCGGAAGCCGGCGCAGCTCAGTGGCGATGATTCGGCCATACCGGTTGATCCCGTGCACTGGCGAACCCAGATGCAATATGCCGACGGTCAGCGGTGGCCGCCCGACCGGCGAGTCTCCGGGCTCTCCGAGTGCATTATCTGAGCGGTAGGGATCAGGCATGGTCCAGCAGGGTATCCTCACGCTAGCGGCACTGGTCTGAGTGGCCCACCTGCGACGCGGGCCACCCATTCGATGATGGCTGCGTACTGGGCGAGGTGACGCCCACGTTGCCGGGCAGTGAACCGGAGCGACTGGACCCGGGTCATCGGGCCGGTCGATACGTCATGACCAACGACACCGTGACCAACGACACCGAGACGATCCCGCCTCCGCTACCCGACGGTCTTGCCGCCGTGGACGGCACTCCGGACCCCTCGCCCCTTCTCGAGCGCGGCGAGATCAGCGCGCGAGCCACCCGCGGTGCGATCTCTGTGATGGCCCGGGGGTTCGGCATCCGGATCATCGGGATGCTGGGCAACATCGTGCTGGCACGGTTGCTGCTGCCGCAGGAGTTCGGGATGATCTCACTGGGCAACACGATCGTCACCTTCGGCGCTTTTCTGGCGAGCGGCGGCCTTGGTGCAGCGCTCGTGCGACAGCCGGGGAAGCTGGCCCGCTACGACCTGCGGGTCGTGTTCGGGTTCCAGCTGGGGATCACGACCCTGGTGGCGGTCGCGGTGACCGCTGTGGGTGTGCCGCTCGGACAGGCGGGGGCGCTGGCGGCGATCATGACCTGGTCGTTGGTCATCGACAGCGGGCGCGCTCCCACCGCGATCCCGCTGGAACGGGAGATGAACTACCGACTGGTGTTGCAGGCGGAGGTCATCGAAGTGATCGCCTGGAACGCATTCGCCGTCGCCGCCGTGGCCGTCGGCTTCGGCGTCTGGGGGGTCGCCGCTGCTCAGATCGTGCGCGCCGCTACCGGGTACTTGGCCCTGACGCTGCGCAGCCCCCTGGGCTTCCTCGCACCGTGGTTTGATCCGAAGCGAACGCGAGAGCTCTTGTCGCTTGGCGTCAAGTTTCAGGGCCTACAGGTGGTTCTTCTCATCCGAGATCAGGGATTGGCGATCGCGATCGCCGCGATCGGCGGCTTCGAGGCCCTGGGCGTATGGAACATCGTCTACCGCTTCACCACTGTGGTGATCATCCTCATGGAGTCGCTGTGGCGCGTCTCGTTCCCTGCGATGTCCCGCCTCCGTGAGACCGGAGAGAATGCGCTCCCGGTGGTGGAGCGGGCGGCCGGCATGGCCGCAGTGGTGAGTGGCCTGCTGGTGGTCCCGCTGGCCGGCGCGGCTCCCGCTCTCGTTCCGGTCCTTTTCGGGCCTCACTGGACCCCGGCGGTCAAGGTCCTGCCGCTCGCCGCTTGCTCAGTGATGCTGGCCGGGCCGATCAGCGCGATCGCCATCGGCTATCTCCTGTCCGAGAACCGTGCCGGACTGCTCGTGCGCATGGCGATCTGCGACGGCGTCGCGAGCTGGGCGGTCGGATTGCCACTTCTGGCGGCCTTCGGCGTGATCGGCATCGGTGTCGGGCAAGTGGCGTCGGGTCTGGTCGACCTGGTCTTCCTGACCGTGGCGGTGTGGCACGGTTCATGCCGCCGCGGGTTCGGCTTCACACTGGTCCCGCTGGCTGCAGTGGTGACCGCCTCAGTCCCGGCGTGGATGATCGCCACCGCGCTGGGCAAGGGTGTCGTCGCGCTGGTGGCGTCAGTGGCGGTCGGCGAGCTCATCTACGCGGCGATCGTGATGGTCTGCCGCCGCACGATCGTCGTCGATGCGGTCAGGCTTGGCCGGCGGACGGCCCAGGGCTTCGGCAATCGATGACCTCCCCGGCGCTCGCGGACATCAACGTCCTGATCTTGACCTACGGTGCGGCCAACAAGCACATCGACCTCGTCGAGGCCGTCACAGAGAGTGGAGTAAGTCCCCGGCAAATTGTGCTGATACACAATCCCGATGGCAGTCCTGACGGCGCCCGGCCATGGGCCCCACCCGATGCCTCAACGCTGATCATGCCGCGCAACGTTGGCTACGGCCACGCCATGAACGCGGGCATCAGGTTCGCCGCCGGACGCGGCGCCAAATGGCTACTGCTGCTCACACACGACGTTCAGTTCGCCGACTCGGCACTGGCGACCCTGCTTGCCGCCCGGGAGGCCAGCGATGGGTTCGCGGTGCTCGGTCCCGCGCTCAGACGAGCAGATGACGACGGCGTTTACTCGTTTGGGGGGGTCGACGACGCCAAGACGCTCGTGCGACATGTCACAGACGAGCCAGTGGATCCGGTGGACGGCATCGCCGAATGTCTCTGGATCGACGGGTGCGCGATGTTGATGCGGTCCGCGCCCCTGATCGCCGCCGGATTGATGCGCGGTGACTTCTTCATGTATTTCGATGAGCCCGAGATCTGTCTCCGGATACGCAGACTCGGGTGGAAGGTTGGTGTCGTGACCAAAGCGCAGGCTCGCACGAGCCCTGGGGGCTTCAGTCGGCCGGCCGCGTACGGCTATCTGTTCTGTCGCAACGGGCTCGCGTATGCGCTGGCCGCAGGAGGGCGCAAAGGCCTGCTGTCCGGCGCAATCAGCCAAGTGCGACTTGCGTTTCGGACGCTCCTGAGGCCAACGCGACGTGACTTCTATCGACCGCGGCATCAACTGACGTCGCTTTCTCGTGTGGTCGGGATCGGCCTTGGATTCGTCGCGTTCTTTGCGGGTCGATGGGGGCCGCCGCCGCCTCTGCTTCAGCGGCTTGGCGACATCGGTGGGACGTGAACCGTGCCGGTGTCGGCTAGCCTGCAGCACGATGCCCACCGCTGCCGTCGATGAGCTTGGGTTCGCGTTCCCGACTCTCCGAGAGCGGGCGTATGGGTTTGCGCTGCGCGCTGCGCGTGTCGCAACCATTCGACTGAGGAGGGCGTATCTCGTCGATCGGCCGTATTGGGCTCGTCTCCTGTCCTACCTGCCGGCCAAGGCGAAGCGGCGCCTGGGCTTGGACCAGGGCACGGTCGGAAGCCGCAAGATCGAGCTCGGCGGTGGCCCATTCCCGCTGCCCGGCTACATCCATGTCGACGCCGATTGGCGCGGCAACCATCTCGAGGCAGTGGCACAAGCGGGAGTCCTTCCGTTCCCCGACGGGTTTGCCGAGGAGATCGTTGCCATTCACCTTCTCGAGCACGTTCATCCACGAGAGCTTGCGGACGTCCTGGGAGAGTGGCGTCGTGTTCTGCGGCCTGGAGGGGTCCTCCAGGTTCACGTACCAAATTTTGAAACACTCGCGACGACCTTCCTCAAAGCAGCGCCACGAGATACATGGAGTCTGATGAGTGCCACTCTCGGCATGTACTCGGCCCCCGACATCGTTGGACCAGACCAGATCAAGACGCGTGCCGACCATCAACTGCTGCTGACCTGGCCGGTGCTGGAAATGATCCTGCGTGACAGCGGGTTCCATGAGATCGAGGACGTCAGTGAGAGCGTTCGGGACCGGCATACCGAGGGCTGGTCCAAGGTGATGGATCAGATTTCGCTGGTCGTCCGGGCCACACGATGAGCGATGCTGTTGCTACTGGTGTCAAAGCTGTGCAATGTTCGTCATCACGATCGTTGCCAGCCCAGCAACCGCTGACGCTCGTGCTGCACTGAGTGGCAGCTGAGCCGGGAGAAGCGAGGCGAAGCCCCTCGTTCTGCTAAGAACGTGGACGACCCCGATTGTGCGCCGTCCGGAACGGCAGGGTTCGCACCGACGACAGCCGATAACGCTGCAGAGGAGGCGCTTATGTACGTTCACAAGGGCAACAGCCACATTCTTCTGTGGTGTGATTGGTTGACACGTCCCTGATTGATGACCGCCGGCGCCCCGAGGCTGGCTGACCTTCGCTATGTCACTCTCGCAAGCCCACACCGCCCGACGCACGCTGATGTCGCGGCGCTTCGAGGCTGTGACCGCTGCTGCACGCGTCCATCCGGGCGGCCTCGTCTTCGTGCTCTATCTGATCGTGGCGATCGTGGTCGAACGCCACACCGTGGCTCACATCGCGAGCGTCTGCGCCTGCAACGCGGGTTCTGCCTACCCCGTTCGGTTCTCGGTGCCGACCGCCTTCATGTGGGCGCTGAAGTGGTGGCCGCACGCGATCGCGCATCTGCAGAATCCGCTGGTATCGAACGACGTCTGGACCCCTCAGGGCCTCGACCTCGCGCGGGCGACGAGTGTGCCGGCCGCGGCCTTGGTGGCGAGCCCGCTCACCGCCCTGTTCGGTCCGCTCGTCACGTTCAACGTTCTGACCATCGTCGGGCCGGCGACGGGCGCATGGGCCGCGTACCGGCTGTGCCTGTACGTCTCCCGCCGCCAACTGCCTTCCATCCTCGGTGGTTATCTCTATGGCTTTTCGTCCTACGAGCTGGCCCATGCCCTTGGCCTTCTGCACACCATCCTCATCTTCTGCGCCCCCATATGCGCGCTCCTCGCGCTCAAATGCATGGACGGGCGGATCAGTGTCAGACGCTACGTGACATTGCTGGCGATCACGCTGATCGTCCAACTGCTGCTCTCCACTGAGTTGTTCCTCACCATGACGATGATCGCGGCGGCCGCCCTCCTGCTCGCTTGGCTGTTCGCGCCCGCCTACCGGAATCGCCTCGTCGGGCTTTTGCCCCCTACCTTGCTTGCCTATGGCGTCACAGTCGTGGTCTGCGCGCCGTACCTCTACTACGCGCTCGCACGCGGATCCGGCTACAGCTTCGGGGCCGGCTACACGTATGTCTCGGACGCGCTCAATTTCGTTGTCCCAACGAGGATCACCTGGCTCGGAGGAGGCCTGTTGAACTCGGCCACGAGGAGCTTCACCGGGGATCTCAGCGAACAGGGCGCCTACCTCGGCCTCCCGCTCATCGTCATGCTGGTCATCTACTTCATCCAAGCGCGGCGCACGGCAGCCGGACGGATCCTGCTCGGCACCATCGTCGTCGCAGGGGTGTGGTCCCTGGGCGCGAAGCTGCATATCAAGGGACCGACGCGTCTCGATCTCCCCGCGGTGGTCCTCACCCATCTGCCGGTGTTCGACGAGCTCGCGCCGGCACGAATCGCCCTCTACATTGCTTTGGCGGCCTCGGTGGCTGCCGCGCTCTGGTTGTCGCGCACCAGAACGAGGCCGTGGCAGTGGGGGCTTGCGGCGCTGTCGGTTGTGTCGCTGATCCCCGCCACCAACGCGACATACGCAGGTACGCGGGCCGCGCTGTTCCACAGCCGAGTCAGCGAGCCTCGGTTCTTTTCCCGCGGCATCTATCGCAACTTCCTGCGGCGCAATGAGGTCGTCCTGCCGCTGCCCTGGGCGAACCAGGGCACGAGCATGCTCTGGCAGGCACAGGCGAACTTCTACTTCCGCATGGCGAGCGGCCACTTCGGCGCCCCGCCGGCGGCATATCAGGCGCTGCCCATCGTCAAGCAACTGCGCGCCAACCAGCCGGGGCCAGGAGCAGCGCTCGTCCTGCGCAGCTTCATCGTCGGCCACGGCGTTGGGGCGATCATCCAGGCTCCGCGCTACTCGTCGTCGTGGACGCCGATCCTCACGCGACTCGGCCTCAGGGGCGTCCGCGCGGGTGGCGTCCTCGTGTATCGCATCCCACCCTCATGGCTCGCGGCGGCGGCCCGCGGCTGACCGCAGGGCTCCGAGAAGCGCGCGCACGCGGTATATGAGGCCGTGGCGGAAGGTCTCCATGAGGGCCACCGCGCGGCCGAGCTCCGGGTGCTGCCGCCAGCCCGGCACGATCACGATGTGGGTGGAGTGCCCGGCGACGGGAAGCGCCTTGAGGTACCACACGCGTTTGTCGAAATACTGCCACCAGACGTCGCTGTCGCTGACCGATGGCTCATAGAGCCCCCGCGCGCCTGAGGGCACGACCACCAGCTTGTTGAAGCCGAGGATCAGAGGTTCGAAGTCGGCTCGTTCGCCTAGGAAGGAGAGGATCCCCTCGGTGACCCCGGGCCAAGCCACGCTGAAGGGATCGTCGACCACGATGGCCCCGCGCTCGTGCAGGGCGCCGGCGGCGAGGCGCAGGTCGGACAGCGCCTCCTCGCGCAGGTGGCCGCCGTCGATGTGAAACAGCCGGTAGGGCCCGCCGATCCGGTCGGGGGTGAGCTGATCCGAGGCCGTGGCGAACACGTCCAGACGATCGAACCCCGGTGCCAGGGCAGCCATGTTGCCCTCGAATATCGCCCGGTTCCCGGAGCCTGACGCCGATACGTTCTGGGTCTGCTCGCCGAACAGATCGCATACGCCCAAGCGCTCCCCGGGACGGGCGAGCTGGCTGAGCAGCACGGCGCTGCGGCCGTGATGCACCCCGATCTCGAACAGATGGCCCTCCACCCCCGCCGCTCGCTGGGCTTCGTCCAGAAGCCCGAACAGGGCCGCGGCCTCGGCGGAGAACCACCCCTCGACCCGCCGCGTGCGACGGGTGATCGTGCGGACGTCAGCGGGTTGCATCGGAGACCTCCCTGTTAGCGCCGGCGCGCGTTGTCCGCTCCCAGGTGCGGGCACCCCGGCCTGTGGCCACTCGCCCCAGCACCCGCAGGCGCGCGACTGCGAAACCGGGGACGTGGACGAGCGCCTCGAGGATCAATCCTGCCCCGCCCGCCGCCGCGAGGCCGCCGAGCACATACGCTGCCTGAGCGGCGATCGTGACCGCCGAGCTCGCCACCAACCGCCGGTCCGCTGCCAGCAGGCCGCCCCCGAGCAGCACCAGCCCGCCGGCCGCCATAAGCGTCTGCGACGGGACGGCGAGCTCGGCCGCGGCGCCCAGACCCTGGATGTCTCCGGTCGCGACCGTCTGCCACACGAGCCCGGGAAGCTCTCGGCGCACGAGTTGCGCGTTGCCCGACTCCCAGCGGAGCTGCTGCTGCGTCGCCTGGTCAGCGGTGGTCGGCATCGGGGAGGTGACGCTGGCTGCGTCCGCATAGGCCACGCGGTAGCCGGCGCGAGTCAGCCGGACGAACAGCTCGGTGTCCTCGGTCACGGAGTGCGGCCACGGGACGCGTCGCAGCAGTGTCACCGAGAAGCCCATGCCGGTACCGAACAGGTTGCAGGAAAGGCCCAGGCGCGCGCGGCCGCGGGCGCGGATGACGTGCTTGAGCGCGAATCCTGCCGCCCGCAGGCCGGCCGTCGGGGACTCGGACGGGTTGGAGACCTCGTAGGGAACCTGGACGGCATGCCGGCCGCGGGCGATCTCGGCGGCGATCGTGGAGCAGAGGTTCGGAGAGGCGGCGCAGTCGGCGTCGACGATCACGACCGCATCGGTCTGCGGCAGCTCCCGCCACAACCGCTCAATCGCCCACGCCAGCGCCGGGCCCTTGCCCGGGGCCTCCGGAGCATCCCGCTCCCACACCGCAGCGCCGGCCGAGCCCGCCCGTGCCGCCGTGTCATCCGCGCAGTTGTCGGCAACCACGATCACGTCGGTCAGGTGGGGAGGATGGTCCTGTCGCATGAGGGCGTCGACAGCCGCGCCGATGCCGGCCTGCTCGTCGTGGGCGGGGACGAGCACCGCGACCCGCACGTCCGACGGCGCGTCCGTTTCCGCCGTCGGATCAGCCTGTCGGCGGCCCGCGAGGAGCAGCAGGAGCAGGTATAGCGCCGAGGCGGCAAGCCATGCCTGGGCCGCGTAGGCGGCGTAGCGCAACGGGCCCGCCCGCCGCCCCCGCACGCTTATCGGGAGCCGGTACATTCAGGCCAGACGATGGCAGATGCCAACGACCAGCGTCCGGCCTGCCGCGTCGCCTACCTGGTGTCCGCGTTCCCGGCGGTGTCGCACACGTTCATCGCCCGAGAGCTCGACGCGCTGCGCGCCCGGGGGGTCGACGTGGTGACGATGTCGATCCGCAAGACCCCCGGGGACCAGCTGCTGAGCGCCGCCGACCAGACCGCCGCGGACGAGACGTTCTCCGTGTTCCCGCTGCACAAGGCGCGCTTCGCCGCCGCGCACCTGCGGGCCGCGCTGACCCGTCCCGGCCGCTACTTCGCCACGCTGCGGCTGGCGCTGGCGATGAGCGGGGGTGGGCTCCGGGCCACCCTCTGGCAGCTCTTCTACTTCGCCGAGTCCATCCTGATCTGGTCGGAATGCCGTCAGCGCGACGTGCGTCACATCCATGCCCATTTCGCCAACGTCGCGAGCGCGGTGGCCCTGTTGGCGGCCGAGTTCGGCCAACCCGACGGCTTTCGGTGGAGCTTCACGATGCACGGCTACACCGAGTTCGACGAGGTGAGGCGATACGCGCTGGCCGAGAAGGTGCGCCGCGCCGCGTTCACGGCGTGCATCAGCGACTTCTGCCGCTCACAACTGCTCAAGCTGGTGGAGCCAGAGCACTGGGACAAGCTCTCCGTCGTACGCTGCGGACTGGACGGCGCCGACGTGCGAGCGCTTCCCGCCCGCGGCGCGGCGTCCGAGGCCGCGACCGCCGGTGCGCCGGTGCGTCTGCTGTTCGTCGGTCGCCTGGTGCCCGAGAAGGGTGTGCTGGTTCTGCTGCGGGCGCTGGCGACGCTCCGCCAGGGCGAGGTGCAGATCGAGACCGTGCTCGTCGGCGACGGGCCTTACCGCGACGAGCTCGAGCGGGCCGCGCGGCGTCTGGGGGTGGCCGAGCAGCTTACGTTCACCGGCGCGCTCACCGGGGCGCGGGTGGCACCGCTCTACCGCGAGGCCGACGTGTTCTGCCTGCCGAGCTTCGCCGAGGGACTGCCGGTCGTGCTGATGGAGGCGATGGCCAACGAGCTGCCGGTGGTGACCTCGCGCATCGCCGGCATCGCCGAACTCGTGGATGACGGCGCCAACGGCGTCCTGCTCCCCCCCGGCCGAGACGACGTCATCGCCGACGCGCTGGCGCGGCTGGCGGCCGATCCGGAGCTCCGCGCCAGATGGGGGAGGGCCGGACGCGAGCGCGTGCTGCGCGATTACGACGTCGCGCGCTCGGCGGAGCTGTTGGAGTCGCTCTTCACGTCACGCGGTGCCGGCGGCCGCGGGCGCTCGACCGGGGGCGCGGGCGGGCCGCGATGGGCGGGGTCGGGCCGATCACGGTCGGGGGCCCCAGCAGCAGGAGACGGTCGACGCCACCGCCTGAAGGCGATTCCAGGGGAACGACCGCAGCAGGTTATTCGGGTACTGGCCCTGGAACGCCGCGCCCCACAGGCTGGGCTGGCCGGGCACCGGGTCCTGTCCGTAGAACGACACGGCGCCGCTCTTGTCGCGCACGATGATCCCGTAGCGCTGTGCCGCCTCGGCGATCATCCGGACGAGCCGCGGCAGATGCAGCGACGCGATGTTCAACCGGGGGTCGAGGCGGAAGCGGGTGCCTTCGGGGATCTGCGCCACCCCGGGCGTGAAGACGTAGCCGTCGGTGCGCTGCGCGGGCCACGCGTAGTAGCGCGGAGCCGTCTCCACCAGCGAGATCGCGAGCGCGTGATCGATGTAGCCGCGCTGTAGGTCGGCGGTGGTGATCAGCCCGCCGAGCAGGGGCAGCCCGGTGGCGGTGGCGCCCCAGTCGTTGGTGGTCGCGCTGTGGGTGAAGTATCCGGGGTTGTGTGAGACGTCCTGCATCTCGCCGCCCCACCGCGCGTGCCAGGCGCCGTGGACCCGGTGGAGCTTCCAGAACTCCCACAGCCGGTTTGTGGAGGGCTGCCATACGGTCAGCTGCTCGTCGGTCCCTTCGGAGGGCACGGCGTCGGCAGGCAACGGCACGGCGTCCCACGAGGCCTGGAGGTCCGGGCCCCAGGTGTCGAGGGTCACGCGGGTCGTGCTCTCGTCGGCGGGCACGAGGTACACGGGGGTGCTGTAGGACCACGTGTTCAGCCATGGCCCGTAATCATCGACCTGGCGCACGATCTCGTCGACGTACGAGCGCGAGTGGACCGCCAGCGGAGCGCTACTGCTCAGCGGCCGGTTCCAGACGCTGGTGGGCGCAAACGGCCGGCCGGGCCAGGCCACGGTTGCGGCCTGCTGGGGCGCGGCGATCCGGATGCGGGCCCCGGCGGCGGTGGCCGGCGCCGGAGCGATCGCCCCGAGGACGCCGGAGCCGAGCCAGGTGAGCACGGCGACGCTGACGAGACGCGCGATGCGGATAGCGGAGCTCATTCTCACGCCTCCCATCGGCACGCCCTGACGCAGGGTTGAGCGCGCCCGGGCGCGGATGTCCGCGCCGTGACATCGCGGGCGCGGAGGCACCGCGGAACACGCCGATGGCCGTCGCCTACCCGGTGACCTTGGCGGGGCGCACCACCTGCAGGTGGCTCCAAGGGAAATATCGCATCACCACGGCGGGGGAGAGGTTGTCAAACAGCCCGCGAGGCCCGTAATACGGATTGTGGCCCAACGGAGTCGGGTCCTGCCCATACAGCGAGACGGTCCCGGACTGGTCGCGAACGATCATCCCGTAGCGCTGTGCTGCCTGCGCCAGGATGCGGATGATCGGCGGCACATGCAGTGCGGCGACGTTGAAATGGGGATCGAGGCGAAACCGCGTCCCCTCCGGAATCTCGCCACTCGCGTGCTCGTTGCCGTCGCTGCGCTGTGCCGGGAACGCGACGACCCCGGTCGCGGCGTGCGGGATGGCCATCGCCAGCGCGTGGTCGATGCGGCCGGACTCGAGCTCCCGGATGCCGATGAGTCCGCCCATCAACGGCAGGCTCGTTGCGGTTGCGCCCCAGTCGGGCGGATTCGAGAAGTACCCGGCGTTGGACGAGACGTTGGTCATCTTTCCGCCCCAGCGCGCGTGCCATGCCCCGTGCACCTGCTGGGCGTGCCAGAACTCCCACATTGTGTTGGTGCTGGGCTGCCAGATCACCATGTGCTGGTCCTGGCCGGCGGCCGGCTTGGCTCCCTGCGGAATGGGAACCCCCTGCTTGAACGCCCGGGCCAGTTCGTCGGCGGAGCCCGCGCCGCTTGTGTCAAGTGTCACGGGCACCCGGCGCTGGTCGCGAGGGACCGTGTACACGGGGACGCTGTAGCTGTAGGTGTTGATCCAGCCTCCGTACTCCTTGACCTGCGCGCGGAGTTGCGCGGTGTACTGCGAGGAATGCGGTGACAGCGGCGCATTGGCCACCAGCGGCGCGTTCCACACCGACGAGCAGGCGAACGGCGACTCGCTATCACCCACCTGTCGGCAGCCGTGGTGCGCCGGCCCGCCGGGGCTGGGGCCACCGGATGTGGCGATCAGCACGATCGCCACGGCGGCGATCACGCAGACCACGCCCACCGCGGCCCCGATCAGGTTGAGTTTGCGATCGCCCCGGTGCGGGGCGGGAGCGCGTGTCACCACGACGGACTCTCCTTACCAGTCCAGCCGGTGCCGTGGGCGCCGTTGGGGCACGATGGCATCCGGGATCCTGCGCGCGTCGCTGACGTGCGGGAGGTTGGCTCGATCTCCGCTAGGGTAGCGGGAGCCTGCTGCGGCTTGTTTGACAACTTCGTGAGCGGCGCTGTGCACTTTGCGCCTGCGGACACTGTCGTCAAAGCCAGAGGACCGATCATTGCTTGTGGAACGAAGGTTCGGAAACGGAGTGCCTGACGCTGCGCCCGCTCAGCCGGGGCGCGTGACGTTGCCTATCTCCGTGATCATTCCCACCTTCAACCGGGCCGACACACTTCCGCGCGCATTGACCAGCGTGCAGGCTCAGCGGCCGTACGCACCGGCGGAGGTCGTCGTGATTGACGATCACTCCGATGACGAGTCGGGGGAGATCGCGCGGGCCTACGGTGCGCGCGTCATCCGGCACGAGCGAAACAAGGGTGCCGCCGCGGCTCGGAACACCGCGGTGGCGGCGGCGACACAGCCCTGGCTGGCGATGCTCGACTCCGACGACGAGTGGCTGCCCGACCACCTCGAGCTTCTGTGGAAGCTTCGCGGCAGTCACGTGCTGGTGGCCGGGGCCAGCATGGCGTGCTTCGACGACCCGAGTCACCCGCCGGCCTATGCCGGCACGGTCATGCCGCGGGCCCGCACACTGCGCTCGCCTGCCGCGCTGATTCCCCTCAACCCGCTCTCCGCCAGTGCCGTGCTCGTCGCTCGGGACGCGGTGGTGGCCGCCGGCGGATACAACACCCAGCTCGGCTACGCCGAGGACTGGGATCTGTGGTTGCGGGTGCTCGAACGCGGCTCCGGCGTCATCACGCCGTCGGTGGTCTGCCTGTATCACGTGCACGCGGGGTCGAAGTCCCTGCACTCCGACGGCCCGGCTCAGACCCACGACCGGATCGTGCGCTCGTGCGTCGGGCGCTCCTGGTGGTCGTCACGACTGCTTGACCGGTGGTGCGGGCTCCGGCTGTGGGCGGCGCTGGAGGCTGCGATGGCCGATCGACGCCACCGACAGGCCGCGCTCCTGGCCGCCAAGCTCGTGGTACGTCCGCAACGGCTGCGCGCGGTGGTGGCGCGCCGGCTGCAATTCTCGCTCTGGATGCGTCGCAGCCGTCGCCTGTCGGCCCACGACGAACGTGTGGCGTCCGCGTTGCGGACGTTTGCCACCGCCGCCGCGGGGGAGAGTCAGTGAGCGTGGACCTGAAAGCCGAGATGATCCGCCGCCGCCGGAACGCGATGCGCCGCGTGCGCGGCCAGCCCACCGACACGTGGATGGTGCGCCGCGGCCTCAGGCTCGGAACGGGCGTCTACATCAATGAGACCGCCACGGTCGATCCCGATTTTCTGTGGCTGATCTCGATCGATGACGAGGCGGTCGTCGCCAACCACGCGCACATCATCGCCCACGACGCCAGCACCCGGCACTTCACCGGCTATACGCGAATCGCCAAAGTCCACATCGGCAAGCGGGTGTACGTCGGGGCGGGCGCGATCATCCTTCCCGGGGTGACGGTCGGCGACGACGCGGTGGTCGGCGCCGGGACCGTGGTGCGGCGAGATGTCGAGGCGGGCACGATCGTCGTCGGCAATCCAGCGCAGGTGGTGGGCACCGCCGACGAGTTCGCCGCCAAGCATCGTGCCCAGCAGGCCGTGCGTCCGGTTTATCCAAGCCATGGGTTCTCCGGCTACGGTCCGGTGCCGCCAGAGAACATGGAGCGCGCACGACGGGAGCTGGCTGACGGCAGCGGCTACGTGGGGTCCTAATGCACCGATTCCGAACTCCCTTGCGCTCTGACGGCGTCTGGACGCGCCTGGCCGGGTCCGCCGGCCCGGCATGTACGCCCGGTACGAGCTGGGCCGGCGGACACCGCCCAGGCACGCCCAGCCACTCGCCAGATCATCAAGGGACTTACGGAACGTTGCACTAGGCGCGGCGGCCCCGGCCGCCCGCGGTCCACGTGGCTCGAGCGAACCTGGCAGAGGCGATGACGCGATACACCAGCACCTACATCTTTCCCTGGCATCCAGAGTGGACCGCCCGCGCGGAGCCGGTCGACGTCCGCGAGGGCCGTGGTGCCGCACTCGCGCGCCTGGCCCGGTCCAAGCAGCCGGCCATCCTGCTCGGCGCCTCCGGTGTGAGGCGCGGCTACGTCGACCTGCTGGGGGCGGCTCTGCTCGCGCGGCGTGGATACCCGGTGCTGCTGGCCGACGCCACCTGGCAGCCCGGAAGCCGCGTGCTCGACCGGTTGCTCCGGACCCCGGCGCCGGTGGGCGTCGATGCCGCCCCGCGCCACGGTCGCCGGCTGGGGCGGACCGCGATCCGGATGCTCGACGGAACAAACGTCCACTATGCGGTGCTGTCGCGCCATGAGCTCGACACGTTTCCGCGCGTCTGGGGAGTGGACCCCGGCCGAGTGCACTTCACTCCATTCTGCGCCACGGCAGAGCTACTGGCCCACGAGCCCACCGGCGACGGCGTATTGGCGGGCGGCAACTCGCTGCGTGACTACCGGGCACTCGTCGAGGCGGCGCCCAGCATCAACGCCAGGCTGACACTGGCCACACGCTTGCCGTTGCCTCCGATCACCGGTGGCAACGTCGAGGTCGGGTTCCTGCCCGCGGAGGCGTACGAGGCGCGCGAGCGCTCGGCCGCGGTCGTCGTGGTGCCGCTGCTCGCCGGTACCGATCGCAGCGCCGGCCAGCAGACGTATCTCAACGCGATGGGCCGCGGCAAGCCGGTGGTAGTGACCGATGCCCCCGGCGTCAGCGACTACATCACTCACGACAAGACCGGTTTGATCGTGCCCAACGAGCCCGGAGCGCTGGCGGACGGGGTGAACCGGCTCCTATCTGACCGCGGGCTCGCACGGAGGCTGGGGGACGCGGCGCGCGCCGATGTGCTCGCCCGATTCAGCCTTGGCGCCTTCGTCACGCGGCTGCTGGAGCTGGCCGACCGGGTCCTTCATTAGTGCCGACCGGAGCGATGATGCACGTGGCGCCGTGGAACGTCCCCGGGTCCGGGGCATACTGAAGATGATGACCTCCACGGCCGTCTCTCGGCGCACGCCTCGAGTCACCTCTCCTCCGCGCGGCACCGGGGCCGCCCGCGCGACCGTCGCCGAGCGGCGGCTGGTGCTCCTGATGTGCGGGACCCAAGAGCGCCGCCTTCGGGACTCCGAGACGGTGGTGGGACTGCTCGAGGGATGTGACCCGACTCGTCTCTCGGAGCTGCTCGGTCGCCTGCGGCTCACGGGCCTGGTGGGAACGCGACTGCTGGG
Source organism: uncultured Actinomycetota bacterium (assembly GCA_963695625.1). Taxonomy (GTDB): domain Bacteria; phylum Actinomycetota; class Thermoleophilia; order Solirubrobacterales; family Solirubrobacteraceae; genus Palsa-465. The sequence continues at coordinate 1,113 of CAVOHJ010000013.1, read as the reverse complement.
GCTCGGTGTCGCCGTCGATCCTCGTCTGGAGGACGAGATCCTCGCCTGGACATCGGCGGCGCGCTCCTGCGGCAGGACGCATGAGCTCACCACGCTTGCGATCCTGCAGGAACTCGAATCGCACGGGGTCCGTGCGCTGGCGCTGAAAGGAAGCGTTCTGGCCCGCGAGCTGTACGGAGACGTCGGCGTGCGCAGCCCGGGCGACATCGACATTCTGGTCGCGGCGGAGGATCTCGCTGCCGCGGTTGCGATCGTCGCGCGCATGGGGTGGGCGCATCAGGCCATCGCGTCACGCGCCGCTCCCCTGCCCGTCCTGCACGAGTCTCTGGTGCATACGACGCTGCCTCGGGTGGAGCTGCACTGGCGGGTGCACTGGTACGAGACCCGATTCGCCGCCGACGCGCTGGCCCGCGCGGAGCGAGCGGCTGCGCATGAGCCCCTGGTCATGCTTCCCGGAGACGGGTTGGCGGCGCTCGTTCTCTTCTATGCGCGGGACGGCTTTGCCGGGTTGCGGATGCCCGCCGACGCCGGCGCGTGGTGGGACACCAGGTGCGTCGGCATGAATGCGGACCAGATCATCGAGGAGACGGCGATCCGCTACCCCGAGCTGGGCCCCGCGCTGAGACTTGGAGCGGAACTGCTGGGAGCGCTCGTGGGGCTTCCGACCCACCAGCGGGCGGAGTCCGTCCGACTCCGCGTCGCCGGCCAGCTGGCGACGCCGTTTCAGGAGATCACGCTGGCCGAGGCGAGGGCGAAGGTGGGCCTGGTCGATCTGCTGCTTGCCCCTCCGGGCGGCGCCCGCGCCTCGCTGCGACGTGAGCGGCAGAAGATCCCGCCCGGCCTCGAGCGCCCGTTGTCCCGTGACGACGATCTGTCGGCGCACCTCGCCCGTTGGGAGCACCTGCTGCGACTGCTGCGTCGGTGGACGCTGGCGATGGCCCCGGCGACGGCGAGGGCCAGGCGCTCGGAGTCGGGCGCCGGGGCGGATCTGGGCGAGCGGGTGTCGGCGTGACCGGCGGGTCGATCTTCACCCGCGAGACTGCGGCGGCGCTGCCCGCGGTGCCCCAGCATGTGGCGCCGGTGGTGTCCCTCAACGGGATCTGGCGCCACTGG
>CAVOHJ010000012.1:0-453743 GCA_963695625.1 uncultured Actinomycetota bacterium | reverse complement strand
TCGGAGGTCGCCCCCGGCGACCGCGAATGCCACGACACATACGTTTCGCGCATCATGTTCAACTGCACACCGGGAACTGAGCCTGTGGGACCGCCGCACCATCAAGTCGGACCAAACCGACCCCACCCTGATCACCGCGCAACCGGCGCGACGAAGGCCGGCGCCCTCTGCATCCTCGCCACGGTTGCCGCGCTCACCGCCGGCTGCGGGGGCTCTCCGAAGCTCGACAGAACCGGCAAGCCCGTCCGCGACAAGCCCGTCGTGCTCACACTCGCCGATCACGAGAACGGCACGCTCGACGTGCAGAACTGGATCCACGAGGTGCAGCGGCGCTCCGGCGGGACGATCCGGATCGAGTTCCGCCGCGGCTGGCGCGCGAACGACCCTGACTACGACCGCGGCACGATCGCGGACGTCCGCGCCGGCCGCATCGACATCGCGAAGATCGCCGCCCGCTCATGGGACGAGGTCGGCGTTCGGAGCCTCCGCGCACTCGTCGCGCCGATGCTGATCGACAGCTACGCGCTCGAGCAGCGGGTACTGACCACCCATCTGCCGGCCGAGATGATCAATCGAGTCGGCAAGCAGGATCTCATCGGGCTCGCCGTGCTGCCCGGCTTCCTGCGCAAGCCTCTCGGCATCTCAAGAGTGCTCCGCCGGCCCACGGACTTCGCCGGCGCGCGGATCGGGATCCGCCCCGGCGGCGTCGCCATCCAGACTTTCGCCGCGCTCGGCGGCAGGTCGGTCGTCTATGCCCCCAGCGACCCAGCCGCCGTGTCGCGGCTGGACGGCGCCGAGCTCGACGTCGACGTAATCGCCGGCAACGCGTACAACCGCGGAGCCCGAGCGCTCACCGCGAACGTCAACCTCTGGCCCCGCATCGTGACGCTGGTCATGAACCGGCGCTCGTTCGACGCGCTCTCCGAGAAGCAGAAGCAGGCGCTTACCGGCGCCGCGCCCGCCGCCGTGGGGCCGACGGTGAAGGCCTTCGCGGGGCTCGACGCTCAGACCACCCAAGTCCTCTGTCAGCGCGGGCTGAAGTTGGTCACGGCCACTGGCTCCGACCTACGCGCGCTCCGGAACGCGCTACGACCCGTGTACGGCAGCCTCGACCGGGATGCCCAGACCAAGAGGGCGATCGCGGAGATTCAGAGCCTGAAGTCAGGCCTCGGCGCCGGCGGCACACCGACGGTCTCCAAATGCGGCGGCAATGCCACCGCCGGCACAGGACAGTCCTCGCCGATCGACGGCACCTACCGCTCGAACGTCACCCGCGCCCAGCTGCTCGACAACCCGAAGTTCGAGCAGGGCGAGGACAACCCGAGCAACTACGGCCAGTTCACGTTGACCATCGCCGGTGGTCGGTTCCAGTGGCGCGGATCCGCCGACGGCATCCCGGAGGGCGGAACGGCGACCGTCCACGGAGACCGCGTCACGCTGCGACCGACCTATCCAGCAGACGCGACGGACCAGGAATTTGTCTACAGCTGGACCCGCTACCGGGGCGTTCTCGCCTTCACCAAGGTCACACCAGGGCCGACGTTCCTGGTCGTGCACCCCTGGCGGCAGTAGGCGTCCCGGCCTACGAGCTGACCGCGGGCGGCCAGCCGGCTCGGTGGTGGGGGCAACCGGCTGGTCCTGCACACACATTCGGTCGCACCGTTCGCGATCGACGCCGAGACCGGCCGCGCCGCGCTTGACGTCCGCGGCCACAATGACGTCTCGAGGCACCCGCAGCGTCACAGCGCCCGACGGTCGGCAGAGCGACTTCCGCCGATCCGCGGTCGCCGATCCACCGTCACAGCGCAACCGCATCATCTCGGATCAGAGTCGATCGAGCGGCGCCTTACGCGGGATCGCATCGGGCGGACCAACGACCTGACTCATCGAGCGCGCCCTCGAGCTCGGCGACCGGGCTGATCGGTAGCAGTCTGATCGCGGACCGTGCGACCCGCCGTCCCAGTCTTGAACGAGCACGACCGCGGGACGCAAACCGTCCGGAACAGGGAGCTTCAGGCGCTGAGGCAACACCACGCTGCCCACCGTGAAGAACGGGGGCTTGCCCCCAGTCGATCGGAGGTCGCCCCCGGCGACAACACGCCCGTCCCCCCGTACGTTTGCGAAGCACTTGGGACGGAACGGACGACGCGAATCGCCACGCAACAACCCGAACCCACGAACCGCGAGGCAATCACATGTCACAGATCACTCAAGCCGTGTCGATCAGTACGGGAGCGCTCCGCCGCAGGCGGAAGGTTGTGGCCAGTGTTCTCATCGGAGCGGCTGCTCTCGCGGCGCTGCCGTTCATCGCCGGCGGCACGCCACAGTCAAAGGCTGCGCCACGTGTCGCCGCTGGCGCGGGGGAGGCGAGCCCGCGCGACGGCTTGATCGTGTTCATGCGCCCGGGCGAGGTCGGAGCGTTCGACGTCTGGGTCGTCCGTCCTGACGGCAGCGGCCTGCGGCGCGTCACGACATCGCCAAAAGGCCGAGACGACCACAACCCAGTCTGGTCACCCGACGGTTCCACCATCCTCCTTGAGCGACGCAAGCTCGACAGCTCAATGCCCGGTCCCGACGAGGCCATCTACGCAGTCAATGTAAATGGCAAAGGCTTCCGCCAGGTTACGCACTGTCACGGTGACTGCTGGTCTGACAGCGAGCCGGCCTGGGCAGCAGGCGGAAGCCGGATCGCGTTCGGTCGTGCCACCGGTCCACGCTCAGCCCCGGGACCCTCGCGAGTGGCAATCGCTGTCGCACACGCCGATGGCAGCCACGTCCGGGAGATCTCCAGGCCGCCACACGGTTTCGAGGATCACTATCCGACGTGGTCGCCGGATGGTCGCACGATCGTGTTCCAGCGAGACACAAGCACCCAGGTCCCGCGACCGGGAAAGCTCATCGCCGTCGATGTCGCCACCAGAGTCGAGCGCACCGTCTACAGGTTCCCGCGATGGGCGCCAGGCGCGGGGATCCCCAAGTTCTCGCCAGACGGCAAGCGAATCCTGTTCGGCTTCTGGTGCATCTACGGCGACCAGTGCCCAAGCACCTCGCGCGAGCCTCGCAACGAGAAGCTCGCCACGATCCGTCCCGACGGGCGCGGACTGCACCGTCTGCCGCTGGCCGGGGTGGACACGGGCGCCTGGTCACCCGACGGCAAGCAGGTCGCCTTCCGCTGCCGCGCCAGGTCGGACCTCGGCCCGGGTGCGAGCGCGAGTGAACCTCCCTACAGGCTCTGCATCTCCAAGCTCGACGGCACAACGTTCAAGCGCTTCGCATGGCCACTCGTATCCGTGCACCCGGACTGGGGCACCCACCAATGACAGCGATCGCCGCATGCCCGCTCCCGCAGAACCGCGGCTGCGATAGCACCTGGCGCCGCACTGCTTCCGCCTGCAATGCGGCGGCGATGCTGCGATCGGCCAATGCTGAGGACAGCGGCGGGCTCGCCGCCTAACGCCTCAACACTCTCCCCTTCTCGACCAGTTGCCCACGCACGGGCCGGCGGTGCTAGCCGCCGGCCCAGGCAGTCAGTCGCGTCCGGAGTCGTCACAACAGATGGCCCAACGATCGAGTTCGGCGACGGACGTCAACACAGGCGACTCGTCATAAGCGCACGATCTGCGCGCCGGTAACGGCGGCGGTCATCGGGGAATCACCCCGAGCCGTCGCATCGTCGACCACGCGACTGCGGCGGCTGCGGCATGTCCCTTGACCGAGAAGTGGTTGAGGTCTTCGGAGATGAACCTGTGCATGTCGATCTGACGACCGAACGCGCCTCCGTCGTAAGTACAGCGAGGCGTCCTCGTGCAGGCCGCTTTGAGCTGCGCCTCGTAGTGATGGATGATGCCGTCGAGTCTCGCGAGCTCCTTCGGGACCGGCTTGCCCTTGGGCGTGAGGAACTGGCATGGGCCTTGTGGGCTCGAACTTCCGTATGCCCGGCGTTGCGCTGAACTGAGCGCCTTCCAGTACGTCGGGGGACTTCCCCACTGGCTGACGAGGAACATGCGGGCGTTCGGAGCGCCGTGGTGGAGGATGGCGAGGGCGGTGAGCAGCTTTGTCCGGAAGCCTGCGTAGTCGCTGGCGTGGGCTGGACAGACGATGTCGTTGTCCATGATCTGGACGAGGAACAGCTGTGGTTTTGGCGTGAGCGCCACGGCTTGTTGCGCTTGGACGATCAGGCGGTCGACGGTGGCGCCGGCCTGGGCGAAGTTGAAGTGGTGACCTTTGATCGCCGGGTTCTTCGCGAGGATCCTCAGGTACACGCTGTTGACGGCCGGGTTCGTCCCGGTGGCCCACGAGTTCGCGCGGATCTCTACATGCGGCTGAGATGGGTCTGAGTCCTCGCCGGTCGCCCCTGAGTGGCCCAGCACGGCGATCGAGCTTGGATAACCGGTCGTGGCGGTGCTGGGCGAGGTGGCCTCGCTGCCTGAGCCCACGGTTGCGATCGCGGCCTTGGCAACAGACGTCGCCTTATCCTGTTCGCCACATCCCCCCAGCGCAAGCGCGGCAACCGCCGCAGACCCCACGATCCCTCTGAACAGCGACTGGCGATTCACGACATACCTCCTTGGATCGGATACCGGGGGTACGCTGCCGCCGGATACTTGAAGGGTCCTTGCAGCCGCCTTGCAGGCGGTTGTAGCGTCGTCGTTGTATGAGGTTCTGCGTGCTGGGGCCGCTCGAGGCGTACGAGAACGAACGGGCGGTGCCCGTCGGCGGAGGGCGCCAGCGCGCCCTGCTGGCGATCCTGCTCGTGCACGCAGGCGAGACTGTCTCGCGGGACCGCTTGATCGAGGAGCTGTGGCACGGCGAGCCGCCCGCCAGCGCGTCGCAAAGCCTTGATTCCTACCTCTCACGCTTGCGCAAGGTGTTTCGCGATGTCGGCGCGGGTGATGTACTCGCCACGAAACATCCCGGCTACGTGCTGCACGCGCCCGACATCGACGCGCTGCAGTTCGAGGCGCTCGTGCGCGAGGGTCGGGAGGCGCTCAGGACCGGCGACCCGGCCACGGCCGCCAGACGATTGAGCGAGGCGCTCTCGCTGTGGCGAGGTCAGCCGTATGCCGAGGTCGCTGATGAGGACTGGGCTCGGGCGGAGGTGGGGCGCCTTGCCGAGTTGCGGCTCGCCGCGGCGGAGGACCGAATCGGCGCCGAGTTGGCGCTCGGGCGCGATGCCGCGGTGATCCCTGACCTCGAGAATCTCGCCACGACGTACCCGACTCGCGAGCGGCTCGTTGGGCAGCTGATCGTCGCGCTGTACCGCTCCGGACGCCAGGCCGATGCGCTCGCCGCCTACAGAGCGGCGCGCACGTCGCTGGTCGAGGAGCTTGGCATCGAACCGGGGCCTGAGCTGCGCCGCCTGCACGACGCCGTGCTCGCGCAGGACGCCTCGCTCGACCTGACGCCGCCGAGCAGCACCCAGACACCCGTGGCGGTGGCGTCGGGCGGGCGGCGTCTACGCCTCGCGATCGTCGGCGCTGCGGCGATCGTCTCTGCGGTATCGATCGCGATCGTCATTTTGACCGGTGAGCAGCGCTCACCGCAGGGTTCGGTGCCCGCGGATGGCGCCGGCGGGGTCGATCCACTCACGGGCCGAGTCGCCGTCAGCGTCCAGGTGGGGTCTGCCCCTGCCGGCATCACGAGCGAGGGCGGGCGCGTGTGGGTGAGCAATGGCGCCGACGGCACAGTGACGCGGATCGACACACGTGCAGGACACGTCGATCAGACCGTGGCTGTAGGCAGCTCGCCCGCGGGCATCGCCGCCGGCGCCGGCTCAATCTGGGTCGCCAACTCGCTCGACGGCAGCGTCTCGCGGATCGACCCGCGCTCGGGGCAGGTCGTTCAGACGATCCCGGCCGGACGCCGCCCAGTGAGCGTGACAATCGGCGCGGGTGCAGTGTGGGTGGCAGACGCCGACGGCGCCGCCGTGATCCCGCTTGACCCGCGCACCGGGGCAACGCGCGAGTCGATCCCGCTGCAGGCCTCCCCCCGCGGGATCGCCGTCGGTTTCGGCTCGATCTGGATAACCGAGCCGCTCGCCCACAAACTCGTCAGGATTGACCCGCGTGACGGCTCGACGCTCACCGAGGTCGCCGTCGGCGGCGGGGCGGGCCCACTCGCGGTTGGAAAAGACGCCGTCTGGGTCGTCAACACGCTCGACGGGACACTCTCACGCGTCGACCCGATTACCAACGCCGTCACATCGACCGTCCCAATCGGGCAAGCGCCCGAAGGCGTGGCCGCGGGCCCCCGCAGTGTCTGGGTCGCCGACGCGGGCAGCGGACAGCTGATCTCGGTCGATCCCCAGACCGGAGCGGTCCGGCATCGCTTCACCGTCGGCGCTGCACCGCTCGGGGTAACGCTCGTCGGTGGGATCCCATGGGTCGCCGCCGGCAAGCCTGCCGGGCTGGAGCATCGCGGCGGAACCCTCCGGGTCGCCTACTCGTCGTTCCGCACACTGGACCCCGCGGACGCGTCGGACATCCATCCCGCGATCTGGGCAGCAACCGGAGACAGCCTCGTCGCGCTGACCGACGACTCCGGGGTCGCGCAGCTCGTGCCCGACCTGGCGGCCGCGCTGCCGCAGCCAACCGACGGCGGCCGGACGTATGCGTTTGTTCTGCGTCCCGGGCTGCGGTACTCGACCGGCGTGCCCGTCCGTGCCTCGGACCTCCGTCGCGAACTGGAGCGCCTGTTCGTGCTCGGAAGCGACGCGGCCCCACTGTTCTCGGCGCTACGCGGCGCGCACGCGTGCGCGCGCAGCCCGTCAAGCTGCAACCTGTCCGCCGGGGTCCTCACCGATGACCGAGCCGGGTCCGTCATCCTCCGGCTGACGCAGCCTGATCCGGACCTCCTGTTGAAGCTCGTGCTCGCGCCCGCGCGCCCCGTGCCGCCAGGCACACCACGCACGACGCTGTCCTCCACGCCAGTGCCGTCAACCGGCCCGTACCGCGTCGAGTCGCTGGTGCCCGGCCGGCGCCTGCTGCTCGTGCGCAACGGCCGCTTCCACGCATGGTCGCGCGCCGCCCAGCCCGACGGATACCCCGATCGGATCGACATCCAGATGCAACCAGACGCGGGCGCGCGGATCCGGGCCGTGCTCGACGGCCAGGCTGACATCGCACTCGAGGTCGCCGCCGTACCTCTTGGCGCCGTCCGCACCCAGCACGCCTCACAACTGCACCGCCATGCGCAGCCGCACACGAGCTTCTTGACCTTCAACGTCCATCGCCCGCCGTTCGACGACGTCCGAGCGCGCCAGGCCGTGAACCTGGCGCTCGACCGCGCAGCGATCGCCCGACGCTTCGGCGGGCCGTTCATCTCCACGCCCACCTGTCAAATCCTCCCGCCCCGCTTCCCCGGTCGCCACGACTACTGTCCATGGACCGCTGGGCGCCGGGACGGCCGCTGGCACGGCCGGGACCTGGCACGCGCCCGAGCCCTCGTACATGCGTCGAGCACCGAGGGGCTGCCGGTGACCTTCCTCACTAATGCCGATGACACTGCCGGTCGGGCGGGCGCGGGACCACTGGCCTCCGCGCTGCGCAGCATCGGCTACCGCCCCCGCATCGATGTGGCACGCAGCGGCCCCGCGTTCGGAGAGCAGATCTCAAACCTGAAGAGCGGCTGGAACATCAGCTCCGGAGACTGGACCGCGGACTACCCATCTCCCGGCGAGTTCTTCGGCGCGTTCCTCGCGTGCTCGAGCTACCGGCCAGATGACCCGGCACAGACCACCAACAGCGGCGGTTTCTGTGACCCGAAACTCGATCGCCTCCTCGCACGAGCGCAGACCCTCCAGACCACCGACCCGGTCGCAGCGGACGCGCTCTGGGCCCAAGCGGACCGGCTAGCGGTTGACCAGGCCGCATGGGCGCCAATGGTCAACAACGCCGCCGTCGAGATCCTGTCCACGCGCGTCGGCGACTTCACGCTCGACCCGAATAGCCTGCCGCAGATCGATCAACTGTGGGTCCGGTGAGCCGGCGCCCGTGCTCGCCCTCTAACTGCAGCAGTGTCGATCGCCCCGATCACGCCGCCCAACACGCCGGTCTTGGACCGGACCCAGCAACAACCGCGGCTGACAAGAGTCCCGTGTCGATGGCAATGCAGGTTCGCAACCATCGAGGGGTCGCCCCCCTATTCGCCTCAGCAGGGCTCCGGAGGTGCAGTTCGCTGTTCGCTGATCGTTAGGGAGTGAGACGGCCGGATCGCCGGCGCCGCGCGGGCTATGGAAACGCTTGCGAACGTCGATGGTGGATCGTCTGACGGACAGGTGACGTTCGCTTACGCCGGCCGGTTGGGACCAGAGCCGGCGCGGCAGTTCAGGCGGGGTGCGCCGCGAACGCCAGGCTGCCTGACCCGCAGCCCTGGGTGGTGCGCCCAAGGAACGTACCGGTAAGCGTCTGGCCTGGTCCAAACCGACCGCGGAACCCCGCGGGGCGCGTCGCATCCTCAAACACGCCGCCAGCCGAGATGAACTCCCCCACGGTCGCTGGGCCCACTCCGAAGTCATAACCGCCCTGCGGACACCGGATCGCGACCTGGAATAGCTCGACGATCCGCTCAGACCGCGCGACTCTGACCGACACGGTGCCGCTACCCCCCGGGACATTAACCGTCCCGGTCCATTCGCCGGCAGTTACCGGTCTTCGCTTGGCCGGCGCTAGACGCCAGGTCAGCCGACGGGTCGAGCCCCACCCGCACCCGCGCGGTCCGGGACGCGGTACTGGCTCAGACACCGTCGCGTTTCGCGGCCCGAGCAGCCGCCCGTCCAACTCGGGCGAGAACGGTGCGCCCATCCCCACCCGAATCGTGATCTCGTCGCGCGGCGCGCCCAGTCGCAGGACCGGGGGCGCGCCCGGGCCGATGTACAACGACTGCGGATATTCGATCGCGTCGGTCAGGGCAAGCCGGCCAGGGCAGAACAAGGGATCGCCAACAGTTAGATCGCCGATCGTGACCCGTCCTCGCGCACGCGCCAGGCGAAAGCTCAGCGGCAGCCCGTGAGGACCGACCCCCTCCCAGTCACCGAGGACCGGAGCGCGCGACACCGGTCGGCGCGCGAATGCCTCAACCGGCCCCACAGCAAGCACGACCAGCACAATCCAGCCCACAACCCAGGTTCTCCGCCGCGATGCGATGCCCCGGACGCTACCAAGGCCAGAACGCACCGGCCTGCTGTTCTTCACTACGCGCCGCCTCGAAGCAGTCCAACCAGGCCAACGCGGCCCACCCGTGCATGCAACCAGTGCGCGCAGGTCGTTGGGGTCTACGACGGCGTCGACGCCGCGGTGCGGCGTCCGGTGAGCGATCGGCACCGGACGCGTTCTGGTTTTCGATCTAACCGGCAGCGCGAGGTCGAGGCCGGGTCGAAACTCGGCAACGATCGGGGCGTGATCGGAGATGGCAAACCACTCGTCGCTAGCCAGCGCTTGGTTGGAACGCAGGCGCTTGGCTAGGGCCGGCCAGAGATAGTCGGTCTGGTATGGGACGTGAGGCCAGCGGGGATCCACGGGAGACATTCCGGGACGGTGGCCAAGACGAGCTGCACCTCCTCGGAAGCGCAATTGTCGATGGTAGGCTCCTCGGGTGGCGCACTACCTGTTCAACTTCGTAAGAGGGGACGCAGCGCCACGGCCGGCGCTGCGCGAACAGGCCACTGGATTCCTGCGGGTCAGGATGTGGGGCATTGACGCAGGCGAGCGGCGCCGCAACGCGCTTGCCGCCGGCGACCTCATCCTGGTCTATCTTGGTGCACCCGAGCGGAAGTTCATCGGCCGCGCCGAGCTCGCCTCAGCGTTCCATGACTGGACACTGTCTGAGGCGCAGGTGTACCCCGGGGATTCCCCTGGCGGTGTGTTGTTGGCTCAGGTCGAGGAATGGGACCCGCCGGTACCGATTAGCACCGTCCTAGCGCAGCTCGACCCGGCAGAGGGTGCCAGAGCCGATTTCGAATGGGGCGTCGTTCGGGTCACCGCTCACGAGTATGAGACCGCCCTTTCCGTGGCGGCCGGACGCGCGACCTCGACTGGCTGATCTGAGGCGCTAGCCGCCTTCCGCTCCGGTCTGAGGCTGTTGCACAAAGGCGCGGAATCGTCCCTGCTCCAGCGATGGTGGGAGGAGTGACCAAGATGAGTCCCGATTTCCAGGTCCTATCCCAATTACCCGAGCAAACGCGGGTGGAGCTACACGTGTTATCCCGCCGCCCAATTGATGGACCAGAACGTTGAGTGGTTTGTGCAACGGCCTCGTCTAATAGGAGCAGCGACGTGTTCTCCTGTGTCGCGTCGCTGGCGTTCGATGATCCTTCCGCATCTGCGACGCGGTCCCGGCCTGGGGGACGAGGTCCCAAAGCGTCAAGAACGTCCGGTTGCCGATGGCTCTGCGAGACGGAGGGTCCGAGCGCCTGACGCTCGCTGTTCGCGCATCTCGATCATCTTGCGATCACTCCATTAATGATATATCATCGAACGTAGCAGTCATCAAAGCTTCCGCCTCCGCCGGGGAGCGGCGCAGCCGAGGACTAGCGAGCTACGTGTGACGATTTCCTTCGTGGTGGTGCACAGCTGATGCCAGGCCGCAGATCGCGACTGCCGGAGCGAAGCGTGCTGGTGTTGACCAGCCTGGCTGGTGGAGACAAGCACGGGTACGCGTTGATCAAGGACATCGCGGTGTTCTCCGGGGTCACGCTTGGGCCGGGGACCCTGTACGGGGCGCTCGCGCGGCTCGAGCGCGACGGTTTGGTCAAGGCGCAGCCGGCGGTCGACCGTCGCCTCCCGTACACGATTACCGCAGAGGGACGCAGGCGCCTGCATGAGCACCTATCAGAGTCTGCTCGGATCGCCGCGTTCGGTCTGGATCGGATCGCGATGGGAGGCACATGAGCAACAGGTTTCTGCGAGCCGTCCTCGCGCTGTACCCGCGAGGGTTCAGACGGCGCTACGGCCCGGAGGTGCAAGGCCTCGTCAACGACCTGGAAGCTGCGGGCGACCGCTCTCGGTTGCGCCTGGTGAGCGGGCTCCTGGTGAGCGCGGTAGCGGAGCGGCTTCGGACGGTGCGGCTGGACGCTCGGCTGACGATCCCCACCCTCGCTGCTGTGGCTGCCCTGGGCACGATCGTGAGCGCGGCCGGACCCGCGGCTCCGCCGGCGACGGCGCTCGCCGGGCCCATGGCGCCACCCCCGGCGGGCAGGTCGAGCGCGGCCAGACCCGCGGCTCCGCGGGCGACGGCGCTCGCGGGGCCCATGGCGCCACCCCCGGCGGGCAGGTCGACCGCGGCCAGACCCGCGGCTCCGCGGGCGACGGCGCTCGCGGGGCCCATGGCGCCACCCCCGGCGGGCAGGTCGAGCGCGGCCAGACCCGCGGCTCCGCCGGCGACGGCGCTCGCGGGGCCCATGGCGCCACCCATGGCGGGCACGTCGAACGCCAAAAGCAGAACTGCCGCTGTCCGACAGAGCAGCACTCTCGTCTCCGGTTGCGAACACCCTCCTCCGGGCTCGCACCATCGGCGCTGACGCGTGGGCGACACCGCTGGATCCGCCGGGCAATTCGGAAGCCGGCGGCAGACGGGCAATCGACCGGGTACGACCCCGGCGTTGGGCAAGAGCGTCGCTCCGCAGCCAAAGACGCCGTCGAGCGAGCGCTCATGGCCGGCCGAGATGACTCCTCCCGGACAAACCGGCCACCATCCCTGCCGTGGGGATCGCGCAGATTGCCGATAGATGTCATGTGCCGGTTGGCGTGAGCGGCGGTGAAGGTGGCCGGTCGTCGTCTACTCGAGCCCGAAGTTCGCGGGGGGGAACCTGGGGCCGGTGCACAGCGATGGTCACGGACATTTCGCGCTGAGCTTGGCAGGTGTTCCTGCGGGGTCCTGGGAGGTGAGGATCTTGACGTCCCCCAGGAAGCTGAGCGCCCGCAGTTCCTGTGCGGAAGCGAGCAAGGCGACGACGCTGACCATCTGAGATCGATTGCAAGCCGGGCTTGGGGCTCGGGGAGGCAGCACTTATGTTCTCTTGGCCGGAGCCGCAGGGGACTCGGCCAGAGGCAGCCTTATGGTGCGGAACGAACCCGCCCCTCAGTGTGGCTCGTCGCAGTCAGCGTTCGATGATTGAGACGGCCAGAGCGCTGGCGCCGGCTGGCCTCGGCGAGCGCCTGAGCCGTCGTATGGATCCCGGGTGAGACGGCGCCCCGCGCTTGGGGTAGCTGCTGTGGCCGCGCGCCGCGCAGCGGTCTGCTCTGAGGGCGCGGGTCCTACGCCGCGGGCTCCGGGGTCGAGCGTGAGCGCGACAGAGTTGATGCAGTAGCGGTCGCATCCGTTTGGTCCGTCGGGGAAGACGTGGCCGAGGTGGCCGCCGCAGCGCGCGCATGTCACCTCGGTGCGGCGCATGAAGAGGCTGTTATCGGCGTGCAGCTCGACGTTGGCGGCGACGGCCGGATCGGTGAAGCTCGGCCAGCCCGTGCCCGAGTCGAACTTGGTCTCAGACGAGAACAGCTCGGCGCCGCAGCCGGCACAGCGGTACGTGCCCTCGTCCTTGGTGTCGACGTACGCGCCGCTGAAGGGCCGCTCGGTCCCCTTGCGCCGCAGAACGTTGTACTGCTCAGGCCTCAGCTGCTCGCGCCACTTCGCCTCGGTTGCCTTGTCGCGTCTTGCCATCGCGTTCTCCTTTTCGGGCTGCCGTCAGCTTTGACCGCGGGTCCGGAAGCCCTGGAGGGCGCCGGCGAGCTCAGCGCGGCGCGCTGAGGACGTCGCGGCGCGCTCCGCGGCTGACCCGGGGCGGCCGAGCGGGGGAGATTGTGACCGCCGCACTCGGGGAGCGGCAGTCGGCCGGCTCGTGCCGAGGTTGACTGCTCGCGGCGCATCGCGGATCCAGGCCACTAGGGGCGCGACGACGGCGTCGGCATCGGCGCTCACCCCGCGCAGTGTGTTGGATGCGAACGACCGCTCGAACTCCAGGCCGAGATACACCAGCCCGAGGCAGGTGGTAGAGATCCCGCCGGCATGCAGGGGCATCCGGTCGGCGTCGAGTGCGCCGAGCTGTGCGAGGTAGCCGAGGTTGGGGCGGTAGCCGGTGGCCAGGATGACCGCGTCAACCGCCTCCCGCGCACCGTCACTCCAGATGACCGAGTCGCCATCGAGTGCGGAGAACACGGTGCGGACGTCGACGAGCCCGGCGGCGAGGGTCTCCTGGAAGCCGACGCTATCGGTGATCACGCTGCCACCGGTGATGCGGTCAAGCCATGCGGCTGGCAGGGTGTCGAACCCGGTCTCGCGAAGCCAGTAGTGGATGTCGCGGCCGTGCAGGCGTTGGGCAATGAACCGCAGAGGGTGACGCGAGGCGATGGTCACGGTGGCGACGCCCGCAAGCTCGTTGGCGACCTGCGCGGCGGAGTCACCGGCGCCGACCACGATCACCCGGTGGCCCGCATACGGCTCGGGGTTGCGGTAGTCGGCCACGTGCCGCAGTTCCCCGGTGAATGTCTCCTCTCCCGCGAACCGTGCCCGGTGCGGGTTGTCGAAGGCGCCGCTGGCGGCGACGATCCCCGATGCCAGCGTGTCGCGCCCGTCGGCGGTGTGCACGAGGAACCCGCCGTCGTGGCGCCGGACGGTGTCGACCCGGGCCCCGGCGCGGATGTCGACATCGAGCCGTTGTGCGTAGCGGTGCAGGTAGTCGACGACTTCGTCGCGGGCCGGATACCGCTCTGGGTCGCCGGAGAAGTCCAGCCCCGGCATCGCGCTGTAACCGGCGGGCGAGAACACGCGCAGCGAGTCGTAGTAGCGCGGCCACGACCCGCCGGGTCCGTCGCCGGCTTCGAGGACGACGACGTCCTCGGCGCGTCGAGGCTCGACGCGGATCCGTGCTCTGGGGTGGCGGAGTGCCATCGCCAACGCCTGCGATACGGGCGCTCGCGGCGGCCATCAGCCACGGAGGAAGCGCGCAAATCCCCGCCGCCGCCTTGGGTTCCGTCCAACGGCGACGTACACTGCGTAGCTCGAGACTTTGTGCGGCGCCCAAGGCGCCTATGTATTGAGAGACCGGGCGGCAACCCGGTCTTTCTCGTTTCCGAGAGAGACCAGCTGCATTGGTGGCCCGCGCGCACGCGCGATCAGGTGACGGCTCGCGCGACCAGCACCCAGAGCCCATGGGCCGCTCACCTCACGACCTCCAGCTGCGCGGCCAGTAGTCCGGGGTCGTGTGGACCAAGCCCGACAACCGCCTTCGGGCCGGCCGCGGAGATCGCTCTCGTTAGGTTGGCTGACCGCTCGTGGGGGGAAGGACGGGGGGAAGGACGGACCGGCGAATGAGGCCTAAGTTGGCCTGAGTTGACCTGGGTCGCGAGCTCCCTGAACCGGCCCGGGAACGCTCGAATCCCAAGCCAGTGCTGGGAATCGACCGTATTTGACGGAGAGGGGGGGATTCGAACCCCCGATGGACTGATAGCCCATACCGGTTTTCGAGACCGGCGCATTCAACCGCTCTGCCACCTCTCCGGGGTGCGGCGGGACAACAAGTTAGAGCACGGCGCGCCGCCCCGGCGGGCCAGTGGTGTCAGCGCCGGGAGGCGAAGAATGCGCGCAGCGCGTCCGCGCACTCCTGGGCCAGCAGGCCGGACTGCACCTGGGGGCGGTGGTTGAGCTGCGGCTGGTCTAGGACGTCGAGCACGCTGCCCGCGGCGCCGGCCTTGGGGTCCGTGGTGCCGAACACGACGCGCGGCACCCGGGCGAGCACGATCGCTCCCGCGCACATGGCGCACGGCTCGAGCGTGATGTAGAGCACAGATTCCAGGACGCGCCAGCTGCCCAGGCTGCGGGCGGCGGCGCGCAGGGCGATGATCTCGGCGTGGGCCGTGGGGTCGGCGCGGAGCTCGCGCTCGTTGTGGCCGGCTCCGATCACCTCGCCGTCCTTGACCACAACCGCGCCGACCGGGATGTCGTCGTGTTCCAGCGCCCGGGCCGCCTCGCGCAGCGCCAGGCGCATGAAGTACTCGTCTCGGGGGAAGAAGTGCGGGCCGGACACTCGCGTTTTTAGGGAAATCGATGTAATTTGGTGTGGGGGTAATTCGCTGACGAATCATGTCTTAAGCCGTCTCCGCTGGGGCGCGCCTCTCGGCGTCGCTCTGCTTGCCGTGCTGGCCGTGTGCGCCACTGCGCGGGCGGCGGACTACGTCCCCCACGAGGTGATCGTGGGCTACCGTGCCGGCGCCGTCGAGACGCCGGCGCTGGCACGGTTCGGCGTGCGCTCCAGTTCCCCGGCGTCTGCTCCGCGCAGCCGCGTCCTCCATCTGCGCGCGGCTGAGAGCGTGGCGACGGCGATCGCACGGCTCAAGCGCCAGGCCGGCGTCGCCTACGCGGTGCCCAACTACATCGCGCACGTGGCGGGGGCCTGGTACCCCGATGACGGCGGCCGCGCCGACCGGGCTCAGGCGTGGGAGCGGATGCAGTGGAACATGCTCCCGGCGGCGGGCGTGAACGCCCCCGAGGCCTGGGCCAACCTGCTCGGCGTTCATCGGGCGGGGGGCAGGGGGGTCGTCGTCGCCGTCCTGGACACCGGCGTCGCCTACCGCAACTGGCGGCAGTTTGATCGCTCCCCCGACTTCGGCCGGACCCATTTCGTCTCGCCCCGCGACTTCGTCGCCGGGAACGGCTATCCGCTGGACCGCAACGGCCACGGGACGTTCGTGGCCGGGCTCATCGCCGAGTCCACCAACAACGGGATCGGCCTCACGGGGCTGGCCTACGGGGCCTCGATCATGCCCGTCCGCGTGCTGGACGCCAGCGGCGAGGGCGACGAGTCCACGATCGCCCGCGGGATCCGCTACGCCGTCAGTCATGGCGCCCAGGTCATCAACCTCAGCCTCGAGTTCCTGCCCAGCCAGGTCAGGTCCGGCGCCGAGATCCCGGAGATCGTCAGCGCCATCGACTACGCACACCGGCACGGCGTCACGGTCGTCGGCGCCGCCGGCAACGACGAGACCAATCAGATCGCCTATCCGGCCCGCGCTCCCGGCGTCATCTCGGTCGGCGCCACCACGCGCGACCGCTGCCTGGCCGACTACTCCAACGGCGGCAGCGGCCTGGACCTCGTGGCCCCCGGGGGCGGCGACGACGCGATCATGACCGGCGAGCCTGACTGCCACCCCGAGCGCGCCCTGCCGTCGGTCTACCAGCTCACGCTGACCTCGCCACCGCACTGGAATCGCTTCGGTTATCCCAGCTACTACATCGGGACCTCGATGTCCTCGCCCGAAGTTGCCGCCGCGGCGGCACTGGTGATCGCCAGCCGCGTCATCGGGCCCCACCCGACGCCCGATCAGATCCTGGCCCGGCTCGAGCTGACCGCCACCACGCTGCCCGCAGGCGCGGCCAAGCCCAACGCCGACTACGGCTACGGCCTGCTCAACGCCGGCGCCGCGACGGCGCCCGGGACTCCGGCCCCACCCCCGGCCCCGACCCCGCCGCCCGCCACGACCACCCCCTGACCCGCGCCGGGATCACCCGGTGCGCACGATCAGCACCGAGCACGGCGCGTGATGGGACACCTTGTTGGGCACCGAGCCGAGCAGGAACCGCGTCGCGCCGGCCATGCCCTTGTTGCCGACCACGATCAGGTCCGACCCCTGCTCCTCGGCGACGTCGAGGATGGCGTCCGCGGCATCGCCGACCCGCGCGAACGTGTCGACCCGCGTCACCCCGGCGGTCTCGGCATCCCGCCGCGCCGCGTCCAGCAGCGCCAGCACCTCCTCGCGCATGTTGACCTGGACGTCGGTGGGGACGTGCACCCGCTCGACGCGCAGCCGCCGTTCGGGCACGGGCTCGTAGGCGGAGACGATCTGGAGCCGGGCGCCCAGGGCCCACGCCATCCGCACCGCTTGGGCGACAGCCTCCCCCGCTGCGCCCGACCCGTCGGTCCCGACCAGGATGGACTCGAACATCCGGCGCTCAGGCGAGCTTGGTGATCGCGATGACGATCCCGGCCAGCACGAACACGACGATCAGCACCTGGGTCCAGATGAGAAGACGCGGCATCTGCATGTTTGTCCAAAGCTATCGTCTCGGCCATGCCGGAGCCGGTGAGTCCCGCTCTGAAGGCGGTCAGCGATGCGGTGCTGGCGGTCGCCTCGCGGCTCTCGGTCGACGAGGTCCTCCAGCAGCTGGTCGATTGCGCACGTGAGCTGGTGGAGGCGCGCTATGCGGCCCTCGGCATCCCGGACGGCGCCGGCGGCTTCCGGCGCTTCCTGGTGTCGGGGATGAGCAGCGAGCTGGTGGAGGCCATGGGACCGCTGCCCCGCACCCACGGCATGCTCGGGGCGATGCTCGAGACCGACGGCGCCTACCTGACCGATGACATCCATCGCGACCCTCGCTTCCGCGGCTGGTGGCCCCGGGCGCATCCCGACATGCGGTCGTTCCTGGGCGTCCCCATCGTGGCCCCCGAGGGCGTGATCGGCGCGTTCTACCTGACCGAGAAGGAGACGGGGCCCGCCTTCGACGCGCACGACCGCGAGCTCATCGAACTGCTCGCCTCCCACGCCGCCATCGCCATTACCAACGCCCGGCTGTACGAGCGCAGCCGCGAGCTGTCGATCCTGTCCGAGCGCAACCGGCTGGCGCTGGAGCTGCACGACGTCGTCAGCCAGAAGTTGTTCAGCCTGAACCTCGCCGCCGAGGCCGCCAACACCCTGCTGGACCGTGGGCCCGAGGAGGCACGCCCGCAGCTGGAGCGCGTCCGCGACCTTGCCCGCGACGCGCTGGCCGAGCTGCGCGCACTGATCTTCGGGCTGCGTCCGGCCGAGCTCGAGCGCGACGGACTGGACGGCGTGCTGCGCAAGGAGGCGACGATGCTCCAGCGCGTCCACGGGGTGAAGGTGCGAGTGGACGCCGACGGCGAGCCGCCCCACGTCGAGCTGGCCTGCGCCGGCGAGATCCTCCGCATCGTCGAGGAGGCGCTGCACAACGCGGTCCGCCACGCCGGGGCCGACACGGTCACGGTGCGCCTGCACGGCGCCGGGCGCGCGCTGCACATCGAGGTGGCCGACGACGGCATCGGCTTCGATCCCACCGACCCCGAACTGCGCTCGCACCACCTCGGCCTGACCTCCATGGAGGAGCGAGCGCGCGAGCTGGGCGGGCGTCTCACGCTCGCCGCGAGCCCCGGCAACGGGACGGTCGTCAGCCTGGAGGTGCCCGTCGATGGCACCTGACCCGATCCGCGTGCTGGTGGTGGACGACCACGCCGTGGTGCGCGAGGGGCTGCGCACCTTCCTGGAGCTCCAGGACGGCATCGAGGTGGTGGGGGAGGCCGCCGACGGTGAGCAGGCGGTGGCGCAGGCCACCCAGCTCGAGCCCGACGTGATCCTCATGGACCTCGTCATGCCCCGCCTCGACGGGATCGGGGCCATGCGCGAGCTGCGCGCGCGCTCCACACCCAGCCGGGTGATCGTCCTCACGAGCTTCCTTGACGACGAGCGTCTGATGCCCGCGCTCCAGGCGGGCGCCGCCGGCTACCTCCTCAAGGACGTCGAGCCCGCCGAGCTCGCCCGGGCGGTGCGCAGCGCCTGCGCTGACGAGGCCCTCATCGATCCGACGGTGGCAGCGCGGCTGCTGCACACGTTGAGCTCGCGCGAGAGCGCCGGCGCCGCGGGCGACAGCATCGAGCACCTGACCCGTCGCGAGCGCGAGGTCCTGGAGCTGATCGCGCTCGGGCACTCCAACAAGCGCATTGCGCTGGAGCTCGGCGTCGCTGAGAAGACGGTCAAGACCCACGTCGGGCACCTGCTCGCCAAGCTCGGCGTCGCCGATCGCACCCAGGCGGCCCTGTTCGCGGTTCAGCACGGGCTGGCGGGCGGCCCTCCGTAGCTACCGAGCACTTGGATCCGGCGGTCGGCCGCGCGCCTGCGCCGGGCGTGCGCCCCAGGACCTAGGACCAATTACCGCTACAAAACGGGACCGCGCCCGACGTACCGTCGTGGGCATGCCCACAGCAATCATCACCGGAGCCTCCCGCGGCCTCGGACTGGCGCTCGCCCGGGCGCTGGCGGACCGCGGCTACAGGCTCGTCATCGACGCCCGCGGGGCCCCCGAGCTCCAGCGGGTCGCCACTGAGCTCGAGGCCATCACCCACGTGCGGGCCCTGCCCGGCGACGTGGCCGACGACTGGCACCGCGGCGCGCTCATCGACGCCGCCGGCGAGCGCGTCGACCTGCTCGTCAACAACGCGTCCACCCTCGGCCCCAGCCCCCAGCCCGAGCTGGCCGCCTATCCGCTGGAGACGCTGCGCCGCGTCTACGACGTCAACGTCATCGCGCCGCTCGCTCTCGCGCAGCTGGCGCTGCCGCTGATGCCGGAGGGCGCCTGCATCGTCAACGTCACCTCCGACGCCGCCGTCGAGGCCTACGAGGGCTGGGGCGGCTACGGGTCCGCGAAGGCGGCGCTCGAGCAGCTCACCGCGATCCTCGCGGCCGAGGAGCCGAGCGTGCGCGTGTACACCGTCGACCCCGGCGACATGCGCACCCAGATGCACCAGGAGGCGTTCCCCGGGGAGGACATCTCCGACCGGCCGCCTCCGGAGGACAGCGTCCCCGGCCTGCTCGAGCTGATCGAATCGTCGCTGCCCAGCGGCCGCTACCGCGCTCGCGAGATGCTCGTCTCGGGGCGGTCGTCATGAGCAGCGCCCTCGCCTTCGAGCTGCCCCGCTCGCTGGAGGCCACCGAGCCGCCGGAGGCACGCGGCGCAGAGCGCGACGCGGTCCGCCTCATGGTCGCCGACGCCGACGAGGACCGGATCACCCACGCCGCGTTCACGGAGCTGGCCGAGTTCCTCATCCCCGGCGACATCGTGGTGGTCAACGTGTCGGCGACGCTGCCCGCGGCCGTCGCGGCCCGGCGCGCAGACGGCTCCGCCGTCCGCGTCCACTTCGCCACGCGGGCGCCGAAGCTCGACGACCGCTGGCGCGTGGTGGAGCTCCGCTCGCCTGACGGCGCCAGCCCGGCGCGCGGCCGCGCGGGCGAGACGCTGGCGCTGCCCGGACCCGACGCCACCCACCCCGAGTTGGAGTTGGTGGCCCCCTATGCGTCCGGGTCGCGTCTGATGCTCGCCCACGTCGACGGGGTGGGTGGGTCCGAGTCCGTGCAGGACCTGCTGATCCATCACGGCGATCCCATCCGCTACGGCTATGTCCCGCGCCGGTGGCCGCTCGAGGCCTACCAGAACGTCTATGCGCGAGTGCCCGGCAGCGCCGAGATGCCGAGCGCGGGGCGGCCTTTCACCCACCGGCTCATCTCCGAGCTGGCCACGCGCGGAATCGCGGTGGCCCCGATCACCCTGCACACCGGCGTCTCTTCCCCGGAGCGTCACGAGCCCCCGTTCCCCGAGGAGTTCGAGGTGCCGGAGACCACGGCCCGCCTGGTCAACATGACCCGTGCGGCGGGCGGACGGGTGATCGCCGTCGGCACCACTGTCGTGCGGGCGCTGGAGACGGTGGCCCGCCCCGACGGCTCAGTTGACGCCGACGCCGGCTGGACTGGCCTCGTCATCGACCCCGAGCGCGGCGTGGGCGTCGTGGACGGCCTCATCACCGGCTGGCACGAGCCTGACGCGTCGCATCTGCAGATGCTCGCCGCCCTCGCCGGGGAGTCGCTGCTGGAGCGCTGCTACCGCGCGGCGCTGCGCCACGGCTATCTGTGGCACGAGTTCGGCGACAGCCATCTCATTCTCGCCCCCCGCTGAACGCGGCCTGGAACTGCTCGGCAACGAGATCGTCAAGCAGTCCAACGGTGCGGGGCGGCCGTTCGTCCTCGAGCAGCACCGCCCCGCCGGGCCAATAGGGATGAGGGGGGGCCGCCCGGTCCAGAAGGAGACGCTCGTAGAGCCAGGCGCCGGTGTTGACCAGCCGTTGCCCGCCGGAGGGCCACGTCTCGCCGCCGATCGGTCCGCGGCGGTGAACGTGACCGAACACCACCCAGTCGGCATCGATGCCCAGCCGCGCCACCACCCGGGCCATCGCGGGCACCGCGGCCCGGCGCATCTGCGCGTCCAGGAGCTTGGCGGTCACTGGCGCCAGGCCCGTGCTGAGCATGAGCTCAGGCACCACGTGCACCCGCTCGGCGGCGCCCTGCACCAGGGTCGCGACGGGCCGCGCGGCGAGCCGCGCCGGCAGCGCCTCGCGGGATCGCCGGCCGATCTGGTGCAGGTGCTCGTAGCCGTCGGGAGTCGTGGCGATCGCGTCTCGCCGCGGGGGCCGCAGGATCCCGATCGGCGCGTCCGGAACGAGATGGTGGTCCAGGTAATGGCCGTGAGTGGCCCAGATCCGGGCGCCCAGCCACACGCCCGGGTAGCTCACGCGGGTGCGCGCCGGAGCCAGCCAGGACACCAGGTGGTCAAGTGCCGGGCTCGCCGTCGCAGGGACGGGGTGCGAGGCTCGGAGCCCAGGGCCCTGGGCCAGCGCCCACCCCCGGATGAGCGGCGCGTCGTGGTTGCCGGGGACGACGATCGCCTCGCCGTCCGGCCCCAGCGTCCGCCCAAGCTCGCGCAGCACGGGCTCGGCCATCGCCATGGCCCGCTCGGGGTGGCGGTGCATGAGCTCCACCGTGTCGCCGAGGAGAACGAGGCGATCGACGCCGGCGAGGCTCTCCAGCAGCCGTTCCCGGACGGCGGCCAGCCGCAGCACGTCGCGCCGGCCGCGGTCGCCGAGGTGCAGATCCGAGATGACGAGCGTGCGCACGGCGGCGCACGATATCCAGCCGGGTCAGCCCGACCCGGTGGGACGGCGAAGGACTACGCGGTGACCAGCGTCTCGAAGCTGAGCGCCACGCCCCGGGCTACGATCAGCACCGGCGACGTCGCCTCGTCGATCGCGTTGGCCGCGCGCGAGGTGATCGTGACCCGGCCCTCGCGGGCCTCCTGGCGCGATCCGACGATCAGGAGGTCCACTCCGCGATCGGCGTCCACCACCTGCGCGTCGAGCCGCTCCGCGATGGAGAAGGCGGTCTCGATCGCGGCCTCGTCGGCCGAGCCCCGGAGCACGCCGATCGTGGCGATGTCCCGCGCGCCGCGCGCGGCGTAGCCGGCCGGGGCCAGGGCCAGGGCGGCCGGGCCGCCCTCGAGCAGCGTCTGGGCCGAGCGCCCGATCGCGACGCGTCCGCTGGGCGTGCGGTAGTCAGAGCCGAAGGCGACGATGTCGGCGCCCTCCTGGGCGGCGAGCCAACCCAGGCCCTCGCCGGTGGAGGCGCTGAGCACAACGCGGCGCTCGATGGACTGATCGTCGAGGGAGAGCGCCCCGCGCACCAACAGGGCCTCGGCCTCGTGCTGGGAGAGCTCCTCGTCGTCGGGGTGCCGATGCGTGCAGTGCCGCACGTAGGCCAGCGTCAGGCGGGCGCCCGCGTCGCGCAGCGTCCGGCCCAGCGCGAGGGCGTCGTGGTCGTTCTGGGTGTCGTCGTACGAGACGATCGCGTGCGGTGCCATCTCAGCTGCTCTCCTGTGTTCTCCAGCGTTTCCGTGCTCTCTGTTTGGCGGCAGGCTCCCACTCTCATGCTCATCAGCACCAATGAAGTTGTTCATGATGTCGATAAGATCTGCTAATGCTGAACTTGGGGCGGCTCCAGGTGCTCTGCGAAGTCGTCAACCGGGGGTCGTTCTCGGCCGCCGCGGACGCGCTGTCCTACACCCAATCGGCCGTCTCTCAGTCGATCGCGCGCCTCGAGGCCGAGACCGGGGCCACGCTCGTGGTCCGCGACCGCCGCGGCATCCGGCCCACCGCCGCCGGCGCCACGCTCGTCACGCACGCCGAGGCGATCTTCGCCCAGGTGGACGCCGCCGAGGCCGACCTCGCGGCCGTGCTCGGCGTTCGATCCGGGCGCCTGCGCGTCGCCTCGTTTCCGTCCGCCGGAGCCACCCTCATGCCGCTCGCGGTGGCCGCGTTCCGACGGGCGCACCCCGACGTGGCGCTGACGCTGGCCGAGGGCGAGCCGGAGGAGATCGGCCCCCGGGTGCGGGCGGGGGAGTTCGACCTGGCGCTGCTGTTCGAGTTCCCCGGGGCGCAGCCGCGGCGGGAGCGCCCGGGTGCAGGCCTACGGTCGGTGACGCTGCTCGAGGACCCGATGGACGTCGCGCTGCCCGCCGATCACCCGCTCGCGTCCAAGCCGGCGCTCACGCTCGGCGACCTGCGCGATCAGCAATGGGTGCAGACGTCAGCGGAGAGCCCGTGCGCGCGCCACGTCGTCCGCTCCTGCCTGGCCGCGGGCTTCGAGCCCTATGTCGCGTTCGAATCGGATGACTACGACACCGTTCAGGGGCTGGTCGCCGCCGGCGTGGGCGTGGCGCTCATCCCGCGCCTGGCGCTGACGCGCGTGCACGCCGGGATCGTGGTGCGCGCGCTGGCCCCGCGCAGCCCGGTGCGCCAGGTGACGGCGGCGACGATGTCCGGTCCCGGTGTGGCGCCCGCCGCCAAGGCGATGATCAAGCTCCTCACCGACGTCGCCCGCCGCTACACCGAGACCCCCGTGGCGGCCTGAGCCCGCAGCGCTCCCGGCACGCCGCCTAGCCGCGCGCGGCCACCGCCTGGGCGAGCTCCTGGGCTCGGCGGCCGACCACGAGCGGGTGCAGCGCTCGCGCCAGCGGCCGCGCCAGCTTGCCCACGGGGCCGGGGTCGACGGCGAGCGTGTAGGTGGCGCGTGTGTGCTCCGGTCCCAGCTTCTCCAGCTCCCAGGACGCCTCCAGCTCGTCCACGTCCTCGGACTGCACGCGCGAGAACGTGAGGCGGTGCGGCGGCTCATAGACGACCCGCACCCGGGCGTGCACCTTGGTGAACCTGGCGTCGTTGACGATGTCGCAGATGAGCGGGCGGCCCTGATCGTCGCGCTCCACCACGTCGACGCGCTCGAGGCTGTGCTGCCAGCCCGGAGAGCCGGCCACGTCCTGCACCAGTGCCCAGCAACGGTCGATCGGGGCGTCGATCTCCGCAACCGAGGAGCCGGTGAGGAGCGTCATCGCGCTGTCACCGCCACCTTCTCGGTCAGCTCGGTGCGTCCGGCATTCGCGTCAAAGACGTTCACGGTCACCACCTGCCGGCTGTGGGGCAGAGTCGACGCGGCCACGTGGTCGCCGCGGGCCCGGAGGCTGGGCGCTGCGAGCTTGATGCGAACGCTGCGCGTGGTCGTGCGCAGCCTGATGGTGAGCACCGTGCTCCGTGAGGCGTGGTCTGAGAAGCGCAGCCGCGCCGGCTTCTGCCCGGGGCTGGTGACGCTGACGCCGCGTCCGGCCGCGATCTGCAGGGCGTGCGGCACCGTGATCTCCAGGGTGCGGAGGTCCGGCGCATCGCGGCCGGCCGTGACCGTGAACGCCAGCGCCGGCCCCGTGGCCGTCTGGCTCAGCGACAGGCGCGAGATGCGGGGCTCGGCGCCCACGATCCACCGGAACGTCGCCCCGGCGGTCCGCGATTGAGCGTCGTGGGCGCTGGCGTGCACGGTGTAGCGGCCCGCCCGCGTCGGCCGGCCCGTGATGCGGCCGCTGGCGCCGTCGAGCTTGAGGCCGGGCGGCAGGCCGAGGGCGGCGTAGGTGAGCCGCGCCCCGGAGGAGTCAGTGGCGTGCAGGCGCAGCGACGCTGGGTTGTGGACGGTGGCGTGCTGCGTGGCGGGGGTGGTCACCTTGATCGTGGTGGCGCACAGCGCGCCGGCCAGGCTCGCGGCATACGGGGTACCCAGGCCCGTCGCTGGGTCGTAGCCCGGACCCGCCGCGTAGCGGCCGCCGTTGGTACCGGTGAAGTCGTTGTTGCCGGAGGTGACGTCGTTGAAGTTCGCCGCGTACGCCGACCCGGCGGCGGCGTACAGCGCGGGGTTGGCGTAGCCGACCGAGGTGCCCGAGCATGCGCGCGAGCCGTCGGCCAGCGCCAACAGGGCCGCCCACAGCGGCGCGGCTCCGCTGGTCCCGCCGATCCCCTGCCAGCCCTGGGGCTCACCGCCGACGCCGCCGCTTCCGTTCCAGTAGATGAGGTACCCGCTGGCTGGGTCGCCGTCGGCGGATACGTCGGGGACCTCGCGGCAGAACCCACCTGAGCGTCCACAGGCCGACCCCGCCGCCTGCGCGGTGCGGACGTTGAGCGCGGGGGCCGAGGTGAGCTGGGACGCGGGCATCGGCCACAGGTGGGAGATACCCCCGCCGGTCGCGCCGGGCTGGAGCATCCCGCTGAGCACCATCCCGCCACTGTTCCAGACGGTCTCGGTGGGGCGCGGGCCCAGCGCGTGCAGGCTGGTGGCGCCGACGCCGGTGACGAACGGCTGGCTGGAGGGATCGTCGACGGCCGCCTGCGCCTGCGGAACCGGGCCGCCGGTGTCGCAGTCCTCCGCGCCGCTGTCGCCTGACGCGGCGACGATGGACTGGCCCTGGACCGTCGCCTGCTCGAACAGCGTGTTCTCGGCCCCCGCGTCGGTCGGGCCCAGCGCCGACTCGCACTGGCCCCAGGAGACGGTCACGACGCGCGCGCGATCCTGGTTGATGATCGCGCTGAAGGTGTCGTAGGGGCCCGAGCCCGGGGCCCCCGAGTTGGAGTTGGGCCCCTGGTAGACGAGGATGTTGACGTCCGGGGCAAGTCCGATCACGTTCTCGATGTCCAGGGCGGCCTCGCCGCTGCCCGGACCCGCGCCTGATCCCGAGTCGACCGGGACGTAGGAGACCGTCGCGTGCGTGCCGTAGCAGGACTGATACGCGGCGATGTCGGAGGGGTCGTCGGACTCCAGCTCATAGACCGCCACGGTGACCCCGGCGCCGTTGTCCCCGGTGGCGTAGAGCCCGGGGAAGCCGTACGCCGAGGCGATCTGATCGGCGGTGAAGGCATCCTGTCCCGGCGCGGCGGCCGAGGCGGCCTGGCATGGCTGCGGCCCGCCGGTCGCCGCGTAGGGCCGGGCCAAGGACACGGCCCCGCCCGCCCGCGTCGCCGGGGCCCGCTCGAGCAGCGGGCGGGGTGCCGCGGTGGTGTCGAGCCCCACCACGCCCTGGATCGCCCCCGCCATCGCGGCGGGCACGGCGGGAGCGGAGTCGGCCGCGATCGCGGTGCGCCGTCCTGGCAGCGCCATCCGGCTCAGCGAGACCGAGAAGGCGCGCTCGAGCTGGCCGGCGGTCGCGGCCACTGAGATCGACAGGGCGCCCCGGCTCAGCCCGCCCGGTGTCAGGCCGCGCGCGCGCAGGGACCGGCGCACGGCGCGGACCTGGGCCGCGGTGGCGCCGAAGCGCCGCGCGAACTGCGCCGGAGTGAGGTACTGGCGGTAGCTGGTGGACCCGGGCGTCGAGACCGCGCGGGCGTACGCGGCCAGCGCTGCCGGGTCGCGTGGTCGCAGCGTGACCGTGATGTGCATCGGCACCGCAGCGGGGACGCCGCCGACGAAGCGCGCCCCGGCGGGGCGCATCGGCGCGTGGCCGACGCGGATGGTCGCGGCGCGCGCCATCGCCACGGGGATGAGTGCCGCCAGCAGCACGACATACGCCAGCCGTCGCGCGGGTCGCGATGCGCCTGCCATGCGCTGTCAGGCTAGCGACGCTGAGAGGCGCTCGAGCAGGTGGCCCTTGACCGCGGGCCACTCGTCGTCGATCACCGAGTAATAGGCCGAGTCGCGCGCGCCGCTGTTGCGCACGACCATGTGCTTGCGCAGGATCCCCTCGAAGGTGGCGCCGAGGGCGAGGAGCGCCCCGCGGGAGCGCTCGTTGCGTGCGTCGGTCTTGAACTCCACGCGGCGCAGGCCGGCGCGCTCGAAGGCGTGCTCGAGGAGGAGCAGCTTGGTCTCGACGTTGACGCCCGTCGACCACGCGCTGCGCGTGACCCACGTCCAGCCGATCTCGGCGCGCAGGTGCTCGAAGCGCAGCTCCAGGAAGCGCGTGGATCCCAGGACCCGCCCGGAGTCCGCGCCGACGATGGCGAACGGCACGGCACTGCCCTCGCGCGCAGCGGCCAATGTGCTCATCAGCCACTCGTGCAGCGCGTCGCGCGAGGAGGCCATGTCCATCGGCATCCACGTGAACATCTCGGGATCGCCGGCGGCCTCGATCAGCCCTGCCTCGTGCTCGACGCTCAGGGGCTCGACGCGCACCAGCCGCCCGCGGAAGCTCTCTGAGAGGTCTGCGGCCGTCGGCACGGCGGCGACCATACCGCGGCGCGCTTATATATTGCGGCCCGTGCCCAAGCTGCTCGTCATCATCGCCAGCACCCGTCCGGGGCGCATCGGGGTGCCGGTGGCCGGCTGGTTCATGGAGCAGGCCGCCGCGCACGGCGGGTTCGAGCTGGAACTGGCGGACCTCTTCGAGCTCGACCTGCCGATGCTCGACGAGCCCAACCATCCCCGCCTGCGCCGCTACACCAAGGAGCACACCGAGGCCTGGAGCCAGACCGTGGACGGCGCGGACGCCATCGTGTTCGTCACCGCCGAGTACAACCACAGCTACACCGCGGCGCTCAAGAACGCGATCGACTTCCTGCATCACGAGTGGCGCCACAAGCCCCTGGGCTTCGTCTCCTACGGCGGGGTCGCGGCCGGCACCCGGGCGATGCAAGCGCTCAAGCCGGTCGCCATCGCGCTCGCGCTCGTTCCGGTTGTGGCCGCGGTCAACATCCCGTTCGTCCAGCAGTTCCTCACTGACGACGGCACGATCGTCGGCAACGACATCATGGTGGAGGCGGCCGCGGCCATGCTTAACGAGCTGCTGCTGATGCACGGAGTCCTGGCCCCGCTGCGCGCCGCGCAGGCGTAGGCGTAGGATCGGCGCGGCTGCCCCCGCTCCACGCCATCGCCATCTTCGCCGCCGGCATCGTCGCCGGGACCATCAACACGGTCGTCGGCAGCGGCACGCTGTTCACGTTCCCGGTGCTGCTGGGGTTCGGGTATCCCCCGGTGACCGCCAACGTCTCCAACACCGTCGGGCTGGTGCCCGGGAGCGTCACCGGGTCGATTGGCTACCGGCGCGAGCTGGCGGGCCAGCGCGCGCGGGTGATCCAGCTGGCGTGCGCGTCGGTGGTGGGCGGCGTGATCGGCGCCGTGCTCCTGCTCAGCCTGCCCGCATCGGCGTTCAAGGCGATCGTCCCGGCCTTCATCGCCATCGCGCTCATCCTGATCGTCCTCCAGCCGCGGCTGTCACGGCTCCTGGCCAAGCACCGGCCGCACGGTCGCACTCGCCCCGGCCCCCTGGTGATGCTCGGTGTCCTGGCCGGGGGCATCTACGGCGGCTACTTCGGTGCGGCGCAGGGAATCATGGTGCTGGCGATCCTCAGCCTCGGGCTTGACGATGAGCTCCAGCGGCTCAACGCCGTCAAGGTGATCCTCACCGGGCTGGTCAACCTCGTCTCCGGGATCGTGTTCATCTTCGCTGCCCACGTGGCCTGGGGCGCGGCCGGGCTCATCGCGGCGGGGTCGCTGATCGGCGGCGTGGTCGGGGCGCGCTACGGGCGCCGCCTGTCACCCGGGGTGCTGCGCGCGGTCATCGTGGTCGTCGGGGTCACGGCGATCGTCCGCCTCCTCGCCTGACCTGACGCAAGATATGCGCCTATTTCGCCGCACCTACGCGGCTCGCTCAGTGGGCGTACGTGCCGACCAGGCGGGCCTGCTCGATCACGTGGTCCTCGATGCGCTCCAGCAGCGCTCGGCGGTCCAGGCCCGGCTCCAGATCGAGCTCTGAGTCCAGCGCGTAGACCCAGAAGTAGTAGTGGTGGGTCCCGTGGCCGGGCGGCGGCGCAGGTCCGTTGTAGCCCGCGTTGCCCATCGAGTTGGTGCCCTGGACCACGTCTGACGTGGCCTCGTCCAGGTGGTTGGCGTCGCCCGCGATGCCGTAGGCCACCCAGTGGGTGAACCCGTCCACCAGGGGGGCGTCGGGGTCGTGGACGATGATCGCGAACGCTCGGGTTCCCTCCGGGGCGCCGGACCACATCAGCGCGGGCGAGACGTCCTCGCCGTCTCCGGAGTGGCGAGCGGGGATGGCCCGGTGGTGATCGAAGGCGGGGCTGGTCAGCTTTAGATCAGCGACGTTGAGTTTTTGTGCCATGTCTCCCGCCTACCCATGGGCGGGCGGACCAAACGACGGGGTCAGCGCGGCGGCGGGCGTCGCCGAGCCGGGACTCGGCCTGGAGGCTGCGACGGCGCCGGACGCGATTGCAGTCGCGGGATCCTTCGCGTCACGGTCTGGTCGGGCTCGACGGTCACCGCCTCGCCGTAGTGATGGATGTCGAGCGAGTGGCCGTCCACCAGGGAATAGCGCGCGTGGCCGGCGTCGACCTCGACCCGCAGGCTGCGCCCGCGGAACATGAGGCGGAACTTCAGGCGGGTCAGCGCCGCGGGCAGCCGCGGGCTGAAGCTGAGCTCGCCCCCGTGGTCACGCATGCCGCCAAAGCCGCAGACGGCGGCGATCCACGCGCCCGCCACCGAGGCGATGTGGATGCCGTCGCGGGTGTTGTGCTCGAGGTCCTCAAGGTCCATCAGCGCCGCCTCGGCGAAGTAGTCGTAGGCGAGGTCGAGATGTCCGACCTCCGCCGCGATCACGGCCTGGCAGCACGCCGACAGCGAGGAGTCGCGAACGGTCAACGCCTCGTAGAAGTCGAAGTCGCGTGCCTTCTCCTCGGCGCTGAACGAGTCGCCGCAGGCGAACAGGGCGAACACGAGGTCGGCCTGCTTGACCACCTGCTTTCGGTAGAGGTCGAAGTAGGGGAAGTGCAGCAGCAGCGGGTACTGCTCAGGGCGGCATCTCTCGAACTCCCAGCGCTTGTGCTCGGTGAAGCCCTCGGACTGCGGATGGACTCCGAGCGCCTCGTCGTATGGGACGACCATTTTGGCCGCGGCGTCGCGCCAGCCGGCGGCCTCCTCGTCGTCGACCTCGAGCTCGGCGGCCCGGTGGGGGTGGCGCTCCGCGGCGTCGGCGGCGGCGCGCAGGTTGCGCTGGGCCATGAGGTTGGTGTAGACGTTGTTGTCGGCGACGGCGCTGTACTCGTCCGGTCCGGTGACGCCGTCGATCCGGAAGTGGCCGGCGGCATCGTGGTGGCCCAGCGATCGCCACAGGCGCGCCGTCTCCACCAGCAACTCGACCCCCGCGGTCTCCGCGAACTCAGGATCGTCGGCCGCCGCCTGGTAGCGGGTCACGGCGCTGGCGATATCGGCGTTGATGTGAAAGGCCGCGGTGCCGGCCGGCCAGTAGCTCGAGCACTCCTCGCCGTGGATCGTCCGCCACGGGAACGCGCACCCCTTCAGGCCGAGCGTGCGGGCCCGGTCGCCGGCCCGGTCGATCGTCTGCAGCCGCCACCGCAGTGCGTCGGCGGCCGCGTGCGGAGCGGTGTAGGTGAGGACCGGGAGTACGAACATCTCGGTGTCCCAGAAGGTGTGCCCGTCGTATCCGGGCCCCGTCAGGCCCTTGGCCGCGATCGCCCGCTGCTCGCCGCGGGCCCCCGCCTGCAGCGTATGAAACAGGCCGAAGCGGAGCGCCTGCTGGAGCTCGGCGTCGCCGTCGAGCTCGACGTCGGAGCGCTCCCAGAAGTCGTCGAGATAGCTGCGCTGGGCGGCCAGGAGCCCGTCCCAGCCTGTGTGCTTGGCGCCAATGCCCGCGGCCGAGACCTGGTCGCGCAGCGCGTCGACCGACCGCTGCGCCGACCACCCGTAGGCGATCAGCTTGACGATCCGTAGCGACTGGCCCGGCGCCAGGTCGGCGGAGACGATCACGCGCGCGATGTCCGGGAAGGCCTCCGATTCCGTGGTGAGACCGTCGGGCCCCTCGACGAGGTGCTCCATCGCGGCCGCCATGTGCAGACCGCTCTTGCGCGTGTGGTGGCACAGGATCGCCCGCAGGTCCGCCGATTCGTAGAAGTCTGACTCGAGCGGCGAGGCCAGCGCGGCGGCGGCCCGCGGATCCTCACTCACCGCCGGCCCGGGCTCGTTGGCCGAGAGCACGGACTGGACCACCACCGGGAACTCGCCGTCGACCGGCTCCACGATGTACTCGATCAGCGCCACCGCGCGGTGTGTGAACGACACCAGCCGCGTCGAGCGCACCCGGACCGTCCGGCCGGTCGGCGACGTCCACTCCGCCGTCCGCCGCAGCAACCCGTCCCGGAGGTCGAGCACGCGCTCGTGGTGATGCAGAACGCCGTAGCGGACGTCGAACGGCTCGTCCTCCACCAGCAGCCGGATGAGCTTGCCGTTCGTGATGTTGACCACCGTCTGGCCGTCCTCCGGATAGCCATAGCCAGCCTCGGCGTAGGGCAGCGGACGGACCTCGTAGAGCCCGCCGAGGTAGGTGCCGGGGATGCCGTAGGGCTCGCCCTCGTCGAGGTTGCCCCGCAGCCCGAGGTGGCCGTTGGCCAGGGCGAACACGGACTCGGTCTGCGCCAGGTTGTCGAGCGCCAGCTCGGTCTCCCGGATCGCCCAGGGTTCGACCGGGAACGCCGGCTGCGCGATCATCATTCGCTCAGCAGGGCGGAGAGGTCGGTGACGACGATGTCGGCGCCGTGGTCGCGCAGCGCGTCGGCGTGGCCGTGGCCGACGCGGTCCACGCCGATGACGTACCCGAACTCGCCGTCGTGGCCGGCCTGCACCCCGGCCACCGCGTCCTCGAACACCGCCGCGTGGGCGGGCGGCACGCTGAGCGCGCGGGCGCCGGCCAGGAACATGTCGGGCGCGGGCTTGCCCTTGAGGTGCTCCTCGACCGCGGTGTGGCCGTCCACACGCGCCTCGAAAAGGTCCTCGATGCCGGCGGCGATCAGCACGTCCTTGCAGTTGGCGCTGGAGGAAACCACCGCGCGCCGCAGGCCGGCGTCACGGGCGGCCTTCGCGAAGCGGACCGATCCCTCGTAGGGCTCGACGCCGTCCTTCCTGATCAGCTCGAGCACCAGATCGTTCTTGCGGTTGCCGATCCCGCAGATCGTCTCGGCGTCCGGAGGGTCGGTGGGCGTCCCCTCAGGCAGCTCGATTCCGCGCGACTGAAGGAACGAGCGCACGCCGTCATAGCGCGGCTTGCCGTCGACGTACTCGTTGTAGTCCTGCTGGGCGTCGAATTCCTTGAAGTCCTCCCCGGTCTTCTCGGCGCGCGCCCGCAGGTACTCGTCGAAGGTCTGCTTCCAGGCGCGGTCGTGGACCTTGGCGGTCTGCGTGAGGACGCCGTCGAGGTCGAACAGGCAGGCGGTGACGCCATCGGGCAACCCGAGCATGCGCCGAACCTTATACGTCGTCCGGCGGCGCAGAAGTGAGTCTCCGGTGAAGCTGCGCCGCCCGTCACACCGCCGCCAGCATCGCGGCGCCGAGCAGGCACACGACGTGGAAGCTCTGATCCACCATGAGCCGGAGGCTGGGCGCGGGGTTGGGCGAGTGCTTGACCTGCCGCAGCCACGCGCCCACGAAATGCCCGTCGTCCACGAGCACATGCGGCACCGCGATCACGAGCGCCACGAGGACAGCGCGCGCCGCCCCGCGATCCACGCCGATCCAGATGAGGACCGGGATGTAGGGCAGCGTGTAGGTGAGCCCGTGCGAGACCAGCGCCCGCCGGCCCTCGGGATCGCCCAGGCCGCGCACCTTGGTCAGTGCCTGCCACTCGGTCTGAAGCAGCAGGTCCCCGGACAGATGGCAGACCAGGAAGGCAGCGAACACCGCGGGCCAGGTCATGTGGCGGTCGCTGCCGGGGCCAGGAGCGTGTCGCTCCGCTCGAGCCATGGAGTGGCTCCAACGCCGGCGAAGAGCGCGCGCGCCTCGCGCAGCGCCGTGGCCGCATCGGCCGCGCGGCCGAGATCGATCAACAGCGCGCCATGGCGGTAAAGGCAGCGGCCCAGGATGTATGGGGTCGTGGTTGCGCGCCCGCCCGCGATCGCTCTCCGCAGTTGGGCATCCGCCTGGTCGCGCTCGCCCGCGTCCGCGTGCAGCACAGCTCGGGCGTAGCTCCGCCCCGTCTCCATCAGCGGGGCCGCCCGCAGGTTGGGATCGCCCGCGAGCTGGGCGACGAGATCGCGGCGCTCGCCCTCGATGAGCAGGTCTACGGCATCGATCATGTACATCGCCTTGGAGCTGCCATTCATCTTCACGAGGCCGGCTCCCATCGCCACTATCCGCTCCACCCCCTGAGCGACGTGTCCCGATTGAACGAGCATCAGCGCCTCGGTCATGCCCTTGAGCAGCGCCAGCTCAAACCATTCCGATCCCTCCCCCAGCCCCGCCACCAGCGCCTCGAGCTCCTCCGTCCTGCCCCGGGAGGCCAACGCGAACCCGGCCGAGGTCAGGGCAACCTGGGTGGATTCGTCCTCGCTCGCCGCTCGCAGCGCCTCGGTGACCGTCAGCACGTCATCCCAGTGGCCGGCGAGCACGTTGACCTGCGTGCTCTGCGCCATCAAATCGCGTTCCCACGCCCGGTTGCCGCGCTCCCGTGCCAGGGCCATCCCGCGCTCGAGCTCCACCTGAGCTGCATCGAGCCGGCCGATCATCGCGCAATGGTCGGCCAGGTTGTAATGGGCGCGCAGCGCCTGGTCTGAGAGATCAGCGTCCAGCGCGACCCGAAGCCCCAACTCCAACAGCGCGCCCGATTCGGTGTTCCGGCCGAGGAAGCCCAGCGCGATCGCCTTCGTCACGGCGGCGTCCGCGATGACCTCGGGGAGACCGCGAGGATCGGCGATCGACAGCGCCATCTCAGCATCTCGGAGCGCATCGGGGTAGTCGCCACGCAGGAACTCCACCTGGGCGCGTCGCGCCGCCAGCGCGGCCAGCGCCGCGGGGTCGTCGAGCACCTCCCGGGCCGTGTCCATCAACTCCCGTGCCTCCTCCAGACGGTTTTCGGAGACGAGGACCTCGGCCATCCGCATGCGGGTGCGGGCGCCCTCCTGACGCTCGCCCGCGGCCTCAAGCACGGACAACGCCACGCCCAATAGCTGGAGGGCTCCCGCGCGGTCGGCGGTGCGCGCCGCGGCGCCTCCGGCGTCGGCGAGCAGGGATGCCCGCTGCGTCTCGTCGGCGGCGAGCGCGGCGGCCCGTTCGAAATAGGCGCGGGCTTCGGCTCCCAGGGCCAGCGATTCCGCCCGCTGCCCCGCCGCGATCAGCGTCTCGCGGGCTCGCCCCCGGATCGCGTCGGCGTCCAGCGCGTCCGGATCGGCCGTCACGGCGTCCAGGTAGTGGCTGGCCAGGACCTCGGCGAGCTCGGGTGCATCCTGCAAGGAGGACTGCAGGTGCTCGGCGGCGGCGAGGTGCCGGGCCTTGCGGTCGCGCCGCGAGAGCGTCGAGAGGGCGATCGTGCGCAACAGGGCCTGGAGGAAGTGGTACTGGCCCTGCTCGCCCGACCGCTGATCGTCATGGCGGCCCAGCACCTGCTTGGCCACCAACCCGTCGAGAGCGCGGCGGATGTCCGGCTCGCGTCGCTCGGAGATGGCCGCGAGGGCCGCCGGCGTGAACGCGATTCCCAGCACGGCTGCATCCTGGAGAAGCACGCGCTCCGCAGCATCGAGGTTGTCCAGCCGCGCCGCGACAAGCGCATGCAGGGTTTCGGGCACATCCAGATCGTCCACCGTGCCCGACACGACGTAGCGATTGCCCTCCTGCGCGAGGACGCCGCGGTCCAGGAGCATGCGGACCGTCTCCACGGCGTACAGCGGCACACCCTCGGCTCGCTCGAGGATCCGCCCGGCGAGGTCGCCCGGCAGCCCGGGAACGAGACCGTCCAGGAGTCCGCGCATCGCCTCCGGCCTTAGCGGCTCCAGACGGCTGGCGGTCCCCCAGTTGGGCCGTCGCGACTCCAGCTCCGGCCTTCCGAGCGCCAGGATGAAGATGGGATGGTGAGCCGACCACTCCAGCAGGTAGTCGATGAAGTCAAGTAGCCCGGAATCGGCCCATTGGAGGTCCTCGAACGCCAGCGTCACCGGCGCGGCATCGGCCATGCGCTCGAAGAACAGCCGCCAACCGGAGAACAGGTCGGCGGCCTCGCCGGCGGTTCGCTGGGACAGACCGAGCAGCTGGGCCAGCCGTGGCTCCACTAGGCGGCGCTCGCGCTCGTCAACGACGAAGCGTTCGATCACGGCCCGCAGCTTGGCCACCTCGGTCTCGGACGAGTCGTCCTCGGCGATGCCGGCGCGGGCACGGACCATCTCGGCCAGCGCCCAGTAAGACACCCCCTCGCCGTAGGAGAGACAGCGGCCCTGATGCCACCAGCGCAGCTCCTCGATCCCGTCGATGTACTTGAAGAACTCCCACAACAGCCGGGACTTGCCCAGCCCGGCGTCTCCAGTGACGGTGACCAGCCGGGCCGTACGCTGGCGCGCGCTGTCCTCGGCCGCGTCGATGATCGTCTGGAGCTCCGCGCCGCGTCCGACGAACGGCGCCTCCAGTCCCACCGAGCGCCGCGCTCCGCCGACCCCCGCAACGACGCGCAACGCGGTCCAGGCGTGAACGGGCTGCTCGCGGCCCCTGACCTGGTGGGCGCCGGCGTCCTCGTACTCGATGGCCGCCTCGCTGGCGCGCCGGGTCACGTCGTCTACGAGCACGCTCCCGGGAGCGGCCAGAGACTGCAGGCGGGAGGCCGTGTTGACGGTGTCGCCGAGCACCATCCCCTCGCTCTCGGCGCCGACCTCCACCGCGGCGCTGCCGGTCAGCACGCCGGCGCGGACGCGGAGGGACGGCATCCCGACCTCCGTGGCCAGCGAGCTCACCGCGCCCATGAGTGAGAGCGCGGCGCGCACTGCGCGCTCGGCGTCATCCTCGCGAGCCACTGGCGACCCCCAGACCGCCATCACGGCGTCGCCGATGAACTTCTCCACTGTGCCGCCGTGGCGCTCGATCAGCGCGCGACACCGGTCGAAGTAGTTCGAGAGCAGATCGCGCACCTCTTCGGGGTCGCGATGCTCGGACAGCGCCGTGAAGCCCTCGAGATCGGCGAACAGGACCGTGACCAGGCGGCGCTCGGACGTCGTGGCCGGCGAGGGTGGCGCCATGCGTCCGGTGAGCGCGGCGCCGCACTCGGCGCAGAAGTTGGCGCCGGGCGTGGTCGCCTCGCCGCAGGCCGGGCACGTCTCCCGCACCGGCGCGCCACAGTGGATGCAGAATCGCTTGCCTGCGGGCGTCTGGGCGCCACAGGCTGTGCACGTGACCGTGTTGCCCGCGGTCACTCGCCGGCTCCGGTGCGCGCCCCCGGCACCGCCGCGACGATCTGACGCCCTCTAGCCACCTCGCGCGGCATTCTAACCCCGGGGCGATTCAGGATCCTAGTCCGCGGGTGTGCTGTCCAGCAGCGGGGGCCGCCACCGGTCATGCGACGGGCGGCTCACGATCTCGGTGGCGAACCGGGTCGCCACCGTCAGTGCCGCCGGCCACTCCTCGCCGATGCTCAGCGCGGTCACCAGCCCGGCGTTGAAGGCGTCGCCGGCGCCGGTCGTGTCGGCCACGGTCGCCGGCGGGGCGTCGGCCGACAGCTCAACCTCGCCCGGGCCGACGGCCACGCACCCGCGCGCGCCGAGCTTGACCACCACCCAGCCGCCGGAGTCGCGCTGCAGCACACGGGCGGCCGCAACGACGTCGCCGTCGCCGGTATGGGCGATGGCGCACGCCTCCGCTTCGTTGGGCAGGAACACGTCGACGCTGCGAAGGAGGCCGCGCACCTCGCGGCGCCGCGCGGGAGGGAAGTCCTCGGGGTCCCACGCGGTGTCGAAGAACGTGCGCCCGCCGGCGGCGCGCGTCGCCTCGAGCAGCGAGCGCGCCGCCTCGCCCTGGAGCCCCGGCGCCACGCAGTAGTCGCACAGCAGGAGGTTGTCGCAGGCCAGCGCGTCCGCCGGGATCATCTCGGGCCCCCAGTCCGCGTTGACGCCGAGGTGGGTCAGGAAGGTGCGGTCGCGGTGCTCTGACTCGAGCGCCACCGTGAGCCCGGTGCCCCGCCCGGGCAGGACCGCCAGTTCGTCCACCAGCCCGGCCTCCGTCAGCTCTTCGCGCATCCACTCGCCGATGCGGTCCTCGCCGACGCACCCCATGAGGCGCACCGGCAGCCCGGTCTCCACGAACGCGAGCGCCGCGTTGGCCCCGGCCCCGCCGACGCGAATGCTCATCTGCTCGGCGAGCCGGGTGGCGCCCGGGGGCGGCAGCTCGGTCACGGGACTGATGACGACGTCGGCCTGGACGCCGCCGATCACGGTGACGCCAGGTCGGCGGCGGGGCGAGGTGCGGCTCATGTCACCTTGGTGTCGTCCTGGTGGCGGCGCAGCTCGCCGATGGTCAGGCCGCGGCGGGCGGCCAGCTCGCTGACGAGCAGCTGGACCGGGAGGATCTGAAGGATCGGAGCCGCGATCGGCGGGACCTCGGGGAGCCGCACGCCGGGCTCGCCGTCGTTGCGATCCCCCACGAGCGCGACGCGCGCGCCGAACGAGGCCATCTCGCGCGCCAGCGACCGCTCGCGCTCGCGGCCGAAGATGATGGCGCCGAACCCGGGGGCCACCGCCTCCAGAGGGCCGTGGAGATACTCGCGCGTCTCCATGCCGGTGGCCGCCAGGCGCAGCGCCTCGCGCCCCAGCAGCGCCGCTTCCCGCGCCGACGCGAGTCCCGGCCCGCCGCCCACGCAATCCAGTGTGGTCACCGCGGCGAAGTCGGCGGCCAAGTCGCCGGCGGGCGTGACGCTCGCATCGAGCACCTGCTCGGCCAGCGACGGCAACCGTGACCACACCGGTGCGGTCACGCCCAGCAGCGCGTCACACAGCATGCCCAGCGTCTGCAGGGTGGCGGTGTAGGAGAGGGTGGCCACCGGCGTGTCGGGCTCGGGGCCGAGCGGCAGCCACGCGGTGGACGCCTCGGTCAGGGGGCTGTCGCCGCGGGCGCTGATGGCGACCATCGGCACGCCCTGGATCCGTTCCAGCGCCGCCACCGTCTCCGTGCTCGCGCCTGACTGGGACACGAGGACGAACGCGTCGGCCAGCTCGCCGGGTGGGCGGGGATGGTTTCCCGCGAGCTCGGTGGCCTGCAGCGCGAAGGCGCGGCGCCCGGCGCTCCGCAGCGCCAGCACCGCTGGGATGAGCGCGTGCGCGCTGGCGCCGATCCCGGCGAACACGATTGTCCCCCGGCGCAGCGGGTCCAGGTCGACCTCCGCGATCGCGTCCGCGAACGCGCCGGCGGCCGCCGCCAGATTCGCGGGCTGCTTGAACACCGCCTCGCGCCAGGCGCTCATCCCTTCACCGCCCCCGAGGCCAGGCCGCCCACGATGTAGCGCTGGAACACGATCGCGATCAGGATCGGCGGGATGGCCGCGAGGATGCCGCCCGCGGCCTGCAGGCCGAAGTCGGTGGTGTAGCGCCCGGTGAACTCGGCGATCGCCACCGGGATCGTCTTGGCCGCGGTGGTGGAGGTGAAGATGAGCGCGTAGAGGAACTCGTCCCACGCGATCAGGAAGGCGAACAGCATCGTGGATAGCAGTCCCGGCCGGGCCAGCGGCAGGATCACGCGGAACAGCGCGCCGATGCGGCTGCAGCCGTCGATCCGCGCCGCGTCCTCCAGCTCCCGCGGGATCGTCTGGAAGTAGTTGCCCATGATCCACAGCACGAACGGCGTGGCGAACGTGCAGTAGACGATGATCAGCCCGATCCGCGTGTTGAGCAGATGCAGCCTGACCATGATCAGGTACAGCGGGATCACCAGGGCGATCGGCGGCACCATGTAGGTGGAGAGGAACACCAGCAGGGAGGCGCGCTGCCCGCGGAAGCGCAGCCGGGCGAAGGCGTAGGCGCCGAACACGCCGACCGTGATCGAGATGGCGACGGTCGCGGACGCGATGATCAGGCTGTTGACCAGCGACGCCCGGAAGTTGGCGAAGATCGTCCCGCTCGCCGAGGTGAAGATCTGCGAGTAGCGGCTGAACGACAGGTGGGCGGGGATCCAGCTCAACGGGATCTTGAGCAGGTCGGCCTGGGAGGACAGGCTGGCGATGATCAGCCACGCGAACGGCGCCAGGATGATCAGCGATACCACCACCGCGGCGACGTGGATGAAGATGCGGTAGCGCAACGAGTCGCGCATCACGCCATCCCGTAGCTCTCGGAGCGCAGCAGGCGGATGTAGACGATCGCCAGCACCATGATGAACACGACGATCAGGTAGGCCAGCGCCGCGCCGTAGCCGAAGTACTCGTCGGAGAAGGCCCGCTGGTAGGTGTAGTAGGCGATGCTCTGCGTGCCGTTGGCGGGCCCGCCCCCGGTCATCACGTAGATGATGTCGAACACCTTGAACGCCTCGATCGTGCGCAGTACCAGCACCACCACGATCACCGGTCGCAGCAGCGGCAGCGTGATGTGCACGAACGACCCCCAGCGCCCGTACCCGTCGACGCGGGCGGCCTCATAGAGGTCGCGCGGAATGGTGGTCAGGCCCGCCAGCAGGAAGAAGGCCACCAGCGACGTGTTCTTCCACACGTCGGCCCACACCACGATGTTGAGCGCGGCGATCGGCGAGGAGAGGAACGCGTGGTAGGAGGTGGTGATCCCCAGCT
This sequence comes from uncultured Actinomycetota bacterium, assembly GCA_963695625.1. Classification (GTDB taxonomy): domain Bacteria; phylum Actinomycetota; class Thermoleophilia; order Solirubrobacterales; family Solirubrobacteraceae; genus Palsa-465. The sequence goes on along the minus strand of CAVOHJ010000012.1, from coordinate 414,305 downwards.
GCGTCAGCGCCGCGTTGATCACCCCGTACTGGGCATTGAAGAAGTAACGCCACATGGCGCCGTTGACGATCGTCGGCAGCGCCCACGGCAGCACCACGATCGTCCGGAACACCCATCGCCCCTTCAGCGGCGCGTACAGCAGCAGCGCGATCGCCATGCCGAACACCAGCTCGAAGCCGGTCGAGACGAACGTGAAGTACGCCGTGCGCAGTACCGCCGACCAGAAGTCCGACTGCTGCAGCGCGAACTTGTAGTTGTCCAGCCCGACCCACGGGAAGTGCCCGGCGAACGGGGTGTCGACGGCGAACAGCGACGTGTACAGCGTGCGCAGGATCGGATAGACGACGATCCCGAACACCACGATGATGCTCGGCGCCAGCAGCGCCAGCGCGAACCGCCCCTCCCGGGTCCGGGCGCGCCAGCTCGTGCCGGAGGCCTGCGGAGCCCGCGCGGCCGGAGCCGGCGGGAGCTGCGCAGCGGAGTCGGTCACAGGTGGATCATCCAGCGATGTCGTGACGGATCACGACGGCGGCCCGCTGGAGCTGAAGGCCGCAGCCGCGGCGTTGAGCGCTGCCTGGGGCGACTTCTTGCCCAGGAGCGCGTCCTGGATCTGCACCTGTAGCGCCTGGGACGCGGCGTTGTAGTTGGTCACCTGAGGCCGCAGGATCATGTTCGGCAGCTGGGTCTTGGCCACCGAGACGAGCTGCTTGCCGGCCTTCTGGATCACGGCCGGGTCGGTGTAGGACGCCGCCCAGATCGGCAGCGAGTCGGCCACGTACTGGTTCTGGACGTTTTGGCTGGTGATGAACTTGACGTACTCCCACGCCTCGTTGGGGTGCTTGGTGCCTCTGGTGAGCATCACCGGCTGACCGCCGTTGCAGCCGGGCGCCGGGCCGCCGGCGGTGCCGGCCGGAGTGTGGAGGATCATCACGTCGTCCTTGGCGACGTTGCTCTGCTTGGGATCGAGTGAGGCGGCGAGCTGGAACGTCCAGTTGAGGTTCATCGCGATCTTGCCTTGGGCGAAGGCCTTGAGCACGTCCTCCTCCAGCGAGCTGGTGGAGGCCGGGTCGGCAAGCCCCTGGTCGAGCATCATCTTCATGAACTGGAGCGCCTGCAGGCCGCCGCCGGACTGGAACGCGGGCTTGCCCGAGGCGTCCAGGAACTTGCCGCCGAAGGCGCCGAGCAGCTGCGCGTAGTCACACACCACCGCCTCGGCCTGGGACCAGCTGCCCAGCCATGGGTACTTGACCAGACCCTTGGCCTTGATCTGCTTGAGCGCGGTGATCACGCCGTCCCACGTCTTCAGCGAGGCCGGGGAGATGCCGGCCTTCTTGAGCATCGACCCGTTGGCGTACATGTACTTCGTGTCCAGGATCCACGGCATCCCGTAGTACTTGTTCTTGAAGTCCGCCATGACGAGCGCGCCGGGGAAGATCTGGCTGGTCGGCAGGGACGTCACGTCGGAGGAGATGTCCTTGACGATCCCCTTGGAACCGAACTCGGCGGGCCAGATGCAGTCGCCGAGGACCACGTCATAGGTTCCGGCCGGAGCGGCGGCGACGATCTTGTCGTGCAGCGCCTCATACGCGACGAGGGTGTTGTTGACCTTGATGTGGGGGTTGGCCTGTTCGAACATCTTCGTCATGCCGGCCAGGTCGGATGCGCTGTAGCCGGCCTGCTGCTGGAAGAGGTTGTTGAGGGTGACGGTCCCCGAGCTCGCCGCCGGAGCGCTGCTGGAGGCGGCGCTCGAGCTGGCGGCACTGGAGCTCGAGCTCGAGCTCGAGCCGCCGCAGGCAGCCAGGTACAGCGCCATGCCCGCGCCCGTGGTGGTCGTGATGAAGCCGCGGCGCGTCGTCCGCTCGTGCTCTCCTGACATGTCAGCTCTCCTCAATACCAGCGGCCGGCTTTTGTAAGAAGCTTGATCTAACGACCATACAATTCGTATTCTGGGGCGTCAAGCGCCCTAACCCATTCGTAAGGATTCCATGACAATGGCGGATCGCGACACAGACGGCTCACCGCCGGCGGCCTCGGGGGCGACGCCGGATTCCCGGCTCGGGCTCCTGCGCGAGCTCGGCGAACAGGCCGTGCTGGAGGCGATCTTCCGTCGCGGGCCGGTCACCCGTCCCGAGATCGCGTCGGCCACCGGTCTGTCCAAGCCGACCGTGGGGGCCGCCGTGGGCCGGCTCGAGCAGGCGGGGATGATCTCGGCCATCGGTCCCCAGCACGGGCGCCGTGGGCGCAGCCCCATCGCCTACGTGGTGCGTGACAACGCCGGCTTCGTCGTCGGCCTGGACATCGGCGGCACCAACATCCGAGCCGGCGCCGCCGACGTGTTCGGCGAGATGATCCATGACGAGCAGGAGCCGACCACCAAGACCGGCGGACGCGCGCTCGCGGCCCAGCTCGCCGACGTGGCCACACGTGCGGTGGAGCGCGGCCGCGCCACCCACGACCGGCTGCTGGCGATCGGCATCTCCACCCCCGGGGTGGTGGACCGCGACACGGGCCGGGTACGGCTGGCCTACAACGTGTCGCCCGACGGCGCGCTGGATCCCCTCGGCGCCGTGGGCTCGCGCTTCGGCGTGCCGGTGCTGCTGGACAACAACATCAACCTCGCGGCGCTCGGGGAGAAGTCCTTCGGGCTGGCCCGCGGCGTGTCGACGATGGTGTTCGTCGGCATCGGGGCCGGCGTGGGGATGGGGATCATCATGCATGACGAGCTCGTCCGCGGGGCGCATGGAGCGGCGGGCGAGATCGCCTACCTCCCGCTCGTGGGCGATCCCTTCGATCCGCGCCACAAGCTCCATGGCGGCCTCGAGGACGAGATCGGCGCGGCCGGCGTGCTGGCCGCCTTCGCTGCCCGCGCCCCCGGCCGGGCCGGCGAGGTGAGGACCGCGCAGGAGGTGTTCGAGCTCGCCCGGACCGGCGATGGCGATGCCGGCGCCGTGGTGCAGCACATCGCCGCGCGCCTCGGCTCGGCCATCGCCACCGTGTGCGCCATCCTCGACCCCGAGTTGGTCGTACTCGGCGGCGGCATCGGCTCGAGCCCACTGCTGCTCAGCCCCGTGCGCGGCGCCGCCGCCGCGCTCGTCCCGCTGACCGCCCGGATCGAGACCAGCAGGCTGGGCGAGCGCGCGGCGTTGCGCGGCGCGATCGCCTTCGCGCTGCACGCAGCCCGCAGCCAGCTCATCCCCCAGAGCGCCGCGATCCGCTAGCAATAGGAGACCCATGGCCGAGATCCAGATCCGCGATGTGAGCAAGCGCTACCGCGATGGGACTGTCGCGGTGCACGACCTCAGCCTCGATATCGCGGACGGCGAGTTCGCCGTCCTCGTCGGCCCCTCCGGGTGCGGGAAGACCACGCTGCTGCGGATGATCGCCGGGCTGGAGGAGATCACCGCAGGCAGCATCCGCATCGGCGACCGCGTGGTCAACGATCTGACGCCCAAGGACCGGGACATCGCGATGGTCTTTCAGAACTACGCGCTCTACCCGCACATGACGGTGGCGCGCAATATGGGCTTCGCGCTGCGCCGCGCCAAGGTCCCGCCCGAGGAGATCCGCCGCAAGGTGGCTCATGCCGCCGATCTGTTGGGCATCACCGACCAGCTCGAGCGCAAGCCCAGCAATCTCTCAGGCGGCCAGCGCCAGCGCGTGGCCATGGGTCGCGCCATCGTCCGCGACCCCCAGGCCTTCCTCATGGACGAGCCCCTGTCTAACCTCGACGCCAAGCTGCGCATCCAGATGCGCTCCGAGATCGTGCGCCTCCAGCGCCGCCTCAACACCACGACGGTGTATGTCACGCACGATCAGACCGAGGCGATGACGCTGGGTGACCGCCTGGCGGTCATGCGCGACGGCGTGCTCCAGCAGGTGGGGGCCCCGGCCGAGCTCTATGAGCAGCCGCTGAACCTGTTCGTGGCCGGCTTCATCGGGGCGCCGGCGATGAACTTCCTCATCGGAGAGGTCGCCGATGGCTCGCTCACCTCGCCGCTCGGGAGGATCGCGCTCTCCGAGCTCGGTGACGAGGCGGGGATCACGCACACCGGGCGCGTGGTCGTGGGCGTACGGCCGGAGAGCTTTGAAGACGCCACGCTGGCCGGCGAACGGCCGGGGCTCGTGTCGCTCACTGCCACCGTCGACGTGCTGGAGTCCACGGGCTCGGATGTCTACGCCCACCTGTCGCTCAACGGCCACGAGCGAGGCGCCGAGGAGCCGTTGCTGCGCGAGCTGGCGCAGGCCACGGCCAGCGAGGATCCCGCGGTGGCGCTGGCCACGGAGTCCGAGCTCGTCGCCCGAGTGGGCGTCGCGACCTCGCTCGCCGAGGGTCAGCAGGGGCGCCTGTGGATCGACGCGCGGCGCATCCACCTGTTCGACCCCGCCACCGGCCAGCGGCTCTCCGGCTGACGACCCCGGCGAGCTGAGCTCCGCGTGCTGGCGATCCTCGGCGGGCTCGGCGCGGCGGCAGCCTGGGCTGCGTCCACGCTCTGCTCGTCGCGTTCGAGCCGCCTCATCGAGCCGATGGCGGTGGTGGCCTGGGTCATGCTCGTCGGCCTGGTCATCACCGCTCCGCTCGTGGCTGCGGCCGGCGTGCCCTCCAACCTGCACGGGTCCGCGCTCGCCTGGCTGGCGCTGGCCGCCGTCGGCAACGTGGCCGGGCTGATCGCCACGTATTCCGCGCTGCGCATCGGCCAGGTGTCGCTGGTGGCGCCGCTGGTGTCCACCGAGGGGGCGATCGCCGCCATCATCTCGGTGCTCGCCGGCCAGACGCTGGAGCTGTCGGTGGCGTTCACCTTGTTGGTCATCGCCCTCGGGATCGGGCTCGCCTCGGTGCCCGCACCCGACGCGGCCGTCCAGGACGCCGCCCGGCACCCCACTGCGGTCCTGCTGGCCGCCCTCGCCGCCGTCTCGTTCGGCGCCAGCCTGTATGCGACGGGTCGCGCCGGCGCCGTGCTGCCGGCGTCGTGGGTGGTGCTCTCGGCCCGCCTGGTCGGAGCGGTTGCCCTGGCGCTGCCGCTCGCGCTTTCGGGCCGGCTGCGGCTGACGGCGCGAGCCGCGCCGCTCGTGATCGCCTCGGGCGTGTGCGAGGTGGCCGGCTTCTTCTCCTTCACGCTCGGGTCGCGGCACGGCCTCGCCATCGCTGCGGTGCTCGCGTCCCAGTTCGCCGTGCTCGCGCTCGCCGCCTCCTACGTGCTGTTCGGGGAGCGGCTCAGCCGCATCCAGCTCGCCGGCGTGGCTTGCGTCATCGTCGGTGTGGCGGCGCTGAGTGCGCTCCAGGCGTAATTGGCAGCACCTTTACAAATAGCGCTCTGCTTCTCCGTCCTTGACAGCGGATATACGGTCTGTTTCGGGAGGGAATCTAATGAATGCTCTGATTCGTGGTGTTCGCTTCGGACTTCCGCTGATCATCGCCGCGGCTCTGCTGGTGGGCCCGCCGGGCGCCGGCGCCGCCACCCAGACGGTCGGTCTGCACGGGTGGCAGGTTCAGAGCAGCGCGGCTGCCGGCAACGACGGCGCCGCGCTGTCTCGCCCCGGAGTCGCCGCCCCGGGGTGGCTGAAGGTGGCCCCCGACGACGGAGGGGCCCCGGGCACCGAGGTGGAGGCGCTCGTCCAGAACGGCCGCTGCTCCAACGTCTTCTTCTCCACCAACATGAAGCGCTGCTTTGGCTACATGAGCGCGCTCGGCCGCGACACGATCCGGCGGTTCGCCGTGCCGTGGTGGTTCCGGACCACCTTCAGCGTGGCGGGGGGGTCCGTCTCCCGCCACGCGACGCTCGTGGTCAACGGCGTCGTCGGCGACGCGGATCTGTGGCTCAACGGACATGAGGTCGCCGGCCACAGCACCATCCAGGGCGCGTATACGCAGTACGCGTTCGACGTCACCGGGCTCCTGCGCCCCGGCGCCAACGCGCTCGCCTTCCGGCTGTACCCCAACGACCCGAACTCGATGTTCACCCTGGACAACGTCGACTGGACCCAGATCCCGCCCGACAACAACACCGGGATCCAGTTCCCGGTCCAACTCCACACCTCCGCGGCGCTGGCGATCAGCGACGCCCACGTGGTGGAGCACAACGCGCCGCACCTGACGAGCTCGGCGCTGACGCTCCGCGCCCGGGTCACCAACACCAGCCATCGCCGCCAGGCGGGCGTGCTGTCGGCTCAGATCACGCCGCCCTCGGGGCCGCGGATCCGGATCACCCATCCGGTGACGATCCCCGCGGGCGCGACCCAGACCGTCTCGCTGACGCCGCGCGTCTTCCACTTCCTGCGCATCTCCCACCCCCAGGTGTGGTGGCCCTATCAGATGAGGCCCCACCCACCCGCCCAGCCCCTCTACGGGCTGAGCATGAGCGTCGGCCACAGCCAGAACTCCGTCCAGGACTCCGAATCGGAGACGTTCGGGATTCGAACCATCACCACCCGGCTCATCGGTGCGTCGCCGATCGCCCCGCAGGGGTCCCGGCAGTTCCTGGTCAACGGCCGGCCGTTCGTGTTCCGCGGCGGGGGCTGGTCGGAGGACCTGTTCCTGCACTACTCGGCCGCCGACACCGCCAACCAGATCGCGCTGATCAAGAACCTGGGGCTCAACGGCATCCGCACCGAGGGCAAGGAGATGCCCGAGGACTTCTACGAGCAGATGGACCGCGCGGGCATCCTCGTCGATGCGGGCTTCCAGTGCTGCGACGCCTGGCAGCTGCCCGACGACGGCAAGGGCGTCACGGCGCACGACTATCGGGTGCTCGCCAACTCGGCGCTGGCCATCGGCCGGCGGCTGCGCAATCACCCCAGCATCCTCAACTTCAGCTGGTCGGACAACAACCCGATCCCGCGCCAGGCGGCAGTCTCGATTGCTGCCTTTCACGAGGCTGACTTCCAGGATCCCCTGATCGCCTCGGCGGAGTACAAGAGCGCGCGTGGCCTGGGACCGTCGGGCGAGAAGGAGGGCCCCTATGACTGGGTCCCACCCAGCTACTGGTACGACACGAGTCACTACGCGAAGTCCGACAGCTCGCGCACAAACGTCGGCGGCGCGTGGGCGTTCGACTCGGAGGCCGGTGCCGGGGCCACGATCCCGACCCTGGACTCGATCGACCGCTTCCTGTCGCCGTTCGAGCAAACCCAGCTCTGGAAGGCGCCCGACTACAACCAGTACCACCTCAACTACGAGCCCGGCCTGCCCGGCCCCTCTAACGGCGGCTACTCGTTCGGCACCCTGCACGACCTCGACCGCGCGATCACCGCACGCTACGGCGCATGGTCGAGCCTGGGTCAATTCGTCGAGGAGGCCCAGTTGCAGAACTACGAGACCCAGCGCGCGGAGTTCGAGGCCTACATCGATCACTCGCGCCGCGCCAAGGCGCCCTCCACCGGGATCGTTTACTGGCAGCTCAACAAGGGGTGGCCGACGCTGTTGTGGGACCTCTACAACAACGACTATGACCAGGCCGGCAGCTACTTCGGCGCCCAGGAGGCCAACCGGCCGCTGCACGCCATCTACGCCTACGGCTCGGGCACGGTGTCGGTGGCCAATCTCACGGGCGCCGCCGTGGACGGGCTCTCGGTCCAGAGCCGGGTCTACTCGGTGGCGGGCAAGCTCTTGGACGACCGCACCGCCTCCGGGATCGCGCTCGGCGCCGGGGGCGTGCGCGCGAACGTCCTGCACCCCACCGTCCCGGCATCGACCCGGCCGCGACATCCGGCCCAGGCCTACTTCGTGCAACTGCTCCTGCGCCGCGGCGGCCAGGTCATCGACCGCAACGTCTACTGGCTCTCCACGCAGCCCGACGTCGTCAACTGGGCCAAGACGATCGGACAGCCTCAGGCGACGATGACGTCCTACGCCAACCTGACCGGCCTGCGCGGCCTGGCGCCGGCGGCAGTGAGCGTCACCGCGCACACGACGGCCGACGCCGGCGATGACCTCACCGAGGTGACGATCACCAACACCTCCGCCACCACCGCGCCGGCGTTCTTCATCCGCGCCGACCTGCGGCGGGGAAGTGCCGCGGGCGTGCCGGGCGGGGGCGGGTTCAACGATGACGAGGTCCTGCCCGCGCTGTGGTCCGACAACGACACCACGCTGTGGCCCGGCGAGTCCGAGACCCTCCAGGTCCGCTACGCGGCCGCCGCGCTGCACGGCGCCTCGCCGGTGATCACGGTCTCGGGCTTCAACGTGGCGGGCCGTCACGTCGCCGCGGGCTGATCGGATCTTTGGATTCGATCCAGATCTGGAGAGATTCCAGATAACTGATACGGTGGGTCGATGACCACCGGAGGATGGACGGACATCCCCGCGACCCTCCGCGGAGCCGGGCTGCGCGTGACCGCGCCCCGGGTGGCGGTCCTGTCGGAGATCCAGGCGGGCCAGCACTTGACCGCTGATCAGGTCGCCGTGGGCGTGCGCAACCGCGTCGGCGCGATCTCGACGCAGGCGGTCTATGACGTGCTGGGCGCTCTGACCCGAGCCGGGCTGTTGCGCCGAATCGAGCCGGCCGGGAGCGCTACGCGTTACGAGACGCGCGTAGGGGATAACCATCATCACGTGGTGTGTCGTAGCTGCGGGACCGTCGCCGATATCGACTGTGTCGTCGGCGAGCCCCCGTGCCTGTCGCCGTCGGAGGCCGGCGGCTTCATCGTCGATGAGGCCGAGGTCACATTCTGGGGTATGTGTCCCAAGTGTCAGACCGTTTCAGAAGCACCCGTCCAAAAGGAGACCACATGAGCGAGAAGCCGCCGAACACGACCACCGATTCCGGCAGCCCGGTTGCCAGTGACGAGTTCTCGCTGACCGTCGGGCCGGACGGCCCGATCCTGCTCCAGGACCAGTACCTGATCGAGCAGATGGCCAACTTCAACCGCGAGCGCATTCCCGAGCGCCAGCCGCATGCCAAGGGGGCGGGTGCGTTCGGCGTGTTCGAGACGACCGAGGACGTGAGCGCCTACACCCGCGCGGGGCTGTTCCAGCCGGGCGTCAGGACCGAGATGCTCGCCCGTTTCTCCACGGTAGCCGGCGAGAGCGGCAGCCCCGACACGTGGCGCGACCCCCGCGGCTTTGCGCTGAAGTTCTATACGGCCGAGGGCAACTACGACATGGTCGGCAACAACACGCCGGTCTTCTTCATCCGCGACCCGATGAAGTTCCAGCACTTCATTCGCAGCCAGAAGCGGCGCGCTGACAACGGCCTGCGCGACCACGACATGCAGTGGGACTTCTGGACGCTGTCGCCGGAGTCCGCCCACCAGGTCACCTGGCTGATGGGCGATCGCGGCATCCCGAAGACGTGGCGCCACATGAACGGCTACTCGAGCCACACCTACATGTGGGTCAACGCCGCTGACGACAAGTTCTGGGTCAAGTACCACTTCAAGACCGATCAGGGGATCGACTTCCTCTCCCAGGAGGACGCCGACCGGATCGCCGGTGAGAACGCCGACTACCACCGGCAGGACCTGTTCGAGGCGATCCGCGACGGCGATCACCCCACCTGGACGCTGTACATGCAGATCATGCCGTTCGAGGAGGCCAAGACCTACCGCTTCAACCCGTTCGATCTCACCAAGGTCTGGCCGCATGGTGACTACCCGCTGATCAAGGTCGGCACGATGACGCTCAACCGCAACGTGACCGACTTTCACACAGAGATGGAGCAGGCTTCGTTCGAGCCCAACAACCTCGTGCCGGGGATCGGGCTGAGCCCGGACAAGATGCTCCTGGCCCGCGGGTTCTCCTACGCCGACGCGCACCGGGCCCGGCTCGGGGTCAACTACAAGCAGATCCCGGTCAATTCGGCCAAGGCGGCCGAGGTCCACAGCTACAGCAAGGACGGTGTGGGCCGCACCGTCAACGTCAGCGACCCGGTGTACGCGCCCAACTCCTACGGCGGCCCCAAGGCCGACCCGTCCCAGACCGACGACGCGGGTCTGTGGGCGGCCGACGGGGACATGGTCCGCTCGGCCTACAGCGCGCGCGCGGAGGATGACGACTTCGGCCAGGCCGGCGCGATGGTCCGCGAGGTGCTCGACGACGACGCCCGCGAGCGGCTGGTCGGCAACGTCGCCGGCCACCTCAGCCAGGGTGTGTCGGACAAGGTGCTGGCGCGCGCGTTCGAGTACTGGAAGACCGTCGACGCCGATCTCGGCGAGCGCATCGAGCAGGCCGTCGGGGCCAACGTCGGCGTCTGACGCGCCCCTTCACTCCAGGGCGCGTCCGGCTCACCATCGCCGGGCGCGCCCCGCGCGCTAGTCCGCCTCGAGCGGCTCCTCGAGCCCGGCCGGCGGGATGCGCTCCACCGCCTGCGTGAGCCGTTCGAGCGCCTCGAGGATCTCGCCACGGTCACCCTTTTGATCAACGGCGAGGCGGACGGCGGCGATCTCGCGCGCCAGGTACTCGGTCTCGGCCAACGCGCGCGCGTTGGTATCCCGGTCGCGCTCGACCTCGGCCTTGTCGCGGTCGGCCTGCCGGTTCTGCGCCAGCAGGATGAGCGGCGCGGCGTAGGCGGCCTGGGTGGAGAACGCCAGGTTGAGCAGGATGAACGGGTACGGGTCGAACTTGAGGGTGACGACCGCGACGTTGACGAAGATCCAGATCACGACGATGATCGTCTGGAAGATGATGTACCGGGGCGTGCCGAAGAGGCGGGCCAGCCGCTCGGCCAGCGCGCCGAACTGCTCGGGGTCATAGGCGGGGCCGCCGGGCGTGCCGCGCGGCTTGGAGAGATCGTCGCTGCGGGCCATCAGGCGCTCTCTGTCAGGCTCGCGCGCCAGTCGGCGGGCAGGACCCGGTCAAGCACGTCATCGATCGTCACGGCGCCCACGAGACGGTGGGCTTCGTCGATGACGGCCAGTGAGACGACGTCGTACGCGGCAAGCTGCACCGCCACCTCGCGATCGCTGGTGGCCTCCTCCACCGGCTCGACATCCTCGTCGATGCAGCGCCCGAGCGGCTTGCTCGGCGCCTCCCGCAGCAGGCGCTGGATGCCGACGTTGCCGATGTAGCGGCCGGTGGGGGTCTCCAGCGGGGGGCGGCAGACGAACACGGAAGCGGCCAGCGGCACCGGCAGGTTGGGGTCGCGCACGCGGGCCAGCGCCTCCGCCACCGTGGTGTCGGGCGCGAGGATGACCGGCTCGGGGGTCATGAGACCGCCGGCGGTGTCAGGCTGGTAGCTCAGCAGGCGCCGTACGGGCTCGGCCTCCTCGGGGTCCATCGCGTGCAGGAGCTCGGCCTGGCGGCCCGCCGAGAACTCACCCAGCAGGTCGGCGGCGTCGTCGGCGTCCATCTCGTCCAGCACCCGGGCCAGGCGATCGATGCCGAGGCCCTCGATCAGCCGCACCTGCTCGTCCTCGGACATCTCCTCGAGCAGGTCGGCGAAGCGGTCGTCCTCGAGCTCGGCGGCCAGGACGCGGCGCCGGCTCAGCGGCAGGCGCCGGATGGCGCTCGCCATCTCGGCCGGGTGCAGGCCGCCCAGCTCGGCGGCCTGGCGGTCGACGGGACGCTCGGAGGCGAACAGCTCGCCCGCCTCGGACCAGTCGATGATGTCCGGTGCGCGGCGCAGGCCCGGTACGCGCCGGCCGGCCAGCGCCACCGTCGCCACCTCCCAACCGTCGTGATCGGGCGCCTCGACCAGGCCGACGTCCACCACCCGCGCCCCCTTGAAGCGCTTGCCGATCAGCTCTCCGGCGAGCAGGCGCTCGCCCTCACGCAGGGCGAACTGGCGCATGTTGACCGAGCCGCGGCGCAGGCGGGCGCCGTCGGAGCCGATCTCCCCGATGCGGCCGATGCCCACGAACACTCGGCGCCGCTGCACCGCCACCACGAACCCGTTGACCCGAGGCGGCTTGGAGCCGAGGTCGACGACGGCGTCGGCGACCCGTCCCACCTCGGCGCTGTCGGCTCCGAGGAGCGGCACACGGGTGAGCCGGGTGAGATACACGATGCGCCGCTCCATAAAGGAGAATCGTACCCCGGCCCGGCCGGTTGACCCTTATCGCAAGGGCATCTCGATGCCGCGATTGGTCTCGGGCCGGGGCCCGAAGATCCGCCGCTCGGAGACCTCGATGGCCAGGTCGTTGATGCTGGCCTCGCGCCGGGTCATGAGGCCGTGCTCATCGAACTCCCACAGCTCGTTGCCGTAGCTGCGCCACCACTGCCCGTCGTGGTCGTGGGACTCGTACTGGAAGCGCACCGCGATCCGGTTGCCATTGAACGTCCACAGGTTTTTGCGCAGGGCGTAGTCCAGCTCGCGCTCCCACTTCTGGGTCAGGAACGCCACGATCGCGGCCCGGCCGGTCACGAACGTGTCGCGGTTGCGCCACACCGAGTCCTCGCTGTAGGCCCCGGCGACGCGCTCGGGGTCCCGGGTGTTCCACGCATCCTCGGCGGCCTGCACCTTCTGCGCGGCCGTCTCGGCGGTGAACGGGGGCAGGGGCGGCCGGTCGGCCATGGCGGAGCCTCCTTCTGGACGATGGCTGTGGGCGCCGCCATCGTCGCAGCACGCCGAGCTGTGTGCGCGGGGTAGGGTGAATCGTGCAATGAAGATCATCTACACCCAGACCGACGAGGCGCCGGCGCTGGCCACCCAGTCGCTGCTGCCGATCATCCAGGCCTTCGCGGACATCGCTGGGGTGGAGGTGGAGCTGCGCGACATCTCACTCGCCGGGCGCATCCTGGCCCAGTTCCCCGACCGCCTCAACGGAGATCACCCTGTCTCTGACGACCTGGCTGAGCTCGGCGAGCTGGCCAAGACACCCGAGGCCAACATCATCAAGCTGCCGAACATCAGCGCGTCCGTGCCCCAGCTGCGCGCCGCCATCGCCGAGCTCCAGGAGCAGGGCTACGAGATCCCCGACTACCCGGGCGAGCCCGCTGATGACGAGCAGCGCGACAGTCGCGAGCGCTACGACCGCGTCAAGGGCAGCGCCGTCAACCCCGTCCTACGCGAGGGCAACTCCGACCGCCGGGCGCCGGATTCGGTCAAGGCTTACGCCCGCAATCACCCGCACTCGATGGGTGCGTGGTCGCCTGACTCGCAATCACACGTGTCGACGATGAGCGACGGCGACTTCCGCTCCACCGAGCGGTCGGTCACGGTGTCCGCACCCGGTCAGGTCCGCATCGAGCACGTCTCCGCTGACGGCGAGATCGCGGTGCTCAAGCCCGCCTTTGCGGTGCTGGCCGGGGAGGTGCTCGACGCCGCTGTCATGCGCCGCGCGGCGCTCGACGCCTTCCTTGCGCAGCAGGTCGCCGAGGCCAAGGAGCAGGGTGTCCTCTTCTCCGTGCACCTCAAGGCGACCATGATGAAGGTGTCTGACCCCATCATCTTCGGCCACGCCGTGCGCGCTTACTTCCCGCGCGTGTTCGGCGAGCACGCCGACGCCCTGGCCGCTGCCGACGTGCAGGCCAACGACGGGATAGCGGCCCTGCTCAAGGCCCTGGATCGGATCCCCGAGGACGAACGATCCGCGATCACCGCTGCCATCGAGGCCGCCTACGCGGACGGGCCCGGCCTGGCGATGGTGGACTCCGATCGTGGCATCACCAACCTCCACGTCCCGTCGGACGTGATCATCGACGCGTCGCTGCCTGCCGCGATCCGCTCGAGCGGTCAGATGTGGAACCGCGATGGTGACCTGGAGGACGCCAAGTTCGTGATCCCGGATCACTCGTATGCGGACCTCTACGCCGAGACCGTCAACAGCTGCCGCGAGCACGGCGCGTTCGATCCCGCCACGATGGGCACCACCCCCAACGTCGGGCTCATGGCCCAGCAGGCCGAGGAGTACGGGTCTCACGACAAGACGTTCGAGATCTCCGCGCCGGGCGCGGTGCGGGTGGTCGACGGCGACGGCGAGACGCTGCTGTCACACGACGTGGCGCCCGGTGACATCTGGCGGATGTGCCAGACCAAGGACGCCCCCATCCACGACTGGGTCCGCCTGGCCGTGGACCGCGCGCGGGCGACCGGTTGGCCGGCCGTGTTCTGGTTGGACGAGACCCGGCCCCACGACGCCGAGCTGCTGGCCAAGGTGCGCCCCGAGCTCGAGCGGCTGGACACCGACGGCCTCCAGATCGAGATCATGGATGTGGCCGAGGCGACCCGCTTCACGCTGGAGCGCGCCCGGCGCGGGGAGAACACGATCAGCATCACGGGCAACGTGCTGCGCGACTACCTGACCGACCTGTTCCCGATCCTCGAGCTCGGCACGAGCGCCAAGATGCTCTCGATCGTGCCGCTGATGGACGGCGGCGGCCTGTTCGAGACCGGCGCGGGCGGCTCGGCACCCAAGCACGTGCAGCAGTTCGAGCGCGAGAATCACCTGCGCTGGGACTCTCTGGGGGAGTTCCTGGCGCTGGCAGTGTCGCTGCAGATGCTTGCCGACAAGACCGACAACGCGCGGGCGCGCGTTCTCGGCGATGCGCTGGACCGCGCCACGGGCGGCGTGCTGGAGCACAACCGCTCGCCGCTGCGGCGCGTCGGCGAGCTCGACAACCGCGGGAGCCACTTCTACCTGACGCTCTACTGGGCGCGTGAGCTGGCCGCTCAGACCGAGGATGCCGAGCTGGCCAAGCGGTTCGCCCCGCTGGCGGAGCGCCTCGAGGCGGATGAGGAGAAGATTGTTTCAGAGCTGTCCGAGGTGCAGGGCTCGGCGGTGGAGCTGGGTGGCTACTACCACCCGGATTCGGAGAAGGCGGCGAGGGCGATGCGCCCCAGCCCGACCTTCAACGCGGCCCTGGAGAGTCTCTAGGGCGGCGGGGCGCCGGTGACCAGGCCGCTCCCCTCGGGCACGGTGACGATGCTGTTCACCGACGTCGAGGGCTCCACCCGCCTGCTCGACGCGCTGGGCGACGACTACGGCGTGCTCCTCGCCGAGCACCACCGGCTGCTGCGCGCGGTCTGGGCGCGCCATGGCGGGGTGGAGGTCGGTACCGAGGGCGACTCGTTCTTCGTCGCCTTCGCCGAGGCCGGGTCCGCTCTCGACGCCGCAATCGCCGCGCAGCGGACGCTGGCCGAGCACGCCTGGCCGGTCGGAGCCCAGCCGCGCGTGCGCATGGGAATCCACACCGGCGAGCCCCGCATCGCCGACGGCGACTACTGGGGAGCCGACGTGCATTACGCCGCGCGGGTCGGCGCCGCGGCCCACGGCGGGCAGGTCCTGGCCAGCCAGGCCACACGGGCACTCAGCGACCGCCACGAGTTCGAGTCGCTGGGCGAGCACGCAGTCAAGGACTTCGCCGCTCCGCGCGAGCTGTTCCACCTCGTGATCGACGGGCGCGCGGCATCGGACTTCCCGCCGCCGCGCACCCTGGAGCGCATTCGCACCAACCTGCCCTCGCCGGCCTCCGACCTGATCGGCCGCGACGACGAGGTGGCGGTCCTGCTCGACCTCCTCGCCGGCGCCCGCCTGGTGACCGTGTCGGGGCCGGGCGGCTCGGGCAAGACGCGGTTGGCACTCGAGGTCGCCCAGCGCGCGGCCGAGGACTTCGACGCCGTCTGGTGGGTGGGTCTGGAGCACATCCTGGATTCCAATGAGGTGATGGGTGCCCTCTCACGCACGATGGGGCTGCCCGAGGTTGCGGGGGTCGACGCCGAAGAGCGCGTCCTCGATCACCTGCGCGCCCGCAGGGTGCTCCTGGTGCTCGACAACCTCGAGCACGTGATCGATGTCGCGCCGCTGATCGGCCATGTGGCGCGGGCCGGTCCCGAGGTCCGGGTGTTGGTCACCAGCCAACTGCCGCTGCGCATCGGCGGCGAACACGTGCTGGCCCTCGACCCGCTGCCGGTGCCCACCGGCGCCGAGTCCGAGCTCTCGGCCCTGCGGGAGGTCGCTTCGGTGGCGCTTCTGTCCGAGCGCGCGGCTGCCGCCGGGACGGGCTGGGCGCTCACCGAGTCCAACCAGTTCGACGTCGCGCGGGTGTGCCGGCAGCTCGAGGGCATGCCGCTGGCCCTGGAGCTGGCGGCGCCGCGGTTGCGCGTGCTCGACGCCGGCGCGCTGTCGCGCAGGTTGGAGGAGAGCCTGGACGCACTGGGCGGCGGCGGCCCCGACCTGCCCCTCCGCCAGCGCGGGCTGCGCGCCGTGCTGGAGTGGTCGGTGGGCCTGCTCTCCGAGGACGAGCAATCGCTGCTGTTGGCGCTGTCGGTGTTCTCCGGTGGCTTCACGACCGCGCTCGCCGAGGCCGCGTTCGGCGATGTCATCGACGCCCTCCAGGCGCTGGTCGAGGTCGGTCTGATTCGCGCGGGACAGGGCGGGCGCTTTGAGGTCCGTCCCCCGGTGCGCCGATTCGCCGCCGAGCTGATGGACCCCGAGGACGAGGACGCCGCGCACGCGGCGATCACCGATGCGCTGATCGCGATGGCCGAGCCGTTCGAGAAGCGCTGGGTTGTCATCAGCAGCGAGGGGCGACTGACGCTGAACCCCGAGGCGGGCAACATCTTCGCTGAGCTCGACTGGGCCCAGCTCATGGACTATGGGCGCCACGCTCGGCTGGCGGCGTCCACCGGCTGGTGGATGAACTATTCCAGCGCCATCGAGTTCAGCCGCGACCACCTGGAGATCGCGCTGGCGCGCACGACCGATGCCGTGATCCGCGCGCGCTGCCTGCAGGCGCTCGGGGCCCTTGGGCTCAAGGACTCGGATCCATCGGGGTCGCTGGACGCCGCCGATGCGTGGCACGACCTCGGCGACATCGAGGGCGAGTTCTACAGCGCCATCTACGCCGCCAACCTGTACGGGCACGCCCGGGAGCCCGAAGCGCAGCTCGAGCTCGTGGAGCGGGCCGCAGAGCTCGAGGGCCGCCTCCCCGACGACCCCGATGCCGGGTGGATTCTCGCCGTCGTCCGCGCTGAGGCGGTGTGGCTCACGGGGCATCCCGAGGAGGCAATCGGACCGCTGTTGCCGTTGTTTGGCGATGCCCGTGATGGATCCTGGAAGCAGTTCTGGCTCGCCACGCGCCTGGCTGACCTCGAGCTTGTGCTCCACCGTCCCGCCGAGGCCCTCGCCCACTACGGGGTGGCCATGGCGGTTCTGGCCCCGCTCCGCTCGCCGCTGGGCGAGCTCATCCAGGCCGCGACGGTCGCCGTCGCCCTCGTGCGCCTGGGACGCGTCCTGGAGGCTGCCACCGCCTGGGCGGTGTGCGAGCTCGGCTTTCACGAGCTCTCGTCCCCGCCCCACGGCGCCCTGCGCGAGTGGTATGACGCGGTGCGAGCCAGCCTCGATGACGACGACCTGGCGACCGGCCGCAGGCTCGCGGCCCAGATGGGCATGGAGCGCGGCGTGGCGTGGATCGGGCGCGTCGCGCGCGGCGAGACGACGGGCGGCTGAGCCGGGGCGGTCGAGACCCGGCTGGCAGGAAACCGGGTCGGCCTGGCCAGCCGGGTCCGCCTGGCCAGCGTCCCCCCGTATTGAAGGAGGAGCCCCGCAGCCCCCGGGACCCCTCCTTTGAAATCCTGGTGAGCGGGTCGGCTGCCGCGGCCGACCCCTTGGGAGAGCTGACCAGGATGGTGGCTTTCGCCTATGTCAATGCCCCCCCTCGGAATGCTGCCCGCCCGGCCGGTGCCGTGTGGTCCGAGAGTGACGCTCCGCAGTGTCCCCCAAACCGCCGTTGGCGAAAACGTACATGGACCCAGCCACTGTGCGTCCTTTGACTCACGGCGTGGCGCGCTCGAAGTCTCCCGCGCCCGCGCGCGCTGCGCGCAGGATCTCCGTCATCTCGCTCAGCGCGGCGTCGCCGAGCGGCTCGGTGCCGAACCGCATGTCGTGCAGCGCGCCGGTCGCCGACTCGGCCACCGTGCGGCCCGTCGGCGTGATGGTGGCCAGGATCGTGCGCCGGTCCGACGGGTGGGGCGTGCGCTGCACGTACCCGTCCCGCTCCAGCCCATTCACGAGGTTGGTGACGCTGGCGGGGTGCACCTGGAGACGGGCACCCATCTTGCCCAGCGGCAGGGACCCGGCGCGACTGAAGTACAGGAGCATGAGCGCCTCGTAGCGGGCGAAGGTCAGCCCGAACTCCTCGAGCGCATCGTTGAGCCGCGCCAGGAGGATCTGCTGGGCGCGCATCACCGAGGTCACCGCCATCATCGCCGCCACCGGCGAACCCGGCCAGTGAGCCCGCCACTGCCGGCCGGCCTCCTCGATGGGGTCGAACCTGAGCGTCAGCTTCTCAGACCTTCAGCTCCTCGGGCGCCGAGGCCAGCGCCGCCTCGATGGCGGTCACCAGCTCGCGCGCCGAGGTGGCGGTGAGCTCGACGGCCACGCGCGCGCCGGGGCCCTTGGATGGGTCGGCGAAGTCGATGTTGAGCGTGTGCTCGGCCATGGCATGGACGGGATGGTCGAAGTACACCGTGCCGTCGGTGACGTGAAACCACTTGCTGTCCGGCCCCTTGGCGCTGCCCGTCAGAGCCGTCCTCACGGTCGCGTACGTGCACATGCTTCAGCCTCCGAGATGAGCGGTGTAGAAGGTCTCGATCCGCTCCCAGCCGTCGTTGGCGGCCTCGACCCGGTAGGCCGGCCGGTCGACGGAGAAGAACGCATGCCCGGCGTTGTCGTAGCGGTGGAACTCGTGGGGCTTGTTCTCACGCGTGAGGATCTCGTCGAGCTCGTTAACCTGCTCGGGGCTCGGGTAGGAGTCCTCGTTGCCGAACAGGCCGAGCAGCGGGCAGCGCAGATTCGGCAGCTGGCCCACGAGATTGGTGACCTTGAGCGGGAACCCCTCCGGCGGCGTGCCCGTGACGAACGCCCCGTAGCAGTCCACGGCGGCGTCGAGGGGCAGGTTGCACGCCGCCAGCACGGACTGCCGCCCGCCGGAGCAGTAGCCGATCACGCCGACCTTGCCGTTGGACGTCGGCAGTGCGCGCAGCGTCTTCGCTGCGCCGCCCGCGTCGCCGATGAGGCGCTCGTCAGGGATGCCGCCGTTGGCGCGGGCGGTGGCCGCCGCGTCGTCGGGCGCTGCGCCGGGCGCCTCGCGCCAGTACAGGTTGGGGCAGATGGCGTCATAGCCCAGCTCGGCGAAGCGCCGCACGATCTCCTTGGTCCCACGGTCATATCCCGGCATGTGGTGGATGACGACAACGCCCCCCCGGGCCTCAGCGCCGGCGGGCCGGGCGAGGTACGCCTCGATCTCGTCGTCGTCGTGGCCGGAGATCCGGATCGTCTCCGCGCTCAGTGAATCGCTCATGGGCGCGATTCTTTCACGGCCGCCGCGCCCACCGCCGCGCCGGGGCGGTCACTGCCGGCTACGGCAGGCCCAGTACGGGAGGGGCCCGTGGGAGGCGCGCGCGAAGCGCCGGCCCGGCGCCCCCGGCCGTGTCTCGGACGGCTCGGCGGGCACTGCGACGAGCCGGCCGCCGACCACGAGCTTGCTCCACGGACGCGTGATCCCCATCGGGTTCCACGTCATGCCCAGGCCGCTCGCGGTGCCGATCCTCGACCAGCTCATCGAACGCCTGGAGAGCCGCGGCGTCTGACCCGCTGGTCAGGGCAGCACGCGCCGGCCCCAGGCGAACTGGTCGCCCAGCCAACTTCCGCGCAGCGGCAGCACGTACACGCCCTGCCCCGAGGAGTGGATGACCCAGTTGTCGCCGAGGTAGATGCCGGTGTGGATCACATTGGCCTCGGTGGCGGTGCTGTTGAAATGGGCGCTGCCGAAGAACAGCAGGTCGCCCGGGCGCAGCTGGTCGTAGCCCAGCCGGTCGCGGTGGGGGATCTCCTGTGCCATCTGCGCCGCGGTGCGCCCGCCGATCTGGCGGCCCCAGGGCAGGCCCGACACCTTGAACACGCGCCACACGAAGCCCGAGCAGTCAAAGCCGCCGTGGGCCAGCCCGTCGGCGGTGTTGTCGGTGGTGCCGGCGTAGACGTAGGGATAGCCGATGCGCGACACCGCGATCCGCAGCGCCGTGAGCTGGTTTGCGCTCAGCCGCGGGAGCGCGTAGGTCATGAGGGTCTGGCGCGCCGACTGGACGCTCCAGCTCCCGTCATCCATCACCTGGGCCAGCGACCACGCCGCCTCGGCCCGGGTGATCGGGTCCCACGGGAACAGCTCGAGCTGGTCCGTGCCCGCGGGGTGGTCGTAGCGCAGGCCGAGAAAGCGCGCCACCACCTCGCTGCCGTAGTACAGCGGTGGCCGCAGCCCCACCGCGGCGGTGGCCCGCTGCACGTGGGCGGCGACGTCGCCGAGTCCGAGCTGGTCGATGACGAGCCGATCGAAGGCGGTGACGGTGAGCGGTCCCGCGGCAGCGTGCACCACGGGCACGGTCTGCGGTGCGCCGTCCGGGGCCGGACTGTCACGGTTGGCCACCTGCGCCAATGCGGCCATCGCGCGGTCGGCCTGGGCGCCTAGCAGACGCTGCGCGCCGCCGAAGTCGTTGCCGCGGACGTTGCTCATCAGCCCGGCGTGAACGACCTGGCGTTGCTGGGCGGTGTCCCAGTTGGCCAGGGTCACCTGGGCGCTCGCGGCGGCCGGGGTCGCCGCGATCGCCGCGATCGCCGTGGCGAGAGCGGCCCACCCGGCCACCAGCACGGGCAGGGCAGGTTTGAGCACGCGAGCGGGCATCAGTTCTACCGGTTATCGGCGCACTGGGCGTGACGCTTGACCGCCGCACGGACGGAGTCGCGCACCCCGCGGCCGCGACCCGCTACCTTCCGACCCGCCATGGACTCTCGCCGCCCCCGATGGCCGCAGGCGCGGATCGCCGTTGCCGTCATGGCGGCCGTGGCGGTCGCCATCGGGCTCCTCGGTTGTGGGGGTGGGAGCACCGCGAAGTCGCCGGCGCAGCCGGCCTTTGCCGTCAGCGGCACCGCGGTCGGCAAGCCGATCCCGCCGGGGTTCGTCGGTCTCTCCATCGAGATCAAGGCGCTCGAGCAGTACGCCGGCACCGACTCCGGTGCCGTGGACCCGATCCTGTTGCATCTGATCGAGGACATCGCGCCCGAGCAGAGTCCGGTGCTGCGCCTCGGGGGCGACAGCACCGACTGGTCGTGGTGGCCGGTGTCGCATGTCGCGCGCCCGCCGGGGGTGCGCTTCACCCTGACGCCGAACTGGATGGACGTCGCCCACGCCCTGGCCACGGCGGTCCGGGGCCGGCTCATCCTCGGCGTCGACCTCGAGGCTGACAACCGCGCGGTCGCCGCCGCCGAGGCCACAGAGATGGTCGACCGCATCGGGCGCAGCTCGGTGGACGCCCTGGAGCTGGGCAACGAGCCCGAGCTCTACGGGAGCTTCGGCTGGTACAGATCGGCCAGCGGCAAGCAGGTGCCGGGCCGCCCGCGTTCCTACGATCCCGCCGCCTTCACCCGCGACTTCTCGAGCTTCGCCCCGCAGCTTCCCGATGTCCGTCTCGCCGGGCCCAGCAGCGGCGCGGTGACCTGGCTGGCGCAGCTGGGCCCGTTCCTGAGCGCCGAGCCCCGCGTGCGCCTGGTGACCGTGCACGCCTATCCGCTCAAGCACTGCAGCAAGGCGGCCGTCGTCACGATCCCGCAGCTGCTCTCGAACCAGGCGTCCCAGGGGCTTGCGGCCTCGGTGGCGGGGTACGTGGCGACCGCCTCCGCGCACCACGCGCCGTTGCGCGTCGACGAGATGAACGCCGTCTCCTGCGGCGGGACCCGCGGCGTCAGCGACACCTTCGCCTCGGCGCTCTGGGTGCTCGACACGCTGTTCGAGCTGGCCCGCACCGGTGTGAGCGGGGTCAACATCCACACCGTCCCCAACACCATCAATGAGATCCTCGGCCCGCAGCTCGTCAACGGCGCATGGCTCATGCGCGTGCACCCGCAGTACTACGGGATGATGATGTTCGCCCAAGCCGCGCCCCCGGGCTCGCACCTGCTCAAGGTGGCGACGACTGCGCCGGCCGGGGTCAAGGTGTGGGCGACGCGCGCCTCCGACGGGGTCATTCACCTCGTGGTCATCAACAAGCGCGTCTCCCGGTCGCAGTTCCTCCGGCTCCGGATTGCCGGCGTCCGCGGGCGAGCCGACGTCGAGCAGCTGCGCGCTCCCAGCATCCACGCCACCGGCGGCGTGACCCTGGGTGGCCAGAGCTTCGGCGCTCAGACCGCCACCGGAGTACTGGCGGGGCCGGCCGCGCACCCAACCGTCACGCCCACGGGCGGCGCCTACGCCGTCACGGTGCCCGCGGCCAGCGCGACGATGCTCACGATCCCCGCGAGGTAGGGGCGGTCTCTGCTATCTCCGCGGCCATGGACCTAGCCGGCTATCTGGACCGGATCGGGGTGGGCCCCGGCGCCGGCCTGGCCGAGCTGCACCGCGCCCATGTCACCTCGATCCCGTTCGAGAACCTGGATTCCCATCGCGGCGTGCCGGTCTCGCTGGAGCTCGCCGACCTCCAGCGCAAGCTCGTGGGAGAGCGGCGCGGCGGCTACTGCTTCGAGCACAACCTGCTGTACGCGGCGGCGCTCGAGGCGCTCGGGCTTGAGGTCGAGCCGATGCTCGCCCGCGTTCGCCTGGGCCGGCCGCCGGGAACCCCGCGCCCGCGCACCCACCTCGTGCATCGCGTCCACGCCGAGGACGGGGTCTGGCTGGCCGACGTCGGCTTCGGCAACGGGACGCTGCTGGAGCCCATCCCGTTCGGCCCCGGCGCCGAGCATGATCAGTCGGGCTGGCGCTTCCGCCTCGTCCAGGACGGAGCCGAGCATGTGCTCCAGGCCGCGGAGGGCTCCGCATGGGTCGACGTGTACGGCTTCGTCCCCGAGCCGGTTCCCGTCATCGACATCGAGACGAGCAACTGGTTCACCTGCACCCATCCGCGCTCGCCGTTCGTGGCCGGGCTGATCGTCGCCGCCAACCGCCCCGACGGGGCCCGGGTGGTGCTCAGCGACTGGAACGGGCTCTCCTTCGTGACCCGGACCCCCGCTGAGACCAGGGTGGGGAAGATCGAGCGCGTGGACATCCCGCGCGTGCTCGACGAGACGTTCGGGCTGCCCGGATTCGCGCTCGGCGATCACGGCCGGGTCACACGCCCAGCTGCTCACTTCGAGTAAGCTATTCTTTACGTAAACGTGAAGTAGCAGCGTTTACGCCTCTCTCCTCGGGACCGGCCCGACCCAAGCCTGAAAGGAAGCCGTGAGCACGAACGGGGCACGTCGAAACGGAGCCGTCGCCGCCCATGGGGCCGCGGTCCGCCTGGACCATCACGGCAACCCGGTCCCTGAGCACTACAAGTGGATCGCCCTGTCCAACACCACGCTCGGCGTCCTCATCGCCACGATCAACGCCTCCATCTTGCTCATCTCGCTGCCGGCGATCTTTGACGGGATCCACATCGATCCGCTTCAGCCCAGCAACACCAACTACCTGCTGTGGCTGATCCTCGGCTTCCTCGTCGTCACCGCGGTGCTCGTGGTCAGCCTCGGCCGGCTGGGTGACATCTACGGCCGGGCCCGGACCTTCAACCTCGGCTTCGCGGTGTTCACCTTCTTCAGCATCATGCTGGCGATCACCTGGATGAAGGGCGGCGCCGGCGCGATGTGGCTGATCGTCATGCGGGCGCTGCAGGGCGTGGGCGGGGCGATGCTGTTCGCCAACTCGAGCGCGATCATCACCGACGCCTTCCCGGCCAACCAGCGCGGGCTGGCCTTGGGCATCAACGGCGTCGCCGCGGTCGCCGGATCGTCGATCGGTCTGGTCCTGGGCGGCGTGCTGGCGCCCGTCGCGTGGCGTGCGGTGTTCCTCGTCTCGGTCCCGTTCGGGATCCTCGGCACGGTGTGGGGCTTTGCCAAGCTGCGCGACCTGTCCGAGCGCAAGCCCGCCAAGATCGACTGGTGGGGCAACGTCACGTTCGCCGTGGGCCTGATCGCGGTGATGATCGGCATCACCTACGGGATCCAGCCCTACGGCCACCACACCATGGGGTGGACCAGCCCCAAGGTCATCGCCGAGATCGGCGGCGGCATCCTCGTGCTCATCGCCTTCTGCATCATCGAGACGCGCGTGGAGCAGCCGATGTTCCACCTGGACCTGTTCAAGGTCCGCGCCTTCACCGCCGGCAACTTCGCGTCACTGCTGTCCGGCATCGGCCGGGGTGGCCTGCAGTTCGTGCTCATCATCTGGCTGCAGGGCATCTACCTGCCGCGCCACGGATACTCGTTCGCCGACACGCCGCTGTGGGCCGGCATCTATCTGCTGCCGCTCGTCGCCGGGATGCTGTTCGCGGGGCCGATCGCGGGAGCGCTGTCGGATCGGATGGGCCCGCGGCCGTTCGCTGTGGCCGGGATGGCGCTGGCGGCGCTCTCGTTCCTGCTCCTGGCGCTGCTGCCGGTGAACTTCTCCTATCCGGTGTTCGCGCTCGTGATCATCCTCAACGGCCTGGGCATGGGCATCTTTTTCTCGCCCAACCGCGCCAGCATCATGAACAGCCTGCCCGCCAACCAGCGCGGCGCCGGCGGCGGCATGGCGGCGACGTTTATGAACTCGGCGATGGTGCTGTCGATCGGGATCTTCTTCAGCCTGATGATCGTTGGGCTGTCGGGCGGCCTGCACCAGTCGCTCTACCACGGGCTGACCTCCCACGGCGTCTCCGCGGGCGTGGCGAAGCAGGCGTCGTCGCTGCCGCCGGTGGCGACTCTGTTCGCGGCCTTCCTCGGCTACAACCCGATCAAGACGCTGCTCGGACCAAACATCCACGCGGTCTCGGCCCACCAGCAGCACGTCCTGCTCGGCCACACGTTCTTCCCCTCGGTCATCTCCGGCCCGTTCTCGAGCGCCCTGACGTCGGCGTTCACCTTCGGCCTCGTCGCATGCCTGGTCGCGGCGCTGGCCTCACTGGTGCCGGCCAAGGGCCAGCCGTGGTTCGGCCGTGGCCGCCGCCCGGTCGCGGACGCGCACGGCGCCGACTCGCTGATGGTGGTGCCCGCCGGAGGCACGCTGGAGTACGCCGGGGCGGACGTCGAGCCGCCCGACGGGCGCTGACTCATCAAGTCCAGGCTCAGGCGAGCCACCGCAGCCAAG
This sequence comes from uncultured Actinomycetota bacterium, assembly GCA_963695625.1. GTDB lineage: Bacteria > Actinomycetota > Thermoleophilia > Solirubrobacterales > Solirubrobacteraceae > Palsa-465. The sequence continues at coordinate 389,347 of CAVOHJ010000012.1, read as the reverse complement.
CGCCGTGCGGATCGGCCCAGGCGAGCGCTTCGCCGTCCAGGCTGAGCAGGATCTCGCCGCCGGGCGCGGGCCCCGGGCGGGGCGGCTGCTCCAGTTCCACCACTCCGGGCGGCTCGTTGGCGATCCACCGCGCGCCGAGCGCACGGACGGTATCCGCCAGGCCGCGGCGGTCGGCCGGGTCGCGCACGTAGCCCAGCACCGCGGTGTGGAAGACGACCAGCGTCGCGCCGGTGGGCGCCTGCTCGGCCAGCGCGGGCAGGTCGCGGCGCAGGTCCCCGCAAACGATGCGCGGCGGGTCGGCGCGGGCGACCTTCACCGCCGCACGCAGCAGCGCCAGGCGGTCACCCTCTCCGGGCCACACCAGGGACTCCAGCCACGACACGCTCTCGTCGTCGGTCACGTCGATCGGCGCCAGGTCCAGGCCGGCGCGCCACGCCACGATGGGCACCGCCGCCGGCACCGGCGTCGCCTCGTTCACCGTGCAGTGGAACACCGGTCCGCTGCCATTCTGGGCGGGTGCTCCGAGTTCGTGTCCCATGCCGAAGTCATAGCCGTAGCGATCGGGCAGCAGGCACAGCCCGGCTGACGTGCCCACCTCCAGCAGTGCGAGCGGCTGGGGGAGAGAGGCCAGCACGGGCAGGAGCGTCGCGCAGCGCGCCGGCTCGTTGGTCTGCGTCCGATGGGTCCGGATGATCTCCAGCGCCTCGGCCTGGCGGTCGAAGAAACGCTCGCGGAACTGTGGCCAGTCGCGCGCGAAGTCCCCGTACAGGTAGCGGACGGCGGCGAGCAGGAGGTTGGGCTGGCGCTTGGCCGGCTCCAGCTCGCACAGGATCTCCAGCAGCTCGCGGTCGCCGGCCACCTGTCGGGTCAGCTTCGTGTAGAGCTCCGAGCGTCCAGGGGTGTCCTCGACGGAGAAGCGCCGGTACTCCGTCGCGAGTCGTTGGATGCGGCCCTCGTCCACGGTTTACATCCTGCACGATCGCCTCAAGGGGTCGTGCGACGCGCCGTCTGTGCACTTTGGTCCGTCACGCACAGGCACCACCGCGCCGCCACGCCGAGAGGCTCGCCGCGCCGCCAAGGTCGGGTCGAACTCAGGCGGCGGCGAGCTGGAGGTCGCCGGTGCGCCGCGCGTGCTCGGCGATGACCGCCTCGTGCAGGGCGACGAACTCGTGCGTGTGCATGTCGGTGACGATCGGGGCGGACTCGGGCTCCCGGCGATAGCGCCACACCAACAACGCGGCGGTGAGGCAGCCGGTGAAGCTGAGCACGATGCCGGTCACGCCGATCATCACGGCGCCCACATCGCCGGTACCTGAACAACCCCGTGCATCCGTGTCCGTGCGCGGATCCCGGGTCTATTCTCGATCCGGATGCGGCCCCTCCTGCGCACCTTGGCGCTGGCCGCCGCGGTGGCGGTGGTGGGCTTCGCACTGGCGCGGTATGGATCGAGCAAGAGCCCGGCGGCACCGGCGCCGCTCGATCACCAGGCCTCGGTGGCCAACTTCAGGCTTAACTATCCGTCCGGATGGACGGTGCGGCCCGCCAGCACCGTGCCGCTGGTCCCGCTGGACGACGTGCTCGCGCTGGGCTCTGACCAGTCCAGGGATTCCCGCCTGGTCATCGGCACCCAGCACACCACCGCTCCGGGGACCCTGCCGCCGAAGCTGGCCGCTGTGCTTCCGCCCACCACCCGGCCCCAGGTCGTGGCGATCGGCGGTAGAGACTTCCTGCGCTATCTCAACCTGACGCCGCAGGGCCAGAACGTTGCCGAATCGGTCTACGCGCTCCCCACCACGGCGGGCACGATCACCGCCGTCTGCTCGGCACCGAGTTACACGGCGCGGTTCACCGGCGAATGCGAGCGGGTCCTGGCCACGCTCAAGCCCACCGCCGGCGACGTCACGTCGGTCACCGTCGATCCCGGGTACGCCGTCCAGCTCAACCGGATCCTCGGCCCGCTCAACCAGGCGCGCCGTACCGCGGGACCCGGCCTGCGCTCGCGCAAGGTGAGTGACCGCGTGCACGCCGCGTCCGTGCTGGCCAAGGCGCATGCACAGGCTGCCGCCGCCGCCGGCCACATCAGCGCCGGCAGCGTGAGCGCCGCCAACCAGGTGCTCGTCACCGCGCTCAACCAGAACGCCAGGGCCTACAAGGCGCTGGCGCTGGCGGCGGCTGAGCAGAACGCGCCGGCCTACGGGCGTGCCGAGACGGCGCTGGCCGGGGCCGGCTCACGCCTGGGTGCGGCCTATGACCAGCTGCGCCGGCTGGGCTACCAGATCGGCTGAGCCGCCGGCGTCAGCCGCTGCCGCTGGTGGTCCCGGTGCCGTTGATGCTCACCGACGAGCCACCGGATCCGTTGCTCGTGGTCGTCGTGCCGTGGGCCGGCGCCGGGGGCGGAGCCGACGTGGCCGGCGGGCTGGACGCCTGCAGCGGGTCCGCGGCATGGTGCGTGGCGGCCGCCGTCTTGTGGGCGGCGTTGGGCTTGTTCCTGTGAGCCGGCGAGTGCTTGACCACGACGAGCTTGGACGGCTTGGGCACTGACGTCATCGCGGCGACCGTCGCGCTCACGCCGGCGTGGCTGGACGTCGTTGCCGGGTGCGACGGCGCGGGGGTGTGCGGCCGTGCCGCCACGCCGGCGACGAAGGCCGCGGCGAACGCCGCCACCGGCAGGCCGAACCCCAGCGCCTTGCGCATGAACCCGCCCGTCCGCTTCGTGCCCTCCCGAGGTTCCGAGCGCGCCTTGCGCCCTGCGGCGCGCGAGGCAGGCGGGCGGCGGGGGGAGGCCGCGCGCTGGCTCAGCTCGACCGCGAGCAGGTCGGCGCCGGCGGAGTCGATGAACGGCGGGTCCTCGGGCTCGGGCTCAGGCTCTGGCTCTGGCTCGGGCTCTGGCTCGACCGCCGCGGCCGGCGGTTCCTCGGGTTCGGGTTCGGGCTCGGGCTCGGTCCACGCGGGAGCAAGTGGAATCGGGACAACTGGAACCGGAGTGGGCGGCGGCGCGGCCGTGGCCGCGGGTGCGCTCAGGGGCGCCTCGGCCGCCGACGATCCCGCGCCGTTGGTGGCGCCGCCGGCGCCCTCAGCGTGGTCGCCCAGCAGCATCCGCAGATTGGAATGGGCCGCGGGATGCCCGCGCATCTCGGCCCGTCGGTATGCCTGCTCGGCTCCGGACAGGTCGCCACCCTCCTGCAGCATCCAGGCCAGGTGGAACGCGCCGGTGGCGTCGCCGCGCTCGTCGGCTCGGCGGAAAGCCTGCTCGGCGCCGTCGAGGTCATCGCGCTCCTCCAGGAGAACGCCGAGGTTCACCGCCGCGGCGGCGTGGCCAAGCTGATCGGCGGCACGATATGCCTCTTCGGCGGCAGGCAAATCGTCACGCTGTTCGAATTGCATTGCCATGTCGAACGCGTCATTGGCACTGACCGGCTCAGCCCCGGCAGCGCCGGCGGGCGTTGGATTGCCACTGGATCCGTTGATCATGAGCTCAGATGAAGCGGTCTGAGAATTCTAGAACCCTTGATTTTGCGGCCCTTCTGGGTCGCCGGAGAGGGACACGCGCCTCTACTTCGCCACGCCGGCGCGCAATCCGCTTTTTCGTTGCAACGGCTCTCGCAGGCGCCGTCGGGGCCGCGATCGCCTACGCCGCAGGACCGCAGGCCACTGCCGCGACCGGCTCCACGCAGACGTCGGTCGCGCTGCGCGTGGCCACGCAGGTCAGGGCGGGTCAGCCCACCACGATGACCGCCACGCTCTCGGTGCCCACCGCCACTCCGACCCCGCCGCCGCCCACCGGCACGGTCACCTTCTCAGACCACGGCAAGACCATCGACGGTTGCGCCGCGCAGAAGGTCTCCAACCGGACCGCGATCTGCTCGGTGACGTTCTGGGTGGCCGGCAGGCACCCCATCTCCGCCCGCTACGGGGGAGACGGCACGTATGGCGCGGCGGCGTCGGCCAGCTCCCCGCTGTCGGTGAGCGCCATCCCGATCAAGGGCGACATCACGGCGCGCACCAGTTGGACGTTCCGCTTCACCCCCACCTACACCTCTGTGCTCAGCCTCACGGTCGGAGGGCTGTATGAGGGCAGCGCCGTGCTCGTCGGCTGCCAGGGCAAGGGGTGCCCGTTCCGGTCGGAGAACTTCCCGGTGCTGCGGCCCAAGATCTGCCCCCCGAGCCTCCCCGCGCTGAGTTGCCCGCCCAACAACTTCTTCCTGACCAAGTACTTCGCCAACCGTCGCCTCGGCGTGGGCACGCAGCTGACGATCCTCATCTCGCACCCGAACTACATCGGGAAGTACTACAGCTTCACGGTCCGCGGGCGCAAGAGCCCAGCGCTCAAGATCGCCTGCCTGGCGCCGGGGAGCAGCCTTCCCGGCGTTGGCTGCCGGCCGCGGCCCGACCAGGGCATCCCCGGCTGACGGCCGTCGCCGCCCCACGATCGCCTGATCTCGGTGTGAGCTACGTGGCGGCGTCGGCTGTCGGCGTCGTCTCCGACTCGTCCGTGACCGCCTCGCGCTCCGCGGCGCTGAGGATCGCCAGCAGCGGCAGCGCGGCCTGGCGCGTCCGCTCGACCGCGTCGTTCAACCGGGCCCGCTCCTTCTCGCCGGCGGCCCCACGCCGGTGGGCGTGCAGCGCCCGCGCCACTTCGCCCCGCGAGTCGCTGCGCCTCCTCCAGGAACGTGCGCGACACGGTGGCGTCGATCAGCATCGGCGCGGCGATCAGCAGCATGGTCCCGTAGGAGCGCAGGTCATCGCCGGCGGCCTCCTGGTCGCCGGTCCCGTCGAGCATCGCGCTCGCGGACTGCGCGGTGCGTGCGGCCTGGGTCGTCACGATCGCTGCCTGGGCCGCGATCGCGCGAGACCGGTCGCGCAGCTGGCGTGCGTGGATGACGCGGTCGGCGATGAGCACCGTCAGCAGCAGTACCAGCAGCCCGCCGACGAGCGACGTCGTGAACGCGTGCTCGGCCCACCATCGGTGCACCGAGCCGTCGAGGATGTCAAGTGCCGCGAGGACCAGCGCGACGATTGTGACGGTCACCGCGCCCGTCCACTCCACCCCGGGTTTCCTCAACTCCGGTCGCCTCAGGTCTGATGGTCCAGGATCGCGTCCGCCAGCCAGCCGGCCTCCTCGACCCACGATGCCACTGGGCCTGCGGGGCGCACGACGAACTTGGAGAGCCCGGACTCGATGCACCCGTCGACGAACGCGCGCAGCCCGGCCGCGCCGACGGGCACCAGTTCCCGCGGGTCGACGTCCGCCCGCCTGGCCGCGATCGCGCGCAGCACCTCGGCGGAAGGCTCCCTGCGGGCATAGGGGATGCTGAGCCCGAAGTGCTCGGGATCAACCTCCCGACCCGCGCGGGCGGCGGCCTCTTGGATGCGCCGGCGCGCGGTCGCTGTCTCGGCGGGCGTCAGCTGCGCGCCCAGCCAGCCGTCGGCGACCCGGCCCACCCGGTCAAGCGCCTTGGGACCCCGTCCGCCCAGCCACACCTCGAGCGGATCCTGCACGGGGCGGCCGGGGCTGGGCAGATCCGTGAAGGACCACCGGGGCGAGCGGTGGGTGACGGTCTCTCCCGCCCACCACGCGCGGGTCAGTCCCAGAACCTCCTCCAGCACGTCGCCGCGGCCGGCGCCGTCCAGGCCCAGCGCCTCGCGCTCCCCGGGTCCTCCGAGACCGGTGACGAAGCTGAGCAGGAGGCGGCCGCCGGAGAGCTGGTCGAGCTGGGCCAGCTCCTTGGCCAGGAGAAACGGGTTGCGCCCGAGGGGGACGACGTTGGCGCCGAGCCGCAGGCGGCGGGTCCGCCCGGCGGCCAGCGCGAGGCCGAGCAACGGATCGAGCACGGGGGCGACGGGCAGATCGGAGAGCCAGATGCCGTCAAAGCCGCTGGCTTCGAGCGCCTCGGCGAACTCCAGGATGTCCACATCCCGCTGCGGCGCCACGGCGAACCGGACCTTCATGCCGACCATGGTCGCAGGCCGCGCCGCCGTGCTTAGACTGCAGGCGCCGCCACCCCCACCGTCAGGAGCCCCGATGTCAACGTCGCCATCCGATTTCAACGCCCGGATCATCGACGAGTTCCGCGCCAACGAGGGGCGCGTGGGCCCGCCGTTCGAGGGCACGACGCTGCTCCTGCTGCACCACACGGGAGCGAGGTCGGGTGACAGCTACGTCAACCCGCTGGCGTATCTGCGCGACGGCGATCGCTACGTCGTGTTCGCCTCCAAGGCGGGAGCGCCGCAGAACCCCGCGTGGTACCACAACCTCAAGGCTCACCCTGAGGTGGAGGTCGAGGTCGGGACGGACACCGTTGCGGTCCGGGCCTCCGAGGCCGAGGGCGAGGAGCGCGACCGTCTCTTCTCCACGCAGGCCGGCCGGTCGCCCGCGTTCGCCGAGTATCAGGCCAAGGCCGGAGAGCGCCTCATCCCGGTGATGGTGCTCACCCCTCGCTGACCGTCGCGGAGGTGGCCGCGCTCTCGCGTGCGTGCTCGAGCACGCGCAGCGTGGCGACGGCGTCGGCGGGATCGACCGGCGGCGGGCCTCCGTCGCGCAACGCCGTGGCCAGCCCCGCGTAGAACTGCGACCAGTCGCCGCGTTCGCTGGGCACCGGCACGCTGGCGTCGCCGGTGACCAGGCGCCCCCGGTGAATCGCGGGCTCGGTGCCCCAGTCCGTCACGGTGTCGGGCCGGTCGCCCGCGCGCAGACGGTCCTCCTGGGAGTCGAGCTCCCTGAGCACGAAGGCCGCCTCGGTGCCCAGGACGCGAAGCCGCGGACCGGGCGCCCCGGTGACCGCCGACGCGCGCAGGTGGCTGATCGTCCCCGTCGCGTGGCGCAGTGCAATGAACACGTCGTCGTCAGCGGGCAACCCGCGCCGAGCCTGTACCTCCCCGTAGACCTCGGTAACCGGGCCAAACAGCGTCAGCGCCTGATCTACGAGGTGGCTGCCCAGGTCCAGCAGCAGTCCGCCGCCCTGCGCCGGTGAAAGCGACTCGCGCCACGAGCCGGGCCGGGGCGAAGGGCGCCAGCGCTCGAACCGCGACTCGTAGCGGATCACCGTGCCGAGATGTCCGCCGCCGAGCAGTCGCACGAGCGTGATGTGATCGGAGTCCCAGCGGCGGTTCTGGAACACGGTGAGGAGCACACCGGCGCGCTGGGCGTGCGCTACGAGCTGCTCGGCGCGGGATGCGCTGACCGCAAGCGGCTTGTCCACCACCACCGCCACGCCGTGGTCGATCGCCGCCGTCGCCAGCGGCGCGTGCGTGTCGTTGGGGGTCGCGATCACCACCACGTCATGGTCGTCGCGCTCCCACAGCCGGTCGGCGCTGCTCAACACCCGTGCCGCGGGGTGGTCGCGGGCCACCTGCGCCTGGCGCTCTGGGTTGGAGGTGACGACGCTGGTCACCGTGAGCCCGCGAGTGGCGGCGACCAGCGGGCCGTGGAAGACGCGGCCGGCGAGCCCGTATCCGATGATCGCCACGCGCAGGTCGGCCACTCGCCCAGCATAAGCCGCGCCGTCAGCGAGCCCCGGCCACGGCGGGGCCGGTTAGTCTCCCCGCCCGGTGCTCTTCCAGCCGGCGATACCCCCGGGGCCGCCCGCCCCGCCGGAGGCGTTCTACACGGGCCTACGGCTCGGGGATGCCGCGCCGGCCGAGCGGCCCTACGTCGTCTGCAACTTCGTCTCCAGCGCCGATGGCAAGGCGTCGGCCCGGGGGCGGACGGCGCTGCTGGGCGGGGAGGGCGACCGCGCGATGTTCCATCTGCTGCGCACCCAGGTCGACGCGATCGTTGCGGGAACCGGCACGTTGCGGGCGGAGCGCTACGGCGTTCTCGCCCGCGAGCCGCGCTTGGTCCACATCCGCGTCGCCGAGGGACGCGCGACCCAGCCGCTGGCGGTGGTGATCAGCCGCAGCGGCAGCATCCCGTTCGAGATCCCACTGTTCGCCAGTCCCGAGTCACGCGTGGCCGTTTACACGTCCGCGGACGTCCCCTTGCCCGAGTGCGCCGCCCAGGTCACGGTGCACGCGCTCGGGCCGGAGGCCGGCGAGCTCGCCGTCGTGCTGCGGTCGCTGCGCCAACAGCACGGTGTGCGGTCGCTGCTGTGCGAGGGAGGCCCGATCCTGTTCTCAGCGTTGCTGGCCGAGGACCTCGTGGACGAGCTGTTCCTGACCCTCGCCCCCACGATCGTGGGCGGTAACGAGCTGGGCATGACCTCCGGGGAGTCGTTGCCCGACCTCATCTCCTTGCGTCTCGTGCGTGCGCTCGAGTACGACGGCGCCCTGTTCCTGCGCTACGCGCGCGCCTAACCGTCGCGCCTTCGTTACCACACGCGCCGGACGGAACTGGTAGCGCGCGCTTGATCGGGTTGTGACAAATCCGCAGAAACTACGGATCAGGGTCTGGTGACACCGGACGATGACACGTCCAACACGGAAAGGCCGCTCTATGCAGGGCGGCTGCCAAACAACTGCCCGACTGTCACCACCATGACCGGGGGCTATCAAGGAGGATAGAGATGCACCGCATTTCCAGGAGGATGGTCGCGGTGGTTGTGCTGATCGGCGCGATTGCCGCCGGGGGTGCCGCCTTCACGGCCGCGAACGTCGTGCCGGCGTCCACTGCCGGCTATGGCACGTCGAACATCACCGGCGCGACGGCCACCGACGTGCACTACACGCTGAACGCTGACGGCACGGAGATCAACACTGTCCTGATCACCTTCACCGGTGACCTGAGTGCCGACACCGTGCAGGCCGGGTTCGGGACCGACGCCCTCACCACGTGCTCGGCGCCGGCCTTCGCCAGCGGCAACAGCACCACGACGTGCTCGGGCTACACCCAGTCGACGGCCTCGTCGGCCACCTTCAACGTGGCGGTCACCAACAACTAGTCGCCGCGACGTACTCACGATGGCAAGAGCGCGGCCCCAGCGGCCGCGCTCTTCGCCATCGCTGGGGGCCGGGCCAGCGGACATGAAGACCCAACGTGAAATCTCACCGACTGCGATCCGGCCTCATCACCGGCGCCCTCCTGCTTCTGGCGGGCGCCTTCTGGCTGTTCCTGGCGCCGACGAAGATCGGCGGCCGCTCCACCTATGTGATCACGAGCGGGACCAGCATGGAGCCTTCGTTCCACAGCGGGGATCTCGCCGTCGTCCGGCCGGCCGACAACTACCGCGTGGGCGAGGTCGTGGCCTACCACAGCACCCTGTTGCATGTGGTGGTCCTGCACCGCATCATCGCGATTCACGGCGACCGGTACGTCTTCAAGGGAGATCACAACAACTTCGTCGACCCCACGCGCCCCCCTCGCTCCGAGCTCGTCGGGGCGCTGTGGGTGCACATCCCGCATGGCGGTGTCGTGTTCCGCGCTCTGCACTCGCCGGTTACGGTCGCCGTGCTCTGCGGGTTCGTGGCGCTGCTGCTGCTCGGCACCGGGGAGACCAGGCGGCGGCGTGACCGCCGGAGGAATCGTGGCCATGGATCCGCCCGCCCAGGAGCCGCGCCGATGACCTCTTCTGACCGCGGAGCCCCGCTGGGTATCAGCGTGCGTTCACTGCTGATCGGCGTCGCCGCCATCGCGGTGGTGTGCGCTGTCGTCGGCTTGTACGCGAAGACGCGACCGGCGGCTGACACCGTCACCCACAAGGTCTCCTACACGCAGAAGGGACACATCACCTACCGCGCGACCGCGGCCACTGGACCGGTGTACCCCAATGGGACGCTCGCTACGGGTGACCCCATCTTCCTCGCGCTCGTCCACCGCGTCGACATCAGGGCCGCCTACCGCTTCGCCGTCGACGCGCCCGAGCGTCTGCGCGGCACCCAGCAGGTGTTCCTCCAGTTGACCGGCTCGGCCGGTTGGAATCGGCAGATCGCGCTCACCCCGATCCGTCACTTCACGGGTACCGGGATCACCACGCCGGCAACGATCGACCTCCGCGCGGTGTCGGCGCTCCTGGATCAGGTCCAGAAGGCCACGGGCATCCAGTCGGCGGGGGCGAGCGTCGGGATCGTCATGAAGGTGCATGTCACCGGCACGGTTGCGGGCCGGCCGGTGGATGAGAGCTTCACGCCCACCGCCGGCTTCCAGTTGCAGCCGCTCGAGCTCACGCCGAGCGGGAGCGTTCCGCCCCCGGCCGCCGGGACCGGATCCAGCGGCGCGCCCTCCACCGAGACCGGCTTTGACCCGAGCGCGCAGGGGAAGGTCACGTCCGTCTCATCCGTACCCAACACCGTGGCCATCGCCGGACACGTCGTCCGCTACTCGACGATCGCGTGGCTCGCACTCGGCGGCCTCCTGCTCACGGGCGCTCTCTCGATGCTGCTCGCCACCCTGCTCAAGCGCAACCAGGCCTTTGACGAGGCGACCCGCATCCGCGCCCGCTACGGCCACCTGCTCGTCCCCATCCTCATCGGCGAGGACCTCGGCTGGCCGCCCGTGGACGTCACCAACTTCAAGGCGCTCGTCCGTCTCGCCGAGGCCGCCGGCCAGGTCATCCTGCACCATCAGGCCGACGCGGTCGACACCTACCTCGTCAATGACAACGGCACCGTCTACCGCTACCAGATCAGCCTGCCGGTGGTCAGCTGGGGCGAGTGGACCGAGACCAATGTCGCCGCCGACCCCGCCGCCCTCGCTGAGGCGGCGACGGCGCTGGCCGATGTGGCCGGCGTGCCGAACAACGGCACTGCGTCCGTGGACGCTGCGGGGCCCGCCCAGGCCTCGGCCTGAGCCGCGGGCTACGATCCTGGCGTGACGGACCTACGCCGGCTGCAGTACTTCCTGGCAGTCGCGCGCGAGCGCAACTTCACCCGGGCCGCCGAGCAGCTCCACATCGCCCAGCCCGCTCTGTCTCGCCAGGTGCGCCTGCTCGAGGAGGAGCTCGGCGTCGCGCTGCTGCATCGCACCACCCACGCGTTTGAGCTCACCGAGGCCGGGGCGTTCCTGCTCGAGCGCGGGCCGGCGGTGCTGGCGGCGGCCGACGAGCTGTGGCGCAACGTGCGCACCTACGGCAGTGGGGACCGGGGGAGCGTGGTCATCGCCTACGGCGCCAGCGCCAGCTACGAGACCGCGCCGCGCCTGGTCGAGGCGCTGGCGGCGCGCCACCCCGGCGTCCAGGTCACGACGTCGGTCAAGTCCGTGAGCGAGATCGTGGCCGGCGTCGGCGACGGATCGGTCGATCTGGGACTCATCCGCTGCCCGCCGCGAGAGCCGACCGTGGAGGCGCGCACGATCCGGCGCGAGCCTCAGGGCCTGCTCGTGCGCGACGACCATCGGCTGGCCGGCGACCAGGAGGCCGCCGTCTCCGCCGTCGCGCACGAGCAGCTGCTCCTGCATCCTCGAGAGGCCAACCCCGGCCATTACGACGCCGTCGTGGAGCTGTGCCGCGAGGCGGGGTTCGAGCCACGCGTGCTGCTGCGCAGCCTCAGCTTCGATCTCGCCTACACCGCGGTGGCCAAGGGCGACGCTGTGGCCATCATCGGCGAGTCCTCGCGGCAGGGGCTGCCGGACGGCCTGAGATGGGTGCGTCTGTCGCCGCCGGTGGCCCTGGACGTCAGCCTCGTAGCGCGCCGCTACAACCGCTCCCCGGTGGTGGACCGCATGCTCGACACGGCGGTCGAGGCGTCGGCCGCGCTCGGCTGGACCTAGTCACCATCGGCTCCGAACGCCACGTCGCGCGCATAGAGCGTGTCCATATACTCGCGGACGTCCTGGATCTGCCCGTCGCAGATGGTGAAAACGCCGATGCAGCCGTTCTCGTAGGACCGGCCGGAGCGGGTGCGGGCGCGGCTCGTCCACTGCACGACGACCTGATTTGCCTCGGCGACCATTCCCGTGATCTCGATGGTGATCGACCCGGGCACGTAGTAGGACTGGGCGGCCCCCAGAAAGTCGTCGATGATCGCGTCGCGGCCTTCCCAGGTCCCGGCGATGGGTAGGTCGCCGCCGGCCAGCGTCCAGGTCGCGGCGGGCGCGAACAGCTCGCGTGCCGTTTGCGCGTCCCCGGCCGCGACGGCGGCGACGTAGCGCTGGACCACCGTCTTGGTCTGCGTCTCGGTGTGCATGTGGGCCTCCTTGTCTGGCGTGACGTGACGGCGAGCGAGCGTAGGTCGCGGGCCCTGAGATGGGAAATGCCGGCTCGGCATGTCTTCAGGCCCAAACCGGATTTCACGGCGCGCGCCGCGGCCCCTAAGGTCGCGGCATGCCGTCCCCGCCACCTCCAGCCGCCCTGGTGATCGCCGGCGGCAGCCGCGGCACCGGACGCGTCCTGGCCGAACAGGCTCGGGCCGCCGGTCATGAGGTGCGCGTCGTGGACGAGCTCGAGCGCGCCCGCCGGCTGCGCACAGCGCTCACCGCCGCGGGCGCCGTCGCGATCATTCCGGCGCGGGGGGTGGCCTCGCTGGCGGCCCAGGTCCGCGCCGTCCTCGCGGCGGCCCTCGACACACCCCATGTGATCCTCATCACCGGGTTCTCCATCGGGCACGGGATGGGGCACGCGCTCAACACCCCCGAGCGCCTGCGCGATCGCCGCGCAGCCGAGGGCCTGGTCCGCCGCAGCGGCCTGCCGTACACCATCGTGCGCCCCACGTGGCTCACCAGCGACGCGCCGGGGCACTACGCCATCACCCTCACCCAGGATCCGCTGGCCGATGGGATGATCGGTCGTGCAGACCTCGCGGCGGTGTGCCTGGCGGCGGTCGCCGAGCCGGCAGCTCGGGGCAAGACGTTCGCCGTGTTCGCCCAGCCGGGTGCAGCGCCGCAATCGTGGGCGCCGCTGTTCGACGGCCTCCAGCCCGACGCGGCGTGATGCGACCTGAGGCTCAGCACGCCTGGGAGCACGCGTACGGCGCCGACTCGGCCGGCCGTCCGCTCCCGCCCCGGTTTCACCGGCTGGTCATGCTCGACCTCGCGCGCACCCCGACGACGGCCGACGCCGACGCGCTCGAGCGCGCGCTGTGCGGTCTCGAGGACCGCCATGCGCACGGCCAGGACCGCCTGCTGATTCTGCTGGCCTGGGGGCCGGGCTACTTCGAGCGTCACACCGAGATCGCGTCGCCGGTGAGCCGACCGGTGGCGCTGGCCCGCGGAGAGCACGCTGCTCTGGAGGACATCGATGCGTGCCTGCACCTCGCCTGTCACGACGAGGATCGGCTCGACGACGCCGTGTCCGAGCTCCTCTGGGACGGCGGTCTGCAACTGGGTGAGCCACTCTGCGTCCGCGAGGTCCGCACCGGCTGCGTCGGCGCGGGGCTGCCCGCCCGCGGGACCGGAGCCCCGGTTCCGGCAGGCTCCCCGCTCCTGCTGGGCTTTCACTCCGGCTTGCGTCGCAACCAGGCCAGCGAAGCCGAGATCACCATCACGGATGGTCCGTTGGCCGGAGGTACCACCATGCACGTCTCGCGCCTCACGCTCGACGTCGCTCGCTGGTACGAGCTCGACGCAGCCCGGCGCGCCGCGCTCATGTACGCGCCCACCGTGACGCCCCGCCAGGCTTCGCTGTTCGCAGACGACGCGCCGGCCGACTTCGAGCGCCTGCCGGCGACCGCGCGCAGCCACGGCCTCGTCGGTCACGCCCAGGCCGCTGCTCGCGCCCGGCGAGATGGCCGCCCCCGGCTGAACCGGCGCGATTTCGTAACCTTCGACGACGGCATACCGGGGACCCACTTCGTCTCGCTCCAGCGCGATCTGGAGGACTTCAACGCCACGCGGGCGGTGATGAACGCCGCCGATGCCCGCCGGCACCATCCGGCCGTCGGGCTGCGCGCCAACAACGGCATCAACGCCTTCATGGAGGTGATGAGCCGCGCGACGTTCGCGGTCCCGCCGCGGTCCCGGCGCGTGTACCCCGGCGGCCGGGCCGAGTCCGTGGGCGAGGTGTCACGGGCGGCGTGACGTGACACTGTCACTGGCCACGCCCGTGTGCGACCTGCTCGGCATCGACGCGCCGATTGTGCAGGCGCCGGTCGGCAGTGCCACGTGCCCGGAGCTCGCCGCGGCCGTGTCGGAGTCCGGCGGGCTGGGAACGCTCGCCCTCACCTGGACCGGCGTGGACGCGGTCACCGAGACGATCCGCGCCACGCGGTCGCTCACGCGCTGCCCCTTCGCCGTCAACCTCGTGCTGGAGTGGGACCCGCGGGAGCGGATCGAGGTCTGCGCGCGCGAGCGCGTGCCGCTGATCTCCACGTTCTGGAGCGACCCGAGCACGTGCGCCGGCGCCATCCACGACGCGGGCGCGCTTCACATCCACGCCGTCGGCTCGGTGGCCGAGGCGGTGGACGCCGCCGCGGCGGGCGTCGACGTGATCGTCGCCCAGGGCGTCGAGGCCGGAGGTCACGTGCGGGGCACGACCTCGACGCTGACGCTCGTGCCCGCGGTGGTGGACGCGGTCAGCCCCGTGCCCGTGCTGGCGGCAGGCGGGATCGCCGACGCTCGCGGGCTGGTGGCGGCCATGTCGCTCGGCGCGCAGGGCGCGTGGATCGGTACCCGCTTCCTGGCCGCCCGCGAAGCCAATGTCCACGCCGCTTACCGCCGGCGGCTCATCGCGGCCGGCTCCGGCGACACGGTCTACACGCGCGCCTTTGACGGCGGCTGGCCCGACGCGCCGCACCGCGTCCTGCGCAACGGCACGCTGACGGCGTGGGAGGCGGCGGGGCGACCGTCGGCCCCCGGTCGGCCCGGCGAGGGGGATACCGTGGCCACCGCCCCCGATGGCCGCGCCCTGCCGCGCTACCACATGGCCATGCCGCAGGCCCGCGCCGACGGTGAGGTCGAGGAGATGGCACTGTACGCCGGCCAGGGTGTCGGCCTCGTCCGCGCCTGCGCGCCGGCGGCCGACATCGTCAGCGCACTCCGTGACGGCGCGCGCCGGCTGCTGGCCTGACCCACTCGCCACGGAGGTGGACATGATCGAGCTGGAGTACGAGATGACCTACGAGGAGACGATCGCCGGGCCGATGGGGTCGACTCGTGGGTCCCCGCTGGGCGAGCGCCTGTGCTGGACGGTCGAGACGGCGCGGTTACACGGCCCGCGGATCGAGGCGGCGCTGGCGATGCCGGGCGTGGACCTCATGCGCGTCGGTGCCGACGGGATCCGACGGCCCGATCTCCACGCCCAGCTCGAGACCGATGACGGCGAGCTCATCCTGTTTCGCTATGACCTGGGGGTGATTCGCTCCACCGAGCGCTTTCTCGCCGCGCTGGCCGCCGGCGAGGCGACGGAGTTCGGCGAGCAGTACATGCGCATGGCGCCCCAGTTCGAGGTCGGCGCCGATCGCTACGCCTGGCTACGCGAGAGCCTGTTCATCGGCCGCGGCCGCCTCGCAGGCCCGCGCGCGATCACCTACGAGATCTACCGCGTGAAGTAGCGAAGCCCATGTCACACCTCGCCGTCCTACGTCGTCCCCCAGGTGACCGCGAACCAGACAGGAGACGATTGCGATGACACCCACCATTCCCGCAGGCCGGATGCAGCTCACCGACGTTGCGCCGAGGCAGTACGGAGCGATGTATCGCTTCTCGCGCTCGGTCGACCTCGACCACGGGCTCCGCGCGCTCATCGAGATCCGCGCCTCGCAGATCAACGGATGCGCGTTCTGTCTGGACATGCACTGGAAGGACGCCGTCGCCGCCGGCGAGACGGACGAGCGGCTCTACATGCTCAGCGCCTGGCGCGAGAGCCCGCTCTACAACGAGCGGGAGCGTGCCGCGTTGGCGCTCTGCGAAGCGATGACCGAGATCGTGGGCAGCGGTGTTCCCGACGACGTCTGGGAGCGGGCCGCGGCCGCCTTCAGCAACGAGGAGCTCGGCCAGGTGGTGTTCGCGGTCGCGGTCATCAACGCGTGGAATCGGCTGCAGATCACGACGCGGGTCGAGCCGGGCCACTACCACCCCGGCATGTTCGACGCCCCCGCGAGCGTCGGCAATGGACGCTAGGCGACCCGTGGCCGGGCGGGACTGCGAGCGCTCCGGCTCACGGCCGCGCCCGGCGTCGCCGGAGCGCACCGTGGCCGAGTTCGACCGGCTGCGCCCATACCTGCTGAGGGTGGCTTACAGCCACCTCGGCAGCCTCAGCGAGGCCGAGGACCTCGTCCAGGAGGCGTGGCTTCGTCTCGCGCGGGCCGATCGTGACGAGATCCGCGATCTCCGGGCGTGGCTCACCACCGTCATCAGCCGGCTGGCGATCGACGCTCTCACCTCGGCGCGGGCGCGGCGGGAGCGCTACGTGGGGCCATGGCTCCCCGAGCCGCTGGTGGAGAGCGCCGAGGACAGCTCAGATCCGGCGCTCCGCATCGACCTCGACGAGGACGTGAGCATGGCGATGCTGATCGTGCTCGAGTCGCTGTCGCCCGCGGAGCGCAGCGCATTCCTGCTGCACGACGTGTTCGGCTACTCGTTCGAGGAGGTCGCCCGCATCGTTGACCGCACGCCAGGCGCCACCCGTAAGCTGGCGGCGCGGGCGCGCGCCGCGGTCGAGGCGCGCCGCCCCCGCTACCCCGCCCGCAGCGAGGAACAGCGCCAGATCGTGAAGGCCTTCTTCGGCGCGGCCAAGGACGGGGACGTGTCCACGCTGCTGGAACTGCTGGATCCGTCGGTGACGTACCGCAGCGATGGCGGGGGCCTCGTGCCCGCGGCCCGCACGGTCTTCACCGGCGCCGAGCGGGTGGCGCGCATTTTCACCGCGATGGCCGGCCACTACGGAGACCTGTTCACCGGCTCGGTGATCACGGTCAACGGCGCCCCCGGGCTGCTGCTGGAGATCGGACGGGATCGGAGCGTGGTCGCGATCACGGTCGACGATCGGTTGATCACGTCCGTCGACGTCGTGCGCAACCCGGACAAGCTCACGACGCTGGAGCGGCGCTAGACCGTCTGGACCAGCGTGTCCATGCCAACATGGCCGTGTGGCGCATGTTGTGGTCTCGGGGCTGGCGTATGCACATCCAGGCGGGGACCTGCTGTTCTCCGACGTGTCGTTCCGCGTCTCGCCCGGCCAGCACGTGGGGCTGGTCGGCCGCAACGGGGTCGGCAAGAGCACACTGCTGAAGATCCTCGCCGGCGTGCTGGCGCCTGACGAGGGCGAGTTCAGCATTGGCGGGACGGTCGGCTACATGCCCCAGGACGTCGGCGTTGGCGAGGACCGGCGCAGCGTGCGCGAGCTGCTGCTGTCCCTCGCCCCCCGCGCGGTCCGCCAGGCGGGGGAGGACATGTTGACGCTCGAGGCGCAGCTCGCCGCCGGGGACCCGGAGGCCGGCATCAAGCTGGGCGAGACGATCGCCGACTGGTCGGCGCTGGGCGGCTACGAGCTGGAGGGCCAGTGGGACGCCTCGTGCCGCCGCATCGTCCGGGCACCGTTTGACGAGATCGCCGATCGCCCCGCGCACACCCTGTCAGGCGGCGAGCGCAAGCAGCTCGTCCTCGACGTGCTGTTCGCCTCCGACGCCGACGTGCTCCTGCTCGACGAGCCCGACAACTTCCTCGACGTTCCGGCCAAGCTCGGCCTGGAGCGGCGGGTGCGCGCCTCCAAGAAGACGATCGTGATGATCTCGCACGACCGCGCGGTCCTGGCCTCGGCGCTGGGGGCGATCGTCACGCTGGAGGGCAACGGCGCCTGGGTGCACGGGGACTCGTACGCCACCTATGCCCAGGCGCGTGAGGACCGCCAGCGCCGGTTGGGCGACGCCGTCAAGCGCTGGCACGAGGAGGAGCGCCGGCTGTTCCGGCTGATGAAGACGTTCAAGGAGCGCGCTCGCTATGCGCCGGACTGGGCCAAGCGCGCCGACGCGATGGAATCGCGCTGGCGCCGGTTCCGCGCCCCCGGGCCGCCGCCGTCGCCCGTCGCCGACCAGGCGATCGCCGTACGGATCCGCGGCAGTGACTCCGCACGGATCGTGCTGGACCTACGCTCGCTCGGCATCGCGGAGCTCGTCTCCCCGTTTTCCGACGAGATCCACTTCGGCGAGCGGGTGGGCGTGATCGGCCCCAACGGCTCGGGCAAGACGGCACTCATGTCCGTGCTCGCCAGGACCCGAGAGCCCGACGCGGGCGAGCTGCGCGTCGGCCCGCGGGTGTCGACCGGCTTCTTCACCCAGCTGCAGTCACGGGCGGACTTCGCCGGACGGGTGGTGCTCGACATCGTGATGGTGCAGCGCGGCGAGCTCCAGGCGGCGATGGGCGCGCTGGCGCGCTACGGGCTCGCCGAGGCCGCGCGCCGGCCCTACGACGTGCTCAGCGGAGGCGAGAAGGCCAGGCTGGAGGTGCTCATCCTCGAGCTCGAGGGCCACAACCTGCTGCTCCTCGACGAGCCCACCGACAATCTGGACACCGACTCCTCCGAGGCCCTGGAACGAGCCCTGGACACCTTCACTGGCACGGTCGTCGCGGTGTCGCACGACCGTGCCTTCCTGTCCACGCTGGACCGCTTCCTCATGGTGCTCCACGACGGTGGGGTGCTGTCGTTCCCGTCCTATGACGCGGCGCTCGAGGCGCTCGTCGACCCCGCTCACGCAGCCGACGTCCAACTAGCCAAGCTCCTCTAGCTCGTAGTGCATCGTGCGGTACCGCCTGAGGCGGTGCATCAGCGGGACCAGCACCCCGTGCAGCACGCGATGGCGGCGCGCCAGCGCATGGGCCGCGACCGTCGCGTGTTCGCTGTCGAGCAGGGTCGCCCGGGCCTCGAGGGCCGGGCCCGTGGCCGTCCCCTTCACGGTGGCGGGCGCGACCTCGACGTTGGGGTTGTTGCGCAGCCGCTTGGTCTTCCACGCCTTGTCGTAGGAGCGGAAAAATGCACGGTCGCCGTCAAAGGCGATGCTCACCGGCGTGTCGATCGGCGTCCCGTCGCGCTTGTAGGTCGTCAACAGAACTGTCTTCGTGTCCTTGAGGGATGAAAGGGTGTTCATCGTGTCTCCTTCGCTGGTGCTGTGTCTTGTGACAGGCTCTGAGACGAGACACGACCGCGGGGTGTGACAGCCATGAGCGAGGACTTGCGCCCACTGATGTTCGCGATCGCCTACCGCATGGTGGGCAGCGTCGCCGACGCCGAAGATCTCGTGCAGGAGGGCTACCTGCGCATGGCACAGGCGCTGGCGCTCGGCACCGAGATCGAGTCGCCCAAGGCGTATCTGACCACCGTTGTTACGCGGCTGGCCATCGACCACCTGCGCTCGGCCCGGGTGCGCCGCGAGACCTATCCCGGGCCGTGGATGCCCGAGCCCGTGGTGGAGCGCCTTGACGAGGCGCCGGCCGAGAGCGCCGAACTGACGGAGTCGCTGTCGATCGCGTTCATGGTCCTGCTCGAGCAACTCTCTCCCACCGAGCGCGCCGTGTTCCTGCTCCACGACGTGTTCGGCTACCGGTTTGACGAGATCGCCGCCGGCGTCGACCGCAGCGAGGCGGGCTGCCGCCAGATCGCCGTACGGGCGCGCCGCCGCCTCGAGCCTCAGCGTCCGCACTTCGAGACCGATCCGCGGCAGCGCACGCAGATCGCCGACGAGTTCCTCACCGCCTTTCGCGAGGGCGACATCGATGCCCTGCTTGCCCTCGTCTCCGATGACGCGGTGTTCGTCGGCGACGGCGGCGGCAGGGCGGCCGCCCTTCCCGAGCCCATCCGCGGCCGCGATCGCGTGGCGCATCTGCTGCGCGCGTTCGCCAACCAGAACCAGCGCCTGCACCTCAGCTTCGAGCCGGCGCTGGTCAACGCCCAGCCCGGGGCCGTCGTCCGCGATCCCGACGGCCTGGTGGTGACCGTCCTGGCCCTCGACATCTCCGACGGCGCGATCAGCACGATCCGCTCGATCGTCAATCCCGACAAGATCGCCCACCTCGGGGCGGTGAGCCCGCTGACCCGCCGGCGCGGCGGCCCCGACGGCCGGTGAGTCCTGCTTCGGCGCCCCGGCGACCACTCACAACTCGGCAACACCTTGGCCCGGCGCCGGTTGCCATGATGCGTCTTCGGATTGGAACGTTCCGGGAAGGTTCGTCGTCGCCCGGGCGTCCTTGGCTGTCGTGAACAGTGGGACCCGGATCATCGTCCGCGGGCGCGCGCACCGGCGGACCCGACGACTCGCGGTGATCGGCGGCGCGCTGGGCGCTTTGATCGCGGCGGCGGGCTGCGGGTCGACCGGCTACAACACCGCCGCGCTGGCCCACGACATCACGACCCGGCTCGACCAGCACCCCGGGTTCGCCGTGGCCTCGGTGCACTGCCCCGCTCACGCCCGACGGGCCAAGGGGGTGATCGTCCGCTGCTCAGCGACTCTGCGCAACGGCGACATCGTCCGCCTCCGGGCCACCCAGCTCGACGCCTCAGGGACGATCCATCTCGTCGCCAACGAGATGTTCGCTGACAATGTCCAGCGCGGCATCCTTGCCAGCCTGCCTCGGGGCGCGCAGGGCGCGCAGGCCGTCTGCCCCAACCACGTCCCCGTGGTGATCGGCAACGCCTTCACCTGCCGCCTGCGCGGCGCGGGCGCCTACTCCCGCGCCCAGGTCATGATCGTCGACTCGGACGGGGGTTTCCGCCTGCGCTTTTCCTGACCGCGCCTCATCGCACGGGAGCGGTCCGCATCCGCGCTGAGGCGCCACGTACCCAGGCGCGCACCGGATGCATGAGCAGGGCGGCGATGCCCGCGGCGGCCCACGCGGCGAGGACCCAGAGATGGCCGGCGATGTCGTGGCCGTGGAAGTAGACGGTGTTGCGCACCGCCTCGGCAGCGATCCCGAGCGGCAGGGCCGAGTCCAGCGCCCGCAGGAACCCGGGCCCGAACGCGCCCAGGTCAGAAGGGCCGCCGCTGGCGGGGATGCCGAAGATCAGGAAGGTCACGACGGCCAGCCCGATCAGCGGCAGCCTCAGACGGCCGAGTGCAGCGGTCGGGGCTGAGATCGCCAGCGAGAACAGTGCGACGATGCCGGCGATCGAGAGGTAGTGGCCCGATCCGCTGACATGGTCCGCGACAGCCGCCGCGGCCAAACCGATCGCCACCGCCGCGATGGCGGGCACCGCGATGCGCCACGCCGTCCTGTGTCGGCGGAACAGGTGTGCGGACGCCGCGCCGATGGCCAGGCTCGGGAACAGCACGCACAGGACCGTGAAGAACGGGGACAGCGCCAGTGAGTCCTCACGTCGTGGCGGAACCGCATCCACCACCGCGAACTGCCGGCCTGTCCGGGCCGCCACGCCGCTGAACGTGGTGGTGAGCAACTGTGCCGGCGCCGAGCCCCCCGCGGGGGCGACGAGGAGCGTCATCGCGCGCGGCGTTGCGATCACTGCGCCGTCCACCTCCCGGTCGGCGATCCCGGCTCTGGCCTTGGCCTCGCGGGGGTACGCGCGCAGCGTGAATCCGCCGGGCACGCGGGCGTCCAGCGCACCGCGCATCTGCGCCGCGACCCGCGCCGGGGCCACGATGCCGACCGGGAGCGCGTGCGGGGTGGGCTGATGAAAAGCGCTGAGGGCGATGGCGCTGAACGCCGCCGCGAATGTCACGTTGATTGCCACGAGCCCCAGTGGGACCCGGAAGCGCTTGGAGATCTGGGAGCCGTGTCGCATTGCTGCCGTCCTCTTGCCTGTTCAAGTGCCAACGTCTGTTGGCAATAACCGTACGCCGTTCGGAAGCAGAAGTCAACAAACGTTGGCAAACAGACGTTGCTGCCGTTATGATGGATTGAGGTGACACCTCGCTCCCCCACGTCCTCGTCCGATGCGCTGGGCGTGGGGGGTCCACGTTCGGAGGGCACCCGCCGCACGATCCTCGACGCGGCCAGGCAGGCGTTCGCGAGCCGCGGTTACGAGCAGACCACCATTCGTGCCGTCGCCGCCGCCGCGGGCATCGACGCCTCGATGGTGATGCGCTACTTCGGCTCCAAGGCGGGGCTCTTCGCCGCGGCCGCGACCATGGACCTCGACCCCCCTGACCTCGCCTCGGCCCCGGCCCGGCGCCGCGGGGAGGTGCTGGTCCGCCACTTCGTCAGCCGCTGGGAGCGCAACCCCAGCGAGGACATGCTCGTGTTCCTGTTGCGCACCGCAGTGACCAACGAGCCGGTGGCCGAGCAGCTCCGGGCCACGTTTGACCGGATGGTCGTCCGTCCCCTCACGGCGCTCGGCTACGACGACGCCGAACGGCGGGCCGCCCTCATCGGGTCCCAGCTGATGGGGCTGGGGTTGTGCCGCTACATCCTGCGGATGGAACCACTCGCGTCGCTGTCGGGCGAAGAGGTCGTCGCCGGCGTCGCCCCGACGATCCAGCGCTACCTGACCCAGCCTGTCGCCCGCGCTTAGCGGGGATCCAGGCTTAGACCCTGCCGGAAAGCGGGTAGTCCACCTGGCGGCCCTGCATAATGCACCGGGTTTTTGAGCCATGGAGACCGAGGAGACGAGGATGGGTGCGAGGCGGCGGCGCACGGCGAGGCGCGCGAGACGTGTCGGGACGACGCGGGCGGGCCGCTCGGCCCTTGTGGCGGTCGCGGTCGGGGCGGGGCTGATCGTCGGGTTCGGCAGCGCCCCCGCGAGCACGGTGGCCCGGCGGCTGGCCACAACCCCGCAGGCCCAGACCCGCTACTCGCTGGTGCACGGCTGTTACTCGCTGAGCTCGCCGTCGCGCGGCACGCCCATCGCCGCCGGCGTCGGCCCCTTCACGATGCAGGCGGCGGCTCTAGGCATCTACCTCCTCTACGGCCCTCAGGGCGAGTACCTGACCAGCGACGGCCTTGGCGACCTCACCGGCACCAGCACCCCCGGCGCGGCGACGGAGTGGACGGTGGACGGCAGCTCCGCGCAGGGCTTCACCATGACCAACGCCGGCACCGGCACCCGGCTGCCCGTCAGCTTCGTGCCCGCCACCGGCTGCGCCCCCTACCCCGAGGCGCAGGTCGACGCGGTGGGGACGCCCTTCAGCGGCGCCAGTCCAGAGGCCGACGTGCTCGGCACCGTCGAGGGCCACGCGCACCTGACCGCGTTCGAGTTCCTGGGCGGGAACTGGCACTGCGGGCGGCCGTGGAGCCCGTTCGGCGTCGAGTACGCGCTGCCGGCCAGCTGTGCTGCCGACGAGCAGGGGACCAACGGCGCGTTCGAGAGCTTCGTGGACTTCGGCGGCGCGACGCGGCCCAGCGACATGCATGGTTGGCCCACGTTCGTGGACTGGCCGAGCCCGACCGCGCTGGCCGAGGAGGGTGACTACTACACGGGCATCGAGCGCGCCTGGAAGGCGGGGCTGCGCCTCATGGTCACCGACCTTGTTGACAACGAGGCGCTGTGCTCGCTGATGACCACCAGCCACAACCCGTGCAACGACATGGACGCGGTGAAGATCCAGAGCGGCGACCTTCACGCGCTCCAGGACTACATCGATGCCCAGTCCGGCGGCCCGGGCAAGGGGTGGTTCCGGATCGTCACAGACCCGTTCCAGGCCCGCCGGGTGATCAGTGAGGGCAAGCTCGCCGTGATCGAGGGCATCGAGGTCTCGCGCGTCTTCGGGTGCGGAGAGGTCAACGACGTGCCCCAGTGCGACGAGTCCCAGATCGACGCGGGGTTGAAGGAGGTCCACGATCTCGGCGTCCGCACGTTCTTCCCGATTCACGAGTTCGACAACGCCTTCGGCGGCACCAAGATGATCGCCGGCGAGCTGGGGACGGTGGTCAACGCCGGTAACCGCGACGAGACCGGCAGCTTCTGGACCCTCGCTCCGTGTCCCGCCGAGGACCAGGACGCGGCGCAGATCAGCGTCCCCTCCGGCGGGACGCTGGGAGGGCTGGTCAACGGCCCGCTCGCCTCGCTGCTGCACGGGAGCCCGCTGCCCGTCTACGGCGACGGGCCGCAATGCAACGTCCGCGGCATCACCGACCTCGGCACCTACCTGATCAACCGGATGATCTCCGACCACTTCCTCATCCAGCTCGACCACATGGACAGCGCCACCGCCACCGCCGCGCTGGCGGTCGCGACCGCGCGCCACTACTCGGGCGTCATCTCGGCTCACTGCTGCTCGTCGCCGCAGCTCTTCCACGGCGTCTACGCCACCGGCGGCTTCATCAGCCCGCCCGCCGAGCCCGCGGCCGCGTTCGCCTCCACCTGGAAGGCGGACAAGGCCGTCAGCGATCCCCGGTACCACTTCGGTTTCGGCTGGGGCTCGGACATGAACGGCCTGGCCGACCAGCCGGGTCCGGCGGCGGGCACGCCCATCAGCTACCCGTTCACCTCCTATGACGGCAAGGTGACCTTCACTCAGGAGCAGTGGGGCGACCGGACGTTTGACCTCAACACCGACGGCGTCGCCAACTACGGGATGTACGCCGACTGGCTGCACGACCTCCAGACCGTCGGCGGCAACCAGATCATGGCCGACATGTTCCAGGGCGCCGAGGCCTATCTGGAGACCTGGGAGCGCGCGGACGGCGTCCCCGCGATGAGCTGCCTGCCCGCCGGCCAGCGGTTCAGCGCTTCGGGCCTGGGCCGCTCGCTGCGCCTCGGAGACACCACCGAGGCCGCGCTGTTCCGTGCCGGCCAGCCGCACTCGCGGCTCGGGCGCTCCTACCGCTACTGCGTTCAGGGCGGCGCCGGGACCGGCGCGCGGGTGGCGAGCGTGTTCAACGCAGCCGGCCGGGTGGCGCTCATCGCCGGCGCCGCCCGCGACGATCGGGCCAACCGCATCGGCGTGGGGGCGTTGCTGGCCCGCCTGAAGCGGGGCGCCACCCGCCGGGCGTCCGGGCTGTGGGTGGGCCGCAGGCTGGCCCGCGGCGCCCGCTACGTCTACGCCGTGCGCGGCAACCGCGTGCGCTGCGTCGCCGTGGCCGCCGCGCCCGAGCTACGCCGTCTCGCCGGACTGCGCGCCGACCTGCGTGCCACCGGCCTGTAACGCTGTGCTCGGCGGCCAGCGGTTCGCCCCTAGGCCCGCCGGGGCGATGCGCACCACCAGGATGCGCGGTCTGCATCCGAGCCCGCATGCCGCCCGCAGCACGCTCGGCACAACTCGCGCCGGCGACGCGCCGCCTACCCGATCAGCTCGAGCGTCAGCGACGAGGGGGCGGCCGCCGAGCGCCCGATCGTGTACACGCCGCCGGCCAGGTTGGGCAGTTCGGTCGGCAGGGGCGTGAGGTGCGGCGTGTCGGCAGTGGAGAGGGTGAGCCGCAGGCTGTCGCCGGCAGCGATCGTGTCCAGCGTGGGGAAGATCTGGATCTGGTACTCGGTCATCTGGCCGGGGGTCACCGGCGTGGCCGACGCCTGGGTGTAGGGGTGGTAGGGGAGCACCGTCATGCCCCCGGCGATCCAGGACCGGCTCTGGTTCACCGCGCGTAGCGAGCCGAGCAGAGCCCCCTCGGTGAGCGGGTAGGAGGTGCCGTCGGGAGTGACCTCCTCGAGCTCGGCTACGAGCTGGGTCTCGGACGTCGTGGCGCGGGCGTAGACGGTGGCGGTGATCGGCCCGGCCACGGTCTCGGCGTGCGAGAGGGGCGCCGTGGTGTAGCTGGTGGCCCACGGCCCGACCTGGCTCAGACGGTCATCGGTGGCGCAGGGGGCCAGGAACCCGGCCGTGCCCGCGGGCACCGACAGCCCGCCCATCGACCACTGATCGATCGGCCGACCACACGGCACACCGCTGGGGCTCCAGACCAGCGTGTCCGATTGCCCGGTGGGCAGCGGGAGCCCCGGGATCGGCGACGACGTGGGGCCGGAGCCGTCTGACGGGGTGGACGGGGTGAGCGTCCCGCCCGCGCCGAGGTACAGGCGCGTCGGGGTGGACGCGGTGAAGGGGTAGGTCGAGGTCTCGTCGAACTGCCCGCTGCCCAGGTCGTAGTAGTGAAGCGGGGTGGGGGTGCGCGCCATGCCGGTCTTCTCGCCCTTGAGCCAGGTGTCGAACCATTCGAGCTCGAGCGGATCGACGTCCACCGAGGAGCCATTGAGGTGCTCCCAGGGCCCGACGATCAGCTGGTAGCGCCCGGTCGTCCGCTGCCCGGCCTGCATCGGCGCGGTGGTCCCGCGGCGCGCCCAGGCGTTCTGCAGCTCGGCGTAGTTGAGCGGCTCACCGTTCTGGAAGATGTCGAACTCGCCGCCCACCATGTAGGTCGGGATGTGGTTGGCCGCAACGCGGGCGAGCATGTTCTCGGGGTTGCGGGCCTGCCAGTAGGACCCGTCGTAGGCCTCCGGACCGCCCGTGAGGATGTTCTCGGTCTGCGCTGCGTGGTAGGTGGCCAGCCCGTTGATGTGGTCGGCCTCGATACCGGCGAGGTCCGAGAGCAGGGCGGGGTCAGAGGCGGCGTCGCCGAGCGGGTTGACGGTGTTGAGCGTCCCGGTGAGGCCCAGGTAGGTCTCGGCGAACTCGAAGTCCAACACCCCGCCCATGAACGACGTGTCGCGGTAGATGTCGTTGGCGGGGACCATCGGGAAGATCGCCTTCAGCGGCGAGTGCTTGCCCACTGTGCCCGCCAGCAGGAGCTGGTCGATGCCCAGATAGGACGGCCCGTAGGTTCCGACCTTGCCGTTCGAGTTGGGCAGGTGGGCGGCCCAGTTGAGCACCTTGACCGCGTCGCGCTGTTGGATGGGGTCAAACAGGCCCCAGCTCCCGTTGGAGTCGCCGGTGCCCCGCACGTCCTCCACGACCTCGATGTAGCCGCGCTGGACCAGGTAGTTGTCCGCGCCCCCGGTGGCCGAGCCGCTCGACGCCGTCGCCGCGGACCCCGGGGTGCTCGAGCCACCCTGGCCCTTGCCGTAGGGCGTCATCGTCAGCAGGACCGGGAACGGTCCATTGGCGGGCTGGCCGGATGCGGTGGTGGGATAGATCTCGTTGACGCGGATCGTCGAGCCGGCGGCGCCGTTGACCGCGATGTCGTTGGTCGAGGCGCTGCCGTAGACCGGCTTTTCCGCGGTCCAATGGCTTCCGGCGGCGGCGCTGGCCGCGATGACGCCGGGCGGCAGCTCCGGACTGACGCCGACCAGGCTGGACGGCGCCGACTCAACCGCCGGCGCGCCCGCCGGAGGCGAGGGCACGACCGCCCGCGCCGGGGCGCCGCCGGCGGCGGCGCACGCCAACCCCACCACGGTCAGGAGCAGCGCACGGCGCAGGGCCGCCGCCCGGCGGGGCACACGCCGATGCGCGAGTGTTGCCATCTCGCCACCAGGAATACCCAAAGCACCATTTTTCTAGACATTGACCGGCAGTGGTACGCGATTGAAAGCGCACGCCACGCACTCGCTCGGGCGGCTCCTGCCCCTTGAAAGCGTCGTTGACGTTCGCCTTCTGTCACACGCGACGCGGCGGCCATCGAGAAGACGACGCACGCGCTGACGTAGCAACATCTGACGGATGACCAGCCTCGACAGGTTCACGCAGGAGTTCTGGGACGAGCGCTATCGCACGCGCCACCAGTTGTGGAGCGGGCAGCCCAACTTGCACCTGGTCGCCGAGTCCGGCGACCTGACGCCGGCGCGGGCGCTCGACGTCGGGTGCGGCGAGGGCGCCGACGCGATCTGGCTTGCCCGCCGGGGCTGGGAGGTCACCGGCGTTGACGTGTCGGTCGTGGGTCTGGAGCGGGCCCACGCCAACGGCGCGGCGGCGGGCCCCGAGGTCGCCGCCCGGCTGACGTGGCGCCAGGTGGACCTGTTCGCCGAGGAGTGGGAGCCCCTCGGCGCCTACGAGCTCGTCAACTCGCAGTACGTGCACTTCCCGCCCGAGGTCCGCGAGCGCGCGCTGGGCCGGCTCGCCGACGCCGTTCGTGTCGGCGGCGACCTCCTCGTCGTCACCCACCACCCGTCGGACCTCCAGATCCCGGGGCTGCGCCCCAACCTGCCCGAGCTCTTCTGCACGCCAGCTGAGCTCGCGGACGGGCTCGACGCCGAGGGCTGGGAGATCATCACCGCCGCCGAGCCCGAGCGCACCGCATCCGGCCCAGACCACCAGCCGGTGACCATCCGCGACACCGTGCTCCACGCCCGCCGCGCCGGCTGAGCGGCGGTGGCTCAGACCACGACGACCGACTCAAACGCAGGCGGCGGCGCATCGCTGTGCTCGAACAGGCTGCGCTCCCGCATCCACTGCTGCGAGCGCTCGTAGGAGTCCGATGTGTACGGCAGGAAGACGATCCGCTCGCCAGGGCCGAACCGGCGCACGTCGATCATCGCGTGGAAGCGCTCCGGGATCTCCTTGAGGAAGTGGTGCTTGTAAGGCTCGGGCTGGAGGTCCAGTTCCATCTGGGCGCGCTTGAGCGCGTTGAAGTACTTCTCCACGTCGGCCGCGTCGATGCCGGCGTCGAACATGAACCCGGCCATGAAGGTCGTGTCGAGGATCTTGCGGGCGCCCTGCTGCTCGACCAGGTAGCTCGCAGCGCTCCAGATCGCCGCCGCGGGGACGGCTCCCGAGAGCAGCGCGTCGACCCGGTCATACGGCATCCCGCCGAACCTCAGCGTGATGTCCCCGGGCTCCAGGAACGGCTCCAGCGCCTGGATCGTCGAGAAGTGGCTGCCAGAGTGATAACCCACGGCGACCTCGACGCCGGCTAGGTCCTCGGGCCGCTGGATCTCCGAGTCCTCGGGCACGTAGACGCCGCTGGGCAGCACCGCATAGCAGCGGCCCCACATGCGTCCGGCCGCGTCGCCCGCGGCCTGGTTGACCGCCCAGTGGCACGCGCAGCTCATCCCCTGCTTGCCGCCACTGCCGACCCGGTAGAGCTCGTAGGCCCCGGTTCTCACGTCCTGCTTGCCGGCGGCGTCGATGTCCTGGTCGGCGTTCTCCTGTGCCCGGACGTCGAGCTCGTACTCCAGGCCCTCGTCATCGAAGTAGCCGTTCTGGACCGCGATCCAGTCCTGCAGCCTGCCGTGGGTGGAAATCCGGAACCGTCCCATACGCGTGCTTCCCTCCGTTCGCCTCTCAAAGCCCACTCCCGGTGAGAAGCGTACGCCCGGCGACCGGTGGTCGGAGGTCTCTACCGTTGGGGATGTACGCAACTGGACTGAGGAGGTCTGCGGCGATGGCTGGCTTCGAAGCGCGCGGCGACGAGATCGGCGCCGGTATCTCGGTGATCGCGGTTGACGCCGAGCCCGGCGAGGGCCCGGCGCTGCACCGGCACGCCTACGCCGAGGTGTTCGTCGTCCTGCAGGGCGAGGCGACGTTCACCCTGGCCGAAGAGGAGCGCGTCGTCCGGGCCGGCGAGGTCGTCGTCGCCCCCGCGGGCATCGCACACCGGTTCGTCAACTCGGGCGACGGACGGTTGCTGCAGGTGGACATCCACGAGCACTCCCGTTTCGAGACCGAGTGGCTGTGAGGATCGCCGCCGGGCCGTGAACGTCCACGCCGCCGGGTAGCCTCCCGCGCCGTGCTGCGATTTGAGACGGCGCTCGGGACCTGTGCGATCGGCTGGAGTGACGCCGGCATCACGAGGGTCCGCCTGCCCGGGGCGCGCTGTCTTGCCCGCTCACCACGCGACGCTCCCGAGAGGGTGCTCGCCGCCATCGGCGCGATCGTCACGCTCCTGGACGGAGAGCGCACTGACCTGCGCTGGATCGATCTGGACGAGGCCGGCATCGACGGCTTCCGCCGCAGTGTGTACGCGGCGGCGCGGCAGATCCCGCCCGGCCAGACCGCGAGCTACGGCGACATCGCGCACGCGATCGGCAAGCCCGATGCGCCGCAGGCCGTCGGCGCCGCGCTGGCGGAGAACCCGTTTCCCGTCGTCGTGCCGTGCCACCGCGTGCTGTCCGCGGCCGGGGAGCTGCACGGCTTCTCGGCGCCCGGCGGGATCACCACCAAGCGGCGCATGCTCGAGATCGAGCGCGCACCCGGCTTCACCCAGCTGTCCCTGCTCGGCTCCGCGCGCTAGCCGTGAGTCGTGATCACGCCGGGGTCCGGCGGGTCGGCGTAGAGCCGTAGGACGTCGGCGGCCCGGCACTGCAGCGTGCGCCGCTGGTTCAGGTAGCCCTTGTCCGTGATCTCGCCGGCGTCAAGGCTCGGGGGCTGCGCGAGCAGCAGCAGTCGCTCGACCCGCGACGCCGACCCGGCGTCCTCGTGGAGGCTGCGCAAGGCGGCGGACAGGTGCCGGCGGAGGGCCGGGTCATCGAGCGCGACGTCCTCCGTGGCGCCGGTGAGCTTGCGCGCCTCGGCCTGGTTGATCCACGCCAGCGCGGCGACATACCCGGCGTCGTGGCCACAGATCACCGCGTCGCTCACGATGCCGGCGGCACTGATGAGGCGCGTGCGCAGTGCGCCCGCCGCGACCCACGTGCCGGTGAGGAGCTTGAAGTTCTCGGCGATCCGACCGTCGAAGAGCATGCCCGCGTTCGGGTCTCGTCGGTCGCCGAGCGTGACCGCATCGCCCGAGCGGTAGAAGCCCTCCTGGTCGAACGCGGCCTCGGTCAGCTCGGCCCGGCGGAAATAACCGGGGGTGACGTTCGGGCCCTTGACCCGGATCTCGAGCCGGTCGCCCACCGGTGCGAGCTTGATCGCACAGCCCGGGATCGGGACGCCGATGCAGCCGGTGGGCGCGCCGAGGTAGTGCATGCTGGTGGCGCACGGGGCGGTCTCGGTCGTGCCCCAGCTCGAGGTCAGCGGGACCTCGTGGTCGGCGTGCTCCGCGGCCAGCCTGCGCAGCCGAGCGGCGAGCGCTTCGGGCAGGGCGGCGGCCGCGTAGAACATGAAGCGCAGCCGGCTGAAGAACCGCTCGGCGAGCTGCGGATCGTTCTCGAGCGCCGGCGCGAGCAGCGCGTAGCCGGCGGGGACGTTGAAGTACAGCGTGGGAGGGACGTCCTGGAGGGCGGCGAGCGTGCGCGGGAACAGTGCCGGCGCCGGCTTGCCGTCGTCGATGTAGATCGTGCCGCCGTTGAACAGCGCCACGTTGAGGTTGTGGTTGGCGCCGAACGTATGGCTCCATGGCAGCCAGTCCACGAGCACCGGCGCCTCGTCGGCCAGGAACGGCCAGATGGCCTGGAGCATCGCCTGGTTGGAGCAGAGCATGCGGTGGGTGTTGATGACGCCCTTGGGGGCACCCGTCGAGCCCGAGGTGAACAGCAGCTTGGCCACGGTGTCCGGTCCGGGATCAGCGCTGTCCGCGGGGCCGCCGTCCGCTGTTGCCAGCAGGTCGTCGAGCCGCAGCGCGCCCTCGCGCTCCCCCCGGGACACGAGCGCGCGCGGCACGCGGGACGCCAGCGCATCGAGGGCGGCGCCGAACGGCGCCGCGTCGTCGGCGAATACCAGGCCGGGTCGCGTCAGCTCGGCGATCGCCCTGATCCGGGCGTGGTCGGCGCTCATCAGCGAGTACGCGACGCTGATTGGCATCACCGGGACGCGCGCGGCGTACGCGCCGAGGCTGACCAGCAGGTGCTCGAGCGAGTTGCCCGACAGGATCATCAGCGGCTTCTGCGCGCCCAGGCCGAGCTCGGTGAAGGCGTGGGCGAGCGCGCGCGCCTGGCTCTGGGCCTCGCCGTAGGAGAGCGTCGTCCAGCGATCCTGCGCGTCGCGCTGTGCCGCCAGCGGCCGGTCGGGGTGCTCGGCGGCCCGCCGGTTGAGCACGGCGGTGATCGACGGCTCGGCCGCGGGCAGCGCCCGGCGCGAGGCGAGCACGATCGACCCGTCGTCTCGGCGCTCCATCTCGATGTCGGGCGGCGCGAACGTCTGGAGCTCCAGCTGCGGGCTCATGCGCGATCCAGCAGCGTGGACAGGACGATCAGCGTGCGCGTCCGCACGATGTTCGGATCGCGGCGGAGCCGCTCGACGAGGCGCTCGAGGTGGTCGATGCTGTCCACCCTGACCCGGATCACCGCGTCGGCCTCGCCCGAGACCGTGAACGCGGAGATGATCTCGTCCACCGTGGACAGCGAGCGCCCGACGTCGGCCGGCGAGGTTCGGTCGGCGCAGTAGATCTCGATCAGGGATTCGATCGCCTCACCGAGCGCGCGCCAGTTGACCCGCGCGCCGTAGCCGAGGATCACGCCGTCGCGCTCGAGGCGATCCACCCGGCGCTTGACCGCGGTCGCCGACAGCCCGACTTCGGCGCCGATATCCGCGAAGGTCCGCTTGGCGCTCTCCTGCAGTAACGCAACAATGTTGCGGTCGATACCGTCGAGAGGGCGGGTCAGTTGCACTCTGATGCCGATTGACTGCGTTTCGGTTGCGCTGAGCCTACCACTGCGCAACGTTCTGCGCATGACTGCAACTGCTTTGCCCCACGCGATCACGGACCGGGCTCAGCTGGACCTCGACGGCGCCTCGCTCACCATCGCCGACGCGCTCGAGGTCGCCCGCCGCAATCGCACCGTAACGGTGTCCGAGCGTGCCGCTGAGGGGGTCAGGGCCAGTCGGAGTCTCAAGCTCGAGCTGATGGACCGCGAGATCCCGATCTACGGCGTGACCACGGGTTTCGGCGACAGCGCCCACCGCCAGATCTCACCGGAGAAGGCGGGCCGGCTGCAGCAGAACATCCTTCGCTTCATGGGCGTCGGCACCGGTCCCATCGCGCCGCCCGAGGTCGCGCGGGTCACGATGCTGCTGCGCGCCAACTGCCTGTCCAAGGGCAATTCCGGCGTGCGCGTCGAGCTCATCGAGCGCGTGCTCGACCTCCTCAACCACGACGTCACGCCCTTCATCCCCGAGCGCGGCTCCTGCGGGGCGAGCGGTGACCTGGCCCCGCTGTCCTACGTCGGGCGCGCGCTGGCGGGCGACGGCGACGTGCTGTTCGGCGGGGCGCCCCGCCACGCGGGCGACGTGCTGGCCGAGCTCGGGCTCGAGCCGTTCCTGCTCGAGGCCAAGGAGGGGCTCGCGCTCACCAACGGCACGTCGTTCATGACCGCTTTCGCCTGTCTCACCGTCGGCGGTGCCCACGAGCTCGCCGATCTGGCCGACCTGATGACCGCGATGGCCTCAGAGGCGCTGCTCGGCAACCGCGGCCATTTCAATGCCTTCCTGTTCGACGAGGCCAAGCCCCACCCGGGCATGGTCACCAGCGCGCGGCACATCCGTGAGCTCTTGGCCGACTCCGGCCTGGCCGCCGACAGCGACGACCTCTTCGCCGGCGGCATGGACGGGGCGGGCTTCGTGGAGCTCGACCGCCAGGTTCAGGACCGGTACTCGATCCGGTGCGCGCCCCATGTCATCGGTCCGCTGCGCGACGTGCTCGACTGGGTCGGGCAGTGGGTCTCCGTGGAGATCAACTCCTCCGATGACAACCCGCTGTTCAACGTGGCCGGCGGGCGTGTGGAAAGCGGCGGCAACTTCTACGGCGGACACATCGGCCAGGCGATGGACTCGCTCAAGGTGGCGCTGGCCAACCTCTGCGACCTCATCGACCGCCAGATCGCCCACGTCGTTGACGAGAAGTTCAACCGGGGCCTCACGGCCAACCTCATCCCGCGCTTTGAGCCCACCCATCCGGAGGCGGGGCTGCATCACGGCTTCAAGGGCCTGCAGCTGTGCGCCTCAGCGATGACCGCCGAGGCCATGCATCTGTGCGCGCCCACCACAATCCACTCGCGCTCCACCGAGGCCCACAACCAGGACAAGGTCTCGATGGGCACGATCGCCGCGCGCGACGCCCGCTCGATCCTCGAGCTGGCCCAGAACATCGCCGCCATCCACCTCATGGCCTGCTGCCAGGCCCTCGAGCTGCGGGGTATCGAGCAGGCCAGCCCGCGCACGCAGGCCGCCGTTCGGCTGGTCCGCGAGCACGTTCCGTTCCTTGACCGGGATCGCTACCTCGACGTGGACATCGCGACGACCGTCGCGCTGATCCAGTCCGGGGCGATGTCAGAGTTTGTGAGGTAGGGCTGCCCAGGCCGGGTCTCGCGCCACTGGGGCGGGCAAAGTGCCCGCGGCGCGGGGCCCGGCCACCCGTCCTCCGCGTGGTCGTTGGGCCACCACGCGATGCTCGGCGTGACGCCTGACGGACGCCCGGTGGCCCGGGCGCAGGGAGGCGGGCAGCTCCAGGTGAAAGTCGGCAAGGGGTTCTCCCTGCTCCTTCGAGGCGCGGTCGGAGGTACCCAGGGCTCCGGTCCCGGCAACGCGCCCTACTACACCGGCGACGCCCTCGGTGCAGCGCGGGATCGTCTACCAGTTTCCGTGATCGTGCGTCACGAGACCTTGTGGGTGATCTTCGTGCGATGCACGTTCTCGAAGCCGGCCAACCGCCACGTCTCCACGCCATCCTTGATGGCGTAGCCCTTGATGCGGGCGTCCTTGATCTCGAGGAGGGTTCCGCCGCCCACGCTGAGCTCCTCGCCGGCGCTGTTGGCGGGCGCGATCGTCACCTTGACGTCCGTTCTGGTGCCTGCATCGGAGAGCTTCTCGAGCTTGGCGGAGTGCTTGCCCTTGGCGGACGTGACGTCGACCGTGTCCGGCGTGTCCTTCCCGGTCCATTCATCGAGGTTGCCCCCTTGGACCTTGATCTCGCCGACGCCGCCGATCTGGACGGTCCCGGTCCGGACGGGCGCGCGGGCTAGCACCTGAGCGACGGCGCGATTGCCGATCGAGCGCTGGAGCGCAAGGACGGGGTTGGAGCTGCGCTGCGCTGGCGAGCGGTGAGCCTGGCTGCGGCCCGGCTCGCGGCGGCGGTCGCTCGTGCCCTCCGGCATCCGATGACCGTACCTCAACCGCGCCGCTAGAACCACCCGGTGCGGTCGCATGACGCTCCCGGAGCGGCTCGAGAGCCGCGGGGCGCGCTCGGTCGAGGCCGACGTGTTCGACGACGGCGAAAGGGCGTGGCTTGACGAGGGTCGTGAGTCCGGTCGTCAACATCCTGTCCTCGGACCGATCGCGCAGCGCTGCGCGAGTGGCGGCGCCGCGAGCAATAACCAAGGAGGATTACGATGACGGACCCGTACGATGCTGCGCTTGAGCTGGCCGGCGAGCTCCTCGGCAGGCCACTTGAGCTGCCGCTCGGACCCGGAGAGCCCGACAGCGGCCGCGAGTTCCGTCGGCTCGCGACCCTGCACACTTTCGGTGACAGCTGGCGGCGGACCGAGCAGCTCGACACGCGCACTCGCAGCTTGATCTCGGTGGCGATCACCGCGGCGCTTGGCACTCATGAGCCCCTGCGCGGGCAGCTGCGCATCGCTCTGCACAACGGGGTGAGCAAGGACGAAATCGTCGAGCTCTTCATCCACCTCGAGGCGTACGCCGGCGCCGCTCGCGCTTTTGACTCCTACCAGATCGCGGCCGCCGTGTTCGCAGAGCACACCTGATCAACCCACGGGCCGGGGTGATGCCCGGCGGCGCTCGCTAGCGCCCCGAAGACGAGCTCTGCGTTCAGGCCAGTCATCGCTGCCGGACCGTGCGGCGAGCAGCAGCTTCGCCGAGAGTGCCGCGTTGGCGAGGCCAACGTCGATGTCGACCAGTCACTCAGCGTCGTTGAGACTCGTCCTCAGCACACGTCTCGGGTGCTTGAATCGGGTGCCCCATGTGCTCTTGCGTTCGGCCGCGACGGCAGTCAACGAGTGGTTCTGCGGCGCCGGCTCACCACCACCCGGAGGCGTGCGGCCTCGAGGTTAGGGTGGGCTACTACGCGACCCCTGGACTCTGCGCCGTGAGGCCCGCGAAGAGGACGATGGATTGCACTTCTGGAATGGGCCGCCACGACTGGTACGAGACGCAAACGGAGGTAGGCAGATGACGACGGACTCTGGAATTCGGTTTCCCGGCGAATCTGAGGATTACCGCCGGGCACGCAACCGATTGATCGAGGCTGAGGGCGAGCTGCGGCGGGCGATCGAACAGGTCGCAGCGCAGCGCCGCGCGCTGCCGCCGGGTGGCCTCGTCCCAGACGACTATCGCTTTGAGCAGGCCTCCGACGGCAGCGTGGTGCTGTTCTCCGAGCTCTTTGACGCGGGCAAGGACACGCTCGTGATCTACAGCTTCATGTTCCCGCGCTACTCGGGCGACACCAGGCCGGGACCCGCGGAGGGTGAGACGGCGCGGCTGCCGCTCACCGAGACGCCGTGCCCGTCATGCACCTCGATCCTCGATTCGCTCGACGGCGCCGCTCCTCACCTCGCGCAGCGGCTCAACCTCGCCGTGGTCGCAAAGTCAGATCCCGACCGGATCCGCACCTTCGCGCGCGACCGTGGCTGGCGGCACCTACGCCTTCTGTCGTCGCGCAACGACAGCTACAACCGTGACTACCACGCCGAGACATCCGCTGGTGAGCAAATGCCGATGCTCAACGTGTTCGTCCGGGATGGCGAGCGGTTCCGGCACACCTGGGCCTCCGAGCTCATGTACGCGCCCCGCGACGAGGGGATGGAGGGCCGTCACGTCGACTCCATCTGGCCGATCTGGAACGTGCTTGATGTGACCCCGGATGGCCGCGGCACCGAATCCAGCTTTCCGGCGCTGCGCTACGACTGAGAACGGCCGCAGTCCGCGCCACCTTCGGCTTCTGGCCGCTCGCGTGCATGGGCCTGGAGCGTCGCCGATGACAAGAGCGACAACAATCGTGAGCTGACTCCGGTGAAGCCGCGCGTGCTTCAAAGCGACGTGGGGCAGGGCGCTTGGCGCGAGTTGAAGCGTATCGACAGTGAACGGGATCCTGGTGACTGAATCTCCAGTCCCGGGCGGGCGGCGGGCTCAACCTCCAGGTGCACCTCGACTTCGTCCCACCCAGTGGGGCGTGTCTGCGCCCGACGGGCTAGCGAGGGGGTCGCAGCCCGAAGTTGCATGCGCTCGCGGCCTGCTTGAACCCCGGCGAGCTCGCATCGATCGAGCTCGGAATAGCGAGGACGTACCCGCCCATCCCCAGGATCACGCTGTAGCCGGTCAGGGTGGACGGTGGCGGTCCCGCCCGCGGGTCGGGGAACTCCGACACGCCGTGCCGACGCATGCACTCCGAGATCTGTAACAGTTGAGCACGCGCCTGCGCCGATGGGGCTCCCGAGGCCAGACCGCCGCCCAGTAAATGCTGACACGACTTCTGGGCTGACTGGAACGCTGGCGACCGCATGATCGGGATCTCGCGGTTCGGACCGGGGTCGGGGAAGTTCGGAACCCCATGCGCGCGCATGCAGTCCGCGAACTTGATCCCAGCAGAGACCCCGCTCGATTGCGACTCTGTGCCCGTCTCGCCTGACGAGCTACATGCTCCCAGTACGATCGCGCCGCAGGCCAGCGCCGCCACCGCCAGTGGGCTGATCCCTACAGCGCGGGCCATGTGGTGGCGCATTTCGACCGACGCACCTTTTAGCCGGGCTGTGGTAACCGCAGCGTAACGCCGTTATCTCGCCGTTATGTCGCAAGCCCTTTCGTGTCGTGAGTCCATTCGCGATCACGTGGCGACCGGCCTTGCGACGCCAGGCGGGGAGTCGTCGGACCGCGTGATGGCTTTGGCCGTCGGCTCCGGACGAGACCTGACGAGCCCGCTTGGACGTCGCATGGCAGGGGTCCGGCGCCGAGTGATGGCCGGATGGTTGCTTTGGAGTACGGTCAGGCAAACACCTACTGGAGGGACTGGGACCATGTCCACGCACATTGCATTTCACGAGGTCGACGATGTCGACCACTGGCTGAGTTCATCGAAGCGAGAGGAAGTCTTTGGGCCATTGGGAATCACGATGCGCGCCTTTCGTGATCCTGCGGGTTCACAGCGGGTAGGGCTTATCGCGGAGATTCCTGACATGGCCGCGTTTCAAGAGTTCATGCAGACCGAGGCAGCGGCCGACGCCATGACAGCTGACGGTGTTCGCCCGGAGACGCTCATCATCCTCGACGAGGGATAGCGCTCAGGACCGTGTCAGCGGCCCGGCGGTGAGTCGGGCCGCTGAAAGCTGCTCAACTGCCCTGGCGGGTCGGGGAGTCATGCGGTCCTGCGGGTCGTCTTCGGGAGGCGGGCGGACCGCGGGTCGTATGTTGTAGGGGGATGGCGGACCGCAGGGACGCCGACTTCACCTACTCGCTGACTGACCGGATCATCCGGTTCAGTCTCGGTGAACTGCCCGATTTCAGCGGCGCGAAGTTTGACGGGGACTTCTCCCTCGGTCTCGAGGAGGCGCAGCGGCGCAAGCACGACTACGTGGCCGAACAGGTCGGGATCGGGCCAGGAAGACGCCTGCTCGACCTCGGCTGCGGCTGGGGTCCGTTGCTCGCCTACACGCGGGCGCGCGGCGGGGCCGGGGTGGGGGTCACGCTCTCCTCGGCACAACTGGCCGCTTGCCGGCAGCACGGGCTCGAGGTCTACCTCCAGGACGCACGTGAGATCGACCGGGAGCGCTTCGGCACCTTCGATGCCGTGGCGAGCCTCGGCGCGTTCGAGCACTTCTGCTCCCCCGACGACTACGAGGCAGGACGCCAGGAGGAGATCTACCGTGACCTGTTCGCCCGCGTCTCGCGTGTGCTGGCGCCCGGTGGCCGCTTCTACCTGCAGACGATGGTCTTTGGGTGCAACATGATCCCGGCGTCGCAGATCGACCTGGAGGCGCTGCGAGGGGTTCCGCCGCGAGGCTCTGACGAGTGGTACATCGCGCTGCTGGGACGCCAGTTCCCGGGCTCCTGGCTGCCGTTCGGTCAGGAACAGGTCGTTCGGTGCGCGGAGCCGCACTTCCGGCTGGTCTCGAGTGTCAGCGGCCGCCTTGACTACATCGAGACGATCAACCGGTGGAACGCGCGGATCGGGGCGCCGAGCGTCAGAAAGACGCTCCTAAAGCTCCAGCTGATGCCGCGCTGGCTCACCAGCGTCGACTTCCGCCTCGCGTTCACCTCCGGTGTCAGCGCCAACCAGGCCTGCTTCCAGCGTGAGCTCCTCGATCACTATCGCCTCGTCTTTGAAAACAGCCAGTACGAAAGGACCTCAGTCTCGCGCGGCCACACAGCAATCCGGCTCACGCCCAGTGCTGTGACTCAGTGCGGACGTTCGCCCGGGTCGGGCCGCCGCCCGAGCCACGCGAGGAGGTCGGCGCCCGGAACAGGACGGCCGAGGTAGTAGCCCTGGGCGGCAGTGCACCCGAGGGAGGTCAGAAGATCCCAGGTCTCACGAGTCTCGACGCCCTCGGCGACCACGTCGAGGCCGAGGTTGCGGCCGAGATCGATGGTGGACCGGACGATGATGGCGTCGTCCTCGTCGCGGTCCATATTCATCACGAAGGACCGATCGATCTTGATCTCGCTGACGGGGAGCCTCTTGAGGTAGGCCAGCGATGAATAGCCCGTTCCGAAGTCGTCGATCGAGAGCCGGATCTTCATCTCCGCCAGCTGCTCGAGGATCTGCCTGGTGCGCGCTGGGTCGGCGAGCATCGAGGACTCGGTGATCTCGAACTCCAGCAGGCTCGGCTCGATATTCCAATGCTCCAGGAGACCTGCCACCTGCGCCGGGAAATCAGGATCGACCAGTGACCGGGTCGAGAGGTTGACCCCAATTGCCAAGCGCACCCCTTCGTCCTGCCATGAACGGCACTGCCGCAGTGCCTCGTCTATGACATAGAGGGTCAACGGCTTGATGAGACCGGTCTGCTGAGCGACCGGGATGAACTCGTCAGGCGGGACCAGGCCGCGATCTGGATGGCTCCAGCGGATCAGTGCCTCGACGGAGC
Source organism: uncultured Actinomycetota bacterium (assembly GCA_963695625.1). Classification (GTDB taxonomy): domain Bacteria; phylum Actinomycetota; class Thermoleophilia; order Solirubrobacterales; family Solirubrobacteraceae; genus Palsa-465. Next base: position 349,886 of record CAVOHJ010000012.1, on the reverse strand, counting down.
GAATCTCACCATTGCTCAGGAACGCCTTGGGCTGGTAGTGGAGGATCAGCTCACGCTGGTCCAGCGCGCGACGTAACTCCCCGACGATGGTGAGCCGGTTTGTGCCCTCGGGGATGCAGTTCGTGTCATAGAACGCCCACCCCAGCTTCTCACGCTTCGCGTGGTACATTGCCCCGTCCGCGCATCGGACGAGCGCCTCGACATCGTCGCCGTCATCGGGGTAGAGCGCGATTCCGATCGACGCCTCCAACGAGAGCGGAAGCCCCTGAACCGTGACCGGGCGCTCGATAGCTGCGCGGATACGCTCGACGGCGATGAGGACATCTTGGGGGACCCTTGCCTCCGGCAGCAGGACTCCGAACTCGTCACCGCCTAGCCGAGCCACGGTGTCAGAGCCTCGAAGCGTCTCCGTCAAACGGCGGCCCAGCTCGACCAGCAGTTCGTCGCCGGCGGCGTGACCCAGGGAGTCGTTGATCTCCTTGAAGCCGTCGAGGTCCATGACCAGTACCGCAGCCCGGTTACACGCGCGGCGCCTTACCCGCAGCGCCTGGTCGATCCGATCGCGGAACAGCGTGCGGTTGGCCAGCCCTGTCAGCGCATCGTGCAGCGCCTGGTGCTCGTTGAGCTCAGCCTGCGAGAGGAGCGCTGCCTCCGCCGCCTTCTGCTGGGTGATGTCTTGGACCATGACTATGGCAAAGCCCTGCCCACCCGCCGAGTCGGCCACGACGGAAGCCGAGACGTCGACCCACAAGACGTCGCCGTCGCTGCCGAGGAAGCGATGCTGGATCCGCAGGGAGCTCTCGCCCTTCTCGACCATGCGCAGGAAGGCGTTGCGCGACTTGCGGCGATCTTCGGGATGCACGAACTCCGAGGTGCGCCGGCCAGCGAGCTCATGATGGCCGCGACCCAGCATCGACTGGATGGCAGGGTTGGAGTCGATGATGCGCCCGTCTAGGTCCATCAGGAGCATTCCGGTGAGCGCGCCGGCGAACGTAGCTTCGAACCGCGCCAGCGCTTCGACCTGGTCACGCTTGGCCTCAAACTCGGCGGCGTGCGCCATCGCGCCTGACAGGACGACGGACAGCAGTTCCATCATCGTGACATCGCGCTCGCTGAACGCGCCGGCCTTGTCGCCGTACAGCAGCAGCAACCCAACGGCCTCGCCACCGTGAAGCAGTGGAACCGCGATGATCGAGCGAACGCCGCGCGTGCGCGACAGCCGGGCGTCGACCCGTTCATCGTTTTCGGTATCGAGGCACAGAAGCGACCGCCGGCTGCGCATGGCGTGACCGGACAGATTGTTCCCCAGCGGCAAGCGGTGCGGATTCTGGATCTCCGGTGCGCCGCTGACCGCACCGCACACCAGGGCGTCACCATCCAGCAGCCGGACTGCCGCCGATGTCCCCCCGGTCAGCTCACGCGTGCGATCGGCGATGCGCTGCATGACCGCCTTGAGATCGAGGCCGACCTCTGCCAGTTCGCGCTGCATGGCGCTAACGGCGCGCAGAACCGACACGTCCACGGTCGCGCCACCGTCCACGATGCCAGCATCGGCGAGGGTCTCGACCACTAGGTCCATATCTGAGGAGATATCGGCCCGTGCGCGCTTGATCTTGAACGACGCGCGTGAGCCGGTTCCACACAGAGGCGCCACTGTCGCCTCGTCCGACGCAGGCGATCTCGCTGCCGCTCTCAACCTCCGAGGAGGCCCGGACAGACCAACCTACTCAGGGACTACACCTATGCAGCCTGCCGTGTGTCTGTCGGCTGGCTGGCGGCCGCTTCCGCGCTCGGCCGCGCCCCTTCGTTGCGGACAAATTGCGTTCTACAGCTTGCGCGCGGCCATCTCAGGCATCGGGCCGGTCGTGTCCATACCGTGCACCTCAGCGACCGATCCCATGAACCATCGATCGAATTCCTCGTCCGACGACGCTGCGTTTGCCAAGAAGCTCTCAGCGCCAGGCCCGTCGGTGATGACCAGCACAAGGAAGCCGCCGTCGGGCGCCGGCTGGAGATATGCACGGTGGTCCGTCAACCCGTGGCGCGCGTTCATATCGTCAAATGCCGCCTTTCGCGGCCCATTCAACTCGGCGATCCAGGCTTCCCACGCGTCGTGTTTGTCCGCCGCAAGCGGTATTGCCATTCCCGGCATATTGCCCCATCCTTCCTTGCAGGACCTTCGGATTCACGACACTCTCGCCTACCCGTTATGCGACGTCAAGCGAACCGGGAGACCTTCGCGGGCTCTTGGACGACGTTTGGGCCCGGTCAGGAGAGGGCGCGCTCGAGCTCAGTACGGCCGTGCTGCGCTTGAGCGCAGCACGGCGGTACTCGGTGTCAGAGACCGATCGAGGGCAGTCGCGTCAGATCGGAGGCAGCGACGTGGTTGCCGACCCGGTCTCCGGCGTCATCCGAGAATCGGAAGTGAATCCCCTCCCAGACGCGCGCATTGATCACCTCACGCGTGACCTGCGACCAGGTGTCATAGACGTGCGTCGAGCCGGGGTCAGTCGGGCTGGTGACGCTGATCGGAGCCGGCGTCCGCCGCCCCAGGAACGCGGTCAGGACCTCCTGAGCCGCCCCGGCGAAGCCGCCGTGGCCGCTCGGCCAGTCGGGGTACTTCGGCGTCGTGAACAGAGGCGTCCAGCCCGGATCGGGATCGACCGATCCGGTTTGGATCGCCGTCACGGGGCGCCAGAAGACGTACTTGAACTTGGCGTTGTAGATCGCGATCTGCGCATCGGTGGTGATCACGTTGAAGGCCGCGACGAACCGCGCCTGCCAGTTCAGTGAACGACGTGTGTCGGCCAGAACCGCGCGCACGATCTGCACGTACTGGATGTTCGCCGCGGGCTCCCAGAACAGCGCCACGTCGGTCTGCTGCGGCGTCCGGACGGTGCTCGTGGCGCTGCCGTAGGCACGTACCTCGGCCAGCGACGTCCGGTAGGTCGGCGACCTCAGGCTCGGCGGTGGCCCCGGGTCGAACTCGGCGGCGGCCTGGAGCAGGAACGGGCGGGCATTGCCCTCGCCGGCCCGGACTGCTGGTGCGAACGCCGGAGGCGTCCTCTGCCAGACACCTGGTCCCGCCGGCGGTGGGGTGAACGGTATGTCAAGCGACGCGGTGTCAAGGCCATCGTCCTGGCGTTGCAGCAGGACCAGGGCGGCCTCCTGCTGGCCCTCGGCGATGCCGGCGGTTTTGGCAGCCCCATCGGGAATCCCGGCCAGCGCGGTGGCCAGATCGCCATCGAGTTGTGGCTGCTGTGCAGGGACCTGCGCGACGAGGGCATCGTGCAGCGCCTGCGCAAACGCGGCCGCACGGTAGTTGACGCCGTGGCCGTGCTGCACCGCGCGGGCCGCGGCTAGCCACGCGACCGACCAGGTCCTGCTCTGGGTCGCGGGCTCCGGAAACGCCGCCGCGGTCACCGTCTGGTCGGTGATGTCGTACCACTGCAGCGCCAGCCCCGCGATGCCCGGCGCGCCACGACCTCCGTGCTCGTTGTGTCGCAGCCGCGTGCGCGCGGACGCCGCCGAGGCGAGCGCCAGGCAGATCACGATGGCGGCCGCGGCCGCCAGGGCCCGCGTAACGCCGACGGTGCCTAGACGCCGACGGATCGTCGAGCGGACGGCGTCACCCACATCTCCAGCAGACATGCTTTTCCTTTCGACGCGTATGCCTTCCCTGGCAGGAATACCGAGGAGCCCATCTCATCAGCACTATTTACATCATATTTATCAAGTTTAGCCAAGAGCGTCAGCGTCGTCCGCCGGCACACAGCGACGGCAAGACTGCTCTTGCTGCGTGGATCCGGCAGTGTCCTTGGTGGCTCCTGAGCGCCGGAAGTAGCCCGACAGCGGGAGGAGAGCCTGCGTCATTGGCTGCGATGCGTCGTGGGCCCGTGCGGCCGCCGGGCCGCAAGTTCAGGTGTCCCGAGCCAGCGGTTCCCGCCTGGTGCTCCAGGCCGCACGCAGAGCACGAGTGTCTGGCGCCGTTCGGGACGATCAAGCCGCGAATTTCAAGTGTCGTTGGCGTGAGTTGCCCGGGCTAGTGTTCTGTCCGATGAATGAGCTGATTTCAGCGGCGGCTGAGGATTTCGCGGCCGCGCACACCACCCCGTTTGACGGCGCGCTCGCCGCGGCCTCGAACTGGACGCATGCGAATACGTCGTGGCCGGGGATGATGGCCGGCCTGTCGGAGGCGCGGCTGCTGGAGGCGCTGATCGTGGTTTCGGGCGCTCGCTCGGTGCTTGAGCTCGGGACGTTCACGGGCGTTGGCGCGCTGGCGATGGCCGCCGCGTTGCCCGCGGGCGGCCGCGTCGTGACCCTCGAGCGTGACCCGGACAACGCAGCCGTGGCGCGGCGCCACATCGCGGCCAGCCCCCGGGGCGACCGGATCGAGCTGATCGAAGGCGACGCGCGTGAGACGCTGCCGCGGCTACCGGGACCGTTTGACCTGGTGTGGATCGACGCCTGGAAGGCCGACTACCCGTGTTACCTGGACCTGGTGGTGCCGAAGCTCGCGCCGCGCGGGATGATCGTCGCCGACAACATGTTCCGCGACGGCGCCACGCTCCCGCCCGCCACTGACGACGAGGCGTCGCGCGGCGTGCTCGACTTCGCCCGCCGGGTGCAGGAAGACGAACGGCTCCACAACGTGCTCCTGACCGTCGGCGACGGGCTCCTGCTCGCCTGGCCGGCACCGCAGTGAGCTCGCGTCAACTCTGCGCCGGCAGCTTGACGGTGTCGAGCGCGAGCGGCCCGCAGACCAGCGCCGGTTGGTTGGCGCGCAGCAGCCGGCGTCGCAGCATGACAAAGGCTGGGGCGCCGAGCAGTGCGGGCACGAGTAGTTGGAAGAGCCGGTACAGCAGCACCGCCGCCGTGGCGTCCGCGACCTTGACGCCGTAGAGCGCGAAGACGGCGACCAGCGCCCCTTCGGTTGCCCCAATCCCGCCGGGCACCGGGATCAGGTTGCCGAGCTGGCCGATCAGGTACCCGAGCACAAGCGTGCCGAACGCCGGGACCGGCCCGACGGCGGCAAAACCGAACCCGAGCCCCGCGATGTCAAACGCCATGTATGCAAACGAGCCAACGATCACCCCGAAGCTGTGTGAGCGCAGCAGAATGATCGCCTGATCCACGCCGTCAGCACCAGCCGTCAGCCCGGCGTGCAGCGCGCTCCGCGCGCGGGCGCGCCAGCGACCGCCCCGAGTGCCCGCGCCGCGTTTCCCCACTCCGCGCAGAAGCTTCGGGCTCGCAGCGACGACGAGGATGCCCGAGGCGGTGATCAGGGCGGGTACGAGCGACAGCACCGCCGAACCGCGGCCTGCGACGACACCGACGAACACGCCGATCCCGACCAGCACGAGCGCGAAGAAGTTCGCGGCGCTGGTGACGACGAAGAAAGCGACGGTACGGCGCGCGATGTGATCGGTTGGCATCCCGGCTTGGCGAAGCGCCCACACACCGAGCGCGAGGCCCCCGGCGCCGCCGGCCGGCAGCAGCGCGTTCGCAGCCAGCTCGGCCATCGCGATGTCATAGCTCAGCCCCCATGGCATCCGCGCGCAAAACGTCGAGCGGAACACCAGCAGGTAGCCGAGGCAGGACCCGACCTCGGCAGCCGCGATCGCCACGATCCAGATCGGCTGCACGCCCTCGAGCCGCGCGCGCACCTCGTCGAGCCCCGGCAACGCACTGATCGCGATCGCGCCCAGCGCGATAATGGCTGCGATCTCGGCGACACGCGCCAGCAGATGCCGTGGATGAAGCTCGTCGGGCATAACCGCAGCCCGTGGGGCAGGCGCAGTCGAGCCGCTCACGGCACGCGGTCCATCTCCGGCGTCGCCATTACACAGTGAGCTTCGCACGCGCGGGCAGCCGGCGCGGCGCGCCCTGTTCTGCTCGCGGTGCCCCCGACCCGAGCCGGCCACAGACCTGCTCCGCCGTCCACGCGGTTCTGCCATCGCGGGTAGCGGGGATGCGCTCCTGCTCCAGCCTGGGCATGTGGTGAAATCCGAGCAGCCCTCGGTCGCAGAGTCGGGATCATGGCCACGGGACCCGGACCAGGTACTGGGCGTCGGGGCTGCCCAGCCGGTGACTGGGTCCCAGCCGAGTCGGGCGCTGTAGCCGGTGAAGACACTGGTGGGCCACAGCACCGAGTTGTCGGCGGCCTGGTTCATCTCCGCGTTCATATGGGCTGCGCTCGTCGCGCCGATCGATGACCGCACACTCCACGCGTCGACCACGGCCTGGAAGGAGAGGCTCGGAGGTAACTGTGGCTCGGAGCGGAGATGACCTGCCAGAGGCCGTCGGGCCTTGTCCAGCTGGGAGTCGAGGGGATGGGCTCGGGTTGGTTTACGAGCCGTTTGGTGGTGGCTCTCCCCATCGTTCGCTCGACGGCGATCGCCTGATGAGCGGGGCATTTCACGACGGCTCCCGGCGGTTGCAGGACAGGTTCGATACCCGCCGACTCGCCGACCGTCTGGATGAGAAGTTCATCCAGCATCCGCTGATCACTGCCGATGATCGAGCGTTCATCGAACGGATGGACATGTTCTTCCTGGCGACCGCGGATCGGGAGGGTCGGCCGCAATGCTCATACAAGGGGGGCGAGCCGGGGTTCGGGCGAGTGCTCGATCAGCACACGGTCGCGTTCCCGAATTACGACGGCAACGGGATGTATCTCTCGATGGGCAACCTTGCGGTGAATCCTCACGTCGGGATGCTGTTCATCGACTTCGTCTCTGAGCGTCCGTCGCGCCTCCGGCTCAATGGTCTCGCTCACATCGACGAGGACGACGAGCTCGTCGAGGCCTTCCCGGAGGCGCAGTTCGTCGTCAGGGTTCGCGCCACCGAGGTCTTCCCGAACGTTCCTCGTTACATCCACCGGATGGATCTCGTCGAGCGCTCTCGCTTCGTCCCACAACGAGGACGCGCCACACCGGTCCCGGATTGGAAACGAACAGACTGGGCAAGCGACGTACTCCCCAAGACGGACCCCACGCTGCGCAGCTGACCTCCGGAAGCCAGGCCACAAAGCCGAGAGAGGTTATCTCGCTTTCACCCCATATTTGCTAGGCACGCCGGGCGTCCCTCAGCTATGGACGGTCTCGACCTAAGCCGTCAGCGGCCACGCCGTCGCGGTCCGTTTCGGCGGGCCTTCCCCGTCGGCTCGCTGTCGGACCCCTCGGTAGGCTCGCCCTTCGGCCGGACCCGCTCGGGAAGCACGTCCCCACTCCGGTCGGTGACCGTCAGCGTCAGGGGGGCAGCCGAAGAGGGGTGTGACGGATGCGGGCGCCCGACATGCGATGCGGGTGGCTCCTCGTACGATCCGCTGTTGTGCGACTGCGCCCCCGGTGCGAACGGAACGATCATCGTCGGCTCCTCCTGTTCGGTTGCGCCCAATGATCTCACCGACCCCGATCGTGTCAATGTCGCCATCCGCTGCTGCCCTTCGAGGGCGCTTCCGCAACGGGCTTACTGGTCAAGCTTCGTGTTGTCGGCGGATGTCGGGAAGAGCGCCGTCCGGGCATGCCCGCCCGATCTCAGAGGCCGCACGCCCCGGCCGCGTAGTGTGCAGCGCATGGATATTCAATTCATTGCGACCCTCGCGGTGATCGCGCCCGATCCGCAGCAGAGCCGCGAGTTGTTCATCGATGCGCTGAGCCTTCCGCTCGAGGCGAGTCCCGGCAGCGACTACTTCCATAGCGAGCGGATCGAGGGCAGCAAGCATTTCGCGATCTGGCCGCTGTCCGAGGCCGCCGAGGCGTGCTTCGGCACACCGGACTGGCCGGCGGATCGCACCGTCCCGCAGATGAGCCTGGAGTTCGAGGTGCGTGACGCGGACGCTGTTCAATCCGCCGCCGAGGAACTGCGCCAGCGAGGATTTACCCTCCTGCACGAGCGGCGCCAGGAGCCTTGGGGCCAAACGGTGGCCCGGCTTCAATCGCCAGAAGGCTCGATCATCGGGATCTCGTTCGCGCCCTCGCTTCACGACTGACCAGGTCACCCTCCGCGTCGCCGAGCAGAGAGCCGTGGACCAAGGCCGCGTGTCGGGCGAGTCGGCGCGGCCGATTGGCCGCGCAGAGGTTTGGGATACGGGACAGGTAACCAGATAGAGCGACGGTCTGAACTCAGCTCGGCAGGCGAAGCCCGAGCCTCGGGAACTCCTCAGCCATCTTCGCGCCGACCTGCTGCAGCGCGGATGCCGGGCGGATCATCACCTTTAGCTCGGTGATCATCCCCGCGTCGTCGAAGGTGAGCTTGTCGATCCCTTCGACGTCCTTTCCGTCGACAACGGTCGTGAATTCGAGGATCGCGACGCGATCGAGGGGATCCTCGAGCTGATGGACGTACCGAAACTCCCTGCCAACCCCGAGCACTCGCTCGGCCGCTTGAAGGATCTTCGCAATCTGATCCCGGCCCCTGTACGGCTTGAACAGAACCGGGCTGCGGAACGTCGCGTCCTCGTTGAACAGACGAGCCGCCTCATCGACATCCCCTCGTTCGACGGCGGCGCGGAAGCGGTCGGAGAGCATCCCCGCAGCCTAACGCGCCGTCATCAGGCGCCAGAGCACAGGCAAAGCGACCCTCTTCGCGGTCTCCCATGGATCTGTGGACGCTCATTAGCCGTTCGGTCGTCTCACAGCCGCGAAGACTTCTCGTGTCCTCGTCGGCAGCGCGACCCGCCGCCGACCTTCTCGCTGGTCTACGAGCGAGAAAGGGGACCGTGCACTGCCCTCGGCTGAGTCCGTCGCGTCTCCTCGCTTTACCTACTTGCCGCTAGTCAGCCCACCAGTCGCGCTGGCCATCGACGTCTTCGCGCGGAGCGTCGCCGAGATTGGGCGCGCCGATGACGAGGATCTCGAGCCCCTCCGGTCCGGCCTCGTAGCCTCGCCACGTACCGGGCGCGACGCGCACCGCGTCCCATTCCTTGAGCTCGACGATCTCGTCGTCGACCTTCATCCGCCCGCTCCCACGCACGACCACATAAACCTCCTCCTGCTTCTTGTGCGTGTGGCCGTACGGAAAGCGATAGCAGGGCGGGACGCGCTGGTAGCTGAGGCCTGATTGCTCGAGCTCGAGCGCGCCGGTCGCCGAGCGGAACTCCAGGTCCGGCGCGCCGTCAAACCGAGTGCCAAGGTCCTCCAAGTCCACCTTGAGGTTCCTGAGCGTGAACGGCACTGCGCAATCCTATGGCACCTCCGGCTCAGGTCGCGTGATCTGATGCGTCAAGCGCCACGGTGCCACGTTCCTTCCCGGCGGCGCTTCCCCTTTGCGCGCAAAGCGAGCGCGGGACTGCCTCTTGGGTGCGTCTCAGCTGGGATCGTTGAACGGACCTGACGGTCGAGTCGTCAAGGGCCGCGCGACTCGGCGACCCGACGCAGCCAGTAGCGGTACCAGTCGGGGCCGTAGGGGACGTAGACCCGGGTCGGGATGCCGCGGGTGTGCAGCTGGTCGAGAATCCCGGAGCGTACGCCGAAGAGCTGCTCGACCGGCAGTGGCCCGTGAGCGAGCAGCAGCGCCTCGCGGAGACGACCGTCATGGGTGGCCATCGCCCAGGTCGCGCCGCGTTCGGCCAAGCGGAAGCCGAGGCGCAGAAAGGCCACATCGGTTGCTTCCCCGTGGGGGTGGGCGCCGGTCGCCTCGAGGTACGCGCCCTTGACCAGCCGGACGTGCACGCCGGCGTCGGCCAGCGCGTCCGCGTCGGCAGGCGAGCGCAGCAGGTTGGCTTGCACCGTGGCGCCGAGCCGGTCGGCCAGGCCACGCGCCGCGACGTCCAGCACGCAGGCCACGATTGCGTCGCTGCGGGCGGCGTCTTCGGCACCGACCTGGACACGGCTGCCCGCGGGTAGGGCCCGAGCGATGGTGGCGAGGCGGTCCGCCACCGCGGAGGCGTCCGTGTCCATGGCCAGATGCGTCAAGTCCACCGACAACCAAGCCTCGGAGGCAGGCGATGGCAGCGCGCCGGCCAACTCAACGTAGTCCTCGAGCACCCGGTCGGCGGCCGCGGGATCGCTCAGACGCTCGCCGAACAGGTCGATGCTGACGGCATACCCGCGGTCCAAGAGCGCCATCGCGGTGGCCAGTGCTTGGCCTCGCGATCGGCCGGCGACATAGCGCGACGCGGCGCGCCACGCGGCCACCTCACCCCAGGGCACGGCCTTGACGGCGCGCTCCAGCCGCTCGCTCGTCGCCAGACGAAACAGCATCGCGCGATCGAGTCCCACGATGCTCAGTGTCTCACCAAGCAGCAGTCACGTACGCGATCGTAGTTCCCTACCGGCGGTCGCCCCACTCGGCACCTCGAGCACGCCCGCAACGGTAGCCTCAGGGCGATGTTCGACCACGTGGGGATCGCCGTGTCCGACCTCGCCGTGTCCGAGCGCTTCTACCGCACCGTGCTCTCCGTGCTCGGCGTCGAGCCGAGCCACGCGGACGCCGAGCTGGTCGAGTGGGAGGACTGGGCCGTCGGCCCGATAGACCGTGAGCACCCTGTGACCCGCGGACTGCACGTCGGCTTCCGCGCGCCGGACTGCTCGGCCGTCGACGCCTTCTGGCAGGCGGGGATCGACGCCGGTCACCCGGACGACGGCGCGCCCCGGCCGCGCCCGGTCTACGGCCCCGACTACTACGGCGGCTTCCTGCTGGACCCGGACGGCAACAGTGTCGAGGCGGTCCATGCCGCCCGCGAGCGCTCCGTGCCCGACGGCCGCATCGACCACCTATGGCTCCGCGTCCGCGACCCGCAGGCGTCGCGGCGCTTCTACACGACAGTCGCGCCGTACGCCGGCCTCCGCCTGGCGCACGACACGCCGGATCGCGTGCAGTTCTCGGGCCCCGACTTCTCCTTCTCGCTCGTGGGCGACGAGCGCCCGCTCACGGAGCACGTCCACCTCGCGTTCCCCGCTGACGCGGACGCCACGGTGCGGGCCTTCCACGCCGCCGCGCTCGCCGCGGGCTACGAGGACCACGGCAGCCCCGGCGAGCGCGCCGTCTACCACCCGGGCTACTACGGCGCGTTCGTGCTCGACCCGGACGGCCACAACGTCGAGCTCGTCAACCACAACCGCTGAGCCATGGCCGGCGAGTCCGCAGCACCAGGAGGATTCGACTTTGAAGCGCTCGTGGCTTGTCTTCGCTGGCTAGGGCGAGCAGGGGTTACGAGCTCAGCTGCACGATCCCAAAAGCCAGGAGGCCGATCCCGATCGCGGCGGTGAGAGGTCCAAGGATCACGGGCCAGTGAGCGAATAGCCAATCGCCTATGGGTTGCAGGATGCGCTCGGCGCGGTTTCCCTTCAGTGCGACAACGGCGGTGATTGCGATCAACGGCAGTGCGTAGACGACGCAGTACAGCGCGATCAGCGACAGCTTGGCAGCGTCCGAGACGCCCGAGCCGACGATCATCGCGATCGCCGCGAAGTACGGGAAAGCCGTCGCCAGCTCAAGTCCCGCGATCCCTGCCCCGATCAGGGCGGATGATCCGTGCGACTTGTGCAGACTCTGGGTCGCCTCTGACCGCACGAGCGCTTGCCGCCGGATCCAGATCCCGGTCCCGACGACAACGAGCACGAGCCCAGCGGCCGCGATCAGCGAGTACTTAACGGTCGCGCCGGGCTTCGGCACCAGCGACAGGATCAGGTCGCCAAGCCCGAGCGCAAACGCCACGCCAAAGACGAACGTGACCGTCCACGCGGCAGCCGTGAACGCCGCTGTGCGCCGCCGCGGCCGCGGTCCAGTCGCGACGAACAGCTCGCCGCCGATCAACGAAGGGTTGATGCAATCCGGCAGCGCGATCGCTACCACTGCGACCACGAGCTTTAACATGGTGACGTGGAGATACCGACTTGGCTGCACCGGGGACGGAACCCGAACCACGCGAACGCTAGGGGCCCACGAGACCGCCGGCATCACTCGTTTCGGATGAGTCTGGGCGGCGGCGCGCGCCTATAGTCCGGTGAACCTCGAGAGGGACATACCAGCCATGACCGCAGCCACACCCCTGCAGAGCAAGTTCGGCCCCATCGTCGCCGACGCCGCCGGAACGATCACCGTTCAGGAGGCAAGCGACGTCCTGGACTGCTCGCGCTTTCGTGTCGGCGAACTGCTGAACGCCACCGCAGGGCGCGTGCTCGTAACCGACGTGCTGGCGCTCACATCCCTCGTGCCGCCCAGCGCGCAAAACGCACCCGCCGCTGCCAAGAGCGTCCGCTGATAGGCCGCCGGTGAGGTCCGGAGGCGAAGGGCCAGATTCCGCTCCGGGCCAGCCGCACAACGGGAACGTTGACTGCGACGAGGCGATGCAGCGGCCGACGGGCCGGTTCGCACCGTAATCGCGCCGCTCGAAGTTGTGGTCGCGGCCGGATTCGCCCGAGTCACCCAGGCGGCCCGCGCCATCAGTCCGCCCGGAGGATGTGACGCGATGCAGACACCGAACGTGACAGGGATCCGTGAACCTCACCCACCGAGCAGTTCCTTAAAGGCGGGGTCCTCGCGGATCGGATCGAGGTCGGAATCGCCTTCAAGGAACGAGCGGGACCGCTCGGAGAGTTCGATCGCCCGTCGAAGGTGCGCGATGGCCTGGTCCTTCTCGCCGGCGAGACTTTCGCAGCATGCGACGTTGTAGAACAGGTCGGCGTACGGCGGATCGCCCGCCAGCAGCTCGCGCCCTTGACTCGCCGCCTCGGCGAAATTGCCCGCCTCGTAGAGTGGCCGTAGGGGCGCAAAAAGCTCCCAGCCGCCAGGCTCGTACGGCTTTCCGGGCACACCACCGACCGCAATGATCGTCGTGCCGGGCTCCTCGCCGAAGGCCGCGCGTTTGACGCCGGGCCGCACAAAGACGAACGTCCCGGCGGGCGCGGCGAAGTGCTCACCGTCGACCTCGAAGGATGCGCGCCCGCGTAATACGAGATACAGCTCCTCCTGGGAATCGGGCTCGGACTCGTCGTGCTCGTTGATGATCCCTGCGCCTGCCTCACGGGCTGTCCAAGCGTTGACACCGAACGACGTGATGCCGAAGTGGTGTCGCACGGCGCGCATTGGCGCACGGCCGTCATCGATCTGCGCGATCTCGTCGACATGTGCCACTGCGTAACCATCCATACAGATCCCTTTCGAGTCGCTGCCGCCATCGCACGAGCTCGGCGAGTCTAGTCCAGCTCAGAGCACGCCTCGGCCTGTGTTTCCGCGAATCTCCACGGTGCATCTGCCGGCATTCGCCAGGTGCGACGCCGACTCCACCGTGCCGAACCGAGGGCAGATCGCGGCGTGCGCATCCATCACGATTCAGCGCGCACACAACCACGCGGGTACGGCTTCACGGCCGAGCCAGCCGAGCTGGGCTGGTACGCCGGCCGCGTCGCGGAGGCATGGGGAGAGCTGATGCCCCGCCTCGGCTACACCCGCTACGTCGCGCAGGGCGGCGACGCGGGCGCCGCCGTCACCGACGCGATGGGCCGCCAGGCGCCCGAGGGGCTGATCGGCATCCATACGAATCTGTTCGTGCCCGGGCTGGCGGGCGGCGCCGTCCCGAAGGAAACCGAGGAGGAACGCGCGGCTGCCGAGGCGGGGGCCACGTTCAGGGCGACGGGCTTTGGCTACTTCCTCGAGCAAACCACACGGCCGCAGAGCATCGGCTACGCCCTGCTGGATTCACCGGTCGCCCTGGCGGCCTGGATGCTCGACCACGACGCCGACAGCTACTACAAGATCTCCCGCGCCTTCGTCGAACGGCAGCCTGTGGGCGGTCACTTCGCCGCCTGGGAAGAGCCCGAACTGTTCGCGACCGAAATGTGGGCAGCGTTCAGCTCGCTGGCGATAGCCGCATGCGCGGGGGGACCGCGCGCGCTCAGCGCCTGCGGTCGCACGCCGAGCGGTTGGGCATCGCCGCCCTCCGCCCGGCAACGGGGCCGCGCGGTCGACCGTCGGCCGAACACGCCATGGCGAGGGGTCGAGGGACCCCGGCCATCCATATGGATGGTGTTAGGATGGTCTGAAGATGTTCTGCGACCAAATGGGTGGCTAGGTCACGCGATGGCCGAGGTCGATAAGAGCGAGAAGATCACCATCAATGTGGGCGTGGTCGACCTGGGTCAGATCGATCTGCTTGTCACGGAGGGCTTCTTCGGCAATCGCACGGATTTCATCCGGACGGCGATCCGACGCCAGCTTGAAAGCCGGTCAAACGTTCTGGAGAGCACGGTCGCCCGCCGCGAACTGGTGCTCGGCAGTGCGCACTACGACCGCCACGACCTCGAGGCATTGCGCGACAGCGGTCGTATGGTCGAGCTGCGTGTCTTGGGGTTGGCGAGCATTGCCGATGACGTCTCGGCGGAGCTCGCCGTCGCGACGATCGCCGCGGTCGAGGTTCTCGGCGCGTTCCGGGCGTCTCGCGCGGTGAAGGCGGCGCTCGCTTCGCGCACGAGATGACCGACCGGCGCACTCCGCGTTCCGGTCGCGCGGTGGGGTGTCGTACGAGGGCAGCGAACCTGCGTAGGTCGCTGGATGACCACATTCTGAAAGGACGTGCGATGGACGACGCTAGGAATGCCGCGATGGCCGAGGCGCTGCGACTCACCAAGGGCGGCCGGGTGGCCGAGGCCACGGCCCTTCTGCAGCAGAGTCTCGCCGCCAGTGGCACCAGCCCCGTTCCACCGGCCGGGTCGAGCGCCGCAGGCACGGTCGGCCCCGCCAGGTTGCGTGGAGGCACATCGTCGTCTCGGAGTGACGCCGCGGTGCCCGCTGCCGACACTGGCGCGACGTGCCACCTCACCCACACCGAGACTGCCGGGACACGGACCTACGACCTCTACGTGCCCACGCGCTACACGGGAAGTCGGGTCCCGCTCGTCGTCATGCTGCACGGCGGCTCACAGGACGCCTCTGACTTCGCGGCTGGCACCCGCATGAACGATCTGGCTGAGCGACATACCTTCCTCGTCGCCTACCCGCAGCAATCCAGAGCAGCCAACCAAGGGGGCTACTGGAACTGGTTCTCCCCTGCCGACCAGCGTGCCGGCACGGGCGAGCCGGCGATCATCGCCGGCATCACCCGCCAAGTCATCAGCGACCTCGCCGTCGACCCGGGCCGTGTCTACGTCGCCGGACTCTCGGCGGGTGGCGCCATGGCCGCGGTGATGGCCGCGGTCTACCCCAACCTCTACGCGGCGGTCGGAGTGCACTCCGGGATCGCCTACCGCGCCGCCCACGACGTCGGGTCCGCCTTCACCGCGATGCGGACCGGCGGGACGCCGACGGCAACCAGCGCGGTCCCCCTGATCGTCATCCACGGCGACCAAGACGCGACGGTGGCCCCCGTCAACGCGCACAAGCTCATTGCCGCCCGGCTCGCGGTGGGCGACACCACCGTCCAACACGGACCGACGACGAAAAAGAACAACACCGGTCGTCCATACACGAGCATCGCTCACCACAACCCCCGGGGCGCGCCGGTCGCGCAGTCATGGATTGTCCACGGTGCCGGCCACGCCTGGGCCGGCGGCAGTCCCACCGGGTCCTACACCGATCCACAAGGCCCCGACGCGTCCGCCGAAATGATCAGATTCTTTCTCCTACATCAGTTGCCATCAGGCTGAAGCCGGACCCTCACCGCCAACGCGCCCGCCTAGTGGCTAGGTAGTCCACGGCCGACGTTGACTTCGCGATGGCGCGGCCGTAGCTTTTCGACGGGGGCCGATCGTGGCCGACGTGTTCATTTCATATTCGCGCGCCGATTCGGCCTACGTGCAGCGTCTCGGCGCTGGGCTGCGCAGTCGCGGCAAGGATGTGTGGGTGGATGTGGACGGGATTCGGGATGCGGAGTTATTCCCGTTGGCACTGCGCCGGGCGATCGAGACCAGCGATGCGTTCGTGTTCGTCATCAGCCCGGAGGCGGTGCGTTCGCCGTTTTGCGAGCAGGAGGTCGCTCACGCTCGGGAGCTGAACAAGCGCATTGTGCCGCTCGCGCTGCGTCCGGTGTCCGACGAGGAGCTCCCGGGCGAGATTCGGTTTCGCAACTGGATTCCGGCGACGGACGACGGTGAGTTCGAGAGCACGCTTGAGCGGCTGATCGTGGCGCTAGGGGCCGACCTCGAGTGGGAGCACCAGCACACGCGGCTGACGGTCAAGGCACTCGAGTGGGATCAGGCCGGGCGGGATCGTAGCTTTCTGCTGCGCGGTTCGGAGCTGGCGTCGGCGGAGCGGTGGCTGGCGGCGGGGGCCGGCAAGGCTCCCGGTGCGACGGCGCTGGAGCAGGAGTACCTGCTGGCGGCGCGGCTTGTGGCGTCGCGGCGGCAGCGTCTGTTGGTGGGAATCAGCGTGGTGGTGGCGGTGGTATCGGTGGCCCTGGTGGTGTTCGCCCTCATCTCGCGCGGGCAGGCGGTGACCTCCCAGACCGTCGCCAAGTCGGGAGAGCTGGCTGCCGAGAGTCAGAACGAGCTGACCGCCAACCCGGAGGTGTCGATTCTGCTGGCTGTGCAGGCGGTGCGGCGCTCGGCAACGCCCCCGGCCCTGTACGCGCTGCGCGAGGCCATCGACCGCTCACCGGTCATCGGCCGCTTGCCGTCCCGCGGGCCCCAGCCCTGCGACCAGGGAGTTCCGCCGGGTGCCAACGCGCCGCCGTCGATCGGCTATTCCCCGTCGGGAGCTCTGATTGCGGAGGCCGCGTGCGACGGCCGGGTGCTCATCGACGGCGCTGGCGGCGCGCGCGCGCGCTGGAATCTCCGTAGCCCGGCAGGGCCCGTCGCGTTCAGTCCGAACGGCCAGATGCTGGCCGTCTCGACCGAGGCCGGGGTCTCGTTGCTCGACGTTGCCACGGGTCAGGTGCGTGAGACCTTTGATCTGGAGAGCGAGGCGACGACTCCACCGGGCAGCGGGGAGCCGTGGCCCGGGGAATCGCCGGTCTGCGTTCCGCAGGGGAGCCTTCCGGAGCAGCTCAAGTTCAGTCCTAGCGGCAGACAGCTCGCGGCGGTCTACCACTCCAACCTGGACCTCTGGCAGCTGAACGGCAGTGCCCAGCCCCGCGAGGTCGGAGGAGCCAGGGGCTGCATCCAGAGCATGGACTTCGATCCTTCCGGTGCATCGCTCCTCGTCACCGACGATCGCAGCGTCGAAAGAATCGATGTCGCCACAGGCAGCGTGCGTGCCCGGCGAACCCTGTTGGCCCCAACCGTGGATTCCCCGTCGCAGCCCCCGATCCTCTCCGGCATTTCGGTCTCGCCGAGCGGCCGGGTCGTCGCGGTGGCCGCGATTGAGCAGAGCAATACCGGCATCGTGAAGCTCTACGACCCCAGGACCTGGACCCGCTTGGCCACGCTGGTCCAGCGGCCCGCGGTTCCGCTCACGAACATCGTTTTCAGCCCGGACGGCACCCGGCTGGCGATCGGGGGCCTTGACGGCAGTGCGGGCATCTGGTCGGTGGCCTCCCATCGGGAACTCCTCCCTCTCAACAGCGCCACCGTCCCGATCAGCTCCATCGCCTGGCGGCCGGACAGTGGGCAGATCGCCACCACCTCCAGCGATGGGGAGGGTCGGCTGTGGCGCACCTCACTGGATCAGGGATCGACCATCTCGACCGGCGTCGGCCTGAATCTGGACGAAGCAGTCGTGTCAGCTGACCGCGTTTGGGCCGGGATCACTGAGCCGCAGGCCGAGATCCTGCGGTCCTGGACGCGGGAGGGCCGACCCGCGTCCAGGCCGTTTCGAGTTGTCGCCGACCCCAGCGGGATCGCGCTCGCCTTTAGCGGAAACGGCCGGCTCGCCGCGGCCACGAGATCCGGCGAGGACATCATTGTTCGCGATCTGGCGCATGGACACACGGTCGGGTCGGTGTCAGGCTTTACCACCAGCGGGATCATCGGTCTCGCGCTGGACACGAGCGGTGACCGGCTGCTTGCGGCGTCGGCGACATCCGGCATCGGGCTGTTCGACGTCAAGGACGGGATGCGCCTGTTGGCTGCCCAGACGTTGCCCAACTCACAGACCTGCGCCGGCGGCTACGTCTCCTTCAGCGCCGACGGGCAGCGGGCCGTCGGTGTCAACTACTGCGGGCAGGGGATCTTCTGGAACACGCGCACCGGTAAGCTCCTGGGACGGTTTGACACCGGTGTCCAGTCCGTCTCGGCGATCAGCCTTGACACACACGGGCGGTTGCTGGCCCTTTCCTCATGGAGCAGGACCACGACGATCTATCAGCTGGACGCTAGACGCGCGCTCCGTGTTCTCATTGGGGACACCGCCTCGGTCACTGACGTCGCCTTCAGCCCGCAGGGAACGTGGCTCGCGACCGCCAGCGAGGACGGCGACGTCCGCATCTGGGATGTTGCCAACGGGCAGCTTCTGCGGCTCGTGCCGGACAATTCGGGCGTGTTCAGCGTCGCCTTCTCTTCGAACGGCGCGGACGTCGTGTTCACCGATAGCGACGGCCAGATCCACATCCAGGACGCATGCAGCCTGTGCGGCAACGCCCGCGGGCTGCTGCGCCTCGCTGCCAGCCGCGTGACGCAGCAACTGACCGCGGCTGAGCGGCGAGAGTACGGCGCGTAATCGGTCCGCCGCCACAGCTGCCGGTGACCAGTGAGGATGGACAACCGGAGGTTCTTGACGCGTCGTACCCCACGCCGGGACCGTGTGGCAGATGCGGAACCTTGGGTCCGCGCGGTGATCGCAACACCTGTCAGAGCCAGGCTCATGTCTAGTCTGGGTCGATGGGTTCTGCCGCGCTTGACGTGTATGTCCGGGCGTTCCTCGCCCGGTGCGTCGCGATCTCCCCTTCGCGTCAGGCCGTGCTCGACGAGCCCGGCATCCATGGTCTGCTGCCTTGTGGCCCTGACCGCCATATCCGGCTGCTGGTGACCGATGACCGAGCGCGTGACCTACTGCCGACGCTGATGGGCGATACGCGGGCCGGGATGATCACCGTCTGCGCAGCTGCCGTGCATTGCGCCGAGCTGCTCGCTGGCCACCTGACGTGGCAGTCCGGCACCGCGACGGCGATGATCTGTCGGGATCTGCAGCAGGTGTCGACGTATGGGCTGCCCTGCGGCCTGACGCTGCGACCGGTGCGGCGACTCGCCGACGACACCCCCCGCGGCGTGCCGCTCGCGCAGGCCGTCGCCGCCGCGAGCCGGGCGGATCCAGGGATCACCAACCCACGAGCGCTTGCCGATCATCTGCGGTCCCTGCCACGCGCGTTCGGTCTGTGGGCGGCCGTCGACGAAGCCGGCGTGGTGCGCGCCACGTCAGGCTCCGGCGCGTTTGAGGCGACCGCGAGCGTGATCTTCGTCAACACCGACCCCGATTGGCGTCGCCGCGGGATCGCGCGAGCGATGACGGCTACCGCGCTGCGCGCAGCCCGGCAAGCGGGTGCGCGCAGCGCCGGCATCGACGCCAGCGACGCCGGCCGAGAGCTCTACCTGCGGCTGGGATTCGAGACCGCGACGGTCATCACACGCTTCCGCTCATCATCGTGAGCTCGCCACCCGACCAGAACGCCTGTTCACAGGGGATCGACCAGCGGACCCTCCGGAAGGTGCCGGAGCGGCGCGGGCGCCGTCATGGCGCCCGGTCGCCACTGCGTCAGGTTCCGAAATGGTTGAGCCAGTTATCGAGGGTGGACGCGGCGCCGGAGGGATCACCAGGGGAGACCTGATCAGTCTCCGCCGGACGGGGCCGGCGGCGGCAGCGCTGCGGCCACACGGCTGAAGTCCGGCACCCCTAGTCCGCTGGCCAGGTCGTAGCCTCGCGTGGCGCGTCGTGCCGGGACCTTCTTCAGGTAGCCGTTGTTGCCGCGGGTTACGTCGTAGATGGTCTGCGGTGCATGGGCCGCCAGGTAGTAGAAAAGGCCGTCGGCGGGGCCGATCGGTGGCAGTCCGCGACGCCGCTGGTCGGCGCTGAGGACCGCCATCGCCGAGGCGAGCAGCGGAGCGGCGCCGCTGGTTCCGGCGTCGGACTCCCAGTAGCCGCCTAGGACCACGGGCCATCCCGGAAACTCGGATGCCGCCGACGAGACGTCCGGGACCATCCGCGTGGCGCCTGGCGGCCCGAGCCCACGCTGGAATGGCGGCCGCGCCGAGGCGACCGAGAACCCACCGCCCCCGGCGCCACCGGGGTCCAGGGTCGATACCCACCGCGCGTCGTTCCAGACGACCTCGGAGCGCCGGTCATTGTCGGCGTTCAATGTCAGCCGGGTGCCCCCAACGCTGGTTATGAACGCCGACGATCCCGGCCAGGTGACGCCGAGGAACGGCTTGCCGTTGCAGGTGGAGCCGAAGTCCCCGGACGACGCATACGCGCCGACGCCGGCGATCCCGAGCCTGGCCAGGACCGCGTCCATGAGATTCGCGCCGGCGCGAGTGTCCGGCGTCGAGCCGCGACCGCGCACGAGACGCTCGCAGAGCCCGTAGGAGATGGAGAGGCTGTCGGGTAGGTGCGGCGCGTCGAGCACCTGCGCCGGCCCCAGGAACCAGAGCCCCGGCGTTCCCCAGACCTGCGTGAAGGTCAGGGATCGCAAGCCGGGTGCCATCCCGCGGACGACGGCGAGGTCCTCCTGAGGCTCGAACAGGCCCTCGGTGAAGGGGCTCGTCTGGCCGTCGATGCGCAAGGTGCGCCTCGCCACCTCCGGATAGCCGAAGCAGCGTGCGTTGTCGGCGATGTCGCGGTTCGACACGCCCTCGGCGTCGTTGAAAATGGCCACCGACGCGCCGGCACCCGCGCCGAGACGATCGATCCCGTAGGCGTGACGCACCTGGCCGAAGCTGAACGCGCCGGTCGCCTTGGCCTTCGCACAGCCCCGCGTCCAGGTGCCGGTCCGACCCGGAGGCTTTGCGCGGTCGATCCGGGCAGAGGCCGCCGGCGCGTCCGGGCTTGACGCCGAGTGCGCGTAGATGGGCACGACGTCACGCACCAGCGAAGCCAGAGCGACGGGCAGGTGCAGACGACCGGTGCCCGGCACCGCGTAGGCGTAGATGTTGGGGTCGTTCTCGAACTCCCGGGTGATCCGCACCCGAAATACGCGATCGAATGTCGCCACCGGGCCGCTCACCCGGGCAAACACCCCGGACCCGTCGATCCGCGCGGTCAGGCCAAGGCGCGTGATCTGCCGGACGAACGCACGCCTCACCGCGTGCGTGGCCCCATACCGGGCAGACACTTGCCTCAGGCTGAGGAAGTGGCGATAGGACGACGAGCCGGGCAAGGAGACCGCAAAGAAAGCCATCTGCGCGCTGGCCTCGGGCCGCTTGAGCCCGAAGTAGAAGGTGACCGGTCCCGACCTGGCGGAGGCCGCCACGGCCGGAGAGCCGATCGTCACCGCCAGGACGATGGCCAGCAGGCGGACCCGCGCGGCGCTCATGCCGCGCATCATAAGGCGTGGTTTCACGCGCCAACCGATGATCCGCATGACCGGAATCACCACGCGTTGCCGCCGCCACATGCGGCCGGCATTTCTCGGTGCGGGTCGCCTACTACGTGTAGGCAGGCTGAGATCGTCCGCGACGAAGACTTGACCGCGGCGTTCGCGCCGCCGCTGGCGTCGACGAGCTGGCCCACGACTTCACCTCAGTGTGGGATCGCTCAGCGCACGAACCGCAGATCAGGCTCTGAGCGATCCGACCGGAAACGGCAGGTCGGTTCTGGTTCGTCGCCAAGGCGCACACGTTGGCTCATCTGAAGGCACGGCCCCAGGCGCGCTCAGTGCACATGGTGATCATCCGCATGAGTCCCCATGCCGAGACAAGCGCCCAAATGCCCTCGAGGAGCAGGAACCCGAGCTGGCCGCTGATGAGCGCATCGACCGCAAGAATGGCCGATCCCACCAGGTTGACGATGAGGTATGCGGCTGAGTGTTGGTCGAGCCGGCCCAACTGTGCGAGCGCGAAGCCGACGAGAACGAGCAGGGCACCGACGAGCTGGACGAGTTGCTCCAACATGAGCGTCTCCTAGCGTAATCGAGCGCGTCGTCTTTGCTGGCCGGGTACGGCGCGCACTCCTCGTCCGGGGACGGCGAGCCGCCGTCCACACCCACGAGTCTAACCCAGGTCTGAGACTGCTCGACGACGTCCTGAGAGCGACTCTGATTGACCCACGACGATCCGGGCGACGACCAGAATTCTCAAGAGGCTCTTGAAGGTCCGGAAGCCGATCGACAACCGCACGCTCCGAGCCGCCCGACAGGGGCACGCCGATCCTGTCGCGAGCGCGTCGCGCAAGCCAACCCTGGCCGCGCCGCGCCGCACGGACGATTCGGGACGAGCCTGGTCGCCAACGGACCGAACCGCTCGGCGAGGCCTGAGGCCCCGCCGCAGCGCAGACTTACGGTCACAGTTGAGCGTGATAGTTGAAGGGGTGAGCAGGAGAGACGGCGCGGTCAGTAATAGTGCCGTCGTCCTCCCACGGCGCGGCCCATCGATCCGAGCACCATCAGGGCCAAGCCAACGAGCACCAGCACGATGCCGATCGTCCAGAGAATCGCGACCTTGGCGATGAACCCAACGATCAGCAGGATAAGGCCGAGCACGATCATGTAATCCCTACCTTCTTTTTGGATGGCGAGTCGCGGTGGACACGGGGAGGCCGCCCCCGTGACACAGGCGGAACTCACGTCATCACTGCCCGCTCTCGCGAGTCCCAATCAATTCGTCTCGGTGGCCCCGGAACCGTCTGGCGTCACAGGTGAGAAGTCACGGTTGGTCCCTGATGTTTGCAGGCTGATCGGTGCAGTGCTGGTTTCTTCCGAGTGCCATGCGGCGGATGTACGCGCGGTCGGCCGGGGGCAGCTGGCGTGCGAACGGGCAGCGGTCTCCAAAGGATGTGAGTGCCCGGTGCACAGGGGGTAGCTGCGCGAGCAGAGATAGATCCAAGGAGGATCCGACGATGGCAACCGCGGTAGCTCCCAGCGAACAACTCGGCACGATCGAGACCAACATTCCGGCGCGGCTTGACCAACTACCGTGGTCGCGGTGGCATTGGAAGATCCTTGTCGGCTTGGGCACGGTCTGGATCCTGGATGGGCTCGAGGTGACGATTGTCGGCTCGATCGCAGGCGCGATCTCGGCCAAGGGCAGCGGCATCAACATCTCCGCCGCCGAGGTCGCCGGCTGGGCCGCGTCCCTGTACGTTGCGGGTGCGTGCGCGGGCGCGCTGCTGTTCGGGCGTCTGACCGACATGTTCGGCCGCAAGCGGCTGTTCATGGTCACACTCGGGGTGTATCTGGTGGCGACCATGGCGACGGCGTTCGCCCCCACGGCGCTGTTCTTCTTCGTCTGCCGGTTCGTCACCGGAATGGGTATCGGCGGCGAGTACTCCGCCATCAATTCGGCAATCGATGAGCTGATCCCGGCCAAGCATCGCGGCCGTATCGACATCATCATCAACGGCACCTACTGGGCCGGTGCGGCGGCCGGCGCACTGCTCTCGGTGGTTGCGTTACACGTCTTCAGTCCCCTGCTCAGCTGGCGTGTCTGTTTCGCGCTGGGCTTCGTCTTGGGTACCGCGATCCTCATCGTCCGCCGCCATGTCCCGGAAAGCCCACGCTGGCTGTTTATCCACGGCCACGAAGAGGAGGCAGAGGACGTCACGCGCGACATCGAGCGCCAAGTGGTCCAGGACACCGGAGCTCAGCTTGACGACCCCGACGAGACCATCACGATCAGGCAACGCAAGTCGATCGGTCTGTGGGAGATCTCCCGCGCGATCGTCGCGACCTATCCCAAGCGAACCGTGCTCGGCCTGTCGCTGTTCATCGGGCAGGCATTCCTCTACAACGCGATCCTTTTCGGTTACGCGACGCTGCTCAGCACCTTCTTCCACGTCGCCACCGGTGACGCCCCGTACTACCTGGTCGCCTTCGCGGTCGGCAACCTGCTCGGGCCCGTCGTGCTCGGCCCGCTGTTCGACACGATCGGCCGCAAGCCGATGATCGCCGGGACCTACATCCTCTCGGGGGTGCTGCTGCTGATCACTGGCTACCTCTTTGATCAGCACGCTCTGACCGCGACGACCCTGACCCTGGCGTGGTCGGTGGTGTTCTTCTTCGCCTCCGCGGGCGTCAGCGCCGCCTACCTCACCGTCAGCGAGATCTTCCCGATGGAGACCCGCGCGCTGGCGATCGCGCTGTTCTACGCGGTCGGGACCGGCATCGGCGGCATCATCGGGCCGCAGCTGTTCGGCCGGCTCATCCCGACCGGCAAGACATCTGACGTGTTCTTCGCGCTTGCGATCGGCGCGATCCTGATGATCGGCGGGGGCCTCGTCGAGATCGTCTACGGCATCAGGGCAGAACGCAAAGGGCTGGAAAGCATCGCCACGCCACTCACTGCAGTCCAAAGCGACTCAACGCACGCCCGAACAGCGACAGTCTGAGCCCAGCTCACTGATCTGGACGGCGCAACGCCCATCTGGCGCCCGTGACACTCCGCAGATCACGCGCCGCTGCGTAGCGCGCGATGGGTCGGGACCGTAGTCGCCGTACCGCTGACCGCGGCGACTACGAACGCTCGGACCCGTCGCGGAAACTGCGGTCCACGCCGCGTGGGCGCTTTCCCCTCGTCGCGCTCGCTCGGGCGGGCGACGTCCGCGTCAGGTGACGGCGAGTGCCTGCAGCATCTCGAGGCGCTGATCGGGAGTGCTCAGGTGCCCGCCATGTTCATCGACGAACACCTCAGCACCCGGGACGTGCGCTGTTAGCCATTTGCCGTGGGCGGCGGGGACGAGCACGTCCGTGACGCCGTACCGGATTTCGACCGGCACTCGTAGCTCCTGGAGGTCGAAGCCCCAGGGCTGGACGAACGCGAGATCGTCGTCCACCCATCCGAAGGCACCCGAGGCAAACATCTCGTGGGTTGCGGCGCGCAATGACTCGCGAACGCCGGGATCGCTTAGGACCGCGCGATCGGATTCGGAGAGCTCGACGTCGGCGAGCAGCGCGGTTGGGTCCTCGTCAACACGAGCTAGAGATTCCTGCGCTTGGCGCTGTAGCTCGGGGACAAGCATCGCTTCGCCGGCGAGAGCCCAGCCGAACTCCCTCACGTTGACGGGATCCATCCCGGCGAACCAGTCGAGGTCTTCAGCGTCGTAGGGCGCGCCTCCGACCACGCACGCCACCCGGGTTACGCGCTCGGGCAGGCGCGCGGCGACCGCCAGCGCGTGAGGGCCCCCGCCCGATCCGCCGCTCACCGCGAAGCGCTCGATGTCGAGCTCGTCGGCGATCGCGGCGACGTCGCTGACACAGTCGACCACGCGGCGGCCAGGCTGGCGAGTAGAGCGCCCGTAGCCTGGCCGGTCGTAAGTGACCAGACGCAGACCCGCGGCGCTTACGCGAGACAAGTCCGGGTGGCGGCCGCTCAGCCGACAACCAGGGGTGCCGTGG
The DNA here is from genome assembly GCA_963695625.1 of uncultured Actinomycetota bacterium. GTDB lineage: Bacteria > Actinomycetota > Thermoleophilia > Solirubrobacterales > Solirubrobacteraceae > Palsa-465. The sequence goes on along the minus strand of CAVOHJ010000012.1, from coordinate 324,532 downwards.
CTCACAAAGACCGGATCGCCCGCCGGATCGCCGACCTCCTCAAAGGTCAACATCCGTCCGTCGCCGACCTCGACAGTTCTCGCGCTCATCGGGCCCCACGGGGCGCAGTTCTCACTCGTCCAGCCTACCCGGGCCGACCGCACCGCCCAAAACGCTTCAAATCACGTCGGGAGTGACCAATCGCAGAACGGATCGCTTAGCGAACGGTCGGCTGACGGACTCGGCGCCTGAGGCGGCGGCCGATCGGAGTGTCCGCAACCCATCGTTGGCGCTCACGCTTCCCGGCTCCAGTCGATGTGGTTGAACTGGCGCCTGAGTTTCTTGCCGTGCTCAGGGTGGAGTTGCTCGACCCACGCGATACGTCCGAGTAGGTGTGCGCGAAAGTCAGGCACGCCGGCCCGGTTCTGGCCGGCGGGCCCATGGCGTGCCGCGTTGTGAATGGTTGCCTTGAGAGTGTCGTATTGAGCGCGAGCCATGTTGGTGCGCTGGTTGACCACGACGCCGCATACGCGTTGGCTGCCGGCGCTGGTCGTGAGGGTGGACTTGCGGTCGTTTACCGCAAACCCTTCTTGCCGTGCGATTTCGCTGATCGTGGAGCGCAGCTGGTTGGCGTTGCGCAGCAGGCGCCGTGAGCCCGACAGGGCGATGTCGTCTGCGTAGCGCGTGTACGTTGCCCCGAGCGCGGTTGCCAGCCCGGTGAGGCGGCGGTCGAGTCCGAACGCCGCGAGGTTCGCTAGGGCCGGCGAGGTCGGAGCGCCTTGAGGCAGATGCGGGGTCGCGAGCCGCCGAGCAAGGCGAAACTGCGAGGCAATCAGCCGCGGATCTATCGCGCTCGAAAGCTGTCGCGAGACCGCGATCGGCACGACATTAGTGCTCAGGGCGGTGAGCGTGTACGCGACCGATTCCGGATAGCCGGCGGTACGGAAGATCCCAAATACACGGCGGGCTGCGATTGACGCGAAGAAGTCCTCCAAATCGAGCCGCAAGACGACGAGCCGTCGTGTGTGTTCGCTGGCGTTCGTGACCGCGGAGCGCCCGCGCGTAAAGCCGTGCGCTGCATCGTGCGCCGGGATCCAGTCGAGGATCTCGTGCAGTATTCGGCGCTGGAGCGATTTGAGGCGGAACTTTGGACGCTCGATGAGCCGAGGAGGACCGCCACGGCGGGGAACCGTGGAGTAGAGGTAGTTCCGTAGTCGCTGATCGCTGACCGTTCGCTCCAAGCCGCGAGCATCCGCCAACCATTCCAGCTCGCCGGCAGACAGCTCGAGGAACTCGGTGAGTGCCCCAAAGGACGCCAACTCGGGCACTGGCCAGCGTCGGCTGCCCATCGCTGACTCGGGCATAAGCCAGCGACGAACCCGCGGAGGCCGAGCCGCATCCTCGGTTCGCCGACGACCCTCCAACGCCAGGGCGACAAACTCCGCGAGCTCTCGCGGCCGATCAGCGGGCGGTCGGTGGTAGGCGGCGAGCACTTCTCGCGCGACCGGCAGCAGCCAAGGCGGGCGGCTGTCCAACGATCTCCCGACACGAGCGACCATCGCCCGCTCACTCCAAACGCCGGCGAGAAACGCGTCAGCGACACAGCGTGAGAGATAAGCGCGGGTCCGGCGGTCGTACATGAAACCTATGATCGCGACGTTGCGCACCGACTGCTCTTCGTCGTGCGTGCCCGGACCTGCTTCATCTAGACGCAGCGAAGGGCTCGCGATGCGCTGGCAAGGTCACGTCAGTGTCCCCGGGGTATCCCCAGAGAGGGAGAAACGCCTCACGGCGTGCCTACCCGCCTCGGTCGCGCAACGCCGCGATCTGGCAGGCTACCGCAGCCAAGCCCAGTGGCTTCCGGGCCATGGCGGGGTAGCTCTCCAATCCGGCCAGCGTCGCAGAAGCCCACGGCTGTGCGGACGCCCGGAGCGGCCGGTCCGAAGCGACAGCATCCGGCCTGACCCGCCTCACTCGCCAACCTCTTGCGAACAGATGCAGAGACGCGCATCTCGCGGTGGCTGCGAGGAGCGGGGGAGGACCCGTCAGCGGGTCGGGTCCCTGCTCTGCTGATCGCAAGGGTCTCTTGGCTGGCTGGGTGAGCGAAGCGGAACGGTCTCGATTAGTCGGTGCGGAGGAGGGGCGCTCAGGCTCGGGGGCGTGATCGGGAGCTGAAACTGGTTCGGCTCCACCCGGGCGTACCGGCATCGATCGGTCTGCGCGGCTCCCATTCGGGGCCGGCGGTATCGCCTGACGGTTTGCACCGGCGCTCCTCGCGAGAGCCCGAGGCTTGGAGGAGGGGGTCGTTGCTGACGATGTGGGCGTTATCGGTGGTCATGCCGGCGTCGATCGCCGATGCGCTGCATCGTCTCACCCCGACGTGCGCCCTTAGAGCGGCAACCAGGTCGCGTCTTCGAGGACGCGCACGTCGTCGGCCAGGCCGTGCACCCGCGCGCCGGACTCGACCTGCGCCTCCTGGATGTGGACTGTGCCAGTGACTTCGACTTCGACGCCTTCGAGCTCCGCGGGCCACCGGCGGAGGCTTCCGACGTAGACCGGCAGCTCGTCGGGAACGAGGATCAGCGCGCCAGCCGCTCCCGTCCGGGCGGTGCCTCGGACAGTGATGGTTCGTGCTTTGGGACTCTGGCTCTCTGGGCTGGACATTCCTCTGCTCACGTTAGACCTGCTATCCCGGCAGCGTCAAACCGCGTCGCGGGTGGTAGGTTGACGGCGTGGGCGTCGCAGGTCGGAGACCGGGTCCAGAGGCTGCTCAACCCCCCGCCGCCACGCACACCGCCGGGCCGGAGCCGGCCGCGATCCGGGAGCTGACCGGACTGCATCGCGATGCGGCGACCGCGCAGATGCTGCAGCGCGCTGTGGGCAATCGCGCTACTGCCCGTCTGCTCGCGAGCCGGCCGGCGCGGGCGCCACGGGTGACGCTGGCACGACTCGGCCAGCGGCTCGATGTCCCGCTCGACCCGACCACCGAGCAGCCGGCGTTCGGGGAGGACAAAGGCAAGCAGCGGCGGTGGAGCCGGGCCCAGTACGAGGCGATGTGGGAGGCTGAGCAGGGGACGAAGCTGACGGCCGCCGACGAGCACACGATCGAGGCCGGCTGCATCGGCATCACGGAGAACAATCTCGGCGTGCTCGACCGGCCGTTCCTGGCCGAGGCGTACTCGACGTTCGAGAAGGCCCACAGCATCGCGGAGAGCCGCAACGGCGCCGAGGGCCGGTTCGCCCCACGGCCGTGGGTCGTGTTCGCGGTGCACTTCTGGTCCAACCAGGATCCTGACGAGGAGAAGCGCAAGAACACGGCCCCCTCCGCGTTCGTGCCCGATTCCGACGGCAAGGTGGACATGACCGGCTACAAGTTCCTCCGGCAGCCCGGCTTCACCAACTTTGACTTCGCCTTCTGGGACGACGCCAGCAACTCTCACTGGCACGCCAACCACTGCGACGCGGCGCGCAAGGACTGCAAGGTCGACAATGACATGCAGGTCTTCCAGAGCACCCGCGAGGTGTTCTCGGCGACGTTTACGGGCCCCGACGGCGCGACCCGGTACGAGTACCCCGACTTCGACCGCGAGGTGTTCGCCGTCGAGCGCGCCCGCCATTACGACCCGAGCCGCGCCACCAAGCGGGGCCTGACCGCGCCGATCCTGATGGGGCCCGACGGCGCCCCCGACCCTGTGTTCGAGAAGATCTTCGACCGCAAGCTCAAGCTCCAGAAAGGCGCTCGGGGCAAGCACGTCAAGGTGGTCCAGCAGGCGCTCGTCGATCAGGGCGGCTACGACCTGGGCACCTTCGGACCCAACGGCGACGGCGTGGATAGCGTGTTCGGCGCCAAGACCGCCGACGCGATCAAGAAGTTCAAGGTCGACTTCAACCTGTTCGGCCCTGCCTCGAGCGACATCGACAAGGGCGTGATCGCCGAGCTCGACAACCTGAACACGGTCCCGTTCTAAGAGCGCACGTCGGGATTTCCGGCGTAATTTGACGACTGGCTACGTCGCCGACCAGCACGGCGCAGAGTCGAGCATCGAGCATGACGTCGCCGTCGGCGCGCCGACCCCGAAGCCCACGCATCCATTCAAGCCACGCTCACCGAGATCAACGACGACCTCGTCCCTGTCCACTTGAGGTTGAGGCAGCACACTCATCAGTGCGCCGCGAATCTCTCGTGCAAAGAAACCAATCGAGGGCATCTTCGATCCGGCAGGGGCCACACGGGTATGCGCGCAGGGCGGCGTCGCACACGCCGAGGACAACCTGACGGTCATGACGCGCGTACTAGCTACAGCCGGCCGCCCAGCTCCCGAGTCGGTCAGGACTGCACGAAGGCCAGCAGGTCGGCGTTGATGGTGTCGGCCTGGGTGGTCGGCATGCCGTGCGGGAACCCCGCGTACGTCTTCAGCGTCCCGTTGCGCACCAGCTCGGCAGACAGCGGTCCGGAGTCGGCATAGGGAACGATCTGATCATCGTCGCCGTGCATCTTCAGGAGTCTTCTAGAAGGCGATTGTCCACCTGGTTGGTCGCAGCGCGCGAGCAGAGCTCAAGCGAGACATCGCTACCAGGCGCGGTCTCCGTAGTCGAGCTCCTGCACCATCCCCGTCCGCCGGCCGACTGACGCTCCGTCTCCGAGCTGCTGCTCAGTCAGCGCGGCTGGGGGCGCGGTAGGTGCGCAACAGCACTGACGCCCGAGATCGACAAGACCCGCCTAATGCACCGCTTTGGTGATTTCAGCTAGCCCGCGCCGGCGCAACATCGGTGGTCCCGACCGCACGTCCCAATTCCCCTGGCGATTCGAGCGGATGCGAGACCTGTACTTGTGCACCGACCCGCTTGCGCTCCATTGCCTCAGGGGTGACGCGCTGTACATCCCACGCCAAGCCCGTCTTCTCCATTGTCCAGATCAGCCACCATGTTGGATCGAACTGCCACTTCTGCAAGCCGTGCCTGGCTGACCTCGGAAAAGCGTGATGATTGTGATGATTGCCCTCGCCGAGCCCTACCACAGCAACAAACGGATTGTTTCGACTTTGATCTCGGGTTTCGAACGGGCGCTTGCCCCAGAGGTGACACACGGAGTTCACGCTCCAGGTGGCATGGTGCACGAAGAACACACGTAATGCGCCACCCCACAAGAAAGCTCCCAGCCCACCACGAAGCTTCCTAGTAGCGATCAGCCCAACTGTGAACGGTGCCACGAAATAGCTCACCACTACAACAAGAGCGAACCGGCGGTGTACCGCCATCACCACGGGATCATCCAGCAAATCCGGGACATAGCGCTGCCGCGATGCCCTCTCGTCGGCAAACAGCCAGCCGAAGTGGGCATGGACAAAGCCTCGTATCCGGCCACCCTTGTGACCGACATGCGGGCTATGTGGATCGCCCGACTCATCGGCGTAAGCATGGTGCTTGCGATGGTCGGCCACCCAGTCGGGGACCGACCCCTGGACCGCGGTCGACCCGAGAACGGCAAAGATGCCGCGGATTAGCGGGTAGGTCCTGAAGCTACGGTGCGTGAATAGCCGATGGTAGCCAGCGGTGATCCCGAACCCACTCAGGAGGTAGAACACACCAAAGATGCGACGGTTGACCGGAGTCGCCAGAAACGCCCGCTTCCGGAATGCCGCGACCAGCAGTGCGGGCGGACCGAACACAAAGAGCCCGGTAAATATTCGATACACCCGACTGGCCGGGTGCGTCTCAGCTACTTCGCGCACTGACGCCTGGTCCATCATCACGGACTCCTACTCGGCAACTAAGGTACAACGGCAACCGACTGCGCTCACACGTCTCTCGATCAGACCCTACTCTACGGTGTACGCGTGGGAGGACGAGCGAATCGACGAGTATGAGGATGTGCCGAGTCTGGGGCCTCGCGCTTGGCGGTCCCGGCTCCTCCGATCAAGGTGGCTACTCGCATGCGCCTCTGACGGGAACGGGCAAAGGGTTGCGAGCTCGACCGGGCTAGCCGCGTTGAGTGTTCGGCGCACCGCCGGTCGGGCGACGCGGTCGTGCAGCGCGGCGATCGCGTGGCCCAAGCGGGCGCGCGTACAAGGCGTCGACGAGCAGCCACTCGAGCCCGCTGGTCACTCGGACCAGCCGGGTCGCACGAGACCGGACTCGTAGGCGATCACGACGAGCTGGGCGCGGTCTCGGGCGCCGAGCTTGATCATGGCCCGGCTGATGTGCGTCTTGGCCGTGGCGGAGCTCACGACGAGGCGCTCGGCGATCTGGTCGTTCGACAAGCCGGCCGCGGCGAGCGCCATCACCTCGCGCTCGCGGTCGGTCAGCTCCTCGAGCGCGTCTGAGCGGGGCGGCTCCTTGGCGCGCGCGGCGAACTCGCTGATCAGCCGACGGGTGACTGACGGAGACAGCAACGCCTCGCCGGCGGCCACTACCCGTACCGCCTCGATCAGGTCGCTCGGCTTGGTGTCCTTGACGAGGAAGCCCGCCGCGCCGGCCCGGATCGCGTCGAACACGTACTCGTCGAGCTCGAACGTGGTCAGGATCACGATCCGGACGCCGGCGAGCGTGGGGTCCGCGGCGATCTCGCGTGTGGCGGCGATTCCGTCGAGCGTCGGCATACGGATGTCCATCAGCACGACGTCGGGGATCAGCGCGCGCGCCAGGTCGACCGCCTCGCGGCCGTCCGCCGCCTCGCCGACCACGTCGATCCCGTCCTGCGCGTCCAGGAGGGCGCGGAACCCGGCGCGCACCAGCGCTTGGTCGTCGGCCAGCAGCGCGCGGATCACGGCGGTCACTCGCCCGGCAGCGGGATCCGCGCGCGAACGCGGAACCCGCCGTCGGATCGGGGTCCAGCGTCGAGCGTGCCGCCGAGGGCGGCCGCGCGCTCGCGCATCCCCGGGATGCCGTTCCCACCGCCCTCGCGGCCACCGGCTGACGCCTCGCGGCGACCGCCGGAGGCGCCCAGGCCATGTCCGTCGTCGTCCACCTGCACGGTCAGCTCATGGGGGCCGTAAATCAGCTCGACGTTCGCGGCGCCGGTCCCGGCGTGGCGGACGATGTTGGTCAGTGCCTCCTGCACGATCCGGAACGCTGCCAGATCGATGCTCGCCGGTAGCGGCCGGCGCTCGCCGTGCACGTCGAGTGTGACGCCGACGCCAGCCGCGGTGGTGCGGGAGATGAGGTCTGCGAGGCGGTCCAGGCCCGCCGTCGGCGCTCGGGGCGCCTGCTCGCCCGTTCCGCGCAGGACGCCGAGCACCGAGCGGACCTCGCGCAGGGCGTCGGCGCTCGCCTCGTTGATCGCCGTCAGTGCGATCCGCGCCTGCTCTGGCTTCTCGTCCATCAGGTGCAGGGCGACGCCGGACTGGACGTTGATCAGCGAGATGTTGTGCGCGAGTACGTCGTGGAGCTCTTGGGCGATGCGCAGCCGCTCCTCGTCGGCCCGGCGGCGGGCCTGGAGCTCGCGCGCCCGCTTGGCCTCCGCGAAGCGCTCCCGGCGGCTGCGTACCCCTTCGGCGCCGGCCAGCGCCACGAGCAGCCACGCGGCGATCGCGAGCGCCGCCAGCACCTTGGGCCCGCCGGAGTGCCCAAGCACCCACGGCAACCCGAGAAACACCAACCAGCCGGCTCCGACCGCGGTCCACGCGAGCACACGCTCGCCGGCGAAGATCGCCGAGACGATCGCGAACCCAAGGGACAGGAAGTTTGGGCCAAGCGGGTATCCGCGCGCGACGTACACCACGGTGACGGCGAACACGAACGCGAGCACCTCGCGCACATACCGACGCCGCAGAACGAGCGCGAGCGGGCCGAGCGCCAGCAGCACGTAGGCACCGGCGTCAAGCGGCGTCGCAGGGTGACACGCAGACGCCCACCAGCAGCTGTGCGTGCGCGACGCGTGATGCGCCGCCCCGGCCGTGCCGGCAATCTGAATTACCCCGCACATCGCGGCGAGGCGCACGTCGCTGCGGCGGATCCAGCCCGACGGAGTCACAGCCGCACGATAACCCCGCACGCGGGGGTCGTCATCGGCTCCCGGGCGCAGCCGCGGATACGCCGGCGGGAGTACACGGTGCTGTTGCGGTCAGACACCGGGAGCAGCACAGAAGCCGCCCCTCGCCCGACGACAGATCGCCCGCCGGAGAGCATGCTTGTCCCGACAGCACGCGACCGAACCACACAGACCGAAGGAGCAACGATGTACGGGTACGACACGATCAGCCAGATGATCCGGAACCCCAACCTGCGCGCGAGCGACGCCGACCGCGACGCTACCGCCGATCGGCTGCGCCAGCACCACACTGAAGGCCGGCTCGACCAGGAGGAATTTCAAGAGCGCCTGGACAGGTGCTTCGCCGCGAAGACCGTGGGCGAACTGGCCGAGCTGACGCGCGACCTGCCGGACGATACGGCCCGGCACCGCGCGGGCGGCCGCGCCGGCTTCGGCCTGCTTGGCTTCCTGCGCATGATCCCGATCGTCCCGATCATCCTCGCGATCGTCGCCATTCACCTGATTGTCGGTGTGGCCAGCGGCCTGTGGATCCTGATCCCGCTCTTCTTCCTGGCCCGCGTCATGTTCTTGCGCCGCGGATTCCGCGCCTGGAGCGGTCGCCGCGGAGCCACGCTGTAGCGGCGCGGCGGATCGGACGGGGCGGGATGGTCGCGCTGACCGTACCCACGCCGCGGCCCGGAGCCCCGGTGGTGGTCGCCGAGTCGCCGCTCGAGCAGGCCGCATCGCGCCCATTCCGACCTGGCGTAGCCCACCGGCGCCAACCACCGCGCCGGAAACGCCTTTCGCCACCACCAGCAACGAGTGCGCGTTACGCGCTCCTGCCAGATCCCCGACAGCACCGCTGCTCGGACCGGCACAACCGAAGCGGTGGGCGACCCTGACCTCAATCCTGCTGCCATGTGCTGCTTCCGTTGCGCGTTGGCACTAGCTGCTGCAGGCGAATCTCAACAGCCAGGCAACTCCCCGATGTCCGACCTGTAGTTTGGGCAAGGTCCTCTCCAACGACGAGTGCGATTGCGGTCCCACCCCACACGCCCAATCGCCTGCATCAGCCGCGACGACCGGTGTCAGGACAGCCGGCGCCGCTTCCGCTGAGTTGCCCCTCGGAGCCACGAGACCACCGCTGCTGGTTTAGCTGGACGCTGGCCCCAAGCGCAAGCTATGGCGCTCTCCGGGCTCGGGCGGCGACGTGGGTGGTCGGTCGTGAAGGCAAAGCTGCCGGTCTCTCTTTGTCCTGTGGGATCGTTCCGCGGCTGGCACATCCTCACAGGCTGGCGGTCATGTACGCGATTGCGAGCTTTCTTACGGGCTCGCTCGTTGCGAAGACACGACTCAGCTCGTCAACGAAGCGGCGCTGTTCGTTGGCGGTGAGGCTCGCGGAGATCGCCTCCTGAACGGTCGGCGCGTTGGGGTTAGGGGCGCCGTCAAGCAGAGCCTGCAAGCTACTTGGGCGCATCAAGCCCGGCGCGATGTCGATATGACATTCGACGTGGACGCTGGCGAAGCCCGCGTGCTGGGCGAGATCAGCGAGGTCGCGATCGTCAAAGCCCATCATCGCTTCCTCGTTCGCCGAGTCGGTGTCGCCGAACGCCGCATTGACCTTGTCGACGAGTCCTCGAATCGGGCTGAGGTCATAGCCATGAAAACGTCCGGCAGGCTCGGGATACATCACACGGTTGATCGGCTCAAACAGCGAGAGGCGGCCGCCCGGACGCAGCACCCGTCTAAAGGCCGCGAACGCCGCTGGTTTGTCAGAGACATAGATGAGCACCGATCGGGTGGTGATTACGTCGACGGAGTTGTCGTCGATCGCGCTCAGGCTGGTGGCGTCGGTGAGCACAAACCTCGCCCGGTCAGATCCTGCGAGCCGGGCGACGCGCGTCTCGCACTCCTCGAGCAGAGGTTGAGAAACATCCGAGAAAACGACCCTTCCGGCGTCTCCAACGCGGTCAAGCGCCGCCAGGCCGATCAGTCCGTCGCCAGTCCCGACATCGAGGAGTGTGGCGCCGGCAAGCGGCTCGGCCGCGTCAAGAACCCGCTCTCGGATAGGGACGAGACGATCGGTCGTCAACGCGCGTTGACGCTGCGAGCCTGCATCGCGCCGTCCAAGGATCCACTTAGACCACTGATCTGAATGGCCCTCCACCTGGCCGAGTATCGCGATTAGCCATCGCCGAGCCTTCGCTCGCAGAGCCAACCAGACTTCCGCATCGTCGTCATTGCGGCAGCGAGTGCGCCACTGCTGCTTCAGGGTGGAGGAGCCGCGCTCGGCCGGCTCGCGACCGCCGACGCCGATCTGCGTTCGTTGTCGTAAAGGCATCTCGTCGGCGACTCCACGGGCCCGAGTCGTCACTGCGGGTGAGCGTCAGTGGGCTGTCGCGACCAGCTCGGCGGCGGCGGAGACGACCTCGGTGACCAGCGTGGCCAGGTCACTCCCAGTGGTGCCGGGGTGCAGGATGCAGGCGCGCAGGGTCTCGCGTCCGTCGTAGACGGTGCCGGTCACGAACGCCCGGCCGCGCGCTTGGACGGCCTCAGGCAGTGCGCGGTTGACGGCCTCGACTCGCTCCGGCGCGCAATGCTCCGGCCGGGCACGGAAGGCCACGATCGACGTCTGCGGCGGGCATGCTAGCTCGAGCGCGGGCTCGCGCTCGACCAGCCCAGCGAGCTCTCGGGCGAGCGCGTTGGCGCGGGTGATCTGCTCGACGGCGCCGTCGCGGCCGCGGGCGGCGAGCGTGGCCCACGTCTTGAGGGCCCGGAACGGACGCGTCTGCTCAAAGCCGTACTCGGCGAAGGTCCCCACCTCGGCGCCGGCGCCCTGGCGCAGATAGGGCGGGACGACGCTGAACGCGTCGCGCAGGTCTTCGGCGCGGCGCACCAGCGCGCAGCCGGCGTCGACCGGGACGCCCAGCCACTTGTGCGGGTCGAGGGTTAGCGAGTCGGCGCGCTCCATGCCGCGGTAACGGGGGGCCAGCGCCGGGTCGAGCACTCCAAAGGCGCCGTAGGCCCCGTCGACGTGGAACCACAGCCGCTCGGCGGCGGCGATCGCGGCGAGCGTGTCGAGGGGATCAATCGCGCCGGCGTTAACGGTTCCCGCCGAGCCCACCAGCAGTGCCGGCGTCGCGCCTGCGGCGCGGTCGGCCGCGATCGTGCCTCGCAACGCGTCTGCGTCGAGATGTCCGCCGGGGAGCGGCACCGGCCGGATGCAGTCGGTCCCGAAGCCGAGCAGCTCGAGCGCGCGCGGCACGCAGCTGTGCGCCTCGGAGGGCACGTACGCCACCAGGCGCGGGCCGCCCACGAGCCCGGCGCGTCGTACGTCGCGGCCCGCGGCCGCGCAGGCACGGCCACGGGCACCGGCCAGGCAGACGATCGTCGCCGCCGACGCTCCGCTGGTGAGCAGGCCGGCGCCTGGCGCGTGTGGGTATCCGACGAGTTCGGCCAGCCAGCGCACGACCGTGCGCTCGAGGTGAACGTCGGCATGGTCGCCCGCAACCACGCTCGGGTTCATCGCGGCCGCCACCAGGGACGCCAGCACACCAGCCAGCGCGGGCGGCGAGTTGACCCAGCCAAAGAAGGCTGGGTGCCCGTTGCCCATCGCATGCGGCAGTACGTCGGCCGTCATCGTCTCACCCAGAACGTCAAGCCCGGTCGGCCCGTCCGGCAGCGGCAGCTCGAGCAGCGCCGCCTGCAGACCGTCAGGCAGCGGCTGCCACACCGGCCCTTCCGGCAGCCCCTCCAGGTGGTCGGCCACTGCGTCGATCAGGGCGTGGCCGGCACGCCGGAACTCGTCGAGGTCGCCGGTGCCGAGCTCGCGGGAAGCCGTTTCGCCCACGGTCGCAGCATATGCCGCGTCGAGCGCCACGAGTAGTCGACGATCCGTGCGGGGAGACGGACACGCCGACGGAGACGGCCGCGCTGGAGCAGGAACTCCAGACCTCCACTGGCACGACGGCGTTGCTGCTCGTCAAGCCCCCGACGCTTGAAGTGGACGCTCCGGATCCTTCGCTCAGTCGGCAGCGCTGGCGACCTGGCCGTCTCAGATGCCGAACGTTCACTGCAATTTCGCCAAATGCTGGCGCGGAAGCTCCGATCGGAGTACTGTCAAGAGTGGTGCCGGTCCTGTAGCCGGAATCTCACCCCAGGCTCGAATGCCACCAACGGCGCGATTTGCGCCACGAGGCGGGAGGCCGGGGCTACTGGTTTTGACTGCGGGGCCGGGGGGCCACCCTTAGGCGTCACCCATAGCTGCCGGCCGAGTTCATCCGGGCACATGGTGTTTGCGCTAGCACCGTCGCGCAGTCGCGTGAGACGTCCATACGAGTAGCGGCACGCAATCCGTACCGGCCGCGTGACGGCTACTGGTGCAGACCACACGCGCTATCGCAGCTCGCGAACACCCGCCCTTCGGTCACGGCCAGCCTCCGCCGCATCTCACGGGAGACATCGTTTGTCAATCACGGTCTCGATGCGAATCGATGTCATCTGATCTGAGCCGTCCGTTCTCGACGGTGGATGCAGGCGTTGGCGCGGTCTCGGAGGAAGTCTTGTTCCGCCATGTTCGCGGTCAGGTCCGCCGCCTGGAGGAACGACGTCGCTGCCTCCTGGTCACGCCCGAGGCGGGCGAGGAGGTCGCCTCGCACCGAATGCAGGAGGTGGTAGTCGCTCAACGCACCAGCTCCCGCGATCGCCTCCAGGAGCTCAAGGCCCGCGTCCGGACCGTCCACCATTGCGACGGCAACCGCGCGATTCAGGTCCACGATCGGGGACGGGAACCGTTGCGCGAGAACGGCGTACAGACCGGCGATGCGGCGCCAGTCCGTCTCCTCGGCGGTCGCTGCCATCGCGTGCGCAGCGGCTATGGCCGCTTGTAGCGCGTGGCGTCCCGGCGCTCGGCGTTGCCGGTGGTTGAGTGCGTGGGCGCGTCCCAGCTCCGCGAACCCGCGGCGGATGAGCAGGCGGTCCCAGCGGTGGCGGTTCTGATCGGCGAGGAGAACGAGCGGCTCAGACGGGCCGCTGCGCGCCCACACGCGCGACGCTTGCAGTTCGAGGAGCGCCGCCAGGCCATGCGCCTCAGGCTCGTCGGGCATCAGCCCGGCCAGGATGCGCGCCAGGCGCAACCCCTCTTCGACCAACTCAACGCGCATCCAATCCTCGCCCGACGTTGCCGTGTATCCCTCGTTGAAGATCAGGTAGATCACGTCGAGTACTGAGTCCAGTCTGCTCGCGAGCGTCGCGCCGTGCGGCACCTCGTAACGGACCCGTTCCGTTGTGAGCGTGCGCTTGGCCCGCACGATCCGCTGCGCCACCGTCGACTCCGGCACCAGGTACGCCCGCGCGATCTCCCCGGTCGTCAGACCTCCCACCAGGCGCAAGGTCAGCGCCACACGCGCCGGCGGCGGGAGAACCGGGTGACACGCGGTGAACACCATGCGCAACAGGTCGTCCTCGATCGCGACGTCCGGGTCGACGCTCGCCGGCAGCGGCTGCTCGGCATCCTCGATCAGGAGCTCGCCGCCCAAGACCGAGAGCTTGCGCCGGAAGGTGGCGTCACGCCGGTGCCGGTCGACTGCCCGGTGCTTCGCGGTGAGCATGAGCCACGCTCCGGGGTTTAGCGGCACTCCGTCCCGCGGCCACTGCTCCAGCGCCGCAAGCAGCGCGTCCTGCGCGAGGTCCTCGGCCGCGTCGATGTCTCCGAACATCCGCGTCAGCCCGGCAACCAGCCTCGGCCATTCGATCCGCCACGCCGCCTCAGCCGCCCTCCGACCCCGCTCGCTCGGCGACAGCTCGTCACTGATCAGCTGCGTGCGTTCAGACCGGGTCATCCAACTGGCGGATCTCCATGCCCATCTCCCAATCTGGGCCGTGAAGCGCGAGGAAGCGTGAGGCCCACTCCACGGCTTCGTCTTTCGACCTCGCCTGAAGGAGGCAATAACCGCCGATGACCTCCTTCGACTCGGTGAAGGGACCGTCGATCACCGTCTGCCTGCCATCGGCGAGGCGGATGCGGGTGGCCTCCTCGATCGGGCGCAGCCCGGCCGTGTCGAGCAGCACCCCGGCCTTGGTCATGTCCTCGAGCAACTTACCCATCTCCTCGGCAAGGCGCTCATCCGGACCCGCGGGGCCTGCCGTGTCCGGGTTGATCTGAATCAGCAACAGGTAACGCATCAGGATCGATCTCGCAAACGCTAGAGGACTTGGTAGCGGACGTACACAGCCCCGGAGTCGAAAGCCTTCGACTCCACAAGCTTCAGGTCAAGCTTGGCCTTGTCGTGGAACAGCGGTGTGCCGCGGCCGAGCGTCGCGGGGTGTACGAGGATGCGGAACTCGTCGATCAACCGCAGGTCGACGAACCCGTGGACCAGCTTTGGACTGGCATAGACGGCGATGGTGCCGCCGGGCTGCGCCTTGAGCGCCGCGACCTCCTCCGCGACGTTGCCGCTAATGAGCCGCGAGTTCGCCCAGTCCGCCGATACAAGCGTGCTCGAGAAGACGACCTTGTCCACGTTGTTCACCCAGTCCGCGTGTGCCCGTTCAGTCGGTGTGCCGTCAGGGTTGTCGAGCATTTTCGACCAGAACCCCTGCATCCCCAAGTAGGTGGCGCGGCCGTACATTGCCGTGTCTACATCCGCCCGGACATGCTCGTTGCTGTACCGGTCGACCTCGTCGTCATAGGCACGAGCCGTCCATTCGAAGCCCAACCCTTCCTGTGAGTCGGCAAAGCCGTCCAGCGTCACGTTCTCGATTGCAACGATCTTCCGCATTCGATCCTCCATTCGTAGATGACAGCGGATCCGACTGGACCCTCCGTCTAGTCATCGAACGGAGCAGCCCGAAATCGACATCGCTACAAACCTCGCTCGGATCCGGGCGAGGAAGAACGCGTCGCCTACACCGCTTCCCTCGCTGCATGTGCATCTCGCTGCTGCGTGGCGGCGCACCCGCGTCGCGCGGACTGGAGGGCGGCCCGTAGGGGCAGCGTGCCATCTGGTCTTGGCGGCGGCGGCGCTACGTAAATCAAGTCTCCCAGTCCGATCTCAAGATGCGGCGCGGCATAGGCGCAATGCGATGGCAGCCCGCCGCGAGGCGCTTGGGCAGCACGGGCTGTCATTGCATCCGGGCCCTCCAACGTTGGGCCACCTGGCGCGGGCGGGACGGCCTGCCAACGCAGCCGCCGGCGGGCGGCGGGCGGCGTCCCGCTGACCGTTCGCATGTGAGACAGCTCGGGCGGCGTCGGTCGGCGCCCTTGGACATGCTCGACTGCCTGGCAGCTACGAGGAGTTGATAGCAGCGAGGTAGGCCGCGTTCAGGCGCTCGCGAACGCTCGGTGATCGCACTGGGGTCTCGGAGCCAAGGTGCGAGTGGCGCAGTTCGTCCATGAACTCTTGCCAGAGTGCGGGGCCGCCTTGTTCGAGCAGCTCGGCGCGAGCGTTGAGCGCGCTGCTGGTGGGACGGTGGCGAAGTCCCCAGCTGCCGAGCTGCGCGAACACGGGTACGAGTTGGATCGCGGGTTCGGTCACGCTGTAGCGCGCCCGCTGGCCGGGTCGTGCGTCCTCACGGGTGAGCAGTCCCGACTCCACGAGTCGCTTGAGTCGGTCGGCGAGAATATTTGAGGCGATCCCCTCGATTGAGTTGGCCTGCAGCTCTCGGAAATAGCGGCGGTCTCCGAAGACGATGTCGCGGAGGACGATCAGGCTCCAGCGATCGCCGAACACCTCGATGGCGGCGTTGATCGGGCACTCCGACCGCGGCTCATGCGCTTGGCCCATAGTGCTTGCAATCTACTACCGCCGGAACTACCGTCTCGACGAGCGGTTGCAAACCACAAGCGGAAGGAGCCACGTGCTGAGGCCGGTCGCGGAGGGTGTGCTGATCCACAAGAGCGAGTTCATGCAGAGCAACGCCGTTGTCGTGCAAGGCCGGGCTGGCGTGTTGCTCATCGACCCTGGGGTGACCGGCGATGAAATGGCCTGCCTCACGAACGACCTTCGCGAGTTGGGCCAGCCCGTTGTGGCAGGATTTTCGACGCATCCGCATTGGGATCACCTGCTCTGGCACGCTCGGCTCGGCGAGGCGCCTCGTTACGGCACGGCGCGCTGCGCGGCCACTGTCCGAGATCGGCTGTCGGACGCGGGTGCGAAGGCCCGCGTCGCTGCACTGATACCGCCGGACATCGTCGAGCAGGTACCGCTGGACCTGCTCGGCCTCATTACCGGCCTGCCCGCCGAGATGGCGCAGATTCCTTGGGATGGCCCTCACGTCCGGATTTTCGAGCATCAAGCACATGCCCCGGGCCATGCGGCGCTGTTGATCGAGGAGCGCGGCGTGCTCGTCGCCGGCGACATGCTTTCTGATGTCTTGATTCCGATGCTCGACCTGAACGACACCGCTGACCCGATCGAGGACTACCTCGCTGCGCTGCGGCTGCTCGAGGGCGCGGCGGGCGACGTCGATGTCTTCATCCCGGGTCACGGGTCCGTCGGCGGAGCTGATCAGATATCCGCACGGATCGAACAGGATCGCGCGTACCTGCACGCTCTGCGTGACGCTGATGTTCTCAGCGACCCACGGCTCGGCCCGTCGGCGTACGGCAAGGATTGGCTGACCGGCGTGCATGGACGGCAACTACAGCAGCTCGCCCGAAGAAGAGAGCGCGACGGGACGCCCGGTTAGAGATCCGCTCACGGGACACGGGCTCTCACCGCTCAGCGCGACTACCGATCGTCAGGCGAGGACACCCGCTTCGCGCGGAAGGCAGGCCTCGTTGCAGAAGAGGATGCGCCACCGGACGGTTTGACGGCGGACTCCAGGCTCCAAGTTCGAGGCAGCGGCCCCCATCAGAGTGTCCGGGATCCAATGTTTAGCGGGCGGCGGCATATCTATTGTGCGCGTGATGTCGGCGAGAGCGCAGCAGGACCGTGTGGTCGTCGCGCTCGCGGCCGTCACCTGTGGGCGGCTCTCTCGCGCCGCGACCGTTCGCGCCCGCCGGGGGCAGAGCTCCGCATCAGCCGATCAGTACCGCGTGAAGGTGACCGAGCCGCGGTCGGGGTCAGTCGTCGCAAAGGGTCCGATCGGCGAACACAGCCCTGAGGTCGTGCTCGAGCACTGGGGCGGCGACGCCGAGATGCTCACCTTGCGCTCACCAGTGACGGGAGCGGTGGGACCGTCTGGACCGCTCGAGCGCGCGCGGGTAGCCGCCCGCACGGTCAACTACTACGACCTCGACTCGCTCCAGATCGCGTATCCGGACGGGGCTGAATTGTTAGCGGATAGGATCGAGCTCGTTCTCTACGGGCCGCGTCGGGGATTTCTTCGCCGCCGAGACCAGCTCTTGCACGCCTCGGTCAACGAATTGCTCTAAGCGCTAACGGCGTTGTGTGGAATGTGGTTTCGTGCGGGACACCCGTGATAACGATTGGGGTGCGCCGCGGCCCTCGGTGACGGGCGCGCTGGAGTCGAGACCGCTCCATCAGCCCGGCGCTCTTGTCCTTGCCGGGATGATTCCGTCGAGCGGCACGGTGTCACCGACGTTACCCTGCTCGTGACCTTGGCCTGCGTGGCGTCTGCTTGTGCGCGGGTGACCGGTTATGGGCGCGAAGGCAGCCTCGACGGGGAGAACCATCGCAGGCGCCGCCCGCCGCCGTAACGCAGGACGATCGCCGTCGCGCGCCCTGGGCGCCAGAGCGCGGCAAGCTGCCGCTGTCTTCGCCACGGCGCGGCTGGGGGCGATGAGATACTCGGGCGGGAGGCCCACGGACCAACGCTCAGCTAAACAACACGGCCTGCGCACGTGCGACTCTCGCGCGCCAAGTGACGCTCACGGGGCCGCTGCGGGCGCGCTCAAACGGAGAGCTGGGCAAGGACGATTGGCGCGAGAGCGGCTTGACAGATTCACGGCTCTCGGACGAAGCGGGGATCCTATAGTCAGCACCATGAAAGCAGTCATTGCCGTCGTCGCGGCCGTCATCGCCGTCATCGTGGTGCTGAAAGTCATTGCCGCGGTCAGCGCGCTCGTACTCGCTTTCGTCCCGGCCATCATCGCACTCGGCGGCGGGTACGCGGCCGGTCAGATTCACGGCGCGCGGCGAGAGCGGCGCAAGCTTGAAGCCAAGCGCGGCGGGCAGCTGCCCAAGTAACCAAGCCGCGCCGCTGGCGTCCGGAGACCGACGCTCCGAAATCGACGGCAGCGCGGTGCGCATATCCCTCTCCTCGTACGGCGAAGCTCACGTCAGAGCAACCGACTTCGGTCAAACCGGAGGGCTCGCACCCGACGCGAAGCGATCCGGCAGAACCGTGTCTCTGCGCGCCTGCAGGCGGTTGATCGTCATGACCAGCGCTGGCCCGCGAAAGCAGGTGCCTCAGCGAGGCCGGACGGCAAAACACGTTCTGCGAGCCGATCCCCAGCCGGTCGCGTCCCGAGGTGCTCTTGCTGGGGCCGGCGGCCTGGTCTCGAGCGAGAAAGCTGTGTGCCCCGGCTGCTGTTCGAGTGGCTACGGTGTCGGGCGTGCCCCTGATCGCCACCCTGCTGGCTGCGTACGACGAGCAACTTCGAACGGATGCGGAGACAGCGAGCGCGTTGGCGGTTGCCCACGTCGGCCCGTTGCGGCTGGTGACGTTCGCGGGCGGACGAGGCTTTGTCACCTACAAGGATCTCGGCGGAGCAGGCGTCCAGACAATCCAGAGCTTGGTCACGGAGGCTGTGGCCCACTACCGGCGGGACCCGGGGATCAATCGGGTCGAGTGGAAGACCCGCGGGCACGACCATGCGCCGGGCCTGCACGATGCTTTGCTGAGCAACGGATTCACCCCGGACGATCCAGAGTCGATCATGATCGGCGAGGCGCACACTCTGGCCGTCAACGTTCCCGCGCCTGCGGGTGTGCAATTGCGACGGGTCACCAGCGAGCCCGACGTGCGGGCCATGTGCGCGATGACGGGCGCAGTCTTCGAGGACCCGAACTCGGATGAAGTGGCCGACGCTTTGCTGCGGCGATTGACAATCGTCGACGGCATGGAGCTATGGGTCGCCGAGAGTCAGGGACAGATCATCAGCGCAGGACGACTCGAACCGGTCCGTGGAACCCAGTTCGCTGGTATCTGGGGTGGTGCAACCAGGCCCGAGTGGCGCGGCCTGGGCATCTACCGGGCACTGACCGCCGCACGGGCCAGATCGGCGCTGCGCGCCGGCAAGACGCTCATCCACAGCGACTCGACCGAATACTCGCGCCCCATCCTCGAACGCTCCGGCCTGGTCCCCGTATCAACGACTACGCCGTACCGCTGGAGACCCTGAGTCGCCACGGCCGCCGATCCGCAGCCAACCCGGGCCGAGTGCCAAAATAAGCCTGGGCGGCCTCAGTCACACGACAGCCCCTCAACAGGCCCACCCCACACATGTCGGCAACCATCGTTGCACGTCACCACTTGACAGCACCCTAGGACGAAAGAGTGACCGTCTCGCGCTGAGCTTCGGAGCAGGTTCGTCCTGAAGGCTTACCGCTCCCGGACCGTCCGAGCACCCGCTGCCACCGCCCGGACGCGGGAGAAGGGTCGGGACGTCGGCGCGTTCAGCGCTGTCCGTCCGACACCACCTCCCGAGGCCTGATGAGCAGATAGCCGGCAGGCGGCTCACAGCGGCTGCTGCCTGCCGCAGCTCGGCGATCGAGCGTCGCCAGTGAGATTGCTCTGAGACCCCTGCTCAGCAGCCGGTAGCGCATCTCAGGTGAACACCTTCGCGGCCGCGGCCACAACCTCGTCATGCGGGACGTCACGCAGGTGCTGCCCGATGTTCCAGTGGTGCCCGAACGGGTCTTCGAGCTGGCCGTGCCGATCGCCCCAAAACATGTCCGCGAGCGGCTGCCGAACCTTGGCGCCGGCCACCATGGCCTGCGCGAAGACGGCGTCGGCGTCGGCAACCTCGAGAGCGAGTACGACTGGCGTGCCGCCGATCGACGGCGGAGCGAGCACGCCCATCTCGGGGAACTCGTCAGCTAGGTGCAGCATTCCCCCGCTAATGCGCAGCTGGACCGACATCAACCGCCCGTCAGGAGTCGGGATCCGGTCGACCTCCTCGGCCCCGAACGCGTCGCGGTAGAAGGTGGCTGCGCGCTCGGCGCCCTGAACAACGATGTGAGGTGTGATTGGCATCGAACGATCGTAAGTCCCCCGGATCGCGAAGCCTTGAACGTTCTTGCTGTGTCCGGCAGCAGCAGCGTCGGCAGCGTCCCCGACGATTCGGCGTCCGGTTCCTACCGGGGTCGACTTGTCAGTCGGTCCAGGCCGCGTCGATCTCGTCGGGAAAGGCCGTCATCCAGTAGTCGGGCAAGACCTCCTTCAGTGGCTTCCAAACGATCAACGCTGGGTCCTCAGCGTCAGCGACCGCGACGAGAACGTTGGGGCCATGGACGGCCAGTCGCTCCCGACAGACCCCGCACGGGCTGAGGACCACCGTCCTACCACCCGGCTCTCGATGCAAACACACCGATGCGACGATGGCTCTGCCCAGCCGAAATGCCGCACAGTAGGGCTCGGTCTCGTGGCACACCTCAACTGACGGATTGATCGCGTCCGGCGCGGTGCCGGTCAAGATCGTTCCGTCGTCGAGCAGCATCGCTGCCGCGCCGTGGTGATCGTCGTCGTGGAAACGGTCGCGAAGCAACGACCGGCATGCGTCGACCGCCGCTGGGAGATCGGACTCATCCACGAGCGCGATCTTACGCAGGATGACTCGCGGCGGTTGGCCGGTGGTCCTGCCCAAAGGCGGCCGTCTCGGCGTCACCGCTCCAGGCCTGATCCAGCAGTGTCCCGCCGATCGAGCTGGCAAGCCGTGACCGCTCCGAACCACCCTGCTATGCCTCCAGCACGAACATCTGCTGCCCCTCGGGCCCTTGCCCTGCGACGCGCGGGGTCCGGGCCGCTGACCGAGGAGGTCGGACCGTCCGCAAGCCGATCGACAACCCGCACGCTCCGAGCCGCCCGACAGGGGCACGCCGATCCTGCTGCGAGCGCGTCGCACAACCCAAAGGGCGATCGAACACCGGTAGGTGTGCAGCTTCCGCCTCTTGAGAGCCGGCCCCTCGGTGCGAGGCGACCTCGAGATCGTGGAGTCCGCGGCCGCGTCGCGATTGGCGACGTCGCCTCTGGATCTCAGCTGGCGATCGGAAGCTGCAATTCGGTCACGCTGGGCCCGTCTGCTCCGACCTCGTGATACAGCTCGCGGCTGTGCCCGACGAGCTGCAAACCGCTGTCGTCGATCCAGCGCATGAGGGCCTCGTAGACGGGGGCGACGGATTCCATGCTTCCCCTGTGGACTACCGACGCAACCTCGACGATGGGGAGCTCGACGACGTCAACCCCGTCGCTTGCCGGCACCAACTGTGTGCCGATCTCGTAGCCCACATGCACGCCCACGCTTCCGTCCTCCTGCGGATCGTCGTAGTAACCGACCAGCATTCCCGGCTGGGCGCCAGCCCGCTGGAGGTGGTCGTTGAGCTTGGGCGCGAGTTGGCCGAACAGCGGGCCAATGTGCGCCGGGTCCAGTCCAGCAGCAGTGCCTCGAGCCTCTGCGACACGAAGCAGTTGAGTGGTCTTCACCACCACATCTTGGGCCTTCACGCTGTTGCTCCCTTCGATCGCTCGGAGGTGCGCCTCGACCCGGCGCAGCCGGCCCTGCTCGTCGGCCACTGTCTGCTCGAGCTGGGCTCGGCGCAGCCGCAGCATTCCGCGGAGCTGCTCGAGTGGCGGCTCGCCGTCGAGCAGACCGCTGATCTGCTCGAGCGTGAAGCCGAGGTCCTGTAGCGCCAGCAGCCGGTGCAGGCGGACGAGCTGGTGCACGCCATAGGACCGGTAGCCGGTCCCAGGGTCAACCCGCTCGGGCACAAGTAGCCCAAGCTGGTCATAGTGCCGAAGCCTCCGCGGCGACACCTGCCCGAGCCTGGCGAACTCTCCGATGTTCAGCATGACGACCCAGTGATACCGCTTCACACGGTGTCAGGGTCAAGAGCTCTTCGTTCCAAGGCAGCGCAGACTGCTGCGCACCACGATTCCCCGCGAGCCCTCTGGCCATCCACCAGCGCCCGCCGCGGAGCGCCCAACAACATGGTTGCCGGTTCAGCTCTTTTGGTGCATCCGGTAGTGCAACACCATGAACGGAAAGCCGAAGACCCAGAACGCGTGCTCCGCGCGCAGCTCGCCGTCCTCCACGTACACGTCGAGTTGCTCGGCGAAGCCTTGCACGGCGGCCGCCGTCAGCTCCCGCGTCTCAGGGTCGATGTACGTGAGGTAGTGGCCGGGGTGTTTCAGCTCGCTGCGGCTCGTGAGGATCAGCCCCCCGCCCGGCCGCGCCCTCGGTGCGAGCGTCGCGGTGAAACTGGCCTGGGGGAGTGGGAAGCCGACGCTGACGTAGCCGCGCTCCTCATCACGATATGTCGTGTAGATCCCGGTATAGATGGGTTCGTCATTGTCGGCGAACGACCGGATCCAGCCACGCACCGCCACCACGTCCTCGCTGGGAGCGGTGATCGTGTCGATACGGCTGCGGATGCCGCGCTGGGTCTCGCGCTGGTTCATCGGCACGCTCGCCTGGCCTAGCGGCCTTGCGAGCAGGTTGCGGTACAGCAGGTAGCCGGGACGTACCCACAGCCGCCATTCGGGCACGATGTCGAGCGTGAACCGGGTCGTGTGCTCGTAGAACTCGCGTACCAGCGGATCCACCTGTGCGAGATCGAGCTCCGGGCCGGCCAGCGAGTCCAGCGACGCGACGATTCCGACATCGGCCGCGTCCGCGGTATAGGTGCCGCCGAGCACGTCAGCGAGCTGTCGGACGTAGCCCGTGCCGACGTACCGACTGCGTGACTCCAACGGCACGACGAACGGCAGCTCGTTGGGTTGTACCCGTTCCGCCAGCAGGCTGACCTGCGGGTCGCGGAACAGCAGCGCAGACAGCACCCGGAAGGCCACGACGCTCGTCGCCGCCACCACGGCCGGTTCCGCGGCCCGGTCGCGCCGCTCGAACGCGCCGCCCACGGCGGCCCCGAGCGCCGGACCCAGCGCCACCTTCTGCGGTCGCAGGCCGAGCGTCCCGGCCACCGCGCCGCTCATCGTGCCAACCGTCAGCGGTCCGGTCCCGCTCAGCCGTCCCCCGGCCCAGCCCACTGGGGCGGCCAGGGCGCCGCTGGCGAGGATGCGCGACCACAGCTCAGGAATCTGGCCGGGCCGCTGCCGTGCCCGCGACACGGCTTCCGCGGCGCCCAGGAAAGCCGCCCCGGCCGCCGCGCCGCGCACCGCCGCCCGAGCTCCCCGGTGCCCGGTCAGCGCCGCCCCCGCCACCGCGCCGAGCATGCCCGCACTCAGAACCTGCTGCTTACGACTCGGCCCCGTCCGGCCTCCGGCCCCTCGCTCAGTCACCACGTGCGTAACCTACCGGCCACGCTGAGATGGCCCCCGCCAAACCAACTCGCGTCGACCGCGCGAGGACTCTGGCGTCGCGAGCTCAGACGGCGCGAATGCCGCGTGAAAGGACCACTCCTGCGGGCTGCGGCTTGGCGCCGGGACGAACCGACCGATCGCGGGTCGAGACGGTCTCCCTAGCTCTGGGTGCGGCGAGTAACGTGGTGGCCGAGGCGCTACGCTGGGTGGCTGTGTCCGAGAGGGTGCAGGTGCTGAGGGGGGGACAGGCACGCGCATACGTCGTCGCCGAGGAGCACGAGGACGGATCGCTGCTGCTGGCGCCCGAGCTGGCCCCCAGCGACCAAGACAAGGTACCTGCCGAGGACGGCCGAGCTGACATCCGTGCTGTCGCTGGGGTTGCCCGGATCCTCCAGGTAAGCGACCTGACGGTCGCCTACGGGCCGAAGACCGCAGTTGACTCGATCAGTTTCGAGATCCGCCGGGGAGAGATCTTCGGACTGCTCGGGCCAAACGGTGCGGGCAAGACGAGCACGCTGAGCGCGATCGAAGGGCTGGTGAAGCCTCATTCCGGGACGATCCTGCTCGACAGCATCGACAGCATGCGCCATCCCACCCAGGCCAGGGCCCGAATGGGCGTGCAGCTCCAGGCGACCAGCTTCCAATCCGAGCTGAAGATTACGCAGATCGTGCGGCTATACGCCGGGCTTTACGGGGTGCAGCTCTCTGACCAGCAGATCGCTGACGGCCTGCGCGTGATCGGACTCGAGGACGAAGCGAACAAGCCGTTCAGGCAGCTCTCCGGCGGACAGCAGCAACGCCTCTCGCTGTACATCGCGGTCGTGCACGATCCCGCGCTGCTGCTGCTCGACGAGCCAACCGCCGGTCTCGATCCTCAGTCGCGCCGTCAGCTGTGGGGCCGGATCGAGCACATCCGGCAGGGGGGCGGAAGCATCCTGCTGACGACACATTCGATGGAGGAGGCCCAGGCGGTCTGCGACCGCGTCGCGATCATCGACAATGGCACTCTGCTGACGGTCGAGACCCCGCACGATCTGATCGAGAAGCACAAAGACGATCCCCGCGTCCGGGCGGTCGCCCGCGGCGAGGTGACGCTCGAGGATGTCTTCATCGGTCTCACTGGAAGCGAGATCCGTGACTAGTTCAAGAACCGCTGAGACACCACACGGCACGGTCGGCGGACCACCACTTCACCTGGTGTTCAGCTCCTTACTGCGCGCGGACTTCCTCGTGTTCCTCAAGCACCGCCGGGCGCTCATCATCAGCATGGTGCTGCCGGTCTTCGTTCTCATAAGCACCAGTGGGAACAAGGCGACCGACAAATTCGGCGGGGCGGAGTTCGTGATCGGGTTGGCCATCTCTTACGGGCTGCTCTCGACGGCGCTGATCGGCTACGCGCTGACTGTCGCGCGAGACCGCGAGAAGGGTGTGTTCCAGCGGCTGCGCGTCACACCGGCGCCCACCTGGACGATCATGACCAGCCGCCTGGCGATGCAGGTCGTCGCGAACCTGATCATCGCGATCGCGGTCGTGATCATCGGCAGCCTGATCCACCACATCTCACCCTCCGCCGGGCAGTACGTACTGGTGTTGCTGGTCTCGATCCTGGCTGGGGCGGTGTTCCTCAGCCTCGGCCAGGCGCTTGTCGGTCTGGTGAAGTCAGCCGACAGCGTCCAGGCGGTCGCGCGCGTGCTATTCGCCGTTCTGATCCTGCTCGGACTTCTCGGCCAGAGCGGCGACCTTGGCTCCTTTTGGAGTTCGGTCGCGCGTTGGAGTCCGGTCGGAGCGGTGATGACGCTGTTCGCCGGGGTGCTTGACCTGCACGCGTGGTACAGCCGCGACACCCTCTCGGTGCTGGCTTGCCTTGGCTACATCATCGTGTTCGCCGGCATCGGCATCCGCTGGTTCCAGTGGGACGCGCGATGAGAGCAGGTGCGGGCCGAAAGGGACGAGCGCCCGGTAAGAGAGAGCAGCCGCCTGGCTACAGAGTGCGGCCGCTCAGCTGGCTGGAGCGGTTGCGCGTCCTCTACCGACGCTGCTGGACCGCCACTTTGTCATTGCGTGGTCGTTCATAGTCCGTCGTGCGACGCTCGATCATCTTCAACCTCATGGTGGCGTCGGCCGCGCTGAGCGTCCTCGCTGGCCCGATGCGGGCTCAGGCACGGTCGCACCGACCAACGGTGCTCGTCTTGAGGCCGAAGTTTGCGCACGTGCCCGGCGGGGGCCTGTTCATGAACGACGAGCGTTATCTGTTTTCGGTCACCGGCGACGCGTTTTCCGCGGGCGCCAGCAGCGGGTTGTTGATCGATGACGCTACCGGCCGGCGCCAGATGCTGCACTTCACCTCGGGCTGTCGACCCAACCAACTCGGCAGTGGCCGCATCCTGCTCGTCTGCCGAGACAGCGCCTCAGCCCAGCCCACCGAGGAGCTGTACGACATCGCCAGCGGTCAGACGACCACGTTCATTCCTAACCCCGCGCTGACGCAGGCGCCGCTGGGCGTCCCCTGCTCAAACCCGACCGACTGCGGCGTGCAGATCGACGGCATCGGAAGCGACTGGGTATCGCTTGACACAGGGCAGGTTGACGAGCACACATGGCCCACATACGCATTCCAGAATCTAACCACCCGTCAGGTGTCCGCTGCCCCCTCCGGCGCGACGACATCAGTCGATCTGGACCGACCGAGCCTGTCATGGCGGGCGTGCACGCCGCTGAAAGTACCGGTCCTCACCGGCCCGTATAACAACCGTGCAATGGGGCTGCTGACGCCGCTAGGGCACGGCTTGGTGATCGCTTCCGGATTTCAGCAATACCTGGAGCGATGCGGCACACACCTGCACGAGCGCCTAGGCGGAGGAGACGTTCTGCGCGCCAGCGACCTGGATGTGGGTGGCTGCGCCGGGATCACTTGCCCTCCCCAGCACAACGCCCACGCGATCGTCTGGCCCGGTGTGGGACAGATCAACGGGCTCCTGATCCCCAGCCTGCAGCGGTTCATCATCCCCATCCCGATCCGTCTCGACCCACCGGGCTCCGGCGAAGCCTTCGAGGTCGCCCTCACCGAGCGTCACCTTTACCTCATCAGTGCCACCAGTCGCGTGTTCAGCGCTCCTGCGCCGACGCCACCCCGCGAGCACTAGCGCCACGTCAGCGACAGGTGGCAATACCCTGCCGATGCCTGACGCATCCGGCGTTTCAGGGGGATGGACCATCGAGGTCGTGCGAGCGAGGGAGAGCGGCGCCAGCTTCTGCACAGAGAGGAAGCGCTGGCGACACGCGACGCAACCGGCGAGTCCCAGAGTCTCTCGCCGCGCGGGAAGGGTACCTGTGCGGGGACCGGGAATCTGTCTGGGGGTCTACTCCGCAGAGCCCGTTTTCGCGCTTCCGTTTAGGGTTTTCCCCCGTTGGAACGGGGTTGGGTCAACGGGTAGCGTGCGCGGGGACGCTCGGTGTCGCTGTCGGGTACTGTGGGCTCTTGGCTCATCCGAATGGGTGTCGCGCGGGAGATGTTTGAGGGGTTCGGCGAAGGAGGGACTGAGATGAAGGAACGGGGTAAGCGGCGGCTGGGTCGGATCGTCCTGCTGGGGTTGACGGCCGCCTTGGTTGCGCCGAACGGCGCCGTGGGCGCGGGCTTGCATCCCAAGCTGCTGGCCAAGGTGGGCTACGGCACGACCCCGATCGGCTTTGCGCGGTCTGCGGATGGTCGGTTGCATGTGGCCTTCGAGACGAACACCAGTTGGGGCGACGCGGCCAGTGGCGTCGGTGCTCTGGCCATCAGTCCGTCCGGAAACGTCGGGGCGCAGGTGCAGGCGCTCGCGTGGAACGGTGTGACATCTGGCTCCCCCAATGGGATCCCCGGACTGGCGGTCATGCCGTCCGGGGCGCTGCAGGCCGTGTTCGGCGGCTCCCCGAGCGGCGTTGATGGTCCGTGGGGCATCACCTCCACCGACGGCGGTGCCACGTGGTCGGCGCCCGCGAACATCGGGAGCGGGTCAATGGCGTTCGGCGACAGCAACCTGACGCTCCAGGTCTCCAACAGCACGCCGGTGCTGACCGCCGGCTGTTGCGGCAACGTCGTGATCCAGCAGGGCTTTGGCGCGGGCTCACCGACGTATCAACTCACCAATGCTGGCGACGACGCGGCGGGCAACACCGCATCCGCCGTCGATGCCAAGACGGGCGCGGTCGTCGCGAGCTGGGACTCGAACGCCGGCAGCGGGGGCATCTGGCTCCAACAGGCGGCGCCGACCGTGGGCGCGGCACAGAAGGCGCCGATCCCCTCCCAATACGGCACAGGTCCGCCGCTCATCCTCGCCGGACGCGATGCCGGACCCGGCGTCTTTGCGGCCTATGCCGCGGACTTCGGGCCCACGACCCACGTCCGGCTGCTTCGCTACGGCGGCGGGTCGGTGGCGGTCGGATCGGTCAAAGGACTGCATGCAGCAGTGAGCAGCGCCGCCACCAGCCTAGACGGTCGGCTGTGGGTGGTCTGGGCGGGGGAGATCAACGGTCACGGGATCACCGCGTTCACCCGTTCCAACAAGGCGGTGACGCGCTTTGAGCCGATCCAGACCGACCGCTTCACCTGGGCAGACCTCTTCACCCTCTCCGGAGATGGGCGACTTGGGCCGCTCGACCTGTTGATGAGCGGGACGCCCGATACCAAGGGGCCGCTGGTGGAGGGCATCTACTACGCGCGGCTGCTGCCCGAGCTCTCCGCGACGATTGCAGCGACAAGCGTCGGGGGCGGGAAGTTCAAGCTCACGGCCAAGGTGACCGACGCGGGCGATGCGGTCAGCTTGGCAACGGTATCCGCCAAGGGTCAGAGCAAGACGACCAGCGCGATCGGCTCGGCCAAGCTCACGATCAGCGGATCAGCGGGCGACGACGTCACCGTCACCATCACCCATCCCGGCTATCGCAGCCTCAAGATGAGCGTCAAGCTCTGAGACCTGCTCCACCGCGCTCCGATACCTCAACTGGCACGGATGGTCAGCGCTGGAGCAGGCCTCCAACCGTTCCGTACCGTCCAGCTCACGATTGCCACGGGCGCTCCAACATCGCGCACCGCAAACGATCCAGTTGGCTGCTCAAGCCGGCTCGGCGGTTCGGATTGGAGCCGTGGCTTATCCGACCCCGAAGTGGCGCCGATCGCCGCGAACGCCTCGCCCTCGGGCTCGGCTACGCGACGACCGGCGCGCTACTCAACCACGAAGCACGGATGACCTAGAATGTCCCTCGATCTGCGGGGTGTTGCGATCACCGCGCGGACCCAAGATGCCCCAGCGGACACGCGCCGAGCTGCCACGATTCTATTTGCGGATCTAGCTGACGAGCGCGACGACGCCGCGGTTGTGGGCGAACTCCAGGCAGCACCAGCGCCCGCGCCGCCCATCGGCCGAGAACACCGGTTCGCCCTCGAGGCTGACGAGCGACCAGCCGTCACCAGAGGCAACCAGCCGCAGTTGCCGGGCGCCTCTCGCAGCGTCGCCGACGCGTTCGTGTGGGCGGGCTCGACGCCGCACGCGACTGTGAATCAAGGGAAAAGTCGTCACGAACGCAGCTTCGCGCGCGGACATAAGAACGCGACAAGATCGACTCGTGAGTTCGGTAAGAGCTCGCGGCGGCCTGCGCATCTGAACCCCTCGCTGTGCGGTCGCATCGGCGTGGCCGCCACCGGCATCGGTACGTGCTGACGACAGCGGCGTCTCAGACAGGATCGATCAGCGGACGCTTACAGAGCGCCGACCGAGGCCGTAGGCATCTCAGCAAGGAACGTAAACCGGACAAAATTGCGCCGTTACTACCGGAGGGTCGTGCAAGCGAACTCGCCGCTGGGCGAGTGGCTGGTCCCCCTCCTAGCGGTCGCCTTCCCAGCGGCAGACGGGTGTCTCTGCGTTCGTGCAGGCGGTTTGGTGGGTGGTTGGCGCCGGCGCAGACCCACTGCCTGACCGCTCGCTCGCCAGTCGCGCGTGCTTGATTGCGGTCCAGGCGTTCCCGATTGGATAGGTCTGGGGCGTCAGGCAGGCTCAGGTCCGCGTGAGGATCGTGATCGCCTCGTTGGCGAACTCGAACGCGGCTTGCGTGTCCCGCAACACGCCGCGCATGAACGGCACGAGGACGCCGGGGAAGTGCTCGAACTGTCGCAGCCGCGACCGATCGTCACCCAGCGGGTCCATCTCGAAATGGTGGCGAACGTCGAGCAGTCCCGGAACCACGATGGGCCCTTTGCAAGCCAGCGCGCGCGGAGGCGTCGCCTCGATGATCTTCGCGTGGAAGTCCTCGGCTCGCGGCCCGGAAGCTTTCCGGTGTGCTCAAATCGTGCTCCGACGACCGCTTCGCCTCTTGCCTGGATCTCAGTCAGGGTACGAGCCGAAATCGACGAGCACCTGCCAGACGACCTTGCTCGGAGCGTCGCCTGGCAGGTAACGGTCGTCGATCGCCGCCGTTACGTCCACTGGTTGCTCGGCCGCGTCAACCGTCGGTGTGAGGTGGGGTGCTGATGTCGCGGCGCCTGCGCGACGCACACCCGGGCGGGGGTGTAGGTGAGGCGCGTACGTCTCGATCGCTTAGGCCTCCCGGGCGCGCTCGTAGGTGAGGTGGGCGAGGCCGTTCCCCACGGTCTTCGTGTGGATTAGGCGCAGCGGTCGCTTGTCGCTGGTCTCGCCGAACAGGCGCTCGCCCGCGCCGAGCGCAACCGGGAACACGGTCAGCCGCAGCTCGTCGACGAGGTCGTGCTCCATCAGCGTGTGCACGAGCGGGCGGCTGGCGTACACGACGATCTCCCCCTGTATCTGTTGCTTGAGCTTCGAGACCTCGCTAATTACCTCGCCCGCCAGGACGGTCGCGTTCGTCCATTTGGGCTCTTGGAGTGTCGCGGACACGACGTACTTGGGCAGGCGGTTCAAACTGTCGACCCATTCGCCGCTCTGAGATGACGACCGTGTGCCGAAGTACTCGTCGCTCCGGCGACCCAACAGCAGCGCCTCGGCGCCTTGTGCCTCGGCCAGTTCGACCTCCGCCCACGCCTCCCAGTCCTGGCCAATGAACTGTTCAAACCAGCCGCCGTGCCTGAACCCTCCCTCGCCGCTCGGGTCCTCGACGACGCCGTCGAGCGAGACATTCTGACTGACCACGATCTTTCCCATCCTGATTCTCCTTGCTTGGGCTTGTGGGTGTTTCGTGTGTTGAGACGTTCGCGGCGAGGGAAATTTGAGCGACGAGTTTCCGGGCGCGCCGGCGTCATTACGGTGATGCGGGTGAAAGGAACAGTCGCTGCGAGGTTGCGAGCGTGACCAACCAGGCCCTCGAGCGTGCACGCGTTGGCGAAGAGGACTCGTTCCGCGAACTGACCGATCCGTTCCGGCGTGAGCTCCAGGTGCACATCTACCGGATCGTCGGGTCGGCCCAGGACGCGGAGGATCTGCTCCAAGAGACCCTCCTCGCCGCGTGGCGCGGGCTTGATGCGTTCGAAGGACGCGCGTCGGTCCGCGCCTGGCTGTACCGGATCGCGACCAACCGTTCTCTCGATGCGCTCCGGGCGACCCGGCGCCGCCCGGAGGACCTGCAGCGGACGACCGAGATGCCCGAGCCCACCCGCTACGGCGAGGCGATATGGCTTGAGCCCTTCCCTGACGTCCTGCTGGAGGGCATCGCTGACCAAGCTCCCAGCCCGGAGGCCCGCTACGAGAGCAAAGAGGCGATCGAACTGGGGTTTATCGTCGGCCTGCAGCACCTGCCTCCGCAGCAGCGCGCGGTGCTCGTGCTCCGCGACGTGCTTGGCTACCACGCCGAAGAGGTCGCCGAGATGCTCGAGACCACCGCACCATCGGTCAACAGCCTGCTGCGCCGCGCCCGCGCGGCATTCGAATCGCGGCTGCCCGCCGCCGGACGCGGACGGGCGCCGCTCCCCAACTCCAAACGCGAGCGCGACACCGTCGGCCGCTTCGCCGACGCGATCCAGACAGGCGACATCGAGGGCGTGGTCGCCCTGCTGACCGACGACGCCTGGGTCACGATGCCGCCCGAGCCCTACGAATACCAGGGTCCCGCCGCGATCGGCGCGTTTCTCGGCGACCGCACGATCAGGCGAGGCGCGCCGCTGCTGGTGCCCACCCGTGCCAACACCCAGCCAGCATTCGGCGCTTACTTCCCAACCCTCAAGACCGAGATCGCCCGGCTGTACGGCATGCTCGTCCTAACCCTGGAAGGCCGGCAGATCGCTGCGATCACCTGGTTCGGCGGCAACAGCGCGGTCCCGCACTTCGGGCTGCCGCGGGTCCTGCGATAGCAAAGGGCATGGCCCCGAAGGCAAGACCTCCCGTCGACCCTCCGCGCTACTCGGCGCCGCTAGGCGCCCGCGTCGTGCGTTGCGCGGAAAGCGTCCGCGTCTCAAATGCCCATCGACGAAAAGACGCCCTGTGGCCTCCGTGCGGTGATGCCGACGCGCTGTCCCAGGCTACGTAGGAGCCCAGTTGCTGACTGGGCGACCTACGCAGCGCCCGCGCGGGTGCTACCCCGCGAAGGTCTCGTGAACCGAGAACTCCTTGATGTCCGGCGGTCCCTGCAACTGGACGCCGGCGGCGCCGGCCGCGGCTCCGATCCGCGGCTCGAACGCGTCGAAGTCCTGGCGTGACTCCCAGAAGTCGATCGCGCCCCACCCTCCCTCGATCGGGCCCGAGGCGTGAAACAGCAGCCCCTTCGGGGGGTTCGACGCCGGGTCGATGTGCTTGTTCACTGCGTCGAACTGCTCTTCGGTGACTCCTGCGAGCTTGATTCGGATTCCTACGGCCATGGTTAGGCCCCTTCCTGAGGTGGATGTGGACGGGTCTCTTGTGCGACTGATGGATCTGCTGCGCCGGGGCGATGGCGGCTGGTGGCGCGACCGGGTCAGGTAACTCACGTTGCTTGTCGATCTAGCTGTATGGGCGACCAGCGCGCCGTGCCCGAAGCGTCCGCATTGGGACGCGGCCACCACGTTTGGCGGCGTAGCGCCCTGAGGACGTACGCACGAGCCCGACGGTCAAATCCAGTCCGCCCGCTTCACACCTCATGGCGTCCTACCGCCGTCGGTGACACTCAGGCATTGGCGAACTTTTCTGTGCGCCGGGCCAGTTCTCAGCCCACACTACTCCTATTCATCGTGGGCAACTCGCGAGAACGTCGCCGGAGGCCGCTAGCTCGGCCCGTGCTTCGCCACGGACACGATCACCATGCCCGGCGCTCCTCGCGTGGCAGAGCAGTCGCGATCGCGCGTTCGAGGCGCACACGTTGCCGATCGGAGCGCAATGCTGTCACGGCATGCGCGTAATCGGTCGAGGCGTGATCCAGCAGCGTGTCGTAGTTTCGCCCCGGCACGCGGTGATCGTGGCGGCCAGTCCTGCTCTGCTTGCGACACGCGCATCGCGAGCGCGGCGCCGGATTCCCTGCAACGCGCGGGAGCGGCCGAGCGGGTCGCCGGGCTCGCGCTCGGCGCCGACGACTACCTCCCCAAACCCTTCCACTTCCCCGAGCTAGTCCTCCGCATCCAAGCGCTCGCCCGACGCAAACCCACCGCCCAAGACCGCACACTCGCCGCCGCAGGAATCGAGCTCGACCCGGTCGGGCGGAACGCCACCCGCGACGGCCGAAAGCTGGCCTTGTCCGCCAAAGAGTTCGCCGTCCTGGAAGCGCTGCTCAGGGCCAGCCCCGGCGCGCTTAGCGCAGAACGTCTGCTCGAGCAAGCCTGGGATGAGAACACGGACCCGTTCACCAACACCGTACGCGTCACGATCGGCCGGCTCAAACGCAAGCTCGGAGAACCCCAGGTCATCCAAAACACACCCGGCATCGGATACAGACTCCCCCAGTCCAACAACGACCCTCCTTCGTGAGCCACACCCGCCCCGAGCCCGACGCACCAGCCGCCCTGGCGTGACCCCGCGAGGCGTGACTCGGCTGTGCGGGACGGTCGCGAAAGCCCTGCCTCCCTTCCGCGAGGAGTATCTGGGGCGTGCGCTGACTTTCCCACCTCGCGCTGGACCGCCGTGCGGCACTGAAGCTGCCCGCGCCAGCTGGCCTCCGACGCTGGCTTTCGCGCCCCCTTCCAGCAGGACTCGCGTTTGGGATCGACCACCCAACCTGGTTGACATCCACCTGGATATCAAACCGGGTTCCTCGGCCAGAATGGCGCCGCTAGTCTCCCGGTATTCGGACCTCGGAATCGGCCGCCGGAAACTGGTAATGGGGAGGTCGCGACCGGCCGCGCACCGTCACGCGCGCCCGCCGGCGTTCCCACCACGCCCATGCGCCCATCACGCTGCCGGCGTAGATCCACCCGAGCAGGACATCGAAGAAGTAGTGCTCACCCGTGGCCATGAGCGTCACCCCCATGGCCAGCGGATAGAGCAGAAGCAACGGCCGCAGCGGGCGGCGGACGCGAGGCCAGAGGAACAGCGCCACCAGCATCGTTATCGCCGAGTGGAGCGACGGCACCGAGGCGACCTGGTTCACGCTGGCCTGGCCCTCGTTGAACAGCTCGACCGTCCTCCCGCCGATGATCTGCCAGCCGTCTGACGTGGTGCGGGTGACGCCGTGCAACAGACCCATGTCGGCGGCCATCCACGGCGGGGCGCCCGGGAACGCGATGTAGGTGGCGAGGCCGGCGGCGGAGAGGGTGACGAGCCGCCGGGAGAAGCGCAGGAACTCGAGCCGGTCGCGCGCCCACAGGAACCCTGCGACGGTGAACGGGACGATGAAGTAGGACGTGTAGATCAGCGTGAAGGCGACGTCGAGCCAGTTGACGACCCTCGGGTTGTTCACGTGCGCCTGCAGCCACTGGGTTGGCGTCGTGCCGAAGAACACGAAGCGGTCGAAGTCGATCATCGGGTGGACATGGACGCCGACGCCGAGGGAGTCGGCCGCGCCGCGCGTGAAGTCGTAGGCGCTCAGCAGGATCATCATCGGCAGCCAGTCACGGACGAGTCGGAGTACGTCGCGCCACGGCCGGCCAAGCGACGCGCAGGCGAGCGCCCCGCACACCCAGGCAACGACCAGCTCGCGCTGCACGGGAATCCCATAGTGGGCGCTCCAGACCCCGAGCGAGATGAAGTACAGGACGAGGACGCCGCGGCGCACCGGCACCCAGTGCCCGAACCCTGAGTCGGCCGCTTCCTCGCCCCCGACGTGTGCCAAGTCGGTCGCCGTCACGTAGGAGAATCTAATCCCCCGCACCCCTCGGCTCGACCAAGGCGACTCTCACGACCTTGAGTCCGTGGTCGGTGAGCGAGACCTTCGCCCGCGATCGCACGGTTAAGCGTCATTGGTTGTGATCACGGACCCGGGTCTGAGCGCGGCTCAGCGTGATCACCAAACGGTGTGCTGGGGTGCACCGGTTCTTGGCGCCTGGTAGCTCCTCACAACACGAACTCCCCCTTCCGCTCGCGGCTGGGGATCGGGGAAGCTGTCGGTCGCGCTGGCCTGCCTTCGTCAATGTTTGTGTCCCCTGTCGGCGTGGAGCAGTCGGAGGCGGATCTGGCCGCTGGCCGGATCGCCTGTCCCCGATTACGGCGGGCCGCACGCGCGCTGGGGTTTCGGACGCGAGCGGCCGGTGCGGGTGCTGCGCGCCGTTCGCCCGCTGCGGGTCCGGCGGGCGTCTGCCGTCCGCGCCGCGCTTCCCGCGCTTAGACTCCACGCCGCAGGACCGCTTTCCTCGGGGCACCCGAAACTCGGCGCCAGGCGACGCGGGCCGTTACTTGCGCGGCCAGCATGTCCCCGTTGCACAAGCGCATCGACAACCGAACGCTCGCGACGGCCATCGCGACGGTGCGGCCCGGGCGGCCCGGGCCGTCTCACTAACCAAGGAGCAACGGACAGTCGACGAGCTCGGGGTGGCTGCTGCCTCTCGATCCAGGCGACAGTGTTAGAAGCTGTTGCAGGGAGACGCCGGGCGCTGACTCAGTTCAGGGCATGTAGCTGGCTGGTCGGCTGCAGACACACGCCGAGTTCTGTTTGCACATTGACGGGTAGCGAGGCGACCGGGCAGACGTAGCCGGCCGCATCGAGCACCGGGCGCCACGCGCCCATAACGCGGTGGAAGATTGCCGTCGAGTATCCGGTGAAGCGCCCGCAAGGGCGCAGGTGATTGAAGTCGGCTCGGGCGTACGCCTGGTCCGTGGCAAGGATCGTGATGCTCAAGCAGCGAAGCGGGTAACCGTAGGCCGCTGCGACCCCTGCTGGTCCCCTTTCGCGCGCCAAGGCACTCACCACGTGCCGAGCGTCGTCAGGGCCGCCTAGCAGCGTGCCCGCCATAGCGAGGATCGCGGCCAACAGCACGAGCGCAACAATCAGAGGCCACCGGGTGACCTTCTGGATCGCCACGATCCGCTCGCGAAAGGTGCGCGCATCCGGGTCCCCCAGCACCCTGATCTCCACCAGGATCACCTCCGGCAGGTCCGACGACTCGCTCGAACGATCAGGGGCTTCGTTCTTCCCCATAACCCCAGTATCCCGCCGACCGCAAATGCGCAAGCAGACTGCTTAGCCGACACCGCAAAGCGCTCATTTCCAAACTGCAGCACGGATGGGGCGAGAAACGCGCCTCCGAATGCAGCACGTAGACGACGCTGCTGGATTGGCTACGAGCAACACTCTCGCGGAGCGCCCAAGCGCGGTCTCAGACGGGATCGACCATCGGACGCTTCCGAGCGGTTGCCGAGGCCGTCGGGTGCCGGCGATCAGGGTCGTCTCACAAGCCAAAGCCAAACTGCGACGCGCCGTTTGGCCGCCGGCGCATCGGCTTGCGCCGTCACCCGGCCGCGGGCTTCGGTGCGAGCTCGTGGCCGTATTCGGCTGGAAGCGCCCGTCTCAGGCGCGGCGGCCGCCGTTGCAGAGAGTGCTCCTGGTTCGTGGCGCAGGTGTCTCGGACGGGTCGAGATGGTTTCTGCGGGAAGCTGATTCGACACACCGGGTCGGAGTGGGTCGCGTACGTTGTTGGTACGCCCACGATCGGACTCGCCGAACCGGCCGGGCTACCTCGGTAGGAGCAATCGAACAGGAGGAGCGAACTGACAACTATCGTTGCGATCGCCTACCCCGATGAGGGGACCGCCGAGCAAGCGCGGGGCACCGTGTTTGGACTCGAAGACGAGCTGGTCCTCCGAGTCGAGCAGGTGGCGATGATCTCGCGCGACGTCGATGGAACGTTTCACGTTCACACCTCGCACGAGGGCATACCGATGGCCGGCGGCGCGATCTGGGGTGGGTTCTGGGCTCTGCTGTTCGGCTCACTGTTCCTTCTCCCACTCGCAGGGTGGGCGTTAGGCGCTGGACTCGGTGCGCGGCTCGGTTATCTGAAAGAGAAGGGCATTGGCGAAGACTTCCAGCGCCAAGTGCGCGAACACCTGCAACCGGGCACGTCGGCGCTGTTCTTGGTGATCGAGCAGGCCGACCCCGACAAGGCGATCGCGGCTCTAAGAAAGCACGGCGGCACCGTGATCAAGACAACACTCGCCGACGCCGACGCAGAGAAGCTCCAGGATGCTCTAAGGCCCCTGTCAAATGCCGACGCCGCCTCTCAGGAGGCCGAGCGGGGCGGTGCATGAGCGCGACACCATCCAAGCAAGCCTCAGGGACAGCGTCCTGGGTCAAGTCCCCGCGCGCGTTCATCGCCCCGCTGGCGCTGGCGCAGTTCATCTGCAGCTTCGCGGGCTCGAACATGAACGTGATGATCAACGACATCAGCCACGACCTGCACACGGACGTAAAGGGCGTGCAGACCACGATCACTCTGTTCCTGCTGATCATGGCGGTGCTGATGATCCCCTGCAGCAAGCTGACCGACCGGTGGGGGCGCAAGCGGTGTTTCCTCGGCGGCCTGATCCTGTACGGCATCGGCACCGTGCTGAGCGCGATCGCCCCGAACCTCGGCGTGCTGATACTCGGCAACTCGGTATTCCAGGGTGTCGGCACGGCGTTCTTGATCCCGCCGGTGTACATCCTCACCACGATGGCGTTCACATCGCTGGAATCGCGAGCCAAGGCCTTCGGTGTGATCAGCGGGCTGGCAGGGCTCGGCGCCGCGGCCGGACCGCTGATCGGCGGCCTGATCACCTCGGCGATCAGCTGGCGAGCCGCGTTCGTCTTCCAGGTTCGTCGCGACGATTATCGTGCTCGGCCGCCGTGTCGTCGACCCGGTCGCGCCAGACCCCGACCGTCCGTTCGACGCGGTCGGAGCGATCCTGTCGGCGGTCGGGATGTTCTTCGTCGTGCTCGGGATCCTGCAGGCAGGGGTCAACAACACGCTGCTGGTCGCGTTCCTGGCGATCGGCATCGCCTCCCTGGCCGGGTTCATCGTTTTCATCCGCTCGCGCGAACGAGCGGGCAAGGAGCCGCTGTTGTCGATCGAGCTGTTCCGCAACCGCACCTCGAATCTGGGCCTGATCACCCAGAACCTGCAGTGGCTGCTGCTGATGGGGGTCTCGTTTGTCGTGTCGGTGTTCCTGCAGACCGAACGCCACTACTCAGCGATCAAGACGGGCGTGATCTTCACCGCCGCCACGGTCGGGGTCCTCGTTTCCTCCCTTGCCGCCGAGCGGCTGGCCAAGAGGCGATTGCAGAAGACCTTGATCTCGGCCGGCTTTGGTACGACAGTGGTCGGCATCGTGCTCCTGCTCGGGCTGGTCAAGGCGGCCGCGTCAAGCGCCTGGGCGTTCGCTCCGGGACTTCTGCTGATCGGGCTCGGCCTGGGCGTGATGCTGACCCCGTCGGTCAACCTCGTGCAGTCGGCGTTCCCTGAGAAACAGCAGGGCGAGATCTCAGGGCTGTCGCGCAGCGTCTCCAATCTGGGTTCGACGTTCGGCACTGCGATCGCAGGCACGATCCTCGTCTCCAACCTCGTCTCGGGAAACGGGACCTACGTCGCGGCGATGATCGTCCTTGCCGTGGTTGCCCTCGCCGGCCTCGGGATCGCGATACGCCTCCCCGCCAATCCCCTCCCGAGCGCCGACTCCGATGTCGCGCCGCGGGCCACGACGTCAGGGGCGCTCGACGCGCCGGTCTGACTCGCGAGCGCTCCCCGGTAGGACCGTTCTGCCAAAACGGAGCGAAGACCCCGACAGCCGACGAAGCGAAGCTCGCAGATAGGACCTTGGGTCCGCCGGTCGCGCATCGCACGCTCCCGAGCACCTGACGAAGCGGCTCGGCGCCAGTGGCCCGACGTCGCACAAGCCAACGACCACTGGATGGTTTCGGTTGCTCGGGTCGGCTCCAGCTTCTCGATCCATGCAGACGCTCTGGTTAGTTTTCCTGACCCGATCCGGGTCAGTCTTGACTACTGCAGACGCCTCCCTTGGGCTTACTGCTCGCGGAGCCCGCAAGGTGATGGGTCGGCGAGCGTTGGCCACGCAGCCCAGAGCGTTGGAAATTGATCGATCGACCCAGCACTGTTGTCGCGTCGGCGGTGGCTGCCTCTCCCCGCTGGATCGGTGTCAAGGCGCCGGTTTCCGGCGAGCCCCGCCAGCCGCGGCGACAGTTCTCGGAGCAGAAGACCTCGACGCAGGCGAGCGCCCCTGCTGGCCTGGGCTCGCCGGAGCCCTTCTCAGGAGACCGTCAGCGGCGTAAGCTCGAGACTCTGGCCGTAGCGGGATGACGCCGCCGACGATGACAACCCTCAGATCGCGCCTCAACAACACGTACACCGGGTACAGCATTGGGTGCGGCGCCGTGTGGGCGGCCCTGCTGGCGATGGGCCGCGGCCTGCTGGACGCGAAGAATTGGGACATGCTTCGGCTCGGTGCTGCGGGCTGGTGGGCCGGATGGCTCTCGGCCACGATCGCCCGGGTCGGCTACCCGCCGCCGCGGAAGCTGACGGAGGCGGGCCAGAGGCGACTCGAGAAGGTGTCACTCGTGCTGGTCCTCCTCGGGTTCGTCAGCTTCTTCCGGCTGCTGATCACCGGCAGGCG
The DNA here is from genome assembly GCA_963695625.1 of uncultured Actinomycetota bacterium. Lineage (GTDB taxonomy): Bacteria > Actinomycetota > Thermoleophilia > Solirubrobacterales > Solirubrobacteraceae > Palsa-465. Next base: position 285,202 of record CAVOHJ010000012.1, on the reverse strand, counting down.
CCGGGCGGGAGGAACTGCGGACGGATCGAGCTGACGCGGCCACGCCGCGCGGGTGGCTCCCGGTGTCAGCCGTTCCGGGCCACGGCCGGCGGGCAGATGCGGCTCTCGCCCGCGTCACGGGTATTCCCGCCAGTCCAGACCAGGCTCCGGATCGGGCTGACAGCGGAGGCCCACGTGTCCGAAGAGGAACCCTCAGCCTTGTAGGCGGGAAGCGAGATCAACCGTCGTTGTGCGCTCACGGGGCGCGTCCGCACGATAACCGGGGGCCTTGCGCGCGGCGCAACTAGATGCTCGTGGGGCCGTTTGGTGTCAGTCCCACTCCTCGACGCAGCGTGTCGGTTGGCTACTCCGGTGTTGGCGGGCTGCGCGACGGAGCCTTACGCTCGTAGGTCCGCCCATACGGTCTTGCCCTCGGGTGTGACTTCAACACCCCAATCGCTGGAGAGCGCCTGGACGAGCTGCAGCCCACGGCCTGATGCTGCGCGTGGGTCACTGGAACGGACGGTCGGTCGAACGGGGCTGTTGTCGCTGACCGAGACGCGCACGCCGGAGTCGTGGACGTGGGCCAGCACCGAAAACGGCGAGCAGGCATGGACGATCGCATTGGTTGCCAACTCTGTGACGACAAGGCGAGCGTCGTCTAGCAACCTACTGCCCAGACCCGTATGGGCGAGACTGTCGCTGATGAACTGACGCGCCGCTCTGGCTGCGGTGGGGTCAGGGGGGAACTCTGGCGAGACCTCAGCGCCTGATGACGATCGTACATCGAGGCCGTCGCGGACTACGGCCTGCACAACAGAGGAGTGGAGAAGGCAGATCTGTTGTAGAGCATCCTCATGTTCGGCTCCGTTGACCGACTCGCTGCGATAGCCGCACAACAGCGTGAGCTGACACTCACGTCCGAGCTCGTTCCAGAGCTCCTCGAGCTCGAGCGCTGCCAGCACGTTCCCCTCGTCCCAGAGGAGCGCGACCATCTCACCGTAGGCACAGACGGGCCTGCCCCTGTCACCGGCTTGGCGTACGACGGATCCGATCACTTGTCGAAACGCCTCGCGGTCGATGCGCCCGTCGGTCGTGAAGCGAGCCAATGTGGCCGCAGCGTCGAGCAGCGTCAGCGTGCCGGTGGAGCGTCCTTTCGAGGGGTCCACTCCAGCAGCGTTCAATTCGGCCTCAAACGCGCGGCGGTGGCCCTCGGTTGCGATCACGACTCCTGCCGCGCCAGCCTGAGCAGCGCGAATGAGATACCTCCCGACCGTCTCGACGAGATCTGACTCGCAGTCGTAGAAGTGGACGAGATGATCGCTTGCCTCAAGCGCGATGTCCTCTACCTCGACCACCATGTCTGCCTCTCGGTCAGTCGGTATCCCCTCCGACCCATCATCGTAACTTCCCAGCCCGCGCCTGGCGACCCCTCGACTACGGAAACTGACCGCGGACGACGCCAGCCCGACGATCTACCTTGGGCTCAACCCGCCAGCCGGGGTCCCAGGAAGAGGATCGACAACCGCACGCTCCGAGCCGCCCGACCTGGGCACGCCGATCCTGCCGCGAGCGCGTCGCATAAGCCAAGGTCGAGCGAACGTCGGTTCGGGCGGGACCGGGGAATGTCATCGCACCCGGACGGGGCGGTCAGGTAGCGCGCAACCCGCATGTGACCGCAGACAACTCCCGCCGCCAGAAACACTCGACCTCATCGAAGCCCGCCTCGCGCAGCGCGCTCAGCTCCGCGTCGAGCGGAAAGTACCGGTCCTCATCTGACCACGCCGCGAAATGGTCGCGCGCCTGCGCATCGGTGATGCCGTGATCACCCATCCGAGCCGCCCAACGGTCAAACCCGAGCCCGCGAAGCCGCGCGCCTTCGGTCACCGCCGCGTCAAGATTGACCAGCACCCCGCCGGGCGACAGCGTGGCGTAAATCGCGTGGTAAAGCGCCGTCTTGGTCTGCAGGTCATGGACATGGTGCAGCGACAAGGACGCGACCACGGCATCTGCGGCCGGCAGCGCGTCCAAGAAGCTGCCTTCCTGGAACGAGACGCGATCGGCAAAGCGGGCCAGCCGTCGACGGGCCTCGCCGAGCATGTCCGCGTCCACGTCGAGAACCGTAACGCGGACACCGGGAAGCGCATCGAGCACGGCAGATGAGAGCGCACCAGTACCGCCACCGAGGTCGAGAACGTGCCCGTCGGGCGGCGCCAGCGCGCTCAGCAGCTCGACACCGGTGGCGATCATCTCGTCGTAGTGTGGAATCAGGCGCCGGATCTGGACGTCGTAGCCATCAGCGTCGACGTCGAGATGACGCTTGACCGAGTGCGTCTGAGGACCGGACATGACACGAGCCTACAGCGGCCCTGATATCAAGTGCGCGAGCGCCGAGCGGACTCAGCTGGCAGATAAGTGTCGTGCTCCTGGTCACCCGTCGCGCCGATAGAGGTGCGTGTCTCAGGACGCCGATAGATCAGCGGACGCTTGAGCATCGGCCGATATCGTCCGCCGCCGGCCTGCGAGAGCGACACGCGATGCACGGGACGGGATCCCGATCGTCCCGAGACCACGCGGCGTCAGTTTGGGTTGACAAAGACCTGTTGTCAGTCTCGACTGACAGCCATGAACGCCGAAGACATCGCCTCTGCGATCGCGTCCAACGACCCGTCGCTGGGGCTCCGCGCCGCTCTAGCTCTGCACCGGCTCGCGGAACGGGTCGAGGCGGACCACGTCGCGACCGCCCGCCAGCAGGGGTGGTCTTGGCAGCAGATCGGTGATGCGCTCGGCGTTACCCGCCAATCAGTCCACGCCAAATACGGAAAGCGACTCCCATGACCAAGCATTCGAAACCAGCCGACGCGTGGAACCCCTGGAGCACGTACATCGACGCTCGCGAGGAAGCACGGCGCCGCGGTGACCGCAAGGTCGGCACCGAGCACCTGATACTCGGGCTGCTCAGGGAACCAATCCTGGCGCAGGCCCTCGGATGCGACCTACAGACAGCCCGCGACGCGCTCGACGCGATGGATCACGATGCGCTCGCCGCAGTCGGCATCGGCGCTGCGTTCAACGCACCACCGATACCAATCGACGTGCCGACCAAACGTCCGTCGAGGCCGACGCTCAAAGCGGTCTTGCGGGACCGTTTGCCACTGACACCTGCAGCCAAGACAGCGCTCGAGAAATCGTACAAAGAGAGGCGCCGTGGTCACCACATCCCCCCGCAACAGGTGCTCCTAACCGTCCTCGAGCTCGACCCGCCAGATCCCGCCGCCGAGCAGATCGCCGCGCTAGGCGTCGATCGCGCGGCCGCGCGGCAACGTCTCGGCGTGGGACGCGCCGCAGCGTAGGCAGACCAGCACCGAGCAGCGAAGGGTGCAAGCGAATCGCTGAGGCACCCATCTCGCGCGCCCGCGCGCCCGCGCGCCACCGTCGCTCCCGCCGTTAGCCAGCAGCGCTGAGCTGGGTGCTGGATCTGAGCAATTGCGCCAGCCCGAGCAGACGATCCGGGGCGTCCGACCCCCACAGTTAGGGCGCGGTGGCCGCTGCCGGTGCGCAGATAGCCGTGGTGGTGCCGTTCACGGCGGCGGCTCCATCGTTCACGAAGTCGACGGACCAGCCCGTCTCACCGTTCGGGTAGGAGTCGTTGAGGAACCCGCTGGTTTCATCAGCGATCTGCCCTCCGCCACCGATCACCGTTGTCCCCGCGGGACAGGTCGCGGTCACGAGAACCGCCACCCCAGTGGGGGAGACGCTGACGGCGTTCGTCACGTAGGTCACCTTCGCGATCGGTGCCGAATTCGCTGTGGTCGCGGTGGTCGCGGTGGTCGCGGTGGTCGCGTTGGTCGCGTTGGTGGCATTGGTCGCGCTGCCTGCGGTTTTCGCGAAGTTTGCGTGCGAGACGCTCGCGCCGGCAATGTGGTGGTTGAAGTACACCTTCGCGGCGCTGTTGGCGATCTTCTTGTCCTGCTTGCTGTCGGACGAAGCCGCCGCGTAGGCCCCCCCGCCGAGCGCCATGAACAGCGCGACAGAAGAGAGGACGAGTGCTGCGCTCGGCCGCCTCAAAAGAGACTTCCTCATCAGGTAGTCCTCCTATTCGATGTGTGTGGCATGCCCGAGCGGCCCCCTCGTGCGCCGGCGCGTTGCCGCCCGGACGAACCAGGCGAGGAAGGAGCACGATTTGCCTCGGTTCACGTTGATTTGCTGGGATCTAACCCGTCGCATTTCATGGCTACGAACGTCGAGAAGGATCCGAGACGCGGCTAACAGCGGGCTGACATCCGATAACTGCGCGCCAGGGGACTTTGCTCAGGAGCGAGCCGCGCGACAGCGGCTGTCCGTGCCCGTTCGACCGTCGGGGCGCTACGGGCGCGAATACCAACCGCTTACGGTTGGGGCTGATGGCAGCAGCGGGCGCCCGTGACGGGACCCCGAGCGAAGCATCGGGGCGCCGGCCGTGCTCAGCCGACGAGCGCCTGCCTCAGCCGCTCGAGGGCGTCCCGGGAACCTTGGATCGTGGTCTCGCCGCTCGCCCAGGTCACTCGCAGCCGCTGCCGTCCGCGCCGCGCAGAGAGTTCCAAGTTCTTCAGGGTGGCCAACGCAAACTCGTCGGCGGAACCCGGTCCCCGAGGGTGATGCGGCGCAAAGATCATTCTCGCCGTCGTAATCGCGGCGAACCCGGCCATTCCGTTGACCTCGAGGTGCAAGAACTCCCGCACCTGCTCGTCGCCGTGCAGCCCGACGCCCCACTCCTCCAGCATCTCCGGCACGGTCTGAGAGCCATCGCCCGAGTTACTGGTCAACATGCCCGAGAGGAGCGCGCCGAGCGCGCCGTGACCTGGGCGCGGGTGGCGGCGCCGCGCGGTCGGCCAGCCCGAGTGCTCGGGTCTGAGGACCAGCGACCCATCGGGATGCTCCTCAGCCACGACGTACTCCCCGGAGCGGTCGCCGCTCAGGCTGACGCGAATCGGTTGTCGCGAGCTCATAACTGCACGGATCGTAGGAGACCGCCGTGCCCGGTGAAGACACGCACACACGGCGTGTGGTCCCCGCCGACGGTCATAGACGCGGCGCCGGGGACGGGACCATGTCGTCTGGCGCACACCGACCTTTGACCGTGATCGTCCCCAGGAATCGCGTTCTGTGAGTCAATTTCCCTGAAGTGACGGGCTCGCGGCGAAGGTCGGTGCTTCGGCCTTGAGCTGGCGTTGGGGGGGTCGCCCGGACGCCGAGCCGCTCGGCGATTTGCGTCACCGCTCGTCGCTTCCGGGTTCGCAGAACGGGAAGGCCCAGCGGACACAGCGCGCGGCGATTGAACATCTCAAGTGGCGACCACGATCACTGGCAGCCGAACGAGGCACGGGATTCGCCGATTCATGAGCCGTGCTCATTTCGGCGACGCTCGCGTGGATGCCCCCGTCAGGCTGAAGGCATGTACGCGTCCGTGTCCGCGCGCGTCAAGGATCTCGGCTGAGTAGGCGCGAGCGGTCCTCAGCTGGTCCCCGCTGGTCCCCACGACAGGCGCTGATGATCCAGAACGTCACCGGGCTGCGTTTGTCCCGGGCCCGGCGATCCCGGTCCCGTTCGATAGTGACACCGAGGACTCTTGCGCGCCGGCTCGACGGCAGGACGCATGACGCCAATTGTCATTCCGATCACCCCGCTTCATCTGCGCTACCGCGCGGTGCGGAGCGCAGACCAGGCCGAGCGGCTCAGATACGCCCGCGACGTCCTCGCCAACCCAGCTTGGTTGGCCGAGGAGTTCGTGACGACCGTATTGCGCCTCGGCGAATACGACATCGCCGATCAGCACTTCTACGGCAAGCGCGACGCGCACAAGTTTGGCCGACACTCGGAAGCGACAAAGGACCTCGTCTTGCGACTCGACGCGCTGCCGTCCGTCACCCCGGTCGACGCCGGCGATCGGCAGGTAGGCGGCACTGGAAGCGGGCGACCGAGGGCGTTTTTCCGAGAGCTTGACAAACGGCCTCGCGATCGTGGAGGCTGCGCATTACCGCGAGCGTACGAGGGAGTGGGCATGGGCGTTGGCAAGAGGTTTGCACTTGGGCTGGCGATCGTGCTGACGCTTGCGTTACCTGCGGTCGCGCACGCAAGCGTGGCGCCCAACCCGGTCGGTCAGATCGACTGCAACGGGTTCAGCCCGATCCAAACGGAGATTCGAGCGACCGCCGCTTGCGCGGACCCGCGCGGTTTGAAGGGTGGCCGGTTCTACGACAATGGGTACTACATCGGCCACGACGAGCCCTCGGTGCGCTTCCTCTCAAACGCGCCGGGGTCGAGCGCCGACATCACGTACGTCGAGCGGTTCCCAGTCGATCCGGCACAGCTGCCGACCGTGAAACATCCCGGCAATGACGTGACCCACTTCTTCGAGCTGTCAGTCGCCCCATGGATGTCAATGAATGTGTGCGATGCCAACTCCTTTCCGCAGCAGCCGTGCGCGCCGGAGTCGGACTCCAACGCACCCACGGCCAGCAACCCGGGCGCTGGCGCGGCGTTCGTCGAGCTGCAGTTCTATCCGCCGGGGTTTGCTCCATTTGCCGACAGCATCAGCTGCGATAACTCGCACTGGTGCTCGGCGCTGACGATCGACAGCCTCGAGTGCGACACGAGCGGCAACTGCAACAGCAACTGCGTGGAGCCGGTCAACTTCGCCTTCATCCAGCGCGACGGCGTCCCGACCGGACCCCCGAGCCCGCAGGAGTCAAACCTCGCCTCCGAGACTCCGAACGCCAACACGCTGCTGATCAATCCAGGCGACGTCGTCGTGATCCACATGTTCAACGCAGCACTGCCAGGGGGTGGTCACGCCTTAGAGGCGACCGAGCGAGATCTGACGACAGGACGATCCGGGTTCATGATCGCATCGAAGGCGAACGGGTTCATGAACACCAGCCCGGTCGACTGCAGCGGCACCCCGTTCAACTTCCAGCCGGAGTACTCGAGTGCCGCACCGAGCAACATCCTTCCGTGGGGGATCGGCCCCTACAACATCAACAACCAGTTCGAGATCGGCCACTTCGAGCCATGCACGAAGGTCACCGGGCCACAGCAGTTCACGCTTGAGAGCTTCAGCGACACCTACTGGTCGAACTGCCGTGGCCCGTACGAAACCGGTAAGGAGGACCCCACCCTCGAGCCAGACGACTCCCCCTGCTACCCGCTCGGGGACACACACGGCGGAACTGCGCCTCCAAACCTGGTGACGGGCTGCGACGTCTTCTTTGACTCGATCGGCGACCTCGACTTCGACGGCACGCCTTATCGCGCCGACTGGCCGACGTCGACCCAACCGGGGACGTTCCCGGGCGCGTTCGCGCAAGCGCAACCCACCAGCTTCGGACAGACGTATCCGCGGATCCAGTTCGTCACCGACCTATCGGCGAGCGAGCAGACCTGCGACCTCACGACCGGCGCGGGCTGCACGGTGCCGCCGCCGGGCCCGGGCGACTTCTATCCGTACTGGGCTCTGGTGCGCGATCCCGAGCTCGGCTGCACGTGGCAGTTCGGCAACGTGCAGACGGGCGAGAACTTCGGTGGCAACGCGCAGTGGGGTTCCGTGACCCCGAGTTCCATCGGCGCCTTCACCGGCCCAATCATGAGCAATCCGCGCAACTGCAGGCGCTGACAATTGTCGAACGACTGTCGAATGACAGTGCGCCACTGGCAGGAGGGCCCCGCCCCAGCCCAAGCCTGAGCGGACGCTAGACACGCCGGATGGAGGCCCCGAGTTGGCGACGAGCAGCGTTCCGCATCTACGACGCGGTCCCGGCCTCGACGACGAGGTTCCAAGGACGTCAAGAACGTCCGCTGGACCATCGGCTTGCGAGACGCGGCCTCGACTGCGATGGGTTTTGGCGTCGGCGGCGCGTCGCCTCGGCCCGGGAGCGGGGCGCCGCTTCGGTCCGAGTTCGTGGCCGAATCTGAGTGAAGCAGTCGTCTTAGGTGTGGCGCCAGGCCGGGTCGAGGCTGCTCCAAGTTCGTGAATGGGGAGGTGCGGCGCTAGCCGCAGCGACGCTCCTGGTCGTGAAGACGCAAACAGGTTGCCGCGTCAAGCTGGGGGGTCCGGTCGGTCAGCTGGTCATCCCGACCCGCCACTGGCGATGCCTGGCGTACTGGTTCCAGTTGGCTTCCGGCATGCGACGTCGGCCGCCGCGTACCCGTACCCCGCGTGGTCTGGCTGGCGGGCGAGCTGGCCAACGGGCCTGCCGGCATGATCCTCAAGCGCGTCGTTCGTATCCGGGCGGTCGAAGGAGGGTGAGTGCCCGCTGGTACATTGGCGCGGTGTTGGCGCGAGGCGAGCCGGAGGGGTGTCGCCGTCAGCCGGCGGGCGATCCAGCGGCCGGCCTGACCCTGTCGCGCCGTCAGGTCCTGCAGGCGGGGGCCGCTGGTGCTGCCGCGTTGGCCTCGGCCGGCGTCCTCTCTCCGCCGCTCGCCCGGGCGGCGGGGGCGCCGGCGAGCGCTCCGGCCGCTCCCGGCGTGTTCGAGCTCAACCAGGGGTGGCTGTTCGGGGGAGCGTACGTCAGCGGAGCCGAAGCGCCCGGGTATTCTGAGAGCGGCTTCTCCGAGGTCACCCTGCCTCACGTCGTGACGCCTCTGTCCTGGGGCGATTGGGACGCCGCCTCGTGGGAGAAGGTGTGGATCTATCGCAAGCATGTCGCCCAGGCGAGCGCGGGCGCGCGGGTGTTCGTCGACTTCGACGGCGTCATGACCAGCGCTACGGTGTTTCTCAACGGCGCGCAGATCGCCCAACACCAGGGCGGCTATCTGCCCTGGTCGGTGGAGCTGACGGACGGCCTGGCGGCGGTCGACAATGTGCTGGCGGTGGTGGTCGACGGCCGCTGGTCGCAGATCCCGCCCGACGGAGCCGCGGGCGGGGCGTGGGCCGTCGACTACCTGCAACCGGCCGGCATCTACCGGGACGTGTCGCTGCGCATCACACCCCCGGTCTTTATCTCCGACGTGTTCGCCAAGCCGGTCAACGTGCTCAGCTCGAGTCCGAGCATCGACGTCCAGGTCACGATCTCGGCGGCGCGCATCCCCAGCGGCCCGGTGTCCGTCACTGCCGCCCTCGTGGACGGCTCGACGCAGCTGGCGACGGCGGACGCCACGGCCGCGGTGACCGGCGTCGGCGACACGGTGACGATGCTCACCATCTCCGGCCTTTCCGACGTGACTCGGTGGTCACCTGATAACCCCAAGCTGTATCAGGTCAGCGCGACGATCCAGGCCGACGGCGTGGCCCACACCGTCGAGGTCAACACTGGCTTTCGCGAGGCGAGCTTCGAAGACGGCGGCTTCTACCTCAATGGAGAGCGGCTGGAGATCTTTGGACTGAACCGCCACCAGCTCTTTCCCTACACGGGGATGGCCGCTCCCGAGCGCCTGCAGCGCCGGGACGCCGAACGGCTCAAGGACGAGCTGAACTGCAACATGGTGCGCTGCTCGCACTACCCGCAGTCCCCCCACTTCCTGGATGCCTGCGACGAGCTCGGGTTGATGGTGTGGGAGGAGCCACCCGGCTGGCAGTACGTCGGCGACGCGACTTTTCAGAGCATCGTCGTGCAGAACGTGCACGACATGGTGGTCCGAGATCGCAACCGTCCCTCGGTGATTGTTTGGGCGACTCGCCTGAACGAGACCGCCAACGAGCCGGCGTTGTATGCCCAGACGCGCCAGCTTGCCGACACGCTTGACGGCTCACGTCAGACCTCAGGTGCGATGTCCTTCCAGAACACGACGTCGGGTTGGGCAGAGGACGTCTACGCCTACGACGACTACCACTCCTCCAACGGCAACGCGGTCCTTGAGCCGCCGATCTCCGGGGTCCCGTACATGGTCTCAGAGGCGGTTGGCGCGCTCGATGGAGCGCCGCTGTACCGCTGGGTCGACACCGAAGCCACACTCGCAATTCAGGCGCGCATGCACGCTCAGGTCCACAACATCGCGCAGTCCAACAGCGCCTACGCGGGACTGCTGGGTTGGGCCGGGATCGACTATGCGTCGTTAAGCGGCGGCAACCGCATCTGGCACAACGTCAAGTGGCCGGGCGTGCTTGACACCTTTCGCGTACCCAAGCCCGGGGCAGCGTTCTACCGCTCGCAGGGCGACCCGTCGGTGTCGCCGGTGATCGCGCCGGTCTTCTTCTGGGACTTCGGTCCAAGCTCTCCGTCAAACGGTCCCGGAGAGGGGGCAATGATCGCCACCAACTGCGACCGGCTCGAGCTCTACGTGAATGGAGCCCACTTCACGACCGGGACCCCGGACACTGCGGACTACGGCAGCCTCGCCTACCCGCCGGTGTTCGTGAACCTAACCGTGAGCGGGTCGGGCTCGCCGGAGCTGCGGATCGACGGTTACGTCGGGTCGCAACTGCTCACCTCGCTGAAGATGTCCTCGGACACGACCACGGACCAGCTGGCGCTCGCGCTCGAGGACGCCTCGATCCAGGGCGACGGAACCGACGCCACACGTTTCACGTTCCGGTCACTGGACGCCTACGGCAACCAGCGCCCTTACCCCAGCGGCGACGTCACGCTCGCGCTCAGCGGACCGGCCATGTTGATCGGTGATAACCCGTTCCCGTTTGCCACGTTCGGCGGGGTCGGCGGCGCCTTCATCAGATCCCAGCCCGGAACCTCGGGAACCGTCACCGTCACCGCGACCCATCCCGCACTCGGGCAGGCTGTCGCTCAGCTGACCGTCGATGCCGCGTCGGACGGTGCCGGCAGCCCCGGGGTGTCTGCACCGACCGTCGTCGGGGTCGCGCCGGGTCCGCCCAGCGCGCCGGCGCCGCCCGGCACATCGCCGCCACGCGCCGCCGGCGTATCCAAGGCCAGCGTCCGCGCGGCCCTGGCCGCGATCCTCAGGCCACGCGGCCGCCAAGGCAGGATCGGCCAGCTGCTCAGGGAGCGGGGCTACATCGTGAGGTTCAACGCGCCGTCGGCTGGCAGGCTCGTGATCGACTGGTATTACCTGCCCCACGGCGAGCACCACGCCAAGGACAAGAAGCCCAGACAGATCCTGGTCGCGACCACGACTGCCCGGCTGCGCAAGGCCGGCGTTGTCCCCGTCAAGATTAAGCTCACCCAACGGGGCAGGTCGCTGCTGGCGCACGCCCGGCACGAGCGGCTGACAGTGCAGGCGAGCTTCACACCTGCCGGACAGCCAGCGGTGCGGGCGTCGAGGGTGATCAGCCTGAGTCGCTGAGGTGGCGCGCGGCTCCCCACCCCATGGCCGCGCACCCATATCGCCTGCGGTGCGCCAGCTCAGCCACGAAGTCCAGCGTTGCGTTCCGAAGGAGGCCACCCCTAGAAGCCCGTGTCTCAGCCTGGATCGGACACTCGGCGGCCGCCGCAGCGTCTCAGTGCGAACGACTACTGGACGCTTTCGGTTGCTCGGGTCGGCTCCAGCTTCTCGATCCACGCGGAGGCTCTGGTCAGTATGCTGACCCGATCCGGGTCAGCCGTTCCAGGCGGCCGAGTCGCCGCTGGCGATCCGGGTTGGCCGGCCGCCGCCGAACGGGATCGTTTCGATGAGACCGTCGTATGGCGGGAGCGTGGAGGCCCCGCGCTCGAGCAGCAGGGTTCGGCCGTCCCGTGAGATCCCGGCTCCCTCCACGGTCGTGCCGCCGGTGGCGAGCGCGCGGACCCAGCGCGGTGACAGCTGAACCGCCAACGGGCTGCTGACGCCCAGGCCCAGGCCCTCGAAGTTGGCGATCAGCCGGTTGCCGTTGGCTGACGCCGCCTGTGGCACGATCGCCACGACGGACGCCCGAGAGGTCAGTTGGGTGCGATGGCCGCCGTGCAGGAGCCACAGCTGGTAGGTCGGCGAGCGGCGGGCGCCACGACGCGTCTTCCGGTCATAGACGATCCCCCTGGTGGTCCAGAGCGGTTGGAAGCTGATGCCGTCGGTGGTCAGCGGCGTGCGGTCAGAGCCGTCGGGGTTGACCGTGTACAGGTTCGCGACGCGGTCCTTGACCGGTTCCGAGCGCGCCTCGTATCCATACACCAGCCGGTCGGGTCCCGACGGGGCGAAGCTCGCCCCCTCGATCAGCCCGGTGGCGACCGTCCTCGCGGTCATCGTTTTGGTGTCAACGACCGCCAGCCCAGTGCTGGTGATCCGTCGCGCCGTTTCCAGGAGCACCGCGAGATACCGGGAGTCAGGCGACCAGGCCCGCGGGACGGCGATCACACGGTCAGAGAAGAACGAGTGCGAGCGCCCACCGGCCGTCTCATAGACGGTCAGGGCTGGGCCGCTGCTCCCCAAAGCACTGCCCGACACCATCAGCCCGTCCGGCGCGACCGACGGAACCAGGCCATGTCCGACCTCACGCGTGCCCCCAGGACCAGTGACATAGAGGTCGATGTGCGCGAGCGTCCTGAACTGTTCGATGCCCTCGCTGAGAGGGAGGATGACGTAAGGGCCCTCATCAGCACCGTGCCGGGGTTCACCAGCTACGCAGCGTTCCGCAACGACGGCGGTGGACAGACCGTGACTGTTTGCGAAGACAAGGCCGGCACCGATGAGTCCTCCCGGCGTGCCGCAGAGTGGGTCAAGGAGAACATCGGCGTGCCGGTCGATCCGCCGACGGTCACTGAGGGCAGCACGGTTCTCCACTTCTAGGAGTTCGTCTGTCTGCGCGGTGAACGGGCCCGGGAGGTCGGTGACCCGGGCCCGTCGAGTCGGGCTTTCGGTCACGCCGCCTAGCGACTGCGTAACGAATGGGCAGGTGCCCCACCAGCGCTCGCAGGCGCCTGGTCTCCGCTACAGCCGGACGCAGCTCCGCTTCGCTTCGGGCTAGGAGGAGCACCCTCGCGGACGCTTCAGCGGTCTCAGTTGGGCATCGACGACCGGACAGCATTGGCCGTTCCGGAGACCTCCTCCTACGGGCCAGAGCGGGTCTCAGATGGGAACGCTTACGAACGGCTAAGCAGCACGGGGCGGGGCTGCTGTAGCGATCACTCCGGAGAAGACACGCGGATCATGATGTCCGGAGATACGTGAGTTTCAATCCGAAGCGGAGCCGCAACCTCAGCGAGGATCTCAAGGAGCTCTTCGGTTGCCCCCGACACGCCAAAGTCCGCCACCAGTTCGTCACCTGGTCGCATGATTGCGATCGTCCGAACGGCCGGGAAGGTTCCCCGCCGTTGCGGCGGTCGAGACAGGATCGGGCGCCAGACTGCTCACGTCGATCTGCGGCCAGGACCGCGCTTCGTACTCGCCAAACGCACCGTCCCACAGCCCGTCGGGACAGCTCCATGTGAGATCGCCGCCCGACGCTACGCCGACAAGTGCATGATCGTGTGCCGGACACAGCGGCACGGGCACGCCGAGGACCCTGCTCGAGATGCGTCTGAGCCGCCGCAACGACCGCCATCGCAGACCCGTCCGAGTCAAGGTCGGCCAAGTCCAGTCGCAGCCAGCCCTCTTCTCGAGTCCGGATGACGAACGTCCTGGCATCTCCAACCTGTCCGCGTCGGGCAACGTACGTTGCGCTTCGCACCGCAAGGTCGGCGAGACCCGCGTCGACCAGCGCTACCACCGGTGCACGTTCGGGCGCTCGCGCCATCTCCACATTCTCGCTCCAACCCAAATCTCGGTCGGCGAGCTGGCGTCTCGTATCCCGTTACGGGCTACCTAAAGGTTTGTCCGGAAGGGAACGTCAAACGGCCGCCAACTGGCGCCCGCCCGAACAGACTTTGGAGGGCCGGTACTAGCCGCCAGCCGATGTCACATCTGGGTGCCGCCCGGCGTCACACGATTAGCACGTCGATTCTGCCGGTGCTACGCCGCCGGCCGGTTCTAAGAAAGGAAGAGCCATGCAAACCGAAAACAGGTGCCAGAAGATTGCCGTCACGGGAGCCACCGGTCGTGTCGGATCGCACCTCGTCGAGATCCTCGCGCAGCGAGGACACGATGTCGTTCCGATCGCGCGCTCGAAAGGTGTCGACGTAGTCAGTGGCGAGGGTCTTGATCAGGCGCTCGTTGGAGTCGAGACCATCATCGACACGGCCACCGGGCCATCGCCTGACCAGAAGGAGGCGACGGCGTTCTTCACCGCCTCGGCGCGGAACCTGCAGCGAGCCGGGGCTGCCGCCGAGGCGAAGCGGATCGTCCTCGTCTCGATCATCGGTATCGACAATTTCCACAGCGGCTACAACGCGGCGAAGGCAGCGCAGGAGCACGCGCTGCTCGAAGGCCCGCTCCCGGTCAGGATCGTTCGCGCGGCCCAGTTCCACGAGTTCGTCGATCCACTGGTTGGGTGGACGATCCAGGATGGCGTCGCTTACGTGCCCGAGATGCGAACGCAACTCGTGGCTGCCCGCGTCGTCGCCGACACGCTCGCCGACGCTGCCGAGGAGCCGGAAATCGAGAACGGCAGGATCACCGAGGTCGCAGGCCCGCAGGCGGAGCGACTCGCCGAAGTGGCAGCGGCGCTCTTCGCCAGCCGAGGTGACTCCTTCGAGATCCGCGAGAGCCGTGGCGGTCTGCTGGCGCAGCCCGGCGACCCGGACGCCGCGGCCTATGCCGAGGGCGCCGCGCTACCCAACCCGGGCGCGAAGCTCGCCGGCCCCAGCTTCGAACAGTGGCTGGCGGCGGTCAAGGTGTAGTTCCTCAATGCCAGATCCGGCGAACGCTCGCCGGCTCCTCCGTGGAGACCGAGCGGGCGCTGGGGTCTGGCAGACGCGGCCGTACCGCACACCTTCGAGGTGGAGTCCGAGGACGCGCGCTCGTCACCTTCACGTCCGGAGGCGTCGACCGCGGGTTCGGGGATGGCGGCGTGCCGGGCGCCGCCGGTCCTCCGGACTACGTTGGCCACGCTCGCTACTTCTCTGCGCCCGGCGCGGCGCTAACCGTGCGTTGGTCGAACCGACCCCCGGACGCTTCCGAGCCTCAGCACGGGGCCGCGGGGCCGGCGCCGCCATGTCTCATACGTCGAACCTCTACTGCGACGAGCCCTTTGACGTGCGATGGGATCGTCAGCCGGGGGCATCGGCGGCGATCGCTTTGGATGTGGCCGTTGCGGAAGGCCCCGGCCAGGATCCCTACGGGCGCGTAACAGCAACGTAACGGCGTTACGGCGCTGTTAGTTGGTCGCGCGTACAACCCTGCAACAACAAGATGGGCAAGCCGGGCAACCACAACGTCTGGGGCTCTCTCGCTGTCGTCAGCTGTGTGGTCGCGGTCGCCGCGTGCGGGTCGTCGCACACGACAGGCCAAGGAAGCGAGTCCGAGGGGCTGAAGTTCGCGGACTGCATGCGCGCAAACGGCGTGCCGACCTTCCCCGACCCCAGCGGGGGAGGCGGCGGGCTCAATCTCGCGGGCACAGGGATCAACCCACGGTCCCCAGCATTCAAGTCAGCACGCGGGGCATGCGCACGGCTCGCTCCCGGAGGTGCGTCGGGTGGCGTCAAGGCAACTGAGAGCCAGTTTCTCGCGGCGCTCAGGTTCGCCAAGTGCATGCGCGCGCATGGGTTTGCGAGATTCCCCGACCCCACGCGTGTTGACTCCCCGCCTGGCCCAATCCTCATCATCGGACCCGGCTTGTTCTTCCGCGTCAGTCCGACCTTCGACCCCACTACACCGGCGGTCAACCGAGTCATAGCGGCGTGCGGTCAGCGGTAAGTCCCGTACTCGCCGACACCGACTCCGCTGAGAAGGCCAACTCAGTGTTGAGCGCAAGAGGTCGTGCGTTGAGCGGAAAGGAATCGCGGAGCGTCGAGCGCGCGGGTGATCGGGGTGAGCGTCGAGGTCATCAACGCGTCGGCGAGGATTCGGGCGGTAGCTGCGTTTCCCTTAGGTGGTGATCGTGGTGGCGTTGCGTGCCAGGCTCGCTTACGCTGCGCGGATGCATGTGGGGCGGCTGGCGAAGACGATCGCGTTCGTTCTCGCAGTGATCACGGCGGCAGCTTCCGTCTCGCTTGCCGCGAAGGTCTTGAAGGTCAGGTCGATCTCGATGATCCCGCGGGTTGGTAGCGATGCGATCCGCGTGGCCGACGCGCACGCGAGTGCGATCCACCCCAGCGTGCCCATCGGCACCGTCCGGCTCGCGGCCAAGGCGCCCGATCCTGTAGGTGGCCTGCCGTGGGGGCTGCGGCTGATCCAGAAGCGGCCGCTGGCGGCGTGCCTGGAGATCGGCCGGGTGCGCGACGGCCGGATTGGCGCGCTCGGGCAGGACGGCTCCTACGGGAACGACGGACGGTTCCACCCGATCCCAGTGACCCAGAACTTCCCGTGCGATCGCACGGACGCGAGCGGCCACCTGTTCGTCGACGTGTTCGAGCAGAAGGTCGTGGCGAGCGCGACGTTCGGTGGGCACGGCCCGGGTTGCATCGCCAGCCCGCCACCCGCGCGCGGGCTACGGAACCGTCCGCTCCCGCGCCTCGCTACCTGCCCGCCGCGCGATCTGCGCAACATCGCCTACGGTGTGCTCGGCCCGGACGCGGTCAGCATCACCTACACCATCGCGGGGCGCCAACGGACCGTGCCCACCGGCCCCGACGGCGCCTACATCGTCGTGCTGCCCCCCTCCGCACAGACGTGCACTGTCGGGGGCCCGATCGGTGGCCGCGGCTGTCTGTTGAGCTCCGGCGAGACGACCGCGGGCCAGCTCGAATCCGGCGTGATCACGGCCGTGCGCTATCGCGACGGCCACCTATGCCGGCTCCCTGCGCCCAGCGCCGCCGGGACGCTGCAAGCCTCGTGCCCGAACGCCGGCTACGTCCACTTCCCGAGATACATCCCGCCGCAGGTCACGCCTGCTGAGGCCCACGCATCCCTCCACGTGCAATTCGCCGTGACGCGCCGGATCTGCTATCTGCCGGACCGCAGCGCTTTCACCCAGAACCTGATCCCCTGCCCGCACGCAGTCCCGCCGGGCTACCGCCTCGGTCAGTCCGGTCCGCGCACGCTGCTGATCACCGTTACGTTCACCGCTCGCGTCGCTGCCGACAACCATCACCAGGTCTACGAGTTCTCCGTAGGCCGTGTGAGCGGACGGGGGTGCGCCAGCGGGGGCGGCGGGGTCTCGGGCACCTCAATGATCCCGATCCACGAGGGCCAACTCGTCCGCTTCCAGGACCAGGAGTCCCCGTGCCTCGGCACCTACCAGGGCGTCATCACCTACCAACCCGACGGCGGCGACGGCCGCGACACGCTCTCGTGGGACACCTCGATCCACGACGGCTCCGTGCTCGTCGGCCGGTTCCGCTTCACTCTTCGGTGAGAACCACAACACGACACGCGAGACCGCGAGAATCCGGCGATCGCGGAGCACCCTCCAGCCTGATCGATCGGCGAACCTCGCCCCGTAGCGTTCGCGGCGACCCGCGACAAAGACTCAGAACAGGCGAGTGGATGGCCGGGGTGCGGACGCCTCAGTCTTCGACTCGTCAGACGGCTGTCCGCCTGGGATCGCTCGGCGCACGCCCAGAACCTCCGATCCGAGCGTTCGGATTTCGGCCTGAGGTCGTCGCATCAACCAACCTCTTGCGAACATTCGCCCGGACGCTTCGCAGCCCTGCTCGCGACGAGGAGCAAGTCTCACGGTGCGATGACCGAGGCACCTGAGTCGTCCGGAGGCGCACATCCGTCTGCGAGGTAGCCCGCCTCCCCGGAGAGGGGAATCAGCGTTCGGCGCCTGCCAGTCCAGCCTGAAGGTCTCGGATGATCGTGCCAAGCAGATCCGATGCGAGCAGGCCGGGGCCCAGCGGACCGGACCGATTCTCACCGACTGGCGGAAGCTGCCGTAGAGCAGTTCTAGCCTCGAGGGACATGCTGCTGAGTTGCCAGTGGATCTCCTCGCTAACAGCCTCTGGGCGGTCCGTGGCGGCCAGACCCAGGGCCTTGGCGGCGTACGCCGCGGCGCCCAGGGCATGCGCACCCATGTGAGGGATTGCGGCGGCCTGTCCTGCCGCTCGGGCGGCAGCGGCCGCTGCAGGGGTGCTCACCTGGGGTGCGGCGGCGCCGCCGGTAAACCGGCGGCGGATCTCCTCTGCTACGTCAAGCTCACCACGGCCGAAGGCCCGTGTTCGCGCGATCGCATCGCGGGGGCGGGTATCGCCTCGAGCTTCGGCCTCGAACAGTCCGAGCACTCGCTCCGCGCAGTCAGCCGCCCACACGGCCACGATTCGTCGCTCGGCTTCGCTCAGCGTCTGCGGTGAACCCACACCCAGATTCTCGCAGGCGTCTCTGACCGCATCGCGCCCACCAGTTCACTCCGCAGCGAGCATCTAAACGACCAACGCCAAGTGGTGGTTGGCGCGGACAGCGGTGCCCGCTGTGCATCGCGGTGGTGCCTGACCGCAGAACCGCTTCTGCCGGCTGGTTGGCCTGCCGAGGAGACCGGCTAGGCTGCCGGCGATGACCGGACCGTCTGACGACCCGCGTGTGGATCGGGCCGACCTTGGGGCTCTGCTTGTAGTCCTGCATAGTGCTGACGCGCCCAGAGGCAGGGTCGAGGTCACGTACCGCGTTTGGCGGCATCAGGAGCGTCTACACGCCGCGTTCACCGCCAACGCGCAGGAGCAGAAGCGTCGGGGTGCATCGATCACGTTGTACGGGCCGGGCAAGGCGGAGCCTGTGCCGGCCGAGTACGAGGAGACGGTGCGGATCTGGCGGGCTGGTGAGCGAGTTCGTGTCGAGCATCACGGTGGCGAGCGGGATGGCTACTACGCCGTCACTGACGGCCCGCTGTGGTGGATGTGGGACGAGCGAAACGGTGCCCACAGCAACCAGGACGACCCCAGCGTGGGGAGTGGCATCGGCGAGGAGCTTCAGATCATGCTGAACCCCGTACCGCTGCTGAGTTCGCTGCGGTTTCAGCCGACGGGGAGCTCCGAGGTTGCTGGCAGGCCGACGATCAGCGCGCACGGCATCCGGCGGCCGCAAGACACCCGTCATGGGCCGGCGTTCGAACTCCACGAGCTCGGCACCGGTGCCGACTTCTACGAGTTAGAGGTCGACCGGCAGCTCGGTGTTCTGCTCGCCGTCACCGCTATCCGGGATAAGCAGCCGTTCCACAGGATCACGACGCTGGCGGTCGCGTTCGACCAGCCGATCGCGGATGAAACATTTCGGTTTGAGCCGCCGGCCGGTGAAGAGATCCAATCGAGGTGGGGTGAGGAGCGTGTTGAGCACGTCACGCTCGTTGAGGCGCAACAACGGGCCCCGTTCACGGTGCTGATGCCCGACACCGTTCCTGCCAACTGGCAGGTGCAGTGCAGGCTCATCCGGCCCTCCGAGCGTCCACCCTCACCGACGCAGATCGGGCTGATCTACTGCTCGACCGATGGACACGAAAGCATCTCGCTCAGCCAGTTCCCCGCTGGCGGGTCTACTCCGTATAGAGAGCTGGGCGATGGGGAGGGCTGGGAGACCGTCACACGCGGCGGAATCGAGATGAAGACCCGACCCGCACGATGGGGTCAGGCACAGGTAGAACTCGAACGTGACGGCACGTTCGTGCATGTCATGTCCGACAACCTCACGCGCGACCAGGTCCTTACGATCGCGGCCGGCCTGCGACCGGCACCAAGCACCAGCAGCATCTAAGGATCCAAGCGACCCCTTTCTGCTCGCCGCAGTCAACCGATGCCGACACCGGCCGTCGAGCCGATCAGGCGACCGGCGTGACCCCGCTTTCACGTCGGCACGTATATCCCGGGGACGCATCCCCGAGTTGCGAAAATGCGCGTTAGCGGGCCGTCCCAAAAGGCGATCCACCAGGCGACGTTGCACTAACGCGTCCGCCACACTGGGGGACCTGTCGCCTGCCCGTCAGATCACTGTGACACGCATGGCGCCCACGGCGCGGTTGGCCGCGATCGCCCTGCGTGCTTACTACCACGACATCGTGAGCAGATACCACGCTCGCGAGGCCAGCGAGGAGGAGATCGATGCTGCGATGAGCGACGAGCCCAGCGACGACCTGGTTCCGCCTCGCGGGCTGCTGTTGGTCGCCTGCGCGGGCGACATCGTCCTGGGCTGCGCCGGTCTGCGCCTCCTGTCAAATGGCATCGGGGAGGTCACCCGGGTTCACGTGGCGGTCAACGCGCGCGGCTGCGGTCTGGGCTCGCGGCTGCTGCGCCAACTGGAGCATGAAGCACACCAACGTCAGCTGACGAGTCTGCGCCTCGACACCCGTGGGGACCTGGTGGAGGCCCGCCGGCTGTACGCCCGGCACGGCTACCAGGAGGTGGCCCCGTTCAACAACGACCCCTACGCCGAACATTGGTTCGCCAAGTCCCTCGGGCCGAATCAGTCTGCCGAGCGCGTCAACTGACGATCGGCTTGCGAACGGTCGAGCGTCCAGGCGGCACCCATCGCCGGCGCATCAGCGCCCGGACTGAAGACTCGGCTCGAGCACCCGCGAGGGCTGGTCCTCGATGGGATGGCGCTGGCCGCCCGAGCGAGCTCTGCCTTAGCGCTTACCGGTCCAGAACCCGCCGGCGTGCCAGCCGTACCACGACTCCACTTCGATCCACGCGCTGACGCTCTGTCGCTCGCGATCTGGATAGCGATCACCGGTGTAATAGCGCGCGATACGGTCGATGTCCTGAAGGTTGTCGTCCGGCTGGAGAGTGGCCCGTCCGCGCAACGTCACCTGCCGGTACCACTCGTCCTTGTCCAGAACGGTGAGCGATACGCGGGGATCGCGGCGCAGATGCTCCAGGCGCTTACGGCTCGAGTCCATGTTGACCAGCGCGTGCCCGTGTTCCCACAGGTACCACGTGGCCGCGCTGTGAGGGCTGCCGTCGAGGGCCAGGGTGGCAATCACAGACGTGTTGGGCTGGGCGAGGAACTCCTCGATCTCAGGGGGGAGCGGTGGCTTTGGCATACCCAGGGGATACCCGTTCAGCCAGCGAACACGCCAGGGCCGATTGCCGCGACCGCCCGCACCGCGCGCGAGACGGAGCAGGCGCCGTCACAGGACGCGTCCGCCAGCGTTCCCTCGCAACCTCTCCGAGGGTCCGCTCCGTCCTGGATCGGCAAGACCGCCCGCCATCCGTGGAGCGATCGACAACCTGACGAGTGCCGGCTGACGCGCACCGCATCAAATGCGCCGCCGTCGCAAACGGGAATGGTGCGTGACCGTCGGTACGAGCTCATGCGTGATCGCGTCGATCTCAGGGCGATTCCGGGCGACGGCAGCGCTGCTGGTTGCAGTATCGGTCAGGGCACGCTCGCGCAGGTCGCCGGAGCCTGCCACGAACGACCGATCCAACCGCGGACATGCGGACATCTTCTCGGTATCGCTACGCGGCAGTCGTGTCTCGCGTCTGAGCTCGCACTGCATACCGACTGCCCCGGCCGGGTAGTGCTGATGGGTGGCAACTGACGATTCACATCATGGCCGCGCATCTGGCTACTCGGTCGAGGAAGACCCTGAAGGAGGCTTTCGCTGGTCCGCATTCGGACCGGCAGGGGCGCGCGACGGACACGCTGACTCGCACGGCGAAGCCGAAGCAGCTGCCCAGCTCGCTGAGCAGGAGCTGTCCCTCCCCCAGACAAGCCCCTAAATCGCCGGACTGCTGCATCGGCGATCGACGCGGTCCGCATCTCGGCCGCAACTGGGCCGGTCACGACGACCATCTCCGCGCGTGACGGGCGTCTCATGGCGATCGCTCAGCGAACGCCCAAGACCTCCGATCCGAGCGTTCGGATTTCGGCCTGACGTCGTCGCACAAAACCGCCGAGCCTTGCTCCGCGCGGACTTCGCAACTAACAACCAGTCGCGAATGGGCGAGGAGCAGGTCGCGACCTCGCCCGATCACGTCGCCATGTCGGACTGAGTCCAGCGCTCGAATACGTCGATCCAGTCGGGCGGCCAGGCGCCGTCGCACGGCATCGACCCGTTTCGGAGCCGCTCGAGAATGCCCTGCGCGTTGAGCTTGACGTCCTCATAGTTCCAGAGGTCGAACGCGAATTTCATCGACGTGCGGTCGCGCTCGCGGAATAGCGGCTTGATGTGCTGCTCGAAGCTGACGGTCTCGTCGGCGCCGGGAAGGTCGATCTTCGGTGCCGCACTCGCAGTGTCTGTCGCGAGCGCCGAGACGCGCGTTCCGGGCGTCGCGTCGCACGCCCACCACCATCTCGGCATCGGCATGTTCGGCGGCGGTTTCGCGCCGGGCTGCGAGTTCTCAAGCGCGATCCGCGAGCCCCATTCGACGTAGGCGTGGAAGGCGGCTTGGAACTCTGGGTCGACGGGGAGGCCGGCCTCCTGCGCCGAGAGGGAGAGCAACTCGACCCAGCGGGCGCGCTGCTCCTCAGCGAGCGCTCTGCCGAGGTGCTGCGAGATCATTCGGTTATACCCCCCGTAGGTCTCGCTGTAGAGCTTCGGGCCGCCGAACACCTCGCCCAGCCAGCTCGCCACGCGGACTGGGTGGTCAGGCGACATGTTGGCGAATAGCGGCGCCAGCACCGGGTCCTCCGGGACGTGCTTCTCGTAGAAGATGCGGGTCATCCGGGTCAGCGCCGGGAGTCCGCCGGCCCATTCGAACAACGTCGGGGTCGTGTCCGAATTTGGAACCGGATCCTTGAAGTCGATGTACCAGTGCATGCCGCTGCAGAACGGCTTGTTCTGGGAGTGGCCGCAGCGGCACAGGGCGTAGTGCTCGAGCGAGGATCCCTCGGGGCGCTTGACGAGTTCACCCTGCTGGTTAGTCAGCCGAATCCCTCCGGTGATCCTGTAGGGCCCGTCCTTGGTGACCTCGATCGCCGGCTCGCGACTGTGCTCCCAGTCGACCTGGTCTCGGGCTTCGACACCGTTGACACCAAAGCTGAGGGCGCCGGAGGGACAGTCGCGGACGGCACGGATGATGTCGTCCATCCGCCCGCCGCTCGGGGTCACGAATGCGCCTTCGGTGTGAAAGACCGTGTTTAGGCGGTCGGTGCAGAAACCCGAGTGTTGGCAAATGCCGCGGTTGTCGAACACCGTCAGCTGGACCCCTTCGTACCTGTCGCGCTTGTCAGGGACGCGTTTCGGGTCCTTCCTTTCGGAAAAGCCGTTGCTCGCGCAGGCGCCGTCGCATATTGGCTTGATCTCTGACCCGCCACAGCGGCAGAGAGCCATTTGGGGGGTGACCGGGATCTCCTCGCCGAGCCAGTCGCGCACGCGTTCGGCGTTCGTGACCACGTAAGGCCCGTTGTGAGCACCTCGGATCTCGGGGGCTCGGCCGGCCATGAGCTCGCGAAGCGTGGCCTGCCGCGCGCCGCGCACGTTGGCGGGCACGACACCGAGGGCGAGGTCCTGCAGGGCCGCGGTCGCCTCCATTAGCAGCGTCTGCGCTTCCGGGGCACCGTCCCATCCCGCGAGTGTCGTGGTCGCATCCTGGGCCAGCTTCCACAGCTGCGCATCGAGCGCCGTCGCTCCCGTGTCCACGCCGCCTGGATGCGCCAGCTTCGCTCGCGTGCGTAACAGCCTGCCGCAGATGGCCTCCGCAAGCGGGCGGAGCACGCTTTCGACCAGGCGCCTGGCCGTCTCGCCGCCACCGGCCTCCGTCGCCGCGACCCGCGCTCCGTCGAACAACGCCACCAGCCGCTCACCCGAAGGACCCGCCGCCTCGGCGCTGGCGACGGCGTGCGCGAGCGACGCAGCTCGCCTCGACAGCCCCTTGCCGGCTGGTGCGTCCGTCGTGACCGTGGCCGGCGGTTCGCCGCTCGCCGCGAACCGGCTCCGCGCTCCCCAGTCAGAGAAGTGCGAAGCCAGAGAATCGGCCACGTCGTTCAGCGCGTCCTGAACCGGAGCGAGTTCCGCCGCGACCACGCCGGAGGCGATCTCCCGCACCAGCCCGCAGAAGTTCGCCGTCTCGCGGAGCCGCTCCTCGAGCAGCGCCCAGGCGGCCTCTCGGTGAGGCATCAGGTAATCGTTTTCGTAGAACAGCTCGAAGCTCGGTCCCGCGCTCATGCCGGGATGATCCGGCCCCACCGGTAGCGTCGTGATGAGGTTCCCGAGCGGCCTGAGCACCCGCAGCATGATCCCGACGGTCGCGTCGGCCAGCGTACCCAGCTGCTCGTCACTCTCCTCCGTGTGCGCGAAGTAGCGCTCGAAGATCTGCAGCAGGATCTCGTAGCTAACGTTGAACAGATCCCCGCAGCGCGACGTGACGCGCTCGCTGATCTGCGCCACCGTGTCGTCGTGCTCACACCGCCGGACGGTGGCGAACATCACTGGCCGGACCGGATCGAACCTCGGGTTCGCCGCGATCATCTCGCGGTACTCGTCCAGGATCTGGACGAACTGGCCGAAGTGCGCGCGCTCCCAATGACCGCGAGCACCCTCGCCCTGCTCGAGGATCGTGTCGATCGCCGTCTGCGCACTGGCCAGATCGGTGACCGATACCAACTCGGTGAACCCGAAGTGCTCCGGGATCGCCTGGGCCCGTGGCGGCCCAACGAACAGGTGCTCCTCGCCCACCTTCTCGGCGAGGTGCCTAAACCCCTCTTCGATCGACCGATAGAGATGCCCGACGGTCGCAAAGTCCTGCGGCTGGGGCACGATGTCCCGCTCGGACATCAGCGGCACCGCCTCATGCGCCGGCACGTCGAGCCCCTCGGCGCCCTCGTACTCCATCCCCTCCGGCCGCTCCAGGAAGATGAAATGCTGCAGCGCCTGCTCGCCGAATGGGACGAGAGTCAGGTTAACCCCGGCCGGATAGTGGTGAGCCGGGGCCGGCAGGTTCGGCCGGCCAAAGTGCGGCGCGGCGCCGATGGCCGAGAGCAAGTTGTGCACCAGCGCCAGGTGAAGCATCTCCTCAGTGGCGACATGGGAGATGTTTTTCCGCCAGTGATCGACGGCGGCGAGCTCGCCGGCAGTCAGTCCCTCCTCCTCGCGCTGCTTGAGCGAGAACGCCGCGAACAGGTACTGGCACATGATCCCGTGCTCCAGCTCCGCCGCCTCGCACAGCATGTAGATCAGGGCCTCGCGATGCTCGATCACGAACGGCACCTCAGGCGCCGCCCTGCCTCCACGCGAGGCGAGCACCTCCGCCAAGCGACCCTGCCCGCCAGGACTCGACGGACGGATTGGTCGCGACGTCGTCATCGGAATGCCTGACGCCGCATGCTGATCAATCTCTCAGACGCCGAGGGCCTCGATCAAGGCCTGTGTGACCTTCCGGCCGGAATGCTGCTGCTGACCCGTGATCAGCCGTCCGTCGCGCACACAAACGTCCTGAACAGCCCGCCTTGAACACTGGGCGACGACTACCTTGGGCTCGGCGGCGGACAAATCGATAGCAGGACTGTACAGCATCGCTGTCGAATACTTGTGAACGAGATGAAACTGCCCGAGAACCTGTCCGCGCGAACCTCGTACCTGCTCGGCCGCGCCGCGTCGCGCGTCCAGGCACTGGGCGAGCGCGACCTCGAGCCGCTCGGGATTACGCCCCGCGAGTACAGCGTGCTCGCGGTGCTCGCCGAGCGCTCGCCGTTGTCACAGACACAGGTGGCCGAGATCCTCGGGCTCGACCGCACGACGATCCTCAAGCTCGGCGCGGCGCTCGAACGCAAACGATTGGTGGTTCGCGAGCGCGACGCCAACGACGCGCGCGCATACGCGGTAGCCCTCACGCCCACCGGCGACCGGCTCCGCGTAGACGCGTTCGAGCTGCTGCTCGCCTGCGAAGCACGGTTCCTGACACCGCTCAACCGCAACGAGCGCAAGCAGCTTCACGACCTCCTGGCGCGCCTGACGGACCTGTGACCACAGGCTCGCCACCCCTCTAACGATCTCTTCGACGGCTGGGCGCGGGCCCTCGATGCTCCGGCTTTAGGAGGCCACCGGGCGGCCACACGTGCCCCATACCCTTGCCGCCAGCTGGATCCGTCCGGCAGCGTCTGCTGGCACCGGCGATTAGAGTACTGCACCCTTTGTTGCGCGGCGCGCGACCGGCGAGATACCCAGGCCTCGACGCTGGCGACCGCCGCCGGCCCGCCCCGTCCACCAGCACCACCGACCGCGGCCGCATCGAGAACTCCTCTCACGAATGCCGTCCCGGCCCCTCCGGGGAACACGCTGCCCATCCTCGCGCCGTGCCAGGCGGGGTTCTCCTTCCCAACCGAAAACTTGTGCGAAGACACGAACATCGCCATCTCCGAAGCAGTCATCATCGATGGCGCGTGCCTACAGACCTTCCTCAGCCCGCGTACGACACGATCGGCCGCGGGTATCAATCCATACGGCAGCCCGATGCGCGCCTCGCTGGCAAGATCGCGGCCGCGCTAGGCGACTCGCGAACCGTCGTCAACGTCGGTGCTGGCGCCGGGTCATACGAGCCGGCCGATCGATGGGTGCTGGCCGTGGAGCCGTCGAGCGTCATGATCGCCCAGCGACCGCCCGCGGCCGCCCCTGTGTTACAGACCTCGGTCGAAGACATGCCGTTGGCGGATGGCGCGGTCGATGCCGCGATGGCGATTCTCACCTTGCACCACTGGCGCGACGTTGAAGCGGGTTTGAGGCAGCTGACGCGGGTGGCCCGGCAGCGCATCGTGATCGTGACCATGGACGTGCCGACGCTTGCGAAGCTGTGGATCATTGAGGACTACCTCCCCGAGTTCGTCGGCCAGCACACCAGCCGCTTCCCGCCGATCGATTGGCTCTGTGAGCGGCTCCCGAACTCGACCTCGGAAGTGCTCGCCGTGCCATGCGACTGCACGGACCGCTTCCTATCAGCGCTCTGGGCGCGACCACACGCACTCCTTGACCCCGCCATCCGCGCAGGCACGTCGCCCTGGCACGACCTTCCTGCACCGACGGTCGCCAAGGCGCTCGCTCGCTTGCGCGACGACCTTCACAAGGGTGCCTGGCACGAGCGCTACGGTCATCTCCTCGAACAGGCCGAGCTCGACGTCGGGCTTCGCATCATCACCAGCAAGGTCGCGGTCTGACCGGCGCGTAAACCCGCGCTCGCGGGCTCCGCCGTTCTGGGCCTCGTGTTCCTCGTGTTCCGGGGGCTCGCCGCCCGGCGTTGAGATGCTTGTCCTGACATCCGACCAGGGCCCGGCTGATTCACGGCCTGTCGGGCTGACCGTATTGCCGGTTCTGCAGCATCGGGCACGCGGTGGTCGACCCGGGGCTGAGTCTGGCGGCTGGCATCGCTCGCAGACTGAAGCGATAACACTGCCATGTGGTCGTGGGGAACCGAATCAGCTGGGCTCGACAATCAACATGTGATGGCTGCACGCACGCTGCAAGGGCGCTCTTTGACCGACGGCGAGCTGATCGCCCAGTCGAGCACGACGGCTGATGCGTTTCGCGAGCTGTTCGACCGCCACTTCAAGACGGTCCACCGCTATCTCGCCCGCCGGGTCGGCCGTGACCACGCCGACGACCTCGCCTCGGAGACGTTCACGGTCGCGTTCACCCGGCGCGCGACGTTTCATACCGACGCGACCGACGCCCGCCCCTGGCTTCTCGGGATCGCCACCAATCTGCTGATGAACGATCGTCGGGCCGAGCAGCGCTCGCTCGAGGCTGTCGACCGGATTCGAGCGCAACCGGTGCCACCGGTCGCCGAGCTTGCCGACGACGGGCTCGATCACGAGGTCGCGGCGGCGCTCGCCAAGCTCGACCCTGACCAGCGGGACGTGCTGCTGCTGTTCGCGTGGGGTGAGCTGTCCTACGAGGAGATCGGCGTGGCGTTGACGATCCCGGTCGGGACGGTCCGCTCGCGGATGTCTCGCGCGCGCAGCCACCTTCGGCGGCGGCTTGAACCCTTCGTCCGATCCGAGGAGGACCCGGAATGACCGACGAACTCGATCTGGTCCGCCGTTTCCGTGCCGATGAGCCAGACGCCGCCGAGGACACAATCACGGTCGCTCGCGCGGCCCTGACCCGGGCGATCGCTGCAGCGGCGCTTGCTCCGCGGCCTCCGCGGCGCCACTATGGGGCCCGCGCCTGGCGCGTGCGTGGCGCCGTCGTGACCGCCGCGCTCGCGATCGCGGTGCTCGTCGTGTGGCCGTTCGGCTTGGGCGGCGGGACGTCGGGGTCCCCGGCGCTGGCGGCGACGTTGAACCGGCTGGCGCAGATCGCCGCGAGCGGACCGTCGCTGGTGCCGCACCGCGGCCAGTATCTCTACGTTGAGTCGGCCAGCAACCAGGAGTCCGACACGATCGTCAACGGCAAGGAGTGCGTCACGTACGCGCCCGAGCGCCGGCAGGTCTGGACCGGCGCGGACGGGTCGGGCCTGCTGCGCGAAAGCTTCGGGACGGCAACGTTCACATCGGCCGCCGACCGGAGCCTGTGTGACGCAATGCCAAAGGGCGCGATCTCGCAGCCCGGGACGAGCAGCCTATGGTTCGCGCAGCACTGCTTCTCGATCGGGCCCAACAACGACGTTAACGCGCTGTCGACCGATCCGGGCACGCTGCTCGCGCAGATGCGGCGCGCCGACGGCGGGCCCCGGTCCGCCGGCGAGGACTTCGTCCACGTCGGCGACTTCCTCCGGGAGACCGACGCCCGGCCAGCACTGCGCGCGGCGCTCTATCGAGCGACCGCACTGATCCCGGGGGTCCGGCTGCTCGGAACAGTCCGCGACCATCTCGGCCGAAGCGGCCTCGGCGCCGCGTACCGCAACCATGAGCTGATCTTCAACCCGCGGACCGCCGTACTGATGGCCGAGCAGACGCTTGGCGGCCCGGGCTGGACGGTCTACCGCGCGTCGCGCGTCGTCAACCAACTCCCACGCCGCTCACCACTGCCGCTCACCCCGCCGTGCGTCAACTACGGCGGATCCATCACCCATACACCCTCCGGCGACGTCCAAACCGGAGCCCGGCCCAACTAAGCGCAGCTGCGCTGTCGATGGTAGGCCACCCCAGCGGAGCTCGCGACCAATGTCTACGAGCTCGACCCGGGCGCCGTCGGCTCGCCGCTACACGTCCACCACGCCAACGAGGAGCCACTGCTCGTCCTCGCCGGGACCCTCTCGCTGCGCGGTCCGGACGGGACGCAGCTCCTGCCGGCCGGCGCGGTGGTCGCGTTCCCTCGAGGACAGGTGCCCGTAGCCTGGTCAACCGCTCCGACGCGCCCGTTCGTTACCTCGTGGTCTCCACGACCAACCGCCCCGACGTCGTCGAGTACCCCGACGCAGCCGCGACGGTTGTCGTCCTCGCCGAGCAGCGCCTGGCGCACGGCGCGGACGCGGACCAAACGCCCGTCATCGCCGAAGCGATGGGGGCGGCAGCCGACCGAGACGCCTGACCCGGCCAAGAGTGCAGCAACGGCGCTGACAGGCAGCGCATGCACATCGTCCTCGGTGACCCCGGGTCCGCTGCCGCATGCTGCACCTGCGAGCCAGCGGCGAGCCTACGGCTGGCGAGGTCATCGTGGCTGTCCAGCGCGAGTTCGGGATTCTCGGGCCGTCTTTGCGAGCTGCCCCACTCGGCGATGGCCGAGCGGGACGCGCGCTTCGGCGAACCCGGCCCGTCCGACTGCCGCCGTGGCCGCGTCTCCAACCCAACGTTTGCCGAAGGGAAGATCCGGTTGCTGGAGACGCCTAAGGGCTCGTAACAAAGTGCGCTGGCAGGTCGGCGCCGCTTCGATGATCAGGGCTCGCCGCCACGCGAGTGTCCGATTGGACCTCGCGTGGATGGCCTGCGTAGTGATCCGGATTGCTGTATCGGGTCAGATGGTCCAGCTGACGGGGTAGGTGGCGATCGGGGTGAACGTCACGCCGACCGCCTCCATCTCCCCGCGCGCGACGACGACCATCTCCTTGACGTGATTCAGTTGCGCCGAATGCTCTTCGGAGTCCCAGACGCTGACCTGCAGCATCGAGCCGTGCGGCGAGACGCCCGCGTAGAAGTGGATGAGCCCCGGCAGTTGCTTGACGGCAGGGATCAGGTACGTCGAGGTCTTCGTGTTCATGGCGTCGACCTCGGCGAACCGGCGCGGGTCGAACGTGGCGCGCGAGGCGCGGACGACTGCGGTCGCGGGCAGCGACTCGGTCATGGCAATTCCCTCTCTGGATGAGTTACGTTCCGGTCGGCTATGTGAGACGAAGAGCCGCTCTCCGTGCAGCGGATGGCAGCGAAGCGACTAGGCGATCCAGGGCGGCGTTCCGCGCGGCGCGGGCTCTCCAGGCACCCGTGCGGTTGCATCCCCGTGACCGCAGACGAGCACGCGCACGTCGGTTGTTGCCGACAGTTGCCGCTCCGCGCCGGCTGGCAGCACGACCGTGTCACCAGCTCGCAACTCGCTCTCCTCGCCAGCTACCGCGGCCGCGAGATGACCCTCGAGAACGGTCCAGACCTGTTCGGAGTCAAAGACGTGCCGAGGTCCCTGCGCACCAGCAGCCATCTCGACCTGCCACATCGACAAGCCGGCCGTGGCGCCCAAGGTCGGTGACGCCAAGGTCGTCATCGTCGCGTTCGGGGTTTCGGAGCGACGACGTTCGCCGGCGCGAACAAGAAGAACCATGATTACCTCTCATTTAGACAACCCAGTTGACGAGATCGTACACCAGGTTGTCGTCTTCCGCCAGATCGGCCACCATCTACCGTCATGCCGGCCGACCGGTTCGGATTTGAACTACCGCTCCTGCTTGGCGCAGCGTTCCGTACGTTGATCGACAAGCTTCACTCTCAGCTGGCCGCGCGCGGGCATCCAGACGCCCGTCCCATCCACGCCTTTGCCCTCCAAGCCATCGGCCCCGACGGAGCAACCGTCTCCGAGCTTGGCCGTCGCCTCGGCGTCAGCAAGCAAGCAGCGGCCAAGACAGCCGCCAGCCTCGAACGCCTCACCTACGTCAGCCGCCAGCCGCACCCCACTGACGCACGCGCCCTCCAACTGCGCCGCAGTCCACGGGGCGAAGAGCTGCTCTCAGTGAGCGCCGACATCTTCGAGCAGCTGCGCAACGGTTGGAAACGCGAACTAGGCGACAAACGCCTCCGAACACTCGAGGACGACCTCGAGCGGCTCACCGGCGCCGCCGTCACGAACCTCGGAGATCTCCCTGGCTGGCTGCGCTGAACGCTACGGCCCGACGGGAACCACCGGCGCGCCGGGCACTAAGTTGGCTGGCGACAAGTGTGCGGTAGACATTGGGCTCCCGGACATCTGTAGGGCTCGCGACGTTGCTCCTCGTCGACCGCGGAGCGTACGGGGCGGGCCAACCTCGGCGCGCTGGTGATCACCCCACGCCGGCGCCGGGACGACCATCTTCGAGATAGACACACCACCGAAAACGCTCGTCCGCGCGGCGGCCGAACGCTTCTGCATCGTCGGCGGGAAGCGAGCCTCCGGACGATCCGACGCGGGTCCGTCTGAACGGGCGCTGATCGCCTCGGCCGGATCCCTGCAGCTCGCCGTAAGCGATCGGCGCTGCCGGCCAGTCAGAGGGCCGACAGTCGCTTCCCGCGAGCACACAGCGTTGTTCACTTCCTGTCGACCTTGTGCTTCAGGTCCTTCAGCGTGTGCTGCGCCTTGTCAAAGGCCGAGTCGAGCCTGCCCTTGAGCTTGCCCTTGTCCTCTTGGCGCTGCCCTTCGCGCTTGGTTTCCTCATCGCCGGTCACGGCGCCGAGGGCCTGCTTCGCACGGCCGACGGCCTGATCGGTCTTTGCGCCCATAACGTGGCCTCCTGTCCTAGTGGTTGTTACGAGCTTACGCCCGAGCGGGCAGCACGATCATCGGTAGCGCCCACTGAGGAGTAGGCAGGAAACCCCGTGGGCAAGGGGGAGCGGACCGACAGCCGCTTAGCCAACGACCTGCAATCGACCCGATTCGAGCCTCCTGGCATTTGGGGCTCGCGGACCTGGATCACCGCGCGGACCCAAGGAACGCCAAGCGAGCCACGGGACCAACCGGCCGCTTGCTGACGACGCGTTGACGTCAACGAAGCCG
The DNA here is from genome assembly GCA_963695625.1 of uncultured Actinomycetota bacterium. Lineage (GTDB taxonomy): Bacteria > Actinomycetota > Thermoleophilia > Solirubrobacterales > Solirubrobacteraceae > Palsa-465. The sequence continues at coordinate 253,356 of CAVOHJ010000012.1, read as the reverse complement.
GGGTCTCAGACGGGATCTGCTTGCGGACGGCGTGTGACGTCCGCGGTGCAGCGGCTCCGGCTGCTTTGATGAGCTTCATCCGGCCGACTTGCAACAAGCGGAGGTTCGCGACGTGGATGACAAGGTCGACCTCGCTGAGAAGTTCGCTCTGCTCAGAGGCGTGTATGAGCCAGGGATCGTGGGCTACATCAACGACTACAAGGTCCAGATCGTGAAGGTCCGAGGGCCGTTTGTCTGGCACAAGCACGACGAGACCGACGACTTTTTTCTCGTTGTGCGTGGGCGGCTAACGATCCATTTGCGTGATCGTGACGTCGAGCTGGAGGAAGGGCAGCTGTTCGTGGTCCCGCGCGGCGTCGAACACTGTCCGGATGCGCAGGACGAGGCGCAGGTGTTGCTCATTGAGCCCACGGGCACGATCAACACCGGCGATGCGGGCGGCAGCCTGACGGCCGAGCCGGTGGAGCTCTGAAGATGGCTGGGCACTCGTTCGCTTCGCCCGATGACCTCCCGGCTGCGGCGGGGTACAGCCATGTCGTCTCGATCTCCGCCGGTCGGCTGGTGTGGACGTCGGGTCAGGTCGGCATCGCTGTCGATGGCTCTGTCGCCGCGGGGTGGGAGGCCCAGACGCGGCTGGCGTTTGAGAATGTGGGTCGCGCGCTGGCGGCGGCTGGCGCCGGGTGGCGCGACGTGGTCAAGCTGACGTTCTTTGTTGTTGCCACCGACGAACTGGCGAGCGTGCGACGGGTGCGCGACGATTTCATCGACCGGGCCGCGCCTCCGACGAGCTCGCTCGTGCAGGTCGCCGGCCTGTACCGGCCAGACCTGCTGGGCGAAGTAGAGGCCGTCGCCGCGCTCGCGCCCTGACCCTGCCTACACCCTCAGTCCGCGCGGGCAACCGGCAGGTGGGAGCGGCGCGCGCTCGACCGAGGGGAGCGTCGGGCGGCGCCCCAGTCTCACGCCCGTTCTCGCAGAGCAATCGCTCGACGCACGCGCCGTGCGAGGCCCGACGAGCCGTCTCACAAGGGAACGTTGACTGCGACGAGCCGGGGGACAGATCCGGGCCATCTGGTCGCACTATCAGGCTGCTTCGGGTCGAGTTCGCTGCCGGATCCAGCCGAGAGGACAAAGTCCGGTGCGCCCGATTCCGATGGACCGCGACGTGGTCGTTGGTGCGTGGTTGCGGCACTCTGGGCGGGCCGTCGCCGCCGGTCAGCTCGGCTGATACCAGTCGATCTCGGTGGGCCAATCGAAGTGGTCGTAGTAGCTGAAATCGCCGCTTGTGAACGAGAGCATCGGGACGGCGGTGCTAGCGCCCGAGGCCCGGACCAGCTCGATCGTGTCGTGCGAGTACGCGGAGGTCCCGACTGTCACCACCCGGCTGCGGACGAATAGCACCCAGCCTCCGTCTCGCGAGAACCGTGGTGCCTCGTCGCTCAGGCCCGCGGCGCCTGGCTGCGACAGCCGCCGGGCCAGCGCCCCGTCCGAGTGCAGCAGATACACGGAGCGGTGCTCGGCCCCGAACGGAATCTGGTGGTTGGCTCCCGCCGCGGCCACCAGCCAGCGCCCCGACGCCGAGCATGACGGCGACACCCAGCTGAGTGGCCGGGTGTTGTCGATCGTGCGCTGCCGCCAGGCGGGCGGCCCGCTCTGCACCAGGTTGCCGTCAAGCTCTGTCTCTCGGTCTGGCGTGGAGGCCGCGATTAGTCGCCCAGCGCACCACGCGAGGAAGTCCGGGTACAGAAGGGTCTGCGCGACCGCCTGCACCGGGTGTCCCCCGCGGCCCGCGGCCACGGCGTACAGCGCGAAGCCGTCGGCGGCAAGCGACGCGGAGCAGATGCTCTGCGGCCAATACAGCAGCCAGCGCCCGTCCGGCGACCAGCCGGCAAGCGTCGAGTACTCACCCGCCTGGCGCAGCGTCGTCCGCACCCCGCCGGTGCGCAGATCGACCGTCAGCAACTCTGTTGCCGTCACCTCACCGCACCGCGAGATGTCGACCGCAGCATCGCGGCCGTCTGGCGAGATCGCGAGGCTCTGAGTGGTTATGGAGGTGCTCGTTCCGAGCCCCGCCGCAACCACGCGGCGGCCGCCGGTCGGTGCCGCCGACACCAACTCTCCGCGACCGGTGATCCCGTACAGCCGCGAGCCGTCGGGCGCCCACGTGAACGCCACCAACCCTGAGCCCAGCGGCGCGCGGACCCGACCGCCCGTCACCGGGACCACGAACGGGCCGCGCAGCGATCCGTTCGCGGCCGTCGTCGCGTAGACCAGCCAGCGACCGTCCCCGAGGAAGTGCACGACCGGCGAATTCGCGACCCCGACCGGCGAGGTCGCGCTCACGTGCGCCACCACTCGCGTCCGGCACGTAGCCAGATCCATCACCTCCACACGCCCGCGTGCCACCACCGCCACCATCCCCAGCCCGCGCAACGCCCGCGGGCACGCCGAAGCGGCCGCACCCACCGCAGCCACGACAGTAGTGAGCACAGCTACCGCCACGACCGCCGCCGTCACGGGCAGCTTCGCACGCATGGCGTCCAGTATCGCGCGTGCGGCGATCAACCCGGTTGAGCTCACGACGGGTGAGGGCGCCGGCGGACACCACTCCCTGGCGACCACCCGGTCAGTAGTCGCTGCAGGCCGACCACCAACTTCTGCTTGGTCGCCGTCTGAGAACGAAGCGGACGGACTGCTGCTGTGACCGACCGCGAGATCGGAGCGTAAGTGATCGCGAGCGGGATCCCAGGCCGGTCAGAGCGCTCAGCGTGCGCGGACCAGCAGTGGCGTCCGGAGTGCGAGTCCTAGCGCGCAGCGTGGCGAAGGTGCGGCGTCTTCGCCGAGGAACCTCCGGCGCGCCTGCGGGCCGGGAACACGATCGCGCAACAGATTCGCGATGACGACGGACTTTCATAAAGGGATCCTGAGCGGACGCTCACGCTGCCGGGTCAGAGCATCGTGAGCATGCCGCGACGGAGTCTCACAAGCCCAACGGCCTGCGAAGAGGTTCGAACTTGATGCAGGTCTGGAGCGCTCCTCGCCGGAGCGCGCGGCGAGCGAGTGACCGGACCCGTAGCCGGCGGCGGCATGCTGTCGACATTGGGATCCATCCGATTGGGCGCCTGTCCGCGTAGCTACGGTTATCGGGTGGCGAGAGCGAGGGATACGCGACAGTTCGGGCCAGGCCCGTACGTGCTCGGATTCCAGCGCTTGCACTGGGGCGAGGAGTTCCCGTTCAGCGTGCCGGCGATCGCGACGATCGAGCGGCTTGGACTCGGCCAGTCGGTGACGTTGCTGGCTGGCGATAACGGGAGCGGCAAGTCGACGATCCTCGAGGCGATCGCAGCGGCGATCGGCTTTGCGCAGCAAGGCGGCGAGCTCGACCGCCTCGGTGAGCTGCCGGCTGTGCCCGGCGACGTGGTCGATGATGTGGACACTCCGCTGCTGGCGCCAGTGCTGAGCGCCACCAAGCCGCGAAACGGCTACTTCCTGCGAGCTGAGAGCTTCTTCAACGTCGCGGAGTTCATTGACAGCGGCGACCGGTTCGCGCCCGACCTGTCGTTGTATGGCGACGTTCCGCTCCACGCGCAATCGCACGGCGAGTCGTTCCTCGCGCTGGCCGCGAACCGGTTCGGGGCGGACGGTGTCTACCTGCTCGACGAGCCGGAAGCAGCCCTGTCGGTTACCGGGGCACTCGCGCTGCTCGCGGTGGTGGCAGGCGCCGCCAAGTCGGGCGCGCAGTTCGTAATCGCGACCCACTCGCCGATCCTGCTGGCCGCACCCGGCGCCCGGATCTACGAGCTCGACGAGGACGGCATCAACATCACCGATTACGACGATCTGCAAGCCGTACGGCTGACGCGCGGGTTCCTCGACGCTCCCGACCGGTATCTGCGGCAGATCATGGCCGACTCAGAAGCTGACGACGGCTGAGCAATCGCACAACGTGATCGCTGAGCGGACGCTCACGCCGCCGGGTCAGGGCGCCGTGAGCATGACGGAGTCTCACAAGCCCAAGGCCAACCGAACAGCAGGGACCCGCGGCCTCGTGGCTGGAGCTGTCCGCAAGCCGCAGTAGGGACCTGCCCGATCACGCCGTCCGCGCTTCAGATTTGGGTGAATGCGGAGCGGCGCTGACGGCCGAACTGCGATGTCTGCTTGCTCGCTGCCAGCAAGCAAGGCGTGATGGTGGGTTGCGTTCTGGTTGCCGTCGCGCTCGTGCGGTCTCGGCGAGAGCGGCGACTCGTTTTCGCGACGAAGCAGCGAGACCTCTATGCCGCCCGCCGGCAGGGCGCTTGTCTTTGTGGGTCGATGTGAGGAGCGGGCCGAACCATTCATCACGGCGTCGAGGAGATGCGTTGTCTCCGGCGGTCCGGCCAGGCGGTGGCGCGCAGCCGCGCGCCGGACGCTTTTGATCCGGGCGAGAGCAATGGGAAGCTGATGTCGATGCTCAGGCCACCGGCGGTTCTGGCGCTCGCGTGGATCGTGGCGTCGTGGCCGTCGGCGATGGCGTGGACGATGGCAAGACCGAGCCCGGTGCCGTCGGCGGCGCCTGGGTGAGAGCGAAGGCGCTGGAAGGGTCGGAACAGGCGGTCGACCTCGCCCGTTGGGATCACCGGCCCGGTGTTCGCGATCGTGAGGACGGCGCGGCCCGCGGCGGCGTGCGTGGCGAGGTCGACTCGGCCGTGGGGAATGTTGTGACGGACGGCGTTTTCGACCAGGTTTGTCACGAGGCGCTCGACCAGTTCTGGGTTGCCGAGTGTGACGGCCGGCTCGAGGGTTGTGATGCGCCGGAGTGGGTGAGGGTCGTGGGCTCGCATGACGTCGGCGGCGGTCGCGGCGAGGTCGATCGGCTCGCGTCGTAGTTGGTCGTACTCGCTGCGGGCGAGGGTGAGGAGCGCCTCGAGCAGTCGTTCCTGGCGCTTGCAGCCGGCAATGACGCGCTCGCCCATCTTTCGTAGGGCGGTGGCGTCGGCATCGGGGTCCGCGAGCGCGATGCCCGCGAGCGCGAGCTGGAGTGTGATCTCGCGTCGCAGTTCGTGAGCGGCGTAGGCGGCGAAGCACTCCATGGTTCAGTGCCCGGCAACAAAGCGGGCCACGATGGCCTTCGTGATGAAGCCGTGGGTAACGCCGACGCACGCGTCGCCCGCCTGCAGCACCGCTGGCTGATCCAGCTTGATCCCCGCGTTGGCGACCATTTCGTGGGTGATCTGGCCGTTGGTGGACGGATCGGGGAAGCTGGGAAAGCCCTGGCTCCGGATGCAGCGGGCGAATGCCATGAATGCGGCTTCATGCGCCCGTGTCTGTACCTCGGTCTCGTGTGACGCACCGAACGGAAGCAGGTGCGAGCAACCCGGGAAGGCGGCCTGGAACGCCGGCGAGTGAGGGGTGGCCGGGGCGAGCTCGGCTTTGAGGTCTGACGGGGCCGGGTTCGCAAGGCCAACGACACCGTGGGCGCGCATGCAGGTGGTGAACGCGAGGATCTCGCGCTGGGCCTGGGCGGGGTTGGGACTGTCGCGATTTGGGCCGGGGGCACCGGCCGGGGCGGAGGATTCCGAGCCGCAGGCTCCGAGGAGGACGGAGCACGCGGCAGCCGCGATCACAGCGGGACGGATGCGGTGGCGAGAGCGGATGGCGTCGTGAGCGGGTCGAGTTCGCATGCCCCCGGAAGCTACGGATCAAGCGGCGTGGTGTCGTCGCCCGGGGGAACGAACCTGTCGTCGCTCGTAAGAGCGAGGCGAAACGTGGGTCTCGCCGTAGTGTCCCTCTCACGTATGACCCTCCCAGGAGTGACGATCCCTTGCCGGAGGCATGGCAACCTGCTTTGCATGAACATCGCTGAGACGCTTAGATCAGAACCGGTGACGCGGTTCGTGGAGAGCGCGCGCGACGGGCTTGCGTTGACGTTCGTCGGTCGCGGCGAGCCGGGTCCGCCGCTCGGTCGACGGCGGGAGCAGCTAATGACGACCGCCGCGATCGTCGGCGCGGTCTTGATCAGCCTGTCGCTGCTGGCGGTCGCGGTGAGGGGCAACGGTCCGGGGAGGGGCGACGAACTTGCTGCCGTGTTCGCCGGCCTGCTGTTGTTGGCACCTCGGTTCCGGCTGACGGCATGGCGCCTCGGATTGTTCATTTCGCTCGGGGTCGGCGTTGTCGGGGAGAGCTCGAGGGCGGTGACGTTGGAGTTCGTGGTGCTGGTTGCGCTGTTCTGCGTGGCCGCCACCATCGTCCAGCGGATCGTGCTGTGGTGGATGTGCGGCCTGATGCTGGCGGTCCTGTGGATCGCGATGCCAGCGCAGGCAGCCACGAACGCGGTTGGTGTGTCCGGCCTGATCGTCGCGGCGGCCGTGGCGATGGACGCAATCCGAGGTTGGCGACAGACCCGCGAGGCGCTGGTGGTCGAGACCGAGCACGCCGAGCAGGAGCAGGCCCGTCGGGCGGTCTTAGAGGAGCGGGCGCGGATCGGCCGCGAGCTGCATGACGTCGTCGCGCATCACATGTCTTTGATCGCGGTGCAGGCGGAGACGGCCCCCTACCGGGTCGGTGAGATCTCGGAGTCGGTCAGCGGTGAGTTCACCGCGATCAGCGCGGCCGCGCGTGCCGCGCTGGCGGAGATGCGCCGACTGCTTGGCGTACTCCGCAACGACGAGGAGGCAGCGCGGACGCCGCAGCCGCAGATCGACCAGATCGACGAAATGATCATCACGGCTCGCAACGCCGGCATCAGGGTCGACTACACGCCGGCTGGCGCTCTTGAGTCCGTCCCCCAAAGCATCGGGTTGTGCGCCTACCGGATCGTGCAGGAGGCGCTGACCAACGCAAGCCGCCACGCGCCCGGCGCCGCGGTGACCGTCCGGCTGGCCCGTAACGAGGACGCGCTGCGGCTGGAGGTGGTCAACGGTCCCGGTCGCACGGCGGTGCCGGCCGACGACGACGCGGGACTCGGCCAGGGACTGACCGGCATGCGCGAGCGTGCGAGCCTGCTCGGCGGCGCGCTCACCGCCAGCGCGACAACCGACGGTGGCTTTGCGGTCACCGCCGTCCTCCCGATCGATGACGTCTGATCGATCGGAAGCCGTGACCCGCTGCCTGATCGTCGACGACCAGGCGATGGTGCGTGAGGGGTTCGGCGCGCTGCTCGACGCCCAGCCGGGGCTGACCGTCGTCGGGCTTGCCGCCAACGGCGCGGAGGCCGTGAGGCTCGCCGGAGAGCTGAAGCCGGACGTCGTTTTGATGGACGTCCGGATGCCGGTGATGGACGGTCTGGCCGCGACCGTCGAGATCCTGGGCGGCGACTCGCCGGAGGAGCGGCCGCGGGTGCTGATCCTCACCACGTTCGACCTCGACGACTACGTCTACGAGGCGCTGCGCGCCGGCGCGAGCGGCTTCCTGCTCAAGGACGCGCCGGGTGGAGAGCTCGTCCACGCGGTCCGAGTGGTCGCGGCCGGCGAGGCACTGCTCGCGCCGTCAATCACGAAGCGGCTGATCGGAGAGTTCGCCTCTCGTCGCGAGCGTCACCCGGGCACCCCGCAGGGGCTCGACGAACTGACCCCACGGGAACTCGAGGTCCTACGACTGATCGCCCGCGGCATGTCCAACGCCGAGATCGGTCGAGAGCTGTTCATCACCGAGCAGACGACCAAGACCCACGTCGGCAGGATCCTGATGAAGCTGCATCTGCGCGACCGCGTGCAGGCGGTCGTCCTCGCCTACGAGTCCGGCCTGATCTCTCCCAGGGAGTGACCGCGCCAGGTGTCGGTTTCGTCACCGCCCGGGTGCAAACGCGCCGATCGCGTTTCAGGCCCGTCTGGAGTTCGGTGGTCCTTGGGACTCGGACGCGGCTTTCGCCCGGGTCGGCGCCGGGGTACCGCCGCTCTGAATCGGTCGACGCTCTGGACCGGCTCTTCGGTGATCAGCCGGGGTGACGCCGGTCGGGAGCGGCAGCCTCAAAGGGTCGGGCTCTCTTGATCCGGCCGGCGCTTGTCGTCGAGGGCGCAGGCGCCACTCATGTCTGCGCGCGCATTCTCCGCGGGTGTCGGCCACATCGGACGGCTGATTTCGTCACAGGCGACCGGCAAGCTGCTCGGAGAGACGCTCGGCGAGCATGACCGTCGGGAGGTGGGTGAACGCGGATGGACCGTTGGGCACGATCGAGGCGTCGACCACGCTGACCCCGTCGGTGTCGTGCACTGCTCCCGAGGCGTCGACGACCGCGCCAGCGTCAGGCGACGGGCCCATCGAGCAGGTACCGACAACGTGCGGGAGGTGGTACGCGTCGGCACGGATGACGTCCCGGAGTTCGGCCGACTATCGCGTGTACGGTGACGGCGGGGCGGTACAGAGGCTTCGGATCCGAGGTTGGGTCGCGACGTCGAGGCCTTGAAGGTATCCCTCTGCGAGTCGTTGGATGTCGATGGGATCCCAGCGGTCCGGGAGTTGAATGAGTGGCGGTTCGGCGGGATCCCGTGAGCGCAGCCTGACGGTCCCCCTCCCGCGGGGCCTGAGAAGCACGATGTCAATCTCGAAGATTGGTGGATCACCGCGTGGATCGAACAGCCAGAGCATCATGTCCGGCGCCTCGTCGCTTGCAGCCAGTGTGCTGTGAAAGGTGGCAATGAGGTGCAGAATCGGCGCGGCACGAGCCGCCCCGCGATAACCGCAGTCGATATCGACGCCGGCGTGATCGGCCAGGTTCGCGCCGACGCCGGGCAGATCGAGCCGAACGGGAATCCCGAGCGACCGCAGGTGGTCGGCCGGACCGATGCCGGATCGCATCAGGATCGCCGGACTGCCGTAGACGCCCGCGCAGAGCACCACCCAGCCCGCTTCAATGACGGCGCCGTCCAGCAGCCGGATGCCGACCGCGCGCGTGTCGTCGAAAACAATGTCGGCGACCTGTGCATCGGCGCGGATGATCAGATTGGCCGGCGTCCTCCCGAGCGGCAGGAAGGCATCGGCCGTCGTCACCCGGCGGCCATCACAGGAGCTCATCGGCGATCGCCCGGCACCGACCGCGCCCGGGCGATCGTGATCTTCAACGCAGAGGAAGCCGACCGCCTCCAGCGCCTCCAGCGCGGCCGCAGCGATCTCGCTCAGCTCAACCTCCGGACGCCGACTCCCCTGCCCGGCGCGCGGACAGTAGGACGCGTCGCAGAACTCCATCCACCACCGGACGCTCTACGGGTGTCCGCAAGGGAACGCTGAGCGGACAGGGGATTGAGGCGGTAAGAGGCTTCGGTTGGCGAGGTTCAGCCTCCGGTTCGTCAAGACGGCGGCGGGCTCAGTCTGCGTGGGTTCCGGTTTCTGCGAGATGGGTCATGCGGGAGCGGCTCGCACCTGGATCCTTGGGCGGGCGTTGTTGACATACCCCTTGGGGTTCCATAGGGCAGCTTCGTCCTCGGGCTGGGTCGCTGCGGAGGAGTCCCAGGCTCGGACGAGGATCTCGTGGTTTCCGGACGGCAGGTCGACGGTGAGCTGCCAGTGACGCCAGGCCCACGGCCCGAGGTCTTCGAGCAGCTGCGCTTGTGACCAACGCGCGCCGCCGTCGATGGAAACGTCGACCCGTGCGACGTGCCGCTCCCCGCCGGCGAACGCGTAGCCGCGGACCTCAACTGGCCCGGCCGCGACGGTGCCGCCATCCGCCGGTGACAGCACGTCGGCATTGAGGGCGACCAGCCCGAGCGGCATCCCGACGCCTGGGCCCGCGGTCCCGTCTTCCGGTAGCAACCGGTAGACGACGTGCTGAAAGTAACCCTGCCACGGCTGCGAGCGCACTTCGATGCGCTCAAGCCACTTCACGCTCCGCGCGCCGATGTACCCGGGCACAACCACTCGCAGCGGTGCGCCGTGAACAACCGGCAGCGGTTCTCCGTTCATCGCCCACGCGAGCAGCACCTCGGGACGACACGCCTTTTCCAGCGGGATGGAACCACCGAACCGCTGCACGGGCTTCGCCTCCGCACTGACATCCGCGCCTTCGAAGCCGACGTGCCCCCCGCGCGGGCGCGCGAGGGCGAGCACGTCGCCGAGTGCGACTCCGGTCCATCTCGCGGTGCCGGTCGCGCCCGGACCCCACGGCGCCTCGCCGGGGATGTCGCGGATGGCGATGAGGCCGGCGCGCCGATTGCCCGCGCACTGCAGGGTCGCCGTCACGTCACGCTCAGGCAGCGCCTCTCGCAAGGTCTCGAGGGAAAGGTCCAGCTCTCGCTCGACGGCGCCGTGCACGCGTAGCCGCCACGCCGCGGGGTCGATCTCGGGCACCGCGCCATGCCCACGCACGTAAAAGGCGTCCGTGGCGGTCACCACATCCTCCGCCAGCGCCGCGAGCCCGGTCTCGGCGTTGAATGGCTCCTCCTCGTGCACGACCATGTCGGCGCGCTTTCCGTAGCAACTCACGCGACGAGCGTACGACGGACGAGCACAGCGCGCAGCACGAGCCGGCACGAGTGCGCGAGGCGCTGCCCTTGCTCGGCGCCGTGACGCTACATCAGACTGGCAGCGACGCCCGCGCGCTGTCCCGACCCGAACACCACCGCGATCAGTCGGCTGGGGTCGATCGCTAGGCGAGCTCTGGGCCAGCGTCTCACTACCCAACGCTCAGCGGAGGGCGGGCTCGAGCTTGCGTGACTTGCTTTCGCGGGGGGGCGGGAGGGCCTGCTTCATCGTGCCGCGCTACTCAGACGGTGCTCACCGTGGCGACGTAGCGACTCGGAGTAGCCGGACGGGTAGCGACTCCGGCGCTTGTCTCCATACGTTTCGGTCGGCGTAGGACCACGCGTAGGTCGGGCTGCCGTCGCGAATCAGGTTGCGGATGTCGGGGATGTCAAGCTCTCGCGCGGACCAGTCATAGAGGGCTTGGAGCCGCGGGGCGATCACGCCGTAGTCGAGCATCCGCGCCAGCCTGTGCTCGATCTTGAGGGTCGTCTCCAGGTCGAACCGCGCCGGGTAGTGGGCGGGAAGCACGTGGCCGAGCGAGAGGAACGCGCCGGCCATTCCCACTCGTGGATCACCGAGGACTCGGCCGAGCGGCGCGAACCGACCGAGAGCCATGCGCGGCGCCGCGTTGAGCGCGTGCGCGTACAGGACGCGGAGCAGGGCGACGTTGAGGAAGAAGCGCTCAGGCAACGACTCCTGCTCGGCGAGATCGCGGTTCTCCAGATACGCGCGAACGATGCTGGCGTTGTGCGCGCGGTACCAGTTCCGACCCGTCGGGTCCGCGATGAACGACGTCCACGGCGCGATCGATGACGAGGACCCCGGCCCGGGAAGCCCGCCGGAACGGGCCAGGGCCTCGCACCCGTCCCGGAGCAGTCGATCGTTGACTGTCCGCCACCACGGGCTTCCGGGTGGGTGTTCGTCGAGCGGACGTAACACGCCGCGCTCGGCCTGCCAGCGCATGAACGACAAGGCCGCTCTTCGAAACGGCAGATGCCGAGGTGCCTTACCGAACGGTCCGAAATACGCGCGCCCCATCAGCGCCAACCGACCCTCCGGATCGTCGCGCACGTGCTCGACTTGCGCCGCCGCCCACTCCGCCGCCGTCGTCTCGCGGGTGATACCCGCCACATGCCAGCTCTTGGCATGCAAAAGGTGAGGGGCGTTCCCGGTACCGTCGGGGGACGTCATCCGAGTTGGCGGTCGAGGTTGAGGGCTGCGCTCATCGACGCGGGGTGGTGAAGGCTTGGGGGAAGTTTGCCGAGTTGATCGCCAGCTGGCCCCTCCGGCGCACAGGTGGAGGTGGTTGGCCTAGCCACAACGCCCGGCCTTGGCCGAGGAAGGCGTCCGGAACCCAATCGACCGGCGGACGGTCTGCACCCGGGCATTTGTCACGCTTCATGGCGGTCGGGCCGAGCGGCGTGACATCGAGTGATCGATCCGGCCAAGCAGCGGCCACGAGCCCGCTCGCTGATGCTAGGGAGACTGCGCGGTGCCCAGGGAGTCGGCGCCAATGGGCTTCGGAGCGCCCTTTTCGTAAAAGACGTCGAGTTCTGTGATGGTGAAGCCCGCGGTCCTGAGCAGGTCGACGATTGGCCGGGTGAGGTGGCAGCCGCCAAACAGCTTCTGCTGCACTGGGTCGAGGCGGTGTTGCCAGCGGCGCACCCGCTCGTCCGGGGCCAGCCCGTGCTCGAGGAAGTGCAGGGTCCCACCGGGCTTGAGGACCCGTCTCAGCTCGCCCAAGGCGCCGACGGCGTCGGGAACGGTGCACAGCGTCCAGGTCGACAGGGCGGCGTCGTAACTGTCGTCCTCGAACGGTAATGACTGACCATCCAGCGCGGACCGAGCCACCGGAATGGTCGTTGCCGTCAGGCGCCGGTCAGCCAGCTTCCAGCCTAGGTCTGCGGGCTCGACCGCGGCAACCCTGGTGACAGCGGCGGGATAAAACGGCACGTTGAGTCCTGAGCCGAAACCGATCTCAACGACATCTCCCTCAAGACCCTCGCAGACCCGGCGCCGCAGCGGCTCCATCGTCTTCATCCCGCAGGCCACATTGATGATCCGCGGGAGTATTCGCTCGCCGTAGATGCCCATGACCGTCCCCTTCACTGCCGGCTCGTTGCAGGTTTCCTAGCCCCACATGTTCTGACCCAATCCTACGCCGCTCGCGACCAGCGGTCATCAGCGCCACCCCCCGGACCCGATCCGATGCGTCCGGGCCAGCGCCGCACCACAGGATGGCTGACCGGACGACCGACCCGGCGGTGCAGGACATCCGATGTTGACCGGCACGGCGTCTCGCATCCCAACCCGCACTGCACCATCGCGGCTGTGGGCTTGACGGGTCCCGTCGTCGGGCAGGCAGAATCGTGAGGATGAGCGCGGCGCTGATCTTGACCGGTTCGCCAGGCTCGGGCAAGTCCTCAGTGCGGGACGCGCTGAGCACCCTTGTTGGAGATCGACGCTCTCGGCGTTGACCACGTGCTCGTTATCTGTCTGTACGCCCCGCCCCCCGAATCATCGCGACGGCGCTGCGGCTTGAGCCCGCTCGGTGGATGCCTGGGGGTGTCCTGGGCAGCGCCGGCCGATTACTGCGAGTTTGCCGCCTGGTCGACGTGCGCTCGCAGCGCGTCGGCGGCCTCCGGCGCGACACGGAAGGACAGCGTTGGACCATCCAACACCCACACCTCGACGACACCTTTGCGGCGGTGGCGCACGGTCGCGCCGATAAGGTCGCGAAACGGAGCCGAGTACAACGTGACGACATCCTGGCGGTTGACGACATCTTGGGCGTCGCTGCGCACGCGCGAGGCGGTCCAGCCCAGCGCGACCTGCGTGCACACCACCAGCTCGCTGCGCGGTGCGGTCAGCAACGGAGGCCCGTGAGGCGAAACCTGAGCCAGGGCTGGGTTCATACGGAAGCTCCCCACGTCGGGGAAGGTGCCCGTCGTCTCGGCAAACTGATACGGGGCGCTAGAAGAGAACCCGTGACAGGTCAGACACAGGCCAAGCTCGGCATCGGGCGGCAGGAGCTCGCTTAGCACCTCCACCGCAGGGTTGTTCGGCGTCGCCCGATCGGATGCGATGAACCCGAGCCGCACGAGACTCGCGGCGATCGACAACCGGCGTCCGGCCATAGCCTCATCGGAGTCGGCGTCGGAGCCCGGCACGTCGTTCTCGACGGCCTGCTCGCCTCTTGCGGGAACGATGTCACCCGGCTCGCCCGCCACTGAACCCCCGGTTCGGATCCTCGATCGACGTGAGTGGAGTGTATCTGTACGACCCATCCGCCGGTACCCAGCATTCGGGAATCAACACACGCCCCGCCTGCCCGTGTTTGAGATCTCGCGGGCAGCTGCTCGAGCGCTCGCAGCGACACGTTCGCATCACCGAGCTGGGGCGGCTGCTGCTCCCGCACGCCCAGGACGTCATCGCCCGCACCGGCCACCTGCTGGCGCTCGCCGAGTCGGCGCATCGCACCACGTCGGTCGCGGTCGGGATCCCGCCCGAGTGCGAGCCCGCGTCACTGGCGCGCCTCATCAGGGGCGCCAGCGAGCACGATGCGCTGATCACCGTCCATGAGTTACCGGCGCGGGATCGTGCCGCCGCGCTCGAGGAGGGACGGCTGGCCTGCGCGCTCGTCCGCGTGCCGGTCGACGGGGCGCCGCTCCTGGTGCCGTTGGGGGTGGCGTCCGTGGCCGGGCCCGCGCCCGCGGGGGGTGTGGTTCATCTCGACAGCTTGCGCCCGCGTCGCGGCGCCGCGGCCGCGCTGCCGCTGCGACTGCTCGTCCTGCCCGAGGATGACATCGCGCTGCACACCGATCGGCTCAGTCGTGCGCTCGCGGCGGCGGGGCTCGCCGAGCGGTCTATGGAGGTCGCCTCGTCGGCATCGACTGCCGTGGCCGAGGTGCTCGCCGGCACCGGCCGGCTCGTCTGCGACGAGCGCTTCGCCGAGCGCCACGGGCTCGCGTGGTCGCCGCTGGCCGACGAGGGTCTGCACCGCGGCTACGAGCTCTCGATCAACGCGAACCGCCTCCCCGGCCGTTCGTTGGGACCTCTGCAGACATGGCTTCTGCCGCTGCTGGCCTCGGTGACCGAAGCCATGCCCGCAGCCCGGCTCGAGGCGGTAGACCGGCCGGGCAGCGAGGACGGCCGTCGCCTGGCGGCCGGCGTATGACCGCCCACCATGTCTATGTCGCGACCACGCCCCGCGCGCTGACCGTCGCCGAGGGCATCGTCCGCGACTGGGAGCAACTCGGCATCTCCGGGCAGCTTTCTGGCGCGCAACGTCGACACCGGCGAGGAGTTCGGCTTCGACGTCGACACCCCTGTTCCGCTCGCGTCGGTGATCAAGGTGCCGCTCGCCCTGGTCGTGCTCGAGGCGATCGCGCACGGGGACCTCGATGCGGCCGCGCCGATGCTCGTCGATCCGGCCCGCAGCGTCGGGTCCACCGGGGTGAGCGCGTTTCGCTTCCCCGCGACGATCACGGTCGCCGACCTCGTCCTGATGACGTTGTCGGTAAGCGACAACGCCTCCGCCGAGGTGCTCATCGAGCTCGTCGGGTTCGAGGCGGTCAACGACGCCGTCCGCCGCTGGGGCTGCCCGGGCATCCGCCTCCGGCACCCCCTGCAGCGCATGCATGACTCAGCCACCCGGGCGGCCGCCGGCAAGCTGTCGCTCGCGCTGGAACTCGCCATCCAGTCCGACGAGTCCGGCCGGCACGCGATCGAGCCCCTCGACCCCGGATACGCCAACGTCGGGACCGCGCTTGATCTTGTCACCTTGCTGCAGCGCGTCTGGCGTGACGAGATCAGCGACCCCATCGCGACGGCCGAGCTCCGGCGGCTGATGGGGATGCAGATCTCCACCCATCGCCTGGCGAGCGATCTGCGCTCGGACACGATCCGCGTGAGCGGCAAGACCGGCAGCTACCTGCACCTGCGCCACGAGATCGGTGTCGTCGAGTCAGTCGAGGGGGGCGCGGGCGGCGCGCGTGTGGCGATGGCGGCGCTGACCCGTACCGCGCGGCCGGCCGCCGTCGCGCCCGACGTGGACCTCGCCATCGGTGACGCCGCGCGCACGCGTACGACGAGCTGCGCCGGTCGGGCGTGGTGATGGCGTGACCGTGACGTCCTCCCGCAGGAGATATCGTCGCGGAGGGTCGCCGGTCCAGTCGTTTCCCGGCCGAGGGTTACGATGAATGTGCGATGTCTGAGCTCGAGGCGGAGGAGCACCGCGGCGCGCTGATCGGCCGAACGGGCGAGTGCGCCGAGATCGAGCGGGTGCTCGAGGATGCCCGTCGGGGCGTTAGCGGCACGCTTGTGGTTCGGGGCGAGGCCGGGATCGGAAAGACGGCGCTGCTCGAGCACGCGGCGGTGTGCGCGGACGCGATGATCGTGCTGCGCACGACCGGCGTGGAAGCCGAGTCAGACCTCGGGTTCGCCGGGCTGTGGGGCCTGGTGCGACCGGTCATCGGCAAGCTCGATCAGCTGTTTGAGCCGCGAGCAGAGGCGCTCGCGGGGGCGCTCGGGATCGCGCCCTCGAGAAACCCGGATCGGTTTCTCGTCTCTGCTGCTGTGCTTGGCTTGCTCGCGGCCGCCGCGGAGGATCAGACCGTCCTCTGCGTGGTCGATGACGCCCAGTGGCTGGATCAGCCGTCAGCGGACGCATTGGTGTTCGCGGCCAGGCGGCTTCGCGCAGAGCGCGTCGCGATGCTGTTCGGGGCACGCGAGGGTGAGGCACGGCGATTCCAAGCGGTCGGCTTGCCAGAACTCTGGGTCAGAGGCGTGGATGAGCCTTCCGCGACGGTGATCCTCGATGCCGCTGCACCCACGGCCGCGTCGACTGTGCGCAGGCGGCTTCTGGCCGATGCGGCGGGGAATCCGCTGGCGTTGCTCGAGCTGCCGGGAGGGCTGTCCGACGCTCAGCTCGGCGGCCATGATTCGCTGCCCGAGGCGATCCCGCTGACCCCGCGCCTTCACGGACTGTTCCGGGAGCGGATCGAGCGACTGCCCGAGGCGACGCAGACAGCGCTGTTGATCGCCGCGACGGACAACACCGGGGAGCTGGCAACAGTCTTGCGCGCGGCCACCGGACTTGATCTGGCGTCGGACGCGCTCGATTTCGCCGAGCGCGCGGCATTGATTCGAACCGCCGGGGGGACAATCAGGTTTCGGCATCCGCTGGTGCGTTCGGCGCTGTATGAGTGGGCACCGCTGAGTCAGCATCAGCGGGTGCATGCGGCACTCGCGAGCGCCCTGTCTGGGGATGAGCATGCCGATCGGCGTGTCTGGCACCAGGCGATGGCCGCGTTAAGGGGCGACGAGGAGGTCGCGGCGGCGCTGGAGGCCTCGGCGCGGCGCGCTCAACGGCGCGCCGGCCATGCCTCTGCCGCCACCGCTTTCGAGCGTGCCGCCGGACTGACGCTGGACGAGTCACGGCTGGTCGCGCGCTTGGCGTCGGCTGCAGGCGCTGCGTGGGACGCGGGTCAGGCGGATCGGGCGCGCGAGCTGATCGGTCGGGCCTTGCCGAGGGCTGAAAGAGAGCGATCCGCGCCGTTGCTGCATCTGCGCGGTCTGATCGAGTCACGCTGCGGCAGCCTGCGCGATGCCGTAGCGACGCTGATCGAAGCTGCCGAGGTCAGCGCTGATGCGTCGCTGACGCTCGAGATACTGCTCGAAGCCACCGGGGCTGCCGCCGATACCGGCGATCCAGCGAAGGTGGCCGGGTTTGGTGCGTGGGCCGGAGAGCTTCCGGTGCAGACCAGACGCGACGAGTTGAGCAAGGCGGCGCTGATCGGTATCGCGGCCCAGTTCGCCGGCGAACAGGAGCGCGCACGCGCGATCTTCGACGATGTACTAAGGATCGCTCGCGAGCTTGACGACGACCCGGGGGCGCAGTTTCTGGCTGCGAATGTCGCGTCGTTTGGGCGGTTTGATCTGGGTGCCGGGCTGCCGTACGCGACTCGTGGGGTCGACCTGACGCGCCGGCGAGGATTGGTCAGTCTGCTGCCGGTCGTGCTCGAGCAGCTGGGCCGCGAGCTGCTCTGGAACAGCGAGTTCGACCGGGCCCACGCCGCCGCGGAAGAGGGCCACCTGTTGTCACTGGACCTTGGTCACGGTCGGGGTTGGCACTTGACGACGATGGCAGCGGTCGAGGCGGTTTGGGGCCGCGAAGTGGACGCCCGCCAGCACACCGAGCGGGTCCTGGCGTTGGCGCAAAGCAGCGGCGAGACCCTTCTGGCCACCCTCGCCCGGGCCACGCTCGGGCTGCTCGAGCTGACGGTCGGCAGACCCGGCGAGGCCGCAAGCATATTGCTCGAGATCACCGCTGCGCAGCGACCCGACATCCATCCAGTCATTGCCATTGCGTCGGTACCGGACGCGATCGAGGCCATCGCTCGAGCCGGCCGACCGAGCGAGCTCCTTGACGATGCGCTTGCCAGGTTTCGGGCGTGGGTTGCACAGGGAGCGACCGACGCACGCAGGTCGCTGCTCGCGCGTTGCGAGGCATTGCTCGCGCAGCGTCCGCCCGGCGAAGCGTTCGCCGAAGCCGTAGAACTGGGCGGCACGCTCGTGCCGTTTCAGCGGGCGCGCCACGAGCTGCTCTATGGCGAATGGCTACGCCGCGAACGGAAACGAACCGAGGCACGCGTCCACCTGCGTGCCGCATCGGCGCTGTTCCGCGCGCTCGGTGCCGTCCCCTGGGAGCAGCGCGCCGCGGCAGAGCTACGTGCGACTGGGGTGACCGCACGCAGGCGCGAGCCATCGACGCTGGATCAGCTGACGCCGCAGGAGGTTCAGATCGCTGACCTCGTTCGCGAGGGCTTGACGAACCGCGAGATCGCCGACCAGCTGTTCCTCAGCCCCCGCACGATCGACTACCACCTTCGCAAGGTCTTCAGCAAGCTAGGGATCGCGTCGCGGACTGAGCTGCTCCGCCGCGGGCCGGCCCACCACGAAGTCCACTGAAATCCGAGACCGGCGATCTCGCCGATGCGAGCCACGGGCAGCCGCGGCAGAGTCGGCGCATGCAACACGAGGGCGCTCACGCCCAACGGCTGCGCGTCCTACTCGTCGACGACCACGACGTATCCCGCGCCGTCATTGGAGCGCTGCTGCGGACGGAGGGCCTGGACGTCGTAGCCGACGTTCCAGTCGGGGAGCAAGCGGTCGCCGCGGCGGAAGCCTTCGATCCGAACGTCGCGATCGTCGACGTGAGCCCCGACAACGAGCGCGGGCTCGGAATCGCCTGCCGGCTGCGCATGCTGCCCGGCGCTTTCACCGTCGTGCTCACGTCGAGCGCCGACCGCGCGAGGTTCGACGCGAAACTGGAGGGCTTCGCGTTCGTCGCTAAAGCCGACATCTGCGCCGATGCAGTGCTCCGACACATCGCACGACGGTGTTGACTCCGTCGTCGCCAGGACGGTATAAGCGGTAGCGCTCATCGTCGGACTGATGGGGACGCATGCCCCGCCGAGCACCGTCCCAGCCCGGAACCGCGGCAGCGAGACGACACGCCCTTGAGCCGGAGTTGTGATGAGGACCAGGCCCTGACGCGTCGCGCTCGCGCTGCCCGACAACAAGACGTTCGCGGCGACGATCGTCGCACTGGAAGGGCACGGGTTCAGGGTCGACGTCGTCGACGACTTCGACGCGATACGCCGCACGGTGCTCTCCCGCATTCCACAAGGCTCCTCATGACCAATCCGTCGGTGACGTTGCAGGAGAGACCGGGATCGCGCAGGCGGTCGACAACGGCGGGCCGTATGACTCGGCGCGTACCAAGGCGCTGGCGCTCGACCACGCAACCCTGCCCCGTGGGTCCGACCCGTTGAGTTCGGTCATCGACGCTTGGGGTGTCATGAAGCCCGCTCCGGCTGCCAGCCCCCCGTTCCAGGGTCCTCAGTGGGTATGGCTCGGTTCAGGGCGAGCCGGTGATGCGCTGTGCGCTGCGCTCTGGCCGGATCGCAGCCAGCTTGGACCCAGGTCGTGAACGTCTCGATGCCGTCGATCACGTGCTGGAAGCGGACCGAGTGCAACAGGTCGAAGGAGTGCTGGGCTCCCGGAAGCTGCGCGTAGACGACCGGATTCATCGAGACGCTGCGGAGCGCGTCGACGAAGCTCAGGGCGTGCGCGGCGGGAATGAAGCTGTCGTTGTCGCCATGCGCGACGAAGAACGGCGGCGCATCGCGGCGAACGTACGCGCGCGGCGATGACGGCAACCGGCCGGCGAGGTCGCGGTTCCCGTAGAAGCCGTACAGGCAGACAGCGGCGCTGACCGACGTGTCGGCATGCTCGAAGCCGGGCTGGAACACCGGGTCATTCGCCGTCAGGGCGGCGATCGAGGCCAGATGCGCGCCCGCCGAGTCTCCCGCCACCACCAGCAGCGACGGATCGGCACCGTACTCGGCCGCGTGCAGGTGCGCCCAGGCGATCGCCCGCTTGGCGTCGACCTGCGATGCCGGAAAGCGGCCCGCACGACGTACCCGATAGTCCGCGCTGATGCACACCCAGCCCTGGCTCGCGAACCGGTAGAACAGAGCCCGGGCCTCGCGACTCTTGCCGCCCATCCGGAAGTGCCCGCCATGGAAATGGATCAGCACAGGCGCGCCGGCGGGACGCGACCGAGGGCGATACAGATCGAGTCGATTACGCCGTCCGGCGGGGCCATAGCTGACGTTCGCGATCCGCTGCACCTCGCGGGGTCGCAGCGGCAAGGGCCAGAACCCCAGCCGCGCCGGCACACGCCGGCCCGCCGACCGACCAACGGACAAGCCACCCCTTCCGTCGAGGCCGAGATCGCGGCGCAGGGCGCGCGCGACGACTGGGCCTGCCAGCAGCCCGCGCCACATGATGCGCGCAAGGCCACACGCCGTCAGCACCGCCAGGGCGAGGATCGCCAACCCGGCCAGCGAGCCGAGACTCTCGTTTCCGAGCGCGAGTACCGTCGACGCCACCAGCCAGCAGCCGGCGAAGAACGGGAACTCGTTGACCAGGTAGCCCAGCCAGAAACCCACGGAGGCGACCGACCGCGGGCGCCGCGGCGGCACCAGCGCCGCCAGCGTGACAAGCGCGACGGACGCCACTGTCCAGATGTGACTCATCGCAGCTGCCCTCCCTCCGCCATGGGCGCCGCGCAGTTGGTGGCGCCTGCACAGCGGTCCGTCATGTATCGACGGAGGCTCCCGCTCAGCCGGCGAAGCCGGGCCGCGCGGTGAAATTCGACGATGTGTTGCTGGGTGATGATGTACACGAGTTGGGGGTTCATCCTTCCTTTCCTTCGGGTCGCTGCTGCGATTGGCTAACGATCCGCGCTCGCGCCCGGGCTCGCATCGGCGATGTCGCCAGTCGTCGCATGACGCCCGCGTGGCGCGAGCTGCTCGCGGCCGCGGCTGGGCGGGCGATGACTGGCGCTCGGCGCGAACCAGCCGGGCGTCGCGCTGATCGGGCGTACAGACGGGGTGCGGAGCGATCGCATGGCTGCTCGAGGACGAGTAGGCATTGGTGGCGCGCTCGTCGTCGGGCGGAACGACTGGCGACATCGCCGATGCGATCAAGGGCGGCGAGCGGGATCCTCGCCGACATGCACCCACACCTTCATATGCAACTGGCCAGGGCGATCGTCGACGAGCGTCTTCGCGACGCAGAGGCTCGCCACCGTAACCGGCACGTGTGTGAGGTTCGCGATCGTCGTCCGCGGCGGCTTCCTCACGCGGTGACCCGCGAGCGCTCGGTCCGTGACCGGTCACGAGAGATCGCCAGGGCCGGAGTCAAAGCAACCTGCACCCCCGCGACGAAAGGGCGGCCATGAACGACAACCGTTGAGCCTCGTCGACCGTCACGTCGGCCGACGGGGCCACGATCTTCTACCAGTCCCTCGGATCGGGAGCCGGCCTGGGAGTCGTCGGCGGCGTGCTGCGCGCGGCCCGAGACTACGTGGACCTCGGGCGTGAGCTCGCCGGTTCGTTCACCGTGCACCTGATGGAGCGCCGCAGTGTTCGGGGGAATCCGAAGCGAAAGTGCTCCCCGAGTTCGTCAGCCCGGCGTGGTCGCTGTGCTCAATGAATGCGGGAGTCGGGTCGGAAGAGGAGGCGCCGGGCGGACTTCGTCGGCCCCGCGTTAGCCTGATGACCGTGTGGGCGGTTATAGAGCATGTCGCGTACGACGGACAGGGCAACGTCAGCCAAGCACTCAGTCGGGCTGGACTGCGGTCGGTCACCGTTCGGCCGTTGCTCGATGATGAGCTGCCCTCGGTCACTGACCTGTCGGGGTTGATCGTGCTCGGAGCGCCAACTGGCTCGGCGGATGACGATCTCCCCGAGCAGCTACCGCGTGAGCGATGCCTGATCGCCGACGCGATCCGCCACCGGCTACCGGTCCTGGGTGTTTGTTTTGGGGCGCAGCTCGTCGCCGTCGCACTGGGTGGACGTGTGATCAAGGACGGCCCGGCTGAGCTGGGCATGGGCACGGTAAGCCTGACGCCCGCTGGCCAGGCCGACGCGGTCCTGCGCTCAGACAACAGCGTCTTCGATGCCTTGCACTGGCATCGACACAGCTACACGCTGCCACCCGGCGCGGTGAGGCTGGCGACGAGCGGCCGCGGCGTTGAGCAAGCGTTCCGGTACAACGGGAACGTCTACGGCCTGCAGTTTCACGTCGAGATCAACGACGAGCTTGCCGACGTGATCGCCGAGCAGTTGCCCGACGGATCGCTGGAGCCCGCGACGGTCATTCGCGCGAGTCGGTGGGGCAGCAGGATCCTTGACCGGTTCCTGGCGCTCCGTTGACCGCGCCAGTCATCGCGGACGGTCCTGCGGGCGCCAGCAATCCATTGAACGGTTGCCGCTTCATCGCCAAGGTGGCCACAGTTATCCAGACAGTGCTCCAGGCGGTGGACCAGCCTCTTGGTCGAGTGAGGTGGGGACACCCGCTATCGCCTCGTGAGCATCGCGGCGGGCCTCGCTGCGCGCGGATGGGGAGTCCGCGTCGCAGATGTCCATCCACAACCGGACGTTCTTGACGCAATCGGACCGCGTCCTGGAGGCCGGGACCAGCGTCGCAGATGTGGAACGTTGACTGCGGCGAGCCTGGAAGCGGAACCTGCGTCCAGAAATCTCGAGGCTGTGCGACATCTCACATCCATTTGCGCCTCGAGCGCGTAGAACGGTCAGGCGCCCCTTGGCGCGACCCACTGGAACCGATATGCACGCGCCCGATCAGACCGCTTCGGAATTCATGCTCCCGCGACTGGACACGCGCTCGCTCTTGCGCCGGGTGGCGCTGCCGCTGGCGCTCGCTGGAGCTGCCGTGGTCGCCGTGGTCGTGGTCGGTGGTCGCGTTCCCGCGGTGGCCGACGCGTTGCGACGCGGGCTCGACGTGAACGCTGGTTGGGTGACGCTCGGGGTTGCCTTTGAGGCGATCTCCCTGGCGGGCTATATGGCGCTGCTGTCATTCATCGCGGGGAGCGCCTCGCCCAGGGTGCGGGCGCGTGAGAGTGCGCAGATAACGCTGGCCGGGGCTGCGGCGACTCGTCTGTTCCCGACCGCGGGTGCCGGCGGCGCCGCGCTCACACTATGGGCGCTCCGTCGGGCCGGCATGCGGCCTCGGGCAGCCGCGCGGACGCTGCTCGCCTTCTTGGTAGTGCTCTACGCGGTGTTTCTCACGTCGATCGCTGCTTCAGGGGTGGTGCTGACTCTTGGCTTCGTGAAGAGCCGCGGACCGGCCGCACTCAGCGCAATCGCCGCCGTGGTGGCCCTGGTGTCGATCGCCGTCTGCTTAGCGCTCGCCCACACCTCTCGCACCGACCGGGAGGCGACGGCGGACCACGATGGCCAACATCCCGAGGACTCCTCGCGCGTGAGGGCGGGCGGGCAACTCGTCGGGCTCGCCGTTCGCGACGCTTGCCGGCTGGTGCGATCGGGCGACTCGCGGCTTGCCGGGGCGATCGCCTACTGGGGGTTCGACGCCGCGGTCCTGTGGGCAATGCTGCACGCATTCGGCTCGCCGCCCGTACTCCCAGTGCTCGCACTGGCCTATCTCGTGGGTCAGGCCGCAAATACCCTGCCGATCCCCGGGTCTGTCAGCGGGGGAATCGCGGGCGTGCTGATCGCATTCGGCGTACCGGCCGAACTGGCCCTTCCGTCCGTGCTGGCCTACCGTACGGTTGCCGTATGGCTCCCCACGCCCGTTGCCATCACCGCGATACCCGGGCTCCGCGCGACTTTCGCACGTTGGGAGCGGGAGGACACCAAAGCTCGCGTTCCAAGCGATATCGCGCAATTGCACGGCGAGGAGTCGGGCAAACCCATCCTGGCGCCTGCTCGCCTGGAGGCAGCAGCCACAACGATGAAGCCCGCGCCTCGCACTGCCGCGTGCATACGATGACCCCGGCGACTGCCCCTCGTCGTCGCCGCTACGGGAGTCTTAGAAGGACATCCTATCCGGACGGATCGTCTGCGGGTGAAGAACAGGATCCGGCAGGGGCGTCACGATCGCCTCGGGACACGGCGCCACGAGATCCGTGGGTGGCCCGAAGCCCTGGTTGATCCGAGGTCGGGCACTCAGCGCCTGGTCTCGTACCTGGTCAGCACCACGCCGTCGGGAAACGTCCGGGTCTCCACCAGGCTCAGGTTCACCCGGTTGTCCAGGGCGGTGAAGAATGGCGTGCCGCCGCCCACCAGGACCGGATGGGTGACGATCGCGTACTCGTCGATCAGCCCGGCCCGCATGGCCGCCGCGGCGAGTGTGGCCCCGCCGATGTCCATGGGGCCGCCGTCGTCGGCCTTGAGCCTGGTGATCTCGGTGGCCGCGTCGCCGGTGACCAGACGGGTGTTCCAGTCGACCGTGCTGGTCGTCGAGGAGAACACCACCTTCGGCATGTCTCGCCAGCGGCGGGCGAACTCGATCTCCGCCGGTGTGGCGCCCGGCTGCTGGTCGGCGGTCGGCCAGTGGGAGCTCATCGTCTCCCACAGTTTGCGCCCGTACAGCGCCAGGCCTGTCGCCGCCACCCGGTCAGACCACCACTGGAACAGTTCGTCGCTCGGCACGCTCCAGCCGAGGTCGTCGCCGGGCGCGGCGATGTAGCCGTCCAGGGTCAGGTTCATGCCGAAGGTCAGTTTCCCCATGGCGTCAGTCTCCCGTGAGTCGGTATTCGGCGTACAGACCAGCACGGCGCGCAAAAATCATCGGTCAGACCACACCGAGCGCCAGTTGACCACGACGCCAAGCAGATGCTCCGTACGGAAAGGAACGTTCAGCGAACGGCCGGGAGCCGGCCGGCTGGCCCGGAATTGGCGAGCGGCCGGAACGGCATCAGCTGCTGGGAACGTCGTGCCCTCGGGCGCCGCGAGAAGCAGCAACCCGTTCTCCCCGCGTGTGACGGCCCCCGCCGCAGGAACAATCGGCTGCATAGAGACGAGCAAGGCTGCCAGCGCCACGAGCGCTCGGCCAAACCCCAGTCCACGGCGCCAAGCCACCACAGCGATCCTACCGTCAGCCCTGCGCAAGATTTGTTTGGGACGGCAGACTACCCGCCGCGTCCAACCTCCGCCGGCACGATCGATCTCTTGGCCCTCAGGCGTCACATCCCACTATCGCCTCGGTCGCCGAGGCAGCCACGAAAGCGAGACTGCTGGTCCCGCCGAAGGCGGCGATGCCGACGAGGCGGCCTTGCAGAAGGGCATCGACAGCCGGACGCCCTCCCGGCCGCCTGCGTCGGTCAGACGGCGGTCAGCCGGCGGTCCGCCGCAGCATCTCGACCACGAGGAATGCCAGCTCGAGGGCCTGCTCGGTGTTGAGCCGCGGATCGCACGCCGATGCATATCGTGACGCGAGCTGGCTGTGGGTGATCATCTGCGCTCCACCGAGGCATTCGGTGACGTCTTCGCCAGTGTGCTCGACGTGGATGCCGCCGGGGTGCGTACCCAACTGCTGGTGGACCTCGAAGAAGCCCTCGACCTCGTCGACGATGCGGTCAAAGTGCCGGGTCTTATGACCGGAGGGGGACTCCTCGGTGTTGCCGTGCATCGGGTCGCACTGCCAGATGACGCGGTGCCCGACTCGTGAGACCGCCTCGACGATCGGCGGCAACCGGTCGCGGACGGCATGGTTGCCCATGCGAGAGACGAGGGTCACCCGGCCGTCAACTTGATCGGGATCGAGCCGCTGCACGAGCGCGACCGCCTGCTCTGGCGTGACCGTCGGGCCGATCTTGACCCCGATCGGGTTGGCGATGAGCGCGCCTAGCGCGACATGGGCGCCATCGAGCTGACGTGTGCGCTCACCGATCCAGACCTGGTGGGCCGACAGCAGGTACAGCCGCTCGCCCTCGAGACGCAGCAGCGCGCGTTCGTAATCGAGCACCAGCATCTCGTGGCTGGCGAACAGCTCGACGGTGCGCAATGAGCTGTCATCGACCCCGCAGGCCGACATGAAGCGCAGGCTGCGGTCGATCTCGGTGGCCACGCGCTCATACCGTTCCCCGGCGCTCGAGCGGCGCACGAAGTCCATGTTCCACTCCTGCAGATGGTGAAGGTCGGCGAGTCCGGCGCCGGTGATCGCACGCGCCAGGTTCATCGCGGCGGCGGCGTTCGCGAACGCTCGGATCATCCGGCCCGGATCAGGGCGGCGAGCCTCGGCCGTCGGCTCGATCGCGTTGATCATGTCGCCGCGATACGACGGGAGCCCGACGCCGTCGAGCTCCTCACTGCGGGGCTTGGCGTACTGGCCAGCGAAGCGGCCGACCTTGACGACCGGCATCTGCGTTCCGTAGGTCAAAACCACCGCCATCTGCAGAAGCGTTCGGATCGTGCCTCGCAGCCGCGCCTCGGTGTTGTCCAGGAAGGTCTCGGCGCAATCGCCGCCCTGCAGCAGAAACGCCTCCCCCCGGGCGACGGCCGCCAGCCGTCCCTGCAGCGCGTCGACCTCGGAGGCGACCGCGATCGGCGGCACGCCCTCCAGCACTCCGACCACGCGCGCCGCCTGCTCGGCATCCGGCCACGACGGCTGCTGGACCGCGGGGCGGCTCAGCGCGGCCTCCACGGCGGCCGCGAACGAAACAGGTAACTGCGCGATCCGGGCCTCGGTTGTGGCCTTGACGTCGACCGTCCAGCTCATGCCTGCACTGTAGAAGTTCGCGAGCCGCCACCCACCCGACCCGCGTCGGCCGTTCGATTCGCCTCAGACGGGATCGATCTGCGGACGTTCGAGCACCGATTCGTTGTCATCGTGGAGCCGTACGTCGTCGGACGGATTCGAGCGGCCTGGTTCACGCCTCGGCGCCCGAGCCGCTGGTCGGTCGCTAGGTCAGCCGGCGGAGGCGACGACGGGCAGCGGACCGGCCCGATGAGCGCGCGCGGGTGCGTCAGCTCGTGCTCCAGAGCTGTTTGCAGCGTCGGTTAGCTCGCGGCGACGGCACGGATTAGATCGCCGACGGCGATCTCGCCGTCGGCGAGGATGTCGGCGCGTAGGCCGCCGCGGTGGACAAGTGCGCGCAGAACGGGGCGGCCCGCGTAACGCTGCACGACCGTGCACGGCTCGCACAGACGCATGCCGCGGCAGTGAACCTCGCCGATTGTGAATTCGTGGCCGACGAGCGCGTTGAGCGCGATCCCTCCCGTGACGAGGTTGCGCCGGTGCTGGTCGGGTTCCAGCGGGGGATCAAAGCACGCGCACACCTCGGCGTCGATGAGCGTCAGCGCACTGCCGGCCTGGCCCGATGGAAACGTCCCGCGCCCAGTGACGTGGCGGTCGCCGTCAAGGCCGCGACCGGCTAGCGCCCGGACGCGCTGTAGTGGGCGCGCGGAGACGCCGGCGGCCGGCGCCACCCAGATCGCCTCGACGACGCCCACCTCGGCGGGGGCCGCGGGCAGCGGCGGGAGAGCAAGCGCGATGTCGCCGGCGGCGAGTAAGTAGCCGTCTGCGATCCAGTCGCTGTCGATCACGCCGTCGCCGGCGGGGTCCCACACGACGCCCGAGGGCACGCCGTACATGACGGCGAACCGCGCGTCCTCGGTTCCCGGGACCCGAACGCGCGCGAGCCACGGCCCGGCCCATCGAAAACCCGGTGCGTCAGCGACCGGCGCGATCCCAAGTCCCAGCCCGCCAAGCCACCGCGACACCGTCCATCCGGTCGCTGGGTCCTCGCCGGCGTCCAGGGCAGGCAACTGCGCCGCGTCGAGCTCGAGCACGAAGGCGACACAGGACAGAAACGATTGCCGCAACCTGTCGCTGCCCACGGGTGCGTGAGGCGATGGCCTCATGTCCCCCAGCCTAATGCCCTCCGTCCGGTTCCGATGGTCGAATCGACTGAACCGCGAGATCCGCCAGACCGCGACCTGGTGGCGAGCTCGATGATCCCACTGCGTAGAGTCCATGGCGCGTCGCACAAGCCGAACATTGACTGCGACGAGCGGTGCTTATCGGGCGAGGTGCGTGCCATGGTGATCGGGCTGGGGTCTAGCCGACCTGATGGTCATATTCGGCCGGAGCCCTCGTCCTGCGCGCGTCGGTAGGGCCTGGCCGGGAATGCCCTGAGTTCTCAGGCGGAGCGCGGCTCTACAGGTCCGCCAGGACGCGCTGTACGTCGAGATTCCCGGTCTGTGGGGCGAGTCGGCGCGGGGGTTCGTTGCGGGTGGACGTGCCTGGGATGTATTCGTGGCTTGTGAGCCTCGACCGGATGCCGTCGGCGCGGTCGGCGAGAGCGGGGAGCACGCGGGGGATTCGGCTGAGGGCCCGGACGGTATGACCGGTGTCGCCGGGCGCGATGCCCCGGCGGTCAGGGTCGACCGCCTCGAGGAAATGCGCGCAGATTCGTTCGGTGTGACCGGGGAAGCCGAGTCTGGCAAGGAGACCAGGGTCGTAGCCCGTGAGCAATTCCGCCAGGTTCAGCCAGTCGGCGAAGCGCTCCAGGTTCGCGCCGTCGGTCGGCTGCGGCGCGGCGGTCGGAAGCAGTTCGGCCCAGGTCACTGAAATCGCCGGAGGATCGGGTTTGGAGGAGAGTCGTCCCGCCAGCGCGAACCACGCTTCCAGGGCTGGGAGTGCGACCGGCGCTCGCGCCGTCGTCCAAATCGTTGTGAGGCGAGCGAGGACCGCGGTGCCCAGCGCGTCTGCTTCGAGCGCGGTCGGCGTGCCGCTGAGGTCGTCGATCGCCAGCTCGAGGCCGTCCATCAGGCCGAGCAGCTCGGCCGCCTCAAGTTCGGGCACGAGCGAGTAGAGCCGGTCAGTCAGCGCGTCCCAGTCACCGTCGCGTTGCAGGAGTGGAAGTGCGCGCTCCCCGCGGTGGCCGCCGCCGAGTGATAGCGCGAGCAGCGCTCCGTGGACCGAGCAGTTACGCAGGAACCGCTCCCGAGCCTCGTGCTCTGAGCTCAGATGGTCGATGACCAAGTCACGCCAGCTGGGGTGCACCCACGCGATCCTCATGCCAGCACCCGCAGGAAGTGATCGGCGAGCCGATCGACGAGCTCCGCCGGCGGGTGCGGTAGCGCTCCGGCGTGATGGCGGCGCAGAGCATGGGTGAGCTCGCGTTCGGTCACCGGCCCGGGAGGAGTGTCAAGCATCGAGACCAGCAGATCGCGATGCTCGACGCTAAGCGCTGCGAACGACGTCGCCATCGCCTCGGTGCTGTTCGCCAGCTCACTGCCGACGATCCGCGCGAGATCAACACTCCCGGGCGACAGCATCTTGACCCCGGCAACCAGCCGGCGGATTCGCTCTGGTGTGAAGTGCCGATGGGCAACGATCTCCGGTCCCCTCGCGCGGATCGCTGCGCGGGTCGCGTCCGGGAACTCAGCAGCCTTGGCATGACGAAACACGATCAAAGTCTTCTCCGCAGGGTCCAGCTGGCCCGCGTCAACGAGGACCTCGCCGGGCGCCGGGAACCGCTCCGCTCCGCGCTCGCGGTGAAGGCGACTCAGTCCGGTGCGCAAAGGAGCCGGCCGCGAGGTCCAGATCAGCCAGTGACGATCGTCAAGTGCCTGCAGGATGCGCTCCATCTCCCGAGCCCAACGGTCCGCCGCGTCCGGTCGATACTCCGTGGACCCAAACGCATCATCAGCGATGAACAGCTGCGTCCGCTCGGCGTCAAACGCCCGCCACACATGGTCCGGACGAACGCACTCATGCGCCTCCCAGCCAGCCGTCATCTGCGCAAGCCCGATCATATGCGCAATCGCGGTCTTACCCATCTCCGGGGGGCCGGTCAACACTGCGAATCGGTGATGCGCCAGCACCTGCAGTGCTCGCCGGTAGGCCTTCGTGGGCACGAACACCGTCGCCAACTCCTGGGCGGCGTCGCGATCAAGCGACGACCGCCCCGCCACCTCGGGTTCGATCAGGGGATCCAGGTCACGCAAGCCCAGCAACGACGGCATCGTCCGACGCAACTCGACCCGGCCGTCCACCCGCGCGCCCAGCTCACCAGCACCCAGCACCCCCACCCGCACCTCGTCAGGCCCGACGAGCCGAGCGACCGCCCGCTCAAGCCACGCCGGGACGTCGAGATTAGTCAATAACACGAACGACGCCGCGGCCGAGAAATCCTCCGGACGTCGCGCCACCAAGGCGCGAACCGCGTCAAGCAGATCAGCCCAGTCGGCGCTGCGGATCCACGCGCACTGCAGGAGCACCGGCGGGGGCATGATCGAACCGGTCAGCGGCGGCGCAAGCGGAGTGCCGCTCAACACTGAGCGACACCGATCGGCCTCACCCACCCACGCCCCGGCGCTCACCCCACCCTCGAGCTCGAGCAGCAGCTCGCACAGCTGCTCAAACTGCAAGAAACCCAGCCGATGAAACGCATAGTCCATCCCCCGCAGTCTGACGGACCCCGGAACCCTGAACAGAGCCAGCTCCCGACCTGGTCCGGAAGCCGCCATCCGCCTACACAGCCGCCGAACGTGCGGTGGCGACGCCCGGGCCTCGTCTCGGTAGCCAAGGGGTGACCGGACGTCAAACCGCGGTTGCCGGTCTGAGGAATTCCGATGTTCGTTGACAACGATACGGTCGGCGTGCTTCGGTTGGGGGCCCAAGCTTGCCGAGCGCCTCAGCGGGCGACCCTCGCCCCGACACAGCGGCAACGCAGAGAAAGGAAGACACCGTGACGACATGGTTGATCACCGGCTGCTCAACGGGCCTGGGTCGCGCGTTCGCGCGGGCCGTCCTCGGCCGCGGCCACAACGTGGTCGCGACCGCTCGCAGCGCGGAGGCGGTCAAGGACCTCGCCGGTGCCGACCCCGACCGCGTGCTTGCGCTCGCGCTCGACGTGACAAACGAGGCGCAGATAACCGAGACGGTCCGTGCCGCCGAGGCGCGTTTCGGAGGCATCGACGTGCTGATTAATAACGCCGGGTACGGCTACCGCGCCGCGGTCGAGGAGGGCGATCCCGACGACCTCGCAACCCTGTTTGCGACCAACTTCTTCGGGCCGGTCTCAATCATCCAAGCCGTCCTGCCCGGCATGCGCGCCCGGCGCCAGGGAACGATCGTCAACATCTCCTCCATCGCCGCGCGAACCTCCCCGCCCGGCTCGGGCTACTACGCGGCGAGCAAAGCGGCGTTGGAAGCCATGACCGCCTCGCTGCGTACGGAACTCGCGCCGCTCGGGATCGCCGCGATGATCGTCGAGCCTGGCGCGTTTCGCACCGACTTCTCCGGCCGTTCACTCGCCCAGTCAGACACGGTCATCGACGACTACACCGACACCGCCGGCGCGCGCCGCAAGGAACGCGACACCACCCACGGAACCCAGCCGGGCGACCCCGACAAAGCCGCTGAAGCACTGATCACCGCAGTCGAGAGCGCGCAACCGCCGCTGATGCTCGTCCTCGGCCCCGACGCGCTTGAAAGGCTCCGCACGTCGCTGGACGCGCTCACCGCCAACCTCGACGCCTGGGAACAGACCAGCACCAGCACCAGCTTCACCCCGTGACCAAGAATGGATCGACAGCCCCTAGCTCGCACTGTCGAGGGCGAGAATCGACCGACGGGGATGCCGTGGTGCGCCCATCAGGGATGCTGCGTCGGCGGCTTGACCTCTCAGCTACCAACGCTCTACGAACGTTCGCGCTGTAGGGACGCGCGCCCCGAGCGCCGGGCGGAGTGTGGTGCGCAGGCGGACATGCGCGTGCTGAGTACCGAGGGGCTGGGACTGTCACAGGCGGCGTGTCTGTCTCGTCTTACGAGGGCAAAATGAAGACGAGAGGAACAGATATGAAGGTGTTCGTAGCTGGCGCCACGGGCGTTCTTGGCAGAGTTCTCGTCCCGCAGCTGGTGGCGCGAGGCCACGCGGTGGTCGGGATGACCAGGAGCGCGTCGAAGCAGGATTTGGTGCGCAGTCTGGGAGCGCGTCCGGTCGTGGCCGACGCTTTGGATCCCGACGCGGTCGCCCAGGCGGTGGCGTCAGCAGAGCCGGAGGTGATCGTGCATGAGCTCACGGCGTTGTCCGGGCCGATGAGCGTCCGTGATGCGCGGCACCCCGAGCGCTTCAGGGGCGCGATCATGACCAACCGGCTGCGGATGGAGGGGACGGACCATCTGCTGGCGGCCGGTCGTGCCGTCGGGGCGCGACGCTTTGTTGCGCAGAGCTTTGGGGCTTTTCGGTGGGCCCGAACCGGCAGGCCGGTGCTGACCGAGGCCGATCCACTGGATCCCAACCCGCCGGCGTCGCTGCGGACGGTAGTGGACGGGCTGCTGTATCTGGAGCAGGCGGTGACGAGTATCGAGTGGGGCGAGGGTCTGGTGTTGCGCTACGGCGCCTTCTACGGTCCGGGGACGTCGATCAGCCTGGCTGCGGATGCGGTGATGGCGGCACCGATCCGCAAGCGCCGGCTCCCGATCGTCGGCGACGGTGGTGGCGTCTTCTCACAGATACACATCGATGACGCCGCCGCAGCGACCGCGATCGCGGTCGAGCACGGCCAGCCGGGCATCTACAACATTGTCGACGACGAGCCCGCGCCCGTGCGTGAGTGGCTGCCGGTGCTCGCAAGCGCGCTGGATGCCAAGCCACCAAGGCGGATCCCACGCTGGCTCGGGCGGCTGGCCGCCGGTGAGGCGGCAACCCTCACGATGACCGAGGTGAAAGGTGCCTCGAACGCCAAGGCCAAACGCGAGCTCGGCTGGCAGCCGCGCTATCCGAGTTGGCGGCAGGGCTTCGCACAGGGACTCGGCTAGGGCGATGACCGAGGAGGAGTTCAACGAGCTGCGCCCGTCGGCGTTCGCGATCGCCTACCGGATGCTCGGCACCGTCAGCGAGGCCGAAGACGTGGTGCAGCAGGGGTTCCTGCGGCTGCACCGGGCGCGCGCGGGCGGGGACCGGATCGAGTCGCCGCGCGCCTACCTGTCGACGGTGGTCTCGCGGCTGTCGCTCGGCCAGCTGTGCTCGGCGCGCGTGCGGCGCGAGACCTACGTCGGCGAGTGGCTGCCCGAGCCGCTGGTGACGAGCGCCGACGACGATCCCGCCCGCAAGGCCGAAATGGCGGACTCGCTTTCGCTCGCCTTCCTCGTCCTGCTCGAGAACCTGTCGCTCGAGCCGCGCGCCCCGTTCCTACTGCGCGAGGTGTTCGACGAACCCTATGACCGGATCGCCGAGATCGTCGGCAGCAGCGAGCAGAACGCCCGCCAGCTCGCCGCAGGCGCCCGCCGCCATGTGGAGGAGCGCCGCCCCCGGTTCGATATCTCGCGCGAGCGGCGAGAACAACTCGCGACCCACTTCTTCGCGGCCGCCGAGCAAGGTGACCTCCAAGGGCTGGAGCAGCTGCCGGCCCACGACGTGCAGCTGACCGGGGACGGCGGCGGCAAGGTTCCGGCGTTGGCGCGGTCGCTGCACGGACGAAACGGCGTCGCGCGCACCGTCATCAACTGGTTCCGCCTGGGCGCGCGCCTTCCAGGCGTGTCGGTGCGCCCGGTCGAGGTCAACGGCGGCCCGGGAGCACTCTATCTCGACGCAGAGCAGCGCCTGATCGCCGTGATGGCGCTCGACATCGCCGGCGGTCAGATCTCGTGCATCAGCTCGCTCGTCAACCCCGACAACCTGACCCACCTCGGGCGAGCCGCCGACGTCAGCTCGCTACTGGGGTCGGAGAGATGAGCTCCGGCGTTGTTGCCGCGTCGCCACGTGGCGCGGTGAAAGACAGCGCTCGGCTGCCGGTTCGCGTGGCCTATACGGCGCTCGCTTGGGTGGTCGTCTTCTTCGCCTTTCACGTCTACTGGTACGCCGGCGGATCGTTCGGGCTCAACGGCGAGTTGCGCCGCGATCTGGTCCCGGAGTCGGTGGTCGGCGGGATGGTTGAGGTGCTGGGCCTGGTCGCCTTCCCGCTCGGCGCGTGGGTGAGCCTGGCCATCGCTCGCGGGTGGCCGCGCGGCAAGATGCGGCGCGCCGCCGCGATCGTCGTCTGGCTCGGCTGCGCGCTGCTCGTCCTCCGCGGCGGCGCCGGGCTCATCGACGACCTGACGCGCGCGGTGGGCCTGTTGCCCAACGGGATCACCGGGCTCTCACACAGGCAAACGATGGGCGCCGCGTACTACCGGTCCGCGTCCGCCCTCTGGTCAGGCAACGTCACCGACGCCTACTTCTTCGCCGGCGGACTTCTCTTCGGCCTCCTGGGCTGCCGTTACCGCCTATCTCGATCATCGACCAGACATTGAGTGCCGGCACCGATGTGCACGTTGTGCTCGATCCGGCGCGGCCAGGACCAGCGCAAGCCCGCTGCCCCGCAAGCCCCTTCTAACCACCACGAAACCGGGGGCACTCCAGACCGGTGCTTGCGGCCTCTGACTCCTACGACCGAGAGTGCTGATCCTCGATCAAACCGACACGCCTGGCACGATCAGGTCAGGCGTCTGAAGGAGGCTGCCCCTCGGTTGTGGTGGCGCGGAGTCGGAGCGAGTGCTCTTGGGCGAGTTCGACGTCTGAGAGTTCCGGGGTCGACCCCCACTCAAGCTCTCGGTGCTTGCGGGTCTGGCGCAGATCGCGCATATTCCCGTCGAGCACGTCGATCGTTGCCAGGCAGAGCGCTCGCGTTCCTCCCATGCTGCCGCCCAATAACTCGAACGCTTCTTCGGACCAGGCGTAGTGCGCGCCGAGTTCCCCGATGCGCTCCCACTCGACGGAGCAGCAGCGACGAGTTGCCGGCCCATGTCCCCCCGCGGGGCGCTCGGATTTACGCGGTTACGCGTTCCGGTTGGTTTGGTCCGTATTAGCGCCTGACGCGTTCGTGCGTATGCGTCTCGATGCGCCCCGCGAACCGAGCGGCATTGCTGGTGGACGTCGTGCCCGGCGGCGAGATCACCGACTCGATCGGCTCTCGCTCGCGCACGGTAAAGCAGACGTCGGGTCCCCGCCAAATGCGACGAGCCGGCCGGGTGGCTGCCGCAGGTCGCGTCGCTTTGTCGGATGCGGTCGGTCCGACGGCGCCGTAGTCGACGGGCTTGCTCGGGCCCGTTGGCGGCGGTGCTAGGTCTTGTGCGCGACTAGGGTGAGGCCGTAGATCACGATGCCGGCGGCGAGTAGTAGCCCGGCGGCGGCGAGTGCGGTGTATGCCACGGCGGCAGTGGTGCGGTGTTCGCGGCGCATTTCGCCTGAGCGGGCCACACCCAGGATCGCGAGTGAGAAGATGACCGCGACGCCGACGCCCGCCAACACCGAGGAGTAGGCCATCTTGACCAGGGCGTGGGTGTTGATCGCGGCGGCGATCATGGCGCGACCGGTGCCGGGGTGGATTGTTGAAGGCGGCGGATGAAAACCGCTGCGAGTGTCAGGAGCAGCGCCGCGCTGATAACCAGCGGGCCGATTGCGCCGTGGCCGAACAGCGTGGATATTGCGTAAACGATTGCGCCCATGATTGCGGCGGCGGGAAGCGTGAGCGTCCACGCGCCGACGATGTTGCCGGCTACTCCCCAGCGGACGGCGGACAGGCGTTTGGCGGCTCCGGCGCCCATGATCGAGCCGGAGATCACGTGCGTGGTTGAGAGTGGGTACCCGGCGCTGGAGGCGGCGAGGATGACGGTGGCGCCGGCAGCTTGTGCCGCGAAGCCCTGTGTGACGTCCATCTCGATGATTCGGCTACCCAGCGTCTTGATGATCCGCCAACCGCCGACGAACGTGCCGAGCGCGATCGCGCTGGCGGAGGCGATCACGACCCAGTCGGGAACGTAGAACGCGTTCGCGGAGATGTCGCCGTGAGCGACCAGCGCGAGCGCGATGACGCCCATCGTTTTCTGCGCGTCGTTTGTGCCGTGCGAGAGTGCCAGTAGCCCGCTGGAGGCGAGTTGCCCGAGGCGAAAGCCGTGGGCGACGGGACCCGGATTCAATTTCCCGACGATCCGGTAGACGAGCAGGATCGAAACTCCCGCGACTAGAAACGCGATCGGTGGCGCGATGATCGCCGGGACGATCAAGTTGCTGAACAGGCCGTCGCCGTTGACAGCGGCGAACCCTTGCGCGGCGATCACCGCCCCGACGAGACCGCCGATCAACGCGTGCGACGAACTCGAGGGCAGCCCGAAATACCAGGTGATCACGTTCCATCCGATCGCGCCGACCAGCCCGGCGAACACGACGGTCGTCGTGACCGCGTCGGTGTCGACAAAGCCCTTGCCGACCGTCGCGGCGACCTTCAGCGACAGAAACGCCCCGACAAAGTTCAAAAGGGCGGCGATGGCGACCGCTGGTTTGGGTGCGATCGCGCGGGTGGAGATGGCCGTCGCGACGACGTTGGCGGTGTCGTGAAAGCCGTTGGTGAAGTCAAACGTCAGCGCGGTAGCGATGACGATCATGAGGATGATGTCCGCGCTCATGAGCTAGGCGTTCTTGAGCACGATCCCGTCGAGGATGTCCGCCGCTCGCTCGGTCGAGTCGATCGCGTGCTCGAGGCGCTCGAAGATGTCCTTCCAGCAGATCACGACCATCGGATCGATCCCGCCCACTTCAAACAACGACGCGATCGCTCCCCGTACGATCCGGTCGCCCGCGTTCTCGAGGCTGTGCACCTCCAGCGTGTACTTGCTGATGTCCTGGAAGCCGCGCAGCAGCGGGATCGCGAGCGAGATCTGCTCGGTTGCCTGACCGAGAACATGGGCCAAGCTCTGGGCCTGAGCCATCGGCGCCTCGATCTTGTAGAGGCCGAGATAGTCCGCGACTTCCTCGGTGTAATCGACGATGTCGTCAAGCGCCGATGCGAGATCGAGAATGTCCTGCCGATCGATGGGCGTCACGAACGTCTTGTTCATCCGGTTGATCAGCTCGTGCGTGATCTGATCGCCGTCGCGTTCGCAGACCAGGATGTCCTGCGCCAGCCCCTGACTTTCGGGAAAGCGGCCGAGCATCTCGTCGAGCAGCTCGCCGGCGCGCGCGACGTTCGCGCCGGCGCGCTCAAAAAGGTCGAAGTACTCACGGCCGGTGCCGCGTATCAGATTGGTAATCGAAGCCATAGGAGTCTCGAAGCCGGGCGGATGCCCTGTCGTCGTGGCTGATCGGACTCAACCGGCCATTGCCGAGCCGGCCCGGACACGTGCTGGCGCACGATAGGTCGCGAGCACAGCACGCATGTAAAGGACTTGTGAACGCCCTGTGAACCGCGTCGTTGGCTTGGATCGCCGCATCGCGGCTTCGGTCGCGCTTCGTCGCCGCGCCAAAAGCGCGCGAGAGTTGGCTGACTCGGGCCACATGGATCGTGGTGCCTGTGCTCGCTGCGGATCGCCCGCCGCCTGGGGTTTGCGGCCCGCCGGTTGGATACCGTTGGCGCCGTGCCAGAGACGCGTCGTCGCTTCCATGAAGACCTGGCAGAGCTAGAGCGCCAAGCCCTGGATGGCCTCGAGCTCGTGATCGGGCTGCTAGACCGGGCGCTCAGTCGCTGATCTACCAGGACGTCGAGCTCGCAGGAATGGTCGTCGCCGACGACGACCGGATCGACGGGCGGTATCTCGAGGTCCATCAGGGTCTGTTGTCGTTGCTCGCGCGTCAGGCACCCGTCGCGGGCGACCTGCGGATCGTCGCGGCGCTGCTGCACGTCATTCGATGCATCGAGCGGATGGGCGACCAATGCGTGAGCGTCGCCAAACTGATTCCGCTGTCCGGCTATGAGCCACCAAAGGACAAAGACATCCTCGACGAGATCGAGCGAATGGGTCGCCTCACCCGGTCGCTGTTGTCCCAGGCCAACGAGTCCTTCGCCGAGCGAAACGCAGCGGCCGCCCAAGATCTCGTCCGCCAAGACGCGGAGATCAACCGGCTAAACCGCGCGATCTTCAGCCGCGCCGTCGAGATCGGCGACGACCTCGAATTACGCGAATGGGCGATGTTCATGGTCCTCGTCGCCCGAGCGATCGAGCGGATCGCCGACAACACCGTCGACATCGCCGAACAAACCGCATTCGTCGTCACCGGCGTGTCCCGCGAATTCACCGACGCCTCACAACCCGCGTAAGACGCACTCTCGCGCCCACCAAATCCGTCGCTCACCGACGACACGTGCGAGTTCAGTCCGAAACCCCTCGCGCTCCGAGCACCCCGACGCCGGTTGACCGCGCTCTCGCTCGGGTCGGTTGGGTTTGAGTGGATTGGATGCCGTCGGTTAGGGGTAATACGAACGCTTCCATGCACGAAATCGACATCGTCTGGCGCCTGGGTTTGGCGCTTCTGCTGTCATCCGCGATCGGCGTCGAGCGCGAAATGCGCCAGAAGAGCGCGGGGCTTCGTACCTACACGCTCGTCGGCGTCGGGTCCGCCGTGTTCATGCTGGTGAGCACCTTCGGGTTCGCCGATGTGGTCGGCCAGCCGAATGTGACGCTGGATCCCTCGCGGGTCGCGGCCCAAATCGTGTCGGGGATCGGTTTTATCGGCGGCGGCATCATCTTCGTGCGGCGGGACACCGTGCGGGGCCTCACCACCGCTGCCGGGGCTTGGGTGACCGCTGCGGTCGGGATGGCCTGCGGCGGTGATCTGCCCATAATCGCGGTCGCGACCACGCTGGTCTACTTCATCGTCGCCTACATCTACCCGGCGCTGGTGCGCTGGCTGCCTCGCTCGCGGGATGCTCCGTCTGACCTGCGGCTCGTCTACCTCGACGGGCACGGGATCCTGCGTGAAGCTCTCGCGGAATGCGCTCGACGGGGATTCTCGATCTCCGATCTCTCGATCAAGCACGATGGAGTACTGGAAACCGACGGACACGCGGCGGCCGTGGTGACCGTCGAGCTCGAAGTTCGGGGGCGCGGGCCCCTTTCGGAGCTTGCCACTGAGCTCAACGAGATGCACGGAATCGTGGACGTGCATGCCGGCGATGCAAATGCGCTCGCCTATTGATGCTCAGGACGAAGCGATCGGCTCCCCACGCAGCTACGGTGTGAGTTGTTGCGCTGAGGATCGCGCCCTCGCCGCGGGACCCACAGTTTTTAAAGCGGCCTGG
Source organism: uncultured Actinomycetota bacterium (assembly GCA_963695625.1). Taxonomy (GTDB): domain Bacteria; phylum Actinomycetota; class Thermoleophilia; order Solirubrobacterales; family Solirubrobacteraceae; genus Palsa-465. The sequence continues at coordinate 214,525 of CAVOHJ010000012.1, read as the reverse complement.
TGCCTGACGGCACGGGGTCGATCGGTCTGAACGCGCATACGCGCGAATCGGACGATCTAAGGCCAGAAACCGGCGAGCTGGCGATTAGCTACCAGGAAACCCGGCGAGCCGCACACTGTCTGCGACGCGCACGAACTCGGGGAACGAAACGCACACGACGCCTGCGTCCGCGGCCCGCCGGCTACATTTCACAACGACCGACCCGGGGCAAGGTTGGCCGAGGCGCGACCGCCGGTCCGGGCGGCGAGCCAGAGACAGGCGCCCGGGGGAACATGCGTCGAGTGTTGATGGCGCGGGCGCGCACGCTGACGACCGAAGGCAGCCGTGATTGAGATCGGCGATGTGTTGCTCGCGCTGGCGCGAGACGTTCAAGCCGCTGCGACGCTTTGTACCTTGGGCGTCGACACCGGCTTGGTCCAGCCAACGATCGAGCGCCGGCACATGTGCGATTAGCCATCGACCATCGGACGCGTCCGAGTGGCTGCCGAGGCCGAGCGGCGCCGGCGATCAGGTTGTCTCACACGCCAACGGCATACGAACGCCGGCGCCAGTCGATTAGCGCGGTTGTAAAAGGGAACCGTTGCGACTGCGAGACCGCGGCCGTGTAGACGCGACGCCCCAGAGACCTCAGGCTTGTGAACCGACCTCGGACAGCGCTTGAAGGATCACCTCGGTCACGGCTTCGGGCTGGGAGATCATGATCACGTGCGAGCCCTCCAGTTGGGTGATCGTCGCGCCGGCTCGTTTCGCCATCGAAAGGATGACGTCGGTGCCCGCCGCTGTGTCGGCTGAGGCGACGGCGGCCCAGGAGGGCACGCGCTTCCAGGCGGGCGGTCCCGACGGCTCGGAGAACGCCGCCTCCGCGACAGGCCGCTGCGTGGCGGCCATGACCGCGGTTTGCTCGGCGGGCAGGTCGGCCGCGAAGGCGTCGCGGAACTTGGCTGGGTCGATGGCGAACTCCACCGCCGTCTCGCCGTCGCTTGACGGGTAGTGCATGAGGACCAGCGCGGTGTTCAGGACGCTGTCCTTGGAGCCTCCTGTCACCTCGCCGAGCACCTCGCCCTCGTCGGGGGCGAAGGCGGCGACGTAGACCAGGCCGACGACGTTGTGAGCGTTGGTCGCCGCGTTCGTGAGGACGGCGCCGCCGTACGAGTGGCCGACGGCGAGAATGGGGCCCGGTGTTTCGTCCAGCACGCCGGCGATGTAGGCGGAGTCGATAGCGATCCCGCGCAGCGGATTGGCCGGGGCGGTGACCGTCACCCCCTTCGACTGCAGCAACTCGACGACGCCGTTCCAGCTCGAGGCATCAGCAAATGCGCCGTGCACCAGGACGACGGTGGGGGTCTCGTCAGACATGTCGCTCCCTTCGGCGGCTGCGGCGCTCGCGCAGGCGCGATGATGGTCTCGCAGGACGAGGCTCATCCTGGCAGATCCCTAACCCATGGAGGTAGACGTGTCCGCTCCGCAGGTGCCTGGTCTCACCCGCACCGATCTGCAACGCCACGATCTGAGCGTTCCCGGACGCGAGGTGATCCAGAACCGCGTCGACATCTCGCCCGACGCGCCGCCGGTCAGGCACAAGCATCCGGGCGAGGAGATCATCTACGTCCTGGAGGGGGCGTTGGAGTACGCCATCGACGGCCGCGAAGCCGCGACCTTCAACGCCGGCGAGGTGCTGCTCGTCCCGCCCGAGACGGTCCACTCGGTGAGGAACGTCGGCAGTGACAACGCGGCCGAGCTTGCCACCTACATCGTCGAGAAGGGCAAACCGCTCCTCGTGCTCGTCGAATGAGGCATGCCCCCGCGTGGTCAGGGCCTTCACGGGACCAAACGGAGACCAACTTGTGAACTCGATCAAGAGCGAGATCAAAAACGGTCTCCAGATAGAGGCCTTTGCTAGCGCGGCCGAGGGATTCGACCTTCGGTCGCGTAGACACAGCGACGCCCGGCTTGTTGGGAGTCATCGCAGCGACGGACTCCGCGGACGGCGTGCTTGCCGTCTGCTTGCACCGCGCGAATCGCGATCGCCACCGGTGCCCACACCCAGTGCGTCCGGGGAGCGATCGACAACCGGAGGCTGCGAGCGTTCGCCAAGACGTCCCGCGCGGTCGCCCTGACCGTCTCAATCGCCCAACCCTGAGCGAACAGCCTGGAGCGGGCCGGCTGGCCCCGGATTTGGGCGAATTGCGCGTCTCTCGTCGGCTTGACGGTCGAGACCTGCCTTTGTATGAGCAGGGTTGGTCGTTACGCGAACTGAAGCCTCGTCGGCCACACTGCGTCCATGGAATACGTCGGCCGGGTGCCCGCCCCTCCGCTCGACCGGTTCATCGACGATATCTACTGCTTGACCGGGGTTCCGCGCCACCGCCGGATGAACGTGCCGCCGATGCCGTCGGCACACCTGTTCGTCAACGTGGGCGGACCCGTCCGCGTGTGGGATTCTGATCCTTCGGTGCCGCCGGCAGTGTTCACCGATGGGTGGTTCATGGGCGTATGGACACGGCGTTTCCTCGTGGAGTACCCCACGCGGGTGCGGGTCGTCGGAGTGCACTTCAAGCCTTGGGGCATTTCGCCGTTCGTCGATATGCCGGCGACCGAGCTGCGGAACCGATGGGTGCCGGTCGACGCGGTGTGGCGACGGTCGTTGGACCGGATTCGCAACCAGATCGGCGGCATCGCGTCGGCCACCGAGGCGCTGCGGGTATTGGAACACGAGCTGCGCTCGCGACTGGCCGAGGCACCGTCGCGCGGTCTCGACCTGGTCCTGCGGACGGGCGGGCGTTTGGAGACTTCCCACGGCGCGGTTGGGGTTGGTGCGCTGACCGATGCCGCCGGGGTGAGTGGCAATCACCTGGCCGCGCAGTTCAAGTCTCATGTCGGGGTCACCCCGAAGCGGGTGGCGCGGATCTACCGCTTTTCGCGGCTGATCCTGTCCGTGGACGCTTTGCGTCCGGTCGACTGGTCGGAGCTCGCTCAAACGGCCGGCTACTTCGACCAGGCCCACTTCATCAGGGAGTTCAAGGATTTCACCGGCCACACCCCGACGGGATACCTGGCCCTACGGCGCCGGTTTCCTGCCGAGCCTGGGTTCGCGCCAGACAGCGGCCCGATGCCCGCTGATTGATTTTTTACAAGACAGTCGCCGGTGGGTTCGGCAAGATCGCGGCCGAATGCGCAACGCGACTCGAGGGAGAACCTGTGGGCACAGTAATGATGCACAGCGTGGTCTCCGTGGACGGCTTCATCGCCGACGAGAACGACGGTGTCGGGCCACTCCACGACTGGTACTTCAGCGGGGACACCCCGATCACCGAAGGCGGCGAGCAACAGTACGATCATTCCGGCGCCGGTGCCGGCTTCAAGGTCTCTAGAGCCTCGGCGGAGTACGTCCGGCCGATGTGGGAGGCGATCGGCACGATCGTGATGGGCCGCCAGCTGTTCGACCTGGTGAACGGCTGGGAGGGTCAGCCACCCACGGGCGACCACGTGGTCGTGGTGTCTCACCGGCCCAAGCCCGAGGGCTGGCATCCCGAGGCCTCATACCATTTCGTCGATGACGTAGCGGCTGCGATCGCGAAGGCCCAGGAGCTCGCCGGGGAGCGCGTCGTCGCTGTGAACGCTGGCGAAGTGGGCGGCCAGATCCTCGCGGCCGGCCTCGTGGACGAGGTGGCAATGGACGTGGTGCCGGTGGTGTTCGGGTCGGGCAAACGCTACTTCGGCAGCATCGATCGTCGGCACCTCTTGGAGGATCCCCACGTGGTCATCCAGGGCGATCGGGTGCTACACCTGCGGTTCAAGGTACGCCGCTAGACCTGATGGGACGCCGGAGAACACCGCGGGCCGGCGCGCCTTAGCCGCAGGCGAATGACAGAACCTTTCCTGAGGCGCGAGCGGCCCGGCACCGGCGAGAGCAAAGGCGACGATTCGCGGTCGCGCCGACGGTCTGAGCTGGTAGGCAAGTGACCAGCGACTCAACGAGGAAGTGCGATGGCCCAGCAGACCGAGAATGCCGCAATCGACCGACTGGCCGTGTTCGTCGGCGAGTGGAGCGTGGCAGCGAAGTTCAAGGACCTACCGCCGGCCGACAAAGGCGCACGGGTCGTCTTCGAGTGGATGGCGGGGAGGCGGTTCCTGATCCAGCGCTGGGAGGCGACCCCGGCCGGCGCGATACGCGCTTTGCTCGTACAACGAACATCGAGCCGACGGGCCGGCGTCTCGCTTTGCGCGGAACTCAGAGCACCCGGACATCGTCCGCGGTCCACCCGGCGTCTCGGGCGAGCTGCTCCGCGATCTCTCGCCATCCAGCAGGCACAGCCAACGTGAGGACGACCTTGCTGAAGCCCTTGTGCGGATGGTCGTGCCAGGCGCGACGCTTTTCCAGGAACTCAGTGTTGCCCGACGAAGCGGACCGCTAGCTCAGCACGAAGCCGAGCCGCTCGGCCGTGATCGCCTCGAGCGCGTCGCGCAATGCCGCCACGCGCTCCTCGCCGATCCGGTCGCCCCACTCGCGCTCGATCTCGGCGATCAGCTCGAAGCCGAGGGTCTGGGCCTCGTGGCCGCGCTCGGTCAGGCGGATGATCTTGGCGCGGCCGTCGGCCGGGTCTGGGACGCGCTCGACGTAGCCGCGCTGCTCGAGGTCGGTGGTGACCTCGCCCACCGACTGCTTGGTCATGCGGGCCCGCTCGGCCAGCTCGGTCAGCCGCGAGCCCTCGGGATCGATGTTGCCGAACACGCAGCCGTGAGCGACGCGGATGTCCGAGAACTCGGTGTCCGCCACGCGGGCGGCGAGGTCATCGACGAACTGGTCCAGCGCCGTGTCGAGGAGGCGGATGAACGGCATTTGTGACGAAGTTGAGAAATCGCTGGACATTTGGTCAGGACTCCTGATAAGGTCTCCGAACGATCAGGTCGCCTTACAAGGCTTCCTGACCAAAGATTAGCACCGTACACGGAGGAAATCCAATGGCTAGAAAATGGTGGACCCTGCTGGCGGTAAGCGTCGCGACCTTCATGCTCCTGCTGGACATCACGGTCGTGAACACGGCGCTGCCGTCAATTCAGAAAGACCTGTCGGCGAGCTTCACGAACCTCCAGTGGGTGATTGACGCCTACACCCTGACGCTGGCCGCGGCGGTCCTGACCGCGGGTTCGATCGCGGACCGGATCGGGCGCAGGTCAGTTTTCGCCGGTGGCCTGGTGATCTTCTCGCTGGCCTCGCTTACGGCGGGCCTCGCGTCCGATGCGACCGTCCTCAACATTTCGAGGGCCGTGCAGGGCATCGGCGGCGCCGCGATGTTTGCCGTGTCGCTGGCCCTGGTCGCCCAAGAGTTCGCCGCCGGCCGGGAGCGTGCGACGGCGATGGGCGTGTATGGCGCGGTGATCGGCGCCGCGGTGGCCGTCGGCCCGCTGGTCGGCGGGATAGTCACCGACGCGCTGGGTTGGCGCTGGGTGTTCTTCCTCAACGTCCCGATCGGCATCGCGGCGCTGGCCGTGACCTTCGCCAGGCTGCGCGAGTCGCGCGACCCCAACGCCACACGGGTCGATTGGCTGGGTCTGGTGACCTTCTCCAGCGCCCTGTTCCTGCTCGTCCTCGGCCTGCTGCGCGGCAACGACGACGGCTGGGGCAGCACCACGATCGTCTCGATGTTCGCCGGCTCGGCCGTGATGCTCGGCGCCTTCGCCGCCGTGGAGCGGCGAGTGGCCGAGCCGATGCTCCCCCTCGGCCTGTTCCGCAGCCGCGCCTTCACCGGCGTGCAGCTGGCCGCGTTCGCGGTCTCGGCCTCGCTGTTCGCGCTGTTTCTGTATCTGACCCTGTACCTGCAGAACTACCTGGGCTACTCGCCACTGCAGGCCGGCCTGCGCTACCTGCCGATCACCCTGGTCCCGTTCCTGGTGGCCCCGCTCGCAGTGGCCCTGATGGGGCGCCTGCAAGCCCGCGTCCTGATGGCGATCTCACTGGTGGCCGTGGGCGTCGGGCTGCTGCTGATGTCCGGCCTCACCGCCAGCTCCGGCTGGACGGCACTACTGCCGGGCTTCCTCGTGGCCGGGGTCGGGATTGGCCTGCTCAACCCGGTGATCGCCGACGTGGCCCTGAGCGTGGTACCCACGGAGCGCAGCGGCATGGCGGCGGGTATCAATGACACCTTCCGCCAGGTCGGCGTGGCGGTGGGCGTGGCCGTCTGGGGCGCGGTATTCCTGGGCCGCGGGGCCAGCAAGATCTCCAGCCTGACCGCCGGCACGCCGGCCGGCACCGGTGGTCACCCGCGCCAGCTGCTCGAGGCGGCGTCGGACGGACGGCTGGGCTCGGCGCTGAGCGCGGTGCCGCACGGAGCCCGCGGGCTGGTGACCAGCGCCACCCGCGAGGGCTTCCTGTCCGGGCTGAACTCGATCCTGCTGATCGGTGCCCTGGTGGCCCTCGCCGGCGCCGCGCTTGCCCTGTGGCTGGTGCGCGAGAACCAGATCGAGCGTGATCAGCCCGAGGTCCTGGCCACCGCCGACGGCGCTTTCGAGCCAGGCGAGCTCGAGCTGGCGGCCTGAGCTCACAACGCCGTCCGCGGATGGGTCTGCGGATGGGTCTGCGGCGCCAGCGCTCGGCAGGTTGCGAGCGCCGGCGCCGCGGGTCGTCCCGCCGCCGGGTCCGGGCGGTCAGTGCGCGGCGCGCACGTCTGGCTTGACATCGTCGAGGACCGCCATGTCCTGATCGTCGAGCTCGAGGCCGCCGGCGGCCAGGTTCTCCTCCAGATCGGAGACCGAGGCCGTGCCCGAGATCAGCAGCATCCGGTCATAGCGGGCCAGCAGCCACGCCGGTGCGACCTGGGACGGAGTCACCCCATGCTTGTTGGCCACCGAGCTCACTGCCGGGTCGCCGGCCAGCTTCTGCAGACCACCGGTGAAGGCCGACCCAAGCGGGAAGAAGGGCACGAAGGCGATCTCCCGTTCGCGGCAGAACCCGACGATGTCCTCGTGGGTGCGGTCAAGCACGCTGTAGGCGTTCTGCACCTGGCCGAGGTCGACCAGCTCGAGCGCCCGCTCGACGCCCTCCAGGGTCACGTTGCCAGGAGCGCCGCCGCTGACGACCGCTTTGCTCGTCCCGACACCGCTGAGCTGACGATCGAGTTGGCGACCGAGTGATCGTTCGGATCGTCGGCGTCCGACGACTCGTTCCTGACTAAGGCAATCGCACAACGGATGCCGACGACGCGACGGTCGGCTGCGACCTGGTCTCGGCGCGGCGGCTGTTCACCGGCCCGTCGTAGCGTCGCGGTGACGATCGCTGAGCGGACGTTTGTTGGCGCCGAGATGCCGGTGCCGCACCCGCAATAGGCCGGTCTCAATCGCCGATGGCTCACGGCACACCCGGCGAGCCAATCAGTAGGTGCGGATCCCCCGGGCTCGGGCGTCGCACAAGCCCAAGGACCACCGAACAGCGGGACACCCGGTCTCGTGGCTGGATCTGTCCGGTTGGGGAAGCCCTCGTCGCCTGGACGGGCGGCGACATCGTGACTCCTCGTCACCAGAGGCAGTCACCGTGCGCGCCGGCCGCCGGCCGCGGGCTTCGGCGTCTGCTCAGGCTTGACCTCCTCGCAGCCGGCCGAAGTGGCGCACTTCACATCGAGCACACAGTCCAGTCCGCGCTGCGCACGGCCTGGGCGCAGTTCGGTGGTATGGCACTGATGCGCGATCGCCGCCGCGCAGCCGGCGATAGCCCTCGATCGCGTTCTCGAGACTCAGACCCTCGCGCTACATCAACGACATCAGCCCACTCCGCCCGCGGAGTCCAGACGTTCCAGCAACGCGTCAATCGCCTTAAGCTCTGTGCGCCAGCCCAGAAGTTCGTCATGCGTCATGTCGATCATCTCGGGCTGCGAGTGTCCGCCGCCGTCGGGCGCTTCATCATCCGCCGCCATACGGCGCAGAAAACTGATTTCGTCGGCGAGGCTTTCGGCCAAATCGCCGCGGTGCCCCCGCAGCCACGGCGCAAATGAGTCGAGGGCTACGGTGATCTCGTAGCGCTCGCGCGGATCGTCGTCCGCCCACCCCACTAGCTGTGAATGACCCGTTCATGTACTCGCCCGAGGTGGACCGCACGCCGGCGTAGGCTCCTCAAGGTGATGCGACGTTCGACCATCGCCGTGATCGCGGCTACGTTGGTTCTGGGCGGTTGTGCAGGCGGCGGCGGATCGTCGAACACCGGAAGCGGGACGACGACGTCCTCGACGGCCGCCGCAGCTGTGGAGTCGAAGGCGGTCGGACCGGGCGCGACCCAGCGCCTGCGCTGCGGAGACTTCATCGACACCAGCGTGCCGCCGCGTGAGTACAGCGTCGTGCTGAACGTGGTGGGCCTGCCCACAAGCCCGCACTCGCGAGCGCTCCAAACCGCGCGTACGCACGATGTCCCTCCGGAGCCCCGTCTGTTCGCGAAAACCGGGCTGCTGATCAGAGCCGACTCCAGGTTCTCGCTGTCGGTCCCCCACAGGGAGCGACTTTGGATCGGCTGGGCGAACGGACCGGCGCAGCCACACAAGGCGGTGGTTGTCCGCGGATGCGCGAGGCCGTCGCAGGCCCGCTCTGGCTGGCTCGCCTACCCTGGCGGGTTTTGGGTTCAGGCGGCGGGTTGCTACTCGCTAATCGTCAAGTCGAGCGGTCGCGAACAGCGCATGCGGCTCGGGCTGGGCGCTCCATGCTCGGGGCAGAAGCCACCCGAAGGCCCGACCGAGCGCTGAGCCCCAACGGCACGCCCGGAAGCGCCCGCGCCGCCGGCCATGGCCATGAAACAACCCCCGCCAATCGGTCTCGCAGACACCCGCTTCGCTCGCGACGCAGACATCTCGGCCGCTTCGCCACCTTCCCTGCTCAGCGCGGACAGCGCGGCTGTCGCGGATGAGCTAGATCGAAGGCTCGGGGGGTCACCCTCGATCTTGTGGCTGATTAAAAAGGCCACTCGTGTCAACGGGGCGCCGGCGACGCTCCTGCTTCCTGATTCTGGATTCGACCTCGGATTGATTCGGTAGCGACGACGCCAGGACAAGGACCTTTCGTCCATCATTCGTCGATCGCGGGCAGCGGCTTTAAGTCGCTCGCGGAGGGCGCAAAGGTGTCCTACGGCGCGGAGCAGGCCCGAAGGGCCCAGCCGCTGCGAACGTTCAGATGACCTAGGCAAGAGTCGGCACTCTGACGGCCCGCGCGAGCGCCGGCCGTCTCGCGTTCTGGCGAGCTTCGGTGGCCGTTGCGCTCCTACTGTGATCGCGACTGCCGGGTGCGATGATCAGCCGATGCGGACCGAACGATTGATCGAGGCGATCCGTCCGTTTGTGGAGGCCGGCGTCGTGCCAGGGGCTGTCGTTGGCCTGCGAGAACGCGGCGAGGCGACCGTCGACGCGCTGGGTACGACCGCGCCTGCCGGCGACGATCCGTTGCTCGTCGATGCCCAGGTACGGATCAGCTCGAACACGAAGCCGATGGTCGCGGCGCTGACCCTGCTGCTGGCCCAGGACGGTGTGCTGGGCCTCGATGACCCCGTCGAACGGTTCCTGCCCGAGCTCGTCGATCGCCGCGTCTTGAGGCGCCTCGACGGCCCGCTTGACGAGACCGAGCCGGCCCGACGGCCGGTGACGATCGAGGACTTGCTCACCATGCGGTTGGGTTTCGGCTGGGTGTTCGAGATTGAGTGCCCCGCTGTCGACAGAGCGACCGAGCTCGAACTCGGGTTCGGCCCGCCGGACCCGCTGGCCCTCCCGCCACCCGATGAGTGGATCGCACGGTTCGCGAAGCTGCCGCTTCTCGAGCAGCCGGGAAGCGTGTGGCGGTATGAGCTGGCGTTCGCGGTCCTGGGCGTCCTGATCGCCCGGGCGGCTGGCCGCCCGCTCGACGTGACGCTCACAGATCGCCTCCTCAGGCCGCTCGGGATGAGCGACACCGCCTTCGTGGGCGATCCAGAACGCCTCGTCCCGGCTTACGTGCGAGGCCAGAACGGGCTCGCACCCTTCGATGGCGTCGCCACCAGTCGGTGGGTGTCCCCGCCCCCGTTTGCCGACGGGCGCGGCGGTCTGGTGTCGACCGCCGGCGACCTTCTGCGCTTCGCGGGAATGCTGCTCGACGGAGGCGGCGGGCTTCTGACCCCCGCCTCAGTGATCGCCATGACCAACGACCGGCTCACGTCCGAACAGCGGGCCGGGCCGTCGGCGGCGACGTTCCTCGATTCCGGCGGGTGGGGTTACGGGGTCGGCGTGGTCGAGAGTTCCGCAGGTCACCGTTACGGCTGGGCCGGTGGACTCGGGACTCTGTGGTACTCCTGGCCGGATCATGATCTCGCGGCAGTCCTGATCACCCAGGTCCTGCCACCCTCTGCCGAGGTCTTCGACGCCTTCACCACCGCCGTGGAAAGCAGTCTGATCCACTAGCGCGGCGCGAGTCGAAGTCGGACAGAGAACGAGTCGCCTGCGGGCTCCGACCGACACGCTCCGCACGCTGCCCACCGTTCCCGCACCCGCCTTCACGCTCCCACGGGTCTCTCGGCCGGAACCGAGCGAGGCGCACCCGCTAAGCGCGGCACGCAGGGCTCGTCGCACAAGGCCAACCCTGACGGCGACGAGTCCCTTCACGCGCGATAGCGATCACGCGCCGGTGTCATGCGTGGCAGCCACGACCCCCTCGGGGCCCGGTTGCGCCGCCGCGGGATCCATCCACATAACCTGCCAGGGGTGGCCGTCGAGGTCGAAGAAGCTGCGCGAGTACATGAAGCCGTGGTCCTCAGCGTCATCGGCCTCGGAGCCGCCGGCGGCGAGCGCAGCGGCAACGACCGTGTCAACCTCATCGCGGGATGACACCGTGAAGCAGTAGAGCGCGAGCGTGTGTGTGGTGGGATCGCCGATTGGCAGGTGCGCGTACTGCGCGAAGGTCTCGTAGCTGAGCAGCATGACGAAGGCTTGCTCGCCGACCAGCATGCAGGCGGCGGTCTCGCCGGTGAAGATCGGGTTGTAGCTGAACCCGAGCTTGGCGAAGAAAGCCTTGCTGCGCTCGAGGTCCGCGACCGGCATGTTCACGAACAGCATCCGGCCGGGGTGTGTGGCAGTGGTCATGGTGGGCCTCCAGGCGGTGGTTCGATGGGTACGCCTGGGTAGACCTGCCCCAGCCGGCAAAACTCATCGGTCAGGCCCCGGAACTCCCATCGAGCGACACGCGGAAGCGGGCGACGGGGCATTAGCGATCGCTTGGCGAACGTGGCTCCAACCGGCTAGTCGTGGCCTGAGTCCGAGGGCAGAGGGCCAGTTTGCGTCGCAGATAGGGTGTGCGCGCATCTTTCGCACTCACAGGGGGCTATGCGAACGCGTCGACGGGGCACGCGGGAACACGGACGCGAGTCATGGCTCCAGAGCCCCGCGGTCGTGATCCCCGCCGATTGCCGCGGCGCAGCCGAAGCTGTGCCGACGCACGAAGATGGATGACGGGCCGGTTCTCGGGCCCCTGGCTTGCGGCGACTACCGAGGCGGCGCGTCTGGCTCGGTCGGCGCTGACGCTGGATCCTGTGCACTGCGGCACCACCGACCCAACGCATGGCGGCCGACCAGTGTCAGCGTGCCGTCGGCTGTAATCCAGTCTCGGGCACGCAGCTCGCCGATCACGTCGGACGGTGCAGGTCCCGCGCCAGCCCCGGTGCTGGCCGGCTGATTGCTGCCGGGCCGTACCGACCAGCGACCAGAATCCAACGCGCTCAGCGCCACACCCTGCTGATCGGTCGGAAGGTCCAGGGGATGCGGACCCGGTCCAGACCCTGGCCGTGTCCGCGCAGCCTCGGACGGCTCGTCCAGATCCAAATCCGCCGTGAACGGCCGTTCGGCGCTGTCCTCATCACGATGCTGGACGTGACCGAACAGCGGATCGCCGGCTGGGAGATGATCGCTCAGCCATTGACCGGCGGCGTCCGCGAAGGCGCGGGCGCGGTCTGCATCGACTCCGTAGCGCTGGGAGAGCTCCTCCAGATCAAGCTCGGAGATCCGTTGCACCGATCGGCTGATCTCGTCGGCAATGGCGCGGAGCCGATTTTCAAAACTGTCGTCGTCGCTCATGCTCCACATCTTGGCAGGTGCCGCATGATGACCGCGGGTGACCACGCGCATGCGAGGCCTGGGGTGGGGCCGCCAGCAGTCGTCAGCGGGCGATGCTCGCCCCGTGGCTTCAGCGCGAGTCACGGTCAATGGGAGAGGGTGGCCGGGTCACGGGGCCGCAACTGCCTCTCCTTTGTCAATAGCGGGCCGCTATTTGCGAGCTTTCAGCTAATGCAGGGCATGAGGGCTGGAGCGCCGACGGCGACGGTGTGGGTTGGGCGGGGTGTGATCTGTGAGGGGGTGGGTGCGGTTGCGTAGAGCACGTGCCAGATGCGTCGGGCGACGTGGCGTTTGAGGCAGCGGATCGCTTCGAGCTTGCTCTTGCCCTCGGTGTGTTTGCGTTGGAGGTAGGCCTGGGTCGCGGGGTCGGTCCGCGCCCGTGAGAACGCGATGATGTGGATCGCGCGGTTGAGTTGGCGGTCACCGCCGCGGTGTAGTCGGTGGCGTTGGGTGTTGCCCGAGCTGGCTGGGATCGGCGCAACGCCGGCGTGGCGAGCGAAGCACGCGTCGGTGGGGAAGCGCTTGGCGCCGGCGGTGTGGCCGATGATGATCGCTGCAGTCACGGTGCCACATCCGTGCTGGGCGAGCAGCGCTGGGCAATGCGTTTCGATCAGGATCTTGAGCTCGGCGAGCAGCTCGCCTTCCTCGCGGTAGATCTCGTTGATCCGCTTGAGGATCGCCTTGGCGACGCGGACTTGCGGGCTGCGCGGAAGCCTGGCGAGGCCTCTGCTGACCATCGCGCGGATCCGCGGGCCGATCATGCCTTGAGGACGTACCTGCGCTTCGAGCTCGGGCGCGATCTGCACCAGATGCCAGCGCAGCCGGTTGACCAGGCGGATGCGCTCGCTGATCAGCTGGTCGCGATAGTCAGTCAGCACCCGGATCTCGTGCGCCTGCTCGTCTAGGAACGCGACCGGTAGCGAGTCGACACCTTCTCGCAGCGCGGCGCGGGCGATCGCGGTCGCGTCGATCGGATCAGACTTCCCCGCCTGACGCACCGCCTTGCGCGAGGACTCGGTCAGCGCCGGAGCGACCCGCACCACCCGATCGCCGCTGGCGACCAGACCGCGCTCGAGACGGCCGGACACGTGCCGGCAGTCCTCGAGTGCCCACACCCGCTCCTCGTCGAGCTCGCCGGCAAACCGCAGCGCGGCCAGCGTTCCGTCGTCGGTCGCCGGAATCGTCAACTGCCCGCGCGCGGCTCCAGTTGCCGCATCGAGCGCCACGAGTGTGTGCTGGCGCTTGTGTGTGTCCACCCCGATCACGATCATCTGCACCGTCCCTTCGTTGGTTATGGCCTTCGGAGCGGATCTCCGGCGGACACACCTCAGTTGGGGCGATGCCACGCTCCTTTCAAGTCACGCCGGCGATCCTCGGCGGCGGCGGGCGACACGGCAAAAGCCGGTCAGACCCAACAAGGTCGACAGGCGAATAGAGAGTCAGCCCGCCGCCGTCCGAGAGCCAAACCGACGAGCCGGACGACAACCGACCGCCGGAGGGATCAGGTTCTCACTGAGGCGAATCTCGAGACCCGCGGGTCTTCCGCTCCTCAGCCGACGGACAGCAAGTCTTCAGAGCCGGCCCACCTCGACCGCGACCGCGAGCCGCACTTGCGCGACGGAATCGCGGTGATCGTTCTTGACAGCTGCGATCAAAGTGATATCATCTAGATACTATATTCCGAAGAGGTCCCCGAGGGGAAGCCATGAACGATCATCGGCTAATGAAGCTTGTAAGTCCATACAATTACAGGCACCCGCTGCTCGTCGCCCGGGTGCGGATAGGTGTCGGTGTCTGGCTGCTTATCCTCACCGCCGTGCTATACGGCTACGGCCGAGGCGGCTGGTGGGGATTGCTGCTGGTACCGGCAGCGGCGTTGCACTTCTACCTTGCCTATCGCGTGCCACGAGCAATCAGCGCACGGACGAATTCGACGGACACGTACTGACGGTCGCGCTAACGACTGCCGGCATTGTTGCCTGGCCGGTCATCGCGCGCACCAGGCAGCGTGAGGGCCCGCGGAGAACAAGGCGGTGATCCATCCCACCCCATCGACCAGTGGCAGGGGCAGTCTCCCGCGGACCCTGGCCTCGACTCCGGACCCGGGGTGCGCCTGGCGGTTCGGCAGCGCGGAGAACGGCGCGCGGGGGGGTTCTGTCCCGCCCGCCGGCCCGCCCCCCCGCCGTTGGCCGCGGCCGGGGCGCGCGCTCGGCCTCGCGCGCCCCGCCGTCCCCTATGAGCTCAGCGCGCGCCGAGAACGCGGCGGCCGATCACCGGACGCGGCCCCTTGCAGGTTCCCGACCGCCACCGGGACGAGCAGGATGGTGGTCAGTGCCTCGGCGACGATCGCGATCAGGATCGGCATGTCATAGCCGTCCTCCATGAAGCCGAACAGCGGCTGGCTTTCGGCAATGAACAGCGCAACCAGCGAACCGACGGCGATCGCCAGCGCAGCCACGGCGAGCAGACCGGCCGCCAGATCGGCCTGCCGATCTCCGAGCATCCGCTCGATCGGTGCGAGCAGGCCGATCGCCACGATCGCGGCTCCGATCGCGTTCAGCAAAAACAGCGGCCCGATCGTCGGCAGGACCGAGTAGTCATTGCCGACGTACTGCTGCAGGTGTACGGCGCCGACGATCAGCAGGGTGATAGCACCCAGGCGGCGCATCGTCTTCAGGGTCATGTTCAGGTCTCCTTGCCTGGATTGGTTTGGGGTGTCCCCGCCTATGTCGATGCCGGAGGCGCGCGGTTCTTCCCCGGCTTACGGACTTCTTAGCCCGCTCGCGGGCCGCCAGCTCGGTCAGCAGCTCAACGACCGCTTCCCATCCTTGACTGGCTCGCGGCCAAGTCCTTGATCGGCGGCGTCACCCCAACTCACGGACCGTCGCTGCAAGGCCCGCTCAGCCGACGCGCGGGCATCGATTGCTCTGAGAACCGCGCGAGACCAGCCCCTCGTCGCCGCTGCGCTACTCCCGCACACCAACGGATCAGGAACGCGGCCCGGCGCTGGGGTTACCGACGCCGAACCACGGTTTGCATACACAGGGACGGGACGCCGCTCGCGCACGCCTTACGCCCGGCGAGCGGCGAGCCGGCAGCGTTGGCGTGCCGGAAGGTCCGGCCCGTTGCGTGCGCGCGAATGCTGCAGCGAGGCAGACGGACTCAGCGAATGAAAGGCGGGGGCGAGAGGCGCCGACGGGAGTCCGAGAAAGCGACGGAGCCGTTGCATGACTCGCGCCGTGCGGCGCGGACGCCTACCCTCGCACGGTGCTCAGGCTGCTCTTCGCCTGCGTGGACCGGCGCATCGCCGATCTGATGCTCGCGCGCGCCCGGCGCCGGTGGCCGCTGCTGCGCCTCGTGCCACGGATGTGCGTCCGCCAGGTGATCCTGCCTGCAGCCACAGTTGCGCGTCAAGACGCGGTCCGTGTCGTAGCCCTCGCCGTCTTGTTCGCCGGCACGCTGCTCGTGCTGATCCTGGCGTTCTGACGCTCAAGCCGGGATCGACTGCGCGTCGATTCGGCAAACCGACGCTTCTTCGTTTCACGCGAGGCGTCGGCCCGGCGGCGCGTCGAGGCCCCGCGGCGATCCGCGGGGCCTCGAGCAGCGATCCGGTTTCGGTCAGGTCGAGAGCAGGCGCTGGAAGAACGTCCGGTAGCGCTGCAGGGCGACCCGTAGGTCCTCGGTGGAAATGTCCTCCCCACGGCCCCACTGTGCTTCGAGCCGTTCCCGTTCCTTGGCGAAGCCCTCCGCGAGTTGCTGCATGAGGTTGGCGACCAAACCATCGGCGTCCTCGACCGCCCCTCGGGGCTCGTCGACGAATCGCGTCTGGATCTCCTTCCATCGTTCCTGGAACGTGGCGTCCATGTCGGCCGGGAGCAGCGACCCGCCAGCGTTCGAGGCCAAGTCCGCCGCGCCCGTCGTCGACGGCGCGGGTGCCTCGGTGTCCTGATCCTGCGGCGAAACGGCCTGTGTCGAGCTCGCTGCCCCATCCTCGTGGCTGGGGGTGCCCCTGTCTATGCCGAGGCCCGCATCGGCCCGGCTCGCGTCGACCGTCTGATCTCCCACAGAGGCCCCGGTCCGAGCCTCCGCCTCAGGCGCTGGCTGGTCGCGGGCGGACGGTCGGGGCTGCTCGTCGGCCGCAGACGCTGTCCGCGTATCGGCGGGGAGCGGTGCGTCCTCGTCGACAGGGAGCGGTGTCCCCTCCTCGGCGGGCGCCGTCTGGTCGTATACCCCGGGCTGTCCTTCAGGGGCCGCTGCATGCTGCACGCCCTCCTCCGAGCTTGTGACTTCACCGGCGCGCTCGTGTGGCGAGGCCAGGTCGCGAGTGCTCAGCGTTTCTGTATTACGTTCCATGGGTCATCCCCTCCGCGTCGTTTGCTGTGGAACTGCGCCTCCACCGTTGTCGTGCGCTCGCTCGGTGACGGAGGCATCATCTGCCCGTCCGGCGTCACCGGGGGCGAGCAGGTCGTCGAACAGCGCTCGGAAGTGGACCATCGCCTGGCGGAGCTCCTCGGTGCTGGCCTGTCCGTTGCGAGCCCGGACCGAGATTCCGTGGGCCGATCGATAGTTCTCGACCACCTCCGGATGCTCCACGGATATGTCGGCCGTCCGCTGCTCGAAGCCCTCGTCGACCGGATAGCCGCGGTCGTGCATCACTTGCTGCACGAGCTCATGCGCTTGGCCAACCGCACCCACCGGCTCATCCACAAAGTAGCGCTGAGCCGCTGCCCACTGCTCTAAATAGCGTTCGCGGGCGGCGGGATCAAGCGGGCGGATCTCGAACGTGCCGACTCGCTGACGGCGATCGGCCAACTCCTTTTCGGCGGCGCGCTGGCCGCCTCGCTCCGCCAGGACTCGGCCGTACTCCGGCCCAAACTCATCCTTCAATCTCCGAGACCGTTGCTGACGTGCAACAAGAACTCCGACGATCACCAACAGAACGACGATAACTGCCAGCAGCACCCAGGTCATGGGGTCCACTCTCCTTGTTAGTCCTTCCCCGGACCGCCGACGATCGACGATCTTCCAGCCTCGGAACTACCCGCCCTCCGCGCCGCCAACCGAGCAGCGGACAATTGCGCCGAGGACCTCGGCAATGGACCAGGTCGCGCTCCCCGTCAGGATTTCTGTACCGCTTCGGAGACCGACTGCCCGACTAACCGCCTACACAGTTATTCGGACACCCTCTCCGAGGGCCCGCCACGATTGTCTGGGCGCTGCGATGTGCGTTGAGTCCCGCCGTGCGGTCTAAGAAACCCGGTAGGGTTCTTCTCGGCTGGGCCAGCTCACGTCCCAAGTGAGGGGGGGATCGATGCTGATGCTGGGTCGGATGAGCTCAAGTGGGCGGCGTGGGGCGATGGTGGGCGAGGGGATGTGGACGCGGTGAGGCCCAGGTTGCCTCGTGGGCTGGTCCTGGGGATAGCGAGGCTTGTGAGTCGGCTCAGGCTGGGTGGGTTCGAGCCGATCCGGAGGTTGGTCAGCTCGGCGTTGATCAACCAGTTCGGATACGCGACCTCGTTGCGGCCGCGCGCGCTCTCGCTCGCGAGCGACTACACCAGCTGGTTGAGCCTCACCGACCGGACGTTCTCGGGCCGGCATCTGCCGCCGTCAACCGCCGCGCAGCAGGCGGCGCTTCCGGCCGAGGCCGACGTGGTCGCCTTGTACCGGCGGGAGCGCTTGACCCCGGCGACCGACACGAGCGTGATGTTCATGTTTTTCGCGCAGTGGTTCACGGACTCGTTTCTGCGCACCAGCTTGACCGACTATCGCAAGAATGAATCGAATCACGAGATCGATCTGTGCCAGATCTACGGGCGGAACATCGATGCGACGAACCTGCTGCGCTCGAGGCAGGGCGGGAGGCTGAAGAGCCAGCTGATCGAAGGCGAGGAATATCCGGAGTTCCTGTTCGCCGGTCGCGCGCCAGGGCAGCCCCCGGTGTTCAAGGCTGAGTTCGAGGGTCTGTTTGACCCGTCGTTCATCACCGGTGTGATCCTGAGGAGCGCTCCCGACCGGCAGACCGATACGTTCTTCGCGGTCGGTCTTGAGCATGGCAACTCCACGATCGGCAACACGGTCATGAACGTTGTGTTCCTGCGCGAGCACAATCGCCTCGCCGGCATTCTCGCGGCAGAGAACCCCGAGTGGGATGACGAGCGCATTTTCCAGACCGCTCGCAACATCCTGATTGTGATCCTGCTCAAGCTCGTCGTCGAGGAATACATCACCCATATCGCGCCTTTTCACCTGCCGATTGAAGTGGTGCCTCTCATCGCGGACCGGCAGCTGTGGAACCGGCCCAACTGGTGCGCGATCGAATTCAACCTCCTGTATCGCTGGCACCCGCTCGTTCCGGACACGATTGGCAGCGGGCCGGGCGCGTTGGATGCGAGCGCGTTCCGTAACAACAATGCGTTGGTGCTCGAGAGGGGCATCGAAGCGATCCTCGACATGTGCTCGAAGGAGCCCGCGGGCCGGATCGGTTTGCGCAACACGCCAGCGTTCCTGGTCGATAGCTCTAACCCGGAATGGCCGTCAGTTGAGCAAGTCACGGTGGCGCTCATGCGCAAGGCGAGGCTGAGATCGTTCAACGACTATCGCGAGGCCTACGGTCTCGCACGGCTGAGCAGCTTCGAAGAGCTCACCTCGGACTCCGAACTCCGGCAGCGACTCGAGGCGCTGTACGGCGACATCGACAGCGTGGAGTGGTACGTCGGGATCTTTGCCGAGGATTACCCCGACTACGCAATGATGGGCGAGCTGCTGACCTACATGGTCGCCAACGACGCATTCACGCAAGCCTTGACCAATCCGTTGCTGGCTCGCAGCGTGTTCAACGACGCGACATTCACCAAGACCGGAGTGCGGATCATCACCACAACGAAGTCACTTCAGGACATTGTCAGCCGCAACTCCATCTCACCTCACGCGGTAAACGTGAGCTTCACCTACGGCTGAACTGCGGCCGTCAATCGGACGCGGACCCACGCGGCACCTTGACTCGGCATGCCGCCCGACCGCTCGCCGGCGGACAACGCCACGGCATCGCCGCCATGGCACGAACTGGTCGAGACCAACCAGGCGCAGCCGACGAACCGGCTTGTGCCGCGGGCAGCGCGGAGGTACGTTGTCCTCGTGAGCGCAGTCCCGGACACCGACTATCGAAATTTGCTCGTCACTCGAGACGGATCCGCCGCTCGGATCATGCTCAACCGTCCCGAGAAGCGCAATGCGCTGTCGCTGGAGCTGATGGAAGAGATGATCGGAGCGCTGCGCGCGGCGTCCGCGCGCCCCGACACGCGCGTGATCGTGATCGAGGGCGCCGGTGGGGCGTTCTCGGCGGGGCACGACCTATCGGAGATGATCGGCCGAGAGCGAGACTTCTTGGCCCATCTGTTTGACCGGTGCAGCGCGATGATGGAGACGGTCCATGAGATCCCTCAGCCCGTGATCGCGAAGGTACACGGGGTCGCCACCGCGGCCGGCTGTCAGCTGGTGGCGGCGTGCGACCTGGCGATCGCGGCGGAGGGCACACGCTTCGCCACGCCGGGTGTGAAGATCGGCTTGTTCTGCTCGACGCCGATGGTCCCTGTATCGCGAGCCGTAGGTCGGAAGCGAGCGATGCAGATGCTGCTCACCGGCGAGCCGATCGATGCCGCGACCGCGCTCAACTGGGGGTTGGTCAATCGCGTCGTACCGCACGAGGAACTCGAACCCGCGCTCCTTGAGCTGGTCCAGGCGATCGCCCGCTCAAGCGCATACACGATCGCTGCGGGAAAGCACGCCTTCTACGCCCAGATCGACCGCACCGAGGACGAAGCCTACGAGCACTGCGAGCTCGTAATGACCGACAACGCGCTCGCGCACGATGCGCAGGAGGGCATGACCGCGTTCCTCGAAAAGCGCGCCCCCGTCTGGCGCGGCGAGTAGCAATCCAGAGAGACGGTAATCACGATGGCCTATCTGCGCGAGCACTGGTCGCCGCTCTTCACGGTCCTCAGCGTCGACCTCCTCCTCGACGACCCCTATCAAGTCGTCGTGACGCTGAGGCGGACCTAACCGTTCGCCCCGTCAGTTCCAGTCCGTGTTCGTGCTCGCAAGGATGTGCGCGGCACAGTCCTGGCGACGGCGCCGCTATGCGGCGGAGCGATCGGTGAGGGGCCGGCGCCGGACGATACGGTCATCCAATGCGGGCGGCCGCCAGGCCGTTCTGTAGTGGTTTGAGCCCGGTGGGACGATTTTGTCGATCCGGTCGAGGGTCTGATCGTCGAGCGCGAGTGCTGCCCCGCTGAGCAATTGCTCGAGCTGGGGGAGGGTGCGGGGTCCGATGATCACCGAGGTGACAGCGGGGTGGGCGATCGGGAAGGCGAGGGCGAGCTCGGGCAGGGTGCGATCGATATCGGTCGCCAGCGCGGCCAACTGCTCGACGAGCTCGAGCTTTGCCGCGTTCTCAGGGATCGATGGGTCGAAGCGTTCTGGCTGCAGCGCCGGACGGCCGGTTGTGAGGTCGATGGGCCGGCCCTTGCGATAGGCGCCGGAGAGGAACCCGCCGGCGAGCGGGCTCCAGGTCAGCACGCCCATTTTGTAGCGCTGGCAGACGGGCAGTACGGATGGCTCGATCCCGCGCGCGAGCAGCGAATAGGGCGCCTGCTCGGTCCTGAACTGCTTCGTCCATGGCCCCGACTCGACGTGCGCGCACCCACGCGACCAGCAGCACCGGTCCGTCCGCGGCTGAGACCGACGCCGACGTTGACGCTCAGGTCCGTCTCGCGCTCGCGACCTGGCCGCAGATCGATCCCGACGTCGAGGGCATCGTCACTCGCATTGCCAAAGCCGCTCGCTACCTCGACCTCGCCGCTCGCGCCAGCCTCACCCGCGTCGGCCTGACCAAAGAGGAGTTCAAGGTCCTCTGCGCGCTTCACAGCGGCGCACGCTCGCACGGCTCGCTCTGCCGCGCACTGCACGTCTCGACCGGCGCCATGACCAACCGGCTCGACAAGCTCGAGCAGGCCGGCCTGCTCGCGGTCGCGCGACCCTCACGATCGCCGCGGCGTCCTACTCGAGCTCACTCCCCTCGGGCACACGAAGCTCGATCAGTACATCGATACGGGAGCCGCTCGAGAGCGCCAACTCCTCGCGACGCTCAGCAAGACTGACAAGCAACAACTGAACCGCCTCCTCCAGGCGCTGCTCACATCACTACGAACTGAACTCGGCGAGCTCTGACGACGGCAGTCGATCGATCGTGGGGAAGCAGTCCGTCGACGTCATCCTGAGCCCGCCATCTCCCCCTAAACGGATGATGGCGGAGCGTTGGATCCCGGGTCGAATGGGACGATGAGTAGCCCGCATCACGCGACCGTCGACCCCGCCGAGGAGGGACAGGGGAACCCGCGCCTGTCGCTGCTGCTGGCGATGGCGATGTTCGTGCTCGTCATCGACACGTCACTGATGAACGTGTCGATCTCAAAGGTCGTTCACGATCTCGGGACGACGGTGAGCGCGGTCCAATCCGCGATCGCGCTCGAGGCGCTTGTCTCGGCGGCGTTCATCCTGATCAACAGCAAGGTCGGCGATCTGATCGGCCGCAAACGAGCGTATGTGCTCGGTCTCCTGGGCTACGCCGTCGGCGCGGGGGCGATGACCCTCGCCCAGAACATCACGGCGATCGTGATCTTCTGGGCGATCATCGGCGGCCTCGGCGCCTCCCTCCTGCTGCCGGCCATGCAGTCACTCATCCACGGAAACTTTGAGGGGGCCGCCCAGAAGAAGACATTTGCGCTTGTGGGCGCGTCAGCCGCGATCGCGGCGGCGATCGGGCCGCTACTCGGGGGTTTTCTGACGACGTACCTGTCCTGGCGCGTTGGGTTCTTGCTCGAACTGGTCGTGATCGCGATCGTCCTCTCGCAGATCAAGCTCATCAAGGACGTGCCCTACACCGGCGACCGACACGTCGACGTCGTCGGAGCGATTCTTTCGGTCCTGGGCATGGGCGGCGTCGTGCTCGGCATCCTGGTGTGGCAGGAGGGCGGCGATTACGTCGCGCTGCTGATCTCGCTCGGCGCGCTGGCGTTGTGGGCATTCGCCCGCTGGCTCCTGCGACGGCACCGCGAGGGGAAGGTCACGCTGCTCGACCCAGATCTGTTCCGGCTTCCGCACTTCCGGCTCGGCGTATCCGGGCAGATGCTTCAGAACATCACGCTGGGTGGGGCGATGATCGCGCTTCCGATCTTCCTGCAGATCAAGCTCGAGTACAACGCGATGCAGACCGGCCTCTCGCTGGCCCCGCTCTCGCTGACGATGTTCGCGACGGCGATCCTCGCCGGACGGCGAAGCGGCCACCGGCGCTCCGCGAGCGTGATCCGGATCGGGTTCGGGCTCAGCACCGTCGGCATGGTGCTGCTGATTCCGATCGTCCCCTCGGCGGACTCGGGCTGGTACCTACTTGGGCCGCTGGCTGTCACGGGAGCGGGGCTGGGCCTGTTGGTGTCCCAGCTCAACAACTACACGTTGGCCCCGATCGACGATGAGCGAATCAGTGAGGCAGCCGGCGTCAACTCCGCCGCCGGCTCGTTCGGGCTGTCGTTCGGCCTCGCGATGGCGGGCGGCGTCCTGCTCGCGACCCTCTCCCTGGCGTTCACGAACATGGTCAACGACAGCGCCGTCATCCCAGCGTCCCAGCAGCAGGAGATCTCCCACACCCTGGAACACGACGCGGAGGTCATGAGCAACACCCAACTGGAGAAGCTCGTCGCCGGCGAGCCCCCGGCCGTTCGGGACGAGATTCTCAAGATCAATACGGACTCCACGAGCCTCGCGCTGCAGCTAGCGCTGCTCATTCCGGTCCTCGCCGGCGGACTGGGGCTGTTCAACTCCTTCCGCATGCTTCGCCTGCCGGATATCGCGCCCTCCGCAGCGGCCGAAGCCGCCGCGCTCGGGTGAGCCCCTCCGCCGCGACGGCGTGGCGCCGTCACTTGCGGTGACCCGGATCGGCGCGTAGATTCGGCCACTCATGTCACGGCACGCCCAGAGGCTTGGGCCAGAGTTCGACCGAACCTCCGCGCCTGCGCGGGATCCGCGTTCGCCGTCCCGTCAGATGCGGCTCGCGACACGGGTCGGCAACCGCGCGATGGCGCGGATCGCGGTCGGCGAGATTCCGGCCGGGCTGTCGGCGGGTACGCGGGCGCTCCAGCGCGACACGCTCAAGGACGCAAAGCCGGACCCCAAGGCCGGGATGTGGGTCAAGTTCCAGGGAAGCCGCTCGTCGGATTGGTTCCCGCTGGGCAACTTCTCACTGACCAAGACCAAGGGCAGTGACGAGAGCACTGCGTTCGTCGACGTTCTCGTCGACTCGCCCAAGGGTTTGCACCTCGGCGCGGCATTCGACGCCCAGGAGCACCTCACGGTGCTGATGGAGGAGCGCGAGCACCAAGGGTCGCCGCGCCGCCAGACGCTCCGCGACGCGGTGATCACGTCGGTCTCTGTGACCGACGAGGTCAACCCGACCGGTGTCGACCCAACCGGGACCTACGATCTGACGACGAAGCGCCGTGTCGTCCGCGTCGGGCTCCGGCTCAGCGACGCAGCACCGCCCAAGCTCTGAACGCCGTCTTGTCGGCCCGCGGGTGCGGGGTCTCGCAGCGCGCCCGGAGAGATTCGAACTCCCGACCTTCGGTTCCGTAGACCGACGCTCTATCCAGCTGAGCTACGGGCGCGAGGCAGCCGAGTTTAGCTACGGGCGAGCGAGCCGTCGGCTCCGACGGCGGTGGAGTCGTCGTAGCGGGCGACGGTGAAGGCGATGAGCGCCGGGACCTGGACAGCGTAGACGAGCAGGGACAGGGTGATGATCGCCAGCGGACCGCCCTTGACGTCGTTCTGCAGGAACGCGAACTCGATCAGCCCGGCGGTGAACAGGTAGGCGAGCAGGGCCCACTTGCCGACCTGGAAGAAGCGCGGCCAGGCGAAGCCCGGGACCCTGGTGAGCAGAGCCAGGTTGACGGCCACCAGTGCCGCGGACGCGATCAGCAGGACGATCGGCAGCCCGAGCGGTACGTGCTGGGGGATGTGTGAGGCGAGGTAGATGCCGCCGATGATGATGAGCGCCAGCGACACCATCCCGATCTGGGTGAACGGCGGGTAGCGGCGCTCGGTCATCCCGCTTACCCCGATGCCAGCTTCGTCATGATCACGAGCGTTGCGACCTGCATGACGCCGAGGACGCCGGCGCAGTAGATGAAGCGCTTCATGAGGCGCTCGATCACCACGGGGTTGGGGCGGGGCTTCTTGAGCTCGAACAGGACGGCGACGTTGGCGGGCTCGAGCAGGCCCAGGGCCAGGATCGCCATCACGCCGACCACGATCATGCTGGCAACCACCCAGCCGTGCAGCGGGTTGGAGGTGACGTTGGTGCCGAGGTAGGTGGCCAGCTGCCATCCCGCGGCCAGCGTTGCGGTCACGACCACGGGCATGATGAGGACCATCTTGGGCATCAGCTTGGTGGTGAACTCGATCCGCGCCGGGATGGACATCTTGCCCATGATCGGGCCCAGCACCAGGCCCAGGAAGAGGTCGATGATCGTCCATGCTGCCCCGCCGGCGACATGGAAGAACTCCAGTGGCCACAGCTTGTTGGACGCGATCGCGGCGATCAGCAGTCCCATGATCACGGCCACGATCGGCAGCCCCTTCAGCGGCACGATCTCGAAGTCCAGCGGCGCGTGCGGCCCTGCCGGCTCGGCGTCGGCGGCGACCTGGGGCGGTGCGGCGAGCTCGGTCATATGCGCATCCTAGGGATGCGGGCCCTCGGATACCAGGCACCAATACCCACTGGCACGAGTGGACTCGGGCGTGCTGCGGCGGTACCCTATGCGTCGCCAAGACGGCGTTTGCGGGTGAAGCACCGGAGCCCGGTCGCAGCATCAATGCAGCGCTTCGCGGCGGTCAAGAAGTACCAACAGCAGGAAGCTGTGTCGTCCAATGCACTCGGGGACCCAGAGTCACACGCCAACTTGATGGACCCGTTG
Source organism: uncultured Actinomycetota bacterium (assembly GCA_963695625.1). GTDB lineage: Bacteria > Actinomycetota > Thermoleophilia > Solirubrobacterales > Solirubrobacteraceae > Palsa-465. The sequence goes on along the minus strand of CAVOHJ010000012.1, from coordinate 189,399 downwards.
CCGGGGCCGGGCGGCCGCTCTGGGCCGTCCACGCCGGCAATAGCCCAGGCGGGGAGGCGACTGTCACAGCGCCCCACGGGCCGACAGCTCGCCTCCCCCCGGGACCTCCCTGCGCGGGGCGGGCACGCCGGAGCCCGAGCCAGCGAGAGCCGGGCCGGCGGCGGACGACCGACGGACGCTCGCCCCGCGCAGGATTCGAAATCAGCTGGGAAAGGCGGAGGGGGCGGGATTCGAACCCGCGGTCCGCTTGCACGGACTCTGGTTTTCAAGACCAGCGCATTCGACCACTCTGCCACCCCTCCACGGCCTGGCCAGCGGCTCTTCGCCCGCATGGTGCCATGCGCACACCGCGCGTGCGCATAGCCTGCCCGAAGCGACATGTTTACACTCAGCGAAGCCCCTGGGAGAGGTGGCCGAGTGGCTGAAGGCACTCGCCTGCTAAGCGAGTATGGGGAGAAATCTCTATCGCGGGTTCGAATCCCGCCCTCTCCGTTTTTTGCGGCAGATACCGGTGGGAGGGCTTGAATGAGCGTGCTGGACAGCTTCCGCTTGGAGGGTAAGGTCGCGATCGTCACCGGCGCCTCGTCGGGCCTGGGCGTCGCGTTCGCGCAGGGGCTGGCCGAGGCCGGCGCGGACGTCGCGGTGTGTGCGCGGCGTGTCGACCGCCTCGAGCAGACGCGGGCGGCCGTTACGGAGCGGGGCCGGCGTTGCGTGGCCATCGCGGCCGACGTCTCGCGAGTCGAGGACTGCGAGCGGGTCGTGGCGCGCACCATCGAGGAGTTCGGCCGGGTCGACATCCTCGTCAACAACGCCGGCATCGGCACCGCGGTGCCCGCCACGCGCGAGGCGCCCGAGGAGTTTCGCCGGGTCATCGACGTCAACCTCCTCGGCTCCTACTGGATGGCGCAGGCGTGCGCGCGCGCGATGACGGACGGCGGCGCCATCGTCAACATCGGGAGCGTCCTCGGCTCCACCACCGCCGGGCTGCCCCAGGCGGCCTACTCATCGAGCAAGGCGGCGATCATCGGCCTCACCCGCGATCTCGCCCAGCAGTGGACGGGGCGCAAGGGCATCCGGGTCAACGCGCTGGCGCCCGGGTTCTTCCCGTCGGAGATGACCGAGCAATACCCGGACGGCTATCTGGAGCAGATGATGTGGCGCGTTCCCGCCGGGCGGCAGGGCGATCCGGCTGAGCTCGTGGCGGCGCTGGTGTTCCTGGCCAGCGACGCGGCCTCCTACATCACCGGCGTCGTGCTGCCGGTGGACGGCGGGATGCTGACCACTTGAACCTGCGCGCCGCGCGACCCGAGTGGGGTTGCGGGGGCGGACGGAGTGAGGCTTTGTGAAGAAGAGCTAGGTCTACGGCGTCAGCGCTTCGGACCGGGCGCCGTGCCGAACACGTGGTCCCAGAACGGGGCGCTGACGCCATAGCCGCGCTCGTGGTTCTGGAAGTGATGGCGCATGTGCAGCTCGCGCAGGCGCCGCCCCAGGTGGGTCTTCGGGCGGTGATGGTGCACGTGGTAATGCAGCATGTCGTAGCCCAGATACCCGCCGAGGAAGCCCGCCCCGAACGGCAGGAACGTCGGGCTGCCGAGCACCAGGTAGAAGCCGTAGACGAACAGCGCCGCCAGCGGCACGCTGAGCGACGGCGGCATCACGAGGCGCATCGGGTCATTGGGATGGTCGTGGTGTACGCCGTGGATGATCCAGTGCAGCCGCGCGCCGATCCCGTCGTCGGGCTCGAAGTGGAAGACGATCCGGTGCAGCCAGTACTCGGTGAGCGTCCAGAACAGATACCCGCACAGCAGCCATACGGCGGTGAGCGCGCCGGCGCCGCGCACGAAGCCCTCGACCAGCAGGACGGTGATCACCGGCACAAACAGAATCGGCGGTACCGCCGGATGAACGCGCGAGAGCTTGTCCAGCAGATCGGAGTCGAACATGCGCGGCGATGCGCGCAGAGTGTCGCTTCGGCTGAGGCCCTTGAGGTCGTCGGCGCGATGGCTGGCCATTAGGCATCCCATATTACCGGGCCGCTGTGCCGCGGTCTGTGATCTCGTCACAGCGCGGACAGTCAGTGGCGCGCGGGTCTATGGGACCGCCGCAGTGCCGTCCTGCGCCGGCATCGCCAGCACCACGTGGCGCAGCGACAGCGCGATGAACGCACGCCTCTCCACTCGCGGCGAGCCCTGCAGGGTTGTGACCTCGACGTCGGTCAGGGCCACGAACTCGCGCTCGGAGGCGTTGAGGTAGTCCGTGAGCCGGCTACGGTAGCCGTCGGCGGGCAGCGCCAGATCGCCGGTGATCCGGTGGCGGTCGGTCTCGACGATGATGCGTTCGCTGCGTTGGTCCACGCGCGCCGCACCATACCGAGCCGGTGGCGCACGGTGCCATGCTCTGGACCAATGTCCAAGGGTCCGCAACCGCGCTGGTGGACCGTCCGCCGCGCCCAGAACCGCAAGCCCGCCACGTACCGCTGCCCGCTCTGCGGTGGATTGCTGCCCGCGCTCAGCGAGCACATGCTCATCGTTCCCGAGGGGGACTCCGCCCGCCGCCGACACGCCCACTCGGCGTGTGTGCTCAAGGCGCGCCAGGCGGGGCGGCTCCCCACCCGCGAGGAGTGGGAGCGCACGCAGCCCACACCGCCGCGGCGCCCCGGTCCGCTGACGCGCCTCCGGGCGGCACTGACGCGGCGAGCTGAGCCCCGCCGCGACCGGTAGGGTCCGACCCATGGCCCGTGACCTGCGACTCGGCCTCAGCCTCGGCTACTGGGCCGGCGGCCCGCCGCCCGGTGCCGCGGAGACCGTCCAGGAGGCCGACCGGCTGGGCTTTGACTCGGTGTGGACGGCGGAGGCCTACGGCTCGGACGCGCTGATGCCGCTGGCGTGGTGGGGCGCGGCCACGACCCAGATCAAGCTCGGCACCGCGATCGTCCAGATCTCCGCCCGCACCCCGGCGGCGACGGCGATGGCGGCGATGACGCTCGATCACCTCAGCGGCGGCCGGGTGATTCTCGGCCTTGGGGTGTCGGGGCCCCAGGTCGTGGAGGGCTGGTACGGCCAGCCGTTCGCCAAGCCGCTGGCCAGGATGCGCGAGTACATCGGGATCGTGCGTGACATCTGGGCGCGCGGCGCCCCGGTCACCAGCGACGGCCCTCATTACCCGCTGCCTCTGGTCGACGGTGACGGCGTCACCGGCCTGGGCAAACCGCTGAAGTCCAGCGTTCACGCGCTGCGGCCCGACATCCCGATCTACCTCGCCGCCGAGGGGCCCAAGAACATCGCCATGGCCGGCGAGCTGTGCGACGGGTGGCTGGCGCTGTTCTACTCGCCCCACCACGATGGCTTCTACCGCGACGCCGTGGCGGAGGGACTCGGCCGGACCGGCGCCCGGCGCAGCGCCGAGGACTTCGAGGTTGCCGCCACCGTTCCGCTCATCATCACTGACGACGTCGAGGCCGCCGCCGACGCGCTGCGCCCCATGTACGCCCTGTACTTCGGAGGGATGGGGGCACGCGCAACCAACTTCCACGCCAACGTGGCGATCCGGATGGGTTACGAGGCCGAGGTGGCCAAGATCCAGGAGCTGTATCTCGGCGGCCACAAGGACCAGGCCGCGGCCGCCGTCCCCACCAAGCTGCTCGAGCAGCTCACCCTGATCGGGCCCGCGGACAAGATCCGCCACGACCTCGAGGCGTGGCGCGACTCGATCGTGACCACGCTGCTGGTGGGCGGCGACCCCGCGACGCTGCGCACCGTCGCCGAGCTCGTCCTCGGCTGAGCAACTCAGGCCCGGCCAATCCGCCCGTCGGCCTCCAGGATCCGATGGGCCTTGAGGCCCAGGCTCAGGCGCTCGCGCCCGTCTGACTCATAGGGCGAGAGGCCCGACACCTCCTGCACTCGCGACAGCCGGTAGCCGACCGTGTGCCGGTGCAGCCGCATCGCCTCCGCCGTCTCGGTGGTCGAGCCATCATGGGCCAGGAAGGCGCGCAGCGTCGCCAGCAGCTCGGTGTCATGACCGGCGTCGTAGTCGGCCAGCGCTGTGACGGTGCTGTCGCGCAGCTGCGCCAGCTCGGCACGGTCGCGCAGCAGGACGCCGATGAGCAGGCGGTAGGTCTCGTCGTGTCCGTCGCTCGGAGTGTCGTCAGCGCCGACGAGCTCGGTCAGCAGCTCGGCCTCGCGAATGGCCTCGTGCAGGAGCGCCGGCTCACGCCGCGGCGCCGAGACGGCCACCGTCAGCCCGGAGGCGCGCACCGCGGCGGCCAGGCCGGCGATCTCGTCCTCCGCGCCGAGGGCAACGAGCCTCCCGTGTCCAAGCTCGGCGACCAAGATCTCGTGCCCGCCCGCTGCCGGCACCCCGCTCAACGACGTCCCCCGAGCGCTGAGCGCAACCGCTCCGGCGGACAGGTCGATGCCGAGTCGTCGGGCGCGCGCCACCAGCCCGGGGACGTCGTCCGGAGCGGCCCCCGCCAGCTCGCCCACGAGTGCCGCACCCGCATCGCCGCCCGGCGCCTCCCTGATGAGCGACGTGACCGACGCGGCCGCGGCGGCGGCTTCGAGCCAGGCGCGCCGGTCGGGCGATGCTTCCCCGGCGGTGGCGGCCACGATGCCCACCACCTGGTCGCCGATCCGCACCGGGACCGCCTCGACGATGGGAGCCGGGGCTGTGGCCAGGTGGCCCGGTGCATCCGCGCCCGCCGCCGCTGCGTGGGCCGCGATCGCGCTCACGGCGTCGGCGGCGAGCGAGCCCGGCGGCGACACCACCGGCGCGCCATGCGCCGGGATGGCGATGGCCACCGGACACCCCAGCGCGCGGGCAACGCTGGCGGCCACGCTCTCCAGGTCGTCGCCCGCGACGGCGCCGGCGACGAGCGTCAGTGGCGTGGATCGGGGAGCGGACGCATCCGCTCCCCGATCCGGCACCGACTGGTGGCTCGAGTCAAGCGCTCGGGCGCGCTGCATGCTCGCGGCGCACGCGGGCCTGGCTCATCGCCGCCGCCTGGGTCATACGGCGGTCGGCGCGCTGCTGGCTTGGCCGCTGCCACTGGCCAGCCCGGGCACCCCGTTCGGGTATCCCAGCGACGGGATGTCGGACGGGTACACCTCGTGCCCGTGCTCGGCCGTGTCGCCGATCTCCATGTTCTCCTCCGACATTCGCAACGGGATGAAGAGCCCGACGAACTTCAGCAGGAGGAACGTGGCGGCACTCGACCAGCAGATGACGAACAACGCGGCGAGGAACTGCCATTTGAGCAGTGTCCAGTTGCCGTGGATCGCACCTCCGGCGGCGATGCTCGGGGTCTTGCCGACGCCCTGGTAGACCGTCATGTTGGGGTCGGCGAAGATGCCCGTGAGCAGACCGCCCGCCAGGCCGGCGAAGCCGTGGGTGTAGACGACGCCCAGGGTGTCGTCGACGTTGCGGAACGGCCGCGCCCGGCTCAGGTAGTTGAGCGCGAAGTACACGAGCGTCGACGCGATCACGGCGATGCATATCGCACCCCAACCATTGACGTAACCGGCCGCCGGCGTGATCGCCACGAGGCCGACGATCATGCCGTTGACCCCGGAGATCAGGCCCGGCTTGCGCCCGGTCATGTAGTCCCAGGCCACCCAGACCAGGAACGCCACCGCGGTACACAGGTTGGTGTTCATGATCGCGGCTGACGCCGAGGCGCCCGCGAAGTACGGGTCACCGCCGTTGAAGCCATTCCAGCCCAGCCACAGCAACCCGGCCCCGACGGCGACCATGGCCACGTTGTTGGGGGCGTCGATCTCGCGATCGCGTTGCAGTCGTGGTCCGATCACCGCCGCGGCGACGAACCCGGACACTCCGGCCGAGAGGTGGATCACGTAACCACCGGAGTAGTCGACCGCGCCGTGCTGGGCGAAGAAGCCGCCGCCCCAGATGCAGAACGCATCCACGGTGTAGACGATCGAGCTCCACAGGGCCACGAACGGGATCCACGCCTTGAAGTTGATCCGTCCCAGGACGGAGCCGAGCATGAGGATCGGCGTGATCCCCGCGAAGACGAATTGGAAGTAGGCCAATGTCGCCTGCGGGAACCGGAAGCTCGGACCCGTTGTCGCTAATGGGATCGCCGCCTGGCCCTGTTCGGCCTTATGGCCCAGGATCTCGCCGGGGATGCCGATGAAGTTCCCGAAGAACCCGTGGTTGCTGATGCCGTGCCACGGAGTGCCGAAGCCCATCTTGAAGGCCCACAGCACCCAGACGACGAGAACCACGGCGAACGCGGCAAACGTCAGCATCATGCTGTTGATCGACCACCGCTTCTGCATCACGCCGCCATAGAGCACGACGAGGCCGGGGACGCTCATCAGACCGACCAGCGTCGCCGCGGTCATCTGCCAAGCGTTGTCTCCGGGGCTAAGCCATGTTGGATATGGCAGCCACATGTATTTAGATCTCCTTGTCCTTGAGACGGGGACGTGCAAGATGGAAGCCGCCACTGCCCCGCAGCGGCAGGCCTACGGCCCGATGGCAACCATCCGGGAGTTTCCTGGCGCGCGGGCGCCCGCCCCATGGCCTCGCGTCCAGCAAACCTGGCCCCCTCCTGGACATAGGGATAAACGCACCCCGCTATCACCGGGAAAGTGGCTGCGGAGACGCCGTGCGGGCCGCGTTCGAAGGGTTGCCGGCACCGCCGGCAACGCGCCGGACCGCGCTCAGAACGACAGCGAGGTGCCGTGCGGCAGCACGATCACCGAGCCGCGCGCGGAGTCCAGCTGAGCCCGGGTGGAGCCGCCGAGCGCGATCTTGCCCGCGGGCGCGTTGCTCTGGGAGTCGACCAGGATCAGGTCGGCGTTGCCGCCGCCCTGCAGGATCTCGGCGCCCAGGGCCTGCGCCAGCGCCTCGGCGGTCTGGTGGGCGGCGCCGTTGGAGTCGCCCGCGACCGAGATCGTCGTGATCGTCTCGTCGCCGCGGGTGCGCAGCCCCGCCGCCGCGATGCCGATCGCCACCATGCTGCCCTCGAGGAGGCCCTGCGCCGAGCCGCCGGGCTCGACCCGTCCGGGCGGGGTGCGGTAGTCCGATCCGAAGAGGATCAGCTTTGCTCCCTCGGCCGCGGCCAGCTTGGCCAGCCCCGCGCCGGTGGACGGGTCGATCACCACCTGACGCTCGATCTCGGGCTCCTGAAGCCACAGCGCCCCGTGCTCGAGCCGGCGGTCGGCGTCATAGGCGCCGATCTCCTCCCGCCGGGGGTCGTACTCGCGCGAGTGGCGCACGTAGGCCAGCGACAGCTTGGCGCCCCCGATCGCCAGCATCCGCCCCAACGCCAACGCGTCGTCATCGTTCGAGGTGCCGTCGTAGGAGACGATGACCGGGGTCGTCATGAGCGGACCGAATCCTGCGCCACCGGGCGCGACGCAGCATTGGCCAGATGGCTAGTGATCGCGCCCCGGCGCTATCCGGGCGCGTAGCCGCGGGTGGTGTGCCACGATCGCCCGGTGCGGCGATCAGGCACACCGGTCACGGCGCTGCTCATCCCCGCCCTGCTGCACATCCACCACCCGCTCCACGGGTCGCCGCTGGCCTATCTGGGGGTGGGGGCGGCGGCCGCCGCGAGCTGGATCGGTGTGCCCGGGCCCGGAGAGCCGGTCCTGATCGGCGCTGGGGTGCTCGCCTCCAAGGGCCGGCTGGACCTTGCCTCGGTGATCCTGGTCGCGTGGGTGGGCGCGACCGCCGGCGGGATCGCCGGCTGGGTCATCGGCCGCGGGGCCGGCCGCTCGATCTTCACGGCGCGCGGGCCGCTGCTCGCCGCGCGGCTGCGCACGGTGGAGCGCGGGGAGCGGATCTTCGACCGCTACGCCGTGATCGCGATCGTGCTGACGCCCTCGTGGATCGCGGGCATCCACCGTGTGCGCTCGGGTGTGTACCAACTCACCAATGTCGTGGCGGCAGCGGTGTGGGCGGGTGGGATCGGTATCGGCAGCTACCTGGCGGGCCCGGCGGTGATCGACTGGGTCAACGATTTCGGCACGGGCACGTCGGTCGTCCTGGCCGTTCTGATCGTCCTCGGTGTGGGCGTGGAGCTCGCGCGACGTCATCGCCTGCGCAGCCGCCCGCAGCGCTGACCTACAACTGGGTCTTGGACCAGTCGGTGGTGATGATGGGCGGCGCCGGCTGCCCGATCTCGAGTTGGATGTCCGCGTGGGGGAGCAGCTTGATGTCGCGCGGGCTCTTCTTCCACGGCTTGCCGTTGACGAACGCCGCGATCGGCCCGTGCAGCGTGCCCACCTGGGTGCCGGACAGCGGCTGGTGCCAGATGTCGAAGAAGTCGCCCAGGGTGTAGATCGCCTTGGAGGGCGACTCGACGTGAATGACTCCGTCGGTCGTGTGAGTGTGCAGCCAGTAGATGCACTTGCCGCCGCTGGCGATCGGTCCCTGGTTGGTGTCCACAGCCTTGGATCCGGGGATTCCCACGCCCGCGGGCAGCACGTAGGACTGGCCGGACTTGAACACGGACAGGCGGGCGTGGATGTGGTACACGAGCTGCTCGCTCGGCCCGCACGTGATCCCATTCACCGTGCCGGTGCCGGTCGTGCTGGCCGGCGCGATCTCCGGTCCCTGCTGAAGCGGGACGCCCTCGAACCCGATCGCGGGCGCTGACGAGGTCGCGCCCGACGTGCCGGTGTTGCCGGCGGCGGACGTGCCGGTGTTGCCGGCGGCGGACGTGCCCGTGCTGGAGCTCGGCGTCGACGAGCCGCAGGCGGCGAGGCTCACGGCGCACAGGAGCGCCAGCACGGCGGGGGCTAGCTTGCGCATCGGCCCGGCAACGGTAGCTGGATGGCGCGGGGACCGCGTTGGTAGCGTGTGCGCCAATGTCCGAGGACTTCGCCCCCGCGGGCCTTCCCATGACCACCGGCCTGGAGCTCCCCGGGCTGGTCGTGTCGGAGAACCTGGGCGTCGTCTATGGCCTGGTGGTGCGCAGCATGGGCTTTGCCGGAAGCGTGGGCGCGTCCTTCAAGGCGCTGCGCCGCGGCGAGGTCAGCCAGTACACGCAACTGCTTGAGGATTCGCGCCGCCACGCCATCGACCGCATGGTCGAGAACGCTCGGCTGATGGGAGCCAATGCTGTTATCGCCGTGCGCTTCGACTCGTCCGAGATCGGCCAGCAGTTCACCGAGATCGTCTCCTACGGGACTGCGGTCAAGGTGAGCCCGGCGTCCTAGCCGGACGCTCCGGTGAAGCTCGGCGACGCGGACCGGGAAGAGCTGTACCAGCGGCTCAGCCGCCACGCCGCGGAGGGTCATCTGGACCTGGACGAGCTGGAGCGGCGGGTCGAGCGGGTGGCGGCAGCCGGCACCCGCGAGGAGGCCGCCGCCGTCCTGGCCGATCTGCCGGTGTTGGACGGGGATCCGCCGCCGCCCGCCGGCGCTCGTCCTCGCTGGGGCCGTGGTCATGGCGACGCGGACTCCCCGCATCCGGGCTGGCGCCCGACGAGCGAGCGGTTTCGGGATCCCCGCAGCAACCGGATCATGCGCGTGTGGGAGGACGCCGCAGGCAATCGCCACTACGTGGCCGACGATCCGCAGCCGTGAGCCAGCGTCGCCCCGGCTCGCGCAGGGGCGACATCCACATCACGGTCTCGTCAGCGGCGCGAACCGCCGCCGCCGAACAGCGCCAGGAAGAACAGGAAGACGTTGAAGACGTCGAGGAAGATCGAGGCCGCGATCGGCACCGATCCCCCCATGGTGGTCCGACGCAGGCGATTGAAGTCAAACACCGTGAACCCTCCGAACACCACCAGGCCGAGCACGGCGTAGATCACGTTGGCGCCGGGGATGGCGACGAACAGGGTGATCAGTCCGAACACGATCAGCGCGACGAGCGCCCAGAACAGGGTGCGCGCCCACGAGGACAGGTCGCGGCGCGTGGCATACCCGAACGCGCCGAGCCCGGCGGTGAACAGCGCCGTGGCGCCGGCCGCCTGGTAGAGCACGTTGGGCTCCGCCTTGGCGTAGTAGTTGAGCACCGGTCCCACGGCCATCCCGATGGCCAGGCCGAGCCCGAACAGGAACCCGATCGCCAACTGCTCCCGACCGCGGGCGTTGGCGAACTGAAGCCCGAAGATACAGGCGAAGGCGGCGATGAAGAACAGGATTCCGGTGCCGCCAGTGGCGTTGCGGGTGATGAAGGCGCCGAGCGCCGTGCAGCCAACGGTGAGGGCGACGAGACCCATCACCTGACCGAAGACGCCACGCGTCTGGTCCCGGGTGAGCGCCTGGTCGCGGAGCGCGTACTGACGTGTGAAGGACATGACGTGGAGGATAGGAGATCCCCAGGCCGTGACCAGCCGTTTTCATAGAGACTTCATAGGCGGCTGCGCTCCGTCGATCCCGAGTCGCGATACTGGGAACGTGCCCCATTCCACGCTGGCGCCCGCCCCCGATCGGCCCGCACTCGCCAAAGCGCCCGTGCCGCGCTCGTCGTGGACGCGGCTGGCCGCCTGCACGGCGGCGGCGGCGCTGCTCCAACTCGACGGCACGCTCATCACGGTGGCCCTGCCCTCGGTGGCCCACGGGCTCCATGTCAAGGGCAGCTCCACCTCGGCGGTGCTGAGCGCGTACTTCGGCGCCTACGCTCTGATGCTCATCCCGGGCGGCGAGCTCGTGGACCGGTTCGGGGCCCGGCGCCTGGCGCTCAGCGGACTGGGCCTGTTCGCGCTGGGCGCGCTGGCCGGCGCGCTGGCCCAGACCTTTAACGAGCTGCTGCTGGCGCGTGTCATCCAGGGTGCCGGCGCCGGCCTGGTCAGCCCGGCGGCCCTCGCCGGGGCGGTGTCGGGCTTCCCGGCGGAGCGGCGCGGCAGCGCGCTGGGCATCTGGGGCGCCAGCGCCGGCATGTCCAACCTGGCCGGGCCGTTGCTCGGCGGCCTGCTGACGGTCGCGTTCGGGTGGCGGGCGAACTGGTGGGCGCTGCTGCCGCTCACCGCCTTCGCGGCCATCGCCATCGCCCGCCTGCTGCCGGCGATCATCCACGGCGAGGATGACGATGGCAAACCGGCGCTCAACCGGATCGTGCTGGCCGCCACCCTCGTCGCCGCGCTCACGTTCGCGGTGATGATCGGGGCCTTCTACATCGCCGAGCAGTATCTGCAGCGGGTGGCTGGGTTCTCGCCCCTGGGCGCCTCGGGAGCGCTCATCCTCGTGGCGCTCCTGGTCGGGGTGGCCGCGCCGGTGGCCGGCAAGCTCGTGGACCGCTACGGCGAGACGGTGCCGGCGGTGGCCGGTTTCGTGGCCGCCGGCGTCGGCCTGGCGCTGTTGGGGATCCCCGGCTTCACTCTGGATGGCCCCGTCACCGTGCTGCCGCTGATCCCGGTGGGCCTCGGGCTGGGAATGCTGTTCGTGCCCACCAGCCGGGCGGCGCTCAACGCCAGCCCGCTGGCGTCGCACGGCCGCACCTCGGCGCTGCTGTCGGTCGGCCGGCTGCTGGGCGCGGCGGTCGGGGCGGGGCTGGCCGGCATCGCTCTGGAGGGAACGCTCACGGCCTCCACCGTGCACCGGACGCTGCTGCTGGGGGCGATCGTTTGCCTCGCCGTCGGGATCCCGGCGTCCACGCTGCTGACCGCCGGCGGCGCGGGGCCCGAGCTGGCCGCGGGCTAGACGCAATCAACGATCTAAGGCGGCTCTCAACGGCCGGGCCCGGCCGGGCGACGGTTACCGCTCGTGCTTGGCGCGGTAGGTGCGCACCTTGGTGCGGTTGCCGCAGACGGCCATGTCGCACCAGCGTCCGGACCGGTTGCGGCTCTGGTCATAGAACGCCCACTGGCAGTCGTCGTCGACGCAGGCCTTGACGCGCGCCCAGGTGCCGTCCATGGAGGCGTGGGCCACCGGTACGAGCAGCCTGGCCAGGAGGCCGGGATAGCCGTCGGCCCGCGGGGCGATCTCGACACCGCCGTCGGCGCCGAAGCGCACCGAAAGCCGCCCGCGCTCGGCCACATCCTCCAAGTGCCCGGCGGCGCCGGCGGTCTCCTCGTGGCGGCTGTGGCCCACCAGCACGCCGCGCAGCGACTCGCGCAGTTCCACCGCCTGCTCGAGCTCGTGCGCGCCCAGCTGAGTCCTGGGCGCCCGCAGTCCCTGCTCGTCCAGCCAGTCCGCGAGATGCGCGGGGGTGTCCGTCCGGTCCTCGCCCGCCTCGACGTCAAGGGTGTTGACGAAGTCGATGACGAGCTGGAGGTTGTGCGGGGGCAATGTCATGTGCGGCTTGAAACCATCTAATCAATATAGTAGGTTACAGGACACCAGCTAACCGATTACGGAGGTGTTGAGGCCAATGTTAGGTCATGGCATCGGATCCGCCAACGCGTATCAACTGAGAAGCCCATGGCTGGAGTGCCCCCAGGCGCTGTTCGAACCGACGCTGATCGCTCGCATCCGGGCCCGCAGCCGCCGGCTCGAGCTCGATCACGACCTCGCCGCGGGCGCCGATCCGGCGGGATCGCCGCTGCTGGCCGCGCGGGCGGCGCAGCTCGTCAGCGACTCCACTCGCTACCGCCTCGCAGCATCGCTGGAGCACCTGGCGCTGACGGCCGACGCGCCTCAAAGCCTCCTCCGCACGGCGCCGCGACGCGACGCGGTCTCCGCCAATCGCGCCGGATTGCTCGAGCTGGCGTCGACCCTGCGCCGGGGCGGGCTCCTCTACGCGCGCGGAATCGCCATCCTTGAGCTCGTGCTGATCGACGGGGCCGGACCCGCATACACGGACGCGCGCGGAGAGGGCCTGGCCCGCCAGCTGGAGCTCGCCGGCGCCGCCCTGGGCGGATAGCGCCGGGAATGCCGCCCGGCACGCGTGCCGCCAACTCGCGTGCCCTCGGCCGAGATGCCGGCGCAGCCGGGCGAGCTGACGGCGCGGACGGCGCCGTCCGTGCCGTCGCGCGCTGTCGCGTCAGCCCGCGAGCGGGTCCTGGCCGGCCTGCACGCGGGTGTGCCCTACGGGGTGGCGTCGCTTCTGCTGGGCCTGTCCTTCGGCGTGCTCGCCCGGCCGCTGATGGGACCCGTGGCGACGATCGTCATGTCAGTCGTGGTGTTCGCCGGCTCGGCGCAGTTCGCCGCCCTTGCCGTGCTCTCGGCGGGCGGCGGCGCGGCCGCGGCGATCGTCGCCGGCATGCTGCTCAACCTCCGCTTCGTGCCGATGGGGATCGCCATCGCGCCCTCGCTGCGGGCCGGGCCGCTCGGCCGGGCGCTGCGGGGCCAGGCGCTCGTGGACGCCTCCTGGGCGCTGGCGAACCGCGGCGGCGGGCGCTTCGACATCGAGTTCCTGTTGGGCTCGACGCTGGCCCAGTACCCGGCCTGGGTGGGCGGGACGGTGCTGGGCGCGCTGGCCGGCGGCGCCCTGGGCGATCCGCGGTCGCTGGGTCTGGATGCGATCTTCCCGGCATTCTTTCTCGGCCTGCTCGTGGTCGAGCTGCGTCGGCCCCGGGCGCGCCCGGTGGCCGCGCTCGGCGCGGCCGTCGCGCTGGTGCTGACCCCGTTCACCCCCGCTGGCGTGCCGATCATCGCGGCGGCGCTGGCGGTGTTCCTCCCCTTGGGGCCGCGCGGATGACGGCGGTCTGGATCACGGTGGCCGGGTTGTGTGTGACCACCGCGTGCATCAAGGCGTTCGGTCCGGTGGTGTTCGGCGGACGCGACCTCCCGCGGCTGCTCGCTCGGGTGATCCCGCTGCTGGCGCCCGCGCTGCTGGCAGCGCTGGTGGTCACCGAGACCTTCGGCGGGGCCGGCCGCACCCTCGTGATCGACGCCCGGGTCGGCGGCCTGCTGGCGGCCGCGGTGGCGATCTCGCGGCGCTGGCCGCTCGCGGTCGTGGTCCTCTGCGCCGCCGCCGCCACGGCGCTGCTACGCGCCCTGGGCTAACGCCCCCCCGGTGCCGGAGCGCCGCTGCCCCCGCGCGAGGCGGGGAGCAGCGACACCCCGACCATCAGCGCCAGCGAGGATGAGCGCCGATGAGTCTCTGGTGCTCCCGACGCCGGCGCGCTCAAATCCTTCCCGGGCCGCGGGAGCGGCTGGGCTCAGCTCCGCGACCGTCGCGCGCTCGCCGGCGGCGGCCGCCCCGGTGGCACCGGCAGCGTGCGCCGGACGCAGATCTCCATCACCACGCTTCGCCGGCCAGCTCCTCTTTCAGCCGCGACGGGCGGGCCGGATCGGCGAGGTCGCCGCCGCTGGCCTTCACGAGGATCTCGGCAAGGGCCTCGGGCGCGTCCCACATCGGAATGTGGCCGGCCCCCGACAGCACGACGTTGCCGATCCGGTCCGGCACCCACACCGGGCGGCGGATGAGCCGGTCGTGGTCGGGCCAGACGAGCGTGACGGGGCAGCGGATGCGTTCCAGGCCCTCGAAGCGGCCCGCGCGCATGGCGTCGTTGACCGCGACGAAGTCGGGGGCGCGGCCGTAGGCGTCCACCAGGTGGCGGGCCGCGCGCGGCGGCACCCGGCGCGGGTGGGCGACGGCCCCTGAGAGCAGGAGGGAGCGCCCGGGGCGCGTAGCGGCGAACCGGCCGGCCGCGGGCGCCAGCCTGCGGGCCAGGCGGTGGGCGATGGCGGCCTTGGGCACCAGCGGCTCGGGCCACAGGCCGGCTGGGGCGATCCCCGCCACACTGGCGGCCGCCCCGCTCAGCCCCAGCTCGAGCGCCACCCACCCGCCCAGCGAGTTGCCCGCGACATGGGGGCGATCGACGTCGATCGACGCCAGATGCCCGGCCACGGCGGCCGCGAGGGCGCGCGGCCCCGGCGCCTGGCCCGGCAGCGGGGGCGACTGGCCAAAGCCGGGCAGATCGAGCGCGATGACGTCGCGGCGATCGCGCAGGTGCGGGATCACCGCGTCCCAGACGTGCCGGTCGGCGCCCAGCGGGTGCAGCAGCACGAGCGGGACGCCGTGACCGGTCCGGTGGTGGGCCAGCGGCGCGGTGGGGGGCCGGGGCATCACCCGGCACCCTATCCGGCCGGGCCGTTGGTGCTCGGACGGGTCGCTGGGCCCGCGCCGGGAAGCAATCGCGCCGCTGAGCGTCTTTGCAGACGACATGAAACGTGAAAGGGCTCAGGAGGGCAGGCATGCGCGCACCTAGTCCCAGCCGTGTCTTGATCGTGGCTCACCAGACTGCCGACAGCCCGGACCTGCTCCAGGCGGTGTCTCGCCGCGTCGACGAGGGGCCGTGCACGTTCACGCTGCTCGTGCCGTCCCTGCCGCCTGGCCTGCGCCGCGGCGCGAGCGCCGAGAACTCCGGTGCCAGCGAGGCGGAGGCACGGCTGGAGGTGGCGATCCCGCTCATCTCCGAGGCGGCCGGCCAGGCCATCCTGGGCGTGGTCGGCTCTCCCGAGCCCCTCGCGGCCGTGCAGGACGCGCTCAATCTGCTGGGCTTTGACGAGGTCATCATCTCGATGCTGCCGGTGCGTCGCTCGCGCTGGTTTCGCCTGGATCTCCCGCGCAAGGTGCGGGCCCTGGGCGTGCCCGTCACCGAGGTGATCACGACGGCCCGGGAGGCGGATCCCACCGTGGCCTGAGCGGGGTCGCCGCCCGCGGCGCGCGGTTCGGGCATATCGATGTCCTTCTGGGGCATCATCAGAGGAGTGACTGAGCGTTCCTCACCGGCCAAGACGCGCGCCGCAGCGGTCTCGATTGTCTCCAACTCCTGCCTGATCGCCTTGAAGCTGGCGGCCGGCCTGATCACCGGCTCGGTCGGACTCCTCAGCGACGCCGTTCATTCGCTCATGGACCTGATCGCGTCCCTGATCGCGTGGGCTTCGGTGCGCAAGTCCGACGCGCCCGCCGACGCCTCCCACCGCTACGGCCACGAGAAGCTCGAGGACCTTGCGGCCGGCGCCCAGGCGCTGCTGCTGCTGGTCGGAGCCGCGTTCATCGCCATCGAGGCCGTACGCCGGCTGATCAACGGCGGGCACCTCGGCTCGATCGGCGTCGGCATCGCTGTCGCCGGCGTCGCGGCGGCGGTCAACCTGGTCGTATCCACCTATCTGGACCGCACGGGGCGCGCCACCGGATCGCCCGCCCTGCATGCCAACGCGGCCGACCTGCGCACGGACGCGATCGTCTCGCTGGCGGTGATGGTGTCCCTCGTGGTGGTCAAGCTCACCGGTGCGGACTGGATCGACCCGCTGATCGGCCTGCTCGTGGCCGCTGCGATCACGCGCACCGGCGTGCGCATCCTGATCGACGCCAGCCGCCGGCTGGCCGACGAGGCCCTGCCCGCTGACGAGCTGGCGGCGCTGCAGCAGGTGGTCGAGTCCTTCATCGGCGAAGAGGTCGTCGGCTATCACGACCTGCGTGCCCGCCACGTGGGCAGCCGCCATCAGGTGGACCTGCACCTCCAGTTCGCCTCGCGCACGAGCCTGGAGCGAGCCCACTACGTCTCCCATCAGCTCCAGGACGCGATCGTGGCCCGGCTGCCCGGGACGACCGTGCTGGTGCACCTCGAGCCCGAGGACCGCGTCCGGCCCGACCGCTTCGAGCAGGCCGACAGCGTCTCCACTGCCTCATAGCCCGCGGGAAGGTTTGCCGGGGCGCGACGTCTGTGCCACTAGATGCGAGGCCGTCTCATCATCGCCGCGGCTTGCTGCGCCGGCGCCGTGGCGGCTCCCGCTCCGGTCGCGCAGGCGACCTCGCCCGGGGCGACGCTGTCCATGGGCGCGCCGGCCGCTCCCAAGACGGCCGGCGCGACGGCCGCGACGTTGACCGCCGTCCCCGCGCGGCCGACGGTGGGGCAGCCGGTCCGGTTCGGCGTCGCCGCGCCATCGGGCGCGCGCGGCTTTGCCTGGGATCTGGGCGGCGGCGCCTTCGCGCGCCACACCGGCGTGCGCGCGCAGACCGAGACGGACTTCTCGACCCCGGGCGTCCATGCCGTGGCGGTGCGCTTCACCGTCGCCGGGCAGATGCGGCTGGCGGCTCTCACCCTGAGCGTCGCCCCGCGCGCGGCGCCGCGCGCCCCCCGCGCGCCCCAGGCGCGGCGTCACCGCGCGGTCACGACCGGCCTGGCCGGGCGCGTCACAGCGCACGTCGCGGGCGACCCCGGGGTCACGGTGGCGGACTTTCACTTCTCGCCCGCGACGACGACCGTCCACGTCGGGGACACGATCACCTGGACCAACGACGGGCCATCGAGCCATACCGCCACTGCGCACGGCGGCAGCTTCGACACCGGCGTGCTCAAGAAGGGGCAGAGCGCGTCCCACACGTTCACCCAGCCCGGCACGTTCACCTACTTCTGCCAGATCCACCCGTTCATGCACGGCACCATCGTCGTCCTGGCCGCCGCGACCACCACCACCACCACCACCGCGTCCGCGGCGACGACGCCGACCACCACGACGCCCACCGCCACCGTCGCCGCGACGCCGACCGGTCCCACCCTCCCCAGCACGGGCTTCAATGTCCTGGCCGGCCTGGGCACGGGCCTGCTCCTGGTCTGCCTCGGCGCCGGGCTGCGCTGCAGCGCTCGGGGGCCGCGGTGGTGGGGGCGCCCGCCCGGTGAGAGCGGACGCCCCCGCTGACACGCCTTTCCTGATGGCGCAAGGGGCAGGCGCCAGGCGCGTCAAACCATCTCCGAAGATGAAGACGCGCCGGGAGGGCGGATCCTTCCTGCCGGCGTGGGGACTCGACCGCCTGCTGGCGTGCTGGCAGCCTCGGCACCGGCTGATGGTTACCTTGGGCGCATGAGCCTTGCTTCCACGTTGCGCATGTACGCGCGCCGAACCCCCAAGCTGCCCGAGCCGACTGACCTCTACACCCACCGTGTCACGCTGCTGGACGGCGGCGAACTCGATCTCGCCGCGCTGCACGGCCGGCCGACCCTGATCGTCAACACCGCCAGCAAGTGTGGCTTCACCTCCCAGTACGGGGGCCTCCAGAAACTGCACGAGCGCTACGCCGACCGCGGCCTGCAGCTGCTGGGGTCGCCGTCGGCGGACTTCGCCGATCAGGAGTACGACTCCGGCGATGAGATCGGCGCCTTCTGCGAGCGCAACTACGGCGTTCAGTTCCCGCTCACCGAGTGCATGTCGGTGCGCGCGCACCCCACGCCGCTGTGGCGCGACCTCGCTCGCCAGCCCAACTCCGCGCCGCCGGTGTGGAACTTCACGAAGTACCTCGTGGGCGCCGACGGCCGGCTCCTCGCCCGCTGGCCGACCAAGGTCCGGCCCGAGGACCCGAAGATCGTCGCGGCGATCGAGTCCGCGCTGCCGAGCCGTTAGCGCGCGCCGGTGAGGCCGGCGATCAGCCGCGCCGCCACCGACTCGAACCGGGTGACGTCGCGATAGGGCCGCGCCACCAGCATGGCGCCCTCGAGGCCGCCCAGGAGCGACTGCGCGCCGTCCTCGGCGGCGCCGTCAAAGCTCATCGAACGGTCGGTGCGACCGTCTTCCATCACGGTGCACAGCCACGCCTGATTGCGATCGAAGAAGCGCAGGATGGCCTCGCGCATCGGCCCCGGGAGCGTCTCGTACTCGGCGGCGAGCATCCCGCACAGGCACATCCGCCGCTCGCGCAGCACCGCGGCGTAGAGGGCCGCGTAGGCGGAGAGCTTGGCCGGCGGGGCGAGGCGGTCGGCGTCGATGCGCTGCAGCTCTGACTCAAAGCGCTCCGTGTACCGGGCCACCAGCGCCTCGCCCAGCTCCGCCTTGCCCGGGAAGTGGTAGTGCAGGCTCGCCTTGGTGACGCCCACCTCGGCCGCGACGTCGGCGTAGCTGAAGCCGTTGAACCCGCGCATCTGCACCAGCCGCTCGGCGGTGTCGAGAATCCGCGTCCGGGTGCCGTGTTCCGTACTCGCCGCCATCGCAGCGCAATCGTAACTGAACGCTCCTTGCCTATCTACCTACTAGTAGGTAAGTTGGTCGCGCTCTGTACACCGGCCCCCGCCGGCGGCCACGTAACCGGGGGAACCACATGAGCACTCAGGTGAGCAGCACCACGTTCGACGTCGGGCGCTTCTGCGCGCCGCCGAGGGACGGGACGTCGAGACCCAGCTCTCGATGTATGCACCCGACGCGGTGGTGACGATCGCCGACCGCATCAATCAACCAGGCTCGCCGCAGATGCTGCGCGGCCACGAGGAGATCGCGGCCTGGCTGCGCGACGTCTGCGGCCGCGAGATGAGCAACGAGGTCCAGCACAGCGTGGCCGACGCCGGCGGCGCCGCGTTCAGCGAGGCCTGCCGCTATCCGGACGGCACCAACGTGCTGTGCGCAACGGTGCTGACTCTCGCCGACGGGCAGATCGCGGGCCAGACGGTGGTGCAGGCCTGGGACGAGGCCTGACCCTCAGCGTTCGGGTAGCGCCGGCGGCGCGTTGCGGTACGTCGGCGGCGTTCGCGACAACCCGATCGGGTTACGCGTGAGCGCCACCGGCGACCCGTCCGCCGCCGGCACCTGCACGATCGGATCCAGGCCCACTGCCTGCGCCAGCGCGAACGCGCCGGCGAGATCGTTGACCACGCCGGCGGGGACGCGGGCTGCCGTCAGCTGCTGCGCCCACTGCGCGGCGGAGGCCGCCGCCAGCCGCGTCGCAAGCTCCTGTTTGAGCACCGCGCGGTGGGTGACGCGATCGCTGTTGGTGGCAAAGCGTGGGTCGGCGGCGAGCTCGGGCGCCCCCAGCACGTCGCACAGCGCCGCGAACTGCCGCTCGTTGCCCACCGCCACCACCAGGTCGCCGGCGCCGGTCTCGTAGAGCTCGTAGGGGGAGATGCTGGGGTGGGCGTTGCCCATCCGGCCCGGGACGACGCCGGCGATGGTGTAGGCCGAAGCCTGGTTGACCAGCCCCGCCAGCAGCGACGAGAGCAGGTTGATCTCCACGCGCTGGCCCTCGCCGGTGCGGTCACGGTGGCGCAGCGCGGCCAGGATGCCGACGGAGGCGAACAGCCCCGCCAGCACGTCCACGAGCGCCACGCCGACCTTCTGCGGCTCCCCCTCCGGAGAACCCGTGATGCTCATCAGCCCGCCGAGCGCCTGGACGAGCAGGTCGTACCCCGGCAGCTCGGCGCCCGCCCCGCCGCCGAAGCCGGTGATGGAGCAGAAGATGAGACCGGGATTGTCGGCGGCGAGCGTCTCGAAGCCCAGGCCCAGCTTGTCCATGACGTCGGGGCGGAAGTTCTCCACGACCACGTCGGCGGCGCCGGCGAGCTCGCGGGCCTGGCCGAGGTCGTGCTCGTCGGTGAGGTCCAGCACGACGCTGTGCTTGTTGCGGTTGACAGACTGGAAGTACGTGGCCCGTCCCTGCGCGTCGAACGGCGGACCCCAGCCGCGGGTCTCATCGCCGGTGCCGGGCCGCTCCACCTTGATCACGTCCGCGCCGAGGTCGGCCAGCATCATCGTCGCGAACGGCCCGGCGAGGATCCGCGAGAAGTCGAGGATCCGCAGCTCGCCGAGCGGCGGGATGTCCAGGGGGCTGTCGTCCACGCGCGCCATTCTTAACCATGTGACGGCATGACCACCGCCCCGGCCACCGTGTTCGCCGCGCCCGGGTCGGTCACCGGCTACGCGGCCATCGCCGTGGCGGCGCTGATGCTGGCCCTGTGGCTGGTGAGCATCCCGCTGCGCGACGTCTCAATCGTCGACCCCGCATGGGGGCCGGCGTTCGTGCTCGTGTCGCTGGTGGCGGCGGTGGCCGGCGACGGCTGCGTGGGCCGCAAGTGGCTGCTGCTGGCCATGACCGCCGTCTGGGGCATCCGCCTGGGGGCCCACCTGCTGGGGCGCAAGCTCCACGACCCCGGCGAAGACCGCCGCTACGCCGCCATGCGCGAGCGCCGGGGTGAGCGGTTCGTGCTCTGGAGCCTTCTGTGGGTGTTCGGCGTGCAGGGGCTGCTGGTCCTCATCGTGTCCCTGCCGATCCAGGTGGCCGCCGACCGGGGCGGCGTCCTCGGGGCGGCGGTCATCCCGGGCGTCGCGGTGTTCCTGATCGGCGTGACCTTCGAGGCCATCGGCGACGAGCAGCTACGCCGCTTCAAGGCCCGGCCGGAGAGTCGCGGCCAGGTGATGGACCGGGGCCTGTGGCGCTACACCCGCCACCCCAACTACTTCGGGGACTTCTGCGTCTGGTGGGGCGTATGGCTCGTCGCGCTGACCGCGGGCGGCACCTGGTGGACCTTGATCGGCCCGGTGGTGATGAGCGTCCTGCTCATCCGCGTCAGCGGAGCCGGGCTGCTGGAGAAGGACATCGGAACGCGCCGGCCCGGCTACGCCGACTACGTCAAGCGGACCTCGGGGTTCTTCCCGCTGCCGCCGCGCAAGCGGAGCGATGACTGAGCGCGCTAACGGGGCTCCAGCAGGTACTGGCTCACCAGCCACCGGTTCCCGCCGCGGTAGCCCCGGATCACCTCGGTCGAGAGCAGGAACAGCCGCCAGGTCCCCAGCAGCCGCCGGCCCTCCCGTTCAGACCGCGCCCGACGCCCGCAGGACGTCCAGCGCCTCATCCATACATGCGCCGAGGTTGGCCAGCCACGCGCGGAGCGTCCGGGCGTAGTGAACACCGGGCACGACCCACCGGTCGGCGACCACCAGGTGAAACCACAGCATGAGGTCGTGGCTGGGCATCAGCCCCGCGGTGAAGAACCGGTCGGCCGCCCACGTCCCTTCGAAGAGATACGGCAGCGACCGGTGGCTGAAGACTGGACGAACGCCTTGCCGCTCCCGGGCTCCAGCCAGCCCGCGACGCGCCCGAGCAACGCCTGCCAGTTGCGCATGTGCTCGAACATCTCGATCGACATCACCCGGTCAGCCGCCGGTCACGCTCGGCCTCGATCCACTGTCGCTGCCCCGCGGAGTTCGACACGCCCACCACAGACGCCGACGGATAGCGCTCGGCCAGCCACAGCGACAGCGAGCCCCACCCGCAGCCCGCGCCAGAGAGCCGACGCCCGCAGGCCACAGACACCCCGAGTACTTCATCCGCGGGTCCCAGGATCAGCGCCAGGAACTCCGCCGGCAGCTCGTACTGCTGCTCGTTGGCCCGCTCCGGGACCTCGGCGATCGGCCCGCTCGAGATCCGGGCCACGAGCGCGCGCAGCCGCTCGTGCTCACCGCTGACCCCGCCACGCGACTCGCGGTGCTCGCGCGCCCAGGCGCCGCAGAGCGACCCGGCCCGCAGCACGGCGTCGGGTAGCAGCGACCATTCCAACGCCAGGTCCAGCAGTTCGTAGCGAATGGATGAGGTCGGCATCTCCCGTGGGGTTATTCTGCGCGCATGACTGCCAGATACGTCCACACATGCATACGCGTTCTCGAGATCGAGAGATCACTGCGCTTCTACTCGCACCTCGGCTTCGAGCACCGCGGCCGCCTCAACTTCGGGGCGGCCTACAACGTCTACCTCGGGCTCCCCGGCGGGGGCGACACCCTCGAGCTCACCGTCAACGTCGGGCGCGAGGAGCCGTACGACCTCGGTGACGGCTACAACCACCTGGCGCTCGTGGTCGACGATCTCGACGCGCTGCTCAACCGCCTCGATGACAACGGCATCGAGCCCGAGAAGCCGCCCTACTCCCCCGGCGGGCGTGAGGACGTCGGCCGCATCTGCTTCGTCCAGGATCCCGACGGCTACCGGGTGGAGCTGATCGACAAGGACTTCCCGACGCCGCAGGATCCCGCCAAGGCCGAGTGGGACTGACTCGCGCGGAGCATCGCCGAGGAACCCGTCGGCGCTAGGCGCGTGCCCTAGACTCAAATCAGATGTCGAACCCGTGGTTGGCCATCGACGTGGCCACCGCTCCTGCGCAACGCGCGCGGGAGGTCAGGCGAGCCTGGGAGCGATTCGTCAGCGGAGGGCTGGGACCGGTCTAAGCGCGGCGATGGCGTCGGCCTGCGCGCGCCCATCGAGGAGTCGTGGCGGCGCTCGGCGGCGGCCGGGGTCGACCCCTCCGGGGTGCGCATCGCGCCGGTGGTGGCCGACGCCGACGAGACGACCGCGCGGTGGGAGATCCACCCGCTGGCCGAGACCGCACCGCTCATCCGCGCCTGTCTTGCGGCGTCGGCCGACGAGTCCCGCCACCTCATCGTCGTCTCGGACGCCAACGGGATCCTGCTGTGGGTGGAGGGCAATCCCAGCGTCCGCATGCAGGCCGCCGACTCGATGAACTTTGCCGAGGGCACGCTGTGGAGCGAGGGCGGCGCCGGTACCAACGCCATCGGCACGGCGCTGGCCGCCGAGCACGCGGTCCAGGTGTTCGCGTCCGAGCACTTCAACGAGATCGTGCAGTCGTGGACCTGCGCCGCGGCTCCGGTGCACGATCCCGACACCGGGCAGGTGATCGGCGTCATCGATCTCACCGGTGAGATGGCGACCGTCCACCCTCACAGCATGGCGGTGGCCACCGCGACGGCCCAGGCGGTCGAGGCCCACCTGCGCTGCGAGATGCTCGATCGCGACGGCCGGCTGCTCAGCCGGTATGGCGATCGGCTCACCTCTGGCCCCGGGCCGCGCGCGCTCATCTCACCCAGCGGACGCGTGATCGCGACCCAGCCGATCGGCTGGCTGCCGGTGGACCGGCTCAAGCTGCCGTCCGGCGGCGGCCCGGTGGAGCTGAGCGGCGGCCCGGCGGTCGCCGAGGCGCTCGGCCGCGAGGACGCCTACCTGCTGCGGGCCACGTCAACGCCGGCGCCCCGCGGCCAGCGGGCGCCGGTGCTCAGTCTCACCCTGCTCGGCCGAGACGGCAAGGCCAAGCTCTCCGGCCGCCAGGTCCCGCTGCGCCGCCGCCACGCCGAGATCCTCACGCTGCTGTGCGCCAACCCCGACGGCTGCACGAGCGAGGAGCTCGCGGAGGGCGTCTACGGCGACTGCACCCGCGCCGGCGGGATCCGGGTGGAGATCAGCCGGCTGCGCAAGCTGCTCGGCGACGTGATCGAGAACGAGCATTACCGGCTGCGCGCCGGCGTGATCTCCGACGTCGCGCAGGTGTGCGGCCTGCTGCATCGCGGGGAGGTGCGCGAGGCCGCCGCGCGCTACCCCGGACCGCTGCTGCCGCGCTCGCGTGCGCCGGGCGTGGTGCACGAGCGCCAGGCGCTGGAGCGCTGGATGCGCCAGAGCGTGATGAGCGCGGGCGACCAGGAGGCGCTGTGGGCCTGGCTGCAGACCACCTCGGGCACCACCGACCTGCCGGCCTGGCAGCGCCTGCTCGTCAACCTGCCGTTCGCCGATCCCCGCCGCAGCCTCGCCGCGTCGCGGATCGCGCAGCTGCGCGCCGACGCCGTCGGCGAAGACGCGCCGCACGGCGTGTAACGCCTGTGTAACGCCCACCCGGCCGGGGGTGGGTTACTGTCGAATGAGTCGCAGAGGGACCGCCTCATCAGGCGGAAGCTGACCACGAGAGAGGAGCCGGATCCGTGCCGGGTGATTCAGCACGCGTCCTCACGGACGCGCCCGTCGCTGCGTCCAGCCGCAGCCTCAGCACCGCCCGCGCGGTGCTGCGCGTATTCGCACTCCTGCTCGAGCACCCCGAGGGGGTACGCGCCGATGAGGTCGCCACGGTCCTGGGCAAGAGCGTCTCCACGGCGTACTACCTCCTCACCAGCCTCTGCGAGGAGGGCTTCGCCGTCCACGAGAGCAAGGGGGTCTACCGGCGGGCCCGGGGGCTGGAGGAGCTGACCGCCGCGGTCGGCGAGCAAACTCATCCCAGCCATCAGCTGCACGCGGGGCTGGCCGGAAGCGTGGACGAGCTGTTCCTGCTGACGCGCAAGCGCTCGTACCTGGGCGCGGTCAAGGCGGGGCGGATCGAGATCGTGGCCTTCTGCGGTCGCCAGGGCGTGCCGCGCATGCCCGGCCTGGGCTCGGAGATCCGCGACAGCGCCCACGCCCTGGCCATGGGGAAGGTCGTGCTGTCGCTGCTGCCGCCCAACGCGCTGGCGCGCTACGTGGCGCGCGGCCTCACCGCCTTCACCCCGCACACGATCATCTCGCCGACCGAGCTCACCGCTGAGCTGGAGAATGTGCGGCATCAGGGCTACGCCGTCGACCGAGAGGAGTTCGACGAGAACTTCTGCTGCATCGCGGCGCCGATCTTCGACGCCCGCGGCCGCTTCCTCGGCGCCCTGGGGCTGTCGGTGAGCGCCAACGTGTTCGACGCCGACCGCGACCAACTGGCGCCCATCGTGCTCGACGTGGCGCGCCGCGCCGCGAGTCGCGTCGCCGCCGAGGCGCCCGCCGAAGAGCACCGGCGTCTGGCCTCGGTCTCGTGAACTTGCAAGCAGATGCGAAAAACCGACAGTTCTTGTCACCAGGTGACCCCCGGCTTAGCTTGAGAGATAGGCCGCCTCGCGGGCAAAGGACGCGTGCGGTGACGAGGGAATCCAGCGAAGGAGAGAAGCGTGAGTAGAGCGAGTATCACCAAGGCTCACAACAAGATTCAGGAGCTCTCCTGGGAGCCGACGTACGTATCGCCGGTGGAGAAGTACGCGACCGACTACACCTTCGAGAAGGCCCCCAAGAAGGACCCGCTCAAGCAGGTCCTGCGCTCCTACTTCCCGATGGAGGAGGAGAAGGACAACCGGGTGTTCGGAGCGATGGACGGCGCCATCCGCGGCAACATGTTCCGGCAGGTTCAGGAGCGCTGGATGGAGTGGCAGAAGCTTCCTCTCGATCATCCCGTTTCCGGAGATCTCCGCCGCGCGGGCGATGCCGCTGACGATCGGCACCGTGCCCAATCCGGAGGTCCACAACGGTCTGGCGATCCAGATGATCGACGAGGTTCGTCACTCGACGATTCAGATGAACCTCAAGCGGCTGTACATGAACCACTACATCGATCCCGCCGGGTTCGATATCACCGAGAAGGCGTTCCAGAACTGCTACGCCGGCACGATCGGACGTCAGTTCGGCGAGGGGTTCATCACCGGCGACGCCATCACCGCCGCCAACATCTACCTGACGATCGTCGCCGAGACCGCGTTCACCAACGTGCTGTTCGTGGCGATGCCGGGTGAGGCCGCCGCCAACGGCGACTACCTGCTGCCGACGGTGTTCCACAGCGTGCAGTCCGACGAGAGCCGCCACATCTCAAACGGCTACTCGATCATCCTCATGGCGCTGGCCGACGAGCGCAATCGGGAGCTGCTCGAGCGCGACCTGCGCTACGCCTGGTGGAACAACCACGCGGTCGTGGATGCCGCCATCGGGACGTTCATCGAGTACGGCACCAAGGACCGCCGCAAGGACCGCGAAAGCTACGCCGAGGCATGGCGGCGGTGGATCTATGACGACTACTACCGCAGCTACCTGCTCCCGCTGGAGAAGTACGGCCTCGTGATCCCCCACGACCTCATCGAGGAGTCGTGGAACCGGATCTGGAACAAGGGCTACATCCACGAGGTCGCTCAGTTCTTCGCCACCGGCTGGCCGTTCAACTACTGGCGGATCGACGGCATGGACGACCGCGACTTCGAGTGGTTCGAGCACAAGTACCCCGGCTGGTATGACAAGTACGGCAAGTGGTGGGAGCGGTACGGCGAACTGTCGAAGAAGAATGGCCACGCGCCGATCCCGTTCGACGCCGACACGGATTACGTGTATCCGCATCGGTGCTGGAGCTGCATGGTCCCGTGCCTGATCCGGGAGGACATGGTCGTCGACGAGGTCGACGGCCAGGTCCGGACGTATTGCTCGGAGACCTGTCACTGGACCGACGCGGTCGCCTTCCGGCCCGAGTACAAGGGTCGTCAGACGCCGTCGATGGGCAAGCTCACCGGCAAGCGCGAGTGGGAGACGATGTACCACGGCTACGACCTGGCCGAGTGCATCTCGGATCTGGGTTACGTGCGCGACGACGGTGAGACGCTGATCCCGCAGCCGCACCTGGACCTCGATCCCAAGAAGATGTGGACGCTGAAGGAGATGAAGGGGCACACCGTCCAGAGCCCCAACATCCTTCTCAACGAGATGACGCCGGAGGACCGCGAGGCCCACGTGGCCGAGTACAAGCGGGGCGGACCCGCCGGCCGCCGGCCCTCGGGGGCGGCCTCCTAGCCGCGGGATATTGCCGAACGTGAGGCGATCGGCCTGAAACATGGCTGATCGCCTCTTCGGCACCCCGCGGGCACGACGCCATGGGTGAGACATTCCAGGTACGCCTCGAGCCGGTCGGGATCGAGTTCGAGGTCGACGAGGACGAGACGGTCCTGCGGGGCGCCTTCCGTCAAGGGCTGATGCTCATGCACGGCTGCAAGGAGGGGCAGTGCGCAGCCTGCAAATCGTTCCTGCTCGACGGCGAGGTCGACCTCGACAAGTACTCCACCTTCGCGCTCAACGACTTCGAGAAGGAGGAGGGGTGGACGCTGCTGTGCCGCGCCCACGCCGTGACCGACCTCGAGATCGAGCTCATCAACTACGACGAGGAGGTGCTGCGCTCCGGCGTCGCGCTCCAGACCCAGTCGATGCGCGTGGAGGCGATCGAGGCACTCACGCACGACATCCGCCGTCTCGTGCTCTCGGGTCCCGACGTGACGTTCAAGCCCGGGCAGTACATCGACATCACGATCCCCGGCACGGACGAGGTGCGCTCGTTCTCGATGGCCAACCTCCCCGGCACCGGCAGCCTCGAGTTCATGATCAAGATCTACCCCGACGGCCAGTTCTCCAGCCTGCTGGCGGACGAGCGCCTCAAGCCCGGCGATGAGGTTCAGGTCACCGGGCCCTATGGGGTGTTCACGCTGCGCGAGAAGTCCGAACGCCCGCTGGTATTCATCGGAGGCGGCGCGGGCATGGCGCCCATCCTCGCGCTGCTGCGTGCGATGGCGGACAACGGAAACCCGCGCCCCGCCGTCTACTACTACGGCGCCCGCGCACCGAGTGACCTCTTCCACCTGAACGAGCTGGCCGAGCTCGAACGGCGCCTGCCCAACTTCCGCTTCGTGACGGCGTTGTCGCACTGCGACGAGGACGCCGAGTGGGACGGCGAGCGCGGGCTGATCACGGACGTCGTCGCCCAGTTGGAGGACGAGCTCGGGGAGGTGGACGCGTACCTGTGCGGGCCGCCGCCGATGGTCGATGCCGCCATCGCGATGCTGGATCAGAGTGGCGTCCCCGAGTCACGGGTGTACTACGACAAGTTCACGACCACCGCGCCCTGAGCGCGGAGAGGAGAGAGGCAATCGATGGCAACCGACACTGACGCGCCCGTCAAGGAGCGCAGCGTTCCCAAGCCGGTGTTCACCGACGCCGAGGCCGGCGCTCGTGAATTTCCGTCGTCCAATAGCCGCACCTACAACTACTTCACCCCGGCCAAGCGGCGAGCCACGGTCTACGAGGACGTGACCGTCGATGTCCAGCCCGATCCCGACCGCCATCTGCTCCAGGGTTGGATCTACGGCTTTGCCGACGGCACGGGTGGCTATCCGCAGGAGTGGACGGCGCTGAAGTCGTCCAACTGGCACGCCTTCCTCGATCCCAACGAGGAGTGGGAGCAGACGATCTACCGCAACAACGCCAACGTCGTGCGGCAGATCAGCCAGAACCTCTCCAACGCCAAGGCCGCCCGCGCCTTCGAAGGCTGGAACAGCGGGTGGATCAAGACCGTCGAGCGCCACGTGAGCGCCTGGGCCCACGTCGAGCACGGGATCGGGATGCACGTCTACCTCCCCGCCCAGCGAGACGCACCGACCAACATGATCAACAACGCGCTGTCGGTCGCCTCCGCGCACAAGCTGCGCTTCGGCCAGGACATCATCCTCTACAACCTCGAGCTCAGCGACGAGGTAGAGGGCTTCGACGGCGAGGCGCACAAGGACGCCTGGATCAACGATCCGGTCTGGCAGGGCGTGCGAGAGAACGTCGAGAAGCTCACCGCCATCCGCGACTGGGCGGAGGCGTTCTTCGTCGCCACGATCGTATTCGAGCCGCTCGTGGGCGAGTTGTTCCGCTCGGAGTTCGTGATGCAGGTGGCTGCTCTCCAGGGCGACTTCGTCACACCCACTCTGATGGGAGCCGGCGAGTCAGACACCGCACGTGACCTGCGGGTCTCCCGGCGGCTGTTCGCGATGCTGTCCAGCGATGCGCAGCACGGCGAGGAGAACCGGGCGACGATGCAGTCCTGGCTGGAGCAATGGACGCCGGTCAGCATCGCCGCCGCCCGGACACTGCAGCCGATCTGGTCGCAGCCGGGCGAGAAGGTCATCCGCTTCGAGGAATCGCTGGAGCACTCCCGGCGGCGCTACGAGGAACTTCTCGCCGACCTAGCACTCGACCCCAAGGAGCTCGATCGATGAGCAGCACCGTGAGTGACCGATTCAAGTCAGATCGGACCGCGTCCAACCGCGCTGGCGTGACCCTGATGAACAACCAGGTCGGCTACGTGGTCGCCGAGGTGATGCGCCACAAGGACGGCGTGACCGTCGAGGTGCTGCCGTCCATGATTCGGGTGGACGGGGACAACCAGTTCGAGATCGTCTACGAGGAGTGCGCCGAGGCCCTCGGTTGGGACGATTTCGGCAACGACGATTTCGAGGAGATCATGTCGACCCACTACGGCCGGATGGTCGTGCTGGACGACCGCATCATCATGTTCGCCAACCCCGAGGATGCAGCGGAGTACATTAGCTTCGACCTGCAGGCTCTGTCCTAAGTAGGGAGGAAGAGGATGTACGAAAAGAACGGTGAGAAGTACTTCATCGTCGACTCCCACATCCACATGTGGGACGCCAGTCCGGAGAACTGGGTCAAGGGCCAGGAGCAGTACGCCAAGGGGTGGATCGAGTGCTTCCACGCCTACATGGGCCTTGGTCCGGCCGAGACGCACTGGCCGATCGAGAAGTTCATGAAGTACTCCGAGGAGGACTTCGTCAAGGACGTGTTCGAGGACGGCGGCGTCGACGTCGGCATCTTCCAGTCGACATACCTGAAGGAGTGGTACACGACCGGCTTCAACACCGCCGAGGCCAATGGGGCGATGGCCGAGAAGCATCCCGGCAAGCTCATCGTCAACGGCCGCTTTGACCCGCGCGACGGCGACCTGGGCCTCAAGCAGCTCGAGGAGGACGCCAAGCGCTGGAACCTCCAGGGCGTGAAGCTCTACACCGCCGAGTGGAACAACGGCTCGCGCGGCTGGCGCCTGGATGACGCCGCCACTCAGCCGTTCCTTGACAAGTGCAAGGAGCTCGGGATCAAGAACATCCATGTCCACAAGGGCCCGACGATCTGGCCGCTGGACAAGGATGCCTTCGATCCTCGCGACGTGGACAAGGCCGCGACCGACAACCCCGAGCTCAACTTCATCATCGAGCACGTCGGGTTGCCGCGGATCGAGGACTTCTGCTTCATGGCCACCCAGGAGCCCAACGTCTACGCCGGCCTCAGCGTCGTCATCGGCGGCCTCATGCACGCCCGGCCGCGGTTCTTCGCCAAGGTGATGGGCGAGCTGCTGTTCTGGGTCGGCGAGGACAAGATGCTGTTCGGCTCGGACTACGGCATCTGGGAGC
Source organism: uncultured Actinomycetota bacterium (assembly GCA_963695625.1). Classification (GTDB taxonomy): domain Bacteria; phylum Actinomycetota; class Thermoleophilia; order Solirubrobacterales; family Solirubrobacteraceae; genus Palsa-465. Next base: position 158,992 of record CAVOHJ010000012.1, on the reverse strand, counting down.
CGAAGTGGCAGATTGACGGCTTCCTGGACTGGGACTATCCCGATCCCGATCACGAGGAGTTCTCGGACTACCCGCGCCTGAATACCGCTGGCAAGCGCAAGATCCTCGGGCTCAACGCCGCCAAGCTCTACGGCATCGAGGTCCCCGCCGGAATGGGTGACGCGGAGGCCGCGGCCAAGGACGACGCCCAGCTGGTCGAAGCCGGATGAGCACTGCGGCCTCCCTGCCACCGGAGGCCGACCCGCGCTCCACCCGCGCCCCCGCCGCCGCCCCGACGGCGGCGGGCGCAGGGTTGCGGGACAGCGTGCTCGACGCGTTGGGCGCGGTATATGACCCCGAGCTCGACGAGCCGATCACCTCGCTGCGGTTCGTCACCGCCTGCGAGGTGACGCCCGATGGCTATGTCGACGTCCTGCTGCGGCTCCCCACGCCGCAGTGCGCCCCCAACTTCGCATTCCTGATGGCGGCCGACGCCCGCCGTGCGGCGAGCGCGGTGCCCGGGGTGCGCGGCGTCACCGTGGCGTTGGAGGACCACTACACCGGCAGCGAGATCAACGCTGCGCTCAGCCGCGGCGAGGGCTTCACCGGTGCGTTCCCCGGTGAGACCGAGGACGACGACCTCGAGGCTCTGCGCGAGCTGTTCACGCGCAAGGCGTTGATCGCGCGCCAGGCGCGGGTGTGCGAGCGAATGCTGGCCGGTGGTGCCGCTCCCGAGGCGGTGGTCTCGGCGACCGTCGCCGAGCTCCCCGTGGATGACCCCGATGCCACCCGGTCGCTGGAACTGCGCGCGCGGCTCGGCTTCTCGGCGGCGCAGGACGCGCCGGCGTTCGTGATGCCCAACGGCGAGCCGGTGGCGGCCGACCAGCTCACACGCTGGCTGCGCGCCGCCCGGCTGGTGCGCACCGGCCTGGAGGCCAACGGCGGCATCTGCCGTTCGCTGCTGGCGTTCCGCCACAACCTTGAGACAGATGAACAGGAGGTAGCGAGATGAAGGCCGCGAGGCTGCACGCATATCACGATGCCCTGAGGCTCGACTCGGTCGACGAGCCCAGGGCTGACGGTCCCTTTGACGTGATCGTGCGGATCGGGGCCGCCGGCCTGTGCCGCACCGACCTGCACATCCAGGAGGGCCAGTGGGCCGAGAAGTCGGGCGTGGAGCTGCCCTACACGCCCGGCCACGAGAACGCCGGCTGGGTGCACGAGATCGGCTCTGGCGTCAGCAACGTCGAGGTGGGCGACACCGTCATCGTCCATCCCTACATCTCCTGCGGGCTGTGCCTGCCCTGCCGGGTGGGGGACGACATGCACTGCCTCAACGGCTCCTTCCCAGGGATCAACCGCGACGGGGGCTTCGCGGACCTGCTCAAGACCTCGGCGCGCTCGGTGGTCAAGCTCGGTCCCGGCCTAGAGCCCAAGGACATCGCCGCGCTCGCCGATGCCGGCCTCACCGCCATCCATGCCGTCAAGAAGGCGATCCCGGTGCTCGGCGCCGGCACGCGGGTGGTGGTGATCGGCGCCGGCGGTCTCGGCCACATCGGCATCCAGTGCCTGAAGGCCTACACCCCGGCCGAGATCATCGTCATCGATCCGTCGGAGAAGGCGCTGGCGCTGGCCGGTGAGATGGGCGCCGACCAGACCGTGAAGGTCGATGGCACGCAGGTCGACACGGTCAAGGAGATGACCGACGGCTTCGGCGCCGAGGCCATCATCGACTTCGTGGGCGAGAAGGGCGCGATCGAGGACGGCATCGCCATGGTCCGCGACGGCGGTTTCTACTACGTGATCGGCTACGGGGAGAACATCAACATCCCCACGATCGACGTGATCAGCCGGGAGATCTCCTTCATCGGCAACCTCGTGGGCACCTATGCCGACCTGCAGGAGCTGATGACCCTGACCGCACAGGGCAAGGTCACGCTGCACACCAGCACCTATCCGCTGGACGCGATCAACGACGCCATGGCCGACCTGGACGGCGGGCGTCTGCAGGGCCGCGGCATCCTCATTCCCGCCGGCGCCTAGAGGGGGCCATCGCATGGGCAAGATCCTCTACTTCAACCACGAGGCCCGCCAGCTGCTCGCGGCCGGCGTCGACGAGCTGGCCAACACCGTGCGCGTCACGCTCGGGCCCAAGGGCCGCAACGTCGTGCTCGAGCGCCTCACCGGGCCGCCGACCATCACCAATGACGGCTCTCCATAGCACGGGAGATCGAGCTCTCCAACCCGCTCAAGAATATGGGAGCGCAGTTGGTGCGCGAAGTTGCCAACAAGACGTCGGATCTCACCGGCGATGGCACCACGACCGCTACTCTGCTCGCCCAGGCCATCGTTCGCGAGGGCATGAAGGCGCTCGAGGAGGGAGCAAACCCGATGCTGCTGCGCCGCGGCATCGAGGATGCGACGGAGCTGGTCGTGTCCGAGCTGCGGCGCGGCGCGCGGGACGTGTCAGGGCGCGGCGACCTCGCCCACGTCGCGACCATCGCCGCCAAGGAGGACGAGCGCATCGGCGAGGCGGTGGCCGAGGCGCTACATCGAGTCGGCCCCGAGGGCGTGGTCACGATCGAGGAGGCCGACCTGCCCGGAATCAAGGTGGAGTTCGTGGAGGGCATGCACGTCGAGAACGGCCACTTCTCGCCCTACCTCATCCAGGACACCCAGCGGATGGAGACGGTCTTCGACGACCCCTACATCCTGCTCACCAACAAGCCCATCGTCCACGTCCAGGACCTGATGCCAACGCTCGACGCGGTGATGAAGAGTCCGCGTCCCCTGGTGATCTTCGCCGAGAAGGTGGACGGGGCCGCGCTGGGCCTGCTGGTCCAGAACAACCAGCACGGGACGCTCAAGGCGGTCGCCGTCCGCGCTCCGGGGTTCGGCCATCGCCGCATCGCCCACCTGCACGATCTGGCGGCGTTCACCGGCGGCCAGGTCATCGCCGAGGAGGCGGGCCTCACGCTTCAGACTGTCAAGCCCGAGACGCTCGGCTCGGCCCGGCGGGTGGTCATCGCCCAGGACTCGACCGTGCTGGTGGAGGGCGCGGGCACGGCCGATCAGGTCGAGGCCCGGCTGGCCCAGATTCGCGCGGAGCTCGAGCGCGCGACCCAGGACACCGACATCGACGTCCTGCGCGAGCGGCTGGCCAAGCTCTCGAGCCGCCTGGCGGTCATCCACGTCGGCGCCGCCACCGGCCCCGAGCTCATCGAGAAGAAGCGCCGCTGCGAGGGGGCGCTGGCCGCCACCCGGGCCGCCGTCAGCGAGGGGATCGTGGCCGGCGGCGGGACCGCGCTGCTACGCGCCGAGACCGCGCTTGACGACACGGGTCTCAGCGGCGACTACCTGCGCGGCGCGGAGGTCATCCGCTCCGTGCTGTCCGAGCCGCTGTACTGGGTCGCGACCAACGCCGGCTATGACGGGCAGGCGGTGGTGGACCAGGTCCGGACGATGGCCCCCGGCCACGGTCTCAACGCGCTCAGCGGGGACTACGTGGACCTGTTCGCCGACGGCGTGATCGACCCGCTGCGCGTCACGCGGCTCACCATCCAGCACGCCGCGTCGGTGGCGGCCCTCATGCTCACCACCGAGGCGCTGGTGGCCGAGGAGCTCATGGCGCAGCCGGGCGCCGTGATCGCCCCCGGGTTCGGGGACCTCGCCGAGGGGCTGGCGCGCCCCTCGTCGCCGGTCTAGATGTCGTGGCCAGGGACGTTGTGAACGCGGCTGATGGGTGGCCGCTCTCCGAGGCTGCTGTGTGGCCTACGTGAGCGCGGGCGCCTCGGGCAGCCGCGCCAGCGCGTCCCGCATGTCGGAGTCAGAGAACTCCGGGTCCTCGAGCTCGCCGGCGAGGTAGGCATCGTAGGCGCTGAGGTCGAAGTGCCCGTGCCCGCACAGGCCGAACAGGATCACCCGCTCCTCTCCCGCCTCCCGGGCCGCGTCAGCCTCGTCGATGACGGCGCGGATCGCGTGCGCAGGCTCGGGGGCGGGGATGATCCCCTCGGTGCGGGCGAAGCGCACGGCGGCCTCGAACGTCTCGTTCTGGCGGTAGGCGCGCGGCTGCACCATCCCGGCCTTGACCAGCGCGCACACCAGCGGCGAGTCGCCGTGGTAGCGCAGCCCGCCGGCGTGGACGGGCGGCGGCACGAAGTCGTGGCCGAGCGTGTACATCGGCATCAGCGGCGTGAGCCCGGCGGTGTCGCCGAAGTCGTAGGCGTACACGCCGCGGGTGAGCGTCGGGCAGGCGGCCGGCTCGGCGGCGATGAACTGCGTGGCGGCCCCGTCGCGGATGTTGCGGCGCAGGAACGGGAAGGCGATGCCGCCGAAGTTCGAACCTCCTCCGACGCAGCCCACCACGATGTCGGGGTACTCGCCGGCCATCTCCATCTGGGCCAGCGCCTCCTGCCCGATCACCGTCTGGTGCAGCAGCACGTGATTGAGCACCGAGCCCAGCGAGTAGTTGGTGTCCGGATTCTGGGCGGCGACCTCCACCGCCTCGGAGATGGCGATGCCCAGCGAGCCGGTGGGGTGCTGGGCGTTGGCCCGCCCCGACTCGGTCAGGTCCGACGGCGAGCGATGCACGGTCGCGCCCCACGTCTGCATCATCGAGCGGCGATAGGGCTTCTGGTCATAGCTGGAGCCGACCATCCACACCTCGCACTCCAGGCCGAAGAGCCGGCAGGCGAAGGCCAGCGACGAGCCCCATTGGCCGGCGCCCGTCTCGGTCGTGAGCTTCTTGATGCCGGCCGCGGCGTTCTCGTAGGCCTGGGGCACGGCCGTGTTGGGCTTGTGCGAGCCGGCGGGGGAGACGCCCTCGTATTTGTAGTAGATGTGAGCCGGGGTATCGAGCTCGCGCTCCAGCCGGCGGGCCCGGAACAGCGGGGTGGGGCGCCACAGCTTGTAGGCGTCGCGGACCGGCTCGGGGATCTCCACCTCGGGCTCGGCCGAGACCTCCTGGAGGATCAGCGCCATCGGGAAGATGGGTGAGAGGTCGTCGGGGCCGGCGGGCTCCTTTGTCCCGGGATGGAGGGGGGGAAGGGGGTCGCCGGGAAGGTCGGCCATCAGGTTGACCCAGTGCGTCGGGATGTCCCGCTCGTCAAGCGTGAACTTGACCTGTGCGTCGCCCATGTCCCTCTCCTTTGGCTGGCTCGCTTGAGCCGCGATTCTATGGGAGGGTGCGAAAGCATCGGCGGCCCCCGAATGAGACGCAGCACCACCCGGATCCTCACCACCCACGCCGGCAGCCTGCGAACTCGGGCTCGACCTGGTCAACGAGGGCGAGTACGCGAAGGGCGGTGACTGGCTCTCGTTCGCCGACGACCGCTTCGAGGGGTTCGAGGTCAAGCCGCCCACCGACGACCCGCCGCTCATCGCCCGCGGTGCGGACCGCGAGGCGTTCGCCGACTTCTACGCTCATGCCACTGAGCGGGGGACGCTGTTCTACACGCCCGCTGACCAGATCAACACGCGCCGGGTCCGGTGGGTGTGCACCGGGCCCGTGAGCTACCGGGGTCACGACGCGGTCCGCCGCGAGATCGAGCTGCTGCAGGCCACCGATCCCGGCGAAGATGCGTTCCTCACCTCGACCGCCCCGCCCAGCCTCGAGGTCTCCCGCGACAACCTGCACTCCGCCTCCGACGTGGAGTACCTCTACGCGCTGGCCGAGGCGCTGCGCGAGGAATACGAGCTCATCGCCGAGTCAGGACTGGTGCTCGAGGTCGACGACGCCTGGCTGCCGGCGCTGTGGGACCTTGCCTCCCGCAGGCTCGGCGTCCGGGACGCCGCGGCTGAGTAATCCGACGCTCGGCAGCAAGTGCGAGCCTCAGCCGTCCGTTGATTCTCTATTAAGCAAAGATCGTCAAAGGGGCATTGACTCAGGCAATCGCCGTACGGGTCGATAGACGTTGGATGAGAATGGATGTTCAGCCAACCCAGCTTCACGCTCAGCACGGGGCACGCGAGCGTTCTCGGCGCGCGACGCTGCTCGCCGACCTCGTCGCGGCCATGGGCGTGATCGCGATCGGGGGTCTCGTTCTGCTCTTAGACGGGCAGGAGCTCTCGTGGCTGGCCGGCTTGGTCGCCGGCGCCGCCGCCGCCACGTGGGTCGCCGTGAGCCGTGGGTCGTCCGGCACCGTTTGGCGTCGCCCGCTCGCCCCGGCCGCGACCGAGCGCCGGCCCGCCGCGGCCGAGCGGCGGACCGAGGCGGCGATCGCTGCGTTGGAGCATTCGGGCTGGCGCTTCCTTCACGACGTCCGCGGGCTCGACACCACCTATGACCACATCGCCGTCGGCCCGGGCGGCGTCATCCTGCTGCAGAGCATGGCCCCCGACGGCGTGGTGACGATGCAATCCGGCGAGCCGGTGCTCGAGCGCCGCTCCAGCTCCGACGCGCCGCCCGGGCTCGAGCGGCTCCGTCCCCGCGCGCTGGCCGATGCCGCGACCTTCCGTGACGGCGTGCAGAGACTGACTGGCCGCCGCCTGTGGGTGCAGGCGGTCGTCGTGTTCTGGTCGGAGTTCCCCGCCGGCTGCGTCGCAGACGGTCGCTGCGTGTTCATCCACGGACCGCGCCTGGCCGAGTGGATCGCCCGCCGCCCCCACCAGCTCGACCCCCGCGACGCTGACCAGGTCTACGCCGCGGTCGAGGCGCTGGCGCAGCCGCGCAGCGACGCGTCGCTGCGCGTCGCGGTCTGAGCCGGCCGCCTCCTGCGTTCAGCGGGTGAGCGTCCCCGCGAAGCGGAGCTTGGTCACGCCCGTCTGCACGTCGTAGGTGCCGGAGATCGTGTAGGTGCATTTCTCGCCCTTGTGCTGCCCGCTGCCTGTGGTGCACTGCTGAAGATAAAGACGGCCGGAACGCTTGGTCGCACCGGCCGCCATAGTTTTCGCGTACCCCGCTGACGACGCCTCACACTTCAGTCGCCCAGGAGCCCCTTGCCTCGCAGTTCCTCCCGCGCGGACTCGGACTTCTCCAGGGCGTCCAGGCCCATCCCGCGCAGGACCGCATCGGACTTGGAGAACTGGATGTCGCGGTAGTCCACGATCTCCAGCACGTTGCCGCTGGGGTCGCGCACCCGCAGCGACCCCGACGCCTTGACGTCCATGCCGGCGTCGCGCAGCTGCGCCCGCAACGCCTCCTTGTCGTCCACGACCAGTCCGACGTGGCGCGCCCGATCGCCGATGCCGGAGGCATCCGAGACCTGGCTGAGCGCCACGAACTGGTCGCCGAGGTCGATCCAGGCCATCGTCCGCCGCCGCCCGCGCAGCTCGAAGGAGAACAGGCGCTCCCACCACGCCAGCGCCTCGTCGAGGTCGCGGACCTCGAAGGCGACGTGGTTGATCCCGATGGCGCGGATGCTCATGGCAGGGCTTCACACGATAATCGACGGTCTGCGCCGTCCTCCCGGCCCGCCGCCAACGCACAAAGGAGTGCCGACCCGTGGACCTCTCCATTCCCGCCGACGTGACCGAGCTGCTGGCCTCGATTGATGCCTTCATCGAGCGCGAGCTCGTGCCGCTGCAGGACGCCAACCCGGACCTGTTCGATCACCGCCGGGAGTTCGCGCGCACCGATGTCGAGCGGGGCGGGATCCCCACCCGGCGGTGGCGCGATCTGCTGGCCCAGGCGCGGCGGCTGGCGATCGACGGCGGGTTCTATCAGTACCCCTTTCCCGCCGCGCTGGGCGGCAGCGACGGCTCCAATCTGGCGATGGCGATCATCCGTGAGCACCTCGCCCGCCGCGGGCCCGGGCTCCACGCCGAGCTCACCCATGAGGCTTCGGTGGTCGCCAACGAGCCGCTGGTCCTCGTCCTGCACGAGTACGGCACCGCGGAGCAGAAGCGGCGCTACCTCGAGCCGCTCGTGGACGGGCGGATCGCAATCGCCTTCGCGCTGACCGAGCCCGGACACGGCAGCGATGCCACCTGGCTGGAGACGCGGGCGCGGCGTGCCGATGACGGTCAGGGCTGGGTGCTGGACGGGGTCAAGCGCTTCATCACCGGGGTCGACGTCGCCGACGCCCTGCTCGTCTTCGCCCGCACCTCCGGGCAGGACGGCAAGGCGCAGGGGATCAGCGCGTTCCTCGTGCCCGTGGACGCCGTGGGGTTCGACGTGCCCTACTACCACTGGTCCTTCAACATGCCCACCGATCACGGCGAGGTGGTGCTCGATGGCGTGCGCGTCGGTGACGACGCCGTGGTAGGCGAGATCGACCGGGGTCTGGACTGCGCGCAGCTGTTCGTACACGAGAACCGCATCCGCCAGGCGGCATCCTCGCTGGGCGCCGCCCAGTTCTGCATCGATCGCAGCATCGCCTACGCCCGGGAGCGTGTGATCTTCGGCAAGCCGCTGGCCGACTACCAGGGCGTCCAGTGGCAGCTCGTCGAGCTCCAGACCGAGGCCGAACTGGTCCGCAACACCCTGTACAAGACCGCGTGGGAGATGGACCAGGCTGGCGATGGCGCGTCCACGAGCGCGAAGATGAGCGTCTCGGACAAGGTCTCGATGGTCAACTACCGCGCCAACCGCCTCGCCTGCGACGCCGCCGACCGCGCCATCCAGGTTCACGGCGGGCTGGGCTACACCCGCGCCCTGCCCTTTGAGTTCATCTACCGCCACCACCGCCGCTACCGCATCACCGAGGGCTCGGACGAGCTCCAGCTGCGGCGGATCGCGGGCCGGCTGTTCGGCTTCATCGGCGCCGGCACGCAGGCGCCGGCGCGGTGACCCGGGACGCAGCCGCATCGCGCACCGCGGCCCGCCGCAGCGTGCCCACGCTGCCCGCGGATCTGAGCGAGACCTACGGGATCGAGGTGACCGCGATCGCCCAGCTCGACCTCGGGGTCTACCGCGTCGACCGCGCCGACGGGCGCAGTTGGGTGGCCCGCCTGTTCCCGGCGGTCCGGCCGCGCGAGCACGTCGACGGCGACGCCGAGGTCCTGCGGTGGCTCGCCGCGCTTGACTACCCGGCCGAGCGCCCCGCCGCCGACGAGCCCGTCTCGGTGCTCCAGGATCAGCCGCTGCTGCTCACCGAGTATGTGACGCCCGTGCCTCAGGCGCAGCGCCGTGCTGCGATCGTCGACGCGGGCGGTCTGCGCGTCCTGGGCTGGCTGCTCGGCCGCCTCCACTCCCTCGATGACGCCCCGGGCCGCGCCGGTGGGGCCTGGCATCACCTCGCTGACGGCGACCCACGGGCCGAGATCGCCGCTCTTCGAGACCTCGTGGCCGGCGCCGCGTCGTCAGTGCCGGCACGGGGCGCTCGCCACTATGACGCGATGCGGGACGCCGTGGAGGGACTAGACACCGGCCACGGACTCACCGCGGCGTTCACCCACCCCGATTTCGTCATGGCCAACGTGGTGGCCCCCGGCGACGGCCGCATTGTGCTGGTGGACTGGTCGAGTGCCGGCCGGGCCCCCCGGATGTGGTCGCTGGGCTTCCTGCTCTGGTCCGTCGGCTTCGGCGGCGACCTCGCTCGCTCGACCGCGCCGTCGACGGCTACCGCCGCCGGGTGCCGCCCGAGCCCGAGGAGCTGGCCCGGCTCGACACGCTTGTCGCCGCCCGGGCATTCGCTGCGTTCGCGGCCGCGTAGCTCAGGCGAGGAGCTCCAGGCCGCGGTCCAGCATCGGCGCCAGCGTCCGGGCCGCCAGCTCCAGGCCCGGATCGGGCTCGGCCAATCGGCGGTTGCGCTTGCACAGCACCGACATGGCCGCGCCCAGCTTGTAGTAGGCGAAGGCGCGGAACCAGTCGAGCTCCGCGGGCGCCCGGGCGATGGCGGCCGCGTCCATGTACGCGGCCAGCAGCTCCTCCGCGGGCGGCATCGCATCGGCGGTGGCCTGGTTGGCGGCATCGCGGTGCGCGACGCGCTGCTGCACCGGGTCGGCGAACGCCATCAGCCAGGCCACGTCCATGCGGGGGTCGCCCACCGACCAGATCTCCCAATCGATGATCGCCGCGGGCCGCTCACCGTCGAACTGGATGTTGCCCAGGCGGTAATCACCGTGCAGGATCCGCGACGCCGTCGGCGCGGGCAACTGGGCCGTCAGCGCGTCGCGCAGCTCGGACTCGTTGGCGCGCAGGTCGTCGCCCGCGGTGGCGAACAGCGCCGCCCACCGCTCCACCTCCTCGGCGAGGGTGAGCGCAGCGTCGGTGACCCGCACGGCGGCGGGCTTGATCGCCTGCAGGCGGGCGAGCATCCGCGCAGCCGCGCGTGCCCGCGCCGCGACCACCGCGGGGGCGGGCGGCGCGTCGCTGAGGTCCCACTTGGGCTCGAACGCCTGCCCGGGCACGAACTCCATCACGAAGAAGGGCGGGGCGCCGGCGTCTGACGCGAGCACCTCCGGGACGAGCACGCCGGGGGCGCCGTGCACCGCGGCGATCACCCGGGCCTGGCGCAGGACGTCGCGGTTGCGCACCGGCTCGAGCCCCGGCGGCGCGACCTTGACCACGACGCGCCGCTCCTCGGGGCCCATCCCCGTCACGGCCGCGGCGAAGGTCAGGCTCGAGATCCCGCCCGGCAGCGGCTCCAGCCGCCCCACCTGCGCGCCGGCCCAGCGGCCGCGCAGAGCGGCGGTCACCCGGGCCGGCAGAGCCTCGAGCGCCGCGTCGGTCACGACGGCGGGGCGCTGCGCCCCCGGACCACGCTGCTGGTCACCGACAGCGAGTTGAGCGTCAGCCCGCCGTCGATGAGCAGTTCCTGACCGGTCACGCTTCCCGCGTCGGGCGAGGCCAGGTACGCGGCCGCGGCCGCGATCTCCTCGGTCTGCACCATGCGGCCCGAGGGGATCCGTTCCACCCAGGCGTCGATGATCTCGCGCGGCATCCCCTGCACACCGGCGCTCGCCACCAGCCCGGGCAGGATGGCGTTGGCGGTGATGTCCAGCGCCGCGTTCTCGGCGGCCACCGTCTTGACCATGCCCAGGAGCCCGGCCTTGCTGGCGCTGTAGGCGACCTGCGCGGGCATCCCGAACGTGGCCGCGAAGCTCGAGATCACCACGATCCGCCCAAAGCGCCGCTCGCGCATGCCCCGCAGGCAGGCCTGGAGAACCCGGAAGCTCCCGGTGAGATTGACCGCCAGGTCGCGCTCCCAGCGCTCCAGGTCCAGCGAGTGCGCGCTGCCGACGATCGTCGGCAGCCCGGCGTTGGACACTAGGACATCGATGTCGTCAAGCGGGGGCAGCTCGTCGGTCACGACGTCCACCTGGTACGTGCAGCCCGGCTGACGGTCGAGCGTCACCACCTCCAGGCCGTCGGCGGACAACCGGTGCGCGATGGCCGCGCCGATCCCGCCGGGGTTCGCGGCGCCCGTGACGAGAGCCTTGAGCGGGCGGCCCTGCACCGCGTCTCAGACCATCGTCAGGCCGCCGCTGACCGACAGCGTCTGCCCGGTGATGTAGCCGGCGCCCTCGGAGGCGAAGAACCGCACCGCGTGCGCGACGTCCTCGGGCTGGCCGAGCCGTTTCATGGGGACGGCGCGGGCCAGGCGCTCGAGCACCTTGTCGGCGTCGGGGTGGGCCTGGGCGACGTCGCGGAGCATCTCGGTGTCCGTCGGACCGGGGCAGACGATGTTGGCGGTGACCCCGAGGCGGGCCGTCTCACGGGCCACGGTCTTGGTGAAGGAGATGATCGCGCCCTTGGCCCCGGCGTAGACCGACTCCAGCGAGGAGCCGACGCGCCCGGCGTCGGAGCTGATGTTGACGATCCGCCCCCAACGGCGCTCGATCATCGCCGGCAGCAGCGCGCGGGTGAACCGCAGGCCGCCCTTGAAGTTGACCTCCAGCACCTCCTGCCAGAACTCCTCGTCTGAGTCCACGAACGGCTTGAGCTCGTCCCAGCCGGCAACGTTGACGAGCACGTCGATCTGTCCGTAGGTCTGGAGCGCGCGTTCCACGCCGGCGGCCACGCTGTCGTGGCTGCGGACGTCCACTTCCAGCGCCAGCGCGTTTCCGCCGGCGTCGTTGATCCGTTGTGCGTTGGCCTGGGCCTGCTCGGTGCGGATGTCGGCGATCACCACGGGCAGGCCGTCCTCGGCCAGGCCGCGTGCGATCGCCGCGCCGATCCCGCGCGCGCCGCCGGTGACCAGCGCAACGCGTCCTGAAGGGCTCGTTGACATGGCGCGGCACGCTACCCGCTGCGGGAGGGGGAGGGAAACCAAACCCCCCGTTCGGCGGGTGCCCGGGACAGATAGTTGGACGTCAAACTATCTCGCGGCTAACATGCTCCCCATGACCGTGCTGGACAATGTTCCGGTCTCCTACGACGAGTGGCGCGCGGCGTACGGTCTGACTCCCGAGCGCGACGCGCCGTTCACCACGCTCTCGGCGGAGGAGATCAAGCCGCTCTACACCGAGCGCGACCTTCCCGATCCAGCCACCATCGGGCTGCCCGGCCAGTACCCATACACGCGCGGGGTATATCCCTCGATGTACCGCGGGCGCCTGTGGACGATGCGCCAGTTCGCCGGCTTCGGCGGTCCCGAGGAGACCAACCAGCGGTTCCACTACCTGCTCGAGCACGGCCAGACCGGCCTCTCGACGGCGTTTGACATGCCCTCGCTGATGGGGCACGACTCCGATCACCCCCGCTCGCTGGGCGAGGTGGGACGCGAGGGCGTCGCCGTTGACACCGTGCTGGACATGGAGATGCTGTTCGCCGGGATTCCGCTGGACAAGGTCACGGTCTCGATGACGATCAACGCCCCCGCGGCGATCATGCTCGCCTTCTACGTCGTCGCCGCCGAGCGCCAGGGCATCGGGCCCGAGCGCCTGGGCGGCACCATCCAGACCGACATCCTCAAGGAGTACATCGCCCAGAAGGAGTGGTGCTTCCCCGTCGACCCGGCAATGCGGCTCGTGGGGGACATGATCGAGTGGTGCTCTGGGCACATGCCGCGGTGGCATCCGGTCAGCATCTCCGGCTACCACATCCGCGAGGCGGGCTCCACCGCCGCCCAGGAGCTCGCCTTCACCCTGAAGGACGGCCTGACCTACGTGGAGCAGGCGGTCGCGCGCGGCCTCGACGTCGATGACTTCGCCCCGCGGCTGAGCTTCTTCTTCAACGCCCAGATCGACTTCTTCGAGGAGATCGCCAAGTACCGCGCGGCGCGGCGCATCTGGGCGCGGGAGCTGCGCCACACGTTCGGGGCGCGCAAGCCGGAGTCCTGGCGGATGCGCTTCCACACCCAGACCGCGGGCGTATCCCTGACCGCCCAGCAGCCGCTCAACAACATCGTGCGCACGGCCATCGAGGCGCTCGCCGGCGTGCTCGGCGGCACCCAGTCGCTGCACACCAACTCCTATGACGAAGCGCTGGCCCTGCCCACCGAGGAGGCGGTCCGCATCGCGCTGCGCACCCAGCAGATCATCGCCGATGAGACCGGCGTGGCCAACACCATCGACCCGTTGGGCGGCGCCTACTTCGTGGAAGCCCTCACCGACCGCCTCGAGGAGCAGGCCTACGCCTACTTCCGCAAGATCGACGAGCTGGGCGGGATGGTCGAGGCGGTCAAGCGCGGCTTCCCCCAGCGCGAGATCGCCGACGCCGCGTTCGAGCTCCAGGCCGACATTGACGCCGGCCGCCGCACCGTCGTCGGCGTCAACCGCTACACCGAGGGCGACGAGCAGGCCACTGAGATCCATCGCATCGACCCGGCGCTCGAGAGCAGGCAGATCGCCCGCGTCCAGGCGGCCCGCGCTGACCGCGACGAGGCCAGGGTGACGGCGTCGCTGGCCGCCATCAAGGAGGCCGGGGCCGGCCGGGACAATCTCATGCCGCTCCTGGTCGACCGCTGCGCGGGCGCACGTCTCCGAGGGCGAGATCGTGGAGGCTCTCCAGCAGGTCTGGGGCGACTACCGCGAGCAGCCGGTCTTTTAGACGACGTTCTGTATATCTGTTACGCCAGGCGTAACAGATGTACATCACCCCCTGCCGATCCGGCGCCGTGTGCGCTTGCTTGAATCACAGGCATGCCGATCACTCCCCGCCTGTTCGGCGAGCGCGGTCGCAACCGCGCGCGCTCGCTCGGGATCGATCCCGAGCGCTTGCCGCCCGGCCAGTCCCCGACGGTCAAGTGGCCCGTGCTCACGGTGGGCGGGACGCCCCGGGTGAGCACCGACCAGTGGCTGCTCTCGGTGGACGGCGCCGTGGAGGAGCCCTACGTGCTCGACTGGGACGCCTTCACACAGCTGGCCGACACCGATTGGGACGGCGACATCCACTGCGTGACGCGATGGTCGAAGTTCGGCATGAGCTGGCGCGGCGCCGAAGCGCGCGCCCTCATCGAGCGGGCCGGGCCCCGCCCCGACGCGACCCACCTGCTGGCTCACTGCTACGGCGGCTACACCACCAACATGCCGCTGTCCGACGTCACCGAGCACCCCGCGCTCGTGGCCCACATGGCCGAGGGGGCGCCGCTGGAGCCTGACCACGGCGGCCCGGCGCGGCTGCTGGTGCCCCACCTGTACCTGTGGAAGTCGGCGAAATGGATCCAGCGGCTCGAGCTGCTCGACCACGACCAGCTCGGCTTCTGGGAGCGCAACGGCTACCACCACCGCGGCGACCCGTGGCGCGAGGAGCGCCACAGCGTCGACGACTACGTCGCCCGCACGCGTCGGCGCCAGGTCCGCGCCGACGCGGGCGAGCGCGGGTTCTAGCCCCCGGGGCCGGCTCAGGCGAGGTCGACGGCGCCCCGCGGCTTGGGCCCCCACGGGAAGTCGCGCAGCGTCTCCAGGAACGCCCGCGTCAGCGGCGTCCAGTCGCCCCGGGTGTAGGCGCACACCGCGCGGATGAGCCGGGGCGCAGCCGGGCGCGCCAGGTGCAGGAGGGCGTCGGGGACGATGTGCTCGGGGACCAGCGCCGGCCCGATGCCGGTGGCGGCGAACCGCGGGGCCGCCGCCACCTGGCTGGTGCGCACCGCCACCTGGGGGCTGAAGCCGGCGCGCGCGCAGCACAGATCCACCACCTCGGCCAGGCCGTGGGCGGGTGCGAAGTGCACCCAGCGCCGCTCGTGAAGCTGACCCAGTTCGACGCGCTTGCGGGTGAGCAGCGGATCGCCGTCGGGCAGCACCACGACGAACTCCTCCCACCCCAGCGCCCGCACCTCGCCCGGCCAGCGGTCGGGCAGCGAGCCGACGGCGACGTCTCCCGCGCCGTCGCGGACCGCCTCGTCCAGAGCCCGGCGGTGGGGGAACTCGAGCAGGCTGACCTCGATCTCCGGATGGCGCTGCTGCCAGTCGCGCAGGACCACGGGGAGGATGCCCAGCGCCGCCGAGGTCGTCACCGCCACGTCGAGGCGCCCCACCTCGAGTTCGAGCGCCTGGCGCACATGCCGGCGGGCACGCTGAGCATGCCGCAGGGTGGCGCGCGCCTCGCCGAGCAGCTCCTGGCCCGCTGCGGTGAGTCGCACGCCCCGCGGCAGCCGCTCCAGCAGCTCGCCGCCGAGCTCGCGCTCCAGCGCCCGGATCTGCTGGGACAACGACGGCTGGGACACGAGCAGGTCCTCGGCTGCCGCGGTGAGCGAGCCGCGCTCTGCGATGGCCACGAAGTACTCGAGCTGCCGGAGGTTCATAAGATAAGTATTGCCTATCGTAAGATGCAGCAACAGGTATTTGTGCTTATGTCGTACAAAGCCGACAATGAACCATGAGAGACGAATCGGAGAGGGGCCACCACCCCCACCAGAACGGATACGCCCATGACGCACCCCCAGAACTCCCACCCTTCCCTTCAGAGCACCGTCGATCACGCGCGTAGGCTGACCGAGCCCGGCCACGCGCAGGCCGGCACGGCCGCCTGGGTCGCCCAAGCCCACCACGTCGGGGACCTGTCGGTCCTGGCGCTGGCCCTGCGCGGCTGATCTGAGCACGCGCGGCCGGCGCGTTACTGGCGTTTGTGACGCTCCCCCGTGAGCTTGGCCGCCAGCTCGTTGATGAGATCGGACACCCGGTTACCGGCGGGCGAGTCGCGCGCGTCGGATAAGCGCTCGGACAGCTCGTCGGCGGCGTCGTCGAGGATCTTCGAGAAGCTGTCGTCGGTGGAGACGTAGCCGAGCTCCTCGTCTGACGCGCGCTTGCCGGCCATCTCGCGCACATCGCTGATCGTCTCGTCGGCGGCGCGGCGGGCCTCGCGGGCGGCTCGATCGCGGGCCGCGCGCGCGGTCCTGAGCTCCTGCTCCATGGTCGCCAGGCGGGCGTCGAGATCGGGGTCCGCGCCCGTTGCCGACGCGCCGGTCGCGCTCGGTCCGCCCGTTGCCGCCGGCCCGCCTCCGGCGGCCCGCCGCCGCCGCGCCTCGGCGTAGGCCTCCTGCACCTCCTCGAAGCGCCGCTCCGATTCCGGCGAACCGCCGTTGTGGTCAGGATGGTGCAGTTGAACGAGCCGTCGATAGGCGGCGCGCAGCTCGGCGTCGCTGGCCGACGGGGCCACGCCAAGCGTCTGGTAGGGATCGGGCGACCGCGCCATCGTGCCAATAGGGTACGGAGGGCCGACAGACCCCGAGGGAGAACCGTCAAATGTCCGACACGACGCACCCCGCCGCACCCAAGACCCCCGACCAGATCACCGCCGACGTGCTGGCGAGCTTTGACGGCTGCGAGGACGCGCGCTTGCGCGAGATCATGCAGGCACTGGTCCGCCACCTCCACGCCTTCGTCCAGGAGGTCGGGCTCACGCCGCGGGAGTGGGAGGCGGGGATCCAGACCCTCACCCGCACCGGCCACATCACTGACGAGCGCCGCCAGGAGTTCATTCTGTGGTCTGACTCGCTGGGCGTCTCGATGCTCGTCGACGCGATCGAGAACACGGTCCCCGAGGGCGCTACCGAGTCAACCGTCCAGGGGCCGTTCTACGTGCCCGGGTCGCCGCTGCGCGAGTACGGAGCCAACCTCGCCGCGGAGCCCGACGCCGGGGTACCGGCGCTGGTCCACGGCCGGGTGCTGAACCTCAACGGCGATCCCATCGCCGGCGCCGAGGTCGACGTGTGGCAGAACGGCGACGACCAGCTCTACGCCGTCCAGCGTCCCGAGGCTCCCGAGGATCACCTGCGCGGGCGCTTTCTCACGCGCGATGACGGCACCTACGCGTTCGTCGCCGTCCGGCCC
Organism: uncultured Actinomycetota bacterium; assembly: GCA_963695625.1. Classification (GTDB taxonomy): domain Bacteria; phylum Actinomycetota; class Thermoleophilia; order Solirubrobacterales; family Solirubrobacteraceae; genus Palsa-465. The sequence continues at coordinate 141,919 of CAVOHJ010000012.1, read as the reverse complement.
ACCCCCTACCCGATCCCGCATGACGGCCCCGTCGGCAACATGCTCGAGCTCACCGGGCGCCACCCCTGGCGCCCCGCCCACGTGCACATCATCGTTCGCGCCGACGGCTATCGGACGCTGACCACCCACGTGTTCGACGTCGAGTCCCGGTACCTGGACTCCGACGCGGTCTTCGCGGTCAAGCCGTCGCTGACGCGCCGGTTCATCACCCACGGCCCCGACGATCCCGCCACTCCCGAGGGGGTTACGACCGAATGGGTCTCCGTGGAGAGCGACCTCGTGCTCGCGCCGTTGACCTAGCCGCTGGCATCGGCGCCCCCAGCTCCCCGCACATCGCCGCCGGCTTCGTCTCGCGCGCGAGCGTCGCACGCAGGCGCACGAACGCGACGCTGCCGAGCACAGCGGGCAGCCACAGCGCCAGGGCGCGATAGCTCAGCACGGCGACCGTCGCCGGCGCCAGCGGCACGTTGTAGAGCGCGAAGGTGCCGATCAGCCCGCCCTCGGTGCCGCCGATGCCGCCGGGCAGCGGGATGAGGCCGCCGAGCTGGCCGATGATGTAGGCCAGCACCACGATCGGCAGCGCGGGTGAGTGCCCGAAGGCCCGAAAGCAGCACACGAGCACCGCGATGTCGAAGCCCATGTAGCCGAAGGAGCCACCCAGAACGCCCACCGGCCGGCGGCGCAGCAGGACGATCGAGTCGCGCACGCCGTCACCGATGGCGTTGCGCACGTGGCGGGCGGCGACCCGGACACGCCCGGCGCCCGCGGCGAGCGGGGCGCGCGGGACCAGCCGCGTGCCCAGCAGCGGCACGCACAGAGTGACCAGGATCGCCAGCAGCCCCGCGGCGCCGAATCCGTACGTCAGGGCCGGATCGGTGTCGCCACCGAATACGCCGACGCAAAACAGCGCGGCGAACGCCACCAGCGTCCCGACGTTGGCGAGGCTGGTGAGCAGGAAGAAGGCCACCGTGCGCCGGCCGATGTGACCGGCGCTCATGCCGCCGCGGTTCAGCGCCCATGCCCCGAGCGCCAGGCCGCCCGCGCCGCCCGCGGGCAGGATCGAGTTGGCTCCCTGCTCGGACATGCCGATCTGGTAGCTCAGCCGCCAGCTCATGTTCGCGCAGAACACCGAGCGGAAGACCACAACGTAAGAGAGCGTCGACAGGAGCTCGAACAAGACCGCGGCCACCAACCACCCCGGCGACGCGTCCGCCAGGCGATCGCGCACGCTGCCCAGACCCGGGCCGACGAGGATGAGCAGCGCCAGCACGGCCCCCACCCCGGCGAGCTGGAGCAGACCGCGGCGCAGGTGGCGCGGGCTCAGCTCGTCGGGCATCGCGTCGCTCAGATTCGCCACTTACTAATCATAAGCAGACGCTCAGACGGGCCCCGGCACCTCCGTCTCGCCGCTCTCGCCGCGCGCCGCGCGCACCGGGAAGCCGCTGAGGGCCAGGGCGGCGATGGCGATGGCGCTGGACAGCACCGCGGTCACGACCATGCCGGCGTCGAGGCTGGAGAGCTGGAAGAAGCTGCGCGCCGCGGGCAGCAGGATCGCCACCACGTAGATCCCGGCCAGCACCGCGCACATCACGCCCACCAGCGAGGACCGCCGTCGCGACCCCTCCGACTCGAGCGCCAGCACGAGGTACAGGCCGCACGCCACGAGGATCGTGACCGCCACCGTCCGGGCGTCGTTGAGCGACAGGTCGAGGTCGTGACGCGCGAACAGGTAGCCCGCCACCACGCCGACGCCGGTCAGCGCCCCCGCCGGAATCGCGAACCGCGACACCGCGCGCACGAACCCGTCGGGCCGCCACGGCCCGTTGCTCGGGGCCAGCGCAAGGAAGAAGGTGGGGATCCCGATGGTGAGCGCCGCGGCCAGCGTGAAGTGGCGGGGCAGGAGGGGGTAGGCGTCCGAGCTGATGCCGATGGTGAGGATGAGGAATGCCGCGAACGCTGACTTGGTCACGTAGAGCTTGGTCACGCGCTGGAGGTTGCGCAGCGCCCGCCGGCCCTCGGCCACCAGGGTGGGGACGACCCCGAAGTCGCCGGAGATGAGGACCAGGTCCGAGACGCTGCGCGCCATCTGCGTCCCGCTGCCCTGGGCGATGGCCAACCGCGACGTCTTGAGCGCCGGCACGTCGTTGACGCCGTCGCCGATCATCGCCACGTAGCGGCCCTCGTCGAGCAGGGACTGGACGATGGCCTGCTTGCCCTCGGGGGAGATGCGACCGACCACGCTGGCGTTCTCGGCGAATGCCCGCCGTTCCGCCGGGTCCCCGGGGATCTCGGAGCCCTCGTGCACCCCCGCGACCGGGATGCCGACGTCGCGGGCGATGGCGGCCACGGTCGCCGGCGCGTCGCCGGAGAGCACCTTGATCTCGACGCCCTCCTGCTGCAGGAACCGGACGGTGTCCGACACGCCGGGGCGCAGCTCCTCGGCCAGCACCACGAGCCCCACCGGCTCCAGGTCCTCCGGCGGCTCGTCGTGGGGCTCGGAGGGGAGCGGGGTGGCGCTGCGCGCCACCGCGAGGACCCGGCGCCCATCGGCCTGGCGCTGATCGGCGACCTCGCCCAGCGCGCCGGTGGGCAACGTTCCCGGCGCCCCCAGGTAGAAGCTGCCGCGCTCCAGGGCGACCGCACTCCAGCGGCGCCGGCTGGCGAACGGCACCTCGCCTCCCACCGGCTCGGCCTCCGCCGGGAAGGCGTCGGCGACCGCCTGCAGCGTGAGGTTGCGCGCCGAGGCGCTGGCCGCCACCGCTCCCAGTGTCGCCTCCACCTCCTGCTCCGAGCTCCCGTCGGCGGCCACGACCTCAACCACGCGCAGCGAGGGCTCGGTGAGGGTCCCGGTCTTGTCGACGCAGATGGTGTCGACCGACGCCAGCGATTCGATGGCGTTGAGCTGCTGGGCCAGCACCCCGCGCCGCGACATGCGCACCGCCGCGGCGGCATAGGTGACGCCCACGAGCAGTACCAGGCCCTCCGGGATGAGGCTGACCACGCCCGCCGCCGACGTCGCCACCGCGTTGTGGACCGCCACGTGGCGGTGATACAGCGAGTAGCCGAGCACCGCGCCGAGGAACACCACAAGGCCCACCAGCGCGTACAGGAGACGGTTGATGGCCTGCTCGAGCGCTGAGCGGGGGTGGCGGAAGGACCGGGCCTCGCCGGTCAACCGCGCCGCGAAGCTGTCCGCGCCCGTCGCGGTGACCTCGTAGGCGCCGGTCCCCTCTGACACGAACGCTCCCGAGCGCAGCTCATCACCGGCGCCGCGCGCCGCCGGCTCGGACTCGCCGGTGAGGATCGACTCGTCCACCCGCAGGTCAGAGGCCGACAGCACGCGCCCGTCGGCGACGACCTGGTCGCCTGGTTCCACCAGTACCACGTCGCCATCCACCACCTCGCTGACGCCGACCTCGCGGACCGTGCCGTCGCGGCGCACGCGTGCCTGGGGGGCCACGAGCAGCGAGAGCCGTTCCAGCGCCCGCTTGGCCTTGACCTCCTGGGTGATCCCGATGGCGGCGTTGGCGACGATGATCGCCAGAAACAGGGCGTCGCGGGCGTCGCCGAAGATCAGCGTGACGGCGCCGAAGCCCAGCAGGATGCCGTTGAAGACAGTGAGGACGTTGGCACGGACGATGCTCGCGTAGGAGCGGCCAGTCTCCTCGGGCTCGGACCCCCCGCCGGCGGCCAGGCGCCGGCGCGCCTCCTCCTCGGTGAGCCCGGCGCCGTCGAGGACCGGGGCGGCCGGGGCCGAGAGCGGCTGAGACACGTCGGCCATATCCAGATCATGGCGTAGTCACCGAGCCGCTCCTTCATACATCCGTCGAGGGTTCCACCGGTTCTGCGGGGGCCTCCCGATAACCACGGTATGCGTCTGCAACGGCGGCACATAACCGTGCGTGCGCTGGTTCTGATGGCGGCGCTTTCGCTCGTCCCCGCGGCGGCTGCCCAGGCGCGGCCGTCCAGCCTCGACCTGCGTCAGCCCCTGGGGGTCGGTGCCGCCCGCCACCAGCCCGGGGTCCGCGCGCTCGCGCCGAGCCCCCAGGCGCTGGCGGCCTCAGTCCAGCAGACCGCCGGCGTGCCGCTGTCGCAGGTCACGGCGGTCAACGTCTGCGCAGCGCCGGCGCCGGGCCACGCCGCCTGCGCCGCCCAGGAGCTCGTCCTGCGCGCGACCCACGGGCTGGTGCACCCGCACGTCCGCCCCCAGCCGACCTTCACGCAGGTGTTCCCCAAGCACCGATCCCACGCGGCGGCCGCGCCGCAGGGCTCGATGTCCTCCACGCCGGCAAGCGCTCCGGGGGCGGGCACCCCGGCCTACCTCCAGCAGGCCTATGACCTCACCTACCTGTCGCAGACGGCGGGTGGCTCGGACACGGTGGCGGTCGTAGACGTCGGTGATGACGCCAACGCCCAGCTTGACCTCGCCACCTACCGCAGCACGTACGGGCTGCCCGCGTGCACCGCCTCCAACGGCTGCCTCACCAAGGTCAACGAGAGCGGCGCGGCGTCACCGCTGCCCACGCCGGCCGGCTCTGACTGGGAGTCCGAGGAGTCGCTGGACCTCGACGCGGTCTCGGCCCTGTGCCCGAACTGCCACATCCTGCTCGTGGAGGTCAACAGCTCCTCGCTGTCTGATCTGGACGCCGGCATCGCGGCCGCGATCAGCCTCGGCGCCAACCAGGTCTCCAACAGCTGGGCGGGCACGGCCAGCGGCCCCATCGGCGTCTCGAGCTTCTCGGGAGCGGCGATCGTTGCCGCGACCGGTGACCACGGCTACCCGGGTGCCGGCGTCGACAACTACCCGGCGGCGTTCCCCGGCGTCACCGCCGCCGGCGGCACCACGCTGAGCGGCGCGGCCGGCGGCACCAGCACGCGTGGCTACACCGAGTCGGCGTGGTCGCTCAACAGCTCGGGCTTGGGTTGGGGGGAGGATCGGGGTGCGACACCCACGAGCCCAAGCCCACCTACCAGGCCGACACCGGCTGCACCGGGCGCGCCTACGCGGATCTCTCCGCCGACGCCAACCCCGACACGGGCCTACGCGTCTATGACTCGGGTAACGGCGGCTGGTTCGTGGAGGGCGGCACCAGCCTCGCCACGCCGCTCATTGCCGCCTTCGAGGCGCTCACCGGCGTCAACGGGACGACCACGCAGTGGGCCTACACCGACAGCGCCCTGCTCAACGACCCGGTCTCCGGTTCCACCGGCAGCTGCGCGGCGGGCATCTCCTACATCTGCAACGCGGGCACGGGCTACGACGGCCCGACGGGCATCGGCTCCATCTCCGGCGCGATCGCCTCCGGCGCCCCCGGCATCGGGGGCCCGGCGATCGGCGACGGCACCACCAACAGCTACACCCAGACGGTGGGGAGCACCACCGCCACCCTCGTCGGCGGCGTCTATCCCAACGGCCTGGACACCACCTACCGCTGGCAGTACGGCACCTCTACCGCCTATGGACAGCAGACCACGCCGCAGGACAGCGGCTCCGGCACCGCGCCGATGACGGCCCAGGCGAACCTCACGGGCCTCACCCCCGGTGTCACTTACCACTACCGCCTCGTCGCCACCAACAGCGCGGGCACGAACTACGGCTACGACTACACGCTGTCGACCGCGACCGTCAACAACGTCGCGCCGGTCAACTCGGTGGCGCCGGTGCTCAGCGGGCAGGCCCTCCAGGGTCAGACCATGACGGCCTCGACCGGCAACTGGAGCCCCACGCCCACGTCCTACACCTACCAGTGGCAGCGCTCCACCGACGCCGGCACGACGTGGACCAATATCGCCGGCGCCGGGACCTCGACCTACACGATCGCCGCCGGCGACCTGGGCGACCAGATCCAAGCAGTTGTCAGTGCCACGAACTCCTACGGCACCAGCGCTGCGCGGACAACCCCCGTCACCGTTGGGTCGGGCGCGCCCGCGGCCACGACCGGGCCCGCCGTCTCGGGCCATGCCGACCAGGGGCAGATCCTCAGCGCGATCTCCACCTGGAACCCTGCGGGCGCCTCCTACACCTATCAGTGGCAGAGCTCGAGCGACAACGGCAGCACGTGGACGAACGTCGGCGGCGCCACGTCGTCCACCTACACCCTGGTCACCGGCGACCTCGGCCACCTGGTCCGCGTCTCGGTCACCGCGCTCAACAGCTTCGGGACCGTGACCGCCGCGAGCCCCGGCATCGGGCCCGTGCTCAACAACGCTCCGATCAACTCGGCCGCTCCCACCTTGAGCGGCAACCCAAAGCGCGCCTCGACGCTGTCGGCCACCCCTGGAACGTGGACGGGTCTGGGCAACAACATCACCTACCAGTGGCAGCGCTCGCCCGACGGCGTCACCTGGACGTCGATCAACGGCGCCACCGCGTCGACCTACACGCTCCAGTTCGCCGACGAGGGCGATGCCATCCGCGCGCTGGTGACGGCCACCAACGCCTCGGGCGTGACCAGCATGCCGAGCGCGGCGACGGTGATCATCGCGCCCTTCCCTCCCGCCAACACCGCTCCCCCGGCGGTCAGCGGCGTCGCCGAGCGCGGCGTCACCCTCAACGCCAGCCTTGGGACCTGGACGGGGCCCGACAACGTCTACGCATATCAGTGGCAGCGCGACGGCGGCGAGGGCTACATGAACATCCCGGGCGCCACGGCGGCCAGCTACACGCTCGGCACCGACGACGAGGGCGCGACGGTCCGCGTCGTCGTCACCGCCACCGACCCCGACGCCACGATCACCCAGGCCAGCGCGGCGACCGCTTCCGTCACCGACGCGATTCCGGTCAACACCGCCATCCCGACGATTGGCGGCACGATCCAGCGCGCGTTCACCCTCACCGCCGCCGTGGGGACGTGGGCCGGGATCGGCAACAGCTACACCTACCAGTGGCAGCGCTCGGCCGACGGGGTGGCGTGGACGAACATCTCCAACGCCACCAGCCCAACCTACGTGGTCAGCCAGGCCGACGAGACCAACGCCCTGCGGGTGATGGTGACCGCCGCCAACCCGGACGGCACCGCGGGGGCCGCCAGCGCGGCGACCATCACCGTGCCCGCTTCGCCCCCGGTGGCCACGACGGGGCCGTCGTTCGTGGGCACCCCGGAGCGCGGCCAGGTGCTGACGGGCAGCCCGGGCAGCTGGAGCGGCATGGGCAACGCCTTCACCTATCAGTGGCAGCGCTCCGCCGACGGCACCACGTGGACGAACATCGCCGGCGCCACCGGCGTCAGCTACACGATCCAGACGGCCGATGAGGCCGACTTCCTGCGCTTCACGGTGGTGGCTGCCAACCCCGACGGCACCACCACGGCGTCAAGCACGCCGAGCGGCGTGATCGTCTCCACGGCGCCGGCCAACACCTCTATCCCGACCATCCTCGGCACCCCGGCGCGCAGCGCCAGCCTCAACGCCGCGGTCGGGGCCTGGAGCGGCATCGGCAACACCTACACCTGCCAGTGGCAGCGCTCGTCCGACGGCGGCACGACCTGGACGAACATCGCCGGCGCCACCTCGTTCGGGTATACGGTTGCGGTCGCCGACGAGGGCTTCGCCATCCGCGCGCTCATCACCGCGGTCAACCCCGACGGGACCGTCTCGGCGGGCTCGGCGGCCACGCCGGTCATCACCGCCTCGCCGCCGGTGGCGACCACCAGCCCCGTGATCACCGGCGCCCCGCTGCGCGGCGACACCCTGAACTCCACCCAGGGCCTGTGGTCGGGCATCGGCAACGCCTACGCCTACCAGTGGCAGCGCTCGTCCGACGGCACCACCTGGACGAACATCACCGGCGCGACCTCCACCAGCTACACGCTGACGACAGCCGACGTCGGCGACGTCGTGCGCCTGCTCATCAGCGCCACCAACCTCGATGCCACCGTGGGCGCGCCGAGCAACGTCACGGCAACGGTGACGGCCACCCCGCCGGTCAACACCGCTCCGCCGGCCATCTCCGGCGCGGCCGAGCGCGGCCTGCTGCTCAACTCCGCGGTGGGGACGTGGAACGGCATCGGCGACGCGTTCACCTACCAGTGGCAGCGCTCGGCCGACGGCACGACGTGGACGAACATCACCGGCGCCACCGGCACGACCTACCAGCTGGTCCCGGCCGACGAGGGCGACGTGGTCCGGCTGATGGTCACCTCGACCAACGCGGACGGCACGTCGTCGGCGGCGAGTGCCCCGAGCGCGACCGTGCTCGCGACGCCTCCCGTCAACACCGTGCCCCAGGTGATCATGGGCGCCGCACAGCGCGGCCAGACGCTGAGCTCCAGCGCCGGCACCTGGCTGGGCATCGGCAACAGCTACGCCTACCAGTGGCAGCGCTCGACTGACAACGGCACCACCTGGACCAACGTGGGGGGCGCCACCACGGCCAGCTATCCGCTGGGCACCACCGACGAGAACAGCCAGCTCCGCGTCGTCATCACCGCCACCAACGTGGATGGGACGGCGACAGTGGCCAGCGCTCCCAGCGCAACCGTCCCCTCGGCGCCTCCGGTCAACACGGTGGCGCCGACGATCTCCGGCACCGCCCGCCGCGGCTTCATCCTCACCGCGACCTCGGGGACCTGGACCGGCCTGGGCAACAGCTACGCGTACCAGTGGCAGCGCTCCACCGACAACGGCAGCACCTGGCAGAGCATCGCCGGCGCGACGTCCAACACCTACTCGCTGGGTGTTGGCGACGAGGGGTCGATCGTGCGCATCCTGGTCACCGGGTCCAACCCGGACGCCACCGTCAACGCCTGGAGCACCGCGAGCGCGATCGTCGGGACCTCGCCGCCGGTCAACAACAGCCTCCCCACGATCCGCGGAATCGCCCAACGCGGCAACACGCTGTCCTCCACCACCGGCGCCTGGTCGGGCACCGGCAACACGTTCACGCTGCAGTGGCAGCGCTCGGCCGACAACGGGACGACCTGGACCAACATCACCGGGGCCACGGGCGCCATCTACACCGTCCAGGCGCCTGACGAGGGCGACGTCCTGCGCCTGATGGTCACCGGAGCCAATCCCGACGGCAGCGCCAGCGCCGCCAGCCCCGCGTCGGCGATCGCCACCAGCTCCCCGCCGGTCAACACCGCGCCGCCGGTGGTCACCGGCACCCCGCAGCGCACCGCCACCCTCAACGCCACCTCGGGCTCATGGACCGGCGCCGGCGTCGCGGTCACCTACCAGTGGCAGCGTTCGGCCGACAGCGGCACCACCTGGACCGAGATCGCCGGCGCCACCACCGCCGCCTACACGCCGGTGGTCGCCGACGAGGGCGACGTGGTGCGCGTGCTGGTGACGGCCACCGACCCCGACGGCATCGTCGTCGCCGGCAGCGCCCCCACGCCGGTCATCCAGGCCGACCCGCCGGTCAACGTCGCCGCTCCGGTCGTGCTGGGCACCCCCAGCCTCGGCGCCACCCTGTCCACTGACAACGGGAGCTGGACGCCGATCGGGGACAACATCACCTACTCCTACGCCTGGCAGCGCGGCGACGCCGCCAACGGCTACCAGGACATCCCGGGGGCGATCGCCGCGACGTACACCACGGTCACGGCCGACTCCGGGGAGAGCATCCGCGTGGTCGTCACCGCCGGTAACGCCGACGGCAGCGTCGGCGCCACCAGCAACGCGTCGGCGCCCGTGCAGCCGCCCCCGGTCAACGTGACCGCGCCGGCGGCGCCGAGCGGCACGCTCCAGAACGGCTTCAGCCTCAGGCCCGACAACGGCAGCTGGAACAGCGCCGCCACCTACGCCTACTCCTGGCTGCGCTGCGCCGGCAACGCCACCGCGGTCACCGCCGCCTGCACCCAGGTCTCCACCGGAGCCTCGTACGCGCTCACGGTATCTGACATCGGGACCAAGATCGCGGTGATCGTGACCGCCACTTCGATCGGCGGCAGCACCTCGGCCACGAGCGCGCTCACCACGATCATCGCCGGCCAGCCGCTGACCCAGCAGTCGCCGCCGAGCATCACCGGCAACCCGCAGCCGCCCAACACGTTGTACGCCAACCCGGGGTCCTGGAGCGTCATGCTCACCAGCGTCGACTACGACTGGGATCGGTGCGACCTCGACGGCGTTTCCAACTGCACCCTGGTGGCCGCGGACACCGCCCATTACACGTTGTCGGCCGCCGATGACGGCCACACGATCGTCCTCGTCGCCAACGTCTCCTCGCCGGGGCGCGTGGCGACGGCCCAGAGCGCCCCGCTGACCGTCCAGGAGCAGCCGCTGCCGCAGGCCACCATCCTGCCGACTGTGAGCGGGACGCCGGTGCGCACCAACATGATGGGCGCCACCGGCGGCGTGTGGACGAACAGCCCGCGGACGCTCTCCTACCAGTGGGAGCGCTGCAACGCCGCGGGCCACAACTGCCTGGCGATCCCGGGAGCCACCCAGAGCACCTATCAGCTCACCAACGTCGATGAGGGGTCCACCGTGACCATCGCGGTGAGCGCCACCAACACATCGGGCACGACCACCGCGATGGCCACGCCCTCCGGCGTCGTCGGCTCACTGCCGCCGGTCTCCAGTGGCCGGCCGGCGCTCAGCATCATGGGCGTACAGCAGAGCGTCCCGGTGACCGTCACGCAGGGCACGTGGCAGGGCACCGGGCCCTCGACCTACACCACGGTCTGGCAGCGCTGCAACAGTTCCGGGGCGTCCTGCGTGCCGATCAGCGGCGCGACTGCGAGCGGTTACACCCCGACCGCCGCCGACGTCGGGCACACGCTGGTGGTCGTTGTCACCGCCACCAACGTCGACGGCTCGGTCGCCGCGTCCTCACTGCCGTCCGACGTCGTCCTGCCGGCGGCGCCCCGCTGGCGCGACCTGCCGGTCCTGAGCGCCACCAATGGCTACGTCGGGGGCGTGCTGAGCATCACCGACGGCGTGTGGACGGGCCCCGCCGTCAGCTCGGACACCACCCAGATCATGCGCTGCACCAACGCCTGCACCGCGATCAGCTCCGCCTCGGGCTACACGATCGCCACCGCCGACATCGGCGCCATCCTGCGCCTGCGCGAGACCGCGACCAACGCCGGGGGCACGACCGTCGTGTGGTCGGCGCAGTACGTGGGGCCGGTGGCCTCCTCGGCCTCGGCCTCGGCGGTCCTGGCCTCGGGCCAGGCGGTGCTGCGCAACAAGGACGGCGATCCGCTGGCCACCGCCCAGCTCAGCGCGCCCTCGGCGATGACCGCCGACGCGTTGGTCGCCCACACCGCGCGCACGCCGGTCACGATGACCCGCGTCATCACGGTCCGGCGCGCCCGCAAGGTCCACGGCACGCTGCGGGCGTGGGCGTGTGCGGCCGCCGTCTCGCGCTCCAGCGCCCCGGCGCCGTGCACGCGGCAGGTGACGGTGCGCGGCGGCTCGGCGAAGCTCCGGCTCCCGGTCACGATGACCGGCCGGGTGCGGGTCGTCGTGGTCCGTCGCGGGCGCTGACGCGGGCGGCGGGTCGCATCACCCCGCGTCTAACTCGGCGGCGGCGCGCTGCTGGCGGCGGTAGCGGGCCGGCGGCACCCCCAGCTCGCGCTTGAACGCCTTGCCGAACGCGTACTCGGAGCTGTAGCCGACGCGGCCCGCGATCGCGTCGGCCGAGGCGTCGGTGGTCTGCAGCAGCCGCGCGGCCACCGTCATCCGCCACCAGGTCAGGTACGTCAGCGGCGGCTGGCCCGTCAGCTCGGCGAACCGGCGCGCGAACGCGGCCCGTGACAGCCCCGCCTCGGAGGCCAGGGAGGCCACCGTCCAGGGCTCGGCCGGGCGATTCTGGATCCCGCGCAGGGCGGCGCTCAGCGAGGGGTCGCGCAGCGCCTGCGCCCAGCCGGCGGCGTCCTCCGAGCCCTCGAACCACGTCCGCATCGCATAGAGCACCAGGAGGTCCAGGAGCGCCGGCAGAGCGGCGGTGAGGCCCGGACCGAGGCGACGGCGTGATCACGCGGACAGGACGTGGCCGCGATCGGCCATAGGGTCTGCGCCATGCCCATCGACCTCGCCGCCGCCGAGCAGTTCATGCTCGCCAACGCGCGCGTGCTCGAGCGGCACCGGCTCGCCGCGCTGCTCGACGGCGCCCCGGCCGAGCCCGTCCGGGTGGCGCTCCTTCCGTATCGCAACGCCGATGGCGGTTTCGGGAACGCCCTGGAGCCCGACGTGCGGGCGCCGCACTCCGAGCCGGTGGCCACCCTGCAGGCGCTGGACGTGCTGGCTCGGTTGGGGGCGGGCGACGATCCGCTCATCGCTGAGGCCGCGACGTGGATCGACACGATCGCCGACCCTGACGGAGGGGTGCCGTTCGTCCTGCCCGCCGCCGCGGACTACCCGCGGGCGCCGTGGATGGTGCCCTCCGACGGCGGATCGCATCTGACCTTTGCATTGGCCTCTGTCCTGTGGGAGCTCGGCGCGCCCGGGCCCTGGCGCGAGCGTGCAACCAGCTGGTGCTGGGACAAGCTGGAGCGGCCTGACGAGCTCAGCGCATACTGGGTCAAGTTCGGCCTCGCGTTCTTAGACCAGGTGGACGACGCCGAGCGCGCCGAGGCCGCGGTCGAGCGCCTGCGGCCCCGGCTGGGGACAGATGGGTCGATCCCCGTGCCCGGCGGCACCGAGGACGAGCGGCTCACGCCGCTGGCGCTCTCGGAGCGGCCCGGCAGTCTCAGCCGCCGCCTGTTCACCGCACCGCAGATCGAGGCGGACCTTGACCGTCTCGAGGCCGGGCAGCAGGAGGACGGCGGCTGGACGTTCGACTGGCTCGCGTGGTCGCCCGCGCAGGAGGTGGAGTGGCGGGGGCTGGTGACGCTGCGAGCGCTCACCCAGCTGCTTTCTGAGGGCCGGATCCAGCGGCCGGGCAGCTGACTGCGGCCTTTGCGGCCGGCTTCTCGTTGACGGCGCCCGCGTGCGCCTGTGAGGCCAGTCCCTTCTTGACCGCGACCAGGCGGTCGTTGACGGCCTGCATCTGCGCGGCGCTCAGGACGCCCGCGGCCACCAGGGCGTTGGGATCGATCGAGCCGGCCAGGATGTGGGCGTCCAGCACCCGGGCCTGGGCGTCGGTGATCGTCCCCGCCCGCACCGCCTGAGCCACCACCGCAACGAACGGGTTGGCGGCGCCCTGGGCCGCCACCCTGGGCGCCGCCTTGGCAGCCGTCTTGGCAGCCGGCTTGGCCGCCGGATGACGGCTCGCGGGCCCGCTTGAGGCCAGTGCCGACTGGCCGACGATTGCCGCGGCGACGGCCAGCCCCGTCACCGCGCCCGCCACGGGAGCCCGCCACCGGCGCCTCGAGGACCCGCCCTGCGCTTCAGATGACATACGTCCCTCCGATCCGTACGAGGCGGCGCCGCTCGCCGCCGGGTTCACCCAGCGTCGGAGCCGGTCCTGAAATCGCGCTGAACCCAGGTCAGTTCTTCAGCCGATCTTCAGCCGGGGGGCGCGAGAATGCGTCCACGGTGAGTGAAGCGCTGGGACGTGTCGTCGTGGTCGAGGACGAGGCCGCCGTGCGCCGGGCGGTGGTGGCGGGCCTGCGCCACGACGGGTTTGCGGCGCGCGGGTTCGGCGATGTCGTCGACCCCGAGGTGATCCTGGCCTTCGCGCCGGATCTCGCGATCCTCGACGTCCGCCTGCCCAGCGGCAGCGGCTTCGTCCTCGCGCGCCGGCTGCGCGATCGCAGCGCGGTGTCGATCATCTTCCTCACCGCGCGTGATGCCGTGGCCGACCGCGTGGAGGGGCTGGAGCTCGGGGCCGACGACTACGTCGTCAAGCCGTTCGCCCTCGAGGAGCTGCTGGCGCGGATCCGGGCCGTGCTGCGGCGGACCGGCCGCCTCTCGGCGGTCCTGGAGGCTGGGGATCTCCTGATCAACGAGGACGGGGGCTGGGTTACGCGGACGGGCCGCCCGGTTCCGCTGACCGCCACCGAGCTGCGCCTGCTGGCCTTCCTCGTTCGCCACCGCGGCCAGGCGCTCTCCAAGGATCAGCTCCTCACCCAGGTCTGGGGCTATGACGCGTATGACCCCAACCTGGTGGAGGTGCATGTGAGCGCCCTGCGACGCAAGCTCGAGCGGCTGGGGCCCCGGGTCATCCAGACCGTGCGTGGGATCGGCTACCGGTTCGCGGCGTGAAGACCGGCTCGCTGTCACGCCGCACCGCCATCGCCACGCTCGGGGTGCTGGTGGTGGCGCTGGGCGGGTTCGCCACGCTGATCACACTGCGCTACCGCGACGGGCTGCGCGCGCGTGCGCGCAGTCAGCTGCTCACCGGCGCGAGCGCCATCCAGGCCGCGCCGGCGGCGACGGAGCTCAAGCCGCTGATCGCGTCTCTCGCGCTGCAGGGCATCGACGTGAACATGAACCCGGGGGCGACGCCGGCCAAGCCGGGCGCGCCGGTCCGCCCCCCGCTCAAGCCCGGGGTGCTCGCGACCGCCGGAGACCTGCTGACGGTCACCGAGCCCGTCCGCACCGGCGACGGGACGTCCACTGCGACCCTGTCCACCAGCGAGGCCTACGTGGACAGCTCGGTCAACCGGCTCGTCGTCACCGAGCTGATCGCGGCCGCGGCCGTGCTGTCCGCGGCCACGCTGCTGACATTGCTGGCGACGCGATCGGCTCTGCGGCCGCTGCGCCATGTCGGCGCGGTCGCACAGCGGATCGCCGCCGGCGACCGCCGGCTGCGGCTGCGCCCGCGCCGCCAGGACACCGAGCTGGGCCGGATGGCGGCATCGTTTGACGCCATGGTCGACTCCCTGGAGGAGGCCGTGACCTCGGCTACGCGATCGGAGGCGGCGATGCGGCGGTTCCTGGCCGACGCGTCGCATGAGCTGCGCACGCCGATCGCGGCGCTGCAGGCGACGGCCGAGACGCTCCTGCGCGAGCAGCCGCCGCGGCCGCGGCGCGACCAGCTCGAGGCCGAGCTCGCGCGCGGCACCGAACGGCTGGGCCGGCTCGTGGACGACCTTCTCAACCTGGCGCGCCTGGAGGCCAACGAGCCGCTGCGGGCCGAGCCCGTCGACCTCACACGGGTGAGCGAATCGCTGGTCACCGAGACCCGCGCCCGCACGCCCGCGTCCATTTCGATCGCCCACTCGGGGGAGGCGATGGTGATCGGTGATCCCGATGCGCTCGCCCGGGCGCTCCGCAACCTGCTGGACAACGCCGTCCGCGCCGGCGGCGACGATGGCACCATCCGGCTGGAGCTCCAGCGATCGCCCACCGCGGTACGGGCCACGGTCTCTGACGACGGTCCCGGCGTGCCGCCGGAGGCCCGCGACCGGATCTTCGAGGGCTTCGTCCGCCTCAACGGCAACTCCAGCGCGGGCACCGGGCTGGGACTGGCCATCGCCCGGGCCATCGCCCGCCAGCATCACGGGAGCGTCACCTGCGACGCCTGCGACACGGGCGCGCGCTTTACGCTGGAGCTGCCGGCGGCGGATGTCAGCCCAGCGATGCGGTGACGTCCTCGAGCAGGTCGAGGGCGTCCTGCAGGCCGTCCTCCATTCCGGACTGCACGTGGGCGTCGCGGTCGGCCTGGGACTCGTGGTCCACGAGCATCGTCAGCGTGGTGCGCCCGCCTGACTCGGTGAACGTCTCCGTGCTCACCGCCGACGCGTGAGGCGCACCCTCGTAGACCTCGGTGCGGACGATCCGCTCGTTGGCGACGACCTCCCGGAACTCGCCGTGGAAGGCGACCTCGAACTCGCCGCGGGCCATCATCGCGTAGCGCCATTGTCCGCCGACGCGCAGGTCGATCTCGGCGACCGTGACCTCGCCGCGACGAGCGTTCCACCACTGCCGGATGAGCTCGGGCGTCGTCCACGCCTGGTAGACCAGATGCCGCGGGGCGTCGAACTCCCGCGTGATGAGGATCTGGGTGTCGGTGGGAAGGGATACCACCGCGGAATGCCTAGCGGTTGCTGCCATCGTCTGCCTCCTGTTCTTTGAGTTGCTCGAGCACGTCGTCCATCGCCTCGAAGCGCTCCTGCCACGTCCGCTCGTAGGCCTTCACCCAGTCGTGGATCGGTTTCAGGGCAGCGCCGTTGAGGCGGTACAGGCGCCGGCGGCCGTCGTCGCGCACCGCCACGGCCCCCACCTCACGCAGCACCCGCAGGTGCTTTGACACCTGGGGCTGGGTCAGGCCCAGCGTGTGCGACGAGCTCGTTGACAGCGCACTCCCCGCCGGCCAGGAGATCGAGGATCCTCCGGCGCTGGGGCTCGGCGACCGCGTTGAACGCGTCGGTGGTGGTCGCTGCTCGGGCCATGCCGACATCATATTCCGATATAGGAATATGTCAAGGAGCGGCGCTGATGACACCATGTGCGCATGAGCCAGCCGGACCGCGTGGCGGTCGTCACCGGAGCGGGATCGGGCATCGGGGCCGCGGTCGCGACACGCCTCGCCCACGACGGCTGGAGCGTCGCCCTCGCCGGCCGGCGTGAAGAGGCGCTCCGCGACACCGTGTCGGCGGCGGGCGAGGCCGTCGGGGAGGCGCGCGCCGTGCCCACCGACGTCACCGATCCGGCCGCGGTGCAGGCGCTGTTCGCCGACGTGGTCGGCGCCTGGGGCCGCGTGGACCTGTTGTTCAACAACGCCGGCGTATTCGGCACCCCAGCCCCCGTGGACGAGTTCGCCCTGGACCAGTGGCGGGCTGTGGTGGACACCAATCTCAGCGGCTGCTTCTACTGCGCCCAGGAGGCATTTCGCGCGATGAAGGCGCAGCGGCCCCAGGGCGGGCGGATCATCAACAACGGCTCGATCTCGGCCGCCGTGCCGCGACCGCACGCCGTGGCCTACACCGCCACCAAGCACGCCGTCACGGGCCTGACGCGCTCCCTTTCGCTGGAGGGCCGGCCGTTCCGGATCGCCTGCGGGCAGATCGACATCGGCAACGCGGCCACCGACCTCGCCGCCCACATCGGCCAGGGCACCCTCCAGGCCGACGGCTCCGTGCGCCAGGAGCCGATGATGGACCTGAGCCATGCCGCCGATGCGGTGATGCACATGGCGAGCCTGCCGCTGGACGCCAACGTCCAGTTCATGACGGTCATGGCCACGACCATGCCGTTCATCGGCCGGGGCTAGCGGCCGATACCGACGGAGGTCCCATCCGGCACAGAGAGTGGGACAGGAGCCTTGGGGGGGCGCGTTGCGCTGGCGCGCAACGGGAAGCGCACCTCGACCTCCAGGCCGCCCTCGGTCCGGGCCCGGACGGCCAGGGCGGCGTCGTGCGCTCCGGCGATAGCGGCCACGATCGACAGTCCCAGGCCCAACCCGTCACGGTTTCCGGTCCGATCGCCGGTGATGCGCTGGAACGGCTGCAGCAGGCGCTCGACCGCCTCCGGCGGGACGGCCGGCCCGGTGTTGGTCACCGTGAGAGTCGCGGTCTCAGCGGCCTGGACCCGGACGCTGAGGCGTCCGCCCGGGACGTTGTGACCGATGGCGTTGTCCACCAGGTTGGAGGCCAGCCGCGCCACCAGCCGCGCGTCCCCGGAGATCGTTGCGGGCTCGAGCGAGTGGCTGATCGTCAGGCCCGAGGCGGTGGCCACGCCCTCCCGGGAGTCCATCACCTCGCGTACGACCGCGGCGAGGTCGAAGGTCTCGGCGCGATCGATCCCGCGCTGGCCCTGGGCTAGCGTAAGCAGGGCATCGATGAGCTGCTCCTCCTGCTCTGACTCCTCCAGCACCTGCTCGCAGGTGGCGCGGAAGGTGTCGACGGTGGCGCGCGGGTCTAACAGGACCATCTCCAGCAGCGCCCGCACAGCAGTGAGCGGCGTGCGCAGCTCATGCGAGGCGTTGGCCACGAACCGTCGCTGGGCCTCGAACGCCGCCTCCAACCGGGCCAGGAGCCCGTCGATGGTGTCCGCCAGTTGGCGCAGCTCGTCCGGCGGTCCGGACATGGCCAGGCGCCGGTTGAGGTTCGCCTCGGAGATCTCCTGAGTGGTCGTGGTCATGGTGCGCAGCGGGCGCAGGACCCGTCCGGCCACCACCCAACCCAGGGCGGTGGAGAGGATCGCCATCAGCGCCAGCGCGATCGCGGATTCGATGATGAGCTGGTGCAGGTCCGCCACCCGCTGGGTGATAACGACGTCACCCAGCGCCTTCTGGCCCTCGGTGGTGCTCAGCAGGCGCCGGATCGGCGGCGGCAGCGCGCGCGGGAAGCCCTTGATCGTGGCCTGCGCGGGCCCCACGGTCACGGGCGCCGTGCGGGAGAGCAACGGCGACTTGGCCTGGGTCGGCACGGACTGCGAGTGCAGCGCCGGGGCTGTCGCCCGGCGGACGTCGAGGGACGCCCGCCCATTGATGTAGGAGAAACGCGGACCTTGCGGGAACACCGCGGCGTTGTCCACGAGCGTGTACGTGATGGCGAGCAGCGCCACCCCGGAGATGAGGAACAGCCCTCCGTAGAGCAGCGTCAGCCGCCAGCGCACAGTGGTCTGGGGGTGGCGCACGCGGTTCACCACGCCCGCAAGGCGCCGGGGTGCGGTCACGACGGGTCCCCGATCCGGTAGCCCACCGGAGTGACGGTGGCGATGAGCGGCGGGTCGCCCAGCTTCGCGCGCAGCCGGCTGATCGTCATCCGCACCGCATTGGTGAAGGGGTCGGTGGCGTCGTCCCAGGCATGCTCGAGGATCCGCTCGGTCGAGACCACGTCGCCCTCGGCTCCCAGCAGCAGCTCCAGGACGGCGAACTCCTTGGGGCTGAGCGACAGCTGGCGCCCGGCCCGCGTCACCGTGCGGCGCGCGGAGTCGAGCTCCAGGTCGCCGTGCACGAGCGTCGGCGGCCGCACCGTCCGTGAGCGGCGGGCGAGCGCACGGATCCGGGCCACCAGCTCCGCGAGGTGAAATGGCTTTGGGAGGTAGTCGTCGGCGCCGAGCGACAGGCCCTCGACCCGGTCGGAGACCGTCCCGGCCGCGGTCAGCATCAGCACGCTGCTGGGCGCGCTGCTGGCCAGCAGGGATCGGCAGACCTCGTCGCCGTGCACACCGGGCAGGTCTCTGTCGAGCACCACCACGTCATAGGCGGTCAGGGCGACGCGGTCAAGGGCCTCGCGCCCGTCGAAGGCGACGTCCACCGCCATGCCCTCCCGGCGCAGGACCGTCGCCACCGTCTCGGCCAGACGCGCGTGGTCCTCCACCACCAGGACCCTCATCCGTTGCTCCTCACGCGCTCCGCCATCCGCCTCGTTGGTGCGCCGGCGCGGGGGAGCCCGCGCCGGCGTCTGGCGGTTGAGGATGCTCCATCGCACATAACAGCTGCATAACAGCGTTACAGCCGCGTTACCCGGCGGGTCGTACAACGTCGTCGGCTCATGATGATGCATGCGGCGTACAGCCCGGGGGGTCACAGGCGCAGCGCGGTCGCCGTCCGGCCGGTGGTCGCGATGGCCATCGCCGGCTGCGCGGTGGCCGTCGGCGCCTGTGGCTCCTCGGGGTGCGGGAGCGTGCGCAAGCCATGAACGTGCCGCGTCGCGTGTGGAGGCACCGGCGGGGATGGTTGGCGGCGCTGGCGCTCGCCATCGTGGCGGGCGTCATCGTGGTCGCGGTGCTCGCCGCCGGTTCGCCGTCGCCGACTCCCGCCGCGGGGACCGCCAAGGCCTCGTCGGGGGCCGCGACCGTGCGGCGGCGCAATCTGGTGCAGACCGACACCGAGGCCGGCACGCTCAGCTACGCCCACCCCCAGACCGTCTATGACCGGCTCAGCGGAACCATCACGTGGCTGCCCGGCGTGGGCCAGGTGATCAAGCCCGGCGGCGTGCTCTATCGGGTCAACGGCGAGGCGGTCCTTCTCATGAACGGCAACGCCCCCGCGTACCGGACGCTGTCGGCCGCTGACAGCGATGGCGCCGACGTCCTGGAGCTCAACCGCAACCTCAAGGCCCTGGGCTTCAACGCCGATGGGATCATCGCAGACGACGTCTGGCAGGCCGGCACGACGCTCGGGGTGGAGCTTCTGCAGGAGTCGTTGGGAGAGACCCCCACCGGGAGCCTGACGCTCGGCCAGGTGGTATTCCTGCCCGGCCCGCAGCTCATCTCGGCCGTGGAGGGCACGCTCGGGGCGACTGACAACGGCGGCTCCTCCACCCAGCCGGCGAGCGGATCCGCCGATCCGCCGGCGCCGAAGTTCGTCAGTCTGGAGAGCTCGTCGGCCACGCTGACCACGACCACCACGTCGACGACCACGGCCACCACCCCGACCACCACCCCGACCACCACGCCGACCACGCCGACCACGACCGGTCCGTCGTCACGGCCGACCCACAAGCGCCACCACAAGCACGGCCAGGGACCGCAGGCCCCGTCGCTGGCGGCGCTCCTGGCGCTGCTCAGGGCAGAGGAGGCGCAACTCAAGGCCCAGGCCGCGCAGTTGAAGGCCGAGCAGCAGCAGAACGGGCAGAACGGGCACGGCAACTCGCCATCGTCGTCTGGCGGCTCCCACGGCAACGGCTCCAAGGGCGGCAACAGCAGCAGTGGCAGCAACGGCGGCAGCGGCGGCGGCGGCAGCAGCGGAGGCGGCGGCAGCGGCGGCGGGAGCAGTGACGGGAGCAGCGGCACGGCGATCCTGCAGACAACCTCCACCGATCTCGTCGTCACCGTCGATCTCGACGCCTCGCTGCAGAGCGAGGCCAAGGTGGGCGAGCGGGTGACCGTGCAGATGCCGGCCGGGAACATCGTCAACGCCAAGGTCACCGCGGTCAGTTCGGTGGCCACCAGCTCCGGCAACTCGAGCGACAACTCCGGCAACGGCGGCGGGGGCGGCGGAAGCGGCGGCGGCGGTGGTGGTGGCGGTGGGGGCGGTGGCGGCAACGGATCGGGCTCGTCGTCGACCATCCCGGTCACGGTCACGCTCGCGGGCCGTCACACCGGAGCCGGTCTGGACGAGGCGGCGGTGAGCGTGAACTTCGCCCAGCGGCGCGCCAAGCACGTGCTGTCGGTTCCGGTGACGGCGCTGCTGGCCGTCTCCGGCGGCAACTACGCGATCCAGGAGGCGACGGCCCCGCACGCCCGCATCCCCGTCACCGTCGGCCTGTTCGCCGCCGGCTACGTGCAGGTCTCCGGCCCGGGCATCCACCCCGGCCTCCGGGTGACCGACTCCCAGGGGTGACGGTGACGCTGACGCTCGACGCGGTGGTCAAGGAGTACCCCGGCGACGTCGCCGCGCTGCGGGGGGTCAGCGTCGACATTCCGGCGGGCGACCAGGTCGCGGTGGTGGGCCCGTCGGGGTCGGGCAAGACGACCCTGCTGACGATCCTGGGCACGCTGGAGCGGCCCAGTCGGGGCGAGGTGACCGTGGCTGGCGTGGACGTGATGGCGGCCTCGGATCGCCGGCTCGCCGGGCTGCGCGCTCACGAGATCGGCTTCGTGTTCCAGAGCTTTCACCTCCAGGAGTGGATGACGGCGCTGGACAACGTGGCCACAGGGATGCTCTACACCGGCGCCCGCGGCCGGGACCGGCGCGAGGCGGCGCGGATCGCGCTCGAGCGGGTGGGGCTCGGCCACCGCCTGCAGCATCGCCCGGGCCAGCTGTCGGGCGGCGAGCGTCAGCGCGTGGCGATCGCCCGGGCGCTCGCCAAGCGGCCGATGATCATGCTCGCCGACGAGCCCACCGGCAACCTCGACTCCACCTCCGGCGCCGAGATCGTCGCCCTCCTGCATGACCTGGCGTCCGAGGGCTCGACGCTCGTGCTCATCACCCACGACCACGGGATCGCGGGCACGTTCGAGCGGCGCATCCAGATGCGCGACGGCGAGATCGTCGCCGACGACCGGCGATGACCGGCGCCGCCGTCACCGCGCCGCCCCCGCCTCCGCCGCGGGGACCGTCCGAGGGGCTTCAGGCGGCGCGGCTCCCCCCGCGCGAGCTGTTCGCCACCGCGCTCCAGGGCCTGCGCACCCGCCGGTTGCGGGCCGCCCTGTCGGCGTTGGGCATCGCCATCGGGATCGGTGCGATGGTCGCGGTCGTCGGCGTGTCGGCGTCCAGCCAGGCCCAGCTCCTGGCCGAGATCGACGCCCTGGGCACGAACCTGCTCACCGTCACGCCCGGCCAGACCCTGTCGGGCAACAACGAGATCCTGCCCACGTCATCGGTGCCGATGGTGGACGGGATGTCCCACGTGGACCGCGATGTCGCCGTCTACCAGGTCTCCGGCGCCACCGTGCTGCGCAGCCCCTTCGTTCCCGCACAGGAGACGGGCGGCATCGGGGTCGACGCCGCGGGGGAGAACCTGCCCCAGGTGGTGGGCGCCGCGATGGCCGCGGGCCACTTCCTGGACAGGGTCAGCGATCGCTACCCCGAGGTGGTGCTGGGCGCTCAGGCGGCCTCCATCCTCCAGATCGAGACGATCGGCGGGCACGTCGAGGTCTACCTCGGCCACACCTGGTTCAACGTCGTGGGGATCCTCAAGCCCGTGCTGCTCGACTCGACCCTGGACACCACCGTGTTCATCTCGCTCCCGGTCGCCGAGCGCCAGTTCGGCGTGACGCCCAACCCGTCGGAGATCTACGTCCGCGCCAACGTCAACGACGTCACCTCGGTGGCCAGCCTGCTGGCGCCGACCGCCGACCCGCAGAACGCCTCCGGCGTCAACGTCAGCCGCCCCTCCGACGCGCTGGAGGCCCGCGCCGCCGCCAAGGGCCAGTTCACCACCCTGCTGTTGGGACTGGGCGCGGTGGCGCTGCTCGTCGGCGCCATCGGGATCGCCAACATCATGGTCATCTCCGTGCTCGAGCGCCGCGGCGAGATCGGCCTGCGCCGTGCGCTGGGCGCCACCCGGCGCCACATCAGCCTCCAGTTCCTCACCGAGTCGGCGCTGCTGGCGGCGCTCGGCAGCGTGGTCGGCCTGGGCCTGGGCGCCGGCGCCACCGAGGTCTACTCCGTGGCGCGCACCGAGCCGTTCGTGGTGCCCCTGTATGCGCTGGTGGCCGCGCCGGCGTCCGGGCTGATCATCGGCGCCCTGGCGGGCCTGTACCCGGCGGGCAAGGCGGCGCGGTTGAGCCCCACCGAGGCGCTACGCGTCTGAGTGCGCGCCGCGGTGGCGGCCTTACCCCCAAGGTCCCAGGGACCCGCCCCGGCACACAGGCCGAGGCGGGCCCTCACAACGCATGTCAGTTGCTGGGCACTCCGCTGGCCGGCGGCGCCGGCTGCTGGGTGGTGTAGGGGGTGATCGGCGACCCCGCGGCCGGCGTCGTCGTCAGCGGGCCTCCGGAGAGCACGATCTTGCCGCCCACGACCTTGCCCATCTCAGCGCCGCCGAAGCCGCCGTGCTGGTCGCCGCCGTAGCGGTAGGGGACGAGCCCGGGGCCGGTCCACTTGCCGCCGTCCTTGTTAATGGCGTTGACGACGTCCTGGCGGGTGAGGTTCTTGCCCGCGGCCTTCAGCGCCTGGACGAGGGTGTAGGCGTTGGCCATGCCGTACTCGACGTTTCCGTCAAACGGGGCGCTGGCGTCGTACTGGGCATGGATCTTCTGGAACAGCTGGATCCACGGGTTGGACGTGTCGGTGTTGGACGGCAGATACCCATCGGTGATCGCGCCCTCGATCAGCGCCGTGCCCGACACCTTGCCCTTCGACACCGATTTGAGCAGCGCCCCCACCGTGGTCGGGTCGATGCCGACGTTGGACACCACCAGCTGGGGCTTGAAGCCCAGGGTGAATGACGTCAGCTGGGCGATGGCGGTGTAGATGGGGACGGTGAAGTCGACCATCACGTTGGCCTTGGCCGACTTGATCGCCGTCACCTGCGGGGCGAGCGTGGTCGTGCCTGGCTGGTAGGGCTGCTTGGAGACGATCGCGCCGGCCGGCAGTTCGTCCTGGATGCCCGCCAGGCCGCCCTTGCCGAAGTCGTCGTCCTGGTAGAGGACGCCGACCTTGGCGTTGGGGAAGTGCTGCTTGAGGTACTGGCCGAGGATCTTGCCCTCGATCGTGTAGTTGGGCTGCCACCCATACGTCATGGGCTGGGCGGCGCCGTTGTCCCAGCACGGGCAGCCCGAGGCGACGAACAGGTCCGGGACCTTTGACGCGTTGAGGAAGCTCACCACCTTGGTGTGGGTCGGCGTGCCCAGGCCCTCGAAGATCCCGAACACCTTGTTCTGCAGCACGAGCTGGTGCACGACGTTGACGGTGTTGGCGGGGTTGTAGGCGTCGTCCTTGATGATCAGGTGCACCTTGCGCCCGTACACCCCGCCGTGGGCGTTCACGTAATCGAAGAACGCCTGGGACGCGGGAGCGATCTCGCTGTAGCCCGGCGCCACCGGCCCCGTCAGCGGCTGATGGGTCCCAAAGGTGATGCTGTTCGAAGTGACTCCCGGAGCGCTCGACCCTCCGCTGCTCGACGAACCGCAGCCCACGGCCGCCACGGCCACGCCTGCGGTCACCGCAGCGGCGATCAGCCGCCGGCGTTTGACAGCTCCCATCTTCACTCCTCCTCCACTCGTGGTGACCTGCTGCCGGCTCCCCAGGCGGGCGTCAACCGGCTGCTCGAGCCCACCGGGAGGGCTCGAGGCATTTCGATACGTTCTCCCTCGTGTGTTTCAAATACTAAGGTGATGACATGAGCGCTGCAACCGAGTCCCGTCCCCCGCGTCGCGGGCGTCCCGCCACCGCGAGCCGCGCGGACGTGCTCGCGGCGGCCCGGGCGCAGTTCTTGTCCGGCGAGCGCGTGGACCTGACGATCGTGGCGCGCGATCTGGGGCTGGGCCGGGCCACCATCTACCGCTGGTTCGGGTCGCGCGAGCGGCTGCTCTCCGAGGTCATCGCCGACGAGTCCGAGGTGCTCATCGCCCGGCACCGGCGCGAGGTCCGCCGCCGCGGCGTGCGCGGCCTGCTCGAGGTCTTCGACCGCATCAACCGCAGCCTGGCCCGCTCGATGCCGCTGCGCCGGTTCGTCGAGCAGGAGGGCGCCTCGGCGCTGCGCCTGCTCACCTCCAGCACGGGCGCGGTTCAGTGCCGGGGCGTCGGGCTGGTCACGCAGATGATCGAGGCCGAGGCGGCCGCCGGGCGCTACGAGCCGCCCGCCGATCCCGAGACGCTCGCCTACGCCATCGTCCGTCTGTGCGAGGCCTTCCTCTACAACGACGCGGCGTTCGGGATCCGCGGCGATCACGAGCGTCTGCGCGAGGTCCAGGCCGCGCTGCTCGGTGTTCCGCGCAACGCGCCGAAGAAGGTCCCCGCGAAACGGCGAGCCGCCCGCACAGCGCGCTCAGGCTGAGCCCGGGGTCGAGGCGCCGGTCGGCCGGCCTGCCGACGCCGGATGCCGGACGGCCCGCGCCCGCCCCCACACCGCGCGGACGCCTCCCTGGATCCCGCTCGGCCACAGGATCATCGCCACGATGAGGACGATCCCGTAGATGGCCAGCGGCAGGTTGGCCGAGACCTTCGTGGACAGAGAGAAGGAGTGCGCGATGTCGTTGGTCCAGTTGGGCAGCAGCGTCAGCAGGGCCGCGCCCCACATCGCGCCCACCAGCGAGCCCAAGCCGCCCAGGACCACCCCGGTGAGCAGCGCCAGCGAGAGCTGAAGGGGGAAGGCGCCCGGCTGGGCCAGCTGGAGCACCACCGCCAGGATTGCGCCGCCCAGGCCGGCACAGCCGGCCGACACGATGAACGCGATCGTCTGGGTGCGGCCCACCGAGAGCCCGCACAGCGACGCGGCGATCTCGTCGTCGCGCACGGCTCGCATCGACCGTCCGAGGCCGCTGCCGATGACGTTGTAGAGGACGAACAGCACCACCAGCGCGCCGGCGCCCGCGATCAGCGCCTCCCACTGCTCGAGCGGGAAGTCGGCGCCCAGCCACGAGGGCGGCACCGGGGGATTGATCGTGAGCCCGTTCTCGCCGCCCAGCAGCGACGGGAACCTGTCGGCCAGCGCCGGCAGGCCCACCGCGAAGGCCAGCGTGGCTCCGGCCAGGTACGGCCCCCGCAGCCGACTGGCCGCCGCCCCCACCGGGATCCCCACCAGCACGCTGACCACCACCGCGGCCGCGATCGCGGGGACGAGCGCCCAGCCCTCGTCGCCGATGAGCAGCGCCACGGTGTAGGCGCCGACCGCCATGAGGGCCCCGTGCCCGAGCGAGATCTGGCCGCTCTGCCCGGCCAGGACGGTCAGCCCCGCCAGCGCGGCGAAGTAGTAGAGCCCCGTCGCCAGCTGCAGGTTGTTGTAGGCGCTCAGAAGATTGGACGCGATCACGATGACGACCGCGGCCACCACCACCCAGCCGAGCGAGCGAGCAAGCGTGCTGCGTGCCAGCACCGATCGGGCCGCGCTCATACGCGCCGCTCCGCGCTGGCGGCGAACAGACCGCCGGGCCGCAGCATGAGCACCGCCACCAGGATCGCCAGCGCCGCCAGCGGGACCAGGGACGAGCCGGCGTAGCCCGACACGTAGGACAGGGCCACGCCCAGCGCCACCCCGCCGATCACCGCTCCCGGCGGGCTGTCAAGGCCGCCGAGCACGGCGGCCACGAACCCGCTGATGAGAATCGGGTCAAAGCTGTTGGGCCCCAGGAACACTGACGGGGCCACCAGCACGCCGGCCAGCGCCCCCGCCACCGCGGCCAGCGCCCAGCCCACCGTGAACATCCGCGCCACGCGGACTCCGAGCAGCCGGGCGACCTCGGGGGCGAACGCCGAGGCGCGCATCTGCAGCCCCAGCGCGGTGAGCCGGAACAGGGCGGCCAGGCCGATCGCCACCGCGATGACCATCAGCACGATGAACGTGTCGTTGGGTGTGAACAGGAGCCGGGTGCCGCCCACCTCGTAGCCGCGCAGCGAGAACGCCGGCGGGAACGATCGCGGCGAGTTGCCCCAGATCATGCCCGCCACGGCCACCAGGAGCGTGTAGAGGCCGAGCGTGAGGATGACCGCGTTGAGCGGCGGAGCGGATTCCACCGGGCGGATGAGCACCCGCTCCACCAGCGCGCCGAACACCAGCCCGGACGCGAGCGCCACCGCGAACCCCAGCCAGTAGGAGCCCGAGGAGTTGATGACGGCCGAGGCGATGAAGGTGGTGATCATCAGCATCGCGCCCTGGGCGAAGTTGACGATCCGCGTGGCGCGCCAGATGAGCACCAGCGCCAGCGCCACGGCGGCGTAGATGGCCCCGTCCGAGATGCCGCTGAGCGTGAGGTCGATGAACTTGGTCATGGCGATCAGAACCCCAGGTAGGCGTGGCGCAGGCGCTCGTCGGCGGCCAGCTCGCCCGGCTCGCGGTCGGCGACCACGCGCCCGAGGTTGAGCACGATCCCCCGGTTGGCGATCGATAGGGCGCTGCGCGCGTTCTGCTCCACGAGCAGCACGGCCAGCCCGAGGTTGTCGGCCAGCGAGCGCACCATGGCCATGAGCTGGGCGACGATCACGGGAGCGAGCCCGAGTGAGGGCTCGTCGAGGAGCAGCACCTGCGGCCGGGCCATCAGCGCACGGCCAATCGACAGCATCTGGCGCTCGCCGCCCGACAGTCGCGAGGCCGGCTGGCGGGAGCGCTCGTCCAGGCGCGGGAACAGGTCGTAGATCTCCTGCAACGGGGCGGCCCCGCTGCGCCGCCACAGGCCGCCGAGCCGCAGGTTCTCCTCCACCGTCAGCTCCGAGATCACGCCGCGTCCCTCCGGCACGTGGGACACGCCGCGGCGCACGATCTCCTCCACCGCCATGCCGGTGATGTCCCGGCCGTCAACCGTCACCCGGCCCGATCGCGGTGCCACCAGGCCGGTGATCGTGCGCAGCAGCGAGGTCTTGCCGGCGCCGTTGGCGCCCAGCACCGCGGTCACGGTGCCCACGGGCGCCTCGAGCGACACTTCGTTCACGGCGCACACCGGGCCGTAATGGGTGGTCAGCTTCTCAACGCTGAGCATCGGCCGTCCCCCCGCTGGTCACCGCCGTGTCGGCGTCCTGCGCCTCACGTCCCAGGTAGGCCTCCAGTACGCCCGGGTCCTGGCGCACGGTGGCCGGCTCGCCTGTCGCGATCACGCGTCCGAAGTCGAGGACCACCATGCGGTGGCACACCGACGTCACCAGGTCCATGTGGTGGTCCACGAGCATCACCGCCATCGAGCTGCCAAGCGAGGTGATCGTCTGCGCCAGCGCCGTGAGCTCGTCGGAGTCCAACCCGCCGGCGGGTTCGTCGAGCAGCAGCAGGTCGGGCGCGCAGGCCAGCGCCCGCGCCAGCCCGACCCGCTTCTGGACGGCGTAGGGCAGCTCGGGGGGCCGCGAACCGGCGACGTCGTCGCAGCCGACCCGCTCGAGCGCCGCATGGGCTCGCTCGCGCAGCGCGCCCTCGTCGCGGTCGGCGCGGGGCAGGCCCAGCATCGCGCCGCCAAGACCCGAGCGCCGGAACCTCTGGGCGCCGACCATCACGTTCTCGAGCACGCTGAGCTCGGCGAACAGCCCCACGCCCTGGAGCGTGCGGGCGATCCCGAGCGACGCGAGCCGGTGGGGACGGACCCCGCCCAGCGGCTGGCCGCGCCAGCGCATCGTGCCCGTGTCGGGCTTCACGAACCCGCAGATCACGTTGAACAGCGTCGTCTTGCCCGCGCCGTTGGGCCCGATGACGCCGAGCACCTCACCCTGCGAGACGTCCAGCGAGACGCCGTCCAGCGCCGCGATCCCGCCGAACGACACCGAGATCTCGCTCACCGAAAGCTTGCCGCTCGTCTCCTCCTCCGTCGGCACGGGGCCAAGCTACAACAGCGCGCCGACGATGCCAATAGTGATACACGACACGCCGCGAGTTCTTAATACATCTGGCGGCGTTATGCGCCGGTTCGACACGGTGGCGCTCAGAGCACGGGATCCGAGTCGCGATACAGCGGCTGCACGCCGGCCACCGCGAGCATCTCGCAGTAGCCGATCACGTACTCCCGCGGCCGCTCCATCGGCTCCGCATGCTTCGGCGTGAGGCAGTAGGTGCGCTCGGCAAAGTGAGGGCCCTGCCAGCCGTGCAGGAATTTGGCGGCGGTGGCGCCGCGCAGCATGGCGCGGATGTCTCGATCGATCATGGGGTGGGGGATGGGGCGTGGATGCAACGCCGCAATGCTTCCCGCGTGCCGTGGCGTTCAACCCACGTGGGCGACAATCGTCATGTGACCGGTGTGCCCCTCCTCCTCGCCCGACACGGCCAGACCGCTGACAACGCCAACGGCTTGATCCTGGGGCGGCGCGACCCACCCCTCTCGGAACTGGGCGAGCAGCAGGCCGGACACCTCGCCGTCCAGGCACGGGCACGCGGCGTCGCCGCCATTTGGTGCTCGCCGCTTCTGCGCGCCCGACAGACCGCGTCGGTCGCCGGCGCCGCGGTCGGGCTTCAGCCGGTGGCCATCGGGGACCTCATCGAGTCGGCCCGTGGGGAATGGGAGGGTCGCCCGCAGTCGGTCCTCGCGCGTGACAGCCCCGAGCTGTTCGCCGCCTTCGAGGCCGGGGACCCTGAGTTCACCTTCCCCGGAGGGGAGTCGATCCGCTCCCAGGTGCTGCGCACCCGCCGGGCGCTGGCGCGCGTCGCGGCCGGCCCACAGCCGTCGCTCGTCGTCGCCCACGCGGGCACGATCCGCGCCGCGCTGATCGCCGCCGGACGCCCGGTGCCGCCCGAGCGGGCGCTGCCCAACGGCGAGGCGGTCGCCCTGGACTGGGTCCCGGACGACCGCCCCGCCTAGAGCGCTACATCGCTAGAAGACGCGAACCGCCACGTCGGCGGGGGCGTCGAACAGCTCGTTGAGCTCGCTGTCGAGCTTGACCAGCGTCAGCGACGCGCCGGCCATGTCCAGCGACGTGCAGTACTCGCCGACGTAGCTGCGGGTGACATTGATGCCCCGCTGGGCCAGCTGGTCGTGCGCGCGGCCGTAGAGGATGTAGAGCTCGGAGATCGGGGTGCCGCCGAGCCCGTTGATCATCAGGGCCACGTCGTCGCCCGAGCCGTAGGGCAGGTCGGAGGCCACGGCCTCCAGCAGCTCATCGACGATCGCGTCGGCGCTGGCCAGCTTCTCGCGCCGGCGACCCGGCTCGCCGTGGATGCCGACGCCCATCTCCATCTCGTCGTCGCCCAGGTCGAACAGCGGGGAGCCCTTCGCGGGCGGGGTGCACGACGTCAGCGCCATGCCCATGGTGCGAGTGACGGAGTTGACGCGCTCACCCAGCTTGACGAGGTCGTCAAGCTCCGCGCCCTTCTCGGCGGCGGCGCCGACCGCCTTGATCACGAAGAAGTTGCCGGCCACGCCGCGCCGCCCCACCGTGTAGGTGGAGTCCTTCACGGCCACGTCGTCGTCGACGATGATCGTCGCGATCTTGATGTCCTCCGCCTCGGCCAGTTCGCGGCCCATATCGAAGGCCATGCGATCGCCGGTGTAGTTGTTGATGATGTGCAGGACGCCCTTGGGGCTGGCCATCAGCTTGGTCGTCTCGTACACGTAGTCAGACGGCGGCGCGGCGAACACGTCGCCCGGGCAGGCGGCGTCGAGCATGCCCTTGCCCACCACCATCACGTGGGCCGGCTCATGGCCCGAGCCCGACCCCTGCACGATCGACACCTTGTTCTCGTTCGGGGCGTCGGCCCGCATGATCAGGTTGTACTCAGGCACGTACTTCAGCTTGCCGGGGTTGGCGAGCTGGATCCCCTTGAGCATCTCGGGGACGAACTGCTGCGGGTCGTTGACGAACTTCTTCACCGTCTCTCCTCTCGAGTGACCTGCCTGGTTTCACGCGTGATCAACTCACGCGCTCCCTTCCCCTCGCTGCCTGGAACAGTCAGGCCAGCTCCAGCTCGGCCTCCTGCCACGCCTTGCTCACGGCTTCGAACATCACGGCGATGCCGATTGCCCCGGCGTCCACGGAGTCGCGGCTGCGCTCGCCGGTGTAGGACGCGCGGCCGCGCTGGGCGAGCATGCCCTTGGTTGCCTCGGCGCTCTCCCGTGCCTGCACGGAGGCCTTCTCGATCGCCTGGGCGGCGCCGTCGGGCAGCTCGGCCTCGAGCACGTCGACCGCCGGGACCAGGGCATCGAGCAGGGTCTTGTCGCCCAGGTCCGTGTTGCCCCGTTGCTTGATCCCATCGATCGCAGCACGGAACGCAGCGATGACCTCCTCGCCGGTCGGCTGCTTGTCGGTCAGCGCCCCGCCCGCGCGCAGGAACGCAGTGCCCCAGATGGGCCCCGAGGTGCCGCCGATGCGCTTGGTCAACGTGATCGCGGTCTTCTTGAGGAGGCCGCCGACGTCGGAATACTCCATCGCCTCCCAGTCGGAGAGAACGATCTCGAACCCGCGCGCCAGGGAGTAGCCGAAGTCGCCGTCGCCCACCACGGCGTCGAGCTCGCAGAAGTAGGTCTCGTTATCGACGGCGGTCTGGGCGATCGTCCGCACCACCAACTCGCCCCGGCGCAGTGCCGTGTCGCTCATACAGCCTCCTTGTCCAGTATGGGTTGGGTCCGGCACGCTTCGAGATCGGCGAGCGTCACCAGTTCGCCGGGCTCCGCGCCGCCGCGGTTGCTCAGAACGACCGCCGGCTCTCCGGCGTCCCCGAGGCTGGTGACCACCATCACCGCCTCGCTCATGTCCTCCTCGGCGGTGTAGCTGGAGACGGTGACAACGCATCGCAGCCCGGCGCCCACGGCCGCGAGCAGGCCGTTGCGCGAATCCTCGATCACGAGCGCGTCGCCGGGGGCGATCCCCAGCCGCTGCGTCGCCAGCGTGTAGATCGCCGGGTCGGGCTTCTTGGCGGGCACGATGTCGCCCGCGAAGACGGCGAAGCGCGACGCGTGGTCGGTCCCGACGGCGTGCTCGAGCACCGCGCGGACGGACTCCTCGGCCGAGGTCGAGGCCACCGCCAGCGTCCAGCCGGCGCCTATCGCCTCCGAGACGACGCGGGCGATGCCCGGGCGCCCGGGCAGCCGGCCGGCGCGGACCATTTCCTTGTAGCGCGCGGTCTTGCGCCGGTGCCAGTCGGCCAGCAGCTCCCTCTGGCCCTCGGCGTCGGCGGGGAGGCGGTTGGCGCTTACGAACTCCGGCGTGAGCAGCGAGGCCATCCGCTCCTTGCCCCCGCCGATCCGCAGCTTCTCCCCGTACTCCTGCTCGGACCACCGCACGGGCAGGCCGACTTCGGCAAACGTCTCGTTGAACGCCGGGCGGTGGCCGTCGCGCTCGGTGTCGGCCAGCACCCCGTCGCAGTCGAAGATGAGCGCGGGCACCGGCGCTAACCGGCCGACGCGGACAGGGCGCCGGCGCGCCCGGCGGAGCCGAACATCCCGATGTGGTGCTTGGCCATCTCAACCACCGCGGCCCGGACGTGTTTGAGCATCGACGGCGGATCGTGCTTGCCGGGGTTGGCGTCGAGGTACTCACGGTGCGCGTCGACGAAGGCGATCTTCAGCGCCGTCGAGATATTGACCTTGGCGCAGCCCCGGGAGATGAGGTCGGAGAACTGTTCGGCGGTCAGCCCGGTGCCGCCGTGCAGCACCATCGGGATCGGTTGCAGCTCGACCAGCTCGGTGACCCGCTCTGGCTTGAGCTCGGGAGAGGCCTTGTAGAGGCCGTGCGCGGTCCCGATCGCCGGGGCGAACGAGTACACCCCGGTGGCCTCGATGAACTGCGCCGAGACCTGGACGGGATGCACGACGCCGGCGTCATCGGAGCCGACGCCGTCCTCGACCCCGAGCACGCTCTCGATCTCGCCCTCCACGTGGGCGCCATGCCGCTCGGCCTCGGCGACCACCTCGATCGTCTGACGCGTGTTCTCGGCAACGTCGAGTTCGGACGCGTCGAACAGCACCGAGTTCCATCCGGCCTGGAGGCAGATCGTGATCCACTCGCGGTCGGGGCAGTGGTCGAGGTGCAGCGACACGGGCACCGGCACCTCGTCGGCGCGCGTGCGCCACATGCTGTACAGCGCCTTTGCGCCGATCGACTTCACCGTCTTCAGCGACGTCTGGACGATGAGCGGCGACTCCATCTTGGTCGCGGCCGCCAGCACGGCCTCCAGCGTGAGATCGTCGACGATGTTGATCGCCGCCACTCCATACCGGTCCGCAAAGGCCGGATCGAGGATCTGGCGGATAGGCACGACGGGCATCGCACAACCTCCCTCTTGGCCCCCGAACCGCCACCCCGGTGTGGATGCGGCCCTCTGAGCCAGGTCGCTGAGGCTAATTTACCGCTCAAGCGTTTTGCGCTCAAGGATCGGGCGCCGCAGCCGGCGCAGAAAGCCCGGTACGCCTGCGCGGATTGGCGGCAGCGCCGCGTGCCTGGGCGTTGCCGGGGCACACCCGTCAGGTCGGATGCCTCATGCAACCCGGACCTCCGGGCCCACAGGGGGCTGCGATGATCGCGGCGATGAGCAGCGGTGGATTGTGGGCGTTGGGCGATTACGGGCGGGTGGCCGCGACGCTCGAGCCCGCTGCCCGCGAGCTGGTCGCCGCGGCGGGCATCGCCGCCGGCCACCGCGTCCTCGACGTCGCTGCCGGGACCGGCAACGTCGCGCTGGCGGCCGCCGCGCGCGGAGCGCTGGTCACGGCATCGGACATCACTCCCGAGCTGGTCACGCTCGGACGCGAGCGGGCGCGGCGCGAGGGGCTGGCGATCGAGTGGGAGGTGGCCGACGTCACCGCGCTGCCGCAGGGCGACGCCGCCGTCGACGTCGTGACCTCGGCCTTCGGGGCGATGTTCGCCACCCCGGTGGACGCAGTCACAAGTGAGCTGGCGCGCGTGCTGCGCCCCGGCGGGGTGCTGGGCATGGCCAACTGGGTGCCCGAGGGGCCGGTGTCTGAGTTGTTCACGTTGCTGGGCAGCTACGGGCCCGCGCCGCCCCCCGGCGTGCCGGCGCCCACCGACTGGGGCCGCGCGGACGTCATCGCCGACCGGCTGGCCGGCGCGTTTGAGCAGGTGACCGTCGTGCGCCATCCCCTGCCGACCGTGTTCCGCGACGCGGCCGAGTGCTGGCGCTTTCACGCCGAGGCCGCCCCGGGGGTGGTGGCGCTGCTGGGCGGCCTTGACCGCCCGCGGCGCGCCGAGCTCGCCGGGCGCTGGACCGCCCTGGCCGATGAGGTTCTGCCCCGCGCCGCCGGCGGGCTCGTGTTCGCGCCCGAGTACGCGCTGGTGATCGCGCGCCGTCGGGCGGCCTGAATCCTGATGGGGTCTAGACCCCATTTGCCGCACGCGATCGTGCGGATAGTTTTCTGGCCAGACCACAGCGCTCGGGGCGCGGTGCGGGGAACCGGGGGTGGGGGCCGTGCGGCGCGCGGCCCCCAACTTCTCTGCATCCGGGGGGTCGCGCCCCGAGCGCCCGGGCTGCACGGCGGTGTGCGATCAGGGCTCCACGAGGCCCTGGCGGATCGCGTAGCGCGTCAGTTGGACGCGGTCGTGCATCCCCAGCTTCTCCAGGATGTTGGCTCGGTGGCGGTCCACGGTCTTCTCGCTGATCACCAGGGCATCGGCGATCTGGCGCGTGCTGTAGCTCTCGGCGATCAGCTTGACCACCTCCTGCTCGCGCGGCGTCAGCGGATCGGCGCGCACGGGCTGGTGGTCACGGGCCTGGTGGAGGTAGTCGCGGATCAGCGAGGTCATCGCGCCCGGGTACAGGAACGACTCCCCGCGCATCGCGGCGCGGCAGGCCTCCACCAGGTCGCGGTCGGCCGCCGTCTTGAGCACGTATCCCGACGCGCCGGCCTTGAGCGCCTCGTAGAGGTAACGCTCGTTCTCGTACATCGACAGGATCAGCGATCGCACGTCCGGGCGGCGCTGGTGCAGCTCGGCCACCGCCTGCAGACCGGTCATCCGCGGCATCGAGATGTCGATGATGGCCAGGTCCACGCCGCCCGCCAGCGCCAGCTGGAGCGCCTCGGCGCCGTCGCCGGCCTCGCCAACCACCTCCAGGTCGGGCTCGGCATCGAGCACGAGCTTGAGCCCACGGCGGACCAGCGCGTGGTCGTCAGCGAGCAGAATCCGCGTCTTGAGCGGCGTCACGCCGGCGCCTCCGCCCTCGCGGCCGCGACGAGCAGCGTGACCGCGCAGCCGGCGCCGTCGGCGTTGGGCCCCACGTCCAAGGTGGCGCCGATCAGGGCGGCGCGCTCGCGCATCCCGCGGATCCCGGTTCCCGGCTCACCTCCGGTGCGGATGCCGCGCCCGTCGTCTGAGACCGTCACCACCAGGTTGCCGTCGCGGGTGCTCATCCGCAGCTCGGCGTGATCGGCGCCCGAGTGGCGCGCGACGTTGGTCAACGCCTCCTGGGCCACGCGGTAGACGACGAGCTCCTCCTCGTGGCCCAGCTCGGGGAGATGCTCGTCGAGCTGCTGGCCGACCGCGATCCCGGTGCGCTGGGAGAAGCGCTCGCAGAGCACGGCGAGCGCGCTCACCAGCCCGAGATCGTCGAGCGCCTCGGGCCGCAGCTCGAGCGCGATCCGCCGCACGTCCTCGAGGCTGGCGCGCACCGCCTCCTGGATGTCCTCCAGGTCGCGGCGCAGCGACTCGTCGAGCATGCCGCGGACGCGGGCGAGTCCGAGCAGGACCGCCGTGAGCTCCTGTCCGACCTGATCGTGGAGCTCGAGCGCGATGCGCAGCCGCTCGGACTCCTGTGCCTCCAGCACCCGGCCGGTCGCCTCGCGGCGCTCGGTCTCCAGGCGGGCGAGCATCTCGTTGAAGGTGAGGGCCAACTCGCCGGCCTCCGAGGATGCGGTGGCCCCCGGCATGCGCGCTCCCGGGTGCGTGAGGTCGACGCGCCGGGCCAGCGCCGTCAGCGTCTCCAGCGGGCGGACGATCCGCCGCAGCACCACGAGG
Source organism: uncultured Actinomycetota bacterium (assembly GCA_963695625.1). Taxonomy (GTDB): domain Bacteria; phylum Actinomycetota; class Thermoleophilia; order Solirubrobacterales; family Solirubrobacteraceae; genus Palsa-465. The sequence continues at coordinate 106,218 of CAVOHJ010000012.1, read as the reverse complement.
TTGGCCAGCGCCACCAGCACGAGCGCCCCGATCAGGACGACCGCCTCGTCCAGGGCGAACGACGAGAGCTTGCGCGGGGCCAGCACCACCAGCGTGACCGCGACCGCCGCCACCAGCACCAGCGCGTTGACGCCGGCGACGCGGTAGACCAAGGGCACGTACTTTCTCCTGGGGCGCTGCTGGCTCACGAGACTTTCACGGCGGTCAGTCCACTCGCTCGAGCTTACGCAGCATCGTCCACTGGCGAGTTTCGAGTTCGCCTTGGTTGATGTGGAGCGTGCGTCCGATCTCGTTGCGAGAGATGCCCGCCAGGAGCAGACCGAAGATGGCCTGTTCCATGGAGTCAAAGCGCCGGCGCAGGCCCTCGGCCAGCGTGGGCGGCACGGGCGGGAGCCGGCTGACCCCGTTCGCCGCCCGCCGGATGGCCACGTACAGGTCCGAGCCCAGCGCCGCCTTGCTCAGAAGCCCGTCGGCCTCGGCGACCACGCAGGCCGCGGCCAGCATGTAGTCCGAGAAGGCCGAGTAGATGAGCACCGAGGGGGGCTCCGGCAGGTGCTTGAGCTTGCGGCTCAGCCACAGCCCCGACCGGCCCGGGAGCTGGTAGTCCACGATCGCCACGTCCAGCGGCATCCGCTCGGCCACTTCGAGGGCCGCCTCGGCGCTGTCCACTGCATCCACCACGTCGAGGTCGGGCTCGCTGCAGAGCAGCCCCCGCAGCCCGGCGAGGATCGCCGGGTGGTCATCCACAACCAGGCAGCGGATGGGGCTCTGCACGGTGTCGCTGATACCGGTGCCGTTACGGCTCATCACCGGCTGCTGCACTGGGGCTGTCATCGGTCGTCCTCCTCTGGATTGATGTCGCGCAGGTTGCTGACCGCCGCACCGCACCGCAATGGGGGACATCCCCCATCTCCGTATGGGTGCGACGGCACACCCGCTCCCAGGTAAGAACCGCGCGCCGCCCGCAGCTAACGGTGGTGTGAGCGTTTTCCATCCTTCATCGCCGGCCGCGCTCCGGCCCTGGCGGAGGTGACGGCGGTGCGTTCCCGCAACACGCGCCCATCAGACTCTCCCGGCGACTCCGCCGGCGATTGGGAGAGGTGGGTGCAGTGGCGCGAGGGCCGGCTGCTGAGCGCCGGCTTCGGCGCCGATCTCGCGGAGCACCTCGCCCATCAGCAGCGCATCGATCTCCACGAACTGCTCAAGCTCGTCGACCGCGGCTGCCCGCCGCATCTGGCCGCGCGGATCCTGGCGCCGCTCGAGGCGCCGCCCGCCGCACCGCTCGGCGAGCCGGGGAGGGGTGAGCCGGGTGGCTGGTAGCGTGCCCGTGGTGCAGCGCGCCACCGCACTTGCACCGCCCGATCGCGAGGCCGAGGCGCGCGCGTGGCTCGGAGCGCTTCGCGCCGGCGGCGCCGAACGCGAGGAGGCCGCTTGCCGCCTGCACGCCCTGCTGCTGCGCGCCGCCCGGTTCGAGGTGTCGCGCCGCCGGGCCATGCTGGGCGGGAGCACGCGCGAGACGATTGACGACCTCGCCACGCAGAGCGCCGACGATGCGCTGAGCGCGATCCTGGCCAAACTCGACGACTACCGTTTCGAGAGCCGGTTCACCACGTGGGCGTACAAGTTCGCGATCCTCGAGGCGGCGGTGCGCCTGCGTCGGCGCGCCTGGCAGGAGCGCGAGCTCCCCATCGACCCCGACGCCTGGACCTCCCTTCCCTCGCGGACCCTCGATCCGGCCCAGGACTTCGAGCGCCGCGAGCGGCTGCGGGCCATCATCGAGGCGGTCCGCACCGAGCTCTCGCCCCACCAGCGCGAGGTCCTGGGGGCGCTCGTGCTCGCCGAGGTCCCGATCGACGTGCTGGCCGAGCGGTTGGGCACGACGCGCGGCGCCCTCTACAAGACCCTGCATGACGCGCGGCGCAAGCTGCGCGCCGTGATTGGACCCGATTCATGACCGAGCCAACGCGCACAGACGAGCGCCTCATGGCCGGGCTGCTCGGCCCCGCGGGCCCGGAGCTGACCTGCGAGGCATGTTTTGACCTGCTCGACGTCTATGTCGACAGCGAGGTGTCCGGGGAGAACGCGGACGGACGGGTCCCGGGCATGCGCGAGCACCTGACCGGCTGCCCGGCGTGCGCCGAGGAGCACGACAGCCTCAAACAACTGCTGACCGCACTTCCGTGAGCACGCGACGGCTCCAAGTGGTGGCGGGCGAGCCCCGCCGCGTGGACCTCGCCGCCGCCGAGCGCGCCGCCCGTGAGCTGCTGGTCGCGCTCGGGGCTGACCTCGACGCCGCCGGCCTGCGCGAGACGCCCCGGCGGGTGGCGTCCGCCTACGCGGAGCTGCTCACCGCCGAGCCATTCAACCTGACCACCTTCCCCAACGACGAGGGTTACGACGAGCTCGTGGTGGTGCGTGATATCCCTTTCCAATCGCTGTGCATGCATCACCTGCTCCCGTTTCACGGTGTGGCGCACGTCGCCTATCTGCCCGCGGAGCGGATCATCGGGCTCTCCAAGCTGGCGCGTGTGGTGGAGCACTTCGCGCGTGACCTGCAGGTGCAGGAGCGGCTGACCAAGCAGGTTGCCGCGTGCATCCAGGAGGAACTGGAGCCCAAGGGTGTCGGGGTCGTGCTGGAGGCCGAGCACCTGTGCATGTCGCTGCGCGGCGTGCAGAAGGCGGGCGCGCGGACCGTGACCTCGGCGCTGTACGGACTCGTGCGCGACGACCCTCGCACCCGCGAGGAATTCCTCAGCCTGACCGGAGGTAGGACGAAATGAACAACCAGACCTTTGTCATCGTGGGCGCCAGCCTGGCCGGCGCCAAGGCCGCCGGAGAGCTGCGCGAGCGCGGATTCGACGGGCGCGTCGTCCTGGTCGGCGCGGAGGCCGAGCGGCCCTATGAGCGTCCGCCGCTCACCAAGGACTACCTGCAGGGCAAGTCCGAACGCGACAAGGCCTACGTCCACGAGGCGGGCTTCTACGCGAGCCAGGAGATCGATCTTCGCCTCCAGGCCGTCGCGGAGGCGATCGATCCGGCGGCGTCGACGGTCACGCTGGCCGGTAAAGAGGCGCTGCACTATGACGGCCTGTTGCTGACCACCGGGGCCGAGCCGCGGCGCCTCTCGGTCCCCGGCGCCGACCTCGACGGCGTCCACTACCTGCGCACGCTCTCCGATTGCGATGCGCTGCGCGAGCGGCTGGGCGCCGGGGGGCACGTCGCGGTCGTCGGCGCGGGCTGGATCGGCAGCGAGTTCGCGGCCTCCGCGCGCCAGGCGGGACTGGACGTCACCGTGATCGATCCGCTGGCGCTGCCCAACGAGCGCATCTTCGGTCCCGAGATCGGCACCTTCTATCGCGATGTCCACCTCGCGCATGGAGTGGAGATGGTCCTGGAGGATGGCGTCGACGCACTCGAGGGCAACGGCTCGGTGAGCGCGGTGCGTACCGCAACCGGGCGGCGCGTCGAGTGCGACTTCGTCGTGGTCGGCGTGGGGGTTCTCCCGCGGGTCAAGCTCGCCGAGGCTGCGGGGCTCACCGTGGAGAACGGGGTCCAGGTGGACGCCGCGCTCAGGACCTCGGCGCCCAACGTGTACGCGGCGGGCGATGTCGCCAACGCCTGGCACCCGTTCTACGAGCGCCACATCCGCGTCGAGCACTGGGCCAACGCGCTCAACCAGGGGCCGGCGGCGGCGCGGTCAATGCTGGGCGACAAGGTGAGCTATGACCGGATCCCCTACTTCTACTCCGACCAGTACGACGTCGGCATGGAGTACTCCGGATACGCCACCGAGTGGGACGAGGTGGTCTTCCGCGGCGACCGGGAGGGCGGCGAGTTCGTCGCGTTCTGGCTGGCCGACGGCCGCGTGGTCGGCGGCATGAACGTCAACGTGTGGGACGTCAACGAGCACGTCCAGGCGCTCATCCGCTCGCGCCAGCCAGTCGACGCCGACGTTCTGCGGGACACTGACACCCCGCTCGAGGCACTCGCCGCCGAAGTGGCTGGCTGAGCGGCTCCGCTTTCACCCTGACACGCCGGCCCCCGCCCGCCCAGGTACGGTGCGGCGGATTGACACCTAGAGCCGCGCGCCTCCTCGAACGTCCCCTCGCGCCATTGATCGGCTCCGGCTAGATCGGCGAGCCGTCCACGGGGCATGGTGCCGAACTCGCGGAGGCTGCGCTCCAGCTTGCGGACCTCGGCCGCGGCGGCGTCGTGCCGCCGCCGGTCACGCGGGTTCTCTGTTCCGTGAGAGGTGTATGACTGACTGTCGCATTTCGTGTTGGCGTACCCACAGGTCAACCTGTGGCGCGGTTTGTGTTCGGTTGCCGACACATCGCCTGGGTGCGCCCGTTCAGTGGATGCCCGAAACGCCGGCGTTGTGCAGGTTTGACGGCCGTTTGGACTGGCCGGGCGTCCGGTGCAGCAGGCGCAGGGGGAGCGGGGCGCGCAGCAACGGCACCGCCCGACCCCGGGCCCGGCACCGAGGGCAGTACCCGCGGTCGCTGAGCGGGTCGCGGCTGCGGATCGACAGCCCGCAATCGCTGCAGTTCAGATACGGCACGTCAGCGGTTCCGCATCGGATCCGCGCGCACGGCTGGGGTCGCGGAGCGGGTTCTCGGGCGTGCCGGCGGCGCGGCCGCGGGTGGGGTCGCGCGAGGGGTTCTCCACGGCGCCGGCGGACCGGCCGGCCATGATCTCGCGGGATTGCATCTGGCCCTCCTTTCCAGGCTCGTTCCCAAGGCATAGCTCATTCCCGCGCGCCCGCCGGAATGCTGGTCATCTGGCGTACCGGGCGTGTTCGGCGGCGGACAGGCGACGCGGGGCAGGGGTAGCTTTGGGGGATGCTCACTCACCTCGATCCACGCCATACCGTCGCCCTGCTCGACGCCGACGCGGATCTGGCGGCCGGAGTACCCGCGGAGGAGTTGGAGCTGGCGCGCGGCCGCGCGATGGCGGCCGTCATGGAGCTCGAGCCGCCCAGCTGGGACACGCGCGACGTAGTGGCGCGCTCGGACGCGGGCTGGCTCGGCTTGTTCGTCCTCGATGGGCTCCTCATCCGGCGCGTGGACGTGGGCAAGCGCGCAGCCTGCGAGCTGTTCGGACCCACTGACCTCATCCGCCCGTGGGACACCGACGGCGACTACGACCCGCTGCCGATGACCGTCACATGGCTGGTGCTCAAGCGCACGCGGCTCGCCGTGCTCGACACCTCGTTCGTGCTGCGGATCGCTCGCTGGCCGACGATCACCAGCCGGATCGTCAGCCGCGTGGCCCAGCGTGCGCGGTATCTCACGCTGACCGCGGCGGTCACCCATCTGCCGCGCGCCTATGCCCGCCTGCTCATCCTGTTCTGGCTGCTGGCGGAGCGCTGGGGGAGGGTCGGCACCGAGGGCGTGTACGTGACCCTGCCGCTCACGCACGAGGTCCTGGCGATGCTGATCGGCGCGCACCGGCCGACCGTGACGATCGCGCTGCAACGTCTGACGCGTGCCGGGTTCCTCATCCGGCAGCGCTCGGACCGGTGGCTCCTGACCAACAGCGCCATCGAGACCCTGAAGCATCCCGAACGGCTGGGGCTGGTCGTCGACGACGAGGCGATGTTCGGGGGCGAACAGCCCGGCTCCGATTCATGAGCCCATGAGCGGGTGGCAGGGTACCGTCGGAGGTACGGCCATGCTGTCCCAGAGCCTCGATCGCGCGCTGATCCAATACCTGACGGACGCTCACGCGCTCGAGCACATGGGGCTGCGCGTGCTCGAGGAGGGCTCACGCCTCGATCCTGACGAGGCGACCGCCGACATCTACCGGGCCCACCATCAGCAGACCCGTGGCCACCTGCGGCTCATCGACGAGCGGCTGAGCGCCCACGACGTCGCGCCGCCCTCGCCCAGCGAGGCCGCCGTCCGCGTGGCCGCCCTCCAAATCGAGTTCGACCCCGGCGCGTGCACGCCGGCCGAGCTGGCGATCAGCGCCTACACGCTGGAGAACCTCGAGATCGGCGTCTACCACGCGCTCCGCGGGCTGGCCCGCCGCCTGCACGACCACGAGACCGAGGTCATCGCCCAGCAGATCCTCGAGCAGGAGGAGGACGCCGCCGAACTGGTGGCTAGCCGTATCGACCGCGCGCTGTCCGCCACGTAGCGTGGGCTACTCGGACGAGCCGTTCTTGTCCGCCGCTTGGGCGCGCACGTAGTTGATCAGCGCGTGGTCCTCGGACTCGCGCCGCTCCACGAGTTGGCCGGTGCAGGCGCACATTTCCAGCAGCGCCCGATCGTCTGAGAGCTCCACGACGCGCCAAGTGGCGCCGAAGAGCTCCCAGCGTTCGAGATCGGCGAGCGTCAGCAGGGCATCCGCCATGGGCAGACAGCGTAGACCCCGCGGATGCCGTCCCTAGTGAGCGTCCCCGCCGCGGTGGCGATCGAGCTCGATGTCGGCGAACGAGCCCTGGCGCTGTCGGTCAGGTGAGCCGGCGTAGCCGCCGGCGGCCTGCCAGCGCCCACGCGGGGGACCGGCGTACTTGCCGAACGGAGCCGCCGGCTCGACAGGCCCGGCGAAACCTCCCACTCGCTCCTTGCGGACGTCGTGGTAGCGGGGATCCACTCGTCGTGCGGGCATGATATGCCTCCTTCTAATCGTGCCACGATATCGTAGCACGATATCTCAAGGCCGCAACGCCTCCCGGCGCCCTGTCGTGCGTCATCCGCGCAGGAGCATCAGCTCAGCGGCTTCGCTCTCGCTGAGAGCGGCGAACAACGACTGCATGGTCGGAGCCAGCTGCGCCAGCTCGCGGATGTGGACCTCGGACAGGGCGCTGAGCGTCAGCGCGCCGGCGTCCGTGAGTTTGAGGTGCACGACCGATTGCTGGTCAGGGTCGCGCTCGCGGGTGATGAGGCCCGCCTTCTGTGCCCGGTCAACGAGCTCGACCGCGCTGTGGTGGCGGATGATGAGCACATCGGACACGTCGGTGATCGTCGGCCCGCGCGGGTCGCGGGAGGAGCGGATGGCCAGCAGCAGCTGGTGCTGGGTGGGGGTGATGCCGGCCTTTCGGGCCTGCTCGGAGCTCCAGTGCAGGAACCTCCGCAGGCCGTAGCGGAGTTCGGCCAGGCGCTCATAGTCGTTCTCGGTGAGGGATCTCCTGGGGCGTCGAGGCATGTCGCAGCACGATATCGTGCTGCGACCCATGGTGCGATGCGGGCGGTCGGACGCCACCGTCGGGCATCACGCCTCCGGCGGCGCCCGAAGGCCGGCTCAGGCGGGGACCTGCTCGGCGACGGAGGCCAGCCATGGATAGCGGGCGGTGTCCTTGCCGGCGTAGTCGGGGTCGAGGTAGATGAAGCACCGCTGGATCTGCCAGTCGCGGATCTCGAACACGTCGCACCAGCGGCCCGCGCCCCAGTCCGGCACGCCGGTGCGCCACGGCCCGTCCTGGTGCTCGCCGTAGCTCGTGCCCTCGCACACGACGGTGTCAGAGCCGGAGAAGATCCAGTTGAAGGTGGCGTAGTCGTGGCGGATCGACTTCAGCGTGGCGCCGACGTCGCCGAACATCTTGCCGATCTCCTCGCGGCCGTTGGCGATCCCCCATTTGGGGAACATCACCTGGGCGTCGACGGCGAAGAGCTCGAGGATGCTGTCGCCGGTCGACGTCACGCCGCCGTTGTCGAACGCCTTGAGGTACTCGACCGCGACGGACTTGCGCTGCTCGTCGGTCATCGTCTGACGCGTCAGGGTCATCGACCTGCTCCTTGTGGTGTGTGGTTGGTCTGCGCGTGTACGAACTGCTCCCATGTCTGCTGGCCGTCGGCGCGCCCGGGCGCGGTGTTGGCGCCGCGCCGCAACGCCGCCGAGAGCCGCCCGGGGACCGGGATCCTCACGACGGCCCGTGGCCGGTGGTGCCGGGCGCGCCACGCCTCGACAACGCGCCGCAGATCGAGCACTTCCGGGCCCGCGAAATCGTCCGCGTGCCCCACTGGCTCACCGGCCACGAGATCCGCGACGCGCTGCGCCACCTCGGCGGCGGCCACCGGCTGCACGTGCCAGTCGAGCGGCAGCGGCGCCACCGGCAATCGCCCGACCGCGCGCAGACCGCGCTCCAGCAGCTCGTGGAACTGGGTGGCGCGCAGGATGGTGTACGGCGCGGTGCCGCCCTCGATCGCGTGCTCGCAGGCGAGCTTGTGGGCGTAATAGCCGTAGGGCATTCGGTCGATCCCGACGATCGAGACGTACAGCAGGTGCGCCACCGACCGCGCCGCGAACAGGAGGTTCTCGGTCTGGCGCAGATCTGCGCGCCCGGTCGGCGAGTCGGTCGCCGCGTGCACGACCCGGTCCACTCCCTCCAGCGCGCCCGCCACACCGGTGCCGCGCGCCAGATCGCCCACGTGAGTTCCGCGGCCCGGCCGCCGCGACAGCACCCGCACCTCGTCCCCGCGCTCACGCAGCAGGCGCGCGACGTGCGCGCCCAGCACGCCGCTGCCCCCGGTCACCAGCACCGTGCTCACCGTTCGCCGTCCACCGCCGCATCGGCGATCCCCCGCCGGTGCGCCAGCGCCGCCGCCTCCACGCGAGTCGACACGCCGAGCTTGGACAGGATGTTGGACACGTGGACGCTGGCGGTCTTGCGCGAGATGAACAGCGCCTCGGCGATCTGGCCGTTGGAGCGGCCATCCGCGACCAGCCGCAGCACCTCGCCCTCACGGGCGGTCAGACCGAGGCGCTCGAGCTCGCCGGGCTCGGCGTCGGCCACCGCCGCAGCGGACGGCGCGGTGCCGTTGCCGGCCGCGACGGCGGCGCGCAGGCGGGCGCCGCGGATGAGGGCGCCCACGTCGGCCTCGAGCGGAGCAGCCCCCACGGTCTGCGCCAGCGTGAGCGCCTCGCTGGCCGCGGCTGCCGCGGCCTCTAGGTCGCCGGCGGAGCTCAGCGCCTCAGCTTGCCGGAAGAGCGCATAGGCCAGAGCGACGGGCTCGTTCATCGCACGGCAGCGCTCCACGGCCTCACGCCAGGCGTCGACCTCGCCCTCGCGCCGCAGGCGGGCGTGCTCGGCCGCAACCAGCGCCCGGTGGCCGTGATCGGCGGGACTGCGCGGATCCATCGAGAGGACCTCGTCGCGGACGGACGCGCTCAGGGCCATCGCGTCGTCGGGGACGGGGCGGCCCTCGTCGCGCGCGGCGAGCGCTCGATCGGCCTCCGTCCGGGCCGTAAACGACAGCACAGGCCACTTGTACCGCGGATCGCCACCGAGATCGTCACGCGAGAGGGCCCGTTCCAGCGTCTCGTGGGCGCCGTCCAGGTCGCCGCGGGAACGAGCGAGGTCGGCCTCGAGCCCCACCAGCGGGTACACGAACTGTGCCGCTGAGGACATGCGGAGGTGGCCGCGCGCCTCCCGCAGGTCGCGCTCGGCTGCGGCGACGCGGCCGCTCACGAGGTGGATCTCCGATCGCAGCAGGCTCAGGTTCCCGGCGAAGATCCCTGCCTCCAGCCCGGACGCCGAGTCCACCAGCGCCTCGTCAAGGCGTCCGGAGCGCAGGAGCGCCTCGGCCCGGTTGCCGCGGAGGAACGATCCCGCCGTGCGCCCCAGCCCGGCCTGCTCGGCGAGCGCCACCCCCCGGTCCACCGTGGATATGACCTCGTCGAAGCGCCCGAGCATGAGGTACATGTCCGACAGGTTGATCAGCGATTTCATCCCGATCCAGACCAGCCCGGCTCGCAGGGCCTCCTCTCCCGTGCGGCGTTCGAGCTCCACGCCCCGGTCGAAGTCGCCGGCGTAGAGCATCGCCGTCGCCAGCATGCCTTGCGCCTCGAGCGTGTCCTCCGTGGCTCCCACTCCTTCGCCGATGGCGAGGGCCCGGCGCGCGACCTCGCCCGCCCGCGAGTAGTCGCCCACGCGCATCAACGCTCGAGCCTGAGAGCTGAGCACGTGCGCGGCGATCGCGGTCGGGGGGTCGAGCGGCATCAGTCCGACCGCCTGGGCGAGATCCGCCAGACCCGCGTCCTCGCGGCCGAGATCCTGAAGGTATTCCGCTCGGCGCACGAGCAGCCACGCGCGACGCTCCACCGCCGCGTCCTCGCCGGCCTCGCCGAGCGCGCGATCCACCAGTGCGAGCGCACGATCGGGGTCTCCCGCCTGGTGGACCGCGACGGCGGCGCGCTCCAGCAGTTCCACGTGGTCGATGCCCGCTCGCTCTTCGGCATCGGGGACCTGGCTCCACAGCTCCAGCGCCAGCTCGAAATGCCGCCGGGCGGCGGCCGGCGCCGAGGCCGCTGCCGCGACGCGCCCGGCGCGCACAGAAGCGGCAAGGGCGCGGGGCACGTCATGCGCCGCCAGCCAGTGGTGGGCCAGCATCGTGACCGTGTCCACGTCCTGGTCATCGTCGGCGACCCGGCGTTCGATGGCCTCGGCGTAGGCCCGGTGCAGTCCCGCGCGCTCTTGGGGGAGCAGGTCCTCGTGGATCACGGTCCGCGCCAGCGCGTGCCGCAGCGCGTACCCGGGACCGGCCTCATCGACGACGAGCAGCTGCTGCTGCACCGCCTCGCGCAGTCCGGCGTGCAGATCGAGCTCGGACAGCTGCGCGACGATCGTGAGCAACCAGTCCGGGACCCAGCGCGCGGCCGCCGACACGACGCGGAGCACGTGCTGCGCGCTCTCTGACAGCAGGTCGGCACGCGCGAGGACCACGTCGCGCAGCGACGGGGGCAGATAGCCGTGGTCGAGCCCACCGTCGCGCACCGCGCCGAGGAGCTCCTCCACGAACAGCGGGATGCCCTCCGAGCGCTCGAACACGAGGTCGACCAGCTCGCGGTCGGGGCGCTCGCCCTGGATTGCCTCCATCTGGGCGGCCACGTCGACCGCCCCGAGGCGGTCGAGCTCCAGGCGCTCGACCGCGCGCTGCTGCTCCCAGCGGGCGGCCATTCGGCGAAACGGGTGGGCCCGGTGCAGCTCGTCGGAGCGAACGGTGAGCACCAGCAGCATCGGCCGGTTGACCGAGCCGGCGACGAGCAGCGCGAGCAGGTCCAGCGTCGCCTCGTCCGCCCACTGCACGTCCTCGAAGACCAGCATCAAGAGTCGCTCGGCGGCCAGGCGGCCGATGACCGCGACGATGAGCTCGAGCAGCCGCGAGGCATCCCGCTCGCCCACGACCTGCGAGCGCCCGTCGTCGAGCTCTGGGACGAGACGCCCCAGCTCGCCGCGCGCGGATCCGAGGAGCGCGTCGAGCTCGTCCTCGGGCACCTCCGTCGCCATGGCCCGGAACATGTCGATCACCGGGGCCAGCGGGATGCCGCCGCCCTCCAGCTCGACGCACCCACCCGCCAGCACGCGAGCGTCAGACGCCCGCGCGCGCTTCATCAGCTCGTTGACGAGTCGCGACTTGCCCACCCCCGCCTCGCCGCCGAGGACCATCGTCACCCGCTGCCCGCCGACCGCGCGATCCAGCCCGTTTGACAATGCTGCTGTCTCGGCCAGGCGCCCCACGAGCACAGGACTGACAAGACTCGCCGCCACGGCACGCATCATTTCAGACCGACCCCAAACTGCGATCAGGGTTTGCCGCGCGCTCGGCGGTGGGTATGTCTTAGCTGCCACCGAATCGAGGGAGGAAGCATGTCCGGCAAGACGATCGCGTCGGGGGCGATGCGGCGTGGAATCGGGGCGATGGGATGTGCGCTGGCGACAGCGGCAATCGCCGCGTCCGCGGCGGCGGCCGCGTCGCCTGCCTCCTCGCCGTCGGGCCAGGCGCCCGGTGGCCCGGGGGGTCAGTCCTACCTCGACGTGGCGCGCAAGGACTGCTTCGGGACCGCGCGCAACACCAACTCGAAGGTGTGGTTCACCGTGGCCGGCGGCGTGCTCTCCGACGTCTTCAGCCCGTCGATCGAGGCCAGCAACGTCAACACGGTTCAGTACATCGTCACCGACGGCCGCACCTTCGCCGATCTCCAGCAGCGGGACATGACCTATACGGTGAGCTCGCCGGACCGCAGCGGCATGGTCTGCCGAGTGACCAGCACGGACCGCGCGCACGGCTTCCGCTTGGTCAGCGACTACATCACCGATCCGGCCCGCGCCAGCGTCGTCGTGCACACGACGCTCGAGCCGATCGGCGGGGACGCGGGCAGCGTTTCCAAGCTCAAGGTCTACGTCCGCTATGACGCGACGATCGACAACAGCGGCGGCGGGGGCGCCACCAACGGCGGTGCCAACGACGCCACGGTCGACCCGTCCACCACGGCGCTGGTGTCAACTGACACCAGCGCGCCCACGGGACCGTTCGCGGCGCAGGTGGCCGGCGCGCTCGCCGCCAGTCGCCCGTTCCTGGCCGAATCCAGCGGGTTCGTGGGCACCCCCAGCGACGGCCTCAGCCAGCTCGACGCGCACCACGCGCTCGCTGACCTATACCGCTCGGCGACCGACGGCAACGTGGTCCAGACCGCCCTGCTCGACACCACCCCCGGGCAGCCGTTCACCCTCGCCCTCGGCTTCGCCCCCACTGCCGATGGCGCCGTCGCCACCGCGCGCCAGAGCGCGGCGCAGCCGTTTGACCGCACGCTCTCGGCCTACGAGGCGGGCTGGCGCGCGTATGACAGCGGGCTCCGCGGCCCGCCCAGCCGCCTGCCAGGGTTCTCCGCAGCGCAGAGCGCGGCCATGCAGAGCACCTACTGGCTGTCGGCCAACGTCATCAAGGCTGCCGAGGACAAGACGCACGCCGGGGCGTTCGTCGCGTCTCCCACCGACCCGTGGGGACAGTCGGTGCCGGCCAGCACGACCCACGCGGGCTGGACCTATCGCGAGGTGTTCGCGCGCGACAGCTACGAGACGTTCACCGGCCTGCTCGCCGACGGCGATCGCGCCAGCGCGCGGGACATGGTCCGGTTCCTGTTCGACCAGACCCAGCAGCCCGACGGCAGCTTCCCACGCGATTCCGAACTGGACGGCGCGGTCGCGCCCGACACCTTCGGGCTATCGGAGATCGACGAGGTGTCCTACCCGCTGTTGATGGCGTGGGAGGCCGGCCTGGCCGGGAACACGTCCTTCTATCAGGATCACATCCGCCCGGCCGCGGACTACATCGTCGATCACGGCCCCAGCACCGGCGCCGAGCGCTGGGAGGAGCATCCCGGCTACTCGCCCGCCACGATCGCCGCCGAGATCGCGGGGCTGGTGGCGGCGGGGCAGCTGGCCCAGGCCGCCGGCGACACCGCCCGGGCGCACCTCTACCTGGCCACCGCGGACGACTACCAGCGCAACGTCAAGAGCTGGACGGTGACCACGACGGGGCCCGACGGGCCGCGCTACTTCATCCGCGAGTCGGTCTCGGGCGACCCCAACACCAACCAGACCTACGACCTGGGCAACGGCAGCACGCCGGGCGTCGACCAGCGCTCGATCATCGATGCCGGCTTCCTCGAGCTCACGCGGATGGGCGAGTTGCCCGCCACAGATCCGGACGTCCGGGCGTCGCTGAAGGTCGTGGACGATGTCCTGGAGAGCCAGACCGCCTCGGGCCCGGGCTGGCATCGCTACGGCATCAAGGCCAGCGGCGCCACCGATGGCTACGGCGACTGCTACGAGCCCGACCCCACCACCTGCTCACCGACCGGCGAGGGATGGTTCACCCACGCCGCCGGTTCCGGCCACCTGTGGCCGCTGCTGGATGGGGAGCGCGCCGAGCAGGACCTCCAGTCCGGCGCGGGCGCCGCGGCCTCGGGGCTGGCGGTGGCTTTCCAGCGCATGACCTGGGGGCTGGGCTACGTTCCCGAGCAGGTGTGGGAGGACCCCAACACGCCCGCGTCGCCGTTCGGCGCGGACCCGACCACCGCGTCCATCGGCTTCACCAACGGCAAGGCCGCCGGTTCGGCCGCCCCACTGATCTGGGGCCAGGCGCAGTACCTGCGCCTGGTGCTGGATCTCCAGGACGGGCGGCTGCTCGACCAGCCGTCGGTCACCCGGTCGCGCTACGTCGGCTCCGGGCCTCCGGCCGACGTGCCGGTGACGATCACCGCACCGTCCCCGGCCGCGATGACCCCGGGCGCCACCACGACCGTGACGGGCACGACCGCGCCGGGCGCCGTCGTCGACGTCGCCGCCGGGCAGCCCGGTTCGCCGGCCAACACCAGCACGGTCGTCACCGCGACCGCGGGACCGCACGGTGACTTCAGCGCGGACGTGCCCACGCCGGCAGGCACGACGGTGATCACGGCGGCGGCCAGCACGGGGACCCGCGCCACGGGCTGGGCCCAGGTGACGGTGACGGGAGGCTAGTGGCGCTCAGGTAAAGCTGACCGACAGGCCGGGCCCGTGGGCGAGCGTCTGATAGACGACGCAATAGCGCTCGGTGAGCTTCTGCAGCAACGCGAGCTGCTCGGAGTCGAGGTCGCCGTCGAGCTCGAACGACAGGCGGATGGCGCTGAAGCCGACCGGCGCCTCGCGCTCGACGCCCAGCGTGCCGCGGAAGTCGAGGTCGCCCTCGGCGCGCACGCGCCCGGACGTCACCGGGATCTCCAGGGAGGTGGCGACCGCGCGCAGGGTGACCCCGGCGCACGCCACCAGCGCCTCGAGCAGCATGTCGCCCGAGCACAGCAGCGTCCCGTCGCCTCCGGTGGCAGGGTGGAGCCCGGCCTGCGCCAGCGCCCGCCCGGTCTGCACCGAGCAGGAGACCCCGTCGTCCAGCGACCCCTCGGCGCGCAGCGTCACCTGGGCGGCCTCCGGGTCGGAGCGGTAGCGCTCCTTCAGCGGCCCCTGCACGGCCACAAGCTGATCGTGGTTCATGCCCGGCATCTTAGGCTTGCGCGGGGGCGCCGTGCGTGACAAGGTGCCGCGCGCAGCACGATGTACTCGCCACCACCCTTCAACGAGCGCACCGAGGGCCAGAAGGTCATCCTCGGCGCCGTCATCCCGGCGCTCGTCGGCGGCCTCGCCGGCTTCCTGGTCGGCGTATCGGCCGCCGCGTACTGGGCGGTGGCGGTGCTGGCGGCGGTGGGCGCCTTCCTCGGCGGCTTTGAGCACGCCGGCGGCTGGGACGCTGCGGATCGGGGCTTCTTCGGCGGCGTGATCTACGGCACGTGCCTGCTGCTGGTGCACGAGCTCATCCACAACCCGGCCAAGGTCTCGCTGGGCAGCTTCCCGCCGTTCCTGGTCGTCGTCACCGCCCTGGCCGGGACGCTGCTGTCGGCCGCGGGCGGACGGGTGGGGCGCTCGCAGAGGCGGCGTGCCGCCGCGGTCGCGGGGACGGCGCCGCCGGGCGCGGCTACCGGCCCCCCGTCCAGCATGTGATCGCCTCGGCGTCGCGCCTCAGCCCGGCAGGTTGGGCGGGTGCTTGGCCAGCTGGGAGCCGGCGCAGCAGTCGATCTGCCAGGTGCCGCTGGGGGCCTTGACGAAGCGGGAGTTGGCGATCGTGCCGTCGCTGGTGGCCTTGCCCAGCGTCAAGTGCGCGATAGCCGTACGGCCCTTGACGCGGACGTTGGAGACCGCGAACTTCGGCGCCGAGCCCGTGGTGTTCGATCCAGCGAAGATGCGCTTGAGCCCCTGCAGGCAGGTCTCGCTGGGCAGGTCGGCGTACGCCTTGGTACGCAACTGGGACACGAGCTCGGTCGCCGTCGCCGACCAGTACGCGGAGGTGACGACGTTGCAGGCGCCGGCGGCGTCGTGCTTGGCCAGGGCCGTGACGAACGTGCCGACGCTGGCCTTGATGCCACCCGACGCCGAGCTGCCCGTGCCCGCGTCGGAGCCGCCTCCGCAGCCGGCAAGGCCCAGAGCGGCCACGATCAGGGCTGCCACCGCCGCCGATCGCCACCGAAACCGCACCCACGCTGTCTGAGACCGTGACACCGCTGCCGGGACCCTACCCGCTCGCGCGGTCAAAACGCACGGCAATGTGGCTGTCGCGTCGAGGAGCGTGACGCGTCGTAGCACGAGTCGACTGATCGCGCCGGGCGCCGACAGCGGCCACCCCGCCGCTGCGGCCTGCGGCGTCACTCCGGGACGAAAGGCGCCGGAAATAGGCACATTTTGTCCCAGAGTGGCCTGCCCGATGCGGGCGCAGGTGACCAGCCGCGCCGCTCACCGCCGCTGTCGTCCTCAGGAGGTCGTGGATGTGTAGCGACAGCCTCACTGCCGTAAGAACTGGCCACCAGAGCGCACTAACGGGGTGAGCAGGAGCCACCGATTTCTCACCAGGAGTCCCGCCATGCGCAGAACCGCCCGGAGCGCGCCCGCTCGCCGTGCGCTCATCACCGTCCTCGTTGCGACCGTCGCCGCGCTCGTCCTGGGCACGACCGCCGGCGCCGGCGCCTCGTCGGCGCCCCAAACGTCGCCCCGGGCGCTCGCACTGCACGACGACATGCGCGCCCTGTGGGAGGCCCACGGGACGTGGACCGAGCGCGCCATCGTGGACTTCGTCGGCGGGCTGCCCGAGACCAACCTCGTGGTCGCGCGGCTGCTGCGCAACCGGACCGACATCGGCAACGCCGCCGTCGGCGTGCTGAACGCGGCGAAGTCCGGCAACGAACAATCGGTGGCGACCGCCAAGGCCGCCTTCTTCGCCAACGGGGACCAGGTCGCCGCCTTCCTGAACGCCGCCAATCCCAAGCACTGGGCGCTCGCCGACATGCGGACGATGATGCGGGTGCACCTCAACCAGGTCATCGCGCTTGCCGTCGATCAGCTTGACGGGCACTACTCCGCTGCGATACGGCTATACGACGTCTACATCGGCCACATCATCGACATGGCCGACATGCTCAGCACCGGAATCATGGAGCAGTTCCCCGCGCGCTTTCGCTGACCCCGAACATGCCCTCCAGCTCCACAGGTCCAGAGGATGAGGTCGGCGTCCTGATCATCGGCGGAAGCCTGGTGGGGCTGTCGACGGCGATGTGGCTGGGGGTGCACGGGGTCCCGTCGCTGGCGGTGGAGCGCCACGCCAGCACCGCCATCCACCCGCGCGCCGGGCACTTCCAGCTGCGGACGGTGGAGATCCTGCGCGCGGCTGGGCTGGAGGAGCGGGTGCGGCGCCGGTCCGAGGAGCAGTACGTCCCCAACGGCGGGATCAACAACGTCGAGTCGCTGGCGGGCAAGGAGATCGCCAGCTTCTTCCCCAACCTCAACGCGGGGGTGGAGGAGTTCAGCCCGACGGTGCGGATGTTCATCGACCAGGACGCGCTCGAGCCGATCCTGCGCGAGCGCGCCCAGGAACTGGGGGCGCGGCTGCGCTACCGGACCCAGTGCACGGGGCTCCAACAGGACGACGAGGGCGTGACGGCCAGGCTCCTGGACCTCGACGACGGCACCGAGTCAACGGTGCGGGCGCGCTATGTCGTCGCCGCCGACGGGAACCGCAGCGCCACGCGCGAGCAGCTGGGGATCGCGATGCGCGGCCACGGGCTGCTCTCCAACAGCGTCACCATCTACTTTCGCGCCGGGGTCGACCTGTCCCCGCTGCTCGAGGGACGCGACCAGGGCGTCAACTACGTCACCAACCCCGTGCTGCGGGGCTTCTTCCGGCTCGACCGCACCGGCAACCGGGGGTTCCTCGTGGTCAACCTCGTCGGCGACACCGCCCGGCCAGAGATCATCGCCGCCTACCCGTCGGCGCCGTGGGCCAACGTGGCCGACACGATCGACGAGCAGCGCGCGCTCGAGCTGCTGCGCGCCGCCATCGGCGTTCCCGAGATCCCGGTCACCATCGAGGACATCGCGACGTGGCGGGCGGTGGCCGACAGCGCCGAGCGTTACGCCCACGGGCGAGTGTTCCTGGCCGGGGACGCCGCGCACACCATGCCGCCCAACGGAGGCTTCGGCGGCAACACCGGCGTCCAGGACGCGCACAACCTGGCCTGGAAGCTCGCCTTCGTGCTCAAGGGGATCGCCGGTCCAGAGCTGCTGGACACGTTTGACGCCGAGCGCCGGCCGATCGGCGAGCTCACCGTCGAGCAGGCCTACACGCGCTACGTGACCCGGGTGGCCCCGTACCTCGGGACCGATGGTATGCAGGAGATCGTGGACGACATGTCAATGGAGATCGGCTACCGCTACAACTCCGCCGCCGTGGCGCTCGCGCCGGGCGGCGACCACCCGCTGCACGAGCACCCCCGAGAGTCCCGCGCGCGGCCGGGCTCCCGGGCGCCACACGTCGCCCTCGACCGCGCGGGGACGCCGCTCTCGACACTCGACCTGTTCGGCACCGCGTTCGTGCTCCTCGCCGCACCCGGCGGCACCGCGTGGCACGCCGCGGCACTCGGCGCCGGGCGGCGGCTCGGGGTGCCGCTGGAGGCCCACCTCGTCGGGAGCCCCGAGCTGGGCGACCCCGGGGGCGCGTTTGCCGACGCCTACGGGATCTCGTCCGCCGGCGCGGTGCTCGTGCGCCCCGACGGCTTCGTTGGCTGGCGCGCCCACGACGACGCCGCGGCCTCGGAGGCGGCGATCGACGGCGTGGTGGAGACGCTCCTGCTGCGCCGGCGCGACGCCTCCGGTCAGGCGGCGTCCGTCCCCAGCGCAACCAGCACCTGATCCGAAAGGACCGATGTGATGCCGAACGTCATTCACGCCGACACAGTGGGGTCGCTGCTGCGTCCCGATTACCTGCTGGACGCCCGGGCGCAGTTCGAGCAGGGGGAGCTCCCGCCGGCCGACTACAAGCGGATCGAGGACCGGGCGGTGGACGCGGTCATCGCGATGCAGGAGGGGGCCGGGCTCGACGTGGTGACTGACGGCGAGTTGCGTCGCCACACGTTCATCGACCAGCTGCTGGAGGCCGTGGAGGGGCTGACCCCCGACCCTGAGTCAGATCACATCCCGGTGCCGTTCCGCGACGAGACCGGCAACGTGCAGAGCGTGTTCAAGGTGCCCATGTCCGTCACCGAGAAGTTGAGGCGGCGGCGGATGATGACCACCGAGGAATACGCCTATGCCCGCGCCGTGGCGCGGCGGCCGATCAAGGTGACGCTGCCCAGCCCGCTCATGCTCTTCCTCGCCTGGTCCCCGGAGCGCTCGCGCGACGCGTACTCCGACCCGTTCGAGCTGTTCGCGGACGGGCTGGCGCTGATGCGCGAGGAGGCCCACGAGCTGGCCCGCATGGGCTGTACCTACATCCAGGTCGACGCCCCGGACTTCGGCCAGCTCGTAGACCCGTCCCAGCAGGAGGAGTGGGCCGCGGCCGGCATCCCCGTGCAGCGCGTGCTCAGCGAGGGCGTCGACATGCTCAACGCGCTGGCCACGGTGCCGGGCGTGACCTTCGGGCTGCACCTGTGCAAGGGCAACTACGACAGCCAGTGGATCAGCGCCGGCGGCTACGAGTCGCTGTCCGAGCACCTGTTCCCGCGGCTCACCAACTACCAGCGACTGCTTCTGGAGTATGAGAACCCCCGGTCGGGGTCGTTCGAGCCGCTGAAGGGCGTCCCCGACGACAAGGTGGTGGTGCTGGGTCTCGTCTCGTCCAAGTTCGACGACATGGAGACGCCCGAGTCTCTGCTCGCCCGCATCGACGAGGCCGCCGCCTTCTACCCGCGCGACCAGCTCGCCATCTCCACCCAATGCGGCTTCTCCTCGGCCGGTCCCGGCAACGCGATCTCCGAGGACGCGCAGGGGCGCAAGCTCCAGCTCGTCTCCGACGTCGCGCAGCGCGCCTGGGGGTAGCGGGCAGGACGGGGCGGGCGCCCGCATGTCCGCCACGTTAAGAGACGTCTGACTCCGCCGCGGGCCGGGTTAGAGTGCGCCTGTCCGTTGCGAGGCTCCTGGTCGGCCCATGTGTCCTGCCGAAGCAGAACCAGACAGAGGGGAAACCGGCACGGGGCGCCGGCTGGATCCGGATACGCTCGGCGCGCACGTGGAGCGGCTCTACCGTGCCGCCTACGGGCTCTGCGGATCGCGGCAGGACGCCGAGGATCTCGTGCAGGACACTTACGAGCGGGTCCTGCGCCGTCCCCGCTTCGTGCGGCGCGACGACGATCTGGCCTATCTGCTGCGCGTGCTGCGCAACACGTGGGTGAGCTCCCGCCGGGTCGGGCGCGCGGTGACGATCGCCCCTGCGGGCGACGAGATCGAGGAGGTGGCGGGCACGCACGATCCGATCGCCGAGCGCATGGAGGGCGCAGCCGTGTTCGAGGCGCTGCGCGACCTCACCGAGCCGCTGCGGGAGGCGCTGGTCGCCGTCGACGTGGTGGGCCTCTCCTACCGCGAGGCGGCCCAGGCGCTGGGCACCAAGGAGGGCACGATCATGAGCCGGCTGCACCGCGGCCGCGGCCAGATCGCCGAGCGGCTGGGACTCGAGTGAAGGACTAGACGGCCTGCTCGCGCACCGGTGCGGCGGCGAGGGCCAGCAGCACGTCGCGGGTAGTCGGGCCGGCGAGCACGCACGTGCGTCCGAACCGCACCAGCGTCACCACCGCCAGGCCCGGCCGGGTGGAGAACGTCGTCAGCGGCACGCCGTCGAACACCACCCGCCGCGCGGACCGCGGCAGGCCGACGGGAGTGCCCGAGAACACCGTGTAGCTCATCCGCGCGCCGTTGCGCAGCCGGTAGAACACGGTCAGCGCGGGGCGGCCGCCGATCCGGTCATGGCGCACCCCCGTCGGCGGGACCTGGAAGCGGGCGTAGCTCGGATAGGTCACCCCCGCATAGCTGACGTCGAGGAAACGGGCGTTGCGCGCGGCGGGGGCGGGGCCGGTTGACGGCGCCAGGGCCAGCCGGGCCGCCGCGGGGATGCTCGGCGCGGTGCTGCTGCTCCCGATGCCGATCACCAGCACGGCAACGGCCGCGCACACCGCGGCGAGTGCCGGCACCGTGAGCGCCGGCCTCCACAGCGAACGGGCACGGCGGGGGCGAGCCGGGCCGTAGGCGTCGTGCACCATCTGGCGTACGGCGGTGAGCAACTCGGGCGGCGCGTCTGGGCCGCCGTCGCTCAGCGCGCTCGCGACCCGGCGCTGGGACGCGTCCTCCTCGGATGAGGGCTCGTGTGCCATTGCCTCGCTGTGGTCCAATCTCCGCGCTTGTCGTGTTCGGTCTACCTCCGCTCCCTTCTATGAGTAGACGCACTCTGCGCCGCCTTTATTCCATCCCGGACGGCTGAGAAAACTTTCACGTCGCGCATGGAATGCGGCCGGTACGGGCCGCGTCTTACCGGGATGTTGGGCACGGTGGTGACCGGCGGGGTCCGGGAACCACACCACCGGGGTTATTCACTTCCATAAAGGAGAAAGACATGCCGTTGACGCATGTGTGCGAGCGTGCGCGCTCGCTGTCGCAGTTCGCCAAGGGTCTGGCCGGCCGTTGTGTGCACCTCGCCGTCGCCGGGCTCGTGTCACTGCTCGGAGCCGCCGCTCTGGCTGGGCCCGCGCTGGCGACGCCCCAGCCGACGTCGCCGTCGTACGCGTTCACGACGCTGGACAACCAGGCCGACCCGACGTTCAACCAGCTGCTGGGGATCAATCAGGCCGGCACGATTGCCGGCTACTTCGGCTCCGGCGCCCAGGATCATCCCAACCAGGGCTACGTGCTGGTTCCGCCCTACGGCCAGGGTGAATACGCCACCGACAACTTCCCCGGGTCCGCCCAGACTCAGGTCACTGGGCTCAACGACCGCGGCGTCACCGTCGGCTTCTGGTCAGACACGAACAACGCCAACCAGATGAATGCCAACTTCGGCTTCTACCAGATCGGCAACCACCGGCCGCACACGCTCATGTTCCCCAGCCGTGACAACGCTACGCCGCCGGTCAACCAGCTGCTGGGTGTCAATGACAGCAACGTCGCGGTCGGCTTCTACACCGACGGCGAGGGCAACAGCCACGGCTACACCTACAACATCCGGCGTCACCGCTTCCACCAGGTCAGGATCCCCGGGGCGACGAGCGTGACGACCGCCGCCATCAACAACCGCGGCGACATCGCCGGCTTCGAGACCGATGCGCAGGGCAACGTCGACGGGTTCCTGCTCAGCTCCTGGGGCGGCCTGACGCGCCTGAGCTACCCCGCCGCGACCTCGACGCAGCCGCTCGGCGTCAACGACGGCGACGAGGTGGTCGGCGTCTACACCAATTCCGACGGCTCCATGCACGGCTTCACCTGGACCCCCAACCGTGGCTTCCAGACCGTGGATGACCCCAACGGGATCGGCAGCACCACGATCAACGGCGTCAACGACGAGGGGCAGCTCGTGGGCTTCTACGTCGACGGCGCCGGTAACACCGACGGGATGCTGGCCACACCTCAGCGGCATCACTCCTAGTCACCGCAGAGCATCCCCCGAGACCGGGCCGTCAGCCGGCGGCCCGGTCTCGAACCAACCGTCCCTCCGATCCGTACACAAGATCATGGTCACGCCCATCGTCACCGAGATCCGCCGCCACGGCGCCACCGCGCCCCTGGCCGCGCCGGCGCCGGCGAAGCCGGGGACTCAAGTTCCCCGCCCGCGGGCCGATGTGTCAGATGAATGAGTATTGAGGCCGTGCTCTCACGGATCGACGTCATCGCGCAGGCGCAGCAGCAGCTCGCCTCGCCCATCGGGTCCTCCGCCTCGGCCGGCGCCATCGGGGCGCTGTTGGGCGGCGCCCAGACATCCACCGCTCAACCCGCCCCGACTTTCGCCAGCGCGCTGGCCACCGCCCAGGGCGCCGCCCCCGCGGCCGCGTCCACCGCGTCCACCGCGTCCACCGCAGCCACGGGCACCGCGAACGTGGACCCGGGGGCGGTGATCCCGCAGGCGTCGTGGAACCCGCAGCAGAAGCCGATCGCCGGGTGGATCGCCCCGGTCCTGCAGTGGGCCTCCGAGCACGGCTGGACCGGGACCGTCTCCAGCGGCTACCGCAGCTACTCAGAGCAGGCCTCAATCAACGCCTCGGGCGCCTACAGCGCCCCGGCGGGCAAGTCCAACCACGAGAGCACCCAGTATCCCGGCGGCGCGGTGGACGTCACCAACTCCGGCCAGCTCATCCAGGTGCTCAAGGGCTACACCGGCCCCTACAAGCTCGTCGGCGGGGTCCTCGGACCGGTCGACCCCGAGCACTTCTCGGCCACCGGCCACTGACGGCGCCGGTCAGCCGCGGCGCGCCCGGACCGGCTCGTAGAGGTCAGCGCACGCGTCGGCGATGGCGGCGACGTGCCGGTGGTCGGTGCCGCAGCACCCGCCCAGGATGGTGAGCTGCGGCAGCGCGTTGACGAGATCGCGGTACTCCATCGCGAGCTGGACCGGATCGCCGTCGTCGAGCGTGGCCGCACCGTCGAGCTCCGCATGGCTCAGACGCGAGGCGTTGGCACGCACGCCGCGCAGGCGCAGCGGCCACAGGCGGCCGGCACGCAGCGGCACCCCGAAGTGCGCGGGGTGCGCGCAGTTGACCATGTAGTAGGCGGGTCCGCGGTCGGTGGCGGCGTCGACGGCACCGATGGCGCCCTCGAGCGTCATCCCCGAGGGCAGCCGGCCGTCGGTCTCGACGGTGAAGGAGATGACCACGGGCAGGCTCGTGCGCGTGGCGGCGCGCACGATGCCGATCGCCTCGTCGGCGTGGGTGATGGTGAGCGCCGAGACGAGGTCGACGGGCGTGTCGGCAAAGGTCTGGATCTGCGCGTCGTGGTAGCGCTCGGCCTCGACGGCCGACATGCGCGCGCGGGTGTCGTAGCCGTCGTGTCGGGGGCCGATGCAACCGCTGATCAGAAACGTGTCGGCGGTCTCGCCGCTGCGGGCGCGCATGTCCGCCAGCTCGGAGATCGCCGCGCGGTTGATCGCGGCCAGGCCCGCGTCGTCGTAGCCGAGCGTACGACCCCAATCGGGGTTGGCGCGCCAGGTCGGCGACTCGGCGATGAACCCGGCGCGGTGCGCGTGGGCGATGGCGTGGTGGCGCTCGAAGTAGGAGCGCAGGCGCCGCCGGCCCACGTCGGTCTCGAGCAGCACGAACGCGGCGAACGCGGGCAGGTCGAGATGGTCGCGGAAGATGAGCGTGGTCTCCAGCCCGCTATCGGTGAGGAACAGCCGGTCGTGCAGCTGGGGCAGGCCCGCGGGCCGGATCGCGCTGGTCACTGTGCTCTCCGCTGGTTCATGCGGCCATCGTGGTCGGGCTCGCGCACAAGCGCAATGGGGTCGGTCCCCCATGTGGTCAGGAGAGCGCGACGCAGGCGTCCGGGGCGGTGACGTAGACCCCGGTCGCGCCGCGCCGGGTGAGGTACCCCGCGCCAACGAGCGCGTCGATGGCAGCGCGGATGGTCGACGCCCCGACGCCCAGCCGCTCGGCGAGTTCACCCACGCCATCCAGCTGCATGCCCGGCGCCGCCGCGCCCGCGGTCAACTCGGCCAGCAGGCTCTCGCTAACGCGGTACACGCATCACCTTCATCAGCGCCTGTTCGTGGCGGAGGGCCGTGGCGTCGCTGCGATCGGCGGCGAGCGGCCACACCCCGATGGGCGTTCCCACGCCGCGCAATCCCACCACGTCACGGCGGCGCAGCGCGCGCCGCGCGCCCGCGCCGGCGGCCGCATGGGTGGTGTCGCTGACGAGCGCCTCATTGGGCTCCGCCGCGCCGGCCAGGCGCGCCGCCACGTTGACAGCACGGCCATACCAGTCGCCCTCGTCCATCACGGCCGGCCCCGTATGGGCGCCGACGCGGACGGGCAGCAGGTCGGGCCGCGACCCGACCTCGATCAGGGTCCGCTCGGCCAGGGCCACGGCCTGCGTGGCGTCGGGCACCCAGATCATCGCCCCGTCGCCCATCGACTTGACGTGACAGGCGCCGTGCTCGCGGCTGAGCAGCGACATCACCCGGCGAAACTCGCGAGCCACCTGCATCGCCGCTTCGTCGCCGCAGCGCTCGGCGAGCGTCGTGTAGCCCACGAGGTCGGCGAAGAGGAACGTCGGGGTCGGGTGGGCCGCCATGCGACGATGCCGGCGCGCCGCACCCGCGCGCCGGCCCCGCGCGATCAGCGCCCACGGCAAGCACCCCGCGAGGATCGCAAGCGCGAACGCGGTCATGATCCCTCGGTCCCGTGCCCTGCGAAACGCGCACGTCTGCGCGAGAGGTTAGACGTCTGATATCCCCGGTCCATATCAGGGCAGACGTCTGTGACGGGCGATTCTTCCCGGAGGCTCTGGAACGTTCCACCAGACTGGAGTCGGACCGCGCCGGCACTGCGCCGCTGCGGACAAGCCACGAGGCGGCCTGAGCGACGCGCTTTAGCGCTTATGGCCCTCCAAAACCACCGTGCGACAAACGTTTGCACGCAATTTGCGGAGTCATTTAGAATCGCTGCGCTGTGGGTCGAAGCCGCCACGTCCCATTCGTCGGATCGAGTCTTCATCAGACGTTGGACGCCCTTGCCTACGCGGTCGAACAGCACGCCGGGCAGAGGCGTGACGCGGACGGCGCCCCGTTCGTGCTGCACCCCATCGAAGTGGCGACGCTGCTGGCCGATGTCGGCGCGCCGGACCACGTCGTCGCGGCCGGCGTGCTGCACGACACCGTCGAGAAGACGAGCGCGGAGCCCGAGGATCTTCGCGAGCGTTTCGGGACGCAGATCACGGCCCTGGTCATGGCCCTGAGCGAGGACCCGGGCATCTCGGGCTACAGCGCCCGGAAGGCGGCGTTGCGCGACCAGGTGTGCGCGGCCGGCGACGAGGCGCTCATGGTGTTCGCGGCCGACAAGGTCTCCAAGGCGCGCGAGCTTCGCCTGGCGTTCGCCACGGCGAGCCGGCCGCCGAGCCTCCGGCGCGGCTCCAAGCCGCAGCGCAAGCTGGCCCACTACCGTCACTGCGCCGAGCTGCTCGAGGAGCGGTTGGCCGATTACCCGCTTGTGCAGACCCTGCGACGCGAGCTGGCCGAGCTGGCTCTCAGCGAGCAGGCTGTGCTGGTGGGTGCCCACTAGCCCGTCCCCCAAGACGTCTAACGCCGGGCGGTCAGCGCCGGTCCGCGGGCGGCGCCGGAAAGCGGTCGCGGTCGCGGCGCTCGGGCAGGCCCCGGATGGTGGCCAGCTCCTGGCGGAGCAGGTGGTAGCGCGCCAGACCCGACAGCGAGCCGTCGATCACCGTGGCCAGCGCCTCGAGGGTCGTGTCGCACTCGAGTGGCGAGGCGTCCTCATATCTCATAGCCGTCAATTCCTTTCCGCGCACCACAGGGCTACCCGGAATGCGCATGGTTCGAGCGGGCCCGGCGCATCTCCACGCCGAGCCCGCTCATGGGTCGTCAGTGCTTGATCGTCAGCGTCACCGGGTTGGTGGTCCCGAGCACCGTGCGGTGGCGGTCAAGCGCGCGCAGGGTGATCTGGTACCTGCCCCGGGCCAGCCGGTGGCCGTTGACCTTCAGGTTCCAGTGGATCTTCACGCGGCCGGCGTGGTGGTGTCCCAGCGGCACGCGGCCGACCGGGCGCAGCACCGGCACCCGCACGCCATGGACGCGCTGGAAGCCGACGATTCGCTGCACCAGGATCCCGACGGTCTGGCCTGACGTCAGGCTGCTGTCGATGTCCGCGCCGTCGTTCGCGGGGACCACGGCCAGCTTGCAGCCGGGGAACAGCACGTTGTTGGGCCCCCCGATGAACGCCTGGCTGAACAGCCGCTGCGGCTGCCCCGCGGTGGTGAACGTCGCGAACGGCGCGTTGACCGCCGCCACCGGACATGCCGAGCCGTCGTTGGTGAACGGATCGGACGTGCAGCTGGAGGACAGCGCCACGCGGGCGTCGATCAGCGGCGCGCGCTTGACGTGCGGAGCCAGCAGGATCCCGAACGGCGTATCGAGGACGAACTGGCCGCTGGCCAGGAAGTGCCCGACGAAACCGCGGTTGCCATCGCCGTGCGGCTCGATCCACGACACGTACGGGACGTTGCCGAAGAACGTGATGTCCGGGCTCTCCGCGTCGCGGTGAGCCGGGGAGACCGGCGCGCCGCCGTTGAACAGCTCGAAATGGTCGCCACCGACGAGTCGGGAGACGAAGATCGAGTGGTTGCCCGACCCGGTGTTCTCCGCCCATGCGACCCATGGCACGGTCGGCGTGCCGGGCGTCAGCGTGCCCGTGGCCACTCGCGGATCCTCCGCGTCGTTCGCCGGGTTGGCGTTGAGCGAGCACGCGTTCTCGGCGCTCGTCGACGCCGCGCAGGCCCCGAAGCCGTTGCCGGACGTGTCCAGGATGTTGGTCTGTCCGGCGGTTCCGTTGCCCACCGCCTGCCAGTGGAAGCCACCGTCGGCGTTGGCGTCCGCGACGATCTTGGCCGCGAACACCTGCTCGTTGTTGTTCAGGCCCAGCGAGCTCTGATTCTGCTCGTACCAGACCACCCACGCGACCTTGTCGTTGGCGCCCGTGAAGGTGATGTCGGGCTCGACGCCGTCACGGCTCGGGTCGACGTTCAGCGTGGGGTCACCGGTGGCGGACGAGCCGCCGTTCTCCGCCAGCCGGTCCAGGCCCACCTGCTGCCAGCAGAACGCGCTGACGCTGGCCGCGGCCGACGGCTTGAAGCCGGTGCACGGGCTGTTGGGAGCGGCCTGCTTGACGCCCTTGGACACGAAGATCTGGTCGTGATTGCCCGAGTTCGAGACGTTGCCGTCCTGCTCCTGCCACGCCACCCACGGCACGGGCGCGTTGCCCGGCACCGTCGCGCCGCCCGCCACCGACGGGTTCTCGGCCTCCTTGTCAGTGTGGATGTTCAGCGAGGGCACGCCGGACCCGCGGTCCTGGCCCTCGGGCACCCATGTGTTGGCGGTGGCATCAAAGCGGCTGGCGAAGATCTGCTTCTGGCCGCCCAGCGCCTGGTTGGGCTCATACCACGAGTCCCACGGGACGTTGCGGCCGGCGCCGGCGAAGTCGATCGACGGCGCCTGGGCCTCGGCGTTCGGGTCGATGTTCAGGGACTTCCCTTGGGTCACCCACTGGCCATTCTTGAACGCCCGCACGAAGATCTGCTGCGAGCTGCCCGATTGCTGCTCGAACGTTCCCCAGGGGACCCGTGGTCCGTTCAGGGCGAGCGAGCCGCCGACGACGTCCGACAGGCCGGCGTTCTGATTGGGGTCGATCCCGTTGGCGGGGTCGTTGTTAACCTGCGAGCCGTCGGCCGGTAGACCGATGACCGTTGCGTATGCGCCGGCGGCGCAGATCAGGCTGGCGATGAGCGCCAGCAGTGCGATCCGGCCGAAGCGAAGCCGTTTCATTGCCTTCCTTTCCCTCGTGTGGTGTGTGGTGGCTACGCCGCCAGGGGGGCGGCGACAATCGTCCCGTCGTGCTTGTCGACGGATGTGGCACCGCGGATCGTCATGGCGTTGGTACGCATCTCAACCTCACTTGTGGTTGTTGGTGATGCCGGGCCAACCCCGCCCGGCGAGGGGTCTCTAGGCGCCCCGGATGGAGGCGACGGTACGGGTCGTCATAGCGGCCCCTCCCGCGCGTTTGTCACAACGTGCATGAGTCTCTCCCCGGTGTGAGTGGATCCTTCTGACCGGGCGTACGGACGGCCCGGCCATTCGGTTCGCGAACTGGCAGCACTTTGCGACCCGCGCCCAGTCGGCGTCGGGGCAGCTCCATCCGGTGCGCCTCAGGCGCAGCCCACCGCGCGGCCCGCCGGAGGCCGGCTCGGGACGTGCCGATGGCCGTGACGCGTGAGCCTGCGCGCGACGTGCGCGCGCCCCCGATGCAGTCGGCTGGCGATGGTGTCCTCGGGGGCGTCCAGCTGCCGCGCCGCCTCGGCATAGGACAGCCCGAGCAGGTCGACGGCGATGACCGCGTCTCGGAACTGCGGGGGAGCGGCGGCGATCGCCTCCAGCACGGCCCGCGCGTCGACGGCGCCGTCGGCGGCAGGGACCCCGTCGTCATCGCGCAGCTCGACGGTGACCGGACGGCGGGCGGCTGCGCGCCGGCGATCAGCGTGTGCGTTGCGCAGCGCGCGCAGCAGGTACCCGAGCTCGCTGCCGCGGATCAGCCGCGGTCGGGCCAGCACGTTGACAAAGGTCTCCTGCACCAGGTCCTCGGCATCGTGCGCCGACCCGCACAGCGCCCACGCCGCCCGGTACAGGGCGTCGGTGTGCCGGGCCAGACGGCTGGGGTCCAGCGGACGGATGCCGAGGGGGTGCGATGGCATGGCGTCCAATGGTGCACGCGTGCCGCCCCGTTCGCATCGGGCATACCCCCTGACATCGACCCCGACAATTGGGGCGCGTGTCAGTTGCGCGGGCGGGCCGCGGGTAGGTTGAGGTCGTAGCGGATCGCGGTCACCCGGACCGCAAAGCAGGTCGCCACCCCCACGAGCGGCCAGGTGAGGCCGTGCTGCCCGGCTCGCTGGGCGACGACCACGATCGTGGCCCCGATCAGCGCCGGGATGGCATAGAGCCCGCCGCGCAGCACGTGCGGGACCTCGCGGACGATGAGATCGCGCAGGAACCCGCCGCCGATCCCGCTGATCGCACCCAGGACGACGGCCTCGGGCGGCCCCAGCCGGTAGGCGAGCGCGATGCTGGCGCCGGTCACGCTGAACAGGCCCAGGCCCGCCGCGTCGGCCACGTCGATCGCGGGCTGCATGCGGTCAAGCGCCGGTGCCGCCACCCAGCTGACGACGCCCGCCGCGCCGACCACGGCGAGGTAGCGCCAGTCGCGAAACGTCGACGGTGGCCGCCCGATGAGCACGTCGCGGGTGATCCCGCCGGCCAGGCCCACGACCGCGGCCAGCACCACGACGCCGAACGGGTCCAGGCGGGCTCGCACCCCGGCCAGCCCGCCGCTGAGCCCGAACACGAACGTGCCGCACAGGTTGAGGATGAGGACGGTGGTGGGGTCAAAGCTCCTCAGCAGCGCGGCGGTCACCGATCCGGGCATCGCGGGTGACCCTACGGGTTGAACAGCCGGCCATGTCGGGACCTTCGCTCGTCAGCGGAGCGGGCGGCACGCGTGCATCGGCAATGGGGTCTAGACCCCATTCCGATACGCGCACACGCTCACGACCATGGCAGCGCACGCGCCCTCGGCCTGAGGGGAAACGCCGGCCGGTTGGGGCGGCGCAGTGACGGTGCGCCGCTCCGCCGGCCGTCCATACGTCCGCCATGCGCACACCGCCCGTTGACCTCAGTGGTGAACAGGATGTAACGTCATGCATACCAGGCCTGCCAGGCGCTGGAAAGGGAGAGAGAGATGTTCCGCAACGTCCTCGTCGTGATCGACGGATCGATCGATTCCAAGGAAGCCCTGGACCAGGCGATCGACCTCGCCCAGCGTGAGCGCAGCCGGCTGACGCTGATCGCCGCCGAGCGGCGACTGCCCGCGTGCGCCTACCTCGGCGTGGCCGCGGCCGTGCCACTCGCGGTCCCGGCGACCGACCCCACCGCGCACGATCTCATGCGCGAGGCCACCGATCGCGTCCCGAATGACGTCTCGGTCACCACCATCGTCACCGCCCTACCCATCCGGGCCGCGCTCACGCGCCAGCTCGTCCAGGGCCGCCATGACCTCGTGATGCTCGGTGCGCGCCCGTGTGGCCGGTTGCGATCGGTGCTCGGGAGCCTCAGCCACTGGCTCGTGCGCCACAGCCCGGCACCGGTGCTCGTGGTGCACGCCGAGCCGGATCCGACCGTCATCGCGGCCCGGCCGGCCGAGGCTCAGGTCCGGTTCCGCCGGCTGCGGGCCTCCACCCGCTCTCCGGTCACCTGAGCGACTCGGCCGTCGTGCGCGCTGTGGTTACGCCCCGCGTGCGAGGTACGCCCTGGACTCCGCGGCGACGATGTTGATGAGGTTGCCCTGAGACAGGGTGGCGTCGAGCAGGTGCAGACCCCACTCCGGGGTCGGGGCCGGTGCCGGCGTCTGAGCCCCGTTGCGAGGCGCGACCATGAGGACATGGGCGCCGTTCGAGTCCTCGCAGCGCGCGGTGTAGGACCCCGGTGAGGTCCAGTACATCGTGGAGGGAGTCGGGACGGTCCACTTGAGCGCGCCCAGGCCCGCGGCGATGATCGACCCCGGAGCGAACGGCGCGCTGGGCTGGATCGGGTCCAGGATGCCGCTGCCGCCGGCGAGGTTGGCCGGGTTGGTGCACAGCACCTGATCACCCTTCGCCGGCTTCGGTCCGAGGTTGAGGTTCCCGATGCGGCCGAACAGGCTGTCTGGGGGCACGGCCTGGTCGAATGTCGAGAAGGCGATCACGCACCCCAACTGGGCGTCGCCGCGGCACGCCGGGATGTGCTTGAAGTCACCGCCGATGCCAGTGTTGCCCTTGACCAGCACGTTGCCGCCCAGGAGGATCGCCGACAGCAGGTGCCTGCGCACCGCGGGGTGCGGGTCCACCATCTTGGCGATCACGGCCTCGAGCACCCCCGAGCCCTGGGAGTGGCCGATGAGCACGAAGCCGCGGCCGTGGTTGTAGCGCGACAGGTAGGTCTTCAGCGCCGCCTCCACGTCGGCCACGCCGAGCGCGGGGTTGGCCTTGGACGCCGAGCCCGACGTGCCGGGCAGGCCGGCGCCGGCCAGGGTCACCTGCCGGTACATCGGCGCGTACACCCTGCAGTCCTGCGAGTAGCGCGACACCTGGTAGAGCGCGATCGAGCGCTCCGTGTCCTGGATCATCAGGTCGCTGTTGCCGGTCGTCTCGTCGCTGACCGTGGGGTAGACGTAGAAGCAGTCGATCGGCGGGTTGCGCCGGGCAGCCGGGTTCTCGACCCGGATCGCCCTGGTCAGCGGGGCGTTGTAGACGGTGGTGGACAGCCCAGGCGTGCAGGGATCGGGCCTGGCGCCGGGTTTGCACAGCCACACCGTGCCCTTCGCCGACGCCGAGGCCGTCCCCAGCGCGGCGGCAACCGCCACGGCGGCCGCGCCCGCTGTCAGCGCCCGGACGCGCCCGCTCCGCAGAGCCGTTGTCAACATCAGTCCCTCCTCCTCGTCTCGATGGGTCGCAAAGCGCGACAGGTAGCGTTCTCGCGGTGACCGGGAATCGCGTCCCGCGAGTGAGGGGTCGTCCACCGGCCGCGACCAAGGAGGAGCTGCTGGACGCGGTGCGGCGGCGCTTCCTGGCCGGCCGGCGAATCGACGTCCAGGCCATCTGCTTGGAGCTCGGACTGTCGCGCGCCACCGTCCACCGCTGGTACGGATCGCGCGACGACGTCATCGGGACCGCGGTGGTGACGTTGGTGGTGCCGCTGTTTCGCCGCATCGAGCGCTCGGTGCCGGGCACCGGCGCGTGGCGACTCGTGGACGTGTTCGAGCGCCAGTTGCGGGCGCTGGCCGAAGCGCCGGCGCTCCGGGCGTTCCTCGACCAGGAGCGCGAGACGGCGCAGCGCATCCTCACCGCCTCCGACGGGGTGGTCGAGCCGCAGGTGGTGGCGGTCCTGCAGGAGATGATCGAGGCCGAGGTCGCGCACGGCTACGAGCCGCCCGCCGAGGCGGCGGTGATCGCCTACGCCATCGTTCGCATGGGGGAGTCGTTCCTGTATGCCGACGCCGCCCGCGGCTTCCGCGGTGACTATGACCGGCTCAGGCCGGTGTACGCGGCCCTGCTGGGGGCAAGCCGGCCGCGTGATCGCCCGCAGACCGATTTGGTACACGAGCGCGAATCGTACTAAAAGTGGTTAGGCTCGCCGCTCACCCAGATAGCTGGCGGCCAGCAGCGAGCTGTCGCTGCGCAGCCGCTCGGCGGTGTCGTGCGCCACCAGTTCGCCGTGGGAGAGGACGTAGCCGCGATCGGCGATCTCCAGCGCCAGGTGAACGTGCTGCTCAACGAGGAGCACGGCGGTCCGCTCGTTGTCGGCCGCGGCGCGCACGACGGGCAGGAGGCGCTCGACGATGATCGGGGCGAGCCCGAGGCTGAGCTCGTCGAGCAGCAGCAGCTTGGGCTTGCGCGTCAGCGCCCGCGCAATGGCCAGCATCTGCTGCTCTCCGCCCGACAGCAGGCCCGCCCGGCGGCCGCGGAGATCGCGCAGCGCCGGGAAGTGTTCGAATGCCGCCTCGGCACGGTCGCGGTCGCCCTGGCCGTCGAGGCGGAAGTGCTCGTCCACGGTCAGGCCGTAGAAGATCCCGCGGTCCTGGGGCACGTGGACGATCCCGGCCCGCACGCGAGCGGTCGGCGACATGCCCGACAGGTCCCGGCCCTCGAGCGCGATGGTGCCGGCGAGGGGTTTGACCAGGCCGGAGATCGCCCGCAGAGTCGTCGTCTTGCCCGCGCCGTTGGCCCCCATCAGTGCCACCACCTCGCCGCCCGACACCGACAGGGTGAGTTCGCGCAGCACGGGCGCGCCGTCATATCCGGCGGTGAGCCCCGCGATCTCGAGTGCCGCGGTGGCGATCGGGGCCTCGACGGTCATCTGGCGTCGAAGCCCGGAGCGGCGGCGAAGCCGGACGGCATGTCCTCGTCGGCCGCGGCGCGCCGGAACTCGCGGGGCGAACAGCCATAGGCCACGCGGAACAGCCGGCTGAAGTGCGGGGCGCTGGGCAGCCCCCAGCGGCTGGCGATGGCCGAGATCGACAGATCCGCGTAGGCCGGGTCACGCAGATCGGTGCGGCAGCGATCGAGCCGCTCCGAGCGGATCCAGTCGCACACGCTCAGCCCCTGGCGGGCGAACACCCGGTGCAGATAGCGCGTGGAGATGAAGCAGGCCCGGGCCACCTGCTCGGGGTTGAGGTTGGGGTTGCCCAGGTTGGCGTCGATGTAGGCCTGGGCGTGGAGCAGCAGCTCGGCCTGAGAGTGCGGCCGCTGGGACTGGGTGGCGTCGACGTCGAGGTACAGGCGGCGCACGAGGTCGATCACGTGCTCGGCCAGCCCCGTGTCATTGCGGGCGATGCTGCCGTCGGCCAGGCCCGCGGCGGCGCCGCAGAAGAATCGCACCGCGAGGCGCGGCAGGCCGGTGTTGCCGGGAATCCGCACCGCGGTCTGGCGCGACACATTGGCGGCGTGCTTGCCCAGCGTCGCTTTGGGCAGCTTGAGCACGAGCAGGTCGAACGGCTCCCCGGCGCGGAAGATGGCCGGCTCGGAGGTGTCGTAGGTCGTCATATCACCGGGGGCCAGCACGCACTCGCGGTGGTGCTGGGCGCCATGGAGGTGGCCGCGCAGGAGGATCGAGAGGTGCAGGCACTCCGGGTCGCCGGCGGCGATCTCGCCGCGCGTCCGGCTCATGGTGTTGGGCAGGGCGGCGACCCGGAACAGGCCGACCGAGGCCAACCACTCGCCCCACATCCGCGCCTGAAACCGCTCGGCAGCGTCCGTGCGGATCTGCAGCGGGTGGTAGACGTCATATGAGGAGTTGGCCCAGAACTCGACGCGGTCCTGGGGCGCCACGACAGCCGTGTCGATCAGCAAAGACATGCCGGTACAGGGCAATCCACTGGGAATCGCCGCTTGTCCCCCTCTCTCCAAAGCGGGCCGCTGAGCGAGTGATGCTACCACCGGCAAAACCCCTGGAAGCCGCGAGACTTAACTCTCAGCGCACACCTGCAACGAGGCCCATTGCCGGTGAGCGCACGGTCGATCTTCGCCCTTCTGCGGCGCCCGCCGGCGCTCCTAGGATCGCCCGGCGATCACGTCGCCATCACTCGGGGAGAGGGGAGAAAACGAGATGGACAGGATCCTTGCCACGCACACCGGGAGCCTCATCCGGCCACCGGAATTGCTCGAGTTCCTCGCCGCGCGCGACGCCGGGGAGAGCTATGACGAGCAGGCCTACGCGCAGACGCTGCGCGACGCGGTCTCCGACATCGTCTCGCGCCAGGTGGACGCCGGCATCGACGTCGTAGACGACGGCGAGATGGGCAAGACGAGCTGGATCACCTACCTGTACGAGCGCGTCAGCGGGCTCGAGGCCCGCCTGGTGACGCTCGAGGGAGCGAGCATGCTCCCGCCCAGCCGCGACCGCCAGCAGTTCCCGGGCGCCTACGCCGAGCTCGACGCGCTCGACGAGGCCGCCACCCGCTCGAGCAACATCGCCCCCGAGGGGACCACTCGTGACGATGATCCCCTCACCGGAGAGGTCGTCCAGTGGGTCTGCACGGGCCCCATCACCTACGACCGCTCGGCGCTGGACCGCGACATCGCCAACCTCAAGGCGGCGCTCGAGCCTTACCCGGAGGTCGAGGGATTCCTCCCGGTGGTGGCCCCCGCCAGCGCGTACTGGCTGACCAACGAGCACTACGCGTCCGAGGAGGAGTTCATCTACGGCCTCGCCGACGCGCTGCACGAGGAGTACGCGGCGATCGTTGACGCGGGGCTCCTGCTCCAGGTCGACGACGCGGTTCTCATGCACGAGTGGGACACGATGCTCTCGCGCGGGCAGACCGACGACGACTACCGCCGGTGGGCCCAAATGCGTGTGGACGCCCTCAACCACGCGCTGCGCGGTCTGCCCGAGGAGCGCGTCCGCTACCACGTGTGCTGGGGCAGCTGGCATGGCCCCCACGCCTACGACCCTCCGCTGCGCGACACCGTCGGGCTCATCCTGCAGGTCAACGCCGGCTACTACGCCATGGAGCAGGCCAACTCCCGCCACGAGCACGAATGGCGGGTGTGGGAGGACGTGGCCCTCCCGGAGGGCAAGAAGCTCATCCCGGGGGTGGTCACGCATCACACCAACGTCGTGGAGCATCCGGACCTCGTAGCCCAGCGGCTGGTCCGGCTCGCCAACGTCGTTGGGCGGGAGAACGTGTTGGCCGGAACCGACTGCGGCTTCGCCCAGGGCGCGTTCATCCACCGCGTCCATCCGGAGATCCAGTGGGCCAAGCTCGCCGCCCTCGCCGAGGGAGCGCGGATCGCCTCGCGAGAGCTGTGGGGAGCCGCCGCGGCAGTGTGAGCCCGGCCGCCCGGCCTCGCTCACAACACCTTTACAGAGGAGACAAAGTGATCACGGAAGCTCATCGCTGGCTGATCGGGGCGGTCGCCGTCTCGGTCGCCGCCGCGGCCATCGCCGCCTGCGGTTCCAGCAGCAACAGCAGCAGTAGCAGCTCGGCCGCCGCCACCAGCAGCGCGGCGCCCGCCACCACGTCCTCGCAGACGTCCGCCGCGACCGGTGCCGGCAGCGGTGGCGCGGGCGCGGAGGCGGTGACGAACTACCTGACGTACATCGGCGGCAAGGCCGGCAAGGCCGATGCGTCGCTGCCGCCCGTCACCATCGGCTGGATCAACCAGCAGGGGGGCCAGCAATCGATCGGCCCGCTCGCCACCAACGGCGCGCAGATGGCCGTCAAGTACATCAACACCGAGCTCGGCGGGGTGGACGGGCATCCGGTGGCGCTCAAGACGTGCTTCATCACCAGCGCCGAGGAGGAGGGCAAGACCTGCGCGCAGCAACTGCTCGCTGACAAGCAGGTCAACGTCATCGACGAGGGCGCGGTGGCCATCGGCATCCAGCCGTTCTACTCGACGGTGGCGGGCGCCAAGCCGGTGATCGTCGGCGTCGCCGTGACGCCGGTGGACTCCGTCCAGAAGAACGCAGTGATCATGTTCGGCGACGTCACCCACGTGCTGGGGCCGTTCGGCACCTATGCCACGCAGGTGCTGCACGCCAAGACCGCGGCCCTCGTCTACCCCAACATCTCGGGCATCACCGATGGCGCGGCGGCGATCGCGAGCTCGCTGAAGACCGCGGGCGTGTCGGTCAAGAAGGTCGCCTACGACGAGAACTCGACCGACCTCATCGGCCCGCTGACCAGCGCCGGGGCCACCTCGGCCGACATGGTCATCCCCTACAGCGACTCGTCGGGCTGCGTGAATCTGGCCAAGGGCCTCAAGCAGCTGGGTATCACCGACGCCAAGAAGATCGTCTCGGCGCCGCTGTGCCTCAACGGACAGGTCGCGGCCGGCCTGGGCGGCGACTTCCCCATCTGGACCTACGCGATCGCCAGCTCGCTGTACGGCGATCCCACCGACCCGGGGATGCCGCCCTACATGAAGGTGGCGGCCAAGTACTCGACCCCCGCCGACGCGCCGGACCCGTGGAACATCGTCTCGTTCGCGCAGGTCCTGACCACGGTGAAGTTCCTCAACGAGCTCGGCTACGGCCACATCACCCCGGACGCGGTCCTGGCGAAGGCCAAGGCCTTCACGGGCCCGGTGGCCCTGGGCGCCCCGCAGCTGGCCTGCGGCAAGTACCCGTCGGCCCCGGCGGTGTGCAACGACCGCGCTCAGTTCTTCGACTATCACGGCAAGCACGCGTTCGTGAAGGTGGCGTCCTGGCTGCAGCCGCCCTCGTGACCGCGGCCGCGTCGCCGCGCGGCCTCGCGCGCCGGCACGGTGCGCCGGCCTGAGCAGGCATGACACAGATCCTCCTGTTCATCCTGCTCGGGCTCGGCCCCGGGGCGCTCATCGCCGCGATCTCGCTGGGGGTGGTGCTCACCTACCGCGGCTCCGGCGTGATCAACCTCGCCACCGGAGGCGTGGCGATGGTCGGCGGCTATGCCTACTGGGCGCTCAAGACCGGTCAGGTAGCGAGCGTCCAGCTCGCCACCGCCCCCGCGCTGGTGGGGAGCCTCGTGATCGTCCTGCTGTTCGGGGTGCTGGTGGAGCTGATCGCCTTCCGGCCGCTGCGCAACGCCTCGCCGCTGGCCAAGCTGGTGTCCTCGCTGGGGGTGCTGTTGATCGCCCAGGCCATGGTCCTGCTGGCCTTCGGCAACACCCCGCAGCCCGAGCCCACCATCCTCCCCCAGAACGTCGTCCACGTCCTGGGCGCGGTCATCCCGGTGGACCGGTTCATCCTCACCGGCATCGTGATCGCGATGGCGGCGGCCCTGGCGGCGGCGTATCGCTGGTCGCAGTTCGGCCTGGCCACCCGGGCGGCGTCGGAGAACGAGGTGGCGGCGATGCTCGGCGGCCTGTCGCCCCGCCGGCTGAGCCTCGGCAACACGCTGGTGGCCTCGTTCATCGCCGGCGCAGTCGGCATCCTCGCGGCGGCGATCACCGAGCTCGACTCCGAGACGCTGCCGCTCCAAATCGTGCCGGCGCTGACGGCGGCGCTGATCGCGCGCTTCACGTCGTTCGGCCTCGCCTGCGCGGCGGGGATCGGGCTGGGGATCCTCGAGTCGCTGGTCCAGTACGCGAGCTCGCAGTCGTGGTTCCCCCAGTCCGGCGGGTCGGCGATCCCCGGCGTCGCGGAGCTCCTCATCTTCCTCATCACGGTCGCCGTGATGTACCTGCGCGGCGGCAGCCTGCCGCGGCGCGGCGACCTCGTCGAGCGCAGCCTGCCGATGGTGCCGCGCCCGCGCAACCTGGCGCGGACCTCGGTGATCGCCGGCGCGGTGTGCGCCGCGGCGCTCGTGGTGCTCCCGTTCGACTTCCGCGAGGCCCTCATCAACACGCTTATCGGAACGGTGATGGCGCTGTCGCTGGTGGTGCTGACCGGGTTCGTGGGCCAGATCTCCGTGGTCCAGCTCTCGCTGGCGGGGATCGCCGGCTTCGTCATCTCGCACCTGGCCGTCAACGCCGGGATCGGCTTTCCCCTCGCGCCCATCATCGGCACCGCCGCGGCCCTGTTGGTGGGGATGCTCACCGCGGTGTCGGCGCTGCGGGTGCGCGGCGTGAGCCTGGCGGTGGTGACGCTCGCGGCCGCGGTGGCGATCCAGAGCTTCTACTTCGACAACCCCACGTGGGGCGGCGGGCAGACCGGCTCCCCGGTCCCCGAGCCTCACCTGCTCGGCCTCGACCTCGGCCCCGCGGCGTCGTTCCGGGGTCTGGACGGCAACCAGCCGAGCCCCGTGTTCGGCTGGGTGGTGCTGGCCGTCACCATCGCGCTGTGCCTGCTCGTCGCCTACGTGCGGCGCGGCCGGCTGGGGCAGCGCATGCTCGCGGTGCGGTCCAATGAGCGCGCCGCCGCGGCGGTGGCGATCAACCCACGCAACGTCAAGCTGGCCGCGTTCGCCATCAGCGCGGTCGTCGCCGGGGTGGCCGGGTCGCTGTACGCCTACAACTTCGGCTCGGTGAGCGCCGATCGCTTCGCCGCCGTGGTGGCGCTCAGCCTGATCGCTTTCGCCTACGCCGGCGGGATCACGCTGATCTCCGGCGCGGTGTTCGCGGGCCTGATCTCGACCCAGGCACTGTTCCCGTACGCGCTGGACAAGTGGTTCGGGCTCAACGGCAACTGGTTCCTGTTGTTCGGCGGCGTGATCCTCATCGTCACGCTGATCCAGAACCCGGACGGCGTGGCCGGCGCCTTCTACCGCAAGACCCACCGCCGGCCGGCGTTCAGCCCCGATCTGCCCGAGGTGGCGCTGCGCCCGCCTGAGACCGCCGACGGCGCCGACGGCGCCGACGGCGCCGACGGGGCCGACGGCCGGCCGCCGCGGCCCACGGGCGGGCGGGGGGCGGGTCCGGGTGGCGCCCCGGTCCTGAACGTCCGAGGACTGTCGGTGGCCTTCGGCGGCGTCCACGCGCTCACCAAGGTGGACCTTCAGGTGGCCGAGGGCGAGCTGGTGGGCCTGATCGGACCCAACGGCGCCGGCAAGACGACGTTCATCGACGCCATCACCGGGTTCGTGCCCCACTCGGGCGACGTGGAGCTCGCCGGCCGGGACGTCGCCGGGCTGGCGCCGCACGCCATCGCCGGGCTGGGGTGTGCCCGCACCTGGCAGGGCACCGACCTGTTCGACGACCTCGACGTCCGCGAGAACCTCAGCGTCGCCGCGGGCGAAGCGACGAGCGCCGAGCGGGTGGACGCGGTGCTCACCCGGACTGGGCTGGCCCCCGTGGCCGAGGCGATGCCCGCCGAGCTCTCCGAGGGCCAGCGCAAGCTGGTCGGGCTGGCGCGCGCCATCGTTGGTGCCCCGCGGCTGCTGTGCCTCGACGAGCCCGCCGCCGGCATGGACACCCGCGAGAGCGAGGCGCTGGGGCGGCGGCTGCGCGAGCTGGCCGATCAGGGCCAGTCGACGCTGCTCATCGATCACGACATGGGGCTGGTGCTGGGCATCTGCGACCGGGTCGTGGTGCTGGAATTCGGACGCGTGATCGCCGCCGGCGCCCCGGAGGCGGTCCGCAGGGACCCGGCGGTGATGGCCGCCTACCTGGGAGGTGCGGCCGAATCGGCGGCCGCGGTTGCCGACCCGTCAACCCCATGAGAGAGAGGGAGAGCATGACCGAGCGCAGTCTTGAGGATCTGCTGTCAGAGAGTGTCAGTCCGGCGGTCATGTTGCGCAACTCGCAGGCCGGCCCCAACGTCTATCCGGGCGTGCCGGCGGAGTTCACCAACTGGCGCGACGAGCAGCTGGCCTGGCAGCGCACCTGTGTCCTCTTCAACC
The DNA here is from genome assembly GCA_963695625.1 of uncultured Actinomycetota bacterium. Taxonomy (GTDB): domain Bacteria; phylum Actinomycetota; class Thermoleophilia; order Solirubrobacterales; family Solirubrobacteraceae; genus Palsa-465. The sequence goes on along the minus strand of CAVOHJ010000012.1, from coordinate 66,093 downwards.
AGTCCTACCACATGTCCGAGCTCGCGGTGCGGGGGCCTGACGCACTGACACTCCTGTCCGCGCTCGGCGTGAATACGTTTGCAAACTTCGCCGTGGACAAGGCCAAGCAATTCGTCCCGTGCACGCCCGACGGCTACGTGATCGGCGACGTCATCCTGTTCGCGCTCGCCGAGGACGAGTACAACATGGTCGGCCGGGCGCCGGTGCTGAACTGGGTCACCTTCCACGCGCAGACCGGTGACTACGACGTCGAGCTCGAGCGCGACGAGCGCAGCGCCCTGCGCACCGACGGACGCCGGCGCTCGTACCGGTTCCAGGTTCAGGGGCCCCGGGCGATGGAGGTCATCGACGCGGTGCTGGGCCGGCCCGCCCCGGACCTCAAGTTCTTCAACATGACCACGGTGACGATCGCCGGGCGGCCGGTGCGCGCCCTGCGCCACGGGATGGCCGGACAGGCCGGGTGGGAGCTGTTCGGCCCGTGGGACGACGGCGAGGCCGTCCGCGAGGCGCTCGTCACCGTCGGCGCCGAGTTCGGGCTCCGGCAGGTCGGCGGCCGCGCCTACTCGTCCAACGCGCTGGAGTCGGGGTGGATCCCCTCGCCGCTGCCGGCCATCTACACCGGTAACGAGCTCTCCGGCTACCGGCGCTGGCTGCCCGCCGCCGGCTATGAGGGGGCGGCCTCGATCGGTGGCAGCTTCTATTCCGACGACATCGAGGACTACTACTTCACCCCATGGGACCTCGGCTACGGTCACCTGGTCAAGTTCGACCACGAGTTCATCGGCCGCGACGCGTTGGAGCGCATGGCCGAGGAGGACGAGCACCGCGTCAAGGTGACGCTGGCCCTCGACGATGACGATGTCGCCCACACCATCGGCACGATGTTCGGACACTCCGACCGAGCCAAGTTCATGGACTGGCCCTCCGCCGTCTACGCAATGCACCCGTTTGACAAGGTGACGGTCAACGGCGGGACGGTCGGTGTGTCGACCTGGATCGGCTACAGCGCCAACGAGGGCAAGATGCTCACGCTGGCGGTGCTGGACGCCCAGCATGCCGAGCCGGGGACCGAGGTCACGCTCGTGTGGGGCGAGGAGGACGGTGGTTCGGCCAAGCCGACTGTCGAACGCCACGTCCAGACCGAGATCCGCGGCGTGGTGGCTCCGGTGCCCTACGTGGAGAGCGTCCGCCGCGCCTACGCTCCTGACAGCTGGCGGGCGACGCCGTCCAGCAGCTCCAGGTAGCTGCGGCAGGCCAGCTCGGCGCGGCAGACGAGCGCCAGCGGCGCGGTGACCGGGAGGAGGCTGGTCAGCCCCGCCTGCGCCACCGCCGCGTCGTCCGGGCCCCGCCGGGCTCGGCGGATGAAGTACCGCGTCGCGGCGGCGCGCATCCCGTAGCGCGTGCGCAGCGCCTCGCCCTGCGCCCGTGCCAGCGGCGCCAGCGCCGATTCGAGCGCCCAGATGGTGACCAGATGCTCGGCGAGCGAGTCACCCTCCGCGCACCACGCGCCGGCACACGCCACCGTCTCGGGAAGCGGGTCCTCGCCGAAGTACCACGCCGACCCGGCCCACCCGGTGCCGGCCGCGAAGCCCAGCCACAGCTCCAGCGCGCGCTCCTGACCGGCGGCGTAGCGCTGGAGCTGGTCACCGAGCAGGCCGTCGGCCAGGCGGGCCGCTCGCGCCGCCGCGTCGGCGAGGGCAAGGACCGCGTGGTGGTGCTCGGCGGCGAACGCATGCAGTTCGGCGCCGGACAGCTCGCCGGCGACCCAGCGGCCCATGAGCGGATGGTCGCCGGGGCTCCACCTCTCGCCCAGCTCGAGCACCTCGCGCTCGAGGCGCTCGGCCTGCGCGGAGCGCCCGCGCAGGAGCTCCTGCAGGGTCTGTCCGGAGCTGGGCAGCATCGCGTCAGTGGGCGGCGGCCGTCCGCCAGCCCTCCGCGTACTCCGTGCGCGCGGTCACCGAGTAGGGCACTGGGCTGACCACGGCGCGCACGCGCAGCTGCTTGTGGGGCTCAACCGTCGTCTTGAGCGATCCGCCGCCCGGCTCGCCCCAGACGACCGTCACCTCGGTGCCGATCTCGACCCGTGGGTCGATCGTGGCCAGCGACAGCGCGCGCTTCTCGTTGGCGCTGTAGCCGCTGAACATCGAGTAGCCCACGACCTCGCCGTCGGCGTCGAGCACGCTGTCGAAGTTCGAAGAGCCGTAGTTGGCGATCGGGAGATCGAAGAACTGGTAGCTCTCGCCCTCGGTGTCGAACATCGAGGCGAAGATCTTGGCCACGTCCTCGGCGTCCCAGGCGAGCGTCACCTTGTGGCGCTGGGACTCGGCGTCGATGTCGGCGAGCGCGTCGCGTCCCAGGAAGTCGTGGTCGAACTTGACGAACTGCCCGTAGCCGAGCTCCCACGGGTTGAGGTAGTAGTCCTCGACGGCGTCGGAGACGAAGCTGCCGGCCAGGGCGTTGGTCGCCTCATAGCTGTCGGCGCCCAGCCACTCGCGGTAGCCCCGTAGCGCGTCACCCGTGTAGATGGCCGGCAGCGGCGACGGGATCCACCCGGACTCGAGCGTGTTGGAGGCGTAGGCGCGCGCGCCACACGGCTCCATGCCGAACTCGCGGCCGGCCTCGAGGATGGTGCCGCGCACCTCGTCATAGGACTCATAGGGTCCCCACAGCTCCAGGCCGGGCGCTCCCGCCATCCCGTGGCGCAGCGTCCGCACGGGCCGGCCGGCGACGTTCATCTCCGCCATGCGGAAGAACTTCAGCTGCTCCACCGGGCCGCCGTTGACCTTCTCGATGACCTGCCAGGCGTTCGGGCCCTGGATCTGGAACCGCCAGTACTTGCGGCTGACGGCCTTGCCGTAGGGGCGCCCCGGCGAGCGGTCGTCCTTCTCGATCTCGACGTCATAGCCGCCCGTCTCCGCCTGGTAGGCGAGCCAGTTGGCCACGGGCGCGCGGCCGACCCACACGTACTCCTCGTCGTCGAGGTGGAAGAGGATCCCGTCGCCGATCACGTGACCCGCCGGCGTGCACGGCACGAACTGCTTGGCCATGTTGACCGGGAAGTTGGCCACGCTGTTGATGCCGGTGTCGGAGATGAGCTTGATCGCCCCCGGTCCGCGCATGAACAGGTTGGCCATGTGGTGGGACTGGTCGAACAGGACGGCGGTCTCGCGCCAGGCGCGCTGCTCGCGGCGCCAGTTGGTGAACTCGTAGGGGACGACCGGGTAGATGTAGGCGCCGATCTGCGAGTTGCGCAGGAGCTCGACGGTGTTGCCCGACTCGTCGAGCAGCTCCTGGAGGTTGCTGGGGGTCATGAGGTCTCTCTCCTTTGGGGGTGCTGCGCCGGCCTATGCCGGCTCATTCTCCGGCGCAGCCAGGCGACGGGGGGCGGGCGGGACCGTTTCCCGGGTGCGATCGGGTTGCAGGTCCTCGCGAGCATGCTGCCAGCGCCAGGTCTCGAGCAGCTGGTTGAACGTGAAGATATGAAAGCCCGCGATCCCGAGCTCGGGATCGTCCAGCGCGGGGGCGAGCCGATCGTGGAGCCGGTCCGCGGCCGAGCCCCGCGACAGCAGTGCCCGGATGCCCTGCTGCTTGCGCAGGAACGCCAGCGACGGGCCCACCCCGATGCGGGCCGACAGCTCGAGCAGCTTGGTGCGCGACACCTTGCCCGGCAGCCCGAGCAGCACGGGCAGCGTGAGGCCACCCTCCCGCTGCTGGGCCACCCAACTCACCAGGGCTTGGTCGTCAAAGCACATCTGCGTCGTCACATAGTCGGCGAATCGGCTCTTGTGCGCCAGTGCCTGCTGCAGCGCCGTATCGGAGATCGCGGGGTGGCCCTCCGGATATCCGGCGATGCCGATCGTGCGCGGGCGCCGCGGATGCCCGGCGAGGACGTCGATGAGCGCGACCGCCGAGGCATACTCGCCGTGGGACGGGTCGGCGTCGCCGCCGATCAGGAACAGGTCGTCAGCGCCGGCATCGGCCATCGCACCGAGGATCGCGTCGAGATGGGCGCGGTCGCGCACCATCCGTGCCGCGACGTGCACCGTGACCTGGTGGCCCAGGTCGCGCAGCTGGGCCGCCACCTCGACGGAGCGATCGGGGCCGTGCTTGGGCGAGCACGTGACCGTGAGGCGGACCTTCTCGGGCAGCTGGGCGGCCTCCTCCAGACTGCGAGGGAAGGGCAGCACCTCGAAGCGCACGGCCTCGGCAGGGCAGGTGACGACTCGGGTGTCCACCACCGGAAGCCTCCCGGAAGGGCCGCCGCCTTCGGCACTCTCAAAGGTTCAGGTTTCTCCTACCCTTTGGGTGGGTGGGCACGGCAATCGTCATTGGCGCCGGTCCTGGCATTGGCATGTCGGTGGCCCGGCGGATCGCCCGCGGCGGGCTCCCCGTCGGCGTGATCGCCCGCGGCACCGAGACGGTGGAGGCCGCGCTGGCGGCCCTGCCCGCCGATGCGGCGTACGGGGTGGCCGCCAACGCGGCTGACGAGGACGGCCTGCGCCGGGCGCTGGACGAGATCGCCGCTCGCCTCGGGCCGCCGGAGCTGCTCGTCTACAACGCGGCGTTGGTGCGACGCGACGCGATCGGGGAGCTCACCGCAGCCCAGCATCTCGACGCATGGGCGGTCAACGTCGTCGGCGCGATCACCGCCGCCGCCCACGTCGCGCCCGGGATGGCCGAGCGCGGCCGCGGGACGATCCTCATCACCGGCGGCATGCCCGACCCGCTACCCGCGTTCACGAGCCTCTCGCTCGGCAAGGCCGGGGTCCGGACGCTCGTCTCGCTGCTGCACCAGGCCTTTGGGCGGTCGGGGGTGCACGCGGCGAGCGTGACCGTCACCGGCGCCGTCGCGCCGGGCACGGCGTTTGACCCCGATGAGATCGCCGAGCGGTACTGGCGCCTGCATCTGCAGCCGCCGGAGGCGTGGGAGCACGAGGTCCGCGTCGAGGATTAGAAAGCGGGTGAGCGCCTCACCTGATCGGGATGATGTGACGCCCGGACCGCCGGGTCACTGTCCCTCGATGCAACGATCCACCGTGCGCCGAGGGCCAGATGGCGACGGCAGCTGATTCGTCCGCCCTGGGATCTGACACCGACCAGGACTGGTACGGCGTCGACCCCGCGGAGGTGACGGCCCGGCTCCACGTCGATCCCCTCGTCGGGCTCGCCAACGAAACCGCCGCGCAACTGCTGGCGCAGAACGGGCCCAACGCGCTGCCGACAGAGCAGTCGGTGCCCGGCTGGCGGCGGTTCGTGCAGCAGTACACGAGCTACATGCAGATCATCCTGGTCGGCGCGGCGATCGTATCGCTGGCGATCAAGGAGTGGAGCACCGGGGTGCTCCTGCTCGTGATCACCGCGGTCAACGCCGTCGTCGGGCTGCGTCAGGAGGGCAAGGCTGAGAGCGCGATGAACGCACTCAAGGCGATGGTCAAGGCCACCGCACGAGTGCGGCGCGGTGGGTCCGAGGCGCAGATCCCCGCCGAGGAGGTGGTCGTCGGCGATGTCGTCCTTCTGGCCGCCGGAGACGACGTGCCTGCCGACGGGCGCATCATCAAGGCGACGGCGCTGCAGATCGACGAGGCCGCGCTCACCGGCGAGAGCGTGCCCGCGTCCAAAGGGACCGCGGTGCCGTCCGGGACCGGCCTCTCCCCGGGCGAGCAGACCGACATGGCGTTCATGCACACGCCTGTGACCCACGGGAGCGGCGTCATGATCGTGACCGCCACCGGGACCCACACGGAAGTGGGGCGGATCGCCGGGATGCTGGCCAGCACCAAACGCGAACAGACGCCGCTCACCCGGCAGCTCAACATCCTCACGCTGTGGATCGCGGCAGCCGCCGGGGTGACGATGATCGTCATGTTCGTCCTCGGGGCGCAGCGCAACCTCGCCACGACGGCGGTGTTCACGAGCGCGATCGCCCTCGCCATCGCCGCCATCCCGGAGGCGATGCCGACGGTGCTGCAGGTCGTCATGTCGCTGGGCGCCGCCGAGCTCGCGCGCCACGGCGCGGTGCTCAAGGACCTCGCCTCGGTCGAGACGCTCGGTTCGACGTCGGCGGTCAACTCCGACAAGACGGGCACGCTGACCATGAACCAGATGACGGCCATCGAGGTGGTGGCCCCGCCGGATCGCTACACGATCTCCGGCTCGGGATACGGCCTCGACGGCAACGTCCAGCACGCCGCCGGCGCCGCGGCCGCGATCGACGACGCGATCATCCCGTACGTGATCGCCTCCGACGCGTCCCTCGTTGACGGCACGGTCGTCGGCGATCCCACGGAGGGTGCGCTGCTCGTCCTCGCCCACAAGGCGGGGCTCGACGTCGCGGCCACCCGGGAGCGGCACCCCCGGCTGGCCACCCTGCCCTTCGATCCCACCTACAAGCTCATGGCCGCCTTTACCACGAGCCCCGGAGACTCCGGCGCCGGCGTCGTGCGCTGCTTCGTCAAGGGAGCGGCGCCTGCGGTGGTGGCGCGGGCGGGCCGCGCGCTGTCGGCCGGCGCGACAGTGCCGTGGGACGAGGAGCTCAAGAGCACGGCGGAGGGCCACATCCAGCGGATGGAGGAGGACGGGCTGCGCGTCATGGCCTGCGGCGTCCGCGACCTCGACCGGGCTTCGTTTGATCCCGACGGCGATCTGCTCGCATATGTGTCAGACCTTGAGATCACCAGCCTCGTGGGCATGGTCGATCCTCCGCGCGCGCAGTCCAAGCAGGCGGTGCACGATGCGCAGGCCGCGCACATCCGGGTGCGCATGGTCACGGGCGACGACGTGGTCACCGGCGCGGCGATCGCCGCGCAGCTCGGGATCGAGGGCGAGGCGATCCTGGGCGCCGAGTTCGCCGCCCTGGACGAGTCCGCGCGGATGGAGCGGATCGAGCAAATCGGAGTCGTCGGGCGCGTCGCTCCTGAGCACAAGGTCCTGCTCGCCGAGACGCTCAAGCAGAAGGGCGAGATCGTGGCCATGACCGGCGACGGGGTCAACGACGCGCCCTCGATCAAGGCAGCCCACATCGGCATCGCGATGGGGAGCGGCACCGAGGTGGCCAAGAACGCCAGCCGCATGATCCTCACCGACGACAACTTCGCCACCATCGTCCGCGCCGTGTCGGAGGGCCGGAAGCTCTACGACAACCTGATGAAGTACGTCCGGTTCGTCCTCATCTCGCTCGTCGCATTCGTCCTCACCTTCCTCGGCGCGACGCTGCTCAACATCGCGGCGGGTCAGCCGTTCACGCCGGCGCAGGTCCTGTGGATCCACTTCTTCATCAGTGCGCCGTTCGGCATCGCCCTCGGCCTGGACCAGGCCACTCCCGGGCTGATGGCGCGGCGCCCCCGGCCGGCCACGGAATCGGTCATGACCACGGGCGTGAAGGTGACCTCGGGGCTGGTGGGCCTGTTCATGGCAATCTGCCTGGACGCGCTCATCGACTTCGGCATCAAGCACTACCACAGCACGAAGGTGGCATCGTCGATGGGGCTGACGGCGTTCGGCCTGATGCTCGCCGTGGCCGCGTATCAGAGCCGCAGCGTCACGCGGTCCACGCTGACGTCTGAGACATTCGACAACCCCCGCGTGAACTGGACCGCGCTGGCCGAGCTCGCGCTCGCGGTGATGGTCACCCAGATGGACCTGTTCAACCGGCTGCTGAACACCACGCCGCTCAAGGTCGGGCAGTTCGGGCTGGCCCTCGCCTCCGCGGTCCTGCTCTACGTCCTGTGGGAGCTCGGCAAGCTCATCGCGCGCCGTTCGGGCGAGCGTGAGGCCGGAACCGCCCGGCCAGCCACAGCACCACACTGACCCAGCCTGCGCCGATCAGCCAGCCGGCGATGACATCCGTGGTCCAGTGGACGCCGAGATAGACGCGTGACCACCCCACGGCGGCAGCGAGCCCGACCGCGAGCGCGAGCGCCGGGACGGCGCGCACGCGTGAGATGGCAAGCCCCGCGAGCGTGGCCAGCGCGACGAACGTGGCCATACTCTGCGTCGCATGGCCTGACGGGAACGAGCTCGACGCCACGCTCGTGAGGTGGATACCGGCCGGCGGGCGAGGCCGGTGAACGAAGTGCTTGGCCAGGTTGTACAGACCGATTGCCCCGCCCCAGGCGATGGCGAATACGAGCGCCGGCCACACTCGCCGCCGCGCGAGGAGCAGCACAATGAAGACTCCCGCCAGCGGTGTGAGCACCTTCTGGCTGCCGACCGCGGACAGCACCCGCGCCACCGCGGTGAGGGCGGACGCGCGGTGGGCGACCATCCAGGACGTGATCGAGCTGTCGATGGCGGTGGAGCCGTCCGGGCGCTCGGCCTGCGCCAGCAGCTCTCCGGCGGCGACGGCGCACCCGAGCACGATGCCGAACCACGCCACCATCGCCACGAGCAGGAATGGTGGCGACCGCATCCGTGTCGCCAGCGAGAGCACGGAGCGGACCGTACCCCAACAGCATCGTGCCGGTCCGGCGCAGTGTTCACGTCGTCTTGATCAGGCCGCCGTCGATGACCCAGCTGGCGCCGGTGACGTTGGCGACCCGGGGTGAGGCCAGCAGCGCGACGATCGCGGCGACCTCCTCGGGCGTGGTGAAGCGTCCGGTGGGCATGCCGGCGACCGCTTGGGCGCGGATCGCGTCCGAGCCGGCTCCCGTCGCCCGGCCGATCCTCGCCGCGACGCCGTCGTCGCCAAGCCACAGGTCGGTCGCGACCGGGCCGGGGGAGACGCTGGTGATGCGGATGCCCTGGGGTCCCAGCTCCTGTGAGAGCGACTTGGCGACGTTGAGCAGCGCCGCCTTGGCGGCGCCGTAGTCGATGACGGCGCCGTCGGGCTCGAAGAAGGCGTTGACCGAGGCGACGTTGACGATGACGCCGGCGCCGCGCTGGCTCATGTCCGCGACCGCGGCACGCGTCGCGCGCAGGGCCGCGTAGAAGTTGAGCTGCAGCGACGCTTCGAAGTCCTCGTCCGTGAGGCTGAGGAACCCGTCGAGGCGCGGATGCACGCCGCCGACGTTGTTGACGAGCACATCGACCCGTCCGAAGTCCTCCACCGCGCGAGCCACCAGGCGGGCTGGGCCGTCCGGCTGGGCGAGATCGACTGCCACCGGGGTGACGCGCTCGAGCCCGGTCAGGCTCTCCACGCTGCGGCTGCCGGCAACGACGATCGCGCCTTCCTCGGCCAGCGTCCGGGTGATGGCGTGGCCGATGCCCTTGCCGGCGCCGGTGACGACGGCGACCTTGTCTTTGAGCTGCAGATCCATGCCGCCACTAACTTTCGCATCCAGCGCTCGCCGATGCGAACGCGGCATGACTGCAGTTGCATTCTGAAGCGGTCGCCAGGAGCACAGGGCTGGACATGTCAGCTCCTGGGTGGTGAACTAACGAGCGCGGGGTCGGCACGGTGACATTGATGGACGGTGATGGTCATGACGATGCTGGTGTTGGCCGACGAGAGCAAACCCGGGTGCGTCATCGTGAGGCGCGCCCCCGCCGGCTCGCGCATCCGCGCACACGTGTGTGCACGCCGGCTCGATCGCGCGCTCGCTGAGGGGATACCGCCCGATTCGCGCCCCGACCTCTCCGTGCGGGCGCACGCCCTCATCGGCTCACCGGAGCGTGTGGCCCTGGCGCTGGCAATCCGGAGGGTGATCGCCGACGCCCAGGATGCCCTGCGGCCGATGCACTTCACCGTCCCGATCTGCCGGCGCAAGGTCTGGCGATCCCGGCAGACGCTGCTGGACCTCGTGAACCGACTGCTCGGCGACGGGCCGCTCGACGCCCGCGGTCTGGCCCAGATCCGGCTCCTGCTGTCCGACGGCGCCGGCCCGCTCTACGTGCATCCGCGCGCCGACGACCTCGAGCCGGCGCTGGCGCGGGCGATCGCCGCGCTTGACGTGAAGCCGTGATCCACGACCGGGCAGGGCCCGGGTGTGGGCCTCACGCCGCGACCCAGGCCAGCGCGTCGTCGCGCCGCGCTGAGCCGTAGACCTTCACCTCGCCCGGGGTCATCCAGGCGAAGAGCCGGAAGGCCTTGGCCACCCAGTCCACGTCGGTGACGATCGCCGACTTCTTCCACGCCGAGTGATGACCGAGTCCCAGGCCGAGCCCCGTCTTCATGTCGTCCCACCACGCCGCGGGCTCCAGCCCATCGAAATCCGCGAGCTCGAAGAGCATCCGGATCGAGCCGGCCTCCGCGGCCTCGCGCAGCACCGGCTCGAGCACGTTCCGGTAGTCCGACCGGGTGAGCTTGCCCGATGCGCGAAAGCCGATCGTCCCGGCTGGCATCGCCTCGATCGTCTCGATCATCGCCCCGAACCCTCCTCGCGCCGCGGCGGCGCCTCATCACCCGAACGGGATGACCGAGGCGCGGGTGGGCGCGGCTTGAATGCACGGCCAACCCATGTGTGACGCGACCGGCGCCTCGTCATGACGCGCGAACGATGGATGGCCCTCTGCTTCGCGCTCGGGTCGACGTGCTTCCTCATCGGCCCGTTCCCCGGATACGCCCAATTGGTCGGCGATGCGGCCGTCGGCGTCACCTTCTTCGCCGGGTCCATCCTGTTCACGCTCGGAGGAGCCCTGCAGAGCCGGCTGGCCTGGCCGCACCGCCGCTCGCCCGACGGCGGGCGCGCGGCGTGGTGGGCTGCGATCATCCAGTCCGCCGGAACGCTGTTCTTCAACGTCACCACCTACGAGGCGATGCACACGGCGGTGACGAGCTCGGAATACAACCGGCTGGTGTGGCGGCCCGACTGGCGCGGCTCGATCTGCTTCCTCGTCTCGGGCGCGATCGCCTACCGCGCCTCGCCACGGCGCCGCTGGCACGGGTGGCTGCCGGTGCGCGGCGGGGTGGGATGGTGGCAGCCGTCGGTCAACATGCTGGGCTGCGTGTTCTTCGGCATCTCGGCGGTCGCCGGCTTCGTCGTGCCCGCGACCGGCTCGCTGCTCTCCCAGGCGGCGGCGAACTGGAACACGTCGCTGGGGGCCGCGTGCTTCCTGGCGTGCGCGGTCGACACCCTGCACACCAACGAGGCCTCCAAGATGCCGATCCGCCGCCGGCTACGCGAGCTCGGGGTTGAGCTGGAGGCCGATCTCCAGCGCGTGGCTCGGCGCCCGAGCCCCTGATCGGGCGAACGCCCGTCAGCGGAACGTGTCGGCGGTCACGCGACTGACCTCGGTGACCGCGTCGGCCGGGATCCCCGCGCGCTTGGCCGCGGCCACGATCGCGTCCGGGCTCGGCGCCTCATACAGGCAGTAGGTGCGGTAGCGGTCAGCGCTGAGGAAGGAGAACAGCCAGCTCACGCCCTCGTCGGCATTGATCTCCTCGATGAGGTTCACGTCGTCACTGGTCATCTCGAGCTGCTCAGCGAAGCGTCGCTCGATGACATACAGCGGCATGGCGTCGATCCTACCGCCTGGCGCCCGTGTCGAGAAGGGCGTGGCGGTGGGCGTAGCCGGCCGCCTCGGTCCGATTGGCGGCGCCGGTCTTGCGCAGGATGCTGCGCACGTGGTTGGCGACGGTGTGCCCGCTGATGCAGAGCTCCTCGCCGATCTCGCGATTGCTCAATCCCGCCGCGACGAGGCGCAGGACATCCACCTCGCGCCAGGACAGATCGTCAGGGGGCGTCATCGACCACGGAGCCGCGGCGCCGAGCGCGCGGGCGCGAGCCAGCAGCGCCGGCATGCCGATCCGTTCGGCGAGCGTCGCGGCCTCCGACAGCAGCGCCGAGGCCTGCTGCTCGTCGCCGTGGTGGCCCCGCATTCTCAGCGCCCGGCCGAACTCGTAGAGGGTGTGGGCGCTCCAGGTGTCGGCCCCCATCGCACGGTTGGCGGTCAGGGCGCCCTCGAAGTGCTCGACCGCGCGGTCGTAGTCGCCGAGCGTCGCCGCCAGGCGCCCGAGATATCGATCCGCCGAGCCATAGCAGGCCACGCCATGCCCGATCACCACGTTGCCGCCGCTGAGGGGCGCCAGCTCCGCGTACAGGAGGTCGGCCAGCGCCTCGTCACCGACGAGCGCGGAGGCGTCGGCCAGATAGCTCAGCGACGCGACCCAGATCGTCGGGCGATATGCATCCAGGCCCTCCCGGCGTACGCGCGCCAGTTCACGGCGTGCGTCGTCCTCCATCCCCAGCTCGGCCAGCAGCGCGGCGGAGGCCGGGCGCCACACGCCGCGCATCCCCTCGCCGGCGGCGAGCACCCTCGCGACAGGGGCGAGCTCGGCCAGGCGCCCCTGCTCACGTCGGATGCCGAACATCTGGATCCCGTAGGTGCCGGTGGCGGCCCGGCCGGTGAGCAGGCGGCTCCACTCGTGCGAGCGCTTGGCGGCCGCCTCGGCCTCGGCGAGGTGTCCCACGCACAGGGCGATGGTCGACGCGTAGTGCTCCGCGACGTGCAACGAGAACGGCTGGCGCGCCCGCGCCGCCAAGGCGTGGACGTCGGCGAGCTCGCGCTCGGCCACGCCAAGGTTGCCGCGGGCGATGAGCCCGGCGCCGCGCCATTCCATCGCCTCGGTCTGAAGATCGCTGGCGCCCAGGCCCTCCGCGAGGTCACGGGCCTCGGCCAGCATCTCCAGGGTCTGGTCCAGGTTGCCGTCGCCCAGCGACCAGTACGACCGGACGAGCACGGTCGCCAAGCCCAGCCGGTCGCCCAGGTTGCGCGCCATCGTGATCGCGCGGTGCCGCACGACGTCGCTGGCCGCGTAGTTGCCGAGGAACGCGTAGGCGCGACCCAACCCGGCGAGGAGCATGACGCGAAGCTCGGAGTCCTCGCTCCCGAGCGCACCTGAGGCCTCCTCGAGCAGTTCGACGGCACCCTCGTCCGTGATCCCGGGACGCCAGCACGCCTCCTCGAACCCCACCGCGGCGCTCGCCAGCAGCGTGGCATCGCCGATGTCGCGGGCGATCTGCGCGGCCGCGCGGAAAGCCTCCATCGCGTCGTCAGACCCGCCGGCGCGGAAGCGTGCGGTACCGAGCTCGAGCTGTGTCTCCGCTCGCCGGCGCAGGTCGCCGATGCCGAGATCGAGCGCGAAGGCAAAGCGGGCCGCGGCCTCGTCAAAGGCGAGCGCGCTGAGCGCCGCGCGGCCCGCCAGCAGCGCGTATTCGGTCGCGCGCTCCGGCCCGTCCACCGGTGCCGCGGCGCCGAAGTGGTACGCCAGCGCGGCCAGGCCGCGGCTGCTCTCCGTCGTGTCGGCCTGCTCCAGGGCTTCGGCGACGCGCAGGTGCAGCTCGGCTCGACGCAGCCGGGGCATCCGGTCATACAGCGCGCGCCGCACCAGCTCGTGTGTGAACCGGAACGCGATCTGGGGTGATGGGACCTCCTCGATTATCGCGTGGGCGATCGCCTGCTCCAACGCCGCCGCCCGCTCCTCGTCGTCCAGCCCCGATCGCGTGATGGCTGAAAGACCGAATTCCGGTCCGGCAACGGCCGCGAGCTCGAGCAGTTGGGTCGTCGCCGTGTCCAGCCGGGCAAGCCGCTGGCTGACAACCTCGCGCACGCCCTCCGGGCTCCCGAGCTCGGCCAGGGCGCTCGCCAGCCGCGGCCCGCCGTCGTAGATCGCCGTCGCGTCGCTCTCCAGCAGCGTGCGCCACAGCTCGGTCATGAGGAAGGCGTTGCCACCGGTGAGGTCGCTCAGGAGCCGGGAGACCTGCGGAAGATCCGCGACCCGTTCGTCACCCACCGCGCGCGCCACGAAGTCACCGATCTCCTCGGCGCTGAGCCCGCCCAGGCGCAGCCGGACCACCCCCTCCGAGCGGCGCAGGTCCACGAGCGTCGCCGACAGCGCCTCCGGGACCTCCGCTTCGGTGTCGCGAAACGTGGTGACCACCAGCGCGCGCGCCTCGGCGGCCCCCCGCGCCAGGTGGCGTAGAAGGAGCAGCGTCGGCGTGTCGGCCCAATGCCCATCCTCGATCACGACCACGAGGGGGGCGCTTCGGCCGGCGGCGGCCAACAGGTCGCCCACCGCGCCATGCAGACGGTGGCGCTCGGTGTCCGGATCGGCGGCAACCGGGAGCGGACGCTCACCGAAACGCTGGGCCAGGTCAGGCACGAGGCGCGCGAGCTCCTCGCCATGCCCACCGAGATCGGCCGGCAACGTCCCCTCATCGACGGTGCGCACGAGCTGGTCGATCGCCTCGACGAAGGCCCCGTAGGGACGCTGCACCACCGAGTCGCAGGCACCGTAGAGCACGAGCGCGCCTCCGGCGGCCGCGCCCTGCGCGAACTCGTGAACGAGCCGGCTCTTGCCGGAACCGGCCTCGCCGCCGATGAGCGCGAACCTGAGGCCCTCGCCGCTGGCGCGAGGGATCAGCGTGCGCAGGGTCGCCAGCTCGCGGGCGCGGCCCGCGAACGGAAACGACGGAGTGAGGCGAAGTGGTCCCGGAAGCCTGGCCATGCGAGCTGCTGATGCCCCGATAGTCAGATCTGATCATGCCACGTCTCCTTCAACCCCGCGCAAAGTGGGTCAAACCGAGTCATGACAGCTCGGGCGGGCCGGCGTAGGTTCTCTCGCGAGCACACCTGTGCTCAATGGCCACCTACACCGGGGAGCACCACATGACCGCCACTACGTCGGTTGCCGACGCCGCCCGCCGCGAGCTGTCGGATCTGAGCCAGAGCATCGTCGGGCCTGGAGATCCGGGCTATGACGAGGCCCGCGCCGTCCATAACGGCATGATCGACCGCCATCCCGCCGTGCTCGTGCGTTGCGCGAGCCCAGACGATGTTGCGCGTTGCATCGCGTTCGCACGCGGCCACGACATCGCCATCGCGGTGCGGGGCGGCGGACACAACGGCGGCGGCCTGGGCGTGGTAGACGACGGGCTCGTCATCGACCTGGCGGGAATCGCCGACGTGGTGGTCGATCCTGAGCACGACCGAGTGCGCGTCGGGGGCGGGTGCACGTGGGCGCAGGTCGACCAGGCCACCGCCGAGTACGGCCGCGCCACACCCTCGGGGATCATCTCGACCACCGGCGTCGGCGGCCTCACCCTCGGCGGGGGCCTCGGCCACCTGACGCGCCGCTTCGGACTCACCATCGACAGCCTGATCGGCGCCGACGTGGTGCTCGCCGACGGCTCGCAGGTGCACGCCAGCGCTGACGAGCACCCCGATCTGTTCTGGGCGCTGCGCGGCGGCGGGGGGAACTTCGGCGTCGTCACCTCCTTCGAGTTCCTCACTCACCCGGTCGGCGCCACTGTGATGGCGGGTCCGACCTTCTGGCCGGTCGAGCAGACGCCGGAGGTGATGCGCTTCTACCGTGAGTTCATGCCGGCGGCGCCGCGCGCCGTCAGCGGCTTCTTCGCCGAGATGACCGTGCCGCCGGTCGACCTGTTCCCCGAGGAGCTCCACATGCGCAAGGTGTGCGCGATCATGTGGTGCGTCGTCGGCTCCGAAGAGGAGGCGACCCGGCTGCTGGCGCCGGTCCACGATGTCGGCACGCCGCTGCTGCACGGGGTCGGCCCGGTGCCCCATCCGGCGCTGCAGAGCCTGTTCGACGGGCTCTACACCAAGGGCCTGCAGTGCTACTGGCGCGCAGACTTCTTCAACGAGCTGTCCGATGAGGTCATCGAGAAGCATCTCGAGTGGGGCCAGCAGCTCCCGTCGATGCACTCGACGATGCACATGTACCCGATCGACGGGGCCGTGCACGACGTCGACTCCGCCGACACCGCGTTCAGCTATCGCGAGGCGAAATGGGCCGAGGTCATCTTCGCCGTCGACCCTGACCCCGCCAACGCGGGCGCGATGCGCGACTGGTGCGTCGGCTACTGGGACGCGACCCACCCCTACTCGGCGGGCGGGGCCTACGTCAACTTCATGATGGAGGAGGGCCAGGAGCGCGTCCGCGCCACCTACCGTGGCAACTACGACCGGCTGGCGCGCGTGAAGGCCAAGTACGACCCTGACAACGTCTTCCACGTCAACCAGAACATCCACCCGGCGCCCGGCGCGTAGGGGCGCGCGGCGGGCCGTCGATCAGGTCAGAGCGCGGCTGGATCGCGATCCAGCCGCGCTCGCAGATACGGCCGGTTGGTTACGCGAGCGGTGAAATCCAGAATGCGCACTTGCCGAGACGGCCGCATCCCTATATCGTCGCGGCGCACATAGCCGAACCGCTGCGGAACAGCCGCGGCGGGCGGGGAACCCACGCAGGTGGGGCGAATCGGCCGGTGCTCCGGCCGTAGCGGTCACAACCCGGATCGCGAGCCCGTCAGCTAACCCCGTAGGCGCGAACAGCGAGGGAGTAGACCATGACGCGGGACCGGCATGCGTGCGCGCACGACCGGGGGGCCGACGATCTGGGGGCGTTGTTTCACCGCTGCTCGGTGGGCGACGCGCGGGCACGCGAAACCATCATCGTGCGCTTTCTGCCGTTCGCGCGCCGGCTTGCGCGACGCTACGAGGGGCGAGGAGAGGATCTCGAGGATCTCGTGCAGGTCGCCAACGTCGGCCTCATCAAGGCTGTCGACCGCTGCTCGGCCGACCGCAGTGACACGTTCGCCGCCTACGCCCGGCCCATGATCCTGGGAGAGATCCGCCGCTACTTCCGCGACGTCACCTGGCGCGTGCACGTTCCGCGCGGGGCAAAGGACCGCGCTCGTCGCGTGGCCCGCGCCCACGCGTCGGTCGGGCCGGTGGCCGGCCCGGGGGCCAGGACCGAGGCGATCGCTGCGCAGCTTGACCTCACGCCGTCAGAGGTCGCGGAGGCCGAGCGCGTCCGGTTCGCCTATCGCCCGGCGTCGCTGGACGCGCCGTACCGGTCGCGGGACGGTCACCCGGTCGCGCATCACGACGTCCTCGCCGGCGACAGCTCGGTGCAGGAGCGGGCCGAGGTGTCTGTGGGGATCACCTCCGCGCTGCGCGGGCTGGGGCGGCGCGACCAGACCGTGGTCCTGCTGCGGCTCGGCTGCGACCTCACCCAGACCGAGATCGCGGACCGCGTCGGCGTGTCCCAGATGCACATCTCCCGGATCCTCCGCGCCAGCAGCGCGGCCGTGGCCGCCGCGTGCGGCCTCACCGATGCCACTGGTTCTCCCACTGCCCAAATGCCGTCAGCAGCGCCGCGTTGACGGCCACCGCGCCTCGAACGCGGCTCTTCACGCTGGAATCGATGACTCGGGCTCGCCCGGGGGGCGCGGCCTCCAACGGGCGCGATGGTGCGGGGCGTGGACGCTTTCCATCGGGGGCCTACGGTGGGGCGGGTGCGTCTCGTACCAGCGGGCGTAACGCCTGGCCAGCGGTACGGCCGTGATCCCGTGGGCGAACACCGACAGGCCGATGGTCAGGTACGTGGCGCGCAGGATCGTGTCGACGCCGGCCAGGTGCGCCTGCTGGACAGTGATCACCGCGAACACGATCGACGCCAGGCCCCTCGGGCCGAACCAGCCGAGGAACCCGACCGTTGGCCACCTGGCGGCGCTGCCGAGCATCGCGATGGCGACCGGCAGCATGCGGACAAGGGTCAGGCTCAGGCCCGCGTAGAGCGCGATCTGCCAGCTCACATGTTCCAGAGCCGGCCCCAGAAGCACGGCGCCGAAGATCAGGAGCGTGATGCCCCCGAGCACCGCCCCCAGCTCCTCGTTCAGCCGTGACGCCTCCTCGGACTCCTCCGGCACCAAGCCGCCGAAGATGGCCCCGGCGAGGAAGGCCGCGATGAACCCCGACCCGCCGAGCGCTGCGGCGAAACCGTAGGCGAGGGCCGCGGCGGCGATCGGGATGACCTGAAGCCACGATCCGCTGATCAGGTCCCGGCGGTGGCCGATCGCCACCACGGCGGCGGCCACCAGGGCCGCCACCACGCCCCCGAGGATCCCGTAGCCGATCTCTTCGGCCACGATGCTGATCGCATGATGGCTCGTGCTCGTCTTGGCCTCGACGTCCGCAGCAGCCAGCGCGATCAGGAGCAACGGCACGCAGATCCCGTCGTTGAGCCCGCTCTCGACGTTGAGCCCCTGCCGAATCCGTGACGGCAGCCGCGGCTCGGTCACCACCGCTTGTCCGAGGGCGGCGTCCGTGGGCGCCAGCAGCACGGCCAGCACCACCGCTTCCCAGGCGTTCAGATGCGCGAACATGACCGCCGCCAGCAGCGCGCCCATCACGATCGTGAGCGGCAGCCCGATGGCCAGCAGTCGCAGCGGCACCGCGTACTCCTGTCTGAGCACGCGGAGCTTGATCCGTGAGGCGTCGGCGAACAGCACCACGGCGAGCGTCGCCTCGGCGAGCGTCCGGACCGTGGCGCTGGTGGAGGACACCGTCACCTCGTCGAGCACGAACGGTCCGACCAGCAGCCCGATCAGCACGAAGGCCATGGCCGGGGTGAACGGCGTGTCGATCAGCCGGCGAGACACCCCGGCCACGACCAGGAGCGACGCGGCCACAATCGGAAGGTCCCATTTCATGTGCTATGCGGGCGCCGGTGGCGTGGGATCGGAGCCGGGTGGCTCCGCGTCGTCTTGCTGCGAGTCGCTCTCTGCAGAGGGTGCGTCCGCTGGGCCGGACGGTGGAGGGGGCTTTTGGCGCCGGCGGATCGCGACGATCCCCCAGGCGACGAGTGCCGCCACGGCAGCGCCGATGAGCGCCCACGCCCAGCCCGGAAGACCCCCAGATCCCGAGGAGCTCGGCGTCGGGTTGCTCGACGTGGTGGTGCTCGGCGTCGTGGTGCTCGACGTTGTGGAGCTCGATTCCGAGGTGCCCTTCTTCTTCGCGGCCTTCGCGGCGGCCGCGGCCGCGGCCGCGGCAGCGGCGGCGTGATTGGTGGAGGTTGTGGTCGTCGTCACCGCCGTGGATGTGGACGTGGTGACGGTCTTGGTGTGCGACTTCGTCGTCGTGACGGTCGAGGTCTTTGTCGATGTCGTGGGCGATTTCGCCGTTGTCACCGTCTTCGTCTGGGAGGACGTCGTGGTCGAACTGGTGGAGGTTGCCGCCTTCGCCTCCTGGGAGGTTGCGGCTGACGTCGTGCGTGATTCTGACTGTGACGGCGTTGTCCGGGTCGCGGTCTTGGTTCGCGTGAGACTGCCGCTGAGACTGCTGCTGAGGCTCGATGCCGTGCCCGATCCACACGCCGCGCACAGGACCGCGCAGGCGGTGGCGAGCGCCGCGTTCAACGTCCAGCGTCTCGACAGCGTCACGGGCGCCGTCTGAAGCGTGTCGACCGCGAAGAATCCGTGCACGAGTCCGGTAGCGTGCACCACACGGCCGTGGGCGTGGGCTGCTCGATCGTCATCCTCTCGGTCTCCCGTGGCCAGCTCCAGTGAGCTGTCGCGGGTTGAGGATCGAGCTTCAGCCGCGGCCGCGCATCGTCCCATCCGGGTGAGGATGCGAGCGTTCCAGGTACATCGCGCCGATACCGAGTGCCCTCAGGTACACCGCGACTCGCCGCTGAGTTCGAGGTGGGTGCGGTCGGCATAGAGGAACCGCGACCTCACGACGAAGCGATGCGCCGTGCATCTTCCCGCGACGATCAGCGCGTTGCGTCCCGTGCCGAGGGCCGGGACGTGGAGGGTCAACGAGACGAAGACCGCGGTGACGCCGGCGAACCCGTGGGCTCTCCCAAGCGCGAGGCGCGGGATCGGAAGCGTCAGCCGGGGGCCGGAGACGGTCGCCCGGATGACGATCGGAGTCAGGCCGGGCAGCAAGGGTTGCACGACGAGGACGATCTGACGGCGCTCGCCCACATAGACCTTGAGGCGGGTGTTAACCGCCTGCTGCAGCGGGCTCGCGTTGGCGATCGCGGCGCCGGTGCCGATCTGGCTGTCGCGCGGGCAAGCGCGGCCGAAGGGTGTGGTCAGCTGCTTGTCGGTCAGCCGACACGGCTTCACCAGTGCTGTCCCCAGGTTGAACCGCGTCCCGGCGGGGAACGTGATGACGAGCCTTATGGCCGCCTTCGGCTTTGCGCCCGGTGCCGTCGGGTCAGTGGAGTGGATCGACGCCGCGATCCCCGTCGAGTGGCCTGCGCGATGGGTGGTCAGCGCAATGCCGGCGGTCTGGCCGAAAGCGGCGAGTGCGACCCCGGCCGCCCACAGGGTGCTCGCCAGCGCCAGGATCGTGGCCAGCCGGCGCATCACAGTGCCCCGGCGACCGACTCGGACCGCCGTCTGGGTCGAGCCGATTGGCGCGTACCCTCAGGGCCGAGGCGGGACAGCTCCTCGAGCTCCTGCTCGAGCTGGCTGACGATCTCATCCGGATCGGGGATCAGGGCCGCGTCCACCATCAGGCCGACCGTCACCTCGCCGCGGTAGCTGAAGATGCTGACGCTCATGCCGATGTGACCCGAGGTGGGAGCCCACACCAGTACCGCACTCACCGGCGTGCCGGCGAGATACACCTGCTCCTTCGGCCCCGGCACGTTCGTCATGACAGCGGTGCCCTTGCCGGAGAACATGTCGACGATCCGACGCTCGATCGGTTCCGGCGTCAGGCCGGTGAGGCTCAGCATCCCGTAGGACACGGCGCCGTCGCGCCCGTCCTTGATCTTCTGCATGCGGCGGTGGACCTGGACCAACCGCCGATAGCTGCCGCTGGTGCCGACCGGGAGCGGCAGGAACACGAGTCCGAACTTGTTGCCGAGCTCACGCGGCAGCGGCTTGTCGAGATTCCGGAGGTTGAATGGCACCATGGCCTGAATCTCGGTGACGGCACTGTCGTGGTCCTGGAGGTAATGACGCAGCGCGCCGCTGATCCCTGCGAGCAGGACGTCGTTGACGGTCGCGTTGTGCAGGTGCGCGACGTGCTTGATCTGGGGCAGTGACAGGGGCGCGCTCCAGGCAACCCGCCGGCTGACCCCGGGGTCGCCCTTGATCGCGGTGGCCGCGTCGGCGGGTGTGAACAGCAGGCGGACTGCCGTCGCGGCGTCACGACTGATCGCCGCCGTCAGGCTCGCGGAGTACGAGGGCGACGTGACCATGTGCATTCCTCGGCGCGCCGCTCCGGCGGCGACGCGGACGGCCCCGGTGACGATCCGCGACGCGGGCCCGATCGCGCCGAGCACCGCCGGCTCGGTGGTCGCGCCGGGAAGCTCCTCGGTGATCCCGGCGACCTCGGGATCAGCCTCGGAGTCAGCCAGCGAGAGCATCACTCGCGCGAGGGCGATGCCATCGGCGATGCAGTGGTGCATCCGCGTGATCATCGCGGCGCCGTCGCCAAAGCCGTCCACCAGGTACACCTGCCAGAGCGGCCGGTTGTGGTCCAACGGCATCGCCATCAACTCGCTGACGAGCTGCTGCAACGCATGCGTGTCGCCCGGCGCCGGGAGAGCCAGATGGTGCATGTGGTGTTCAAGGTCGAACTCCGGGTCGTCCTCCCATCTCGGGGGGCGGAGGGGAACGCGACTCTCAATCACGCGCTGGCGAAACCGGGGATAGCGGCCGATCAGCCGCCGGCGGTAGATCTGCTTGACGCGCTCGGCATCCAGCGGCTCGTCGAACAGCAGCACCGAGTTGATCACCATCAGATTGGTGGGCCGGTCCATGTGCAGCCATGCCGCATCGGCGCTCGACAGGTGCCCGGTCATCGTGTGGCTCCAATCGGGATGGGCGCCTCAGCCGGCTCTGCGGGCTGCGGTGTGTCGCCACTGTGGGACTGCGCTCGTGGCGCCGGGCCCGGATGGGTCGGCCACCAGCCCGCGCGGCCCAGCACCGCGACCGCGGCGGGCAGCAGCACCGGGCGGACAATGAAGGTGTCGAGCAGGATGGCCGTGGCAACGCCGATGCCGAACGCGCGGACATTGATGAGGTCGGTGACGGCGAACGGGATGAGGGCGGCGACCATCAGGAGGCCGGCGCCCGTAGCGCCTGCGGCGGTCTCGCGCAGACCGGTCTGGATGGCGTTCGACGGCGTGCCCGCGGCCACGTATGCCTCGCGGGTGCGCATCAGCAGAATCGTCGAGAACGTCACCGAGATGCCGAAGGCGATGGTGAAAACCCCGATGATGGACATGGGGTCCATGTAGCCGGGGCCGCCGAGCGGTGGGTCGCCGCCGCCGAACAGCAGCTGCAGGACTCCGAACGTGGCGGCCGCCACAAGCAGGGCGAACAGGGTCGCGACGGCCGGCAGCAGCACGGCCTGCGTCGCCAGCCCCAGCACCAGTGCCATGGAGAGTGCCACGACGGCGATGTCCAGCGGTACGCGCGACTTGGTGAGGCTGGTCAGGTCACCGAGGTTGCCCGCGGGCCCGCCAACGGCGAGCTGCACGTTCTGGCGCCGGGCGAAGGCGCCTCCCAGGCTGCCGAGTCGGCGGCCGAGGGCATCGGACCGGGGATCGTTAGCCGGATACTTGGAGACCACGAGGATCTGGCCGGCGGTGCCCCCGCGCAGGAGATTGATCGTGAACGTTGCGGCGTTCCGCTGAGCCGGCTGGGCGCCGGCGATGGCGGACAGGACGAAGTAGCCGGAGCTGAAGATTCCCGGTGACTGCCTCTCCAGTGTCTTGAGGGCCGCTGTCGAGGGAATCTGTCCACGGGCTTTGACCACGGCGGCCTGCATTGTCCCCAGGCCCGTGGTGAGCTGTCCGGCGGGGCCGACGCCACCGGAAAGCCCCGAGGCGAGTTGGCCGGCGCCGTTGGTGAGCTGCCCAAGGCCGGTTTGGAGCGCTCCGGCCCCGGCGGTGAGCTGGGCCAGGCCGCTGCTGAGCTGGCCGCCGCCGCCGGAGAGGCGCCCGATGCCCGTTGCCAGCTCGGCGTTGCCGTTGCGCAACTGCGTAAGACCTGACTGCAGCTGTGACGCCCCGCCGTGGAGCATGTTGAGCGCGGCAACGAGGCCGGGCGCCTGGTAGGCGATCGCGCCGGCGAGACCCTTCGTGGTCAACGCGCGTGCGCTGGCCGTGCCGATCGCGGCCGAGAGACCCGTCGCGGCGGTGTTGGCCTGCTGCAGGGCTGAAACGGCCGCGTCATAGCGTGGATCGGCCTTTCCCGAGGTCATGGACTGAAGCTCGGCCAGTGCCGTGTTGATGCCGCTTGTGGCGGCGTGCGCCTGGCCGGGTGCGCCGGCCAGCGCAGAACTGGTGCTTGCGGCGGTCGACGACAGCGCGTTCAAGGCCGGGAGGCTCTGCGCCGCCGGACCCTGCGCCAGGCCGATCCCCTTCAGTAGTTGCGTGGAACCCGTGAGCGCCTGGTTTGCACCCGTCTTGAGGGCCTGGGCGCCGGACAGGGCCGCGCTCAAACCGGCGGCCAATGTCACTGAGCCTGCCTTGGCCTGTGCCAGCCCAGCATGCAGCTGGCCGGCGCCCGATTGGGCGCTGCCCGATCCCGTGCCGAGCTGGTTGGCGCCCGACGCAGCCGCCGCCAATCCGGCCCGCAGTTGCGCTGAGCCGGTCCCTGCCTGCCCGAGACCCTTGACGAGCGCCAGCAGCTGGGTCTTGCTCTGGTCCGAGATCTTCACCGAATGCTTCAACTGCGGGCCGAAGGTCTTCAGCTGGTTGGAGGTTGAGCTGATCGTCCCGGGCCCCTCGACCGAGTAGACGGTGGCGTCGTGGGCGATCTGCGTCTCAAACCGGCTGATGCCGGCCAGCAGCGCCGGGGTCGTGATCGGGCGGTTGCGGGCGACGACGATCACGTTGTACGGCGTGGCCCAGCCCGGACCCATCACGCGTGCGACCTCCTGAAAGGCAACCCGTGCCGGAGCGCCGGCGGGAAGCTGGGTGATGTCAGGCGGCCCCGACCGCAACGCGAACGCCGGCACGGCGAGCGCCGCCAGCAGGAGCGTCGCGGCAAAGCCGACGGACACCGCGTGCCGGGTCACCCAGCCGCCGCCGTCGACCAGCCGCGTCCAGGCGCGCGTGAGCGCTGCGGGCGCGGGGAAGCCCAGCCAGTTGATCCGGTGCCCCAGCAGGACGAGCGCCGCCGGCATGACGACGACCGCACCGCCCGTAGCGAACGCGGCGCACGCGAGCATCCCCGTCCCGAGGGACACCATCAGCTGAGTGGGTCCGATGACCGCCACGAGCGCAAGCGCGAGGATGATTCCCGTGCCCGCGACCAGGACCGCGCGCCCGGTCGTCTCCAGGTCGGTGAGCGCTGCCGTCGCGACATCCTTGGGATGCGCTCCCGACGACGTCCGCTCGCGATGGAAGCGATCCAGGATCAGCAACGAGAAGCCGACCCCGAGCGCGAGGCCCGTCATGCTTCCCAGAGCGGCGCCGACGGGATCGAGCGTGAGCACGTGACCCAGCAGCGCCACCTCGCCGAACCCCGCGAGCATGCTGATCGCTCCGACGGCGACCACGAGCAGCGCCGCGACCGGCGCGCGCAATCCGATGAGCAGGAGCACGAACAGGATCGCGACCGCGATCAGCTCGGTGCTGCGCAGGTCCGAGACCGAGGCGTCCTTCAGAGCGCGATCAATCGATGGCTGGCCGGTGACGAAAGCCTTGACCGGCGCACCGATGCGCCGGCCGACGATGCGCTGGATCTGCGGTTGATCATGGCTGACGACGTCCCTCTCGGAGCGGTCAACCGAGACGACGATCATCGCCGCGGTTGGGGTGGGGCGGAGCCCGGCGCTCGCGCTCCCGGCATCCCATGCGGACAGCACCCTCGTGTGCGGGCGCCGGGCCAGCGCGGCGACGAGCCCCGGCCCCTGCCGGTTCAGCGCTGCTCGAGGGCCCTCGAGCAGAATCGGCACCAGCTGCGTCGGCCCGAACGTGGCGTTGGCCAGCTTCTGAGCCTGGGATGACTGGGTCCCGGGGACGACCGTGACCGACGGAGACAGGGTGCTTGACACGCCCAGGCCGATGAGCGTCAGCGTCGCGGCGATGACCAACCAGCACGCGAGCGCGGTCTTGGGGCGATGAATTGAGAACCTCGACAGCGAGAGCATCTTGCCCGTCTCCTCAGTTGAACGCCGACAACACCGGTCGGCCCTGGGTGGGTGTCCAGCTGAGATGAACCTACGGCCGCCGCTGGGCCGCGGCATCCGGGGGGAGCACCGCCCCGGATCCGTAACTCGTCCTAGGCTGCGGCGGCGGCTTCCAGCTAGTTCACGTGATAGCGGGCCGCCACATAGTTCTGCTCGCGCTGGGGTGGCCGCACGTACGCTCGGCTCTGTCGAGGGGGAAGCTTGATCTTCTCGCGGTGGACTTCCTCGTAGGGGATGAGGCTGAGCAGGTGGCTGATCAGATTGAGCCGCATCGTCCGCTTGTCATCTGCTTCGACCACGTACCACGGCGACTCACGGGTGTCGGTGTAGGCGAACATGTCGTCCTTGGCCTCCGCATAGTCAACCCAGCGCCGGCGGGCCTCGAGGTCCATTCCACTGAGCTTCCATTGCTTGGCCGGATCGTTGAGCCGCGCTTTGAACCGGCGCTCCTGCTCCTCATCACTGACCGACAGCCAGTACTTGACGAGGATGAGCCCCGAGCGCAGAAGGTCGCGTTCGAACTGGGGACAGGTGCGCATGAACTCCTCGTACTCGTCCTGCGTGCAGAAGCCCATGACGCGCTCGACGCCGGCGCGGTTGTACCAGCTGCGATCGAACAGGACAATCTCCCCAGCGGCAGGCAGGTGAGACACGTAGCGCTGGAAGTACCACTGCGTCCGCTCGCGCTCGGTGGGGGTTCCCAGGGCAACGGTTCGCACCACGCGCGGATTGGTCTTCTCGGTGATCCGCTTGATCGTCCCGCCCTTTCCGGCGGTGTCGCGGCCCTCGAAGAGCACCACCACCCGCAGCCTCTTGTGGATGACCCAGTCCTGGAGACGCACCAGCTCCACCTGCAGACGCTCGAGCTCTTTCTCATACCCGCGCCGGTCGAACCGCCGAGGCGCGATCTCGGCGCCGCCGAGGGGCGGACGGTTCCACTCGGGCTCGGCCGCGGTCATGGGATCACCGTACCGGACGCGTAGCTCTCCGGCTCGGATTCCGGTTTCTCCCCGATGTCGCCGTTGGGCAGGCATGAGACAACGAGTTGGCCATGCTCTACACCGCAACTGCGCGGCCGATCGACGGCACGCTCCGCCATGAGGTTGACGTCAACGGACGTCACACCCTGATCACCGACGAACCCGAGCATCTGGGAGGAACCGACGCCGCCCCGACGCCGCATGAGCTGGTCGCCGCGGCGATCGCATCGTGCGTTTCCACGATGATCATGCTCTACGCGCGCAACCATGATTGGGAGCTTGGCGAAGGCCTCCGTGTCGACGCGGACTACGCCGCTGACACCACTCCGAGACGGGTCAACGTCATGTTGCATCTGCCCGATGGCCTGAGCGCTGAGCAGATCAAGCGCCTGCAGCGCGTGGCCCACACCTGCCCGGTTCGCCGGGCGCTGGAGGCCGGCTTCGCCTTTGAGGAATCCGTGAGTGTTGACGCATCGGCGGCCCTGGCGACCCCCGCACCTGCATCGCGGTCAACGCGCTACGGGGCCCGCGTGTAGATATTTCGTGAGGAGCCCCATCTGGGTGCCGTACGAGAGTATGGTGGGTGGTCAGGGACGTGTGCAAACGCCTCAGGCGCGTTGCCGCGTTCGCCGCAGGACCAAGGGAAAGGCTCGGCCGTTGATGCGGCCAGACAAGTCCCAGGACCGGAAGTCGCGGGCCAATCGGCCCGGATCCTCGAGAGTAGTGGCTCGGTCCGCGGATGTGCGCGGTCAGCTTGAGCTCGGGGGTCCGGGGTGAACGGCGTGGAGCGTCATGAGCGTGCGGTCGCCAACACGCTGGGTTTCGCGAGGGAAGCGGCGTCCAGGGGAGACTTCAAGGACGCGCTGGAGTGGCTGGGCGTCGTGGAGGTCGTCGATGGTGTCCTGCCGCCGGGTTGGGAGCGGACCCGCGCGGTGTGGCGTCATGGGCGGATGCCCGCGGAGGCGGGCGGTGAGCTGTCGGCCGCTCGCGGTGTGGCCGGCGGGTCGCGGAAGGAGGCGGGATGAGCGAGGTGGTCCCGCGTGGTGGTGAGCTTGCGCTGGCGATCTCGAGTGCGGTCGTTCGGGAGCTGGCCGGCACGACTGGCCGCGGTCCGATGAGCGCGAAGACGACATTCGGTGACAACGCGGTGTTCGTGGTGCTCCAGGACACCCTGACGCGAGGCGAGCGCAACCTTGTGGACGCGGGCGAGAGCGACGCGGTGCTGCGCCTGCGCAGACTCTGGCAGAAGGTCATGCGCACGAGCTGCAGCCGTGCGATCGAGGATCTGACCGGTCGCAAGGTGGTCGGCTTCATGAGCGATAACCACATCGACCCGGACATCGCTGTGGAGGTGTTCATCTTGGAGGCGCTCGCCGGTGACCGGGCGAGCCGCCCGCCGCCCAGCTCTGACGGTTCGGGGTTACCGGAGCAGCGTCTTGATGGATGAGCAGACTCGCGGCCTGTTGGAGGTGGCCAGCAGCGTGCTCGGCGATCTGGACCTCGAGAGCGTGGTCGACAGAGTGCTGGAGGCGGCGCGCGAGTTGACGGGTGCGCGGTACGCCGCGGTCGGCGTGTTGGATGCTTCTCGGACAGAGCTTGAGCGGTTCATCACCCTGGGCATGGACGATCACGCTCACGGGGAGATCGGCGCCCTCCCGCGCGGGCGGGGTGTGCTTGGCGAGCTGATCCTCGCTCCGGTTCCGTTGCGTCTTGCCGAGGTCGGCGACCATCCTCACTCCTACGGGTTCCCGCTCGGACATCCGCCAATGCACTCGTTCTTGGGGGTTCCGATCCTGATCGGTGGGGAGCCGTTCGGGAGTCTGTATCTGACCGAGAAGATCGGCGCGAAGCAGTTCACGGACGCCGATGAGGAGGCGGTCGTGACGCTGGCCCGTTTCGCGGGTGTCGCGATCGATCACGCCAGGCGCTACACGGGCGCCACCTCGCGTGGCGACGAGCTCGCGCGCTCGGTGGCGGCGTTCGAGGCGACCACGGAGATCACTCGCGCGGTGGGGGGCGTGACCGATCTTGAGGTGATCCTTAAGCTGGTGGCTAAGCGCGGGCGGGCGCTCGTCCGCGCCCGGGCGCTGCTGATCGAGCTTGTGGACGGCGCAGAGCTCGTGGTGGCTGCGGGCGCCGGACAGCTCCCCGCGGGTCTGATTGGCGAGCGGTTCGCGCTGGCCGACACGGTCGCCAGCGCCGTATTGCGCACGGGCACGACTCAGCGCTTGGACGTCGAGCTCAATCGTGCGCGGTTTGACCAGCATGGTGTTGGTCGTTTTGGGGTCGATGCCGACGCTGGACTGGTCGTCCCGCTGGTGTTTCGCAATCACGGTCTCGGCGTTTTGATCGCAGTGGACGGGTTGGGGGAGCGGCCGGCGTTCACCGCTGAGGATCAGCGGCTGTTGGAGGCGTTTGCGATCAGCGCGGCGACCGCCGTCGCGACCGCTCATACCACGGCATCTGAGCTTCATCGCCAGCGTCTCGCGGCCGCGGAAGATGAGCGCGGGCGCTGGGCCAGGGAATTGCACGACGAGACTCTTCAGAGCCTCGCTGGTCTGCGGATCGTCCTGTCCGGCGCTCGCCGAACCGGCGGCCTGCAGGTGCTCGAGGACGTGGTCGTCCGGGCGATCGACGATCTCGATGAGGGGATATCGAACCTTCGCGCGCTGGTCACCGACCTGCGCCCCGCCGCGCTCGATGATCTGGGTCTCGCCGCTGCGGTCGAGGTGCTCTGCGAGCGCGCCAGCCGCCGCGGCTTGGACGTCGACCGCTCGATCGAGCTGGCATACGAGCAGGGCCGCGAGCCGACGCGGCACACCGCCGAGCTTGAGACCGCCGTCTACCGGATCATCCAAGAAGCACTGACCAATGCCTCAAAGCACGGTCAGGCCAGGCGCGCGGTGATCGAAATCTGTGAGACGCCAGCGGCCTTGGAGCTGACCGTTCGCGACGACGGCGACGGGTTTGACCCGACCACCAGCACCGCCGGAT
This sequence comes from uncultured Actinomycetota bacterium, assembly GCA_963695625.1. Classification (GTDB taxonomy): domain Bacteria; phylum Actinomycetota; class Thermoleophilia; order Solirubrobacterales; family Solirubrobacteraceae; genus Palsa-465. Next base: position 37,279 of record CAVOHJ010000012.1, on the reverse strand, counting down.
TCGGATTGCTGGGCATGCGAGAGCGCGTCGCGCTGCTCCGGGGAGCGGTTCACGTCCAATCCGCCCCCGGCGAAGGCACCACGGTCACCGCGAGCTTCCCGGTGCAACGGCGCTCCGCCGATGCCGCAGCCGCAAACTCGCAGCGGCTGGCGCAGACCATGACGGCCTAACCAACCGTCAGAGCCGGCACAGCGATGAGCCCTCGTGCCGCGACCACGCCGCGTCCGCCGAAAGCCGGGCGCCCTCAGCCAGGCGAGCTTCGTCTCGGTCTGCGAAGCTCCGAGCGGGCCCAACTCAGCTTCGCTCGCCCTGAACCCGGACTGAAAGGAGCCACCCTGTGAGTGTCATCAACAAGGTCCGTGCTCGTCAGATTCTCGACAGTCGCGGTAACCCGACCATTGAGGTGGATGTGACGCTCGCGTCGGGGGCGTTCGGGCGGGCGGCGGTGCCGTCGGGCGCATCGACGGGCACGCGCGAGGCGCTTGAGCTGCGCGACGGCTCCGGGCCGTTCGGGGGCAAGGGCGTGACGCGCGCGGTCGCAAACGTGAACGGGGAGATCGCCGCCGCGGTGCGGGGTCTGGACCCGGCCGGGCAGCGGGAGCTTGACGAGGCACTGATCGCGCTGGATGGCACGGACGGGAAGACGCGTCTGGGCGCGAATGCGATTCTCGGGGTCTCGATGGCGGCGGCGCGGGCGGCGGCGGTGGAAGCGGGGATGCCGCTGTACCGGTGGCTGGGCGGCGAGGAGGCGACCCTGTTGCCGGTGCCGACGATGAACGTGCTCAACGGCGGCGTCCACGCCGATAACCCGGTCGATTTCCAAGAGTTCATGATCGCCCCGGTCGGCGCGGGCTCGTTCGCCGAGGCGGTGGTGATGTGCGCCGAGGTGTACCAGCAGCTGCATCGCACGCTGAAGGCCAAGGGGCTCGCGACTGGTGTCGGTGATGAGGGCGGGTTCGCACCGGCGTTGACCTCCAACGAGGAGCCGATGAGGCTGCTCGTCGAGGCCATCGAGGGCGCCGGCTATCGCCCGAGCGATGACCTCGTCATGAGCCTGGATCCGGCCTCGAGCGAGTTCTTCGTCGACGGCCGGTACGAACTGGCCGGCGAGGGCCGCTCCCTGAGCTCGGAGGAGATGGTCGATTACTGGGAGACGGTCAGCGGGCGTTACCCGCTGCTGTTCCTCGAGGACGGGATGGCCGAGCAGGACTGGGACGGCTGGAAGCTGCTGACCGACCGTCTCGGTGACCGGTTGCAGCTCGTCGGCGACGACATCTTCGTGACGAACCCGGCGATCCTGCGCGACGGCATCGACCGCGGGATCGCGAACTCGATCCTGATCAAGCTCAATCAGATCGGGACGCTCACCGAGACGCTCGACACGATCCAGATGGCGCGCGAGGCCGGTTATCGCTGCGTGATCTCGCACCGCTCGGGGGAGACCGAGGACACGTTCATCGCCGACCTCGTTGTCGCGACTGGTGTGGGCCAGATCAAGACAGGCGCCCCGGCCCGGTCCGAGCGGGTGGCGAAGTACAACCAGCTGCTGCGGATCGAAGAGGAGCTCGGCGAGCGCGCGCAGTACGCGGGGCGGTCGGTCTTCGGTCACGTGACCGACCGCTGAGCGGGCGGTCGCATCCGAGGACTCCAGCGTGCCGCCGGAGCCGGCATTGCCGAGGGGGCGAATCGGTGGTGTCCCCGGATGCCATGCGGGGTCGCACCGGCCACACTGACATCACCTGATCAAGCGCCGAGGAGGCTGGCCATGTGGAATAGAGCATCCCTAGTGTTGAACGGCGCGCTTGCCGCCGCCGTGGTGTTGATCAGCCGGCGGCTCTATCACATCGAGGACGAGCTCGAGGGTGTGAAAGCTCAGGTGTCCGCGGCGGCCGCGAGCGCCGATGCGGCGCGCGCCAACCCTCCGCTCACCCCGGGTAACAGCGCGATGACCACCGGCGCCGGAAACATGACGGATCTGGCCGCCGAGTGGGAGCAGGCCATCCTCCCCACCGACAGCTGACGGCCTGGGAACGCCGGCCGGGCACGTGTCCTCGCTGCCCTCCACGAATGAGCTCCTCAGCGTCGGTGCGCCGATGGTCCTGCGCGATGGCTCGATGGTCCGGATTCGCCAGGGACGCAGCCCCGACCGGGAACTGCTGCTGCGGGGCTTCGAGCGCCTGAGCCCGGAGTCGCGCTACCGCCGCTTCCTGGCGGCGACGCCGGAGTTGAGTGCGCCGATGGTTGACTATCTGACGGCGGTCGACCACCACGATCATGAGGCGATCGTGGCGCTCGACGAGTCGGGCGAGGGTGTCGGCGTTGCTCGGTACGTCCGCCACCCGGATCGCGCGGACGCGGCCGAGGCCGCCGTGACCGTGATCGACGATTGGCAGGGGCGGGGGCTGGGGACGCTGCTGCTGGAGGTGCTGAGCGCGCGGGCGCGCGAGGAGGGCATCACCACGCTCACGGCCCTGATGCTCGGCAACAACCAGGAGATGATGGACCTGATCACGGCCCTGGCGCCGGTGCGGATCGTCGATCGTGGGCCCGGCACCGTCGAGGTGGAGCTGCCGATCCCCGAGGTCGGGCTCGCGCCGGCGCTCAGGAAGCTGCTGCGCGTGGCGGCGCAGCATGACGTGGTCGTTGCCCACCTTGGCATGGGCCCTTCCGGCCCCGAATCTCGTCGTGGAGGTGGAGGTTGAACGCCCTCACGACGATGCGGCCAGCGGCGGGGTCTGCCGGGCTTATCGGTGCAGCCACTCCCTGAGCCGCTGGGGCCGCGTGCGACCGCGTCTCCGGCGGGGCTCCACGAACCCCAGCAGGCGGGGCGGGCGCGACCGCTCGAGCTTGCGCCGTGCGAGCAGGCCACCGCCCAGCCCCAGCGCGGCGAGGCCCGCGGCGATGAGTCCAGGGCCGGCGCGAAGGCGCCCGTACTCCTCCCGGACCGCCGGCCAGACGCGCTCATCGATCAGCGCCGCGCTCTGGTCGTCGCCGCCGGCAGGTTCCGGCGCGACTGGCGGCAGGAACGCGAGCTGAACGCGCCTGACCCGCGGCAACGAGCCGCGCCACAGATGGGAGGTGCCGCGGATCGCCGCCGGCACGATCGGTGCGCCGGTCTCGAGTGCGAGCCGCCCGGCGCCATGATGGGGCGAACCGAGTGCATCCGGGGCCTCGATCCGGGTGCCCTCCGGGAACACCACCACGATGCCGCCGGCGGACAGGATCGCTCGGGCGGTCTCGATCGCCTGCGCGTCCGCCTCGCCGCGGCGCACCGGAAAGGCGCCGAGGCGCAGGAACAGCCACCCCAGCGCGCCCCGGAACAGCTCGGTCTTTGCCATGTAGCGCACCGGCCGGCGGGTCGCGATGCCGATGAAGAACGGGTCCAGGAAGTTCTTGTGATTGGGGGCGAGGATTGCCGGTCCTTCGCTTGGCACGTGTTGCACTCCGGAGACGCTCATCCGGAACCACACGCGCAGAGCGACGCGAGCGACCGCCCGCACGGAGGTGTACAGGCGGCCCGGCACCGGGTGGTCGCGCGCGTAAGCGTGGGCTCGTGCGTCAGGGGTCGGCATCACCTCGTTCAACCGAGATCACCGCACGCTCAACTCGATGACTTCGACGGCGACCTCGTCACGAAGTGAACCCCCGCGAGTCCTTCCAGCGAGAAGCCTTCGGCCGGACCGTCAGCCACGTCAACGAGGAAGCGCGGTTGGCTCCAGCGCTCGTACTGTTCGGCGTCGATGTAGAACGGGGCGCCGCCAATCTCCCCCAGGCAGACGTCCTGGGCGCCGATCAGGAGCTCGCCGTTCTTCAGGCACATCGGGGAGGTGCCATCACAGCACCCGCCTGACTGGAAGAACATCAGCGGCCCGTGGTCGCCCTCGAGGCGACGGATCACCTCGAGGGCGGCGTCGGTTGCGGCGACCGCTGGCACGGTCGGGCTCATTCTCAGAAGAACCCGAGCGGGTTGGGGTCGTAGCTGACCAGCAGGCACTTGGTCTGGCTGTAGTGCTCGAGCATCATGCGGTGGTTCTCGCGTCCCACCCCGGAGCTCTTGTAGCCGCCGAACGCGGCGTGCGCCGGGTACTGGTGATAGCAGTTGGTCCACACGCGCCCGGCCTTGATGGCGCGGCCCATCCGGAAGGCGCGGCTTCCGTCCCGGGTCCACACTCCGGCGCCGAGGCCGTACATCGTGTCGTTGGCGATCTCGAGCGCCTCGGCGTCATCCTTGAATGTGGTGACGGCCAGAACGGGTCCGAAGATCTCCTCCTGGAACACCCGCATCTTGTTGTGGCCCTTGAGCACGGTGGGCTCGAAGTAGTACCCGCCCGCAAGCCGCGCGTCCAGTGGCGGCCGCTCGCCGCCGATGAGCACCTCGGCGCCCTCGTCGCGTCCGATCTTCACATAAGCCTCGATCTTCTCGAGTTGCGTGGTGGAGACCTGGGGGCCGATCATCGTCTCGCGATCGAGCGGGTCGCCCTGCTTGATCTGGCCGATCCGGTCAAGGCAGCGCTCCATGAACGCGTCGTAGATCGACTCGTGGATCAGAGCCCGCGAGGGGCAGGTGCAGACCTCACCCTTGTTGAACGCGTACAGGACCAGGCCCTCGATCGCCTTGTCCAGGAACGCATCGTCGGCCGCCATCACATCCTCGAAGAAGATGTTGGGCGACTTGCCGCCGAGCTCGGTGGTGGACGGGATCAGGTTCTGCGCTGCGTAGGACATGATCAGGCGGCCGGTCACCGTCTCGCCGGTGAAGCCGATCTTGGCGATCCGCTTGTTCGACGCCAGGGCCTTGCCGATCTCCGCGCCCGGGCCGTTGACGACGTTGATCACACCGGGTGGGACCACGTCGCCAATCACCTCCATCAGTTTCAGGATCGACCACGGAGTCGGACTGGCCGGCTTGAGGACCGTGCAATTGCCCGCAGCCAGTGCTGGTGCGATCTTCCATGCCGCCATCAGGAGCGGGAAGTTGAACGGGATGATCTGTCCGACGACCCCCAATGGCTCCTGGAAGTGATACGCGTAGGTCTGATCGTCGATCTCGGAGATCCGGCCCTCCTCAGAGCGGATCGCGCCGGCGAAATACCGGAAGTGATCGGCGGCCAGCGGGATGTCTGCCGCAAGCGTCTCGCGCACCGGCTTGCCGTTCTCATAGCTCTCGGCCACGGCCAGCATTTCGAGGTTCTCCTCGATCGCGTCCGCGACCGCGTTGAGCACCGCGGCACGGTCTGCCGGCGAGCGCGCTCCCCATGCATCCTTGGCCGCGTGCGCGGCGTCGAGCGCGAGCTCGATGTCCTGCGCGCCCGAATGGGCGACCTCGCAGAAGCGCTCGCCGGTCGACGGGGTCACGTTGTCTCGGTACTCGCCGGTGCTCGGCCGGGCCCAGCCCCCGCCGATGAAGTTGTCGTAGCGATCCTGCAGTGAGACCGGGCTACCGGGCTGGCCGGGCGCCTCGTATGCGGTTGACTCGATAATCGCCATCGTTGGCGCTCCTTTGGAGAGGAAGGTTCGCTGACGACCTCACCACCGCTGGGGCTCGACCGCATCCGTGAGGCCTGCGCGAGGCCCTGTGGGGAAACACCGAAAGGCGTCGAGCCGTTCGTTACCCCTTGACTTTGTGTCACAAACCTTGGTAACGTTTGCAGCGCAAACTTAATGAGGAGGGGCAGGACGATGAACGGAACCCGTGACATCGATGACACGGCCGCATCCGACCCGGGCGGCGCGTTCGAACCCCGCGACGCGGCGAGGCTGCTCGACCAGACCACACGGCGTGCGCGGCGTCGGTTGGAGCTGACCTCACCGCAGCTCTCCCTGGTCGGCGCGGCCGTGGCACTGGCCGCCCTCGGTGCGGTCTGGCTGTCGGTCCGTGGACAGCATCCGTACAAGGGGCCGACCGCCGCGGGGCTGGGGGTCATGTACGGCATCCTGGCCTGTTGGATTGCCACAGTCGTGACGTTCCAGCGGCGCGCTCTGTCCGGGGTCAGCGGACGCTCGGTCCGTCAACAGCGCGCGTTCGGAGCGGCGATCGTGACGGCCCTGGTCGCGGTGTCGGTGTTCCAGGGCGTCCTGCACCACGATGGGGTGAGCAACGCGATCGTCTATGGCATCTACCCGCTGACGGCACAGTTGATCGCCATGGGCGCGGTCGCAGCCGGGGTGCAGGCCGTCCGCGAGGACTGGCCCGGCTTTGGCGTCGCGATCGCGGTCATGGTCGTCGCCGCCGGGGGCGCGTTCGCCGGACCGCGCGGGGTGTGGCTGATCGACGCGGTGGCGCTGTGCGTCGTGGTTCTCGGATACAGCGCCGCCCAGGCATGGCTGCAGCGCCGGTGACCCTCGACGCGCTTGACCCACTGATCCACGTCCCCGCCCGGTTGCAGATCGTCGCCACGCTGGCGGCGCTGCCGGAGGGTGACGCCCTGTCCTTCCCGCGCCTGCAGGACATGATCGGGCTGACCCCCGGCAACCTGATCACCCATCTGCGCAAGCTGGAGGATGCCGGCTACCTCGCCTCTGAGAAGAGCGGGAATGGGCCGGCGTCACGAACGTCCGTGGCGCTGACCCTGCGAGGGCGCGCGGCGCTCAACTCCTACACCGTGACGATCCGGCGCCTCCTCGACGGTCTGTAGACGCCCGTGAGCTGACTCAGCCTGGAGCCCGTTGGTCGTAGGAGTCCCGGGCAGTGTGGATCTCGGTGATGTGTGCTTCGGACCACTGCTTGATCGCGACGACAACCGGCAGGATTGTCTCCCCGAGCGCCGTCAGCTCATAGTCGACTCGGACCGGGACGGCAGGTGTGATCGTGCGCGTCAGCAGCCCATCTCGCTCGAGTTGCCGGAGTGTCTGGGTGAGCATTTTCTGGCTCACCCCGGCGATCCGGCGTGAGAGATCGCTGTAGCGCTGCGGCCCGTCGGCGAGCGCGCTGAGAACAAGCGTGACCCATTTGTCGCTGATTGCGTCGAGTACCTGACGGGAGGGGCACTCCGCCACGTACGCGTTGTAGGCCTCACGTGCTCTTTCCCGGCGCTGGGCCGCGGTCATCGTCGGCAACGCACACCTCCACATGGGTTACGCACTTTTCGGTGCCTTCTTTCCAATGGAGAGTAGCGCCCTTATCGTCAACCGGGACGCTCTGTTCCCACGCATGAGGAGGACGCTGATGAAGGCCGTCGTCATCCACCGCTTCGGCGGGCCTGAAGTGCTTGAAGTTGCTGAGCTCGACGCTCCCGAGCCCTTGGCGGGCCAGGTGCGGGTCCACGTGCAGGCCGCCGCGGTCAACCCGGTCGACATCGCGACGCGTGCCGGTTGGCTGACAGACCGTGGGCTGGCGCCCGCCAACGGTCAAATCGGCATCGGCTGGGACCTCGCCGGTGTGATCGACGCGATCGGGGACGGTGTCGGTCGCTTCCGGGCCGGCGATCCTGTGATCGCGATGCGGGATCTGCTCAGCGCGTCGGTCGGAGCGCAGGCCGAGTACGTCGTGCTGGACACCGAGGCTGTTGCTCCAGCACCGCGCAGCGTCTCGCCCGTTGAGGCGGCGACGGTCCCGCTCAACGGCCTGACCGCCGCCCAGGCCCTGGACCTCCTCGCCCTCCGTGAGGGTCAGTGGCTGCTCGTCACAGGAGCAGCGGGCGCCCTCGGCGGATTCGCACTTGAACTGGCGGCGTTACGCGGTCTCAGGACCGTTGCCATCGCCTCTGCGGGCGACGAGTCGCTCGTGCATGGGCTCGGTGCAGACCTGTTCGTCCCTCGCTCCGAGGAAGTCGGCGCGTCGGTCCGTCGCGTCGTCCCAGGCGGCGTCGACGGGGCGCTTGACGCGGCCGTGATCGGCATCTCGGCGCTCGATGCCGTCCGCGACGGCGGCTCGTTTGTGAGTGTGGCGGCCGGAGCCGCGCCGACACCTCTGCGGGGCACGCGGGTTCACAACGTCTGGATCCGCACGGACGCTCCGCGCCTGGCAGAGCTCGCGGCGCTCGTTGACGCACGCCGTCTGACCCCTCGCGTCGCCGCCGCGCAGCCACTGGACACGGTCGCTACCGCCCACGAATGGCTTTCCGCCGGGGGCGTCCGAGGCCGCATCGTCCTTGAACCGCCTCGGTGATGGCCCCGTCGGGCACTACCCTGGCAACCATGACCATCATCGGTTGTCCAAACTGCAATGCGCGCAACCGCGTCGGCCCGATCGCCAGGGGCGTTCCGCGCTGCCCGCGGTGCAAGTCCGTCCTGCCTTGGGTCGTCGACGCAGACACCGACACGTTCACCGCCGAGACGACCGCGACCGTGCCCGTAATAGTGGACTTCTGGGCGGCCTGGTGCGGGCCGTGCCGAATGATCTCGCCCGTGCTTGAAGACCTCGCCAAGCATCACGCCGGCCACCTCAAGGTCGTCAAGGTCGACGTCGACGCGAATCCAGGACTCGCCGCCAGGTTTGGCGCGCAGTCGATCCCGCTGCTGGTCGTGATCCGGGAGGGTGAAGAGATCGATCGGATCGTCGGCGCGCTGCCTCGCGCCGCTCTGGAGCAGCGGTTGGCGCCCGTGCTTGCCGCCTAAGGGGACGGTTTAGCTCATCGCAACCGATTCGCTCACCGCGTCCGTCGACCTCGATCCGCGCTCATTCCTGTAGTGCAGATATCCGGCGAGCATGATGAGAGGGACGTGGATTGCCGGAAGGTTGCGGGCGAACCAGTCCGGCAGGTAGAGGTCGGTAACTGACCCGCGCTCGGCGCCGACGCGTTCCGCCACCAGTGTCAACGGGCATCGGAACCCGTTCGCAGCGAAGATCAGAGTCTCGCTCGCCACCACTCCTGCGGCGATTGCGACACTGCGCTCAGACCGCCTCCTGAAGCCTGTCCAGAGCACGTAGAGCATGCACGACTCGATCGAGAACCACGCGAACGTGTGCACCAGCTTGATTGCTACAAGCGTGACCCGTCGGAGCGTTGCCGGCATGTCGGGTGGCCGATTCGGAAAGCGTGCAAGGAACGCGATGCCGGTCAAATAGCGGCGAACAGCCGGCCGTATTGCTCGAGATGGCGGTCGCCCAGAAACTGCTCGGCCGCCCTCGTCCGGGCGTTGGTCCCCAGTCGTGCCGCCTCGTCCGGCGCGGTCAGGAGACGCTGGGTCGCCTCGCCGAACGCGACCAGATCGTGCGGGTCGTGGACGAGCAGGCCATCCTCTCCGTGGGTGATCTGGTCCACGATGCCGCCGACCGCGCTGGCTACGATCGCCCGTGATTTCCACATGGCCTCGGTCACGGTCAGGCCGAATCCCTCGGCGACGCTCTTCTGGACGACGATGCTGGCGTGGCGCTGAAGCGCGTTCGTGATCGTCGCGCATTCGTCGGGGTCGCTCATGGGCAGACAGGCGAGGTGCACCCGACCGCGCTGAGCATCCGGGAGCTCCCTCCACTGCGCAGCGCAGTGGTTGTAGACCTGTGCCGCCTCCGGGTCGTCCGCGACCCCGGTCACTGCCGGTCCGGCGAGGATCAGGTGAGCGCCGAGGGAGGGGTCGACATGCTCAGTGAATCCCCGCATCACGCCCGCCATGTCCTTCATCCAATCCCAGCGGGAAACCTGGAGCACGAGGGGAGCGTCAGGCGGGACCGCCGGGCCGCTTTGCAGCATCTCAACGTGGCGGCTGATGCGGCCCAGTGAGCCGTCGCGCCGGATGAAGGGAACCACCGGCGGGCTGCCGTCGCCATCGAGCAGCCCGACGTAGCTGAGCGCGAGGCGTACGTTGCGGTGCGACATCGGCTCGTTCTTGGCCGAGAACGGATCGATGGACGGCGCAATGACGTGGGTTCGCCCTACCTCCGCCCACGGTGGAGCGAACGCGGCGCGTGACACGACGAACGCGTCGGCGTCCTGCAGATACGGCCGCAGGAACTCCCATGCCCGCTCTGACCACTCGTTGCGATGATCGAGGCCGACATGACAGCGCCAGACCACTCGGGCGCCCGCCTCACTGGCGACCGCCGCGAGGCCGGCCGGTTGCGGGTCGTGGATCAGCACCACATCGCCCGGCTTGATCAGGGTCAGCAGGTCGTCCGCGTTGCGCGCCAGCACTCGTTCGTAGTGTTCGCGCTCTGCCTTGCCCAGTTGACCGCCGTCGCCGGCCGACCCGTAGAGCCCGTTGTGGATGCGTTTGGTGATCGCGAAGAACTCAGGATCGCCGTCGATCACAACCCAGCGCGTGTCGATGCCGGCGCCGCGGGCGTAGGCCAACAGCGTCTGCAGCATCTCGGCGACCCCGCCGCCGGTTGCGGTTGAGTTGACGTTGAGGACGGTATGACCGGCCAGTGCTGCCTGGGCGGCGTCGGCGGCCGCCTCGAAGCCGGCGATGCGCTCGGGCCCGATGAGCGTCTCGAGCCGCGCGGCGTCAAGCGCCTGCACCTCCACTTCCGTCAGCTGCACTGGCTGCGAGGTGGCCATCACCTTTCCCCCTAGATTCCGATGCGGCGATCTCCCCGAACCTTGCTCCTCTCCCGCCGGGGAACATCCGGACAAAGCCAGGGCCGCGGTGCGGCGTAGTACTGGGCCGCGCCTGCCCGACGTGTCGAGCCGCCGGCAACAGGGTGCGGAGAATCCCGGATGCGAACGCTGGGCACCCGCGCGAGGATCGGGTCATGAATGAGACACAGACACTTTCCCGCTTGCGGGTCGAGGAGATCCGCTACGAAGCCACGGTGCGCGCCGAGGAACGACGCCTCGCACGCGAGGAGCGCAGGATGGAAGACGAGATGCGGCAGCTCGAGAACGCCGAGAAGATCGTCGAGAGCGAGGTCGAGCAGGAATGGCGCCACGAGCATTGGGGCCATCCGCCCGAGCGTCCGCTTGCCTGGGACGTCGCGGATGGCGAGGCGGAGCCCGTGGCGCACTGACTGTCTACGAGACAGCCAGGACCGAGGTCAGGGTGCGAAGTGACAGCCCGCTCAGCCATCCGAACCCGGCCGCAACCGAGATTTTCTGAAAGACACCGCCTCGCCCGGCAAGGTGCGGCGCACCAGCGAATGCCGCCCCGAACAGCACGAACGCACTCGTCATCGCAATAGCTGAGCCAGCCGAATACGAAGCCCAGCGATACTCCTCCCTCCGAGCGGCAGACGTAGCGCAAGTCAGGGCCGCAGCCGGGATCCCGGCGAAGACCGGTAAGGCGCAGAGGTTGTGCAGCTTCCCGCTGCGAGTGGGTGCAACTGGGAGCGCACGGTCGGTACCATCCTGATCACAACACGACGGCGGGAAGCCAGCCACCGGGTCGGTCACGAACAGTCCAGAACCCACGAGGCCAACGCCGACCCCGAAGATCAGCGCTGGGACCATGCGCGGCCCTACGGTCCGCCTTGGGCCACGCGCCAGGCCGTGCGCCGCGATGCAGTAGAGGGCGCCGGTGAGCGTGAAGTTCGCACGCTGCGACCAGCCACCCCGACCGGCCGCGAGGGAACTCACTGCGTGACGCCGCCAGTCGTATCCGGCGCGCCTCGCGCCGATAACCGTGAAGGTACTCACGAACAGAGGCCCGGCAACGACCCCGCATGCGATCTCTGTCGGGACAACCCGCGCCCTGCCCGGACCTGCAGACATGGCCGACACGGTACCGAGGGGTAGCCGGGATCAATTGGTGCGGTGCGAGGCGACGCGGGGAGCATCGTTACGATTGGCCACCGTCGTGACCCCAGCTTTCGAGGAGACCGAGGCTGTCCGCCGTGTCTATGAGCGGGAAGCGGGCAACTACGACCGAAACGTCAAGCTCCCGGAACGGCTGTTGTTCTCCGGTGGCCGCGAGTGGGTCTGCGCCCAGGCCGAGGGTGAGGTGCTGGAGATTGCGGTGGGAACGGGACGCAACCTTCCTCACTACCCCGATGGCGTCCGACTTACGGGCGTCGACTTCGTGCCCGCGATGCTGGACGTTGCCCGCCGGCGCGCGGTCGAGTTGGGTCGACCGGTCGAGTTGCGGCTGGGGGACGCGCAGGCGCTCGAATTCGAGGACGCCACGTTTGACACGGTCGTGTGCACGCTGTCGTTGTGCACGATCCCGGACGACCGCGCGGCTGTGGCCGAGGTGAAGAGGGTGCTCCGTCCGGGCGGGCGGTTCGTGCTGCTCGAGCACGTACGCAGTCCGGTTCGAGCGGTTCGGGGCGTCCAGTGGCTGCTCGCGCCGGCCTTGCTTCGCTTCGGAGCCGACCATGTGCTGCGCGAGCCGCTCGAGCACGTCCAGGCCGAGGGCTTCTCGATCGAGGTGCTCGAGCGCTCCAAGCTCGGGCTCGTCGAGCGGCTGCTGGCGCACAAACCGGCTCCCGGCTGAGCGGGAAACAACTCTGCATAAACGGCGCGAACAGGGACATGGTCAGAAGTCCGTTCTGAGTCGCCGCCAGCGCGCGCTCGTTCCGGTGCCGGTTGGCTCGATCAGGCCCTCATCGCGCATCTTCGCCAGTGTCTTTGAGATGTAGGACCGGCTCGCAGCTGGGGCTGCGCGGCGAACGTCGGCGACCGTGAACTCGTCCGCGATCGACTGGCGGACGAATTGCCTGATCGCCTCTCGCTTCGAGCCGCGCCCGGCGACGACGCCGACACGGGACTCGAACTCCTTGTATCCCGCGGCGATGATCCCGAGGATGTAGTCGAGCCACGGCGTGATGTCGTGCTCGTCAGTGTGCCAGCCGATCCCAGCCGCCCGAAGAGCCTCGTAGTACGTCTCGCTGCTCTCCTGGACGAGCCGCTCGAGGCTGACGTACCGCCCCACTTCGTAGCCGGCTTGGTAGAGCACCAGCAGCGTCAGCAGCCGACCCATGCGACCGTTGCCGTCCCGGAAGGGGTGGATCGCGAGGAAGTCGAAGACGTAGCAGCCTGCGAGCAGAAGCGGGTGGTACTCGACCGAGCGCATCGCTCGGTCGAAGCGGTCGTGCAGTTCCTCCATTGCGGCCGGCGTCTCGGCTGCGGACACGGTTCTGAATCGCACGAACCGCGTCCCGTCGGGGCGAACCTCCTCGATCGAGTTCTCGACCGTCTTCCAGAGCCCCGCCGGCACGCCGGTGAACTCGTACAGGTCGCGATGCAGCTGCTCAATTACGCTCGGCTTGAATGGGATCTGGAGCGCGCTCGCGTGGATCGTGTCGAGCACCGATCGGTAGCCGGCGATCTCTGCCTCGGAGCGGTTCTCCGGTGTTGTCTTGTCCTCGACGAGCTCGACCACACGCGCATGCGGAGCCGTCACGTCCTCGATCCCGTTCCTGCAAATGGATCGGTTATGGAGCCAACGCGAACAACTTCGATTTCCGCCTATTTGCGGTGTTTTCGGCTGCGTTTGGCACCTTGCGCGGTCTCGGGGTGCAATTGGACGCGGAGGGGTTCGGGGCCTTCGTCGAGGGGTCGCCATGCGCAGCGGCTCTGGAGTGGCGGTAGATTGGTGCCCATACTGGGCCCCATCTGCCATACTTCAGCTCGTGAGCACTGCGCGGATCTACAAGAAGGGTCAGATCACGATCCCGAAGGCGGTGCGCGACGCGACGGGTTTCAACATCGGCGATCGGGTCGTCGTCGAGGCGCGCGAGAACGAGATCGTGCTGCGCCACCCAGTTGGCGTGCTCGAGTTCGCGCCGCCGCCGTCCGCTGTCGGCGATCAGCCGTGGTCGGAGGCAAGGCGAGCCGCACGTGAAGAGCGTGCCGAGCGTCGCTCGAAGTCCACCGGCCGGTGATCGTCGACACCAACGTTCTGCTCCGTGCACTCGACGGCGGCACGGACTCGCAGGCTCAGGCCGTCCGGCGGCGCGTCGAGACGGCGCGAGCGACTGGTACCAAGCTCACCGTTCTGGCCGCGACCGTGCTTGAGGTGGCGTTCGTGCTTGAGAGCGCGCGAGCTGGGTACGGGTGGGGCCGCGAGGACGTCGCACGGGCCGTGGAGGCGATCATCGATGAGCCGGCGTTTGACGTCGAGCACGGCGAGGCGCTCGTTGACGCGGCCACGACGTATCGCATGCGATCGATTGACCTGCACGATTGCTTCCTCGGAGCGATCGCGAACCAGCGAGGCACCCGTGTCCTGTCTTTCGACGCCGATCTCCGCAGGCTTGGGGTCAGCGAGAAGCCGTAGCTCTCGGATCTGGAGCCGATAGCGCTGTGGGCCTGCGCAGGTGCGCGATTGGCCCACGATCGGAGGGTTTACCTAGGCACCGGGCCCATGGCAGATGCAGGATCCTCTGCCCTGCAGCTTGCGCGCAGCCGGCGCCTGATCGTTGACGCCCGGATGCACGCGGCGACACGAAACGAGGTCTCTAACTGCGGCGCTACGGCGAAGGCATCTTCGCCGACCACCGCTGCCGGCCGGAGTAGGGCAGCGGCGAGGGACGCGCGCTCGCGCCTGAGCCGCGAGCGCTTGAAGCGGGGGGTGATCCGACTGGGGGGGTCGCCGTCGGTGAGCCAGTCGTGAAGTCCGGCGTTGGCTGCTCCCTCGTTCGGGCCTGCGATGAATCCGTCGAGGGACATCGACATAGCTGTTTGGATGACGCTCATGGTGATCAGGCGGTCGCGTAGGCCCGCTCGAGCCAGCCGAACAGCTCTGGGTTGATCTCTTCCGGGGTATGGATGCGAACCCGATGTGTGACCATCGCGTTCCAACTGCCGGCGCGCTCGAGTCGTAGGTCCGGCGGAGTGTCCTTGAGCTTGATGCCGATGTCGAGCCGATCGGCGGTGACTTGGATGATCGCGAACTTCTTGCCCGCCTTTCGTAGGCTCAGGTAGCTCGCTCCGGCAACGACGTCCGTATCGGGACCGAACTCGCTGACCCTGTCGATGAGCTGCTCGTAGACGGGGCGCCAGCTGGACTTCTTGGCGTTGAAGTGCTTCGCCACCTTTTCCTCAGCGGAGGACGGCGGCCCGGCCTGCTTGTTGATAGTTGCAACGATCGCCATCGCGTGTCCGCGTCCCAGTCCGTACTCGTTCTTGAGCCAGGCGAGGATCTGCCCGGCTTTGACGCCCGGTTCGAGCAGGCCCTCGGCCTGCGCGAGCGCGACGAACTCTTCCGGGGTCTTGCCTGTCTTGGTGGTGATGTTTTCGAGATACGCGTTCATAGACATGACCGGCTCCTAGCTGTCGTGTTCGTGTGGTCGCATGGCGAGGCGCAGTCGTCGGGCACAGAGATCCGGCTTGGCGATGAACGTGTGGCCGTTGAGTGCGGCATCGGGGGCCGTGCTCGAGGTGAGCACGACCGTCGGCATCGATCGCAGCCGCGTGAGCGCGTCGGCGAGCTTGAATGCCTCTGGGGTACCGCGGCTGATGTCGATGACGGCGACGTCCAGGTAGACGTCTCCAAGCGCGAAGGCCAGCTCCCCGCTTGAAACGTCGGCCACGACGTCGAGGCCTTCGGTCTGGAGTAGCGCACGCACGGCGGCGCGCGACACTTCGTGCGGATCGATGATCAGCACACGGAGGCGGATCGACGTGTCCTGACTGCGTGACATGCCGCCCACTGTCGCTCGCCGTCAACGCGGTCGCATCAGGGAGATCACCAGTTGGGAGCTCTATGCCGACATGGCGCGGATGTCTTCGCGCCGAATCAGCTCGGTCCGCGATGCGAGTCCGAGCTTCGTAAACACCTTGCGGAGGTGGTACTCAACGGTGCGCGGGCTGAGGAAGAGCTGCGAGGCGACCTCGCGGTTGGTCAGTCCGGTTGCGACGAGGCCTGCGATTTGCAGCTCTTGCGGGGTGAGCTGATCCAGCGTCGACGGCTCGCGCTTGCGGGCGGTCTCGCCGGTCGCGCGCAGCTCGGTCTCGGCGCGCTTAGCCCACGGGTGGGCGCCGATCGAGCGGAACAGTTCAGCGGCCTCGCGCAGATGCCCGCGCGCGTCTGACCGGCGCCGCTCGCGGCGCAGCCATTCGCCGTAGAGAAGCTCAGTGCGCCCACGCTCGAAGGGCGTCAGCGTGCGACTCAGCCCGACGGCTTCGGCGAACGAGTCGTCTGGACCGCGGACCGCGAGAAGCGCCTCGCAGCGCGCCACGATCGAGCGATTCCCTTCGTTCGGGGCGTGCCGCGCCCAGTCGCGCAGCAGCGTCATCGGCCCCTCCGCCCTCTCGCGCGGGAGCCGGCCCCGGACAATCGCCTCGATCGCGTTGGCGGCGGGTCCGACAGTGGCGACGAAGGTCAGATCGTCCCGCTCGCCGGCGGCGATCTCGAGCAGCACGTCGGCGGCTTCTGCCGGGCGCCCCACCGTAAGCTCGAGCAGCCCAAGGGAAGCGCGCGCGCCAGCCGCTAGGAAGATGTCCCCGCTTCGGTGCGCCGCCGTGAGTGCTTTGTCGCCGTGCTCGCGCGCTCGGGTCTCCTCGCCGCGGATGGCTTCGACATAGGCCATCGTGGCTAGGTGCCACCCTGTCCCGTGCCTGAGCTCGATCGAGAGCGCGTATCCCTCTTGCGCGGCGGCGTAGGCGAGCTCGAGCCGGCCAGCCCGAAGCAGCTCCTTGGCGTGATGTTCGAGCGCGAGCGGAAGAACGCTGAATAGGCCTTGCCGGCGGGCGATCTCGACCGCCCTCGACGTGAACCGCAGGCCCACCCCCGGCTCTCCGCCCGCCGCATTGGCAGCCCAGATCTGAACGCGCGGATCGTCTTCGAGCTCAACGGCCAATGCGAGCGCATCATCCAGCGTTGCCCGCGCCTTCTCGAGCTCGCCAGCCACTAGGGCACCTGCGCCGACGAGGACGCGTTGGCTGAACTTGGCCCGGACGTCCCGCGGTGAGAGACCCGCTGCACGTTCCCCGATTTCGCGAACCGTCCCGAGCTGTCCAACCGCTCCGACGACCTCCGCTGCCTCGTGCAACATCGCCAGCGCCAGCTCGGGATCGGCATCGCCGGCGCCGCCGAGCAGCGTCGCCACAGCGTCGCTGATGCTTCCGCAGCGAGCTTCAACGATACCCCTCAGGTACACCATTCGTGCTCGTAGCGGACCGTCGCTCAGCGGCAACACGCGCGCGATCAGCTCAAGGGACCGGTCTGGCTGCCCTGCATCCCAGGCCGCCTCGGCCGCCGCCGCGAGTCGTGGCGCAAATCGGGTCCTGTCGAGCGTCAATTCTGCGGCGCGTTCAAACGCCGTGGCGGCCGACGCGTGACCGGCACGAAGCTGCGCGCGCCGGGCCGACGCCTCTAGCGCCACCGCAACCTCCTCATCGCCGGCGACCGACGCCATCGCCTGATGCCAGACGCGACGATCGACGTGCTCCTCTCCGGCGAGGGCGTTGGCGAGCACCAAATGGACCCGCCGGCGCTCTCCCAGCGCAGCGCCCTCGCAGACGGCGGCGCGCACCAACGGATGGCGAAACTCCACGCTGCCCGCGGTAGTCCGAAGCAACGCGGCCCGCTCCGCCGGATCCAGCACGTCGGGATCATGGCCAAGTTCTGCGAGCGCCCGAAGCAGCGTCGGAAGTTCCCCCGTTCCGTCGATCGCAGCCACGAGGAGCGCCTCCCGCGTGTGAGCCGGCAAGCGCTCGACCTGCCCGCGAAACACACCGGACAGCCGCGGCGTGAGCGGCATCGCCGTCGGCAACGGCGCCCGGCCGGACAGCTGATCGTCGGACAGCGCTCCGGGCAGCTCGAGCAGCGCCAGCGGGTTGCCCTCGGCCTCAGCCACGAGCCTCGCTCGCACAGCCGGCGCGGCCTGTGGTACACGCTCCTCGAGCACCCGAACAGAGGCCTCGTCGGGCAGACCGACGAGCCTCAGCTCAGCGACGCCTTCTGCGTCAAACCCCCTAGTCTCACCATCGCGCGCTGCGAACAGCATCGCCGCCGGTTCGGCCCGCAGGCGTCTCGCCGCGAACACCAGCGCGTCCGCGGAGGGCTTATCGAGCCACTGGGCGTCGTCGATGACGCACACAAGAGGCTCTCGCTCTGCCGCCGCCGCGATCAGCCCGAGGACCGCGGCGGAAACCAAGAATCGGTCGGGATCCGACGCCGGCGCCAAGCCAAGCGCCCCTTCGAGCGCGGCCGCTTGCCTCGTTGGCAGGTCAGTCACGAATTCCAGAACCGGCCGCAGCAATCCGAACAAGCCTGCGAATGCGAGCTCCGATTCCGCCTCAACTCCGGTGACGTGCAGAACCGTCATCGGCTCAGCCGGCCGTCGGGTGAGGTCAAGCAGAGATGTCTTCCCGATTCCTGCCTCCCCTCGTATCACCAAGGCCGCTCCATCGCCCTCGCAAGCCCGCGCGAGCAGCTGCTCGATCACCTCCCGCTCGCGCTCGCGGCCGAGCAACTCCACTACCACCCCTGCTTCCTGGGCCGCAGCCATACCCAGATCCTAGAGCCGTCGCCGACTCCCAGGAATCCCAAAGCGAAGGACTGGTGAGTCCCCTGATTCGAGCGTCACGGCGCTGGTCCATCTTCACCAGCGTCACAACAACGCTCGCGCAACTGCTCGGAAGAAAGGAACCAACATGAGGAACGTAGTCGCAGGACTGATGGTGTCGCTCGACGGCGTCGTGGAAGCACCCGAGGCGTGGACCGGCCCGTACTTCACCCCGGAGATCGGGCAGGAGGTCGGCTCCATCATGGCCCAGAGCGACACCATGCTCCTGGGTCGCAAAACCTACGAGACGTTCGCCGCGTCGTTCGCTGGCCAGAGCGGCGGGATGGCCGACGCGATGAACAACACGCCCAAGCTCGTCGCCTCGCGAACCCTCGAGAAGGCCGAATGGCAGAACTCGACCCTGATCAAGGGGGACCTGGGCGAGGAGCTCAGGCGCCTCAAGCAGCAGGACGGCAAGAACATCAACATCAGCGGCAGCGCAACCCTGATCCGCTCGCTGCTGCACGAAGGCCTGCTCGACGAGCTGCGCCTGCTCCAGTTCCCGGTCGTCGTTGGCTCCGGCGCCCGCCTGTTCCAGGGCTACGGAGAGCAGCTGGGTCTGACGCTCGCAGACTCGCAGACATTCAGCAGTGGCGTGGTCAACCTCGTCTACCGGCCGGCCACGACGTGACCAACTCATCGATTGAAAGACACCATCATGCGAAGGCTAATTTCAGGAATGTTCATCACTCTCGACGGTGTAATTGAGGCGCCGCACAAGTGGAACCCGCCTTACTACAACGACGAGATGACCGACGTCGTGCAGGCGCAGCTGGCCGCCAGCGACACCCACCTGTACGGACGGCGCTCCTACGAGATGTTTCGCTCGGTGTTCACGGGTCCTGCGGCCAGGCGGATCGCGCACGCCCCGATCATGAACGAGACCCCAAAGGTCCTCGTCTCCAGCACGATCAGGGACCCCGACTGGGGACCCACAGCACTGATCACGGGGGACGTGGCAGCCGAGGTCCACAGGCTCAAGGAACAGCCAGGCAAGAACATCAACGTCGAAGCCAGCGGCACTCTGGTCCGTTTCCTGCTCGAAGAGGGCCTCCTCGACGAGCTTCACCTCCTCGTTCACCCGATCGTCGTCGGCGCTGGCAAACGCCTGTTCAACGAAAGAAGTCGGCGCTTACCCCTCCGGCTCCTCGAGTCCAAGGCGTTCACGACGGGTGTGGTCTATCTGCGCCTCGCGCCTGACCGGTCGCAGGCGTCACCCACCGGCGTGGGGATCGACGCGCGCAGCCGATCTGTCGGCTGCTCGGCGCCGGGCTAACAAGCAGCATCGTCAACCACAAGAGAATGGAGCACGACATGCTTACAGTGAAGTCACAAGACGGAACAACGATCGCCTACGAGCAGTCTGGATCCGGGCCCGCCGTGATTTTGGTCAATGGCGCGCTCGGTGACCGCAAGCTCGATCGCCGGTTCAAGCTGCTGACCGGACTCGCGGAGCTGCTGTCGGCGAACTACGCCGTCATCAACTACGACCGGCGTGGACGCGGTGACAGCGACGAGGCCGGGCCATTCGCGGTCGAGCGCGAGATTGAAGACATCTCAGCCTTGATCGCCGCGGTCGGCGGCAACGCATCGCTGTTTGGTTTCTCCTCCGGCGGGGCGCTCGCGCTCAGGGCCGCGGGCGCCGGTATCGGCGTCGAGCGAGTCGCGGTCTACGAGGCACCGTTCGTGGTCGACCGCGCCGACAAGCGCCCGCCCGCGGACTACGGCCAGCGCCTTGACGAGCTGATCGCCGCCGGCGACCGAAGCGGCGCGGTCAAGCACTTCAACCGCAACGCCATGGGCATGCCGGCCCCGGTCGTCGCAGCGATGAGGCTGATGCCGATGTGGAAGGACATGACGGCAAACGCCCACACCCTCCGCTACGACTGGGCTGCGCTGGGCGAGCACAACATGCAAGGAGACCCGCTGCGGCCCGGCGAGTGGGCGTCCGTGACGATACCCGCGCTCGTCCTCTATGGCGCCAAGAGTCCCAGCAACCTCCAAAACGGGTCACGCGCGCTCGCGGAGGTCCTGCCAAACACGCAGCTGCGTGCTCTCGAAGGTATGGGCCACAGGCTAAAGGTCAAGGTGCTCGCGCCCGTCTTGGACGAGTTCCTCGCCGGACGACCCTCGCCCTCTAAGCAGGGCAATTCCAACGCCCTCGCGGGCGCGTAGCCAACACGAGTGCCCGCTGCGCGGTTGCGCTCCCGCTGAGACCGGCTCGAGGACGAAGGAGGTCTAGGCGGCACGGGCGACAGTCCCGGATCTCGCCAGAACACTGTCTCTCGATCGTGTACGCCGGGGTTGGCGGCGAGGATGAGCCCGCCGTTTCGGCTCGGTCTCCAGTCATTAGGTGGGCTGCACCGACTGATCGAACCGGAAGACGTTCTCGGGGTCGTAGGTCGCCTTGACCCGCCTGAGCCGCTCTAGGTTCGCGCCGTGGTACGCACGCGCCGAGTCCTCGAGCTCAGGGTCGGGGAAGTTCGGGTAGACGCCGCCCGAGCCCGATGCGTGGACGAGCGCCCATGAGCGCGAGAGCCAGCCGCGCGCGGCCTGCCGCTCGGCCTGCGATGCGCCCGCGTCGACGACGACCTCCTGCTTGAGCAGAAATCGCTCGGCACGGTGGGCGAACGAGGTGGCGTCGGCGGCCACGCGGTTATACGCGCCGGCCCAGGGCGTGAAGTCCAGCACGCGCGCTTCCCGCTGCCGCCGCCCGTCCGCAAAGCGCTCCAAGAGCTCGACGATCACGTCGGCACGTAGCTCGCGTCGAAAGAACTCCGACTTGGAGTACGAGTGGCCGGGCTCGCGCTCGACGGGTCGCCGCCGGCCGGAGCAGACGTCGTACTCGGCTAAGTAGCGCTTGATCTCGCGGTAGGGCCCGGGCGCATAGCTTGTCTTCATGGGTGCGGCGTTGACACTGGCGACGAATTCGTCGAGCGCTGCGCGGGCGGCGGATTCGGTGTCGAGCATCGCCCCGAAAACGGTGACGACCGGAGGCCGGTCGCGGTCGGCGGGTGTCCTCACCAGAAGGCTCGCCGCGATCGCGGTCGGAGCGTCGGGCGCCCACACCTGCCAGGCGCCGACGACCGCGGCGCCCATGGTCCACGGCCACACCACGTGGAAGGCCGTGGCGTCCATTGCCGGGAGCGTCCGCAGCACCAGCTGCGTCACCGCCGCAAACTGACCGCCACCCGATCCTCGCAGCGCCCAGAACAGATCCTCGTGGCGGTCCTCGTCGCAGTCGACGATGCGCCCATCGGCGAGCACCGCGCGAGCGGTGACGAGCTGGTCTGCGGTGAGGCCGTGCGAGCGGCCGAGAATGCCCAGGCCGCCACCGAGAGTCAGGCCGGCGATCCCGACAGTGGGCCCGCAGCCGGCGGCGATCGTGAGATCGTGAGCAGCAAGCGCGTCATAGATGTCGGCAAGGCGCGACCCGGCGCCCACGGTAACCGTGCCACTAGAGACCGACACCTCGTCCATGCCGCTCACATCGATGAGGACGCCAGTCGTCGACGAGCGTCCGGCGAAGCAGTGGCCGCCGCTGCGAAGCGCGACGTGCAGCCCTTCCTCTCTTGCAAACGCGAGGGCTTGTGCGACGTCCTCGGGCACCCGACAACGCACCACCGCGCGCGGACGCACGCCGTCAAAGCGAGCGATCTGCGACCTGCGTGCCGACTCGTATTGGACCGAGCCGGCGACGAGCACGTCTCCGCCGACCTTCATCTCTTGAACATTGTCTGGGATTAGGTCAGCAGGCCGACGCGGGGCGCGGTGAGTCGGCTGAGCCCCACTGCCTGCGGCTGCCGGCGGTTACCGACTCGAGGGGGAAGGGCCGGGCCGCTGGGAGGCGTGGATGACGGAGCGCGGGCGGGCTGACGGTCACCGTCGGCCTCCGCCAATGGCCCGAGGCGCTGTGACGTTCGCCGTGCTCGCCGCCGTGAAGGTGTTTCTGACTCTTCTTGGGCGGGACATGTATGCGAGGCCGACGACTCCAGGGAGCGCATCGACGATGGTCCCAACGTGGGACTTTTCGCCGATTAGGTGCCGGACAACAATGAAGGCCACGGACAGGAAGTTGAAGGCGATGTTGTTGATGATCGCCGCCCGGCGCTTCTTAGCCATCAACACGAACAGCGCAGCCCCGTACGCGAGCAGTGCGATGGTCGCGCACGAGCAGACGCACGTGATGGCCCTGATCCAGCAGCCGCCGCGCGACCGGCGCGCCGATCAGCGCGGTCCCACCGACGACAAGGATCCGCTCGATCCTCACGGCATCCCCTCGCGCGGACCGAACCGCCGCTCCATGTGACCACCGATCACCTGAGCGATGTTTTGCAACGCCGCGCGCGGTCGGAAGAACACGGTCAAATCCCCGACCAGGCCATCGGGCCGACATCGACAACGTTCAGTCCGTCGGCCCGCTCGCCCCGCAGCGAGGTCTCGAACAAGACCACGCTCTTGCTCCCCTCCACGATCTCCTCCACCAGCTTGAACAGGGTCAGCTCCTGGGTCAGCACCCCGAACAGGAACGCGGCGGTGTCCTTGCCCCGCAGCCGGCTCGTCGTGGACGGCGACGCGGATCGTGACATCGTCGCTCAGCGACGCAGGATCGAGGGCACATCGAACGCGCCGAGCGCCCGGCTGTATGGGTCCGCCCCCCGGTGTTGGTTGCCTCGGGCATGCTGGCTTCTCCTTCCTCGACGCCCGGTCATGAGCCGACGACGATTGCCTCGTGCACGTAGTCCGGTCTCTCGGCCGCGTCGATCAGGACGCGGGCGAGATCCTGGCGGGAGACCTGCCCCACCCGCCCCTTCTCGCCTGGGCGGATCACGCGCGGCGGTCCGCCGCCCCGGTTGACGAACCGCGGGGGCCGTACCAGCACCCACTCAAGGCCACTGTCGCGCACGACTGGTTCTCCTTGTCGAGCACCATCGGTGCGAGCGCCCGCAAGATGACGTGGCGATACAGGGGCGAGGCGTTGCGTTTGCTGTCGGCCATGCCGAGCAGCGTCACGCACACCAATCTCGGCACGTCGGCACGCTTCATCGCCTCGGTGAGATTGCGGGTTCCGTCCTCGAGCAGGCTGCTTAGCCGGCGAGGGCTGGGTGTGCCGAGCACGCAGATCAGCGCATCCCGACCTCCAACGGCCGCATCCAGGCTCGCAGGGTCGAGCACGTCGCCCTGCACCCTGCGCACCGCCTCCGGCAGATTCGAGCACGGCGGATCGCGCACCACAGCGTGCACCTCGTGCCCCCGTCGGACCGCCTCCGCGACGACCATGCCCGAGACCACCAGTCGCGCCAACGACGACTAGCTTCATCTGTCCGAGCCTATCGCCACGGCTGAGGCTGTCGACATGAACGTGCCCCGCATACCGGTACCCGGCGGTGTGGCCACTGACCCGTACACGCCGCGCAACCCGAAGCCGGACTCCGCGCTACTGCGGCCGGAGGCTCGGAATTCGCAACGAGCAGGGCCCTCAGAGACCGCTTCGCTGTGCGCTGATCGTTCCCTTGAGGACACCCTTACAGCGTCCGGTGGTCGATCCCGTCTGAGCCGCACCCAAGAGGCGAGTCCGGCGCTCGCTGTTCGCGCGTAGCGATCACGCAGAGCACGGACGGGGAGTTGGCTGCGTTGCACATATGCACCGTCTCCTGTCGGACCGGCCGGACGAGAGGCCCGCGAGTGGCGAATCGCGGGGCAGTGCTAGCTCGGGGGCGCCGGTCCTGCTTTCGTCGAGAGTGAGCTCTGCCGCGAGCGCTGAGGGCGTGGCGGCATGGTTGCCGCGTGCTGGCGTTGCCGGCTGAGAAATTCTCGTTCGGACTGGTTGGCTGTGAGTTCGATGGCTCGGTCGTATGCCGCGACCGCTTCGCCGGTCCGCCCCGCCCGTGTTAGCAGGTCCGCGAGGGCGGCGTGGTATGGCTGGTAGTCGGCCAGATTGACGTTGGCGAGTGCGTCTAGCCCAGCTTCGGGGCCATTGAGCGCGCCGACGGCGACGGCCCGGTTCAAGGCTACGACCGGGTTCGGTTGGACCGCGTAGAGCTGGTCGTAGAGCGCGACGATCTGAGACCAGTCGGTATCGGCGGCGGTGGCGGCGTCGGTGTGAACGGCGGCGATTGCGGCTTGCACTTGGAAGGGGCCGGGTTGGTTGCGCCGCAAGCAGGCCTGGACCAGTCCGTGGCCTTCCTCAATCAGTTTGGGATTCCATCGCGAACGGTCCTGGTCGGCGAGACGAACCATCGACCCGTGGGCGCCGACGCGACTGGACCGGCGGGCCTCGCTCAACAGCATCAAGGCCAGCAGGCCAACAGCCTCGGGCTCGTCCGCCATGAGAGTGGCGAGGACCCGCCCGATGCGGATCGCTTCCGTTGAGAGGTCGATGCGCGTGAGGGCGGAACCGGCGGTGGCGGTGTGTCCTTCGGTGTAGATCAGGTAGATCGAGGCGAGGACGGCGTGGAGCCGATCGGGGAGTTGCGCGGCACCCGGAATTCGATACGGGGCGTGGTTGTCGCGTAGCTTGCGCTTCGCTCGCACGATGCGTTGGGCGATGGTCGCTTCGGGTAGCAGGAAGGCCCTTGCGATCTCGCCGGTCTCCAAGCCGCCGAGCAGACGGAGTGTGAGCGCGACTTGTGAGTCGGCGGCGAGCGCAGGATGGCAGCAGAGAAACATGAGTCTGAGCTGGTCGTCGGGGACGACGTCGACGAAGCGGTCGAGGGCTTCGCGTTCAGGGGTGGCGTCCGGGTCGGTCTGGTGGCTGTGCATCTGGTAGGCGGTGATGTGGCGCTTAACTCGGGTCGACTCCCGGCGAAGCCGGTCGATCGCCCTGTTGCGGGCAGTGGTGGTGATCCAACCGCCGGGATTCGGCGGGATCCCTCGCTTCGGCCATTGCTCGGCGGCGATCGCGAAGGCTTCTGCCACCGCGTCCTCGGCGAGGTCGATGTCGCCGAGGACGCGGATCAGCGTGGCGGTGCAGCGCCCGGCTTCGCGTCGAAATACCGCGTCGAGGGTGTCAGTCATCCCTGCATCGGGCGGACCTCGATCGGACCGTCGCTGGCGGCGGCTGCTCTCGCCGCCAGGTCGAGCGCGACGTCGAGGTCCGCAGCTTCAATGACCCAGAAGCCACCCATCTGCTCCTTCGTTTCGGCGTAGGGGCCATCCGTCATCGAGACCTGACCGCTGGAGGACCGCACGACCGTGGCAGACGACGCCGGTTGCAGGCCGGCGGCGAACACCCAGGCGCCCGACCGTTGCAGTTCGTCATTGAAGGCTGCGACCTGGGCCATGCGCTGTTGCGCGTCGGGGCTGGAGAAGTCGACCGCATAGTCCTCGTCGTGCCAGGCGGACAGCAGGTATTGGGGCATTTGCTCGGAACCTCCTACTCAGCGGCTCGTGTGACGGGCGAGGACTGGCGCGATGATCGTAGCTGCGAGCAGGTGGACCGCGATCAGCCCGATCTTGCTGGCTGCGTCGTCGCCACCTGCCGCGGGCGCCAGGCAGGACAGTGCGGTAAGCGCCACCGCGATCTGGATGAAACGGCGCCGCGGGAGGGTGCTGCGCCGATTGAGAACGGCGACGAGCATTCCGCCGAGTACGGCCCCGGTGAACGTGAGCTGGGCGAACCCCCCCAGCGGGATTCTCCCGTGAACGGCCAGGTGCACGCCAGCCGCTCGCATGGTCCCCGCCGCGAGCGTCGTAGCGACGGCACCAACTGCGCCCACGACGATCGTTGTGCGCCGCAGCGATGCGGTGGGTGCGCTGATGATGCCTGTTGACATTGCTGAGCTCCTTTCGGGTGGCGGACGGCGCCGGATGCGCCGTCTCATTTCCTCCACGAACGGCAATCGTGAAATCGACAGCTCCCCACAGATCTCAGCTCGATTGGGTGTGTCAGCCGCCCAAATCAGCGGCACACCGGGGCGCGGGGCCCGATCGTCCTCCCCCTGCTGATCGCCATTCAGTTTGGCCGCGCACGTAAGTCACGGTGCCGCTCATGGTGGTCGTGGTGGGGCGGCCCTCGGAGTCGTGGTCGGGCGGCCCTCGGAGGCTTTCTGGATGCCGGAGGTGGGACCCCGACGTTGGCCGTAGCGCCGATGGGGCGCCGGTGGAGGCTGACCAGGGCGGCGGGTTCTTGGATGCCCGTCGTCTCCGAACGCGTTAGGCCGTGCGGGCACGCGCAGGCCCGGGCTTCGCTGCCGCGGGGCTCGGCTGCCGGCCCAGCCGAGCGCAGCTCTAACTGCGACCTGCTGAGCCGGACAGCAGCGGCAGGCTAAGGCTTAGTGAGCCAAGCGCTATCTCACCGGCTGGTAGACCACGTACAGAGCGCCGTTGTCGTAGGACTCGGTGTCAGTAAGGCTGAACTTGCCTGCCAGGCCGTCCGAAAACAGGCGCGGCCCGGCGCCTAGCGCCAGCGGAAAGATGAAAAGATGCAGTTCATCCACCAGGCCGTCAGCGAGCATCGCACGTACGAGCGTTCCGCTCCCGCTGACGTATACATCACCTTCGATCTGCTGCTTCAGAGAACGGATCGTCTTGGCGTCGTAGGCGCCCAGGATCGTCGAGTTGTTCCAGCCGGCATCCTGGAGCGTCGATGACACGACGTACTTCGGGGACTCGTTCATGAACGGCGCGCCGGGATCGTCAGCAGCGGTCCGCGTCGACCACGTCGGAGCGAACAACTCGTAGGTGTTGCGCCCCATCAGCAGCGCCTTGCTCGATTGCATGATCCGGCCGATCGCACTGCCCATCTTCGGGTCATACCCGTACCCCATGGACCATGCCGGATTGTCGATCACGCCATCGAGCGTGGTGAACTCGTGTACAACTATCCGTCCCATCGTGATCTCCTTACTTTCGATGGCGCCGGATGCGCCGTTCATCCTCTCTACGAACGGCGATCGTGGAATCGACAGCGGCGGTCGCGCTTCCACTCGATTGGGCGTCATCGGCCTTCCGGCACCCGCACCGAGGGGGCGTTCTCGGGGTAGCGACCCCACCACCACGGGCAGCGCGCTTGGCACGCGCTCGGCCGAGTCGCTGGCCACAGCAGCGCCAATCCACGACCATCGCGCCCGCCCGCGGGGCGGGCGTGATGCCAGCGGTCGTCGTGATGACCTGCTCACGCAACTTCGAGCGACAGCGTGTTGATGGCGCGCATCTGTACACCGCAGAGCTGGACGGGGGAGCGCCCAGACTTGGCCATCAGAGCAACGGCCCTTGAGTGCCATAGGTTGTTGCCGCCATATTGGCGAGGTCGGCACGGTGGAAGTCGTGCTGGTAGCCCTTGAGCCCCGCTTCGGTCACGACACACGCATCTTGCCCTGCTCGGTCGACTTCCCGGAGTTGCGCGGATACGAGGGCGCTCACGCTTTGACGGTGGCGCGTTGGTCGGCGTTCGGCTGCGAGGAGTGGGTGGAACGAGCCGGCTGAGTACGCGCCGAAGCGCTCGAGTCAGCCGAGCGGTCGGTGACTGCTGGCGCCGACCGTTCGCGGCGCGCTTTCAGCAGCGAGTGCAGTCGCGGCGATTCGGCTCGAGGTTGTGCCATCGGATCGCACGGTCGCGACGTTTTGCGGACCGATCCTGACCTAAACGCCGAGTACGGTCCGACCACTGTCAGCAACCGGAAGGAAGCAACGTGTCAGAGCGAGATGGCTATATCCCCGGCGTGCCGTGCTGGATTGACGCCACCCATCCCGACCCGGACGCCGCTGTCGCCTTCTACGGCGGTCTGTTTGGGTGGGAGTTCGAGGACGTGATGCCGGCCGGCTCGGAGGGGAAGTACTTCATCGCGCGGATCCGCGGCGGCGACGTCGCCGGGATCGGGCCGGTGCCGGAGGGCGCGCGGCCGATGGCGGCCTGGAACACGTACGTGCAGGTCGAGAGCGCCGACGAGACCGCGGCCGCGGTCAAGGCGGCGGGCGGAGCGACGCTGACCGAGCCGTTTGACGTGATGGACGCGGGAAGGATGGCGGTGTTCACCGACCCCGAGGGGGCGGTGTTCTGCGTCTGGGAGCCCAGGCAGCACAAGGGCGCCCGCGTGATCAACGAGCACGGCGCGCTGAACTTCAACGGACTGGCGACGGGTGACGTCGAGGCGGCGAAGGCGTTCTATGGGTCGGTGTTCGGATGGCGGGTGCTGGGCGTCGGCGACAGCTTCCAGGCGTGGGCGTTGTCGGCTTACGGCGACCACCTCGAGCAGCTCCAGCCGGGCAATCGACAGCGCACCGCGGAGATGGGCGCCCCCGGCTTCGAGGACGTCGTCGCGAGCATCGAGCCGCTCCAGCCTGGCGTCGCGCCCCACTGGAGCGTGACGTTCATGGTCGACGGCGCCGACGAGATCGCGAAGCAGGCGACGGAGCTCGGCGGCAAGGTGCTGGTCGCTCCGTTCGATGCGCCGTGGGTGCGGATGACCGTCTTGTCCGATCCGCAGGGCGCGACGTTCATCGCCAGCCAGTTCGTCCCCGAGAACCAGGACGCCCAGCCCAGTCGGGAGTCGATGAGCGCCGCGTAGCGCGGGCCACGCGCGGTGGGGCCGCCGCGCATCCTGCCCGGCGGCCCAGGTGCGGCTGGCGCTTGGGCTACGACGCCGTACGCGTCTTTCGCGAGCTGCGCATCGAGTTGGCCGCGCCGCCGCCCGCGCCCGTGTGGCCGGATGGGCTGCGCGTCGTCGCGTTTGACCCGGGGCGTGACGCGTTGGAGTTCCACGCCGCGCAGGAGGAGGCGTTCGCGGATCACTGGGAGTACGCGCCGCGCGACGTTGAGTCGTGGTCACGGAGCCACCTCGGGAGCGAGCGCTTTGACCCGGCGCTCTGGTGTGTCGTTCGCGCCGAGGACGAGATCGCCGCCGGCACGATCTGCACCGGCGCCACGTACGGCGGCAGCGTCGGGCTCGGCGTCGACGCGGCGAGCGACACCGGCGCGTTTCGCCTGTACCAGCGCGCCGGGATGGCGCCCGTGCTCGGCTGGGTGATGTATGAGAAGGCGCTGGGCGATGTTGCGTGAGCCGCGCGCGGAGGACGGGAGCGGTCGCCTGGTTTCACGGCTGCAGCGCGATGGCGGGTTCGCTCGAATCCGGCAGCGGGCTCGACTCGGGCCAGCCTGATCGCGGGAACGACGTGCCGCCGCTAGCGTGGCTCGTCGCAGTCAACGTTCCCGTGCGGACGCGTGCGGAACCTCGCTTGGTCACCTAACGGTGGGCCAACCCGCTCCGCCTCTAGCGGCATGAGATCGGGGCCGCGGCGTTCCGTGGGTGCGTGGTGGGTGGGTCATAGGCTGTTAGCCATGCTCGGGCGTTTGCCGTCTCAGGTTGCGTGGCGTCACGTCGGGGCGCGCGAGGGCTTTGAGGTTACATTCGTCGCCGAGGACAATGGCGTCCTGTGCTTCACAGGAGCGACGTCTGCGCTTGAGGCTGGGCACGCCTGGACCGTCGGTTATCAAGTGATAGTCGACCCGGTGTCCTGGGCGACTCGGCGCGCATGCGTGAGCGCCCGCACCGACGTCGGGAAGCGTGCGCTGGAGGTGACGACCGACGGGGCGGGAGCCTGGTGGCTCGACGGCCGGCCCGCGGGGCACCTCGATGGCTGCCTGGACATCGACCTCGAGTCCTCGGTGCTCACCAACGCGTTCCCCGTGCACCGGCTCGGGCTGGCTTGCGGGCAGGGCGCTGACGCGCCCGGCGCCTATGTCCGCGCAGGCGATCTCCGCGTCGAACGTCTTGAGCAGCGCTACGTCCGCCTCGAAGACCAAGCTGCGGGTCGGCGTTTTGCGTATGCCGCGCCGGCGTTTGACTTCAGTTGCGTGCTGGCCTACGACGACGCCGGCCTCCTGCTCGACTATCCAGGCATCGCGGTCCGGGCCGCGTGACCAAGCGATCCCGCGCCCCGATCCCTCTCGCACTCAGGGTTCCCATCTGGGACATCGGCGGAGGGCTGCCGAGCGTCCGGTGAGCGATGGGCATCTGCGACGCGGACTCCCTATCCGCGCGAACGAGACCGCCTCCAGATGCGGCGAGATGCACGCGACCTGACGAAAGCCGGAGGCGACCTCCGACAGATCCTGCTATGTCTTGCTGCGGTTGGTGAGGCGGGCCAGCAGCGGGATGAGCACCCGCGCGTTGGGGGTGCCCCAGCCGGTTACCGGATCCCATCCCGCAGAGGCCGGGTAGCCGTTGTAACCGTTCGTGATGTCGTGAAATGCCTTGTGGTAGCTGGAGCTGCGGCCGATGGCGTAGATGGTGGGGTTGACGAAGCCAAGGTCGCGGTGGGCGTACTGGTCGGCCAACGCCACGAGTCCCCCCCACAACGGCGCGGAGTTGCTGGTGCCGGCGGCTGCCCAGAGGGATCGCGTGCCGGCCTGGCTGTCGACTCGTGCCATGCCGTAGGCCTCGTCAGCGTCACCGGCCACGTCGGGCACGCCCCTCGCCTGTGAGATCCGGGGGACGCTCTTCTGATAGGCGGGACGGGCATTCACGTGACTGAAACCGCCACCTGAATCGCTCCAGGCGGTTTCGCGAATGTACGCGCCGGTCTTGCGATTCGCGGTGAGGGTCGTGCCGCCAGCGCCCAGCACGAGTGGGTCGGAGGCCGGGAGGCTGACCCCCTTGACCTGCTTGCCCCACCCCCGATCGGTGGGGAACGAGCCACCGTTGCCGGAGCTGCCGATCACCGTGACGTGATGAGCCGCCGCCTCCCGCAGTATCGAGTGCATCTCGGCCACCTGAGCCTTGGTGAAGTAGTGCTCCCCCAAACTCCAGCTGATCGACGCCACGTCGGTGTGGGAGACAACGAGCCGCAACCCGGCGAGCATGTCCGCGGTCGCGTTCGCGGGGCCTGCTCCCCAGTTGGAGGGGAACAGCACCACCCGCAGTGTGGCGGCGGGAGCGACCGCGTGCACGAACTCGGTGTCGCCGACCTCCTCGTCAGTCGCCCGCCACGGCGAGGCTGAGCGGACGAGGCTGCTCACGACTTCGATCCGCGCGGCGGGCAGGCCGAACATGCTGTCAAAGCTCTCCAAATCCCGGCGGATATCGGTGGGATCCTCGTCGGCGAGTGGGACAGGGACAAGGACCGTCACGGTCTCGCCGCGGCCGTCGATCCCCCGGTCCAGCAATGGCTGGATGCCATACGCGACCCGGAACTGCTGCGGGGAGAAGCACGGGTCCTGCCCGCAGTACAAAGCCGCGCCGGACGCTGCGGCGCCGGACGATGCAGCACCGGTCGCCACGGCCGTTGTCGAGCCGGGGCCGGTCGCCACAGCCGTCGTCGTGGCGGCGGTGACTCCGCCCCGACTCGCCGCCGTCGGGCGGTGCGAGCTTCCCCCGCAGCCCGCCACCACGAGTACCTCGCTCATGATCGTTGCGAGCGCGAGCAGGCGCACTCGCGGCAAGCGCCGCAGCCGCTTTGGATGGAGCCCGTCGTGCATCAGATACCTGCTCGTAGTTCTTCAGGTCTCCGGATCCGTCCAGCGAGACGGACCGGCTTCAGGACGGTTTCGCAGCTCAAGAACGAGTCTAAGCAACGCGAGGATGACCTGTGAGGTGTCGGGTGGTGCTTCACCCGCGAACTCCCTGCTCGCGCCCGCGGGTCCGGGAAGTCGACAGCCCGCCCCCGTAGCCCACCCCAGAACTGCCGCGGGCACTCGTCGGCGGTTACCGCCGTGAGCTCAATGCTGTCACGCAGTGCAACCGGGGACTTCCCTCGTCCTCGCCGGAATCAGGGGCCGGCACCTCCCGAGCCATTGTTCGTAGAGCATTGGTCGGTGGAGACGCGAACGGCCCTACGTGCGAGCGGCTACGCGGCCGAGACCGGTCGTCGCGCTCCTGGCCAGGATCTCCGTGTACAACTCGACGCGGTCGTTGCAGATCGCGACCGACCGGTGTTTCCCCGCAACCATCGATCCAGCGTCGGGTCCACGAGTAACGTCTCCCGCGATGCACCTCCTCGATGGGATGCGGGTGGCGATGAATCGCGTCACTGCGCGCCTGACTCTGGTCGGCGCGGACCCCGACGACGACGCAGACCTCCGTGCTCGAAAGGCGCTGCTCGTCCTGATCTCGGTGCTGATCCTGCCGATCGCGGCGTTGTGGGGGGTGCTGTATCTCGCGTTCGGATCGCCGGTCGGTGTGGTTCCGCTCGTGTATTTCGCCATCCTGCTCGCTGCGATCGCCGTGTTCTCGCGCACGCGCGACTTCCCCTGGCTGCTCCGGGTTGGCCAGGTCGACATCCTGCTCGCGCCGACCCTGGCGATGATCCCGCTCGGCGGATTCGTCAACTCCGGCGGGGTCGGCCTGTGGGGGATTCTCGCGCCGCTCGGGGCGCTCGTGTTCAGCGAGGTGCGGTCGGCGGCTCGCTGGTATGTCGCGTACCTCGTCGTGTTCCTCGGATCGGGAATTGCGGGCGAGGTCATCGGCCCGATCTGGCCACCGCTACCCGACTGGTTCACGACCGCGATGCTGGCCTTGAACATCGCGGTCGGCGGCACCATTGTGTTCACGCTGCTCGCGGTATTTGCCAGCCAGCGCCGTGATGCGCTCGCATCGCTGCGGCAGGAACAGGCGAAGGCCGAGAACCTCCTGCTCAACATCCTGCCGCGCTCGATCGCGGAAAGGCTGAAGGCTCAGGCCCAGCCGATCGCAGATCAGGTTGGGTCGGCCTCGATCCTGTTTGCCGACGTGGTCGACTTCACGCCCTGGTCGGAACGGCTCCCGCCCGCCGCGGTGGTCGGCTACCTGGATCACCTCTTCAGTCACTTCGACGAGCTCGCGGAGCGGTACGGGCTCGAGAAGATCAAGACCATCGGCGACTGCTACATGGTCGCGGCCGGCGTTCCGACAGCACGCGCCGATCATGCTCGCGCGCTCGCGCTCATGGCGCTTGACATGGTCGACGCGATGCACTCGGACGACGGAGTCGGGCTCGAGCTCCGCGTCGGCATCAACTCCGGCCCGGTGGTGGCCGGCGTCATCGGCCGGAAGCGCTTTCTCTACGACCTTTGGGGCGACGCCGTGAACACTGCCAGTCGCATGGAGTCCCACGGGACGCCGGGGCGGATCCAGATCACCCGCGCGACATACGAGCTAATCGCCGACGAGTTCGAGTGCGAGTCGCGCGGGACGATCGCGGTCAAAGGGAAGGGTGAGGTCGAGGCGTGGTATCTCATCCGTGCCCGGAACCACCGCCCGCCGGCCGCCAACGATGCGGCCCGGGAGCCGACAATCATTGACCGAGGGCATGCCTGAGAGTCGAGCCATACTGGCCCGCGATCGAATCGCTCGCGACCTCACCCCGGCGACTGTGGGGTTACTGCCGATCGGCTGTGTGGAGCGTCAATGGCGGCGTCGCCGATGTCACGCTTGTGGACAAGACGTGATCCTGGGCGCCGGCCTCGGTTTTTCTTCCGGCGCATCCGAGCCGAGATCGCAACCGTTGCCGATGCCGTTCCGCATCTGCGACGGCCGGTCCCGGCCTCGAGGACGAGGTCCCAAGGCGTCAGCAACGTTCGGTTGTCGGTGGGCTTCTGCGACGAGCCGTGCCTTCCGCGCGTTGCGGGTGAACGGGCCGGCTGGGCGCTGGTATCGGGAGGGCACGAAAACGAGGTCTTCTACGAGGCTGGTTTGCATCGTCATGAGGATCAACACGCCCGCGTCCGCGAGCGCGGCGACCGTGTCCGGACGCCTGAGGCCGTCCCTCCCGAGAGCGCGTCCCTCAGCCGTGGCACGAATGCTTGCCGGATTCCACGGTGGGGCGAGCCGGCGAGCGATGAGTCTCTGCGCTCCCGTGGGTCTATTGACTAGCGATCAAGAAAGGACAGCGATGACCGAGCCAAAGACCCAAACCCTGGCCCTGCTTGGCGCCACGCTTACCTACGACGTCCGAGAGGCGGAGTCCGAGCGCACCGAGCCCGTCCTGCTGATGATCGGATCACCGATGGACGCGAGCGGGTTCACGACGCTGGCTGGGCACTTCCCGGACCGCACGGTGGTGACCTACGACCCGCGAGGGGTTGGACGCAGCCCGCGGGCCGATGGCGTCACGGCCGCGACGCCGAACGAGCACGCCGAGGACCTGCACCGGCTGATCTGCGAGCTCGACGCCGGGCCCGTGGACATCTTCGCCAGCAGCGGGGGCGCCGTGAACGCGCTAGGGCTGGTGACCCGGCATCCGGAAGACGTCCGCACGCTCGTAGCCCACGAGCCGCCCCTCGCGACGGTGCTCTCGGATCGGGAGGAGGCGCTGGCGGTGACCGAGGACATCCACGAGACCTATGAGCGCGATGGTCTCGGACCCGCGATGGCGAAGTTCATCGCCTTCACGAGCCTCAGGGGACCGACTCCGTCTGACTTCTCAAACCACGCTCCGAATCCGGGGGACGTTGCTCTCCCGACCGAGGACGACGGCAGCCGGGACCATCCGCTGCTGGGGCCGCACATGGTCTACGTCACCCGCTACGAGCCCGACTTCGAGTCCTTGCGCAGGGCTTCCACGCGGATCGTCGTCGCGGGCGGCGCCGAGTCAGACGGCACGTTCCCCTACCGCGCCGCGCTTGCCGTGGCGGAGCGACTCGGGACCGAGGCAGTGATCTTCCCGAGCGACCACGGCGGATTCCACCAGCAGGGCGACCCGGACGCGTTCGCCGCCACCCTTCGGCGAGTCCTCACGGACGTCGGCTGACCGACCGGCTCCGGCATGAAGAATCGGGCGTCGTCGATAGATAGCCCCTGGCGGACCGCCGGCCCCCACCGATCAGCCGCGGTGCCCAGCAGCCACGGGTCACGCCATTCGCTGTCGCTTGCTGCTCGCAAGCGAGCGCCTCCAGGGGGTGCCACGTCCCCGCCTGAGCGAGACACGAACACGGAGCGTCCTTGGCGCGGCTTGCGCTCCGCGGCCATGCGATCGCGAGGACCGCGCGCGGGCGTGAAAGCAGGTGCCAGCAGCGATTGTCACCATGCCTTGCTCCTCGCCAATCTGAGGGGCTGTCGGACGAGCGGATCCGCCGTTACTGACAAGGTCGTTACCTAGGCGCACCGCGCCTGCGCTCGCGCACTTCCATCACTCGAGCCCTGCGCCGCGCCCGGGCTCGGGCGTCTCGGCAAGAGCCAGCGGCGCGGGATAAGCTACAGAGCTGTAAAGTTGGGCAAGCGCAACAAACAGAATAATGGGTTTACGGCGATTTGCAGGAATCTATGGGCACGGCTGGGCTTGAACCAGCGACCTCTCGCGTGTGAAGCGATTGCCTTCTGCTGCCAGAAGGCGTCGATTTACAGGGAGTTTGGCGATGTTCCCGGTGAGCCGATGGGGTTCATTCATTTGGTTTGCTGGGGTTTATCGCGGTGTTGGTCCACAGAATTGGTTTGTGGACCGGCGGCGGCGCGCTCGTCATGGGCGTGTCGCTCTCCTCCGGGCTTGACCGCTCCGAGGGGTGACCGGGAGGGCTTGAGAGATCGACATCCGGGGGCTCGGTCGCGCGCAACCGCGACGGGATGAGCCGACAAGGCGATCCGTCTGTTCTCGCGCGCGAGGACCTGTCGTCGGCTGAGGGGCTCGTCGCGCTGTCCTGGCGATGCGTGAACATGTCTGCCCGTGATCGTCCTCCACGCAACCTGGTCGCGCGCGGCGCGGTTGTGCGTGTGGGGCGAGGACGGGAGCCTGCCGTCATTTGTGCCGCGGCGGCGTGGCAGGCCGCCGGCGAGGCCTCGCCCGCGCCCGCATCCGTTCGCGGCGAGGATCGAGGATCTTGCTCAGTCGCTCGGTCGGGCGTGCCCGCAGCTCGATCCCGTGGCGTCGGTCGCAGGGGAGCTGTCCGTCCTGCTGCCCTCCCACGAGCATGGGCCGCAGGCCTCGCCGAACCTGCCGCGCGCCGTTGACGACGGCGCGGCGCCCAGACGACCGGATCGCTTGCATCCGTGGGTCGTCCCCACCGCCACGTTCGGCGCCGCCGACGCCGTCGAGCTCCTGCTCGGCCTCCCCGGTCGCGGTCACCCCGGCCTGGCGATCGGCGATTCGCCGCGCTTCCTGACCGAGATTGCAAAGCTCGCGCTCGAGCTGCTCGCGCGCGGGCGAGTCATGCCGATGCTCGCGTGGAGCGAAGAGCGGTGGCTGGCGCGATGGGAGCCGGTCGCGGCCGATCCCGGCGACGCCGAGCGTCTGCGGCTGCTGGCGGGAGCAATCCCGCCGCTGCTGCGCGCGGAAGTCGGCATATCCGAGCACTCCAGGACGCCCGAGAAGATCGTCGACTGCGCGCTTGGCGCCTTCCTCGATGCGTGTGCGCGGCGCTTCGTGGCCGAGCCGCTGCTCCCGCAGGCCGCTCGGGGGCGGGCGCCCGCGAGCGTGGAGGCGTGGATCACCGCGCTGACCGCAGCCGATCCTGTCGTGGCTGCAGAGGGGCTCGAGCTCGCGGCGCTCCGCGAGCAACTCGACGAGTGGCGGGGTGGGATGGAGCACTACGCGGCGCACCGGACGTTCCGGACGTGCTTTCGCCTGTCCGCGCCCGAGGAGCCCGCCTCACCCGACGCCGACGAGCCGTGGCCCGTCGAGATCCTGCTCCAAGCGAAGGACGACCCGAGCGTGCTCGTCCCGGCACAGGACGTATGGACTCGAATGGCGATGGCCTCGCGTTTTCTCGCCTCTGATCGAGGACCCACAGGAGCGGCTGCTGGGCGGGCTCGGGCACGCGCTGCGCCTGTGGCCCGACCTCGAGCCCGCTATGCACGGGGTCGCGCCGACCGGCGTCGAGCTCAACACGACGCCGCCTCCCGGTTCCTGCGCGACACAGTTTCCCGCGCTCGAGCGGCCGGCTTCGGCGTGCTGTGCCGGCGTGGTGGGACAAGCGGCTGCGGCTCAAGCTGACAGCCGAGCCGTTCAAGGAGTGGGACGAGGGCGGCGGGCTGTTAGCCTGACGGCCTCTGTGCCTACAGAGTGGCGGATCGCGGTCGGCGATGCGACGTTGTCGGTGTCGGAGCT
>CAVOHJ010000011.1:0-76357 GCA_963695625.1 uncultured Actinomycetota bacterium | reverse complement strand
GATTGCGTCTCGGCCCGAGATCCGTGATCGGGCGGCGCTAGGGGCCTGGCGCGACGATGACGATCTTTCCCTGGGGGTGGCCTTCTCCCTGGAATCGGAGTGCTTCGGGGACCTGACTCAGGGTGTAACGCCTGTCGATGACCGGCGTGATCTTTCCGGCTTCGACGAGCGTCTTCAGAACAGCCAGGTCGTCTCCGGTGTGTCTCACGACGAACACTCGCATCCGCTGGGGTACGAGGACGGATAGCAAGAGCGCTTTGAACTGACGCCCGAGTCCGAACCAACGGCCCATGTTCCTGACGCCGACCACGACGTAGGTGCCGCGCGGGGTTAGTGCTCGCCTGCAGTCCGATAACGAACGGGTCCCGACGAGGTCGAGCATCGCGTCGTACTGCCGCCCGGTTTGGGTGAAGTCGTTCTGTGTGTAGTCGATCACCTCGTCGGCGCCGATTGATCGGAGCATGTCGATGTTCCTGGTGCTGCAGACGCCGGTCACGTTCGCTCCGAACGCCTTCGCGATCTGGACGGCGAACGTCCCGACGCCGCCCGACGCACCGTTGATCAGCACCCTTTGCCCGGGCTGCACCTTCGCCTGGTCGCGAACTGCAGCGAGGGCGGTGAACGCGGAGTCGCCAACGGCAGCCGATTGCTCAAACGTGAGGTTGGCCGGCTTGGGCAGGAGGTTGTTCTCTGCGGCGCATGCGTACTCGGCGAAGGCGCCCTTGCACCAGCCGAAAACCTCATCGCCAGGCCGAAACCGCCCGACGCTTTTGCCGACTGCCTCGACGTGCCCGGCTATGTCGAGTCCCGGTATCTCCCGTTTCGGCTTGAGCAGGCCTACCACGAGGCGCATTACGTACGGCTCGCCCCTCAGGAGATGCCAGTCGCCGATATTGACGCCTGCTGCGTGCACGCGTACCAGGACCTCATCGTCGTTGACAGCCGGCTTGTCGATGTCCCTGAGCTGTAGGACATCGGGCGAGCCGTACTGCATTTGGACGATCGCGTTCATCATGTTCTCCCGAGCAGTCGCCGGACTTGGTTCTCCGTTCGGGCTCGGGTTGACGTTATCGGTAGGGAGTTCCTGGTGCACGAGGCCGGGGGCGCTTGTGGGTGGATGGATGTGTTGAGTGGTCATGACAGTCCTAGTGGATCGCGAGGCGCGGGGCGAGTCGCAGCTTGGGCAGGAAGCTGGCCGCGGCTGGCAGGATGAGCAGGGCGATCAGGCTTGCCGCCCCGGCGATGGCACCGGCGGTGAGGAAGGCATCGCTGATGCCTGAGGCGAGTTTCGTGGCTGAGCTTGTTGTGGCGTCGCCGACGCCCATGGCGACGGTGACGAGGATGGCGATGCCGATCGTGCCGCCGATCTCGTGCCCGGTTGTGTTGAGGCCCGAGAGCATGCCTGTGTGCTGCTCGGGGGCGCCGGTCATGACCGAGACCGAGACGGAGACGAGGATCAGGCCGAGCCCGAGGCCTGCGACGATCATTCCGGGCAGGACGTCGGCGAGATAGGTTCCTCCGGCGTCGACGCCCGAGAGTAGGAGCATCCCGGCGGCGGTGACGGCGAAGCCGAGCGCCATCGGGATGCGAACGCCGGCGTGGGTGACGGCATGGCTTCCGGCGTGGACGCCGGCGGCGATCGCGATCGCGAGTGGCAGGAACGCCAGGCCGGTCTCCATGGCGCCGGCGCCGAGGACGTTCTGCATGTAGAGCGAGGAGAGCAGGAAGGTTCCGAAGAGCACGGCCGAGGCGGCCAGCATCATCACGAAGCCGCCGCCCACGCCGCGATCGGCGAGGCGCTGGATCTGCAGCAGCGGCTGGGCTGTGCGCATCTCGACGATGGCGAAGGCGATCAGGCCGAGGATGCCGGCCCCGCCGATTCCGAGGGTCTGCAGCGAGGTCCAGCCGGCGCTGGTCGCTTGTGAGAGCGCGAAGACGATGGCTCCGAGGCTCCCGGTGGCCAGAGCCGCGCCGCGAAGGTCGAGCCCCCGCCATTGCGGCTTGGTGGCGTCGGCGGGGACGATGTGCATCGTCGCGGCGCCGAGGACGAGACCGACAGGGACGTTGATCAGGAAGATCGCTTGCCAGCCGATGAGCGAGGTGAGCGCACCAGCGAGGAGCACGCCGACCGCGGCGCCGGCTCCACCGACCGCGCCCCAGGCACCCAGCGCGCGGGCGCGCTCATGGCCTCCGGTGAAGGTGGCCATGATGATCGACAGGGCGGCGGGCGAGAGCATCGCGGCGCCGAGCCCCTGGCCGGCACGGGCTGCGAAAAACGCTGTCGCGCTGGTCGCCAGCGCCGAGGCCACGGATGCGGCGGTGAAGATCCCCAACCCGGTCAGGAACATGCGCCTGCGGCCGATGAGGTCGGCGGCTCGACCGCCGAGCAGCAGCAGGCTGCCGAAGATCAGCGAATAGCTGGTGACGGTCCAGCCGATGTCGGAGCTGTTGATGTGCAGTCCACTGGCAAGCTGGGGCAGCGCGACGTTGACGGCTGTGATGTCGAGGATGACCATCAGCTGGGCCACGCAGAGGAGGAGCAGCAGCCTCCCAGCGCCCGGGCGGGCATGCGCGCGATGGGCGGGCGTCATGCCCGTAGCGCCGTCAGTGTGGTGACGGTGCCCATGGCCCGAGCCGTCGCTGTAGCGATGGTGCCCGCTGTCGTGGTGGGGGTCGCCGAGATTCTTGCCATGGCCGTGAACGGCGGCGAGGTGCTGGCGGAGGGACTTGAAGGGATGTGCGTGGGACATGTGGGACTCCGTTCCTGAGTCGGGAGTTGCTGGAAAAGGCTCGTCTGTCAGCTTGGCCGGGCCTGGGTCGCGCGACATCAGGGCAGCACCCTGATTGGTCCCCGGTCAGTCGTCGTAGGGAGCACGCTTGATGCGGGCTCCGAACTGCATGTAGTGATAGAGGAAGTGGATCCTCGTGCCGTGGTGCTGATCGGCTTGGGCGCACGTGGCGGCGCCGAACGACTGCTTGAAGCCGAGCCGCGGATGGCGAGCGAGCACGGTCTGGACGGTGGAAGTGGCCACCTCCCAATGGCGCATGCCGACGACATCGAAGCCTGCACCCGCCTGCATGAGATGAGCTTCGATCCCGTGCTCGGGACGCACCTTTGGATTGAGGTGCTGACAGATCGCGTCAGCGAGGGCCGTGCAGCGGGGCTCTCCCCAGCCACCCTCTCGACTCCAGCCCCGGGCGATGGTGGCCGCTGTGGCGGCGAAACAGGCCTGGCCGACTACGGTGTCGCGGTAGCGGTCCGTCACGCCGAGGTCGTGCAGCAGACAGGTCACATAGAAGAGCTCGGGGTCGTGTTCCAGTCCGTCTCGCTCGGCCAGGATCGTGCCCCAGGTGTAGCTCCGCAGACAGTGGTTGAGCAGCGCTTGCGTCGAGACCTCAGAGCAGAGCGCCTCAGCTTCCCGAGCGATCATCGTGTCCGGAACGCGCAAGCGATCCGGGTCGACGCTGAAGGCCCGCGGGTGCGTGCAGCCCAGCAGAGCCTGGGTCTGGGCTGGCAGGATCCGCATCTGCAGACGGACCGCATCGCCGAGCAGCCCGATGCGCTCGCGACGACTGAGGATGCCGCCCGTGCGCTCGGCCCAGGCCAACGTTCCGACCCGTGAGGAGCTCATCGGGGACTCCGGGGAGTGATCAGTCGGTCCAAGCGAACCGTCGGTTGAAGGGGCATCCCAGGCCCATTGTTGACGCCGAGGGCGGGTCCGACGAAGGCGGAGATCGTGTCGCCGGTCATCGAGGTCATGTCGGCGAGCGAGATCGAGCCGATGCCGGTTGCGGGGCCGATTACGGAGCGTCCGAGTGCCGTCAGGTAGGACGGCGCGTCGGTGAATCCCGTGTGGGTGCTGCCGAGGATCGTCAGGAGGGTCCCGCCGTCTCGGAGATGGCTCAGGAGCCGGTCGCGGCCTTGCGTGTATTCGGTGGTCTGGGGGCCGTCTGATTGGATCCAGAGCAGCGGCCTGTCCAGATGGGCGTCGCTTTGGGAGCCGAAGAGCTTGCCGTCGAGGTTGACCGCCACTTTGAACCGCGGGTCGGCGGCGATGACCTGGACAGCGGTTGCGCCGCCGATCGAGTGTCCGATGATCCCGACGTGCTGTAGGTCGAGGTGGCCGGCCAGCGGCGAGTGTGGGTCGAGTTGCGTCAATCGGCTGAGCTGGTCCAGCGCGAAGCTGGCGTCTGCGGCGCGGATGTTGATCAGCCGCTGGATCGCGGGGTGCGGCGGGGGGCCAATCACGTCGGGGTGTGTGGTCTGCCCGACGACGTGGCCTCCGGCGAGCACTGTGACGGCTGATTCGTAGGGTTCGCTGAGGGCGATGACGACGTAGCCGCGGCTTGCGAGGTCGGTGGAGAGGGCGGTGTATTGCTCGCGTGGGATCGCCAGCCCGGGCTCGAGCAGCAGCACGGGCCAGGTTCGCTGCGTGCGGCTGATCGCGGTGCCGAGGGTCGCGTGAGTCGCAACGCGCCCGAAGGAGGCGAACATGAATGAGGGAAGCCCGCTGATCGACCCCGGAAGGTGGCGCTGCGCCTCGAAGTACGGGACGGCTGGACCGGTCGAGGTGTCGGTCGGGTACCACGCTTGGGCGATGACCTGCCGGCGGTCTGAGGGGCTGACGGTCAGCGTTTCGGGACGCTGGGTGTCGGTCCAGCGGAAGATCTCGCTGCCGACGCTGTGCGGTCCGGACGGGTTGGGCAGCGCCGGTACCAATGCGGTGAGCAGCGCGAGGCCGCCGAGCGCGAGGCCGATCACGAGCACGCCTCGTCCGATCGCTCGGCGCCAGCGGCGGGAGTGACCGGGGCGCCAGCGTCGAAACGCAGCCGCAGCCGCGACCGCCCCGCCAAGAACCTGCCACGGCACCAGCTGCCATTGGGTGCCATTGGCAGCAAGCGTCGCGATTGCCAGCAGCAGCGCGCCAAGTGAGAGCGCTTGGAGAACGTCGGGCCGGCGGTGCCTTGAGAGCGCCCACCAGCTCGCGGCGACGAACCCGTCGATGACCAGGAGCCAATCAAGGATGGTGGCATCGGCGGTGCTGCTGATCACCACGGCCGCGATCAGGGCGGCGACCGATGCCAGGACGGCGGGCCTGCGGAGCGTGGCCTGATCGCCGGCATGCGTGGCGATGGTGGTTGACGGTTGCATCGGATCCTCCTTGGTTGCGGTGCTGAGTTGCACGCTTGCCAGTCTCGGCGTGGCTGCGGTGGCCGACATCGGGGAAGCACCCTTAACCTCGCGGGAAGGCGGGGGTTATGCTCGACATGGGGATTTGTGGAGGAGCTTGCTGACCATCTCGTAGGTCGTGGCGCGGAGCTCGATCGGCTCGTCGCGGCGCTCGGCGGTCTCGAGCACGGCCAGTCCGCCGCGGTCGAGTTGCTCGGCGCGGCGGGGATCGGGAAGACCCGGCTGTTGGCGGAGTTCGGGGATCGCGTCGAGGCTGACGGCGCGCTCGTGCTCGGCGGACGCGGGGCCGAGCAGGAGCGCGACCTGCCGTTCTGGGTGTTCGTGGACGCGCTCGACGACTACATCCAGGGCCTTGACCCGCGGCGGCTGCGCGGCCTCGACGACGAGGTGCGGGCCGCGCTCGGCCAGGTCTTCCCGTCCCTGTCCACCTTTGTCACCGGTGGCCGCTCGACGCTTCAGGTCGAGCGGTATCGGATGCACCGGGCGGTGCGCGAGCTGCTCGAGCGGCTCGCGGCGACGAGGCCGCTCGTGCTCGTGCTCGACGATTTCCATTGGGCTGACTACGCATCGGCGGAGCTGCTGGGCGCGCTGCTGCGCCGCCCGCCCGCGGCGCGTGTGCTGATGGTGCTCGCCGCGCGACCCCATCAACTGCCAAAGCCGGTCACGGCAGCGCTCGATCGCGCCCACCGCGAGGGGGTGCTTGACCGGATTGAGCTCGAACCGCTGACGCGCAGCGAAGCGCTCGAGCTGATCGGCCGAACCACCGAGGATCCCATGGCCGCCGCTTTGTATGACGAGAGCGGCGGCAACCCGTTCTATCTCGAGCAGCTCGCACGCTCACCGGATCAGCCGATCCCGGGAGCCCCGGCGGCGGAAGCTGTCTCCCTCGCGGGTGTACGGGTGCCGCCGATGGTGGCGGCGGCGTTGACGGAGGAACTGAACACGCTCTCTGACGGGGCGCGGCTGGTGCTGGAGGGTGCGTCGGTGGCGGGTGACCCGTTCGAGCCTGACCTTGCGGCTTTCGCGGCCGGCGTGTCCGAGGCGTCGGCAGTCGAGGCGCTCGACGAGTTGCTGAGCTGCGACCTCGTCCGGGTGACCGACGTGCCTCGTCGGTTCCGCTTCCGCCACCCGATCGTGCGCCGCGCTATCTACGAGGCGACACCCGGTGGTTGGCGCCTGGGCGCCCACGAGCGCGCCGGCGAATGCCTGTCGGCGCGCGGCGCGTCGATCGCCGGGCGCGCTCACCACGTCGAGCACTCCGCGCGTCACGGCGACACTGCCGCCGTCGCCACCTTGCGTCAGGCTGGCGAAGACGCGGCTGGGCGCGCGCCCGCGAGCGCGGCACGCTGGTTCGCTGGCGCGCTGCGGCTGCTGCCCGCCTCGGCGCCGGCCGAGGATCGCGTCGCGCTGCTCTTCCCACGCGCCCAGGCGCTGGCCGCTACCGGACAGTTCACCGAGAGCCACGAAGCGCTGCTCGAGAGCCTGGCGCTCGTTCCTGCGCAGGCGGGCGCGATGCGCGCTCGCCTGACCGCGGCCTGTGCGGCCGTCGAGCACCTACTCGGCGATCACGAGAGGGCCCACGCCCGCCTAGAGGGCGCGCTGAACGACTTGGCTGACGCCACGTCACCCGAAGCGGTGGCGCTGATGATCGAACTCGCGGGCGACGCGATCTTCCGCCTGCAATACGAGACCGCCCAGGATTGGGGACGCCGCGCGCTCGCCGCGGCGAGACCGATCGGCGACCGCCCGCTGACCGGCGCCGCGCTCGCCGTGCTCACGCGCTCGCTCGCGTGGGGCGGCGCGAGTGAGTCGGGCGAGACCTTGCGGACGGAGGCCGCGGCCCTGATCGACTCGCTCTCGGACGACGAGCTCGCCCGGCGGCTGGACGCCGCCGTCAACCTAGCCGGCGCGGAGATCTACCTCGACCGCTTCATCGAGGCCGGCGCGCACGCTGAGCGCGCGGTGGCGGTGGGCCGCGCGACCGGGCAGGGACAGCTCTTCCCCGGCGTGTTCGCCACTCTCGGTGTGGCGTGGTGCACCGTCGGCCGGCTACGCGAGGCGGCCGAGCTCCTCGATGCCGCGATCGAAGCTGCGCGTCTGTCGGGGAACACGCAGTCGCTGGCGTGGGTTCTCTTCTGTCGCTCGTTCGTCGCGGTCCCGTCCGGGGACGCGGAGATCGCCGTCGCTGCTGCCCAGGAGAGCCTTGACCTCACCCGTGACGCTGGCGAGAGCGTGATCGCCGCGCGCGCTGCTCTGATGCTGGCCGTGGCTCTGCTTCAGACCGGGCAGCCCGCCCGCGCCGCTGATGTGCTGGCCAGCTCCGCGGGGGGCGAGCAGGTCACGCTCGTTCCCGACGTCTGGAGGGCCTACGGGCTCCAGCTGATGACCAGCTGCTGGATAGAGCTCGGTCGACGGTCCGATGCGGAGCGC
The DNA here is from genome assembly GCA_963695625.1 of uncultured Actinomycetota bacterium. Classification (GTDB taxonomy): domain Bacteria; phylum Actinomycetota; class Thermoleophilia; order Solirubrobacterales; family Solirubrobacteraceae; genus Palsa-465. The sequence goes on along the minus strand of CAVOHJ010000011.1, from coordinate 68,736 downwards.
GCCGCAGCCGGCGCACAAGCCAGCGCCGCAGCCGTCCGTCTGCGCCTGCCGACCGCCATGGCCCAGCACGCCGCCGCCAGCGTCGCCCTCGATACGGGCGATCCGACGGGCGCCGCCGCGAGCGCGCTCTCATCCGCCGCTCTCGCCGATGAGGTCCGGGCTCCCGTGTGGGCAGCAACGGCCCGGATCCTCGCCGGGCGCGCGCTGGCACAGGTGGGCGAACGCGAGCGGGCCGTAGCGGAGCTCGAAACCGCCGCCGGCGAGCTGCAGCGGTGCGGCGCGACGCGATACCGCGACGCTGCCGAGCGCGAGCTTCGACGGCTCGGGCACCACATCCACCGGCGCACGCGACCGGGGAAGGCGGACGGGAGCAGCATCGAGTCGCTCACCGAGCGCGAGCTCCAGATCTCGCGGCTGGTCGTCGACCGCAAGACCAACCGCGAAATCGCCGCCGAGCTGTATCTCAGTCAGAAGACGATTGAGACGCACCTGCGCAACATCTTCCGCAAACTCGACGCCGACTCACGCGTGGACGTCGCCAGGACGATCGAGCAGGCCGACCGCCTCGCAGACTCAGATACCTAGTCGTCGCAGCCGAAGCCTGATCTACGGGTGCTCCCCTGATGTCGGGGCCACCTGGCGCCGCCAACCTCCAGGCATGCCCCGCTATCTGCTCCACCACAAGCATGACCCGGCCGACTGCAGCGTCGCCTTCGCTTCCTTCAAAGGTCATTCAAGCCCACTGCGTCACAGAACGACAGTCGCGTCGTGCCTGTTCGGCGGCCACGCGATCTGGTGGGTCGTCAGCGCCCCCAGCCCCGAACAGGCGCTCGAGTTCCTGCCGTTCTACGTCGCTCAGCGCTCGACCGCGGTCGAAGTCAGAGAGATCCAGATTCCATGAGCGCTCGGACCGTGGGGAGAGCTGCCGCTCCCCTCACCCGCGCCAATTCGGGGGCGCTCATCGGTCTGACGCGATCAACGCCGCCCTCTCCGCTCATCCCACGCGAGCTGCGGAAGCTGCGAGGTGCTGGTGCACGAACTGCACCGCCATCGCTCCCTCGCCGACGGCGGCTGCACAGCGCTTCGTCGAGCCTGACCGCACGTCGCCAGCCGCGAGGATGCCGGGGACGTTTGTCTCGAGCAGGCCGGCGACTCCTGCTGCCTCACCGGTGAGGATGAAACCGTCCTCGTGCCGCGCGACGGTTTCGCCGAGCCACTCGGTGCACGGTTGCGCTCCGAGGAAGAGGAACAGGAACGAGAGGCGGAGGCGCTCGCCGCTGGTAAGCGTGACTGCCTCGAGGACTCCCTCGGTTCCGTGGAGCCCTGCAATCTCGCTCGAATCGCGGACAGCGACGCCGTAGCGATCGAGCTCCTGGATCAAGTAGTCGGACATCGTCTCGCGCAGGTCAGCCCGCCGGTGCAGGAGCGTGACAAGCGCGCCACCCCGCGCGAGCCAGACGGCGGCCTGGCCGGCGGAGTTGCCGCCCCCTACGACAGCGACCCGACGGGGGCCGCACAGCTGCGCCTCGGCCGGGCCAGCAGCGTAGAACACGCTCGTGCCCTCGTAGCCCGCGAGCTCGGCCACCGGGAGCCGCCGATACTCGGCGCCAGTAGCGAGAATCACGGCTCGGGCCGCGACTTGGTGTCCGTCCTCGAGCTGCACCAGGTGGCGATCGCGACCGGCCTCGAGGCCGATCGCGCGGTACGGCGTCGCGGGCCGAGCGCCGAACTTACGCGCTTGCGACACCGCACGGCTCGTGAGCTCCGTGCCGCTGATCCCGGCAGGGAAGCCCAGAAGGTTCTCGATCCGGCGGGAGTCGCCAGCTTGACCTCCGAGAGCTGTGCTCTCGACCACGAGCGTGTCGAGTCCCTCGGAGGCGCCGTAGACGGCCGCGCCGAGCCCTGCCGGGCCACCACCCACAATCAGCAGGTCGACCTCCTCCCGTGGTGCCAGCGCCCGGCCGATCCCAAGGGCCCGTAAGACCTCGCCGGCCGTCGGACGGCTCAACTCGCTGCCGCCCGGCAGCCGTACGAGCGGAGGCTCTTCACCGTGTGGTGGCGTCTCGTCATGCCATGTGAACGGAAGCCGGTTGGCCCGCGCGAACTCTCGCATCCGCATCGTCGCCTCGGACGAACGCGGGCCAACGATCTCCATGCCAATGCCTTCGACACGCTGCAGGGCCTCCCGCCGTGCGATGAAGGTCGACAGCACGAGATCACTGAGCGGGGCGTCCTCGAACAGCAGCGAGCGGAGCACGTCCCGCTCGACCGCGACGTAGCGCAGCGGCTGCGTCGCCATCACCGTCCAAAACACGGTCTGACCGGAGAGGAGGTTCAGCTCGCCGAGGAAGCTGGAGGGGCCGTGGCGCACGAGTTCCTTCCCGGTGGCGTCCAGGACCGCCACCTCGCCCTCCTCGATCGCAATGAAGGGATAGGTCGCGTCGCCGACTTCGAACAAGACGTCGCCGACACGCGCCGTGCGCTCCTCGCCCAGTCCAGCAAGAGTCGCCAGCTGCGAAGCCGATAGCGAGGGGTTGTGGGGAGGAACCACAGCCACGAGGCGAGCCTAGGCCGCCTCAGGCCGGCGGTCAATGGCCGACTGCATCTGGGCGGGCCGAGAGAGTCACTGCGGACTGATCGCGTTCCTCGCGGTTGCGAGCATCGATCACTCGACCTCGGCCTGAGAGTCGTCCCGACCTGAGAGGGCGCCTCCTGAGCGCAACCGCTCTCGGACACATGCAGCCACGCATCATGGCTGCCCGTGCGTATCCCGCGCGACATCGAGCGCAGGCCTGGAGTCGAAGTGCACCGCCGGGTCTCGCAACTCGCCGAGCTCGCGCATGTCGGCGGCGCTCGCCGCCGACATGTCGCCAAGAGCCCTCGTGTCCGCGCAATCCGGGGTTCTTCTCGACGAACTCGAGATTCTCGTCGTCTGCTCAAAGCGGACCGGACCACGGCGCCGCTGGGGCTGGCGGCGGTGCTCGGGTGCGAGTTCTTGACGGAGGCCTCGCGGTTGGCGCCCGTGCCCGTGGCCCACCTCCCGCGAAATCCGAGTTCGGCGGTCGGAGTTGTGGTACGGTTGGGTTGCGCCCGGTGAGCCTCAGCTCTTCTCGCTTTCCGCGCGACATCTTCGTCAGAGGGGCAGAGAGGCGGTCGGCCGTGGCCACCGCACCATGGCAGCCTCGCGCTGCTGCAACCCGAACGACCGCGCTGGCGGCGCGGGAGAACATTCCTACGGCCCGAGCGTTGATCGTCGCCTGATTCGGGCGAGAGAGAGGTTCTGCAATGGAAACCAATCCTTCCCCCTATCCGCTGCGACTCACTGGCGAGCTCTCGCCAAAGCTCAGCCGCGGGCTCTGGCTTGTCAAGTGGCTGCTGGCGATCCCACACTTCATCGTGCTCTTCGTCCTCTGGATCGCGTTCGTTGTTCTGAGCGTGATCGCGTTCTTCGCGATCCTGTTCACCGGTCGCTACCCGAGGGGGCTTTTCGATTTCAACACTGGCGTCCTGCGCTGGTCGTGGCGCGTTGGCTTCTACTCCTACAGCGCGCTCGGCACCGACCGCTATCCGCCGTTCACGCTCGACGACGTGAGCGACTACCCGGCCCGGCTCGAGGTCACCTATCCCGAGTCGCTCTCACGTGGGCTCGTGCTCGTGAAGTGGTGGCTGCTCGCGCTGCCGCAATACCTGATCGTCGCGGTGTTCACCGGTGGTGCCTGGGCCGCGTGGTCGGGAACGGGCAGCCAGTGGATCTGGAGCTCGGGCGGCCTGATCGGCCTGCTGGTCCTCTTCGCCGGCATCGTCCTGCTCTTCACCGGCCGCTATCCGAAGTCGCTCTATGACTTCGTGCTCGGGATGAACCGCTGGGTGTTCCGCGTTGTTGCCTACGCCACGCTGATGACCGACTCATACCCGCCCTTCCGGCTCGATCCGGGCGGAAGCGAACCCCCGACGGCCAGCGCACCCGACACCGTGCCGCCAATGCCAGCGCCTGTGACCTGACGGACGGTCTCGTGATGGCTGTCGCCGCGATCGACCGGCCGCACCGCACATCGCTGCGGGCTCCAGTGCTGTGGGGGCTCGTGTTCGGAGGGCTCCAGGCCGCGTCACCGCTGGCGTTCTGGTGGCTCGACACGCCAACGGTCTACGCGATCGGTCTGGCGCTGATCGCCTCGATCTACATCGGCTTCGCGGTCGCCGATGGACGCCCGGCCGTGATCGCAGCCGAGAGCGGCGTCGCTGGGATCTTCGTTGTCGTCGCCGCGGCCGCGGTCACGGGATCGCCATGGCTACTCGTTCTCGGTCTCGCCGGCCACGGGCTCAAGGATCTGTGGCAACACCGCCGGCAGTTCGTCGCGAACACGCGCTGGTGGCCTCCGTTCTGCCTGGTCGTCGATTGGACGGCCGCCGCGATCATCGCCGTCGAGATCATCGCCGGCGTTCACTTCCACCATTAGCGGGTCGAGGACGATCACTCACATGCCGGACAACGGATCACCTACACACTTCGAGGTCGCCGTGATCGGAGCCGGTCAGGCCGGCCTCGCGATCGGCTACCTCCTGGCCCGGCAGGACCGACGGTTCGTGATCCTCGACGGCGCCGACTCGATCGGAGCTAGCTGGCGCGATCGCTGGGACTCGCTGGTCCTGTTCACACCACGCCGCTACGACAGCCTTCCAGGTCTCGCTTTTCCCGGTGACCCGGACGGCTACCCGACACGCGACGAGGTCGTCGCATACCTCGAGCAGTATGCAAGCACGTTTGAGCTCCCGGTCCAGCTCGACAGCACAGTTCGCGCACTTGCCATGAACGGCCGGGGGTTTGAGCTCGGGCTTGACGGCCACAGCATCGAGGCCGACCAGGTCGTGATCGCTACCGGGCCGTTTCAAACCCCGCGGGCGCCGAGCTTCGCCGGCCAGCTCGCGCCTCACGTCTTTCAGACCCACAGCCGTGACTACCGGCGGCCAAGCGATCTCCCCGACGGGACGGTCCTGGTTGTCGGTGGCGGCAACACCGGCTATCAGATCGCGACCGAGCTATCAGCCACGCATCAGGTCCACCTCGCCATTGGCGCACGCCAAACGCCGTTACCGCAGAGGCTCGCCGGCCGCGACCTGTTCTGGTGGCTTGAGAGGACCAAACTGCTGAACACGACGGTCGACTCGCGACTCGGGCAGAAGCTGAGCGGCCGCGACACGCTGATCGGCTCGAACCCGCGCGCCGTCAAGCGCCACGGGGTGCAGCTGAGACCACGGGCCACGGACGCCTCGGGCCGGACGTTCACTTTCGCGGACGGGACCGAGTTGTCGGTCGATGCTGCGATCTGGGCAACCGGGTTCGGCCTTGACCACAGTTGGGTTGACCTGCCCGTGTTCGACGGCCAAGGCGAGATCGCACACGAGCGCGGCGTCACCGCCACGCCGGGCCTGTACTTCCTCGGCCTGCCCTGGCAGCACACGAGAGGGTCGGCGCTGCTCGGCTGGGTCAAGGACGACGCGCACTACCTCGCGCACCACATCTCGACCCACGAGCGATCACTTGCGACAAGGAGACTGACAATGACTCCGACCAACGACCAATTCCCCACCACGGTCTCGGACCTCCCCGCGTCCCACCTCCCGGAACTCATTGAACTCTCGGACGGTGAGCTATTTGACCTGCGGATCGCTCCCGTCGTCAAGGAGATTGGTGAGGAGACGGTGCGGATGCTCGCCTACAACGGCTCGGTCCCAGGGCCGACGCTGAAGGTGCAGCAAGGATCGGAGATCGAGGTCAATGTGATCAACGACGGCGACCTCGAGGCGACGGTCCACTGGCACGGGCTGCGCCTGGAGAACCGCTACGACGGCACGCACGAGACCCAGGAGCCAATCCTGGTGGGAGGCAGCGCTCCCTCCCGTGTCGCGTTCCCGGACCCTGGCCTGTACTGGTATCACCCGCACATCCGCGAGGACTACGGCCAGGAGATGGGCCTCTACGGCAATGTGCTGGTAGGTCCCTCCGATCCCGATTACTGGGCTCCGGTGCACCGCGAGGTTCTCCTCACGCTTGACGACATTCTGATCGAGGACGGAAAGGTCGCGCCGTTCAGCCGCTCCGTGACGACGCACACGGCGATGGGCAGGTTCGGCAACGTGCTGCTGGTGGCCGGCGAACCGGACCTCGCGCTGACCGTACGGCGGGCCGACGTGGTGCGCCTCTATCTGACCAACACCGCCAACACGCGCGTGTTCAAGGTCCGGTTGCCCGGCGCGCGACTGAAGCTCGTCGGGGGCGACAGCGGGCGGGTCGAGTGCGAGCAGTTCGTCGAGGACGTCGTGCTCGCACCGTCCGAGCGCGCGATTCTCGACGTGTTGTTCGACCAGGCCGGTCACCTCACGCTCGAGCACGCAACGCCAGACCGGACCTACCCGCTCGCCGCGATCACAGTCACCGAGGACCCGGTGGAACCGGCCCTGAGCGAGCAGTTCGAGATCCTGCGCAGCGACCCGGAGCTGGCGTCCGAGCGCCAGCGACTCGACTCATACCTGGCCGCTGCGCCCGATAAGACGCTGGCGTTCGTCGCCGAGATGGACATGGGCGAGCCCGAGGTGGCGCCAGGCGCGACGCTGATCTACACCTGCCCGATGCACCCGGACGTCGCCAGCGAGCAGCCCGGACGCTGCCCCGACTGCGGAATGAAACTGCTCGCCACGGAAACCCCCGGCACAGCGACGGGCTATGCCTGCCCGATGCACCCCGCGGTGGTCAGCGACGAGCCCAGCCGCTGCCCGGAATGCGGGATGAAACTCGTCCCCGCTGCGCTCGTGAATCAGCCGGCGGTCGGTGAAGCCTCAGCAGCCGAGTCAGAACACGCGGATCCCCACGAGCATCACGGTGACGGCCACGGGCACGAGGCAGCCGGAGGCATCGAGTGGGAGGACGACATGGTCGAGGTCAACAAGCTGACCACGCCGGCGAACATGCGCTGGATACTCGTCGACCGATCAACCGGTGCCGAGAACACGGCGATCGAGTGGCAGTTCAAGGTCGGGGATCGAGTGAAGATCCGGCTGGTCAACGAGATGGATTCAGACCACCCCATGCACCATCCGTTCCATATCCACGGAGCGGGTCGCTTCCTGATCCTCGCCCGGGACGCCGTTGTGGAGCCCAACCTGGTCTGGAGCGACACCGTCCTGGTGCGCACGGGCGAGACAGTCGACATCCTGCTCGACATCACCAACCCCGGCCTGTGGATGGCGCACTGCCACATCGCCGAGCACCACGAGAGCGGCATGATGTTCTCCTTCAATGTGACGCCATGAGCGTGTTGGCTGCTCCCCTCCCGCCCCGCGCGGCCGCGGAGCGGATGACGCCCAACGCGCTGTGGGCGTTGGCGATCACCTCGGTCGCGGTGTTCATGGTGACGCTCGACAACCTCATCGTGACGACCGCGATCCCGGTGATCCGCCAAGACCGGCACGCGGGGCTCAGCGGCCTGCATTCTTCATCGCCCAGTTCTTCCAAACCGTGCAACGCCTCTCGCCGTTTCAGTCGGGACTGCGGATCCTGCCGTGGACCGCGATGCCGATGCTCGTCGCGCCGATCGCAGGCGCCGTCCTGACCGCATCGGTGGCCAGCGGCTGATGGGAGCCGGGCTGACGCTGCAGGCGATCGGGCTCGCCTGGGATCGCCCTGGTGGCGACACCAAGCGCGCCCTACGTTGATTTCATCGGCCCGTTCGCGATCTCGGGCCTGAACCGATTACAGGTACCGCAATTGCACAATGATGAGCACCCCGCCGTTGACGCGGCGAGCGCCACGATGCCGTTCGCCGACATCGCCAGCTACACGGCCCTGACCGAGGCTCACAGCGAGAGCAAGTCGCAGCGTGCTTCGAAGCGGTCAGCGAGCGCTCCCGTTGCTGAACCACGCTGCCGCGCTTGTTGCGCGTCGGGCATGTAACGCCATCAAGCTCGACTAAAGACTCTCGATGGCCGTGCTCTGTGCGAACCAGAGGCACACCAAGCGACGTGCGTTCAGCCGCCCTTCGCAGACCCGTGGCACGACAAAAGCAGCACGCAACCGCTCACGGGGTCGCGTCCCCCAATTCGCCAATCTCGCAACTCTCGTAGTCGACGACCGTCGATGGCTGCAGCGGGATCAGGGCGCGGACTCGCTTTCCCGACTTTGCATGGCGCGCGTCGAGCCTCGGGTGTGCCTCGCTTTGTGCTCTGAGCAGGGGCGCAGCGGGCTGCGATCGAGCGCCGCCACGAACCTGCTCCTCGCCAACAGCAGGGCGCCCGAGGCACCGCCCTCCGTTGCGCCCAAAGCACGTGTGACGCCACTCGCCGAGCGCGCTACAGGCTCGTCGCCGCTCGCAAGGGCAGCCACTTGTACTCGAGTGGGACGACTGGCGGCGGGAGCCCCGGCGGGCGCCGGACTGCCGTCGGCCGAGTTTAGGCAGGGATTGGGCACGGAGATCCCCGCGACGCCGCTCCGCTCAGCCACCAAAGCGGCACGAGCGGACTTCCTCGCCGTCGGCTTCATGGCTGACCGGGACGCGCCAGGGGAAGGAGCTGCCGACCACGAGCTATACGTAGCCCCCTGGCAGATGCAGGGACTTCATCTTTGAGAAAGCGACGGGATCGCCGCTCGCCGCCCCTATACCTACTGTTCATGGCGATCGATACCCCACCACACCGTCAACCATAAAACCCCTGCAAATTGTGAGGTTTTAATCGGGGCGCCCGGATTTGAACCGGGGACCTCACCGACCCGAACGGTGCGCGCTACCAGGCTGCGCCACGCCCCGAAGACGATTCCAGTATCCCACAGGCAGCGCTCGCGGCGCGGGTCCGTTCCGCGCGCAGCGGGCGTGTCCGCCCAGAGGTTAGTGACCCAGGAGCGAGCCGACCTGCTGGACGCCGGACTTCACGGGCTGGGTCGCGCCGGAGACGGTGGGCGGGGCCCCGGATGTCGCCGGCGCCGGAGGGTTGGACCCTGACGGGGCAGCCGGCGAAGACGAGGACGATCCGCCCAAGGCGCCTGTCAGGCCACCGGTGATGCCGCCAACGGTCTGGGAGACACCGTTGGTGACCCCGCCAACCGTCTTGGACACCCCGTTGGTGACGCCGCCGACCGTCTGCGTGACTCCACTGGTCGCATTGCCGACGGCCTGTCCCACGGGGCTCGTCCCCGCGCCGGTGGCCTGCGTCACGCCGTTGACCGTCTTGCCCACGCCACCGACCACACCATTGACCGTGTTGCCCACGCCGCCGACCACACCGTTGACCGTCTTACCGACGCCGCCGACCACGCCATTGACCGTCTTGCCCGCACCGCTGACCACACCGTTGACCGTGTTGCCGAGCCCGCTCGTCACGCCGTTGACGGTCTTGGTGACGCCATTGACGGTCTTCGCGGCGCCGTTGACCGCCTTGGTCGCCGTGCTGGCAGCAGTCGAGCCGGCGCCCGTGGCCTGACCCGGTGACGGGGACGATCCGGAGCCGCCGCTCGACGGTCCCGAGCCGGGCGCTCCTGGCGTTGAGCCGCGCTGCTTGCGCGCGCCGCCGCGCTGAGCGTTGGCCGTCCGCGGCGCTGAGAAGCCAGCCGTCTTGGCTGCCGGCGAAGTCCGTCCGCGTCTGGCCTTGGCGGCGGTCGCGGCCGCGGAACCGGACGCGCCGGAGGCGGCGGCAGCGTGATGCTGCGCCGAGCGGTGCACGGCCGGCGGGTGCGCGTGCCCACCGGAGCCGAGCCCGGTGACCGCCAGGCCTCCACCCGCGCCCGCGATCACCACCGCGACGGTGGCGGCCGCCTGGCCCAGCGTGATCGCCGAGCCGGCGGACTTCGCCAGGCCGGTGGAGCCGGCGCCCGCGACGTGGCGGGAGCCGTTGGCGGAGGCCGCCTTGGCGCCGCGGGAGCGGCCGAACAGCCGCCACACCGGGAACGGGAGCAGCGCGGCGATCTTCGCCGCGATGCTGCGCGGCCTGACCAGGGCCTCGTCGACGCCGGCCATGAGCGCGGTATGCCGGCAGAGCTGACAATGGGAGAGATGGCGGGCGAATCGACGACGGTCGCGCAGCCCGAGCGAGTTCACCGTGCGCAGCCGCCCGCTCTCGATGGCGGTCTGAATCTGCTCGCAGCGCTTGCCACTGGCGAGCTCCTCGTACTCCTCGCTGAGCTTGCGACGGGCCCGGAACAGGCCGCTCTCGACCATTTGGCGGGTCATGTCCAGGCGCGAGCCGATCTCGTCGTAGGACAGGCCCTCAAACTCACGCATCACCAGCAGCTGGTGATGGCTCGCGGACAGGCCGCCGAAGGCGCCGCGCAGGTCATTCAGGCGCTGCTTGCTCTCGACGGCGGCCGGCGGTGTGGGCACGGACGAGAGCGAGGCGTTCTGGCGATCCACCACGAACTCGCCGTCTGACTCCAGCGGCACCTCGCGCGCGCGGCTGCCGCGGCGAAACTCGTCGATGCACGCGTTCTTGGCGATCTCGTAGAGCCACGGCTTGAAGGCGATCGCCTGGTCGGTGCCGCGCAGGCGCCGCAGCGCCGACATGAACACCTCCTGGGCGATGTCCTCGGCACGACCATGATCGTGGACCTTGCTGAGGATGAACGAGAAGATGCGCTCGCGGTAGCGGGCGTACAGCTCCTCGAAGGCGCGGTCATCCCCCGCACGGGTGGCGGCCACGAGCTCCTGCTCGCTGCACACCAGGGGCCTGGAGGTCCTGCTCATCGTGAGCGTCATGGCGACCCTTGCTCGTGTATTTCGGACGGGTGGTGAGCACCATCACGAGGACTCGACTGAACGAGCGCGTTCATTCAAGCGCCTGCCTGATGGCTCTACTCAAGTATGCCCCAAAGTAAAACTTCATAAACCACTGCAATAGCGGGGGAAATTCGCGGACCGAGCGAACGTATTTTCGTCCATCGGCATTGCCAGCGTCCGAGGCACGAGGCATACTTGTAGTCATGTAGTGAACGGCAAAAGGAGAGAAGACCGATGGCCAATCACCTGACGCCCACCGAGCTGGCGCGTGAAGCCGGGTTGGACCGGCGCGATGTCATCGCCAAGTGTTGCGAGTTGGGCGTCCCGATCTTCAACGGTCGGATCGACAAGACTCTTTTCCTCTCTAGCCTGCGCGAGATGACGGTCTCCACGCAGCCGCGGGTTCAAGCCGCAAGCGCGTAGCTCTCTCCTCAACCGAACGACGGCCCGGGGGCCGCGAGAGTCGCCGGGCCCAGCGCCACGGCGGCGCGCCGGTGCGCACGTCGTGAGTCCGCACCCCGATCCATATGTCGTCGTCATTGAGCAGATTGACGTAGCAGGGTCGAGGTCGTCTGCTCCAGGATCTTGCGCCAGGCGCGCGTGGATTCGCGCTCGGCCGCGAAGTGCTTGACCACCGTCCTCACGCGCGTGGCCGAGATGTCGATGCCATGACGCGCGCAGATCCGCTTGAAGCGCGGGTAGTCGTTGGCAAGCTTCAGCGTCACCGACTGGAACCCGTGGCGAGCGATCGCGACCCGTGAGGTGTAGTTCATGACGCTGGTCTGGAACATCAGCTCGTCGCTCGTGTCGGGCTCGATCAGGATGATGTCGACCCCCGGGTAGCGCTCCTCCCAGCGGCGGGCCAGCTCGTGCAGGCGCTGGTGCGCGAGCAGCTTGAACACCTGGTAGCCGATGTGCGGGAACCCCATGTCCGACACCCGGCGGACGCGCGAGCCGGTGAGGGTGGGGATCCGGGTCTCGAAATCGTTTGTGTAAGGGACCAGCGGGTTGACGACGACGATCAGCTTGGCCCCCGCCTCCACGGCGATGTCGAGGTTGGTGGTGGAGACGATTCCGCCGTCCACGTACTCGCGGTCCCCGATCTTGACCGGCTTGTAGACCATGGGCAGAGCGCTCGACGCGCTCACGGCGCGGGAGATGGGGACGTCGTCAAAGCCCTCGGAGCCGAACACCACCCGTTCGCACGTGTCCAGGTCGGTGGCCGCGAGATAGAGCTCGCCGGCGAGCTCCCGGAAGTCGTTGGTGCGGTCGGGATCGGAGAGGATGCGCTGCACGTAGCGCTCGATCCCCTCCCCCGAATACAGGCCGGTGGGGAGCGCCTCGGCCAGCGCCAGCACGATGTCCACGGCCGAAACCTGGCGCAGGTCGCGCCCCAGTGCGCCCAGCAGATGGGCCAGGCGCAACGGGAACATCAGTCCCCGGGTGACGAACTCGCGATAGTTGGGCTTGAGCAGCGAACCGATCCGGGCATCGGGGAACGGCGTCGGCACCTGCTGGACGATGACCCGCATCATCTCCTCCGGGGTCACCCCGTTGGCCACCGCGGCGGCGACGAAGGAGCCCGCGCTGGTGCCGACGTAGACGTCGAACTGGTTCACGGTCCGGTTGACCGACAGCAGATCGAGCGCCCGTAGGGCCCCGATCTCATAGACGCCGCCCGTGAAGCCGCCTCCGCCGAGGACCAGGGCGGTCTTCGAGCGGCCCCGACGCTCCGGCTTGCCCGCACGTGCGCGGGCGGCCGGAGACGGTGAGCGGTCGGTCGACGCATCCAGCTTGACAACCTTGCCCATTCGGTCTGGATTCTACGGGTCCGGGTCCCCGCCCACCCACACGTTCGCCGACACAACGCCGCCGCAGGACCGCAGCTTTGCGCCCGACGATGGGTTACACATAGTCGATGCGGTCAGCACCCCCTCTGCTCGCCACGGTCGTGGCGCTCGCCCTGGGCGCCGCGCCGGTGGCGTCAGGCCAGGGAGGCGGGGGGACGGGCGTGGGCGGTAGCGGCGGGGGCACTCCGGCCTCGGCCCCCACCCCGGCTCCGGGCCCCACCAGCACGGCCACGGCGAAGGCGAACCGCCAGCTGGACGGGAGCCTCAACCTCGGGATGCGCCAAGCCGGCCGCTTCAGCGGCGCCTACGCCGTGGACCTGACGGCCAACCGGACCCTGTACTCCAAGAACGCCGCCACGGGCCGGCTGCCGGCGTCGGTGGAGAAGCTGTACACGACAACCACGGTCCTGCAGCGCTTCGGCCCCGGCGCCACCCTGACCACCGCGATCCTCGGGCAGGGCACCCAGGCCGGGGACACCTTCACCGGCACGCTGTACCTGCGTGGCGGCGGGGATCCGACGTTCGGCTCGACCACCTTCGACACCGCCAACTACGGGACCGGCGCCACGATCGAGGCGCTGGTGTCCGCGTTTGCGAGCGCGACCGGCGTCACGGAGCTCAATGGCAACGTCGTCGCCGATGAGACCATGTTCGACTCCGACCGGGGCACGCCCGCCACCGGCAACCAGCCGTCGATCGACACCGAAGGCGAGCTCAGCGCGCTCGCCTTCAACCGCGGCTGGGCGAACTCCACCGGCACCGTGTACTTCAAGCATCCCGCGGTACAGGCGGGGCAGCAGTTCGTCGCCGCGCTGAAGGCTGCCGGGGTGAGGCTTCCGCGCCACGTCAAGGTGAGCGCCGGCCGCACGCCGTCGGGCGCCACGACGCTGGCGAGCGTGCCCTCCCCGCCCATGGCCACTCTCGTGTCGCTGACCAACACCCCGTCGGACAACTTCTTCGCCGAGATGCTCCTCAAGGACCTGGGCGCTCGGTTCGGCGCGGGTGGGACGACCGCCGCCGGCGCCGCGGTGGTCAACGCCCAGATGGCGTCGACCTTCAACATTCACCCCCGCCTCAACGACGGCTCGGGCCTGTCGCGCTCCGACCTGACGACGCCCATCCAGGTGGTGACGCTGCTGCGCAACATGGCGTCGAACTCCCAGTTCACCTCCTCGCTGGCCGTGGCCGGGGAGACGGGCACGCTGCAGGACGAGATGCGCCACACCTACGCGCAGGGACGATGCCGGGGCAAGACCGGCACGCTGCACGATGTCTCCAACGTCGTGGGCTACTGCCGCGCCACTGACGGCCACACGCTCGCCTACGCGCTGATGATGAACGGCATCGTGCCGGACTACGCGCACCCGATCCAGGACCGGATGCAGGTGGCGCTGGCGAAGTACAGCGGCTGAGCCTCAGCTGCCCAGCAGTCCCAGCAGGCCGGACTCGTTGAGGACGGCGACACCGAGCTTCTCGGCCTGCGCGAGCTTGGAACCGGCGCTCTCGCCGGCAACGACCCAGTCTGTCTTGCGCGACACCGAGCCGGTGACACGGCCGCCGGCGGCGACGATCCGCTCCGTTGCTTGCTCGCGCGTGAGCTCGGGCAGGGTCCCGGTGAGCACCAGCGTCTTGCCGGCCAGGGGCCCCTCACCGGGGGGCGGGCCCTCCTGCTCAAACTGCAGCCCCCGCTCGCGCAGGTCGGCGATCAGCTGCTCCATGACCGGGTCGTGGAGCTGCTCGTGGATGGTGGCGGCCATCTTCGGCCCCACGCCCGGGGTCTCCTCGATGGCCTCGGCGTCAGCGGCGAGCAGAGCGTCGATCGATCGGAACTGGGCGGCGAGGTTGCGTCCGGTGACCCCACCGACCTCCTCGATCCCGAGCGCCACCAGCACGCGGCCGAACGGCATCTCCTTCGACTTGGCGATGGCGGCCACGAGCTTCTCGGCCGACACCTTCCCGAAGCCGGGTTGCCCGGCGATCTGCTCCGCGGTCAGGTCATAGAAGTCGGCCGCCGTGCGGACCCAGCCGAGGTCCATGAACAGCGACACCTGCTTCTCCCCCAGGCCGTCGATGTCCAGCACGGTCTCGAAGAACGTGAGCAGCTGCCAGCGGCGCCCTGGGCAGTCGCGGTTGGGGCAGCGGGTGAACACCGAGTCCTCGGGCTTAACGGTGGGGGTGTCGCACACGGGGCAGCGTTCGGGTGGCCGCGGCGGCGACGGGCGATCCTCGTGCTCGGCGACGTGGGGCGCCGGCGAGAGCACCTGCGGGATGACGTCGCCGGCGCGCAGGACGATCACCTCCTCGCCGGGGCGGATGTCCTTGCGCGCGATGTCCTCCTCGTTGTGCAGCGTCGCCTGCTTGATCGTCACACCGGAGACGTGCACTGGTTCGACGACCGCGTAGGGGTGCAGATCGCCGAACTTGCCCGGGTTCCAGCGGATCTCGAGCAGGCGGGTGACCGCGGTCGTCGGCGGGAACTTCCAGGCGATGGCCCACCGCGGGTCACGGCCGACGACGCCCAGCCGCCGCTGCAACGCGAACTGGTTGACCTTCACGACGACCCCGTCAATCTCGAAGTCCAGCGACCCGCGCCGGCGCTCCCACGACTCGCATTGCGCGATCACCTCCTGCTCTTCGGTCAGCTTGCGCACGTCGGGGTTGACCGGGAATCGGTGGGCGCGCAGCCACTCCAGCGCCTCCCAATGGGCGTCGAAGGACAGGCCCTCGGTGACGCCGATGGCGTAGCACCACAGCGACAGCGGGCGGTCGGCGGCGAGCTTGGGGTCGAGCTGGCGGATCGTCCCCGCCGCCGAGTTGCGCGGGTTCATGAACGTCGATAGCCCCGCCTCCGCCCGCCGCTCGTTGAGCGCGGCAAAGTCCGGCAGCGACATGTAGACCTCGCCGCGCACCTCCAGCAGCGCCGGGGGCGTCTCGCCGTCCATCTCCAGCCGCAGCGGGATCGAGCCGATGGTGCGCAGGTTGTGGGTGACGTCCTCCCCCACCTCGCCGTTGCCGCGCGTGGCGCCGCGCTCGAACACGCCGTCGCGGTAGATGAGCGAGATGGCCAGGCCGTCGATCTTGGGCTCGGCCACGAACTCGAAGTCCGGATCCTCGATCCCCTCGCGGGCCAGGTGGTTTCGCATCCGCTGGATCCACGCCTGCAGCTCCTCGGCCGACCGGGCGTTGGCCAGCGACAGCATCGGCTCGGGGTGCCGGACCTTGACCAGGTCCGAGACCGGCTCGCCGCCGATCCGCTGCGTCGGGGAGTCCGGGGTCAGCAGCTCCGGGTGCTCGGCCTCCAGGCGGCGCAGCTCGTCCAGGAGCGCGTCATAGGCGTCGTCGCCGATCTCGGGGTCGTCGAGCACGTAGTAGCGGTGGCCGTGGTACTCGAGCAGCCGCCGCAGCTCGTCCACACGCGCGGCGGCATCCCCGGCCGAGCCGTTGCTCGCCGCCGGGCTCATTGGTCGGTCACCTCATCGGCGGCGGGGGCGATGAGCCGCGCCAGGTCGTAGCGGGCGAGCGCGTCGAGCCCGCCACGGTCGGTGAGATCGAAGTGAATCGGGCGTGACCGCGATCTGGCCGGCGGCGACGGCGGCAAGGTCGGTACCGGTCTCGTCGCGCTAGGTACGTGGCGTCGCCGTAGATCCGGTACTGGCGCCGTCCGACCGGGTGCGTGGGATCCTCGTCTATGAGCGCCAGCTCGTCGCGGTAGACCCGTTTGCCCAGCCGTGCCACCGTCACGCCCGACGGGGCGGCGCCGGGGACGTTGATGTTGAGCAGCGTCCCGTCGGGCAGGGGGACGTTCTGGAGCTCGGCGACCAGGCGCGCGGTGAAGCTCGCGGCCACCGAGAAGTCGAACCGCGAGCCCATGCGGAAGTCCAGCTCCCGGCTCGTCGACTGCTGCGAGACCGCGATGCCAGGCAGGCCGAGCACGATCGCCTCCAGCGCTGCGGCCACCGTGCCCGAGTAGGTGATGTCGTCGCCCAGGTTGGAGCCGTGGTTGATCCCTGCGACCACCAGCTCGGCCGTAAACCCCTCCACCAGTCCCAGGTGGGCCAGCCGCACGCAATCCACCGGCGTGCCATCGGTGGCGTAGCCGACCGTCCCGTCCTCGAAGTCGACCTCCTGGACCCACACGGGCCGGCGCGTCGTGATGGAGCGCGCCATCGCCGAGCGGTTGCCGTCCGGCGCGATCACCGCCAGCTCGACCGAAGGGATCGCGATCAGCGCGCGGCGCAGCGCCTGAAGGCCATCTGCCTCGATCCCGTCGTCATTGGTGAGAAGGACGCGCACGCCCTAGATGCTATGGCGCGCGCAGGCCGGAACGCGGACAGCGCTGAGCCGCGGCCCGAGCGGTGAAAACCAACCTCACCACTCGGGCCGCGACCACCCCCATTAACGCCTGCGCCCCTTCGATCTGTTGGAATAGTACGGTTTTAGTAGGAATAGCGAAATCGAACATATGTCCACTTAAGGATTGGAATCCGCATGGACGGGAAGGGGATGCCGCTCGCGTCGCGAAAGTGCGGTGCCCGTTCGTGGGGCGCATCGCGCCCTCATAGCATCCGCTCACCGCCGTAGCCGGCCCCCAGGAAGTGCAGGCCGTGCGGCGGGGCAGTGGCGCCGGCGTCGGCCCGCGGCCGTCCCGCCAACAGTTCGGCAAACGACTGGACCGAGCGTCGGCCTCCCCCCACCTCGAGCATGGTCCCCACCAGCACCCGGATCATGTTGCGCATGAACGCGTCGGCCTCGATGCGGAACTCCAGAAGGGCCGGGCCGCCGAGGGACCAGGAGGCGCCGAGCACGACCCGCTCAAAACGCACGTGCTCGGTCTCGGTGGGCGTGAACGCGGTGAAGTCGTGCTCGCCCGCCAGCGCTTCCGCGCAGGCGCGTAGCGCGCCGACGTCCAGCGGGTGGAGCCAGTGCAGCGCCAGCCGGCGCTCGAACGGGCTGCGCGAGCGACGCGTCAGCACCCGGTAGGCATAGGCGCGGCTGGTGGCGTCGCGGCGCGCGTCGAAGCCGGGCGCGGCGGCGACGCACTCCAGGACCGCGATGTCATATGGCAGCAGCGCGTTGACGGAGTCCGGCCGGGCCGGCTCGCCCCCGTAGCTGGCCACCTGGCCACGCGCGTGCACGCCGGCGTCGGTGCGCCCGGCGACCGTCAGGGGTACGGCGTCGCGGCGCAGCACCACGCCCAGCGCCCGCTCCAGCTCGCCCTGCACGGTGCGCAGCCCGGGCTGGCGCGCCCAGCCGGAGAACTCGGTCCCGTCGTACTCGATCAGCAGACGCGACGTCGGTCCGTCTGCGCCGCCGTCCACCGCTGCGGCCGGAGCCCTGGCTAGACCAGTTCCAGCAGGACCATCTCGGTCGAGTCCGACCGCCGCGGGCCCAGCTTCAGGATCCGGGTGTAGCCGCCGGGGCGCTCCGTGTAGCGGGGAGCGATCTCCTCGAACAGCTTGTAGACGGTGAACTTGTCCTGACCGAGTGCCGACAGCGCCTGGCGGCGAGCGTGCAGGTCACCCCGCTTGGCGAGCGTGATCAGCTTCTCCACCTCGGGCTTGACGGCCTTGGCCTTGGCCTCGGTCGTCTGAATCCGCTCGTGCTCGATCACCTCTTTGGAGAGGTTCATGAGCAGCGCCTTGCGATGCGAGGCGCTGCGGCTGAGCTGGTATCGCTGACGCTGGTGTCTCATGGCGCTAGGCGATGTTAGTCGTTACGCAGGGCGAGGCCGCGCGCGTGCAGGGTCTCGATCACCTCGTCGATCGACTTCTTGCCGAAGTTGGGGATGGCGTTGAGCTCCCCCTCGGTCTTGGAGACGAGGTCGCCGACGGTCTGGATGCCGGCCCGCTTGAGGCAGTTGTAGGAGCGCACGCCGAGCTCCAGCTCCTCAATGAGGATGTCGTCCATCGCGTTGGGCGGGCGCGAGGCGGCGCCCACCTGGCCGCCACCGACCAGTCCCGGGTCCAGCGCGCCGGGCGCGCCGACGTCGCGCAGCTCCACCACGCGGTCGGCGTCGGTGAAGATCGCGAGCTGGGAGATGAGGATCTCCGCCGCCTCGCGCAGCGCGGCGTGCGGGTCGATCGAGCCGTCGGTCTCGATGTCGAGCGTGAGCTTGTCGAAGTCGGTCTTCTGGCCGACGCGGGCCTGCTCGACGTTGTAGGCCACGCGCCGCACCGGCGAGAAGATCGAGTCGATGGGGATCACGCCGATCGGCTGGTCGGGAGACTTGTTCTCCTCGGCCGGGCGGTAGCCACGGCCGCGGCCGATCGTGAGGTAGACCTCCAGCTTGGTCTTCTTCTCGAGCGTCGCGATGTGCGCGTCGGGGTTGAGGATCTCCACGCCGGAGGGCAGGTCGATGTCCTTGGCGGTGATGTCCCCCGGTCCGGTGACCACCAGCGGCGCCTCGATCTCCGTGGCGTCGGAGTGCATCCGGCAGACGATGCCCTTGAGGTTGAGGACGATGTCGGTCACGTCCTCCTTGACGCCGCGGATCGTCGAGAACTCGTGCGCCACGCCCTCGATGCGCACGCTGGTGACAGCGGCGCCGGCGAGCGATGAGAGCAGCACGCGTCGCAGCGAGTTGCCGAAGGTGTAGCCGAAGCCCCGGTCCAGAGGTTCGATCGTGAACGAACCGCGGGTGTCATCGACCGACTCGCTGGAGATTCGGGGCACTTGGAAATCGAGCATCACAGTCCTAACTTCGTGGGTTCTGACCGCCTCGCTGGCGGCGTTCAGCGCCGACCCGTGCCCTCCGGCCCGCGGCGGCGTTCAAAAGTTCGTCTACTTCGAGTACAGCTCGACGATGAGCTGCTCTGCCACCGGCGCGGCGATCTCGCGCCGCTCCGGCTTGCGCAGGACCTTGGCCGTCAGCGAATCGTGATCGGCCTGCAGCCACGCCGGAACCTGCCCGGTCAGCTCGGTGGCGTCGCGGATCACCTGCGCCGCCGTCGACTTCTGGTGGATCGCGATCACGTCGTTGTCGCGCAGCTGATAGCTCGGGATGTTCACCCGGCGACCGTTCACGGTCCAATGGCCGTGGAGGATCAGCTGCCGCGCCTGACGGCGCGAAGCCGCAAAGCCCAGCCGGACCAGCACGTTGTCGAACCGGCACTCGAGCATGCGCAGCAGGTTCTCGCCGGTGACGCCCGTCTGGCGGCTGGCCTTGTTGTAATAGATCGCGAACTGCTTCTCCAGCACGCCGTAGTAGCGCTTGGCCTTCTGCTTCTCGCGCAGCTGGACGCGGTACTCGCTCTGCTTCTGGCGTCCGCGGCCGTGCTCCCCGGGCGGGTAGGAGCGGCGCTCGACGCCGCACTTGTCGGTCAGGCAGCGCTCGCCCTTGAGGAAGAGCTTCTGCCCCTCCCGGCGGCACTGCTTGCACTGTGGACCTGTGTCTCGAGCCATGTCAGACGCGCCTGCGCTTTCGGGGTCGGCAGCCGTTGTGCGCCTGCGGGGTGACGTCCTTGACGCCGGTCACCTCGAGGCCCGCGGCCTGCAACGATCGGATCGCGGTCTCGCGACCGGAGCCGGGGCCCTTCACGAACACCTCGACCTTCTGCAGGCCGTGCTCGATTCCCTTGCGGGCGGCGGCGTCGGCGGTCACCTGCGCCGCGAACGGGGTGGACTTGCGGCTGCCCTTGAACCCGGCCCCGCCTGCGGACTCCCACGCGATGACGTTCCCCTCGCGGTCGGTCAGCGACACGATCGTGTTGTTGAACGAAGTCTTGATGTGCGCCTGCCCGACCGGGATGTTCTTGCGCACGCGGCGACGGCCGCGCTGAGGTCTCCGGGGAGCTGGGCTCACTTCTTACCGGCCTTCTTCTTGCCGGCCACCTGCATCCGCTTGGGGCCCTTGCGCGTCCGGGCGTTGGTCTTGGTGTTCTGACCGTGGACGGGGAGGCCGCGCCGGTGGCGTAGGCCCCGGTAGCTGCCGATCTCCTGGAGCCGCTTGATGTTCTGCGAGCGCTCGCGGCGCAGGTCTCCCTCGACCATGACCGAGTTGTCGATCAGGTCGCGCAGTTGGACGACCTCATCCTCGGTGAGGTCGCGGACCTTGCGGTCAGGCTCGATCCCGACCTTGGCCAGCAGTTCGTTGGAGGTCGAGCGGCCGATCCCGTAGATGTATGTGAGGCCGATCTCGACCCGCTTGTTGAGGGGGATGTTGACCCCTGAAATTCGCGCCATGACGAGCTTTCCTTGACTCTGATCTGGGGTTAGCCCTGTCGCTGCTTGTGACGGGGATTGGGACAGATCACCAGCACCCGCCCGTTGCGGCGGATGATCTTGCACTTCTCACACATTGGCTTGACCGACGGTCGTACCTTCACGCTGATTCGCTCTCAGAATTCGCGGACAAAATTTCCTTGGATCCTCGGCCCGGCTCTGGCGACCGCTTCAGGTCGCCGCTACCGCGCCGAAGAGGCGCCACGCAGCGACCAACGGTCGCGCTGCAGGCGCACCGGGGGATGTTAGCAGGGGCGTTCCGGCTGCCGCCGGGCCACCTGCTAAGGCTCGCCTATGCGACGGCGCGGCCGTCGCCCGCCTCGTGCCACGGGGTGAGCACCCGGGGCCCGTCGGCCGTGATGGCGATGGTGAACTCGAAATGGGCCGCCAGCGAGCCGTCCTGGGAGAAGATCGACCAGTGGTCGTCGGCGACCCGGACCCCGTGTCGACCGGCGGTCACCATCGGCTCCACCGCCAGCACCATGCCCTCCTCCAGCACGATCCCGGTGCCGGGAGCCCCGTAGTTGGGGATCTGGGGCTCCTCGTGCATGTCGCGGCCGATTCCGTGACCCACCAGCGAGCGCACCACCGAGAGCCCGGCGGCCTCAACATGCTGCTGTACCGCGTGGCCGAGGTCCCCGAGGCGGTTGCCGGCCACGCACACGGGCACGGCCGCCATGAGCGATTCCTCGGTGACCTGGAGGAGCTTCTGTGCCACCGGGCTGATCGGGGCCACCGCAAACGTCCGGGCGGCGTCGGCGACCCAGCCGTCGTAGATCACGCCGATGTCGATGGACAGGATGTCGCCCTTGGCCAGCTTGTAGGGCCCGGGGATCCCGTGCACGATCATCGAGTTGGGCGACGCGCAGATCGACCCCGGGAAGCCGCGATAGCCCTTGAACGCCGGCGTCGCCCCCTGGGAGCGGATGAAACGCTCGGCCGCCTGGTCGAGCTCCTTGGTGGTCACCCCCGGGCGGACCTTGCCGGCCAGGAGGTTCATCGTGCGGACCAGGATCGCGCCGGAGGCGGCCATCCGGTCAATCTCGTCGGGGGTCTTCTTGATGATCATCTCAGCGGTTCAGGGTGTCGAAATTCGATCCTAGCGGCAACCCACTGAGGCCTAGACGTCCTCCTCCATGCGCAGCGTCGCGATCACCGCGCGGACGTGGCCGTGGACGTCGGCGGGGTCGCGCGTGCCGTCGATGCGGCGCATCAGCCCTCGCTCGTCGTAGTAGTCGATCAGCGGCTTGGTGTGCTCGTGGTAGACGCGCAACCGGTTCTCGATGACCTCGGGCTTGTCGTCGTCACGCTGGACCAGTCGCGAGCCGTCCTGGTCGCAGACCCCGTCGTGCTTGGGGGGATCGAACTCCACGTGGTAGTTATGGCCCGCCTTGACGCACATCCGCCGCCCCGACAGGCGCCGGATGACCTCCTCGTCGGGCACGTCGATGAGCAGCGCCGCGGTCACCCGCCGGCCGAGATCCGACAGCTGCTCGTCCAGCACCTTGGCCTGATCGATCGTCCGGGGAAAGCCGTCGAGGATGAAGCCGTCCTGGGCGTCGTCCTGGCTCAGGCGATCGCGGGCCATGGCCACGATGAGGTCATCGGGGACGAGGTCGCCGGCGTCCATGTACTCCTTGGCCTTCTTGCCGAGATCGGTCTGCTCCTTGACGTTCGCGCGGAGCATGTCGCCCGTGGCGACGTAGGGCAGCTCGAAGTCCTTGCGCAGGCGCTCGGCCTGCGTGCCCTTGCCCGCGCCCGGAGGACCGAAAAGAATGAGATTGAGCTGCTGGGCCACGCGCGCACTCTATCGGGCGCACTGACTGCGCGGCCCCCGACCCCCCGGTAACCCCGTCTACTTCAGGAAGCCCTCGTAGTTGCGCATCATCATCTGCGCCTCGAGCTGCTTCATCGTGTCGAGCGCCACGCCGATCACGATGAGGATCGAGGTACCGCCGAAGGCGAAGTTGGCGCTCGTCTGGTTGATGAGGATCGTCGGCAGGGCGGCGATCGCCGCCAGGAACAGCGCCCCGGGGAAGGTCAGCCGGGCGAGGATGCGGTCCAGGAACTCGGCCGTTGGCCGGCCCGGTCTCACCCCCGGGATGAAGCCTCCGTACTTGCGCAGGTTGTCGGCCTGGTCCACGGGGTTGAACGTCACCGCCGTGTAGAAGTACGTGAAGAGCACGATCAGGACGCACTCGCCGACCACGTAGTGCCACCCGCCGGGAGCGAAGAAGGTGTAGAGGTCGGTTCCGAAGCCGGTGCGGTTCTGGCCGATGAGCTGGCCGATCGTGGGCGGGATGGCCATGACGCTGGCGGCAAAGATGACGGGGATGACGCCGGCCATGTTGACCTTGAGCGGCAGGTAGGTCTGGCCGCCCTGGGTCATGCGGCGCCCCACCACACGTTTGGCGTACTGGACGGGGATGCGCCGCTGGCCCTCCTGCACGAACACCACCGCGGCGACGACGCCGAGAGCGATGAACGGCATGATCACCTTGAAGACCTGGTCGGGGTTGTTCCACCAGGCGCTGATCCCGCTGGGGATGCGTGACACGATCGACGCGAAGATCAGCAGCGAGATGCCGTTGCCGATCCCGCGCTGGGTGATGAGCTCGCCCATCCACATGAGCAGCACGCAGCCCGCGGTGAGCGAGATGACGATGATGAAGACCTTGAACAGGTCGAAGTTAGGGATGAGCGTGACCCCGGCGCCGCGTTCGAAGCTGCGGAACAGGAACACGTAGCCGATCGATTGGGCGAAGGCCAGGCCGACCGTCAGGTAACGGGTGTACTGGGTGATCCGCGCCTGCCCGACCTCGCCCTCCTTGGAGAGCTTCTCCAGCGAGGGAACCACCACCTGCAGCAGCTGCAGGATGATCGAGGCGGTGATGTAGGGCATGATGCCCAGCGCGAAGATGGCGATCCGGCCCAGGCCGCCCCCGCTGAACAGGTTGAGCAGCCCCAGGATGCTGTTGCCGCCCAGGTTCTTCTGGATGGCGTTGATCGCGCTGGTCTTGATGCCCGGCGCCGGAATGTGAGCGCCGAACCGGTAGAGCGCGAGGATCGCCGCCGTGAACAGGATCTTCTTGCGGATCTCCGCGACCCTGAAACCTCCGAGGATCGTGGCGATCACCGACCGCTCCTCAGCTCTCGACGACCTGACAGGTCCCGCCCGCGGCTTCGATGCGCTCGCGGGCGGACTTGCTGAAGCCGTGGGCGTGGACAGTGAGGTTGATCGTAAGCTCGCCCTTGGCGAGGACCTTGACCGGAACGCCCTTGCGCGTCGCCAGGCCCTTGCCGGCCAACGCCTCCAGCGTGACGGAATCCCCGGCGGCGAAGCGCGCCTCGAGATCGCCCAGGTTGACCGGCTGGGTGTGGGTCCGGAACGGCTCGAACGGCATCGACTTCTTCATATGCGGACCGCGCAGCTTGCGCATCCGCATGTGGATCGGCATTTGGCCGCCCTCGAACCGGGCGCGAGACTTGGCGCCCGAGCGCGAGCCGTACCCCTTCTGGCCGCGGCCCGCGGTCTTGCCGGTGCCCGAGCCCTCGCCGCGCCCGACCCGCTTGCGCGGCCGGCGCGAGCCCGGGGTGGGCTTGAGGTTGTGCAGGCCGATGCGCTCCGGCGTCTCCTGCTCAGAGGTGGCGCTCATCTACTCGTCCACCTCCACGAGGTGCGCGACCTTCGCGATCATGCCCCGAATCTGGGGCGTGTCGTTGACCTCGACGCTCTGGCCGATGCGGCGCAGGCCCAGCGAGCGCAGCGTGTCGAGCTGGCGCTTGTCACAGCCGTTGCGGCTCTTGCGCTGCGTGAGCGTGACCGTGCTCACGCGCTCGTCTCCTCGGCCTCGGCCGCCGCAGCAGGCTCCGCGGCCGCGCCGTTGCCGTTGCCGTTGCCGTCGCGGCCGGACTGTCCTCGGTGCCGTCGGCGCTTTCGCCGGTGAGCCCGAGCACCTGGTTGATCGACAGGCCCCGCAGCTCGGCGACCTCGTCAGGCGTGCGCAGCGACTCCAGCCCCGCCATCGTCGCCTTGACGAGGTTGATGGGGTTCTGGGAGCCCAGGCTCTTGGAGAGGATGTCGTGGATGCCCGCGAGCTCGAGGACCGCGCGCACACCGCCGCCGGCGATGACCCCGGTACCGGGCGAGGCCGGCTTGAGGAACACGCGGCCGGCGCCGAAGATGCCCATCGTCGAATGCGTGATCGTGTTGCCGTGCTTGGGCACCCGATAGAGGTTCTTCTTGGCGCGCTCGACGCCCTTCTGGATCGCGACGGGGACCTCGTTGGCCTTGCCGTAGCCGATGCCGACGACGTCGCGCTCGTCACCCACGACGACCAGCGCCGTGAACGAGAAGCGGCGGCCGCCCTTGACGACCTTGGCGACGCGGTTGATCTCCACCACGCGCTCCTGCAGGTCCAAACCCGCAGCTGAAACTGTGCGCTCGCTTGCCATGTGCTGATCTGAGAGTAGCGGCTGCGTTCGGCCCTAGAGCCGAAGCCCGCCCTCCCGTGCGCCCTCCGCCAGCGCCTGGACGCGACCGTGATACTGGTAGCCGCCGCGGTCGAACACGGCAGACTCGACGCCGGCCGCCTTGGCCCGCTCAGCCAGCACCTCGCCGGCGCGCTTGGCCTGCTCAGCGCCGCTCAGCTTGCGCAGATCGGCCTCGGTCCAGTTGACTGCCGCCAGGGTGCGCCCGGCCTCGTCGTCAATGAGCTGCGCGAAGATGCCGCGGTTGGAGCGGAACACCGAGATCCGCGGGCGCTCGGCCGTGCCGCTGACCTTGGCGCGGACGCGGCGGCGACGCCGCAGGCGCGCCTGGGGCTTGGTCTGAACGGTCATGCTCGCTTACCGACCTTCCGGGCGACGTACTCGCCCTCATAACGGATCCCCTTGCCCTTGTAGGGCTCGGGCTTGCGCTGCTTGCGGATGTAAGCCGCCACCTCGCCCACCTGCTGCTTGGACGCGCCGCGGACGACGATGCGGGTCGGCAAGGGCACCTCGAACTCGATCCCGTCGGGGGCCTTGACCGAGACGGGATGGGAGTAGCCCAGCGCCAACTCGAGGTCGCGACCGCGCAACTGGGCGCGGTAGCCGACGCCCTGGATTTCCAGGCGCTTCTCGAAGCCGTCGGTGACGCCCTTGACCATGTTGGCCACCAGCGTGCGAGTGAGGCCGTGCAGCGCTCGGTGCTCACCACGGTCGGTGGGCCGGGTGACCAGCACCTCCTCGCCGACCTGTTCGACGCCGATGTCGCGGTTGACGCGCTCCGACAGCTCGCCCTTGGGGCCGTTGACGGTCACGCGCTCGGGCTCGATGGCGATGGTCACGCCCGCGGGCACCGGGATGGGTTGTCTGCCGATTCTGGACATCGTGTATTAGCTCCCGCGCACCCTTACCAGACCCGCGCCACGACCTCGCCGCCGACGCCCTGCTGGCGGGCCTCGTGGCCGGTCATGACTCCCTTGGAGGTCGAGATGATCGCGGTGCCCATCCCACCCTGGATGCGCGGGATGTGGGCGTGGTCGACATAGGTGCGCTGACCGGGGCGCGACACGCGCTGCATCCCGGTGATCACCGGCTTGCGGGTCTCGGTGTACTTCAGGGTGACCACGATGTGCTCGGCGGGACGGCCCGGGACCGGCGGATCGATCTGGTAGCCCTCGATGTAGCCCTGCTCCTTGAGGATCCGCGCCAGCTCGCGCTTGAGCTTGGAGGACGGCATCGACACGTCGTGATGCTGCGCCTTGGCGGCGTTGCGCAGACGCGTCAGGAAGTCGGCGACGGGATCGGTCATCGACATACGGCTACCAGCTGCTCTTCGTCATGCCGGGGATGTAGCCGTTGTGGGCGAGCTCGCGCAGGCAGATCCGGCACACGCCGAACTTGCGATAGACGGCGCGGGCACGGCCGCAACGACGGCACCGGGTGTAGCCCCGGGTCTTGTACTTCGGTGTCCGCTGCTGGCGGACGCGCTGTGAAAGCTTCGCCACGTGTCTCCTTCTAAGCCTGGGTTACGGCCGGCTCATCCACCGCTCGCGCGGCAGGAGCCCGGCCCTCCTTCGAAAACGGCATCCCGAACGCTTCGAGCAGCGCGAACGACTCCTCGTCGGACTGGGCCGTCGTGGTGATCGTGATGTCCAGACCACGGGTCTGATCGATCTCGTCGTAGTCGATCTCGGGAAAGATGATCTGCTCGCGCACGCCCATCGAGTAGTTGCCGCGGCCGTCGAACGCGCGCGGGTTGAGCCCGCGGAAGTCGCGGATCCGCGGGATCGCGACGCTCATGAGCCGGTCCAGGAACTCGTACGCACGCTCGTTGCGCAGCGTCACGGCCACGCCGACCGGCATGCCCTCGCGGACCTTGAACTGGGCGATCGACTTGCGCGCCCGGCGGATGTTTGGCTTCTGGCCGGTGATGGTGCCGAGCTGCTCTGAGGCGGCGTCCAGGACCTTGGAGTCCTGCTTGGCGTCGCCGCAGCCCATGTTCACGGTCACCTTGACGATCCGCGGAGCCTGCATGACGCTCGTGTAGCCGAAGCGCTTGACCAGCGCCGGCCGGATCTCCTCGTTGTACCTGGTCTTCAGTCGTGCGGTGGTGGGTGATGCTGTCGCCATGTGAAGTCTCGTCCTAGTCCAGATGCGCGCCGCTGCGCTTGGCCACGCGCAGGCGCTTGCCGTCTTCGATCTCGATGCCGACGCGGGTCGGCTTGCCGTCCTTGGGGTCGACCAGCATCACGTTGGACACGTGGATCGGCCCCTCGCGCTCGATCACGCCACCACCGCGCGTCCCCGCAGCCGTCTGGGTGGGGCGCTGGTGGCGCTTGATCATGTTCAGGCCCTCGACGGTGACGCGCTCCTTCTTGGGCATCACGGCCAGCACCGTGCCGGTCTTGCCGCGGTCCTTGCCACTGATCACCACGACCTGGTCGCCTTTGCGGATCCGTGCGGGCATGGTTAGAGCACCTCCGGCGCCAGGGAGACGATCTTCATGAAGTTGCGCTCGCGCAGCTCACGGGCGACGGGACCGAAGATGCGCGTCCCGCGCGGGTTGTTCTGAGCGTCGATCAGTACCGCGGCGTTCTCGTCAAAGCCGATGTAGGTGCCGTCCTCGCGGCCGTAGGACTTCTTGGTGCGTACAACGACCGCGGTCACGACCTCGCCCTTCTTGACCGAGCCCTGGGGACTGGCGGTCTTGACGGTGGCGGTGATGGTGTCGCCGACGCCGGCGTAGCGCCGACGCGAGCCCCCGCGGACGCGGATGACCAGGATCTCGCGCGCGCCGGAGTTGTCGGCCACGCGCAGGCGGGTCTCGTTCTGGATCACTTGGCCCTCTCCAGGACCTGCACCAGGCGCCAGCGCTTGGTGCGCGACAGCGGTCGGGCCTCGCGGACGATGACCGTGTCGCCGATGTGGGCGTCGTTGGACTCGTCATGGGCGTGCAGGGTCTGCGAGGTGCGCACGATCTTCTCGTAGCGCCGGTGGCGCCGCGCGGTGTCGATCCGCACCGTGATGGTCTTGTCGGCCTTATCGGAGACGACGATGCCCTGACGCACCTTCTGCTGGCCGACCACGTGCTCGCGCGGCGGCGTGGCGGTGCGGCTATGGGCCTCGGCCTTGTGCTTGGCCGTCGCCTTGGTACGTGCCGTGCGGCGCAGGCGCGCCTTCCGGGCGCGCTCGGAGACGCGCTCGGCCTGACGCTCCTCGGGCGTGAGCGCGGCACGAGGCTTGGTCTTGCCCGCCTTGGCGGCGCGGGCGCGCTGGCGCCGCTCCTTGGGCGCGAGCACCTCCTGCGGCTCGGGCGCGGGGGCAGCCCCGGCGGCCCCGGCGGCCCCGGCGGCCTCGGGCGCGTCGGCAATCTCTTCAGCGTTGGGAGGTGTCTGCTCTTCAGCCATTTCCTGTCTGACTCTCGACGTCGATTTCTCGTTCGCGCGCCACCGTCAGCGCGCGGGCCACCTCGCGCTTGGCGCGCTGGAGGCCTGAGGTGTTGTCCAGCTCGCCGGTGGCGTGCTGGAAGCGCAGGCCGAACAGCTCACGCCGCGCGGTGGCGATGTGCTCTGCCAGCTCGGTGGCGGACAGGTCGCGCAGGTCGGCGGGCCGCATCAGGCGTCCTCCCGCATCACGAACTTGGTCCGCACCGGAAGCTTGTGCCCGGCGAGACGCATCGCCTCTCGGGCGAGGTCCTCGTCGACCCCGGCCAGCTCGAACATGACGCGGCCGGGCTTGACCACGGCGACCCAGCCCTCGGGCGAGCCCTTGCCCGAGCCCATCCGCGTCTCGGCCGGCTTCTTGGTGAACGGCTTATCCGGATACACGTTGATCCAGACCTTTCCGCCACGGCGGATCTTGCGGGTCATGGCGATACGAGCGGCCTCGATCTGACGGTTGGTCAGCCAGCCGGCATCCAGCGCCTTCAGCCCGTACTCGCCGAACTGAACCTTGACCTGACCGCGGCTGAGGCCGTGTCGCCGGCCGCGGTGCTGCTTGCGGTGCTTGACGCGCTTGGGGGACAGCATCAGCGAGCGCCGCCCTGTCCGCCGCCGCCACCGCCGCCACCGGACCCGCCCGGACCGCCGCCCTGGCGCGGACCGCGACCACCGCCGCCACCGGACCCGCCCGGACCGCCGCCCTGGCGCGGACCGCGACCACCGCCGCCGCCGGAACCACCCGGACCGCTGCCCTGGCGCGGACCGCGACCACCGCCGCCGCCGGGACCACCCGGACCGCCGCCGCGACCACCGCCGCCGCCGGGACCACCCGGACCGCCGCCGCGACCACGACCACCCGGACCACCGGGACCGCCGGGACCACCCGGACCGCCGCCGCGACCACGACCACCCGGACCACCGGGACCACCACGGCCGCCGGGACCACCCGGACCGCCACGCCCGCCGCCGGAGCCTCCGCGACCGCCACGGCCGCGTCCGCCGCCGTCACGGCCATCGCGCCCGCCGCGCCCGTCGCGTCCACCGCGCTCGGGCGCCTGCGGCGCGGGCTCGTCCATGATCGTGAGGTCGGCGCCGGTGTAGCCCTCGGGCATGATCTCGCCCTTGTTGATCCAGCACTTGACGCCGATCCGCCCGAACGTGGTGCGGGCCTCGTGGAAGCCGTAGTCGATGTCAGCGCGCAGCGTGTGCAGCGGGACACGACCATCGGAGTAGCCCTCGGTGCGCGCCATCTCGGCGCCGCCGAGCCGGCCTGACACCTGGACCTTGACGCCCTTGGCGCCGGAGCGCATGGCGCTGGTCAGCGCGCGCTTCATGGCACGGCGGAAGGCCACGCGATTCTGGAGCTGTTCGGCGATGGATTGCGCCACCAGGCGCGCGTCCAGCTCGGGACGCTTGATCTCGAGGATGTTGACCTTCACCTGCTTGCCGGTGATCCGGTGCAGGTCACGGCGCAGCTGATCGACCTCGGAGCCCGACTTGCCGATCACGATTCCCGGCCGCGCCGTGTGGATGTTGACCTCCACCTCGGTGGCGTTCTTGCGGATCGTGATGTCCGAGAGCCCGGCATGCGACAGGCGGCCGATGATGTGCTCGCGGATCTGCGTGTCCTCGTGCAGGAAGTCGGCGAAGTTGCGCTCGTTGAACCAGTTGGACTTCCAGTCGTGGATGTAGCCCACGCGGATCGATTCGGGGTGAACTTTCTGACCCATGTGTCTGTCTTAGTCCTTTGGCGTGAGCAAGATCGTCAGGTGGCTGGTTCGCTTGCGGATCCGTGTCGCGCGACCCATCGCGCGCGGCCGGAACCGCTTGATCGTCGGACCCTCGTCGGCGTGCACCGCCTTGACGTACAGATCCTCGCCCACGAGCTCGTGATTGTGCTCGGCGTTGGCGACCGCGGACTCGAGCAACTTGCTCCAGTCCCGCGCGATCGCGCGTGGCGTGAGAGCGAGGATAGCTCGCGCCTCCTCGACCGACTTGCCGCGGATGTGGTCGCAGACCAGGCGGGCCTTGCGCGCCGAGGACCGCACGTATTTGGCCTGCGCACGCACGACCGGCGTGGGCAGGTCGGGATCGCGGCGGGCACGGCGCCGCGACGGTGCCGAACGGGCCGGCCTGGCGGGCTCGGGCTCCTCCTCGGCGACCGGCTCCTCCTCGGCGACCGGCTCCTCCTCAGCCTCGGGCTCCTCGCCGGCAGCCTCGGCCTCGGCCTCGTCCTCAGCCTCCTCCGCAGCCTCGAGCTCCGGGTCGGCGGGCGGCGCCTCGGCGACGGGCTCGGCGGCCTTGCGGCGACGGCGACGCGGCTTGGGCGCCGCCTCGGCGGCCTCAGCCTCGGGCGCGTCAGCCTCAGGGGCGTCAGCCCCGGCGCCGGCGGCCTCGGCGGCCGTGGCCTCCGTCTCGTCGGCGGTCGACTCGGTCTCTTCGGTCGTGTCGGGCTCGTCGGTGCTCATCGGCGCTTTCCGGTTCCGGCGTGACCGCGGTACAGGCGGGTCGGCGCGAACTCACCGAGCTTGTGGCCCACCATCGACTCCGACACGAACACCGGCACGTGCTTGCGCCCGTCATGCACCGCGATGGTGTGGCCCACCATCTCGGGGAAGATCGTGGACGCGCGCGACCATGTCCGGATCATGCGCTTCTCGCCCGAGGCGTTCATCGCCTCGATGCGCGTCATCAGCCGCTCCTGCACGAACGGCCCCTTCTTGCTCGAACGACTCATCGCTTCTTCCCTCGTCTCCGGCCGCGCACGATGTACTGGTCGGATCGCTTGTTCTTCTTGCGGGTGCGGTAGCCCAGCGTGGGGACGCCCCACGGGGTCACCGGGTGACGACCCGGGGTGGTCGAGCCCTCGCCTCCGCCGTGGGGGTGGTCGACCGGGTTCATCGCGGTGCCGCGGGTCTGAGGCCGCACGCCCATGTGGCGCTTGCGCCCCGCCTTGCCGATCTTGACGTTCTGGTGGTCGGAGTTGCCGATCGTGCCCACGGTGGCGCGGCACTCGGCTCGGACCATCCGCATCTCGCCCGACGGCAGCCGCAGGGTGGCGTAGTCACCCTCCTTGGCCAGGAGCTGGACGCCGGTGCCGGCCGAACGGGCCATCTGGCCGCCGCGACCGGGGGTCAGCTCCACGTTGTGGACGATCGTGCCGGGCGGCATGTTGGCCAGCGGCAGCGCGTTGCCGACGCGAATGTCCGCGGTCGGGCCCGAGACCACGGTGGCGCCCACGCGCAGCCGGTTGGGGGCCAGGATGTAGCTCTTCTCGCCGTCGGCGTAATGCAGCAGCGCGATGTAGGCCGACCGGTTGGGGTCGTACTCGATCTCGGCCACCTTGGCAGGGATCGCGTCTTTGCGCCGCTTGAAGTCGATCTTGCGATACAGGCGCTTGGCGCCGCCGCCGCGGTGACGCGCGGTCTTGCGCCCGTTGGAGTTGCGCCCGCCGGACTTCTTCAGGCCCTCGGTCAGCGACTTCTCCGGAGTGGAGCGGGTGACCTCGGCGAAATCGGGATACGAGACGAACCGGAGGCCCGGGGATGTCGGCTTTGGTTTGCGAATCGGCATTACTCGGGCGCCTCGAACGCCTGGAAGATCGGGATCGTGTCGCCCTCGCGCAGCTGGACGATGGCCTTCTTCCACTGCCGCGTGCGACCGGCGGTCTGACCGCGGCGCTTGGGCTTGGACTTGACCGAGGCGGTGCGGACCGCGACCACCTTCACGTCCCAGAGCTGCTCGACGGCCTGGCGGATCTGGGTCTTGTGAGCGCGGTCGTTGACGCGGAAGGTGTACTTGCCGGCCTCGGCGAGCACGAACGACTTCTCTGAGACGACCGGGCGGATGATGACCTGGCTGGCGTCCATTACGCCGCCTCCTCGGAGTCGGTATCGGGGCCTGCCGCCGCGCCGGTCCCGCTGGCACGGGCCACGAGCTGGTCCAGCGCGGTCTCGGAGACGAGCAGCGTGGCAGCACCGATCACGTCGGCGACGCCGGCGTCTGCCACCGGCATCACGGCGACCCTGTGGATGTTGCGGAAGGAGAGCCCGGCGTTGGCCTCGTCCTCGGAGAGGAGGACCAGGGTGGACCCGCCCTGCTCAACTGACAGCCAGCCGTCCAGGAGCTCGATGGCCTGCTTGGTGGACGGGGCGTTGAACGCCGTGGCGTCGAACACCGCCAGCGAGTCGCGCTCGGCATGGGCCGAGAGCGCCGAGCGCAGCGCGGCGCGGCGCGCCTTGCGGTTGACCTTGGCGGTGTAGTGGCGCGGCTGCGGGCCGAAGACGGTCCCGCCGCCGGTCCACACCGGTGAGCGCGAGGACCCAGCGCGGGCGCGGCCGGTGCCTTTCTGGCGCCACGGCTTGGCGCCACCGCCCGACACCTCGCCGCGCGTCTTGGTGGCGTGGGTGCCCTGGCGGCGCGCGTTGAGCTCGGCGCGCACGGTCTCGTGCACCAGCGCCATGTTGAAGCCGGCCTCGAACGCGGTGGCGTCCAGCGTTGCCGACCCGCCGCCGAGCTTGGGAGCGGTCCTAGGCATCGGAGCGCACCTCCACGGTGGAGCCGGTCGGCCCGGGCACGGCGCCGCGGACCAGCAGCAGGTTGCGATTGGGCATGATCTCGACGATCGTGAGGCCGCGCTGGGTGACGCGCCCCCCGCCCATGCGGCCAGGGCCGCGCATGCCCTTGAACACACGCGACGGTGTGGCCGAGGCGCCGATCGAGCCCGGGGCGCGGACGTTGTGGGAGCCGTGGGACTTGGGCCCCGACGAGAAGTTGTGGCGCTTGATCGTGCCGGCGAAGCCCTTGCCCTTGGACTTCCCGGAGATCTTGACCTTCTGCCCGACCTCGAAGGCCTCGACGGTGACGGTCTCGCCGACGAGCAGCTCCCCGGCCGCGTCGCGGAACTCCGCGACATGACGGTGCGCCGCCGCGTCGGCCTTCTTGAGGTGGCCGAGCTCCGCTTTGGTGAGGACCTTTTCCTTGCAGGCGCCGAAGGCGAGCTGGACGGCCTCGTAGCCGTCGCGCTCGACGGTCCGGATGGCGGTTACCGGACACGGGCCGGCCTCGAGCACGGTCACCCGCTCGACCTTGCCGTCCTCCAGGAACCGCTGGGTCATCCCGAGCTTCTTGGCGAGGATCGCGGGCATCGGCTCAGGAGGCGAGTCGGATCTCGATATCCACGCCGGCGGGGAGATGGTCGAGCCGCTGGAGCGAATCGACGGTCTTCGGCGTCGGCTGGTGAATGTCGATCAGACGCTTGTGGGTACGGATCTCGAAGTGCTCACGCGAGTCCTTGTCCTTGAACGGCGACCGGATCACGCAGTACACGTTCTTCTCCGTGGGCAGCGGCACGGGTCCGGAGACGGTCGCGCCGGTGCGCGTCGCCGTCTCGACGATCTCCTTCGCCGCCGTCTCGATCGCCGTGTGGTCATAGGACTTCAGGCGAATGCGGATCTTGTTTTGAGCGATTGTTGCCACGGAGTCTCTTCTAGAGCTTTCGTTCTCTCATTGACGCGGCCGTACCCGGACCACCCGGGCGGCCGATGTCTGTCGTATCTGACTTGGCAAAAGAAAGCGGCGGGGGTGGGTGGGACCCGATCCCCGCCGCTCACTGCAACTACTGAATGACTTCGGTGACGACCCCGGAGCCGACCGTACGGCCGCCCTCCCGGATCGCGAACCGCAGACCCTGGTCCATGGCGATCGGCTGAATCAGCTCGATCTCCATCTGGACGTTGTCGCCGGGCATGACCATCTCCGTGCCCTCGGGCAGGTTGGCCACGCCGGTGACGTCGGTCGTGCGGAAGTAGAACTGCGGCCGATAACCGGTGAAGAACGGGGTGTGGCGCCCGCCCTCCTCCTTCTTGAGGACGTAGACCTCGGCCTTGAACTTGGTGTGCGGGGTGATCGAGCCTGGCTTGCACAGCACCTGGCCGCGCTCGATGTCCTCACGCTTGGTGCCGCGCAACAGGCAGCCGGCGTTGTCGCCCGCTTGACCCTGATCGAGGTTCTTCTTGAACATCTCGACGCCGGTCACCACCGTCGAGGTGGTCGGCTTGATGCCGACGATCTCGACGGTCTCACCCGTCTTGATGATCCCGCTCTCGATCCGTCCGGTGGCCACCGTGCCGCGGCCGGTGATGGAGAACACGTCCTCCACCGGCATCAGGAACGGCTTGTCCAGGTCGCGGACCGGCTCGGGAATGTAGGTGTCCAGCGCGTCGGCGAGCTCGAGGATCTTGCCCTCGTACTCCGAGTCGCCCTCCAGCGCCTTCAGCGCCGAACCGATGACGAACGGGATGTCATCACCGGGAAACTCGTACTCCGACAGGAGGTCGCGGATTTCGACCTCGACGAGCTCCAGGAGCTCGGGGTCGTCGACCATGTCGGCCTTGTTGAGGAAGACGACGATGTACGGCACGCCCACCTGGCGGGCGAGCAGGATGTGCTCGCGCGTCTGGGGCATGGCGCCGTCCGCCGCCGAGACCACCAGGATCGCGCCGTCCATCTGAGCGGCGCCGGTGATCATGTTCTTGACGTAGTCAGCGTGACCGGGGCAGTCCACGTGGGCGTAGTGCCGGTTGGCGGTCTCGTACTCGACGTGCGAGGTCGCGATCGTGATGCCGCGTGCCTTCTCCTCGGGAGCGTTATCGATCGAGTCGAACGACCGCACCTCGGTGCCGTCGCCGAAATTGTCGTGGAGCACCTTGGTGATGGCCGCGGTCAGCGTCGTCTTGCCATGGTCGATGTGACCGATGGTCCCGACGTTGACATGGGGCTTGTCGCGCTCGAACTTGGCCTTCGCCACTTTGGTGTTGCTCCTTCTTCTTTCTGAGTGTTTTGCTCGTCCGAAGGACGAACCTAATCAGGATATAAGTTTCCGTCCGACGCCGCTGCTAGACGCTAACAGCGTCGTTCTGGGAGGCCGCTACGCGGCTTCCTTCTCTCCCCCGCCGATGCCGTCGGCGATGTTAGGGGGTACTTCCTCGTAGCGGTCGAACTGCATCGTGTAGGTGGCCCGACCCTGGGTTGCCGAGCGCATATCGGTCGCGTATCCGAACATCTCCGCAAGCGGGACGTGGGCGGAGATGACCTGCGCGTTGCCACGCTGCTCCATGCCGTTGATCTGGCCCCGGCGGCGGTTCAGATCGCCGATCACGTCGCCCATGAACTCTTCGGGCGTCACGACCTCGACCGAGAACACTGGCTCCAGCAACACGGGCTTGGCCCGGGCGACCGCCGCCTTGAGCGCCAGCGAACCGGCGACACGGAATGCGATCTCCGAGGAGTCGGTGTCGTGGTACTTGCCGTCGGTGAGGGTGACTCGGACATCCACGAGCGGGAAGCCGGCGCGCGGACCGTTGTCCATCGCGTCCTCCACGCCCTTCTCGACGGCCGGGATGAACTCGGTGGGCACCGAACCGCCCCTGACCTTGTTGATGAAGTCAAAGCCCTCGCCGGGAGCAGGCTCGACGTTGATGTAGACGATGCCGTACTGGCCCGAACCACCGGTCTGGCGCACGAACCGTCCCTCCACCTTCTCGGCGGTGCCGCGAATCGTCTCGCGGTAGGAGACCTGGGGCCGGCCGACGTTGGCCTCGACCTTGAACTCGCGCATCATCCGGTCCACCAGGATCTCGAGGTGCAGTTCGCCCATCCCGGAGATCTCGGTCTGGCCGGTCTCCTCGTTGGTGGCGACCTGGAAGGTCGGGTCCTCCTCGGCGAGGCGGCCGAGAGCGACCGACATCTTCTCCTGGTCGGCCTTGGTCTTGGGCTCGATGGCCACCTTGATGACCGGCTCGGGGAACTCGATCGTCTCCAGCTTGATCGGGCGGTCGGGCGCCGCCAGCGTGTCGCCGGTGACGACCTGCTTGATGCCGACCCCGGCGGCGATGTCGCCGGCGTAGACCTCCTCCAGCTCCTCGCGCTCGTTCGCCTGCATCATCAGCAGCCGGCCGACCCGCTCGGTGCGACCGGTCGACACGTTGAGGATGCGCGAACCGGCGGAGAGCTTGCCGGAGTAGACGCGAAAGTAGGTGAGCTTGCCGACGTAGGGGTCGGCCATGATCTTGAAGGCGAGCGCGGCGAAGGGCTCTTCGTCGGAGGCGTGGCGCACGGCCGGCGCCTCGCCGCCGTTGCTCGAGCCCTTGGCGGGCTCCAGGCCCTCCACCGCGGGCACGTCGAGCGGGCTGGGCAGGTAGTCCAGGACCGCGTCGAGCAGGGGCTGCACGCCCTTGTTCTTGAAGCTCGAGCCGCACAGCACCGGGGTGAGCTTGATCGCCAGCGTGGCCTTGCGGATGGACTGCTTGAGCCGCTCGGCCGGGATCTCCTCATCCTCGAGGATCATCTCCAGCAGCTCGTCGTCGTAGTGCGAGACCTCCTCGAGCAAGTGCTCGCGGGCCTCGGCGGCGCGCTCGACCTGGTCGGCGGGGATCTCGATGACCTCCTGCTCCTTGCCCAGCTCGTCCTTGTAGACGACCGCGTGGTTCTCAACGAGGTCGATGATCCCGCGGAACTCGGCCTCCGCGCCGATCGGCAGCTGGATCGGCACCGGATGCGCGCCGAGGCGATCGATCATCGTCTGCACGCCCTGGGCGAAGTTGGCACCGATGCGGTCCATCTTGTTGATGTAGGCGATGCGCGGGACGTGGTACTTGTCGGCCTGGCGCCACACCGTCTCGGACTGCGGCTCGACACCGGCAACCGAGTCGAACAGGGCGATGGCGCCGTCGAGCACGCGCAGCGAGCGCTCGACCTCGACCGTGAAGTCGACGTGGCCCGGCGTGTCGATGATGTTGATGCGGTGGCCCTTCCACTCACAGGTGGTGGCAGCGGAGGTGATGGTGATGCCGCGCTCCTGCTCCTGCTCCATCCAGTCCATCACCGCAGCGCCCTCGTGCACCTCGCCGAGCTTGTAGGTCCGGCCGGTGTAGTAGAGGATGCGCTCGGTCGTCGTCGTCTTGCCGGCGTCGATGTGCGCCATGATCCCGATGTTGCGAGTGTTCTCGAGCGTGAACGTGCGTGCCATGAGTCTTTGGGGTAGGAGGGAGATCTATGTGGCCGGTCGCGTTCACAAAAAAAGGGCCCAGAGGGCCCGATTACGACGCGCTTGTCGGCTACGGGCGATTGTCTAGTGGGTCGGCGTCTCCATTGAGTGGATCCTCCGCGCCCGGGTGCGAGCACAGATGAACGTGTCCGAACCCGAGGCGGACACCGAATATAGCAGAGCATCGGCCACCTCACGGGCCCGCGGGCGGGCGGCAATGGGCGGTCCCGGGGCGATCGGGATCGCGGTTCTGGGCGGCGGTCTGCTCGGTGCCGCGCTGCTGTTCGTGGCCGAGTTCCTGCCCCTGTTCGAGGTGCGCACGAGCGCTCGTAACAGCGTGACCAAGACGGTCATCGCGGGCTCGCACCACGCCTGGGGGCTGATCCCGATCGCGGTCCTGGCGGCGGGGCTGGCGATCGTGTGGTGGAGGTCACCCAGCCGGCTTCCCCTGGTGGCGATGGCGGTGCTCGCGGTCACCGCCCTCGTCATCGCGCTGGGCCGGGACCTGCCCGACGCCCAGTCCAACGGCCTCGAGCGCTCCGGCGACACCTTTGTCCTCGCCGCCGCCAGCCCCAGGATCGCGCTCTATCTCGAGACCGCCGGAGGGGTCATCCTGCTCCTCGCCAGCGTCGGAGGGCTGCTGCTCAATCCGCAGCCAACCTCGCAAGTTCAGACCAGTTGATCTCGTAGACGGTCCGCTTCCTGACTTTGAGGCGATCCCAACGGTTTACCAACATCAGGCTCGTTACATTTATAGAACGCGAGGGTTGTCCTACCGCAGCCCCCGGTCCCGTGCGGTAGGCAGCCCTCGCGTTTCTCTTTAAGCGCGCGCCGCTGTCACGTTCCCGCGAGAGACGGGGTGATGGTGCACGACGACGATCTGCTGGCGCGAGCACGCGGGCGGTCCCGGAGGGCGAGCGTGCGGGGTCCGGCGAGCAACCCGCAACCCGGAGCCCGAGCCGGTGGCAGCGCTACCGGTGCGTCGAGGCCGACGCCAGACGACGGTTTGCAGCCGTCAGGCAGCCGCGACCTCGCCGGCCGGTGGGTGCGTCTACCAGCGGTAGTGGGCGAAGGCCTTGTTGGCCTGCGCCATGCGGTAGATGTCGTCCTTGCGCTTGTAGGCGTTGCCCTGCTGCTGGATGGCGTCCAGCAGCTCGTGGGCGAGCTGGTGGGCCATGTCGCGCTCGCGGCGCTGGCGAGCGAACTGGACGAGCCAGCGCACGGCGAGGGTGCGGGCCCGGCGCGAGGGCACCTCGACGGGCACCTGGTAGGTGGCGCCACCGACGCGGCGGGGGCGGACCTCCAGCACCGGGGTGAGCGCCTTGACGCCCGCCTCGAGCTGCTCGACGGCGGGCTTGCCGCTGCGCTCACCGAGGATGGCCATGGCGTCATAGACGATCTTCTCGGCGACGGACTTCTTGCCGTCCAGCATCACCTTGTTGATGACCTGCTGGACGAGGCGGTTGCGGTAGACCGGGTCGGCGTCGATGGGCCGGACCGCGGCAGCGGCGCGACGGGGCATTACTTGGCTTTGACCCCGTACTGGGAGCGCGCCTTCTTGCGGTCGCTGACGCCGGCCGCGTCCAGCGTTCCGCGGATCACCTTGTAGCGGAAGCCCGGCAGGTCCTTGACGCGACCGCCGCGCACGAGCACCACGGAGTGCTCCTGGAGGTTGTGGCCCTCGCCGGGGATGTAGGCGCCGACCTCCATGCCGTTGGTGAGCCGGACG
Source organism: uncultured Actinomycetota bacterium (assembly GCA_963695625.1). Lineage (GTDB taxonomy): Bacteria > Actinomycetota > Thermoleophilia > Solirubrobacterales > Solirubrobacteraceae > Palsa-465. Next base: position 29,206 of record CAVOHJ010000011.1, on the reverse strand, counting down.
CGCGCCACCTTGCGCAGCGCCGAGTTCGGCTTCTTGGGCGTGGTGGTGTACACGCGCGTGCACACGCCCCGGCGCTGGGGAGCGGCGACCTTCTTCTTGCGGCCCTTGCCGGACTTCAGGCCCGGCGTGGCCAGCTTCTTCTTGGGCGTCGTGCGCCCCTTACGGATCAACTGACTGGTAGTCGGCATGCGGCGACGGAGGCTAGCAGGCCCACGCGTGGATACGGACCCCACCCACCCTAGGCCGGCACCCCCGCGAGGGCGACGTCGACGTTGACGTGTCGGGCGCCCACCGCGTCGGCGACCGGCGCGTACGTGACGTCGCCGTTGGCGACGTTGACGCCCAGCTTGAGCCCCGGGTTGTTCGCCACCGCGCCGTGCACGCCGGCGTTGGCGAGATGCAGCACGTAGGGCATGGTGGCGTTGGTCAGCGCGTAGGTGGATGTGACCGGCACGGCCCCCGGCATGTTGGCCACGCAGTAGTGGGTGATCCCGTCGACCTCGTAGGTGGGGTCGGAATGTGTCGTGGGGTGCGAGGTCTCAAAGCACCCGCCCTGGTCGATGGAGACGTCGACGAGCACGGCATGGCGCTTCATGAGCCCCAGCTGCGCGCGGGTGATGACGTGCGGCGCCTTGGCGCCGTGGACCAGCACCGCGCCGATCACGAGGTCCGCGTCGGGCAGGCGCTCCTCGATCGACAGCGTGTTGGCAAAGCAGGTGTCGGCCCGGCCGTTGAAGGCGATGTCGAGGTCGCGGAGGCGGTCGATGCTGCGGTCATACACGTAGACCGTGGCCTCCATGCCCATGGCGATGAACGCCGCGTTCATGCCGACCACCCCGCCGCCGATGATGATCACGTTGGCCGCCGCCACGCCGGGCACGCCGCCGAGCAGGATCCCGCGGCCGCCGAGCGGCTTCTCGAGCATGAAGGCGCCCGCCTGGGTGGCGATCTTGCCCGCCACCTCGGACATCGGCGCCAGCAGCGGGAGCCGGCCTTTGCTGTCCTCGACGGTCTCGTAGGCGATACAGGTGGCCCCGGACTCCATGAGCCCGCGCGTGAGTGCCTCGTCGGCAGCCAGATGCAGGTAGGTGAAGAGCACGTGGTGGGGCTTGAGGCGCTCCACCTCGACCGGCTGAGGCTCCTTGACCTTGACGATCATCGTCGCCTCCGCGAACACCGCGTCGGCGTCGGGCACGATCGTGGCGCCCTGGGCGGTGTACGCCTCGTCGCCGATCGCCGAGCCCTCGCCGGCGCCGCTCTGCACGAACACCTGGTGGCCGGCGTCGTTGAGCTCGCGCACGCCCGCCGGGGTGAGCGCCACCCGGTACTCGTCGGTCTTGATCTCTGAGGGGACCCCGACCTTCATGCCACCAGCTCCCGGCCCCGCAGGGCCAGCCAGAATTCGATCCGGTCACGCGCGGATGACAGGTTGCGGCCCGTCAGCTCCTCCACGCGGCGGATCCGGTAGCGCAGCGTATGCCGGTGGCAGTACAGCCGCCGCGCGGCTCGCTCCCATTGGCCGTTCTCCTCGATGAACGCTTCAAGCGAACGCATCAATTCACCTCCGTAGTGTCCCTCGCTGGCCTCGATCGGGCCGAGGATTGAGTCACAGAACAACCGCAGCGCCTCGTCGTCCTGCAGCGAGAGCAGAAGCTGGAAAGAGCCGAGGTCCTTGTAGGTCGCCACCCGGGGGGCGCCGTTGACCGGCGTCCCGTTGTGGCTCGCGTCTCCCACGCCGAGCGCCAGCGCCTCAACGGCGCAGCGAGCCTCGTGGAACGTGCGCCGCGCGTCGGCGCCCGGCACCGGCCGGCCCACGCCCACCGCCTGCGGGCCGGCGGTGGCATTGAGACGCTCGGCCACCCGGTGCGCCAGCGCGAAGAGCTCGTCCTCCTCGGCGCCGGGGACCAGTCCGCAGGTGATCGCGCCGGTGGACGCCACCAGTCCCGGCGAGGCCTCGTCACGCAGAGCCTGGGCCAGCGTCTCCTCCACCACGGCGGCGGACCCCCGGCTCGACCTCGTCCCCTCCGCCCGCGGCACGACGATCGCCGCCACCCGCTCGGACAGGCCGAACGGCTCCAGGCGCCGGGACAGCTCGGCGCCCGTCAGCTCGCCGCCGACCAGCGCCGCCAAGACGTCGCCGGCGAGCCGGCGCTCGGTGTCGCCGGCCACGCGCCCGCGCAGGAGTTCCAGGGCGACGATCGTGACCGCTTGGTGCAGCGTCAGGCGGTCGAAGTCCGACAGCGGACCGCCACCGTCCTTGATCGCCACCAGCCACGCCTGGGGCACCCGCTCTCCCCCGGACTCGGTGCCGTGGCCCGGAGCCCCCTCGGTGGCCACCGGCAGGGCCAGCGACCGGTCCGCCAGCCCCGGGTGCGACGGCAGGAAGGCCCGCCCCAGGCGCCGGCGCTCGCACAGCTCGGTCTGCAGGGCCGAAACCTCTTCAGTCTCCAGGCTCCGGCGGAAGGCCCGCTGTACCAGCGGCTCCCCGCGCGCGTCGAACACGAGCACGGCGGCTCCGATCAGCGTCGCCAGGGTGCCAGCCAGGGCCTCCAGCCCGCGCTCGGATAAGACCACGCGCTCCAGCCGCTCGTGAGCGGCCAGCGCCCGGCGCAGGACCGCGTACTGCTCATTGACGAGCTGGGTGAACGCCGCCTCGGTGACGGCGATGAACGGCACCTCGTAGGGCACCTCGAACACCGGGAACTCCCGCTCGGCGGCGGCCTGCACCACGGCATGGGGCACTGTCTCGTGGCTGAAGCCCACCCCGAAGCCCAGCGCGGCGAGCTGGTGATCGGCCAACCGCCCGACGAACGCCCGCTGCTGGTCGGGCGTCTCCAGCGCCATCCCGGTCGTGAGCAGGACCTCGCCGCCCGACAGCCACGTCGTGGGGTCCCGCAGCTCCGAGATGTGGACCCAGCGGACCGGAGCGTCGATCGCCTCCTCGCCGCTGACCAGGCGGACGTCGAGCCCGCGCAGCAGTTCGCGTACCGTCAGCATCGTGATGCGCGGGCCCTGGTTTCCCTGGGTCGCCTACGCTCCGGGCCGGGCGGACGGCGCCGGCGTTGAACCACCCGCCACCTTGCGCATCCGTTCACCCGCCTCGGTGAGCACCGGGCGCAGGATGGACTCGATCTCGTCGAACTGGGCGGGCCCGGCGATGAGCGGCGGCGAGAGCTGGATGACCGGGTCGCCGCGGTCGTCGGCACGGCAGATGAGGCCGCGCTCGTACAGCTCGCCCGAGAGGAAGCCGCGTAGCAGCGTCTCGGACTCCTCGTCGGTCCATTGGGCATCGGAGTCCTGGTCCTTGACGAGCTCGATCGCGTGGAAGTAGCCGGTGCCGCGCACGTCGCCGACGATCGGGATGTCGCGCAGCGAGTCCAGCATCTCCCGGAACGCCCCCTCGTTGTTGCGGACGTTCTCGATGATCCCCTCGCGCTCCATCACGTCGAGGTTGGCCAGCGCGATCGCGGAGCACACCGGGTGCCCGGCGAACGTGAAGCCGTGCGTGAAGCTGTTGAGTCCCTCCATGAACGGCTCGGCCACCTTGTCAGACGCGATGACCGCGCCCATCGGCGCGTAGGCGCTCGTCAGCCCCTTGGCGGTGGTGATGATGTCGGGCTCGTAGTCGTAGCGTTGGGCACCGAACCACTCGCCGAGGCGGCCCCACGCGCAGATGACCTCGTCCGAGATGAGCAGGACGTTGTACTGGTCGCAGATCTCCCGCACCCGCTGCCAGTAGCCCTCCGGAGGCGTGAAGCAGCCGCCCGCGTTCTGAACCGGCTCCATGATGACCGCGGCCACGGTCTCGGGGCCCTCGAACTCGATCTTCTCGGCCACGGCATCGGCGAGCTCCGTCTCGCTGTAGCCGTGGGGCATGCGGAACGTGTTGGTGTTGGGGACGTGGACGCCGCCGGGCATGAGCGGCTCGAACGGGGTGCGCAGGCTGGTGATGCCGGTGGCGGCAAGCGCGCCGAGGCTGGTCCCGTGGTAGGCGATGTCGCGGGCGACGATCTTGGTCTTGAGCGGGTTGCCCGTGACCTTGTGGTACTGGCGCGAGAGCTTGATCGCGGACTCGACGGCCTCGGACCCGCCGCTGGTGAAGAAGACGCGGTTGAGGTCGCCCGGGGCGAGCTCGGCGATGCGCGCGGCGAGCTCGATGGCGCGCGGGTGGGCAAAGGTCCAGTTGGTGTAAAAGCCCAGCTCCTTGGCCTGCTCGGCGCCTGCCTGGACGACGTCGGCGCGGCCGTGGCCGATGTTGACGCAGAACAACGCCGACAGACCATCGAGGTAGCGCTTGCCGTGCTCGTCATAGACGTAGCAGCCCTCGCCGCGGACGATGATCGGGATCTCGTGATCGTCGTAGGCCGACATCCGCGTGAAGTGCATCCACAGGTGACGCCGCGCGAGGTCCTGGAGCGAGGCGCGCTCGGTGCCGGTTGCCTCCTGGGTGCTTGCCATAGATCTCCTCCGAATACCGCTTAGCCGTTTCGTACAACGGTAATGGCCTGACCCTCGCGGATCAATTAGACGGTCGGGCGAGATCGCGCCGCTCGGCTTGTCCGCAGCGGACAGCGCGGTTCCGCGGCCGCGTAGTGCCGGGTAGTTTGAGACGGTGCAGCTCAACCACACGCGGACCGGGAGCGGTGAGCCGCTCCTGCTCATGCACGGGATCGGCAGCCGCTGGCAGATGTGGCAGCCGGTGCTCGGACGTCTGGCCGAGCGACACGACGTCATCGCCGTCGACCTCCCCGGGTTCGGCGCCTCGCCGATGCCCCCTCCGGGCACGCCGCCCGGGATCGACTCGCAGGTGAGGCTGGTGACCGAGTTCCTGGCGGAACTGGGCGTCGAGCACCCCGACGTCGCGGGCAACTCGATGGGCGGGCTGATCGCGCTCGAGATGGCGGCGCGGGGGCTGGCCCGTTCGGCGACCGCCCTCTCCCCCGCCGGCTTCGCCAACCGGGCCGAGATGAGCTACGGACGCGCCTCGCTGTGGGTCACCGTCCGCGTTGCGCGGCGGACGGCGCGCCTCGCCGACACCCTGTTCGCCACCGCGTTCCGCCGCCGGCTCGGACTGAGCCTGTTCGTGGCCCGGCCCGAACGGCTGACGGCCGCCGAGGCGGCCGAGAACACCCGGGCGCTCGCCGACGCGCCCTGGTTCGATCAGACCCTGCCCGCGCTCACGCCCTTCCAGTTCTCCGGCCGGGAGCCGATCGCAGTGCCGGTGACCGTCGCCTGGGGCAGCAAGGACCGGCTGCTGCTGCCCCGCCAGGCCCGGCGGGCGGCCCGGGCGATCCCGCGCGCCCGTGTGCTGATGCTGCAGGGCTGCGGCCACGTGCCGACCTGGGATGACCCCGAGCAGGTGGCCGGAGTCATCCTGGACGGCGCGGCCGCCTAGCCTAAGGCTCCTCCCCGGTGGCGACCGGCCGGTCCGGATCGGCGACCCACTCGCTCCACGAGCCGGGGTACAGCGCTGCCTCGATCCCCGCCAGCTCGAGGGCCAGGACGGTGTGGGCGGCCGTGATCCCCGACCCGCAGTAGGCACCGGTGGCCGCTCCGCCGGTGAGGCCACCGAGCGCATCGGCCAGCTCGCCGGCGGGCAGGAAGCGGCCCCGGGCGTCGAGGCTGCGGTCCATCGGCCAGTTGCGGGCGCCAGGGATGTGGCCGGCGACGGGATCCATCGGCTCGGTCTCGCCGCGGTAGCGCTCGGGCGCGCGTGCGTCCACCAGGACCCCGGTGCCGGCCAGGCGGGCGGCGCCATCAGCGTCAAGGACGGGCATGGAGCCGGGCCGGGCGGTGAAGTCGCCCTGATACTGAGGGGTCTCATCGCCGTCGGCCAGGGGCCGGCCGGCGGCGAGCCATGCGCTCAGGCCGCCGTCGAGCAGTGCCACCTGCTCGTGGCCGAAGTAGCGCAGCAGCCACCAGGCACGCGCGGCCGGCAGGCCGTTGGCGTCGTCATAGACGACCACGGGCGCGCCGTCGCGGACCCCGGCGGCCCGCATCGCCAACTGAAAGTCCTCGGCGCGGGGGAGCGGGTGGCGGCCCTCCGGGCCCGGCGGCGCGGCCAGATCGCGGTCGAGGTCCACGAATACCGCGCCGGGGATGTGCCCGCCGGCGTAAAGCCCCGGTTGGGACCCGGTGGCCAGTTGCCAGCGGACGTCGAGGAGAGTGACCGCTTGGGGGTCGAGGTCCTCCGCGGAGATCAGCGGCTCCATGGATCCTTGGTTGTACTACGGCGGCTTGCGGCGGATGTTGGCGCTATCTCCTTCACTATCCGCCACGACCCGAAGCAACGGGGATATCGGCCCCCACCCTCCCCAGCCGTCGTTGACGCGCGCCCGCGTCGAACTCGAACTGCGAACGCGAACGCAGCCGCAGCGACTACGCGAGGGCCACAGCCGGAGCGCCGGTCACCGACGAGCCGGCGGCCCGCACGGGGGCCGGGGTCAGCCAGGCGGCGAACAGCACGAGGCCGAAGGCGAACATCTCCGCGCTGAACATCAGCGGGTGGGTCGAGAGCGGATCGCCGAAGACGAGGATCCCGCCGACGATGCCCGACACGTTGGCGGCGGTGCCGGTGACGGCGATGACCGGGACGGCGTCGCCGTCCTGGAGGCCCTTGGCCGAGGCGTAGAAGGCCGCGACCGAAGCGACGATCGTCACCGCCATCCAGGGACTGAGCAGACCGAGGACGCCGTGAGCGGCGACGAGGCCCGAGATGGCCTTGATGGCCACGTCGGAGACGCCGAAGAGGATTCCGGCAGCCGCGCCGAGCATGAAGCCGTGATGCTCCTTGGGGGCGCCGATGCGGGGACCCATGATGAGCAGGCTGCCGGCAGCCAGCAGGACGCCCTCGAAGACGATCATCGCCGGCACCGAGTAGTGCGAATGGGCGCCGTGGGCGGCCGGGAGGCTGACGCCGAGCAGGAGCAGGCCGACGGCGGTGAGGATGATGCCGACCCACTGCTTGCGCGAGATGCACAGGCCGAAGGTCCGCTCGGCCATCACGGCCAACAGCACCACGCCGCCGGCGAGGACGGCCTGGACGAGCGACAGCGGGGCCACGGCCATCGCGGCGACGTGGAAGATCCAGGCGGCCGAGGCAATCAGCATCCCGATCGCGAACAGCTTGGAGGCGAACAGCGCCTTGGCCGAACGCAGCGGGTGGCGGATGTCCACGGCGGGCGCCGCGCACGCTCCCCGGTGCTTGAACAGGAACCCGACGTTCGTCGTCAGGGCGCAGGCGAGCGCGAGGAGGATGCCAAGGGCTTGGGTCATTCGTTAATGGGCCTGGATCGAAAGGATGGACACGAGGCCGAACGACGCCTCACGCATCTCTTTCGGCATTCGCCGGTGGGGCTTGAGCGGCAATCCCCGCGTCCAGCGGTATTTGGACGCACGCGCTGGTGACCGGCGACGCTGGTCCACACGCTGGCGAAGCCACATTAAGCTCGGGTATGTGCCGGCTATGGACCCGCCGCTGCTGCTGATCGACATCGATGGAGTCATCTCGCTGTTCGGGTTCGACGCGGCACAGCCGCCCCCCGGGCGGTTCCTACTGGTAGACGGCATCCCACACTTCCTCTCCGCCGGCGCCGCCGGTCTGATCGGCGCTCTCCAGGAGCATTTCGAGCTCGTGTGGTGCAGCGGCTGGGAGGAGAAGGCCGACGAGTACCTGCCGCTCGCGCTGGGGCTACCCACCGGCTTGCGTCATCTAACCTTCGCTCCCGCCGACCCCGGGCCGGGGCGCCACTGGAAGCTCGCGGCGATCGACGCGTACGCGGGCCCGCACCGGCCCCTGGCCTGGATCGACGACCAATTCGACGACAGCTGCCACGAGTGGGCGCAGGCCCGCCCGGCGCCCACCGAGCTGGTGGTCACGGATCCGGCGGTTGGCGTCACCGCGACGCACACCGATCGCCTGCGGGACTGGGCTCTGGCGCTCGCGCCCGCGGACCAGGGTCAGTCAAACGCGCCGTGACGCCCGGCGCCCGAGCGGAACCGCTCCAGGCCCGTCTGGACGTCAAGCAGCGAGCGGCGGCCGTGCTCGAGCTCTGCGGCAAGGGCCTCGGTGTCGCTCAGCCCCTCCTGCTCGAGCGCCGACAGCCGGTCCTCGCGCATGCACGTCTGTGGAAACCGCGCCAGCTCGGCGGCAAGCTCCTGGGCCGCCCCGAGGCTCGCTCCGGGCGGCACCACGCGGTTGACGAGGCCGATGCGCTCGGCCTCGGCGGCGCCCACCGGTCGCCCGGTGAGGATCATGTCCATCGCCCGCGAGACCCCGATCAGGCGGGGCAGGCGCACAGTGCCGCCGTCGATCAGCGGCACGCCCCAGCGCCGGCAGAACACTCCGAGGACGGCGTCGTCCTCGGCGATGCGCAGGTCGCACCACAGGGCCAGCTCCAGGCCACCGGCCACGGCGTGCCCGGCGATGGCGGCGATCACGGGCTTGGACAGCCGCATCCGGGTGGGACCCATCGGCCCGTCGCCGGCGTCCTGCACCCGATTGCCGGATTCCGTCCCCACGGCCTTCAGATCGGCGCCGGCGCAGAACACCCCGCCCTCGCCGTGCAGGACCGCCACCGCCGCGTCGGGGTCGGCATCAAAGCCGCGGAACGCGTCGGCCAGCGCGAGCGCCGTGGGGCCGTCGACGGCGTTGCGTCGCTCCGGACGCGACAGGAGCACGGTGGTGACCGGGCCCTCGCGGACCACCCGGACGGCGCTCACGGCGCCCCCACCGCCCGCCCGACGAACGTGCGCAGGGCCTCCACGATCTCCTCGGCGCCAGGCCCCGAGGCGGCCAGCGGAGACAGCGGCCCCACCAGCGCCTCGCCGCACCCGCCTACGAGCGCGGCGGCGGTGAGGCTGACGTTCTGCTCGGGCATCTCGCCGGCCGCGATCCCGGCGGCGAGGCCGGCGGCGATCAGCTCGGCATACCGGGCCCGGTAGGCGATGCGCTCGGCGTCCACGCGCGGATCGACCGGCTCGGCGATCAGGGCCCACGCGAGTCGCGGGTTGCGCAGCGCGCGCCGGGCGAAGGTGGCCAACACCGTCTCCAGCCGCTCGCGCGCCGTGGCCCCGTCAGGGAGTTGGGCGGCCGCGGCGCGCATCGCGCGCTCCTCGCGCTCGCACACCGAACGGAACACCTCCACGAACAGCTCCTCCTTGGAGGCGAAGTGGCGATACAGCGTGCCGGCGGCCACGCCCGCGCGGTCGGCGATCGCCAGCACCGACGCCGCGCCGTAGCCGCCCTCCTCGATGACCTGGCGCGCGGCGGCCAACAGGCGCTCGCGGGTCCCGGTGGCGACGGTGCCCACGCGCCTCAGCCCTTGAACGTGGAGGGTCCGAGGTCTCCGAAGGGCTCGTCGCGCGCGCGGACGGCGGCGCGAAAGCCCTCGTCGGCGGCCAGACCCTGGAAGGCATAGCCCTCCGGGGTGTGGCGGGCCACACCGTCGAACACGGTCCCCAGCACCTGGGTGGCGTGCAGGCCCTGCGCGTACACCGACTGGTTGACCAGGAGCTTCATCATCCGCAGCTGGTTGAGCGGGACGCGGGCGATCCGCGCCACCAGGGCCTCGGTCCGCTCATCGAGCCGATTCGCCGGCGGGGCCTCGATCGCCAGCCCCCACTCAACCGCCTCTGCCCCTGACAGCGAGTCTCCCGTGAAGAGCAGGCGCTTGGCCCGTTGCGGGCCGAGGCGCGACGCCCACATCGACGTCGTTGGCGAACCCCAGACCCGCGCGGGGGGGTAGCCGATCTTGGCGTCGGCGGCGATGACGAGCAGGTCCGAGCACAGCGCCATGTCCGTGCCTCCGGCCACGCAGAAGCCGTGCACCTTGCAGACCACCGGCTTGCCACAGTGAAACAGCGACATGAAGGCGCGGACGTTGCGGCTCATCATCGCGTAGTCCACCGTCGGGTCCCAGACCGCGCCCGGGTCGTGGTTGGAGCGCATCACGCGCGGGTCCAGCGGCGAGCCGGGCACGGGCGCGTCGTCGCCGTCTGCGTCGAGCCGGCCCTGGCCCTCGGCGCTCTGGACCAGGTCATAGCCCCCGCAGAAGCCCTTGCCGCTGCCGGCCAGCAGCAGCACCGACACGTCGGGGTCCAGGTCGGCGCGCTCCACGCCTCGTTCGAGCGCGGTGAGCATGGCGCGGGTGATGCCGTTGCCGCGCTCGGGCCGGTTGAGGGTGATGCGCGCCACGCGGCCGTCCACCGCGTACTGCACGACGCTCATGCCGGCACGGCGCGCTCGATGATCGCCGCGGCGTCGATCCCGGCGGGCAGCGTGCCGTAGACGCGCCCCCGGTCGCCGTCGAGCCGTCCGGCACAGAACGCGTCGGCCACCGCCGCGGGGGCGTGGCGGACGAGCAGCGAGGCCTGTAGCGCGACCGCGAGATCCTCGACAAGCCGGCGCGCGGAGAACTGGCCGGCGTAAAGGCGCTCCTCGGGGCTGTCGCCGTTGCCGCCGGCGAAGGTGGCGGTCACCCGCTCGCGCAGCGCCGCCAGGTGCGCGTCCAGCCGCGGCTCGGCGCCCGCGGCCAGCTCGCACTCGGCCAGGAACGCGGGCAGCCCGTCGGGCTCCTTGACGATCGCGCGCAGCACATCGAGCGCGGCGACGTTGCCCGATCCCTCCCAGATCGAGTTCAAGGGCGCGTCGCGGTAGAGCAGCGGCATGCCCGAGTCCTCTACGAAGCCGTTGCCGCCCAGACACTCGAGCGCCTCGGCGGCGTGGGCGGCGGCCCGCTTGGACACCCAGTACTTGCTCACGGCGGTGGCGAAGCGACGGAACGCCCCCTCCGAGGGCTCGTCGTAGGATCGGGCCACACGCAGCGCCATCACCGTGGCCGCCTCGGACTCGATGGCCAGGTCGGCCAGCACGTTGCGCATCGCCGGCTGGTCGACGAGGCGGGCCCCGAACGCCGAGCGGTGGCGGGCGTGGTGGATGGCCTCGAGCGTGCCGCGGCGCAGCCCCGTGGTCGAGCCCAGCAGGCAGTCCAGCCGGGTGTGGTTGACCATCCGGATGATCGCGGGCACGCCCCGGCCCTCCTCGCCGACCAGCCGGCCGTGGGCGCCGCGGAACTCCACCTCCGAGGAGGGGAGCGAGCGCGTCCCCAGCTTGTCCTTGAGGCGCTGGAACTCCATGCCCGCCCCCCGCTCCACCAGGAAGCAGGACAGACCCGCGGGCGCCTGGGCCAGCACCAGAAAGACGTCGCATGGCGGATAGGAGCAGAACCACTTGTGGCCGTGCAGCTCATAGTCCCCGTCGCCGACCGGCTCGGCCCGCGTGATGTTGGCTCGCACGTCGGAGCCCCCCTGGCGCTCGGTCATCGCCATGCCCGCCAGCGCCCCGTGCTCGTAATCCTCGAGGGTCAGGCGGGGCTCCCACTGCGCCGCCAGCTCAGGTGCGCCGTCGCGCAGGGCCGGGATGGCGGCGTAGGTCATCGACACCGGGCACATGACGCCATCGTTGGCGTTGCTCCACAGCATGAACAGCGCGCCCCGCACGACATGTGCGCCCGGCCGACCGTCACGCCAGGGCAGGCTGTGGATCCCGCGGCGGACGGCGCCCTCGAGCAGCCAGTGCCAAGAGGGATCGAGCTCTACGGCGTCGATCCGGTTGCCGTAGCGGTCGTGCGTGGTCAGCCGCGGCTCGTTGCGCTCGGCGCGGCGCGAGTGCTCGAGCGCCTCCACGCTGCCGGCGACGGCGCCGGCCTCATGGGCTCGATCGGCGCCCCAGCCCCCACCCTCGCGCTCGACGGCCTCCCGGAGCGCCAGGTCGAGCTCGAACAGGTTGACGGGCTGGAGCGGCGGCGCCTGGTTGAGCACCTCGCGGGCCGGGTCGGTGATCTCGATCGTGGCCATGTGGTCCTCCCTTGGTCTGCCCGGTGAATCTTGATTCACAAGCGTAGTGAATCTGGATTCACGGTACAAGGCTCGAACAACGACCCGTCGAGTTCGAGCGCGTAGAGCGCCCCCGAGATCCCGAGGCGGCGGTCATTGGCGCAGAACCCGGGGAACAGGGATCGCTGGTACTCGGCGTTGAGCACAGGCTTGCCCGCCCGCAGGTAGGAGTGGAACGACCCGCACTCGTGGTACTGGTTGCACTGCTCGTCCAGGGCGCCGTCGAACGACGGCTCGAGCTGCGCGGCCTGCTCGGGGTCGTTCTTCTCAAACACCGCCATGCCCAGCCCGTGCACCGCGCGGGCCACCCACCGGTCGTAGGTGATCTGCTGCCTGGCGGCGATGGCAAAGCCGGTCGGGTTCTCGAAGCCGTCCATGTTGTCGGGCTCGACCGCGTCAAAGCCCTTGTGCGCGCACATCGCAAACCGCGCGCGCATGATCGGCTCGAGCACCGACAGGCGCCGGACATCCAGCCACCTCTCCCCGGGCCAGCCGTTGCCACGGCCCCGGACCGAGCCGGGAAAGCGCGCCGCGTCGGGCCGCCAGCGCTCCCAGGTCCCGACGTCCACGTAGCAGATGACGTGCTGGCCACGGGCGTGCAGGCGGGCCACCTCGGCCGCGCCGTTGTCAAACGCGTCGATGTCGGACGCGTCGACGTGCTCGACGCGCACCCGCCCCTGGAGCTGCCAGTACCAGGTGAGCTGTGCTGGCGGAGACCATCGGGCCCCGGCCGCAGCGGGTGCCGCTCCCGCCAGGCAGAGCGCGCCCGCCGCCAGCGCCAGCGCGCGACTGCGACGGCCGCCACCCATATCCCGCCGGCTCCTACGCGGCGGCGACGGCGGTGGCCATCGTGCACTCCGCGACGCGATCGGTGGCGTCATGGGTGCCGCCCAGCAGCCGTCGCGACAGCTGGGCGCGCCGGAAGAACAGCGGTGCGTCGTGCTCCCACGTCGCCCCAATGCCGCCGTGGACGTTGATCATCGCCCGCGCGGCGAAGTCGAGCGCCCCGCCGGCGGCGCTCCGCGCCGCGCTGGCGGCCAGCGGGAACTCCTCGGGCCGCGCCTCGCGGGCCCAGCCCGCGTAGTACTGAAGACCGCGGGCGTTCTCCAACCGGCGCAGCACCTCGGTGAGCTCGTGCTTGATCGCCTGGTAGGAGCCGATGGCGCGTCCGAACGTGAAGCGCTCCTTGGCGTAGGCGACGCTCACGTCCAGGCAGGTCTGCACTGCGCCGATCGACTCGGCGGCGATGAGCGCGTGGGCCAGATACCAGGCGTCGGCCATCACGTCGGCGTGCACGGGCAGCCGCCGTCCCCGCGCGCGTGTAAACGTGACATGGCCCAGCGAGCGTGTGGCGTCGTAACGGACGACGCTCTCCACGACCACGCCGTCGCCCTCCGCGGGGACGGCCACGGCCACCGGTTGCCCGCCGCCGTCCACGCCGACGACCACGAGCAGGCCGGCGCCCGGCGCATCGGGAACCCACGCGACCTGACCGTCGACCGTCACCTCGTCACCGTCGCCGCTCACGCGCGGCGCCGGCGCGCGGTCAAAGCCGGACCCGGGCTCAGCCGTCCAGTCGGGCGCGAATTCGCTGGGCGGGCGCGCGGGCACGTAGGCGGCGCGCAGCTCGCCGGCGGCGACCGCCTCGAGCGCCGCGTCACCGGCGGCGTCGAGGATCGCGGTGGCCGGCAGCAGCCCCAGGATGGGGACCGAGGCCAGCACCCGGCCGCACTCCTCGGCCACCAGCAGCGCATCGAAGCCACCCAGGCCGGCGCCGCCGCGTTCCTCTGAGATGAGCACGCCGGGCCAGCCGGCCTCGACGGCCAGCGGCCACAGGTCGGGCAGCGACGCGGGGTCCTCGAGCGCGGTGCGTGCGGCCTCGACGGTCTTGACGCGCGCCAGCGACCCGCGGGCGGCCTCGCGCAGCAGCACCTGCTCGTCAGAGAGAGCGAAGTTCATGACGTCACCGCCTGCTTCTCCATGGCCCGCAGCTCGCTGAAGGGGACCCCCTTGTCCAGCCTCGGTTCGGGCGGCAGCCCCAGCACGCGCTCGCCGATCGTGTTGCGCAGCACCTGCTCGGTGCCGCCGGCCGACTTCAGCCCCGGCAGGAAGGAGATGAGATAGCTCCACTCGCTGTCGGTGTCCAGGGCGTCGGGGCCCACGACGTCGGCCCCGAGGTCGGTGGCCGCGATCGCCGCGTTGACCATCGTCACCTTGGCCAGGCCGGCCTCGGGACCGGGGATCTGCCCGCGCGCGAGCACGGTCAGCGCGCGGTAGCCGTTGTAGCGCACCGCCAGCAGCTCGGTGATGACCTCGCCCAGGCGCCGGCGGGCGTCGGCGTCGCGCCGCGCCCCGTCGTCGCCGGCCAGGGTCCGGGCCAGCCGGGTGGGCGAGCCGAACGACTCCGACCCGAACCCGATCGTGAGGCGCTCGTACATCAGCACCGTCAGCGCCGTGCCCCAGCCGTTGCCAACGCCGCCCACGACCGCGTCGGCGTCCAGGTGGACGTCATCGAAGAAGACCTCGTTGAACTCCGCCTCGCCCGAGATCTGACGCAGTCCGCGCACGGTGACCCCCGTCGCGTCCATCGGCACGATGAACATCGTGAGGCCCTTGTGCTTGGGCACGTCGGGGTCGGTCCGCGCCAGCAGCAGCCCGAAGGACGCGAACTGGGCGTTGGTGGTCCACACCTTCTGGCCGTTGAGCGTCCAGCCTCCGTCCTCGTCCTGACGCGCGCGCGTCTGCACCGCGGCGAGATCCGACCCGGCGCTCGGCTCCGAGAACATCTGGCACCACACCTCGTCGCCGTGGAGCATGGGGCCCAGGTACCGGCTCTTCTGCTCATCCGAGCCATGGGCGATGAGGCACGGCCCGAGCATCCCGATGCCGATCACGTCGAGGATCCCCGGCACCTCTGCCCGGGAGATCTCCTGGTTGACCGTGACCTGCTCGATCGGGCCCAGGCCGCGACCGCCGAACTCCCTGGGCCAGGTGACCGCCGCCAGACCCGCCTCGGCGAGCCTGCGCTGCCAGGCGCGGCGAGAGTCGATGTACGCGGTGTTCTCGGAGGACCCCGAGCGCGGCGGTGCCTGGTCCCGGTTGGCCTCGAGCCAGGCCCTGGCCTGGGCGCGGTACTCCGCCTGTTCCGGGGTGTCGTTCAGGTCCACGCTCGTCTCCTCGGTCGCGATCGGTGTGAATCGAGATTCACGATCTTACTGCGGGGTCGGGGGCGGACGCGCCACAATGCCGCCCGTGGACACGCCCCCGTTCATCCACGAGCGCGCGCTGGTGGAGACCGACACGATCGGTCCCGGCACGCGAATCTGGGCCTTTGCCCACGTGATGCCGGGAGCGGTGATCGGCGCGGACTGCAACGTCTGCGACCACACCTACATCGAGGGCGACGTGATCGTCGGTGACCGGGTCACCCTGAAGTCCGGCGTGTTTCTATGGGATGGCCTGCGCATCGAGGACGACGTGTTCATCGGCCCCCAGGCGACGTTCACCAACGACATGATGCCCCGCAGCCGCCAGCCCTTCGAGCTGCGCTACACGACCGTGCGCCGCGGCGCCAGCATCGGCGCCGGCGCCGTGATCCTCCCCGGCATCACCGTGGGCGAGGGCGCCATGGTGGGGGCCGGCGCCGTGGTGACCAAAGACGTCCCGCCGAGCACGATCGTGGTCGGCAATCCCGCCCGGGCCACGCGCACGCTTCCCTCCTGAGAGGGAGCGCGCGCGCGACCCCAGGGGCGCGGCGGGTCGCTCGCGTGACGGGTCAGGCGAGCGCGAGCGCTGGACGGGCGCGGAGCTGATCGTTGACCTCGCTGGTGTCCAGCGAGACCTCGCGGCCGCCCTGTTTGAGGGACCGATCGGCCGCTTCAACGATCCGCACAACGCTGCGCGCCAGCGCAGTATGGAACTCCATCGACTCGCCCGACCGGATCGCGCCGAGGAAGTCCCCGAGCTCGAGCCCGAGGGGCTCGTGCGATTCGATCTTGGGGGAAACGATGTCACCGGACCGGTAGGAGAGGTGGTACTCCCCAAACGTCTCCGGATCCTTGTAGACGACGCCGGAGTCGAAGACCCTCACGGGCTCGACGGCGCCGTCGTCGTAGGTGACCATCCGCTCGCTGCCGACCAGTACGGTCCGACGCAGCTTGCTGGGGGCGAGCCAGCTGAGCTCCACATTGGCAACGATCCCGGAGCCGAACGTCATCGTCACGAACGCGACGTCGGCGATGCCGGGCACGATCGAGTCGCGACCGACCGCCCGCACGCTCGTGGGCAGCTCGTTGAGCCAGTAGAGCAGGATCGAGAAGTCGTGAGGACCCAGGTCCCAGATGACGCTCACGTCACGCTGGTGCAGTCCCAGGTTCACGCGGCTGGAGGAGATGAAGTAGATGTCCCCCAGGGTGCCGGCATCGAGCATGCGCTTGATGGCGCGCACGGGCGGGCTGTAGACGAACGTGTGCCCGCACATGAGCAGCAGCCCTCGGTCGGCCGCCATCTGGGCCAGATCGTCGGCCAGCGCGGCCGACGGAGCCAGCGGCTTCTCCACGAACACGTGCTTGCCGGCCTCCAGCGCCTGCGCCGCCAGGTCGTAGTGGGTGTGCACCGGCGTGGCGATGATCACGGTCTCGACGCCGGGGTCGGCGAGGACGCGCTCGATGTGCGACGTGATCCGCACCGACGGATAGCGCCGGCGGTAGCGGTTGAGGCGCTCGCGGTCCAGGTCGCAGATCCAGCGGACCTGGGCCTCGGGCTTGTCAGCGAGGACACGGAGGAGGTTCGGTCCCCAGTAGCCCAGCCCGATTACGGCGACCCCGGTGGGCTCCACCATCGACTCGTCCTGAGTCCTGACTGCAGCAGTTGCGCTCACTTTTGCCCCGTCCTCACTTGTACTGTTTCGATTGCGTGCGCCACGCGCTCGACCTCGCTCCTCGTGAGGTCGGAGTGCATTGGTAGCGACAGTTCCTGCGCCGCCCACGCCTCTGCGATCGGAAGATCGCCGTGACGCAGCTGCTGGTCCTCCCAGGCGGAGTGCTCGTGGACCGCGCGGTCGTAGTGCACCCCGGTCTCGATCCCGGCCTCGCGCAACCTGTCAGCCAGCCAGTTGCGGTCCTCGAAGCGGGTCGGGAACAGGTGATAGATGCAGGGACTCTCCGGCCGCTCCTCCATGATCACGGTGTCCCGTCGGGAGCAGCTCCCGATAGTCCTCAGCGCGGGCGCGCCGCGCCTCGTTCCAGGCGTCGAGGTACTCGAGCTTGACTCGCAGCAGTGCCGCCTGGAGCCCGTCGAGCCGATCGTTGAAGCCGAGCTCCACGTGCTCGCCCTTGACCCGCTGGCCGAGGTTGCGCAGACGGCGGAGCCGGCTGGCCAGCAGCGCGTCGTCGGTGCAGACCGCGCCGCCGTCTCCGAGCGCGCCGAGGTTCTTGCCCGGGTAGAAGGAGAAGCCGGCGGCGGCTCCGAGCGAGCCGACCGGCCGTCCGCGGTACTGCGCGCCGGCGGCCTGGGCCGCGTCCTCGAGCAGCAGCAGGCCGTGCGGCTTGGCCACCGCCTGCAGCGCGTCCATGTCGCACGCCTGACCGTAGAGGTGCACCGCGAGGATCCCGACCGTGCGCGGACCCACGGCGGCACGCGCCGCGTCGGGGTCGATCAGGCCGGTGCCCTCGAGCACGTCGCATAGCACCGGCGTGGCGCCGACGTGCGCGACGGCCAAGGCCGACGCGATGAAGGTGTGCGCCGGGACGATGACCTCGTCGCCGGGCCCGACGTTGTAGGCGCGCAGCATCAGCGTCAGCGCCGACGTGCCGGAGGAGACTCCGACGCACTGCTTGACGCCGCAGTACTCCGCGAATTCGTGTTCGAATGCCTCGACCTCGGCGCCGAGGATGTACCCGCTCGAATCGAGCACGCGATCGAAGGCGTCGCGCAGGCGCTCCTTGATGGGAGCGTGCTGGAGATCGAGCGCGGCGAACCGCACGGCGTCCTGCTCGATGCGCAACTGCTGTAGATGATGCGGTCAAGAGTGCCCCTGAGTTGTCCGTTGACTCGTCCTGGTTTATGACATGCCGCAGGAGCGCGGGAATAGGGCGCGGCGCCCATGTGACGTTCATCCGGTTGAACGTGCGGCGTGCGTCGTACATCAGGGAAACGGGCGCCGGTGCCCTGGACTTTCGTCGAGGTCGCGAAGTGCGTGGTTCAGCCCGGCCGGCACCCGGCGCTATCCTGCGTCTGGGAGCGGCTGATGCTCCTGGGTGGCCACGGCTCCGGATGGGCGACGCTTCGATGACGGAAGGGCAACGGGTGGACCGGTGCAGACCATGGTGAGACTGCTCGTGGTCGATGATCACGATCTGTTTCGTGCGGGTCTGGCCTCGCTGCTATCGACGGAGGCGGGGATCGAGGTCGTCGGACAGGCCTCGGGCGGGAAGATGGGCGTCCGACTCGCCGCCGAGCTGCGCCCCGACGTGATCCTCATGGACGTTCGCATGCCCGACATCTCGGGGCCCGAGGCGACGCGGCAGATCGTCGAGCGCGACCCGGGCATCAGGGTGCTGGCGCTGACCGTCTCCTCGGACGACGCCGACGTCTCGGCCGTGCTGCAGGCCGGCGCGGTCGGCTTCCTCGCCAAGGACACTCCGATCGACAGCCTCGTGGTCGCGCGTGAACGCCGCCGTCGAATGGCGCGGCGTGGCTCTCGCCGAGAGCCGCCGAGGTCGTCCTCGGACGGATCCGCACCGCGGCTCCCGCGCCTCAGGAGACGCCGACGGCGCTCGAGCAGCTCTCCGAGCGGGAGATCGACGTCCTGCGGCTCATCGCCAACGGGCTGGAGAACGCGGAGATCGCGCAGGAGCTCGAACATCAGCCCGCGGACCGCCAAGAACCACGTCTCGAACATCCTGGCGAAGCTGGGGCTGCCCAGCCGCGTGCAGGCGGCCGTCTACGCGGTCCGGCAGGGCGTGAGCTGACCGGCGCTAGACGGCGCCGCGCTCGATGAGATCCGAGCGGCTCTCCACGCCCGAGCTTGTGGACCAGCTCGGAGATGTGCCGGCGGACGGTCACCGGCGTGATCTGAAGCCGTTCGGCGATCCAGGCCGTCGAGTGGCCGCGACGCAGCATCCCCAGCACCTGGGCCTCCCGGCCAGTCAACCCGTTCTCGGCGTTGTGCGTCCCGCGCAGCTCTGACAGCAGCTCATTGACCATCGCACGCGGAACGATCGCCTCAGCGCCGCTCAGCGCGCGGAACACCCGGCGCAGCCGATCGGTGTCCAGGACGCCCGGGACGTAGCCCACGGCGCCGGCGCGAACCGATTCGAGCATGTCGTCGGCGTCGCTGGTCTGGGCGAGCACCACGACGGCGCACATCGGCGCCGCCCGGCACACCCCACGCACGAGCGCGCGCCAGTCGCCGGGGAGGTCGCGGCCGATGAAGCGCGATCTCCGGCTGCTCGCGCTTCGCCGCCCGGATGGCCTGGCTCGAGCTCGGTCTCCTCGGCGCAGACGAACGACGTCATCCCCGAGCGCCATCCGGATCCCGGCGCGCGTGGGCGCGTTGTCGACGATCAGAGAGCTTCATGGTGCGGTCAGTCTTGTTCTCGACCTCGGCGCCGTCAAGCTTGACCAGCACGGCCGGGCCGCTCGGGGTCGATCTTGGGCTCCCAGCCCAGCTCGGTTGATGGTCGCAACACGCCCCATCAACGGCGAGACGGGCCCGCTTCTCAGCGCTCGGTGCGCGCGTCTTTGGGCATCCCGCGTCTGTGCCACATGGCCCAGTCAAGCGTTCATCGCGCTGAACGAGCAATGAGCCGGGGCGGTCATTGAGCAGTCCAGGGATCGCATCCATACTCGCTGCACAGAGGGGGCCAGCAGGGCCCCGGGGCAAACAATCAGAGGCAAAGCATGACGCATCAGCACCAGGGGCGGCGCGCTGACGGCCACGTCTGCGGCAACAGGCTTTCACGGCCGAACGACTCTCGACGAGTCGCCGGAGACGACAGCGCAAGATTCGGCTCGCCGTGGCGCGGGCCAAGGAGGGCGACCAGGAGGCACTGCGCTTCCTCTACGTGACCTATGTCCACAACATCTACGGCTACGTGCGCTCGATCGTTCGCGACGACCACGAGGCCGAGGACGTCACTCAGCACGTCTTCGCCAAGCTGATGACGGCGATCGTCAAGTACGACGACCGGGGCGTCCCGTTCTTCGCCTGGCTGCTGCGCATGGCCCGCAACCTGGCGATCGACCAGCTGCGCGCCAACCGGCTGACCCCCACCGAGACCGTGATCGACCCGGACACGAGCGCCGGCATCGACCTCGACCGCACCGAGACGGTGCGAGCGGCACTGGCCACCCTTCCCGACGAGCAGCGCCAGGTCGTGCTCCTGCGCCACGTGGTCGGGCTCACCCCGGGCGAGATCGCCGACCGCATGGGCCGCAGCGAGGGCTCGATCCACGGCCTGCATCACCGCGGCCGGCGCGCGCTGCAGCGCGAGCTGCAGCGGCTGGACTCGACGCCGTACACGCGCCGCTCCCGAGCACTCGCCGCCGCCTGACGGCGGCGAGTCGCATCACATGGTACACCCGCGCACGGCATGGAAGCTGCCGCACGCGACACCGCGTTGATCGGACAGGAGACCACCTTGAGCACGGGGGCACTTGATCCAGTGAGCTGCCGGCATCAGTGTCGGCGGACGCCCGACTGGACGCCGGATCAGGCGAGATCGAAGCGATGCCACCCGGCCGCACGTCTGGGTCGAGGTCAGCTGTCGGATCCTCGACGTGACCGTCGCGCTTGCTGGCGCTGCTGGTCCTCTCGCCGGCTCATGCTGATCATCGCGTTGCTGGTCAAGCTCGAGTCGCGCGGACCGGCGATCTTCAGCCAGGAGCGTGTCGGTAGGTTCCAGCGCCGGTTCACGCTGCACAAGTTCCGGACGATGACCGCGGGTGCGAGCCACGACCGGCACCGGCGATTCGTGCAGGAGCTCTACGCGGGCCAGCGACCGGAGCGGACAGATGGCAATCCCCGGTTCAAGCTGGCGGCCGATCCACGAATCACTCGCATCGGGCGCTTTCTCCGGCGCTCGAGCCTCGACGAGCTACCGCAGCTGTGGAACGTGGTCCGCGGGGAGATGTCCCTCGTCGGACCACGGCCGCCGATCTATTACGAGGTCGAGGCTTATCCCGCGGACCACTGGTTCACCCGGTTTGAGGTCAAGCCGGGGCTGACCGGCCTCTGGCAGGTCAGCGGACGCTGCGAACTGACTCTCGAGAGATGATCGCGCTCGACATCGAGTACGTGCAGCGGCGGTCGCTTCTGGCTGAACCTCCGGATCCTGCTCCGCACGCTGCCGGCGGTACTCGCCAGCCGTGGCGCCTCCTGAGTCATCCGTTCTCTGCTGCCGTTTTTGGCGGCGACTCAGGGTGCCTTGACCTGATTGGTGACCGGACAGTGCCCGTCCGCGGCATGGCTTGACAAAGCCCGGCGGAGAATCCCCACGCCTGAGCAGGGCCAAGCTCAGCCGGTGCGGATCACTGCGGTCGCCGGGCTGTGAACGGGAGTGAAGCCACTGCTCCGAATCGGCCCGCCTATGTCACGGTTCGGGCCGGCACCCAGGACAACGCGGGAGGCTGGAGTATGTCAGCCGTCTCAGTGGACGGGGCCCTACCGGGGTGAGGAGCCCGGGGCGACGAGCCCCTCCCTCGTGCGCACTCTCTGACCCCCTGGTCGACCATCAAGGTAGGGTCGACGTGTCAAGGCCGGTTGATGCTCCTATCTCAAGCAGAGTGTGGTGGCGTGTGTCGTGGGTCGCGTAGGAGGTTTGTAGATCCGGCGGATGAGGTGGCGTTGAGGCAGCGGATTGCCTCGCGTTGGGTCTTGCCGCGTTGGCGTGGTTTGGCCATCTAGAGGGTGGTCTGTGGGTGGTGGCGGATCCTGCTGAGGGCGAGCATGTGGACGGCGTGGTTGAGCTGGCGGTTGCCGCCGCGGTCCAGGCGGTAGCGATCAGTGCGCCCGGAGGAGACCGGGACGGGTGCGCATCCCGCGAGTCGCCGCAACACCTGCGCTCACGGCATCTGTGTTTCCTCATGCGCTGGCGCCTCAAGCGCTACCTAGCTCGCCGCGTCTGGCAGCTCCGTCGAGTTCTTCTCCTGCCTGGAGGAGGCGCGCGTGCTGATCGAGGACTGGCGCCACGACTACCACCGACCCCACTCAGCGCTCGGGATGATGACCCCGGCCGCATTCGCTAGCCGGTCTCCGTCAGCCGTGTCGGCCGCCCGCAGCAACGGCATCTGGGGAAGCGGGCGAGCACCGCGCCGCTTCTCATCCCAACCGGCGCACCACAGCCGGCTCTCTTCCCAGCGTTGCGACGGCAGAGTCCTGCTGAGGAGATCACCTCAACCTCGCCACACACCAACCGCGGCGGCAGCTACGGTGGCATCAGCCTCACATCCACCCAGCTCTCACCGCAGGTGGACCGATGAATAGGCTCCGGTCACACCTGCTCCGCGCGCTCAGAGCGCCTGCGGCGGCCAGGGCGCTGCCGGTGCTCGCCGACCGCGCCCGCGAGGAGCAGTGGAGCTACGAGCGCTTCGCCGAAGCGCTGCTGTCCACCGAGGTCTCCGCCCGCGACAGCCACGGCGGCGAAGGGCGGATCAAGACCGCGCGGTTCCCCGCCCGCAAGACGCTGGAGGAGTTTGACTTCACCTTCCAACACTAGGTCACGAAGACCGTGGTCGAGCACCTCGGGGAGCTTGAATTTCTGCACGCCAAACAGAACGTGATCCTCCGGCTCGCGACGAACGGCCATGACCTCAGACGCCTTGAAACCGCCAACGCGTGCGCCGGGCGTAGTAGCCGAGGCGATGCGCCGCACCCGTGGCAAGGAAAGGGGGAAACCTCCCTGAGCGTCCGGGGCCGATCCGCTGACGAAGCATCAAGCCGCGCCACTCCCGCAGCCCGCTTACGTCTGGATAGGCACCGATCGCAAACCGGACAAACTTGTCGACGTCGCTCTGATGCTCTGCGACACCATGATCGACGGTGCGGCTAGCGCACCAGAGGGCTTCGCGGGCGAGCGCCCGCATTGCGTTGGTCTGTAGTCGATCACGCTCGTCTAAGATCGAGCCGCTGGTGTCAAAGAACGCGTCGTACGCTGCCTTGCGCTCATGCAAGTCGACCAGCGGTCCGACGTGGTTACGCTGCATGCTCTCGCTGTGGATTCGATAGATCGCCTGCGGCGTGCCGCGCACGTATGCGACATCGGCGGCCGCTGCGACCCGAAGCCACATATTCACGTCGCTCGTGTGCCGGCAACGTTTGTCGTAGCCGCCTACGGCGCGCTGAACGCTCGTGCGAACAACCACTTCGGGCGAAGACATAGCGCTGTGGCCTGTCTTGCAACGTAAATGGATCCAGTCATGACCGCTCCACACGTCCGTCGAGCGCCAACGGCCTGAGCTCTTCGGGAATGGTCGACCATCGCGAGCCAGTAGCGGTCGGCCGTATACCAGACCGACATTCGGGTGTTGTTCCATGATGGCGGCCGCGCGCCACAGGGATCCGGGCACGAGCAGATCGTCGGCGGAAAGGAGCACCACGTGATCTCCATCGGCCCACTCGAGCCCCTCATTCGCCGTCGCGATCAGCCCCACATTGTCCGTGTGACGACGGAACTCGAGTCGCACGTCGCTGGCACAGAGGCCCGCCGCGATCTCGGCACTGTCGTCGGTCGAACAGTCGTCGATCACGAGCACCCGCAAACTGACTCCGTGCTGGCTCAGCACGCTGGCAAGACAGCCACCCAGGAAGTGCCCGTAGTTGTAACACGGGATTACGACGCTGACAGTCGCGCCGATCTTGGTTCGATTTGACACCGGAGGCGATGTCGTCCGTCGCGGCGTCATTGAACGTTTCGATGTCGGGGCATTTCAGATCAAACGCTGTTATTGGGATTGCGCTTCCGCGGTCCCGTTGTGTTGAGTCGAACTCTTCTGGTGCCGGGACAAGGCGCTCACGAGCGAATCCTGCCTATCCGCAAGCGGAACAACCGCTCGTCCCGCTGCACGCCGCTGGCCGCAGACGGCCGTCGGCCAACCGCTCCCACGTCCGCAAACGATGCCTCGAAGCCAATCCGCAGCGCCAGGAGATAGGTGATCGCGGTGCCCGAGCGGAGACCGCCGCAGAGCGTTCGCTCATTCGCGCGTCGGCTCCGGCACGGCGTCGGCTTCGAGTGCGCGAATCATCCGCGCAGGGTTGCCCGCCGCGACGACGCCCTCAGGGATCGATGCCGTCACAACGCTTCCCGCGCCGACCACCGAATGGTCGCCCATCGTGACCCCTTTGAGGATCTTGACGCCGGCTCCTATGAAGACGTTTCCCCAAGCTCTACCGGTTCCACCCCCGGGCTGACCTCCGCGCCTGCGGCTGGGGCGCAGTTCGTGAACGTCGCTGTCGAAGATCTCCCAACGAACGCCCCCCAGCAGAGCCTCCTGGCCAATGCGAATCCCGGGGCCGTCGCTCTTGATGAAGGTGTTGTTGTCGATCTGAGGACGGTCCCCGATCTCGACCGCAGAGCCTGGCCGAGACGCTTCGACGTGGCAGTAGCCGGAGTAATAGCCGACGGAAGCGGAAAGCCGAACCGGACGTCGCGCCCGAGGATGATCTCGCCATCACCGATGAAGAGCACCGGCTGGAAGACGATTGGCTCGCCGGTCACCTCGTCACACGTTGAAAGCGCCCGGTACGTCCAGACTCTGGCGGACTGAGTAACGCAGCCAAGCGTGTCCGGGCGAGGTTTCTTGCGCGGCCCTGAGTTTCCACCGGACAGGACCCGGCTTCGCAGCCGACGGCACCTCGGCCGTCTGCCCCGCCGGTGCGCGATAGATGGCCATCGCGGAGTAAAGCGCTCGTTCGACCGCTCGACTTGCGGCGAAGCTGGGCGGAGCGGAAGGAGACGCAGTACCGAGACGTATGTTTGGCGTGCACACTGGCAATTCAGTCGGAACCGAGTTGCTCCCCGGCGTCAGACCCCTGGTTGTGGTCGCCGCTGGGGTCAGCTGGGACGGGGCGAAGATGTCCGATCACCACTTGGCCTCATCTCTGAACAAATATGCTGACGTCCTGTGGGTGGACGCGCCGCAGTCCTTCGCGACACGTGCTCGCTTCCGAGGAATCGATCGACGTGCAAGACAGCGCCGAGTCAAGCCCGAGTTGGTACCGCTTTCGCCGACGTTCGTCCGCCTGCGGACCGTGGCGCTCCCGGGCTGGAGCAGGCCGGGCATTAGGTCGTCGACCTGGCCGATGGCCAGAGCGCAGATCCGCTGGGCGCTGCGAAAGATTGGCCGCCGCCCCGCCGTGTTCGTGGCAGCTCATCCCCACGATCTGCTGGGCCGTTGGGGCGAGGGAGTCGTCGACGTCCTGTACGGAACCGATGACTGGGTCGCTGGTGCCGGACTGCTGAATCTGGACGGACGACGGGTCTTGGCGGAGGAGCGCCGTGCAATCTCCCGATCGGACCTCGTGCTCGCCGTCAGCACGGAGCTTGCGGACCGGTGGGGCCGACTAGGCGCGGAACCGATCGTATTCCCGAACGGCTGCGACGTCGAGACGTATGCGCGAGTATCGACAGCGGTTCCAGGACCGCTTCCAGCCGGATTCCCGACGCCTGTGGCGGGTGTGGTGGGTCAGCTCAATCAGCGGATCGACGTGAACGTGCTCGCAGCAGTCGCGCGCACAAACGTCGGACTGCTGCTCGTGGGACCGATCGACCCGCGCTACATGCGCGCAGACGTGGAGGCGTTGCTGGAGCGGCCTAATGTTCACCACGTGGGGCCCGTCCCATTCGAGGAGGTACCTCGTTGGCTCGCTCAAATTGACGTAGGCCTGACCCCGTATTCGGCCTCTGACTTCAATCGGGCCTCATTTCCGCTGAAGACCTTGGAGTATCTGGCGGCTGGAATTCCAGTAGTCGGCACGGATCTGCCGGCGAGCGAGTTGCTGCGCCGAGACACTAATCAGGTTTGGATCGCCCGCGATAGCGCCGCGTTCGCCGAGGCTGTTCACGAGGCCGCGAGAGCGGCGCACATCCCGGAGCTGGTGAGCAAACGCCGCGCGGCTGCCGCGCGATACTCGTGGGCAGCGCGCGCTGAGCAGTTTGCGCGGCTCGTCGGTCTCACCAACTCTGTGCCGGGCCGCGCATCTGGCAGATCGCTGCCTTGCTGAGAGTGATGGCTTCGCTTGGCCCCACCGCGACGGCTTGAAGTGGCCCAGCTTCGCGATGGTAGATGTTGGTCTGGATAGTGCCTGATTCGGCTGGCTGCTGGGTGATGCGGCCATCGTCGCGGAGCCGATCCCGAGGGGCGAGGTGAGGCGGCGATCGCCGCGTGCGGTGCTTCCTGCGGGGGTCAGGTCTGCTTGGTCTTGGTGAGGCCGTGGCGGAAGCGCCAGGACTCGTTGCCGGTGTCGATGACGTGTGCGCGGTGGGTGAGCCGGTCAGCGACGGCTTTGGCGAGCCTGGGGTCGGGGAAGACCTTAGTCCATTCGCGGCATGAAAATGCTCCTTGGAGGGTCCGTCCGGGTCCGGGCCTAGCGTCCGGTGATCCGGGACAGGGGCCTTCATTGGGAGAGCGCAGACGGGTAGGCCGTTTTTGGCGATGGGCTTCGAGCCCGTGATTTTCGTTCGGCCGCCCCTGCGACTTGCCTGGATTGAGCGTTCGAGCTCGTATCGGTCTGTGTCGTTTTTCCCGCTGGTTCTCCCACCTGTCAGTGTCAACCACCGTGGTGTGGAGGTGAGCGATGGCGTTGGTGAGATGGGTCGGTCGTGCGATCGGTCTGGATGTGCACCGCGATTTCTGTGTGGTCGCGATCTGCGAGGACGGGAAGGTCCGCTCGGCGGGCCGGGTGCCGAGCACCCCGGAGGGCCTGCGGCTGCTGGCGGAGAGTCTGCTGGCCACGGATCGGGTGGCGTTGGAGGTGACGGCGAGCTGTTGGGAGGTCGCACGGATCCTCGAGCCGTTCGTGGACCGGGTGGTCGTGGTCAGCCCGGACGACACCGGCATCTGCGAGCGCGCGGGCGAAGACCGACAAGCTCGACGCGCGCACCCTGGCGGTGCTGTTGTGGAAGGGCGAGCTCGATCGCGGTCTGGATGCCCGATGAGCGCTGCCGGATCCTGCGCCGCCGGCTCGCGCGCCGCGAGCAGCTCGTGCACGCGCGCTCGCGCGCCAAGAACGAGATCTCAGGCGGTGCTGGCGCGCCGGCTGATCGAGCGGCCGCCGTTCGCGGACCTGTTCGGCGTGACGGGCCGCCGGTGGCTGGCCGAGGTGCGAGCTGCCCGTCGAGGAGCGCGAGTCCGTCGACGCGGGTCTGCGGCAGATCGCGTTCCTCGACGCCGAGATCAAGGCGGTCGAGAAGCTGATCGCCCAGCAGGCGCTGGCCTGGCCGGAGATCCGCCGGTTGATGACCGTGCCGGGCGTGAACCTGATCTGCGCCGCGACGTTCATCGCCGCGATCGGCGAGCCCTCCGGTTCCTCACCACCGCAGGCTCGTCGCGTATCTCGGGCTGGATCCGAAGGTCCGCCAATCCGGCGAGGCACCGGCCCGGTCGGGCCGGATCTCCAAGCGCGGGTCGGCGTCCGCGCGGTGGGCGCTGGTCGAGGCGGCGTGGAGCGTGGTCAAGCAGCCCGGACCGCTGCGCGCGTTCTACGAGCGCGTCCGCGCGCGGCGGGGGCACGGCAAGGCGATCGTCGCGACCGCCCGCAAGCTCACGATCCTGTTCTGGTGCATGCTCACCCGCTGGCGAGGACTACGCGCACCAGCGCCCCGCGCTGACCAAGAAGAAGCTGCGCGAGCTCGAGCTGACCGCCGGCGCCAAGCCGCGGACGAAGGACGCCGCCGGGATCTGGTCAACCAACCGCGCGATCCGTGACGCCGAACGGGCACTCACCGAGCAGGCCGAGGTGTCCTACCAGCGGATGGTCACCGACCAACAAGCCGGACGGCCATCAAGAAAAGTGGGCGCGAGCGCGACACCGGAGCGCGCATAAATTCAGGCCCTCGAAGGGGCAAAGCTGCGCGGCAGACTGAAAGCTCCTGACGTCTGCACTTCGCTACGTCAGTCACCCGCGCCCACCCGACAACCTAACCGCTCAGCGTCACGCCGACCACGCCGGCGACGATCACTCCTGCGCAAATTCGGGCGAAAACGGCGTCGAATCCGTCCCGGCCCCCGAACCGAGCCCACAGGAGGCGATCTCAGCCCCGCGCGACCGGCCACTCGACCGATAGGAACCCCGAAAAATGCTCCCCGAGCCCTTGACTTTCATCGGTCGCCGAACTGCAGGTTGGTGGTGACGATCAGGCAGCCGCGTTTGTGGCGTTCGAAGAGGACCTGGGACACGGGCTCGGCGGCGCCGTCCAGCAACGCGAGGAAGCCGAGCTCATCGAGGATCAGCAGTTCGGTCCGGGCGTAGCGACCCACCACCCGGGCGAGCTCGCGGTTGCCTTGGGCTTCTTGGAGCTCGTTGGCGAGCGCGGCGAGGGTGGTGAACCGCAGGTTCTGTCCAATCTTCTGTGTGAGGTCTGGGTCTAACTGATCGGCTTGTGTGCCGACCCCGGTTCGACGAGGAGCCCCGGAGGGGCGAGTGAGGCGATCCGGGGTCGGGCGCGGCCGGAAGGGACCCCCATGACCACGAAGGCCACGAAGACCACGAAGTCCGGGATCATCGACGCGGTGCCCGGTGACCCGGCCGAGGAGCAGCAGAAGGAACTGGTTGACCGGCTCGCTGGCTTGATGAGTCATGCGAGGAGCTCGAGGATGCGCTGAAGGGCCTGGATCTCCGAGCCAGATCACCAGTCCGGGCGGCTTGTTGACCCAGCTCGCCGGGTCGGGTGATCGAGACCGCTCTGGGCGCGGAGCTGACCGAGCACCTGGGCTACCCGCCTCGGGCAGGCACCGCCTCGCGGCGTCGGGAATCCTCCGCAACGGGTCGACCGGCAAGACGGTGCAGACCGAGCTGGGCCCGGTGAACGTAGAACACCCCGCGCGATCGGGCCCGGGCATTCGAGCCGCAGCTGGTCACCAAGCGCCAGACCCGGCTGGCCGGGCTTGGACGAGAAAGATCCTCGATCTGTTACGCCGACGGGATGTCGGTACGCGACATCGAGAGTCACCTGCAGCGCCTCTGCGGCACCACCGCGCTCGGGCGCGACACGACCAGCCGGGTCACCGACGCCGTCCTTGCCGACGTGGCCGCGTGGCGGACCCGGCCGCTGGGGCGGGTCTACCCGATCGTCTACCTCGACGCGCTGATGGT
>CAVOHJ010000010.1:0-151279 GCA_963695625.1 uncultured Actinomycetota bacterium | reverse complement strand
CGGGTTTCCGCCGTGAGAGGGCGGCGTCCTAGTCCCCTAGACGATAGCGGCGGGACATGGTGTGTCCGCCCGGGCGGGCGGGACGGTTCATCAGCTTAGCGTGGCTGGGCGGGCCTCGAGGCGACCGCTCCGAGGGGTTCCCTGCACCGGCGCCCGGCGTGTCCGGTCCGTGGGCGATCGCGATCCGCTCACCCGCGCCAGTTGCTAGTTTCCCCTGAACCAGCGGCTGTGGTGAAACTGGTATACACGCACGGTTCAGGTCCGTGTGGGCTCGCGCCCGTGGAGGTTCGAATCCTCTCAGCCGCATTTCTCGCCGGAAGCCGAGCGTGCGTGGCGGCGCGCTAGGTATTGATGCGATACGCATAAAGATCTCGCACTTCGCCGGCGCTCGCACCCTCTCAGATCCAGCCGCGCTCCTCGGCCACCCGCACCGCCTCGCCCCGGTTGCGGGCATCGAGCTTTTGCATCACCGAGGACAGGTGGTTGCGCACGGTGCCCGGCGACAGGAACAGCGCGCCGGCCAGCTCGGCCACGGTGGCGTGGTCGCGGCTGGCGGCCAGCACCTCGTGCTCTCGCGGGGTCAGAGGCGACTCGCCCTGCGACAGGGCGGCCGCCGCCAGGCCCGGATCGACCACCCGCTCGCCGCGCAAGGCGCGCCGGATCGCCGAGGACAGCTCGCCCGCCGGGGCGTCCTTCAACACGAACCCCGACGCGCCGCCCTCCATGGCCCGGCGAAGATAGCCCGGGCGGCCAAAGGTGGTCAGGATCAGCACGCGGCAGGCGGGCAGCTCGCGGGCCAGCTCCTCGGCGGCATCCAGACCGGTGGCGCCCGGCATCTCGATGTCCAGGAGCGCGATGTCGGGTTGCGCGGACAGGGCCGCCGTCAGCACCTCGTCCCCGCGCGCGACCTGGGAAACGACCTCGATGTCGGGCTCCAGGCCGATGAGGGTGGCCAGCGCGCCCCGGACCATGCTCTGGTCCTCGGCGATGAGCACGCGGATCACGAGCCCGCCACCGGCACCGGGATCGACACGGCCAGGCGGAAGCCACCGCCGTCGGGGAGGCGCCCGGCCTCGATCCGGCCGCGCAGCTGCTCCGCGCGCTCGCTGAGCCCCGCGATGCCGTGGCCGGCGTGACCGTTGGCCCCACCCGGACCGCCGCCGTCGTCCACCACCTCCACCGCCGCGTCGGCCATGCCCGCCTTCACCGTCACGTGGCAGTGCCGCGCGCCGCTGTGGCGGATGACGTTGGTGGCGCCCTCGCGCACGGCCCAGGCCAGAACGGCCTCCACGTCGGGATCGAGAGTCACCGGCGCGCGCTCGAACTCGGCCTCGATGCCCGCCGCCGACAACGCGACCCGCGCCCCCTCGAGCTCCTTCTCCAGAGTCGGCTGCCGGTAGCCGCTGACCGCCTGGCGGACCTCGCGCAGCGATTCGCGCGCCACCCGCTCCACGTCGGCGACCTCGGTGGCGGCGCGCTCATCATCGAGCCCCATCAGGCGCCCGGCCAGCTCGGCCTTGATGGCGATCACGGACAGGCTCTGGCCCAGCAGGTCGTGAAGATCGCGCGCGAAGCGCTCGCGCTCGGCGGCCACGGCACTCAGCGCCAGCTCGGCGCGCGCCTCGCTCAGCTCCTGGTTGCGCATCCGCAGGTCGCGCATGAGCACGAGGAGCAGGCCGATGCCGACCGCGCTGGCGGCAAAGCCGACGCCCGCGCCGCTGCCGTCCCCGGCGATCACCGTGGTGCCGAACGCCAGCGCGGCACACACGATCACCGCGGACATGCCGACGTCGGAGGGCACGACCAGCCCGATGCACGCCGCGCAGTAGGTGAACAGGAAGCCCCAGCTGGGACGGTCGGCGAGCGTCAGCACGATGGCCAGCGAGAGCAGCACACCCGCCAACGCCAGCGAGCGCCAGTAGGCCCGTTCCTCGAACCACGTCAGCACCAGCCAGACGTAGACGCCGGAGAACGCCACCGCGCCGGCGATGGCGAGGATGTGCTCGGTGGTGGACCCGGTGTTGGTGATCGCGTCCACCACCGGGACCACGATGAACACGCCCCACACGCCCAGCCCGAGGAGGCGGGCGCGACCCAAAGGCTGATGCACATCCCCGCGATCAGTCCCCCACCGGGCGCGGAGCACCCGGGGCGAGGCCCACGGCGACTCGCGAACGCAATCGCGATCCAGCCGCGCCCGCAGGAGGCGCCCCGGCGAGAGCCGGCGCAGCAGTCGCGTCACGCGACGTCACCCATCGGCTGCTGGAGGAACCGAAGCATCAGGAAGGTCCCGACCACGGTCCAGATCGCCAGCACCTTGATGTCCTGGCCACTGAGCGCGACGCCGTGATGGCGGGGGTCGAAGACATACTGCAGCCCGCTGGCCAGCGCCTTGATCGGGAACAGGCCGGCGATCGTCTTGAGCGCCTGGGGCAGCGAATCGATCGGGAACCAGATGTTCGAGATGAACGTCAGCGGCAGGATCATCAGGTTGACCACCACTGGCGCCGCCTCCGCGTTGGGGATGAAGCGGGCGATCCCGATCCCCAGCGTGGTGAACGCGGCCGTGCCCAGCAGGAGCGTGATGATCAGCCCCGGCAGCGCCCCGGCGCGGAAGTTCAGCCCCCACACCGCGGCGCCGAGCCCCAGCACGACCACCGTCATCGCCATCATGATCAGGAACGTCGAGCCGATCCGGGCGGCGATGTAGGCCCACCGCGGCAACGGCGTGCCCTGCATGCGCTTCAGGATGCCCTGGTCGCGCAGGATGGCGGTCCCGATCGCCAGGTTGACGAATGTCGTGGCGATCACGCCGTAGGCCAGGATGCCCGGGACGAAGAAGTCGTTGTAGGGGATGCCGCCGCGGGTGGAGATCGTCTGACCCTTGTCCAGCGAGGCGAAGATGGCCAGGAACATGATCGGGAACACGAACGTGAAGATGCCGCGCCCCCGGTTGCGCCAATAGGCGCGCTGCTCGTAGCGGATCTGCCAGGCCGTCAGGCCCAGGTCACGGCGGAACGTCGACTGTGGGACGGTGCTCATCGCGTAGCCTCCTGAACCTCGGAATTGTGCTCGTTGGCCCCGGTCAGCTCCAGATAGATGTCCTCGAGGGTCGGCTGGGTTACGGAGAAATGACCGAGGTCGAGGTCGCGGTCCAGCGCCCAGGTGGTGACGATCTGGGCGGCGCGTACCGGCTCGCGCGTCTGGATGAGCACGCGGTCGGCCTGAGCCTCTCGGTGCTGCGCCGGCACCTCGGGGACGTCCTCGAGTTCCATCCCGTCGGGCAGCAGGAAGCGAATCTCGGCCGGACGCACGTCCCGGCCACCGATCTCCTCGGGCCGCCCCGAGGCGATGATCTGGCCGCCGCGCATGACCGCCACGCGGTCGGCGAGGAACTGGGCCTCGTCCATGAAGTGGGTGGTGAGAAAGATCGTCTTGCCGAGCTGGCACAGCGAGCGGATCGTCGACCACGCGTGGCGTCGCGCCGCCGGATCAAAGCCGGTGGTGGGCTCGTCGAGGAAGATCAGCTCGGGATCGCCCACGAGCGCCAGGGCCAGGTCCAGGCGCCGCCGCTGGCCGCCCGACAGGGCCTTGGCGCGGGTGTCCCGCTTCTCGGTCAACTCCACCAGTTCGATGACCTCGTCCACGGGGCGGTGGCGGACGTGGTAGCGGCCGTACATCTCGATCAGCTCGTAGACCGAGAGGTCGGGCTGCACGCCACATGCCTGGAGCACGATTCCGACCTGCTCACGCAGGACGCGGGCGGCGGTGGCCGGATCGATTCCGAGCACCCGGGCCTCGCCTCCCGACCGCGCCCGGTAGCCCTCGAGAATCTCTACGGTTGTGGTCTTCCCGGCGCCGTTGGGGCCCAGCAGGCAGAAGACCTCGCCGCGCCGGACCTCGAAGCTGACCCCGTCCACCGCCGCCAGCTCGCCGTAGGACTTGCGCAGGTCACGGACCTCGATCGCCAGCCCGTCTGGATCTGTGGAAATCTGGTTCATGGCAGGCAGCGTATGCCCCGACCGGCTCCCGCGTAAGTGCCGCGCCGCCGAAATCGCCTATGACATCTGTCATGCGCTCCAGCGCTCGATCACGTGCGTGTCGCGCTCGTGACCGAGGACGCCGAGCGAGCCGGCGTTCAGCTTGAAGCGGGCGCCGGCGGCCACCTCCATCTCCAGCCAGCGCGCCGTCAACACGCGCAGGACGTGGCCGTGCGCGAACAGCAGCCCGCTCCCGTCAACCGAGGCAAACCGCTCCAGCACCCGGTCCACCCGGGTGCCGATCTCCGGTGGCATCTCCCCTCCCGGGCAGCCGTCGCGCCACAGCCACCACGACGGCGTCGTCTCCCGGATCTCCGGGGTTGTCAGTCCCTCGTAGTCGCCATAGTCCCACTCAACGAGGTCGGGGGTGATCTCGGCGACGTTGCCGAATCCGGCGAGCTCGCAGGTCTCGCGCGCCCGTCGCATTGGACTGCAGAGGACGAGCGAGAACTCGACACCGTCCAGCTTGTGGCTTAGACCCCGCGCCTGCTCCTCCCCCTCAGGCAGCAACGGCAGATCGGTGCGGCTCGTGTGCTGCCCTGACTTGCTCCACTCGGTGGCGCCGTGCCGGACGATGTAGATCTCGTAAGCCATTGCGCGGTCCCGCGCACACCATCTCACGTCTGCGGTGCTGCTGCACCTCCGGTGCGCTCCATCTCCTCCACCTTGGCCCGCCGACGGACGTGGCGCTCCTCGTAGGAGACCTTGGCCTGCAGGAACGTGAGCACGATCTGGGCCGCCACCTCGACGCCGACCACGCGCCCGCCCAGGCACAGGACGTTGACGTCGTCGTGCTCGACGCCCTGGTGGGCGGTGTAGGTGTCGTGGATGGTGGCCGCCCGGACGCCGTGGACCTTGCACGCGGCCACCGAGACGCCCGCACCCGATCCGCACACGATGATCCCGCGTTCGGCCCGGCCCGACGCGACCGCCTGACCCACCTCCAGTGCCTTGTCGGGGTAGTCGATCGGGTCGGGACGGTCGGTCCCGAAGTCCAGGATCTCGTGTCCGTCGGCGGAGATGACGCCCAGCAGGCGCTCGCGCAGCACATATCCGGCGTGGTCGAACCCGCAGGCGACGATCATGGGTCTTGAACTATCAGATCCTCGGTCCGAGCGGGCGCCTTGGCGTCGCTGAGCTCGTGGGCGGCGAGGAGCGCCGCCCCCAGCACCCCGGCGCGGACGCCGTGGCGAGCCACCCGGATCGTCGTCTGGCTGCCCAGCCCGGGGAGCACGTAGGCGGCCGCCGTACGCTTCGCCGGCTCCAGCAGCAGGTCGCCGGCGCGTGCCGCGCCGCCGCCGATCACCACCTCCTCCGGGTCGAAGACGTTGATCGCGTTGGCGATCCCGATGCCCAGGCGCTCGCCCCACAGCTCCAGGAGCCGCGCGGCCATGGCATCGCCCGCCTGCGCCGCGTCCACCGCCTCCACGCCGCTCACCTTCTTGCCTTGGGCGCGCAGGCGCCCGAGCGCCGAATCCGGCTGCTCTGAGGCGGCGCGCTCCACCATCGTGTCGAGCGCATGACCCGCGGCCACGCGCTCGAGCGACCCTCTCTGGGGGAACCGGCCGGCGTCGGGCACCGGGCCCGACAGGTCCATCCCGACGATCGTGTGTCCCAGCTCCCCAGCGCCGCCGGTGGCGCCCCGGTAGATGCGCCCACCCAGCACGAGCCCGCCGCCCACGCCGGTGCCGACGGTGAGCATGACCAGGTCGCGGGCCACCATCCGAAGCTGGTCGTCATGGGCCTCGGCCAGCGCAGCCACCGTCGCGTCGTTGTCCACGAACACCGGGACCCCGAGCCGCTCACCCAGCACCTCGCGCAGTGGCACGTCGGCGAGCGGGACGTTGGCCGAGGAGACGACACGCCCGGTCTCGAACTCGACGATCGACGGCACCCCCAGTCCGACGCCGTCAAGTTCGTCGCCGCGGCAGTCGCCGATCATCGCCACCAGCTGCTCGATGAGCTCCTCCTGCCCGGACAGGTTGGTGGACTGGATCGAAGACTCGGTGAGCTCGTTGCCCTTCAGGCGCGCCACGGCGATCTTGGTGCCGCCGAGGTCCAGGCCGATGACGTCGCTCACTGGGGCTCCCCCGTGAAGTGAAGCTGCGATGCCGCCGCATCGTCGATGAGCACGCTGATGAGCTTGGCCTCGGGAACGAGCAGGGACGACGGCGTGGCCGGGTCCGGCTCGGCGTCGGGCCCGAACGCTCGGGCGATCGCGTCGGCCTTGGACTCGCCGGTGGCCAGAAACACGATATGGCGCGCGGAGGTGAGCGTGGGCAGGGTCATCGTGATGCGCGGCACGAACGGCTCCAGACCCGCCTGGGGGACCCCTACCACCCGCCGCCGGCGCTCACTCAAGGACTTCTGGCCGGGAAACAGCGACGCGCAGTGACCGTCGGAGCCGATGCCGAGCAGCAGCAGGTCGAACCTGGGCGAGCTGGCTTCCTCGAGGATCTGCTCGTAGTCCTCGGCGCCCTCCTCGGGGCCGAGCTCGCCCTTCATCCGCTGAAAGCGCGGCGCCCGGTCACCGAGCGGGTCGAGCAGGCTCTCCTTGATCATCCTGTAGTTGGACCGGTCGTCCTCAGGATCGACGCAGCGCTCGTCGCCGACCCAGAACGTCGTGTCGCGCAGGTCGATGTCAACCGACTGCACCGCCTCGACGAAGTGCCGGTAGGCGGCGCGGGGCGTCGAGCCTCCGGTGAGGACGATGTCGCCTCCGGCGATCGCCGCCCCCACCATCAACGCGGCGCACCCCCTGGCAGGATCATCGACGATCTCGAACGAGACTGTCATGCAGGACACAGCTCCCGGGCCGCCTCGAGCGCGGGCAGGTAGGTCGGGTCGCGCAGCAACGCCTGACGGATGCCCTCGCCCAGGATGCCGCCCTCGCCGCGCGACGCGCCGAGGATCTTCCACCGGTGCTCCTCGCCGTCGGCGGTCCGCTCCTCGGCGTCCAGGCCGCCCAGACCGCGTTGCAGCGACAGCGAACTGCCGTCTGCAGTGGCCACCGTCACCCCGGCCAGCCCCGGCGCCTCCTGCTCCGCGGTGTGCAGCGACACGACCACGCCGCCGTTGTCATCGTGCGCTTCGCCCGCCGGCCGCCCGTCCCACAGACGAAGATGGCTGCGCTCCCAGTGCAGCCGCGTGGACAGCCAGCCGGCCAGCAGCAGCGCCGAGGCCATCGACGTCTCGCGGTGGCGGATTTCCAGCTCCTCAATCTCGCGCAACGCCTCCAGGCGCTCGGGAAGGTCGAACGTCGCCGCCAGACGCTCGCGCCACGGGGTCGTGCGCAGCCACGCCAGATCGACGATGTAGGCGTGCTTGCGCAGCCGTTCGGCGCGTGCGAACGCCTCCACCGGGTCGTCCACGTCATCGGAGTCCAGCAGCATCACGTCCATCAGCGGGCAGACCGCGTCCACCGCTTCAGGGTGTCCGTGCGGGGACCACACGACGGTCGGAATCTCGGAGACGAGCACCGGGTCGCAGATCGTCTGCAGGGCGCGCAGGTGCTTGGGGCCGAGGTCGATCTCGACGCTCTCGTGCATGACCCCCAACGACGACCCCTGAGGCTCCTGATAGCTCACGGTGGCAACGGCGTCGAGGGTGGTGCGCCCCTCCTCCACCGCGCACAGCACGGTGCGCGAGGCGTGGTAGCGGCCGGCGCGCTCCAGGCGGTTGGCGATCTCGCCCTTCCACTCGCGGTCCACCACGACGATGAGATTGAGCACGCGGGCGGGCGCCAGCGCCTCGTTGGCGGCGTGACGCTCGCGCAGCAGCTCGCGCAGCGCCGCCTCGATGGCGTCCGGGTTGGTGTCCTGGGCCGACCAGACGTCCTCGCTCACAGTCGCCGCCACATCTGGCCGTCTGCGAGCAGGGCGTTGGCCTCGCGCGGGCCGGGCGTCCCGGCCTCGTACTGCGGGATCGTGGAGGACTTGTCCTGCGACCACGCCTCGAGGATTGGATCGATGATCCCCCACAGCGCCTCGATCTCGTCGTTGCGCGTGAACAGAGTCGCGTCCCCGCGCATGGCGTCCAGGATCAACCGCTCGTAGGCCTCGGGCGACTCCGAGAGGAACGACGTCCCGTAGCGGAACTCCATGTTCACCGGGCGGATCCGCATCCGCGTGCCCGGGATCTTGGCCCCGATCGCCACGGACACACCCTCGTCAGGCTGCACCGTGAACACCAGCTGATTGGCCTGGATCCCCACCGACCCTGAGCTCTGCAACGCCACATGCGGGATCTGCTTGAGGACCACCGCGATCTCGGTCAGCTTGCGTGACAGCCGCTTGCCCGTGCGCAGGTAGAACGGCACCCCCGCCCACCGCCAGTTGGACACGTGCAGCCGCAGCGCCGCGTAGGTCTCGGTGCGCGAGTAGCGCGCCACCCCGTCCTCCTCGCGGTAGCCCGGCACCTCCACCCCGCCCACGACCCCGGGGGCGTACTGGGCGCGGACGGCCATCGCCTCGACCTCGTCAGGGCTGGGCGGCACGATCGCCTCCAGCACCTTGAGCTTCTCGTCGCGCAGCCGGTCGGCGTCGAACGCCGTGGGCGGCTCCATCGTCAGCAGCGCCAGCAGCTGGAGCATGTGGTTCTGGACGAGGTCGCGCAGCGCGCCGGCGTGCTCGTAGTAGCCGGCGCGTCCGCCGATGCCGATGTCCTCGGCGGCGGTGATCTGGACGTGATCGATGTAGTTGCGGTTCCACACCGGCTCGAACAGCGCGTTGGCGAAGCGCAGCGCCATCAGGTTCTGGACCGTCTCCTTGCCCAGGTAGTGGTCGATGCGGAAGATCTGGTGTTCCTCGAAGACCTCCAGCAGCTGGACGTTGAGCGTCCGCGCCGATGCCAGGTCATAGCCGAAAGGCTTCTCGATCACGATCCGCACTGAGGCCTTCTCAGACCGGTTGAGCCCGGCGGCGCCGAGCTTGCCGGCGATCAGCGGAAAGAACTCGGGCGCCGTGGACAGATAGAAGACCCGGTCCAGGCGACGTCCGGCCGACTGGTCGAACTCGTCCAGCGTGCGCACCAGCTCGGCGTAGATCTCGTCGTCGTCGAACGAGCCCTGGACATAGCGGGCCTCGTTGAGCAGGCCCTCCAGGACGTTGGGGTCCGGGCGGCGGCGGGAGAAGCGCTCGACCGAGTGCACCAGCGTGTCGCGGAACTCCTCGTCCTCGTGCGTGCGCCGGCCGACCCCGATCACCTCGAAGCGCTCAGGGAGCTGTCCCTCGTGGGCCAGGTTGTACAGCGCCGGGAGCAGTTTGCGGTGGGCCAGATCGCCGGTGGCGCCGAAGATGACCAGCGCCGTGGGGTGGACCGGGAGGCGCTCCAGCCCCTCGATGAGGGGGTTCTCGATGTCGGCCGCGCTGAGCGGGGAAGTGGCGCTCACTGCTTCGGTGCCGTCTTGACCGCGTGGCCCCCGAACTGGTTGCGCAGCGCCGCGACCACCCTGGCCGAGTAGTCGCCGGCCCCCCGCGAGGAGAAGCGGGCGAACAGGGCCGCCGCCAGGGTCGGCATCGGCGTGTCATGAGCGATCCCCGCATCCAGCGTCCACCGGCCCTCGCCGGAATCGTCGACCCAGCCCTCCAACTCGCTGAGGTCGTTGCCGTCGACCTCGAATGCGCGGGCCGCCAGCTCCAGCAGCCACGAGCGGATCACCGAGCCGTTGCCCCACAGCTTGGCGATCTGCTCGGTGTCGAGCCCGTACTCGGACTTATGGATGAGCTCGAAGCCCTCGGCGTAGGCCTGCATCAGGCCGTACTCGATCCCGTTGTGGATCATCTTGACGAAGTGGCCGGACCCGGGGCCGCCCATGTGGCCCCAGCCGATGGGCTCCTTGTCAGTGGCCGGGGGCGCCAGAACGTCGAACAGCGGCGCCAGCGGCTTGACCGCCTCATCCTCGCCGCCGACCATCATGCAGTAGCCGATCTCCAGGCCCCAGATCCCGCCGCTGGTGCCGACATCGACGAAGTGCACGCCGCGCTCGGCGCACTTGGCGTGGCGGTTGACGGACTCCGTCCACTTGGAGTTGCCGCCGTCGATGATCGTGTCGCCCTCGGAGAACATGCCGAGCAGCTTGTCGATCGTGTCCTCGGTGGGCTTTCCCGCCGGGACCATGATCCACACCGCACGCGGCGGCTGGAGCTTGCCGACCATGTCCTCCAGCGAGTCGGACCCGGTCGCTCCGTGCTCCTCGGCCGCCTTGACCGCGTCGGCGCTGAAATCGAAGGCGACGATCTCGATGCCGGAGTCCCGCCGGATGCGGGTCACCATGTTGCCGCCCATCTTGCCCAGCCCGATGAAGCCGATCTGCATCAGTCTTTCCCTCCGCGAGAGTTGATCGCGCGGCCTAGAGCGAGGTCACGCACCTAGTGTTCGACCACAACACCGGAGTGGTCACTGCTTGGCGGCCTTCTCGATCCCCGCCAG
Source organism: uncultured Actinomycetota bacterium (assembly GCA_963695625.1). Lineage (GTDB taxonomy): Bacteria > Actinomycetota > Thermoleophilia > Solirubrobacterales > Solirubrobacteraceae > Palsa-465. The sequence continues at coordinate 140,810 of CAVOHJ010000010.1, read as the reverse complement.
GAGACGTTCCATGGCGTCGATGAACTGGGTGACGCCGTCCGCCAGGAGCTGTTTCGTGATCTCGGTCATGTCGATGCCGGCCTTGGCCAGCGCCTCGAGGTCCTCCGAGGGATCCGTCCGGGCGGTCGGCCCGGAGATGCGCCCGTGGTCGCCGAAGGCCTTCATCGTGTCCAGCGGCATCGTGTTGACGGTGTGAGGGCCGACGAGGTCGTCGACGTACTTGGTGTCCGGATAAGCCGGGTTCTTGACGCCCGTGGAGGCCCACAGCGGGCGCTGGACGTGAGCGCCCGCGTGGTGCAGGGCCTCCCAGCGCGGGGTGGCGAAGTGCTCCTCGAACTTGCGGTAGGCCTCACGGGCGTTGGCCACCGCGGCGGTGCCGAGCAGCTCGGCGTGCCCGGACGCCTCCAGCTGCTTGTCGGCTGCCGTGTCTACACGCGACACGAAGAAGCTGGCCACCGAGGCGACGTCCAGCGACTCGCCCTTCTCCAGGCGCTTCTCCAGGCCGCTCATGTAGGCGTCGATGACGTTCTCGTACGACTCAACCGAGAACAGCAGGGTGATGTTGATGTTGATCCCCTCGCTGATGCACTTCTCGATCGCAGGGACGCCCTCCGTGGTGCCGGGGATCTTGATCATCAGGTTGGGGCGGTTCACGCGCTGCCAGAAGTCGCGCGCACCGTCGATCGACTTCTGCGTGTCGTGCGCGATGTCGGCCGACACCTCGAGTGACACGAAGCCGTCCTGGTGGTGGGTGGCCTCCCAGGTGGGGCGGTGCACGTCACACGCCATCTGCACGTCCTTGATGGCGATGTGCTCGTAGATCTCCTGCGGGCTCAGGCCCTGTCCGCCAAGTTCCTTGAGATCCTCGTCATAGTCGTCGGAGGAGCCCAGGATCGCCTTCTCGAAGATCGACGGGTTGGAGGTGTTGCCGCGCAGCGAATCCTCGTCGATGAGTCGCTGGAGCTCCCCACCGGTGATGAGCGACCGCTGGAGGTAGTCCAGCCACGGGCTGACGCCGGCCTCCACCAGAGACTTGAGTTTCGCGTTGACGTTGGTGGCTTCAGTTGTGCTCATCGTGCTGAGCTCCTTTGCTGGATGACCGGGCCGCCACCACGGTGCCGCAGGACGGCCGCTCACACTCAGAATAGACGGATATCCCCGCAGGCAAACGATGTTTGTGTGAATGACCGGGCGGGCCCGTCGCGGGCCCGGCGTCAGCCGAAGAGCACGCCGTAGCGGTCGTATTCCTCGATCGGGACGCGGCGGACCTCGGCCACCGCGTCGGCGAGCGGGACGAGCTCGATCTCGGTGGCGTGAAGTGCGGTCATCATGCCCCACTGGCCGGCGTGGGCGGCGTCGATCGAGGCGAGCCCGAGGCGCGTGGCCAGCACCCGATCGAATGCGGTCGGCGTCCCGCCGCGCTGGACATGCCCGAGCACCGTGGTGCGGGTCTCGAAACCGGTCCGCGATTCGATCTCGCGCTCGAGCTGCTGACCGATGCCGCCCAGCCGCGGGTGACCGAACTCATCGACCTGCCCGGTGTCGATGGTCATCGTCCCCTCCTTGGGCGTCGCCCCCTCGGCGACGACGACGATGGCGAAGTAGCGCCCGCGTGCGTGGCGGCGGTTGATGAGCCGGCAGACCTCGTCAATGTCGAACGGCAGCTCCGGGATGAGGATGACGTCGGCGCCGCCGGCCAGGCCGGAGTGCAGCGCGATCCACCCCGCGCTGCGCCCCATGACCTCGACCACGAGATTGCGGTGGTGGCTCTCGGCGGTGGTGTGCAGGCGGTCGATCGCCTCCGTGGCGACCTGCAGCGCTGTGTCGAACCCGAAGGTGACGTCGGTGGCGCCGAGATCGTTATCGATGGTCTTGGGCACGCCGATCACGTTCAGGCCCTCGGCGAACAGCCGGCTGGCCGCCCCCAGCGTGTCCTCGCCGCCAATGGCGATCAGCCCGTCGAGGCGGTGGCGCTCGAATGTCTGGCGCACCTGATCCACGCCGTCGGGCCGCTTGAAGATGTTGGTGCGGCTGCTGCCCAGGATGGTGCCGCCCCGGGGCAGGATGCCCCGGGTGGACTCGATCGTGAGCTCCTCGACCACGTCCTCCAGCGGGCCGCGCCAGCCGTCGCGGAACCCGATCAGCTCGTCCCCGTACTCGTCCACCCCCTTGCGCACGACGGCGCGGATGACCGCGTTGAGGCCAGGGCAATCGCCTCCGCCCGTGAGCATCCCGATTCGCACGGTGGGAATCCTACGCAGCCGGTCGGCCGCGTGCCCGGCCGGTAGGGTAAGTCCAATGGGCCGACCGCGCCTTGGACCCCGGGCCGTCGCCGCTGCCGCGGCCGTCGGTGTCATCGCCGGCGCCGCGGAGCTCCAGCGCCGCCATCTGCGCGCGATCGCGCGTGACGAGGATTACCAGCGCCTCCGGCGCCCCCTGAGCGGGCGGCCGCTCCGGGTCACGTCGGCCGACGGGACCGAGCTGTACGCCGAGGTGTTCGGTCCCGAAGGCGCTGACACGGTGATGCTCGCCCACGGCTGGACCGAGCAGATCGCGTTCTGGGGGCCCGTGATCGAGCGCCTGCGCGCCGACGGGCTGCGCGTGGTGGCCTACGACCTGCGCGGCCACGGGCGCAGCGCCCCGGGGGCGCGGGGGGACTACGCGCTCGCGCGCTTCGGCGAGGACCTCGAGGGGGTGCTGGCGGCCGCCGGAGCGGACATGGACGCGCCGGCGACCGTCGTGGGCCACTCGCTGGGGGCGATGTCGATCGCTGCCTGGGCGGAGAAGCATGATCCCCGCGCGCGGGCGCGCGCCGCGGTCCTCGTCAACACCGGGCTGGGCGATCTCGTCACAGGGCACCTGCTGGTCCCGCAGATCGCGCGGTTCCTCAACCATCCTCGGGCCAGCCGCGTGGTGCTCGGATCGCGCGCGCCGGTCCCCCCGTTCTCGACGCCGCTGCAGCAGGCGATGATCCGCTACACCGCCTTCGGGCCCGCCGCGAGCCGGGGCGACGTCGCCTTCTACGAACGAATGCTCGTCGACTGTCCGCCCGATGTGCGGGCCGCCACCGGCGTCGCCCTGTCGGAGATGGACCTATGGCACGCCGTCGCCAGCCTCACCGTCCCCACGCTGCTGGTGGCCGGCGACAGCGACCGGCTGACCCCGCCGGCCCACGCCCGCCGCATCGCCGAGGAGCTGCCCGATCTGGCGGGACTGCTCGTGCTGGCGGACACCGGCCACATGTCGCCGCTGGAGCGGCCCCGCGAGCTGTGCGACGCGCTCACGCGCCTCATCCGGGAAACGACCACAGCCGCGGCGCCCGTCGGCGGCTTCTGATCTGTGGCCGCTGTGGTCTCAACTGCAAACGTCTGCTGGGTCCTGCGCGAGGATCCGGAGCTGGCCGACGCGATCGAGCCCGCCCGCCGCGCGCAGGCGGTCGAGGCGCTCGTCGCCCGGGAGGTCAAGGTCCCCACCGGCGCCTGGGCGGGACGCGCGATCCCCATCGACGACGGTATCGGCCTGCTCGTGCTCGAGGGCGTGATGCTGCACCGCGTAGGCATCGATGGGCGCTTCGGCGCCGAGCTGGTGGGAGAGGGCGACGTCCTGCGCGCCGCCTCCCAGGACCTTGACAACCCCACCCTGCCGCTCACCGTCGAGTGGCTGATCCTCGAGCCCTCCCGCGTCGCCGTCCTGGACGAGCGCTTCGTCCGCCAGCTCGCCCGCTTCCCCCAGGTCGCCGGGCGCCTGTTCGCGCGGTCGGTACTCCGCTCGCGCCAGCTCGCGGTGAACATGGCGATCGTCCACCAGGCCCGCGTGGACGTGCGCCTGCACCTCCTGTTCTGGCAGCTGGCGGGTCGCTGGGGCCGAGTCCGCTCCGACGGCGTCGTCGTGCCGCTGCGTCTCACCCACACCGTGCTGGCCGACCTCGTCGCGGCGCGCCGCCCCACCGTCACCAGCGCGCTGTCGGACCTCAGCCGCCGCGGCCTCGTGCGCGCGGTCAGCGACGGGTGGCTACTCTCCGGACCTCCTCCCGGCAGGGAGGCGCGCGCCTCCGCGTCGCGGACGTCGTCCACGGAGCGCCACCCCTCGCACCTCTAGCCCGTTGCACATCGATCCCTACATCGTCCTCGGCAGCGCCATTATCGGCCTGCTCGTCGGAATGACCGGCGCGGGCGGCGGGGCGCTGATGACGCCGATGCTCATTCTGCTGTTCGGGGTCAGTCCGTCCACGGCAATCTCCTCGGACCTCGTCGCGGCGGTGGTCATGCGCCCCATCGGCGCCGCGGTGCACATCCGGGCCGGCACGGTCAACTTCAAGCTCGTGCGCTGGATGGTGGCGGGTTCGGTGCCGGCAGCGTTCCTGGGCGCCTACCTCTTGCACCTGCTCGGTAACGCCAAGTCGGCGGAGAACACGATCGAGGTGTTCCTGGGCGCCGCATTGCTGGTCGGAGCGAGCGCGATGGCGCTGCGGTTCGTCATCGACCGACGGTCTGCCAACGGCCGCGACCTGTTCGTATCCGACGTCGTCCCGCGGCCGGTGCCGACCCTGGCCATCGGCATCATCGGCGGGATCATCGTGGGCATGACCTCGGTGGGCTCGGGGTCGCTGATGATCGTCGCCCTGCTCTTCGTCTATCCGCGGATCGGCGCCAACCAACTGGTCGGGACCGACCTCACCCAGGCGGTCCCGCTGACCGTCGCCGCGGCGCTGGGCGCGCTCGCCTTCGGGCACATTGAGCTGTCGGTCACCGGCTCGCTGATCATCGGCAGCGTGCCGGCGGTGCTTGTCGGATCGCTGCTGTCCTCAAGCGTTCCCGACCGCTATGTGCGCCCGGCCATCGCCTTCGTCATCTTCGCCTCCGGCCTGAAGTACGTGGGCGTCGCCACCACGGCGCTCGGGTGGATCCTGTGCGCCACCCTGCTCGCCGGCGCCACGGCGTGGCTCGTGTTCAAGCGTCCGTGGGAAAGCCAGTTCGCCGTGCCCCGGCCCGTGCCGGCACGCCTCGAGGCCGACGACGCGAAGCCGGAGGAGCTCGGGCTGGACCGCCCGGTGGCGCGGTGACGGGCCGCGCCGACGTGGCGGTTGACGGCGGGCCGCTGGCTACCTACCGGCTCGGCGCCGCGCCCGCCGATGCCCCCGCCGTCCTGGCCATCCACGGGATCACGTCGACCAGCCGCGCGTGGCTGGCCACGGCGCGCGTTCTGAACGAGCGTGCCGCGCTGATCGCCGTCGACCTGCGTGGCCGCGGCGCCAGCAGCGCGCTGCCGCCTCCGGTCGGCCTCGACGCCCACGCGCGCGACATGCTGGCGGTGCTCGACGCGGCCGGTCTGCAGCGCGCGGTCGTGGTGGGCCACTCCCTGGGCGCCTACATCGCCGCCCGCCTGGCCGTCCGCCACCCCGAGCGGGTGGCGGCGCTCGTGCTCGTGGACGGCGGGCTCACCATCCCCGAGAGCGTCGGCGCCGAGCCGGCGCGCTTCGTCGAGGAGTTTCTGGGCCCGACATTTGAGCGCCTGGAGATGACCTTTGAGAGCCTCGCCGCCTACCAGGCGTGGTGGGCCGCGCATCCCGCGGTGGCAAACGCCGGCGTCAGCCGCGCCGACCTCGATGCGTACGCCGCCCACGACCTCGCCGGCGAGCCGCCTCGGATGCACTCCTCGATCACCCCCGACGTGGTCCGCGCCGACGGCCTGGACCTGTTCGGCGAGCCCGACGCCCCACGGCTCACCGTGCCCGCGGTGTTCCTGTGCGCGCCGCGGGGCATGGTCGATGACCCCCATCCGATGCAGCCGCTGGCCGACGTGGAGGCGTGGGCGGCCGGCGATCCGCAGCGCCGGCGGGCGGTCCTCGTGCCCGACACCAACCACTACTCGATTGCGTGGGGCGCGCACGGCGCGCGGGCGGTCGCGGACGCGATCGTCGGCGCCGTCAGCGCCGCCTGACCTGCGGGCTCAGGCCGCCCGAGCCACCTGCGCGATGTCGGCCTCGGAGATCGCCAGGCCGATCGCCCCCAGCAGCTCGGCGCGGTCGCCCAACGTCGTCGCCGCCACGCGGACGTCGGCGCGCACCGCCGGGATGGTGGTCTGCTCCAGGCCCTCGCGCACCGCGTCCACCAGCACATCGCCGGCGATGATGAGGTCCCCGCCGACGATCACCCACTCGGGGTTGACGACGTTGCAGATCCCGCCGGCCACGCGGCCGGCGGCCACCCCCGCGTCGCGGAACATCGCGCGGCAGCGCTCGTCGCCGGCGTGGGCGCGAGCCACCGCCTCGGCGAGCCCGATCGTCTCCCCCAGCTCGTGGCGCAACCGCGCCAGCAGCGCCTCAGCGCCGGCCACCGTCTCCAGGCAACCGCGGTTCCCGCAGCGGCACCGCGCGCCGCCGGGATCGACCTGGACGTGTCCGAGCTCGCCGGTCATGCCGCTGTGCCCGGTGAACAGCGAGCCGTCCAACACCACGCCGCCGCCGACGCCCGAGGACAGCATCAGGTAGACGACGTCGGACGCTCCCCGCGCGGCCCCGGTGCGGACCTCGGCCAGCGCGCCGAGATTGGCGTCGTTGCCCACGTGGGCGGGCACGCCGAGGCGGCGCTCGAGTTCGTCCTTGGGCGAGACCGCGCTCCAGCCCGGCAGGATCCCGGCGGCGGCCAGGCCGCCGGTGTCGCGCCGCACCGGCGCCGAGATCGCGGCGCCCACGCCGAGCAGCCGGCCGCGCGGGGGCCTCGCCTCGGCCATGAGCGCTCGCAGACCGTCCACCGCCACCGCGATGGCGCGCTCGGCCTCGTTGTCGACGTCGAGGTCCTGGCGAGCCTCGGCCACCAGGCTGCCGGCGGCGTCGGCGATCGCCACCCGCACCGAGCTGTGCCCGAAGTCGACCCCGCCGAACGCGCCGATCGCCGGGTTGACCGCCAGCAGGGTCGGCGGGCGGCCCGACCGCGGCGCCTCGCCCAGCGGCCCGCGCCACTCGGCCACGAGCCCGTGCGCCTGCAGCTCACCCACGAGCTTGGACACGGTCGCGCGGGACAGCGACGTCCCGCGCACCACGTCGACGCGGTTGGCCGGACCCGCGTGCCACAGGAACTCCAGCACGCGCAGCGCGCTGCGCTCCCGAGGGGTCATCGGGTCAGCGCAAGCCCAGCAGGACGTCCACCACGAGCTGGTCGAGCGCCTCGTTGTGGTAGCCGCGGTCGGCCAGGTGGTCCAGGTCCCCGGCCTGCTGCTTGAGCGCGTCGGCCTCGGCCAGCCCGGCCGCGGACGCCTCGCCCAGCTCCGGCGCCGAGGCGGCCGCCAGCGCCTCGCGCACCTCGGGCAGCTCATCGAAGTGGCGCGCGCGCTCCGCCAGTGCGGTGTAGGTGCGGATGCAGCCCCGCGCGAAGTCCCACACGCCCGCCTCGTTCTCATTGCGGTACGGGTGGGCGTCGAAGTGGCGCGGGCCGTCGTATCCGGCGTGCTCGAGCAGACGGACGAGGTGAAAGGCCTCCTTGAGGTCCTCGGCCCCAAACCGGAAGTCCTGGTCGTACCGGCCGATCCGCTGGGCGTTGAGGTCGATGTGGAAGAGCTTGCCGGCCCACAGCGCCTGGCCCACCCCGTGCATGAAGGACAGGCCCGCCATGGTCTCGTGGGCCACCTCGGGGTTGACGCCCACCATCTCGGGGCGATCCAGGGTGGTGATGAAGTGCAACGCGTGCCCAACGGTGGGCAGGAACATGTCGCCGCGCGGCTCGTTGGGCTTGGGCTCGATGGCGAACTTCAGCGCGTAGCCCTGCTCCACGACGTAGTCGGCCAGCAGGTTGATCGCCTCGCGGTAGCGCTCCAGCGCGTCGCGGGGATCCTTGGCCACCCCCACCTCCGTGCCCTCGCGACCGCCCCAGAACACGTAGACCTCGGCGTCCAGTTCGGCCCCGAGATCGATCGACAACATCGCCTTGCCGATGGCGGCCCGGCGCACCCCGCGGTCGTTGGAGGTGAACGCGCCGTCCTTGAACGCCGGATGGCCGAACAGGTTGGTCGTGGCCATCCCGACGCCCAGGCCGCGCTCGGTGAGCGCCGCCTTGAACGCCGACACGATCCGGTCACGTTCGGAGGGGGTGGTGCCGTAGGGCACGAGGTCGTTGTCGTGCAGGCTCACGCCCCACGCGCCGGCGTCGGCGAGGCGATGCACGGTGTCGACGGGGTCGCGCGGCGGACGGGTGGGCTCGCCGAACGGGTCGCGCCCGGGGTTGCCGACCGTCCACAGCCCGAAGGTGAACCGCGGCCCTCCCGCGTTGTCTGCGTTCGTCATCTCTGCACTCCCTCACGTAGTTTTGTCTAAGATTAGACAGAATGAGGGATGGGCACCAATGACCGACGCGCGGTTGATCGGGATCGACGTCGGCACGTCCTCGGCAAAGGGGGTCGTGATCGACGAGCGCGGCGCCGTCCTGGAGGAGGCCGAGCACCCCATCCCGATCTCCATGCCCCACCCGGGCTGGTCCGAGCAGGATCCCGAGGACTGGTGGACCGCCACCGAGGCCGTCTTGCGCAACCTTGACGGGGCCGCGGCCGACGGGATCGGCCTGTCGGGCCAGATGCACGGGCTCGTGGCGCTCGGCGCCGACCGTCGCCCGCTGCGCCCCGCGATCCTCTGGAACGACGGGCGCAGCCAGCCGCAGGCCCGGCGCATCGAGCAGGAGATGGGGATCGAACGGCTCGTGGCGCTCAGCGGCAACCGCGCGCTCGCCGGCTTCACTGCTCCCAAGCTCACCTGGCTGGCCGAGCACGAGCCCGACGTGCACGCCCGCATCGAGCGGATCCTCCTGCCCAAGGACTACGTCCGCTTCCGCCTCACCGGCGAGCTGGCCACCGACGTCTCTGACGCGTCGGGAACGGTCCTGCTCGATGTCGGCCGCCGCGCGTGGAGCGCCGAGCTCGCCGCGGCCTTCGGCGTTGACCCTGACTGGCTGCCGGCCGTGCACGAGTCCCAAGCGGTGACGGGGCACACGCCCGCGGGCGTCCCGGTGGCCGGGGGCGCCGGTGACCAGGCCGCGGGCGCGCTCGGCGTTGGAGTCACGGACGACCTCAGCCCCGCCTCCCTCGTGCTCGGGACCAGCGGCGTCATCTTCACCGCGCGCAACGCCTTCACCCCCGATCCCGAGGGGCGCCTGCATGCGTTCTGCCACGCCCTGCCCGACACCTGGCACGTAATGGGCGTGATCCTGTCGGCCGCCGGGGCACTGAGCTGGCTCGCCGACACCCTCGGCGCCGCCGGCGACATCGCCGGCCTGCTGGAGCAGGCTGCCGAGTGGCCGCCCGGGGTCGAGGGGCTCACCTTCGCGCCCTATCTGTCGGGTGAGCGCACCCCGTATCCGGACAGCGACGTGCGCGCGGGCTTCGTGGGCCTGGGCCTGCGCCACGACCGCGGGGCCCTGGCCCGAGCGGTGCTCGAGGGCGTGGCCTACGCGCTGCGCGACGGCCTCGACCTCATCGCCGCCACCGGTCAGCGGCCCACGCTTGCCCGGGTGTCGGGCGGCGGCGCGCGCTCGGAGCTCTGGCTGCGGATCCTGGCCGCCGTGCTGGAGCTGCCACTCGAGCTCACCGAGTCCCCGGCGGGCGCCGCCTACGGAGCGGCGCTCTTGGGCGGCGTCTGTGCCGGGGTCTTCCCCGACGCCCGCACCGCTGCCCAGGCCGGTGTGCGCGCCACCGGCCAGATCGCCCCCGATCCCGCCTGGGTGGAGCAGTACGCCGCTGGACGCGCGCGCTACCGAGCCCTCTACCCCGCCCTCTCGGGCCTGCCGGCATGATCGTGGCGGCCCAGAGCGTCATGACCGAGATCGAGGCCTGGCGGCCCCGGTTCGAGCGCGGCGAGCTGCGGCCGGCGGGTGCCGGGCGCCCGCCGCTGGGGCCCGACGAGCGCTTCGCCGTCGACGTCGCCCGCGTGCGGGCCGCCGGGCTCGGCCATCCCACCGCCGGCGGGGTCCTCCACGCCACCGACCGGCGCGCGCTGGTGCTCGGCCGTGGCCGCCGGCCGGTGCGCGAGTGGAAGCTGGCGGAGCTGGCCGCGGTGAGCGCCCTGGGCAACTGGGGCGGCCTGGCCCTCGTGCACGCGGACGGCGCCACCGAGCTCGTGGTCGCTGTCGGCCCCCACCTCCCCACGTGGCACGACGCCGCGGGCTGGCTCAAGGTGGAGGGGGCATTCGCCGCGGCCGGCGGACGCCTGTCGCAGTGGGTGGCCGACCTGCCGCAGCGGCTCACCCTGGCCGACCAGGTCTAACCGTCACACTCCCAGCATGGCCGTGACCGACATCCCCGTCGTGCCGCGCCCGGCGCCGGCGACGATCGCAGCCGCCCGCGACGCCCTGGGGGACCTCCTCGGCGCCGACCGGGTGCGCACCGGCGCCGACGACCTCGCCCAGCACGGCCGCGACGAGTCCTTTCACCCCGAGGCGCGTCCCGACATGGTGGTGTGGCCGGCCAGCATCGACGAGGCGGCCGCGATCGTCCGCGTCGCGGCCGGACACCGCCTGCCGCTCGTGCCGTTCGGGGCGGGCACCTCGCTGGAGGGTCACGTCGCCGCGCTCGCCGGCGGGGTGTGCGTCGACATGCGCAACATGGACGCGATCGGCCGGCCGTCGATCGAGGACCTCGACGTGGTCGTCCAGGCGGGTGTGACCCGCCGCGCCCTGGACGCGCGGCTGCACCCGGAGGGCGTGTTCTTCTCCGTCGACCCCGGGGCCGACGCCACCATCGGCGGGATGATCGCCACCGGCGCCTCGGGCACCACGACGGTCCGCTACGGCGCGATGCGCGAGAACGTGCTGTCGATCACGCTCGTGAACGCCCGCGGCGAGGTCGTGCGCACCCACTCCCGGGCGCGCAAGTCCTCGGCCGGCTATGACCTGACGCGGCTGATGATCGGCTCCGAGGGGACGCTCGGGCTCATCTGCGAGGCCACCCTGCGACTGCATCCCATTCCCGAGGCCACCGCGGCGGCGCAGTGCACGTTCCCGGACGTCGAGGCCGCCGTGCAGTGCGTGGTCCGCGTCGGTCAGCACGCCATCCCGGTGGCGCGCATCGAGCTCGCCGACGAGCTCCAGATCGAGGCGATCAACCGCCATGACCAGACGACCTTCGCCGTCGCCCCGACCCTGTTCATCGAGTTTCACGGCGGCTCGCACGCGGACGTGGAGGCCCAGGCGCGTGACACCGCGGAGATCGCCGCCGAGTTCGGCGGCTCTGACTTCGCCTGGGCCTCTGACGAGGGCGAGCGCCGCCGGCTGTGGCATGCGCGCCATCGCGCGATGGAGGCGACGCGCGCCATGCGGCCGGGCAGCGGTGCACTCACGACCGACGTATGCGTGCCCGTCTCCGCACTGGCCGAGTGCATCACCGCCACCCAGGCCGATATCGCCGAGCACCGCCTCATGGCCTCGATCGTCGGGCACGTCGGCGACGGCAATTTCCACGTGATCGTGCTCGTCGACCCACAGGACCCCGCCGAGGTGGCCCAGGGCGAGGAGTTCCACGCCCGCCTCGTGCACCGCGCGCTCGCGGCCGACGGCACCTGCACCGGCGAGCACGGCGTCGGCTACGGCAAGGCCCGCTTCCTCGTGGAGGAGCACGGGCGCCCCGCGGTCGAGATGATGCAGGCCATCAAGCGCGCGCTGGACCCGGACGGGATCTTCAACCCCGGCAAGACCGCCTCAGCCGCGCTCTGAGCGGGATTGACAACGCAGCGTCCGCGCACGACGACAGCGCACGTCAACCGCGGACAACGAGGAGGGAAATGGGCGGCAGGCCTGGTCCGGGCCGCGCCGTCAGATTGACATCACGGAGCGCACGGTGGCCGGTTTACCGCGGCGCGCTCCAGATCACATGCCATGTTGACGTGTCAGAGCACGCCGTTCCGCACCGCTGCATGTGTGCTCTGTGATGTCAGCTCGGGCGCGCCGGCGCAGAGCCGTCACGGGTGGTAGTGCACGGCGCCAAAGCCCCAGGTCTGCGTGAGCCACTGAGGGACGAACTCCGCCAGCGCTGCCTCGAGCGCGGTGCCCACCATGTCATCGGTCACCCACCACGACACGGCGGCGTCCGCCCCTGCCGGCGAGCTGTCCATCGGCGGGTCGATGTAGATACAGCCGTATAGCTCGGTCTCGGCCGCATCGAACATGGCGTAGTTGAACGATTCGTTGATGGCCATCTCGGCCTCGTGCCGCGCCAGGTCGGCACGGTCCTCCTCGAACGTCATCGTTGCCGGCGGCCACCCCCAGATGGCCCCATACATCCTCCACAGCCGCTCGCGGGAGCCCATCACGGCGGGGTAGTCGATGTCGACGTCGTCAGCGCGGATCTGCCGCAGGTGATGGCCGGTCGGCAGCTCGGCGCGCTGCGGGGCGGCGAATGTCTCGGGCAGCCATGGCACGGCCACGAGGCTAACCCAGCACGAGCTCCACGTACCCGTCGGCGATCGCCTCGGGTGACAGCTCCCCGCGCGGCCGGTACCACTGCGCCGTGTGGTTCACCATGCCCAGCAGCGCCAGCAGCGCCAGCCGCGAGTCGGCGTCCCGCCGCGCCCGCTCCAGCGCCTGCGCGGCCAGGCGCTCGAACGCCTTGCGCGAAGCGCGCACCTTGCGCCACCGATCGCCGGATTCGATGAGGTGGCGCTCCTGCTGGAAGACGAGCATGTGGTCGCGGTGCTCGACCACATGGGCGACCCACAGGCGCACGAGCGCACGCAGCTGCTGCTCGGGATCCTGGTCCCCGGCCAGGAGCTCGGTGGCCTGCTCGAGCAACGGCTCCATGAGCTGGTCGCAGATCGCCGTGAGCAGGTCCTCCTTGCCCGCGAAGTAGTGATAGAGCGCGCCGGTGGCCAGATCCATGCCCGCCGCCAGGTCCTGCATCGTCGTCTGGTCATAGCCCTGCTTGGCGAACGCCTTGGCGGCCTGGTAGACGACCTGCTGCTGGCGGCGGTCATAGCGCTCGCGCAGCGCCGGCCGTGTGGGTCTGACGGACACGCCGTCAACTTTACCGAATATCTATTCGAACTTCGAATTGATATTCGCTATAGTGGCCGCGCCATGGACTTTGCTCTTGACGACCAGACGGAGCTCCTGCAGCGGACCGTCCGCGAGTTCGCCCAGGCCGAGGTGGCGCCGGCCGCCGAAGAGCTCGACCGCACCCACTCCTTCCCCTACGAGATCGTCGCCAAGATGGCCTCTCTGGGCTGGATGGGGATCCCCTTCCCCGAGGACGTCGGCGGCGCCGGAGGCTCGAGCCTCCAGTACGCGATCGCCGTCGAGGAGCTGACCCGCGTCGATTCCAGCGTCGCCATCACGCTGTGCGCCCACACCTCGCTCGGGACCCAGCCGATCTACCTGTTCGGCTCCGAGGAACAGAAGCAGGAATGGCTGCCGCGCCTGTGCTCCGGCGAGATCCTCGGCGCCTTCGGCCTCACCGAGCCCGAGGCCGGGTCCGACGCCGGCAACACCAGGACCCGCGCGCGGCTCGAGGACGGCCAGTGGGTGATCGACGGCGCCAAGCAGTTCATCACCAACTCGGGCACCGACATCTCCGGCGTGGTCTGCATCACCGCCCGGACCGGTGATGAGGAGATCTCCAACCTCATCGTCCCCAACGGCACGCCCGGCTACGAGCCCGGCGAGCCGTATCGCAAGATGGGCTGGAACGCGTCGGACACGCGCCCGCTCAGCTTCGACGACTGCCGCGTGCCCGAGGAGAACCTGCTCGGCATGCGCGGCAAGGGCTTTCACCAGTTCCTCCAGGTGCTGGACATCGGACGCATCGGGGTCGCCGCCATGGGCGTCGGGCTGGCCCAGGGCGCCCTGGACCAGGCGCTCGCCTATGCCAAGGAGCGCCGCGCCTTCGGCAAGCCGATCTCCAAGTTCCAGGCCATCCAGGCCAAGCTCGCCGATCTCGCCACCGAGATCGCCGCCGCCCGACTGCTCGTGTACCAGTCGGCCTGGCTCAAGGATCAGGGCAGGCCGTTCTCTCTGGTCGCCGCCCAGGCCAAGCTGAAGACCGGACGCCTTGCGGTCAAGGCCACTGACGAGGCGGTCCAGATCCACGGCGGCTACGGCTATATCGAGGAATATCCGGTCTGTCGCTTCTACCGCGACGCCAAGATCCTCACCATCGGCGAGGGCACCGACGAGGTCCAGCAGATGGTCATCGCCCGAGCGCTCGGGGCATGAGCTCCGGCGGGTCCGCGCCCTACCCGCTCCCGCTCACGGCGCGGATCCGTGAGGTCGGCCCCCGGGACGGCTTCCAGAACGAGCCCGAGGTCATCCCCACCGAGACCAAGGTCAAGCTCATCGACGCGCTGGCCCGGACCGGGCTCACGCGTCTGGAGATCACGAGCTTCGTCCGCCCCGAGGTGATCCCGCAGCTCGCCGACGCGGCCGAGGTGCTGCAGGCCGTCGACATCCCGGACGAGGTCAGCCGGTCGGTGCTCATCCCCAACGAGCGCGGGCTGGACCGCGCGCTCGAGCTGCGCGACCACTTCGACGAGATCAACGTCTTCATGTCCGCGTCGGAGACCCACAACCTGCGTAACGTCAACCGCAGCATGCAGGAGTCGCTCACCGGGCTCGAGCGGGTCCTGGCGCGCGCCCGCGAGGCGGGGCTGCGCTGCGAGGCCGTCATCTCGGTCGCCTTCGGCTGCCCGTACGAGGGGGTCATCCCGCCCGAGCGGGTATTCGAGATCGCCGGACGGCTGGCGGCGGCCGGCGCCCACGAGATCGGCTTCGGCGACACCACCGGCATGGCCAACCCCCGTCAGGTCATGGAGTTCTTCGCCGCCGCCCGCGAGCGCCTCGGCGGTCCCGAGGACATCGAGCTCACCGCCCACTTCCATAACACCCGCGGCCAGGGGCTGGCCAATGTCTACGCCGCCCTGGAGTCGGGGATCGACTCGTTCGAGTCGAGCTTCGGCGAGCTGGGCGGCTGCCCGGTGCCGGCGGGCGCGACCGGCAACGTCGCCACCGAGGATGTCGTCTCGATGCTCCACGAGATGGGCGTCCAGACCGGGATCGACCTGCGCGAGCTGATCAAGGTCACCCGGGCGGTGCAGTACCACCTCGGGCGCCCGCTGGGCAGCCACACGCTCGTGGCCGGCCCGGTGGACTGGCACCGCTGGGCGCACTCCGACGAGGTCTGACCATGTTCGAGCGCGTCCTCATCGCCAACCGGGGCGAGATCGCGCGCCGGGTCATCCGCACCCTGGACCGTCTCGGCATCAGCTCGGTCGCCGTCTACACCCGCGCCGACCGCCACGCGCCGTTCGTGCGCGAGGCCATCCATGCTCTGGAGATCCCCTCCTACCTCGACATCGAGGCGGTGGTGGGCGCATGCGAGCAGTGGGACGCCGAGGCGCTGCACCCCGGCTACGGCTTCCTGTCGGAGAACCCGGCGCTGGCGCGGGCGTGCGCCGCCGCGGGGGTCGCGTTCATCGGGCCGCCGCCCGAGGCCAGCGAGCTCATGGGCGACAAGCTGCGCGCCAAGGAAGCCGCCGCCCGCGCCGGGGTCCCAGTGGTGCCCAGCTTCAGCGAGGACGAGGCGCGGACCGCCGGCGGCGACGTGTATCCACTGCTGGTCAAGGCCGCCGCCGGCGGCGGCGGGCGCGGCATGCGCGTGGTGCCGCGTCCCGAGGACCTCGACGCCGCGCTCGCCTCGGCGCGGCGCGAGGCGAAGGCCGGCTTCGGCGATGACCGCGTGTTCATCGAGCGCTTGCTGCCGCGGGCGCGCCATCTGGAGGTCCAGGTGATCGCCGACGCTCACGGCAACGTGCTGCACCTCGGCGAGCGCGAATGCTCGCTCCAGCGCCGCCACCAGAAGGTGATGGAGGAGTCCCCCTCCCCCATCGTCTCGCCCGAGCTGCGCGACACGCTCGGCACCGAGGCGGTGGCCCTGGCCCGTGCCGGCGGTTACGTCAACGCCGGCACGGTCGAGTTCATCGCCGACTTCGAGGACCCCGCCGAGCACTACTTCCTGGAGATGAACGCGCGCCTGCAGGTAGAGCATCCGGTCACCGAGCTCGTCACCGGGCTGGACCTGGTGGAACTCCAGCTCCGCGTCGCCGCCGGAGAGCCGCTCGGGTTCACGCAGGACGAGGTCACCCTGGACGGCCACGCGATCGAGGTCCGGATCACCGCGGAGGATGCCGCCCGGGACTTCCTGCCCACCGCCGGCCGCGTACTCGCCTACGCCCGGCCAAACAGCACGCGCGAGGTGCGCGTGGACGACGCGATCGAGCGCGGCTCGGTCGTGGACACCAGCTACGACTCGCTGCTGGCCAAGGTCATCGCCCACGGGACCGACCGCGCTCAGGCGCTCGCCCGCCTGGACCACGCGCTGGCGGACTTCACCGTGCTGGGTGTCACCACCACGACCCGGTACCTGCGTGGGCTGATCGCCGACGATGCGGTCCGCGCCGGAGAGCTCGACACCGGGCTCGTCGAGCGCCGCGGCGTCCCGGCGGGACCCATCGGCGACGAGGGCATCGCCATCGCCGCCGCGATGCTCATCCTCGCCGACCGCGCCGCGGGCGCCGGCCCTGATCCGTTCGATCGCCTGGACGGCTGGCGTCTCGGCGGCGAGCGCGCGCCATCGCATTGGCGGCTCTCGGTGAGCGGCGGCGAACCCGTCGAGGCCATCGTCCCGCAGGAGTACGTGGCGATGGTGAGCCCGCTCGGCGACGGGCGGTTCGCGATCGATGGGCGCGGCGATTGGCTGCTGGCCCGCGACGGCGACGTGACCTGGATCGGGCACGGCGGCTCGGCCTGGGCGGTGCGCCCGGCCTCGGCCGTCGGTCTCGGCGACGCCGCGGCCGACGGCGACGTGCGCGCGCCGATGCCCGGACAGGTGCTGATCGTGCACGCTGCCGCCGGTGACCGGGTGACCGCCGGCGACCCGCTGGTGGTGCTGGAGTCGATGAAGATGGAGCTCGTGCTCACCGCGCCGGTCGACGGCGAGGTCGCCGAGCTGACCGTGGCCGTCGGTGACAGGGTGGCGGTGGATCAGCCCCTGGCGCGCGTGGAGGCCGCGCCATGAACGTCCTGCGCTCCCACGCCAACCCCGGCTCCGAGGAGTTCCAGGGCAACCTGGAGGCCAACACCGCGCTGGTGGACGACCTCAACGCCCAGTTGGAGCGCGTTCGGCTGGGCGGCGGCGAGCGCGCCCGCGAGCGTCACGCCGGCCGTGGCAAGCTGCTGCCTCGCGAGCGGGTGGACCGCCTGCTCGATTCCGGCGCGCCCTTCCTGGAGTGCTCGGCTCTCGCCGCCCACGGCCTCTATGACGACGAGGCCCCCGGCGCCGGGATCATCACCGGCATCGGCCGGGTCTCCGGGCGCGAGTGTGTGATCGTCGCCAACGACGCCACCGTCAAGGGCGGCACGTACTACCCAATGACGGTCAAGAAGCACCTGCGCGCCCAGGAGATCGCGCTGCAGAACCGCCTGCCCTGCATCTACCTCGTCGACTCCGGCGGCGCGTTTCTGCCCCGCCAGGACGAGGTCTTCCCCGACCGCGAGCACTTCGGGCGCATCTTCTTCAACCAGGCAACGATGTCGGCCCACGGGATCCCCCAGATCGCGGCGGTGATGGGCTCGTGCACCGCGGGCGGCGCATACGTGCCCGCCATGAGCGACGAGACGGTGATCGTGCGCAACCAGGGCACGATCTTCCTCGGCGGCCCGCCGCTCGTGAAGGCGGCCACCGGCGAGGAGGTCACCGCCGAGGAGCTCGGCGGTGGCGAGCTGCACTCCCGCACGTCCGGCGTCACCGACCATCTCGCCACTGACGACGCCCACGCCCTCCAGATCGTCCGCGACATCGTGAGCACCCTCGCGCCGCGTGCCGGTCTGCCCTGGGAGCGGGCGCCGGTCAGCGATCCGGCCGTGGACCCCGAGCAGCTGCTCGGCGTGGTGTCCGCGGACCTGCGCAAGCCCTACGACGCCCGGGAGATCATCGCCCGCATCGTCGACGGCTCGCGCTTCCACGAGTTCAAGGAGCTCTACGGGCCCACCCTGGTCACCGGCTTCGCCCACATCCACGGCCACCCTGTCGGCATTCTCGCCAACAACGGGATCCTGTTCTCCGAGTCCGCGCTCAAGGGCGCGCACTTCATCGAGCTGTGCGACCAGCGCCGGACCCCGCTGGTGTTCCTGCAGAACATCACCGGCTTCATGGTCGGACGCGACTACGAGGCCGGCGGGATCGCCAAGCACGGGGCCAAGATGGTGACGGCGGTGTCCACCGCGCGCGTGCCCAAGCTGACCATGATCGTCGGCGGGTCCTTCGGCGCCGGCAACTACGGGATGTGCGGCCGCGCCTACTCGCCGCGGCTGCTGTGGATGTGGCCGGGCGCGCGAATCAGCGTGATGGGCGGCGAGCAGGCGGCCATGGTCATGACCGAGGTCGGCCAGGCGGAGACGGGCGCCGCAGCTGCGCGAGCAGTACGAGCGCCAGGGCCACCCCTATTACGCCACGGCCCGCCTATGGGACGACGGGGTCATCGACCCCCGCGACACGCGCGACGTGCTCGGGCTGGCGCTGTCGGCGGCCGGCAACGCCCCGCTCGACGACGTGCGCTACGGCGTGTTCAGAATGTAGGGCGATGGAGTTCGTGACTTCGGCTGACGGCGTGCAGATCGCCTACGAGCGCGTGGGCCGTGGACCGTCGCTGGTCATCGTCAACGGCGCGCTGAGCACCAGAGCGACCGGCGCGCCTCTCGAGCCGTTGCTGGAGGCCGACTTCACGCTCTATCGCTATGACCGGCGCGGCCGTGGCGACAGCTCCGACGGCGACGCCTCGACGCCTGAGAACGAGCTGCAGGACCTGGCCGCGATCGTGACCGCGACCGGCGACGCGCCGTTCGTGTTCGGCCAGTCCTCGGGCGCGGCGCTGTCATTGGAGGCCGCCGCCTCCGGCGTTCCTATGCGGGGCCTTGTCGTCAATGAGCCGCCCTACGTGCCCGGGGTGGGCGGGGTCGGGGTCACCGCCGAGACCGCAAGTGAGCTGGCGGCGCTGGCCGCCGACGGCCGGCGCGACGAGGCGGTCGAGCGATTCCTGCAGAGCACCGGGATGTCCGACGCGATGATCGAGCAGGTGAAGGCATCGCCGGGATGGCGGCCGCTGCTAGCCCTCGCTCACACCCTCGCGTACGACGTGCGCCTGCTCAACGAGGGCGTGGTCCCCGCCGATCGCCTGAGCGACATCACATGCCCGGTGCTGGGCACGACCGGGAGCCTGAGCCCGCCGTGGGCCGAGGCATCGGTGCGCGCGGTCGCCGCCGCAGTGCAGAACGGCGAATGGCGCGTGCTCGAGGGCCAGTCTCACAACGTCGCGCCCGACGTGCTGGCCTCGGTGTTCCGCGAGCGCTTCCTTTGATCCCGTGAGCCGCGTTCTCGTCACGGGTTCGGCCGACGGGCTGGGCAGGCTGGCGGCGGCGCAGCTCGTAGGCGAGGGGCACGAGGTCGTGCTCCACGCCCGCAGCGAGGCGCGCGGACGCCAGGCCCTGGACGGCGTCCCCGACGCCGCCGGCGTGCTCATCGGCGACCTGGCCAGCATCGCCCAGACCCACGCGCTGGCCGAGCGGGCCAATGTCGGCGGCCGCTTTGACGCGGTCATCCACAACGCCGCCCTCGGCTACCAGGTGTCGGACCGGTCCGAGACCGAGGACGGCCTGGCGGCGGTGTTCGCCGTCAACGTGCTCGCGCCCTACCTGCTGACCGCGCTCATGACGCGCCCGGACCGGCTCGTGTACCTGTCGTCGGGGATGCACACCGGGGGCGATCCGGCGCTTGACGACCTCCAGTGGCGCGAGCGGCGCTGGAACGGGGTCCAGGCTTACTCGGACTCCAAGCTGTTCGATCTCGTGCTCGCCTACGCCGTCGCCCGCCGCTGGCCCGAGGTGCGCTCCAACGGCGTGACACCCGGGTGGGTGGCGACCAAGATGGGCGGCCGGGGCGCCCCCGACGACCTGGAGCTCGGCGCCGACACCCAGGCCTGGCTGGCGGTGTCAGACGATCCCGCCGCGCGTGTCAGCGGCCGCTACCTCTACCACCGCACTGAGCGGGCCGCGGACCCGGCGGCCTCTGATCCGGCCGTCCAGGACGGGCTGCTCGCCGCCTGCGCGGGGCTCACGGGGGTAGAGCTCCCGGGTCCCTGAACGTGGATCGTTGGGCGCCCCGAGCGCACGTCACGGGGGCGTGCCCCGACGCCGAGGCGCGACAACGCCTACCGTGCCCCGGCCCCCGTCGTGACCGGCTGCGCCGGAGGCGCCGAGCGCGCCGCCGACGCCTCGAAGTCACGGCTGCGGATGAGCACGAAGGTCAGCACCGCTGAGACGAGCGTCAGGATCGCGCCGATGAGGAACACCTCGTTGAGCCCGGTCACGAAGCTCGACCGCAGCGCGTGGGCGGCCAGCGGCCGGGCCCTCGCCGGCAGCGAGGCCAGCCCACCCGAGGCGCCGCTGCCCTGAGCGACGTCGGCGGCCAATCGGTGCGCGGCCGCGGCGCTGACCAGCGGAGCGTGGCTGAGCAGATTCACAATGTGGGTGCGGACGGTGTGCGCGAACACCGAGCCCAGACCGGCGATCCCGGTGGCGATCCCCACCTGGCGGAAGGTGGAGTTGATGCCGCTGGCCATGCCGGCGCGGTCGGGGGTGACCACGCCGATCGCGGTCGACGCCAGCGGCGGGTTGACCAGGCCGGTGCCGATGCCGGCCAGGATGAAGCCGGGGATCAGGTGCGTCCACCCCGAGCTCTCGGTGAGCCCGCGCATGAGCAGCAGCCCCACCCCGACGCAGGCGAGCCCGGGGGCGATCAGGAGCCGGATCGGCACCACCGAGGTCAGCCGTCCGGCCACCCCCGAGGTGACGAGGATCGCGCCCGATAGCACCAGGAAGCGCAGGCCGGTCTGGAACGCCGAGTAGCGCAGGATGTCCTGCATGTACAGCGTCAGGTACAGGAACAGCGCGAACAGACCCGCCGACAGCGAGAACGCGGCGATGAGGCCGCCGCTGAACGTCGGCTTGCGAAACAGGTTGAGGTCGAACATCGCCTGGTCGCGCTGGAGCACCTCGGCGATCAGGAAGGCGATCAGCAGCACCGCGGAGCCGACCAGGCACGCCACGATCTCCGTCGAGCCCCATCCCTTGCTGTTGCCCTTGATCAGGGCGTAGACGAGCGCGCCCAGCGCGCCGCTGAACGTGATCACGCCGATGATGTCCGGGCGCCGGGCCCCCGGCTCACGTGACTCGTCGACCTTGAGCAGGGTGATGGCCACCGCGACCACGCCGATCGGCACGTTGACGAGGAAGATCCACCGCCACGACAGACCGGTGGTCAGCGCGCCGCCCACCACCGGGCCCACCGCCACCGCCAGGCCGGTGATGGCGCCCCAGGCCCCGAACGCGGTGCCGCGCTCGCGGCCCTGGAAGGCCGTCCCGAGCAGCGCCAGGGAGGTCGCGAACATCGCCGCGCCGCCGACGCCCTGGGCGCCGCGGGCCAGGTTGAGCCACAGCGGGCTCGCCGCCACACCCGACAGCAGCGAGCTGAGGGTGAAGATGACCAGGCCGATGAGGAACATTCGCCGGCGCCCGAACAGGTCCGCCAGCGACCCCGTGGTCAGCAGCAGTGCGGCCAGCGTCAGCGCGTAGGCGTCCACCACCCACTGCAGATCACTGAAGCTCGCGTTCAGAGACGACTGGATCGAGGGCAGTGCGACGTTGACGATCGTGACGTCAAGCAACAGCATGAACGTGCCCACGCAAACGCCGATGAGCGTCCACCACTTGCGGTCCACAGGCTCGACTCCTCCGGTTGACGACCGTCCCGCATATCCAGAGTACCGAGGGCGCTCATGCTGCTCCGGCCGGGCGCCCGCGCCGCTCAGGGCAACTCGTGGCGCGTGAGCTGGAGCACCGGCAGCCCGCCCGGCCGCAGCGACGGCCGGCAGGCCGCCTGCTCGCGTGCGCCCAGGGCGGCGAAGCCGGCCTCCACCGTCCGCACGTAGCCGGCGTCGATGACCGCGGTGCCGTCACGCCGGCCCGCCGCCAGCCGCTCGCGCGCCGCCGCCGATCCGACGTAGGCCCACACCCGCGCGCCGCCGGCCGCGACGCGGTCCGAGACGTCGGTGCGCTCGTAGTTGCGCTCGCGGCGGTCGAGTTCGGACAGCAGCCGATGGTCCACCGGCAGGCACAGCCCGTTGACCGCCGCGGCCGGATCGTCGGGAGCCGCCACCAGGTCGAGGTAGGCGACGCAGACCTGCGGCCGGTCGCCCGCGACGTCGGTGTAGAACTTGTATCCGGGCAGGTCCCGCCGATTGTCCATCGCCACGCCCCAGGTGCGGCACAGCCCCACCAGATCGGCAACGAAACCGGACTTCTTTAGCTCTCGCGTGGGCACCGGACCCGGTCGCGCGGTCAGCGACCCGTAGCCGAACACGAATTGCGCCTTACCGGCATTCAAGGTCGCCTCCCGCGCGGCCGAAAACACGGACGCGTTCGCTTCCAACGATGCGTCCAACTTTTGTCGACTTCTCTAAACACCATCGTTTGGTGCACCGATCTAGAGCCGGTCAAGTCCCTTACCGGTAGGGACCGTTTCCAAGGAGGGAAGCAACATGAAGAAGTTCCGTATCTACCAGGCCTGCACCACGCTCGCCGCCATCGCCACCGTCGCCATCGCCTCAGGGGCCGGCTTCAAGTTCTGATCGGGCGGGCGCGCCCCGTCGCGCAGCGGCGGGGCGCGCCCAATCCATCGTTTCTTGGGTGAGAGAGAGCTTGGGCGCGGCATGTCGAAGGTCCGGATCTACTGTGAAGCCGTCTTCATCGTCAGCGTCGCCGCCGTCGCGATGCTCGTCGGCGACCTCCATCTCCGCTACCTCGCGGATGATCCGCTCACGTTCGCCGTCCTCGGCGGAGGCGTGGTCCTCGGCGAGATGCTGCCGGTCAAGATCCCGCGCCGCGGTGATGACGAGGAGCTGACGCTCTCGGCCTCGTTCGCGATGGCGCTCCTGCTGCTCGGAGGCCTGGGCCCGGCACTCGTGGCCCAGGGCGCCGCGTCAGCGCTTCAGGACATCACATCGCACAAGCCGGCGTGGCGAGTCCGGTTCAACCTCGGGCAATACGGCCTTTCGATGATCGCGGCGTGGCTCGTCGTCAGGGCGATCTCGGTCTCCCCGCACCTCGACGTGCTGCATCCGTTCGCCAGCCGTCAGCTGCCGGCGATGCTCCTCGGCGCCGCCGCCTTCTTCTTGGTCAATGCGTTCGTCGTGGGCTCGGCGGTCGCGGTCTACCAGCGGGTCCCGATCGCCCGCTACTTCCGGGGCAGCGTGTCCTTCGTCCTGATCACCGGCGGCGTTGTGCTGCTGGTCGCGCCGATCGTGCTGGCGGCGGCCGCGTACACCGTCGTGATCGTCCCGCTCTGCCTGGCGCCGGTCCTGGCGATGTACAAATCGGTGCACCAGAGCGCTCGCTCGGAGCATGAGGCGCGCCACGACGCGCTCACCGGGCTGCCCAACCGCACCGCCTTCCGCGAGACCATCACGGCCGCCATCGAGGACGACGACGTCCCCGCCTCGGTCCTGCTCATGGACCTCGACCGCTTCAAAGAGGTCAACGACACGCTGGGGCACCGTTACGGGGACCTTCTGCTCGTCAAGGTCGCCCAGCGCTTCAAGGAGGTGATCGGCGGTCAGGGCCAGATCGCCCGCCTCGGCGGCGACGAGTTCGCCGTGATCAGCCAGAGCGGCAACCGCCACGAGGCGGTGTCGCTGGCCCATCGCATCGTCGATGCGTTGCGCGACCCCTTCGAGCTCGACGAGATGGTCGTCGACGTCCAGGCCAGCGTCGGCATCGCGCTGTTCCCCGAGCACGGTCACGGGGTCGAGACGCTGCTGCAGAAGGCCGACGTCGCCATGTACCGCGCCAAGGAGACCCGCTCCAACGTCGCTCTCTACGACGAGCGCCACGACCACCACAGCCCCGCGAAGCTGGCGTTGACCGCCGAGCTGCGCACCGCCGTGGCCAGCGAGGAGATCGTGCTGTGGTATCAGCCTGAGCTCGATCTGCGCACCCGCGAGGTGATGGCCGTCGAGGCGCTGGTGCGCTGGGACCACCCTCGGCTCGGGGTGCTGCCGCCCAGCTCGTTCGTGCGCATGGCCGAGGCCACCAACCTGATCAAGCCGCTGACCCAGCGCGTGATGGAGGTCGCCCTGCTCCAG
Organism: uncultured Actinomycetota bacterium; assembly: GCA_963695625.1. Taxonomy (GTDB): domain Bacteria; phylum Actinomycetota; class Thermoleophilia; order Solirubrobacterales; family Solirubrobacteraceae; genus Palsa-465. The sequence continues at coordinate 116,593 of CAVOHJ010000010.1, read as the reverse complement.
GTCGCCGACTGGCATGCCATGGGCCTCGACCTCGCGGTCGCGGTCAACATCTCCGCACAGGTGCTCGTCGACCAGAGCTTCACCCAGCAGGTCGTGGCCGCGTTGCGGCGCAGCGGCGTCGCCCCCCACCGCCTCAAACTCGAGGTCACCGAGAGCGTCCTGATGTCAGACCCGGTGACCGCCCGCACCGTGCTGCGCGAGCTCGACGCGCTGGGCTGCGAGATCTCCATCGACGACTTCGGCACTGGCTACTCGTCGCTGGCCTACCTGGCCGACCTGCCCGTCTCCGAGGTCAAGATCGATCGCTCGTTCGTCAGCCGGATGTCCGCCGGATCCAGCGAGAAGATCATCGTCAACTCCACCATCGATCTGGCCCACCACCTCCAGCTGCGCGCGGTCGCCGAGGGCGTCGAGGACTGGGCGATGCTGCCGGAGCTGGAGGCGCTGGGCTGCGACGCTGCCCAGGGCTACGCCATCAGCCATCCGCTGGCCGGACCGGACGCCACCCGCTGGCTGCTGGACTTCCGTAGCACGTCGGGGCTGGAGCGGGCGATCGTCTCCACCAGCGCGCGAGCGATCGAGCAGGCGGCATGATCCTCATCGCCTTCGCACTGCTGTGCCTCATCAGCGTCCCGCTGACGGGCGGGCGCCTGAGCCGCCTCGCCTCGATCCGGGTACGCGGCACGTGGGTGCCGGTGATCGCGCTGGCCTGCCAGGTGCTGATCACCACCATCCTTCCCAACGGCAGCCCGGCCGTCCATAAGGCGGTCCACGTCGGCACCTACGTCCTGATCGGCGTCTTCCTGTGGTGCAACCGGCGGCTGCCGGGCGTCAAGGTGATCGGCCTGGGGGCGTTCCTCAACGCGCTCGTGATCACCGTCAACGGCGGCCAGATGGCCGCCTCCAGGACGGCCGAGCGCGTCGCCGGCCTGCACCTGGGCCCGGGCTTTGAGAACTCGGCCCCGCTGACCCACCCCCACCTGCTGTGGTTCGGGGACATCATCCCGTGGCCCGGGCCGTTGCCCAACGTGCTCAGCGTCGGCGACTGCCTGATCTACGTGGGCACGCTCATCCTGCTGCACCGCGTGTGTCGCCGCTCGGCGGGCGAGAGTCCCCGTCCAGATTCAGATCGGGGTCGGTCATCTCGCGCAGCCGGCTCGCCGCTCGCCGCAGCAGCCGCGACACCTGCATCTGCGAGCACCCCAGTGCCTGCGCGATCTCAGTCTGCTTGAGGTCGCGCTCGAGGCGCAGGACCAGCGCCTTGCGCTCCAGGTGGGGCAGGCGGTCGACCGCGTCGGTCAGCGACATCTTCGCCTCGATCAGGCCGTAGCTCTCGTCGACGTCGCCGAGACTGGCGCCGAGCGTGTCAGGCTCCTCGTCCTCGGCCGATGACAGCGGGGCGTCAAGCGACACCGCGTAGTGCGCCGTGCCGGCGTCCAGGCCGGTCAGCACATCCTCATGCGAGACCTCGAGATACTCGGCCACCTCCTCAACGCGTGGATGGCGCCCGGTCGTGGCCGTCATCTGGCGGATGGCGCGCTCGACTCGCAGCGCCATCTCCTGGGCGCCGCGCGGGACGTGCGCCGACCATCCGGTGTTGCGGAAGTAGCGCTTGAGCTCGCCCAGGATCGTCGGGATGGCGAACGCCGGGAAGTGCACGCCCCGTGCCGGGTCGAAGCGGTCGATGGCGCCCAGCAGCCCCACCGAGGCCACCTGGACCAGATCCTCCAAGGGCTCGTGCGGGTTGCTGTAGCGAGCGGCCAGCCTACGCGCGAGCGGCAGGTAGCGCTCGAACAGCTCATCGCGGGCTTCCGCGTCGCGGGCTTCATGCCAGCGCTCCACCAACACGTTCGTCTGAATGTCGGCATCGTCAGCGCGCGTGGCGCTGGGTCTGGGCAGCAACGATTGTGTCTGCACGGGGCTCCTTCCGTTGGACGTTCGGAAAAGCTGGGGGCCCGTCAGAAGACCGCTGCGCGATCGACTGCCGTCACGACCTACCAAAATGCATACCGCGCCCTTGTCGCGGACAGCTGTGTTCTAGCTACCCCAATCGGCGTGGCCCAGACCAAACGACGGTGTCAGCGCGCTGACAGCCCGGCCCGCGATTGACGGCCTATCGCGTCGGGTAGCCATTTGAGCGACCCGATGAATCCTCTGCTTTTCGCCGACTGGGGGCGGATGAACCGCCTCTTCACCCGCGTGATGTGGCTCGTGGTCGTGGTGATGCTCTGCGCCGTGTGCGTGGCGCTGGCCGCGCCCGCCCCGAGATCCCCCGCCACCCCAGGCACGCACCCGCCCGCGCCGGCCGCCGCGGCCGCGGCGGCGAGAGCGAGCAGCGGTCGCTGACGGCTCAGCGCCGCCGTTGACAAGGCGGGCGCGCGGCCGCCCGAGGCCACACAACACGAACCGGCGCGACGCGACACGGGACGAAACCGGGGAACGCGGGCAGGTAAGCGATGGTGCCGCCGACGCCTACCCGCCCGCAGTCCCGAGGGAGGAGAGGGCCTAACTGGCTAACAGGCCGAGGCACCTCTACCCCGTCCGGGGAGGAACTAATCACGTATCGCGCAAAGGAAGTTCCAAAAACGACCGGCGCGGCCGCCACATCGCCCCTCCGGACGATTCTCGACACCGATTCCCGGCGCGTCCCGACGCCCTCGTTTTAGCTGATCAGCCCGCGCCTACTCCGTGAGGCTGGCGGCGGCCGCCTGGCGCGCCATCGTCTCCGGCGGATCGCCGCACAGCAGCCACCGGCGGTCGGGCATGCGGCGCAGGCGCCCCTCCGCCTCGAGCTGGCGGATCGCGGTGGTTACCGAGGGCCGCTGCGCCCCCACCAGCCGCGCCAGCGTCTCGTGGGTGAGCCGGAGCGGCACGGCGACGCCCTCGGGCGTGACCCGCCCCCAGCGGTCGGCCAGATACCACAGCAGCACCAGCAGGCGCACGTCGACGCGACGGAGATTCGACACGGCCAGCGTGATCGCCAGCGAGTGGGCGCGGTTGCTCGCCCCGCGCAGCACCGCCTCGACGGCGGACGGCCACTGGCCCAGAACCCGTGCGAATGTCGGGTCGAGCACCGCGAACCGCGCCGGCTCGAGCACCGTCCAGGACACGCCGAACGGAATCGGGGCATCCTCGCCGTCGCGGTCGCTGGGCCGCAGCAGATCGCCCTGTCCCACGAGCTCCGCAGCGAGCGGCTTCTCGAGGATCACGTCCCGGCTCAGCAGCCCGTCGAGGACGAGCAGTCCCAGGTGCCCGGGCCGGTCGGCCGGCACTGGGGGCCTCCAGCTGCCGGTCTTGGCAACGATGAGCTCCGCCACCAGCTGGCGCCGGGCTACCTCTCGCTGCTCGACGTCGAGATGCTCGACGATCTCGGGGAGCTCTTCGGCAACTCGTACGCGTCGGGGCACGGCAGTCATGGCTTCCTCCGAGCTTCTGGACATCGGCTCTGGGGTGCCGTCCGAGTCATAGGTACTTTGACAGGAAGGAGGACATCCGTGGACGGTCCTCCCCACTCACGACTCGTTGATTAGTGATGGGGTCGAAGTAAAGCAACGAGCGCGGCGGCATCCGCGCCCGGCTCAGTCCATGACGGATCCGGGAAGGCGCCCGCGTCGCAGGCCCAGGCCTCGGCCGGAGCCCCGAACAGGCCGGCTGGCGGCCTCGCGCTCCTCCCTTCGCGGCGGCAGTAGCGAGGCGGTGCGAGCACGAACCCACCGGCGCCGGCCTCGACGATGCATCATGTCTTCCTCCGTCCGTTTGACTTCCCCCGGGCGCGCCCTACCCGCAAGCGGGCACCACTCAGAGCACCCAGGTCAGGATTCGGACATGGGTGAGCGCGCCCTCGGCGGCGGACAGCTCGATGATCGTCATCGGGCTAGGAGCACCCCACTCCGCCGACGACAAGCCGGAGCCGGAGCCGGAGCCGCTAACTCAGGCGGCTCACGAGCTCCTCGGCGATCGCCAGCGACGAGGTCGCCGCGGGCGAGGGAGCGTTTCGCACCCAGACCACGCGGTCGCTGACGCCGAGGCGAAAGTCGTCCACGAGGGAGCCGTCGCGGTCTACCGCCTGCGCGCGGACGCCCGCCGGCGCCGGCACGGCGTCGGCCACCACAAGCTCGGGCACGTAACGCTGCAGCTCGGAGATGAAGGCGCGCTTGCGTGCGGAGCGGTAGAGCTCGCCCGCGCCCGCCCGCCAGTGGCGGCGCATCATCCGCCGCGTCCCGGGCCAGGTGAGGGTCTCGAACAGCTCACGCCACACGACGGCGCTGCGCCGGTACCCCTCGAGGGCGGTGGCCAGCACCGCGTTGGGGCCCAGCCACACCGAGCCGTCGAACTTCCGCGTCAGGTGGACCCCCAGGAAGGGCAGCGCCGGGTCCGGGACGGGATAGATGAGCCCCTTGACGAGATGGGTCCGGCCCGGTGCCAGCGCGAAGTACTCGCCGCGGAAGGGCACGATCCGGGGCTCGGCGTCCTCGCCCGAGGCGCGGGCCAGCCGGTCTGAGTGCAGGCCGGCGCAGACGATGACCCGATCGGCGCCCAGGGTCTCGCCGCCGGGCAGCTCGATCCGCGGGCCCGAGCCGTTCTGGGTCACGCGGGCCACGGACACGCCGGTGCGGATCTGCCCGCCGGCGGTGCGCACGTCGGCGGCCATCGCGTCGGCCACGGCCACGAAGTCGACGATCGCGGTGTGCGGCGAGTGCAGGCCGGCCACGCCCCTGACGTGGGGCTCGACCTCGGCCAGCTCTGCGCCCTCCAGCCAGCGCAGGCCCGGGACACCGTTGGTCTCGGCGCGCTGAGCGAGGCCGCGCAGGGGGCCCACCTCGGTCTCTCGGGTGGCCACCACGACCTTGCCGCACTCGTCGTAAACGACGTCCTTGTCGGCGCAGAACTCCTTCATCAGCTCGCGGCCGCGGGTGCACAGGCGCGCCTTGAGCGAGCCGGGGGCGTAGTAGAGCCCGGCGTGGACCACGCCGCTGTTGTGGCCGGTCTGGTGGCGCGCCAGGCCGTCCTCCTTCTCCAGCACGACGATCTCGTCCCCGGGACGCGACGTCGCGAGCAGGCGCGCCGTTGCCAGTCCCAGGATCCCGCCGCCAACCACGACTACCCGCATGCACGCCCTCTTGTCAGGTATCGGACCAAAAACCCCTTCCTTCGTCCATTACGGCTCACAGCCAATCAAACGCGCGCGCGAGCTGCCGATTTGCGTACTGAGACCCACCCTGTCATTCGCCCCCACCCCCCACGCCCACGAGCCCATGAACCCGTTTCTGCGTCGATCCATCCTGTCCGCTCTCGCCGGACTCTGTCTGGCCTTCGTGATCCCCGCCGCGGCCGGCGCCGCCGTGCCTCATGACGGCGCCAGCTCGGGAACGGTCTCCCTGGACCAGCCCGCCTACACCGCGCACGAGAACCAGGGCTACCTGACGATCACCATCCAGCGGACCGGCGACCTCAGCGGCGAGGAGCACGTCGGTTACGGGGTCAAGCGCCAGGACGCGCAGCCCGGCATCGACTTCGACACGGTCTCCAATCAATACATCACGTTCGCCCCCGGCCAGGACAGCTACACGTTCAACGTGCACATCATCGACCAGGGAATGGATGCGACGCCGGTGCACGCGCTCGCCTACCTCTACGGCTCCTGGCCTGACAACCTCGGTGCCAACCACAACTCGCTGATCACGATCCTCCACGACGATCCGGTGGACGCCCGGGATCCCGCCAACCCGCTGGGGGTGCCCGGCCCGGTTGCCGGCAATCCCATCGCCGGGACCAAGCTCTACGTCGACCCCAGCAGCGGCGCGGCCCAGGCCCAGGCGCGCTACCGGAATGCCAAGCCCGCCATCGCCGCGCTCCTGAGCAACATCGCCTCCGAGCCCGGCGCACACCGCCTCTACATGTGGAACATGGGCTCCAACGTCGCCGGCCAGGTCTCGCATTATCTGGAGGGCACGCAGCTCCAGCAGCCCGGCACCACGGTCATGCTGTCGACGTACAACCTGGTTCACGACCACTGCGGCTACACCGCTACCCCGGCGATCGCGGCGCGCTACGAGGACTTCATGCACCAGGTCGCGGAGGGGATCGGCAATTACCACGTCCTCTTCTTCCTCGAGCTCGACTCCCTCATCACCGCCCCCTGCCTGACTCACCAGCAGCTCGCCATCCGCCAGGCCGAGCTGGGCTCCGCCGTCTCGGCGCTCGAGGCCGACCCGCACGTCGTGGTCTACCTCGACGGAGGCGCCGCCGACGCAGTGCCCTACCGCAAGATGGCGAGCTACCTGCGCGGGGCGGGGGTCCAGCAGGCCCAGGGCTTCTTCCTGAACTCCACCCACTTCGACTGGACCAGCTCAGAGATCCACTACGGTCAGGAGATCTCCCGCCTGTTGGGCGGCTCCCACTTCATCGTCAACACCGGCGAGAACGGCAAGGGCCCGCTGGTCCCCAAGGACCGGGTGCACCACGGCAACGAGGTGCTCTGCAACCCGCCCGGCCGCGGCCTGGGCCCCCTCTCGCTGGCCGGCGCCGTTGCCCAGCAGACCGCCTATGCCGCCACCGACGGCCTGCTCTGGTTCTCCAACCCGGGCGGCAGCGGTGGCCAGTGCGTCCCCGGGGCCCCGCCCACCGGCGTCTACTGGCCCGAGTACGCGGCGATGCTCGCCCGCAATTGGGTCAACAAGGTCACCGGCCCGAGTTTCAGGCTGCTCGAGTCGCCGTTCGCCGCGGGGCACGGGCGCAAATAACGCCCAGTCGTGACAATGGCCCTTTCCTCCCCGGACGAAAGGGCCCGCCGATGCGCTTTGCCTCGGTCCTGCATGACGGACAGCCGCACGCGGTGGCGATCGAAGGCCAGACGGCCATTCCGCTCACCGACATCGCCGAGCTCGGCGTGCACACCCCGAGCGAGCTGCTGCGCGATCCCCCGCTGGATCGCGGCGCTGCGTTCGCGCTCAGCGACGCGACCGTGCGGCCGCTCATCCCGCGGCCCGGCAAGGTCATCTGCGTAGGGCTCAACTACCGGGCGCACATCGAGGAGACCCACCGCGACGAGTCCGACTACCCGGTCCTCTTCACCAAGTTCGCCACCTCGCTGACGGGGGCTTACGACACCATCCTGTGTCCGCCGGAGTCCGGCGCCGTCGATTACGAGGGCGAGCTGGCGGTGGTCATCGGCCGCCCGACCCGCCGCATCCCCACCGAGCGGGCGCTGGAGGCCGTGGCCGGCTACACGGTGGCCAACGACGTCACCATGCGTGACTACCAGTACCGCACGCACCAGTGGCTCCAGGGCAAGGCGTGGGACGCCTCCACACCGCTGGGCCCGACGCTGGTGAGCGCAGACGAGGTCCCCGACCCCGCCGCGCTGAGGCTGCGCACGCTCGTCAACGGCGAGGTCGTGCAGGAGGCCACGACCGATCTGATGATCTTCCCCGTCCCCACGTTGATCAGCGTGATCTCGGAGTTCGCGACGCTCCAGCCGGGCGACGTCATTCTCACCGGGACGCCCGCCGGGGTCGGCTTTCGCCGCGATCCCCAACTGCTCATGGGCGAGGGTGACGTCGCCGTGGTCGAGATCGACGGGATCGGTCGCACCGAGAACCGATTCGCCTCCGAGATGACCTGACGCTCAGTTCCGCGGCGTGCGCGCCGTCTCGCCGGGCTGCTATATCCGTACGTGGGCCGTGACCGAGCGCACACTGCCGACGGGTTATCCGGCGGTGGCGACCGGGTAGCTAGGGCCCAGCGAATATTCAGACCACCTAAATCTCTGGACATTCGGCTAAAGCCCAGGTGTCTTTTTGCCGACACCTTGGACCAATATCTGACCTCGTCTCCCGAGCGGAGTCCCTCATGAGCCCCGAACGCACCCAGGCCTACGGCCGCGTCATCCACACCTTGAACGAGTTGGGCCCCAGCAAGCTGCTCAACGACGAGCAGGATCGGATTCGCGAGGCCGCGGACAACCTGATCTTCGCCGCCGACGTGATCACCGATCCGGCTGTGGTCGAGGCCGTGGAGGATGTCGAGTCGCTGTGCGCGTCACTCGTGGAGAGCGGCCGCTGGACCGAGATCACCGCCGCCCGCCTCCTCAAGGACCTCCGCGAGTGCGGTCCCGAGGCCGTGCCCGCGCGCCAGGCCGCCTAGCACCGCGTCAGCGGCACGCCGCGGCCAGCGCCTGCGCGAACGCGTCGACCTCCTCGTGGGTTGTGTCCCACGAGCACATGAGCCGCTCTTCCCGCGTCGCCTCGTTCCAGGTGTAGAACGGCCAGCGCGCGCGCACCGCGTCAGCGGCCTCGCGCGGCAGCACCGCAAACACTCCGTTGGCCTGCACCGCCTGGGTGATCGTGACCCCCGGCATGCCGGCGATGGCGTCCGCCAAGCGTGCCGCCATCGCGTTCGCGTGGTCAGCGTTGCGCCGCCACAGGTCCCCCTCGAACATCGCGATGAACTGGGCGGCGAGAAAGCGGCCCTTGGAGGCGAGCTGCAGCGTCTGCTTGCGCAGATAGCGCGCTCCCTCGGCGCGGTCGGGGTCGACGAAGACGACGGCCTCCCCCAGCACCATTCCGTTCTTGGTGCCGCCGAGGCTGAGGACGTCGACGTCGGCGACCAGCTCCCCCAGCCCGCACCCCAGCCCGGCGGCTGCGTTGGACAGGCGCGAGCCGTCCATGTGCAGGACCAGGCCGAGCTCGTGAGTGGTCCGGGCGAGCGCCGCGGTCTCCTCGAGGCTGTAGCGGGTGCCGTACTCGCTGCTCTGGGTGATCGTGACCAGCCGGGGCTGCACGGCGTGCTCGTCACCGATCCGGGTCACACGCGCGCGGATGTCGTCGGGGGTCAGCTTGCCGTCTCGCGTCGGGACGGTGAGAAGCTTCACACCGGCGATGCGCTCCGGGGCGCCGCCCTCGTCTACGTTGACGTGCGCGCTGTCGGCGCAGATGACCGCCTCCCAGGGCCGGCAGACCGCGCGGATGGACACGACGTTGGCACCCGAGCCGTTGAAGACGAGCAGCGATTGCGACCGCTCCCCGAAGTGGCCGCGCAGGATCTCCTGGGCCCGCGCGGTCCACGGATCCGCGCCGTAGGAGATCGCGTGGCCGCTGTTGGCCTCGGCCATCGCGGCCAGCACGTCTGGGTGCGCGCTTGCGTAATTGTCGGAGGCGAAGGACTTCACCGATGCCGAGCCTACGCAAACTGCCCTCGAGGAGCGGCGCAACCTTTGTCGCACCCTACTGTTGTAAGCGTCATCGAGCCCCTGAGATCCAGCTCAGGCAGCAGAGCCCACCGCCCGCCACGGGGCCTGCCGGGTGCCGATTTGCAAGGCTTGGCCCAGAGCACGCCATTATCTGGCGTGCGCCCACGGCGAGGACCGGGTGCGGCCCGACCACCCATGCCCTCTCTCCCGCGTCGATCGACAGCCACCTCGAGTGCCGCCACGCGCCTGGCGATCCTGCTGGCGACGCTGATCGCCGTCGTGCTGCTGCCGGCGGCCGCGCTGGCCGCGCCGGCGAGCAAGGTCGTGACCTTCCGGGGCTACCGGGTGAACGTCCCGGCGAGCTGGCCCATCTTCCGCCTTGCCGCGGCCCCCGCCACCTGCGTGCGCTTCAACCGCCACGCCGTCTACCTGGGCCGGCCCACCGCGCGCCAGGTCTGCCCGGCGCAGCCCCCCGGCCGCACCGAGGCGATCCTCGTCCAGCCCCTGGGGCACGCCGGGCAGGTGCTGCCCGCCAGCGCCGCCGCGGGCGCCGCCGACAGCGGCGCCGAGGGACAGATCGCCGACACCGCCCACCGGGTGCTCATCACCGCGACCTGGAACCGCCGGCCGGTGATCATTCGCCGCGCCCTCGGCGTCGCCTCGCTTTCGGCCGCCGTCAGCCGCGCCCTGCGCCTGCGCCCGCACTCCGCCGTGGCCGCGGCCCGCGCCCGCGTCAGCGCCTATGCGCGCTCGCGTGACACCGTGCCCGCCACGCCCGCCGGGCCGGGCCAGATCTACACCGGGTTGGGCTTTGATGCCTGCAGCACCCCGAGCCCCACGACCATGGCCGACTGGGGCGCCTCCCCGTATCGCGGCATCGGCATCTACATCGGCGGAACCAACATGGCCTGCTCGCAACCCAACCTCTCGGCGGCGTGGGTGAGCCAGGAGTCCGCGGCGGGCTGGCACATGATCCCCATCTACGTCGGGCTGCAGTCGCCGTCGAACTCGTGCGGCTGCGCCGGCATCACCCCGGCCACCGCCGCCACCCAGGGCACCGCGGCCGCGCAGGACGCCGTGGTCGACGCCCAGGCGATCGGGATGGGTGCCGGCAACCCGCTCTACTTCGACATGGAGGCGTACAACCGGACCACCACCAACACGTCCGCGGTGCTGGCCTTCCTCGAGGCGTGGACCGCGCAACTGCACGCCAGCGGATACCTGTCCGGCGTCTACTCCAGCGACGCCTCCGGGATCTCCGACCTGGTCGCCCAGCAGGGCACCGTCTACGTGGAGCCCGACGAGCTGTGGATCGCCAACTGGAACGGCTCGCAGTCCACCGCCGACGCCGACGTCCCACCGCAGTACTGGGCCGCGCACCAGCGGCTGCACCAGTATCAGGGCGCCCACAATGAGACCTACGGCGGCGCCAAGATCAACATCGACGGCGACTACCTGGACTCGGCGACCGCCGCCGCCGGCACCGGATCCGGGGTCGACGCGGCGCCGGCCGTCCCGCCGACGCCCTCGCTGCGGGTGACCGCCGGCCCCGACGGCACCACCGGCCTGACGCCGACCTGGACCGGCGCCACCGGCGTCGCGGCCTGGCAGGTGCTGGGCGGGCCCAGCCCCACCACCTTCACCTGGGCCGGCCCGCGGCTCACCGCCGGCGCGCACCTGCCCGCGCAGACGAGGAACGCGTTCGCCTACTGGGAGGTCGAGGCGCTGAGCGCCACCGGCCAGGTCCTGGGCACCTCGCCCGCCACCCCCACCCCGGCGCACGTGACGATCTTCGGCAACAGCGCCTTCGCCCCCATGCGCGGTCTCGGCGCGGTCCCGGTTGGGTGCATGGGCATCTCGCCGTGCGCGCTGACGACCACCATCTCATCCGGGCGCACCACCTTTGCCACCACCAACCGCGAGTTCATCCCCGCCGGCGGGGGGCTGTCCTACTTCAAGCTCACCAGCGCCGCCCAGAAGGCGCTCCAGCGCGCGCACGACCATCAGCTCTCGGTCAACGTGACGGTGCGCATCGCCACCACCGGCGTTCACGTCACGCGCAGGCTGACCCTCAGCTCGTTCACCACATCGAACCCCGGCCCGGCGCGCAGCACCGGTCAGTCCTCGCAGCTCAAGCTGATCGGGACCGCCGAGTTCGTCTCGCACGGCTGGGTGGGCGGAATCCTCGCCGAATGCATCGGCGTCACCCCATGCCAGGCGACCACGACGCTGGTGGCCGGCGGCACGACGATCGCCAAGACCAAGCCCGAGACCCTCGGAGCCGGCGAGCTGGGCTACCTGAGCTTCTCGCTCACCCGCGCGGGCCACACGCTGCTGGCCAAGACCAAGACCAACCAGCTCGGCGTGACCGCGACCGTCACCACCCCGGCCCCCGCCGGCGCGACCAGCGGCACCCCAGCCGGCGGCACGCCCGGGAGCGGCAGCGGGGGCGGCGGCGTCGGCGGCGCCACGTCGGGCACCGCCCCCAGCGGTCCCTCGGCGACGACCGCCACCGCCAAGGCCCGCCTGGCGCTCGTCGCCTTCCAGTAGCGGCGTGCGTCAGCCCCCGTTGCGCCTGCGCGGCACCGGCCGCGGGCGCGGGAGCGGGAGCGGCCGGGTGGCCTCCAGCGAGTGCGCGCATGAGTGCAGCGCCTCGCGTACCGCGTCGATCGCCTCCGCCGGCAGGCCGTCGAGCATGTCGGCCTCGATCGCATCCATGTCCCGGTCACATCGCTCGAGGACCTTGAGGCCCTTGGCCGTCACCGAGGCGCGCAGCACGCGTCCGTGGTGGGGGTCGGGACGGCGCCGGACCAGCGAGCGACGCTCCAGCGCGCTGATGACCAGGTTCATGGCCTGCGGGGTCACGAATGCCCAGCGCGCGAGCTGGGCACACGACAGCCCGTCGCGCTCGCGCAGCACGCTCAGCGTCACGTACTCGGTCGTCGTGACGCCATGGCCGGCGACCGCCTCGTCGAGGCGGACGCGGAGGCGTCGCTCAACGCGGTAGATGAGGTACCCGATGCGGGGCACGGTCGCCGCGGGTGGGCTGACCGGGTTCGCGGCGATGGCGCGATCCATGGCTCCGCAACACTACCGGGGCGCCGGTTGTGGAGCCGGCCGCCGAGCGATTGACAAGTTACTTGCGAATGCCTAGGCTGCCGCGGGGAGAGGGCCACCGCCGCCGGCGGGCGACCCATCACACGAGAGAGGCGAGGACACGATGAGCGGACGTTCTCTGCGCCGGTGCGGCGCGGGCGTTGTGGCGGCGTGCGCCCTGGCGCTGGCGGCGGCGACGCCGGCCATGGCCGCATCCACCCACTACACCGGCACGACCTCCGACGGCGGCGGCTGGATCGCCGACGTGCCATCGAACTGGAACGGCACCCTGCTGCTCTACAGCCACGGCTACGGGACACTGTCGCCCCAGGACGCGCCAGACCCCAACACAGAGGCGGCCCTGCTCAACGCCGGCTACGCCCTGACCGGCTCCGGCTATGACCCCAACGGGTCGCTGTGGGCGCTCGGCAGCGCCGTGCGCGACCAGTTCCAGACGCTCAAGACCGTTGAGAAGACGGTCCTCCCCTCGCGTCCAACGCAAGTGCTCGCGTTCGGGACCTCCATGGGCGGGCTCATCAGCGCGCTCGAGGACCAGCAGTCCAACGGCCGCCTGGACGGCGCGCTGACGACCTGCGGCCTGGTCGCCGGCGGCATCCAGCTCAACAACTACCAGCTGGACGGCGAGTACGCGATCAACAAGCTGCTGGCCGGCGATGCGGCCAAGCTCGTCAACTACACGAGCCAGACCGATGCCGTCAATGCGGCGGTGGCACTCAACGGCGCGGCGGCCCAGGCGCAGACGACTCCAGCGGGCCAGGCCCGCCTGGCGCTGGCGATGGCGCTCATGAACGTCACGACCTGGGCGCCCGGCGAGTCGATGCCCGGCGTCTATGACTACGCCGCTCAGGAGCAGCAGCAGTACAACGAGGAGTTCGTCGCCAACCCGGTGATGATCTTCATCGAGACCGGCCGCCAGCAGATCGAGCTCGCCGCCGGCGGCAACGGAGGCTGGGACGCGGGCGTCAACTTCGGCAAGCTGCTGTCGCACTCGTCCTACTACGCCGAGGTCCACGCGCTCTACCGGGCGGCCGGGCTGAGCCTGCACTCTGACCTCCAGACGCTGACCCAGGGCGCCAACATCCGCGCCTCGAACCGCGCGATCCGGTGGTTGGACCAGACGTCGGTGCCCACCGGCCACCTCCAGGTCCCGGAGCTCGACCTGCACACGATCTCTGATCAGCTGGTGCCGGTCCAGCAGGAGAATTACTACCACGGCCTCGTCCGGCAGGCGCGCGACACCAGCCTCCTGCGCCAGGACTTCGTCGAGCGCCAGGAGCACTGCAACTTCACCCCGGCCGAGCTGATGGCCGGCGTGCAGGCGGTGCAGCACCGCGTCCAGACCGGAAGCTGGGACTCCGTGGCGCTGCCCTCCAGCCTGGAGACGGCCGCCACCAACCTCAACCTCGGCGACGCGGCCTTCGTCCCGTTCTGGCCCGATCGCCTGTCCGGTGACAACGGACCGTTCAACCCGTTCACGCAGGGCAGCCGCTGGTAGACCCCCGGTTGAAAGCTCGGGGCGGGCAGGTCCGACACAATGTCGGCGCGATGCCCGCCCCCGAGCCCCAGGCCATCCTGCTGCCGCCCAGCCAGGCGGCGATCTTCCTGGTGTGCGTGACGGAGCCCGACCACGAGGACGACATCCGCGCGCTTCTGCCCGACGTCAACGGCCTGCGCCGCTCGGTCGGCTTCCGCATCCCCGAGGCGCGGCTGAGCTGCGTGACCGGGATCGGCTCGGCGCTGTGGGACAGGCTGTTCGATCCGCCGCGCCCGACCGAGCTGCACCCCCTGCCCGAGTTTGCCGGTGACCGGCACGTCTCGGTGAGCACCCCGGGCGACCTCCTCTTCCACATTCGCGCAACGCGGCTCGACCTGTGCTTCGAGCTGGCCCAGCGCCTGACCGAGCGGGTCGAGGGCCACGCGCACGTGGTGGACGAGGTGCACGGCTTTCGCTCGTTTGACGAACGGGACCTGCTGGGGTTCGTAGACGGCACCGAGAACCCCGAGGGGACGGCAGCGCAATCCGCCGCGCTCATCGCCGACGAGGACGCCGCCTTCGCCGGCGGCAGCTACGTCGTGGTCCAGAAGTACGTCCACGACCTCAAGGGCTGGGATGCACTGAGCGTCGAGGCCCAGCAGGACGCGATCGGACGCACCAAGCTCTCCAACCTCGAGCTCGACGATGACGTCAAGCCGCCCAACTCCCACGTGGCGCTCACGGTGATCGAGGACGAGGACGGCGAGGAGCGGCAGATCCTGCGCTACAACATGCCCTTCGGACGGGTGGGCGCGGGCGAGTACGGGACCTATTTCATCGGCTACGCGCGCAGCCCCGGCGTGATCGAGCAGATGCTGACCAACATGTTCGTGGGCAGCCCGCCCGGAACCACCGATCGCATCCTCGACTTCTCCACCGCGGTTACCGGCACCCTCTTCTTCGTGCCCAGCTCGGACTTCCTCGACGACCCGCCCGAGGCGGACGCGAGCGCGGCCCCGGCCGCGCCGGCGGCGGGACCCGTGCCCGGCCCCCCGGACGACTCGCTGCGGATCGGGAGCCTCAGGCCACCACGCTAGGCGGCGAGGCGGCCAGCGGGAGCGCGCGTATTTCGTCGTGCAGAGGGTCGCCGGGCGGCACCCACCACGGCTCGGTCGGCCGGACGTGCAGGCCGGCCACGCGCGTCAGCGAGGCGGCATCGGCTCGCAGGTCGGCCACCGCCGGGCGATCGTCATCGGCACGCGTCACCAGCGACCAGCACCACAGCGGCGTCGGATCGCGCACCGGGGCGGTGCGCAGCCCGGCGGGCAGACGCGCCTGGTGGCGCTTGGGCGACTCCAGGACCGGCACCCCGAGATGCTGGCAGCGCTCGTGGAACCCGGGGCCGGCGATCCCGCCGTCGTCGACGTGGACCACGGAGGCGCCCGTCTCCCGGGCGAAGGCCTCGGCGAACCGGTTCCAGGCGTCCCACGACGTGAGGTCGGCGTCGACCAGGACCCGCACGTCGGTGGCCCGCACCGCCCCGCCGGAGCCGCGAGCCGGCGTGACCGCGTGCAGCGGCTCGGGCCACAGCAGACGCAGGTCGAGCCGGTCATCGGGCTCGGGCGACCATGCCACCGCGGCATCGAGCGTGCCTTCCAGCACGCGCTCGATCTGGATGTGGCTGGGCATCACCCATTCGTCGATGCGCAGATCGGTGCGCACGGAGGCGGGCAGCTCGTCGGGCAGCCAGCTCACGTACCCGAGCCGGACCGGACCGGAGGCGCTGGCCAGTCGGCGCTGCGCCGCGCCCGCCAGAGCCAGGATCTCCCGCGCGTCGGGCAGCAACTGGCGCCCAGCCGAGGTGAGGCGAACGTGCCGGCGGTCGCGGACGAACAGCTCGACGCCGACGCTGCGCTCCAGAGCCTTGATCTGCTGCGACAGCGACGGTCCGGCGATGTGCAGCCGCTCGGCGGCCCGGCCGAAGTGCAGCTCCTCGGCGACCGCCACGAAGTAGCGCAACTGGCGTAGTTCCACGAGCGAATGATAGGACCTCTGGTAGGAAATGCCTATCACTGAGACGCAAGCCGTCGTGGACAAACCCGCGGCGCGCCTGCAGGATGGGGACCAATGAGTCTTGACGTTCGCAGTCTCACCCTCCCAATCGTCCAGGCGCCGATGGCCGGCGGCCCATCGACGCCGGCGCTGGCGGCCGCCGTGGGCGAGGCGGGCGGGCTCGGCTTCCTCGCCGCCGGCTACAAGACCGCCGACGCCGTGGCGCAGGACATCGCGACACTGCGCGCCGCGACCAGCAAGGCCTTCGGCGTGAACATCTTCGCCCCGCCGCAGGAGCAGGCCCCCACGGCGCCGGTCGCCGCCTACGCCCAAGCCCTGGCCGCCGAGGCGGAGCGCCAGGGGGTGGCGCTGGGCGAGCCTCGCTTCGACGACGACGCCTACGAGGCCAAGCTGGACCTCGTCACGCGCGAGCGGCTGCCCGTCGTGTCCTTCACCTTCGGCGCTCCCGCACCCGACACGGTGGCCGCGCTCCACGCCCGCGACATCGCCGTGTGGGTCACGGTCACCAACGCCGCCGAGGGACGCGAGGCCGCGGAGGCCGGCGCCGACGCGCTCGTCGCCCAGGGCACCGAGGCCGGCGGTCATCGCGGCTACTTCCGCGACGACGGCGAGCAGGAGGAGTACGGGCTGCTCACGCTGCTGCGCCTCCTGCGCGCCACGACCGACCTGCCGCTGATCGCCACCGGCGGCCTGATGGACGGGCCGGCCATCGCCGCCGTTCTCGTCGCCGGCGCCGCCGCCGCGCAACTGGGCAGCGCGCTCATGCTCGCCCCGGAGGCGGGAACCTCGGCGCCCCACCGGGCCCGCCTGGCGGTGCCCGGGCCCACGCGCCTCACCCGGGCCTTCAGCGGGCGCAGCGCGCGAGGGATCGTCAACCGGTTCATGGCCGAGCACGACGCCCACGCCCCGCGCGCCTACCCGCAGGTCCACCATCTCACCAGCCCCCTGCGCGCCGCCGCCCGCTCCCACGATGACCCCGAGGCCATCAACCTGTGGGCCGGGCAGGGACACGCCGCCGCCCGGGAGCAGCCTGCGGCCGAGATCGTCCGCGCGCTGGCCGGCGAGGCCCGCCAGGCGCTGGCCGACGCCAAGCCTTAGCCCAGCAGGTCGAGCACCTGCTGGTGCAGGAGCCCGTTGGTGACAACCGCATCGCCCGAGTCGATCCGGTCGCGGCCGCGCAGGTCGCTGAACCGGCCGCCAGCCTCCTCCACGATCAGCTTCGCGGCCGCGTAGTCCCAGGCATGGCCGCCGCTGCCCAGGGCGATGTCCGCCACACCGGCGGCGACGCTGAGAAAGCCGCGTCCCTGCCAGGAACGGACCGCCGCGGCGCGTGCCGCCACCAGCGTCAGCGGAGCGCCGGTCGCCTCGGCCGACAGCCAGTCGTCATTGACGATCGCGTCCTCCACCTGGGCCGTGCGCGACACCGCGATCGGCTCGCCGTCGCGAAACGCGCCCTCGCCGCGGCCGGCCCACCAGTGCTCGGATCGCATCGGCACCCCGATGACCGCGACCGTGATGTCGGCGCCACGACCCAGGGCGACGAACGTCATCCAGCCGGGGTCGCCGCTGACGAAGCGGCTGGTGCCGTCGATCGGGTCCAGGTACCAGCACCACTCGGAGTCGCCGCTGCGGCCGTACTCCTCGCCCAGGATCGCGTGGTCGGGACGCCGCTGCGCCAGCCGGTCGCGCAGCGCCCGCTCGACCGCCTGGTCCACGCTGGTGACGGGCGATCCGTCGGGCTTGATCGTGACGGTGAAGTCGCGGTCGGCGAAGCGCGGCAGGGCGATCTCGGCGGCGGTGTCGGCCAGCTCCAGGGCCAGCTCCAGATCGGGGTGCATCGCGAGGCAGTCTGAGGCATCGCGCCGGCGGACGCCGTCCTGCCGGCCCGGGCGACGACTCAGTAGCCGCTGTCGGCCCACCTGCCCTCGGCCGCCGCGCATGCCCGACTGAGCAGCTGGGCCGCCTCGTCGGAGATCTCGACTTCGAGCGCGTCGCGCGGATCGGTCATGCGGGGACGATATCTCCGAGCTCGGGTTCAGGCGGCGGTCACCTGGAGCGTGTGGGGGCCGCCGCCGGTCACCGACACCGTCACCTCGACGCCGCGGTTGGTGTCGCGCACCTGAGCCCCGTGCACGGCGTGGCCGTCGAGGGTCACCGAAGCCGGCTGTGACCCGGCGGGGAGCGTCTGCCCGATCTGCACCGATCGCAGCTGGAGCCGGTTGAGCGTCAGCTTGGTCGTGTAGCGGTTGCCCGAGTGCGCGGCGAACACGTCGATCGAGCCGACACCGGTGCCGAGGCGGATGTTCGATCCGGCCACGCTCGGCTGGCCACTGGGCACCTGCGGGACGACCTGGAGCGCGCTCTGGCCGAGGAACGGCCGCACACCGAGCTGCTGGCTGACCACCGGCCACACCGTCCCATAGTTGCCCCACGCCTGCATGACCATCGAGCGGCAGGTCCAGCAGCGGTTGATGTTGGCGGGGATCCCGGTCGCCGGGTTGCCCGACGGCGCCGAGGGGAAGATCTCGGGCATCGCGCCTGGCATCTCGTCCGGGGTGCCGGCGGTCGCGGGCTCGGAGAACATCGTCTCGGCGTTGGCGTCGGTGTAGCGGCGCTGCTGGGTCGCGCCCAGCCGACCGTAGTTGCCCTCGCCGACCGCCTGAATGGCGGTGGTCAGCGAGAAGATCTCGAAATCGCCCGCCCCGTCGGCCCCGCCCCCGCACGCGGTGTGGAACAGGCCCAGGCTGCCGGGCCGGTCGCCGCTGAAGCAGGGGCTCTCGCGGGTGGCCAGCGCGCTCACGCCGTGGTCGCGGTTCGCCACGCCGGGGGTGACCTGGGTGCCGGTCGTCAGCGTCGCCTCCATTGGCACCTGGTCGATCCAGTTCTTGAGGTAGACCTGCGTGTTGCCGGGGTTGTCCAGCGAATCGGCGTACTGCGAGACCGACGGGTCCCACCACGTCTGCTCGAACTGGCTGCGCAGCCGGTCGGCCAGGTTGGTCGCCCACGCTGCCGTCGCGCCGTCGTGCTCGGCGCGTGCCATGTCGGCCAGGTCGTAGAGGCCCCTCATGTAGTACACGCCGTTGTCGAGCTTCTCGGGGCCCATGCCCGGGCGCTCGACGTTGCCCGACCCCTCGGGCCAGCCGTCATGGTCGACGTCGTAGCGCTCGTCGATGGCGTGCATGTTGCGCTTGGTGAAGTCATACATGCTGTCCAGGAAGCGCCTGTCCCCGGTCCAGCGCCACACGAGCGCCACCGCGCTCGGGAACTTGACCGTCTCATCGGTGTTGAAGTCGTTGGTCACGGTGCCGTCGGCGGCGACCGACTGGCTGTCGTGGCCGAAGTAGACCGAGCCGTCGGACACCGTCTCGTGCACGACGATCCCCGAGCCGTGGTTGAGGATGTCGGAGATGTCGCGCAGCGCCGTCAGGTGGTCCTCGATCGTCTGAAACTGGCCGACCGCCACCGCTGGGAAGGCGGTGTATTCGCCGTCGGTGGCGAAGATCCACGGGTAGTCGGGATAGCCCGCGGCAAACCACCTGGCGTGCGCCACCGTCCCCAGCGCGGCCGGATACTGGGTGCCCTGGTCAGTCCAGCGGATCTGGAGGTCTGAGGCGCTCTGCGTGAGGTCGGCGAGGTTCTGCTTGCCCCACTGGACGGCGTTCTGGAGCAGCCGGTCGCCGGGGAGCGAGACCACGGTGTTCGCCGCCAGCGCGTCGCGCGCGGCGATCTTGTCGTTGAGCTCGGCCTGCGGGTTGGCCAGAGCGCCCGTCAGCTGGGACCGGGCATCGGACAACCCCTGGTCCGAGCCGGCCGCGGCGATCCACAGCGTGGTGGAGCCGTGGGCCGGGACCGTCACGCTGTAGTCCAGCTCGCCGCCGGTGCCTTTACCGAACGGGCCGTCGTCACAGGCGCTCGGCTCTGAAGTGCTGTCGGTGGCGGCGCAGGCGGCGCCCGCCTGCGGGCCGCGGAAGTTGCCCCCGGTAGCCGCTGCCGTCCCTGACGACGGGGTCCGGTTGGAGGCCACGAGCGCTGCGTAGTGGTGCACGGGGACGCCGCCGCCGACGGTGCCGTCGTCGGTGAACACGAGCGTCCCGTCCTGGTAGGCGCCATGGTCCGGGACGTTGGTGCTCTCGTTGGGCGTCGTCGAACCCCACGGGTAGGCGCCCATGAGCTCGGAGTGGGCGTCGACGTTGACGGTCACCGTCCGGGCGGCGCCCGGATTGGTCAGCGTCAGGCCGAACAGGACCGCTCGGTCGGCGTCGGGCGCGAAGTCGGTGCGCTGGAGCTGGAGGCCGTCGGTCGCCGGAAGGTCGAAGCGGGTGTAGCCCCACCCGCTCGTGAACCGCGTCGCCGGCCCGACCCAGGACCCGTTGATCCCGAACCACACCCCGTCCAGGAGCTTGACCGGCGGCGCCCACACGCCGCCCATCTCCCCGGTCGTGTGCCAGCCGTTGGCGTAGAAGCGCCCGTCCTGAAAGCCCTCCACGTACGACCGCTGGCCCGCTGACACCTCGCGGCGATCCTGCAGCCGGTTCGTGGTCGACAGCTCAGCCGCCCCGGCCTGCGCGCAGGCGAAGCCCGCCGCAAACGCGATGACCGCGACGGTCGCGATCCAGTTCCACCGCATATTTCTCTCCCACCTCGACAACCTCGCTCGCTCCCCGTGTACCCGGGGGCCGAACCGGGCAATCCCCGAACCGGAATGCGGGCGCGGTCAGCCGATCGGCTGGCGGATCACGCAGCGGAAGCCGATGTGGCTGGTCGACGTGTCGATCGCCTCCGGCTGACGGGCGGCGGGCCGGTAGCGCAGGCAATAGCTGGGCGCGCAGAGGTGCGACCCCCCCTTGATCACGCGCCGCGGGATGTCGGACCCGGGCTGTCCGTGGTCATAGCTCGCGTCCGCCGCGCTGACGCGGGGATTGGACGGGGGCCCGCAGCAGGCGTCGGCGCCTGCGCCCCGCGCTGACCAGTAGTCGCTCGTCCACTCCCACACGTTCCCGGTGATGTCGTCCAGTCCGTAGGCATTGGCGGCGAACAGACCGACCGGGGTCGTGCCGCGCCAGCCTTTGGCCCCGGTGTTGCGCCACGGGAAGTCCCCCTGCCAGTGGTTGGCCATGAGCGCGCCGCCGGGCCGTTGCTCGTCGCCCCAGGCAAAGGTCGCGCCGTCCAGGCCGCCGCGCGCCGCGTACTCCCATTCCGCTTCGGTGGGAAGCTCCTTGCCGGCCCAGCGGGCGAACGCCGTGGCGTCCTCGTAGGCGATGTGCGTCACGGGGTGATCCTGGCGCTCGGCGTTGTCGCTGCGGGGGCCCCAGGGGTGGCGCCAATCGGCTCCGGGGACGTAGGCCCACCAGCGGCTCGGATCGTCGAGCGGCACCGGGTGGGCCGTGGGATGGAACACCGCCGAGCCCGCGACCAGCAGCGACGGATCGGCGTCGGGGTAATCGGCGGCGACGGGCGGTCGCTCGGCCAGCGTCACGTACCCGGTGTCGGTCACGAAGCTGGCGAACGCCGCGACGGTGACCGGTCCGCGGTCGATCAGGAAGCCGGCCATCTCGACCTCCCGGACCGGGCCCTCCTCGGGGTAGAAGCGTTCGCAGCCCATCCGGAACTGCCCCGCCGGGATCCTCAGCATCTCAGGTCGAGCCGCGATCACCCCCGGGGGTGTAATCGACGATCGGCCCATGGGAATCACTCCGTTCGGGTGATGCGCTGCCGGCGTCCATCTTCGAACGTTGAGTCCTCAACCCGCCAGCGTGGAATCGAGAGGTCGCATGAGCAAGCCATTTCGGGGCGTCATCAACGTCGACATTCGTGACTCAGAGCCCGACTGGACGCCGTTCGAGCCTCCGCGCGCTCCCGACGGGGCGCCCAGCGTGGTCTACGTCGTGCTGGACGACGTCGGGTTCTCGGCGATCGGCTGCTACGGCGGCCCGGTCGAGACGCCCAACATCGACCGGATCGCGTCCCAGGGCGTGCGCTACACGCAGTGGCACACGACGGCGCTGTGCTCGCCCACGCGGTCGTGCCTGCTGACGGGTCGCAACCACACGCGCAACAGCATGGCGTGCATCACCGAGGCGGCCATCGGGTTCCCCAATGCGAGCGGCATGATCCCGCCCGAGAACGGGATGCTGCCCGAGATCCTCGGCGAGCTCGGCTGGAACACGTACATGACCGGGAAATGGCATCTGTGCCCGACCGATGAGATGCATCTGGCCTCCACCCGCCGCAACTGGCCGGGAGGTCGCGGGTTCGAGCGCTACTACGGGTTCCTCGGCGCCGAGACGGATCAGTGGCATCCCGACCTGGTGTACGACAACCACCCGGTGGAGCAGCCGCGCCAACCCGAGGAGGGCTACCACCTCACCGAGGACCTGACCGACAAGGCGCTGGAGTTCATCAAGGACGCCAAGGCGGTCGCGCCCGACAAGCCGTTCTTCCTCTACTACGCGCCGGGCGCTTGCCATGCGCCCCACCAGGCACCACGGGAGTGGATCGATCGGTACAAGGGGGGCTTCGACGCCGGCTACGAGGCGATGCGCGAGCAGACGCTGACGCGTCAGAAGCAGCTGGGCATCGTCCCCGGCGCCACCGAGCTCCCGCCGATCAACCCGATCGGCACGCCCGAAACGCGGACGGGCCCTGACGGCCTACCCTTCCCTGCCGTCGACACCACGCGCCCGTGGGCGTCGCTGTCGGCGGACGAGCGCCGGTTGTTCGCCCGGATGGCCGAGGTGTACGCCGGCTTCCTGTCACACGTCGACAACCAGATCGGCCGGCTGCTGACCTACCTCGAGGACACCGACCAGCTGGAGAACACACTGATCGTGCTGGTCTCGGACAACGGGGCCAGTGGCGAGGGCGGGCCGAACGGCTCGGTCAACGAGAACAAGTTCTTCAACGGCGTCCCCGACGACATCGAGGCCAATCTCGCGCTGCTCGACGATCTCGGCAGCCCCAAGACCTACAACCACTACCCCAACGGCTGGGCGATGGCGTTCAACACGCCGTTCAAGATGTGGAAGCGCTACGAGTTCAACGGCGGCAGCTGCGACCCATGCATCATCTCCTGGCCGAAGGCCATCACGGCCACCGGCGAGGTTCGCCACCAGTACCACCACGCGATCGACATCGTTCCCACTGTCCTCGACTGTCTCGGCGTCGAGTCGCCGGAGACGATCAAGGGGCACGTGCAGTCGGACTTCGACGGGATCAGCATGCGCTACAGCTTCAACGACGCCGACGCGCCCGCGCGTCGCAAGACCCAGTTCTACTCGATGCTCGGCTCCCGGGCGATCTGGCACGAGGGCTGGAAGGCGGTCAGCACCCACCCCACGATCAGCGGCTGGAGCCACTTCAACGACGACACCTGGGAGCTCTACCACGTCGAGGTCGACCCCGCCGAGCTCAACGACCTCGCGGACGAGCATCCGGACAAGGTGCGCGAGCTGGTCAACCTCTGGTTCGCCGAGGCAGGCGCCAACGGCGCGTTCCCGCTCGACGACCGGTCCGCGGTCGAGATCCTCAACACCCCCCGCCCGCAGCTCACCAGCCCGCGCGACCGTTACCTCTACTACCCCGGGACGGCCGGCGTCCCCGAGGCGCAGGCGGTGAACCTCCGCAACCGCAACTACATCATCGGCGCCGTGGTCGATATCCCGGCACCGGGCGCCACCGGCGTGCTGTTCGCCCAGGGCTCTCATTTCGGCGGCCACGCGCTCTACGTCAAGGACGGCCGCCTGCACTACGTCTACAACTTCGTCGGGTTGGTCGAGCAGCAGGTCGTGGCGACCGAGGACATCCCCACCGGCGAGAACGTGATCCTCTCCGCCTCCTTCGAGAAGGACGGCGAGGACCCGCCCGGGGTCTCGACCGGGATCCTGTCCCTGTTCCACGGTGACAAGCAGGTGGGGGACGCGCGGATCAAGACCCAGCCCTCGGCGTTCGGCCTGTCCGGGACCGATCTGACCGTGGGCCGGGCGATCAGCAACATCACCGACGAGTTTCCCGACCAGCGACCGTGGCCGTTCACCGGAGGCACGATCCGGGCGGTCGCCATCGACGTCAGCGGCGACCCCTACGTCGACCTCGAGCGCGCCGCCGCCGCGATGATCGCCCGCGAATAGGTCGCGGCGTCGTGGGCGTGTGACAGCGGAAAGACCTGCCGCCGGAGAACGACCGTGGAGGTGTTGCCGTGACCGAGACGCTCTACGACCGCGTCGGCGGTGAGGAGGCCCTGCATCACCTGGAGGAGCTGTTCTACGACAAGGCGCTCGCCGACCCGGTGCTCAAGACGCTGTTCACGCATCGCGTGCCGACCCACGTCGACCATCTGACGTGGTTCACGGCCGAGTCGTTCGGCGGGCCCGACCGCTTCACCCGCGAGCTCGGCTTCCAGTACGTCGAGTTCGGCGCACAGGTCGCCCAACAGAACTCGTGGGCCGCGAGCGAGGCGGAACTGCACCCGATCCGGCCGCGACAGGGCTGTTGTGGAGCCAGGAGCGCGTCCAGAACGCCCTCGACGGGTGGCTCGAGCTGTGCTCGGCCGCCGATAGGCGGCCGAGCACGCGAAGCTCGTCTAGCGCCGGCGCGCCACGCGCCGGGACGTGCGGCGAGCCACTCTGCGACAGGCAAACATCTCATACCTCCTGGTTGGTGCTCTTGCTAGGTAGCGTTTCCGGCAGTGTCCTGGGCGTGCAGCGCCGCTGCCTCGTCAGCCGACAGTAGCCCAATTTCGACGAGGTCGAGCGGACTGATGAACCCATCACTGACTCGGAAACCTCCGGCCCGCGCCACGGCCTCGCGCAGCGGGATCGCCCAATGATGCTCGAGCAGAACGAGGGCCGCCGCTGAATCATTTGGGATGTCCTCAAGCACATCCCACGCCGTCTCGTCCGTGAAGACTTCCACGCCGTCGGCGGCCTCCTGGGCACCCAGGGCGGCGCCTTGCTCGGCGCCCTCTTCGCCCTCGATGCCAAGGCCGATGAGCGCCCCGATCACGGTGCCCACCTCGATCGCTTCTTCTTTGCTCAGGTTGCTGAGATGTTGCACTTCGATCTCTCCGTCGGCGTCCTTGTGGACGGCCAGCGCGTCGATCACACGGACTGTCTCCGTGTCATGCAGTCGCTGAAGCTCGGCGATGATCTCGCCATGGAAATCGGGCTTGTTGAAACCAACCACGATGAGTTGAACGGGTCCGATAGTCACGCGCAGCCGCCTTTCTGTTGAATGTATGTGGGTTTCATGGGGGATCTCGTCAGACGAGCCATCGAACGAGCCGCCCTCGTCTGCACCGGTGTTGCCGCCATGCCCTCAGCCAGTCATGCCAGCCTGAGCTTCCCCAAGGGCGGCCTTGAGTTCCTTGGGAGCTCAATGGCTATCCCGGTCCGACCGTCGGATTCGCACCCCGGGGATGGCTAACGCCTCGACATGGCCGGCGGTGAACTCGAACGCGACCGAGCAGCGCCCTGAAGCCATCCGCCCGAACACGGCTCGCGGGGGTTGATGAGCGATCTTAGGTCCGTCCAAGAGGAAGCTTTCTCGGCCAAAGTGCCGACCCGGTCCCACGACCCCAGCTGTGCGGCCACCTATGACCGCGAGCTCGTTTCGCTGTTAGAACGCAACCCCCACGACGATCAATGATCGCCGGTTGAGAGTCCCGTGCGTCCTACAGTAGCGCCCGCCGCTGGCAACACTCTTGTCCTTTTCGTTAGCCGGTGGGCCGGACGCCAAACGCGAGATCGACGACCTACTTGATGGGCAGCTTGCTGTCGAGGCGGGTACACCGGGCCACCGAATCGCTGGCCTCACCCCACAAGGTGCCGGCCTGCAGAACATCCGCGATCGCATCGAGGACGTCGACGGAACCCTCGAGATCGCCTCCACCCCCGGACACGGTACCGTCCTGACCATCTTGTTACCCTGGCCGGCGGCAGCCGATAGACGGCGATGAGCCAGGTCGTCCTCCTGTCGCTGACCGCGTCGTTGAACCCGACGCTGATCGCTGCGACGACGGTGATGCTGATGCTCGATAAGCCCGTGCGACTGATGTCGGGCTATCTGCTGGGGGCGTGTATGACCAGTATCACGCTGGGACTCGTGATCGTGTTCTCGCTGTCGGATTCCAGCGCGAGCACCACGACGGAGAACACGATCAGCCCGGCGGTCGACATCGGGTTGGGAGCGATCGCCTTGGCGGTCGCGTTCGTCCTCTACACCGGCCGCGCGGACCGTCTGAGGGAGCGCCGGCGCGAGCGCAAGGCCGCCAAGCCCGACACGGGTCCGCCGCGGTGGCAGCGGGAGTTGAGCAAGGGGTCGGCGAGAACCACGTTCGTCGTCGGCGCGCTGCTCACGCTGCCGGGCGCCTCATACCTTGCCGGTCTGGACGAGATCCACAAGCTGCACTACTCGACCACCGCCACCGTGCTGGTGGTGATCGGCTTCAACCTGGTGATGCTGTGGCTGCTCGAGATCCCGCTGGCGTCATTCCTGGTCGCTCCCGGCTGGACACCGCTGGCGATCAATCGGGCCAAAGGGTGGGTGAGCCGGCACGCCCACATGTTCGCCGTGAGGGGATTCTCCGCCGTGGGAGCCCTGCTCATCATCAAAGGCATCATCGGACTAGTGGGCTGAGCCGTGAACGCCAACATATCCCGACAGAAAGGAGCGGCAAATGTGCCGCTGGCTCGCATACTCCGGTGCCCCCATCGTCCTGGAAGAGGTTCTCTACGGGGGGACCAACTCCCTGGTCGACCAGAGCTTGCATTCGAAGCTCGGAGCTGAGACCACCAACGGCGACGGTTTCGGCGTCGGCTGGTACGGCGCCGCCAAGAACCCAGGCGTCTTTCACAGCATCGAACCGGCGTGGAACGACCAGAACTTGCGCGAGATCGCCGGCCACATCAGCTCTCCGATGTTCTTCATGCACATTCGGGCAGCGATCGGCAGTGCCGTACAGCAGACCAACTGCCACCCGTTCCGTCATGACCGCTGGCTGTTCATGCACAACGGCTACCTCAACGAGTTCGCCACGATCAAACGCGACCTCGTACTCGCCGTCGACCCGTCGCTGTACCCGCTCATCAAGGGCCAAGCCGACACCGAAGTGCTGTTCTACCTCGCCCTGACCCTCGGCTTGGAGGAAGACCCCGCGAGCGCCATCGAACAGGCGGTGGGACTCGTCGAGGCGGTCGCCGAGCGCCACGACGTGCCGCACCCGTTCCAGGGCACGATCGCGACCACCGACGGGGAGAGCACCTGGGCGTTCCGTTACTCCAGCGAGGGGAACTCGCGTTCGCTCTTCTACACCACCGACGTTCCCACGCTGCGCGAGCTGTATCCGGAGCGGGCGGACCTAGGCGGATTCTCGGACGACGCAAGGCTGATCGTCTCTGAGCCCCTCGGCGACGTCGCCGGCGTGTGGAACGAGGTGCCCGAATCCACCTACGGCATCGTCTCCGCAGACCACGCCGAGATGCGGCCATTCACACCCAGGGCACCGTCCATCTCCGTAGCCGTCCCCTGAGCCGCACCGACCCCGACCGCGTGCTCTGGCCGCAACTCGGGCCAGGACCGAACAGGCCCATTTTCAGGAGCTTCAATCGGGGAGACAGGATTTGAACCTGCGACCGCCCGGCCCCCAGCCGGGCTCCAGGGGGGAGCGACAGATGGATCCCCTTATTTCATCGGGGTTTTGTAGGTCGGCGTGGGCCACACTTGTGCTCAGTTTGATGCCCTCTCGCTTAGGGCGTTCGTCACTCACGGTAGGCGCGGCCGCGCGGCAGGACACGGAGGACCAGGATCGTTCGGCTCTCCGGGTCACGGTTGAACCGGACGCGCCAGTCGCCGACCCGCAATCGCCATTGGGGCGGAGTGATCCCGCTCAGCCGCTTGATGTCACCGGTGGGCGGGTCGCCGACGAGCCCATCGAGTCCGGTCAGGATCCGCTCGCGCACCGGCCGGTCGAGACGTCTGATGTCGCGCTCGCCGGGACGCGTGAGTTCAACGCGCCAGCGGTCGGGCGCGTTCACCGCCGCTCGGCGTCCAGCTCGGCGCGGAGCTCCTCCAGGCTGATCGTCTCGCCCCGCGCGGCCGCCTCCAGCGCCTCCTGGACGACCGCCTCCTCCTCGGGAGTGGTTGGCTCGTCATCCAGCGGCGCTTCGTCGAGCAGCCGCGTGAGATCGTCGGTGCGCTGATCGAGCAGTCGCAGCGTCGCGGCTGCCTCTTCCTCGGTCAGCTGCTCAACCCGCTCGCGGAGTTGTTCCTTGGCAGTCATCGACGACGAATGGTAGGCGGCGACTCCTGTTGCGCAACCTCGGGTCGGAACACCCCGTTGATCAGCTCGGCCTCATTCGCACCGGGCGCGTAGTGGGTGTAGACCATCGTCGTCTTGATGTCGGCGTGGCCCATCCACGCCTGCAGGGTGCGCAGGGGCACGCCCGCGGCCGCACAACGCGTTGCGAAGGTGGACCTCCGCGACGGTCATTCGCTGTGTGATCGGCGGTGGCGACGAGATTGACGGTGTGGGCAGGCTCAGGGTTGCGTTGGGGGCGGGCTGGGGGCTGTGCCTGTGGGACGGTGGGCGCTGAGCGCGACCAGCAGGCCGTCGAGCGCCAGCTCAAAGAGCCGGTTGGGGTCGTGACGCACGTCGGCACGCTGCACGCGCGCCAGCGCGGGGTAGCGCTCCGCGGGCAGCGTCTCCTGCGCGTGCTGGTGCTCCTGCTCGCCTCCGCCGACCTCGCCGCCCGGGGGCTGGCCGGCCTCGGCGAGCACGTGACCGATGATCAGCCGACCGAGGCAGTCAAACCCGTCGGCGGCCTGTTCCTCGCTCAGGCCGGCCTCGAGCAGGATCGAAGTCATCGCTTCCGCAAGCGCGAACGCCGGCTCGGTGATCGGGGGTCGCGTGCCGAGCAGCGGGACGACGTGCGGATGGGCGAGGAAGGTGGTCCGGGCCGCGCGCGCGGCCGCGCGGAGGTCCTCATCCCAGTGCCCGGTGGGCGGGGGTACCTCGACCTCGGCGAGGACGAGCTCGATGAGCCCGTCAAACAGTGCGGCCTTGTCTGAGACGTGGCCGTAGATGGTCATCGGGTCAACCCGTAGCTCGGCGCCGAGGCGGCGCATGGTCAGCTGCTCAAGACCATGTTCGTCGACGATCCTCAGGGCAGTGGCGAGGATCTGGCTGCGCGAAACGCGCGGTGGTCGACCACGAGGTCGAGATGATGGTTTGACGGGCACAGGCATTTATTCTACGGTGTAGAGACGACGGCTATCTGTGGACCGAACTCCGGGAGTGCTCCGTGAAGCTGTACTTCGATGATGAGAATTTCGACGGCCAACTGCAGCGCTCGGTCGGGAAGTGCGATTCCGGCATGGCGAACGTTGGCGAGTGCCTGTATATCGCTGCCCAGATCACGCCCGGCGACCGCGACAGCTGGTACCAGCAGTGGTCGGCGTTCGCCGACAAGCTCGTGCAAAAGGCCGACACCGCGCTCGCAGCAGGTCACCGGGTGAGTGCCCGCGGCTGCTACCTGGCGAGCCGCCGAGTACTACCGCCAAGCGTTCTTCTGGCACCGCGACAACCTCGAGGCAGCGGAGCTGCAGACTGCCTACACACGGAGTGTGCAGGCGTTTCGCAACGCTCTCCCACTGCTGGACCCGCCCGGCGTCGTGCTTGACGGCGATACCCCCGGCTATCTCTTCCTGCCGCCGGGCAGCGGACCGTTCCCCGCCATCCTCCACATCGGAGGCTACGACGGCACCGCCGAGGAGAACTTCGCGTCCGCCAGCGCGGCGCTTGACCGAGGTTGGGCATTCGTCACCCTCGACGGTCCGGGCACGGGAAGCCCGCTGTATGAGCGACGCGAACCCATGCGCCCCGACTGGGAGCACGTCGTGCCCGGGATGGTCGACACCGTCCTCCGCCAACCCCGCGTCGACCCCGGACGGATCGTGCTGATCGGTCGATCGTTTGGTGGTCTGCTCGCACCCCGGGGCGCGTCGGGTGAGCCGCGCCTGGCGGCGATGATCGCCGACCCGGGCCAGATCGATATGGCCGAGGCCATGCCGGCACGGCTCGGTGAGTTGTGGAACCACATCGACGAAGGCCGCAGCGGACGACCAGTTCGAATCGCTGTTGAAAAATCCAGCGCTGAAGACGCTGTTCGGACCACGCATGGTCACCAACGGCGTCTCGACGGTCCGCGAGTACGTCGGTGACATGCGCCGGTACACGTCGCGCGATCAGGTCGCCACGATCACCTGTCCCAGCTACATCACCGACAACGAGACCGACGTCGTCTCAACCGGACAGGGTGAGGAACACTACGACCGACTGACCTGCCCGAAGGAGTTCCGACGCTTCCTCCAATCCGAAGGCGCCGAGGGGCACTGCGAGGGCATGGCACCGGTCGTGTTCTGGACCGCAGCATTCGACTGGCTCGATAACACCCTGCCCCGCTGACCGGCACCCCGCGAGGGACGTCTCAGACCCGGACGCTGCTCGACCCGAGGCTGCAGATCATTGCCCTCGATCCCGCGTCAAGCCAGCGCTTCGGGGCGCCTCCAGAACGGAGGCGCATCCCCAACCACGGGCTCAACCGGCACTTCGAGAGGTCACGCGCCCCCCCGAATAGCAGCGACACGCTACCGCGCGCGCCGTTTGCAGGTCGTCGGGCATCGTGCTCGACCGAGGAAAGATGACCGCGTATGACCCTGCGCCGTGGCATGACCCGTGCGTCGCGCTCGGTGGCGCCTCGGGAGCGCTGCTCGGTCTCGCGTTCGTGGCTATCTCCTTCAACCTCGACCCCATCATCGCCGACAAGTTCCTACCCGGCCGCGCGGTCGAAACCCTCATTTTCTTCGCCTACCCGCTCGCCGGCAGCCTTCTCGTCCTCACACCCGGCCTGTCTCACGCGACCATCGGCCTAGCTCCGCTTGGCGGTTGGAAGGTTCACGGATCGGTCATCTTTTCAGGCCGCGATAGCGGCCTGGTTGATGGTGTCGTCGAGTGCTCGCTCGAACGATCGCCACGAGTTGGCGAGGGGTGTTCGTTTCCCGATCTCGGCTGGGAGTTGGGGGTCGAGTTGGGCGAGGGATGGGTTGACGATCCGGGTGTAGGTCTTGGTGAAGAAGACGGCCAGTCGGCGTCCCTCGCGGGTCAGCTGGTATCGCTGGGTGTGGGGGATCCGCTGGATGAACCCTTTGCGCCGCAGGCGGCGGAGGTCGTAGGTCATCTGGCGTGCGCTGTAGCCGGGGATCAGTCCGGCGATCAGTGCGCGCAGCGAACGGTTCGTCAGGCCGGCGAACAGGTGCTGGAAGGAGCACAGGCAGGCGAGCAGCGCCATGGTTCTGGGTTCCCCGAATCGGAGTCCGCCGGCGGGTAGGCCATCGGAGGTGGTGGATGGCAGCACCACGTGCTCAAGCAGCGTGGCGTCTGGTGCGCAAGCGCACGCGTCAAGTTGGTGGTCCAGCAGCCGCTGGTTGATCTGCTGGCCGATGCCGATCAGGGCGTCCCAGTTCTCCTGGGTGAGGCGGCGGCCGATCCCGAAGTCACGGGTGTCGTTGATCGTCGTCTCGGTCCGGAGCGCGCGGCCCTCTTTGAAGTACTGCTTGACCTTGGTGGCGCGGTAGTGGACCTGGATCGCCGCTTGGACACCGGAGTTGATGATCCTGGTGTGAAACCGGCCCGGGGTCTTGCGGGTGACGCGCCGACCGAACACGACCGCGACCTGGTCGGGCCGGCCGAGGGTGAGCTGGTCGGGCAAGGTCTGCTCAAACCATGCGCGGCCGCAGGCCGGACGGTCAAACACGCGGGTGTCGGAGATCTCCAGCTGCCGGAACGCGAGGTCATAGCCGTAGCCGCGGCGGCGGTCGTGTGCGGTGAGTGGTGAGGGGAGCCGCGCCTGCCAGCGCTCCCAGTACGCCCACACCTCTGAGGCGGAGAGCCGCTGGCAGATCTCGGCCGGCAACTCGGGGTTCTCGCAGGCCGCGAACCCGTTATCTAACGACTCGAACGCGATGCCGTCCTGGGCGGCCTGCTGCTTGGCCCATTCGTTGCCGTTGAGATAGATCCAGATCGAGAACGGCGCGTAGGCGATCGTCTTGATGAACGACGGCCCCCACTCCGGGTCGCGGATATAGAAGTAGTAGCTGTTGGGAAAGATCGACTGGCGGCGATACACAAAATGCGGATGACTGTCGGGCCCACCGTCGCGCCACCCGCGCCACGCGCTCGTTTTCTCCTGGCAGATCCCGACCATCACCACCCCGCACCGGCCCTCGCGTTCCGCGGCCTGGAAGTGCGTGCGGGCGATCTCCTCCTTCACGTCACCCTTTGCGAACTTCACCACCGGGATCTCGTTCGCGCGCACGAAGGTGTTGATCGCATCGACGTAGTCGATGCCGATCTTTCCCAGCACCGCCGGCGACGGAATCGGGAACCCCCGATCCAACAAGAACCGGACGACCAGCCCCTCTGACTGCAACCGCGGCACATACCCCTGCACGAACAGGCGATCGACAGAGCGGACCTGAAGGGTCACGTGATCGGCGAGTAGGCTTGAAATCGTGGCCACGGTGGTACCTCCAGCAACCGCAAGGTGCAAAGCCCCCACGGGGCTTCCACGCGGGCGCCCATCGCCCGCGCTCTAGACCGGAAGGTACCCCGCGGCCACCCCCCGCGGCCCGCAGGGACGCCCCGCGAGCGAGGCTCATACCGAACCCCGACCACCCCAAGATTCACCACGGCGCTCGCCCAACCGCTCGGCGGTATGAGGCTCGCTCGCTAAGCCTAGCCACCCTCGCCGCTGGACTGGTCGCTGAGCCGGACCGGGTTTGACGGAGACTGGGTTTGTAGGTCGTTCTTGATTCTTCTTGTCTATGAGTGAGGGAGTGTCTCAGCACCGTCGATCGGAGACGACCCCGGAGGGGTCGTATCTCGTTTGAGGGGTGTGAGCGGCTTCGAACTCGACGGGCGGGATGTCGCCGAGCGATTCGTGCAGGCGGTCGTGGTTAAACCAGCTGATGTACTCGACGACGGCCAGCTCGAGCTGCGCTCGGGTGCGCCAGACGCGGTCGGCGATCAGCTCGGTCTTGAACGAGTCGACGAATGATTCGGCGAGCGCGTTGGAGTTCGCCTTCGACTGCGCTTGATCGGCTGGTTGCGCAGCGAACTGTCTGTGTGACGCATCCGTTTCATCCTTGGTGCGGCAGGGAGTTCGCGTTCATCGCTGCCCGTCAGAACTGGGGAGAGGATCGCGTGTTCTTCTTCGACGACGCGGGCGTGCAGCGCTCGTTGCCGCGGGGCTGGACGGACGCTTGGGACGTTGACCCTTTCGTGGTCATAGCGGCGGGCCGCAGCGCGTTGCGTCTTGCGGATCTCGTTGCGCTGACCGATTTGATCGCCGAGCTCCGCGGCGCGACGCTGAACCAGGCGTAAAGCAGATTATGCCGTTAGTGTTAGGACAATTCTGCCGCAGGTCAGCGTGGTCGTTCCTCATGATGGCGAAGAAGTTGAGTGTGATCGGTGGTTCACGTCCTGTCGGATCGGTTCCGTCCGGCGTTAGCGGCAGAATCAGCTTGACACTAGTTGAGAGGAGAGCGATGCCGCGAGGTGGCGAGGATCCCAAGGTGCAGGCGTTGCGGGCGGAGCGGAGCTTGAATCCGCGGCCTGAGGCGGTGAGCGACGAGCGGTTCTCCGGCTCGGAGTTTCTCGACGCGCGGGATCTGGTGCAGGTGAAGTATGAGATGGTCCGTCGGGCGCGGGTCGATGGTGAGCCGGTCGGTCGCGCGGCCGCCGGGTTCGGGTTCTCCCGTCCGTCGTTCTATGCGGCCGAGCGCGCGTTAGACGAGGGCGGGCTTGCGGCGCTCGTGCCAGCGCGGCCGGGACCGCGCGGGGCGCACAAGCTCACCGCCGATGTCGTCGCGTTCGCCCGCGAGCGACGGGCGGCCGACCCGGGTCTGTCATCGGCCGCGTTGGTCGAGTTGATCACTGAGCGGTTCGGGGTGCGCGTGCACCGCCGCTCGGTCGAGCGCGCCCTCGCACGCGCCGAGCGCGCGGAAAGCGAGGGTGACCGATGAGCCAGGCGGCGGTCCTCGGGACGTCGAGCGCTATGAGCAGCTGCGCGCCCAGGCGCTTGAGGGCGATCCATCCGGGTGGCGGCTCGGACTCGCGTTGCTCGAGCGCCGCGGTGTTGTCGCGTGGACGCACGCCTGGCAGACCACAACACCATCACCGGCCCGGCCGGCTATCCCGACGCGGGCCGCGGACAACGATCAACTCGTCGGTGTGTTGGCGAGCATGGCGCTGGCGTGCGTTTCCGAGAGGTGAGCGGCCGTGAGCGCCACCACGATCGCCTCGAAGGTCACCGCCGAGCACTTGGCGCGGACTGCGTATCTCTATGTGCGGCAATCGACGTTGCGTCAGGTCAAGGACAACACCGAGAGCGCGCAGCGCCAATACGCGCTCAGACAGCGCGCGATCCAGCTCGGCTGGCCGGTCGAGCAGATCGTTGTGATCGACACCGACCAAGGACAGTCCGGCGCGAGCGCCGCTGACCGCGAGGGGTTCCAACGACTCGTGGCCGATGTCGGCCTCGGCAAGGCCGGGATCGTGCTCGGCCTGGAGGTCTCCCGGCTGGCACGCAACAACGCCGACTGGCACCGACTCTTGGAAATCTCCGCGCTGGCGGGAACGTTGATCTGCGACGAGGACGGGCTCTATGACCCGGCCGACTTCAACGATCGCCTCCTGCTCGGCCTGAAGGGCACGATGAGCGAGGCCGAGCTGCACTTCATCCGGGCCCGGCTGCAGGGCGGGATCCTGTCCAAAGCCCGCCGTGGCGAACTGCCGACGCCGCTCCCGGTCGGACTGATCTATGACTCGGCCGGGAAGGTCGTGCTCGATCCCGACCGCGCCGTTCAGGACGCGCTGCGTCACCTATTTCAGACGTTCGCCAGGACCGGGTCGGCGCGCGCGGTGGTCTATACGTTTCACCGCGACGGGCTGCTGTTCCCCAGCCGGATCCGCAAAGGCGCCCGCAACGGCGAGCTCGCGTGGAACGAGTTGAGTCACTGGCGGGTGCTCAGAACGCTGCACAACCCGCGGTATGCCGGCGCCTTCGCATATGGCCGGCGCCGGACGCGAAAAGCCCCCAACGGGACCATCAGCTCACGAGAGCTGCCCCGCGAGCAATGGACCGCCCTGATCCATGACGCGCACCCGGGCTATCTCAGCTGGGAGCAGTTCGAGCACAACCAGCGACAGCTCGCCTCAAACGCACAAGCGCTCGGGACCGACCGAGCCACCGGGCCCGCCCGAGAAGGCCCCGCACTGCTGCAAGGCCTCGCGATCTGCGGCCGCTGCGGCAGGCGACTGAGCGTCCGCTATCACCAACGCCGCGACACGCTCGTGCCCGACTACCAATGCGTCGACGAGAACATCCAACGCCACCAGCCACGCTGCCTCACCATCCCCGGTCACACCATCGACCGCGCGATCAGCCAACTGCTGCTCGACACCGTCACGCCACTCGCGCTCGAGGTCGCGCTGACCGTCCAAGCCGAACTTGAAACGCGCGCCACCGAGGCCGACCAGCTCCGGCGCTCCCACGTCGAACGAGCGCGTCAACACGCTGACCTCGCCCGCCGCCGATACCTCGCAGTCGACCCTGACAACCGGCTCGTCGCCGACACCCTCGAAGCTGACTGGAACGCCGCGCTGCGCGCGCTGCAAGCCGCCCAAGACGAATACGACCATCAGACCGCAGCCGCCAACCATGCGCTGGACGAGAAGCGCAAAGCCCAGATCCGCGAGCTCGCCACCGACTTCCCGAAGCTGTGGTCAGACCCCGCGACGCCCGCCCGGGAACGCAAACGGATCGCTCGACTGTTGATCGAGGACGTCACCATCAACAAGACCGACCAGATCCACCTCCACGTCCGCTTCCGCGGCGGGCAGACAACCAGCCTCACCATCCCGATCCCGCTCAACTCCTGGCAGGCCCGCCAGACCGACCCCGACACCCTCAAGCTGCTCGACCAACTCCTTGACAATCACACCGACGCCGAGACCGCCGCCAAGCTCAACGCCGCCAGCCGGCGCACCGGCATGAACAAGCCGTTCACCCGCCCGATCGTCGTCCACCTCCGCCGCGCCCACCGGCTCCCCAGCCACCAAGACCGGCTCCGCGCCAAAGGCCTACTCACGATCGAACAGACCGCCCGCAGGCTCGGCGTGCACACCAGCACGATCAAGGCATGGCACCGCGCCGGACTGCTCACCTCCCACAAAGCCAACGACAAGAACGAGCGACTCTTCGACCCACCCGACCCCCACGACCCACGCCTCACGGTGCGCCAAGGCTGGCGCCTTAGCGACCGAGAACCCACCCCACCACCCCCACGAGGTGCACTATGAAACCCACGCCTTGTCATAGGCGTCGCCGACGCTGCCGACCGACGCGAGCACGTGGTGGTCGTCGAGAACTTGGGTGTAGGCCGCGGACGTGTATTGGCTGCCGCGGTCGGTGTGGGCCACGAGCCGGAACTCGGCGCCGTGCTCGCGGGTCCCCAGCGCCATCCGCAGCGCGTCGAGGACGAGGTCGGTGCGCATGTGGCCGGCGAGCTGCCAGCCGACCACACGGCGGCTGAACACGTCGATGACGAACGCGAAGTAGACCACGCCCTCCCAGCAGCGCAGATAGGACAGGTCCCCGACCCACAGCCGGTTGGGCACCTGCGCGGTGAAGTCGCGCGCCACCAGATCCGGGCGGCGGTGCGCCTCAGGGTCGGGGATCGTGGTGCGCCACGGCTTCCCGCGGCGCTTGGCGCCCTGGATCCCGTGAGAGCGCATCAGACGCTGCACCCGACAGCGCGGCGCCGTCTCGCCGGCGCGTCTGAGCGCCTTCCACGTGCGCCGGTAGCCGCGCCGCGCGGGGCGGATCTCACGCTGGTGGAGATGAAGCCGCAGCAGCGCCCTGCCGACATCGACGACTGCTCCATCCGTGATGGAGCCGTCGTCTCGCCCGCCGTCGGGCTCTGGCGTGTCCGTCGAGCCAGCGGAGGAGCGTCCTCGGTGTCATTATCGAACGGGACCGGGATCGCCGGGCCCTGAACCGGACGAGATCGCCGGGATCGATGCCGTCACTTGGCGGCTAGCCGAGGTCACCGCGACCGAGGCCACTTCGTTTGGACGCTGACTTACCTCACCTAACTGACGCAGCGCCCCAAGGCTCTCAACGAAAGCGCTTCGCGCCCAGGCGGGGGCCGACCGATTTCACCCAAGAGGAGCGGCCTCGATCGGCACACGCTGCGCCGTTGGTATTGCGCGAACGAGCGGCGCGGTCACGCCCGCCGACGCGGCTGCTTCATCGGAAGCATGACAGCCCGAGCGCGACGCCGGGTCGGACTTTGAGTCGAGCGAAGGTCCGGGAACTCTGCTCCGAGCGCTCTGTTGAGCTGGCTCGCGCGCTCGTTGACATAGAGCTCGTGTCGCGTCGAGGCCGCGTGTTCGATGCAATGATGGAAGATGTGGTGTTGATTGCCTGAGCTCAGCGGCCGGGAGTTGCTTGGTGAGTGGCGGAAGCTGATGGATTCCGTGGTCGCGTCCGCGGCGTCGGCCGGGGGCCGTGCAGAGCTTCCGCGTCAGCTGGTCGAACCGATGCAGCGCCAGCTGGAGCTTGTGCAGGAGGTGATCGAGCGCGAACGCCGGCTCCAAAAGCAGTTGGCGGGTCACTTGCTCTCGCCTGTCGACGCGATCTTCGACCTGCTCGAGGAGAGCGGGCTGATGATGCGCAGACAGGCGGAGGCTCTGGAGGCTGCGGGGCGCGCGCTTGAGGAGACCGCGGGGCTCGTGAAGAACCAGGCGGAGCTATTTGAACGGACGATCGGCGCGCTACGCGAACCGACCGAGTTGGCAAAGGCGGCCGCGGGACTCGACCGGCGGCCGCGCAAGAGCGACGGTCGCAAATCCCGTCGCGGCACCGGTCGACCCAGACCGTGATCGCCTAGCGGTCCGGATGGCGCGCACGACCGCTTCCGTCTCGCCGTCAGCAAGCGGCCTGCGATCGCATCGGCGGCCAAGCGCAACTCCGTGACGCTGCGGTGCAGCCGTTGGCGAGCAAGCAGACGCTCGGACCGGCGATCGCCCAGCGCTCCCTTCGTCGCCCTTTGGAGCACTCTCGCCGTCGCGGCGCTTTCCGGCCCAATCCGGCCATGGGCGGTCGGCAGCAACGTCGATTACACCGCCGGAACTGCCGGATCGCCTCGTCGCAATCAACGTTCCGCATCTGCGACGCCGGTCCCGGCCTCGAGGACGAAGGTCCCAAGGCGTCAAGAACGTCCGGTTGTCGATCCCCTTCTGCGAGGCCGCCCCGTCGGCATGGCCGCCTTCGGCGGGAATCAGCAGTCGCGCTTTCGTTGCTGCCTTGGCGACGAACGGGAAGCGCTGGCCGATCGTGGCCCTCTCCCGGCGGCGGTCGAGGCAACCAGAGGATGTCCTATGAGCGCTCGCTCCCCGGTGGAGGGCGAGGCGAGGATTGCGATCGTCGGGATCGCTGCAGCGGGGTCGTTTACACGCAGCCGGACCTGCGGCCAGCAAAGCGCTTCTCTGATCGCAGCCAGTCAACCCAGCTCTCGGGCGGCAGGTCAGGGGTGCTCTGTGCGCCAGGGATCCGTGCGGCCCTGTCGCTCAAGCCACGCCTGCGCGTCGCGCCGACCGAGTTCAGTCAGCGGCTCGATGAACTCCGGCGCGAAGAACAAGTAGCTCAGCAGGTCGCCACGGACCGGGTTGCGCCCGGCATCCAGCAGCCGTCCCAGCAGCGCCAGCTCCCGGTTGCGGCGTAGCCCGCGCGCGCCGGCGTAATGGCGGTTGTAGATGTCCATGGCTAGACGCCCGATCGCGAGCCGATCCGTCGGCGCGACGAAGATGTACGGCACGCGGCGGTGCGTGATCGGGTTACGGCTCTCCCGCACATCGGTGTTGATCGTGGCCAGTGTGTCGACGTCGTGCGCGAGCTGGTCGGCGAGCAGCGACTGGACGATGGCGGCGGCACCGTCGAACACGTCCGGGCGCCGACCACCGGCCTCCAGCGGGGGCCCGGCGACCGAGTTCAGCCCGATCACCACCAGCCGACCGGCGTCCAGCTTCAGCGCCGGCTTTAGCGGCGTGTTGAGGCGTACGCCACCATCGCCGTACCAGCGGTCACCGACGCGGACTGCCGGGAACAGCGACTGGATCGCGGCGGAGGCGTACACGTGCTCGACCCCAAGCCGCGTAGCGAGATAGTCGATGCCGCGTTGGTTATCGACAGGCGGTGACGCGCCCCCGTAGTGAAACACCGTGCTTCGTGCCGTCGCGTAGTCGGTCGCGACGACGGCCGCTGTGGCCAGCGTGCCATCCTCGACGTTGCGGGCCAGCTGCTCGAAGTCGATCAGCGTCGCGATCGTCTGCGGCTGCGGACTGCTGTCAAGGAGGCTCGGCGGGGCGGGCGCGCGGATCCCTACCAGCTCCAGTCCGTAGAGCAGCAGACGCGCGAGCTCACGCGGCGAGCACAGCGGGCCGATGACCTCACCGATCTCGACCTCTCCCCACTTCTGCGCACCCGAGCGCGCCGCGGCCTCAAGCCCGTCGTGCGCATCGGCGGCCAGGTACGCGGCACCCAACCCGCCCGCGCTCGTCCCGACGATGATCCGCGCCGGCTCCTCGAGAACGGGCGCCAGCACCTCCAGCGCCCCGAACTCGTAAGCCCCGCGTGCACCGCCGCCTGACAGCACTACCCCGATCGTTCCGTCCATCGCCCTCGACCCTCCCAACGCCCGGAACCGAAGAGCCATCGTAATCCACGGCGCGAGCACCTCCCTCGGGAGCCGACCTCCGCCACCAGGACTGCCCGCCATTCGGTCGACACCTACTCAGCGGACAATCGCATTCGCGATCTCCACCACTACGCAAGGCCAGCGCTTTGGCGACAGGCCGTGCGTGAGCGAGAACGCCGCCCGACGAGTGCTTTTCGCGCAACCCACGCGTGAGCGCGGGCCGCATTCGGAGTAGGCGTTGCATGGGTACGAGGCCACTGCCAACCTCCGATGGACGACCCCCGCATCTGGCGACTTGCGCGACCCTTGCCGACTGCGCGTCGACACCTGCTCTGGCAATTCACGCGCTGCTCACGACGCCGGTGAATCTCGCAGACGTCCACACGGTCTGGTAGCGATGCCGTTTGATGACAACAGCGCGCTCGCAATCGCAGGCAAGAGCAGTAAGCGTGCGACCGGTGGCCCGGTGCCGCGGCTGGTCTCCCACGCATCGCTGCCGCGGTCTCGCCTTGCGATTGCGACAGAGGACAAGCCTCGTGGCAGATCGGCGGCTCGACGCTGGCGGCTAGTCTCTCACCGTTGCCGTTGGAGCTCGTGTTCTAGGCAGCTCGCGATCGCGCCCGGGCTGCGATGCGCGCGTTTCAGCCGATCAGCGGCAGCGCGCGCGCCTGGTCGAGGTCGTGCAGCGCGTCCTGCATTCGCGCTGTGACCAGCTCGTAGCCGTTGTCGGGATCGCCGCCGGCGCCGCCGAGCTCCGCGCGCAGGTCGATCGGCGGGAGCACCTCGATCGAGATCTTCGCCGGCAGCGGAAGGCGTCCCGGGAGGTCGAGCACGGTGACGCCCCACGGCGGTGCGATCTGGACCGGCGCGACGTCGATCCGCAGCAACTGGTGGAGGTGCAGCAGTCGCGCGACGTGCTCGCCCTGGCCGAGGAACAGCGCAGTTTCCTGGCCGCCGATCGAGACGACCGGGACGATTTGCACGCCGTGCCTTAACGCGAGCCGCACGAAGCCGGTCCGATGGGCAAAGTCGATCTCGGCGGAGTGCCAACTGGCCCGGTAGCTCTCGTGGTCCCCGCCGGGATACACCAGCAGCGCGGCGTCGCGTGCGAGCGCGCGCCGCATGTTCTCCGGCGAGGCTGGCACCGTCCCGTACGGGGTGAGCATGGCCCGGATGCCAGGCACCTTGAACACGAGGTCGTGGGCGAGCTGGAAGAACTCGCGCTCGGGGCCGAAGTGGTCATAGAACGCCCGCGCGAAGATGAACGTGTCGGCGATCAGCGCGCCGCCTGAGTGGTTGCCGACGAGCAGAATCGGGCCGGTCGGCGGGATGTTCTCCAGCCCACGCACATCGGCCCGGAACCAGATGTCGGCCATGACGCGCAGCGCGGGCAGCGTACGCGCGATGTACTCGGGGTCACGCAGCGCAAAAGGGTCCGAGCTCGACGGCCTGCGCGCGGGGTGGCGCGGGTCGGCGGCATGAGCGACGTCAGCAGATATGGCGCGGAGCATCAGCGCGTCCGCGTAAACGGCGCCGAGCACGCGCCGCTTCCTACGGCGATCGCGTACGACCATCGCGAGCTCGCGATGGTGTGCGGGGCGGTCGGGGGTCTGTGACATGGAGTGCGGGTCTAGGCGCGCCTCACGAGGCGCTGGTCGGTGACACGGCATGTGCGGCCGCGCGCCCAACGGCAAGAATCTCCTCAAAGCCGTTCTGCAGGCAGTCCATCATCACGTCGGGATCGGGCACCGCACCGGTGTCGATATTGACGCCCACGTAGCAAGTGCCGCAGTACGACATCAGCGTGACATTTAGCGCGGCGCCGGTCGTGGGGCCGAAGCCGTAGAAGCTGTCGACCTTCGCGCCGGTGAGATAGAGCGGCACCCCGATTCCAGGCACGTTGCTGGCGAGGAAATCGATGTGCTTGAGCATCCCGCCGATGGCGGCGCGCGGCAACAGGTTCAGCGTGCCAGCGATCGCGTTGGTGAACGGTAGCGACCGATCACTCTTCATGGATTCGCAGCGAAGGTGGGTCTCCGCCATCCGCTTGCTCGGGTCAGTGATGCCAACCGGAACCTTGAACCTCACGAGCGTGATGCGGTTGCCGCCGATCGGGTCCTCCGCCTTGCGAATGCTGACCGGCATCGTGACACGCAGTTCGTCGATGTGCGTGTCATGTCGTTCGTGGTAAAGGCGCAGTCCAGCGGTGACGCCGGAGATGAAGGCATCGTTGTGCTTAGCGCCGGCAGCGTGCGCGGCATCCAGGATCTCCGCCAGCGGGAACTCGAGGACGTCGTAGTGCCACGCCAGGTGACGCTCGGTCATAACCGGCGACAGCGTGTCGGACACCGGTTCAACGAAGTGCGCGATCGACTGGCCGGTCGCGACGGTCTCGGTCACGGTTTCACGGGGGTGCCGCAGCGCGTGCGCCACATCGCCGACCGCAGAGGCGAGGTGACGCTTGGAGAAGTCGAAGAGCTGCGACCAGTCGTAGCCAAGCGCATCCCGAGCCAGATCGACGGTGCCGAGATGCTCTCCCACCGGTGCCTCAGGCAGCGGTCCGAGGTCGCCGGGGTCGGATTCGACGTCGAACAGCAGTCGCGCAATGTCCATGCCACCAACGCCATCGGTCAGCGAGTGATGAAGCTTCATCACGAGCGCCG
Source organism: uncultured Actinomycetota bacterium (assembly GCA_963695625.1). GTDB lineage: Bacteria > Actinomycetota > Thermoleophilia > Solirubrobacterales > Solirubrobacteraceae > Palsa-465. The sequence continues at coordinate 74,265 of CAVOHJ010000010.1, read as the reverse complement.
TCTGGCCGCCCTCAAGCCCCTCGATGAACGTGAACTCCCACAGCGGCCGATCACGATCAAGGCCCGCCATCCCCGTCTTACGAGCGAACTCCAAGACCGTCGCCAGCGTCTTCGGGGATGCTGCCTCGAACCGACGAACGTGCCACGACAAGTCGAAATCAGGATCAACGACCCAGCGGGGCGTGGCCAGCCGCAACGGCGGCAACACGACCCGGTGGCGAAACCCCGGCGACAGCCGCGTGCTGCGCTCAAGTCGTTCTAGCAACCGATCCCAGTCCGGGCAGCCATCCAGCAGCAGGACGCACACAACGGTCGACCGCAGCAGCGGGTCCTTCTCCATGTACCAAGCGAACGCGTCGCTGTCGCGCATATGCACCTCAAGGCGTTCAGGCAACGCGATCACCTCCACCCTCTTATCCACTCCGACCCCGCGTGATCCCACCCGAGGCGGTTATCGAAACCCGATCCTACGACTCGTTCGCTGAACTCCGCAGCCGTTCTAAACGCAGAGCTAGCGGTCGGCAAACTACGGTAACCACGGGCATCACGGCGCAACTACTGACCTACGAACGGCGCGGACCCGATGCCCGTCGGGGCGCCATCAAACCCACGCCTGACTTCAACCGACCTGCTCTCGTGCGGGCGCGGTCATCTCGCGCTCCCCGGCTGCGCCCCTCGTTCGCGCGGATAGGATGGCCGAGGCGGCCGCCGTATCCAGCCTTCGTTGGCTACGCAGCGACGGCCTTCTCTGCGGGTACCGGCACGAGCCCCCATCGCGTGGAGCCGCTCGCCTCGCCGGAACCTTGCTCACGCCGGCATCGTGACGACCGGCTGGTGATCGCTCGTCGCGCAAAGCACTCGCCAGCCACTCAGCCGATGCTGCTGGCACCAGCGCGTCTTGGCGGCCGGTCGGCCGACTACGCGAGCGCCTCGCGATTGGCAAGCCCGAGGGCGTGAATGTGCGTCGGTTTGGTCCCGCGGTCGTGCGATCGGGTGGTTGAAGCAGGGTGTGGCCGGCGGGAGAATGGGTTGGTGCGCAGACTGTCCGCGATCGTGGTGGTCCTGACCCTGACCCTGACCGGGTGCGGTGCTAGCACCGTGACGACGCGCACTTCCGAGCTTCCACCGCCGACGACGCATGCGCGTCCGGGGCTGCGGCACGGCAGCTCGACCAGTGGCTCGGCAGTCTCGACCGGCACGCCTGGATCGCCCGGCTCGACCCGCGGGTCGGCCGGGGGCGGAAGTGGTGCCGGGAAGATCCAGCACGTGGTGTGGATCTGGTTTGAGAATGAAGATCAGAGCAACATCATCGGTAACAACTGCTGCACCTACTTCACGCAGCTCGCGAAGGCGTACGGCAACGCGACGAACTATCACGCGCTCGGGCACTACAGCGCCGACAACTACACGGGAGCCACTGGCGGAATCCCGTGTTGCTACGACGATAGTTACCAGCAACTGGCTCACCAAAGCATCTTCAATCAGCTCCCCAACGGACAGTCTCGGTCCTTCGAAGAGTCGATGCCATCGCCGTGCGACACCAGCAACTCCGCGGAGTACGCCGTCAGGCACAACCCTGAGGCCTACTACGTCAGGACACTCGGACCAGACTGCCCCAAGTACGACACCCCATACACGACCGGGTCCACACCGGACCTGTCGGCGAAGTTCACGTTCGTCGCGCCTAACCTGTGTAACGACGCGCACGACTGTTCGACCGCGACTGCGGATCGCTGGCTCGCCAGCGAGATGCCGCTGTTCATGAACACGCCGCAGTACAAGTCCGGCAACACCGTGATCTTTGTAACGTTCGACGAGGGCTCGTCAAATATGTCTCAGGGTCCCACCTCTCCGCCAAACAACCGCATACCGATGATCGTGGTCTCGTCCAAGTCCTCGGGACGGGACGGGACGCAGTGGACGCACTACTCGCTCCTGGCAACGACCGAGCAGATCTTCGGGCTCGCCAAGCTCGGCGGCGCGGCGTCGGCGACGACCATGTGCGGGCACTTCGGCCTCACTTGCTGACCTTGGGCGGGCGACCCGCTGGCACTGCGCGAGTCTGACCGAGCGCTCGAATCTCCGCCGGCTGGGCATAGCGAGACCACCTCTCTGCGCCCGGCCCGACGCCCGCTACCGCGTGAAAGGACTCGTCGCAGTAGGGGTTGGGCACTGAGACGCCGAAGCCGGCCGTCGAGCGTCCGGTGGTCGATCGACCACCGCACGCTCCGGACCGTTCGCTGAGTCGCGTAGCGCCCCCGGTCGTTTCGTAATCCGGACGCCCGGCCGTCGTCGCTTGGGCCCGCTCATGTAATCCAGAGGGCGTCTCTCGGCTGACAAGGAGAAATCTGCGCCGCATCTGCGGCGAGAGCAAGCAGGGACTCGACGCGGACTGGCCACACTCCCATCACGTCGCTGGCACCGGGCGGAATGGTTACGTGGCCGGAACTGTCAACTCGTGATGAGAACGGCCGCGACGAACGCGAGGTAGCCGCCGATGATCAGTGCGCCATGAGATCGACGCAGCCCTGGGCCGGCGTACGCGCAGGCCAACGTCACCGCGGTCAGGCCGAGATACCAGGCGGCAACGAGTGTCGCCTGCCCGGAGGGCGCGCCGAGCCCCACGAGCACCCCGGGGAGCAGTAGACCGATAGTGACGTTCAGAGCATTGCTGTTCAGGGCGATGCTGAGCGTGGCTGCGCCGCGTCCGCGGACGGCTAGATAGAGCGCGGAGACGGCATTGGGAAGGCTGGTGACGCCGGCGAGCACCAGTCCTCCGATGACGATCTCCGGGACATGGCGCCGAGCGCCCAGCGTCGACGCGGTCAGCTCCATCGCGACGCTGGCGCCGACTACGACGGCCGTGGCGAGGACGGCGATGATCACATCGCGACCATCCGCCTGCGATGGATGGATCGCTGGCTCGAGCTCGTGCTCCTCCTCGACGACTGCGTCTGATACCCAGCGCACCCACGCCTGTGGTAGCCCCAATGTCCCCAACCGCTGCGCGCTGATACCGGAGACGATGAGGTACGGGACCAGCACCGCGACGCAGGCGAGCAGACCGACCTCGGGTCCGGGGCCGCCGAGCACAACGGCGAGACAGACCGCCGCGATCAGCATCGCGACCGTCCCCTCGAACAGGATCACGCGCCGGTGCAGTGTGATCTCGCCGGCGACGACCGCACCGAGCCCGAGCAGAGCGGCGAGGTTGAACACGTTTGATCCGATCACGACGCCGGCGCCGATCTGCGCGTGATGCCCGGCCAACGCCGTCACGCTGGCGGTGATCTCAGGGGCGTCGGCCGCGAGCGCGGCCAGCATTCCCAGCAGCGCCTCCGACAGGCCCAGCCGCGCTCCGATCCGCTCGAGCCGCGAGACCAGCAGCCAGCTCGTCGCTAGGCTGACCGCTGCGGCACCGACGAATACGACAGCGAGAAGCCCGTCAGCCACGACGACGCGCCCCACCGAGGCCTGCACTCATTCGCAGGCCATCACCCTTTCGCGCCCGGGATCGGCCCTCGCGGGTAGGTCTCGGACGCGGTGCTGGGCCGCGAGCAGGGTCACCCGCTCCCCGGCATGTAGGACAGTGTCACCATCGAGCACGACAGGTTCGTGCCCGTCGCGGACGGCGACCACGAGACAGTTCGGAGGCCACGCGACCTCGTCGACTCGCCGCCCGACCGCCGCCGAGTCCGGGGCGATGGTGAGTTCGAGGATCTCATAGCCGGTCAGCGGGGTGCTGGACCGGTGCGCGACCATTGAGGGGTCATCGGCGCCGAAGTCCGCAGCCAATGCGCCCCGCTCGATCGATCGCTCAGAGGACCGCACGGCCCGACCCAGCGCGTCAAGGATGTCGTGTCGGGTGATCCAACCCTGCAGGTGCTCACGGTTATCAGAGAGGACCGGGAGTCCCGCCGGGCCGTAGAGCGTGAGCTGGCGCAGTGCCTGCTCGAGGGTCTCATCGCCAAACAGCTCCTGGGGCTGACGGGCATCGGTCACCAATCCGACAAGGTTCTCCCAATTCGTAGTGGTCACGCCTTCCCCGTCGGCCTTGGCGTCCTGGTCTACGCGCAGGTGGGCGGCGGCGACGAACCGCGGGACGGGTGCCATCGCGTCAGCGACAGTCAGGCTCTGTAGCACGTTGGTGGTCTTGGGCCGTTCGATGTCGATCCCGCGCCGCAGCAGCTTGGTCGTGTACACGCTGCCGTAGGAGAGGTGCTTGGAGACCGCGGCGGCGACCCCGCAGGTGAGCATGATCGGGAGCGTCAGGGTGAAGTTGGCGGTCATCTCTGCGACGCTGGCGATCGCGGTCAGCGGCGCTTGGGCAGCGGCCGCGAACACGCCGCCCATCGCGACCACGGCATACAGCGCCGGGGGACCGACCGCCGACCCGAAGAGATGGTGGACGAGCGTGCCGAACACCATCCCTGCCATCGCGCCGATGAACAGCGACGGGGCGAACACGCCGCCGGACCCGCCGATCGACAGGGTGAGGCTGGTGGCCAGGACCTTGCTGACCAGGAACAGCAGGATCAGACCGACGACGACGTGACCGCCGATCACGTTGTTCATCACCGGATAGCCGACGCCGTACATCTGGGGGACGGCCAGCAGCAGCGCGCCGAGCGCGACGCCACCGACCGCCGGACGCGCCCACTCGGGCCGGCCCTTCCACAGCTCGTCCACGAAATCCTCCAGCCAGTACAGGAAGGTCTTGAACCCGATCCCGATCAACCCGGCCACGACCGCGAGGACCACGACCAGCAGATAGGTGGTGTCGTTGGTCACCGACAGCCCATGCGGGATCATGCTGAAGAACGGCGCCGATCCGAAGATCGCCCGGCTGATGACATCGCCGGTGACCGCCGCGAGACCGGTCGCCACCAGCGCATCGAGCGAGAACTCGCGCAGCACGATCTCAAAGCCGAAGAACAATCCGGTGAGCGGAGCGTTAAACGTCGCCGCGATCCCGCCAGCAGCGCCACAGGCAACGATGATCCGCAGCCGACTCTCAGACATCCGCACCAACTGACCGAGGGTCGAGGCCAGCGCCGAGCCGATCTGCACGATCGGGCCCTCGCGGCCGACCGAGCCACCGACGCCGATGGTGATCGCGGATGCCACCGCCTTGACGATCGTCACCGGCGGCCGGATCCGCCCCCCGTTCTCCGAGACAGCTAGCATCACCTCCGGAACGCCGTGGCCCCGGGCCTCCCGGGCAAACCGATAGATCAGCGGACCGTAGATCAGACCGCCCACGACCGGGACCAGCAGCACGAACCAGATCCCCAACCCCGGCAGGTGTGCGCTCGCAGCGTGACCCTGCTGGCCGAACTGGTCATGACCGGTCACCAGCCACGTCGCCCCGAACACCATCTCGCGAAACACTGCGGCGCCGAGGCCAGCGCCCGCCCCGACCACCAGCGCCATTACCACTAGCCCCAGCCGGTTACCGCCCAGCCATGCCGACGCCGTCCGCACAACCGACCGGCGCGACGGGCTTGACTGCCTGCCGACCAGGGAGTCAGCGGCCATTAGTCCAGGTCCCATCCCAGCGACCAATCCTGCTCGGGCACCTCCCCCGCCGCGTCCGCAAACGCCCGCAACGCCCGCACGACGGGATCATGATGAGCCTTCGGCATCCGCTGAACGATCGTCGCGATCTCCACCCGCCGACGCCGACTCACCTCGGCGATCAGCTTCCCGCCGGCGGCGGTCAAAGACACCCGCACCGTCCGACGATCTTCCCGGGCACGACGCCGCGTGACCAAGCGCTTACGCACCAGGCGGTCGCACATCCGCGTGGCCGTCGACCGATCGACACCCAGGGCTGTGGCCAAATCGGCCAGGCGCTGCGGGCCTCGCGAGGCCAACTCGATCAGGAACCGGTACTGCGGCAGGGTCACGTCCTCCGCGACGCCGGCCAACGAACGAGCCGCGACCGCCACCAGCGCCCGGCTGGCCCCCAGCACCGCGTCGACGAGCTCGTCGCCGGCCGGCACGGTCTCACGTTTCCGCGCTGGGGACCCTTGCATATAGCTATTGTTGCATAAAGCAATGATCTGTGATCATGAACGGGACGACCGGCGGACCGAGACAAGCTCAAGGCCGCCGTCACACTTAGGACTGGCGCGCCCGAGGCGCGGCGGCCCGTCACCCTCGCGCTGAAGCTGCCGGCCAACTGGACGGCGACGGCCTCCTACAAGGTGCTGGTGGCGCTACGCGCGCTGCCGGTCGGCGGAGACCAGGACAAGGCCCTCGAGGCGCTGCGCGCCGTGCGGGTATACCCACTGCCGGCCCCCGGTGCTGACCCGCAGCCGCTGGAGATGGTCGAGACAACACAACGCGACATCGACAGCACCTGTCTGCGATGGGAGGACAACCTCCAGTTCTGGCAGACCTTGCATGGGATCCTCGAAGCCGAGCCGGTCCTCGAGGAGTTCCGCCCGATGTACGGGCTGCTGTCCTCGCTCGGGATCGGCCGCGGTACCCCGTTTGCGCCCGCCGACCGCACCACCGCGATCCTCGAGCACGCCGCGCGCACGGGACGCGATCAGCTGCTCGTGTCCGCGTTCGCCGGTATCCGCGACGACATCCGCGCCTGGCCTGACCGGCGCTGGGAGTGGGCCAGCCTGATCGCCGATAACGCCGACTTCGACTACCGGCTCTCGATCCCGCTCCCGGTCCCGGGGAGCCTGTTCTGGTCGATCACCATTTATGACGCCGAGACCCGTTCGCAGGTCCAAGCCGAGCAGGGAATGGCCGCGCAGCGCTCGCTGTTTGAGCTGCGCGACCTGCCAGCCTCGGGCACCGCTGAGCTGCGCTTTGGCCCTACCGCCCCCGCCGACGGCGCCGGCGCCTGGCTCCAGACGATCCCCGGTCGTGGCTGGTTTGCCTACATCCGCATCTACGGACCCCAAGCGCCGGCGTTTGACGGCTCCTGGAAGCCCGGCGATTTCCAGACCGTCGACTGACCCTGGCTTTCGCTGTCACGCAACACCGGCAGTCTCGCCGCCGACCGGCTCCGGCCACCCCGCTGCCGCTTCCGGACAGCTCGGAACAGCGGCCCAGCCTTCGTCGCACATCACCCCCAAGGCGCTCCCAGCCCCATACGAAGCCCTACGTTTGATGCCCCTTTGATGCCCTCTGGGCATTTCCAATGAACTAGCTGCAAATCGGAAACCTTCGATTTGCAGCTAGTTCCTACATCGGGGAGACAGGATTTGAACCTGCGACCGCCCGGCCCCCAGCCGGGTGCGCTACCAGACTGCGCCACTCCCCGTGGCTTGCGCCGATGATAACCGGCCGCAGAGCGGGCGACGGGAATCGAACCCGCCCTAGAAGCTTGGAAGGCTTCTGTGCAACCACAACACTTCGCCCGCGGGAGGACCGATGGTAACGCGGCGCGGTGGGGTCAGGGCACGACCACGTCGTGCGTTCTGAGCGTCAAGCGCCGGGGAGCGGTGGCGCAGGGCGCTCCTCAGTCGGCACGTCGCCGTCGCGCACGAGGTCCTGGGGAGGCCACGGCCCGGTCCAGTTGTCCAGCGCGCCGTCGAGGGTGACCACCGATCCGGACAGCGCGCGCCCCAGCGGCGTGGCCAGCAGTGCCACCAGCCAGCCGTACTCCTCCACCTCGCCGAGGCGCTGGAGAGGCACGGACTCGGCGGCTCGCCGCCACAGCTCGGCGGGGTATTTCTTCAATGACTCGGTGGCCAGGCGACCGAGCGCGATCGCGCTCACGGCGACCCCGTCACCCGCCCACTGCGCGGCCAGCTCCTTGGTCAACGCCTCGACCGCCGCGCGGGCCGCTCCGGTGTGAGCCATCGCCGGAAAGCCCTGGTGGGGTGAGACCGTGACGTTGACGATCGTTCCTCCGCCCGCCGAGCGCATGGCCAGGTCGTACGCCGCCTGACACATCGCCAGGGTACCGCCGACGTTGAGGCGCTGAACCGCGTTCCAGCCCTTGGCGGTGATGCCCTCGGCCGGCACGAAGTACTGGCCGCCGGCGTTGTTGAGCAGGAAGTCCAGCCGCCCGTGGCGCTCCAGCGCCGCGCTGACGATCGCCTCGGCGCCGTCCGGCCCCCGGATGTCGCCGGCGACCCAGGAGCACCCGTCCCCCAGCTCCCCCGCGGCCTCGGCCAGCACCTCCTCGCGGCGCCCGGCGATGAGGACCGACGCGCCGCAGCGAACCAGCTCGGCGGCGGCGGCCTTGCCCAGGTTGGTGCCCCCGCCGGTCACCACGGCCACGCGGCCCGACAGAACGCCGGGCCCGAAGATCCGCGACCCCTCCAGCGCCTACTCCCCCAGGACCTTGATGACGAGCCGCTTGGGGCGCCCGCCGTCGAACTCGCAGTAGAACACCTGCTGCCAGGGTCCGAGGTCGAGGCGACCGTCGGTGACCGGGACGATCACCTGGTGGTGGACGAGCAGGTTCTTCAGGTGGGCGTCGCCGTTGTCCTCGCCGCCGCGGTGGTGGCGGTAGTCGCCGGGATCGGGCAGCAGTTCGCGCGCCACCTCGTTGACGGGCGCCTGCCAGCTCGGCGGCGCCACCTTGTCCAGCCACTCCAGCGTGTCCTCCTGGAGCCCGGGCTCGTCGTCGTTGATCCAGACGCCCGCGGTGATGTGCATCGCGCAGACCAGCGCCATTCCCTCAGCGATGCCGGCATCGCGGACGGCCTCGGCCACGTCCTCCGTGATCCGGATGAACTCGCGGCGCCGGGCGGTGTGGAAGGTGCGGTAGACGGTGTGCGAGAGCATCACGGACCCGGGGGCGAGAAGCAGGGGAGCCGGGATTCGAACCCGGATTCACGGTTTTGGAGACCGCGCGCATAGCCATTAACTCACTCCCCTGTGAGGTCCTGCGATGGTACCGGCCCGCGCCGGGGCCCCGCTGCCCGCAGACCCTGCACCATATGGACCCGTGGCCGCCTTCGAGATCCAGTTCCCGCCCGAACAGGTGCCCGCGCTCGCCGCGCGCTTCCCGGTGGGAGACGACAGCGCCTGCGAGGCCGCCGGCGCCGCCGCCCGCGCCCGCGGCCACTACCGGCGGCGCGAGTTCGTGCTCGTGTGTGCCTGGAAGACGGTGCGGAGCACCCCCCGGGTGGCCCTCAACAGCGAGGCCCGCGTCCGCTCGGCCACCCGCCGGGCGCTCGCCGACCCCGACGAGGCGGCCCGGATGGACGCACTGCTGTCGCTGGACGGCGTCGGCGTCCCCACGGCGTCCACCCTCCTGTACTTCGCCTTCCCCGCCCTGTACCCCATCCTCGACGTCCGGGCGCTGGAGTCGCTCGGCGTCAAGCCGCGCTCCACGTACCCGGTGGCGTTCTGGCTGGGCTACCTCGGGGCCTGCCGGGAGCTGGCCCAGCGGTGCGGCGTCTCGCTCCGCACGCTGGACAAGGCGCTGTGGCAGTACTCCAAGGAGCGCTCGGTGGCGGCCACGCTCTGAGCGCGACGGACAATGCGGGCGGAGGGAGTCGAACCCCCACGGGCTTGCGCCCACCGGCACCTAAAGCCGGCGTGTCTACCGTTTCACCACGCCCGCGCGGCGTCGCGGAGATTGTGAGGCACGCAGACCGGGAATGCTGTCGGCGTGTCGACCCCATCGAGGAGATAAGGTCCGCGCGTGGCTCAGGTCCGCAATGTCTCACCCGGCTACGTCGTCATCCATCCCAACCGGGATAAGGCGATCTGCAAGCTGACCAAGCTCATCGTCGTGGGCCTGCTGATCGCCTCGGTGGTGCTCATGGTGATCCTGACGGTGGGCGGCTGGAGCAAGCTGCAGGGGATGAAGCCGGTCAACTTCATCTGGTCGGCCGTCTACCTGGTCATCGCGTTTTACATCCTGCGCTGGGCGCGCGGGCTTCTGCCGATCGCCGCCGCCCTGGCGGTGCTGCTGCTCATCATCGCCGTCATCTCCGGCTTTGGCCTGGACGGCACCAGCTGGTTTGATCGCAACCATCACGGCTTCGGTGCCGCCCAGTCGCTGTTCGGCGGCAACGGACTCGGCACCGACGTGCTCGGCACGATCACGCTGCTGCTCATCCCGGTCGAGATCGCGCTCGTGGTCTTCGCCATGATCGGCTTCGCTCAGGGCTGGAACGTCGAGCTCGAGGTGCCCGAGGAAGAGGCGCGGCGCCGCGGCTCGAAGCCGATCGCGCACGGCCCGACTGCCGCCACCGCATAGCGCGGCCTCAAGCATCCGCGCCCGGCGCCGATGACCTCGGGGATGGACACAGCGCCGGTCATCACGCGCGCCTCCGCGCCCGCCGAGCCTGACCACGCGTGCCGCGCGCGCTTCCTCCAGACGGTCGCCACGGCCCAGGCGACCCATCTCGCCGACAACATCGACTATCTCTTCCAGCCGTTCGGGGTGGCGCTCCCCGATCCCGCGCATGCGGGCGAGCGCATCGAGGAGCAGCTCTCGATCCTCGAGTGCGCCGGCACCCTGTGGAACGCGCTCGGCGATGAGGCCTCCCGCGACCTGCTGCTGAGGTTCCTCGCCTACCGGGCGCTCGGGCCCGCGCATGTGCGCCTCCAGCTCGAGCCCGACGCCTACCGGCGCACGGTCATCGCGCTCGGGGCTCACGCACTGCGGCGCGGCTTCGTGGTCCGCATGGCCGGCATGCCCGTCGAATGGCAGCTTCACCACTACGACCTGCGCCCGTTCGGGCTGCCGATGGAGGTGATCGGTCCGCAGCTCCCGCTCGCCTCGACGATGGCCTTCTCGCAGTACGCCTACCGCCACGAGTCGGTGCCTGCCCGGCCGCGTCCCGGCGACGTCGTCCTCGACGCGGGCGGGTGCTGGGGCGATACGGCCCTGTGGTTCGCGCACGCCGTCGGCCCGGAGGGGATGGTGCACACCTTCGAGCCGGCGCCCGGAAATCGGCAGATCCTCGATCAGAATCTGGTGCTCAACCCCGAGCTGGCCCGGCGCATCCACGTCTGGTCTGATCCGCTCGGCGCCGAGTCGGGCGCGGAGGTGTGGATGCCCGACGTGATCGCGGCCGGCGCCGCGCTCCAGCCCGAGTCGGGCGCCACCGACTTCGAGCTGCTGGCGCTGCGCACCGAGAGCGTGGACGAGCTCGTGCGCGACGGCGTCGTCCCGCACGTGGACTTCATGAAGGTCGACGTCGAGGGCGCCGACCTGGGCGTGTTGCAGGGCGCAGCGGAGACCATCCGCAACCAGCGGCCCCGCCTGGCCATCGCCTGCTACCACCGGCCCGACGACCTGGTCGCGATCCCCGACTTCGTGGCCGGGCTGGGCGTGGACTACCGCTGGTATCTGCAGTGCTCGACGATGACTGACGTCGACACCGTCGCCTTCGCGGTTCCGGTCACCTAGCAACCGATACGGCGGGGGGGATTCGAACCCCCACGTCCCGAAGGACAATGGATTTTGAGTCCATCGTGTCTACCGTTCCACCACCGCCGCGGGTAGGCGAAGTCTAGGGACGGGCGCCGCTGAGGATCAGGCCCAGCAGCTCGTCCAGCAGAGCCGGGGCGGCAGCGGCCAGGCCTGCCGGGCCGTCATCAGCGGCCGGAAGCTCGCGCACGGCGAGGCCGGCGCGCGCCGCAATCAGCTCGCCGGCGGCGTAGTCCCAGAGGTTGACGCCGCGCTCGTAATAGGCGTCGTAGCGGCCGCAGGCGAGCCACGCAAGGTCGAGCGCCGCCGACCCGGCGCGCCGGATGTCGCGCACCCGGGGCAGCACGCGGCCCATGACGACGGCCTGCTTGGCCCGGACCTCAGCGTCGTAGGCAAAACCGGTCGAGACCAGAGCGGTGGCCAGCTCGTCTCGCGTGGAGCCGGCGATCTCGGAGTCGTTGAGCGTCGGCGATCCCGAGCGGGTGGCGGCGAAGGTCTCCTCCCGGACGGGATCGAGCACCACCCCCACCACCATCCCGTCGCGGTCCTGGCAGGCCACGCTGACCGAGAATTGGGGGATCCCGAAGAGGAAGTTGACGGTGCCGTCGAGGGGATCGACGATCCAGCGCAGCTCGCCGTCGCCGCTTTCCCCCCCTCCTCGCCCAGGATGGCGTCGCCAGGTCGGCGCTCGCCGAGCACGCGCCGGATCTCGGCCTCGGCGGCGAGGTCCGCGTCGGAGACGGGGTCGGTCGCCGTGCTCTTGGTCCGCAATCCGCGCACGCGGCCGCCGAACCGGGACATCAGCTCCGCCGCCGCGGCGCTCGCCGCTTCGTGGGCCACGGCCAGCAGTTCGTCCTCGGCAACGCTCATCGGCACCGGTTGTACTAGATCGGCGCGGCACGCCCGGTCCCGCTGCTCAAGCGTCCCTGGGATCATCCGGGCGATGTCGGCCTCCGACACCGCCCGACGGCTCACCGCGTTCGAGGGCCGCGGCGCCGGCACCGACGCCGAGCGCCGCGCGGCCGTGTGGCTCGCTTCCCAGGTGCGAGCGAGCCGCCGCCGGGCCACCCTCGAGACGTTCTGGTGCCGGCCCAACGGGGCGCTGGCCCACGCCTCGCACGTGCTGCTGGCGATCGTCGGCAGCCTGCTCGCCGTCCACCATCCTGTGCTCGGGGGCGCGATCGTCCTCGCGGCGCTGCTGTGCGTCGTCGGCGACGCCGTGACCGGCCACTCGATCGGCCGACGGCTCACCCGCGAGCACGCCAGCCAGAACGTCGTCAGCCCGGCTGGGGCCGCCGTCGCCACCGCCGGCGAGCGCCGGGTCCGCCTGATCGTCACCGCCAACTACGACGCGGGCCGCGCCGGGCTGGCCTACCGCAACTGGCTGCGAGTGTCGGTCGCGCGCGGCAAGCGCCTGGCCGGCGGCGGCCGCCTCACCCCCGGGTGGCTGGGCTGGCTGGGGATCGCCATGGTCTGGCTGCTGATCGTGGCCGCTCTGCGCCACGGCGGGGCCGGCGGGATCCCGATCGGCGTCATCCAGCTCATCCCGACCGCGGGCCTGGTCATCGCGCTGGCGCTGCTGCTGGAGCTGGGAAGCGCGCCTTTCGGCCCGGCCGCCGGCGACAACGGCGCCGGAACGGCCGTGGCGCTGGCGCTGGTGCGCGCGCTCGACGCCGCCCCGCCCGCGCGGCTGGACGTGGAGCTCGTCCTCCAGGGCGCCGGCGAGGCCGGCATGGTGGGCCTCAAACGCCACCTCCGCGCCCGCCGGCGCGAGCTGCGCGCCGGCAACACGATCGTGCTCGGGGTCGCCGCCGCGGGTGCCGGGCAGCCTGGCTGGTGGGTCTCCGACGGCCCGCTGGTGCCGCTGTCCACGCTGGGACGGCTGCGCCGGCTCGCGGCGCGAGCCGGCGCCGGCAACGACGGCCCGGGCGCTCGCCCCCACCGCGGCCGCGGCACCTCTCCCGCGCTGCCGGCGCGCATGCGCCGCCTCCCGGCGCTCACCATCGGCTGCCTGGACGACCGCGGCCTCGCTCCCCGGTCCCACCAGGCCGGCGATCGCGCCGACGCCCTGGAGCCTCGCGCGCTCGACGCGCTGCTCCGGTTCGGGCTCGCGCTGGTGGACGCTATCGACGCCGACCTGGCGCGGGCGGCTAGCGATAGATCACGCGCTGCCCCAGCAGCTGCGTGACCGTCACGAACGTGTAGCCGCGTGCCCGCAGGGTGTCGATGACGTCCGGCAGAGCCGCCAGCGTCTGCGAACGGTCGCCGCCGCCATCGTGCATGATCACGATCGCGCCCGGATGGGCGTTGGCGAGCACGTTGTCCTCGATCTCGCCGACGCCCGGGAGGGCCCAGTCGCGCGGATCGATGTCCCACTGGATCGTCGTGAAGCCCAGCGATCGTGCCTCCCCGATCAGGGTCGCGCTGACGTTGCCCTCGGGGGCACGGAACAGGCACGGAGTGAACCCGTGGGTTGCGTTGCGGATCGCGTCCGCGGTCTCCTCGATCTGGCCCGCGGCGAGCGTCCCGCCCGCGGCGACGTCGACGTGGCTCCAGGTGTGGTCGCCGATCATGTCGCCGTCGGCGAGCATGCGGCGCTCGATCGCCCCGCCCTCGCCGTACTGGGCGATGTGCTCTCCGACCTCGAAGAACGTCCCCGGAACCTTGTAGCGCTCGAGTAGCGCGAGGAACCGGGGGGTCTGGTACCACGGCCCATCGTCGAAGGTGAGCGCGATCTCGCGCTGAGCCGTGGTGATCCCCGTGACAAACGCGGGCCCCGTGTCGGCGCAGCCGACTGGCTGGGGCGTGTGGAGCTGGGCGATCGCGGCCTTGACCGGCCACAGCGTCACGCACGCCGCCCCCGTGGCGCTGGTGCAGTGCGGCCGTGCCAGCGTGCTCTCGACCTGCCAACGGACCGGGGTGTACGGGTTGCCGATGGCCGAGGGCAGGAACGTCGCCGTGAGCTGGCGTGAGCCGTCCCGGGTGACAGTGGCGGCGATGACCGACGATGCCGCGATACCGGACCCTCCTGTCCCGCCGAGCGGCCGGTATTGCACGCTCGGCGTGCGACCGCCCGGCCGCGGTCCGGTGAGGCACAGCTGGCCAATGGCCTGATCGTTCCGGACCCCCTCGATCAGCAGGCACAGGGACCGGCCGGCGGCGCGCAGCGCGCCGGGCGAGAACGGAGCGCTCATCTGGACGCTCCACGCGAGGTCGCGGCCGGACTGGTCGAGCGACGCGCTCTGGACCGCGAGCGGAGCGGGGCCGCTCCGAGAGGCACGCGCCAGCGGAACGGCGATCGCCAAGGCCGCCAGGCCCACCATCAGCACCCTCACCCCGCCACGCAATGTGCCTTCAGTGTACGTGTAGCCGCCTTGGCGACGGCCAATCCATACACTGCCCAGCCTCGTGGCAACCCCCGTGTGCATAGTGGGCGGGACGGGAGCGCTCGGCTTCGGCCTGGCCGTGCGGCTGGGACGCGCCGGTGTGCCCGTGGTGATCGGCTCGCGCGACGCCGGGCGGGCGCGCGAGGCCGCCGAACGCACGGCGGCACACGTCCCGGACGCCGGGTTCAGCGGCGCCGAGAACGCCGACGCGGTCCAGGGCGCTGAGATCGTCATCCTCAGCGTTCCGTTTCGCTCCCAATCCGAGACGCTGACCAACCTCAAGAACGCGCTCGTCCCCGAGCAGCTCGTGGTCGACGCCACCGTGCCGCTCGCCGCCGCGGTCAGCGGCAAGGCCACCCGCACGCTCGGCGTCTGGCAGGGCTCGGCCGCCCAGCAGGCCCAGGAGATGGTCCCCGACGGCGTCCGCGTCGTCTCGGCCTTTCACTCCGTCAGCGCAGCCCTCCTCACCGACCTCGACCACGACCTCGACGAGGACGTCCTGGTCTGCGGTGACCGCAAGGCCGACAAGGCCAAGCTGATCGAGCTCGTCGACCGGATCGACGGCCTCCGCGCCGTGGACTGCGGCCCCCTGGAGATGGCCCGCATCGTCGAGCAGCTCACACCCCTGCTCATCTCCATCAACGTGCGCCACAAGAGCCGCGCCGGGATCAAGATCACGGGCCTGTGAGCTCCACCGGACCCGTCGTCGTGCTCGCCGGGGGCACCGGCGGCGCGAAGCTGGCGCGCGGCATGCTGGACGTCGTCGGCGGCGACGACCTGGTCGTGGTGGCGAACACCGCCGACGACATCGAGATCTATGGCGCCCACGTCTCGCCCGACCCCGATCTGGTGGCGTTCTGGCTTGCCGACCAGATTGACGAGCGCGGCTGGGGTCTGGCCGGTGACACCTTCGCCGTCATGGACGGGCTCCGGGCGCTCGGCGTGGACGTCTGGTTCAACCTCGGCGACCGTGACCTGGCCATCGGCCTCGAGCGGGCGCGCGCCCTGGACGATGGCGCGCGGCTGACCGAGGCCCACGCGCGGATCTGTGCCGCGCTGGGCATCGCCGCACGCGTGCTGCCGATGTCCGACAGGCCGGTCCGCACGCGGGTCATGGCCGACGGGAGCTGGTGGTCGCTTCAGGAGTTCCTCATCCGCCGCCGCGGCGAGGGGCCGGTCCAAGACGTCGACTTCCGCCACGTTCGTGCCGCCGCGCCCACCCCTGAGGTCCTCGCCGCCATCCGTGACGCTCGCGCGATCGTCATCGGCCCGTCCAACCCTGTGATCTCCATCGGGCCGATCCTCGCGCTCCCGGGTCTCGGCAAGGCGATCACGGCCAGTCGGGCTCCCGTGGTCGCGGTCAGCCCGCTCGTCAAGGGGCGAGTCCTGAAGGGACCCACCGAGGCGTTCATGCGCTGGGCCCGGCGCACGGTCTCGAGCTCCGGGATCGCCGCGGCCTACGACGGGCTGATCGACGGCCTCGTCGCCGACGAGCGCACCCGTGCCCTCCCCGTGCTGGAGACCGACGTGCTCCTGGCCGACGCCGAGGGCCGGCGCCGGGTGGCCGAGCAAACGCTGCAATTCGCGCTGGGACTGCGGAAATGACAGCGCACAAACCCACCAGCGGCGGGATCCGGCCGGCGGACAGCTAGCGTGTACCTGCCGTGACCACCCTCGCCATCCTCCCCATCAAGACGCTCGACGACGCCAAGCAGCGGCTGGCGCAGGAGCTGGACCCCAGGCCGCGCCGCGCGCTGGTGGAGGCGATGTTCTCCGACGTGCTGGTGGCGCTGCGCCGCACCACACTGGTGGACCAGGTGCTCGTGGTCTCCAAGGACCACAACGCCCAGCGGATCGCGGGCGGCTATGGGGCCACGGTCTGCGACGACGAGGACACCGGCCACAACGACGCCGCGGCCCGCGGGATCGAGCGCGCGCTGGAGCTGGGCGCCGATCGCGTCCTGCTCGTCCCCGGCGACTGCCCGATCCTCGACCCCACCGAGATCGACGACCTGCTGCGCCGGCCCGTGGATCCGCCGTGCGTCCTGATCGTTCCCGACCGCCATGGGACCGGCACCAACGCGCTGCTCCTGAACCCGCCCGACGCCATGAAGCCGTCATTCGGTCCCGGCAGCCACGACCGCCACACGCGCCATGCCGGCGCCGCGGGGATCACGGCGCTCACCGTCGAGGTGCCGTCGCTCGCGCTGGACCTCGACACCCCGGAGGACCTCCAGGCCGTCGAGGCGACGCTCGACGAGACGCGGGGCGGGGCCGCGCACACGCGCGGCATGCTGCGCCAGCTGGCGCGCAGCCGGACCTGAGAGCGCCCGAGGGTGAGCGCGCCCGTCACCGCAGTGGCGCTTGACGGGCTGCCGGAGATCCGCGCCGGCGACGATCCCGCCGCGTGCATCGCCGCCGCCATGCCCGCAGGCGCCCCGTCCGCCGGCGACGTGCTCGTGGTGGCCCACAAGTTCATCTCCAAGGCCGAGGGCCGGACCCGCCGGCTGTCCGAGGTGATCCCCACCGACCGTGCGCGCGAGCTGGCCGACGCGCTGGGCAAGGACCCTCGCCATGTCCAGGTCGTCCTCGACGAGACGAGAGAGGTCCGCCGTGCCGTCAATGGGGTGCTGATCAGCGTCACCCGTCACGGTTTCGTCTGCGCCAACGCCGGGGTCGACGCATCCAACGCCCCCAACGACGACACTGTCATCCTCTTGCCCGTCGACCCCGACGACTCCGCCCGGCGCCTGCGCGCGGGCCTGCGCGAGCGCCTGGGGGTGGCCCCCGGCGTCCTCGTCACCGACTCCTTCGGGCGGGCGTGGCGCAACGGGCAGGTCGACGTGGCCATCGGATGCGCCGGGCTGGCCCCGCTCGAGGACTGGCGCGGACGCGCCGATGCGCGCGGCCGCGACCTCAAGGCGACGTGGATCGCCGTCGCCGACGAGCTGGCCGCAGCCGCCGACCTGGCCCGCGCCAAGGACGCGATGCAGCCCGCCGTGCTGGTCAGCGGGGCCGGGCGTCATGTCACGGCGCATGACGGCCCGGGTGTGCAGGCGCTCCTGCGCGACCCCGCGCGCGACCTGTTTCGCTGAACAGCGCCTTCACTTACCTCGCCCGCCACCGCTCGGGCTCCGGCTAGCGGCGTCACCGCGTACATTCCGGGCATGGCCCATCGTCTGCTCACCGCCGACGACGCGTTCTGGCGGCCGTCCAACCAGATGGGCGTGATGAACACCGACCTGGCCAAGCAGCTTCAGGCCGGCACCCTCGGGATGCGGCTGTGGCGCCTGACTCCGGGCCAGGCCAGCACGCGCCACCGCCACCGCGGCGAGCACGAGCTCTACGTGCTGCTCGAGGGCACCGGCCGGATCCGGGTCGACGGCGACCTGCTCACGCTCCAACCGCTGTCGGCACTGCTGGTGGAGCCCGAGAGCATCCGGCAGGTGTTCAACGACACCGATGCCGACGCGCTGTGGCTGGTCGCCGGCGCGCCGCCCGAGGCCGCCAACACGCTGGAGCTGACCCCGGAGCTGTTGGAGTGGATGTATCCCGACGGGCCCAAGGCCCTCCCACCCGAGCTGGCTGGTTGATCCCGCGGGGGGTCAGGCCGGCGCAACCGGCGCGCCGACGGCGTGAAAGCCGCCGTCGACGTGGACGATCTCGCCGCTGATGCCCTGCGAGTAATCGGACAGCAGCCAGCAGATGGTGCGGGCCACCGGCACCGGGTCGGACATGTCCCAGCCCAGCGGCGCCTGCCGGCGCCACAGGTCTGCGAGCTGCTCGAAGCCCGGGATGCCCTGCGCGGCGACCGTCCCCAGCGGGCCGGCCGACACGAGGTTGACGCGGATGCCCTCGGGCCCGAGGTCACGCGCCAGGTAGCGAGACACCGACTCCAGCGCCGCCTTGGCCACGCCCATCCAGTCATAGATCGGCCAGGCCACGGTGGCGTCGAAGTCCATCCCCACCAGCGCGGACCCGCGCGACAACAATGGCTGCAGCGCCGCCGCCAGCGCCTTGAACGAGTAGGCGCTCGTCTGAAACGCCGCGGCCGCCGACTCCGCGGGCGCAGTCATGAACTTGCCGCCCAGCGCGTCCTGGGGCGCGAAGGCGATCGCGTGCAGCGCGCCGTCGATCGCACCCCAGCGCTCGCGCAACGACTCCGTCAACGCGCCCAGATCCTCGGTCTTGTTGACGTCGAGCTCGAGCACGTCAGCGGGCTGGGGCAGGCGCTGGGCTGCCCGCTCGGTCATCCGCCTCACCCGCCCGAAGCTCGAGAGGACGATCTCGGCGCCCTCCCTCTGGGCCTGCTCGGCGGCGTGGTAGGCGATCGAGTCCTTGGTGATGACGCCGGTGATGAGGAGGCGCTTGCCCTCCAGGATCACGCCCTCACCGACTCTCGCCGGCGAAGGAGTGCAGCGCCCACGCGAGCCGGTCCCGCGTCTCGGAGGGCTCGATGATCTCGTCGACGAACCCCTCGGTGGCGGCGGCCTCCGCGCCCAGGTGCTCGGCGGCGTAGGCGTTGGCGAGGCGGTCGCGCTCGGCGTCGGCGTCGTCGGCCGCCCACAGCTCGCGGCGGTTGACCACGCCCACCGCGGCCCGGGCGCCCATGATCCCCATCTCCGCGTCGGGCCAAGCGAGCACCAGATCGGCGCCGAGGTCGCGAGAGTTCATCGTGATGTAGGCCCCGCCGTAGTTCTTGCGCAAGACGACGGTGAGCTTGGGGACCCGCGCAGCCGCGAACGCCCGTACGAGCGACGCGCCGTGGCGGATCACCCCCGCCTTCTCCTGCTTGGACCCCGGCATGAAGCCGGGTGTGTCGACGACGGCGACGAGCGGCACGCCGAATGAGTTGCAGAAGTTGACGAACTGCGCCGCCTTCTCCGAACCTTCGGCGTCGAGGACGCCGCCGAGGTAGCGCGGCTGGTTGGCGACGATGCCGACCGGCCGCCCGTCCAGGCGCGCCAGCGCGGTGACCATGTTGCGCGCCCACCGCGGCCGCAGTTCGAGCAGCGAGCCGCGGTCCACGATCGCCCCCAGCGCGTGGCGCACGTCATAGGCGCTCCGCGATTCGGCCGGGACGAAGGCGCCCGGATCGGCGTCCGCCGGCGCCGTGGGCACGCCGCGCGGCGGGGCCTGACCCGCCGCCGACGGCAGGTAGGACAGCAGCTCGCGCACGCGCAGGGCGGCTGAGGCCTCGTCGCGCTCCACCAGGTGGCAGACGCCGTTGCGGTCGTGCACCTGCGGGCCGCCGAGGCCGGAGGCGTCGATCTCCTCGCCCAGCGCCTCGCGCACCACGCCCGGGCCGGTGAGGAACATCGCCGCGTCCTGGGTCATGACGATGAGGTCGGTCAGCGCCGGCGAGTACGCGCCGCCACCGGCCGAGGCGCCGGAGACGATCGAGATCTGCGGCACCACCCCGGTCAGCGCGACCGTCTCGCGGAAGATGCGCCCGTAGCCGGCCAGCGCCGCGGTGCCCTCCTGCATGCGCGCGCCGCCGGACTCCACGAACCCGACCACGGGGATGCGGGCGCGCTGGGCGGTGCTGAGCACGCGGACGATCGTGTCGGCATGGCGCTCGCCCAGCGAGCCGCCCAGGAACGTCCCGTCCTGGGCGTAGCAGGCGATCGGGCGCCCGTGGACGGCGCCGGTGGCGCCGACGACGCCGTCGCCGTCCACCGCGCGGTCGCCCAGCCGCGCAGACCGGGCGCGGGACCGCAGGACCCGCAGCGAGCCGGGGTCGCACAGGGCCTCCAGGCGCTCGAGCGGGCTGAGCCGCTGACCGGCCTCCGGTAGCGCAGTGGCGCTCATCGAGCCGCTCCGCGCAGCGCCAGGGACACGTTGTGGCCGCCGAACGCGAACGAGTTGGACAGCGCCAGCGGCGGGTGACCGTTGCCGGTCACCAGCGGGCGGGCCTCGCCGGGGACGTAGTCCAGATCCAGCTCGGGGTCCGGGACCTCGTAACCCAGCGTCGGCGCGATCACCCCTGTGATCAGCGTCCGGAACGTCGCCACCGCCTCCACGGCGCCGGCCGCGCCGAGCGTGTGGCCGATCGAGGACTTGGTGGAGGAGACCGGGATGCGCTTGGCCTCGGCGCCCAGCGCCCGCTTGATCGCCGCCGTCTCGGCGGCATCGTTGAGCTGGGTCGAGGTGCCGTGGGCGTTGATGTAGTCGATGTTTGACGCGTCCACGCCGGCATCGCGCAACGCCAGCTCGATTGCGCGCGACGCGGGTCCGCCGGTCGGCTCGGGCGCCGTGAGGTGGTGAGCGTCGGTGGTGGATCCGTAGCCGGCCACCTCGCCGAGGATCGTGGCGCCGCGCTCCCGCGCGGACTCCGCATCCTCGAGGACGAGCATCCCAGCGCCCTCGCCCATCACGAACCCGTCGCGGCGCGCGTCGAACGGGCGGCTGATGCCGGTCGGCGAGAGCGCCTGCATCGAGTTGAAGCAGGCGAAGCCGAAATCGGTCAGCGTCGCCTCCGCGCCCCCGCAGACCACCGCGTCGGCGTCGCCGTACTGGATCATGCGCAGCGCCGAGCCGACGGCATGGGCGCCGCTGGCGCAGGCCGACACGACGCCGTAGCTCTGGCCGCGCAGCTTGTACTTCATCGTCACCGCCGCGGCGGCGGCGTTGGGCATGTACTGCGGGATGCCCAGCGGCGAGACCATCTTGGCGCCGCGCTCGCGCATGACGTCGAGCTGGGTCTCGATCGTGGACTGGCCGCCGATCCCGGTGGCGACGATGCACCCGATGCGCATCGGGTCATACGGCGCCTCCTCCTCCCAGCCGGCCTCGGCCACCGCCTCGCCGGCGGCGACGACGGCGAACTGAGCGAAGCGGTCCAGGCGACGAGCCTCCTTGACCGAGAGGTGATTCTTGGCGTCGAAGTCGCGGCAGGCGCCGGCGCCCTCGGCGATGCCGACCTCGCCGGCGGCCCAGCGCTCGTGCAGGTTGGCCGCGCCAAGCCCCAGCGGCGTGACCGCCCCGAGCCCGGTGACAACGACCTTACGTCTGTCCGGCATCGAGCCCACTCAGCCTGCCCGCGCCACGATCAGGTCGATGGCGTCGCCGACCGTCTTGAGGTCCTTCATGTCCTCGCCCTTGAGCACGACGCCGTACTCGTCCTCGACCACCTGGGCAAGCTCGACGAGGTCCAGCGAGTCGATGTCGAGCTCCTCGAAGGTCGCGTCGCGGGTGATCTGGCTCTCGTCGGGGCCGAAGCTGGCCAGCGTCTCGACGACGCGGCTCTCCACCTGTTCCGTTGTCACTGACATATATGTGTGGCTCCTCTATTCGTTTCTTTCTGCGTTCACGCGGCCAGGCCGCCGTCAACGGATAGCACTGCACCGGTTACATAACTCGCCGCATCGGACGTCAGGAAGCGCACGCATGCGGCGACCTCCTCCGGTGTGCCGACCCGGCGCGCGGGAATGTGGCCCACGAGGTCGGCGGACGCGCCGGCCATCATGTCGGTCTCGATCAGACCGGGGGCGACGGCGTTGATCGTGATGCCGCGCCGAGCCACCTCCACGGCCGACGTCTTGGTGAGCGCGATCAGCCCGGCCTTGGCCGCCGCGTAGTTGGCCTGGCCCGGGTTGGCGCGCAGTCCCACCACGGATGACACGTTGACGATCCGTCCCCGGCGGGCGCGCATCATCGGCCGCAGCGCCCGGCGGGTGAGGCGGAACGCCGCGCTCAGGTCGGTCTGGATGACCGCGTCCCACGCCTCGTCGTCCAGCGAGGGGGTGAGGTCGTCCCGGGTGATGCCGGCGTTGTTGACGAGCACCAGCACGGGGCAGCCGAAGTGAGCCTCCAGGGCCTGAAACAGCTGGTCCGGGACCGTGGGATCGGCCACATCGCCGCCGACCGCCATCGCGCGGCCGCCGTCGGCCTCGATCGCGGACACCACGGCGTCGGCCCCGGGCCGGTCGGAGTTGAAGTTGACGCCCACGCCCCAGCCGTCGGCCGCCAGCGCACGCGCGATCGCCGCGCCGATGCCCTTGGAGGCGCCGGTGACCAGGGCGCATCCGTCCTCGCGTGGCTCAGGAATGGGACCCACCCCCCCAGCCTCCCCACCGCACGACACCGCCGCCCCAGGTGAAGCCGGCGCCGAACGCCGCCATGAGCACGTTGGCGCCCGGCCGCAACCGGCCGTCGGCCTGCGCGGCGGCCAGCCCGACGGGCAGCGTCGCCGCCGAGGCGTTGCCGATCGTCTCAATGCACTCGACCACCTTGGCGGGGTCCAGCTCCAGGCGCTCGCCGAGCGCCCGCGTGATCCGCGCGTTGGCCTGGTGGAAGACGAACAGGTCGATGTCGGCCAGCGTCAGCCCGGCGCGCTGCACGGCGTCGAGCGTCACCTCGCTCATGCGTGTCACCGCATGGCGGAACACCTCGGGGCCGTCCATGCGGATCTTGCGCTCGGCGATCGTGGCGAACAGCGTGCCGGCGTGCGAGCCGTCGGCGCCGAGCACGATCGGCCCGATCGCGCCGCGGTCTCCGTCGGAGCCGTCGGCAGGTCCGAGGACGACGGCACCGGCGGCATCGGCGAACAACGGGGCCGAGCGTTTGTCGCCGTAGTCGACCAGGCGCGTGACGAAGTCGGCGCCGACGACGAGCACGTGCCGCGCCCGCCCGCTCTCGATGTTGGCGGATCCCTGGGCCAGCGCGGTGAGGAAGGCGGTGCACGCCGCGCCCACGTCGAACGCTCCGGCGCGGGTGGCGCCGAGCTCGTGGGCGACGATCGGCGCGGTGTTGGGGGTCACCTCGTCCTGGCTGAGCGTGGCCACGATCACGAGATCAAGATTCGCCGCATCCACCCCCGCCGCCTCCAGGGCGCGAGCGCCGGCCCGCGTCGCGTAGTCGCTCAGGCGCTCGTCGGGCCGGGCCTGGCGCCGCTCGCGGATCCCGGTGCGGCTCACGATCCAGTCCTCGGTGACGCCGAGGCGGTCGGCCAGCTCGGCGCTCGTCACCCGGCACTCGGGCAGCGCCGTCGCGACCGACAGGATCGCCGCCGGGGTCAGGGTCAGGCCCGCGTCGCGCAGCGCGGGCTCCGGGGTGAGCAGCACCGCGTCAGGCATTGACGAGCTCCACTCCGGACAGCGTGCGCTTGGCCAGGCCGGTCAGGACCCGGCCGGGGCCGACGTCGACGAAGCGCTCGGCGCCCAGCTCGTGCAGGGTCAGCATCACCTCGCGCCAGCGCACCGGCATGGTGAGCGCGTCGGCGAGCTCCCTGCGGGGATCGGTGAAGGGCTCCGCCGTCACGGCCGAGATGACCGTGGTGCCCTCGGCCGGCCGGCTGAAGGTCACGTCGGCGAGGGCGCGCTCGAACTCGGGGACCGCGCCGGCCATCATCGGCGAGTGAAAGGCGCCGGTGACGTCGAGCTCCATTGCGCGCAGGCCCAGCTCCTTGGCATGAGCCACGGCGTCGGGCAGGCGCGAGGTGGCGCCCGAGATGACGACCTGCTGCGGGGAGTTGTCGTTGGCGACGGTGAGGTCGTGGGCCTCGGCGATCTCGTCGGCGTGATCGGAGGCGCCCGCCCCGAGCACGGCGATCATGCCGCCCTCGCCGTCGCCGGCGTTCAGGCCGGACTGATGCATGAGCCGGCCGCGCAGCGCCACCAGCTCCAGGCCCTGGCGCTCATCCAGCGCGCCGGCGGCCACCAGCGCGCCGAGCTCGCCCAGCGAGTGGCCGGCCATGAACGCCTCCACGGGGCGTCCCAGGGCCTCCCAGCCCGCCAGGCTGGCGCAGAAGATCGCCGGCTGGGCGAAGTTGGTGCCCTCGTCAGCCCGCAGGAAGGGGTCCTCGCCGACGGCGTCGGTGGCCATCGCGAGCAGGTCCGGACGCACCCGCGCCACGAGGTCGCGCATGTCCGGCGTCTGGCTCCCCTGGCCGGGGAACAGGATCGCGCTTGCGGCACTCATCGACCTCAACCTACGCCGCCCGTGCGACCTGGATACAGCCTCGTTAGGCACTTCCCCCCTTTTGGGGGGAGCCCATTTGGGGGGTTGCAGGCGCCGTGAGGGGGAGCCAGTTTTCCGGGGGATCGCAGCCTCCGGGGCGGCCGAGGAAGTACGCTGACTCACGATCGCCCCGGTGAGCCTGCCCGCCCCCACCCCCACCACCGCCGCGCTGGTCACCGGAGCCTCGTCTGGGATCGGCGCCGCCATTGCCCGCGAACTGGCCGAGCGCGGCCACGGGCTCGTGCTGGTCGCCCGGCGCAAGGATCGCCTCGACGCGCTGGCCGAGGCGCTGGCCGGCGAGTTCGGCGTGCGCGCCGAGCCGGTCGGCTGCGACCTGGGCAAGGCCGCCTCCCGTCAGCGCCTGCCCGCCCGCATCGCCTCGCTGGGTCTCGAGGTCAGCGTGCTCGTCAACAACGCCGGGTTTGCCACCAACGGCCCGTTCCACCAGGCCGATCCCGCCCGTGAGCTCGAACAGGTGCGGGTGCTCGTGGAGGCGCCCGTGGCGCTCACCTCGGCGTTCCTGCCGGGGATGGTCCGCCATGGGGAAGGCGCGATCCTCAACGTCGCCTCCACTGCGGGCATGCAGCCGCTGCCCTACTCCGCCGGCTACTCGGCGGCCAAGGCATACGTGCTGAGCTTCTCAGAGGCGCTGCACCAGGAGCTACACGGCTCCGGCGTCACCGTCACCGCGCTGGCGCCGGGCCCGGTGTCCACCGACTTCTGGGAGATCTCGGGGTGGGAGGTCGGCAGCGGCCAGTCCTTCGAGCGGGCGGTGCCGCGCCCGGCATGGGTCAGCGCCGAGGACGCCGCCTCGGCGGGCGTCAAGGGGCTGGAGGCGGGGCGGCGCGTCGTCATCCCAGGCCTACCGATCCGCGCGGCGATGCTCGCCAGCCAGTACCTGCCCCAAGCGGTCAAGCTGCCCGCGTTGGAGTGGGCGATGCGCCACCGCTGAGCGCGCCGGACACACCCGAACAGGAGAGACGCCAATGGCCAAGACGATCTACACCGCGGAGGCCCACGTCACCGGCGGCCGCGCCCACGGCCACGGGCGCACGAGCGACGGCCGCCTCGACGTCCAACTGCGCCCGCCCACCGACGATGCCGAGGCGGGGACCAACCCCGAGCAGCTGTTCGCCGTCGGCTACGCCGCCTGCTTCGAGGGTGCGCTGGCCGCCGTGGGGCGCCGCCAGAAGCTCGAGCTCGGCGACGTCGCTATCGACTCGAGCGTCAGCCTCATCACCACCGAGAACCGCGGCTACACGGTCGCGGTCAAACTCGACGTGACACTCCCGGACATCGCCGATGCCGACCAGGCCAAGGAGATCGTCGCGGCCGCCCATGGGGTGTGCCCGTACTCCAACGCCACCCGCGGCAACATCGACGTCGAGCTGATCGCCAACGGTCAGCCTGTTTAGTGTTCAGGGCACTAGGACAGCAACCCGATCCGCTGCGCCCGCTGTACCGCCTCGGCGCGGTTGCGCGCCTGGAGCTTGCGGTACACGGCGCTGGTGTGCTCCTTGACCGTGTGCGGCGACAGGAACAACTGCTCGGCGATCTCGCGGTTGGTCGACCCCGCCGCGATCAGGTCCAGGACCTCGCGCTCGCGCTCTGAGAGCATCGGCGCCGGCTGCTCGGCGGTGGGCTCGAACACCGTCATGCCGTAGCCGACCATGCGCACGGCTCGAGCGACTTCGCGCGCCTCCCAATCCTTGGACACGAACCCCGACGCGCCCGCCGCGCGTGCCGCCGCCGGCGACATCCGCCCGGCGCCGGAGATGAGCAATACCCGCGTGGACGGCGATGCCTTGCGGATCGAGTCGCACACGTCGGCGCCCGACTCCCCGGCCAGGAAGAGGTCCACGAGCGCGACGTCGGGGCGCAGGGCCGGCACCAGCGCCAGCGCCTCGGCGCCGGTCCGCGCGGCCATGCAGCGCTCCACCCACGGCTGCTCCCCCAGGAGGACGCGAAAGCCCCAGTGCACGACGTCGTGGTCGTCGACCACCAGGACCCGCAGCTTGCGGTCGGCGGCGCGTTCCGGCGGCTGAGTCGCGGCGCTCACACCCGGGCCTCCGAGACCAGCGGGACGACCAGCCGCACACGCCAGCTGCCCTGGTCGGGCGCTCCGAAATCCACCACGCCGCCGTGTTGGAGGGCCTCGAACGCCGCGAGGCGCAGACCCATGCCCGCCCCGCGCGCGCCGGCCGCCACCCCGTCGTTGCGCACCTCCAGGCTGAACGTGTCGTGGTCGCCGCCCACCATCACCTCCACCACCGAGGGGTTGGCGTGCTTGGCGATGTTGCGTAGCGCCTCGGCCAGCACGCTCTGCGCCAGCGCCTCCACCTCCGCGGGCACCGCAACTTCGTCAGGCCAGACCACCTGCACCCTGGGGCCCGGGGCCTGCACGAGCCGCGCCACCTCGGCGGCCAGGGTGGTGCCGGTGTCGCTGGAGACCGGCGCCAGCGGGCGCTCCAGCGCGCTGCGCAGATCCGACAGGGCCTCCTGCATCTCCACGAGGCAGCGCTCGCGCTCGTCGCGGTCAAGGGCCTTCTCGGCGCTCAGCGCCAGCGAGACGCCGAACAGCCGCTGCATCACCCGCTCGTGGATCTCGCGCGCCAGCTCCAGGCGCTCGCCCAACCGCCGCGAGCGCTCCTGCTGGCGCGTGGCGTTGCGCGCGGTGGCCACCAGCGCCGCGGTCTTGCCCAGCGTCCACAGGAGGTGTCGCTCCCCGTCGGTCAGCTCGAAGCGGCCGCCGCCGCGGTCGGCGCAGATGACCCCGTAGGCGCGTCCGGCCGCGCTCATCGGCGTGCACACCAGCGTGGTGATCCCGAACAGCTGCGCGTACTCGGACGGCAGCTGGTCCTCGATCCCCTCCGAGACGACCACCACCGCGTCCTCCAGCAGCGCCCGGCGGGCGATCGGGGCCGAGATGAGCGTCGGCGTCGGGTGCAGCGTGGAGAGCTCCGAGAACGACGTGCCATGCGACCCCACCACCCGCACGCGCCGCCGGCCGAAATCGGCCATGAAGATCGCGGCGCGGCGCATCGTCGTCAGCCGGCAGATCGCCTCGCAGATCCGGTCGTAGAACTCCGTGGAGGTGGTGTCGGTCTCCAGGTCGGCGAGGAGCTCGACGAACACCTCCAGCGGCTCGACGCCCGCGAACAGCGACGGTGGTCGTTCGACGCTCACCGGCGCGCCACCGCCCGCTCAGGCCGCCAGCGGTTCCGGGTCGAACCGGCGCCGGATCTCGTAGAGGGTGGTGCGTTCGGCGGCGGGCCGCCCGGCGCGGTGGGCGGCGGCGACGAGCTCTGAGGGCTCGAGGCGGACGCCGTGATAGCTGCCCGCCATGCGGCTGATCGATTCCTCCATCAGGGTGCCGCCGAGGTCGTTGACCCCCCAGCGCAGCGCCTCGGTAGCGGCGTCGAGCCCCATCTTGACCCAGCTGGCCTGGAGGTTGGGGATGGTGCGGCCGAGCGCCAGCCGGAACGCCGCGGTGTGCTTGAGGTTCTCCTCGCGCGAGATCTCCTGGACGCCGTGGGCCCGGCCCAGCAGCGTCTGGAAGGGGATGAACGAGAGCGGTACGAACTCGGTGAATCCGCCGGTGCGCTCTTGCAGCTCGCGCACGACCCGCATGTGCTCGGCCAGCTCGTGGGGCTCCTCGATGTGCCCGAACATCACGGTCACGGTGGAGCGAATGCCCTCCGCGTGGGAGGCCTCGATGATCTCCACCCAGCGGGCCACCGGCAGCTTGTTGGGCGAGATGCGCTCGCGCACGCCGTCATGCAGCACCTCCGCCGCAGTGCCCGGAGTCGACCCCAGCCCGGCCTCGCGCAGGCGCCCGAACACCTCGCGAGGCGCGAGACCGCTGACGTCGCACATGTGCGCCACCTCCATCGGGGAGTAGGCATGCAGATGGACGTCGGGCGCGAGCTCCTTGGCGAAGCGCAGCCATCCCAGGTAGTCGTCAAACGTCCAATCGGGGTGGATGCCCGACTGTATGCACAGCTCGGTCGCGCCCGCCTCCAGCGCCTCCGCCACGCGCCGGGCGAACTCCTCGCGCGAGTGCTCGTAAGCATCGGGCGAGCGCTTGGACTGCCCAAAGCCGCAGAACGCGCAGCCCACCACGCACACATTGGACACGTTGATGTTGCGATTGACCACGAACGTCACCGTCTCCCCCGCCAGCCCCATCCGCAGCTCATCGGCGGCCGCGCGCATGTCCTCGATCACCGCCGGGCGCCGCTCGGCGAACAGGGCCGTCAGCTCCTCCGCGGTCAGCGCGGCGCCGTCGCGCGCTCGCTCCACCGCCCGCGGGGCGGCGTCGTCGGCCACCGTCAGCTCAGTGCGCCGCCCGCTGCCGCGACGGGGGATGAACGACCAGTAGCGGGTCTTGATCACGTCCATGACCGGCCCTGAGACCCAGTCCGGATCGATGTACTCCGGGTAGACGCACAGCCGCTCCGACAGTGCGTAGCCGTCTCGCGCGAGACGCTTGCGCACCAGAGACGGAGACGGGAACGGGTGCTCGGGCGAGATGTGATCGCCGTTCGCGCTCAGCCCGCCCAGATCAGTCGCGCCCGCCGCCACCAGCTCCGCCCACCAGTCCGACAGGTTGGGCGGGACCTGGATCCCGATCTCCGGCATCAGGCGCCGGGCCTCGGCGATCAGCCGCTTCATATCCTCGAGGCTGACCGGCGACGCCCACGCCGGTGCGTCCAGTACCGGACCATGCGACACCCCGGTCCGCCAGTACTCGGCGGCGGCACCCTCCGCGATCTCGGCGGGCTCGCGCCCGTAGTAGCTCTGATGCGGGACGAAGTTCTGGAGGATCACCTCCTGCAGGTGACCGTGGCGCTCGTGCAGCGCGGCCAGGGCCGCCAGCGACGCCATGCGCTCGTTCTCGGTCTCGCCGATCCCCACCAGGATCCCGCTGGTGAACGGGATCCTCAGCTCGCCGGCGGCATCGATCGTCGCGATCCGCTGGGCGGGGTGCTTGGTGGGCGAGCCGGCGTGCACGGTGTCCATCAGGCGCTCGGCGACGGACTCCAGCATCAGCCCCTGCGAGGCGGTGACCGCCCGCAACCGCGACAGGTCCTCGCGGCTCAGGACCCCGAGGTTGGTGTGGGGCAGCAGCCCCCGCTCCAGCGCCTGCTCACACACCCACAGCACATAGGCCGTGAAATCGGCGAAGCCCAGCTGCGCCAGGTGGCCGGCGACGCCGGCGTTGTGCTCGGGCCGCTCACCGGTCAACACCAACAGCTCCTTGGCCCGGTGGCGGGTGACGGCGCGATCGAGGATCTGCAGCACCTCGTCAGGCTCGTGCAGGTGCGGCCGATGGGTCGCAAACGCGCAGTACTTGCAGTAGCACTGGCACGTGCGGCTGAGCGAGAGCGTGAGGTTCCGGCTGAACGTGACGCGGCGGCGACGCATGCTCGGCGGTAAGTCTAGGGGCCGCCTATGCTGCCCCGACTGTGCGGCCCGTGTCGATCACATTCATCACGCTCATCGCCGCCACCGCCGCGCTCCTCAGCGGGTGCGGCGGCTCGTCGCACAGCGCCGCGTCTGCGCCTCGCAGCGCCACCCTGGTGCTGGACTTCACGCCCAACCCCGTCCACGTCGGCATCTACACCGCGCTGGCGCGCCATTTCGACACGGCGGCAGGCGTGGCGCTGCACGTGATCGCGCCGTCGGCCTCCACCGACTCGATCCGCCTGCTCGAGACCGGACGGGTCAATTTCGCCATCCTCGACATCCACGACCTGGCCATCGCCCGGGAGCGCGGCGCGAACATCGTGGGGATCCTGCCGATCGTCGAGCGCCCGCTGGCGTCGGTGATCGCCGCGCCGGCGGTGACGACGCCGCGCCGGCTCGTCGGCCAGACGGTCGGCGTCAGCGGCGCGCCATCGGACACGGCGGTGCTGGACTCGATCGTCGCCGGCTCGGGCGGCCGGCCCAAGGCCTTGAAGACGATCACCATCGGCTTCAACGCGGTCAGCGACCTGCTGGCCGGCAAGGTGGCGGCGGCCACCGCGTTCTGGAACGACGAGGGCGTTACGCTCAACCGCCGGCGGCCGGGCTTTCACGTCTTCCGCGTGGAGAACTACGGCGCCCCCTCCTACCCCGAGCTCGTGGTCTGCGCCACCGCCAGGAGCCTCAAGGCCGAGCCGGGGCTGGCCCGCTCGGTCGTGCGGGCGCTGGTGCGAGGCTACGACCTCGCCCTCGCCCAACCGGCGGTCGGCCAGCACGCGCTCGAATCACTGGTGCCCGGACTCGACCACGCCGTCGACACGGCGGAGCTGACCGGACTTGCGGCGGCGTTCCGGGGGCCCGCGGGGCACTTCGGCGTGCTGGATCCGGCGGTCCTGCGCCGCTGGGCGGCGTGGGAGGCAAGGTTCGGGATCGTCAAGACCCCGCCCCACGTCGCTCAGACGTTCGACACCGCGTTCGCGCCTATTGCGCGCGGATCTTCTTGAACTCCTGGCGCACCGACTCGGTGCGGCCCCACATCTGGACCACCTCGGCGCGGCCGGTGCGCACCTCGCGCAGCGCGATCTCGCCGTCGATCCCGCCCTCGTCCAGCAGCTTGAGGGCCAGATGGGCCGCCGGGACCGAGGCCGCGTGGCCGAACCGATGGGCCACGAGCACGCGCCAGTGCCAGTCGTGGTGGGAGTAGGGCTGCGCGTTGCAGGTGACGAGCACGATCGAGGCGTCGACGTAACGGGTCTCGTCGAAGATCCGCAGGTCGAACTCGAGATCCGTCCAGTCGTCGGGCAGCGGCGCGATCATCTCGTTGAAGTCCTCGGCGAGCGACATCTTGCGCCCAAGCGTACTGGGGTCAGCCCCGGTACCGACGTCAGCCGAGGAACTGCTCGTAGAGCGCGAATACGTTGAGCCCGCTGATCAGGATCGCCACGGCACAGGCCGTGACCGTCATCAGCCGCCCATTGACGTGCGCGCCCATCACGTCGCGCCGGCTGGTGAGCCACACCAGCGGAAACAGCGCGAACGGGATGCCGAAGGACAGCACCACCTGGCTGAGTACGAGTGCGTCCGTCGGGTTGACGCTCAGCGCGAGCACCACGAGCGCCGGAATCATCGTCACCGCGCGGCGGATGAACAGGCGGATGCGGATGCCGATGAAACCGGACATCACCACCTGGCCGGCGTAGGTCCCGACGCTCGACGACGACGCCCCGGAGGCCAGTAGCGCCACCGCGAACGCCAGCGCCGCGCCACCGCCCACGAGGTTGCCGATCTGCTCGTGCGCTACCTGAAGCGAGGTGATCCCCGAGAGCTCGGGCGTGTGGAAGAGCTTGGCGAACACCGCCATCATCGCCAGGTTGATCAGCCCGGCGGCACCCAGCGCCACGATCACGTCGATGCGCTGGAAGCGCAGCACCCGGCGGCGCTCGCCGTCGCTGCGCGCCGCGACGCGTCCGTTCGTGAGCGCCGAGTGCAGGTAGATCACGTGCGGCATCACGGTCGCACCGATGATCCCCACCGCCAGGTAGACCGCGTCGCCGTTGTGAAAGCTCGGAATGAGGCCTCCAAGCGCCATGCGCGCCGACGGGCCGATGTGCATCGTCTCGTACAGAAAGCCGGCGAACACGATCGCCAGCAGCGCCGCGATCGCCACCTCGAAGCGGCGATAGCCGTGGCGCTGCAGCTCCAGGATGCCGAAGGCGATGACGCCGGTGAGGAGCCCGGCCACCAGCGGCGGCACGCCGAACAGCAGGTTCAGCGCGATGGCGGCGCCGAGGAACTCGGCCACGTCGGTGGACATCGCCATGATCTCGGCCTGGACCCACAGCCCCACCGTGGCCCAACGGGGGAAGCGCTCGCGGCACAGCTCGGGCAGGTTGTGGTCGGTGGCGATGCCCAGCTTGGCCGAGAGGTACTGCACCACCATCGCCATCAGGTTGGCGGCCAGCACCACCCACAGCAGGGCGTAGCCGAACTTGGCGCCGGCCTGGAGGTTCGTGGCGAAGTTGCCCGGATCAACGTACGCCACCGCCGCAACGAACGCCGGACCCAGCATCGACACGGTGACGCGCAGGCGGCCTCCCCGCAGTTGGCGCGCCACCAGGCCGTCGCCGACATGGGCAACCGCGCCCCCCTCGGCGGTGGCGGTCTCGAGCGCGGTCTCTGGGCTCACGCGCTCACCCGAACGCGCATCGCCTTGGCCAGCTCGCCGCCCAACGGATGGACCTGGTCGCCGAAGCGCACGAACAGCGGGCCGCCGAACGGCTGGCGCTCGACCACCTCCAGCTCCCCTCCGGGCGCGATGCCCCGGTCGGCCAGGTAGCGCAGCATGTCGGGATCGGAGTCCGAGATCCGGGCGAAGGTGCCGCGGTCTCCGGGCTGCAGCGACTGCAGGCTCTCGGTGCTGACCTCCTCGATCGTCAGCTCGCGCGACGGGATGGGGTCCCCGTGGGGGTCGTGCGTGGGATCGCCGAGCTTGGTCGCGATGAGCTCCTCGAGCTCCTCCGAGAGCACGTGCTCGAGCACCTCGGCCTCCTCGTGGACGCGGTCCCACGGTACGCCCAGATCCTGGACGAGATAGAGCTCGAGCAGGCGGTGGTGGCGAATCACCTCGAGCGCCACGCGCCGGCCGGCGTCAGTGAGAAACACGCCGTGGTAGCGGCGGTGCGTGACCAGGCCGAGCTCGCATAGGCGCTTGACCATGCCCGACGCGGACGCCGCGGTCACGCCGAGCCGCTCCGCCAGGGCGGTGGTGCTCACCGGCTCCTCGTCACGCGCCTGGAGGGCGTAGATGGCCTTGGCGTAGTCCTCGACGGCGGAGGTGACAAGCCCGGCGGTGTCAGAAGTGGTGCTCACGCGAAATCGAAATTATGGTACGCCTAAATTCTAATTCAGGCAAGTCCCGAGTCGCGTGACCCCGTCCACCTATGCTGTGCATGAGATGAGCTCCCTGACCGTCTCCGCCTCCGAGTACCAGGCCGTCACCCAGGCCTGCGGGCTCGTCGACCGCTCCGAGCGGGGCAAGCTGGCGCTGACCGGCGCCGACGCCAAGTCCTTCCTCCAGGGGCAGGTGTCCAACGACGTCGAGGCACTCGTGCCGGGGACGGGCTGCTACGCGGCCTTCCTCACCCCCAAGGGCAAGATGCTGGGCGACCTGCGCATCCTTGATGCCGGCGAGGAGATCCTGCTCGACACCGAGCGCGTCGCCCTCCAGGAGCTGTTCAACATGATCCGCCGCTTCAGCGTCGGCTACACCGTGGAGCTGCACAAGCGCACGCTCGAGCGCGGCCTGCTGTCGCTGCTGGGGCCGGGCGCCGAGACCGTGGCGGACGCCGGCGGGGTCGGCGTCGCCGAGGACGCCCACGCCCTCGTGGACATCGACGGGATCTCGGCCCGGGCCATTCGCACCGACATGGGCATCGACCTTCTGTGCGACGCCGCCGACACCGAGGCGCTCGCCGCCGCGCTGGCGGCCCGCGGTGCCGAGCCGGTGTCTGACGCGGTGGCTGACTGTCTGCGCGTCGAGCGCGGGCGCCCGCGCTTCGGCGTCGACCTCGACGACACCGTGATCCCCCAGGAGGCTGACCTCAACCAGCGGGCGGTGTCGTTCACCAAGGGCTGCTACGTCGGCCAGGAGACCGTGGCGCGCCTGTTCTATCGCGGCAAGCCCAACCGCCAGCTCCACGGGCTGCGGTTGTCGGGGCCCGCCGAGACCGGCGCCGAGATCACCCTCGGCGACCGTGTCGTGGGACGGCTCGGCAGCGTGGCCGAGTCGCCGGCGCTGGGCTGGATCGGGCTGGCGCTGGTGCGCCGCGAGGCGCCGCCGGGCTCAGCGGTGAGCGTCGGAGCCGACCAGGTGAGCGCCGCCGTCGTTAAGCTCCCCTTCGCCGCCTGAGCCGCCGGCCCGGGTCAGGGCCCGCTCGAGCAGCGCGCCGAGGGCGTCGTTGTCCGGCGCGGGCCGGAGCACGAGCTGCGGCGTGTCGGGATGCGAGGCCAGCCAGGTGCCGAGGATGCGCACCTCGTCGATCTCGTCGGGCGGCACGTGGGCTCCCACCTCCCCGACCCGTCCCTCTCGGGTGAGCGCGCGCGCGGTGCGCTCGGCGAGCTCGCCCGCCCCGGCCGCGGACCCGAAGTCGACCAGCCGGCCGCCAACCAGCCAGAACGCCTCTGGGCGACTGTCCCCGGGGTGCGGGGCGAGGATCAGGCGCGGCCGCGCGTGGGTGGCCTCCAGCACCCCCCCCAGGCGCTCGAGGATCGTGCGCAGGCGGCCGGCGCGGCGGAGCAGCGACTCCGCGCGCTCGAAGTGCTGCTGGGCGGCGGCGGCCCGCATCTGGCCGTACACGTGGGCCAGAAGCGGCTGCTCGGCCCCGGCGGGCATGCCGACGAACAGCGCCAGCACCTCGTCTAGGCGCCGGCGGTAGAGGTTGGGGTCCAGATCGCCCAGGCACGGGGACAGGCACCGACCCATCTGCCCGTAGGCCGAGGGGTGCTCGCGATGAGGCAGGCGCCGCCCGCAGTGGCGCAGCCCGAACAGCGAGTCCAGCTGCTCAACGAGCTCCAGCGCCAGGCGCCGGCCGCGCACGGGCCCCACGGTGACGGCATGACCGGCGGCCGGATCGGCGGCCACCTCCAGTATGGGGAACGGGATGTCCAGACGGCAGCGGATGTAGACCAGGCGGTCGTCGCGTCGCGTGAGCCGCTTGTTGCCGGGGGGCTTGAGCTCCTTGATGAGCCGGTTCTCGAGCACGAGGGCCCCCAGTTCGGAGCCGGTGGTGCGGTAATCGACGACGGTGGCGTGCCGCGTCCACGCCGCCGGCGGCGACGACGGCGCGAAGTGCGCCCGGGCGCGGCTGCGGATCGACACCGACTTGCCCACGTAGAGCACCCGGCCCGCGTCATCGCGAAACAGGTAGACACCGGGATCGCGCGGCAGCTGGGCGAAGTCGGGCTCGGACGCGCCGCGCGGGGTACTCAGACCCGCCCGCCCCAGGCGCGCGGCGCCACCCGGCGCGGGCGCGAGCAGGCTGCCGGGCGGCAGCGGCCGCTTGTGGGTGCGCCGCCGCGGACCGAGCATGGCCAGGGCATCCCCGATCGTGGCGGCATTGGCGCACAGACGCGGAAACAGCGCGCACAGCACCCGCGCGCACGTCTCGGCATCGGCCAGCGCCCGGTGGACGCTATGCACCTCGATCCCGAGTGCGTCGGCGAGCACCGACAGGCCCCGCCGGCGCTGGAGCGGGAGCATCGAGCGGGCCATGGCGGCGGTGCACAGCACCGGAGGGTCGGGCCACGGCAGCCCGATCCGCCCGAACGCCTGGCGCAGCACCCGGCGGTCGAACGGCGCGTTGTGGGCCACCAGCACGCGCCCCTGCATCAGCCGACCGAGCGTCGGCAGCACATCCTCCAGCGACGGGGCGCCGTCCACCATCGCCTGGGTGATCCCGGTCAGGCGCTGGATCCCGCGCCGCAGGGGCGCGCTGGTGCGACACAGCGAGCTCCAGCGGTCGTGCAACTCCCCGCCGCCGACCAGGACCGCGCCGACCTCGGTCAGCTCGCAGTCCTCGCCGGCGAGGCCGTTGGTCTCGGTGTCCACCACCATGAACTCGGCGGTGGCGATCGGCTCGGACAGCAGCTCCATGGTGTGACGAGCGGTGATACGCCTGGCCCCGGACGGTGTGCAGGAATCCGTGCACGACCGCCCGAAAGGCGGTGAGATGCCCCACCGGCCCCGCGGGCGCTGATGACTTGTCGACCGCGAAG
Source organism: uncultured Actinomycetota bacterium (assembly GCA_963695625.1). GTDB lineage: Bacteria > Actinomycetota > Thermoleophilia > Solirubrobacterales > Solirubrobacteraceae > Palsa-465. Next base: position 37,815 of record CAVOHJ010000010.1, on the reverse strand, counting down.
CCGGGTAGCATCGAGACTGCCCTTCCAGCAAGGAGCCCTGAGATGACTGCTACGGCCCCCGATACGGAACGACTGCGAGAGCTCGAGGCGGATACTCGTCAGGCGTGGTGCGCGTACAGCGATCGGCTGCGCGAGCTTACGGGCGACGAGTACGAGCGCGTCGAGTCCGAATCATGGACGGAGCTGCAAGCAGAGCTTCAGCGACTCGAGCGTGAGCGCGAGGAGCTGATGGCCGGCGCCGCGTGAGCCCTCTGGCCGACAATCTAGAAGCGAAGCCCCTGGTCGGATAGGGTTTCCGAGGGTTCAGGCCGCGGGCCTGGACCGCCGGTTGACCGCGGAGAGGAGAGCCGGGTCAGAATGCGCATCAGGACGATCGGACAGTTGGCGCTAGGCGCTCTCGTCCTGTCGTCTTGCGGCTCGGCGGGCGGTGAGTCGGCCTCGTTGGCGCGGCCTCCCAACCCGGTCAATCTGACCGTGTTTGTCAATGACTCGCGCGTGTCGGTGTCCCCCCACACGGTCGGCGCCGGGCCGATCACGTTCATCGTCACCAACCAGGCCAGCCGCGCCGAGTCGCTGGCCATATCCCGCGGCGGCTCCACGCTGGCCAGCACCGCTCCGATCAATCCCCAGGGGACGACGCAGGTGTCGGTCGACTTCAAGCCCGGCAGGTACACCATCAGCACCGGGCCGCACGGCCGCAACGACGCCCAGCTCTCCAAGCAGTCCTCGATCCGGCCCGCCTCGATCCACATCGGGCGCAAGCGCGCGAGCTCCGGCAACGAGTTGCTCCAGCCCTGATCGCTGACTGCGGGCGTGTGAGCGCTCGCACATTGCACCACTTGCCAGAGCGGCCTCAGCCGGGCTACTAACGGGTACGATCCTGCGGACCGTCGACCCTGAATCAAGGAAGGTGCACGCCGAGTGGCCGTCGATCTGAGCCAAGTCGCAACTATCGAGACAGAACCCGGGGAGCTCCCCCGCACGATGGCCGCATGGGTCATCCGGGAGGAGCGCCAGGGGGAGCCGGTCGATGCGTTCCAGCTCGAGGAGATCGAGGTACCGGAGCCCGACGCGTTCGAGGTGATCGTGCGCGTGATGGCGGCCGGCGTCAACTTCAACAACGTGTGGGCGGCGCTGGGCCAGCCTGTGGGCGTGTGGCGCTACGGCGACCACCCTCAGTGGGGCCATCACATCGGCGGCTCCGATGCCTCCGGCGTGGTCTGGAAGGTCGGCGACGGCGTCACCCGCTGGAAGCCCGGCGACGAGGTGGTCATTCACTGCAACCAGGCCTCCTACGAGGATCCCGAGGTGCACGGGCTCGATCCGCTGGCCGCTCCGTCCCAGCGGATCTGGGGCTATGAGACGACCTGGGGCTCGTTCGCGCAGTTCTGCAAGGTCCAGGCCCAGCAGCTGCTCCCCAAGCCCCGGCACCTGGCCTGGGAGGAGGCGGCGTCCTACGGGCTGACCTATTTCACCGCCTACCGGATGCTCATGGACCGCTGCAAGCTCCAGTCCGGCCACCGTGTCCTCATCTGGGGCGCCGCGGGCGGCCTGGGCGTGTTCGCCACCCAGCTGTGCGCGCTCGCCGGCGCCGACGCCGTCGGCGTCGTCTCTTCAGACGAGAAGGGCGAGCTCATCGAGCAGCTCGGCGCCGTCGGCCACATCAACCGCGGCGAATACAACGGCATGATGCGCCAGGGCGGCGAGACCGCCGAGGAGGAGAAAGCGCGCTTCAAGGAGTCGCGGCGCTTCTGCAAGGCCGTCGAGGAGAAGCTCGGCGGGCCGCCCGACATCGTGTTCGAGCACGTCGGCAAGGCCACCTTCCCCACCTCGGTGCTGTGCGTCAAGCCGTTCGGCAAGGTCGTCATCTGCGGCGCCACATCGGGCTACCAGCTCGACTTCGACGTGCGCTACCTGTGGATGCGCCAGAAGGAGATCATCGGCTCGCACTTCGCGAACGCCTGGGAGGCGATGAAGGCCAACGAGCTCATCGAGGAGTCCAAGATCCGCCCCGTGCTGTGGCAGACGATGGGCTTCGAGGGCGTCGCCGAGGCGCATCAGCTGCTGCGCGACAATCGCCATCTGGGAAAAATTGCCATCCTCGTAGGAGCAACCGAACAGGGCCAGGGCAAGACCGCCGAGGGCCCCGGCGCCATCCGTGCGGAGGTGGGAGCGTAGACATGGCAGATCTCGTGTGGGTCAAGTGGTATTCGACGGTGTTCCGCAAGGACGCCTTCGCCGCCGACGTCGCGCGCGTCGCGCCGCTCGCGCTGCGTTACGGCGCCACGCAGTACCAGGTGCACGTGGACAACGACGACCGCTACCGGATCACCCAGATGACCTGGGTCAACTCCAAGACCGACTGGTACCGCTACTGGGACGGGCCGGAGATGATCGAGTTCCGGGCGCGCAACATGGGCCGCTACCAGATCCCGATCAGCTACTCGTGGGCCGACGAGATCGCCGCCGGCGCGCTCGGTCCCGAGGTCCGCAACGGCGAGCCCAACGGCGCTCCCAACGGGGCCCCGCTGCCGTCGCCCGCCCAGCCCCAGGTCGCGTAACGGCCTAACCGGACTGAACGGGCTGACCCGCCGCCGCGGCGTCGCCGACGCGCAGGGCCACCTCCAGCCAGAAGCGCGCGTCGGGGTCGTCCAGCGCGTCGCCGAACAGCTCGCGCAGGCGCCCCACCCGGTATCGCGCCGTCTGCGGGTGGATCCCCAGCCGCTCGGCCACGGCGCCCAGCCGCCCCTGCTCGGCCAGCCACACCGCCAGCGTTTCGCGCAGGCGCCGGCGCGACCCCGGGGATAGGTCGGCCAGCGGCGCCAGCCGGTCGGCCGCCAGCTCGTCGGCGAGGCCGGGGTCTGTGCGAAGCAGCAGCTCGCCGGCGCGCTCTCGCGCGCTCACCAGCTCCCCGTCGCGCTCGGTGAGCTCCAGCGCCGCCTGTGCCCGCACGAAGCTCGAGTGCGCCTGCGACCAGTCCACCGTGGACCCGAGTCCCGCCCGCGCGCCGACGCCGGCGACCGCCTGCTCGATCGTCGCGTGCTGACCCGGGCCGTCGGGGTCGGAGACCAGCGCGCACATCAGCTCGCCGATGGCCTCGCGGATCGTGCCCGCGGGCAGCCGCGAGGCCGCCGCCTCCCGGCGGGCGCCGCTGATCGCCACCACCGCCACGCTGCGCGGCAGCGGCCAGCCGGCATCGGCGGCGGCGCGCTCCACGGCGTCGGGCTCGGCGGGCAACTCGCGGACGAGCATGCGCACCAGCCGGCGGCGGCGCAGCTGGGCCTCCCCGGCGGCGGCCGACTGCTCCAGCGCATAGCCCTCCGCCGACTCCGAGGACAGGACGTCGATGTAGGCGAAGATGGACTCGGCCAGCAGGTACAGCGTGTCGGGCGCCAGCCCCGCCTCGACGCCCAGCGCGGCGAACCGCCGCCATGCGACGCGGGCCCCGATGCGGTAGGCGCTCAGCAGCGTCTCCAGGCTGCGTCCCGCGCGCATCTCGCCCTGGCCCAGCGCGCGATACACGTCGAGGCGGTCCACGGGACCGCCCTCCTCGATCTCCGCCAGGAGCTGCTTGAGCGCCTCCTGGACCCCTATCCGCAGGCCCTCGCCGAAGGGCCCCTCCAGTGGCCGGGCATACGCCGGGATCGTCCCCACCGCCTCCATCATCTCCCGGGCCACGTCATCCAGGGCGGGGCGCAGCACCGCCACAACCTCGGGCGGGAGCTCGTGCCACGGCTGATCAGCCATTTTTCATGTCCTAACTCTAAGATCTAACGCGGTAATCATGCCCCTTGCAAGAGAAAATTGCGCAAAGGGCACGTAAACTCTGTTTTTCGATGAGTCGCTCCCATAAGCTCGGCAATCTCATCGGCGTCGCGGTGCCGCCGCTGTGCCTCCTCGTCGCGATCGTGCTCCTCTGGAACCGCGCGATCGGACCGCTGGAGCTCAGTCTGATGATCGGCCTGTACTTCGTCACAGCGCTCGGCGTGACCCTGGGCTATCACCGGATGTTCACCCACCGCGCCTTCGAGGCATCCCGGGCGTTCCGCGCCGTCATGGCCGTCCTGGGCTCGATGGCGGTGGAGGGCTCGGTGATCACGTGGGTGGCCGACCATCGCAAGCACCACGCCTTCACTGACATCGAGGGCGACCCCCACTCCCCACACCTGTCCGGGCCCGGCCTGCTCGGGGCCATCAAGGGGCTGTGGCACGCGCACATCGGGTGGCTGTTCGAGACCGTCGGCACCGCCGAGCGCGAGCGCTTCGCCTCCGACCTGCTCAAGGATCGCTCCCTGCGCGTGGTGGACAAGCTGTTTTTCATGTGGGTCGCGCTGGGGCTCTTCATCCCCTTCGCGCTCGGCTGGATCGTGGGCGGCGGCCTGGGCACCGCGCTGACCGCGCTGCTGTGGGGTGGACTCGTGCGGGTGTGTCTGCTGCACCACGTGACCTGGTCGATCAACTCGGTGTGCCACTTCTTCGGGCGCCGGCGGTTCGACATCGAGGACGAGAGCCGCAACGTCTTCTGGCTGGCCCCGTTCTCCATGGGCGAGGCCTGGCATCACAACCACCACGCGTTTCCCACCTCGGCCTTTCACGGCCTGCGCCTTTGGGAGCGGATCGCTGACCCCACCGGTCTGGTGATCATGCTGCTGGAGAAGGTGGGCCTGGTCTGGAACGTCGTCCGCGTCAGCCCCGATCGCCAGGCGGCCAAGGCGCTGCCCTCGGGCCCAGGCTCCAAGACGCTCCCCGCCTCCGGCGCCTGATCTCACGCTCTCAGGGCCCGCGCCGTTTCATGCGCAGCCCATGAGAAAGGAGCCGACATGACCACCATCGCCGCCGATGTGGCGAGCGAGGTCCGCGACCGCGTGGACGCATTGGACTGGGACGCGCTGGACACCCAGCTCGATCACGTCGGACACGCCATCACGCCGGCCGTGCTGACCGAGGATGAGTGTCACGAGCTCACGTCCCTGTTTGACGGCGGCCGCTTTCGCTCGACGATCGACATGGCCCGCCATCGCTTCGGCGACGGGCGCTACCGCTACTTCGACCATCCGCTGCCGGAGCTGATCGCGGCCCTGCGCGCCTCGTTCTACCCGCACCTGGCCGCGGTCGCCAACCGCTGGAGCGAACGGCTGCGCGGCGACACCCCCACCTTCCCGGCCGACCACGAGGAGCTGCTCGAGCGCTGCCGCGAGGCCGGGCAGACGCGGCCGACCCCGCTCATCCTTCGCTACGGGCCCGGCGATTGGAACGCGCTACACCAGGACCTCTACGGGGACGTGTTCTTCCCATTCCAGATCCTGACAGTCCTGTCGCGTCGCGGCGCTGACTACGAGGGCGGCGAGTTCGTGCTGCTCGAGCAGCGGCCCCGCGCCCAGAGCCGGGCGCACGTGTTGACCCCGGCTCAGGGCGCGTTCGTCATCTTCCCGACCCGCGAGCGCCCCTCGCGCGGGCGCAACGGACATCACCGCGTGGGAATGCGCCACGGCGTCTCGACGGTCACCTCCGGCCACCGCACCGCCTTGGGGGTGATCTTCCATGATGCGCGCTGAGCCGGCCTGGACGATCTACGAGAGCCCGCTGGGGCCGCTGACGCTCGTCGGCGACGACGACGCCCTGTGGGGGCTGCACTTCCCGGGGCGCAGCGGCCCGCTCGACGAGGCCGCTCACGACCGCGAACCGTTCACCGAGGCGATCGGCCAGCTCGGGGAGTACTTCGCGGGAGAGCGCCGGGGCTTCGACCTGTCGCTGCGGCTGGAGGGCTCCCCGTTTCAGCGGCGCGTATGGGCCGCGCTCCAGGCGATCCCGTTCGGGGCGACGCGGTCCTACGGCGCGCTGACGGACGAGCTCGCCCGCCCGGACCGCGTGCGCGCCGTCGGCGCAGCGGTCGGCCGCACGCCCGTGGCGATCATCGTCCCCTGCCACCGGGTGATCGGGGCCGACGGCAGCCTGACCGGCTACGGCGGCGGACTTCATCGCAAGCAGGCCCTCCTGGACCTGGAGTCGGCGGTCAGCGGCGGCGCGCCGCCCGCGCCCGTGTGGGCGGGTCGCCAGCTCTCGCTGCTGGGTTAGCCTCTGCCGCCGCCGCTCAGCCGGCTTCGAGCGGGCCCATGGTCAGCCCGGCGTCGTCGAGGGCCACCCAGTAGACCTCGGCGTCCTCGCGCGGGCCGCTCCACACGATCGCGCAGCCCTTGTTGTGGATCCGGTCGGCGATGCGGTAGCCGTCGGCGAGCGTCACGCCCGGCACGACCCGCGCGAGCGTCTCGGCCACGTGATCGAACGTGTTGAACTCGTCGTTGAGGACCACCACCCGCCATAGGCCGCCAAGGCCACTCCCAGGCAGGCCGGTGCGGGGCAGCTCGACCGTCAGGGACATCGGTCAGCCAGCATAGCGTCGCCGGGCCGTTCCGGCCAGACCGTTTTGGTCAGGTCTTCTTGCGCCAATAGCGGTCATATCCAGCGAAGAGCTGCTCCACGGGGGCGGCCTGCTCGTAGGCGGCGGCCTGCTCGGGGCTGCCTTCGCGCTGGATCTCCCGATGCACGGTCGTGACGAATGCCTCGTGGCCGCCGTCGCGGGCCAGCGCCGACCAGGCGTCGAGCCGGGCATCGAGCTCATCCAGTTGATGCTCGACGTCCTCACTGGCGCCGAAGTGGGTCATGGCCAGCCGCTGCGGCCGCCAGGACCGCACGAGCGCGATCGACTGGTGCCAGGCCTCGACGTCGATGTCGGGCGGCGGCGTCGGCGGGATGGTCATCGACGCCGGGGTGATCCTCACGCCGCCCGCGTCGCCCACGAACGCCGTCCCCTCGTGCAGGTAGGACACGTGATGCGAGGCGTGGCCGGGCGTGTACTCCACCTTGTAAGCCCCTCCGCGAATCGTCTCGCCGCCGGTCAGCACCTCGAGGTTCTCCTCGGGCACCGGCAGCATCTCGCCCCACAGCCGCTCCATGTCGTCGCCGTAGAGCCGCCGCGCGCTGTTGTACAGGCGGGTGGGATCCACCATGTGCTTGGCGCCGCGCTCGTGGACGTAGACCCGCAGATCGGGCCAGCGCTGCACCAGGGAGCCGGCGACCCCCGCGTGGTCGAAGTGGATGTGGGTGAGCAGCAGCGCCGCCGGGCGCTGGTCGCCCAGCGCGTCGAGCAGCACCGGCAGGCACGACGTCGGGCCAGGGTCGATCAGGACGTCGTCCACCTGCCAGCACCCGATCACGCGGGCGCGGCCCAGGTGCATGAGGTCGATCACGCGCACGACGGGAGGCGAGCCCGGACTAGTGCTGTTGGCGCCGGTTGGCGGCCTGCGAGGCGGGCGGGATGACCGCGGTGTCGTCGTCGCCGGCCGCGTCAGGGTCGGCGGCGTCGGCGTCGGCGTCGGCGGGGCGCTCGTCTGGCTGCTCGGGCTCAGCCTCGTCATCCAGCGGCTGGAACGCGACAGTGCGCTCGATCTCGCTGCGAGCGTCGGGCCCGTCGGCCTCCTCGTCCCGCGCAACCGCCGCATACGGCTCGGTCTCGGAGTCGTCGTCGGCGACGGTGTCGCCGGTCGACTCGGCCTCGCCCTCGGCGACGGCGTCGGCGTCGGCGTCGGCGTCGGCGTCGGCGGGGAAGCGATCGGACGCGGTCCTGGCCAGGGCCAGGAGCTGGCCCGCGAGATCCTCGGCGTCGGCGACGATCCGCTGGCGCTCCAGCCAGATCCGGTCGGTGTCGGCGTCCAGGTCCTTGACTCGCTCCTCGGCGTCCTCGGCGACCTGTGCGGCCTCGATGCGCGCCTGCGCGAGCCGATCCTCGGCCTCGCTGCGCGACTGCGCGGTGATCTGCTCGGCCGTCTCGTGCGCGCGCTGCAGGATCCCCGAGATCTGCTCCCCCACCCGCTCGAGCGCCCGGCGCACCGCCGCCTCCGGAGACCGCGTCGCCTGCAGCTCGGCCACGAGCCGGCGGGTCTGGCGCACGTACTCGTCAACGGCCACGCGGTCGTACCCGCGCAGGACGGTTGGGAAGTCAGCGTCGACGATCGCGAGCGGATCAGACGGGAGCGCCTCGAGAGGCCGGGTGATCTCCGCGAGGATCGCGTGCTCGGTCGCTGCAGAGCTTTGATCGGGCATCGGTGATCTGTGGCCATTGTCGCACGTCGATCCGTCCCCCAGCCATACAATGCTCCGGATGCCAGAAACCGTGCACCTGCCCGAGCGCGACCGCCCGTGGATGATGCGCACCTACGCCGGCCACTCGGACGCAAAGCGCAGCAACGAGCTATATCGCCGGAATCTGGATAAAGGCCAGACGGGTCTTTCCGTGGCCTTCGATCTGCCCACGCAGACGGGCTATGACCCCGACCACGAGCTGGCCCGCGGCGAGGTCGGCAAGGTGGGCGTGTCCATCGCCCACGAGGGCGACATGCGGACCCTGCTCAAGGACATCCCGCTGGACCAGATGAACACCTCGATGACGATCAACGCCACCGCCGCGTGGCTGCTGGCGCTCTACATCGTCGCCGCCGAAAACCAGGGGGTGTCTGAGTCAGCGCTCCAGGGGACCACCCAGAACGACATCCTCAAGGAGTACCTCAGCCGCGGCACCTACTCGTTCCCGCCCGGCCCCAGCATGCGCCTGATCGCCGACACGATCGCCTACACCGTCGAGCACGTCCCCAAGTGGAACCCGATCAACATCTGCTCCTATCACCTCCAGGAGGCGGGCGCCACGCCGGTGCAGGAGATCGCCTACGCCATGAGCAACGCGATCGCCGTCCTCGACGCGGTGCGCGAGCGCGTCCCCGAGGACCGGATGGGCAACGTCTTCGGGCGCATCTCGTTCTTCGTCAACGCCGGAGTGCGCTTCGTCGAGGAGCATGCCAAGCTGCGTGCCATGGCCCAGCTGTGGGATGAGCTCGGCCAGCAGCGCTACGACGTCCAGGACGACCGCCACCGCCGCTTCCGCTACGGCGTCCAGGTCAATTCATTGGGACTGACCGAGGCCCAGCCCGAGAACAACGTCTACCGCATCGCCCTGGAGGCGCTCGCCGTGACCCTGGGCCGCGACACCCGCGCCCGGGCGCTTCAGCTTCCCACCTGGAACGAGGCGCTGGGCCTCCCCCGGCCCTGGGACCAGCAGTGGTCGCTGCGCCTCCAGCAGGTGCTCGCCTACGAGACCGACCTGCTCGAGTACCCCGACATCTTCGAGGGCTCCCACGTCATGGAGGGCCTGGTGGCCGAGCTGGTCAAGGGCGCACGCGACGAGATGGCCCGTGTGGCCGAGCTCGGCGGTGCCGTCAAGGCCGTGGACTACATGAAGGCCGCGCTGGTGGAGTCCCATCGCGAGCGCTGGCGCAGGATCGAGTCCGGCGACCTCACGATCGTGGGCATGAACCGCTTTCAGTCCACCGAGCCATCGCCTCTGACGGCCGACGCGGACGGCGGCATCCTGGTGGTCGACCCGCAGGTGGAGGCCGAGCAGCGCGCCGCGCTCGAGCGATGGCGCTCTCAGCGCGATTTCCCGGCGGTCCAGGCCGCGCTCGAGGAGCTGGCGCGCGTGGCCCGCAACGACTCGGAGAACATCATGCCCGCCACCATCGCCGCCGCCCGCGCCGGCGCGACCACCGGGGAGTGGTCCCAGACGCTGCGCGACGTGTTCGGCGAGTACCGCGCCCCCACCGGGGTGGGCGACGCCGTGGCGGCACCGTCCGAGGATCTGACCCAGCTGCGCGACGAGGTTGAGCGGCTGAGCGAGGCCCTGGGCCGCCGCCTGAAGTTCCTGGTGGGCAAGCCGGGTCTCGACGGTCACTCCAACGGCGCCGAGCAGATCGCCGTCCGCGCCCGCGACGCCGGCATGGACGTCGTCTACGAGGGCATCCGCCTGACCCCGTCGCAGATCGCCGGCTCCGCGGCCCAGGAGGGCGTGCACGTGATCGGCCTCTCGATCCTGTCGGGCTCGCACGCCGAGCTCATCCCGGCCGTCTTGAGGGAGCTGGCCGAGGCGGGCGTCGAGAACGTCCCAGTCGTCGTCGGCGGCATCATCCCCGAGAGCGACGCGGCGGCGCTGCGCCAGGCCGGCGTGGCCGCCGTCTACACCCCCAAGGACTGGGACCTGAACGCGATGATGCGCGACATCATCTCCCTGGTGGGCGAGCGCCACGGCGTGGACACCGCCGCCCCGGCTTGAGCGCCGGCCCAGCTGACGGCGGACAGCTCGGCGCCCGACTGCGCGAGGGGGATCTGCGCGCGGCCGCGGCCGTCCTGAACCTGGTCGAGAGCCGGAGCGCCGAGGCCCGCGCGCAGACCGAGGCGCTGCTGGCCGCGGTCTCCCCCGCCGCGCTCGGCGGCGAGGCCCCCGGCTTCATCGTCGGCGTCACCGGGCCCCCGGGCGTCGGCAAGTCCTCGCTGCTGTCGCGGCTGGTGGCCGCCTGGCGGGCCGCCGGGCGCTCAGTGGCGGTGCTGGCCGTGGACCCGAGCTCGCGCCGATCGGGCGGGGCGCTGCTCGGCGACCGGGCGCGGATCGAGCGTGACCCCTCCGACCACGCGGTGTTCATCCGCTCCACCGCGGCCGGCGACCGCCTCGGCGGGCTCGCCCCGGCCACGCGGGCCGCGGCCACCGCGCTGTCCTGCGCCTTCGACGTCGTGGTGATCGAGACCGTCGGCGTCGGCCAGTCGGAGACCGAGGTCGCCGACGTCGCCGACACCGTCGCGGTCGTCGTGCAGCCGGGGTCCGGCGACGTGCTCCAGTTCCTCAAGTCCGGGATCATGGAGATCCCCGACGTCCTGGTGGTGACCAAGGCCGACCTCGGCCAGGTGGCGGTGCGGGCGCGCGCCGACCTGGAGGCGGCGCTGCGCTCCCTGGACTCCGCCTCGGCGGTCGTGTCGGTGTCCTCGGTGGCGCCGCCCGCGGGCATTGATGAACTGGTGGAGGCCCTGGACGTCCACCGCGCCGGTCTGGACCTCGCCGAGCGCCGCATACGCAGCCGCCGCATGCACGCACTGGCCGACTACGCCGCCGAGTACGGCGACCGCGGCCTGCGCGCCCTCGGCGGTCGCCGCGAGGCCGAGCGCTGGCTGTCGCAACAGGATCGTGGCCTGGACGTGGCGGCGTTGCGTCACGCTTTGGAGGACAGAGCACAGCTGCCATGACCACGATCCCCACTCCCCGCATCGTCTTGCCCGGCGACCCCCTGGTGGAGGGTGACACCGCCCTGCGCCCGTGGCGTGACTCCGACCTGCCCCAACTCGTGGACGCCTGCCGCGACTCCGACATCGTGCGCTGGACGAGCGTGCCCTCCGCCTACAGCGAGGCCGACGCCCGTAATTACCTGCGCCAGCGCTACGACGCGGCGTTCGCCGGCCTCACCGCGCCCTTTGCCATCGTCCACGCCTCCGAGGGGCGGCTGCTGGGCTCGATCTCGCTGCTGCGCTTCGCCTGGGGGGACGCCCGGGGCGAGGTCGGCTACTGGCTGGCCCGCTGGGCCCGCGGCCAGGGCCACGCCACGCGGGCGACGCGCCTCATCTGCGCCTGGGGGTTCGGCGCCCTCCGCCTGGAGCGCATCGACCTCATGGCGGCCACCGGCAACCCGGCGTCCCAGCAGGTCGCCGAGCGCGCCGGATTCACCCGGGAGGCGGTGCTGCGTTCGTACATGCGCGGCGCGTTCGAGCGCCAGGACATGGTGATGTTCGGCCTGCTCAAGGGCAAGCTCGACTGACCCGCATCCGCGGCCTCTCCCAGCCCACTAACGCGGCGAGGCCAGCGAGGTCAGCCGCCACCCGTTCTTGGTGTTGGAGAGCTGAACGGATTCGAGCGATGCCTGCTGCCCCTTGGCCCGCGCCAGCACCACCGCCGACGCCGACGACCCCTTGATGTGGACCTGGGACACGCTCAGGGACGGGTCGCTGACGCTGTTGACGAACGTCAGCATCGCCTGCCGGCAGCTCAGCCCGGCGGCGTTGAGGTGGCCGACGAGGTCGGGAGAGAGCACCTGGCTGCAGAGCGTGCCCGTATCGCGCGAAGCCACTGCATGGGCAAACTGCTGAAGCTTGGCCTGGACCTGGTCAGAAGCACTGGCACCACAGCCGCTCAATGCGTATGCAGCGCCTAGGACTGCCAATGCGTAGCCCGGTCGCATCGCCGCAAAGCTACCCTTAAGCTGTGTATTCAGAACCGCTCCGCGACGGACACGGGCGCGTGATCGGGGATCTGCGGGTCTCGGTCACCGACCGCTGCAACTTCCGCTGCCAGTACTGCATGCCGGCGGAGGGGCTTCCCTGGCTGGAGCGCGCCGAGATCCTCACCTTCGAGGAGATCACGCGGGTGGTGGCGCTGTTCGCCGGCATGGGCGTGGGCGACGTGAGGCTCACGGGCGGCGAGCCGCTGGTCCGCCGCCAGTTCCCGGTCCTGGCCGGGATGATCGCCGCGGTCGATGGTGTCAACGACCTGTCGGTGACCACCAACGGCTTCCTCCTGGAGCGTGACGCCGAGAAGCTGGTGCGGGCCGGGATCAACCGCTTCAACGTATCGGTCGACTCGCTCCAGCGCGACCGCTTCTACGAGCTGACCCGCCGCGACGCCCTCGATGCGGTGCTGCGCGGCCTCGAGGTACTGGCCTCCTTCCCCGAAGCCCACCCCATCAAGGTCAACGCGGTGGCGATGCGCGGCTTCACCGAGGAGGAGGTCATCCCCTTCGCCGAGCTGGCGCGGCGCACGCCCTACGAGGTCCGCTTCATCGAGTTCATGCCCCTGGACGCCGACCACGCCTGGAATCGCAGCAAGGTGCTCACGGGCGCCGAGATCCGGGAGGCGATCACGGCGGTGTACCCGCTGGAGCCCGAGCCCCGCGCGCCCAGCTCCACGTCGAATGTGTACCGCTTCGCCGACGGCAGCCCCGGCCGGATCGGGTTCATCAACCCGGTGTCCGAGCCGTTCTGCGCCGACTGCAACCGGGTGCGCCTGACCGCCGACGGGCGCCTCCGGACCTGCCTGTTCTCACTCAACGAGACCGACCTGCGCGCGCCGCTGCGAGACGGCGCGTCCGACGCCGACCTCGAGAAGATCGTCCGCGACGCGGTGTGGCGCAAGGAGCTCAAGCACCACGTGGGCGAGCCGGGCTTCATCCAACCGGCCAGGAGCATGTCCGCCATAGGGGGGTGAAAACCCCCTCCTCGCAGGCTCTCTCTAGTAGAGGGACTTGCGAGATCTTTCTGCGATACGCATAAAAATGTCGCGGATCGCCGGCCGGCAGTACGGCCACGTGACCCGCCGGCAGCTGCTGGAACTTGGCGTGCCGTCGCAGACAATGGCCCGCTGGACCAAGAACGGCCGGCTGGTCCGCGTGCACGCCGGCGTCTACGCCGTCGGCCATGCCCAGCACAGCCCCCACGCGCTCGCCATGGCGGCTGTCCTGGCCTGCGGCGACCGGGCCGTCCTCAGCCACGACTCCGCCGCCGCCCTGTGGGGCATCCGAACCTGGCCACGCAGTCCCGAGGTCACCTGCGCGCTCGAGAAGCGCCGGCCCGGCATCCGCACGCACCGCACGCAGACCCTCATCACCCAGGACGTCCGGCGCCACCGCAACATCAGAGTCACCAGTCCCTCCCGCACCATCCTCGACATCGAGGGCCGGCTCACTGACGCCCAGCTGGCCCGCGCCGTCAACGAGCTACGGCTCGCCGACCACATGGGCGCGGCCGAGCTCCAACGGCTGCTCACAGCCTCCCGCCGCGTCAAGGCCCTTGTGGACCCCGATCAATCCCCCACGCGCTCGCCGCTCGAGGATCTCTTCCTCGCGTTCTGCGCCAAATACGGGCTGCCCGTCCCCAGGCTCAACGTCACCCTGTTCGGCCACGAGGTCGACGCCCTCTTCGAAGAGGAGAGGCTCATCGTCGAGATCGACGGCTGGAGGTACCACAAGGACCATCAGAGCTTCGAGGCCGACCGCGAGCGCGACGCCATGGGCATCGCGCACGGCTTCGCCACGTACCGCGTCACCCACAGGCGCCTCACGCGTGAGCCCGATCGGGAGGCCACGTGCCTCAAGCTGGCACTGGCGCGCCGCCGCCGGGAAAACGGTGCTTCATAGAAGCGCAACCTTTATCGGCCATCATCCAGGCACACATGCCCCTGCTGCTGCTGTTCGCCTTCATCGCCGGCGCCGGGACAGCGATCACGCCGTGCGTGCTGCCGGTCCTCCCCGCGCTCCTCAGCGCCAGCGCCGCCGGCGGCCGCCGTCGCCCCATCGGCATCGTCATCGGCCTCGCCGTCACGTTCACCATCGCCATCGTCGCGCTGGCCCAGTTGGTCAAGGGCGTCGGACTGGCCGCGGGCGCGGCCCGGACGCTCGCGATCGTCGTCCTGATCGTCTTCGGCGTCGTGCTGCTGATTCCGGAGCTCGCCGAGCGTGTTCAAGCGCCGCTCTCGCGGCTGGCCCGGTTCGGGCCCAAGACGCGCGGGGACGGCTTCATCTCGGGCCTGGCCGTCGGCGGGGCGCTCGGCTTCGTGTGCGCGCCGTGCGCCGGGCCGATCCTGGCCGCCGTGACCTCGGTGAGCGCCTCGAGCGGAGCCACCACTCAGGTCGTGGCCGTCGCCCTCGCCTACGCGATGGGCCTCAGCGCCGTGATGCTGCTCTACGCCCTCGGCGGCCGCGCCGTCCTCGACCGCGTCAAGCGGCACACCACGGGCCACGTCGTCGAGCGCTCCCTCGGCGCGGTCCTGCTCATCACCGGCATCGTCATGGTCACCAACCTCGACGTCCGCTTCGAGCAGGCGCTGGCCAGGGACACAAGCCTGCCGGCGTTCCTGGTGGACCCCACCCGCTCGCTGGAGAACTCCAACGCGGTCCAGAACCGGCTGGCGTCCCTCAGACCACCATCCAGGTTCGCGCAGCGCGAGAAGCTCGCGTCGCTGACGCCGATGCCCCAGCAGGCCGGGGTCGCCATCCCGGGCGTCAAGACGCCGCCCCTGCCCAAGCTCGGCGCCGCCCCGGACTTCACGAATAACCAGCGCTGGTTCAACACCCCCGGCGGCGAGCCGCTCACGATGGCCGGCCTCAAAGGCCACGTCGTGCTCGTGGACTTCTGGACCTACACCTGCATCAACTGCATCCGCACCCTGCCCTTCCTCAAGGGTCTGTACGCGCACTACCACAAGGACGGGCTCGAGATCGTGGGGGTGGAGACCCCGGAGTTCACCTTCGAGCAGGAGGCCTCCAACGTCCAACAGGCCGTCGACTCAGAGGGCCTGCGCTACCCCGTCGTCCAGGACAACCGCTACGGGACCTGGAACGCCTACCAGAACGAGTACTGGCCGGCGGAGTACCTGATCGACTCCAACGGCCAGGTGCGCCACACGCAGTTCGGCGAGGGCAACTACAAGCAGGACGAGGCGGCCGTGCGCGAGCTGCTCTACGAGGCCGGCGCCCACAACCTGCCGCCCCCGATGACGGCCACCGCGATCATGCCCTCGTCCAACCTCGGCACCCCGGAGACCTACCTCAACGCCCAGCGCGCCGAAGGGTTCGCGCAGAAGCTGCAGGGCGGCACTCACTTCTACCCCGGCGTCGACGCCCCCATCCTCAACGAGTTCGGGCTGCACGGGACCTGGAACGCCACCTCGGAATCGGTCTCGCCCGTCGCCGCCGGCGCCTCGATCACCGGGCGCTTCCAGGCCGCCCACGTCTACCTGGTGATGACCTCGCACGACAACCGGCCGCGCACGGCCCGGGTCCTGCTCAACGGCAAGCCGATACCGCCCCAGGACGCCGGCTCAGACGTCCACAACGGCCTCGTGGCGGTGCAGGGCCAGCGCCTCTATTCGCTCATCTCGCTGCCCCACGACCAGCAGCAGACGTTCACGGTCCAGATCCCGCCCGGCATCAGCGCGTATGACTTCACCTTCGGCTGAGCGGCCGAATCGTGACAACACGCACGAACCCCTTCGCCGGAAACTGCTGCGCAGCGCGTCCTATCATGGTCCCGATGGAGGGCTCGATCGAGGTCCGCAGCTGGTTGCGCTGCTACCGCTGCTGGTCTCAGAACCTTGAGGTGCAGGTCCACTACGAGGGCATCCATCGCATCGACCCGGAGACCGGGGAGCGCGGCGAGGTCGTGGACGAGATGCAGGAGGCCGTCGTCCAGTGCCTGGAGTGCATGCACGATCAGCCCCATCTGGGCTTTCACAACGGCCGCGTCGAGCCCGTCGAGGACCGCTGGGAGCGGATGATCGCCGGCACCCCGTGGGTGGCGTCGTGCACCGTCACGGTCGACGCCGACGACGTCGAGACCTGCTCAGGCCCGGAAGCCGGTGACGCCCTGTCCTACGCCGCCTTCGGCGACCACGGCACGCGCGAGTTCTTCACCCACGTGCGCTTCCACAAGCACGACGAGGACCGGATCGTGGTCCACCTGCTCGTCGAGCTCTATTCCAGGTCCGCCGAGGAGGCCACCGAGGTGCTTGAGGAAGCGGCTCGGGGCAAGCTGGCGATCACGTCGTTGGCCGAGGAGTCCCGCCCGCCGGCCTCCACCGGCGACGAGCCCCACTGAACCGGTCCGGCAACCGCCACCCGCACCGGCGCCCGCGCCCGGCGGCGCGCCAGCCACACCCACGCCTCCCCCACGATCAGCGCCAGCGCCACAGGAACGGTGGCGGGCAGCTCATTGACGAAGAAGAAGAGCAGGTCGAACAGACCCGCCAGGAAGAGCGTCAGGAGCGCGATCGGCCACTGGCGCCGACCCTCCCGGGCCAGCACCGCCCCCAGCAGCCCCGCCACGAACAGGTCACCGTAGCCGAACAGGACGTTGCCGAACTGCTCGCTCTGGAGCTGGGGCAGGTGCAGCCCGCTGTGCGGCAGCGGCGCCGCCACCGTCAGCGTGGTGTTGGGCGCCTGCAGCAGGTCGGTGGACACGAGCCATACGTCGGCCACGGTCATGGCGAGGATCCCCAGCTTCAGCCACCGTGGCGGGGTGACCGCGCCCAGCAGCCAGCCGAGGGTCACGCAGCTCAGGGCCGACAGCACCGTCGCCGCCCCCTGGCCCCAGAGCGTCGTCTTGGACCCCCAGGCGAGCGCGAACAGCGGCACCGCCAGCAGCGATAGCCACCAGCGGCCGCCGTGCGCGGCCCAACCCAGGGCGACCGCCGCCAGCAGCGGCACCGCGATCAGCGCCAGCCACGTCAGACCGGTGGCGGTCCCGGACATGTAGCGGATCGCGAAGATCACGCCGATGATCGACGCGATCGGGATCAGCGCCCAGCCGGGGCCCGACAGCCGCCGGATCCATGGGATCTCCGGCGGCCGGCGCGGCGCGGCGATCACTCCCGCCTGAACCGCGAGCATCGCCGCGTCTGACGGGATGAAGCCGAGCGACATGCCTCCAGGGTACGCAGCGCGCACCCCTGGAAGCGAAGGGTTTACAAAGAAGTTCCTAGGCGTCGAGACGCGCTTCGAGGGCCTCGAGCTGATGGCGCAGCTCTGCGGGGAGCTTGCTACCGAACTCGGCGTAGTGCTGCTTCATCTGGGGCAGCGCCGCGGCCCAGCCCTCGTGGTCGACCTCGAGCAGCTTGGCCATCGTCTCGGGCGACACGTCCAGGTCGTCGGTGTCGATGCCGCCCTCGCCGATCGGCGGGACGAGCCCGATCGCGGTCTCCTCCGCGTTGGCGTCGCCGGTCAGCCGGCGGAAGATCCACGCCAGCACGCGGGAGTTCTCGCCGAAGCCGGGCCACATGAACTTGCCGTCGTCGTCCTTGCGGAACCAGTTGACGTAGAACACCTTGGGCATCCGCGCGCCGTCGCGCTTGGCCACGCTCAGCCAGTGGGCGAAGTAGTCGCCCATGTGATAGCCGCAGAACGGCAGCATTGCCATCGGGTCAAAGCGCAGCTTGCCGACCTCGCCGGCCTGCGCAACGGTCGTCTCCGAGGACATGATCGAGCCCATGAAGGTGCCGTGCTCCCAGTCGCGCGCCTCGTGCACGAGCGGCACCACCGTGGCGCGCCGGCCGCCGAACATGATCGCCGAGATGGGGACGCCCTTGGGGTCCTCCCACTCCTCGGCCATCGACGGACACTGCGCACAGGGCACGGTGAAACGGGCGTTGGGGTGCGCCGCGGTCGTCTCGGACGCGGGCGTCCACTCGTTGCCGCGCCAGCCGATCGCGTGCGCGGGCGGCTGGCCGGTCATGCCCTCCCACCAGATGTCGCTGTCGTCGGTCTTGGCGCAGTTGGTGAACACGGCATTGCGGCTGATCATGTCGATCGCGTTGGGGTTGGTGCGCGCGCTCGTGCCCGGAGCCACGCCGAAGAACCCGGCCTCCGGGTTGACGGCATACAGCTGGCCGTCTGAGCCGAACTTCATCCACGCGATGTCGTCGCCGATGGTCTCGACCTTCCAGCCGGGCAGCGTCGGGATGACCATGGCCAGGTTGGTCTTGCCGCACGCGCTGGGGAACGCGCCGGCGATGTAGCGGACCTCCCCCTCGGGCGAGGTGACCTTGAGGATGAGCATGTGCTCGGCCAGCCAGCCCTCGTCGCGGGCCATGATCGAGGCGATGCGCAGGGCGAAGCACTTCTTGCCCAGCAGCGCGTTACCGCCATAGCCCGACCCAAACGACCAGATCTCGCGCGTCTCGGGGTAGTGGACGATGTACTTGTTGTCCGCGTTGCAGGGCCACGGCACGTCCTCGGCCCCGTCCACGAGCGGTGCGCCCACCGAATGCACGCACGGGACGAAGTCGCCCTCGGCGCCCAGCACGTCGAGCGCGGGCTGGCCCATCCGGGTCATGATCCGCATCGATGCCGCCACGTAGGCCGAATCGGTGAGCTGGACGCCGATGTAGGAGATCGGCGAGCCCAGCGGGCCCATCGAGAACGGGACCACGTACATCGTGCGGCCGCGCATCGAGCCCTTGAACAGCCCGTCCAGCAGCTCGCGCATCTCGCCGGGAGCGCGCCAGTTGTTGTTGGGGCCGGCGTCCGCTTCGTGTTCAGCGCAGATGAACGTGCGGTCCTCCACGCGGGCGACGTCGGCGGGATCCGACAGCGCCAGATAGGACCCGGGCCGCTTGGCCTCCGACAGCCGCTCGAACGTCCCGGCGTCGATCAGCACCTGCGCCAACAGGTCGTACTCCTCCGCCGAGCCGTCGCACCAATGGATGTCGTCAGGCTGGGTCAGCCCAGCGATCTCCTCTACCCACGCCTGCAGACCGGCGTGCTCCGTCGTTGCTTGGCGCTTCGGTGCGGTGTGGGCCATGGGCGGGGACTTCTCCTTAATGAAAATAAATACGGCGGTGGCCTGCCAAGGCTACCGGGGCAGAGCACAAGGTGCTCACAAACTCTGAAAAATGGCCCCTGTGCAGGATATTCTGCTCACGGCCCACGGCGAACGACCGTTCGCCTGAGGCTCAATCAACGGGGGACTTCCCCGGCTGCTTGCGCGGTACGAGGACGAGCCGCTTGAACTCGGCCACCAGGACCCCGTCCTGGTTGAGCACGCGCGTGTGGACCCGTACTGTCCCGCGATCGGCCTTGGACTTGGACTCCTTGACCTCCAGCACCTCGGACTCGCAGAACAGCGTGTCCCCGTGGAACACAGGCGCCGGATGGCTCAGCTCCTCGGTGGCGAGGTTGGCGATGGCCTTGCCGCTCACGTCCGAGACGCTCATCCCCAGCGCCAGCGAGTAGACGAGTGGGCCCACCACGACGTTGCGCCCCTGCTGGGACCCCTTGGCGTACACGTCGTTGAGGTGCAGCGGGTGGTGGTTCATCGTGATGAGGCAGAACAGGTGGTCGTCGGCCTCGGTGACCGTCTTGGCCGGCCAGTGCTTGTAGACCGCCCCGACTTCGAACTCCTCGAGGTAGCGGCCATAGGGGTGGGCGCCGCTCGCCTCCCGTGCGGCCTGGTCGGTCTCAACGTCGGGCATGTTCAAAACTCCTGGGTGGTTTCCGCTCTAAACAGGGGGTGAAGCATGCCACCAGGCTGCCCCGAGCGGCGGCGTCGCTAAGCCGAGACAATCTCGCCACTGCACCGTTTGGCGTGCGTTGTGGTGGCCGGCCTGAGCTGAGCGCCCGCGTCCGGCCGGCGCGTTCCCGCTAGCTTTGGGGTGCAGTAACCCGATCAGGAGACTCCAGAAACCGTGCGAAACCCCCGTGACTTCGGAAAGCCCCTGGCCATCGGCGCGCCCGAGCCGATCCTCGAGATCCCGTTCAAGCCGTCGCGGATGATCCACTTCCTGGACTTCTCCAACGAGAAGATGGTGGCCAAGGTCCCCGACATCGCGCCGACGGTGGACATCCTGCTGGGCAACCTCGAGGACGCCGTGCCGGTGGACCGCAAGCTCGCGGCGCGCGACGGCCTGGTCCGCGTGGGCAGGGAGATGGAGCTCGGCACGACCCAGCTGTGGACGCGCGTCAACAGCCTCGAGTCACCCTGGGTGCTCGACGATCTCACCACGCTCGTCACCGAGATCGGGCACAAGCTCGACGTGGTGATGATCCCCAAGGTCGAGGGCCCCTGGGACATCCACTACGTCGACCGGCTCCTCGCCCAGCTCGAGGCCAAGGCGCGGCTCGAGCGCCCCATCCTCATCCACGCCATCCTCGAGACCGGCCTGGGCGTGGTCAACCTGGAGGAGATCGCGACCGCCAGCCCACGGATGCAGGGCATGAGCTTCGGGCCCGCGGACCTCGCGGCCAGCCGGCGGATGAAGACCACCCGCGTCGGCGGCGGTCACCCGGGCTACCGCGTCATCAACGACCCCGACCCTGACAACCCCGAGGCGCCGCGACCCACCGCCCAGCAGGACCCCTGGCACTACTCCATCGCCCGCATGGTCGACGCCTGCACGTCCGCCGGGATCCTGCCCTTCTACGGCCCCTATGGCGACATTCGCGACGTGGAGGGCTGCGAGACCCAGTTCCGCGCGGCGTTCCTGCTCGGCTGCGTCGGCGCCTGGTCGCTGCACCCCGTCCAGATCGAGATCGCCAAGAAGGTGTTCAGCCCCGATCCCGAGGAGGTGCTGTTCGCCAAGAAGGTGCTGGAGGCGATCCCTGACGGCCGGGGCGTGCACATGATCGACGGCAAGATGCAGGACGACGCCACCTGGAAGCAGTGCAAGGTGATGGTCGAGCTCGCCGAGATGCTCGCCGAGAAGGACCCGGAGCTCGCCGACGCCTACGGGTTCGCCCGCGCCACCGCGTAGTCTCTCGGCATGCGAATCTCGGCCAAAGCCGACTATGCGGTGCGCGCCGTGGTGGAGCTCGCCGCGGCCGAGGGCGACAAGCCGGTCAAGGCCGAGCGTGTCGCCACCGCCCAGCAGATCCCGCTCAACTTCCTGGAGAACATCCTGGGGGAGCTGCGTCACGCCGGCATCGTGCGCAGCCACCGCGGCGCCGAGGGCGGCTTCCGCCTGGCCAAGCCCGCCAACAAGGTGACCGTCGCCGACGTCATCCGCGCCGTGGAGGGCCCGCTGGCCAGCGTTCGCGGCGGCCCGCCGGAGGACGCCAAGTACGCCGGCGCCGCCACCACGCTGCCCACGGTGTGGATCGCCGTGCGCGTCAACCTGCGCCGCGTGGTGGAGCACGTGACGATCGCCGACATCGCCAACTCCAAGCTGCCCCGGTCCATCGAGAAGCTGACCGACGACCCGGGCGCCTGGGTCACACGCTGACGGCGCCGGTCCGGTCCGCGAGCGCGGGCCGGTCGCGCACCCAGGCGTCGCCGACCTCCTGCAGCACCGCGAGCATCGCGCCGGCCGCGGGTGATCGGTAGCCCGCGGGCAGGATCACGCTGATCGGCCGGGCCGGAGGTGCGGGGTCGAGCTCGCGGATCACGACATCGCCGCGCACCGCCCGCGTGACGATGTCGGGAACGAGGGCGACGCCCACCCCGGCGGCGACGAAGCCGAGGATGGCGCCGTAGTCGTCGTTCTGGAAGGCGATGCGCGGCTCGAAGCCCGCCTCATGGCAGGCGCGCAGGAACAGCCGGGCGTCCGGACACGTCCGGCCGGTCGCGAGCATCCACGGCTCTGCAGCGAGGTCGGACATCGACAGATCGGCCGCGTGGCAGAGGCGATGGCCCGAGGGCAGGGCGACATACATCGGGTCGTCGAACAGCGGCACGACGTCGAGGTCGTCGGCCTGCCCCTGACGCTCGGGATCCTCGCGCGGGTCGTGGGACAGCACGAGATCGAACTCGCCGGCGCGTAGCCGGGGGATCGATTCGTCCGGGTCGAACATCGCCACCGTCAGCTCCACGTCGGGATGGCGGTCGCGGAAGCGCGCCACCGCACGGGGAACGATGGATCCGGCGGCGGAGGCGAAGGTAGCCAGGCGCAGCGTCCCGCCCTGCAGCCCGCAGAGCGCGCGCAGCTCGTCCTCGGTGTCCTGCAGGTAGGCCAGGACCGCCGCCCCGCGCTCGGCGAGCAGCCGCCCAGCGTCGGTGAGCACGGCACCTTGGGGTACGCGACGCACCAGCGTGGTGCCGGCCTCGGCCTCGAGCGTCGCGATCTGCCGCGAGATCGCGGGCTGCGTGTACCCGAGCGCCTCGGCCGCGGCCGAGAAGGACCCATGGCGCGCCACCGCGGTCAGGACCCTGAGTCGCCGGACCTCAAGCATGACCAAAAGTTATACCCCATGAAGCAAACCCCTATTTGCCTTTATGCCTGCCGCGCGTCACCATCGTCACATGAACACGCTGCTGTCCCAAATCACCATCCGTCCCGGCTACGCCGATGACGAGCGCGCGCTCATCCGCCTGGCGGCGCTGGACAGCGCCCCCGCTGTGCCCCCCGCGCCGCTGCTGGTGGCCGAGGTGGACGGCGAGCTGAGCGCCGCGCTCTCCCTGAGCGACGACACGTCCATCGCCGACCCGTTCCGCCCCACCGCCGACATCGTCGCGCTCCTACGAGCGCACGCCGCTGCGGCTACGCCGGCTCCTCGAAGGCGGCGCCGGCGGGCACTTCAGCCGCGGCTGAGTCCGGCTCGCGGCTGACCGAGCCCTGGAGGGCCGGCTCGATCGGCACCCCGGCAGGCGGCCGCGCGTAGACGATGTCGCCGGCGCCGACCTCCAGCTCGTCGGCCTGGGCTCGGGTCAGCTGAGCGCGGGCCTCGGTGCCATCGGGCAGCTCGAGCTCGAGGCGAACCTCGAAGCCGAGGTGCACCACGCGCTTGACCATCGCCTCGATGCGGGCGTCGCCCGGCTCCAGAGCGATCGTCACGTCGTGGGGCCGGACCAGACGATCACCGAGCCGGCTCACCGGACCCACGAAGCCCATCACGAAGTCGGTGGCGGGACGGTCATAGATCTCCCGCGGGGGCCCCACCTGTTCGATCGTGCCCGAGCTCATCACCGCGATCCGGTCGGAGATGTCCATCGCCTCCTCCTGGTCGTGGGTGACCAGCACCGTGGTCACGTGCTGCTCGTCGTGCAGCCGGCGCAGCCACGCCCGCAGCTCGGCGCGCACGGTGGCGTCCAGCGCCCCAAACGGCTCGTCGAGGAGCAGGACGTTGGGCTCCACGGCCAGCGCGCGGGCCAGCGCCATGCGCTGGCGCTGTCCCCCTGACAGCTGCGACGGCCGCTGCTCGGCCCACTTGGTCAGCCCCACCAGAGCCAGCAACTCGTCCACGCGCTCGCGGATCTCGGGCTTGGGTCGCTTGCGGATGCGCAGGCCGAAGGCCACGTTCTCGCGCACCGTCATGTGGGTGAACGCGGCGTAGTGCTGGAACACGAAGCCGATCCCCCGCTTCTGCGGGATCACGTTGCTCACGTCCTTGCCGTCGATCATGACCGTGCCGGCGTCCGGCATTTCCAGTCCGGCGATGATCCGCAGCAGCGTCGACTTGCCCGAGCCGCTGGGGCCCAGCAGGGCCGTCAGCGACCCCTCGGGGACCTGGAGGGAGACGTCATCGAGCGCCGTGAAGTCGCCGAAGTGCTTGGTGATGGCGTTGATGTCGATTGTCATCGGGCCTGCGGCCTCCTGGGTGAGAAAGCGGTCATGGCGAGCAGCACGACCAGGGAGATCACCGCGAGCTCCGTGGCGGCCGCGTAGGCGCCGGTGATCGAGCCCGGGCCAAGCTGCGAGTCGCGCTGGTAGACGAGCAGGGGCAGCGTGAGCGTCTGGCCGGCCACCAGCGAGGACACCACGAGCACCGCACCGATCTCTCCCAGGGCGCGCGCGGTGGACAGGATCACGCCGTAGACGACGCCCCAGCGGATCGACGGCAGGGTGATCCGCCAGAAGGTCTGCCACGTCGACGCCCCCAGTGTCGCCGCGGCCTGCTCCTGCTCGTCCCCGATCTCCACGAGCACCGGCGCCACCTCGCGGACCACGAACGGCAGCGAGACGAAGATCGTGGCCAGCACCATACCCGTGGGCGCGAAGATGATCTGGATGCCGTGGTCTGAGAACCAGGCCCCGAACCAGCCGTGGATCCCGTAGACGAGCGTCAGCGCGAGGCCCACGACCACCGGCGAGACGAGGAACGGCAGGTCGATCAACGAGTCCAGCACCGCTGCCATCCGGCCGCGGCGGCGCACGATCACGATCGCGCACACCACACCGAAGACGGTGTTGAGCGGGACGGCGATCAGGGCCATCAGCAGCGACAGCCACAGCGCGCTCACTGCCGCGGGCGTTGTCATCCAGCCCCAGGCGACGCCGAAGCCGTGCTCGAAGGTCTTGAAGAACACCACCACCACGGGCAGGATCAGCAGCGCCAGCAGGTACAGGAGGGCCACGCTGCGCAGCGAGAGCCTGGCACGACGGCTAATGAGCAACCCGGCCTCCCAACCTGCGGATGAGCACGAGCACGATCAGCGACACCAGGATCAGGACGAGCGACAGCGAGGCCGCCGCCTGCGGGGCGTCTGACTCGATGTCAGCGAAGATGACGATGCTGGCGATCTGCACCTTGCCCACGATCAGCACCAGCGATCCGATCTCGCCCACGGCCCGGGCGAACGCCAGCGCCGCGCCCGACAGGATCGCGGGACGCAGCGCCGGGAGGATGATGCGTCGGAAGATGACACCGTTGCCCGCCCCCAGGGAGGCGGCGGCCTCCTCCACCTCGCGGTCGAGCTCGAGCAGCACGGGCTGTACCGAGCGCACCACGAACGGCAGCGTCACGAACATGAGCGCCACCAGCACCACGGCGCGCGTGAACGCGAGGTGGATGCCGAACGGGCTGTCGGGCCCGTACAGCGCCAGCAGCGTCAGCCCGGCCACGACCGTCGGCAGTGCGAAGGGCAGATCGATGAGTGCGTTGATGAACCGCTGGCCGGGGAACGGGTCGCGGACGAGCACCCAGGCGACGAGGGTTCCCATCACCGCGCCGATGACCGCCGTCAGCAGCGAGGCGGCGAGCGTGACGCCCAGGGCCTTGAGCGACGTCGGATTGGTGACGGAGTCCCAGAAGCTCGACGGGCTCTGGCTGACCGCCTTGACCGTCACCGCCGCAAGCGGGACCAGCACGATGACGCTCACGTAGAGCGTCGACAGTCCCAGCGCGAGGCCCCCGCGACGCTGGGCGGCGCGCGGCACACCACGAAGTCGCGTTGGCCCCGGGGTGAGCGGCCCCGCGGACTGCGGGGCCGTGGCCGGAGTGGTGACTGCGCTAGCTGGAGGCAGTGGGCACCCCCGCGGCCTGCTCGATCTTGGTGATCGACCCGCTCGCCGGGTCAAAGAACGCCGTCTTGACCTTCGTCCAGCCGCCCAGGTAGCTGATCGTGAACAGCTGCGGCGGGGTCGGGAACGTGGACGCGAACTTCTTTGCCACCGATTGGTCCACCGGGCGATAGCCCTGCTGCCCCCAGATCGTCTGCCCGGCGGGCGACCACTGCCACGTCAGAAACGCCTTCGCCTGCGACGGGGCCTTAACCGTTACGGCGATGGGCGTCTGGATGAGGATCGTCTGCTTGGGGACGATGTACTGAATGTCATCGCCGGCCTTCTGCGCGGCGATGGCGTCTGACTCGTAGTCCAAGAGCACGTCGCCCTTGCCGCTGGTGAACGTCTGCAGGGCCTGGCTGGCGCTCGAGGGCTGTGTCGAGACGTTCTTGGTCATCAGCGTGCGGACGTAGGCCAGCGCCTGCGCGGGACTCTTGCCCTGCTTGAGTTGCGCGCCGTAGCCGGCCAGGATGTTCCAGCGGGCGCTGCCCGACGTCGACGGGTTGGGGGTGATCACGTCCACGCCCGGCTTGATCAGGTCATCCCAGGTACTGATGTGCTTCGGGTTGTTCTTTCGGACCACGAACACGACCACCGAGTCCGAGGAGAACCCCTTCTGCGGGTTGGCGTCCCAGTCCGAGGCCACGATCTTGTCCTTGACCAGCCGCGTCATGTCCGGCGTGGTGGAGAACGCGACCACGTCGGCGGGCTGGCCGGAGTCCACGGCGCGGCTCTGCGATCCGGAGGCGCCGAAGGACTGGCTGAAGCCGACGCCTTTGCCGGTCGGCGTCTGCGCGAACGCGGTGGTGAGCGCGTCATACGCCTTCTTGGGCGTCGAGTAGCCGACCAGGTTCAGCGTCACGGTCGGGTTGCTGGCGCCCCCCGACGCCGAAGACGACGCACCACCGCCGCCGCTACCGCTGTTGGTGTCGGAGGACCCTCCGCACGCTGTCACCGCCACGGCCGCAACAACGACGCTCAGGACAGCGAGCACACGCGGCCGCCACAGTTCAGATCGTTTGGTCATCCATTCCTCTCAAACAGCTAATGCCAGGTTTGTCGATGGGGATTACCCAGTAGTGGGTCAGAATAGCCGACTAAGACGACATTTTTAGTGAGGCTGGTCTGGTTAGTGGGGATACTGACCTTTCCGCCATCGGACGCGGGGTCGGTGGCGAGCGGGCGCCCTCCCGATGGCCGGGGAACGGGTGAGAAGGTCCGGTGTCGATTTACCGGTCCGCGGTTCGACGCATGCGTAGTGGCCGCGGTCGCGCGGACACCCCACATCCACCCGGAGGCCCAACATGTGCAAGGTGATCCTGCTGATGTCCATCTCGATCGACGGGGTGGTGGCTGCGCCCAACGATCCCAATGGCCTGAGCCCGGTCCGCGAGGATCGGGAGCTCAAGGCGCTGAAGCTCGAGTGGCTCAGCCACGCCGGCTGCCACATCATGGGGCGCACCACGTACCTGCAGATGGCGGGGCACTGGCCCCATTCCGACGATGCCTACGCCAGGCCGATGAACGCGCTGCCCAAGGTGGTGTTCTCGCGCACGCTCACCGAGGCTCCGTGGGCGACCTCGCGGATCGCCGGCGGCGATCTCGCCGAGGAGATCGCGGGCCTCAAGGCCGAGCCCGGCGGCGACATCATCGCCTGGGGCGGGGCTACGTTCGCCCACGCCCTGATCGCGGCCAACCTGATCGACGAGTACCGGCTGGTGGTCCACCCGGTGCTCGCCGGGGACGGGCTGCGCATCTTTGAGCAGTTCCCGGGACCGATCGACCTCAGGCTGTCGCACATCCAGACGTTTGACACCGGATCTGCCGTGCACGTCTACGACCAACCGCACCCGCGCGACGTGCCTTGACCACGCCGCAACGCCCCAGATATCGGGGTATTGTGAAACCGCGGGAGTGGTACACGGACGTACTCGTGTGCGATACCGCACGCCACGGTGACGCGCGGACCGCTACATTCCCCCGCCCCAGATGCGTTTCTTCGAATACGAATCGCGGGCGATCGTGGCCAAGGCCGGGATCCCGGTCACGAAGCACGGGTTCGCCAAGACGGCCGACGAGGCGCGGCGGATCGCCGAGCAGATCGCCGGTCCGGTCGTGATCAAGTCCCAGGTCCTGACCGGCGGCCGGATGAAGGCGGGCGGAGTGAGGTTCGCGGACTCCCCGGAGGACGCGGCGCGCGACGCCGAGCACATCCTGGACCTGGAGATCAACGGTCACATGCCCCGCGGCGTCCTCGTGGACCACCGCGCCGACGTCGCCCACGAGTACTACGCCGGGGTCGTCTGGGACGGCACCCGCAAGCGCCCCGTGATCCTCTTCTCCGACATGGGCGGGATCGACATCGAGCAGGTGGCCGAGGAGCACCCCGACCACGTCGCCCGCGGCCACTTCTCCACCCGCACCCCCTTCAGCGACTGGCAGGCCAAGCAGATCATCGCCTCGCTGGGCGTCACCGGCTCGGCGCTGAACCGCCTCACCCCGATCGTTGCGCGCCTCGCCCGGCTGTTCCTGGAATACGACATGACCCTGGCCGAGATCAACCCGCTCGGCGAGCTGACCGACGGCTCGTTCGTCGCGCTCGACGCTCACATGGACATGGAGAACGAGGCCCGGCCCCGCCAGAAGGCGCTGCTGCACGAGCTCGGCGTCGGCGACGAGGAGACCCGCCAGGCCCGGGAGGCGACCCCGTTCGAGCTCGCCGGCGAGCAGGTCGACGCCCAGGATCACCGCGGCGTGGCCGGCAACGTCACCGAGTTTTCCGGCAACCTCGGGCTGGTCATCGGCGCTGGCGGCGGCTCGCTGACGCTGTTTGACGCCGTCCGCGCCCACGGCGGCGACCCCGCCAACTACTGCGAGATCGGCGGCAACCCGTCGGTGGCCAAGGCATGCGGCCTGGCCAAGCTCGTCCTCCAGAAGCCGGGCGTGGACAAGATCGCCGTGATGATGTCCATCGTCTCCAACACGCGCGTGGACATCGTCGCCCGCGGCGTGATCAAGGCCTGCCTGGAGCTCGGGTACGACCCCGCCGAGAAGATCGCCATCTTCCGCATCCCCGGCGCCTGGGAGGAGGAGGGCTTCAAGATCCTCGAGCGCTACGGCGTCTCCTACGCCGACCGCTCGGTGTCGCTCAACGAGGCGGCCCGCCGCGCCGTGCAGCGCATCCAAGGCAGCGCCAGCTGATGTCGATCCTGGTCGACGCCAACACCACCTTCATCGTCCAGGGGATCACCGGCCGCGAGGCCGTCAACCTGACGCGCGAGTGCCTGGACTACGGCGCCGGCGCCAAGATCGTCGGCGGGGTGACCCCCGGCCGGCTCGGACGCGACGTGCACGGCGTGCCCGTGTTCGACACCGTCGCCCAGGCCGTGGCGCACAACGGGGGCCCGATCGAAGGCTCCGTGGTCACCGTCCCCCCCGCCTTCACCAAGGACGCCGTGTTCGAGGCCATCTCCAACGACGTCAAGCTGGTGGTCATCGTCACCGAGCGCATCCCGCGCGGCGACGTCGCCCAGATGGTGGAGTTGGCCGCCGAGCACAGCGCGCGCATCATCGGCCCCAACTGCCTGGGGATCATCGTCCCCGACGTCATCAAGATGGGCGGGATCGGCGGCCCCGCCAAGGACGCCGCCAAGTCCTACCACCGCGGCCCCGTCGGGGTCATCTCCCGCTCCGGCGGGATGACCACCGAAATGTCCTCCACGCTCAGCGCCGCCGGCCTCGGCGTCTCCACCGCGGTCTCCATCGGCGGCGATGCCATCATCGGCTCCAGCTACGCCGAACTCATGCCCCTGTTCGAGGCCGACGAAGACACCCGGGCGATCGTCATCTACACCGAGCCCGGCGGGCGCATGGAAGCCGAACTGGCCGCGTGGGTGACCGAGCACAACTCCCGCCTGCCCATCATCGCCTTCATGGCCGGCCGCTTCATGGACGAGATGCCCGGCATGAGCTTCGGCCACGCCGGCACCATCGTCGAAGGCAAAGAGGACACCGCCACCGAGAAGATCGCGCGCCTCGCCGCGGCCGGCATCACCGTGGCCGAGCGCATCGAGGACATCCCCGACCTCGTCAAGGACAAGCTCTAATGGCCGGCACCTTCATCGACGTCCACGTCGACCCCGCCGCCAGCGCGGACCCCGAGCTGGCCAAAAAGCTCGAGGGCGTGTGCCCCGTGGACATCTTCAAAGCCGGCGACGCCGGTATCGAGATCGTCGAGCACAACCTCGACGAGTGCGTCCTGTGCGAGCTCTGCATCAACGCTGCGCCCGCCGGCGCGATCCGCATCGTCAAGCTCTACTCCGGCGAGTCGCTACCCGCCTGACAGGCGCCGGCGCGCTGCCTCGGTGAGGGGCCGGTAGCGCCGGCCGCCCCGGTCCAGGTACCACGTCCGCCCCGCGGCGGGCTCGGGCAGCCCCGCGTCGCGCAGCGGTCGGGTGAGCGGGCGAAACCAGGTGGTCACGGGCATCTCGCCGATCACGTGAACAACGGCGGGGCGTTGGCCTTCGGGCAACTCGCCCAGCGCCTGCGACAGCGTCTCGGCGCTCAGCGTGTGCTCCGGGCACAGGGTGACGGCGGCGACCGCCAGCTCGGGCCCGCCGGGTGCCGGGCACACCCCGTAGGCCACCGCGAGGTCGACCGCGGGCACGTCGCTCAGCGCATCGCGGATCGGAGCGGCGAGCACCGCCCCGGAGGCGGTGTGGATGACGTCGTAGACGCCGTCGAGCCGCCAGTAGTCGCCGTCGGCGTCGCGGCGGAACAGGTCGCCGGTGGACAGCCATGCGTCGTCGCGGGAGAACACGCCCCGCATCGGCGTCACCGAGGGATCGCTGGGGCTCGCCCGCGCGACCAGGACTCCCACCTCGTCGGTCTGGCAGCGCCGCACGAAGCCGCCGCGGTCGAGGATGAGCTGCTCGGAATCGGGGTCGTAGGCGGCCAGGCGCACCTCGGGGGTGCCCGGCAGCGGTCGGCCCATGGCCCCGGGTTTGGCGTCGCGGAGATTGACGAGGATAACGCCGGTCTCGGTGGAGGCGTAGAACTCGACCACGCGGGCGGGATGGAAGCGCTCCTGCACGCGGCGCCACAGACCGCGCGGCATGCCCGAGCCGATGAACAGCCGCACCGGGTGCCCGCGCTCGCCCGGCTGCGGGGGCGCGGCGACGAGCTCGTGCAGCAGCGTCCACGTGTAGGAGGTGACGGTCACCCCATAGCGGCGAACCTCGTCCCAGAAGGTGGTCGGCTCAAATCGCGACGCCATCGCCAGGCGCGCGCCGCCGGCGATCGCGCCGCCGATGCTCATCATCAGGCCGGAGGGGTGATACAGCGGGGTCACGCTGTAGACCGTGTCCCCGCCTGACAGCGCCGCCGATGACGCCGTACCGAACGCCGACGTGGCCCAGCGGCGGTTGCTGATCCGGCTCATCCGGACGTAGTCGCCCTCGCCCGTAAAGACGATGAAGGCGAGGTCCGAGGCCCGGCCCGGGTTGGGCCGATACCAGGCCGGGAGCGCCACGGAGCGCGGGTCGATCTGCTCCAGGTCGGTGGTCATGGGCAGCTGGAGGTCGCGCGGGCCGCCTCCGCCGCCGAGCACGAACGTGTGCACCGTCCCCAGTCCCGCGGCCTGGGCGGCCCGCTCCGGGTCAGCGATGATCCGCCACGCCTGGCCCAGCGACGCCTCCCGCGCGGTGTTGCTGTCAGGACGCAGCATCACGGCCACGGCGCCGAGCCGACTCAAAGCGGCCACCACTGCCAGCGCGCTCGGTCGCGAGCTCATCAGCACCCCGACGTGCTCACCCTGGCGCACGCCGACGGAGATCAGGCCCCGGACGACGTTGTCGATGCGCTCGTTGACCTCGGCGGCGCTGTAGGCGCGGTCCTGGAACAGGAACATGGTGTCGTCGCGGCCGCCGCGCCTGCGCTCCTCCACCAGCAGCCCCAGCGAGATCCGCGTGCCCGGCTGGATCTGCTCGAGCCGCGCGAGCTGCGGCAGCGCCCCGGCCGCCTCCCGGGCCAGCTCGCGCACGCTGCGCGTGGTGCGGCGCACCCCGCCCACCGTTGACCGGGCGATCCCGGAGCTGACCGCGCCGGCCAGCTCCAGCCCGTAGCCGGCGCGGCTACGGATCCGGTCGCGCTGGTCCACCAGCTCGCCCGCGTTCTCCTCGGGGGCCCGGCCGACCCCATCGGGACGCTCGGCCTCGCCGTCGCGCCAGCGCGCCCAGCCGGCCACCGTCGGCCACGTCTCCCGGTTGGCAGTGGAGCCCACCACCAGGCCGAAGTGCCCGGCGCGCAGGGCGAGCTCGTAGACGTCGGCGCGGGGCGCGGCCAGCCGGATGGCGCGAACCCCGGGGGGCGGGGCGATCTCGTCGACGGTCCCCACCACCGAGAGGATTGGACAGTCGATGTCGGCCAGCGTGAGGAGCCGCTCGCCCACCACGAAGCCGCCCTCGAGCATGCGGTTGTGGGCGATGAACTGGCGCAGGAAGTCCGCCATCGCCGGGCCCGGCCACGCCACCCAGCCGTCGGCCTCCAGGAAGCGACGCTGGCTCTCGCGGGGGAGCAGGGCCTCGCGGTCGTGCAACTGCATGATGAACTCGATCCGGCTCCGGGCCGACTTGATCGGGTCGAGCATCTGAAAGCCGTTGCGGCTCACCCACGCCGGCAGCGCCCGGGCGCGGAACACCCGGTCGGCGAGCAGACCGGCCAGGCCGGACGCGAACTCCTCGGGGATCCCGAACGGCATGCCCAGCCGGGTGTCGACCGGGCTGCCGAACGTGATCAGCGAGCCGAGCCCATCATTGCGGCGGTAGGCCGCCACCTGGTAGCAGAACATCCCGCCCTGGGAGTAGCCGGCGAGGTGCACGTCGCGCCCGGTCGCCTCGCGCACGCGCTCCACGGCGTCCGACACGGCCAGCACGTGGTCGGCGAGCGTGCGCTCGAGGCCGCCCTCCTCGTGCTCGGGGGCGCCGAAGTCCACCACCCAGGGGTCCACCCCGTGCTCGTGCAGGAGCGTGACCGCGCTGGTGGCGGGCGAGACGTCGTAGATCTCGGCGGCGAGCATCATCGGCGGCACCAGCAGCATGGGTGGGCCGGCGCCGTCCGGCGCGTCAGCGTTCGCGTCGGCGGCCCGGTAATAGCGCCGGAGCTTGTAAACGCGGTGCTCGGAGACGACCTCGTAGGGCGACGGCTGCTCGTCGGTGGCCAGGCCGCCGAAGCGCGCCACCTCCAACGCGTTCTGGGCGGCAGCGCCCAGCCGCCCGATCGGGGCCGTGAGGGTCTTGGGGATCAGCTCCATCCGCGTCGCCCACATCTTCCCCGATCCCGGCCGGGCGATGTCACCGGGGTGCTGGAGTGGACACGGGATGGGAGACCGCCGGCCCTCCCACGGGCGCTATTGTCCGCTGCCCGACGATGAGCGTGCTCAACCTCGAAACGATCGAGTGCCGCCGCGGGGACGGCGTCGCCTGGCTCGTCCTCAACCGCCCCGACGCGCTCAACGCCTGGACCCGTCAGCTCGGCGAGGAGCTGACCCAGGCCCTTGACGACGTCGCCGCCGATCCCGCGGTCCGGGCGATCGTGCTCACCGGCGCCGGGCGCGCCTTCTCCTCGGGCGCCGATCTGCGCGCGGGCGTGGCGGGGGCGGCCGGCAAGCCCGACGTGGGCAGTCCGCTGCGCGAGGTCTACCACCCCCTGATCATGCGCGTGCGCACCGTGCCCAAGCCGGTCATCGCCGCGGTCAACGGCCCCGCGGTCGGCATCGGGTGCTCGCTGGCGCTGGCCGCCGACCTCGTCATCGCGTCGCACTCGGCCTACTTCCTCATGGCCTTCGTCAACATCGGCCTGGGGCTCGACGGCGGCGCGTCGCAGACCCTGGTGGAGCGCGTGGGTCATGCCCGCGCTTTCGAGATCGCCTACCTGGGCGAGCGGATCCCGGCCGCGACCGCGCTCGATTGGGGACTCGTCAACCGCGTGGTCGAGGATGGCGAGCTCGAGGCCGAGGTCGCCGCCCTGGCCGGCCGGCTGGCCGCCGGGCCCCCTGGCTCCTACGCCGCCATCAAGCGGACGATCAACGCCCGCGCCTACAACGGGTTTGAGGAGCTGCTGGAGCTCGAGGTCGAGGTCCAGCAGGAGCGCGCGTCCTCCAAGGACTTCGCCGAGGGCGTGCTGGCGTTCCTGCAGAAGCGCCCGGCCGAGTTCACCGGCGAGTAGCGGGTCCGGATGAATCTCGCCGGCATCCTGACCGCCTCCGCGGAGCGCGACCCGGACCACGTCGCGATCAAGCTCGACGACATCGAGCTGAGCTACGCCGCGCTGGATGGCGCGAGCGCCCACATCGCCGGGCTGCTCGCGGCGCACGGGTTCCAGCGCGGTGACCGGGTCGGGATCATGTTGCCCAACGTTCCGTACTTCCCGGTGTGCTACTACGGCGTGCTGCGCGCCGGGGGCATCGTGGTGCCGATGAACGTGCTCCTCAAGAAGCGCGAGGTGGCCTACTACCTCTCCGATTCGGGAGCCACGCTGCTGTTCGCCTGGCACGGTTTCGCCGAGGACGCCCAGGCCGGGGCCGAGCAGCCGGGCGCCGAGTGCCTGATGGTGACGCCGGGCGAGTTCGAGCGCCAGGTGGGCGCCGCCACCCCCGACACCGCGGTGGCCGACACGGCCGACGACGACACCGCGGTCCTGCTCTACACCTCTGGCACCACCGGCCAGCCCAAGGGCGCCGAGCTCACCCACGCCAACCTCACGCTGAACGCCCGCGGCTCGGCGGAGCTGTTCGACCTCGGGAGCGAGGGCATCCTGTTGGGCGCGCTTCCGCTGTTTCACTCCTTCGGCCAGACATGTGGGATGAACGCGACGATCAGCTCCGGCGGAACCCTGACTCTGCTGCCCCGCTTTGAGCCCGGCAAGGCGCTCGAGATCATCCAGCGCGACGAGGTCAATGCGTTCCAGGGCGTGCCGACGATGTACGGCGCGATGCTCCATCATCCCGACCGCGAGAGCTATGACGTCAGCTCGGTGCAGCTGTGCAGCTCGGGCGGCTCCGCGATGCCGGTGGAGCTGCTGCGAGCCTTCGAGGAGGCGTTCGGCTGCAAGATCCTGGAGGGCTACGGCCTGTCGGAGTCCTCGCCCGTCGCCTCCTTCAACCACCGCGATCGCGAGCGTAAGCCGGGGTCGATCGGCACGCCGATCCGCAACGTGGAGATGAAGGTCGTTGACGACGGCGGCGCGGAGGTGCCCCAGGGCGAGGTCGGCGAGATCGTCATCCGCGGTTACAACGTCATGAAGGGCTATTGGGGGCGCGCGGAGGCGACCGCCGAGACGATCATCGACGGCTGGCTGCACACCGGCGACATGGGCCGGGTCGACGAGGACGGCTACTTCTATGTGGTGGACCGCAAGAAGGAGCTGATCATCCGCGGCGGCTACAACGTCTACCCGCGCGAGATCGAGGAGGTGCTGTACGAGCACCCCGCCGTGCGCGAGGCCGCCGTGCTCGGCGTCCCCCACGACGAGTACGGCGAGGAGGTCGGCGCCGCTGTGGCGCTCAAGGACGGCGCCGCCGCCACACCCGACGAGCTGCGCGACTTCGTCAAGGACCAGGTCGCCGCCTACAAGTACCCGCGGCTCGTGTGGCTGGTGGACGACCTGCCCAAGGGCCCGACCGGCAAGATCCTCAAGCGCGAGATCTCGCCGCCCGACGCGGCGTGAGCGCTGCCGCGAGCGACGTGAGTACCGCCGGCCAGGTCCAGGTCCAGGTGCGGCCGGCGACGCCGGACGACGTGCCCGTGATCTACGGCTTCATCGTTGAGCTGGCGGTGTACGAGCGCGAGCCTGACGGAGTGACCGGAACGCCGGAGATGCTGGCCGACGCGCTGTTCGGGCCCCGGCCCAGCGCCGAGGCGCTGCTCGCCGAGGTGGACGGCGAGGCGGTCGGGTTCGCCGTGTTTCACTCCACCTTCTCCACCTGGGAGTGCCTGCCCGGCATCTGGCTGGAGGACCTCTTCGTCTCCGACCGCCACCGCCGGTCCGGCGCCGGGTACGCGCTGCTGCACCGGCTCGCGCGGCTGGCCATCGAGCGCGGCTGCGCCCGGCTGGAGTGGCACGCCCTGAACTGGAACGAGCTCGCACTGGGCTTCTACGCGCGCCTCGGCGCGGCGCGCGAGTCCGAGTGGGACCTCCATCGCCTCGACGGCGAGGCGCTCCGGCAGGTCGCCGCCGGCGAGGCTCGCGCAGCGCACTGAGCGCCGGCCAATATCAATAGAAAAGCCCCGCCGGAGCGGGGCTTTTCCTTAGCAGGCCTATAAGCCGGATCTTGTCAAGAGCAGTCATCCATCTGAGCGGCCTACCCGGACCTTGGCGGGTCACCTACAAACGGTCCTGCTTGGCCTAGCATCGGGCGGGGTTTACCTGGCCGCCGCGTCACCGCGACGCCGGTGCGCTCTTACCGCACCATTTCACCCTTACCGGCCTGAGACGCTGCAGCGGCCCCAGGCTTAGGCGGTGTCTTTTCTGTGGCACTTTCCCGCGGGTTTCCCCGGGTCGGGGTTACCGACCACCCTTCCCTGTGATGTCCGGACTTTCCTCGAAGGGCGAACCCTCCGCGACTGCTCAGCCTGCACCCTGAGCATACCCGCGCAACCCTCGCCTGGCCAGCCCCGCACCCGCCCGGCCGGCCCTCCCACGACCGGCGCCGGCCGCCCCCGCCCGCGCCCGCGCCCCCGGCCGCGGTCACGGCCCCGAGCACACCGCTCCCACGAACCCAGGCCCGCCTCGCCACGGCCCCACGCGCCTACCCGAGTGTGCTGGCGATCTCAGCTCAACCGCGTCTCGCAGTGCTGGCAGCGCCCGCCGATCGGCAGTGCGTGCGCGCCGTAGTCCGGCCGCATCTCGTGCCCGCACAGGGGGCAGGCGACGGATCTATGGGCGGCGAGTCCCTCCCATACCCCGGCCATCAAGGCGTCCAGGGTCGGCTCGCCGCCCAAGTCCGTGACGCCCGCCCGGGCGTCCTGCACCCCCACACTTTCCGAGCCGCGGGTCACGCGCGGGTCCAGGGCCAGCGCGCTCACGAGATGTTCCTCATCAGCCCGACCACCTTGCCCAGCACCCGCACGTCACGGCTGCGGATCGGCTCCATCGAGGAGTTCTCCGGCTGCAGGCGCACGTGGTCGGACTCCTGGAAGAAGCGCTTCACCGTCGCCTCCTCCCCCACCAGCGCGACCACGATGTCGCCATCCTGGGCATGGTCCTGTGAGTGGACCACAACCAGGTCGCCCTCGATGATCCCCGCTTCGACCATCGACTCGCCGCGCACCCGGAGCAGGAATTCGCCATCCTCCCCGCCCGCAAACGCCGGCGTCTGGATGTACTCCTCGATGTTCTCCTCGGCCACGATCGGCTGGCCCGCGGCCACCTGTCCCACGAGAGGCAGCCCCGGCTGCAGGAACGTCTGCACGCCCGCCTGTACCCCCGCGCCCATGCGGTCGAGCAACTCCAGCGCCCGCGGCTTGGTCGGATCACGGCGCAGCAGGCCGATCCGCTCCAGATTCGACAGGTGCGCATGGACAGTGGACGATGAGGCGAGGCCGACCGCCTTGCCGATGTCGCGCACCGTCGGCGGATAGCCATACTTCGCCGAGTAGCGCTTGATGAAGTCGAAGATTTCCTGCTGTCGCTTGGTCAAGTCCATGCGGTCAACTCCTTTACCGGGTCAGCCCGCTAGGCCGCCGTCGAACATGTGTTCGTAAAGGTAGCGCCCCCTGCGGACGGACACAAGCAATGACCCTGCAAAACCATCGATAACCACGCGGATGCGGTGGCGCACAGCCGACCAGGAACGCTCGATCGCGCGCGCCGAGCGGGGCCGCCGTCCGCGTCCCGCGCGCAGCCGGCCGAGACCGGGGCGGCGATCCTGGAAGAATAGCGCCACCATCCGCCAGCAGGTCCGGTCGCGGCCGGTGGCAGCACCCCCACCCCGCGGGAGCGCGATCAGCGCGCTCCTTTGAGATGACGTTCGGGCACCTGAACAGCCCGTCGCTCGGGGCCGTCACACGACGCGTCTATCCGGCGGCGCCGTCTATACTGGCCGCCCATGCGCCTGTGGTGGGATTGGTAGACGCGCAAGGTTCGGGGCCTTGGGCTGAATGGTCCGGCGGAGGTTCGAGTCCTCTCGGGCGCAC
>CAVOHJ010000009.1:0-327960 GCA_963695625.1 uncultured Actinomycetota bacterium | reverse complement strand
GCATCCGGCCGCGGGACACGATTGGCTGCTGCTGCTCGATGACGACGTCGCGCTGCCGCGCGGCTTCCTCGATGTCTTCGTCTTCCTCGCCGAGCGCTTCGACTTGCGCATCGCCCAGCCGGCCCACCGCGGCGTTCCCATGCCGCATGGCAGGTGACCCGGCGGCGGCCCGGCGGGCTGGCGCGCGAGACGCGCTTCGTCGAGATCGGGCCCGTGTCGGCGCTGCG
The DNA here is from genome assembly GCA_963695625.1 of uncultured Actinomycetota bacterium. Classification (GTDB taxonomy): domain Bacteria; phylum Actinomycetota; class Thermoleophilia; order Solirubrobacterales; family Solirubrobacteraceae; genus Palsa-465. Next base: position 327,733 of record CAVOHJ010000009.1, on the reverse strand, counting down.
CGCCATCACCTTCAGCGCGCTGCTCCCGTTCCCACCGCTGCGCTCCGGCTGGGGCCTGGACGCGCACTGGTCGGCCGTGGCCGCGGCGCAGAAATGGCGGATCGGCATCATCGACGCGCGCCCGTGGATCACGGGATCGGCGCATCGCCGCCTCCTATGACCGCGACGACGCGATCGCCGAGGCTCGGCGTTCCTCGCCGGGCGCCCCTACACGCCCGCCGCGCAGGCCCAGCGCACGCTCGCCACGCATCGCCATTGGTGATGAGGGTGGTGATCGTGACCGAGTACTACCCCCGGGCCGCGGACCCGACCCTGGGCGTCTGGGCGCATCGCCAGGCGGTGGCCGCGCGCGACGCGGGCGCCGACGTGCGTGCTTCCTCACCCCCCTCCTCTCTCCCCCCCTTCTCCACCCTCCCCCCCATTATCATTCGGTGCTCGTCCTGCACCGCCCGCTGCCGTCCCTCGCCGACGTCCGCCGGCTGCGGGTGAGCGCCGTGCGCGACGCGCTGCGACAGCCGGCGCGTAACGTGATCGATGGGATCGGCATCCAGTACGTGCGCTATCTCTCGCCGCCGCGGCCGTGGAGCTATGCGTCGTGGGGCGCATGGGCGGCCCCCGCGCTGCACCGGGCGCTGGCACGCCTGCGCGCGGAGTTTCCGTTCGAGCTCGCCCACGCGCACTACGCGGTGCCCGCCGGCGACGCGCTGCGCCGGGCGGCGAGCCGCGTCCCGCTGCTGGTGTCGGTGCACGGAGGGGACGTGCACGGTGCCCACGCCGCCGCGGCCACGGTGCGCCGGACGCTGGGCCACGCGCGACTCGTTCTTGCCAACAGCGCCGGCACGGCTCGGCGCTGCATCGAACGGGGCGCCACGCGCACCCGCGTCGTGCACCTGGGAACCGACCTCCCCCAACAACCCGCGGACCCGCCGGCAACGCCGACACTGGTCGCCGTGGGCAACCTGATCGCGCGCAAGCGCCAGGCCGACGTCATCGAGGCGATCGCTCTCCTGCGCGACCGCTGGCCGGCGCTGCGCTACGTGATCGTCGGCGACGGCCCCGAGCGACAGGCGCTGACCGCGCTGGCCGCCGCCCGCGGGGTCGCCGATCGCGTGGAGCTGCGCGGGCGGCTGCCCCACGCCGAGGCGGTGGCGGTCGCGCGGCAGGCGTCGCTGTTCGTGCTGCCCAGCGTCGCGGAGGCGTTCGGGGTGAGCTACGTGGAGGCGATGGCCGGCGGCGTGCCGGCGGTCGGCTCGCGCGGCGAGGACGGTCCCGAGGAGATCGCCGCCGCGGGCGGGGGGATGGAGCTCGTTGCACCGCGCGATCCGGCGGGGCTCGCGGCGGCGCTCGACGGGCTGTTGGGCGATCCGCCACGGCTGCTGGCGCTGCGTGCCGCCGCCCGGGACACCGTGGAGCAGCAGTTCACCTGGGAGCGCTGCGGCGGCGAGACCGTCGCCGCCTACGAGGAGGTGCTGCGTGGTTGAGACCCCGCCCGCGTCGGCGCCCTACGACGCCGACAACGTTCTGGACCGCCGCAGCCGCCGCTCCACGCTGGAGCTCAACTACGCCCACATGATGGAGCGTGAGCGCGCTCTGCTGGACCAGAATCTCGGCCTGGGCGGCGGCGAGGTCCTGTCGGTGGGCTGCGGCTGGCACCCGGGGCGCCACCTGTTCCCGGCGCCCGCGTTTCGCCTCGTCGGCGCCGACGCGGACCCCGCCAAGGTCCAGGGCGTGCTCGAGACCGGGCGTGCTGACGAGGGCGTCGTCGGCTACGCCGGGCGCCTGGGGCTCGAGCCGCGGCGCTTCGACGTCGTCCTCTACCGGCTGGTGCTCCATCACCTGGTGTTCCAGGGGCCGCTCGCGCCGTGCTTTGCCGAGGCGGCGCGGCTGCTGCGTCCCGGGGGCGCGCTCATCGCCATCGAGCCGGGTCTGTGGCACCCGGTGGGCGCGGGCCTGGCCCTGGCCAATCGCACCGGTTTGGCCACCCAGGTGCACGGCACCCCTGACGACGTGCCCCTCTCCCCGCGCCGGCTGGCCGCCGAGGCGCGAGCGGCGGGGCTGGCGCCGCGCCTGTTCGCGGTCACCTACACCTGGCGGCGGTTGGCGCCCGCGCTCCAGCGCGCCCTGTGGCCGGTCGACCGCCTCGGCGATCGGCCGCGGCTCGCGCCGCTCGGCCACACCCTGATGTTGATCGCGCGAGCGGCGGGTTAGGCGTCGGCTGATGAGCGGGGACGGGACATCCCCCTTGGTAGCCTCCGCATCCGTGTCGACTCTCGCCGCGGCGCCACAGGGCGCCGGGGAAGGAGCGCCGGCGCCGCCCGATCGGCCGACTGCCTCGATCTCACCGACCCTCGACGTCATCGTCGGTCTCGGCGTGGCGGCCGCGCTGGTCGCGCTGGTGTTCCTGACCAGCAGCAGCATCGATCAGACCGTCACCGGGACGAACACGTGGTCAGAGATTGCCATCGTGTTCGCCGGCGTGGGCGCGTGTGCCGCCGTGGCGCTGGTCGGTGGCCGCGGGCGCGCCTGGGGAGCGGGGACGCTCGCCCTGTTCGCCGCCTTTACGGCGTTCGCGGCGCTCTCGATCCTGTGGTCGGTGCAGCCCGACTGGTCGTGGTTCGGCGCCAATCAGCTGCTGTGCTACGTGAGCGCGTTCGCAGGCGCGATCGCGCTGGCGCGCCTGTTCCCGGCCCGCTGGCCCGGCGTGGTCGGCGGCATCGCAACGGCGATGGCCGCGCTCAGCGCGTACGCGCTGCTGGCCAAGGTGTTCCCCTCGACCCTGGTGCCCGACAACACGTTCGGCCGTCTCACCGCCCCGTTCGGGTACTGGAACGCGATCGGCGTCGCGGCGGCGCTCGGGCTGGCGCCGGCGCTGTGGGCCGCCACGCGGCGGCATCGCGGAATCGTGTTGCGCGCGCTGACCGTGCCGGCCATGACGCTGATGATCAGCGTCGTTGTGCTCTCCTACTCGCGCTCGGCGGTGCTGGTGGCGGTGGTCGGGATCGCTGCCTGGCTGACGTTCGTCCCGCTTCGGCTGCGCTCGGTGCTGATGCTCGCGCTCGCCGCCGCGGTAGCGATCCCGGTCGTCGCGGTCGCGCTGCACAGCCACGATCTCACCTCCGACGTGATCGCGCTCAGCGCGCAGGACGCGGCGGGGCACGCCTTCGGGCCGGTGCTGATCGGCCTGCTGGCCGTCTCCACCGCGCTCGGGCTCGCCGCCAGCCTGACGATGGATCGCGTGGTGGTGACGGAGGTCGTCCGCCGGCGGGCCGGGACGGTGCTGGTGATCGCCGTCGCGCTCATCCCGGTGGCGGGCGTGGTGGCGCTCGCGGCGTCGAGCCGAGGGCTCTTCGGCGAGATCTCCCACGCCTGGACGACCCTGACCAGCTCGAAGGGCACCGGGGACACCTCGGGCCGCCTGACCCAGCTGGGGTCCAGCCGGCCCCTGTACTGGCACCAGGGGCTGACCGTGGGCGCCGACGACCTGTTCAAGGGAGTTGGAGAGCTCGGCTTCGGCATCGCCCGGCTGCGCCACACCGTCGAGGCCGCCAAGACCGATCAGGCGCACAGCTACCTGATCCAGACGTTCGCCGATCTCGGTCTCGTCGGCGTCCTGCTCACGCTGGCCCTGCTCGTCGCCTGGGGCCGGGCGGCGCTGCGCCCGCTGATGCCGCGCACGCCGTGGCGGTCGCTGACCGCCGAGGAGGCGGCCGAGCGCCGGGGGCTGGTGGCGCTCGCGGTGGTCGTAGTGGTGTTCGGGATCCAGTCGATGCTCGACTTCACCTTCTACTTCCCCGGCGTGACCGTCCCGGCGCTGGTGTGCGCGGGCTGGCTGGCCGGCCGCGGGCCCCTACGGGCCCCGGTGGGCCGGCGCGCCGGCGGCGTGTCGCTCGGGCGCCGTCCTGGCGCGGGGGCGCTGGTCACCGGGCTGGTCGCCCTGGCCCTCGCCGGCGCCTGGGTGCTGTGGCAGCCGCTGCGCTCCGTCCAGGCGATCAGCGCGTCCGAGAGCGACGTCCACCACGCCTTCGCCCACGCCCGGACCGCCGCCAGCGCCGATCCGCTGGCCATCGACCCTCATTTCCGGCTCGCCACGCTGTATCAGGCGGTGGGCGACACCGCCGCCGCCCGCGCCCAGTACCTGCGCGCCACCCGGATCCAGCCCGACAACCCGCAGCCGTGGGTGTGGCTGGCCGCCTTCTATGAGCAGACCGGCCGGCCGCAGCTCGCCCGCGCCGCCGCCGAGCGCGTGCTCGCGCTCGATCACGTCCCCGGCGACCTCTACACCGCCTCCGCCCAGGCCACGCTGACCCAGGCCAATGCCGACGCTGGCGGCGCGCTCCGCCCTCAGCCGGCGACGGCGGGCTCAGGCTCGGGCGCGCGCCGCCGGGCTCGGGCTCGACGAGGGCGCTAAGGAGCGACCCCGCCCGATCAGCGCACCGCGCGCGCCAGGAGCAGCCGGCGCAGCAGCGGCGGGCCGCCCGCGCTCCGGACCGAGATGTCGGCGAAGCCGAAATCGCGCAGCAGTTCGCGCAGCGACCGCGCCGTGTACAGGTGCAGGTGGTCGCCCACCGGATCGCAGTAGCGCTCCACGCCGCCGACCAGCAGCCGCAGCCGCCCGTGGCTGGGCGTGGTCAAGAGCAGCCGGCCCCGCGGCGCCAGCACGCGGCGGACCTCGGAGAGCCAGCGGGCTGTGTCGGCCACGTGCTCGATGACCTCGCTGGACCACACCACGTCAAACGCCCCGTCGTCAAACGGCAGCGGCCCGTCGATCGGCACGAGGCGCAGGTCCAGGCGCGGATGGCGCCGGCGCGCCCGCGCCAGCGCCGCCTCGGCCACCTCGGCGCCGATGATCTGCGGCGCTACGGTGGCCAGATCGGCGGTCAGGTCGCCGGTGCCGAAGCCGAGGTCCAGCACGCGGTCGGAGGCCGTGAGCGCGGAGCGCGCGAAGGCCCGGCGCAGCTCGAGGTCGGGCGGCTCCAGGTCCTCGGGCAGGCTCGTCCACAGCTCCTCGTAGTAGTCCTTCACGGCGGGAAGGTATCGCTCACGCGAGGGCTGGACACGCGCGGCAGCGCCGGGATACAGTGCCGCTCCGGGGAACGTCGCAACCCCGCCCATGCCCATCGTCACGGCAACCAGTTCCGGCCCGACCGGCCCGGCACCCTCCCTGGGCGCCGCAAGCCCCGGCGCCCGCAGGATCCTTGCCGTGGTCGCCGAGCGCGCGGAGGCGCTGCTCGCGCTGTGAGGCTCGTCTACGACAGCCGGCCGGTGGGCGGTCTGGGACGGGGTCGGGCGCTATGCGAGCTGTCTGCTCGACGCGCTGACCCGCAGCGCGCGCGGGGAGATCGTGGAGAGCCGCGACCCCCGCCGCGGCGACCTCTTTCACTCCCCGTGGATCGAGGGCGCGCCGCTGCGCTCCCCCGTCCCGTCGGTGGTCACGGTGCACGACCTCATCCCGCTCAAACGCCCCGGCGACTACCTGCGCACGGGCCTGCGCTTCAAGCTGCGCTATCTGGCGGTCCAGCGGGCCACGAAGGTGATCGTCCCCACCCGGGTGGTCGCTGACGACGCCATCCGCGCCCTGGACATCCCGGCCGAGCGGATCGTGGTCATCCCGGAGGCCCCGGCGCCGACGTTCTGGCCACGGCCGGCCGAGGAGGTCGCGGCAGTCCGGGAGCACTACGAGCTGCCCGATCACTATCTGCTGTGGGTCGGGTCACTGCGCACGCCTGACCCCCGCAAGCGCGTGGCGGCATTGGTCCGCGCCTCGCGCACGCTTCCGCTCGTGCTCGTGGGCCCCGTGAGCCGCTGGGCGCGGGAGCTGCCCGGCGTCCAGCTCACCGGCGCGGTCCCCGACGAGGCGCTGGCCGCCATCTACACCGGCGCTCACGCCCTGGTGTTCCCGTCTGACGAGGAGGGTTTCGGGCTGCCGCCGGTGGAAGCGCTGGCGTGCGGCACCCCGGTGGCGGCGTGCGACGTCCCGGCGCTGCGCGAGGTGCTGGCCGGCCGGGTGACGCTCTCCGACGTCGACGACCTCGACGGGCTCGTCCGCCACGCCGAGTCGCTGGCGCGCCCCGCGCCCGACCTTCCCGCGTGGACCTGGGACGACGTGGCGGCGGCCACGTGGGACGTGTACGAGGATGCGCTGCTGGCACCCACGCGCAGCCGGCGGCGGGCTACTCGGGCGCGCGCAGGCCCAACGGAGCCGAGCGCTTCCGGCGCGCCTGAATGAGACGCCGACGCCGCGCCGCTTGCGCCGCCGGAGCCCGCCGAGCTACTCTGACCGCGCAGCTCCGCGGAGCCGAGCGCGTCGGGCGGCCTCAGTGCAGCTGGCGCCTCGCGCCAGCGCAGTGGCTCAGCGCCAGCAGCTCCGCCAGACGCCCCCGCCGCGGTTAGGATCTTCGCCAGATGAGGATCAGCGCCCGACTCGTCGTGATCGCTCTCGCCCTGTTGCTCGCCTTGGTGCCGGCCGCAGCCGCGCGAAACATCGTCGTCTCGGTGACCCAGACGAACGCCGATCTCTCACAGGCGCTCACCACCCTCCCTCAGCTGCGATTTAGGCCCGGCTCGCCGTCCCGCCGGCTCCGTGTCATCACGATCGACGACACTCAGCGCTTTCAAACGATGCAGGGGTTCGGGGCGGCGATGACCGACACCTCGGCCTGGCTCATCTGGGACACGCCTGACGCCCCAGCGGCGGAGCTCGCTCATGCGGAAACTATTCGGCCCTGGCCCGAGCGGAATCGGCGTCTCGTATGTGCGGGTGCCGATCGGCGCGTCCGACTTCACACGGGGAAGGGCGCCGTACTCCTATGACGACCTTCCGAGCGGCCAATCTGACCCGACACTGGCTAACTTCTCGATCGCTCACGACATGGCCTACGTCCTGCCGGCATTGCGGGCGATGCGCTGCGATCGAGCCCGCCGTGACCACGCTGGCGAGCGAATGGAGTCCTCCGCCGTGGATGAAGGCCGACGACAGCTTTGGGAACCCGGGACCGCCGTTGGGGAGTCTGCTAACGGTCGACTACCCGGTGTTGGCCGACTACTTCGTGCGCTTCTTGAGCGCCTACGCGGCCGCCGGCGTCCCGATCCAAGCGATCACGCCCCAGAACGAACCTGATCAGCTGACCAACTACCCGGGGATGGTCTTCACCGAGAGCCAAGAGGCGCAGTTCATCGGGTCAGACCTCATACCCGCTCTCAACGCCGCAGACCTCCACCCGGCCATTCTGGGCTATGACTTCGAGTGGAGCTGCAGGGGGAGCCCGACAGCGGTGCCCTGTGACCTCCGATATCCAGCCGAGCTGGCCGCCGACCCGCACGTAGGCCCCGGACTGGCTGGCATCGCCTGGCACTGCTACGCCGGCAACGTCGACGAGATGAGCGCTATGCATGCCCTGGCGCCGCAGCTAGCCGAGGTGGTGAGCGAATGCACCTCGGGACGACTCACCCCGGGCCCGCCCGCCCAACTGGAGATCGCCGCGGCCCGCAACTGGGGCAGCGCCGTCGTGCTCTGGAACATCGCGCTCGACGCCCGCGGGGGTCCCGTTGAGCCGCCGAACTACGGCTGCCAGGGCTGCACCGGACTGGTCAAGGTCGACGAGAGAACCCGCCAGTACCGGCTGGGCCGCGACTATTACCAGCTTGGTCAGGCGAGCCGCTACGTCCGGCCGGGCGCTGTGCGGATTTGGTCGAATACGTTCGTTACCGACCAGAACACCTACCTGAGAAAGCGGGGCGGCTACACAACTCCAGGCCTTGATGACGTCGCATTTCTTGATCCCAACGGCGCTCGAGTGCTGCTCGCCTACAACTCAAGCCGGTCCCCGGCCCTCTTCGCGGTCCGCTGGCGCAGGAGCTACTTCACCTACACCCTGGCCCCGGGGGCCATGGCGACGTTTCGCTGGTCGCCGCCTCGGTCGTAGGCCGGCGCAGATGGACGGGTCGGTGGGGTGCCCGACTCTGCGGAATGAGGCGGCATTCGTGAATCGGGGGTTGGCGCGGTCGATCCGACGATCGAGGTGTCGGGCGGATGGACCTGATGGGCAGGCCCCATCCGGCGGTACATTCGCTCACGTGTGCGGGCGAGTTTTGTCGAACCGGTCGGTGCCGGCGATGTTGGTCGTCGCGCTGGCGCTAGCGCTGGCCCTGTTCGGAGGCTCCGGGCGGGCTGTGGCAGCGGGGCCTGGGCCGGCCGGCATGGGGGCGATCAACCAGCTTGTGGCCGGGGTGATGAAGGGGCTGCCGCCGGCCCCGAGCGCGCCACCCCGGCCCGGGCCGAGCGCCCCGGCGGGCCCGGAGCAGACCGGCTGGCGAGCCAAGCGGCCGGTGCTTTCGACCCCGTGGACGGCGCAGGTGTCGCCGAGCAATGAGGACCGGAGCTACCCCAGACCGCAGATGACCCGGACCGCCTGGGAGAACCTCAACGGAGGGTGGCAGTTCGCCCCAGCCCAGGCGGGGGCGCGACCGCCGGTCGGCCTAGCGCTGCCGCGGCGGATCCTGGTGCCATTCCCGATGGAATCGGCGCTGTCGGGCATCGGCGCCCATTACCAGTACTCGTGGTACCGCCGGACGTTCACGATCCCGTCGTCGTGGTCGGGACAAAGAGTGCTGCTCAACTTCGGCGCGGTCGCCTGGCAGGCGACGGTCTGGGTGAACGGCCGGCGCATCGGGACCCACCGCGGCGGGTATGACCCATTCAGCATGGACATCACCGCGGCCCTGCGCCGCGCCGGCGTCCAAGAGGTTGTCGTCGGTGTCGATGCGCCCGTCGACCGAGGAAGCGAGCCCGTTGGGAAGCAACGACTGCGGCCCCACCGCATCTGGTACGCCGCCAATTCGGGGATCTGGCAGACGGTCTGGCTCGAGCCCGTACCGGTGGCGCACATCGTCAGCGTCCGCGCCACGCCCGACGTCCAGCACGACACCCTGAGCGTCACCGTCCGCGCGACGGCTGCGGCGGGCGACACCATCCAGGCGATCGCCTACCAAGGCCCACAGCAGGTGGGCAGCGCCCAGGGCTCCGCGACCGCGACGCTCACGCTGTCGGTGCCCAACGCCCGGCTGTGGTCTCCCCAGGACCCCTACCTGTACGGCCTGACGGTGCGGCTGGCACGCGGCGGGCGCCCGATCGATGCGGTCGGCAGCTATTTCGGGATGCGCTCGATCTCGGTCGTCGCGGTCGGCGGGGTGGCCAAGGTCGAACTCAACGGACAGCCCACGTTCATGCTCGGCACGCTTGACCAGGGCTACTGGCCCGATGGCGGCTACACGGCCCCGACCCCCCAGGCGCTCGCCTACGACCTCCAGGTCGAGAAGGCGCTCGGGTTCAACGCCGTGCGCAAGCACATGAAGGTCGAGCCGCAAGAGTGGTACTACGACACCGACCGCCTCGGCCTACTCGTCTGGCAGGACATGCCCGCGCTGGCCGTCGCCAGGCCGGACGCCGCCGCCCAACAGGAGTTCCTGCGCGAGTTGCACGCGATCGTCAACGCCAACATCGATCACCCCTCCATCGTGCAATGGGTCCCATTCAACGAGGGGTGGGGAGAGTTCGATCCCGGCCAGGTCACGCAGGATCTTCACACCTGGGACCCCACCCGCCTGGTCGACACCATCAGCGGGTACAACCGCTGCACGTGTGTACAGCCAAACCCCGGCGATGTCCTAGACCAGCACTCCTACCCCAGCCCCGCAGCCCAGGCCCCCGGCGCGATTCAGGCCACCGAGGACGGCGAGTTCGGCGGGCTCGCGCTCCCCATCCCGCGCCACGTATGGCCAGGACCGACCTTCGGCTACGAACGAGAGGCCGATTCACAGACCCTCACCAGCCGCTACGTCGACCTGCTCGCCCAGGTCGACCTCGACGCACTCCACGCCGGACTGAGCGGAGCGATCTACACGGCGGCCACGGACGTCGAGGACGAGGTCGACGGACTGATCAGCTATGACCGACGCGAGCTCAAGGTCACACCAGCAGCCGTGCAAGCGATCAACGCGCAGGTGATCGCTGACGGGTCACAGGCGCCGGCGCCGCAGGGAACCTAGCGCGACATGGCCGCTGGACACGTCTGAACCCTTGCTAGATGCCTCGTTCAGCATGGCCTCGCGCTCCCACGATAAGAATCGCGGGCTCGTGCAGAGCTGGGCCGCTCGGGGGACGACGAAGGGAACGTCGCATCCTTGGGGATCTCAGGATCGACCAGCTGCGGAAAGAGCAGGCTTCGCAGCGACCGCCAGAATCGCCAGCGTCCGTGGAGCATTCTGAAGCGAGAGCAACGGGACTCGAACCCCCACCTCCGGCGTGACAGATCGGCGCGCCACCCCGCGTCATCCAGCACCCCCTCCACGTCCCCCGGATCCGACGGGTCGAGTTCGGCGGCGGAATCGGCGCCGGGCTCCCGCGGCGCGAGGCTGGGGTCGGGCCGCGTCAGGGGCCGTCGATCACAATTGTCCCATGACCGAGTTCCACCCCTCGCACCGTCTGTGCTTGCAGCTGCCGCTGATGGACCCTGACCACCCCCACGTCATGCTGGGACGCAGGGCCGACAGCATCGCGGCCACCACTCCCACCGGCAGGCCCGCCGACGCCGTCGGCCCGGTCCTGCGACGCAACAGCGCCGACCGCCTGTACCGCGAGAAGCTGGCGGTGCTCGGTCCCGACACGTGCACGCCGCGCCGCTTTGACCGGACCTACACCGGCGAGGGGTTCAACCCGCGATGACCACCGGGGAGCCACGGTGTCGCCGAGTGGGGCACAGCATCATCAAGGCCGGGGGCGACCTCGACGGGCTGGCAGCGCGGCTGGAGGGCGCGGATTGGGACATGGTCGAGCTCGACGTCCTGGCGCGCGGCGACGAGCTGCTGGTCGCTCACTCGCCGGAGGATCTCGAGCATCCGCGCCCGGTGCGCTTCGCCGACGCGCTCGCGGCCCTGCGCGACGTGCTCCCCGACAGCGTGGAGCTCGACGTCGACGTCAAGGGGGTGGGCTATGAGCACGAGGTGCTCGACACCCTGCGCGAGCTCGGCCTTATGGACCGCACGCTCGTCTCCACCATGGAGGCGTCGAGCCTGGGTGTGCTGCGCGCGGCGGCGCCGGAGTTGCGGCTCGGCCTGTCCGTTCCCAAGGCCCGGCGCGACTACCTCTCCAACCGGCTGACCCGCCCCGCCGCCTACGCGATGCTCGCTTACCTGCGCCGGGTGCTCCCCCGCCAGGCCGCGCAGGCGCTGCGCTCCGGCGCGGCCGATGCGATCATGGCCCACTGGGGCACCGTGACGCCGGCCTTGGTCGCTGCCGTGCTCGATGCCGGCGGCGATCTCTACGCGTGGACCGTGGACGACCCGCGACGAGTGCGATCGCTGGCGGCGCTCGGGGTCAGCGCGGTCATCACCAACGATCGCGACGTGTTCGCGCGCGCCGGCCTGCAGCCCATCTGATCACTCGCCCGCCATCATCGGGTTTCCAGCAGCAGGGTCACCGGGCCGTCGTTGACCAGCTCGACCGCCATGTGCGCGCCGAACACGCCACGCCGGGCGCCGATGAGCTCACAGAAGCTCTCGTAGAGCGGCTCGGCAAGCTCGGGCGGCGCGGCCGCCACGTAGCTGGGCCGGTTGCCGCGCCGTGCGTCGCCGTACAGCGTGAACTGGCTGACGCACAGGACCTCGCGATCGCCCAGCGGCTCGTTCATCCGCCCCTCGGCGTCCGCGAACACGCGGAGGGCGCGGACCTTGCCGGCCAGCCACCGCGCCTCCACCTCGGTGTCGTCGTGGGTGATCCCCAGCAGCACGAGCAGTCCCGGGCCGATCTCGGCCACGCGGTCGCCGGCGACGGCGACCGACGCGCGGGTCACGCGCTGGACGAGCGCCCTCATGCGTCGCGCAGCTCGGCCGCCGCCTGCTCGGGGGTCACGAGGTTGAGGCCCACGCCGGTGCCGAGCTCGAAGCCGGCCAGGTGGGTGAGCCGCGGGACGATGTCGATCCGCCAGCAGAAGTGCTCGGCGCCCTGCGGCGCCGTGCGCACCCACAGGTTCACGGCCGCCTCGGGCCCCAGGCGCCGGTGCAGCCGCGACAGCGCGTCGTGCAGGAGCGCAGCGCCCGTCGGCCCGTCGTCCTCGAAGCGCATGCGCGGCGCCCGCGGGATGATCATGAGCTGGTAGGGGACGCGCGCCGCCCATGCGGCCACCAGCACGGCCTCGGCGTCGATGGCGACGATCCGCTCGCGCCGGCGGACCTCCTGCTGGAGCAGGTCGCCGAGCAGGTTGCCCCCCATCGTCCGCGTGGCGTAGGCCCCGAAGCGCTCCCGCTCGCGCGCGATCTCCGCCGGGACGAAGTCCAGGGCGAACAGCTGGGCGTGGGTGTGGGGCACCGTGGAGCCCGCGCCGGCGCCCTCGTTGACCATCAGGTGCACGCAGGCCGCGTCGGCGTGCGCGCGCATGCGCTCGCGCCACACGTCGACGGCGAGCGCGACCTGCGCGGGCTCGAGCTCGGCCAGCGATCGGACGGGGTCGGGGGCATTGACGATCACCTCGTGGGCGCCGCGCGCGGGCCCGCTCCAGAACAGGTCCGGGTTGGCGCTGGGCGGCGGCTCGGGGGAGTCCCGGTCCAGCGCCGGGTAGCTGTTGGGCACGACGCGCACCCGCCAACCGGGGGTGTCCGGGGCACTGCCGTCCGGGCGCACGGCGTAGAGCTCGGGCGGCGTGCTCGCCTCGCTGCCTTGGGCGAACGGATCCTCGGGATGGCCAGCGGACGCGCCCAGACCGCTGCCGGGGCGGCCTGCGCGTGCCTCCGCGAGGATCGTGCGCTGACCGGTGACCGGGTCGATACGGATCTCGGACACCGCCGGAACGCTAGCGAGACGTGCCGCCGATCATCGCTCCACTTCCTCCGTAGCGCGCTCGATCAGCCGCGCCGCCCACCGGACCGATTGGGTAGCGGTCCGGCGCTCCACCAGCTTCGGGCCATAGTGTGCGGCGTCCTTCACGTCGAGGAGCCGGATGAGGGTCCCTGCGAGCTTCCTCCCATCAGGTACCGCCTCCGCGAGCAACGCCGCAGCGCCCCGATGGTCCTCGCCCCGGTGCCGCTTTCCGAGCCGGACGCAGCAGATCGCATCCGAGGCAGCGACACCAGCCAGAACGGCGAGGCCCGCCGCCACATTGGCGAACTCGGTCCGCGTCGACTCGTCGATCACGAGGTCCGCCGTCTCCATATACGCGCGCGCCGTCCGCAGGCGCAACCGGGCATCCGCGCGTGTGCATGTCCCGGTGCGGCCTGCGCGAGCCATCCGCTACCTCGAAGGTGGCAGCGATGACAGATCCGCCCCGGCCAGCCCCACGTAGTCCTGACGCACGGACTGGACCAACCCCGGGTCAGCGCCGTCCCGCCACTGGTGGAATGAAAGGTCGACGACCTGGGCGGAATTGCCGGTCCAGCGGAGCACGTCTGCGTGCAACCGATCGATCTGGGCGAGCCATCGGTCTTCGTCTTCGACCGACACTGTGGGGATCACGAGATCGGCCAGCATCTCGAAAGCGCTCTGGGGCAGCCGTCTCTCTCCGGGAAGCGGCGGATGGATGAGCAGGATGTCAACATCGCTGTCGGGCCCACCGTCACCGCGCGCGGTTGATCCGAACACGGACGCGGAGATCGGCTTCGGGTCCCATCCCGCCAGAGACTCGCGCAGCCTCCTCCACAGCTCGAGTCGCAGCCCGGCGAGGATCTCGGCGACCGGAGCGGCGACGTGGTCCCGGTTCAGTTCGTGGACCTTGTTGCGACCCATCTGAGTGGCGACCACGATGCCCTGCTCCACGAGGCGGGCCAGGCTCCGGCGGATGCCGATCTCCGACCCTCGCGGGGCATCAGACGCGACTTCGCCGACCGTGAGAGGGCGTCCCGACCGCGCAAGAACAGCGAGTACGGGCCCATCAAGCGTCGAGGTCACAGCCTGGGTTGGATCTCCAAGGTCCACCTATCACATTATATAGGTACCTATCAAATCAGATAGGATCATTGCCTATGTGATAACGGACTCGGATCCTCTAGGACAGGTGCTTCTCCATCGCGATGTGCTCGATGCCGGCCTCCATGAAGATCCGCCCCCGCGGCTCGTAGCCGGCGGCCTCGTACAGCGCGCGGGCGTAGGTCTGGGCGTGCAGCACCAGCCGGCGCGCGCCGCCCGCCCGGGTCTCCTCGTCGGCGAGCGCCAGCAGAGCCGAGGCGATCCCCTGGCGCCGAGCCGATTGGCGCACCGCCAGCCGGCTGAACTGCACCGTCGGCCCCACGAAGAGGAGCCGGCAGGTGGCGAGCAGGGTGCCGTTGGAGACGGCCACCAGATGAACGCCCTCGCCGTCGCGCCCGTCGAGCTCCTCGTAGACCGGCACCCCCTGCTCGACGCAGAAGACCTCGTGGCGCAGCTCCAGCGCCGCCGCCATCTCCTGCTCGCCGCGCGCCCGGCGCACCTCGTAGGTGAGCACGTCGGTCATTGCAGCGCGTAGCGCCGGATGTCCCGCTCCAGGGACGCGGCGGTCTCGTAGGGGCCTGCGTGGTCGTAGACCTCCTTGCCCTGGCGGTTGATGTACACCGTCTGGGGGTAGTACGTCGCGGCCTGGACGGCACGGGCGATCTTCTCGTCGGGGTCGGTGTAGCTGGGATAGCTGACCGGGAAGCGGCGCAGGAAGGCGGCGGCCGCCGGGTTCTTGTCCTTGCCGTCGATCCCGATGAAGGCCACCCGGCGCCCGAGGGCGACCGAGGCGCGCTGGTAGGCGGGGAACTCGGTCTGGCAGGGCACGCACCACGAGGCCCACTTGTTGACCACCACGGGATAGCCACGCAATGACTTCAGCCGGGCCTGGAACGCCTGGGGGCCGCCGGAGAGCAGCTGGTTGCCCTGAGCGTGCAGCGACGCGAGCACCGCCGGGGAGCCCGCCAGGGCCGTCGAAACCGCGTTCTTGGACAGGTGCGCGCTGTGCGGGGTACTGCTCTTGGGGTGGGCCACGACCACGGCCACCACCACCAACGCCACCAGCGCAGCGCCAAGCGCAGCCAGTCTTCTGCGGGGGCTCACAGCCGACAGGTTGCCATACGGCGGATGTGTCAGATCCCGCGTTTATGGTCGATCCGTTGGATCTGCTTAAATACCCGTTATCCTTCGGACACGAGGCCGGGGGGACGCTTCTGAGGAACATCGCTGTGCTCGGTCTCGTGCTGAGAACGGCTGGGCCGCCACGACTCAATGCCGCGGCTCGCTCATCCTGACGCAACGCTTCAACCACCGATGGGTGTGAACACCCCCTTTCCCAGTCCTGACGCGATCGCGCGCGCCGAGTTGCTGACGCGCGAACGCTTCGTCTACGAAGGCGAAACCCTCGAAGAGGCCCTGGCTCCGGGCTCCGCCCGCCGCCGGGCGCTCGACGCTGCCGTCGCCGAGGTCGACGCCGGCCACAAGACGCCGTCGATCGCGTGGCGCCGCCAGTTCTCGCTGCTGCTGGGACTCGAGCGCCTGCTCTCCGAGGAGGAGCCCCACCTCGTTGACGGGACCGTGCTCTCAGCCCACCAGGTCGACGCGCTGTCAGGAACGCTGACCGCGCTGCTGGCGGAGAGCCAGCGCGCCAACGGCTCGAGCTCCAACGGCGTCGTCCCCGAGGACGTTCAGGCGCGCGTCTCCAACGCAGCGCCCGAACCGGCCGACACCGAGGAGGACGAGAACGGCGAGCTCGGCGACCTCGGCGACCTCGAGGACGAGGACGTCGACGACGAGGGCCCCGAGGAGGAGGAGCCCGAGGACGAGGAGCCGCAGGACTGGCAGGACGACGTCGACGAGGACGAGGGCCAGCTCGAGGAGCAGCCCGAGGACCCCAATGCCGCCAAGCGCTTCTGGTTCGAGCACGCCACCGGCGCCGGCAAGACGGTGGCGGCGCTGGGCTTCGTCGAGGCGTCGCGGACCGGCGGCGTCCTGATCCTCACCCACCGCCGCAACCTCGTGGACCAGTTCCACGGCGAGCTGCGCGACCGCGGCTACCGCGACCGGATCACCGGGGCGATGCTCGACGGCCAGGACGCCGCCAACGGCCCGGTCACCGTCGAGACCTACCAGTGGTTCGTGCGCAACGCGGGGCGGATCTCTGACGCCTACGCGATCGTCATCTGTGACGAGGCCCATACCGCCCTGGGCGAGAAGACCTCGGCGGCGATCCGCGCGTGGTCGGGCCCGATCTTCATCGGCATGACGGCCACCGGCGCGCTCATCGCCCGCCACGTCACCGACCTCTTCCCCACCCAGACCAGCCGCTTCGACCTAGCCCAGGCGGCGCGCCGGGGCGTGATCTCGCCGTTGCGCTGCATCCGCATCCCGCCCGGTCCAGGCGTGCGCACGATCGCCAAGGTGCCGCTGCGACGCGGCGAGGTGGACACCGAGTTTGACCAGGAGATGCTGGCCCAGTTGCTGGACCAGACCCCGTTCAACGTGGCCATCGCCGACCTCTACAAGACGCGCTTCAACGGGGTGCCGGGCGTCGTCTACGCCGCCGGCGTCAAGCACGCCTACAACGTCGCCGAGGCCTTCCGGAACCTCGGCATCAAGGCCAAGGCCGTCTCGGGCGAGACGCCCAAGCGCGAGCTGGCCCGCGTCCTGGCTGACTACGAGTCGGGCAAGATCGATGTCCTCATCAACGCCCAGCTGCTGGCCGAGGGCTGGAACAGCCCCCGGGCCACCATCTGCATGCACCTGGCGCCGACCGCGTCCAAGCGCATCTACCAGCAGCGCGTGGGCCGCGTCACGCGGCGCCACCCGGGCAAGGAGGCGGGGATCGTGATCGACTTCGTCCACCCCGCCACCAAGCACGACGATCCCGTCGTGACGCTGCACTCGCTGCTGGACCGCGATGTCTACCGCGGCGGCGCGATCGTGGTGGGCCCGGTGCGGCGCGGCCGCGGCCGCCGGGTGCGGGTGGAGCGGCGGGTGCTGCCGGTCACGCCTGACCACGAGCGGCGCGCCGAGGTCTTCGAGCGCGAGCTGTGGCGCATCGCCGTCGAGCACCTGGACTACGGCGAGCAGCACGTGTGGGCGGCGCTGGCCGGCGCGCGCGTGGCCCCGAACGGGTGGCGGCGCGCCAAGGCGATGCTGCACTTCGACCGCGGCGGCGAGCTCAAGCGCCGGTTCCTGATCACCGCGGTGCAGCGCAACCGCAACGCGCAGCTGCGCCTGCGGGCGCTGCAGGAGATCGCCGCCAGCCGCGACGCCGAGGCCTTTGACACCGCCATCGACATCATGGGCGGCTGGCCCCGCGACGAGCGGCGCGAGGGCGTGAAGATCATGCTCCAGGCGCTGGCCGAGCGCCGGATCGGCCGCCGCGACCAGGCCAACGCCTGGATCTGGCGGATGGCCGAGTACACGCGCGAGGTCCACGAGGAGTACGCGGTCCAGCGCTGGCCGGAGACCAAACGGCTGCTGGGCCTGCTGGTCAACTCCTCCGGGTCCGCGCACGCGCGCAACGCCCGCCGGCTGGTCCACGCCAGCCGCAAGGAGGACCGTCGGCTGTCGGCCGCGCTGCTGGCGGCGGCGCTGGCCCACACCCCCGAGGCCGAGGAGGCGCTGCGCGGCGCCCGCACCCGGATGGCGCGCAAGCCGGCGGCTCTCGCCCGCGAGTTGCTGCGCAACTTCCCCAAGGGCCGGCGCAGCTCCAAGCGCCGCCGGCGCAAGGCGGGCGCCACCGCCGGATCCGAGTCAGGCGGCGCCGCCGAGACGCCGGAGAACGCGCTCGAGACGACAACAGAGGACGCCGACGAGCTCGAGGTGGCGGCGAACGCCGCCGACGGCGACATCGACGACGACGACCGCGACGACATCGACGACGACGACAGCGACGACAGCGACGACAGCGACGACGACGGTCTCGAGCCGGCCGCCGACGCCGATCACCCCGAGCCCGCCGCGGAAGCGCCCAAGCCCGCGCCCAGGCGCCGCACACGCGCCCCGCGGAAGAAGCCCGCCGCTCAGCCCCAGCCCGAGCCCGAGCCGGAGGCTGCGGACGATCGCGTCGACGAGATCAAGCCCAAGCGCCGTACGCGTGCGCGCCCGGCCCACGACGCCGAAGAGGCCGCATAGCCCGCGGGCGCCAGGCGCCGGTCTATGCGGCCACGGCCGCGTTCGCCGGCGCGCTGACGGACGCCGGCACGCTGACGGACGCCGGCACGCTGATGGCGCCGGCACGCTGATGTGCGCTTCGGGCGCCAAGGACGCCTCCGCGGCGGCGACGACCGGCATCATGGCCTCGACCACCGCCGGGTCGAACTGCGACCCGGAGTTGACGATCATCTGCTCGGTCGCCGCCGCCACCGACATGGCAGCGCGGTACGGGCGGTCGGTGCGCATCGCGCTCCAGGAGTCGCAGCAGGTGATGATGCGTGCCTCCAGCGGGATCGCCTCGCCCGCCAGCCCGTCCGGATAGCCCCCGCCGTCCCATCGCTCGTGGTGAGCGCGGACGATGTCCCCCACTTCCAGCATGAAGCCCCCGACGCGCTCGAGCATTCTCTGCCCCGCGGCCGGGTGGGTCTTGATGATCGCCCACTCGTCCGGGTCTAGCTTGCCCGGCTTGTTGATGATCTCCTTGGGAATGGTGATCTTGCCGACGTCGTGCAGCATGGCGCCGAACTCGAGGTTGCGCCGGCGCTCGGCGTCCAGGCCAAGGGCGTCGCCCACCGCCAGAGCCAGGCTCACCACTCCGTCGGAGTGCTGCCCGGTGTAGTTGTCGTCGGCGGAGATGACGTCGCCGAGCAGCAGCGCGGTCCCGCGGTAGGTCTCGTTGAGCTCGAGCAGCTTGCCCAGCCGCTCGCGGCGCTCGTCGGCGAACATCCGCAGCAGCCCGAGCAGCGGCAGCACCGCCAGCACCGCGTAGGGTGCTTCGTGCAGGTCCTTGGCGACGACCAGCGCCACCACCGACAGGCCCGCATCGATCAGGTACACCCACAGGCTCCCGCGCAGCTGGGACATGATGTTGACCCCGCGCGCCAGCCTCAGGTACACGCATGAGGCGGCGAGGTCGCCGGCGAACTGCGCGATCAGCGCGGCGACCAGCAGCAGCGGCCCGGCCCGGCCGGGGCTGACATCGGCGAGGGCAAAGACGAGTGCCGGCCCCACCGCGAACCAGGAGTTGGCCACGCAGCGCAGCAGCCTCACCGCCGGCATGCGTCCGCTGAGGACCGCCGGCACCGCCTGGGTGGCCAGCACCGCCGACATCGCGATCGGCACGAACGCCAGCGGCATGGAGAACAGCATGGGGACGAACGCGAGCTGACTGGCCACGGTGAAGCCGAACGGCGTCTCGAAGCTGACCCGGACGGCCACGCACAAGACCGCGAACGACAGGACCGCGGCGAGCGGATTCCAGCCCTGTGGCGACGGCAGCGCGAACAGCGCCGCCACTGCGGCGACGAAGACGAGGTTGATGCCCAGCTCGACGAGCAGCTCGCGGCGGGGCTTCCTGGCCTCGGCGTGGCGGCGCGTGGCGGCGAGCATCTCCTGCTCTTCGACTGTGAGTTCCCGGGTCATGGTGCGCACCTGCGGTGGGTCATCCTGCGCGCACCTATCGGCGGCGGCGCCTCCGATCCTTAGGCAATGCGCCCGAATAGGGACGAACCGGCCGTCCGACATCCGTCCATTCAATCACTAAAGAAATGGAGGATTGGGTCGAGGGCCCCGATGCCATGGCCGTCAATCCATAACTGAAAAGGGCAAACCTGGCGCGAGCCAGGGACGCAAAGCTAGAGGTCTCACTGAGATAGCTCGGCCGCCAGTGCACACCACGGAAGGTGCGTACACATGTTGCAGGGCCTTTTCAGCCGTCATACCCGTCTCGTCGGGGTCGTTGTGTCGGCCCTTGGGATCGCCGCCCTGTCGGGGGCGCCCGCGCGAGCGGCACTGATCGACACCGACGCTTGCGACAACGCTGCGCTCTCGCAGCCGTTTTCGCCGTGGGGGGACACGAGCAGCTACAAGCTGGTCTCGGGTGGTTCCTTCGAGAAGGGGGCGTCGGGATGGACTCTCAGTCACGGTGCGAGCGTCGTGAAGGGGAGCGAGCCGTTCGGCGCCACCGGCTCTGTCGGAGCGGCGTCGGTCAACCTGCCCGCTGGGGCATCGGTGACGTCGCCGTTCACCTGTGTGGACGCGGCCTATCCGACGTTCCGGTTCTTCGGGCGCAACAACGGCCTGCTGGCGACCGTCCTCGTGTCGGTCGTCTACAAGGTGCCGCTCCTGGGCCAGGTTGCGGTGCCGGTCGGGCCGGTCGTCCTCAGTGGCACGTGGCAGCCGTCGCTGCCGATGCTGACCGCATCGGTGCTGACGGGGCTGCTCAATGGGGGCACGACTCAGATGGCCATTCGGTTCACATCGGTCCTCGGTGACTCGCAGGTCGACGACGTGTTCGTTGACCCGCACATGCACTGATCGACTGGGAGAGACCGATACGCCGGCTCCTCGGGCCCGCGTCTCGCCTGAAGGACCGGGCGGGCGCGGGCCCGAGCTGCTCTCTCACCTCATCGCGCCGAGATGCACCTCGCCGGCATTGAGCGCCTGGCGGCCGTCAGGCGTGTCCACGAGCAGGCGGCCGTGCGCGTCAATCCCGGCGCCCCGCGCCGTCCCGCCCGCCCACGTGATCGTCTGCCCCAGGAGCGCGTCGCGCGCGCGGACGGCCTCGAGCATCTCGTCCGCCGGCGCGGCCAGCCACCGTCCCAGCGCGCTCAGCAGCCGGACCAGCAACGGCTCGATCGCCTCGGGCCCGAGCCCGAGCGTGCCCGCGCTGTCGCCGAGCTCCAGCGGGAACTCCTCGGGACGCACGGCCACGTTGATCCCGACGCCCACGATCGCCCACCCCTCCTGCGGGCGCCCCTCGACCAGGATCCCCGCCACCTTGCGGCCGTCCAGGTGGACGTCGTTGGGCCACTTGAGCCGCGCCTGCGGGCCCACCGCGTCCGCGGTGGCCACCCCCGCCAGCAGCGGCAGCAGCGGAGGCGGGTCGCGGACCACCACCGAGCACAGCAGCGCGCGCCCCGCGGGAGCGGTCCAGGTGCGGCCCTGACGCCCGCGCCCGGCGCTCTGCTCGGCGGCCGTCACGAGCGTCCCATGGGGGGCGCCGGCCGCCGCCAGCTCCCTCGCCCGTGTGTTGGTGGAGTCGGTGACGCGCAGATGCAGGCGCGGGGTGCCTAGATCCATGACACTCGCGGGCTCATCCGGGACGGATGCGCAGCTCGTGGTCGACGCTGAGGCCGAGACGCTGGGCGGCGTCGCCGTGGTTGACGGCGAGCGCCAGGCGCCGCTGCGCGTCCTCATAGAGCAGGAGCTCGTCGGGGATGGCGTCGGCGAACGTCCGCACGTAGTGCACCGGATGGGCGCTGCCGTCGCCGGGCTCCACCGTGGCCGCGCGACCGAGCCGCAGTCCCGTCTGCGCGACCTCCTCGTGACCGACGTTCAGCTGGAGGTTGCCGAAGCGATCGACGTAGCGCACATGCGCCACCAGCGCCCCGGCACGCACCTCCGCCGTCGGGAGGGCGAGCGTGACCAGGTCCGCCGGATCCGCGGGCTCTCCTGCATCTGACAGGGTCGCGCCACCGGCCAGCGCCGCCGCGATGGGCGCGAAGATGTCGCGCCCTTGAAACGTGGCCGACACCGGCTTGAGGCGGAACGGGCTGCGCGCGATGTCCACCACCTCCACGATGCCGCCCGACGCCTCGGCGGCCAGGGTGAGCAGACCGTTGTCAGGCCCGACGAAGCGGCGGCGGTCGGCCGTGCGCATCGCGACGGCGCGACGCTGCGCGCCCACGTCCGGATCCACGACCGCCAGATGGACCGCGACGGGGAGATACGGGATTGCCTCGGCCAGCACGATCGCGCCCGAGCGCACGTCGTGGCGGGCGATTCCGTGGGTGAGGTCGATCACCCGCGCCTGCGGGCAGGCGATGGCGATGACCCCGTGGCAGATGCCGACGAAGTCATCGGCCAGACCGTAGTCCGACAGGAAGGTGATGACCGGCTGCTGCTGTTCTGAGCTGGGCATGGCGGCTCCCTATTGGTTGGCCACATCTTCCACGATGGCATCCACGAGGCCGTCGATGTCGTGGCGCGTGGCCTCGACGTCGGGCTCGCGTCCTCGGTCGCGCAGGGCCTGACTGGTCACCGGCCCGATGCTGACCAGGCGGGTGCGCTCGGACACCCCACCGTCCATCGCCTCGAAGAAGAACCTGACCGTGGACGCAGAGGTGAAGGTGACGTAGTCCGCGGTGGCCACCTCGCCGCGCTGGCGCTCGGACAGCGGCTCGGCCACCGTCTCATACAGGGCCACGACGTCGACCTCGGCGCCACGGGCGCGCAGGGCTTCGGGGAGCACGTCGCGCGCCTCGGCGGCCCGGGCTATGAGCGCCCGCGTCACCGGTACGCCGGCCAGCGCGTCCACCAGCCCCTCGGCGACGAACCGCTCGGGCACGACGTCGGCGATGAGGCCGTGCTCGCGCAGCGCCGCCGCGGTCCCGGGCCCGATCGCGGCGATCCGCGCCCCACCCGCCCCGCCGAAGGCGCGGGCGTCGCGGCCGGCCCGATGCAGGCGCTCGAACAGCAGCCGCACGCCGTTGGGGCTGGTCAGGCACACCAGGTCGTAGCGCTCGAGCTCGGGGGCCGGGCCGGGCAGCTCCCGGATGCGGATCGCGGGCGCCTCGAGCGCGGCCGCCCCCAGACCGCGCAGGCGGGCGGCCAGCCCGCTGGCCTGAGCCCGCGCCCGCGTCACCGCCACCGTCACGCCGGCCAGCGGCCGCGACTCGAACCAGGCCAGCTCGGCCCGCAGCGCCGCCACCGGGCCGAACAGCGAGATCGCCGGCGCGCGCACTCCGGCGGCGGCGGCGGTCTCGGCGATGTCCTCGAGCGTCCCGGTCACCACGCGCTGGTCCGCCAGGGTCCCGCGCTCGATGACGGCGGCGGGCTCGGATGGCGAGCGCCCGCCATTCACGAGCTGCCGAGCGATCTCGCCGAGCCGGCGCACGCCCATGTAGAACACGAGCGTGCCCGGGAAGCGCGCCAGCGCGGGCCAGTCCAGCGAGGACCCGCTCCCGCCCTCCTCCCCCTTGGCCGGGTCCTCGTGCCCGGTGACGAACGCCACCGCGCTCGAGGCGTCGCGATGGGTGACGGGGATCCCGGCGTAGGCGGAGGCGGCCACCCCGGCGGTGACGCCTGGGACGACCTCGAAACGGATGCCCGCGGCGCGCAGCGCTTCGGCCTCCTCGCCGCCACGCCCGAACACGAACGGGTCGCCGCCCTTCAGGCGCACCACCTCACGCCCGGCGGCGCCGTGCTCGCGCAACAGCGCGTCGATCTCGCCCTGGGACGCCGAGGGGCCGCCCCCCTCCTTGCCGGCATAGATGAGTTCGGCGTCGGGCCGCGCCCCGTCCAGCGCCGTGGCCGGGATGAGGCGGTCATGGACGATCACGTCGGCGGCCGCGATCAACTCCAGCGCCCGCGCAGTCAACAGGCCGGGATCGCCGGGTCCGGCGCCGACGAGGTAGACGGTCACGCCGCCACCTCGCCCGCGGCCTGGCGCAGCAGCTCGGCAGCGCCGGCGGCCAGCATCCGTTCGGCGCACCGCGTGCCGACGCTCTCGGCTTCGCCGGTGATCTCATCGCGCAGCCAGGCCGAGCCGTCCGGGAGGCCGACCCAGCCCGTCACCGTCAGGTGACCGTCCCCCGCCATCCGCGCGTACGCGCCGACGGGGGTGTGGCAGGAGGCGCCGAGGGCGTGGACGAGCGCGCGCTCGGCGTTCACGCACGCCGTCGCCTGAGCGTCGACCACCGCGGCCAGGCGGCCGGGCTCGATCGCTCCCGCCCGGGCCTCGAGCGCCAGCGCACCCTGTCCGGCGGCGGGCACGAACTCGTCCAGCAGCCCGCCGGCCTCGCCGCCGCGGCCCAGGCGGTCCAGGCCCGCCGCGGCCAGGACGAGGGCGTCCACCTGTCCCTCGGCGAGCTTGCGCAGGCGCGTGTCGACGTTGCCGCGCAGCTCGCGCACCTCCACGTCGTCGCGCACCGCGCGCAGCTGGGCGCGGCGCCGCAGGCTGCTGGTCCCCACTCGGCTCCCCGGCGCCAGGTCGGCGAGGGCGGCGGCGCCGCAGATGACGTCGCGGGCCTCGGCGCGCACGGGGATCGCCACCAGCTCCAGGCCGTCGGATAGCTCGGCGGGGACGTCCTTGGCCGAGTGCACGGCGAGGTCGATGCGCCCGTCCACCAGCGCCCGCTCCAGCTCCGAGACCCAGCGCGACTTGTCCTGCACGGCGGCGCCGCGGTCCCCCAGCGTGGTGATCTCCACGATCTCGACGCCGGCCCCGAGGCGATCGGCCACCCAGCGCGCCTGTGCGAGGGCCAGCGCGCTGGCGCGCGTGCCGAGGCGCATCAGCCTGGTCGCTGACCGCGCGTCGGCCTCCGGGCGGGCAGCTCGCGGACCTGCGCGAGCTCCTCCTCGGGCCACGCGTCGAGCTCCTCGCCGCCGGGCACGCCCTCCTCCACCGTCAGCCCGAACAGGTCGCGGATGACGGCCATGCGCGCGTGCACCCGGTCGTCGTGCATCGCCTTCATCTGGAGGGTGGGCTCGTGCAGGATCCGGTTGACCACGGCACGGGCGACGGCGTCGATGCGCTCCAGGTCACGCGGCGAGGCCGACTCCCACTTGCCGCGGTTCTCGGCCACCACCTGGCCGGCGATGTCACTGGCCCGGGCGCGCAGCGCCGCCAGGGTCGGGAGCACCTCCAGCGAGCCCAGCCAGGCGGCGAACTTCTGGATCTCCTCCTCGATGATCCCCTCGGCGCGGCGGGCCTCGGCCTGGCGACCTTTGCGGTTGCGCGTGGCCACCGCCTGGAGGTCGTCGATGTCGAACAGCGTCACGCCGTCCACCCCGGCGCACGCGGCGTCGATGTCGCGCGGAACGGCGAGGTCGATGAGGAGCAGCGCCCGGCCCTCGCGGGCGCGCATGACATCGGCGATCTCGCGTACCTCCAGCAGGAGGTGGGGCGATGCCGTGGCGGCGACGACGATGTCCGCTGCCATCAGCGCCTCGGGCAGCTCGTCCAGGGGGATGCTGGTGCCGTTGTAGCGGCGGGCAAGGCTGAGCGCGCGGTCGCGCCGGCGGTTGGCCACGAACACGGTGGCAGCGCCGCTGTCACCGAGCGCCCGGCCGGTCAGCTCGCTCGTCTCGCCGGTGCCGATGATGACCACGCGACGGCCGCGCAGCTCACCGAGCTGCTCGCGCACGAGCGCGACGGCGGCGCCGGGGAGGCTGAGCTGGCCCTCGCCGATGGCGGTCTCGGTGCGGACCCGCTTGCCGGTGGCCAGCGCCGCCCCGAACAGGCGGTTGGTGAGCGGGCCGGTGGTCTCCTTGGCCAGCGCGCCCTCGTAGGCGCGCTTGATCTGCCCCTGGATCTCGGCCTCGCCGACGAGCATCGACTCCAGGCCGGAGACGACGCGGTACAGATGCCGCGCTGCGTCGCAGTTGCGGTGCGCGTAGATGGCGCCGGCCAGCTCGGTGGGACGGATGCCCGCCTGGCGCGCCAGCATCGCCAGAACCGTGGACTCCGCCTCGACGGGGTCACCGACCACAAGGTAGAGCTCGGTGCGGTTGCAGGTGGACACCGCCACCGCCTCGTGCACCTCGGCGCCGCCGCGCAGGTCGCGCAGGAACTCAGCGGCGCGCGCCTCCGGGAGCGCCAGGCGCTCGCGCACCTCGACCGGCGCGGTCTTGTGGGAGACGCCGATGGCCAGCAGCTCGCTCACAGCACCGCCTCGGTCCGGCGATCGTCGGCGTCCTGGGCGGCCCGGGCGGCCTCGACGTCGCGGCGCAGCTCATCCAACTCGCGCTCGAGGCGCTGGGCGCGCGTCGCCATGATCGCGACGTAGACGAGGATGAGCACCACGAACACGATGTACGCCGCGGCCACGTACTTCCCGGACTTGCCCAGCGGCAGCGCCGGGGCGATGGCGAACAGGAGGCTCACGACGGCGCCGCGCTCCGTCCCGCCGGGCGCACCGCGTCGTCGCCGAGCAGGGTCCGGCGCAGCCGGCGCACCTGCGAGCGGGCGTTCTTGGCCGCCATCTCGTACTTCCACAGCGTCACGTACAGCAACGTTATCCCGGCGAGCGACACGACGAACACCAGAGCCATCGACGGCGGCAGGTTGGCGCTGGTCAGCGTCAGCACCCGGGGATGGACGTAGGCGGTGGCGAGGTTGACCGCGAGGTAGTTGAGCGGCACAAACGCACCCGCCACCACCGCGAACACGCTGGCGTAGCGTGCCTGGCGCTCGGGATCCTCGATCGAGAAGCGCAGCGGCTGGTAGGTGGCGAACAGCAGGATCACGATCAGGAACGAGACGAGCGTGGGCTCGCTCCACACCCACCAGTGACCCCAGCTGGCCTTGGCCCAGATCGAGCCGGTGAGCAGCCCGCCGACGCCGAAGATGAGCGCCATGTGGATCGCCACGTAGGAGCGCATGTCCCAGGCGCGGTCGCCGGTGCGCAGGTAGCCGATGGCCAACAGGCCCCCGAAGATGAAGCCTCCCAGCGACACGATCGCCAGCGGCACGTGGATGTAGAAGATCTTCTGCACGAACCCCTGGCCGGCGTCCAGCGGGGCATAGAAGAACACCAGCGCCAGAGCGCCGCCGAGCGTGATGATTGTGGCCAGCGAGAGAGTGCGCAGGCCCTTGCCGTAGGTGGTGGGGAGCACTAGTCCTCCAGGAGGAAGTCGAACACCGCGTACGCGAGCAGTCCGAACACCACATCATAAAGAGCCAGGATGAGCAGCCACTTGCCTGGCGGGGCTGAGGACGGGTGCGCGGCGGCCAGCAGCGGTCCGGCCGCCCGCGCGGTGGCGATGAGGGCCGGGACGAGCAGCGGCAGCCCGAGCAGCGGCCCGATCAGGTCGCGCGCCCGGGTGTGGACGGCGATGGCCGACACCAGCGTCCCGATCACCGACAATCCCAGGTTGGCCAGCGCCAGCACCAGGATGAGGCCGGGCAGCGCCGGACCCAGCGACGGCCCCAGCAGAAACAGGGCGAACGCCGGCACCGCCACCACCTCGAGCACGCACAGGAACAGGAACAGCGCCGAGGCCTTGGCCACGAGCATGGCGGTGCGGTCCACCGGCGCCAGCAGGAAGGCGTCGAAGCCGCCCTGCTCGCGCTCGGCCACGAACAGCCGGTTGATGCCCAGCATGGCGGCGAACAGCAGGGTCACCGTGAGCACCCCGGCAGCGAGCTGCCCGCTGATCGTCGTGCGGTCCAGGCCGAAGTGGAAGATGACGAAGGTGACGAGCGCGAACAGCACCATCGCCGGCAGCGTCTCCCAGGTGCGCAGCTCCAGGCGCAGATCCTTGCGCAGCACCACCATGGCGGTCCTCATGCGTAGAGCTCCCGCACCCGCTCGGGGCCGAACTGTCCCGGCTCCCCCACGAACACCGGCCGCCCGTCCTTGAGCGCCAGCACCAGGTCGGCCTCGGCCAGGGCCGCCTGCGGGTCGTGGCTGGTCAGCACTCGCGTGCATCCGCTGGCGCGGCCGATGAGCGGCTCCACCAGGTCTGAGGCGGCGGGGTCGAGGTTGGCGCGGGGCTCATCGAGCAGGAGCAGCTGCGGGCGATGCAGCACGGCTCGGGCCACCGCCAGGCGCTGCACCATGCCCCGCGACAGCAGCCGCACCGGCTCGCCACCCCGGCGGTCCATCCGGACCGCGCTGAGCACCTCGTCTGCGCGCTCGAGGTCGACACGGTGCAGGCGGGCGTGGTACTGCAGGTTCTCGCGGCCGGTCAGATCGCGGTACAGCAGCGGCTCGTGGCCCAGCAGGCCGAGCCGGCCCCGCACCGCGAAGGCACGGGCCGGGAGCGGTTCGCCGAAGATGTGGACCTCCCCCGCGTGGGGGCGCAGCAGAGACGCCAGGATGCGCAGCAGCGTCGACTTGCCGGCGCCGTTGCGACCGAGCACCGCCACGGTCGCCCCCTCCGGGAGCGCCAACGTGACATCCCGCAACGCCGTCCGCTCGCCGAAATACCGGGCGAGCCCGCGCAGCTCAATGGCCGGGGGTGCGCTGTCCACGCTCACGCTGCAGCGTCGCGACGACGTGCTGGAGCGTCGGCGCGATCACCGGGAACAGCTCGCCGATCGCCTTCGGGTTGCCGGGGAAGTTGATGATCAGGCTCCGGCCGGCGATGCCCGAGACCCCCCGCGTCAGGATGCCCATGGGGGTGTGGCGCACCGCCTCGGCGCGCATCGCCTCAGCGAACCCGGGCGCCGGGCGCTCGATCACCGCCTCGGTGGCCTCCGGGGTGACATCGTCATCGGTGAGGCCCGTGCCGCCCGTGGTGAAGATCAGCGAGGCGCCGCCCGCCGCCTGCCGGCGCAGCCAGTCCTCGATCGCGCCCTGGTCGTCGGCCACGACGTCGCGGGCCACGACCTCGGCGCCCGCCGCCTGCGCGTGCTCGGCCAGCGCGGCCCCGGAGAGGTCGTCGGTCTCGCCGGCGGCCACGGACGTGGAGATGGTGAGGATCGCGGTCTTCATGAGGCAGCGTCAGGAAATTAGGTGGTGGAGCTGGCGAGCGGCTGGGCGTGGATGACGTCGCCCGCCCGACCCGATCGTACTGGTGGTCCGTGAGGGAGGGCGGGCGGCGTTAGGCGCGTCCAGACGCCGCCAGAACGCCACATAACTCCCTGACGTTGCCGCAGCCGCAGGATGTCAGGCTTGGTCGCGGGCGGCCGGCCGCCGCCACTCGCCCGAGCGCCCGCCGGACTTCTCGAGCAGAGCCACCGACGCGATCTCGGCGCCGCGCTCGACGCCCTTGACCATGTCGTAGACGGTCAGCGCGGCGACCGACGCGGCGGTGAGAGCCTCCATCTCCACGCCGGTGGGGCCGGTGGTGCGGGCCTCGGCGATGAGCTCGATCTCTCCGGCGGCGGCGTCGATGCTGCCCTCCACCCCGACGTAGGACAGCGCCAGCGGATGGCACAGCGGGATCAGCTCCGAGGTGCGCTTGGCCGCCTGGATGCCGGCGATCCGGGCCACGCCGATGACGTCGCCCTTGGTCGCGTTGCCGTCTCGCACCGTGGCCGCGGTCTGCGGCGAGACGCGGACAACCGCGCGGGCGCGGGCGCGGCGCTCGGTGACGGGCTTGTCGGAGACGTCGACCATGCTGGCCCGGCCGGCGGCGTCAAGGTGGGTCAGCTCGCTCATGGGCGCCGCGCGGTCAGCCGGGTCAGCCGGCGACGGGCGCGTGGGCCCGCCGCGCTGCGGCGATCAGGTCACGGACCTCGGCCGCCCGTCCGGCGCGCAGGAGCTCGATGGGGTCGGGGTCCCCGTTGACGATGCCCTCGAAGAACTCCTTGCGGTCCTGGTAGGTGGGCAACGTGCCCTTGGCCCAGCCGCGGGCGTCGTTGAGCAGCACCGCGAGATCCGCGTAAGGCTCGCCGAACAGCTCGGAGATCTCGCGCTTCATCCGCTTGGCCAGCGCCGGCGAGGCGCCCGCGGTGGAGATCGCCACCGCCAGCGGACCGGTGCGGACGATGGCCGGGAGGATGAAGTTGCACAGCGGTGGCACGTCCACGACGTTGACCAGCATCGCCCGGCGCTCGGCATCGTTGAACACGGCGATGTTGACATCGGTGTCGTTGGTGGCGGCGATGGCGATCAGGCAGCCGTCGAGGTCGCCGGGCTCATAGGCGCGGCACTCCCAGCCGATCGAGCCTTCCGCGGCGAGCTCGCGCAGCGCAGGATGGGCCTCGGGCGCCACCAGGGTGACCTCGGCGTCGCAGGCCAGCAGCCCCTCGACCTTCTCCAGGCCGATGTCGCCGCCGCCGACCACCAGGCACCGGCGGCCCTTCAGGCGCAGGCAGGCGATGTAGAAGGGCGTGTCGAGCATGTCGCGCACGCAGCTCTGGTCGCAGATCCCCTTGCGGAGCTGGCACACGCACTCCTTGCCGGCGTAGGCCTGGGCGGGCATGGGGTTAAGCCTAGCTCCGGCGGATCGCGTCCTTGGCCAGTCGCCCGCCGAGCCGGAGCAGCGGCACAGCGCCCTCACGCAACGCGGCGGCCCGGATCGACGGCCGCCCGTAGAGCACCTTGGCGGTCTGGCGCAGCGCCCGGCCGAGGGTCTCGTCGTAGGGGTGCCACCACGGGTCGCGGATCGCCGAGGGCTCCCACACACGCAGCTTGACGTTGACGCACTCATAGAGGCCGAACTTGGAATGAGTCCGCCCGAGGCCGGACTCCTTGACCCCGCCCCAGGCGCACTGGCAGGCCCCGTGGCTGAACATGTGGTCGTTGATCCACACCATCCCGGACTCCAGCTCCCGGGCGACGCGCTCGCCCTTGCTGCGGTCAGAGGTCCACACCGACGCGCCGAGGCCGAACACCGAGTCATTGGCCAGCGCGAGCGCCTCGTCCTCGGAGTCGACGGTGACGATCGGTAGCACCGGGCCGAAGATCTCCTCGCGCATGATGCGCATGTCGTGCGTCACGCCGGTGAGTACGGTGGGCGCGTAGAAGTCTCCGGTCAGCCCGCCAGGCGCGTCAGCGAGCGGGCCGCCGCACTGCAGCGTGGCCCCCGCGGCCACCGCGTCGTCCACGAGGTCGCGGACGATCTCGAACTGCTCGCGGGACACCATCGGTCCGATCTCGGTGTCCCAGCTCATCGGGTCGCCGACGCGCAGCGCCTGCGCCCGGGCCACCACCTCGGCGATGAACCGCCCCGCCACCTCGCGCATCACGTAGACCCGTTCGATGCCCGAACAGGTCTGGCCCGCATTGGCAAAGCCGCCCCACAGCGCACCGGCGACGGCGTGCTCGAGTTTGGCGTCGGCCAGCACGATCATCGGGTCCTTGCCGCCGAGCTCGAGCACCGACCCCTTCAGGCGCCGCGCGCACTCCTCGCCCACGCCGCGGCCGGTGTCCACCGAGCCGGTGAAGAACACCTTGGCCACGTCGGAGCGGACCACGGCGGACCCGGTGCCGGGGCCGTGGACGACGCGGATCAGGCCCTCGGGCACGCCCGCCCGCTCGAACACGCGCACGATCCGCTCACCGATCAGGGGCGTCAGCGACGCCGGCTTGAGCACGACGCCGTTGCCGGCCATCAGCGCCAGCGCCACCTCCCCGAATGGGATGCTCCACGGGTAGTTCCAGGGCGAGATGACCCCGATGACGCCCAGCGGCTCATAGGTGAACGCCGTCTGCTTGGTCTTGAGGAACAGCTGGGGCATCGGCACCGACTCGTCGGCGAGGATCCGCTGCCCCTCCCCGGCGATCCAGTGCAGGGCGTCGATGGTGGGCAGCAGCTCCATCGCGAACGCCTCGTTGCGGGGCTTGCCCTGCTCGGCCACGATGAGATCGCGGATCTCATCGCACTCGTCGATCAGTACCTGGGCGGCGCGCTCCAGGTACCGCGCCCGATCGCGCAGCGTGAGCTGGGCCCAGAACGGCTGCACCTGAGCGATGCCCGCAACGACGGCGGGCACATCCTCGGGGGCGGTCACGCCCACCGCGCCAAGCGCGGCGCCGGTGGCGGGGTTGTATGACTGAAGCTGGTCTGCGGCAGCGGCGGTGGCGGTCATGCGGCTGAGCCTACCGGCGGCGGGCCCCGGCGGCGTCAGGCGGCCCGGCCGGCCACGAGCGCGGCGGCGTGGGCCACCAGAGCATCGGAGAGCAGCTCGGCGAGCCCCTCGGTCTCGCGCCCGTCAACGACCATCAGCGTCGGCTCCGTGGGGCGCTCGAGCTCGATGGCTCCCACCCCGAGGACCGTGGCGCGCGCGTTGATCAGCGCGGTGGCGCACAGCACGAGCATCCGGGCCAGGTCGAAGCTCACCAGCCGCGCCAGGGACAGCTCGTCGACCGCGATCCCCTCTCGGGCGTAGAGGTCGGCGATCGCCGCCAGGTCGCGCGGGCGGACGAGGCGCAGGCACACGCGCGGGCCGCGCGGCAGCGGGTGGTAGTGGGCGAGCAGCGCCCCGGGAGCGTGGTGGGAGGCGATTCCTACAGCGTAGTAGCTTCGGCGGACCGGCTCGCGCGAGCGGGGCCCGGAGATTGCGTGAATGAGCAGGTCTTTTCAGCTATTCGCGCGGTCGTGCACGCCCGCGCCCACGCTGGATGTCAGCCAGGCGCTCGCGCAGGGCGGCCTCGGCGTCGTCCGGCTCATAGAAGCGCGCCCCGATCGCCGCCTCGGGCAGCAGTTCCTGCGGCGAGAGGTGGCCCGGCCGGCGGTGGGGGTTGTCATAGCCCCCGTCGCTGCGGGTCGAGGACCGCAGGTGCGCCGGCGGGGGCACGGCGCCGTGCTGGGCGATGTAGTCGCGCGCGGCGAACACCGCGCGCTTGGCGGCGTCGGACTTGGGGGCCAGCGACAGGTACACCGCCGCCTGGGCCAGCGCGAACTGGCATTCCGGCAGTCCGACGTGCTCCACCGCGGCCGCGGCGGCGGTCGCCACGGACAGCGCCTGGGGGTCGGCGTTGCCGATGTCCTCCGAGGCCAGGATCACCATCCGCCGCACGATGAACCGCGGGTCCTCCCCGCCCTCCAGCATGACCGCCAGGTAGTACAGCGAAGCGTCGGGGTCCGAGCCGCGGGTGGCCTTGATCCAGGCCGAGATCGTGTCGTAGTGGTTGTCCGCCTGGCGGTCGTAGAGCAGCGCGCGCCGCTGCAGTGCGTCCTCGGCGTGGGCCAGCGTGACGCGGCCACCGCCGCCCGTCCCCGCGGCCTCACAGGCCAGCTCCAGGGCGTTGAGCGCCGTCCGGGCGTCTCCGCCCGAGCGCTCGGCGAGGAATTCCAGCGCCGCCTCGTCGACCTGCTCCGGCGGACCGCAGTGGCCGGCCGACACCGTGCGGTCCAGCAGCCGGCGAATGTCCGCCGGGCCCAGCGCCTGCAGCTCGTAGAGGTGGGTGCGGGAGATGAGCGCAGAGTTGACCTCGAAGTACGGGTTCTCGGTGGTGGCGCCGATGAGGGTGATCAGGCCGTCCTCGACGGCGGGCAGCAGCGCGTCCTGCTGGGCCTTGTTGAAGCGGTGGATCTCGTCGAGGAAGAACACGGTGCGACGCCCCGTGCGCAGACGCTCGCGAGCCCGCTCGATGACCGCCCGCACCTCGGCGCGCCCCGCCGCCACGGCGCTCTCCTCCTCCAGCGCCGCGTCTGAGGCGCGCGCCACCAGGCGCGCCAGCGTCGTCTTGCCCGAGCCGGGGGGGCCGTGCAGGATCATCGAGTGCGGGTGGCCCTCCTCGATGGCTCGGCGCAGCGCCGAGCCCGGCCCCAGCAGCCGCTCCTGACCCACGAGCTCGTCGAGCGTCGTGGGCCGCATCCGGGTGGCGAGCGGGACCTTGGCGCCGGCGCCGTCCTCGCGCGGCGCGGCGTCGGGCTCCGGGGCGCCCGGCGCCACCTCCTCGCCGAACAGTCGTTCCATGACCTGAGTATGAACCCGCCGCCCGGCGTAGCCTTGTGCCGCGTGCGCGAGGACGGCGTGGTCGCCATCGGATCGCTGCTGCTCGGAGCTGCGGCGCTCCTTGCCGTGCACTTTCTGCTGCTGCACAGCTACTGGGACTACAGCGAGGGGGTGTACGCGCTCACCGCCCACGAGATCCTGCACGGCGGTGATCTGTACGGCCGGATCGTCGGCGCCCAGCCCCCCGGGGTGTTCGTGGCCGGCGTGGCGCTGCTGTCGATCCACGACGGCGTGGAGTGGTTGCGCCTGGGCGTCGGCTGCCTCCAGCTCGGCGCGGGCCTGATCGCCGCCCGGATCGTGTACCGGGTCACCGGCAGCGCCATCGCCACCGTGCTCACGCCGGCGGCGGTCCTGCTCACCCCGTGGGCGGTGCACGAGCACGGCGCGCTCACCCCGGAGCTGGTCGCGCTGCCGGTCATGCTGGGCGCCGCCCTGCTGGCCGCTGACGAGCGCCGGGGCGCCTGGGCGGGAGCGCTGTGCGGGCTGCTGGTGCTGATCAAGTTCCCCCTGGCCATCCCGGGGGTGGCGATCGTGGCGTTGTCCGCCGACCGCCGCCGGGCGGCGCTGGCCGCCGTGACGCTGCTCGCCGCGGGGCTCGGCGCCGCCTGGCTGGTGGGCGGCGCGGCCTTCTGGCGCGATACGGTCCTCGCCCAGCTGCACAGCGGCTCGCGCGGGCTGGGGTCGCTTGACGGCTTCTGGGCCCAGTCGGGCTGGAACGTGATCGGGCTGCTGGTGTGCGCCGCGTGCGCGGTGGCCTTCCGCGCCCGCGCCCGCGACCCGCGGCTGCTGACCATCGCGATCGGCCTGGCCGCCGCGAACCTCATCACCTTCCTCACCAACTTCAAGCAGGGCACGGGGCTCAACATCACCGTCCCCGTCGAGGCGTCCCTGGTCCCGCTGGCCGCCTGCGGGACCGTGTTCGCCGTCCGGGCCGCGCGCGATCGCCGCGATGGAGTGACGGCCTGGGCGCCGCTCGCCTGCGCCGTCGCGCTGCTGTTCACCGCGGCCCAGACGATCAGCCTGTTCGCCTCGCCGCAGAAGCCGATCCCCTTCCTGCGCGCGTTCTCGGCCCCGGCCTGGGGCGTGACGCTGACCGCCCCTCAGTTCGACGCCACCGTGCGCGCCGCCCGGGCCTGCCCTCCCGGCCAGGCCTACGGCGGGTTCCCGCTGGTGGCCCTGGCCGCGGGGCGCATGCTCCCCGCCGGGCAGCCCGACCAGTTCCTGCCCACCCACTCCTCGACGCTCGCCGCGGTGGCCGCGGAGATCGCGGCGGCGCACCCGGTGTGCCCGGCGGTCAGTCCGTGAGGATCCGGCGGGCGGCCTCGTGGACCACGCCGTTGGTGGCGATCCCGCTGCCACCCGCCGCGGACGGCGCGCCGCTGAGGTCGGTGAAATGCCCACCGGCCTCCTGGACGATCACCATCGGAGCGGCCACGTCCCAGATCGACACCGCCGGGTCCAGGGCGATCTCCGCCGCGCCCTCGGCGACGAGCATGTACTGCCAGAAGTCCCCGTAGCCGCGCGTGCGCCAGCACTGCTCGGCCAGCGCCAGGAGCCCGCCGAGCCGATCCGTCTGGCGCCACTCCTCAAACCCACCGAAGCACATCTGCGCGTCGCCGAGATCGCGGATGCCCGACACCCGCAGCGCTCGGGGCTCGCCCCCGCTCACGTCGGTGGTGAAGGCGCCGGCGCCCCGCGCGGCCCACCAGCGCCGGCCCAGGGCAGGCGCCGAGACGATGCCGACCACCATCTGGCCATCCTCCTCCAGCGCCAGCAGCGTGGCCCACACCGGCATCCCGCGGACGTAGCCCTTGGTCCCGTCGATCGGGTCGACGATCCAGCGCCGCGCGGGTGGGTGGGGCCCGGTTTCGCCGCCGCCGTATTCCTCGCCGACCACCGTGTCGTCCGGGCGAACCCCCGCCAGGCGCTGGCGCAGCGCCTGCTCCACGTCGCGGTCGGCCTCCGAGACCGGCGTGAGATCGGGCTTGGTCTCCACGACGAGATCCTCGGCGCGAAAGCGCGCCAGGGTGATCGCGTCGGCGACATCGGCCAGCTCCAGCGCGAGCTCGAGGTCGTCGGTGGCGCCAGGCACCGACGGCATCCTACGCCGATAGTCTGCTGTGACGCGATGACGTCCGACGACCTCCAGGCCCACAGCGTCGCGCTCCTTCAAGAGCTGATCCGCTTTGACACCGTCAACCCTCCCGGCAACGAGCGGGCGGCGATCGAGCACTTGGAGCGCTACCTGAGCCAGGCCGGATTTGACGTTGAGATCCTCGCCGCCGACCCCGCGCGACCCAACCTCGTGGCCACACTCGACGGCCAGGGCGACGGCCCGGTGCTGTGCCTGCTCGGCCACGTCGACACGGTGCTGGCCGACGCCTCGGAGTGGCGCCACGACCCCTGGTCGGGCGAGCTGGCCGACGGCTTCGTCTGGGGCCGGGGGGCGCTCGACATGAAGAACCAGGTGGCGGCCGAGGCCGTCGCGGCCGCGAGCCTGGCCCGTCAGGGCTGGCGCCCGGCCGCCGGCGCGCTCAAGCTCGTGTTCGTCTCTGACGAGGAGACCGGCGGCGAGGTCGGCGCCCACTGGCTGACCGACACCCACCCGGACAAGGTCCGCTGCGACTTCCTGCTCAACGAGGGCGCCGGGGAGGTGTTCCAGTACGGTGGCCGGCGCCTCTACGGGGTGTGCTGCGCCGAGAAGGGGATCTTCCGCTTCAACGTCACCGCCCTGGGCATGGCCGGCCACGCCGCCCTGCCCCGCACCGGCGATAACGCCCTGCTCAAGCTCGCGCCCGTGCTGAGCGCGCTGGCTCGCCAGCCGGAGGGATTCGAGCTCACCGACGCGCCCGCCGCCTTCCTGCGCGGCCTGGGCGAGGACCCCGGCGACCCGTCGGCCGCGATGGCGCGGCTCGAGGCCGAGGAGCCCCGGCTGCGCACCCTGCTGGAGCCGATGTTCGGGGTGACACTGACGCCGACGATGACGAGCGCCTCGACGAAGATGAACGTCATCCCGTCCCGCGCGCAGGTCCGGATCGACTGCCGCGTGCCCCCGGGAATGGGCGAGGACGCGGTCTGGCGCCGCATCCGGCAGGTCCTCGGCGAGCCGTCGGACGACCTGCGCATCGACTTCACCGAGAAGGTGGTGGGCAACGGGTCCGCAGTGGAGAGCCGGCTGATGACGGCGATCGACGAGTGGATCGCCGCCAACGATCCCGGCGCCGGCGCCGTGCCGGTCATCCTGGCCGGCTTCAGCGACTCGCGGTGGTTTCGCGAGGCGTTCCCTGGCTGCGTGGCCTACGGGTTCTTCCCCCAGCGCCACCAGACGATGCTAGATGCGACTCCCCTCATGCACAACGCGGACGAGCGCATCGACATTCGCGACCTGGGGTTCGCCACCGGCTTTTACCGCGACATGATCGGCGAGCTCCTCGGCTGAGCCGGCGTCGGTGAGCGCCCGCGTGGAGCGCGGGGCCAGCGCCAGCGCCAGCACGGCCAGCGCCGCAGCGGCGCCCACGCCGAGCACGGTGCGCGCGCCCAACGCCCCCGCCAGCGGCCCGGCGATGGCGAAGCCCAGGGGCAGCAGAGCCAGCGAGCCCATCCAGTCATACGCGCTCACCCGCGACAGCGCGTGCGGCGGGATGTGGCGGACCAGCGCCGTCGCCCACCACACCTCGAACAGCGTGAAGCCCAGGCCCGCCCCGAAGGCGAGCACCACCACCACCGCCAGCGGCGCGGCGGCGGCGAAGGCCAGCGACTGGAGAGGCCACACGAGCGTCAGCAGCAGGCCGACCACCATGGGGCGACGCGGCCGCCAGCGGATGCCCACCAGCGCGCCGAGCACGGCGCCGGCGCCCGCGACGCTCTCGAGCACCCCGAACACGCCTGCGGAACCGTAGAGGTCACGGGACACGACCGGCGCCAGCGCGTACCACTGCGCGTAGGCGCACAGCACCGCGACGGTGAAGGCGGCGATCGTGGCCCACACCCACGTGCGGGAGCGGACCTCGCGCCAGCCGGCGCGCAGCTCGTGCATGACCGTCTCGCGCTGGGGCGCGGCGCCCCGGGCCCGGGGACGGATGTGGCGCAGCAGCTCGGCGCTGAGCAGGAACGTGGCCGCGTCCAGCGCGAACGCCGCGCCGGCGCCGACGGTGAGGACCATCATCGCCCCCAGCGCCGGGCCGATGAGGATGGCCAGGTTCTCGGTGGTCGAGGACAGCGCGCGGGCGTCCTGGGCCAGCGGGTCGGGGATGGTCTGGGGCAGCAGGCCCGAGTAGGCGGGCTGGAAGAAGGCGCGGGCCGCGCCGAACAGCGCCTCGATCACGATCATCTCCGCCACGCTCGCGCCGCCGAGCACGATCGAGGCCGCCAGGACGCCGTGCAGGAGCGCCCGGGCGTAGTCGGCCGCGGTCATGATGCGATGGCGGGGCAGCCGGTCCGCCCACACCCCGCCGAACAGCACCAGTCCGATGAGCGGCAGCGATTGCGCCGCCAGCACCAGCCCCAGATCGGTCGGCGAGCCGGTGCGCTGGGTGATGTACAGCGCCAGCGCCACGATCACGACCTGATCGCCGACGGCGCTGGCCGACTGGCCCAAGAACAAGAATCGGAAGTCTCTGTGGCGCAGAACGCGCCGGTACGAAGTCATCACACACACTCACTGAAGGAACGAAACGGCGGTGCGAGCGGCGGGGCGACCTCACATGTAGGTCGCGGCGCTCGCGGCGGGGAACGGCGTCAGTGCGGTGTGATGCTCAGCATCGCACCGGTGAGCGTACCACCCTCCTCAATACACTCCTGCGCATCTCCACGCAGGTCTCCACTCGCCTCGACCCTGAGATCTTCCGGCTGCCGGTGAACCGGATCCGCGACGGCTATTACTCCGACGCCTACTTCGTGCTCACCAAGCACCTGCTGGAGTCAGAGGGCGAGCATCCGCACGTCACCATGCAGGTCTTCCAGAAGGAGGAGTCGATCCTCGGCGGCATTGACGAGGCCATCGCCGTGCTCAAGACGTCCGCCGGGCACCGGGAGGGGAGCGAGTGGGTCACCGGCTGGGACCGCCTGCAGATCCACGCGCTCAAGGAGGGCGACCGGATCGCGCCGCGCGAGACGGTGATGACGATCGAGGGCGACTACTCGCTGTTCGCCCACCTGGAGACGGTCTACCTGGGGTCGCTGGCGCGGCGCTCCCTGATCATGCGCAACGTCGCCGAGGTCGTGGAGGCCGCCCGCGGCAAGCAGATCTTCTACTTCCCCGCCCGCCATGATCACTGGCTGGTGCAGACCGGGGACGGCTGGAGCGCCCACGTGGCGGGCGCGATCGGCGTCTCCACCGACGCCCAGGCGTCCTGGTGGGGCGGTCGCGGGATCGGCACCGTGCCTCACGGGCTGATCGCCGCCTACGGCGGTGACACCGTCACGGCGGCGGTGAAATTCGCCGAGCACTTCCACCACGACATGAACATCACCGTCCTCGTGGACTTCGTCAACGACTCCGTGGCCACCGCCCTCGAGGTCGCCGAGGCGCTCCAGGGCAAGCTCTGGGGCGTCCGGCTGGACACCTCCGAGCTGCTCGTGGACCGCTCCCTGTGGCACGAGATGGGCGGCTTCAAGCCCACCGGGGTCAACCCCCGACTGGTGGAGAAGGTCCGCGGCGCGCTCGACGGCGCGGGCTTCCCCGACGTCAAGATCGTCGTCTCCGGCGGCTTCACCGCCGCCCGGATCCGCGAGTTCGAGTCCGGCGGCGTGGCCGTCGACGCCTACGGCGTCGGCTCCTCGCTCATTCGCGGCCAGAACGACTTCACCGCCGACATCGTGCTGCTCGACGGCCGGCCCTGCGCCAAGGTGGGCCGGGCGTTTGCCCCCAACCCACGGCTCGAGCGGGTCACCTAGGGACCCGGGCAGGACCGCGGCTCGCACGGAGCTCGCGACCGCACGCACGCGCCTCGTCCAGACGGCTCAAGCCATCACGGCCAGCCGCCGATAAGCGCTACAGGCATGCTCTACCCAGCGTTCCTCGGCGACCCCGACTTCATCACCTGGATTCACGACTGGTTGCCGCTGATCTTCATGGGCGCGCTGGTGGTGCTCGTGGGCATGACGATGCGCCTGATCCCGCGGACCAAGCCCGCCGAGATCCGCCCGGAGACGACGCCGCCGATCGCGTGGGACGACATCGCCGGAGCCGACGAGGCCAAGGCGGAGCTGCGCGAGATCGTGGAGTACATGCGCGACGCCAAGCGCTTCCGCAGCCTCGGCGCCCACCTCCCCGCGGGGATCCTGCTGCATGGGCCGCCCGGCACCGGCAAGACGCTGCTGGCCAAGGCGGTGGCCCACGAGTCCGGCGCGTCCTTCTTCTCGCAGTCGGCCTCGTCCTTCGTGGAGATGTTTGCCGGCCTGGGCTCGGCCCGGATCCGCCGCCTGTTCAAGGAGGCCCGCAAGCATGCCCCGGCCATCATCTTCATCGACGAGCTCGATGCGGTGGGCACGGCCCGCTCCGGCGGCGCCGCCAACCGCGAATACGACCAGACGCTCAACCAGCTGCTGGTGGAGATGGACGGCTTCGACGGCAAGAAGGACGTCGTCGTCATCGCCGCCTCCAATCTGCTGGACAAGCTCGACCCGGCCCTGCTGCGCCCCGGCCGCTTCGACCGCCACATCTTCGTCTCGCCGCCCGACGTGCTCGGGCGCGAGCGCATCCTCGAGGTCCACTCGCGCGGCAAGCCGGTGGCCGAGACGGTGGACTTCGCGATCCTGGCCCGCCAGACCGCCGGTCTCACCGGCGCCGACCTGGCCAACATCTGCAACGAGGCCGCCATCAACGCCGCCCGACGCGCCGCCGACGCGATCGAGGCGCCCGACTTCGACCAGGCGCTGGAGCGCGTGGTCGCCGGCATGCAGTCGCGCCGGCGCCTCAACGAGCGCGAGCGGCGGGTGGTCGCCTTCCACGAGGCCGGCCACGCGCTGTGCGCCGAGCTCCTGCCGTCGGTCGACGCCGTGCACCGGATCTCGATCATTCCGCGCGGCCGCGCCCTGGGCTACACCCTCAACCTCCCCACCGAGGACAGCTACCTGCGCACCCGCGCCGAGCTGGTGGACATCATGACCATGCTGCTCGGAGGCCGGGCCGCCGAGACGGTGGTGTTCGGCTCGGTCACCAATGGCGCCACCGACGACCTGCGCCGCGTGGCCGACATCGCCTACGCGATGATCCACGAGTACGCGATGGGCACGGGCTTCACCTCCCTGCGCGTCAACTCCGAGCTGCTGTCGGAGGCCACGCGCCGCGTGCGCGACGAGGAGGTCCGCGAGCTGGCCGATGAGGCCTTCCGGGCGGCCACCGACCTGCTGCGCACCCACCGCCCTCAGCTCGACCGCCTCGCCCGCGCGCTGCTCGAGGATGAGGTGCTCGAGCGCGAGGAGATCGACCGGATCATGGAGGGCACCCCGGTCACCGCGCCCGATCGCCGTGCGGGCTTCCACCTCGGGATCGCCGCCGCCAGTACCGAGCCGGCCGAGCCGACTCCGCCCTCCGCCGAGTAGCCGGCGGCCCGCCGGCCGGCGCAGGCGGCCCGATATGCTCGGCGGCGCCATGCTGTCAGCGATCGACCACGTCGGCGTCGCCGTCGAGAGCATCGACGACGCCCTGGCGCTCTACCGCGACCAGCTCGGCATGCCACTCATCCACCGCGAGACCGTGACCGAGCAGGGCGTCGACGCGGCGCTGCTCGACGTCGGCGACAGCCACATCGAGCTGCTGCAGCCCCTCGGGCCCGACACCGCCGTCGGCAAGTTCCTGAGCCGCCGGGGGCCGGGACTGCACCATGTCGCCTATCGCGTGCCGTCGGTGCAGGGCGCACTGGACGCGTGCGCCGCCGCGGGCATGCGCCTCATCGACGAGAAGCCACGCACCGGGATCCGCGGCTCGCGGGTGGCCTTCCTTCACCCCGCCTCCACCGGCGGGGTGCTCACCGAGATCGTGCAGCCAGCAGAGGAGCATTAGCCAGTGTCAGACGACGACAAGCCCCAGAAGATCAACATCGGCTTTCTGGGCGGCCCGGTGCTCTCAGCCCGGGTCGCTCCCAAGCAGCTCGAGAAGCTGCGCGAGGTCCTTGGCAACACCGGTTGGCACGACCTCAAGGCCGAGGACGGGATGATCGCGCTGGACCTGGAGAAGGTGGTCTACGTGCTCGTGGACACCGAGGCGCACCGGGTCGGCTTCGGCGGCTGACGGCGGCTGACGCCGGCGCTCGCCGCGTCAGCGGGTGAAGAGGGTCGACAGCACGACCTCGGTGACGGTGCGCATCACGCCCTGGGTGGCGCGGATGCGCTCCAACGCCAGCTCCAGGCCCTTGGTGTCCTCGGACATGACGTGCAGCAGGGCGCTGGCCTCGCCGGCAACGGTGTGCGCCGAGACGACCCCGGCCTCCTTCTCCACGGCGCGCTTGATCGCCGAGCCGGGCATGTTGCCCTCGCAGTAGAGGTCGACGAACGCCTCGGCCTGCCAGCCGAACGCCTTGGGGTCCACCACGGCGGTGTAGCCCAGCACCACGCCCTCCCGCTCGAGCCGGTCCAGCCGGCGCTTGACCGCCGGTGCGGACAGATGGACGTGCTTGCCGATGTCGGAGAACGAGCGGCGCGCGTTCTCTCGCAGCAGCGCAACGATTCTTCGGTCCGTGGCGTCCATGTCCGGGTCGAGCCTCGCGGCGACACAACGTACTGTGCCGATAAGCCGCTGAGTGTCCGATCATCGCACAGCTGACCACCGCGACGCCGCGGTCCCGGCCAGGCCACGTCAGGTCGACGAGAGCACCAGCTCGCGCGGCCCGCTGCCCCGGGATCCGGGAGCGCTCCCGCGGCCGGGATCGAGGAAGCGGACGGCCACGATCGCGATGTCGTCGCGGTGCGCGGCTACGGCCGCCAACTTCGCCCCTCAATCTGCCAACTTCCGGTGCGAAACCGTCACTTTCCCGCTCCCCCAATCCGCGGCGGTGGCGCGGGACCGGGGCGACGCCGGTCCCGGCCCGCCTCATAGAGTGAGGCGCGTGTCCACGCTGACGAGTATCGATCACGGCCTGCTCGTGCTGGCGCGTACCCGCGGCCACGGGCCCCGTCGCGAACGGGCGGCGCTCGTCTACTCGCGGCTCGGCGAGCACGCCGCGTGCTGGCTGGCCCTCGGCGCCGCGGGCGCGGCGACCGATTCCATGCGGCGCCCCGCCTGGATGCGCGGCGCGGGCGCCGTGGCCGGCGCCTATGCCGTCAACTACGCGGTCAAGCTGGCGGTGCGCCGCCCCCGCCCACGGCTCGAGGGCCTGCCGGCGCTGTCTCCGGTCGTCTCGGCGCTGTCGTTCCCCAGCGCCCACGCCACCACGTCGTTCGCCGCCGCTCGCGCGTACCGCGAGCTGGTCTCGCCGGGGCTCCTGTACACAGCGGCGGGGGCGTTCGCCCTCACCCGCCCCTACCTGGGCGTCCACTACCCCAGCGACGTCCTCGCCGGCGCGGCGCTCGGGACGTTGCTGGCGACGGCGGTGTGCCGCCTGGCCCCGGTCTCCACGAAAGGCGCGGCGCTGTGCCGATGAAGGTCGGGATCGTCGGCATGCCCAACGCCGGCAAGTCATCGCTGTTCACCGCGCTGACCGGCGTGGCCGCCGAGGCCGCCAACTACCCCTTCACCACCATCGAGCCCAACGTGGCGATCGTGCCCGTTCAAGACGACCGGCTGGACACCGTCGCCGACGTCGTCCGCGCTTCCAAGATCGTGCCCGACACGATCGCCTTTCACGACATCGCCGGGCTGGTGGCCGGCGCCCATCGCGGCGAGGGCCTGGGCAACCAGTTCCTGTCCAACATCCGCGAGACCGACGCGCTCGTGCACGTCGTGCGCGCCCACACCGACGAGAGCGTCGTCCATCCCGAGGGGCGGGTGGACCCCATCGCCGACATCGAGACGATCGAGACCGAGCTCATCTACGCGGACCTCGAGCAGGCCGAGCGCCGGCGCGAGCGGGTGGTGCGCAGCGCCCGTGGCGGCGACAGGCACGCTATCGCCGAGGCCGAGTGGCTCGAGCGCGTGATCGAAGCGCTGCAGTCCGGCCAGCCCGCGCGCACCGTGCCGCCGCCGGCCGAGGCTGCCGACGCCATGGCTCTGCTCTCGCCGCTGACGGCCAAGCCGGTCCTGTTCGTGGCCAACGTCGAGGAGGGCACGGACGAGGTCCCGCCCGCGATCGCCGCGCACGCGGCGGCCCAGGGCGCCGAGGCGGTGGCGGTCTCAGCCCGCCTGGAGGCGGAGCTGGGCGAGCTCGCCGAGGAGGACGCGGCGGCGATGCGTGACGACCTGGGGCTGGCCGAGTCGGGGCTGCAGCGCGTCGTGCGCGGCGCGTTCTCGCTCCTGCACCTTGTCGCCTTCTTCACCGCCGGCGAGGACAAGCCCGCGCAGTCCTGGCACCTGCGCCGCGGGCTCTCGGTGTGGCACGCCGCCGGCC
Source organism: uncultured Actinomycetota bacterium (assembly GCA_963695625.1). Classification (GTDB taxonomy): domain Bacteria; phylum Actinomycetota; class Thermoleophilia; order Solirubrobacterales; family Solirubrobacteraceae; genus Palsa-465. Next base: position 283,776 of record CAVOHJ010000009.1, on the reverse strand, counting down.
TCATCCACTCCGACATCCAGAAGGGGTTCGTGCGCGCCGAAGTGGTCTCGTGGGACGCGCTGCGCGACGCCGGGGGCTACGCGGGCGCGCGTGACCGCGGCACGCTGCGGCTCGAGGGCCGGGACTACGCGGTAGCCGACGGCGACGTGATCACCGTCAAGTTCACGCCGTGACGCCTCACAGGTCCGCCACGGACGAGGCCGCCTCCAGCCGCTCCGCGAGGCGGCGCATCCCCAGCCTCCGCGCCGCCTCGGCCCCGCCGGCGAGGTTGGTCTCGGCGTCGTCTGGTAGGGCCACCTGCGCGGATCGCAGCGTCGCAATGTCGCGGAAGGCCATCAGCTCGTCGGCGTTGTCGCGCAGCGCGGCGGCGATGCGCGGGCGCTCCTGGTCGGCGGCAGCGATCGCTCCCTCGAGGGACCCGTAGCGGTCCAGCAGCTCCGCCGCGGTCTTGGGCCCGATGCCGGGCGCGCCGGGGAGGCCGTCGGAGGGGTCGCCCCGGAGCGCGATGAAGTCCGGGACGAGGCTGGGCACCACGCCGTAGCGGCGGTGAACCTCCTCGGGGTCGACCTCGTCAAAGCCCGCGGAGCGCTGCTTGAGGTAGACGACGCTGACCCGCTCGGCGGCGCACTGGTACATGTCGCGGTCACCGGTCATGATCAGCGCCTCGCCGCCGGCGTCGACCTCGGCTTCGGCGAACGCGCCGAGCAGGTCATCGGCCTCGAGGTCCTCGGAGGACGCGGTCAGCCAGCCGAAGGCGGCGAACAGCTCGGGGGCGTGGGCGAACTGCCACTCCAGCGCGTCGGGCACCGGTGGGCGGTCGGCGTGATAGGCGGGGTAGAGCTCGGTGCGGTAGGCGGCGGCCTCGGCGCCGAAGCAGACCACGATGGCGCGCGGCCGGCGATCGGCGGCGATGCGCAGGATGAGGTTCACCGCCCCCAGCAGCGCGTTGACGGCATGGCCGTCTCCGTCGGTGATGGAGTCGGGGAGCGCGAAGAACGAGCGGTAGAGGACGAAGGGGCCGTCGATGGACAGCAGCGGACCGGGCACGCCCGGGAGGCTATCCAGCGCTCCCGATCTCAGTCCGGCGGCCCGCCGACACAGCGTGTTCGGGTCGCGGCCGTGACCCTGACCGTGCCGTGCGCCGCGGCGAGGGTGAGCGTCATCGTCTGGTGTCCACAGGCGACAAAGCCGGGCACCTGCAGCAGCCCCGAGATGGAGACGTGCCCGAGCGGGCCGACCCGCCCGGCGGCGCGCACCGTGTAGGTAAACCCGGCATCCGGGAGCGGGTGGCCCTTGAGGGTCAACGACCCCGGCGGCATGCCGCTCAGCGCCAGGCAGTGCCGCGCCCCGTGGCAGGCGCGCCCGCTGATCAGCAGTCGTCCGCTGCGGTGCGAGGCCACCGGACCGTCCTCGATGACGACGTGGCCGTGATCGCCGGCATAGCGCCCGGTGGCCGAGGTGATCGTCCCGGCGAACGTGGCCGCCGCGGGCGAGGGGGACGGGGCGGGCGCAGGAACCGGGTGCGGAGGCCCGATGATGGCCGGACGCGCGGCCCCACCCGCGGGCACGCCCGCGCATCCCAACAGCACCGCGATCACGATCACTCGCTTCATCCCGGCGCCGAGTGTCTCAGGAGCCACCCGGGGCGGTCAACCGCCGCTCAGGGGATCGTGACTGTCGGGCCGATCAGGGACCCGTCGAGGATCCGGTAGCGGCCCGACGGCACCTGCGCGCTGTAGGCGCCGCTCGCCGACGCCGGCGCTTGGGCGACGCTGTGCCATGCCCCGCCGTTCTGGGACTGGATCGTCAGCGTGGCGCCGGCGGGCGCCGGGAACACGGTCCCGCTCAGCCTGCCCAGCGGATCGGTCGTGGTGATCGTCGTGAACGTCGCCCACGTGTCGTCGAGGCCGAAGATGCCCTGGAGCTGGGCGCCGTTGACGGTGCTGGTCCCGCGCGTGCCGACGACCTGGGCCTGCACGATCCGCGGCGAGACGCCGTGACGGGTCACCCGGATCCCGATGAGGCTGCCCTTGACCAGGCGACCGAGCCTGAGCGCCGCCGCCGCCAGGCTCATCTGTGAGCCCCAGCTGTGGTAGGGGTCCTGGCCCGCTCCGTCATACGGATCGGACACTCCGACCAACCATGGCTCGGGGCTGGCCCCCGCCCACACGTTCTGGATGCTTTCGGTGTGACCGCCCGAGGAGGCGAAGAAGTACGTGACGACGGGCTTGCCGTCATAGGTGACGACCTGGCCGCTGGTGGCCGCCACCGCCGCGTCGGTGGCCGGCGTCTCGGCGCTCACGCCGCCGTACATCTGCGAGCGGGTGTCGGGGTAGAGGTCGTAGCCGTTGCCGTCCACGGTGGTGGTGATCGCATACGTGCGCGCGGCGACGGCCTGGGCCTCGAGCGCGGCGGCGGCCCAGCTCGCCGGCATCTCGGCGGCCACGACCCCGCGGATGTAGTCCTCCAGCGCCACCGCGTTGACGGTCTGCACGCTGCCGCCGACGGGCGAGAACTCCAGCGACCCGCGGTAGGCGCCGTGGCCGGTGAGCGTCAGGGGCGCGGCGGGGGTGGCGGCGATGACCGTGAGGGGCGAGGCGAAGGTGCCGACGGTCTTGCCCGCCGCGGTCGCCAGCGTCAGCTTGGCGCCGGCCGGCGTGACGGTGTAGGTGGTCCCGGGTGCGAGGCGCGTGCGCGAGCCCGATACGGAGCCGGCGCCGCTGAACGAGGCCGGCCCGACCGTGAGCAGGACCCGGACGGTCTGCCGGGGATCGGTGGCGCCCAGCGCGGTGCCCTGGTAGTAGTGGGCCAGGATCGTCTGGTAGCCGGCGCCGTGCAGGGCATAGCCGTAGGCGCCGTACTGGCTCATCCCGATGCCGTGCCCGTCCCCGCCGCCGCGGACGTAGAACACGCTGCTGGCGCGGGCCGCGGCGCTGAACCCGGTCAGCAGGACGGCCGCGCTCAGCAGCGCCTGCAGACCGCGCAGGGTCCACGTGCCGCGCCGGGCGGTGGTTAGCCGGGTGGACAAATCGGTTAGATAGGGTGGGGTCGTGAGCGAGCGCAAGGCGTCAGATGTCTTCGTGGAATGCCTGGAGGCGGAGGGCGTCAAGTACGTGTTCGGCATCCCAGGGGAGGAGACGCTGGACCTCAACGAGTCCCTCGCTGACTCATCTATCGACTTCGTCCCCGTCCGACATGAGCAGGGCGGCGCCTACATGGCTGACGCCTACGGCCGGCTGACCGGGCGCGCCGGGGTCTGTCTGGGCACGCTGGGCCCGGGAGCGACCAACCTCCTGACCGCCGTCGCCGATGCCTTCCTGGATCGGGCGCCGCTCGTGGCCCTGACCGGGCAGTCGGACCTGGAGCGGATGCACAAGGAGTCACACCAGTACATCGACCTGCTCGGGATCATGCGCCCGGTCGTGAAATGGAATGCACGGGTTTCGAGCCCCGAGATCGTGCCCGAAGTGGTGCGCAAGGCGTTCAAGGTGGCCGAATCGGAGAAGCCGGGCTCCACCCACCTCGAGCTTCCCGAGGACGTGATGATGCGCCCCCTGGATGCCTCGCCCCTGCCCCGCCACGCGCCTGTCCAGCCCGAGCCCGGCATGAAGGAGCTCCAGCGCGCCACCGAGGTCATCATGGCCGCGGAGAACCCGGTGATCCTGGCCGGCAATGGCGCCATCCGCACTCATGCCAGCCGCGCGCTGCGCGCGTTCGTGCACACGACCGGGATCCCGGTGGCCGAGACGTTCATGGCCAAGGGCCTGCTGGACTACGAGGATCCGCACGCGCTGGGGACCGTCGGGCTCCAGGCGCGCGATTACGAGCTGGCCGGATTTCACGAGGCCGACGTCGTCATCGCAGTGGGCTACGACCTGGTCGAGCACAAGCCCGAGCACTGGAACCCGCGCGCCGACAAGCAGATCGTGGTCATCGACACCGTGGCCGCCGAGATCGACGAGTTCTTCATGCCCGAGGTGGAGCTGATCGGGGACATCGCCCATGTGCTGGCGCGCCTGGCCGCGGGCTGCAGCCGCCGCGACTCCTCCCCGCCGGACGCCGAGCGGCTGCGGCGCATCGTGTTCGGCGCGCTGAACGACGCCCGCGAGGACGCCCACTTCCCGATGCGCCCGCCGCGCGTGCTGTGCGACATCCGCCGGGCGCTGCGGCGCACCGATGTGCTCGTCTCCGACGTCGGCCTGCACAAGCTGTGGATCGGCCGGATGTTCCCCGCCCACGAGCCCGGCACGGTGCTGATCGCCAACGGCTTGGCCGGCATGGGCTTCGCGCTGCCAACCGGGATCGCCGCCAAGCTGGTGGACCCGCGGCGCCACGTGGTCACGGTGTCTGGTGACGGCGGCTTTCTCATGAACTGCCAGGAGCTCGAGACCGCGGTCCGCCTCCGGACGCCGGTGGTCAACATCATCTGGGAGAACGGGCAGTTCGGCTCGATCGTCTGGAAGCAGGACAACCGGTTCGGCCGCCACTTCGGCGTGGACTTCGGCAACCCGGACTTCGTCAAGCTCGCCGAGGCGTTCGGTGCCCCGGCGTGGCGCTGCGCGAGCGCCGACGAGTTCTCCCAGCGGCTCGAGCACGCCCTGACGCTCGACATGCCCTCGGTGATCGTGGTCCCGATCGACTACTCCGTCGACGTCGCCATCTCCCGCGAGCTCGGCGCCGAGACCGTCGCCACCTGAGGCGCTCCTTAACGGCGACGGCTCGCCCGGTCACGCTGACCGGGCGAGCCGCCCTGAGGGGTTGCGACGTACCTCAGGCGCTCAGCGCCGCTTGAACCCGTGCCGTCCCGCGAGTTCGGACACGAGCGCAGTGCCGTCCGCGGTGCCCAGGCCGGAGGCCAGGTCGTATCCACGCACCGCGTTGAACCCCTGCACCGTGTGGGTGCCGGGGTACGGGTCGGTCGAGGGATTCTCGAACGTGACCGTGTTGTTGCCGTGGGTGACGTCCACCACGCCGGAGCCGAAGCCGTCAGCGCGCCCGTACAGGGCCGGGTTGATCAGGCCCAGGTCGTGGCCGGCGGCCTGATCGGCGATCGCCACCACGCCGGAGAACAGCGGCGACGCCTCGCTGGTGCCGCCGATGATGTTCCAGCCGGGCTCACCGGCCCCCGGGAAGCTCCAGAACACGTTGGCGCCGCCGTCCACGGCGGCGCTCATGCTGATGTCCGGGGTCCCGCGCATGCGGCCGGTCGCGTAGGCAACGCGGTCCTGGTAGAAGGGCCGGCTGAACACCGCCGAGACGCCACCGCCGCCGGCGGCCGGAGTGTCGGGCGGACCGAACTTCTCAAACAGCTCGGTGCCGTCGTTCCAGACGCTGTCGGGTGCCAGGCGGTTGCCGTCGGCATCCAGCTGGAGGTGGGTACCGCCCACCGACGTGACCAGCGGGTCCGCGGACGGCCAGCTGTTGACGCGGAAGGGGTAGAAGTCCTCCCCGTCCGGGGCGGCGGTCTCGTCGGTCGGACCCGCGTCGCCCGAGGAGGCGAGCACGGTCACACGATGCGCCAGCGCGTTGAAATTCGCTCCGCGCAGGGCGAAGATCGAGCCCGCGTTGGGGAACGTCTCCTCCGTGGCGCCGAAGCTCTGGGTGATCACGTCGCCCAGGTGGTGGTTGATCACGTAGTTCTCGGCCGCGACGATCTCCGGGAATCCCGTGGTGCCCTCGGTCTCGGCGACCGGCGTCTCCACCAGCAGGATGTTGGCGCCCGGGGCCATCGCGTGGGAGTACTCGACATCGAGCGAGGTCTCCACGCCCCAGTTCGGCGCGTCGGGATCGTTCTGGTTGACCGGGCCGTCGGGCGTGATGATGTTGAACGACGGCGGCGACGGCAGGCCGTAGGCGGCGTCGAACGTGTTCAGGTCAGCCTGGATCGTGGGCGACCCGAACGAGTCGACGATCACGATCGTCTTGCCCGCCCCGGTCAGGCCGGCGCGATACAGCGGCTTCATGTTGTAGGCCTGCTCGTACTGGAGCGGCCCGTAGCACGCGATCGTGAACATGTCCTCGCACTGAGCCGTCGTCGGCGGCGGCGAATCGCCGAAGTGGGCCGGCAACTCGACGTGGAACGGGTTCGCGAATGCGTTCGACGCGGCGAACGCGATCACGGCAAATGCTCCGAGGAGCGCAGACAGACCTCGGGTGCGCAATGCATACCTCCCTGGCGGCATGGACGAAAAAGCGGCGGGATTCAATCACGCCACACCGGGCGCTTGCGCAGGTTCAAGAAGTTTGCAACGGATCGCCGTCAATCGGCGAGTTCCGGCAGATTGTCAACGTCTGATCAGGTATTTCCGCGGGCCATCGCCCGGAGGTCCATTGCCTTGTTGTAGGTCTCCTCGTCCACGCCCTTCTCGTAGGCGACCTCGCGCAGCATGCGGCCGGAGGCGGCCGCCTCCGTGACGATCTCGGCCGCCTTGTCGTAGCCGATGTAGGGGTTGAGCGCGGTCGCGGCGGCGAGGGTCGACTCGGCGGAGCGTGTGGTGGCCTCCTCGTTGGCCCGGATGCCGTCGACGCACTTCTCGGCGAAGATCCGCGCTGTCGCCGCCAGCAGCCCGATCGACTGCAGCAGGTTGCGCGCGATCAGCGGCACCCGGACGTTGAGCTCGAAGTTGCCCTCCAGGCCGCCGATGGTGATGGCGGTGTCGTTGCCGATGACCTGCGCGGAGACCTGGAGCACGACCTCGGGGATCACCGGGTTGACCTTGCCGGGCATGATCGACGAGCCCTTCTGGAGCTCGGGGAGGAACAGCTCGCCGATGCCGGCGCGTGGGCCGGAGCCCATCAATGCCAGGTCGTTGGCGATCTTGGTGAGCGAGACGGCGACCACCTTCAGCGCTCCTGACAGCTCCACCAGCGCGTCGCGGTTGCCCTGCGCCTCGAACGGATCCTCGGGCGGGCGGATCTCCAGACCGGTGGCGTCGGTCAGACGCGCGCGCACGCGAATGGCGAACTCCTGATGCGTGTTCAGCCCCGTGCCGGTGGCGGTGCCGCCGAGCGGGATCTGGGCCACCTGCGGCAGCGCGTTGCGCACGCGGCGCGCGCCGAGCCGGATCTGGGCGGCGTAGCCGGAGAACTCCTGGCCCAGGGTCACCGGCACGGCGTCCATGAGGTGCGTGCGACCGGACTTGACGATGTCGGCGAAGGCCTCGGCCTTGGCCTGGAAGGCGGCCTCGAGCCGTTCGAGCGCGGGCAGGAGATCGTGCTCGGCGCGATCGAGCGCGGCCAGGTGGACCGCGGACGGGAACACGTCGTTGGAGGACTGGCCCATGTTGACGTGGTCGTTGGGGTGGGCGCCGTCCCCGGCGAGGTTGGCGATGACCTCGTTGGCGTTCGTGTTCGTCGACGTCCCCGACCCGGTCTGGAACACGTCGATGGGGAACTGGTCGTCGAACTCTCCGGCGGCGACGCGGTCGGCGGCGGCGGCGATGCGCTCCGCGAGGTCGGGCGCGAGCAGGTCCAGCTCAGCGTTCACGCGGGCGGCCGCGGCCTTGATCTGGGCCAGCCAGCGGATCACGGAGACGGGGACGGTCTCGCCCGAGACCGGGAAATTGCTGACGGCCTTGGTCGTCTCGCCGCCCCAAAGCTGCTCTTTCTCCTGCAGGCTCATGAGGTCCTTTCACGTTTCGTTCGCAGCGCTCGTCCACCAAAAGTAGCGCCCCCACGCGGGGGGCCGGGCGCCGCGCAGGCGCGGTCAGCCGCAGAACGCAATGAGCTCTCGGGCCACCGCCACCGGATCGTCGTAAGCGATGAGGAATCCCGTTTGAGCGAGGGTGCGTAGCTGGGCGTCGGGCAGCAGGTCCAGCGCCTCGGCGGCGGCGTCCAGAGGGTGGGCCGGATCGTCATCGGCCCACAGCAGCAGGACCGGCATGTGCATCTCGGGATAGGCGTCGAGCAACTGGCGCTGAGCCTCGACGGGCCAGCGCCGGGCGAACTTGGCCCATGACCGGGCGCGGTTGCCGTTGCCGCCGACGTCGGAGAAGGCATGGCGGATCAGATCGCGCGCCGCGGCGTTGCGCTGCACCGACAGGCGCTCGCCCACGGCCGGCCGGAAGACGAGCTTGGCGCCGTGCGCCATGACGCGGTCCAGGCCGGGGAGCGCCGCCACCCGGCACGACAGCCGCCACGCGGTGCGCCTGGCCGCGAACTCGTCGCGGTGGTGCAGCCGATTGGGCATGAGGACGAGACGGCTTGGCTCCAGGCGTCCGGTGCTGACCCCCAGTAGCGTCAGCTCGGCGCCGAGATCGTGGCCGGCGACGATGCAGCGGGGCCCACCGGCCTCGCGGCAGAAGCCGGCGATCACATCGGCGAACCAGTCCGGCGAGTAGGGGTGGCGGGGCCGGTCCTCGGAGTCTCCGTGCAGCGGCAGGTCAGGCAGGACGACGCGAAAGCGCGTCGCCAGTGGCGCCACGATGGGCTCCCATTCGCGGTGCGACATTCCGAGCGAGTGCAGCAGCACGAGCGCCGGGCCGGTCCCGGTCTCGCGGTAGGCGACCCGCGCGCCGTCCTGGTGGTGATAGAGGCGAAGCCGCATTCATGCAGAATCCTGTCACCACAGGCATCGATCAGACGTCCACCCCATGATGCGCGATGTGTATCAGTGGGTACCTTTGTTCATGTGTCGCTGCCTCCTTATGACCAGGTTTTGGATTATCGAGGCCCCATCGACATGATTTGCCGTTAAAAGGTTGTGCAATTGCTGTGCTTGTCTGATTATCGCTTCGCAAAGAGCGCTGAAATGGAGTCATGAGGCAAATTCAAGGAAGCCCGCTGGGCCTGTCCACATCACAGGCAGCTCAAGCGCTTGGCGTTTCGCTGGGAACGATCCGACGCTGGTCGGATATGGGCTATCTGCAGTCATACCGCACGCCAGGAGGGCAGCGGCGCTTCAGCCAGGAGCAGATCGACAAGTTCGTCGGCTCGCTGGAGCAGCAGAGCTCCGATCCCATGGTCGACCGCCAGGTCGGTTGAAGCTCGGACCGCTGACATAACGGCAGCGGGCCGACCGGTCCTGGCGGCTCCACCACCGATAGCCACGCCAGCCGCCTGACATCCGGGAGCGGGTGCATCGGCGTCTGCCCTGGTCCCAGCCCCTGGGGACGGGTCAGCCGCCGGCGCCCGCCTGGTTGATGCGCCGCTCCATGTCCAGCTCGGCGTCGAAGTCGGCCGCGTCGGCGTGGCGGTACGCGACCCCCTCGCCGCTGAGCAGGCTGGCGAGCACTTCCACGTACTGTGAGTCCACCTGCGTGCCGGCGACGCGCCGCAGCTCCGTGAGCGCCTCGAACGAACTCATCTGCGTGCGGTAGGTGTCCGAGGCCGTCAGCGTGTCGTAGACCTCGGCCACCGAGATGATCTTGGCGATCTCGGGGATCTCGTCCTCGGTCAGCCCGGCCGGGTAGCCGCGGCCGTCGACGCGCTCATGGTGGGCGATGACGATCTCGGCCACCGGTCCGTACATCCCGAGGTCGCGCAGCATGTCGGCGCCGAGCTCGGGATGACGCTGGATGGCCATCCAGTCCTCGTCGGTCAGGGTGCGGCCGCGCTCGGCGACCCGGTCTGACAGGGCGAAGCGGCCGATGTCATGCAGCAGTCCCGCGGTGTGGGCGAGCTCGCACTCGGCCTCGCTCATCCCGATCGCCTTGGCGATGTCGCGGGCGAACCGCGCCACCGCCGCGGAGTGACGCGCGGCGCGCTGGTCGCGGATGTCGAGCGAGCGCATGAGGCCCGCGAGCACGCCCCAGGACAGCGAGACGTACTGCTGGGCGCGCTGACGGGAGCGCTCGATCAGATGGGTCATGTAGGAGAACGCGAACACGCCGGCGAGCGCGAATGCGATCCCGGCGTTTCCCACCTTGAGCGTGACGCCCACGCCGGCGATCACGACGAGGATGCTCAGGGCGCCGCTCGGCGCGAACTCCAGCAGCGTGCGCCAGCCGTACTGCGGTTCCTCCGGGAACACCACGCGGCGTAGGCCCGCGAACATCGTGAAGTTGAGGACGAGCGCGACCGCCCCGGCCAATGCGACGGCGAGGTAGAACCCGACGTCGTCCGCCGGCTTGGTGGTCAGGCTCCTCACGATGAGCGCGGCGACCAGCGCCGGCACGATGGCCGCGGGCAGGTTGTTGTACGCAAATGCCCGCCACCGCGTCCGCATCACAGCCGTGGCCGCGACCTCCGAGATCACCGCGGCGACGATCGCCGAGATCGGACCGAGCAGGACCGCCGCCAGCAGATACACCGTGAAGGCGGCGGAGACCGCCAGCCGCCCGCTCTCCCCTGCGACGAGGACGCCGGCGCCGATCGCCCCCACTCCGAGAACCGCGCTCAGCGCATCCACCCGATCGGGCGCGCTCAGCGCGACAGCCACCACGCACACGACGAGGCTCGACACCAAGGCCAGCGGGGCCAGCACCTCTCGCGCACGAGCCCATGCAACGTCACCCGCGCCGCGGCGGAACATTCATGGAAGGTAGCGTGAATTAATCGCTGTTACCAGCGTTGATCTACTGGTTCAGCGTCCCGTGCGAAAACCCATGTTCCCTCCCTCCAAGCGATCAGACCGGAGATTCCGCGAGGCCTGAGCACCCCTGCTGCAACCCAGCGGAGAGCTGTGCAACGACACGTGCAAGACTCTGGACGGTCCTTCGGTCGTTTCCGCACTTGGCGTGGGTCCCAAAATGCGTCAAAATGGACGCAGCTTTCCACACGCTTTGCACAGATTTTTAGTAGGTAACCCGTGCAATTTTAAGGCTACCGGGGTCATTCCGCAACGTTCCAGGCCACCTTTCTGATCAAGTGCGCTATTTGAAGACGAGCGAAGCTGCTGCGTTGTTGAACGTGAGCCCGAACACGCTGCGAGCGTGGGAGCGGCGCTTTGGGTTCCCCAAGCCACAGCGTTCACCAGGTAAGCACCGTCTGTTCACGCACGGCGAGATCGCGGCGCTGCGCGACGCCCTCCAGGAGGGCCTTTCCATCTCCTCCGCTGTTTCGCGCGCGCGGGAAGGACTGGCAGCGGACGCCAACTCCCTCGTCGGCGCTCTCGTCTCCTACGAAGGCGAACGCGCCGACGCCGCCATCGAGGCGGCCCTCGCCCTGCGCACCGTCGAGCGCTCGGTGGAGGAGGTGCTCCTCCCCACCCTCGACGAGATTCTGCGCCGCTACGGCAGCGAGTCGGCGGCCTGGGCGTTCGCCTCGCACTGGGCGGCGGACTGGCTGCGCCGCGCCACCCGTCTCTCGCCGCCTCCGGTGAGGCCGGTGTCGATCGTCTTCGGCGACGCCACGCGCGACGAGTTGGACCCGGACGCCCCCTATCTGCGGGCGCTCGAGCTGTTCTGCGTCCGCGCCGGGATCGACGTCCTCAGCCTGTCCGCCCGCGGTGTGGCGGGCATCGGCGACGCCGTGGCCGTGCATCGTCCCAACCTCGTGGTCGTCGCCGGCTCGCACCTGGACGACGACGCCGTGGCGCGCTGGGCGTACGCGATCCGCCTCGCCGGCGGCGCGGTGCCGGTAGCCGTCTACCGTCGCGGCTCCGATCGCGGCCGGGTGCGCAGCACCGGCACCCGCAACCTGCCTCCCGGGTCGGGGGCGGCCCAGCGCCGGATCCTGGAGCTGATCGAGGGCGAACTTCTCGCCGTGGTGGCTCCGCCCAGCAAAAGCGTCCAACCGGTCGCGCCCCGCAGCGTCAGCGCCTGACGCCACCTCCACGCCTCCGCGCTCCACGGACGCCGGTGGCGGAACGCCCTCGGGTTGATTCGGGACACCTGATTTCGGGGCGACGCGGCCGCGAGCCGCGTCTCACCGTCGTGCGTACCACGAGGCCCCCCGAACTCCTTCGCGCGCACGAAGGCGACCAAAGTGCAGGCAACGTTGCGATCCTTGCTTATCTCTGCCAACGACGAAATAACTCCGTCCAATGAACGGAATCCGGACGAATGCGGCAGCGGTCATGCTCGGCATCAGCCCGAACACCCTGCGCAGCTGGGAACGTCGCTATGGCTTCCCCAAGCCCGAGCGCTCGGCGGGCGGCCATCGCCAGTACTCCCTGACCGAGATCGAGGCCCTGCGCCTCACCCTCGCCGAGACCCACAACGTCTCGTCGGCGATCTCGCTGGCGCGCGAACGCGGTGAGGGCCCCTCGACCCCGTCGCGCCTCAGCGGCGCGTTCACGAGCTTTGACGAGGACGGCGCCAACCGGATGCTCGAGGAGAGCCTGGGACTGCGCTCGGTGGAGCGTACGATCGAGGAGGTGCTGCTCGAGTCCGTCGGCTCCCTCTTCGAGCCCGGCGCCAACAGCGCCGAGTACGAGTTTGCCTGGCGTCACGCCGCCGGCTGGCTGTCGGCGCAGCGCCGGCTCGCCCCGCCGGCCACCCGCCGCGAGGGCGTGATGATCTTCGACGCCTCCTCCACCTGCGACCTGGACGCGCTCCATGCCCAGGCACTCGAGGTGGTGCTGCGCCGGGCAGGGCTGCGTACGCTGGCCCTCACCCCGTCGATCGAGCTCGCCCGGCTCGGCCGCGCGCTGCGCGCGCTCAACCCGTCGGCCGTCATCCTCACCGGGCGGCGCGTCTCCCTGGACTCGATCGGCCGCCTCGTCTACGCGGTGCGCTCCATCGTCCGCGAGGTCGCCGTCTTCGACTACCGCAGCGCCGTCCCCGACACCGGCGCCAGCACCGTGTTCCGGCTCGGCGACTGCCCGGTCGCTGCGCGTGACGCACTCCTGTCGCGCCTGCAGCCGGCGGCGCTGCCCGCGCCGGCGCGGCCCGGCCCCGTGCTGGCCCGCCGGGCGCCCGTGCGCGCCGGGGCCTAGCAGCGGCGGGCCGGCCGGCCCGGGGGTTCCTAGAATCCCCCGCCCATGAGCAGCCCGCATCGCCCGGTCGATCCGCACGCCTCCTTCCCCGATCTGGAGGAGGTCGTGCTGGGGCGCTGGCGCGAGCGCGACGTGTTCGCCGAATCGGTGCGCCGCCGCGCCGGGGCGCCCCAGTGGGGCTTTTACGAGGGGCCGCCCACCGCCAACGGCCCGCCGGCCACGCACCACGTGCTCAGCCGGGTGTTCAAGGACATCTTCCCCCGGTACCGCACCATGACCGGCCACTACGTGGAGCGCAAGGGCGGCTGGGACTGCCACGGCCTGCCGGTGGAGCTGGCCCTGGAGGCCGAGCTCGGCTTCACCTCCAAGGACGACATCGAGCGCTACGGCATCGCTGAGTTCAACGCCAAGTGCCGCGAGAAGGTCCTCAGCCATGTCGCCGAGTGGAACCGGTTGACCGAGCGGATCGGGTTCTGGGTCGACCTCGACGACGCCTACCGGACGCTTGACCCCAGCTACGTGGAGTCGGTGTGGTGGGCCCTGAAGACGATCCACGAGAAGGGCCTGCTCTACGAGAAGCTCAAGGTCGTCCCGTACTGCCCGCGCGACCAGGTCACGCTCTCCAGCCATGAGCTGGGTCAGCCCGGCGCCTACCAGGACGTGGTGGACCCGTCGGTGTACGTCCGCCTCCCGGTGCTACCGAATCCCACCCACCCTGGCCCGGCGCAGCCGGGCGACGAACTGCTCGTGTGGACGACGACGCCGTGGACGCTGGTGTCCAACGCCGCCGTCGCCGTCCACCCGGAGCTCACCTACGTGCGGGCCCGCTATGACGGGGGCCGGATCGCGATCGTCGCCGGCGAGTTGGTGGAAAAGGTCCTGGGCGAGGAGGCCGAAGTGCTCGAGCGCTTCCCCGGCGCCGAGCTCGTCGGTACCGCCTATGAGCCGCCGTTCGGATTCATCGGCGCCGAGGCCTACGGCCCCAAGGGCCACACCGTCCTGCCCGCCGGCTTCGTCACCGCGGCCGACGGCACCGGCCTGGTGCACACCGCGATCGCGTTCGGCGAGGACGACTTCCGCCTGGGCGAGCAGGAGGGCCTGACCGTGGTCAACCCGGTCCGGCTGGACGGCACGTACGACGAGCGGATCGGCCCCTACGCCGGGCGCTGGGTCAAGGACGCCGACCCCGACCTCATCGAGGACCTCCGCGCGCGCGACCGCCTGTTGCGCTCCGAGCGTTACGAGCACTCCTATCCGCACTGCTGGCGCTGCAACACGCCCCTGCTCTATTACGCCAAGCCCTCTTGGTACATCGCCACCAGCCAGATCAAGGACCGCCTGCTGGCCTCCAACGAGGGCGTCAACTGGCACCCCGAGCACGTCAAGCACGGGCGCTTCGGCAACTGGCTGGAGGGCAACGTGGACTGGGCGCTGTCGCGCGAGCGGTACTGGGGCACCCCGCTGCCCGTGTGGCGCTGCGCGCACGGCTGCACGAAGGTCATGGGCTCGCTGGCCGAGCTCGAGCGCGAGTCGGGGGTCAAGCTCGATGACCCCCACCGGCCCTACGTGGACGACGTGGTGCTCACGTGCGACAACTGCGGCGGGGACATGCACCGCGTGCCCGAGGTGATCGACGTGTGGTTTGACTCGGGGTCGATGCCCTTCGCGCAGTTCCACGCTCCCCATGCCAACCTCGACCACTTCGAGGAGCGCTTCCCCGCTGACTTCATCTGCGAGGCGCTGGACCAGACGCGGGGCTGGTTCTACTCGCTGCTGGCGATCTCGACGCTGCTGTTCGACACGTCGTCGTACCGCAACGTCGTGTGCCTCGGGCTCATCCTCGACGAGGAGGGCCACAAGATGTCCAAGTCGCTGGGCAACACGGTGGAGCCGTGGGAGGTCATCGACCGCTACGGCGCCGACGCGCTGCGCTGGTATTTCTTCACCTCCAAGCAGCCGTGGGACGGCTACCGCTTCTCACTGGAGACGATCGGCGAGGCGGTGCGCCAGTTCATGCTCCAGCTGTGGAACACCTACGGGTTCTACGTCCTGTACGCCAACGCCAACGGGGTCACGCCCAACGCGGACCTGTCGGCGGCCACCGGCGATCTCGACCGCTGGGCGCTCAGCCGCCTGCAGGAGACGGTGGCGATCGTCCGCGACCGGCTCGACGATTTCGACGCCACCACGGCCGGGCGCGCCATCCAGGAGTTCGTGGAGTCGCTGTCCAACTGGTACGTGCGGCGCTCGCGCCGGCGCTTCTGGGACGGCGATCCGGCGGCGTTCGCGACGCTGCGCCACTGTCTGGTGACCGTCGCCCAGCTCCTGGCCCCGTTCTGCCCCTTCCTCGCCGACGAGATCTACGACAACCTCGACGGACGCGAGCCGAGCGTGCATCTTTGCGATTTCCCTGACGCCGGCGCCCGCGATGCCGAGCTCGAGCAGGCGATGGACGTGGCGCGAGAGACGGTCCGCCTCGGGCTGGCCGCTCGCGCCCAGGCCAAGATCAAGATCCGCCAGCCGCTGCGGGCGGCGGTGGTGGTGGCCACCGGCCGCGAGCGCGCGGCCATCGAGCGGCTCGCTCACATCGTGCGCGAGGAGCTCAACGTGCGCGAGCTCAGCTTCGTCGCCCAAGCCGACGAGCTCGGGCAGATCGAGGTCAAGCCCAACTACCGGACCCTCGGCCCGCGCTTCGGCAAGAAGATGCCGATGGTTGCGGCGGCGGTCGCGGGCCTGGACCCGGGTCATGTCGCGGCGGCGCTGCGCGAGGGGCGCAGCGTGGCGATCACGGTCGGCGGCGATGAGCGCCAGCTCGACGCTGACGACCTGCTGCTCGGAATGAAGCCGCTCGAGGGCTATCAGGTGGAGCGCGAGGGCTCGCACGCGGTCGCGCTCGAGCTCGAGATCGACGAGTCGCTGCGGGTCGAGGGCCTGGCACGTGACATCGTGCGCGCCGTGCAGAACGCGCGCCAGGGCGCCGGTCTGGAGGTCTCAGACCGGATCCTGCTCACCTTCGACGGTGACGACGAGCTGCTCGGAGCGGTGCGGGCCCACGAGGCCTACATCGCCGCCGAGACTCTGGCGACGCAGATCAGCTTTGAGAGCCTGGACGGAGCTCAGCCGGTCATGATCGAGAACCGGCCCCTGAAGATCGGCGTCGCGCTCGCTTAGGCGAGCGCCGGCTCCAGCTCCTCTTCGATCTTGCGCTTGGGGTAGGCCCCGATCACGGTCTTGGCGACCTCGCCGTGCTTGAACAGCATCAGCGTCGGAATCGACATGACGTTGAACTTGACCGCGGTCTGCTGGTTCTCGTCGATGTTGAGCTTGACGACCTTCAGCGTCTCTGCGCGCTCTGAGGCGATCTCCTCGACGACCGGCGACACGCGGCGGCACGGACCGCACCAGGGCGCCCAGAAGTCCACGAGGACCGGGACATCCGACTCAACGACCTCGGCCTGGAAGTTGTTGTCGGTCACATCAGTTACGGCGCCTGCCATCTCGGTCTCCTTGTCGGTTTACTTCAGAAAGTATAGCGCCATGGCGAAGCTAGGCTAGAGAGGATGGCCGAGCCCACGAACACCGAGATCGCATCGGCTCTGGACGAGCTGGGCGACCTGTACGAGCTCGACGGAGCGGTCATCCACCGCATCGTGGCCTACCGCAACGCCGCCAAGGCGGTGCGCGACGCCTCGGTGTCGGTGACCGCCCTGGCCCGTGAGGGCCGCGCCACCGAGCTGCCGGGGATCGGCGCGATCATCCAGGAGAAGGTCCTGGCCCTCGCCGACGACGGGGACATCCCCGCGGCGGTCAAGCTGCGCGCCAAGTTCCCGCCGGGCCTGCTGGAGATCACCCGGCTGCCCGGGCTCGGGCCCAAGCGCGCGCGCCGGCTGTTCGAGGAGCTGAGCGTCGACTCGCTCGAGGCGCTGGAGGCGGCCGCCTCTGCCCACCGGATCCGGACGCTCAAGGGGTTCGGACCCAAGGCCGAGGAGGGCATCCTGGCGGCGATCACCGCTCGGCGCGCCGAGGAGGCCGCCGGCAACGGCGCCGGCCGTCGCACGGTGCTCAGCCGGGCCCTGGCCGTCGGCGAGCAGCTCCTGGATGCGCTGCGCGCCCATCCGGCCGCAGACCGCGTCGAGCTCGCCGGCTCCGCCCGCCGGTGGACCGACAGCGTCAAGGACCTCGACATCATCGCCACCGCCTCCGATCCCCTGGCGCTGGCCCAGGCCGCGGCGGCCCTGGAGCTGGTGGAGACGGCGCAGACGCCGAGCGAGTCCGGCGTGCGCCTGCGCACCCACACCGGGCTCAAAGCCGACGTGCGCATCGTCGCCCCTGACCAGTTCGGCAACCTCATGCAGCACTTCACCGGCTCCAAGCAGCACAACATGGCGCTGCGCGAGGCGGCGGTGCGCCGGGGACTGCACGTCTCCGAGTACGGCGTGCTCGACGACAGCACCGGCGAGACGCGCCGCTGCGAGCGCGAGGAGGAGGTCTACGCCCTATTGGGCCTCGAGTACATCGAGCCCGAGCTGCGCGAGAACCGGGGCGAACTGGAGGCCGCGGCGAAGGGGACCCTGCCGTCGCTGATCACCGTGGACGACCTGCGCGGGGACCTGCATTGCCACACCACCGCCTCGGACGGCACCGCCTCGATCGAGGAGATGGCGCTGGCGGCGCGCGCCGCGGGCTATGAGTACCTCGCCATCACCGACCACTCGACCTCGGTGGCGGTGCGCATCGACGCGGCGCAGCTGTCGGGCCACGTCGCCCGGATCAGGGAGCTCTCGGGCACGGACGCCGTCGGCGGCATCACCCTGCTGGCGGGGTCTGAGGTCAACATCCTGCCCGACGGCTCGCTGGACTACGACGATGAGACCTTGGCCCAGCTGGACTGGGTCGTGGCCTCGGTCCACTCCTCCTTCGCCATGGACTCCGCGGCCATGACCGACCGGATCGTCCGCGCCATGTCCAATCCGCTGGTGGACATGATCGGGCACCTCTCGGGGCGCAAGATCGAGCGCCGGCCGCCGTACCACTTCGACTTTCCGGCGATCGTCGAGGCCGCGCGCGAGACAGGAACCCTGCTGGAGATCAACTCCAGCCCCGACCGGCGCGACATGAACGACGTCCACGCTCGGGCCGCCGCCGAGGCCGGGATCCCCATCGCCATCAACTGCGACGCGCACCGGGTGGGCGGGTTCGAGGTGGCCCGCTACGGCGTGGCCACCGCCCGGCGGGCGTGGCTGGGAACCGACGCGGTGGTCAACACGCGGCCGTGGGACGAGGTGGCGGCGGTGCGGCCGCGGGCGCGCGTAGTGACCTGACGCGTTCGCGGGCGATACGGGGCGAACGTCAACGACGGCAGGTTTGGGTGTCCCGAGGGACGTGCGTCAACTGATGGTTGCTGAGCAGCCCTAATCCGCATCACCCCCTCGCGGGCTGCCACAAACTCGCGTGGCCGCCTTCCCCCGCGCTGTTGAACGTGCGTCAGTGTCGCCGCGAACGCCCACCGCGCCGCGGCGGCGGTGGTGGCGCGGACCGGCGTGCAGGCGCCCCACCCGAAGTGCCCGAGGCGGTCGCCGCGGCCGCCCGCTGGAACCGCAGCCCGCGCGTGGGCCCCGCGGCGCGGGCGCTCTCGGGCACGACCTCGGCCGGCTCCACGCCCATCCCGCGCCACCCCCGCTGCACGGCCACGAACCACAACAGGCCCAGGAGACAGAGCACCAAGGCGACGAAGAAGTTCACGCGCAACCCCAGGAAGTGGTTGGAGTAGTCGATGCGCTGGGTCTCCTCGAAGATGCGAAAGCCCGAGTAACCGGCGACGTAGAGGGCGAACAGCCCCGGTGCCCGGATCTTGCGCCGCGAGCCGAGCCAGACCAGGAAGGTGGCCAGGGCGAGGTTCCAGATGATCTCGTAGAGGAAGGTGGGCTCGAAGGTGGGCACGTGGGCGTAGCCGGGGGGCCGGTGCGCGGGGTCGATCTTCAGGGCCCAGGGCAGCGATGACGGGGCCCCGAACAGCTCCTGGTTGAAGTAGTTGCCGATCCGCCCGATCGCCTGCGCCACGAGCAGGCCCGGGGCGACCGCGTCCATCAGGCGCAGCAAATCGTCGTGGCCGAGGCGGCGGTGGGCGACCCAGAGCCCCACCGCCGTGCCGGCGGCAATGCCGCCCCAGATGCCCAGGCCGCCCTCCCAGATGGCGAAGATGCCCCACCAGTGATCCGGGATCTGGCTCGGGGTGGTGATGTCGAAGTAGATCCGGCCGCCGATCAGCCCCGCCGGGAAGGCCCACATGGCGATCTCGTAGCAGAGCTCGGGATCGCCGCCGACGCGCCCCCACCGCCGGCGGGAGATGTAGATCGCCGCGGCGACGGCGAACACGTAGCAGATCCCGTAGGCGTGGAAAAAGAACGGCCCGACGCTGATGCCGTTCGACGATGGGCTGGGGATGTCGGCCGGGAGGATCACGCGCCCCATCCTGGCAGTAAACGTGGCAGGACGTGCTGGCTGAGCGTGTGCGCCACCACGTCGCGCGCGAACGGCGCCACCAGCTCGGCGGCGCGGGCGCCGTAGCCGGGCGCAGGGTCGTCCAGCGCGGCGCGCAGCGCCGGCGCCAGGTCCTCTGACACCAACCGCGGATCCAGCTCTCGGGCCAGCGCCAGCGCCGGGTACGCGCCCGGCGCCGGGGTGGTGACGAGCATTGCCCCGTCGGCCAGCGCCTCGAGCTGGGCGATCCCGAAGTCCTCCCGGCGGGAGGCGGCCGCGAACACGCGGGCGCGTCGCAGCAGGGCGCGGAATGCATCGGGCGCCAGGCGGCCGGTGAACCGGACCCCGGGGATCTCGGCGGCCCGCTCGGTCCCGGTGACCACGAGCGTCTCGCCGTCGCGCCGGGCCCGCTGCCAGGTCTCCAGGATGAAGTCCAGCCGGCGCTTGACCGGATCGGCGGCATAGGCCACCACGTCGACGTCGCGCACCGCCGCCGGCGCGCCGGAGCTCTGGACCGCCACCGGCACCACCACCGAGTCCGGCCGCTCGCTCGCCGCCATCGGCGCCAGCGAGTCGGGCGCCATCGTCAACACCAGTGGCGCCCGCGCCAGCCGCCGGCGCTCCACCAGACGCTGCCACACCCCGTGGCGCCCGGGGCGGTTCTCGGCGGCGATCGCGTCCAGCCAGATGGCCCCCGGCCGCGGCCACAGGAGGGCCGCGGTGATCGAGCAGTAGACGACGATCCCCGGGCGGTGGTCGGCGATACCCCGAGCGGCGGCACGCCGCGCCGCCATCGCCTGGACGAGGTCGGTGAGCATGAACGTGCGCACCTGGCGGACGGGCCCGGTGTCGACCGTCACTGTCCGCGCGCCCGCCGTCTGAAACGCCGCGCCCAGCTCGCGCGCCGCGGCACGCCACCCGGTGGTGGCGCCGACGGAGACGATCAGGACGTCGGTGGCCCCGTCCGGGCGCTGGCCGGCCATCGGGCGCGTCAGACCTGCGGACGCGCCGACCGCGACGCGGAGGAGCCGTTGAGCTCCATCAGGTTGGTGCGGAAGCCCGGCGTGCGCACGAGCTGGATCGGGTGCAGCGGAGAGGTGCGCTCGACGTAGAAGCGGGCGCCGTCACGCTCCTCGATCGCGGTCACGGCCCGCGACTGCCGGCGCCACGCCAGCGCCCAGATGATGGCGAAGCCGCCGGCGATCGCGGGGACCTGGGGCAGGACGACACCGATCGCGCCGGCGCCCAGGGTGGAGAGCAGGAGCGGCCATAGGCGGTTGAGGACGACGCGCGCCGGGTTGACCTCGGGCAGTGACGGCTGGGTGCGGGCGCTGGCCAGAAGCGTGGCGATCGGCGACGAGGTCTCCGCGCGCCGGCCCAGCCAGAGCCCGATCAGGCCCGCCGCCACCCACCATCCGGCAGCGATCGGAACCACGAGGCCATGGCCACCCCCGACGGCGCCCGCCAACGTCACCGCGGCCAGCGCGCTCGCCGCCGCGGCACTGATCAACACCGTGGTGCGCAGGAAGTCAGCGAACCTCACCGGCGCTCACTCACCGCTGAGCAACGCCAGAAGATCGCGCACGCCCTCGGGACCGTCGACCGTGAAGTCAGACTCCTTGCTGATCTCCGAGGGGCCCTCGTCCGAGTGCACGCCGATGCGCAATGCCCGCTCCAGCCGACCCTCCGCCGCCAGCGCGGTGAGGGCGCGGAAGGCGTCGAGATCGGTCATGTCGTCCCCCACGTAAAGGGCCATTCCGATGTCGGCGCCCACCTCGTCAAGGAGCCGGATGATCCCCGCGCCCTTGTCGATCTTCACCGGGGGCCGCACCTCGAGGACCTTGCGACCCCAGTGGGTGCGCAGGCCCGCCACCTGGGCGCGCTCGGCGATGGCGTCGACGACCGCCTTGGCGGCGTCCTCGTCCGGGGCTCCGCGCCAGTGGAAGGCGACGATCGGGCCCTTGTCCTCGAGCCGGACGCGGCGCTTGCGCATGTCGGCGCTGTCGTTCTCGCGACCGAACTCGTGGATGCGGCGGATCCAGTCGGCGACGCCGGGATCCAGCACGGCCTCGGTCCAGCCCGAGCGCAGCAGCTCCACGCCGTGTGAGCCGACGTAGTTGATCGAGCCGATCGAGACCATCGCGCGCGCCTCGGAGGCGCGTCGCCCGCTCACGCAGGCCACCAGCCCGTACATCCGCGCCACCGCGATCAGCAGCTGACGCGTGGACTCCGGGACGTGGGCATCGGCGGCCTGCTCGACGATCGGGGCCAGCGTGCCGTCGATGTCGAACATGACCGCAGTGCTTTGTGGGTTCTGGCGCAAGGGGGCGAGCGCCTCGGACAGGAGCGCTGAGGTCACCGGTCTAGTATGCCCCCTCGCGCCCGCGCGGGCACGCCCGATGCGCTCGTGGGAGTTACCATGCAGGCCGCCGATGAGCGACGCGACACAAGGTGACGGATACACGGTCTCGAGCCTGGATGCGATGGGCGAGGGCTACGGGTTTCGAAAGGTCCGCCGAGAGCTGGGCGTCACCGCGTTCGGCATGAACGCGCTCGTCCTGCCGCCGGGGTACGCAAGCGGGCTGCACTTCCACGAGGAGCAGGAGGAGACGTACTTCGTGCACCGCGGCCAGATCGAGTTCCGCTTCGGCGACGGCACCACCCACGTGGTCGAGGCGGGTGGGATGGCCCGGGTCGACGCCGCCACCCACCGGGGGCTGCGCAACGTCGGCCAGAATGACGCGATCGTGCTCGTGGCCGGCGGCAAGGACGGCTACGTCGGACGCGACGGCCAGGCCGTGGGCGAGAACCCGCGCGGCGGCCCTCCGGGCGCCTAGCCGCGCTCACCGGTCACACAGGTGCATCCGGCGTCGCCGCCCACCGTGCTGCTGCTGCACGGCCAGCCTGGGAGCGCCGCAGACTGGGACGGCGTGATCGCCGAGCTGGAGGACCGTGCCGACGTCGTCGCGCTTGACCGGCCCGGATGGGACGGGCGCACGCGCCCGTGCGACCTGTCGGGCAACGCGCGCGCCGCGCTGGCGGCGCTCGACGCCCGCGGCGCCCCGCGGGCCGTGGTGGTCGGGCACAGCCTCGGCGCGGCCGTCGCGGCGTGGCTGGCGGCGATCCATCCGGAGCGCGTCTCCGCGCTGGTGCTCGCGGCGCCGGCGGCCAACGTGGAGTCCCTCTACGCGACGGACCGGTGGCTGGCCGCACCTGTGGCCGGCGAGCTGGCCGCCGGGGTTCTCCTGGGCGCGCTGGCCGCAGCGCTCGCCGTGCCGCCCGTGCGCCGCGCCATCGCCGCCGCGACCCGGCTCGACGACGCCTACCTGCGCACCGCCGGCCGTGCGGCGCGGCGGCCGAGCGCATGGCGGGCCTATGCCTCAGAGCAGCGCACGCTCGTGCACGAGCTCCCCAAGCTGGAGCCGCGCCTTGAGCAGATCATCGCGCCCACGACCATCGTCGCCGGCGTTCGCGATCGGATCGTGCCTCCCCGCGCTCCCCGCGCGCTCAGCCGACAGATCCCCGGAGCGCGGCTCCAGATCAGCCCCGTCGCCGGTCACCTGGTGCCCCAGCGCGACCCCGAACGGGTGGCGGCGGCGATCCTCGCGGCGCTTGCCGTGTGAGCCACGCTCTACCCTCGGGCCCATGCCAGCGCGCTTGCCGGCAACCGCCCGGGCGGTGGCCATGATCACCGTGGTGTGCGCCGTGGCGCTGGCCGCCCCGGCGCCCGGGATCGCCGCCCGGCTGGTGGGCGGATCGACCCAGACGGCGATCGCCCGCGCCTTCTCGGCTCAGTCCACGCACCGCGGGCAGGTGATCGTGTCGATCCGCACCTCCACGGTCTCCCGGTCGTGGGCGGTGGTGCGCTCGGTGACGCCGCAGGCGGCGGGCCAGACGCGGTCGGGCGCGGTGCCGGTCCTCCACAGCACGTACTACCGCCTGGCCGGTCGCCGGGTCCGCCCCGCCCCGCCCCCACGCGCGGTCAAGGCCGACCTGGCTCGCCGCTTCTTCGTCGAGGTCGTGTATACGGGCGCGGGGTCTGAGTCGATCACCTACGGCCAGGGCTATCGCAGCGTCTGCCCCGGCGCGGGCGGGTTCAGCGACGAGGCGGCGGACACCGTCAGCCCCATGTCCTGGACGGTCCGCTACGTGGTCGACCTCGACGCCCTGGAGTCGGCCGTCCGCGGCCCGGCCGGCGTCACCCTGGTCCCCAACGTCTCCTTCGACGCCAGCGGGTCCCAGATCGACGCCTCCGAGACCGTCGTGCGCTCGGTCCAGGACGCCGGCTGCAACCAGAGCAAGACGACGTTCACGTGCACGACGACGTTCACGCCGGGCGGCACGGATCCCGGCGGCCGGCTGTCGTTCCCCGCCGGCTCGGGGCTGGAGGTGGGCGTGCCGATGGCCACACACCAGCGCGGCGCCTGCAACCCGGACAACTTCACGCTCGGTCCCTCGCTGTGGGACAGCGGTGGCGCCACCGCGCTGGCGAGCCGGCTCGCGCTGGTGGGCGGCACGCTGCCCGCCAACCCGTACGCGCCGATCCGCGTGTCGTGGCCGGGCGGCTCGGCGGCGCAGGCCCAGGGGTTCACCGTGAGCCCCTGCCAGGGGGACGCTGCGGCGTGCACCGACACGTTCGCGTGGCAGGGCACGGTGGCGCTGCAGGGGGTGCCGGGCACCTGACCCTCCGGCGCCCCGACGGACGGCTACGCGGCTCGGTCGGGGTCCGGGCTGGGGTCGGGCTCGGCCGGCTCGGAGGGCTCGGGGACGACCGGCGTGGCCGGCTCGTCGGGATTGGGCACGGTGGCGGGGCGTTCGGGGTCGGCGGGCGTCCCGGGATCGGGGTCGGCGGGCGTAACCGGCGCGTCGGGGACGATCGGGGTGCTCGGCTCGCTGGGCTGGGGCACCTCCTGGACGGGCGCCGGCCGCAGGCCGAAGAGCGCCGCCGGCGGGCGATCGAGGGTGTGCAATCTTTGGCGGTTGTGCAATGGCATACGGCGTTCTTACCTCCGGGTACCTAGACTCGCCGCCGTGGAAACCGCTTCGGAATCAGCTGAGCCGTTCGGGGATGACTCTGTAGCGATACCCGCATTTGCGGACCTCGAACTGAGCGCCGCGACGACCGCCGCCGACCCCCCCATGCGCCTGCGCGCGCCGGCGCGCCCGCGCGTCCGCGGCCGGCTGTCGGCGGCTGCGCGCCAGGAGCTCCTGTGGATCACCACGATGTACCTGGCGGCCCGCGGGCTGCTTTTGCTGGTGGCCTACCTCAACGGCGTGTTCGGTCACCACAACTTCCTGCATGAGCTGGCCAACTGGGACGGGCTCTGGTACCGGACCCTGGCCAACCACGGCTATCCGGACTACGTCTCCTACGCGCAGACGACGCTCGGCTTCTTCCCCGTGTTCCCGCTCACCATCTGGGCTGTGGAGCAGCCCCTGCTGCTCGTCACCGGTCACGACGCGATCTGGTGCGCGACGGTGGCCGGGGCCCTCATTTCCGCCGCCGGCGGACTCGTGGCCACGATCATGGTCCACCGCCTCGCCGAGGGATGGTGGAACCGTGAGGTGGCGCGCCGGGCCACCATCCTGTTCATCGTCTTCCCGGGGTCGGTGGTGTTCTCGATGGTCTACTCCGAGGGGCTGCTGCTGCCGCTGGCCGCCGGCTGCATCTACGCCCTGGAGCGCCGACGGTGGGTGCTCGCCGGCATCCTGGCCGGTTTCGCCACCGCGGTACAGCCGGTGGGGCTGGCGCTCGTCCCGGTGTGCCTGCTCTCGGCGCTGCTCGAGCTGCGACGGCGTGGCTGGTCGCTGCGCGCCGCCCGCCGCAGCTTCCTGGCACCGCTGCTGTCGCTCAGCGGGCTGGCCGCGTTCATGGCCTTCCTGTGGGCCTGGACCGGCAACCCGCTGGCCACCTACCTGGCCCAGCACCACGGGTGGAGCGAGACGACGACACCGCTGTCCATGTGGAACATGGCGGTCAAGCTCTCGCACGAGGTCAGCTTCAGCCACTTCAACGACCCCACCATCAACCTCAACCTCGTCATCGGCTTGATCGGCGGCGTGGTGCTGCTCACGTGGCTCGTCCTCGTCTGGTTCTCGCGACATGAGATCTCCCCCGAGGCGATCCTGTGGACGCTGGCGATCGCGTTCCTGGCCTTCACGTCGTCCAACGTGCCGCCGCTGCCGCGGATGCTGATCACCGCCTTCCCGGCGCTGATGGCCGTCGGCCGCTACGCCGAGGGCCGCGCGTTCCGCGCGCTCATGTGGGGCAACGGCGTGCTGCTGGCCGGCCTTAGCATGCTGACGTTCTACGGCTTCACGCTGCGTCCCTGAGCCGCCGCGGCGGCTCAGCGCGCGGGGCGGCCGGGCATCAGCTGGACGTGGATGACGCTGGCATAGCCGTGCTTGGTCACCGGCCCAGCGCCGAACCGGCGCCGGAGCGCAGCGCTCAGCGCAAACCACTGCACGCGGTGCACGCGGGCCACCGGGGGACCGTTCGCCTGGCCCTCGTGGCTCGAGACCAGCCACATCCGCTTACAGCCCGCCGCGCGCCGGGCCAGCTCGGCGGGGCCCGGGACCGCGTAGTCCTCAACGTAGGGCCGCACGACGCCCCACCGCGCCACCGGCATGATCGCCCGGGGCGCCCGCCGGGTGGCGGGCCCGGTGCCGACGTAGTACTGGAACGCCATCCGGGCGTCCGCGGGATAGAAGGCGATGCAGTCGCCGGGCCGGGACTGGGCGAGCACGCCCGCGGCGACCGCCTGCCAGGGCTCGGGCGACACGCCGTAGGCGCGCACCACCGGCACGGCCCGCGCCGCCAGCACCGCGACCAAGAGCGCCGGGGCCACGAAGCGGGGCCACCGCCGGTCCGCCAGCGCCGGCGCGAAGGCGAGCGCGACCGCCGGGGTCGAGACGAGCACGTTGCGCGGCACGAACACCGGCTGGGAGACGAGCGAGTACAGGAAGGTGAGCGCCGCCGGCAGGACGCACCAGGAGAGCACCAGCGCCATCGCCCACACCGGCTCGCCGCTCCGGCCGCGGCGGATCACATCCACGATCAGCGCCACCACCGCGGCGACGGTGAGCCACATGAGCGCCTTGGTCGTGAAGCTGTGGTGAAAGACGGGCTGAAGGCCGGCGGAGGTCAGGGACTGGAGCACCTGGCTGTCGACCATCGAGCTGGGCGGCTGCACCCAGAAGAGCTGGCCCGACCCCCGGTTGATGGCCAGCACGGCCAGCGGCACGCACAGGATGGCCACGGCCACCAGCGCCGCGCCGACCCGCCGCGCGGCGCCCCGCCGGCCGAGCAGGACGAGCAGTTGCGCCGGGACGACGAGGGCAGCGACGAAGCTGCAGTACATGGCGAGGGTCATCGCCGCCACGTAGCCCAGCCACGCCCCGCGGCCGGCCGGCGCGCCCTCAGGCGTGTCGCTCAGCGCGATGAAGGCGAGATAGGCAGCGCACACGCATGCCACCATCGGCGCATAGCCTCGTCCCGTTTGGGCCCAGTAGATGAGCGGAAGGCTCACGGCGGCCAGCACGCCGGCGGCCAGGACCACCCGGCGGTCGCCGAACAGACGCCGCGCGATCAGCGCGATCAGCGCGACCGTGGCCACGGTCGCCACCACGGAGGGCAGCCGCAGCACGACCAGGCCGTCGCCGAAGACGCCGGTAAGGACGTGCATGAACAGGTAGTAGCCCGACATGTTGCCGCCGTCGTGCGCGATCGCGTGCCACAGCGCTGCGCCGTGCTGGGCGGCGATCGACGCCGTGGCGCCCTCGTCGAAGCCGAGACTGCGCGCGCTGAGGCCGATGAGCGACA
Organism: uncultured Actinomycetota bacterium; assembly: GCA_963695625.1. Classification (GTDB taxonomy): domain Bacteria; phylum Actinomycetota; class Thermoleophilia; order Solirubrobacterales; family Solirubrobacteraceae; genus Palsa-465. Next base: position 256,657 of record CAVOHJ010000009.1, on the reverse strand, counting down.
GCACCGCCGCCAGCGCCGCGGGGATGGCGATCACGCCCCACCCGCGGGCGTCGCGCGCGCCCACGGGCGTCGCCGCCACCCGGCCCGGCGGCTCCTGCACCCCGACGGTCATCAGGTCCCGGCCAGAGCCGACGGAGTGCGCTCGCGCACCGCCGCCGGACGCAGCGCGGCCCGGCGCCGGCGGCGTCCCCACCACACCGCCGCGGCGATCAGGAGATACCCGGCCACCACCGCGGGGGCGGACTGCAGGGGCAGGGCCAGGATGCCGTTGGGCTTGACCAGGAACACCGACGCCGCGACCGCCAGGGCCAGGGCGAGCGAGTGCTGCGGCGCGCGCAGGGCGCCGATGAGCGCCAGGCCCCAGATGAAGTACCACGGCCACGCGGCGGGGCCGCCGGCGGCCGCAATAAGCAGGAACGCCCCGAGCCACGGCACCAGCCGCCCGATGCGCACGCGGTAGAGCATCACCGCGCCCGTCACCGCGACGACCGCGAAGCCGACGACTCCCACCGCGCCCTCCAGGCCGCGGTGCGACACGCCGACGCCGACGTCGGACAGCAGCGAGGCCGCCGTGTAGCCGACGCCGGTGGCCGGGGTGATCGCCAGCCGCACCTTCGCCGGCGTCGAGAACAGCGACGTCGACAGCCAGTCGACGCCGACGCCGGTCACCAGCGTCACCGCCCCCAGGACCGCGAGCGCCAGCAGCGCGGCGCCGGCGATGAACCGCGCCTGCCCGGCGCGGCCGAGCTCCTCGCGCCCCCACGCCACGGCGATGAACGCCGCCCCCGCCAGCGCCGGCACCTTGACCGTCGCCGCCAGCGCGCAGATGGCGACCCCGAGCAGGGGCCGGCCGTCAAGCGCGTAGGCGACGCCCGCGGCCAGCAGCCCCGCCATCAGCAGGTCGTTGTGACCGGCGGCGACCAGCCCGAGTGTCACCAGCGGGCTGAGCAGCACCAGCCACAGCGCACGGCGCCCGTCGCTGCCCAGCGAGCGCGCCAGGCGGGGGACGTAGATGGCCAGCAGGACCATCCCCGCCAGCCCCAGCACGCGCGTCAGGAGCGCGCCGGCGACGACATGCGATCCCGCCATGGCGCTGACGACCGCGAGCAGGCCCAGGAACAGCGGGCCGTAGGGGGCGGTGGTGTGGCGCCAGAACGGGGAGACGGCGTCGAGCACGTGCTGATGGCCCATCCCGGCGAGCGCGGCCGGCGCAGTGTGGTAGGGGCTGTGGCCGAGGCGCAGGATCGTGCCCTGGGCCAGGTAGCTGTAGATGTCGCGGCTGAACAGCGGAGGCGCCAGCGCCAGCGGGAGCGCCCACACCGCGGCGATCGTCAGCAGGGCGCGCCGCGACGGCAGCGTGCGGCCAAGCCCCAGCCAAGCGCAGCACAGCGCGGCCATGCCGATGTAGACGAGCCCCAGGCTCGTCCCCCGGCCCGAGGGAGCGCCAGGCTCATACCACCAGCCGACCACGTGGTCGGCCACGGCGCGGGGCGCCGCGTAGGCCACCAGCACCGACCCGGCCGTCCCCAGCGCGGCCCACAGCCAGGCTGAGCGCGGAGTCGGGGCTGAGCCGGTCATCGCACCCGGGTGCTCACAGCGACGCGTAGAGCGCCGTCTCGAAGTCCGCGTACATGCGCGTGGCCTCGGGCGCCAGGAAGGGAAGGAGCTGGGTGTAGACGGCGCCGGCCACGCCGGCCGCCGGGTCCACCCAGAAGTAGGTGTTGAACAGGCCCATCCACGCGCCGCTCCCGGCCCGCCGGCGCCCCGGCTCATCCTCGGTGTTGATGAGCAGGCCGTGGCCCCACTTGTAGCCGGGCCCGACGGCGAGGCCGAACGCCGCCTGCGGAGCGGCGGTGCGGATCTCGGCGGGGAAGTCGAGCGCGCCGATCTGGTTGGAGAACATCGCGTCGACGGTGTCGGGCGCCAGCACCGTCGTCCCGTCGGGCGCGGTCCCCCGCCCCAGCAGCATCCGCTGGAAGCCCAGGTAGTCACGCGGGGTCGAATACAGCCCGCGGCTGCCCGAGACGTACTCCGGCCGCGCCGGCAGCTCGACGTCGCCCGCGACCCACTGCCCGTCGGGCGCCCGCTGGTGCACGGGCGCCAGTTCCGCCCGCGCGCGATCGTCCAGCGCGAATCCCGTGCGGGTCATCTCCAGCGGCTCGGTGATCAGTGTGCTGATCGCCTCGTCAAGCGAGCGGCCCCAGACCGCCTCCACCACTAGGCCCAGCCAATCGGTGCCGTTGCTGTAGATGAAGGCGCTGCCGGGCTCGGCGACCAAGGGAGCGTCGAGGACCGCGCGCAGGCCCGACATGGCCGCGGGCGCCCCCACCGCCCGTGCCCAGGCGAGCACGTCGCGGTTCCAGAACCAGTATCCGAGTCCCGAGGTGTGGGTGATGAGCTGCTTGACCGTCACCTTGCGCGCCGGTGGGCGCAGGACCGGCCGGCCGCCGTCGATGCGCTCGAGCAGCTGGATCTGCGCGAACTCCGGGCAGTACTCCTCCACCGGCGCATCGATGTCGAGCTTGCGCTGCTCGGCGAGCCGCAGCGCCGCCACGGTCACCACCGGCTTGGTCATCGACATGATCCGAAACGGCGTGTCGATGTCGACGCTGCCGTCCTCGCCCGGCGCGCGCGGTCCGCTGGCCCCCTCGTACACGATCCCGTCATCGTCCGCCGCGACTGCCACCACGTGGGGCACCGCGCCGGAGGCGACCGCCTCCGCGAGCACCGCGTCGATGGCCTGGGAGCGGGTGGATGTGGTCATGGCGCCCGAGCGTAGTAGCCTCGCCGACGGATCGTCACAGCGGCGCGGGCGCGCCGCCGCGGGTCAGGAGGCCTGCTCGGCGGCGCGCAGGACGCCGGCGCCGTGGCAACAGGTCCGGTTGCGCCCGGACTGCTTGGCCTCGTACAGCGCCCGGTCGGCCATCCGGTACAGCGCGTCCCCGTCCGACGGGGTCGACACCAGCCCGACCCCGGCCGACATCGTCAGCTTGCCGGCGCGCCCGAACGGCTCGGACGCGATCGCCGCCCGCGCCCGGTCGGCCGCCGCGACGGCCTCCTCGGCATCGCAGGCCGGCAGCAGCCACGCGAACTCCTCGCCACCGACGCGCGCCAGGACCTCGCCGGCCCGGACCGTGCGCTCCAGCCGCCGCGCGACCTCGATGAGCACCGCGTCCCCGGCCGGATGGCCGAAGGCGTCGTTGACCTGCTTGAACAGGTCGAGATCGAGCAGCACCAGCGCGAGCTGTTGGCCGTCATTGGACCGGCGCGCCGCCTCCCGGGTCAGCCCCTCCTGGAGCACGTGGCGGTTGCCCAGCTGCGTGAGGCTGTCCGTGCGCGCCAGACGCTCGAGCTCGCGCTGCTGGCGCTTCTGGACGCTGACGTCACGAAGCGTGCTGACAAAGCCGAGCGCGCGGCCGTTCTCCTCGCGCGCAGGCCGCGCGGTGATCTCGGCCTCGAAGCGCTCGCCGTTGGCGCGCATCAGGGTGAGCTCGTGGGTCCCGCCGTGGTTGCCCACGACGTCGGCCAGGATCACGGCGATCGCGTCGCGTTCCTCGGGTGGCCAGAACGGATACGGGGGCCGGACGCCGATCAGCTCGGAGGCGGAGAACCCGGTGAGCACGCAGAGAGCCTCGTTGATTGCCTTGATCTCGCCGTCCATGGTCAGCGCGTACCCCTCGCCCATGGCACTGATGATCGCGGTGGCGTGATCACGCTCGGCGCGCGCCTCGGCCTCGGCCTCCTGAAGGCGGCGCTGGGCCGCCTTGCGCGCGCTGATGTCCTCCACCTGGACGATGAAATGCTGCGCGGCGCCGTCGGCGTCGCGCACGAGCGAGACCGACAGCTCGGCCCAGATCTCGCCGCCGCCGCGCGTGACATAGCGCTTCTCGAACTGGTAGCCGGGAATATCGCCCGCGATCAGCAGATCGATCAGCTCGTCGTCCGCGGCGACGTCCTCGGGATGCGTGATCTCCCGAAAGGGCCGCTTGATGAGCTCGGACTCGGGCCAGCCGGTGATGGCGCACAGGGCGCGATTGACCTTCAGCCAGCGGCCGTCGGGGGCGATCAGGGCCATGCCGATCGGCGCCTGGGAGAACGCGGTCTCGAACAGGTCCTGCGCCTCGCGGCGGGCCGCGTCGGCCCCGTGGTAGTCCGTGACGTCCTGGATGGTGCCGAACGTGTAGGCGGTCCCGCGGTCATCCGAGCGGCCTCCGGCCCGGCCGCAGACGTGGCGGATCTCGCCCCCGGGACGGACGATCCGGTAGGCACTCTCGTACACCACGCCGGACTCGGCGCGGCCGAGGTTGCGGATGACGCGGTCGCGATCTTCGGGATGGATCAGCTGGGCGAACTCGTCAAAGGTGGGCGAGAAGCCGAGCGGCTGGCCGAAGATCCGGCACAGCTCGTCGCTCCAGGCCGCGCGGTCGCTGTTGGGCGGCCGCTCCCACGAGCCGACGTGGGCCAGCGCCTGGGCGTCGGCGAACTGGCGCTCGCGCCAGTACGGCTCGGAACGGCTGGATGGACGGCGCGAATACATGCTGAATTGTTGTCGGCGCGACCCATCGCGACCTTAAGGAAGTTATGTATGGATTTTGGAAGGAAATGCGAGGATTTTGACTCGCTCGGACGAGCTGCCAAAATGACGCAGAGCGCCTCATGGCCCCGGTTCCGCCCATCCCCGAGCACCTGACCACCGTCACGCCCCGCCTGGTGGTCGCCGACGGCGCGGCGGCCATCGACTTCTACATGGCCGCGTTCGGCGCCGAGCCGGTGGGCGAGCGCCACACGACCCCGGACGGCACGCTCATCCATGCCGAGCTGCGCATCGGGAACGCGATCGTGATGCTGACCGACGACGGAGGCGACGGCCCCGCCCGGGCCCCCGTGGCCGACCGTCCGGCCGGCGTGATCATGGCGACCTACTGGGAGGACGTCGACCGCGCCTGGGAGCGGGCACTCGCCGCCGGCGCCGAGGTCATCTACCCGCTCGCGGATCAGTTCTACGGCGAGCGCGGCGGCCGGCTGCGCGACCCCTTCGGCCACCAGTGGATGCTCAGCCGCGTTACCGAGGTGCTCTCGGCGGCGGAGATCGCGCGGCGGGGCGCCGAGCTCGGCTGAGCCTGGCTCGGCTACGGCGCGGGCTGGACGAGCGCCAGCGGCGTCCCGGTGCCGAGATGGTCCGGGGCCAGGCTGCCGGGCGTGACCGCGACCGGCCGCGGCGCGACGTAGCGCAGCGCGGAGTAGGTTCGCGTGTACACGGCCCGCTGCAGGCGGAACCCCGCGGGCACGGGCAGCGGTCCGGTCAGCCGGGCGGGGAGCGTCTTGCCGTTGCCGGGCGTCTGCGGGGGGATGTCGATGACATCGAGCTCACGCACCGCCGCTGGGCCGGCGAGGACCTCCAGCCCGGGCAGATAGGCCTGCAGCGGGATCAGCCCGGTGTCGGGCGCGACGATGGCGCGCGACCCCGCCGGCGCCCCCAGCGCGCGCTCCGCGCCACGCCAGTCGTCGCGCTGGAAGCGCGGCGTCGCATCGACGAGCACGATCACCAGCAGCGAGATGACCGCCAGCGCGACCGCGAGCACGCCCCCCCGCGGCCAGCCCCGCGCCGAGGCGAACCCCATCGCCGCCGCGACATAGAGCGCGGGCAGGGCCGGCAGCAGGTTGCGCGTGTCGAGAAAATCGATCCCCACCACGGCCAGCGCCATGGGTACGAGCACGCATGCCAGCCCGACCACGAGCGGTACCCGGGCGCGCGCGCGCGCGTTGGGATCGGTGGCCAGCGGCCACACCGCGCCGACCAGGACCGCAGCGCCCGCCAGGACCGCGGTGAAGATCTGCAGCGGGCTGGCGTAGCCGAGCAGCAGCTGCTTGGGGACCTGGAGCGCGCGCGTCCCCAGCGCCCCCTGGGCGATGTAGTCAGCGTGGCCGGTGCCGCGCTGGGCCAGCGCCAGGGGGAGAAGCGCGACCCCCACGATCACCACCGCCGCCGTCGCCGCGGCCAGGCGCCGGTCCGCCCGGGGACGGTGGCGCCATAGGAGCACCGTCTCGGGCGCGACGACGAAGGCCACGAAGTAGTGGGTCGCCAGCCCCAGCGCCGCCGCGAGGGCCCACCCAGCCAGCCAGCCGCGTCGGCCGTCCTGCATCCAGCCCACCACGCAGAGGACGCTGACGGTGGCCAGCAGCGTCGCCAGGGCGTAGGCGCGGGCCTCCTGCGAGAACCACACCAGCAGCGGCGAGACGGCGACGAGCAGCCCGGCGACGGCCGCGGCCCGCACTCCGCCCAGGCGGCGGGCGATCGCCCACGCCACCGGAACGGTCGCGATCCCCGCCAGCGCCGACAGGGACCGCAGCCCGAACTCGCCGTCGCCCAACATCCGGGTCCACAGCCACGCCGCCGCGTAATACACCGGCGGCGTGGACTCGGTTTTCGGGATGGCGTGCAGCATCCCCGAGAACGACATGCGCACGAGGCGCACTGTGTAGCCCTCGTCGAGCCAGTAGCTCTGCTGGGCGAGGGTCGGCAGGCGGATCGCCGCGGCCAGCAACGTGACCGCCCCCGCCATCACGGCGGGGGACCGCACACCGCTCGCCCGGCGGGTCAGCACGTGGCCCGCGGGGCCACCGGTAGTCGTCTCGCTCGCCAGGATCAGGCTCCCTCTCCCGGCAAGGATCCCAGAGCGCGGGCCCGCGGGCGCCCGCCGGCGATCGAGGGACGGGGAGATCAGTCGTGCAGGTCCGGCGGCTCCAGCCCCGCCAGCCAGCTCCCGGTGTCGCCGGGCTGGGTCTGCGAACCGTCGTCCTCGCCGGATTCCTCGACCACGTTGAAGGGCTCGGTCGCCTGCGGCTCGGGCCCGTGCCGCATCGGGGGCATGGCCGGCTCGGACGCGGCCGCCTGCTCCCAGATCCCCGGCGCGGCGCGGTGCGCGTGCGCGCCCACCGCGGGGAACGCCGCCGCGGCCGGCGTGGCCGGCTCGGCGGCGGGGAAGCGGTCGGAGGCCTGATCGGCGAGGTTGGCCAACGCCGCCGACACGACGCGGACGTCCTCCAGCAGCCGCTCGCGCTCGCGCCAGATCGCGTCGGTCTCGTTGTCCAGGTCGCGCAGGCGCTGCTTGGCGTCCTCGGTCATCGCGACCGCGTTGGCGGCGGCATCGGCGACGCAGCGCTCGGCCTGCTCCTGGGCCAGCCGCGTCGTCTCATGAGCCTGATCGTGGGCCACCACGAGGATCGAGGCGGTCTGCTCGCCGATCCGCTCCAGCTCGTCGGTGATCGAGCCGAGCGGCTCGCGCTTGGAGCGCAGCTCGTCCAGTTCGCGCTCGAGCGTCCCCAGATGCTCGTCCACGGCGCTGCGGTTGTAGCCGAACGGCGCGAGGGGGAAACGGGTGGACTCCTCCGGCGCAGCGGGCGGCGCGGGCGGCGCCGCCGGCAGCAGAGCGTCGTCGTCGGGACCGGGGTCGCGGTCGCTCGGCTCGGGGCTCATGGCCGCCTCATCCAGGGTCAACCGGTCGGCTCCGGTCATCCAGTTGGCGAACCGGCCTGCGATGTCGGCGAACGGCGAACGTGCCGCCTCCTCGGGGGCGTCTGTCTCCTGCAGCCCGCCGTGCGGGCGATGGAAGCTGTTCATGGGGTGACTCCTTGGCTGGCGATCACGAGGCTGTTCGGCGCCGCCCCGCACTTCCCTGTCGGGGTGGCGCCACCGCCAGCGATCTTGCGCTCAGGGCGCGGGCACGGCCACCCGCTGTGCCGCCGCGCGCGCCAGCGCGGCGTGGTGGCGCTTGGCGCCGCCCAGGAGCGCGCGGTCCACCTCGCCGCGCTTGTAGAGCCAGTGGACGTCCGCCTCCCAGGTGAATCCGATGCCCCCGTGGGCCTGGATCGCCGACGCCGCCACCTCGCGAGCGCCCGTGGCCGCGGCGGCAGCGGCCAGCGCGGCGGCCTCGCCGAATCGTCGCGGCTCGGCGTCGGCCGCCCAGGCGGCGTAATACGCGGTGGAGCGCACGCTCTCGGTGTGCAGGAGCATCTGGGCGCAGCGGTGCGACACGGCCTGGAAGGACCCGACCGGGACGCCGAACTGCTTGCGCTCCTTGACGTAGTCCAGCGTCATCTCCAGCGCCCGCTGGCACACGCCCACGACCTCGGCGGCGACCGCGGCGCGCACGCGGTCACCCGCGTCGGACGAGAGCGGCTCGCCCTCGCCGCGCACGGTGGCAAAGCGCCGCGTGGGGTCAATCGTCTCCAGCGGCTCGGCATCCACAGCGGTCAGGAGCCGAGCGCCGTCGTCATCGTCCAGCAGGACCACGACGTCGGCGCCGTGGCCGTCCACCACGAGCTCGGCGCTGCCCACGCCGGCACGCACCTCGCCGCTCACCAGCCCCGGCAGCCAGCGCCGGCGCTGCTCGTCGGTCCCGCCGGCCTGGATCACGGTGGCGGCCACGGCCGTGGCCAAGAACGGCGTGGCAGCGCAGGCATAGCCCAGCTCCTCGAGCAGGACCGCCAGCTCCACCGCGCCCAGGCCCTGGCCTCCGTGCTCCTCGGCTACGGCGATCCCGGGCCATCCCAGCTCGACGATCTCGCGCCACAGGGCGTCGTCGTAGGTCGCCGCCTCGGCCGCCTCGCGCACCCGGGCGAACGGCGAGCGGGCGGTCAGCAGCTCCCGGGCGACGTTCTTGATCTCCCGCTGGTCCTCGGTGAGGTCGAAATCCATGTCGCTCTCCTGTGTCTAGCGCGCCTTGGGGAGGCCGAGCACCCGCTCGGCGACGATGTTCTTGAGCACCTCGGTCGTCCCCCCCTCGATCGAGTTGCCCCGCGCGCGCAGGAGCTCGTAGGCCCAGCGACCGCCCGCCGTCAGCGCTGACGGTCCCAGCAGGTCGACGGCGAACTGGGTGAGCTGCTGGTTGGTCTCTGACCACATCCACTTGGTCAGCGATCCCTCCGGGCCCGGCTGGCCGTACTTCTGCACCGCGGTCAGCCCGCGATACGCCGTCAGGCGCAGGATCTCGGCCTTCAGGTGCAGCTCGCCGAGCCGGTCGGCAACGACCGGGTCGTCAAGCAGGTCGCGCTCGGCGGCCTCGGCGATCAGCCGGTCCAGCATCTGGCGCAGACGCACCTGGAGGAAGAAGGCGAGCCCGGCGCGCTCGTTCATGAGCGTGGTCAGGGCCACCTTCCAGCCGTTGCCCTCGCCGCCCAGGACGTTCTCGGCGGGAATCCGCGCGCCGTCCATGAACAGTTCGTTGAACTCGCTCTCGCCGGTGATCTGGCGCAGTGGCCGCACCTGGACGGCGTCCTGCTCCATGTCCATCAGGAAGTAGGTCAGGCCCTTGTGCTTGGGCGCCTCGGGGTCGGTGCGCGCCACCAGCATGCACCACTTGGCGTACTGAGCGGCGCTCGTCCACACCTTCTGCCCGGTGACCACCCAGCCGTCGCCGTCCTTGACCGCGCGCGTCTTGAGGCTCGCCAGATCGGAGCCGGCGTCGGGCTCGGAGAAGCCCTGACACCAGATCTCCTCGGCGGAGAGGATCGGCGTCAGGTAACGCTCCTTCTGCTCCGGCGTCCCCCAGGTCATGATCGTCGGGCCGGCCAGCAGCAGCCCCAGCACGTTGGCCGGCAGCGGCGCGCCCGAGCGACCCAGTTCCTCGAAGAAGATCGCGGACTGCGTCAGCGTCGCGCCACGGCCGCCGTACTCCGGCGGCCAGTGCACCGCGGCCCAGCCGTCGCGGGCCAGCGCACGCTGGAAGTCCACCCGCCACCGGTAGTTGGCGTCCTCGGCGTCGGGCTCACGGCCCGGGTCGTGGTCGGTCAGCCACGCGCGCAGCTCGTCGCGAAAGGCCAGCTCCGGCTCGTTGAAGGTCAGGTCCATGGGCTCTCCCCCTCCCGGTTCAATGGGACATCACAGCTTCGGTGTCTCAATTGTGCGTCACCGCGATGCTGAACGCGGTGCGGTACTCATCGCCGGGGGACACCAGGCGCAGGCCGGTCCCGTCGGCGAGGGCGTTGGTCGGTGCCGTCATCGGCTCAAAGCAGATGAACTCGTGGCCCTCGGGGGCGAACACCTGGGCGTAGGCGAAGCCGTCGTCGAAGGTGACCGTGAGGGTCTGCGCGCCCGCCGACGCGCTGAACTCCGGGGGCGAGCTCAGGGCGGCCAGCCCGTCGTCCCAGCTCTGGCCGTCCAGCCGGAAGCGGCGGGGCTCGAGCGGCTCGGTGGCGCCCGTGGGGATCATCTTGTCGTTGAGCACCAAGCGCTCTGAGGCCCCCAGCGACACCTGCCACTCGGCGCGGGGCGCGTCCCCGGGCGGCACCAGGTAGGGGTGGTAGCCAAACGACACCGGAACCTCGTCAGAGCCGGTTGCCCGCAGCGTGGTGACGATCTCCATCCCGGCGTCGCCAGCCACGGCGTCCAGCCGCAGCTCGTGCGCAAACGGGAACAGCGCCAGGAGCGCAGGATCGCTCCAGTCAAGCCGCGCGCTGACGCGGTCCGTGGCGCCCGTGTCCAGTAGCTCCCAGCGCAGCAGTCCCGGCATCGCGCCGTGGATGGGCAGGCCGTTGGGGTCCAGCGCGAAGCGGCCGTCAGGCGAGGGCAGCGTCACCCGCTTGCCGGCGGCGGAGTACGCCGGCTGCGCCAGGCGGTTGGCCCACGGGTGCAGCAGAGGGATGCCCATCGTCGTGCCGTGCTGCGCGTAGGCCGCGACGCCGCGCCCGGCGTGCACCAGCTCCACCCCGCGATGGGTGAGTGAGTGACAGACCATGTTGGCGTCGGGCACGAACCGCGCCCGGAGCGTCCGGCCCGGGGACTCGATCCCCACCGATCCAAAGCCGTCCACCAAGGTCATCGCCGCAGAGCATCGCACGCCGCGGCCCACCGGCGGCGCGTGCCTGAGAAGATGGCGCCCGCCATGTCCCCGCCCCGCATCGTCATCGTCGGCGCCGGCTTCGGCGGCATCTCGGCTGCGATCGAGTTGCGCCGCCACGGCTTTGACGACGTGACCATCCTCGAGGGCGCCCCGGAGCTCGGCGGCACGTGGTTCTACAACAGCTATCCCGGCGCGGCCTGCGACGTCCCCAGCCACCTGTACTCGTTCTCATACGAGCAGCGCCGCGACTGGTCGCGCCTGTGCTCGCCCCAGGAGGAGATCCTCGGCTATCTGCGCGGCGTGGCCCGCGACCATGGTGTCACGGACTCGATCCACTTCTCGGAGCGCGTCTCGGACTGCGCGTTCGACCCCGATCGCAGCCGCTGGACGATCCGCACCGAGTCGGGCTCCACCTACGACGCCGACGCGCTGGTCCTGGCCACCGGGCAACTCAGCCGGCCCTCGATTCCGTCGCTCCCGGGCCTCGAGCGGTTCGCCGGCCACAGCTTCCACTCGGCGCGGTGGGACCACGACTATGACCTGACGGGCCGGCGCATCGCCGTGGTGGGGACCGGCGCCTCGGCGGTCCAGCTGGTGCCCGAGGTGGCGCGGCAGGCCGCCCACCTCAGTGTGTTCCAACGCACGGGCAACTGGTTCCTGCCGCGGCGCAACCGGGTCTACTCGCCTCTCGTCCGCGCCGCCATCCGCCATATCCCCGGCCTCCAGCGCCTGCGCCGCGCCTTCCTGTTTGAGTACTGCGAGAGCCTGACGGTGGCGATCCGCCATCCCCGCACCTTCGGGCGGCTGGCGGCGCTGCGCTCGGCGGCGTTCATGCGCCGCCAGCTGCCGGACCCGGAGCTGCGCCGCCGCGCCTGGCCCAACTACACGTTCGGCTGCAAGCGCATCCTCTTCAGCTCGCACTACCTGCCCACCCTCAGCCGTCCCAACGTCGAGCTCGTCACCGAGCCGATCGCCGAGGTGACGCCGGACGGCCTGCGCACAGGGGACGGGCGCCTGCACGAAACCGACTGCATCATCTGGGGCACGGGGTTCACCGCCACCGAGTTCGTTGCGCCGATGCGCGTGCACGGCGCCGGCGGCCAGGCGCTCGAGGAGGTATGGCGCGACGGCGCCCACGCCCACCTGGGGATGTCGGTACCCGGGTTCCCGTCGATGTTCTTGATGTACGGGCCCAACACCAATACCTCGGGTGGCTCGATCATCTTCTACCTGGAGGCGCAGGCGTCCTACATCCGCCAGGCGCTGGAGCACCTGCGGGCCGGCGGCCATCGCAGCCTGGAGGTGCGCCCCGAGGTGGAGGCGGCATCAGACCGCGAGCTGCAGTCGCGCTTCGCCGGCACCGCGTGGACGGGGTGCGACTCCTGGTATCGCGACAGGCACGGCCGGATCGTGGCCAACTGGCCCGGCTACATGCGCGAGTACATGGAGCGCACGCGGTCCTTCGCCGCCGCCGACTTCGTATTCACCTAGTGTCGTGAACCGGAAATTCGTGAGCAGCGTCGCGAGCGGCTGGGCGTGGATGACACCGAATTTGTGGTTCAGGACACCAGAGGCCTAGGCATGGGCCTCGACCGGAGCCCCCGAGGACGCCGGCCGGAGCGTCTCCAGGCGGTCCACGTCGGCCAGCGCCGGGAACAGCCGCCGCCAGCTGATGGCGATCAGCATCGTCATCACGCCCCCGCCGACCACCGCCGGGATCGTCCCCACCAACGCCGCAGCCACCCCGGACTCGAAATAGCCCAGCTGGTTGGACGCGCTGATGAACACCATCTCCACGGCGTTGACGCGGCCGCGCAGGCGGTCGGGCGTGGCCAGGGCCACCGTCGTGGAGCGGATGTTCATGCTGTAGAGGTCGACGAAGCCGCTCACACCCAGGGCCAGCAGGGAGAGCGGGAACGAGCGCGAGAGGCCGAACACCACCATGCTGGCGCCGTAGAGGAAGACGACCGTCAGCAGGAGGCGGCCGGCGCGCCCCGCGATCGGGCGGCGGGTGATGGCCACCGCAGCCAGGAGCGCGCCGATCGCCGGCGCCGCCCGCAGCACGCCGAGCCCGGTGGCCCCGACGTGCAGGATCGAACGGGCGAAGATCGGCAGCAGCGCCACCGCCCCGCCGAACAGCACCGCCAGCAGGTCGAGCAAGATCGCGCCGAGGAGGATCTGGGTGTGGCGCACGAACCGCAGCCCCTCGAGCACGCTGTGCAGGTCAGCATCGTCGTGCTCGCCCTCCTCGGCGTGAGCGGGGACATCGGCCGCCCCGGCGGGGCGCATGGCGATGACGAATCCAGCCGCCGCCACGCACGCGCCTCCAGCCAGGAGGTAGACGAGCGACGGCGACACCCCATACAGCAGGCCGCCGAGCGCCGGGCCCAGCACCTGGCCGATCTGGCTGGCGATCGCCCGCAGCGTCATCGCACTCTGCAGAAGCTCGGGCGCGACCAGGGTCGGTGGGAGGGCCCGGGCGGCGGGCGTCCCCAGAGCCATCGAGGTGCCGGCGCCGACGGCGAGCGCCAGGTACGGCACCACCGCGGTGGTGCCCGACCCGCTGACCAGAGCCAGGCCCACCCCGACGCCCGCGCCGATCAGCAGCGAGCCGGCGAACACCACCCGCCGGGGCGCGCGGTCGGCGAGTTGCCCCGCGGGCAGGGCCAGCAGAAACATCGGTACGAACTCGGCCAGGCCGATCCAGCCCAGGTCCAGCGCCGAGCCGTGCTGGGAGTACACCTCCCAGCCGATCGCCACCTCCAGCATCTGGAGGCTGACCCACATGAGCAGGACGCTCACCCACCACAGGCGGAAGTCGCGCTCCACCATGGCCGGACCGAGACGTCGCACGTCCCGAGCCTAGTCAACGGTGAGCGGCCTCTAATGTGCCGATGGTGCCCGCTCCGTTACACACCAAGCGCCTGCGCCTGGACCCCTGGGCCGCGGCCGACGCCAGGCTGCTGGCCGACCTCGCCCGCACGCCCGCGGTGATGCGCCACATCGGCGACGGCACGACCTGGGCGGACGCGCGCATCCACGACGTGGCCGCGCACATCGCGTCGCACTGGGGCAGTCACGGGTTCGGGTGGCGGGTCGCGCGTCTGCACGACGGGACGCCGATTGGCTTCATCGCGCTCAACTACGCCGGCGAGGGAGCCGGCGTCGACCCTGGCGAGTACGAGATCGGCTGGTGGCTGACCCCGGGCGTGTGGGGCCGCGGCCTGGCCCGCGAGGGCGCCGCCGCGGTGCGTGACGAGGCGTTTGGGCGCGTGGGCGCCCCGAGCATCCTCGCCCGGATCGCCCCGGCCAACGCCGGGTCGCTCGCCGTCGCCGCGGCCATCGGCCTGAGCCATGAGTCAGAGAGCACCGGGCGCGGCGGCGAGACCATCGCGGTGCTGCGGCTGAGCGCCGACGCGTGGCGGCTCAGCCCGGGCCCCGGCCGGCCTCCAGCAGCTCGGCCAGGCGCACCAGCTTGACCCGGGGCCGGCCCATCGGCTCGCCCAGGCTGGACTCGTAGGCGTCGATCATCTCCCAGCCGGCCCATGTGATGTGACCAGGGACGCGCTCGGTCAGCCAGGCGGCGACCGCATCGGGGTCCGACAGCGCGGGGTCGGGGCGGCTCAGCGCGCCCGCCTCGACGTCCTCGAGAATCCGGGCCATGGTGTCAGCCGCGTCCTTCTTGTTGGTGCCGATCACGCCGGTGGGCCCGCGCTTGATCCAGCCCACGACGTACTCGCCGCGGCACACCCCGTCGTCGTTGACCACGCGGCCGCCGTCGTTGCGGATCAGCCCGCGGCGGTCGTCGAACGGGATGCCCGCCAGCGGGGTGCCCCGGTAGCCGATCGAGCGCAGGACGAGGCCGCACTCGATGTCCTCGGTCTCGCCGGTCGACTCGGCCCGGACCCGGCCGTTCGCTGTGCACCAGCCGGTTGATGGCCACGCGCACGCCGGTCACCGGCCCGTCCTCCCCGTCGCCCAGAATCTCCACCGGCGAGCGCAGGAAGCGCAGCTCGAGCCGGTGGGACTTGCCGGTCGGCTCGCGCTGGGCGTAGTCGCGCAGGATCTGGACGTTGCGGCGCTTGGTGGCGTCGGCGTCCTCGGGCACTTCGACGCCCTCGAGCTGCGCCGGGTCCACGATCACGTCGGCGCGCTGCAGCTCGCCCAGCTCGCGCAGCTCGGGGTTGGTGAACGCCGCCTCGGCGGGCCCACGGCGGCCCAGCAGGACCACCTCGGTGACCCCGGCCGCGCCGAACGCCTCCAGGGCGTGGTCGGCGGTATCGGTCGGCTGAAGCTCCGTGGGGTCGAGCACCAGCATCCGCGCCACGTCGATCGCCACGTTGCCGTTGCCGATCACCACCGCCCGCCCGCCGTTGAGGTCGAACATGTGGTCGGCGAAGTGGGGGTGGCCGTTGTACCAGGCCACGAACTCGGTCGCGGCGTGCGAGCCGGGGCGGTCCTCCCCGGGGATGCCAAGGCGGTTGTCGGTCGAGGTGCCAACCGCATAGATCACCGCGTGGTAGCGCGCCAACAGGTCCTGGGGGGAGATCTCGACGCCCAGCGACACGCCGCCGAAGAAGCGAAACGACTCGTGCGTGGCGGTCTTGGCGTAGACGCGGATGACCGACTTGATCTTCGGGTGGTCGGGGGCGACCCCGGCGCGCACCAACCCGTAGGGCGTCGGCAGGGCGTCGAAGACGTCGACGGCGAACCCGGCCTTGAGCAGCGCGTCGGCGGCGTAGAAGCCCGACGGGCCGGCGCCGACAATCGCCGCGCGGTTCACCGCCCCACCGTCTCGGTGCCCGCTGCCAGGTAGCGGCGGCGCAGCTCCTGGTAGTCCTCCACCGCCATCTCGGACCAGCGCGCCGCCGAACCCGAGAGCGCCTTGCGCTCGGTCACGGGCACGCCCGCGGCCAGGACGCCCGGCGCCACGCGCACGCGCTCCGGGACCACACCGCCGGCGGCGATCATCGCGCGCTCGCCCACGTGGGCGTGCTGAAGCACCGTGGCCCCCATCCCGATGACCGCGCCGTCCTCGATGGTGCAGCCCTCGAGCAGCGCGCCGTGGCCGACGGTGACCTCGTGGCCGATGATCGTGGGCAGGTCTATGGCGCAGTGGATGACCGCGGTGTCCTGGATCGAGCAGCGCTCCCCGATCTCGATCCGGCTCAGGTCGCCCCGCAGCACGGCGCCGAACCAGACGCTGGAGCGGTCGCCCACGTGGACATTGCCGATCAGGATCGCCGTCGGCGCCAGGAACACCTCCTCGCCGATGGTGGGGCGAATGCCGTCGAGTTCGATGAGCTGCGCCATCACTTCGAGGCTAGTGAATCCCCTTCCGGCAGGACGACTCGCGAACCCGCGGGAACCCGGGGGCTCCAGCGTGCCAACCCCACCCCGGCCAGGCAGAGGATCCCGCCCGGCAGCGCGATCAGCGGCGGCACCTCGCCCAGGATGGCCCAGCCGAGCAGCACGGCGATCGGCGGCACCAGGTAGGTCGTGGACCCCAGCTTGCCCGCGTCGGTGCGCGCCAGCGCATAGGCCCACGTGGAGAATCCGATCGCGGTGGGCACGAGGCCGAGGTACACCGTCCACTCGAGCGCAGCCGGGCTGGCGTGGCCGATCTGGCGCACCATGGCGGGGGCGTAGGGCAGGCAGCAGAGGACCCCGATGGTGCAGGCCAGCCACGTGATCGCCAGCGGCGAGCCGTAGCGCAGGGCGGGCTTCTGAGCCACGACCCCGACGGCGTACACCGCCGCGGCGACGATGCACAGCGCGGCCCCCCACCCCGCGTTCAGCCCGTGTCGCGACGTGCCCAGCGCGATGAGCGCGACGCCGCTGAACGAGACGATGCAGCCGGCCACCAGCAGGCGGCCGATGCCCTCCTTGAGCGCGAGGCCGGCGAGGATGGCGATGAACAGGGGCGCCACGTTGACCAGCAGCGACGCCGTCCCCGCGTCCACCCGCCGTTCGGCCGCGTTGAGCGCCACGTTGTAGGCGCCGAACCACAGCACGCCGCATACGATCACCCCCGGCAGCCCCGGCCGGCCCACCATGGGCGGGCGCCGGAGCAGCATCATGGCTCCCAACGCGGCGCTGCCGACCAGCAGCCGCGCCAGCGCGAGCGGCCCGGGCCCGAGCTCACGGCCGGCATAGCGGATGCCCACGAACGCCGACGCCCACAGGCAGACGGTGAGGAGCGCGGCGAGCAGCGCCAGCCGGCGCGCGGCGCCGGGCACCTGAGGTGAAGCGGGGGCGACGGCCATCGTCTGGCTATGAAACGCTACGGGCCAGCGGAATGTGACCTCCCCGCAGGGGATAATCGCGCCGCACACGCCGGCAGGCCGATCGGCCCGAACCGGGGACCGGCAGCCGGCCGACCCGAACCGAGGAGTCCCCATGACCGCATCCCGACACTCCGGCTCCGCCCCGCGGATGCTCCGCGGCGTCTTGGCCGTGTGCGCCGTCGCCGCGCCCGTCGCCGCTCTGGTCCTGACCGACGTTTCCGCCGCCGGCGCGTCCACCCCGCCCTGCGAGACCGGCGGCCTGGTGATCTGGATGAACACCCAGGGCAACGGCACCGCCGGGACGATCTTCTACACGCTGAACTACACCAACCTGTCGGGGCACGCCTGCACGCTGCGCGGCTTCCCGGGCGTCTCGGCGGTCAAGCTGGGAGGCGGGCAGCTGGGCAAGCCCGGCACCCGCGACACGGGCCAGACCGTGAAGACCATCACGATCGGCAACGGCCGCACCGCGCACTCCACGCTGGGGATCGTCGACATCGGCGCGCTGCCCAAATGCCCGCCCACGACCGCCGCTGGGCTGCGCGTGTTCCCGCCCGACCAGACGTCGTCCAAGGTGATCCCCTTCCCGTTCCCGGCCTGCGGGAGCTCGAGCTCGCCCGCATTCCTGCGCATCCGCCCCGTGACCAAATGAGGCGCGCGGCGGTTAGCCGGCCGTGAAGCCCAGGATGAGCTGAGCGGTCTCGGTCGGGACATCGAGCTGCGGGCAGTGGCCCACGCCGTCGAGGACCACCCAGTCGGCATGGGGGAACCAGCGCTCGCGGTATCGCGCAGCGGTCCGCGGCCACGGCAGCAGCCGGTCGGCGGTCCCCCAGACGAAGCGCACCGGACACGTCACCCGCTCAGCGTCCAGGCTCCAGCCGTGGGCGTACGCGTACTCGATGAGCGTCGGCGCACCCTCGCACCCGGCGACCCCAAGGATCAGGTGGGCGATGAGCTCCGCAGGTATGTGGTCGAAGTTGACGGTGATGAACCCCGTGGCCTGGCGGCGGCCCTCCGGCGAGGCGGCGATCGCGTCGGCGTGCGGGGCCGCGGCCCGGGCCAGCTCGCGGGTGGTGACGAAGTGGCGCAGCGTCTCCTTGTAGGAGTCGTCTCCCTCGGCCCAGCCGCCCGCCGGCGCCAGCGCCACGACGTTGCGCGCCCGCCCGCGCGCCGCCAGCCGCAGCGCCGTGTAGCCGCCCAGCGAGTTGCCCACGACGTCGGCGAGCTCGAACCCCGCCGCGTCCATCGCGCGCTCCACGCCCTCGGCCAGCGTGTCGTCGCCCAGCTCGCCCGGCAGCGGCGGTCCGCCGGCGTGTCCGGCGAGCGTGACGGCGAGCACGTCGTGGCGGGCCTCCAAGGCGGGGAGCACGAGCTCCCAGGTCCGCCACGTGTCGGTGAAGCCGTGCAGCAGCACCAGGGGCGGACCTGTGCCACTGCGCCGCTGGGCGGTGAATCCCATGAACGGCGGAACGCTACCTGTAGCCTTCGAGCACGACAGCCGACCATCGGATGGGACCCATGATCGAACCGCCGCCTCTCGCCATTCGCCTGCTCATCTCGTGGCTCACCAACGCGCTGGTGCTGGGGGTGGTGACCCTTCTGCTCAGCGACGTCAGTTCGAACAATTTCGGCTCGCTGCTGTTCGCCGCTGCCGTGTTCGGCGTGCTCAACACGCTGTTCAAGCCGTTGCTGCGCTTCATCACCCTCCCGCTGGCGCTGCTGACGCTCGGCATCGCGTGGTTCTTCGTGTCGATGCTGATGCTCGACCTCACCGACGCCATCGTCTCCGGCTTCCACATCGACGGCTTCTGGACCCTGGTGTGGGCCACGGTCATCGTGTGGCTCGTCAATCTGGCGCTCGACTTCACGCCGGGCCCGTGGCAGATCGCCGGCAAGCGCGGGCGGATCAACCGCACCTACGGCACGCAGCGACTGCAGGGCTGAGCCTCAGCAGCCGTCCACGCCGCAGGACTCGCCGTCGGGCCCAGCGGTCACGGCCACGGGCGTGCGCGTCTCCCACCCCTGGTTGAGGAGGCTGAGCAGCGCCTCGGGCGGATGGGCGCCGGAGGCCCCGATCCGGCGGTCGACGACAAACGTGGGCACGGCGCTGATGCCGAAGCTGTGGGCGAGTCGCTCGTCCTCGCGGACCTCGGCGGCGTAGCGGTCGCCGGCCAGCGCCTCGCGCACCTCGTCGGCGGGCAGCCCGACCTCCTCGGCCAACCGCGTCAGAGCATCGCGGTCCGAGATCAGCTCGCCCTCGCTGAAGTAGGCGCGCAGCAGGCGCTCCTTCATCTCGTCCTGCAGGCCGTGCGCCTTGGCCAGATGTACGAGGCGGTGCCCGTCGAAGGTGTTGCCGGCGCGGGCCACGTCGAAGCGGAAGTCCAGCCCCTCGCCGGCGGCCGTCTCCGTCATCTGCTCTTCGGCTTGGCGGGCCTGCTCGAGGGACATGCCGTACTTGCGCGCCAGGTGCTCGGCCCGGTCGCCCTCGCGCTGGGCCGGCGCCTCCGGGTCCAGCTCGAAGCTGCGCCACGTGATCGTCACCTCGTCGCGGTGCTCGAACTGGGCCAGGGCGGCCTCGAAGCGGCGCTTGCCCACGTAGCACCAGGGACAGGCGATGTCACTCCAGATCTCGATGTCCACGGCGCCTCCTTCGCGGCTGGACGAAAGTTTGACTGCGCAACCGATTCTAGCCGGGCTCCGAGGGCGCGAGTGGCGGACGACAACGTTTACGACGGGCTTGGGGAAGGGTCGGTCCGGGCAGCGCCGGGGACGTGCGTCGTCTGGTGGTTGCTGAGCAGCCCTAATCTGCATCACCCCCCTGTAGGTCCGCTGCCACCCCTCCTCAGCCGTCTGTGACGTGCGCGAGCGCTGTCGCGCGGACTCAGTCAGCTCCGAGCCCGTGCTCCAGCGCGCCCTTGACCGCCGCGTCCACCGCGTTGAGCCGATACAGCGCCAGCGCCTCGGGCGAGGCGAACCGCGCCCCCGGCGCCGACCCGACACCGTGGTGTGAGAGCACGCAGTGCAGCAGCGCCAGCCGCCGCTCGTCATCCAGCACGCCGGCGCTGCGCTCGGACAGCATCCGCTCGCCGATGACCAGATGCCCCAGCAGCCGGCCCTCGTCGGTCAACCCGATCTCGGCGCCGTAGGTGAACTCCCGGGTGCGTCCCAGATCGTGGGTCAGCGCGGCGCACAGCAGCAGGTCGGAGTTCAGGCCCGGGTGCAGCTGGCAGGTCTCGTGGGCCAGCGTCGTCACCGCCACCGTGTGCTCCAGCAGCCCGCCGAGGTAGGCGTGGTGGCCGGCGCGGCTGCACGGCGCCCGGCGCCACTCGGCCCGCAGGGCATCGTCGTCGAGCAGCCGGCGCAGAAGTCCCTGGAAACCGCGGTCGTAGACCTCTCCCGCCAAATGCTCAAGAAAGCCGTCGAGTTCGTCGATATCGCGGTAGGCCGTAGGCAGGAACCGAGCGGGGTCGATCCCGTCGTCGGCGGCGATCCGGGCGATGTCCACGACCTCCAGGGTCAGCTCATCGCGAAAGCGCTCAACCCGGCCCCGGACTCGGACGAGGTCGCCCCGCTCGAAACGCCCGGCCAGCGCATCGGCGCCCTGAAACGCCCGGGCGGCGACGGCGCCGCTGCGGTCGCGCAGCTCCAGGGCCAGGTAGGGGGATCCGGTGCGGGTCATCAGGCGGTCCTTGCGGGTGCAGGCGAACACGCCGTCGACGTCCTGCCCGGGGCGCAGGACGCTGATCGTGGGCGCGGTGCTGGCGTCAGGCGGCATGAGCCCATGATGTACGGTGGTCCGGATGCAGCCGTTGCAATGGGAGCACCGCCCCGACGGGCTTCGGGCCCCGGCGCTGATCTGCGCGTTCAAGGGCTGGAACGACGCTGCCGACGCGGCGTCGAGTGCCATCACGTACGTGGGCAGCGCACTGGGCGCGCAGCGCTTCGCGACCATCGATCCCGAGGACTTCTACGACTTCCAGGCGACGCGTCCGCGGGTCAAGATGGTGGAGGGCCAGACCCGCGAGATCGTGTGGCCCGCGGTGGAGCTCTTCGAGGCGCGCGTTCCGCGGGCGCCGCGCGATCTGATCCTGCTCACCGGGTCCGAGCCGTCGTTTCGCTGGCGGACGTTCTGCCAGCTCGTGGTCGAGCTGGCCGAGGCGCTCGGCGTCCAGCTCGTGGTGACGCTGGGCGCGCTGCTCGCCGATGTGCCGCACACGCGACCCATCTCGGTCACCGGCCTGAGCTCAGACCAGGCACTGGTCGCCCGGCTCGGCCTGGCCCCCTCTTCCTACGAGGGGCCCACCGGGATCGTCGGCATCCTGCACGCCGCCTGCCAACAGGCGGGGCTGCCCTCGGCGAGCCTGTGGGCCGCCGTCCCCCACTACATCGCCGCCACCCCCAACCCCAAGGCGGCGCTGGCGCTTGTGCGCAAGCTCGAGGGCCTCGTCGGCGTGGCCGTCGACGGCTCCGATCTCGAGACGGCCTCGGCCGATTACGAGCGGCAGGTCAACGTGGCCGTCCAGTCAGACCCCGACGTCCAGGCCTTCGTCGAGCGCCTCGAGCAGGCCGCCAGCGACGAGGCCGACGACTCGCCCACCGCGCTGCCGTCAGGCGAGACGATCGCCCGCGACCTGCAGCGTTTTCTGCGCCAGCGCGGCGGCGAGGGCTCGGGCTCCGAATAGCGGCCCCCGGCGGCCGGCGGGCGCGTCAGCGCTCGGCGGCGGGGCACACCAGCCGGTAGTCGCACATCGAGCACGCCGCGAACGACGGCGTGGGCTCGAAACCCTGCGACAGGATCCCCTCGGCTACCTCCATCGCCACCCCGCGCACCCAGTCGGCCCGGTCGCCGTCGTCGGAGGGGACCGCCACCTTCTGATCGTCGAGCAGGTAGTAATAGGCCTGGCGGGAGGCCTCGAGCTGCCAGGCCTCACGAGCGCCCACGGCGTAGAGCGAGAGCTGGACGTCCTCGACCAGCTGCTCGGCGGTCTTGGGCCGCCCGGTCTTGTAGTCGATCAGCTCGTATTCGCCGTCGGGCAGCCGGTCGACGCGGTCCACCCGCCCCCGCAGCAGATGCGGGCCCAGCTTGAACGTGAACTGGCGCTCGAACCACACCGGCTGGGCCTCCTCGGAGCGGAAGCGCTCGTGGTAGCGAGTGAGCGACGAGGCCGCCTTGCCCCGCAGCTGGCGCTCCTCCTCGGAGTCGCCGAAGCCGCCGCGCCGCCAGCCGGCCTCCAGCAGACCCAGCAGCTCGGGCAGCGTGCCGGCATCCTGCGCGTGGAAGCGCTCGAGCACCTGGTGCACGAGGATCCCGAACCGCTGGTGCAGCGTCGGCTCCTGCGGGATCCGGAACACGCGGGCGAACTTGTACTTCAGCGGGCAGGTGCGGTAGGTGTCGATGTCGGTGGCCGACAGCACCACGCCGTCGCCGCGCCGGGGCAGGAACGGCTCCAGCGACGGCTCGTCGCGGGCGACGATCGCCTGGGCGCGGCGGCGGGCGTCGCGCTCGGCGTCGAGCAGGTAGTCGTCCAGCGCGGAGGACTCGAAGATCTCGCGCTGCTCGGCGGTGACTGCCTGCAGAATGCGGGAGTTGATGTCGCGCAGCGACTCGGCCACGCTGCGCGACTCGTCGCGTCCGCCCTGCGCGATCAGCGCCGCCAGCTTGAGCAGCTCCAGGTAGCGCACCACCGCGTGCGAGACGTCCAGGTCGGTGTCGAAGCGCAGCTCCCCCAGCCGCCCGCCGGCGCGCATGGTGCCCTCCAACAGCTCGTCGCGCAGGAGCCGGTAGGTGGAGTGCAGCGTCTCGGCCGGCCCGAACAGCTCCTCCTCGCGCTCCTCCCACACCGCGCCCAGCGCGGCGGCGACCGCCTCCAGCGCCGGCGCGGGCGCGAGCGGCGCGCCCCTGTCGTCGGCCTGGGGGTAGGAGAGCACGAGGCGCGAGCGCGCCCGGCTGAGCGCCACATAGAGCGCCTGGGCCAGGGCGGCGCGGCGGGTCTCCTCGGTGTCAGCGGGCAGCTCCTCGGCCAGCAGCGAGTCCGGAATCCGCTCGGGGGCTGTCATCGCCACCCCGGCGTGCAGCCCGATCACGTATACGTGGTCGGCCTCCAGGGCTCCGCTGGCGGCGAGCGTCAGCACCTGCACCGCCGCGGCGTCGCCGAGATCGGGCTCCTCCTGCTCGCGCAGCCCGAAGTCCGCGACCGCGCTGATCGAGCGCGCGAACTCCCGCGGAGTCGCCTGCGGGGTGCGGGTGACATAGGCGGCGGCCAGCTCGCCGAACGCGGCCAGCGCGCGCAGCCGCTCCACCACGTCTGACTGGGCCGCGAACAGCTGCTGGCGGCGCAGGCCCAGGCGCTCGATGAGCCGGTGGACGTAGAGGTCGGGGCGGCTTGTGTCGATGGCCGCCGTGCCGGCCTTGTAGAGCTTGAGGAATACGCGGATGCGCTCGCGGGCCTCCGGCGGCACCTGAGGCGCTTCGATCGCGGCCGCCAGCGCGCTGACCATGTCGAGCTTGCGCCGCCGGGCGATCTGGGTGCACCGGGCGATGTCCACGGAGCGCAGCTCGATCGGCGGTCGCGCCAGGGCCCGGACGACGGCGCCGGCGTCGGTGGGGTCAGCCAGCAGCCGCAGCCAGGCCAGCACGTCGCGGATCTCGGCCCGCTGGAAGAACGCCGCCTCGCCCACCAGCCGATGGGGGATGGCCCGCTCCTCCAGTGCCACGCTGACCGCCTGGCCCTCGTGGGTGATCTCCGGGACGAGGATCGCGACCCTCCCCGCGGGGACGCCGTCACGGCCCAGCAGGCGCTCGACGTCGACGGCCACCGACTGGGCCTGGGAGCGCTCGTTGGCACAGCGCCACAGCGTGCAGACGCCACCCGCCGAGCTGGCGCGGGTGGGCGGGGACAGACGCTCGCCCAGCGCGGCCTCCGCGGCCTGCCAGATCCGCGCCGGGCAGCGCTGCGTGCGCTCCAGCGCCACCACACGGGTGTCGCCGGTCTCAAAGCTCCGCATCCGACCCGCCGCGGCGCCGCGGTAGCGCCGCAGCCCGGCGTGCGGGTCCCCGGCGATCGTCACCGCGCGGCGCGCGGAGACCTCCATCGCCAGCGTGGCCGGCGCCAGATCGAGCTCCTGCGCATCGTCGATGAGCAGGTAGTCAAAGCGCCGTGCCAGGTGCGGCTGGGCGCGGGCCAGGCCGAGGGCGCTCACGATGAGGTCGCCGTCGTCGCGGGCCCCGGCCTCGGCCAGCATCCGCTCGTGCGTGCAGTAGATCTGAGCGAACTCGCGCTCGGGCTCGGCGTCCGGGGCCTCGTCAGCGAGCCCCTGCGCCCAGGCGAGGTACGCCTCGGCGGCGACCAGCTCGGCCTTCAGACGGTCGATCCGGCGCACGAACCCGCCCAGCAGGGTGTTGGGGCGCCCGCCGAAGTCGTGGTGACGCAACGAGAGCTCGTCGATGCGCTCCACCAGCATCGCCAGCCGGTCGCCGGGGGTGAGCACCGACTCGAACGGGTCAGCGCCGGCGCCGGCCGCGCGCAGCACCAGGCCGGCCAGTGCGGCCGGGGTGAGCACGAACAGCTCGTCATAGCCGCGCCGCAGGCGGGTCTCGAGCCGGGCGCGCAGAGCGGCGGCGCGCGCCCCCGTGGGCACGAGCACCCCGATGCGCTCCGGAGCGCACCCCTGGGCGACGAGCCAGCCGAAGCGCGCCTCCAGCACCCGGGTCTTGCCTGTTCCGGCAGCGCCGAAAATGAGCACCCGTCCGTCGGTGTGGGTGGCGATCTCGCTCTGAGCGGGGA
Source organism: uncultured Actinomycetota bacterium (assembly GCA_963695625.1). Classification (GTDB taxonomy): domain Bacteria; phylum Actinomycetota; class Thermoleophilia; order Solirubrobacterales; family Solirubrobacteraceae; genus Palsa-465. The sequence goes on along the minus strand of CAVOHJ010000009.1, from coordinate 231,745 downwards.
GCAGGCCGTCGAGCGGGCGGTCGGAGGCGGCGCCGTCGGCGAGCAGGTTCAAGCCGTCATAGGACGGACCGCTTGAGTGCTCCTGGCTCACCGTTTGACAGCATAGGTCTCAGGATGGGCACGACAGGCACGGCACTCGACGCGGATTGGCTGGGACTCTGCCGGCGTGCGGTGGACGGTCTCACCGACATCCTCGCCGCCGTTCCCACAACCGCCGAGCGCGCCCGCGAGACGGGGACGCGCGGCAGCGGCGGGGACCGCACGCTCGAGATCGACAGCGCCGCCGAGTCGGTCATCCTCGACCATCTCCAGGCGCTGCACGATGAGGGACATCGCTTTCATGTGGTCAGCGAGGAGCGCGGCGACGTCGATTTCGGCGGCGGCGGGGTGTGTGTGATCATCGATCCCATCGACGGATCGCTGAACGCCAAGCGCGACGCCTGCCACTACGCGGTGTCGCTGGCGGTCGCCGACGGGGACACGATGGCCGACGTGGCGTTCGGCTTCGTCCATGACTTCGGCGCCCGCGAGCAGTGGTGGGCACGGCGCGGCGAGGGCGCCTGGCGCGACGGCGTGGCGCTGGACCCCACCCTGCCCGAGCGCCGCTCGCGCGACGGCCGCCTCGAGCTGCTGGGCATCGAGTCCTCGGACCCGCGGTTGATCCACGCGGCGATCGAGCCGCTCGAGCAATCGGCCCGCCGGCTGCGGGCGCTGGGGACGATCGCGTCGACGCTGTGCCAGGTGGCCGGCGCCCGCTTCGACGCCATGGTCACGCTCCAGCGCTGCCGGGGCGTCGATGCCGCCGCCGGCCAGCTCATCGTGCGCGAAGCCGGCGGCTTCGTCAGCTTCGCCGACCGCGACGACCCCCTCGACGCACCGCTGGACGCCACCCCCAGCTCCCACCTCGTGGCGGCGCGCTCCGCCGAGACCCTGCGCGAGCTGGAGTCGGTTCCGTGGTGATCGACTGGATCCTCGCCGAGAAGATCGCCGGCTACCTCGCCGGCACCGGCGACGCGACGGCGGCGGCGGCGGACGCGAGCCTCCCCGCGCTGGCCGTCGAGGCCGAGCGCCGCGTGACCGCCTATACCGGGCTGGAGCCCACGCGGCCACTGCCCCCGCCGGAGGGGATCGGCCGGCGGGAATGGGTGCAGACCAACATCACCGCGATGCGCGGCCTGCTGGATCCCGTGCTGGAGCGGGCGGGCGATGGGCTGGGGCCGCTGCGCCCCGCCGCGCAGCTCGCCCTCGGCGTCGTGGTCACGACCGAGGTGGGCGTGGTGCTGGGATATCTGGCCCAGCGGGTGCTCGGCCAGTACGAGCTGGTCCTGCTGGATGAGGCCGAGGCGTCGGCCCCGCCGCGGCTGCTGTTCGTGCTGCCCAACCTGGGGCAGGCCATGCGCTCGTTCCAGGCCCGCGAGGACGAGTTCATGACATGGGTGGCGCTGCACGAGGTCACCCACGCCGTCCAGTTCGCCGCCGTGCCGTGGCTGCACGGTCACGTCGCCGGTCTGGTCTCCGAGCTCATGCGCAGCGCCGAGCTGCGGCTGGACGGCGAGCGCAAGCTGCGCCTGCCCACCCGCCCCGAGATCAGGCGCACGGCGGCGGCGCTGCGCCGCGGGGATCTCGTCTCGATCGTGGCCAGCCCCGGCGAGCGCGACACGCTGGATCGCGTGCAGGCGGTGATGGCGGTGATCGAGGGGCACGCCGAGCACGTGATGGACGCCGTCGCGCCGGATCTGCTGCCCTCTCTGCCCCAGCTTCGCGCCGCGCTGGACCGCCGTCGACAGTCCCAGTCGGGCCTTTCGCGGCTGGTGGCCAAGCTGATGGGCCTGGAGCTCAAGCTGCGCCAGTACGAGCAGGGCAAGTACTTCTGCGACGCCATCGTGCGCGCCGCGGGCCCGGCGGCGCTGACGCACGTGTTCTCGGGCCCGGAGGCGCTGCCGACCCTCGCCGAGCTGGCCGAGCCCACCGCCTGGCTGCGGCGGGTCGGGTTCCAGCGGCAGATCGCTCAGCGCTCGAGCGCGTAGGGCCGCGCGCCCACCGGCTCGCGATCGAGCGCGTAGAGGTGCCACTCGTCCTCCACGCCGCGCAGCGCGTGCCCGCCGCGGTCTGAGAAGCGAAGCCCGGACCCCACAACCAGGTCCTTGACCGTGCTGGACGCCAGCACCTCTCCGGAGCCGGCCGCGTGCATCACGCGCGAGGCGATGTGCACGGCGATGCCGCTGACGTCGTCAGCGCGCTGCTCGCATTCCCCGGTGTGCAGGCCGATCCGCACGCTCAGGCCCAGCTCAGCGAGCTCCTCGACGATGTCGCCGCCGCAGCCGACCGCTCGCGCCGGCCCGTCGAAAGTGGCCAGGAAGCCGTCGCCGAAGGTCTTGATCTCGCGCCCGCGCCAGCGTCGCAGGGCCTCACGGATGATCCGGTCATGGTCCTCGAGCCGGGCGCGCCAGCGGCGGTCGCCCAGCCGCGAGAGCTCCTCGGTGGAGCCGACGATGTCCGTGAACATCACGGTGGCCAGAACCCGGTCCGGAGACGCCGCCGAGCGACGGCCGGTGAGGAACTCCTCGATGTCCGACAGCCCGGGCGCGTCGCACCACATGTAGGCGTCCTCGCCCTCGTACTCGATGAAGCGGGCACCCGGTATGAGCGCGGCGACCTCGCGCCCGCACTCCACCGGAACGACCCGGTCGCCGGTGCGGTGCATGACGAGCGTGGGGACGCTGATCGTGGGCAGGATGGCCCTCAGGTTCGTCTGCGCGGTCATGTCCATCAGCTTGCGAGCCATGCCTGGGCTGACGGCCGAGCGCTGCATGCGCCCCCACCACTCGACGAACTCCGGGTTGCCGGCCTGGCTGGGGGCGAAGACCGAGACGAGCGTGCCGTCGCCCCAGTCCTTCTCGATCGCATCGAGCATCGCCTGATGGCTGCGGCCGACAAGTGTGTGCGCCCCGTCGGCAGCCACCCCGCTGAGGACCAGCGCCGTCACCCGTTCGGGGTAGGTGGCGGCAAACAGGGCCGAGAGCCCTAGGTCCGACCCCCCGATGATCGAAACGCGGTCTGATCCGGTGGCGTCGAGCACCGCGCTGAGGTCATCCACCTGCTGCTCGAGCGTGGGCGGCGCGGTAACCGGGTCAGATAGGCCGGTGCCGCGCCGGTCGAACATGATCAGCCGGGAGAACCGGGCCATGGTGCGGAAGGTGCTCGCCGTCCGCGGCTCCTCCCACATCAGCTCCAGGTGCGATGCGGGGCCGTTGACCACCACCAGGTCGCATGGGCCGTCGCCCACCGCCTGGTAGGCGATGCTGGCATCGCCGCTGTGCGTGTAGTGCGTGGGTGGCGCGCTCACGTCCGCTCAAGGGAAATGTAACCGAGACGGACAGGCGGTTTACAAACATGTGTTCGATGAAGCGCTACCATCTAAGTACGAATTGAAAGCGGAGTGAGGCAAGCAATGGCTACCAACAGCAATCCGGGAGGCACTCAGGCCTCCAGCACGGCACAGGCGGCGACCACGACCGCCAAAACCACCGCACGCAAGGGCGCCAGCGCGACGAAGTCGGCGGCGCGCAGCACCCGGACCACCGCCCGTCGCAGCGCCGCGGGCACGCGTTCCACCGCGCGACGCACCACGCCCGGTTCGTCGACGACCACGTCCACGCAGCCCAAGACCGTCGTCGGGCAGGCGCAGCTCATCGCCGAGCGCGCTGTCCTCGTGCCCGTCGGCGCCAGCCTCCTGGCCCGCGAGAACCTGGTCTCGACGGTCAAGGACCTGGCCACCAAGTACGGCACCCGCGCCTCGGTCGAGCGCGAGCTCAAGCGCTACGAGCGCCGCGGCGCCAGCGCCCGCAACCGGTTTGAGCGCCAGGTGCGCCGCACCCGGACCAAGTTCGAGCGCGAGCTGCGCCAGCGCCGCACCCGCGTCGAGCGCACGGTCAAGCAGAACCGCCGCCGCGTCGAGCGCGAGGTGCGCTCGGTGCGCAAGGATCTGGAGAAGCAGTCTGGCGTCGTCGGCTCGCGCGTCGAGAAGCTCGTCACGGAGGCCCAGGACCGCCTGACCGCGATCTCCTAACCCCTTCCCCCGCCGGGCGCCGAGGAGAGCGCCCCAGGCGGGAGAGGTTCGCCGGCCTCATATCCTCGCCGGCGGACGTAGCACCCTCTCCTCCCTCAACCGCCGGGGCGTCACGGAAGTGGCGCCCCGTCGGTCTTTAAGTGGCGCCAACGCGCGCGCGGCGGCCCGCGGTGCGTGCGTTTGCGCCAGAGCCGCCCTAGCCTCTGCGGAAATCCGATAGCGGGAGGGGTGAGCCAGGTGGATCTGTGTCTGATGATCGAGGGGCAGGAGGGCGTCAGCTGGGATGAATGGGTGGCGCTGGCCCAGGGGTGCGAGCAGCACCACATCCCCACGCTGTTTCGCTCCGACCACTACATGAACCTCGACGGCCGGCATCCCGAGCGCGGCTCGCTGGATGCCTGGGCGACCCTGACCGCGCTGGCGGCGATCACCTCAACCGTGCGGTTGGGCACGATGGTCTCCCCCGCCACCTTCCGCCATCCCTCCGAGCTGGCCAAGGTCGTCGTCACGGCCGACCACGTCTCCGGCGGTCGGATCGACCTCGGCCTGGGCGCCGGCTGGCACGAGCGCGAGCACGAGGCCTACGGCTTCCCCTTCGCCGACACGCGCACTCGCGTCGACGTGCTCGAGGAGCAACTCCAGGTCGTGCTGGGCACGTGGACCCAGGCCCCGTTCTCCTTCAGCGGCGCGCACTACACGCTGAAGGACCTCGACGCCCAGCCCAAGCCGGTGCAGAGCCCGCACCCGCCGCTGATCATGGGGGGCTCGGCCGGCCCCCGGAGCGTCGCGCTGGCGGCCCGCTACGCCGACGAGTACAACACCCCCTTCGCGACCGTTGATGACGTCCGCACCCGCCGCGAGGCCGTCCTGCGGGCCTGCGACGCGGCCGGCCGGGATCCGCTCCCGTTCAGCGTCATGACCGGGTTCGTCGTCGGCGCCGACGAGGCCGAGCTGCGTGACCGCGCCACGCGCCTGGCCGAGCGCATCGGCTCCAGCGCCGGTGCGTTCCTCAGTGACCCTCCGCAGGCCTGGATCGTCGGCACGCTCGAGCGCGCGTCCGAGCAGCTGGCCGCCCTGCGCGACGCCGGCGTGCGCCGCGTCATGTGCCAGAACCTCCTCCACGACGACCTCGACGTGCTCGCGCTCATCGAGCGCCTGGCGCCCGCGGTCGCCTGACGGACCGCCCCCCGCAGACGGGCCGATCGGACCTGCTTGAATGGATCGTATGCCGACCACCGAACAAGTCACCGAGGCCCTCCGCTCTGTCATCGACCCCGAGCTGCGGCGCGACATCGTCGAGCTGGAGATGGTGCGGTCGATCAACGTCCACACCAACGGCGTGGTGGACGTGATGGTGTCCCTGACCACCCCAGGCTGCCCCATCCGCAGCCACTTCGAGACCGGCGTCAGCACGGCCGTTCGCCAGCTCGATGGCGTCACCGGCGTCAACGTCAGCTTCGACGTGCTTTCCGGCGACGAGAAGTCGGCCCTGGGCCGCAAGCTCGGCCGCGGCGGCCTGCCCGAGGGGGCGCTGGCCCAGGTCAAGAATGTCATCTGCATCGGCTCGGGGAAGGGCGGGGTCGGCAAGTCCAGCGTCACCGCCAACCTGGCCGCGGCCCTGGCCGCCGACGGCAAGAAGGTGGGCGTGCTCGACGCCGACGTCTGGGGCTACTCGCAGCCCCGCATGCTCGGCGTCGGCGCGGAGCGGCCCAGGGTCAACGAGGAGCGCAAGCTCATCCCCATCACCGCCCACGACGGCATCTCCGTGATGTCGATTGGTTTCTTCGTCGAGCAGGACGCCGCCGTCGTGTGGCGCGGCCCGATGCTCCACAAGGCTCTTCAGCAGTTCCTGGAGGACGTGGCGTGGGGTGAGCTGGACTACCTGCTCATCGACCTCCCGCCCGGCACCGGCGACGTCTCGATGACGCTTGCGCAGCTGCTGCCCCAGGCCAAGTTCCTCATCGTCACCACGCCCCAGCCGGTGGCCCAGAAGGTGGCGGCCCGGTCGGCCGAGATGGCGGCCAAGCTCAAGCTCGAGATCGCCGGGGTGATCGAGAACATGTCGGGCTTTGTCACCCCCGGCGGCGAGCGCTTCCAGATCTTCGGCGAGGGCGGCGGTCAGCTTCTGGCCGAGGAGCTCGACGTGCCCCTGCTGGCCAAGATCCCGCTGACGATGCCGCTGCGCGAGCAGTCGGACTCCGGCGTGCCGGTGGTGATGTCCGATCCCGACGATCCCGCCGCCCAGGCCCTGCGCCACGGCGCGCGCGGGCTCATCGCGCTGAGCCCGATCGAGCTGCCGGTCATGCAGGCGCCGTCACCGGCCGCGGCGCCCAAGCCGGCCGGGATGTCGCTCCCGATGGCCTAACGATCGTGGGGGCGCTTGTGCGCACCCCCACGCGGCCGCATCTCCAGATCGATCCGCGTGAGCGGATCCGTCAGTTCTTGTAGTAGTTGGAGTTGATCTGGATGTACTTCTGCCACTCGTCGGGCAGCTGGTCCTCCGCGAAGCAAGCGTCCACCGGGCAGGCCTCGACGCACGCGTCGCAGTCGATGCACTCCTCGGGGTCGATGTAGAGCATCTCGACGTTGTCGTAGTCAGGCTCATCGGGGGTGGGGTGGATGCAGTCGACCGGGCAGACCTCGACGCACGAGTTGTCCTTGGTGCCAATGCAGGGCTCGGCGATTACATAGGCCATGTGTGTCGGATTCCTCTACTAGGTTGCAATTCGCACAACGCCCGCGCGGTGGGCGGCGGAGTGCGCATTCTAGGCACACACCTGGCGCCGGTAGCCTCCCGCCGGTGCTGCTCCTCACCGGCGCCACCGGAACCGTCGGACGGGCCCTGCTGGCCCCGCTGATCGCTGCCGGCACACCGGTCCGCTGCCTGGTGCGCGACCCGCGGCGGCTGGGCCCCGACCGGGTGCGCGTTCAGATCGCGCTGGGCGAGCTGGGCGATCACCTCTCATTTCGGCATGCCCTGCGGGGCGTGGACACCGTCATCCACCTCGCCTCGGTCATCCGCGATCAGCCCCACGGCTCGATCGAGGAGCTGTCGGGCGTGGCCACATGGCGCCTGGTGCAGGCCGCCGAGCGCGCCGGAGTGCGGCGCTTCGTGTTCTTCTCCACGCTCGGCGCCTCGACGCGCAGCCGGGCGCGACTCATGCGCGCCAAGGCGGTGGCCGAAGGCGCCGTCGTGGCCTCGGAACTGGAGCACACGGTGTTCGCCCCGTCGATCATCTACGCCCCCGGCGACCCCTACCTGCGCCTGCTCCAGCGCATGTCGTGGCTGCCGGCGATGGCGATCCCGGGTGACGGCAGCGCCGCTTTTCAGCCCATCTGCGCTGACGACGTGGCCGCGTGCGTGATGGCCGCTCTGGCCTCCGACACGGCCACCAACGCCCGCTATGAGCTCGCCGGCCCGGAGACCCTGACCCACCGCGAGATCGTCGCCCTCGCCCTGCGCTCGTTCGGGCGGCGGCGGCGCATCGTCGGCGTGCCGCTGTGGCTGACCCGGCGCATCCTCGACACCGTCGAGCTGCTCGGCGGCGCGACGGCGTTCGCCACCTGGGACGAGGCCGAGCTCCTGGAGGTCCCGCTCGTTTCGGCGCGCGGCACCGCGGACGCCCAGGCCCTCGGGGTCACCCCGCGGCCGATGGCCGAAGTGCTGGCGTCCGCTCGGCCCACGGTAGCGCCCGCTCGAGCTGGGTAGCCAGGCCGAGCAGCAGCTCCTCGCGGGCCGGCGGCCCGATGAGCTGCACCCCCGTGGGCAGGCCGTCGGCGCCGTGGTAGAGCGGCAGCATGATCGCCGGCACGCCCATCACGTTGACGATCGCCGTGTACGGCGTGAACGCGCCCGAGCGGCGGTAATGGTCCCACGGGTCAGGGCCGCGGCCGTGAATCTCGCCGGTCGGCACCGGGCGGCGCGCCAGCCCCGGGGTGACCACGATGTCAAAGCGGCTCAGGTCGGACACCAGCGTGCGGGCGATGCGCTCGAGCGTGCCCTGCGCCGCCAGCTGCGTGATCGTGTCCTGACCGCGGGCGTGCTCCCAGATCGTCCAGGTCAGCGGCTCGACGTCGTCCTCGGTGGGCTCCCGGCCGGCGATCCGGCCCCCGGCGAACGTGGCCATCGCCGTGCCGGGGCCGAAGGCGCGGGTGAACTCGGCCAGCAGGCCGGGCTCTGACCACGGCGCCGCGTACTCCTCCACGTGGTGGCCCAGGGACTCGAGCACCGCGGCCGCGTCGCGCGCCCCCGCCTCGCACACCGGGTCCAGCGCCGCGCTCTCGAGCGGCGCGTTGAGCACGAGCCCGACCCGGAGGCCGGCCGGCTCCGCGCTCAGCAGCTCGGCGTAGGCGGCCGCGGGCGGCGGCGCCCAGGTGGCGTCGCCCGGCTCATACCCCGCGAGCACGTCGAGCGCGGCGGCGGTATCGGCGACCGTGCGGGTCAGGACGCCGTCGGTGACGAGGAAGCCGTGGCCGGCGTCGGGGCCCAGCGAGACGCGTCCGCGCGCCGGCTTGAGCCCCACCAGGCCGCAGCACGCCGCGGGGATCCGGATCGAGCCGCCGCCGTCGTTGCCGTGCGCGATCGGGACCATGCCCGCGGCCACGGCCGCCCCCGCTCCGCCGCTGGAGCCGCCGGGGGTCCGGTCAAGCGCCCACGGGTTGGCGGTGGGACCGAAGCGGCGCGACTCCGTCGTGGGCAGGATCCCGTTCTCGGGCAGCGTGGTCTTGCCCACGATCACGAACCCCGCATCGCGCAATCGCCGGACGAGGAAGGCGTCGTGGTCGGCCACGAAGTCACCGAACAGGTCTGAGCCCATCGTCAGCGGCATCCCCGCGACGGGGCGGTTGTCCTTCACAGCGATCGGGACCCCGGCGAACGGGCGCGGATCCCCCGGACCGATGCCCTGCGCGGCGGCCAGCGCCGATTCGGCGGCGACGTGGGTGAAGGCGTTGATCTGCGGCTCGAGCGCCTCGATCCGGTCCAGGGAGGCCTGAACGAGCTCGCGTGCGCTCACCTCGCCGGCGCGCACCATGGCGGCCAGATCGACGGCGGAGCGCGTCATCAGCTCGGACACGGGCGCCACCCTACCGGGCCACTCGATCACTACTGTGTAAGCGACCTGAGCCCCCTCCCCCAGGAGCTACACCGTTTATGAGCGCAACAGCGGAAGTTCAGTCCGGCCTCGAGGGCGTGGTCGCGTTCGCGACGGAGATCGCCGAGCCCGACCGCGAGGGCGGCGCGCTGCGCTACCGCGGCGTCGACATCGAGGAGCTCGTGGGCACCGTCCCGTTCGAGCAGGTGTGGGGCCTGCTCGTCGACGACTCGCTGCTGCCGGGCCTGCCACCCGCCGAGCCCAACGCGCTCAGCGTCCGCTCGGGCGACCCCCGCGTGGACGTCCAGTCCGCGCTGGCGATGCTCGGGCCCCACTGGGGCTTCAAGCAGCTAATCGACATCTCTGACGAGGAGGCCCGTGACAACCTGGCCCGCGCCTCGGTGATGGCGCTGTCCTTCGTGGCCCAGTCAGCCCGTGGCATCGGCAAGCCGCCCGTATCCCAGCGCGAGATCGACAAGGCCAGCTCGATCCCCGAGCGCTTCCTCATCCGCTGGCGCGGCGAGGCCGATCCCAATCACGTCAAGGCCATCGACGCCTACTGGAACTCGGCCGCCGAGCACGGCATGAACGCCTCCACGTTCACCGCCCGGGTCGTCGCCTCCACCGGCGCCGACGTGGCGGCGGCGCTCAGCGCCGCGGTGGGCGCCTTGTCCGGCCCGCTGCACGGCGGCGCGCCGTCGCGCGTGCTCAAGATGCTGGACGACGTGGCCGCCTCCGGCGACGCCGAGCAGTACGTCAAGGACGTCCTGGATCGCGGCGATCGCCTGATGGGCTTCGGGCACCGCGTCTACCGTGCCGAGGACCCGCGGGCCCGCGTCCTGCGGCGCACCGCCAGGCAGATCGGCGCGCCGCGCGTCGAGGTCGCCGAGGCTCTGGAGTTGGCGGCGCTGGCCGAGCTCAAGGCGCGCCGCCCCGACCGCGTGCTCGCCACCAACGTCGAGTTCTGGTCCGCGGTGGTGCTCGACTTCGCCGACGTCCCGCCCGAACTGTTCACCCCGATGTTCACCTGTGCCCGCACGGCCGGGTGGTCGGCCCACATCATGGAGCAGAAGCGCGAGGGCCGGCTCATCCGGCCGACCGCCAAGTACGTCGGGCACGGCCCGCGGCCGCTGTCTGACCTCCGCTAGGCCCGAGTCAGCCCCGGTAGGGGCCCTCGACGTACTGCGCCAGCATCCGGCTGGCGCAGAACAGCGGCCCGAGGGTGCGCAGCGAGGCTCGCATCATCTCGATCCAGCCGGCGGGCAGTCCGGCGACGTCCCGCCCGTAGAAGGCCGGCAGCACCTGATCGTCCATCAGGGCGTGGAAGGCGGCGGCGTCGCGCTCGTCCTGGGCGTGGTGGTCGGCATCGACCTCGCCGGAGATCGCCCAGCCATTGGTGCCGTCATAGGCCTCCGCCCACCACCCGTCGAGCACGCTGAGCTGCAGGCCGCCGTTGAACACGCTCTTCATCCCGCTGGTCCCGGAGGCCTCCAGCGGGGGGCGGGGCAGGTTGAGCCACACGTCGCAGCCGCGGACGAGCGCCTGGCCCGAGGCCAGGTCGTAGTCGTCGAGGAAGACGACGCGCTCGCCCACGATCTTGGCCGCCTTGAGCCCGAACACCGCCTGCAGCGAGCGCTTGGCCTCCTCGTCGCGGGGGTGGGCCTTGCCGGCCAGCACCACCTGGACCGGGCGGTCTGAGTCGAGCAGGCGCAGCGTCCACTCCGGGTCGCGGGTGAGCAGCTCCAGCCGCTTGTAGGTGGCCACCCGCCGGGCGAAACCGATCGTCAGCACGTCGGGATCGAAGCCGCGCGCCGCGGCGTCGACGTAGCCGCGCAGGTCGCCGCGCACGAGCCGGTCGGCGACACTGCGGCCGCGGACGAAGGCGATCAGTCCCGCGCGCTGCTCGCAACGGGTCTCCCACAGCTCCTCGGCTCCGATCCGGTCCACACCGGCCCACACGTCGGGGTCGGTGGCGCGCTCGCACCAGTCGTCGGGCAGGTGGCGATCGAGCAGCGCGCGCATCGGTCGCCCGATCCAGGTCGGCACGTGCACGCCGTTGGTGACGTGGCCGATGGGGACCTCGTTGACGCCCGCGGTCGGGCCACAGCGAGTGCCACATCTCGCGCGCCACCTCGCCGTGGCGGCGGCTGACGGCGTTGGCGGCGCGGCTCATGCGCAGCGCCGCCTGGGTCACGCCGAACGGGGCCTGGGCCTCGGCGCCGACGTCGTGGCCGAGGGCGAGCAGTTCCTCGGTGGTGAAGCCCAGCTCGCCGGCCAGGCGGCTGACGGCGTCCTCGATCTCGCCCGCCGGGTAGGAGTCGTTGCCCGCGGGCACGGGCGTGTGGGTCGTGAAGACGGTGCGGGCCCGGGCGCGATCCAGCGCCTCGGACAGCGCGACGCCGTCGGCCTCGCGGTAGCCGCGGGCCAGCTCCAGCGGAGCGAGCGCGGCGTGGCCCTCGTTGAGGTGGATCACCCCGGGCTCGTAGCCCATCGCCCGCAGCGCCCGGATCCCCCCGACTCCGAGCAGCGAGTACTGGGCCAGCCGGGTCTGGGGATCGCCGTCGTAGAGGCGGCCGGTGATCCAGCGGTCCATGGGGCCGTTGTCGCCACAGTCGGTGTCGAGCAGGAACAGCGGGATCCGCCCGACGTCGACGCGCCAGATGCGGGCGGTGACGTCCCCCGCGCCGATCGGGACGGTGATCGTGAGCGGCGCCCCGTCCGGGCCGGTGACGAGCGCCGCCGGGAGGCGATCGGGGTCGGTGTCGATCCAGTACTCGTGCTGCCAGCCCGAGGCGTCGATGCGCTGGCGGAAGTAGCCCTTGCGGTACATGAGCCCGACCGCGACGAGCGGCACCGCCCGGTCCGAGGCCTCCTTGAGCAGGTCGCCGGCCAGCGCGCCCAGCCCTCCCGAGTACACCGGCAGCGACACGTGCACGCCGTATTCGGCGCACAGGAAGGCCACGGGATGGGCCGGGGCCAGCGGCGCGCCGGTGTAGGGCCGGTCCAGGTCGGCGGCGACCTCGCTCTCCAGTGCCTGGGCGCGCGCCACCAACTCCCCGTCCTCGGCGGCGCGCCGCAGCACCCGCGCCGGAGACTCCTGCAGCAACCGCACCGGGTTTCGCCCGCACAGGTCAAAGCGCTCTGAGTCCACGGCGCGGAAGACCTCGGGTCCGCCCGCGGCCCACGACCAGCGGTAGTTGTAGGCCAGGCGGGCCAGCGGCGCGAGCGCCTCCGGAATCCGCTCGGCCAGATCCGCGGCCGCCGCCTGGATGTCGATGCGGCCGTCGTTCTGCGTGGCGGTGGCGTGTTCCAAGAGGCGATTATCTGACATCGGGGCTGATCGGGGCGCTCCGGCCGGATTCGCGCGAACCCGAGCCAGTGGACAGGATCACCCCTCCATGCCCTTGCGAAACCTAATCGCTCGCTCGTGGCGGCAATAGCATTGGCGCGTGCACAGCCGGGAGCCGAGCGAGGCGCGCGCCGAGGAGCCCGCCGTCAGAGCGGTTGCCGACCTCGCGGCGATGCCCGCTGCCGGCGGCGGCGAGGGACCCTACGTGGAGCGGATCCTGGCGCTGCAGGGTGCGCGATCTGGCCAAGCACCTGCAGGACTTCGGCGGGGCCTCGAGCACGGCGTTGTGGGGAGCCGAGCAGCAACTCTCCAGCGATCAGCTCGACACAGCGGCGCCTACTACGTCGAGACCGTGCCCGAGGTCGTGGCCGCCGATGCCGTGCCCGACACCGTCACGGACGGCAAGGTCGTCAAGAAGGGCAAGGGCGCCGTCGCCCATCAGGACCCCAAGTACCGCAAGCTGCAGTAGCGCCGTCGCGGTGAGCCCAGACACGGAACTCCCAGTGGCTCCCGGCTGCCGGCTCGGCGTGCTGGCATTCGGCGACTCGATCACCAACGGCGGGGGCGAGCTGCAATGGGGCGTCGCGCTGCAGTCCTGGGCGCTGTGGACGGCCCGCTCGCTCGGACTGCCCTACAGCGGTTACGCGGTCGACGCCGCGCGCGTCACGGACGTCGTGCACCGGCAGATCCCCGCGTTCGAACACCGCGCCGCCCATCCCGGCGGCCCCTACGACGTGGGCTGCCTGTACATCGGGGTCAACGACGTGCGCGGGCTCGACTGGGACGCCGCGGCGTTCGCGGCGGACTTCGCGCGGGCGCTGGGGTTCCTGCGCGAGCGGTGTGAGCGGGTGGTCACGTTGACCGCTCCGCTGAGACTCGGATATCCGCCCGCCGGGCCCAAGGTGGCCGAGCTCAACACGGTGGTGCGGGACGGGGCCGCGCGGGTGGGCGCCCTGGTGGTGGACCTGAGCTCGTTCGGGGCCCGCAACCATGTGATGGTCGACCGCGTGCACCCCACGGCGTTCGGGCAGATCGCCATCGCCGAACGGACCCTGGCGGTGCTGGCCGCCGACGGGCTCCCGGCGGTGGTGGCGCCGGCGTCGCTGATCGCGTGGCGCGAGACGCCCGGCGGGCGCCTGCGGGGCGACATGACCTACGTCTACCGGGACCTGAAGCAGCGGGTGCGTGGGCGCCTCGGCTGACTCTCCGGGGTGCGTCATCTTGTGGTTGCTGAGCAACCCTAACTTGCATCACCCCCTCTTACGGGCCCTCGAAACGGCCCCGTCCCCATCCTTCCTCAGCCGTCGTTGACGTTCGCCGGCGTCACCGGAGCCGTCCGGACTCCTCCGTGGCCGCCCGCAACCGCTCAGCCAGCCCCTTCGTCAGGGCTCCCTTGCGCATCTGCCACCGCCAGCTACCGCCCGCGCTGCCCGGCGCGTTCATCCGCGCCTCGCTGCCGAGGCCCAGCGCGTCCTGGGCCTGGATCATCGCGATCTGCGCCGGGGAGGAGAAGACATACCTGATCAAACCCCACCAGGGTCGGCGGCGGTCGGTGAAGCCCAGGCGGGCGATCTCGGAGTCCACGAAGGCTCGCTGCCGCTCGCTGAGGCACTGAAGCCAGCCTCGCGCGGTGTCCTGATCGTGGGTCGAGGTGTAGACGACCCGGTCGGCGGTGTGGTTGGCCAGGCGGTGGATGCTGCGCGGCTCGTCGGGGTCCATGCCGAACTGGATGACGAGCATCCCCGGCAGCCCGACCTGCCGGCGCAGCCGCTCGACGGGCTCGGTGATGACCCCGAGGTCCTCGGCCACCAGCGGCAGGGCCCCGCCCAGGGACCGCTCCAGCGCCCGGAACAGCGCGATGCCGGGCCCGCGCTTCCACGTGCCGCCGATCGCCGTGCGCGCCCCCGCCGGGACCGCCCAGTAGGCCACCAGCCCGCGGAAGTGGTCGATGCGGGCCAGATCGAACAGGTCCAGCGTGCGGCGCACCCGCTCCACCCACCAGCGATAGCCGCGGCGCTGGAGCGCCGGCCAGTCATACAGCGGGTTGCCCCACAGCTGGCCGGTGCGGGAGTAGGCGTCGGGCGGGGCGCCCGCCACGAACCCCGACTGGAACAGCTCGGGGTGCAGGCGATGGTCGCAGCCTCCGGGCGAGACGTAGATGGCCACGTCGCCGAGGATGCGCACGCCGCGTTGCTCGGCGTAGGCGCGCAGGGCGCCCCACTCGCGATCGAAGCGCACCTGATCGGCCACGGCGCCGCGCCCGGCGAAGCGCTCCCAGTCGCCGATCCAGAACGCCTGGCGCTCGCGAAACGACGCGATCTGGTCCGAGGAGACCGGGGCCCGCGGGTCAGCCAGCAACCCCCGCCAGGCCGCGAATGCCGAGCTGGACTTGTACGGGGACCGGTAGCGATCCGGCGGGCCGAGGGGCAGAACCTGCCACCACGACTGCCCGGCGGCGGCCAGCCAGTCGACGAACCGGTATGCCTCCGCGCCCAGCCGGCCCCCGGGGAGCGAGGTGATATGGAGCTGGACCCCGCTCGATCTGGGCCACTGGTTCACGAGCGTTTCACGAGCGAAGGTTTACCCCATGCCGTGAGGTGGATACCTTCCAGGCGAGTGAGCATCCGGACTTCCGACACGCAGGCACGACCGGCACCTGCGTCGCCGCCGCCCGCGGCGGAGACCGCTCCGCGCCGGATCGTCATCCAGTTCCCCGCTCCCGCGGTGGACGACGGGCGCTACCCCGCAAAGCGGTGCGTCGGGGACAACGTCGACGTGGAGGCCGACGTGTTCCGCGACGGCCACGAGCTCATCCGCGCCGTCATCCGCTACCGCGGCCCGGGCGAGGAGCAGTGGCGCGAGGTCGGCATGCGCAGGATCGACGCGCATCTGGGCGGGGTGCGGTGGGCAGGCCAGTTCTCGGTGGACCGGCCAGGAGCCTGGCAGTACACGATCGAGGCCTGGACCGACGCGTTCGGCACCTGGCGCGACGAGCTCCAGCGCAAGGTCAACGCCCATCAGCACGACCTGTCCGGCGAGCTGTCCGAGGGTCGGCTGCTGCTCGAGGCGGCCGGCGAACGCGCGCAGGAGCCGTCCCACCGCCGGCTCATCGATCACGCGGTGCAGCAGCTCTCGGACCCGTCCGTGCCCGAGAGCGCCCAGCACGACGTCGCCCTGGGCGACGAGCTGGCCCTGGCGGTCGAGCACGAGCAGGAGCGCCACGGCAACGTCTCCCTCGATCAGCCGCTGACGATCGAGGTGGACCGCCTGCGCGCGCGGTTCGGCGCCTGGTATGAGATGTTCCCGCGCTCCTGGGGCGGGCTGCGAGGCGTCGAGGCCCAGCTGCCGCGCCTGGCCGACCTCGGCTTCGACGTCATCTATCTGGCCCCCATCCACCCGATCGGGATGACCAACCGCAAGGGCCGCGACAATGCGCTCATCGCCGCGCCCGGCGACCCCGGGTCCCCGTGGGCGATCGGCGACGCCACCGGCGGCCACGACGCCATCCACCAGGACCTCGGGACCGATGACGACCTGCGGTCGCTGACCGCCACGGCGGCGGGCCTGGGGATCGACATCGCGCTGGACTTCGCCATCCAGTGCTCGGCCGATCACCCGTGGCTGACCGAGCATCCGGAGTGGTTTCACCGCCGCCCCGACGGCACGCTGAAGTACGCGGAGAACCCGCCCAAGCGCTACCAGGACATCTACAACGTCAACTGGGAGACGCCGGACTGGCGCGCGCT
This sequence comes from uncultured Actinomycetota bacterium, assembly GCA_963695625.1. GTDB lineage: Bacteria > Actinomycetota > Thermoleophilia > Solirubrobacterales > Solirubrobacteraceae > Palsa-465. Next base: position 215,488 of record CAVOHJ010000009.1, on the reverse strand, counting down.
GTGGGACGCGCTGCTGCAGGCGATGCTCAAGTGGGTGGACTGCGGCGTCAAGGTGTTCCGCGTCGACAACCCCCACACCAAGCCGTTCGCCTTCTGGACGTGGCTGATCGGCGAGGTCCACGCCCGCGACCGCGACGTGCTGTTCCTGGCCGAGGCGTTCACCAAGCGCGCGGTGATGCGCCACCTCGGCAAGCTCGGCTTCACCCAGTCCTACACGTACTTCACCTGGAAGAACGCGCGCTGGGAGCTGACCGAGTACGTCACCGAGCTGGCCTACTCCGGCGAGCAGGAGTACTTCCGCCCCAACTTCTTCGCCAACACCCCCGACATCCTGCATGAGTACCTCCAGCACGGCGGGCCCGCGGCGTTCGAGGCCCGGCTGGTATTGGCGGCGACGCTCAGCCCCACCTACGGCCTCTATTCCGGGTACGAGCACTTCGAGAACGAGCCGGTGCGACCGGGGTCAGAGGAGTACCTGCACTCGGAGAAGTACGAGCTCAAGCAGCGCGCGCTCGACGGGCCGTTGCTGCCGATGATCTCTCAGCTCAACCGGGTCCGCCGCGAGCACGCCTCCCTCCAGGAGCTGTCCAACGTCACCTTCCTGGACACCTACAACGAGGCGCTCATCGCCTACGCCAAGCAGACCCGCGGCGAGACCGTCATCTGTGTGGTCAACATCGACCCCCACCAGGGCCAGCAGGGCGTGGCCCTGATTCCGGCCAGCCTGGGCCTGCCTCCCAGCTTCACCGTCCACGACCAGCTGTCGGACGAGCGCTACCAGTGGCGGATCGGGGCCAACTACGTGGCGCTGGCCCCCGGGCTCCGCCAGGCCCACGTGCTCGTCGTAGAGCGATGAGCGTCGGGCCTCCGACCCTGACGCACCTGCTGGCGCGGGAGCCGCGCACGGCGGCGAAGGCCAACGGCCACCCCAAGGAGGCCTACCAGTGGTTCGAGGCCGAGCCGCTGTGGTTCAAGCGCGCGGTGTTCTACGAGATCCACATCCGCGGCTTCTTCGACGGCAACGGCGACGGCTCGGGTGATTTCCGCGGGCTCACCGAGAAGCTGGAGTACCTCCAGTGGCTCGGGATCGACTGCATCTGGCTGCTGCCGTTCTACGAGTCGCCGCTGCGCGACGGCGGCTATGACATCTCCGACTTCACGCGGGTCCACCCTGACTACGGGACCGTCGACGACGTCCAGGCGCTGATCGACGCCGCGCACGCCCGGCGGATTCGCGTCATCGCCGACCTGGTGATGAACCACACCTCGTCAGACCACCCGTGGTTTCAGGAGAGCCGCTCGAGCACGGATTCACCCAAGCGCGACTGGTACGTGTGGTCTGACACCGACGACCGCTACCAGGACGCCCGCATCATCTTCACCGACACCGAGGTGTCCAACTGGACGTATGACCCGGTGGCCGGCGCCTATTACTGGCACCGCTTCTTCTCCCACCAGCCCGACCTCAACTACGACAACCCCGAGGTGCACGAGGCGATGAGCGGCGTGCTGCGCTTCTGGCTGGACATAGGGCTGGACGGCTTCCGGCTGGACGCCGTCCCCTACCTCTACGAGCGCGAGGGCACGATCTGCGAGAACCTGTCCGAGACCCACGCCTACCTCAAGAAGGTGCGGCACGAGCTCGAGCGTGACTACCCCGACCGCGTGCTGCTGGCCGAGGCCAACCAGTGGCCCGCCGATGTCGTGGAGTACTTCGGCGACGGTGACGAGTGCCAGATGTGCTTCCACTTCCCGGTCATGCCTCGCATGTTCATGGCAGTCCGCCGCGAGGAGGCCACGCCCATCTACGAGATCCTCGAGCGCACCCCTGTCATCCCGGACAACTGCCAGTGGGGACTGTTCCTGCGCAACCACGACGAGCTGACCCTGGAGATGGTCACCGACGAGGAGCGCGACTACATGTACTCCGAGTACGCCAAGGATCCGCGGATGAAGCTCAACCTCGGCATCCGCCGGCGCCTGGCCCCGCTGCTGGACAACGGCCGCGATGAGATCCAGCTGATGACCGCGATCCTGTTCTCTCTGCCCGGCTCGCCGGTCCTCTACTACGGTGACGAGATCGCCATGGGGGACAACATCTTCCTCGGGGACCGCGACGGTGTGCGCACGCCCATGCAGTGGACCGGCGATCGCAACGGCGGCTTCAGCCGCGCGGACTTCGCCCAGCTGTATGCGCCACCGCTGATGGATCCCGTCTACGGCTTTCAGGCCGTCAACGTCGAGGCCCAGCTGCGCACCCCGACCTCGCTGCTGCGCTGGATGCACCGCTTCATCGCCCTGCGCAAGGAGCATCCGGTGTTCGGCCTCGGGACCTATGAGCCGATCCAGACGTCCAACCCGCGCATCTTCGCGGTGCTGCGGCGCTTCGAGGACGACCTGGTGCTGTGCGTGCACAACCTCGCCCGCTCCGCCCAGGCGGTGGAGCTGGACCTGTCGGCTCACGCGGGCCGATCCCCCGTGGAGCTGTTCGGCCGCAGCCGCTTCCCCCAGATCGGCGACCTGAGCTACCTGTTGACGCTCGCTCCCCGCGGCTTCTACTGGTTCCAGCTCGTCCACGAGGGGGAGGATGCAATCGGATGAGCAAGAGCGTGCAGAGCGCGGCCCGGGCCGAGATCGAGCGCCTGGACCTCGACCGGGTGGCCGCGTGGCTTGAGGGCCAGCGCTGGTACGCGTCCAAGTCACGCCACGTCACGGGGCTGCACGTGGAGGACGCCGCGGCGATCGCGGACGCGCCGCCCCTGCTCATCAACCTCGTGCAGGCGCGCTTTGCCTCCGGCAACCACGATCTCTACCAGCTGCCGGTCGTACTGCTCCCCTCAGACCAGGTCGGCGATCGCACCGTCCTCGACGCCACGCCGGACTGGGTCGCGGTGGATGCCGTCGCCGACCCCGAGCTCGTGCGCGAGCTGCTGCGCCAGATGGAGGCCGAGCAGTCGCTGGACGGCGAGGCGGGCTGCTTCCGCTTCCAGCGGGTCGAGCTGACAGGTCAGCTGCCTCTCGAGGCTCCGGTCCGTCCGATGGGCGTCGAGCAGTCCAACTCCTCGATCGTGTTCGGCGAGGACACCGTGCTCAAGGTGTTCCGGCGCCTGGAGCCGGGCATCAACCCCGAGCTCGAGGTGCTCCAGTTCTTGACGCGGCGGGGGTTCGAGAACATCGCGCCGCTGCAGGGCTGGTACGGCTATGAGGGCAGGAACGTGCTCACCACGCTCGGCGTGGCCCAGCGCTTCTTCCCCGACGCCACCGGCGGCTGGGAGATGGCACTCGATCAGATCGGCACCGATCCGGCGGCCTTCCTGGTTGAGCTGGGCAGGCTCGGCGCGATCACGGCACGGCTGCACAATTGCCTGGCCTCCGACCCCGGCGATCCCGCCTTCAGTCCTGAGGAGCCCAGCGCGGAATCGATGTCGCTGCTGACGGCGACGATCGACGAGGACATCGAGCGCCTGTTCACCCGGCTGCCCGATGACGAGCGGGTGGCCCCCATCGCCGGCCGCGGCCAGGACGTCCGCGAGCAGATCGCCATGCGCGCCCAGACCGGCGGCGGCGGCCGGGCGATCCGCACCCACGGTGACTACCACCTCGGCCAGACCCTGCACCGCCCCGGCGCCGGGGACTGGGTGATCATCGACTTCGAGGGCGAGCCGGCGCGGCCGCTGTTCGAGCGCCGCCAGAAGCGCAGCCCGCTGCGCGACGTGGCCGGGATGCTGCGCTCGCTGGCCTACGCCGCCTCCGCCTCGGAGATCATGCGCGGGATTCCCGCGCCCGCTGCCTTCGAGGAGCAGGCGCGTATGACGTTCCTCGAGAACTACTTCTCCACCATCGACTCGGCGCTTGTGCCCAGCGGCGACGCCGCGATCTGGAACGCCCTGGCTATCTTCGAACTGGAGAAGGCCATCTACGAGCTCCAGTACGAACTCGACAACCGCCCCGACTGGTTGCCGATCCCGGTCGCGGGTATCGCACGCCTCTTGGAGGGACAATGACCACCGTCGCCAAGAACGATCTGGAAGCGCTCGTGCGCCGGGAGCATCCCGAGCCACACGCCATCCTGGGCGCCCACCCGTCCGACACCGGCGTGGTCATCCGCGCCCTGCGCCCATCGGCGCAGGCGGTGACGGTCAAGCCGAGCCGCGGCAAGAGCGTCCCGCTGACCGAGATCCACCCCGGCGGCATCTTCGAGGGCGAGATCGAGGGAGCCGAGCTGCCGCTGAAGTACAAGCTGAAGGTCGACTACGGCGACGGCGGGAAGTTCACCATCAGTGATCCCTACGCGTTCGTGCCGACCCTCGGCGAGCTCGACCTGCACCTCATGGGCGAGGGCCGCCACGAGGAGCTCTACGAGCGCCTCGGCGCCCACGTCATCGAGCACGAGAGCGTCACGGGCACCGCGTTCGCGGTGTGGGCGCCCGCCGCCCGCGCGGTGAGCGTGGTCGGCGACTTCAACTCGTGGGACGGCCGCCTGCACGCGATGCGCTCGATGGGCACGACGGGCATCTGGGAGCTGTTCCTGCCCGACGTGGGCGCCGGCGGGCGCTACAAGTACGAGATCCTCACCCAGGACGGCGAGCTGCTGCTCAAGGCCGACCCCTACGCGCAGGAGACCGAGGTCCCGCCCAAGACCGCCTCGGTCATCCACACCCCCGGTCATGAGTGGAGCAAGAAGGACGCGAGGTTTCTCAAGGACCGGGCCAAGGGCCAGCCGCTGTCAGAGCCGGTGTCCATCTATGAGGTCCACCTCGGCTCCTGGCGGCTGAACTCGCTGGAGCACAACCGCCCGCTCACCTACTCCGAGCTCGCTGACGAGCTATCGGCCTATGCGCACGACATGGGGTTCACTCACGTCGAGCTGCTGCCGGTGATGGCCCACCCGTTCAGCGGCTCGTGGGGCTACCAGGTGACCGGGTACTACGCCCCCACCCCGCGCTACGGGTCGCCCGACGACCTGCGCGCGTTCATCGACAAGCTGCACGCCAAGGGCATCGGCGTCATCCTGGACTGGGTCCCGGCGCACTTCCCGCGCGACGAGTTCGCGCTGGCCCGCTTCGACGGCACCGCCCTGTACGAGCACGCCGACCCCCGCCGCGGCTCACACCCGGACTGGGGCACGCTGGTGTTCAACTTCGGGCGCTACGAGGTCCGCAACTTCCTCATCTCCAACGCCCTGTTCTGGCTGCGCGAGTACCACGTGGACGGCATCCGCGTCGACGCCGTCGCCTCGATGCTCTACCTGGACTACTCGCGCCGCGAGGGCGAGTGGGTCCCCAACCAGTTCGGCGGCCGCGAGGACCTGGACGCGGTGTCCTTCCTCAAGGAGCTCAACGAGGTCATGTACGGCCGCGAGCCCGGGATCATCTCCGCCGCCGAGGAGTCCACGGCGTGGCCGGGCGTGTCGCGGCCGACGTATCTGGGCGGGCTGGGGTTCGGCTTCAAGTGGAACATGGGCTGGATGCACGACACTCTCGGCTACTTCCAGCAGGACGCGATCTACCGCCGCTATCACCACCACGAGCTGACCTTCAGCCTCATGTACGCGTTCTCGGAGAACTTCGTGCTGCCGCTGTCGCACGACGAGGTGGTGCATGGCAAGGGCTCGCTGTACTCCAAGATGGGCGGCTCGGACCACTGGCAGAAGCTGGCCAACCTGCGCGCCCTGTACGCCTACATGTGGGCCCATCCCGGCAAGAAGCTGCTGTTCATGGGCGGCGAACTGGCCCAGCACGCCGAGTGGAGCCACGAGCGCTCGCTGGACTGGCACCTGCTGGAGCAGCCCGAACATGCCGGCGTGCAGTCGCTGGTGCGCGATCTCAACCGCCTGTACCGCTCAGAGCCCGCGCTCTACGAGCTTGACTCCGACCCGGCGGGCTTCTGGTGGCTGGAGCCCAACGACGCCGACCGCAACGTCCTCGCCTTCGCCCGTCAGTCACGAGACGGCGAGCGCGTGGTGGTGTTCGTGGCCAACCTCTCCCCGGTGGTGCGCTCAAGCTATCGCCTGGGGCTGCCGCGCTCCACGCCGTGGCGGGAGGCGCTCAACACCGACTCGTCGTACTACGGCGGTAGCGACGTCGGCAACCTCGGCGCCGTCACGCCCGAGCCGATCCCGTGGCACAACCAGCCGTTCTCCGCCGAGGTCACCCTGCCCCCGCTGGCCGCGCTCTGGCTCGTGCCCGACGGGGAGTGACCGCGGACCGGTCCGCCCGCCGGTGGCGGGCGAGTGTCATGAGTCAGAAATTCGTGAGCAGCCTCGGGAGTGGCTGGGCGTGGCTGGCGGGGGGCGACGACCTAAGTCGTACTGGTGGTCCGGCGTGGTCGTCGCCCCCCGTCAGGCGCGTCCAGACGCCGCGAGGCTGCCACCGAATTTGGGACTCAGGGCACTAGGCTCATGCGCGAATGTCGATGACCGGTGAGCCCGACGAGCCCTACCCCTGGGAACGCCCGCTCGGCGCGCGCCAGATCGATGACGAGCGCGCCGAGTTCCGCGTGTGGGCGCCGCGCGCCGCGTCCCCGGCCGTGAAGGTCGCGGGGGCTCTGCACCCGCTGATCGACGCCGGGCTCGGGGTGTGGGAGGCGATCGTCCCGGCGACCCCGGGCAGTGACTACGTGTACGTGTTCAACGAGGGCCAGGAGCTGCCCGACCCGGCCTCGCGCTGGCAGCCGGACGGACTGCGCGGCCCGTCGCGGCTGCTGGACGCCCGCCGGCTCCCCTCGCGCCGGCGCGACGGCTTCACCATGCCGCCTCTTGACGAGTTGCTCATCTACGAGCTCCACATCGGCACGTTCACGCCGGAGGGCACGTTCGCGGCGGCGGCCGAGCGCCTCGGCGACCTCGCCGATCTCGGCGTCACGGCGGTCGAGGTCATGCCGGTGGCCGAGTTCCCCGGCGAGCGCGGCTGGGGCTATGACGGCGTCTACATCTCCGCCGCCCAGTCCTCCTACGGTGGCCCGCTGGGCCTGTCTGAGTTCGTGGCCGCCGCCCACCGCCAGGGCCTCGCCGTCATCCTCGACGTCGTCTACAACCACCTCGGCGCCTCGGGGGCCGCGGCCATGGAGGCCTTCGGGCCCTACTTCACCGCCAAGTATGAGACGCCGTGGGGCAAGGCGATGAACTACGACGACGCCGGCTGTGACCCGGTGCGCGAGTGGGTGTGCCAGAGCGCCGAGGGCTGGGTCCGCGATTTCGGGATCGACGGGCTGCGCCTGGACGCCATCCACGCCATCTTCGATCAGAGCCCCGAGCACATCGTGGCCACGGTGGCCCGCCGCGTCCACGCCGTCAACCCGCGCCACTACGTGATCGCCGAGTCGGGGCTCAACGACCCGATCGTCATGCGCCCGCCCGAGCGCGGCGGCTGGAACTGCGACGCCGCCTGGGCCGACGACTTCCACCACGCGCTGCGCGCGCTGATCACCGAGGACCGCGACGGGTACTACGCCGACTTCGGCCGCGTCGCCCAGCTGGCCAAGGCCTTCCATCGGCCGCACGTGGACGACGGTCACTTCTCGCCGTTTCGCGACCGGCGCTTCGGCGCCCCCGCCGAGGACATCCCGCCCGAGCGCTTCGTCGTGTACTCCCAGAACCACGACCAGGTCGGCAACCGCGCCTACGGCGACCGCATGCCGGCCACCGCCCGGCCGCTGGCGGCGTTCTGCACGCTGCTGGCGCCGTTCATACCGCAGCTGTTCATGGGCGAGGAGTACGGCGAGCTGGCGCCGTTTCAGTACTTCACCAACCACATCGACCCCGAGATCGCTCGGGCCACACGGGAGGGCCGCCGCGGCGAGTTCGGCGCCTTCGCCCAGTTCGCCGCCGACGTGCCCGACCCCGAGGACCCGGCGACGTTCCAGCGCTCCAAGCTCACCCGCCAGGCCGATCACGGGTTGGCGCGCCTGTACCGGGAGCTCATCCAGGCCCGCAAGCGGCTGCCCCGGGGAACGCCGCGGGAGATCGAGTACGACGAGCAGTTTCGGTGGCTGGTGGTGCGTCGCGGTCCCTATGAGCTGGCCTGCAACTTCGGCACTGGTCCCGTCACCATCCCGTGCCACGGGCAGACGATCGAGCTGAGCGCCGGCGGCGACGCGCATCTCAGCGGCGGATCGCTCAAACTCCCGGCGATGGCGGGAGCGCTGGTCCAGTGACGGAGGTCTGGCCGGGTCGGCCGTTCCCGCTGGGGGCCATCTGGGACGGCCACGGGACCAACTTCAGCCTCTTCTCCGAGCACGCCGAGAGCGTCACGCTATGCCTGTTCGACGACGAGGGCCAGGAGACGACGATCGACGTCTACGCCCGCCGCGCGCACAACTGGCACTGCTACCTGCCCGGGGTCGGGCCGGGTCAGCGCTACGGCTATCGCGTGCACGGGCCCTACGCGCCGATGGAGGGGCAGCGCTTCAATCCCAACAAGCTGTTGATCGACCCCTACGCCAAGGCGATCGACGGCGTGGTGGATTGGGCGCACGACGCCAACGTGCTCCCCTACGTCCCGCCCGACAGCCTCGAGCACGCCGAGGATGCCGACCTGGAGCTCGACGACGAGGACGACGCCGGCGCCGTCCCGAAGTCCGTTGTCATCGACGACTTCTTCGACTGGCAGGGCGACGAGCCGCCGCGCACGCCGTTCGCCGACACGGTCATCTACGAGACCCACGTCAAGGGCTTCACCGCGACCCACCCTGAGGTGCGCGAGGACCTGCGCGGGACATACGCCGGGCTGGCCTCTGAGCCGGCGCTCCAGTACTTGAAAGAACTACAGGTGACCGCCGTGGAGCTGCTGCCGATCCACCACATCTGCGACGAGTCGTTCCTGCACGAGCGGGGGCTGCACAACTACTGGGGATACAGCACGATCGGCTACCTGGCGCCCCACTCCGAATACGCCGCCACCGGCCGACGCGGCGAGCAGGTGCGCGAGTTCAAGGGGATGGTCAAGGCGCTGCACCAGGCGGGCATCGAGGTCATTCTCGACGTCGTCTACAACCACACCGCCGAGGGCAACCACCTCGGGCCGATGCTGAGCTTCAAGGGCGCCGACAACTCCGCGTACTACCGCCTGGTCCCCGACGACCCGCGCCACTACATGGACTTCACGGGCACCGGCAACTCACTGAACCCGGTGCACCCCAGCGTGCTGCGGCTGATCATGGACTCGCTGCGCTACTTCGTCACCGAGTGCCACGTCGACGGCTTCCGCTTCGACCTGGCGTCGGCGCTGGCGCGCGAGTTCTACGACGTGGACCGCCTGTCGGCGTTCTTCGACACGATCCACCAGGACCCCGTCCTCTCCCAGGTCAAGCTGATCGCCGAGCCGTGGGACGTCGGCCCAGGCGGCTATCAGGTCGGCAACTTCCCGATTCTGTGGTCGGAATGGAACGGCGTCTATCGCGACACCATGCGCGACTTCTGGCGGGCGTCGGCCAGCGTCGGCCAGTTCGCCGAGCGCCTCTCGGGGTCGGCGGACCTGTATGAGTCAGACGGCCGCGACCCGTTCGCGTCGATCAACTTCATCACCGCCCACGACGGCTTCACCCTGCGCGACCTCGTCTCCTACGAGTCCAAGCACAACGAGGCCAACCAGGAGGACAACCGCGACGGCACCGATGACAACCGCGCGTGGAACTGCGGCGCCGAGGGCGAGACCGACGACCTCGCCATCCGCGAGCTGCGCCGCCGCCAGCAGCGCAACTTCCTCACCACCCTGTTCGTCAGTCAGGGGACGCCGATGGTGCTCGGCGGCGACGAGCTCAACCGCAGCCAGGGCGGCAACAACAACGCGTGGTGCCAGGACAACGAGATCAGCTGGTATGACTGGAACGTCGACGAGGACGCCCGCCAGATGCGGGAGTTCACCCACCGGCTGATCCGGCTGCGGCGCGAGCACTGCACGTTCCGGCGCGAGACGTTCCTGCGCGGCCAGTCGGTCCATGACTCGCCGCTGCCCGACGTGTGGTGGTTTCGGGTGGACGGGCGGCGGATGACCAGGCGCGACTGGGAGCACGGCGAGGCGGTGCTGGGCATGTTCCTCAACGGCCAGGCGATCGCCAACCCGGGGCCCCACGGCGAGGAGGTCGAGGACGACTCGTTCGTGCTGCTGTTCAACGCGCACGCCGAGGACCGGGAGTTCAAGCTGCCGCGCCGGCGCATGGGGACGCGGTGGGAGCTCGAGCTGTGCACGGCCGACCCGGCGGCGCCGCCCGGAAGCGCGTCCTATGACGCGCAGGCCCTGATCAACGTCACCGCGCACTCGATCACGATCCTGCGGCGGGTGGCGTGACCGTGGCGGAGGGTGGGTGGGTCCGGGTCGCGCTGCGCGCCACCTACCGCCTGCAGCTCACCCCCGACTTCGGCTTCGCGGCCGCGCGCGAGCGCATCCCCTATCTGCGCGATCTCGGCATCAGTCACCTCTACCTGTCCCCCTCGCTGCAGGCGCGGGCCGGCTCGACCCACGGCTACGACGTCGTGGACCCGACGCGGATCTCGGCGGATCTCGGCGGCGAGGAGGCCTTCCGGGAGCTGGCCGCGGCCGCGCACGCCGCGGGGCTGGGGATCGTGCTCGATCTCGTGCCCAACCACATGGCCGCTGACGACGCCAACCCGTTCTGGGCCGACCCGTCCCTGCGCGAGCGCTTCTTCGACATCGACCCGGCCACCGGCCGCCACCGGCGCTTCTTTGACATCGATGACCTGGCGGGAGTGCGCCAGGAGGACCCCGAGGTCTTTGAGCAGACGCATGCGCTCGCCCTGTCGCTCGTGCGCGACGGCGTCGTCGACGCGCTGCGCATCGACCATCCCGACGGGCTGGCCGATCCGGCGGAGTACTTCACGCGGCTGCGCGAAAACGGAGCGGACACCGTATGGATCGAGAAGATCCTCGAGCCCTCCGAGCGGCTGCGCGACTGGCCGGTGACCGGCACCGTCGGCTACGAGTTCCTCAACGACGTGTGCGCGCTGTTCGTCGATCCCGTCGCCGAGCCGGCGTTCACCGCGCTGTGGCAGGAGCTGTCCGGGGACGTGCGCTCGTTCGCCGAGGTCGCCGCCGAGGCCAAGCTCGCGCAGGCCACGGGGGCGTTCGCGCCCGAGATCGAACGGCTCGCCGGTGTCAGCGACGTGGCCGGGGGTGCGGAGGCGCTCGCCCGGGCGGTGGCCTCGTTCCCCGTGTATCGCACCTACGTGGACCCCGACACCGGCGTCGTGGACGACGCGGACCGCGACGCGGTGGCGGGCGCGGCCGACATGCCCGCCGACGTGGCGCAGATGCTGCTGCTGGAGCGCCCCGCGCCGGCCGAGTTCGTCACGCGCTTTCAGCAGACGACGCCGCCGGTGGTGGCCAAGGGCGTCGAGGACACCGCGTTCTACCGGTTTGCGCGGCTGCTGGCGCTGTGCGACGTCGGGGGCGACCCCGGCCGCTTCGGGATCGGGGCCGACCGCTTCCACGCGGCCGCCGCCGAGCGAGCGCGGCGGTTCCCCGACGCGATGCTGACGACGATGACCCACGACACCAAGCGCTCGGCCGACGTCCGGGCGCGGATCGCCGCGCTCACCTGGGTCCCCGAGCTGTGGGAGGAGCGCGTGCGCCACTGGCTGGCGCTGTCCGAGCCCCTGCGCGCCGGCGGAGCGCCCGATGACGTCGAACGCTACTTCCTGTTCCAGACGCTGGCGGGCGCGTGGCCGATCGAGCTTGACCGGGTGCAGCGCTACATGGAGAAGGCCCTGCGCGAGGCCAAGCGCAACACCAGCTGGGTGGCCCAGAACGCCGACTGGGAGCAGGCCGTGACCGGCTTCGTCGCCGCGCTCTATGACCACCCGCAGCTGCGGCGCGAGCTCGATGTGTTCGCCCGCGAGCTGGCGTTCGCCGCCGACTGCATCGCGCTGCGCACGGTCACCCTCAAGCTCACCTCACCGGGCGTGCCCGACATCTACCAGGGCGACGAGATGCCCGTGTACGCGCTGGTGGACCCTGACAACCGCCGGCCCGTGGATTGGCACTGGAACGAGGCGATGCTCGGACGGCTGGCGGGCGGAGCCCTGCCCGAGCCGTCGATCCGCAAGCTGTGGCTGACCAACCGGCTGCTGGGGCTGCGCATCCGTCGGCCCGCCGCCTTCAGCGGCGACTACACGCCGCTGAGCGCGCCAAAGGAGGCCGTCGCCTACCTGCGCGGTGGGGAAGTGATGGTGGCGGTGGCCACCCGGCCGGGACCGCCGGACGGCGCGCTGGAGGGCGCCGAGGGCCGCTGGCGCGACGTCCTGGCCGGCGACGAGCGCGAGCTGGAGTCCTCCGTGCCGCTGGCCGAGCTGCTTGACGAGTACGGGATGGCCGTGCTCGAGCGCGCCTGATCGGGACGACGTGGTGGCCAGCGACACCGGCCCCATCCTCCGGTGCGCGCCGGCCCCGTATGGGGGTTATCGAGCCAGGATCCGCCAAATCCGGGCAGCTGGCTCGATTTCCCCCGCCTGACGGGGGGTTTGCGAGCCAGCACTCGGCAAACCGCCGTTGATGGCTCGATTTCCCCCCGCTGAAACGCCCTCAGCTCTCGTGCAGGATCACGCCGCGGACGTTCTTGCCCGCCAGCAGGTCGCGGTAGCCCTCGTTGACCTCCTCCAGGCTGTAGCGCGCGGTGATGATCTCGTCGAGCTTGAGGTGGCCTGAGCGGTAGAGGCTGAGGAGGTTGGGCATCTCGTAGATGGGGTTGGCGCCGCCGGCCAGCGACCCCTGGATGCGCTTGTGCCAGCCCACCAGCGGCGAGCCGGTGAGGCTGACCGTGTGCACGTCGGCGCGGCTCACCGAGGTGAGGATCACCCGGCCGGCCTTGCCGATGAGGCTGACCGCGTCCGCCGTGATCTCGGGCTCGAGCACGCCGACCGTGACGACGCACAGGTCGGCCAGTTGCCCGCGGGTGAGGTTGATGAGCTCCTCGCGGGCCTCGTCGACGTCGGAGAACGCATGGGTCGCCCCAGGCGCTTGGCCATGTCGAGCTTGAACGGGTTGGGGTCGATCGCCACCACGTCCCTGGCGCCGGCGTACGCAGCCCCCTGCACGGCGTTGATGCCGACCCCGCCGACGCCCATGATCGCCACGGTCTCCCCGGGCCGCGTCTCCCCGGCGCGCACCGCCGAGCACCACCCGGTGGTCACGCCGCACCCGACCAGGCACGCCACCTCGAACGGAATGTCGTCATCGATGCGCACGCACGAGTACTCCGAGACGACGGTGTGGTCCGAGAACGTGCCCAGCGCGCAGAAGCCGCCGTAGTCCTCGCCGTTGCGGTGAAAGCGGAAGGTCTCGTCCTGCAGGCAGCCCACGCCCGCGTAGAGGCCGCGGTCGCAGAGGTTCTGATGCCCGGTGGAGCAATAGCGGCACCTGCCGCACGCCGGGATGTAGGAGGTGACCACGTGGTCGCCGGGCGTGACCCGGGTGACCCCGGGGCCCACCGCCTCCACCACGCCGGCTCCTTCGTGGCCGCCCACCAGCGGCAGGCGGATGTGGCTGCCGCCCTCGGCGCGAATGTGCTCATCGGAGTGACAGAGCCCGGCGGCCTTGTAGTGGATGAGCACCTCGTAGTCCTTGGGCTCATCGAGATCCAGCTCGGTGATCTCCCAGTCAGTCCCGGCCTCGTGCAGCACCGCCGCTCGGGTCGTCATGCTTGACCGCGAGCGCACTGAGTGTCATAAATCGCTCCCGGCGGGACCTTTCAGGCGTTTTCAGACCCTTGAACCGGGTCCGCGACAGGCGGTCGCGACGGGGGTGTGCGTGCCTCTACAGCCGCCAGGGCCCCGCGGCCGCTTAGAGCGAGAGGCCGCCGTCCACCGGGACCGCGGCGCCCGTCACGGCGGACGCGGCCGGCCCGGTCAGCCACACGATCGCGGCAGCCACCTCCTCGGGCCGGATGAGGCGCTCGAGCGGCTGCTGGGCCGAGAACGCCTCAGCCGACTCCAGGCCGTAGAGCCGCGCGCTCTCGTCGAGGATCGGCGTCGCGGTGGAGCCCGGGCTGACCGCGTTGGCGGTGACGCCGGTGCCGCGCAGTTCGGCGGCCAGCGCCCGGACGAGACCGGTGACGCCCGCCTTGGCGGCGCAGTAGGCGGCCAGCATCGGTAGGCCGCGGGTCGCTGCCGCCGAGGCCACGGCCACGAACCGGCCGGACCGGGGCTCGGGACGGCGCAGCAGCGCCGGGATCCCGACCCGGGCGGCGACGAGCACGGATTGGAGATTGCCCTCCAGCACCGCCTCCTGCTGCTCGCGCGCCATCTCCCACAACGGCACGCCGCCGGCGATGACGCCCGCGACCGCGACGATGCCGTCGACCCCGCCGAACGCGCGCTCGGCGTGGCTGACGGCCTCGGCCATGTCCTTCGTCAAAGACGCGTCGCCCACCAAGGGCCGCACGTCGGCGCCGGGCGCCGCGGTCGCCCGGGCACGCTCCACCACGGCCTTCAGCTCCTGCTCGGTGCCCAGGCGATATGGGAGCCGCGGGTCGTCGGCGCAGCGATCCACCGCGACAACGCTCCATCCCGCCGCTGCCAGAGCGGTGACGGTGGCGGCGCCGATCCCGCGAGCGGCGCCCGTGACCACGGCGGCGCGGCTCATCCCGGGATCCTCCCGGGAACGTGGCGCGCGGGCAGCAGCGGCCGGATCGTGCGCCCGCGGACGCAGCCTTCCCAGGTGCCGGCCAGCGCAACGAGCTCGGCCAGGAGCCGCAGAGCCGCGTCCGCGGCCATAGCATCGGAATCGCGGGCGGCGAGCGCGTCCTGAACGACCGGGACCGCGAATGCCACCGCGATCAGCGCCGCGACGCGCTGGCGGCGCCAGGCGAGGACCAGCAGCGGCGGAGCCCACGCCCGGCGAACAGCATGGGCGAGGGCCAGCCCCGTGGCGGCCAGCCCGCGCGCCACCTCGGCGCCGGCGAGCGCGGTGGGCGCCACGGGTAGGCGCCGGACCTTGCGCCGGTAGCGCATGGTGCCCCAGGCGGCGCACGCCAGCGCGGCCCGCGGCCTCCCGGTCAGGGCCAAGGCCCAGGTGAGCGCCAGGCCGGGGCTCACCCACATCGCCGGAGCCGCGCCGGGATGGCGCCGGCTCAAGGCGCCCAGCGAGCGCGCATAGCGCAGACGATCGGCGCTGAACTCGCGCAGGCGGACGCGATGGTCGTGCCAGACATCCACCTCGGGCGCGTAGCGGACGCGCCACCCGGCGCGGCACAGCCGCCACACGAGGTCCACGTCCTCGCCGACCCACAGCGTCTCGTCAAACCCGCGGGGGATCGCATCCCGACGGGCGAAGATGACCGCGCCGGGCACGTAGGACACCGGCCGGCCCGGCGCCACCAGGCCCCCGCGCGGACCCATGTCCAGCGCCGAATGCCGCGCCTCGTAGGCACCGATGCGCCCGCGCGCCGGCGGCAGGCCGCGCACGCGCGGCGCCACCGCCCCCACCGACGGGTCAGCCAGGTGGCCGAGCAGGCGGCCGGCCGAGCCGTCCGGGAGAACGACATCGGAGTCCACGAAGCCCACGAACGGCGTCGCGCAGGCAGCCAGCCCGGAGTTGCGCGCGGCCGCCGGGCCCCGGGCCAGCGCGTGGCGTACCAGGCGCGCCCCGCGGGCGGCGCAGAGCGCGCGGACGGGCGCCGGCGAGACCGAGCCGTCGTCGACGACCACGACCGGCGACTGCGGACACACCCGTCCGATCGCCTCCAGGCAGCGCGCGAGCTGCTTGGGGCGGTCGCGCACCGGGACCACGACCGACAGCTCGGCGGTGGACGGCACGGGCGGTGGCTGGGGCGTCAGGATCCCGGCCTCCAGCAGCCGCCGGGCCAGCTGCCGCTCGCCCGCGCCCTCCCCCACGGGCGACGGCACGCGCCAGCGAGACACGACGCGCGCCCCGCTCTCGGTGAGCGCCATGAGCCGCAGCGGCGTGCCACCGGCCAGCAGACGACCGCCGGCGCGGATCCGGGTGGACGGGCCGATCACGACAGGCAGCGCGGCCGGGGCCGGGCACGGAGCCGCCTCAGATGCCGGCCGCGCGGTCACCGGGCGAGCGCCACCGGCCGGGTCGTCTCCAGGAAGCGGCTCAAGTCCGACACGAGTGCGGCCAGCAGGTCTCGGCCTGCGGCGACCGACGCGCGCCGGGCATCGCCGAGGACGCCGCTGGGCGACACGGCCCTCACCCCCCGGCCGCGCAGCGCGGGCATGAGGGCCCCGAGCGGCTCAGGCGGCCCGGCCGGTCGCGCATCGCGCACCAGCGTCGGGGCCAGCGCCAGCATCAGCGACGTCTCGATCCACCCGGCGTGGGCGTCGCCCGGGTCGGGCAGGCGGGGCTGCCAGCAGCTGAGCGCACGGCCCTCGCCCCGGCTGCGACGCACCGCCCGGGCCACGGCCTCGGCGTTGCCCCCGTGCCAGCAGACCAGGACGACGTCGGCGAAGTGATCGGCGCTGCGCACGAGCTCCACGAGCGCGTGCTCCAGCGCGTCCTGGCCAAGCGACAGCGTGCCGGGGAAGCCGGCATGCTCCCCGCTTGAGCCGTAGGGCAGCGCCGGGGCGACGGTCACCTCGGAGCACTGCGCGGCCGCTCCCTCGGCGATGGCCACCGCGATCGTAGTGTCGGTCGACAGCGGGAGATGGGGACCATGCTGCTCGGTAGCGCCAAGGGGGATGAGCAGGCGCGACGGCGCGGCCTGGTCGAGCTCCGTCCAGGTGCAGGACCCGAGCCTCACGCGGCTGCGGGACGGCCGCGGGAGATACGCGCCTCGCCCAGCCGGCGTTCGAACCCCGCGGGCACGAGGACGTCGCCGGGCGTCAACTCGGCCACGGACCGCCGCCCGAGGCCCATCAGCGCCGAGTCGATCCCGCCGCGCAGGATGTCCAGCACGTTCTCGACCCCCGCCTGGCCGTTGGCGGCCAGGCCCCACAGGGAGGCCCTCCCGATCATCACCGCGCGGGCGCCCAGCGCGAGGGCCTTGATCACATCGCTGCCACGGCGGACGCCTCCGTCCAGCACCACCTCCACCTCTGTGCCCACCGCATCGGCGATGGCCGGGAGCGCCCGGATTGTCGCCGGCGTCCCATCGAGGTTGTTGCCGCCGTGGTTGGAGACGGAGATCGCGGTGGCGCCGATCTCGGCCGCGCGCCTGGCGTCGTCGACGCGCATCACGCCCTTGAGCATGAACGGCCCATCCCACTGCTCGGCGCAGCCAGCGCAGGTCCTCCCAGCTCGGGAGCGCCGTCTGCATCCACTCCCCGTAGGCGCCGAAGAAGGTCGGCGCCGGCTCTCCCGTTCACGGCCATGTTCGGCACGGTGAGGTCGGGGGGGCCGCCGCTGCGCGCCCAGCGGTAGATCCAGCGCGGGCGGATGAGCGCCTCAGGGGCGAGCCGGAGCATGGCGTTGACGTCCAGCTGCTCGGGGATGACCGGGCTGCCCCAGTCGCGGCCATGCGAGAAGGACCAGTCGAGGGTGACGATGAGCCCAGCCGCGCCGGCGGCGCGGGCGCGGTCCAATCGCGCGCGGATCTGCTCGCGTGACCCGGCCCAGTAGACCTGGAAGAACGTACGCGGGTTGGCTGCGGTCACCTCCTCCAACGGCCGGGAGGCGAAGGAGCTCAGGCCCATGGCGGTGCCCCGCGACGCCGCAGCCCGCGCAACGGCCAGCTCAGCTTCGGGGTGCACGGCCTGCACGCCCACCGGGGAGATGATCACCGGGAGCGGCAGGGTCTGACCCATGACGTGTGTGGAGAGGTCCCGGTGGGTCGACAGTCCCGCCATGTGGGGCGCGAAGCCCAGCTCGCCGAACGCCTGCACGTTGTCGTGCAGCGTCACGCCGCGCTCGGTGCCGGCCCAGATCGCCTTGTAGACGCTGGCGGGGAGCCGGCGCTTGGCACGTCGTTGCGCCTCGGCGACGGACTCGAACCACCCGTTGGCCATCAGCGGATGACGTCCAGGCCCGCGAGCGGGCTCTCGTCGCAAGCAGGGGCCGCCCGGCGCGCGGGAGCGACGGGGCGGGAGTGGTCGGTGGCCGGAGGCGGCACGCGCCGGCCCGCCCCGGCCAGCAGCTTCTCCCCGTGTCCCAGCACGCACTCAGGATCGGGGCCGTCGAGCGCCAGTCCGGTGAAGAACTTGGCCGCCATGCAGCCACCCCGGCACGCGTCAAACAGGCCGCATGACGCGCAGGCGCCGCCCGTCTGGGGCGAGCGCAGCTCTCCGAACAGCTCCGATTCGCGCCACACGTGAGGGAAGCCACCGGGGTCGCGGACGTTGCCGGCCAGGAACGCGTCGTGGATCGCGAACGGGCAGGCGTAGACGTCGCCCACCGGGTCGATGAGGCAGACGACCCGGCCGGCTCCGCACAGGTTGAGGCCGGGCAACGCGGCGCCGTAACCGCCGAGGTGGAAGAAGGAGTCCCCGGTGAGCACCCGCTCGCCGCGCTCCAACAGCCAGTCGTAGAGCAGCCGCTGCTGCGCGGCGGTGGGATGAAGCGCGTCCCACACATCGGCGCCCCGCCCGGACGGGCGCAGGCGCGTCAGGCGCAACTGGGCACCGTAGCGATCGGCGATCGCCTCCAGCGCGTCGAGCTGGGGCACGTTGTGGCGGGTGATGACGACCGAGAGCTTGAAGTTGCGCATGCCCGCCTCGGCCAGATGCTCCATCGCCCGCAGCGCGGTGGTGTAGGAGCCGGCGCCGCGCACCGCGTCGTTGACCTCGGCCGAGGCCCCATCAAGCGAGACCTGGACATCGAGGTAGTCATCAGCGGCCAGGAGGCGCGCCCGCGCCGGGGTGATCCGGCTGCCGTTGGTGGAGAACTTGACGCCGACCTCATGCGCGGTGGCGTACTCGAGCAGCTCCCAGAAGTCGCGACGCACCGTCGGCTCGCCGCCGCCGATGTTGACGTAGAACACCTGCATCCTCTGGAGCTCGTCCACCACGCGCCGGCACTCGCTTGTGGACAGCTCGCGCGGATCGCGCCGCCCCGAGCTCGACAGGCAGTGCACGCAGGCCAGGTTGCAGGCGTAGGTGAGCTCCCAGGTGAGGCAGATCGGGGCATCCAGCCCGGCCTCGAAGTGATCCACGAGCCCGCGCCCGGTCGCGACGGCGCTCATCGGCCACCCGCCTCGATGAGCATGCCGGACCGGTGGAGGGTCTCGAGCGCGCGCCCGTAGGCCGGCAGCTCCTCCGCGGTCACTCCGGCCGACCGGCACGCCTCCAGGCCGCTGGGGTGGTCGGCCAGCGCCTGCACCACGTTCAGCAGCTTGCGCGTCTTCAGAAACGACAGGCGCCGCGTGCCGAAGTGGTAGGCGAGCGCGCCGAAGCGCTCGGGCCGGATCGCCACCTGGCCGTGCAGGCGCCACGGACGCTCGAGGTCAAAGCCTGGGGGTGCCTCAACGCTCATCGGTTCAGTAGACGCCGCACATCCCGTCAATGGACACGTCCTCGATCAGCAGATCCTCCTCCACGAGCGCGCCGGTGGGCGCGGCCGCCGCCTCCGCCGCGGGGGCCTGCGCCGGGCGCGCGGAAGGCAGATAGGGTGCGTTCGTAACCGCGGGCGCCACGGCGTTTTCGACGTCTCGCTGCATCATCGGTACCTCCCTCGAGTTGCCTGCGCTGCCACGATTGATTTATCGCACCGGGTGCCAGATTTCAAGGCCCGGGTAGATTATCTCCCGACATGTCGGCGTCCATCGTCAACTCCGCGGCTTCCCAGGCTCCGCTGCGGGGCCGTCCCCCCTCCACCAGCCGGGACCATCTGGCCGGCATCGCGCTCGCCATGTTCGTGCGCAACGGCTTCGAGGAGACAACGCTCGACGACATCGCCAGCGAGGTCGGCGTCGGCCGGCGGACGCTGTTTCGCTACTTCTCGTCCAAGAACGACCTCGTGTGGGGGAACTTCGACGGCGTGCTGGACCGGTTGCGCGTCGAGCTGGCCGCCGCCGATCCCGACGAGCCGATGATGGAGACCCTCAGTCGCGCGGTGGTGGCGTCCAACACCTACGAGGGCGAGGCGCTGGACGAGCTGCGACTGCGGATGACGCTGATCACCAGCGTGCCCGCGCTCCAGGCCCACTCGATGGTGCGCTACGCCGACTGGCGCCACGTGGTGGCGGAGTTCGTCGCCGAGCGGCTCGGCGTGGAGGCTGACGACCTGATCCCGCTCACCGTCGGCCACATGGCCCTCGGCGCGTCGATGTCGGCGTTCGTGCGCTGGGTCAGCCACCCCGACGAGGACCTCCTCGCGCACCTGCGCACCGGATACCGGCACCTCGCGCGGGCGTTCGAGGATCCCCGGTAGAGTCCGGCGCCGGCCGCGATGCGCACCCTGACGTTCTCCTGGGAGTACCCACCGGTGATCGAGGGCGGACTGGCGCGCCACGTGCGCAAGCTGTCCGAGAACCTTGTCGGCGAGGGCGTCGAGGTGCACGTGCTCACCCGGGGCAGCGAGCGCCTGGCCGAGCGCGAGGAGCGTCACGGCGTGATCGTCCATCGGGTTCAGCAGCCTCCGTTCCCGCGTGACGTCAAGGCGTTCGTGCGCTGGGTGGACTCGATGAATCAGAACATGGCCGACCGCGGCTGCGAACTCGATGACGAGCTGCACTTCGATCTCGTCCACTCCCACGACTGGCTCGTCGCCGGCGCCGCCGAACGCGTGGCCCGGCGGCTGCCGCGGCCCTGGATCGCGACGGTCCACGCCACCGAGTACGGCCGTCACCAGGGCTGGGTGGACAAGTACCCGCAGTCCCACATCCACAGCGCCGAGCGGGAGATGGTCCGCCGCGCCGACCGCGTCATCACGTGCAGCCGCTACATGCGCAGCCACGTGGCCGAGGTGTTCGGCGTCGGTGCGACCAAGATCACCGCCATGCAGAACGGGATCGATCCGCGCGACCTCGAGCACGTGGCCGACGACCTCGACGCCCTGCGCGAGCGCTACGCCCAGCCCCACGAGCGCCTCGTGCTGCTCGTCGGCCGCCTCGTCTACGAGAAGGGTTTTCATCTCGCCCTCGACGCGCTGGCGCCGGTGATCAAGACGCTGGGCGACGTGCGCTTCGTCGTCGCGGGCACCGGCACCGCCGAGGCCGAGCTGCGCCGCCAGGCATGGCGGCTCGGGCTGCAGCGCAAGGGCGCGTTCCTCGGCTGGGTCGGTGACGACATGCTGCACTCGCTCTACCGGATCGCCGACCTGTGCATCGTCCCGTCGATCTATGAGCCGTTCGGGATCGTGGCGCTCGAGGCGATGGCCTCGGGATGCCTGTGCGTGGTCGCGGACACCGGAGGGCTGCGCGAGGTGGTCCCGGACGACGGCACCGTCGGGCTGCGCTTCCCCTCGCGGGACGCGGCGGCCCTGCAGGAGGTCCTCGAACGGGTGCTCACCGACGATAACGAGCGCGCGCAGCTCGTGGCCGAGGCGCGCGAGCACGTGCTGCGCTTCGATTGGTCCGAGGTGGCCCGCCAGACCCTCGGCGTCTACCGCCGTGAGCTCCGCACCACGCGCCCCCGGCTGGCTCCCAGCCGGTCCTGACGCGCATCCGCGCGGCGCCGGCGCTCGTCATGGCGGGCGGGGTGCGCGACGCTGCGGCGGGCGTCGCGCACCCATTCTGTCCGTGCCCGCCCGGGGCGCTATGGCATGGACGCCAGCCCAGCGACGAAGGCGGGCGCCTGCGGGGTGCCCCAGCCGGTGGTCAGGCGCTGCGGATGTCCTGAGGGGTGTCGGCGGGCGATGTCGTGGCGGTCTGGGCCGCCTTGCTCTTGGCCATGTCCTTGAGCAGCCGCTCTGCGCCGGAGACACACTGGCTGTATGGGGTGCCCTTCGCGCTGGCGACGTGGCGCTTGCTCTCGTTGAGACAGACGCGATGCGGGTTGCTCGCCTTGCCGGTGGCCAGTGTGGCCATGTCGGTCACGCACTTGGAGAAGGGCGTGCCCGGGGTACCCGCGACGTGCGTCTTGCTCTCGCTCTGGCAGTAGCGGCCGTAGGCCTTGGCCTTGGCCGGCAGCCCCGCCTTGGGCCCGGGAGTGGTGGGGTGCGCGGGGTGGACCGGATGGATTGGACCGCCCTTCGCCAGCGCGGACGACGGGACCACGGCCACGGCGGCCGCGATAGCCACCAGCACCAGTGTGCGTCGGATTCTCAAGCGTTCCTCCTCTCGCCAGGGATCTGTCCCGGCGCTTCGTGGGCGTTGACGCCCGCTCGGATCGGTCCGATCGCGGCGGACTACCGGTAAGACGTGCGCGGGCGACGAAGGTCAGGGACTACTTGGCGTGCGTGGCGCCCGAGCCTCAGTAGAAGTGGCGACGCCCGCGGACGCTGCGACCGGTGAGGCCGAGCACCAGCAGGACCATGCCCACGATCAGGACGATGTCGCCGACGGTCCACAGGGGCGCGGCGTTGGCCGCCATGCCCACGAGCAGCAAGGTCAATCCCGCGATGATCATTTGCGTCTCTCCTCCGGTCCGTCCCTGGGTGTGACGATTGCGCCCCGGGGGTACGCGGCGTCGGGGAACGCCGCGCACCCGGTGGATCTCCCCGTCAGGGGACCGGGGCTCCTCAGGGCACCAACGCAGGTCAGCGCCTACGCGGTGGCCCCGTGGATGGCCACCTCACTCGTGGCCATTTCCTTGAGCAGGTTCAACCGGTACGACGCGTGGCGGCGACGAGAGTCAGGGACTACTTCGAGTTGGCGTCGCCTGACCTGCCGGGCGACGTCGTCGCGGGCACCGTCGGCGTGGTCGCGGGTGGCGTGGCTGATGCCGGCGACGCTGCCGACGCCGCGGATGAGGCGGGCTTGCCGGCGGTTGTGCTGTGCCCGCTCGGGCTCTCATTGCCGTGAGGGCGTGGCGGCC
Organism: uncultured Actinomycetota bacterium; assembly: GCA_963695625.1. Taxonomy (GTDB): domain Bacteria; phylum Actinomycetota; class Thermoleophilia; order Solirubrobacterales; family Solirubrobacteraceae; genus Palsa-465. The sequence continues at coordinate 192,666 of CAVOHJ010000009.1, read as the reverse complement.
CGGACGCGTGCGGGCTGCCGCCGTGAGCCACGGCGGCATGAGATGCGGAGACGTGGACCCGATGGCCATGGGACCCGCCGGAGCCATGCGAGGACCCCGCGGCCGTGGCATGCGATGCACCGGCCGCGACGCCGTTGCCGTGCGCCCTGGCCGGTGTCCGCGCGTGGGTCGCGCCGCCCCCGTTGGCCTTCACGGCCTTCTTGGCCTGTCCCGGCGGGACCGCGCCGGCGGTGTGCCCGACGGCAAGACGGCGCCCACGCTTGGGAATAGTGGACGCGGGCGTCGCCACGCGCACCGCCATGGAGCCGGTGGCGCCACTGCCGGCCGCGGCGGCTGGGAAGCTCGACACTGCCGCGCGTGCGCCGGGGCCGGGGGGCGTCACCACCGGATTGCTCCTGACGGCAGCGGGACGGCTGAACCGGGTTGGTGCCTGGCGGGGCGCCGCTGGGCGCCCGAGGCCGTGCCACACCACGCCTCCCAGCGAGGCCACGGCGGCGATGGCGATCACCGCCTTTGAGGCCAGTGATACGCCCAGCGCCTTCGTGATCACGCCTCCGGCCACGGCCGCGGGACCGGCCGTCCCCGCCGCGGCCATCGGCCCGGCGGCGCCGGCCGCGGTGGCACTCGCGCTCGCGGCGCCCGAGCCGGCGCGCAGCACCCTGTCCAGCACGGTGATCCCAGCGGGCGCCGCGAGCCACGGGGTCAGCGCGTGCAGTGCGGCACGGCGCTCTTCGATCGTCGATGCGAAGGCGGCGCAGCCGGGGCAGTCGCGGAGGTGGGCCAGCACCCGCCGCCCGCGCAGGACGCGGCGGTCGCCGTCCGAGATGCTGCGGCAGATCTCGTCGCATGGCGTCTGTCGTCCCGCGGCGAACTCCGCGAGGTGGCGCCGTGCCTCGTAGACGCATTGCTTGGCCGCGGCCACCGAGGTGTCCAGAACCGCCGCTATCTCCTCGTGACTGAGACCGTTGAGCTCCCGCATCAGCAGCGCTCCGCGCGGCCGCTCGGGCAGTTGACGAAGGTCGGCCACGAGCAGCGCGAAGCGCTCCCGGTCGATCACATGATCCTCGGCGGATGGAGTGCGAAGAGGCGCCGCCTCGGCGGGCTCGGGGCTAGGCCGGCGGCGGCGCAGGACCGAGATCGCCTCGTTGTGGACGATCCGGTACAGCCAGGGACGTACAGGAGCATCACGGCGGCCTTGGCGTAGGGCCACCAGCGCGCCGGTCCACGCCGTCTGCAGCGCGTCCTGGGCATCGGGATCGTCGTGGACGATCGAGCGGCAGTAGCGGTAGAGCGCCTGGTAGTGGCGCTCAAAGAGAACGGCGAAGGCGGCCTCGTCCGCCTCGGCTACCAGGTTGGCCAGGGTCTCATCGCCGCACTCCTCGAGGCGGGGGCCGGGATGCTGGCCGGCGAGCTCGGATGGCAGGGGAGCCGTCGTTGCCATGCCAACGGTATACCCGAAGGCGAGGAACGATGCGCAGCGTTCAACAGAAAGAGGAAGGGCCCGGCGGATGCCGGGCCCCTCTCACAACACTCGCTCGGGCAGTGCGGTCCGCTCGGCATCCAGCCTCGCCAATCGGACCGCGCCCGAGTCATCCAGCTTGGCGACGATTACATCATTCCCGACATGTCGGGCATGCCACCGCCGGCACCGCCGCCGCCATCCTTCTCGGGCACCTCGGCGACGATCGCCTCGGTGGTGAGGATGTTCTTGGCGATCGACGCGGCGTTCTGCAGCGCAGAGCGCGTGACCATGGCCGGGTCGATGATGCCCTCGGCGATCAGGTCAACGATCTCGCCGGTGGCCGCGTTGAGGCCGTAGCCCTTCTTGGCCTTGCGGACGTCGTTGACGACGACCGAACCCTCGAGACCGGCGTTCTCGGAGATCTGACGAAGCGGCTCCTCGAGCGCGCGGTACACGATCTTCGCGCCGGTCTGCTCGTCGGGCAGCTCGATCGCGTCGATGTTGAGCGCCTTCTGCGCGACCAGCAGCGCCACGCCGCCGCCCGGGACGATGCCCTCCTCGAGGGCGGCACGGGTGGCCTGCAGCGCGTCCTCGACGCGGTGCTTCTTCTCCTTCATCTCCGTCTCGGTGGCAGCGCCGACCTTGACGACGGCCACGCCGCCCGACAGCTTGGCGAGGCGCTCCTGGAGCTTCTCGCGGTCGAAGTCGGAGTCGGTGGTCTCGATCTCGGACTTGATCTGGTTGATCCGGCCCTTGATCGCGTCGCTGTCGCCGTTGCCGTCGACGATCGTCGTCGTGTCCTTGGCTACGACCACACGGCGGGCGCGACCGAGCTGGCTCAGCTGGGTGTTCTCCAGCTTGAGACCCATCTCCTCGGTGATGACCTCGCCGCCGGTGAGGATCGCGATGTCCTCGAGCATGCGCTTACGGCGATCGCCGAAGCCCGGGGCCTTGACGGCCACGCCGGTGAACGTGCCGCGGAGCTTGTTGACGACCAGCGTCGCCAGCGACTCGCCCTCGACGTCCTCGGCGATGATCAGCAGCGGCTTGCCGGACTGGATCGTCTGCTCCAGCACGGGCAGCACGTCGCGAACCGAGCCGATCTTCTGGTTGGCGATGAGGATGTAGGGATCCTCGAGCGTCGCCTCCATGCGCTCCTGGTCGGTGACCATGTAGGGCGAGATGTAGCCCTTGTCGAACTGCATGCCCTCGGTGAACTCGAGGTCCATGCCGAACGTCTGGCCCTCCTCGACGTTGACCACGCCGTCCTTGCCGACCTTGTCGATCGCGTCGGCGATGACGTCGCCGATCTCCTCGTCGCCGGCGGAGATGGTCGCCACGCGGGCGATCTGGTCCTTGCCGGAGATCTCCTTGGACTGCGACTCGATGTTCTTGACCACCTGGTCGACGGCGCGCTCGATGCCGCGCTTGAGCGCCAGCGGGTTGGCGCCGGCGGCGACGTTCTTCAGACCCTGGCGGACGATCGCCTGGGCGAGCACGGTCGCCGTGGTGGTGCCGTCGCCGGCCACGTCGTTGGTCGCCGTGGCGACCTCGCGGACGAGCTGGGCGCCCTGGTTCTGGAAGACGTCCTCCACCTCGATCTCGCGGGCGATGGTCACGCCGTCGTTGGTGATGGTGGGGGCGCCGAACTTCTTGTCAAGGACGACGTAGCGGCCCTTGGGGCCCAGCGTCACCTTGACCGCGTTGGCTACCGCGTCGACGCCCTGCTCGAGCGCCTTGCGGGCCTCCGCCTCGTACTTCAGTTCTTTATGTGCCATGTGTTTCTGGTTCTCCTAGAAGGGGGTCTACTGGACCTTGGCGAGCACGTCTGACTCGCGGAGGACGAGGAGCTCCTCGCCGTCCACCTTGATCTCGGTGCCGCCGTACTTGCTGTAGAGGACCTCGTCGCCCTCGGCGACGTCGAGCGGCGTGCGCTTGCCGGTGTCCTCGTTGACCTTGCCGTCACCCACGGCCAGGACCTTGCCCTTCTGGGGCTTCTCCTTGGCGGTATCGGGCAGGACGATGCCACTCGCGGTGGTCTCCTCCTCCTCGATGGCCCGTACGATCAGGCGATCGCCGAGTGGCTTGAGCTTCATGTGATCCGACCTCCGGTTGAAGTGTTCGAACTGCAGCGCCTGGCACTCGCGTGGACAGAGTGCCAGCGTGTTACGGACTATAGCTCGCGTTCGCAGCGATTCAAGGCCAATTTGGCACTCTCGTCTTAAGAGTGCCAGCGCGGCGCCCCTGGGGAGGGCGTCCGGGACCGCACGATACCGTCCTCGCGGTGGACAAGGTGTTCGGCAAGCACTCGGTACGGGCGGTCCTGCTGACCCGCCCCGAATCGGTGACGCGCCTGGTGATGGCCGGAAAGGAGTCCTACCACCAGGATCTCATCGACCTGGCCCGCTCGCGCGGGATCGAGCCCGAGATGCTGCCCTGGCCGGAGTTTCGCCGCGTCGGGGGCGTATCGGATGACGACAAGCACCAGGGGATCGTCGTCCTCACCAAGCCCCGCCCGCTGCTCACCGAGGCCGACCTCAACGGCCTCGCCGACGCTCGCGTGGTGCTGGCCCTGGACCAGATCTCCGACCCTCAGAACCTCGGCACGATCCTGCGCTGCGCCGCCTTCTTCGGCGTCGACGCCCTGCTGCTCATGAAGAACCGCGCCGCCGAGGTCTCACCGCTGGTGGCACGTGTCGCGGTGGGAGGCGCCGAACTCGTCCGCCTCTTCCGGGTCACCAACCTCGCGCGCAGCCTCGAGATCCTCAAGGGCCATGGCTTCTGGATCTATGGCCTGGACGAGCGCGGCGAACGGACGCTGGCCCAGACCGAGTTCGACGCCAAGACCGTCCTGGTGGTCGGTGCCGAGGGCGAGGGCCTGCGCCACCGCACCAAGCAGCTGTGCGACGAGCTGGTCCGCATCCCCGGCGGTCAGCCGGGCCTGGAGAGCCTCAACGCCGGCGTGGCCACGGCGATCGCGCTCGCCGAGGTCTTCCGGGGCCGCAATCTCGCTTGACGATCGCGACATTTGGGCGCGATACGCGCCCAAATGTCGCGCGAGCCGCCGACGGGAGTTCTAGGCGCGCGAGACGTACTTGCCCGAGCGGGTGTCGACCCGGACCCGGTCGCCGATGTTGACGAACAGCGGCACCTGGACGGCGGCGCCGGTCTCGAGCGTTGCGGGCTTGCTGCCGCCGCCTGACGCGGTGTCGCCGCGCAGGCCCGGCTCGGTCTCGGTGACCTCGAGATCAACGGCGCTCGGCAGCTGGAGCCCACCGGGCTCGCCGTCCATGACCAGCAGCTCGACCTCGTCGTTGGGCTTGGTCCAGCGCAGCTCCTCCTCCAGCGAGGCCTGGGGCACCGTGAGCTGCTCGTAGCTCTCCGAGTCCATGAAGTGAGCGTCGGTGCCGTCGGAGTACAGGAACTGCATCCGGCGCACCTCGGTGCGGATCGAGCGGAACTTCTCGCCCGCCCGGAAGGTCTTGTCGATCACGTTGCCGTCCGAGGCGCGGCGCAGCTTCGTGCGGACGAAGGCGGCACCCTTGCCGGGGTTGACGTGCTGGAACTCGAGGACCTTGTAGACGATGCCGTCGACCTCGATGTGATTGCCGTTCTTGAGCTGATTGGTGCTGATCATCGTCTGTCAAGCCTACCCACCACCCGGGGGGACAGGCGTCGTGCGGACACGCCGTATTTCGGGGGCCAGTCCTATCATGAGCCGATGGGACCCGAACAGGCTCCGGGGATCGCTGACGAGCCCGCGGCCATTGCCCCGGACCCGCAGCCCCCGGCTGCCGCGGCGGCGCCGGCCGTCGCAGCACCACCACCGCCGCCACCGCCCCCCGCGGGCGCCGCCACCCCACTGGCCGGCCTGCTGGGCTCCTCCACCGTCCGCCTCGGCATCGCCGGCGCCGCAGCGGTCCTGCTGCTTGGGCTCGTGGCGCTCTCGATCGGCCCGGGCCCCCTGGGGCGGCCGCCCGCAACGCCGGGGTCCGCCGCGTCCAGTTCGCTGAACGCACCGTTGCAGCGCAGTCGGGCGCACCGCGAGTCCGCCAAGCGCGTCACGCATCGCCGGGGCCGCGCGGCGGGGCACCGCGCGACGTTCGTGGCCGCGCGCGGGACGGGGGCGGCGCCGCGTCGGTCCGGCGTCAGGACATCGTCAGCGGGCCACCGGCGGACGGGCACGCCGCATCCGGCGGCCACGCGCCGGGGCTCGACCGGCGCGCGCCGGCGCTCACCTGCCCCGCCCTCGCGCCCGACCGCACCAACGTCGCCGGCCACACCAACCGCGACCGCCCCCACCGGGCCCACGGCGGTGGCCAGCGCGCCAACCCGGAGCCGGCCGAGCGGATCGGACCGCCACCGGGCTGCCGCCGCGCGCCACGGCAACGCCGCGGACGGACATCGCACCCTGGCCGCCCGGCACGGCGTGGGGTCAAACAGCCACCACGACAGCGGCGCCACGCGTCACGGCGCCGGACCGGCCGCGCATGGAGGCCGACCCGGCGAGGGCCATAACCGCGATCATGGGCAGGGCCACGCCGGCGGGCCGCCACCCGGGCACGAGGGCCACCAGCACTTCGGAAACGAGGGCCACAGCGGGAACGAGCAATCCGGGCACGACGGGCACGGGCCGTCGGGCCATGGCCACTCGGGGCCCCGCGGCGGTGACTAGTTGCGGGCCCCGCCGAGACCGTGGATGCGGTCGCGGAGCTGCTCGGGCGGCTGCTCGATGATCTGCGAGAAGCGCACGACGGTGACGGTGTCGTCCATCGACACCTTGCGCCCGTAGATCTGCTCCAGGAAGTGCACCATCTCGTCGACGCGCCGGAACTCCGGGTTGTCGTGCTCGATCTCGCGCGGGGAGAGATCCCGTACGCGCTTGACCTCGACCTGGTCGATGACCGCCTGGAAGATCTTCTCCCGAGGGGAGTGCTGATACCCGATCGTCACCAGGACGCACTCGTTCTTGTGGTACTTGTGGGACTTGTCGCCGAGCCGGATCGTGGCCGTCTTGCGACCGCGGCGCAGCTGGTCGGCGAACACCGAGGAATAGAAGTTGAGCACCCGCACGGCTGCGCAGCCTACCGATCCTCGGCGGATCGCGACAGCGCGCGCTGCACCATGTCGCGTTCCCCGGCGTAGCTCAGCTCACGCGCCGCCTGCGTGAGGGGAATCCAGCGGGCCTCCTCGATCTCGTGATCGTGGTCGGCCACGTCCCCCGAGACGTATCGGAACAAGTAGAAGCGCACGACCTTGGCGACCCGCCGGCCCTTGCGCTCGTAGCGGTAGCTGACGTCCCCGAGCTCCTCCACGAGCTCGGCCCGGACCCCCGTCTCCTCGGCCACCTCGCGCCGCGCCGCCGCCTCGGGCGTCTCGTCGCCGTCGAGGTGGCCCTTGGGCAGGCCAAGCACGCGCCGGCCGTCGGCGGCGCGCTTGACCGGGACGATGACCACGACCTCGTCCCCGCGCACGACCACGCCGCCGGCCGAGAACTCGTCGGCTGCCGCCCGGCCGTTAATAGACGTACCCCTCGAGCCGGCCCGGGTCGTGAACGGTGAGCTTGCCGCGCCCCTGCGTGATCACCCCGGCCCGCTCGAGCGTGGCCAGGAAGCGACTGGCCGACTCGCGCGACGACCCGGCGAGCTGCGCCAGGTCGGTCTGGGTGGCGGTGATGAGCACGTCGGTCTCGCCGGCGCCGTCGGCGCGCGCGGCCGCCACCAGCTCGGCCAGCGCCGCGGCGACGCGGCTCTGCACCGTCTGGAACGACTGGCGCGCCAAGCGCTCGTTGGTCTCCCGCAGGCGCCGGCCCAGAGCGCCGAGCAGCTTGACCGAGATGTCGGGATGGGCGCGCAGCAACCGGCGCATGTCGTGGCCGAGGATGGCGCAGGCGTCGGTGTCCTCCAGCGCCTCGATCGTCGCCGACCGGCTCTCGTCCTCGAACATCGCCAGCTCGCCGAAGATCTCGCCCGGCCCGAACGTCGCCAGCGTCAGGGTGCGCCGGCCGCTGTGCTCGCGCACGGCGCGCACCCGCCCGGAGCGGACCACGTAGCACGTGTCGCTGCGATCGCCCTCGCGGAACACCACCTCACCGGTGTCGAAGTGCCGCGGCACGGTCACCGCGGCCACCTCCGCCAGGTCCTCGTCGCTCAGGGTGGCGAACAACGGGACGCTGTGCAGGAGGGCGATCGTCTCCTCGCTCGTCGTCGCCATTGTGTGATGGATAGCACACAGACCGGGCGCGGCCCGCGGCCGGCGAGCTAGTGCAACGTTCCGTATCGGTGCACTAGACGAGGTCGAGCGCCTGCTCGCGCCGCCGGCGGCGGATGGCGAAGCCCACCCACGCGACGAACGCCGCCACGAGGCCGACCGGCACCAGCACCGCCAGCACGATCAGGCCCACGCCGGCGACGACCACCAGCACCCGGCCGGCGTCGTGCGCGGCGGACCCGATCCCGAACCCGCCCGAGTGGTGGGCGACCGGCGCGGGCGCGCCGGCGGGCTCGATGTTGACCGAGATCCGGCTGTAGGCCACCTGGCGCTGCAGGCCGCGGAGGGTCGATAGGTCCGACGCGATCGAGGCATTGGCGTCGTGTAGGCGCGCCTGAACGCTTTCGACCTCCGCGGTGGTGGTGGCGGCGGCCAGTTGCTTGAGCAGCGAGCGCCGCAGCGCCCGCGCCTCGGCCAGCCGATCCCCGGCGCCGCCGACCTGGGCGGTGATGTCGTTGGTCTGGTCGGTGCGCGACACCACGTGGGCGCCGTGCAGCCGCGACAGGTCGGTCAGCGCGGCCGCGAGGTTGGCGCTGGGGACGCTGAGCTGGAAGTAGGCCCCGGCGTTGGCGTTGCCCGCGCCGGAGGTCACGTTGGAGCTGTTGACGAACCCCTTCTCGGCGCCGACCACGTTGAACACCTGTTGGGCGACGTCGCTGATCCGGTCAGCCGCGGCCGACAGCTGAAGCTGAGCTGACTGCACGACCTGGCGGCCGCCGGGGATGACCGGGGTCGGCACGGCGGAGCCGCCCGCCGACGTGGACGTCGCCGCCGAGGACGCTGACGAGGCCGCGGACGCCGTTCCGTGGGCGCCCGACGCCGCGCTGGGGGGCACCGCGGCCCGCTTCACGTCCGGAGAGACGACGGCGCTCCCGCCCGCAGAGGCCGAGGAGGCGGCCGCCGTGGTCGCGGGCACCGCTCCGGCGCTGCTGCTGCTGGACGCGCCGCTCGAGGACCCGCGACCGCCGGACCCGGCGATCACGACCACCAGCGCCACCGCGGCGGTCGCCGCCACCAGCCCGGCCAGCGATCCGCTCAACACGCGCCGAAGGCCCGTCCCGCGCGCCGCCGGCGCGGGACGGGCGAACCGGCGCTCAACCCGTTCGTCGAGACGCGCAGTGAACGCGTCACTGGTCCTGGGCCGCTCTCGGCGCAGGATGAGCGCCAGCTCGGCGAGCTCGGCGTACTCCGGGTCAACGGGCTCCCCGGCAAGCGTGGCGTCCACCGCCATCAGCGCGGTCGCGATCTCCGGTGACAGAGGGTCGCTGTCAGGTCCTCGCATCGCAGGCCTTCCTCAATTTCTCCATGGCTCGATACAGCAGGGTTCCGGCGGCGGTCTCGCTGACCCCTAGGACCCGGGCCAGCTCGGTGTTGCGCAATCCGGCGTGGAACTTGAGCGCGATGACCTCGCGGTCGCGCGCCGAGAGCTCCGCGAACGCCGTCCGGACCGCGGTGCGGCGCAGCGCCACCTCGGCGCCGTCGTCGTCCTCCCCGGCCTCGGTCACGTCCTCGGGATCGATGACCAGCGCCGCGACGCGCTTGCGCCGGCGGAGCTCGTCGAGGGCCGCGTTGCGGGCGATGCCGAATAGCCACGCCCGCTCCTCGCCGCGCCGGCGATCGAAGGTCTTCCGGCGCCGGTAGGCGCGTTCGAACGCCAGCGCGGTGACATCCTCGGCGGCGGCGCGGTCCTTGAGCAGGGTCGCCACGTAGGCGAAGACGTCGTCCCGGCTCGAGCGATACAGCAACTCGAAGCGCTCCCAGGAGTTCTGGGTGGAGCGACGTCGCCCGGACTCTTCCTTCGGATCCGCCTGAGTCTCAATCACCACCCTCACTACGCGCCCGTATGGCTTCCGTCACCCACTCAGATCGATATCGTCGTCCCATGCGCGCCGCGCTGCTGACAACGGTACTCGCGGCTGCCGTGCTCGTGGCCGGCGTCCCGGCGGCGGCGGGGACGATCGGGCCGGGGAGGATCGCCCGCGCGGTTCGCTCCGCCGAGAGCTCGCCCTCCCTGTGGGCGACGGTGAACATCTGCAGCTCGCGCAAGTACCCCCACGACCTGGGCGTGCGCGGCCAGATGCCGACTCTCGGCTTCTCGGCCTCGTTGTACATGGTCATCCAGGTCGACTACTGGTCGGCGCAGAGCCGGAGCTTCCTCCCCATCCAGAGCAACCTCGCCACGACGCGGCTGTCGTTGGGGAGCGCCTCCAACGGGCTCGAGCAGGACGGGGCCGTGTTCCCGTTTCGCACCCACACCGGGCTGCTCAACGCGACGATCACGTTCATCTGGACCCGCGGCGGGAAGGTGATCGGCCAGACGGTCCGCCGCACCACTGCCGGGCACAGCGATGCCGACCACGGCAGCCCGCCGAACTACAGCGCGGCGCAGTGCCGGATCAAGTAGCTCGTCAGCGCTGACAGCCCGGGCACCAGAACGTGGTGCGGTTGTCATCGCCCTGGCCTCGGGCGGCCACCGTCGCGCCACAACGGGGACACGGCCGGCCGTGACGGCGGAACACGTGGGGCTCGCCTGCCATGCGCCCGTGCCGCGCCGAGTGGGCCATCCGCGGCCGCACCGCGGAGATGATCGCCAGGGCCTCCTCGTCGGTCACCGCCGACACCGGACGCCACGGATCGACGGCCGCCTCCCAGCAGCCCTCGCACTTCCAGATGTTGCCGATGCCGGCGACGTTGCGCTGATCCAGCAGCGCCTCACCGATCCCGCGCGTGGGGTCGTCTGAGCGCAGCCGGGCCAGGAACCGGTCGTGGTCGAACGACGGCGCCAGCACGTCGGGGCCGAGGCCGGCCAGCCGCTGGTCAAAGCGCGTCCGGCTCTCGGTCAGTAGCTCGAGCACCGGCCCGTTGAACTGCACCACCTGATGGCCGGCCCGCTCCAGCACCAGCCACGCCAGCCGGGGCGACCGCCCCCAGCGACGGCCGGGCGGATAGACGCCCCATGTGCCCGTCATGCGCAGGTGCGAGTGGATGACCAGCTCGCCCTCGAAGCACAGGAACAGGTGCTTGCCGTGCGTGCGGATCTCGCTGACCGCGCGGCCGGCCAGCCGCTCGGGCCAGCGGTCCATCGCGTGGCGCGGATGCGGCGTGCGGATGAGCTCGGGCACGTGACCCTCGAGCACCGGGCGCATACGGTGTGCCGCGTAGGCGATCGTGTCGCCCTCAGGCATGTTCGCCGGATCCGCTCAGGCGGACAGCGTAAGCCGGCGCGGGCCCTCCTGGAACCCGAGCGCCAGCAGGGCCGGTCCCAGTGGCGAGGTCATCGCCGGCTCGCCGTCCACCTTCTCGAGGCCGACGCGCCTGATCGCGCCGGCGCGCACGTGGTCCACCAGCGCACCGAGCGCCGGCTGCAGGCGCGGGTCACCGGCGGACACCAGCGTCTGCAGGGCCCGCCCGCCGCGCTCGAGGTAGACGACCGGGTCACCGCCGACGAGCACGACGTACGCGCCCGCCACGCGCGCCGGCCGGCGCGCCGAACGGGCGTCATTCTCGTCGCCGGGCCGCTTGGGCCACGGTAGCGCCGCGCCGTAGGGCTGGGCGGGGTCGACGGCGGCCAGCACCAGCGGCGCCACGCCCTCGTGGCCCGCGCCGCCGCCCGCGCCGACGCGGGCACGCAGGCGCTCCACCGCGCCGGGCAGCGCGAACTGGGCGCCGCCGAGCCCCTCCAAGAAGTAGCCGCGGCGGGCGGCGCCGAGGGTCTCGAGCTGGGAGAGCTCCGGGTAGATGGCCGAGAAGCCGCCCGGGATGCCCTCGGCCAGGACCTGCTCGCGCGTGACGATGCCGTAGCGCTCGAGCAGGAGCTCGCCCAGTGCGCGGCGCCGAAGACTCGGATCCCCACCGACCCCGATCTGCGTTCGCAGCAGCGGCTCGGTCAGCGACCAGCGGCCCTGCACCTGCGCCGAGGCGGTCTCGCGGCGGCGGCCGGCGCCGAACCGCCCGACGGTGCGCCGGGCCCCGCGATTTCGCAGCTGCTCGCGCTGGGCGCGGGCCAGCGTCAGCCGCGGGGCGCGCAGCGGGGCGAAGGCGTCGTTGGTGGCCACGCCCGCCCAGGCGAGGTCCCACAGGGCCTCCTGGATCTCCTCGGGGCTCAGGTCCACGTCAACGAGCAGGTCGGTGAAGAAGCACGCCCCCGCGGCGAGGCGCGTTCGGATCGCCTCGTGTGCCTCCCCCTCTGGAGTGGCGGTGGGTGGGGTCCGATTGGGCGGAGGACCGAGCAGGGCCAGATCCTCGCGGAAGTAGAGCGCCACCCGCCCGGAGTTGCGACCCAGCGCGCCGGCGCCGATCCACACCAGCTCGCCGGCGGCGCACAGCTGGTCCATCCAGACCGGTGAGTAGGCGCCGGTGCGGCGCGGCAGGATGTCGCGCTCCCACACCTCGGCGGGAAGCGCGAGGCCCTGGAGCGGCACCAGGATCTCGCGCAGCCGGTCGATCCCCGCGCCCGACGCCGGATGGCGGTCCACGCCCTGCCACGCCGGCAGGAAGCGCGCCAGCTCCCGCGCCTCGGCGGGCTCGATCTCCTTGCGCAGGACCGCCAGCGAGGCGCGGCGCAGCCGGCGCAGCACCTCCGGGTCACACCACTCGCGCTCTGAGCCACCGGGGCGCAGCTCGCCGCGGATCAGGTCGCCGGACCGCTCGAGCTCGCGCAGGGCCGCCGATACGTCGATCCCGTAGCGCGCCCGGACATCGGCGGTGGTGAAGGGGCCGTGGGTGGCGGCGTAGCGCCGCAACAGGCGGCTGAGCGCATCTGGCACGTCCTCCAGGAAGGCGGCGGGCAGCCCGCCGGCCGGGGCGGCGCCCAGGGCGTCGCGATACAGCCCGGCATCGGCGGCGTCGATCCAGCGCTCCTGTCCGTTGACGCGCACGCGGGCGGCGCGGCGCTCACCGCGCAGATCGGACAGCATCGTCGCGGGTTCCAAGCCTTCGATCACCCGCGCGGACACCTCGTCCAGCGTGAGGTCGCCGACCCGGCGCAGGACGTCGAGCAGGCTGTCGCGGTTGGCGGCACGCGTGAGCTCGGAACGGCACTGCAGGTCGGCCTCAACGCGCTCCAGCGCGCCCGGGTCGATGAGGTCGCGCAGCTCCTCCTGGCCCAGCAGCTCGCGCAGGAGGTCGCGGTCCAGTGACAGCGCTGCCGCGCGCCGCTCGGCGTTGGGCGTGTCGCCCTCGTACATGTAGGTGGCGACGTAGTCGAACAGCAGCGAGGAGGCAAACGGCGAGGCGGTGGCGGTCTCGACCTCCACCAGCGTGATCTCGCGGCGCTGCAGACGCGTGATCAGCTCCACCAGCCCGGGGACGTCGAGGACGTCGCGCAGGCACTCGCGGTAGGTCTCGAGGATCACCGGGAACTCGCCATATTTCTTGGCCACCTCCAGCAGCGACTGGGACTTCAGGCGCTGCTGCCACAGCGGCGTGCGCTTGCCCGGACGCGCCCGCGGGATGAGCAGCGCCCGGCCGGCGTTCTCGCGAAAGCGCGCCCCGAACAGCGCCGACGACCCCAGCTCGGCGACCACCAGGTCCTCGATCTCGTCGGGCTCGAGTAGGACCAGATCGGCGCTCGGGGGCTCCTCGGCGTCGGGCAGGTGGATGATGATGCCGTCGTCGGAGTAGATGGCGTCGGACTCCAGACCCACCTGCTCGCGGATGCGGGCACTCAGGGCCAGAGACCACGCGGCGTGGACGCGGCCCCCGAACGGGCTGAGCACGCACAGGCGCCAGTCGCCGATCTCGTCGCGGAAGCGCTCCACCACGATCGCGCGGTCAGACGGCACCACCCGCGTCGCCTGCTGCTGCTCGGTCAGGAACTCCACGAGGTTGCTCGCCGCCCGCCGGTCCAGGTCGTAGTCGCGCTCGAGCGTCTCGGGCGCCTGGTCCACGGCCCAGCGCGCGAAGGCGCCGATCGCCTCGCCCAGCTCTCGCGGGCGGCCGATGCTGTCGCCCTTCCAGAACGGGATCGCCCCCGGCACCCCGGGCGCGGGCGTCACGATCACGCGGTCGCGGCCGATCTCCTCGATGCGCCACGTGGTGGCGCCGAGCAGGAACGTCTGGCCCGGGCGCGCCTCGTAGATCATCTCCTCGTCGAGCTCGCCGACGCGCCGCCCGTCGGGGAGGGTGACGGCGAACAGCCCGCGATCCGGGATGGTGCCGGCGTTGGTGACCGCCAGCTGGCGCGCGCCCGGACGCGCCCGGATCGTGCCCGCCACCCGGTCCCACACGATCCGGGGGCGCAGCTCGGCGAACTCGGACGACGGGTAGCGCCCGTCGAGCATGTCGAGCACGTTCTCGAACGACGGACGGGTCAGCTCCGCGTAGGAATGGGTGCGCGTCACCAGCGCATAGAGGTCGTCGACCGCCACGGGCTCGTCCTCGCCCGCGGCCGCGGCGATGGCCACGATCTGCTGGGCGAGCACGTCCAGGGCGTTGCGCGGCACCACCGTGGTCTCGATCTGGGCCTCGCGCATCCGCCTCGCCACCACCGCGCACTCGAGCAGGTCCGAGCGGAACTTGGGGAAGATGCGCCCCCGGCTGACGTCGCCCACCGAGTGGCCAGCGCGGCCGATCCGCTGCAGCCCGCGCGCGACGGACTTGGGCGACTCGACCTGGATGACGAGGTCGACCGCGCCCATGTCGATGCCCAGCTCGAGGCTCGAGGTGGCCACCAGGCACGGCAGCTCGCCGGCCTTGAGCATCTCCTCCACCACAGTGCGCTCCTCGCGCGCCAGCGAGCCGTGGTGTGAGCGGGCCAGCTCCTCGCCCGCCATCTCGTTGAGGCGCAGCGCGATCCGCTCGGCGCTGCGGCGGTTGTTGACGAACATGATCGTCGACTTGTGGGTGCGGATGAGCTCGAGCAGCTCGGGGTAGATCGCGGGCCAGATCGAGCGCCTGGTCGCCTCACCGCCCGCCAGCGGATCCAGATCGGGCGCCGATGCGGCGTCGAGCTCCACCATCGACTCGACCGGCACCTGGATCTGGAGGTCGAGCTCCTTGCGCACCCCGGTGTCGACGACGCGGCACCGGCGGTGGGGGCCGACCATGAAGCGGCCGACCTCCTCCAGCGGGTTCTGGGTCGCCGACAGGCCGATGCGCTGCACGTCGGCCCCGGCCGCGGCGGTCAGGCGCTCCAGGGTCAACGCCAGGTGCGAGCCCCGCTTGGTCGAGGCCACCGCGTGGATCTCGTCCACGATGCACCAGCGTGTGCCCTCGAACAGCCGCTGCGCCTGGCCGGTGAGCATCAGATACAGCGATTCGGGGGTGGTGATGAGGATGTCGGGCGCCTCGCGCAGCATCTGCTGGCGTTCGCGCTGGGGCGTGTCGCCGGTCCGCACGGCCACCTTGAGGTCGGCGCCGATCCCGCGCAGAGGCGTGCGCAGGTTTCGGTCGATGTCGTAGGACAGGGCCTTGAGCGGCGAGACGTAGACCAGTCCGATGCGGCGCTCGCGCGGATCCGGCGCCGGCGCGATCTCGGCCAGGCGGTCGATCGCGTACAGGAAGGCGGCCAGCGTCTTGCCCGATCCCGTCGGGGCTGAGATCAGGACGTGCTCGCCCGAGGCGATCGCCGGCCAGGCCTGCTCCTGGGCGGCCGTGGGGGCCGCGAAGGCCCCGGAGAACCACTCGCGCGTGCGCGGGCTGAAGACGTCGAGAGGCATGGATTTCAGGCTACTCGCGATTGAGGACCGGACCGGTCCGCGGCAACGCGCCTACTCGGGGTCCATGAAGGCGATCTGGGGCGACAGGCCGGCGCTCTGCCCGAGCGTGGCGATCTGTCGCCCGGGCTGGACCGCGTCACGGATCTCGCCCACGTGGGGCGCCAGCCGCGCCCGCACGCCCACCAGGTCGGCCACCACCACGACCAGGCCCCAGAACCGCGCCGGGCCGGCCGGCATCTTCGGCGCTTCGACGATCTCCAGGATGGCGGGCCCGAGCCGACGAAAGCCCTGCCTGAACGTGCCGGCGTCTCGCACGCGCCGCAGCGGGACGCCCGCCCCCTCCAAGGCAGCCGCGGTCCGGTCGAAGTCGGGCGTCGTGACCACCACGTGATCGAGCCCCATCGCGCCGTTGGGGTGGGGTCGAGTTCTCGGCGGCGGTTCGGTGGTGGTGCCGGTGGGCAGGCCGTCGACATCGTGGTGCAGCGAGATGCGGCGCAGCGTCCAGCCGGTGATCCCCCGGCCGGCGGCGTCAAGCCACAGCTCCACCCCGCCCAGAACCACCACCCCGTCGCCGGACACCGTGAAGCCGAGCGCCTCCCAGGCCTCAGGGGGATCGGCGATCTGGAGGGCGGCCAGCTCCGCCCGGGGCGCCGGAGTCACCCTGCGGAGACGATCACGACGAGCTTGCCGCGCGGGTGGCCGCTCTCGCTGATCCGGTGTGCCTCGGCGATCTGATCCAGCGGGAATGTCTGGGCCACCGGCAGCCGGAAGCGGCCGGCCTCGATGAGCTCCGCCGCGTCGGCCAGCGCGTGCCACGCCCGCTCGGGGCCCATGCCGCCGCTGAACGGGACACCTGTCTCCTGAGCGCCCTGGTAGTCAGCGATCGTGACCACCCGGTCCGGCGACCCGGTGAGCTCCACGAGGGCCGGCAGCATGCCCCCGCCGGACGCATCGAGCGCGCGATCAACGCCATCCGGAGCGAGCGCGCGGACGCGCTCGACCAGCCCGTCGCCGTAGGTGGTGGGCTCGGCGCCGAACTCGCGCAGGTAGTCCTGGTTGGACTCGCTGGCGGTGCCGATCACGTGGGCCCCGCGCGAGCGCGCGCACTGGACCGCGGCGATGCCGACGCTGCCCGAGGCGCCGTTGATGACCAGGGTCTGACCGCCGGTCACGCCCAGCACGTCCAGCGTGCGCACCGCGGTCTCGACCGCCACCGGCAGCGCGGCGGCACCGGCGAAGTCCAGCGAGGCCGGTATCCGCGCGTAGTTCTCAAGCAGGGCCAGCTCGGCGGCCCCGCCCCCGCCGGCGGCCCCGCCGAACACCGCCTCGCCGACGGCGACGCCGGTGACTCCGTCACCCAGCCGGTCCACGACGCCCGCGACTTCCTGGCCGGTGCGCTTGGGCAGCTCACCGCCCATGGCGCCGCTGCGGACCTTCCAGTCGATCGGGTTGACCCCGGCGGCGCGCACCGCCACCCGGATCTGGCCCGGCCCGGGCTCCGGATCGGGGAGCTCCACGAGCTCCAGCACCTCGGGGCCTCCGAACTGGCTGAACTGAATCCCTTGCATGCTCTTGCTCCGGTAGTCGCGGCGGTCGATTGCGAACCAGCCTAGTCCGCGGTCGTCAGGTGGTGTCCCTGGTGCAGCTGCCAGGCCGAACCCGGGCGAGCCTGGGCCGAACAGGGACGCGGCCACGGTCCCGGGCCGGCTGGCATGTGGAGCTGGCCTGCCACCGACAGGACGGCGGCCGTCCTCACTACTTCTTCTTCGTCTTCTTGACGATCCCGCTGGGCCGCTTGCGAATGCCCTTCTCCTGCTTGGGGAATCCGGCCGACA
Organism: uncultured Actinomycetota bacterium; assembly: GCA_963695625.1. Lineage (GTDB taxonomy): Bacteria > Actinomycetota > Thermoleophilia > Solirubrobacterales > Solirubrobacteraceae > Palsa-465. Next base: position 175,441 of record CAVOHJ010000009.1, on the reverse strand, counting down.
GCACCGGCACCGGCTTGTCGGTGGACGCGGTGCAGTTGACCCCGCTCGCCGTGCCGGGCTGCGCCAGCTTGGGCCGGCCGTCGTTGGGCTTGGCGGCGAAGTTGAACGCGCTGGTGAGATCACCGGTGACGCGGCGCCGCCAGGCCGACAGGTTGGGGACCTCCACCCCGAAGCGTGTCTCGACGAAGCGCAGCATGGACGTGTGGTCGAATGTGTCCGAGCAGACGAGGCCGCCGCGGCTGAACGGTGAGACGATCAGCATCGGCACCCGGAACCCAAGCCCGATCGGCCCGCGGATCCCATTGGCCGCCGCCGGCAGGTTGGCCACGGTCAGGTACTCGCCCTTGGTGCCCTTCGGCGCAGCCGGCGGAGCGACGTGATCGAAGAATCCGCCGTTCTCGTCCCAGGTGATGAACAGGGCCGTCTTGCGCCACACCTTCGGGTTGGACACCACCGCCTTGACGATCTGGGCCACGGCGATCTCCCCCGAGACGGCGGCCGAGAACCCCGGATGCTCGGTGGCCGTCAGGTTGGTGAGCACCCACGAGACCGACGGCAGCGCGTCGTGCCGGATGTCGGCCATGAAGTCGGTCGGGTAGAGCGTGTTGAGCCCGCGATCGGCGAGCTCGCCGGGCTGGTTGTAGGCGGCGAAGTACGGGAGCACGTTGTCGAAGACCCCGCCGGCGGGGTCCTGGTAGACCTTCCAGCTCACGCCCTGGGATTGGAGGCGCTCGGGCATCGTCGTCCACGTGAACGTGCCCTTGAGGTCGCCGCGGGTGGCCACCAGCGTCTCCACCAGCGGGCCGCCCTTGGCGCCCGCGGGATCCAGGGAGGCGCTCATCGACATCAGGCGGTTGGGATCGGTCGGCCCGATCACCGAGCAGTGGTAGCCGTCACAGATCGTGAAGGCGTCCGCCAGCGAGTAGTAGAAGCTCAGCTCCGAGCGGGTGTAGTAGCCCATGGTCTCGATGCCCGCCGCGGGGCCGTCGCCCCCGTTGGTGCTCGACTCGTGCACCTTGACCCAGTCGTTCATGCGGCCGCTGTTCCAGGACCGGTGCTGCGGGCCCCAGTCATGGGTGATGTCGGGCATGCAGTACTGGAGGCCGCCGGACGGGAGCTTGAACGGGATGACGGTCTTGCCGCCCGGGTCCTTCTGGCGGAAGGCGGCCGCGCCGCGCTTGTCTGCGAACCCGCGCACGCCGCTCAGCGTCCCGAAGTAGTGGTCGAACGAGCGGTTCTCCTGGACGAGGAAGATCACGTGCTCGATGTCCTTGAGCGACCCCTGGGCGGGCGCGGCCGCCGCAGCGCCGGCCAGCAGGGCCTCGAGCCCGCCACCGAGCGCGGTCAGCCCGAGCCCCGCCGCCCCCATCCGCTGAAGTGTCTGACGTCGTGTGAGTCCCGAGCCATTGTCCATGCCTTCTCCTCCTTGAAACGTGTGGGCGCCGCAGCCTATCGGCGCCAGTGGGTTACCAGCTCACCACGATGTTGGCCATCATCCCGGCGTCCGCATGGGCCAGGATGCGAGGTCCCCGAGGCGAGTGTCATCCTGCCGCGCTCAGCTCACGCGCGCGCTCGAAAATGGTGTCCAGCATGTCCTCGGTCAGCCGGCCGGTGAACGTGTTCTGCTGGCTGGGATGGAAGCAACCGAGCAACGTGAAGCCGCCACTCACCGCCTCGGCGCCGTGGCCGAAACGCGGCCGCGGCCGAATCCGCTCGTGCCCGAGTGCCCCGAGGATGCGCAGCGCGGCGTCCCAGGCAAACGCGCCGAGGCACACGATCACCCGCCCGGACTCGAGCATCTGCAACTCCCGGACCGCGTAGGGCAGGCACGTGTCGCGCTCGGCGGTGGTGGGCTTGTTGGCCGGAGGTGCGCAGCGGACCGCGGCCACGATCCAGGCATCGCGCAGCGCCAGCCCATCGTTGCGACGGTTCGACGTCGGCTGGTTGGCGTAACCGGCGCGGTACAGGGCCGCGAACAGCCAGTCCCCTGACCGGTCGCCGGTGAAGACCCGTCCGGTGCGGTTGCCCCCGTGTGCGGCGGGCGCCAGCCCGAGGACGATCACCGACGCCGCGGGATCGCCGAACCCGGGAACAGGACGGCCCCAATAGGTCTCGGCGGCGAATGACGCGCGCTTGACCCGCGCCACCTCCTCGCGCCAGGCCACGAGCCGCGGGCACTTGCGGCAGGAGACGATCTCTCGCTCCAGCGCCGCCAGGCTTGCGCGCGACGTCACGGCCGGTCGCTACTGAGCAGCCCGAAGATGAGGCGGTCGATGACCGGAGCCAGGTCCAGCATGTGCTCGGGCACGCCGAGCCGCACCTGGCGCGAGACCAGCTCGGTGACGGCACCCACGATCGCGAAGGAGTCATGGGGCGAGCTGAAGCGGCCCATCAGGCCGCGGCGCGCCGCGGCGGCGTTCTCGGCGTCGACCACGCCGGCGAACGCCTGGAGGATCTGGTCGCGACGCTGCGCCGCCCGGGGGCCGGCGCCGATGATCTCGACCAGCAGCGTCTGCGCGAACTCGGGGTGCTCGGCCAACGCCCCCAGGAAGGCGCGCGTCCCCGCCCGCAGGCGCTCGCGCGCATCCCCGACCGGCGCGTTACGCGCCGCGTCGGCCATCGCGTCCTGGATGAGCTCGGCGCCCATGTCGAACAGCGCCAGCATGCACTCCTCCTTGTTGGCGAAGTGCTCGTAGAACGTCGCCTTCGACATCCCGGCGCGGCGGCTGATCGACTCCGAACTGGCGCCGGCGTAGCCGCGCTCGGCGAACTCGCGAGCCGCCGCGCGCAACAGCCGCTCGCGCTGCAGGGGCAGCCGGACCTCCGGTGGCGGCGCGTGCCGGCCTCTCGCCGTTGTCACGGCGATCCCCGCCCCGCTACGACTTCAACGAGCGGCCGTAATGGCGCTCGTAGTACTCGCGGTAGGCGCCGGAGCGGATCGGCTCCCACCACCAGCCGTTATCTCGATACCAGGCGACCGTCCGCTCCAGGCCGTCGGCGAAGCGGGTCTGCGCGCGCCACCCCAGGGCCGCCAGCTTGTCCGAGGACAGCGAGTAGCGGCGGTCGTGGCCGGGCCGGTCGGTGACGTACTCGATCAGCGAGTCGTCGGCGCCGGTGAGCTGCAGGATCCGCTGCACCACCTCGATGTTCTCGCACTCGTCGGGCCCGCCGCAGTTGTAGACCTCGCCCGGCTCGCCGTGGGCGAGGACATGCCCGATGCCGCGGCCGAAGTCCTCCACGTAGAGCCAGTTGCGTACGTTCCGGCCGTCGCCGTAGACGGGCAGGTGGTCGCCGGCCATGGCGTTGAGGATCATCAGCGGGATCAGCTTCTCCGGATACTGACGCGGCCCGTAGTTGTTGGAGCCGCGCGCCACCAGCGTCTCGAGCCCGTAGGTGTGGTGGTAGCTGAGGACCAGCAGGTCGGCGCCCGTCTTGGTGGCGCTGTAGGGGCTGGAGGGCTGAAGCGGCGAGGTCTCGGTGAACGACCCCGCCTCGATCGAGCCGTAGACCTCGTCAGTGGACACCTGCACGTAGCGCAGGCCGTGCTCGCGCGCGGCCTCCAGCAGCACATGGGTCCCCTGGCCGTTGGTCACGCTGAAGGCGAAGGGGTCGGCGATCGAGCGGTCCACGTGCGTCTCGGCGGCGAAGTTCACGATCGCCTCGGCGTCCCTGATCGCGCTCGCCACCGCCCGCGGATCCTCGATCGCCCCTTCGACGAAACGTACGTCGGACTCCACCTCGCGCAGGTTCTCCCGGCGGCCCGCGTAGGTGAGGGCGTCAAGCACCGTGACGGCGTCGCCGTGCTCGCGCACGCGCAGTTCCACGAACGTCGAGCCGATGAACCCGGCCGCACCGCACACCAACAGCTTCACGCGCGCACCTCCGCCATTTCGGACATGAACTGCTCCAGGCCCGCCTGCCAGTCGGGCAGGCCCGGCGCCCCCCGCTCGGAGACCAGGACGCTGTTTGCCGGGCGCCGCGCCGCGACCGGGTACTCGTCGGTCGAGACCGGGCGGACCGCGCAGTCCATGCCGCCGGCGCCCACGATCGCGGCCGCGAACTCATACCAGGAGCACTGACCGCCGCCGGCCACGTGCAGCACCCCGGGCGTGCCCTGCCCGGCCAGGGCCACCAACACAGGCGCCAGATGCCCGGTGAAGGTGGGGCAGCCGATCTGGTCGGCGACCACCGTCAACTCCGGCCGCTGCGAGGCGGCCCGCAGGATTGTCTTGGGAAAGCACCGGCCACCGGCACCGAACAGCCACGCGGTCCGGACGATCGTATGCGCGCCGGGGGCCGCCGCGGCGACGGCTCGCTCGCCCTCGAGCTTGGAACGCCCGTAGGCCGAGACCGGGTCGACGGGATCGGATTCGATGTAGGGGGCGGGCTTGCTCCCGTTGAACACGTAGTCAGTGGAGACGTGGATGACCCACGCTCCGGCGGCGACAGCCGCCGCCGCCACGTTGCCGGCGCCCGCGCCGTTGACCGCCGTGGCGTCCTGGGACCGCGATTCGGCACCGTCGACGTCGGTCCACGCGGCGGAGTTGACCACCGCGTCGGGGCGTGCGCCGTTGACCGCCGCCGACACGGCCGCGGCGTCGGTGATATCGAGCTGTGCCCGCGTGAGCGCCACCGTCTCATGGCCGGCGTGCTCGGCGGCGCGCTGCACGTCGAGACCGAGCATCCCGCCCGCGCCCGTGATCAGGATCCGCATCGCCGCGTAGGGTAGTCGGCGCGTTGGCACATTGACGTGGAACCGCGAACCGTTGGCAGCCCGCGCGTAATGTTTTTGTAAGGTGAGGGACGGCTTACGGGGCCATTGTTTGGGCCCCGACATCACCCTCGGTGGCTCTCCGGGAGGCCAGAATGGCCTCATGGGCGCGCAGATCCGCTTTCTGTCGATCCGGCAGACAGCCGCAGCATCAGTCGCCGTGCTTGCCACACAATCGGTGGTCTACGGGCTGCGCGCGGTGCAGCCCGACGCTCACCGGCACCTCGCCGCGGCCGCCTACCCGGGCCTGCCCATCGGCCGCCACGACGTGGCGCTCATCCTCGGCGCGGCCCTGCTGGCGCTGACCCCGGGATTGTGGCGTGGCACGCGCACGGCGGTGTCCCTGACCGTCATCGGCCTGGTGGCGCTGGCGGCGCTCAATGGCGGCCACGGGCGCTACGGCGATGCGGCGGTCGAGGCCGGCCTTGCGCTGCTGCTGGCGCTGGGCCGCAGGGCGTTTCGCCTGGGCTGCTCCAATCGCCCCGCCCCCGTGGTGGCGTGCGCAGCGCTCGTGGCCTGGGGGCTGGCGGCCGGCGCCGTCCTCAGCGCCCCCGACGTCCGGCACACGGCGGGCCACGTCATCACCGGGGTCCTGCGCCACCCCGCCGGCCATGTGCTGACGGCGGCCTCGGGGCCCCGGATCAGCGGGGACTGGGACGCGCTCATCGACGGGCTCATCGTGGGCGCGGTGATGATCTCGGTGCTGGCGCTGCGCTCGCTCGTCCGTCCCGCCCCGGCCCGCAACAACCACGCCGAGCACGAGCACCAGGCCGCCCGGGCGATCGTGGACGCCCACGGCTCCGATTCGCTGTCGCCGTTCCTGCTGCGCCCCGACAAGGCGTTGGCGTTCGCCGCCGGCGGCGTGCTCGCCTACCGGGTGATCGGAGGCACGGCGGTGATCTCCGCCGACCCGGTCGCGCCGGCGGGAGCGGCCGCGCGGGTGCTGGCCGACTTCCAGGACCGGGCGCGGCGCCGCGGATGGCGGGTCGTGCTGTGGGGCGCCGCCGAGACGCACCTGGCGGACTACCGCCGGCTCGGCCTGCGCGTGGTGCGCGTGGGCGAGGAGGCGTTCGTCGATCCCCGGACCTTCACCCTGGAGGGGCGGGCGGTGCGCAAGCTGCGCCAGAGCGTGCATCGCGTGGCGCGGCGCGGCTGGGAGATCACCGCCCACGACGGGCGCGAGATCGACGCCTGGCTGGAGACCGAGATCGAGCTCCTGTCGGCGCGCTGGCACGACGATCACCCGCGGGTGCACGGCTTCGCCATGGGCATGGGCAGCTTCACCGCCGAGATGCGCCCTGACGACCTCTTCCTCGTGGCCCGGTCGCCGGCGGGGGAGGTGGCCGGCGTGATGCGGTTCGTGACGTGTGGGGAAAGCCTCTCGCTGGACACGATGCAGCGCGTGGGCGACACGCCCAACGGCCTCAACGAGGCGCTCGTCGTCCGCGCGCTGGCGGTCGCGCGCGAGCGAGGCGTGGCCGAGGTGAGCCTCAACTACGCCGGACTGGCCCACCTCGTGCGCGGCGAGCCCAGCCGCAACCGATTCGCGCAGGGGCTGGCGCGCGTGGCGCTCGGGCCACTGCACCGCCGCTTCCAAATGGACCGGCTCGTTCGCTTCAACGAGAAGTTCTCGCCGGAGTGGCGCCCGCGCTACCTCGTCTACGAGTCCCGCGCGGCGCTCCCGTACGCCGTCGTGCGCGTGCTCCAGGCCGAGGGCTACCTGCCCCAACGCCGCCCCAGCCGCCTTGGCGAGGCGCTGCGGCAGGGCGTGCCGGGCGCGGTGCCGGCCCGGTTGCGACCCCCCGGCCCGATCGGGCAGATGCGATGAGGCTCCCGCGCCCGCGCCCGCTGGTGGCGATCGTGACCGCCGCGCTGGCCGTGGTCGGGCTGGTCGGCGCCTTCGGCTACTGGGAGTCCTACTACCAGCACCGTGGCTTTGCCACGGTGGCGTTCCTCCCCCACGCCCGCCGCGGTCAGCTGCAGACGGTGCACTTCTACTCGCGGGCGCTGCACCGCGTCGCCGACTACATCGTCTACACCCCGCCCGGCTATGACAACGATCCCACCCACCCCACGCGCTACCCCGTGTACTACCTGCTGCACGGCAGCCCGGGCCGGCCGGTGGTGTTCCTCGACATCGCCCAGCTCCCGGTGCGGATGGACAACCTCATCAGCCGCCACCGGATGCGCCCCATGATCCTGGTGTTCCCCGATGGGCGCATCGGCGGGAGCACGTACTCGGACTCGGAGTGGGCCAACACGCCGTCGGGCAACTTCGCCAGCTACGTGATCAATGTGGTGCACGACGTCGACCATCGCTTCCGCACCCTGGCCAAGCGCCAGGACCGGGTGATCGCCGGGTTCTCGGCCGGGGCCTACGGCGCCGCCAACGTCGCGTTGCAGCACGTCAGGACGTTCGCCAACCTCCAGGCCTGGAGCGGCTACTACATCGAGACGCGCAGCGGCGTGTTCGCGAACGCCGACCCCGCCTCGCTCCGGGCCAACAGCCCGCTTGACTACGTGGCGGGGCTGCGTACGACCATCGCGGCCAATCCGGTGCGGGCCTTCCTGTTCGTCGGCCGCGACGACGACGACAGCCCCCAGACCGAGCCGATGGCCAGGGCGCTGGCCGCCGCGGGGGGCTCGGTCACATACGCGCTGTATCACGGGGGCCACGACTGGGAGCTGTGGCACGCCCACCTCGATCAGATGCTGATCCTCGCCTCGCGGGACACCAGCGAGACGCTGCCGCGAGCGCGCGGCACGGCCCGGTCGCTGACGCCCGGAGTGGTCCCGATCCCCAATGGCAAGGGTCGTCACCGTCACGGGACCCGGCGCGCCGAACGACGTCAGGCGCGCCGCGGCCGCCGATCTCGGGGCTCCGCCCGGTGATCGGCGGCCTGGTCCTGGCGCTGGTCGCGGCAGCACTGATCAACCTGGGGTTCCTCCTGCAGCACCGGGGTCTGGGCCGCGCCGGTGGCGCGGCCGGCGGGCCCGGTCGCCTGCGCCGCTCGTTGACCAGCCCGGCGTGGCTGTCGGGCCAGGCGCTCGGGTGGGCCGGGTTCTGCCTGCAGATCGCCGCAGTGGCGATCGCGCCGCTATCACTGGTGCAGGCGTTCGCCGCCGGCGGCCTGGCTCTCTCGGTGCCGCTGGCCGCCGGCGTCTTCCGCCAGCCGGTGACGCGGCAGCAGACGACGGCGGTGCTGATGATCGCCGCCGGGCTCGCCGTTCTCCCCATCGGCGTCTCCGCGGCACCGGATCGGATCGGCGCCGGGCGGCTGGTCGCCGCCCTGGCCGCCGGCGCGCTCGCCGCGGTCGTGCTGAGCCGGCGCCGCGGGCCCGCGGCGCGCGCGGCCGCCGCCGGGATCTTCTACGGCCTGGCCGATGCGGCGATCAAGGCCGTGTCCTTGGACTGGCATGCCCACGGGGCCGCCGCGCTGCTCAGTGGCTGGACGGCGGCGGCCGCCGCCGGCACGTTCGCGGGCTTCCTCTGCTTCCAGTCAGCCCTTGACGACGGCGCCGCGGTGCCGGCCATCTCGCTGATGACGGCCGGTGCGGCGCTGGTGGCGCTGGCCTGCGGCGTGGGCGCGTTCGGCGAATCGCTAGGCGCGGGCGCGCCGGCGAGCCTGGCGCACGGGCTCGCGATCGCGGTCGTGCTGGCCGGCGTGCCCACGCTCGCCGCCGCTCACGCCGCGATCGCTGAATCCGGTGAGCACCGAGGCCAACGAGCGCCGGCCCGTCCGCGGCCGGTCCCCGCGATCGATCGGCCGCGGTAGCCAGCAGCCCAACGCGAACGCGGCGGCCTCGAGCACGGGGCCCAGCCCCGGCGCGTGCGAGAACACCGTCGACGAGAACGTGAGGTTGCGCGTCAGCGCGTAGGACTCCTGGGCGGCGAGCAGGAGCACGATGAGGGCGACGACGAACGCCGGCGCCACGCGGCGGCGCGGAGCCACCTGGCTGAGCGCCACCCCGGTGAGCGCCCCGGCCAGCACCCAGGCGACGAGCACGCGCAGCAGCGGCTGCGCGTCGAAGGACGCCAACTGCAGCAGCGGCAGCGCGTCGCCGATGCGGGGGCCCACGTCCAGCCAGTGCAGCCCGCGGAGCACGTAGAGCCAGCCGGTTCCGGCCAGCAGGCCCGCGACCATGATCACCAGCACCGCGGCGGCGGCGCCGCCGTGTCGGAACGCCCGCTGCGAGAGGGCCGTCACCCCTCCGACAGTACGGGCTGGCACGATGAGTTTTCGTAAAGGCTGGATTGGCGCTGCTTGAACGAGGGCTCGACGGGTGGCGGGCCCTGCAGTGGCTCATGCGTGAGGATTGAGGAGGTTTCCACCCAGGCGGGTGAAAGTTCGTCCATCATGGATGACAAGTGGCGCGCGGGGTGGCACTCTTGTTCTCATGACCCCTGCCGTGTACCCCACCATCCGCATCGATCACGAGCGCCACGGCGACTGGGAGGTCGAGCTTCCCGACGAGCTCTCCCCGGTCCGTTGCAGCACGCTCGATGAGGCCCGGCGCCTCGCCTATCGCCACGCCGCCCACCGCCAGCCCTGCGAGCTCGTGATCTGCGACGCCTACCACCGCGTCGCCCACCGCGAGCTCGTCAGCACCAACTAGACCTGGTTGTTGAGCCGGCGCGTCGGCGTGCCGGTTGAGCGTCAGCCTGCTCCACCGGGACAAGCCCCTGGGTGCCCACTTGTCCCAGTGGTGCTGGCGATCCCGCGCTCCAGGGGGTACACATAGGACGGTGACCGACACCCGGACTCCGCCGACGGCCCTCGAGTACCGCATCCCGGACGGATGCCGTGACGAGCTTGTCGGCGAGGACGGATCCCCGCTGCCGCACGCCGCGTCGCTGATGGCCGCGCTGCAGCGGCTCGGGCCTGAGGCGCTCCAGGCTGCGGGCCGGCGCCGCGACACGATCTTCATGCAGCAGGGGATCACATTCGAGGTGGCCGGATCCGACGGGGAGCGCCGCGACCGCGCCTGGCCGCTGGACCTCGTGCCGCGCGTGCTCACCGCGGCCGAGTGGACGACGATCAAGCGCGGCCTGGCGCAGCGCATCCGCGCGCTCAACACGTTCGTCGACGACGTCTACCACGCCCACGAGATCGTCCGTGCCGGCATCGTCCCGTGGTCGCTGATCGTCAGCCGCGCCAGCTTCGCCCGCCCTGTCCATGGCGTCCGGGCCCCCGGGGGCGTGTACTGCCACGTGTGCGGCTGTGACCTGGTGCGCGACGGCGCCGGCCGCTGGCGGGTGCTCGAGGACAACGTGCGGACCCCCTCGGGTATCTCCTACGTGCTGGAGAACCGTGTCGCCATGACGCGGCTGATGCCCGAGCTGTTCGCCGGGCACCGCGTCCGCGGCGTGGCCAACTACCCCTCGCTGCTGCTCGACGCCCTGCGCGCGGTCGCCCCGGCGGCCGAGAGTCACCCCACCGTCGTGCTGTGGACGCCGGGGGCGATGAACTCGGCCTACTTCGAGCACGCCTTCCTGGCGCGGCAGATGGGCGTGGAGCTGGTGGAGCCCAGCGACCTCGTGGTCCGCGACGCCGTCTGCTACATGCGCACCACCTCGGGGCTTCAGCGCGTGCACACGATCTACCGCCGCCTCGACGACGACTTCATCGACCCGATGGAGTTCCGGCCCGACTCGCTGCTGGGGGTGCCCGGGCTCGTGCGCGCCTACCGGGCGGGGACGGTGGCGATCGCCAACGCGATCGGGACCGGGGTCGCCGATGACAAGGCCATCTACTACTACGTGCCGGAGATGATCCGCTTCTACCTGGGCGAGGAGCCGATCCTGGACAACGTCCCCACCTACCTGCTCTCCGACGAGACCCAACGCCGGCACGTCCTCGGCCATCTGTCCGAGCTGGTGATCAAGCCCACATCGGAGTCGGGCGGCAAGGGCGTGTTCATCGGACCCCACGCCTCAGAGGCGGAGCTCGACCTCCAGGCCAGCATGATCCTGGACGACCCGCACCGCTTCATCGCCCAGGAACTGGTCCATCTCTCTACCGCGCCGACCGAGGTCGGCAACGGCCGCCTGGCGCCCCGCCACGTCGACCTGCGCCCGTTCGCGGTGTTCGGCGAGGAGATCCGGATCGTCCCGGGCGGCCTGACGCGGGTGGCGCTGCGCGAGGGGTCGATGATCGTCAACTCGTCGCAGGGCGGCGGCTCCAAGGACACCTGGGTGCTCGACGATGAGAGCGAGGCTGACCTGGCCCCCGGGACCCTTCCGCTCCATCGCCCGCCGCGCCTGCCCGACGTGCGCTACGGAGGCGGCTGGCAGAGCCAGGCCCAGCAGCAGCAGCAGCAGACCGCACCCGCCCGCCCCTGATGCTCGCTCGGATCGCCCAGGAGCTGTTCTGGCTGGGCCGCGATCTCACGCGCGCCGAGCACACCGCCCGCATCCTTGACGGCGCCTTTCACGCCGACGTCGCCGGCGCCCCCGGGGAACGCGGGATCGCGCTGAGCTGGGAGGGCGTGCTGGCGACGATCGGCGCGAAGGCGCCCGCACCCGGAGGCGAGGAGACGGGAGCGCCGGGGCAGGTGGCGGCGTACCCGGCAGCCGTCGCCCTCGGCCGCGCCGAAGTGGCGCGCCTGCTCACGCTGGACACTGACAACCCGGCGTCGGTGGTCTCCTGCGTCGCCCGCGCGCGCGAGCGCGGCCGCACCATGCGCGACGTGATCTCCACCGAGATGTGGGAGGCGCTGAACTCGTTCTACCTCCTGCTCGGGCGCTACGACCTCCAGGCGGCGCTCCAGACGGGGCCCTACTCCTTCTACCAGGAGGTCAAGGAGCGCTGCGCGCTGTTCTGGGGGCTGCTGGACCGGACCCTGCTGCGCGACGAGGGCCGCGCCTTCCTGGAGGCGGGCGGCCGTATCGAGGAGGCCGACATGGTCCTGCGCATGCTCCGGGTGGGGATCCCGCCGGGGCCGCTGGAGGACGGCTTTGAGACCGAGGCGCTGGCCCTGCTCTACGCGGTCGGCGGCTTTCAGGCCTACCGCCGGGCGGTCCGGGCGGCGCCCACCGTGGTGCCGGTCGTGCGCTTTCTGCTGTTCGACTCCGCCTACCCGGGCTCGGTGGCGTCCTCGGTCGAGGCCCTGGCGGCCGCGCTCACCGCCGCCGACGCGCAGCCGCGATCCTCGCCGCCGGTGCTCCGGCTGGGCCGGCTCATCGCCGACCTCGAACTCCAGCGCCGTGCGCCCGATGCCGGCGGGGCGTTGGAGCCGATCCTGGAGCGGGTACAGGGTGAGCTGGAGCTCGTCGATCGCGACGTCGACGCCCGCTATTTTGCGATCGCTGCGCTGACGGCCGTTCACGTCTGAACGGTCGCCGGTCCCGACCTCATGAACTTCGCCATCCGCTATCTGACGCAGTACGAGTACGACGCTGAGGTCGTGGACAACCTCAACGCGCTGCGGGTCAAGCCGCATGGCAACGGCCGGCAGCGCTGCGACGAGTTCAGCGTCCGGCTCACCCCGGAGGTGCGCCTGCACCGCCACACCGACTACTTTGGGACCGAGGTGGTGGAGTTCGAGGTCTCGCGCCCGCACCGGTCGCTGACCATCGACGTGCGCGCCCGGGTGAGCACCAAGGCCTCGCCCGAGCCGCCGCGATCGACGTGGGAGGCGCTCGCCGACCCCAACTACCGCGAGGCCGCCGGCGAGTTCCTGCTCCAGACCGACGACGCTCCCGATCACCCGGCGTTCCGCGAGTTGCTCACCACCACCCGGGCCGCCTCGTCGCCGCTGGCGGCCGTCATGCTCGTCTCAGAGCTCATCCCCGACCGGTTCGAGTACCGGCAGGGCGCCACCTACGTGGACTCGCGGATCCTCGACCTGCTGGAGGCCGGCGGCGGCGTCTGCCAGGACTTCGTGCACCTCGGCCTCTCTCTGCTGCGCCACCACGGCATCGCCGCGCGCTACGTCTCGGGCTACCTGTTCGCCGCCGGCTCCGGCGACGGCCAGGAGTCGGTGGAGGTCGACACCCACGCCTGGCTCGAGGCCCTGCTCCCGGTGGGCGGGCGGGGACAGGATTCCGATCCGGCGTGGGTCGGCGCCGACCCCACCAATCGCGTCCTGGCCGGCGAGACCCACGTCAAGATCGGCCACGGCCGCCACTACGCCGACGTGCCGCCGATCAAGGGCGTCTATCGAGGGTCGGCCACTGCCACGCTCGATGCCAGCGTCACGATGACGCGCCTCGAGCGCACCGACCCCGCATCGATCGCGCGCTCCTGAACGGCCAACGTCCACGACGGCCACGACGGGGTGGTGCGCGGCAACTCCGATGGTAAATCGCACGTCTGGCGTGCCGTTTGCCATCCAAGTCGCAAACTGGGCCCCTTCGATGCCGTCGTTGACGTTCGTCGGTGAGGGCCTTCTCAGGTTCACCGGTCGGCCGTCAAAGACCCGGGGAGCGGTGGTAGCGTCGCCGCATGGGACAACGCACGGAGCACACACCAGGGACCTTCAGCTGGACCGACCTCAACACCACCGACCAGGAGGCGGCCAAGGCCTTCTACTCGGGCCTGTTCGGGTGGGAGATGACCGACATGCCCGCGGGCGAGGGCGTGGTGTATTCGATGGCCGCGCTGGACGGCCGGTGGGTGGGAGCGATCTCGCCCCAGCCCCAGCAGCAGCGTGACGCGGGCGTGCCGCCCGCGTGGAACTCGTACATCACCGTCGCCGACGCCGACGCCACCGCCGCGAAGGCCGCGGAGCTCGGAGCCAGTGTGCACGCGCCGCCGTTCGACGTCATGAACGCCGGGCGCATGGCGGTGATCCAGGATCCCCAGGGTGCCTGGTTCCTCATCTGGCAGCCCAACGAGCACAAGGGCGCGCAACTGGTCAACGCCCACGGCGCGCTGTGCTGGAACGAGCTCGGCTCGCCCGACCTCGACGGCTCGGCCGCGTTCTACGGCAGCCTGTTCGGCTGGACGACGAGCCCGATGGAGGGCGGCGAGATGCCCTACCTCGTCATCAGCAACGGCGGCCGCTCCAACGGCGGCATCCGTCCTCCGATGCCACCCGAAGCCCCGCCGTTCTGGCTGGTGTACTTCGCCACCGACGACCTCGACGCCACGTTGGCCAAGGTCTCGGAACTCGGCGGGAACGTCCTGGTGGGCAACACCAATATCGGGATCGCCAGGATCGGCGTGGCCCAGGATCCGCAGGGAGCGGTGTTCGCGCTGTACAGGGGCGACCTCGACGACTGAGCATCCGCGCGCGGCATACTCGGCCGGTGCGCAAGCGCGTGATCGTCATCGCCGCGCTGGCGGCGTTGGTCGCCGCGGGCTGCGGCGCCCAGGGCCAGGGCCAGACGCCCTCGGCGACGTCGGCGGCGCCGCTGCCGCAGGGCCATCCTCAGACGGTGCAGCCGGTCGCCGGCGCCTCGGCCAAGATCGACCCGGCGTCAGCCCCGGCGAGCGCCGGGGTGAGCGTCGAGCCCGCCGGTGCGGCGGCGTCGCTGCCCACGCCGCAGTCGGTGGCCGACATCCGCAAGGAGCTCGCCGACAGCGGGATGAGCGCCTCCACCAATCAGGCGACTCTGACGCCCGACGGCCTCGCGGTCGCTCCCATCGACGCGCCCGCCGCGGTGCAGGCGGTGATCGCGGCCGGCAACCAGATCGCGCACCTGCCCTACCGCTATGGCGGCGGCCACATGACCTATGAGGACACCGCCTATGACTGCTCGGGCTCGATCAGCTACGTGTTCGCCGCCGCGCATCTGCTCGACCACACCGTTGTCTCCGGCGACCTGGAGCAGTGGGGGCAGCCGGGGCCGGGCAAGTGGATCACCGTCTTCGCCAATGCCGGCCACACGTTCATGTATGTCGCGGGGCTGCGCTTCGACACCGTGGCGCTGGCCGAGACCGGCTCGCGCTGGTCAGACCGGCCGGCCAATGAGCCGGATCTCAAGACGTTCGCGGTGCGCCACCCACCCGGGCTCTGACCCGCGGTTGAGCGCGTACGCAGCGCATTTCGCCCGTGGGACCGTCCGGGGGCGGCTCTATCTTCGTCCGCGATCATGCAGGTTCGAGAGCTTCGGGAAGGCAGTCGGGTGGCAGGGGTTCTCCTGCTCCGAGCGATGGATGTGCGCCGCCGGCGAGAGGGCGACGAGTACCTCAAGCTGACGCTGGGCAACCGCACCGGCATCCTCCCGGCGGTCGTGCTCACCGACGTCGACACAGCGCGCGAGGTGTGCCGAACCGGCCAGGCCGTGCACGTCGACGGGGTGTTCTCCGTGCACCCGAGCTACGGCGGGCGGCTGTTGGTGGAGGGGGTCCGGCGAGCAGAGCCCGAGGAGTACGACCCCGACACGCTCCTCGACGGTCCCACGCGTCCCGCCGCCCAGATGGAGGCCGATCTGCGCGAGCTGATCGCCACGGTCCAGGACCCGCACCTGCGCCGGCTCCTAGGGGCGACCCTCGGCGAGGACGCGCCCTCGTGGCCCCCGTTTCGCGACGCTCCCGCCGCCAAGCACTACCACCAGGCCTACCGGCACGGACTGCTGGAGCATTCGCTGACCGTCGCCCAGGCGGTGAGCGCCATCTCGGCCACATTTCCCGGCATCGACCGCGACATCGCGGTGACCGGGGCGCTGCTGCACGACATTGGCAAGCTCGACGCCTACGAGCTACGCGGCGACGCCATCGAGATGTCCGATCAGGGACGGCTCTACGGAGAGATCCCGCTCGGCTACTACCGGGTGCGGAGTCTCATCGAGAGCCTCGACGGCTTCCCCGATCACACCGCCCAGGCGCTGCTCCACATCATCCTCAGCCACCACGGCTCGCTCGAGCACGGCAGCCCGGTGATCCCCTGCACCCGCGAGGCGACGCTCGTGCATATGGCCGATAACCTCGGCGGCCGGCTCGGCAGCTTCGACCGGATCGAGAAGGGACTGCCCGCCGGCGCCCAGTGGTCCGCCTTTGACAAGGGCATCGGCGGTGGCGCGTACTTCGCCCCGCCGGCGGTCGAACAGCGCCGCGCCGCCTGACTCACCGGGGGTCAGACGGGCCGATGTGACGGCGTGTGCCAAAAGTGCGCAAATTCCGTGTGACGGAGGCCGCCCGGGTTCGCCGCCCGCAACCCCAGGCTAGAGTTGCAACGGGGATGGCCAAGGACACCGAGAAACTGATCCGTCAGCTCTCGTTGATCTCGTACCTGATGGCTGAGCGTCGACCCGTCACGGCGCCGGAGATCAGGCGCGACGTCGAGGGTTACAGCGTCATGAACGAGGATGCGTTCGCACGGCGCTTCTACGCCGACCGCTCGGAGCTGGAGGCCCTGGGGATCGTGCTCGCCGTGGAGAAGCCCGTCGACGGCCTGGTGGAGCAGGAGAACTACTCGCTGCCACCCGAGAACTTCCACCTCCCCGCCATCGCCTTCACCGACCAGGAGCTGGCCGCGCTCCACACCGCCCTGCAGCTGCTGGACGGCGAGTTCGCCTACGCCGAGCCGCTGCGGCTCGCGCTCCAGCAGATCTCCTGGGGGCGGCCGAGCCCTCTCAACGCCCCGGAGCAGAACACGGTCGCGCTCGGCATCACCGGCTCGGCCGGCGGCCACGACGTCTCCCACCGCCTGGCCAAGATCGAGACCGCCATCTTCCGCCGCAAGACGATCGTGTTCGAGTACCACACGATGGAGCGCGACGACATCGGCACCCGCCGCGTCGACCCCTACCAGCTGCTGTACCAGGGGGGCCAGTTCTACGTCGTCGGCCGCTCCCACGAGCGCAGCGCGATCCGGGTGTTCCGGCTCTCGCGCATCCGCGGCAAGGTCGGCTACGCCACCAAGGCCGAGCACGACTTCCAGCGCCCCGACAACTTCGACCCGCGCGCCTACGCCAACCGGATCGACTGGCAGTTCGGAGATCCGCTCGGCGTCGCCGAAGTGTGGATCGGCAGCCGCATCGCCTGGCAGATCGAGCGCCACTTCGGCCGCTACGGCGAGATCCGCTCCGCCGAGGATGACGGCGTGCTCTTCGTCACCCCGTACGCCAACGTACGCCAGCTCATCGCCTGGGTGCTCGGCCTGGGTGAGAACGCCCGTATCGTCGGTCCGCCCGAGCTGGTGGACGAGCTGCGCGAGCGGGTCGGCATCCTCGTGGATCGCCACACGGGCGAGCCGCAGGTCGCCGAGCCGGTCGCCGCGGGTGCCACGGCCGCCGAGCCCGGAGACCTGGCCCGTCCGGAGCCGCGGCGCGGCCACGGCGCGGGCGACGGCGAGGACTCCAACGGCCACCGCGCCGACGCCGCCATCCGTCCCGAGCGCTTCGCCCGGCTGGTGACGCTGGCCAGCATCCTGATCGACGCCGGGCGCGCCGGGCGCCTGCTCGACGCCCCCGAGCTGTGCAGCGCGCTCAAGGTCTCAGAGCAGGAGCTGCGCGAGGACATCGCCGTGCTCAACGTCGTGAACTTCGGCGCCGGCACCTACGTGCTCTACGCCGAGATCCATCCCGACGGCTCGATCGAGGTCGACCCCGAGCCCTACGGGGACTCGTTCGCCCGCCCGGCGCGACTGCTCCCGGTGGAGGCCAAGGCGCTGATCGCGGCGATCGACCTGATCGGCGAGCACATCCCCGAGGGCTCGCTGACCTCGGTGCGCCAGAAGGTCGTTGACGCCCTGGGCGAGGACCCCGTCCACGAGGGGCTTCAGTTCGCGGCTCCGGGCGGGGACAACACCGAGATCGCCGCCGTCGTATCCCGCGCCATCGCCGGCCGCCGGATGCTCATCTTCGAGTACTACAAGGAGAACGAGGACGAGTTCTCGACCCGCCGCGTCGAGCCCTACGCCCTGATCAACGGCCGCGAGGGCTGGTACCTGGCCAGCTTCGATCCCACACGCGACAGCGTCCGCCACTTCCGGCTGGACCGCATCAAGTCAGCGACGGTCACTGACGAGGGGTTCGAGGCCCGGCCCGACGTCGACCCGGCCGCCGACGTCGATGGCTGGCCGCGCACCGGTGAGGTCCCCGCCTCCAGCCGCGCCCGCGTGTGGATCTCGCCCGAGCGCGCGCGCTGGGCCCGGGAGGAGCGCCAGGTCGTCACCGAGCTGCAGGACGGGGCGCTGATCGTGGAGCTGGGCTTCGCCGGCGTCGACTGGCTCGTGCGCGAGACGCTCAAGGAGGCCGGTGACGCGGTGGTGCTCGAGCCCGCCGACGCCCGCGATGCCGTCCGCGGCGCCGCAGAGGCGATCGGCGCCGGCGCCCATCTCGTCTCCCGCTGACGGCTGGCATCGGGACGCTCGGGTCGCCCGTCATGAGCCGCCGCGACCAGATCCAGATGAGCGACGCCGAGCTGCGGGCGTTCCTCGTAGAGCAGCGCACCGTCGTCTGCGCCACCATCGGGACGCGCGGCTGGCCGCATCTCATGCCGCTGTGGTACGTCGTCCGCGACGGGGAGATCTGGGCGTGGACCTACGCCAGGTCCCAGAAGGTCCGCAACCTGGAGCGCAACCCCAGGGCCACGCTCCAGATCGAGACCGGCGACACCTACGACCAGCTGCGCGGCGTCATGCTCGAGGCCACCGCCGAGCTCGTCCGCGACACCGAGGCGGTGGCAGCGCTGGGGGCGGAGATCCTCGGCCGCTACGGCGACAGCTCGGTGAGCGTCGAGGTCAACGAGGCGATCCTGGCCCAGGCGCGCAAGCGGGTCGGATTGAGGTTCGTTGTTCAGCGGATCGCCAGCTGGGACCACCGCAAGCTCGGCGGCACCTACTAACCATTAGATTTGCGCACGATGCAGGGACTCAAAGGCCTGATCCTGTCCGGCGGCAAGGGCACGCGCCTGCGCCCGATCACGCACACCAGCGCCAAGCAGCTGGTGCCGGTCGCCAACCGACCGGTGCTGTTCTACGCCATCCAGGCGATGGCCGACGCCGGCATCGAGGAGATCGGAATCATCATCGCTCCCGAGACCGGCGACGAGATCCGGGAGGTCACCGGAGACGGGGGCCGGTTCGGGGTGCGCATCACCTACATCGTCCAGGACGAGCCGGCGGGTCTGGCCCACGCCGTGCTCACCGCCGAGCCCTTCCTCGGGGACGCCCCCTTCGTGATGTACCTCGGCGACAACCTGCTGCAGGGCGGGATCGGCGACCTCGTGCGTGCCTTCGACGACAACGCGCCCGACGCCCTCATCCTCCTCACCGCCGTCCCGGACCCTCAGAACTACGGGGTCGCCGAGCTGCACGACGGCGCCGTGGTGCGGCTCGTGGAGAAGCCGGCCCAGCCGCAGTCAGACCTGGCGCTGGTTGGCGTCTACATGTTCACCGCCACGGTCCATGAGGCGGCACGCGCGATCAAGCCCTCCGCCCGCGGCGAGCTGGAGATCACCGACGCCATCCAGCACCTCGTGGACACCGGGCTGCGCGTCGACCCCCACATCGTCCAGGGCTGGTGGAAGGACACCGGGCGTCTGGACGACATGCTGGCCGCCAACCGCCTCGTCCTGGACACCATCGCCACCCGCATCGACGGCGAGCTGGTTGACTCTCAGATCGAGGGCCGCGTGATCGTGGAGGCGGGCGCGCGGCTGGAGCGCTCGTCCGTGCGCGGCCCGGCCATCATCGGCGCCGGCGCTCACCTCACCGACGCCTACATCGGCCCCTACACCGCCGTCGGTGACGGCTGCGTCATCGTCAACGCCGAGGTCGAGCACGCCATCCTGCTGAGCGGCTGTGAGGTGCGCGACCTCGACGGGCGCATGGAGTCCTCGCTGCTGGGGCGCAACGTCAAGATCGGTCGCAGCGCCCGCCAGCCACGGGCCTACCGGTTCATGGTCGGCGACAACTCGGAGATCGGGATCCCGTAGGGACCCTGCGCCCCGGGGCCCGGGGCGGGCGGCGAGCGGCTAGAGCGGTTTCTCCCCCCAGAACACGGCCACCGGGTTGCCGTTGAAGTCGGGGACCGCCATGTACCCCTCGTCCTCATAGAGCCCCTGGGCGTTGCCCTGCTTGGGCCCCGTGTCCAGCCGCGCGATCGGGTACCCGAGGCGGCGGGCGATGTCCTCCAGCTCGCGCAGGAGCGTGCGGGCGACGCCTCGGCCCCGCACCGCGGGCACCACGTACATCTTCTTGATCTCGCAGCGCTCGTCATCCAGGCGCTTGACGCCGCCGCAGCACACGGGAGCGCCGTCGTGGTAGCCGACGATGAAGGCGCCGTGAGGCGGGCTGAGCTCGGCGGCGCCGGCCTTGGGCATGATGTCGCCGTCGAGGTCGAGGCCGTCGTACATGACGGCGATCTCATCGCGCATGGCCTGGGCCAGGCGGGCGCCGTCGCCGGAGTCCACGTCGGCGGCGAGGAAGGTGAGCGTGATCGGGGTGCCCATGCCCGGCTAATCGAGCAGATCGGCGAGCTGCGCCTTGAGGTCGGCCACCTCGGCCTCGAGCGCCGCCACACGTGCCTCCAGCGCGCCGTTCTCATGTGTTGGCGCGGGCTCGTCGTAACTCGGCGGCGGCTCCTCGTAGGTGCGCGGCGGCTCCTCGTAGCGGTGGGCCGCGACCGGCTCGTCGAAGCCGCCGGCGGCGATCGGCCCCTCCGCCCCAGCGTCGCCCCCCAGGAGCTGGCGGAAGCGGTCCTCCTTCTGGCCGGGCCGGCGTCCGATGCGCTCGGCGTAGCCCTTGTCGGCGAGTTCGACGAGGACCCGCTCCACATCGGCCAGCGACCCCAGATGGGCCAGCCGGTCGCTGCGCCCCTTGAGCTCGCCCGGGGTCTGCGGGCCCCGCAGGAGCAGGACGCACAGGATCGCCAGCTGCTCGCGATCGAGGCCCAGCCCCTCCTCGGCCAGGTGGCGGTACTTGGTGGCGCGCGATCCCGCGCCGCTGGCCAGCCGGGCCAGCCCGTACTTCGACAGGCGCTGGGCGGCGTCGCGGACCTGGCCCTCTTCGTAGTGGGTGACTGGGTCGCGGTTGGTGGCCTGGTTGCAGGCCAGCCGCAGAGCGTTGAGCGACAGCGGGTACTGGTCCGGGGTAGTCCAGCGCTTCTCGATCAGGCACCCGAGCACGCGCTGCTCGACGTCTGTCAGCTCGGCGAAGTGCACCGGCGCGAGGATAGACCAGCCCTACGGGCGGCTCGGTCAGCGGGTGGCGACGGTGACGTCGCGGCCCTCGGGGAGCTTCCACTCGCCGGCCCGCCACGCGATCCGGCTGCCGTCGGCCAGCCGCGCGGCGGCGTGCCCGAGGCGCGGCGTGCCCCACAGGGTGGCCTCGAGCGGCCGCTCGTGCTCCGGCACATCCCCGAGGCCCGCCGCCACGTGCGTGGCGGGATAGCTGACCACGATCGAGCCGGCCCGCACCCACACCGGAATGCGTTCGACCGGCGCCGGGACGACCACATCCTCCCCGCCCCGAACGACCCGCCCCGACCACGTCTCGATCCACTCACCGCGCGGCAGCGGGACTTCGCGCTCGCGGGCGCCCTGCTCCAGGACCGGGGCCACCCACAGCGACGGGCCGAAGCCGTAGGCGTCGGTGAGCGTCCAGCCGCGGGGGTCCGCCGGCTCGGTGAGGCACAGCGGGCGCATGATCGGCAGCCCGGTGCGCCGGGCGGTGAGGGCCGCGGCGCGGATGTAGGGCACCAGCTGCTCGTGCAGCAGCGCGTAGGCGCGGTAGAGGTCCAGCACGCGGTCGCCGTAGCTCCAGGGCTCCTGCGGCATCCGGGAGTGGGCGTGCATGAGCGGGGTGAAGCAGCCGAACTGCAGCCAGCGCACGAGCAGTTCCGGCGGGCAGCGCTCGACCAGTCGATGCCCGAGATAGCCCCCGACGTCGTGGGAGAAGTTGGAGATCGCCGTGCAGGCGCCGCTGAGGGCCGCCACCACCAGCCCGCGCAGGGACCAGAAGTCCGACACCTGATCCCCGCCCCAGGTGTGCCCGACCGCGTGCTGGCCGCTCCAGCCGCTGCGCCCGAAGAGCACGCCCTCGCCGGGGTGGACCTCGTCCAGCGCCCGCTGCAGGCACTCGCGGTGCAGACCGCCGAGCGCCCACGCCGCCTGCGCGCCGGTGCGCCCGTCGGCCAGCCGGACCCGGTCGGGGATGTAGTAGCCGTCGCCGTCATCGGCCTTGATCCCGGCCACGCCCAGCTCCAGCACGCGCTTGGCCGACTCCCGCCACCACCCCTCCGCGGCGGGGCTGGTGAAATCGACGACGGAGCCGGTGCCCATCCACCACTTGGTCACGAACGGCGCGCCGTCGGCCTCCGTGACGAAATGGCCGGCCGCCGCCGCCGGGGCGTAGTTGGGGGCGGGCTGCGCGTGCAGGCGCTCGGACACCGGCTGGGGCGGGATCTGGCCGTCGCGCGAGTCGAGGTTCACCCATGGCGTCACCCACACGACCGTCCGCACGCCGTCAGCCCGCATCCGCGCAATCATCCCGTGGGCGTCGGGAAACTGGTGGGGGTTGAACCGCCACGTGTTGTACTGGGTCGCCCATGGACTGTCGATGACGACCGCGTCGAGCGGGATCGCGTGGCGGCGAAAGCCCTCGTAGTCCTCGAGCACGTCGTCCTGGTGCTCGTGGATGTCGCGGCTCTTCCAGAATCCGTAGCCCCATTCCGGCAGCTGGGCGGGGAATCCGGTGGCGCGGCACAGCGCGCGAAGGTTCGCCGCCGGCGTCCCGGCGCAGATGACGTCGAGCTGGAGGGGCCCGGCGTGGGCCCGGGTGGAGACCGAGATCCTCTCCCCCGCCAGGTCAAAGCGTGTCCCGTTGGCGTCGGTGCGGCACAGGACCCCGTAGCCGCGGCTGGACAGCATCCACGGGACGGGGGCACAGTCGCCCTGGGGCACACCGCCCTCGGCCAGCATCTCGGCGGGGCAGTCAGGCCCGGTGTAGCGGCGGTCGGCGCCGAGTTGGATGTCGCGGCCGGCCTGATCGAAGCGCGCGTGGTGGCGCAGGCCGAGCCCCACCAGGTGCTCCTCGGCGCGCCGGTCCCAGTCGAGGCCGAGGCGCAGGGGCTGGCCCTCGGCATGGAAGCTGAGGCTGACGCGGTCGGGCGCCGTCACCTCGATGCGCACGTCCGCCGCGCGGCCGCCGTCGAGGCGGAAGCTGAGGCAGACGCCGTGCTCGGTGCGGCGCATGAGGATGGCGTGCCGGGCGCGCTGCGTGGGAGAGCGCTCCTCGTGGGCGATCACGCCCTCGGTGAACTGCACGAACTGGTCGCGGATCTCGCCGTCGGCCAGCCAAGCCCGTCCGGCGCGCAGCAGGCGGCGGCCGTTGCGGCGGATCGTGAAGGCGAACGGGCGCATCGACACCTCGACGCGCAGACGCCCAGCGTCCAGCCGCGCGGAGTCGCTTTGGGCAGCGATCGACAGCTCGGGCAGGACCATGTGACCCATGGTTCTCGGCGCGCGGGGCCGTGCATGCCCCGGTTCACAGGATCGTCACAGGATGTGTGCGCCTTCTTCACGGGCCCGGCTGCCCCCGGGCCAATCCTGTGCCCATGAACGAGAACAGTCGCGCCGACATGCATGTCCACTCGACGGCGTCGGAGCTGTCGAAGCTCGGGATCCAGCGGTCGCTGAGCCTGCCCGAATGCGCCACGCCCCCCGCAGAGGTCTATGAGCTGGCCAAGCGTCGCGGGATGGACTTCGTGACGATCACCGACCACGACACGATCGACGGCGCGCTGGCGATCGCCCACCTGCCCGACACGTTTATCTCCGAGGAGCTGACGGTCTGGTTCGCCGGCGAGCCCCAGGCGGTCCACGTGCTGTGCTACGGGATCACCCCCGAGGACCACGACTGGCTCCAGAACCACAACGACAGCGTCGAGAACTGCGCGGCCTACCTCCAGGAGCACGGGATCACCACCGCCCTCGCGCACCCGTTCTACGCGGTCGAGGCGCCGCTGACGGCGCGGCACCGGCGGCGCCTGGCGCAGCTGTTCCCGATCTGGGAGACACGCAACGGCTCGCGCGCCAAGGAGCTCAACCTGCCGGCGTTCGTCTACATCGAGACCCATGGCGGCACCGCCATCGGCGGCTCGGACGATCACGCCGGAATCGACATCGGCCGGACGTTCACCCAGACCCCTCGCGCGGCCACCCCACAGGAGTTCCTGGCCCACGTGCGGGAGGGTCGCGCCGAGGCCCACGGCGCCCAGGGCTCGGCGGCCAAGTGGACCCACGCCGCCATGTCGCTGGCCATCCGCAGCCTGGCCCCGTCCGAGCAGACGAGCCGTCCGAACCCCGAGGCGGTGCTGCAGATCGTGGAGCGGGTCATGCGCGAGGGCGATGTGCGCCGCGGCCGCGCAGGCACCGATCTGGGCCCGGACGACGCGCGCGCCCTGCTGCGCTCCTGGCTGGCCTCGATGGAGCTCAACCCCGCCCTGGACGAGCAGACGCTGCTCGAACTGCTCCAGGAGGGCGAGCTCAGCCATCCCGACCTCTGCCGCCGGGCGCGGCGCATCCACGAGCGCAAGCTCGCCCAGGCCGTGCACGAGATCGTCGCCGACCCGGAGGCGACCGTTCGGGACCTCGGCCGCCACGCCACCACGCTGTTCGATGCCTGCATCCCCGCCATCCCCTACGCCGCCGCGGCCGCGTTCCTGGGGCGTGAGAAGTTCAAGCTGACGCGCTCGGACGGCGACCGGCCTCGGGTGGCGCTCGTCGTCGACGGGCTGGGCGGGATGCACGGGGTCACGCACACCGTCCAGCAGATCCGCGAGCGCGGCGTCCCGGGTTACGAGGTCGAGGTGATCGGGACCGACTGCGACGTCGACCGCCGGCTCAGCGCCGTGGCCGAGATCGACATCCCCTTCTACCGCGACCTCCAGGTCGGCGTGCCCAGCCTCCCGGCGATCGTGGAGACGCTGGCCGAGGGCCGCTACGAGCTCGTGCACCTGTGCTCGCCGGGGCCCGCCGGGATCGGCGCCTGGCTGCTGGCGCGGGTGCTGGACCTGCCGGTGATCGGCAGCTACCACACCGAACTGGCCGCCTACGCGGGCCTGCGCTCCGGCGCGGCCCAGCTGGAGGCAATCGCCGGCGCGGCGCTCGGCGCCTTCTACGGCGCCTGCGACGTGGTCCTCTCCCCGAGCCCGGCCAGTGACCAGCGCCTGGCCGAGCTCGGAATCGCTTCAACCCGGGTGGCGCGGTGGGAGCGCGGCGTCGACCTGGACCGCTTCGATCCCCGGCAACGCGACGCCGAGATGTTCGGCGGACGCTTCAACGTGCTCTACTGCGGGCGCCTCACCAGGGAGAAAGGGGTCGACCTCCTCGCCGACGCCTTCCTGCACGCTCATGACGAGGATCCCCGCCTGCACCTGGTGCTGGCCGGCGGGGGCCCGGAGGAGTCGCTCCTGCGCGAGCGCCTCGGCGCCCACGCCACCTTCCTGGGCTGGCTGTCGGGAGCCGACCTCCCCAAGGCCTACGCCTCGGCCGACGCGTTCATGTTCGCCAGCCGGACCGACACCTTCGGCCAGGTCATCCTCGAGGCCCAGGCCTCGGGGCTGCCGGTGGTGGCCGTCGCCGAGGGCGGCCCGCTGTCGCTGATCGCCGACGGCGAGACCGGGGTGCTGTCGGCGCCGCGACCTGAAGCCCTGTCGGCGGCCCTGCTGTCCGTTGTGCGAGCCCCCGCGCTGCGCGAGCGCCTGCGCAAGACCGCCCTGGCCACCGTCCAGGAGCGCACCTGGGACGCCTCGCTGCGCCAGCTCGCTGCCGGGTATCGCTCGGCGCTCCTGCGCAGCGCCGCGCCGGGGCACGCCCGGGCCGCCTAGAGGCGGGCCGCGGCGCCGCTAGAACGCGGTGACGAGCGCGAGCGGGATGACGCTCGCCGCGCCGGCTCTGCGCAGCTGGCCTCCGACCATGGCCAGCGTCCAGCCCGATCCGCGGCGGTCGTCGAGCAGTACCCCGGCGCCGGGCGGCGGCGTCTCCACCACGCGGAACGCGCCGCGCACATTGGCGGCCTGCTGGACGGCGTTGGCCATCTCGGCCTGCGGCGGGCGTTCCTCCACGCGCCGCACGAGCGCGGGCGACGGCACCCCCAGCCGCGACGCCACCTCGGTGGCGAGCCGCTCCAGCGTCGCGCCCAGGCGCGTCGACGGTACGAACGTGACCCACGCGGGCTCGGTGGTCCCGGCCCGCACAGCGTCGGCGAGGGCGTCCAGGACATCGTCCTCGAACTCCCCGCCCCGCAAGCCGCGCTGCACCGCCGGCCACCAGCCGCCGTCGCCGAAGCGAGCCAGCGCCCACCCGGGCTCGACACGGACGTCCTCGGGGATCTTGCGCATCGCGCCCGAGGCGTCGGGAGCCATCTTCTTGACCTCGAGCTCGATCGGCGCCGAGCGCAGGTGCCGGCCGGCCAGCTCCACCAGGGCCGCATCGGGCGGGGCGCCGAACCGCGGGGCCGTGCACACGGCGCAGCGACCGCAGTCCCGCGGCTCCGGATCATCGAGCTCTTCCTGCAGCACGCGCATCAGGCACCGCCCGTCGGAGCCGAAGCGCTCCATCGCTCGCTGCTCCTCCCGCCGCAGGGCGGTGATGCGCGCGTAGCGCTCGGCGTCGTACGCCCACCCCGAGTCCGGGACGAGCATCCAGCGCGAGCCGTCGCGGCGCAGAGCTCCCTCGACATCGAGGATTTTGAGCATCGCCTCCAGCCGGCCCTTGCCGATGTTGACGACGCCCAGCAGCTCCTGGGTGCTGCGCCCGGCCTCCCCGGCGACCCCCAGGTCCTCGAGCACCGCCGTCACCCGTTCGCGCGACGGGAACGACTGCTCGATGAAGAAATCCTGGATGCGCCGGTCCTCGACGCCGCGCAGCAGCACGACGTCGGCATGCTCGACACCGCGGCCGGCGCGGCCGACCTGCTGGTAGTAGGCCACGACCGATCCCGGCGCCTGGTAGTGCACCACGAACGTCAGGTCCGACTTGTCATAGCCCATGCCCAGTGCGCTGGTGGCGCAGATCGCCTTGACGTCGTTGGCCAGCAGCCGGTCCTCGGCCGCCACCCGGTCCGCGGTGTCCTGGTCACCGCTGTAGGCCAGGGCGTTGATGCCGCGCGCGTTGAGGAACGCCGCCACCTGGTCGGCGTCGCGCTTGGTCAGCGTGTAGACGATGCCCGAGCCCTCGAGCTCCGGCAGGTGCTCCGCCAGCCAGGCCAGCCGCTGGGCGGGCCGGGGCAGGTCGACCACCTCCAGCCGTAGGCTGGTGCGTGCGAGCGGGCCGCGGTAGGCCCGAAGCGGCGCGCCGTCGACGGCCGCCAGCTGCTCGGTGACGTCGGCCACGACGCGATCGTTCGCCGTGGCGGTGGTGCCCAGCACCGCCACCCCGTCGGGCAGCAGCGCCAGCATGTCGCGCACCCGACGGTAATCGGGCCGGAAGTCGTGGCCCCAGTCAGAGATGCAGTGGGCCTCGTCGATGACCAGCAGGCCCACCGACGCGGCGAACAGCGGCAGCATCTCGTCGCGGAAGCGCGGGTTGTTGAGGCGCTCGGGGCTGATCAGCAGCAGGTCGATGCTGTTCTGCGCGAGGCGGTCGCGGATCACGTCCCACTCCTCGCGGTTGGTGCTGTTGATCGTGTGGGCGGAGAGCCCGAGCCGCTGTGCCGCGGCGATCTGGTTGCGCATGAGCGCCAGGAGCGGGCTCACGATGAGCGTCGGCCCGGCGGGCTGGTCGGGGGCGGGCTGGGTGGGATCGGGATCCCGCAGCAGCGCCGTGGCCACGAAGTACACCGCCGACTTGCCCCACCCCGTGCGCTGGACGCACAGCACGCGGGCGCGGTCCGCAACGACGTCGCGGATCGCCTCCAGCTGGCCGGGGCGGAAGTCCGCGCCCGGATCGGCGGTCAGCGTGCGCAGGCGCTCCAGCGCCGCGGCGGTGAGCGTATCGGTGTCGGCAGGGGCCACCAGTCGATACTGGCAGGCCCGCCAGCCGGACCCGGGATCGCGGCCCCCCGAGCGGGTCAGCCGCCTCCCCCGCCCGGTATCCCGAGGCGCATCTGCAACTGCGGTGGCGTGAGCACCTGGCCATCGGACATCCTGATGCGCCACGTTGCGTCAAACGGCTCGTGTCCGGTGTTCGGCGGGACCTTGATGACGTAGACGTTGTTGACCACGTTCGAGGTGATGGTGTGCACCGGGTGTGATCCGGAGGCGTTGTAGTGCGCCGTGACGGCGACGACGCCGTCGGGCGCCAGCCCCGAGACGATCGTGCCGCCGCCGCGATCGCCGGAGGCGCTGCCGCCGAAGCCCGGGATGACCCCCTGCACCCCCGGAGTGCAGCCAAAGCCGACGGCACCAGGGTGAGGACGCACGTGGAGCCCAATCTCGATGAAGCACAGCCCTGCCCGGTGCTCGCTCTGCGAGCGCATGACGTCGAACTGGTCGCGCTGAGCACGCAGGGCCTGGGCCCGCAGCGCCGGTGACGCGCCGCGCAGATCGTGCAGGAGGGTCGCGTGGAATTCCCGGTAGCAGCGAGCCGGGATAGGCCCGAACGGGGTCGTCCGCGCCTCGGGGACGATCCAGTAGCTGCGGCCGTACTCGGTGCGCGCTCGGCGGATGTAGTTGATGTAGACACCCGCGCCGATGTCCCAGCCGATGCTGTGGAGCACCTTGTTGGTCGGGTCGGGCGGCAGCGGCGGCCGGCGCAGCACCCCGAGCAGGGAGAGGACCGCGTGCCCCGGCGAGCCAGGGTCGATGGTCTGGCCGCGGTTGGTCGGCTGCGAGCACGCGTGATCGCGGGCGATCACCTGGTGCTGCGCCTGGCTCGCCAACTTGGTCCCCGGCGACGGCGGCGGGTTGACCGGGACGGTGTGAGGGACGGTGCCCTGGCGGGCCGGAGGCGTGGTGGGCGGGTGGGCCGCGCGATGGTGGAGCGCGAGCAGACCGACGGCCACGACCGCGATGGCGACAGCCACCGCGAGGGTCAGCGGGACCCGCCGCAGACCGGCCACGGCCCAGCCGCCCCGGCGGCGGCGGTCCGCGCGCGCCCGGCCCGTCACGCCCGCCTCACGCATGTGCGCGGCGAGCAGCTCGCGCAGGTCCCCCAGGATCGGCAGGTCGTCGAACCGCTCACGATCGTCCATCGCCACTCCTTTCCGGTTCGCCGCCCACCGCGCGGCGCAATGCGCGCAGGCCGCGGCTCACGCGGGCCCGCGCGGCCTGCTGGCTGACGCCGAGCTCACGCGACACCGCCTCATAGGAACGCTCGTCGAGCACGCGG
Source organism: uncultured Actinomycetota bacterium (assembly GCA_963695625.1). GTDB lineage: Bacteria > Actinomycetota > Thermoleophilia > Solirubrobacterales > Solirubrobacteraceae > Palsa-465. Next base: position 146,506 of record CAVOHJ010000009.1, on the reverse strand, counting down.
GCCTGGACCGCCGCGCGCTGGTCATCGGAGAGGCCGGCCAGGGCCGCGGTGAGAGCGCCATCGTCGCCTGACTCGGCGAGGCGCTCGATGGCGCTCAGCTCCCCGGCTGTCGGGGCGCGGAGCGCGGCGGCCAGCCGCTGCGTGGCGCGACGCTCGATCGCCCCGCGCCGGTGGTGGGCGGCCAACTGGTTGGCCGCGATCCGGTACACCCAGGCCGCCGCCTCGCGCTCGGACCCGGCGCGGCACTGATCGCGGTGCTCGAAGGCGGCCAGGAACGTCTCGGAGAGAAGATCGAGCGCCACGTGCGGATCGCGGGTCCGCCGCGTGAAGAAGCCGAGCAGCTCCCGGGCGAGACGGTCGTACAGAGCCAGGACGCCCTCCGCATCCATCTCCCTGCTCCGTGACCCCGTCACCACCGCCATGTCCCCCTACAGATGAACAACGTCCCCGGTTTGTGACGCCGTCCGCGTCAATGATGACGCCTGTCCCGCTACCCTTCCGCGCGCACCGTGTCGACCCAATTCGACACCACGGACGGATGAGCGCCGTCGGCGAACGTCACCTGGGCCTGCTGGCGCAGGAGTCCTTCGAGCGCCGCGGCGACTATCCGGTCCTGCTCTTCGAAGGCGCGTGGCACGACTCGGGAGACCTGTTCTCCCGATCCCAGCGCCTCGCCGCCGGCCTGACCGAGCTGGGGGTCGCCCCCGGAGACCGGGTGGTCGTCTGTATGGCGAACTGCCCCGAGGTCTCGATCACCTACCAAGCGCTCTGGCGGGCCGGGGCGGTCGTCACGCCCGCGACGTTCCTGCTCCCGCCCCGGGAGCTGCGTCACGTGATCGCCGACGCCGAGGCGCGAGCGGTGATCACCACGCCGGAGTTCGTGCCCAAGGTCGCCGAGGCCACCGAGGGCCTGGAGCACCTGTCGTTCGTGATCTGCACCGAGGCCGCCGGCGACGGCGTCGTCGAGCTCCGCGACCTCGAGCGGGCCGACCCCGGCCCCCTCGTCCCCCGCGCCGATCACGACCTGGCGGCGCTCCTGTACACAGGCGGGACCACCGGGCGCGCCAAGGGCGTGATGCTCTCGCACGCCAACCTCTACTTCTCGGGCCGCTCCGCCCACGAGGCCGCCCACGTGCCGGGGATCACCCGCCACCTGACGACGCTGCCGCTCTCGCACGCCTACGGTCTGCTGGTGACGATCGCCGCCATGCACAACCCAGACCGGTGGATGAGCGTCCTGGTGCGCTGGTTTGACCCCGCCGCGTTCGTCGCGCTCATCGAAGAGCATCGGCTCGAGCTCAGCGCCGTGGTGCCCACGATGCTGCAGATCCTCCTCGGCCTGCCGCTGGAGGACCACGACCTCTCGTCTCTGCGCTACCTCAGCTCCGGCGGCGCCCCGCTGGCGCCCGAGGTCGAGCAGGCGTTCTGCCGCCGGGTGCCGTCGGTCTCGATCCGCCAGGGCTACGGGCTGACCGAGAGCGCGGCGCTCATCTCCACCAACCCCGCGGGAGCCGAGCGGACCGGCTCGGTGGGCCGCCCGGTGCCGGGGACCGACGTCGAGATCCGCGACGACGAGGGCCGAGCCCTCCCGGCCGGGGAGGCCGGCGAGGTGTGTGCCCGCTCACCCGGGATCATGCAGGGCTACTGGCGCGCGCCCGAGGCGACGGCCGAGGCGGTGCAGAACGGCTGGCTGCACACCGGCGACATCGGCTACCTCGACGCCGACGGCTACCTCTACATCGTGGACCGCAAGAAGGATCTGATCATCCGCGGCGGCTTCAACGTCTACCCCCGAGACGTGGAGGACGTCCTGGTCCAGCACTCGGCGGTGCAGATGGCCGCCGTGGTGGGACGGCCCAGCGAGCGCCACGGCGAGGAGGTGGTCGCCTTCGTCAGCCTCGCCCCCGACGCGCAGATCACCGGCGAGGACCTGATCGCCTGGGCCCGCGAGCACATCGGCGGCTACAAGTACCCGCGGGAGGTGCACGTGGTCGACGCGATCCCGCTCACCGCGGTGGGCAAGATCGACCGCAAGGCGATGCGCGCCCGGCTGGCGCTCAGTCCACGAGCAGCTCCGCCGACCCCAGCCTGAGGCGGTCCCCCGGCTCCAGCCGGCAGCGGATCACCCGCTGCCCGTTGAGGCGCGTCCCGTTGGTGGAGTCCAGGTCGCGCAGCACCCAGTGGCCGTCGCGGAAGCTCAGCCGGGCGTGCCGGCGTGACACCGACAGATGCTCGAGCACCACGTCACACCCGGCCTGGCGGCCGACGAGCAGCTCGTCGCTGGCCCCGGTCCAGTCAAGGGCGAGCAGCGGCGGCGGGGTCGCCCGCGCCGGATCGGCGAAGGCGCCGCGCAGCGACGCCATCACCCGGTCACGGGCCTGGCCCAGCCGCCGGCGGGGCGGGCGAAACGTCAGGTCGCCGACCAGCCCGGCGGGGTCGACCAGCTCTGAGCCGAACAGCAGATCCAGGCGCTGCACGAGCGTGCGCTGGCTGAGCAGACCATCGCCGTAGGCCGCATTGAGCGTCCGTTCCATCCGGCGGCGCGCTTCACCCGGGCGCAGCATCCGCCAAGTCTCCCGCGCCGGCGCCTCCCTGTCCATAGACGAGGATCGGCGCGCGCGCCGCCGAATCCCCGTGAGCATGGGGACCAACCGGCTGGAGTCGTTCTCCGATGGCGTGATCGCGGTGGCGATCACGCTGCTCATCCTGGACATCAAGGTCCCGGCGCAGGGCACGCACGAGACCCTGCTGCACGCGCTCCTGGCCGACTGGCCCCACTATGCCGCCTACGTGGTCTCGTTCCTCACCATCGGGATCATCTGGATCAACCACCACGCCATGATCAGCCGGCTCGGCCAGGCCGACCATTCCATCCTCATCCTCAACCTGCTGCTACTGATGAGCATCGTCGCGCTGCCGTTCACCACCGAGCTGATGGCGGCCTACCTGCGGTCCTCGTCGGGCGAGTCGCTGGCGGCGGGCATCTACAGCGGGTCGCTGCTCGCCATGTCACTCATCTTCGCCGCGCTCAACCGCCACATCCTGCTCGAGCGGGCGCACATGCTGCGAACTGAGCTGTCGCTCGACGAGCGCCGGCGCGTGCTCAGCCGTTCGATCGCCGGCCTGGTCCCGTACCTACTGGCCACGATCCTGGCGGTGGTCTCGCCTTACGCCACCCTGGCCATCTGCGGCGCGGTAGCGGTGTTCTACGCCCTGCCCGTGGCCAGCGGCGGCAGCGTGGCCGCGTAGGATCAACGACGTGGTCATCTCCGAGTCGGCCGCCGTCTTCAAGGAGCTGCGCGCGGTCCTGGGCGCGGAGAGCGTCCTGCCCGGCGAGACGCGCCAGTACCTGAGCGACTACAGCGAGACCCACAACCTCCGCGGCCGCGCCGACGCCGTCGCGCTCCCGAAGGACGCCGCCGCGGTGGCGGCCACGGTCGGATGGTGCGACGCCCACGACGTTGCGATGATCCCCCGCGGCGGGGGCACCGGACTCGCCGGCGGCGCGGTGCCGCTTGACGGGGGCGTCGTCATCAGCCTCGAGCGGCTGACCGGCCCCGTGGCGCTCGAGCCCGAGCTGTGGCGCGCCCACGTCCCCGCCGGCGTCGTCACCGGCGACCTGCAGCGACGCGCGCGCGAGTCCGGGCTGCTCTATGCGCCCGACCCCGGCGCGTTGGAGCAGTCCCAGATCGGCGGCAACATCGCCACCAACGCAGGCGGCCCCCACGCCTTCAAGTACGGCGTCACCGGCACCTGGGTGCGCGGGCTGGAGCTCGTGCTCGCGTCCGGAGAGCGGATGCGCATCGGCGGTCCGGTCCGCAAGGACGTGGCCGGCTATGACCTGAGGTCCCTGATCGTCGGCTCCGAGGGCACGCTGGCGATCGTCACCGCGGCGTGGCTCAAGCTCGTTCCGGCGCCCGAGCTGGTGCTGCCGGTCGTCGCCTTCTATCCCGATGTGCGGGCCGGATGCGCGGCGCTCGCAACCGTGATGGGCTCGGGGCTGCAGCCGGCGGCGCTGGAGTACCTGGACGAGCCCGCGGTCGCCGCCTCGATCCGCGCCTTCCCCGGCGATGCGCCGGAGGGGCCCGCGTTCATGCTCATCGCCGAGGCCGACGGCTCGGCGCAGGAGGCGACGCAAGTGCGGCGCGAGCTGCTGGAGGCGCTCGAGCCGGGCGCGCACGGCACGTACGCGCCGTCCGAGCGCGGGCCGATCCGGGACCTGTGGCGGTGGCGCGGCGGCGTGGGCCCGGCGGTGACCACGGCCCGCGGCGGCAAGGTCTCCGAGGACATCGTCGTCCCGCTCGAGCACCTCGCGGACGCGATCCTCGCCACCCGTGAGATCGGCGAGCGCCACGGCCTGCCGGCGTGCAGCTGGGGCCATGCCGGCGACGGCAACCTGCACTCGACGTTCATGATCGATCGCGACGACGTTGCCGAGGCCCAGCGCGCCGAGGCCGCCGTGGAGGACCTCTACCGCCTGGCCGTCCAGCTCGGCGGGACGGTGTCGGGCGAGCACGGGCTCGGCGTGACCAAGGGCGGCGCGCTGGCGCTGCAGTGGCCCGAAGCGGCGCTTGACCTGCACGAGTCCGTCAAGCGCGTGTTTGACCCCAAGGGCCTGCTCAACCCGGGGAAGAAGCTGGCGCGCCCGACCGCGTGAGCAGGTCGTAGGCGTCGGGCCGGCGCGTCGTCAGGAACGGGAACAGCTCCAGCCAATCGCGGCGCTGGTCGAGATCGAGGTCGGCCACCAACACCGCCGGGCGATCGCGTGGCGCCTGCACGAGCACGCGCCCATACGGATCGGAGATGAAGCTCGACCCGTAGAACGTCAGCGGGTCCTCGACACCGGTCCGGTTGACCGCCACCATGAACGTGCCGTTGGCGATCCCGTTGCCCACGATCACCTGCCGCCACAGCGGCTGGGTGTCGAAGTCCGGGTGGTCGGGCTCGGATCCGATCGCGGTCGGGTAGATGAGGACGTCGGCGCCCTCCAGCGAGTACGCGCGCGCAAGCTCGGGGAACCACTGGTCCCAGCACGTGGGAGCGCCGAGGCGAGCCTCCCCGTCGCCGGTGGGCAGGGCGATGAGGGGAAAGGCGTCGCCGCCCGCGGGGCCGGGCCGGAAGTAGTGGTCCTCGTAGTAGCCGGCGGTCACCGGGATGTGGAGCTTGCGAGTGCGTGAGACAAGCGTGCCGTCGGGCGCCACCACCACCGCGGTGTTGAAGCCCAGGCCGTCAGACCCGTCGGCGCGCTCGTACAGCGACGCGTGGACGTAGACGCCGGAGTCGGCGGCGGCGCGGCGCGCGAAGGACACCGTCGGCCCGGTCTCGAGCGCCTCGGGCGCGGCGCCCCCCGCCTGCGGCCCGTCGGCGGTGACGGCGAAGTACGGGGACAGCGTGAGCTCCTGGAGGCACACGATCGTCGCCCCCTCCCCGGCGGCCATGCGGATGCCCGCGGCGAGGGCCGCCTCGTGCTCGCCCGGGTCGGCGTGCCAGCGCTCCTGGACGAGACCGAGGCGCAGCGGGGCACGCTCGGGCGGGCGGGTGCGGGCGGGCGAGGGCGGCGGCGGGAACGCGGTGATGAGCTCAGGCGGCGTCAAGGTGCCTCAAGGTCGGCCATCGGCCAACGGTACCTGCTGGGTGATGCAGTGAGGACCACCGCCGCCGTAGGCGAGCACGAGCCCCGGCACCGGCACGATCTCGTGGCCGGGATAGGCCGCGCCGATGATCTGGAGGGCGGCCGCATCGGTCTCGGCGCCGGCCACCGGCACGACCACGCCGCCATTGCAGATATAGAAGTTCATGTAGCTGGCGGCGACTCGCTCCCCGGCCACCGGGGCATAGGGCAGGTACGGCATCTCGGTCACCTGTACGCCCGAGGACACCAGTACGGTGAAGTTTTTTTGACAGTGCGCGAAGTTCGGGTTGTCCTCGGGCACGGTCTGCAGCAGCACCTCGCCCGAGCGGATGAAGGCGGCGATCAGGTCCACGTGGCCGTCGGTGTCGCGGTCCTCGAGCAGCCCCATCCCCAGCCACAGCACCGTCCCCACCCCCAGCCGCGATTGCAACACCCCCTCGATGTCCTCGCGCGTGAGCGACGGGTTGCGGCTGGGGTTCAGCAGGCACTGTTCCGTGGTCAGCAGGGTTCCCGCCCCGTCGGTGTGGATCGAACCGCCCTCCAGCACCATCCCGCCCTCGACCACGCGATCCCCCAGATGCTCGGCGATCAGGCGTCCCACGGCGGCGTCACGGTCCCACGGCGGGAACTTCTCGCCCCAGGCGTTGAAGCCGAAATGGACCGCGGTGCGCGACGCCCGGTCATCGTCCACCACGTAGATCGGGCCGCAGTCGCGCAACCACGAGTCGTCGAGCGGGAGCTCCACGATCTCCACCGCCGCCGTGCACGCGGCACGCGCCAGCGCCGCATCGGCGCCGGGGTTGGCGATCATCGTCACCGGCTCGAACGCCGCCACGGCGTTGGCCACCGCGGCGTAGTCAGCGCGCGCCCGGTCCATCGTCTCGCCCCACAGCTCGGCGCGGCAGGGCCACCCCATCAGGGTCCGCTCGTGGGGCTCCCATTCCGCCGGCATGCGCACGCCGGACAATCTACGCACCTGCCGCCGGCGTTGGGAAACCGGCGCATCCGACCGGGCACCTTCTCACCACCGATAGCATCCAGAGTGGTGAGGCGGTACGTTGACCGATCTGATCCACACCGCACCGTCGTCGGTCGATCGCTCTGGCGCACGCGGGCCGTGATATGCGGGTGCGCGGTGGCACTGGTTGCCGCTCTCTCCGGATGCGGAACTGCGCCCAATCCCCCCATCGCGATCGTCCAGAACTATCTCAATGCGCTCGGTGGGGGTGAGTATCCGACCGCCTGCGCCATGGCCGACAGTCATGCGCTGGGGGCGCTCCTGCGCTCAAAGCACGCGCGGGTGAGCTGCGCCAAGCTCTTCAGCCGCTGCCTGCCCAACCGCTCCATCGTGCTCAAGCGCGACCAGACCCAGCTTCTCTACGCGAACATCAACGTGAGCTTGAGCGACAAAGGCAACATCGCCAATGCGGACACGAGTGCCACCCCGGTCGCCACCGAGCTCAAGCACGTCACCCTCAAGCACGAACGCGGCGTCTGGAAGTTCACGGGATTCGGGCAAGCAATTGAGCTGTGCCGGCTGACCGCTCACCGGCACAAGCCCCGGCACACACGCTGACCTGCTGGTCAGGCCGTGTCCACGAACACGAGCGAGTGTGCTGAACCGGAAATTCGTGAGTAGCGTCGCGAGTGGCTGGGCGTGGATGACGGATGGGGATGATCCAAGTCGTACTGGTGGTCCGGCGGGATCATCCCCATCCGTCAGGCGCGTCCAGACGCCGCGAGGCTGCCACCGAATTTGTGGTTCAGCACACTAGGCCAGGTGCAACCGGTGCGCCACCGCAGCTGCCTGGGTGCGACCCTGGACCCCGAGCTTGGCCAGGATCCGCGACACGTGGACACTGGCGGTCTTCTCGGCCATGTAGAGCGCGGCGCCAATCTGCCGGTTGGTCGCCCCCTCGGCCAGCAGGGCCAGCACCTGGCGCTCGCGGGGAGTGAGGCCGAAGGGGTCCTCGGCAGCCGCGCCCGCGCCGTCGCCGTTGCCGCGCCGCCACCGTTGCTCCGGCGGGGGCCGCCGACACGTCGAGCCGGGCGCGCTCGGAGAGCGTCCGGACCTCCCGGGTCAGCCACTGCGACCCCAGCGCCTCGGCCGCGGCCAGAGCCGCCGCCGCCGGCTCGCTCGCGCCGGCGCGGTCGTCGGTCGCCGCCAGCGCCTCGGCCTGGCGCCACCGGGCGATCGCCGCCGGATACGGGCGCTCGATCTCGTCCCAGGCGGCGGCCGCCCGCGCCCACTCCCGCGCCGCGCCGCGCCCGCGGGCCCGGGCCAGCTCGGCCTTCCCCTGCGCCAGCCGCGCGCGCTCCACCGGCCCGCCGTCCTGGGCGGTGGCGGCCAGGCGGTCGGCGTGCAGCCGCGCCCGCGCCAGCGCGTCGCGCCGGTCGCCGGTCTCGCGTAGGTCCCGGGCGCGCTGGGCCCGGTCGGCCTCGACCCACAGGCCGATGCAGCTCATCCGGGCGATGCCCATCACGTCGTCGGTGCACACCTCGAGCCGGTCAAGCGCCTCCTGGACCGCGGCCTGCGCCCCGGCGAGGTCGCGCCGGCGCACATCCAACTCGGCGCGCAGCGCGCCGTACAGCCCGATCCATTGCGGCTGGGTGGTCACCGCCACCAGGTCCTGGGCGGCATCCAGGCACGCGGCCGCGCCATCCTCGTCGCCGACGCCGAGCGCCACCTCGGCTCCGATCAGCTGACGGAAGATGTAGAGCAGTCCGGCGGCGCGGGTGGGCCGCGGTGACAGCGACTCCTGCGCTGTCTGCCACTCCCCCGCCGCGAACGCCATCTCCGCGAGCGTCAGCTTCATCCACGCATAGCTGCGAACGTGGTGGGCGGGAGTGGCGGCGAGCCCTTCCTTGGCGGTCTCGAGCGCGGCGCGGGTGCGGCCGGCGAGGTCGCGCATGTCGGCGAGATTGCTGTACGCCGTGGCCAGGCTGTCAAAGTCGTCGCGTTCTCGCGCGAGGGCGATCGCGCGCTCCAGCGAGGCGATGCCCTTCTCGACCTCGCCCAGCGACACGTACGCCATGCCCAGCGTGTTCAGTACCTCGGTCTCCGCGCTTCGGTTGCCTGCGGCGATCGCCACCTCGAGCGCCGCCTCGCCCTCGCTCGCCGCATGTCGGAAGCGCCCGCGCAGGAACCGTGCGCGCGCCAGCCAGGCCAGCAGCAGCGGCCGCTGTCCTCCGGGGTCGTCCTCGGGCAGCATCGCCAGCGCCCGCTCGGCCATCTCCAGGGACTCCTCGCCGCGGTTCAGCGACGCGGTGATCCGGGCCTGCAGCGCCAGCAGGCCGGCGTAGCGGGTCGGGTCGGCCTCGGGATCGAGCTCGCGCAGCGCCTCGTTGATCAGCACAACGCTGCGCGCCCGCTCGTCCTGGATCTGGTGGGCCTGCGCGGCCATCGTCAGGAGGCTCACGTGATCGAGACCCGCGACCTGCTCGGGGTCATCGACGCGCGGCCACAGCTCCAGCGCGCGCTCGGTCAGATCTGAGGCCTCGCCGTACGCGTAGACCGTGTGCGCTGCGCGCGCGGCGGCGATCGTGCTGCGCAGCGCGTTGGGCTGGTCGCCGGCCGCCCCGTAGTGGCCGGCGATCGACGAGGCTCGCTCCAGCTCTCGGTCATCGTCGGCGCCACAGCGCTGCTCGAGCTCGCGGGCCAGGGCGATGTGCAGCGCTCCGCGCTCACCCGGCAGCAGGTCGTCATAGAGGGCCTCGCGCAGCAGCGCGTGGCGGAAGCCGAAGAGCCCGTCGGCGCCGGCTACGAGCACCTGCTCGGAGACGGACTCGCGCAGGGCCATCTGGAGCGCGTCGCGCTCCAGGCCGGTGACCTCTGCCAGCATCGACTCGTCGGCCGCGCGGGCCACCGCAACCGCGCGGGCCACGCGCTGGGCGTCGGGCGAGAGCCGCTCGATCCGCACCAGGAAGGCATCGCGCAGGCTCTGCGGCGCCGCACCGCGTCCGTCGAGGCCGGCGGCCAGCAGCTCCTCGGTGAACAGCGGATTACCCTCGCTGCGCGCGAACAGCCGCTCCAGCAGCGCATGCTTGGGCTCGGCGCCGAGGATGTCAGTCAGGGCCTCGCGCAGCTCGTCGCGGTCAAACGGCTCCAGCAGGATGCGCCGCGCGCGCTCCAGCCGCTCGAGCTCGGAGAGCAGTGGGCGCAGCGGGTGTCGGCGGTGCAGCTCGTCCGCGCGGTAGGTGAGGATCACGCACACCCGCTCCTGGCGCATGGTGCGGGCCAGGAAGGCGGTGAATGCGCGTGTCGAGCGGTCGGCCCAGTGCATATCTTCCATGATCAGGACGAGCGGGGCGCCCGCGGTGAGACAGTCGATGAGCTCCAGCATGGCCTCGAACAGCCGCAGCTGATCGGGCGCCCCGGCCTCGCTGGACCGGGCCACCTCGTCCAGACCGGGAAGAATCGTCGCCAGCTGCTGCCGGCCTCCCGGGCTCAGGCGTTCCAGGGCAGGGTGTCGCTCCCGCACCAAAGGGCGCAGTGCGCTGAGCAGCGGCGCGTACGGCAGCTCGCCGTCGGCCTGCTCGACCCCATCGCCGCGCAGGATCAGTGCGGCGCTGTCACCACCCGCCGACAGGCGCTGCTCCAGCTCGCCGACGAGGCGGGTCTTGCCGACACCGGAGTCACCGCCGAGCAGGACGAGCGTGGGCCGCCCGTCGCTGGCCTCGCGGACGGCGAGCTCGAGTTCCGCCAGCTCCCCGACTCGTCCGACCAAGTGGTTGCTGGTCAACCGGGATGGCATGTATGAAGTATCGCCTGAGCGCGGATACGAGTCGCTGGCGGGGGCGGCGGTCGCCGCGGTTGCGCCTCGCCGCGAGCTGGAGATCCTGGCTCCGGCTCTCGGCGATGATGGCGCTGAGCTGGGGGTGCATGGCGCTGGCCTCTCGATAGTTGACACCGTGCATGTCAGCCTGGACTGAGGCGCACGCATCCACATCGGGAGAACGGAGCGCATTCGGGGGCACCCCCCCTTACGCCCCGAGGCGGACCCCCTTATGGCCCTCGCTCAGCGCGCAGTCGTGCCCGCGAGAAACGCGCCTCGGGCATGAAGGCCCGCGCGTTGATCACGTCCAGCTCGCGCAGCCTGAGGCGAAGCGGGTCGTCGTATGAGTCGCCGCCCGGGGTCTCGGTGAGCGTCCGCGTCGAGCGATCGCGGGCCAGCGAGTCTGCCACCAGCAGCTCCCGTGTCTCCTCCGCGTTGTGGCCGCTCACATCCGATCGGCGCGGCGGCAGGTACCACAGCTCGGCCGCGTCGTGGTGGCTGCACAGCGCCCGGGCCAGCGGGTACTGCGCGGGGTGGTAGAGGACGATCATGCGCAACCGCCCGGGGAGCCGGAGCCTCCGGGCCTGGCGCATCGGCGCGGCGTTGCGCAGCCACGAGGGGGCGCGCCGGCTGGACGCCTCCAGTGCGACCACCCGCGGGATCGAGAGCAGGCTGCGCGCGTGGTCCTCGCGCTCAAACCCATCGAGTGGGCCCGGGAGCAGGAGGATGGCCATCGACTCGTGCTCGACGGGCGGCATCAGGACGGCGCGGCCAGGTTCGGGCCCTTGGGCGCCACCTTCAGGGCCGCCAGCATCACCGCGTTGGCCAGCGCCACCTCAGCCTTACCGCGGCGCCTGCCTGACACTGTGACGGTCACGTAGCTGCCACCCTTGCTCTGAGTTCCGTTGGTGGCGAAGATCATTCGCTGCGCCGGGATCCACGCGGCGTTGATGCCGGCGCTGGTATCGAGCGCCTGGGGGATCTGCGCCGCCTGATGGTCGGCGCTGGGGCCGTAGGCCTGGTCCTGGTGAACCTGGGTGGTGTCCCACTGCGCCCATGCCTGGGCGGATTGCTGGGCGACGAGGTCCAGGCGCGTCCCCGCCCCGCGGAGCAGGCACTCCACATTGCCGGGGTCGTGGTCGGCGATCCTCAACGACACCGCACGTCCGAGCGAGGAGGCCGCGGCCGCTTGCGCGCCGGCGCACACCACCTGCGCCGCGTTCTTGGGGGCCGCGCTCGAGCTGCTCGACGAGTTCGAGCCACCGCCGCACCCGGTGGCGACGCCACAGCACACCATCGTCACCACGGCCGTCCGGACCTGCACGGCGCCGCCCGACCTAAGGGTTCGCGCCGCTGTCGTCCGCCTCACGTGCCGCGGCCGCCTCCGTCCCCGCGCCTGCGGCACTCGGAGCGCTCGGGGCACCGTTGGCCGACGGCATGTCCTCGCCCGCGCTCAGGGGGCTCAGCGGCGAGCGCGTCGCGGCCGAGGCCTCCGCGGCGGTGACGTTGCGGGGGTGGTGGCAGGCCGTGAGATGGCCGCCTGGGTACTCGGCCAACGGCGGCTCGACGGCGCTGCACACCTCGGTGGCAAACGAGCAACGGGTGTGGAAGCGGCAGCCGGACGGGGGGTCGATCGGGTTCGGCACCTCTCCGCCGATGACGTTGCGCACCCGCCGGCTGTTCTCCTCGGGGTCCGGGATGGGAATCGCCTCGAGCAGCGCCTCGGTGTAGGGGTGCATCGGCTTGTCGTAGAGTTCCCTGGCCGGCGAGACCTCCATCAGCTTGCCCAGATACATGACCGCGATGTGGTCTGAGACGTGGCGGACCACCGACAGGTCGTGCGCGATGAACACGTAGGACAGGCCCAGGTCGTCCTGGAGGTCGTCCAGGAGGTTGACCACCTGCGCCTGGATCGAGACGTCGAGCGCCGAGACGGGCTCGTCGAGCACGATCAGTTGCGGATCCACGGCCAGGGCTCGGGCGATGCCGATGCGCTGACGCTGACCGCCGGAGAACTCGTGGGGGAACCGGTTGATGTGCTCGGGGTTGAGGCCCACACGTTCGAGCAGGTCACGCACGCGGTCCTCCGCCTTGCGGCCGTCCATCCCGTGCAGGCGCAGCGGGGTGCCGACGATCTGCCCGACCCGCTTGCGGGGGTTCAGCGAGGAGACTGGGTCCTGGAAGACGAGCTGCATCTCGCGGCGCACCGGATCCAGAGCCTTGCGACTGAGGTGCGTGATGTCCTGGCCGCGGTACCGGATCGCGCCGGCCGTCGGCTCGAGCAACCGGACGAAGCAGCGCGCCAGCGTGCTCTTGCCACAGCCCGACTCGCCCACGATGCCCAACGTCTCCCCATGTTTGAGACGGAGCGACACGTCGTCGACGGCATGCACGTGGGCGATCGTGCGGTCGATGAGCACGCCCTTCTTGATCGGGAAGTAGAGCTGGACGTGCTCGGCTTCCAGCATCGGTGCCTTGCCGTTGGCCGCGGGCTCGGGCTCCGTTGTGGTGTCCGTGCTCACGCCGCCACCGATCCCGTGCCGAGCCCGATGCGGCCGTCCTCGACCTCGCGGCGGGTGCGTTTCTCGGAGACGTCCAGCCAGCACCGATCGAGATGCAGCGGGGCGTCGCTCAGATGCGACTCGAGCGGCGGCACCTCCCCGCACTTGTCAAACGCGTGCGGGCAGCGGGGCCGGAAGTGGCATCCGGTCGGCGCGTCGACCAGCGACGGCGGCTGGCCGGGGATGGCGGGGAGCCGATGCGGGGGCTCGCGGTCCATGCGCGTCACCGAGCCGAGCAGGCCCCAGGTGTAGGGGTGCTGAGGGTCGTAGAAGATCTCGTTGAGGGTGCCCTGCTCGACGACGCGGCCGGAGTACATGACCACCACACGATCGGCGATGTCGGCCACGACGCCGAGGTCGTGGGTGACGAAGATGACAGCGCTGTCACTCTCGCGGCTCAGCTGGCGGATCTCCTCCAGGATCTGGGCCTGGATGGTGACGTCCAGCGCGGTGGTCGGCTCGTCGGCGATGAGCACGCTGGGCGACAGCGACAGGGCCATCGCGATCATCGCGCGCTGGCGCATGCCGCCGGAGAACTCATGCGGGTAGGCGCGCGCACGCTCCGCGGCCCGCGGGATCCCGACGCGCTCCATCAGCTCTACGGCGCGGTCCAGCGCGGCGGCCTTGGAGATGTTCTCGTGGGCGCGGATCTGCTCCACGATCTGGTCGCCGATCCGGTGCACGGGACTGAGCGACGAGATCGGGTCCTGGAAGATCATCGCGATCTCCTCGCCGCGGATGCGCTGGAGCTCGTCCTCGGACGCGGTGACGAGCTCGCGGTCGCCCAGACGTGCCGACCCGCCGAACCGCGAGTTGGGCCCGCGGGTCAGTCCCATCAGCGTCATCGCGGTCACGGACTTTCCCGATCCGGATTCGCCCACGATGGCCACGACCTCGCCGCGATCGAGCGTGAACGAGACGCCGTCGACGGCCCGCACGACACCGTCCTCGGTCACGAACGACACCTGCAGGCCATCCACCTCGAGCAGGCGCTCGGCCATCAGTGGTCGTCTCCGCGAGCAGTCACGGTCAGCCGGTGAGCCGGACCCGGGGGTCGAGCATGGCGTAGAGAACGTCGACGATCGCGCCGAATGCGACGACGAAGAACGCGGTGAAGATCGCGCCGACCAGGATCGGCGGAACGTCGAGGTTGCCGATCGCGCTCGCCTCGTACTGCCCGATGCCAGGAAGGTTGAACACGGTCTCGGTGACCAGGGCCGCACCGCCCATCAGCAGCGCGAAGTCGAGGCCGAACAGGGTCACGATCGGCATCAGCGAGTTGCGCAGAACGTAGCGTCTGAACACCTGGCGCTGCGACAGGCCCTTGGCCCGTGCCGTCCGCACGTAGTCCTGGTTGACGGTGTCGAGCAGATTTGAGCGCAGGACACGTGAGTAGAACCCGATACTCAACACCGCGATCGAGATCCAGGGGAGAATGAGGTGGTAGGCCCATTGGGTCGGGCTGGTAGCGAAGGTCGTATACCCCGTGTTCGGGAACACGGCCCACTTGTAGGCGAACAGATACAGCAGCAGCGCCGCGAGCAGGAAGATCGGGACCGACACACCGATGATCGCCGCCACCATCACCGCGCGGTCGGTCAATCGGCCGACCCTGAGTGCGCTGATGGAACCGAGCAGGACGGACATCACCAACCAGATGATCGCGGCCGGTAAGACAAGCGACAGGGTCACCGGGAACCTCTGGCGAAACTGGTCGACGACGTTGAGGTCGTTCTGGTAGTCGATCACCTGGCCGGTGAAGATCAGCTTCATCGTGTTGGCGTACTGGACGTAGAACGGCTTGTCGAGGTCAAACTTCTTGGCGACCTGGTCGACCGTTGTCTGGTTGGCACTGCGCCCCGCGATCGCGCGCGCCGGGTTGTAGTTGGGGATCAGTTCGAAGAAGCTGAACACCAGGAACGAGGTGGCGAGCAGAAGCGCCATCGCGGACAGCGAGCGGCGGACGATGAAGCGGCCCATCAGGTCTTGATCCGGACCTGTGCGCGCGGGTCAAGCGCGTCCCGCACGCCGTCACCGACGATGTTGATGCTGAGCACCGTGAGCACCAGCATCGCCCCCGGGATCAGCGAGAAGCTGGGAGTGGTCGAGATGTACGGGAGACCGTCGGAGATCAGCGTGCCCCAGGATGCGTTGGGCGCCTGCACCCCCGCCCCCAGGAACGAGAGATAGGACTCGAGCAGGATCGCGTTGGCCAGCATGATCGGCACGAACACCGTGATCGTGGACGCGGCGTTGGGCAGGATCTCGGAGAACATGATCCGCGCCGGGCTGATCCCCACGACGCGCGCGGCGTCGACGAAGTCGTGCTCGCGCAGGCGCAGGACCTCCCCCCTGATCGGCTTACCCAGGTAGGGGACATAGATCCCCCCGATGATCAGGGTCGGGATGAGGAGCGAGTTCCCCTTGATGGGGCCGATCCCGCCGAAGGCGAGGGCGGTGCCCACGACCACGCCGAGGATCACCGGCGGGAAGGACCAGACCAGCTCCATCAGCCATCTGAGCACGCCGTCGACGGGACCCCGCAGATACCCGGACACGAGCCCGACCAGCGTGCCGAAGAAGATGATGATGATCGTGGCGACCCCGCCGATGAGCAGCGACGTGCGACCGCCGTACAGCAGCCGGACGGCCAGGTCGCGGCCGTTGGTGTCCGCTCCGAAGAAGTAATGGCGGGTGAACGTGGGCCCAATCGGGACGCCGTCGAGCGACACGACGTTCTCCGAGTGCCCACGGACGTTGACCGTGCCGGTCACGTTGTTGGTGTTGGGCCCGATCTGCGCGACGTTGTGCGCGTAGACGGGCGCCAGCAGGCACATCGCCACCAGCACGATGAACAGCCCCAGGAAGGCAAGCGCCACCTTGTTGCGGCGCAGCCGTCGGCCCGCCAGTCGCCACGGCCCGATCGCCGGGGCATGGCGCCCCTCTGACCAGGCGTCCCCGGCCGGCGCCTCGGCTACGAGCAGGCCTGTGCCCGAGTCGAGGTGCGTCAGCCCCGGTCCCTCCGGGTTGGCGTCCGGATCACCAGATCGTGTAAACGGATCGAGAGCCATTGGGTCTGGTCGTGGGGAGCTTACCGCCGGATGCCGGCGAGCGGGCCGGGAGGACGCCTAAAGGATTGGCGCCTCCCGGCCGATCGCCCGTTGTTACTTCAGCTGCAGGCTCGTGAGGTCGGTCAGGTACTCGACGGACATCACGCCCTCGTTGAAGTTCAACTTGTTCGAGTAGAACTTGGCCTTGGCCTCGTGGCCGTAGGCGTCGTAGTAGGCGTGGTTGACCGCGTAGGCATCGAGCGCGGCCCACTGGCTCGTCACGCCCGGCGTAGCCTTCTGGCTCAGCGACGCGATCTGCTGGTTGTAATGCGGGTCATTGACGTAGCCGTAGTTCAGTGACGACCCTGCGTTGCCCGCGAACAGCTGCATGAAGTCCCACGGCTCCGGGAAGTCCTGGTTCCAGTCGCCGAAGCCCATCTGCGCCTTCAGGGTGGGGGCCCCGATCGTGGTGAAGTACACGCCGGAGTTGACCACCTTCTCGCTCGCCTTGAACCCGAGCGAGTTCAGGACGCCGGCGAAGTAGTCCAGGTACTGGCGGCGGGGGCTGCGCTCCTCGCCGTAGATCGTGACCGGCTGGCCGGTCATCCCGGACTTCGTCATCAGCTGCTTGGCCAGCGTCATGTTCGGCGGGCCGTTGGGGTTGTGGTACGGGCAGCTCGACGGGCTGGAGTGGCCGGGGATGCCGAACGGGATCAGATGGCAGTCCGGCGTCATGAAACCGCTGTCAAGCCGCGACAGCGCCCGCATGTCCGTCGCGGCCAGTACGGCCTGACGGGCGGAGATGTTGTTGAACGGCTTCTTGTCGACGTTGAACCAGAAGTACCAGCTGGAGTTCAGCGGGATCGCCTGGTAGCGGTCGGCCGCCGAGGTCTTGATCTTCTCGAGGATCGACGGCGGAAGCGTGTCGCCGGGATCGAACACATCGGCCTGGTTGTTGAGCACCTGCTCGGCGTTGGCCAGGACGTTGGAGTTGACGCTGTAGACGATCGTGGCGGCGTGACCCTTGGGCAGGCCGGGGACGTCGAACTTCGGGTTCTGGACCAGCGTGTAGCTGTGCTCGGGGTCGATCTTGCTCCACATGTAGGGGCCGTCGCCGATCGTGCCCTTGGACGCCAGGTTCTTGGCCGGCGTGTTGGGCGGAACCGGAGCGGTGCCCGGCAGGGCGAAGATGTCGACGATCGGCGAGAACGGCGCCACCAGGTTGACGGTGAGCGTGCCCTTGGTGTCATCGGCCGTGACGCCCGAGATGGTCTTGGCCTTGCCCTTGGCGTAGGCGTCGGCGCCCTTGACGTAGCCGCTGATGAACGACGCCGCCTGCCATGGGATCTTCAGGTCGCGCTCGAGCGCGGTGATCACGTCCGAAGCCTTGATCGCCGTGCCGTCCGAGTAGTGCAGGTTCGGACGCAGCGTGAAGGTGTAGGTCTTGCCGCCGTTCGAGGCCTCGGGCAGACCGGTCGCCAGGGCGGGGATGATCGTGGCGCCGCCGGCTCCCTCGACGCCGCGCTTGAAGGTCAGCAGCGGGGTGTCGACCACCGACTCGAGCTCGTTGCCCTGAGTCGTGAAGTCAAGACCCGGATCGGCCGACAGCGGCGGCGTGCCCGAGACGATGGTGACGGTGCCGCCTTCCTTGCCACCGGACGTGCCGGTGCTGGCGCCCGTGCTCGAGCCGGAGCTGCTGCCGGTCGCGGCCGCAGCCCCCGACGTGTTACTGCTCGACGACGAGTTACTGCCACCGCAGGCGGCGATTGCGCCTGCGGCGAATACCGCGAGCAGCCCAGCTGCCCACGGCCTGACGTATCTACTCACTGATCCTCCTCCAGAGGTCGTGTTCCCAGAGCGCACAGCGTAATCCCATCGGAGCTTTGATGCGAGTGGGTGGGCGCAGCCCGTACCGACGCCTAATCAACGCTCAACAACGATGCCGGAACCTCCTGACCGCGTCCTGACGAGAAATTCCGTGCAATCCGGGTACTTACTCGCCGGTAGCAGAAGCGAGGTCGCCACCCACACCGAGCGCGGACGATGAGCGTTCAGTCGAGCGTCAGCACGGCCTTGCCCGCCACCCGCCGGTCGAGCAGCGCCTGGATCGCGGAGGCCGCCTCGCTCCACGACGCGGTCAGGTCGATCTGAGGGTCGACCCGGGCCGCCGCCACCAGGTCGGCGAGCCGGCGCAGGTCGGCCGCCGCGGTCCGCGTGTGGTCGAGCTCGTCAAAGATGTAGAGGCCGTGAAGCACCGCGCCCGGCGCCCGGGAGAACAGTTCTCGCGTGGGGTAGCTGACGGGCTCGGGGACGGTGGCGGCGAAGCTGACCACGGTGCCGCGCGGCGCCACCCGCTGCAGCGCCGCCCCCAGCACCGGGCCGCCGATGGCGTCGAGGATCACGTCGAACGTCTCGCCCTCGGCGGCGAGCTCGGGGAGGACCTCGGCGGCGCCGAGCTCGGCCAGTCCGTCGGTGCGCCGCGCCACCGCCGTGACGTGGGCGCCGGCGAGCGCCGCGAGTTGGATGGCAAAGCGCCCGACGCCGCCGCTGGCCCCTGTCACCAGCACGCGTTTGCCGAGCACGAAGCCGCCGATCTCCAGCGCGCGCAGGGCCGTCAGCCCGGCCACGGGCAGCGTGGCCGCCTGCGCGAACGAGATGCCCTCTGGAAGCTCGGCCAAGAACTCGGTGGGCACGGCCACACGCTCCGCCCACGCGCCCGCGAGCTTGAGGCCGACGACCCGCGCCCCCTCCGCGGGGCCACGGCCGTCGGCGGCCGGGCGGCTCACCGTGCCCGCGAGATCCCAGCCCGCGACCGTCCCCGGTGCCATGCGCTCGAGTCGCCGCACCTCACCGCGGTTGAGGCTGACCGCATGGACGGAGACGAGCGCCTCGTGGACCAGCGGCTCCGGATCGGCAACCTCGGCGAGCTCGGCAAAGGGGGGCGTGGACGAGGAGACCAGGGCGCGCATCGGGAGATCTTCGATACGGTAGTGGCTGGCGCTGGCGAGGCGTCGCGCTCCGGCGCGGCGGACGCCCCAGCGGCCGAAGCCGCGCCTTCTATGGTCAACTCACGATGCCCGAACCTCGCCGCGCCGGCCACGCGGAGCTCGGGGGCGGGGTCAGCCGCGGACTCGTGCTGCTGCTGGCGCTCGCCTGCGGGGCCGCGGCCGCCAACCTCTACTACGCGCAGCCCCTGCTGCCCACGCTGGCCGAGGCGTTCGGGGTGTCCAACGCCACCGCCGGCCTGCTCATCACGATCAGCCAGCTGGGCTACGTGCTGGGCCTGGCCCTCGTCGTACCGCTCGGGGATCTGCACGAGCGGCGCCGCCTGATCACCCTGGCCATGCTGGTGACCGCGGCCGGGATGGCCGTGGCCGCAACCGCGCCGGCGTTCGCCGTGTTCGGCGCCGCCCTCGCGGTGGTGGGGGTGAGCTCCGTGGTCGCGCAGATCATCGTGCCCATGAGCTCGTCGCTGTCAGCCGAGCACGAGCGCGGGTCCGTGGTGGGGACGGTGATGAGCGGCCTGCTCATCGGGATCCTGTTGGCGCGCACGGTCAGCGGGGTGATCGCTGCGGCGCTGGGCTGGCGGGTGGTGTTCTGGTTCGCCGCTGCGGTGATGGTGGCGCTGGCGGCGACGTTGCGCCGCACGCTGCCGCGGATCCCGCCCACCGCCGAGATCTCGTACGGCGGCCTGCTGCGCTCGGTCATCAGCCTCATCCGAGAGGAACCGGTCCTGCGCCAGCGCATGGTGGTGGGGGCCCTGGACTTCGGGTGCTTCAGCGTTCTGTGGACGTCTCTGGCCTTCCTGCTGTCGGGCGCGCCGTATCACTACGGCAATGCCGTGATCGGGCTGTTCGGCCTCGTTGGGGTGGCCGGCGCGCTGGCCGCGTCCGCCGCCGGGCGGCTGGCCGACCGCGGCCACAACGGCCGCGTCACAACCGCGTCGATCCTGGTCATGCTGGCGAGCTGGGGGATCATGGCGCTCGGGTCCAGCTCGGTGATCGCGCTCATCGCGGGCATCGCGCTGCTCGACCTCGGCGTCCAGGGCCTGCACATCTCCAACCAGAGCGCGATCTACTCGCTGCGCCCCGAGGCGCGCAGCCGCCTGACCACCGCCTACATGGTGGCCTACTTCCTGGGCGGCGCCGCACTGTCGGCGATCACGTCGGCGCTGTACGCATCGGCCGGCTGGGGCGGCGTGTGCATCCTGGGCGCCGTCACGGCCCTGCTGGCGCTCGGCGTATGGGCCGTCACCGAGGTCGCGGCGCGTGCTCACGCCTCCCGCCCCGACGCCCGGCACACGGCGTGCGAGCGGGCGCGCGCGGCCGCTGGCGACTGAACCCGCGCCGAGCGGTCGTATGATCGCTGCTGAGGTGACCTGGGAGGACGCGATCAGACGCGGCCCGGCGTGAGCGCGACCGGCGCCACAGCCACGGCGTCCGACGCCCATCGGAGCATCCTCGTCGTCTTCACCGGCCTGATGCTGGTGTTGCTGATGGCGGCGCTGGATCAGACGATCGTCTCCACAGCGCTGCCGACGATCGTCGGAGATTTCGGCGGCCTGAGCCACATCTCGTGGGTGGTCACCGCCTATCTGCTGGCCCAGACCGCGGTCACACCGGTGTACGGCAAGCTCGGCGATCTCTACGGGCGCAAGATCGTCCTCCAGGTGGCGCTGGTCGTGTTCTTGATCGGGTCGGCGCTCTGCGGCGCCGCTCAGTCTCTGACCCAGCTGATTGCGTTCCGTGCGCTCCAGGGGCTCGGCGGCGGGGGGCTGATGGTCGGCACGATGGCGGCCATCGGCGACGTCGTGCCCCCGCGCGACCGCGGCCGCTATCAGGGGATGTTCGGTGCCGTGTTCGGGCTGGCCAGCGTGATCGGACCGCTGCTCGGCGGTTTCTTCACCACCACCTTGAGCTGGCGCTGGATCTTCTACGTCAACCTGCCGATCGGCATCGCCGCGTTCGCCGTCCTGGCCGCGACGCTGCCCTCCCGCCAGGACGAGACCCACCATTCGATCGATTACCTGGGCGCGGGGCTCCTGGCGGGCGCACTCACCGCGCTGGTCCTGACGTGCACGCTGGGCGGGAACGACTATGGCTGGGGGTCGCCGCAGATCATCGGCCTCGGCGTCCTCACGGTGGTCCTGATCTTGGCCTTCGTGCTGGTGGAGCGACGCGCCGCCGAGCCGGTGCTCCCGCCCTGGCTGTTTCGCAACTCCGTGTTCTCCATCACCAGTGCCATCGGCTTCGTGGTGGGGTTTGCTCTGTTCGGCTCGGTCACCTACCTGCCGCTGTTCCTCCAGGTCGTGCTCGGCGCCACCCCCACCGGCTCGGGCCTGCAGATCCTCCCGCTGATGGCCGGTCTGCTCATCACCTCGATCGGCTCCGGGCAGCTCATCAGCCGCACCGGGCACTACCGACCGTTCCCGATCGCCGGCACCGCGATCATGGTGTGCGGGCTGTTCCTGCTCTCCACGATGGGACCGGACACCAGCCGTGCGACAGCGTCGGCGTTCATGTTCGTGCTGGGCCTGGGACTGGGCTCGGTGATGCAGGTGCTCGTGCTGGTGGTCCAGAACGCGGTCGACTACAAGGACCTCGGCGTGGCCACTTCCGGAGCGACTCTGTTTCGTTCCATCGGCGGCTCGGTCGGGACCGCCGTGCTCGGCTCGATCTTCGCCAACCGGCTGACCGCGGAGCTGGCATCGGCGCTGCCGCGCAACGCCGCCGGCGGCTCGCTCGGCACCGGCGCCGGCCTCAACACCGCCGCGCTCAAGAGGCTGCCGGTCCCGATCCACGACGCCTACCTCACGGCCTTCACCAACGCCCTCTCGACGGTGTTCGTGGTCGGCGCCTGCGTGGCCGCCGTCGCATTCCTGCTCAGCTGGTTGCTCGAGGAGCGCCCGCTGCGCGAGACGGTCACCGCGAGCACCGGGCTCGGCGAGTCCTTTGCCGCGCCCAAGACGACCGATTCGCTCGCCGAGGCATCGCGGGCCATGAGCGTGCTCATCGGCCGCGAGGGCCGTCGCGAGCTCGTGGCGCGCCTGGTCGAGCGCGCCGGTGTGGATCTCTCTCCCGCCGCCGCTTGGCTGATCGTCCGCCTCCAGGAGGTCGACGATGCCCACCCTGCCAGCATCCCCCAGCTCTGCGAGCAGTTCGCCATCCCCCTTGACGTCGGCCAGCGCGCGCTGCGCGAGCTGGACGAGCGCGGGCTGCTGCGCCGCGATCCCACGGCCGGCGAGGACCGCGGGCGCGTCGTCGGGGTGACGCCCGAGGGCGCTGCGATCGCCGGCCGGCTCATCGAGGAGCGGCGGGCCAGCCTCGCGCGCGTGTGCTCCGGATGGCAGCCGGAGGACAACGAGGAGCTCACCGGGCTGCTGACGCGGCTGGCGAGCGAGCTGTCACCTGACCAGGCGCCGGTGGCGGCGGGCGCCGCGGTCTGATGATCGGCTCCCCCGCGTCTGAGCGGGGTATCGGCGACCGTCAACGACGTGCTGTCGAGAAACAGAGTGGCGTGAGGACCGCGCCAGGGAACCTGTAAAACCCTGAAAGTCGCTACGGCCGTGGGCGATTTGTCGGGAATTGCAGCTCTGACATGCACATCCCGACAAACCCATCGCGCTCGCCGCGATTTGTGGGCATTTACAGGCTGAACCTGCCGAGCCGCCTCAGCGGCGCAGCGACCGCGAGTCGGTGCCCTGCGAGCGCCGCAGGTCGGCCTCGATGGCCACCGCCGACTCCTGGGCCAGCGGCAGGATGTCGCGGCGCAGGGTCGTCATCGTCCCGCGGCTGGCGTGCACCGAGACATTCAGAGCCGCCACCACCGTGCCGGCCGCGTCGTGGATGGGGACCGCCAGCGAGCGCAGGCCCTCCTCGAGCTCCTGGTCCACGGCGGCCCAGCCCTGACGCCGGACCCGCTCGAGCACGCCGCGCAGCTCGTCGGGGTCGGTGATGGTGTGCGAGGACAGGGACAGCATTTCGATGCGCGCCAGGCGGTCCGACAGCTCCTCGTCGGGCAGCGCCGCCAGCAGCACCCGGCCCATGGACGTCGCATAGGCGGGCAGGCGGGTGCCGACCGACAGCGTGATGCTCATGATCCGCCGGGTGGGGACGCGGGCGACGTACACGACCTCGGTGTCGTCGAGCACCGAGATCGACGAGGACTCGTTGACCTGGGCCACGAGCGCCTCCATGTGGGGCTGAGCGACCTCGGGCAGCGTCAGCGAGGACAGATAGGCGTATCCCAGCTCCAGCACGCGTGGGGTCAGGGAGAACCGCCCGTCGTTGAACGTGACGTAGCCGAGCTTCGCCAGCGTGAGCAGGAACCGGCGCGCGGCCGCGCGCGTGAGGCCGGAGATGCGCGCGACCTCGCTGAGGCCGAGCTCCCGGTGCTCGGCGTCGAAGGCGCGTATGACCAGCAGTCCGCGTTCCAGCGACTGCACGAAATCGGCGCTGCGGGGGCGGTCGTTGCTCACGTTCCTCTCCGGTTCGGCATGCGCAAACTACCCGACGGGACGCGATCCGTTTATCCTGCTTTCGTGCACAAAATTGTCGACAATTCCCCCGCCGCGGAAAGCTCCACTCAGGACCGCCCCGAGGACCGTTTGCGGGCCGCGATCGTGACCGGCCGGCTGCTGCCCAACGAGCGCCTGGTGGAGGCCGATCTGACGCGGCGGCTGGGCGTAGGGCGCTCGGCGGTGCGCGCCGCGCTGGCCCGGCTGGAGCACGAGGGCCTGGTGGAGCTCGAGCCCCATCGGGGTGCCCGGGTCCGCCGCGTCGCGCTGGCCGAGGCGGTCGAGATCCTGGAGGCGCGCGCCGCGCTCGAGGGGCTGGCCGTCCGCCAGGCCGCCGCGCACGCCACCGCCGAGGACGTGCACGACCTGCGCGCCATCCTCGCCGACATGCGCCGGCTGCTCGACGTCGGCGACCTGCTCGCCGCCTCGGACGCCAACGCGCTGCTGCACGACCGGCTGCGCCGGATCGGCGGGCACGCCACCGCCAACCGCCTCATCTCAGAGCTGCGCTCCCAGCTGGTGCGCTTCGAGTACCGCACCATCCTCGTCCCCGGCCGCAGCCAGCGCTCGCTGGTCGAACACACTGCCATCGTGAACGCGGTGGCCGCCGGCGACCCCGACGCGGCCGAGTCGGCGATGCGCGTCCATCTCTCCCACGTCGGCGACGCCCTGCGCGAGAGCCAGGAGCGCGCGTGACCGCGCTCGAGGAGCCGATCCGCGTCTCGGACCGCGCGCGCGATCTGTTGCGCGGCGCCTATGACACCCACATCCACGTCGCCCCCGACGTGGTCCCGCGGATCGTGGACGACGTCACGCTGGCGCGGCGGTTCGCCGAGCTCGGGATGGACGGCTTCATCCTCAAGTCGCACTACAACTCCACCGCCGAGCGCGCCGGCGTGGTGCGCGCGGCGGTGCCGGGCATCGAGGCGCTCGGCGCGATCGTGCTCAACCGAGCCGTCGGCGGCATGAACCCGCTTGCGGTCGAGGTGGCCGCCCGGGAGGGCGCCCGCACGGTGTGGCTGCCGACCGTCGACTCGGTCAACGAGTCCCATGAGCGCGAGGCGCCGGCCGGCGCCAAGGTCCCGGTGTGGGTCAAGCTCCAGCTGGAGCTGCGCGAGCAGGGGATCGAGATCCCGCCGGTGCCGGTGGTGGACGAGAGCGGCGCGGTGCTGCCCGAGACGCGCGCGGTGCTGGAGCGCATCGCCCATCACGGGCTGCTGCTGGCCACCGGCCATCTGGCCCGCGACGAGATCTTCAGCGTCGTGGACGCCGCGCTCGAGCACGGCGTGGAGCAGATCGTCATCACCCATCCCGAGTTCCCGGCCCAGAGCCTCTCGATCGAGGATCAAACCGCCTTGGCCCGGCGCGGTGCCCTGCTCGAGCGGTGCATGACGACGCCGCACACGGGCAAGATCACCTGGGAGGAGTGGATCGCGCACATCGGCGACACCGGCCCCGAGCACTCGGTCCTGTCCACCGATCTGGGCCAGGTGTTCAACCCGCCGGTGGAGGACGGGATGGGGATCATGGTCGACCGCCTGCTGGCGGCCGGCTTCAACGACGAGGAGGTGCAGGTGATGGCAGTGGCCAACACCCGCCGCGTTGCGGGGGCCGATCGATGGTAGGCACCCACCCGCCCCGGCGGATGCTGGTGATCGGCGCCCACTCGGCGGACTTCGTGTGGCGCGCGGGCGGAGCGCTCGCGGTGACGACCTCCACCGGCGGGACGGGTCGCGTGATCGCACTCTCCTACGGCGAGAAGGGCGAGTCGGGCGAGCTGTGGAAGGAGGACGGTCAGACCATCGAGAACGTCAAGAAGATCCGCCACGGCGAGGCCGAGCGGGCCGCCGGGCATCTCGGCGCCGACTTCCGCTGCCTGGATCTCGGCGACTACCCGCTCGAGATCGGCGTCGAGGCCCTGGAGCGGATCTCCGATGAGATCCGGGAGTTCGCCCCCGACGTGCTCATCACTCACACCGACACCGATCCGTTCAACCCGGATCATCCGGTCGCCTATGCCGCTGTCGGCCGCGCCCGCAGCCTCGCCGCCGGCGCCGGGGTCCAGAGCGCGTTCAAGACGGTCGGCCCGCCCGAGTTCTTCCTGTTCGAGCCCCACCAGCCCGAGCTCTGCAACTTCACCCCCACCACGTTCGTCGACATCACCGCGGTGATGGACAGAAAGCGCGACGCCATGGCCGAGATGAAGGCCCAGAAGTACCTGCACACCTACTACGCCGAGCGCGCCGACCACCGTGGCAACCACGCGCGACGCTCCTCCGGCAACCAGGACATCCGCCAGGCCGAGGCGTTCCAGCGCGTGACCCCCCAGGTGGTGAGCGCGCTATGAGCGATGCGATCGCGGAACTGGCCGAGCTCGGCTCCGCCACCGTGTACGAGGCCGGCGGCCGGCGCGGCTATGTCGACCTCGACCTCATCCAGATCCTGGCCGGCACGCGCGTGGCCGGTCCGGCCCGCACCGTGAAGTGCGGCCAGGACGACAACCTCATGGTCCACGCCGCCATGGCGGAGGTCCAGCCCGGCGAGGTGCTCGTGCTGACGATGCCCGAGCCCCGGCCGGTGGGGATCGTCGGCGACCTCCTGGCGACCCAGGCCAAGGCCCACGGCGCCGCCGGGATCCTGATCGACGCGGCGGTCCGCGACATCGAGACCCTGGCCGAGCTGGGGCTGCCCATCTGGGCCCGCTGGGTCCGGGTCAAGGGCGCCACCAAGGACATCCCGGGCACGATCGGCGAGCCCGTCCAGGTGGGCGGCGCGACCATCCGCCAGGGGGACATCGTGGTGCTCGACGCCGACGGCGCTGCCGTGGTCGAGGCCGAGCGCGTGGACGAGGTGCTCGAGGCGTCGCGCGAACGCGAACGCAAGGAGCGCGTCAAGCGGCTCAAGCTCCAGGCGGGCGAGCTGTCCTACGACCTCGACGAACTGCGCCAACGCGTGGAAGGAGCCTGAACCATGAACGAGCCGCCCGATCTCGCCCACATCGCCCACGCCGAGCTGCTGACCCCGTTCCCGGAGGACAGCCTGACGTTCTTCGTCGACCTGTTCGGGATGCAGATCGAGCACCAGGAGGGGCAGTCGGTGTTCCTGCGCGGCTGGGGCGAGTACCAGCCCTACGGCCTCAAGCTCACCGAAGCCAGGCAGCCCGGGCTCGGCCACGTCGCCATCCGCGCCTGGAACCCCGAGGCGCTGCAGCGCCGGGTCAAGCTGATCGAGGCCACCGGCCTCGGCGACCGGTGGATCGACGGCGACCACGGCCACGGTGCGGCGTATGAGTTCCGCGACCCCGACGGGCACCGCTTCGAGCTGTTCTACGAGCAGGACCGCTACGTCCCGCCCGAGGAACTGCGCCCGCGCCTGAAGAACGTCCCCCAGCGCCACGTCGACCGCGGCGCCGCGGTCAAGCGCATCGACCACGTCAACATCCTCGCCGCCGACATCGCCGCTAACCGGCGCTTTGCCGAGGAGCAATTGGGCTACCGGACCTACGAGCAGGTGATCCTCGACTCGGGCGAGGAGAGCGGCGCCTGGATGAGCCTCTCCATCGCCGCCCACGAGCTCATCTACACCGCCGACCACGCCGGCGGCAGCGCCCGGCTGCACCACCTCGCGTGGTTCGTCGACACCCGCGAGGAGTGCCTGCGCGCCGCCGACCTGTTCCTGGACGCGGACGTGCCGATCGAGGCCGCTCCGTCCAAGCACGCCGTGGCCCAGGGGATGTTCCTCTACGTCTACGAGCCCGGCGGCAACCGCGTCGAGGTCACCACCGGCACCCACTTCATCTACGACCCCGCGTATGAACCGATCCGCTGGACCGAGGCCGAGCGCGCCCGCGGGCAGGCGTGGGGCGTGAAGACGATCGAGACGTTCCACACCTACGGCACCCCGCCGCTGGACGGCACCGTGGGGCCGCCGATCCCACCAACGAGCGCGCTGCCCACCCCCGGCGCCACGATCGCGTGAGCGACGCCCAGGCCATCCGCGACCTGGTCGAGAACTGGGTGGTGTGGCGCGATGCCGGCGACTGGGATCGCTTCGCCAGCCTCTGGCACGACGACGGCGTGATGATGGCCACCTGGTTCCAGGGCCCGGCGCGCGATTTCATCCGCGTCAGCCGCGAGGGGTTTGAGCGGGGGGTGCGCATCCTGCACTTCCTCGGCGGCACATCGGTCGACGTCGCCGGCGACCGCGCCATCGCCCAGACCAAGATGACGATCACGCAGCGCACCACCGTCGAGGGCGTGGAGTGCGACGTGGTCTGCACTGGGCGCTTCTATGACTTCCTCGAGCGCCGCGAGGAAACCGACCCCACCCGCCCCACCAATCACCGGCTGGTGCTGCGCCAGCCGATCTACGAGATCGACCGCCTCACGCCGGTCTCGGGCGGGCCCGGCCCCGAGCTCGATGCCGGCCTGCTGGCCCAATTTCCCGCCGGCTACCGCCACCTCGCCTACATCCAGACCAAGATCGGGTACGACGTCAAGCGCGACATGCCGGGGCTGGTCGGCCCCGAGGTGGAGGACCTCTACCGCCGCGGCGCCCGGTGGCTGGCCGGCACACCCGGCTAACGTCCACACCATGACTTCGACTCTGACCTCCCAGGCAACTGTCGCCACCGAGAAGCCGGTCCCGTACATGCGACAGCTCTGCAAGCACTTCGGCCACAAGGTCGACGCCGCCTTCACCGCGGACAGCGGCTACATCCAGTTCGAGGCCGGCCGCTGCGAGCTGCGCGCCGGTGACGACGAGCTCTACCTCACCGTCACCGCCGCCGACGAGCAGGGCCGCGAGCGCGTGCGCAACGTCGTCGGGTCACACCTCCAGCGCTTCGGTAAGCGCGACGAGCTGAGCGTCAGCTGGAGCTAGCCGCGCCGTGAGGCCCGAGCGGCGGGCCATCGCAGATGAGGTGTTCGCGGCCGGTCGCGACTACGACGCCAGGCAGCCCAACCGGCTGGACCGCCTGCGCAACGTCGAGCCGGAGACGGCGGAGCTGCTCGGCGTCCTCGTGCGCGCCGCCCAGGCCCGTCGCATCCTCGAGATCGGCACCTCCAACGGCCACTCGACGCTGTGGCTGGCCGACGCCGCCGAGGCGGTCGGCGGCCACGTCGAGACGCTGGACATCGACCCGCGCCGCACCGAGCAGGCGCGTGCCAACCTCGAGCGCGCCGACCTGGGGGAGCGCGTCAGCTGCCGCACGATCGGCGCCGCCCAGGCGCTGGCCGAGTACCCCGACGCGGCGTGGGATCTCGTGTTCCTCGATGCCGAGCGGCCGGAGTACACCGGCTACTGGCCCAACCTCCGGCGAGCGCTCGCGCCGGGGGCAATGCTGGCCATCGACAACGCCATCTCCCACGAGTCCGAGCTTCAGAGCTTCAGCCGCCTGCTGGGCGACGACGAGCGGCTGACCACGGCCCTCGTGCCCATCGGCGCCGGGCTCATCATCGCCGCGCTGGACGCCTGATCGCGCCGTTCTCATAAGCGGACTCTCCGGTCCGCTACGATGGAGGCGTGCCCGACGGAGTTCCCACCGCGCACCAGACCGAACCCCTTGACCGCCAGACGTGGATCGTCGCGGGCGTGGTCATGCTCGGCGCGATCATGTCGATCCTCGACACGACGGTCGTCAACGTCGCGATCGATCAGCTGGCGGTCGCGTTCCACTCGTCGCTGACCGAGATCCAGTGGGTCATCACCGGCTACACCCTGGCGCTGGCCGCGGTCATCCCCATCACCGGCTGGGCCGCCGACCGCTTCGGCACCAAGCGGATCTACCTCACCTCGCTGGTGTTCTTCACGATCGGCTCGGTGCTCTCGGGCCTGGCCTGGAGCGCCGGCACGCTCATCTTCTTCCGGGTGCTCCAGGGCATCGGCGGCGGCATGATCATGCCCTCGGTCATGACCATCCTGACCAAGAAGGCCGGCCCGCATCGCATGGGCCGGGTCATGGGCGTGCTCGGTGTGCCGATGCTGATCGCTCCGATCATGGGTCCGATCCTCGGCGGCTGGCTCGTCGACAACGCCTCCTGGCGGTGGATCTTCTTCATCAACGTTCCGATCGGGATCGTCGCGTTCATCCTCGGGATGATCGTGCTCGAGCGCGATCAGCCCCAGCCGGCGCACAAGCTCGACTGGATCGGCGCGCTGCTGCTCTCGCCGGGACTGGCGGTGTTCATCTACGGGCTCGCCGAGTCCTCGACCTACGGGTTCGGCTCCCCGCGCTCGTGGGGCCCGACGTTGGTCGGCCTGGTGCTCATCGCCGCCTGGTTCATCCACACCTGGCGCACGCCCAACCCCCTCATCGACCTGCGGACGTTCGCCCACACCCGCGCGGGCGCCGCCGCGGGCACGTTCTTCCTGTTCGCCATCTCGGTGTTCGGGTCGATGCTGCTCGTCCCCCTGTACTACCAGGCGGTGCGCGGCGCCTCGGCGCTCCAGGCCGGCCTGCTCCTGGCGCCCGGCGGCCTCGGCGCGATGCTGACGATGCCGTTCGCGGGCAAGCTCACCGACCGCTACGGCCCGACGTGGCTGCCCGCCACCGGGCTCCCACTCGTCGCCATCGGGCTCATCCCGTTCGTGTTCGTCGGCCCCCATACGTCCTACGTGCTCCTCTGCTCCGCCCAGTTCGTACAGGGCCTCGGGATGGGCCTCGCGATGATGCCGAACATGACCGCCGCCATGCAGGCGGTGCCGCCGGCCGCCATCGCCCGCACGAGCACGGCGATGAACATCATCCGCCAGACCGGTGCCTCGATCGGCACCGCGATCCTGAGTGTCATCCTCGCCTCGGCGATCACCAGCAACCTGAGCGCGATCGTCGGCGTGCACACCTCCGGCTCGGGCTCGGGCGGGCTCGCCACCCTGCAGCATCTGCCCGCCAGAGCGCACGCCGCGATCCAGGGCCCGCTGTCCGACGCGTTCGGGTCGACGTTCGTGTGGGCGCTGCTGCTCATCGTCGTAGCCCTCATCCCCGCGGTGGGGATGGCGATCTCCGGCTTCCGCAGGCCGCTCGCCGCCCGGGTCGGCGACAGCCCGCTTGTGCTGGAATGAGGGGCCTCTGCGGAAGATCGCCTACACCCGCGGCCTTCACGAGCTCGGAGACGGGCTTTACGCCTACCTCCAGCCCGACGGCGGCTGGGGCTGGAGCAACGCCGGGCTGATCACCGCCGCCGGCACGTCGCTGCTCGTGGACACGCTCTATGACCTCAGGCTCACGCGCGCCATGCTCGACGCCATGGCGCCGGTGGTGGAGCGTGCCCCGATCGACGCCGCGCTCAACACGCACTCCAACCCCGACCACTGCTTCGGCAACGAGCTGCTCCCGAACGCCACCGAGATCTACGCCTCGGCGGCGAGCGCGGCCGAGATGGGGCAGCTGTCGCCCGAGATGCTCCAGGCGCTGAAGTCCGCGCCCGGCATGCCCGCCGACCTGGCGGACTTCGTGGCCCACGCGTTCGGGCCGTTCGACTTCTCCAACATCAGTTTCCGGGGGCCGTCACGGACGTTCACGGGGGCGATGGAGCTGAGCGTCGGCGACCGCGGCGTCACCTTCCTGGAGCTGGGTCCCGCCCATACCGGGGGCGACACGATCGTCCACGTGCCGGATGCGGCCACCGTGTTCACCGGAGACCTGCTGTTCATCAACGGCACCCCGATCGTGTGGGCCAGCCTCAGCCACTGGATCGCGGCGTGCGACCGCATCCTCGAGCTGGGGGCGACGACGCTCGTCCCCGGACACGGACCGGTGACTGACGCCTCCGGCGTGCGCGACGTCCGGCGCTACCTCGCCTACATCGCCGCTGAGGCCAGGCAGCGCTTCGACGCCGGGATGGACGCCGCCGCGGCCGCCGATGACATCGACATCTCCGACTTCGCCGATTGGGGCGACCCCGAGCGCGTCGCCGCCAACGTCGTGGCCGCCTATCGCGAGCTCGACCCATCGCTGCCGGCGGCGACGCCGCCGGAGCTGTTCATGCGCATGGCCACGTGGCGCGCAACCCACTGACCGCTCAGGCCGCGATTAGCACCACCAGGTGGCGCGGCCCGTGCACGCCCTCGACCCGCGACAGCTCGATGTCCGAGCTGGCCGACGGCCCCGAGACGAGCGTGATCGGGGCGCGGCGCTCGCGCACCGCCGGAGCGAGTGCCGCGATGGCCTCGGGCACCAGCTCCACGATCTGGCCGGCGGTGACGACGCAGATGTGATGGTCGGGCACCAGCGTGAGCAGCCGGCGGCCGCAGGCGCCCGTGCCGTCGAGCACGACCGTGCCGGTCTCGGCGATCGCCACCGCGCACCCGGTCACGGCGCCGTCGATGGCGTCGAGCTCCGTCGCACCGAGACCCGCGTCCTCGATCACCTCCACATCCCGGGGGCGCCAGGGGCCCGGCAGCTCCGCCGGCACCACAACGCGGCGAAGCCCCATCTCCGTGCACGCCCGGGTGACGGCGTCGGCCAGCTCCTCGGCGCGCACCGTCCGCACCCGCGCCTCGTAGTCGGCCACGCGCTCGGCGAACCGCTGCGCCAGGGCGTCGCCGGTCAGCCGGCCCTGGCGGCGGTAGTCGCGCGCGACTGCCACATCGCCGGGGCGCTCGGCCGCCGGGACGTCGTCCAGGGCGGCCCGGATGCGACTGAGGATCTCCTCGCGCGCGCCGCCCACGGTCAGCGCTCCCGCCACCACTGACGAAAGGTCTGAGGCGGCAGGGCGGGGAGATCGCGAGCCGCGGTCCAGCCGCTCAGCGGCCCCGGCAGCCGCCGGATCGTCCCGTCGCGAACCAGCGGCCACTGCGTCAGCCGCCCGGCCCGCTGCGCGGCCTCGTACAGGCGCCGGTTGGCGAACACGCGCGCCATCGCGCGCATGGCCACGTGCTCTGAAGCGATCCGGTCGCGCAGGCCGCGCGCGCGTGCCGACCGCGCCACCTCCTCGTGGCGCAGATGCACGAGCACCTCGGGGATGTTGATCTTCACCGGGCACACCTCGTAGCAGGCGCCGCACAGGCTCGACGCGTAGGGCAGCGAGGCGGCGGCCGTCATGCCGCTGAGCATCGGCGTGAGGATGGCGCCGATCGGCCCGGGGTAGGTGGACCCGTAGGCGTGACCGCCGGTGCGCTCGTACACCGGGCAGACGTTGAGGCACGCCGAGCAGCGGATGCAGTTGAGCGCCTGACGCCCGATCACGTCGGCGAGCACGTCGGTGCGGCCGTTGTCAACGAGCACGAGATGGAACTCCCGCGGCCCGTCGCCGTCGGTCACCCCGGTCCACAGGGAGGTGTACGGGTTCATCCGCTCCGCGGTCGAGGATCGCGGCAGCAGCTGGAGGTAGACCTCCAGATCCTCCCATGTCGGGATCACCTTCTCGATCCCCATGACGCTGATGAGCACCTCGGGCAACGTCGTGCACATCCGGCCGTTGCCCTCGGACTCAACCACGGACACGGTGCCGGTGTCAGCCACCGCGAAGTTGACGCCGCTGATCCCCACCCGCGCGCCCAGGAACAGCTTGCGGAGGTGGCGGCGCGCGGTCTCGGCGAGCTCGCGGGGGTCGTCGGAGAGGTCGGCCGGCGCGTCGTCCAGCGTCCGCGCGAACAGCGCCCGGATCTGCTCGCGGTTCTTGTGGATCGCGGGCACGAGGATGTGGGAGGGCGTGTCGTCTGAGAGCTGGATGATGAGCTGGGCCAGGTCGGTCTCCCAGGCACGGATGCCGCGCTGCGCCAGCGCCTCGTTGAGGTGGGTCTCCTCCGTGGTCAGCGACTTGGCCTTGACCACCTCCTTGGCGCCGTGGGCGGCGATGACATCGCCGACGATGCGGTTGCACTCCTCGGCGTCGCGCGCCCAGTGCACGACGCCGCCGGCCCGCGTCACGGACTCCTCGAGCTGGGTGAGGTGCGCATCGAGGTGGCGCAGGACCCGCTCCTTGAGCGCGCGGCCGGCCTCGCGCAGCTCCTCCCAGTCGGGCATCTCCGCCACCACGACGGCGCGCTTGGCGCGGATCGTCCGGGTGGCGTGACCGAGGTTGTGGCGCAGCTGAGAGTCGGCCAGCGCGGCGCGTGCGGCCTGCGGGAACGGAGGCGCTGGGGCGTCGGTCACGGCGCCGAGCCCTCCTTGGTCTGGGCCAGGATCTCGGCGAGGTGCATCGTGCGCACGCCGGCCCGCTGGCGCGACAGCGCGCCGCCGATGTGTAGGAGACAGGAGTTGTCAGCGCTGACGCACACCTCGGCGCCGGTGTCGAGGATCGCGCGCACCTTGTCGGAGACCATCGCGATCGACGTGTCGGCGTTCTTGACCGCGAAGGTGCCGCCGAACCCGCAGCATTGTTCGGCCTCGGGCAGGGTGACGACGTCGATGCCACTGACGGCGCGCAGCAGCCGCAGCGGCCGGTCGCCGACGTGGAGCATGCGCAGGCTGTGGCACGTCGGGTGATAGGTCACGCGGCGCGCGAAGTAGGCGCCGACGTCCTCGACGCCGAGACGGTCGATGAGCAGCTCGGAGAGCTCGACCACCCGCGGCGCGATCGCCTCCACCTCCCGGCTCAGTCCGGCGTCGCCGGACAGCTCGGCCACGCGGGCGTAGTAGTCGCGCACCATGCCGACGCACGAGGCCGACGGCGAGACCACCACCTCGGCATCGGCGAACACGCGCACGAACCGCCGCACGAGCGGGATCGTCTCCTCCGCGTAGCCGGTGTTGAAGTGCATCTGGCCGCAGCAGGTCTGGTCCAGCGGAAAGTCGACGCCCACGCCCAGCCGCTCGAGCACCGCCACCACGGCCCGCCCGGTCTGCGGGAACATCGTGTCGTTGAAGCACGTGATGAACAGCGCCACGCGCGCGGGCGACGCGGTCGGGGTCAAGCGCACATCATCGACCATTGCCGATCATCATCGCCGATTCGACGGATACTTGCGCGCGCAAGCATTCGCTGCTATGCTTGCGCTAGCAAGCTAATCCCACCCACATCGCCAGGGAGAGCACCGAACACATGAATCCGATCGAAGGCATCCATCACATCACCCTCATCACCGGCGACGCCCCCGGCAACGTCGACTTCTACGCCCGCGTCCTGGGCCTGCGGCTGGTCAAGAAGACCGTCAACCAGGACGACCCCGGCGTCTACCACCTGTTCTACGCCGACGAGCACGGCTCGCCCGGCGCCGACATCACCTTCTTCGAGTACCCGGGCGCAGCGCCCGGCCGTGCGGGGGCGGGCATGATCTCCCGCATCGTCCACCGCGTCGCCTCCGAGGAGGCGCTGGACTTCTGGCAGGAGCGCCT
The DNA here is from genome assembly GCA_963695625.1 of uncultured Actinomycetota bacterium. Taxonomy (GTDB): domain Bacteria; phylum Actinomycetota; class Thermoleophilia; order Solirubrobacterales; family Solirubrobacteraceae; genus Palsa-465. Next base: position 111,694 of record CAVOHJ010000009.1, on the reverse strand, counting down.
CGGCGGCGAGGGCATCACGACCGAGCGCGAGCCGGGCCGCCTGCTCTTCGCCGACCCCGAGGGCATGGGTCACGAGCTGGCCGTCGTCGCCACCCCCGACGCGCCCCTGACCGCCGCCAGCCTCGAGGTCCCGGCTGAGTTCGCCCTCCAGGGGTTCGAGGCCGTACGCGCCCTGGTCGTCGATCCCACCCGCAGCGAGGCGCTGCTGGCCCAGGTCCTCGGCTTCTCCGAGCGGGCGGCCGACGACTGGGAGGCCCGCGGCTCACGGCGCGGCGGGCGCATCACCTTCGAGGAGTCGCGCGAGCGCGGCATTCCCGGCGCCGGCACCGTCCATCACGTGGCCTGGGCCGTGCTCAACGCCGAGATCGAGGACTGGCAGCGCCACGTCACCGGGGCCGGTGCCCACGCCACACCGGTGATCGACCGCTTCTACTTCCGCTCGGTCTACTTCCGCGAGCCGGGCGGCATCCTCTACGAGCTCGCCACGCTCGACGGCGCGGGCTTCGCGTCTGACGAGGCGCCCGAGGAGATGGGCCAGGGCCTGTCGCTGCCGCCGTTCCTCGAGCAGCACCGGGCCGAGATCGCACCGCGGCTGACCCCGCTGCCCGACACGCGCGCCTGGCGCCCCGCGCCCGCCTCCGCTGGGAGCTCACGATGAACGCGGCCACGGAGCTGGGTTTCCAGCACGTATACGAGCCCGGGCAGAGCGACTGGACCCTGCTGCTGCTGCACGGCACCGGCGGGGACGAGCACGACCTCGTCGGACTCGGCCGCCAGCTGGCCCCGCGGGCCGCGCTGCTGTCGCCCCGGGGCAAGGTCCTCGAGGCCGGCATGCCGCGGTTCTTCCGCCGGCTGGCGATCGGCCAGCTCGACATCCCCGACCTGCTGGCGCGCACAGACGAGCTCGCGGCGTTCGTCACAGCGGCCGCGCAGGCCTACGGGCGCGACCCCGGCAAGATCGCCGCGTTGGGCTTCTCCAACGGCGCCAACATCGCCGTCAGCCTCCTGCTGCGCCACCCCGATCTGCTGGGCGCGGCAGCGCTGCTACGGCCGATGCTGCCCTACGAGCCCGACGGCGCTCTGCGCCTCGACGGGACCCGCGTCCTCATCGCCGCCGGCGAGGGCGACCCGTACTCGTCCCCCGAGCAGACTCAGCGGCTCGCCGAGGTGCTGCAGGGCGCCGGCGCCGAGCTGACGGTCCACGTCGAGCCGGGCGCCGGACACGGCCTTGGCCCCGGCGATCTGCGCGCACTGGAGACCTTCGCGTCGGTTCTCTAATCCGAGGAGCGCGGCGGCTCGGTGCACGACGCCGCCGCGCGCTCCGAGAAGCGCCCGAATACGTCGGCCAGCACCTCCAGCTCCGCCGGACGGAGCTGGTCGAAGAACCGCTCCTGCACCGAGGCGAAGTGGGTGCGCTGGGCCTCGCGCATGAGGGTAAGTCCCGTGGGGGTGAGATGCGCCTCCACCGCGCGGGCGTCCTCGCTGCACGGCGTGCGCTCGATGAGCCCGCGCGACTCCAGCATGACGGCGATACGCGACACCCGGCTGAGGCTGAGGCCCGCCTGCGCGGCGAGCGCCGACAGCCGCAGGCACCGCTCGGGCGCGGCCGCCAGCCGCGCCAGCAGCTCCAGCCCGCTCAGGCTCAGGCCGTAGCGGCCCTCAAGCTCGGCGTCGAGCATCCGCGTCAACTGCTTGTGGGTCTCCAGCAGGCCGATCCAGGCGTCGGCGTGACGCTGTGACCATTCGGTCACACCGTCCCTGCCCACCCTGTAGGAAGTTGCCTGTGCGCTTGCCATCTCCTGTCATTCTAGCGCGTTGCTTGTTAGCGCAAGCAGTCCCCCGACATCGCCGTGTGCTGAAGTAGGTCGCGGGTACCCGACCAGGAGGAGCGCATGCCATCCGAACCGAACACCGGTCCCCGGCACGAGCCCGAACGCGTCTATGAACGCGCCCCAGATCCAGCCGAGGCGGCCGACCGCCCGCTCGAGCCCAAGTCCTCATCCGAAGCGCTCTCTGAGCGCGACGAGCCTCACCCCCAGCCTGACCAGGATCCGCACCACCGCCTCAACAACCCGGTCGGCACGCCCGATCCCGACGCGGACTCCGATCCCTACCGGCCGCCGTCACCGGATGACGACGCCGACCGCGCCTCCGGCGTGAGAGGCAGCGGCCACCGAACGCCGGACGGATGAGCACCGCGCCCCGGCGCTCGTAGCGCGATCGCGGTCGTCCGCGCCCCGCCTTCGGCGCTGAGCAGGCGATACTGAAGGCATGCGGGCAGTCGACCCCACCGGCGGGACCCCCTTTGACTCCCCGTACGCGCACGGCTTCGTGCGCGTCGCGGCGGCGGTGCCGCGGGTCCGCGTCGGCGACCCGCGGTTCAACGGCGCCCGCACTGTGGAGCTGGCACAGCGCGCGGACGCGGAGCGCGCGGCACTCGTGATCTTCCCCGAGCTGGGTCTCGCGGCCTACTCCAGTGAGGACCTGTTTCACCAGGAGGCGCTGCGCGATGCCGTGTCCGGAGCGCTGCACGAGGTCGTGCGTGCCAGCGAGGACCTGCTTCCGGTGATCGTGGTCGGCGCGCCGGTGCAGTCCGAGGGCGGCCTGTTCAACGCCGCGATCGTGATCCATCGCGGCCGGATCCTCGGCGCCGTGCCCAAGAGCTACATCCCCGAGTACCACGAGTACTACGAGAAGCGCCAGTTCCGGGCCGCCCGCGACCTCGTCAGCGAGGAGGTGCGCCTGCTGGGCGAGACCGTGCCCTTCACCCCCGACGTCGTCTTCGCCTGCCGTGACGTGCCCGGGTTCGTGCTGGGCGTCGAGATCTGCGAGGACCTGTGGACGCCGGTCCCCCCGAGCACGTATACGGCGCTCGCCGGCGCCACCGTGCTGGCCAACCTCTCGGCCTCGAACATCACGATCGGCAAGGACGACTACCGGCGGATGCTGTGCGAGGCGCAGTCGGGGCGCGCCATCGCCGGATACCTCTATACCGCGGCGGGGCTGGGCGAGTCCACCACGGACATGGCGTGGGACGGACAGGCCCTCATCTACGAGAACGGCCAGTTGCTGCGCGAGTCAGAGCGCTTCGCCGATCAGCCGGAGCTCATCGTCGCCGACCTGGATCTCGACCGGGTCCTGTCTGACCGGATGATCACCAGCAGCTACGGGGACACGATCGGTGATCTGCGCGAGCGCGTGCGGCGCATCCGCCGCATCGAGTTCGACCTCGGCGTGCCCGGCGAGCCGTTCGCGCTCGAGCGGCGCATCGAGCGCTTCCCCTACGTGCCGGCCGACCCGATCAGCCGCAACGAGCGCTGCGAAGAGGTCTATAACATCCAGGTCCGCGGGCTCGAGACCCGGCTGCTGGCCACCGGCATCGAGAAGATCGTGATCGGCGTCTCCGGCGGGCTGGACAGCACCCACGCGCTGATCGTGGCGGCGCGTGCGATGGACCGGCTGGGGCTGCCGCGCTCCAACGTCCTCGGCTACACGCTGCCCGGCTTTGCCACCAGCGCGCGCACGCTGCGCAACGCCCACGCGCTCATGCAGGCCCTCGGCGTCAGCGCACAGGAGATGGACATCAAGCCCTCGGCGACCCAGATGCTGCGCGACCTCGGCCATCCCGCCGCCGACGGCGAGCCCCAGTACGACGTCACTTTCGAAAACGTGCAGGCCGGCGAGCGCACCTCGCACCTGTTCCGGCTGGCCAACTACCACAACGCGCTGGTGCTGGGCACGGGCGACCTCTCCGAGCTGGCGCTCGGCTGGTCGACGTACGGCGTCGGCGACCAGATGTCTCACTACAGCGTCAACGCCTCGGTGCCCAAGTCACTCATCCGCTTCCTCATCCGCTGGGCCATCGACACCAGCCAGTTCTCCGAGGGGGCCAACGCGGTGCTGGCCGACGTCGTGGAGACGGCGATCTCTCCCGAGCTCATCCCGGTCAGCGCCGACGCCGACCACGATGGCCCCGAGCAGCACTCGGAGGACATCGTCGGCCCCTACGAGCTCCAGGACTTCTTCCTCTACTACGTGCTGCGCTTCGGCTACCGCCCCAGCAAGGTCGCCTACCTCGCCCTGTGCGCGTGGGGCGACCGCGACCGCGGTGACTGGCCCGACCTCATCCCGGCGGAGCTGCGCAGCGCGTACTCGCTGGAGCAGATCCGCCACTGGCTGGAGGTGTTCCTGCACCGCTTCTTCCAAACCAGCCAGTTCAAGCGCTCGGCTCTGCCCAACGCGCCCAAGGTCGGCTCCGGCGGCTCGCTGTCCCCGCGCTCAGACTGGCGCGCCCCGTCCGACAGCCAGTCCACCGCGTGGCTGCAGGAGTTGCGCGCCCGGGTTCCTGAGCGCTGAAGCTGCGATAGTTGCGCCATGGAACCGCGGCCGGTCTCTCTGTTCGACGTCGTCAAGCGTGCCGCCGAGATCGTCGACCCTGACGACGAAGACGCTGTCATCGGCGACTTCGAGCGCGCCTTCGAGGACGACGACGAGCCGGTCGCCGGACTCGACGTCGAGGAGCGCGTCGCCGAGGTGCTCGCGGAACTCGATCCCGCCGTCAACAATGGCTCGCTGGCCGTCGCCGGCGCGGTGACCGTCTATCTGAGCTTCCGCCGCGACGAGCTGCACCAAGATCCGCGCGAGCTCATCCGGCTCGCGGTGCGCGCCGAGTGGGCGGGCGAGCCTCCGGCGCCTGTCACCGACTGGCTCGACGAGCGCAACCTCGAGGCCTAACCGGATCGGGGTGGTGCCGCAGCCGGCCTCGGCCCGCTGTCACAAACCCGGGTGGTGTCCCGTCAAGCCCGCAGAAAACTCTGCGAAAGGAAACACCATGAGGGTCCTAGTTGCCGGTGCCAGTGGTGCGATCGGGCGTCAGCTGGTTCCACTGCTCGACGCGGTGGGTCACGAGACGATCGCGCTGGTGCACCGCTCGCCCGTGGAGGTCCGCAACGGCCACGTCGTCACCGCCGATGCGCTCGATCGCGAGGCGGTGACCACCGCCGTGTCCGAGTTCGAGCCCGAGGCGGTGGTCAACCTCCTGACCGCGATCCCCCACAGCCCCAACCCCCGGAAGTTCGAGCGTGAGTTCGCGCTGACCAACCGCCTGCGCATCGAGGGCACCGCCAACCTCGTGGTGGCCACCGGCGGCGTGCGGATGCTGTCGGAATCGGTGGCGTTCGCCTACGCGCCGCAGCGCGGACTGGTCGCCGACGAGAGCACGCCGCTGTGGGAGAACAGCCCCAAGCCGTTCCGTCCGGCACTCCAGGCTCTGAAGGAGCTCGAGCGCATCACCGCCGAGACCGCCGGAGTGGCACTGCGCTTCGGGCACCTGATGGGTCCGGGCACCGGCTTCGCCACCGACGGCGTGGTCACTCAGACGGTGCGCGGCGGCAAGCTGCCGATCGTCGGCGACGGGTCGGGCGTGTTCTCGTTCGTCCACACCCATGACGCCGCCACCGCGATCGTGGCGGCGCTGGAGCGGCCCGAGGTGCGCGGCGCCGTGAACATCGTCAACGACGAGCCACTGGCCACCGCCGTGTGGCTGCCGGCGTTCGCACGCTATCTGGGCGCCCCCAAGCCCAAGCGGATCCCCGAGTGGCTGGCCCGCCTCGTGGCCGGCAGCTGGGGCGCCGCCTTCCTCAACGGGCTGGTCGGCGCCCACAACGCCCGGGCCAAGGCCGAACTCGACTGGCGTCCGCGCTATCTGCAGGCGCGGGACGCCTGGGAGGCGGAGTTTGGCCCTGCGGTGACACCATCGGTGTTGGTGTGACCGATCCTGATCTCAGCACGCGCCTGCCGGGCGTCGGAGCCGAGGATGACGGGACCGCGGTGTTCCTCGAGCTGCGCCCCCGCCTGCTCGGCGTCGCCTACCGGCTGCTGGGCAGCATGTGGGACGCAGAGGACGTCGTGGCCGACGCCATGGTCCGCTGGCTGCGCACCGACCGCGGCCAGGTCCGGGAGCCGGCGGCCTTCCTCACCACCGTGGTGAGCCGGCTGGCCCTGGACCAGCTGCGCTCGGCGCGCGCGGCGCGCGAGTCCTACACGGGCCCGTGGCTGCCCGAACCGGTCATCGCCGACGACGTGCTGGACCCGCTGGACAGCCTGGTCAAGCGTGAGACGCTGTCGCTGGCGACGCTGCGTCTGATGGAGGAGCTCACGCCGCCCGAGCGCGCGGTGTTCGTCCTGCGCGAGGCCTTTGACGTCCCGTACGCCCAGATCGCCGAGATCCTCGAGGTGTCCGAGGCCAATGCGCGGCAGCTCCTGCACCGGGCCCAGGCGCGGCTGGACCAGGGCCGGCGGGGCACCGCAGCCGACGCGGCCCGCCACGCCGAGCTGCTGGAGCGGCTCCTGGGGGCGGCCGACGAAGGCCGGCTCTCCGAGCTCGAGGAGCTGCTGGCGGCCGACGTCGTCGCCTACAACGACGGCGGCGGTAGGGCCCGCGCCGCCCACATCCCGGTGGTGGGGCGCAGGAAGATCCTGGCCTTCGTCGCCGGGCTGCGCCGGCGTTCGGGGCCCAGTCCGTATCTGCGGATGCTCGAGGTCAACGGCGAGCCGGCCGCCCAGGTCTCAGTGGGTGGCCAGGACTCGCTCGTTGCCATCGAGGTCCGCGACGGCAAGATCGTCTCGATCCTCACCGTGCTCAATCCGGACAAGCTCTCCTACCTGTACCGGCAGACCGGGGGCGCGCCTCAGGCCGCCTCGGAGTAGAGGCCTTCGGCGGTCAGGCGCCGCCCCTCGTCGTCCTGCGTGGCGACTTCGGCCGGCGCCTGGCCCAGGGCCCGCGCCGGGGCCAGGACCGCGACGCCGATCACGAGCGCGGCGATGACGAGGCCCGCGCCGATCACCAGGGCCAGGTGCAGCCCGCTGGAGATCGCGTCCGCTGAGGTCGCGCCGGAGGCCAGCATGTCCTTGGCGCGGCTGGCCGAGAGCGTCGCCAGGACGGCGAGTCCGAGCGCGCCGCCGACCTGCATCGAGGTGTTGACCAGCCCGGAGGCCAGCCCCGCCTCGTGGGGCTGAGCCCCGGACATGGCGATCGTCATCAGCGACGGGAAGCTCAGGCCCGCTCCGACGCCGAGCAGCACCATCACCGGCAGGAGATGTGTGACGTAGTCCGCGTGCACCGGCGCAGCGGCGAACAGCAGCAGTCCGACGGTCATCAGCGCGAGCCCCGGCAGCAGCGTCGCCCGCGGCCCGATCTTCATGTTGAGCTGGGGCGCCACGAACAGGGACACAGTGCCGATCGACAGCGCCACCGGCAGGTAGGCCAGCCCCACCTGGAGCGGGTCGTAGCCGAGCACCCGCTGCATGTACACCGCGCCCAGGAAGAACATCCCGAAGATGCCCGCGATCATCAGCGCCTGCACCAGGTTGGCGCCCGAGACGTTGCGGCTGCGGAAGATCCGCAACGGGATGAGGGGCGTGCGCGCGGTGGCTTCACGAACGAGGAAGCCCGCGAGCACGGCCACGGCGATGGCGCCGAGGATGAGGGTGTGCGCCGAGCCCCAGCCGTAGTCGCTGGTCTTGACGATCGTGTAGACGGCCAGCATCAGCGCCGCGGTGACCAGGGCCGCGCCCGGCAGGTCGGCGCCCGCCCGCAGACCGATCCCGCGGTCGGCGACGACGACACGGACCGCCAGCGCGGTCGCGAGCACGCCGATCGGCAGGTTGACGAAGAAGATCCAGTGCCAATCCAGCGCCTGCGTGAGCACGCCGCCGGCGAGCAGGCCGACCGATGCGCCCCCCGCGGCCACGAAGCTGAACACGCCCATCGCCTTGGCCTGCTCCCGCGGCTCGGGGAACATCGTGACGATCATCCCCAGGATGACCGACGAAGTCATGGCCCCGCCGGCGCCCTGCACGAAGCGCGCGCCGACGAGCAGCGCCTGGCTGTCGGCCAAGCCGCACAGCGCCGAAGCCGCCGTGAACACCGCCAGGCCGATCAGGAACATCCGCTTGCGTCCCACCAGGTCGCCCAGCCGGCCGGCCAGCAGCAGCAGGCCGCCGAACGCGATCAGGTACGCGTTGACCACCCACGCCAGGCTCGAGGTTGAGAAGTGCAGGTCGCGCTGGATCGACGGCAGCGCCACGTTCACGATCGTCTGATCGAGCACGATCATCAGCATTCCGACGCATAGCACCACGAGGGCGATCCAGCGCGACCGGTCCGTCGCCGGTCCCTCGGCTCTCTTGATCTCCGTCACTGACATCTCGTTTCGACTCCTCTCCCGCCTTGCCGCGAATTTGCTTTGCTGTGAGACCACACCGTATCAGATAGTTCCGTACAAGATCATCTTGTGACGGAGGACTGCTCTTGGGTGGTTACCAGGACGACGAACGGGAGCGCCCGAAATGGACAGGAGATCCAGGAAGCCGCCAAACGGCAGCTATCGAAGGAAGATCGGGAGCTCGCCGGCGACCCTCCGGAGGAGTCGGGGCGGATCTTTCAGCTATTTCCTTCACTATCCGCCACGACCGGATCATCGGACCCGACCGTCCCGCGCCGGGGACGCGAGATCAGAGCCGCGTCAGGCGCGCTGCTCGCGCCGCCGCAGCGGCGGATGGCACTGCGGCGCGTTGGACAGCCGGCCGCTCACCAGGTTCATGAGCGCGGCCACGAACGCCGCGCGCTCGGACAGCGGCAGCGAGCCGAGCACGTCGTTCTGGACGTCCAGGACGATCCGCTGCCCCTCCGCCACCTTCTCGCGCCCCGCGTCGGTGACCTTGATCACGCGCGCGCGGCGGTCGGTTGGCGACGGGATGCGCAGGGCGAGCCCCTTGCGCTCGAGGTCGTCGACGGCGACCACCATCGTGGTCTTGTCCAGCCCGATCAGGCCCGCCAGTTCGGTCTGCGTGAGTTCGGCGTCGACGGCGGCCGCTAGGACGCAGAAGCCCCGCTGCCCGAGATCCAGCGGCGCCAGCGCCGCCGCCACCTCGCAGCCGAGGGCGTGGTTGGCCTGGTCGAGCATCCAGCCGAGATTGCCCATGAGGCAGTTGCCCTGGGTGGTCTCGGGAGAATCGGTCTGCGGAGCCTCGGTGGCCATGCGCACCACGATAACACCTACTCGCGGATTATCTGCTACGAGAAGTTCTCGCCGTCCAGGTTCATCGCGTCGCGCGAGGGGACCTTGCCCGGGTCCAGGACGAGGTCGATGGTGGCGATGCGGCCGCCGCTGACGGTCATGCCGGCCACGCCGATGGGGCGGCGCGGGGCGATCACCACGCAGCCCCAGCTCCCGTTGACCAGGGCCGGCCGGCACCAGCGCGCCCAGCGCGAGCCGTTGGCCACCGCGTTGCGGGCCACCGCCTCGGCACCTTCAATGTGGGCCACCGCGATCCCCGGGCGCCCGCCGGTGTCGGCGCGGAACACGACGTCGGGGTCGAGCACCTCCATCAGCGCGCCGAAGTCGCCTGCCCGCGCCGCCGCCAGGAACGCGTCGACGACGCGCCGCTGCGTGGCCAGGTCGGCGTCGGGCTCCGGCGCGCCGCGCACCCGGCGCCGGGCGCGGCTTGCGAGCTGGCGCGCGGTCTCGGGCGTGCGCCCCACGATCGGCGCGATCTCGTCGAAGGGCACCGCGAACATGTCGTGGAGCACGAACGCCAGCCGCTCGGCGGGGCTGAGCATCTCGAGCACCACGAGCAGCGCCAGGCCCACCGAGTCGGCCAGCAGCGCCTCCTGCTCGGGGTCGTCCGATTCGCCGACACCCCCCACGACGGGCTCGGGCAGCCAGGTGCCCACGAAGTCCTCCTGGCGCGACTGGCGCGTGCGGAGCATGTCGATGCAGACCCGGCCGACCACCGTGGTCAGCCAGGCCCGGAGGTTCTCAATGCCGTCCTCGCCGGCGCGGTCGAGCCGCAGCCACGCCTCCTGGACTGCGTCCTCGGCCTCGCTGACGGACCCGAGCATGCGGTAGGCCACCGCGCGCAGATGCGCACGGTGGCGCTCGAACTGCTCGGCCTGCCAGGCGGCGCCGGTCATGGGCTCCATGCCCTTATGACGGATGCGCGGATGCAAACGTGACCGGTCACGTTGCCGCAGCGGCATCCGTCATAGGGGGTGACGGCTCACGAACAGGAGGACCCATGACCCCCGAACCTTCATCTCTGGCAACACGCCGTGGCAAGCTGATCCTGGCGCTGCTGTGCGCGGTGGCGTTCCTGGACTTCGTCGACGCGTCGATCGTCAACGTCGCTCTTCCCTCGATCCGCCGGGCGCTTCACTTCTCCGTCCAGGATCTGCAGTGGGTGCCCAGCGCCTACCTGCTCACCTACGGCGGCTTCATGCTGCTGGGCGGCCGGGCCTCTGACCTCGTCGGCCGCCGTCGCGTGCTCGTGGCGGGCACCGTCACGATCGGCATCTCGTCGCTGATCGGCGGGCTGTCGGGCGCGTCGGGGGTGATGATCTCCGCCCGGCTGGCGCAGGGCGCCGGCGCCGCGATGATGCTGCCGGCGGCGCTGTCGCTGCTGACCACCACCTTCCGCGACGGCAAGGACCGCCACACCGCGCTGGGCGTGTGGGGTGGGATCGGCGGCCTGGCCTCGGCGGCCGGCGTGCTGCTGGGCGGCCTGCTCACCGACGGGCCCGGCTGGCAGTGGGTGTTCTTCGTCAACCCGGTGGCAGCGGTGCTCGTGCTCATCGCCATCTTCCGGATGATCCCCGCCGATCCACCCCGCGCCCGCCTGCAGAACTTCGACGTGCCGGGCGCCGTCCTGGCCACCGGAGGCATGCTGGTGCTCGTCTACTCGCTGGTGGAGGCGCCGCTCGTCGGCTGGGGCCGCGCCCGGACGATCGGCGGCCTCGCCGCGGCCGTGATCCTGCTGATCGCGTTCGTTGCCAACGAGCGCCGCCAGCGCAACCCGCTCGCGCCGCTCGAGATCTTCCGCCTCAACGGGCTGGGATTCGCCGACGCCACCCAGCTCATCGCCTTCGCCGGCTTCGTGGCCATGTTCTTCTTTCTCACGCTGTACATGCAGAACGTGCTCGGCTACACGCCGATCCAGACCGGCCTGGCCTACCTGCCGTTGTGCATCGTGATCGGGGTCTCCGCCGGGATCGCGTCCCAGATGCTGACCCGCGTCGGCACACGTCCGGTGATCGTCGTGGGCGCGCTCATCTCCGCGGCCGGTCTCTACTGGCTGTCGCGCATCCCCGTTCACGGCTCCTACCTGGGCGACCTGCTCCCCGGGCTGCTTGTCATCTCGGTGGGCTTCGGCCCCGTGTTCGTCGGCGTGACCACCGCGGCCAACGCCGGCGTCCCCGCCGACAGGGCGGGGCTGGCCGCGTCGCTGCTCAACGCCTCCCAGCAGCTCGGGGCGGCGCTCGGGCTGGCGATCTTCTCGGCGCTGGCCACCAGCCGCACGCATGACCTGCTGACCCACCACAGCGCCGCGCCCGACGCGCTCACGGCGGGCTTCCAGCGGGCGTTGCTCGCGGGCGCCGTGTTCATCCTGGCCGCCGCGGTGATCGGGCTGCGGGCCACCAACACCCGAGGGGAGTCGGCCTCGGACGCTCCGGCCGCCCCCACGCCGGAGCTGGACGGCGCGGCCGCATGATGCGGCCGCGCCGCGGCCACCGCTCGGCCTGGGCCTCGTCAGCCGCGGCTCATGTCGGCGCCGATTGCACGCTGAGGAGCCGGCGCGCCCGCACGACGTCGGGCAGCTGCGAACCGGACCCCGCCCGCTCAAACCAGTCACACAGCTCCGCCACCCTCTCCAGCGCCGTCGCCTCCCCGACGGTGCGTCCCTGGTGGACGGCCAGTCCGGTGACCGCTCTCAGCTCCAGCAGCCTGGCGTTCTGCTCCGCGGCGGCGGCGGCAGCCTGCTCGTAGGCGGCGGTGGCAGCCTCGGGGTCGGGGTCGTCACCCGCCATCAGCGCGCGTCCCATGAAGCGAAACAGCTCGGACTCGGAGAACCGCTCGCCGGTGTCGATGATGTGCTCCCGGCCGGCGCGCAGTGCCTGGAGCGCCTGCGGCTGGTCGCCCGCGGCGAGGCGCAGGTCCGCGAGCAGGATGTAGAAATGCGGAAGGCTGAGCCGGGACCCGGACGCCAGATAGGCCTCGAGCTGCTCCTCCAGGACGGCGATGCTCGTCCGCAGCTGGCCGGCCCGCCCCTGCTGCCACGCCCCGTGCAGCAGCGACACCGTCCGCCAGTAGCCGATGTTGAGGTCCGCCGAGTGCGCGCGCGTCTTCTCGGTCCAGTGGCGTAGCTCCACGGGCTCGCCGCGGGCGAGATGCAGAATGCTGCGCATCCCCCACGCCTGCGCCTTGGTAACCGGGCCGCCCACCTCCTCGGCCAGCTCCAGGCTGAGGTCGGAGCGGTCGCGGGACTCGTCGGCGCAGCCCAGGTTCCACAGGATGAGCGCGAGGTAGGCGAGCGCCCCCACGCCCGTGTCGCCCTGCGCGTCGTAGATCTGGGTGAAGTGGTCGGCGCGCTGATAGCGGGTGAACGCCTCCTCCAGATGGCCGCGCGCGACGTCGAAGTTGGCCAGGTACATGTGCACCAGGCCGCGGTAGAGGTGGCCCTCCGCGAGGCGGAGCGCGTCGCCGGCCTGCTCGCCCAGCTCCAGCATCTCGTCGCCCAGCGCCAGGGCCCGGCCGTACTCGGCGCGCAGCAGGTGAAAGCTCCACTCCCCGCGGTTGACCAACACGAGCCGGTCCCCGGCGCCCGTGCGCTCGCACACCCGACGCGCCGCCGCGTAGGCCTGCTCCACGCCGTTGGCGGCGTACCCGTGCGCCGCCTGCAGCGATGCCGCGCGGTAGGTGAGCAGGTCAACGCGCTCGAGGTCGCCGCCCTCGTCGGCACCGGCGGCGTCCAGCGCCTCCAGCCCGCGGCGGAAGTGCTCGGCCGCTTCCAGGAAGGCCGCTCGCTCCAGCGCGCGCATCCCCGCCGTGCGCCAGTAGGCGACCGCCTTCTCGGGCTCCGCCGCGGAGTCCCAGTGGCGGGCGACGATCTCCGGCTCGCGCTCCACGACGGTGGAGAAGCGATCGGTCAGCACGCCGGCGACGCGGCCATGGAGGGCCTGGCGGCGGCGGCGCAGGATCCGCTCGTAGGCCGCCTCCTGCAACAGGGCGTGGGAGAACTCGCAGCGGGCCCGCTCCCCCGCCACCGGCCGCAGGACGTCCTGGACGGCGAGCTGGGACATCGCCGGCTCCAGCTCAGGCCCGTCGGGCGGCCACAGCGCCAGCAGCAGATCCCGGTCGAACTCGCGTCCCAGGACGGCGGCGACGTCGACGACCGCGCCGAGGGCGGGCAGGCGGTCAAGCCGCTCAGTCAGCAGCCCTTGCAGCGTCGAGGGCACGAGCGTGAGGGTCTCCGACGCCGTGGCGGAACCGACCTGATCGGCGTGCTCGAGCATCTTCAGCGTCTCCTCCACGAACAGAGGGACGCCGTCCGCAGCCGAGTCCACCCACTCCAGCACGGCAGGATCGAGCGGCTCGACGCTGGCCCATGCCGCCAGCGCGCGGACGTTCTCCGAGGTCAGCGGACCCAGCTCCAGTTCCAAGACCGGGCTGGACTGGCTCCAGGGCGGTGCGAACTCGGGACGGAAGGTGAGGACGCACAGCACCGGGACGTGGGCGAGTTCGGCGACCACGCGGTGCAGGAGCTCAACGGTGGTGGGATCGGCCCAATGCAGGTCCTCGACCACCAGGAGCAGCGGATGGCGGGCGGGATTGGCGATGAGGAGCGCCTCGAGGATGTGGAGCGTCGCGGTGCGGACGTCGCGGGGGGTCAGACCCGGGACGGCCTCGTCGCTCTCTCCGGGGATCGCGAGCAGGTCGGCCAGGATCGGCACGGCCTCAGGCGCCGTCAGTCCCGCGGAGTCGACCGCGTCGGCGATCGCGCGCGCCCGCTCGGGCGCCGGCATGCCCGGGTCGACCCCGAGCAGGTGCTCCAGATAGCGGATGACCGGATACAGCGTGGTGTCGCTGTGGTGGGGCGAGCAGCGCCAGATCTGCGCCTGGCCGATCTGGGGGTTGAGCCGGTCCAGCAACTCGCGCACGATCCGGCTCTTGCCGATCCCGGCCTCGCCTGTGAGATGCACGATCGCGCCGTGGCCGCGCTTGACGTGCTGCCAGGCCTGAGCCAGTCGGGCCAGCTCGTGGTCGCGGCCCACCAGCGGCGTCAGCCGCCGCTCCCCGACCACGTCCAGCCGGCCCACGGCCCCGGTCGCGCGCACCACCCGGTGCACGTCGATCGGGCGCGACACCCCCTTCAGCTGCTGGCCGCCAAGCGGCTGGGTGACGAAATAGCCCTCCACCAGGTCACGCGTGTCATCGCTGATCAGCACCGTCTGCGGCGCCGCGATCGACTCCAGGCGAGCGGCGATGTGCGGCGTCTCACCCACGATCGCCATCCGCTCGCGGGTCTCGCCGACGCCCATCTCACCGGCGACGACGATGCCGGTGTGGACGCCGATGCGCACCCGCAGCGAGATCCCGTGCACCTCCGCTAGCCCGATGTTGAGCTCCTCGAGCTCGTCGAGCACCGCGAGGCCGGCGTACACCGCGCACTGGGCGCTGTCCTCGCGCGCGTGCGGGTAGCCGAAGTAGACGACGATCCCGTCGCCGGCGTACCGCGCGATGTAGCCGTGGAAGCGATCGGTGGCTCGCGCGCACGCCTGCTGGTAACCGGCCAGGATCTCCCGGAAATCCTCGGGATCGAGCGTCTCGGCCAGGGGCGTGGACCCAACGATGTCGATGAACATCACCGTCATGTGCCGGCGGTGGGCGGCGTTGGCGCCGTTGCCGGTGACCGCGCCCGGGTCCTGCAGCGGAGCCCCGCAGCCGCCGCAGAACCGCATCCCAGCGGGGTTTTCCATCCGGCAGTTAGGGCAGATCATCCTGCTCGCGACCCCACAAGCAGTGCAAACTCACATTCTTAAGGATATGTTGATTTCGGCTTCGGCGCTACGCACCCATCGCGGGGCGCGCCGCCACCTCGGCCACCGCCAGCTCGCGCACCAGGCGCTGGCGCCCGCGGTGCAGGCGGGTGGTGATGGTGGCCTCGCGTACGTCCAGCGCCCCGGCTGCCTCACGATAGGAGAGCCCGATCACGTCAATCGCCACCACCGCGTCGCGGAAGTCGGCCGGCAGCGCCGAGATGGCGGCGAAGAGCTCGGCCGCCTCCAGACGCGACTCCGCGCGCACTGCGCTGCGATCCTCGAGCAGGTCGAGATCGTCGGGCAGCGCCGTGGTCGGCGCGCGGCGCGCGGCGGCGCGGCGGGCGGAGAAGAAGGTGTTGCGCAGGACGCGGAGCAGGTAGCCGAGGTCATCGTCGGAGCGCAGGCGGCGCGGCTTGCGCAACACCTGCGCGTAGGTCTCCTGGACGAGATCCTCGGCGTCCTCGCGAGTGCCGCACAGCGCCCATGCGGCGCGATAGAGCCGGTCGAGGTGGTGGCCCAACCGCTCGGGGTCGAGCTGGCGCTCCAGTGTCATGTCGCGCAGCGGGGGTTTCGAACTTTGGGGAAGGATCGCGGGCGCACCGCGTCCTCTAGGGCATGACCTTGACACGCCTGGCGTTCACCCCCGCGCCACCAGGGAAGGCGTGTCAAAGCGGGGCGCCCGCGGACTGCGGGCGCCCCGGTTCTTTCTTGCCCTAGTTGGAACTTGCCCCCGGTGAACATGTGATGAGGGGTGCCCGCCCCACGGCGGTGAGACGGGCGCCGCAGATCGTGGTCAGCCCTTCTGGCCTAGTACCCCGGGTATGGCGACGTGGGGGTGGTCGTCGGGGTGCTCATCGTCGGTCCGGTCGGGCTGGTGCTCTGGCCCGCGCCCGGATCCTTGACGACGTGCCAGATGCCGTTGAAGCCGTTGATGCCCTCGCCGGTGGCGTTGGCACGCTTCTTGTCGTTGGCGAAGGTGTACAGCGGGTGCCCGCCCAGCGTCACCTGCATTAGGCCGTTGCGCTTGAAGATGCCGAGCTTGCCGTTGACCCCGGCCGCCTTGCTCAGGCTCTTGGCCGAGGACACCGTGACCGGCGGCCAGAACGCGAAGCAGCCGTTGGCCTTCGTGCACTTCGGGTGCTTGGTGGTGTCGCCGCTCAGCGTGTACACCGCGCGACCCTTGCTGTTGACGACGATGTTCTCGGTCTTCGTGACGGCGGACTGGTTGGTGACCGAGGCTCCCTTGGCGACCTGCAGCGTCAGGGTCTTAGCCACCGCCAGGCCGACCAGGGCAGCGCTGGCCAGGCCCGCGAGCGCGGCGACGACGACCGCGACGTACCGGCGGCGAAGGCGGCGGTGGTGAGGTTTTCCGGGCATGGTGCTCCCTTGCGTCGTGGACGTTTCCGATTGCAGGGACGCCGGTGCCGCCGAAACCTTCCCGGCCGGGGGGAAAGGTCTGCCACCGCCTCCGCCCCGCCTGCCGATCGTCGCGCCCCGCCGCGCCGGGGTCGGAGACGGCCCTTCGGCACAATGGGGCCATGGCCGAGGACCGCTCCGCTTCCAACGAGTCCCGCGACGGAGCCCAGAAGTCGGTTCCGCCGGCTCCCATGCCGCGCGACAAGCAGGGCTGGCGAGTGGCGCCCGCGCCGGACGGGCGCGGCCTCCCCGAGCAGCACAAGCCCAGGCCGCCGCACCGGATGCGCGGCTTCTGGATATTCGTGATCGTGCTGCTGGCGATCAACTGGCTCTCGGTCCTGCTGTTCCAGCCCGCGTCCGAGCCGCGGGTGCGCGTCCCGTTCAGCCCGTACTTCCTCGATCAGGTCGACGCGAGCAAGGTCAAGTCGATCACCACCACCGGCAACACAGTCGACGGGACCTTCACGGCCAAGATCAAGTACCCGGCAAACGACAAGAACGCCGTCCCCACGACCCTGTTCGTCACCGAGGTGCCGACGTTCTGGAACCACGACCAGCTCTCGAGCCTGCTCCAGCAGCATGGCGTCACCGTCAACGCCAAGTCCACCACCCAGCACACCTCGCTGCTGGCCGAGATCCTCCTCGGCTTCGGCCCGACCCTACTGCTGGTGGGGCTGTTCGTGCTGCTCGCCCGCCGCGCCCAGGCGGGCGGCGCCGGCGGCCTCGGCGGGCTGGGCAACTTCGGGCGCTCCCAAGCGCGCCGCGTCGACCCCGAGAAGATCCGCGTCACGTTCGACGACGTGGCCGGCATCGACGAGGCCAAGGCCGAGCTGACCGAGATCGTCGACTTCCTCAAGACCCCCGAGCGCTATCAGAAGCTGGGTGGGCGGATACCCCACGGCGTGCTGCTGTTCGGACCGCCCGGCACCGGCAAAACGCTGCTGGCCCGCGCGGTGGCGGGCGAGGCGCACGCGGCGTTCTTCTCGATCGCCGCGTCGGAGTTCATCGAGGCGATCGTCGGCGTCGGCGCGGCCCGCGTCCGCGACCTGTTCGCCAAGGCCAAGGAGGCGGCGCCGGCCATCATCTTCATCGACGAGCTTGACGCGATCGGGCGCTCACGCCAGGGATCGGCGGGGATCACCGGCGCCAACGACGAGCGCGAGCAGACGCTGGACCAGATCCTCACTGAGATGGACGGCTTCGACAGCAACGAGGCGGTCGTGGTCCTGGGCGCCACCAACCGCCCCGAGATCCTCGACCCGGCGCTGCTGCGACCGGGGCGGTTTGACCGTCGCGTCGGCGTCTCGCCGCCCGACCGCGACGGGCGGCGCAAGATCCTGGAGGTCCACACCCGCTCCATCCCGCTCGCCGACGATGTCGACCTCGGCGTGCTGGCCTCCACTACGCCGGGCATGGTCGGCGCCGACCTGGCCAATCTCGCCAACGAGGCCGCGCTCCTGGCCGCGCGGCGCGGCCACGAGAAGGTGACGATGGCCGACCTCACCGACTCGCTGGAGAAGATCCTGCTCGGCGCCCCGCGCGGCATCGTGCTCCTCCCCGCCGACCGGGAGCGCACCGCCTACCACGAATCCGGACACGCGCTGGTGGGGATGCTCACCCCGGGCGCCGACCCCGTGCGTAAGGTCTCCATCGTCCCCCGCGGCCAGGCACTCGGCGTCACGCTGTCGACGCCTGACTCAGACCGCGTCTCCTACTCACGCGAAGAGCTCGACGCCAAGATCAGGGTCGCGCTCGGCGGGCGGGTGGCCGAGGAGCTCGTCTACGGCGACATCACCACAGGCGCCGAGTCAGACATCCAGCAGCTCACCAACATCGCCCGCCAGATGATCGGGCGATGGGGCATGAGCGAAAAGCTGGGCCCGGTGACACTGCTGCCCGCCGACGGGCAGGGGCCGCTGCTCCCCGGCGCGAGCGAGACCTCGCCGCAGACCCAGTGGCTGGTCGACCAGGAGGTCCAGGCGCTGATCGAGAGCTGCCACGCTCAGGTCACCCAGCTCCTCAGCGACCACCGCGGGCAGCTCGACGACCTCAGCCACGCGCTGCTCGACGCCGAGACGCTCGATGCCCCCGACGCTTACGCCGCCGCCGGAGTCCCGATGCGCTCAGCGCCACAACCCGAGCCCGAGCCGGCCTGAGAGCTCCGGCAGCCGTGCACCGATCACTCCCACGCCCGTGAGCCATCGCGTCGTTGTCATCGGCGGGGGCTTCGGCGGCGTGAACGCGGTCAACCGCCTGACCGGCGAGCCGGTCGAGATCACGCTCATCGACCGCCGCAACTTCCATCTCTTCCAGCCGCTGACCTACCAGGTCGCCACCGGCGCCCTGTCCCCCGGGGAGGTCGCCTATCCCCTGCGCGCCATCTTCAAGAAGGCGGAGAACGTCCACGTCCTGCTCGCCGAGGTGACCGGCTTCGACCTGGAGTCCCGCCGGGTCCGGCTCGCCGACGTGCCCGGCATGGACGCGGCGCCCGCGGAGGTCGGCTACGACACTCTGATCGTCGCCGCGGGCTCGAGCTACTCCTACTTCGGGCACGAGGGCTGGCGCGAGTTCGCCGCCGAGGTCAAGACGCTGGAGAGCGCCATCGAAGTGCGCTCCCAGATTCTCCGGGCGTTCGAGGCCGCCGAGATGCTGACCGACCCGGACACGCGCGCCGCCGAGATGACGTTCGTGGTCGTCGGCGCGGGTCCGACGGGCGTGGAGATGGCGGGCCAGATCGGCGAGCTGGCCCGCGACACGCTGCACGGCGACTTCCGCGCCGTCGACCCGCGCACCGCCCGGGTCATTCTCGTGGACGCGCTGGACCGCGTGCTCAGCGGCTTCCCGGCCTCGCTGTCGCGCAAGGCGGCGCGCTCGCTGGAGGGCCTCGGGGTGACGATCATGGTCAACCGCACGGTGGTGGACATCGACGGGGAGTCGGTGACGCTCTCTGATCCTGACGGGAGCACGGAGCGCATCTCCACCCGCACCGTCGTCTGGGCCGCGGGGGTGACCGCGTCGTCCCTGAGCGGACAGCTTGCCCAGCTCGCCGGCGCCGAGGTCGACCGGGCCGGGCGACTGACCGTGGAGCCCGACCTGTCCCTGCCCGGCCACCCGGAGGTGATCGCGCTGGGGGACATGATCCGCGTGCGCGGTGCCGACGGGGACGCCGTCACTTACCCGGGGGTGGCGCCGGTGGCGATCCAGCAGGGCCGGTATGCCGCCAAGCTGGTGACCCACCGGCTTGAGGGCCGGACGCTCGCGCCGTTTCACTACGTCGACAAGGGCAACGTTGCGACCATCGGCCGGGCGCGCGCCGTCGCTCAGATCAAGTTCCTCAAGCTGAGCGCGTTCCCCGCGTGGCTCGTATGGCTCGGCGTGCACCTCTGGTACCTGATCGGCTTCCAGAACCGCCTGCTCGTCCTCATCAAGTGGTCGGTCAGCTTCCTCACGCACGGGCGCAGCGCGCGCATCATCAGCCGCTCCCCGGGCGACGACGGGCGGGCGGGCGCGGGCGCGGGCGCCGGCGAACCGGCCGCGGACGCCGCGTCAGCCACCGACGCCGGCTGACGCCGTGCGCGGGCGCTTGCGCCCCCACTGCGTCCGCAGGACGCGCAGTGCGTTGCCGCTGGCGATCTGCTCCGCGACGTCCGCGCCGTAGCGCGTCCTCAGCGCCCGCTGCAGATCGGCCATCCGTCCCTGCCTCTCCACGCCAGGGAGCGCGGGCTTGATGTAGCCGTCGAGGTCTGACCCGATGCCGATGTGGTCATAGCCGCCGGCCAGGTCGTGGATCCTGTCGATGTGGCGGCACAGCGCCTCCACCGAGCCGTCGAACGTCTCCTCCACGTTCAGCCCGCTGGTGATGAAGTGCTTGCACATGATGAGCCCGAGCAGACCTCCCCGGGCCGCCACCCGCGTCACGGTGTCGTCATCGAAGGAGTACTCCAGGCCGCCGAACCGGTA
Organism: uncultured Actinomycetota bacterium; assembly: GCA_963695625.1. Classification (GTDB taxonomy): domain Bacteria; phylum Actinomycetota; class Thermoleophilia; order Solirubrobacterales; family Solirubrobacteraceae; genus Palsa-465. The sequence continues at coordinate 91,440 of CAVOHJ010000009.1, read as the reverse complement.
GGCCATGTGAGTGGCGATGACCGGAATCTCGCCGGCGGGATCGCGCGCGTCCAGCAGGGCGAACACGTCGCGGATCGACTGGGCGCGCATGTGCGTGAGGTCCACCAGGATGCCCTCGTCGATCATCGCCTCCACCAGCTCGCGGCCCAGCGGCGTCAGCCCCTCGGCGCTGTCCTGCTTGAACACGCGGTTGTAGAGCCCGTCGCTGAGGAACGGCAGTGCCGGGGCGTTGGTCGCCACCTGCCGGAAGAACAGGTGGGCCACCGTGATGTAGGCCACCCCCTTTTCGGCCAGCGTGCGCACGTTGCCCTGCACCTCGGCCAGGTCGTCGCCGATGTGAAATCCGCCCTCGATCGCATGGATGAGGATCGGCGGCGGCTGCGCCACGGCGAGGTGCTGATCCAGCTCCGCGGCGGAGTGCGCGATGACCACGTCGCGGCCGGGCGCGTTGACGTAGTCCTCCACTGTCTCGCGCTGATTGAGGATGTCGCCGAAGTAGCTCTGCAGCGGTGGCGCCGCGTAGTCCTGGGTGAGGTCCATCTCGTCAAACGGCTGGTACAGGACTGACAGCGTCACCCCGACGTCCCCGTCGCGCATCTCCTGCTCGCTGACGCTCGGCGTGTCGCCAGGCCCCTGATAGTTGGCGAACAGGCTGATGAACTCCACCACCAGTCCCTGCCACAGGTGACGAAACCACGCCGTCAACCGGACATGCGCCCGCTGCTTGTCGTCCTCGAGCAGATGCATCGGGAAATGGCCGTGCATGTCTACGAGCATGACCACCCGCTTCCCGACGCCCCGCGGCCCAGGCCAACCCCGCCCGTCATCACCATCGCAAGACCCCCCGGAGACCCGATCAGTGCACGCAGTAGTACCACCGCCCCAACCGGCGCGTCAAGGCGTCACGAGCGGCCCGAATGGCTCGCCACCTTGACGCGCGCTTCACGCGGCCGCTAGGTTGCCAGCGGGCAGCGGTCCAGTTGAGTCGGCCAGGGAGGTCTGGATGTCTGACGGTGTGGGGGCGCCCTCCGATCGGCTGACGGCGCCGCTGAGCGCGGCGCAGACCGCCGTTCAGCGCCCACCCGCCGAGCCCGCCCCCGACGAGCGCGTCACGGCGGCGTTCTCGCTGGGCTGGCACGTGGCCGAGCTCTACCGGCCCGACGTGCAGACGCGAGCCCCCGCGCGCCCGGACGACCTGCCGGCGCTGGGGCGCCTGGAGCCCGAGGAGCGGGTGTCGATCTCCGTGCGCCAGGTCGACGCCGGACTGACCCGGGTGGGCCCCGCGATCACCGCCGCGGGCCTGAAGGTGCCCGACACCGCCGCGCTGAATGCCGCGTTCGCCGCGCCGCCCGACCACGCCGCCCGCAGCCAGGCGGTGGTGGCGCTCCATATCGCGGTGCTGTCCACGCTCACCGCCACTGACCTCCGTCTGGGCAGGGCCTACGGGCTCGGGCGCGCGCTGGCCGACACGACGCGCCACCAGTACAGCCTGCCGGGGCTCGCCCGCGAGCTTGACCCGCAGCGGATCGCCCAGGTGCGCTCGTGGCTGGACGATCTCGCGTCGGTGCTGCCCGGGCACGCCGCCAAGAGCGTGAGCCAGTCGCTCGGGCGGTGGGCGGCGGCCGTCCACGCTCCCGCGCCAGCCACCCCGCTCGGGACCCACGCCGGGGCCGTACCGGCGACCCCGGGCAGCGAGCTGCTGGACCTGGTCGGCCGCCAGGGCGAGCTGTGGCGTGCCCTGCTCTCGGGCGAGAAGGCCGGCGCCGACATGCTGGTGATCGACAACTACCTCGACGCCGCCACGGGCATGCTCGCCACCACGCGGCGCATGGCCCACCGGTTCCTCCTCCACTTCTGGTGGCTGGCGTTCGTCATCGTCCTGCTCTTCGTCGGCGGGATCCTGGTCATCGTCCTGGCGGCGAGCTCGGCCGCCTCGGTCGTCGTGGGCTCGGCCGGGGTGGTGGCGAGCTTCGGGCTCACGTGGAAGGGCGTCGGCAACGCGCTGGGCGGGGCCGTCGGCGCGATCGAGCAGCACGTGTGGGGCGCCGAGCTCGATGACGCCATCGCCGACGCGATCACGCTGCTGCCCAGCAATCCCAACGAGAAGGGTGCTCGCCGCCAGCTGGCCGAGGCCGCCCGGCGGGGTGCGACATTCCCGGGCGGACCCGCCCCGCAGCTGCTCGACCCGGTGATCGATCCCGAACGGCTCCAGGACAAGCTCGCCCAGCTCACCGCCGCGCGCGAGCACCACCGCGACGAACTCGACGCGCTGGAGCCCGCGCACCGGCTGCCGCCCGACTGGTTTGACGACCTCAACACGCAGATCGAGGCCGAGAAGCAGCTTCCCGAACGCGTCATCCGGGCCTCCTCGCTGAAGGCCACCGTCCCGGCGCCCCCTCCGGTCATCTACCTGTCGCGCAAGCCGGCGGTCAGCCAGTTCATGTCGGTGATCACCACCTGCATCGAGTCCGAGATCAACGGCGCGGTCACCGACATCGGCCACCTCGACCGCCTGTGGCAGGGCGTCAGGCACTGGACCGACGAGCTGCGCGGCCGCTTCCGCCGGTTCGGCCCCTGCGACATCCGCTTCATCGAGCCCAAGCTGGCCCACGTGGTGGCCGCCCACCTGGACGGCAAGCACACCTTCAACGCCGCTCCGCCCGAGGTCCGCATGGGCGACCGCGCCACCGTGATCGTCCTCGGCGACTGGGCCACCGGCCTGCCCCAGGCGCTCAACACCGCGGCCCGGATCCGCGAGCACCTGAGCCAGATCGAGCCGGGACGAGACTGTCACGTCATCCACCTGGGCGACACCTACTACTCGGGGCTGGAGGACGAGTGCCGGCGCCGCTTCCTGGACCTGTGGCCGGTGGCCCGGGGCTCCGCCGTCGCCCGGTCCTGGACGCTGAGCGGCAACCACGACATCTACTCGGGGGCGCACGGCTACTTCGACGTCCTGCTCGGCGACCCGCGGTTCGCCGCGCAGGCCGGCTGCAGCTACTTCGCGCTCGTCAACGAGCACTGGCAGATCCTGGGCCTCGACAGCGCCTACACGGACCCTGACAGCGCCGACCTGCACCCGCCCCAGCCCGATTGGCTGTCAGGCCGCGTCGCCGGCGCGGCCGGCACGCGCGCGACGATCCTCATGACCCACCACCAGCCGTTCAGCGCGTTCGAGGACGTGGACGTGCGGCTGGCCGAGACCGTGGCTCGCGCCCTCGGGGAACATCGGGTCGAGGCCTGGCTGTGGGGCCACGAGCACCGCTGCGCCGTCTATGACCCGGACATCGTGGCCCGCGACTACCGCGATGCCGCCGGCTACACCGCGATCATCGGCCACGGCGGGGTCCCGCAGCTCATGCCCGCGCAGACCCCGGACGATGTGGAGCGGGCGCTCAGCTGGCAGCTCGCCGACTACTACCAGGTGCAGGACGATCGCTGGGGCCTGGGCGGCTTCGCCGTGCTCTCGTTCGACGGGCCGCGGGTGGAGGTCCAGTACTACGACGAGTACGGCAACGCGGCCCGCACGGGACCGCCGCTGGCCTACCAGCCGGCCACCGACGTCACCAACCAGATGCCCGAGGACTCACGGCCGGTCCGCGACCCGGACGTCATCACCCCGTTCCATCTGCGCTGACCTGCGGGTGCATCGTGCACAGGACGATGCCCTCGCGCTCGACCGTGTTGTGGTCCTCGTGGCCCGCGGCGTTGCGCGCCCGCACCACGAAGTACAGCGGCCCGGTGCGCGCCAGCCCCTGAGTCACATACGACGTCGCGCCGGGCGCCGTGGTGTACGACGGCTGCGCGTAGTTCTCCCCGCCAGGCGTGGTGGCCACGAAGATGTCGTAGACGATCTGCGAGCTGGGTGTGACCGGATCGGTGGCCGCCATCCAGACCAGCGTGTAGCTGTTGGGCCGCGGCAGGAGCCGCGGCTGCGGCGTCGGTGACGGGCACCAGCTGGCCCTGATCAGCCCCGCGAACGTCGGCACGTCACCCGACGGCGCGGGGGGCGCTGGGGTTAGGGCCGGCTTGACCCGGAAGCGGAAGCGCGCGATCGTGCTGGGCGCCACCACCAGGCCGGGACATACCCGAGGCGGGCCCGGGATGCAGCGCAGGACCTCGGCCTGCACCACCGTACCGTGCCATAGCCCCCCGCACCAGCCTCCGCTGCTCCCGGAACCAGGCACGAGGGTGAGCTTCGCCCGGGCGCCTTTCCGGGCCTTACGCAGCGTCGCCGACGCGCTTGACCGGCACCGGGTTCCCTGCGGGCCGCTGACCGACAGGGTGTCGCGCCGGATCACCGAGCCGAAGGTCCCGGTCGCCACCGGAACGCGGAAGCGGAAGGTGAAGTGCGTCCGCGGACCGCCCGACCCGGGCGTCACCGACACCTTCGTCGATGGGCCAAGGCTGGCCGCCTGCGTCGAGGCGGCCAGCATGGCGGTCAGCGCCACCGTCGCCGCGGTCGTACCGAGCGCGGCGCCGCGTATCCAGTTCGACATCACCTCACCTCCGCTGCACTAGTGACCGGACCCGAATGGCAGCCTCCAGATCCCGCGACCGTGGGTCGCAGCGTAGATGTACCCGTTCGGGCCGGGCGTCACATCATTGACCGAGGCGTTGGGCAGCCCCTTGCCCAGCCGCGACCAGTTCGTGCGGCTGCCGTGGTTAGTGGTCGCGGTGTACATACCCTGGTCGGTGGCCAGCGCGAGCCGCCCGCCCGACATGACGAGCGCATCGGAGGCGATGTCGGGCAGGTTGCCCGAGATGTCCTGCCACGACCGGCCGCCGTCGTAGGTCTCGAACACGTGGCCGACGCCACCGCCGGGGATCCAGCGCCGCGAGTATCCATTGAAGATGGCATACGCGTGCGCGGGATCAGATGGATCGGCGGTCACGCCGGCGATGTACCGGTTGGGCAGGCCCGACGTGTTGACCTCGTGCCACTTTCCGCCGTAGTTGGTGGCGATGCCACTGCCGAACGACGGGCCCGGGTTGCCGCCCCCGCCGACCCAGGCAGCGTAGATGACCTGGCCGTTGCGGACCGAGGACAGCGCCGTGACGGCGTTGTTGGCCCCGGTGTCGTAGACGTTCTGCCAGGAGCAGGCGCTGCTGGTGCAGCTCGTGTTCCAGCCGTCGTGGCTGACCCACACGTCCTCGCCGCCGATGATCCAGGTGTTGGTGTTCTGCTGGTCGGGGACCAGCGGGGTGACGAACCGCATCGACGGATCGCACCCGGGCACCTCCGCCCCGATCGTGGTGTCCTGCGCGTCGCAGCCGGGGCTGACCTGGCTGTTGAACGCGTGGCCGCCGTTGGTGGACGAGTACATCGTGCCGGCGGTGTACTCGCCGACCATCCGGTTGGCGTTGCCCGGATCGACGATCACGTCGAAGCCGTCACCACCGGCGGGCTCGACCATCTGCGGCTGACCGGAGGCGAGCAGCGAGGTGCCGTTGTCCTGGAGGCCGCCCCACACGCCCAGGCCGTTGTGGCCCAGGAGACCCGCGCGCGCGTCGTAGTACTGCCAGGACGCCATGGTTGCATTCAGATCGGTCCAATCCCCGTACTGCTGCGTGTCGGACAGTGGCCTGCTGTACACGCCGCCGTCGTTGCCGATCACGATCTTGCCGTTGGCGATCATCATCGAGTGCTGATCGGGGTGCGTCGTCTTGGGGCAGTTGGGATTGCACGCCAGGCCGTAGTTCCAGTACGGGCTGGCCGTGACCCAGTTCGCGCCACCGTCGGTGGACTCGAACACCTCTTCCAGCCCCGCGTAGATGTGGTTGGGGTTGCTGGGGTCGACCGCGAGGTCCTGGTTGTACCAGGCCTGGGCACCGACGCTGTTGGGCCCATAGGGGGTGGCTGAGCCCGGCGACAGCTTTGCCGCATCGGCGATCTTCGTCCACGGCCCGGACACGCTGGCTGCGTTTCCGTTCGAGCCACTCGAGGCGAAGATGCCCTGGAGATTTGAAAACGCGCCGCTGGCGAGCGCGTTCGGCGACTCGACGATTGCGTACAGCTTCGAGCCGTCGGCCGAGTAGGCGAAGGTGGTGCGTCCGATGTCGGTCGCGTCGATGTCACCGCTGATGGTGTCCTCGTGGAAGGTTTGACCGCCATCGGTGGACTCGTAGAACCCGTTGTTGGCGAGATCCGACGCCGCCGAGCCACCGCGCCACCCCACCGCGGCGATCACGTGCTGTCCGCCCGAGCCGGGCACGACCGCTACCGACGTCACGTGGTTGAGATACGGCGAACTCGGGTTGGCACCGGCCGGGGCCAGGACCTCCGTCCACTGCCCCGTGGCCGCCGCGTAGCGGAACAGGCCGTTGTTAGAGGCGGCATAAGCGTTGCCATGCGGATCGAACGCCAGCTGGTAGATCGTGCGCGAGGTGATCGGGTTGTTGGCGCCGCCCACGAGCTGGAAGTTGCTGCTCCCGGCGCGTGCCTGGTACACCCCGGTGCCCGCGTAGGAATCCTGGCTGGTGTTGGCCTCCCCGGTGCCCACCCACACCGTGCCGTCGGCCGGGTCGATGGCGAGCGCCCCGATCGACAGGCTCGGCATCGAGTCGAAGATCGCGGTCCAGTGCTGGCCCTGATCGGTGGAGCGCCACACTCCGCCGTCGGCCGCCCCGGCGTACCAGGAGCCGTCGGGTGCCTGTGCGAGTGCAGTCGTGCGCCCGCCGACCAGGGAGAAGCCGGCGCCGATGTTGGACCAGAACGGATCGGTGTAGTCAGCCGGCTCCGCGTTGAAGGGCTGCGTGGTCACGGCCTGCCACGGTCCGCCCACCTGCCCCAGGCCGGCGGCCTGCTGGCCGGCGGCGATGAGCGCCTGCCCGGAGACGGTGAGCGCCGGAGCGGTCCGCTCGTAGCCGTACTGCGCCGCCTCGAAGGCCAGGTCGCTGTCGCCGGCCCCAACGCCCGACGCGTGGGCCTGACGGAAGCCGCTGCGGTGCGACTTCGCCCGCAGGTGCCTCCAGAACGCCTGTTGGCGCGCCCCGGCGCCGTGCACGTGTCGGAACCCGACCCGCTGGGCGGCCAGCGCCACCCCGGCGACTCCGAGTGACAGCGCAGCCGCGGTCAGGATGAACAGGACAGCCCGCCTCGAGAGCAGGTGCATGATGCGCCTCCTGTGACAGGTCGGCAGGGTCGCCCAGGATTTGCGACCGCCGACGCAGGCCGGGGGTGGCCAGCGGCCGGAACCTACCACACACGTTTGCGGTGTGTAGCGCCAACCGGACGAGATACGGTTGCGTGGCGTGTGGCGTCAGTGACGATGGCTGCTCGCCGTCAGCGTCGTCAGGGGTGTGCCCTCCGGTGCCCGCCCACGCCGCCCACCGTGAAGCGGGCGGCGTGGTCGAGGTCGGTCGAGGACGTCCCCACCAGCACCCTGTACCGGCCGGGAGCGACGGCCCACCGGCCCGTTGACTGGTTGTAGTAGGCGAGGTCGCTGGGCTTCAGGCGGAACACCACCAGCCGGCTCTGGCCCGGCCCGAGCGTCAGGTTGGTGTAGCCCTTGAGCTGCTTGGGCGGCTCCCCCGCGGCCGGCGGGGACTCGAGGTAGAGCTCCACCGTCGTCGGTCCCGGCCGCGACGAGGCGTTGCGCACGCGGGCAGCGACGAACGCCTCGCCCCGTCGTGCAGCGTAGCCCGTGAACACCTGCGAGACCTGGAACTGCTCGTAGGACAGCCCGTAGCCGAACGGGAACAGCGGACGCTGCCCGGTCGCGTCATACCAGCGATAGCCGACGTCCAGGCCCTCGTCATAGTGCTCGACGCCATCGACGCCGGGGTAGTGCTGGGGCTGGGTCGCGGGCGCCGGCCCTTGGGCGTCGCTGGCCGGGAAGGTCACCGGCAACCGGCCGCCGGGGTTGGCGTCCCCGAACAGCACCGCGGCGATCGCGTCGCCGAACTGCTGGCCCGGGTACCACGCTTCCAGGACGCCTTCGACGTCGTGCAGCCACGGCATCAGCACCGGGCCGCCGGTGTTGAGCACGACCACGGTGTGGCGGTTGGCACCGGCCACGGCGCCGATCAGCTGGTCCTGATCGCCGGGGAGCGCCAGCGAGGTGCGATCCATCCCCTCGCCCTGGGCGTCGTTGGCGAACACGATGGCCACGTCGGCCTTGCGGGCGGCGGCCACCGCCGCCGGGATCCCGGACTGGTCCGGTGTCTGCCAGCCGAAGTGGATCTCCTGGCCGAACAAGCCGCTGATGCTCGAGTAGTCGATTTCCACCGGCACCGGGTGCCCGGCGGTGAGCCGCACCGTGCCCTGGAGCACGTAGTGCGGTCCGACGAGGAACTGCGTTGCCTCGCGGTAGGCCGGCCCGAACGTCTGCCCGGCGATCTTGAGCGTCGCGATGCCGGACTCCGACAGCGAGAAGCGATACAGACCGGTCTCCGGGGGCGTCAGCATGCCGGTCCACTTGGCCGACCACAGCGCCCCGGTCTCGGCCGGCGCCGCGGCCAGGTCCACGGTCGGGTCCACGCGCGAGAGCGTGGGCGCACCACTGAAGTCCCCGTTGCTCCAGTACGTGCCCAGTAGCCCGGGGCCGCTGCCGCTGGTCGGCGTGAGCGCCGAGCCCGGCACGAGCGTCGGGGACGCGACATCGCCGGCCGAGCCCTGGACGGCGGTGACGGTGTCGCCCGCCGACGCGGCCCGCGTCGTGATCCCCTGCAGCGGGGTGATGGCCTGGCCGGCGGCGAGGGGCACGCTCGCCGAGCCGCCGGTGACGAACACGGCGTCGTCACCGGTGGGGCCGATCAGCGCGATCGACCGGCGGTGGCCTGACAGCGGCAGCACGTGGCCGTCGTTCTTGAGCAGAACCGTGCCGGCCTCGGCCACGTCGGTGGCGACCTGCTGATGGGCGGGCGTGCTCACCTCGGTCGACGGGGTCGCCGGCAGCGGGTCGTCGAACAGGCCGGAGTCAAAGATTGCGAACAGGATCCGGCGGTCGATGTCGTCGAGGCGGGCGGCCGGGATCTGCCCCGAGGTGAAGTCGTCCGCCGTCAGGCCCCCGCCGCCGCCCCCGGGCAGCGCCGGCAGGTCCACGCCGGCCAGTGCCGCGGCGAGCGGGTCGCGCACGGCGAACCCGAAGTCGGGAACGACGAACCCGTCAAAGCCGGTGCCGTTCTTGATGTCGCCGAGCGTGGTCGGGTTCTGGCAGCTCGGCAGGCCGTTGATCTGGTTGTAGGAGCACATCAGCGAATCGAGGCCGCCCTGCTGCACCGCGGTGCGGAAAGGCGCCTCATAGATCTCCTGCAGCGCTCTCTCGGACACGAGGTCGTTGGTGCCCGGACCACGGACGAACGGGCTGGGCGCGATCTCGAAGCCGATGCGGCCCCAGTCCTGGTTGTAGGCGGTGTAGTGCTTGAGGGTGGCGATGACGTGCTGGCTCTTGGCTCCGGCGACGACCTCCGCGGACGTGTTGCCGGCGAGGAACGGATCCTCGCCTTCCGCCTCCGGCTGGCGGCCGGCCAGCGGCGTGCGGGCGATGTCCACCGCCGGGCCCAGCCACTCGCTGAACCCCTCGCCGCGGGCCTCGGAGCCCGCCACCTGCCCGTAGCTGTTGGCGAGCGACCGGTTAAAGCCCGCGGCCAGATCCTGGCCTGACGGCAGCGCGGTGGTGCCGGGATTGCGCACCCCGTCGGGGCCGTCGTCGTTAGTCAGCGTGGGGACGCCGAAGCTCTGCAGCGCCGCGAAGTTGCCCAGCGCCAGCTGGATCTTCTGGTCGCCGGTCAGCGCGGAGAGAAGCTCGTCGGCACGCACCTCGGCCGGCTGGCTGGGATCTCGCCACGGCTGCGGCGGGGCCGTCGCGGCGTGACGGCGGGTCGTGGCGGCGTGGTGGCGGGGCGCGGCCGAGGCGGCCGAGCCGCACGCCAGGCCGAGGACGCCAATGACGACGGCGGCCTTCAGGCACCGGTGATCCATACGAGACTCCCTCTTCCTCGTTCGGTCCACTACCTGAGCGCACGTTCAGGCGCGGTGAACACTACCCCCCGGTGTCAGCCGTCGTCAACGGCCGCCTCGTCTACGCTGCCGACGGGTGAGCGCGCAGGCCGTGGTCATCGGCGCAGGCCCGAACGGCCTCGCAGCGGCGATCCGCCTGGCCGAGGCGGGCGTCCCGGTCACGGTGCTCGAGGCGGCGCCGCGGCCCGGTGGCGCGGTGCGCACCGAGGAGCTGACCCTGCCGGGGTTCTGGCACGACACGTTCTCCGCGGTGCATCCGGCCGCGGCCGCATCGCCGGTGTTCGCGCGGATGCCCTTGGAGCGGCACGGGCTCGAGTGGGTGCATCCCGAGGTGTGCATGGCCCACCCGCTGCCTGACGGCGTCGCCGTCGCCCTGCACCGCGGTGTGCAGGCCACCGCGCATTCGCTGGAGTGCCGCCACGTCGGCGACGGCGAGCGCTGGGCGCAGTTCGTCTCGCCCTACGTCACGGCGTTCGACGCCGTCCGGGCGACGATCCTGAGCGGCTTTCCCCCGGTGGGCGGGGCCGCGCGTCTGCTGCGACGGGCGGGACCGCGGCCCGCCGTGGCGCTCGGGCTGCTGCTCGGCCGCAGCGCCGCGGGCCTCGGCCACCGCCTGTTCGAGGACCAGGGCTCGCGCGCGTGGCTGTACGGCACCGCGGCCCACGGCGACGCGCCGGTCAGCGCACGCGGTTCGGCGATGGCCGCCGTCTACCTCAGCCTGCTCGCCCACGGGGTGGGCTGGCCCAGTCCGCGCGGCGGCGCCGAGCGCCTGATCGACGCGCTCGTGAGCCACCTCGCGCACCTCGGCGGCGTCGTCCGGACCGGGGCGCGGGTGGAGAGGCTGTTGACCCGGGGCGGGCGGGTGACCGGCGTGGCCGTCGCCGGCGCCGACGCGCTCAGCGCCACGCACGTGCTGGCCGACGTCATGCCCAGCGCACTGGTGGCGATGACCGGAGACGTCCTGGCGTCCTGGTACCGGCGGCTGCTGGCCGGTTACCGCTATGGCCCGGCCACGGTCAAGGTGGACTGGGCCCTGGACGGCCCGATCCCGTGGGCGGCGTCCGACGTGCGCCGGGCGGGGACGGTGCACGTCGGCGGTGACGAGCGGGCGCTGACCACCTCACTGGCGCAAGCGCAGCGCGGCATGGCCGAGCGCCCCTTCCTGCTCGTGGGCCAGCAGACGATCGCCGACCCGACCCGCGCGCCCGAGGGCAGCCACACCGCCTGGGCGTACACCCGCGCGCCCGCGCACGTGAGCGCACAGCTCGGCTCGGAGGCGTCGGTACATGCGATCGAGGACCAGGTGGAGCGCTTTGCTCCCGGCTTTCGCGAGCGCATCCTCGCCCGCCACGTGCTGGGCCCGGCGGCGCTTCAGGCGCGCGACGCCAACCTGGTGCACGGCGATGTCGGCGGAGGCAGCTACCGCGGCCTGCAGGCGGTGTTCCGTCCCATCCCTGCGCTCTCGCCCTATCGCACCCCGCTGCGCGGTCTCTTCCTCGCCTCCGCCGCCGCCTTCCCCGGCGGGGCGGTGCACGGCGTCCCGGGCGACGCCGCAGCCCGCGCGGCCCTTCGCTCGCTGGGCTCGGGCGTGTCCTAGGCCGGCGCCCCGGCGGCACCCTCCGCGGGCCACAGGTCCGAGGCGATGTGCACCAGGGAGATCACGCGCGAGACGTTCGGGCTCACGCGCCGGTCCACCTCGAGCGCCCGCTGTTTCCCTCGGGCGTCCGCCAGCGCGTTGAGGATGGCCCTGACGCCGCTGCAGTCGATGAAGTCCAGCTGCGAGAGGTCGAGCCGGACGCGTCGCTGGGAGCGTCCAAGCTGATCGAGCCGCCCCCGCAGGCGGTCGGTGACCGACAGATCCAGCTCCCCGATCAGCGTCAGGCGCACCGCTCCGTCGGCGTCCTGGCGCTCGCTCAGCTCCAGCATCGAAAGAGACACGTCGCTTCCCGTCGGTCCGTCTGTGCCGGCCTGCATCGATTTGAGCACGTTCCCCACCTCCGTGAACGTGTGGTTGCCGCGTTGTGGCCCTGAAACGACCGCGGACGCCCAAACTTGCGAAAACTCGCCACGCCCCTGCGCCCTGAGCAGCGAAAAACCGGCGAATCGTCGGGATCGGGCCCCGGCGCTCAAGCCGCCGACGTCGCTTGCCGGACCGGCGGCGGGGAGTTCTGCGTCGTGCTCCCCCGCGCGACCCGCGAGGAGGCCACCCGCGTGGCCGACCGCATCGTCAACGCCGTGCGCGCCGCGCGGCTGGGGACCCGCGGGGACCTGACCGTGTCCGCGGGCGTCGTCACCTCGCTGGACTCGTGACACGACCTCGAGCGCCTCGTCCGCCTCGCGGACGAGCACCTGATGCGCGCCAAGCGCGAGGGGCGCGACCGGGTGATCGTCGGCGACGTCGCCTGCGCCTGACCGCTGAGCGGCCCGGCCACGCGCCTGCGCGCGCGACCGGGCCGCGTGTGCCGAAGGTCAGCCGCGACGGGCGCGACGTCCCCGGTGCCCCCACGGGTGGGTTTGCGCGGGCCACGGGAACGTGTAGGCCCGATAGCTGTTGACGCCGGTGGGGAACTCGGCGTTCAGCAGGAGCCGGCCCGAGCGGTCGAACTCCGACAAGTACGGCAGCGACCCCCAGCCGACGAGCAGGTTGTCGTCGCCGGTCGTCTGGGCGTTGCCCTGGGAGGGCGCGGTCAGGCCCTCGGGCTGGTCATATGACTGCACCAGCGTGGCCGTCCGGGTGCGCTGGTCGAGCCTCACGCGCACCGCGCGGCTGAGCCCGAACTCTGACGTGGATCCGGTGCCGGTGTTGGCGATGCCCGCCGACTCATTGTCGAAGAACGTGTACTCGTCGCGCCCCACCGCCTCCGGGTCGTGCTGCCAGGCGAAGATGTCGCCGGCACTGTTGAGCGATTGCCCGGGCGCCGCCCGCAGCGCGAAGCTCGAGACCTTGCCGCCGAGCTGCCAGATGATCTCGCCGCTGCGACGGTTGACCTTGTACGTCGTCCAGGTGTCGCGCGAGTCGATGAGCAGGTTCCCATCGGAGTCGATGTGGACGGCGTTGATGTGGAACCAGTCCCACGGCGTGCTCGCCGACGCGGGCAGCGGCTGCTCGCTCTGGCCGTAGGGGACGTGATCGGCGCTGTCCCACTGGAACAGGACCTTGCCGGTGCGGATGTCGATCTCCTGGACGACGCCGTCGATGACCGTCTGGTCGGCCGGACCTCCGATCGAGGTCAGGTCCGCCGTGGCGGTGGTGTAGGCCAGGATGAGCGCCGTGTTCTGAGGCGTGATGAGGAACTCGTGGCCGTCGGCGCTCAGCCCGTTGCCGGCGTTGACCGTCGCGATCGGCTGATAGTGGTCGTTGTAGACGTAGTCGGTCCCCGTCGCCAGTCCACCGAGCCCGGTGCCCTGCCACCAGGTCAGCACGGGCCGGCCGTGGTAGCGCTGCACGCGGAAGTCGGCGGCCGTCTGTCCCTGTGGGACGGCGTGAAACCACACGACGTTGCCGCGGCGGTCCAGGATCTCGGGGCCGTTGGCGTATTGCGCGGTGTCCCCTGTGGGGGTGATGAAGATGTCGCTCCGTGAGTGGCCTGACGAGCTGAGGATCGTCACGGGGGGCGGCGTCGCCGCGGAGGCCGGCGTCGCGAGGCCCAGGCCGGCGGAAACCGCACCGGCCGCGATGGCGACCGCCGCGGCGGCCACTCGCCGCAATCGACGGTGCGCGTGCGCTTGATGAGACATGGGATTCAGTCCTTGTATCGCTGGTGAACGGGCGTCCCCCGCGGCGCCGGCGAAGCGGCCCACACGGACGAAGCCGCGACAACCTAGCACAAACTACATAAAGTCGATCAACTTAATCAGGTATTGAGACGCCGACGGACGGCCCCGTGCCGCCGCCTCCCGATGCGCGGATCAACGGTCAGCATCAGGTGTCCGCGGACGAGCCGACGCACACGGTCGAGAGCCAAGCGTCGCACTGACTGAGCGCCCGACCCCCGCGGGCGCATCTCCACCTCGGTTCGGTGCCGTCGCCAAGGGACAATCGCATAATGCTGTAAACTCAATCGAGATGCTTGAGATTGCGCACTCACCGCACCACTCCCAGGGCACTGGCCCTGCGAACGACCGTGCCGCGCATCCGCTCGCACGATGTAGCCGCTGAGCCCGGAGCAGATCCTCGTCAGGTCGGCCGTCGCGCACCGTCCCGACCGACTCAGCCGTTGTCTGGAGTCCCCACGCCGTCGCGGTGCCGGCGTGACCCCGATCAGTGAGGTCCCTCAGCGATGCCTGCCCTATCAACCGTGAACGGCGCATCCGCCGTTCTGACCCGTGATGCCGCGACTCTCTTCCGCCGTACGGCGCTCGTGGTCCAGCCGCACCCCACGCCCGTCGCCGCGCCGCTCGTAGAGGCGCTCATCGACCATGGACTGGACCCCATCGCCGTGTCCGGCGGCGGGGGCGATGCACTGCCCGATCCCGGTTCGGCGCCGCTCGCGATTCTCGCCGGACACGATCGCGTTGCCGACGCTCGCGCCCGGGGTGACCTGATCCGGGACGTGGACTGGGTCCGCCGCGCCGACGAGGCGGGAACCGCGGTGCTCGGCATCGGCCACGGCGCGCGCGTCCTGGCTGTGGCCCTGGGCGGAGCGGTCCAGCCGGCGCCGAGACCCCTGCGTGGCTGGGCCATGGTGGATACCGCCGTCCCCCACCTGATCGCGGGCGGGCCATGGCTGGCGTGGCAGCACGACGTCATCACGCTGCCGCCCGGCGCCGAGCGACTGGCCCACAACCGGCTCGGACCCCAGGCCTTCCGGTTCGGACCGCACCTCGGGGTGCAGTTTCACCCCGAGGCGACGCCAGAGGTGGTCGCCGGCTGGGCAGGCGCACACGACGCAACGGGCGACGTCCAGGCGCTCCTGAATGTCATCGCACGAGACCCGGCGGCCGCCGCCGTGTGCACGCAACGCTTGCTCTCGTCCTTCATCAGCCGCATCTAGTGGCGTGGGCGGACGGCGCGGCGCGGCGCGCCAGACGCGTCGGGGCACCGAGCACCTCTGGCGCGTCTCGCGCGTCGGGTCGCGCTGGCCGCCATCCCCTGGGGTGTGCTCGCCCCGGCGGGGCGGCGGGGCGGGAGGCACCGTGCGCATCTGGGCACTTTGAGGCCGAGATGCCTAGAGGCGAGTCTGGATCCGACGCAGCCGTCAACGATCTGTTGATCGCCCGGCACACGTACCGGCAGCGACTATCGTCGGGCTTCGAGGTCGCGGATCCGGTCGAGTAGTTCGCACACGAGCACCGCGCCGGCGTAGTTGAGCCCGAGGTCGCGGCGCAACCGCTCCGCCTGCGCGACCCGGCCGGCACTGCGCGGGTCGTATCGCGGTACCTCGGCCGGCTCAGGATGAGGCTCGAGCAGTCCGAACTCCACATAGCGGCGGACCACCGCGATCCGGACCCCCGCCCGCTGCGCGACGACGGCCAGTTTCACCGGCTCTTCGCGCGTCATGCGGTCGTCTCCCGGGGTGAGCTTTGCGCGAGCTGCTCGTAGAGCTCGCGTTCACGGTCAGACAGCTGCTTGGGAACGGTGATCTTGACGATCGCGTGCAGATCGCCGCTGTCGCCGCCGGACCTCGGCAGCCCCCGCCCACGGAGCCGGAGGCGCCGCCCGCTGGAGGAGCCAGGAGGGACCCGGACCTGGGCGGTGCCGCTCGGGGTCTTGACCGGGACGGTCGCACCGAGCGCGGCCTCCCACGGCGCCACCGGAAGGTCGACGTCGAGGTCGTCGTCGCCGCGCCGGCGGAAGTTGGGGTGGGGCTTCAGTGCGATGCGGAGGTAGAGGTCGCCGGACGGACCACCGTCGCGACCCGGTGCGCCCTGTCCGGCCAGGCGGATCAACTGGCCATCGCGCACCCCGGCGGGGAAGTTGACATCGATCTCACGATCATCGAGCGTCAGCCTGCGGCGTCCTCCCTCCAGCGCGTCTTCCAGCGACAACTCGAGCAGCGCCTCGCGGTCGAAGCCTCGCAGCGGCCCGTCGGCACGCCAGCCCGCGCCGCCTCTGGCACGGCCTCCGAACATCCGCTCGAACAGGTCGTCGCCGAACTCCACCCGAGCGTCGTCGCGGCCGAACCCCTGGCGGGTGAAGAACTCCTCGAAGTTCGCGTCCGGCGCCTCCTGCTCCTGTTGGCGCCAGTTGGCACCGAGGCGGTCGTAGCGCTCGCGCTTGTCAGGATCAGACAGCACCTCATACGCCTCACCCAACTCCTTGAAACGGTCCTCCGCGTCGCTGTCGGAGTTGAGGTCGGGGTGGTACGTACGGGCCAGCTTGCGGTAGGCGCGGCGGATCGCGTCCTGGTCCGCGTCGCGCGGCACGCCAAGCACGTTGTAGTAGTCCTCGTAAGCCAGCGCCATCAGGGGCTAATCCTCGCGCAAGCGAGCGCCGCATGACCCGCCGACGGCTGCCGCCACACCCACGGCGATCACCGGGCAACCCGCCCCGGACCGGATTGCAGCGCCGCCATGATCCCCACTTTGGCGCTCGTCCAGGAGCACTGGCCTGTCTGACTCGGGCGGGCGGCCTGTCCATGCTTTCGGCGCTTGCCCCGGCTGGTAGCGTCGCTCGCGTGGCCGCCAGGCGCGGAACGTCGTACGCGCCGACGCGGCGTGCCGCAGACCCTGAGGAGGGGATGAAATGGGAACAGCGCAATCACCCAGGCTCGGATTCGAGGCCGATATCAAGCCCCTGTTCCGGGACAAGGATCGAGAGGCGATGCGCGGAGCCTTCGACCTGTGGTCATATGCGGACGTCGTGGCTCACGCCGAAGCGATCGCGGAGCGCTTGAGCGAGGGGACGATGCCCTGCGATGGCGCCTGGCCCAAAGACGAGGTCGAGCGCTTCCGGCGTTGGCTGAAGGAAGGCGCTGCCGCGTAGCGGCATTGGCCGCGGTCGACGTCGAGACGGCCGCTCGGGCTTGCCCGCAGGCGGCCGCCGCCCGCGTTCGGCATCCGCTGACGGTACTGCTGCTGACCCTGACATTCAGCACGGGGCTGGTGGACCGCGTGAGCTATCTCAGACAAACCCTGAGTCCGGTGCTTGGGCGCCGCTGCGCAGTGGGTGATGACGCGAAATGAGTGTGAATCCGCCGCCGGAAAGCGCGCGCTTGAGGCTCTGGGCGCTGGCGGCCTGAAATGCTGGGGTCAGCTCGACGCCGGCGAGCGCGAGGGCCGAAGTGGCGACGGCACCCGTGCCCGAGGCCGCCTCGCGGGTCAGACACGAGTCCGTCAGGAGATCACCGACCGTGACCGCTCGCCGGCGAGCCCACGCATGGTCTGCGGCGACCACCGCAACGATCACATCATGAGCGACGGCGAGGGTTTGGAGGCCCGCAGGAGCGTCCCGGCCCTCGATGAACCCGTCTCGCTGCGGTTCTCCCGGATTGCCTCGATCACGCGCTGGGAGTTGACGATCTCGAGCTGCGGATGAACGTCAGGGCGCTCACGGCGGAAGTCGGCCAGCCAGCCTGGAAGCAGAAACTCGCCGGTCGTGTGGCTGGCGCTCAACCGAAGGTCCATGGTCCCGCAGCTCGGGAAAGCTCGACAAGCTGCGCGACGCCGTCGAGCGCCTGCGAGCAGGGGAGCCGGGAACACGTCCGGGTACCAGGGCATGCCAGCGAAGCCGCGGCACAGCACCTCGCCCCGCGCCTCAGCGTTCCGCCCATCCACCGCCGGGCCTCCCGGCAGCGTCACGCGGGCGCCGGGGTGATCGACACCACACTCAGCGGAGCTGCAGGCCTTGACCGGGCCCTCGCGATCTGATAAGCCGTGAGCATGTGGGCCGGGGCATGCGTTCGCAGCTTGGGGTTGGTCGTGGCAGCGTTGCTGGCATCCGCGGCGATGGCGTCCGCTGGCTCGGCGGCCGGGACGAGCCCCGGGCAGATCTATGCCTTCGGGTCCAACCTCGACGGCGAACTCGGGAACGCGACGAACAACGGCACGTCGAACCCGAACCCGACGCCCAGCCTGGTGAACCTGCCAGGGGCGACAGGCGGCGGGAGGCTGTTGGCGGCGGGGACGTTCTTCTCGCTCGCGGTCACGTCGACAAATCAGTTGTTCGCGTGGGGCGAGAACGACGGTGGGCCAGCTCGGCAATCCCAACAACAGCACCCCCAATCCCACGCCTCTGCCGGTCTCGTTGCCGGAGGCAAGCGGGCCGCCGGCGATCGTCGCTGCCGGAGAGAACTACACGCTCGCGCTCACGACAACGGGTCAGCTCTACAGCTTCGGCGACAACGATTTCGGCGAGAACGGCTTCCCGGCGGATGGCATATCCGCATCCGATCCCCACCTTGGTCACGCTGTTCGGAGCGAACGGCGCGATCGTCCAGGTCGCCGCCGGATCCAACTCGAGCCTGGCGCTCACGGCCACCGGCCAGGTGTTCGGTTGGGGGGACAACTTTGACGGCGCGCTCGGCTTCCCCACCGGCAACGAGACCACGGACGCCGCCTAACGCGCCGCAGCAGCTGACCCTTCCGAACGAGATCGGCCCGGTGATCGATATCGCGGAGGGCACCGACTTCGGGCTCGCGGTCACATCGAGTGGTCAGATCTATGCGTGGGGCGACAACTCTCGAGGACAGCTCGGATTCCCGGCGAACAGCACGCCAAACATCACGCCCTTTCCGATCACGTTGCCGCCGGGGTCCGGCCAGCCCGTCCAGGTCACAACCGGAGACTCCTACACCCTGGTCGCGACCGCAAGCGGAAAGGTGTTCGCCTTCGGGGACAACGATGAAGGAGAGCTCGGCATCACGCCCGACGGCAACACTCACCCGACGCCGGTGCAGGTCAACCTTCCGGGAGAGGTGGGGCCCGTGGTCAGCGTGGCGGCTGGGGTCAACCGGGGCCTCGCCATCACCTCGAGCGGGCAGTTGTTCGCCTGGGGCGAGAACGCTTTCGGCGAGCTTGGCTTTAACACCGGCGGCAACCCGCAGCCGACGCCGACACTGGTGCCGTTCCCTGCCGGTACGACCGTCGATGCGGTGGCGTCGGGACCGTTGGCGTTCCACACGCTCGTGCTGATCGCGGACCTCGCGATGACGACCAGCGCGCTCCCTTCGGGGCAGGTCGCCTCGGGATACAGCGCCACGCCAAACGCCACCGGTGGGACTCGTGCCTATACCTGGCAGGCTTCGGGGTTGCCGCCCGGGCTCGCCATCAACTCAGGCACCGGCACCGTGTCCGGAACCCCGTCGGCGGCCGGGACGTTCAATCCGGTGCTGACGGTCACCGACGCAGACGGCATCGCCGTGAGCCGCTCGCTGGCGCTGACGATCGCTCCGCCTCCACCGGCCACGGCCCAGGTGAAGCTCGCGTCCAGCGTCGGTCGCGTGGCCACGTTCACCATCACCTGCCATGGGATCGCCGGACAGGTGTGCGCCGGAAAGATCGCAGCCACGAGTCAGATCCGTCGGTCCGGGAAGACGATCGTCGGCGTGACCGCGACCGTCCCGAAGAAACCGCCCCGTCGACATCCCAAACCGCGGCCGAAGCCGCCGGTCACCGTCACCACGACCGTCGCGCAAGGCGCGTACAGCGTTCCGGCGACGACGAGCGCAACGGTTCGGCTCACGCTCAACCGTGAGGGCGCGCGCGTGCTATCGCACTTCCTCGCGCTCCCCACGCTGGTGAGATTCACGGGCACCTCCACGGCCGTGATCCGGGTTAAGTTCGCCTATCAACGCGTCGCCGTCATCGTTTTCAACCTGTGGGTCTTTTCGTGCGCGCGGTCCGGCCAGTGCCACACCAATGTGCAGAAGTTGAGCGTCTCCGGCATCCCGCCAGGGGCCACGGTGACGGTGCTCTGTCAGGGGGGTGGCTGCCCGTTCCGCAAGCATCTGTTCCGGCCGCACCGTGGACGCCTGGCGCTCACGCTCGCTTTCGCGCGGGCGAAGCTACAACCGCGTAGCAGAGTGACGATCCAGGTGACCATCCCGGGTCATGTCGGCTACGTGATCGTCTACACGGTTCGGAAACAGAGCATCCCGCGCTCCCAGACGCTGTGTTTGGATCCGGGGGTACGCGCGCCACAAGCCTGTAGGTGACCGCCGCAGGGATGGCGAGTAGTGGCGAGACCCGGACTCGAACCGGTCCGGGCGACGTCCCCGGTCAGGGCATGGATGCCAACACAGTGGCGATGGCGAGACCGGGACTTGAACCCGGGACACCACGATTTTCAGTCGTGTGCTCTACCAACTGAGCTATCTCGCCCTGGCCGGGCGATGCTAGCGAGTGGGCGACGGTCGTGGGCGGCGGAAACCGGTCCCGCTCAGGCGAGGCGTCCCGGAGCGATCCGGAACGAGTCGAAGTGGCGGGCCACTCCGTCTGACACGGTGCTGTAGACGACCTCGGCGCCCGTGCGCCGGGCGCTGACGGTCATGAACCCGTGCTCGCTGCACTGAAACGACTCCAGGGTCACGCCCGCCACCCCGGGGAAGGCGGCGGGCAGGTCGGGCAGGCCCGTCCCGACCTCGTGGCGCTCGTGAAAGCCGCCGCTGCCCGCCACCAGGTACGGGATCGGACGGCCGTTCCGCCGCCGAGCGAAGCGCTGGTAGTTGTGCGCGTGGCCGGTGAACACCGCGTCGGGCGCACGGCGGGCGCGCGCGAAGCACTCGTCGAGCAGTTCGCCGAGCTCGAGGTTGGATCCGTGGACCACGTCGACGGAGTAGACCGGCTGGTGCATGGCCAGGATGAGCGTGGCCTCGGGGGGCGCGGCTCTCAGCTCGCCCACCAGCCAGGCGAGCTGATCGACGCCCAGCTGCCCGCCCTCGGGGACGTTGGTGTAGAGGCCTACGATCCACAGCCAATCATGGGTCAGCGTCCAGTAGACGTTCGGCTGGGCTGCGATCGGCCGCGCCACCCGCGTAGGGCGATAAGAACTGGGCGCTGTAGCCGGCCTCCTCCCCGTGGGGGTAGACGACGTCGCCCAGGTGGGAGAAGAACTCGACCGGCGAGGGGCCGCTCAGCTCGTTGACCATCGCCTCGGCCACGCCGCGCTGGGGCCGGTCATCGCGCCAGCCGCCGGTGTCCCCGACGCAGTGAAAGCGCACCACGCCGGCCCGGTCGATCGCCGCTACCCGATCGGGATCGAGGACGTCGGCGAGCCGCCGGCGGTACGGCGGCTCGCCCGCGGGCGCCGGCAGCGGCACGAACCCCTCACCCGGCGTCGCAGGGCGGCGCCGGCTCAGCATCTCCAGGGCGGATGGGAGGGCACGGGCTCTGCCCGGCCACGCGGAGGCCGGGGTCGCTCCCTGCCACGAGTCGCTGCGCAGGCGGATGAGGCCATTCTCAGCCCGCCGCCGTCGAGGGTCGTTTAGATCCTGTGATCGTCCGCCCGGCCGGCGGTCATCCGCCGCAGCAGCTCCAGCGCGCCCTGCTTGTGCAGCGGCTCGTTGAGGTTGCCGCACTTGGGCGACTGCACGCACGAGGGGCACCCCGACTGGCACGGGCACTCCCCGATGAGGCGCTGCGCATCGGCCACCAGCCGCTCGAACTGCTCATAGCCGCGGCGCGTGATCCCGACCCCGCCGGGGTGCCCGTCATAGATGAATATGGTCGGGCCGCCCGTCTGGGGGTGCGCGTTAGTGGACAGGCCGCCGATGTCCCAGCGGTCGCACATCGCGATGAGTGGCAGCACGGCGATCTGGCCGTGCTCGAGCGCGTGCAGCGCGCCCAGCAGCGCCGCCGAGGGGAACGGCTCGGCGTCGATGAGCTCATCGAGCTCGTACCACAGCGCCCGCGTGTCGAACTCGGTGGTCGGCAGGTCCAGCGATTGGAAGTCGATGACCTCGTGGTCCTGAAGGGACTTGCGCTGGTAGCCGGTGACGGTCTCCGTGTACACAACCGCGCCGTAGGACAGCGTCACGCCGTGGGTCAGGCGCCGTTCCTCAAGGCGCTCGATGTAGGTCATGATCTCGCGCTTGGCCTGAGTGAAGTAGTCGCCGTCGAACGGCTCGAGCACCGCCCGCCGGGCGCCCAGGTCGAGTTGGAGCACGTGGTAGGAGCGGCCGAGGTGCAGGTACACGGCGCCCTCGTGCACGGTGGAGTACGCCCGTCCCGCCTCGATCGTCCCCAGGACCTCGCCGGAGCTGGCGTCGAGCAGCACGAAGCTGTCCGGGGAGGCCGAGCGCAGCGCCACCCGTGCGGCGGGATAGTCGTCGGCGCGCCTGGGCACGAACCCGGTGGCCCGCTCGCGCAGGAAGCCGGCGTCGGTCAGCTCCTGGGCGTACTCGCGCCACTGCGGTCCGAGGATCGGCTCGTCGGCGTCGGACAGGGGCGCCTCGTGGGCGGCGCACAGCAGATGCTCGGCATAGATCTCCGGGCTGCCCGGGTCCAGGATGGCCGCCTCCACCGGGCGTCCCAGGAACTCGCCGGGGTGCCGGCAGAAGAACTGATCCAGGGCGTCCTCGCCGGCGATGTAGACGGCCAGCCCTCGGCCCCGGCGTCCCGCCCGCCCCCACATCTGGCGCAGGCTGGCCACGGTGCCCGGGAAGGTGACGCACACCGCGGCGTCGAGCTCGCCGATGTCGATCCCCAGCTCCAGCGCATCGGTGGCCACCACCCCCAAGAGCTCTCCGGTGGTCAGCCGCCGCTCGATCTCGTGGCGCTGGGCCGGGGTGTAGCCGGCGCGGTAGGGCGCGACCCTCTCGCCCAGCTCGGCGGGGAGGCGATCGACGGCGTGCTTGAGGATGAGCTCGACGCCCTTGCGCGACTTCATGAAGCAGATCGTCCGGGCTCCGCTGGAGATCAACTCGGAGAACACCTCGGCCGCCTCGTAGAGCGCGCTCGCTCTGATCCCCAGCCGCTCGTCGAGCAGCGGTGGGTTCCACATGGCCACCCGACGCTGGGCGCGCGGCGCGCCGTCGTGCTCGACGATGTTGAAGGGGGCAAGGCCCGTCAGCGTCTCGGCAAGGTCAACGGGGTTGGCGATCGTGGCCGACGCCAGCAGGAAGCGCGGCTCGGTCCCGTGGATGGCCGCCGCTCGACGCAGCCGCCGCAGGACATTGCCCACGTGCGAGCCGAACACCCCGCGGTACACGTGTGCCTCGTCCACCACGACGAAGGCGAGGTTGGCGAACAGGTCGCCCCATGCAGCGTGGTGGGGCAGGATCCCGACGTGGAGCATGTCGGGGTTGGTGATGATCAGGTTGCTGCGCTTGCGGATGGCGGACCGCTCGTGGCGCGGGGTGTCGCCGTCGTAGATGGCGGGGCGGATGCGCTTGTCCAGGCCGAAGCGCTGCAGGGAGCGCGCCTGGTCCTGGGCCAGCGCCTTGGTGGGGTACAGGTACAGCGCCCGGGCCGTCGGATCGCTGGTCAGCACCTCCAGGGTCGGCAGTTGAAAGCACAGCGATTTGCCCGAGGCGGTGCCCGTGGTGACGACCGTCGGGCCATCGAAGGCCTTGAGCAGCGCCTCGGCCTGGTGGCTGTAGAGATGCTCGATCCCGGCGCGCTCGAGCGCCTGCGCGACCTGCCAGCCGAGCTCGTTTGGGATCGACACCAGCCGTCCGGGCCGACCCTCATAGACATCGTCGTGCACCAGGCGCTCTTCGGAGCGTCCGGTGCTGAGGAGGGCCTCCCAGGGCTCGGTTTCACGGACGGCCGACACGCGTGGTTCTCAGTATGGCGGCCGGTCGACGGCGGCCCGTGGGCGGCGCGGTGCTACGGTCGCGCCGCCGTGCGCTGCCTCTACGTTGATCTGGATGGAACGCTGCTGGGCCCTGACGCGTCGCTGCTCACCGGAGCCGACGGACGCTTCAGCGCGCTCGGGGTGCGCGCCCTGGAGGCCTGCGCCCGCGCCGACGTGGAGGTAGTCATCTACTCCGGCCGGCGACAGGGCAGCGTGTTTGACTGCGCGCGGCTGATCGGCTCGCGCGCCTACATCTTCGAGCTCGGATGCGGCCTGGTGGTCGACGGCGAGCTGGAGTGGCTGACCGACGGGATCGTCCCCAGTGACGGCGACGGGACGATCCACGCCCAGATCGACGCATCGGGCGCGCCCGCGCTCCTGCTCGACCGCCTCGCCGGCCGGCTCGAGTACCACACGCCATGGTCGCGGGGACGGGAGGTGTCGCACCTGTTCCGCGGCAACGTGGACCTGGACGAGGTCGCGGCACTCCTCGAGAGCGAGGGCCTCGGCTGGCTGCGACTGGTGGACAACGGGGTCATCCGCCCCGCCTCGGAGCAGATGGCGGGGATGCCGGTGATCCACGCCTACCACCTCATTCCGGCCGGCGCCTCCAAGAGCCGCGGCGTCGCCCGCCACATGCAGATCCGCGGCTACCAGCCGGAGGACTGCATCGCCGCCGGCGACTCCCGCGAGGACCTCGAAGCCGCGTCGGTCGTCGACGCCTTCTGGCTGGTGGCCAACGCCCTCGAGCGGGACCTCACGCTCGAGGGCGAGGTGACGGGCCGGCGGGGCGTACGGATTGCTTCAGAGAGCTACGGCGCGGGCGTCTATGAGGCTGTGGTGACGACGCTGGCCGAGCGACGCGCGCGCTGAGCCCGGGTCATCTCACGCTGCGTCGCGGCGATCACGCGCTTCCGCGCCCGCCGCTGCTCCGCCTTCAGTCGCGAGCTCCGGTTGACCTCGTCAGCGTCCCCCACTGCCCACTCCAGCCGCTCGACCAGCTGGGTGGCGAAATGGTGTGACTCGAAATCGCTCACGCTCACGCGCTCTTTGAACATGATGGGCGGCTCGGCGTCCTCAGACGACTTGTCTGCGGTCACGATGATCTGAGGCATTTACCCCTCCCGTCGGCATCGATTCCAGCCCAGGTTGCCACTCAAAGCTTGCCGCACAGTAAACGTCCTGTAGACAAACTCCCATCCGGTCTTCTATTTAGTGGCACATTGCGCAGCCGTCGTGCGCAAACGCGATTTCAGGCCGCTCCATGAGCCCTCGGCCGGGCCGTCTGCGAGAGGCCGTCCTCGACCGCGACGGCGTCCGCCAGAGCCCCAGTCGCATCCGCGAACTCGCCGAACGCGTCGGCCACCTGGGCTGCGCTGGAGCCGGTGATGGCGTGGTTGAGCGCGGTCACCGCCGCGTCGAACCGCTCCCACAATGGCGCGGGCCCGCGCCGGCCCGTGCCGGGGCGAAGCTCGTACGGCGGCGCAGCGTTCTCGGCACCCGGCACCGGTCGCCACAGCAGCCCCGCGCCATGGGCGTGCTCCCACGCCACCTGCTCGTTCGCGGCCGCCTCAGCGAGATCGCGCAGCCGCTGAGCGAACCCGGCGTCCGGCGGCGCCAGCTTGTGCGCCCGCATCGCCGCCGCCCAGCCGTCGCTGGCGTGCCGTACCGCACGCATGATCCGTGCCCGCTGGCGGTCGAGATCCTCTTCGAAGCTCATCCCCCTCCCTCGGCCCCCGATCCGGAGCCCGCCGACCCCGGTCCCGGCTCGGCCACGCCGACCGGTTCGCCACCCCAGAAGTCGTCGGCGCTCGGCCCGGGCTGCAGGCTCGGCGCCGCCTGACCCGCGCTGTAGCTCTGCTCCAGGATGCGCTGGAAGTCCGAGCGCTTGATGCGCACCCGCCGGCCCACCCGCAGGGCCGGCAGCGTCCCCTGGTCGATCCAGTTGCGCACCGTCTGCTGATTGAGCTTCAGCGTCGACGCCACCTCGGCAACGGTCAGATACGTCTCTTCAGGCTCGCTGTGGTTCATCGTTTGTTTGCTAATTGAGACAAACTGGGCCTAATTCAGAGTTATACTGTACCTCGCCAGGGAGACGGAAGGGCACCGGGACTTAAGAAAGGTCTGCAAACCCGTGACAACGGGCGACGGTCCAACCGAAGACGGCAACCGGGCGACTCGCAACGAGGAGAACGTCATACGGCTTCCTCGAGACTGGCTGGGGCCTCCCGAGGAGCTCGTGCCCATCGGGGCGGCCGGCCGGGCACGCGCGGCGCAGCTCGACGTCGAGGATGCGCCGCCGCCCGCAGCGGATGCGTTCTGGAGCGAGGACGCGGCCGCCCTGCACGATGCCGTCCAGGCACCTGTCGGCGGGGCCGGTGACCGGCTGACTCCGCCGGTCGGCCTCGTCGCACCCGTCGCGGCGCGGCGGCACCTCCGTCTTCCTCGCACGCCTCGCCTGCCTGCTCTACATGGCCCGCGTGGCCTGCATGTGCTCCGGGCCCGCTGGGCCCTGGTCGCGGTCTGCGCAGCGGCGGTGGCCGTACCGGCCGTGCTCGCACTCGACGCGCGGCCGGCTGGTCGGCACTCCGCCGCCCACACCGGACCCGTGCACGCGCAGACGTACCCACAGACAACGGCGCTGGCCCAGGACTCCGCGGCGTTGGAATCCCGGCCGCTGCCGAAGACGGACGCGACCGCTCACCGGGCCCCGCAGGCGGTGCACGATCACGCGCGCACGCGCGCGCGAAGCAAGGCGGCGGGGCGCAGCCAGCTGCCGGCCAAGAGCCGGCATCGTGCGGCGGCGACGCATCGCTCGACGGCGCCGACCGCCACGGAGACGTCCGCTTCTCCCGCGACGACGACGCAGACCACCCCCGCCAGCACGGCTCCCGCCGTCTCTGACCGGAGCAGCGCAACCGCATCGACGGCCGGCTCCGAGGGTTCTAAGCCTTCGATTACTCCAGGCCCGATTGGCATCGGCTCGTTCATCGGCCGCTGCAATCCCAGGTGCCCATGAGCTCCCGAAACATGTCGTCATCTGAAAGGCAGGGCCCTGTGCACCGAGTCATCGCCCACTTCCGCGGCAACCTGATCGGTTGGATCGCGCTGTTCGTCGCGCTGGGCGGCACCGGCTACGCCGCCGTCAGCATCCCGCGCAACTCCGTCGGCGCCGCCCAGATCCGGAACCGGTCGATCACGCCGGACAAGTTCAACCCATCCGCGATCGGGGGCAGCGTCCGCGCCTGGGCGATCATCCGCGCCAACGCGACGGTGCTGGCCAGCAGCCGCAAGCCCGTCGTCTTTTCCAGCGTGCAGTCCCTGGCTCTGTACGTCATCCAATGGCCGGTGCGGCTCCCGCAGACGTGCGCGACGGTCGCGAACGTTGACGAGCGCTCGCCGGACCAGACCCCGATCACGCTGCCCAACGGCGGGACGGCGCAGCGCGGCGATCGGCTACGTCAGCAACGTCGATACCGAGACCGTGCCCGACGGAGGCGGGCACAAGGTCTCGGAGACCAGCCTCGACACGTTCAATCAAGCCGGGCAGCCCACGCCGATGGCTTTCGACGTGGCGGTGATCTGCTGACTCGGTTGAGGACGTTGCAAGCGTGATCTCCTGGGCGTCGATTCGGGCCGCGCTCGTCCTGGCGCGTCGCGCTGCTGGCGGATGACCGCGCCAGAGCGCGATGGGCGCGACCGACGGCCCGTACCAGGACGTCTACTGGGTCAATGGGTGCGCGAGCGGGGCCGGGAGTCTTCTCTCCCGTCCTCGTACGACGGCATGTCCAGCGGACCGCTGCTGCCCGTCCGAGCTGGACGCCGACGTCCCACGACGCCGGCGCACCAAGGCGCGTACGCGAAGTGGTCGACGATCACCCCGTCGCCGTCGATCCGGATCATCGGGGTGACCGACACCGGGCGTGGCGGACTGCAACCTGCACCACGACGGGTTCGCGGCCGGCTACTTCTACGGCGATAACGGGGTCAACTACGGCGCCCCGCAGGTCACGATCGACTGCCACGGCGCGGTGAACCAGAACGGTTATGCCGGGAGCCTGAACGAGCACATCCAGTCCTCGCGCTATCTCGGGTGGTCGGCGTCCTGCGGCGCAGCGTCGTGCACGCCCACCGGCGCCGGGGTCATCGTGTTCTCGGTGCTGGCGATCACGCTCGAGGCGCAGGAGACCTCCGGCCCCGGGCTCACCGCCGATCAGTCGAGCAACCTCTATTACCAATCGGGCTGGGTCCGAGGCGCGTTCCCGGCCGATCTGTCGGCGTCTGACCCTTCCGGCGTGTGCTTGATGCAGACCACGGTCAACGGCAGGGCGATCAGCACCTACGTCGATCCCAGCCCCGACCACACGCAGTGGACGCAGTGCCACGGCAGCGAGATCGACGCCAACGTCGACACCACCGCCTTCGCCAACGGCGCGGGGACGATCACGCTGAACTACGCCGCTGCCAACGCGGCCGGCGCGCCGAGCACGGCCACCAAGTCGATCAACGTTGACAACGTCACGCCCGTGGTCAGCCTGTCGGCTCCTCCCGACACGGCGTCGACCGCGGGCACGCAGGACGTGACGGCGACGGCCACCGCCGGGCCCAGCGGCATCGCGGCGATCTCCTGCTCGGTGGACGGCGGTCCCGTCCAGACCTACCCGGGCGCGACAGCACAGGTCCCCGTCGTGGGCATCGGCGCTCACCAGGTCGCCTGCTCGGCTCGCAACAACGCGGTCAACGTCAGCGGCGTGACCGCCAGCTCACCGACGGCGACCCTCGATCTCTCGATCCGGCAGCCGACCGCCAGCGCGATCACGTTCGCGCGGATCGCCGATGCGCTCCGATGCCACACCGCGACCGAGGTGGTCAAGGTGGCGGGCCGCGTCCGCACCGTCCGCCGGCACGGCAAGCGCGTCCGGGTGCGCGGGCCGGCCCGACGCGTTCGCCGCCGCGTGCGCAAGTGCCACGCCCGGACCGTGGTCCGCACCGTCAAGGTGGTGCTCAAGCGCCACGGCAAACCGGTGCTGCGCCACGGCAGGCCGATCTACGTCAAGCGACGCGTGCGCCGAGTGCTCCTGCCCCACGCCGTCAACGAGCCCACCCGACGGGTGCGGCACGGCCGGCGCACCACGGTCAACGGATTCGTGGGCCTCGCCGACGGCACCGCGCTGGGCGGGCAGACGGTCGACGTCTACTCCGCACCCGACGACAACGCACCGCGCTTCAGACTGATGGGCACCGTCACCACCGACGCCTACGGAGACTGGACGGCGAGGGTCCCCGCTGGACCGTCGCGATTGATCGAAGCCGTCTTCCCCGGCAACGGAACGACGGAGCCGGCGACCTCCTCGACGGTGACGCTCACGGTGCCGGCGAGGATCGCGGTGTCGATCGCGCCGCGGGTGGTCCCGTGGTCCAAGAAGATCACGATCAGCGGCCGGCTCGTCGGTGGATACGTGCCGGGCGACGGCGTCGCGTTGCGTCTGCGAGTCCCCTACCCCGGAGGACATTTCCTCCAGGAGCCGTTTCGCACGAATCGCCATGGCGAATTCCGATTCCAGTGGACCTACGGGGCCGGGCGCGGCGTCACGGCCTACCGGTTCGTGGTGGCCACCACCGCGACCGAGTCGGACTACCCCTGGGCGGCCGCCGCCAGCCGGGCGATGTCTGTGACGTTCGGACGGGCAACGCCCCGGCGCAGGCGCCATCGTTAGCGGCCCGGCCTCCGGGGTGCGAGCGCCCGCTGTGTCACGAATGTGTGACGGCCTGTAAAAAGAGTGCGCCAATCCGGGCCGCGACGCCCATGCGGCCGCGGAGACGTGCTGTGCTGGGCCCATGGACGGAAAGACCGAGCTCCGGATGTTCTCATTCAACGATCCGTCGCCACGACGGGTCGAACCCAGTACCCTGGGTGCATGGTCGGAGACATCCTCCAGCCCACGCACCTCATATTCGTTCTCGTCGTGGCCCTCATCGTCCTCGGGCCAAAGAAGCTTCCCGAGGTCGGCCGCCAGCTCGGCAACGGACTTCGGGACTTCAGGGCCGCCATCAACGGCGAGCACAGCCAGCCCGAGGAGGTCAAGGCGCCGTACGAGGAGCCCGCTGCAACGGCGGAGCCTGCCGCGGCGGCATCAGAGACCGTTCCAGACCACGAGTTTGCCCACGCATCGGCGCACACATCAGCCGAGGGGCACGAGTTCTCGCACGAGGCCACCGTGGTCTCGGACGACGGCGGCGTGCAGGAAAACGAGAAGCCGGCAGGCGGCCACGAGTTCGCCTACGAGACGTCCGAGTCCGCACACAAGCGGACCGACGCCGTCGACTGAGCGAGCGCCCGCCAGCGCCATGAGCTCGGCGCGCGATCGCGCCGCGCTCGTCGCTCTGCTGCGCGCGGGCCGTCGCCCGTGGCGCGAATACGTCGAAGCGGTCGAGCGGGCCGGGAGCGCGCTGCCGGCGCTCAGGGACGAGCTCATGATCACGGAGGGGCAGGTGAGCCTCCTGCCCGAGGACCCCGAGCCCCTGATCGACCGGGCGGCCACCGAGATCGAAGGCTGGGAGCGCGAGGGTTTTCGTCTGCTGACCGTGCTCGACGGTGGCTACCCACCCAACCTGCGCACCGTCCACGATCGGCCGCCCCTGATCTTCGTCGCCGGCGGCCTGACCCCGCAGGATGCCCGCTCGGTCGCCGTCGTCGGCGCGCGCCGAGCCACGGCCGCCGGAGCCGCAGCAGCCGGGGCGATCGCCGAGGGCCTGGCGGGCGAGGGATACGTCGTGGTCTCGGGCCTGGCCGCCGGCATCGACACCGCCGCGCATCGCGCCGCCCTGGAGGTGGGCGCGCGAACGGTCGCGGTCATCGGCACCGGCCTGCGCCATGCCTATCCACCCGAGAACGCGGCGCTGCAGCAGCGCATCGCCGCAGGCGGAGCGGTCGTGTCTCAGTTCTGGCCCGACACTGCGGCCGCGCGAGCGAGTTTTCCAATGCGCAACGCCGTCATGTCGGGCTTCGCGCTTGGGACCGTCGTGGTGGAGGCGTCTCACCGCAGCGGCGCGCGACTGCAGACGAGGCTCGCGCTCGCCCATGGGCGCCCGGTGTTCCTGCTGGCGCCGCTGCTGGCCCAGACGTGGGCGCGGGAACTGGCCCAGCGTCCCGGCGTGCATGTCGTCACCGAGGCGGCGGAGATCACGGCAACGATCGAGCGGCTCAATGCCACGGACGCCCTTGTCGAGTAGGCGCCATGACCAAGGTGGCCGACTTGAGCGCGCCCTACGCGAACTTCATGCTGGGGCCGCGGCGGGGACCCGACGTATGCTCGCGTTGCTTCGACCTCATCAGCGGACCGGGCCGTTGCTATCGCTGCGCCCAGTACGGGCGGTGGGTCGATGTCGCGGCGCCGATCTCCTACAGCGTGGGCGGCGAACAGCTGCACCATGCCCTGACGAACTACAAGCGGCTCACCGGAGAGCCAGGACGGCCGTTCGTCGTGGGGTTGGCGGCGGTGCTCTGGCGCCACCTCGGCGACCACGAGGGCTGTCTGGCGCGGGCGGCCGGCGTGGCCCGGTTCGACGTGGTCACCACGGTGCCGTCGAGCGACCCCGAGCGTCAGGAGACCCATCCCCTCCAGCAGCTCGTCGGCACGCTGGTCGGACCCGCGCGCGAGCGATACGAGCGCCTCCTGATCCGGACGGGCGCGGCCGCGGGGCCGCATCGGTTCAACCCAGATAAGTACGAGACGATCGGCGAGGTCGGAGGTCGCTCGGTCCTGCTCGTTGACGACACGTGGACGACCGGCGCCAGCGCGCAGAGCGCCGCGGCGGTCCTGAAGACAGCCGGCGCAGGTCGGGTTGCGGCGCTCGTCATCGGACGCTACGTGAACCGCGGGTACGGCCACAACGACCGGCAACTGCGGAGCCTGCCCGCGTTTGACTGGGACACGTGCCCGTGGTGCGCTACCACGAACGGCAGCGCTCGTCGACGCGAAGACGGCCGCTAGGCTCCAAGCGCCATGTGGTGGGAGCAGGCGGTCATCTACCAGGTCTACGTGCGCTCGTTTCAGGACACGAACGGCGACGGGATCGGCGACCTGCCGGGCGTGACGGCGCACCTGGACCACATCGCCGAGCTGGGTGCGGCGGCAGTGTGGCTGTCGCCGATCTACCCGTCGCCCAATGCCGACTTCGGCTACGACGTGAGCGACTTCCGCGGCGTGGAGCCGGCGTTCGGGACGCTGGAGGACCTCGACCGGCTGATCGAACGAGCGCACCAGCTGGGCCTGAAGGTACTGCTGGACTTCGTGCCGTGCCACACGTCGATCGAGCACCCGTGGTTCCGCGAGCATCCCGAATACTACGTCTGGGCCGACGCACCGCCGAACAACTGGGTGGCCAGCTTTGGGGGAACTGCGTGGGAGCGCGACCCGGCGAGCGGCCGCTACTACCTCCACTCGTTCTTCCCCGAGCAGGCCGACCTCGACTGGCGCAACCCGGAGGTTTGTCGAGTCGTGTCCGACGCGCTGCGCTTCTGGCGCGCACGCGGCGTCGACGGCTTCCGCCTCGACGCGCTCGACCGGCTGCTCAAGGATCCTGACCTGCGTGACGATCCCCTCGCCACCGCGCCGCCGATCCTCCCGCTCGACGCGCGGTACGGGACGCTCCTGCACACCCACTCGAGCAACGCCCCGGACATCGGAGACGCGCTGCGGGCGATCCGCGAGGCCGTCGGTCCGGACACCGCGCTCATCGGCGAGGTCTACCTCCCGTCCGACGCGCTGACGCCGTACCTCGAGTCGCTCGACGCCGTCTTCGCCTTCGAGGCGATGCATGCCCACAACGCGAGCGCCTTGCGGCGCGGCATCGAGTCGGCGATCGCCGCCGGCAAGCAGGGCTGGATCCTCTCCAACCACGACTTCACCCGGCTCGCCACCCGCGCGGGCCCGGAGAACGCCCGCGCGGTGACGACGCTGCTCATGACCCTGCCCGGGCCGGTGTTCGTCTTCCAGGGCGACGAGCTCGGTGTCGTCGACGGCCCCCAAGACGGTCTCGCCCTCGACCGGTTTGGCCGCGACGCCTTCCGCCACCCGATGGCGTGGAACGGGGAGCCCGGCGGCGGCTTCACGACGGGGACGCCATGGCTCCCGGTCGGCGACGGGACAACCGCAAGCGTCGCGGTCCAGGAAATGGATCCGCACTCGCACCTCGCCCTCATCCGCGCGCTGTGTGCGTTGCGTCCCCGGCTGAGCGGGCCGGTGACGTTCCTCGACGGCCCGGATGGGACGATCGTCGCGCGCCGCGGCGAGCACGTCGTCGCGGTCAATCTGTGCGATGTGCCCAGGCCTGTCCCGCCACTCGGCGAAGACGCCCGGGCGGTACTCGAGTCCCGCCCGGGCGACGCGGCGAATTTGCACACGATTCCAGCTCACGGCGGCTGGATTTCGCACGCCCCCGTTTGATTCGGGTTTAGACAACGCGAAAGCGATGGGTACGTCCCCTGATCATCCTGGGTCGTGATCTTCCAGAAGCGGATCTTCGCCGGGCTCACAGCCGGCGCGGTCAAAGGCTGATACGCCCGTCCCAGCCCCGCTCGAGTGCGAATCGCGCACCGATCGTCCACGCCTGCACGCGGTTGGCGATCGGAATCGACGCGGGCTCGCCGGATGTGACGGCGTAGAGCTCGGGAGCGTCTCCGAGCTGGTCGAGCGCGATCAGTACGCCCTGGCGCACCTGCTCGGCCTCATCACCGCGGCCGGCCGCGCGCAGACCACCCCACCCCAACCACGAGTCGAACGGCCAGACGGCGCCGCGATGGTAGGCGCTCGCGTCGAATTGGGGGTGCGTGGACGCGAGGGTGCGCAGCCCGAAGTCAGTCAGCACGTCGGGCCGGCAGAGCCGTTCGGCGTAGGCATCGCACTCGGACGCCGGCAGCGCGTCGGCCCACAACAGCCATCCCAGCTGCGAACCCGCTCCGGACACGCGCCGATCCCGTCGGTCAACCGCCATCGTGTCCGGCGAGAACGCGTGCGCGATTCGCTCCGTGGTCCGCTCGGCCAGCGACAACCATCGGTCGTCCCCGGACAACCGGGCGGTGGCCCGCAGCGCGGCGACGGTCACCGCCTGCGTGTCTGCATCCGCGACCGGTGGTTCGGGGATCCGGCCGTCGGCGTCGATGATCCCGCGACCGTACGCCTGCAGCGGGTCCGAGGTATCCCGCCAGCCCTGCTGAGCCAGCCCGCCACGGCCCTGGCGCGGCCCATGACGGATCAGTCCGTCGCCGCGTTCGAGCGCTTGCTCGACCCACGCACTGGCCGCCCGCCAGTGACGTGAGAGCTCTTTCTCGAGCGCGGCATCGCCGAGCTTCGCGAGCACGACGAGAAACCAGGATGTGGCATCCGCGGAGCCGTAGTAGCGCAACTGCCCATCTCGCACCGGCCAGCCCATCTGCTCGAAGCGGGGTTCCGCTTGTGGGCGGTACTCGTGGACGATCTTCCCCGGCTCCTCATCCGCCCAGGCATCGAAACGCTCACCCTGGAGGGCAGCGAGGACCCGGAGCGTCGCACGCGCCACTTCTGGGTGCGCGGGCAGCACCTGCAGTGAGGTGATCAGGGAGTCACGCCCGAACAGGGCATGAAAGCGACCGGGATCCTGCTCGTCGATCGGCAGCGACGACGCGTACGGCCACCCTTCATCGGAGAGGATCGAGCTGCCGAGCACGTTGTCTCGAGTCATCCGATTCATCGATACAGCATTTTTCCGCCTCACGCCGTTTACCCGCGCCGGCGCGCGCGTGCGGCCCGCTCGATACGGTGCCGCATGGCCGAGAGAGAAACGACGAACGTCGTCGTCATCGGAATCGGCTCGCCGGACTCGTCACCACCCCTGATCTGCTCGAGCGCACGCGGCTGAGCGTCCTGCTCGTCGATCGCTGCCGGCCCGACGAGGTCGGCAGCCTCCAGCGCAGTGATGCACATACGATCGACGCGCCGTTCTAGCCGCCGTCGCGATCGCGTTGTCCGCGGCCCTGGGGCGCCTGGGTGAAGCTGGCCGAGATCGCCGCGAGCGCGTCGAGGACGTCCGGGATGAGGGCGTGCCGCCTGCCCGGTGGGAGCAGCGCGTAGACGTCTCGCGCGAGGTCTGACTCGGCGATCGGTCTAAGCGCGAGGTCGCGAAACGGGTCCGCGAGCAGTTCGGGGACGAGCGTGACGGCGAGCCCTCGCCGGACAAGCGCACTGATCGCGAGCTGATCGTGCGTGATCGAGACGACATTGGGCTCGAAGCCCGCGTTGCGACAGGCCCGGACGATCATGCCATCGGTCAGCGCGACGCTCCAGTCATCCTGGCTCAGGTCGGCCAAGCGGACCGCGCGCCGTCGCGCGAGCCGATGGTCAGGGGGAAGCGCGACCAAGAACCGTTCGCGCATCAGGAGCTGGGCACCGGGGGCGTCGGGGACGATGCCCATCTCTTCGAAGACGATGGCGATGTCGAGCGCACCGGTGCTCAATTTGGCGGACAGCTCCACGGAGGTCCCCTCGTCGAAGGTGACGCGAAGGTCGGGATGGGCTTGGCGCAGGCGATGGACCACTCTGGGCACGAGACTCGCCAGCGCGGTGGGAAAGGCTCCGATCCGCAGCCGCGCGCGGCGGCCCTGGGCGGCAGCGGCAATCTGCCTCCGCGCGAGCTCGAGTCGCCCCTCGATCACGTCGGCGTGCTCGAGCACGATCCTGCCCTCGGCGGTGAGCTCGAGACCGCCCGGACCGCGCGACAACAGCGGAACACCGAGCTCGCGCTCGAGCTGGGCGACCTGGTTGGAGACCGCCGGCTGCGACAGCGCGAGGTCGCGGGCGGCGTGCGAGAACGAACGCCGGTGCGCGACCGCGCGAAACGTGAGCATCCGCCTCGGGTCCATAACCGCAGCTTATCGGCATGAACAAAGTATGATTTGCGGTTATGACAGCGGAAAGTCACACTGGCGTCACGGAATAAGGCCTAAGAGCAGGCAGATTGCTGATTGCAGGCGGGCCTTCTTATGTCAGGCTCATCGCAGAGGTCATGTTCAGCTCGCCGCAATCACACAGCAGTGGACTGGCACGGATCGACGCGCAGTGGGACTTCCGCCACGCCCGCCGCGCCTACCTCGTGGGCCGGCTGGGCGGCTGGGTACGCCGGTGCGGGTCCTGCCGGCGCCCCCAAACGCTCGCGTCGTCGGCCACCTTGGCCGCCGGGCCCCGCAGGCTCGAGGCCGTGCCTCTGCGCAGCATCGTCGGCACGCTCGAACCGACCGAAAGCTTCGACGCGCAGTTTCGTCCTGCATCCGAGATCGTGCGGTGGCGCTGGGAGCGGATCGCGGCCGCGCACCGACGAGGCGATTCCTTGCCGCCAGTCATCCTGCGCCGTCAACCAGACGGCTACTACATCGTCGACGGGCGCCACCGCGTATCGGTCGCGCGCACGCTGCGCCATCGCGACATAGACGCCTGGGTCACCGGTCCCGAAGCCTGAGCGCGACGGCCCGGGATACGCCAACCGGGGCTAACCGGCGTAAGCGGATCACTTTCAACTCGCCCGCCTTCATGTCCCGTTCCATCCTGCAGCACGGCGGTGCCGATGTGAAATCTGCCTGCTTCGCGCAGAGAGCGGCAGCTTGATCGAGACTGCCGTGTGGGCGAGCTTGCCGAAGTGGTTGCGGGTAGCGACCGCCTCCTGCAATCGATCGATCCAGCAGCGATGCAATGCCGCCGAATCGCGGGTGGGTCAGCGTTCCTGACGAGCGCACGGGCCGACCGCCCCGGACAGCCTCCAACGCAAGAAGAAGCTCGAAGAGGCCGCGGCGGCGCTCGGCCCGCGCGAGTCCACGTACCGGGAGACAGACGGATCGCTCGATCCGCCCGACCAAGCGTGGCCCATACCGTGGATCGTCCAAAACTGCGCCACGGCGCATCCCTGCCCATCCGGGTAGGACACAACCGTATACGTTCGTCCGCGAGGCACAACGCCCCTCCTCACCGCGGCTCCCCTCCCCAATACGGGGGCGCGGTGTTCTCGCTCGAGAACAAGGTTGTCCGTGTCGAGCCACTGATGGAGCGCTTGCTCGCCGCAGCGGTAAGGAACCACCTTGTCTTGATCGCCATGGAACACGATGACCGGCATCACCCGGGCGTGCGCCGCCATCGCGCCGAGGGCGGCGCGCGCCAGCGTCGCCGTGGTGCTCCGCGACTCGCCTTCCGCCAGGCACCCCAGGTCGACTCCCATGTACGCGGCGCCGGAGTGGATGCCGATCGCCGCGTAAACGTCGGGGTAGCTCGCGCCGAGGATCGAGCTCTCGAATCCGCCGGCGGAGATACCGATGACGTAGACGCGCCTGGGATCGATCCTCCATGTCCCGACCACCGCCCTCGTCATCGCGGCAATCGCCCCGGCGTCGCCTCGACCCCGCCCCTCCGCACCGGGATCCCAGATTCCCTTCCAACACCCCCCGTGCGCGAGGTCTGCCGGGTCTACGTCCGGGTACAACACGATAAATCGACGCTGCTCGGCGACCTGGGCGTAGCCGCTCGCAACAGCCTGTTGACTCGCGGTCGTGCTGCATCCATGGAGCACGACCACCAGGGGCACCTTCGCAGCACCGCGATAGCTGGCCGGCACGAACACCAGGTACTGATACGAGTCGCCACCCACTTCGAGCCGTGCGTGGTAATACCCGCCGTAGCGGGCCCGACCCTGGCCTACCACAACTACCGCCGTCGCCGCAGCCAGTGCCAGCCCGCACAGCACCAGCATGACCTGGACTGGCCTGCGTCGTAGCAGCTCCGGGGTGATGCGACCGGTGTGCACGTTCGAACCGCCGAACCGTACCCCGCCGAGTCATAGAACACACTCGCGCGGAGCCGGATACTCCTTCGGTTTCGGGCCAGTCGCAGCGGCCAGGAACCCACTCGGGAGGTCCACGAACACCGAGCCGTCTGGCCCGGCCGGTTCTCTCCTCTACGTACTTCCCCTCTGGGTCTCCCGTCGCCCGGAGCGATAGCCGCGGCTGGGTTCTCCGGCGCCGACAAAGCGGAGCAGAAGATCGGTCCTAGCTGAAGCAGCGACGCTCGCTCGCCAGGTCGGTGACATAGCGGGATAGCTCCTCGGCTCTCGTGGTACCCGCCGGTGAGGCTCAGCGGTCGCGTCCGGTCAGCGAACGGCTGCGCTGGTCGACGCCCGGACCCCCGTAGGGGTAGTCGGGCGGCGCCGGATCGCTGATCACGTCGAGCCGCTCGGTCTCCTCTCGGCTGAGGTGCAGGCTGGCCGCCCCGAGGTTGTCCGTGAGCTGCTCCACGGTCCGCGCGCCGAGGATGACCGACGTCATCATCGGCCGGTCCGTGAGCCAGGCCAGAGCGACCTGCGCCATCGAAACGCCGCGTCCCTCGGCGACCGACTGCACTGCGTCGATCACGTCCCACGTGCGCTGCTGCGTGCTGCGCCGGTCATAGGCCTCGACGCCGCGCTTGGGATTCTCGCCCAGCCGCGTGGGCCCGCTCGGGCGCTCGGACTTCGTGTATTTGCCGGTGAGCCAGCCGCCGCCGAGCGGCGACCAGGGCAGCAGTCCCAGACCGGTCGACTCGCACGCCGGCACGATCTCCCACTCGATCTCACGGACGAGCAGGTTGTACTGCGGCTGCAGCGTGACCGGGCGCGCGAGGCCGCGGAACTCGGCGAGGTCGACGATCTTCTGGATCTGCCAGCCGGTGTAGTTCGACAGCCCGACGTAGCCGATCCTGCCCGAGCGCACAGCGTCGTCGAGGAACTGCAGCGTCTCGATGAGCGGCGTGTGGGGATCGAACGCGTGCAACTGGTACAGGTCGATGTGGTCCACCCCCAGGCGCGTGAGCGACGCGTCCAGGGCCTCGCGCAGGTGCCGGCGCGACAGCCCCAGGTCGTTCGTGCCCGGCCCCATCGGAAAGCGGCCCTTGGTCGCCAGCACGACCTGACTGCGGATCTCCGGCGGCTGCTTGGCCAACCAGCGCCCGATGATCTCCTCCGAGACGCCACCGCTGTAGACATCGGCGGTGTCGATCAGGGTCCCGCCCGTCTCGACGAACACGTCGAGCTGCTCGTGCGACACGCGTTCGTCGCTCTCGGTCCCGAACGTCATCGTGCCGAGCGCCATGCTCGAGACCACGCAGCCACTCTGTCCCAGTGTCCGGTACTCCATTCCACACCTCGCTGTCGGTCGTTGCACGGCGTCCTACCCGCCGGGGCCCCGGTTCACGACCCGATCAGTCCCCCGGGTGACGTGACCGTCCTCACGCCAGAGCTCGTTCGAGGTCTCCGCGGTGGGCGAGCCCATGATCCCGGTCGCGCAACGGCTGCTCGCTGTGCGCCGTACCCCACATCGCGACGACCGCGGGATGGCTGCGGTCGGCGAGCTCGCGAAATCGTGTCGTGCAGCGCCTGCTGGCGGCGGGCGACCATCTCCACCTGACTGGCGCGGCCCTCCAAGTCGTCAGCGGCTGACGCTGCGACTGATATGGAGGGTGCCGGGCGTGCCGACGATTCGCCCGGGCATCCTCACCCCGAGGGCCTCCGACGGTAAAGAGGTTCATGAACGCAGGACGGTCGGCGCGTGCTTGGGACCCGCCACTTAGCGATGGCCGACGTCGTCGGCCTGCTCGTGCCGGCGGCCGGGAGCGGGCTGTACCGGCGCGCATAGCGTGTCCTCCGCGACGACCGACCGCACTCGGGAGGCGACGGCGGCCGCGTCTACCGCGTCGGTCGTGTCGACCTCGAGAAGCGATCCAAGTCCAGTGGCAGTGAGATGGTGCTCGTTCCACAGCTCTTCGACCGGGCGTTCTGAGTCGAAGTAGCCCCCGCTACGAGTTCCCGTCCTGGCTCGGTAACGGGCCTCGACGACATCACGCGGGCAGACGCAGCGGATCTCGATCAGTTGTCCCGGCAGAGCTCGTAGGTGAGGCTTTGTATACGGGTAGAAGGTGCTGTCCAGCACAGCACCCAGACTGGTCCTGGCCACGGTGAGCATCGCCATCACCGCCGCACGCCCTAGTTCGCGGCTCTGCTCGACCGTGACGGGCAAGCCGAGCACACCAATGAGCGCATCCTTGATGGCGTCTTTGGCCAATAGGGGAAGGGACAGCTCTCTCGCCAGCGGCCGAGCGAGGGTGCTCTTACCCGATCCGGGAGGTCCAGCTACCAGCACGAAGACCGAGGTTCTCCGTCCGCGTAACCCGGGCCCGTCGCCAGATCCGAGACCGTCCGCCACTCCGTCAAGGGTACGGCTCCACCTCGGGCCGCTCAGGTGCCGCGCGATCTAGCCCTTGACGGCGCCCGCGGTCAGACCGGCCACGATGCGCTTCTGGAACAGCAGCACCAGCAAGATCAGCGGTACCGAGATGACCACCGAAGCGGCCGCGATGCTGCCGTACGGGACCTGATGCTCGGTCGCGCCGGTGAAGAACGAGATCTCGGCCGGAACGGTCCGGGCCGCGGTGGTCGCGGTCAGCGTGACGGCGAGCAGGAACTCGTTCCAAGCGGCGATGAAGGTCAGGATCCCCGCGGTGGCCAGGCCGGGCGCCGCGAGCGGCACCACGACCTTGCGGAACGCCTGGAACCGCGTGGCCCCGTCCACGAGCGCCGCCTCCTCGAGATCCTTGGGGATCTCACGGAAGAACGACACCAGGATGAAGATGGCCAGCGGGAGCGCAAACGTGAGGTAGGGGATGATCAGGCCGATGTAGGTGTCGAAGATCCCGATGTCCGACCACAGCTTGAACAGCGGCGCCGCGATCGCGATCTGCGGGAAGGTCGTGATCGAGAGCACGATGCCCAGGATGACGAACTTGCCGCGGAGCTTGAGGCGGGCCAGAGCGTAGGCGCAGAACGAGCCGACGATGAGGGCCAGCGCCGTGGTGATGAACGCCACGATGGCGCTGTTGCGCAGCGAGGCGACGAAGTCGGGGTTCTTGAAGATCGAGCTGTAGTTAGTCAGCGTCGGGTGGTGTGGGAAGACGGCGGAGCCGTTGAGGTCGCTGCCCGCCTTGAGCGACATGTTGATCAGCCAGTAGAACGGAAACAGGCAGAACAGCACGATCGCCACCACGACGACCCACATGTACCACGGGGTGCGGTCCTTTTTCGGCTTCCTGGCCGTCCGGGCGCGAGCGCGCGGTACAGCTTCGGCGGAGCTAACGGTTGATGCTTCCATTTTTCTCCTCCTCCCTATTCCGCCGTCATCCCGCGGATATTGCCGCCGATGAACCGGATGTAGGCAAACGACACCAGCATCACGATGATGAAGGCGAGGATCGCCATCGCCGATCCCTCGCCGTAGAGCCGGTTGGTGGCGAAGGTCTGCTGGGCGATCGTCGACAGCGTCGACGTGCCGACCGTACCCTGAGTGAGCACATAGGGCAGATCGAAGATCCGCAACGCGTCAAGCGTGCGGAAGATGAGCGCCACCAGGATGGCCGGCTTGAGCAGCGGGAGCGTGATGCGCACGAAGCGCTGCCAGGCCGTGGCCCCGTCGACCCTGGCCGCCTCATAGATGTCGTCCGGGATCACCTGCAGGCCCGCCAGCAGCAGAAGCGCGATGAACGGGGACGTCTTCCAGACGTCGGCGAGGATGATGATGATCAGTGCGTACGGCTCCTGCCCGAGCCATACCGTATGGGTGCCCAGGATCGTGTTGATGAAGCCGTAGGGCGACACGAACATCGTGCGCCACATCACGGCGGTCACGACCGTGAGCACCGCCCACGGCACGAGCACAACCGTACGCAGCAGGCCCTGACCGCGGAAGGCGCGGTGCATGGCCAGGGCCATCCCGAGGCCGATGAACAGCTCAAGCGTCACGGAGATGGCGGTGAAGATGAGGGTGTGGTACAGCGCCGCGCGCCAGTCAGGATTCGACAGACCACTCGTCCAGTAGTTGTCCACGCCCACCCAGCGCGACAGGCCCGCGACCCGCACGCTGTACTGGTGCAGCGACAACCAGATCGCGTAGATGATCGGCCATGCCGCCACGAGCGCGATGAGAATCATCGAGGGCGAAACCATGAGCACGGCCAGTCGCTTCTCGGAAAGGCCCTTGGAGCGCCGGCGCGTGGGCGCCGGCGCTCCAACCTGATTCGCCACCGTGGCCATGATCGTTAGAACGTCGACAGGGCCGAGTTGATCTGTGAGTCAGCCTTCTGGAGAGCTGCCTGTGGGCTGACCCGGCCAGCCAGGGCGTCGTTGACGTTCGTGTAGATGGCCTGCGAGATCTGCGGGTAGACCGGCGAAACGGGCCGCGCCTTCGCCTGCGTCAGCGCCTGGAGGAGCTGCGGCGCGTACGGGACCGCCTTCAGGACGTCCGGGTCCTTGTAGACCGACGGGATGACGGCCGCGAGCGAGAACTTGAGGATCTGCGCCTTCTGCATCGCCGGGGAGGCGAAGAAGTCGGCAAACTTGAGCGCGAGGCCCGGATCCTTCGAGTACACGCTGATGACGCTGTTGTGACCGCCGAGGATGCTCGCCTTACCTGCGCCGGCGAAGGTCGGCAGCGGGGCGGCGTGGATCTTGCCCTTCAGCGCACCCGTGCCGTCGGCCGCGTACGCGTAGGTCCAGTTGCGCATATAGCCGTACTTGCCCGTGGTAAACGCCTGGTCGGTCTCCGGCTCCATGTACGTCGTCACGGCCTGCGGGGCCGACCCGTCCTTGATGCCGTTGACCATGAGCTCGAGCGCCTTGACGTTCTGCGGCGAGTTGATCGCCGACTTCTTGCCGTCGGCCGAGAGCACCTGGCCGCCCGCCGCGAAAGCAAGCTCGAGGAAGTCACACGTGAGTCCCTCGTACGGCGCCCCCTGGTAGACGATGCCGCCGGTCTTCTTCGCATCGGCGTACACCTGTTGCCAGGTCGACGGCACGGCCTCACCCGTCTTGTAGTAGATGAAAGCCGCGTCGCTGGTCTGCGGGACGCCCCAGTACTTGCCGCCGTAGTGAACGGTGTCGAGCGGCGCGGCGATGAACTTCGACGCATTCGCCGTCACGTACGGGGTGAGGTCGTAGAGCCACTTCTGGCTCGAGAACTCCGCCGTCCAGATCACGTCGGACGAGAATACGTCGCAGGAGCCCGACTTCGCCTGCTGGCGCTGGATGAACTGTGTCCGCTGCTGGTCAGCCGAGGCCGGGAACTGCACCAACGAGGCGTGGTAGCCCTGGGCGCCGTACTTGGCGTTGAACTGGGCGACGACGTAGGCGGCGGCGCCCGTGGTGTCCTTCCCGGTGCAGTATGTGATCGTGCCCTTCGGCGGGTTATTCAACGCGCTCGCCGCCAGGACCTTCGCGCCCGAGACGCTGGCCGAGCTGCCCGAGCTGCTGCCACCGCTTCCGCTTCCGCCGCTGCTACTGCTACTGCTACTGCTGCTGCCGCCGCACGCGGTCAGCGCCAACGCGATCGCCGAAACCACCGCGATACCAAGTCCACGCTTCATCTCTCCTCCTCCGGCTTTCCTTCGTGAACCGCGGCGCTTAGGCCGCACGCGGAACGGAACGTTACTCGTTTACCCGCGCGGCGCAACGGTGAACCGCGATCTGCACAACCCCTGACCCCGCGGCAATCTGAGCGGAGGGTCGTCGCCCGGTAGACGCGGTGGTGATCGACGCGGCGCGTGCGCCCCGAGCCCGGTTCGTGAATTGCCGCCGCGGCCGTGATCGCGTGATATCTTGGCCATCGCCCGGTACCGAGGGAGGGAGATGGCGAAATGGCTGAGGTCGAGCTTGATCACATCTGGAAGCGCTACCCGGACGGGTTCGAAGCGGTAAAGGACATGGAACTCGACATCCGAGATCGCGAGTTCATGATCTTGGTTGGGCCCTCCGGCTGCGGGAAATCGACCGCCCTGCGGATGATGGCCGGACTTGAGGACATCACCGAGGGAGAGCTGCGAATCGGCGGGGAGCGGGTCAACGACTTCGAGCCGCGCGATCGCGACATCGCCATGGTCTTCCAGAACTATGCGCTTTACCCGCATATGACGGTGCGCGAGAACATGGGCTTCGCTCTCAAGTTGGCCAAGACGCCCAAGGAGGAGATGAACCGCAAGGTCGAGGAGGCCGCAACCATCCTCGACCTCAACCAACACCTCGACCGCAAGCCGGCGAATCTCTCGGGCGGCCAGCGCCAGCGCGTGGCGATGGGCCGCGCCATCGTCCGCGACCCGAAGCTGTTCCTCATGGACGAGCCGCTGTCGAACCTCGACGCCAAGCTACGCGTGCAGATGCGTACGGAGGTATCGCGGATCCAGCAGCGCCTCGGCACCACAACCGTGTACGTGACCCACGACCAGACCGAGGCCATGACCCTCGGAGACCGAGTTGCGGTGATGCGCGCGGGGATCGTCCAGCAGGTGGCGTCGCCCAAGCTCCTCTACGATGACCCGATCAACCTGTTCGTGGCGGGGTTCATCGGATCTCCGTCGATGAACTTCCTGCCCGGCCGGATCGATGGCGAGACGCTCCACCTCCCGATGGGAGATGTCCCGATCCCGGAGCATTTGCGCAGCCGCTTGCAGGCCCGGCGCGCCGACGGCGCCGTGCGCGACGTCATCGTCGGAATCCGCCCTGAGAATTTCGAGGACGCGGCCGTGGCCGGGGAGGCAATCAAGGGCCTGCGCTTCCGCGCGAAGGTGGCTGTGGTCGAGTCGATGGGCTCCGAGCTGTATGTGTATTTTGACCTGGCCACCGACAAGGCCGAGTCTCAGCAGTTGGAGGAGCTCGCTCGAGACGCTCAGTTGGAGGATCTCCCGAAGCACGGCGAGAGCGCCACGACCGTGGTCGCACGCCTCGACCCGGCTTCCAAAGCCGCGGCGGGCGCCGAAGTCGACCTCGTGCTCGAGAGCGAGGAGATCAAGCTCTTCGACCCCACGGACGGCACTAGCTTGACGCACTGAGCGCCGCTGGTTCCGCCTCGCCGAGTGCCGGTCAGAGCCC
The DNA here is from genome assembly GCA_963695625.1 of uncultured Actinomycetota bacterium. Classification (GTDB taxonomy): domain Bacteria; phylum Actinomycetota; class Thermoleophilia; order Solirubrobacterales; family Solirubrobacteraceae; genus Palsa-465. The sequence goes on along the minus strand of CAVOHJ010000009.1, from coordinate 46,842 downwards.
CGGGGTTCGGCGTGCCGTCGTGCGAGACTTAGGCCATGAAGAGTTGGCGGACGATGGGTCCACCCGTCGCCGTGGCAGCAGTCATTGCCGCTAATGCCGCGGTCGCCGTCTCGCTTTGGCTCCAGAACGGTCTCGGCGACGTGCGAGATCTCCCCACCGCGCTCGTGAGCGCCGGACGGTTGACCGGCCTGCTGGGCGCCTACTTCGCGCTCGTGCAGCTCGCGCTGCTGTCCAGGCTGCCGGCACTCGAGCGGGCCGCGCCGCTCGACCGGCGGGTCGCCTGGCACCGCCCCGCCGCGATCGCCTGCATCGGGCTGCTGTGCGCCCACGCGGTCCTCATCACGGCAGGCTACGCGATTGGCGACCGCCTCGGACTGCCGGCGGAGATCGGACGGCTCGTGAGCGGATATCCCGGTGTCATCACGGCAGTGGCCGCGCTCGGGCTGCTCCTCGGCGTGACCGCGACCTGCGCGCGACGCGTCCGGCGCCGACTGCGCTACGAGACGTGGCACTTCACACACCTCTACGTCTACCTGGCAGTCGCCCTGGCGTACAGCCATCAGCTCGCCACCGGCAGCGACTTCGTGGGCAACCCCGCCGCCCGGGCGTACTGGATGGGTCTCTATGTGGTGACCGCGGCGATCGTGCTTGCCGGACGGGTCGGCGCGCCAATCGTGCACGCTTTCCGCTTCCGGCTGCGGGTGCTGCGCGTCGTCGACGCGGGGCCCACGGCGGCCTCGATCGAGGTCGGGGGTCGCGGCCTCGACCGGTTGGCCGTGCGCTCCGGACAGTTCTTCACCTGGCGCTTCCTAACCCGCGACCATTGGTGGGAGGCTCATCCGTTCTCCCTGTCGGCGCCGCCCGACGGCCGGCGCCTGCGGATCACCGTCAAGGGGCTGGGTGACTTCACCGAGCGCGTCCGGTCGATCCCGCCCGGAACCCGGGTGATCGCTGAAGGTCCGTTCGGCGCGTTCACGGCCGCCAGCCGCCGGCGGCGACGTGTAGCGCTCATCGCCGGCGGCGTCGGCATCACTCCGATCCGGGCCCTGCTGGAGGACATGCCGGGCGCGCCGGGAGACATCGCCGTGGTCTACCGCACCGCGCGTGCCACGGAAGTGATCCTGCGCGAGGAGCTGGACGAGCTCGCAGCCCGTCGGGGAGCGGAGATCCACTATCTGATCGGCGAGCCGCGTTCGCTGTCAGGCGACGACCTGCGGGCACTCGTCCCCGACATCGCGGAGCGCCACATCTATGTATGCGGGCCGGCGGAGATGACCCGCGCGACGCGAGCGACGCTACGGCGCTACGGCGTGCCCGCCGCCCAGATCACTACGGAGGGGTTCTCCCTGTGAGGCGCGCCGTGGCCATCCTCGCGCTCACCGCCGCCGTGGTGGTGGCGCTGGCGCGGTTCCACACGGAGGCGCCCCGTGTCAAGAACCCGCTCTCGGCGCTGCACGGGCGGCCGGCGGCTCGTACGCCTGCCGCGCTTGCGCCAGGCCCGCGCCGGCCCCCGACTCGTCCGGGCGTGCGCACCGCCACGAGCCCGCCGATGGCCACGCCGTTCTCGCTTGTGCAGGTGCAAGTGACTCTTACCCACGGTCGCCTCACCGACGTCGAGACGGTTGCCCTGACCGGTGAGGGACCGCACACGCAGGCCCTCAACGCACGCGCTGAGCCGATCCTACGCCGTGAGGCGCTGCAGGCCCACAGCGCACGCATCGACGTGGTGAGCGGCGCGACGTACACCAGCCGTGTTTGGATCAAGTCGCTGCGCGAGGCGATCGACCTGGCACGCCGTGGGTGAGCGCTGTACCCAGCACGTGATGGGGACGACGGTGACCGTCGAGATCCGCGATCGGGTCGTCCCGCGGCGAGCGCTCAAACGCGCGTTCGGCTGGCTCCGGTGGGTGGATCGGACGTTCAGCACCTACGACGCGGAGAGCGAGATCAGCCGGCTCAACGCCGGGGACCTTGGCATGGCGGACGCGCACCCCCTCGTTCGGAGGGTGCTGGCGCGGTGCGAGGCCCTAAAAGCCGGCACCGATGGGTACTTCGACGCGCACGCTGCCCTACCCGGCGGCGTCGACCCGTCGGGCCTCGTCAAGGGGTGGGCGGTGGACGTGGCCTTCGCAGGACTTCGCCGGGCCGGCGCGCAGCAGCTGTGCATCGAGGCGGGCGGTGATGTGCGGGTGGCAGGCGGACCCTGGCGCGTGGGCATCCGCCATCCGCACCAGCGCGAGCAGCTCGCGGCGGTGGTCGTACTCCGGAGCGGCGCTGTAGCCACCTCGGGCGCCTACGAGCGCGGGGCCCACGTGGTCGATCCGCACACCGGGCGGCCACCGGTCGGAACGGTCAGCGTGACGATGATCGACCGTACGCTCGCGCGGGCGGACGCTCACGCCACGGCGGCGTTCGCCATGGGATCCCGCGGGCCGGTGTGGTCAGCCGGGCTCACCGCCATGACCATCCTCACCGACGACCAGGTACTGCTGACGCCGACCTTCTGCCGGCTGCGGGCTTGAGCCTCACCGGCGAAAGCCGCCCTCGGCATTGATGACCTGGCCCGTGATCCACGCGCTGTCCGCACCGGCGAGCCAGCTCACGACTGCCGCGATGTCAGCGGGCGTGCCCCAGCGCCCGACCGGAAACGCATTGCGTAGCCGCTCGCGATCCGCGTCCGAGGCCCATCCGGTGTCAACCGGGCCGGGATTGATCGCGTTCACCGTGATCCCGCGCTCCGCGAGCGCGTCGGCGAGCGACCAGGTCATCTGGTGCACCGCTCCCTTGCTGATCGCGTAGGGCAGCTCGCTCGCCATCGGCCCCAAGTGCTGCCCGGAGGTGAACAGCACCACCCGGCCGTCGCGGCGCGAGTCATCGTGCCGGTCGGCATAGGCTTGGACAAGTAGGACGACGGCTCGAGCATTGACCGCCCAGGCCAGATCCAGATCGGGTGCCGTGACCGAAGGCAGGCTTCCCGGGGCTGATCGAGCGTGGTTCGCCACCAGGACGTCGACCGCTCCGAGCTGTTCGACGGCGAAGTCGACGACTCGGCGCGGTGCTCCGGGATCAGCGAAGTCAGCCTCGATGCTCCTGAGGCGATCACTCTCGCCTCCGAGGGCCTCGACCACCGCTTGCACACCGGCCGCATCGGACCCCCATGGCTGCTCGGCATCGTGCGGCGCCCAGGAGTGCACAACAACGCTGGCGCCTTCAGCGAGCATGCGCTGAGCTATGGCGAAGCCGATTCCCGCCTGCCTACTTACGCCGGTGATGAGCGCAATTCGCCCCGTTAGACGTGCGAGCATCGACGACTTCTATCGCACCTCGCAAAACCGCGGAAGCCTGCGTTCGGGCTGGATTCGCGGGAACCTCGATTCGCGGGACTGCGCCAAGCCGACGGTCTAGCTGCGGCATTGCACGCCAGGGCGGTGGAATACGGTCGGACATGGCGGTAGGGGTGTGCGGGTGCGGGCGGCATTGAGGACGGCGAGGACAGCGGCGATGACGACGTCGGGCTGCCCGTTGAGTGTTGAGCGCTGCACAACGTGTCCGCTACGCAACGCAATCACATGCAGATGGTCCGTGGAGAGCCCTGCCAGTTCGTCCTGCATGGTCGCCCATCGCCGCTCCACCAGGCGCTGGACACTCGCCGGTACTGGCGGTCCGCTGTCAATCGGTCGCCCGGGTGTGATGATGACCAGCGGGGTGTCGCCCAGACCCCCGAGCTTCGCGTCCAGCGCCTCCGTGTCGACGAGCACCATCCCGGCCGTCCGATGGGGACGCGCGTGGGCGAACAGACGCACGAGCAACCCACCGTAGGAGCGGCCAACCAATACGTAGGGCGATGTGATGGCAGCGTGGTCGAGCAGCCGTTCGAGGTCTGAGACGTCATCGGAGGCATCGTGTACGCCGGGGAAGGGCGCGCCGAGGACGGGCAGGCTGTTGCCGAGCCCGGCTCGGTCATACGCGCAGGTGCGCGTCGCGCGGGCCAGCCGGGGCTGCACCTCGCTCCAGTCGTCGCTGCCGGCACCGACGCCTGCCTCCAGGATGACCGTCGGGGTGCCACTGCCCTGACACTTCAGGTAGAGGCTGCGCCCGCCTCCGATCGAGACGAGCCTCCCTCCGAAGACCACCGGATTGGGGTCGCCCCCAGTTGCCGACCGACCGTGCCGAGCCGCGGTGCGATGCCCGCCACAAGCCGCCATCGAGACCGACAACAGAATCAGCGCAACCGTACGAGAAATCAACGTCCGGACCCTAGCTCTCCCGGTGCTGGGCTCACTCAAGCTCCGCCGAAGTTGCCGGCCTGGACCTCGTTGCGCCGAAGCTCGTGCGAGCCGTCAGCTCGACTGTACTCGTAGTACGCCCACCACGAACCGGCGATGTTCACCACGTCGACGTATCGCAGCGATCCGGTTGCGTGAGGCGAGACCAGCGCCGGGGCTCGGACCGAGATGCGCCGCCAGCTGGTGAGATCGAGGCTGCAGGCAATTCCGCAGCGCTCCTCGGTGTCCGCGGCTTCGCTGCCGGCCCCGTCGTAGTAGCCGACGAACCCGCCGCCGAACGGGACCACGCACCCGAGCCTTGCCTGGTAGGCGTCCCAGGCACCGCTGCCGCCGACGGCCAGTGCCTCGCCGCGCCAGGTGTAGCGGGGGCTGTTTCGGCTGGTTGCGAGCGACGTGGGGGCGGGCCCGTGTTGCCGCAGGAACGTGCTGATGTACATCAGCATCTGTGTGCGGTGGCTGATCACGTACGGATCTTTCACGGCGGCAACGCCGACATCCGCAGGCGCAATCACTGGTTGTGCCATTGAGATGTCGAAGTGCTCGGGCTCGGGGGCGCGCAGCACGTCGATCCGCCAGTGGTCGCTCGACGGCGGGTCCTCCCAGCTGGTGTACAGCAGCCAGTCGCCGGCCGGCGCGCGGCGCAAGCAAAACCGCTCGAGCGAAGAGGTCCCGATCTGCTGCTTGGTCACATGCCACACGTCGGTGAACGATCGGCCACCGTCGGTGCTCTGGGCGACGATCCCCACGTAGCCACGCTCATCCGCAGACCCGTCCCGCGGTCGGCGGCGGCGATAGGACATCAACACGCGCCGCGATGGGGCGTCGTAGACCACGCTCGGCGCTCCAACCCAACACCCTGCGCCCGGCATGTCGGGGGCGAGCACCGTCTCGCCCGCTTGCGGGTCGAACAGCGGGAAGCTCCCGCTTGCGATCGCCGCCTCGACACTGGCCGCGAGCACATCAAGGTTCGATGACTGGTCTTGCATCGCAAACCTCCCTTCAGTAGCTAGACAACGCCTCGGACGGCGCCGTCAACCAGACGGCGTCCAGATGGGCGAGAGCCGCGGAAGGCCGGAGCTACCCCGGATCGGCGGATTGGGTGCCAGGAGCTCGCCTCGGTCGGTCCGTCTCGACCGATGATCACGCCGCAGCTGCCTGGGGGCCCGACGTCGAAGAGGCATGGCCCCAGACGGACGCCATCGCGTCTCGGTGGCGCTGGCACTCGGTCATCCGGACATCGAAGCCCTGGTGCGCGCGCGAGCCCACACCGGACCGCCGCGCCCCCTCAACATCAACGACGCGTCCTGCACCCACCGCTCCTTGATCCAAGACCGAGCGAGCTCAGCGCGAGTGCACCGCCTGCACATGACCCGTCGGGTCCGTCCCGGGCACCGTCACTCCGTGTACCAGGCGGCGGTGTTCACCGGCACACGATTCCCTTCGGTCAGAGGGCCGCTGGCGAGCAGCTTCTCCGCACGGTGCGGAGCGCTCACAGGGTCTCCGGAGAGATTGACGATGCATACGAATCCTGGATCGCGAGCGAACGCGATCACGCCCTCGGGCGCGTCGAGCCATCGCAGGTCTCCGTCGCCGAGCGCCGCGTGCCCGTGCCGAATCTTCAGCGCGCGGCGGTAGAGCTCAAGGGTCGAGGCGTCGTCGCCGGTCTGCGACTCGACCGTGAGCGCCGCCCATGAGTGAGGCTGTGGCAACCACGGTGAAGCACCTGCCCCCTCGGGGCTGAATCCGTACGGCGGCTCGTCCCCCGACCAGGGGATCGGCACGCGGCAGCCGTCACGGCCCCTGTCAGTGCGGCTCGACTGTTCCCACGTGGGGTCCTGCAATACCTCGTCGGGGAGATCCTCGACCTCGGGCAGGCCGAGCTCCTCGCCCTGGTAGACGTACGCGCCTCCCGGCAGGGCGAGCATCAGCAGCGCTGCGGCGCGAGCGCGCGCCAAACCAACCTCGAAGTCGGCCGGGAGATCGAGCAAGTCGGTCAGCCTGTGCAGCGGTCGGGCACCCTGAGGGCGGGCGTACCGAGACACCTCTCTGACGGTGTCGTGGTTGGAAAGGACCCACGTGGGCGGAGCACCGACCAGGTCATGGGCGTTGAGTGACGTCACGATCGACGCCCGCATCTCCTCGGCCTGCCAAGGGGCGAGCAGGAAGTCGAAATTGAAGGCGGTGTGCAGCTCGTCACCGCGCAGGTACTGCGCCAGGCGTTCGGCATTGTGGACCCATGCCTCCGCCACGAAGATCCGGGGATCGTCATAGGCGTCGGCCAAATTCCGCCACCGGCGGTAGATGTCATGGACCTCGTCACGATCCCAGTGCGGATGGTCGACCGGGTCCGAAGTGAGCGGCGGCCACACGATCGAGCCGACATCCGGGAGGCCGTCGGCCTTGACGAGACCGTGAGCCACGTCGATGCGGAAGCCGTCGACCCCTCGCTGGAACCAGAAGTGCATCGTTTCCTCAAACTCTGCCCGCACGCTGTCGTCGTTCCAGTCGAGGTCTGGCTGCTCAGGCGCGAACAGGTGCAGGTACCACTGCCCCGGGCGTCCGTCAGCCTCGGTGACGCGGGTCCATGCCGGCCCGCCGAACCTGCTCACCCAGTCATTGGGGCGCTCGTCACCGCTGGGGCCACGGCCGTCCCGGAAGATAAAGCGACCTCGCTCGGGCGATCCGGGGCCGGCAGCCAGCGCCTGCTGAAACCATTCATGCTGGTCAGAGACGTGATTCGGCACGATGTCGAGCAACACCCGGATTCCGAGCCGGTGCGACTCGGCGATCATCGCCTCGGCGTCGGCCAGAGTTCCGAACACGGGCTCGATGTCGCGGAAATCCGCGACGTCGTAGCCGGCGTCCTTCATCGGGGACGGGTACCACGGGGTTATCCACACGGCGTCCACTCCCAGACGAGCGAGGTGAGGCAAGCGGGAGCGCAGCCCAGCAATGTCTCCGATGCCGTCGCCGTCACCATCGGCAAAGCTGCGAATGTAGACCTCGTAGACGACCGCACTGCGCCACCACGGCGTGTCCGCGCCGGCAGCGCTCGGCTCCACCTGCGCCGAAGCGTCGTTCATGCTGCTGTATTCACCTCACCTAGAGCGCCGGACGGCGGCTTTCCGGGATGGTCGCGATTTCGGCAGTGAGAGGCAGAGCCGCGGACGACGATCCGGCGAAGAGTTGGAACGTGCCGGGTTCGAGCTCCCACCGGCCGACTTCCACATTCCAATGCTCGAGCGCCCGAGGCCTGATGGTGACGGCCGCGGTCACATCCTCACCCGCATCCGCCGCAACGGCCGTGAAGCCGACGAGCCACCGGACTGGGCGCTCGACGGCGCTGCCCGGACGGCTCGCATACACCTGGACGATCTCCTTGCTAGGTCTGGGACCCACGTTGCGAAGCACGATGGGAACCTGCAGGTCCGCGCCCGGCTCCGCCTCCTCCGGCGCGTGGATCGACAGGTATCGCCAGCTGGAGAAACCGAGACCGTGGCCAAATGGATACCTCGGGTTCCTGCCATCGCGATCGTACCCGCGGTAGCCGATAAACAGCCCCTCGTCGTAGGGCTGCAGCCCGTTACGCGGCTGGGGAGAAGGAAGGTCCCTCTCAGACCGCGGCCACGTCGTCGGCAGGCGCCCTCCGGGCTCGGCTCGGCCAAGCAGGACATCGGCTAATGCATTCCCAAACTCCTGACCCGGAAACCACGCGAGCAGAATGGCGGCTACTTCCTCGGCCCACGGCAGCAGCACTGGAGCGCCTGCGTTCACGACGACGACAGTCACCGGGTTCGCCGCGGCGACGCGCTGCACGAGCTCGTCCTGCCGGCCGGGCAACGACAGCGAGGTCCGATCGAAGCCCTCGCTCTCGACCTCCGCGCTCGTCCCGACGACGACGATCGCGACGTCGGCTTCCCGGGCGAGAGCCACCGCGCGTTCGATTTCCTCGTCGTCCGTGCGATGAGGCGGCTGGAGTCCGAGCTGGAAGGCCACACCGGCTCCTCCGACCGCGGCCGGCGTGGATCCGACGACATGGGAGAGAACGACCTCTGACTCCTCTCCCCGGGCAAGATGCACCTCATGGCACGCCTGCGGCGGGACCACGAGGCCCTCCACGATGTCTGCACCCGCTCGAAGCTCCAACTGCGTGTCGAGCACCTCTTTGCCGTCGAGCGACAAGCGGTAGCGCCCGATCCCCGAGGCAGCGATCGTGTACGTCCCGGGGTCTGTCGCCCGGATTACCGCGTGCACCTCTATACGCTCAACTGGCGCGGTGCATGCGAAGGGGTGCAGCCACTTGAACGTGCAGCCCAGGCGATGCTCCCTCCTGAGCACAGTGCCGTCGCCGGCCAGAAAGCGCACTTCAACGCCGCCGGCGCCATCGGATCGCTGGACCCAAGGAGCGCTCGCCACGGGGATGCGGCTGCTGGCCCGTGCGCCAACGCTGTGGCGGACCTCGACGGCGGGCCCGAGCGCCGCGCGCAAACCATGCAGAGGCGACACGGCGTATGCCGGGAAGACCGTCGCGCTTCCGCCGCCCATTGTCCGGGGCACGGCGGCGCTGGGGCCGACGACCGCGAGGCGCTTCACCTCCGAGCGGACGAGCGGAAGCGCCGAGCGCTCGTTCCGGACGAGCACAAAGCCGGCCGCAGCTGCTCGCCGTATCGTGTCTGCCACCCGGGCATCGTCAACGTGCCGAGCGGGAGGCGCCGATGGTTCATCCAGCGCCCCGACTCGGGCGGCGAAGCGCAGTAGCCGCACGACCTTGTCGTCTATCTTGGCGCCATCGACCTCGCCATCGCGAACGGCACGCACGAGTGCGGCACCCCAGGGGCCGTCCGGTCCTGGCATCACCAGGTCAAGTGCCGCGTTGGCGGATGGCGCCGTTGACCGGGTTGCGAACCAGTCCGACATGACGAGCCCGTCGTAGTCCCACTCGTCGTGGAGTACGTCGCGAAGCAGTGCGTTCTCGGTCATCCGCTCGCCGTTGACTCCGTTGTAGGCCGCCATCACAGACCAGGCCCCCGCGTCCCGAACGATCGCCTCGAATGGCGCCAGGTACAACTCGTGCAAGGTCCGCTCATCCAGCTGCGCGTCCAGGGTCATTCGCTCGGTCTCGGAATCATTGGCAACGAAATGCTTGACGGTTGCTCCGACGCCGGCGCCCTGCAGACCGCGGACGTAGGCGACGCCGATCCGGGCCGTGAGCAGCGGATCCTCGCTGAAGCACTCGAAATGCCGCCCGCCGTACGGCGTCCGGTGAAGGTTCACCGTCGGGGCCAGTACGACATCGACGCCTTTGCGTCGCGCCTCGAACGCCAGCAGGCTTCCCAGTTCCTCAGCCAGTTCCTCGTCCCAGCTCGCCGCAATCGCGGTCGGTGATGGGAGATTGGCGGAATGGTGCCGTTCGTCCCATGTCTCACCCCGCACGCCGGCCGGACCATCGGAAAGAACCAGGCGACGCAATCCGATCGCCGGTTCGGGGTGAAGCGACCAGAAATCCGCGCCTGTGAGCAGGCGCACCTTCTGCTCCAGCGAGAGCGTCGCGGCGCACGCGGCCAGATGCCGTTCGCGGATCAGCGTCGCGGGTTCGCCCATCGGCGTCACGGTACTCTCCCGCGCAGGCGACAGCCCACGGCGGCGAACGGCGGATCGTGCGACTCGGTTGGCTCTACCACTCGGGGTCGGATTCCAGGTGCGGGCTCGCCATTCTTCCCCGGCGGAGGTTGGTGCAGTCGCCACACGGTCGAGCCATCACCGTCGGCGCAACTCTCGACGAGTCCCGCGGCCGACAGCTTCGCCAGCTCGGCTCGAAATGCGTGGTAGGAGACCAGCCCTACCCGGGTGAGCGTGGCGTATCCGACGCGGTCGTAAATCTCCGAGGTACTCGCAGGTTCCCTAGTCAATGCTACGAGGAGCGCCGACGCGCGCGACATAGACAGGGGCTACCCGGAAGCGCCAGGCGTCGAACGGAGCCCGTTCATGCGATGAGAGGCGCCGCGGGACAGGACTTTCGAGGCGATCAAGTGCCTGGCCAGCGATGCCGGCGCCAGCGACCTGCCCCAGCAGGGCGGCAGCCAGATCACCGCGCGTCTCGACGCAGCCAGCAACGTGCGGCAGGGCGCCGAGACCGAGCTGTGGCTCAACACCGAGCACATCCACCTGTTCGACCCCGAGTCGGGCAAGACGCTGCGCGGGTCAAACGGCAGCGGCGCCGCGGCGGCGTAGCCGCCTGGCAGGCACACCAACAGACAACGGAGCGCCCCGGGGGGCGCCGCTAGAGTCGGATGCCATGCCCGCTCCGCGCTCCACGGGGATGCCCAACCTCGATGCGCAGACTGACTTTCTACGTGCGCGCAGGCGAGCGGCGCTCGGGGCGATGGTGGCCCGCCTGCGGGGCGAGCCCGACGATGTCCGCCATGTCCTGCCCTACGAGGAAGTGGTGGCGGCGCTCGGCTATGTGAGCGAGCACGCCGCGGGTCAGCACGTGGTCCCGCTGGACGCCATCGTGGGGACAGTCGACCGGGGTCGCGATTTTGACCGCAGCTTCCGTCCCACCACGGGCCGGGTGCGCTCGCGCTGGGAGCACATCGCCGCCGCCATGCGGCGCGGCGAGGCGATGCCACCGGTCGATCTCGTGCGCATCGGCCAGATCTATTTCGTGCGTGACGGCCACCATCGGATCTCCGTGGCCCGCGCCCTCGGGCGCACCGACATCGACGCCGATGTCACCGAGGTCGTCACCCGGGTCGGCGCCGAGCGCGCCATCACCCTGGACGCGCTTCCGGTCAAGAGCCACGAACGGGTCTTCTTCGAGCGCGTGCCGCTGCCCGACAACGCCCGGGCCGAGATCCAGCTCACCGACCCGTGGGACTACGGCCGCCTGGCCGAGGCCGTCGAGGCGTGGGGGTTTCGGCTCGGCCAGGATCGTGGCGAGCCGATCAGCCGGCGCGAGGTGGCGTATCTGTGGCTGGAGAACGAGTACCGCCCGGTGATCGAGATGCTGCGCGGGGCCGACCTCGTCGGGGCGACCACGGAGACCGAGGCCTACATGCGCGTCAGCGCGGCGCGCTACCGGCTGCTGCGCACCCACAGCTGGGACGAGGACGTGCTCGCCGCCGTCATCGACGAGCTGTCGCACAAGAACCGGCGCCGCCGCAAGACCGACGTCACCGCGCCCTGAGCCGCAACGGGCTCAGTGCCACCAGGCGCCGAGGACGCGGCGCCAGTTGTCCCAGGCGATGGCCTGGAGCTCGGCCTCGCTGAACCCAGCGCTCCGCAGCGCCTCGAGCAGCCGCGGCACCCCGGCCACGTCGCCCAGCGCGGCCGGGATCCGGGTGCCGTCGAAGTCGGAGCCGAGCGCGACATGAGCCACCCCGATGCGCTCGGCCACGTAGGCGGCGTGCTGGGCGATCAAGGCCAGCGGCGTGTCGGCGTCGTCCTCGAGGTCGGGGCGGATGAACTGGCAGCCGAAGATGATCCCCACCAGGCCGCTGGAGGACCCCACCGCAGCGAGCTGGGCATCGGTGAGGTTGCGCGTGGTGGGCGCCACCCCGTAGGCGGCGGAGTGGCTGGCCACCAGTGGCCCCGGCTCGGCGCGCGCCACATCCCAGAACCCCTTCTCGTTGAGGTGGCTGAGGTCAACGAGGATCCCCAGCTCGGCGCAGCGCTGCACGAGCGCCTTGCCCGCCGCGGTCAGCCCCGGCCCGGTATCGGGGCTCGACGGGAAGATGAACGGGACGCCGTGGCCGAAGGCATTGGCGCGGCTCCACACCGGCCCCAGCGAGCGCAGGCCGGCGGCGTACCAGTGCTCGAGCGCCTCCAGTTCGGGGTCGATCGCCTCGGCGCCCTCGAGATGCAGCACAGTGGCCGGCGGGAGGTCGGGGTCGGCGCGCACGGCGTCGAGGTCGGCCACCGTGCGTGCGATCCGCACGTGGCCGGCGCGCTCGAGCGCCGCCAGCCGGCCGGCCGCGCACGTGGCATACGCCGCCGCTGTCTCCTGGGCCACCGGCTGCGCAGACTGGCACTCGAGCGCCCCGTCTTCGCGCGCCACCAGCGTCCAGTCGAAATCCGGCGAGGCGGTGAAGACGGCGAAGATGCCCCCGCGCACGCCGCCGGCCCGCATCCGCGGCAGGTCGAGATGGCCTCCGGCGCGGCCGGCGGCCAACTGGGCGTGGTCGTCGCGCGTCAGCGCATCGTTGTGCCCGTCGAACACCGGGATCATCGTTCCGACGCTATCGGTAACCTCCGTCGCGGGAAGCTACACACGCGTAGCTGACGGCCGCCCCCGGCCCACACCGGATGACACCGCAGCCCACCCCCGATCCCGCCAGGACCCGCCGGCGCTACGCCCCCCGGATGGCGCCCGAGAAGCGACGCGAGCAGCTGATCGACGCCGCCCTGAGCGTGATCGTCGAGCAGGGCTATGAGGGCGTGTCGATCGAGGCGATCGCGCGGGTGGCCGGGGTGACCCGACCCGTCATCTACGACCACTTCTCCAACCTCGGGAGCCTGCTGCAGGCGCTGATCCAGCGCGAGGAGGCCTACGCGCTGGCCCAGTTGGCGGAGGTCGTGCCCTCCGCGCCCCGGGAGGGCGATCCCCCGGCGCAGTTCGCCGCCGGGGTGCGCCGCTTCCTCGATGCGGTCGCCAGCCGGCCCAACACCTGGCGCATCATCCTGCTGCCCCCCGAGGGCACCCCGGCGATCGTGCGCGAGCACGTGGAGACCAATCGGGCCCAGGTGCTCGGGCGGCTGAGGCGGTTCGTGGCCTCGGCGGTGGAACGGGCCGGCGTGCGCACCGATCTGGACATCGAGATCTGCGCCCGGGCGATCCTGCGCCTGAGCGAAGAGGCCGGCCGCATGGTGCTGACCGACCCCGAGCGCTTCTCCCCCGAGCGCTACGAGCGCTTCGCACGGACGGTGATGGAGCTGATCTGGTCGGGACGCTGAGCTCGCACGCCTGTTAACGAGCGACGGGGACCCGCTTCCTGGGCCCCCGTCGCCGATCATCCTGTGGCCGCGCCCACGGCCGGGTTGGACGCGACCCAGGAAGATCACTTGCGTCAGGACAAACCCGGCCCGCCGGCCAAAGTTGCGACGATTCGCCGAGGTGGCCGCCACGAACATCGGAACCAACTGGTCGGGCAACTACGCCTACCGCGCCAGGGCCCTGCATCGCCCGCAAACGCTCGGCGAGCTGCAGGACCTCGTGGCCCGCACCCGCAGCTTGCGCGCCCTGGGCTCGCGCCACTCCTTCACGGGCATCGGTGACAGCCACGAACTGGTGGCGCTCGACGCGCTGCCCGGCGCGATTGAGCTCGATAGCGCGGCGGGCACCGTGGCGGTCCCGGGCCACACGACTTATGCCGAGCTCGCGGCCGAGCTCAACCGGTCGGGACGGGCGCTGCACAACATGGCATCGCTGCCGCACATCTCGGTGGCCGGCGCGATCGCCACCGCCACCCACGGCTCAGGGGACGCCAAGGGCAACCTGGCCACGGCGGTGCGGGCCGTCGAGATGGTCGGCGCCGGGGGCGAGCTCGTCGCGGTGGCTCCGGGCGACCCCGACTTCGCGGGGGTCGTGGTCGGGCTTGGCGCGCTCGGGGTCGTGACCCGCGTCATGCTCGAGGTTCAGCCGTTCTTTCAGATGCGCCAGCGGGTGTTCGAGGGCGTGAGCTGGGACACCCTGTTCGAGCGGTTCGAGGCGATCTTCGGCGCGGGCGAGAGCGTCAGCGTGTTTCACCTGTGCGGCCCGGGGACCGAGCAGGTGTGGGTCAAGCGCCGCAGCGACGGGGACGGTGGCGAGGACCGCGACCTCGAGGAGCTTCTGGGCGTCCGCGCGGCGGGTGTCCCACTGCATCCGGTGTTGGGCGGCGATCCCGTCAACTGCACCGAGCAGCTGGGCGTGCCCGGGCCATGGTCCGAGCGGCTGCCGCACTTTCGCTCCGGGTTCACGCCCAGCTCGGGCGAGGAGCTCCAAACCGAGTTCTTCGTCGCCCGCAAAGACGCTGTTGCGGCGATCGAGGCGGTGCGCGGGCTCGCCGATTCCATCGTCCCGCTCCTGCTCATCTCCGAGCTGCGCACGATCGCCGCCGACACACTGTGGCTGAGCCCGCACCAGGGCCGCGACACCCTCGCGATCCATTTCACGTGGCGTCGGCGCCCGGCCGAAGTGGGGGCCGTGGTGGCCCAGATCGAGGCCGCCCTCGCGCCGCTCCGGGCTCGCCCGCACTGGGGCAAGGTCTTCACCGCCGACGCCGCTCAGATCGCCCCGCTTTACCCGCGCATGGCGGAGTTCCGCGCACTGCGCGACCGTGCCGACCCCGAGCGGAAATTCGTCAACGATTGGCTCCGCCATCGGATTTTGCACGCGCCGGGCTCCCGAGGAGCCGCGCACGCGTAACCCCACCGCCACCGGGCGCGAGCTTTAATGCGTCTGAGACCGGCGGAGAGGGACCGACGATGACCGCGGAGCGCGAGCAGGCAAGTCTGGGCCGCCCGGAGGCCATCTCTCGACGGCCCGAGGGAGATCTGGTCGCGGCAGCGGCGCCGATGCGCAAGCAGTTGCTTGATCTCCAGGCTACCGCCGGCAACCGCGCGGTCGGCGCCATGCTCCAGCGCACCGGGCTCCGACCCCGGCGCCGGGTTCTGGCGCGCTACGAGCCGGGAGAGCACGTCCAGTTCGGCAGCGGCGGCCGGACGATCCCGCTGGCTGGCATGAGTGGCATCGATGAGCGTTACCTGATCGCGATGGCCGACTTCTACAAGGACCCAGACGCGCTGCTCGGCGCCAAGTTGGACGAGCTCAAGGAGTTGATGGCGTTGATCGACCGCGACGAGAAGGCGCGGACCGGTGGCGGCGGCAAGAGCCCGAGCGAGGATGAGTGGCAGGCTTGGAGCGAGAAGTGGCGGCCCAAGGGCGAGCGTTATATGGACCTCAACAAGGTCAACGAAGCCCATTTCACGCCGCGTAACAAGGCCCGCTGGGAGGAGTTGCACAAGCAGGCGCTCGAGGAGGCGCAGAGCTCGGGCAACGGCTCCGGCGTCGTGTCCACCAAGGCCCGGCTGCTGAACGGGTTCGCTGCCCATTTCCTGACCGACGCGTTCAGCGCCGGCCACTTGATCGACAAGATCGACGTGATGGCCAGGGCGAAGCGCTCGCTCAGGACCGGCACCAATCGCGATGACCTCGCCGCCGCCGTCGCCCGCGGGATCCTGGCCGACTCGACGTGCAGCGGCAAGCTTGTGGGCCAGGAGATCAAGGACACCGCAGTCCCTTGGGTGGGTTCCTGGGGAGCACCGTCGCAGCCGCGGCTCACGAGTCTCCTGAGCTCGATCATGGACCACAACGAGGCCGAGTTCCTCAGCGTGTTCGCCCGCGTCGTCCACGACAACCTCAACCAGGCGATCAGCATCGGCCACGGCGTGTGGGTCTCCAACAGGGTCGGGGACCGCTGGCAGCTCTCCGGAGACACGACGCTCAATCTCAGCTCCGTGACGCTCGACCTCGCCCGCAAAGCCGTCAAGGCCTCCGAGGACAACCTCCGCACGGCCGCGGCGACCAAGAGTCCCGGCTGGAAGCACCCTCTCACCCCGGCGATCGACGACGCGACCTTTCAGCGGATGTTCGACAACGTCTGGCAGTTCGTGCCCGTCCCGACCACGTCCTCGGCCCCCGGCGAGGGCACAGAGACCGGCCAGGCCCAGGTCACCGCCGCCATCACGAAGTTCACGAACGCCGCCGACCCGGACACGCGGGACGCCATCACCAAGCTGTCGATCGAGCAGTTCGACACCGCGATGACCGAGCTGCGCAAGCACAGCCTGATCCGCCGCGCCGCCACGCCACCTCCTCCGCCCCCACCTCCCCCGCCGCCGCCTCCGCCCCCGCCCGCCCCCAAGCGCACGAAGGTGATCACCCTCCCCGACGAGGTACTGCACTTCGAGTTTGACAAGGCGACCGTCAGCAGCGCCGAGCGCGACGCCGTCGAGGCGAAGCTCGAGACCGAGCTCGGAGGCGGCGTGGCCGGCGCAGACCTCTCACAGCCGGTCGAGGTCCGCGGCTATACGGACTCCGTCGGCGACGCCGAGTACAACCGGCGCCTCTCCCAACAGCGCGCGGATGCGGTCAAGCAGATCCTGGAGGACAAGTACCCCTCACTGCGCGGGCACGTCCACGCCACCGGCCTCGGCCCGTCGAGCCCGGTCGCGCCGAACAAGCTCAACGGGCGTGACAACCCGGCCGGGCGCCGCCAGAACCGCCGCGTCGAGCTCGAGTTCCACAAGGTCGTCGACGAGCCCTGAGGCCGGCCTCCGCCCGTCGGTCCTCGCCGTCCCGGAGGCGTCATCACATCCGGCTTGGCATACTGGTCCTTCCCCCCAGGGGGGCGTAGCTCAGTTGGTTAGAGCGCCGGCCTGTCACGCCGGAGGTCGCGGGTTCGAGTCCCGTCGCTCCCGCTTAATCGTTCCTTGCAGACGCTGGCGATTTAGTGGTTCCGTGGTGGGACCGCCGCTTCGTCGCCGATCCGGGCAACGGTCCCGGGCAACGTTTGTTGGTCGCCGGCCATCCTCAGATTCTTGATCTGGTGGTGTGGGTGCCTCTCGCCCGCCGCTCATCCACTTGCGATTTGTCGACGGGCTTGGATGCCCGTCGACAAATCGCAAGCACCGCGACGGTGACCCGCGGATCACCTCCGGCCATGAACGTCTCGCCGCGCTTTCAAGGAGCCGGCCCCACCGGCTGGATGAGACCCTGAGCGCGCATCGGGGTCTTCAGTGGGCCGGCGTCGGGACCGCGGACCAGGCCGTATGCGGACGCGCGCAAGCGTGGCCAAGCACGCGTCTGCTCGGCGACCACCGGCAACGGACGCGATCGCGCGAACCCGCCTGCGCGGAGACGCGCGTGTCGCGGCATGAAAATGCGTCTCGGAGGGTCCGTCCGGGCCCGGGCCTACGGTCCGGCGATCCGGGACAGGGGCCTTCTTTGGGAGAACGCAGACGGGTAGGCCGTTTTTGGCGATGGGCTTCGAGCCCGGGCTTGTCTCTTGGCCGCCCCTGCGACTTGCCTGGATTGAGCGGTTGAGCTCGTATCGGTCTGTGTCGTTTTTCCCGCTGGTTCTCCCACCAGAGTGTCAATGTGACTGGAGGTGAGGGATGGGTGTGTTGGCGCGGTGGGTCGGTCGGGCGATCGGCCTCGATGTGCACCGGGATTTCTGCGTAGTCGCGATCTGCGAGGAGGGCGTGGTGCGCTCGGCGGGCCGGGTGCCGAGCACGCCGGAGGGGCTGGGGCTGCTGGCGGAGAGTCTGCTGGCGAGCGATCGGGTGGCGTTGGAGGTCACAGGCTCCTGTTGGGAGGTCGCGCGGATCCTCGAGCCGCATGTGAACCGAGTGATCGTGGTCAGCCCGGATGACACCGGCATCTCCAGCGCCCGCGCGAAGACCGACAAGCTCGACGCCCGGACACTGGCGGGGTTGTTGTGGAAGGGGGAGCTTGACGCGGTGTGGATGCCCGATGAGCGCTGCCAGGTGTTGCGCCGCCGGCTGGCACGCCGTGAGCAGCTCATGCGCGGGCGGACCCGAGCCAAGAACGAGATCCAGGCGGTGCTGGCGCGCCGACTGCAGGCCAAGCCCGGGTTCGCTGACCTATTCGGCGTCAAGGGCCGCCAATGGCTGGCCGGTTTGGAGCTGCCGATCGAGGAACGCGAGTCAGTTGATGCCGGCCTGCGGCAGATCGCGTTCCTGGACTCAGAGATCGCCGCGGTCGACAGGCTGATCGCCCGACAGGCGCTGGAGTGGCCGGAGATCCGACGGTTGATGACGGTGTCGGGCGTGAACCTGATCTGCGCCGCGTCATTCCTGGCCGCGATCGGCGAGCCGTCCCGGTTTCTCACCAGCCGCAAACTCGTGGCCTACCTCGGCTTGGATCCGAAGGTGCGTCAGTCCGGCGAGACACCCGCACGGTCGGGCCGGATCTCCAAGCGCGGGTCGGCGAACGCGCGGTGGGCGCTGGTCGAAGCCGCGTGGAGCGTGGTCAAGCAGCCCGGCCCACTGCGCGCGTTTTACGAGCGGACCCGCGCCCGGCGCGGTCACGGCAAAGCGATCGTCGCGACCGCCCGCAAACTCACCCTCCTGTTCTGGTGCATGCTGCGCCGCCGTGAGGACTACGCCCACCAGCGACCCGCGCTGACCAAGAAGAAGCTGCGCCAGCTCGAGCTGACCGCCGGCGCCCCCGCACGCACCAAAGCCGCTGCCGGGGTCTGGAGCACCAACCGGGCGATCCTGCACGCCGAACGCGCCCTCGCCGAGCAGGCGGAGGTGTCCTACCAGCAGCTGGTCAAAGACCAACAAGCCGGACGGCCGGCCAAGAAAGTGGGCGCGAGCGCGACACCGGAGCGCGCATAGATTAGGCCCTCGAAGGGCAAAGCCGCGCGGCAGACTCAAAGCTCCTGACGTCTGCGCTTCGCTACGTCAGTCACCCGCGCCCATCCGACAACCTAACGCTTCACTACGACGCCGACCACCCCGGCGATGATCATGGCTACGCAAATTCGGATCAAAACCCGCGGTCGCTCGACACCACCGACCAAACCGGACGTCACAGGAGGCGATTTCAGCCCCTCTGAAGACCCTCCCCGACCAATCGGACCCCAAAATCTTGTGCCCAGACCGCTTGACTTTCATCGGTCGCCGGAAGCAGGGCCCGCGTCACGGCATGCAGAATTGCGCCTTTGGCTACGCAGCGCCCGGGCACCTGTACCACCGACCGGGATCCATCCGGCCAGACGTGCTGACGTAGACGGTAAAGCGCTGGGAGGGCGCCGCATTGGTACCGCGGCGCTGCCCGGTTACGCCTTGAGCAGAAGTGCTGTATACGTGGCCCCTCCGGCGACGTAGCGGAAGCCGTGCCGTCGCTTCGCCAGGCAGTCAGCTCGCGTGCTGGCGAGGTCGCCAAACGTCGAACTCGATGTCGCGCGCTCGTTCGCAGAACAGATGATCGGCGTCTGAGGCGTCTTGCAGCCGGGTCCGGAGCTCGGTCTCGAACTCGGCGCGGCGGTCTGCGAAAAGATGGGGGGTGGAGCTTGAGAGCGAGTACGTCGATGCGACGACCTGATCGATGGACCGCTCGGTGACGTCGCCGCGCGAGACGGTGAAGTGTTCCGGGCCGTCGAACCCCGCCGCACGGTAGACCTCGGCCTCGTCACCGCCGGCGAAGCTCGGCCGCACCGACCGTCCCGCGCGACGCACCCGCCCGAGGTACGAGCGCACCAACGCATCGATCTCCTCATACGGTGGTCGCGGTCGCGGGAGAGGATCGATGCTCTCGTCGCCTCGGTTCGTCGTCGGGTGGACGTGAACACACGCGCCGCTGGCGACAAGCATCGTGCGGACGCGCCCCAACACCTCGATGCGCTTCATCCAATGCAGCGACTGCGCGAACGTGGCGAGATCAAAGTCGCCCAGATCGGCGGGCAGTTGCTCGCCGCGAAGGCGTCTCCAGGCCACGTTGTCAATCCCGGCTTGGTCGGCCGCCAGCCGCGCCTGCGCGATCATCCCCCCGTCGGCGTCGATCCCGACGATCTGACCGACCAGCGGCGCGAGCAGCAGCGTCAGTGACCCCGGACCGCAACCGACATCCAAGGCTCGCGAATCGTTGCCCAGCCCGACCACCGACACGATCTGTGCCGCCAGCTGCCTCGGATAGGTCAAGCGGCCGCAAAAGGTAGTACCCGGCGCTCTGGGCATACAGAGTCTCATCCCACTCCCAGGACTCGCTCATGCCCCGATTATCGACGCTCCTGCATCCTCACGAATCAGGAGCCACCTCGCCAGCGCCAGAGGCACCGACGCACTTCTCCTTCGGCTTGTTGAGCGAGCGGAGCGGCGGCCCGGGCCGACGTGGCTCAGTTGGCGACAAGGCGGCTGTCTTCAACGGGGCCGTCGCTTCCCCTATCGAGGCTCACGTGATTGCTTGGGTCCGATCAGTCTGCTAGCGCTGGGCCTGGCGTCGGTCGGCGCGGGTCCGCTGGGCAGCGTCCTGCGATCGCCGCGTCACCGTCGGGTTGTGACAGGGCGTGGCGCTGCTCGCTCAGTGGCCTGACAGGTGGATGAGGCCGAGGCCGTCGAGGCCGTCGAGCATGAGTTGGACAGCGAGTGCCGCGAGCAGGAAGCCGAAGATCTTCTCGGTGACGAGCATCCGGCTCTCGTCGAGGTGGTCACTCACGCGGTTGGCCCATCGAAATACGGCCACATCGAGGGCCAGCACGAGCGCGAGCAGGCCGAGCACCATTGCGAACACGGCCACCGAGTTTGATTCGGCCGAGAGCGTCACGAGCGTCACGATCCCGGCGGGGTTCAGCAGGTAGGGGATCGCGAGTGGGAACACCGCGATCTGCATCGGGTCGCGTCCCTCTGCGGGCGCTTTGTGCTGCGTATCGTCTGACCCGAGGACCATCGTGACGGCGATGATCAGGAGGATGATGCCGCCGGCAATCGAGAGTGATCCCGTCGAGAAATGGAGCAGCCTTGCCAGTAGCTCGCCGAGGCCGATGAGGATGACCGCAGTCACGCCGGCCGTGACGAGCATCTTGCGGACGATGAGCGCCTTCGTTGCACTGTCCATCGCGGCGGTGACCTCTAAGAACGGCACGAGCGCGATCTTCGGTCCGATCCCGATTAGCAGGAGCAGGAAGGTGTCGATCACCAGGTAGATGTCGATCGAGGTGTGATCCATCGCGTGTTTCTCCCGCCCGTTCAGGATTGCTCGGTGGCCCGGGGACTCGGATGACCGGCTCTCGTGAGGGTCGCGCTCATCTTGATCGCCCTGACCGCTCCGGTCGCGCCGGCTTGCAGCGTGACTCCCACCGCGAGGACGAAGATCCCGGGGATGAACCAAAGACTGGATCCGAGCATCAGGATCCCCAGCCTCCCGAGGATGTAGGGCGGGGTGCATACGGTCGCGCTCAGAGCTCCCCCGACGACGCTGGTTGACAGCTTGTCGCGCCTTGACTGTTTCCGCTTCGCGGCCCCGATCAGCCGCGCGGGGACAGCCACGTAGCTGACCATCATCACGCCGACGATGATGCCCAGCGAAAGCGCGAACCACGGCCGTCCCCAGCGGGTGACGACGGTGGTCGAGAACGCGAGCAGCGCGCCGGTGATGCCTCCGGACACCAGGATCGGCACCCAATGGCGGCGCGCTTGCGCCACGGCCGGCCGGATCTCGGCGCGGCCCGGTTGTGAGATCGCGAACGCGAACACGGCGTTGAGGAAGTAGCTCGCCACCGTGAGGGTCACGATGGCCAGACCGATCGGGATCAGGATGGGGCCGCGCAGCACGTTGAACGATTTGCCGTGCAGGGTGTGGGCCTTGAGGTCGAACATCGCCAGCCAGATCCACATCGCGGGCAGGATCTGCACCAGGGTGAGCCGCCAGTTGGACACGAGTAGTCTGAGTCCGTCGTACAGCATCACGAACGCGCTGATCGCGAACGCGAGCGGAGCGAACACGCGGCGCGAGCGGCTCAGCCGGAGGATCGCCTCCTCGACCTTGGCCTCGTCGTTGTCCTCGATCGCTCGCACGAGCGAGCGGACGCGGGCGGAGAAGGAGGCCGCTCGGCGATCCCCGGTGGGATCAGTAGAAGCCCCCGGGGCACCGTGACCGCCCGTCGTGCTCGTCGGTTGCGGGCTCGCCACGGTCCGTCTACTTTCGGCTGGCGATGACGGCGGTGGCGATCACCAGCGAGAGCGCGACCAGCACACCGAGCGCACTGAGCCAGTTGATCCCCGCGGTGTGGCGGACGTGTTGGGCGTAGCCGACGAAGCCGATCGGGATGGCAACGGAGAGGAACAGGGCCGCGGCGCGGGCGATCGCCCGTTTGTCATGGCCGCGGTCGGTTCGCGCGTCGGCAGCTTTGATCGCCTCGAGGACGTTGTCGGCCTCGCCGTCGTAGTAGAGCAGCGTTCTGCGGCCGAGCTGGCGCGCGTGCGTCTCACAGCCCCAGGCCATCACGATCATGAACGTGAGCGGGAGCACCCACGTCGTCACCCAGATCCCCACGCCCAGTGCGACACCGAGCACCGCCCTGACCTTGCCACGCGTGCCTGTGTCCTCTTCGGCGACCGACGGTGACATGAAGCCGCCGAAGATGAGCAGCAGGTAGACGCTGTGAACCCACGTGCGCCAGGATCGCCGGTGTTCTGGACGATCGGGGAGTCCCTTGTCGCGGACCGAAATCAGCGCAGCCTCCGCGGCCTCGACGTCCGGGTGCACGCCGCGCAGCGCGAGC
The DNA here is from genome assembly GCA_963695625.1 of uncultured Actinomycetota bacterium. Taxonomy (GTDB): domain Bacteria; phylum Actinomycetota; class Thermoleophilia; order Solirubrobacterales; family Solirubrobacteraceae; genus Palsa-465. The sequence continues at coordinate 24,269 of CAVOHJ010000009.1, read as the reverse complement.
ATCTCGGCCGACGTGCGCAAATCCCCGGGGTCGCGTCCGTAGAGCGCGGCGGTGCGCAGCGTCATGCGCATCTCCTGCTGCAGATACGTGAGGTAACCGGGCACAAGCGCAATGAAGAAAGGGGTTCCGGAGACCGCGCCATCGATCCGCGCGACATGCGCCGACTGCGTACGCAACTCCTCGGCGATCTTGGCTCGAGGGGTATCGGGGTGAGAACTCCGCATCGACTGAGCCCATTCCCGCGATGGATCGCCGAGCCGACTCGTCGTGTAAAGGGTGAGTCGCTCGGGGACGTGCTCGGGGTCGCGATACACCACCCGCCAGAGGTCACGCGACCGGGAGAACGCTCGCCTGATGCGGCCGGGTGGAGCCGGATCCTTGCTCGCCGCCGGCAGCGTCGAGTCGGGCTGTCCGTCGCTCGTTTCGCCCGTCATCGAGCCGGGCTCATCAGCTGGCGGCATCGTCAGACCTCCCGGACGCCTGCTGTTCGAGTGCTGCTTCGATCCTCGCCAATCGGTTAGTGATCTCGTCGAACTGGCGCGTATCGTCCGCTTCGGACTGGGCGGCGAAGCGTCGCCGGCTGCTCTCCACCAGCGAGGCGGTGACCGATGCGGTGATCACGGCGAGAAAGCCGATCCCGGCCAGCATCACGACCGCGGCGATGAACCGGCCGGTGGCCTGCTTCGGTGTGACGTCCCCATACCCCACGGTGGTGACGGTCTGCAGCGCCAACCAGAGACCCTTGCCGATCGTCGGGTACTCCTGATGGTCGAGGATCCTCTCTAAGACCCCGCCCACAACGGTGATCACTACCGTGAACGCGGCGATGATTCCGGCCGCCCGGCGCGCGGTCAGCGAGTCATGGAGCAGCAACCGCGCCGTCAGCGGGACCTTCCCCGGACCATCTGGTGATTCGCCCGCGACAACCTGAGCCTGGCGACGCTCGACCTCGTTGGACTGAGAGGTTCGCGGCTCGGTCACTTCCGTGTCACCTATCTACCGGATGGAGCTCGATCGTCACGTCATCGCCTGGAGTACCTGAGTGGGCTGGTTAGGCGCTGATCCCGTGCGCCGCCGCACCGTGGGCGGCCGCCTCGTGGAGAGCTTGCTCCTCCTCGTGCCTGGCCGCGGGTTTGAGGTCGAAGACGACTTTCTTGACCGTGCCGGTGAAGGGGTAGGGAGCCCTGTTGGCGTAGGCGCGGTCGACGACCAGGCCGTTGTCGCGGCCGACGTCCATGCCGCTGTAACCGGAGAAGCGGAAGAACACCGCCTTTTTCCAGCCGGCCCTCGCCGATCATCTGGTCGTTGGCGTAGAGCGAAACCGTTCCTCCGGCCGAGCGCTCCTGCCGGTCGGCGTCGAACTGCATCCGGACGGTCACATCGCCGGTCGGGATTGGCTCGGTCGAGACTTGCTGGTACTGCGCGACGCCCATCATCGAGTAGCTGTGATGCAGCAGCCCGTTGTCGTCGATCCAGAGCGAGAAGCCGCCCATTTCGTCCGCTTCGGCGACGATCACGCCCTCGGCTCCCCGCTCCGGTATTGAGAGCTCGGCCTCGATCGCGTACGAGTGTCCGTAGACGCGGGGGATCATCCCGGAGGCGATGTTCTGAACGTCGCCGTAGAAGGTGTGTGTGGTGATCGTCGGCATCGGCGGGAGGATCCCGAAGAAGACCGAGAACCCGGCCATCAGGGGCAGGACGTTGTGCTTCTCGGCTTCCTCCCAGAAGAGCTCCTTGAGCTCCGCGAGCTTGTCGGGGTGCTTCGCGGCGAGGTCGTGCGCTTGGGTGAAGTCGTCGGGCAGGTAGTAGAGCTCCCACATGTCCTGCTCGGGGTCGTAGGTCCCGGGGGCGAATCTCGCGATCGACCGCGGCGACGCGTCCCATGGGATCCGGTCGAGCTTGCACGCGGCCCACCAGCCGTCCTTGTAGATCGCCCGGTTGCCGTAGATCTCGAAGTACTGCATGGTGTGCCGCTCAGCCGCGGTCGCGTCGTCGAAGCTGTACACGAAGCTCGTTCCCTCCATCGGCTTCTGTTCGGTCCCGTCCACGACCTTGGGCTCGGGGATGCCGGCCGCTTCGAGAATCGTCGGCCCGATGTCGATGCAGTGGGTGAACTGGGAACGCAAGGCGCCGGCGTCCCGGATCCGCTGCGGCCAAGAGATGACCATGCCGTTGCGCGTGCCGCCCAGGTGGGAGGCGACCTGCTTGCCCCACTGGAACGGAGCGTTGCCCGCCCACGCCCAGGCGCTCGCGTAGTGCGGCGCGAACGCGTCGGTGCCCCACGCGTCGAGCCCGCCGTATCGGTCGATCAGCGAGAGCTGCTGCTCAGGCGTAAGCGCGATCCCGTTCTGCATCGTCAGCTCGTTGAACGAGCCGGTGATCGTGCCCTCCAGGCTCGCGCCGTTATCGCCGAAGATGTAGATCACGAGCGTGTTCTCGAGCTCGCCCATCTCGCCGACGGCGTCCAGCAGGCGTCCGACGTTCCAGTCGGCGTTCTCCTGGTAGCCGGCGTACACCTCCATCTGCCGGGCGTACAGCTTTCTCTCGCTGTCGGAGAGAGAGTCCCAGGCCGGGAGGTCGTCCGGTCGCGGGGTGAGCACCGCGTCGGGCGGGATCACGCCCAGCTTTTTCTGCCGTTCATAGGTCTCCTCGCGCAGCGCGTCCCAGCCGTGGTCGAACTTGCCACGGTACTTCTCGCTCCACTGCGTGGCGACGTGATGCGGTGCGTGTGCGCACCCGGTCGAGTAGTAGATGAACCACGGTTTCGTCTGGTCCTGGGCCCGGACGGTGTGCAGCCACTTGGCCGCCTGGTCGGTCAGGTCGTCGGGTAGGTAGTACTCCCGGCCCCGGTTGCCCTCGGGTACGCCGAGCGTCGTGTTGTCCTGCGTGATCACGGGGTCGTACTGACCCGCCTCGCCGCCGAGGAAGCCCCAGAAGTGATCAAATCCCCACGCGTTCGGCCAGCGGTCAAACGGCCCGGCTGCGCCCTGGAGGTGATCGGGGGTCAGGTGCCACTTGCCGAAACCAGCGGTGCTGTAACCGTTGCCCTGGAGCGCCCGGACGAACGAGGCGCAGTCCTTCGGAACCGAGGCCGTGTACCCCGGGAATGGGCCCGGCAGCTCCCCGATCGACCCGAACCCCACCGTGTGGTGGTTGCGGCCGGTCAAGAGCGCGGCCCGGGTGGGCGAGCACAGCGCCGTGACGTGGAACCGGTTGTACGTGAGCCCCTGCTCGCCGACCCGCGTCATATTCGGGGTCGATGCCGGCCCCCCGAACGTCGACGGGTTCCCGAAACCCGCGTCGTCGATCAAAACGAGCAACACATTCGGCGCGCCGTCCGGCGGCGAGGGCGTCATGTTGACCGTCCAGTCGGGGACGGACGCGTCTAGCGTGCGCCCGACTGTGCCGCCGAAGTTTGGATCCGGGATCGGTAGCACCGTGCGGTCCGGACTGAACTTCCCCATCGCCTCCGCGAGCGACTCCTTCAGGGCGGCGGTGCCCTGCTTGTCGCCCTGGACAACCGAGCGCAACAGCGCGCCCGAGAGCGCCTGCTCGACACCGAGCCGCTGCTCGTCATCAAACACCGCGATGATCCCCGCCGATCCCGGCGGCAAGTTCTCGCCGATCTTGTCGTGGATGTCCTGCTCGACGCGGTGGTCGACGAACTTGCCGATCACCCCGCCCGCGACCGCCCCGACGGCGACCGACGCGAGCAGCGGCGGCGCGAACAGGCCAACCGCGAGCCCGACCCCGCCGCCCCACCCCAACCCCTTGCGACCGAGGTTGTCGCCCGTCTGCCGCACCGAGACACTCCCGTCCTGGGCGTGCGTCACCAGGATCACGCCCTCGATCGACACCTGCCCGTCCCTGATAAGCACGACGAGCGACTCGAAATCCTTCGTCGCCTCGTCGATCTCCCCGTAGCCGGCGACGAGCACGTCAGTCGGTGTCTCGGCCATCACGAATCTCCCTTCGATCCATCGCGAGAGGATTTGAACGAGGCGCAGGTGTTCTGCCGCCGGTTCGCAGGCTACACCGCGCTGGCCTCAACGCATGTAACCCTCTCAGGATCAACCGACACCGCCGGAGTGCTGGGCAGGCGAGGCGTCTCGATGCTCCCACGCACAACCGAGGCCGGCGGGAATCACCCGTCGACCCGGGCGATGAAGTTACGTCCGCCGGCGCCCCTAGCTTGTCTGACGTATGCCAGACGCCTGGCACTCCGCCGGAGCTGTCCGCCGAGCAGGCCGACGCGACTATCCGGAGCAAAGCCTACGTCGGCCTGCTGGTGGTGGTCGCGGTTATCGGGGTGGTCGTTTCGATCGCGGCCTGGTGCTTTCTCGAGGCGGTCTTCCAGATCCAGCAGGAGCTGTACGTGCACCTGCCGCATGCGGTCGGCTATCAGAACGGCCCGCCGAAATGGTGGTCGCTGCCGGTCCTGGCCGTCGGCGCGCTGATCGTCGCGCTGGCGATCACGCGCCTCCCGGGCGAGGGTGGGCATATCCCCGCGAAGGGCCTGTCGGCCGGCGGCCCCTCAGGCCCGGAGATCGTGCCGGGAGTGCTCCTGGCCGGGCTGGCGACGATCGGCTTCGGGCTGGTGCTCGGGCCGGAGGCCCCCCTGATCGTGTTGGGAGCGGGAATCGCCGGCGCCACGATCAGCCTGGCTCGCCGCGACACGCCCTCGCAGGCGCGGATGCTGGTCGCGGCCTCCGGGAGCTTCGCCGCGATGTCGTTCATCTTCGCTCCCCGCTGATCGCGGCGGTGATCCTGATCGAGGCGACCGCGATCGGCGGCCCCAGGCTCCGGCTCCTGCTGGTCCCCGGCCTGCTGGCGGCCGGAATCGGGTCGCTCGTGTCGCTCGGAATCGGGTCGTTGTCGGGACTGAGCACGCACGATTACGCGCTCGGACCGCTACCGCTGTCGGCGCTCGGCCACCTGACGGGCGGTCAGTTCGGGTGGACGATCGCGCTGGCGATCGCCGTCGCGATCGTGACGAGCTTTGTGATGCGCGGCGGTCTGCTCACTCATCAATTCGTCTCTCGCCGGCAAATGCTGGTGCTCCTGCCGGCGATCGGACTGATCATCGGCGGGCTCGCGATCGCGTTCTCACAGATTACGGGCAAGGGCGTGGACGAGGTTCTGTTCTCCGGCCAGGACCAGCTCCCGGGACTGATCAGCCAGGCCGGAACCTGGTCACTGGCGGCGCTGGCGTGGCTGATCGTGTTCAAGGGCCTGGCGTACGGCCTGTCGCTGGGCAGCTACCGCGGCGGCCCGACGTTCCCGGCGCTGTTCCTCGGGGCCGCCGCGGGAATCATGTGCTCGCATCTCCCGGGCTTCCCGCTGTCGGCAGCCGTTCCGGTAGGCATGGGCGTCGCGATCGTCGCAGTGCTCAGGCTCCCGCTTTCAGCGGTCGTGCTCGCGACGCTGCTGACGTCGCACGCCGGGCCCAAGGTCGAGCCGCTGATCATCGTCGGAGTCGTCGTCGCATACGTCGTGACGCTCGTGATGACACGTCCGCCGGCGTCGGCATCGGCGCCGACATCCAAGGCGGCTGTCTTCAACGGGGCCGTCGCTGCCCCTATCGAGGCTCACGTGATTGCTTGGGTCCGATCAGTCTGGCAGCGCTGGGCCTGGCGTCGGTCGGCGCGGGTCCGCTGGGCAGCGTCCTGCGATCGCCGCGTCACCGTCGGGTTGTGACAGGGCGTGGCGCTGCTCGCTCAGTGGCTTGCCAGGTGGATGAGGCCGAGGCTGTCGAGGCCGTCGAGCATCAGTTGGACCGCGAGTGCCGCGAGCAGGAAGCCGAAGATCTTCTCGGTGACGAGCATCCGGCTCTCGTCGAGATGGTCACTCACGCGGTTGGCCCATCGAAATACGGCCACATCGAGGGCGAGCACGAGCGCGAGCAGGCCGAGCACCATTGCGAACACGGCGACCGAGTTTGATTCGGCCGAGAGCGTCACGAGCGTCACGATCCCGGCGGGGTTCAGCAGGTAGGGGATCGCGAGTGGGAACACCGCGATCCGCATCGGGTCGCTTCCCTCTGCGGGCGCTTTGGGCTGCGAATCGCCTGAGCCGAGGACCATCGTGACGGCGATGATCACGAGGATGATGCCGCCGGCAATCGAGAGCGATCCCGTCGAGAAATGGAGCAGCCTTGCCAGTAGCTCGCCCAGGCCGATGAGGATGACCGCAGTCACGCCGGCCGTGACGAGCATCTTGCGGACGATGAGCGCCTTCGTTGCACCGTCCATCGCGGCGGTGACCTCTAAGAACGGCACGAGCGCGATCTTCGGTCCGATCCCGATCAGCAGGAGCAGGAAGGTGTCGATCACCAAGTAGATGTCGATCGAGGTGTGATCCATCGCGCGTTTCTCCAGCCCGTTCAGGATTGCTCGGTGGCCCGGGGACTCGGATGACCGGCTGTCGTGAGGGTCGCGCTCATCTTTATCGCCCTGACCGCCCCGGTCGCGCCGGCTTGCAGCGTGACTCCCACCGCGAGGACGAAGATCCCGGGGATGAACCAAAGACTGGATCCGAGCATCAGGATCCCCAGCCTCCCGAGGATGTAGGGCGGGGTGCATACGGTCGCGCTCAGAGCTCCCCCGACCACGCTGGTTGACAGCTTGTCGCGCCTTGACTGTTTCCGCTTCGCGGCCCCGATCAGCCGCGCGGGCACAGCCACGTAGCTGACCATCATCACGCCGACGATGATGCCCAGCGAAAGCGCGAACCACGGCCGTCCCCAGCGGGTCACGACGGTGGTCGAGAACGCGAGCAGCGCGCCGGTGATGCCTCCGGACACCAGGATCGGCACCCAATGGCGGCGCGCTTGCGCCATGGCCGGCCGGATCTCGGCGCGGCCGGGTTGTGAGATCGCGAACGCGAACACGGCGTTGAGGAAGTAGCTCGCCACCGTGAGGGTGACGATGGCCAGACCGATCGGGATCAGGACGGGGCCGCGCAGCACGTTGAACGATTTGCCGTGCAGGGTGTGGGCCTTGAGGTCGAACATCGCCAGCCAGATCCACATCGCGGGCAGGATCTGCACCAGCGTGAGCCGCCAGTTGGACACGAGCAGCCTGAGTCCGTCGTACAGCATCACGAACGCGCTGATCGCGAACGCGAGCGGAGCGAACACGCGGCGCGAGCGGCTCAGCCGGAGAATCGCCTCCTCGACCTTGGCCTCGTCGTTCTCCTCGATCGCCCGCACGAGCGAGCGGACGCGGGCGGAGAAAGAGGCCGCACGGCGATCCTCGGTGGGATCAGTAGAAGCCCCCGGAGCACCGTGACCGCCCGTCGCGCTCGTCGGTTGCGAGCTCGCCACGGTCCGTCTACTTTCGGCTGGCGATGACGGCGGTTGCGATCACCAGCGAGAGCGCGACGAGCACACCGAGCGCACTGAGCCAGTTGATCCCCGCGGTGTGGCGAACGTGCTGGGCGTAGCCGACGAAGCCGATCGGGATCGCGACGGACAGAAACAGGGCGACGCCGCGCGCGATCGCCCGCTTGTCATGGCCGCGGTCGCTTCGCGCATCGGCAGCCTTGATCGCCTCGAGGACGTTGTCGGCCTCGCCGTCGTAGTAGAGGAGCGTTCTTCGACCGAGCTGGCGCGCGTGCGTCTCACATCCCCAGGCCATCACGATCATGAACGTGAGCGGGAGCACCCACGTCGTCACCCAGATCCCCACGCCCAGTGCGACGCCGAACACCGCCCTGACCTTGCCACGCGTGCCTGTGTCCTCTTCGGCGACCGACGGGGACATGAAGCCGCCGAAGATGAGCAGCAGGTAGACGCTGTGAACCCACGTGCGCCACGATCGCCGCTGTGCGGGACGATCGGGGAGTCCCTTGTCGCGGACCGAAATCAGCGCAGCCTCCGCGGCCTCGACGTCCGGGTGCACGCCGCGCAGCGCGAGCATCTCCGCCGAAGTGCGCAACTCCCCGGGGTCGCGTCCGTAGAGCGCGGCGGTGCGCAGCGTCATGCGCATCTCCTGCTGCAGATACGTGAGGTAACCGGGCACGAGCGCAATGAAGAACGGCGTCCCGGAGATCGCACCATCGATCCGCGCGACATGCGCCGACTGCGTACGCAGCTCCTCGGCGATCTTGGCCCGAGGGGTATCGGGGTGAGAACTCCGCATCGACTGAGCCCATTCCCGCGACGGATCGCCGAGCCGACCGGTCGTGTAAAGGGTGAGTCGCTCGGGGACGTGCTCGGGGTCGCGATAGACGACCCGCCAGAGGTCACGCGACCCGGAGAACATCCGTCGGATGCGGCTCCGTGGGGCCGGTGCGATCGCCGCGCTCCGAGTCGGGCGGCTCGTCGCTCATCCCGGGTGTGATCGGGCCGGGCTCGTCAGCTGGCGGCATCGGGTGACCTCCCGGACGCCTGCTGTTCGAGTGCCGCTTCGATCCTCGCCAATCGGTCAGTGATCTCGTCGAACTGGCGCGTATCGTCCGCTTCGGACTGGGCGGCGAAGCGCCGGCGGCTGCTCTCCACCAGCGAGGCGGTGACCGATGCGGTGATCACGGCGAGAAAGCCGATCCCGGCCAGCATCACGACCGCGGCGATGAACCGGCCGGTGGCCTGCTTCGGTGTGACGTCCCCATACCCCACGGTGGTGACGGTCTGCAGCGCCAACCAGAGGCCCTTGCCGATCGTCGGATACTCCTGATGGTCGAGGATCCTCTCTAAGACCCCGCCCACAACGGTGATCACTACCGTGAACGCGGCGATGATCCCGGCCGCCCGGCGCGCGGTCAGCGAGTCATGGAGCAGCAAACGCGCCGTCAGCGGGACCTTCCCCGGACCATCTGGTGATTCGCCCGCGACAACCTGAGCCTGGCGACGCTCGACCTCGTTGGACTGAGAGGTTCGCGGCTCGGTCACTTCCGTCTCACCTATCTACCGGATGGAGCTCGATCGTCACGTCATCGCCTGGAGTACCTGAGTGGGCCGGTTAGGCGCTGATCCCGTGCGCCGCCGCACCGTGGGCGGCCGCCTCGTGGAGAGCTTGCTCGTCCTCGTGCCTGGCCGCGGGTTTGAGGTCGAAGATGACTTTCTTGACCGTGCCGGTGAAGGGGTAGGGAGCCTTGTCGGCGTAGGCGCGGTCGACGACCAGGCCGTTGTCGCGGCCGACGTCCATGCCGCTGTAACCGGAGAAGCGGAAGAACACCGTCTTTTTCCAGCCGGCCCTCGCCGATCATCTGGTCGTTGGCGTAGAGCGAAACCGTTCCTCCGGCCGAGCGCTCCTGCCGGTCGGCGTCGAACTGCATACGGACGGTCACATCGCCGGTCGGGATCGGCTCGGTCGAGACTTGCTGGTACTGCTCGACGCCCATCATCGAGTAGCTGTGATGCAGCAGCCCGTTGTCGTCGATCCAGAGCGAGAAGCCGCCCATTTCGTCCGCTTCGGCGACGATCACGCCCTCGGCTCCCTGCTCCGGTATTGAGAGCTCGGCCTCGATCGCGTACGAGTGTCCGTAGACGCGGGGGATCATCCCGGAGGCGATGTTCTGAACGTCGCCGTAGAAGGTGTGTGTGGTGATCGTCGGCATCGGCGGGAGGATCCCGAAGAAGACCGAGAACCCGGCCATCAGGGGCAGGACGTTGTGCTTCTCGGCCTCCTCCCAGAAGAGCTCCTTGAGCCCTGCGAGCTGCTCCGGGTGCTCGGCGGCGAGGTCGTTGGCCTGCGTGAAGTCGTCGGGCAGGTAGTAGAGCTCCCACGTGTCCTGCTCGGGGTCGTAGGTCCCGGGTGCGAATCTCGCGATCGACCGCGGCGACGCGTCCCACGGGATCCGGTCGAGCTTGCACGCGGCCCACCAGCCGTCCTTGTAGATCGCCCGGTTGCCGTAGATCTCGAAGTACTGCACGGTGTGCCGCTCAGCCGCGGTCGCGTCGTCGAAGCTGTACACGAAGCTCGTCCCCTCCATCGGCTTCTGTTCGATCCCGTCTACGACCTTGGGCTCGGGGATGCCGGCCGCTTCGAGAATCGTCGGCCCGATGTCGATGCAGTGGGTGAACTGGGAACGCAAGGCGCCGGCGTCCCGGATCCGCTGCGGCCAGGAGACGACCATGCCGTTGCGCGTGCCGCCCAGGTGCGAGGCGACCTGCTTGCCCCACTGGAACGGAGCGTTGCCCGCCCACGCCCAGGCGCTCGCGTAGTGCGGCGCGAACGCGTCGGTGCCCCACGCGTCGAGCCCGCCGTATCGGTCGATCAGCGACAGCTGCTGCTCGGGCGTAAGCGCGATCCCGTTCTGCATCGTCAGCTCGTTGAACGAGCCGGTGATCGTGCCCTCCAGGCTCGCGCCGTTATCGCCGAAGATGTAGATCACGAGCGTGTTCTCGAGCTCGCCCATCTCCTGCACCGCGTCGAGCAGCCGTCCGACGTTCCAGTCGCAGTTCTCCTGGTAGCCGGCGTAGACCTCCATCTGCCGGGCGTACAGCTTTCTCTCGCTGTCGGAGAGAGAGTCCCAGGCCGGGAGCGCGTCCGGTCGCGGGGTGAGCACCGCGTCGGGCGGGATCACGCCCAGCTTCTTCTGCCGTTCGAACGTCTCCTCGCGCAGCGCGTCCCAGCCCTGGTCGAACTTGCCACGGTACTTCTCGCTCCACTCCGTCGCGACGTGATGCGGCGCGTGTGCGCACCCGGTCGAGTAGTAGATGAACCACGGTTTCGTCTGGTCCTGCGCCCGGACGGTGTGCAGCCACTTGGCCGCCTGGTCGGTCAGGTCGTCGGGCAGGTAGTACTCCCGGCCCCGGTTGCCCTCGGGTACGCCGAGCGTCGTGTTGTCCTGCGTGATCACGGGGTCGTACTGACCCGCCTCGCCGCCGAGGAAGCCCCAGAAGTGATCAAATCCCCACGCGTTCGGCCAGCGGTCAAACGGCCCGGCTGCGCCCTGGAGGTGATCGGGGGTCAGGTGCCACTTGCCGAAACCAGCGGTGCTATAGCCGTTGCCCTGGAGCGCCCGGACGAACGAAGCGCAGTCCTTCGGAACCGAGGCCGTGTACCCCGGGAATGGGCCCGGCAGCTCCCCGATCGACCCGAACCCCACCGTGTGATGGTTACGGCCGGTCAAAAGCGCGGCCCGGGTGGGCGAGCACAGCGCCGTGACGTGGAACCGGTTGTAGCGTGAGCCCCTGCTCGCCGACCCGCGTCATATTCGGGGTCGATGCCGGCCCCCCGAACGTCGACGGGTTCCCGAAACCCGCGTCGTCGATCAAAACGAGCAACACATTCGGCGCGCCGTCCGGCGGCGAGGGCGTCATGTTGACCGTCCAGTCGGGGACGGACGCGTCTAGCGTGCGCCCGACTGTGCCGCCGAAGTTTGGATCCGGGATCGGTAGCACCGTGCGGTCCGGACTGAACTTCCCCATCGCCTCCGCGAGCGACTCCTTCAGGGCGGCGGTGCCCTGCTTGTCGCCCTGGACAACCGAGCGCAACAGCGCGCCCGAGAGCGCCTGCTCGACACCGAGCCGCTGCTCGTCATCGAACACCGCGATGATCCCCGCCGATCCCGGCGGCAAGTTCTCGCCGATCTTGTCGTGGATGTCCTGCTCGACGCGGTGGTCGACGAACTTGCCGATCACCCCGCCCGCGACCGCCCCGACAGCGACCGACGCCAGCAGCGGCGGCGCGAACAGGCCAACCGCGAGCCCGACCCCGCCGCCCCACCCCAACCCCTTGCGACCAAGGTTGTCGCCCGTCTGCCGCACCGCGACGCTTCCATCCTGGGCGTGCGTCACCAGGATCACGCCCTCGATCGAGACCTGCTTGTCCCTGACGAGCACGACGAGCGACTCGAAGTCCTCCGTCGCCTCGTCGATCTCCTCGATAGCCCGCGACGAGCACGTCCGTCGGTGTCTCAGCCATCACGACTCTCCATTCAGGTCCATCGCGAGAGGATTTCAACGACGCGCAGGCGCTCTGCCGCCGGCTCGCAGGCTAAACCGTGCTGGCCCCGACGCTCGTCACCCGCTAAGGATGAAACGACACCGCCGGAGTCCGGGCAGGTGACGCACCGCGGTGCGCCCACGTGCGACGGGCGCCGGCGGGAATCGCCCGTCGACCCGGGCAATGAAGTTACGTCCGCCGGCGCCCCTAGCTTGTCTGACGTATGCCAGACGCCGGCACTCCGCCGGAGCTGTCCGCCGAGCAGGCCGACGCGACTATCCGGAGCAAAGCCTACGTCGGCCTGCTGGTGGTGGTAGCGGTCATCGGGGTGGTCGTTTCGATCGCGGCCTGGTGCTTTCTCGAGGCGGTCTTCCAGATCCAGCAGGAGCTGTACGTGCACCTGCCGCATGCGGTCGGCTATCAGAACGGCCCGCCGAAATGGTGGTCGCTGCCGGTCCTGGCCGTCGGCGCGCTGATCGTCGCGCTGGCGATCACGCGCCTCCCGGGCGACGGTGGGCATATCCCCGCGAAGGGCCTGTCGGCCGGCGGCCCCTCGGGCCCGGAGATCGTGCCGGGAGTGCTCCTGGCCGGGCTGGCGACGATCGGCTTCGGGCTGGTGCTCGGGCCGGAGGCCCCCCTGATCGTGTTGGGAGCGGGAATCGCCGGCGCCACGATCAGCCTGGCTCGCCGCGACACGCCCTCGCAGGCGCGGATGCTGGTCGCGGCCTCCGGGAGCTTCGCCGCGATGTCGTTCATCTTCGCCTCCCCGCTGATCGCGGCCGTGATCCTGATCGAGGCGACCGCGATCGGCGGCCCCAGGCTCCGGCTCCTGCTGGTCCCCGGCCTGCTGGCGGCCGGAATCGGGTCGCTCGTGTCGCTCGGAATCGGGTCGTTGTCGGGACTGAGCACGCACGATTACGCGCTCGGACCGATACCGCTGCCGACGCTCGGCCACCTGACGGGCAGTCAGTTCGGGTGGACGATCGCGCTGGCGATCGCCGTCGCGGTCGTGACGAGCTTTGTGATGCGCGGCGGTCTGCTCACTCATCAATTCGTCTCTCGCCGGCAAATGCTGGTGCTCCTGCCGGCGATCGGACTGATCATCGGCGGGCTCGCGATCGCGTTCTCGCAGATTACGGGCAAGGGCGTGGACGAGGTTCTGTTCTCCGGTCAGGATCAGCTTCCGGGACTGATCAGTCAGGCCGGAACGTGGTCGCTGGCCGCGCTGGCGTGGCTGCTCGTGTTCAAGGGCCTGGCGTACGGCCTGTCGCTGGGCAGCTACCGCGGCGGCCCGACGTTCCCGGCGCTGTTCCTCGGGGCCGCCGCGGGGATCATGTGCTCGCATCTCCCGGGCTTCCCGCTATCGGCAGCCGTGCCGGTAGGCATGGGCGTCGCGATCGTCGCCGTGCTCCGGCTGCCGCTCTCAGCGGTCGTGCTCGCGACGCTGCTGACATCGCACGCCGGGCCCAAGGTCGAGCCGCTGATCATCGTCGGCGTCGTCGTCGCATACGTCGTGACGCTCGTCATGGCACGCCAGCCGGCGCCGACGACGGCGCCGGTGCCGAATCCCGCGCCGACCCACTAACGGCTGCCACGGGCATGACTGGCGCCCCGGGGCCCGAGACCGAACCCCGGATGCGGTAGGCCGGAGCGCCCTTTGAGGTCAGGCAGGCGGGTCCTTGGGACCAGCAGCGCGCAACATTTATCAGACAGCCACCGATCAAAGCGGCAGCCAGCGCAGTGACAACTGAGGCCTCCGAACTGTCGGCAGGGGAGTTCGAAGGTGATCAGGGGCATCACGTATTAGTACGCGGGCGCTCTGCGATCGCGTACCAGGTAGGCGGTGAGCAGTGCGAGCGGGAAAAAGATCAGACTGAAGATGAAATAAAGGATGAAGCTGTGCCCCTTGCGTCGAGCTACCCGAGCAGGCCAGAATGCGATGGCGACCCAGATGATCAGAAAGACGATTGCCGAGAGAGTCCAGCCGACCGCTGAGAACGCATAGAGAGTCATGGATCACCTCGTATCTAGAGTTCTTGACCCGCCGGAGCGTCTCGGCACCGTGGCTGGCGCACATCACACCGATGGGATGAAATCGGGGCGCTCTGCGCTCGCGTTGGCGGAACGAGCTGCGTGATCGGGCGCGGCGAGGGGATCGGCTCACAGCAGCGTGATCGCGCCTCTGGCGATCAGGACAACGCCGATCACGGCGGCACCAATCACGGCAGCGGGGCGACCGCTGCGACCCATCCAGGCCCTGAACCGGGCGACCCTGTCCTGCGTGCTCTCGGGCGCGAACACGTAACCGAGCAGCGGCACCTCGATGAAGATCTGCTGCATCAAACAGAAGAACACGACCAGCAGAATGGTCGCGACGGTTCCCGGGTTGAGCTTGTGGATGTGGTCCAACGCGTCGAGGTAGGAGACGCCTGGGTAGCTCAGACACGCTCCGACGACGAACGTCACCTTTGGGTCACCTTTGCCCAACAGCCGAAGCGGCAGCGACTCGGTCGACTTGCCGGCCTCCCGCTTGGCCGCCAACTTCGCCTCCTTCTTTCGCCGTCGCCGCTCCTGAAACGGCTGATCGCGCCCGGTTCGGAGAACCCACGCGATCACCAACAACAACAGTCCCACGACGATGTCCTCCAGCGGGCTGACCTTGTGCTTGGAAGTGCTCTCGGTGCTCGAGCCGTTCAGCGAGAACACGATCAGCAGGCCGAGCGTGATGCTCGTCGTGTAGGCGCCGAGCAGGTAGCCGAGCATCAGCCGCTTAGGGTTTGGCAGCAGCAGCATGACGGTCACCGCTGCGAGCAGGGTCGGGTTGAGCATCGCGACCAGCGAGAGCAAGAAGACATCGACCAGATTGCTGTTCACAACGCGGGCTCCCGTGCGCGGAGGGCTTCGTGGCTCCGGACCACGATCGGCCCGGCCGATCCAACCAGCTCAGCGCTACGTCGCCATCACCCCAAGCAGGTGAACGCTAGAGCGCACAGTGCCACGAACTACTGCGGTGCGGGCTAGCTGCAGCGGCGTCCTCGCGATCAGGCCAAGGCCAGACTGCTGGTCTGGAGCGCCGAAACACCACCCGGCCATAGCGGTGGAACTCCTGCCAGCGAGAGAATGCAGCACCGATCGAACGGCCACACCGTCGGGGATCTCGGCGCCGAACGCCGGCACGGTCAGGGAGTCCTGCTTTCAACCTGCGACGAACATGTCGCCGCAGCCGACGAGCGTCCCGCTAAGCGCGGATGGCTCCTATGTCAAGCAGATGGTGATCTGGACGCTGTTGGGGTCGCGCAGGAGGTGGTAGACGCGGCGCACGAGGTGGCGTTTGAGGCTGCGGATCGCTTCTCGGTTGCTCTTCCCGTTGCGGCGTTGTTTGGCGAGGTAAACCGCGGTCCGCGGGTCGTGGAGGATCTTGGCGAGCGCGAGCATATGAAACGCGTGGTTGAGTTGACGGTTCCCGCCCGGGTCGAGGCGGTGTCGGTCGGTCCGTCCGGATGAGACCGGGATCGGCGCGCACCCGGAGATCCGCGCGAGTTGCGCATCGCTGGTGAACCGGTCGACCCCGGCGATCTCACCGATCAGCTTCGCCGCGATCAGCACGCCCAGGCCCTTCTCTGCAAGCAGCTGCGGCGCGACCTGCTTGACGAGGCCGGCAAGCTGTTCGCAGAGCTCGGTGATCGTCCGGGTCAGCTCCCGAACCCGGACGATCATGTCGCGCGCGATCCGCACCTGGACGGTGGCCGCGGCTCGCCACAGACGCCGAGCGATCTTGGTCTGCCAGCCCGGGTGGATCAGCACGCGCTTGGGGATCTCCCACTCGGGCCAGAGGTCGTGCAGCTGCCAGCGCAGCTCGTTGATCAACCGCGTCCTGGTGTCCACGAGCCGCTCGCGATGCAACGCAAGCAGCCGGATCTCGAGCTCGACACCGGCAAGCCTGGCCGTCGGCAGCGTCTCGACTCCCTCCCGCAGCGCAGCGCGTGCGATCGCGAGCGCGTCGATCGGATCGGACTTGCCGCGCTCACGGACCCCCTGTCGGGCGTCAGCCATCAACCTCGGCGGGAGCCTGACGACCGTCTCGCCACGATCGATCAAGAACCGCTCCAACCCGCCGGATACATGCCGGACATCCTCGATCACCCACACCCGCTCGCCGTCCAGCTTGCGACCCCACTCCAACAGCTGACCGAACCCCTCACGCCGCGCCGCGACCATCCGCTGCGCGACCTGCACCCCGAGCGGGTCAACAGCGACCCCCGAGTGCGTCTGCTTGTGCGGATCGACCCCGATCGTCACCATCCCAACCGTCCCTTCACTCGAATGACCCGATGAAGCGGACTCCCGGCGGACACTATTCAGTCGGGGCTCTGCCAAGCTCCTATCAAGTCACGCCAGGACGTCCTTGACGGCAACCGGGCGACACCATCCGCGAAGGTCAGCCACACGGCGACTACACGAGGGAGAGTCAGCCCGAAGCCGTCAAGGACAATCCACCACGCGCGCCAACACCACAACGCCTATCCAGCTTCTCACTGAATACGAGGGAACTCGGTCGGGTCCGCTCTGCGTGACTGGTGGGCACGACGGAAACGCCAATTGATGGAGGTAGCGTGCGAGGTTGTGACGGGCAACGCGTCACACGCGGGCTCCGATCGGGTTGCAGAGCGCCGGCGCGCCGTGGCGCTGGCCCGGCATTTTCGGGAAGCTGAGGGCCTCTCAATCGCTCAGATCGCCGATCGACTCGGCCGCTCGCCTGCAACCGTCAAGGCATACTTCTACGACCCGACGGGGGAGAAGGCGCGGGCGGTCAAGGCCCGTTACGTGGGGGTGTGCCGCGGCTGCGGCGCGTACACCCAGCCGCGCAACGGCAAGGGTGACGCCTACGCGTACTGCAAGGCCTGCCACCCCGGCGCGATCGCCCGCCGTGGACGCGAGAGCGTCTGATCGAAGCGATGCAGGAATGGCGAGAGCGCTACGGGCGGCTGCCGTCGTCCTACGACTGGTCGCGCACGCCCGGCCCGCACTCCGGCGTGGGGGAGACGCAGAGGCCCGTCTGGCCGCGGGCGAACAGGCCGTCGGCGACCGTCATTACCGACTTGTTCGGGCGCTGGAAGTTGGCCCGTGCTGCGGTCGCAAGCGAAGACGCTTCCGGCGCTCGCCAGGCGCCGACTTCGGGACCTGCTGTCCTGGGCGCACACGGTCCCATTTGTTGTCAGTCAGACGACCCGTAGCTCAGGCTTGCTCGCCCACAGCGTTCGGCTGCGCTCGACCACGATGATTTGCAGTGGACCGCCGCAGGTCGGCATTCGCCCGGGCGATCCCATCGTGCCGTCGCTAAACCGCTCCATGTCGATCGTCGTGCGAATTAGGAACGACGCATAGTCAACGGCGTCCTGCGTTGTGATCGGGGAAACGGGGTTGGACTTCAAGGTCCTGAAAACCGTGAGAATCTCCTTGACGATTTCCTCGGTGACCTTGTCGACGGGCAGGCGGAGCTCGGCATAGTCGATGCCCTTAAGTCCGACCGATCGTTCGGGTTTCCCCTTCCCAAATGGTTCCTCGCTCCGCCGTACTTGGCGAGTAGTCATCGCGAACGGGACCAGGAATGCTGACTCGATGGATATGCCCGAATCCCATCGGCGTCGTATCCGGCGACAAAGAAGATCAGTGCGAACCCAGCCTTCTCGGTATCCCATGGGATCCCGACCTCGTTGGACCAGTCGACAAATCGAGAGTCGAAGAAAGCGCCGAGGGCATCGGTAAAGGCATCCACGTCTTGTTCGTCGTCGATTCCTACTTGGGCGAGGAACTGGTCCATGAGCCCCGCGATCGTGTTTTCGGCGATGAACACGGAATTCCTGCCGTTGCGACCGCGAACCGCCCAAGGTCAAACACCTTTTGACGCTGTCGCTGACGATGCGATTGCCGCCGCCTTCATTGGGTCGCGTCGTGCGACTCTCGCTAGCAAGGATGACGCCATCGGGCGTCGTGACTCCGACGATGATCGTCATGCGCGACTGCGCAGAGTAATCCACCCCCGACCGATCGCGACGCCGAAGGCCTCGATCCGGCCGGTCGTCGCATGTGCGCGGCTGAGCTTGTTGCCGACCTCGACGGGATGACGGGGCGATTCCACCGCCACCAACTCGACCGCCGATAGCGTCCGTCAATCAACGTCCGGCCGCGCGGCCTTGATGATACGCGACCGGCTATAGCCCGGCGCATCGCCCGCATTGGCGTCGGTCGGGGACTCCAGCGCCGCAGAGTTCCCGTTCGAGACCGACTGGAGACTTCAGAAGGCGCCACAGCGTAAGTACCAATCTGACGGACCGCCTATGACGCGTGATGCTGCAGGCGAGAGGCCTGGCCAGAAGTGCAATTCTCTGGATCCATGGCGACCGCCTCGGGGAAGCCGCACGAGGAGCCGAATGCGTACTCGGTCGGCGAGCTGTTGCGCATCCGGATGGGGGACGACCGGTGGCATCTCGCGCTTGCAGCGGGACGAGGTATGGGAGGTCGAGCGGATGAAACGGCTGCTCGACTCGCTGCTGGCCGGCTATCCGGTGGGCGCGTTGCTGTTGTCCCGAGCAAGGAGCGTCTCAAAGGTCATCGACCGTGACGCGGATGATGAGACCGTGCGAGACGACGCCTGAAGGGGCTTACCAGCTCCTCGACGGCCAGCAGCGTCTGAACCGCTGGACGCGATCTGACGGCCTCGGACGAGAAGCACCGAAAGTACGGCCGCTTCTACCTCGACTTGACGGTGGCCCGACAGCCGCCGAGCCCGGCCCGGGCCGGGCGCCGCGGGCCCGCGATGCCGTACCTCGAGTGGCGGGAGGGGCCCGAAGGCCGGCTCGGCGAGGGGCCTACGACGCTTTCCCACTCGCGGGCGCTGCCTGGACCTGTCCGGCTCTACGACTGGGCCCAGCTCGACGAGCGGGGAGGCTCGTGGTGAGGACTTGCTCGCGTTCGGGCCGGAGGTGCTTGCGAAGGACATCGACCCACGGTTCACGCATGCGCTTGAGCGCCCAGGAACGCGAGGTGGCTGCGGGACTGGCTCCGCCGGGTTCTCCGGATGTGGAAGGAAGAGGGTTGCGCCGGTCATGCGAGCGACGGTCAGCACGCCCGAGGACATCCTCGAGCTATTCGCCCGGCTCAATCGCAGCGGCGTTCCGACCCGCGACGCCGACATCTACTTCGCGGCCGTCAAGACGTTCTGGAACGATGCCGAGCCGCGCCTGAAGCGCGTCGTCGACGCCTCGAGACGCCGCGTTGTGACGGGGACGGTTACCCCTTGCTGACGATGGAGCGGGCCCTGCGCCTCATCTCACGCATGGCCGGACGTGGCCTGGGGGGCGGCCGACGTCCTCCCGCTCACGGTCGAGCGCATCGCAGGCAACCGGCGCGAGGCGATGATCGGGGCGATGAACGCGCTGACCTCGAGGAGTCGTCCGGTGCTGGAGCGCCTCGAGCGGTTCTTCGAGAAGTATCCAACCGCGTCCCACCTTAATACGGCCTGCGGTATGTCAGCCACCAGCTGTGGGACGAGGTCCTGGGCTGGGCGGTCACCCGCGGGCACTGGGACGATGCCGACCTAGAAGCGATCGACGCGTACCTGCTCGGCGCCACGGTCTTCCGGTACGCCACAATCTTCGGCGGCGGCTTCAGCAGGACCGCATTCCTGGAGGCGCTCGCCGGCCGGTCTACGCGACGAGCCCTTTCCCCTCGAGCGATCCTGCTCGCGACGCGGGAACGGTACCGGGACCTGAAGTTCGGCCGACGCCAGGTGCCGGCGCTAGGGGACATCGAGGAGAACCGGGAGGACCGGCGGTAGCTCGGGGACAACAACGCATACCTGCTGCTGGGTATCGCCCAGGACATCGACCGTTGACTACGTACGGCCACTGGACATCGACCACATCTACGCGAGCGCCCTGGCGGGCAGGATGCGCGTGCTGGCAACTGGCGGATGCATCACCCGGAGCGTTGGCGGATCAACAGCATCGGCAACATGTGGTGGCTGGACGCCGGGACGAACCGGGCGCTGCAGGACCGCAACCCGCCGATCAAGTTCCGCAGCTCGCAGGAGTGGCTGGTGGCCACGCACCGACGGATCGCGTTTGGCCGAAGGGGCAGTGGTCGATCACCGATTCGGAGATTGGAACGTTCATCACGGTGGACACGGACCTCGACAACGACATCGAAGGAGCGATGAAGGTGTTCGCCGACCTCGTGAAAGCTCGGCCGACCGGCTCCTGGACAGGCCGTTCGAAATCCTCCCGGACGCAAAGCTGTTCGCCCGCGACACCGAACTCAGGCGGCCACACGACTGGCACCCCAGCGACGGAGCGCCGTCGACACAGCTCGCGGAACAATTGGGTCTGACGGAGGTGCTTGACAGGCTGCAGAAAGCATCGCCGAGCTGCACGCCTCTGGGAACAGCCGCCCGAGATGGCAACGCGGTCGAGCGGTTTGAGGCGGTGCTGAAGCATGCTGCAGGCATTGGACAACACGAAGTTCTGGAGGAGCTGCTAGCTGCGGCCGATCGTCTAGGTCTCTACACCCGCCCATACGTAGAGAGCGTCATGTTCACCCCGCCGACCAACAGGACGCGGATGCTCTTACAGTCACGCCCGATCCGGGCGGCATGCGCCTATGGTTGTCGGCCGACACATTCGAGCGTTCTTCCCGGAGATCTCGGCCGACGAGGCGCAGCGCAAGCTCGGCCCAGCCGAGCAGGAGCGTCTTCTTGACGCGACGGCAATCCGAGAGTTCATCGCGGGGTTAGAGCGCCTACTCCACCTGGCGCTTGCGTAGGAGCCTCAGGGGTTTGGTGCGAACGCTGGCGACGCACCTGGGACCCCGCGTCGCTCCGCCCGATGTCGATCCGATGCCAGGTCAGCCGGCGCCGGGTTGTGTCGACCAGCAGCCAGCCAGGATCGGGCCCGCTGAGCGCGCCAGGGCAGGCCACCGCCGCATCGAGCGCCCGAGGCGCTGGGACGTCGGGCGGCGCTGAAACTCAATCGTCCCGTCGGAGCGGCCGATCCAAAGCGCAGCCCGATGAGTGTGGCCATGCGTGCACAGCCATCCCGCGAGCCGGCGAAGCGCCGCACGGACGTCAGGCTCATCGGAGAGCCGGCCCATCAGCGGGTTGTGCGGGCTGCCGTGCACGGCGAGGATTCCGTCGCGCTGCGCGGCGACGCTCCAGCGCTCGATCAGGGCAGCGGCGGCGTCGGGCAAAGACTGGTCCTGCAGCGCCCACGCTTCGTGGTTGCCGGCGAGCTTCACGGTGCACACGTCATCGATCGCGCGGACGCAGGCGATCGTCAGCTCCGGCTGGCGCGCTGAAAGTGCGTCGACCGCATCGCCGAGGCACCACAGCTCATCGGCGCCGATTCGAGCGATGGCGTCAAGGCACGCGCTGAGCCGTCCAACCTTTCCGTGAACGTCGCTGAAAACTGCCAAACGCATGCTCGATCTCAGGAACTGCCCGCTTCGGGTGGGCGTCGTCTGCGGATCCTGACACAGCTTCCGCACCCCTCGGCTTCGGAGGCGTGGCCAATGTGCTCGGTACGGTCGGAAGCGCCGACGACAACGAGTGCCGGAACTGGCACGAAAACCTGGACGAGGCGGCGCATAGCTCGGCGCTGTAACGGCCAAATAACCAACGCGCGGTGCAACGCACCGATCCCGAGCGAGCCCTCCGTGGCCATCAACCGCGGCTAGGCGGGTATGCCGACCTCCGGCGTCCAAAGGCCGAGCCTACCGCGCTCCGGGACCGGCTCGATCGCGTGGGGGTTTGTGAGAACCCAGTGGTAGCACCTGGGTTCCGCCCAGCGACTGGTCGAGTCTCGGACGATGTCCACGAGCTCGACGAACCCGATGATCGCCGCGCGCGGGAAGGCGTCAACCTTGGCCACGATGCTTCGCTGCCAAGGCTGTAGGTTCTGGTCGAAACGGCGGCCGGCGTGGATGGCGAGCACGCCGCGGTAGCGGGTGGTCCATGTGCGGTTCTCAACATCCTTCTCGCCGCAGACGATCAGGCTTGCCCACGGCTGCCGAATCGTCAACGCGCGCATTCACGCAGTATGCGCAGCCGAGGCGGCCCGGCGATAATCGGGACGGCAGTGCCGGTGGGCACCCCAAGGCCGTGTCCAATCCTAAGCGCTCAGGAGACGGCACCAGCTTCTTTCCTTTGGCAATCCTGGAAGGTGGCCGTTCGGGGAGGACACGTCCAATATGGTCGGCGCAGGACTCGTCGGCGATGCAAGGCGACAGGTTTCAAACCCACCGCATGGCAAGGCCAGCAGGGGTGAGCCAGCCGCATTCTGGCTAACTTGATTCTCGTGTGGCGCCCACGCACGATCGAGGAGAGTGAGGGATGACCGAGGTTCGTATGGGTCCGATGCGCTGGGAGGGCGGCACCGAACTGACGCCGGAGGAGGAAGATGCCGTCAGGAGGCGCGTGGGGAGCGCCATCGACGAGTCTTCTGGAATGGGACCAGCGTGGATGATCCTCGATCCGCTCATCCGCGCGTGGTGGACGGACGGCGAGCGGTGCCCCGACGATCTCGCGGTGATGATCCGCGAGACTCGCGAGCTGTGGGTGCTGGCTGTGGTCCAAGCGGACCAAGCCAAGCTGCAAGCCCAGATCGCCGAACTCGAACGGTTGACTCGCGCCGGCTTTGAGCGACGCCGAGCGGGGACATGATGATCACGCCCGCTGCCCGACAAGTCCGAACCTGGGGAAGAAGGGTTCGGTCCCCGACCACGCGAAGCCGCGCCGACTCGACAGCCGGGCGTAAGGTCTCCTGGTGGCTGTGACGCCTTAGACCTACGCAGTGCAGATCGAAGGTGCCTTGCTTCGCCGCGGGTTCTGGCTGTACGTATGGGAGGTGACCACTGGGGATGGCCATCAGCTCCTGTATGTGGGGCGGACCGGCGATAGTTCCTCCGCCAACGCCCAGTCGCCGTTCAACCGCATGGGCGCGCACCTCGGCACCAACGAGAAGAGCAACGTGCTGCGCAAGCATTTGCGGAACCTCAAAGTCGCCCCCGAGGACTGCGAGCTTCGGCTCGTCACCTACCGGCCGATCTTCGGCGAAGCCGCGGAGGAGACAACATCCGCACACGAGCTGCTACGGGACCTCAACGCTGCGCTAGAGAAGAAGCTCGCCGAGGACCTCCTCGCGGCCGGCTACCGGGTCATCAACACCGTCCACTGCAGACGGCCGCTGAACGCGGCCCTGTACGCGGAGGTCCACGAGGCCTTCGCCGCGCAATTCGAGAAGCTCCTCGCCGAACCCTGACTACTGCCGTGCGCGCGAGGGTCGCTTTACGGCCACCGTTGACGCCTGCATTCTGTGCTCGGTGCCCCAAGTCGGAGCTCCCGCGGCCCCGGCGCTCGCTTGGCGCTGCTCGATCCTTGAGGAGTCACGCCGGCTCCGTGGCCGCCACAGACGTGATCCGATAGCGCTCCCCAGCCCACGAAGCCTTGCTCCCTTATTTGGCGCGAGCATTGCAGGCCCGGTGCGACCGCACCGACTTCGCTCGGATAGGAGGTCCGTCGGGCGCTCCCAGCCGAGCGAGCTGACCTCATCGAAAACGCCGATCGACGAAGTTAGCGTGAACGGGTGTGACGGGCACAGTGTGAGCTTGCGACCTCGATCGGGTTCTTGAGCGTCGCCGGGCGGTCGCCCTGGCGCAGCATTACCGGGAGTTCGAGGGCCTTTCGATCAGGCAGATCGCCGACCGTCTCGGCCGCTCGCCGGCGACGATCAAGGCGTACTTCTACGACCCGACCGGCGAGAAGGCGCGGGCGGTCAAGGCCCGCTACCTGGGCGTATGCCGGGGCTGCGGTGCGTATACCCAGCCGCGCAACGGCAAGGGCGACGCGTACGCCTATTGCAAGCGCTGCCATCCCGGCGCGATCGAGCGGCGCTGGACCCGGGACCTGGTGATCTCGGCGATGTGCGAATGGCGCTCGCGCTACGGCCGGCTTCCGACCTCCTACGACTGGTCGCGCGCGCACGCGCGCCGGCGCGGGGGAGAGGCGCTCGAACGACTGGCCCGCGGCGAATGGCCGGCCGCGAGTGTGGTCAGCAGCCTGTTCGGAACCTGGGCCACCGCTCGAGCGGCGGCATCCGGCGAGCATGTCGACGCTCCGCGGACGGGCGGCCTGGAGCCCGTCGAGCCGATTGGTCATACAGGCGATTTGTATGCCCAATCGACCGCAATCGCCCGCAAAATCCGAAGATCTGAGGAGGTGCGGCGGCGGGCGTGATTCGGGCGATTTGCAGGGAGTTCTCGCATGGCGGGTGTGGGTGCGCGCGTTATTCGGGTCGGTGAGGTCCCCGGTTCAAATCCGGGCGCCCC
>CAVOHJ010000008.1:0-220189 GCA_963695625.1 uncultured Actinomycetota bacterium | reverse complement strand
GGGATCCCCAATGGTCGCTGCTTGCCGCCTGCCTTCGGGATGAACACGCGCCTGACCGGCTGGGCCTTGAACGGCTCGGTCGGATGCTGCACCCTCCTGACCAGCTCTAGCTTGGCCTCGGGGGTCAGCACCACCTCGCCGTCCACGCCTGCCGTCAGACGACCAGCGTTGCGCTCCGTCACCCGCCTGACGCTATGCAGCGTGTTCGCGCGCGATCGGAGCATCAACCTCTGCAACCGGCGAACCCTTGGGAGGTCCCCCGCCTTCGACGCCGTGAAGATCCGGTGACGCAACCGCCGTACGTGATCCTCGACCTGACGCCAGTCGATCTGGCTCCAATCGAAGATCTCGCCCTCTGATCCACTCACCACGCCGACCAAGGCCGCCGCGGCGTCTAGTTTGTTCGTCGGTTCCGGGACCACGTCGTCTTCCTCTTCACAGACTCACCTGACCGCGTCAGCTCGCTTTCACAGCCGACCATCAAGGGTCGGTATCCGGCCGGTTATCCACGGCGGCCAGCTGGAGGGGCTGGTCCTGCTCCCGCGGTTTCCCGTCGCCTTTCGGCCACCGGCATTCGCTTCTCGGTCATCCTGTTCCCGCCGAGGAGTTAGGCCCTCCTCACGGTCGGCTTACCGGTCAACAGACCGGACCTCGACGGGGTTACCGCGTTCCGCACACACGAGACACGACCGGATTGGGTGCCCTCTTGACCCCGGGGACGACAGTGCTCACCCCGGCTCGGAACGCCTGCCCGGCCGGTGTCTGCCGCTTCTCAGCGGCCCGTCCCTGGACCCCGGCTCCAGCGATTCCATCTGCCCGAGGTTCTGTTTGACGAGGCATCAACGAGGATTCAAGCCATTCACCCGCCCGGTCTTCCCCTCGCCTGTGGCATCCCGGATGGAACGGGAACCCTTGGGCTTCTCCCTGAGCTTCGCACCCTGCCGACCGGAGCCGGGCAACGCGCGTCAGGGACGGGGACAGGCCTTGAGCACGGGCCTGGAACACGCTCTAGGTCATCGACTCAGCCTCCAATTCAACATGTCCACTCGGGATGTGCGACCTCGCGTCGCACGGCGTGATCCAGCAGCGCCTATTCGATCGCGCCGTGAGCCGGCACCCCTGCTCTCGTTCCAGCGCGAGCAGCGCCGCCTCTCCAGTGCCCCCTGCAACGCGCGCGGAACGCAGGACCCGTCGGAGAACCCCATCGGCTACCGAACGGCGACAGACAGCTCAACCTCACAACCCCCGGCGCCGTGTCGTTTCTATTGGGTGGCTTGGTGCGAGCCCCCGGTCTCAACGAACACAGAAGGGACAGCATGTCCACCCACCAGACAAACAGACTGCTCGTGAACGCGATCGATCCCGCGCGCCTCGACGTCGTCCGCACTACCGGTGCAGACGGTCACGGCAACCAACTCCGTCCGTTCGCCGCCACCGGCCAAGGCGAGCCGCTGCGCTGTTGCCTTCGCTACGCCGAGCCAGGCGAGCAGATCACGCTGATTTCCTACGCGCCGTTCGAACATCCGTCGGTGTGGAGGGAGGTCGGGCCCGTCTACATTCACGCCGCGCGATGCGAGGGCTATACGCCGACGAACTGGCTGCCCGAACAGCTGGCCACCGGTCCGCGCGTCCTGCGTACCTATCGCGGCGACGACACGATGAACTACGAACGCAACACTGTCGTGGCCGACGACGCCGATCTCCAGCCGATCATCGAGCGTCTACTCAGCAAACCCGACGTCACGACCGTACACGTGCGCACCTTGGCGCCGCAGTGCTTCCTGTACGCGGTCGCCGCCGACTGACGACGCTTCGAGCCGTCGATGGTAGGGCCGGCCGGCATCAGAGAGTGCTGCCTGTCGCCAAGGCAGCCACGACAGCGAGAGTGCTGGTCCCCGCCGAAGCCGGCCATGCCGACGGGGCGGCCTCGCAGCAGGGGATCCACCACCGCACGCTCGCTGGCAGCCGGGGCAGGTCTCAGGCCGCTCGCGCCGCCACCCCCGACCGCGAGCCGGCATAGGTTCATCGCGGCGTTCGCGGCTGGCACCCCGCGGCTGCGCCACGCGGCCGAGTTGATGAGTTGTCGAGTCGGGGTCAGGCGCCGGCGAAGGCGGGGTCTGACACCCCCACCACCAGCGCGGACGTCAAGGCTTCAAGCCCTGCGGCCTGCGAGCCGGCGTTGGGCAGCTTCGGCTGCCGGGTCGGGCTGATGCTCCGCGCCCAGTACATGCCCAGCACGCACGACCGCGGCGTCCGACAGCCCGTCGTCTTCTTACCGTTTGAGGCGGCGTGGGCGATAACCGCCCGGGCCTGCGCCTCCAGGAACCAGTCAAACGCCACGCTGCCGGTCGCCTCAGACCAGTCGCGCACCGCCCGGTCCAGCACGCCCTTGAACACCGTGATGTTGTAGGAGTTGCCGGCGCACGCGCGTCGCCGGGACTCGCACGGCTCCTGCAGCACCCCGCCCGACAGCATCCCGAGACGGGGGGAGATGACCCGGTCAAGGAAGAGCGCCGCCGCGTAGACCAGTTGCGGCCGGTGGGCGGCCTGCCCGAGCGCCACGAGCGCCTCGGCCATCTCCCCCTCGGAGTTGGTCTGCGCACCCCCGTATGGGCGACACGAGCCGTCATACCCGTAGCGGACCGTCCCCTGCGTCATGTTGACCAGCCCCGAGGACCGCATCCAGCTCAGGATGCTGTCGGCCTCGCCCAGCCACGCCCGGCCCTTGCCGGCGTCCAGCAGGGGGCCGGGCGTGTCGCGCAGCCGCGCCAGCTCGGCGGTCAGGGCGATGAACTGCGCGTTGGTGAGCGTGTTGGGCGTGTGCCCACGCTCGAAGTCGATGCCGCCGGACCGGCAGACATGAGGCCGGGCGTAGATGTAGGACGCGATGGTCTCCGCCGCACGCGCATACCGTGACGCCGCCGCTGAGTCATGCGCCACCGTCAGCTCGTAGCGGGCCGCGTCCGCCCACGCCAACCCCCACCACGCCGTATCGTCCATGTACTTGTTCTCAAACCGGTGCGGTTCCAGGCTCCCCGGACGTGAGACGTTGGAGCTGTACACGTCAGCCAGCAGCCGCTGATAGGCCGGCTGCGTGTCCTTGGCGCCCGTCAGGTAGTCGACCAGCCCGATAACCGCGAGCGCCGACTGCCACCACATCGGCGGCTGCCACATCCCCGCCGCGTCACCCTGGTCGGGCTGACGGTCCCACAGGCCGGTGGTCTCGTCCCACGACACCCGGCTGAAATCCCCCGATCCCGCCAACTCCCGCGCGGCCGCCTGCGCCGCCCCGGCCACCCGCGACATCCCCCCGGACTTAGTGCGGACCGGCACCGCCGCCGCAATCAGCGCCGCCGCCTGCCGCCGCGTGCTGGGCTTGGTGCCGGCCAGGGGCGGCCGCGCCGGCGCGTGAAGGCGACGCGGCAGCGATCCGGCCGGCCACGTCGCCGCCGTGCTCCCGGCGGCCGCCAGGGCGAACATCAGGACGCCGGCCGCCACACGAGGCCACACCCGCCGGGGACGCCGCTCGGTCGCGGGGGCGGTCCCGTCGGTGTCAGAGAGCGGCACCTCACATGGGGAGGCCGGGGACGCGGCCTGGAGCGCCGCCACCGACCGCTCCGGCTCCGCTCGCGTGACGAGCTTCTCGTCGGGCCCGGCCAATGGCCGCTCAAGGTCCAGCAGGCGCGGGTCCTGATAGGAGAGCAGGTTTTCGCGGGCTGTCGGGTCTACGAGCTGTCCGGTCCAAACCTTGGCCGCGCGCTGCATCGCCCCATCCCGGCTTCCACCGGGCACCTGGTTTCCCATTATGAGTAGAGATTCTCAGGAACGTACGCAAGCATATCTAGGGCTCCACAACCTACCCGCGCAGTGTCTTCGTGGATTGCGTCCCACGCGTCTCGCTCATGCGGGCACGCCTTCATCAGCAGCACGGCGAACATGCTGACCGCGGCTGCTTGCTGTCTTACATCCTCTTCGGGGCCGCGCGCGTCGAGCTCCGGCCGTTCACGCATTCAGAGCGTCGGCGCAATGCCGGCGCCGTCGTAGCTTCGAAGCAGTCCCCGCCAGGACGAGCTCCTCCCTTGGCAACGACAAGACGGGACGCTAGGGGTTCTCGAACGAAAATCGGGGGCCCGTAGGCCCCCGATTGACGTTCGTGCAATTTGGTGGTGACGTGCTAATGCACGTGCTCATCAACCGCAGCCGGTGTTGAACCCGCAGCTCCCACACGTGTAGCAGGAGCCGGTTCGCTGCATCATCCCGCCGCACTGCTGGCAGGCCGGACCCAGGTCGAGCCCCCGGCGCACCGCCGGCAGCACCGGCGGGTCGTCGGTCAGCGCCGACGCGGCCGGCTGGACCGCGGCCGACGACGCCGACGGGCCGGCCGTGTCACCGAGGTGCGAGCTGGCCGCGTCCTGAGCCGCCTGGCGCGCCCGGACCTCCTTGGTGAGGATGCCGAGCTCCTCCTGCAGGTCGGTGTCCAGGAACCGCGAGGCCAGCCAGCGCATGATGTAGTCCGGCATCGACTTGGAGAACGGGATCTCCGGGTTGGACGTCATGCCCTCGGGCTCGAAGCGCATGTAGCTGAACTTGCGCACGAGCGTCTCCAGCGGCACGCCGTACTGCAGCGCGAGTGAGATCGCCGTCGCGAACGAGTTCATCATCCCGCGCATCGTCGACCCCTCCTTGCCGATGTCGGTGAGGAAGATCTCGCCCACGGTGCCGTCCTCGTACATCCCCGCGGTGATGTAGCCCTCGTGGCCGCCGATCGAGAACTTGTGCGTGATCGACTGGCGCTCGCGCGGCATCTTGCGCCGCTTGGGCCCGACCTTGGACAGCGCGTCGGTCACCGCCTTGTCGATCTCGGCCTGGATGTCCACGTTCGCCGGCTGGCCCTGCTGTGCGTCGGTGCGCAGGGCCTGCGCGGTCTTGGAGCCGTCCCGGTAGATCGCCAGCGCCTTGACGCCCAGCCGCCACGCCTGGATGTAGGCGTCGGCGATGTCCTCCACCATCGCCGTCTGGGGCATGTTCACAGTCTTGGAGATCGCGCCGCTGATGAATGGCTGCACCGCGCCCATCATCTTGATGTGGCCCATGTGCGAGATCGCGCGCTCGCCCACCGCCACGTCGAACACCGGCAGGTCCTCGGCGTCGAGGCCGGGCGCGCCGACGATCGTGCCCTGCTCGTTGACGTAGGCGACGATCTGCTCGATGTGCTCGTCGGAGTAGCCCAGCGTCTGCAGCGCCAGCGGGACGGTCTTGTTGACGATGGTCATCTGGCCGCCGCCGACGAGCTCCTTGAACTTGACCAGCGAGAAGTCCGGCTCCACCCCGGTCGTGTCGCAGTCCATGAGGAAGCTGATCGTCCCCGTGGGGGCGAGCACCGTCGCCTGCGCGTTGCGATACCCGTGCGCCTCGCCGGTCTCCACCGCCTGATCCCAGGCGCCGCGCGCGGAGTTGAGCAGCCCGCTGTCCAGGCAGTCCTCCACCGGGATGGCATATGACGCGTCGCGGTGCATGCGCATCACGGCGTTGTGGGCCTCGCGGTTCTCGGGATACCGCTCATAGGGGCCCATCGCCGCGGCGACCCGGGCCGAGCCCAGGTACGCCCGGCCCGTCATCAGCGCGGTGATGGCGGCGGCCGTCCCGCGCCCGGGGTCTGAGTCATACGGGACCCCGTCGGCCATCAGGTAGGCGCCCAGGTTGGCGTAGCCGAGGCCCAGCTGGCGGAAGGCGCGCGCGTTGGCGCCGATCTCCTCGGTCGGATAGCTCGACGGCGAGACGATGATCTCCTGCGCCAGGAAGATGATGTCCACGGCGTGCTCGAAGGAATCGACGTCGAACGTGCCGTCTGAGCGGCGGAACTTCATGAGGTTCAGCGAGGCCAGGTTGCAGGCGGAGTCATCGACGTGCATGTACTCGCTGCACGGATTGGAGGCGTTGATCCGGCCCGACACCGGGCAGGTGTGCCACTCGTTGATCACGCTGTCGTACTGCACGCCGGGATCGGCGCAGCGCCAGGCGGCCTCGGCGATCTCCTTCATCAGCTGCCGCGCCGGGATCGGCTCGCCGATCGGCTCTCCGGTGACCCGGGCGATCAGGTGCCAGTCATCGTCGTTCTCGACGGCGCGCATGAACTCGTCGGAGACCCGGACTGAGTTGTTGGCGTTCTGGTACTGGATCGAGAAGAAGCCCTCGCCGTCGATCGACATATCAAAGCCGGCATCGCGCAGCGCCGCGGCCTTCTCCTCCTCCTTGGCCTTGCACCAGATGAAGTCACGGATGTCGGGATGGTCGATGTCCAGCACCACCATCTTGGCCGCGCGGCGGGTCTTGCCACCGGACTTGATCGTGCCGGCCCACGCGTCGGCGCCGCGCATGAAGCTCACCGGCCCCGATGCCGTGCCGCCCTTGGACAGCGGCTCCATCGAGCCGCGGATCTTGGACAGGTTGATGCCCGACCCTGATCCGCCGCGGAAGATCTTGCCCTCCTTGGTGTTCCAGGCGAGGATCGACTCGATCTCGTCCTCAACCGAGAGGATGAAGCACGCCGAGCACTGCGGGCTCTCTTCGAACCCGACGTTGAACCACACCGGCGAGTTGAACGCCGCCAGCTGGTGCAGCAGGATGTGGGTCAGCTCGGCCTCGAAGGTGGCCGCGTCCTCATCGGTGGCGAAGTAGCCGCGCTCGCGGCCCCACGCGGCGATCGTCCCGGCCACACGGCCGATCATCTGCTTGACCGAGCGCTCGCGGGCGGGTGAGCCCAGCTGGCCGCGGAAGTACTTCTGGGCCACGATGTTGGTGGCGTTCTGGGACCAGGCCTTGGGGAACTCGACGTCGCGCTGCTCGAACGACACCTTGTCGCCGTGGCCGATCCGCGCGTCGCGCTGCTCCCACTCGACCGCGTCGAACGGGTGCGTCCCAGGCGTCGTGAAATAACGGCGCACCGAGAGGCCACCGACCGCTTGGGGACCGGAGCTGAGTTGCGTTTGCGGTGCGTTCGACATCAAGTACTGCTCCTCTCGTTTTCCGCCTGCCTCGGCTGTCCAATCTCGGCTCCGTGGCGGCCGAGCGGGGGAGGGAATGCTTGCGGACGACCCGGACGGAAGAACCGCCGGGCCAGGCGGCAATGTGGGAGGCGTTCTCCTGCATTCATTTTACTGCGCGACGCAGCCAAATCAGGTCGCGCACATGCCGCACGATGCGGGCAAATCTGGGCCCCGGCGCCAGCCCGCAGACTGGCGCCCAAGCGCGCAGGCTCAGGGTGTTGACGGGCCCATGCCGGTGGCTTGGGCGAGCTCGCGGGCGGCCTGCTGGCTCGCCTCGGCTTCCGCGCGCAGGCTCAGCGCCTCGAGCTCGGCCGCGCTCAGACGGGCCCGAGCGTCGGCGAGCTGATCGGTGGTCTCGGTCAGGCGGCGCTCGAGCTCGCCGCGCCAGATCTCGAGCTCGGCCAACGTGGAGGACAGCCTCTCGTTCTCGGCCGTGAGGTGGCGCACGCGCTCGTCCGCGGCGGCCGTGGGAGGGCGCGCCGCACCGGGCACGGGGGCGGGCAGCTCGATGAGCGACCCCGAGGCGAGCTCCAGGCGGAAGGTCGTCCCCGGCGCGAGCAGCGTGGCGGGTACCGAGTACGCGGCGCGGATCACTCCGGCGGGATCGGGCGGGGACGGGAGCGCCTCGAAGCGGTCAAGCCCGCCAGGGTGCTCGGCCTGGAGCGCCGGCCGCGGCTGGGGCGGCTGGACCCCGGGCGAGACCCGGCCGGCGACGCGCAGCAGCGTCACCGACGGACCGGCCGCCACGTGCTCGAACTCCGCGATGTGCAGCGCGTCGGACTGGTCGGTCACGGCGCTCGCGATTGTATGCGTGTTAAATGGCCAGGACGAATGCCCGGGGCTCCCGTTGACAGCAGGTGCGCGCCGTGAAACTGCTGGTCACCGGCGGCGCTGGATACATCGGCTCGATCGTCTCGCGCCAGCTGCTCGGAGCCGGCCACGACGTCGTGGTGCTGGACAGCCTCGAGCGGGGACATCGCGCCGCGGTGGCCCCCGAGGCCCGTTTCGTGCACGCCGACCTGCGGGACGCCGCGGCGGCCAGAGACACCGTGTCGCAGGGGTTTGACGGCGTCCTGCACTTCGCCGCTCTGGCGCTCGTGGGCGAGTCGGTCAGCCACCCTGAGCGCTACTACCACGCCAATGTGGTGGGCACGATGAACCTGCTCGACGCCATGCGCGACGCCGGGGTGCCGCGCCTCGTGTTCTCCTCGACGTGCGCCGTCTACGGTCAGCCGGACGAGGTGCCGATCTCCGAGGCGGCTCCGCCGCGACCCGCCAACGCCTATGGCGCCTCCAAGCTGGCCGTGGACATGATGATCTCCGACTACTGCCGGGCGCACGGGCTGGGTGCGGTGAGCCTGCGCTACTTCAACGTCGCCGGGGCCAGCGGCGAGGCGGGCGAGGACCACTATCCCGAGACCCACCTGATCCCCAACATCCTGCGCACGGCCCAGGGCCGCAACTCCCACGTCGAGGTGTTCGGCACGGACTACCCGACACCCGACGGGACCGCGATCCGGGACTACATCCACATCGAGGACCTGTCCGACGCCCACCTGCTCGCCCTCGACGGCACCACTGGGGGCACTCATCGGATCTTCAACCTGGGCAACGGCAACGGGTTCTCGGTCCGCCAGGTGATCGACGTGGCCCGAGGCGTGACCGGCTGTGAGATCGAGGTGCGCGAGGCGCCGCGCCGGCCCGGCGATCCGCCGAGCCTGGTCGCCGCCTCGGAGAAGATCCGGGCCGAGCTGGGGTGGGAGGCTCGCAAGCCCGAGCTCGAGCGGATGATCGCCGACGCCTGGGCCTTCGCGCAGGCGCGACCCGACGGCTACTCAGACTCAGAGCAGTAGATCCTCGATCGCGGCGAGCGCTTCGGCGAGCACGGCGTCCGGCGGCTGGTCGGCGTCGAGCACCCGGATCCGGTCGGGCTCCGAGCGCGCCAGCTCGTCATAGGCGGCAGCGACGCGTGCAAAGAAGTCGTCGGGCTGCTGCTCGAGGCGATCCGGCGGCGCCTCCCGCTCCTGCGAGCGCGCCCGCCCGGCCGCGGGGTCGATCCGCAGCAGCAGCGTCCGATCGGGAACCAGACCGCCGGTGCCGAACGCGTTGATCGCACGGACCGCGTCGATGCCGAGTCCGCGACCGGCGCCCTGGTAGGCCAGCGACGAGTCGACGAACCGGTCCAGCAGCACGAGCCGGCCGGCGGCGAGCAGAGGCTCGAGGGCCTCCTGGACGAGCTGTGCCCGGGCCGCGGCGTACAACAGCGCCTCGGCCCGGTCCCCGATCGTGGCGGTCGGGTCTGCGACGAGCTCGCGGATGCGCTCGGCCGTGCGCACGCCGCCGGGCTCGCGCAGCAGCGTGGCCGTCACGCCCCGCCCCGAGAGCGCGTCCACGAGCGCCGCCGCGAGGGTGGACTTGCCCGCTCCGTCGATGCCCTCGATGGTGATGAGGCTGCCGCGTGCCATGAATCCGGCCCGACCCTACCGACCACTAGCATCGAGGCTCGTGCTGGTGGAGCTCGAACGACATCCTCACGCGCGCGCGGTGCTGGCGCCCGCGCTGGAGAGCCCCGGGCGCCCGTCGCACGCTTACCTGTTCCACGGGCCGGGAGGCTCCGGCAAGCGACGTGCGGCACGCGCGCTGGCCGCCGAGCTTCTGGCCGAGGGCGAGCCCGACCCCGAGGGCGCCCGCGCGCGCGTGATGACCGGCGCCCACCCGGATCTCACTTGGGTGGTTCCCAGCGGCGCTCACGAGATCCTGGTCTCCGATATCGACGGGCCGGTGATCTCGGCCGCCAGCAGGACCCCGTTCGAGTCCAGCCGGCGCGTGTTCGTCATCGAGCGCGCGGACGAGCTGGGCGACGAGGCGGCCAACCGGATGCTCAAGACCCTGGAGGAGCCCGCCTCGTTCGTGCACCTCATCCTGCTCACCGACCGCCTGGGGGAGATCCTCCCGACGATCCGGTCGCGCTGCCAGACCGTGCGCTTCGAGCCGCCGGGTGAGGAGGACGCTGCCGCCGCGCTGCAGGAGCTGGGCGTATCGGCGGATACGGCGCTCGCGTGTGCGCGGCTGGCGTTGCAGGACGCCGAGCACGCTCGCGAGCTGGCCGGTGCCGAGGGTCGGGCCCTGCGCGCCGCCGCCGAGCGCTACGCGCGCTGCGCCATCGCGGGAGAGATGTCGGGTACCCGGCCCTGGACGGAGCTGCTGGGCGCCGTCCGGACCCGCGGCGAGGCGGCGGAGATCGAGCTCGAGGCGCTGAAAGACGCAGAGCTCGAGCTGACCGCTCGCAAGGAACAGAAGCGCGTGAAGACTGAGTGGGAGGAGCGCATCCGCCGCAGCCGCCGGCGCGTCCAGACCGGCGCGCTGGATCTGGCGCTCCAGATCGTGTCGCTGTGGTTCGCCGATCTGGCGTTCCTGGCCTACGGCGCCGAGGACCTGGTGCGCAACCGCGACCGCCGGACCGAGCTGGACGCCGACGCCGGCGTCGAACCGGTGCGGCTGCGCCGCGCCGTCGAGCTGGTGGAGGACACCCGCGAGCGTTTTCTGCTTAATGTCTCGGAGGATCTGGCATGCGAGGCCTTGGCTTACCGCCTGCAGCAGACGCTGCTGGGATGAACGCCGCCGCGCGGGTGTACCTCCGCGCGCCGGCACGCCCTGACCGCGAGGAGTTCACGGAGCTCATGCGCGTCAGCCGCGCCTTCCACAGCCCGTGGGCTACCGCCCCCACTGACGACGAGCGCTTCGCCGCCTACCTCGCCGATGCTCGGCGGGCCGACTTCGAGGCGATGCTGCTGTGCCGGACCGAGGACGACGCGATCATGGGCTTCTTCAACCTGTCCCAGATCGTGCGCCGCCGGCTCCAGAGCGCCTACCTCGGCTACGCCGCGGGCCAGCCGTTCGCCGGCCAGGGCTACATGCGCGAGGGCATCGAGCTCGTGCTCCGCCATGCCTTCACCGCGCTGCAGCTGCACCGCATCGAGGCCAACATCCAGCCCGGCAACGCCAACTCGCTGGCGCTGGCGCGGGGCGCCGGCTTCCGCCGTGAGGGCTTCTCGCCGCGCTACCTGAAGATCGGCGGTCGCTGGCGCGACCACGAGCGGTGGGCGATCCTCGCTGACGAGTGGCGCGCCCGCACCGGCGAGCCCGAGCAGCCCGACGGTCCGTTCTAGACCCGGCCTACCGGTGAAGTTCGCGTCGACGCCGGCGCCCAGCGGCGGCACGGTCGGCATTGGACTCAAGTGCGTGGCAAAGGTTCCGTGCACGCTGACCGCGACGATGACGCTGCCGGACACTGGCAAGGCGACGTCCACGACGCCGGGTCCGATGACGATCCCGGCCGGCAAATCGCTCACGATCCTGTTCACCTTCACACCCGCGCAGGTGCAGCAGGAGCTCAAGAGCCAGATGCCGATCGCGACCGCGGTTGAGCACCACACCGCGTCTGTCCAGTGCGACAACAAGATCAGCGAGTTGCTGCCCGCGTCCAAGGGGTAGCCGGGGCCCGACGGGCCCATCGGGCGCCGGTACACTGGCCCGCGAGGTCGCCGACGTAGCTCAGCTGGTAGAGCACTTCACTCGTAATGAAGGGGTCCGGGGTTCGAGTCCCCGCGTCGGCTCTCCGGAATTGCGGCTTCAGTTATAGGAGACTGGG
This sequence comes from uncultured Actinomycetota bacterium, assembly GCA_963695625.1. Lineage (GTDB taxonomy): Bacteria > Actinomycetota > Thermoleophilia > Solirubrobacterales > Solirubrobacteraceae > Palsa-465. The sequence goes on along the minus strand of CAVOHJ010000008.1, from coordinate 208,492 downwards.
AGGGCGTACCGTGGGTCTCGGTGCAGCTGCCAGTAACGGCCGCGCAGCGCCATGGTCATCGGTCCGGGACGGCCTTCTCCGACTGGCTGACCGTCGAGCGTCGCGACCGGCATCACACCGCCGGCGGTGCTCGTGAGGAAAATCTCCTGCGCGCGGTACAGACGCGCTCGCGGGTATGTCAGCGATCCGCACGGTGCCATCCTAGTTCGTGAGCGATCTCGATTGCGGTCTGTCGAGTGATGCCCTCCAGCACACCGCGCGCGGGAGTCAGCAGCTCACCGTCCACGATCGCGAACACGTTGAAACCGGGGCCCTCGCAGACGAGTCCGTCGCCGTCGAGCAGAACGGGCAGCCACGCGCCGCGATCGTAGGCCTCAAACAGGCCCCGGACCAGGTCTCCCCAGTGGAAGTTCTTGACCGTCGGGTCGACGGAGCCGGTCGGGATGCGTCGCGTGTCGCGCGCGACGACCACCTGCGTCCCGAGCTCCTGCTGCTCTGGGCGCACGATCCATACGTACGGGATCGCGTAGACGTACAGCCTCGGGGTCCAGCGGCGCGGATCGCGCTCGCCCGGAGCGGGGACGCCGCGCGTGATGACCGTCTCCACGTAGGCCTCGCGCAGCCCGGACCGTCGAACAGTCTCGATCGCGATCTGCTCGATCTCCGATCGCGGCTTCGGCAGGGGGAGCCGGATCCGCTTGCACCCGCGCTTCTAGCCGGTCCATGTGATCCGGCATCCGGAAGAAGCTCCCGTCCCAGACGCCAACCACGTCGTAGGTGAGGTCGGATCGCACGAATCCCGCGTCGAGGATCGGGATCCGCGCCTCCGCGATCGGCACGTACTCCCTTCGATCCAGGCGCACCCGGCAGCGAACGCGTCCTCCATGCCGGTCTGCCTCGTTCGCTTCAGACGACGTCGTCATCGGAGCTCCTTTGCTGCCACGGTTGGCGGTCAACCGCCCAGGGTCAATTCGTGAGGCGAATCGTATCCAATGTCGGCCTGGCCGCCTTGACCCAATCGGGATATCGCCGTATGCCTGCACATTCTAGTCGACCGCGGGCAAGCTCCGTCGTTCGCTCACTGGATCCAATCGGCTCAGTACGATCACGTTGGAGAGTCTGCCTGACGACTAACGAACCCCGAGATGCCGCCCTGGGCGCCATTGAGCTGATCGACCCTACCGGCCAGGAAACGGGACCGGCACGGGATACGAACCGCTCGGGCAGGCGATCGCACGCGTGGTCAGAGAGGCGATCCACGACGGTCGCCTGCGTCCCGGGACGCCGATCCGCCAGGAGGCGCTCGCCCAGACGGCTCGGCGCGAGCCGCATCCCGGTTCGCGAAGCGCTGCGCCAGCTCGAGAGCGAGGGGCTGGTGACGCTCGTCCCGCATAGCGGCGCCCGGGTGGCGCGCCTCGACATCTCCGAGCACATCGAGGTCTACCGGATCCGCGAGGCATTGGAACCGATGGCGATCGCCGAGAGCGCGACGCGACTCACCGACGAGCAGCTTCATGAGTTGCGCGAGCTGATGGTTCTGATCGAGGGCTCCCAGTCTGATCCGAACCTGTGGATTCGCCATGACCGCATCTTCCACCTCGCCACCTACCAGGCCGCCCCGTTTCCCCGGCTGCTGCGGATGATCAACGACTTCTGGAACTCCACCCAGCACTACAGGCGGGCCCACCTCAAGACCTTCACCCCGCAGACCTTTGAGATCATCCACCTCGAGCACCGGATGATCCTCGAGGCGTTGGAGCGACACGATCCGGTCGACGCCGAGCAGCGCCAGCGCTCGCATATCCGCCGCACCCGGCTGGACCTGACCGCCCACGCCGAGCTCTTTGACCCGCAGGACTCCGGCGCGTAGCTCCGCGGGCCTCAGCGCGCCAGCAGCTCGCGCGCGGCCGACGCGATGCCGTCGGTGTCGAGCCCGTAGTGATGCCGGTATAGGTGCGTCGGCGGACCGATCAGGGCGTACTCGTCGGGCGGCATCCCGAGCCGCGAGAACTCGACTGCCGCCGATCCCCGCTCCACCAGCGCGTCCGCGCAGGCCGATGCGACCCCGCCGATCATGTTGTGCTCCTCCGCCACCAGCAGGCGCCCGACGCGACCGGCCGCCTCGCACAGGCCCTCGACGTCGAACGGGCGAACGTGTGGGCATCGAACACACTGACGTCGATGCCCTCCCGGCCAACGTCTGCCGCCTCGAGCGCCGGATACACCGTGGAGCCGTTGGCGACGATCATAAGGTCGTCGCCTTCGCGCAGCCAGCGAGCCGGCCGACCTTGAACGGCTCTGCGCAGTCGTACACGTCGGGCTCCCGTCCGCGCCCGAGCCGCAGGTACACCGGGCCTGGCAGGTCGACCGTGTCGGAGATCGCCCGCAGCGTGCTGTCGGCGTCGCAGGGGCAGACGACGGTCATGTTGGCCATCGAGCGCAGCAGCCCGAGGTCCTCGGTGGCGTGGTGCGAGGTGCCGTAGAACCCGAGCGAGATACCGGCGTGGTGGGCGAGCAGCCGGACGGGCAGGTTGGGGTAGGCGAGATCCGTCCGCATCTGCTCGGCGCACAGCAGCCCGACGAAGCTGGCGAAAGTCGCGACGTACGGGATGTACCCGAACGTGGCCATGCCCGCCGCCATGCTGACCATGTTCTGCTCGGCGATTCCGACGTTGAAGAACCGGTCGGGATGACGGCGTTCGAAGTCCACCGTGCGGTTGGAGTGCTTGAGGTCCGCGGTCAGCACCACGATCCGTCGTGTCGGTCGCGCGAGCTCCGCCAGCACCTCGCCCGCGACGAAGGAGCGATTCAGCTTCTCGGATGTCCGCTAGGTCCCAGCTGGCCGGGTCCGACGGGCTCGGGGCGAGATACGGCTCGGTCAACTCGGCTCCAGCTCTTTGAGTGTCGCCTCGGCGTCGGATGGCGCCAGGTAGCCGAGGTGCCAGTGCGCGAGAGCTCCATGTAGCTGACGCCCTTGCCCTTGACGGTGTTGGCGATCACGCACGTCGGCGTGTCGCCCGTCGCCGGCGGCAGCGAGTCGACGTTGCTAGCAGCGACGCCGGGTCGTGGCCGTCGACGGGCACGACGTCCCAGCCAAACGCGGCGAACCGCCCGGCGATCGGTTCGATCGTCATCACGTCCTCAGTGAAGCCGTCGAGCCCCATCTGGTTGCGATCGACGATCGCGCAGATGTTCCCCAGATCGAAGTGCGCGGCGGCCTGAGCCGCCTCCCACACCTGGCCCTCGTTCAGCTCCTGGTCGCCGAGCAGGACCCAGATCCGAACGTCGTCAAAGCCTCGCAGCCGCGCCGCGTTCGCCATCCCAACTCCGATCGACAGCCCGTGGCCGAGCGAGCCGGAGGAGAAGTCGATCCCAGGGACACGGCGCATGTCCGGGTGGTCGCCGAGCGGATTGCCCAGCCGCGTGTACTCGTCGAGGACCTCGGGCTCGATATAGCCGCGCTCGGCCAGCAACGGGTACACCCCACGGCAACATGGCCCTTGGACAGGATCAGCCGATCTCGCTCGGGCCAGTCCGGGTCCTCGGCCACCCGCATCACGCCCGAGTACAGGGTGGCCAAGAGCTCGGCGGCAGAATAGACGCTCGTGTAGTGGCCGCTGCCGGCGACGTCGATCAGCCGGATCGTCTCCCGGCGGATCATCGTCGCGCGCTGGTGGATCTCGTCGAGCTTGTCCTGGAATGCCGGATCGACCGTGCTCACTCGTACCACGCGTCCGGGGCGAGCTTGACCCGTTCCTCATAGTCGAGGTCGTGGGTTGTCATCAGCAGCGCGTCATGTTCGCGCTCGAGCTTCTCCACCCTGTCCCAGGTGGCGATCATTGCGTCCGGGCTCCATAGGATTCCTGGCAGCAGACGGGCTCGCATCTTGGTCAGCAGATACGCCGCATCCGCGAGCAGGATCACGACCTGGGCATTGAGCTTGACCATCAGCGATTGGTGGCCGCGGGTGTGGCCGGGTGTGCTCAGGACCACGAGCCGACCGTCGCCGAAGATGTCGTGGTCGCCTTCGAGTCGGTGCCAGTCGAGGTCGTGATCGAAGTCGGCCTGGACGTAGATTTCACGCTGATAGACGGGCGGGTTCAGCGCGAACTCAAGCTCCTCTCGCTGCACTAACACCGGGGCGTGGCGCAGCCATTCGAGCCCGCCCGCGTGGTCAAAGTGCAGATGCGACTGGACGACGATGTCAACGTCGCTCGGCTTCATCCCGATGGTCGCGAGGCGCTGCTCGATGTGGTCATCAGCTGTCACCTGCACCTGGAACGACGCGGCAGCGTCGCCAAGCCGCGACGCCGGGTCGGTCCGTATGGCCGGGTGCACGCCGCTGTCGAGCAGGACCGTTCCCTGCGGGTGCGTGATCACATAGATGAAGTACGGGTTGTAGACCTTGGTGCCGACGTTGTCGTCGAACGGATCGAACGTGGCCATGTCCGTCACATCTCCGCCGCAGTGCAGCGCGTAGAGTCGCATGGGCGAGCTCATGTCGGAGGTCGTGCCGGTAGCGAGCTGACGGTCTCGGCGAGCGCACCGGAGATCGCGTCGCCGATCAACTCCAGGTGCTCGCGCGTGCAGATCAGGGGCGGGGACACCGCGATCGAGCTTCCGAGCGGTCGCACCATCACGCCACGCGAGCGGACCGCCAACCCCAGCTTCGCGATCAAGCCAGGGTCGGCCGCCAGCAGCTCCGGGGCAAGCTCGACCGCGCCGAGAAAACCAAATCCAGCCCGAACCTCCGACACGTTGCCAGCCCGAGACGCGTCGTCAGTCGCCGCATGCAGAACGTCGCGCCAAGTCGCTCTCGAGCTCGAGGCTGCGGGCGAGCAGACCCTCATCCTCGATGATGTCGAGGTTGGTCAGCGCCGCCGCGCAGCAGGTCGGGTGGCCAGCGTAGGTGGTGCCGTGCCGGAACGGTCGGGCGGTCTGCGGTGACCATAGGGGCTCGGCGACTCGGCCGCTCGCGATAACGCCACCGAGCGGGAGGTAGCCGGAGGTGACGCCCTTGGCGAACACGATCATGTCCGCTGACGCTTCGAAACGCTCGATCCCGAACCAGGTCCCGAGCCGGCCGAACCCGCAAATCACCGAGTCGCAGACGAACAGGACGCCGTGGCGCTCGCATAGGGCCGCGACTCCCTCGATGTACCGCTCGCCGGGCAGCAGCACACCGCCGGCGCCCATCACTGGCTCGCAGAAGAACGCCGCTACGCGGTCGGGCCCGAGCCGCGTGAACTCCTCCTCCAACGCCTCGACCGACTCATGCGCAACCAGCGACACGTCGCCGACCAGCGGACCGAAGCCGCTGCGGTTCATCTCGATACCGCCGATCGTGGTCCCGAATCCGAAAACGCCGTGGAAGCCCTCGGTGCGTCCGATCACGTGCATCCGGTCCGTCTCACCGAGGGCGGTGAAGTGCAGGCGCGCCAGCTTCGCGGCGGTCTCGATGCTGTCACCACCGCCGGTGGTGAGAAAGACGCGCGCGTCGTCGAGCGGGGACAGAGCGGCGAGCCGGTTGGCGAGCTCGATGGCCGGCTCGTTGGCCTGGTCACCGAAGGTTGAGTAGGCGTCGAGCTTACGTATCTGCGCGGCGATGGCTTCGGCCATGCGCGCCCGGCCATGTCCAATGTTCGAGTACCACAAGCTCGAGGTCGCGTCGAGGTAGCGCTGCCCGTCGCGATCCCACAGCCACACCCCTTCGGCGCGGTCGAGAACGAACTCGTGGCCCGCGACCTTGCTCATGTCCGAGAACGGATGCCAGAGACGATTGATGTGGGTGGCGGGCGTCGTGCTCATCGGCTTGGGGCGGTCGCGAGCATATCGCGCCGTTCCGGCCCTAGCAACCATTTTGGATCCAACCTGGAGCTGACCGCATCAGGGCAGCCCCGAAATGTGGCCGTTTCCTGTAGTGTCTCGTAATCCAAGGGTTGACATCGGATCCAAATCAACTAGGATCGCGCCGCCCTTGCCGGTCCCGGAAGTGGCTTCGAGAACGAGGCCCGCACGTGGCGACCGCTGAAACCACGGACGCCGAGGAGTCCAGGATGAGCACATCGCAGCCTGCTGCCGGAATGAGCGAAACGCACGCGGCCCTTCAGCGCGACGCGGTCGGGCTACCAAGGGTGATCGCGTTCACCGCTGCCTTCATCGGCCCCGCGGCGTCCATCGCCCTCGGCCTCGTGGCCGCCTTCAGCTTCGCCGGCTTCGCCACGCCGTTCGTCGTCCTGCTGGCGTTCCTGGGCGCCCTGTTTGCGAGCAATAGCGTCGCCCAGATGGCTGAGCGACTGCCGAGCGCCGGCGGTCTGTACACGTACAACGCCGTGGGTCTCGGACCGGAGGCCGGGTTCGTGACCGGCTGGATGATGACCTTCGCCTACATCCTCTGGGTGCCCGCGGGGATCGGCGCCACCGGCACCTTCTTCTCGCAGTTCTTCAGCGACGCATTCGGCTGGTCAATCAACGAGAACGTGCTGCTTGTGGTGGCCCTGGCGGTGGTGATCTTCCTCGCGTTCCGCGGCATCGCCGCGTCGGCCTCGGTCGACCTGATCGTGCTCAGCATCGAGATTCTGGTCATCATCGCACTTGCAGTGACGATCCTCGGCACCGGCGGCCCAGGCCTACACGGGATTCAGCCGTTCAACCCGTCTCACACGCTGAACCACAAATTCAGTGACATCACCCTGGCGATGGTCTTCACGGTGGTGATCTTTACGGGGTTCGAGTCAGGGGCTGTGCTGGGCGAGGAATCGACCAATCCGCGCCGGACGATCCCGCGCGGCATCTTTGGGGCGGTGATCCTCGTCGGGCTCTTCTACCTGTTGGTTTCTTACTCCGAGTCCCAGGGCGTGGCGCCGAAGAACATGGCGGCGTTCGCCGCCAACCCGGCTGAGCTCACCTACCTAACCGGGATCTTCTGGAACTCGAGCTGGGCGTGGCTGATCGACCTGGTGGTCGCGCTGAGCACGATGGCCTTCGTCCTCGCGGCCTTCAACGCCGCCACCCGAATGCTGTTCGCAATGGGGCGCGAACGGATGCTCCCTCATCAGCTGTCGTCACTGTCAAAGTACAAGACCCCCCACGTCGCCGTTGCCACAGTCGGCGTGATCGGACTGGTGGTCGGACTCCCGGTCGCGATCACCCAGGGCGGCTTCCTCGCCTTCGCCTACATCGGAGCGCTGTCCGGCCTGTCCCTGATCATCGTCTTCATCGCCGTTAGCGTCGCTGTTATCGTCGCCTTCCGCCGCCAATTCAAGGCCGACTTCAACCCGTTCCTGCACCTGATCCTGCCGCTGCTGGCGATCGGCACGTTCGGAATCCCCCTCGTCGGCACCTTCTATCCAGTTCCGGCGTCGCCGTTCAACGTCTTCCCGTACGGCGTCCTCGGCGTGCTGCTGACTGGGATCATCGTGGCGATGTGGCTGCGGCAATCCCGGCCGGAACTGCTCAGCCGGATCGGTCGGGTGTTCCTGGTCGAGGGCCCTGAGCAGCCTTATCCGTCGGCAATTCCGCCGTCGACAAGGATCGACGAGGGAGAGGTTACGGCGTGAAAGTGACGCGCTGATCAGAGGTGACCCAAAGAGCCCAATCCGAAGGCGCGACCTTCGGATCATGAGCACGGTTTGTGACACGTCGAGCCTTCGTCGGGGGCACCAATTGGGGGCGCCAGTGCGCCGGCGGCGGGATCGCCCTGCACGGAGCATCCGAACGGACGAGCTGCTCGTACTCGCGCACGGCGTCGAGTCGCCGCGCGGCCAGAGCGAGCCTGTGGAGGGAGCGGCCGATGCGGCGGAACGGGAGCTGTGTCACATCATCCGTGCTTGAACACCAGCGTGGACATCAGCCACGTCGTGCCGGCGCCCGTGCCGGCGCTGGCGTTCGGCGTCGCGCCCTGGCCCGGCAGCTGATCCTCGACAAGGAGCTCCATGTCCGACGTGTTGGACACGTTGACGCGCTGCGTCCAGCCTGATCCGGCGGTCACGTTGGCGCCGAAGCCGGAGTCCACGTAGAAGCCGAGGGCAACCTCACCACCGCTGGTGGTAGCGGGCGTCGCGCCAGAGTTGACCGTCCCGGCCGCGCTCGTCGTGCCCGAGCTCTGCGCGCTCTGGTCAATCGCGGCCGTGCCGGCGGCGCTCGAGAGTCCCGAGTACTCGACCGCGGCGACGCCGACGTCGGCCTTGGCGGTGGGAGTCACGGTGATCGTAGGCTTGGTGCCGCCGCCGGCGGTGATCGGCGCGGTCCACACGCTTAGCTCGGTGGTCTCGGACGCCTTGAAATGCTGCACCTCGGTGTAGGTGTTGCCTGCCGAATCCGTCACGCTCTTCGCGGTGGCCGAGCCGCTGCGCCACACCCCGACCAGCACGACCAGGCGATTTCCAACCGTGACCGTGGATGATGGGGCCACCGCGACGCTGGTGACCGACGTCTTATGCGCGCTCGCCTGCTGGACGAAGGCCGGCGTGGGTGTCGCGGCCGGGGTGACCGCGTTCGATTGGACTGAGGCGGGGCCGGTCCCGATCGCGTTGGTCGCGGTGATGGCGAACGTGTAGGTGGTGCCGTTGGTCAGGCCGGTGATGGTGGTGTTCGTCGCGGGCGGGGAGCCGGTGATGGTGGAGGCCAGGCTGTTCTGGGCGACGCCGCTGATGTATGGGGTGATCGTGTAGCTGGTGATGGCGCTGCCGCCGTTGCTGGGCGCAGTCCAGCTGACGCTCGCCGTCCCGTTGCCGGCGGTCGCGGTCACGCCGGTGGGCGCGGCCGGGGCGGTCGGCGACGTTGGGGTCACGGCATTCGATTGGGTCGACGCTGGCCCGGTGCCGACGGCGTTGGTCGCCGTGACCGTGAACGTGTAGGTGCTGCCGCCGGTGAGGCCGGTGATGGTGGTGTTCGTCGCGGGCGGGGAGCCGGTGATGGTGGAGGCCAGGCTGTTCTGGGCGACGCCGCTGATGTACGGGGTGATCGTGTAGGTGGTGATGGCGCTTCCGCCGTTGCTGGGGGCAGTCCAGCTGACCGCCGCGCTGTTGAGACCGGCGGTCGCGCTGACGCCCGTGGGAGCCCCCGGGAGGGTGGGTCCCGAAGGTGTGACCGCGTTCGATTGGACCGAGGCGGGGCCGGTGCCGACGGCGTTGGTCGCGGTGATGGCGAACGTGTAGGTGGTGCCGTTGGTCAGGCCGGTGATGGTGGTGTTCGTCGCGGGCGGGGAGCCGGTGATGGTGGAGGCCAGGCTGTTCTGGGCGACGCCGCTGATGTATGGGGTGATCGTGTAGCTGGTGATGGCGCTGCCGCCGTTGCTGGGCGCAGTCCAGCTGACGCTCGCCGTCCCGTTGCCGGCGCTAGCAGTCACGCCTGTCGCCGCCCCGGGCGCGGTCGGCGCGGCGGGCGTCACCGCATTGGACGCGCTTGACGCAGGCCCGGTGCCGATCAAGTTGCTCGCCGTGACGGTGAAGGTGTACGTGGTGCCGTTGGTGAGATTGGTGACGGTGGCGCTCGTGGTCGGCGGGGAGCCCGTGACCGTGGTGGCCAGCTGAGTCTGGGCCTGGTCACCGATCCAGGGCGTGACCGTGTAGCTGATGATCGGGCTGCCGTTATTGGGCGGAGCGGTCCAGCTGACCGCTGCACTCCCGTTCCCGGCCGTCGCGCTCACGCCAGTCGGCTGACCCGGAGCGGTCGGCGCCGACGCCGGCGTGCCCTTCAGGACGACCGTGGCCACCTGCCAAGTGGTGCTCGGGCCAGTGCCGACGGACGCATTCGGCTTCGCCCCCGAGGACGCCAGGACCTGATCCTCGCTCAAGAGCTCCATGTCGCCGGTGTTGGAGATGTTCGAGCGCTGAGTCCAGCCGGAACCGGCCGTGAGTGTGTCGCCGAAGCCCGAGTCGGCGTATAGGCCCAGCGCCAGTTCGTTCCCCGCGCTCGTTGCCGCCGTGGCGCCCGAGGAGACGCTGGCCGAGCCGCTGGTGGTGCCCGTAGCGCGCGCGCTTTGATCCACCACCGAGGCGTCGCTGACCGTCGACAGGCCCGAATATTCGGATGCGGCCATGCCCACATCGGCCGAGCCCGTCAGCGTCACGGTGATCGTCGGCTTCGTCCCGCCACCCGACCAGATGGGAGCGGTCCACACGCTCATCTCGGTCTGTTCGCTGGCCGCCCAGTGGCCGACCTCGACGAATTGATCGCCGGCCGAGTCGGTGACCGTGCCGGCCGTCGCGCCGCCGGCGCTCCAGACGCCCACGAGGACGACCATGCGGTTTCCGACGGTGAGGGTGGACGACGGCGTCACCGACAGGCTGGTGGCGCGGCCGTGCGCGCTTGCCTGCTGCACGAACGACGGCGATGCGCTGGCGGATGTCGGAGTGACCGCGTTCGACGGGGAGGAAACCGGGCCGTCGCCGACAGGGTTGCTGGCGCTGACCGTGAACGTGTACTGGGTGCCTCCGGTCAATCCGCTGATCGCGGCCCCAGTTGGCGGCGGGGTACCGTTGACAGTCGTTGGCGCCTGCGCCGTGGTGCCGATATACGGCGTGATCGTGTACTGGGTGGCCGGTCCTCCCGAGGTGGGCGCGCTCCAGGTCACGAGTACCGTGCCGTTGCCGGCGGTGGCGTGCACCCCGGTGACCTGGCCGGGCGCCGTCGCGGCCGAGAAGACGACGTCCACCCAGTAGTTGTTGCCATCGTCGGTACTGGTCGGGAAGGTGCTTGTCGGCCCGTAGTTGAATACGCCGTTCGCGCTGGTGGTGGACACGACGGCGTGCAGAGGTGCAGTGCTCTGATTTGCGCCACCCATCGGCGTGGGAGCCGGGTTGGCGTAGAAGTAGGCGTCGGTCGCGGAGTAGTGCCCGCTGGGGGCAAAGTAGCCCGCCACGTATGTCGTTCCCGGGAGGATCGTGACAGGGGTCGAGAACGTCACTGTCTGCCACCCAGAGGTCGTCTCGTTCGTGAAGGTCGCCGATGCCAGGAGCTGGCCGCTGGAGCTCCACAAGCTCCCCACGTGCGTGCCGGTATTGGTTGAGGCTTTGTAGAAGCGGATGGCGGAGACCTGTCCGAAGACGTCCGACGTGAATTTCACCCCGACCGTCACGGACGTGCCGTCGCCGGAGTCGTTAGTCGAATTCGGGTCGTAAGGCACGGCGGTGGCGGGCGTCACCGAAGTGCCGAACAGCGAGCACGGACAGCCGACGTTGACCGAGATCCCCTGGGACGGCGTCTCGATGTTTCCGCTGTCGTCGACGGCGCGGGACTCGATCGTCGTGGACTGGTACCCGTGCGCGATCCCCGTGTAGGTCCAGCTCACCGTCTGCTGAGCAGGGGTGGTGAGCGTGGTGGGATGCCAGGTCTTGCCGCCGTCGGTCGAAACTTCCACACCGGCCACGACGCCGCCGCCGCTGTCGCTGGCGGACCCAGAGACGGTGATCTGGTTGCCGTTCTGAAGGTTCGCCCCGGCCGACGGCGAGGTGATCGTCGAGGTCGGCGGCGTGCTGTCGGTTGATGGCGCTGCCGCCGTCAGGCCAGCTATCGGGGTAGCGGGTTCGCTTCCCATGTCAGCGAACAAGTTCACCGTCGCCTGTTGCATATTGGGATCGGGCGTCGCTCCGGACGGTGGCCCAGCATCTGCCCACCCGTTCGTGTCGTCCAGGCCCCATGCCCACTGGACGCTGCCCGCACCGAAGACGAGGGCGCCGCTTGGTGCCCGGTACAGCGACAGGTTGTGCGTGACGGTACCGGTGCCGGTCGTGCTGCCGTAGTCCGCGAAAGGCTGCACGCCGCTCAGCGTCGTCGAGGAAAGGTCGAACTCCCCGGCTGGTCGCCATCCGTTGTCCGCATCGACGTCCCACTCGTAGCCGAGCGTGTTATCGCCCTTGCCCAGCGTAAGCGTCGAGCCGGCGGACAGCCTTGCCACCGCGGTGTTCCGCCAGACTCTCAGCTTGCTGTACTGCGATGGCACGGTGATGTCGCCGCTCCCCGAGTTGACGAGAAACTCCTGGCCGGTGAGGGCGTTTGCCGGGTATCCGCCGTCAGCCGGCGGGCTGAAGCGAGGATCGGCCCATGTGCCCGTCCACGTCGGTGGATCCTGCGGGTCGGTCGGTGCGTTGAAGTGGGTCTCCTTGTAGGTGGTCAGCGTCCGATAGGGAGTGTTGGAGCCGTCTTGGCTCGCGCCCCAGCGCGTCTTCCAGAAGATCTCATTGCCGCTGAAGAAGGCGAGGTTGACCCCGGCGGCGAGGGCAGCCTTTGCGTTGGCAACCTCGTTCCCCGACCAGTACTCGTCGTGTCCGCTGGAGATGAACAGCTTATGGTTCCGCAACAGCGACCCGGTCGAATCGAGATCGGAGTCGCTCACGTAGCTGACGTCGTAGCCGTTCTCCTCGAGGAAGCGGATCATCTGATACTCGGCGTAATACAGGTACGACGCCCCGTTGTCTGTGGTGAAGGCGCCATCGAACGGCCGGTTGTACGAGACCGAGTAGGCTGCCTTGTACGCGAGCGGATTCCCCGGCGGACACGACACGGTGCAGGTGTACAGGCTGTTCCCCCCGTAAGCGTTGTACGCCTGCCAGGTGGCGTCCGACGTCTTCACGACGATGTCGGAAGTGCTCGAGTCGTTACGGACGACGAAGGGAATCTGGCTCTCCCCGCCCCGATCCTGGGCGTCGTCGCGCACCAAGTGCGCGATGTAGACCCCCGACACTGCGGTGCTCGGCACCGTCCACGAGGCAGAGACCGACCAGTTGCCGCAGTCGATCAGTCCGGTGGAGGAGAACGCCTGGCAGGCGGGCTGGGTCTGCGGGAGCGTTGCCGTTGGCTTGAGGTTCGCTGCGACAATACGGGCCCCGTCCCCACCGTAGTAGCCCAACCGCAGGATGTCGATGTGGTAGCTGGTGGACGGTGTCTTGATCTTGAACGAGATCGTCTGACCCACGTTGACGCTGAACTGAGTGGCGTAGCCCTGGATGGTCGAGTCGCCGATCCCGTTGGCCTGCCAGTCGGATGGTGGATCCCCCGGCAACTGGTTCTCGCACGCCACGGGATTGCCGCACGCCGCGAGCGCACGCGATGGTGCCGCTGTGAGCCACAACAGGGCCGCAAAGCAGGTCACGGCCGCCACGACGGTGCGCGTTCTCCATCGCCGCGCGGGCAACACTGCGTGGAGTTCGTGCCCATACACCCGGTCCGTCCGACGGGTCCCCATGCCGACCAACGGCGCGGCGCGCCGGAAACTTGCGCGGAATGCCGGGAGACTGGAAAGCGCTTGCTACAGGCGGAGCAGGGCATCGTTCCAGGCGCCGCGCGTGACTCTCCGAAAACCCGAGCGGTAGTACAACGTCGGTTCGGCTGCTACGACATTCCGGGCGGTGGTGGCCTGCGTTGGGATGTCCCGCGAGGCTCGGGTTGCTCAAGCCGGCGTGCCGTCGGCAGTCCGGGCGCAGATCAGCCGTGAGCTGGCTTCGATGCGAGCGAGGCGCCGAGCATCAGGACGGCCATCGCCGGTGCTTCTGGCACACCCGAGGCGACTGCACGCTGATATGTGGCGTCGGCCGCTGCGATGTCGCCTGCTTGCATCAGCAACCTCCACACGCTCAGTGCCGCGGCGATGGCCGGCTGCGTGCAGCAGTCGCCGATCGCCACCTCATGGGCGGCTTGGGCGCCCGCCAGATCGCCGGCGACATACAACAGGCCGCCGAGGTTGCCGTGGGTCATCGGCGCGCGCTTCGGATCGTGGGAGTCGATCGCCCGCTGGTACGCCGCTCGTCAGCCGACTCGCAGGCGGGAGACGATGCGCGACATCGTCAGCCCCGCCTGCGGGCCGCCGTCGATGGCGAACACAAGCGGGCCGTCGGCCACCACGCCCAGCCCGTGGCGCGGCACCGGCAGAGCGGCCAGCGGGCTCCAGCGAGCGGTGCGCAGATCGAGGCGGTCCACCTCGCCCACGGTCTGGGTGCCGTTCTCACCGCCGACGACCACGATGCTCCCCGCGGCCGCGACGGCTTCGAAGCCGGAACGCGCCACAGGAAGCGGCGGCATCGACTGCCACGACCCGCTGCCGGGGGTGTAGCGCTCGACGTAGGTGAAGCTCCCCAGCCCCAGCGCGCGACCCCCCAGAGCCCAGATGGCGCCATCCGCGGCCACGGCGGCGAGATGCTCGCGCGGATGTGCGAGCGACGGCCCCAGGGTCCAACGGCCGGAGTCAAAGTCAAAGACGGCAAGGCTCGAGAGGGCACTCGTCACGTCGTTTCGCCCGCCGGCGACGTAGAGGCGATGACCGAGGACGGCGGCACCCGCTGCCGCGCGGGCCACGGGAGCGTCGGGCATCGACGCCCACTTCCCCGTGGCGGGGTCGTAGCGCCAGAAGCCCCGCACTGCACCAGTGCTCGTGTCTCCAGGTCCTCCGTACCCGCCGACGACGTACAGCTCGCCGCCGTAGCTCACGGCGTTCATGTGGTTGAGCGCCTGCGGCATCGGCGCCACCGTGCTCCAGCGCTGCGTACGCAGGTCCACTCGCTGCACCACATCGCTCGAGTGACCCGCGGCATCAAAGCCGCCGACGACGTAGACCATGTCGCCGATGCGCGCGGCCGCCACCTCACCGCGCGGTGTTGGTGCCTCCGGGAGCGGGACCCAGCGGCCCACCGCGATGTTGCCCAGTGGCAATCCGGCTGCAGCCGTACGTCGCGTGAGAGCGGCCTTACCGCCGTTGGCACGCGCAGGACTGGCCGTCGTGGTTGTCAGCGCCCCCGCTCGACGCGACGACCCGCTCGATCCCCCACCGGAGAGGGCCAGCCAGGTGACCACTGCGAGCACTCCGGCGATCGCCAGCACCGCCGCCGCTCGGCGACGGGCGTAGGTCGCGGGTGTGGGGGTCACCGTCGGCCCGGCGGTCGGGACCTCACCGTGGCGATGGTCGGAGGCATGACTCTCATGCCTGAACAGGTATCACCCCATCGACCCCGTGGAGCACATCCATGAACGAAGTCTCATTGCGCGACGAGCGCGGTGCGCCCCCGTGGCGTCCTCCCGGAGCAGTTGAGGGCTTTCACGTCACCAGCTCTGCTCGGCGGCCCGGATGAGGACCTCGTTGACGGCCACGCGCCGGTCGCGCGTGACGATGTGGAGGATCGTGTCGGCGATGTCCTCGGGGCGCAGCGGCTCGATCGAGTCGACCTGACTCTGCGCTGCCTGACGGATGCCATCGCTCACATGAGAGACGAGCTCGGTGTCAACCGTGCCGGGTTCCACCACGGTGACGTCCGCCACCTGGCGAGGCGAGTCCCGCGCGGCGCGCAGCAGATGCGGCAGAGCGGCGTGGGTCACATAGAGCGATCCGAGCACGTTGAGAGCGATCATCCGCTCCCAGTCGTCGACGTCGCTGTCCAGCGCCGGCCCGAGGAGCATGATGCCCGCGTTGTTGACGACCGTGTCGAGACGACCGAGCTCAGCGGCCGCGCGCTCGACGGCGCCTGAGGCCTGGCCGGCCTCGGTGATGTCGCATTGGATCGCGAGCGCCGTGCCGCCGCCGTCTCGGATCCGCGAGGCCAGCGCCTCGAGTCTGTCCGCGCGCCGTGCGACGAGGGCGACCCGGGCGCCCCGTCGCGCCAGCGCGATGGCGGTCGCGGCACCGATGCCGCTGGACGCCCCGCTGACCAGCGCGACCGTGCCGTCGAGGAGCCTCTCTGCCGGCGCGGCCGGCTCGGAGGCCGACATCAGGCGACCCCCGCGTTCATTGGACGAGGTAGGTCTCATAAACCACACCGCCCGGCTGGCGTCCGCCCACGCTCACGAACACGCCCTTGTTGAGCCAGTCGAGCTCGGTGACGGCTGTCTCGATCTGGGTCGAGGTGCGGAACGTGTACTCGCTGGCCTCGACGTCCTCGCCCCGGCCCAGCCGGGCGAGAACCTCCGCGCTGCCATGCCGGACGCCCCGCGCCTGGACGTACAGCACGTCGCCGCCGTCGGTCCGCAGGGTGTAGCGGATGTCGCCGAGGGCGGTGCCATCGGGCAGGACCGTCTGCCAGTCGGCGCTGGCGCCGGGCAGCAGCGCGCCGTTGATCGCCGGACCGGTGAAGGTCCCCCCGGTCAGCGGGACGATGCGCCGGCGACCGTGGGCGGTGTCGCCGAGCTCGATCGGCTCACCCAGCGTCGCCTCGAGGCGATAGACGGGCGTCAGCCCGGGATCGGGTAGCCGGAAGCTGCTCGGCCGTGGGCGGGTCGGATCGTTCGGGTGCGGCTCGAGCGGCGTGACGGTCGTCTGCATCCAGTCGTCCAACGGCAGGGCGGCAAGCAGCTCGCGAAGCTCCTGTTCGGTGCCGGCGCGATACACACCGACGGCCTTCATCTCTCCCGGTGCGACCGGTGGGTTCCAGAGCCGGACGAGATGGCCCTCGCGAGCGAGGCGGGCCGCAGCGGCCGCTTCGGCGTCCGAACGCTCCTTGACCGCTGACTCCGGCGTCCCGTCCGGAATGGTCACATCGAATCCGACAAGGAACTCCATCGTCGTCTCCTGGCTGTTACGCGACGAACTGCTGCCCGCCGTCGATGTCGTAGGTCGCGCCCGTCAAGGCGGTGTTGGTCATGATGTGAACCGCCAGGGCCGCGACATCCTCGGGCCCGACGACGCGGCCGATCGGGAGCGTCGTCCGCAGCTGCTCCCGCCGCGCCTCGAGCTCCTCGCCGAGAATCGATGCGGACAATGAGGTGTCGACGAAGCCCGGGGCGATGAGGTTGACGCGGATGGGCGCGAGCTCCAGGGCCAGGCTGGCGGTGAGCGGCGGGAGGGCCGCGGTGACCGCTGAGGCGATGCCGTGGCCAAGGCCGATCCGGCGCCCGCCCGTGCCGCCCATGAGCAGCAGCGTGCCACCGGGTCGCACCGTCTCCGCCGCGTGTTGGGCGACCGCGAGCGCCAGCAGCACGTGCTCGCTGATGGCCTGCCGCGCTTCGTCGACGCCGATGTCCAGCATGCGCCCGTAACGCGGGGCGCCGGCGGTGACCATCACATGGTCGATCGGTTTCGGCAGGCCGTCGAAGAATCGGTTGAGCGCGTCGGGATCGTTGGCGTCGAAGGCGGCTGAATGCTGCGCCTCCAGCTCGCGCGTCGCCTGCTCGAGGCGCTGGGGGTTGCGGGCGGTGAGGATGACCTCGGCGCCCTCAGCACGGGCTCGCCGGGCGGTTTCGAACCCGATGCCGGCGCTTCCGCCGATGACGACGACGGTCTGTCCGAGAAGTTCCGGTTCCCGCTGAGCGGCGGTGACGCTGGTGGTGGTCATGATTCCTCCGGTGGTTGGCGTCGGCGAGCGATCATTCCGCCCCGACGGCGGGGCGCGCAGCTCTGATCTCGCGTCGGAGCGCCTTGATCGCCGCGGCGTGAATCTCCGAGAAGCTCGGGAACGGCTGGATCGTGTCCCGCAGCACCTCGAGCGGAACGCGGGCCCGGATCGCCACCGTCGCCTGCTGCAGCCACTCGCCGGCCTCAGGTCCGACCGCATAGGCCCCGGTCAAGCGCTCACCGTCGCTGAGGAGCGTCAGGAACCCGTTCGACTCGGCGTACGCATGGGTATAGGTGGCGGTCCTAGCGACCTCCGACAGCAGCGCGGTGGCGCTGAACTCAGCCTCCGTGGCGCCGACCGCCGCCACTTGCGGGTCGGTGTAGGTCACCCGGGGAACGGCGTCGTAGTGGGCCTCGCGTGGCTCGCCGAGGATGTTCGAGGCCACCACCTCCCCCTGATACTCGCCGACGTGCGTCAACAGCCAGATGCCGGTGACGTCACCAACGGCCCACAACCGCTCGCCGGCGCGCAAGCGCGAATCGACCGGGACCCCTCGGGCATCCGCCGTGATCCCGACCGTGTCCAGCCCGATCCCCTCGACCCGCGGACGCCTCCCGGTCGCCACGAGCAGACGATCACCGCGTAGCTCCCGTCCGTCCTCCAACCGGAGGACGAAATCGTCTCCGTCGCGGGACGCCTCGGTCGCATGCATCCCGAGCACGAGCTCGATTCCGTCGCGGCGCAGCGCCTCGGCGAGCGCCTCGCCCAGCGGTGCCGGCTCACGCGCGAGCAGGTGCTCGGCACCCTCCACAAGAGCCACCTCTCCGCCGAGGCGACGCACGACCTGCGCGAGCTCGACGCCCGCCGCTCCGCCCCCGAGCACGATTAGCCGTTTGGGCACGGCCTTCATCCCGGTGGCCTCGTTCGTGCCCCACACGCCCTCGAGCTCTCGCAGCCCGGGAACCGGCGGGACGATCCGATCGGCGCCGTTGGCGAGCACGACGTGCTCGGCGGTATAGCGCACGCCGTCGACCTCGACCGCTCCCGTTCCCGCGAGGCGACCGTGACCGCGCACCAGGGCGATCCCCCGGTCCGCCAGCCATTGCGCAGCTCCGGTGTCGGTGTAGTTGGAGACCATGAAGTCGCGCCAGTCGAGCGCCGCCTGCACGTCGACCTCAGCTGTGGCGGCAGCCTCGCGCGCGCCGTGCACCGCCTCACCGGGGCGGAGCAGCGCCTTGGACGGGATGCAGGCCCAGTAGGTGCACAGGCCGCCGACGAGGTCGCGCTCGACGATGGCAACGCGCAGGCCGCCCTCCGCGATCGCTGCCGCGGCGTGTTCGCCCGGCGCGCCGCCACCCAGGACGATCACGTCGTAGGCATCGGTCATGACGGCAGCTCCTCGCCCGCCTGCTCGCGGACCATGTACTCGGCGTACCAGTCGGGCCAGTCCGGATCCGCTCGGCCGATGCGCGCTTCGTGCTGGCCATGCGCCGCCGAGGCGCGTTGCAGCGCGCCCGACAGATCGCCGGCCGACGCGAACGACGTCGCCGCGGGATCGATCCGACCCGGCAGCCGCGTCGTGATCTCCTGAAGCAGCCAGCCGTTGCCGTCCGGGTCCTCGAACGAGACGAAGGAGCCGTAGCTGCGATGCTCCGGATCCGGGCCGCTGACGCGTCCGTTCGTGCCGGCGTGGTGGAACACGCCACCGGCGTCGTGGAACACCTCGCTGGCGTCGGCGCCATGTGCGACCAGAGCGTCGCGCGCGGCCTCGATGTCGGAGACGATGAGATGGAGCCCCTGCGCGGACCCCGGCTCGGCCGACGTGACGCCCGTGCCGAAGATGATCGAGCACGACGAGCCCGGCGGCGTGAGCTGGACGACCCGGAAGTCCTCGCCGATGACGACGTTGGCGTCGAGCCGCCAACCCAGGCCCGCGTAGAAATCCTTCGCCCGGTCAACGTCGGACACGGGCAGGACGATGACCTCCAGCTTCATATCGACCGTTCCGCCTGCGGACGTCTCGGCGGCGGGTTCGCTTCGCTCGTCGACGCTGCTCATGTCGACCTCCGTGGTCGCGGCTTGGGTGCAGTGTCGAGCCTCAGTAAGCCGCGCGAGCGCCAACCCAAGTCGAGAATGCGACAATCGATCCTTCTTCGCGACCGGAGGCGCTCGGCTGGCCCAGCAACGACTAACCGCGCGGCAGGAGCGGGACCTGGTGATCGCAGCCGAGCGTGGCGACGCCGCTGCCTGCCGGAGGCTCGTGGAGGCCTTTCTGCCCGCGATCGCGAGCCTCGCCCGCGGCTTTCGGGGCAGCCGGGTCGAGCGCCGGGAGCTTCTCCAGGAGGGCGTGGCGGGCCTGCTCTTCGCAGCGCGGCGCTACGACTCAGAGCTGGATACGCCGTTCTGGGCGTACGCCTCGTTCTGGGTGCGCAAGGCGATGCAGGAGCTCGTCGCCGAGCTCACCCGGCCCGTCGCCCTCTCAGACCGCGCAGCCCGAGACCTCTCGCGCATCAGGGCGGCGCGCAGCGAGTACCTGCAAAGGCACGGCCGTGAACCCACGAGCGACGAGCTCGGCGCCGCGACCGGCCTCGCTCCGCCACAGCTCGAAAGCCTGCTCGCGACCGAGCGCATGCCGCGAGCCATCGATGACCGGCTGGGGACCGACGACCCCTCCAGCCCCACCGTTGGGGAGACAATCGTCGATCCCGTGGCTGAGCAGGCCTACGCGAAAGTGCTTGACGACATCGAGATCGACGAAGTGCTCGACTTGACCAATGAGTTGGAGGAACGGGAGCGCGCGGTGATCCGCAGCCATTACGGGCTCGGCCAGAAACCGCGAACGCTCTCAGAGATCGGCGCCGGGCTCGGACTGACCGCCGAGCGAGCGCGACAGATCGAGGCCGCCGCCCTGGCCAAGCTCCGGCAGACGCTCGCCCAACCCGCGCCCGTCGGCAGCGCCACGACTTGAAATCCACCAGCCGGCGGCTTACCACCGCTTGTGTGTATCCCCACGATGACCTGGATCGATTGGGCCTTGACCTCTGACGCCACAGCACTGCGGCACAACGCCTTCGTCTACGAGTCCCAGGGCGAATATGTCGCGCGGGCGGTTCCGTTCCTGACGGCGGGGCTCGAGGCGGGGGAGGGCGCGATCGTCGCCCACACCGGGCCCGGGATGGCCACGATCCGCGAGGCACTCGGGACTGACGCCGCCCACGTCACCTTCGTCGACGTCAGCTCGGCCTACACGCGGCCCGCGCGAACGCTGGCCGCCTACCACAAGGTCTACGCACGACAGCTGCAACGGACCCCCAAGCTCCGCGCCGTCGCCGACGTCCAGTTTGGTCCCGACCCCCGCGAATGGGACCTGTGGACCGGTTACGAGGCCGTGTTCAACCGCTCCTTTGGCCACCTGCCCGCCTGGGTGCTGTGCTCCTACAACGCCAATGGCACTCCGGATCCCATCATCGAAGGCGTATGGCAGACCCACCCGGAGGTCGCCGATGGTCAGACGTGGACCACCAGTGGGCTGTTCGAAGACCCTAACCACCTGCTGCGTCGCATCACCCCAACGCCCGAAGTGCTCCCGGATCTCACGTCGATCCCATTCGTCGGCGACGCGGAGCAACTCCGTGAACGGCTGGCGCCCGCGCTGATCGCCGCGGGAGTCGGCGAAGCGAAAACGCTCGAGATGCTCCTCGCCGCCACCGAGATCGCCACCAACGCGGTCCAGCATGGCGCCGGGATCGCGGACGTCCGCATCGGACGCGCCGGTGGCCGATTCGTCTGCGAGGTCGCCGACCGAGGCGCCGGCTTCGACGATCCTGCGGCCGGCTACCTTGCACCCCGCGAAGGTGTCGGACGTGGCCTGTGGGTCGCCCGGCAGCTCACCTGGCGGATCGAGTTCTTTCACTCGCCAGGAGGCTTCACCGCGCGAATCTGGCTCTAGGCGTCTCGCGGGATGCAGCGATCGACCTCCACGGCCTCGCCCTCCCGCGTGTCGGGGTAGATGACGATCACCGTCTGCGGGCCGCCGAACCAGCTGGAGAGCTCTCCCTCTCCGACGTATTCCGCGGCGCGCGCGGAGCCGTCCGGGCCCATCACCCAGATCGCCTGGCCCTTGTGAAAGACGCTGTCGCCGATGTCGGACATGTCGTTGGGTCCCGCGCGGCACAGTGAACCGCCGGCGCGCCGGCCGTTCATCACCTGGTTTGGATGACGGGTGGCGCCGACCCGACCGTGGGAGCGGCGAGGCTTGACCACGAGCGCACGAATTTGTCCAGAGGCGCCGGTTCGCGGCAACCCCGCTGTCGGCTCCCAATAGGGTTTCGGGCATGCCGCTTGCCGATCTCCTGGCCTCGCAGACCTTCGTCGTGACCGCCGAGCTGGGGCCGCCCGCCGAGCCCAGCGCCGACCCCGTGCGGCGGTCGGCGATGGCGCTCGCGCCGGTCGTGCACGCCGCCAACGTGACCGACAACCAGGCGGCGACGGTGAAGATGTCGCCGCTGGCCGCCGCCGTGGTGATGCTGGAGTGCGGCCTGGAGCCGATCATGCAGATGACCGGGCGCGACCGAAACGTGCTGGCGCTCCAGGCCGACCTGCTCGGCGCCTGGGCGCTCGGCGTGCGCACCGTTCTCGCCCTCGGCGGCGATCCGCTCAAGGTCGGCCCCTACGAGGGGCGCGCTACGCGCGTCGGCGATGTCGACTCGGTCGGGCTGGCGCGGATGATCGGCTCGATGAACGCGGGCCAGTTGCTGGCCGGCGAGCGCCTCGCCAGTCCCACCGGGTTCCTCGTCGCGGGAGCGGCCAACCCGCTTCTGGACCCGGTGGAGCGTCTCCAGGCCAAGGCCGACGCCGGCATCGGCCTGTTCCAGACCAACATCGTCTACGACGTCGACCGCTTCGCCGCGTGGCTCGCGCCGGTCGTGGCCGCCGGGCTCACCCGGCGCGCGCCCATGCTCGTCGGCGTCACGCCGCCGCGGAGCGTGCGGATGCTCGAGTACCTGCACGAGCGGATCCCGGGCGTCGAGGTTGACGACGCCACGTTCGCGCGCATGCGCGGGCTCGAGGGCGAGGCGGCCAAGGACGAGGGCGTGCGCATCGCCTCGGACGTGATCACGCGCCTGCGCGGCGTCGAGGGGGTCGCCGGCGTGCACATCATGGCCCCGGGGTGGGAGGTCGAGGCGGTCCCGCGCGTCACCGAGGCGGCCGGCCTCGCCGCCGGCTCCGCGGCCAGCTACTAGCGCGGCCGCTCGGCGCTACTCGGGCGCCTGGCGCCGGAGCGCGTCGGCGACGCTGGACAGGTGCGTGCGCATCGCCGCCTCGGCCCGATCGCCGTCACGGGCGGCGACGGCGGCGATGATCTCGGCGTGCTCGGCGAACGAGCGCTCGCTGCGCCCGGGCAGGAGGATCGTGCGGTACTGGAAGCGCACGATCTGCGACTTGAGCGCGCCGATCAGTCGCGCGACGGTCTCGTGACCGCTGATGTCCATCAGCCGGCCGTGCAGCTTGGCGTTCTCGTCGGAGACGGCGAGGAGGTGGTCGGTCTCGCGCAGGCGCTGCATCTCGGCCAGGATCGTCTTGAGGTCCTCGACATCGTGGGCCGTAGCGCGCTGCGCGGCCAGGCGCGCGGCCAGGCCCTCGAGCACGGCGCGTGCCTCGAGGATCTCGACCGCCTCCGCCTGGCTGACGAGCCGGACCCGGGCCCCGCGGTGGCGCTCGTGCTCAACCAGGCCCTCGTGCTCGAGGCGCACGAGGGCGGCGCGGATGAGCGTGCGGCTGACCCCCAGCGAACGCGCCAGGTCGCTCTCGACCAGCCGCTCGTTGGGCTGGAGCCGCCCGCTCACGATGGCCTCGCGCAAGCGGTCCTCGGCCCGCCTCGGGACAGCCCCGACATTGTCAACCATCTCGTCCAACGCGCATCCGATCCTGTCGTCCCATCCCACGCAATTGCGTACGCAGGATTGCACACAATCTCGCCGAGGACGGACGTGCCCCGGCGGCCTCCGAGGGCTTTTGGTAGATATTGGTGCTCAGGCAGACATGATCTACCAAAAGTCCCTGCAGACAACCCTGTTTTTGGGCTGGAGGCGCCGCTCGGGTTGCGGTTTCCCATCATCGGGGTAGAGCACAGCCCATGCTGCTTGAACTCGTACACCGACGCCCGAGCTGGAGCGAGGCTCTCACCACCGCGCTGACGCTGCCTGCCGGAATGACAGAGCGCCGCCAGGGCCAGAATCCGTGGGAGCCGGCCACCGACCGGCCGCGGCGGATCTCCGACGACCTCGCGTGGCTGCGCAACGCCGTGGATGAGCCCGAGGCGCACGGGCTGCGGGAACTTGAGGGCACGGCGGCCGCGGCGGCATGGGAGGTCACCGATGGGCCGCGCGTCGGCGACCATCTCGAGCGCCTGGAGTCGCGCGGCGTGCTCGAGGCCGCCGGCTTCCTGGTTCACGACGACGGCCCGGTCGTCTAGGGAGCGGGGCCCGGCGTTTGCCCGGCGGGCCGGCGGGCCGGCGGCGCCGGCTCAGGCCTGCTGGATAGCGGCCACCGGGCCGTCCGTGATCTCGCTGAGCCGCTCGTCCACGTCGAAGTAGCGCACCTGGATGTCGCTGACGCCCGGCAGCTGGCCCAGCGACGCCGGCATCATCTCGTCGCCCCACCGGCGGGCGTGCTCCTCGGTATCGAAGAGATAGATCCCGCCCGCGGCGGCCTGCGCGTCGTCATAGATCCAGATCTTCCACTGCAGCCCCGGGAGGCCCGCGATGCGCTCGGCGGCGCCGAGCAGATGCGCCGCCTGCTCGGAGTCGTTCTGGCCGTGCTCGCGACCGTAGTTGACCTGCAACAGCTTCATGGTCCGCTCCCTCGTTGCTGGGGACGGCGTTGCTCCCGCGGTCGCCAGGGTCAACTCTAGGGCGCGCCGGGCTGCCGCGCCAGCGGCTCCGGGGGCGGTAGGCTCCGGGCCGTGGCCGACGGGTGTCCGTTCCGGGGCCTCGCGCGCTGGCCGGTGGCGGCCGCGGCCGCGCTGGCTCTCACGGCAGCGCCGCCGGCATCTGGCGCGCCGGTGACCGCGGGCGCCCCGTGGGTCGACCAACCCACCCCGATCCCGCGCCTGGTCAGCGTTGCGGTGCTCTCGAGCGTGTCGTGCCCGTCGCGCCGGGCGTGCGTGGCGGTGGGCTACGCGGTCAACGCGGCGGGTGCGCCGGAGCCGCTGGCCGAGCGCTGGAACGGCGCCCGCTGGGCGATCGAGCCGGTCCCGGCCCCGAGCGGCGTCACGAGCAGCTTCCTCTTCGGCGTCTCCTGCGCGACCCCGCGGACCTGCACGGCCGTGGGCAGCGCCACGCGCCCGAACAGCGGGGCGGTCGTGCTCGCAGAACGCCTCAGCCGGGGCCGCTGGAGCATCGAGCGCGCGCCGCGCCCGGCGCATCGCGCCCGGCGCGAGGTGGACTATCTCGCGGCGGTGTCGTGCCCGCGGGCCACGTCGTGCACCGCCGTCGGCTTTGCCGGCAACGCCGCGGGAACCGCGGGGCGGACCCTCACCGAGCGCTGGACGCGAGCCCACGGCTGGGCCATCGCGCCCGCGCCCGCCCCGGCAGCGGCGCGGGTGGCCTTCCTGTCGGGGGTCACGTGCCCCTCGGCGCGGCTCTGCACCGCGGTGGGCGGGGTCACCACCCGCGCCGGCGCCGCCGCCACCCTGGCCGAGCGCCTCACCCCGGCCGGCTGGACGCCGCAGCGCATGCCCACGCCGCAGGCGGCGACCGAGGTCCAGCTCACCGGCGTCGCCTGCGCGTCGCCGTCCTCCTGCACCGCAGCCGGCTGGTTTGAGGCCGGCGGCTTCCAGGTGATGCTGACCGAGCGCTGGGACGGCGCGCGGTGGGTCATCGGGCGCACCCGCTATCCCGCCGGCGCCCGCGAGGTGCAGCTCACGGACGTCGCGTGCCCGTCACCGTCGGCGTGCACCGCCGTGGGCTCGTTCACCGACACCGGCGGCCTCAACGAGCCGCTCGCCGAGCACTGGACGCCGCATGGGTGGACGATCCAGTCCACGCCGGCGCTGAGCACCCCCGCCGAGCCGGTGAACGCCGGCCTGGCGGGGGTGTCGTGTCCGTCCCCGGTGCGCTGCGTCGCGGTGGGCAGCGCCACGCCGCTGGTCGGCGACGGGGAGGACCCCGTCAGCCTGAGCTGGGGCACATGAGCTCGGCGTCACCCCAATCCGCGTTGTCATGCCCGTTGCCGTCCCCGGCGTCGCCGACGTTCAGCGTCAGCTGCGAGACGCCGCTGATGTTCGCGCTCAGGTGCTGTGCGGGCTGACCGCCCCGCATGACGCCGGTCGACGCCACCTGGACGCCGTCGGCCAGCACACTGAAGGTGACGCTGCCCTTACCGGCGGCCGAGTCGTCGACGCCGACGTCGCTGGAGAACGAGGTGCAACCCGCGGGGACGGCGATGACCACGCTCGAGATCGAGTTGGTCCCCAGGCCCTTGGCGTAGCCGACGCCGTCGATGCTGAGGGGGCCGCCGTCACCGGCGCCCGACCCGCCGACGTTGGTGTCGCGCTCCACCGGGCCAAAGCCGTTGGTGGCCGACACAAACGGCAGGTCGCTGACGTAGACCAGGCCCTTGGGGATGACCGTCAGCGGATACGACGCTCCCGTCGTGCCGCTGTGGCCCGCCTGCCGGTAGCTGACCAGCGCCGATACGGCGTAGCTGCCCTGCGCCGCGTCGTCCGGGATGGTCACCGTCCAGCTCAGCGAGCGCGAGGCGCCGCGCGCCAGTGCGCCCACAGCCTGCGGCCCCGATGGGGTGGCCGTCCAGCCCGACGGCACGTCGAGCGTGACCCCGACGTCCTTGGCTCCCGGTCCGCTGAGGTTGGCGACGGTGCCCGAGACGGTAAAGCTGTCACCGCCGCGCGCCGGGGTGGCGGCGTTGCCGTGCAGGCCCTCCATCGCCACCTCGTTCGGCACCGCCGGCGATCCCGAGGTCCGTTCGCTCCAGCCGGGCGCGCGGTCCATCTGCACCGGGACGCCGCCGCGGACCGTGCCGAGATTGGTGAGCGACACCTTCTCCAGCCCGTTGCCGGCGCCGCCGTCGCTCGTCTCCGCGATCGCCAGCGTGTTGGTGCCGTTGGGGTTGAGCACGCCGTTGGGGATCACGAAGGTGTGCTGCGGGCCGACGTCGGCGATGTACTGGCCCATGTTCCAGCCGTTGACGAAGATCAGCGCCCGGTAGTCAGCCGTCGACCGCGGCGTCGACGGGTCGCCGATAGTGATGCCCAGCGATGCGTCGTCAACCGCGGGGACGTGCAGGCGGAACGTCGTCCGGTACCACGCGGTGCCGGACATCGCCGTCGACGCCGGCACCGACGTCCGTGTCCAGCTGCCATCGGGATAGCCGGGGAGGTACCAGCCGTGGCGCTCGCCGAACAGGCCGCCGTTGTTCTCGACGCCACGGGCCGGGTCGGCGATGTCCTCGCCGCCGCGGTCGCCCTGGATCTTCCAGCTGATCTGAGGGCTGACCGCCGTCTGGCCGGCGCCGGCGAACGCGGCCGAGATGAGGCCGCGGCCCTCCTTCTGGGCGTCATTGACGCCGCCGTCCTCGTTGTGGCCGTCGTTGCGGACCATGACGGCGAGGGTGTGCGGGCCATCGGTGCGCAGCGCGGTCGGGATGGTGAACGTCGCCGTGCCGGTGGTCGGCGGCGCGGCCTGGCCGGAGGCGAGCACGTTCTGGCCCAGATACACGCCGTCCAGCCAGGCCTGCAGCATCCCGGCGCCGCCGCCGCCGTAGTGCATGGCCAGCGTGGTCGCGGTCGCTGCGCCCGAGTAGGACGCCCGGTACCAGACGTCGCCCTGATGGAAGCCGTAGTCGTCGGCGGTGAGCACAGGCTGCCCCGCCGGCGGCTTGGTGGTGCTGTTGGTCGTCGTCTTGTTCGCGATCTGCCACCCCGAGTCGTCGAAGCCCGGCTGCGATTCCGGGGACTCGGGCGCGTAGCGCCACCGCGTGGTGGACAGGTCGGGCAGCGCGATCGGGGCCGGCCCCGGCAGGTTCGCGGTCGCACTCGCCGTCCGGCCGTTCCAGGTGATGGCGTGCAGCTGCGACGGGGCCCAGACGCGCATCGTGGTGGCGGCGCTGGTGTCGCCGGTGAGCTCGAGCACGGGGCCCGAGGCGCGTGCGGTGCGCACCAGCTCCGGGCCCTGCTCGAGCACCGGGCCGGCGCTGGTGTCCTGGCGCCAGAACGAGTCGGCGGTGGTGGTGTCGGCCAGCAGCACGGTGAGGTCGGGCCGCCCGCCGCCGCTGATCTGCACCTCGGCGAGGCCGTTGTGGACGTAGTCCAGGCGCAGGTCTCCCGTGGCGGCGTCAAACGTGCTGTTCACCGTGCCCGACACGACCTTGACGGTCGGCGCGCTTGAGTACCGCAGCACCGTCTCGCCGTCCTCGCCGTCGCGGCCATAGAGCAGCGCCACGTCTCGGGCGCCCTGCGCGAAGTGCGTCATCAGCTCCGACGTGGAGTACACGAGGTGCTGGCCGTCCATGTCGTAGTCGGCCACCAGCATCTTGGCGTCCTGGCCGTTGATCGCCAGGGTCCCCTGCTGGGGCACCGTGTAGGTGCCGTCCGCGGTGGTGATGGGGAAGGTGAAGCTGTCGTCAGTGGTCGCGTTGGAGGGGTTGTGCATCGCGATGTAGAAGTGCGTCCCGGTCTGGGCGTTGACGTCGTCATAGACCTTGATCGCCGGCGAGGACGGGGTGACCGGGTCGCCCCTGGTCACCGTGGAGATGACCGGTGCGACGCTCTGCAGGAACAGCCCGATCTCCTTCATCGTCGATGCCTTCGGGCGCAGTTGGCGCGCCTCGTTGATCGCGGCGCCGTAGTCATAGGACGTGTAGACCACGGGAGCCGGCTCCCACCCCCACGAGGTGCCGCCGAAGGTCATGTAGAAGTTCTGGATCGTCAGCCGGTTGGCGATGTTCGTGTCATAGAAGACGCGCTCGTACCCTGGCCCCTCGCGCTGGGCCGTGCAGTCATACGTCCCCTGGCTGCCCCAGTAGTCGAACCAGCCGCCGCCGAACTCGGCGGCGAACCCGGGCGTGTAGGGCGACGCGCTGGAGCCGCCGGTGGCGCCGCCCGGGCCCCAGATCCCCCAATCGGGAGCGGTGGACGGTGAGCCGGGCGTGGCGTTGGTGCTGCACGTGCCGCCGGGATAGCCGTCGAACGCGTAGAGGTCGTTGGGCCCGGTGACCGTGCCCGGCACGCCCGAGCTCGCGGGGACCCAGATCCCGTTGCGGCCCTTGTCGTTGTGGAAGATCGGCACGGTGATGCCGTCGCTGCGGACCGTGTCGTAGAGGTTCTGCATGTAGGCGAGCTCGCCGCTCCCGGTGCTGGCCAGCTCGTTCTCGATCTGGTAGAGGATCACCGTCCCGGTGCCGTTGGTGAGCTGGTGATCGCGCAGGATCGCGTCGATGTGGTGCAGCCAGTCGTCGGCAGCCGCCTCGTAGTCAGGCGCGTTGGTGCGGGCCTTGCCCGCCTGGGTGGTTAGCCATCCGGGGAACCCGCCCGCACTCGTCTCGGCGTTGATGTACGGGCCCGGGCGTGCGATCACGTAAAGGCCGACCTGGGCCGCCATGTCGAGCAGCTTGCTGACGTTGCGCACCCCGCTGAAGTCGTAGACCCCGGGCTTGGGCGAGTGGTAGGCCCAGTTGAAGTAGATGGTGACCGCGTTATAGCCCTCGGCCTTCATCTTCTGGAGGATGTCCAGCCAGAGGCTGGGGCTCGGCAGCCGCCAGTACTCGAACTCGCCGGACCAGACGACGGTGCGCCGGCCGTCGATCATCAGCGAGTACTGGTCGTAGCTGATCGCATGGGTCGTGGGCCCCGCGTCACGCGATGCCCGCGCGCCCGCGCGTGGCGTTGCCGCGCCGTGGCGCGGCGCAGACCGTGCCCCCGCCCCGCTCGAAAGGCTTCCAGCTAGCACTGTCGCCAGCGCCACTGCCGCCACGGCAAAGGACACCCTGCGCATACCTTCCCTCCGGACTCGTCGTCTCTCCCGCACGACCCGGTCCACCGCGCGCTGCGGGCATGTTAGCGCTAACGGAATATGCCCGGCGTCAACTCAGGCACCGGTTTCAGCGGCGCCGGGGCCGGCCCTGGACCGGCAGTGCGCTGGGGCCGACCTGGCGGTCGAGCCAGCCGGTTACGGGCGCGGCGGCGCGCCAGGTCTCGGTCACGAACCGCAGCCCGTCCTCGCGGCCGATGCCACGCCCGAACCTGAGGGTCGCGCCCAGCGACAGGCTCTTGCGGCGCAGGAGCTCGATGCGCTCGTGGTCCCTGGGGTAGCCGCGCGGGGCGGTGGAGAGGCTCTCGCCCCAGAGCTCCAGCCCGGCCGCCCGAGCCGCGGCGGCGAGCGTCTCGAGCTCGGCCCCGCGGGCGTCGTCGGCGACCGCCTCGCGGTAGCGGTCGAGCTGGTCGCGGGCCATCACGTGGTAGCCGCTGCCGGCCACCAGCCCGTGGGCCGAGATCGATGCATACAGGCCCTGGGCGGCGATCTGGGTGCCGCGCAGGACGCCGTAGGTGTTGGTCTTGTACGGCGACTTGTCGGGCGAGAAGCGAATGTCGCGGTTCTGGCGAAACATCCTCACCTCGCCGCCGAACGTCTCGCTCAGCTCGGTGAGGAGCGCCTCCATCTCGCCCCGCACCGACTCCTCGAAGAGGTCTCGATTCGCGGAGAAGTACTCCTTGGAGTTGTCGGCCTCGAGGCCGGTGAACCAGCGGCGCACCTTGGGCCCGAAGCCTTCGAACGAGGTCATGGGGCATTATCGCGCCCCCGGCATGGGCAACCGGGCGTCAGCTCACGACGCGGTTGCGCCCGGCGCGCTTGGCCTCATAGAGGCGCTGGTCGGCGAGCCTGACGAGCGCCTCGAGGTCCTCCGGATCGTGCGTGGAGGCGACGCCGACGCTGGCGCTCACCGTCAGCCCGCGGGCGACCCGCTCCCAGTCCTCGTCCTCGATCGCCCGGCGGATGCGTTCGCAGCCGGCCCGCGCGCGCGTCGGTGGTGGGCATGAGCATCAGGAACTCCTCGCCGCCGCTGCGGATCACGATGTCGGAGTCACGCAGGACGTCGCACAACAGCCCGGCCACGCGGACGAGCACCTGATCGCCGGCGGCGTGCCCGAACCGGTCGTTGATGGACTTGAAGTGATCGATGTCCAGGACGGCGAGGCTCAGCGGGACGCCGAGCCGGCGCGCCGCCGGGCGCTCGATTTCACGCGCGAGGTAGCGCCGGTTGTGCAGGCCGGTGAGCCAGTCGCGGTCGGCCTGATCGCGGAGCTGCTCCTGCAGCGCCTCCAGCTGGCCGGTGCGCAGCATGAGCTCGGCGTGGGCCTGGGCGAGCTGGCGGTTCTTGGCGGCCAGCTGGTCTGACTCCCGCCGCGCCGCTGTCGTCTCCAGGGTCGCGCGCTCGAGGCTGAGCTGGAGCTCGGACAGTTCGCGAAACGCCTCGCGTTCGAGCTCGGCCGACCGGACCAGCGCGTCGTAGGCGGCCTCGACGCGGCCCGCGGCGCGCAGCTCGGTGGCGAGCGTGGAGAGGATGAGGCTGCGGATCTGGGGCACCCGGTCGCCCAGCCAGGCCAGCGCCCCCTCCCCGGACTGCTGGGCGTCGTCGAACTGCCCCAGTCCCATCCGGGCCTGGACTTCGGCGCGCACGGTGACGCCGAGCACGTAGGGGTTGGCCTCGCCCCCGGCGGTGAGCAGCGCGACGGCTCGCTCGGCGTCGGCGAGCGCGTCCGCGGGACGGCCCGCGAGCAGCCGGATGTCGGCGCGGGTGGAATGCACCAGGCCCAGCGCGAAGCTGTTGGGCGCGGCGATGCCGTGAGCCACCTCCAGGGCCCGCTCGATCTCGTGCTCGGCCCCGGCCAGGTCGCCCGTCTCCTGCAGGAAGCAGGCGAGGTCGTTGCGCGAGATCGCCTCCTCCCACCGGTTGCCCGACGCAATCGTGAGTCCGAGCAGGTCCCTCACCCGCTCCTCCAGGTGACGGATGCCGACGTTGCCGAACACCAGGCAGGTGGCGCGGCGGGCATAGATGCGCAGGTCGTCATCCCCCGCCAGATCGGACAGGTGGACCGCTAGCTCGGCGTGGCTGACCGCGTCGGCGTAGGAGCCGGTGAAGAAGCTCACCTGCGACTTGAGCGCTGCCACCTCGGTGCGGGCCTCGTCGTCGTCTCCGCGTTCGGCGTAGCGCTCGGCCTCGACCACGAGATCGAGCGCGCTGCGCAGATTGCCGCGATGCAGGGACACGGCGCCCTCCAGCGCGCGGGCCCGGGCGCACAGGGCCGCGTCCTCGAGCGACCGCGCCGCCTCGTGGCAGCGGATCGCGACGGCCAGGGCATCGGCGGGCTCTTCGTAATAGGCGCGCCGGGCGAGCGTGAGCGCCTCGCGGATGAGCGCAGCCTCGGCGCTGGACCCGAGGTCGAGATGGGTCTGAAGGATCGAGGCCATGGCAGCAGCGAGCGTGGGGAGCCCTTGTCAGGGGTAGTCGACGCACCGATCGCGGACTTAAGGTTCTCCGGCGCCCGTGGCCCCATCGCCGGGGTCTGTGCGCGCTCGCCTCGCCGCGAGCGGCGCGAGGCGCGCGCCGACCTGCGGGACCTCATGGAGAAGAGGGCGGCGCTAGGTGCGGAGGGGCGCGAGCGCCTGCGCGATAGGCACGTCGCCGCCGCTGAGGTAGAGGATCCTGCGATCCACCCCCGGGTCGGCGATGACGGCGGCGAGCACGGCGGCCACGTCATCGCGCGTGACCGCGCCCCGGAACGGGTCGGTGCCGATGCGGACCTGGCCGGTGCCCGGGTCGTCGGTCAGGGGGCCTGGCCGGAGGATCACCCAGGGGCGCTTCGAGGCCGTGACGGCGGCATCCGCCTCGGCCTTGGCGCGCAGGTAGACCTCGAACACGCCGTCGCCCGCGGGAGGGGCCTCGGCGCCCACCGAACTGACCACGAGATAGCGCGCCGCCGTGGCCTCGGTGGCCGTCAAGAGCTTGATCGCGCCGTCGCGATCCATCGTGAGCTTGCGCTCGGCGCCGCTGCCGGGACCGGCGCCGGCCGCGAACACGGCCACGTCGACGGCGCCGACCGCCTGGGCCACCTCGTCGGCCGAGGCGGTCTCCAGGTCGCAGATCACCGGCGTAGCACCCGCGGCGCTGACAGCGTCGGCATGGTCGGGGTTGCGGATGAGGCCGACCGCGTCGTCTCCGCGCGCGGCCAGGAGCCGGACGAGTCGGAGCCCGATCTGCCCGTGCGCGCCGGCGATGACGATCCGCATCTTCGTCAATCTAGTGGACGCGCATCTCATAGGATGGCGCCCTCGTGAACGATCCACCCGACCTTGGCGCCGCGCTGTTGATGGGCCTCGGGGGCGGACTGCGCTCCTTCGCGCCGCCGGTCGCGCTGGCGGTGCACGGCCGCGGGCCGCTGGCGGGCCCCGCCCGGTTCATCGCCTTCGGTGCAGCCGCCGGCGAGCTGATCGCCGACAAGCTCCCCCAGATGCCCAGCCGCTGGTCGCCGCGCGGGCTGTCGTTGCGCCTCGGCTTCTCGAGCCGCGGCGGGCGCCTGCTGGCCGGCCCGCCGGGCGCCGCGGTGGCCGCGGCCGCCGCGCTGGCCTCGGCGTTCGTGGGGTCACACGCGCGCGCGAGCGTGCACGACCGGCGGTGGCAGCTCGCCGCCGCGGTCGCCGAGGATGTGCTCAGCTACTCGCTGGTGCTGACGGCCGCGGCGTCGTTGCGCTGACGTGCGCTAGGACCGCAGCACGGCCACCGCTGGGTCGGGGGCGTACACCCTCTGCTGGCGCTGTCGTGTTTCATCGCTGATGTTTATGCCTCGTTGCCGCGGCCGGTGATTGGGTACCGGCGTCAGGGGAAATACCTGGCCGGCACGACGGCGTCAGGCTCCTCGTCCATGCCGTGCACGATACGCGCCGCGACGGCGAGCACCGGCGGGGCCCCCCCGGCGCGGAGGCTTCACCTGCCCTCCGCGCCGGGTCCCGCTTATCGCCCCCGATACATGTCGGTTCGATGCCCCCGTCGACTTCCCGTCGAACAAGGAGCATGGTCGCCGGTCACGGCCGGTCGCGCATCAGGGAAAACCCTGAAGTTCGCGAACGCGGTCCGCCACTACGCCGCGCCCGGCATCGCCAGGCGCCGGGTCATCTCGCTGCGCGAGCGCACGCCCACCTTGCGATAGATCTGGCGCAGATGGCTCTCGATGGTGCGGGGGCTGACGAACAGCGCGCTGGCCGCCTCGTCGTAGGTGGCCCCCTCCAGGATTACGCGGGCCACGCGGGTCTCGGCCGCGGTCAGCTCGGCCCACGGGGACTGCTGCGCCGGGGAGGGTCGGCTGTAGCCGGCGGCGCCCAACTCACGTTCGGCGCGCTCGGCCCAGATCGTCGCGCCGAGCGCATGGAAGGTGGCCGACGCCCGCGCCAGCTGCTCGCGCGCGTCGACCCGGCGGCGGGCGCGACGGAGGCGCTCGCCGTAGCAGAGCTCCGTGCGGGCGCGGGCGAACGGCAGCGGCGCGCGGTCGTGCCACTCGAGCGCGCGCCGGAAGTGCTCGTCGATCTCCGACGCCGGCGCCAGCAGTCCGCGACAGCGGGCGGCGACGGCGTGCGCCCACGTCCGGCCGGTCCGCTGGGCCTTGGCCTCGAGGTCCGCGAGCTCGCGCTCGGCCTGGGCGTGGCGGCCGGCGCGCACGCTGGCCTCGATCATCACGTCGTCAAGGTGCTCCCAGCCGGGCTCGAGCACCCACTCGCGGATGTCGACGGTGGTCTGCGACCACACGCTGACCGCGTCCTCGTGCTCGCCGAGACTGAGTGCGAGCGAGGCGAGGGCCAGGACCGGCTCGGGCTCCACCGCCCACGCATTGAGCTGCTTGCAGATGGCCAGGCTCTCCTCGGCGTGCGCGCGGGTGGCCTGCGGGCGTCCCATCGAGGCCTCGACCTGGGCCAGCGCCGCCAGGCTGGAGGCCAGCATCGCCGGGCCGGCCATCTCGCGCGAGAGCTCGACCGCCTCCTCGGCGCCCGCCAGCGCCGCCGGCCAGCGGCCGAGCTCGAGGTCCACGAGCGCGCGCCCGCTGAGCGGGTAGGGGAGCGCCCGCAGGGCGCCCTGGTCCCGGGCGCTCGTGGTCATGGCGACGAACAGCCGGTCGGCGGTGTCGAAGCGCTCGATCGACGCGTGCAGGCAGGCGTACATACCCGGCAGCTCGGGCGCCGAGTGCCACACCTCGGGCTTCTCCACCACGGCGCCGTAGCGCGCGAACAGCTCGAGTCCCGCGTCGGTCTCGGCCGACAGCAGCAGCCCGCAGCCGAGCGCGACGCCGGCCATCGCCTCGACCTCGCCGCCCAGGCCCTGCGCCAGCGCGAACGCGCGCTCAGCGGTCTCCCGGTAGGCCGGTACCGGGCCGGTCACGGTGCGGGCCAGGACGGCCTCGGTCATGGCGCTGGCCGCCAGCGGCCGGTCGATCTCGGCGATGGCCTCGGCGATCGCCACCAGGCGGTCGTGGGCGGCGTGAGGACTGCCGCGCAGCATCTCCACTCGCGCGCGGATCCGCTCGCCGTACCCGCGCAGGCGCGGGTCGTCACTGCGCCCGCGAGCGCCGTCGAGCAGCTCGAGCGCCTCGTCCAGGCGCCCCACCGCCAGCGCCAGCTCCGC
This sequence comes from uncultured Actinomycetota bacterium, assembly GCA_963695625.1. Lineage (GTDB taxonomy): Bacteria > Actinomycetota > Thermoleophilia > Solirubrobacterales > Solirubrobacteraceae > Palsa-465. The sequence continues at coordinate 173,552 of CAVOHJ010000008.1, read as the reverse complement.
GGCGGAGATCTCGCGCCGGGCTCGGTCGGCCTCGCCGGGGGTGAGCTTCGCCGCCTGATCGAACGCCCGCAGCGCCGTGCTCGGGGCGCCGCGGCGTGCCGCCTCGACCGCCACCTGATCAAGCTGGCCGGCCACGGCCTCGTCAGGGGCGGCGGCCGCTGCCGCGAGGTGCCAGGCGCGATGGTCGGGCAACCGCGCCTCGCCTCCGGCGCGGGCGAGGGCGGCGTGGGCGGCGCGCCGCGCCGGCGGGCTCGCCGCGTGGTAGACCGCCGAGCGCACGAGCGGATGGCGCCAGGCGAGGCTGCCGTGGACGATCGAGACGAGGTCCTCCTCCTCGGCGGCCTCGAGCGCGGTGGCCGGGAGCCCGAGCTCGCCCAGCGCGGCGAGGATGGTGTCGGTGGCGCCGGTGTAGCTGGTAGCCGCCACCAACAGCGCTTGGCGCGACGCCTCGGGGAGCTCCGCGGCACGCGCGGCGAAGGAATCCTCCAGTCGGCGGCCGACCGGCAGCGGCTCATCCAGGGCCGCGCGCCCCGCCCGTTGCTCGGAGCTCAGGTTGCGAGGGATCTCGACGAGCGCCAGCGGGTTGCCGGCGGTCTGGGACCACAACTGCCGGGCCACCGGCGCCGACACCTCCCCGGCCGAGCGCGCGACGAGCTCGAGGGCCGGGGCCTCGGCCAGACCACTCAGGCGCAGCTCGGGCAGGCCCGTCACCAACGGCTCCTCGGTCTCGCCGTCGCGGATCGCCATGACGAACGCCACCGCGTCGGACGCCAGGCGGCGGGCGGCGAACAGCAGAGCGTCACGCGACGCGGCGTCGAACCACTGGAGGTCGTCGGCCATGACCAGCACCGGCCGGGCGTCGGCCGCTGACGCCAGCAGGCTCACCACGGCGGCGTGGCACGGCAGTTGCTCCACCTGGGCCCAGGAGGCCAGCCCCACCGCCGCGCGCAGCGACTGAGCCTGCACCGCCGGCAGCTCCTCCACAGCGCCGAGCACCGGACGCAGGAGCGCCGACAGGGCGCCGAAGGCCAGGTCGGACTCCGTCTGCACACCGGTGGCCGAGAGCAGCGTGAAGTCGTCGGCGTTCGACGCCGTCTGCGTCAGCAGCAGCGACTTGCCCACGCCCGGCTCGCCGCGCACCACGAGCGCTCCCCCACTGCCGCCGCGGGCGCGCTCGAGAACGTCCGCCAGCTGCGCCAGCTCGGCTTGGCGGCCGAGCGCCGGTACCGGCGATGTCACGCTCACAGGCCCGGAACCCACTGGGGATGAGCATAGTTGACCACGCCGGCGCGGCCGCTCGGTTCGGCGGATGGCCAGCGGCGCCGGGCCCTCCGGCTCCCCTCGCCCGCGAGCCCCCCAGCACCACCGCCACGACCCCGGGGACGCCCGCCAGGTCAGCGGCCAGGGCCGTGACCGCCGGGGGCAGGTCCAGCTCGGGCACAGCGCCAGCGTAGGCCACGCCCGGCGATGGCGTAGGGTCGTGGCCGAGATGAGCGAGGTCCTGGTCATCGGCGCCGGAGTCGTGGGCCTGGCGGCGGCCCACGAGCTCGCGCGCACGGGCCATCACGTGACCGTGGTCAGCGCCGACGTGGCGGGGTCCCGCCAGTCCCGCGGGCTCACGCGCATCTTCCGCCTCGCCCACGCCGACGGCGATCTCACCGACGCGGCGGCGGCGTCGCTGCGGCTGTGGGAGGGCTGGGAGGCTCGCGCCGGGCGGCCGCTGTTGCAGCGGGTGGGGCTGATCCTCACCGGCGACGTGACCGACCGCGAGGCTCACCTGGCTCGCCACGGCGCCGTGACGCGCGGCAGCGGGCGCCGCCATCCGCTGGCCGTCGCGCTTCCGCAGTGGTCCTTCGAGGCCACCGGTGCGGCGATCCTGGCCGAGGACACCGTCCACTTCCTGCAGAACGAGCTGGACCCCGTGCTCGGCGAGGTGGTCAGTGTCTCGGCCAGCGGGGGGACGCTCGGCGGCGGCGAGCGGCTGCCCGCCGAGCGGGTCATCGTGTGCGCGGGCCCCGACACGTACGGCCTGCTGGGGCTCGCCGAGCCCGAGCGGATGCGCTCCGTGCGCTTCTCGTTCGCCCTGCGCGAGCCGCTGCCGACCCCGGCGCCGTGCTGGATCAACCGCGACGAGGGCCTGTGTGAGCCCTTCTTCGCGGTCATGGACGGACCCGAGCACTACTCGATCGGCCTGAGCGGCGGGGAGCCGGCGGCGCTGGCCGAGGCCGAGCACGTGCGTCGGGCGCACCCGCGGATCGTGAACATCGCAAAACGGGTGTTCCCGGGCCTGCACCCGGTGGCCGAGCGCGTAATCGCGTGCGAATTCCCGCTGCGCCTGCGCGCGCCCGAGCCGGCCCTGGCCCATGACGGATGGGACCTCATCGAGCACGAGGGCGTGCTCGGCCTCACCGGCCCGGCGCTGTTCAAGTTCGCACCGCTGCTGGGGCAGCTGGCGGCGCGCCGTCTGGACCAGGTGACCGTCTGACGTACGATCGGCGCATGACCGTCGTCAGCACCGCCACCACGAGCACGGCCGACGGCCGCACGCTCGCCTTCTGCGAATGGGGGGACCCCAACGGAACCCCGGTCTTCTCACTGCATGGCACTCCCGGATCGCGACTCACGCGGCACCCTGACTCCGAGGTGTACCGCCGTGCCGGGGTGCGCGCCATCACCTACGACCGGGCCGGCTACGGGCTCTCGTCCCGGCTGCCTGGCCGGTCGATCGCGCACGCCGCCGCTGACGTCGCCACGATCGCCGACGCCCTGGGCATCAAGCGCTTCGCGGTGACCGGCGGCTCGGGTGGCGCGCCCCACTCGCTGGCCTGCGGGACGCTCCTCGCCGGGCGCGTCACGCGCTGTGCCAGCGTCGTCGGGCCGGCTCCGTACGGCCCCGATGGCCTGGAGCGCGACGACTGGCTGCGCGGCATGGTCGAGGGCAACGTGCGGGAGGTCGAGTGGTCGCTGGCGGGGGAGGAGACGCTCCGTCCCGAGCTCCAGCGCGAGACCGACCTGATGCTCTCCACCCTCGGCGACGATCCGGACCACCCATTCGGCGAGGGGTATGACCTGTCGCCCAGCGACATGGAGATCGTGGCGCGCGGCGACATCCACGACATGCTTGACGACAGCGCGCGCGTGGGGTGCGGGGAGACCATCGACGGCTTCGTCGACGACGACCTCGCCATCGTGGCGCCGTGGGGCTTTGACGTGTCGGCGATCACCGTGCCGGTGGCCGTTTGGTACGGCGTCGACGACACGCTCGTGCCCGCGTCCCACGGCGAATGGTTGGCCCGGACGATTCCCGGGGCCACGGTCGTGTCGCTCGACGGTGGCCATTTCGCCATCTATGACCGGCTGGGTGAGCTCCTGTCCTGGCTCACGGAATCGAGCTGACACACGGGGTTGACGGCCGCGGCGCGCCGCGGTTAGGCTCGCGGGGGCGGTAGGTGACCGGTGACGGCAGTGGTGGGTGGGAACTCGATATCCGCGGAGGCCGACGGCTTCCGACATCCCTCGAGCGAGGCCGAGCTCATCGCGCTGGTCAAGGCGGCGGCCCGGGAGGGTCGGCAGCTCCGCGTGCGCGGCTCCGCCCACTCGCCCTCGCACGCCGTCTACACCGACCCGGCGGCCGATGAGCCCAACCGGGTGGAGCAGCAGACCCCGCCTCCGGGCGACAACGTCAACGTGATGCTCGACCGCTACCGTGGCTGGAGCGTCCGCGACGAGGGCCGCAAGCTGGTGGAGGCACAGGCCGGCATCCACCTGGGTGCCGATCCCTCGGACCCGACCGGGACGGCGACGCTCGAGACGAGCCTGCTCTATGGACTCTTCCATGACGAGGGCTGGACCCTCTCCAGTCTTGGTGGGATCAGCCATCAGACCGTGAGCGGCTTTGTGGGCACGGGCTCCTCGGGCGGCTCGGTGATCCACTCGGTCAATGACAACCTGTGGGGCTTTCGCGTCATCGACGGCGACGGCGAGGTCCACGAGCTCACCCGCGAGGACGCCGATCCCGATCTGTTCTGGGCGATGGCGCCCAACATGGGGCTGCTCGGCGTGGTCTCGACGATCACCTTCCAGTGCGAGGACACCTTCAACATCAGCGGCCAGGAAGCGGTCACCACGATCGAGGGCTGTGCCGTCGACCTGTTCGGGCACGGCAGCCCGGAGCGGCCGTCGCTTCAGCAGTTCCTGCGCGACACCGAGTACGCCCGCGTGGAGTGGTGGCCGCAGCGCGGCGCCGAGCGCGTGCTGGTGTGGCAGGCCACGCGGATCGCGCCGGAGCCCGGCTTCACGCCCCGGCCCTATGAGGAGTTCACTGACCACCCCGAGCTCGCCGAGGTGTTCATCTCACTCCTGTACACGATCGTCGGCAACCTCTCGGATCTGTCCCACGCGCGGCCGCAGCTCGAGCGGACGTTCGCCCGCGTCGACACCCTGCTCGAGCTCGAGCCGTGGGTGCGCAGGCTGGGCCGGATCGGCGAGGGGCTGGCTCGTTTCCTCGATCACGCCGCCAAGTTCGGCGTGGAGGCGGCGATCACGGTGCTGGAGCCGTTCGCGGACCTGATGGGCCGCGACATCCCGACCATCTTCCCCAAGCTGCTGAATACGTTCATCACGTTGGACTCCGAGAAGGACTCAGACCAGCGCAACCAGCCGCAGCGCTTCCAGGACTACGGCTGGGAGGGGCTGCCCATGGACAACGGCGCCGACGATCAGCTCGTCCCCACCGAGTTCTCCGAGGTGTGGGTGCCGCTGGGGCGCGCGCAGGAGGTCATGGCGATCCTCCACACGTACTTCACTGAGCCAGAGGACGACCACGAGGCGTACCGGCGCACCGGCCTCTATGCCTGGGAGCTGTATGCCGCCAAGCCCACCCCGATGTGGATGGCGGCCTCGCACACGAGCGGCGCGGACGATTGGCGCGACGGGGTGCTGCGCATCGACCCGTACTGGTTCGCGGCCAACCCGGGGGATCCGGCCCAGGCGTTCTATCCCCAGGTCTGGGAGCTCATGCGCGACCACCAGATCCCGTTCCGCCTGCACTGGGGCAAGTTCCAGCCGATCATCGACGCCCCGAACCGCGAATGGGTCGACTTCTTCAAGGCCCAGTACCCGCGCTGGGATGACTTCCTGGCGTTACGGGCCCAGCGCGACCCGCACGACACGTTCCTCACCCGCTACTGGCGCGACCGGTTCGGGCTCTGGGACGAGCCGGCCTCGGGCGCGTAGCCGGATCGCCTGCGCCTACGCCCGCGGCCGCGGCCGCGTGAGCGGTCCTGACGCGCGGGCCTACAGAGAGCGCAGGAAGGCCAGCAGCGGTGCGTTGACCTGCTCCGGGTGGGTCAGGTTCGACGCGTGCGGCCCGCCCTCGATCAGCACCACGCCGGTGGACCCGGGCAGCCGCTCGGACAGCGCCTGCGCCTTGTCGACCTCGATCGACATATCGGCGGTGCCGTGGAAGAGGATGGCGGGACAGGTGATCTCGCTCACGCGATCGGTGAGGTCCTCGCGCTCGAAGAGGCAGTCGCACGGCGCCTTCATCGCCTCGCGAGGAAGCTTGCGCCACTTGGCGATCCAGGTCTCGCTGAGCACCGGGTCCCCGATGATGAGGCCCGAGATGGCCTGCGCGAGCTCGTCGACCGGACCGACCTGGAGCCAGGTCTCCTGCATGTGGCGGTAGGCGGGCAGGCGCTCGGGGTCCTCCGGGCCTGACTGGGTGTCGATGAGGACGAGCGCGCGCACCCGGCCGGGCGCCAGCAGCGCGGCGCGCATGGACAGAAAGCCGCCCTGGGACATCCCGCCGAGGACGGCCTGGTCGATCCCGAGGTGGTCAAGCAGGCCCAGGCAGTCGCGGGCCGAGTCCCAATACGTGAAGGGCTCGCCGTCAAACTCGGTCTCCCCGAAGCCGCGCTCGTCCCAGGTGATGACGCGGAACTCGGGGCTGAGCGCCTGCACCTGGGGCGCGAACATCTCCCGGTCCATCAAGAAGCCGTGGGAGAGCAGCACCGGCGGTCCGTCCCCGCCGGTGTCCTCGAAGCGGAGCCGCTGACCGTTGACGTCGGCAAAGGGCATCTGGGACCGTCACTCCTCGGGTTGCTGTGCGCCGCGACTCTACCTGTGCCACCGTCGCTTCTGCACGAAATCTTCACACCGGCCCCCGGTTTCTATACGCGGCCTGCACGGCGGCGGATCGATCATCGGTCACATGGTTAAGCGTGCTCGTCAGCGATTGGCGGTCCGGCGATGATCGGATGGGTCATCCTGGCCGCGGTGCTCGCTCCCGCGCTGGTGCTGGGGCGCTGGGCGGAGCGGGAGCGCCGGCGCGCGCAGGCACGAGTGTCGTCGGACGAGCGGATACCGGTCGCGCCCGCGCCGCGCGCTCGCCGCCGCCGCCCGCTCACCGGGGTGGACCGGATCGCCGACACGGGCGTCCGGGACTCGGCCAGGCCGGGTCAGCCGCGCGGCCGCGGCCGCTCGCGCACCTACGCCGGGCGCTGAACGCGGTCCAGGCGCTTGGCGGCGCTGGCCGGCCTCCGGGTCTGCGCGGCCAAAGTTCGGGGGGCCATGTCAGGGGGTGCGCCCGATGTGCGGGACGCGTCGCCGGCGCACCATGGCAGGCCAGTCGCTCCTCGCTTGAGAGGAACACGTTTGACCAACAAGGAGTGGGACCATGAGCCATACCATCCAACCGCTGGTGGAGGACGAGCTCCTGCGGCAGCTGCGCGACCGCGTCCGGGGGGAGATCCTGACGCCGGCCGACGCCGGCTACGAAGAGGCCTCCAAGATCTGGAACGGGGCGCACGACGGGTACCGGCCGGCGGCGGTCGTCCGCTGTACCGGGGTCGCCGACGTGCTCGCCGCGGTCGGCTTCGCCCGCAGCAACGAGCTGCCCGTGGCGGTGCGCGGCGGCGGTCACAGCGTCGCCGGCTTCTCGACCATCGACTGCGGGATCGTCATCGATCTCGGCCCGATGAACGACGTCCACGTGGACCCGGGCGCTCGCCGCGCGACCGTCGGCGGCGGCGCGGTGTGGGCCGACGTCGACCACGAGACCCAGGCCCACGGCCTGGCGACCACGGGCGGGCTGGTGTCGAGCACAGGGGTCGCCGGCTTCACGCTGGGCGGCGGTATCGGCTGGCTGATGCGCAAGCACGGCCTCGCCTGCGACAACCTGGTCGGCGCCGACGTCGTCACCGCCGACGGCCGGCTCCTGCACGCCTCCGAGAGCGAGAACGCCGATCTCTTCTGGGGTCTGCGCGGCGGGGGCGGCAACTTCGGGATCGTCACGCGCTTCGAGTTCGCGCTGCACGAGGTCGGTCCGATGGTCTACGCCGGGCCGATCTTCTACCCGGCCGACGCCGACCATGACCTCCTGCGCCTGTTCCGCGAGTGGTCGCTCGGCGCGTCCGAGGACATCACGGCGCTGATGAACCTGACCAGCGCGCCGCCGCTGCCGGTGATCCCGGAGGCATGGCACGGCCGCAAGGTGGCCGCCCTCATCGCCACCTCCGCCGGACCGGTGGACGAGGGCGAGGCGCACGTGCGCGAGTTCCGCGCCATCGCCGAGCCGGTGGCCGACCTGCTGGGCCCGATGCCCTACCACGTCATCCAAACCCTCATCGACCCGCTATGGGAGAGGGGCGTCCACGCCTACTTCAAGGCGACGAACCTGGCGCGGCTGGACGACGGGCTGATCGACCGCCTGGTGGAGCTTCACCACGCGGCGCCCGGGCCCCAGTGCGAGATCCACGTGCACCAGATGGGCGGGGCGGTGGCCGCGCTCGGCGACGGTGCCACGGCGTTTGGCGAGCGCTCCATGCCCTACGTGCTCAACGCGGTCACGGCGTGGCGCGATCCGGATGCGGCGGCGGCCCATATCGCGTGGGCGCGCGCGGTGATCGCGGCGGCGTCGGAGGCGTCGACCGGACGGGCGTACGTCAACTTCCTGGGCGACGCGGGCGCGGCGCGCTCTGCCTACGGTGAGGAGACGTATTCGCGGCTGGTCGAGCTCAAGAGCACGTACGACTCGCACAACGTGTTCGCGCGCAACCAGAACATCGTGCCCTACCCGTCGGGCAACGGGTCGGCGGGGCGGTAGCTCGGCGCAACGCTCAGGGCGGGCCGGCGGCATGGGCCGGCCCGCCCTCGCGGTCCTTCGGAGGCGCGGCCGCGCCCCGCGGTCAGCCGAGTGCGCCCGCCAGCACGTCGGGGAGCTGGCGGCGCGAGGTCACGTCGAGCTTGCGAAACACGCGGCCGAGGTGGGTCTCGACCGTCTTCTCGGTCACGAACAGCGTCTGGGCGATCTCGCGGTTGGTCTGACCCGCGGCGGCGAGCTCCGCCACGCGCTGCTCGCTGGGAGTCAGCGACGCCGCTCCGGAGCGGTCGGTGGTGCGGGGCCGGATGCCGATCGCCGCCAGCTCCGCGCGCGCCCGGCGCTCGAGCGCCAGCGCGCCGCACCGCGCCGCCAGGGCCAGCCCGTCCAGCAGCGGCGCCCGGGCCGCCGCCCGCTGTCCGGCGGCGCGCCGGGTGGCGCCGAGGTCGACGAGCACCCGAGCGTGCTCGAGGCGGTCGGGGATCGGCTCGAGCAGCTCGAGCGCCTGCTTGAGGCGGCCGGCCCGCTCGGAGCTGGGACCGACCAGGGCGGTCGCGCGCAGGGCCACGGCGAGCGCGCGCGGCGTGCCGAACGCCTCCGCGCGGCGCAGCTCGTCGGCGGCGAGGGCGCGCGCCTCCTCGTGTCGGCCCACATCAGCCAGTGCGAGCGCCGCCGCCGATCGCCAGGGCAGCACCGCCGGGTTCAGCGCGCCGAGCGCCGGATGGTCCGCGCCGCAGGCCAGCAGCTCCTCGATCGCCCCCTCGGGGTTGCCCGCGGCCGCCCGCAGCACGCCCGAGGCGTAGCGCAGCTGGGAGCTGGGGGAGAACTCAGTGTCGTAGCGGACGCCGGCGCTGTCGATGAGGCGCCGCAGCGACTCAGGCGTCTCGTCGCGCTCGAGTCCCGACAGCACCGCCGACGACACGGCCAGGACCACGAACTCGGTGCCGAGCATGTCGGGCGCCAGCTCCATCGAGGCCTGTGCGTCGGCCTGGGCGGCCACCAGGTCGCCCCGGCGCATCGCGATGAACGCGCGCAGGGCGAGCATCGTCGCCACGGACGCGGCTGCGCCCAGCTCCCGTGCCCGCGCCAGCACCTCGTCAGTGCCGCGCAGGGCTGCATCGAGCTCGTCAGTGGCGGCCAGCACGGCCAGGGCCACGATCGCCCACGCCTCGCCGCGCTGGGGCTCGGGCGGAAGCCCCGCCGCGAGCGCCCGGTGGGCCCGGTCCGCCGCCAGCGCGGACGACCGCAGGTACATAAGCTCGTCCATCGCGAGGGCGGCGAGAGTGGTGGCCTCGAGCACGCTGCCCGCCGGGCCACCGGGATCTGTCAGCGCAGCGATCGTCGTCTCGGCGGCGCGCCGCGCCGTGGCCGAGGTGTAGCTCACGCCCAGCAGGGCGACCTCGAGCTGCTCGCGCGCCGTTCCGGTGGCCGGGAGGCGCTGCTGAGCGCGGTGCAGGATGGCGGCCCCCTCGTCAGCGCAGCCCGCGAAGAACAGCATCCCGCTGAGCTCGATCGCCGCGGCCACGATCATGTCGGGGTCCTCGGCGTGGCTGACGATCTCCGACAGCGGCGCCACCGCCTCGGGGGCGCCGGCGCGGGCGTGGGCCTGGCCGAGCTCGAGCACCACCGCAGGGCGGTCCGAGGGCGGCGGTGGCTCGTCCAGTGCTCGGGCCAAAAGGGCGGCGGCGCTGGTCGCGTCGCCCAGCGCCAGCGCGTCACGCGCGGCCTCGCGCAGCAGCGCCACCCGCTCGGGGCTGGCGGCCGGGTCGGTGTGCATCGCCTGCGCCGCCACCTGGCCCGCCGGGGCGCCTCGCGCGGCCAGCAACCGGGACGCGTCACGATGCAAACGGGCGCGCTCGGCCGGCGACAGGTCGCCGTAGATGGCCGTGCGGAGGATCGGATGAGTGAACCGCACCCTCCCGCCGGGCTCCAGGATTCCGGTTGACACGAGCGACGCCATCGCCGCCTCGAGCTCCTCGGCCTCCAGGCCCGCCAGGCGCGCGGCGTCGCCCGCCTGGGCGCCGTCGCCGAGCACGCTGACGGCACGGGCCAGAGCGGCGGCCTGGGGCGACTGACGCGACAGGCGCAACAGCACGGTGTTGGCCACGCCGCGCGGGACCAGGGCGGCCAGGTCCGCGGCGGCGGCGGCCGTCGGCGGCAACCCGCACGACGCGGCCTCGTCCAGCAGTTCGCCGACGAGGAACGGGTTGCCGCCGGTCACCTCTAGGCAGGCGGCGACGAAACGATCGTGCGGCTCGGCCCCCAGCCGGGAGGCGATCACGGCGGCCACCGCCGCGGTGCTCAGCGGCGCCGGGCTCAGCCGCTGGGTGGCGGGATCTGCGACGAGCGCGGCCGACGCCGGCATCTCGCCGGGATCGAGCGGCCAGGTGGCCAGGACCAGTGCCATCGGCAGCCCCTCCAGGCGGCGCGCGATGAAGGCCAGGACGCGGGCCGAGGGCCGGTCGATCCACTGCAGGTCGTCGATTGCGAGTACCAGCGGCGAATCGGTGGCGATGTTGGAGGCAAGCCAGTACAGCCCGTGCTGCCACGCGTAGCCGGCGTCGCCGGAGGCGGGCCCCGGGGGTGGAGCCGGGGCTCCGGTGAGCAGATCAGCGGCCAGTGCCGCGGCCCCGGTCAGCCACCGTGCCCGCTCGTCATCGCGGGCGTCGCTCACCAGCCGCTCGAACAGCTGACGCACCACTCCGAACGGGAAGCCCGCCTCCAGCTCGGTGGCGCGGGCACTGAGCACGCGGTAGCCCAGCTGGGACGCGTGCGCCCGGGCCTCGCCGAGCAGCCGCGACTTTCCGATGCCCGCCGCGCCCTCGATGACCAGCACGCATCCCGCCCGCTGGCCGACGGCGCGCAGCGCGGCATGGGCACGCTCCAGCTCGTGCTCGCGCTCGAGCAGTGCGGCCGGCCCGGTCCCGGCAAGTGTGTGCATCGCGTTAGCGCGATCGTACGGCCCGCGCGGGGGCGCGCGCAATCCCCGTCGGGTTTCGGCGGCTCCGCGCCCCGGCGTTGAAACGACGCGCCACGCACCGCCGTTTCACAGAGGGCGTGGCGTGAGGGTCCAGCGGGCTCGGGTTTCACGCCACGCGACGCATGAAACGCCCGTGCGTGGCGTGAGGTTTCAGCTTCAGCCGGTCGGCGTTGCCGCCCAGAACCCGTAGCCTTCGGGGATGATCGCCTCGGGCGAGCGACGGTCTGGCTATGACATGGCGTTCCTGGACTGGCTGGCGTGCGCCTGCGCCGGCGCGGGGGAGCGCGCACCCCAGTCGGTCGGCGAGCTGGGGGATGACCTGCCGGCGCGGGTCGCATTCGCCGGCGCCGCCGGCCACGTGCTCGACTACGACGACACGCTGCCTGACGGGCTCGCGCACGTCAGCGCCGCCTGCGCCCCAGCGGCGCTGATCGTGGCCGCCGAGCTCGACCTGTCGCTGGGGTCGATGCTCGACGCGTTCGCGGAGGGCTGGGAGGCGATGGCGGCGGTGGCGACGGCCAGCCATCCCGCGCTCTACGACGGCGGCTGGCACCCCACGGCGGTGTGCGCCCCCATCGGCGCCGCGGTCGTGACCGCTCGCATGCTCGAACTGCCGGCGGCGGCGCGGGGCCACGCGGTTCCCCTCGCGGTCCTGCGCGCCGGGGGGACGCGCGGGGCGTTCGGCTCCGATGGCAAGGCGATCCAGGTGGGCCTGGCCGCCGCCGCCGGCGTCCAGGCGGCGCTGCTCGCCCGGGCGGGCGCCACCGTGGACCGCCGCGCCGTGCGCGGCCCGGTGGGCTTCGAAGCCGTGCTGGGCGCGTGCGTCCCGACCGGCGTGCTGGATGGCGCCGCCGCCGAGGGCGCCGCGGCGATCGAGCGCAACTGGATCAAGCTGCACCCCAGCTGCCTGGGCACGCACGCGCCGATCGACGCCGCCGTCCGGGCCCGCGATGAGGGGTACCGCGCCAACGGCACGCCCATCGAGGTGCGCGTGCACCCGCTGGCCCGGCAGGCGGCGCACCTGGACGACGTGGACGACGGGCTCGCCGCCAAGTTCTCGATCCCCTACTGCGTGGCGCACGCGCTCGCGCACGGCCCGCCCCGGGTCCGGGATTTCGCGGCGCTCGACGCCGAGACGCGGGAGTGCGCGACGCGGGTGACCGTCGTCACGGACGAGTCGCTGCCCGAGTTCGGCGCCGTGATCGGCGCCGCCGGGCGCGAGTGGGCGCGCATCTCCTGTCCGCAGGGGGCGCCCGAGCGGCCCGCTGCCGCGTCGGACCTGGCGGCGAAGGTTGCTGATCTCGCGGGCGGGCGGCTGGACGGCGTGCTGAGCGATCTGGACGCGCCCGCGACCCTCGCGGTGGACGCGGCCGGCCTCGGCGCGGCGGCTACCGCGGGCCGGCGCTGATCGCGGACTCGGCGGCGGCGATGAGCGCCGCCCGGTCCGTCTGCCGGGTCTCCGCGGCCGCGGTCAGGCGGGGGCGGGGCATCGGCGCATCCTACGGAGCCAGGCGCTCGATCGCCCAGCCGCCCTCCGGGCGGCGGCGGTAGAGCAGCCGGTCGTGCAGCCGGTCGTTGCGGTTCTGCCAGAACTCGAACGTCTGGGGGGTGAGGCGGAAGCCGCCCCAGGCCTCCGGCACGGGCAACTCGCTGTCGGCGTAGCGCTCGGACAGTTCGGCCACCCGCGCCTCCAGCTCGGCCCGGCTGGCGATGGGGCGGCTCTGAGGGGAGGAGAGCGCGCTCAGCTGGCTGCCGCGCGCGCGGCTGCGCACATAGGCGGCCGACTCATCGGCCGTGGTGCGCTGCACTCCGCCCTCGATCCGCACCTGGCGCCCCAGCGGGTCCCAGTAGAACAAGAGGGCGGCGTTGGGGTTGACGGCCAGCTCCTGCGCCTTGCGGCTCTCGTAGTTGGTGTAGAAGACGAAGCCGTCTTCGTCGGCCTGCTTGACGAGCACCATCCTTACCGAGGGGGTGCCGTCGTTGGCGACGGTCGCGACCGCGGCGGCCTCCGGCATGTGCACGCCGACGTCGGCGGCGGCCTGAAACCAGGCGTGGAACTGGCGCACGGGGTCCCGATCGACGTCCTCCTCGCGCAGCGGCTGGGCGAAATCGGTCATGGCGCGACCCATTATCGACGGCCGCAGTGATGGGGAGGGGCCGGGGCCTCCGGGTCGAACACAGAACGTGGTGACGGTTCCGAATCACAAGCCGTCTGCGCAGTCGGGAGCACCCGCCGCCGACCGCTCTGCACCGGATTGGCCCGAGCGCATCACGGCGCTCGCGGCGACGTTTCACGCCTGGCTCATGCGCCCCCGGGTGCGGCTGTCGGTGATCGGGGTCACCCTGCTGCTCGTGGGCGGGCTGATCATGGCCAACTCCGTCTGGACGCTGCCGCTGGTCGTCGCCGGGGCGCTGATGGTGGCGGTGGCATGGATCGGCCGGCGTCTCGAGGGGCGGTTCGCCGTGGAGTGGGGAGAGCGCGGGACGCAGCTGGCCTTCAACGCGACGATCAAGGCGCCCCCGCCGGCGCCCGAGGTTGCGGCGCTCGATCAGGCGGCCGAGGCCGGCTCCGCGCCGCCGGCCGAGCCGGCCACCGGTCCCGCGGACGTGATCGAGGGCGAGGCCCACACCGTGGAGATCAACGTCGGCGAGCTCAAGGCGCTCATCGCCGCCGCGGAGGCCACCGACGTGCCGCCCGATCCGATCGTGCGCGACATCCGGGTCCGGCGCCTGGCCGACGACGGGGACCGGACGCCCCGGCCTGCGGCCTGACCCCGGCGACCCTGGCGGGCTACGGGGCGCAGCTCGTGCGCGACCCCGAACGCTGCCCGGCCTGCATGGCCCTGACGGCCCGCAGATGGCGGGCGAGCGCCGCCGGCGTCACCGGTCCCGCCGGCAGCTCGACCACGAACGCCGCGGTCCCCGGCAGCAGGCGGTTGGACCACGCGGGCGCCGTCCCGTGCACGATTCCCAGGCACGTCGCCCTCAGGCCCGACAGCTGCGCGTAGCGGCGGGCCACGCCGTTGTCGCCTCCCGCCATGTCGGTGAGGTCCATGTGCTGGTGGTACCAGATGGTCACGGCCGGCCGGATCCGGCGGATGAGCGCCATCGCCGCTCGCGTCTCGGGCTCGGAGGCCGGGCCGGGCCCCGAGTAATAGGTGGGGTCGGTCATCCGCTCCCACCGATAGGGGAAGTTGCGGTTCAGGTCGACGCCGTGCGCGTTCTGGCGCGTCCCGGCGGCGGTCCCGTCCGGGTTGAGCTCGGGCACGAGCCAGAGCTGCACCCCCGCCGGCACCGGTCTGCGCGCCAGCGCCGACAGGATGGCCGTGCCCGCGCATTCGTTGCCGTGGATACAGCCGACGAGCAGCAGCCTGCGGGGCGCGGCGTCGAGACCGAGCACGCGGGCCGCGATGGGGCGCCCGCGCACGGAGTGGCCGATGACCACGCGCCGCGAGCTCACCGCCGCCGCGGCGCGCGCCATCCGGGCGTGGGGCCGGGAGGCAGTGGGGAACCCCCGCAGCAGCCGCGCGAAGATCGCCTTCAGGGTCGCCCTGCCGTAGGGATGCGAGCCGTCGTACATCGTCAGGACCGCGATCGAGACCCGGGCGCACCCGCGGGCCAGCACCACCACCTGGTGGTCCTCGAGGCCGGTCCCGTACCCCCAGCCGCCCTTGAAGTACTTCCTCCAGCCGGGCAGGGCCAGCTCGCCGATGCCCCAGCGCTGCGGCGGAATCACGCTGCGCAGCAGTCGCATGGCGTAGGCGCGATGGCGCGCCACGACGTCGGCGCCGATATGCAGGAGGAAACGGGTCTGGTCGCGCGGATCGATGCGGGTCTCGCCCCACACCGGGTTGGTGGCAAGCCCGGTTATGCCCATGCGCTGGGCCAGCGCGCGCAGGCCGGCCTGGCCGACGGTGTCGAAGATCTGTTGGGCGTCGTCGTTGTCCGAGGCCCGGATCATTGGTCCCAGCACGGCCTCTTGGCCTGTCGTCAGCGGACGGTTGCGGACCGCCGCGCTGTCGAGGTAGGTGACGAGCAGCATCGCCTTCACCACGCTGGCCGACCACTCGTCACGGTCGGGCCGATAGCCGTAGAAGCGGTCCTGGGTCCGGACCGCGAACGCGATGTCGCCCACGCGCGAGTGGGCATAGGCGACCGCGGCGGCCATGTCGGGCCGCCACAGCCGGTCGATCGTCTTGGCGGTGCCGGGGACCAGGCAGCGCGCGGCGGGCCGCGCACCGGCCAGGGCGGCTGGGTCGACCGCCACCGCGGCGGCGGCGAGCGCGGTGGTCGCGCACAGCGCGCCGAGCATCCGGAGGGTGGCGATCCTGCCCATGGCCGCAAATCGTCTCGCGCCGGTCGGCCGCCTTCAACGCGCAACCGCCAAGCGGGCCCCGGAGGCGTTGGTAGTCTGGGGCCGCCATGAAGGGCCATCCGGGCACAACAGCAGGAGGCTCGCCGTTCTAGATCTCGCCCGCGTCGTTATCGCCGGTCTGGCCGCGCTGCTCGGCCTGGCCGGGTATGCGAAGCTGCGCCGCCCCGGCCCATCGAGCGCCACGCTTCGGGCCGCCGGGGTCCCGGGCGCGCCCGCGGCGACGCGCGCGGTGGCCGTCGCAGAACTGGCCGTGCCTGCGGCGGCGCTGATCCTGGCCGGCCGTGGCGCCGGGACCGTCATCGCGGTGGTCTTCGCCGCCCTGACCGCGGGCGCGGCCGTGGGCGCCCGTCGTGCCGGCGATCAGGCCTGTGGGTGCTTCGGCGACGAGGACGCCGCTCTGGGCGCGCGCCACGTGGCCACCAACCTGGCCGCGGCCGTCGCCGCCGTCGTGGCGGCGATCGCCGCGCCCGCCAGCCTGCCGGCGCTGGCCATGCGGCAGCCGGGCCTGGCCCTGGTCGAGCTCCTCCTCGCGCTGGCGCTGGCCGGGGTGCTGCGGGCGTGGCTGCGCGACGGGGGTGCTGGCGGCTGGCATGCCTCGGCGCTGCGCCTGGTCGACTCCTCGGCGCGCCTGCTGGAGGAGCGATTCTCGCGGCGCTCCGCGCTCAGCCGTATCGCCGTGGCGGGCTCGGCGCTGGCGGTGGCGCCGGTGCGCTACCTGCTGTACCCCGGGACCGCGCTGGGCGTGGTCGTGCCCGGCGCCTGCAAGGATGGCCTGTGCACCGACGGCTACACCGCGTTCTGCTGTGAGATCCACCAGGGGCTGAACACGTGCCCCGCCGGGACGTTCGTGGGCGGCTGGTGGATGTGCACGGACTACCGCGGCCATCAGCTGTGCCAGGGCGCCGGGATCCGGTACTACGTCGACTGCAACAACCTCCCCGGCCAGCCCTTCCCCGGCGGGTGCCGGTGCGCGGACAACGACTGCTCGCACCGCCGGCAGGCCTGCAACGTGTTCCGCTACGGGCAGTGCAATACGCACATCAAGGGCACCACGGCCGTCGTCTGCCGCGTGGTCACCTGCGAGAAGCCGAGCCGGATCCCGCAGCTGAACTGCAACGCCACGTTGATGATCGACGACGCCGTCTGCGGTCATGAGGCGGGCTGCCTGGAGCCCATGGCCACCCAGCTACCGGGCAGCGGCGGAGCGTAGCCGCGATGCTGGTGCTGACGATCGTCATCGCGGTGCTGCTGGTGATCGCGCTCGTCTACATCGCTGCGCTGCTGCGCAGCCACGCCGACATCCTGCGGCGCCTGACCGCGCTGGAGGAGGCGCGCGGCGGCGCCGCCCCCGCGCCGGCACCGGGCCCCGCGCAGATCGGCGGCCGCGAGGCGCTGACCGCCGGGCCGATCAGCGGGACGACCCTGCGTGGCGACTCGGTGATGCTGTCGCTCGGTCCCGGGTCGCCGGTGACGCTGCTGGCGTTTCTGACCAGTGGCTGTGCCAGCTGCGCGCCGCTGTGGGATGGCCTGCGCGACGCGCCGGACCTGGCCGGACTCGCCGACCGCGTGGCGGTCATCACCCACGACGCGACGCGCGAGAGCCCAACGCGACTGGAGCGTCTGGCGCCGGGGGCGCCCGAGGTGATCATGTCCAGCGCCGCCTGGGCCGACTATGCCGTGCCGGGCTCGCCACACTTCGTGCTCACCGACGGCGGCGGCGGGATCCTCGGCCGCGGATCCGCGCTCAGCTGGGGACAGCTGGAGACGATGGTGCAGGACGCGCGGGCCGACGCTCGGCGGGCGGGGGATGCGGCGCGCACTACCGCGGAGCGCGCGGAGCGCTCCGAGCAGGCGCTGGCGTCGGCGGGGATCGGGCCCGGGCACCCCAGCCTGTATCCGAGCGACGGCGTCGCAGCGGCCGACCAGGACCGCTGAGGCGCCGTGCTGGTGCTCGCATTCGTACTCGTGGCGATCGCCGGCGCCGTCCGCGCCGCCTGGTCTCCCTGAGGACAGTCGATGCTGGCGAGCATCACTCCGCTCGGTGAGCGGAGCCGCGGATTCTCATGGAGGGCGACGGCGTCGGCGTTCGCGGCGGGTGCGGTGGCCGTGGGCGTGCTCGCCGGTGCGGCCGGAGGCGCCGTAGGGTCGATCACGCCCACAGGGACCTGGCGCGAGGCGGCCGGCCTGGCCGTGCTGGCCGTCGCGATCGCCTTCGATGCCACGCCGCTGGCGCGCCGCCTCCCGACCACGCGGCGCCAGGTCAACGAGGACTGGATGACCCGGTACCGGGGGTGGGTGTACGGGGCGGCCTTCGGCGCACAGCTCGGAGCGGGCGTGGTGACCGTGGTCACCAGCGCAGCCGTCTACGCCGCCGCGCTGGGCGCCGTGCTGTCGGGCTCGGTCGCCGCGGGCGCCGCGGTGGGCGCGGCGTTCGGGGCCACGCGGGCGCTTTCGCTGCTCCCGGCGCGGACGGCAACCGATCCCGCCGGGCTGGTCCGCCTGCACGACCGCCTGGGCCGCGCCGAGGCGCCGGCACGCCGTGCCGTGGTGCTGGCCGAGGCGGTGGCGATCGGGCTGCTGATCGCGGGGCTGGTGTGAGGACCGCCGCCCAGAACGGGGGGCGGTTGTGAGGACCGCCGCACATGGACTGGCCATCGACGTCCCGCTCGGCTGGGAGGCCCGGATCGTGTGTCCCGCGCAGAGCGCGCCCTACCTCCACGTGGCCAGCTTCGCCCTGCACGCCGACAGCGGTCAGTTCGGTGCGAGCGTGACCGCGCGCATGGGTCCCGACGCCGCCTTCGCGGCGCTCGTGGAATATCTCGTCGACGAGCACGTCCGGCCGGACAGCGGCCTGTTCAGCGCGCGGCGCTGGCAGCCCAGGCTGCGAGTCGGCGAGTTCGGCCACGATCGCCTTCAGGTGACGCGCCCGGGCCATCTCGGCGCCCAGCGCTTCTTCACCGCGGCGGGCCGCCCGTTTTGCCTGTACGCGGTGGTCTCGCCGGCGCGCCGCCGGCCGGCTCAGCTGATCGGGGAGCTGAGCGCGGTGCTGGCGACGGTCCGCTTCGACGCCTGAGCCTGCGCCGCGGATCCGGCGGGCGGCACCACCACGGCGGCGCACGTGCCCGAGTGGCGGCCGTTGGCGTCGGTGATGATCAGGCACACCTGATAGGTCCCGGGGCCGCTGAACGTGTGCTGCGGGTTCTGGGCGCTGGACTTGTCGGCGCTCGAGTGCGGGTCTCCAAAGCCCCACAGCCACTGCACGATCGGGGCGCCGCCGACTCCGGGCTGGGACGTGTCGTGCAACGCATAGGTCTCCGACGTCCCCAGCCGGGTGTCGCTGAAGCCGACCGTCGGGGGTCCTGGGGCGGTGACGGTGTGGACCGCGGTCGCGGTCAGCCCGTTGGCGTCGGTGACGCTGAGCGAGACCTGATAGGCGCCCGGCGCAGAGAAGGTGTGGTCAGCCTCCGGGGTGGTGGCCGTGTCAGCGGGGCCCGAGGCGGGATCGCCGAACTGCCACAGGCGCGACACGATCCGCGCGCTGCGCGGGACGGATGTGTCCGTGACGGTGACGCCATCCGCGGCGGGGTGGACGGCCACCGAGAACGCGGGCGTCGGCGGCGCGGGCAGCGGCGCCGCCACCCCGGTGTACTGCGCCGCGTCGTGGCTGGGGCCGATGGGGCAGCGCGTCCGGTCGATGCGGTGCAGGTTGGTGTAGGTGGCGGTGAGCCCGCTGGCGAACGCGATCCCCTCGATCGCGACCACCTGGGCCACCTGCACTGTGATCCGGAAGGGGACCACCAGCGCCCGCCTGACCAGGTGGCCCCGGCACCTCAGCGCCGCGTAGAACCGGCCGCGGCCGGCGTAGCTGCCGATTCCGACGCGTGACAGCGTCAGGCGGTCGAACTCGTGGGCGCTGCGCTGCCGGCGCAAGGTCAGCCGCGGGCAGATGCTGCCCGCGCACGACAGGCTCGTGAATGTCCAGCGTCGGGTGATCGCCTGACCGCGGTGCTCGCCGCGCACCCGGACGGCGGTGACGATGTGCCCGCGCATCACGAATGGCGCGCTGATCCGGGCGTCGGCCACGCCGGCCGGGCGGGGTGACGCGCCGGCAGCCGTTGCGCGGGCCGGCGCGCCGACGGCCAGGACCAGCGCCGCGCCGAGCAGGAGACCCAGGCCCCGGTGGCGGATCGGCGCGGTCATCGGCTGCCAGCCTACCGTTGGAATCAGAGCCCGCCGCCGTACACTCCGCAGCGCGTGATCGACGAACCACCGGGCCTGAGCGCGCCGCCGGCACCGCGGCTCACCTCGCTTGCCCGCGGCGCCGGGTGCGGTTGCAAGCTGCCCGCCGCCGAGCTGCATGCGTTGCTCGGCGACCTGCCGGCGGCGGCCGATGACCGCGTGCTGGTGGGCTTCCAGAGCGCCGACGACGCTGCCGTGGTCAGCATCGGTCGCGACCTGGCGCTGGTCCAGACCGTGGACTTCTTCACCGCGGTCGTGGATGACCCCGGCGACTTCGGGGCGATCGCGGCCGCCAACGCCCTGTCCGACGTCTACGCCATGGGTGGCCGGCCGATCTCGGCGCTCAGCATCGTCGGGTTTCCGCTGGAGCGGTTGGGGGGCGATGTGCTGCGGGCGGTCATGGAGGGCGCACTGGCCGTGCTCGCCGAGGCGGGGGTGCCGCTCGTGGGGGGCCACTCGATCGATGACCCGGAGCCGAAGTTCGGCCTCGCCGTCACCGGCCTGGTGGACCCGCGCCGCGTCCTGCGCAACGACGGGGCGCGCGCCGGGGACGCGGTCGTGCTGACCAAGCCGCTGGGCACGGGGGCGATCGTCACCCACGCCCAGCGCGCCGGGGCGGGCGCCGACGGCGATGCTCTCCAGGCGGCGGTCGCGGTGATGCGCACGCTCAACGGCGCGGCCGCGCGCCGGGCGGTCGCGGCCGGCGCGCGCGCGGCGACCGATGTGACCGGGTTCGGTCTGCTGGGACATCTCCACGGCCTGGCGCGTGAGAGCGGGGTCGCGGTGGAGCTCGAGGCTGGCGTCGTGCCGGTGGTTGACGGCGCGGCGGGGCTCCTCATACGCGGGGATGGGATCTCGGGCGGCACCCGGCGCAACGCCGCGTGGTCTGAGCGCTTCACCGCCTTCGGCGACGCGGTGGACGGCTGGCGACGGTGGCTGCTCAACGACGCCACCACGTCGGGCGGCCTGCTCGTGGCGCTCGATCCCTCCGCCGCCGCGGCGGTTCCGGGCACGGTCATCGGCCGGGTGCAGAACGGCCCGGCGGGTACGATCCGCGTGCGGTGAGCACCGTGCGGAGCCGCGGGGAGCGACTGGGGCTGGTGCCCCGCCCGGCCTTCAAAGCCGGTGAGCCGTGGCGGCCCCACGGTGGGAAGGTTCGACTCCTTCGTCGCTCCGCTGGAGAGCGCCGATGACCGATCCCCGCCGCGAGCGGCTCCGGGCGCTGCCCTCGGTGGACCGGCTCGCCACCGCGGTGGCGCGCGCCGAGCTCGACGCTCGGCGCCGGGAGCTGTTGGCCGGCGACGCCGCCGAGGAAGACGACCGGGACCTGGTGGCCCGCGCGGTCTCGCGGCTGATGCCGGGGGCGGGCCGAGTGCTCAATGCCACCGGGATCGTGATCCACACGAACCTCGGGCGTGCGCCGCTGGCGCCCGAGGCGCGGGCTGCCGTCGTGGCGGCGGCCGTCGGGTACGGGGCGCTGGAGGTCGACCTTCTCACCGGCGAGCGCTCGCGGCGCGGGCGCCGGGCCGAGGCCCTGCTGGTCGCGCTCACCGGGGCCCAGGACGCCCTGGTGGTCAACAACGGCGCCGCGGCGGTGCTACTGGCGGTGGCGGCGCTGGCCGGGCCGGCCGGCCGCGTGATCGTCTCCCGCGGCGAGCTGGTGGAGATCGGCGGGGGCCTGCGGATCGCGGACGTGGTCGCCCAGTCGGGCGCCGAGCTGGTGGAGGTGGGCAGCACCAACCGTACCCGGGCGGAGGACTACCGCGCCGCCATCGGCGCCGGCGCCGGTGTCATCCTGCGCGTCCACCAGTCCAACTTCCGCATGGAGGGTTTCGTGGCCCGGCCCGCGCTGCGTGAGCTGGTGGCCCTCGGCGTCCCGGTCATCGACGACCTGGGCTCCGGCGCACTCGATCCCGGGCGGCCGGTGCTGCGTGCCGAGCCGGACGTGCGCAGCTCGATCGCGGCGGGCGCCGCGCTCACGTGCTTCTCCGGCGACAAGCTGCTCGGCGGGCCCCAGGCCGGGATCGTGGTGGGAGCAGCGGGCATGGTCGGCGCCTGCCGAGCGCACCCGCTGGCCCGGGCTCTGCGCATCGACAAGCTGTGCCTCGCCGGCCTGGAGGCGACGCTGGAGCTGCACCTGGATCCGGTATCGGCCGGCCGGATCCCGGTGCTTGAGATGCTCGAGCTCGCGCCCGAGGTGCTGATGGCGCGCACCGGGGAACTGGCGCGCCTGACGGGTGGCACGCTGACCGAGATGCCGGCCGCCGCCGGTGGCGGCGCGCTGCCGCTGGTCGAGCTCCCCGGTCCGGCGGTGTCGCTGGCGCCCGGTCCGGAGGGCGCCGGCGCGCTGGCTGCCCGCCTGCGGCGCGGCAACCCGCCGCTGATCGCGCGCGTACATGACGACCGGGTGCTGCTCAGCGCGCGGACGCTCGCCGAGGACGAGATCCCGCTGGCCGCGCGGTGCGTGGCGAGCGCGCGGCGGTGCTGATGGCCGCCGGCCCGCTGACGATCGGCACCGCGGGCCATGTCGACCACGGCAAGACCGCCCTGGTCGCCGCGCTGACGGGGACCGACACCGACCGCCTGCCCCAGGAGAAGGCCCGCGGGCTCTCGATCGAGCTCGGCTTCGCCGCCGTGAGCCTGCCCTCGGGGCGTGCGATGTCGCTCGTCGACGTGCCCGGTCACGAGCGCTTCATCCGCACCATGGTGGCCGGCGTCACCGGCATCGACGCCTACCTGATGGTGATCGCCGCCTCCGAGGGGGTGCGCGAGCAGACGGTCGAGCACGCCCGCATCCTGCGCGCGCTGGACATCGACGCCGGCCTCGTGGCCATCACCAAGACCGACCTGGCCGCGCCGGACACGGCCGTGGCGCAGGCTCGGGAGCTGTTGCCGGGCGCCAGGGTGATCATCTGCCCGCCGCGCGCCCCCGATCGCCGTGCGCCGGTCATTGACGCGCTGGACCGGCTTGCCCTCGAGCTTCCCGGCCGGGCATCGACACCGGCCGGGCCGGCGATCCTGCACGTGGACCGCTGCTTCACGGTCGCCGGCGCCGGCACGGTGGTCACCGGCACGCTCGTCTCCGGCACGGTCGGTCTGGGCGATCGCCTGACCCTCTACCCGCACGAGCGCGCGGTCCGCGTCCGCGGCCTCCAGGTCCACGGCGAGCCGGTGCCGGGGGCGGTCGCCGGCCAGCGCGTCGCGATCAACCTCACCCGGGTGCCGTCCGGCGGGCTCGAGCGCGGCGACGCGCTCGCCGCCGCGGGCGCGCTGCGCCCATCCTTCGTCGTCGATGTCGCTGCCGACGCGCTGGACGGCGATCCACCGTCGCTGGTCCACGCCCATCACGGCACGCGGGTCACGGCGGCACGGGTGGTCCGGCGCCCGGGGGCGGGCATTGTGCGGCTGCGCTGCCGACAGCCCCTGCTCATCGCCCCCGGCGACGTGGTCGTCCTCCGCGACGCCGCCCGGCGACGCACGCTCGGCGGTGGGGTCTGTGTCACGCCTCCGCGCCGGGCTCCCGTGAACGTCCGAGGCACCAAGCCCGCGCGCGCCGCGCGACCGGAGGCGCTTGGGCTGGCCGAGCGGCTGGGAGCGGCCGAGCTGGCGCGCGTGGAGGCGGAGATCCGCGCCGCCATCGCCGGCGAGGGCCGGCTCACGCTTCCGGGCTTGCGCGACCGCCTGGGCGTGTCCCGCCGCCAGGCCAAGGCGCTCCTGGACTACTTCGACGCCGTCGGCCTCACGCGGCGCCGGGCCGACGACACGCGCGTGCTGCGGCGGCGGGCGGCGCCGCCCGTGATGGGAGCGGTGGATCCGCCCGTCGCGCAACCGTAGAATCGAGATGTGCGAAAGCTGATCGCCACCGCGGTGGCCGTCGGGGCGCTGGGGGGCGTGCCGGGGTCGGAGGCGTGGGCGATGCCGACGCACTCGATCGGTGAGACATCGCCGGCTGTGACCGCGGTCGCCGTCCCGACCGCGGTAACGCGGGCCGCTCCGCCCGGCGCCGTGACCGAGATCCCACTGGGCGCGAGCGCCCGGATCTACCTGTTCGGCCTGACCACCGGGCCCGACGGGAACGTGTGGTTCGCCGACCAGGGCTGCATGGGGCTGGGGCGGTGCGCGATCGGCCGGATCGGCAGCGACGCCCACGTCATCACGTTCGCGCGGGGCCTGGACGCCGGCAGCCTCCCGTACACGATCGTGACCGGATCCGACGGCAACCTGTGGTTCACCGACGACGGCCGCCGGCCGGCCATCGGCCGCATCACTCCCAGCGGGCGGATCACGGAGTTCAGCCGGGGCTTGCGCCGGCGAAGCCAGCCGTTCGAGCTGACCCTCGGTCCCGACGGGAACATGTGGTTCACCGACCAGGGCCGCCGGCCGGCGATCGGCCGCATCACGCGGCGGGGGCGCATCACCGAGTTCAGCCGGGGCCTGCCGCGCGGCAGCGTGCCGTTCGGCATCGCCGCCGGCACCGACGGGCAGGTGTGGTTCACCGACCGCGGGTGCGCGGGCGCGGGACGGTGCGCCGTCGGCCGGATCGCGCTCGCCTCCGGTCAGATTGCCGAGCGACGGCAGGGGCTCCGCCCGGGCGGCCAGCCGCTCGGCATCGCCGCCGGCACCGGCGGAGAGATGTGGTTCGCCGACTCCACGGGGGCGATCGGCCAGGTCAGTCCCGCCGGTCAGATCGCCGAGCGCACGCGCGGGCTCCAGGCCGGCAGCTCGCCGGTGGCGGTCGCCGCCGGCTCTGACGGCAACATGTGGTTCACCGACGAGGGCCAGACCGCTGCCGTCGTGCGCGTCACTCCCGCGGGCGTCATCCGCGAGTTCTCGGCCGGGGTACCGGCCGGGAGCGAGCCGGCGGCGATCGCGCCGGCCGCCGACGGGCGGCTGTGGTTCACCGATGAGGGCAGTACGACGGCGCTCGGGTCGGTCACCACCGGCATGCCTGCGGCCGGCCGCGTCCTGCCCCGCATTGCGGGGACGCCACATCCGGGCGCGCCGGCCGTCTGCGAGGCCGGCCACTTCGCCACCTGGGCGGGGCTGGCGCCTTCGGTCAGCGCGTTCGGATTCGACGGCTTCCGCTGGCTGCGCAACGGCGTCCTGCTGCGCGCCCATGCCGGCCAGAGCTTCACCCCCGCGGGCCGGGACAGCGGGGCGCGGCTGGCCTGCCGCGAGACCGTCACCTATCCGCCGCCGCTGAACGTGACCGTGTCGGTCACCAGCCCGGCGGTGCGCGTCCGGCGCGCCCCGGCGCCCGCGGCGGGAACCACGCTGGGCCTCACCGCTTAGCCCCCTAGGGGGCGCGGTGCACGGCGGCCAGCAGGGCCGCGTGGGAGCGGATGAGCGCGGCGCGCTCCTGCTCGATGAGCGGGCTCGCCATGCTGCATCCCTCCCGCACCCATCGATCCGAGTAGCGCATCGCCTCGGCCCGCTGGGCGCCGGCATGCCGGACCGCGGTCTCCTCCACCCCGAAGACGTAGGCGTACAGCGCGGCCAGAGCGTCGATCAACGGCCCCTCGTCGTCGGCGCCATGGCCGTTGTACTGGTGCTCGCGGTGCACGCGCCACCACTCGACCTCCAGCCGCGACGCCGTGACGGGGTCAAACGACTCGTCGTGCTGGCGCTTGAGCAGCTCATAGAAGCGCTGCATGGCGCGCCGGGCGCCATCGGGGTCGTTGTCGGGGAACGGCGCCCACAGCTGGTTGGCGCGCAGCACGAGCCAGGCGCCCTGCAGCGTCTGCGGCCACGGCAGCCCGAACGCATGGCGGGTGACGCGGACGGCGGCGGTCAGGAACGGGACCCACTCCCGCCGGTAGTAGGTCACCCACGTCCTGGTCTCCAGCGACCCGACCAGCCGCGGGTCAAACGCGCGGTGCGCCCTGACCGGCGTCAGTCCCGTTGTCCGTCTCAGCCACCCCGGCGGCACCGGCGCATCCTAACCGCCCAGGGCACGCGTCAGCACTCCGCGGCGCGGCGCCGGCCAGGTTTCGCGCCGGTGGCTCAGGACCGCCGCTGCGCGTGGCCGCTCAGCGCGTCCATGTCGTGGATGACCAGGCTCTGCCGGCCGGTGCTGATGCATTTGAGCGAGCGCAGCGCCGCCAGCGCCTTGACCGTCGCCTCCCGCGAGGCGCCGCACCAGCTGGCCAGCTGCTCCTGGCTGAACGGCATCTCCACCGCGACCCCGTCCTCGCCGGGCTGACCGAACCGCTCGCTCAGCTCGAGCAGCCGCTCGGCCACCCGGCCCAGGGTGTCCAGGGTGGCGAACTGAAGCCGCTTGCGGTCGGCGTCGCGCAGGCGCGCGGCCAGCACTCCGATCAGTTCGCGGGCCGCGACTGGCTGCTCGAGGGCCTGCGTGAGCACCGTGCCCGAGGCGACGATGGCGTCGACGTCAGCGACGGCGAGCGCGGTGGCCGAGCGGGCCTCGCCGTCCAGCGTGGACAGCTCGCCGATGATGTCGCCGCTGCCGCGCAGGCCGAGGACGATCTCCCGGCCCTCGGCCGACATGCAGCTGATCATCACCCAGCCGCGTTCGATGAGGAACACGCGCTCCGCACGGTCACCCTCGGTGAACAGCGTCTGCCCGCGACGAAAGTGGCGCAGGTGGCCCTCACGCCGCAGGGTGGCGCCCAACCCCTCCACCTCTTGCCCTGTCTCCTGCACGCCCACAGTGTGACTGTTCGCGCGCCCGGACGTGTCAAAGGACGCAAACCAGGTGCATCAAGCGACGCAGGCCGTCTGCGTCCTGGGACGTGGTCACGCGCCATGGTCATTCGCCCCGTCGTCCGCCCCTGAGGCTACGGCCGGCCGCGGCCCGCCGGCCGTTGGTTAGCGCCGGGTTAGGACGGCTCGACGGTTGCGGCTCGGCAGCCGATAAGCACGGCACATCGAGCCGGTCGGGCACGCGCGAGGCATTCGCGCCGGCGCGCGGCGACGGCCGGCCGCGCACGGAGGAGACAGACATGGCCGTCACAGATACCCACCCCGCTGCGATCGGGCGTCCCGTGCTACGGGCGCCCCGCCCCGGCCAGGCCCTGGCGGCAACCGACGCCGCGCGCGGCCGTCCCGGCGCCGGTGTCAAGACCCTGTTCGGCGGACTCACACTCGTCGTCATCGCCTACGCGATCTCGCTGATCGTCCGCGCGAACGGTGAGACGTGGACGTGGCTGGACGGCTGGGGCGTGGCGAGCTTTGAGCTGCTGGCGAGCGTGCTGGTCCTCATCCGCGGACTGACGAGCCCGGCGGATCGCAAGTACACCCTGTGGCTGGGCCTCGGGTGCACGGTGTGGGCGCTCGGCGACTTCGCCCTGACCTACCAGTCGCTCGACGGGGCGTCGCCGCCGACCCCGTCGCTGGCCAACTACCTGTGGGCGGGCTTCTTCCCGCTGGCCTACATCGGGGTCATGGTGCTCATGCAGCGCGACGTTCGGCGGTTCACCGCGGCCAACTATCTGGACGGAGTGGTGACGTGCCTGGTCACCGCCGCCGCGCTGGTGGCGTTCGCGTTCGGCGCCATCCACCACGCCGCCGGCGGGAGCGCCATCGAGGTCGGCACCAATCTCGTCTACCCGGTGGGTGATCTCCTTCTCTTCGGCCTGACCGTTCTGGGCATCGTCCTGCTCCCGGCGAGCAAGCGGGTCCGCTGGGGCCTCATCGCCCTGGCGGGTCTGCTCAACACCGCGGGCGACGTCGCCGCGCTCTTCCCCGGGATCACCGCAACGCATGTCGGGTTCGTCCTGAACTCCGGCGCCTGGCCCGAGTCACTGCTGTGCATCGCGGCGGCAGTGTGGCTCACGCCCGGTTCGCCCGAGGAGGTGCGCGAGACGCAGTCGTCCGGGTTTGGCGTGCCCACCGTGGCCTGCGGGATGGCGCTGATGATCCTGTTCGTGGGATCGCTGGTCCACACCAGCCAGGTGGCCATCGGGTTGGCGACGGCCACGCTGGTGGCGGCGGGCGTGCGCTTCGGGCTGGCGCTGCGGCGGATGAGCGCCCTGACCGAGGAGCGCCATCGCGCCCTGGAGAGCTCCGCGAGGCTGGAACGAGCGTCGAAGGAGACCCTCGAGGCCGCCGTGCGCGACTACACCGCGTTCGCGGGACGCGTGGCCGACGGCGACCTCACCGCCACGGTCGCCGCCGACGGGAGCCCGGAGCTCGGCCAGCTCGCCGGCAGCCTCAACACGATGGTGTCCGGGCTGGCCGAGATCTCGCGGGAGATCCAGGCCGGCGTGCACGAGATCGGGGCATCGGCCGCCGAGATCCTGTCCGCGGTCAACCGCCATACCGACAGCGCGAGCGAGCAGTCCGCGGCGATCAGCCAGGCGTCGGCGACCGTCAACGAGCTGCGCGCCGCCGCCGACGACACCGCCCAGCGGGCCCGGGACGTGGCACAGCAGGCCAGCGACTCGGTGGCCGTCTCCGACGAGGGCACCGAGGCAGTCGAGGCCATCGCACGGGCGATGGAGGAGATCCGCGAGCGCGTTGACGGCATCGCTCGCGAGATCCTGACGCTGTCTGAGCGCACCCGGCAGATCGGCGCCATCACGGCCACCGTCAACGAGCTGGCCGACCGCTCCAACCTGCTCGCCCTCAACGCGAGCATCGAGGCTGCGCGCGCCGGCGAGCACGGCAGGGGCTTCGCCGTGGTGGCCGAGCAGGTCCGCCGGCTCGCCGAGCAGTCCAAGGCGGCCACCGCGCAGGTGGAGACGATCCTCAATGACGTCACCGAGGCGACCGCCGCCGCCGTGCAGGCCAGCGAGCAGGGCACGCAGGTCGTGGACGAGGGCCTGCGGCTCACCGGACGCGCGGATGAGGGGATCCGCAGCCTCGCCGGCACGATCCGGGAGGCGTCCGCGGCGGCGGAGCAGATCGCCGCCTCGGCGCACCAGCAGAGCGTCAGCATGGATCAGATCGCCGAGGCGATGGCCAGCATCGATGACGGCACGGCTCAGTTCGTGGACGGCGCCCAGCAGTCCCAGAAGGTGGCCGGAGACCTGAGCGAGTTGGCCGCCAAGCTGGCGGCACTCACCGATCGCTACCGGGTCTGAGTCCGTTTGAGCGGGGACACGCCGGGGGGAAGCGTGACGATCCGCTCCCGGTGTGTGACCGGCGTGAGCGTGAGCGTCAGGTCGGGCACGAAGTCCATGTCGTAACCGTCGTCGGCCGCCCTGAAGCCGGCCGTCAGCCGGATCCTGGTGGTGCGCCGGCCGAGCATGGACACCGGGACACCGCCGGCTGCCACCGGCGCGCCGGCGGGGAGCGGGCCGGGACAACGGGTCGCTTCGGGAGCGCCGACGAGCGCACCGGGCACGAAGGAGACCGCCAGCCGGCCACGGGATGTCGTCATGAGCAGGCTCCCGCTGCGGAGCTTGACCGCATCGTCACACCGCTCAGGGCCCTGCGTGAGGTCGACCGCCATGGAGCCGCCGCCGCTCCACTGCACCGCGCCGAATCCGGTCACACCCGGAGCCGGGCCGGGGCTCAGCCCGACGGCGGCGAGCAGCGTGCGCCGTGGCCTGGAGGCGAGCTCCTGAGCGGTCAGCGTGGCGTGGGCGCTCCCGGAACGTGGCGTCAGCGTGATCGTGCCCGTCAGGCGGCACGATCCCAACGGCGCGCACAGGAGCGGGTTGGCGGCGCCACGCACCTGCTCAGCGACCGTGCCGCTGATCGTGGCGCGGTAGCCGACGTCGATCTCGCGCACGCGCGTGGCTCTGCCCGGCGGGGAACCCGATGTCTGGCTGGAGCGGGTCGTCCGTCCCGGCGCCCCGAGCCGCAGGACGATCGTGGAGACGATGGAGCCGCTGAAGCCGTGCGCGCTCAGAGGGCGCGACGTGGCCAGTGAGATGGCGGTGCGCCCTCGCTTGAGCGCGGCAATGGACAGCGATCGCACCGGGAGCTCCGGGATGACATCCGGATCCCGCGGCCCGGCGCAGCGCGTCACGAGCAGCGAGGGAGAGGCGCCGGCCAGCGAGATGCCGACGCGGCCGGCGCGCACCACAAACGGCAGGAACGCCCCGGTGGTCGCGGCGTCGACGCAATGCGACCCCGCCGGCAGCGGGGTCGCGGCGTCCAGCGCGACATCGGCGGTGGTGACCCCGCCGGGCAGCGCTGGCCCGGGAAGGAACGAGGGCAGATACGTCACCGTGGTCGAAGCGTGGCGACCAAGCGTTCGGTTGACGATCAGCGAAGCCGCCACCGCAGGGCGCCACGAGATGGTGCCGCTGTATCCGCACAGTCCCCACCGGGCGCACCCAGCGGCCGGGTCGCCGTGGAACTGGACCGTGAGCTGACCACTCACGCGAACGGGGACCGTTGTCTGCAGCGACGGTCGGTCGCTTCCGAACCCCACGATGACCTGCTGTGCCGCGGCCGGCGCGGACGCGATGCAGGCCAGTGCCAGGGCCGCGACGATGATGCCGGAGCGCCTCATGAGATGGGGAACGGCGGCTCGCCCGTGAACAGCTTGACGCGTCGCGTCACACCGCGGCGCCGCACGAGCGTCAGCGACAGGACCGTTGACCCGCTGCGCTCCCCGCTGTAGGCGGGGCCGGCGAAGGTCGTGGCGGTATGAAAGACGATCGACAGCCGCGGATCGCCCAGTTCGCCCGCGGTGACCGTGGCCGCGGCCATCGGTGCCCCGTAGGGGCCCAGGATGTCCAGGGCCGACGGGCCCGGACAGCGGGTGCGGAACGGATCGAGCGCGCCGCCGGGGAACGCTCCCGGGTTGGGGGACAATGTCAGCTCGTCAGTCGTGCCGTGAGCCCGGTCGGACGTCGAGCTCGAGCCGAGGCGCACGGTGGACGTGTCCCTGCAGGCCACGCCGTGGCTCTCGGAGATCGTCTCGTCCGTCGTCACCCTGATGGAGCTGACCGGGAACGTGTCAAAGAGCCGCAGCCGGCCGCGGCGCAGGTCCGCGAGCGCAGCGGCCTGACCGACACGCCGGCTGACGAGTCTCGTCCCGGAGAAGCTCACCGTGCCCCGAGCGGTGAATGACTGCACCAGACGTCCGCTCGCCCCGCAGGCGCCCACCGGGTCACACAGCGGCGCGGCGAGGCCGGCGAACCCGGTGGTCAGCGCGCCGCCCAAGCCGCTCAGGCGGTAGACCACGGTGGCGCTCTCCTCCAACGCGGAGCGGGGTTTCGTCGGGTGTGTCGAGCCTCCGGGGAACGAAGTCCCCCCGAGCGGCGGTTGCCCGCCTTGGCTCCCGAACGTGATGTGCGCGTGTAGCGATGAGAAGACCGTGACCTGGAACGGACCGCCGGTGGCCGTGCTGTGCCCCGACATGTCGTAGCCATGTGCGCCGAAGCGTCGTGCCGGAAGGCTGAGACCGCTCAGGTCGCTGCCCGTCGGGCCCGCACACCGGCCGGCCGACGGCAGTGCGAGCGACGTCGGTGTGTCGATTGTGGTGCGCGGCGCGCCCCCGATCCGCCGGACGGCGAGGCTGAAGTCGACGGGCACGAGATCGGCGCACGTGATGACGGCGCCATCGGGCGCGGTTGTCTGGACCCGTGCCACGGCGCTGGGGTCGGTGACCTCGAGCGGGGCAGGGCCCCCGGAGCTGGACGCCGAGCTGTTGCCGAGGTGCATCTCCACCGAGCCGCTTACGCCACACACACCAGCCGCGGCGCAGCCGGCGGCCGGACTCCCCGTCCACGCGATCGTCAGGGAGCCGGTGAGCGCCACGTTGACCTGACGGGGCTGGTGCCGCGCGGGCGCGGACACGGCCGATCCCGGCACGCTCAGCGCGAGCGAACCGAGCACGACGTAGGCGCCGGCTACCGCCGTTCCCCGTGACCCCCTCATGTGCATGGACATCTTCTCCCCATCGGTCAGCGTCTGTCAACTGGTGGACCACGGCCTCGACCATCCGTCCAGTGCGGTCAATGGTTCGTCCATCGCGACCGATGGGTCACGCGTGGACGTGCTACGCGACCTCAGAGCCGCCATACGTGACTTCGCGCCGTTGTGCGCCGCGGCCCTCCTGGCCTGGACGGTCGTGCTGGTGGGATCCCGGGTGTCGTGGACCCAGTACGCCGTGGCCTGCGCGCTGGCGCTCGTAGCCGGGGTGCTCGCAGTGCCGGCCGCGCGCGACCGGGCCGGGACCCGGCTCGGCCTCGTGCCCGCGGCGCTCCTGTTCCTCGCCGCCGTCGCCTTCCTGCGCAATTCGATCGGCGGATCGAGCTCGGGCACGAGCGCGCTGGCGCTGATCCCCGTGTTCCACACCGCCCTGTACAGCCGGTCGCGGCGTCAACTGGGGATCGTCGTGGCGGGCGTGGGGGTCTTCTACCTGCTCCCCATCCTCCTCGTCGGCCCCCCGGCCTACCCGACGAGCCAGATCCGCGCCGCGGTGCTGTCGGTCGTCGTCTCGGCCATCATCGGCTTCGCCACCCAGCAGCTCGTGGCCAGCGTGCGCCGACAGGCCCACGAGGCCCGCACCCGCGAGCGGATGCTCGAGCGGCTCGTGGACGTCGTACACCGCCTGTTCGACAGCTCTCAGCCCCGCATGGACGTCTGCCAGGCCGCCAGGTCGATCAGCGGTGCCACGGTGGCGCTGATCTACGAGCCCGCCCCGGATGGCTCCGGGCTTCGTTGCACGGCCGTGACGCAGCGCGAGGCGGCCTCGCTCAACCAGCCCGCCGGCTCCGACAGCGCCGTGCAGGAGGCCTTTGACACGCGCGAGGCGATCCTCGTCACCGACGACGTTGAGGCGCGCGTGGGCAATCGGGCGTCCTGGATCGCCACGGGTCGGCCCCGCTCGGTCCTCTACCAGCCGCTAACCCGGCACGGCATCGCGGAGGGCGTGCTGGTGGTGGGATGGGCGGACGAGATCCAGGCGGGCGGCACGCACACCACGATCACGTCGCTGCTGGCCCACGAGGCCGCCGCAGTGATCGCGCGTGCCGACGCGATGGACCATCTCACCGGCGAGGCGCAGACCGATCCGCTCACCGGGCTACCCAACCGCCGCGCCTGGGACGCGCAGGTCAAGCGAGCCCACGCCGAGGGCGCCGACCTGGTCATCGCGATGATCGACTTTGACCACTTCAAGGCGTTCAACGACACCTACGGGCACCCAGCCGGCGACCGCCTGCTCAAGGCCACCGCGGCGGCCTGGCGCGACCAGCTGCGCGGCGACGACCTGCTGGCGCGGTTGGGCGGCGAGGAGTTCGGGCTGCTGCTGCGCGACTGCGATGCCGCGATCGCCTCCGAGGTGACCGAGCGTCTGCGCGGCTCCGTCTCGGACAACTGGACCTGCTCGGCCGGGATCGCCGTCGGCCAGCCGGGCGAGAGTGCTGAGGCCGTGATCGCCCGCGCCGATCGGGCCCTGTACGAGGCCAAGGCCGCGGGGCGCGATCGCACGCGGATGGCCTCGGTGGCCTGAGCGGCGGGTTCAGCACGACGCGGGACGCCGCCGGCGCAGCGCCGCTCGCTCGGCATCGTTCTCGGTCAGCGCGATGGCCGCGTCGAAGGCGGCGGCCGCGGCGACCCCGTCACCGGCACGCGCCAGCAGGTCGCCGCGGATGGCGTGATAGAGGTGATAGCGCTCCAGGTCGAGGCCCGAAAGCAACGGCAGCGCCGCCTGCGGGCCGTGAACCTCGGCGACGGCCACGGCCCGGTTGAGTGCCACCACCGGGCTCGGCGTCAGGTCCAGCAGCTGGTCATAAAGGGCCAGGACCTGCCCCCAGTCGGTGGCAGCGGCCGTCGGGGCGTCGCTGTGCACCGCGGCGATGGCCGCCTGGATCTGGTAGGGGCCGGGCTGGCGGCGGGCCAGGCAGCGCCGCACGATCGCCTGACCCTCGGCGATCAGCTCGCGGTCCCACCGCGCTCGATCCTGGTCGGCCAGGCGGATGAGCTCGCCCTCCTCGCTCGTGCGCGCCGGCCGGCGTGACTGGGTGAGCAGCATCAGTGCCAGCAGCCCGGCGGCCTCAGGCTCGTCGGGCATGAGCTCGACGATGAGGCGGCCGAGGCGGACGGCCTCGGCGCACAGGTCGTCGCGGACCAGCGCGGGCCCGGCGCTGGCGGTGTGGCCCTCGTTGAAGATGAGGTAGATGACGGCGAGGACCCCCGCCAGCCGGTCGGGCAGCTCGCCGTCGCGCGGGATCCGGTACGGGATGCCGGCGTCGCGGATCTTGCCCTTGGCGCGGACGAGGCGCTGGGCCATCGTCGATTCGGTGACCAGGAACGCGCGGGCGATCTCGGGCGTGGTCAGCCCGCCGAGCAGCCGCAGCGTCAACGCGACCTGGGCCGGACGCGACAGGGCCGGGTGACAGCAGGTGAAGATCAGGCGCAGGCGATCGTCGGGCACGCTCCCCTCCTCGTCTGCCGCGGTCCCGCGGTCGGGCTCGTCGGCGGCGCCGCGCAGCAGCGCCGCCTGGCGCTGGCGTTCGCCGCGTGCGGTCTCGCGCCGCAGCCGGTCGATGGCGCGGTTGCGCGCGGTGGTGATGATCCAACCGGCCGGGCTGGGAGGCAGGCCGTCCTGCGGCCAGCGTCGGACGGCCGCGGCGAAGGCGTCCTGGACCGCCTCCTCGGCGATGTCGATGTCGCCGAAACGGCGGACCAGGACCGCCACGGCCCGGCCGTGCTCCTCGCGGAACACACGCTCGATGTCCTCGGGCTCCACCGCCGCCATGTCGTGCCGTCAGCGCTCCGCCTGGTCCTGGAACGGGCGCACCTCGATGGTCAGCGTGGTGGCCAGCGCCAGCCGGCGGCCCCACTCCAGCGCGGCGTCCAGATCGTCGGCGCGGATGATGGACAGGCCCCCGATGTGCTCCTTGCCCTCGGCGAACGGGCCGTCGGTCATGAGCACGTCGTCGCCGCGGGGGCGCAGCACCGTCGCCGTGCTGGGGTCGTGCAGGCCGGCCGAGAACACCCAGGCACCGGCCGCCCGCATCTCCTCGTTAAGCGCGTCGACGTCGCGCATGATCTGGTCCAGCACCTCACGCGACGGGGTCGGGCCATCGGGCTGCACGACGCTGAGCAGGTATGACTTCGTCATCTGGATGCTCCTTCTCGCGCCCGCGGTGGGCGCGGTCGAGGGTGATTGTCACCCCCTACACGAATGGCGGGGGCCGAAATCGACACCGCCACTAGCATCGCTGTCATGAGCGACGAGAAGTCCAAGCCCAGCCAGGAAGTCGCCGAGTTCGTGGCCGAGCGCGCTCCCGAGCTCGATCCGGCGGACGTGAGCGCGTTCATGGCCGAGCACCCCAAGCCCGCAGGCGAGCCCGACTCCCACGTCGCGTGGGCGGTGCGCGTCCTGCGCGAGAGAGGCGAGGGCGAGGTGGGCGAGGGCCTGCCCGTGGACCGCGTGGTCAGCGAGATGCGCCGGCGCGACCAGTAGCGCCGGGACCCGGCCGTGGCGGCGCGGGCCGCGTGGCCGCGCTGCGGGGCCAGGGGCCCGGGGAGCTAGCGCTTCTTGGGCGGCAGCGAGCGGGCGTACGCGACGCCGCGCTTCACCCAGGGCTCGAGCTGGCGCTTGCTCCTGACGCCCTCGGGGTCGACCCGGAGCCATCCGTCCATCGTCTTGCCCCGCATCTCGAACGGCCCCGCGTGGGGCTTGGCCAGCAGCGTGTCGGTCTCCTCCGGCGGGACGCGCAACAGCAGGCCGCCCCGGCCGCTGGCGCTGACCGACATGTGGCCGCCGATGAGGAAGGCCAGGCCGCCGAACATCTTCTGCTCCACGACGCCGGGCTCGGCGGCGATCAGCTCCCGGATGCGGTTGGCGAGATCCTCGTCGTAGGCCATGGCGCCTCCGAGTATCCCTGGTCGACGGCTGCCGTGCCGCAATTTCCGCCCTCGGCGCGTGAGATCTTCTCGTTCTGAGACGTTCTTCGGAAAAGGGGTAAGAGCGCCTTGCTGTTGCTTGGCAGCAGCCGGCACTCAAACTGCGCGTCCCGGTGGGGCAGGACAGCCCATCGGGACGACGCCCTCCACTCGCTCGGCCGCGCTTGGGTATGTTGCGCGACCGTGTCCAGGACGCCGCGCATCGTCGGCCGCCGCTCCGGCTGGGGGTGGGCGCTGATCCTGGCGCCGCTGGCGCTGGCGCTGGCGGGCTGCGGCGGCGCGGGACATGGCTCCGCGAGCGCTCCCGCCACGACTGCCGCACCGGCGACGACAGCGTCCACCACGGCGGCGTCAAGCACCCGGCCGCCCGCGCGGAGGCGCCCTCGTCCACGCGGGGCCCCGGTCGGCACCACCCAGCGCGTGCGCGCCGGGACCTCACTGCTCGACGTCACCGTGTCCAAGGTGCTCGACCCGCTGAGCGCCACCGGCTCGGCACTGCTTCCGGGCACCCGGGCCGCGGGCGTCCAGGTCGGCATCCGCAACGCGGGCGGCTCGGCCTATGACAGCACCGCCTCGGGTGACTGGTCGCTGCTCACGACGGCCGGGCTGGCGTCGCCGCTGTTCGTCAGGCACGGAGTGTGCGAGACCCCGCTGGCGGACTTCGAGAGCCTGATCGGCGTGGGGGAGGCGCGCACCGGCTGCGTGGCCTTCAGCGTGCCGCGGCGGGCGCGGATCCTGTCGGTGCGCTTCTCCCCGAACTCGCGGGCGCGGGGCACGGTCGCCTGGCGCTGACGCCAGGTCGGCGCCCGGTCAGGCGACGCAGCGGCGGCTGACCGGGATGTTCATCGAGGGCACGGGCGGCTCGTCGCGCTTGCAGTAGGTGAGCCGGTGCGCGGGCACGTTCACCACCCCGAGGAAGTTGTAGTTCACGTCAGCGGCGGTGGCCACGCAGCTGAAGGCCGGGGCGGCGGCGCCGCCGCCGCGCCGTGTGCAGCGGACCTTCTGCAGGGGGCCGTCGATGATGCCCCGGGTGATGAGCCCCGACATCGTGGCGCGCACGGCGCCGGCGAGCCCGTTGGCCGGCGTGGCGCCGTGGCTCAGCTTGATCACGCGCGGCGCCTGATCGCGCTCGATGACGAGCGCGGCCTCCTGGTTGGCCCGGGTCTGCGCTGCCAGGTTCTGGGACGGGGGGGAGTCGGTGTTGTGGTGGTCGACGTAGATGATCAGCGCCACGAGCAGGACGGCTCCGACGCCGAACGACAGCGCCCACTTCGCCCACATCGGAAGCTGCAGACGGGGGAGTGACCTTGCGGGCTGCGGCACGGCGGGGCGGGACGCCTCAGACGGCGTGGGCCGAGAGGACGTCGCGCAAGCCGGCCAGGTCCTCGTCGGATGGGGTCCAGCGGCCGGCGGCGGCGTTGGCGCGCACCTGATCGGGCTTGGTGGCGCCGGCGATGACCGACGAGACCACGTCGCGGGACAGCAGCGCGCCGATGGCGACGTTGATCAGGGGCACCCCGCGCTCGTCCGCCCACCGCTGGAGCGCCTCGATGAGGTCGAACTGCTCCGGACTGGCGATCTCGTCCCGGATGGAGAGGCGGGCTCCGGACGGTCCCGGCTCGCCGCGGCGGTACTTGCCCGTGAGCAGGCCGGAGGCGAGCGGGAAGAACGGGACGAAGCCGATGCCCAGGCGCTCGCACGCGGGCAGGACCTCCTCCTCGGCCTCGCGGACGAGCAGGCTGTACTCGTTCTGCACGGCCGTGAACGGCGTGAGCCCGTGCTCCTCGGCGAGGGCGGCGGCCTCCTCGAGCTGGCCGGCGGAGAAGTTGGAGGCGCCGATCTCCCGCACCTTCCCGGCCCGGACGAGCTCGTGGAGCGCCTCGAGGGTCTCGAGCATCGGCGTCAGGCCGTCGGGCTCGTGGTACCAGTAGTAGTCGATCGTGTCGGTGCGAAGGCGCTTGAGCGATGCGTCGATCGCGTTGTGAACGTACGCCCGCGAGCCGCGCGGCCCGCGGCCGTCGCCCATGTCCATGCCGAACTTGGTGGCCAGCACCACCTGGTCGCGGCGCCCCTGCAGCACCTCGCCGAGGTACTGCTCGCTCTGGCCCCGCCCGTAGATGTCGGCGGTGTCGAAGAAGGTGATCCCCTCCTCCAACGCGGCGTCCACGACGTCGCGGGTGCCGTCGAGGTCGACGCGGCGGCCAAAGTTGTTGCAGCCCAGGCCGACGATGGAGACGTCGATGCCGGAGCGGCCGAGCGGGCGGAGGGGAAGTGCGGACATGCGATTGAGCGTAGCTGTCGGCGTTGCTCTGGCCGCCGTCAGCGGAGGCGGTGGTCGTCGCGGCGCAGCGCGTCGGTGAAGCGCCGGGGGACGGCGGCGTCCTCGCCCTCCTCCCATAAGGTGGTCACCACGAGCTCGTCACCCTCGGGGCGGCACACGAACACCAGGCCGGGGCGCTCGAGGTCGCGCACCAGCACCGCGCCTCGCTCCCCGGGCGCCACCCGTCCGGCGGCATGAGCGCGCGCCACCCGGCCCACGATCTCGGCCTTCTCATCCAGCGAG
This sequence comes from uncultured Actinomycetota bacterium, assembly GCA_963695625.1. Taxonomy (GTDB): domain Bacteria; phylum Actinomycetota; class Thermoleophilia; order Solirubrobacterales; family Solirubrobacteraceae; genus Palsa-465. Next base: position 135,517 of record CAVOHJ010000008.1, on the reverse strand, counting down.
CCGCGCACGCGCTGGCGAAAGCGCTCGGCGGCATGGTCGGTGACGGCGACGAGCATGGCGGGGTGGGTTGGCCGGGGCGCTACGTGCTCTTGCTACGGACGTACAGCGTGCCGCCCGGCCCGCGGGCGTCGATCCGCAGCTTCGGCGCCCCCGGGATCGGCGGCGAGGCCGGTGGCTGGATGACCTGGCTGGCGAACATGCCCCCGCCGCTGACGTTGACGTCGACGCTCTCGGGCACGATCACCGTCACGGTGCCGAACAGGTTGAAGATCTGAAGCTCCACCTCTGACCCGGCCAGCCGTGCCTGGGACAGGTCGAGCGTGATCGTCCCGAAGATCGAGCGAAACTCCGAGCGGGCGGCGAGCTCCCAGGGCCCCGAGCGCACCAGCCGGCTGCAGAACGCCACGTGGCGCTCGTGGGGCGCGGCGACCTCGGTGGACGGGGCCGGCGGCGGCGCGGCCGGCAGGTCCCGCGTCAGCGTGGCCAGCTCCTCGCGTGTGCGCGCCGCCTGGGCGCGGCCGACGCGGTCCGAGAACTCCTCCAGGGTCAGGCGTCCCTCCACCACGGCCCGGCTGAGCAGTTGGGTGCTGTGCTCGCGCTCCTGGTCGCCCGCCAGGATCGCCGGTTGCCGGGTCGGCTCGTCCATGCTCCGAACGGTACCGGCGATCAGGGCGGATTTCGTGGGAAACCTCGGGTGGTCCGCGAGGTTTCGCACGTTGTGCGCATCACACGCGCATTTCGTGGGAAACCGCCGCGGCCCGTCGAGGTTTCCCACGTTTTGCCGGGTACGAGCCGCGTCAGCCGGGCAGCTTGCGGGCCTGGCGCGCGATCCCCTTCCAGTGATCGCCCTCGCTGCGCAGCCGGTCCACGGCGTTGGTGATCGTCCAGCGGTCGGGGGCGAGTTTGGGGTCAGACAGCTCCGCCCAGGCAATCGGCATCGCCACCGGGGCGCCGGGGCGGGGACGCACGCCATAGGGGGCGACGGCGTGCTGGGCGTAGTTGATGCGGTTGACGTCGACGTAGATGCGCGCCCCGCGCTCCTCGCGGTGCCACTCCAGCGTGAGGTGGTCGGGATCGTCGGCGACCATCGCCTCGGCCAGCGCCCGGGTGTAGGCGTGAACGTCGCCGAACGAGGGCCCGCGGCGCAGCGGGGCGACGACGTGGATCCCGCGCGAGCCCGTGACCATCGCGAACGTGGCCAGTCCTGCGTCGCGCAGGCGCGCGCCGGCGTCCCGCGCCGCGGCACGCACCTCGGCGAAGCCGACGCCGGGGGAGGGGTCGAAGTCGATGATCAGCCGGTCCGGTCGGTGGGGCTCGTCGGCGCGGGAGAGCCAGATGTGCGGCGTGATCACGTTCTGGCCGGCGAGGTAGACGAGCGTCGCCGCGCCGGTGGCCAGGACCTGGGTCAGCGTCCCGCCGCGTTTGGGCACGGTGGCGGTGGCGATCCACTCCGGGAAGTACCGGGGGACCGACTTCATGAAGAACCCCTTCTCCTCGATGCCGTTGGGGAACGCTTGGAGGGCCAGGGGGCGGTCGCGCACATGGGGGAGCATCGCGTCGGCCACGCGCTCGTAGTACTCGCCCAGCTCGCGCTTGGTGATCCGCGGCTCGGAGAACAGCGCCTTGTCCGGGTGACTGAAGGGGACACGGCGACGGCCCACGGTGAAGGTGTCGGTCATCGCTCGCGCACGACCTCCGTGGCGGGCTTGTCGTCGCGCAGGCCGAGGAACCGCGGGTGGCGCAGGCGCCCGGCGCTCGTCCACTCGGTGAAGCCGAGCTGCGCCACCACCTTCGGGGTCACCCAGGTGACGCCTTTCTCGCGGATCGCGGAGGCGTCGGCGAACGGCGAGGTGTCGCGTCGCAGAGCGCGCAGCCGGCGGCCGAGTGAGCCGAGCAACTCCTGATCAAAGCCGGTGCCGACCTTGCCGGCATATTGCAACGCGCCGTCCCGGTAGTAGCCGACCAGCAGCGCCCCGAAGTCCGTCCGCGAGCCGCGCGGCGCGGTGAAGCCGCCGATCACGAGCTCCTGGCCGGCCTCGCACTTGAGCTTCAACCAGTCCCGCGAGCGGGTCGCCCGGTAGGGGCTGTCGGCCCGCTTGGCGACCACGCCCTCCCATCCCCTGCGGCAGGCCTCGAGGAACATGGCCTCGCCGGTGCGGTTGCGATGGGCCGTCCAGCGCAACGGCTCACCGAACTGCAGGGCGCCGCGGAGCAGGCGCTTGCGCGTGCGCAGCTCCAGCGCGCGCACGTCGCGCCCGTCCATCCACAGCAGGTCAAACACGTAGAGGAAGACCGGGACGGGATGGCGGGCGCGCTGGGCCAGCCTCGCGAAGCTGGTCTGCGCGCCGTCGAAGGCAACGATCTCGCCGTCGATGGCGAAGCGCCGGTGCTTCTGCCCGGCCACGGCGTCGCGGATCTCCGGGTAGCGGCCCCCCAGATCCAGGTCGTTGCGCGAGAGCATGCGCACGTCGTCATGTTCGCGAACGGCCAGACAGCGGATGCCGTCGAGCTTGCGCTCGAAGATCCAGCCCGGGTCGCTGAAGCTGGTGCGCTCCAGCACCGCCTTCATCAGCTCGTCGCCGCGGGGTGCCGGCGCCTCGGGGGCGAGCTGTCGCTCCTCGGCGCTCAGACGCGGGAGTGCGGCCATGTCCAAAGCTATACCTGACCGGGCGCCCCGGCGGCAGTCAGGGCTCAAGTCCCTGGCCGCCGGCGCCGACAACATGTTGTGGTCCGGTGTGCCGAGTGGTCCTCGTCGCGACCGGGCGGGACACGATGGACGCCCTTCTACAGCAGAGCCCCAGCGAGACGACCGGCATGCCGCCGGCTCAGCTCGCTGTGCTCATCGCCGACGACCACCCGCTGATCATTGCGGGCATCCGGCGCACGATCGATCATGTCGAGGACATGCACGTGGTCGGCGAGGCCCAGTCCGGCGCCGAGCTGACCCAGCTGATCGAGCGCCGCCGTCCCGACATCGTGCTCATGGACCTGCGGATGCCCGGCGTCTCGGGCACCGAGATGATCGAACTGATCCGCCAGCGGTGGCCGGAGACCAAGACGGTGGTGCTGTCCGCGTGCGACGACGCGCCCACGATCGGCGCGGTCCTCCAGGCCGGCGCGAGCGCGTACGTGCTCAAGACCGCGGCGTCGCTCGACATCACCTCGATCATCCGACAGGCCGCCAGCGGCGCCGTGGTGCCCGCCCCGATGACCGCGCCGGCACGCGCCGCCGCGAGGCAGGCCTCGTCGCCTCCGTCTCTGACCGATCGCGAGCGCGACATCCTGTCCCGGGTGGCCGCGGGCATGACCACCGCGGCGATCAGCCGTGAGCTCTGGGTGTCAGAGCACACGATCAAGTTCCACCTGACCAATATCTACCGCAAGCTCGGCGTGCCCAACCGCGCCGGCGCGGTGCGCTTCGCGCTCCAGCACGGAATCGTCTGACGCTCCGGCTCGGCTCAGGCGTCCTCGTGGCCGAAGCGCGGCAGGACGGCCGAGATGACCGTGGGCCCGCCGGGGCTGGACTCGATCTGGGTCTGCCCGCCCAGCATCCGCACGCGCTCATGCATGCCCACCAGGCCCAGGCGTCCGGCCCGGGCCGCCCGCGGCGCCGTGGTCTCGGGATCGAAGCCGCGCCCGTCGTCTGAGACCCGGACCGTGATGCCGTCCGGGTCCGCAGTGATGGAGACCCGCACCGTGGTGGCGTCCCCGTGCTTGCGCACGTTGGAGAGGGCCTCGCGCACGAGGGCCAGCAGCGCGATCTGCTGGGAGTCGCTGAGCTGGGTGAGGTCGGCGCTGAAGTCGGTCTCCGGCAGGATTCCGGTTCGCGTGGCAAACGCCTCGGTGACCTGCTGGAGTGACTCGAGCAGCGAGTCGGGGGCCAGGAACGGCGACTGCACGGAGGTGGAGAGGCGGCGCAGGTCACCGTCGAGCGCCAGCAGCTGCGCCTCGAGATCATCCAGGCGCCCGAGCGCCCGCGCCTGATCGGGGTTGCCGTCCAGGAGCGGCCGCAGCTGCTCGCGAAACAGGCGCACGTCCTGCGCGATGAGGATGACGTCCTGCTGGGGCCCGTCGTGCAGGTCGAAGCGCAGCCGCGCCAGGCGGCGCTCCAGGGCGCCGGTCACCGACTCGCGCCAGTGGGCTGGGTCCCCCTCGGTCTCTCGCTCGACCAGCCCCGCCACGGTCGGCGCCGCCGCGGCCAGCAGCGGGGTGACCTGGGTGGACACACCTGCGGCGCCGTGGGCCACGAGCGCCCCGGCGGGCCGTCCCACGGCGCCCAGGCGCACCCCGAGCGTCGCGTCGCCCGGCACGGGGCCGGACCCCTTGCTCTCCAGCACCGCCCGGACCGTCGCCAGCGTCTGCGGCGCTCCGACGTCCAGCTCGCCGGTGTGGGCGACGTGCCGCGGCACCGCATCGTCCCGGCCGGCCCACACGGATACCGCGGTGGCGCCGGTGAGCGCCGCCAGGAGCGTGAGCTGGCCCTCCAGGGCCGCCGAGATCAACTCGCCATCTTCGGGCGCGACTCGCACCCCGTCATTCTGCTAGCTGGCGGGGAAAGCGCCAAGCGTGGAGAGCCGCATCGACACCGGAACGTCCAGCGTCGTGGACCGGTGCTTGGGCTTGGGCAGCGCGATCGGCGTATAGACCTGGTTGGGGGCGAACGAGTTGACGCCGAGGTGGGGCACGTGGACGGTGCGGAACTTGGCCAGGTAGTCACCGGGCAGCTTGTTGACGTCGAACCAGCCGGCGCCGCCACCGGGGCGGGCGAAGCCGCTGGTGCCGAAGTAGCGGTTGCCGATCCGCATGAAGGTGTGCCACGAGTTGTAGAAGATGGTGACCTTGCCGGGGCCGGCGGGGAACTTCCAGATCGGAATATCCCCGGAGACGGTGGTGGGCACCTGGTAGCCGGCCTGCTGCATGACGTAGGAGACCGAGCCCGAGCAGTCGAACGGCGCGAACACCGAGGGCTGCTCGTGGCCGCCGCCGTAGAGGTAGGGGAAGTTGGCCGCGCTGACCATGTTGGCGGCAGCGATCAGGCGGTCGAAGTGCGACAGCACGCCGCTGGAGTAGCGGACCACGTAGCCCTTCTTGACATTCGTCCCGAAGTCCACGGAAAAGGTGCCGTGCTTGACCATCATCCGCTGGTACTGGGCGTGGGTGGCGATGGCGCGGGCGCGGGCCATGACCTCGTCCACGTACCAGCCGGCGTGGTTGTAGGAGTAGACCGCCTTGGCGACGTCCTGGCGGGCGCCGGCGGCGGCGAGGTACTTGGCGGCGGCGAAGATCGCGTCGCGGGGGTCATAGGGGTTGGGCACGCTGTGGCCGTCCACCGCGACGCCGTAGCTGGCCCACGTCGAGGGCTCGAACTGCATCCAGCCGACGGCGCCGGCGCTGGAGGTGTTCAGGTTCTGGCCGTAGTCGGTCTCGATGGCGTTGATCGCGGCCAGCACCTCCCACGGGACGCCGTACTTCTTACCGGCCTCCATGTAGATCGGGATGAGGAACGAGGGCGGCCGGTCGCCGTTGGAGAGCAGGCCCGAGAGGTTGGTGACGGCGCCGGTGAGCGCGGGGTTGGCGGACACGGTGCCGGTCCAGCCCTGCGGCACCGGAGTCCCGGGCGGGGTGGGGGAGAGCGTGGGCACCGGGTGGGTGGTCGCGGTCGGTCCGGGCGCGGGAGCGTGGGTGGGCTGACTGACCGCCGCTCCGCCACTGACGTGACGGTGGCCGGTGTGGTGCCGGTGGTGGGCGGCCTTGGCGTGGCCGGGCGCCGGCTTGGCGCTCGTCGGCTGCGTGGTCGGCTTGCCGGTGGGCTGGCCAGTGGTCGGTGTGGTCGGTGTGGTCGGTGTGGTCGGTGTGGTCGGTGTGGTCGGTGTGGTCGGTGTGGTGGGTGTCGTAGGTGTGGTGGGTGTGGTGGGCGTTGTCGTCGTCCCGGGCGTCGGCGTGGTGCTCGGCTGGCCGGTGGCAGGCTTGGTGGTCTTCTTGGGGCCGACGCCCACCGAGAGGGTCGCGCCCTTCGGAGCCGAGCCGGAGCCGACCGTGGCCGGATGCGTGCCGGTGGAGTGCTGACCGGTGGGCAGCGGGCACTGGGCGGCGGCGTGGGCCGCGACCTTGGCGGCGGCGTAGGCGACAGGGCCGTGGGACGTGGCGGAGCACGTCTGGGTGGCGGCCGCCCGCTTGGTGGTGGCGTGCGCCGGATGTGAGGGCGCGCCGAAGAGATGGGTCAGCTTGACGGGATGCGGCAGGCCACGGTGGGTGGTGGCGGCGGTCATCGACGCCCCGGACGTGTGGGCGGCGGCCTTGGCGGCCTTGGTGGCCTTGGCTCCGGCGACGGTCGCGGGACGCAGAGCCGGCGAGGCGGGCGCGCTGGCGGGGGTGGTGCTCCCCAGCGAGCCGCCGGTACCGGCGGAGGCGAGGGCGACGGCCGGGGTGGAGCCGGCGGTGACGGCCACGGCGGTGGCCAGGGCCACGACCCTCTGGCGCGCGCGGATGGTGGTGGACGGGCGCTCGAGCGGGGTGCGGATCGACAGCTGCGTCCGAGTGGCGAGTTCGGCCAGGGTGATCTGCAGGCCCGGGGCCGGCAGATCGAGGAGGAACCCGTCGAAGGCCACGACCTTGAACAGCGCGTCGGGGACCTCGATGACGTCCAGCGGAAGGGCGAAGGCGGCGCGCCACAGCAGCTGGCTGGTGCGGCGGCGGTGGTGCGTCAGCAGCCGCCGCTCGAGTGCGGGGAGGCGCGCGTGCGCGTAGTAGAGGTCGCGTCCGTCCGGCTGGGGCTGGACGACGAGGTGCGCGCCGATCGGTCCCCGGCCCTGCGTGCCCAGGCTGGCCAGCAGGCGGACCACGCCCCACTCGACGCTCACGCGCGAGTAGTGGAATGACTCAACGGAGGGACGCATAGTGTTGTAGTCGTCCGGTGACCCGGGGGGCGAGACTCGACGAAGGTCTAGGTCCGAACGCCGGGATTCCGGGTACACGGCGACCTACGCGAAGACGAGTCCTGCCGCGTGACGACGCCTCACTTGATGGCGTCGTACACGTGGAACATCGGCAGGTACATCGCCAGGATCATGAATCCGACGATGCTGCCGACCACGCAGATCATGAGCGGCTCGAGGATCGAGGTCAGCGCCTTGACGGCGGCCTCGACCTGCTCCTCGTAGAAGTCGGCCACCTTGGCCAGCGTCGTCTCCAGGGCACCGGTCTCCTCGCCCACGCGCACCATGTTGGTGACCAGCGACGGGAAGATCGACTCGCTGGACAGCGCGCTGGCGATCGTGCCGCCGCCCTGCACCGAATCGTGCACGGCGGTCATGGCGTTCTCGACCACGACGTTGCCCGCGGTGCGGCCGGTGACGTCGATCGCCTCGAGCATCGGGACCCCGGCGGCGGTCAGGGAGGAGAGGGTGCGAGCCCAGCGGGCGAGCGCGATCTTCTGGACGATGGTCCCGATCTTGGCGGGGGCCTTGAGCCGGAACCGATCCCAGACCGGCCGTCCCACCTTGGACCCCTTCCACTTGCGAAAGCCGAAGACGAGGCCGAGCGAGCCGAAGAGGAAGAAGTACCACTGATGGCGGATCGCGTTGGACACCGCGATCGTGTGGACGGTCAGCGACGGCATCTTGCCGTTGAACTGCTTGAACACGCCCGCGAACACGGGGATGATGAACACGAGCATCGCGACCACGACAACGAGGGCGATGCTGGTCACGACAGCCGGGTAGACCATCGCCGACTTGACCTGGCGGCGAAGCTTGTGCTGGGCCTCGAGCTGGTCGGCGACGCGAATCAGCGCGCTCTCCAGGAACCCGCCGGTCTCGCCCGCCCGGATCATCGCGACGAACAGCTCGGAGAAGACCTTGGGGTGCTTGGCCAGCGCGCCCGACAGAGAAGCGCCGGTCTCGATGTCCTGGCGGATGCTGATCACTGTGCTGCGCAGGCGTTTGTTTTGAGTCTGGGACTCGAGCACCATCAGCGCGCGCATCAGCGACAGTCCCGACGAGATCATCGTCGACAGCTGGCGCGTCATCAGCGACAGGTCCTCCAGCGTCACCCGCGTGAGCGCCTCGAAGGACAGCTCCATGGACTTGGTCTTGGTCTTGACCTCCAGCGCGATCAGGCCCCGGCCCTTGAGCAGCTCGGTGACGCCGTCCGCCGAGTCGGCCTCGATCTCACCCTTGTGCTTGATGCCGAGGCCATCGACGGCCCGGAAGACGTAGCTGGCGCTCATTGCAGGTAGCCGTTCCCGGCGGTCTCGAGCATGGCGCCGCCGCCGCCCAGCAGCCGGGCGAGCTCCGCCGGCACCGACGCGCGCCGCTGAGCGACATCGCGCGTGATCCGGGCCGCGCGCACCAGGTCGGCCAGCGCGGCGTCCATCGTCTGCATGCCGTGCTCGGCGCCGGTCTGGATGGCGGAGTAGATCTGGTGGGTCTTGCCCTCGCGGATCAGGTTGCGCACCGCGGGCGTGGGCACGAGGATCTCGACGCACGGAACTCGGCCCGAGCCGTCGGCGGTGGGCAGCAGCTGCTGGGCAACGACGCCCTGGAGCGCGACGGAGAGCATGACGCGCACATGCTGCTGCTGGTGGGGCGGGAAGACGTCGATGATGCGGTCGATGGTCTGCGGGGCGTCCTGGGTGTGCAGGGTCGCCAGCACCAGGTGACCGGTCTCGGCGGCGGTCAGGGCGGTGGAGATCGTCTCCAGGTCGCGCATCTCGCCGACGAGGATCACGTCGGGGTCCTCGCGCAGGGCCGCGCGCAGACCGTCGGCGAAGCTGGTCGCATCGCTGCCGAGCTCGCGCTGGTTGACGAGACAGCGCTTGTGGCTGTGCAGGAACTCGATCGGGTCCTCGATGGTGAGGATGTGATCCTCGCGGGTGCTGTTGATCTGGTCGATCACCGCCGCGAGCGTGGTGGACTTGCCGGAGCCCGTCGGACCGGTGACGAGGACCAGGCCGCGGGGGAGAGCGGACATGTCCTTGACCACCGTCGGCATCCCCAGCGCCTCGAGGGACTTGATCTCCGAGGGGATGACGCGGAGCGCGGCGCTCACCGCGCCGCGCTGCAGGTACGCGTTGACGCGCATGCGTGCGGTGCGCGGCACCGAGTAGCTGAAGTCGACCTGCTTCGCGTTCTCGAACTGCTGGCGCTGGGTGTCGCTCATGATCGAATAGACGATCTCGCGGGTGTCAGAGACCCCGAGGACCGGGAAGCCCTCCAGGGCGAAGAGGCGACCGCGCACGCGGATGCTGGGCGCGGCGCCCGCGGTGAGGTGGATATCGGAGGCGCGGCGCTCGAGCGCCGCCAGGACGATGTCCGCGAAGTCGACGACTGACATATGGAGGAAGTTCGGCAGACGGGGGCGTGTACTTGAGCGAGACCGTCTATGCGCCTAGAACGCGGAGCACTTCGTCCACCGCGGTGACGCCGGCCTTGACCTTCTCGAAGGCGTCCTCGCGCAGGGTGCGCATGCCCTCTGCCCGGGCGGTGTCCATGATCCGGTCTGACGAGGCGCTGTGCAGGGCGAGATCGCGGATCGCGTCGGACACGGGCATGATCTCGTAGATGCCGACGCGCCCGCGGTAGCCGCTGCCGCTGCAGCGCGGGCAGCCGGATGCCTCGTAGCCGGAGACGTCGTGGTCGACCACGAAGCCCGACCGCGCCAGCACGCTCGCTTCCAGGGTGACAGCCGTCTTGCACGCGGGGCACAGGACGCGCGCCAGCCGCTGGGCGACCACGCAGCGCACCGAGGACGAGACCAAGAACGGCTCGATGCCCATCTCAACCAGGCGGGTGATCGAGCTGGGCGCGTCGTTGGTGTGCAGCGTCGAGAGGAGGAGGTGACCGGTGAGCGCGGCCTCGATGCTGATCTGCGCCGTCTCGCGATCGCGGATCTCGCCGACCATGATGATGTCCGGATCGGCGCGCATCATCGCGCGCAGCCCGGTGGCGAACGTGAGGCCCGAGCGCGCGTTGACGGCCACCTGGGTGACACCGTCCAGCTGGTACTCGACGGGGTCCTCGATCGTCACGATGTTCTTGTCCGGGGTGTTGAGCGAGTTGAGCACCGCGTAGAGCGTGGTCGACTTGCCCGAGCCGGTCGGCCCGGTGACGAGGACGGAGCCGTGAGCGTGACCGGTCGCCGACTTCAGGCGGCCGAGCGAGAACTCGTCGAGGCCCAGCTTCGGGATCTCGATGAGGACGTTGGAGCGGTCCAGGATGCGCATGACCACCGACTCGCCGTGAACGGTGGGCAACGTCACGACGCGGATGTCGATCTGCTTGCCGTCCACGTTGAGGCCGACGCGCCCGTCCTGGGGCAGCCGGCGCTCGGAGATGTCGAGCTCGCACATGATCTTGATGCGCGACACCGTGCCGGGGACCATGCGTCCCGGGATCTTGGCGATCTCCTCGAGAACGCCGTCCACGCGGATGCGCACGCGCATGTCGCGGGCCTCGGCCTCGAAGTGCACGTCGGAGGCGCCATGGCTGACGGCCTGGGAGAGCAGTGCGTTGACGAGCTTGACGATCGGGGTCTCGGTGGCGGCGTCGTGGACGTCGAACATCTCGACCTCCGCGAGCGAGTCCTCTTCGACGACCTCGGTGACCGCGCTGTCCAGCCGCGACATATTGGCGATGACCGCGTGGATGTCCTCGCGGGTGGCCACGGCCACCTGGACGTTCATCCCGGTCTGGATCTCCACGTCGTCGATGGCAACGACGTTGGCCGGGTCGGCCATGGCAACCACCAGTGTGTCGTCGCCGATGCGCGCGACCGGCACGAGCTCGCAGCGGCGGGCCACGTCGGGCGGCAGCAGGTTGACCGCCGCCATGTCGAGGCGATACTGGGTGAGGTCCAGGAAGTCCAAGCCGAGCCGCTCGGCGATGGCGCGCGCTCGCTGCTCGAGCGTGATCACGCCCTGGTCCACGAGGAGCTGATCCGGCGTGGTGCCGGCGTCGCGGGCGGCCAGCATCGCCGCCTCGACGCGTTCGCGGGGCGCGAAGCCGAGGTCGATGATGACCTGGGTCAGGAAGCGCATCCCGCCGCCGGCGTTGCCGCTGGCCGGCGTCACGGCAGCCGGCCGCTGGTCCCCGGGTTGGGGCACCAAAGCAGGGACGACACCGTAGGCGCTCGCGGCGAACTCTTCGCGCATGTCTTCAGTTATCGGCTGTTACCGCGCGAGATCAAGCCCCTCTCAGTATTCCCGCGCGAGACACGCCAAAGCGTCCAGCCGGCCGCTCGGCGCTCAAGGCGCCGGTGCAAATGCCGATGACCGGTTCGGAACAGCGCACGACGAAGCTTGGAATCACTGACCGGAGTGTGGGTTCCGAAACGCAATATCCATCTACACAGGAGTGACATATAGATGCTTACGCGTCTTCGTCATCGCGCCCACGGTCAGGAGGGCTTCACCCTCATCGAGCTGTTGGTCGTGATTCTCATCATCGGCATCCTCGCCGCCGTCGCCATCCCGGCTTTCCTCAGCCAGCGTGGCAAGGGTCAGGACGCCAACGTGAAGTCCGACATCAACAGCGCTCAGACCGCTGAGGAGTCGTACTCCACCAACTCGAACAGCCCCGGCTACGTCGCCGCCAACAGCGGCAGCGATGCCGCTCTGACGAGCGTCGAGCCGACCCTCAAGAACTCGATTGAGGGCGCTGAGGCCCTGACCGTGACCACGACGGGCACCCCGCCCAACGCGTACACGATCACCGCCAAGTCTCCGTCGGGCGTCGTCTACACGCTGGCCAAGTCCTCGACGGGCGTGCTGCAGCGTAACTGCGACATCTCGAGCGCCTCCGGCGGCAACGCTGCCGGCTGCAGCGTGACCAGCGGCACCACCGGTACCTGGTAGTCAACAGCCGTACGAAGCATCTGGCGTCAAGCCGCCGGGTGTGACAGTCAACGTCACACCCGGCGGCCACGCCACACCACCCCCTCTCTTTCACCTGAACTTCTTCCATGTCCCCTCTCGCCTTCGATATCGCCCTTGCTGCCATCGGCGGCCTGTGCCTCGGTTCGTTTCTGAACGTCGTGGCCTACCGGCTGCCCGCGGGCCTGTCCCTGGTCACCCCGGGGTCGGCGTGCCCCGGCTGCGGCGCCGCGATCCGACCCTACGACAACCTCCCCGTGGTGTCGTGGCTGGCGCTGGGTGGACACTGCCGCGCGTGTGACACCTCCATCTCCCCGCGCTACCCGCTCACCGAGGCGCTGACCGGCGCGCTGTTCGCCGTCGTTGTCATCGCCAAGGGCGCGAGCGCGGGCATCTGGCTCGACCTCATCTTCGTCGCCGGGCTCGTCGCGATCACCCGAATCGACCTCGAGCACCGGATCATCCCCAACCGCATCGTGGCGCCGCTTGCGCTGGCCGCCGTGGTGCTGACGGGCGTCTTTGAGCCCCACCTCCTGCCCGAGCGCCTCATCGCCGGCGCCGCCGCCGGCGGATTCCTGCTCGCCGCCGTCCTCGCCTATCCGGCGGGGATGGGCATGGGCGACGTCAAGCTCGCCGCGGTGATGGGCCTCGTCCTCGGTCGCGCGGTCGCGCCCGCCATGTTCATCGCGCTCATCGCGGGCACGATCGTCGGTATCGGCGTCCTCGCACGCAAGGGCGTCCACGACGGCCGCAGGACCAAGGTGCCGTTCGGGCCCTTCCTCGCCCTCGGCAGCGTCATCGCCCTGTTCGCGGGCGACGCCCTCGTCAACGTCTATCTGCATGGAGTGGGGCTGTGAGCGTCCTCAAGAAGCAGCTGTCCTTGCCGAGCCTGCCGTCCGTGCGCTTGCGCAAGCCCTCTCGCTCGGCGCGCCGCCCGGCCACGGTGACCGGACTCGAGATCGGCGCCACCCGGGTGATCGCCGCCCAGGCGCGGCTGCAGGGCGGACAGATCGTCGCCGAGCGCGTCGCGGCTCGCTCGCTGCCGGCCGGCCTGATGCGCGACGGCGTCGTCACCGACCCCGAGCGCCTCGCTGGCGAGCTCAAGAGCCTGTTCTCCGAGCACAAGCTGTCCAAGCGCGTCCGGGTCGGCCTGGCCACGCCGCGCACTGTCCTGCGCGTCATCGACCTCCCGCCACTCGAGGACAAGGACATCCGTACCGCGCTCGTCATGCAGGCCCAGGAGCGCATCCCGATGCCACTGGATCGCGCGGTGATGGACTTCCACAAGGTCGGGCTCGTCGACACCCCCGAGGGGCAGCGCCTGCGCGTCGTCGTGGTCGTCACCGAGCGCGAGGGCGTCGACCTCCTACTCGACACCCTGCGGCGGGCCGGTCTGAAGCCTGAGGGCATCGACCTGTCGATCTTCTCGGTTATCCGCAGCCTCAGCCATCACGCCGACTCAGAATCGGGCCCGGTCCTGTACGCGCAGCTCGGGGACCTCGTCAACATCGCCATCGCCGAGTCCGGCGTGTGCCGGTTCACCCGGCAGGCCCCGCAGGGCCTCGCCATGGTCCTGGGGCGTCTCGCCGAGAACCGCAGCATCCCGCTCGACGCCGCCCACGAGCTGCTGTACGCCGAGACCGATGAGGAGCTCGGCGAGGGCGACGTCCCGGTGGCCGATCTGCTGACGCGCACGGCGCTAGAGCTGGGCGCGGAGCTGAGGGCCGCCGCCGAGTTCTACTCGACGCAGTTCGGGCCGGAGGTCGTCACCACGGGTGTGGTCGCCGGACCGCTCGCGCCCCTTCCCGGATTCGTGGAGGCGCTGTCGGCCGCGTCCGGCCTCGAGCTCACGTGCGGCGAGGTCATCGCAGGCGACGACAACGCCCTCGGCGACGTCGACGCGCGGATCGCGCCGGTGGCCGCCGGCCTCGCGGTAGGAGCTCTCGCGTCATGAACGCCGTCAACCTCATCCCGGCCGACCACCGCCGGCGCAGCACGAGCGTCTCCGCCAGCCCCGTGACGCTGGGGGTGATCGGCAGCCTCGTCGTCGTCCTGGCCGCTGCCGTCCTGTACGTGTTCACAGTCAACGACGTGCGTGCGCGCCGGACCGAACTCGCGCGGGTCACCGCCAACGCCGCCAGCTGGCAGGCCGCAGCGAACAGCTACACGGCCTACGTGACGGCCGCCACACAGCGCAAGCAGCAGTTGGCCGACATTCATCAGCTTGTCTCGGGCCGCTTCCCGTGGTCGCTCCTGCTCAGCCAGATCGGCGGCGTGATGCCGGCGAACGCAGCGCTGAGCAACCTGAGCGCCGCGTCGCCGTCGGCCGACTCCACCGCAGCGGCTACGGCTGCGTCGGGCTCGACGCCGTCCACGCCCTCGGCGAACACGTCTGCCGTCTCGATCAGCGGGTGCGCGGCGTCGCAGTCGGCGGTCGCCGCGACGATGGTGGCCTTCCGCCGCGTGCAGGGAGTCGGATCGGTCAACCTCGCCTCCACGTCCAACAACGGGACGACCGCCAGTTCGTCCTCGGGCGCGAACAGCGGCGGATGCCCGTTCCCTGTCACGTTCCAGATGTCGCTTGTGCTGGTGTCAGCGACCCGCGGCACGACCGCGGGGTCATCAACGTCCGGCACGACCACACCGGCGGGCGGTTCCGGCACGACCCCGGCGGCCACGCCGACCGCTTCCGCCGCTACCTCCACGACAGGAGCCGCGCAATGACCCTGCGTCGTCGTGATCGCATCGTCCTCGCCGTGGCGGCGGTCCTCGCCGTCCTCGGCGGCTACTACCTCGTGGCGCTCAAGCCCGAGCGTCAGCAGGCCAGCGCACTGCAGGCACAGATCACCACCCAGCAGCAGGCCCTCACCGCGGCTCAGCAGAGCTACAACGTGGGTCGTGCCGCGCGGGCGTCGTTGAAGACCGACGGTCCTGAGTGGGCCGCGCTCAAGCTGGCGGTTCCCCAGCAGTCCGACATCCCGGCGCTGCTCCGTACGCTTGAGAAGAACGCCAAGCTGGTCCACGTCTCGATGCAGGCGATCAGCCTGTCGAGTGCGAGCGGCTCCGCGCCGGCTGCCGCTGCCCCGGCTCCGGCCACCCCGGCCCCTGGCGCCACCCCGGCCACTGGCGCCACGGCGACCACTGGCGCGGCCGCGGCCGCGCCCGCGGCGACGCCGGTGCCGATCCAGCTCACCTTCGCGGGCGGGTATGTCGCGCTCAACAAGCTCGTGCGCAAGCTCACCGGGCTGGTCGCGCTGTCAGGCGGCAAGGTGCACGCCGCGGGCCCGCTCCTGAGCATCAACAGCGTGGCGCTGACCGGGACCAAGAGCCTGACCGGCCAGCTCACGGCAACCATCTACCAGCTGGCCGCTCCGGCCGGCACGACCACCGGAGGACAAGGATGAGCTCGCTGCGTCGAGACCTGGTGGAGCGCAAGCTGTGGATGGTCGTGGCGCTGCTCGTCGTGGCCGTCGTGGCCGCCCCCGTGTTCCTGCTCAAGAGCGCGTCCGCGAACACGACCCCCACGGTGCCGGCCCCGCCCTCTGCCACGCCCGCCGGCGCGCAGACGTCGACCACGGAGAACGTCGACACCAAGAAGGAGTCGACCAAGGTCGTGCTCGCCCGCATCGCGCGCAACCCGTTCGCCAGCGCCGTGCCGAAGCTCAAGGCCAAGCCTGCGCCCACGACGTCGTCGTCCGCGACAACCTCGACCACCGCGACCACGTCATCGCCGTCGACCTCGACTGTGGCGATGGTGTCGCCCGCGCCGTCCTCGAGCGGCTCGACGCCCTCGAGTGGCTCGACGTCCTCGAGTCCCTCCACCGGCTCGAGCTCGTCAGGTACCGCCACGACCCCCAGCGCCGGCAACACGCCGACGTCGACGATCGCCTCGACCCCGCCCGCCACGCAGTCGGCCCAGCCGGCCAAGGTGCAGACGTGGACGATGTACTCGGTGGACGTGCGCTTCGGCAAGGACCTCCAGGTGCCCCTGCGCGCCGACATCGAGCGGCTGACTGCGCTCCCGTCCGCCCAGCAGCCGGACGTCATGTTCGACGGCGTCATGTCCAACGGCAACGCGGCGGTGTTCGCGCTGCGCCAGGGCGTCGGGCACACCGGTCCCGGCTGGTGCCATCCCGACCATGACACCTGCTCCGCGATCGTGCTCAAGCCCGGCCAGACCGAGGATCTGACGATCCCCGGGCCAGACGGGACGCTGCAGAAGCGCCTGCTGCGGGTGGTCAGGATCACCAGCAGCATCACCCACTCCCAGAAGGTGGCGCTCGCCGCGTTCAATCGCGTCTCGCACCCCGGCCTGTGCGACCTGCTGTTGGCAGAGCCGTTGATCTACCACCTGGACACCGGTACGTACACCAGCATCCCCAAGAAGGCTGCCTGCGCGAAATACCCGAACGCAGTCCCGTTCACATACTTCCGGACGGCGCCGTGAGCTTCGGTCTTCAGCAGGCGCTGCAGTACCTGTGTGACCAGGAGGGCTCCGACCTCCACGTCAAGGCGGGCTCCCCGCCGATGGTCCGCATCTCCGGCGAGCTGACCCCGCTGCCGCTGGCCGATCCGCTCACGCCCGAGGACACCGCGCAGGCGGTGCGCGAGATGCTGCGCGACCCGGTTCGCCTCCAGGAGATGGAGTCCGAGGGCGAGGCCGACTTCGCCTACGCCGTGCCGGGCCTGGCGCGCTTCCGCGTCAACGCCTTCCGCCAGCGGGGCTCGATCTCCATCGTCTGCCGGCGGATTCCCTACGGCGTGACGACGATCGCCGAGCTCGGGCTGCCCGACGCGGTGCGCGAGATGGCCGAGGAGCCGCGCGGGATCGTCCTCGTCACCGGGACCACGGGGTCGGGTAAGTCGACCACGCTGGCCGCCATGGTCGACCACGTCAACACGACCGCCGCGCGCCACATCGTGACCATCGAGGACCCGATCGAGTTCCTCCACGCTGACAAACGCTCGGCCATCAACCAGCGCGAGGTCGGCTCCGACACGGGCTCATTCAGCCGGGCGCTGCGGCGCGTCCTTCGTCAGGACCCCGACATCATCCTCATCGGCGAGATGCGTGACGAGGAGACGGTGCAGACCGCCCTCTCCGCCGCCGAGACGGGGCACCTGGTCCTCTCGACGCTGCACACCGCCGACGCCCCTGAGACGATCAACCGCGTCATCGATTTCTTCCCGCCCCACCAGCACCGTCAGGTGCGCGCGATGCTCTCCGCCTCGCTGCGCGGGGTCATCTCCCAGCGGCTGATCCCGTCGCTGGACGGCGGCCGTGTCGCCGCGCTCGAGATCCTGCGCACCACGGGCCGCGTCCGCGACGCGATCATGAATCCGGACGAGACTGCCCAGCTCCCGAGCATCATCGCGGAGGGGTCGTTCTACGGCATGCAGACGTTCGATCAGGCGCTGTTCACCCACGTGCAGGGCGGCCTGATCACGCGCGAGAATGCGCTCGCGGCCGCCACCAGCCCGCAGGACTTCAAGCTCCTGCTCGCCGCCGAGGGCAACCTGGGCACGTCGATGGCGGATGTCCTGGCCGGCTCGCCGGCTGGCGCCGACTGATCCGGTCGATCATGGCCCGGGCGCGCGCTCGCGGGCGCGTCAGCCGCCGTGGCCTCCGCCGCTGCGAGCTCCCTGCCGACCGGCTGTTCTATGCCGTGCGGTTCGTTCGCGGCTCCACGCGTGAGAATCTGTCCCCGAGGCGGGGGACACTCGCCGGATGACGAAGATGGATTGGGACCAGGCCTGGCTGGTTGAGATGTCCTCGCAACAGCCACAGCGGCTCCGAGAATCCTTGGACATCTTCGAATGCCGCGCCGCCCAAGATCTGCCAGTTGAGCACGTCGTAGAACTTGTCGCGGTATTCACCTCCATCGTCTTGAAGGTACCGCGTGAGGAGACGGTGACTGGGTGTCTGATCGACTAGGGCAGCAGAAACCCCGCTGCCGGTTCTAGCCCGCAGGGGCTGTCTGCCACGGTTGCTCGTGGCTGCTGCGTTTGCCTCGCTGCGACAGGCCGACGCTCGTGTTCGTATGTGATTCGGCCGCACAGCGCGGGGCTGGTTCAGTTCGCCGCGAACGCATGGCTGGAACGCGCAACGGCTGTCTGGGGGGCGGTTATAGTTCGCGCCATGCACAGGCTCCTCGTTCTCTATCCCCCGCCGTCGGACCCGGACCATTTCCGAAGCTACTACGAGGACACGCACGTGCCATTGGTGGCGAAGCTCCCCGGCCTGCGCGCCTACCGCTACAGCGTCGACGTCGCCGCCGGCGAAGGCGAGTCGCCGTATTACTGCGTGTTCGAGGCGGACTTCGACGATGCGGCGACGTACAGTGCGGCGATGGAATCCCCCGAGGGTCAGGCAGTGCGCGCGGACGTCCCGAACTACGCTACCGGCGGCGTCGTCGTGCTGAACTACGAACTCCGCGCCGACTGAGCCACGGCTCCGAGGCAATCGCCCGTGTCCGTGCGCGCCGGCCAGCGCCGATCGACCGGGCGACCAACGCGACGACTCACTTTCGCATCCGCCTGAACCCAACACTGTGCCGCGGTCAGTCGGTGGCTTCCGAGTTGATCGACAACCAGCAGTCTCGAGCGCGGCGGCCTGAGTACGATCACGGGCGCCGCGATTCGCTGTCCCTTGTAGCTTGTAGCCCGTTGCGGAAGCGCGATGAGCCGGTTCTAGGCGGCCTCTGTCCATGACTGGTCGGAAGCCCTTCAGTATCGATGCCAACGAGACTTGCGCAGCGGAACGCGTTGGGAGGTCTCGATCTTTGATGTGTCCGCTCCCCCTGAGAATCGAAAACCGGCGTCTCATGATTGGGGGGCTCAGCGGGTTCGGGGCGAGCGCAATCCTGGCCGCTTCTAGCCCGGACCGAGCCGTGCGCGACCCCCGGAGCGGGCCAGGCGAGCGGCAGCTACTTGCGGACGCTGGAAGCGGCGTCCCGAGGTTGTCCCGGGGCGTGTAGAACTTTGAGGTGACGGCGGTCCCTCCGGCCGCGTCCGCTCGTGTTGGGAGCGTTCGCGGTGATCCGCCAAAGATCTAAGGAGGAACCGCCGTGGGTAGCAACGTACCGGTCGCCGAGGCGACCCGTGATGAGGGTGTGCTTCCGGAGCGTGTGCAGGAGGCGTTGGGCGAGTTGGTCGGGGCAGCGAAGGAGGGATTGCTGGCGCTCAGCGTTGGCGTCGGGCTCGGTGTGCTGACCGAGTTGATGGAGGAGGAGGTCGACGATGTCGTGGGCCCGAAGGGCGCGCACAACGCGGGCCGGACCGCGGTGCGTCACGGTCACGAGGGCGGTGAGGTCACCCTCGGCGGTCGTCGCGTCGAGGTTCGCCGCCCCCGGGTTCGGACGGCTGACGGCGAGTCCGAGGTGTCGCTGTCGACGTACGAGCACTTCGCTGATCGGGATCCGCTGCGCCGGGTTGTGCTCGAGCGGATGCTCGCCGGCGTGTCCACACGCCGGTATCGGCGCACGCAGGAGCCGGTCGGCGAAGAAGTGGAGACGCGGGCGCGGTCGACGTCGAAGTCGGCGGTGTCGCGCACGTTCGTGGAGCGCACCCGCGAGGCGCTCGGTGAGCTGATGTCGCGCCAGCTCGGGGATTTGCGCCTGGCGGTGATGATGCCCGACGGGCTGGAGCTCAAGGGCCGGATGATGATCGTCGCGCTCGGGATCACGACCGAGGGCGTGAAGATCCCCCTCGGGCTCTGGGAAGGGAGCACGGAGAACGCGACCGTCGCGACCGCGCTGCTGTCAGACCTCGTCGAGCGTGGCCTGGATCCCGAGCAGGGGATGCTGTTCGTGATCGACGGCTCCAAGGCGCTGCGCAAGGCCGTGCGCTCGGTGATCGGCGAAGTCCCGGTCCAGCGCTGCCTCTGGCACAAGGAGCGCAACGTACTCGGCCATCTCCCCGAGCGCGACCGCCCGCCGATCAAGGCCCGGATGCGCAGGGCATGGCGGGAGACCGACTACCCTCGCGCGCTCGAGCAGCTCACCCGGCTCGCCGACGAGCTCGAGCACACCCACCCCGGCGCCGCCGGCTCGCTCAGGGAAGGAATGGAGGAAACACTGACGGTGATCCGGCTCGGGATCAAGGGCAAGCTCCGCCGCACGCTGGAGTCCACGATTCCGTGCGAGTCGATGATCGACACCGTCCGCACCACCCAGCGCAACGTCAAGCACTGGTCCTCCGGGGAGATGGGGCTGCGGTGGACCGCGGCAGGGATGCTCGAAGCCGAGCAGCAGTTCCGCAAGGTCATCGGGTACACCGACCTACCTCGCCTCGCGGTCGCGATCGAGCGACGACTCCACCTTCCCCAGCCCAACAACCTCACGACGCAGGAGGCCGCGATCACAGTCACTCTGTAACCATCACACCGGGACCGCCGTCATCGAAGTTCCACGACAGACGGGGCAACCTCGCGGCGTCAGGTAGCGGGTGTTTATTTGACCTCAGCTCCCACCGAACGTCGGCCCGAAGCCCAGGACGCCGTCTCTGAGGCGACGGTTGTCCTGGAGAGAACTGCCGGGACCTACACGGTGACGACCAGGGCAACCCCGTCCTAGTGCTACACCGAAGTCGGACCGGAGGGGGACGAGTGCACCGGCGCGGGGGCGGCCTCTGACGGGCGCGTCGCAGCCTCGCTCAAGTCGTCGTCGCGTTCATCCAGCTTGTGAAGCAGGTTCTGGACCACTTTGCTCCGCGCGACCAGAGGCCCGACCGCCGTCGCCAGTCCGGCGAGCACATAGAACACGGGCTCCATACCACCTTAGAATAGCGCCGCGCGATGCCGCCGAAACGCTTCTCCGAGAACTTCCTGCGCTTCCGCTTCGAGTATGCATCACTCGTCTGGGACTGCCTGGCTGCAACCGGAAGCAATGACTATCGGTGGCACGCTCGGCTCCTGGCGGTCCTCGGAGTGCCGGTGCTTCTCCTGCTGCCGGCCACAATCCTCGTCGTTGGCGCCAACCCGTTCGGTAACGCATATGCGTTTAGCGCGGCTCTGGTGCTCTGGCCCTTCCTATTGGAGATCCCGGGACGAGCCGTTCGTCAGGCAGAGGTAACCGGCGAGCGGGCAGATGACCCGGGCAACTTTGACTTCTTCGTCTTTTTGTTCTTCACCTTAGTTGCCATCGCTGACCAGGTCTTTTTGCTGTTCTTTCTGCCCAAGAGAGTCGGCCACGTGATCCTGGGTCTTGTCTGGGGCGTTGCGCTGGCCGGCGGACTGGACTGCGCGCGTTCGGCCATTAGCTCGGTGTTGGCCGCGACAAGGGGCTATCCCCTCTATGGGAAGCGGCCGCTCAAGGTTGAAAAGACCGCGCAGCCGCCTGCGGGCGGCGGCTCCTAGAGCGATGAGTGCGCGAGCACCTGCTGGGCGACGAGCCGTACTCACACTGGAACCAGCTTACGTACCGCCTGCCAGAGGCCGGGCGCCGGAACCGAAGGGACCCCTCGCGACCTCGTGCTGCTGCTCTGATCGACCTGCGAGAGCCGCCGGTTAGCTCAAAGCGACAGAGTCTGGGTCATAGACGCGAAGCTCCCCTGCGCTGAATATTGGTGGCTCACCGAGAACCGGCCCGGTCTTGGCAAAGCCGCCAACGCAGCACACGGTGTCGCCTTCGTCGGCGAAGGGGACGCCTTCGGGGTCGAGGACGGCAGGGCCACGTGACGGCCCAAGCTGATGCTCGGGGATCAGTCGTACGGGTGTGTGGTCGACGAGAAAGTCGCAGGAGTCGCCGGCACGAGCTCGCAGCAGGCGACCGCGGAGCGCTGCGAGTGGCATGGCGACGCCGGTGACGGTCAGCGCTTGGTGAGCGGGCTCTGTCGCGGTGGCGGATCGCTGGACGCGGACGGTGCGGGCGGGCTCGACACGCTCAACTTCTAACTCGATTGGATGAGCTGCCGCACGGATTGCAGGTTCATCGGCGTCGGGGCGGAGCTTGATCTCGGCCTTCCAGCGGCCGTCATGCAACTCGACGCCGAAGCTCTGGATGCCGCTCAGCCTTCGCCGGCTGAAGCGGCGGGCCAGCATTGGCCCGATTCCGTGACGATCCTCGCCGGGGCTCGGCGGCCAGAGCGCCTCCTGATAGTCACCGACCCGGCACTGGAAGTCGCCGAACGGACAACGCCAGCCGACGGCGTCATCACTGCGGACCGGCCCGAGCGCCACCGCGTGAACCGGACATGGAGGGACGGGTCGATCAAGCTCGACGTCTAGGAACGCCTGCAGGCGCGCGACGAAGTTGATTCGTTCCAGCAGGTCATCTCGGTTGAGCACGATACGTGCGCCGGAGCAGTCAGCTGGCGTCACGATCGCGGTGATCGGAGGCTCAGCCCGGTCCAGATGCCAGCCGATGCCAAACGGAGCACGGACCGAGCAATCCTCAAAGAGTCCCTCAATCCATCTGATGAGATCGTCCATAGCCGTCCCCATCATCCTCCGCTGCCGCAATGATCGAGGAGCAGCAGTCGCGCGCGCGGGCTGGGCCGGGTGGTGGCCCAGGAGACATCACCAGGGTAGGCGGCTATCCCGCTAGGGGGGAGCGCCTCGCGGCCAGCCGATGACCGGCGGGACCCCTACCTCGAGCAGGTCTTCCGCGTCAGGCGACGCGGAGCGCGAGGTCGTCGGCGAGCGGCGCCTCGAGCAGGCGCCGGTCGATGGCGTGGAACGCATCGACGATCCGCGGATCGAAGTGCGCTCCGGCCTGGGCATTGATCTCCGCCAGGGCGCGGTCCTCGTCCCAGGCCGGTTTATAGGGCCGCTCGTGGGTGAGGGTGTCCCACACATCGACTAGAGCGGTGATCCGCCCGGGGAGGGGGATCTCCGCGCCGACCAAGCCGGCGACGTACCCGTTGCCGTCCCAGCGCTCGTGGTGGGTCCCGGCGATCTCGGAGGCCATCCGCAGCACCGGTGATCGGGCCGGCGCGAGGATGCGCGCTCCGATCTCGACGTGGCGCATCATGTGCATCCACTCGGCGGGGGTGAGCTTGTCCGGCTTGAGAAGGATCCGCCGCGAGATGCCGACCTTGCCGATGTCGTGCAGCGGCGCGGCGTCGCGGATTGTGGCCACGAACTGCGCGTCGAGGTCGAGAGCCTGGGCGATCAGCGCGGCGCCGGCGCCCACGCGCTGGGCGTGCTGGTAGGTGTCGTCGTCGTGGTAGTCGGCGATGGCGGCGAGGATGGAGAGGCTTTCACGCGCGGTGTCGACTTCGCCGGTGCGCTCGCGGACGGCCTCGCGGAGGACCGCGTTGCGATCACGAAGCTGGCGCTGGAGGTGCCGGGTTTGCAGGGCATTCTGCACCCGGACGAGCAGCTCGGTGGAGTCGACCGGCTTGGCGACGAAGTCGCGGACGCCGTTGGCAAGAGCCCAGCGGCGCAGCTCCGTGGATGCGCCGCCGCTGAGGGCCAGCACGGGAAGGCTGTCGGCACCGTCGGTCAGCTGCCGGATCGCGTCGAGCGCCCGGGGCGAGGACTCGCCGTGGACGTCGAGATCGAGCAGGACGAGGTCGGGACGGTCGGCGAGGCAGAGCTCGAGCGTGTGCGCCGGATCGGTGGTGGCGAGGATCTCGGTGTAGCCGGCCTGCGCCAGCGCGGCCTGCACTCGCTCTGACCCCTCGCCGGGGCCATGGACGAGCAGCAAGCGCATGTGGGCGAACTCGGTCATCTTCGATGCGTCCTCGGCGTGTGAAAGACGGATTAGCGGGCGCCTTGAAGCCGACGCGCGCCACAGGGGCTTATCGGCAGACCTCGCGGGCCGCTTGACCAATTTTGCGCGGTTCGAGGCCACTTGGCCGAGCCGCCCTGCAACAGGAGTCCACATGCGGGCCCGTGGACTCAAGACCGGGGCGTCGGGGCCGACTAGTTCCAGTGATCGCCGTGCGCGTACGTGCTCTCTCACCCACCCAGGATCCGCCTAGCCCGCGGCGACGGCCGGCACACGCCCGCGATGCCGGATTCACCCTGATCGAGGTGCTGGTCTCAGCGCTGCTGGTCGTCCTCATCGCCACCGCGGCGGCCAAGGCGCTCGTCACCACCTCACACACCAGCGCCGACCAGCGCCTGCGCTCGCAGGCGGACGGTCTGGCCACCCAGGATCAGGAGCGGCTGCGCGGCCTGTCCGACACGCAGCTGGCCAGCCTCAGCCAGTCCCGCCCGTCGACGGTGGACGGGACGACGTTTACGGTGCAGTCGACCTCCACGTATGAGGACACGACAGGTGCGACGAGCTGCAGCTCGACCGCCGCCGCCTACTACCGGATCGTCTCCACGGTGTCGTGGACTGAGGGCTTCACCAACCAGTCGGCCTCGATCCAGGAGGAGTCGCTGCTGTCGCGGCCGGTGACCGGCGATCTTCTCACCCAGGTGACCGACCAGACGGGTGCGGCGATCCAGGGCGTGACGATCACTCCGACGGGGCCGAGCACTCAGACCGCGCCGAGCGACAGCAACGGCTGCGTGATGTTCGCCGGGTTGACGCCCGGGCTCTACAGCATCGGCCTCAGCTACTCCGGTTACGTGGATCCCAACGGCAACAGCACCCCAACCGGGACGGCCACCGTAACGACGACCGGAACGGCGCACCCCAACGGCGGGACCTTCCGCATGGGGCAGGCCGGCTCGATCGTGGGCACGTTCCAGACCTCGAGCACGACCGGGGGAGTCAGCGGAGAGGCCGACGGGATCTCCTGGCTGGGCAACAAGGGATCGATCCCGATGAGCGGGGGTTTTCGCACCGCTCCCACGACGGATCCCAGCACCCCGAGCACCGGCTTCACCACCTCGTCGCTGTTCCCGTTCGCCTCGCTGGCGCCCACCGATTACACCGGCAACTACACGGTCTGGGGCGGACGCTGCGCGGGGCAGATGCCGCCGGCGCCCAGTCCCGACCAGTTCACCGTGAACCCCGGATCCGTCGGGACGGCCCAGACGATCCAAGAGCCGCTGCTGGATCTCGGCACGGTCAACTACAACAACGGGTCGACGACGACGGCGAAGACGCCCGCGCACGTTGTGCTCACCTACAGCGACGGGACGTGCACAGACTCGTGGAGTCCGCCGCTGCTGTCGACGATGAACGCCACTAATGGCTGGCTGAAGAACCCGGGCCAGCCATACGCCCCAGCCGGCACGCTGACGGTCTGCGCCGACTACAACCCGGGGAGCGGCACTTACTACAAGGCCTCGGTCACCACGAGCAACACGAACTTCAGCGCCGCCAACGTCGTCCCGACGATCACCATCACCAAGGCGACCGCGAACCAGGGAACATGCTGAGCGCGCCGCCCCGCACGCCACGCCCCATCGCGGCGTCCCAGGCCGGGTTCACCCTGGTCGAGCTTCTCGTCGCCATGTCCATCGGTCTCGTCGTGATGTTCGCGGTCACGGCGATCATGATCGTCTCGCTGCATCAGTCCCAGCGCACCTTCACCAGCGTCGACGCGACGCGCCAGGCGCGGACCGCGCTGGCCACGATCGAGAACGAACTGCACTCCGCCTGCGTCAACGGGGACGCCCCGGTGCAGGCCACCAGCGACGGCAGCAACCTGAACTTCCTCAGCTACACGGGGGGCGCGGCCAACCCGACGCCGGTCTGGCATGTGCTGAGCTACAGCGGGGGCACCCTGACCGACAGCGTCTACCCGGCGGTCTACACAGCCACGAGCACCGGCCACACGTGGACGCAAGGGACGCCGCGAACCTCGCAGACGACCCTGCTCACGAACGTCACACAGCAGCCGAGCGGAGCGTCCGTCTTCCAGTACTACCAGTACACGACGGCGTACACGTCGGGCGGCAACTCGTACTGGTACGTGCCCGACGGGAACAACATCACGCCGGGCACAACCGGCAGCACCCCGAACAGCCCCATGACCACGCCGCTGACGGCCGCGACCGCGGCCACCGTCGTGGAGGTCGACCTCAACCTCTTCGTCGGCCCGGGTGGGGAGAACCTCGCCAACTCGACGCTCACGTCGTCCTTTGACCCGATCACCGACGCGATCTCGATGCGTCTGACCACGCCGCCGGACTACGTGCCGTCGGGCAGCGGCTCTGGGAGCTATCTGCCATGCCAATGACCACGCTGAGAACTCGCTGGGCCCGTGTCCGCGGACGACTGGGAGCCGAGCACGGCTTCACCATGATCCTCACCATGGGCGTGCTCGTGGTGACGACGCTGCTAAGCGCGGCCGTCTTCCTGACCGTCCAGAGCGACGCTTCGCTCACACGGGCCGACCTCAACGGCAAGCGCGCCTACGCCGCCGCCCAGTCCGGGATGCAGGCCTACCTCTATTCGCTCAACGTCAACGCGTCGAACTCGACGTGGTGGGAGACGTGCTCCAACGACAAGAGCAACAGCGGCGCCGGCACTCCGGTGCCGGTCCCAGGAGCGACGACCGGAGCGACGTACTCCTTCACACCGGTGCCGGCGAACGGGGCCTCGGCGTGCAGCACCACCGATCCGGTGGGTTCGCTGATCGACAACTCGACGGGAACGCTCCGCATGGCGTTCACCGGCTACGCCGGCAACGCGACGCGGTCGATCGTGGCCAGCTTCCGGACCCTCAGCCCCCTGTCGTTCCTCTGGTACACCGTCTATGAGACCGAGGACACGTCCATCACGGGCAGCAGCGCCAACTGCAACCGGTTCTACTACCAGAGCCCGGGGCCGTCGAGCTCGTGTGACATCTACTGGGTGACGGGTGACCACATGAACGGCCCGATGTACACCCAGGACCAGTTCCTGATCTCACCGAACAACGGGCCGACCTTCGGGCGCAGCGGAACGCAGGATGCGATCGCCAGCCAGGTGCCGACCAGCGGCCAGAACGACATCTGCGCCAGCAGTCAGTGCTATACCGCCTCGGTGACCGACCCGCAACCGAATGTTTCGCCGCAGGTCGCGCTCCCCTCGGACAACTCCAATCTCGCCACGGACGCGGCGAACCACGGCGTGGTGCTCACGGGGACCACGACCCTCCACGTGAACGGAACGACGGCCTCGGGCTACAACTGCCCTGACACCACCCAGTCGCATTGCACCCTGGTGTCGATCAGCCTGACCGCAAAGCCCATCATCTACAGCCAGAACGGCTCGGGCTGCAACAGCACGTACAACCCGACGAGCGTCACCTACCCATCGTTCACAATCACCGGCAATCCGTCGCAGTACGGGACGACTGCCTACGACGGACCGTGCGGCGACATCTACATCGACGGCTCCTACAGCGCCGCGTTGACGATCGCCGCCGCCAACGACGTGATCGTCACCGGTAACCTCACAAACTCGACGGATACAAACTTCACTGGGACCACGAGCCCAACGGGGTCCGCGACCCTCGGCCTCGTTGCCGACGAGTACGTCCGGGTTATGCACGATGCGCTGGTGAGCGGCAACTGTCCGTCCGGCGCCAGCAACCCCAACGTCACGATCGACGGGGCGATCCTCACGCTCCAGCATTCCTTCTTCGTCGACAACTACCAGTGTGGCGGCACGCCGCAGGGGACGCTGACCGTCCACGGCGCCATCGCCCAATACTTCCGCGGGATCGTCGGGACCGTGGGCGCGAGCGGATACCTCAAGAACTACAACTACGACGACCGGCTGTCGCTCATCCTGCCGCCGTACCTGTTCGACCTCCAGAACATGGAGTGGGGGGTGTTCCGCGAGACGACGTGTAACACGGCGGTCAGCGCGTCAAACCCCGCCAGCTGCGGCACCTGAGCCTGCCGCCAGCCGCTCCCCGAGCCGTCCGTACCGCCGCGCGGTGTCCGGAGTGCGCGCGGCGCGGGCCACGACCTCGGCAGCTCCGACGATCACGGTGGCCAGCCGCGCACGCGTGATCGCGGTATAGAGCATCTCGCGGCGCAGGAAGAAGGCGCCGGCGGCGGGGTGGGCGACGATCACCGCCACGGGCAGCTCGATGCCCTGGCCGCGATGCACCGAGCACGCGTAGGCGAGCGCCAGCCGGTCGGCCTCCTCGGGGGCGAGGCGGAAGACGGCGTCCTCGGCGCCGAGGATGAGCGCGGCCTCGTCATCGTCCTCGGAGTCGCCGGTCTCGTCGAGCAGACGCAGCACGGTGCCGTTCATAAGCCCGAGCTCGTGGAGGTTGCGCCCGGTCATCATGAGCTTGTCGCCGAGGCGCAGGCGCCCGCCGCGCACCGGCCGGCCGTCGGGGTTCAGGGCGGCGCGCAGCGCCCGGTTGAGCGCGTCGATGCCGAGATCGCCCCGGTAGACGGGGGCGAAGACCTGGATGTCGCGCACCGGGTCCACCTCGTAGTGGGCCGGCAGGCGCTCGGCCACCAGCGACACGATCTCCTCCAGCGCGGCGCGCGGCGAGGGGCGCTCGATCAGGAACAAGTCGCGGCGCATGTTCTCGGCGGCGGCGAAGGTCGGCGGCCGGCCGACGCGGATGGCGTGTGCCCCCTGGACGATCATGCTGTCGGCCGCCTGGCGGAAGATGTGGGTGAGGCGCGTGACCGGGACGCGGTCGCAGGCCACGAGCTCGGCGAAGGGCTTGCCGGCGCCGACGGGCGCCAGCTGGTCGGCGTCGCCCACGAGCACGACGTGGGTGTGGTCCCCGACCGCGCGCAGCAGGGTTACCAGCAGCTCGAGGTTGGCCATCGACGTCTCGTCGACGATGAGCAGGTCGCAGCTGAGCGGGTCCTGCTCGTCATGGGTGGGCCCTTCGCCCGGGATCCAGCCGAGCGCCGAGTGAACGGTGCGGGCGCGCAGCCCGCTGGCCTCTGTCATCCGTACCGCCGCCCGCCCGGTGGGCGCCACCAGCATCACGCGCGCGCCGCGCTCGGTCGCGTGCCCGGCGATCGACTTGATCGAGGCGGTCTTGCCCGTGCCCGGCCCGCCGGTGATCACCGACAGGCGGTGGGCGAAGGCCGCCGCCAGGGCGGCACGCTGCTCGTTGGTCAGCTCGGCGGGGCCATCGGCCACATCTCCGGCGTCCGGGCTGCCCCGGCCGCGCCGCGCGCCCATGCGCTCGCCGGGCGCGCCCCGGATGAGGGCGTCGATCCGGGCGGCGAGCTCGGCTTCGAGCTGCGCCGTGGGCCGCCGGTAGACCCACGCCTCCTCGCGCACGATGTGGCCGTCTGACTCGAGAGCGTCCAACGTGCCCTCGGCCGGCTCACCGCCGAGCAGCTGGGCGGCCTCGGCCAACAGTGTCTCGGCCGGCAGGCACGCCGAGCCGCTGCGCTCGGCCTCGGCCAGGGTGTGCATGACCGCCGCGCGCTCACGCTTGGCCGCGGCGGGCGGGGGATCGGAGGCGCGCGCGATCCGGTCGGCGATGGCGAAGCCGACGCCGAACACGCTGGTGAGCTGGTAGGGGTCGCGGGTGATGAGCTCGTGCGCGCCGGCGCCGTGGTGCTCGTGGATGCGGGGCGCCAGATAGGCCAGCCCGTGGGGCGCGAGCAGGAGGTGAAGCCGCCGCGTCACACGCAGCTTCTGCCAGGACTCGGCGGCCTCCTGAGCCCGGGCGGCGCGCAGGCCGACCTGGGCGAAGGCGTGGCCGGGATCCCGGTCGATCGCGTCCAGCACCTCCTCGTGCCCGAAGCGCTCCACCAGGTCGGCGGCGCGCCGAGCGCCGATGTGCTTGACCCGCTGCAGGTAGCTCGTGAGCGTCGCCGGATCTTGGGGCGCCAGCGGCCGCGCCTCGGACACCTTGACCTGGGGGCCGTAGCGGCTGTCGTTGACCCAGCTGCCCACGATCCGGGCCCGCTCGCCCTGCTCGAGGTGGACGAGCGGGCCGACGAGGGCGATCGGCGTGCCGTCCTCTCCGGCGGCGTCGAGCACGGCCCAGCCCGTCTGCTCGTTGGCGTAGCGGACGTAGCGGACCGTCACGTCGTCGTCAAAGGTCACGCTCGTACGTTAGACGCGCGCGCGGAGGGGAGGGGAGGGGTGTGCCGGGGTTGGCACACCCCTCCCCCCTCAGAGAGCCGTCAGCCGCCGTTGGCGCTGGTGACCGTGCCGCTTCCCTGTCCCTGGCTGCTACCGCGGATGCTTGTCGCGGGCCCCCCGTCGGCGGGCGGCTGTGGGCCCCCTGACGTGTTGAGCATCGACATGGAGCCTGCCGCCTGGCCCTCACCCTTGCCCTGGTTCGCGAACCCTGCGGATGCGCAGGCCACGTCCTTGGGCGTGGTGATGCCGGCCGGAGGCTGCGGGCAGTGGGCCACGGGCTGGGTGTCGAAGTGCTGGGTGGTCGTGCCCGACGCGGTCGTCACCTGCGCTGCGGTGACCGCAGCCGACCCAGGCCACCAGGCCACCAGCCACCCGTTCTGGACCGTCGTCTGCACCTGCGAGCCGTCGCTCAGGTTGAGCGTCGCCGCGGTCACGCCGTCACCAGCGTGGCCCTCGATGAACGAGTAGGCATCTCCCGCATGCGCGGTGTGAGCCTCGAACGAGGCGACGATCTTGCCGGCGGGAGGCCCCCCAATCGTTCCCGAGCGCGTCGACAGGGAGGTGAAGCTCGGACCCGAGATACACGTCCCGGTCGCGCCGTTTGCTCCGCTGTAGATCACGAATGTGAACGGCCCGCGCGTGTCGGTGAGCACCGGCGTCATCTGGCTGATCGTGGGGAGGCCCTTGATGTGGGCTGCCTTCATCGCCTTCGTCGAGCGGGTGGAGAAGTCGCTCAGGCGCGAGCCGCAGTCACCCTTCGCGCCGGCCACCTGCGCCGCGGAGGCGTGCGTGGGGGCGGGGGTCCAGCCGGCGAACGCTTCGGGGGCGCGCGGACCTAGATCGACGAGCAGGACCGCGGCAGTCGCCGCCGCCGCGGCGACCAGCACTCCGGCCGCCACCGGCGGCCGCAGGTCGCGCGTGCGCGGGCGGTAGTCGTGGCGCCGCACGCGAGCCCCGGCGCCCGCCGGCAGTTCGTCGGCCCGGGCTCTGAGCGCCGAGCGCAGCTCCGATTCCAGTTGCTCGATCATCGCGTGTGCTCCTTTGTACTCAGGGAAACGTCCGGTGTTAGGGTGGCCTGGAGGCGGGTCAGGGCGCGCGAGGCGGTGCTCTTGACGGTCCCGACCGAGCAGCCGAGAAGCTCGGCCACCTGGGCCTCGCTCAGGTCCTCGAAGTAGCGGAGCACGAGGACCGCCCGCTGGCGCGGCGGCAGGGTGCCCAGGGCCTGGATGAGCTCGGCACGGACGCCGACGGCGTGCAGGCGACGCGCGGAGGACTCGTCGGCGAGCTCGCTGATCGACGGCGCTCGGTCGGCCACAAGCTCCAGACGACGGCGCGTCCGGCGCTGGGCGCCGTCCAGGGCGAGGTTGATCAGCACCCGGCGCGCGTAGGCGTGCGGGTGTTCCATCCCGCGCACGCGCGGCCACCGGCGCGCCACTGCCAGTAGGCAATCCTGGACGAGGTCCTCGGCCTCGGCCGGGTCCCACACCACCAGGTAGGCGGTCCGCAGGAGCGCGTCGCTGGAGGCGGTTACGAACTGCTCGAAGTCCGCCCTGGCGCGCTGGGGCGGGCGGGACCGTTTGGGTGCCGATCTGATCTTCACATCTGCCTCAACCCCCTGCCCTGGGGAAAAGGTTGACTCTGAGTGTGACGGCCCCGCCCCACCGGGCCCGCGATGGCGCCCGACGGGCCGGTTCCTGCCCGTCTGCCGCCCTCGGTCCGGTTGGGGTCCCGGGCGGTGCTGGGCGAGCGGGGGCAATCGAGCCAGCACTCACCGAAACCGGCCCACCTGGCTCGATTTCCCCCGCCCCGCGGGGGTTTGCGAGCCAGGATCCGCGCTGGCGTCGCTGCTGGCTCGATTTCCCCCGCTGGCTCGATTCCCCCGGTCTAGCGACGGCCCTCGGCGCGGCGCACGGCGGCGTTGAGGCCGTCGGAGCCCACCAACTGCTGAAACGCCCGAACGACCGGGCGGACCGCTGCGACCCCGAGACGCCCCTGCGTGCCGACCGGCTCGACGCGCGCCTCGGCGGCCAGCACGGAGCCACCGCCGTCGCGCTCCTGCGCCCAGTTGGCGATCACCACCCGCGCCGTTCCGCCTCGGGACCATTCGGCGAACTCCTCCGGTGAGCCGAGGCGGGGGTAGTCGCGCCGCAGCGTCCAGATCCGGCCCACCAGCCCGGAGACGAGGGCTCGGTCGCGCTCCTCGAGGACTGTGAACGGAGGCTGGCGGAAGAGCTCGTCATAGCCGAGGTCGCGTGCCAGGCCCGGAATGCGCCAGCGCACCAGCCGGCCCAGCACTGCGGTGTCGGTGAGCCGGACCGCGCTCGCGGCCCGCCAGAGGTCGTCTGCGGACGCGGTGCTCTCGCGCCGATGCACCACGCGCAGCGCGGGCTTGGGCAGCCACTTGTCCAGGTCCGGGGCAGCGCTCACCGCCGGCCCGTTTCTAGCGCACCCGCCGTTTGAGCGATGATCGAGGGGTGTTTCGCTACGCGCTGGCACCGATCAACAGAGACGCCGCGCAGGCGCTTTGCCTTCCCCGGACGCTTCCGGGCGCCTGCGGCGTGGCGCTCACCTTCGACGACGGGCCTCACCCCGAGGGCACCCCGGCGGTGCTGGAGGTCCTGGCCGCCGCCGGGGCCCGCGCCACGTTCTTCGTGATCGGCGAGCAGGTCCAGCGCCGTCCGCAGCTGGCGGCGCGGATCGTCGCTGACGGCCACACGGTGGCCCTGCACGGGTATCGCCACCGGCTCCAGCTGCGCCTGGCGCCCGCGGCCGTGGCCGCCGACATCCGCCAGGGCGCCGCCGTGGTCGCCGACGCCACGGGCGCGGCCGTGGCCTGGCATCGCCCGCCCTACGGGATCTACAGCCCCGCCGGCCTGCGCGCCGCCCGCCAGGCGGGTCTGGCGCCGCTGCTGTGGTCGCGCTGGGGCAAGGACTGGCGCAGGCTCACGACGCCGGCCCGGATCGCCCGGCGGGCCACGCACGGGCTCATCGCGGGAGACGTGATCCTCCTGCACGATGCGGACTTCTACAGCGCGCGCAACTCCCACCGGAGGACCGCCGCGGCACTTGAGCGCATTCTCACAGAGCTAGAACGGCGCAAACTCGATACCGTCCTCCCTATCTGACAGGCTTGTCACTGGCCGGCCAGTTGGTTAGGAATGCGCAGAAGTCGACACCGCCGGCCGGCGGAAGACGACGTCGACTCAAGCGCAGACGGCGCACCCCCCACACCATGACCACAGCTTCTGCTTCCGCTTCGCATCAGGGCGCCCCTGACTTCGCGCGCTTTGCGATCGGGTTCGATCAGCGCGATCGCGCGCGCCTGCACACGCTGATAGACGAGGTTCTGGACTCCAACCGCTGGTCCGAGGCCGAGCTCAACTCCCGCTTCGAGGCCGCCTGGGAGCAGTACAACGACGCGCCCGCTGTGGCCCTCTCGAGCTGGGCGGGCGGCGCCCTGGCTGCCCTGCACTTCGCCGGGGTCGGCGGCGAGACCGTCCTGTGCCCGTCCAACACCTTTATGGCCACGCCGCTGGCCGCGATCCGCGCCGGCGCCGAGGTGCAGTTCGTGGACTGCAACCGCGAGGACCTGTGCATGTCATTTGCGGACTTCCAGCGCGCGGCGGAGCGCCACCGGCCGCGAGCGGCGTTCCTGGTCCACATCGGGGGCCACATCGCCTTCGAGGTCGAGCAAATCGCCCGCTACTGCGCGGAGAATGAGATCTTCCTCATCGAGGACTGCGCCCACGCCCACGGCGCCTCGTGGCACGGACGGCGCGCCGGGACGTGGGGGGACGCCGGGGTCTACTCGCTGTACGCCACCAAGACCATCTCCACCGGGGAGGGCGGCGTGCTCGTCTCGCGGCGCCCTGAGGTCATCTCCCATGCGCGCGACTTCCGCAACTACGGCAAGCCCTCCTACGACGTCGCCGGGCTCAACTTCCGTATGAGCGAGTTCACCGCCGCGCTCGGCCTGGTCCAGATCGAACGCCTGCCCGAGATCGTGGCGTGGAAGAACGAGGTCGCCCGGGAATGGCTGGATCCGCAGCACGCGAGCCACCTGGAGCTGCCCGAGGGCATGGTGTCAGGCCTCTACAAGTACATCGTCTTCGACTGGCTGGAGCGCTCGACCGGCCGCGTGTATGACGAGCCGTGCCACCGGATCATGGGCCACGACGTCGAGCTGCCCAACTCCGACTGGGTGGCGAGAAACCACTCATGCGTTCCGCTGTATTACAGACCGGTTGAGTGAGGTTTGATGCGAGTTCTCGTCACAGGCGGCTCCGGCTTCATCGGCTCGCACGTGGTCGACAAGCTGCGTGCGCGCGGCCACACGCCGGTCATCTACGACCTGCGGCCGTCCCCGTGGCATGAGGATCCCGAGCACCCCGTCGACACGGTGCTGGGATCGATCACCGACCGCGAGGCGCTGGAACGGGCGCTGCACTCGTGCGATGCCGTGGCCCACCTCGCGGCGGTGGCCGACGTCAACGACGTCCACGCCTCGCCCGAGGACGCCGAGCGCGTCAACGCCCGGGGCACCGTCACCGTCCTGGAGGCGGCGCGCCGCGCCGGGGTCAAGCGGATCGTCTACGCCTCCACGATCTGGGTCTACTCCGACTGCGAGCCCGAGGAGGTGGATGAGGACACCCTGCTGCCCCCGCCCAGCCACCTCTACACCTCCACCAAGTTGGCCGGCGAGCTCTACTGCAAGGCCTACCAGGAGCTCTACGGGATCGACTACACGATCCTGCGCTTCGGCATCCCGTACGGCCCGCGCGCCCGCGAGGCCGCGGTCATCCCAGCGTTCGTCAACAAGGCGCTGGCCGGCGACCCGCTGACGCTCGCCGGCGACGGCATGCAGAGCCGAAAGTTCGTCTACGTCGAGGATCTCGCTGACGGCGTCGCGCGCGGGCTGGATGACGTCGCCGTCAACCGGGTCTACAACCTCGCCAGCGACGAGACGGTGACGATCAAGCAGATCGCCGAGACGGTGCGCGACCTGATGGGCGACGTCGAGATCACCTACACGCCGGCGCGGCCCGGGGACTTCGGCGGCAAGATCGTGTCCTCCGAGCGCGCCCGCCAGGAGCTGGGGTGGGCGGCGGCGACGCCATTCGGCGAGGGGGTCCGCAGGTACATCGACTGGCGGCTGGTCCAGGTCCGGGCGGCCAAGGAGGATAAGGAGGCGGTGGTCATCCCCGCCGGCGAGCCCGACGCCGAGGCCAAGCCGCGCCAGGTGCTGATCATCTCCGCCGATATCGGCGAGGGCCATGATCTCCCCGCGCGCGCGGTCGCGCGTGAATTCAGGGACGAGGATCCCGACGCCCAGGTGTCGATCGTCAACGGGCTGCCCGCCATGGGGCCGATCCTCACCAAGCTGCTGCGGGAGAACTCGGCCTTCATGTTCACCTTCGTGCCCTGGCTGTTCGACCTCCAGTACCGGCTCTTCATGTACGTCGGCCCGACCCGCTGGTTCTCGCGCAAGATGCTGACGCTGTTCGGGCGGCGCGGCCTGATGCGGCTGATCAAGGCCCACGATCCCGACGTGATCGTCTCGACCTATCCGGGCGTGACCGCGGTGCTCGGCGAGCTGCGCCGCAAGCGACGCCTCGACGTCCCCTGCTACTCCTCGATCACCGACCTCGCCGGGCTGCAATTCTGGGCCCACCCTGGGATCGACCTGCACTTCATCACCCATCCCGAGTCCACCGAGGAGGTCGAGAAGATCGCGGGGCCCGGGAGCGTGCGCTGGGCCAAGCCCCCGACCGCGCCGGCGTTCCTGGCAGCGCGCTCGCGCGCCGACGCGCGCCGCGCCCTCGCGCTGCCGGCCACGGGCCGCGTCATCGCGGTGTCGGGCGGCGGCTGGGGTGTCGGCGACCTCATCGGCGCCACGAGCGCCGCGCTGCAGTTCGAGGACGCGATCGTCCTGTGCCTGTGCGGGCGCAACGACTCGTTGCGCACCAAGGTGGTGGGACGGTTCGGCGACGAGCCGCGGCTGCGCGTCATGGGCTTCACCGATCGCATGGGTGACGTGCTCGCCGCCGCCGACGTGCTCGTGCACTCCAGCGCCGGGCTCACCGTGCTCGAGGCGATCATCCGCGGCTGCCCGGTCGTCTCCTACGGCTTCGGGTACGGCCATGTCCGTGCCTCCAACGCGGCGCTCGAGCGGTTCAAGCTCGCGCAGGTGGCCCACAAGGAGGCCGATCTGGCGCCGGCAATCGGCCGCGCGCTCGAACACCGGCCCGAGCCCGACCCGTCGTTCGCGCGGCGGCCCTCCACGGCGTCGCTGATCCTCAACGACGAGCGCCGCACGCTGCCGCTGCCGGCGTGGCGTGTGCGCAGCGTCCGCGCCGCCACGAGCCTCGCCGCGATGGTGGCGATCGCCGGATTTGCCCTCACCACCGGCGTGTCCTACTCGGTGGTGTCGCATATCACCCACATGCGGCCGGTGACCGTCGTCAACACCGATCAGCCCGAGGTGGGCGTGCTCATCGACGCGCCGCCGTCACAGGTCCCGGAAGTGGCGCGCACCCTGTCGGCCTACGGGCTGCATGCGTCCTTCGCCGTCGCCCAGCCCTCGTGGCCGCTGGTGACGAGCGTCTCCTCCAACCATGACCAGGCGCTCCCGCGCCTGCCCACCGGCGGCCTCGTGCGGTGGATGGGCGCCCGCGGGGAGTTGCACAAACTGCTCGAGCTGATGGGCTACCAGCACCACTTCCTCTACGCCTCCAGCGGCCCGAGCATCGGACAGTGGCTCGTGGCCCACGGCGCGGGCGGCAAGCTGGTGGAGGGCGCGGTCCGGCTGCAGGACGCCGACGACTCGCTCGGCCCGCTGCGGCCCGGCGAGGTGGTGGAGTTCAACGTCTCGAGCGCCCAGGCGCTGGAGCCCCTGCTGGGCAAGCTGCTCGATGGGCTGCGCGAGGAGCATCTGGCCGCGGTGTCGCTCGGCACGCTCATGCACGACGCTGGCAAGACCGACCGCGCTGCCTGACCTCCCGATCGAGCTCGCCGATGTGGAGCGTGCGGCGGCGCGCCTGGCCGGCGTCGCGCACCGCACCCCGGTGCTCACCTCCTCGACGCTGGACGCGCGTCTCGGCGCGCAGGTGTTCGTCAAGAGCGAGACGTTCCAGCGCATGGGCGCGTTCAAGTTCCGCGGCGCCTATAACGCGGTCTCGTCGCTGGACGCGGCCGAGCTCGAGCGCGGCGTGTGCGCCGTGTCGTCGGGCAATCACGCCCAGGCGGTGACGCTGGCGGCGCGCCTGTGCGGCACGCGCGCCGTGATCCTCATGCCCGCCGACGCGCCGGCGCTCAAGCGCGCGGCCACCGAGGGATACGGCGCGGAGGTCGTGGAGTACGAGCGCTACGGCGAGGACCGCGAGGAGCTGGTGCACGAGCTGGCCGCCGAGCGCGGCATGGTGCTGGTGCACCCCTACGACAATCCGTGGGTGATGGCCGGCCAGGGCACCGTGGCGCTCGAGCTGCTCGAAGATGTCCCGGATCTCGACGTGCTGGTCGTGCCGGTTGGCGGCGGCGGCCTCATCTCCGGCTGCGCCATCGTGTGCGCGGCCCGGTCGCTGCGGACGCGCGTCGTCGGCGTCGAGCCTGACGCCGGTGACGATGTGGCCCGCTCGCTGGCCGCCGGCGAGCGCGTGCGCATCTCGGTCGGGCGCACGATCGCCGATGGCCAGCAGGCCGCCACGCCGGGCGAACTCACCTGGCCGGTGATCCGCACGCTGGTCTCCGAGGTGGCGACCGTCTCAGACGATCAGATCGTCAACGCGATGCGGTTCCTGTTCGAGCGCATGAAGCTCGTGGTCGAGCCGAGCGGCGCATGCGCGTTCGCGGCGCTACTGGCGGGCCGGGTCGCGGTGGAGGGCCGGCGCGTCGGCGTCGTGCTGTCGGGTGGCAACATCGGCGCCGACGCGTTTGGCAACCTCCTGACACGCTCGCCCTAGGCGCGAACGCGATCTCCCGTGGGCCCGTAACGCTGGGTTCGTGTTGCGACGGCTACCAGTGCACGCCGCGGGTGGCCTGCGCGAACGCGCGCTGCTCGGCCTCGGTGCGCCGGTCCACCGGTTTGCCGCTCTCGGGGAATAGCTGATAGGCGCGGTTGACGACCATGTCCTGCGCGCCGGGAGCGATCGCGTAGGTGAGCTGCCCGAGGTTGCCCAGCGTGGTGGCGATCTTCTTCGGCCGCTTGCGGATGGCCTCGGTGATCATCCCTGCGGCCTGCTCGGGCGTCAGCGTGGGCAGCCGGTCATAGATCTTGGTCGGCGCGATCATCGGCGTGCGCACCAGCGGCATGTAAACGGTGGTGATGTGCACGCCGTCCCCGATCACCTCGGGGCCGATCGAGCGGCTGAAGGCGTCCAGAGCTGCCTTGGACGCCAGGTAGGCGGCGAACCGCGGCGTGTTGATCTGCAGCCCGATCGTGGAGATGTTGATGATGTGGCCGCTGCCGCGCTCGCGCATGACCGGCAGCAGATCGAGTATCAGCTTGACCGGCGCGAAGTAGTTGAGCGCCATGGTCCGCTGATAGTCGTGGAAGCGGTCATACGACCGGTCGACGGACCGGCGGATCGACTTGCCGGCGTTGTTGACCAGGATGTCGACGTGGCCGTGCTGCGCGAGCACCTCGCGGGCCATGCGCTCGACGTCGTCTGAGTCCGACAGGTCGCACGGGTGCACGAACGCGGAGCCGCCCCGCTCCTCCACGTCGATGGCGACCTCGTCGAGCTTGTTCTTGGTGCGCGCCACGAGGAGCAGCCTGCCGCCCGCGGCGCCGATCTGGTTCGCCGCGGACTCGCCGATCCCAGACGACGCGCCCGTGATCATGATCGTCTTGCCCTTGACGGCGTCCTGCAGCGAGTCGGCGAGGAGCCCGCCGCCGATCGGGATCCGCTGCCCCAGTTCGCGCAGCGTGCGGATGCTGCCGACGGCCATGCCGGTGATGTCGGGAGTCATCAACGGTCCGCCAGCAGCTGGGTGGCCATGTTCTGCTCTCCCGCCTGGTTGGGGTGCAGCGGGAACGCCGCCGAGGTGGGCACGATCCCATTGACCCACGCCGTGCCCGGCGCCTTGCAGGCATCGTGGCCGACGCTCGAGGTGAAAGTGTCCACGTACTTGGCGTTCGTGTTGGTGGCCGCCTGCTTCAGCACGGCGTTGAGCGCGGTCTCCAGCGAGTTGATGTAGGTGACGTCGCCCGAGGAGATCGGCACCAGCGGCCAGCAGCTGCCGTGGGTGGGCAGGCCGTCGGGATAGCCCACGACCATCACCTCAGCCTGCGGGGCGCGCGTGTGGATCGCCTGAACGACCCCCTCGACTTTGGGCTCGGTGGCGTTGACGGCCGCCACGTTGGGATCGCTGCCGCCCGAGGTGTAGTGGCTCTTGCACGCGGACCCGAACGGCCGGATGACGTCGAGCTCCGCGCACTCCTCGGCGACCGAGATGAGCCCGGCGTCGTTGCCGCCGATGCCCAGCGTCACCAGCGCGTCATTGGGTTTCAGCGCATTGAACTGGGGCGGCGCCGTCTGCAGCCCGCCCTGGAGGCTCTGGGACTGGGTCATGTCCGCGGTGGTGGCGCTCGAGCAGCTGGCGTCGGTGAAGCTCGACGGCGACAGCGCCCGGGCAACGTCGGAGGGGTAGTTGTTGGTAGAGCGCCCGCACAGGATGGGGCTGCCCGTCGGGTTGGGCACCAGGGGCGCGGCGGTGTAGGAGTCGCCCAGCGACACGTAGGGCCCGATGGCCGCCTGGGCCGCCGCGGCGCCGAGGACCGCGATGACGAGGGCGGCGCCGGCCGCGAGAGCGCTCCGGCGGGCGATGAAACCGATGGACTGCGACACGCGTTCTCTCCCTCTTGAGCGGGCCCCGCGGCGAGCATATAGCTCTGCGCCCGGCGCCTCAATTCCCAGTGCCTTGTACCCGATGGCGGGGGGTTGCACGCCCGAGGCGCCGGGGCCAGCCCGTGTCAGCGCCGTCGCGTGAGCCGCTCCATGAGCAGCTCGACGGACTGCTCGAGCTCGGCGAGGGTGGCCTTCTCGACGCTGGGGATCCCGAGCTTGCGGTTCAGCCACGCGTTGATCTCCTGGTGGCTGGCCCCGTCGCGGCGACGGACCTCGGACACAAGCCGGTGACGTTCATCGCGCAGTCGCGCCCTTCGCTCGAAGGCCGGGACCTCGCGTGGCTCGCTCGCGTCGCGGTTGCCGTTGGCGCCCGGCTCGGGGTCGACCATGGCGTCCGCCCATCGCGCCGCGGCCGGTGAGGGCGGCGCCGCGCGCGGCGCCGGTGCCGGCGCCCCGAACAACGTCATCTGGGGCGCGACGTCGGCGTTCAGTGGCACGAACTCCGGCGCGTCCGAGCGCTCGGTCTCGCGGCGCTCCTCGCGCTCGTCAAGTGCGAACGGGTCCGCCTCGCCGGGCCGACGCAGCGAGCTGCGGAGCTCCTGCTCGATCGTGGCGGCGTGGTTGCGTAGGACAGGGTCGGCCGGGACGTAGAGCCAGCTGGGCTCGATCGGCCGGCCGGGAAGTGTGCGCACGAACCGTCCGACGATCTGGCGGAAGATGAGCGGTGTCTTGGCGGCGGTTGCGTACACGCCGACGCGCAGGCGCGGGATGTCGACGCCCTCGGAGACCATGTTGACCGCGACGATCCACGGATCGGTGGAGCTGGCGAAGGCGGCGAGCTTGGCGGCGGCGCGCGCCTCGGCGTGCAGGACGACCACCGGCACCCGTCCGGTGGCCTCGCGCAGCTGTTTGGCGATGCGCCGCGCGTGCTCGGAATCGGCGGCCACGACCAGGCCGGCCGCGTCGCGGTGGCCGTCCTGGCGGATGGCCTTGAGCTTGGCGTCGGCCTCCTTGAGGATCCGCGGGAGCCCGTCGGGCAGGTCGGTGGAGATCGCCGTGCGGTAGCGGCGGCTGGCCTCCCTCGTGGACAGCACCGTCTCGAAGCTGGACTCGATCACGTCATCGCCACTGCGCCACGACAGGGAGCCGTCATAGGCGACGAAGCACACCGGCCGGCACACGGCATCGGCGACCGCCTCGGCGTAGCTGTAGGAGACGTCGGGCTCGGCCATGCCGTCGGCGTCGTAGCTGACGCCGGGGATCGGCGTGGCGTCGGAGCGAAAGGGGGTGCCGGACAGGAGCAGCCAGCGCGGGCTCTGTTCGAAGGCCTTGGCGAAGGCGACGCCCCAGGTCAGCTCCTCTCCCAGGTGATGAGCCTCGTCGGCGATGACCAGGGTCCGGCGCGGCAGCGTCCGGCCCCAGCGGACCGGCGCCTTGGCCACGCGCGCGTATGTGACCGAGACGCCGTGAAAGCCCGACGGAGGCTTGGGACCACCGGCATCGGGCGCCAGGTCGATGCCGAGGTCATGGGCAGCACGGGCCCACTGGCGGGTGAGCGGCGCGGTGGGGCAGGTAACCACGACCCCCGAGACGGCTCCGGCATTGATCTGCGCGCGGGCGAACTCCAGCGCCGGCCGCGTCTTGCCCGCTCCGGGCGCCGCGGACACGAGGAACGAGCCGCTCTCCCAATCCGCCATCCTGGTCAGAGCGCGGGTCTGCCAGATGCGTAGCGAGGTGCGGTTGGACTTGGGGCGGGGGGAGGGCACGGGTCGGGCATCGTGAAGGACGCTCCGGACGAAACGGCGAGGCACGCGTCCGGCACCCGTGCGAACATATGTTCGGATGATCGTCTGTGTCCTCATCCCCCGCTTCGCCCTCGCCACCGCCCTCGGTGATCGCGCCGAACTGTTGCAGAGCCCGGTCGCCCTGTCCCCTGAGCCGGGAGGCGCCCAGCAGGTCGGCGAGGTGTCGCTGGCAGCGGAGGCATTCGGGGTCCGTCCCGGCATGCGCCTGGGGGAGGCGCTGTCGCGCTGCCCGCAACTGACGCTCATCCCTCCGGACCCCGCCGGGGTGGCCGACCTGTGGGAGCGGCTGCTCGTGCGCCTGGAGTCCGTCGGCGCCGCCGTCGAGCCCGAGCGCCCGGGGCTGGTGTGCTTCGACGCGCGGGGGCTGCTGCGGCTGCTTGGAGGATTGGAGGGGGTGCTGCGGGCAGCGCGCACCGCGCTGCGCATGCCCGCGCGCTTCGGGGTGGCCCCGTCGCGGTTCGCCGCGGTGGCGGCGGCGACCCGGGCACGGACCCGCCGCCCGGAGATCGTCGGGAGCTTGGGAGGCTCCACCCCTCGGGCAGGGTCTGAGGCCCGGGAGCAGGCCCGGGCCTATCTCGCCTCCCTCCCGGTCACGCTGCTGCGCGCCCGCCCGGCGCTGGCGGACCTGCCCGAGGCGTTTGAGCGGCTCGGGGTCAGGACGCTCGGGGAGCTGGCGGCGCTCCCCGTCGCCGCGCTGGCCGATCGCTTCGGCAAGCCGGGGCTGCTCGCCTTCGAGCTGGCCCGGGGCGGCGATAGCGCGCTTAGCCCCCGCCCGGCCGGCGAGTTCCTGCGCGAGGCGCTGGAGCTGCCCGAAGCGGCGTCCGGGATCCAGCTGGAGCGGGGGCTGGGCCTGCTGGTCGACCGCCTGCTGGCGCGCCGGGAGCGGCGTGGGCGGACGCTGCGATCGGTGGTCATCTCCGCCAAGCTGGTGGAGCAGGGCGGGACGTGGCGCGAGCAGGTGGTGTTCCGTGAGGCGCTGGCCGATCCGGTGCGCATGCGCCTGGCGCTGACGCCTCGCCTGGCGCTGATCCCGGCGCCGGCGGAGATGCTGAGGCTGGCGGTCGAGCGCTTCGGGCCGCTGGCCTCAGATCAGCGGCCGTTGTTGGAGGACCCCGCCGCCGCGCGGGCGGCGCGCCTGCGCGAGGCGATCCGTCAGGCCCGCGTCGTCGCCGGGCCCGAGGCGGCGCTGCGGGTGCTGGAGGTCGATCCGGACTCGCGGTTCCCCGAGCGGCGGGCGGTGCTGGCGCCCTTTGAGAGCTGATGCCAGGCGTGATCCCCAGCGCCGTCCGGACGGGCCGCGACCGGCGCCCACGGTCCACAGCGGCGCCCCGCCGTGAGCTTTACACAGATGTTGTGTATAAATTACACAGATATTGTGTAATTGCTTCAGCTCAGCGGATCGAGACGGCGGAGGTACTCCTTGAGCAGAGGGTTGACGATCCGCCAGTCACCGCGGGCGACGTGCTCGACGATCCCGGCCTGCAGAAGGAGCTTGAGGACCCTGTCGCGGATGGCGGGCGCCAGGCGCCGAGGGACCGGGTGGTCGGCGGCGATCGCGCGGACGACCTGGAGCGCGTTCTTGTGCAGCCGGCGGATCTGCTCCACCGATTGCTCCATGGTCGGCAGGTCTCCGTTGAGCGCGGCCCGGTAGCCAAGCTCCACGATGTCGAGGTCGATGTCGCGGCGGTCGAGCTGAACCGAGACGAGGTGGGTCTGCTGGGCGATGCGCATCGTCGCCCGAGGGTGGCCGCCTCCCAGCTCGACGATCCGGTTCAGGGCGGCTGCCGTCACCGTGCAGTCATCGGCAGCGAAGCGGACGGCCAGACCTTCGAGCCAGTCCCCGGCGGGGATGGGGCGGAGGGGGTGAAAGCTGCCGAACCCGCTGAACGCCCTCTGCTGGGGGGCGAACAGGTCTCGCATCACGTGTTCGAGGCTGCCCGCGAACAGGTAGCTCACGCTCGTGCTCCGCTGGAAGACCGCGCGCATGCGCTTGGTGACCTGATCCGGATCCCCGTATGGCCGGCGCTCGTTGGCGAGCTCCTGGAACTCGTCGAAGAACAGGATCATCCGCCGGCCGTCAGCGACCGCCACCCGCTCGGGGAGCTCCAGCGCCAGGTCAAGTGCGCGCTCGGGCTGTGCTGCCGCCCAGCCCGGGGTGACCGCCAGCTCGATGACCTCGCCCAGCTGGCTCTGGAGCTTGAGAACGGCAGCGGCCTGTGCGGCCGACAGGGCACTGCGTCCCAGCTCTCGTGCCCGGCGGACGAGTCGCCGCGCCGGAGAACGGTTGGCGATCACCGCGAGAGCCAGGGCCTCGGCGAGCTCGGCGGCATCGGCGATCCGGAACAGGTCCAGGCGCGCCGTGTAGCAGCCCTGGCGCTGCGCGCGCCCGAGCGCCGCCTCGCAGACGCTCGTCTTCCCCGTCCGCCGCGGGCCGGCGACGATCAGGTGGGTGCCGGCAGCCAGCGCCGTGGA
Organism: uncultured Actinomycetota bacterium; assembly: GCA_963695625.1. Classification (GTDB taxonomy): domain Bacteria; phylum Actinomycetota; class Thermoleophilia; order Solirubrobacterales; family Solirubrobacteraceae; genus Palsa-465. The sequence goes on along the minus strand of CAVOHJ010000008.1, from coordinate 91,611 downwards.
GATCTCCCGCACGTCATCGTTGCGCCCGATCATCTGACTCGCGGGGATTGGGACGTCGGAGGGGAACAGGTCGCCGCTGGCTTGCCGCATGGGGGCAGGGTATCACGGCGCTTACACGGATTCAGTGTAATCTTTACACAGAAAGTGTGTAATACCTGATGGCGGGTCCGCGTCGTCTGGCCGTACCCCGGCGCGTGACGGTCGATGCCGCGCCGGACGGCCGCCCGCTGGTGGTCGACACCAGGGAGGTCGACGCGGTGCGGGAGTCCTGGCTCATCGAGGACCGTTGGTGGACCGAGAAGCCGCTGCGCCGGCGCTACTGGGAGGTGGTCACCACCTGCGGGCGTGACGAGGTCGTGTTCCACGACCTGATCGGGGGGAGGTGGTGGCGGCAGCGCTGAGGCCGGACGCTGGGAGGGGTCCCGGGACGGCGGCGCCCCCGGCCGGACGAACGGAGCGGTCCCTAGACTGGCGGGCATGTCCCAGCTCACCTCCCCTCTCGATCCAGGACACGTGGCGATCGGCACGTGGAGCGGTGGCCGGTTCATGCACTTCGGCGAGGCCGTGGATGACGAGCGCTTCCTCGGGCTGGTGGCGCCGGACGAGACGATTGACACCGTCATCACCGCCGACGTGTACGGGAAGGGCGACGCTGACCGGATGCTGGGCCGGGCGATCAGCGGCCGGCCGCGAGAGCGGATGTGCGTTGTGGGCGCCGTCGGGCACGACTTCTACGAGGGCGAGCGCAACGGCCCCAAGGGGTTTCCGCGCTTCACCGATCCGGCGCTGCGCGGACCGGACGGCTACGGCGACTACCTGAAGATGGCGACCGAACGCAGCCTGGAGCGCTGCGGCGTGGACCGCTTCGACCTGCTGCTCCTGCACAATCCCGACCGGATCGGGTACACCAGCGAGACCGTGTGGAACGGCATGGCGGCGCTGCGCGACGCTGGGCTGACCCGGCTCATCGGCGTCGCGCCCGGACCCGCCAATGGCTTCACGCTGGACCTCATCGACTGCCTGGAGCGCTTCGGGTCGCTCATCGACTGGGCGATGATCATCCTCAACCCGCTCGAGCCCTGGCCCGGCGAGCTGTGCCTCGATGCCGCCGCCGCGGCTGACGTCAAGGTCATCACCCGCGTGGTGGACTACGGCGGGCTGTTCTTCGATGACCTGCGACCAGGCCAGGAGCTCGCCCGCGGCGACCACCGGGGCTTCCGTCCCGCCGGGTGGATCGAGGCCGGCCTCGATCGCCTCGCCGGCATGCGCCCCGTCGCCGATCGGGCCGGCCTGACGATGATCCAGCTGGCGTGCCAGTGGAACCTTTCGCACGGTCCCGTGGCCTGCGTCGCGCCCACCCTCATCCAGGAGGTCGGGCCCGAGGCCAAGAGCATCGAGGACAAGCGGGCCGAGCTGGCCGCGCTGCCCGAGCAACCGCGCCTGAGCGACGCCGACGTGGAGACGATCCGCCGGCTGGGCGACAACACCGGTTGCATGGCGCTCAAGGGCGCCTCGCCTCAGCACACCGGCGACGAGCAGCCGGACCGCTGGACGCTTGACGATCGCCTGGTGACGGTCGCACAGCGCTGGCACATCGACCCCGCCCGCGACCTGGTCACGGCGGCATGACCGCCGGCGGCGGCGTCAGCCTCCCCATCACCGGCGGCTGCAACTGCGGCGCGGTGCGCTTCGAGGTCGCCGAGCCGTTCGAGGCCTCCATGTACTGCCACTGCACCCGCTGCCAGCGCCGCACCGGGACGGCGGCGTCTGTCAACGCCCGCACCACGCCCGAGGCGTTTCGCATCGTCCAGGGCGAGGACCGCCTCCGGGCCTGGGACCCGCCGGACGACGGCGCGGCGAAGTACTTCTGCGGCGACTGCGGCTCAGCCCTGTTCAGCCGCAGCCCTCAGTCGGTGGGGATCCGGCTGGGCGCCATCGACGGCGACCCCGGGATCCGCCCGACCTACCGCCAGTACGTGGCCTACGCCGCCGCTTGGGAGCCGATCCCCGACGACGGACTGCCCTGCCACCCCGAGGCCCGCGGGGCCTGACTTGACTAGGCGGGCTCGCCGTCCTGCGCGAGCTCGTGACGCATCCACTCGCAGCCGACCGACAGGTCCTCCACGCCCATCGCCGCGGCCACGTTGAGCCACATTCCGTAGCGGAAGAAGTCATCGAGTGACTCCTGGTCGGCGCCGGACAGCTGCTGCACGTGGGCCACGAGCTGGGCGTAGCAGTGGCGGACGTGATCGCGGATCGCCACGTCATTGCAGGCGGCGTAGGCCTGGTGCTGGATCATGAGGTAGTCGCGGTCGGTGGAGACCATCTCGACGTAGGCGAGGCCCATCGCCTTCAGGACGTCGGCGTCGGGGAGGGCGATCGCCGGATCGAACTCGTCGGCGGCCTTGGTGAACAGCTCGGCGACGTGCTCGAAGCTGCGTTCGACGGCAGCCAGGAAGAGCTCCTTCTTGCTTCCGAAGAGGCTGAACACGTAAGGCTGGGCGACGCCGACGGCGCGCGCGATCTTGTCGACCGGGGTGCCGTACAGGCCGCCGTGGGCGAACTCGTGGACCGCGGCCTCGATCAGCGCGTCCCGGCGCTCGGACGCCGGGACGCGCTGACGGGTGCTCGTGGTGTCAGTGGTGGAGGTGGCCATGACGTGCTCGGTTGCGATCCTACGCCACCCTCAGGCCGCCTCGGGGACCAGCACCGCGCCCGAGGTCGCCGCACGCTCGCGCTCGGCGGCCTCCAGGCTGGCCTGGGCCTCCGCGCTCGCCCGCGAGTTGAACGGGAACACGAGCGGGATCAGCGCCCCGATGGCCAGGACCGCGGTGCCGACCCACAGCGCCGGGGTCAGGCCGTTGACGAACTCCGTCGGCGAGCCGTAGCCGCCGTGGCTGGTGAACACGGTGGACAGCACCGCGATTCCCAGCACGCCGCCCAGCTCGCGGATGGCGTTGGTGGCGCCCGACGCCTTGCCGGCCTGGTCGCTGCGGACCGAGGACAACACCGCGGTGGCGGAGGGAGCGAACACCAGCGCCATGCCCGAGCCACCGAGGAGGAACGGGCCGATCATGCTGACGTAGCTCGTGCCGGCGCTGGTCACAAGCGCCAGCCAGCCGAGCGCGATCGCCTGCAGTCCGAGGCCAGCGGCCATGAACAGCCGGCTGCCGTAGCGCTCGGAGAAGTAGCCCGACAGCGGCGCCACGACCATCGTCGCGCCGGTCCACACCAGCAGCTTCACGCCGGCCTCCAGCGGGCTGTTGCCCAGCACGTTCTGGAGGAACTGGCTCAGGAAGAAGATGGAGCCGAACATCCCGAAGTACATCGAGAGCGAGACGGCGTTGGTGACCGAGAACCCGCGTCGCGCGAAGAACTCCATCGGGAGCATCGGAGTCTCGGTACGGCGCTCCTGGATGACGAAGGCTGCGAGCAGCGCGGCGCCCGCGGCCAGCGAGATGATCACCTCGGCGCTGGTCCACCCCAGCGACTGGCTGCGGATGAGGCCGAAGACGAGCCCGAACAGGCCGGCGGACCCCAAGGCCAGGCCGGGCAGATCCAGCGCGCCGGACGGTCCGAAGCTCTCTCGCAGCCGCGTCGCGGCCAGCGGCACCAGGACGAGGCCGATCGGCACGTTGAGCCAGAAGATCCAGTGCCACGAGGCGATCTGGACCATCGCGCCGCCCACCAGCGGGCCGAGGGCGACGGCGATCCCGCTGATGCCCGACCACACGCCGATGGCAAAGCCGCGGCGGTCCGGCGGGTAGGCGTCGGCCAGCAGCGTCAACGTCAGCGGCGTGGCGATTGCCGCGCCCGCGCCCTGGATGGCCCGCGCCACGATCAGCAGGCCGATGCTCGGCGCCAGCGCCGCCGCGGCCGAGGACACGGTGAAGAGCGCGATGCCGGTCATGAACATGCGCTTGCGGCCGAGACGGTCGCCGAGCGCGGCGCCGGTCAGCAGCAGAACGGCGTAGGAGAGGGTGTAGGCATTGACCGTCCACTCGAGCGACTGGATCGAAGCGCCCAGGTCGCGGTGGATGCTCGGCAGGGCGACGCTGACGACCAGGTTGTCGAGCACCACCATGAACAGTCCTACGGAAACGATTGCCAGGGTCCAACCCCTGCGTGCGGTGGCGCTCATGGCCATCCTCCTTCCAGAAGTTTCTTAGTGAGCACTAACTACAAATAACTTAGCAGCCACTAATAATTTGTCAAGGGGTTTGTGCGCCCAACGGTCGCGGGGTCTCCGCCACCGGTGTCGCGGGGCGTGCGCGACCCGTGTCACGGGGCGTCGGCGACCGGGACGCTGCCGTGGGCGATGCCCAGTGCGACCATCTCCTCCGCCGGCGGGAACCCGCCCGCCGTCCGGACGGCCCCGATGAGCGCCTCGAAATAGCGTTCAAAGCCGCCGGGCGTGACCAGGACGAGCATGCGCGCCGGCTCGCCGCTGGGATTGGCGAACGTGTGCGGGGTGCCTCGCGGCACCACCGCGACGGTCCCGGGACCGGCCTCGTGGGCCTCGTGACCGACGCGCATCGCGATCTGGCCCTGGAGCACGTAGAACGTCTCCTCGAACTCGGGATGGACATGGAGCGCCGGGCCCGGGAATCCGGCGGGTACGACCTGCTCGACGAGGCCGAAGGCGCCGCCGGTGTCCTCGCTGCGGACCCGGATGTGGATCGCAGCACCGAGCAGCGAATCGCCGGGCGCGGCGTTCAGGGACTGGATGACAGGGTGGGTGTGGGTGAGTGTGTTCATGGCGGGCATGGTCAGCCACCCGCCGCCCGCGCTCAATCCCTGGAAATGAGGGATTGGCCGGTCCCCACACCGTCTGGCAGACTGGGTTCGTGCTTCCCTCCGACATGGACTACGCCCGCGCCCGGCGGCGGATCGAGACGGCGCTCGAGCAGCCTCACGCCAGCCCGCACGCGATCGTGGAGACGTTCCTGGCCGAGTCCGCCGACGTGCTGGCGATCCGCAGTTCGTGCTGGCACGGGACCGACCCGGCCTCGGGCTCGATGCTCGACGGCGCGACGGCGGGTGACGCACCGGGCAGCTTTGAGGAGTCGCTCGTCTACGAGTACCGCCGGCCCGATGTCAACCGCTTCGCCGACCTCAGCACCGGCCGTGACAAGGCGGCGGCGATCTCGACCTCGACGGGCAACCGGCTGTCGGCCAGCGCGCGCTTCCGGGAGATGATCGAGCCCACCGGGGTCGCCGACGAGCTCCGGGTGGCGTTCAGCGACGCCTACGGCATGTGGATGTCGCTGGTGCTGTTCACCGAGCGCCGGATGACCGAGCAGGACCTGCAGTTCGTGGCCAACGTGGTGCCGGGCGCGACGAGCGCGATGAGGGACGCGGTCATCTCACCGGACGCCTCGGCCGCCCCAGTCGATCCCCCCGACGGCTCCGCGCCCTCGGTGCTGCTGCTCGACGCCGCCGATCGCGTGATCTCCGCCGATCCGGTGGCCCGCAAGCGGCTGGCGCTCCTGCCCGGACCCGGTGGCAACCAGGCTCCGGGCGTGATGTCGTTCCTGGCGGCACGGGCGCGCTGGGATCGCCGCGGAGGACCGGCGACGGCGCGGATGCGAGCCCTGGACGGCCGCTGGTTCGTCATCGACGTGTCGCTGCTGGACGACGCCGCGTCCGGGAACGTGGCCGCGGTCGTGCAGCCCGCCCCCGGCGAGCTGGTCCTGGACAGCGTGCTGCGCGCGATGGGTCTCAGCGCCCGTGAGCGCGAGGTCGCGTTGCTGTTGGCCCAGGGTCGCCCCACCAAGTCCATCGCGGCGATGCTGGGACTGTCGCCGTGGACGGTGCAGGACCACGTCAAGGCCGTCTACGCCAAGACCGGCGTCAGCCGCGCCGACCTCGGCTCGCTGGGCTCAGCCCGCGGTCACGAGCTGAGCGCTCTCGGCGCCTTGGCCGCGGTCACCAGCTGAGCCGCTTGTGTCTCGGCCCCGCCGATGCGAACATGTGTTCGATGTATGTGGAGCTGCACTGCCATTCGGCGTTCTCGTTCCTGGACGGGGCCTCGCTGCCCGACGAGCTGGTGCCCGCGGCGCTGGCGCTGGGCTATGAGACAGTCGCACTGACCGACCACAACTCGGTCTCGGGCTCGATGGAGTTCGCCGTCTCGGCCCGGGCGCTGGGCCTGAGACCGATCCACGGCGCCGAGCTTGACCTTGACGACGGCCGCCACCTCACGCTGCTCGTCCAGGACGCGCGCGGATGGTCCAACCTGTGCCGCATCCTCACCCGTGCGCATGCGCACACGCGCGACGGACGCCCGGGGGCACCGCCGACCGATCCCACGGTCCCCCTGGAGACGGTGCTCGGTCACGCCGAGGGCCTCGTCTGCCTGAGCGGCTGCGCCCTGCGCGGAGTGCATGACGAGCCCACCCTGCGCCGGCTGCTCGATGCCTTCGGGCCCGAGCGGCTGCGCGTCGAGCTGCAGCGGCCGTTCCTGCGCGACGACCGGGCGCGCAACCGCCGGCTGGGGGACCTGGCCCGCCGCCTGGGGGTGGCCTGCGTGGCCACCGGCAACGTGCACGCCCACGCTCGCAGCCGGGCGCCGCTGCAGGACGCGTTCGTGGCCGTGCGCATGCACACCACACTGGATGCCTCCGAGCCCCAGCGCCGGGGGAACTTCAGCCACGTCATGGCCTCGCCCGAGGCGATGGCGGCCCGCTTCGTCGAGCAGCCCGAGGCGGTGGCCGAGACCGCCCGCTTGGCCGACCGGCTGCGCTTCGACCTGGGCAGCGACCTCGGCTATCGCTATCCGGGCGCTGAGGACGACGGCGCAATGCGCACGCTGGCCGAGCTGTGCGACGCCCGTCTGCACGAGCGCTACGACACGTCGCCGGCCGACATCCGGGAGCGGGCGAGCGCGCGCCTGGGGGAGGAGATGCGGATCATCGACTCGCTGGGCCTGCCCGGCTTCTTCCTGCTGCACCACGACATGTTGGAGCTGGCCCGCGAGGTGGCGGTGGAGGTGCGCGGAACCGAGAGCGCGCGAGCGCTGCTGCCGCCGGGGCGGGGCCGCGGCTCGAGCGTGTCGTCGATCGTCTGCTTCCTCACCGGGCTCTCGCACGTGGACCCAATCGCCAACGAGCTGCTGATCGGGCGTTTTCTCAACGAGGAGCTGACCTCGCTGCCCGACATCGACCTGGACTTCCCGCGCGACATCCGCGAGAAGCTGATCCCGCGCGTGCACGAGCGCTACGGCTACGAGCGCTCGGCGCTGGTGGCGGCCTTCCCCACCTACCGGGCCCGCGGCGCGATCCGGGAGCTGGGCAAGGCGCTGGGGCTGCCGCCGGGGGAGATCGAGCGGGTGGCCCGGGGCAGCGAGGGGTGGGACGCGCGCGAGGTGGGCCGCGACATCGCCGGCACCCGACAGCGTCCCGCCGCCCTGAGCGGCCGGTGGGCGTGGCTGGCGCGGCTGGCGGCCGAGGCCCACGGCCTGCCGCGCCACCTGTCCCAGCACTCCGGGGGCATGATCATCGCCACCCGGCCGCTGATCGACTGCTGCCCGATCGTCCCGGCGGCGATGGAGGGCCGCCAGATCGTCCAGTGGGACAAGGACTCGTGCGCGGACGCGGGCTTTCTCAAGATCGATGTGCTGGGGCTGGGGATGCTCTCGGCGGTCGAGCGCACGGTGGAGCTCATAGCCCGGACCCGCGGCGAGCGCGTCGATCTCTCCCGGATCCCCTACGACGACCCCGCCACCTACGAGTGCATCCAGAGCGCCGACACCACCGGGGTGTTCCAGATCGAGAGCCGGGCGCAGATGGCCTCGCTGCGCCGCACACGGCCCGAGAACCTCCGCGACATCACGATCCAGGTGGCGATCGTGCGCCCGGGTCCGATCCAGGGCGGCGCCGTCAATCCCTACATCGCGCGCCGTCAGCGCCTGCGAGTCGATCCGGGCTTCGAGGTTCCCTACGACCACCCGTCGCTGAAGCCCGTGCTGGAGGAGACGCTGGGCACGATCATCTTCCAGGACCAGGTGCTGGAGGTGTCGATCGCCTTCGCCGGCTTCGGGGTAGGGGAGGCGGAGGGGCTGCGCCGGGCGATGAGCCGCAAGCGCTCGGAGGCGGCGATCGAGGCCTACCACGCCCGGTTCGTGGACGGGGCCAAGCGCAAGCACGAGGTCGAGGATGAGACCGCCGAGCGGGTGTGGGAGATGGTCAAGGGCTTCTCCGGGTTCGGTTTCCCCAAGGCCCACGGCGCCGCCTTTGGCCTGCTCGCCTACCAGTCGACATGGTTGCGTGTCCACTACACCCAGGAGTTCCTGTGCGCGCTGCTCAACGAGCAGCCGATGGGCTTCTATCCGCCCGACGCGCTCGTGCACGAGGCGCAGCGGCGTGGCATCGCCGTCCATCCGCCCGATGTCAACGAGAGCGGTGTGGAGTGCGAGATCGAGCCCGGCAGCACGCTGCCCGACCTCGGGGTCCGGGTCGGCCTGGGCTACGTCCGCGGGGTCCGCGCCCAGGACGCCCAGGATCTGGTGGCCGCGCGCAAGAGGGGAGGGCGCTTCCGCGGGCTCTCAGACCTCGCCTCGCGGGCGGGCTGCGGCGCCGCCGCGCTCGAGCTGCTGGCCTGGTCGGGGGCGTGCGACACGCTCGCCGTGGGGGGTGGGTCCGCGTCCGGTTTGCTGCGCCCCGGGTTCGCCCGCCGGGTGGCGCTGTGGCAGCTGGGCGTGATGTCACCCGGGCGCAGCGTTCCCGGCGGCACCCAGCTGGCGCTCCCGCTCGATCTACCGGCGCCGCCTTCGCTGCGCGACCTCACCGAATGGGAGGCGATGCTGGCCGACTACGGCACCACCGGCCTGACCACCCGCGCGCATCCCCTGGCCCTGCTGCGCGAGCGGATGGCGTCCGACACCGTCACCAGCCGGGACCTGGAGCAGCTCGATCATGGCCGGCGCGTGCGGATCGGGGGGCTGGTGGTGGCCCGCCAGCGTCCGGGGACGGCCAGCGGGATCGTCTTCCTGCTGCTCGAGGACGAGTACGGCACGATCAACCTCGTGGTCCCGCCCCAGATCTACGAGCGCCACCGGCTGGTGGTGCGGACCGAGCCGCTCATGCTGGTCTCGGGCAAGCTCGAGAAGCTGGCCGCCGCCGGCGGGGCGATCAACATCCTGGTCGACTGGGTGGGCTCGATCGACGCGCCGGACCAGATCGTCGCCGAGATCAAGGACTTCTCGATGCTCGACGAGCAGGTCCGCCGCGGCCTGGCCGAGCAGAAGGCCGCCGCGGCCGCCGGCGGGGGGCCTGCGGTGGCGAGCGCGAGCGGGGAGGCCGAGGACTTCCGGGCCGTCGCGCCACCGATCATGAGCTTTGCCTCGGGGCGGAGAAGGTGAGCGGCGGATCATCCCGTCGGCCCGCACGATAAGGTCCCGACCGCGTGCTTGCCGTCGCTGCATTCGTCGCCTTCTGGGTCGTCGTGGCTCTGGTCCTGCTGGTCCTGGCCACCCGCGGCACCGGGACCGCGACCCCGCATCGCCGGGACCCGGGACGACGCGGCAGCACCGTCAACATCACCGTGTTCGCGGTGACGGCGGCGGTGTTCGGCGTGGTGCTGCCGCTGCTGATGCTCACCGGCAACCATCACAACGCCAGCGCGCAGGTGGGCGGGATCAAGCTGACCCCCGCCGAGAAGAGCGGCCGCGAGCTGTTCGGACAGCACTGTGGCGTCTGTCACACGCTGGCGGCGGCCAACGCGGTCGGCAAGGTCGGGCCCAACCTGGACGTCCTCAAGCCGGCGCAGTCGGTCGTTCTCAACACGATCAAGAACGGCTGCCTGCCCAACCCGCCCAAGGGCTCTGATCAGGGATGCCTGGGCTACGGGGTCATGCCGGCGGCCGTCGTCCAGGGCGAAGATGCCCAGAACGTCGCCGCCTTCGTGGCCAAAGTGGCCGGCAAAGAGTAGCTCCGGACGCCCGCAGGCGATAACGGCGCACTTTGCGAAAACCTGCGGATTTCGATCCGCCGGAAGCGTTGGTAGGATCGCCGCTCCGTACAGCTGAATTCCGATCCGCTCCATGCCGCTGGTGGGGATGTGGAAGCGGGGGACCCAAGTTGTTGGGGCGAATCGCGCCCAGCGTGTAGCGCCGCTCTTTCGGCGCGAGCCCGTCAGCTAACCCCGCAAGCCGAGAAGGAGGACGAATGCCGCAATCAGGCGTAGCCGAGGCCCGGGGAGACCGTAGCCAGCACGACGCGCGCCGGGCGTCGCGCGACGCCGCGCGGGCTGCGCTGCTGGAATGGGATGCCCGCGAGCAGGAGCGGTTGCCGTCCGCCGTGCGCGCGCTCGACGACTGGTCCACCTCCGAGCAAGAGGCCGTCGACCGCCTGGACTGGTCGACCGCGCCCCAGCCGGCCGCTCCCGCGGCCGACGACATCCCGGAGCACGACGCCGTCGTCGCCGCCGCCTGGACGCCCTCGGGTGGGGTCCCCGGTCGCCGGACGGTCACGATCCGGGGCCAGGTGGCCGACCGCTACGCCCCTGCGAGGTCGCAGAGCTCGCGCCGCCGCCCGGAGCGCCGGTACGAGCGCACCGGCTTCCGTCCGGACCGCGCCGCCCTGTGGGCGTTCCTGCTCGGCGTGATGCTCATCCTCGCGGCGGTGACGAGCGCCCACGCCGCGACGCTGCACGCCGTCGCGCACCTGCACTGATCAGCGGGGCCACGCCGTCGGCCGTCCGCCCCCGCTCACGGTCGTGCCCCGGCGGCACGACGCGCCGGCCCGTGTTCACACTCGCGGCCCGTCCGGCACGGGTGTTCGCCTTCGATGAGATCGTCGAAGCGCACCGTCTCATGGAGTCCGGGCGGGCGGGCGGCAAAGCTCGTGGTCACGATTTGAGGGCCTGGCGCGTCTAGGTGAGTGAGACCTGGTGACGGGGCGCACGGCCCTGCAGCCACCTCGCCCCTTACACAACCATTACCCAGGCGGTGATCCCTTGTTTATCGAGGCCCGTAAAAGGAGAAATGGCGACCCTATTTTCCCTTGCCAGGGTGGGCACCCGCAGGTACACTTATGTTCCGTAAGCAGATGTTGAAAGTAAAGGGCAACGTTCCCTCGAGCGCGTGCCTTCTCCCTCTCTTTCAGACCTCGGTGGTCAGCGATGAAGATATCTATGAGCAGGTTCCAGATCCATGACGACCTCACTGCCCCGGAGGGCTCGGTCGCGGTCCTGCGCGGCGCCCTGTCCTCGGGCGGGCAGCTGCCGAACTTCCTGGGGGTGCTGGCCGGATCTCCGGCGGCCCTGCGCGCCTATGCGCGCTTTCGCTCGGAGTTGCGGCACGGCAAGCTGACGCTGCCGACGCTCGAGCGGATCGCGCTGGCCGTCGCCGAGCACTACCACTCCCAGCCGGGCATCGCGATGCACTCGCGCGCCGCCCGCGCCGCGGGGCTGGCGCTCGACGAGGTGGCGGCCGCACGTCAGTTCACCTCCAAGGACCCGCATGAGGCCGCGCTGCTGCGCTACCTCCAGGCGCTCCTAGAGGAGGGCCGGCCTGCGATGCACCTGCACGAGGAGGCCCGCGAGGCCGGCTGGGACGACGAGGAGATCCTGGAGGCGATCGCGGCGGTCTCGTTGGAGGGCTTCACGGCGATGGTGAACGTCGCCGGCGAGATCCCCGTAGACGGGTCCCCCGAGGCCTCCCGGCGACTCGAGGCCGCCTAAGCGCGATCAGAGGCCGCCGCGCACGTTAAGCTACGAGTCCCTGATGGCCGCGAACCAGCACTCCTCGACCGAGGATCGGGCCCGCGGCAGCAGCGACGACGCGGCCCGCGGCAATTGCTGCCCCCTCTATCACGAGGCGGTGGAGCTGGTCGGCCGACGCTGGACCGGAGCCATCCTCCGCGTGCTGATGGACGGGCCGCTGCGCTTCTCCGAGATCGCGCAGGCGATCCCGGAGCTCTCTGACCGCCTGTTGTCGGAGCGCATGAAGGAGCTGGAGGCGCGGGGGATGGTGCAGCGCACCGTCATTCCCGGGCCTCCGCTGCGCGTCCAGTACGAGCTGAGCAAGATGGGCTCAGAGCTCGAGCCCGCGCTCACCGAGCTGCAGAGCTGGGCGCGACGGTGGCTGGGCGACCACGCTCCCCGAACCCCGGCCTAGCCGCCATCGCTGCCTCAGCCATCCCCGGCGCGCCCCCGGGCGCATCCCCCGGGGCGCGCGCCAAGTAAGGTTCCCGCGCGATGGCCCAGACCCCGCAGACACTCAGCCTCACGCCTGACGATGTCCTGGCCATCGTCAAGGAGCGAGACATCCGGTTCATCCGCCTGTGGTTCACCGACATCCTCGGCCAGCTCAAGGCGTTCTCGATCAACGTCACCGAGCTCGAGGACGCGTTCGAGGGCGGCATGGGGTTCGACGGGTCGTCGATCACCGGCTTCAACGCCATCGAGGAGTCCGACATGATCGCCCAGCCCGACCCCAGCACGTTCTGCGTGCTGCCGTGGCGGCCGGGCGAGGCGGGGGTGGCGCGGATGTTCTGCGACATCATGACCCCCGAGCGCACGCCGTACGAAGGCGACCCGCGCCACGTCCTGCGCCGCGCGATCCAGCGGGCCGAGAGCATGGGCTTCGACCATTTCTACGTGGGCCCCGAGCTCGAGTACTTCTACTTCCGCGACAGCAAGTCAACCGAGGTGCTCGACGAGGGCGGCTACTTCGATCTGACCACGCTGGACGCCGGCTCGGACCTGCGCCGCGAGACGGTCCTGGCGCTCGAGCAGCTGGGGATCCACACCGAGTACACCCACCACGAGGTGGGGCCCAGCCAGCACGAGATCGACATGCGCTACGCCGACGCGCTCAAGATGGCCGACGACTGCATGACCTACCGGATCACGGTCAAGGAATACGCCATGAAGTACGGCCTGCACGCCACCTTCATGCCCAAGCCGCTGTTCGGCAAGAACGGATCGGGGATGCACACCCACCAGTCGCTGTTCCAGGGCGAGCGCAACGCCTTCTACGACGGGGACGACCCGTACTTCCTATCCGACGTCGGCAAGGCGTTCATCGCCGGCCAGCTACACCACGCCCGCGAGATCTGCTCGGTGTTCGCCCAGTGGGTCAACTCCTACAAGCGCCTGGTGCCCGGCTACGAGGCGCCGGTGTACGTGGCGTGGTCGCGGCGCAACCGCTCGGCCCTGGTGCGCGTCCCGCTCTATCACCCGGGCAAGGAGAAGGCGACGCGGATGGAGCTGCGCTGCCCCGACCCGGCCTGCAACCCGTACCTGACCTTCGCGGTCCTGCTCCAGGCGGGCCTGGAGGGCATCGAGCACGGCTATGAGCTGCCCGACCCGATGGACAAGAACCTCTACCACCTCTCACCCGACGAGCGCCGCCGGCTGGGCATCGACCAGCTGCCCGAGACTCTCGGCGAGGCCATCGAGCTGACCGCCCAGTCCGAACTGGTCCTGCGCACCCTCGGGGAGCACATGTTCAACCGCTACATCGAGATCAAGCGCCAGGAGTGGGACGACTACCGCGTGCAGGTCACGCCCTGGGAGCTCGAGCGCTACCTGCCGGTCCTGTAGGGCGGCTCAGCCTGGAGCGCGGCGGCCAGGGCCTGGGGGTCGGTGACCGGCGTCTGGCAGGCGAAGTGCTCGCACACGTACGCCGCGGCGCGCCCATCAACGGGCGCGCGGCCCTCGAGTAACGGGACCGCGACCAACGACTCGCCGGCGTTCGCCGTCGGTGCCCGCCCGCCGCCGGCCAGCACCACGTGGGGCCGGTACGCGCCGCGCACCACCCGCGCCAAGGCCGCCGCGCCCGCATCGTCGCCGGCGCCGGCGATCGCCACCTCGCGCACCGGCGCCAGGTAGAAGTCCAGCGCGGACAGCGTGTGCCCGAAGCCGTGGGGATGCTCGCCCACGATCGGCGCCCGCACCCGCAGCACGTCGAGCGCGCGCCGCTCGTAGTGAAACTCGCCGGTGAGGCGGGCCAGCCGCAGCAGGCCGAAGGCGGCGGCGGCGCCGCCGGAGGGGATCGGGGAGTCGTCGAGGTCCTTCTGTCGCGCGAAGCCTCGATGCTGGGCAGCGGCGGTGGTGAAGAAGCCGCCGTGCTCCTCGTCGGCGAAGCGCGCGATCATCGTGTCGGCCATGGCGCGGGCCTCGGCGTACCAGCGCGCGTCGAACGTCGCCTCATACAGCGTCAGCAGGGCCTCGAGCAGGTAGGCGTGGTCCTCGAGATAGGCGTCGATGTGGGCCCGGCCGTCCTTCCAGGTGCGCAGCAGGCGGCCGTCTGAGTCGCGCATCTCGCCCAGGACGAACTCGGCGCAGGCAACGGCGGCGGACACGTAGTCCGACCGTTCCAGCGCGCCGCCGGCCTGGGCCAGCGCGGAGATCATGAGCGCGTTCCAAGAGGCCAGGCGCTTGTCATCCAGGCCGGGGCGCACGCGCTCGGCGCGCGCGGCCAGCAGCGCGGCCTGGATGTCGCCGAGCCGCTCGGGGACCGGGCCGCGGCCCTCCAGCACGTTGGCGCCCTCGAAGTTGCCGTACTCGGTCGCGCCGAAGAACGCCACCGCTTCGTCAAACCGGTCCTGGTCATCCAGCACGGCGCGCAGCTCGTCCAGCGTCCAGACGTAGAACCGGCCCTCGACGCCCTCGGAGTCGGCATCCAGGGCCGAGCAGAAGCCGCCCTCGGGGCCCCGCATCTCCCGCAGCGTCCAGTCCAGCGTCTCCTCGCAGACGCGGCGCAGAACGGGCTCGGAGGAGATCTGCCAGCCGTGGAGGTAGGCCCGGGCCAGCAGCGCGTTGTCATAGAGCATCTTCTCGAAGTGGGGCACCGTCCACGTGGCGTCGACCGCGTAGCGGGCGAAGCCGCCGCCGATCTGGTCATAGATCCCGCCCGCCGCCATCGCCCGCAACGAGCCCAGCGACATGTCGCGCTCGCCGCGCGCGAGCAGGAACTCGATCAGCGAGGCCTGGGGGAACTTCGGCGCGCGCCCGAAGCCGCCGTTGGCGGGGTCATACAGGCGCTGCAGGCCCGACGTCGCCTGGGCGGGGATGGCATCGGTGATCGGCTCATCGGTGGCCGGCAGGCGGGTGGCCGCGCCCAGCGAGCGCAGGACCTGGGCGCCCTGTTCGCGGACAACCTCCTTGCGCTCCGACCACGCCTCGGACACGGCCTCGACGACGGCGCGCCACGGCGGCATCCCGTGGCGAGGCTCGGGCGGGAAGTAGGTGCCGACGTAGAACGGGGCCTGCTCGGGGGTGAGGAAGGCGTTGAGCGGCCATCCGCCCTGACCGGTCATCGCCTGGCAGGCCTCCATGCAGACCGCGTCGATGTCGGGGCGCTCCTCGCGGTCGACCTTGACGCAGACCAGGCGCTCGTTCATCAGTGCCGCCACGTCGGGGTCCTCAAAGGTCTCGTGCTCCATCACGTGGCACCAGTGACAGGCCGAGTAGCCGATCGAGACCAGCAGCGGACGGTCAAGCTCGCGGGCGCGCTGCAGCGCCTCATCCCCCCACGGATACCAGTCGACCGGGTTGTGGGCGTGCTGGAGCAGGTAGGGGGAGGTCTCGTGGGCCAGGCGATTGGGCATCCTGGGGGAGGCTACCCCCGCGACATGGGGGCAATAGGCTTGTGCGTGCGAGAGTGCTTCGAGACTAAGGAGAAGATTTGGCTGGTAACAGGGAACCGGTCTCCGCCAGCGACGCTCCGGCGGCGATCGGTCCATACGTGCACGCCGTCGCCGCCGGCGGCCTGCTGTTCTGCTCCGGGCAGATCCCCCTCGACCCGCGAACCGGCGACCTGGTGGGGGCCACCGCGGCCGACCAGGCTGGACGCTGCCTGGAGAACCTGGCGGCGGTCTGCCACGCCGCCGGGGTCACGCTCGGCGACGCCGTCAAGGTGACGATCTACCTGACCGACATGTCGGAGTTCGCGTCGGTCAACGAGGTCTACGCCTCGTTCTTCGAGTCAAGCCCGCCGGCCCGAGTGGCCGTCGGGGTGTCCGCCCTGCCGCGCGGGGCGCAGGTCGAGATGGACGCGGTGGTGGCGCTTCCTGGCTGAGCCGGCCTCGACCTCCCGGCGGGCCGCCCCGTCGGCCGACGACATCCGCCGAGCCGCTGAGGCGGGCGCCGGCGTGATCCGCGAGACGCCGGTGCTGAGCTCTCGCACCCTGACCGAGCGCACCGGGATCACCGTCGCGCTCAAGGCCGAGAACCTGCAGCGCACGGGGTCGTTCAAGATCCGCGGCGCGCTGGCCAAGATCGCGTCCCTCGGCGATGCCTGCGAGGACGGCGTGGTGTGCGCCAGCGCCGGCAACCACGCCCAGGCGGTGGCCTACGCGGCGCGCGAGCGCGGCGTCTCCTGCGACGTGTTCATGCCCGAGTCGGCGCCCATCGCCAAGGCCGAGGCCACCCTGGCGCTGGGGGCGCGCGTGCGGCTGGTGGGCGAGAGCGTGGATGAGTCCCTGGCCGCGGCGCGCGAGTACGCGTACGCCGGCGGACACGCTTTCGTGCATCCCTTCGACGACCCGGAGGTGGTGGCGGGGCAGGGCACGCTCGGCCTCGAGCTGCTGGCCCAGGTGCCCGACCTGGCGCGGGTCATGGTGCCGATCGGCGGCGGCGGCCTCATCAGCGGCGTGGCCATCGCGGTGAAGTCGCAGCGGCCCGAGGTCGAGGTGATCGGCGTCCAGGCGGCGGCGTGCGCCCCGTTTCCGGCGTCGCTTCAGGCCGGCAAGCCGATCGCGGTGGCCTCGGCGCTGACCATCGCTGACGGGATCGCGGTCAAGCGTCCCGGCGGGCTGACGCTGGAGCTCATCCGCCAGTGGGTTGACGAGGTGGTGGTGGTCTCCGAGGAGGAGGTGGCCGAGGCCATGGTGTTCCTGCTGGAGCGGGCCAAGCTCGTGGTCGAAGGTGCCGGCGCCGTCGGCGTGGCGGCGCTGCTGGCCGGCCGGGCGCGCCCCATCGGCGGCGAGGGGACCACGGCGGTCATCCTTTCCGGCGGCAACGTCGATCCCGGGCTGCTGGGCGACATCGCGCGCCGCCACGAGAGCCAGGCCGGGCGCCGCCACGTCCTCCTGGCCCGGCTCCCCGACCGGCCCGGGTCACTGGCGCTGCTGCTCTCGCTGGTGGGGCAGCTCGGCGCCAACCTGCTCGACGTCGAGCACATCCGCGAGGGCTTCGACCTGCATGTGCGCGAGTCAGCGGTCCAGCTCGTGCTGGAAACCCGCGGGCCCGAACATGCCGCCGACGTGCAGCGCGCGGTGCGCGAGGCGGGCTATGACGAGCCCATCGCGGTGAGGTGACGGCCGCGGGTCAGGCCACCGCGGCGCGCGCGTCGCGATACTGCGCCGCGGCCTGCACCAGCGCGCCGATCACCCGGCTGCGCTCGTCGGCCTCGGGGTGCCACTGCACGCCGAGCACAAAGCGGTGATCGGGCAGCTCGATGGCCTCGGTGAGCTCGTCGATCGCCGAGCTGCCGGTGACGATCAGCCCCTCCCCGAGAACGTCCACGCCCTGGTGGTGGTGTGACTTGGTGGTGTGCAGGAGCTCGCCCGCGGCCACCGCGGCCAGCGAGTCGGGGACGAGGCGGACGTCGTGGTCGGCCTCGTCGAAGCTGCCGGGGACCCGCCGGTGCTCGTGGTGGCCGAAGGTCTCGGGCAGGTGCTGGAGCAGCGTGCCGCCGTAGGCGATGTTGAGCAGCTGCATGCCGCGGCAGACGCCGAGCAAGGGCATGTCGAGCTCGACCGCGCGGCGGACGAGCGCGATCTCGAAGGCGTCGCGCTCGGGCGTGCAGCCCTTGGTCTCGGGATGGGGCTCGGCGCCGTAGGTGCTGGGGTCCACGTCAACGCCACCGGACAGGATGAGGCCGTCGACCCGCGCCAGCAGGTCATTGGGGTCGGTCACCAGCTCGGGGTCGGGCGCGACCATCACCGCCAGTCCGCCGGCCTGGCGCACCGCGTCCACGTAGCCGGCGGGCAGCACGGCGGACTGCTGATGCCACACGCCGTAGCTGGCGTGGGTGAAGGGCGTGGTGATCGCGATGGCAGGACGGGACGCGTCCATCGCCGAGTGAGGCTAGCGCGCCGCCCCGCAGAACTCCGGTCCAATGCGCTATGCCTGGCGCAGCAGCGCGCGCTGCACCTTGCCGCTGGACGTCTTGGGCAGATCGGGCGCGAAGTCCACGATCCGCGGGTACTTGTAGGGCGCGGTCTCGTGCTTGACGTGGTCCTGGAGCTCGGCCACGAGCGAGTCGGAGGGGCTGTAGCCGTCCCGCAGCACGACCACCGCGCGCACGACGGCGCCGCGCTCCTGGTCAGGGGCGGCCACCACCGCCGCCTCGGCCACGGCGCCGTGGGAGACGAGCGCGGACTCCACCTCGAACGGGCCGATGCGGTAGCCGGCCGAAATGATCACGTCGTCGGTGCGTCCCTCGAAGTAGAGGTAGCCGTCCTCGTCGCGAGTGACGCGGTCCCCTGTCCGCCACGGCCGGTCCTCGGGCGAGCGCTCGCCGCCCAGCGTGGCCACGAAGAACGTGGGATCGGTGCGCGGATCGGCCAGGACGAGCTCGCCGTCGTCCACCACCAGGTCGATCCCCGGCAACGGGCGGCCCATCGAGCCGGGGCGGACGGTCCCGCCGGCCGGTACGCCGGTGAGCTGGCCGGTCTCGGTCTGGCCGTAGCCGTCGCGGATCTCCAGGCCCATGGCCTCCTGGAAGGCGCGCAGCACCTCGGGGTTGAGCGCCTCGCCGGCGGCCACCAGCCCGTGCAGCGACGGCACCGGTTCCAGCTCGACGCGCTTGGCGATCACCCGGTACTCGGTCGGGGCCATGCACAGCACGTTGACTCGCTCCGCGGCGAGGATCTCGAGGCGCTGCGCCGGGTCGAAGCGGGCGTCGTGCAGGAGCCCGGCGGCGCCGGTGAGCCACGGGGCGATGAACACGTTGCGCGCCGACTTGGACCAGCCGCTGGCTGCCGTGCACCACACCAGCTCGCCGGGGCGGCCGCCGAGCCAGTTCTCGGCCTGCAGGCGCTGGCCGGGCAGGTAGCGCTGGCCGTGCACGATTCCCTTGGCCTCGCCGGTGGTCCCGCTGGTGAAGGTGATGAGGCACGGGTCGCTGGAGGCCAGCTCGACGGCGGGGACCGGGTCGGCGGCGAACAGGGCCGCGTCGGGGATGAGGACGAGCCCCGGCCCGGGCTCGATCCCGGCCGCCGCGAGCTCGCCGGCGTTGCGCTCGTCGGCGACGATCAGCGTGGGCTGCGCGATGTCGAGGCGCTGGCGCAGGTCCTTGGCTCGGAGCTGTTCGTTGCAGGGCAGGGCAACGGCGCCGATGCGAAAGCAGGCGACCATCGTCAGCACCCAGTCCGGCCGGTTGCCGATCAGCGTCATGACGACGTCGCCACGCGCCACGCCGCGGGCCAGGAGCGTCCCCGCCAGCCGGGCCGATGCGTCGGCGACCTCGCCGAAGGTCCACTCGCGCCGGGCGCCGTCGCGCCCGATCTCCAGGAGCGCCCGGTCGCGGGCGGGGGCGGCCTCAACGACATCGCGGGCGAAGTTCATCGGCGCCAGTCTGCCAGGCCTCGCAGCCCGGGATCGCCCGGTTGGTACTCTGATCGTCATGGGATGGACGACCGGTAACGGTCCGCTCAGCAAGGCCCCGGCAGGGCATTTCAACTTCGAGCCGCCGCCGCCCGGGCGCACGATCTACCTCGAGCACACACCCAAGCGCATCCGCGTCGAGGTCGGCGGGGAGGTCATCGCCGACAGCCGCAACGCGTTCATCCTGCACGAGTCGGGGCTCCAGCCGATCTACTACTTCCCGCCTGAAGACGTGCGCTCCGAGGTGCTGACGCCGACCGACCGCCACACGCACTGCCCCAAGAAGGGCGACGCCTCCTACTACACGATCCAGGCCGGGGGCGAGACGGTGGAGAATGGCGCCTGGTACTACCCCGACCCGCTGCCCGACGCCCCGTTCATCAAGGATCTGGTGGCCTTCTACTTCGACCGCATGGGCCGGTGGCTGGAGGAGGGCGAGCAGATCGGCGTCCACCCGCGCGACCCCTACCACCGGGTCGACGTGGTCAGCACCGACCGCCACATCCGCGTCTCCCTGGGCGGCGAGCTGCTGGCCGAGACCGATCGCGCGCTGGCGCTGTTCGAGTCCAACCTGCCGCCGCGCTGGTACATCCCGCGCGATGACGTGGTCGCCGAGCTCGAGCCGTCGGACACCGTGACCCGGTGCCCGTACAAGGGGACGGCCGCGTACCACTCGGTCAAGCTTCAGAACGGCGGCGACGGCACGGACCTCACCTGGTACTACGACCAGCCTCTGGCCGAGGTCGGCCGGATCGCCAGGCTGCTGTGCTTCTTTAACGAGAAGGTCGACATCGAGCTCGACGGCGAGCTCCAGGAACGCCCTGAATCGCCGTGGAGCCGTCGCGTCCGCTCTGAGGCCGCGGCCTGATCGAACCCGTCAGGTCCGCCGCCGGCGCGGCGCGGCCAGGATGCGGAACGCCACCCGGTGGGTGGTGCTCACGTTGCTGAACAGGTCGGTGGCCTGCACGAACGCCACATAGTGGCCGGGGGCGGGCCGGAAGTGGTGTGCGCGCGCGCCGAAGGGCAGGTAGTTGAAGCCGATGTGGGCGTGCCAGGTCTGCCAGCCGGCGTAGGTGGTGCGGTGCCCGTGGGCCACGTGCCAGATCTCGGCGTCGATCAGCGACGGGTCGTTGAGCGCCAGGTTCAGCGTGGTCCCGTCCGCGCGGAAGCTCGGCGGTGACAGGAACAGGCCGCTGAGGGTGGGACGGGTGAGATCGACGTTGGGCTTGGGGATCGGGTCCGGGTCGTCATCGGGGTTGCCGGGCGTGCCGGAGACGATGACCTCGCCGTGCACCACCGGGTGCAGCTTGCACTGGAACTCGTAGACGCCCGGCTGGGTGAACGTCAGCTGGAACGTCGAGCCGACGCGGTGGTCGGGCAGGTGGCCCGGGTCGGAGTCCTCCGTGAGGTCGTTGGCCGAGGTCCCGGTGACCGAGTGCTCGGTGTCGGGGCCGACCCAGTACCAGGTGACGTGCTGGCCCAGATCGACGTGCACCACCGCGCTGGACCACTGGTAGTGGCCGATGGCGACCTTGGCGTCGTCAGCGCGGGCCGGCCGCGGGATGACCAGCGCCAGCGCGAAGGCGGTCGCCGCCAGACCGGCGGCCGCCCAGCACATCCGTCTCAGGGGGCGACGACGTACCACCCGTTCATCCCCATGTGCAGGTGGGAGAACACGTGGCAGTGGTAGAACCAGCGGCCCGGGTTGTCCTCCACGATCGTGAACGAGGTCACGTCGGCCGGCCCGAGCACGCGGTTGTCGATCACCACGCCATCTTCGGTCCAGCGGTGGCCATGCAGGTGGAAGGCGTGGAAGTCGTTGTCGAGCGCGACCACGTGCCACGTGACCGTGTCGCCCACCTTGGCATGCAGCGTCGGGGTGTTGCCCGCGTAGGCGCGGCCGTTGATGCAACTGAACTGCTGGTCCAGGCCGGTGGCCAGCGGCGCGAAGGAGTGCAGGAAGACGAAGAACTCCCGGGTGGGGAGCGGATCGGTCGGCTTGCGGATGATCAGGCCGCCGAACATCCCCTTGAACACCGGCAGCGGGTCCATGGGACCGTGGTCGTGATACAGCCACGCGCCCTCCGTGCCGGGGCGGGCGTCCCACACGTACTGGAACGTCTTGCCGTTCTCGACGAAGCCGCTGGGCTCGGTGTACTTGCCCTTGTAGGCGCCGTCCATGTCATGGGTGTAGAAGATCCCGTGCGGGTGCATCGTGACCGGCACGCCGGTCTCGTTGCGGAAATTGACCACGATCGTGTCCCCGGTCTGCGCCTGCAGCAGTGGCCCCGGGATCTGGGGCGGCCCCAGCGGCTTGGCAAAGCCGGGGGCCCATGCCTGGTAGGCGAGCGCCGTGAACGTGGTCTTCCCGGGGACCTTCCTGTCCATCATCCCGTCGTGATGGGTGGGGACGATGTTCCACTTGGGGGCCCTGACGGCCTTGATCCAGTATGTCTGGACCTGGCCGGTGGCCGTCGCGTCCCGCGGGCGCACGTCGGAGACGAAGTCCGGGTGCACGTCTGACTGCGCGTTGTAGTACGCCGCCACCTGGGGCGGCACCGGGATGCCGCCGCTCAGCTTCTCGATGTCGACGTGGGAGTTGCTGCTCAGGCGCTGCCCCGCGAGGGTGCAGAACAGCGTGCCGCCGGCGCTGGCGACGAACTGGCGCCGGCCGATTGGTCCGGTCACGATAGGCCCCCTTCTATTTCTTGACGGTGACCGTCATGTTCATCTGGAGCGGGTGGATCATGCACTCGAAGTGGTACACGCCCGGCTTGAGGAAGGTCAGCTTGAAGTGCACGCCGGTGCTGGCCTGAATTGAGCTGAACTTGTGCTTGTTGACGCCGTTGGGGCCCTTGATCAGGGACACCGTGTGGGTGTCGTAGTTCGCGTTGCTCCAGATCCAGTTGACCTGCTGGCCCTTCTTGATCGTGACCTTGGTCGGCGAGTAGAGGTCGTCCTCCACCTGAACCTTCTTGACGGTGGGCTTCTTCGTGGTCGTGCCCAGCGCGGTCGGGACCCCGACCGCGCTGACGGCAAGACATGCGATGAGCGAAGTGAGCCCCTTGTGCTTCATCTGCATCACTACCCCCTTCTCAGCCCTCGAAGGGCTTGAACCCGGCCCGTGCCGGGTGCTTGTGAACGTGCCAGTAGGTCTCCTGCTTGGTCGGCGGGTCCGCCAGGACGATCGCCGCCAGCTTGGCGAACTGGTCTGAGTTGGCGGTGGTCGTGCCGGTGCCGTTCGAGCTCGGGCAGGTGGGATAGAGCTGCGAGCTCGGCTCGCTGGGCGACGCGTCGACCGTGACGTTGGCGCCGTTGTCCTGGAAGCAGGTGCCCTTGCCGGATCCGTCGTTGAAGAAGTCGGATCCGTTGGCGTCGTTGAACGCCGCTCCCATCTTGTTGTCGACGATGTGGTTGCCCCAGTTCAGCGCCTTGCCGGTGGTATTGGTCGGATCGGAGAAGGCTCCGACGCCCCACAGGAAGTTACCGAAGATGGAGTTGTGCTTGACCGTCCAGTCGGTGCTCCCGAACAGGATCACGCCGGCGCCGATCGGATAGCTGGCCCGCTTGGTGCCGACGCCGCCGGACACCGTCTGGACCGGCGAGCCCTTGCGGTAGTAGTCGAAGTTGTTCCAGAAGATCTGGTTGTCCTCGACGATCCCCATATCGGCCGGCTGGTCGGGCTCGGAGGTCAGCGTGTTCGGGACCACCCCAGCCCCGTTGTTGTAGAACTGCGAATTGCGGATCACGATGTACTTGGAGTTGGTCCCGGAGTAGCCCAGGACGTTCTCATAGCCCGTGTCGTGATCAACGCTTGACCACACCGGATGCTTCTGAAACGGGGTGCCGCCGATGTAGAACGCGGAGTCGCCGTTGCCGTACCCGACTGACTGGGTCATGCGTCCGCCGACGCAGCGGAACGCGAACAGGCCGTAGGCGTGCTCGAAGGCGCCCACCAGGTTCTTGAACAGGTAGCCCGTGCACTGGTTGACGTAGAAGCCGTTGGCGGCGAAGTGCTCGGCTTTCATGTTCTCGAAGACGACGTTGTTGACGCCGTCGCCCTCGATGCCGTTCTGCGCGGCCCCGCCCGGGCCCTTGGCGTTCTTGCCCTCGATCAGGACCTTGGCCGGGTTCTTGGTCTGGCCGATGATGTGCAGGCCATCGTGCTTGTGGCCGCTGATGATCACGCCCTCAACGTACTTACCGGGCATGACCTTGATGGTGGCGTTCTTGCCCGAGGCATTGACCGCCGACTGGATCGTCGCATAGCGGCACCCGTGCTTGCAGACGGTGAGCGCCTGTGGCTGCTTGGCCTGCGCTCCGACAGCGAGCGCGAGGGAGACCGCCGTGGTCATCGCCGCAGCGATGCTCGCGCGACGAATCGAACGACTGAACATGTACTCCTCCTTGCGGTGATTACGCCCACCCGGCCGTGGGGGGGTTTGCGTCTTGTTTCTAAGTGGTTTCCCAGGAAAGGGGCTGGCGACGGTAGCAGGCTCCCCGAGGCTCCCAGCTATTCTCGGCCCACCGACAGAGATCTGAGGAGCCCCAGACGCCATGGCAGCGACGAGTCCAGTCAGCGATCTCACCGACGAACAGCGGGCCATCTGCGAGATGGTTCACCAGTTCGCCGACGAGCAGATCCTCCCCAACGCCGAGCACTATGACCACGAGGACGCCTTCCCGGAGCCGATCGTCGAGCAGATGAAGGAGCTCGGTCTCTTCGGGGTCACGATCCCTGAGGAGTACGGCGGCATGGGGCTGGACCTGTCGACCTACGCGATGATCGTGGAGGAGCTCTCCCGGGGTTGGATCTCCATCTCGGGCATCGTCAACACCCACTTCATCGGCTCCTATCTGCTCATGAAGTTCGGGACCGATGAGCAGAAGCAGACCTACCTGCCCAGGATGGCCACCGGCGAGATCCGTGCCGCCTTCAGCCTGTCTGAGCCCGAGCTGGGCTCCGACGTGGCCGCGATCAAGACCGCCGCCAAGAAGGGCCCGGACGGGACCTATGAGATCAACGGCACGAAGATGTGGGTCACCAACGGCCTGCGCTCCGGGGTGGTGTTCGTCCTGGTCCGCACCGACCCCAGCGCCGAGCCCAAGCACCGCGGCCTGACCTGCTTCATCGCCGACAAGGAGCCCGGCGCCGCCGAGAACTCCGGGGACTACACGGGTCTCAACGTCCCGCCGCAGATCAAGAAGATGGGCTACAAGGGCGTCGAGTCCACCGAGCTGGTGTTCGACGGCTACCGGCGCACGGGCGCCGACATCCTCGGCGGCGAGGACGCGGGGCTGAACAAGGGCTTCGCACAGATGATGGACGCGCTGGAGCTGGGGCGCGTCAACGTCGCCGCCCGCGGTGTGGGCCTCGCCCAGCGCGCGCTGGAACTGGCGCTCAAGTACGCCCAGGAGCGCCGCGCGTTCGGCAAGCCGATCGCCGAGCATCAGGCGATCCAGTTCAAGCTGGCCGACATGGCGACCCAGGTGGAGGCGGCGCGGCTGCTCACCCGCCAGGCGGCCCGCATGAAGGACGCCGGCCAGCGCTCGGACATCGAGGCGGGCATGGCCAAGCTGTTCGCGTCAGAGACCGGGCGCCTCTGCGCCGAGGAGTGCCTGCGCATCCACGGCGGCTACGGCTACTCCAAGGAGTATGAGATCGAGCGGATCTACCGCGACGCGCCGCTGCTCTTGATCGGCGAGGGCACCAGCGAGATCCAGCGGATGGTCATCGGACGCAAGCTGCTCCAACGCCACAAGATCTGACGCGCCCGCTACGGTAGGCGGACGGAAACTAGGCAGGGAGCAGACACCATGCCCGCACTCACCGCATCGCCCGTGATCATCTTCCGCCGCCGGATCGCGATCTTGGCCGTCGCCGCACTAGCGCTCGCCGCGGCCCTCGCGCCCGCCGCGACCTCGGCCCGCCAGACGCTGGTGCACGCGTTCCTGGCCAAGGACGGGACGACCACCGTCACCGGGTACGACGGCGGCGTGGCCCCGGTCAAGCCCGCGCCATAGGGCGCAGCTAGACTGACCAACCCTGACCTCGCCGGCTGACACCAAGACCCTGATCGAGACCGCGGTCACGCGGTTCCTTGACGAGGTGCCTGCCCTGCAGCCGCTCAAACTCGTGGCCGGGCTGGAGTTGCGCGGCGGGCGGGACATCCAGATGTACCGGGTCGAGCTGCCCGGTCCGAAGGTGACCAAGGACATCGCCACCGACGCCAAGCTCCGCCTCGAGATCCCGCGGGCCAAGTTCAACGACCTGGCCACCAAGGGCCACATCAAGGACTGGCGCGCCGCCTTCGAGCACGGGGACGCCAAGGTCACGGGGATCGATCAGGTCATCAAGCTGATCGCCAACGTCGTGGAGCGCCAGGAAGAGCGCACGCGCACGCGGCGCGCCAAGACGCACTGAGCTAGCGCTTGAGCGCCAGCTCCTCGGCGTCGCGCAGCTGCTGCTCCACCAGGGCCAGGCCCGCGTCCCAGAAGCCCGGATCGGCGAGGTCGATGCCCACCATGGCGCCGAGCGCCTCGGGCGACCGCGACCCGCCGGCGGCCAGCAGCTTGAGGTAGTCAGGGGCGAAGGACTCGCCTTCCTGCAGATAGCGGCTGTACACCGACAGCGCCAGGAGCTGCCCGTACGCGTAGGCGTAGACGTAGCCGGGCGTGTTGATGAAGTGGGGCACGTAGGACCACCACATCCGGTAGCCGTCGGTGATCCGCACGGAGTCTCCGAACAGCTCGGACTGGCTCTGCACCCACGACTCGCAGATTCGCTCCACGCTCAGCTCGCCCTCGCTGTGCCGGCGCGTGTGGACGAGATGCTCGAAGCGGTTCATCGCCATCTGCCGGAACACGGTCGCGATGGCGCCGTCGATGCGCTCGGCCAACAGGCTGAGGCGGGCGTCCTCGTCAGGCGCCTCGTCAAGCATCCGCCCGAACACGAGCGCCTCGCCGAACACCGAGGCGGTCTCGGCCAGGGTCAGCGGAGTGGACTGGTGAAACACGCCCTGGGGCTGGGCCAACGCGGCGTGGAGCCCGTGGCCGAGCTCGTGGGCCATGGTGAGAACGTCGCGGCGGCGGGCGGTGAAGTTGAGCAGCACGTAGGGGTGCACGCTGGGCACCGTGTAGGCGCAGAAGGCGCCGCCGCGCTTGTGGGGACGCACCGGCGCATCGACCCACTGCTCGTCAAAGAACCGCCGCACGACACGCCCGGCCTCGGGGGAGAAGGCCTCGTAGGTGCCCAGGACGAGGTCACGCGACTCGGCGTAGGAGAAGGTGACGTCCTCGGGCAGCACCGGGGCGCTGCGGTCATAGTCGGCCAGGCGCTCGATGCCCAGCAGCTGGGCCTTGAGCCGATACCAGCGTTGCGGGATGTCGAAGCGGCCCCGCACCGCCTCCACGAGCGCCATCACCGACTCGTCGGAGGCCTCGTTGGCGAGGTTGCGCGAGGCCAGCCAGTGTGGATAGGAACGCAGCCGGTCGTCCACGGCCTTGTCGTGGACGAGCGTGTTGTAGATGAAGGCGCGCGTGCGCAGCCCGGGCTCGAGCGCCGCGGTCACCGCCTCGGCCACGGTGCGCCGCGTGTCGCGGTCGGAGTCCTGAAGCTTTGACAGGGCGACGTCGAGCGGGACGTCCTGCTCGTCGACGGGCACCCGCAGCGCGGCCACCAGCTCGCCGAAGAGCCGCGCCCACGCGCTCTCGGCCGAGATCGTCTTCTCGGCCATGATCGTCTCCTCGGGCTCGGAGAGCAGGTGGGGCCGGTAGCGACGGGCGCTGCGCAGGTAGTGCGCGCAGAAGCTCAGGTCATCGGCGGCGAGCAGCGCCTCGGCGCGCGCGTCCTCCAGCGCCGCCCACTCCAGCTCGAAGAACAGCAGCTTGGTCTCGATCTCGGTGGCGCGCTCCTGCACGAGCTGGAGCAGTGCGCCGCGGGTCGAGTCCGCGGTGTCGGTGGCAAAGCGCAGCGACGCGTAGGAGCCGGCCTTGCCGACGAGCTCGTTGATGTCGGCCAGCTCGCGCATCGCGGCTGCAAGCCCGGGCGCGTCGAGCTCGGCGATCTTGCCCGCGTGGGACTCCGCAAACGCGGTCGCGCGCTCCAGCGCTTGGTCGAGCTGCCGCGTGACGCCGTTGTCCTCGTTGCCGTCAACGAGCGCGCTCAGGTCCCAGGACGCTTCCAGCAGCTCCGGGTCAGCGAGGTTCTCCGCAGTGGTCGCCATTTTGGTGAAAGTGAGCTTAGCCATTTCAGACCTCGCCAATCCTCACGACGCGCCGACCGCTAGCTTCTGCGCGGCGATGGGTCAGAAGACCGACATCACGCAGGCCCGGTCGGTGCGGTTGCTGGCGGCCGGCGGCACGATCTCCATGCAGGGCGAGCACGCCGTGCCGACGCTGGACGCCGCCGGTCTGATGGCGGCGATCCCCGAACTGGCGCGGTTCCCGGAGCTCGAGGCCGAGAACGTGCTGGGGCTGCCCGGCCCCCAGATCTCCCTCGACCAGGCGCTCGATCTCGTCCATCAGGCGGTGGCGGCGGCGGCGCGCGGTGAGGGCGTGGTCATCACCACCGGCACCGACACGCTGGAGGAGCTGGCGATGCTGTGCGCGCTGCTCCACGACGGGGCGGGACCGATCGTGCTCACGGGCGCCAACAGGCCGGCCAGCGCCCCGGGCGCCGACGGCCCGGCCAACCTGCTCGACGCCGTGGCGCTCGCCGCCGCGCCGGCGGCGGCGGATCTGGGCGCGGTGGTGGTGTTCGGCGGCGAGATCCTGGCCGCCACGACTGCCCGCAAGGTGGAGAGCACCGGCCCGAGCGCGTTTGCCGCGCCGGTGGCGGGGCCGATCGGGCGGGTGGTGGAAGGGCGGGTGTGGCTCCATGCCCGGCCGCTTCGCCACCCCGCGCTTGACCCGGCCACCATCAGCCACACGGTCCCGATCGTCACCGCGGCACTGGGCGAGCCCGGCGACCTGCTGCGAGCGGCAGCAGGGTCCGCCGACGGGTTGGTGGTCGAGGCGTTCGGCGCCGGCCACCTCACGCCCGGGATGCTGCACGCGCTCCGTGACGCCGTGGTCCGTGTGCCCGTTGTCGTCACCGTCGCCCCCGAGCGGGGCTCGATGATGCACGCCACCTATGGCTTCGAGGGCTCCGAGCGCGATGTGCGCTCCAGCGGCGCGGTGTGCGCGCCGTTCCTGGCGGCGCGGGCCGCGCGCGTCGCGCTGCTGTGCTGCCTGGGCGCGGGGCTGGATCGCGACGCCATCGCATCGGCGCTGGCGCCGTGGGATGCCTGATTACATTCGACGACCTCACCCATGCCGGCCACGACGTCATCGCACAAGCTGCTCCTCTGGGCGCTGGCCGGCGTCGGCGTGGTGGTGGCGGCGGTGGTCGTTGTGGTCGCGGTGGTCGTCGTCACAGGCCGCGGTGGCACGCCCCGCGCCATCGGCCTCCGGAACATCCCGCTGCCCGCCGGCACCCGCGTCGTCACGCACGTGCGCAGCTGCGACCGCGGCGTGCACCCCTACTGCGCCATCCAGGTGGTGATCGTCGGCGATCGCTACGCGAGCTCGGTAGCGCTGCGGGCCGCCTACTCCCAGCAGCTGACCAAGCTCGGCTGGACCACTGCAAAGGGGCCCGACGGCAACGAGACGGCGGCTGACTCCCCGGGCCATCAGCTGCGGCTGACCTTCGCCACCGCCTACGAGGACCTGCTGGGGGTCGACTCCAACTGGATCCAGCGGACAGCGGAGATCTCGCACGCGCTGTCGAACACGATGTTCGACCGCTCGCCGGCGCTGTCGCTCATGCTGGTGAACGGCTCCTCTTAGTGCGCTGAACTAGGACGCCGCCTGGCGATCGCGCAGCTCGAGGCGGCGGTCGGGTCCCACTGACACCGCGCTGCGCCCGGCGAGCAGATCGCGCAGATCGTCGCCGACGAGCTCGCGCCGCCAGCCGGTGAGGGTGCGCACGTCGGGCTCGGCCTCGTTGCGCCGAGCGGCGCCCACGATCAGCTCCAGCTCCGCGCGCGACGCGATCAGCTCGTACGCGAGCCCGGCCTCCAAGGCGCGGGCGCGCAGCAGGGCCTCGGCCAGCGCGATGAGCGGCGCGTCGCCGGGCTCGGAGCGGGCGCGCGCCTCGTCGCGCGGGATCGGGTTCGCCTCGAGCCCGTGCTGGATGGCGTTGAGGATCGCCTCGCCCCGGCGCTTGATGGTGGGCGGGTGCAGGCCCCGGATCTGCTCCAGCGCGCCGGTGCTCGACGGACGGCGCTTGGCCAGCTCCACCAGCGCCGGGTCGGCGACGATCGAGCCGACGGGACGGTCCAGCTCCGAGGCGGTCTGCTCCCGCCATGCCGCCAGCGCCTTGGCCACCGCGCGCGAGCGGGGGTCCAGCTGGCCGACCCGGGGCAGGCGCTCCCAGGCGGTGTCGGGGTCGCGCTCGTCCGTGGCCGACTCCAGCCGCCGGCACTCTTCGCGCGCCCACTCCAGGCGCCCGCTGCCGCTGAGGCGGCGCTGGATCTCATCGGCGAGCTGGAGCAGGTGGGCGACGTCTTCGGCGGCGTAGCCGAGCTGCTCGCCGGTCAGGGGGCGGGCGTCCCAGCGGGTGTAGCTCGCCGTCTTGCCGACGCGCTGGCCCAGCACCGAGCCCAGCAGGTTGCCGTAGCCGGCCTGCGCGCTGGCGCCGGTGAACCCGGCGGCGATCTGGGTGTCGAAGATGTTGTTGAGCTCGGTCTCCCACGCGCGGCGCAGGATGGCGACGTCCTGGCGGCCGGCGTGGAGCACGATCTCGATCGCAGGATCGCCCAGCAGGGCCGCCAGGGGGGTGATGTCGACGCCCGTCAGGGAGTCGATGAGGTAGATGAGAGGGTCGCCGTCGGCATCGTCGACCGCCACCTGAACCAAGCACAGCAACGCGCGGTAGCGCCCCTCGGACATGAACTCGGTGTCGATCCCGAGCCGCCCCACCCGGCGGGCGCCAGCCGCGGCGGCGGCGATGTCGGCGTCCCCGGCGAGCTGGGTCTGGGGCACGGTATCCATGTCCGGACCCTACACGGCGCCGGGGGTTTCGAGCCTCGTGTCGGCATGGGCGCCGGGTAAACCGACCCCCCTGGTAGGATTTAGCGCACACATGATCTTTTCCTCCAAAGCCGAGTACGGAGTGAGGCTGATGATCGAGCTGGGGCGCCAGGCGCCCGAGCACCCCACCAGCCTCAAGGCCATCGCCGATGCCGAGGGCCTGCCCCTCGCCTACCTGGAGCAGGTGGTGGCGCGGCTGCGCCGCGCCGGCCTCGTGATGAGCGCCCGCGGCGCCCACGGCGGCTATTGGCTGAGCCGTCCGGCCGAGGAGATCAGCATGGACGAGGTGGTGCAGGCGCTGGAGGGCTCGATCGCGCCGATGGACTGCTTCGTGCACGAGCACACCGAGCGCGTGCTGTGCTCCCATCAGCCCGACGCCGGCCGTGGCTGCGCCACCAAGCTGCTGTGGACCCGCGTGCAGGGCGGAATCATCCGCTCGCTGCAGAACACGACGCTCGCCGAGCTGGTCGAGTTCTCGGGCCGCCACGAGGCGGAACCCGTGGCCGCCGGCGCGGTTGCGCGCGCGACCACAGTCGCCTGACAACGACAGACCCAGAAACGAGAGATGCCAGATCTAGAGATTCGCAACCTTCACGTCCGCGCGGGTGAGAAGGAGATCCTGCGCGGCTTGGAGCTGACCGTGGGCAAGGGCGAGATCCACGCCCTGATGGGACCCAACGGCTCCGGCAAGTCCACCCTCGCCAACGCGATCATGGGCCACCCGAACCTCGAGGTGACCGAGGGTCAGATCATCTTCAACGGCGAGGACATCACCGAGACCGACACTGACGAGCGGGCCCGCATGGGTCTGTTCATGGCCTTCCAGTACCCGGTGTCGGTGCCCGGCGTGACCGTCACCAAGTACCTGCGCACCGTGCTCAACGCCCACCGCGAGTCGCGCGGCGAGGAGCCGATCGGGCTCAAGGAGTTCCGCCAGGGCGTGGAGGCTGCCATGGAGCTGACCAAGGTCCCCTCCGAGTTCAGCCGCCGCTACCTCAACGAGGGCTTCTCCGGCGGTGAGAAGAAGCGCATGGAGATCCTCCAGCTGGCGCTCCAGAAGCCCGAGCTGGCGATCCTGGACGAGACCGACTCCGGCCTGGACATCGACGCGCTGCGCGTCGTCGCCGAGGGCGTCAACTCGGTGGCCGGCCCCGACATGGGCGTGCTCATCATCACCCACTACCAGCGCATCCTGCACCTGGTGCAGCCCAGCCATGTGCACGTCATGTACCGCGGGCGGATCGTCAAGGAGGGCGGGCCCGACCTGGTGACCGAGCTGGAGGCCAAGGGCTACGGCTGGATCACCGACGAGCTGGAGGAAGCCGTCGCCTGACGGCCCAGAGGCTGATGTCGACGATCGAGGCCATCCGCGACCTGACCGGCGAGTTCCCCACCCTGCGCCGGGAGTTCGGCGGGCGGCCGGTGGCCTACCTGGACTCGGCGGCGACCTCGCAGACGCCGCAGGTGGTCATCGACGCGATGACGCGCTACTACACGCAGACGCGGGCGTCGGTGCACCGCGGCGTCTACCCGCTGGCCGTGGAGGCCACCGACCAGTTCGAGGGCGCCCGCCAGACGATCGCCGCGTGGCTGGGCTCGACCGTCGAGGAGACGATCTTCACCGCCAACGCCACCGCCGCGCTGAACCTCGTCGCCTATACCTGGGGCCGCCAGAGCGTCGGCGCGGGGGACCTCGTGGTGCTCACCCAGATGGAGCACCACTCCAACATCGTGCCCTGGCAGCAGCTGTGCCTGGAGAAGGGCGCCGAGTTGGCCTACGTGCCGGTGCTCGAGGACGGGCAGCTGGACATGGACGCGCTGGACGTCCTGCTGGCGCGCGGGCCCAAGCTGGTGGCCGTTGCGCACGTCTCCAACGTGGTCGGCACGATCAACCCGATCGAGGAGATCGCGCGCCGTGCCCATGCCGCCGGGGCGATCGTGGTGGTGGACGGCTCCCAGGCGGTGCCGCAGATCCCCGTCGATCTGCGCGCGCTCGACGCCGACTTCTACGCCTGGACCGGCCACAAGGCCTACGGTCCGACCGGCATCGGCGTGCTGCACGGCCGCCGCGAGCTGCTGGAGCGGATCCCGCCGTTCATCGCCGGCGGCCACATGATCAAGATGGTCGGCGACACCGAGTCCACCTGGGCCGACCTGCCCTGGAAGTTCGAGGCCGGCACCTCGCAGATTGCCGAGGCGATCGGGCTGGGTGTCGCCGTGGACTGGATCCAGTCGATCGGCATCGAGCGCATCCGCGCCCATGAGCGCGCGCTCGTTGCCGACGTGATCGGGCGGCTGGCCGACATGCCGGGCCTGACGATGCACGGGCCGCTCGAAGCCGCCGACCGCGGTGCGCTGGTCTCCTTCGTGATCGAGGGCGCTCACCCGCACGACGTCGGGGAGATCCTGGGACGCGAGGGCGTGTGCGTGCGCACCGGCCACCACTGCGCCCAGCCGCTGATGCGCTGCCTCGGGGCGACGGCCACCACGCGCGCTTCCTACGCGGCCCACAACACCGTCGCGGACACCGACCGGCTGATCGACGGTCTGGGCACGGTGGCCCGCGTGCTGCAGCTGTGACGCGCGGCTAGCCTGGGAACTCAGCCATGGACGACCTGTACCGCGAGAACATCCTGGAGCACTACAAGCGGCCCCACAACTGGAGCCCGCCGGAACCCGAGCTCGAGCGCGTCGACCTCCAGTTCCACGACCTCAACCCGCTGTGCGGCGACGAGCTGACGGTCAAGCTGGCCGTCGACTCCGATCAGCGGATCGAGGGGGTGCGCTTCGAAGGCCACGGCTGCGCCATCTCGCAGGCGGCGGCCTCAATGGCCTCCGACGAGATCAAGGGCATGACGCTGTCCGAGGTCATGGCGCTGGACCGTTCGTTCGTGCTGGACCTGCTCGGCATCGACATCTCTGCTCAGCGCATGAAGTGCGCGCTGCTGTCGCTCAAGGTGCTCAAGAGCGCGTCTGTCGGGCAAGCGGCGAGCTGGGAGCCGGACACGCCGGCCTCCAGCGCCGAGGACGCCGACGCGGCCTGACCGCCCTGGCCGGGTCGTTTGTTCTCCCTCCGGCCGCATCGGATCGCGCGCGGCGTCGCCCTGCGGACCGAGGTGGCCCGCCACCGCGGCGACACGGTCTACTGCCCGATCTGCGACCGGGGTTTCGATGCGTTCAAGGAAGCGCCCGACGTGGCGCTGGGCCTGTGCTGGCGCTGCGGCTCGCACGCGCGCCATCGCGCCCAGTGGCTGTTGTTTCAGTCGCGCCCGGCCCTGCTGGGCGAGATCGGGTCGCTGCTGCACCTCGCCCCGGAGTGGACGCTGCGCCGCCGGCTCAGTCGGCTCGGCCATCTGCGCTACGTGACCGCGGACCTCGAGGCGCCCGGTGTCGACCTCCACATCGACCTGACCGCCGCCGACCTGCCCGATGCGAGCTTTGACGGCGTCATCTGCTCCCACGTCCTCGAGCACATCACCGATGACGCGGCGGCGATGCGCGAGCTGTGCCGGATCACTGCGCCCGGCGGCTGGTGCCTGGTCATGGTGCCGCTCGACATCAACCGCGCGCACACCTACGAGGACCCGTCGATCACGACCCCGGAGGCGCGCCACCGCGCGTTCCTGCGTCCCGATCACGTCCGCCTGTACGCGCCGGACATCGGGCTGCGGCTGCAGGCCGCCGGCTTCGAGGTCGAGCGGATTCGGCCGTTCGCGGCGTTCGGCGAGGCGCGCTGCCGTCAGTGCGCGATCGAGGTCTTCGAAGAGCTCTACCTGTGCCACCCCCGGGGCCCGAGCGCGGCGGCGACTTCCCGCTAAACTCACAGGACAAATCCGATCCCCGCGCTAGGTTTTATCCGTATGCCCCAGATCATCGACGTCTGCGCCGTTTCCGAGCTCACTCCCGGCGAGAAGCGCCTGGTCGAATGGGAGGACCTCGAGATCGGCGTCTTCAACTGCGCCGGCACCGTATACGCGATCGAGGATCGGTGCACCCATGACGACGGGCCGCTCGTGGAGGGCGTGTTCGACCCGCAGGCGTGCACGATCGAATGCCCCCGCCACGGCTCGCTGTTCGACCTCACGAACGGCAAGCCCAAGACTTTGCCCGCCTACGTTCCGGTCGACACCTTTCCGGTGCTCATCGAGGACGACACGATCAAGCTGGAGGTGGAGTAATGGCCACTCCCGACACCATCACCAACGAGCCCGTGCCTGTGCTCAGCGAGAACGAGCAGCTGCGGGGGATCAACGCCGACTACACCGAGCGCTACGGCTTCCACGACGCCGAGAACTACCTCTACAAGGCGCCGAAGGGCCTGACCGCGGAGCTGGTCGCGAAGATCTCGGAGTTCAAGTCAGAGCCCCAGTGGATGCGCGACTTCCGCATCCGCTCGCTGGAGTACTTCCTGGCCCGCCCGATGCCCACCTGGGGCTCGCCGATGCTGGCCGAGGTCGACTTCGACGACATCCATTACTTCGTCCGCGCCTCCGAGCGCGCCGAGCGGTCCTGGGACGACGTCCCTGAGGACGTCAAGAAGACGTTCGACCGGCTCGGCATCCCCGAGGCCGAGCGCAAGTTCCTGTCCGGGGTGGGCGCGCAGTACGAGTCCGAGGTCGTCTACCACCAGGTCCGCGAGGACCTCGAGAAGCAGGGCGTGATCTTCAAGGACATGGACTCGGGCCTGCGCGAGCACGAGGATCTCGTCCGCGAGTACTTCGCCACCATCATCCCGGCCAACGACAACAAGCTGGCGGCGCTGAACTCCGCCGTGTGGTCGGGAGGCTCGTTCGTGTATGTCCCGCCGGGCGTACACGTCGAGATGCCACTCCAGGCGTACTTCCGCATCAACACCGAGTCGATGGGGCAGTTCGAGCGCACGCTGATCATCGCTGACGAGGGCTCCTACGTGCACTACGTCGAAGGCTGCACCGCACCCACCTATAGCTCCTCGTCACTGCACTCCGCGGTGGTCGAGCTCATCGCCAAGCCCGGTGCGCGCATCCGCTACACGACGGTGCAGAACTGGTCCAACAACGTCTTCAACCTGGTGACCAAGCGCGCGGTGGCCGAGACCGACGCCACCGTGGAGTGGGTCGACTGCAACCTCGGTTCCAAGCTGACGATGAAGTACCCCAGCGTCTACCTGATGGGCGAGCGCGCCCATGGGGAGATCCTGTCGATCGCCTTTGCCGGCAAGGGCCAGCACCAGGACGCCGGCGGCAAGATCATCCACGCTGCGCCCAACACGACGTCGAACATCTTCGCCAAGTCGATCTCAAAGGACGGCGGCCGCGGCTCCTACCGTGGGCTGCTGGAGATCGCCAAGGGCGCTCACGGCGCCCGTTCCAAGGTGGTCTGCGACGCCCTCCTGCTCGATGAAGAGTCGCGATCGGACACCTACCCGACGATCCGCATCTCCGAGGACGACGTCAACGTCGGCCACGAGGCCACGGTCTCGAAGGTCGGCGAGGACCAGCTCTTCTACCTGATGTCACACGGCATCCCCGAGGATGAGGCGTCCAAGCTCATCGTCAACGGGTTCATCGAGCCCATCACCAAGGAGCTCCCGATGGAGTACGCCGTGGAGATGAATCGGCTCATCGAGCTGCAGATGGAGGGCTCCATTGGTTAGCCCGGGGACGGTCGAGCTCCCGCAGTTCAAAGGCCGCGCCGGCTGGGAGTTCACGGACATCTCAGAGCTCGATCTCGCCGCTTACGAGCGAGTCGGCGAGGACGAAGCGATCCCAGCGGCGCCGATGTTCCCGCTGCCCGATGACACGGACCCCACCCACCCGGCGCTGCCCGAGGGTGTGATCGTCTCGACGCTCCAGGACGCGCCCGCCGAGCTTGTGGAGCGCCATCTTGGCTCGCTGGTCTCCGGCGCCGATGACGTGTTCGTCGCGCTCAACGACGCCGGCGTGCGCGGCAGCGCGTTCGTCTACGTCCCGCGCGGCGTGATCGTCTCAGAGCCGATCTCGCTGTCGAGCGTCCAGAGCCGTGACCGCTCGCTGCTCAACCGCCGCACGCTGATCGTGCTGGAGGAGGGCGCCCAGGCCGAGGTGTGGGAGCAGTTCACCTCCGGGTCCGACGATCTCGACGGCGTGTTCAACGTCGTCACCGAACTGGTGCTGGGCGATAACGCCCACCTGCGCTACGTGTGCGGCCAGAGCCTGAGCGAGCGCAGCTGGATCTTCGGCGCCCAGCGCGCCGAGGTGGGGCGCGACGCTGCCCTGGACTGGGTGGCGCTGGGCTTCGGCTCCACCCGCGGCCACGTGCGTATGGAGACGCGCCTGGCCGGCGAGGGCGCCGATGCCCGCGTGACGGGCGCCTACGCCACCCACGGCCGCCAGCACATCGACTTCGACACCACCCAGGAGCACGCCGCGCCCAACACCACCTCGGACCTTGCCTTCCGGGGCGTGCTCCAGGGCCGCTCGAGCGCGGTGTGGAAGGGCAACATCATCGTCGACCCCGGGGCTCAGAAGACCGACGCGTTCCAGGAGAGCCGCAACCTGCTCATCTCCAAGCGCGCCCACGCCGACGCCATCCCCGGCCTGGAGATCCAGGCCAACGACGTGCGCTGCACGCACGCCGCCGCCGTGGCCCAGGTCGACCCCGAGCAGCTCTTCTACCTGCGCGCGCACGGCCTGCCCGAGGAGACCGCCAAGCGGCTGGTCATCGAGGGCTTTCTGGCGGCGCTGGTCGAGCGCTTCCCGGACGGCCCGGTGCGCGAGACGCTGGCGGCGACCCTCGAGCGCCGGCTCGAGCTCATCCTCGCGCGCTGATCCGTAGCATCCGGGCCACCATGGCGCGCCTTGCCCCGATGGTCGCACTCGGCTACGGCAAGTTCGTGCGCGCCGACCGCATCTACGCGCTGGTGCCGATCGAGCCGC
Organism: uncultured Actinomycetota bacterium; assembly: GCA_963695625.1. GTDB lineage: Bacteria > Actinomycetota > Thermoleophilia > Solirubrobacterales > Solirubrobacteraceae > Palsa-465. Next base: position 54,082 of record CAVOHJ010000008.1, on the reverse strand, counting down.
CCGAGCGCGGCGACGGCAAGCGCACGCTCGTCCACGTCGACGGGATCGCCGAGCCGCTCGTAGCCTCGCGCTCGGAGGGCGCCATCGCGCACGACCTCGCCGTGGCCCTGGGCCAGGAGACGCCCCGCGGCCGCCACGGTTCGGACAGCGGCGAGATCCCCGGCCAGGACCCGCTCTTCTATTACACCTGATAGTCACTCGTAGGCGAGCGCCTGTAGCGGGTTGAGCTTGGCCGCACGGCGTGCCGGGAAGATCGCAGCGAGCAGGCCCACCAGCCAGGAGGCGATCAGGAACACGATCAGCCGCCCCACCGGGATGACGAAGGCGATCGAGGAGCTGTCACGCGCGGCCAGCAGCGCGCCGAAGGCGATTCCCAGCAGGATCCCCAGCACCGACCCGATGAGCGCGGTGATCACGCTCTCGTGGCGGATCATCCGCCGAATCTGGCGCCGGCTGGTCCCCACCGCGCGGAGCATGCCGATCTCCCGGGTGCGCTCGAACACCGAGAGCACCAGCGTGTTGACGATGCCGAAGAGGCTGACGATGATGGAGAGCGCCAGCAGCACGTAGAGGATGTTGAGCACGCTCGAGAGGCCGGAGATCTGGTTGTTGATGAACTGCTGGCGGGTCTGCACCTTGGCGTTGGGGAACGCGTCCATGACGCGGTTGAGCGCTCTGGAGTTGGCGTCGGTCTCACCCCCCGTCATCTTGACCAGCGTGTAGAGGTTCTGCGGCTGGGTGTAGGCCCGGTCCCAGGTCGCGGCCGACATCGTCACCGGCCCGAACGGCGAGCCCCCGTTGGGCGGCTTGAAGATCCCCTTCACAACGAGCGGCACGCGACCTCCGGTGGGCGTGGTCACCACCAGCGGCGACCCCACGAACAGGTGGTGCTTGGTCGCGTAGCCGTCGTCGACGAAAGCGCCGTTGGCCCCCAGGGACGCCAGCACCGCCTGCGAGCCGCGCTTCCAGTTGAGGTGCACGACCTCTCCCACGGTGGGGTTAACGGCGGTCAGCTGCTCGTTTGAGCCGAACACCCGCCCCTGCCCGGCGCGGACATCACCGACGGCGACCACTCCGGGGGCATGGGCCACGGCCGCGCCGGCGGCGATCGGGATCGGCGAGAAGTTGTTCTGGGCGGTGATGGCGTAATCGCCCTTGAACACGTCGTTCACCGCGTTCTTGAAGTTGGCGATGATGCCCGCCGACAGGACGGTCACGAAGGTGACCAGCGCCAGCCCGATCATGAGCGCCGCCGCGGTGGACGCGGTGCGCTGCGGATTGCGGATCGTGTTGTCGCGGGCCAGCTCGCCGACGGCGCCGGCGATCTTGGTCGCCGGCCAGCCCAGCCACCGCGCCAGCGTGGGCACGAACCGCGCCGACAGCATCGCCACGCCGACGAAGATGAGCACCGCGCCGATGCCCATGAGGGCGAGCACGCCGCCGGTTCCGCTGGCGACGAACAGGCCGAGCAGGAGCGCGACGAGGCCGAGCAGCGCGGTGGCGGCCGACATCACGGTGCGGTACTTGGCCAGCCGCCCCTCCGGGATGGTGGCGCCCTCGCGCACGGCGGCGATCGGCGCGACACGCGTGGCGCGGATCGCTGGCCGAAGGCTCGCCACGACCGTCACCACGATGCCGACGACGAGTGCGACGATGATTGTGCGGGGCCTGACCACCGTTCCCGTGTTGGGCAGGGTGAACCCGGCCGAGTTGAACAGCGCGAACAGCCCCTGGGCCAGACCGAGCCCCACGAGGAGACCGATCACCGACGCGACGGCGCCGATGACGGACGATTCGATCAGGATCGACCGGCGGACCTGGCGGCGGGAGGCGCCGAGCGTGCGCAGCGTGGCGAACTCCCGCGTGCGCTGGGCGATGGTGATCGACAGCGAATTGGCGATGACGAAGCTCCCGACGAACAGGGCCACCCCGGCGAACACGAGCAGGAACGTCTTGAGGAACGACAGGAAGCTGTTGACCGAGGAGGAGTCCTGCTGGGCCTGTTGCGCGCCGGTGCGCACCTGCGTGTCACGCGGGAGGACGGGGCGGATCTGGGCGACGAGCTGCCGGGGGCTGACGCCGGGCTTGGCGCTGGCGCGGATCTCGTCAAGCTTGCCCACGCGCCCCAGCAGGCGTTGGGCGGTGGGGAGCTGGAGCCCCGCCAGCGTGGCGCCTCCCAGACTCGAGGCCGAGCCGAACTTGACCAGGCCCGAGATTCGCAGCCGCTGGACCGCTCCGGCGCCCTGGATGCCGATGACGTCGCCGGCGTGCAGATTCTTCTTGGAGGCAGTGTTGGTGTCGATGACGACGCCGTCCGGGCCCGGCCAGGTTCCGCTGACAAGCCGCAGCGAGCTGAACTGGGGCTTGGCGGGGTTGATGCTGAAGCCGAGGTTCGGTGCGCCGCCGGAGGTGATCGCCTTCCCGTTGACCACTACCTGAAGGCTGCCCGACACGTCGCCGACGGCGTCCTTGACGCCGGGGAGCGCTTGGACGCGGGCCAGCAGAGACTGGCTGAACGGCGGCACGTCCCCGTTGGCGCCCGCGCCCCCGGTGGCCTTGGTATCGATCACGTTGCGACCCGTGACCGTCGCGTCGGTCCCCTGGTAGATGGTCGAGAAGATCGAGTTGAACGCGCCGGTGATCGAGTCGGTGAGGACGAACGTGCCCGCCACCAGCGCCACCCCCAGGACGATCGCCACCGCGGTCAGCGCCGCCCGCAGCCGGCGCGTGGCGAGTCCCCTGAGCGCCACCCGTAGCATCGCTCGTGCCTACAGGTCCTTCATCGCGTCGACGATCTGGTTCTCGTCGGCCCCGGCGAGATCCTTGACGATCTGGCCGTCGGAGAGGAACAGCAGCCGGTCGGCGATGGCCGCCGCCCGCGGGTCGTGGGTGACGATGACCACCGTCTGACCCACCGTGTCGACCGAGCGCCGCAGCAGGCCGAGGATCTCGTCGGACGCGTTGGAGTCCAGGTTGCCGGTCGGCTCGTCGGCGAACAGGACGGTGGGCCGGCTGAGCAGGGCGCGGGCGATCGCCACCCGCTGCTGCTGGCCGCCCGACAGCTCGGCGGGGCGGTGGGTCAGCCGGTCGCGCAGGCCGGTCTCGTCGATCACGGTGTCCAGCCACTCCGGCTCGGGATCGCGGCCGGCGATCGCCATCGGCAGCATCATGTTCTCCTTGGCCGTCAGCATCGGCAGCAGGTTGAAGAACTGGAACACGAAGCCGATGTGGTCGCGACGCAGCCGCGTGAGCGCATCGTCGCCGAGGTCGGTGATCTCGGTGCCGTCCACGGTCACCGACCCGCCGGTGGGCTTGTCCAGCCCGGCCAGGATGTGCATCAGCGTCGACTTGCCCGAGCCCGACGGCCCCATCACCGCGGTGAGCTTGCCGCGCTCGATCTCCACCGAGACGTCGCGCAGCGCCGTGACGGCCGTGTCGCCCTCGCCGAAGCGACGGCTGACGTCCGACGCCGTGACCACTGGCCCCCCGTTTTGCAGCCGCGCCTGCTGCATGGGCCCCACATTACCGGTCGCGGTCCGCGGGCGATGCAAGGTCCCATCCGAGCTGTGCCCCGGGGGGTCCTTAGACTGCCCCTGGTGCAGGTCGTCGTGATGTTGCGGGGGATCAACCTCGGGCCCAACCGCCGCGTGCCCATGGCCGAGCTGCGCGCGCTGTTCGGCGAGGCGGGCTACCCGGACGTCCGCACCTATGTGCAGAGCGGCAACGTGGTGCTCGAGAGCACCGCCAAGCCCGCCGAGCTCGAGCGCGAGGCGGCCGCGCTCATCGCCGAGCGCTTCGGCTTCGACGTGCCGGTCGTGGTGCGCACGCGGCGCGAGCTGGCGGCGGTGGTCAAGCTCGACCCGCTCGGCGACGTCGTCGACAACCCCAAGCGCTACCAGGTGAGCTTCCTCTCGGCCAAGCCGGCCGCGGCCGTGGTCAAGACGCTGCAGGCGGCCGCCACGGGGGACGAGCGCGTGGTCTGCCACGGCCGCGAGATCTACGCCTGGCACCCCGAGGGCGTGGCGCGCTCCAAGCTGTGGAACGCGGTCGCGGGCAAGGGGCTGGGGGTGACCGCCACCGCGCGCAACTGGACGACGGTGACGACGCTGCTCGAGATGGCCGGCGGCTAGACCGCCGCCGTATGCTTAGGGATGTGCCAAATGCACACCAGGTCGGCGGTATCAATCTTCCCGCGGCGATCGCTCTCGCGGTGATGACCCTGGTGTTCGCCGCCTCCCTCGTGGTCGGTGGCAACAGCCCTCCGCCTGACGCCGATCCGCCCGACGATGGCGGCCCGGGTGGGGGTCCGCCGCCACCCGACCCTCCCGATCCTCCAGGTCCGTGGCCGGGGGGGATCCCGCTCGATGACGCCCAGCCGGCCGCGATCAGGCTGCGCGGTGAACGACCGCGGACCCGTCGCACGCCTGCGCGCCGCCCGCGCGATCCGGCGCGCCGGCATCCGACGCGGGCGCCCTAGGACGACGAGGCGGTCTCGGCGCTGAGCGCCGGCTCGCCGCGCCCGGCGCTGACCTCCTCGGTCTGCCGCGGGGAGCGCAGGAACGCCACCGCCGCCGCCAGCGCGACCACCACGCACACCGCCCCGATCCGAAAGGCGAGCTGGTAACCGCTCAGCAGCGCCGGGTCCAGCCCGCTGCCGTGGGCCAGCAGCGATCGGGTGTGGTCGGCGGAGACGGTGCCCAGCACGGCGACCCCGATGGCGGCAGAGACCTGCAGCGAGGTGTTGACGATGCCGCTGGCCAGCCCGGCGTCGGCGGCGGGCACCCGGGCCATGGCGATCGTCAGCAGCGGCATGAACGACAGGCCGGCGCCCAGACCCATGAGCAGGAACGCGCCCACGAGCACCGGGGCGTACGCGGTGTGCTCGCCGGCGGTCGACAGCAGGCCCAGACCGGCCGCGGCGAAGCACAGGCCGATGACGAGCGGGAGCCGCGGCCCGAACCGGTTGACCATCCAGACGATGGGGCCGAGCGACAGGGCGGCCAGCAGGATGGTCTGGGGCAGGAAGGCCAGGCCCGCGGTGAGCGCGCCGTAGCCGCGGATGCGCTCGAGGTAGAGCACGCCGATGAAGAAGGTGGCGAACATGCCGGTGATGAGCAGGCCGCGGATGAAGCTCGAGCTCGCCAGGCCCGGGATGCGGAACACGCGCAACGGCATGATCGGGTTGCGCAGCCGTGCCTCGAGCGCCACGAAGGCCGCCATGAGCGTCACCGAGAGCGCGCCGAAGCCCAGCGTATGGGCCGAGCCCCAGCCATGGGAGCTGGCCGTGACGATGGCATAGGCCCCGACGATGAGCGCTGCGGTGATGAGCGCCGAGCCAAGCACGTCGATGTCGCGTCCGATCCCGAGGCCCACGTTCTCGGTGATCCATCTGCGCCCGAGCAGCACGGTGACGATCCCGATGGGCACGTTGACGAAGAAGATCCAGTGCCAGTTGAGCGCCTCCGTGATCACCCCGCCGGCGATCAGGCCCAGCGACGCGCCGCCGGAGATGACCAGCGTATAGATGCTCATCGCCTTGGCGCGCTCGCGTGGGGCGGGGAACTCGGCGGTGATGATGGCCACGATCGCCGCCACGGCCCCCGCTCCCGCGAGGCCCTGGAGGAAGCGCGCGATGACGAGCACCTCCTGTGACTGCGCGAGCCCACACGCCGCCGAGGCGAGAGTGAACCCGGTGACCCCGGTGAGGAAGATGCGCCGCCGGCCGACGAGGTCGCCCAGGCGCCCGGCGAGCAGCAGGAAGCTCCCGAACGTGATCAGGTAGCCGTTGAGGACCCAGGTGAGGTTGGACTGCGTGAAATGCAGGTCACGCTGGATCTGGGGCAGAGCGACGTTGACGATGGTGCCGTCGACGATGCTCATGAGCTGGCCCAGACACACCACGACGAGCGCGATCCAGCGGGCCCGGGGCGCGTGCAGGCGGGAATCGTCAGTCACGAGAACATCATTGCATAGGTGATGATCATCTGCCCACTGATGCTCATTGGCGCTGATACGCTCGCCCGGTGGCGGTCTCTCACGCGCGCGGCACCATCGCCCTCCTCTCCCGGCTGTCGAAGTCGACCTATCGCAAGATGCCGGAGTCACTGTTGGGCATGAGCCTGCGCAACTTCCTGGCGCTCTCCTACGTCGTAGACCCGGGCGGCATCTCCCAGCAGCAGCTCTCGGAGATCCTCTGCATCGACGCCAACAACACCGTGCTGCTGCTCAACGACATGGAGGGCCAGGGCCTCATCCGGCGGGTGCGCGACCCCGCCGACCGCCGCCGCCACCTCGTGGAGGCCACCGAGCACGGGCAGGAGGTCTTCGAGCGTGCCCAGCGCACCCGCGAGACGGTGGAGGACGACGTCCTGGGCGCTCTGACCGCCTCCGAGCGGGCCACCCTGCACCGGCTGCTGGCCAAGGCGCTGGGGGACTAGCCGCCGTGCGCGCCTACGTCGTGGCGGATGTCTTCACCGACGCCCCGCTGCAGGGCAACCCGGTGGCGGTGTTCACCGATGCTGCGGGGCTCAGCGCCGAGCTCATGCAGCGCGCCGCGCGCGAGCTCAACCTGTCAGAGACCGTGTTTGTGGTCTCCACCGGCGGCGACCCCGAGTGCGACGCCCACATCCGGATCTTCACCCCAGCCCTGGAGCTGCCCTTCGCCGGCCACCCGGTGCTGGGGTCGGCATTCGTGCTCGGCGAGCGCCTCGGCCTGGACGCCGTGCGCCTGAGGACCGGCGCGGGCGTCGTGCCGGTGTCGCTGACGCGCACTGACGGGCGCGTCGTGTTCGGAGAGATGAGCCAGCCGGTGCCGACGTGGACGGCCTTCGATCGTGCCGCCGAGGTGCTCGCGGCGGTCGGCGTTGAGCGCTCCGAGCTGCCCGTCGAGGTTTACGACAACGGGTCGCGCCACACCTACGTATGCCTGCCTGACGAGGCCTCGGTGAGCGCGCTGGCGCCGGACATCGCCGCGCTGGGGCGACTCGGGCCGGTCGGCGTCAGCTGCTTTGCCGGGGACGGCGGAGGCGTGAAGACACGTATGTTCGGCCCCGGGCTGGGCGTGGCCGAGGATCCCGCCACGGGCTCGGCGGCCGGCCCGCTGGCGGTGCACCTCGCCCGCCACGGGGTGAGCGGCTTCGGCCAGCGGATCGAGATCCACCAGGGCGCGGAGATCGGGCGGCCGTCCACGCTGTATGCCCAGGCCGACGGCTCCGCCGAGCGGGTGGAGCGCGTGCTGGTGGGGGGCGGCGCGGTAGTCGTCGCCCGCGGTGAGTACCGCCTGGACTGAGCGGCCGTCGCGGCGCCCGCTGGGATAGGCTGGGCGGGCATGAGGCTGGTCACTTTCGAGGCCCCTGGGCACTCCGGCGCGCTGTCGGGATTCGTCCAGGACGAGCGGGTCATCGCCTTCGGGGGTCCGGACGGCGTCCAGGAGGCGCTGGCCGCCGGTCGCGTCCCGGGCCCGTCGGGCGGGACCTGGCCGCTGAGCGACGTCCGGCTGCTCGCGCCCATCCCGGAGCCGGGCACGATCTACGCGATCGGCCTCAACTACGCCGACCACATCGCCGAGATGGGCGACACGCCTCCGGAGCAGCCGGTCGTGTTCGTCAAGGTCAGCGGGTCGGTGGCGCCGCCGGGTGGGCCGATCGTGTGCCCCGCGGTCGTCCGCCGCCTGGACTATGAGGGTGAGATGGTCATCGTCATGGGAGCGCGGGGCGAGATCGGCGGCTTCTGCATCGCCGACGACGTCTCGGCCCGCGACCTCCAGAAGCGCGAGCCTCAGTGGACACGGGCCAAGGGCGCTGACACCTTCTGCCCGTTCGGGCCGTGGATCACCACCGCCGACGAGGTCCCCGACCCGGGCAACCTCGCGCTGCGCACCTGGGTCAACGACGAGCTGCGCCAGGAGAGCAACACCTGCAACCTCGTGTTCGGGTGCGCCGACCTGGTGGAGTTCATCTCGCAGACGTGCACGCTGCGCCCCGGCGATCTCATCCTCACCGGGACCCCGGGCGGGGTCGGCCAGGCCCAGGATCCACCAAGGTTTCTGCGGTCGGGCGACCGGGTACGGATTGCTATTGACGGGCTCGGCGAGATAGAGCACTCCGTCCAATAGTCATCCGGCCTCCCGGCAGGGGCGGCCCGGCCGTCCACAGGGGAGGCGGAATGCTGAGGCTTCACCCCGGAGCGATCGATTACGCGATCCTCGGGATCTACTTCGTCGTCGTGCTGGGGATCGGGTTCGTGGCCCGATTGGCGATCAAGACCGACCTGGACTTCTTCCTGTCCGGTCGCTCGCTCCCGGCGTGGATCACCGGGCTGGCCTTCATCGCCGCCAACCTGGGCGCGCTCGAGATCCTGGGGCAGGCCGCCAACGGCGCCCAATACGGCGTCCCGGCCGTGCACTACTACTGGGTCGGAGCGGTACCGGCGATGGTCTTTCTCGGCATCTTCATGATGCCGTTCTACTACGGCGCCAAGGTCCGCTCGGTCCCCGAGTACCTGCGCTTGCGCTTCAACGAGGCCACCCACGCGTTCAACGCCGCGACGTTCGCGATCGCCACCGTCCTCATCTCAGGGGTCAACCTGTTCGCGCTCGCGCTGATCATCAACCTGATGCTGGGAGTCTCGATCATCACCGCGACCCTCGTGGCGGCGGCGCTCGTGCTGGTCTACATCACGCTGGGCGGACTCACCTCGGCGATCTACAACGAGGTGCTCCAGTTCTTCGTGATCGTGGCGGCGCTGCTCCCGTTGACGCTGGTCGCACTACACAGCGTTGGCGGAATCTCCGGCGTCGAGAACAGGGTCAAGGCGTTCAAGAAGCTCGGCGAGCCCGGCCTGCACGCCTGGCGGGGCCTGGGCATCCACCACGTGACCAACCCGCTGGCGTCTGACTGGGTCGGCGTCATCTTCGGCCTGGGCTTCGTACTGAGCTTCGGCTACTGGACGACCAACTTCGCCGAGGTCCAGCGCGCCCTCTCGGCGCGCAACATGTCGGCCTCCCGGCGCACCCCGCTGATCGGCGCCTATCCGAAGATCTTCCTGCCGGCGATCATCATCCTGCCGGGCCTGATCGCGGTGCTCACCGTCCACGGGCTGGGCGTCGGCAAGAGCCTGGCGCTGCAGTACAACACCGCGATCCCCCACCTGATCGGCAACTACCTGCCCGAGGGGATGATGGGGATCGCCATCACCGGCTTGGTGGCGGCATTCATGGCGGGGGTGGCGGCCAACGTGACCGCGTTCAACACCGTGGTCACCTACGACATCATCCAGCCGTACTTCGCCAAGGACCGCGACAGCGCCTTCTACCTGCGGTCCGGGCGGCTGGTGACGATCGCCGGGATCCTCATCTCGATCGTCACGGCCCTCATCGCAAAGGGCTACTCGAACATCATGAACTACATCCAGACGTTGTTCTCGATCTTCAACGCCCCGCTGTTCGCCACCTTCATCATCGCCATGTTCTGGAAGCGCGCCACCGCCTGGGGCGGGTTCTTCAGCCTCGTCGCCGGGACCACGGCGGCGTACGCCACCAACCGGCTGGCCGCGTACCACACCATCTTCCACTTCGGCTCGCCGCTGAGCGCGAGCTTCTGGCAGGCGATCATCGCCTTCATCGTCGGCGCCGTCGTGCTCATCGTCGTGTCGCTCGTCACCAAGCCCAAGGCCCCCGAGGATCTGCGCGGCCTGGTGTGGGGATTGACGCGCAAGGAGGAGGAAGAGGAGCACCCCGATCCACGCGACAAGCTGTGGTGGCGCTCGCCCTGGCTGCTCGGGGGCGTGGCCCTCGGCATCCTCGTGGTCCTGAACATCATCTTCGCCTAGGAGCCTGAGATGCCCGACGCACCCGAGCAGACGCCCACTGCCGCGGATGAGGCCAAGGCCGCCCGCGCTGCGAATCGCTTTGACATCCGCCGCATCATCGGCGGCCTGTTCATCGTCTACAGCGTGATCCTGATCGCGCTGGGGCTGTTCGGCTCCTCGCACGTCAAAAACAAGGCGGCCGGAATCAACATCGACCTGTGGACCGGGCTGGCCATGCTCGTTTTCGGCGCGCTCATGATCTTCTGGGCGCTGAGCCGGCCCACGGCACCTGAGGTGTCCGCGACGTAGACGCTGCCGTTCGGCGCGCGCCGCGGGCTATGCCGCGCGCTCGGCATCCTGCCTCGCCTGAATGCGCGGCGCCCGCGTCATCCGGCTGCGCGCCGCGGTGGGGTGCATGCACCCCACCGGGCCGGGTCACATGCGACCCGGCCTTCCGTACCTGTCCTAGTGGTGCTCGATGACCCGGTCGATGAGCCCGTACTCGACGGCCTCGTCAGCCTTGAAGAAGCGGTCGCGCTCCATGTCCTCATGGACGCGGTCGAACGTCTGCCCGGTGTGGTGAGCGTAGATCTCATCGATCCGCTGGCGCACGTTGAGGATCTCGCGGGCGTGGATCTCGATGTCGGTGCTCTGGCCCTCGAAGCCCGCCGACGGCTGGTGGATGAGGATGCGGCTGTTGGGCAGCGAGAACCGCTTGCCCTTGGCGCCGCCGGTGAGCAAGAGCGAGCCCATGGACATGGCGATCCCGACGCAGATCGTCTGGATCTCGGGCTTGATGAACTGCATCGTGTCGTAGATCGCCAGGCCCGAGTAGATCGAGCCGCCCGGCGAGTTGATGTAGATGGAGATGTCCTTGTCGGGGTCCTGGGACTCCAGGTGCAGCAACTGGGCGACCACGAGGTTGGCGATCTGGTCGTCGATCGGCGTGCCGATGAAGACGATGCGCTCGTTGAGCAGCCGGCTGTAGATGTCGAACTCGCGCTCGCCGCGCGCGGTGCGCTCGATGACCATGGGGACTAGGGGCATGGCCCCTAAGTTAGCGGGCGGTTTAGGGGAGCAGCACCGCGGCGCCCTCGAAGGCGCCGGCACGCAGATCGGCGAGCGCCTGCTCGGCCTTGGCCAGCGGGTAGGTCGTGACGGTGGTGTGCACCGGGACCTCGGGCGCCAGAGCCAGGAACTCGTGGCCGTCCTCACGCGTCAGGTTGGCCACCGAGCGGATCGTGCGCTCCCCCCACAGGTCGTCATAGGGGAAGGACGGGATGTCGGACATGTGGATGCCGGCGCACACGACGGTGCCGCCCGGGTCCAGGTGTTTGAGCGCGGCGGGGACGAGCGGTCCCGCGGAGGCGAAGATGATCGCGGCGTCCATGGGCTCGGGCGGCGCCTCGTCCGAGCCGCCCGCCCAGGAGGCGCCCAGGGAGCGGGCGAACGCCTGGGTGCGGCTGTCGCCCGGGCGCGTGAAGGCGAACACGGTGCGGCCCTGGTGCACGGCGACCTGGCAGATCTGGTGCGCCGCCGAGCCGAAGCCGTACAGGCCCAGGCGCTCGGCGTCACCGGTCATGCGCAGCGCCCGGTAGCCGATGAGCCCGCCGCATAGCAGCGGCGCGAGCTGCTCGTCGGGCAGCCCGTCCGGCAGCGGCAGGCAGAAGCGCTCGTCCGCGACGGTCAGCTCCGCGTAGCCGCCGTTGATGTCTCGGCCGGTGAACCGCGCGTTGACGCACAGGTTCTCCCGGCCGGTGCGGCAGTAGCGGCACTCGCCGTCGGTGAAGCCCAGCCACGGGACGCCGTAGCGGCGGCCGTCCTCGGTGCGGCCCACGATCTGGTGGCCGAGCACGACGGGCAGCATCGGGGTGTCGATCTCGCCGTCGCGCAGATGCAGGTCGGTGCGGCACACCGCGCACGCGGCGACCTCGAGCAGGAGCTGGCCCGGGCCCGGGGTGGGGTCCGGGAGCGTCGCGGCGCGGACTGGCTCGCCCGGCTGCTCGAGGACCATCGCGTGCATGCGGTGTTACGGCGTGGCGGCCAGCCAGGCCTGCAGGTTCGTGTGGGCGGGCGCCGCGTCGCCGGTGCGCAGCTCGGCGCGGATCTCGCGCATCGTGCCGGTGCGCTCGGCGACGACGTTGTGCTGGTGGATCGTCTCCAGGTTGACCTGGCGCGCGAGGACGAACGCGTCTTCGTCGAGCGCGGGGAACTCGTCGATCACCCCCGCGACCATTTCGCGCACGCAGTCCTCGACGAACCGCGGCCGGCGGTGCGCCTTCTCCACGACGTGGCCCTCGTCAGAGCGCTTCATGAGCTCATAGATCTCCGACGACATCGACTGCTCGACGATCCGCACGAGCTTGGCGGCGTCGATCTCCTGCTCGCACAGCTCGGGGCAGCCGATGTAAAGGGTGCCCAGGCCGCGCTGGTTGTGGGTGGCAACGGGGACCGCCTCGAGGATCCGCTCGATCTCCTCGGTGCTGAAGCCCTCGGTCTCGAGCCGCTCGCGCGCGCTGGCGGCGACGAGGCCCTGGGCGCACGGGCACGCGGTCATGCCCTGGGCGGTCACGCCGGTGAGCCGGCGGGTGCCGAGCTCGGTGGCCACGGCGACCCCGTGCAGCGTGTAGAGCTCCTGGGTGGGGATGCCCGAGACCGGCGCGGGCTTGTGCTCGGGGAAGCGGGCCTCGACGGTGACCTCGGCGCGGCGGGCGTCCTGGCGCTCGCGCACGAGCTGGGCGATGTGCTCGGCCAGGGTCTCGGCGCGGAAGGTCTGCTCGCCAAGCACGACCTCGCCGATGGCGTCGTTGACGACCTCCTCGAAGCGCGACATGTGCGCGCCCTTCTGATTGGACCCGAGCTCGATCACGCACTCGAAGCGCGCGGAGAAGAGCTGCTCGGTGCCGTTCTGTCCCAGCCGGATCACCTTCTCGACCGCTGTGACGCCGACGCGGGACAGGCTGAGCGCCAGTGTGGGTGATTGCGACTGGACGTCGATTTCGGTTGCTGTGGTGCGTTGAGTGGTCATGGCTGCACAAAGGGTAGAGCGGTCGGCCGGCCGGCCGCGGGTGCGGCGTTTCGGAATCCGGCAGCTTTGTGGTATCAATCGCCCGGTCGGATCGGTCTTAAGGAGAGGGAGATCGCCTCGTTATCGGGGGCGTCTCGAGGCAATTAAAGAGGGAGCTCAGGGGCTGTGAGCGTTGACGAGATCGTTCTATTGAGCGACGAGACTCCCATCGTGGAGCTCGACGAACTGCGGCCTCTCATCGCGGCGGGACAGGAAAAGGGATTCCTGTCGTTCGCCGAGATCGAGGCCTGCCTCGAGGAAGTCGAGGTCACCAAGGAGCAGGTCCAGGAGCTGCACGCCTACCTCGACGAGCAGGGCATCGCGGTGGTCGGCGCCGACGGCAAGCTGGCCAAGTCCGAGGGCGACACCGTGGAGGCCGGCGCGCACGGCTCGTCTGACGGCGACGGCGACTCGCGCAAGAAGGTCGAGGTGGATCTGACGGTGGAGCCGTCGCTTGACTCGCTGCGGCTGTACCTGCGCGCGATCGGGCGGGTGTCCCTGCTGACCGCCGAGCAGGAGGTCATGCTGGCCCGGCGCATCGAGCGCGGGGACATGCTCGCCAAGCAGCAGATGATCGAGGCGAACCTCCGCTTGGTGGTGTCGATCGCCAAGTCGTATCTGGGCCGTGGGCTGACCTTCCTTGACCTGATTCAGGAAGGCTCGATGGGGCTCATCCGGGCGGTCGAGAAGTTCGACTACCGCCGCGGCTACAAGTTCTCCACGTACGCCACGTGGTGGATCCGCCAGGCGGTGACACGCGCGATCGCTGACAAGGGCCGCACCATTCGCATCCCCGTCCACATGGTGGAGAAGCTCAACAAGGTGGTCCACGTCGAGCGCCAGCTCATCCAGCAGCTCGGCCGCGAGCCGACGCCGGAGGAGATCGCCGCCGAGCTCGAGACCACCGTGCGCGAGGTGCGTGATGTGCTGCGCATGGCTCAGCAGCCGATCTCCCTGGAGAAGCCGGTGGGCGAGGAGGACGACTCCGCCCTCGGTGACTTCGTGGAGGACCAGACCGCCGAGTCGCCGTTCGAGCTTGCCGCCGAGCGCCTGCGCCGGGAGAACCTGCGCCGCGCGCTGGCCGCGCTGCCCGAGCGTGAGCGCGAGGTGATCGAGATGCGCTTCGGGCTGACCGGCGAGCGCCCATACACGCTCGAGGAGGTCGGGCGGGCGTTCAACGTCACGCGCGAGCGGATCAGGCAGATCGAGAACCACACGCTCAAGAAGCTCGAGGCGCTGCCCGAGGCGCAGCGGTTGCGCGACGCGTCGTAGCGGCTCTTCGGGGCGTGGCCGGCGTGGTCGGGCGCGCCCTCGAGGTGTGACGAAACCATTACAGTTTGCAGGGATTTTCTGTCCGAAGCGGGGCGTAGTCTTCGGACATGGAAACAACAGCGATCCGAAGAGACCCCAGGGGTCAGGGGGACCAGGGAGAGGCGTCGGCGGTCGACTGGCTGCTCTCGATCGACGCGGACGTATTCGTCCCACTTGGCAACAGCCGTGACGTCGACCTAATGGCGATCATCGACCGGCAGGCGCTCCGGGTGCAGGTTAAGACGACGACGCAGGCGCTACAAGCGAAAACTGGGCCGTCGCAGTCTGCACACGCGGTGGCAACCAGAGTTGGAACGGCATGGTGAAGTACCTCGAACCATCGCATTACGACCGCTTGTTTGTGCTCGTGGCCGACGGGCGGAGATGGTTCATCCCGTCAAACGAAATCGTTGCTCGGACGTGCATCGTGGTGGGCGGCCCCAAGTACTCCGAGTACGAGATCGAACCCGGCCGGCCGATCCGTCCGCCCGCTGAACGCTAGACTCGGCGGGCCCCGGCGGGGTTCCCGAGCGGTCAAAGGGGCTTGGCTGTAAACCAAGTGGTTCTGCCTTCGCAGGTTCGAATCCTGCCCCCGCCATTCAGCTGTTCCGGGCCGGAAATTCGCCCATGGAATCGGACGATTTCGAGACTCCTGAAACGCTCGACGAGGCCGGCTCGGACGCCGCGCCCGTCTCGTCGTCGAACGGCTCGGACCGCGCGCGGAGCATGCGTCGCTTTGCGGTTCAGGTCGACTCGCACTCCTCGCTGCTGAGCGCCACCCGCCGGCTGCGCCGCCAGCTGCCCGGTGACGACCAGTTCGGCGATCCGCTGTCCACGGCGGGCGGCCAGCCGGTCGAGGTCCTCGGGCGGACGGTGTCGGCGCTGCAGCCCGATCGCAAGAGCGTGCTGGCCGAGCTCGGCTTCGCCGGCCTGCAGGTGTGGCAGTCGCTGTCAGAGGCGGCGGGCCGCGGGCGGGGCACGCAGGAGATGGCGGTGATGTTCACGGACCTGGCCGGGTTCTCGTCGTGGGCGCTGCAGGCGGGTGACGAGCCGGCGCTGGAGCTGCTCCGGCGTGTGGGCGTGTGCGTCGAGGCGGCGATCGGCCGCCACCAGGGGCGTGTGGTCAAGCGGCTGGGGGACGGGGTGATGGCGACATTCCTGCAGGCTCAGCAGGCGGCCGACGCCGCGCTGGACGCGCAGGACGAGGTGGGGGAGATCGAGATCGAGGGCTACCGGCCCAGCATGCGCGCGGGCGTTCACTGGGGCTCGCCCCGCAAGCTCGGCGGCGACTACCTCGGGGTCGACGTCAACGTCGCGGCGCGCGTGGGCGACGCCGCCAAGCCCGGGCAGGTGCTCGTCTCCGACGCACTGCTGGCGCGCATCGACGCCGCTGGCCTGCGCACCGGGCGCTCCAAGCGGCTGCGCGCCGACGGGGCGCCGCGTGACCTGCACGTGGTGCGGATCAGCCGCGACTGAGGCAGCTGCAGCTTTTCGTGCACGGAAACCGGCGGGCAGCCTCGCGCGCGCGCCCGTGTTACGGTCAGCGCCCCCGCCGCGCAGACGGCGTGTTGACGCGGATTCATGCGGCCCACACCCAGACCCATCTCGCGCTCTCGCCGGCCGTCGCGCCGGCGGCGAGGAATCCTTCTGCTCCTCTTGGCCGCGCTGGCCGCCGCGGCGCTCGTCGCCGGCGCGGCCGCGGCGGGGGCCACGAGCCCGGGCGAGCTTCAGCAGAAGATCTCAAGCAGCCGCCGGCATGTCTCGAACCTTGCCGGCGCTTTGGCCGCCGCCAACCGCACGGTCAACAAGCTCAATGCCAACATCGCGGCGACCTCGAGCCAGCTGTCGAGGATCCAGAGCGACCTGAACGCCAAGCGCGCCCAGCTGCTCTCGCTGCGCGCCCAGCTGACCGCCGCCCAGACCCGGCTCGCGCAACTGCAGGCGACCGAAGCCGCGGATGAGCGGGTGCTCGCTCAGCAGCTCGTCGGCACCTATGAGGGGGCGCAGCCCGACATCGTCAGCGTCGTGCTGGAGGCGACCGGCTTCAACGACCTACTCGAACGGCTCGACTTCGCCCAGCGCATCGGGCGCCACAACGCGCGCATCGTCGGCACCGTAAAGGCTGCGCGGCGCGCCGTCGCCGGGGAGGCCATCCGTCTGGGCGTACTGTCGGCGCGCCAGCAGCGGCTGACCGAGCAGGTGCTCACCGAGCGCAACCGCGTGGCCTCGCTGCGGATCAGCCTTGTGTCCGACCGCCTCCGTGCCGCCCGCGCGCGTAACGCCAAGGCCGGCCAGCTGGCCGGCGCCCAGTCGCAGGTGGCGGCTTTGAGCGCCCAGCTCGGCCGGCTCCGGGCCGCTCAGCAGGCCGCCGCCCAGCGGGCCGCCAGCACCCCGTCGGCGCCGTCCTCCTCGGGCGCTGGGAGCTCGAGCTCCGGGCCCGCCCCCAGCGCGCCGTCGAGCCACGGCTTCACCTTCCCCATGCCCAAGGGCTCGGTCTCGCCGCCGGCGACGTGGTCGCTGGATGACGGCGTGGACATCTCCGCGCCGGGGGGGACGCCGGAGCTGGCGGTGTGCAGCGGCACGGTCGTCCTGCACGGCATCGGCGGCTTCGGGCCCTCGGCGCCGGTGCTGCACTGCGACAGCCCGCTGGCCGGCTATGACTACGTGTACTACGGCCACGCCGGTCCCGGCAACTGGACCCCGATCGGCACCCACGTGTCCCAGGGACAGGTCATCTCCGAGGTCGGCTCGGGGATCGTGGGCATCTCCTCGGGCCCGCACCTGGAGATCGGGTTCGCGGACTCCAGCGGGTCGCCGGTGGGGCCCTCGAGCGCCTCGGCGATGATGTCCCTGCTGCGCGCCGCTTACGGCGCTTAGGCGGCTGCGGCGAGCCGCGCCACCATCGACCTGGCGGCCTCGACGAGCTCGGGCGGCTCGAGCACCTCCATCGGCGCGTCGAGCAGCGCCATCCACACCAGGAACTCCTGCGACCACGACCCGCGCGTGCTCACGATGCAGGCGTGCTCGCCGTCGGGCTCGACCGTCGCGTAGCGAGCCGGAATCCGTCGTGTTGCCCGCTCCGCGGCGAGGCCGAGCCGGACGCGGCCGGGGACGGCATCCTCCCAAGCGCGCCGCCCCAACTGCTGCTGCACATAGGCGGCGGGGTCACCTCCGGGCACCGTGCGCCGATGCCCGCGGCCGGCGTCGCGCACGCGTCCCTTGATGCGGTCCAGGCGAAAGGTGCGCCAGTCGTCGCGATCGAGGTCGAAGGCCACCAGGTACCAGCGATGGCCGCTGTAGACGACCGCCACGGGCTCGATATGGCGGCGGCTGGACTTGTCGTCCCGTGCAACGTAGGCGAACTCCAGCTGGGTGGCGTCGCGGCAGGCCGCGGCAAGCGCGGCGAGCACGTCGGCGTCGATGCGGGGCCCTTGGAAGGTGAACGCCGACGTGGCGCTGCTCAGCGCGCTGACCCGGCGGCGCAGCCGCGAGGGGAGGACCTGCTCGAGCTTGGCCAGCGCCCGCACTGAGGTCTCCTCGATCCCCGCGATCGTGCCCGAGGCGGCGGTGCGCAGCCCGACAGCGACGGCGACCGCCTCGGCGTCGTCGAGCAGCAGCGGCGGCAGCTCTCCGCCGGCGCTCAGCCGGTAGCCCCCGGCCACGCCCGGCTCGGCCTCCACCGGGTAGCCGAGGGAGCGGAGCTTGTCCACGTCGCGCCGGATCGTGCGCGGCGTCACCTCGAGGCGATCGGCCAGCTCCTGGCCGGTCCATTCCCGGCGTACCTGCAGCAGGGAGAGGAGCGCGAGAAGGCGTGCGGATGTCTGAACCATGGTGCGGCGAAGCCTGCCATGAATTGCGGACCGAAGTTGTCCGCAAGGACGATTTCCGAAATCCAATTGAGGACCGGAATAGTCCTCAATTATCGAGAGCATTTCGCCCATGTCAACCACCACCATCACCACTCATTCCCCGGCCGCGGTTCGCACGCGGCCCCGGCTCAGCGCAGCGTGGCTGGGCTTTCTTGTCGTCATCGCCTCGTCGGTCATGGACCTGCTGGACTCGACGATCGCGCAGACCGCCGCCCCCGCGATCCATCGCAACCTGGGCGGCTCCTACGCCTCGCTGGAGTGGATCACCGCGGGCTACACCCTCGCCATGTCGGCGACGCTGCTGCTGGGAAGCCGGCTGGGCGACGCCTTCGGTCGCCGGCGGGTCCTGCTCGTCGGTATGGCGGGCTTCATCGTCGCTTCGGTCCTGTGCGCGCTGGCCCCGTCGTCCAGCGCGCTGATCGCCGGCCGGGCGGTCCAGGGCGCGCTCGCGGCAATCATGGTGCCGCAGGGGTTCGGCCTCATTCGTGACCTGTTCGGAGACGAGGGTCAGCAGAAGGCCTTCGGCGTGTTCGGACCCGTGATGGGCCTGGCCGCCGTCGCCGGGCCGCTGCTGGGCGGCGGTCTCGTGGATCTGGATGTGCTGGGCACAGGCTGGCGGGCGATCTTCCTCGTCAACGTCCCGATCGGGCTGATGGCGATCGCCGCCGGCCGGCGCTACCTGCCGCGCGTGGCCCCGACCGCGCCCGGCCTGCGGCTGAACCCCGGCAGCGTATTGCTGGCGATGGCGGGGAGCGTCGCGCTCGTCTACCCGCTGATCGAGGGGCAGTCGCTGGGCTGGCCGGCCTGGTCGTTCGGCCTCGTGGCCGCCGGCGCGGTCACGCTCGGACTGTTCGCGGCACAGCAGAAGCGCCACGCGCGCCAGGGTCGTACGCCGCTGGTGGAGCCGTCGATCCTGCGACGCCGTCCCTACGTCGCCGGCCTGGGGGTCGTGGTCGGGTTCATCGGCGCGATGGGCGGCATGATGATCGCGCTCAACGTCATGTTCCAGGTGGGCCTGGGCTTCTCGCCGTTGGCCTGCGGCGTCGCGACGGTGGCGATCCCGGTGGCGGCGATCGGCGGGTCGATCACCTCGTCGGCGCTGCTGGCGCGCATTGGCCGCGGGACGATGCAGATCGGCATCGTGACCATGGCCGTCGGCCTGCTCGTGGTCGACCTGGTCATGCGCTCGGCCAACGGCGGCTTGACCGCCTGGGAGCTGGCGGGACCGCTGGCCATCACCGGCTTTGGCATGGGCATGGTGTTCGTGCCGATGTTCGACGTCATCCTTGCCGGCGTCGCGCCCCACCAGGTCGGCTCGGCCTCGGGGCTGCTCGAATCCGTCCAGCAGTTGGCCATGTCGCTGGGGATCGCGGTGGTCGGCACCGTCCTGTTCGGTGCCTTGGGCAGCGGACACGGGCCGGCCGCGTTCGTCGGCGCGGCTGACCACGCCCTGCTGGTCGCGGTCGCCTTCCTGGCGGCGGCGGGCGCGGCGGTGCTGTGGCTGCCCAAGCACGCGCGCCAGGCTCACTAGGCGCGACCGCGGTTTCAGGCTCGAACGTCGTTGCCGCGAAGCGGCGGGCGAGACGCCCGCCGCTTCGCCACACCCGGCCCCATTGCCCGCACGATCTCCACACGCTCGCCGCGCTCACGTTCTGAGCATCGAGTAGACAGCCAAGGCATAGAATCGATCCCCCGCAGCGCGGGAGGAGGACTTGGAGTGCGCCGGTGCATATTGACCGCGGCGGTGCTTGCCGTTGCTCTTGCAGTGAGCTCAGCGCCGGCAGCAGTGAGCCGGACATC
Source organism: uncultured Actinomycetota bacterium (assembly GCA_963695625.1). Lineage (GTDB taxonomy): Bacteria > Actinomycetota > Thermoleophilia > Solirubrobacterales > Solirubrobacteraceae > Palsa-465. The sequence continues at coordinate 34,228 of CAVOHJ010000008.1, read as the reverse complement.
GACCAGTCGCGGCGCCCGCTCCTCGCGGCCGGATAAGGCCGACTGGATCAAGATCAAGACCGCCGACGGCCTGCGCACCTTGGCGCTTGCCCCACATCGCGCCCCGCGTTTCCGGGCCTACGCCGCATTCCTCGGCCTGGCTCAGCTTGCTTCCGTTCACCGGCTGGGGCCGGGCCCGTGCCTGATCGCGGTCACAGACCTCCGCAACAACCTGCTCGACCTGGAGAACGCGTATCCAGGAGAGAACTGGGGCCCTCTGCGCCGCATCGTCGCCAAGGAGCCGTCGATCCGCGCCTGTGCTCCGCGACCATCGAGGCGCTCCACCGGACCCGGCGCGTCGTTCACATGGACCGCACCATGAGCTGACCGCGACGGCGTCGCCGCCGCACTCCCGCTTGGCAGGTCTTGGCCCTCGGCCCAGTCAGTCTGGGTATTCGTCCTTGCGCCAGGCGCGGAAGTCGTGCGCATCTCCCTTCGGCGTCCGGTCGAGGAGGAAGGCGTGATAGGGCGCTACGAATGGGTCGGGCGCCATCACCGTGTAGGTGTGGTAGACGGTCCCGTTCTCACGCGCGAACGCGATCCAACTCGGACCCTCGCGCAGGCCGTCCTCGAGCGGGGCTCCGATCTGGCGACTCCAGTCCTCGAGCCAGTCGGGTGGGTTGTCGATCATCGTTTTGACCTCGGGGATCTCTTGGGCCTGGTCGGGCGTCAGGGCCAGTCCGAAGTCGAACGGGAAATCCGTCTCATACGTCGAGACATAGGGGAACCGCCAGCCCATGCGCTCCTTATAGGCGCTGAGCCGATCGATCGGCGCGCGCGAGAAACAGGTGAGCGTGACGTCGCGGTGGTTCAGGTGCACCAGCGTCCCGTCGAGCTCGTCGGCCAGGCTCGTGCAGCCCGGGCAGGCGCCGAGTCCATAGTCGGGGCCGAACATGATGTTGTAGGCCAGAAGCTGCGAGCGGCCGTCGAACAGCTCGGCCAGCGTCTTCTTGCCCTCCTCGGTATCGAACACGTACTCCTTCTCCACGCGAACCCAGGGCAGCCGGCGGCGCTGCTCCGTCACCCGCTGGCCGATCTCGGCGTACTCCGCCTCGAGCTTGGCGAGGTCGGACCGAGCCGCCTGCCACTCCTCTCGCGTTCCGATCTTCTGATCAGTCATGGTGACCTCCTGTGATTCGCCACGTCAGTGAGGATCGCGATCGCCGTCGCAGAGGCAGCCGTCAGCCGCCCTGCCCGATAGGACTCGCGGCCCGCGCGAAACTCATCGCCGCTGTTGGAGCGCCGCAAAGGCCTCGGCGCCGAGCAGAGCCGTACATGACTCCACGCACGCTCGGCACACCTGCTCGCAGAGGGCGCAGTGCACGTGATGGGGAGCGTGACGGGCGCACTCCTCAGCGCAGGTCGTGCAGGTGCGGACGCAGGCCTGCAGCAGCGGGTGGATGACGGCCGGTTCCGAATAAGCGGGACGGGAGAGAAGCCGGGCGGTGGCGTCGCACACGTCCGCGCAGTTGAGGCAGCACGCGATACATGCGCGCATCTCCAGGACGTCGTCCTCGGCAAGGTCCGCGTTGGCGCACGTGGTGCACGACTGGAGACATCTCAGACAGGCGTCGACCGCGGCGGCGAGCGTGTCTGCGCCGAGCGGCCCGCCCCCCGGCACGGCATCGATCATCTGCTTGGTGTCGGTCATGCTCGACCCCCGTATGTCCGAGGAGCGCCCGCGGGCGCGCCGGGCCCAGTCGACTCCAGTGGCGACAGCATAACTCCGGTCTTCGTCGCCGGGGGGGCCGGTTGACTGGACGACCGGTCGCGGAGAGAATCGGTGCTCTGTTCGACTGTAGGAGGCAGGCATGTCCTGGAAGCTCGAGGGTTCCTACTTCGAGACGTGCTCTTGCAATGTCGTGTGCCCGTGTACCGCATCGTTCGCGCTCGGCGCCACGCGGGACCGCTGCAAGGTGACGCTCGTCTTTAACGTCAAGGACGGTCAGATCGAGGGCACTGACGTCAGTGGCCTGACCGTCGCCGCGGTCGCGGATACCCCCAAGGTCATGAGCGACGGCCACTGGCGCCTGGGCGTCTTCATCGATGCGGCGGCATCCGACGAGCAGGCCGAGAAGCTGGGCGGCGTGTTTTCGGGCGCGCTGGGTGGCCCGATGGAGGCGTTGGGCCCCCTGGTGGGCGAGAACCTCGGGGTCGAGCGGGCGCCTATCACGGTCCAGCAGGAGGGGGCTGCGCCATGCGGTCCGGATCGGAGACGCCGTGGATTTCGAGATCGAGGACGTCGTGCCGTTCGGATCGCCGACAGGTGAGCCCGTCCGTCTCGTCGGGGTCTTCCACCCCGCCGGCTCAGAGTTGACGGTCGCCCATGCCACCCGGTCGAAGATCGACGCATTCGGCATCCAGTACGAAGGCGACGCCGCCTTCTCGACCTCTCACTTTTCGTGGTCAGCCTGAGCGCAGCGGCAGAGGCTGACGAGCGCCGGACCGATCGGCACGAACTCGCCGAGGCATTCGGCGCCGCCCGCTCGCGTGTCGGGCTGGTGTTGCTGTTACTGATGCTGGCCGCGGCGGCGTGGTGGCTGACGGCGAGGCAGATGGCCGGGATGGATGGCGGGCCGGGCACAGACCTTGGAACCCTCGGCTGGTTCCTCGGCGTGTGGGTGGTGATGATGGCGGCGATGATGTTCCCCTCGCTGGCGCCGACCACGGCGCTGTACGCGCGCATGACCCGCCGGCGGGGCTGGAGCCGGCCGCTCCTCTTTACCACCGCGTACCTGGTGGTGTGGGGTGCGGCAGGTCTCGTCGCGTACGCGGTGTTCCGCGTGGGCCGGACGGTTCTGGGCAGCGACCTGGCGTGGAGCGCAGCCGGGCGGTGGCTGACCGGCGGGGTCCTCGCCGCCGCCGCCCTCTATGAGCTAACGCCCCTCAAGAACGTCTGCCTGGGTAAGTGCCGGAGTCCGCTGGGGTTCCTGCTGGGCACGTGGCGCGACGGGAGGCGAGGAGCACTCGAGATGGGAGCACGGCATGCGACGTGGTGCCTTGGCTGCTGTTGGGCGCTGATGGCTGGCCTGTTCGCCCTCGGCGTCATGAGCCTCACGTGGATGGCGTTCATCGCCGCTCTCATCGCGCTCGAGAAGACGGCACCGTGGCGCCGGGTGGCGGTATGGATCTCGGCGGGCATCCTCATCGTGCTCGCGGTTGCGGTCGTCGCCACGCCACGAAACGTTCCGGGGCTGGTGATCCCGGGCGGCGCCCCGCACGCCATGCACTCCATGAGTGCGATGCGCTAGCCGTCCTCTCCAGCGGTCATGCCTGTCTGCCAGTAAGGATCTCGACGACGAGGGTCCGAGGCCTGCAGCGGAGGAACGGACACGGTAGAGCGCGCCCAGCGATCGATACGGGCATGAGCTACGCTTGCCTGCAGCAACGGCCGACCGAGATTTTGCGGTCCCCGCGCAGCCCGGAGCCGGTGTGCGGAGACGCAGAAGCAAGGCGGCCTCTGCAAACGCCCTCTTAGCTCAGCTGGTAGAGCACTTCCATGGTAAGGAAGGGGTCGTCGGTTCGAGTCCGACAGAGGGCTTTCGGACGTTTGCAGGTAAAAAGCGGCTCGGGGCAGGAGATCCCGCTGGACGAGATCCATCCCAGCGTCGGTCAGCCACGCAAGCGCTTCCATCAGGCGTCGCTCAACGCGCTGGCTGACTCGATCCTCGAGCGCGGCGTGCTGCAGCCGATCAACTAAGCGCGGCGGGAACTCGGATTGCGCCGGATGCCCCCGCCCGATTATGCTGCCGACAGTGAGCCTTGAGGGCGGCCCAATCGTAATCGCTTACGACGGTTCATCCGCCGCGCGCCAAGCTGTCGCAGCCGTGGCCAAGCTGCTGCCGTCACGAAGAACGCTGGTGGTCACAGTATGGGAGCCGGCCCTCGCCCACGCCGCCGCTGCCCCTAAGCCCGCGGCGGCGGCGACTCCTGTAGTCGATCCTTCCGCCGGACTCGATGTCGACAGCGACCTACGTGCCTCCGCGCAGCGCGTGTCGGACGAGGGAGCCCAGCTCGCGAGATCTCTCGGGCTCGACGCGGAGCCCATCGCCACGGTCGATGCCAGCGCCGTCGCGAGCACGATCGTCGAGCTGGCTCGTCGACACGACGCAGCCGCGATCGTCGTCGGCTCTCGCGGCCTGAGCGGCGTGCGCGCGAGGCTCGAAGGCAGCACCTCCAAAGACGTCGTCAAGCGGGCACCATGTCCCGTGATCGTCGTGCACGACGCCGCCGATAACGACTGATTGCCTACCAGCTGGTTCGGTCGCTGGACTCCAGACGTCCTGGGGAGGTTTCAATGAAACGGCGATCTTGCGACGATCGCATTCGCCTTCCCGCTGACGCCCGCGAGCGCTTCGGCGACGACTCGCCCAGTGGTTGGGTAGGCCGGACCATTGCTGGGTCCGGCCCCCGAGGAACCGGACTAGCGACTTTCACCGCATCCGGCTCGACCTGCCCCGTCAGATCTGATCACACAAGGCTCTACGATTCGCTCAACGGGGAACGGGTCGTCCACAGGTCCCTCACCGCAGTTATGTTTATCCGGTCCCCAACTCAAGGAGGCTGGACATCATGATGTACGCGATGGTGGTGCGCCGGCTCAAGTCTGGCGCCTACGAGCACTTTCGCCGCGCATGGGAGCCCGACTCGCTCGAGCACTGGCCCGCGGGGATGAGGAAGATTTGGATTGCGCGCAGCGAGGATGACCCCGACGTGATCGCGACCTGGAGCCTGTTCGAGCTCGACCAGGCTGGGTACGAAGCGCTGCGCGATGATCCCGAGTGGATGTCGGCGGAGCTGGGCCGGGCGGAGCGGATGAGCGAGTTCGAGACGGAGGTTCTCGCCTCAGGCTTCTTTCACGTGCTGGAGGAGATCGTGCCGCCAACGGTCGCGGCAGACTGAGCGCCCGTCGCTACCGACGTTTGCTCCGCACCGCTAGCCGCGCCGGTGCCGGAGCGAGCTTTCGAGCTCCGGTCGGCGGGGGCGTCGCTACTGCTGAGGCGACCAAGGAGTCGCCGGCCCCGTGCACCACGGGCGGGATCACGAGAGCCAGCTCTGGGCCGCCGCCGGCGGCCGGTGCCTATGTGTAAGTCCCATCAAGGCTGGACATCTACGGTCCCGGCGCTCGGACCGCGTTTGCTCGCGGCGGTTGATCGACGACGGCGACGGAGTTCGACGTCGAGCGGGTCGTCGACGGGCTGGACTGGGCTCAGGCTCAGGCTCATTACACCGACTCGCTCGACGCGCCACTGAGCGACGTGCGCCCACCCTGGGCGACCGCTTGGGGACCCTCGACGACGGCTATGACCTCGTGGATGCCACCAGCGCCCTGCGCGGGGGCATCGCCCCTCAGCGGCGCCGTCAACAAAACGAACTGAAGTAAGCTCACTCCGCGAGCTAAAGTAGTAAGCTTACCTCAGTTCAGTTCCGGGAGCAGCAGTCAGGGAGGTCGCGTGATGTCGGATTCAGAATCGATGATCGACCTGCTCGTCTTCGGCGGAGGAATGGCCGGGATGAGCGCGGCAGCTCGTGCGTGCCGCGACGGGGCGAACGTGATCCTCGTGGAGAAGGGCCCCGCGATCGGCGGCTCGGCGATGTACGCAGGGTTCATCTGGACGGCTCCGACGGTCGAGGTGATGCGCGACGTCAACCCGGACGCGGATCCCGCGCTGTCGGCGCGGGTCGTGGAGCACTACGGCGACGCACTGGACTGGGTCCGCTCGCTTGGCGTCACCGTGGGCGAGCCGGTGACGGTGCTGGGATACGGACGTGGCTGCGCGACGGACATGGCGAATTACCTGCTGGCCTGCGAGCGGTTGGTGCGCGAACGCGGCGAACTGCTCATCGGGTGGTCAGCCCAGCGGCTCCTGTTCGAAGACGGAGGCGTTGTCGGTGCGGAGATCCAGAGCGCCTCGGGCGAGCAACGGGTCATCCGCGCGCGGTCGACGCTGCTGGCCACAGGTGGCTTCGGGGGCGATCCCGCGCTCCGAGCGCAGCACATTCACACGCTCGCCGCCGACCTTCCGCTGCGCTCCAATCCCCACAGCGTGGGTGACGGCATGCGGCTCGGCCTCTCGGTGGGCGCCGCCTTCGGACCCCCCGACGCCGGCTTCTACGGCCACCTGATCCCGTCGAAGGTCGCCTACACCAACCCCTACGAGTTCACCGACCTGACCTTCTACCACAGCGAGCACGGGGTGCTCCTCAACCTCGACGGCGGCCGGTTCTGTGACGAGACGATCGGCGACCATCTCAACACCCTCTACGTGCTCGAGCAGCGGGAGGCCCGCGCGCTGCTGGTCTACGACCAGCGGGTTCACGACGAGTGGATGATGGCGCCCTACGTCGAGGGAGTGGAGCCGCTCGACAAGTTCCAGCTCGCCTACCGGCGGGGCGCCCGCGCCGCCGTGGCGGACGACATCGAGGAGTTCGAGGCCCTGCCCGACGAGTGGGGGTACCCGGGGCCGGCGGCGCGCGACACATTGCTCGAGTTCAACCGGCAGTGTGAAGCGGGCGCTCCCAGCCCGGGCCGGAAGCTCGACGCGGCGCCGCTCGTCGACCCGCCGTACTACGTGATCGAGGTCATCCCTGCGATCACGTTCACCTTCAGCGGACTCCGGATCGACCCTCGGGCGCGGGTGCTCGACGACTCAGGCCAGGTGATCCCCGGCCTGCTCGCCGCGGGCGCTGACGCCGGCGGGGTCTTTCAGCGCGCATATGCCGGAGGCCTCGCGTGTGCGCTGGTGTTCGGGCTGCAGGCCGCCGTGACCGCCACCGCTGAGCGCGCCGCCGCGTAGGTCCCGCGGTGGGGACCGCCGCGAGCACCCCCGTCGAGGTGGGGCTCGTCCTGCGCGAGCAGGATCTCGGCGCCTGGTCGGGCGCCTTGCACGAACTCACCGAGCGCTCCGTAGCGGCGGGTGTCGATCACCTGACGGTGGGCGACCACGTCAGCTTCGCCGACGGCCACGGCGCGGATGGGCTGATCCAGGCAGCTGCGCTCCTGGCCGCCCACCCGGACGTCCGGGTGCAGACGGGCGTCTATCTGCTGGCCCTGCGTCACCCGGCGATCGTGGCGCGTCAGCTCGCCACGATCGCGCAGTTCGCCCCCGGGCGGTTCACCTTCGGCGTCGGAGTCGGAGGAGACGACCCGAGCGAGTACGAGCTGTGCGGGATCGACCCTCGGGAGCGGGGGGCTCGGACGACCGAGGGCCTGCGCTGCGTGCGCCAGTTCATGTCGGGCGACGAGGTCGACTTTCGTGGGCGCTTCTTCACGGTCCGCGGCGCCATCCGCCCGGCGCCGGTGATGCCCATCCCGGTTCTGGTCGGAGGCCGGTCCGACGCCGCGCTCGCGCGGACGGGACAGCTGGGGGACGGCTGGCTGGGCCTCTGGGTCTCTCCGCGTCGCTTCGCGGAGGCGATCGGCCGCATCGACGCCGCCGCCGCGCAGGCCCGGCGAGGCGGGGTGCTCTGGCACCACGCGCTTCAGCTTTGGACCGGTTTCGACGCATCGAGCGCGCGAGCGAGGCAGCGACTCGCCGTGACGATGGAGGCGGCCTATGGGCTGCCGTTTGAGCGGTTTGAGCGCTACGCGCCGTGTGGTCCCCCTGAGGCGGTGGCCGAGGCGCTCACGCCGTATCTCGCCGTGGGCTGCCGGCGCTTCAACTTCGTCGCCGAAGCCGCGAGCCTGCCGGCCGCGATGGACGCCGCCGTTGAGGTGAAGGCACTTCTGTCGGCGGGGCACCCGTAGCCGCTCGACGGGGTCGAAGCCCAGGCGCCAAAACCGCATGGCGGCGGTCTACAGCGGGTGTTAAGGGGTCCTAACGCAGCATCACCTTGACTTCCTGGAGATGGCTGTCTACGATTCGACCTGAGTTCAATTCACCCCAGAGGAGAGGGTGCTTCATGCGAGATGGCTGCGGCGCAAAGTCGGTGCGTGCGTCACATTGGTTTGACTTCGGCGGAGCGGCGTCCGCGCGCCGAACGAGGGGGGATGCACGGTGGTGAGCGTTACCGACGAGACCCAGCGCGCGACCCGGCGGAAGTTCAACACCGGGTTCGACCGCTTCAGCGGCGTGTACCTGGGGGTGCTCTTCATCGTCGTCTTCGGCCTGTGGGTGCCGAGCGAGTTCCTTACGACCTCGACTCTGCACAGCGTCGCGGCGCAGCAGGCAGTCACCGGCATGATCGGCTTGGCGGTGCTGATCCCGCTCGCGACGGGGCTGTACGACCTATCGGTCGGAGCCACCGCGAACGTCTCGGGAATCCTGAGCGTGGTGCTCCTGAACAACCACCATTGGGGCGTCGTCCCGGCGATCCTCGCCGGTGTCGTCATCGGGCTGGCGATCGGCGGGGTCAACGCGTTCATCGTCGTGAAGTTGGGCGTGAACTCGTTCATAGCGACGCTGGGAATGAGCTCGATCCTTTCCGCGGTGCTCGTGATCATCTCGTCCAACAGTCAGCCGCTTCCCCCGACGTCGACGGCGTGGAACAACTTCACGCAGACCACGGTCTTCGGGTTCCAGATCGTGGTGCTGTACCTGTTCATTCTGGCGTTCATCCTCTGGTGGCTGCTGGCACACACGCCGGTGGGCCGGTATCTGTACGCCATCGGCGGGAACTCAGAGGCAGCGCGTCTCTCGGGCGTTCGAATCAACCGCTATGGCACGTTCGCCCTGCTGATCTCCGGGACGATCGCAGGCCTGGCCGGCGTGATGTTCTCGTCGCTGAACGGCCCATCCCTGAACTTCGGGCCCACGCTCCTGCTCCCCGCGTTTGCCGCGGCCTTTCTGGGTTCCACGCAGCTCACCCCCGGAAGATTCAACGTTTGGGGGACGCTGCTCGCGATCTACGTGCTGGCCATCGGCGTCCAGGGACTGCAGCTTGTGTCCGGGGCCAGCTGGCTCAGCGACATGTTCAACGGCGTCGCCCTGATCGTCGCGGTCGCGCTGTCGATCAAGCGGTCCCCGTCGGCCTTGGGGCAGCGGGTCAAAGCGAAGCTTGGCCGAGGGGGCCCGGCGCCTCCCGAAAGCGAGCCCGCCTCAGCCCCGGCCGGCGAGCCCGAGGCGCCGTCACGCGCCACCGGAGCATCGCGAGCGGGCTCCACGTTGAGCTGATCCGCCGGCGCCACAACCACCCTCGAGAACGATTTCGCTGATGCGGCGACATCACCCATCACCCATCACTGTCAAAGGAGAAACAGGAGAGATGAAACACCCCATGAGACTCAAGAGCCGCAAGCGGCGCGGGCGGCGTATCCTAGAGGTGTCGGCCGTATCAGCCGCGTTCATCCTGGCGCTCGTACTCGCGGCCTGCGGCTCGTCGAGTTCGTCCGGAAGCGCGACGTCCAGCGCCACGTCCAGCGCGGCGGCATCGTCCGGCAGCGCGTCGGCTGCTGCGACTTCGGCATCCGGCGGCGCCGGGGTGGCGAAGGCCACGGCCAACCTGACCAAGTGGGATGCCCCCCCGACCAAGATCACCGTCACCACCCCGCTGAAGGCCGCCCCGTCCGGCTCCAAGACAGTGGTCATGCTGTCGACGAACAACCCTTCCAACGTCCAGCTTCAGCAGTCCCTGAAGAGCCTCGCCGCCCTTGTGCACTGGAATTATTCGCAGGCGAGCTATGACCCCGCCAACCCGGCCACGTTCAGCGCCGCGGTCGACACGGCGCTGTCCAAGCACGCCAATTACATCGCTGAGGCCGGTATCCCCCTGACGCCCGCGCTGATCCAGAAGGTGCAGCAGGGCGGCGCGAAGTGGGTTCTCACCGCCGTCTATCCGGTCACCGTGAAGCCACCGATCATCGTCAACGCCGACGCGTTTGCGAACGACGCGCTGATGGGCAAGATCATCGGAGACTTCTTCGTGTCCGATTCGGGCGGGAAGGGCAATGCCGTGATCGAGCACGTCCCGGCGTATCCGATCCTCGGCGGCTTCACCACTGGATTCCAGGCGGAGGTGAAGGCGCTGTGCCCGGCGTGCAAGACCACGCTGGCCAACATCACGATTCCCGACCTGGTCGCGGGTAAGACGCCGTCCACGTTGGTGTCGGCGCTGAGGTCGAATTCAGGGGCCAACTATCTGGTGTTCGACGACGGTCCCTTCGCTGCCGGCGTCGGCGCTGCGCTCTCGGCGGCCGGCCTGCATCCGAAGATCATCGGCGAGGCGGCAGATCAGACCGCGATCGCGGGTCTGAAGGCCGGGACGCAGACGGCTTGGACCGGGTTCGATCCCGTCTACTCGACCTACGTGATGATGGACGCGATGCTCCGCGACGCCCAGGGCATGCCCATCTCGCAGGCGGAAGGCTCGTTTCAGCCGACACAGCTGCTGACCAAGCAGACCGTCGGCAACATCACGAACTGGAGTGAGCCGGCGAACGCGCTGCAGCAGTTCAAGACGCTGTGGCAGATCAAGTAGCGACACGATCGAGCTGATAAGAGGCGACCTCAGGAGAAGACGATGAGCGCGGTGCTCGAAGTTGAGGGTGTGTCGAAGACATTCGCACGCACCAAGGCGCTGTCACGCGTCAGCATGACCATCGAGCCCGGCGAGGTTCACGCCCTCCTGGGGCAGAACGGTTCGGGGAAATCAACCCTGATCAAGATCCTGTCCGGATACCACGCGCCCGACCCGGGCGGTGGTATCCGGATCGAGGATCAGGAGTTGCCGTTCCAGTCACCCGTTCAGTCCTACCGGCTCGGATGCCGTTTCGTGCAACAGGATCTGGGGCTCGTCCCGACATTGTCGGTCCTGGACAACATGTCGCTCGGGTCCGGCTTTCCCACGAAGTACGGGACGATCCGCGAGCGGGCCAGCTACAAGCAGGCCAGGGCGGACCTGGACAAGCTCAGCCTGGACATCAATCCTCGGGCGCTGGTGGAGACCCTCAGCGCTTCGGATCGCACCGGCGTCGCGATCGCTCGTGCACTGCGCGATGATCCGGAATACCGGGCCTGCCTGCTCGTCCTCGACGAGCCGACCGCGACGCTGCCGGTCGACGAGGTCGACCATCTCCTGGACCGGGTCAGCGCGATGGCGGCCACCGGCGTCGGCGTCCTGTACGTGACCCACCACCTGGGCGAGATCTTCCGGGTCGCCCACAAGGTGTCGGTGTTCCGCGACGGAGTCGTCGTAGGAGCTGGTCCTGTCAGCGAATTCGACCACGCCGGGATCGTCCAGCTGCTGGCCGGCGAGGAACTGCTCGCGGAGGAGACGGAGTCCCATCGTGAGAGGGCCATCCACGCGGCCGCCGCCAAGCAGGAGGTCGTATTCGAGATCACGGACCTCCGCGCCGGTGCGCTGGCCGGCGTGTCCCTGTCGGCTGAGCGTGGCGAGATCATCGGGATCGCCGGGCTCGCCGGGTCAGGGCGGGACAGCGTGCTCGGCGCGAGCTTCGGAGCCCTTCCACGGACGGCGGGTGAGGTGAAGGTCGCCGGAGAGCCGCTGCCCGCGGACCGGCCCGATCTCGCCATCGCGGCCGGCGTGGCCTACCTCGCACCTGACCGCAAGATCGGCGGTGGCGTCATGACGATGAGCGCCCGAGAGAACCTCACGCTGCCGGACCTCAAACCGTTTTGGAAGGGCGGACTCCTTCGCCGGCGGGCTGAGCGGGAGCGGACACAGGAGTGGTTCGAACGGCTGTCGGTGCGTCCGTCGACCGCGGTGGAGGAGCAGCTCGGCATCTTCAGCGGCGGTAACCAGCAGAAGATCCTGTTCGGCAAGTGGCTCTCACAGAAGCCCTCGGTATTCCTCCTGGATGAGCCGACGCAGGGGGTGGACGTCGGCGCGAAGGCGGATCTCCACCGTGAACTCACCGCCGCGGCCAAGGAGGGTGCCGCCGTGGTGGTCAGCTCGAGCGATCTGGAGGAGCTCGCCGACCTGTGTGATCGCGTGCTCGTGATCGTGGACGGGAAGATCAGCAGCGTGCTCGAGGGCGCCGAGCTGACACAGGGCGCGATAACCCGCCGGTTCATGCCGCTGGCCGCAGAGCCGGTCGGGGTCAACGGCGCGGGCGCGGGCTGACCCCATCGGAGGGGACCGTTCGATGGGCAAGGTGATCGGCCGGTTCGATCCGACGCCTTCGCGCACTCCGGAGGAGTGTGAGCGCCATTACACCCAGATTCACGTCCGCATGGCCCAGGATCTCCTGCGCCCGATGCCGTCCCTGCTCAGCTATCACACGAATCGTGCCGTGGCCCAGGCTGACGTCAACGGCGGCTGGAATCAGCGCCCGCGGGCCTGGCGCTTCGTCGTGCTGCGGTTCACCCCTGGCGAGACGCTCGCCTTCACTGCCGAGCAGAACGAGATCGTGGCGCAGGATCACGTGAACTGTCTGTACCGCCTGCGCTCCTGCGAGGTCGAGGAGTCCGTCCGGCTCGACCGTCTCGAGGGGCAGCTCACCCTGTCGAAGTTCATCATCGAAGCCGACCGGCACCCGTCGGTGGAGTCCGCCGATGCGTGGGGGGCGTTCAGCGCTCTCGCCGAGCGCACGGCGGCGGCGATGCGGGACGCGTTCGGGGCGCGGCGCCTGATCTTCAACCGGGTGTTGAACGAGGTCGAGTGCGCTCCGCTCGACGTCGAAGGTCAGCGGCCGGTCGGGCTGCTGCAAGAGACGACCCGCCTCGGCTACATCGAGGCGTACTTCGACCACCACCGCTGGGGCGAGTACGCCCTCGGGGTACTGGCCGAGGAAGGCGCGCTGCGAGACCCCGCGCTGGTGGACGTCAACCTTCTCCGCGTCGAGGAGCTTGCGCCGCTCGACATGAGCCGGGGCGGCCCACCGTCCCCCGGCTAGGTCGCGGTGAAGCCCCCGTCGACGGGCAGCGCCACCCCGGTGAGATAGGACGACTCGTCGGAGGCGAGGAACACGACGACAGCGGCGATCTCCTCAGGGCGGCCGTCGCGACCCAGCGGGATCTGCGCCTTCAGCGCTTCGACCGCCGCCGGCGACGCGCTCTCGGTCATGCTGGTGACGACCAGCCCAGGGCAGATCGCGTTCACGCGAATGTTGTCGGGTCCGTAGGACACGGCGGCTCCCCGCGTGAGCCCGAGCACGGCAGCCTTGCTGGCCTGATAGGGAATCGACCCGCGCAGGCCGACCAGCGCCGCCACCGAGGCGACGTTGATGATCGAGCCCCCGCCGTGTCGCACCATGCCCGGGATGACGGCTTGCATACCCAGGAACACGCCGCGTTGATTGACCGCGATGACCTTGGCCCACTCGTCGTCGTCGGCCTCGATGCCGGTCGACCGCACCTGGATTCCCGCGTTGTTGACGAGCACGTCGATCGGGCCGTGGGTCTGCTCCACGGCGGACACGACCGTGCGCCACGCGCCCGGATCGGTCACGTCGTGGTCGTGATACGACGCAGCGCCGCCCGCGCTGCGAACCTCGGCGGCGAGCTGCTCGCCCGCGTCGGCGGCAATGTCCGCGATGGCCACCGTGGCCCCTTCGTGCGCGAGCGCCCGGGCGTGCGCCGCACCCATTCCTCGGGCGGCCCCGGTGATCAGTGCGATCTTGCCCGCGACCCGCCCGCGCGCGTTCATGAGGCAGCTCTGAGCATGATCGTGTAGTGTACCTTTTCAACCTGACTTCAGTTTTGCTGATGACCTTCTTCTCGAACCTCGACGTCTTCGCCGCGCAGGGGCCGCAGTGAGCGCGACGATGCGTGCAGTCCGCTTGACGCACTGGCAGGCCGACCCCGTCGTCACCGACGTCCCGGTGCCCGAGCCAAGCGGCTCGGAGGTGCTCGTCGAGGTGGCCGCGGCCGGGCTCTGCCGCTCGGACATTCACATCATGAGCAGCCCGCCGGGGGCGTACCCCTACGTGCTCCCGTTCACGCTCGGCCACGAGACCGCGGGACGGGTCGCTGCGCTCGGCCCAGGAGCATCGGGCGTGGAGCAAGGCGACCCCGTCGTCGTGTACAGCCGTTGGGGCTGCGGGGCCTGCTGGCAATGCGCCAACGGGCGCGACAACGCCTGCGCACGCACCCAGCGCGGTCCTCACGGCGGCGGCCTGGGACGCGACGGCGGCCTGGCGGAATATCTCCTCGTGCCGTCGGCGCGCTATCTCGTGCCGGCGCCGGGACTCGATCTTGTCGGTGCCGCGCCGCTCAGCGATGCAGCGCTGACGTCCTACCACGCGGCGAAGCTGTCGCTCCGTCAACTGCGGCCCGGCAGCACCGCCCTCGTCCTGGGCGTCGGCGGACTGGGGCACATGGCGATTCAGATTCTCAAGGCCATCAGTCCGGCTCGGATCGTGGCCGTGGACCTGCGCGGCGCAGCGCTCGAGATGGCTCGCGCGGCGGGGGCCGACGTGGTGCTCTCGGCAGACGGCCTGACGCCCGACGGGATCCGCGCCGAGACCGGTCCCGACGGGGCGACCGTCGCGCTCGACTTCGTCGGCAACGACGCGACTCTGGCCCTGGCCGCCGGATCGGTCGCCCAGGGCGGCGATCTCACCTTCGTCGGGCGCGGTGGCGGAGAGCTGCGGGTGGCGCCCGGCCTGATTCCCTACGAGTGCACGGTGCGCATGCCGACGTGGGGGACCTTGGCCGAGTTGGCGGAGGTGGTGGCGCTCGCCGGCGCCGGCGCGATCCACTCCGAGGGCGAGATCTACGACCTCGACGACGCGGTGGCCGCCTACGGCAAGCTCCGGCAGGGCGACGTGCTGGGACGCGCGGTCGTCGTTCCCGCACATTCTAAGTGAACTGACCTCACTTCATGTGATAGCGTCCGCATCGTAGCGCGGTCGCGTACCTCGGAACGCAGACAGAGTTGGGACTCGTTGATGGGAAGGTGGCGCTGGTCACCGGCGCCGGCCGCGGGCAGGGGCGCTCGCACGCGGTGCGGCTCGCCGCCGAAGGCGCGGACGTGATCGCCGTCGACATCTGCGCGGATCGCCTCGAGACCCTGTCCTACCCGCTCGCCACCGAGGAGGATCTCGACACGACCATCTCAGAGGTGGAGGCAACCGGTCGTCGCGCGGTCAAGGCGATCGCGGATGTGCGCTCGCTCTCGGAGATGCAGGCCGCGGTGAAGACCGGCCTCGCGGAGCTCGGCAAGATCGACATCGTCTGTGCGAACGCCGGCATCGGTTCCTGGGCCGTGGTCTGGGAGATGACCGAGCAGCAGTGGCAGGAGATGATCGACATCAACCTGACCGGGGTCTTCAACACCGCGCGTGCGGCGCTGCCCTCGATGGTGCAGCGCGGCGAGGGCGGAAGTCTGGTGCTGACCAGCTCCACCGCTGGGCTGCGCGCCTATCCGAACACTGCGCACTACACGGCGGCCAAGCATGGCGTCATCGGGCTGATGAAGGTGCTCGCGCAGGAGTGCGGGCCGCACGGTTCGGGTCAACGCGGTCTGCCCCACGACCGTCCGCACACCGCTGGTCATCAATGACGCGACCTTCGAGCTGTTTGCCCCTGACAAGGAGAACCCCGGCGAGGACGACGTCCGCGGGGCCTTCGAGGGACTGAACAGCCTCCCGGGCGTGGCCTGGATCGAGCCCAGCGACGTCTCCGACGCGGTCGTGTTCCTGTGCTCGGACGCCGCCAGGTACATCACCGGAGCCGCCCTCCCGATCGACGCCGGGAACACCGTCAAGACCTGACGGGTGGTCGGACGTGGCGGGGGCGCGCTCGGGCGGCGGGGTCCGCTTAGACCGTGAGAACGGTGCAGGCGCTCACGCCGGGAGCGCCGTAGACCTGGGTGAAGCCCACACGGCAGGGCTTGGGCACCTGCCGGTCCCCGGCCTCGCCCCGTAGTTGCAGCACGATCTCGTGCACCTGTCGCAGCCCTGAGGCTCCGATCGGCTCGCCGCAGGCCAAGCAGCCGCCGTCGGTGTTGACTGGCAGCCGTCCGTCCAGTTCGGTGTCGCCGCCCTCGATGAGCGCCTCCTGCTCCCCGTGCTCGCACAGCCCCGTCTCGGCCAGATGCATGACCTCCGCGCCCGACTCCGTGTCCTGAAGCTGGGCGATGTCCACGTCAGCGGGGCTGACGCCCGCCTCCTCGAACGCCGCCGCTGCCGCCTCGGTCGTCGCCGAGGGCGCGGACTCGATCGGGATCGACGGGCTGAAGACCTCAAACGAACCGAACCGCCGCGTCCTGAACGCGACGGAGCGAAGGTAGACCGGACTGCGGGTCAGCTCCGTGATGCGATCCCCGCGGGCGAGGACGAGCGCGACGGCACCCTCCCCCGGGGAGCAGAACATGTACTGAGTCAGCGGGTCGTTGACCATCTTTGAGGACAGGATCTCCGCTTCGCTGAGCGGTGCTCGCCGCCACGCATTCGGGTTGCGCGACCCGTTCGCAAACGCCTTCGCCGCCACCTTGGCCAGGGTTGATGTGGAGATGCCGTACTCCGCCATGTAGCGCTGAATCTTCATGGCGAAGAACTGCGTCGTGAGCATCAGGCCCGTCTCGCCGTACCAGGAGCCGATGCCCCACTCCTCCGGCAGAGGGTTGAACGCGCCTCGCGGGTGCTTGTCGAAGCCGACGACGAGCGCGACCTCGGCCGCGCCGGAGACAAGCATGGCGTGAGCCGTCGTCAACGCCGATCCTCCGGTGGCACACCCGTTCTTGACGTTGATGAAGGGCACACCGGTCAAACCGAGCACCGACACCGAGGTATCGGCGTTGCCGGCGGCATCCGACCCCCCGGCGGCGAAGTCCACATCCTGCCAGGCGATCCCCGCGTTCGCGAGCGCACGACGGGCAGCGATGGCGCCCATCTGAAGCCCGGACACGCCGTCGTGACGACCGAACTGATGGATGCCGGCGCCGACGACCGCGACGTCGTCGCTGCCGCTCACTCGTCCTCCTCTTCCTCCGCCGGCCGGAAGGCGAACGTCAGTCGCTCGCTTGATCCGGGGACGGGGATGAGCGTCAGCTCCATGGCCATGCCGATCCGCAGGCGCTCGGGGTCGCTCTCGGTCAGTCGCGCCTCGACACGCACTTCGCCCGGCAGCTCGATATACCCCACACCGTAGGGCTCGAATTCCTCCACGCCCGCCTCGGGATACGGCGGCGCCTTGGGTGCAAAGCGCTGGATGGTCCAGGTCCACAGCGCGCCGCGCGTGGCGAGCTCACGGGTGTGAACATCTTCGGACGTGCACCGCGGACACGAGGCCTGCCGTGGAAAGGTCACGGTGCCACACCGTTGGCAGGCGGACCCGATGAGCCGGGGCTCCCGTTCGGTGCCGCCGATCAGCCCCGGGTCGACGAGCTCGAAGGTAGGCGCTTCCGTCATCGCTCAGTCGAGAACGCCAGAGCGGGTGTGCGCGCCACCATGTACTTGCGCATCCTGCCCGACTCGTCGAGTTGGGCGACGGCCAGGAACGTCCCGATGCGTTCGCCGGTATCCCAGCGGGTCTCGCCAAGCGCGAACTCAACGTTGCCGTCGACGCCGCTGTGCACCACGTGGTGTGCCCAGCCCTCAGTGTCGCCTGCGTCGATAAAACCGCGCAGCTCTTCAAGGCCTCCGAGGAACTGACTGCTCTTGCGAGTGGCATCCGCCGCCCACTGGATCGAGAACTCCACTTCCTTGGCCACCAGCTCCAGTGAGCTGTGGGGCTCCGGGCCGTCGAGGAGCTCGAAGTATCGGTCAAAGAAGGTCATCTTGAGGCTCGTCTCCGGCTGTGCATGAGCTGAAGTCACTTCAGTCAATCATAGCTGGAAGCTTCTGCTCGCGCGGAGCGGCGTCCCGGCGCTCGGCGCCTCCGCGCTGAGGAGCCGATGCCGCGGTAATCCCCGTCGCCCACGCGGCGAGGCGATCCCAGAGCCTCGCGCGGCCCTCCTGGAAGTTGTGACAGTGGTAGCTCCCCGCCAGCACGGACAGCGTGATGTCGTCGGAACGCTCGTAGAAGGCGGCCTCATCGCGCGGGCGTTCGGCGATGTCGAACTCGCCAAAGGCGACCATTACCGGGCCGGCGACGCGGGCGGCGTACGCAGCGGTCAAGCCGACGTGGAGCGCATCGATGTAGGGCTCCGCTGCCCACACGACCCCGTTTGCGTTGTCGGCCGCAACGATGTCGGCCGGGGCGTCGGGGCCGTTCAGCCAGTTCTGGTGCGGCGCCTTGTCCACGACGCCATAACGCGCCTCCCATTGATCGCCCCAGAACCCCTTCGCCTGCTCGACAGCCGTAGCGCGGCGTGCGGCGTCGTCACCGCTCGGAACCGCTCGAGCCTTTGCTCCGTGCGTGTACCCGAGAACCGCGATGGCGTCGTAGCTACCCCACCTAGCCTGCTGGAGCACCACCAGTCCCCCGCCGATCGAATGACCGACACCGATGATCGTCGCAGAGCCGACGGGCGCCAGGCCGTCGGCCAGGGTCCCTTCGCTCAAGCGCGCGCGGAGTACCTGTGTCGCTCCCTCCGCGGCGTCGGCGAGCGCCTCGTAGCTGCACAGGGTGCCGTCCTGCGGGCGGCCACTGTCTCCCACGCCCAACGGGTCGGCGGCGATCACCACGAAGCCGAGCGTGGTCATGTACTCGGCGAAGCTGTAGCCGTCACGACCCGGAAGACGGATATCCCAGTAATCCCTCCCGTAGGATCCGCCAGGCCAGCAGACCAGCACCCGGAGGTCCTGCTCATCGACCTCCGCGGGCACATGTGCCGTCGCAGCGATCGTCAGCTCGCCGGCGCCTTCCGGAATCGCGGAGGCCGGCAGATGCAATGTGAGATCGAGACTCGTCATCAGGCCGTGACGGCCGGGCGCTCGAGAATCTCGCTGACGACGTCGCGCTTGACCACCTTGAGCGACGGCGTCCGCGGGAACTCGTCGAATACCTCGACGGACTCGGGCCAGGTGTATTTCGCCACCCCCGCCTCGTCCAGGAACTGCTGGAGCTCCTCGAGCGTCGGCGCCGGCTTGCCCTGCACGGCGATGATGGCGGCGCAGGCGCGCTCGCCCAGGCGCTCGTCGGGCAGCGGCACGATGGCCACCTCGCGCACGTTCGGATGACGCAGGATCACCGGCTCGACCTCGGAGGGAACGATCGTCACGCCGCCCCGCCGGATGATGTCCTTGCTGCGGCCGACGTACACGAACTGCCCGTCCTCGTCGAGGTAGCCGAGGTCGCCGGTCCGGTAGCCGCCCCACTCGGTCAGTGACTCCCGCGTCAGGTCGTCGTTGTTGAGAAAGCCGAGGAAGCGGCTCGGGCCGTTGACGAGCACCGAGCCGACCGTGTTGGGCGGCACGGCACGTCCGGCGTCGTCGACGATTCGGATCTCCGTGCCGTCGTACGGGCGGCCCTCGGTGAGGAAGAGCTTCTCGTCCGGCTCGTGCAGCCCGTGAGCGGCGTGTCCGGGGACCTCGGACAGACCGTAGTCGCCCAGCGGCGGCACGCCAAACGCGTCTCTCATCGCGATCCGGCGCTCCCGTGTCAGCCCGGGCGCTGCGAGAACGCGCATCGAGGGCAACGCGCGGTCGCTCTCTGACTTGGCGCTGATGAGGTCCGCCGAATGAGTGGGCATCGAGAGGACATAGGTGCACCGATGCTCCTCGATCAGCGCAAGGGCGTGCTCTGCGTTCCAGCGGTTGACGAGGACTCCCGTCGCGCCGTTGAACAGAGGCGGGAAGTAGCCGAACACCAAACCGCCCACGAAGCCGAACTCGCAGACGACGAGGTAGATGTCATCGCCGGTGAGCTCCCACCGCCTGCAGATGCCCTGGGTGGCGTAGCGCAGCGTGTTGCTCGAGTGGGCGATGCCCTTCGGGGTGGAGGTGGTGCCGGAGGAGTGGAGCACCATGGCCAGATCGTCGGCGTGACGCGCGACGTGCTCGTCCGGTGGGTCATCTTGGGCCAGGCGGTCGACGAGGTCGGGCTCGATGGGGAAGAAGAACCGGACCTGGTCGGCGACGCGCTCACACTTCGCCTGCTCTTTGGCCCCGCCGAACCCCAGCAGTGCGGTCGCGCCCGTCTGCGCGATCAGTGCCGAGAGCTGGGTTTCGTTGAACATCGGCGGCAACGGCGCAATGACGACTCCGCGATGCATACAGCCGAGCATCGCCACCGCCGCCTCGATCGAGTGGCGGCCGAGCAGGATGACGACGTCCCCCGCTTCGACACCTCGCTCTGCGAGCCGAAGTGACACGCCGGCCGCGGCACGGCGCAGCTGGTCGAACGTGAACGTGCGATTGTCGAGGATCAGCGCCGGCTTGTGGGGGTTCTCCGCAGCGCGCCGGGCGAAGTCGCTCCACAGGTCTCCGTCACGCCAGTATCCCTCGGTGTAGTAGCGATCAGCCTCTGGCTGGAACGTTAGGGTCGACATCGCCTTCCTCCGCTGTTCATGTTGTCAAGTCGTGATCGGCGGCCGTGCCGGTGGCAGCACTCAGGCAATTGCCATTCCCCCGTCCACGCTCAGCACGGTCCCGGTGACGAAGCTGCTGCCCGGGCCAAGCAGGAAGACCACGGCGTCGCTGAGTTCGCCGGTGCGACCGCCGCGTCCGAGAGGGGTCCGCGACAGCAGGAAGTCGGGGAACTGCTCAGGGTCCTCGCCCAGCTCCGCCGTCATCTCCGAAGCGAAGAAACCGGGCGCTACGGCGTTCACGCGTATCCCGTAGCGACCCCACTGCGATGCGAGCTCTCTGGTCAACCCGATGACCCCCGCCTTGGAGGCGACGTACGCCGCATCCGGGATCTGCCCGAGCGAGCGCAGGCCCATGACCGAGGCGATATTGATGATCGAACGGCCTCCTCCGTCTCGCATCCGCTTCGCAGCCAGGCACGAGAGAGCGAACGGGGCGACGAGGTTCAGATCGAGAACACGGGTAAACGTCTCCGTCGAGGTGCGCAAGGCGGGAGCGGTCGCGCCGGCGCCGGCGTTGTTGATCAGACCGTCGAGCCTCCCGTGCCGGTCCATGACGCTCTGGATCAGCCGCTCGCGGTCCATTGCGTCAGTGACGTCGCAGCTGACCGGGTCGGCACCCGGGATCTCTTCGGTGAGCGCCGCGAGCCGATCGGCGCGACGCGCGGCGAGGACGGGAATCCCGCCGGCCTCGCCGACTGCCCGCGCGAGCTGGGCGCCGAGCCCGGAGCTCGCCCCTGTGATGATGACGACGCGACCGTCGAGCAACTGCATCTTGACCCTCTCAGTTGAAGTCAGTTCAACTGTATCTGGACGGCCCCGCGAACGCAACTGCGCACCCCCGAATCTGGCGCCGAGGCGCGCAACTACGGCCCAAAGTGCCGAGCCCGGCCCACTCCTGCGGGCCACGGCTGCGGCCACTGGTAGAGTTGGTGTCACTTCAATAGAAAGAGGAATGGTGGCCAAGAACGTGCGAACCGACGCGGGTCGGCGAACTCGCAGCCCCGAGAGCTCCCGCAGCAAGCGCCAGGAGATCCTGGCGACCGCGATCGAGCATTTCGGCCGCCACGGCTACGAGTACACGAAGTGGGCCGACATCGCCGCGGACGTCGGCCTCGGCTCCACCGCGCTCTACCACTATTTCGAGTCCAAGCTTCACTGCCTGTTCGAGATCCATGCGGAGGCACTCAAGCTCGACCGCGAGAAGTTCGAGCGGCTGACGTCGGAGGGCGGGCCGTTCGGTCCTGCCCTCGTGCGCCTGCTCAACGGCCTGTTCGATCTCACCGACCACGAGGTCCAGCGCAACCGTGTGCTCGTCGCCGAGGAGGGCCTGATCGGCGTCCCGCGAAAGTCGCCGCGTGAGGAAGAGGCGCGAAGGCTCGCGCGCTCGAGCATGCGCGACATCGAGTTCGCCTGGGCCTCCTTCCTCACACGTGGGATGGAGCAGGGTGCCATCCCGGAAGCCGATCCACGCCTCCTCACGCACGCGTTGCTCGGGTTGTACAAGAGCGTCTGGCACTGGTACCGGCCCGGCGGCGAGCTGTCCTTGGATGACCTCCGCGACTTCTTCGTCGCGCGGTGCCTGGCCGTCGCCGGTTACGACGAGCACGCGTCCCTGCCCGCCCAGCGCGGACGCAGGCCACGCGCCGCGCGCAAGGCGGCCTGACCGCCGCCGCGGCCCCGCCTGATCGGCGGCGGCAACCCCCGCCTACGCGATCCGCACCAGCGTCTTGCCGGTCGTGTCGCCTGACAGCATGCGAACGAGGGCTTCCGGGGCCCGATCGAGGCCGTTGATGATCGTCTCGCGGTAGCGCAGCCGGCCGTCGGCGAGCCATCCTCCCAGCTCTCGCGCCACGTCCGGGAGCCGGTGCTGGTAGCTGCTGCCGCGGAATCCGCGCAGCGTGAGGTCGTTCGCAACGGCTTGGAACAGGTTGCTCGGGCCCGGGCTCGGGCCCACCGATTCGTATTCCGAGATGGCTCCGCAGAGCGCGACCCGTCCCCACCGGCGCAGCGTCGCGAGAGCCGCCTCCAGGTGATCTCCGGCGACATTGTCGAAGTAGACGTCGATGCCCTCAGGTGCGGCCTCTCGCAGCCGATCCACGACGGGACCGTTGCGGTAGTTGAACGCCGCATCGAGGCCGAGCTCGTCGAGCAGGTATCGGACCTTCTCATCGGAGCCCGCGCTCCCGATGACGCGGTGACCGCGGAGCTTTGCGATCTGGGCGGCGAGGCTGCCGACCGCGCCTGCGGCGGCGGATACCCAGACGACGTCCCCCTCGCGCAACTCCGCCGCGTCGATGAGTCCGGCGTATGCCGTCACGCCCATGGCGCCAAGCGGCCCCAGGTAGCTCTGTGGCGACGCCACGGAGGTGTCGAGCCGCGCGAGCGTGGCGATGCCGGCCAGCGCCGGCTCGCCGGCGGTCACGATCGAGTACTCGCGCCAGCCCATCGCATGCCACACGACGTCGCCGGGCTCGAAGCCCTCAGCGCGCGACTGGACCACCTCCCCCACGGTGAAGATGCCGTCCATCGGAGCGTTGAGCGGGAAGGAGTTGAAATAGCCGGCGGGACCGCTCTCCCGCAGCCGCAGCCGCATGCCGGGATCGACCGAGGTGAACGTGTTGCGCACGAGCACCTGCCCCGGCCTTGGCTCCGCCACGTCGATCTCGACGGTGACGAAGTTGTCGGGCGTCACCTCACCCGCAGGGTAGGAGACGAGGTGCACCGCGCGGGCATGAGGGACCATCACGACGGCAGCCCCTTCGATTTCCTGTTACCCCTCACTATCGCTGTACCTGGTAGCCGATGGTCTCACGGTCCCACACACCGTCCGCCTCGGTCCCTTCCGCCTTCAGTTCCTGCTTGAGGATCCGCTGGGCGTGCGACTTGGGCAGCGAGTCGACGAACCTGAGGTACCTGGGGACCGCGAAGTGCGGCATCTTCCCGGCGCAGAAGTCGAGAATGGCCTCCGGAGGCACCGTCGTGCCGGCCTTGAGGACGATCGCCGCCATCACCTCCTGACCGCCGATCGGCGACGGAACTCCGTACGCCGCCGACTCGAGCACGTCGGGATGGAGGGCCAGCACACGCTCGACCTCCCAGGCGGAGACGTTCTCGCCTCGGCGGCGGATCGAGTCGGTCTCCCGAGCCCTGAAGAAGAAGAAGTCGTCCGCGTCGCGGTGCCCGTGGTCCCCGGTGTGGAACCAGAGGTTCCGGATCGACTTGAGCGTCGCCGAGTCGTTGTCCCAGTAGCCGGCCATCATCACGCTCGGACGTTGCGGACGAATGCAGATCTCGCCCGGCTCTCCGACGGGAACCTCCACGTCGTTCTCGTCGAGGATGCGGACCTCGTACCACGCCACCGGGACGCCCATCGAGCCCGCTCGGCGCTGATCGAAGCGATTGAAGGTGATCGGCCCGGTCTCGGTCAGCCCGTACACGTCGAGGATCGCGAGGTCGAACCGGTTCTCGAACTCGAGGACGAGGTCGCGTGGCGCGGCGGCTCCGATGACCACCCGGACGGTGTTCTCGGCGTCGTCAGGACGTTCCGGCTGTTTCATCAGAATGCGCAGCATCTCGCCCATGCCATTGAAGGCCGTGACGCCCTCGTGGCGGCACTGGTCCCAAAACCGGCTGGCCGAGAAACGGCGGTTGATGATCGCTCTCGCGCCGACGACCATCGCCGCGATCGTCGTCATGTACTTGGCGTTGGCATGGAAGAGCGGGAACACGGAGAGCAGTACGTCGTCCTCGCCATAGCCGGCCACCTCGGCCGTGCTCGTTCCCAGGTTGATGTTGTGGTTGTGGGGCAGCACGACCCCCTTGGGCGGTCCTGTCGTGCCTCCGGTGAACAGGATCGACGCAGGGTGATGGGGCGCAACGTCCAGCGTGTCAACCGAGCCCGGGTTGGCCAGGAGATCGGCGAAGTCCGCCAGCGGCTGCCCCCCGTTGGTGCCTGCCGGCCGTTCTCCGACCACCACCACGTGCTCGACGCTCGGCGCGTCCCCGAGATAGGGCTGGACGTGGCCGAGGAACGTGTCCTCCACGATCACCATCCGGGCCCCGGTGGTGTTGAGAATGTGTGAGATGCCGGGGCCGCGCGCAGCATCGTGGATCGGCACTTCGATCGCGCCGAGCTTGAGGATGCCGAACCAGGCGTAGAGGAACTCGGACCGGTTCCCCATCATGATCGCGACCCGGTCACCCTGGGTGACCCCCAGGGCGGTCAAGCCGGCGGCCACGTGGCCGGCGCGCTCGGCGACCTGTGCGTATGTCACCGTGTCATCGTCAAACGTGGCAAGCACCCGGTCGCCGAAGCGCTCTGCCTGCTGATCGACCAGAGCCGCTAGATTCATGTCTCCCTCGCGTTCTGACTCATGTGTCAGGTCGTCGTATGTTCAGGTTCTGAGCAGTAGGCACGATGCCAGCGGTCCTGCGCCCGCCGACACCGCCGCGACCTTGGCCCCCGGCACCTGGCGCTGACCGGCGGCGCCGCGCAGCTGGAGACACGCCTCATGGAGATGGCCGAAGCTGTGGAGCCGGCCGGCTGAGAGCTGGCCCCCGCTGGTCGCCAGCGGGAGCTCTCCGGTGAGGCTGATGCGCTCACCGCCCTCGACGAACGCGCCGCTCTCACCTTTGCCGCAGAACTGCAACCCCTCGAGCCAGTAGAGGCTCAGGACGGTGAAGCCGTCGTAGAGCTGCGCGACATCGACATCGGCCGGCTTCAGGTCCGTCCTCGACCACAGGTGCTTGCCCGCACTCATGGCCGCGGTGGTGGTCATGTCCTCCCATTGGTCCCACGACGCCCGCCCATGAAGCGCGCTCCCGACCGCCTCGAAGTGCAGGGCCTGATGCGGAGCATCGGGAGCGTAGGCCACGTCTGAGATGATCACCGCGGTTGCGCCGTCGATCGCGATATCGCAGTCGTACAGGCACAGGGGGTCGCTGATCATCTGCGAGGACATGTAATCCTCGAGGGTCAGCTCGCTCGTCAGCACCGCTTTGGGATTGAGGGCAGCGTTGCGCCTGGCGTTCAAGCTGATCTGGGCGATCTGCTCACGCGTTGTGCCGTACTCGTGCATGTGCCGCCGCGCGTACAGCCCCATCCAGTTCGGTCCGGAGAAGGCACCGAAGGGCAAGATCCACTGCATCATCCCGGCCACACCACCGGGATCGGTGGCGACGCGATCGGTGTTCGCGCGCCAGGCGGTGGCCTCGTCGAGAGCGCGGTAGACGAGGACGTGACGGCACATGCCGGTCGCGACAGCCATGCATCCCTGGATGACCGACGCCAGCATGCCCGGAGTCTCCGGCCCGCCGTAGTGCCAGTTGGTGTTGAGCCGCAAGGCGTCGATGACGGCGTGAACGCCCGGCCCCGACGAACCCGGGCCGGGCGGCGCGAGACCCTCGGCCCGTGAGATCGCCCCCGGCCAGGACACCACTCCATCGATGTCCGCAGGGGTCAGTCCAGCATCGCCGATCGCTTCCAGGCAGGCATCCAGCGTCAGCGCCATCACGCCCCGCGTCACCCGGCGGCCGACCTCCGACTGGCCGATCCCCGAGATGATGCACCGCTGTTCGAGGCTCTCAGTCATCGGTCACAGGCCTGAACACGGGCGCGTAGGCCTCGCCCTGCTGCCGGAACTCGACCTGCACCGCCATGTCCACGGTCACGCGGTCCGGAGGGCAGCCGAGGATATTCGTCATCAGGCGCAGACCGGCCTGCTCCTCCAGTTCGACGATGGCGATGACGTACGGGACCTCCAACCCGGGCGACCAGGCCCGTTGGTTGATCGTGTAGGTGTAGACGTGCCCGCGTCCGCTGACCGCGTGAGGGGCGACGCTCTCGCTGAGACATCGAGGGCATCGCGGGGTGGGGGGGTGGATGTAGTAGCCGCACTCGCAGCGTGCGATGCGCAACTCGCCCTCGCGCCCACCCGTCCAGAAGAGTCGGTTGTCGTCATTGATGTGCGGTGTCGGCAACACAGCGTCAGAGTCCCGGTTTTGACCTGAATTCGGGTCGAGAGCGTATCAGACCTGAGCCGAGGCGCAAGTCCGCGCCGTGTTGGTGCTTGCGCACCTTGAGTGCTTGACTCGCCAGCGTTCTCCATTAAGATATCGAACCAAGTTCAGGTCAACAGAGCATCCGTGAATCCTGCCCTACGAGGAGAGACCCTTTCATGCTGCCCCGCGAATTCCCCAACCTCTACATCGATGGCCGCTGGCAGGAGCCAGACTCGAAGGAGCGCCTCGATGTCATCTCGCCCGCCACCGGCGAGAAGATCGGTTACGTCGCCGCGGCGTCCGAGACGGACATCGATCGCGCCGTCGAGGCCGCTCGCCACGCGTTCGACGAGACGGACTGGCCGACGCGGCCGGTTGAGGAGCGGGCGGAGATGATGGAGCGGCTGGCCGCCCTGATCGCCGAGCATCAGGCGGAGTTCAGCGACCTCATCGTCGAGGAGCTGGGCCACACAAAGCTGACCGCCGAGGTCTATCACTCTGTCGCCCCCACCTTGCATTGGAACTACTACGCGAAGGTCGGCCGCGAGCACCGGTTCGCCGAGGTCCGCGAGTCCGATCTGTCGCCGCTGGCCGGCGCCTCCGGTGGCCTGATCATGAAGTTCGAGACCAAGAGCCTCCTCGTGCAGGAGCCGGTCGGCGTCGTGGCCGCGCTGTGCGCGTTCAACTTCCCGCTGCCCGGCATCGCCCAGAAGACGGCCCCGGCCCTGGTCGCGGGCTGCACCGTCGTGGTCAAGGCCCCGGATCCGGACCCGCTCTCGCTCTTCGCGATGGCCGATCTCGTCTCGGAGGCGGGGTTCCCGCCCGGCGTGATCAACATCGTTGCCGCGGGCCGCGGGGCCTCCGAGCATCTGGTGGCGCATCCCGACGTCGACATGGTCACCTTCACGGGTTCGACTGACGTCGGCAAGAAGATCGCCCGGGTGTGCGGCGAGCAGATCAAGCGCTGCGTGCTCGAGCTGGGTGGCAAGTCGGCGGCGATCATTCTCCCGGACGCCGATCTCGACACCGCCCTGCCGATGGTGGTGGGCTCGAGCGTCGCCACCACCCAGGGTGAGAACTGCACCTGCATGAGCCGGATCCTGGCCCCGAAGTCCCAGTACGACGAGATCGCCGGCAGGCTCACGGAGGCGTTCAAGGGACTCAAGGTCGGTGACCCGAACGATGACGACACGGTCGTCGGCCCCCTCATCACCGAGGCGCACCGCGAGCGCGTGCTCGGATACATCAAGCAGGCGGTCGACGAGGGAGCCACCGTGGCGACCGGCGGCGGGATTCCGGAGCACCTGGACAAGGGCTGGTACGTCGAGGCGACCTTGCTCACGGACGTCACCAACGACATGACCGTCGCCCAGGAGGAGGTCTTCGGACCCGTGATCGCCCTGATCCCCTACGAGGACGAGGAGGACGCGGTCCGCATCGCCAATGACAGCCGCTTCGGCCTCTCGGGATCGGTGTTCACGGCCAACCCGGTGCGGGGCTTCGAGATCGCCCGGCGCATCCGCACCGGAACCTTCCGGGTCAACACCATGTCCGCCGACTTCAACTCGTCGTTCGGCGGCTACAAGGAGTCCGGGATCGGCCGGGAGCACGGCCCGTATGCGATCGACGAGTACCTGCTGTCAAAGACGATCTCTGTCGAGCCCTCGGACGAGATTCCCGAGGAGGTCCTTCGCTCCGTGCAGGAGCCGACGGCCCAGGTCTGAGGTCACGTGGGGCGCTCATCCGGCACGCCGCCGGAGGAGTCCCGCCCTCGCGTCGGCGGCCGTGGCTCAGGGGCTGTAGGGAGTCTTCGTCACCAGCGAGAGGACCTCCCGGTCGGCGATGTCCGCCAGCCGCGCCGACGCCTCGGCGAAATCCGCGTCGGCATAGGCAGCGGCAAACGCGTTCGGCACGGCGTTGGCGTCCTCGACCTCCCACAGGTCGTGCACCTCGTGGAGGTCGCCGATGACCGTGCTCCACGCACCGACGAGCTTCCAGCCGTGCTCCTCCATGACCCGTTTGATGGTGACCATCGACTCATAGAAGGGGCCAAGCTGGCCGTACTTCACCTTGACGTTCGCATAGACATACGGCATGGACTCACGCTCCTGGTGACGGACGATCGCGGGGACACCCGGGGACAGATGAGCTGAAGCTACCTCAGCCCGCCGCGCCGGCGCCGGCCTACGGCGATCAGACGTTAGATTCCCGCCACCAGGCGTCAATCGACCAGAACTGAGGAAGGCACCCATGCCAGACCGTGCTGCCATCGTGACCGGAGCCTCTCGGGGCATCGGGCTCGCTCTCGCCGAGACGCTCGCCGGCGAGGGGTTCGGCCTGACTCTGACCGCCCGCAAGCCTGACAGGCTCGACAGCGTCGCTCATCAGCTGCGCGACAGGGGGTTCGAGGTCCAGTCTCTGGCCGCCAACATCGCCGACGAAGACTCCATCAGGGAGGTCGTCCGGCTCCACCGCGAGCGGTTTGGGCGCCTCGACGTGCTCGTCAACAATGCCGGCGTCGGCATCGGCGCGGCGGCTCACGAGCACCAGACCAAATTCATCGACATGCAGCTTGCGGTGAACCTGCGGGCGATCGTCGTCGGGTATCGGGAGTGCATCGAGCTGCTTCGGGCGGCCGGGGCGGAGCATCACAACGCGCTGGTCGTCAACATGGCGTCGCTGGCCGGCAAATCCCCACAGCCCTGGCTGTCGGTCTATGCCGCCACCAAGGCCGCCGTCATCGCCTACACGCAGGCGATGAACAAGGAGCTCAACGGCGATGGCATCAAGTCGGTGGCCTTCTGCCCAGGGTTCGTCGACACCGACATGAGTGAGTTCATCAAGGACTCGATCCCGGCCGACGAGATGTTGCGGACGAGCGATATCGGCGAGGCGCTGCGCTTCCTGCTCCGCGTCTCGCCCGCCTGCGTCGTTCCCGAGATCGTCTTCCAGCGACCCGGCGAGTCCGTCTGACCGCGACCCCGTGGCCGACGCCGGGCTGTCAGTCGGCCAGAGCCGCGATATCCCGTGCGTGGGTCTCACGCAGCCGGCGCTTGAGGACCTTGCCGCCGGCGTTACGGGGGAGCTCCGGCACCGTGATGACCGCCGAGGGCTTCTTGAAGCCGGCCAGATGGCGCCGGCAGTGGGCGATCAGGTCGGGTTCTCCCACCTCAGCCCCGTCCTGCAGGACGACAAACGCCAGCGGGGTCTCGACCCAGCGTGCGTGCGGAATGCCGATGACGGCTGCCTCGGCGACGGCCGGATGATCCAGCAGCACTCTCTCGACCTCGGCCGGATACACGTTCTCGCCACCGCTGACGATCATGTCCTTCTTGCGATCTACGAGCCAGAGATATCCCTCCTCGTCGAACCGAGCCAGATCGCCGCTGTGAAACCAGCCACCGGCGAATGCCTCCCGGGTCGCTTCGGGTTGCCCGTGATAGCCGGCCATC
Organism: uncultured Actinomycetota bacterium; assembly: GCA_963695625.1. Lineage (GTDB taxonomy): Bacteria > Actinomycetota > Thermoleophilia > Solirubrobacterales > Solirubrobacteraceae > Palsa-465. The sequence goes on along the minus strand of CAVOHJ010000008.1, from coordinate 4,424 downwards.
ACGCTGGGGCCGCGGTAGACGATCTCACCCACGCTGCCGGGCGAACGGTCTCGCATCTCGTCGTCGACCACCCGCAACTCGACGCCCAGCATGGGTGTGCCGACCGAGCCCAGCTTCCGGGTCGAGTCGGCGCCTTTCAGCAGTGTCGTCGCTCCGGACATCTCCGTCTGGCCGTACGCGCTGACGATCGCCGCGTCTGGGAACGTCTCCGCCATCGCCTCGAGCGTCGCGGGCGGCGCCGGGGAGGCTCCCCACATCGCGACGCGCAGCTGGCGGCGATCGATCTGCGTGACCGCATCGTGCACACAGATGACGGCCCATTGCGTCGGCACGAAGATGCACATCGTCACGTTGTAAGCCTCGATGAGGCGCAGGGTGGCCTCCGGGTCGAACGCGCTCGTCGGGGTGAGGATCACGGTTGCCCCGAGAACGAGAAACGGGAGGAGGCCATTGATCCCGCCGATGTGGAACAGCGGCTGACCCGACAGCCACACGTCATCCTGGCCCGCTCGCATCTCGTGGATCCAGCTCAGCGTGCTCGCCACGAGGTTGCGGTGCGTAAGGACCGCTCCCTTCGGCCGGCCGGTCGTTCCCGACGTGTAACACATGAGCGCCGCATCGTCCTCGAGCACGTCCGCCGTCTCGCGCACGGGCGGCGCTGAGGCGATCGCGTCGTCGTAGCTCGGTCCAACCTCGAGCACCATCCCCGGCGTCCCCGTCCCCGTCCCCGTCCCCGTCCCCGTCCCCGTCCCCGTCCCCGTCCCCGTCGCCGTCCCGGGCGAATCGCGGACAACGGCCACCGCACCCGAGTCGGCGAGGATGAAATCGATTTCGTCCGGCGCCAGGCGGAAGTTGATCGGCACAGGGACCGCGGCGAGGCGATGACACGCGAGGAGCGTCTCCACGAACTCGATCCCGTTGTGCAGGAACAGCGCGACACGATCACCCGCCGTCACGCCGCCGGCGGCAAGCACAGAGGCCAGGCGCGCGGCGCGATCGTGAAGTTCCGCGTACGTCCGGGCGTCATCACCGAACACCAGCGCGTGCCGGTTCGGATGGGTCCGGCTGGCACGTCCGGTGAGCTCCGGCAGCACCAACCGGCGCGACTGCTCAAGTGCGGACTCCATGCGCCCGGCTCCGTCAGGCCGCCGGCGCGGTCTCCGGCAGCACGCCGGCCACGGCCAGCATGCGGGCCGTGAAGAACTGGGCGAGCGTCGGGAGCAGCAGGGTCTGGTCGGGGCGATACCAGTGCCAGATGCTGTTGTAGAGACCGAGCATGGCCCGCGCGAGCATGCGGGGGTCGCGTTCGGGGATGGCGCCCTGCTGCATCGCGTCGGCGAGGAAGTGCGCCCACGCGATCTCGAGCGCGCGCGTCTTCTCGCGACCCGCCAGCCGAGCCTGCTCTTCGCCCTGGGAGCTCCCCTTGCTGCCGAGGAGCGCCTGCTCGGCGACGAGCACGCGGTTGCGGAGGACCTCGCGCTCAGAGAGCTCGAAGCAGTCGCTACACACGGCGCGCAGCGCCTCCCGCGGATCAGCGCAGTCCGCTGTCATGGTGTCGAAGCGCTCATGCAGCTCGGTGAGCGCCTGGTCGACGATCACGTACAGGCAGTGCTGCTTGGAGGCGAAGTAGTGATACAGGGCAGTGGGCCCGATTCCGACGTCCTCGGCGATGTCCGCCCATTTCGTGTTCTCGTACCCGTTGCGGCCGAACCTCTCGATGGCCGCGTCCAGAATCTCGGCTCGCCTGACGCCTTCGTCGCGAGACCGCCGCGTCGTGTGTGGGTGCCTCCCATTAGAGTCCTGAGTCGAACTCACGTCAGGTAGACACTAGCACGACAGGTGGTGGCGTGGCAACGTGGTTTTTCACGGATTGCGCTTGAAAGACTGGGCGCATGGTGCGGCAAAGAGAGGACCGCTGCACCTGGCTAGCCTGATACGATGTCAGTTCGATGCAGCTGACCGAAACCCCCAGCGAGCGCGCGCTCGCTCATGACGTCAGCGCCTTCCTCGCCCGCGAAGGCCTTCTCTCTGCCGAGCTCCCTCGCGCACTTGACGACCGCATGTCCGTGCTTCGGCGCTGGCAGGCCGCCTGCTATACGGCCGGCTACGTCGGACGGGCGTGGCCGGCGGAGTTCGGCGGCGGCGGTCGCCCGCCGGTGGAGCAGATCATCGTCGACCAGGAGTTGGCTGCGGCGGGTGCGCCTGAGTTCGTCAACATCGTCGGACTCGATGTTCTTGGTCCCTCGCTGCTGCGCTTCGGCAACGACGACCAGCGGCAGCGGCACATCCCCGCGATCCTGTCGGCAGAGGAGATCTGGTGTCAGGGCTTCTCCGAGCCGGAGGCAGGCTCAGATCTTGCCAGCCTCCGCACCCGCGCGGTGGAGGATGGCGACAACTTCGTCATCAACGGCCAGAAGACCTGGGTGTCATGGGGTCAGTACGCGACGTGGTGTGGGGTCCTCGCACGTACGGACGACTCGGTCCCTCGCCACCGCGGCATCTCGATGCTCATCGTCGACATGACCTCCCAGGGCGTCGAGGTTCGGCCGATGACGCAGATCACCGGCCACGCCGAGTTCAGTGAGTTGTTCCTTGACGACGTCGTGGTGCCACGGGAGAACCTGCTCGGCCAGCTCGGCGACGGGTGGAAGATCGCCATGCACACCCTCGGGCATGAGCGGGGAACCGCGGCGCTGCCCCGGCAGGTCAAGCTGCGGACCTGGCTTGACCGAGCGGTGTCCGTCGCGGCCCAGCGCGAGGTCGACGGTCGTCCGGTGCTCGCGAATCCGGAAGCACAGACGGCGCTGGCTCGGGCCCTGATCGAGATCGAAGTCCTCCGCCACCATGCCTATCGGACCGTGGGGGAATTCCTGAACGGCGGAGCAGTCGGCCCTGAGAGCTCGAGCGTCAAGCTGCTCATGGCCGAGGCGGAGCAACGCCTGGCCGCAACCGTCCTCGAGGTGCTCGGGCCGGCGCTGCTGGATGGCGATCCGGACCACGTGCACGAGAACGACTTCTGGTACGAGACGTATCTCTACTCGCGTGCGGCCAGCGTGTACGGTGGGACGCGGCAGATCCAGCGGGACATCATTGCCGACCGCGTCCTCTCGCTCCCCAAGGAGTAGACATGGACCTGGAACTGAGCGACGAGCAGGTCTGGCTGGAGGAGTCGATCAACACGTTGCTGGATCGCCAGTGGCGTCCGGCACGCGACGCCTGGCAGGCCGGGGCGGAAGAGCGTGCGCGTCTCTGGGACAGCCTCGTTAAGTTCGGGGTCCTCGGCGGCCCCGACGGCCCCGACGGCCACCTTGGCGCGATCGAGCTCTGTCTCACCGCGCGAGCGCTCGGAGGCCATCTCGCGTCGGTCCCCTTCCTTGGCACCGTGGGCGTGCGCTACGCAATCGCGCCCTTCGCCGCGGAGCTCCCGGACGGCTTCGCCACTCTGCTGGACTCCGACTCCCGCGTCGCGATCGCGCTGCTTGAGCCAGGCGCCGGCTGGGCCGTGTCAGGAACGCGTGCGACGCTCGAGGACAACCGGCTCACCGGCACGAAAGCCGCCGTCGAGCATGCCCGCGATGCCGAATATTTCGCGGTTGTGGCTCTGGTTGACGGTAGACCCGGCCTCGCCCTGGTGCCGAGCGCGTCGCCGGGGGTCCGGCTCACGCCGCAGTCGGGCCTCGACGCCACGGTGCCGCTCAGTTGCGTGACGTTCGCCGATGCCGACGTCGAGGCGGTCGTCGAGAACGAGTTTGCCGAGGCGATCATCAGCCGGCTCATCAGCGTCGGGGGACTGCTCGCTGCGGCCGAGGCCGGAGGCGCGGCCACCGGGATCTTCGCCGAGGCGTGTCGCTACGCCTCCGAGCGCCGGCAGTTCGGGCGGACGATCGCCAGCAACCAGGCCCTGCGGCACCTCATGGCCGACCTCCACGTGAGGCAGGCCAGCGGATGGTCCACGACGCTCTTTGCCGCGGCCGCGCTGGACGACGGGATTCCCGGCGCGCGGCAGACGGCGTCGGTCGCCAAGGCATACGTCTCGCGCGCCGCGCGTGAGGTCGCGCACGGCGCGATGCAGGTCTTCGGCGGCATCGCGTTCACCGAGGAGCATCCCGCACACCGCTTCCTACGACGGATCATCGCGCGCGAGCAGCAGTTCGGAGACGCGGCCCACCACGAGCGGGAGCTCGGCCGGAGCCTGGTGGCGAGCGCCGCGTTCGGCGGGCGTGGGGCCGACCCGGCTCCGCCCGTCGTCGAGCGCGTGACGGAAAAGGGCGCGGTATGACCCAGGCAGAGGAGCTTGGCTTCAACGACGCGACCGCCCAGCAGCTGGAGCGGACTACGACCGGCGCCGACCCGGAGATCGTCGGGCCCATGCTGGCCGACATCCTCCACGACCCCCGGTGGCGCACGTGCGACGTCGCGCTCAT
>CAVOHJ010000007.1:0-744635 GCA_963695625.1 uncultured Actinomycetota bacterium | reverse complement strand
GCGCGCGGTGAAGCGCCGCTATCAGGGAGTGTGCCGAGGATGCGGCGCGCCAACTACCGCGCGCGGCGGCAAGGGCGACGCCTACGCGTATTGCAAGAGCTGCCATCCCGGCACGATCGCGCGCGAATGGACGCGCGAACGGGTCCGCGAAGCGATGCGGGCCTGGCAGCAACGCTACGGCAGCGCACCGACCTCCTACGACTGGTCCCGCTCCCACGCGAGCAGGCGCGGGCCAGAGGCGCTCGACCGGCTACGCGACGCCGATGGCCGCCGGCGAGCACGGTCAGCGAGGTGTACGGCGGCTGGGCGGCCACCCGCGCCGACGCGTTCCTCGACGCCTGACCTGACTGGCGGGTTCCGGTAGCAACGGCGCAGAGTTCCGTCGGCCTTTGCCGGAACTGCCGCGTTTGGCAGGGAGCAGCAACGCCGCGGCCTAGCCTAGCTATCGCGGTAGCGAGACGGCCCCTGGTTCGTGGAACCAGGAGTGAGACTGGGGCTGGAGGTCGACTCCCGCTTGGGGGCGTTCCGGGACGGAGCGGAAGCCTCCGACCGCTGCAGCCATCGCCGCTGATGTGCGGGGCGGGTTAGCGCCCGATGAACGCCTCCCTTTACCAAAGGAGCGTAGTCGCCCGATCGCCGTAGTCGGGACGAGGGACAAGCCGGGCAAACAGAGTGGACGTCGACTCTCCGTTGATGAGAAGCGCGCGAACGGGTCCGGCAATCGCGAGGTATGCGGTAGATCGGCAACACGGCAGTGGGTCAGCTTCGCCGTCGTCGGCGCCCATCGTCTGTCTGCTTCGTGAGGTGCCAGCCCGTGCCTCTTCTTGAAACGCGACCTTGGTCGCGCAGCTGGTTGACAGTCCGTCGCAGGCCTGTAGCTGACATCCCCATTTGTTCTGCCGCCTGCGCGATGGTCACGCTCGGTCGCGCCTCGATCAAAGCCAACAGCTCCTCGCCACGCCGCTCGGCCGGCGACCCCGTCGGCGCAGCTGCCGCCGGCTCCGTGCCCGGTTCTGCGCTTGAGTCAACCATCGCGTCTCCGCGACGGGTCGGCTGCTGCCACGGGAGCAGGCTGCGTCGAGACGCACCGGTGCGAGGCGTGCTCGGGTGAACGGCTTGGGGACGAGCACTGCGTCGAACTTCTGACCGCCGCGCTCGCCGGCCATGACAACCTGTCGTGCCCTGAGGTCCCACATGAGGAGCCCCATGATCCGGGGATGGCCGCGAAACAAGCGCGTAGCGGCTCCATATCAGCGCTGCGGGGCGGCGACGGCCAAGCTGCGCCCGTCGGAGCGCGTCTTTACATGCGACGCTTGTGGGCACACTCAGGACCGCGACCTCAACGGAGCCCTGAACCTCGTCCGGATTGCCCAGGAGCACGCGCAGGCCGAGCGGATTCAGTCGTACGTGGCCCGCATCGGACGGCTGGTGATCACGGCCATCCTTCGTCCAGCGGCTGCATCAAGCAGCTACGTCACGAGTAATCGTCGAGACCTTCCACGCACAGGTATTTGAGCTCCAGGAACTCGTCCAGCCCGTGGCGTGAGCCCTCGCGGCCGAGGCCGGATTGCTTCATCCCACCGAACGGCGCTCCTTCATAGGAGAACGCCCCGGTGTTGACGGCCACCACGCCAAACTCGAGCGCTTCGCCTACGCGCCAGATCCTGGCGGCGCTGCGGGTGAACAGGTAGGCGGCGAGGCCTGATTCGGTCCGGTTCGCCAGCTCGACGGCCTCCTGCTCGGTCTCGAACTGGAACACCGGAGCGACCGGACCGAACGTCTCCTCGTCGGCAAGCTGCATGTCGTCTCTTGCCCCCACGATGACCGTCGGCTGGAAGAACGTCCCCCCGAGCTCGTGGCGAGCTCCTCCGGTCGCGACGGTGGCCCCGCGCCCGATGGCATCGGCCACGTGCGCCTCGACCTTCGCCAGGCCGGCCTGGTTGATCAGTGGGCCCTGGCTGACTCCAGGTTCGAAACCATTGCCGACGGTGAGCTCCTCGGTGGCGGCGGTTAGCCCGTCGACGAAGGCGTCGTGGATCCCGGACTGGACGAGGATCCTGTTTGCGCACACGCATGTTTGGCCGGAAGCGCGGAACTTCGAGTCGATCGCCCCCTGCACCGCGGCGTCGAGGTCGGCGTCATCGAACACGATGAACGGAGCGTTGCCGCCCAGCTCGAGGGCGACGCGCTTCACGGTCGGCGCGCACTGCGCGATCAGCTTCCGGCCGACCGCCGTCGATCCGGTGAAGCTGAGCATGCGGACCGCCGGGCTGGCGGTGAGCTCCGCACCGACGGGGTCCGGAGGACCGTGGACGACGTTGAAGACTCCCGGCGGCAACCCGGCGCGGTGTGCCAGCTCGGCCAGGGCCAACGCTGACAGCGGGGTCTCGCTCGCGGGCTTCAGCACGAGCGTGCAACCGGTCGCCAGGGCCGGCCCCGCCTTGCGAAGGATCATCGCGGAGGGGAAGTTCCACGGGGTGATCGCAGCGCACACGCCGATCGGCTGCCTGAGGACGACGATCCTCCGCCCTCGCTTGTTCGTTGGGACAGTGTCGCCGTAGACGCGCTTGGCCTCCTCGGCGTACCACTCGACGAAGCCCGCGCCGTAGAGGATCTCGCCGCGGGCCTCGGCAAACGGCTTGCCCTGCTCCGCGACCAGGATCGTCGCCAGATCGTCGGCGTTGGCGACGATGAGCTCAAACCAGGCGCGGAGCACGTCGGCCCGCTCCTTCGCCGGGCGCCCGGACCAGTGAGCGAATGCCCTCCTCGCCGCCTCGATTGCCCGCCGAACATCCTCGCGCGCCGCGTCGGCGACCGCGGCGATCACACTTCCCGTGGCGGGATCGCACACTTCCGTGCGCGCTCCGTCAGCCCCCTCGGACCAGGTCCCGTCGATGAACAGGTCCTCGCGCAGAAGGTTCCGGTCGTTCAGTTGTGGCAGATCAAGCGTTCGCATGGGAGCGACACCTCCGAGGCGTGGACAGCGGCAGGCCGATATGGCAGAGTTCGTATATCGGTCAAATAGTCGCATCGCGCGCAAGATGAACAAATCGCTGTCCAGCGCCGAGCTCGACCGGCGCTTTGTCTTTCATCCGTTCACCGTCCTGGGGTCGCATGAGCGGAGCGGGGGCCGGATGATCGTCGAGGGGAGTGGCGTGCGCCTGCGCGACGACCATGGGCGCGACTACATCGACGCGATGGCGGGGCTGTGGTGCGTCAACGTCGGCTACGGCCGCGCGCGAGATCGCCGAGGCGCTGCACGAGCAGGCGCTCCGGCTGGCCTACTACCACTCGTTCTCCTCGATGGCGACCGAGACGCCGGCGCTGCTCGCCGAGCGGCTGATCGAGATCGCGCCCGTGCCGATGTCGAAGGTGTTCTTCGGCAACAGCGGCTCGGACGCCAACGACACGCAGATCAAGCTCGTCTGGTTCTACAACAACGCTGCTCGGCCGCCCGCGAAGAAGAAGATCATCTCGCGCCGACCGCGGCTACCACGGCGTGACGCTCGCGTCGGCGAGCCTCACCGGGCTCGCCGAGCATGCACGCGCGGCTTCGACCTGCCGCTCGCCGATGGTCCGGCACACGACGCGCGCCGCACCGCCTGTGGGAGGCGCTGCCGGGCGAGACCGACGCCGAGTTCGTCAGCCCGGCTTGGCGGCCGAGCTCGAGCGAGCTGATCGTGGCCGAGGGCCCGGACACCGTCGCCGCCTTCATCGCCGAGCCGGTGCAGGCGGCGGGCGGCGTGATCGTCCCGCCCGAGGGCTACTTCCCGGCGCATCCAGGAGGTGCTGCGCAAGTACGACGTCCTGCTGATCGCCGACGAGGTCGTCTGCGGCTTCGGCCGCCTCGGCCAGCTGGTTCGGCACACAGGCCTGTTCGAGCATCGAGCCCGACCTGATCACGGTCGCGAAGGGCATCACCTCGGCCTACGTGCCGCTGTCGGCCTGCATCGTCTCCGAGCAGGTCTGGCGCGTGCTCGTCGACGGCGGCGGAGACGCGCCGTTCGGCCACGGCTACACCTACACCTCGCACCCGCTCGCCGCCGCCGCCGCGCTCGCGAACCTCGACGTGATCGAGCGCGACGGCCTCGTCGAGCAGGCCGCGGCGCGCGGCGACCACCTGCACGCGCGCCTGCGCGAGGCGTTCGACGACCATCCGCTGGTCGGCGAGGTGCGTGGGCGCGGCCTGATCGCCGCCGTCGAGTTCGTCGCCGCGCGCGACCGAGCCGACGCGCGTTCGACCCGATCGGAAGGTCGGCGCGCGCGTCGACGCCGCGCTGCCTCGAGCGCGGGCGTGATCACCCGCGCGCTGCCGGACTGCCGACACGATCGCGTTCTCGCCGCCGTTCGTCGTCACCGAGGCGGAGATCGACGAGATGGTCGCCGATCGCGCGCGAGGCGGCCGACGACGTCGCGCGCGGAGCATGCCTGAGCCGCGATGGGCCGACGCACCGGTCCATGCGCCGACTCGGGCTCATCGTCAACCCGATCGCGGGGATCGGCGGACGCGTCGGCCTCAAGGGCACGGACGGGCCGAGACGCGTCGCCGCGGCGCGCGAGCCGCGGCGCGTCGCCGGTCGCCCCGGAGCGGGCAGTCCGCGCGCTGGCGGCGCTCGCGCGGTCGCCGCGTCCGGCGTCCGGGTCGCTCGCCGGCGCGCGGAGCGATGGGCGCCGAGCTGGCCGCGCAGCCGCGGCTTCGAGACCGAGGCGGTCGCACGCCGCCTGGCACTGTCCGACGACCGCGGCCGGACACGCGCGCGGCCGCCGCCGCGATGCGCGCCGCGCGGCGTCGAGCTGCTGCTGTTCGCCGGCGGCGACGGCACGGCGCGCGACATCATCGACGCGGTCGGCTCAGAGGTGCCGGTGCTCGGGCATCCCGACCGGAGTCAAGATGCACTCGGGCGTGTTCGCCACGCAGCCCCGAGGCGGCCGGCGAGGTGGCGGCTCGATTCCTCTGGCCGCGGCCGGGACGGCGCGCTGCGCGACGGCCGAGGTCGCGGACGTCGACGAGGACGCCGCCCGCGACGGACGCGTCGCGACGCGTGCTCTACGGCAGCGCGCGCGTGCCGGTCGAGCCGTCGCGCATGATCGGCGCCAAGGCCGCGCTCGCGGCCGCCGCGAGGCGGCGCTCGACGGCGCTGTGCCGCGACGCCTCGCCGAGGAGATGGAGCCCGAGCGCCTGTACCTGCTCGGCCCGGGCACGACGACCGCGCGCGTGCTCGCGGCGCTCGGGATCGCACGGGACGCTGCTCGGGCGTCGACGCGGTCCAGGACGGCGCGCCTGGTCGGCGCGCGACCTCGACGAGCGCGGAGCTCCTGCGGCTGCTCGACGCCGCCAGCGACCGCGCCGGCCTGATCGTCGGCCTCGTCGGCGGGCAGGGCTCGCTGCTTCGGTCGCGGCAACCAGCAGCTGAGCGCCGCGGTGCTCCGGCGGATCGGTCGCCGACAACATCACGATCATCGGCGCGCGCCGAAAGCTGCTCGCGCTCGCCCCGCCGGTTCTGCGCGTCGACACCGGCGACGAGGCCGCTCGATCGCATGCTCGAGCGGGTATCGTCGCGTCCAGGTCGGCCCGGACCGCGGACATCGTCATGAACGTCTTGAGCTAGCCCGGAGGTTGGCCAGTGACGTCGACCAGCACGACGCGCGCACCCGTACATGGCCGAACTCGGTCGCCGGCGCTGCAGCAGGAGCTGCTGGACGCGGATCGGCGTGGCGAGCATCGAGGAGCTGTTCGCGCAGATCCCGGCCGACCACATCGGCTCGACGCGGCCGCTCGACCTGCCGCCGCGCTCTGCGCTCGGAGGTCGAGCTCTCGCGCCACCTGCGCGACACGCTGGCGCGCGAACGAGACCTGCGAGGCGAACCTCAGCTTCCTCGGCGGCGGCTGCTGGCAGCACCACGTTCCCGCCGTCTGCGACGAGATCGTCAGCGCGCACCGAGTTCCTGACGCCCGGTCTGGGGCACGCCGTCCTCCGACCACGGCCGCAACCAGGCCTGGTTCGAGTTCTGCAGCCAGCTCGGCGAGCTGCTCGAGCTGGACTTCGTCGGCCTGCCGGTCTACAGCTGGGGCTGCGCGGCCGGCCACGCGATCCGGATGGCGTCGCGGATCACCGGCCGGCACGAGGTGCTCGTTCCGCGCTCGATCGACCCGGAGCGCCTCGCCGTGATCCGCACCTACTGCGAGCCGCGCGAGATGGCGAGCCACATCGACGTCGACGCGTGGTCGACTTCGATCCGCGACACGGGCGGCTCGACCTCGCCGAGCTCGAGTCGGCAAGCTCTCGGACGCGACCGCGGCGGTCTACTTCGAGAACCCGTCGCTACCTCGGCGTGATCGAGGCCGACGCCGCGCGAGATCGCCGCGCTCGCCCGCGAGCACGGCGCCGAGGCGATCGTCGGGGTCGATCCGATCTCGCTCGGCGTGCTCGCCCCGCCCGGCCGACTACGGCGCCGACATCGTCGTCGGCACGATGCAGCCGCTCGGCGTGCACATGAGCTGCGGCGGCGGCGTCGGCGGCTTCATCGCCACCCGCGACGAGGAGCGCGTACGCGCGCGAGTACCCGACGCTCAACATCTCAGCTCTGCCGACACGATCGGCGCCCGGCGAGCGCGGCTTCGGCATCGACGCTGTTCGAGCAGTCCTCCTACGGCATCGCGCGAGCGCGGGAACGACTGGACCGGCAACTCGGTCTACCTGTGGGCGGTCGCCAGCGCCGCCTACATGGCGCTGCTCGGGCCCGCCGGGTTCGCGCGAGCTCGGCGAGCTGATCCTGCAGCGCAGCCACTACGCGGCGCGCGGCTCGACGCGATCGCCGGCGTCCGGATCGCGTTCGCCGGACGGGCTTCTTCAAGGAGTTCGTCGTCGACTTCGACGGGACCGGCAAGCCGGTCGCCGAGATCAACGCCGGCGCTGCGGAGCCACGGCATCTTCGGCGGCGAGGACCTCTCGCCGATCTTCCCCGAGCTCGGGCAGAGCGCGCTCTACTGCGTGACCGAGGTGCACACCCAGCGAGGACATCGACCGGCTGGTCGAGGCAGTCTGCGGAGGTGACGCGAGCATGAGCAACCGCGCGCTGACGCCGCTACCACGCGGCCGTCTGGGACGAGCCGCTCGTGATGGAGCTGGGCCGCGCCGGGCCGCCGCGGGCTGCGTCTTCCCCGAGCCCGAGCCGACGATCCGGGCGCCGTCGGCGACCGGCCGAGGCTCTGTCCCGGCCGCGATGCGCCGCGCGAGCGCCTCCGGCGCTTCCCGAGCTGTCCGAGTTCGAGGTGCTAGCGCCACTACCTGCACCTCTCCCAGGAGACGCTCGGGATGATGGGGATCAGCCTGTTCGGCACCTGCACGATGAAGTACAACCCGCGCCTCAACGAGGCTGATCGCGGCGCGGCCGGAGCTCGCGGAGCTCCACCCGCACCAGGACGAGGACACGCTGCAGGGCGTGCTCGCGATCGATCCACGGGCTCGACGAGATCCTCCGCGAGCTGTCGGGCATGGACCAGTTCGTCTTCCAGGCCGGGCGGCGGCGCGCGACGCCGTCGTACACCCACGCCTGCGTGACGCGCGCCTACCACGCGCGCGCGCGGCGAGCTCGGCCAGCGCGACGAGGTCATCACGACGATCCAGGCGCACCCGTGCAACGCGGCCACAGCGGCGGCGGCCGGATTCAAGGTGGTGACGCTGCCGCTCGAGGAGGACGGCTATCCGTCGCTCGACGCGCTCGCGCGCGGCCGTCTCCGAGCGAACCGCGGCGTTGATGGTCAACAACCCCGACGACATGGGGATCTACAACCCGCACATCAAGCGATGGGTGCGAGATCGTCCACGACGCCGGCGGGCTCTGCTTCTACGACCACGCCAACTTCAACGGCGTGATGGGCAGGATCAGGGCGCGTGAGCTCGGCTTCGACGCCTGCATGTTCATGCTCCACAAGACGTTCGGCGCGCCGAAGGGCGGCGGCGGGCCCGCGGTCGGCGCCTACGGCTGCACCGAGGAGCTCGCCCGGTTCCTGCCCGCGCCGCTGGTCGCGTGCGACGGCGAGCGCTACGGGCTCGACCAGCGACCGCCCCGACAGCGTCGGCAAGGTGCGCGAGTTCTGGGGCAACGTGCCGCAGATCGTCAAGGCCTACGCGTGGGCGCGGGCGATGGGCGCGGACGGGATCCGCGAGGCCGCCGACCTCTCGGTGCTCGCCAACAACTACATGGAGAAGCGGCTGCTCGAGATCCCGCGGCGTCACCATGTCGCACCCGCGATCTCGACGAGCGCGCGGCTCGAGATGACCCGCTACAGCCTCGGCGAGCTGACCGAGGAGACGGGCGTCACCGTCCTCGACGTCCAGAACCGGATGGTCGACTTCGGCGTCGACGCGTTCTGGCTCGAGCCACGAGCCGTGGATCGTCCCGGAGCCGTTCACGCCGGAGGCCGGCGAGATGTGGTCGAAGGAGGACATCGACTACTGGATCGACGTGCTCGCCGCACGTGTGCGAGGAGGCGCGCGACGATCCCGAGCTCGTCAAGCTCCGCCCCGCACAACCAGGTCGATCCACAAGCTGGACGGCGCCATCGCTCGACGATCCCGACCGCTGGGCCACGACGTGGCGGGCGTACCGGCGCAAGCGGGCGCGCCAGTCGGCAGACGCAATGCATCCGTCCGCGTAGGTCAGGATCGGGCATCATCCGGGTCGAACACAAGTCACAAGTCAGGGAGGCCGGCAAATGTCGCAACCACGCCGCAAGGAGAATGCGCCGGCGGATCCGAGCCGCGACGCTCGCGGCGCGGGCGAGCCGTCCGCCACCCGGCCGCGGATCGCATTCGACCCGAGCACCCTCGCGGCGCGCTACTTCGTTCAGTCGCTCGCGCGCGGCCTGGCCGTCATCCGTGCCTTCGGCCCCGAGCGTCCGGAGCTCACGGTCAGCGAGGTCGCGCGCGAGACGGGGATGACCACCGCCGCAGCCCGGCGGTTCCTCCTGACACTGCGCGATCTTGGATACGTCGACACCGACGGGCGCTCCTTCCGGCTGAGAGCGCGCGTGATGGAGCTCGGCTACGCCTACCTGTCCGGGCTCAGCCTGCCCGAGGTTGCTCTCCCGCACGTCGAGCGCCTCGTCGCCGAGGTGGAAGAGTCGAGCGAGATGGCGGTGCTGGACGGCGAGGAGATCGTCTACATCATGCGCATCCCAGGGCCGCGCATCCTCGCCGTGGCGGTGAACGTCGGCGCCCGGATGCCCGCCCACGCCACCTCGCTGGGGCGCGCGCTGCTGGCCGGACTCCCGGACGACTCGCTTGACGCCTACCTGGCCGGCGCTGAGCTGAAGCGCTACTCACGCCACACGCTCACCGACCGGCGTGAGCTCAGGAGCGAAATCGTCAAGAGCCGGACGCGCGGCTGGACCACGATCGATCAGGAGCTCGAGGCGGGTCTCGTTGCCGTGGCGGTCCCAATCAGGGACCCGACCGGACGGGTCCTCGCCGCGCTCAATCTGTCCACCAACGTCGCGCGCCGAAGCCTCGAGTCGCTCGTCGACGAGGTGCTGCCCGCGCTGAGGGCCACCGCCGCCGAGATCGAGTCCGACCTCCAGGTGACCGCCAGGGTCGAGCGGACGCGAGGCTGACTCCGTCGGCGCGCGCTCAGTAGCGCATCTCGCACAGCGAGACGTACAGATTGTCCGGATCCGCGAAGTAGGCATAGCGCCAGCGGGCGCCGTCGCCGAGCTCGATCGTCTGCGGCTCGGAGCGGAGCTGGACGCCCAGTTCACGCAGCCGCTCGACCCCCCGCTCCAGATGGCGAACACCGACCGCGAACTCGTAAGGTCCGAGCCGGCCCCAGCGCCCTCGCATGTCCGGCGAGGGCGGTATGTGCTCGACCGGCTCGAGCCCGGCGCCCTGGGGGTTGGTCAGGAGCAGCATCTTTTGCCGCGGAGGCTCACCCGGATACCACGGATGCATCGGCTCGAAATACCCGTCGGACTCGAACAGCAGGTCGCCGAAGTCGAGCTGCGACCAAAACGCCTTGGCCCGGTCTAGCGACTCGACGCCGAAGGCCACGTGGTTGACGCCTTCGGGCCGGACCTCGCCCGGCCAGCCGGAGTCGAGGTCGACCCACTCGAGCATCTCGACCTTGCCACCATCAGGATCAGCCACGTACGAGAGCGACACGCGAGTCCCGTACGGGTCGAGCTCAGCGTCGTTGGGCTCCATCAGCCCCGGGTAATGGCATTTCTCGGTGAGCCAGCGGTAGAGCCCGGCCTGGTCGCGCGCGTGCAGGCAAACTTCGCAGATACCACGCTCGCCCCAGGCCATCCCCTCGGGCATGGGCGGGACCGGCTCATCGGTGACGTGCACGAGCTTGACGCCGCCCAGGCCGAGAACGCTGGGCCGCGGATTCCGAAGCATCACCACCCGGGCCGTAACGCCCGAGCGTCCCGCCACCTGCTCCAGGCCGGGCAGCGCTCCGGTGTAGTCCCACGCGATCTCGGTGAACCCAAGGTCGCCGTAGAACGCCACCGAGCGATCGATGTCGGACACGCCCACGCCGATGTGGTCGACGCCAAGCATGATCATGCGGTCACCCTCGCAGATTTGGGCTCCTCGAGGAAGATCTTCTCGGTCGCGTGCACCCGTTCCGGATACCTGCGCCAGAAGTAGGCGGCGTAGATGATCGCCATGATGAGCCACCCGAGGGCGATGTAGGCGGCGACGTCGAGCGGATACGCAAGGGGGGTAATGAGCGAGAAGATGCTCCCGCCGACGCCGAGCGCGGCCATCAGGGCCGGCACCATGACGACGATGGCACCAGTAGGTGCAGGAAGTTGAAGTGCGTCGGGCGATGGCGAAGGAACCAGGCCAAGCAGGCGATCGCGACGAGCAGGTAGAGGAGGATCGTGGTGGCCGTCTCGATTGTGCCGAGTAACGCGAACCCTCGAGCGGAGAGCCGGTGGCCAGGCCGGCGACGAGGGTCACGACGCGGCAGATCCCGGTCAACACCACCAACGCGGTGATCGGCGTGCCGTGGTGCTCCTCGACGCGCGCGAACTGGCTGGGCAGCAGCCTGATCCAGCCCATCGCGTAGATGTGGCGATTGGCGACGTTCGTCGCGCCGTTGGCGCTGCCGACGCACGAGTTCAGCAGCGCGAACAGCAGCACGTACCAGCCTCCGTGCCACACATCCTTGCCGAGCGCGATCGAGGCGTTTCCGTTGTTGAAGCCCGGGAAGGACGCGAACCGACGCACCCCGAGGAACAGAGTCGCCGCGTACGGCAGAAGATGACGAACAGTCCCAGGAAGAACGGCGAGAGGATCGCCGCCCGCATCACGTTGCGCCGCGGATCGTGCGCCTCCTCGGCCAGCGGCACGACATTCTCGACGCCGACGAAGCCATAGATCGCAAACACCATCGCGCCGATGATCCCGGCCGCCCCGACGAAGGCCGGAACGTTCGCGTGTGACGTGTCAAAGACCGACATCGTGCTGCGGTTGCCAGCGTTGATGATCATCCGCGCGGACAGGACGGCGAGGATCGATATCTCGATTGTCCCGAGCAAAACACTGACGTTCGTAGACACCCGCGCCCCGTTGTAGACGAACCAGTAGATCATCGCGATGCAGAGCAGCGCGCAGATGATCCAGACCGAAGTGAACGGCCAGCCGAAATCGCTCTGGAACGTGGACGCCAGGAAGTCGCCGAAGGGCAGAAACAGCGTCGAGAGAACACGATCCAGACGATCCGGATACAGCCAGGCGACCATCGCGCCAGAGAGGGCTGGAGGCCTGTGGAGACGAACGTGTAGAACCCGCCGGCGCTCGGGAACTCCCTCGGCATCCAGCCGATGCAGACCGCGACGAGCATGATGGCGACGAGTGCCAGGACCAGAGACAGGCTGAGCGACGCGCCCGCGAAGCTCGGGCCGATGATCACGGCCAGCGTACGGAGAGCCCCGGGGTCGCCGAGGCGAGCGATTGGAACAGAAGCTCGACGATGCCGAGCTGGTCGGGGCGGAACTTTCCCCCCGCCGGCTGCTCGACGGATTCCGTCGCGACGCGTGAAACCTACGCTGTGCTCATCGTCTCTCCTCGCCTCGGACTGTTCGGCCGACCGCGGCAACGACCGCGCGGCGGATGCTCGCATATCGCGCGAAAGAACGCAATGCGCGCGGTCCGGATGAGCATTAGGATCGACCAGCCGATGCGGATCGCCCGGATCGCCGTCTATGCCTACGAGCTCTCGTTCGCCGGGAACGCCTTCTCGTTCTCGCGCGGACGAAGTGTCGGCAGGGAGTCCTCCACTCTGGTCCAGGTCACGACCGACACCGGGCTCAGCGGGTGGGGCGAGACGTGCCCGCTCACCGGCACCTATCTGCCCGCCTTCACCGCGGGGGTGCGGGCGGCGCTCTCGCTCCTGGCGCCCGCCCTCATCGGCGCCGACCCTCGGAACCTGGCCGAGGTGAGTGCTCGCATGGATCGCGTCCTCCTGGATCAGGCGGCCGCCAAGTCGCCGCTCGACATTGCCTGCTGGGACATCCTCGGCCAGGCCACCGGTCTGCAGGTCGCGACGCTGCTCGGCGGGCGGACGGTCGATCGCTTCCCGCTCTACCGCGCTGTCCCGATCGGCAGCCCCGAGGAGATGCTGGCCGACGTTCGCGCCGGGTGGGAGCGCGGGGTCAGGCGATTCCAGCTAAAGGCCGGCCGGGATCCGCGCGCCGACGCCGCGGCTGTGCATCCCATAGTCGAGTTCGTCGGCGACGACGGCGTTGTCGTCGTCGACGCCAACGGCGCCTGGTCGCTGCAGGACGCCCTCATCGCCGTCCGACTGCTCGAGCCGTTGCCCGTCTATCTCGAACAACCTTGCCGGACGCTGGACGAATGCGCCCACGTTCGGCGGGCGTCCGCGCTTCCGATGATCTACGACGAGTGCGTGGTCGACGCTCGCAGTCTTTTCGCGGCTGTCCGGGAGGGCGGGGCCGGTGGCGTGAACCTGAAGCTCGGGAAGGTCGGCGGGCTGACGCGAACCAGGGTCCTGCGCGACCTCGCCCAGGCTCTCGGCATCGCCTTGACGATCGAAGACACCTGGGGCGGCGACGTCGCGACCGCCGCCGTCAGCCATCTCGCGGCCAGCACTGCTCCCGGCTCGCTGTTTGCGGTCTCGTTTCTCAACGACGCCACGTGCGAGCACGTCGCCGGGCATCGCCCCGCGTCGGCGGACGGCTACGGATCAGCTCCGGACGATCCGGGGCTGGGGATCCACGTCGAGATCAAGCGCCTCGACGAGCCATTGATAAGCGTGGCCTGAGTGGGCGCGCTGCGCGCAATACGGCTATTCGTGCGCTTGACGAGCGATCCGGCGCTGTGCTTGAGTTGTCGTGGATGCGGCTCGGCGCGAAGCTTCCTAACAGCGGTCCGCTTGCTATGAGCCGCGGAATCCCGACGCTGGCCAGGACGCTCGAGGAGGCGGGCTTCGACTCGATCTGGGTCAGCGACCACGTCGTCCTGCCGCGCACGATCGGCTCGCGCTATCCCTTCGCAGCGGACGGTCGAGCCACGTGGGCAACAGACTCGCCCTACTTGGACGCGCTCGTAGCGCTCGCGCTGGCCGCGGCGACGACGGAGCGGGTCTTGCTCGGTACCGCCGTGCTGGTGTTGCCGCTTCGCCACCCGGTCATCTTCGCCAAGCAGGCCGCGTCGATCGACGTGGCCAGCGGGGGCCGACTCGAGCTCGGCGTCGGAGCGGGCTGGCTCGCCGAGGAGTTCGCGGCCCTCGACGTCCCGTTCGAGATGCGCGGTGGCCGCCTCGTGGAGTGGATGGAGATCGTTCGCGATTGCTGGACGGGCGCGCCCGCCGCTCACACGAGCGAGCGCTACTCACTCCCGGCCGAAATCCTTTGCCTTCCCGCCCCCGCGCACAGGATCCCGCTCCTCGTCGGGGGCCACTCGAAGATCGCCCTCACCCGGGCAGGACGCTTCGGCGACGGCTGGCTCGCGCAGCAGTCGCTGGACGCGCTCTCAATCGAGGAGCTCGAGCACGGCGCCGCCGCGATGAGAGCGGCGGCCCAGCAGTCTGGCCGTGACCCCGATCAGCTCCGGCTGGTGTTGCGGATCGTCGATTCCGCCAACCGCAGCGATGCGGTGGCCGACCAGCTCGCGCCGCTGGCGCGGGCCGGCGTGGATGAGGTGATCGTCGACGTGGCGTGGGATGGAGACGGTCCGAGCCGCGACGCGAGCACCCTGAAGGCTGCGATCGGGGCGCGATGACCAGCGGCGACGTCGGCACTCTGTTCGCCGGGAAGCGCGCGCTCGTCACCGGCGGGGCCAACGGAATCGGTGCGACGATCGTCCACCGTCTGGCCGCCGCGGGCGCGACGGGAGCGGTCATCGACCTGCCGCACGCCGTGTCCGGCAGCCCGCCGGCGGGATGGAGCGCCGTGAGCGCCGACGTCAGCGACGAGGCGAAGGTCGAAACGGCCTGTTCCGAGGTAGCCGGCGCGCTCGGCGGACTAGATGTCGTGGTCGCTGCTGCCGGCATGGTGCCGCCCTGGAGATCGGTCGGCCAACTCGACCTCGATGAGTGGGACGACGTGTTTCGCGTCAACGTCCGAGGGGTGGCGGCCACGATCAAGCATGCCGTCGGCTGCATGGCCTCCGGGTCGGCCATCGTGGTCATCGCCTCGCTCAACTCGTGGCAAGGGGACCCCAACCTGACCTGCTACGCCGCGAGCAAGCACGCCGTTCTCGGGATCGTGCGCTCGGCGGCGCTCGACCTCGGGCCGTTCGGCATCCGCGTCAACGCTGTCGGCGCCCGGACCGGTCGCGACCGAAGCGATGCTCGGCCGGATGCGCAGGCGCGAGAGTGACGGTGGCCTTCCGGTCGCCACCGCGCTCGAGGCGGCGGCGCAGCGCAACCGCCCTGGGCCGAATCGCGACCGTCGAAGAGGTCGCATCGGCCACCTTGTTCCTGGCCAGTGAGCTCGCCGCCGGCATCACCGGACATCTGCTGCCCGTCGACTGCGGCCTCGCCTGAGCCCGGAGCGATGTCTACGACCGAGGATCTGCATGGCAAGACGATCCTGCTGACGGGCGCGTCCGGCGGCATCGGCTCGGCCACCGTGCGGGCCCTATCCGGGCGGGGGGCCAACGTGATCGCGCACTACGCCAACAACCGCGAGGGAGCGGAGCGGGCCTGCGCCGGGATGGCCGAGGCAACCTGCCATTTCGTCCAGGCCGATCTGTCGCAACACGGCGGGGCCCGGCGCCTCTGGCGCCAGGCCGTCGCATGGCGAGGCCGGATCGACGTGGTCGTCGCCAACGCCGCCATCATGCCCACCTCCGCGATTGACGCTTCCGACGAGGACTGGGATATCGCCTGGGAGCAGACGTTCCGGGTCAACGTGCAGGAGGCGGCGAGCCTCCTGCGCGAGGCCGTCCGGCACTTCCTGGAACACGGCGGCGGGATCGTCATCGTGCTCTCGAGTTGGGCCGCGCAGCGCGGGTCGGCGATCCCGCAGCTCAATGCTTACGCGGCCTCCAAGGCGGCGATCCAGAACCTCGCCCAGACCATCGCGCGCAACTATGCCCGCGACGGGGTCCTGGCCTACATCGTCGCGCCGGGCATCGTCCACACGCCGATGTCGGAGATCTCGGCGACCTATCGCGGGGGCATGGACGCCCTCAACGCAATGCTCACGATGGGCGAGATGGTGCCACCGCAGGAGGTGGCCGAGCTGATCGCGTTCCTCGCGACGGGCACGTGCCGGCACCTGACCGGCGCCACGCTCGACGTCAACGGCGCCAGCAACATCCGGTGACCTCGAGGCATCCCCCGACGACCGCAGGATCAGGCCGCTTCACGACGCGCGCGGGCGCCTTGACACGCGTACCCGCCTCGTGCACCATGCGCACGTACGCTCGCTATTCGAGCGAAACCCGGAGGTGCGCAAGCATGCGATGGCCGCCTTCGCAGACGTCTCATTTCCGCGGAACCACAGGACACCGTCCCCGTCGTCGCACGAGGGCTGAGGAAGTCGTTCGGGTCGCATGAGGTCCTCCGCGGCATCGATCTGCGGGTGCGACGCTGGGCGAGCACGTCGTGATCTTCGGGCCGTCGGGCTCGGGCAAGTCGACGCTGCTGCGCACGCATCAACCTGCTCGAGGCGCCGAGCGGCGGCTCGCTGCGGGTGCTTCGGCGTCGAGTACGGCCCGGACCCGCGGAGCCGGGCGTGCGACGCGGCAAGCCGCTCGAGCTGCGCCGCAGCGTCGGCATGGTGTTCCAGCAGTTCAACCTCTTCCCGCACCTCACGGCGCTCGAGAACGTCGCGCTGCCGCTGCGCGCGGTCGCTCGAGCTCAAGCGCGCAGAGGCCGAGGAGCGCGCCGCCGAAGCGCTCGATCGGGTCGGCCTGCTGCGCCACGCCGCGCACTACCCGCGCGAGCTGTCGGGCGGCCAGCAGCAGCGCGTGGCGATCGCGCGAGCGCTGAGCGTCGACCCGAAGGTGATGCTGTTCGACGAGCCGACCTCGGCGCTCGACCCGAGCTGGTCGGCGAGGTGCTCGAGCGTCATGCGCGAGCTCGCCGAGTCGGGCATGACGATGGTGATCGTCACCCATGAGCTCGGCTTCGCGCGCGAGATCGGCGACCTCAACGTCTTCATGGACGAGGGGCCGATCGTCGAGATCGGGCGACCGCAGCCTGTTCGACAACTGCGCGAACCCGCGCACTCCAGAAGTTCCTCTCGGCGGTCCTGTGATCATCTTCGCCGCCGTCATCAACTGGAGCTTCGCTGTGGCACAACCGCGGCTGCCCTCCTGCACGGCCTGCTGGTCGCGCTCGAGGTCGCGGCCGTCGCGCTCGTGCTCTCGGTGTCGATCGGCCTGCTGCTCGCGCTGGCTGCGGATGGCGCAAGCCGCCGCTCACCTGGCTCGCGGCTCTGCTACATCAACGTCTTCCGCGGCGTGCCGGCGCTCGTCAGCGCGATCTGGGTCTACTTCGGCCTCTCGCTGGTCATCGGCATCAACTTCATCGGTGTTCCAGGCCGGGGTGATCGCGCTCGACCTGCTCTACTCGGCGTTCATCGCCGAGATCTACCGGGCGGCGCTCGAGGCGATCCCGCGCGGCCAGCGCGAGGCCGGGCTCGCGCTCGGCATGCGCCGGTCGCGCGTCTTCGCGGCGGTGGTCCTGCCTCAGGCGACGAAGATCGCGATGCCCAACATCGGCAGCATGTTCATCGGCATGGTCAAGGACACCTCGGTGCTTTACGTCATCGGCCTGACCGAGGTCGTCCGCTACCGTCCAGAACATCAACTCGCGTCGACCTTCCAGCCTTTCGTGCTGTACACGCGCGGCGGCGGTCCTCTACGTCGCCGTCGCGTTCATCGTCGACTTCGTCTTCCGCACGATCGAGAAGACGATGCAGACGCCGCCGCAGCGGCCGACTCGCGCGCCTGGCGACCCGGACGGCGCCGGCGGCAGGTCGAGGCGATCGCGGCCCGGGTGAGGCCGACGTAGCAGAGGTTGTCCACGCAGTGCAACCGAGCAGTTCAACTGTAGAGAGGTGAGAGATGGTCGCGAGTTGGAGGCTCTAATGAGGAGGCCGAGGGTTCTGCGTCTTGCGTTGGTGTCCCTCGCGGTGGCCGGGCTGTTCGGCCTCGCGGCGTGTGCGGTAGCAGCAGCTCGAGTTCGAGTTCCGGCACGACCGCGAGTGCGTCGGTCGTCGTCGGCCACCGCGGCCCAGGATCTAGGCCTGCTCCAGGCCGGTACGCTGATCGTCGGCATGAACCTGCAGTTCAAGCCGGAGATGTATCTGCTGAACGGCACAGCCGGCGGGCTATGACGTCGACCTGCTGCAACGAGCTCGCGAAGGAGCTCGGCGTGAAGCTGAAGATCGAGAATCTCGACTTCAACGGCCTGATCCCGGGCCTGCAGGCGCAAAAGTTCGACATGGTCTCGGTCGGGCTCTCGAACACGCCCGAGCGGGCCAAGGTCGGTGAGCTTCAGCCGGGCGTACGTCCCGTACGCGCAGATCCTCGCCGTGCCGGCGAGCAAGGCCGCCTCGACCACGAGCACCGCCGCGCTGAACACAGTCCGAGCAAGACGATCACCGCGCTGCAGGGCTCGACCGCGCAGATGCTGGCCCAGAAGTTGTTCCCGAAGGCCAAGGTCGACGCCCTGCCCGACCAGAACGCGGCCTTCCTCGCAGGTCGCGACCGGCCGCGCTGACGGCATCGTCGTCGAGGACTACCTGCTGGCTGCAATTCCAAGGCCTCCAACCCCGGCAAGCTCGCCAAGGCCAAGATAGCAAGCCGCTGAACGTGCAGTACGGCGTCATATGCCGTCCAGAAGGGTCAACACGACGCTGGTCAAGTACCTGAACAGCTTCATCTGCAGGAGAACGAGGAACGGGATGCTCGCATGCTCTACAAGAAGAACTTCGGCGTGAAGGACTTCCCGGGCCTGCCGCGCCTGCAAGTGAGCATGGCCGCCGTTCGCGACAGATGTGACGTTGCTCGTCGTCGGCGGCGGTCCTGCCGGGCTCGCGGCGGCCGCGCGAGCGGCCGCCGCCGGCCTGGCGGTCACGCTCGTCGACGAGCGCGTCGACGCTCGGCGGCCAGATCTACAAGCAGCATGGGCCCGGTTTCGAGGTTCGAGATCCGAAGCAGCTCGGCCGCGACTACCTCGCCGGCCGCAAGCTGATCGACGGCGCTGACCGCGAGCAGCGGCCGCGGTGCGGCTGCGCACGAGCGTCGTCGCGATCGACGGTCACGAGGTAGCGCTGGCCCGCGGACGGCGGCGCGCGTGCTGCACGATCGAAGCGCGAGCGGATCGTGCTCGCGCCGGGCGCGTACGACCGGCCGGTCGACATTCCCGGGCTGGACGCTGCCCGGGCGTGATGACCGCGGGAGGCGCGCAGACGCTCGTCAAGACCCAGCGCGTCCTCCCCGGGCGACCGCATCGTGTTCGCCGGCAGCGGCCCGGTCGCGCTCGCCTTCCCGGCGCAGCTGCACCACTACGGCGCGAACGTCGCGCTCGTGTGCGAGGCCGGACCGGCGCCGCGCGCCGCGCGACGCTCGCGGCGATGCTCGGCCGCCGCTCCGCGGCAACGTCGTCCCTGCTGCGCGACGCGGCGCGGCTACCGGCTGCGAGCTGCTGCGCGCGCGCGTGCCGCTGCGCTACCGGCGGATCGTCGTGCGGCGCGGAGGGCGACGGACCGCGTCGAGGCCGTCGTGCACGCCGCCGTCGATGCGCGACTGGCGGGTGCATGCCCGGGACCGAGGAGCGCATCGCGGCCGACACGCTCTGCCTCGGCTATGGCTTCGTCCCCTCGGTCGAGCTGCTGCGCCTGGCGGGCTGCGACGTTCAGCGATGACGAGGATCGCGGCGGGCCCCGTCGTCGCTCGTCGACGACTGGATGCGCACGAGCGCCGCAGGCGTCCTCGCCGCCGGCGACGGCACCGGCGTCGAGGGCTCGCTCGTCGCGATCGACGAGGGCCGACTGGCCGGGCTCGGGGCGGCGCTCGACCTCGGCGCCATCAGCCGGTCCGCCGCGGAGGCGGAGGCGGCGCCGATCCGCCGCCGGCTGTCGCGCAACGCCGGGCGTTCCAGCGCGCCCTGGCCGCATATGCACCGCGTCGGCCCCGGCATCTACGAGCTGGCCGACACCGGAGACCGTGGTTTGCCGCTGCGAGGAGGTCACGCGGCGTCAGCTCGACGCCGCGATCGCTGCCACCGCCGATCGTGAACGTCGTGAAGGGGCTTCACGCGCGCGGGCATGGGTCTCTGCCAGGGGCGCAA
Source organism: uncultured Actinomycetota bacterium (assembly GCA_963695625.1). Lineage (GTDB taxonomy): Bacteria > Actinomycetota > Thermoleophilia > Solirubrobacterales > Solirubrobacteraceae > Palsa-465. Next base: position 724,859 of record CAVOHJ010000007.1, on the reverse strand, counting down.
CTGCCAGCGGCAGATCGCGGCGCTGATCGCGCGCGCGGCACGGCCGCGCGATCGCCGACGTACCCGTCGCCACCCCGCGGCCCCCCGCCCGTCCGGTGCCGCTCGGAGCGATCGCCGACGACTCGATCGAGGACCATGGATTCTTCACCGGCAGCGCCTGAGCAGCACGGGCCGGGCCATCGAAGCGATCCTGCCGGCGTGGCTTCCGCTGCCGGCGTCCAATGGGCCGATTCCGAGCGATACCGACGTGCTCGTGATCGGCGGCGGCCTCATCGGCTGCGCACTCGCGTACTACCTCGCCCGCGAGGGGGTCGAGGTCGTGCTCGTCGAGCGCGGCGAGCTCAACCGCGAGGCCGTCCGGCACCAACGCCGGGCAGCTTCCACCTCCAGATCGCGATCCACCAGCTCACCGGCGTTCGACGTCGACGGCCGTCGCCGACCGCCTGCTGCCCGAGGTGCGCCTGCTGCGTGGAGGCGCGCGCGCTGTGGCAGGAGCTCGAGCACGAGCTCGAGGCTCGCTCGAGATGCACGTCACCGGCGGGCTGATGGTCGCCGAGACGCCGACAGCAGCTCGCAGCTGCTGACGACAAGCAGCGCATCGAGCAGCAGGCCGGCCTCGAGACGCACGTGCTCGAGGGCGAGGAGCTGCGCGCGTTCGCGCCCTACCTGGCCGAGGATCTGCCGGGCGCGAGCCTACTGCCCGGCGAGGGCCACGCGAACCCGCTGCTACGCGGCGCCGCTGTTCGCCCTGCGGGCGGCGGAGCACGGCGCGGTGATCCGCACCCACGCGGCGGTCACCGCGGTGGAGCCCGATTCGGGCGGCAGGCTTCAGCGTCCGGACGAGCGCGCGGCGCGATCCGGGCCCGCCGCGTGGTGAACGCGGCCGGGGCCTGGGCTGACGAGGTCGCCGCGCTGAGCGGCCTCGCACTTGCCGGTACGCCGCGAGGGACTGCACGTCAACGTGACCGAGCCGCGCGAGCGGTTGCTCGAGCCGCTGGTCCAGCACATCGGTCGGCGGCTGACGCTCAAGCAGTCGTCGAACAACACCTTCATCATCGGCGGCGGCTGGCCATCGCGGCCCGGCGCCGGCACCGGCCCGCTACTCGACCGATCTGGGACAGCGCGGCCGGCAACGCCGCCGTCGCCATTCGCGTGATCCCGCGCCTCGCCGACGTCCGGATCATGCGAACGTGGTCGGGTGTGATGGCCTTCACCGACGACCTCGCGCCGGTCGTCGGCGAGTCACCGCGCGCTACCCGGCTACTTCACGTGCGTGGCCACGACCGGCTTCACGCTCGGGCCGCTGATGGCCAGGCTGCTGGCCGAGCAGATGACCGCTTCCGGCGCTCGCCCGGCGCTTCCTCCCGAACTTCTCCCCCGATCGGACGTCGGCCCGTCCGAAGGTCAGAACCTGAAAGGAGGACACGATGGATCGAAACGACGTCTCCTGGCGCGGCTATTGGGCTGCGTGCCCGACCCCGTTTCAGCGAGAGCGGCGAGCTCGACCTCGACCTGCCTGCGCGCCCTGCTCGAGTTCTACATCGACCAGGGTCTGCACGGCGTGCTCATCAACGGCACCACCGGCGAGTGGTTCTCGCAGTCCGACGACGAACGTCGTCGCGGTCGCGGAGACCGCGATCGACGCAGGTCGCAGGGCGGATGACCGTCGTCATCGGCTGCACCGCACTACACGGCCAAGCTGGTGGCCGAGCTCGGCCGACCATGCGATGACGCGCCGGCGCCGACGGCATCGTTTCCTCGGCGCCCCCGCTACTGCAAGCCGCTTCCCGACGGAGACCGTCGCGTTCTTCTCGGACATCTCAGCGGCGATACCCGACGCGCCGATGATGGTCTACAACTGGCCGCACGGCACCAGCGTCGACATTGCACCCGAGCTCGCCGATCGCCTCGTGGACATCGACAACGTCGTCGCGCATCAAGGACAGCACGCCGAATCCCCAGCAGTTCTTCGAGACCGATCGACGGTCGTAGACCGCGTGCGCGTATTCGGTCCGTTCATGACCTCCGAGGGCTACGACGCTCTGCGGGCCTGGGGCGGCGATGGCACGATCGGCGGCGGCACGATCTTCGGTGCCCCCGACCCCGAATTCTGGGAGGCCCACTGGCGCGGCGACGAGGAGACCTGCCGCGCCCACGCCGAACGCATCGATCGCGTCTTCCCGAGGCTGTGGCTGCCCGGCGGCTGGGCGGGGCACTTCGGCCACTACCAGAGCCAGCTCAAGGCGATCATGCAGATGCTCGGTCAGCCCGGCGGCACGGTCCGCCCGCCGCGGCTGCCCGTAACCGATCCGACGGTCTCTGCAAGCCCTCCGCGAGATCCTTGTGGAGGAGGCGCTGATGCCGCCCGACCGCGAACCCGTGGCGTGACGGCCCGACTCCCGCTGGGGCCCGAGCTACAACGCGGGCCGGAGGTAACCGTGCTCATCGACGAACAACCGGTGACCGCCTACCTGGGCGAGACCGTCGCCGCCGTGCTCCTCGCGGAGGGGTCGATCGCCATGCGAGTCACCCCACACGGCGCACCGCGTGGATTGTTCTGTGGGATGGGCGTCTGCTTCGACTGTCTGGTCGTAGTCGACGGAATCCCGAACACCCGCGCCTGCATGACCTGGGTGTGCCACGGCATGCAAATCCGCCGCCAGCATGGGTTCGGCGCACGCACACCCTGAGCCGCCAGCAAACCCGCCGACGAGCCGAACCCGTCACACACATCAGGGACTCGACCCTATGAAGAAAGCAACCAAGCAAGCGGTTGAACGACGAGGCGGTCATCGCCGAGGCGGCCAAGTCGGCCTTCAAGGCCCCTATCGCGGATGGAGGATCCGGTCGGTGCCACGCGATGTCGAGCGAGACCGAAACGCCAATCGTCGGAGGTGTGCGAGGCTACGACGGGCAGCGGGGCTAGCGACGGAGCCGATCCGGCTGCGGAGCGCCGCCGAGCGGTCGCCCTGGCAAGCCACTACCGCCAGTTCGAGGACCTCTCGATCAGGCAGATCGCGACCGTCTGGGGCGATCGTCGGCGACCATCAAGGCGTACTTCTACGACCCGTCTGATGCTAACAAAAGGCCTACGCATCGATTGGCAGAAATGCTGTGTCCGTTGACGGGATGCCCGCTGGATGCACTCGGCGTGGTGGTGCAACGAGTGCTGCCAGAAGATCGAATCGTGCTGCGATGGCGGCGGCTGCCCCCCCCACACTAGGCTGAGCGCCGCGCCCTGCGCGAGCGGGGCGTCGGCGGCATGGTCGCAGTCGGGGATGCAGCTCGTTCTGCTGGGCGTCGTAGACGAGCGGTTGCCCCGCGATCCACCGCGTGGCTGGAGCCCATGATCGTCGGCGGCGTTCACGTCGCGCAGAGATCCATGTATTGCAGGAGGTCACCGGAGCAGATCGAAATGCACGGGACGCGAGCCAGCCAGAGGAGTAGTGGGGTATGCAGCAAACAACGCGATCGGAGTCGCGGAGGAAGGTGCGGCGCACCGTCATGGTGTGGGGTATTCCGGTCCTGCTGGTCTTCCTGCTGGTGTTCGCCAACTCAGCTCCTTGGTGGCTCGCGATCATCGCCATCCTGTGGTTGCTTCTCATATGGGGCGTGAGCAGCAGTGAACGCAAGAAGGCTGCTCGAGCCCGTGCGGCGGCACGGGTTCATAGCCGATCGAGACGTACCGGCGTGCCGCGTGTGTCCCAACGCTGGGAATCTGAGCCGCGTGGCGGAAAAAGTCGCTGAAGGCTGAGGGACCTCATGCCTTGTCAGCCTGACGAACTCGTGACTGTGGCCGAGTGGGAACGATGGTCTGAACTGGCCCCACTGCGATGGTCTGAACTGGCCCCACCTCCTGACCGCCGCCACGGACGCCACCGCGCCGCGCCGCCCGTCCGCCTCCCGGCGCTGGTGCGCGCCGCGCAGCGCGCACCTGATAGCACCGTCACGGCGCGTGCTCCAGCGCGACATCCCCGCGGTGGGTACGAAGCCATCGCTGCGGGCGGCAGCCGTCGTCCTCCACGAGGTAGGCGATGCGGAGCCGACGCAGCGCAGATAGCGCCACGTCCGCCGCGCAACCCGCCAGCTCGCCGACCTTCTCAGGCGAACGCTCGTACCGCGCGTCGGTCGCGCGCAGCACCCGCGCGTCCAGCGCGCTGAGCACCGGCCACGAGCCGCCGGTCATGACCGCGCCTCCCCCGCTGCGTCGCTGCGCCGGCCCGCCAGTCGCTCACCCCGCGCCAGCAACAACCGCCACGCCGCCGGCGAGCCAACCCCGCCGAGTGGGCGCTGCGGCTCGACCCGCACCGGCAGATCCGTCCACCGCGCCGGGATCTCACCGGCACTGCCATCCACCAGCCGGCACAACAGCGCGACCTCCCCCGAGTCATCATCGGTCGTCCAGCCCAACACGGCAAGCTCACGACCTTGCAGCCCGCCCGGCGCGGCCACCAGCCGCACCCGCTCCGGCAACAAATCAACACAATGAGTAGTGCGACGGCTACTCGTCGGGCACCGGCAAAACGATGCTGGCCACCGCCCTGGCGGTCTGCGCCTGCCACCAGGGACGCCGCGTCCGCTTCACGACGCTCGCCGCGCTCGCGAACGAGCTCCAAGAGGCCGACAGCCGACGCGAGCTCGGCCGGGTCGTTGGCCGCTACGCCCGGACCGAGCTTCTCGTCTGTGACGAACTGGGCTACCTGGCGTTGCCCGACGGCGCCGCCGAGCTCGTCTTCCAGGTCCTCTCCGAGCGACACGAACGCGGCAGCCTGATCGTGACGACCAACCTCCCGTTCGGAGAATGGACAAAGGTGTTCCCCGACCCAGACTCGCGAAGGCCGTCGTCGACCGGCTCACACACCGCGCACACATCATCGACACCGGCAACGAGTGCCTGGCGCTTCCGCCACGGCCTACAACGCCAAGCACGCAAACGAGCATGACCGCCGCCCGGAAACCGCGCCCGCGGCTATCGCCACTCAGGCACTCGCCCTACGGGCTCGGCCCCGCGACGACAGCCGCGGCATGCATCCAACCGGGCAATCAGGCAACATCAAACACCAACAACAACCGACGCCAGCTGGAGCCACTTCAAGCCATCGCGCCGGGGCCAGTGCAAGCCATCGTTTTCACTGGTTCGATGCCCGGGGCGTACTTGACGGATATGGCGTGTTGCCGCTTTCTGCCGTAGCTTCCGGCGTCTCGATCGAGCCTCCGGCTGCGGGCTGCCATGCTCGCAGGACGCGAAGCGGGGGCGCGTCCGAGCTGTATGTCCGCGAGGGCTATTGCCTAGCTCGGTCGACGAACGCAGCCAGTTCGAGGTTGAAGCGTTCGGTTTCTTCGATGAAGGGCATGTGGCCGACTCCGTCGTACCAGGACGCGACCGCGGCGTCGCTGTGCCCCAGCACGTGCTCGGCCATTGAGGCCAGGACGATCATGTCCTTCCGGCCGTGGGTGACCAGGATCGGCACGGACAGACGCGAGTAGATGTCCGTGTCGTCGATCTCGCGGACGATGAGCGCGCCTCGAATCGCTGCCGGGACGGCCATGTTCCAGCACAGCGCCGCGCTCCACAGCTCGTCCGGCAGCGGCCTGGCGGTGCATGAGCGCAGGAAGCGCCGGATCGCGGCGATGTTCGCCCGGAGGTCCGGACCTGACGCGTCCGTAGCGTTGTCGAGGAAGCCCGGGCCGATGTGATCGAACGCGGGCGGCCGCAAGAGCACGGCCCCGCCGACAAGATTGATCCCGGCGATCCCGGCGTCTCCGTACGCACGAATGTAGTCGGCCACGATGAAGCCGCCGTACGACCACGCCACGAGCACGGGGCGGTCGAGGCGGGTCTGATCGATGACCGCGGCCAGGTCGTCCGCCCACAGCCGCTCGTCGGCGTAGCAGCCGCCGTCGACCGGCTTGTCGGACATGCCGCGGTGGCCAGCGCTGCTCATCGCGCGCCCCGGACATCACTCCGAGCCGGGCCATGCGTTTCTCCGCCACCACGTTCCAGGAGGCGCTTCAGACTGCCCCAGATCTCCTGCTCCTGCCGTCTACCGAGCCAACTGACCAGCAGGCTCATGAACCTGGGGATCCCGCGCGGCCGGACCTCCCAGGACCACCGCATCAGGGTCCGGTCCGGGATCGGCTCGAAGCAACGTGCCGTCAGTCATCATCATCGACGAGCGCGTGCAGGACGTCAACTGCCGTGGTCGGTCGTAATCGGTGAACTCGACCGTCATCGGCATCGCGCGACCGATCGTCTCGAGCTCGACAAGGAAGCGCGCGCCCGGTCCCACAGCGCCATCAGAGATCTTCTCGGCGCGCAGCTTTCTCCGGTTGTAGCGAAGCTCGTTGCCCCCTTCGGCGACGAAATCGCACACTTCCTCGACCGGTCGATGGATGATGGTCTCGCCTTCTACGTGACCCACAATCGCTGCTCTGAACTCTTACACCGACATTCCCGCCGGCGTGCCAACGATCTCGCCAGCTGCCATCCGCACGAACGCGGGTCTTCTCCTCGCTAATCACCCGTAACGCTGGTTTGACCCCGCGCCTCGAGTTGACCACCGGTCACCGCACGACGTAATCGGCGATGTCCCACACGCTCGACGTGGCGCACCACCGAGCGTTGCGCATTGCGCCGCGGCGTCACCCGCGCAACGCGCGCAGAGCGTTGAGGATCACGGCGAGGTCGACGGCCTCCTGGAAGAGGGCGCCGGCAACCGGCGGTAGGTAGCCGAGCGCGGCAACGCCCATCGCCGCAATGCTCAGCCCCATGCCGACGAGGACGCTCTGCCGGGCGATGTGGAGGGCGCGGCGGCCGATGTGTACCGCGTCGGCGACGCGATCCACACGGTCGACCGTGATCACCGCGTCCGCGGTCTCCGATGAGACGGTAGCGCCGGCGGCGCCCATCGCGATCCCGAGATCGGCGATCGCGAGCGCCGGGGCGTCGTTGACCCCGTCGCCGACCATGATCACTGGGCGCAGATCGGGATCCGCGGCTACGCGCCGCACAACCTCGAGCTTCTCCTCCGGCGATTGCTCTGCGTACACGCGATCGACGCCCAGCTCCCGGCCCACGCGTTCGGCGACCGACCGCCGGTCGCCGGAGATCATCGCCACGTGCCGGACTCCCTCCGCCCGCAGGCGTTCGACGATCCGATCGGCGTCCGGGCGAAGCTCATCGGCCATCACAATCACACCGGCGACGTGGCCGTCGATCGCCACCACGACGTGCGCCTCCCCCGACCCGCGGGTCGTCGTCGACGCCGTCGAGACGATCTCCGCCTCAGGCACCCCGCTCCCGCGACCGAACGAACGGCTTCCGACCGCCACGCGGTGGCCGTTCACGCGGCCCTCGATCCCCTGGCCTGGCTCTTCGCGAACCTCCGCCGGCATTGTCAGCTCCAGTTCCGCCTCCTTGGCGGCACCCACGAGCGCCTCGCCGAGGACGTGCGCGGAAAGCCGGTCGACGGACGCGGCCAGCCGCAGCACATCCGCCGCGTTCCACCCGCCGCGGGTCACGATCTCTCGGAGCTCCGGGGTGCCGACTGTCAGCGTGCCGGTCTTGTCGAACAGCACCGTTCGCGCCTCGCCGAGCGTTTCGATCGCGGCGGCGCCCTTGACGATCACGCCGGACCGGGCGGCACGCGACAGACCCGATACCAGCGCGATCGGCGCCGCGAGAATCAACGGACACGGCGTCGCGACCACCACAACCGCCAGCGCCCGGACCGGATCACCGCTCAGCACCCACGCCAGACCCGCCACCACCAGAGTCACGGGCAGGAAGAACCCGGCATACCGGTCGGCCATCCGCACCATCGGCGCGCGCTGCGTTTGCGCCTGCTCCACCAGCCGCACCAGCGCGGCGTACGCGCTGTCCCGCGCGGGCCGATCGGCGCGCACATCAAACGGGCTGCCCGCGTTAGCGCAGCCGCTCAGCACCGGCATCCCGCACCGCACGGTCTCGGGCAGCGACTCCCCGCTGAGTGTGCTGGTGTCAATCACGGCCTCGCTGCTCATCATGGTTCCGTCCACCGGCACAACCTCACCCGTACGCACGAGCACGACATCCCCCGCTTCGACTCGCTCGACCGGCACCTCCTCGAGCCGCTCGCCAACCCGCACCTGCGCGATCTTCGGCGCGCGCTGGATCAGCGCCGTCAGCTCACGGCGCGCGCGCCGCGAGGCAATCGCCTCAAGCGACGCTCCGCCCGAGAACATCAAGCCGATCACCGCACCCGCAAGCTCCTCACCAAGCGCCAGGGCACCCACCATCGCCACCAGCGCGATTGTGTCCACCCCTAAGCTGTGCTCGACGATCACCGTACGGACCACCTCGACCGCCAGCTCAGCAGCGAGCACCGCAACCGCCACCCGCCACACCGTCTGCCCAGCCGCGCCCTCGCCCACGAGATACAGCACACCACCAGCCACGATCGCGGCGAACGCGAACACCGCCAGGATCTGGGCCCGATGCTCCAGCAACCACACCAGCCAGCGAGGAGGCCAGTTGTCCGCGTGCCCGGGCCGATCGCCCGCGCGCGCGATCGCAGTCGCGGGCGCAGAATTCATGCCCTCAGGGTTGCAGCGCGCGGTCCCGGGCATATCCGTGGCGAGTACGGCTCACGGCGGGTGGTGCTCCCGGATGAGTACCACCTTGGGCGGTGCGACCGTCCCCCTTGGGAAGTGATGTTCGACTCGCTTCGCTCACTCCGCCACGGCTGGGCCCGCGCATGCTCGTGGTCGTGGCGCTGGCGTTGACCGGGTGCGGAGAGCCACTCGCGGACGACAGCGACCGCCAAGGGCAGGCGCTGCCTCGAACATGGCCGCGGCGGCGTCAGCGGCGGCGGCGGTCGAGCAGCAATTCGTCACGGTGGTCAAGCAGACAGCGCCGCAGGTGGTCCAGATCCAAACCGACAGCGGACTGGGCAGCGGTGTCACCTACGACACGAACGGCGACATCGTCACCGACGCACCCGTGGTCAGCGGCGCTACCCAGCTCGCCGTTACGTTGGGCCGACGGGCGGGGGTTCGATGCCCGGCTCATCGGCTCTTACGCACCCGACGATCTGGCCACCGTCAGCATCGGGACCGACCATGGGTCACCCCCGCCGAGTTCGCCGACTCATCCAAGCTCGCCGTCGGCGACATACGGACGCCGATGGTGGCGCCGAACGGATGGCCTGCGCGCTCTTCCGGCTACGGTGGTGGCGATGTCCCCGGAACACACCCCCTCGGACCAGGCCGCAGTCTGATGCCCTCGTCCACGCCCGAAGACGTTCTCCCCACGAGCAACGGTCCCGTGCTGCTCTGCTATGACGGTTCCGACGATGCTGCCCACGCCATTGCCCGCGCCGCGTCGATGTTCCGATCGCGCCGCGCGGTCGTGCTGTCGGTGTGGGAGCCGGTCGCCGTGTGGCACCCATACGACCCAGCCACCGCGATCACCGCTCCCTTGTCGAAGCTTGCTTCGCGCGCGCTCGGTCTCGACGACATCGCGAGGGATCTCGCTGAGGAGCGGGTGAATTCGGGCAACGCGCTCGCGCGCGAAGCGGGCTTCGAGGCGCAGGGCAGGGCCATCGGAGGCAAGCCGTGGCGGGCGATCTGCGATGTCGCGGACGACATCGAGGCCGAGGCGATCGTGGTCGGCGCTCGCGGGCTCTCACGCGTCCAGTCGGCGCTGCTCGGCAGCGTGTCTGCCGCGGTCGTGCAGCACGCCCGCCGTCCCGTGCTCGTAGTCCCCCGCCACTAGGGAAGCACTGACCAAGTCGGGATCTGGCGGACGGACTCAGACGCGTAGCAGACGCAGCGCGATCAACATCGTCCCGATTCCCAGACCCGTGCCCAGCGCCCATGCGGCGAGCGCCTTCCCAGTGGGGGTTGCCAGCTCGTAGAAGCTGCGGAGGAAGGGCACGGTCAGGGCACAGGCAAACAGCAGTGTCATCAGCGCGCACAGTCCCGCTATCGCCAGGCGTCGCCGTCCGGGCTCGGCCTCGAGTCGCATCACCACCGCGAGTCCGGATACCACGACGATCCCTGTGGCGACGGTGCGGGAACGGGTCAGGCTCAGCCCAAATCCGTAACGGGCGAGGAGGTACCCCGCGATGATCCCGATCCCGATCGCGATCCCAGCCGGAATCGCGAAGCGCACGACGGATTGCAGGAAGCGCTCCGGCCGCCACGGGCCGGAGCTCGGCGCGAGCGCGAGCAGGAACGCGGGGATCCCGATCGTGACCGTAGAGGCGATCGTGAACTGACGCGGGAGCAGCGGGAAGGTGCCGGTCGGGATCGCGATCGCCACGCCGATCACGGCCGTGAACACCGTCTTGGTGATGAACAGCCGGGCGACCCGCTGGATGTTGCGCAAGATCTGGCGTCCCTCGGCGACCATCCCCGGCAGGACGCCGAAATCGGCGCGGACGAGCACGAGATCGGCGACCGAGCGCGACATCTGCGTCCCCGAACCTTGCGCGATCGCGAGGCGCGCCTGCTTGAGCGCGGGCACGTCGTTGACACCATCGCCGATCATGGCGACATAGCGACCCGCGCCGCCGAGCGCTTCCACGACCGCCCGCTTTCCCTCGGGCGAGATCCGCCCGACGGCCGGAGCGGCCAGGACCGCCTCTCGCAGCGCCCCCGGATCAGCCGGGAGCGCCTCACCGTCCAATGCCGGCGCTACGCCGGGCACGCCCGCGTCGCGAGCGATCGCGCCGACGGTCGCGGGCGCATCGCCAGACAGCACTTTCAGGTCGACGCCCTGAGCCGCGAAGAACGCGACCGTCTCGCCCGCATTGGCTCGAAGACGTTCGGCGAGCACCACCAAACCGAGCGGCTGCGCGTCGGCGGGGAACGGCGGATCAGCCTCGGTGGCGGGCAGACGCGAGTGGGTGCGACCTAGCGCGAGCACCCGCCGCCCAGCGCTCGCCTCCGCACGGGCCCGCTCCGCCAGGGCCGGGTCGGCGTCGGCAAACCGCTCCGGTGTGCCCAGCACAAGTTTCTCGTCACGGAGGTCAAGCGCGCTCCAGCGACGCTTGGACGCAAACGGCACCTGTGCAACCACCCGACTCCCTTGGACATCCACCAGCCCGGCGTCCCTGATCGCCTCCAGCGTCAGGTTGCGCGCCGGCGCGCTGGCGGCATACCTCGCGAACTCCCGCGCGACGGACGTCTCCTCAACGCCATCCGCAGGCACCACACCGACGACCCGCAGCGTCGGCTCGGTCAGAGTCCCCGTCTTGTCGGTGCAGACGATGTCGACCGACGCCAGTGACTCGATCGCGTTGAGCTGTTGCGCCAGCACACCGCGCTGGGACATCTTGAACGCCGACACCGCCGCCGTGACACTGATCAGCAAGATCAGCCCTTCCGGAACGAGGTTAACGATCCCGGCCGTCACGACCTGCACGCGAGCATTTGCGGACTCCGCGCGAGCGAGGACCGACCACGCAAGCCCAATCGCCAACGGGACCGAAAGCCCGATCAGCCACAGCAACAGCCGATCGTTGGCGCGCTCCAGCGGCGACCGCGGATGACGAAACGCGCGCGCCGTCGCGGTCAACCGCTCCGCCCGGCTATCCAGCCCCACCGCGGTGGCCTCGAACAGCGCCGTCCCTTCCACCACGAACGACCCTGACCAAACCGGATCCTCCCGACCACGAACCACCGACTCGGACTCGCCGGTCAGGTTTGCCTCGTCCACCGCAAGCCCGTCAGCCGACACCACCATCCCGTCCGCAACGACCTGATCACCGGCCGCCAACCGCACCAGATCTCCTACGACCACCTGGTCGACCGGCAAACGGCGGTCGACCCCATCCCGCACCACCACAGCCTCGGGCGCCACCAGCGCCGCCAGCCGATCCAGAGCCCGCTTGGAGCGAATCTCCTGGAAGGACCCGATCGCGATGTTCGCGACCAGGATCCCCAGAAACAGCGCATCGCGCCACGACCCAAAGGTGATCGTCAACACCCCGAACAACAGCAAGATGCCGTTCGGGATCGTGACCGTGTTCGCGCGCAAGATGCTCGCGTACGAGCGACTCGAGCGCCTCCGCCCGGCCTCCCCTCGAGCCTCCAACCGACGCGCGGCCTCGACCTCGCTCAGCCCAGTCCGGGAGACCTCGGCGACCGTCACAATCGGTGACATTACCGGCGGCCGGTAAGAACATCGTGCATACCCGACACTGACCTCTGAGCTAAGCGGTAGCGCGCCCGGTTGTCCGGCCGGCTGCGTCTGCGCAGGATCGAGGCGACCGTGGGTGCACCGGACAGCCGACCTACCGAAGCAGGTCGAGCCCGTCCGGCTTTCGCACGTAACCGGGGGCGGTTCCGGGGATGCCGTCGTGCCGTACTGCCAGGCGATCCGACTTGGTGACCTGGTCGACGACTACGACGCGGTGGTGGCGCGGCTGAGAGTGCGCACAGGAACGTGCAGCCGGGCACGTTCGGAACCGATGATGCGTGCACGTCAACCATGGAAGGAGCACGTACCCATGAACATCACGGCAGTCGGTGGCGCCAGCCACCATGCGGCGTTCGCGCCGGTCGGCGCGGTCCAGCGGCCGGAATCGACCGAAGCCGCGGGGACGCCCGATCACGACGGTGACAGCGACGACGTCGCCACCAAGGCGGCTCACGCGAGCTCACGATCGATCGACCTCCACGCTTGAGGCCGGACGCCGCGTTGGCGGTCCACACGTCAGTGGTGTGGAGCGCCGGCTCGCGTCGTCGGCGGCCGCCCCCGTCAGGCGCCGAAGCCCTCGATGTGCAGCCGCCCCGGCGCCACCCCGGCGCGCCGCGCCTCTCGGGCGACCATCTTCGTGAACGGCTCGGGGCCGCAGATGAGCACGTCTCGCTCGGGCAGGTCCGGGATGTTGGCCCGGAGGGCATGGGCGTCGAGCGTCAGGCTGTGGCGTGACCCGAACGCACCGAGCACCCGCCCGCAGCGCCCGCGCAAGCTCTCGGACCTGGTCGCCCAGCAGCAACCCCGCCTCACTCTAATTGGAGCGAAGGCAACACTCTGGTACATGCCAAACGCTACCCACACAAACGCATTCGGTGAGCACCCGCAGATGTACACCACACGTGTCCTTACTTTCCTCGGTAGCGCAATCCCGAGCCGCTGACGTGGCGCACGAAACGCCGCCAGTCTCTGCTGTTCGGCTGGAGGGCCCTGGTTGCTCGCGAGGGCGCGGTGCTGCCGGCCCCGCGGAATCCGACCGACCGGCACTTCGAGCCATGGCTGGGCGCACTTCTGGCTTGTCCCGCCCGCAGGGCTGTTCGTGTGGTGGCGAAGGTACCGCCACCAGCGCGAGAACCATGCGCCCACTCAGGCGACCAAACATGCGCGTCCGCGCGTTGATCAAGTCGCACCACTCCCCGCGGCAGCGGGACCCCCGCAGCGTGCTTTGTACGGATCAATGGATCAGCTGCGCACGGATTTCGACTCATCGGGAACGGCGCACACTGACCGCAGGACTGGACTAGTACTATGCAGGAGAAGGCGATGGCGATGACGATTCTGTCCCGGAGAGCGGCCACGGCTGGTGAATTCCTGACGTTTGCGCTGGCGGCGATACGCGTCTCGGCGCTGGATACGTCCACTGGTCAGCAGGCAGGTTGGCGGTCAAGACAACGAACTCCCCGCGCTTGATCGGTATCCAAGCCGCGCATCATCCCGGCTTTGACCGAGTCGTGGTCCGTTTCGAGGGAGGCATTCCCCCTCGGCGGTTCGTGGGCTAGGTAAACCGCCTGATCGGCGACCCGTCGGGGCTGCCGATCGCGATCGCGGGTCGCGCGTTCCTCAGGGTCAGCTTCTCCCCGGCCGCGGCGCACGATTAGGCTGGCACCGTCACCTCACCAGCGAGATCGCGGTCGCGTTGCCGAACGTGATGAGCGTCGCTCGTTCAGGTGACTTCGAGGCCGTCCTGTCCCACGGGATAGGACTGGCCAAGCGCAGCCCGTTCCACGTATTCACACTCACCCGCCCAAGCCGGGTCGTGATCGAAATCGGTACCTCGTTCCCGACCGTGCTCAGCACGCCCGCGACCGGCCTGATGGACCGGCTGTTCGCCGGACCCACGGCGGCCGAGTACGCGAGCGGACTTCGGCTCCTGCGGTCCAAGGCGACCGGCTCCGACCGCCTCTCGAACGCCGGCCAGGTCGCCCGGGTAAGGCTCGTCGGCGGCTGTTCCACCGGCGGCGCGACCGCGCGCATTGCCGACGAGATCTCCCCGACCCTCAACCAGTTCAACACCGTCGACTTCGTCAACATCTACGACCCGGCCGGCCACACCGAGGCACCAAACAGTCCCAGCGACTCGCTCCCCTTCTGCCTCGAACCTGAGGGGCCGCGAACCACGTATAGCGCGGAGCAACCAGCCAGCCTATTTCGCGGGTTGGCCGTGGCCGACCACCGATGACATTTCAGCCGGAGCGACGACGATGTCTTCAGGGCTGGCATTGTCATGTTCGTGATCGGGTGCGTCGTTTCAGACAGGCAGCGCGCGCCGTTGCAGCGATCAGTGGTGTCGGTGCCGCGCTGGCGCTGATCGCTCCCTCCGCCGGCGCGGCGCTCGTGTACAACACAGGGGGCCTTGTCCTCGGCGGCTGCGCAGGGCTCGCAGGGGTCTACGGCGCGTGTGGATGACGACACCTCTGCACGCCGGCTGGCCCCGGGGAGCGGCTCCGAGGGTCTCGCCAAACGGCCGCCTGGTCGCCTACTGGCCGGCGGCGCGCACCGACGTCCGGCCCGCGGTGGTGCCGGCAGCAGGCGGAGCATCGCGGTTCCTGCTGCACAACTGACGGCTCACCACAGTCGGCTGAACGGCTTCGGGCCCTGATCGGCGCGCACGACGATCCCCGAGAAGTGCTGGCGAGACACCGCGAGGCACGTGAGCTCGCGCTGTGCTTCGCGCTCGCTGAGCCAACAGCGAGGACTACCCTTGGCGCTGCGGTGGCTGGAGGTGGTGGAGCCGCCCCGACGGGCGGCTTTCGCGCGGCTACGACGCCGAGGCGCGTCGAGTGGCGGGCCCTCAGACCAGAGCCGCCCCTGGAGAGTCGGACACTCGCGGCGCACCGACCGCCTGAAGATATGCGGATTCTCAACGAAATTGAACCGTCCTCTTACCAGGGCGGCGAACACTGATGGTCGCTTTATCGATCACCAACGTTCATGTACCCGGACTCTCTGAACATCCCAGCCGACACGACCGCAACCGCCGGCCCGCTGGTGCTGCTGGTCGAGGACGAGCGCTCGATCGCCGAGCCGTTCGCCCACGCGCTGCAGCGGGCCGGTTTCAGGACGACCGTCGCCGTGCACCGGCGACCGAGGCGATGTCGCTCGCTTCCGCGCTGCGGCCCGGACGTGATCCTGCTCGACCTTGTGCTACCCGACGGCGACGGACGCGACGTCTGCCGGCAGATCCGGCGCGACTCGAGTGTGCCGATCATCATGGTCACGGCGAGCGGGACCGTCACCGATCGCGTCGTCGGGCTTGAGCTGGGCGCCGATGACTACGTCGTCAAGCCGTTCTCGACTGGCGAGGTGATCGCGCGCATCCGCGCCGTCCTGCAGGCGTGGCCAGCCGCAGCCGCCGCAGCGCGGACAGCTGAGCGTCCAGGACCTTCGGATCGACGAGGGCGCCCGCCGGGCATGGCGCGGCGATCACGAGCTCGACCTCACCCGCAAGGAGTTCGATCTGCTCGTCCGGCTCGCGCGCGAGCCGGGCCGCGTGGTCACGCGGGAGGAGCTGATGTCCGACGTCTGGGACGTGAACTGGTTCGGCTCGACGAAGACGCTTGACGTTCACATCGGCTGGCTGCGCCGCAAGCTCGGCGATGACCCCGCCGATCCCACCTACATCCGGACGGTGCGCGGCGTCGGATTCTGCCTGGCCACGGAGCGAGAGCGCGCGCCATGAGCCTGCGAGCCCGGCTGCTCGGCGCCTTCGCGTATGTGCTGCTGCTGGCAATCGTGGCGTTCGGCGTCCCGCTGGCGCTGAGCCTGAGCGCTCGGGTAAACGCGGAGGTCCGGACGCAGGCCCAGGCGCAGGCAGACCTCGTCGCGGCGACGGCGGGAGACCTGCTGGGACCCGCCAGCCACCGCGAGCTGCGCGACGCTCGCCCGGACCGCGGCGGCGTCGCTGCGCGGCCGGGTCCTGGTCGTCAACGCGGGCGGCCGGGTGCTCGTCGACAGCGCCGGCGGCGCCGAGGTCGGCACGAGCTACGACAGCCGCCCCGAGATCAAGGGCGCGCTCGGCGGGCCACCAGGTCCAGGTCCAACGCGCACTCCAAGACGCTGGCACAGGAGATCCTCGCGACCGCGGTCCCGATCATCCACAACGGCCGCACCGCCGGCGCGGTGCGCGTCACCCAGAGCGTCTCGGCGGTACACCAGGCGGTGATGCGCGTCGAGGCTGGCGATCGCGCTGATCGGCCTGATCGTGCTGACGCTCGGTCTTGCCGCGGGAAGCCTGCTCGCCGGCCAGATCGGCCGGCCGCTGCGAAGGCTCGAAGCCGTCGCCCGCCGCGTCGCACAGGGCGATCTGCGCGCGCGGGCGGAGGTCGAGGGGAGCCTCGAGCAGCGCTCGCTGTCGAGCTCGTTCAACGAGATGACCGACCGGATCGACCGCCTGATGAGCGCGCAGCAGGACTTCGTCGCGGACGCCTCGCACCAGCTGCGGACGCCGCTCACCGGCCTGCGGCTCAGGCTCGAGGAGGCCAAGGCGCTGTCGGCTGGCCCGGAGGCGACGGCCGAGCTCGACGCGGCGATCGGCGAGGTCGACCGGCTCTCGCACACCGTCAACGAGCTGCTGCTGCTCAGCCGGGCCGGCGAGCGGCCGCTCGCCGGAGCGTCCGTGGACCTCGGCGACCTTGCCACCGATGCGCTGCGCCGCTGGCGGCCGGAGGCGGCGGAGCGCGGGATCACGCTGTCGCAGTCGCCGCTGAGGGCGCGCCGGGCACTGTCTGGGCGGCCCGCGCGGATCTCGAGCGGGCGCTCGACGCTCTGCTCGAGAACGCGCTGCGCTACTCGCCGGCGGGGTCGGCGGTGACGATCGTCGCCGCGCCGGGCCGGATCGAGGTTCGCGACCGCGGCCCGGGCGTGGCGGCCGACGAGCGCGAGCTGGTGTTCGAGCGCTTCCGTCGCGGCAGCGCCGGCCTGGGCGGCCCGTCGGGCCACGGGCTCGGACTTCCGATCGCGCGCGAGCTGGCCCGCGAATGGGGCGGCGACGTGCGGATCGAAGGCCGCGACGGCGGCGGGGCGGTCGCGATCCTCGAGCTCGGCGGCGAGGGCGCGGACAGGACGGCGGATGACGAACCCAAGTCCGAGTCGCGCTTTGCCCGCGCTTAACCATCGCGTCACTACGGTGCCGGCCCGATGACAGTGACTCGGCGAGGTCTTCTGTGGGCCGTGGCCGCTCTGCTCGGGATCGCGGTGACGGCCGGCGCTGACCTGGTCGGTGAGCCGGCTCGCGGCCGAGCACATCGGGCTCTCCTCGGAGCCGGTCTCGGTCATTCAGGGGCTCGCGCCGCCACGCACCCAGCCCCATCCCGCCCGGTCGCGTCGAGCGAGCACTCGAACACGATCGCCGCGCGCGGCAACTCGACGGCGACGATCACGCTTCCGAGCACTCCGCAACCGGCCTCCCCGGCGACCACGTTCGGTACGGCGCCGCCACAGACACAGGCGCTTGCATCGCAGACCGCACCGTCGGCGCCGCCCGCCGCACGCGCGGCGGCGGCGCACGCCAACGGCCGCGATCACCCGGACGACTCCGGAGGCGGCGGCTCGGGCGGGAACCACTCGCGGGCCGCGACGACTGACTCAAACGGGGCCGGGCGGCACGGTGCACGGACCGGGCGGGCCGCCGCCACGGCGCCCCCCGACCGTCTAGGGGTAGACCTGCTCGTCCGTCCGCTGGTCGATGACGCGAATCGCGGCGCTCGGGCACCCCTCGGCGGCGGCGAGCAGCAGCTCGTCGGGCCCGGTGCCGATCACGCGCGCGACGTCATCGAGCTCGAACACTTCCGGCGCCACGTCCACGCAGTCTCCGTGCGCGGCACAGGCGCCTTCATCGATTTGCACTATATAGGTCATGGTCTTCCTTTCTCGATCAACTTGCGAGCCGCCGGTAGGGAACGAGGCCGATTGACGAGCAGCGCGGCGACTGCCCGTCCGGCACGGGAAAAGGTGGCGGTGAAGTTGCGACGGTCGGGGTCGCCGTCGATCTCGAGCGAGTCGGCGGACTGCGCCCGGCCCACGTACTGGATCCGCAGCCCGTACTGATCGGTCCAGAAGCTCGTCGCCGGCGCGGCGCCCGGGTCGAGCCCGAGCATCGCGCGGGCCGCACGGCGCCCTGGCGCCCGGCGGCCTCCCAATGCGATCCGGGCACGTGCCGGCGCGAGCTCTCGTCAAACGTTGCCGCGGCGTCGCCGGCGGCGAACACGTCCTCGACCGCCGTACGGCCGTGCACGTCGACCGCGCACGCCACGCGCGGCGTCGAGCCCGCTGTCGGCCAGCCACGCGACATCCGGGTCGATCCCGGTCCCGACGACGACGTGATCGACCGGCACGACGGAGCCGTCGGACAGACGCAGCGCCCGTGCGGCGCCGTTGGCGTCGACTCGCTCGACGGTGACGCCGGTGCGGACGTCGACGCCCTTCGGCCGCGTGCAGCCGCTGAAACCACGCGCCCAGCTTCTGGCCGAGCACGCTTGCAAGCGGACAGGCAGCCGCCTCGATCAGCGTCACCTCGACGCCGAGCCTGCGGGCGGTCGCCGCCATCTCGAGCCCGATGAATCCGGCGCCGACCACCGCGAGCCGCGGGCGCGAGGCGAGCACCTCGCGCAGCAGCACGGCGTCGTCGAGCGTGCGCAGCACGGACACGTTCTCGTAGCCGGAGAGGATCGGCAGCGTCCGCGGCCGGCCGCCGGTGGCGATCAGCAGCTTGTCGTAGCGCAGCGCGCTGCCGTCTGAGAGCTCGATCCGACGTTCGGCGGGCGCCAGGCGTTCTGCGCTCACGCCGAGCAGCAGGTCGACCTGCTGGTCGCGGTACCACTGCGCGGGGCGAAACGGAAGCTCGGCGTCGCGCTCGGCGCCGGCCAGCAGCTCCTTGGACAGCGGCGGGCGGTCGTACGGCCGGTGCGGTTCCGAGCACACCATCCTGATCTCGCTGCTCGTAGCCGGCCCGCCGCAGCGTCTCGGCGCAGCGCTGGCCGGCCAGGCCGCCGCCGGCGATCACGATCCCGTCGCCGTTTGCCCGTCGCGTGTTCGGTGAAGTTGACATGGCCGCAGCTTGGCGGCCGGCGCGTAAAGAGATCGCTGGCCGAGCCTAAGAGCGGCTCTTGCTTTGCCAAGTCTTTGCCTGGGGTTGACCGGGAGATGACGCGGTGACGGGCAGAGTGCGCGCCGACCCCGACCTCGGAGGCCTTGCATATGGGCAGGAAACACACCCGCATCATTGGAGCGGCGGCGGCGCTTCTCGCCGCCGGTCTTGCCGGCTTCTCGCTGCGCTCCCAGCAGCACACCACTACGACGCTCGCGGCGCGAAACCCCGCGGCTGATGTGCGGACGCAGGTGATCCGCCGGACGATTCATATCGTCCGCCACGAGCACCCCAAACACGTCCCGGCGGCCCACGGCACCGCCGCCGGCGGCGGCGCAGGAGGTAGCTCAGGCTCAGCGAGCCCGGTTCGCACCGGTGCAAGCGGCTCTCGCACGGGTGTCGTCTCCTCGGGTCCCAGCACCGCCGTCACCACCCGCACCAGCGCGGCCTCGGCGCCCGCCGCCGGCTCGGCACGGTCAGGCGCGCCGGTGACGACTCGTACCAGCGCGTCGCACGGCTCGAGCGGCAGCTCAGCTCCGTCGAGCGGTCCCGTCACCACGCGCACCAGCTCGCACGGCGGGTTCGACCTCCGGCGGCGGCTCCAGCTCGGTGACCACACGTTCGAGCGGCGGCCACGGCGGCGGCGAGGGTGGCGACGGCGGTGGTGATAATGGTGGCGACTGACCCGAGACTGGTGCCACAGCCGGCCGACGCCGGCGATCGCAGCGGGCCGGCGAGTCCGGTCGGCTCGGACATGCCGAACGCGTCCAGTCGTCGGCGAGCGCGGGGCGGCTCGGATCGACTGAGCGTGCTCCTGTTCAGCGTCGCGGCGTTCCTCGTCGTGCTCGCGCTGCTCGTCAGCCAGTTGCCGGCCGCAGGCTCGGCCGTCTCGCGGCCCGCGCCGGTGCTCCGCAAGATCATCCGCACGACGGTCATCGAGACGATCAAGGGCGGTACCGGGCCGGCGGGACGTCGGTCTCGCAGTCGGTCTCGGGCTCATCCTCGGGGCCGAGCGTGGCGGCTCCCACCACCCGGACCTCGTAGAGGCGATCCGATGACCACAGAACTCGATTACACGTTCCGGGCGATGGGCAGCGACGTGCGGCTGCTGATCGGCGATCGGCTGCTCACCCGCAGCGCTCTGCCGCTCGAAGCGGCCGACCGCGAGCGGTCCTTCGTGCTGGACTTCAGCGACCGCCTGTCGCGGTTTCGCTCGGACAGCGACCTTTCGGCGCTCAACAACGACCCGCGCGCCCGCGTCCCGGCTCCGCCGCTGCTCCGTGCGGCCGTGAGCGCCGGGCTGTGGGCGGCTCAGCGCAGCGGAGGGCTTGGTCGACCCGACGCTCGTCCGAGCGCTCGAGCAGACCGGGTACGACCACTCGCTCGACGGTGCCGAACCGGCGTCACTCCAGGACGCCCTCGCGCACGCGCCGCCGAGACGCGCGGCGCAGCCCGATCCCGCCGCCCGGTGGCAGGAGGTCGTCGTCGACGATCAGGCCGGAACCATCACCCGCCCGCCGGGACTGATGATCGATACCGGTGGCACCGGCAAGGGGCTGTGCGCCGACGCGGTCGCGATCCGCCTGGCAGGCTACAGCCGGTTCGTCGTCGACTGCGGCGGTGACATCGCCGTGGGCGGAGTCGGCGCACAGCTCACCCCATACGAGATCGCCGTCGAGCATCCCCTGACCCGCCGGCCGATCGGATCGATCGCCGTAGCCCGCGGCGGCATCGCGACGTCCGGACTCAACGTTCGCATCTGGCGCCGGGCAGACGGGACCTATTCGCACCATCTGCTGGACCCGAGTACAAGGGCGCCGGTCTGGAGCGGCCTGATCGGCGCGACCGCGCTCGGCGCAACCGCGCTCGAGGCCGAAACGCTGTCAAAGATGGCACTGCTCCTGGGACCCGATGGAGCACGAGCCGTGCTCGCGCAGCACGGCGGGGTGATCGTGCACGACAGCGGCAATGTCGAGGCGATCGGCTGTATCGCGGGGCAAGTCGATGAGCGGCCCATGGACGCGCTGCTCGCACAATGACCGCATACCTCAGCGCTGAAATATCTCTGGTGGCTCGTCAGCGACGCCTCGGGCGTCGTCGCGATCGTGCTGATCTCGCTGTCGGTCGTGCTCGGGCTGGCGATGGCCGCCGGCGCGATCAGGCAGCCGAGCATGCGCCGCACGAGCGCGCGTCTGCACGAGCACCTCGCGCTCACGGCGCTGGCCGCGATCGCCGTACACGGGCTCGCGCTGCTCGGCGACCACTGGCTGAAACCCGGCTGGCGGGGGATCACGATCCCGTTCGAGCTCAGCTACAAGCCCGGGTTCACCGGGATCGGCATCATCGCGGGCTATCTCGCCGCTCTACTCGGGCCGAGCTTCTACCTGCGCCGCCGGATCGGAATGCGCCGCTGGCGAAAGCTTCACCGGGCAACGGTGATCGTCTGGATGCTATCGGTCACCCACGCGCTGGGCGCGGGCACTGACGGATCCAAGCTGTGGCTGCGCGTGATCGTGCTGATGCCGGTCGCGCCGACCGTCTACCTGCTGGTCGTGCGCACCCTTGGCGCAGACCACGGCCAGTCCAAGCGGCCGGTTCGCAGGGCAACCGAGCAGCCGCGGCGCGAGCACAGGCTCGATCAGCTCGAGGTGGCCTCAGAATCCGCCGGCTCCTGACGGCCGGGCACAGGCGCGCGATAGCCGGGCAGCTCGATGTGGAAGGTGGCGCCGGCTCCTGGCGGTGACTCGGCCCAGATCCGACCGCCGTGGGCTTGCACGATCGCACGCGCGATCGCAAGCCCGAGGCCCGTCCCGCCGCTGTCACGGGAGCGGCTGCGATCGACCCTGTGAAAGCGCTCGAAGATGTGGTCAAGCTCATCGGCCGGGATCCCGCTGCCCGTGTCGGCGACCGAGATCTGGAGTCGATCGCCATCGGCGGAGGCCTCCACCTCCACCCGGTCGCCGGCGTTCGTGTGGGCCACCGCGTTGCGGACCAGGTTGCGCATCACCTGCGTCAGGCGGTCGGGGTCGGCGTCGAGCGTCCCTGCCACGGCGACGAGCCGGAAATCCCGCTCTCCGAACAGCGGCAAGTCGCGACGCAGGTCCTCGAAGAAGCCGCCGAGCTCGATCGGGCGCCGCTCGATCAACTCGCCCGCCTCGGCGCTGGCCAGCGTCAGCATGTCGCCGACCAGCCTGTCGAGCTCGTCGAGGCGGCGCAGCAGCAGCACGGTCGACTCGTGGCGGCTGGCCTCGTCGGTCTCGCGATCGAGCAGCTCGACCTGAGCGCGAAGCACCGAGAGTGGAGTGCGCAGCTCGTGCGACGCGTCGGACACGAAGTCACGCTGACGTTTGAAGGCGCGCTCGAGCCGGTCAAGCATTGCGTCGAACGCCGCGGCCAGCACCCCAACCTCACCCCCCGGCGACACCGGTCCCGCCCGCCGCGACAGGTCGCCCTCGCGCGCGGCCGCGGCGACCGCCGTGATCCTTCGCAGCGGCGCCGCGATCACGGCCGCCAGGCCGACCCCGGCCAGCGCCGCGAGCACCACCGTGAGGATGCCGACGACCACGAACGTCCGCTTCAGGCTCGACTGGGCCTGGGTGACGGGCGTCAGCGGGTTGGCGACCCTCAGCGTTCCAACCCGACGCCCGTTGCGCAGGATCGGCTGCGCCAGCACTCGCATATCGCCGGCCTCCGCCACGGATTGGGTCGTGATGCCGGTTGGGGAATTGAGCAGCCCGATTGAGCCCGGCGAGGTCCCCGCGCTCTCCTCACGTGCGACGACCTCCGGATTGCTGGTGACGGTCTGGCCGCCGTTGACCTGGACGACGTTGATCAGCGACTCTGCGTGGTAGCGCTGGGCGGCTATGAATCGCCGAGCGGTCCGCTCGAGCGCCGCAGGCGGCGACAGATCGGAGCGCGCCGCGAACTGTCTCCACTCGGCCGCCTGAGTGCGCAGCTGTGAGTCGATCTCGCCGCGCAGTCTGGCGGTGGTGCCGCTGTAGAGAGCCAGGAAGCTCGCGCCGACCCCGACCGCGGTGACGACCGCGATCGCGAGCGCGAGCTGGGCACGGAGGCCGGTCGGTAACAGGCGCCTAGCCACGGGGCACGCGCAACCGGTAGCCGACGCCGCGAACCGTCTCGATCGGGTCCGTGCTTCCGGATACGCCCAGCTTGCGTCGCAGATAGCCCACGTAGACCTCGAGCACCTTCGTGCCCGGGTCGAAGTCGAAGCCCCAAACGGCGTTCAGGATCTGCTCGCGGGAGAGAACCTGGTCTGGGTGGCGCATCAGGTAGGCGAGCAGGTCAAATTCGCGCGCGGTGAGCTCGATCTCGCGCCCCTCGCGCTCCACCCTGCGCGTCCGCAGGTCCAAGTGGATGTCGGCTGCCTCAAGCGCCGAGGATTCGCGCTGGCCGGGCGAGCGGAGTTGAGCCCGGACGCGAGCGAGCAGCTCCTCGAACGAGAACGGCTTTGTGACGTAATCGTTCGCCCCCCGGTCGAGCCCTTCCACCTTCTGCTCGATCGCCGCCCGGGCGGTGAGGACGATGACCGGCAGGTCGGGGAGCCTCGCGCGGATCGCGTCGAGCACATCGAGACCACTCTTGCCCGGAAGCATCAGGTCGAGCAGGACGAGCGCGTAGTCGCCCGTCAGCGCGGCCGCCTCGCCGCTCTCACCGTCGTGCCGGACGGTCACCGCATGACCCTCGGCTCGAAGGCCCTGCTCGATGAAGTCGGCCAGCGTTCGCTCGTCTTCGACTACCAGAATGCGCATCTCGGCCCCCCACGATATGCGGCGCACGGCCGGATTGGGACGGATAAGCCGCTTCTGACCGGTCCCTTACCGGGCTCTTGACGGACGCTCTCACGATGTTGAGCGTCAATCAACCCGCGCCTGTCAGACAAGCGCAAGACCAAAGGAGCACCGATGAGATCACCCGCCACCACAGCCATCGACCGCTGGCGCCATCTGACCGGCCTGGGCCGCATCCGCCCGGTGCGGCCCACGCGGGTCACCCGACTCAGACAGCCAGGCGGTCGCGGCAAGGTGCGCGACGGCTGACGAACCCAACCGCGCTCCAGCGCGCCGGCGGGTGCAGTCAAGACTTCGCCCGCCGGCGCCTCGAGACCAGCGAAACACAGCCACTCATCTACGACCACACCATGACCCACAAGACCCGAATCACCGTCGCCGCCCTGGTCACCGCCGTGTTCATCGGCGCCATGTCCGCGGCCGGCGCCCTGACCCAGAGCCCCGCCCCCATCGCGGTGGCGGCGAGCCATGCCTCACCGGTCGCCGCACCGTCGGCGCGGCAGGCAACCCCCTACCCCGACGATGACTTCAACAATGACTGAGCAACCCAAGACAAACCCCCAGAGCGCACCGACGCGGCCTGCCCGTGCGGGCGCCGCGCGACCCTCGCTGTACCGCCGCGTGCTTAGCCTCGGCGTCGCGGCCATCGTCGCCGCGTGGCTCCCGTTCTCGGTCATATACATCAGTGCGCTGAACAGGCACGCAACGCCGGTCGTAGCGGTCAGCACACCGCACAACGGTGGCTCAACCCGCGTGGTCACCACGGCGTCGGGCGCGACCAAGGTCGTCCCCGCCGGCGGCTCCACCCCATCCGCTATACCCGCAGCCGTGACCCCGATCAGTACCCACGCCTCCTGACGACCATGGGCACCCCCTCACAACAGGTGTTCTGGTTCGCCAGCCGCGCGTTCGGGATCATCGCGGTGATCATGCTCGGCGTCTCGGTCACGGTCGGCCTGGCGATGTCCGGCAAGCTGATGCGCCGTCCGGGCCTGCCGGCGAAGCTCAAACGCTTCCACGAGCCGGCCACGCTGGTGACACTCGGCCTGATCGCCACCCACGCCGGCCTGCTGCTGTTCGACTCCTATCTGAAGCCGGGCCTCGCGGGCATCGCGGTGCCGTTCACGCTTGCGTACCGGCCGCTGTTCACCGGACTCGGGATCATCGCCGGCTGGCTCGCCGCGATCCTCGGACTCAGCTTCTACGTCCGCAAGCGGATCGGGGTCAAGACCTGGCGCTTCATGCACCGGTTCACGATCGTCATCTACCTGCTGGCCCTCATCCACGTGATCGGTTCCGGCACCGACGCCCAGAACCCATGGATGATCGCGATGCTGACCGCCCTGACCGCGCCGATCGCGTTCGCGTTCACGTACCGGATCCTCCCGTCCACTCCGCGCAAGACCCCTCGGCTGGCCGCCGGCTGAGCCAGCCGAGGGCTCGCGCGTCGCCGCGTTGCGCCGCGCGGCCCTCGGTCGCGCGTCCGCGTGGTCCTGAGTCGCGCGCGCTATCCGCCCGGTATTCGCCCGAGCCTGCACTCCGATGCCGCCCGCTCGAACGCGGTCGACTGCGGGTTAAGCCTAGGTCCGAGGTTGACATTGGCCGCGCCGCCGGTGGCGAACGTCGGATCGGGGAAGTTCGGCACGCCGCGTCTGCGCATGCACTCAGCGTTTGGCGAGCGCAGCTGCCTTCTGGCTTGCTGACAATGCCGAAGGAGGGCCGTTGGGCGCCAGAGACTCCGCGCACGCTTTCTGAGCAGTACAGAAGGCCGGGCCGGCGAAACGTGATGCCGTCCACGACAAAGCTGCCGTTCGGCCCTTCCATCAGGCCGTTGACGCCGACGCTGCCATCGAGGCCAGCCGCGCGGCCGCGCGCCGGCGACCATCAAGGCATACCTGTACGACCCGTCTGAGCGTAACAAAAGACCCAGGTGCTCATGACAGACCGCGTTAGCGAGCGACGCCGCGCCGCGCAACTCGCGCGCCACTACCGAGACCAGGAGGGCCTAACGATCGTCGAGATCGCTCGCCGGCTGGGGCGCGCAGAGGGCACCGTGAAGGCCTATCTCTACGATCCGATCGGCGAAAAGGCGCGCGAGGTCAAGGCGCGCTACCGGGGCGTCTGCCGGGGCTGCGGCGCGCCGACCAGCGCGCGCAACGGCAAGGGCGACGCGTACGCCTATTGCAAGCGCTGCCGTCCCGGGGCGATCGAGCGGCAATGGACCCGAGAGCGGAGCCGTGAGGCGATGCGCGGCTGGCGAGCGCGCTACGGGGCTGCGCCGTCCTCCTACGACTGGTCGCGCACCCACGCACGCCGGCGCGGCGGCGAAGCGCTCAAACGGCTACAGGCCGGAGAATGGCCCTCGCCGTCCACCGTGATCGATCTGTACGGGAGCTGGGCGGCGGGCGTCGCCGACGCCTTCGGCGGCGCCTGAACGCATGGGCATCCATCGCCGTCTGTGAACAGGACCGCTCAAGCGCTTCTGCGTATTCCACAGCACCAGCGGCGTCCAGCCGATCGCCGGTGTTGCCGCCGACTTGAAGGAACGTGAGTATTGATCCGATCACCGACGCCGGTCACCGCGCCAGATGTGGCTATCGGTGCGGCGATGAAGCGGCCACGCGAGACAGCGAGCGCGCAGGGCCCCGTTACGCCTGATGCGGCAGTCCGGGCGATGCCCGAGAGGCTGGAGCTCTTGTGCTTACTACTCGGGAGTTCGTGGCTAACGGTGGAGGGCGGCCGACAGGCCAGCGCCGCCAGACTGCTGCGTTGCCGGGGTGGACGGGCAGCCGTGGCCGTGTCGGTCGGCGTGGCTGGTGGCGTTCCATTGCAGAAGCCTTGGCGGGACCGATGAGCCCGGCAGATTCACAGGACAGCCTCTCGTGGAAGGAGGAGCGTCGCACTGAGCTGCTGCCGGGTCGCCTGCTGGCGAACGGGGAGCCCCCGACTCGACGGCACCGTCATCGTTGATGCAGGCGCCGGTGCGTAGGCACAAGTAGGACGTCGACGAGTCGCTGATCACTCTTGAGATTCGGACCAGGACTGAGATTTCGGAGGCCCAGCGTTTCCGCACGGCCTCGCCGAGCAGCAGCCGAGGGTCCTCGACTTGCGGGATTCGGCGTGGTTGTGTCGGCGGTCGTCTTGCAGCGTTGTTGCCGATCAGCGGCGAGCCGGTCCGGGAACCTCGCGAGTCCAGGCTTGCGCGCCCGACTGGAGTGCGTCCCACGGTGAGCCGAGCGGTGGTGTGTATGAGAGGTCAAGGTTGGATATCGCGTCCACGGTCATCTCGTTGAAGATGGCGGTCGCGGGGATGTCGATTCGCTTGGCGATCTCGGACCGGAGGTGGCCGACGAGCTGGACGCCGAGGAGTTGGCCGGTGCGTCGGTCGCCGGTGTAGCGCATCGCGATCTTGTGGCTGCCGGGGTAGTAGGCCTTGTGATCGTCGGCTTCGGAGCCCGACAGTCACCGGGTCGAAGCCGGCGGCCGCGGCTTCGGGGTCGCGTAGTCCGGTGCGGGCGGCGACGAGGTCGAACACCTTTACGACTTGGGTGCCGAGGCTGCCGGCGAACTCTCGGGAGCCGCCGAGGGCGTTCTCGCCGGCGATCCGGCCTTGCTTGTGGGCGGTGGTTCCGAGCGGGAGGTAGCTGGTGCCGAGGAGTCGGTGGTGGGTGATCACGCAGTCACCGGCGGCGAGGACGTCGGGGAGGTTGGTGCGCATCTGCCGATCGACGACGATCGCTCCTCTGGTTCCGAGCTCGGCGCCGGCCGTCGGCGGCGAGTTCGCTGTCTGGGCGTACCCCGACCGACACGAGCACGAGGTCGGCCGGGAAGCGCAGCGGATCGCTCGTCGGGTCCGCTGGCGCTGACCTCGAGGCGGTGCGGTGGATCCCGGCTCCAGTTGTTGGATCGCGTCGACGCGGGTGTCGCATGACACCTCGACGCCGTGCCGTCTGGAGCTCGGCGCGGACGAGCGCGCCGAGCTCGGGGTCGACGGTTGGGAGTACTTCGGGGAGCTGCTCGACCTGGGTCACGGCGACGCCGCGCGCGACGAGCGCCTCGGCCATCTCGAGGCCGACGTAGCCGGCGCCGACGATCACCGCTCGTCTGATGTCTGGCTGTTCTGAGGGTTCGCATGAGGGCGAAGGTGTCTCCCATCGTGTGCAGGAGGTGCACGCCTTCGCGCGGGCCGAGGTGGTCGAGTCCGGCGATCGGTGGCTTGACCGGCAGCGCGCCGGTGGCGACAACGAGCGCGTCGTACTCGAGAAACCCCTCGTCGTCACCGTCCGCACCGAGCGTTACGCGGTGCCCGTCAGCGTCGATCTGGCGGGCGACGGTGTCGAGCCGTAGTGTCATCCCGGTCGCTTCGAGCTCCGCGATGGTTCGGTGCGCGAGGTTGTGCCAGTCGGCGACGTCGCCGGAGACGTAGTAGGGGATGCCGCAGATCGAGTAGTTCGGGTACGCGTCGGCGAGGACGACGGTGACTTCGGCGCTTGGGTCAAGCTCCCGGGCGCGCAGCGCGGCCTGGATGCCTGCGTCGCTTCCGCCGATCGCGACTAACCGCATCGCACGCCGGCCGTCAGCGAAGCGAGCGCCGGCGATGTCACTCAGGCGCTCGTGTGTTCGAGGACGTCGCAGGTGTCGTTGCGCAGGCATTCGCGGGTGCGCTTGTGCGCGAGCGAGAAGATGTGGGTGCGGATCGGGACGTCGTCGTAGTCGTCGAGGATTCGGTCGGTGCAGCCGCGGATGAGCTCGGGCGAGCGGGTATCGCCGAACTCCTCGATCAGCTGGCGGGAGCAGCTTCGCCAGTCGCCACTGATGCGAGGTGCGATCGGATTGGATCTCGTCGATGTGGTTTCGCAGGAGCTCCGTTATTCGCTCCTGCGATGAGATCGCGGATCTCCCGCACCTCCTCGATCGACTTGCCGGCGGGGTCGGGGATGTCCCAGTCATCGACGCGCGTGGGGACGTACGGGCAGACGTCGCCGCAGCCCATCGTCACGGCCCAGTCGGCGTGTAGCTGCATCTCGACCGTCAGGCGCTTGGGCTTGTTGCCGGCGAGGTCGATTCCGACCTCGCGCATCACCTGGACTACTTCGGGCCACACCTGGCGCGCGGGCTGGGAGCCGGCGGACTCGGCCCGGCAGTCGGTGGTGCAGTCACGTTCGAAGAACGCCTGGGCCATTTGCGAGCGCCCCGCGTTGTGGGTGCACACGAACAACACGTACTTCATCTGAAACCTCCCTCGCTATGCGGCGGCGACCAGCTTCTCGGCGTACTCGCCGGGCAGGCCTGCCGCCGCTACTTCTCGGGCCACCGCCTCGGCGTCGTAGGGGACGCGCTCGATCGAGGCAGTGATCTCGCCGGCGTCGTCGAGCTCGAGGATCGCGAACCCGGCACGCGGATCGCCGTCCTTGGGCTTACCGACCGACCCGCAGTTGACGAACAGCACGCCGCCGTATTCGTGGATCCACGGTTTGTGGGTGTGCCCGAACACGAGCGTGCCGGCGGTCTCGGCGGCCGCGAGGCGCTCGTACAGGCTCGCGGGCTTGTCCTCGAACAGATACTCGTTGACCTTCCGCGGCGACCCGTGGACCAGATGCACCTGTTGGGAGCCGAGCTCGAAGCGCAGATCGAACGGCAGCCCGCGCATGAAGTCCTTGGCGGCCTGGTCGGTGTGCTCGAGCGTCCACGCGACCGACTGCTGGCCGAGCTCGCGGTCGTGCTGGGTCACGTACGCGCACCCGCAGTCGTCCAGCTCGCGCGCGATCGCGTAGTCGTAGTTGCCGTAGATCGTGGGGATCCCGCGGTGCTCGATCAGCCGGCACACCTCGTTCGGGTGCGGGCCGTAGCCGACGAGGTCCCCGCCGCAGAACAGCCCGTCGACGCCGATCGCGTCGATCGCCTGAAGGCTCGCCTCGAGCGCCGGCAGGTTCCCGTGGATGTCCGTTATCACCGCGACACGCTTCAACGCTTGCCCCCTGTGGGTCGTTGTAGGTCGAGGAGGTTCACGCTCGGCACGAGCGTCTCGATCAGCTCCCACACATGGTGGTAGAGCTCGTAGCGAATCCGTCTGACGACCTCGAGCGGCTGGCCGGCAGGATCGGCGACCGGCCAGTCCTGATAGCGCTTGCCTGGGTACACCGGGCACACGTCCCCGCAGCCGAGCGTGACCACGACGTCGGCGGCGCGGATGACCGCGTCGGTGAGCGGCTTGGGGAACTCGGTGCTCACGTCCAGGCCGATCTCGCGCCATCGCCTCGACGACCATCGGGTCGATCTGCTCGTCGGGATGCGACCCGGCCGAACGAACCGCGATCCAGCCCTTCGACAGCTTGTGAGCGAGACACGCGGCCATCTGGCTGCGGCCGGCGTTGCGCTCGCACACGAACAACACCTCCGGGAGCGGCTTCTCGACCGCTCCCGTCGCTTGCGCGATCGCCCACAGCTGCTCGCGGGCGAACCGCTCGATGATCACCGGCAGGAAGTTCGGCCCCACCGTCGGCCGGTCGCCGATGTCCTCGTAGGAGGCCTCGACGTAGCGCCTGACCGTCTCGGGCGAGAACACGCCGTGGAATTCGTCCGACAGCTGCGCGGCCGTGGTCTCGAGGCAGTAGCGCAGCAGGGGGGTCAGTTCGGTAGGCACGGCTGACCTCGGGGAACGAACGCCGCGAGTCTATAGATCGACAACCGTCAGTTCAATCGATATGAGCAGATAGATGGCCATCGATATGGAACTCGAGCGTTGGACCCGTCTGCTGGGACCTCACGCCTCGATCCTTGATTGATAAATATCTATCTAATTGATAATCTTCGATGTAGTCATGAGCTTCGATCTCGACTCCAGACCGACGCACCGATGCCCCCGTAGTCGTGGTCGGCGCCGGCCAGTCTGGGCTCGCCGCGGCCCGCGCACTGAACAGGCTGAACGTGCCCGTCGTGGTTCTCGAGGCCGGCGATCGCCCCGCCGGCTCCTGGCCGCACTACTACGACAGCCTGCGGCTGTTCTCACCCGGCCGCCTTCAGCTCGATGCCCGGGCGGCCGTTCCCCGGAGACCCGGACCGCTACCCGGCCCGTGACGAGGTCGCGGACTACCTCGAGCGGTTCGCCGCCGCGCTCCCTGTCGAGATCCGTACCAACACCCGGGTGGCGACGGTACGTCAGGAAGACCGCGAGTTCGTTGTCGTGACGGACGACGGATGGGAGTTCCCCGCGGCCGGAATCGTCGCCGCGAGCGGATCCTTCTCGAACCCCTACCGACCCGTCTTCCCGGGCCAGACCCGCTTCACCGGCCGGCTCTTACACGTCGCCGAGTACCGCAACCCGACTGCCCTACACGGGCATGCGTGTGATCGTCGTCGGCGCGGGCGACTCGGCGGCGCAGGTCGCCAACGAGCTCGCGCCGCATCGCCGACGTTACGCTCGCGGTCCGGCACCCGCTCCGATTCATCCCACAGCGAATCGCCGGCCAGGACGTGCACTACTGGCTGCGGGAGACCGGGTTTGACTCGCTGCCGGCCGCGTGGCTGAGCAAGATCAGCGGGGGAAGCCTGATCACCGACAGCGTCGGCTTCCAGCAGACGCTCGCCGACGGCCTGGTCGACGTGCGACCCATGTTCACCGCGCTCGACGGGGACGAGGTCGTGTGGAGCGAGGACGAGCGGGAGCGGGTCGACGCGATCATCCTCGCGACCGGCTACCGGCCCAGCCTCGACTACCTGCGCGAGCTCGGCGCGCTGGACCCCGTATGGCGCGCCGCTGCACGTCGGCGGGATCTCGACCACCCACCTCGGGCTGGTGTACGTCGGCCTCGAGAACCAGCGGTCGTTTGCCTCCAACACGCTGCGCGGAGTCAGCGCCGACGCCGCCGCGGTGGTCGCGCCGCTGGTGGCGTGGATTCGCGACGCGCCAGCCGCCGTCGGGATCACCGAGTTCGAACCAGCTCCATTGACGTTAGTCAACTAGATCGATAGGTTTTTATGTATGTCCGTTGAACTTGAACTAACCCCAAAGACGAAACGACCGGCGGGCGAGCGCTGCTGCGAACCCGTCGTCTACCCCGACGTCGAGCGCGACGAGGCGATCCGCATGGCCGAGGTCGCCAAAGCGCTCGCCGACCCCGTCCGCATCCAGCTCGTCGACGTCCTCCGCAAGCACGCCGGCAAGGTGTGTGTCTGCGAGCTCGTGCCGCTGTTCGACCTCTCCCAGCCGACCGTGTCCCATCACCTCAAGGTGCTCCGCGAGGCCGGGATCGTCGGCTCCGAGCGCCAAGGCCTGTGGGCCTACTACTACGTGATTCCCGACGCCCTGGAGGAGCTGTCCGCATGGCTGAGCTGAACACCGAGTGCTGCACCCCGGCCGCGCAGGAGACGTGCTGCGAGCCGGCCGAGAAGGCCTCCTGCTGCGGCGAGTCGCACGGCGACAGTTGCGGCTGCTCCGCCGGATCAGTTCCAGCTTCGACGACGCACGGCGACGGCGACCGTCGAACAGGTGCGCGAGACCGTCCGCCAGAAGTACGCCGCGGCGGCCACGGCGGCCGCGTCGGGCGGTGCATGCTGCGGCCCGGCGGGACGATGCCGGCGTTTTCGGCGCCTCGCTGTACGCCGGCAGCGGTGAGAGCGACGCCCCGGAGGCTGCGATCAACGCATCGCTCGGCTGCGGCGTGCCGACCGCGGTGGCCGACCTGCATGGGGGCGAGACCGTCCTGGATCTCGGGTCGGGCGCCGGTGCCGATGTGCTCATCTCCGCCCGCCGGGTCGGCCCGACCGGTAGAGCAATCGGTCTCGACATGACCGACGAGATGCTCGAGCTCGCCCGAGCCAACGCCGCCGCAGGCCGGCGTCGAGAACGTCGAGTTCCTCAAGGGCTACCTCGAGGACATGCCACTCGCAGACGAGACGCGTCGACGTGGTCATCTCCAACTGCGTGATCAACCTCTCGGGCGACAAGCCCCGCGTGATCCGCGAGGCCGCACGCGTGCTGCGTCCCGGCGGCCGGTTTGCTGTCTCGGACGTGATCGCCGACCCTGACATGGACGAGGCAGACACGCGCGGACATGGCCGCGTGGACCGGATGCATCGCGGGTGCGCTCACCGAGGACGAGTTCCGCTCCGCGCTGACGAGCGCCGGGTTCGAGCGACGATCGAGATCCGCGAAACCCACCGCGTGCATGAGCACGCCGTGCGCCGCGATCATCCGCGCCCGCAAGCCGACGAACTGACCACGAGGATCGGCCCGGTGGCCGAACTCACCCCGGCCGTCGTTGGCGCGCAGCTCGTAGCGGTCAGTTTCTTCCTGCTGGCCCCGTACATCGCCTTCGAGGCGGCCCACGCCTTGCTGGTCGAGCACCACGCCGAGACGACTTTGCTCGGCATTCGGCCTCTCGATCGCAACGCTGTGTATCTGCCGCTGGCTGGGGCGGGCGAAGCTCCGCCTCGGCGAACAGCTCGCCTCTCCCGCCACCGCCGGCGAGGGACGACAGAACCTCATCTGCTCCTATCTGGCCGTCGCGGTTCTCGCCGGGCTGCTCGCCAACACCCTGTTCGCCATCTGGTGGCTCGACCCGGTCATTGCGCTCGGCATCCCCGCGCTCGCGATCACCGAAGGGCGCCGCGCCTGGCGCGGCGAATCATGCCGATGCACGACCTGCGCGACGGGAACGCTGCAGTAACTCCGCCGGTGCACCAGGTGTTGGCTGAGGAAAACAAGCGGCTGGTCCGCCGGCTGGTTCAGGAAGCCGTCGGCCGGCGTAACCTCGACGCTCTCGACGAGATAGCGGCCGGTGAGTTCGCGCGATTGGCCAAGCGCTGGGGTGCAGCCGTTTCAGAGCGCGTTCCCGGATTTCGAGATGGAGATCGTCGATCTGATCGCCGAGGACGACAAGGTCGTCGCCCACTTCAGATGCTCGGGCACGCATCGGGGCGAATGGCTCGGCTTGACGCCGACCGGGCGCCGCTTCGAGCGCGTCGACGAGATCTACATCTTCGAGGTGACCGGACGGCAAGCTCGTGTCGGCGGTCGGGGTGGAGGACAACCTGACGCGAATGCGTCAGCTCGGAATCGCGCTCCGCGCAAAGCGGGCACGCGATCACGGAGTGCCAGATGCGCGCGCCAACACAAGAGCAAGTGAGTCGAGGTCCGATGTCCCGGTCTGAACCTCGCGGCTGACAGACCATGGTCGAGGTTGGCCGGCACAGCCGCGACCGTGGTGCGGGTCGGCGCCGCCCTGGTCAGCCGCGTCTGAGGAGTCGTCCGATGGCGGCCATCATCTCTTCGGTGCGCTCGTTCTGCCGGTCGGGTTCAGCGCCGATTACGCAGGTGTGGGCGTGCCCGTCGAGCAGCCCGAGCGCGACCTTGTCGAGCGCGGCCTGGGCGGCGCTGATCTGGGTGAGGATGTCGATGCAGTAGCGGTCGTTCTCGACCATTCCCTCGATCCCGCGGATCTGCCCTTCGATCCGCCGCAGCCGGGCGAGCAGCTGGTCCTTGGAGGCGGTATAGCCCCTCGCGGGAGTCTGGGTGTTCGGCATCGCCCCAACATACCACTACCTGTACCC
Organism: uncultured Actinomycetota bacterium; assembly: GCA_963695625.1. Taxonomy (GTDB): domain Bacteria; phylum Actinomycetota; class Thermoleophilia; order Solirubrobacterales; family Solirubrobacteraceae; genus Palsa-465. The sequence goes on along the minus strand of CAVOHJ010000007.1, from coordinate 690,172 downwards.
CCTAGGGGTATCTGGTAGTGTGGTTGTCATGGGCGTTCTCGACGTGATCTGGCACGGCATCAGGGACTCGGTTCTGATGGCGTGGGAGGTGTGGTGGGCGCTCGTGCTCGGGTTCGCGATCTCCGCGATCGTGCAGGCGTGGGTGCCGCGCGAGCGGGTCGAGGGGCTCATGAGCGGCTCGGGCGCGCGCTCGGTCGGGTGGGCGACGGGCCTCGGCGCGGCGTCCTCCTCGTGCTCCTACGCCGCGATCGCGATCGGGAAGTCGCTGTTCCAGAAGGGAGCGAGCGCGGCGTCGGCGCTCGCGTTCCAGTTCGCGTCGACGAACCTCGTGTGGGAGCTCGGGCTGGTGCTGTGGGTGCTGATCGGCTGGCAGTTCACCGTCGCCGAGTACGTCGGCGGTCTCGTGATGATCGTGCTGATGACCGTGCTGCTGCGCCTGTTCGTCAGCCGCCAGCTCGAGCAGCAGGCGCGCGAGCACGCCCAGGAGGCCGACAGCGGCCATCAGCACCACGTGGCGGGCGAGCAGCTGTCCTGGCGCGAGCGGCTCACCTCGGCGCGGGCGTGGTCGGATGTGGCGCACAACTTCCGCGGCGACTGGCAGATGCTCTACAAGGAGATCGCGCTCGGGTTCCTGCTCGCCGGGTTCATCGCCCAGTTCGGCAACGGGTTCTTCGAGCACCTGTTCCTCCGCCACGCGCCGGCGCCGCTGCCGACGATCGAGAACGTGATCGTCGGCCCGATCATCGCCGTGCTCAGCTTCGTCTGCTCGGTCGGGAACGTCCCGCTCGCCGCCGTGCTGTGGTCAGGCGGGATCTCGTTCGCCGGGGTGCTCGCGTTCCTGTTCGCCGACCTGATCGTGATCCCGATCCTCGCTGATCTACCGCAAGTACTACGGCACCCGGTTCACGGTGCGGATCACCGCGCTGATGTTCGTCACGATGGTCATCGCCGCGCTGATCGTCAACGGCCTGTTCAGCGCGCTCGGGCTCGTTCCGACCGGACCGCGCCCGACCCGGGCGGACATCTTCAGCGCCGTCCATGTCGACTACAAGCTCGCGCTCAACCTGCTCGGCCTGGCGATCTTCGCCGGCCTGTTCTGGCTCACCGCCCGGCGCGGCGCGACCGACCCGGTCTGCGGCATGAAGGTCGATCGCGACAAGGCGGTCACGAAGGAGTTCGGCGGCCGGACCTACTACTTCTGCTCGGACCACTGCCTGCACGCCTTCGAAGTGGACCCCGATAAGTACCTCAGCGGGACAGCTCCCGCCGCCCACGACCACGCCGCCCATGCCCACCACTGACCCGAACCCGGAGAGGATCCCGATGACCGAACGCGCACAGGAGCTCTCGGCCACCGCCGATCGGCAGATCGGCGAGCTGATCGGCCTGCTCTCAACGCTCGATCAGGCCGCGCTGCGCCGGCCGTGCCCCGGCCGCGAGAAGCTCGGGGACGGAACGATCGGCGCCGCCGCGCGGCACACGGCCGACAACTACCAGCGGATCGCCGCCTTCGTGCAGACCAGCGACCGCATGTCCGCCCGCCACCAACCCAGCCAACAGGGCGGGCATCGCATCCCGAGATTCCTGCGCGCCCTCGGCCATGGACCCCAAGACCACGCGCCCCGTGACCACGGCGCCGACCGGCACGACGACGGCTACACGGCAGACAACATCGACCTCGACGTCGTGGTCGAGCAGCTCAAAGCCTCGCGCGACACCCTCGGCCGGATCGGCGAGCTCACCGACAGCCAGCTGGACCAGGTCCCGCCGAAGGACAGCTTCCGGTTCTGCGACGGCCAACGCACCCTCGAGCAGGTCCTCGCCGGCCTGCTCAAGCATCAGGCCCACCAGGTCGAGGCGCTCAAGACCGCGGTCGCCTGAGCGCCGCCGACGATCCGGGGGTCTACGGGCTGCCGTTGCGCTCGCGGGAGCACCCGCCCGGCGCGGAGGGTTGACCCGGGGTCGTGTGGCACGCGCATTCCTCGCCGCGCCAGAGCTCGGCACCCTCTTTGGCTGCGATGCCGGCGATCAGGACCGCGGCGAGTGGATCGATCACGGCGACGCCGGCGCCGGCGGCGAGCACGGCGATCAGCGCCGCGAGCGCCTGCCCGGCGCACAACAGGTTCTGGATCCCCTCGCCCGCAGTCGCCTGGGAGTCGAGCCGGCGTCCGAGACGAAGCTTCGCCCACCCCAGCAGCGGCATCAGCAGCACGCTCGAGGCGGTCAGCGCGATCGCGAGCGGCGCCGCGTTCGCGTGGGTGCCGTTAACCAGGCGGACGACGGCTTCATACAGGAAGTAGGGGGCCAGCAGAAAGAAGCTTGCGGCGACCCATCGTTGTGCCAGGCGCTCGGAATGCTCAGACAGCGTGCGTCGGCCGCTGAAGCGCCAGATCACAATCGCCGAGGCGAGCCCCTCTACCGCGGAGGACGCCGCCCACGTCAAGACGCTGATCGAGTTCGCCTCAACACCGGCGAGCACCCCGAGGCCGCCCTCCAGGAGCATCCAGAACAGGCTCGCCCACGCCAGCAGTCTCGCCTGACGGGCGGCGCGCAACCACCTCTCCCCGCCCGCCCGAGCGGCCGTGGAAGCCGCGACAGTTCGGGGGGCGTGCGCGACCTGGGGGCTCACAGCGCCGGTTGCGCCTGCGTGTCGAGCGTGGCGTCCAGCAGCCGTCGGCCGCGATCGGTCAGCGAGTAGAGCACCATCTTCCGCTCCCGGCGGGACTCGACCAACCCGCCCGCGCGCAACACGCGGGCGTGATGCGAGACGAGCTTGTCCGAGCGCTCGCATACCCACGCCAGATCACACACGCACAGCTCGCCGCCGTCACGCAGAGCTAACGCGACCGTCAACCGCGTCGGATCGGCCAGCGCCTTCGCCGCCTCGGCCGCCACCACAAGCTCGGAGACCGGCCGGCGGGCGTGGCGGAGCGCCTCGGCACGAGGGAGATCCAGGCACAGCAGCTCGCAAGTCTCATCACCCATCAGGCCGCTCATTCTAACGTTCATACGGATGTTCGCGTCGGTAGTCGCCCGCATCAGTCGTGCGGACCTGGACGGTCGCCGCGACGCCCGCCGGAACCTAACGTGAGGGTCATGCGCACCCGACTCGCGCTCATCACGATCGGTTTCGCCCTCCTGATCCCAGCCGTCGCGCGGGCGTCGCTGGCCGGCGAGCAGCAGCAAGGACAGACCCTGATCACGCAGCTGCAGTCAGGCGCCAAGACCTGCCGCGACCTGTCCGCCGACGACCTCGATCACATCGGCGAGTACGTGATGTTCCGGGCGCTCGGATCCACCAGCCTGCACCAGGCGATGAACGACCGGATGATCGCGATGCTCGGCGAGCAAGGCGAGAGCCGCATGCACCAGCTCCTCGGCGCCCGCTACGCCGGCTGCTCCACCAACACCAGCGCAACCGGCGGCTACCGGGGCATGATGGGCGCCGGCGGGATGATGGGCGGCTACTACAACCAAGGTGGACCCGGCGCGATGATGAGCTCCAGCAACTGGAGCTGGATGATGGCCGGCGCCTGGCAGAACATGACCCGACAAGACTGGCAGCGCCTCCAACACCAACTCCTCGGCAGCAACACCAACAACCCCAGCCATCACGGCTGGAGCATGGCCGCGATGATCGCCGCCGTGCTCGGAGGCCTCGTCCTGGTCACCCTCGCGATCGTGGCCATCATCCGCCGCCCGTTCAGACGACCGCCCGCGGCGTCTACGTCCCTATAGCCCGGGGCCCACGCGCCCAACAACGCCCACGGGCGGAACCTCGCCGACGTGACGGACATCACGCCGCGTCCGTGGAACACGCTAACTCCAGGGCCGGTGCCTGAGGACCAGCCACGCGAAACCAGTCACGAACTCGGCCAGAACCCGCGGCGAGGCGCAAGCAGGACTCACCCCCTATCGCCCCGAGACCCGCAAATCGCCAACCGCGGGGACGCGGTGCCTGCTTCGCGTGGGCGAGCGCCAGCCACCGCGGGCGCTGATCTCGGGCCCGCTCTGGACGAATCTCAACAGCGCCGAGCGACTCGCCGATGCCCGACCTGTACCTAGGCAAGGCCGTGTCCAACGGCGACCGCGACGCCCTCGCATCCCACGCTCGCAATCGCCTCCAATCAGACCACGACGATCGCTGTCAGGACAGCCGGCGCCACTTCTCCTTTGTCGCCGCTCGGGCAAAGCCGCGCGGGCTTCTGCTCTCGTGCTCGGGCTGGTCGAAGCGGAAGCGGTGGCGCGGGCCGCCCGCCTGGACGACGGGCGGCGATTGCAAACCTCGGCGGTTAGAGGGTCAGTCCGGCGGTGGCGGAGATGGTCGGCTGGCGGCGGGAGCGGACAGCGTCGATGATCTCGCTGGGATCGATTCCTTGCAGATACGTGCTGGGGGTCCCAAGTCGGTATGTCCGAGCTGGCGCTGGATGATGTTGATCGCCACTCCTTCGCGCGCCAGCTCGACGGCATGCGCATGGCGCAGTTGGTGGTTGTGCCGATGTCGGCACAACGGCTTTTAAGTCCCTTTGGCGGTGTCAACGACACTGCCAACGCTGAGTGTTGCTGTCGTTGACATGTAAAGGACGGCTATCGGTTGGCGGGATCGAGTCGGTGGGTAAGCGCGGTGTGGCGGCGGCCGGCTCCGGGGGTGCGGATGGCTTGGGCGAGTGCGCGGCGGGATCCGACGAGGACGATGAGTTGCTTGGCGCGGGTGATGCCGGTGTAGAGGAGGTTGCGTTGCAGCATCATCCAGGAGGAGGTGGTGAGGGGGATCACCACGGCGGGGTATTCGCTGCCTTGGGAGCGGTGGATGGTGATGGCGTAGGCGTGGGCGAGTTCGTCGAGTTCGGCGAACTCGTAGTCGATGTGCTCGTCTTCGTCGGTGAGCACGGTGAGGGTCTGTTCTTGCAGTGATAGGCCGGTGACGGTTCCGACGGTGCCGTTGAAGATCCCGGCCTTGCCTTTGGTGTAGTTGTTGCGTAGCTGGATGACCTTGTCCCCGACGCGGAATACCCGGTCGCCGTAGCGCTTCTCCTGTAGCTCGTCGCCGTGCGGGGTGAGCGCCTCTTGGAGCACGGCGTTGAGGCTGCCCGCTCCGGCGGGCCCGCGGTGCATCGGCGTGAGGACTTGAACATCGCGGACTGGGTGCAGCCCAAATTTGGCGGGGATGCGCCGGGCGACGATGTCGACGAGGAGTTTGGCGGTCTCCTCGGCCGGGTGCAGCCCAGAGTCCTCGGCGGGGTCACAGCTGAACCAGTAGAAGTCGCGGAAGTCGGTGAGCTGTGGGGGTTGGCCGTGGTTGATGCGGTGGGCGTTGACGACGATGCCCGACCGCTGGGCTTGACGGAAGATCTGGGTCAGGCGGATCCGCGGGATGCGCTCGGCGGCGAGCAGGTCGCGCAGGACTTCGCCAGCGCCGACCGAGGGGAGCTGGTCGACGTCGCCGACGAGCAGCAGATGCGCTCCGTCAGGGACCGCCTTGATCAGCTTGTTAGCCAGGATCACGTCCATCATCGAGCACTCATCGACGACGACCAGATCGGCATCCAGGGGGTGGTCGCGGTCGTATTTCGGCTCGCCGCCGGGCTGCAGTTCAAGCAGCCGGTGAACAGTTGAGGCCTCGTGGCCGGTGAGCTCGGCTAGCCGCTTGGCGGCCCGGCCGGTGGGCGCGACCAGCACCACAGCCGCCTTCTTGGCCGCGGCGAGCTCGACGACCGAGCGGACGGTGAAGCTCTTGCCACATCCCGGCCCGCCGGTCAGCACCGCGACTTTGCTGGTGAACGCGAGCTGGACCGCCTCTTGTTGGCCGGGCGCGAGGTCCTGGCCGGTTCGGCCTTGTAGCCAGGCCAGCGCCTTGGGCCAGTCGACCTGCGTGAACGCGCGTAGCCGCTCTTGGCTTGAGTTCAGCAGGTCCGTGAGCCCGCCCGCGAGGGAGCGCTCGGCACGGTGAAACGGCACCAGATAGACCGCCGGAGCTGTGCTGCGGGTGGGATCGTCGCTGGCCGGCAGCTGTTCACGGACGACACCCTCCTCGGCCGCGAGCTGATCCAGGCAGGGGCCGATCAGCTCGTGATCGACCTGCAGGATCTTCGTCGCGTCGCGGATCAGGTCGGGTTCGGGGAGGTAGCAGTGCCCGTTGTCGGCGGCCTCGGAGAGGGTGTATTGCAGGCCGGCTTTGATCCGCTCGGGGCTGTCGTGCGGGATCCCGACCGCTTGGGCGATTGTGTCCGCGGTCTTGAAGCCGATCCCCCACACCTCCGAGGCCAGCCGGTAGGGCTCGCTGCGGACCACCGAGATCGAGTCCTCGGCGTATGCCTTGTAGATCCTGACCGCCAGCGACGTCGACACCCCGATGCCGGACAGGAACACCATCACTTCCTTGATCGCCTTCTGCTCCTCCCACGCGTTGGCGATTCGCTTGGTCCGTTTGGGTCCGAGTCCGTGTACCTCGATCAGCCGGCCGGGCTGCTCTTCGATGATCGTCAGGATGTCGGTGCCGAAATGCGCGACCATCCGCTCGGCCATCGTCGGCCCGATCCCCTTGATCAGCCCCGAACCGAGGTAGCGGCGGATGCCCTGGATCGTGGCCGGAAGCACCGTGGTGAAGGAGTGCACCTGGAACTGCTTGCCGTACTTCGGATGGCTGCTCCACCGCCCGGTCAGGCGCAGGCTCTCGCCGACCTGGGCGCCCAATAGCGGTCCCACCACGGTCAGCAGATCGGGACCGGTCCGCTCGGTGGCCACCCGGGCGATCGTGTAGCCGGTGTCCTCGTTGGCGTAGGTGATCCGTTCCAGGACCGCCTCGAGCACCGATTGGCTCTGCGGCGGATGTGTTGAGGAAGGCGCTGAGGCGCTCACGCGCGGCGGACGCGACGGTCGAGCTCCAGCTCCCGCGCGCGCCCGTGCGCGAGCGCCAGCTCCTCGCGCAGCCGGGCGATCTCCTCGCGCTGGCGCTGGCCCTCATCAAGCGCCGCGCGCAGCCGGGCGCGCAGCGACGCGTCGCTGGCGCGCTGGCGGGTCGGCAGCTGCGCCGGGGCCGAGGCATCGGCGGCGCGTAGCGCCTCGATCTCTGCGCGCAGCTCGGCGTGCTGGTAGAGAAACGCGCGGCTGACCTGCGCACGCTGGGCCACGCCGGCGAACGTGATCGCTGCCCCTTGGCGATCGAGCTCGCGTAGGGCGCCGCGGACGCGCTGCTCCGCGTCGAGCGTGCGTCTGGCGGCGGCATCCAGCAGCGGGCGGCGGGCCGGGTCGGCGCCCATCAGGCGTTCCTCGCCTCGCCACGAGCGATGAGGTCGCGCAGGTCGAACTCCTCGCCGCCGGCGCGATCGGTCTCGATCTGATCGATCCCTTCGAGGATCCGCGTGAGGCTCTGCTCGTCGCGCTCGAGCATCTCGACCAATCTGATGTTGTTGTTCTTGCGCGCCTTCTCAAGCAGCCGGCGGGTCTCGGCCTGGTGCTGCTCATGAACGGCTCGGAACGAGCCGTCGGTGAGGAAGCTCTCGCAGCTGAGACACGCGTTCGGGTGAGGGCATGACTGCACCAGCGGCAGTCCGCAGTAGCCGTTCGGCAGCGCCTGCTTGGCCCGCGCGATCCGCTCCTTCATCCACGCCGCCTGCTCAAGCGGCCCGTCGACCGGCAGCGCGATTCGCTCACCGCGGATGTTCACGCGCTCGTGCCAGCGCTTGACCGCCTGCTTGATCGTCTCATCGCGCATCCGGGCGTAGCGGGCGGTCATCTCGATCGAGCCGTGATCGAGCACGTCCGCGATCACGGTCAGCGGGATGTTGTCGTTGACCATGCTCGTGCCGACGTGGTGGCGAAACAGATGCGGGTGCACATCGAGCGCGAGCTTGCCCTCGGCAGTCCGGATCTCAGCCGTGCGCACGTAGCGCTCGATCACGTTCGCAACCGTGCTCGGGTTGATGTGACACGCGCCGCGCTTCGCCCCGCGGTGCACCGGCGAGGGAAACAGCCACTCCGTCGCCGGGTAGCGCTCAGCCAGGTAATGCTCGTGGCGTCGAAGCTGCTCAGCGAGCAGCGGTGGGATCGGCAGCATCGCCTCACGGCTGCCCTTGACGTTGAAGTAGCGCAGATACGGGTGGCCGTCAGATCCCAGCTCCAGGCAGTTGCGCATCAACGTGACCACGCTCGAGACCCGGAAGCCGGTGAACGCCAGCACCAGCACGATCGTGCGGTCCTGCTCGCTGCCGAGCAGCGCCAGATTCGCCGGGTCGACCCACTGCCCAAACACCCCGCCCGGAAGCGTCTTGGGCAGCCCGGGATCAACGCGCGGCAGCTCGGAGCCGTGGATCACAGCGCCCACCGGCAGCCCCGCCAGGCCATCCTCACGCTGCTCCTCCAACAACAGGCGAACGGCCAGAAGCCGCTGGTTGCGGGTAGCCGGCTTCCACTCGGTCTCGTGACGGACCCACAACATGTAGTCCTCAAGCACCGAGCGCGACAGCAAGCCGGGCGCGCTCACCTCGCGCGCGTGCTCCGCCAGCCACTGACTGAAGTGCCGGACACTGACCAGATAGGCGCTCATCGTCCGCGGCGCCGTGTCGGCCAGCAGCCGCGCACGAGCCCAGCGCTTAGCGGCTTCCTTCAGCCACGGCTGACAGATCCGCTCAAACCGCAGCGTCTCCTCGCCGCGATAGCTCGACGGCAGATCGCCGTGCGGCAGCTCCGACTGAAACCAGACATCACGCCGCCACAGCTTCTCCCAGCCGCGCGGCGCGGCGGCACCCTCGATCGCACGCAGCGGCTCAGCACCCATCAGACGAGATCCGCCACCTTCTCCAGCACGCCGCGCTCAGCCAGCAGGCCGCGCAGATCCTCGGCAGTCGGGTGCGTGTAGATCAGTGTCGAGTGAGGCGAGCGATGGGTGAGCAGCGCGCCGATCACTTCAAGCTGAACGCCATCGCGATAGGCCAGCGTCGCGTAGGTATGGCGCAGCCGATGTGCCGTGAAGTGAAACCCGACCCGCCGCCGCGTGCGCTCGACGATCTTGTCGACCATCTTGTAGGTGAGCGGCCGCCCGACCTGGCCACCCCATAGATTCACGAACACGAAATCGCAGTCCAGATCGCCGTACTCCTCATGCATGTAGTCGTTCCACAGCCGCATCAGCTCCGCTGGCACCGGCACCCCGCCCTCGCCGCCGCCCTTGCTGCGCGCCCGCCGCGGCGCGTCCTCACGCGCGCGGATCACGATCCGCCGCTCCCACGCGACCACGTCCTCATGGCGCAGCCCCAGCGCCTGCCCGATCCGCATCCCGGTGCAAGCCAGCAGCGCGAACAGGAACCGGTCTCGCAACCGCTGCTGGCAGTCGATCACCGCCGCCACCTGCTCAAGCGCGAGCGTCTGGGGCAGCGACCGGCGTTCGGGAAGGCGGACCGCCCGACCGCGCGGGCGAGGGCGCGCGATCCCATGCAGGAAAGGCTTGTAGCCGCCGCGGCCCGAGCGCGTCCTCACCACCAGGTCCTTCGCCAGCGTCGACCCGCGCCTGGCCTGAAACTCATAGAACCCGACCACGCCGCTCAGCATTCGGTTGACCGTGCGCGCCGATAGCCGCGCCGCCTCCTCCGCCAACACCACCACGTTCTCGGCCGGCCGCCTGGCCCACGCAGCGAACTCGCCCAGCTCCATCACCCCGACCCGATCCCAAGCCAGCCCGCGCTCGGCCAGGAACGTCCAGAACGCGCGCAAGTCATACGCATACGCCTCGACCGTGTTCGGCGAACGCTCGCAATCCGTCAGCCAGGCCAAGTACTCGTCGACTAGGCCAACCGGCCGCAGATCCGGGCCGATGACCGTGAACGACTCGATCGCACGCGCCGGCAGAAACACGCGGCGAACAGCGAAGCGCGGCTCTGGCCCGTTGACGTCGTGAACGTGCAAAGCGCCGGGAACATAACGGCCGCCGCGGACATCAAAACCGCGCCTTCGTGGACGTCATGGACACCAACCAAGCGGGGGGACTTAGCCGCTGTTATGCCGACTTTCCGGTTATCCCGACTTGAGGCTTGGCGGTGCGTGTCTTGCCTGCTTTGATGCACGTTGGATCGCGAGCTGGTCGGCATAATCGGCGACGCCGAGCCGAGGACCTCGGTGGCCGGCAAGGACGATCCGCCGACCACAAGGAGACTGTGTCCGACGGCGTCGAGACCGTGCAGGCCTGATTCCAGCGGGGTTTCACGCGGCACGACCCCGCGGCGCCCACGTTGACGCACATCCAGGTCCCGCTGTCATCAGTGACCCGACCGGTTGGCCGCCTTCCTTGGGCACGAAAATTATGCCGACTACTCGTCGTGTGGAGTCGCCGCTGAGCAGGGGAAACCTGGTGAATCATCGCCCCAGTCGGCATAACCGGAAGGTCGGCATAAACTCAGGTCTCTCGTCGATTTCGACTGGAGACGTGCTTTCGAAATTTGCGGGGCTGGGACCCGCGGGCCCTGCATTCACGAAGAGTGGGGTGTCTGCGCCGGCCGTCACGGCGGCAGGCGCACCGGCGACGGCGAGATGCACGGATGTGGCGACGAGCAGGGGCCGCGAGCTGCGCCGGTCGACACCCGCTTTCATGCTTGCGCGAGCATGGTGGTTCATTGGACTCGGGCCGCTCGTCCACGAAGCTAGTGTGCGCTATCGCGTCGGATACGAGCGTGTGTGTCACCGGCCGAGTCGCGGCCTACCTGGCTGTTTCCCGGTGCGGGTTCTCCGTGAGGCTCGACGAGGTGCGCTCGCCACTCTGGCGCCTCGAACGGCTCGGCTTAGTACCGGGTCTCACGGATGATCTTGCCGTCGCGAAGCTCGATGATGAGCACGACGTGGAAGATCGGCCTCCGTAGTCGCCCTCGGCCTCGACTGTCCACAGCTCGCCGGCACCGGTGATCCGGCGCACGGCGAACGTGGGTTTGGTGTCAGGAGGGAATGCGCGTTGCAGCTCGCGCATCGCGTCGCGGCCGCGGATCCGCTCGCCGGACTGCGGCATGTCGGCGACGAAGTCCTCGTTGCGAAGCTCGTACTCCGAGTCGGGGTCCAGGGCGCGCAGCAGCTCGGTCAGGGTTGCGCGGACCTCTGTGTCGGTGCTGCCCAGGGTCGTGCGGGTGCGGTTCATCGCACGCGGCTCCGATCGACCGCGACGAGACGCATCTCGGACACGTAGCGGTTGTCCTCGGCGTCGCTTAGCCAGCACTGCTCCGGGGTGGGCAGCATCTCGGTGAAGCGGATCGGGGCATCTGGTGCGTCGGCCGCTGCTTGGCGTGCGTGCCGGCAGAGGATCCGAGCGAGGGCGGGGCTCTCGACGTCGAGGTACATCGGTTTGCGCTCGAGCGGCGACTTGGCGAACAGTCGGCGGGGCATGCCGCGGTCGCGCGCGAACGCCGGCATGTCCCGCCGCGTCATGGGGACCTCGCCGGCCGGCACGTTCCAGCCTCTCGCGGCGCAGCACGGTGCGACCGACCGTCACCCGCGGCGCGTGCTCGTCCTCGGGCAGCAGCTCGAACGTCGCGGATCGCTGCGATGAAGATCGCCATGCCCGAACGCGTCGGGCAAGCGGGACGCGGAAGCTGCCCTGAGCGGTCGACGAGGTCGCCGCCGTCGACGAGCAGCTCGTGCGGCAGCCAGGTTCGTCGGGGCGGCTGTGCCCGGGTGTCGGGCATCGCCGCGATATGGATGTCGTCGTCTGCGAGTGAGCGGGCATCCCGCGCGCGTCGACGCCCATCCCGGGCGCGAACGGCGGCAGCAGCAGCGGAAGCGGCCGGCCGAGCGTGGCCCTGATCAGCTCGAGCAGCCGGCGGGGTGGGGTGGCGGTGTGCGAACAGGCCCTGCATCAGCGGGTTCGCTGCCGGGGTGCATGTCGCCGACGACGGCGAGCCAGTCGCCCCGCGCGACAGCAGCCTCATCGTGTGCCGCGAGCTGGACGTCGACGGATTGAAAGACGCTGCGTGCGCCACGCCGGCCGGTGATCGGCGAACATCGCGGCGGCGCGCTGCACCGATCGTCGCCGGGCTCGGATCCGCGAGGACCATAGCCAGGCGCCGCTGCAGCTCGGCGACCTCGCCGCTTCGACCTCCGGCGGCAGCCGCATGATCAGCATCTCGAGCACCCGACCGAGCACGGGCGCGAACGGCCCGCGTCCGCCGCGGCAGCGCACCGCTCGATCACCCGCTCTGCCGATCTCGTTCATCCGTCCGCAGTACCAGCGCCCGGCCTCGAACATCACCTGTAACGCCGGCGCGAGCTCGGCCAAGCAGCGCGTGCCCGAGCGTCAGTCGAGGTCGCGCATGCAGTCGATGTAGCGAGCGTGCGCGCGCCGTATGCGCGGCCCGGGTTGCGGACCGGCTCGCGGCCGGTCAGCTCGAGAACGTCGCGTCCAGCGTCGCCAGCGCCTCGCGCAGCGACTCGGGCGGCGCCGGGGCAACGGCGTCGCGGGCAGCCTCGAGCCGGTCGAGCGCCGCCAGACCCCGCGCCCGGAGCCCGCGTCCGGGTGCGCTCGAGCGCAGCCCGCAGGTCGTGCTCCGCGTACGGTCCCGCGGCAATCTTGCAGCCGCGGATCGAGTCGTCTCGGCGAGCGCCTGCACTGCCCCACGCCTCCGAGGTGCACCGCGCGCTCGCGTACCAGCGCTCCCGAGCGCGAGCGGAGCGGCCGGCCCGTCATCGCGATTCGTCCCCATGCCAGAGGACCGAAGAACCCGATCGTGTCGTTCTTGGCGCAATAGCGCTGCCAATAGCTCGCGACGAGCTCCTCGCGCTGGCGCGTCCGGCTCGGCTTCGCCGGCGCGCCGTCCGCGACTTCACGACGGCGTTGACCAGCGCCGCCGGGTTCTGCCACGTCACCGCCTCCCGGAACGCCGGGTCGCGAGCGACGCCACGCAACCGCAACGGACTCGTCCCCCGGACCGAACGCCTCGAGCCCCGAGACGGGGAAACCGGCGCTGCGCACCGCGAAATCACGCCACAACTCCCACTCGCCCCCGACAGTCGGGACATGGTCGAGCGGCGACACGTACCGGACGAGGCGTCTAAAGGCTGATTGGCAGTAGCGGTTCCCCCTTGCCCGAACGAGTCCCGTCTACCGGAGCCGCTGTCTCCCGCCGCGACGGGGGCGACCCTAGACTTCGACCCTACGTTTCCACGGGGGACATACCGGCCGCGGCCACGCCGCTGCTGGAGCGCGACCGTGAGCTGGAGCGAATCCAGGCCGCGCTGGCGTCCGCGCGCGACGGCACGGGCGTCGCCGTATCGTTGAGGGCGCCGCCGGGATCGGAAAGACGGCGCTGCTGGCCGCCGCGCGGTGCTCGCGCAGGGAGTACGGAATGCTCGTGCTCGCTGCGCGTGGGCTCGAGGTCGAGGCCGATACCCGTTCGGCCTCGTCCGGCAATGCTTCGAGCCGATGCTGTCGCGCCGCCGCGCGCGAGGCGCGAGCGAGCCTGCTCTCGGGGCGGCCGGCTGGCCGCTCCCGCCTGACTGACGCGCCGGGCGAACCATTGGCCGCTCGTTCGGTGTGCTGCACGGCCTCTACTGGCTGACCGCGAACCTGGCCGACCGGCAACCGCTCCTGATCGCGATCGACGATGCGCACTGGGCAGACGAACCGTCCCTCCGGTTCATCGCGCATCTCCTCGCCGGATCGAGTCGCTCCCCGTGGCCCTGCTCGTCGCGACCCGACCGGTTGGTCCGGCAACCCGCGATCCCGGCCCCCTGATCGAGCTTTCGCCGACCGCCATTCCGATTCGCTGACTCCGGCCCCGCTGGGCGAGAGCGCGGTCGCCGAGCTGCTCCGGCGTGGCGAGCACGCGCCGGTGGACGAGCAGTTCGCGCGGGCCTGCCATCACGCCTCGGGTGGCAACCCGTTCCTGCTGACCGAACTCGAGCGCACACTCCGAGGAACGCGTTCCGTTCACGGCCGCCGGCGCCAAGCGCGTGGGCGAAGTGACTCCGCCCAGGTCGCTCGGGCGATCCGCGCGCGGCTCGCCCGCCTCAGCCCGCCGGGCGCGAGCGCTCGCTCGGGCAGGCGTGGTGCTCGGCGACGACTCACTGCTGGAGCTAGCGGCGGAGCTCGCCGAGCTGGACCGGACGGCCGCCACCAGCGGCCGCGGACGAACCGGCGCAGCGGGACTGTCGAGCCCGGGCGGTTGATCCGTTTTCGCCACCCGATCCTGCGCTCGGCGGTCGCAGGAAGCCTCACGCTGGCCGGAGCAGAGGGATCGCACCTTGCCGCCGCCAGCTCCTGCGCGAGCGCGGGGAGCTCGCCGGAGCGGTCGCCGTACATCTGCTTGCCACGACGCCGACCGGCGCGATCCACGACCGCAGACACTGCGCACCGCCGCCGCGCGCGCCGTCGAGCGCGGCGCGCCGGAGGGAGCGTGCCGCTGCTTCAGCGCGCGCTCGAGGAGCCGGTCGGCGCGACGAGCGTGCCGAGCTTCTGCTCGAGCTCGGACATGCCCAGCTACGCCGCCGGTCACTCGCGGCCGCTGCCGACCAGCTCGCCGCCGTGGTGCGATCCACGCGACGTATGCCCCCGAGCGCGAGCGCTCGCCGCTGCTGCAAACATTCAGCGCCCGCACTCGCACGATTTCGAGTCCATCTGAGCTTGCTCGACAGACGCTCGATGAGATCGCCCCGCGCGACCGGGAGCTATGGCTGCGGCTCCAGGCGTACCCCGTGCTCCACCCCGATGGGGACGTCCACCGATGAGGCGCGGCTCGACCAGTTCACCTCGCTCGCCGGCGACACGCCGGGTGAGGCGGTCGTTCTCGCGCATCGATCTTCAGGCGAATCAAATTGGGCGCCAGCGCCGAAGAGGTCGCCGACTTGCTGAGCGTGCCGCGCACCAGCTCGATGCTCTGGTTGAGGACGGCTCGAGCACGACGCGTTCAGCGCCGTCATCCTGGGGCTACGCTGGTCGGACCGGCTCGATCTGGCCGAGCGCGTGCTCGACCGGGCGGTCGCGATCGCGCGGCGCCGCGGATCGATGTTCGACTTCGCGAACGGCTCTCGACCTGCGTCCGAGCTATACTACGCCGGGGACTGCTCCGCGAGGCCGAAGCCGACGCGCGCGCCTCGCTGGCCACCGGGATCGAGAATCGTGGCTTTTCGCGCGCGGAGTCAAGCCGCTGCTGCAGTCGCTCGCGCTCAGGGACGGCCGAAGAGGCCGAAGGACCATCGAGAGAGATTCGGTGACGTCCGCTGCCAGATGTTCCGCCGATGATCGGCCTCGTCTACGCGCGGGCCGAGTCCTGGCCGCAGCGGGCAAGCACGCCGCCGCGCTCGAGGCGTTCGACGATGCGCTACGCGGCGCGCAAATGGGGCGGGGCGTCCCCAGCCGATCGGCGACGTTCTGATCGTCAGCCCGCAGCCACCACGCGCTCGGCGATCACGACGACGACGCGGCGCGGATCGAGGAGGCGGACGCACTCGCGCGCCGGTGGGGCACGCCGGGAGGCTCGGAGAGGTCATGCACGCGAGGGAATGCTCCATCCCGCCGACGACGCTCGCCGGATGCTGCGCGAAGCAGTCTCGCTGCTCGAGCGGGCCCCGGCCCGGCTCGAGCTCGCGCGTGCACTCGTCAACTTCGGTGCTGCGCTGCGCCGTGCCGGCCACCGCAGCGACTCCCGCGATCCGCTACGGGAGGGCTACGAGCTGGCACGCGCTGCGGCGCCGAGCCGATCGCCAATCAGCCCGCCAGGAGCTCGCCGTCCGTGGAGTCGGGTCCGGCGCGAACGACTGACCGGCGCCCAATCGCTCACCCCGAGCGAGCGCCGCATCGCGGAGATGGTCATCGGCGGCGGCTCTAACGCTGAGATCGCCCAGGCACTGTTCGTGACCGTCAAGACCGTCGAGATGCATCTAACCAACATCTACCGAAAACTCGACATCGCCGGCCGCAACCAGCTGCAACGCGCACTTGACGAGCCAGCGCCGACCGTGAGATAGGAAGGTCGATAGCGCCGCAGGGTCACCGGCCAGGCGACCACCACGGCGACCTGCCGGAATCGCGTGCGTTGGTTTGGCTGTCCGGGGGTAGGTCCCTCGCGCGCGAAGCGTCGACCGCAAGTCGCGAGAGTCCTGCTCTGCTTCCACGTCGAGCATCTCGCCCGCAACTCGCTGAGCCCCGCATCGCGCGGGATCCGCGCCTTCGCCCTGCATCCCCGGAATCGGAAGCGGGCCAACCCGTTGGCGACCGCGCTCAGTTCGTGCCGAAGGAGCAGTTTCTGGCGCGTCCGCGGCACTCGTTAAGCCCGTCGCGAGTGGCCCGGAGCAGCACTCCCCGGTGGGTCATGGAGCGCTCGCGGAAAGGATCGGGGCATCGCGCCTGAAACCCCAGACCGTGCAGTAGACCCCGAGGAACAACTCCCACAAAATCTCCGGGATGCTCAGGACCCCTTGCAGTGCGTGCAGTGTGCTACTCGGTTGGTTGCCGGTGAACATCACGGCCGTCCCGGACACGATGATCAGCGGCCCGGCGACGAGCCCGAGCAACGCTGCCTGTCGCGGCACGAGGCCCGAGCGGTACATCAGATAGCCGAGGATCAGCCCGTTCCCCCAGCCGACGACCCAGCCCGGGCCGAGGAGGAACGTCCAGTCCTTGATCGCCGCGAGGGTATACGCGACTGTCCCCTCAGACGGACCTGCAACCTGGTTCCGTAACGTGATGATGCCGAGCATGCAAAGGATGCCGACGAGGATGAACGTGCACTCGACCAGCCGCGCAGTCACGTAGCCGAGCGCCAGTTCCTCGTTCTGTCGTCTAACGATCGGGAAGATCACGACGGCGGTGCCGATATTCGCGATGATGAGCAGCAGCTCCAGCAGAGCGCCGAGCAAGACCTGCGTGTCGTGTCCAGCACCGACGATGTACCGCTCGGGATGTCTGAGCACCGTCTCGTAAAGCGCCAACGCCGAGATCGACGTGACGAACGTGATGAGGTAGAGCACGCCAAACCAACGTGCTCGCTTCTGATCTAGCGACATCCTCGTGGACCCCCTTTCCCCCGGGTGGTAGCGAGCAGGCGCATTCCCACACCGCGACCTCGACCGAGCAGAACGCAAACCTAACGCTCAAGCCCCATCGTTTCAATCCAGATTCAGGCGCGGGGGACCGGCGACTCAAAGCCAGGACGCTGACACGTCCAGAGGCAGCCTGACCTCCACTCCAACATGCAGAGGTGTCGCGCCGCACCGATCGACACGCAGCGGTCTCGGCAGCGCTGCTCCTGTTGAGAGGTTTTAGCAGCGCCGACCGCGGGTCGGCAGCGCACCCGCTTTCCTCTGCACGACGCGCATCTCGCCCGCCCTGCCGCGAGACTCGAAACGCGCGGCGAGCAGGGGGCTCCCCGGCCCGACCTGCGCTAGCGACGGCACCGGTCGCGCTCGTGGCCGACTCCCGAGACGTACAGCTCGGTGAGAGGACGTGTCGTCCGCTGCGCTCATCCCGATCTGGCAGAGACGTAGCCCGAGCGCACCGCTCTCAAACACCCGCTATCGCGTCACGGCGAGTGTGTCGCATTCGAAAGGGTCCTCCCTGTCTTGCGCGCCAGGCGCGTCTCTGAGGTCGCGCCGGCGCTGCTCGGCTGCCACGACGCCCTGATCGTGCGCGAGTTCCGCGCATTGCAGGGCGGGGGACCCTCTTCCCTGCTGAGCGCACGAAGCAGGGAACAGGCTCGTCTGCCCTGCTGTCGGCGGGAACCAGGTCTATCGCGTCGGCCGTCACGCCGGTGGGCGCACCTGCTCGCGGCGAGGCTCGAGATTGGCGACGAGCAGGTCGGGCGGGCTGCCGGGTCGGCGGGTCGTGCTTTGGCGATCACGCGCGTCCGGTACCGCGTCGCGGTCGATCGCGGTGTTCCGATAGGCCACCGCAGCGACGACGTCACGCGTAGCTGGTTAGGAGATGCCGCTGCGTACGGCTTGGACCGCTGCTTGGATGCGGTTGTCAAGGTGGAGTTTGGCGAGGATGCTGGCGATGTGGTTGTGGACGGTGTTGGTGCTGAGCGAGAGCTCGTGGGCGATGTCGTGATTGCTTCTGCCGCTGGCGAGCCGTTCAAAGATCTCCAGTTCGCGTTCGGTCAGGACGGAGCGGATCGCGCTCGCGGCGTTGTCGCTGGCGGTGGTGACGGGTATGTCGCGTTCGCGGATGCGCTGCAGGAGTTTCCCGGCGATCTGGGAGGAGATGACTGATTCTCCGGCGGCGGTTGCCCTGACCGCGGAGATGATCGCTTTGGGGGGCGCGGTCTTGAGGATGTAGCCGCTGGCGCCGGCCACGATCGCTTCGACCACGCGGTTCTGCTCGGTGCGGGTGAGGATCAGAATGCGCGAGGCGGGGGCCAACAGAGCGAGCTGCTCGATCGCGCGCACACCCGGGCTGTCGGGAAGCCGGAGGTCCATCAGCACGACGTCGGGGCGGACGTCAACGACGAGCCGGAGGGCATCTCGCGCGCTGGAGGCTTCACCGACGAGGTCGAGCCCGCCAGCCGTCAGTGTCTGAGCCAGGGCCCCGCGGATCATCGGCTCGTCGTCGACCACGGCAACCGTGATCGGCTGCCGGTGCTGCGTCGAGTCGTGTTGCGCGGGCATGGTCGGGACCAATCCCCCGAAATCGTCTACTCGGAGCATCTATACCCGGCGCGGGTGCCGATAACGCGAGCGGGTGAGCCGGCGAGTGGATGTTCGGGTCGCATTCCTACTCCCAGAGGGGGCCTGAACGGGCCCCTCAACCAGGTCCGAACGGGCCATATCCAGCGCTCTGCACTGAGAGTAAGTTGCGACTGTCGGGTCCTGGCGTTCGCCCGTTCTGCGGGGAAGGCAGGTCGCCATGCGGGGTCTTGCTCCAGAGGTCGCACTGCTCGAGAGCCCGACCAAAACGAACCGAAGAGACCAACAATGACCGCATCGCACACAACAAAATTGGACATGGGTTCGAAGCTCTCGTTGCTCTGGATCTTCTACATGTTCAACGCGGCCTACATCGACATCACCACGCTCTACTACAGCGTGTTCATCAACCACCACGCCAAGGTGCATTACACCCAAGTATTCCTACTCGGAGCCGGCGTCCTCATCGAGATTTCGATCTCGATGGTCGTCCTGTCTCGTGTACTGCGGTACCGGGCAAATCGCCGGGCCAACATCGCAGCCGGCGCGTTCTTGACCGCGGTTCAGATCGTGACGCTATTCGTCGGAACGCCGACTTTGGCCTATCTGTTCTTCTCACTGATATTGATCGCCACAACGGCGACTGCCGTCTGGTACGCATGGAAGTGGCCTGACCCCGCGACCCAGATTGCGCTATTGGGCAACACCCCCGCTCATGATCGCGAAACCGAAGCGCAGGTCCAAGACCAGCCCAACGGCGCATTCGGACCTGTCAGGGCGTGACTCAAGCTAGACGCGGGCCGGCCGCCACCGGAACCTCCTTTCAGCGCGCGACAGGCACCTCTTCGCCGACGGGACCAGAGACGCGCCCTCATCACCGAGCGGGGCGCTCGCGTCGCGCGGTGGGAGCCAGCGCAGCGCCCCCGTGCCGCGCAACTCAGGTCTCGCATCGATCTCGACTCGAGACCTGCTCTCGAAATTCGCGGGTCTCCGCCCGTAGCAGGCATGAATCGCTCATGTGGGAAAGCACGGATGTTGTCCACCGCGCCGTGGAGGAGCGTGCCCTGCATGAGGGTCTGCGTGATCGGCGCGTCCGGCAAGCTCGGCACGTACATGGTTGGCCACGCGCTGGACCGTGGCCATGAGGTAGTTGCGGTGTGCCGTGCGCAGAGCGTGGGGAAGCTCGACGCGTTTCGCGGACGGATCGAGGTCGTGCCGGGAGCGACTGACGATCGCGAAGTAGTCCGGCGAGCGGTGGCGGGATGCGATGGCGTACTCGTGGTGCTCGTGCCCTGGGGGATGAAGCATTACGCTTCCGGCACTGCGCAGGCGGTCCTGGACCATGCCCCTGCCGGCGCGCGCCTGGTGTTCTCGTGCGGCTGGTGGCCCTCTCGGGACGGGAAAGACGTCTACTCGTGGAAGCTCAAGGCCAAGGTCAACATCGCGGGACGACTCGCCCGCCTTGCTCGCGTGGTCGATCTTGACGATCAGGCCGAGGCCACCCGGCGCGTATTCGCGAGCGACACGCGGTGGACTGTTGTACGGGGCAGCGACCTCGAAGAGGGGCCCAGCCAGGGCCTGCCTGTCTGGAGCCGGTACGTCGGCGACCCGATCCTCGAGAGCAACCTCACCCGCCGGATCGACTTCGCGCTGTTCATGGTCGAAGCGCTCACGGACGACGAACTCATCCACGCGGCGCCGGCGATCGTCGGCCGCCAGACTCCGTCGGCACTGGCCCAAGCCGCCGCACCCACGGTCGACAGCGTAGGAGACGGGGATCGGTGAGCTAGCGGCGGCTCGACGTCGATCTCTCCGGTTGCGTGGCGCTCGTCACCGGATCTAACAGCGGCATGGGTAAGGAGACGGCTCGCGAGCTGGCGCGCATGGGCGCCGAGGTGATCCTTGGCTGCCAGCAGCGAGGCCCGCCGAGAACTCGGCGAACAGGTCGCCGTGGCCGACGATCCCGGAGACCTGCAAATTCGCGGATGCAGGGTTCTCGCATCTGCCCTCCTTTGCCGGCTTACCAGGGCGCGCAGCCCTCTTCCCTGGTTAGCGCGGGGACCAGGGCGGGGCTGAACGCGGCTTGTCCGCCGCTACGCGCCCTCCTATGCCGGCATTGCGCGTCTCGTGCGGTCGTCGGCGCCGGAGCTGCAACGCCCGGGGTTGGCGTGCCGTCGCCGGGTGGCGTCATGAGTAGCCGGCGGCGCGTAGCTCGGCGAGGGTGACCATCAGGGTGCGTGGGGTGGCGCTGAGGGGCCGGAATCCGAAGTGCGCGTAGAAGCGTGCCGCGGGCTCGTCGATGGCGTGGACGACCACGGCGCGGACGGCGAGCTGCTCGGAGGCGAGCGTCACCCTTCGCAGGGCGTCGCGCAGCAGGGTCGCGCCGAGGCCTCGATGCTGATGGCGGCGGTCGACGGCGAGCCGTGCGAGGACCGCTACCGGGATTAGGTAGTGGCGCGACATGCCCTTGCGGGTTGGCTCAGTCGCCTGGTGGTGGTCGAGCTCGCCGGCGAGCAGCGCGTAGTAGCCGATCACGAAGCCGGCGTCGGCGATGACGAAGGCGCGGGCCGCGTCGCGCCGCTCGCTCTGTCCCGCGTAGCGGATCAGCCAGCGATCGAGCGCCTCGTTTCCGGACTCGAACTTCGATGCGTCGTGATGAGTGGGGTCGTAGCGCTCGGTGACCGCCGACGGTGCGCTCACGTCCTGCCACGGAGATCCGCGAGGCGGGCGACGGTGTGGTCGTCGACGGTCTCGAGCGCGTCGAGGAAGCGGATCGCCTCGTCCTCAGTTAGCGTGATGGTTCGCTGGTCGGCGAGGATGTCGGCAGCGCGGCTGGCTGCTGCCCGTCGGAAGAAATCGCTCAGCGACTCGCCGACCGCGGTTGCTGCGGCTTGGTCGGTCGTTCGCTCTTCGTCAGTGAGTCGGAGCTCGAGTCGCTGAGTACGCATGTCCATAGTGTACGGACACCGTACGGAACTGCCAGCCGACCCCGGTCCGCGCTCCGACTCGGCGCGGCACAAGCCGGCTGATCGGGCACATGTCCCTGAGCAGGAGGGGGGCGACGGCGCTGGACCTCTAGGACCAGCTCGACGGAGATTCGCAGCTACTTCTCACAGCACCCGCAGATTTCGCCCATAATTCGGGTCGGTGAGGTCCCCGGTTCAAATCCGGGCGCCCCGATTTTCGCTGCAAATCGGTTTCATTTGCACACACTGATTTATGGCGTGCTGGTCATCACGGGTGCTGGATGCGGTCCCTGGGTCGCCCGCGTGCGTTTTTGTGGGTGTCCGGGAGAGCCCCCCCTTGACCGGGACACATCACCGGCGGGTCTCACGGGGCAGGTGCCCGTCGCAGTGCGGCGGCGACGGCGGTGGGACGGCGTCTGGCTCGGCGTTTCCCCCACACCATGATCTGGGAACTGAATGAGTGATCCATGTCGAGAACCCGCGGCCGGCTCCGCTCACCGGTAAAGGGACCTCGACAGGCGCGGCCCACGACATCAGGAGATCGGAGGACGTACCTCATGCCGCACATACGGCGTTTCGACCATGTCGGCATCACCGTGGCGGACCTCGACACGGTGACGGCGTTCTTCGTCGGGCTGGGCCTCGAGGTCGACGGTCGGATGTTCATGGAGGGCGAGTTCGTGGACACCGTCATCGGCATCCCCGGCTCCCGCAGTCACATCGTCATGCTGCGGCCGCCCGAGGGAGGCACTGGGCTGGAGTTGTCCAGCTTCGTCCGGCCGGACCCTGAGCCAGGGTCGCCCACCGCCATGGCGAACGAACTGGGGCTGCGCAACGTGTCATTCGAAGTCGACGACCTGCATGCGACAGTGGACCGACTGGCCGCGGACGGCTACGGCCTGGTCGGCGGCATCGGTCAGTACGAGAACATTTGGCGCATGGCCTACGTGCGCGGGCCAGAGGGGATCATCGTTTCCCTGGCTGAGCGGACCGGCTGACGCCCGCGGACGTCGCAGTCCGGGGCGGCATGCCGGTAGTCCGCGGCTTGATGAGCGGCTCGCGTCCATGAGCCCGCAGTGGCCGGACAGGGCAACAAATCCGGGGGGTGCAGCGACCGACGGCCGCGGGCGCCGGCGATCCGATCCGCGCCGCCGAGGTGCGACCACCAAGGAGCGCAGTGGGATCGCTGGTCGACGCTCGCCTCTGGCCGCCGATGCGCGATTGATCTCCTTGGTCCGGCGGCTGCTGCTTGCAGCCCCATGTGACACTCTGGCCCAATGGTGCAAAGTTCAACCGGAGAGATCATCGAAGGGCTCTGGCAGTTCGAGGCGCTCCATCCGGAATGGACTGAGGACGAGGGCGGCGACGAGGATGGCTGGGAGCAGCAGGTTGCGTGGTGGGCGATCGCAACTCCCCATGGACTCGTGTTGATCGATCCCCTGGTCGATGACTGGGACGCACTCGATCGACTCGCGGCAGACCGGGGAGGATGCGCCGGCATCGTGCGCACCTGCCACTGGCACCAGCGCAGCGTGTCCGACGTCGCCAGCCGGTACGGCGCGGAGGTTTGGGCGAAGCAGCCCACGGACGGTCGCGCGCCTCACGCGTTTGACCGTGCGATAAGTGACCGGGATGAGCTCTTTGACGAGTTGCGTGTCATCGATGTCGAGCGAGCTGACGAAATCGCGCTGTGGCTACCGCGTCAGGCGACGCTTGTCTTCGCCGACGCGATGATTCGAACGCGCACCGGTGACCTTCGAGTCTGTCCGGAGTCATGGACACAACCTGAGGGCGGCCCGGCAAGGCTACGGGCATTGCTCCGCGCTCTCACAGTGCTCCCGATTGAGCACGTTTTGGTGTCTCACGGTCCGCTCGTGCTGGGTGACGGAGGTGCATCCCTGCGGACCGCGACGAGTTGACCGCGTCGCGTCGGTACGGAACTCGCGCGCGACGGGGTCCCTCTGCCTGATCTGCTCGCCCAGCCGCGCTCGCCTGACGACGCGCGCCTATCGGCCAGCGTCAACCGCAGTACCTGGTCATCAGTCCGCTACCGGTCCTCAGCGTCGAGCACGGCCTTGACGTCGATGATCGGGGTGCCGTCGATGGCCTCGAGTGCCCGCACCTCAACGCGATTGCCCTCACGCGCGGTCACCGTGACGCGATGGAGCCCGATGGGGTTGGGCCGATCGGGTGACCGGGTACTGAACACGCCGGTCAGCGGATTGCGCGGATCGCTGCGCGGATGGACGGCCAGCACCTCGCGGTCGGCGCGATCGAGCCACGTGAGGAGAACGACCTGATCGCCGGGCCCCAGGTCCTTGAGCGCCTCGCCCACCGATGCGTCGAACACCAGCCACGCGGCCGGCGCGCCCTCATCGGCCTGCAGCGGGGCGGAGTCACGGTCGCGCAGAGGCGACCGCACCGTGCCGATCGGCCTGATCTCAAACAGTTCGCTCACCGCGCCGCGCGGACCTCGCAGAACGTCGGCTTGCGAGCTTGGCGGTCATGGGTGGCCGACCGGGTGCCCGTCATCGTGCAGGCGCTGATGTGCAGCAACCAAACCGCTCTGGAGGTCGGTCAAGCTGTGCTCGGTTGCCCGGCGCAGCGTCCCGGCGGGATCTTCGAGCAGCGCCCTGGCTCGGGCGCCCTGCTCAGCCGCGAACCAGTCCACGAGGGCACTGCGGTCCGGTGCGGGCCGCGGCTGGTCGAGTGTCAGGAGCTCTCCGAGGTGGGCGGCCTCGGCGATGCGTCTCGTCATGTGCCGCCGATGGCCCTTCTCGCGGGAATGCGCGACACCGCTGGACGGGGCCTCAAGCTCGCTCGGGCAAAAACGCTGCAGGATCGTCTTCGGGATGGTGGCGTGGTCAAACAGGGTGTGGGAGACCGAGCCCGCCGTCACCCATGGCGAGATGACGAACGCCGGCACGCGCACCCCATAGCGCGTGAACGTTGCCGGATCGTCATCGGGCGGGTGTTCAGGTGGTGCGACGTGGTCAAAGAAGCCACCGTGCTCGTCATAGAACACGAGCAGCAGCGTCGTGTCCCACTGCGGGCCGGCTGCGAGCGCGTTGTAGACGAGGAGCGCCAGCTCTTGCCCGTGCGTCACGTCTGAGGGTGGGTGGTCATCGTTCGGGGGAGACCCGATGAGGTTGAAGTCCTTGAAGTTCGGGTCGATCCAGGAGACCGCTGGTAGTTGACCGTAGGCGGCATCCTCCAGGAAGCTCGCAGCATCCTCATTGAGGTACAGAAGACCTCTGCCACGTGTCTTGAACACCAGTTTCAGTTTCTGCACGTAGGCAAAGTGCTCGCGATGTCCCACTCGGTACCTGACATCGGCGAGCCGGAGCGTGGCGACGTCGTGCGAATACCACCGCCAGGAGACATCGGCGGCGTCCAGATAGCGAACAAACGAGTGCTGGTGGTAGATCGGCACTTTCGGGTCGTCGCGGCTTCGAGCGCCGCCTCCCGTGAGCGCGTAGAGACGATTCGGCCACGTTGCTCCCGCGACCGAGCTGTGCCACCGGTCACAGACACAGAACTCCCTTGCGAAATGGTCGAACACCGGCAGGTCGGAAGCGTTGTAGTAACCCATTACGACGCCGGGGTCTCCGTGGTCGACGCCACGAGCGGCGAGCGTCTGCGCGTAGGCCGCGGAGAAGCCATCCATCGCCCCGTCGTTGATCTGCATGTCCGTCGCCGCCGCGGTGTGCTCAGGGTCCCAACGCTCGTCAGGAAGGTACGTCGCCGCCAGGTGGTGGATCGGGTGGCGCGTGTCCCCATGGTCGTTGGCCATCCCTGGCCGCAGCCCATCCACCTCGTCGCGGCCGCTCTCGAGCGAGAGATACCCGAGCATGTGATCGAACGAGCGGTTCTCCAACATCAGGACGACGATGTGCTCTATCCGATCAAGACTGCTGCTCGGTGCGGGCGTCACAGGCCGACTCGTTTGCACAGCTCGATGATCGGCGCCGATGTCCACCGATCAGGCGCTGAGGATATGCGCCTTCTGGACCTCGAACTCAGCGTCCGTCAGCACGCCTGACGCGCGCAGCTCACCGAGTTGCGTAAGCTGCGCGAGCTTGTGCCCCATGTCCGGCGACGAAGCGGCCGGCGCCCCGGGCATCGGCGCGGCGGCTTGCGCCGCCACCGGCCCTGGGTGACCATGCGCGGCGGCGTGCTCCTGCTGGCGCGTGAGCACGCGCTCGTGGATCAGATCGGCTGTCTTCACCGCGACAGCCGCTTTCAACCCTGTTTTCAACAGTCCCATGTGCGTCTCCGTTCAAGAGAGGGTCGTCACCCCGCATCGGGGGCGTCGAGCGCGGCGATCAGATCGTGGGCGACTATGCGCCCAGCGCCGACAAGGCGCGCACTGCTGCGATCGATCGCCGTCCACATCGGGACCGCCCAGACGTTCTCGTATACGAGGATCCCGGCAAGGCTCCCCGGTGCGATCGCCGCGCTGACCTGGTCGATGTCAGATTGGTCGAGCAGGCCGGACGACAGACCCCACAGCCGCTCATCGAGCGCGTCGGAATGCTCCACGTCAGCCACCTCGACCGTCGATACATTCCCCTCGGCGTCCTTGGCGATGAACAGCAGGTCGAGAATGCGGACGATGTCGTGGTCCACCAGGTCCATCAGCAGCCGGAACCCTTCGCCGGTCACGTGCCTTCCAGGCCACTCCACCGCGAGGTAGTCGATTGGCCCCAGAACGGTGTCTCCCACGGAAACCACCTCCGTCTGTGTCGAATGTCGGCGAGGCCCGAGCGGCCTCGTACTTTACCGCGAGCGCTGCTGCCGCTGGATGGCATCCCCTGTCTATCCGAGCCTCTCGCGTGCCCTCATCTCCGTCGGCAGTCTCGGACTCTCCGTGAATGGGGCCCCGTCCGACCTTGGAGTCAGTCGCGCCAACACAACACAGTGCTAACGCCGGCGCCCGCAGTTCATCGACCGCGGGGTCAGGCGCCGCTGAACATGGCGCCGCACGCGGCGGACGGGCCCATGGTCTCGCTCAGCCCGACGCCCGCCAGGCGGCCGTGGACCGAGCGGGTCCTGAGCGTGAGGCCGCCGAGCTCCTGCTGAAGGGCCGCAAAGCACGCGCGCAGGCCGGCGGTCTGCTCGCGGGTCAGGCTCGAGCTGCCCTGAAGCCCGTGGACAGTGCGTCCCAGACCGGTCATGTGCCGGTCGAGCAGCCCGATGCGCCGGGTCAGGCGCGACCCCTGCCTGGCGGTGTGGACCGCGATCTTCTGGAGGGCGGCGAGCCGGCTCTGCGTGGTCGACAGGCGGGTGTTGAGCGAGCCGATGTCGCCCTGGAGCCGGGCCGCGGTGGGCTCAATGGCGAGCACGAGGATGGCGGTCACGCAGCCCACGAGCGCCAGCACGGCCAGGATGGAGGCGACGATCTTGTGTGCGTCGCTGTGACGACGGCGCGCCGTCAGCCCGTCGCGCCGGCGATCGTAGGGCCGCAGGGGGGTGGTGCTGAGCTCTGGCTCGAGCGCCGAGCTCAGGTCCTCCAATGTGATCTGCGCTGGCACGCCTGGTCGAATCCTTTCGAGCAACCGCCGGTCCCATCCAAACAACGGTGAGATGGCGCGGAGATTGACGCGCGTGCCACGAACGCCGCGCCGCCGTTGCTACTCGGCGTCGAGGCGGGCGGCGATCAGCAGCGCGGCGCGCTCGTGCGCGGCATAGGTCGCCCGCAGCGCGTCGACGACGCCGGGCCCGTCGGAGGCCACGGGCGGGGGGTTGGAAACGAGCAGCCGGCGGACCGCCTCGCCCAGCGGCTCACCGCCGACCGCGTCAGCAAGCGCCGTGAGCGCGTCGGCGCGCACACGCGCCCCTTCGACGAACGAGCCGATGATCGTGTCGCGCCCGAGGGGCACGGCGCCGAACACGCGGGCGTGCAGCACCGCCGGGTTGACCGCGTGGGGGCGGATGAGCGCGCGCCGCTCCGCGGCGGAGAGGCCCGCCGCGGTGGCCAGGTGGTCGATCGCCTGCGTGACCCCCTGTGCGTCCACCGGCAGTGACGCCGCCAGATCGGCCGGGAGCCGCGACATCAGGGTCTCGTGTTCGGCGGCGGCGTCGGCCAGCAGAGTCTCGACGCGCTCACGGTGCGTGACGTCCATCCACTGCAACGGTAGTGAGCGCGGCGCGGACGGGCCCGCCGCCGGCGTCTGCTCCGTGCGGCCGGAACGGCGCGGCCGCCGGACGCCCGTCAGAGCTCGGCCGACGCGATCTCCGCACCCTCCACGAGCGAGCGCAGCTTCAGCCAGGCGACCTTCGGATCGACCAGCGAGAAGCGGATGAACGTGTCGAACCCGCAGTCCGTGCCCGCCATCAGCCGATCCTTGCCGATGATCTTGCCCAGCCGGGTGAGCCGGTCGGCGATGACCAGCGGGTGCTCGACGTGGTTGGACTTGACGTCCACGACGCCGAGGATCACCGACGTGTCGTCGGGAAGCGCGGTGTCGCGGAAGACGCGCCACTCGTGCTCGTGGCGGGGGTTGCCGCCCTCGACGTAGATCGTCCCGGCGTTGACCTTGAGAACGTCGGAGATGATGTCGGCGAGGGGGACGTCCTTGTGGTGGGGTCCCGCGTAGTTGCCCCAGCAGACGTGGAAGCGGACCTGCTCGCGCGGGATGCCGTCCAGGGCGGCGTTGAGCGCCTCCACCGCGAGCGGGAGGTGGGTGTGCCAGTCCCCGACGCTCGATCCCACCGAGCGGCAGTGGGCGGCCATCGCCATGTCGGGCGAGTCGATCTGGAGCATGAAGCCGGCGTCAGCGATCGCCTTGTACTCGTAGGAGAGCGCGTCGGCCAGCGCGGCCAGGTAGGTCTCGTGCGAGCCGTAGTGCTGGTCGGGATAGTTGAAGGCGATCTGCCCCGGGCTGATCGTGCCCATGAACGCCGACGCCGGGTCGGCGTCGCCGATCGCCTTCTTGAGGCGGGCGATGTCGTGATGCACGGCGTCCTTGTCAGACAGCTCCACCGGGCCGACGCAGTTGGAGAACACGATGTGGGCCATCGACGGGGTGTTGAACAGGCGCATCGCGAGGTCGGGGAAGTCGGCGACGTCGTCAGCCTGGAACTCCGAGCGGCCGTCGAAGCCGGAGAAGCGCTCGTTGACGTAGGTGCTGAACCCCGTCTTGCTCATCTCGCCGTCGCTGATGACGTCGAGCCCGACCTCCTTCTGCTTGCTGACGACCTCCGCGACGGCGACGTCGATCCGCTCCTCGAGCGCCCGGGGGTCCACCTCCTTGCCCTCCAACTGCCCCCAGATCATGTCAACGACATCGTCAGGGCGCGGGAGGCTGCCCGCGTGCGTCGTACGGATCGCTTCGCCTGCCATCTCTCTCCACCTCCGGGTTGGCGTCGCGCAGCGTTCGCGCCGCGCTGACGGTGCGTTTCTACACCAAACCGGCGGGCGGGGTCCACGGTTCAGTGCGCGGAGATATATGCATACCTGTTCATGCAATAATGCGTGCATGAGTCATGGACTCGAGCCCGATCTGAGCGTCCTGACGGCCGAGACCGCCCGCTCGGTGGCGGAGACGATGCACGCCCTGGCCACCCCGAGCCGGGTGCGCATCCTCAGCCGCCTGGCCGCCGGCCCCTGCTCGGTCGGCGAGCTGGCCCGGCACGTCGTGATGGAGCAGTCCGCGGTCTCGCAGCAGCTGCGGGTGCTCCGGCACCTGGGCCTGGTGGTGGGCGAGCGCGACGGGCGCCAGGTGATCTACGCGCTACACGACGAGCACATCCGCAGCCTGCTGGAGGAGGCCGTCTCCCACACCGAGCATCTCCGGCTCGGCCTCGCCGCCAGCCTCGCGGCTGACGCGGTCACGGCATGACCAACGCCACTCCCGCTCTGTTTGCGGCGGCCGCCGGAGTGGGCTTCGGCCACGCCGTCCTGCCCGACCACTGGGTGCCGCTCGCCGTGCTGGGGCGGGCGCGCCGGTACCCGATGGCCAAGATCGCGCGCCTCTCGGGCCTCGCCGGCGTCGCCCACGTCCTGCTGTCGATCGTGCTGGGGGCGGTGCTCATCGCCGTCGGGCTGCAGTTCCGCCACGCGGTGGCGGGCGCCCAGGACGCGATCATCGGGTGCCTGCTGATCGCCACCGGCATCGGCTTCGCCGCGCTCCAGGCCACCGGGCACGGCCACAGCCACGACCACGACCACGACCACGAGCACGACCACGACCACGAGCACGATCACGACCACGACCACGAGCACGGCCACGACCAGCCCGCCGGGCACGATCACCACGGCCACCGCCATACCGCGGACCCGGGCGCGCAGCGTGGCATCCGCGGCCTCGCGGCCGTCATGGTGCCCTTCGGCGCCGCGGCCTCGCCGGATCTGACGATCTTGCCGGTGTTCCTGGCGGCGACGACCGCCGGCGTGGCCACCGCCGTGGGCTCGGTGGTGATCTTCGGAGCGGTGACGATCGGAACGATCGTGGGCCTCACGCTCGGAGCCGCCAAGGGCGGGTATCAGATCCGCGGCGACTGGCTTGATCGCTGGGGCAACGCCGTGACCGCGCTCGTGCTCATCGCGATCGGCGCCCTGGTGCTCACGGGCGTCATCTAAGAGCTCAGGCGAAGCGGGCCGGCGTACGGGCGTGGACGATGGCCGCCTCGAGTTCGCCGGCAAGGGTGGGCAGCGGCCCGCCGTCGGCCATCCAGCGCCCCAGGCGGCTCGTCACGGCCTTGCGCGAGATCTCGTCGCCGCGCAGCAGGTCGGAGAGTCCGAGACTGCGCCACGTCGTGCGGCGCGCGCAGCGGTGGCGAACCGACTCGTAGCGGTCGCCCAGCGCACGGGTCCACGCTTCCTCGCTCTCGGCCAGCTCGCGGCAGAGCAGGTCCGCGAAGCGGAGAGCGGCGACGGCGCGCAGGGCGGTCTGGAAGCGCACCGGGTCCATCCGCATGGCGGGCGCGCACGCGCAGGCGAACACCATCCGTGCGGCATCGCGCTCGGCGGCGGTCCACGACGGCGCGGCGGAGCGCAGCCCCAGCGAGCGCCACACCCCGGCGGTTCCGGCGCATACGACGCGCTCGGCCTCGACGGCAGCGCAGGAGAGAAGCTCCCCGAACTCGGGGAGCGCGTTGGCCAGGCGGCGCAGGTGCTCGAGCTCGGGACGGCCGCTGGCGGGCGACTGCATCGTGCTGATCAGAGCCACCGCGAACGGGAACGCCGCCGAGAGCTCGGCGGGCGCGGCGGTGGCGCGATAGCACCCCAGCGCTGCCCGGAGCTGCTGCAGGTGGGGGATGGCCTGGGGCGGCAGCTGAAGCGCGAGATGCGGGGTCAGCTCGTGACCGGCGTGCGCCGTCGCGCCCCGCGCCGGGACGGGGTCATACGGCTGTGTCTGATCATCGGAAACGAGCATTCGTTACGCGTCCGTGGTAAGGAATGGCGGCGCCAGCCCCGGAGCCCTGAGACGCCGCCAGGATAGGGTCGCCAGGCCGATCGGTCAACCGCGACGGACGAATGGGCGATGTCGCCGACGTGAATCAGTCGGCGGCGTGCCGGCTGCGCTCGAGGCGCCGGCGTCGCCGGACCTCGCGCGGGGGCCGCAGGGTGATTGGCTCGTGGCGCGTGCGCCGCAGGATGAGAAAGGCCACGGTGCCCCACATCGCCGGGACCCACAGGGCGATGGCGTGGTAGACGACCGTCGCCGCCGTGGCGAGGGTCGCCGACACCCCATAGATGACGAACATCCCCACGAGGCTCCCGTCGAGGACACCGATGTTCCCGGGGATGGGGATGAGATTGGACAGGTAACCGATCTGGTAGGCGAGCACGATCGTCGCGAGGGGCGGAACCGTCCCCTCCGCGGCGAAGCACGCCGCCAGCACCCCGATGTCGCACCACAAGAACGCGACAGCGCCGATGATCCGCCAATCCGGCGTGCTCAGCAGCTGCCGGGTCGAGCGGATCGTCCCCGCGAACTCGGTCAGCAGGGTGCGGGCGCGGCCGGGTGACCAGCCGGCGGCGACACGGTCGCTGATTGCCGGCAGAGCCAGGAACAATGCCAGCACCGCGGTGCCCACCGCTGCGGGCACCACGCTGAGGAGCGGGTTGTCGGGTCCGTTGAGCACTCCGAGGGCCAGCCCGAGCCCCGCCAGCACGAGCGTCACGACGTTGATGGCGCTGGTGAGCAGGAACAGCACGGCGGAGCGCTGGGCCACCCGCGCCGGATTGGCGCCGCGTTCGACCAGCAGCCACGCGCCGACCGCAATGCTTCCGGCGCCGCCCAGCGACACAGCGGCGCCGAAGGCCAGCTCGCTGAGCGCGACGCGCGCCCCGAAACGGACCGGCGCGCGGTCGAACACCTGCAGGAACGCGATCACGTACCCGAGGCAGGACAGGATCTCGAGCACGACGGCCACCGCCACCCAGCCGAGTCGCATGTCGGCGACGGCATCCGCGACGCCGTGCAGGCCGGGCACCGCCAGCAGCAGCGACACCACCAGCGCCACCAGGATGACGAGGGAGATGAGCCCACGCCAGAGGCTGCGGCCGGGGTCCTCGTCGTCGCGGCCGCGCGCGCCGTCCGGGAGTACCGGCTCGCGGCGGCGCGCGCCGCCAAGGACCACGGCGTCTCCGGGATCATCCCCCGGGGGACGCGAGTCGTCGGCGGACGCCGCCATGTCCGACAATTCAAGCAGTGACACGGCTGGAGTTCCCTGCGCACGAGATCGTCGGGCTGCGCGCCAACAACCCGGGCCTGTTCACGCTCTCGGGCACCAACTCCTGGATCGTCGGCTCAGGGCCGGCGTGGCTGGTCGACCCCGGCCCCGACCTGCCCGACCATCTCGAGGCCGTGATCGCCGAACTGGAGCGCCGCGGCGGCCTCGGCGGGGTGGCGCTGACCCACGACCACCGCGACCACTCCGGCGGCATCCCGGCGGTCCGAGCGCGCTTCCCCCAGGCGCCGGCGGCGGCTGCGCGCGGGGACGTCGACCGGCTGCTGCGCGATGGCAGCACGTTCGGGCCGCTGGAGGTGGTGGCCACGCCGGGCCACGCGCCCGACCATCTCGCGTTCATCGTGGGCACCGTTGCGCTGACCGGCGATGCCGTCCTGGGCCAGGGCAGCGTCTTCATCGCGCCTGACCCGGGAGCGCTGACGCGCTACCTGGAAGCGCTGGGGGAGCTGCGCCGGCGCGAGCTGTCGGTGTTGCTGCCGGGGCACGGGCCGCCGGTGGACGATCCTGGCGCCAAGCTAGACGAGTACGTCGCGCACCGCCTTGACCGCGAGCGCCGTCTCATCGACGGCATCGACGCGGGCGCCCGCACGGTGGACGAGTTGCTCGATGCGGCGTGGGCGGACGTCCCCGAGCCGCTGCGCCCGGCGGCGACGGTGACGCTCGCCGCCCACCTGGACAAGCTTCAGGCCGAGGGCCGGCTCCCTGCCGGCGTGGACCGTCCCGGGCCCGAGGCGCGGAGCGCCTCGGAGCCGCGCTGAGGCGCCGCGCCGTCAAGGCGCAGCCGAGCCAGTTCCATGGCCGCCGCGAGGGGGGTCTCGCCGGTCTCCTCGGAGCGGTGAAAGATCATCCCCAGCGTGTCGCCGATGCCGCGGACGCGCCGGCGCGCCGCGGCTGGGTGGTAGCCGCCGGCCTCCTCGGCGATGTTGATGATCCCTCCGGCATTGGCGACGAAGTCGGGCGCCCACAGGATCCCCCGGTCCTGCATGAGGGTCGCGATGCCGTCGTCGGCGAGCTGGTTGTTGGCGGCGCCGGCTATCGCCCGGCAGCGCAGGCGCGGGACGACCTCGTCGTCAAACAGGCCGCCGAGCGCGCACGGGACGAGCACGTCGACCTCGGCTTGCCAGGCCTCGGTGGGGGTCGACCAGCTGGCGCCGAGCTCGCGTGCCAGCGCCCGCTTGCGCGGGTCGACGTCGGCCACGATCAACCGCGCGCCGGCACGTGCGCAGCGCTTGGCCACCCGGGAGCCCACGTGGCCCAGCCCGAGCACGCAGACGCTCCGGTCGCGGAGCGAGGCATCGGCGAACGCGCGCTGGCATGTGGCCCGGATCGCCGCCTCGACTCCGAGCGCCGTGAACGGACTCGGGTCGCCGGAGCCGCCCCGGCTGCGCGCCAGGCCGGCGACGTGGTCCGTTCGCTGGGCGATCACGGCCATGTCCCGGCTCGAGGTTCCGACGTCCTCGGCGGTGATGTAGCGGCCCTGGGCGGACTCGACGAGATCGCCGAAGTCCAGGAGCGCCGCGCGCCGGCGGCGGGGGGTCAGTGGGGCGTCGGTGGGCGCCATGATGACGCCCTTGCCGCCACCGAGCGGCAGGTCGGCCACGGCGGCCTTGTAGGTCATGGCGCGCGACAGGCGCAGGACGTCGCGCACGGCCAGGCGGGCGTCGCCGTAACCCCACATGCGGCAGCCGCCGAGCGACGCGCCACGAGCCGTCGAGTGAATCGCGATCAGCGTGTACAGGCCCGACCGCGGCCCGCGGCGCACGAGCAGTTCCTCGTGCTCAAGCGTCTCCAGGTACGCGCTGGTCAGTTGCCCGTCATCGTGAACACGGCGATCGTACCGTGCCCGTGAGGCTTGGCGGCCGCCGGCAGCTTGGCCGGGTTGATCGAGCCCGTGGACGTCGCCGGGGTCACCGTGACGTTGGACTTGCCGGTCGAGCTGGTGGAGCCGGTGGAGCTGCTGGGAGTGGTGCCCCCGCTCGAGGTGCCGGTCGCCGATGCCCCGGAGCTGGTGGGAGTGCCGCCCGTCGGAGCCGTGCCGGTCGAGGTCGCCGGCGCCGTGCCCGCCGTGGGGGTCGGGGTCGCGGTGCCGGTGGTCGCCGGCGGCGTCGTGGTGCCGGTCGCCGATGTGGGAGATGTGCCGTCGGCGCTCGGGGTCGAGGTCGGGGCCGGCGTGGCCGTGGAGCTCGAGGAGCCAGACGGATTGGTGAGGCCGTTCGCGCCTCCCGAGATGCCGTACAGGTAATCCCAGTGGTCGGGGTCGATCGTCTCCGACAGCGGCGGGCCCAGAACAGAGCTCTTGGAGGTCTTGGCGGGGTGATGCGCGGTCCGCGTGGCCGAGCCGGCGGAGGCGAACGGGTTCGACGCCGTCTGCGTGGTGGAGCTGCTCGCGTTGGAGCCGGTGGCCGCCGGGGATGCCGCGCTGGCGGTGCTCGTGGCGGCCGACGAGGCCAGAACGCTCCCGCCGCTGGTCGCCGCGCTGCTGGCCCGGGCGTGCGCGGCCGGGGCCACGTGATGGTGGCGGGCGTGCTGCGGCGCGGGGGGCGCGATGTGCTGGAGCTCGATGGCACCTCCGGCGGTGACGACCGCCGCCGCCAGGAGCGTGACCACGTGGCCGCTCGCGAGTGCGCCGACGCCCGCGGCTGCGCCCCCTCCCGCCAGGCCGCCCGCGGCGGTGGCGGTCGCGGCGGTGCCGCTCGCGAGCGCGCTGCTGCCGGCGGCCGCCCCGCTGCCACCCGCGCCACCAAGCCCGAGCAGCTTGGCGATCACGCCGATCGGCCCCAGCGCCGGGACGAACGCGGCCAGCTGCCGGCTCACGCCGCGGACCTCGGAGCGGAACTGACGGCAATGCGGGCAGTCACGAAGGTGCCGGCGGGCCAGGCCGCTGGCCCGGACGCCGCGATCGTGAGAGACGATGAGATCCTCGCGAATGCGCGCGCAGGAGGTGTCACGCGCCTCGCTGGCCTGGGCCAGGCCGACGCGGGCTCTGACGAGCAGAGACTTGACCGCCGGGACCGAGACGCCGAGCGCGCCGGCCACATCGGCGTAGGTCATGCCGGCCAGCTCGCGCATCAGGAGCGCCGAGCGCTGCTGATCGGGCAGGCGCTGGACGTCGGCGATCAGGCGCTGGAGCGCGTCACGCTGCTCCAGCCGCACCACTGGATCACCCCCGGCATTCGGCACCGTCGCCGGGATGGCCTCGGTGGCGACGGACTGCGGGCGTCGCAGCTCGTCGATGCAGCGGTTGTGGGCGATGCGGTACAGCCAGGCGCGCAGCGCCAGCTCGCGATCGCTGGCGCGCAGGCCCGAGTACGCGCGCACGAAGATCTCCTGGACGGCGTCCTCGGCGTCGACGGCCGAGCCGGTGAGCATCTGCCGCGTGTACGCGAACATCCGCTGCCGGTAGCGGTCGTGGATGACCCGGAAGGCCTCCTCGCTGCCGGATCGGAACAGCGACACCAGCTGCTCGTCGGACCGGAACCGGAGAAGCGGGGCCCCCAGCGCGAGCCTCGTTCGTGCGATTGCGACCGAAGGTGGGAGTGCGGAGGCTTCCACGGTTAACCCTGCCCCATCCTAACGGGTGAGGCGGGGGAAAGTTTCAGATTTTGCCCTCCGATGGAGGAAATCCCACCAATCAGCGGAGCTTGGGCGGGTCGGGGTGAGGCGAGACGCGCGCTCCGCCGCCGCGGCGTTCCGCGCCCAGCGTCGAAAGCCCTCACGTGAGCGCAACAGACAGCCGATACCCTCGATGCCACCATGGTCGATGCAGCGTCGGGAATCGGACTCCCAGTCGCGTTCGGCGCCGGGCTGATCTCGTTCCTGTCGCCGTGCGTGCTTCCACTTGTGCCCGGCTACATCTCCGCGGTCGCCGGCGGCCGCCCCGATGAGGTCAGCACGGGCCGCGTGCTCGGCCCGAGCCTGGCGTTCGTGGGCAGCTTCTCGTTCATCTTCATCGCCCTCGGACTGCTGGGGCAGCGGGCACTGCACTCGGCGCTCACCGGCCCCACCGCGCTGAAGGTCTCCGGCGCGGTGATCATCGTCATGGGTGTGGTGTTCGTTGCCGCGCCGTTCATCCCCGCGCTGTCGCGCGAGTGGCACATGCCCGGATTGATGCAGCGCGCCGGCCGCGGGGGGCCCGTGCTCGCCGGGATGGCCTTCGCCCTGGCCTGGACGCCATGCACCGGGCCCACCCTCGGTGCGATCGTCACCGCCGCCGGCACGTCCAACTCGGCGTCGCACGGAGCGATCCTACTGGCGGTGTACTGCGCCGGGCTCGCTGTCCCGTTCCTCATCACCGGTATGGCCTTCGGCACCGCCACCGCCGCGTTCGCCGTGATCAAGCGCCACTACCCGGTCGTGATCGGGGTCGGCGGCGGCGTGCTGATCGCCATGGGCGTGCTCATCTGGACCGGCGAGTTCACCACCCTCAACATCACCGTGAGCAACTGGCTGCAGTCCCTGGGGCTGCCCAACCTCAACGGCGACACGTAGCGGAGCTGGGTGGTTCGTCGGCGTGTGCGCACGACGCCGATCCGGGGTGGGCGCCGACGATTGCGATATTTATGCCGCATAGCGGCACTTTTATCGCAATCGGCGGCCCGCGCCCGACTCCTCCCAGGTTGCGGTTGACCTGCGCCCGCGCCGCCGCAGCAGCTACCGGATGAGCCGCTCCGACCGCGCGGCCCGCACCATCTGCTCCAGGGTCTCCCGGGCATCGTGCGCCGGTGCCCAGCCCAGCAGGTCCCGCGCGCGCGAGGTGTCCATGATCACGGGCCGGCGCAGGCTCTCGATCCACTGAGCCTCAGCGGGAACGAAGGGCAGACGGGCGACGATCTCCGCGGTGGCACCGACGGCGAGCTCCGGGACCGGCACGCTGTACCAGCCCAGTGCGTCGGCGAGGTCGGCGAGGGTCAGCGTCCCGTCGCCGGCGAGGTTGTAGATCCCCGGCTCGCCGCGGCCGAGGACGGCCGCCTCCAGCGCGGTGGCCACGTCATCATGGTGAACGAGCTGGAACGGGACCCCGGGGTCGGGGAGCACCGGCTTGAGCGCCGGCATGAACTCGAGCACGCGCAGGACCGCCGAGGGCATCTTCTCCGACAGCTGGACATAGGGGATCGTCTCCACCAGGGTCAGGGCGTCGGGCCCCGCGACGATGCACGGGCGAAAGACATAGGCATCGGTGTCCGAGCCGGCGAGCAGTTCGCGCAGGGTCCCCTCGAGCTCGGCCTTCTGGGCCGAGTAGTAGTGGCGTGCGGTGCCGCGCGGCTCGAGGTCCTCGGTCAGGACCGGGGGGTTGTCGGACCCGAATCCGTAGGCGGCGACCGACGATGCGTAGACCAGGCGCGACGCACCGGCGGCGATCGCGGCTTCGAACACGTTGCGTGAGCCCGTGAGGTTGATCTCGGCGGTGTCCTGGGTGCTGCCCATGATCATGAACGCGAGATGCACGACCACGTCGGCGCCGGCGATCACGTCACCCACGGCGCCGGGGTCGAGCACGTCGGCCTGGCGGTACTCGATCTTCATCAGGCCCTCGGCGGCGGGATCGAACGGCCGGCGGGCCATCGCGGCCACGCGCCCCACCCCCGGGCTGGCCTCCAGGACCCGCAGCAGCGAGCGGCCGATGTCGCCGGTGGGCCCGGTGACCGCCACGGTCAGTGGGGAGGCGGGCCGGACTTCCGATTCAGCCGTCATAGCCGGGCTCTCCCGGAAGCACGATGCGCGCGGTCTCGCCGGTTCCCACCACCCGGGGCTGGACCGGCTCCACCGTCCGCGTGCGCGCGTGATCCATCAGCGCGTGCGCCGACTCAAACCCCGACAGTTGCTCCAGGTGCTTGATGGTCGGGAACACGAGCATGATCTGGCCCGACCGCGACGCGTCCAGGGCGTCGCTCGGATAGAACCACCGCGCGTCGACCATCTCCCGGCCGTCGATCCGCAGCTCGGCGCCGTCGGGGGCCAGCGCCAGGAAGAACCATGTGTCGTAGCGGATCTTGACCACCGCCGGGGTGATCCAGCGCGAGAACGCCTCCAGCTGGGCCGGATCGGCGAGCGCGACGCCCACCTCCTCGCGCAGCTCCCGGATCGCCGCCGCCCGCCGGCCCGCCTCGCCGTCGCCGTCCTCGGCGCTGACGGCGCCGCCGGGGAACACCCAGGCGCCGCCCATGAAACGGGCCTGCGGGTTGCGCTGGGCGAGCAGGACCTCCAGGCCGTCGTCGCCTCCGCGCATGAGGATGACCGTCGCGGCCACCCGCGGGACCGTCTCCGGGCCGGTGTTGAGCTCCTCACCGGGTGCGGGCCGCGGGGTGTTCACCAGGCGACCCTACACCCATC
This sequence comes from uncultured Actinomycetota bacterium, assembly GCA_963695625.1. Lineage (GTDB taxonomy): Bacteria > Actinomycetota > Thermoleophilia > Solirubrobacterales > Solirubrobacteraceae > Palsa-465. The sequence continues at coordinate 651,584 of CAVOHJ010000007.1, read as the reverse complement.
GCGGCGGTGCGGCCGCCCCGGCGCACCGGCCGCTACCGAATCAATCATCTAGGCTGCCGACCGATGAAATACATGTGCGAATCATGCGGGTTCATCTACGACCCGGCCGAGGGCGATCCGGACGGCGGCATTCCCCCGGGAACCGCGTTTGAGGACATCCCTGACACGTGGTTCTGTCCCGTGTGCGGCGCGCGCAAGCGGGACTTCAGCCCGTACGAGGACTAGTACTCCGCTACCGCAAAGCGTCGGCCAGCCACCGCTCGAGCGGCAGCGCGGTGCCGGCGTCGGCCAGCAGCTCCGGGTCGGCGCGCACCACGGGGGCCAGCGTGGCCACCTCGACGGAACCCAGGCGGGCGATCGTGTCGCGGTTGGACCGCTCCATCACGCTCGGCTCCGGCGGCCACGGGGTGAGCACCACGCCGGCGACCGTGAGCCCCGCGGAGCGAGCGGCCTCGAGGGTGAGCAGCGTGTGGTTGATCGTGCCCAGACCCGGCCGCGCCGCGACCACCAGCGGCAGCTCGAGCTCGCGGGCGAGGGCGCGGACATCGGCGTCGGGACCGAGCGGCACGAGCAGACCGCCGACGCCCTCAACGACAGTGACCTCGCCGACGCGACCAGCACCGCGCACCCCGTCGGCCAGCCACCGCAGCGTCGGCGGCGGACCGCCGGCCAGCTCGGCGGCCAGATGGGGGGACACCGGCGGCCCGTAGCCGGCCAGGATCACGTCGGCCGCGTCAGACCCGGCAGCGCGCGCCAGGAGCTCGTGGTCAGGCGGCCAGTCGGGGTCGGGCGGATCGTCGAGGCCGGTGACGAGCGGCTTGACCGCCCTCACCGCCGCCCCCCGGCGCCGCAGCGCGGCCACGATCGCGGCGGCGACTACGGTCTTGCCCACCCCGGTATCGGTGCCGGTGACAAAGCACCCGCGCAACTGGGGGCTCACGAGACCGCAGACGAAGAGCAGGTCAGGCGGCGCGCCGGGCCGGCTCGGGCGCCTCGAAGTCGAACACCCCGCGGGACGCCGCCGGCCCATCCGAGCGCCCTTCGACCGCGACCGCGGTCTCGGCCTCAGCGGAGACGGGGGCGAGCATCGGCTCGCGCGCATGGCGGGGTGGGATGCCCAGCGAGCGGGCCACGCCGCCGAGCGTGCGCGCGGCCTGGAGGAGCTCCTCCTCGCGGTGGGTGGCCATCACGGCCAGCCGGACCCGGGCCGTCATCGCCGGCACCGTCGGCGGGCGGATCGCCTGGGCGAACACGCCGCGCGCCAGCGCCGCCTCAGACACCCGCGAGGCGAGCTCGGCGTCGCCGACGATGAGGGGGACGATATGGGTGCACGACCCGCCGAGGTCGAAGCCCTCGCGGCCAAGCCCGGCTCGGAGGGCGGCCGCGTTGGTGGCCAGCCGGCGCACGCGCTGTGGCTTCTCCTCCAGGAGCCCGAGCGCCGCCAGCGCGCCGGCGACGGCCGGAGGCGGGAGCGCGGTGGAGAAGATGAAGGTGCGGGCCGCATTGATGAGATAACGCGACATCTGGTGATCGCAGGCCACGAAGCCTCCGTGCGATCCGAGCGCCTTGCCGAGTGACCCGGCGATCACATCGACGTGATCCTCCAGCCCCGCCTCGGCCAGCGCCCCGCGGCCGTCGGGGCCCAGCGCGCCGAAGCCGTGCCCCTCGGCGACGATCGTGCGCAGGCCGTGGCGCTGGGCGAGCTCGATGATCTCCTGAAGCGGCGCGACGTCTCCGTCCATCCCGAACACGCTGTCGGTGGCGATCAGCGTGCCGCGGCCATCGGCCTCGCGAATGCCCCACGCCAGGTGATCCACGTCGCCGTGGTCATAGACGAACACCTCGGCTCCGGACAGGCGGCAGCCGTCGGCGAGCGAGGGGTGGTTGAGCTCGTCGGTGAACACGACGTCCCCGCTGCGGGCCAGCGCCGCTACGGCGCCGGTGTTGGCCAGGTACCCCGAGCCGAACAGGAGCACATTCTGGCGACCGATGAACGCCGCCAGACGGTCCTCCAGGCGCCGGTGGATGGTCATGGTGCCCGACGCCAGCCGGGACGCGCCTGCCCCGACGCCCCAGCGCATGGCGGCATCGGCGGCGGCCTCGCGCACGCGCGGGTGATCGGCCAGGCCCAGGTAGTTGTCCGAGCAGAGCAGGAGCACGGGCTTGCCGTCGAGCAGCACGTGCGGCCCCTGGGGCCCGGAGACGAGACGGGTGCGGCGTACGAGCCCGAGGGCTTTCAGCTCGTCAAGCCGTGCCTCGATCTCGATCACGGATACGCAACATAAGACACGATCCGGACGGCAGAGGCCGGCGGCGCCGTAAGATCGGTCACACCATGCCCGACCGCCTCTATTTCACCGATTCAGACGAGGCCAATCAGCTCATCGCCTCCGATCCCATGGCGCTGCTCATCGGCTTCGCCCTGGACCAGCAGGTCTCCGTGCAGAAGGCGTTCGTCGGTCCGCTGGTCCTCAAGGAGCGCCTGGGGGCGATCGACGCCGCGACGCTCGCCGACGCCGACCTGGAGCCCGTGTTCCGGGAGCGGCCCGCGATCCACCGCTTCCCAGGCTCGATGGCCCAGCGCGTCCACGATCTGGCCCTCCACGTCCGCGACGAGTACGACGGCGACGCAGCGCGGGTGTGGACCACCGCCGCCGACGCCGACGCGCTGCGCGCCAACCTCGGCGGCCTGCCCGGGTTCGGCGAGATGAAGGTCAAGGCGCTGGGCTCAGTGCTGGCCAAGCGCTTCGGCGTGGCCGCCGCCGAGGGCCTGATCCCGTGGCATCCGACGCTCGGCGACGTCGACTCGTCCCAGGCGCTGGCGGACTATCAGGCGGCCAAGCGGGTACACAAGGCCGAGTGGAGCAAGGCCCGGGCTGCAGCCACCTAGTGCCCGGGGCCCGGTTGCTGTGAGTCAGCCGGCGGCCAGCGCCAGCAGGCGCTCGCTGAGGAGCGGCCACCCCCGGCCGCCGGGGTCGATGACCTCGAAGTGGCCGCCGCCCGACAGCTCGTGCAGCTCGCACTCGTCGCCGGCTGCCACCGCCGCCTTGTGAAAGCGCCGGCTCTGCACGACGGGGACCACGTCATCGGCATCGCCGTGGATGAGCACCGCGGGAGAGCCCAGCGGCAGGCGGGCGATCGGGCTGGCGGCCGCGTAGAGGTCGGAGTCCGGAGCCGCGCCGAGGAACTCCAGCACCGCCCCGTTGCCGATCCCAGTTGTCACGCCCTCCTCCAGGTCGCACACACCGGCCAGCGAGATGACCGTGGCCACGGGGTGATGGAGGGCCGCCCATAGCGCCAGGTGCCCGCCGGCAGAGTGACCGATCACCACCACGGGGCGGCCCGCTGCCTCGCTCGCCGCGGCGCCGAGCGCGTCGCTGACCACCTGCGCCGTCCCGGGCCAGCCGCCACCGGTCATCCCCACGCGCGGATACTCGATGTTCCACACCCACGGGCGCGGCTCGCGCGCCGCGCAGGCCTGCGCCAGCGGCGCGATCGTGTCGGCGGCGTAGCGCGCGCGCCAGAAGCCGCCGTGAACGAACACCGCCACCACCGGCCCGTCGGCGGGGCCCAGGCGCTCGGCGGTCCAGCCCGGGTCGCTCATCAGCGGCCCTTCCACTCCGGGGGCCGCTTCTCGGCGAAGGCCCGCACGCCCTCGCGGAAGTCCTCGGAGGAGAAGCAGGCGTGGCGCAGGGCCAGCAGCTCGCGCTCCACCTCGGGTGCGAGGGTGGCCTGGCCGTCGAGCACCGCCCGGATCACCCGCTTGTTGCCCTGCTGGGCCAGCGGCGCGTTGGCGGCGATCTCCCGCGCCATCGCCACCGCGGCGTCGGCCAGCTCATCGGCGCCGAAGACGTCGTTGACCAGCCCCCACGCATGGGCCTTGGCGGCGTTGATCCTCCCGCCCACCAGAAACAGCTCGCGCGTGCGCGCGGCGCCGATCACGTCGATGAACTTGCGAATCCCGGTGTGGGAGTAGACCAGCCCGAGCTTGGCGGGCGGCATGCCCAACCGGATCGGATGGGCGGCCAGCCGCAGGTCGCACACCAGCGCCAGCTCGAGTCCGCCCCCGATCGCGTGCCCGTTGAGGGCAGCGATCGTCGGATAGGGGTAGGCCTCCACGGCGTCGATGGCCGCGGTGAACGGATGCGCCACGAGCCGCTCGGCCTCATCGGCGAATCCGCCGCCGCCCAGATCGCTGATGTCGTAGCCGGCGCTGAAGATCCGGCCCTGCCCGGTGATGATCACGCAGCGCGCATCGAGCTCGGGCATCGTGCGGGCGAAGCTGTCGAGGATCGCTTGATCCAGCGCGCCGCGCTTGCCCGGATTGGAGATCGTCAAGCGCGCCACGTGGGGCGCCGGCTCATCGATCAGCAGCTGCCCTGCGGGAGGACTACTCGAGGACAACGAGCGTGTCGCCCTCCGAGACCGACTGTCCCTCGCTGCACAGGATCTCAGTGACCACGCCGGGATCCTCGGCCTCGACGGGCATCTCCATCTTCATCGACTCCAGGATCACGACCGCGTCGCCCTCCGCGACGGTGTCGCCGACCTCGACCTCGATCTTCCACACGGTCCCGGTGATGTGGGCTTCGACGTCGGTCAACTGAAAACGTCCTCCTGTGCTGGGTGCGGGCGCCCGGAACGATATAGCGCGGCGTCGACGCGGCCACAAAAAGCCTTCTAATTCCGGGGTCCGTCCGGGGCGGCCGGTTGACTACCGGTGCCCGCAGAGCTTGGATCCAACGCTGGAGACCCGATACGCAGGTCACGCCCCGAGGATGCCCGAGTCCCGCCTGTTCATGAGCTCACTAACGCGTCGCGAACTGGCCCGTCGTCGTCCCGGGCGTTCTCACCTGTGGCGTCTCGTGCTGCTGGGAGTGCTGGTCATCGCCATCGTGCTCGTCGCGTTCCTCATCGGACGCGGCGGGGCATGAGCAAAGGGCTGCCGCCGCGCCAGGTCACTGACGCGGCGGCAGTTGGTCCCCTGAGGAGGCTTACGGGGAGACGGACACATTGACGGCCGCCTCGCGCACCGCGCGCCTGCGCCTTCCAGCCCTGTGGCAGCTGGAGCGCCAGCGTGACCTGCCGCAGCGTGGCGTTGCCCGACGGCGACAGGGTGACGCGCGCCGGGGTGCCCGGCTGCATCGTCGGCGCCTGGATGTGCACCTGTCGCGCCGCCGCCGTCGTGGTCAGGGAGCTACGCGAACAGGCCGCTACCGACGAAGTCGGTGGCGCCGCGCGCCCCCGGGGGGGCGAAGAAGTAGCCGCCCCCGATGGGGGTGATGTAGTCCGTCATCGGTTCGCCGTTGAGACGGTTCTGGACGACCGCGAACTGTTTGCTCGGGCGACGGTTGTAGGCGACGAACAGCAGCCCCTGGTCCAGCTGGCCCGCCTCGTCGAAGCCGCGGGTGTAGCTGAAGCCCCGCCGCAAGATCCTCTGGTCGGCGGTGGCCGACGTGCGGGGGTTGGCCAGGCGGATGTGGGCGTCCAGTGGGATGCGCTCGCCCTTCGGGTCTAGGTCGTAGCGCGGGTCCTGGAACTCGTCTGTCCCGCCCAGCGGGGCGCCCGTGTCGCGCACTCGGCCGATCATGTTCTGCTGCTCGGTGAGCCCGACGCGGGCCCAGAACTCCACGTGCATCCGGATGATCCTGACCACCTGATAGGTGCCGCCCGCCGCCCACGCCGGCTCGCCTTGCCCTGCCCACACGAGCCGGTCCATGAGCGCACCGTCGGTCGTCTGCGGGTTGCCGGTCCCGTCGCGGAAGGCGAACAGGTTGCGGGGGCTGTTCTTGGGGCTGGGCCCGCGGTTGGCGCCGGCGAAGCCATCCATGCTCCAGCGCTGCTGGAACGCGCCCCGGACGGTGCGGGTCAGCTCGCGGACGGTGTGCACCACGCTGTCGCGGTGCTGGGCACAGATCTGGACGAGCAGGTCGCCGTGGCTGAGCTTGGGGTCGAGCTGGTCGACCGGAAAGGTGGGCATGCGGGTCAGCTCGGCAGGGCGCTGGGCGGCGAGCCCGTAGCGCCCGTCAAACAGCGACGCGCCGAAGGAGATGGTGACGGTCAGAGCGTCGGGCGCGTTGTCGGGCCCGAGGATCCCCGAATCGGCCGGCGGGGCATCCATCTCGAGCAGCGGGATCGCTCCGCCGATGGCCAGTTGCCGCGCGCGGGCGCTGAGCGCCTGCAACGCCGCCATGAGCGTGGCGCGGTCCGGCGCGACGCTGTCAAAAGCCACGAGCGCGGCCTGGGCAGGCGCGGGGTTGAGGATCCCGGACTGGTGGACGCCCGTGAACGGCTGGGTGGTGCCCAGGCTGGATCCCTCGACGGCGGCGCCGGGCGTCGACGGCGGATCGGTCGCGCCCGGCACATCGGCGGCACGCGCGCCGCTGGCGAGACCGGCGCCCGCGGCGCCTGTGAGCGCGGCGCCGCGCGCCAGAAACGAACGACGGTTCAGCGACGTCATGGGTCGATCCTCCGGTCGTTGGCCGGGATCTGGGGGATGACCGGCGCGGTGGTGGTCTCCAGGGCGCCGGGCACCTGGGCGAGGCCTTCGAGCGCCTGGCCGATGGACCCGTCGAGCTGCTCTGACTGCATCTGGGTCAGCTGCCCCGTGGTGGGCAGGCTGCCGCCATGGGCGCGCGCCAGCGAGGCGAGGGTCGAGCGCAGGCCGGTGAGGTCGGCGGCCACTGTGCTCATCACCGACTCGCGGTTCTGCAGCACCGGGGCCAGCGTCTTCATCACCTCGGTCGTCGCCACCACGCCCGCGGACGTGCCGAGCACCCCGGCGCCGCTCCACGGGGCGTCGGTGCCGCTGAGCTGGTCGCGCATGGCGTCCTCGAGGATCTCGTGGGCGCGCGTGGCGTAGTCCAACGGGTCGATCTCGACGCCCGGCAGCATCTTCTGCAGCCCGGCGACGTCGCGCGACAGCTTCCGGGCCCAGGGCCGCAGCGAGGCGAGCGGCGCGGCGGTCCACAGACCGTGCTCGATCCGGTGCAGGCCGCTGAACTGGGGCGAGGACACGCCGCCGGGCAGGCCTCCCGGGGTGCCGTCGATGGCGTCGTTGAGGTCGGAGATCGGCCCCTCCAGGTAGACGGCGCCGAGGTTGAGGTAGTACGCGTACGCACCCAGCCACGCTGTCTGCGCTGCGCTGCGGTCGCCGGCGGCGAGGGCGGACTCGAGCTTGGCGATCTCGCCCTGCATGAGCCGCAGGCGGCCGCCCGAGTACGCGCGATAGGCGGTAACGGGGGCGCGGAAGGCCGCCGCCGGCACCGGGGGCACCTCGTCGCGGCCGGCGCTGCCGGCTGGCCGCGCACCGTCCCCTGCACGCCGAACACGCTGAGCCGGCTGGCGACGTGCGGGGAGGACTCCTGATAGTGGGCGACCGGCGTCGGGCCGAACTGCGGCGCGCTCGCCACCGTCCGAGTGGCGGCCTTCGAACGACTGGGCTCGCTCCCGCCGGTCAGCGCGATCACGAGCACGGCAGCGAGAACCAGCGCCGCCACGGAGAACAGCAGCGCGCGCGGCGTGGCGTTCTTTCTGAACATCTGCTTAGAAAACGGACGGCCACACGGCGCGGCTTTCGAGAGGCCGCCACGCGATCGCAGTCAGGGGCGTAGGCTGAGGGCAGCAGCCATGGCCACAAACGACGCCGGACAGACCGACCCCGACATCGACCTGGTGACCGCCTCGCTGCGGGCCGACTCCAGCGATGTCCGGGCCTTCGTCGAGGCCCTGGCGATCAAGCTCGAGGATGCGATGCCCCGGGCGGTGAGTGTCGAGCGGCGCCGCGACGGCATGTTCGGCCCCAAGAGCGTGCGGCGGATCGCGGTCGACGCCGGCGGTTGGCGGCTGGAGCTGCGTGCCGACAACGGGTCGATCCAGACCGCCTGCTCCCGGCTCTCGGGCGGGATCGTGCTCAAGCGCGAGGAGCTGACCACCGACGAGTGGCTGCGCGCGCTCGCCGAGGCGCTGGCCACGCAGGCGCGCAGCAGCCAGACAACGCGGCAGGCGCTGGAGCGCCTGCTCAACGGATAGGAGACACGATGGGGTTCATCAGACGCGACGACGACGTCCCGGAACGCCCCAGCGCCTCAGGACGTCGCCACGTCCGACGCGCCCCACGCCGCCCGCTACGAGTCGGGATCGCTAGCCGGCATTCCGGCGTCCGGCCTGGACCGGATCCAGCGGATGAAGCAGGAGGTGGCACGCGGCTTCTTCACCTCCGACCTCTCCGTCAACGAGTTCCTGCTCGTCAAGGAGGCGGGGTTCGAGCCCCTGGGTCTCGTGCTGGGCAGTTCGATCTACCACATCGGCTTTCAGCAGGCCGGCTGGAACCAGAACCAGGAGATGGGCGTCCTGACCCAGGCGATGTACCACGCCCGCGAGCTGGCAATGACGCGCATGGAGGAGGAGGCCGACCAGCTCGGCGCCGACGGGATCGTCGGCGTCCGCCTGGACATCGGCCGGTATGAGTGGGGCGCGGACCTGGCCGAGTTCATTGCCGTGGGCACCGCCGTCAAGCACCGCGATGGCGTGCTGCATCGCGCCCCCAACGGCCGGCCGTTCACGTCGGACATGAGCGGCCAGGACTTCGCCACCCTGCTGCGGGCCGGCTACCGGCCTGCGGGGCTGGTGATGGGCAACTGCGTCTACCACGTTGCCCGCCAGGGGATGCTGGCGTCGCTCAAGCAGGTGGGGCGCAACGTCGAGATGCCGAACTTCACCCAGGCGCTGTACGAGGCGCGCGAGCTGGCGATGGAACGCATGCAGACCGAGGCCGACGAGGCTCAGTCCGAAGGCATCGTCGGCGCGCGCATCATCGAGCGCAGCCACGGCTGGGGCTCGCACGTGATCGAGTTCTTCGCCATCGGCACGGCCGTGGTCTCGACCAGCCCCGACCACCAGATCGAGAAGCCGGCGCTGGTCCTGCCGCTGCAGGGGTAGGTCAGCGGCTACTCGCCGTCCGACGCGCGGCCGCCCGACTCGCACGGTACGGCTGCCGACGCCCGACGACGCCGTGACGCTGGCTCGTGTCGAACGCCAGCAGTTCGATGTCGAAGCACTCGATCGTCGAGCCGTTGTCAATCCGCGCCAGCCAGTGGTCAGGCCGCGGATTGATCGACGAGCTTGTACGTGCATTGCCCACCGCAGCGCATCTGGAGCAACATCGTCCTGACGTCGAGAGTCGGCGGCCGTACGCTGCGGCGGGAGCCAGCTCGACGACTCTCGGTCGCGCAGGTAGATGCCAGCGACGAGCACGGCGCTCGCCGCAAGCAGGACGATCGTCAGCCGCCAGCCACCTCATCCGCGACACCACCTTGAACGCCTGGACCTCGCGCTGGCCGTTGCGGGCCCGGAGCATCGGTCCGACGGCGATCAAGCCTGGTGCCAAGCGATGGCGTCAGGCTCCCGTCGGGCAGCCGGACGATCGTCAGGTGAAAGCCACCGACCACTGCCACGTGGATTTCTCCGAGCCCGGGACCGTGGGTGGAGGCCAGCACGAGCCCGTCTACGCGGGCGCAGTACGCTAGCTGGCGACGGTCTTCACGCACCTGCCCCGTGGTGCACCAGCGCACCCACGATCCTGTGCGTGCGGATCCCATTCCTGCTGGGCGCGTCCTGACGACGTCAACGGAGCCCTGCGCAGCTCCGACGAGGAGACCGCAGAGCAAGAGCCCGGCCAAGCCTGCAGTCAGGCGCCACAGGCGGGGCTTGTCCAGGGCGACGCGGAGGCGCGTAAACAGAGAGTGCGCAGCTCGCATGGCCCTGGGTCACGCCAGGCGACCTAGAGAACCAGGTCGCCGATGATTGTTGACGGCAGCAGGTCGGAGGCGACGACTGTGAAGTGGATCTCTTGAGCACCGAGTGCGCGGCTGAAGATCTTCACCTCGTCGATCTTGCCGCCGAAGCCCAGACCAGGACAATCGCCGTAGTTGCCGATCAACAGGTCGTTTCCGTTCTCCAAGCCGTACGAAATGGCGCTGGTGCCCGGGGTGTCCGAGCCGACCTCTCTGCCATCGAGGTACAGACGCGCGGTGGAGCCGTCGAAGGTACCGATGACGTTGTGCCACTTACCATCCCACATGCTGGTGCCAGCGTCAGGAGAGGTACTGTACGTGAGCCCACCGTTGCTGGACACTAGAACTCCAAGCCGCCGTTGGCCCCGGTGTAAAGACCGTAGGACGCGGCACTGCAAGCCTCGGCGCCTTTGGCCACGACGTACTTGAAATCCCCGGGGGCAGGCGCGCTGTTGACCCACGCGCTGACGGTGACGTTCGAGCCTTCGAACTGGCTCGTGTTCGGCACGTCGACTGCGGCGGCGTTCCCGTCGAAGCTAAGCGCGTCCCAGAAGCGGCCCTTCGTCCACGAAGTACCGGTTTGCTGTGTCCCGTTGTGGCGCTGCGGCGACACCGACGTGTCGTGCGCGACCGTCCCTGAGCCTTCGTTGAAGCTCCAGATCCCCACCGGCAGCGTCTGCGATGCAGTTGGCCCCGCGCGCAGCAGAAACACCCCGGACGCGAGGGTCCCTACGAGCGGTCCTTTTCTCATCAGATCTCTACCTCGGTCGTGCCTTCGCGTACGTCATATAACGGCGCGTGCCGGCGCTCCCTTTTGCGCCTCTAAGAGGTTTGTTGACGGCGGGTCTGAGTAAGGCTAGACTTACCGTAAGTGGATACTTACGCATCAGATCCGACGCCAGTCGCGCCGCCGCCGTGCTGGTCGCCCTCGGCGACTCCACCCGCCGCGAGGTGTTCGAGCGCGTGGCGAGCCGTCCGCAATCGGTGGGCGAGCTGGCCGCCGCGCTGCCGGTGAGCCGGCCGGCGGTGTCGCAGCACCTCAAGGTCCTCAAGGAGGCCGGGCTCGTGTCCGATCGGGCCGCCGGCAACCGCCGCATCTACCGGATGGACCCCGGTGGCCTCCAGGACCTGCGCGCGTACCTCGACCACTTCTGGGACCAGGCCCTGGCGGCGTTCAAGACGGCCGTCGAACAACCAACCGAGGAGGAACGATGAGCACGCAGTCAACCGCCGCCCCCGTCCGCACCCACACCGTCGTGGAGGCGCCGATCCAGCGGGCTTTCGACGTGTTCACGCAGGAGATGAAGAGCTGGTGGCCCGAAGACCATCACCTGCTCGACGGCGAGGTGGGGGAGATGATCTTCGAGGCGCGCGCCGGCGGGCGGGTCTATGACCTCGGGACAGACGGCAAGGAGTGCACGTGGGCGAGGGTCCTCGCCTATGAGCCGCCGGACCGCGTTGTGTTCACGTGGGACATCAATCCGCAGTGGCTGATCGAGACCGACCCGGAGCGCACGAGCGAGGTGGAGGTGCGATTCGTCGCCGAGTCGGACTCCCGCACGCGCGTGGAGCTGGAGCATCGCGGCCTCGAGCGCCACGGCGACGGCTGGGAGGGCATGTACGGCGCCGTCAGCTCGGACGGCGGCTGGCCAAAGACGCTGGCGGCGTACGCCGCGCGCTTCGCCGCCTGACCCCGGGCCGAAACTCGGCGTCCGGCATGCCGCCGGCCGTAGCGGGCAGTATCTTCGGCAGCGATGCCGGACGTCGAGATCAGGCCGCAGAAGTACCGGGACAGCCGACCGCCGGAGGCCTTCGATTCGTTTCACGCGCGCGTGCGCGCCGGCGAGCCCGAGGCCCACGTCTACGAGATCGTCCGCATCGTCACGGTTCTGCACGCGCTGATCACCTTCCGCGCCCGCGGGATCGGATCGGAGAACGTCCCCGCCGGGCCCCTCATCCTGGCCCCGAACCACGCGTCGTTCATGGATCACTTCTTCGCCGGCGCCTTCGTGCGCCGGCGGATCCAGTTCATGGCCAAGTCCCAGCTGTTCAGCTCTCCCATCCCGACCTACATCTTCAGTCACGGCGGCGTGTTTCCGGTGCGCCGCGGAGCCCAGGACAAGGAGGCCTTCATCAGCGCCTTCAAGATCCTGGAGCGCGGCGGTGCGATCGGGATGTATTGCGAGGGCGGGCGGTCGCGCACCGGGCAGGTCGGTGCCGAGGCCCGTCCCGGGATCGGGCGCCTGGCCCTCGAGTCCGGCGCGCCGGTCGTCCCCGTGGGGATCCTCGGCTCCCATCAGGTGCGCAACTGGCGGCGGCTCCAGTTCCCCAAGGTCACCGTGAGCTATGGCACGCCGATCCGGTTCGACGTCATCGCCTCGCCCACGCGCGAGCAGCAGCAGGAGGCCGCCGACGCGATCCTGGACCGCATCCGCGCGCTGCACGACGAGCTCGAGCGCCTCGGCCACCGCGGCTCTCGGCGCGCGGCACGCTCCCACGCGGTGGCGTGACCTTCCGGCCCGGGCTGCTCGATGATCGCCGCGTGGCGATCGCCGGTGACGGCGAGGCCGCGCGAGCGGCGCGCGAGCGCCTTCAGGCACTGGGCGCGCACGTGGAGGCGCTGGCCGACGCCGTGCTCGCCGACGAGGACGTGGCGGCCGGCTGGGCGCGCGAGCGCGCGCCGATGCACGCCCTGCTCATCGACGGTGCCGACACGTTCGCGGCCGGGGGACCGGACGCGCTGCGCGCCGCCCTGGAGCACGCATGGCGGGCCGGGCGGGCGCTGGCAGCCGGGGCCATGATCCAGAGCCAGATCCCGGGACGCCTGCTGTTCCTCGCCCCCGCGCCCAACGCCGGCCCGCACGCGCCGGCGGCCCGGGCGGCGCTCGAGAACCTTGCGCGCACGCTGTCCGTGGAGTGGGCACGGTTCGGCATCACCGCGGTGGCGATCACGCCGGGGACGACCACGACCCCGGCCGAGCTGGCCGAGCTCATCTGCTTTGTCATCTCGCCCGCTGGCGCCTACTTCAGCGGCTGCCGCTTCGACCTGGGCGCCGCCGTTACGGCCCCGGGCTCATAGGCGTTTCTTACGAGCCTCACACGCCGTTGCTACGCGCCGGCCGGATGCTCTTGGCCATGACCAAGGAAGACGGAATCAGAATCAGGGAGGCACGGCGGGCGCGGGTGCGCAGGATCCGGGCGCGAGTCATCGGGGCCTCGGTCGCGCTGTTCCTCGCGGTGTGGATGGTGATCGCGGTCGTGCTGGTGACCGGCCACGATCCGGCGCTCGCGCGCAAGACGCAGACCCAGGCGGCGACCGCCGCCACGACCAGCGCCGCCACCACCAGCTCCAGCACCGGTACCGCCGCCGGCTCCACGAGCGCCACGGCGCCGACCAGCTCCGGGGCAACCAGCAGCTCCACCGGCTCATCCTCGAGCGGGCTCAGTCCGGTCACCTCCAGCCAGTCATGAGCGTCCGGGCGTTCCGAATCGGCTCCCAGCCGTCCGGCCCGCGCCTCCAGGAGCACCGCCGGACCTTCGCGTGCTTCGGCGGCCAGTGCACGGTGATCGTCGCCGACGCTGCCCGGCCCTCCGACGCGGCCGCGGCGGCAGCGATGGCCCAGCGCGCGCTGCTGGCCTGGCACTGGCGCTTCTCGCGCTTCACCGAAGACAGCGAGCTGAGTCGCCTCAATGGCGACCCGGCCGCGACCGTGGCCGTCAGCCCGCTGATGCGGCGTGTCATCGAGTCGGCGCTGACCGCGGCCCGGGACACCGGGGGCCTGGTGGACGTCACGCTCGCCGACGACATCGAGCGCGCCGGCTACGCCGGCCATTTGGCCGGCGACGGTATCGATCTGCGGGCGGCGCTGAAGCTGGCGCCGCCCCGGGCGCCGGCCTCACCCCATCCCGATGCGCGCTGGCGCCAGATCGCCGTGAACGCCGGCGCCGGGACGATCACCCGGCCGCCGGGGCTCCGCATCGACGTCGGCGGCATCGCCAAGGGCGTGTTCGCCGACGAACTGGCCGTTCTCCTCGAGGGCTTCGACGCCTACGTCCTGGACTGCGCAGGGGACCTGCGGGTCGGCGGGCGCGCGGGGCTGGTCCGTCCGGTGCACGTCACCGATCCGTTCGCGGGCGCCCGCGCCGGAACGTTCGGGATCGCCACCGGCGCTGTGGCCACGAGCGGGATCGGACGTCGCAGCTGGACGACCCGAGACGGCCGGCCCGCCCACCATCTTCTGGACCCGCACACCGGGGCCCCCGTGTTCAGCGGCATCGTCCAGGCCACCGCGCTGGCGCCGACCGCCGCCCAGGCAGAGGCGCTGGCCAAGGTGGCCATCCTCTCGGGGCCGGCGCGCGCCTCCGAATGGCTCTCGCACGGCGGTCTCGTGATCTCTGACGACGGTGCCTACGAGCGGCTCGAGCCCGCGGTGTCGGGCTCGGTGGCCGGGGCGCGCGCCGCCAGCCAGCTCACGATGTCGTCCAGCACCGCCGCGCGCTCGGGCTCGTTGAGGATCTCGTGGAAGAGGCCGTCGTAGGCCTGGACGCTGTTGTCCTCCGAGCCGATCCGCTCCGCCAGCATGACGCTGCCCGCCGGCGGGCACAGCCCGTCCGCGGTTCCGTAGAGGATCAGCGTCGGCACCGTGATCGAGCCGACCGTGGCGGGGAAGGTCGCAACCGCGTCAGCCAGCTGCGCCGCCGTGCGCGCCGGCAGTTTGCCGTGGTGCACCAGGGGGTCTGAGCGGTACGCGGCGACCACCGCCGGGTCCCGGCTCACGAGCGATGCGTCGATGGCGATCAGCGGCGTGCGCGGAGCGATCACGCTGAGCGCCCGCCCCACCAGCTCCAGCGGCTTGGGGACCGACTCGATCGCGGCCAGCGCCGACGACAGGATCAGCCCGGCCAGGCGCTCCTGGTGAACCAGCGCATAGCGCAGCCCCACCAGCCCGCCCATGCTGTGGCCGAGCATGAACACCGGCGCCTCCGGCCAGGCGGCGACCGCCCGGTCCACGAGCAAGTCCACGTCGGCCACGACGTCGTCCATGGAGGCGATGAACGCGCGGGGTCCGTCCGAGCGCCCGTGGCCGCGGTGGTCCAGCGCGTGCACGGCGTACCCCTCATCCACGAGCCGGGCCACGACGTGGCCGTAGCGGCCACTGTGTTCGCCGGCGCCGTGCACCAGCACGATGACGCCCCGCGGCCCGCCCTCCGGGGCCCAGGACTGCCAGAAGATCTGCCGGCCGCCAGCGCCGGTGAGAAAGCCGGTGGTATCGGTCACGACTGCTCGTCGGCCCACGGGACAACGACCGCGTCCTCGTGGGGCGAGTCGCGCGCCACGACGTACTCCGCCGGCTCGGTGTCAGAGATGTTCTCCACCACGTGCGTCACGCGCGGCGGCACGTAGAGCAGGTCCCCGGGCTCGACCTCGAGCTGTTCCTCCAGGTGATCGCCCCACAGAATCCTCACGCCGCCCGAGAGCATGTACAGCGTGCTCTCGCAATTCTCGTGGTAGTGGGGCCGCGACCGCGTCCCGGCGGGCACCCGGAAGCGCCCCATGTAGATGTTGCGCGCCCCTGCGGTCACCTGGGAGATCTCGGCCCCGCCGACGATGCCGCGGGGCGTCTCGTGGTCCGGGCCGGGCTTGATTAGCCTCATTGCGGCCGAGTGTAGTGCGGAACCACCTCGATCTGGAGTGGCCCCTGGGCCGCGGCTTCGTGGTCGACCTGGAGGGTGGTGTGGCTGATGTCGAATCGCTCGGAGACCAGGCGCTGGAGGCTGCGCCGCAGCTCGTGGCAGTCGTCGCCGGCTCGCACCACGACGTGGGCCGACAGTGCCGGGAACCCGGAGGTCACCTCCCACACGTGCAGGTCGTGGATCTCCACCACGCCCGGGTAGGCGGCCAGGGTCCGGCCGATCTCCTCGGGATCGATGCCCGCGGGCGCCGCCTCCATGAACACGCGCCCGGACTCCTTGAGCAGGCCGTAGGAGGCGCGCAGCAGGATCCCCGCGATGATCAGCGACGCGATCGCGTCGGCGCGATCGAACCCGGTGGCGAGGATGACCCCGGCGGCGACCGCCGTCGCGATGAACCCGTAGAGGTCGGTGACGATGTGCTGGTAGGAGCCCTCCAGGTTGAGGCTGCGGCTCTCGCCCGACCCACGCGCCAGGATGGTCGCCGCCGCCAGGTTGACCACGATCCCGACGAGGGCCACGATCAGTACCGGCAGTGCGTCCACGGACGGCGGGGACACGAGCCGCCGCAGTGCGTCGACCACGATGACGACCGACAGGATGAGGAGCGTGACCCCGTTGGCCTGCGCGGAGAGGATCTCGGCGCGGCCCAGCCCGTAGGTCATCGCTCCGCCTGCCGGGCGCGCCGCGAGCCGCGACGCCACCAGTGCCACGGCCAGCGCGGTCGCGTCAGTCAGCATGTGCGCCGCATCGGACAGCAGAGCCAGCGAGGAGGCCAGCACGCCGACGGTGACCTCCGCCAGCATGAAGGTCACGATCAGCGCCAGGGCGGCCTTCAGCGCGGCGCGCTCGGTCTCCCGGGAGGGTCCGTGGTGATGATGGTGGGAATGGTCGTGCGCCACCGGGAATCAGTTGACCGACGGATCGGGCGGCATGCGCGCCACCAGCGCGTAGCTGCCACCCTTGCGCGTGAGCACCGCGGACCACAGGTCCAGCGGCTGTCCGGTGAAGGCGTCCTCGCGCCGGGCCGGCTCGAGGATCCAGTCGCCGCGCTCGACCTCGTCGTCGAGCTGGCCGGGGCCCCAGCCGGAGTGGCCGACGAAGGCCCGGCCACGGCGCACGCTGAGCGACGGATCGTCCTGGGCGCCGTTGGCGAGCACGCCGATGTCCTCGAAGGCGATCAGGGCGGCCTCGCCGGGCTGGTCGAACTCGGCGAGCACGATCAGCGCCGACGGCTGCACCGGTCCGCCGACGTAGAGCGAGTCGTCGGGGTCGAGCAACTGCTCGAGCTCGGTCACGGCCTCGCCCACCGTCGTCTCCGAGGGGCGGTTGAGCACCAGGCCGAGCGCGCCATCGTCTGAGTGCTCGACGACGAGGACGACCGTGCGCCAGAAGTTGGGGTCCACGAGTCCCGGGCCCGCTATCAACAGATGACCTCGTGCCGAGTCCATCAGTGCCTCCGAGCGTAGACGATGCGCCGCGGCGCTACAGGCCCAGCGAGCGGCCCAGGATCTCTTTCATGATCTCGTCGGTGCCCCCACCGATCGGGCCCAGGCGGGCGTCGCGCAGGGCCCGCTCGAGCTCCTCGGGCGCGTCGAGACCGTGGACCTGAAGGCACGCGTCGATCACGTTCACGGCGGCCCGCTGGGTCGCGAGCTTGGCCATGGTCACCTCGCGCACGGCGTCCTGGCCGGCGACGTGGCGGCGCAGCGCGGCATAGGTGACACAACGCCCGGCCTCGATGCTCACCGCCACCTGCGCCAGCGCGTGGCGGGTTGCCTGCCCCTGCGGGCGGCCGTCGACGTACGCCAGGGTCTGCTCGAAGCAGACCTGCATGGCGCCGACGGCGCCCAGGGCCATCAGCAGCCGTTCCCATTGGAAGTTGGCCATGATGAGGTAGAAGCCCTGGTGCTCGGCGCCGAGCAGGTTCTCCTCGGGCACGAACACGTCGTCCAAGGCGATCTCGGCGGTGTCGGAGGCGTGCCAGCCGAGCTTGCGCAGGGGAGAGGAGGTGACGCCCGGGCCGCGCTCGATGATCAGGAACGAGATGCCGTGGTGGCCGCCATCCTCGGTCGTCGTCACCGCGGTGACGAGGATGTCGGCGCGCACCCCGCCGGTGATGAACGTCTTGGCGCCGTTCACGAGAAAGCCGCCGTCCACGCGGCGCGCGCGAGTGCGGATGGCGGCGACATCGGACCCTGCGCCCGGCTCGGTGATGGCCAGCGCCGCGATCAGATCGGCGCGCAGGCCGGGGATCAGGTACCGCTGCTTCTGATCCTCGGTACCGAACTTCGCGATCGGGGGCAGAGCGATCCCGGTGTGCGCGCCGAGGCCCGCGGCCACGCCCCCCGAGCCACAGCGCGCGAGCTCCTCGACCCATACGGCGGCCGCGACCGGATCAGCGAAACCGAGGCCCAGGTAGCCGGCGTCCGCCACCCAACCGAAGGCCTCGTTGGGGAACCAGTGGGCCGCCTCCCACTCGTCGGCATGCGGGCGCAGGCGCTCAGTGACGAAAGCGCGCATCTCCTCCCGCAGGCGCTCGTGCTCGGCCGAGAACGGCGGCACCGGCGCCCGTTGGCTCACAGGCCGTACGACCTGCCGATGACGTCGAGCATGATCTCGTCCGTGCCCGCGCCGATGCGGTTCAGTCGCATGTCGCGCCACACCCGCTCGATGCCGTACTCCACCATGTAGCCGGCGCCGCCGTGGATCTGGATGCACTCGTCGGCGACCTCGACGGCGACCCGCGCCGCGTAGAGCTTGGCCATCGAGATCTCGCGCACCGGGTACTCGCCGTTCTGGAAGCGCCACGCCGTCGTGTAGACGAGCTGTCGGGCGGCCTCGATCTTGGTCGCCATCTCGGCGAACTTGTGGCGGATGACCTGGAAGTGGCCGATCTCGCGGCCGAACGCCTTGCGCTCCTTGGCGTACTGGAGGGTGCGATCGAACACGTGCTGGGCGCCGGCCACGCAACCGGCGGCGCCGATCAGGCGCTCGCCCTGGAGCTCCCACATGATGTGGTAGAAGCCCTTGCCCACCTGGCCGAGGACGGCGGACTCGGGGACATGGACGTCCTGGAAAGCCAGCAGCGCGGTGTCGGAGGCGTGCATGCCGAGCTTCTTGAGCCGTTTCTCGCGGATCACGCCCTCGGCGTCCATGGGCACGAGGAACAGCGTGAACCCGTCGTGGGTGGTTGGGGGGTCGGTCGGTGGGACGTCTTCAGGATCGGTCTTGGTGACCAGGACGATCACGTCGGCACGATGGCCGTTGGTGATGTAGGTCTTGGAGCCGTTGATGACGTAGCCGTCCCCGGCGCGCCGGGCAACCGTCTTGATCCCGGCCACGTCTGATCCGGCGTCGGGCTCGGTGATCCCCAGACAGAGGATCTTGCGGCCGGCGATCGCGGGGACGACCCATTCCTGCTTCTGCTCCTCGCTGCCGAAGGCCAGGATCGGCGGCATCGCCATGTCGGTGTGGACGGCCAGGCCCATCGCCAGCCCGCCGGAGTGCGCGTGCACGATCTCCTCGGCCAGCACCAGGCTGGTGTAGTAGTCCCCGCCCTGGCCGCCGTAGGCCTCGGGCTTGTCCAGGCCGAGGAAGCCGAGCTCGCCCATCCGCGCAAACACCCAGTCCGGGAAGGTCGTCTCCTCCCACTCCTCGGCGTGGGGCTGGAGCTCCTTGACCACGAAGCGCCGGATCGACTCGCGCAGCTGCTCGTGCTCATCGGTGAAGATGAAGTGCCTGCGCTGGGCGGCGTGGTCGGGCTTGAGGACGTCGGCGGTGGCCATCTTCACGGCGCTCCTTGGTCTCGATGGGCGGCGCGATGGAGAGTAGGCGGCGCGCGGTCAAAAGTAAACAGTAGAGCTTCCTACTTTCTACTTGCGAGGTGGCTGCGCGCAGGCGGTCCGCCGTTTACATTTCCCGCGATGGATTACGAAAAGATCACCTTCTCGGCAGCGCCGACCGGCGTCGCCACGATCGCGCTCGACGAGCCCGAGACCCGCAACGCGCTGTCTGACGACCTGCTGGCCGAGCTCATCCGGGCGCTGGAGGCGTGCCGGGACGACGACACGGTGCGCTGCGTGGTGATCACGTCCACCCACCACAGCGTGTTCTCCAGCGGCGGCAACCTCGGCGGGTTCGCCGCCGACGTCCCGCTCGTGCACAAGCACTTCGCCACGGCCCTGTTCCCCGATGTGTTCCGGCTACTGGGCGAGCTGGGCAAGCCGTCCATCTGCGCCGCCAACGGCCATGTGCTCGCCGGTGCGCTCGGCCTGGCGCTGGCCTGCGACCTGGTGGTCGCCTCCGACGCCGCCCGCTTCGGCACCCCGGAGATCAACATCGGCCTGTTCCCGTTCATGATCATGGCCCTCATCTACCGCAACATCGGCCGCAAGAAGACCGCCGAGCTGATGCTGATGGGCGAGCAGATCTCGGCTGCCGAGGCCGAGCGGATCGGGATCGTCAACCGGGTCGTCCCGGCCGCCGAGTTCGAGACCGCGGTCACGGAGTGGGCGGAGAAGCTGGCCCGCAAGTCCCCGGTGCTGATGAAGCTCGGCAAGGACGCCATGTTCCGCCAGCAGGACATGGACTACGCCGACGCCATTGACTACCTGCGCTCCCAGCTCACGATCGCATTCTCCACCGAGGACATCCAGGAGGGCGTCCGCGCCTTCTTCGAGAAGCGCGAGCCCGAGTGGAAGGGGCGCTGAGCCGCCCGGTCAGCTCGAGGCGGCGGCGCAGCCGAACTTGATGTTCTGCATCGCCGTCGTCAGCAGCGGCGTCAGGTCGAACGTCGCGATCGTGTGGCTGCGAGCGCCGTCGATCGTTTCAGCGGCGGCGGCGGACGATCAGGAAGCGGACCGTCTTCGTCCGGGATCGCCGCCCGCCCGGCCCGACGGCGGTGACGGCCACTGCGTAGCGGCCCGGCTTCAGGCCGCGGAGGGTGAGGTGGTGTGTGTTGGCGCCCCGCCGGCCGAGGACGGAGCTCGCGGCGGACGCGGCGGCTGATCGTGCACCGCGCGCCGTGGCGGGCGCCGGCCCGGCAGCGGCGCCGGACCGTGCGTCCGGGCAGCAGCCGGTTGATCTGGATGTGCAGCGACGCGGCCAGCGACAGCGTGAGCCGGAGGGTCGCGCCCCGGCGCGCGGTGACGCGGCGCGAGCTGAGCCGGACGTGGGAGAGGACCGGCGCCGCGGGGTTGACGCGCTCCGACAGGGCGCCCGAGGTCGAGGCGCCGAAGTAGGCGTCGCCGGCGTAGATCGCGTGCAGGGCGTGCGTCCCGCTGCTCAGCGCTCGTCGGGCAGATGGCGACGCCCGTGGTCGGGTGGATGACCACGGCCTCGCACCCGCGCACCACGGCCCCGCCCGAGCGGAAGGCCACGGTCCCGGCGTCGGGCGTTGGCGCCACCACGGCGCTGAGCGTGATTGGCGCGCCGGCCGTCGCGGGGTTGGGCGAGGCGTGCAGTGTGGTGGTCGTGGCAGGCGGGAACGCCGCGATCGTCAGCGCGCTCACCTTGGCGCCCGCGGCCACAAACAGCCGGCCCCCACCCGCGCTCGGCGTGGCGAAGTGGTCGAAGCCGCCCATGTTCTGCTGGAAGCGGACGGCGCCGGTGGCCGGGTCCAGGCCGTACAGGACCTGCGTGCTGCGCCATCCCGTCGACCACACCAGGCCGCCCGCGAAGATCGGCGGTCCCGACGCATCCGCCGGCGCGGCGAAGCTCGCCAACGGGGTGAAGCTGGCGGAGTTGGCGGCCAGCGACACGGCCGTCAGACCGCCCGAGCACGGAACGTAGATCACGCCCGCGTGGTACAGCGGAGCACCGAAGGCGCCTCCGGAGCTGCACAGCTGGGCGCTGAACACCTGGCCGGTCGTCCCCAGCGCAGTGGCGGAGATGAGGCGGCCGACGCCGTCCTTGCCGTTGACGAACAGCATTCCGCCGGGGAGCTGGAGCGGCTCCATGGACCCGAGGTCGACGTCGTTGTCGTCGAGCGACTGCCAGTTGGGAGCGGTCCAGTGGTCGAGCACGTTCAGCGTGGGATCGAGCTCGACCACCGACTCCTGGAGGTCCGGGGTGGTCGCCGGGCCGCGGAACCCGTTGCCGGTCTCGACGAACACGTGGCCGGCGCCGTCCACCGCGGGCGCGTCGCCGCCGCCCCAGATGGCTCCGCCGTGCTCGCCGTCAGCGGCGTTGACCTCAAAGGTGGTGGGCACGCCGCTGCCGTCCTCCGCCACCGACACCAGCCAGCCGTGATAGGTGCCGCAGTCGCCGGCGTTGCCGCCATAGGGGATGATCACGCGCCCGCCATCCAGCGCCAGCGACGCCCGCTGCAGCAATGCCGTGTGGTCGGACCCGGGCGGGTCCACCGGCACCGGGAAGGCGGAGATCGGCGTGCCGGTGGCCGCGTCCAGGGCGAACAGCTCGTGGCTCACCGTGCCGGCGCTGAGCACGTCGGCGACGGCGTAGATCCGTCCCGAGGCGGTGTCGATCACCGGCGTGCTGGTGATCCCCACCGTCGGCGCGATGTCCCCGCAGGGCAGGTCGCCGGAGGGCACCGCGGTCCCGAGCGACCGCTGCCACACCACGGCGCCGGTGGCGGCGTTGAGCGCGTACAGGGTGTCGTTCTCGGTCGCCACGTAGACCCAGGAGCCGAACACCAGCGGCTGCGCATAGACGTCGCCGTCGACCGCGACCGCTCCCCAGGCGGCGGTGGGCGTCACCGGAGCGCCGCTGTCTGGATCGGTCGCCGAGCGCGCGCCGTCGTGGTCGTAGGTGGTCCAGGCCGGCACCGCGGCCGAGGCGAACGAGGCCGCCAGTGCCGCCACTCCGATGACCACGACGAGCACGCAGGCGCCCCGGGTGGCGACACGCCGGCACAGCGTCCTGAGGGCCCGTCGCAGCACGGCCACACGGTACCCGGTGCCGGGCCCTGTCAACCCCGGTGCGACCGGCCCGCCGGAGCGGGCCGGTCCTTCCCTTCCCCCTCGAGTCGGTTACCGCGCCGCGTACCAGCCCGCGGCGAGTCCCTGCAGCCCGCGCAGCGTGTGGCCGTCCCAGTGGTGACAGAGCAGCTTGGGCGACAGGTTCTCCAGCAGGGCCTCGTAGATCCAGTGGCGACGGTCTCGCTTGGCCACCGCGGCGGCATGGCGCAGCGAGGCGCACGCCCGCCGGGCTCGGGCGGAGAGATGTCGGGCGCCGCAGTGCAGCGGCGTGACGGCATCGCGGTGGTGCGCAGCCCTCCGCACGGTTCCGACCGCGGCGGTCAGCGTGCCGCGAGCGGCGCCGCGGCGGATGCGGGACGTCGGGCCCTGGCTGAGCAGGGCCTGGCCGATCTGCGCGGTCTGCCCCGCGGTGGCGTTCTTGAGCACCACCGTCGACATCAGCCAGTAGGTGTTGGCGCCGGTCGTCACCGACGCGTTCGGCGTCGCTCCCGCCGACACGATCTGATCCTCGGCCAGCAGCTCCATGTCGCCGACCTTGGAGATGTTGACCCGCTGGGTGTACCCGGCCGCGGGCGACAGCGCGTCGCCGAACCCGGAGTCGGCGTACAGCCCGATGGCCAGCTCGTTGGCGCCCGTCGTGGCCGCGGTGGCGCCCGAGGCCACCGCCGGGGTGCCGCTGGCGGTCTTGCCGACGGCGTGCGCCTGCTGATCGACCACGGTCGCGTCGGACACGGTCGACAGGCCGCTGTACTCGAGCACCGCGGCCCCGATGTCCGCCTTGCCCGTCGGGGTGACGGTGATCGTCGGCGGGCTGGCGGATCCGGCTGTCACCGGAGCGCTCCACACGCTCTCCTCGGTGTTGTCACCGGCGGTGAAGTGGGTGAGCTCGGTGAACGTGTCACCCGTCGAGTCCGTCACGCTCTTGGCCGTCGCCGAGCCGGCGCTCCAGATCCCAGCCTCCACCACGAGCCGGTCGCCCGTGAGGGTGCTGGCCGGCAGCGAGACCGACAGGCTCGAGCCGGTGCCCGAGTGTCCCGACGCTCCCTGGACATAGGTCGGCGCCGGCGCCGCGCTCGGGATGACCGCGCTGGATGGCGCGGATGCGGGGCTCGTGCCCACCGAGTTGGTGGCGGTCACGGTGAACGTGTACGAGGTGCCGTTGCTGAGGCCGCTCACCGTGGTGGCCGTCGGCGCTGGGTTGCCGTTGACGACGGTCGTGGGCTGTGCCACGCCGCCGGCGTACGGGGTCACCGTGTAGGAGGTGACGGTGGCTCCGCCGTCGTTGGGCTGGGTCCACGACACGCCCGCGCTGGCGTTGAGCGGCTCGGCGGTCACGTTGGTCGGCGCGGACGGGGCGGTCGCCGGCGGTGTGACCGCGATGATCGGCGCGATCGCCGGGACGCCGTTGGCGTTCAGGATGAACAGCATGTAGTGCCCGGGCGGCGCGTAGTTGCCGTTGCTCGGCGCCTGGATGGTGAGCGTGTTGCCGCTCTGGGTGAAGTTCAGCGGCACGAAGTGCTGGTCCATGTCGCTCTGGTGCGTGTCGGATCCGAGCGACACGAGGTTCACCGCGCTGACGGTGCTCGAGTCGCCCATGGTGACGTTGAAGCCCGACCCGTAGCTGACCGAGCCGGGGACGGAGCCGATCGTCGGCCGCGCGCCCTTGGACAGGTAGGGCGGGGAGTACACCTGCGACGTGGTCTGGGCGGCATAGCCGGGGTTGGCGTGGCCGCTGCCGCCCACCAGCACGGTCCCGTCGGGCATCAGGACCGCGGTCGAGTGGTAGCCGCGGGTGGTGCCGGTGGCCGCCGCCGGAGACCAGGTCTGGGTGGCCGGGTTCCAGATCTCCGAGGGCAGGATCCCGCCGGAGACCTCGGTCGACCCCGTCTGCCCGGAGGTCGGCTCGCCGCCGACCGCCAGGACGGTGCCGTCGGCCAGCATGGTCAGCGTGTGGTACATGCGGGCATGGGCCATCGGCGCGGTCTGGTGCCAGGTCGGCGTGGCCGCGGTGAGGTCGATCGTCGCCGTGGTCGCGTTGGCCGGCGTGCTCGGATTGAGATCGGCGGCGCCGCCGCTGTAGAGGATCTTGCCCGGCAGGTACATGACCGAGGAGCCGTTGATGACTCCGCTCGAGCCGCCCACCTGGGTCCACGTCTTGGCGTTGACGTTGAGCTCGAAGGACTTGTCCTCCGACGGCCCGATCGTGAACACGTTGCCGTTGGGCAGCAGGTAGGAGAAGGGGTACTCGGCCTCGTGGACCTGAGAGGTCGAGACGCCGGTGAGCACCGTCCACTGTCCGGTGCTGGGATCGAACACCTCGGGGGTGTCGGCCCAGTGGCTCTCGTCGGTCGTGTTGCCGCTGATCGCCACGAAGCGCCCGTCACCGAGCTCGGTGAGGTCCGGGTACCAGCGCGGGGAGTGCATGTCGGCCACCCGGGTCCATGTGTTGGTGGCCGGATCGAAGATGTTCGTGTCAACGATGCCGATGTTGCCTGTGCTCAGTCCGCCGTAGCCGCCGATGACCATGACGCGGCCGTCGGGCAGCTCGGCCATGCCCGAGCAGAACACGCTGTCAGGCGCGGTCTGGGTGGCGAACGTCTGCGTGGCCGGGTCATAGACCTCGGTCGGCTCGGGCTGCTGCCATCCGTCGAACTGCAGCACCTTGCCGTTGTCCATGAGGATCGAGTGGATCGCCGTCATCGGCCAGTTCAGCAGCGGGCCCCACTGCCCGCCGCCCGAGGCGGTCGGGGTGACGCTGTTTGACGGTGTCGAGGCGGGGCCGGTGCCGACGCCGTTGGTGGCGGTGACGGTGAAGGTGTAGGCGGTGCCGTCGGTGAGGCCGGTGACGGTCGCGTTGGTCACCGGAGGCGTGCCGTTCACCATCGTGGCCGTCTGGGCCGCCGACCCGATGTACGGGGTCACGGTGTAGCTCGTGATCGGGGCGCCGCCATTGGACGGAGCCGTCCAGGTCACGGTGGCGTTCCCGTCGCCCGCGGTCGCCGACACGCTCGGTCGGGGCGCCCGGCACCGTCGGCGGTGCCGACTGGTTGGCGGCCGCGAACACGACGGTCGACATCAGCCACACGGTGTTGGCGCCGGTGCCGACCGAGGCGTTGGGCGTCGCGCCCGCGGTGGGCAGCGCCTGGTCCTCGGAGAGGAGCTCCATGTCGCCCGCGGGGGAGACGTTGGCCCGCTGAGTGAATCCGGTGCCGGCCTTGAGCGTGTCGCCGAAGCCCGAGTCCACGTACATGCCGATCGGCCAGCTCGTTGGAGCCGCTCGTGGCAGCCGTGGCGCCCGAGGCGACGGTCGCCGCGCCGGACGTGGTTCCGCTCTTGGAGGCGATCTGATCGATGGCGCCGGTGCTGGCGGCCGTCGAGAGGCCCGAGTACTCCGAGGCGATTGCGCCGACGTCGGCCTTGGCCGTGGGGGTGACCGTGATCGCCGGCTTGGTCCCGCCTCCGGCGGTCACCGGCGCGGTCCAGATGCTCTGCTCGGTGTTGTCCGAGGCCTTGAAGTGCAGGACCTCGGTGTACGTGTTCCCGGCCGAGTCGGTGACGCTCTTGACGGTCGCGGCGCTGGAGTTCCAGGTGCCGACCACCACCACGATGCGGTTGCCGGCGGTGATCGCCGAGGTCGGCGTGAGCTTCAGCGCGGTGGTCCCGCCCGAGTGGGCGGAGACCTGCTGCACGAACGCGGGCGGCGCGCCGTCGGCCGACGCGCCGGCGGAGGTGAGGGCCCAGGCCAAGACGCAGGCTGGCGGCCACCGTCGTCAACATGGTGATGGTGAGCTTGCCGCGCATAGGTGTCCCCGGTCCCCTCGTCCTCGCAGCGCGCCTCGCCGACGCGCCAAATCGGTCGTATGCCCAACTACGTGGCGAGAGCGCCGAACCGCGCGTTCATGGCCCTGAACTCTGCGTTCAGACATCTGAACGGCCTCGCCATCCTTGACGGCTGGGCGGGCGCGCCTGGCAAAGTGATAAGTAGTACGTCTCACTTTCTGCTCAGGCCGGCGCCCGAGCCGATCGTACGCTCATGGCCACCGACGTCCCCACCACCAGCCTGCTGCGCCCGCTCGCCGAGGACCTGCGGGCGCGGCGCGAGCAGATCATGCTCGGCGGGGGGGAGGCGAAGATCGCCGCCCAGCACGCCGCTGACAAGCTCACCGCGCGCGAGCGACTCGCCCTGCTCATCGATGAGGGCACGTTCGTTGAACTGGGCATCCACGGCCGGCCGCATTTCTCCCAGCGGGCGATGGAGGGACGCGACGCGCCGGCCGACGGGGTCATCACCGGCTACGGCAAGGTCAACGGCCGGCTGACGGCGGTCGCCGCCTACGACTTCACCGTGATGGCCGGGTCGATGGGCATGACCGGGGAGCTCAAGGTCACGCGGCTGCGCGAGCTCGCGCTGACCAAGCGGATCCCGCTGGTCTGGCTGCTGGACTCGGCCGGCGCGCGGATCCAGGAGGCCGTCGGCTCGCTGTTCGCGGGGTCCGGGCACCTGTTCCGCGAGGAGGTCGTCATGAGCGGGGTGATCCCGCAGGTGGCGGCGCTGATGGGCCCGTGTGCGGCTGGGACCGCCTACATCCCGGGGTTGGCCGACTTCGTGCCGATGGTCAAGGGCCGCGGCTCGATGGCGCTGGCGGGACCGCACCTGGTGCGCGCCGCGGTCGGCGAGGACGTCACCCAGGAGGAGCTCGGCGGATCGCGCGTGCACTGCCGCAAGTCGGGAGTGGGGGACCTGGAGGTCGCCGACGACCCGGACTGCATCGAGCAGATCAAGCGCTACCTGAGCTACTTCCCGCAGAACTGCGAGGAGGCACCCCCGGTCCTCGCGTATGGGCCGGGCTCCGACCCGGTCGACCGCGCTGACGAGGACCTGCTCGACGTCCTGCCCGACTCCAACCGCAAGCCCTACGACATGTACGAGGTCATCCGGCGCATCGTCGACGGCGGCGAGTACTTCGACCTCAAGCCCCAGTTCGCCAAGACGATCATCACCTGCCTGGCGCGCTTCGGCGGCCGCCCGGCCGGGATCGTGGCCAACCAGCCCAGGCAGCTCGGAGGGATCCTGGACAACGACTCCGCTGACAAGGCCGCGCGCTTCATCAACCTCTGCAACGCCTACGGGATCCCGCTCGTCTACCTGATGGACGTGCCCGGGTTCATGGTGGGGACCAAGGTCGAGGAGGCCGGGATCATCCGCCACGGCGCCAAGATGCTCTACGCGACCGCCAACGCCACCGTGCCCAAGATCACCGTGGTGCTGCGCAAGGCCTACGGTGCCGGCTACTACGTGATGTGCGGGCGCGCCTATGAGCCCGATCTCATCGTCGCGTGGCCGTCAGCGGAGATCAGCGTGATGGGCGCCGAGGGCGCGGTGGAGATCGTGTTCCGCAAGCAGGTGCAGGAGGCCGAGGACCCGGCGGCCAAGCGCCAGGAGCTGATCGACGCCTACCGCCAGATCATCGACGTCTACGTGGCCGCGGGCAACGACATGATCGACGACGTCATCGATCCCCGCGAGACGCGGGCCACGATCTGCCGCGCGCTGGAGATGTCGGCGGGTAAGAAGGTCCAGCGACCCTGGAAGAAAGCGGGGGTGGTGCCGGTATGAGTGCCGAGCGTCCCGCGATCATCACCTGCGCCATCTCCGGCGCGATCGCCAACCGCGACCAGTGCCCGGCGATCCCGTACACCCCGGAGGAGTACGCCGCCGAGGCGCGGCGGATCGTGGACGAGGGCGGGGTGCACATCCACATCCATGCGCGCACGCCCGACGGCGCGCCGAGTTACGAGGTCGAGGACTTCCGGGCTGTGCGCGACGCCATCCGCGCAGAGGTCGGCGACGCCGCCATCATCAACTTCTCCACCGGCACGGTTGGCGTGCCCGTGGAGAAGCGCATCGCCTACCTCGAGGCCTGCCGCCCCGAGGTGGCCGCGCTCAACATGGGCTCGATGAACTACGCCAAGTACTCGCGCAGCCGCAAGGACTTCGTGTTCAAGTTCGTCTTCACCAACCCGTTCGAGGAGATCATCGAGCTGCTGGAGGCGATGCGCCGGCTGGGCATCAAGCCTGAGCACGAGTGCTTCGACGTCGGCCACGTCGGGTCGCTGGCGCCGCTGGTGGACATGGGGCTGCTCGAGGCGCCGTTGCACGCCGATTTCGTCATGGGGGTCGTCGGCGGAGTGCCTCCGACGGCACGCAACCTGGCCATGATGGCCGAGAACCTCGCTGGCGCGTGGCCGGACCACACGCACCATTGGGGCGTGATCGGGATCGGCCGCGGCCAGTGGTCGCTGGTGGCCGCAGCGCTCACCCTCGGCGGCTCGGTCCGTGTCGGCCTCGAGGACAACTTCTACCTGCCCGACGGTGAGATGGCGCGCTCCAACGGCGACCTCATCGCCAAGGCCAGACAGCTGACGCAGGACTGCGGACGGCGGCCGGCCACTGTTGAGGAGGCCCGCCGGATGCTGGGGATCAAGGCTCATGAGCCTGCCGCTTGAGGGCCTGACCGTCCTCGATCTCAGCCGCCTGCTCCCGGGCGGGTTCTGCTCGCTGCTGCTGTCCGACTTCGGCGCCGACGTCATCAAGGTGGAGGACACCGGGATCGGCGACTACATCCGCTGGTCGCCGCCCTACTACGAGGGCGCCGCGGACACCGCCAAGGGCGCGCTGTTCTTGTCGCTCAACCGCGGCAAGCGCTCCGTGCGCCTCAACCTCAAGTCAGACGGCGGACGCGACGCCCTGCTGCGCCTCGTCCGCGACGCCGACGTGCTCCTCGAGTCCTTTCGGCCGGGGGTGCTGGACCGGCTCGGGGTCGGCTACGAGCGGCTGCGCGCGGAGAACGCCCGGCTCGTGTACTGCGCCATCACCGGCTACGGCCAGGACGGGCCCAACCGCAACCGCTCCGGCCACGACATGAACTACCTCGGGCTCAACGGGCTGCTCGGTCTCACCGGGGAGGCCGGCGGGCCGCCGGTGCAGGCCGCCGGGCAGATCGCCGACCTCGGCGGCGGCGCCCTGATGGCGGCCGTCGGGATCCTGGTGGCGCTGCGCGAGCGCGACCGGTCCGGCGAGGGGCAGATGGTGGACGCCTCCATGTTCGACGGCTCGCTGTCGTGGCTGGCCATGCTGGCCGCCGAGGCCTTCGCCAGCGGGCGGGCGCCGCGCCGCGGCGACCTCGGTCTGGCCGGGCGCTACAACTGCTACCGGCCGTATGAGTGCGCGGACGGCTACGTGACGCTCGGCGCACTGGAGCCGAAGTTCTGGCAGGCGTGGTGCGAGGGCGTCGGGCGCCCGGACCTGGTGGAGCATGCCTTCGATCCGCCGGACTCCGCATCGCACGCCGCGGTGGCCGCGATCTTTCGCGAGCGCACCCGGGATCAGTGGCGCGCCTTCGCCTCTGAGCACGATTGTTGCCTGGAGCCGGTGCTGGGCCTCGACGAGGCGCTCGAGTCAGAGCTGGTCTCCGCCCGCGAGATGGTGGTGGAGCTGGCCCAGCCGGGCGCCGAGCGCCCGGTCAAGCTGCTCGGGGTCCCGGTCAAGCTGAGCCGGACGCCGGGGGATGCGGCCCGCGCGCCGGGGCCGGAGCTGGGCGAGCACACCGACGAGGTGCTCGCGGCCGCCGGCTATACGCCTGACGAGCTGGCCGCGCTGCACGCCGCCGGCGCCATCGCCGGCGCGGCCGACGCGGTGCGGGGCTCCTTCATCTCCTCGTAGATGGCCACCACCGACGGCATGCTGAAGATGTCCGAGCTCGCCGAGCGGTCGGGCGTGAGCGCCGGCACGATCAAGCACTACCTGCGCGAGGGCCTGCTGGGATCGGAAGCAGACGTCCTGCGCACCAGCCGCAACATGGCCTACTACCCAGAGGAGTTCGTCGATCGCGTCCGGCTCATCAAGCGCCTCCAGGAGGAGCGGTTCATGCCGCTGCGCGTCATCCGCGAGGTGATGTCAGACGATCCCCACCGGGCCGCTCGCGTCATCGAGCTGGAGGACCGCATCCTGGAGCGGGCGATCGAGGCCGGGGAGACCGGCCGCGTGTCGCGCGCAAGCGTGCGCGAGACCTATGACCTGCCGCGCAACGTACTCGAGCGTCTCGAGGAGCTCGAGGTGCTCACCCCCGGCGCGCGCGGCTACGACGCTGACGACGTGGCGATCATTGAGGCCATCTCGCGCTTTCGCGCCGGCGGGTACGAGGAGGCGCTCGGCTTCACCGTCTACGACACGCTGCGCTACCGCACCGCGCTCGAGCCACTCGTCGAGGAGGAGGTGCGCGTGCTGCTCGACCGGCTCGCCGGGCAGGTCGAGGTCGACCGCGCCGTTGAGATCATCGCGTCGGGCGCCGAGCCGCTGCGCGAGCTGATCGGAGCAATGCACTCGAAGCTGTTGTTGTCGGCGCTGCGGCGCCAACGTGGGCTTGACGGCGATTGAGTGCGCGCATTGATAGCTTCCTCGCTTGGTGAAGGGACCACCTTGGGGCAAGCGGCTTGGACTGTCGGCAGTCGTCGGCGTCGTGTTTGCGCTGCTGCCGGGGACCGCGGCGGCGTCGGTGATCGTGTATCGCTGCGGCAACCCGGCGCAGCTGTGCCAGATCAATCCCGACGGCACCGGCCAAAAGCAGCTGACCAGCGACGGAGCGTCAGCCGCCTACCATGGGGCCTCGCTGGATCCGGCGGGGACTCGGATGGTGTTCACGCGCGACACCTCGAGCCTGTACGCGTCCGATGGCAATGTGCAGAACGTCGTCGGGCCGATCAGCACGTTCTCCGAGCTTCCGAAGATCAGCCCCGACGGGACGGAGGTCGTCGATGACGAGTTCTACCCGTCGCTTGACGCGTACTACATCTGCACGTTCAGTACGAACGGGAGCACGACGCGAACGTGCGATTACGGCACCGGTCGCTTCGCGACGTTCACCCCGAGCGGCCAGATACTCGCCAGCATCCTGAAGAACGGTCACGACGAGGTCTGCGGGTACACCGAGGGCACCGGCTGTACAACCGACATGGCCGTCGACCCGACGACGGATCTCGACGAAGCCGCGGTTTCGCCCGACGGCACGACGCTGGCGGTCGTCGCGGTCACCCCGGGCGGCAGCGATCCCGCCGGCGGCCACATCGCCCTGTACAGCACGAGCAGCCACACGCTGCTGCGCAACGTGACTACCGGCACGGTCGACGAGACGCCCGCGTGGTCGCCCGACGGCAGCCGGCTCGTGTTCTCGCGCGGGGGGAACCTGTACGTGATCGCCGCCAACGGCTCGCCGGGCAGCGAGCAGCTGCTGGTCGACGGCGGCGATACGCCGACGTGGGGAGGCCCTGCCGGGGCGCACGACGGCAACCCCACCGGGCCGACGCCCCCGCCGCCTAACCCGCCCAGCCAGCCAGGCCCGACCGTGAGCGTCCGGCACCCGGCGAAGATCAAGGACCACGCACTGTTCGGCCGCGGGCTCTCGATCGAGGTGACTTCGAGCGGGAAAGTCGCCGCGGGAGTGTTGCTGGTGATCGACAAAGCCACCGCCAAGCGCCTGCACATCGGTAAGCGCATCACCGACCTCGCGACTGAGGCCGGAGTGGTGTCGGGTTCGAAGACCTTCACGATCAAGCCGAAGGCGAAGTTCCGCTCCAAGCTGTCGCGGGCGCGGCGCTTCACGCTTGATGTCGTGGTCGTGATCAAGGACGCCGCCGGCCGTCAGGCGACGAAGGTCTACACAGTCGCCGTCACGCGTTGACGGGTCGCCTGCTCACCACCACACGTCGTGATCCTCCATCACGCCGTAGCCCTGTGCGAGCTCGATGCCGCCTGCGAGGCGGCCTGAGAACGTCCCGAACGGTTGCCGGTAGCGGCTGCGCAGGAGCAGCAGGTTGTCCTTGCTCTCGCGCACGGCCTCGGAGCTGAAGCGCAGCTCGTCGACGCCGCTCAGGTCGGCGGCGAACGCGCTCGGTCCGCTCTCGACCGGTTCGCCGTCCACCCACACAGTCCGCTCGCTGTTCTGCGCAGGGTCGTTTACGCCGCTGACGAGGTTCCAGGCCACGCCGCGCCCGTAGACGTCGGTGCCGACGCCGGCGCACCAGCGCCAGCGCGTGTGGCGCTCGTAGTAGGCGGAGGTGTCGTCGACCAGGCCGCGGGCCGCGATCTCCCGCCGCCGCCCGTCGCCGAGATCCACGGCCCCCGTCATCGCCAGCCCGCCCTGCTTGCGGGTCCACGCGTAGCTCGCGCCGCTGGGGCAGACGCTCTCGATCCCGCCCGTCTCCTCGAAGGCCAGCGCCAGGGTCGCGCGCCCGTCGGTGACCCGGACGCCGCCGGGAGCGAGACGGACCCCGCCACTGCTCAGCCACGTCCGCTCGTGCAGGCGCCCGGCCTGCCGGTCCCACACCGCCCAGAACGACTGGCGCGCCCGGCCCACCCGGACCGACGCCACGCAGAGCATCAGCTCGGGGCCGTAGGCACCGATGTAGCGCCATGCCTTGAGCGGTCGCGTCCCGCGGTGCGAGGGCATCGCGGCCGGCGGCAGCGCCAGGGCGCTGAGGGCCGCCGGGCGCCGCGCACCGAATGTGCCGCGATAGGGCAATGCGGCGCGGCGATCCGTGCGATCGTTGGGAGCAACCCGTTTGCGGGTATCGTGTACCACTGACTGACCAGTCAATCAGGAGGGCCTGTGCGCGCTGCCGCCATCCAACTCAACGCCACCGACGACACCGATCGTAACCTGGAGCGAGCCGACCGGCTCGTCCGAGATGCCGCTGCCCGCGGCGCCGAGCTCGTCGTGCTGCCGGAGAAGTGGACCGTGCTGGGCACGCGCGAGCACATGGCTGCCGGGGCCCAGACCCTCGATGGCGAGGCCATCTCCTGGGCTCGCCGCACCGCCGCGGAGCTGGGCATCGACCTCATCGCGGGCTCACTGTACGAGCACGTCGAGGACGCCGAGAAGGGCTTCAACACTTCGGTCCACGTGGGTCCCGACGGGGAGATCCAGTCCGTCTACCGCAAGATCCACCTGTTCGACGTCGAGGTCGACGGCGCCGTTTATGCCGAGTCCTCGACCGAGGATCCCGGCGACGAGATCGTCGTGACCGAGCTGGCCGGCGGCCTGAAGCTGGGCATGACCGTGTGTTACGACCTGCGCTTCCCGGAGCTGTACCGCATCCTGGCGCTGCGCGGCGCCGAGCTGATCACGGTCCCGGCCGCGTTCACGCTGCCGACCACGCGCGACCACTGGGAGGTGTTGGTGCGGGCGCGGGCGATCGAGAACCAGTGCTTCGTCATCGCCCCCAACCAGATCGGCAACCACCCCGGCGGCCTGCGGTCCGGCGGGCGCTCGCTGATCGTCGATCCGTGGGGGCTGGTCCTGGCCGGCGCGCCCGACGCGGAGACCGCGATCGTCGCCGACCTTGATCCCGAGAACCTGCGCGACATCCGCCGCCGGCTGCCGTCCGTGGCCCGCCGCCGCCCCGAGGTCTACGCCTGGGAGCAGCCCGTATGACGACCGCGGCGACCGAGAAGCGGCGCGTCATCCTCGACGCGGCCGTCCGGGTGTTCGCCCGCCAGGGCTTTCACACCTGCCGGGTCTCGGACATCGCCGACGAGGCAGGCGTCGCCTACGGGCTGGTCTACCACTACTTCTCCTCCAAGGAGCAGATCCTCGACACGCTGTTCCTGGAGCGCTGGGACGTGATGCTGACGGCGATCGATGAGGCCGACCGCTCCGACCAGGAGCCCGAGCGCAAGCTGCTGTCGATCGCCGGATTCATCATCGACTCCTACCGCCACGACCCCGAGCTGATGAAGGTGATCATCGTCGAGGTCACCCGCGCGGCCAACACGTTCGGCCTCACCCATCTCGACAAGATCCGAGACGCCTACTCCGGGATCGCCGGCATCGTCGCCCAGGCCCAGGCCCAGGGGCTGTTCCGGCCCGAGATCACCCCCGAGTTCGCCGCCCAGGCGTTCTACGGCTCGGTGGAGCAGGTGCTGACCGGCTGGATCTTCGACAGCGTGCCCGTGGGGGAGGCCGAGTTGGAGCGCGCCAAGACGATGATCGTGGACACGATCTGCCGCGGGCTGCTGCGCCCGCCCGCCATCGCTGCGGGCACGAAGTCTGCTTGAATGATTCCCCGATGTTGGAGAGCCCTTTGGTCAAGCGCCTGCTGTGGTCTGGGATGCTCGCCGGGTTCGGCGCACTCGCAACGATCGCGTCAACCCGCGTGGCGGCCATGATCTGGATGCGTGTGTTCGGCGAAGAGCCCCCTGAGTGACCGACCAGCCGCCCAGCCAGCAGCCATCGGAGGAGCCGGAGGGGGACACGCCCGCCGCGCTCACAGCTGATGATGCGCCGACCGCGGTGAGTTCGTCCGGGCCCGCACCGGAGTCCGCGGCGCCCGCTGCGCCGCCCACGGCGTCCGAGCCTCCGGCGGCGTCCGAGCCTCCGGCGGCGTCCGAGCCCCCGACGACGGCAGAGCCGCCGACGGCCTCCGCCGTTCCGCCCCCGCTCCCGCCTCCACCGCCGGCGGACGATGGCGGCACCGTCGCTGCCCGGCTCGAGTCCGTGTTCCCGCCCGACCGTCCCGAGCGGGCCGTCGGCGCCGCGTTCGCGGGCGGTCTCGTCCTCGCCCTGATCCTCAAGAGCCTTGCCCGCTGAACCCGGGGAGAAGACCGACAGCCTGGCGGCTGCCGTCACCGAGGTATCCGACAAGCTCGGCGTCCTCGTCCGCGAGGAGATCGAGCTCGCCAAGGTCGAGATGTCCGCGAAGGTCACCAGCATCGCCCGCGGGGCGGCGGCGGGGGCCGTGGGTGCGGTCTTCGCGGTCTTCGCCCTCATCTTCGTGCTGTTGACGATCGCCTGGGGCATCAACTCCGCCACCACCAGCGTCTGGTACGGCTTCGCGGTGGTCATGGTGCTGCTCATCGCGCTCACCGTCGGCGCTTTCCTGTTTGCCTGGCGCAAGCTCCGGGTCGGAGCCCCCAAGCCCACGATGGCCATTGACGAGGCCAAGAAGATCAGCGAGACCGTGAAGTCCGGAGCCGAGCTCTGATGCCGGCCCCGCGCACTCCCGAGGAGATCCGCAGCTCCATCGAGCGCAACCGCAAGGAGCTCGGCACCGCCGTCGAGCAGTTGCGCGGCGAGGTCGTCGTGCTCACCGATTGGCGCGGTCAGCTGCGTCGCTACGAGCCGCAGGTGCTGATCGGCGCCGGCATCGCCGGCTTCGTGCTGGGTGGGGGCTTCGCCGCGATCGGCGCGCTCACGTTCGGACGCCGCCGGCGTAAGAAGCTCGGCCAGTAGCGCGAGCCACTCAGCTCAGGTAGGAGCTCGGCAGCCCGCCGACGCCGAGCAGTCCCGGCCCCACGTGCGTGCCGATCACCGGCCCGATCTCCCCGACCACGCGCGGCGGGATCCCGCCGAACAGCTCGGTGCCGCGCGCGGCCAGCTCCTCGGCCTCCCGGGGGGCCTGGATGTGCTGGACCATCCACGCGTCCGCGCCGGCGTCGGCGCGGTCCTTGAGCAGGTCCACCATCCGCTCGAACGCGCGGCGCGACGTGCGCACGCGCTCGATCGGCGTGATCTCGGACTCGACGGTGAGGATCGGCTTGATCCTCAGCGCCGAGCCCAGCCACGCCTGGGCGCCGGCGATCCGGCCGCCGCGTCGGAGGTACTCGAGCGTGTCGATGCTGAACCACATCTTCAGCGAGGCGCGGGCCTCCCGCGTGTGCTCGGCGACGGTGGCTCCGTCGGCGCCCGCCCGGGCCGCGGCG
This sequence comes from uncultured Actinomycetota bacterium, assembly GCA_963695625.1. Taxonomy (GTDB): domain Bacteria; phylum Actinomycetota; class Thermoleophilia; order Solirubrobacterales; family Solirubrobacteraceae; genus Palsa-465. The sequence continues at coordinate 615,402 of CAVOHJ010000007.1, read as the reverse complement.
ACGGCGGCGAGCACGACGAGGCCCTCGCCGCCGCAGGCGGTGGCGGAGTCCACCACATGCACCCGCGGGGCGCGGTCGCCCAGCTGGTCGCGGGCCTGCTCGGCGGCGCGCACGGTCCCGGACATCCCGCCCGCGAGGTGGACGGACACGATCTCGTTGCCGGCGTCCAGCAGCGGCTCGTACACCGTCAGGAAGTCCCCGATCGACGGCTGCGACGTGGTCGGCAGCACGTCGCTGGCGCCCAGCCTCCGGTAGTACGCGTCGTAGTCCGAGATGTCGCGCTCGCGCTGGGCTCCCTCGGGCCAGTGCACGTACAGGCTGACCTGATGAATTCCCTGCTCTGCGGCCAGTTCGGGCGGCAGGTAGTGGCAGGTGTCGGTGACGATCGCGACGGCCATGAGCGCGGCACCCTAGCAGCGGCCGTGGACCGGGTTCTACACTCCGCCCGCGACAATGGGGCGAACGCTCGTCACCGGAGCGACCGGTTTCATCGGCTCACACGTCGCTCGCCTGCTGGCGGGACGCGGCGACGAGGTCGTGGCTACCGTGCGCCCGCGATCGCCCCTTGAGCAACTGGACGGCCTCGACGTCCGCCAGGTCCGCGCCGACATCCTCGATCGCCGCGCCGTCCGCCGCGCCATGGCGGGCGTCGAGCGGGTGTTCCACGTGGCCGGGACCACTGATCTGCGTGCGTCGCGCGCCCGGGTGTTCTCGATCACGGTCGAGGGCACCCGGATCGTGCTCGAGGAGGCGCTGCGCGCCGGGGTGCAGCGGGTCGTCTACACGTCGTCGGCCGGGGCCATCGGCCCGGCCCGCGGTGGCCGCAACGCCGATGAGACGACCGCGTGGGGGGCGGGGCGCTACTCGATCCCGTACCTCGACGCGGTCCACGAGGCAGAGACGGTGGCGCTGCGGATGGTGGCGCGGGGACTGCCGTTGGTGATCGTCAACCCGGCGCACGTGCTCGGGGCCGGCGACCCGGGGCGCTCCTCCACGGCCCTGGTTCGCCGCTTCCTGCGCCGCGAGATCCCGGCCTATGTCGAGGGCACGCTCAACGTGGTCGCGGTGCAGGACGTGGCCCGCGGGCACCTGCTGGCCGACGAGCACGGGCGCGTCGGCGAGCGCTACATCCTCGGCAACCGTAACTTCACGATGACGCGGCTGTTCGCCGATCTCGGCCGCCTCTCCGGGGTCCAGCCGCCGACGCTGAAGCTCCCGGTCGCGGTCGCGCTGGCCCTGGCGACCGCCGGGGAGCGCCTCGGGCAGACAAGCCTCCCGGCGCCGGTCGAGGTGCGGGCTGCGTCCCTGAACTGGAGCTTCTCCAGCCGCAAGGCCAAGCGCGAGCTCGGCTGGCGCACCTCGCCCCACGAGGACTGCCTGGAGGAGACGATTCAGTGGTACCGGCGTCGCGAGGGCGATGCGATGGCGCCGCCGGGCTCGACGCAGCCGCTGGCGCTGCGCATCGCCGGCGAGGCGCTGCGCCGCCTCACGCCGTAGCGGCGGCGGTCACCGCCGCGCGGCGGGAGTGCGGCGCCCACCGCGCTCCCACGCCCGGCGCATAAACGCGAAGGAGGAGCGCGATGATCGCCGGAACGGCGACCGCGGTGAAGATCAGGGACTGAGTGTCGGTGGGAAGCGCCAGGGCCAGGCCGCTCGTCTCTCGCAGGGTCAACCAGGCGGCGAAGGTGGCCAGGAGCGTGATCACCGGCGGGCGCGTGAAGCGCAGCGCCTCCCAGGTCAGCAGCGCCAGCAGGAACGGGAGCGGATAGTACGAGTTGTCCCAGGGGTCCAGGAGGCAGCGCAGCGCGCACAGCAACGCGAACAGGAGCAGCACGTCCGTGCTCCGGCGGCGGACGTCGTGGCGACGCAGCCGGGCGTAGAGCGCCGTCAGTGGGAGCATCAGCACGATGACCAGCGAGTGACCGATGCCGCCGAGCCAGCTCGGAGGCCTGCGGAACATCTCCACCGGGTTGCCGGGGACGCCGGCGTTGTGCACGTGGGAGCCGAAGAACCACCAGATCTGGTCGGGGAAGAACAGAGTGCCGGTGGAGAGCCCCACGGTGGTGGCCTGACCGCTGAAGTGGCCCGCGAGCACGAACGGCGCCAGCAGCAGGCCGGCGACACCGCCGGTGATGAGCAGCGCGGTCACCCGGCGGCGGGGAAGGGCCACCAGGACAGGGCCGACGGCCAGCACGGCCCACTGCTTGTCGGCGATCGCCAGCCCCAACAGGACTGCCGCACAGATCGGCCGGTCGCGCAGGGCGCACAGCACCGCTGCGATGCACAGCACCGCGGTGAGGAGCTCCTCGGCATGGCCAAACTGCAACGCGCTGAGCGCCATCGGACTGGCGGCGCAGAGCGCCACGACGACGGCGCGCGCCCACAGTCCTGCGCCCCGGGAGCGCATCCGGCGGCCGAGCCACACGCTGAGCGCCCCGAGCGCCAGCATGCAGGGCACGGCGCTCATGCGGTAGATGGCCAGCTCGCCGCCGTGCCACAGCTTGGTGGCCAGCAGAAACGGCGCGCGAAGTAGCAGCGACGCGCCGTACACCGGGGCGAGTTCGAAGAAGTGCGCAACGTGGCCGGCCAGGAGCTCATTGACCGCCGGACGCGCCTCCTGGCCCCAGTCAGACACGCCGGTGAGGCCGTAGCGCGCGAGGACGAGCAGCGCGGCGATCGCCACGGCTGCATCGAACGCAATGCTGCGGGTAGCGGCATCGCCGATCTCTCTCACGCGCCTGAGCATCCGGTTCGATACATCGGCCACGAGCACGGCGCGCTTGAGCATTATCGTGCGCCCGGTGGCGACGCTCTACCGCTGCAGCACCCCCACCGACTGGCTCTGCCCCTGCGGACGGGTCGCCCGGGCGCTGCGACATGACGGGATCCCGTTCGAGGCGGTGGTTGTGGGCCAGCGTCGTTCGCGCCGCCCCGAGGTCGAGGCGCTCAGCGGTCAGCGCCGGGTGCCCGTACTGGTCCTCGACGGCGAGGTGATCGCCGACTCGCGGCGGATCGCCGAGCACCTGGCGTACCGGCGCTCAGCCGCTCAGCAGAGCTGACACCGCTTCGCTGGTCGGCGGCTGCGCCACGCCGCGCTCTGTGACCAGCGCGGTGACCAGCGCCGCCGGGGTCACGTCGAAGGCCGGGTTGCGGCACTCAGTCCCCGCCATCGTCAGCGCCAGCGGGTCAGACCGCCACAGCCCGGCGGCCCGGACCTCGTCAGGCGAGCGCTCCTCGATGGCGATCTGGGCCCCGGTGGCGCAGTGAGGGTCGATCGTGGTGCACGGGCCCGCCACCACGAACGGGATCCCCGCCGCCGCGGCCGCCAGCGCATGCGAGTAGGTCCCCACCTTGTTGGCGACGTCGCCGTTGGCGGCCACTCGGTCACAGCCCACCACCACGGCGTCGACCTCGCCTGCCGCCATCAGCCCGGCGGCCGCGCCGTCGACCACGAGGGCGTGCTCGATGCCCAGCCGCCGCAGCTCATACACGGTCAGGCGCGCGCCCTGGAGCAGCGGGCGCGACTCCGAGGCGAGCACCAGCTCCAGGTCGCCGCGGCCGGCCAACTCCGCGATCACCGCCAGCGCGGTCCCGCGGCCCGGCGCGGCCAGCGCGCCGGTGTTGCAGTGGGTGAGAATCCGCCGGCGGCCGGCCAGCAGATCGGCGCCGTGGCGCGCGATGGCCTCGCTGGCGGCCTCCTCCTCGGCGTGGAGCGCGCGCGCCTCGGCGAGCGCCGTGGCCGCCGCTGTGGCACCCCCGGCCGTGCCCGCCGCGAGCACCGCGGCACGCACCCGGTTGACGGCGTGGGCCAGATTGACCGCGGTCGGGCGCGCGTCCGTCAACGAGGCGCAGGCGCGCTCGAGTCCGTCACGGTCACGAGCGAGCTCCAGGGCCACCCCGTAGGCGGCGGCGACGCCGATCAACGGCGCGCCGCGGATGCTCAGGCGGCGGATCGCGCCGACGACGTCGTCGGCGCATCGCAGCTCGAGCTCCACCTCCTGCCAGGGCAGGCGCGTCTGGTCGATCGCCCACAGCGCCCCGTCGGCATAGCGCAGGGCGACGACCGGGCCGGCCGCCGCCACGGTCATCTACAGCCGGTTCTCGATCGTCAGCGGGGCGGACTCCATGCCCGCCGTGTCCGGCGTCGCAGGGTCCTCGGCGGGGGCCTCGAGCCCGAGCGTGTGGGCGAGCTCGCCGGACTGGTACATCTCCGAGACGATGTCGCAGCCGCCGACCAGCTCGCCGTCCACGAACAGCTGGGGGATCGTGGGCCAGTTGGAGATCGCCGACAGCTCCTGGCGGATCCGGGGATCGGGCAGGATGTCGACGGCGGCGTAGCGCGCCCCCAGGGACTGGAGGATGGCGACGGTGCGAGCGGAGAAGCCACACGCCGGGGCCTCCGGGTTACCTTTCATGAAGAGGATCACCGGGTTTTCGTCGATCGCCTCCTGGATGGCGTCGCGCAGGGGGTTGGCGGTTTGATCGCTCATCGAGCCTCCTCGGGTTCCGCGGTCTTCGTTTGAATGGAGAGAGCGTGGATGCGATCGCCCAGCTCGGAGCCGAACACGTCGTAGACGAGCCGGTGCTGGGCGATGCGCGTCAGACCGTTGAACGCAGCAGCGCTCACGACGGCGTTGAAGTGATGCCCGTCCCCGGTCACCTCGGCGACGGCGCCGGGAATGCCGGTCTCGATGCGCTCCTTGAGCTCCTCGGGGGTGGCGGACATGGACCTAGCGTAGCGAGGACGGGTCGCTATACTGAATGAAGCATGATCACCCTTACCGACAAAGGCGCCGAGAAGGTACGGGAGTTTCTCTCCGCGCAGAATGCGGTTGCCGAGACGGCGGGTCTGCGGGTCGGAGTCCGCGGTGGCGGATGCTCCGGCTTCCAGTACGCGCTGGCGTTCGACCAGCAGCGCGAGGGCGACTCCGTCTTCGAGTACAACGGCATCCGCCTGCTGGTCGACACTCCGAGCCTGCCCTATGTGGAGGGCTCGACGATCGATTTCGTGGACGGTCTCCAGGGCGCCGGCTTCAAGGTCGACAACCCCAACGTGATCGCGGCGTGCGGCTGCGGCTCCTCCTTCCGCGTGGCGGACGAGGAGGAAGTCTCCGCGGTCTAGCCGTCCGAGCACGGAGCCTCAGACGGGCGCCGTGCTGACCAGGCGCCACAGGAACAGGCACGCCAGCGACCGGTGCGGGCGCCACGGCTCGGCGATCCGCTCCATCGCGCCGGCCACGGGCAGCTCCGGCAGCCCGTAAGCGGCCTGGAACGCCTTGCGGATCCCGAGGTCGCCCACCGGCAGCACGTCGGGCCGCTGCAGGTGGAACATGAGGAACATGTCGGCGCTCCAGAGGCCGATCCCGTTGACCGCCGTGAGCTCGGCGATCACCTCGTCATCGGGGAGCCGGCCCAGCGAGTCGAGCCGCAGTGACCCGTCGAGCACGTGCTCGGCCAGCGAGCGCAGGTACCTGACCTTGGCGTGCGAGAGGCCCGCTGAGGTGCGCAGCTCGTCGGGGTCGTCGGCGAGGATCTCCTCGGGGGTGGGCGCGCGCCCGCCGAAGCGCGCTGCCAGCCGCTCGTAGATCGCGCGGGCGGCGCGGGTGGAGAGCTGCTGGCCGACGATCGTGCGCACCAGGGCGCCGTAGTGGTCGCGGGGGCGGGCGATGCGGCGCTCGCCGAGGCTCTCGACCCCGATCTCGTCGATCAGCCTGCGCAGCACCGGATCCGCCGCGCGCAGGTGCGCGATGGCGGCGGTGAGGTCGGCGGTGGCGGCCACGCGTCGAGCTTATCTGCGCCCGCCGTTGTCCAGCGGCCCGGCGCGGTCCCCCGCCTACGGGGCGGTGAGCGACAGCGCCGCCCCGTCCAGCGCGCCCAGCGCTCGCTCCACGGAGCAGGCGATGCACGTGAACGTGGGGGTGTCGCGCAGCGTGTAGGCGCTGGACTCGGTGGTGCGCAGGCGCTGCACGAGGTCCAGGAAGTCCGCCGGGTTGTCGGTCTCGAAGGCGACCACGAACTCCTGGTCGTCGAGCCCGAACGAGTAGCTGGTGTTGAGGTCGACCGAGGGAAACTCGCGGCCCACCTTGATGTGCTCCTGCATGATCCGCCAGCGCTCGTCGGGCGGCAGGGCGTACCACGCGCGGGTCTTGACGAACGGATACACGAACAGGTACTTGCCGTGTCCGGGTCGAACTTCCAGACGCGACTCGTCGGAGTACTCCGACGGCTTGGTCATCGCCAGTAGGGAATAGGGAACCGTGCACCACTTCATGAGCCCGCTCTGGGCCAACACAACATGGAACTCGTGGATCCGCTCCAGGTTCTGAGCCTGGCTGAGCAGCATCAGGTCGGCGTCGCCGCGGGTGCCCACCAGCGAGAACGTCCGCAGCAGATGTCCGTCGGCGAAATCGGCGCACGCCGCGATGAATTCCCGCTTGTCGGCAGCCCGCTGCTCGTCATCCAGGCGCCGCCAGGCAGGATCTACCCGCAAAAAGGTGTATTTGACGAAGTGGCGCGTCGGCATGAGACGCTGATGATACGCAGGCGGGTACCCAACCCGAGCCGGGCCACTCGATAGGATTGTGTTGATGCGGATTGCGTTGGTTTCGCCCTACTCGTGGACATATCCGGGGGGTGTGACACGGCACATCGAGGCGCTCGCCGAGCGCTTCATCGAGCAGGGGCATCACGTGCGAGTTCTCGCGCCGTACGACCCTGCCGACATGCACGCGCGCGTGCTCCATCGCGGCGCCGCTCCGCAGAGCCTGCCCGCCCCCGACTATCTGGTGCCCCTGGGGCGGACCGTCGGCTTCAAGGCCAACGGCGCGGTCTCGAACCTCTCGATCACCCCGTACGGCGTCGCCGCCGCCCAGACCGAGCTGCGCACGGGCAATTACGACGTCGTCCACATCCATGAGCCGGTGGCGCCGCTCGGCGGCTGGATCACGACCCAGCTCACGCATCTGCCGCTGGTCGGGACCTTCCACTCCTACTCGGAGAGCCGTGTGGCCAACGGCCTGGCCAATGCGATGGGCGCCCGCCGTGTGCTCAACCGCCTGCACGTCCGCATCGCTGTGTCCGAGGCGGCCGCATGGACGGGCCGTCGCTGGTTCGGGGGCCACTACCGCGTCATCCCCAACGGCGTTCGCGTCGATCCCGCCGTGCTGGCGCTGGCCGGACACAAGCAGCCGTCCGAGCGGCTTCGCATCGTCTTCGTCGGCCAGGCGGTCGAGCGCAAGGGCCTGCCGCTTCTGCTGCGCTCGTTCGAGGCGCTGCGTGACCACATCCCCACCGAGCTGACCGTGATCGGCCCCACCGCCGAAGAGCTCGCCCCGCTGATGCTCGACGACCGCGACGTCCGCGTGCTGGGCAAGGTCGACGACGCCCGCAAGCGCGAGGAACTGCAGCGTGCCGACGTCCTGTGCGCCCCCTCGCTGCGAGGCGAGAGCTTCGGGATGGTCTTGACCGAGGCGTTCGCCGCCGGCACGCCCGTCGTCGCCTCTGACATCGCCGGCTACCGCGACGTCGTGCGCGACGGCGTGGACGGCGTGCTTGTGGCCCCGGCCGATCCCCAGGCGCTGGCCGAGGCGCTGCGCGACCTCTACGACGAGCCCGAGCGCCGGGTGCGGATGGCGCGAGCCGCAGCCGCCGACGTCGAGCGCTTCGCCTGGCCGGTCGTGGCCGACCAGGTCCTGGAGGCCTACGCGGATGCGATCGCCGTGCCGGCGGCCACGCGGCCGGTCCATCGCGCCGCCGTCGCCGTCGGCGTCCGCGCCGCCGACCTCAAGCCTCACGTCCCCGCGCGCAAGCTGCCCAGTCTGGAGCCGGCGCTCAGGAGCGGCCGCCGTCCGCTGGCGAGCGCCGCCCGCCGTGCCGGGCTTGTCGTCGCGTCGGTGGCCGCGCTGCTGCTCGCCTACAAGGCGCTGAGCACGATCGGGCTGAGCAACATCGCAAAGGCGCTGCTCGCCTCGAGCCCGTCGTTCGTCCTCCTGGGGCTGGGGTTGATGTGCGCCGCCATGGCCCTGCGCGCCGTGTCCTGGCACGCGATCCTTCGCGCTGCGCTTCCCAAGTCGCGCGTCCGGCTCTCGGACGCGATGCAGGGAACCTTCATCGGCGTGCTGATGTCCTCGACGTTACCCGCACGACTGGGCGAGCCCTCCCGGGCCCTGGTCGTCGCCCGCCGGACGGGGCGCCCGCGCGAGCACCTGCCGGTGGTGCTCGGGACCGTGGTCTCCCAGACCGTGCTCAACATCGTGGCCCTGCTGATCCTGGGCGCGGTGATGTTCTCGTCCGTCGACCTCTTCAACGGGCATCAGAACGCGCTTGTGATCGCGGCCATCGCGCCGATCGCGCTGCTGGCGATCGTGCTGCTGGCGCCGTTCGTGCTGCGCCACGGCGGCGGCGGTCGCTTCGGACGCCTGCAGGCGCTCATGGCGCAGGCGCGAAACGCTCTGACGCGCGTCCGCGCCGGACTGGCGGTGTTTCGCCGGCCCAGGCTGGGCGCGGTGGCGGCCGGCGCGCAGCTCGGCGCGTGGGCGCTGCAGTGGCTGTCCTGCTACGTCCTGCTCGTCGCCCTCGGGCTCGGGCATCAGGCCGGCATGGCGGCTGCCGCGGCCGTGCTGTTCGCCGTGAACATCACCGCGGTGCTCCCCGCCACGCCCGCCAACCTCGGCGTCTTCCAGGCGGCGTGCGCCGCGGTCCTGCACACCGGCTGGCACGTCGGCTTCGGCACCGGCGTGGCCTACGGCGTGATCCTCCAGGCGGTGGAGGTCTCCACCGCCATCCTGATGGGCGCCCCCGCCCTGCTCAAGGAGGGCATGTCCTGGCGTGAGGTGCGTCTGCGCGCCATGCACGCGGCACCGGTCAAGCTTCCCGCGCGTCCGCACCGCAGCCCGGGGCGCGGCTCGGGCGCGCTCGAGAGCAACCGCTAGCCGCAGCTCGCCGCCGGGCTGCCGGGCCGCGTGGGCAGGCCAGCCGTCGCCATGCCGTTCTGGAGCCGCTGGCGCTGCGATGCGCTCAGTCCCGCTTCGCCCCCAGCCTGGAAGACCTCGATCGAGGCGATCTGCCCGTCCCGTAGGCGCACCACCCACATGATGCTGGCGAGCATCCGCTCCGCGGGTCGCCGGCCCTCGACGCGCCCGAAGCCGATCACCGAATCCCCGGCGCGGCGCAGCGTCATCAGGGCCATCGTCAGCTCCTCCCAGACCATGGCCACATCGCGCACGTAGGCCCGGACGCCGTCATGGCCGCGGTAGGGCTCGGTGCGGTCGATCGCCCGGGAGGTGGCGACCGATCGCAGCACGAAGTCGGGGCGGCAGTGGACGAGCATCCCCGGCACATCCCGGCGGGCGAAGGCGTCGAACGCCTCGGTGACAATGGCGATCGGGTCCGCGCCGGCGCGCGACGCGGGCCGCGGGTCGCGCTCGGATCCCGCTGGGGCGTCCGCAAGCGGCGCGGGGTGCCCGAACAGGTACCCCTGGGCCAGGTCCACGCCCATCTCCTTGAGCAGCAGCAGCGTGGCCTCGTCCTCGACGCCCTCGGCGATCGTCGTCTGGTTGAACTCGCGGGCGAGGGCGACGATGCCGCGCACCACGCGGCCGTCCCTCTCGTTGGAGGAGAGCTCGCGGACGAACTCGATGTCGATCTTGAGGTGGTCGGCCGGGAGGTGTTTGAGGTAGCTGAGGCTGCTGAAGCCGGTGCCGAAGTCGTCGAGCGCCATGCGACAGCCCAGCTCGCGCACCCGCTCGGCAAATGCGCGCCCCACCTCGGTCTGGCCCATGAACGCCGTCTCGGTGACCTCCACGACCAGCAGCGACGGATCCACCCCTGACTCCTCGATGGCGTCGGCCAGCTCGCGGAGGATGTCGGGGTCGCCGATCGAGCGCCCCGACAGGTTGAACTCGGTGGGGACGCCGGCGCTGGCGATGCTCACCGCCTGGCGGATGACCCAGCGGTCGATCTCCGAGATGAGCCCATAGCGCTCGGCGGCGGGCAGGAACTCGCCCGGTGCGAGAATCTCCCCGTCCTCGTCGCGCATCCGCAGCAGCAGCTCGTGCTGGACGGTCTCGCCGGTGACCAGGTCCACGATCGGCTGGGCGTAGAGGACGAAGCGGTCCTCGTCGAGCGCGTCACGGATCCGCCCCAGCCACACGGCCTCGCCGAGGTCGTGCTCGAGTTGGGTCTCGCGCTCCTTGCGATCGGTGATGTCGACGAGCTGGGAGTGGAAAGCCGCCACCGATCCGTCCTCGCGTCGTACCGGCGCCCAATGCAGCAATCCCCACGAGATGCCGCCATCCCCGCGGACGAAGCGCTGCTCGGCGGTGAAGGAGTTGATCTCGCCACGAAGCATGTCCTCGCGAGCGCGACGCAGCACGGCGCCGTCCTCGGGCGGGGTGACCGACGCGATCGTCCTGCCGATCAGCTCTTCGCGTGGGCGTCCCAGCAGCCGGCACATCGCGTCGTTGATCCGGGCGCAGGCGCCTCCCACCGGATCCGAGAGGGCCATCCCGATCGGCGCCGCGTCGAATCCCTGGCGGAACAGGTGCTCGGCGGCGAGCCGCTGGCTCTCGGCCGCGCGCTGTTCGGTGACGTCCAGGACCGCGCCCCGGAGGTGGTCGCGACGGCCGTCGGGCTCGGTGACCGCCTCGGCGTGCACCGACAGGATCCGCATGGTCCCGCTGGGCAGCACGACGCGGTACTCGCAGCTCATCGACCCGTGGCGGACGCACTGCTCGCCGATCCCGGAAACGAGCTCGCGGTCGGCGGGATGGACGAGCTCCAGGTGGCGGTAGCTGTCCAGCGGGCGCCCGTCCTCGAGCTCCATCAACGCGGCCAGCCCGGCGGAGTAGGTGATTTCGCCGGTGGCGACGACCAGCTCCCAGCTCCCCACGCCGACCATGCGCTCGGCCTCGCGCAGCCGGTCCTCGCTGCGCGCCAGGGCGGCGGTCGTCCGCAGGTGTTCGGTGACGTCCTGCATGACCGCCACCACGGAGGTGATGGCGCCGGCGCAGTCGCGCGCCGGTACGAGCTGCACTTCGTAGACGCCGCGCCCGTCCTGGGTGCGGTAACGGAAGGACTGCGGCTCTCCCCCCAGCGCGGCCTCGTAGCGCGGCATCAGGATCGGCACGGCGTGGCCGGGAAGGATCTCATCGAGCGCGAGGCCGATCCAACCCCGGGTATCGAGCCCGTGGGCGGCGAAGGCGCCTCCCTCGACGTGGAGGACGCGGCGCTGGGAGTCAGCGATGACGACGGCGGCGGGGCCGACCGGCGGATCGGCCGGCGGGCACGAGACGTCAGCCGGCGCGGCCAGAGCCCCGCTCTGTCCGTGATCCCGCGTCCAGGATCGCTCCACTGACCTCGTCAATGAACTCACGGAGCGTGGTATCGGCCGGGGCGGTCAGGTTCTCATCCCCACATTGCGGGTTCCTGGACGCGTGCCCGACCCCGGCCCGCGGCAACGTCCGGACCGGTGGACGATGGCCGGCGCCCTACGCTTCGGCCAGCGCGGGCTCGTCCGCGGCGGCGCCGACCGGGTCCGAGTCGGGGAGCTGGGCCATCCGCGTCGGATCCTTGTCGGTGCCCGCGATGAGCTCGTCGGCGGCCTGCTTGGCCGTCTTGGGCAGCATCCCTGACTTCATGCCGAAGTAGACCGCCTGGGGATGATGGGCGACGATCGCAAGGGTCGACTGCTCGGGTTCCACCGCAAAGCCGCCGGACAGGCGCAGCCCGATCGACGGTGCCTCGAGCAGGTCGAAGACCTTGGTCAGCTCGGACTGCTCGGGGCAGGACGGGTAGCCCCACGAGTAGCGCCGGCCCTGGGCAGGGGTAAGGCCCAGGTCCGAGCGGACGCGGGCATGCATCCACTCTGCCATCCCCTCGGCCGTCTGGACGCCGAGCCCGTGGACGAACAGCTGCTCGGCATACTCGCCGTCGGCCTCCAGCGAGGCCATGAGCTCGGTCACCTCCTCGCCGGCGGTGACCGCCTGCAGGGCGACGACATCGGTCTTCCCTGAATTCAGCGGGCGGTAGAAGTCGGCCAGGCAGATGCGGTCGTGGCGGGGCTGGCGGGGGAAGACCAGGCGATGGAGCTCGCGCGGGCGGGCGGGGTCGAAGTCCTCGGGGTCCCACACGATGAGCTCGTTACCGTCGGCGTTGCACGGGAAATAGCCGAGCAGCGCGCGCGGGTGCAGATAGGTCTGTTCGCGCCACATCCGCTCCAGACGCGGCTGGAAGTCGTCGCGCAGCAGCTGCGTCCACGCCTCGCCCTTGACGCCGCGCCCGCCCCAGTGCAGCTTGAACAGCACGTGGGTGTCGAGGTGGCGGTAGACCTCGTCCATCGGCACGTCGAGCTCGCGCACGCCCCAGTACGGCGGCTCGGGGATCGGCGTGTCGGTGGCGGCGGCGCTGCGGACCGACGCGTCGGTGACGTCGGGCGCGCCCTCGTCGACCACCTGCGGCGTGTCGCGGAGCTTCTGGGCGGCGGCCCGCGTCTTGTCCACCAGCTCCTGGCGGCGCTCGGGGTCGATCAGATGGTCGACCTTGGCCAGGCCCTCGAACGCGTCCTTGCAGTAGAACACGCCGGGCGCGTAGACGTCATCGGACTCGGTGCCGTGGGGATAGAGGATCCGCAGGCCGAAGTTGCGGTTGATGGCGGCGCCGCCGATCAGCACCGGGAAATCGAGTTGGCGCTCGTGCAGTTCCTGGACGGCGGCCGGCATCTGCTTGGACGTCGAGACCAGCAGCGCCGACAGGCCGATGGCAGTGGCGTTGTGCTCGACGGCGGCGTCGAGGATCGTGGAGATCGGCACCTGCTTGCCGAGGTCGACCACGGAGTAGCCGTTGTTGGTGAGGATGGTGTTGACGAGCGACTTGCCGATGTCGTGCACGTCTCCGAACACCGTGGCCAGCACGACGGTGCCCTTGGTGTAGCCCTCGAGCTTGTCGAGGTACTGCTCCAGCTGGGCCACCGCGCGCTTCATGACCTCGGCGGACTGCAGCACGAACGGCAGGATCAACTCGCCCGCGCCGAACTTGTCGCCGACCTCCTTCATCGCCGGCAGCAGCACGGTGTTGAGGGTGGGGACGGCGCCGATCTTCTCGACGCTGGCGTCGATCCAGGCCTCCACGCCCTCCTTCTTGCGGCGCAGGATGTGGAAGTGCAGGGCCTCCTCGGGCTCCATGCCCTCGGTGGGGTCGGCCTTGCCCGCGCCGTCGTCGTCGGCGGGGCCCTTGGACTCGAAGTGGGCGATGTAGCGCTCCAGGGCGTCGTCGCGGCGATCGAACACGAGGTCGTCGGCCAGCTCGCGCTCGTTGGCGGAGATCTCGGCATAGGGGGTGATGTGGTTGGGGTTGACCATCGCCAGGTCGAGGCCTGCCTCCACGCAGTGATGAAGGAACACGCTGTTGAGCACCGAGCGGGCGGGCAGGCTCACCCCGAAGGAGACGTTGGAGACGCCCAGCGAGGTCTGTACGCCGGGGATCTCGGCCTTGATCGCGCGGATGCCCTCGATCGTCGCCACCGCGCTGGGGCGCCACTCCGGGTCGCCGGTGGTGAGGGTGAAGGTGAGGCAGTCGAAGATGAGGGCGTCGGGATCGAGGCCGTGCTCCTCGCAGCACAGCTGGGTGATCCGCTGGGCGACCTCGAGCTTGCGCTCCGCGGTCTTGGCCATCCCGACCTCGTCAATGGTGAGCGCGATGACCGCCGCGCCGTGCGCGCTGGCCAGGGGGACGACCTTGTCGAGCTTGTCGCGGCCGGCCTCGAGGTTGATGGAGTTGACGATCGCGCGCCCGGGGATCTGCTGGAGTGCGGTCTCGATCACCTCGGGCTCGGTGGAGTCGATCTGTATCGGCGCCGGCTGGGTCAGCGAGATGCGCTTGACCACCTCGCGCATCTGCTCGGCCTCGTCCTGGCGCTCGGTGAGCGCCACGCACACGTCGAGCACGTGGGCGCCGCCGGTGACCTGGTCCTCGGCGATCACGAGCAGCCCGTCGTAGTCGTTGGCCAGCAGCATCTCCTTGGCCTTGCGCGAACCCTGGGAGTTGACGCGCTCGCCGACGATCGTGGGCCGCGGGGACTGGACCAACGGTGTGGCCGCGATCATCGAGCTGACGTGCGCCGGCCGGTGACTCCGGTCCCGCCCGCCCCGCTCGCCGGGCGTGTGGCCCTTGACCCGCTCGGCGATCGCCGCGATGTGGGCCGGCGTGGTGCCGCAGCAGCCGCCGACGATCGAGACGCCGTAGCGCTCGACGAACTCGCCCAGGGTCTTGGCCAGTGGTTCGGGCTCCTCGGGGAAGATGGTCTCGCCGTTGGGGCCCTGGAGGGGAAGGCCCGCGTTGGGTATGCAGTGCACAGGCACGGGACTGAACTCCCCGAGGAAGCGGATGGCGTCGCGCATGTCCTCGGGCCCGGTGGAGCAATTCAGGCCGATGACGTCGACCTTGAGCGCCTCGAGCGTGGCCAGCACCGCGCTGATGTCGGTGCCCAGCAGCATCTTGCCGCCCTGGGGCAGCAGCGACACGCTGCACTGGATCGGGACGGGTGGGCGGGACAGGTTCTTGGCGGCCTGGCGGACGCCGAACACCGCCGCCTTGAGCTCGAGGATGTCCTGGGCAGTCTCGATGATGACCAGGTCCACGCCGCCCTCGATGAGGCCGGTGGCCTGTTCGGTGAAGACGGTGACCAGCTCCGCGAAGCTGATCTGGCCGAGCGTCGGATCGTCGGAGGCGGGCAGGAACCCGGTCGGGCCGATGGCGCCGGCCACGAAGCGCCGCTCGCCGGCCGCGGCGCGGGCGATCTGCGCCGCCTTGAGGTTGATCTCGTGCGTGTGGGCCTCCAGGCCCCACTCGCCGAGCTTGAGCCGGCTGGCCTGGAAGGTGTCGGTCTCCAGCACCTCGGCGCCCGCCTCGATCATCGAGCTGTGCACGCCCTCGATCACGTCGGGCCGGTTGAGCACCAGCGCCTCGTGACAGCGGCCGGGCAGCCGATAATCCTTCTCCAGGCTCAGGTCGAACTGCTCGAGCGTCGCGCCCATGCCCCCGTCAAAGACGATGACGCGCTCGCGCGTGGCGGCCAGGAAGTCTCGCATTCCCGTGCAGGCTAGCAACCTTGACACAACTATGTCAACGTTGGTTGGGGGACTGGACTTCCGCCGGCCTTGCACACGACGCGCGCGCGTCAGCGGCGGCTTGGGAAGGCGGCACGGGCGGGGCCGGCGCGCCTTCGACCGACGTGCGTCATCTGAGGGTTGCTCAGCAGCACTCAGTCGCGTCACCCCCTTCGGCGGTCGCCGAAGCGGCCCCGTCGCCCCTTCGACCGCGGAGATCTACCGGGCCGTCCAGCCCATGTCCATCGTCACGGGCACTCCCGTGAACGACCGCCCCGCCGGCCCCGCCAGGAACGCCACGACATCCGCCACTTCAGACGGTTCGATGAGCTCCTTGATGGCATGGGGCGCCAGGATGACCTCCTCCAGCGCCTGCTCCTCGGAGATGCCGTGGGCGCGGGCCTGGTCGGGGATCTGGGCCTCCACCAGCGGTGTGCGGACATAGCCCGGGCACACGGCGGTGGCGGCGATGCCGCGCTCGGCCCCCTCGAGCGCCAGGGTCTTGACCAGCCCCAGCAGGCCGTGCTTGGCCGAGACGTACGCGGCCTTGTAGGGCGAGGCGACCAGTCCGTGGGCCGAGGCGATGGCGATGTAGCGGCCGGCGCCCGACTCGGCCAGCGCCTCCCAGCCGTTGCGGGCGAGGAGGAACGGGCTGGTGAGCATCAGCGCCAGGATCGTGTCCCACCGCTCCACCGGGAATTCCTGGATGGGGGCGACGTGCTGGATCCCGGCGCCGGCCACGATCACGTCCAGGCGGCCGAAGCGCTCCAGGGCGGCCGCGACCGCCGCCTCGTTGGCCGCGGCTTCCGTGAGGTCCGCCTGGTGAGGGGTCCCCGGGCCGTCGGGATCGGGACGCAGGTCCACCGCGAGCACGTCGACGCCGTCGCGCTCCAGCCGCGCGGCCACGGCGCGTCCGATCCCGCTGCCGGCGCCGGTGACCAGGGCGGCCTTAGAGCGCGCCATCGGTGACCGAGCGGGTTGCCATGCAGCCATCCTACGCTCCACTAAGCGGGTTGCCGGGCGTGCAAGCTGCGATGCGTAGTCTGCGAACTGTTCGGGTACAAGAGCGCATATGCAGAGTGGTGCGCCCAATCTCAACGAGACCTACGAGGCCACGCCGAGCTCGGTCGCTCACGGGAGGGCCAGGCTGGCGGACTTCGCCGCCCAGGTGGGCGCGACGCCCAGCCAGGTGGACGCGGTGCGGTTGGCGGCGTCGGAGGCGATGACCAACTCGGTGCTGCATGCGTATCGCGGCGGCCCGGGTCTCATCTACGTGAACGCCGCGGTCGCCTCCGGAGAGCTGTGGATCCTGATCTCCGACGACGGGTGCGGACTCAAGCCACGGGCCGATCGGCCCGGACTCGGCTTCGGACTCGGGCTCATCTCCCAGGTCAGCGACGACTTCGCCATCGTCTCTCGCGCAACAGGCGGGACCGAGGTCCGGATTCGCTTCAATCTCGTCACCGCCGACGGCCACGCCCACGGGCCCTCGGGCGCCGAGCACGTCGGCAACGGGAACGGCCGCTGGCCGGGACTGTCGGCTTCGATGTCCATCGCCTGAGCGACGCCGCGGCGCGACCCAGCGGGGAAGCACGGGCGGGCTACGCGCGGCCCGGGCGCACCGGCGTGCCGGAGTCGGCCGAGGCGTAGAGCGCCTCGATGGCGCGCGCCTGGCCGGTGGCGTCCTCACGGCCCAGCAGTGGAGGCCCGGCGCCGCGGATCGCCGCTGCCAGGTTGTCGGCCTCCAGCCCGTAGGGGTTGCCGGCCTCGACCTCAATGACCTCGGCGGTGTGAGCCCGGCGCAGCTCGATCCCCGGCTTCACGCAATGCCACGGATCGGCCACGTAGAGGCTGGCCTCGTCACCCACCACCTCCAACTCGAAGCGGTCGTCGCATACCAGCCCGCTGTCGAAGTGGGCGAGCACGTCATCACCGAAGCGCATCCAGCCGGTGAAGGCCAGATCGACCCCGGCGCCGCCGACGACCTGCGCGCCGCTCACCAGCTCTGGCTCGCCCGCCAGCAGCCGCGCGGCGCTCACGCAGTAGCAACCGACGTCCATGAGCGAGCCGCCGTCGAGCTCGGTGGTGAGGCGCACGTCGGCCGGGTCGGTCGCGTTGAAGCTGAACGAGGCGCGGATGAGCCGCAGGCGACCGATCGCGCCCGAGCGCACGAGGTCGGCCAGGCGCGCCGTCTGCGGATGGTGGCGGTACATGAACGCCTCCATGAGCAGCCTGCCCTCCCGCTCGGCCAGGTCAAAGGCGGCGGCCACGTCGGCCTCACGGCGGCTGAGCGGCTTCTCGCAGAGCACGTGCTTGCCCGCCTGCAGCGCCCGGCCGGTCCACTCCAGGTGCATGGAGTTGGGCAATGAGATGTAGACCGCGTCGATGTCTGGGTCGGCCAGGAGCGCGTCGTAGCTGTCGTAGGCGCGCGGGATTCCGCGCTCAGCGGCGTAGCGCTCGCCGCGCTGGCGATCGCGGCTGGCGACGGCCAGCACGGCCGACTCGTGCGCCTCGGCCACTCCGGCGAGGAACTTGTCGTTGATGCGCGCCGTGGACAGGAGGCCCCACTGCGCGGTCATCTCGCTGCGGTCAGACCTTGCGATCCGCGGTGGCGGCCGGTGCCGCCTCCGCCTCGGTGGTGCCGAGCAGGTCATCGCGGCTGGGCTTGACATCGTCGATGACGCTCTTCATGTCGTGGATTCCCCGGCCGATGGCGCGGCCCACCTCGGGCAGTCGCTTGGGCCCCAGCACCAGCAGCGCGACGGCGAGAACGACAAGCAGATGCGTGGGCTGGAGAATGTTGTCGATGAATGGCACCCGGTGGAGAGTACAGCGTGGCTGAGCAGGCGACCGCGTTTGCGCCCGGCCGCGTCAACCTGATCGGCGAGCACACCGACTACAACGAGGGGCTGGCGTTGCCCTTCGCCATCAGCGCCGGGGTTACGGTCCGGGCCAACCGCGGCGCGGAGGGGCGCTTCCAGGTGACCGCCTCAGACCTCGGCGCGCACGACGCCTTCGCCCTGGACGGCGTCGCGCCCGTGGCCGGCTGGCGTGCGTTTGCCCGCGGCGCCGTCGGCGAGCTGACCGCGGCGGGCTGCGAGCTGGTGGGGGCGCAGCTGGAGATCACCGGCACGGTGCCGCGCGGGTCGGGCCTGTCGTCCTCGGCGGCGCTCGAGGTGGCGCTGTGCCTGGCGCTGCTGGCCATCGCCGAGGTGGCGCCGCCCGAGCGGCTGGCGCTGGCGCGGATCTGCTCGCGTGTGGAGAACGAATGGGTGGGAGCCCGCACCGGGCTGCTGGATCAGATCGCGTCCCTGTTCGGCGAGCCCGACAGCGCGCTGCGGATCGACTTCCGGTCCCTGGAGGTCACGCCGGTGCCGCTCGAGCTCGACGGCTACCGGCTGGTGACGCTGGACTCCGGCGAGCGCCACGCCCACGCCGGCACCGACGCCGGCGCCGGCTATAACCAGCGGCGCGCGGAGTGCGCGCAGGCCGCCGAGCGGCTCGGCGTGCCGAGCCTGCGCGAGGTGACCCTCGAGCAGACGGCCGAGCTGCCCGAGCCGCTGCGCGCCCGCGCGCGGCATGTCGTGACCGAGAACGTGCGAGTGCAGGACACCGTCGCGGCGCTGTCGAGGGGCGACCTCGAGCACGTGGGCGAGCTGCTCAACGCCTCGCATGCCAGCCTCCGCGACGACTTCGCCATCTCGACGCCCACCGTGGAACGGACCGTGCAGACGCTGCGTGACGCCGGCGCCGTCGGCGCGCGGATCGTGGGCGGTGGCTTCGGTGGTCATGTCCTCGGGCTGATGCCGCCCGGCGCCGAGCCGCCGCCCGGCGCGCTACAGGTTGAGCCGGGCCCGGGAGCGAGGATCGTCCGTTAGCGCTAACATCCCGGCGTCCTCCGGGTGGGCGGAGTGGCGGAGAGGAGCGATTGACGATGGACGTCGAGGACGAGGAGCCAGCCCCTTCGCGGCCGCGGCGTCCGGCGATCATGTCCGACGTCGGACGACTCGCCGGTGTCTCGCACCAGACGGTGTCGCGGGTCATCAACGGCAGCCGCCACGTCAGCCCGCACACTCGTGAGCGCGTCCTGGACGCCATGCGCGAGTTGGGCTACCGCCCCAACTCGATCGCCCGGGCGCTGGCCACCGGGCGCACGCGGACCCTGGGCGTGGTCAGCTTCGACACCACCCTGTACGGCCCTGCTTCGACGCTCTTCGGGATCGAGCGCGCCGCGCACGAGGCCGGCTACTTCATCATGGTGGCCAGCCTCAAGGCACTGGACCGGGCGTCGGTGGTGCAGGCGATCGAGCGGCTCCGCGTGCAGGGCGTCGACGGGATCCTGGTCATCGTCTCCGAGGAGGAGTCGGCCGACGCGCTGCTGCACGCGCCGCTCGACGTCCCGCTGGTGGCCGTCGAGGCCGGGCCTGACCGTGGAATCCCAGTGGTGGCGGTGGATCAGGCCGAGGGAGCGACGCTGGCCACCCGCCACCTGCTCGACCTCGGGCACACGACCGTGCACCACATCACCGGGCCCCTGAGCTCGATCGAGTCCCAGCAGCGCGCCGCCGGGTGGCGCGCCACCTTGGAGGCCGCGGGCGCGCCTCGGCCCGAGCCGCTCATCGGCGACTGGAGCGCCCGCGCCGGGTACCACCTGGGACGGCGGCTGACCCGGGACCGGTCGCTGAGCGCGGTGTTCGTCGCCAACGACCAGATGGCGCTGGGGCTGCTGCGGGCGATGCACGAGGCGGGCCGGCGCATCCCGGAGGAGATCAGCGTGGTCGGCTTCGACGACATCCCCGAGTCGCCCTACTTCACGCCGCCGCTGACCACGGTCCGTCAGGATTTCGGTGAAGTGGGCAGCCGCAGCCTGCGGGTGCTCGTGCGCACGATCGAGAGCGTGGAGGCCGGCGAGCGGCCGCCCACCGGCTCGCTCGTGCCGCCCGAGCTGATCGTACGTGCCAGCACCGCGGTGCCACCGCGCAAGGATTGACACCGATCGGATGTGATCGCTAACATGCGCGCGGCTGAACAGGAGAGGAGAGGGCGACGCCGCCACACGTGCAAGCCGCCATGCAGGTGGTTGCCGACGAGGTTTATCCTCGGTTAATGTGATTGGACAACCGGCCCCGGGTCTGAAACGGTTGCGGGGTAAGGGTCCCGGAGAGGAGAAGCACAAGGTGTCCAAAGAAGAAGACGTTGTTCACGACGCAATCGATCGCTTGGAATGGGATGAGCGCAAGGAGGAAGACACCCCGGTCAAGAGGTGGCGGCAGGTCACGCGCCGCACCGCGCTGACCGGCGGTGCCGCCGGTATCGGCGCTCTGATCCTGCAGGCCTGCGGAGGCTCGAGCTCGAGCTCCAGCTCCAGCTCCAGCTCCAGCGTCACCGGGAGCGCCTCGGCCGCTACCGGTGGGAGCGCTGCCGCGGGGATCTTCGGCGTCACAAAGAGCTACAAGTTCACCTTCGTCAACCACGTCACCACCAATCCGTTCTTCACGCCGACGCAGAACGGCGCCGCCGATGCCTGCAAGCTTCTGGGGTGCTCCTACCAATGGACCGGATCGGCGAACAGCAACGTCGGTGAGATGGTCAGCGCGTTCAACAGCGCCGTCAGCGCCGGCGTTGACGGCATAGCCGTCGCCCTGATCAGCCTGACCGCGTTCAACTCTCCCACCACCAAGGCGCTGGACGCCAAGATCCCGGTGGTTGCCTACAACGCCGACGCCGCCGGCAACCCGCGCCTGTCCTACATCGGCCAGGACCTGTTCGTCTCCGGTCAGGAAATGGGCAAGCACATCGCCGCGTTGGTGCCCTCCGGCGACGTGGCGCTGTTCATCGCGACACCCGGATCGCTGAACATCCAGCCGCGCATCGACGGCGCACAGGACACGCTCAAGTCTCACTCGAGCATCAAGACGCACGTAGCCGCGACCGGAGCGGCCCTCACGCAGGAGCTGTCGACGATCCAGGCCTACATGACGTCGCATTCCAGCTTCAAGGGGTTCTTCGCGGTCGACGGCGGCAGCACCCAGAGCGTCGGCCAGACGATCCAGAAACAGAACCTGATCGGCAAGGTGAAGGGTGGTGGCTACGACCTCACCCCGATCACCCAGCAGACGGTGGCGTCGGGCGCGCTGCAGTTCACCATCGACCAGCAGCCCTACCTGCAGGGCTTCCTGCCCATCCTGCAGCTGTATATGTACCAGGCATCACAGACCCTGACCGGCATCGCCGACGTCAACACGGGTCTGAAATTCCTGGACAAGACGACCGTGGCGCCCTACAACAGCACGAAGAGCCGATACGAGGGCACCAGCACCGCACCCGGGGTGCAGAAGTCGTAGGCTAAGCGGCCACAGACATGGCCACCGCGTCGGACAAGACGGTCACAGCGCCTCCTCCAAAGGGCCCAGAGTCAGGCTGGGCCCGCCGCGGGGGGGCGCTGAGCCTCGCACAGCGCTTCCTGACGCTGCGCGAGGGCAGCATCATCGTGGTGACGCTGATCGCGTTCATCTACTTCGCGACCACGACCAGCCACTTCCTGACCTCGTCCAGCATCAAGTCGCTGCTCCCCTACTTCGCCCCGTTCGCGATCCTGGCGGCGGGCGAGGTGTTCGTGATGATCAACGGCGAGATCGACCTGTCGATCGGCGCCGTGTACCTGTTCACGCCGTTCATCTTCTACAAGCTGAGCGCGAACGTCGGCCTGCCCCTGATCCCGGCGATGATCGGCGCGCTGATCGTGGCGATGCTGGTGGGCCTGTTCAACGGCGTTGTGATCGCTTTCGTCGGGATCTCCTCGTTCGTGGCCACGCTCGGCACGTTGTTCACGCTTGACGGCCTGACGCTGATCGTCTCCCACGCGACGCAGGTCACCACGCCTGGGACCTCGATCGTGAAGGTGGGAACGTTCGCTCAGATCTTCGGCGGGGGCACCTACTCGGAGCTGTTCTGGGCAATCGGGATCACGCTCTTCCTCCAGATCGTCCTGTCGTTCTCGCGATGGGGTATCTACACGGTCGCGGTGGGCGGAAACCGTCTCGGCGCCGCCGAGGCGGGGATCCGGACCAGGCGCGTGCTTACGGGCAACTTCGTCATGTGCGCGCTCCTTGCCGGATTCGTCGGGATTCTGGAGGCGGTTCGTGCCTCGACAACGACGCCGGACCCTTCCGGCTCCAACGCCATCCTGTTCCAGGCGATCTCCGCCGCGGTGATCGGGGGTACCCTGCTGCAGGGCGGGTCCGGGACGGTGATCGGGGCGTTCATCGGCGCGATCTTCCTGGGGATCCTCCAGGAAGGCCTGAACATCAAGGGCGTCAGCGCAAACTACTTCTACTTCTACCTCGGCCTCGCGATCCTGATCGCGATGGCCTTCAACACCTACGTGTCGCGCGTACGGACGGGGTCGGGCATTGGCTGACGACCTCATAGGCGGCGAGCACATCGTCGCGCCCGCGACGGCCGACGACGACGTCATGCGCGTCGAGCACATCGGCAAGCGCTTCGGCCCCACGGTGGCGCTGCGCGACATCAACATCCACCTGCGCAAGGGCGAGGTGCTCGGGCTGCTCGGAGACAACGGTGCCGGCAAGTCGACGCTGATCAAGATCCTCTGCGGATTTCAGAAGCAGGACGCCGGGACGATGTGGCTCAAAGGTGAGAACTACGCGCCCAAGAGCGTGGACGACGCCCGTAAGCACGGCGTCGACACCGTCTTCCAGGACCTGGCGCTCATCAACGAGCTGACCGTTTACCACAACCTGTTCCTGCGCCGCGAGAAGGTCAAGACGCCGATCCCGTTCCTCAACAACGCGCTGATGAAGCGCGACGCGCGCAAGGCGCTGGACCAGATCGGGATCAACATTCCCCGCATCGACGTGCCGGCGGCACGGCTGTCCGGCGGCCAGCGACAGGCGATCGCGGTCGCCCGCACGATCTCCGGCGACGCCGACATCATCCTGCTCGACGAGCCCCTGGCGGCGATGGGCGCCAAGGAAGGGGCGATGATCCTGGACCTGATCGAGCGCGTCAAGAACGAGGGCAACGTCTCGATCATGATGATCCTGCACAACTACGTCCACGTTCTGACTGCCTGCGACCGGGTCAACCTCATCCAGGACGGCGTGATCGCCCTGGACAAGCCCACGGCGGAGACCTCCGTGGAAGAGCTCACCGAGATCGTCGTCGAGGAGTACCGGCGCGCGCGCCTGGAGGCCACCGCGGGCAACGGCGCGGGCAATGGCGCCCCCGCCGCTTCGGCGCCCGAGCAAGCCGAGACGTGATCACTCCGCGGTGGCTCTGACATGAGCCGGCGCGAGTGTGCCATCGGGATCGACTTCGGCACCGAGTCCGGCCGTGTGCTCGTGCTCGATGCGCGCAGCGGCGAGGAGCTGGGCGTCAGCGTCGTGCCCTACCCGAGCGCCGTCATCGACCGCACGCTGCCGTCCACCGGCGAGCGTCTCCCGCCCGACTGGGCGCTCCAGGACCCCGACGACTGGGTCAAGGTGCTGGAGGACGGCATCCCGGTCGCGGTCGCCGACGCCGGGGTGCAGGCGGGCGAGGTGGTGGGCCTGGGCATCGACTTCACCTCCTGCACGGTGCTGCCCGTCACCGAGGACGGCACGCCGCTGTGCCGGCTCGACCAGTTCCGCGCGCGCCGGCACGCCTGGCCCAAGCTCTGGAAGCATCACGCGGCCCAGCCGGTGGCCGACCGCCTCAACGAGGTGGCGCTGGAGCGCGGAGAGCCGTTCCTGGAGCGCTACGGCGGGCGGATCTCATCGGAGTGGTACTTCCCCAAGCTGATCGAGGTGTGGTCCGAGGACCGCGAGGTCTACGACACGTGCACCGCGTTCATCGAGGCCACCGACTGGATCATCTGGCACCTCACCGGCCGCGAGGTACGCCAGAGCGCCACCGCCGGGTACAAGGCGATGTGGTCCCCGGAGGACGGCCTGCCGCCCACCGAGTATTTCGAGGCGGCCTATCCGGGCTTCTCGGAGCCGGCCGAGAAGCTCGGCACCGAGTTCGTCCCCCTCGGCACCAAGGCGGGCACGCTCACGGCTGAACAGGCCGAGACGCTCGGCCTCACCGAGGCGGTGGCGGTGGCGGTGGGCAACGTCGATGCCTGGGTGTCCGTGCCGGGTGCCGGCGTCACCAGCCCGGCGACGTTCGTCACCGTGATCGGGACCTCGACGTGCTCGATGATCGTCAGTCCGGACGAGGTGCGACTGCCGGGGATCACCGGGGTGGTGCGCGACGGCATCCTGCCCGGGCTCTACGGCTACGAAGCCGGTCAGGCCGCGGTGGGGGACATGCTCGCGTGGTTCGTGCGCACACTCGACGGCGACCGCGACACCTACGCCCAGCTCGAGGCCGAGGCTGCCGAGCTCGGCCCTGGCGAGACGGGCCTGGTGGCACTCGACTGGTTCAACGGGAACCGCTCGATCCTCGCCGACGCCGACCTGACCGGTGCGATCTTCGGGCTCACGCTGCACAGCTCGCCGGGCGAGATCTACCGCGCACTCCTCGAGGCGATTGCCTTCGGCAACCGCCGCATCATCGACAACTTCACCGAGCACGGCCTCGAGCTCTCGGAGATCGTCGCGGTGGGCGGGATCGCGGAGCGCAGCCCGCTGGTCATGCAGCTGATCGCCGACACCAGCGGGATGACTGTGCACGTGCCCGCCTGGCACGAGATCCCCGCGCGAGGGGCGGCGCTGTTCGGCGCCGTGGCCGCGGGCGTCTATGACGACATCGACGCTGCCATCCAGGCCACCCGTCCGTCCAGCTCGCGCACCTACACCCCGGACCCGGCGGCCAAGGCCGTGTATGACCGGGTCTACGCGATCTACCGCACCCTGTACGAGACGCTCGGGCGCTCCGACGTCGCGCTCCTGCACGGACTCAAGAAGATCCGCACCGAGACCGCCGCGGGCTGAGCCGTGGCGGACCTGGCGCAGCTGCGGCAGGACGTGCTCGAGGCCAACCTCGCGCTGCCCGCCCACGGTCTGGTCAAGCTCACGTGGGGCAACGTCTCGGGCGTGGACCGCGACCGCGGCCTGATGGCGATCAAGGCCAGCGGCGTGGACTACGCCGGCATGACCGCGCAGGACGTGGTCCTGGTGGATCTCGACAGCGGCCAGGTCGTGGAGGGCGAGCGCAAGCCGTCGACCGACACCCCCACCCACCGCGCGCTCTACAACGCGTTTGAGGCCATCGGAGGGATCGTGCACACCCACTCCACGTGGGCCACCGCCTGGGCCCAGGCCGAGCGCGAGATCCCGCTGCTGGGGACCACGCACGCCGACTTCATGGCCGAGGCGGTCCCGCTCACGCGCGAGCTGACCGCCGAGGAGGTGAAGAGCGACTACGAGGGGGAGACCGGGACGGTCCTGATCGAGCTCATCGGCGACCGCGGCGACGAGATCCCGGCCGCCCTCGTGCGCGGCCACGCGCCGTTCTGCTGGGCGGCGACCCCCGCCAAGGCGGTCGAGGTCGCGGTCACGCTGGAGGAGGTGGCTCGCCTGGCCCTGCTGACGCGGGTGCTCAGTCCCGACGGTGGGCCGCTGGCCGACGTCCTGCGCGACAAGCACCACCAGCGCAAGCACGGCCCCGACGCGTACTACGGCCAGCGCTGAGCGGGGGCGCGCGGGCGATTACCAGCGGTCCTGCACGTGCTCGCGGATGAGGCGGTCATAGACGTCGCGCACGCCGTCGAGTTGGTCGGCGCGCAGCGGCGCCAGCGCCGCGGCGGCCACGTTCTGTGAGACCTGATCGGCGTTGCGGGCACCGGGAATGACCGTGCTGACGCCCGGCTGATCGATGACCCAGCGCAGCGCGAACTGCGCCAGCGTGGAGCCTTCGTCCACCAGTTCCGCCAGCTCGCGCGCCGCGCGGACGCCGACCTCGAACGGGACCCCGGCGAACGTCTCGCCGACGTCGAAGGCCTCGCCGAGCCGGTTGTAACTGCGGTGGTCCGACGCGTCGAAGGTGGTGTTCTCGTCATACCGGCCCGACAGGAGCCCGGACGCCAGCGGCACCCGCACGATGATGCCGACGCCGGCCGCCCGCGCTGCCGGCAGCACCTCCTCCAACGGCTTGAGGCGAAAGCAGTTGAGGATGATCTGCACGGTGGCGACGTGGGGCCGGGCGATGGCGGCCAGCGCCTGTGCGGAGGTCTCCACCGACACGCCGTAGGCGGCGGTCCGGCCGTCGCTGACCATTTCGTCCAGCGCCTCGAACACCGCGTCGTTCGCGAACACCCCGTCGGGCGGGCAGTGCAGCTGCGCGAGGTCGAGCGTGTCCATACCGAGGTTCTCGCGCGACCGGTCGTTCCAGGCCAGGAAGTTGTCGCGGTTGTAGTTGATCGTCTCCTGGGCGACGCGGCGGCCCATCTTGGTGGCGACGAGCACATCCGGGTGGCGGGTGTGCAGCCGGCCGCAGAACGTCTCCGAGCGGCCGTCGCCGTACACGTCGGCGGTGTCGAAGAAGGTCACGCCGGCATCGACGGCGGTCTCGAGGACCTCGTCGGCCGCCTCGGCGCTCACGTCGCCCCAGTCGGCGCCGAGCTGCCAGGTTCCCAGCCCCACCACGCTGACGCCGCGGCCCAGGCGCGCGATCTCCCGCTGTTCCACATGGGGCATCCTCTCAGGTAGGCGCCGGGCGGCGCGGTACGCCCGATACCGGGCACAATGCAGGCATGAGCGAAGCGGGGATGCGCGCGGCGCTGGACAAGATGCGCGCGGCGGGGGCGCACCCGGAGGCGATCCGCGCCTTCGAGAGCGCCTACCGGCGGCTGGAGTCGGGCGACACGGCGATGCTGCCCAGCGCCGACCTGGAGCCGGCGGGCGACGTGCTGGCCCTCGACGATCTCCCCGACGCCGACCCGGCCGGCGCGCTGGCCCCGGTGGTGCAGATCAAGCTCAACGGTGGGCTGGCCACCACGATGGGGCTCCAGCAGCCCAAGTCGCTGATGGAGGCGCGCGACGGCCGCTCGTTCCTGGAGATCATCATCGGGCAGACCCTCGCGCTGCGCCGGCGCCACGGCGTCGACCTGCCGCTGGTGCTCATGGACTCCGAGAGCACCCGCGAGCCGACGCTGCGCGCACTCGAGCGCCACCCCGAGCTCGCGCGCGACGGGATCGCGCCCGACTTCATGCAGAGCGTCGTGCCCAAGCTCGACGCCGACACGCTCGAGCCCGTGAGCTGGCCGCAGGCGCCCGCGCTGGAATGGAACCCGCCCGGCCACGGCGACGTCTACGGGGCGATGCGCCGCTCCGGGATGTTGGACGCGCTGCTGGAGCGCGGCTTTCGCTACGCGATGATCGGCAACGCCGACAACCTGGGCTCGCGCGTGGACGTGCGGATCGCCGCCCATGTCGCCGAGCAGGAGATCCCGTTCCTGATGGAGGTGGTGCAGGGCACCGAGGCCGATCGCAAGGGCGGCCACGTGGCGCGGCGCACCGCCAACGGCCGGCTGGTCCTGCGCGAGACCGCTCAGACCCCGGACTCCGACGAGGAGTCCTTCCGCGACTTCCGGCGCTGGCGCTGGTACAACACCAACACGCTGTGGGTCGACCTGAAGGTGCTGGCCGACACCCTGGCGAAATCCGATGGCGTGCTCGAGCTGCCGCTCATCATCAACCGCAAGACCGTGGATCCGCGCGATCCCGACTCGACGCCGGTGATCCAGCTCGAGAGCGCGATGGGGGCGGCCATCGGCAGCTTCCCTGGCGCCTCTCTGCTGCACGTACCCCGCACCCGGTTCGCCCCGGTCAAGACCACCGACGACCTGCTCGTCCTGCGCTCCGACGTCTACGAGGTCTCTGAGGACCTGGAGGTGGAGCCGGTTGCCGAACGCGCCGACAACCTGCCCTTCGTCGAGCTCGACAAGCGCTTCTACCGCCTCATCGACGCCTTCGAGCAACGCTTCCCCGAAGGAGCGCCGTCGCTGCGCGACGCCGAGCGGCTGGTGGTGCATGGTGATGTCACCTTCGGCGCCGGCGTCCGCGTGCGCGGCGCGGTGGAGTTGGACGCCCAGACGCCCACGACGATCGACGCCGGCACCGTCCTGGAGCAGTGAGCGTGGAGTCGGTGGGAGGCTCGATCGGGCCCGCGAGCGAAGCGCAGGAGCGGCCCGGAGCTGGGACGATCACCATCGTGCTGGCCGACGACCACGAGGTCGTGCGCGCCGGCCTGCACCTCCTGCTCGACGCCGAGCCCGGATTCAGCGTCGTCGCGGAGGCCGGCGACGTCGCGCTCACCGAGCGCCGCGTCGCGGCCCACCGTCCCAGCGTGCTCGTGCTCGACGTCAACATGCCTGACGGGTCGAGCCTCCCCGCCATCCCGCGCCTGCGCGCGGCGGCGCCGGGCACGCGGATCGTGATCCTGACCATGCAGAACGACCCGGAGCTGGCGCGGGAGGCCTTGCGGGCTGGAGCCACCGGCTTCGTGCTCAAGGAGGCGGCCAAGGATGAGCTCATCCAAGCCGTTCGCCTCGCCGCCGCCGGTCGGACCTACCTCAACCCCGAGCTCGGCGCCCGGCTGGCCACGTCCGAGCCTGAGCCCGGCGCGATGCCGGACGATCTCAGCCCCCGCGAGGTGGAGGTGCTCCGCCTGATCGCCGTCGGCCACACCAACGGTGAGATCGCCTCCCAGCTCTTCCTCTCGGTGCGGACCGTCGAGTCCCACCGCGCCCACATCCAGCAGAAGACCCAGAAGAGCTCCCGCGCCGAGCTGGTCTCCTACGCTCGCGACAACGGGTTGCTCTAGGGGTGTTTTGAGGGCTCTTCTTTAGGTGCGGTCGTCTGGTGTCTCGGCCGCGGCCGGGGCAGTCGTCCTGGGCCGTAGGGCGCTTACCTGGGATACAGATCGTCGCCCGCTGTGCGGGCGACGCGACTACGGCCAGGACGCCGCCCCGTCCACGCCGGAGTTCGGGGCGTTAGAGAACCGCGCTTCCCGCCCCTGGCCGGGCGGGGACGCGGCCTGTGTCTTGGGGCGGTAGTCGCGTCGCCCGCACCGCGGGCGACGTTTCGTGCCGCAGATAAGCGCTCCGACCGCCCCAAGACATGGGCCGTGGCCCCGCTCGAGCAACGGCCAACAACGCTCGGCTCCGCTTACGCGCAAGAGCCCGAAACGAACGCTAAGGGCGGCCGCGACCGCCGGCGTGAGCGATCTCGTTGCGCCGCGCGCGATCAGAGGCGGACCCCGGGACGGGCTCGACGAGGGGGGTGGGGGTGGCGCGCTCGGCGGCCGTGATGGCCGCGGACGTGACCGTCGCCGTGTCGTGGGGCTGGGCGACGGCCCACTTGACGCGGGCGGTGCGGTAGCGCAGGAGCGCCGCCCAGGTGGCGGGTCCGACGACGCCGTCGGGGGTGAGGCCGTGGGCGGTCTGGAAGGCCTCGACCTGGAGCAGGGTGTGGTAGCCGAAGTCGCCGGAGATGTCGATGGGATAGCCGGCGGAGACGAGGTGCTCCTGTGCCCAGACGACGAGATCGCCAGAGGCGTTCTGGCCGATGTCGGCCATCTGCTCGTAGGGGACGTAGCCAGGCAGCCCGCCTGCCGGCCGTGACAGGGCGATCCACATGGAGGCACCCGCCTCCTGCCAGTCCCACCAGCTCAGGCCGCCGGCGCCGTAGAGGCGGGCGAGCTGGCGGAAGCGGACCACCTGGTGGGCCGGCGGGCGGCCGTAGACCTGGCCCAGCGGGAAGATCGGTCGCTGGTAGATGAGGTTGTAGGCGTAGGTGTGGGCAAAGACAGCATCCGTGGTGGTGCCGATGTCGCGCCAGTACATCTGCGGGGCGTTGGATTGGGCGCCGCCGGGGCCGAGGAAGACCGAGTAGGGGAAGGCCGGGTGGTAATCGATGTAGGGGAAGCCGGCCAGGACGAGCGGGTAGTTGTAGCCGATGAGTGCCCGGAGCCGCTGGATGTAGACCTGGGCGGAGACGTACTTGCCCTCGTACTCGGACTCGGCGTCGATGATGAGGCAATCGGCTCCGTCACGGACCGCCGCGGCGCCGTTGTAGGCCTCGGTGACCGGATGGTTGCCGTAGACGTACTGCCACGCGCACACGTGGATGCCGTTGGCGTGCAGCGCGGACACCATCGGCTGGCTGAACTGGGACCACTGGTTGGTGCCATCGGCGGATTTGATGATGAGCGTGCTCAGGCCGAACCTATGCGCCGCGGCGATGATCGCGCTCAGGCTGCCGCCGTCTGAATTGGGCAGCTCCCAGATCCACATGGCACGGCCGTTGAGCGGGTTGCCGCGGCCCGTAGAGGCATGGCCGACAGCGGTGGAGATCGGCACGCCGGCACCGCCGCCTGCGGCCAGCGCCGGCGCGGTGAGGACGCCGCAGAGCACGGCGAGAACCAGTAGATGGCGCAGCAGCCGGCGGGGCGAGTGGGTTTGGTCGAGACCCCCGGGACGGCCGCGCGCCACGCGGACTTCCCACATACGCCGAGCCACCGTAGCGGAAAACCCGGCGTCCGCCCGCAAGTTGCGGTGCGTCCGCTCAAGGCCGCTACGTGACCGGCCCTGCGCGACCGGCCCTGACCTACTTGACGAACAGGATCTCGGAGTACTTGGGCAGCGGCCACAGATCGTCGGCCACGACCTTCTCCAGCTTGTCCGCCGCGTCGCGCACGGCCTCCATCGCGGGGATGGTGGTGTCGCGCATGTACTCGGCGTGCTTGAGGGTGTCGTCGTGGGGCTGGTTCTCCTCCAGGTTGGCGCTCTCCAGCTCCTTGATCGCATCCTGGAACTCCGAGACCAGGGCGCCGGCCTCCGATGCCGCCTCCGCCATCTGGGCTGAGAGCAGCAGCGCGATGTGGCGCGCCGACGCCGGGAGCAGCATCGTCCTGGCAATGGACGCCGCGGTCTCGGCCTCGATGTTGAGCTTGGTGACGTACTGCTCCAGGAACACCTCGTAGCGGCTTTCGAGCTCGCGCTGCGAAAGCACGCCGTAGTTGGAGAACAGCGTGACCGTGTCGTCGTTGGTCAGGAACGGCAGCGCGTCGGGCGTCGCCCGCAGGTTGAGCAGCCCGCGCGACTCGGCCTCGGAGTGCCAGTCCTCGGAGTAGTTGTCGCCGCCGAACACGATCTGCTTGTTGGCCGCGTAGCTGCGCTGCAGGATCGGCCGCAGCGCGGACTCGAGGTCGGCGCCGGCCTCCAGCGCATCCTCGAGCTCCTCGGCGAGGTAGTCGATGGCCTCGGCCACGATGGTGTTGAGAACCGTGTTGGGCAATGACAGCGACATGCTGGAGCCCAGAGCCCGGAACTCGAATTTGTTGCCGGTGAAGGCGAACGGGCTGGTGCGGTTGCGGTCGCCGCCGTGCATCGGCAGCGGCGGGAGCACCGGAGTGCCGAGGCCGAGGAACGACTCCGGCGTGGACTCGCCCACCTCGCCGTTCTCGATGGCGTTGAACACCTTCTCCAGCTCGCTGCCGAGGAAGATCGACATGATCGCCGGCGGCGCCTCGTTGGCGCCGAGGCGGTGATCCTGCCCCGGCGAGGCGATCGACGCCCGAAGCAGGCCCTGGTGCTTGTTGACGGCCTGGATGACGGCGGCGCAGAAGAACAGGAACTGCAGGTTCTCGTGCGGGGTGTCGCCCGGATCCAGGAGGTTCTCGCCGCTGTCGGTGCCCATCGACCAGTTGTTGTGCTTGCCCGACCCGTTGACGCCGGCGAACGGCTTCTCGTGCAGGAGGCAGATGAGCCCGTAGCGGCGGGCGACGTTCTGCATGATCTGCATCGTCAGCTGTTGGTGATCAGCGCCGACGTTGGAGTTCTCGAAGATCGGCGCGAGCTCGTACTGGTTGGGCGCCACCTCGTTGTGGCGGGTCTTGACCGGCACGCCCAGCTTCTGGAGCTCACGCTCGGTGTCGAGCATGTAGGCGAGGATGCGCTCGGGGATGGAGCCGAAGTAGTGGTCGTCGAGCTCGTGGCCCTTGGGCGGCTTGGCGCCGAACAGGGTGCGGCCGGTGGTGATGAGGTCGGGGCGCTCGAAGAAGTACTGCTCGTCGATGAGGAAGTACTCCTGCTCGGGGCCGACGGTGGTGAACACTCGCGCCGCCTCGCTGTTGCCGAACAGCTTCAGCGCGCGGATCGCCGACTTGGACAGCGAGTCCATGGAGCGCAGCAGCGGGATCTTGTGGTCCAGCGCCTCGCCGGTCCAGGACGCGAAGGCGGTGGGGATGCACAGCAGCGCGCCGTTGGGGTTCTCCAGGATGAACGCAGGGCTGGTCGGGTCCCAGGCGGTGTAGCCCCGGGCCTCGAAGGTGGCGCGGATGCCGCCGGTGGGGAACGACGAGGCGTCGGGCTCGCCCTGGATGAGCTCCTTGCCGGAGAACTCGGCCAACGAGGTGCCCTCGCCGGTGGGGGCGTAGAAGCTGTCGTGCTTCTCGGCGGTGAGGCCGGTCAGCGGCTGGAAGACGTGCGTGTAATGGGTGGCGCCCTTCTCCAGAGCCCACTCCTTCATGGCCAGCGCCACGGCGTCGGCGAGGGTGGTGTCAAGGGCCTCCCCGCGGGCCAGGGTCTTGGACAGGCGCTTGTAGACGTCCTTGGGCAGGCGCGTGCGCTGCACGGCGGAGCTGAAGACGTTCTCGCCGAATACCTGGTTGTCGGAGGCGGTGAGGTCCGGGGCTCCGATCCCGTGCCCGTTGAGGCTCCACCGGGCGGCGTGGACATTCTGCTGACGGATAGCCATTTTCTGTGGTTGTTCCTTCCTAATCGGCCTCGGCGGCGGAGGCGCGCGTCACGGGACGGTCTCGTGCAGACGAGGGGCCAAGCGTAAGCCACCTTTGGGCAGGGGTCACTATCCCAATGGCCAAACCGCGTCCCCTGAAGTCGGCCGGACGGCGAACAAGCCCGGTATCTCCGGGAATCGCCCGGCCCACCCTAGATGAAATACTCGTGCGCATGTCCATCGATGCCGAGATCGGCCCTGCCTCTGTCTACGCGCCGGACCCGGGCCGCTACGAGAAGTTCGCCTATCGCCGCTGTGGGCGCAGCGGCCTGAAGCTACCGCCGATCTCGCTCGGCCTGTGGCAGAACTTCGGCGACGACCGTCCCCTCGGCATCTCGCGCGCCATCCTGCGCCGCGCGTTTGACCTCGGGATCACGCACTTCGATCTGGCCAACAACTACGGACCGCCCTACGGCGCCGCCGAGATCAACTTCGGCCGCATCCTCGCCGAGGACTTCGGCCACCTGCGCGACGAGCTGGTCATCTCGACCAAGGCCGGCTACGACATGTGGCCCGGCCCCTACGGGGACTGGGGCTCGCGCAAGTATCTGCTGGCCAGCCTGGACCAGAGCCTTCATCGCATGGGCCTGGACCACGTGGACATCTTCTATTCGCACCGGACCGACCCTGACACGCCGCTGGAGGAGACGATGGGCGCGCTGGACAGCGCCGTGCGCCAGGGCAAGGCGCTGTACGCCGGGATCTCCTCCTACAGCCCCCGGCGCACCGAGGAGGCGATCGAGATCCTCCGCCACCTGGGGACGCCGCTGCTCATCCATCAGCCGTCCTACTCGATGTTCAACCGCTGGATCGAGCCCGAGCTCCTCGGCGTCCTGGACCGCGAGGGCGTCGGCGCGATCGCCTTCTCGCCGCTCGCCCAGGGCCTGCTCACGAACAAATACCTCGACGGCGTGCCCGAGGACTCGCGCGTCCGCCGCGGGCTGCACTTCTCCGCTGAGCTGATCACGCCCGAGAACCGCGCGCGCGTCCGCGCGCTCAACGAGATCGCGCAGCGCCGGGGCCAGACTCTGGCCCAGCTCGCGATCGTCTGGGTCCTACGCGACCCGCGCGTGACCTCGGCGCTGGTCGGCGCCTCCAGCGTCGCGCAGCTCGAGGACACAATCTCGGCGCTCCGGAACGCCGAGTTCGACGACGCCGAGCTGGCTGAGATCGACGAATACGCGGTCGACGGCGCGCTCAACATCTGGGCCCAGTCGTCGGACGCCCAGTAGCTGCGACCAGCGCGGCGGCTATTGCTTGGTGACGATCTGGCCGTTGTTGTTGACGTAGGACTGCGCCGGCGCGCTGTCCACCTTCACCGCGAAGGTGCCGTGCGGCATCGAGCCATCGGACAGGACCGCCTTGGCCTTGCCGTTGAGTCCGGCCGCGACCTGCCAGGCGACGACGTGCTTGCCGGCCTGCACAGGTGTCACCGCCCAGTCGAACCGGGCCGTCTTGCCCGGGCCCAGCCGGCCCAGCGCCCAGGTGTTGGCGTACGCGGTCACCGCCGCGCCCTGCCCGCCGTTCTGGCAGCTGTAGGTGCAGGCGCCGGGGCCGCGGTCCACGATCCACAGCGGCCGCGACGGGTTGGCCAGGTAGGCCTGGTTGCTGTCGGCGGCGAACGCCTGCGCGCTGGTGCCCTCGCCCTTGGGCGCCGGGTAGGCGCAGGTGACGTTGCAGAGGGTTACCGCGACGTTCGGAATGGCCTTGTCGCCCGAGTTGTGCACGGTGATGACGAGGTGGGTGTGCTCCGAGAGCCGCTGCGACGACGGGAAGCTGGCGGTGCTGACCTTCACCGGGAAGTGCCCGCTGGGCTCCGAGGCGGCCTGGTTCTGCCCCCCGCCGCAGCCGGAGAGAGCCAGAGTCAGACCGACGCCGGCGACCATCCCGCAGATCCTCAATCTCCAGGCGCTCAACGCGGGCGGAACATACCACCAAGCCTGTCGGCTCAAACCCGGTCTGCCGGCGGCCGCTCGCCCGCGATAGACAGGGCTCCGGTTCCTTGTTGGGATCCACCCCCTTTCTGGGTAGGCTTGTCCCAGCCTGGCGCGTGCGGGCAGGCGCAAGCCCCTGAGGGAGAACCCAGAGACCGTTGATCCGAGCAGCCGCTGACCGAGCGTTCCTGCCGACCAAGTCCGTGCTGGAGGAGGTCGGGAACATGATGATCCTGACCGGGCGCACGCTCGTGTCCGCGGTGCGGCCGCCCTACCCTTACGGCAGCGAGTTCGTGGGCCAGTTCCTGTTCGCGATGAAGCTGTGCTGGTTCCCGCTGCTCATCTCGACGATCGCCTTCGGCTACGAGGCGCCCGGCCTGCAGGCCGCCAACTTCCTGGTCTTGTTCGGCGCGCTGGACCGGCTCGGCGGTTTCTTCGTGCTGGCGTCGATCCGCGAGTTCGCGCCGTTCGTCGATGCCATCGTCCTCGCCGGCGTGGCCGGGACCGCCATTACCGCCGACCTCGGCGCCCGCAAGATCCGCGAAGAGCTCGACGCGCTGCAGGTGCTTGGCGTGGACCCGATCAAGAACCTCGTCGTCCCACGCTTCCTCGCGCTGATGCTCGTCACCGGGCTGTTCGACATCTACGCGCTCATCTTTGGCGTGTTCGGCGGCATCCTCGCCACGGTCGTCAACCACGCTCCGCTCGGGCCGTTCTTCGCCACCTTCTTCAACAACGCCGAGACCACGGACCTGTGGGGCTCGGTGGTCAAGACGACCCTGTTCGGCGCGATCATCGCGATCGTCTGTTGTTACAAGGGCATGACCGCGTCCGGTGGCGCCGAGGGGGTGGGGCGCGCTGTGAACCAAGCGGTCGTCATCGCGTTCCTGGGCGTGTTCGCGTTCAACTACGCGTTCACTCAGACGCTGCTGGCCACCCATCCCGAGATCACAACGATCATCAAGTGAACGATCTCATCATCACACCCAAGGGCTGGATCGAAGCCTTCGGCGAGATCGTCAAGTTCGGCGCCCAGATGGTGCGCGACGTGGCCACGCTGCGCGTGCTCAAGTTCTTCGGCGAGGCGCTGCGCCAGGCCGGGATCCTCATCGTCTCGTCGACCCTCGTGATCTGGGGACTGGTGTTCATCATCGGCCTTGAGTGCGGCATCGAGGGCGCCTACTTCACCTACGGTGAGGGCACCCCGGCGTACTCGGGCGTGTTCGCAGCGTGGTGTGACCTGCGCGAACTGGTGCCGCTGGTGTTCGGCTACATGATGGCCGCCAAGGTGGGGACGGGAATCGTCGCGGAGCTGGGATCGATGCGCATCTCCGACGAGATCGACGCGCTCGAGGTGATGGGGATCAGCGGCATGCGGTTCTTGTGCGCCACCCGTCTGCTCGCCGCGCTGCTCGTGCTGCCGTTCATCTACCTCTGCTCGATCGGCGCCGGCTTCTTCGCCAGCTACCTGGCGGTGGTCCAGCAGATCGGGTATGTGTCCTCGGGCGGCTTCTTCCTCATCTTCTGGCAGTTCCAGAACCCGCCGGACCTCTTATACAGCTTGATAAAGGCCATGACGATGGCGATCGTCATCGTCATCGTCGGCTGCTATTACGGGTACAACGCCAGTGGAGGCCCCGTGGGGGTGGGGACCGCGACCGCGAAGTCGATGGTCCTCAACCTCGTAGCGGTGCACCTCATCGGGATGCTCGGAACCCAGCTGTTCTGGGGGGCCAACCCCAGAGCGCCGATCGGAGGGTAAATGGACAACCCCAGCGACGACCCGCGCCACATCTCGGATCAGAGTGCCGACCACAACGCCGAGGCGCGCGGCGCCCAGGTGGAGCTGTCGCCCGACGAGCGCCAGGAGCAGGTCTCCAGCGCGGCGCCCGGCGGCGGCGACATCCAGGAGGTGCCCGACCGGCCGGCGGCCGAGGGCGAGCGCGACGCTGCGCACGGCGACAACGGCGCCGCCGCGGAGCCGGCGCAGTCCGGCTCGCGCGTGTCGGTCGTGGATGAGTCCCCCCGCCCGGCGCCGCCCGACGGCGTCGACGACGACGAGTACAAGTGGCACACCTACAAGGTGTATCCGTCGGGCCGTCCCGATGCCGTCGAGTTCATCGACACCTACAAGTCGTTCGGGCGCTCCCACATCCTGCGCGGCCTGAACATGGGCCTGCCGGAGGGGATGGTCTCGATGATCCTGGGGCCGTCCGGGACCGGCAAGTCGGTCTGCATCAAGCACATGGTCGGGCTGCTCTATCCCGACCGCGGGGACATCCTCGTCCACGGGCACTCGGTGCCCGACATGCCCGATGACGACCTCTTCGACATGCGCAAGAAGTTCGGCCTGCTGTTCCAGGACGGCGCGCTGTTCGGCTCGATGGACCTCTTCAACAACGTGGCCTTCCCGCTGCGTCAGCACACCGAGAAGGGCGAGGACGAGATCGAGGACATCGTCATGCGCCGCCTCAACGAGGTCGGCCTGGGCCACAGTCGCACCAAGATGCCCAACGAGCTGTCGGGTGGCATGCGCAAGCGCGCTGGGTTCGCCCGGGCGCTCGTGCTCGAGCCCGACATCGTTCTCTTCGACGAGCCCGACTCCGGCCTGGATCCGGTGCGCACCGCGCTCCTGGGCGAGCTCATCCTCGAGATCCACCGCGACATGATGGATGAGGCCAAGGAGAAGCAGAAGGAGCATCTGCCGACCTTCTGCGTGATCACCCACGACATCATGAGCGCGCGCCGGGTGGCCGACTACATCAACGTCCTGTGGAAGGGCCGCATCGTGGAGGCCGGCCCCGCCGAGGACATGCTCAACTCGGACAACCCGTTCATCCGCCAGTTCCTCTCCGGGGAGTCGCAGGGCCCCCTGACGATGGACTAGCGTCCATTCGGGGGAGTCCGGGTAGCCTCGGGCGCAATGAGGGCAAGGACGTTTGAGCGGTTGTGCGGTGCCGCGGCGCGGCGGCCGATCCTGACGCTCGGGATCGTGCTGGCGCTGGCGGTGGGCGGCGGGCTGCTCGCGCTCGGCCTGCGGCCGTCCGCGGGCATCGATACCTTCGTCAGCTCCTCGTCGCCCAGTTACCAGGCCACCGCCGACGACCAGCGCCACTTCGGTAGCGACGCCGTCGTCATCCTCATCCGCGAGTCGCTGCCCAACCTGGTGGAGACCAAGGATCTCGGCACGCTCACCCAGCTCGAGGCCTGCCTGGCCGGCCAGTACGTCGTCGCCGACTCGACCCTGCAGGCGTTCACGCCGGTCAAGGCCGGGACGCACGCCCCCTACGGAGGCTGGAACAGCCCGTGCGGGCACCTGATGAAGTCCCGTGCGGCCCAGGTTGTCTACGGTCCGGGCACGTTCCTCAACCGGGCGGTCGCGGCGGTCAACACGGGCATCCGCTCGGAGGTGGCCAACGCCTCACAGACGACCAAGGCCGCCGAGGCCAAGGCCTACCAGCTCGCCATCGGCGAAGGGATGAGCAAGAAGAAGGCGCTGCAGGAGGCCACGTCCGCCGGCCGGCTCGAGTACTCCGCGCAGCTGCAGTCGCTGGAGCAGATGGCGGTGAGCTCGGGCCTCAACGGCGTCCCTTCGATCGACGACCCCAACTTCATCCCGGCGATCGTGTTCGACTCCACGCGCGGGGTCAACCAGCCCAAGGCCCGGTTCTCCTACCTGTTCCCGAGCAAGAACTCGGCGCTCGTGCAGGTGCGGTTGCGCGCCTCGCTGTCCGATGCCCAGCAGGCCAGGGCCATCTCCTGGATTCGCCAGGCGATCCGCATGCCGATGTTCCGCTCGGCCTACGGCGGCACCTACACCATCACCGGCGTGCCGGTGGTGATCAACGACCTTGCCAGCCAGATCACCGGCTCCATCGCCGGTCTGCTGATCGCCGCTCTGCTCGTCATGGCCGCCACTCTGCTGCTGGTGTTCCGCAACCGCTTCCGCCTGCTGCCGCTGGCGGTGGCGCTGGCGGCGACCGGCATCACCTTCGGCCTGCTCGCATTGCTGGGAGCCACGCTGACGATGGCCTCGATCGCGGTCCTGCCGATCCTCATCGGCCTTGGCGTCGATTACGGGATCCAGTTCCAGGCGCGCGCCCAGGAGGCGCGCATGATCGCCGCGCGCGAGGGCGGCGCGCCGATCTCCGCCGCGCAGGCGGTGGCGCAGGCGGCGGCGCGCTCGGCCCCGGCCATCGCCACGGCCGCGCTGGCCACCGGCACCGGGTTCCTCGTCCTGCTCCTGTCACCGGTGCCGATGGTCCGGGGGTTCGGGCTGCTCCTGGTGGCCGGGATCGCCGTGGCCTTCCTGTGCGCGCTGACCGCCGGGTCGGCGGTGCTGATTCTCGGCGAGCGCGACGGCGGCTGGCTGGGCGCATCGTGGCGGGGAGCGGGCGAGATCCTCGGCCCGGCCGCGCGCGGCGCCGCTGAGATCGTGGATGGCCCGCGGCGCGCCGTGTCACGTCGCCGCCGGCGGGGTGATCCGATGGCCGGGGCGACCCGTGACGGCGGCGCTGACCGCGGTCCGGGCCGGCTGGTGACGGCGCTCGTCCGGCGGCCCGGGAGGGTGCTCGCGCTGGCGGCGGTGCTGGCGGCGGTCGGCTGGGTCGCCGACACTCAGACCGGCGTGCAGTCCGACGTGACCAAGTTGGTGCCGACGAGCATGCCCGCGCTGCACAACCTCGACACCCTCGAGAAGGTCACGGGAGTCAGCGGCGAGATCGACGTGACCGTGCGCAGCAAGGATGTCGCCACCCCCGCCACGGTGCAGTGGATGATCGGGTACGAGAAACAGCTGCTCAGCCACTTCGGCTACCTGGAGGAGAAGGGCTGCGCCGCCGCCACCCTGTGCCCGGCGCTGTCGCTGCCCGACCTGTTCTCCACCGCCAACCAGTCCAGCGCCCGGCTCACCCAGGCGCAGATCGACGGCTTCCTGGCCGCGGTGCCGGGCTACTTCTCGCAGGCGGTCATCACCCCGGACCGTCGCGAGGCGACGCTCGCCTTCGGGATCCGGCTGATGCCGCTCTCGCGCCAGGAGCAGGTCATCCAGTACATGCGCTCCCGGCTGCATCCGCCGGCGGGGGCCACCGCCGCGCTCGCCGGGCTCCCCGTCCTGGCCGCCGAGGCCAACGCCTCGCTGTCCTCCACCACGCACCGCTTCCTCACGCTCGTGGCGGGGCTGCTCGCCGTCGCGCTCGTCCTGCTGGCCGTGCTGCGCGCCCCGAAGCGGGCGCTGGTCCCCCTCGCTCCGATCGTCATGGCCACCGGCTGGTCGGCGCTGGTCCTGTTCCTCATCGGGATCCCGCTGAACCCGATGTCGGCGACATTGGGGACGCTGGTCATCGCCATCTCCACGGAGTTCAGCGTGCTGCTGTCCGAGCGCTACCGCGAGGAGCGGGCGGCCGGGCACGATCTGCCGGCCGCGCTGCGCCGGACCTACCGCTCCACCGGGGCCGCCGTGCTGGCGTCCGGGCTGACCGCGATCGCCGGCTTCGG
This sequence comes from uncultured Actinomycetota bacterium, assembly GCA_963695625.1. Lineage (GTDB taxonomy): Bacteria > Actinomycetota > Thermoleophilia > Solirubrobacterales > Solirubrobacteraceae > Palsa-465. The sequence continues at coordinate 575,127 of CAVOHJ010000007.1, read as the reverse complement.
CGTCCTGGTCTTCTCCGACATCACGATGCTGCGCGACTTCGGGTTCGTGACGCTGATCGACCTGTCGGTGTCGCTCATGGGCGTGCTCCTCGTGCTGCCGGCGGTGCTGGCGCTGTCAGAGCGCGGCGGCGTGCGGGCGCGGACGCGGGAGACGCTGCGGGCGGCCGGGCCCGCGCGCCGGCTCAGGCGCCGGCCGCGAGTGGCGTGAGCGACGGGCGCGGGGGCGAGGACCGCGCTCCCGACGAGGAGGCCGGGCCGTCGCTGCAGCGGCTGGACCCCGATCGGGCTGCCACCCGCCCCGCCGCGGCCCCGGAGGCCGGCCGACCCGTCCCGGCGATCGTCGACACGCGCCGGTACCGGTGGATGATCGGGATCTTCGGGCTGGTGCTGGTGGTCGCGATCTCCGTCTACCAGTTCGCCACGCACGGCGTGGGCGAGACCGGCGTCAGCCCCGGGCATCGGCTGCACTTCTTCGCGGCGCCGCTGGCCGCCACCACCCTCCAGGGCGATCCCAACGCCCATCCCACCTGTTCGGCCGCCCACCACGACCCCCGCGCGCTCAACGTCTGCCTCATGGCCCGGCGCGGGCCGCTGGTGCTGGCGTTCTTCGTCACCGGGGCGGGTCAGTGCGTGCGGCAGGTGAGCGCGCTCCAGACGCTGGCGGGCCGCTTTCCCGGGGTGCAGTTCGCGGCTGTAGCAATCGACGGCTCGCACCGCTCGACCGCGGCGCTGGTGCGCGCTCACCGCTGGACGATCCCGGTCGCCTATGACCGCGACGGGCGCGTGGGCGCGCTCTACGGCGTGGCCGCCTGTCCGATGGTCGAGCTGGCTGACCGCGGCGGGATCGTGCGCGATCGCCTCATCGGGGACCGCTGGCAGACCGCCGACGCCCTGGCGCCCCGTGTCCGGGGGCTGCTCACGAGCTCGCCGGCGGCCGGCTGAGATGGGCGCCCGACCGTCGCCGACCCCGCAGGAGGGCGTCGTGGACCCGATGATCCGCGACGAATTCCCCGGCCTGCGGCTGCGCTGGGTCACGATCCCGGGGCGCCCGGAGCCGAGCCCGCGCGAGCTCGTGCGCCAGCTGCGCGACATGTCCAACCGCTACCGGGGCGGCGGCGTGGTGTCGATGCGCACCAAGCCCGTCCCGCAGGCGTACCGCGCCTTCTTTCGCCAGATCGGGCTCGACCCCGACGTGCGCCGGATCCCCTCCGAGGAGGTCGCGGTGGCCCGCCTGGTCCAGGGCGGCTTTCGCTCCGTGGACCACATCGCCGACGCCTGCCTGGTGGCCCTCATCGAGACCGGGGTGCCGGTGTGGGCGCTCGACGCCGAGCGGGTGGACGACGTCGGTCTGGGGATCAGGGTGGCGGGCGCGCCGGCGGCGGGGAGCCTGGTGGTGGGTGACGGCCGGCGCGTGTGTGCCCGGCTGTTCGAAGCCCCACTGGCTGAGCACGCCGTGGGGCCGCGGACCCGGCGCGTGACGCTGTTCGCGGTGGCCGTCGACGGCGTGCCGGAGATCCACGTCGAGGAGGCCCTGTGGTGCGCCGTGGACGTCCTCACTCCCTGACCGTGCCCGGCCGGGGGTTTGCGGACGCAGATGCCCCGCCCGCCCGGAGCGCGTCGAGATACCCCCGTTTTGCGGGGGCTTTCGCACGCAGATGCCGCGCGCCGGCGCTTCACGTCGGGAAACCCCCGGGCACGGCCGGACGGGTGCGGCACGGGGCCGGAGTCCCACAGCGGCGGACGCGAAAACGCTTCCGACGCACGGTTTCTGAGTGCTAAGGTCCCGTTAGCCATGGGAGGAACGGTGCTTCCCTCGCCCAACTCGGACCCGCCGGTCCTCGCGCGCGCCCCAGCTGCGCCCCTGGCGCCAGGCGTCGCCACGGACGAGCGCGCCGCCCGCCACACGCTTCGCGAGCAGATCGCCCGGCTCGAGCGCGAGCTCGCCGACGCGTTCGTGACCGCGTTCCCGATGGGTGGGCTCCCCCAACCGGCCCGCGCCGCCGGCCACGCCCGCCTGCTCGACCTCGGGGAGCTCGAGGTGGTGCGCGACGAGCTGGCCGAGCGCCTCCGCGAGGCTCGGCTGACGATCGCCCGGCGAGCCGACGAGCAGGCCGAGAAGCGCGTCATCCTCGAGCGGATGTTGCTGCGCCCGGCTGACTACAAGTTCGCCCGCATCTCCTGCCGGGAGCTCGGCGAGCCGGGCTGCGGCGTGTGGCAGGTGCGTCCCCGCATGGGCCTGATCGGCATGCTGATGGGTTGGTGGCAGGTCAAGCTCTCCTCCGGCTGTCCGTTACCCGGGGGCCACGGCGCCCGCTGAGGCGGGCCGTGGCCCGGGCCGCGACGAGGTGGGGATGCGGCCGCTGCTGAGAACAGGGGCCGGGGCGCTCCTGGTCATCGCCATCATGTTCATCGGAAGCCTCGGGCTGTGGGTCGGCACGCCGCTGCTGTGGCTGTGGGTGGGCTCGCAGATCCAGGGGGCGACCCAGTCGCTGGGCACGGCGCTGGCGGCGGCGTTCTTCGGCGTCGTGCTGACCGTCACCGTGGTGGCGTCGCTGCTGTCGCGGCTGAGCGACGTCTACCGGGCCAACTGCATGGCCCGGGGGATGAACGACCCCGGGCCCGTGATGCTCGAGGGCGTGCTCGTCGTCAGCGCCGGCCTGACGGTGACGGCATTCGTGGTCTGGTTCCTGTTCATCGCCGGCACCAGCCCCGTGCCGATCGGGATTCATCTCTGAGGCCGGGCGGCGTGCCCGTCTCGTCGGCGGCCGCTCGCCGGACCGGACGTGCCCCGCGATCCCCGTCGCGAGGACACGTCCGGCGCGGCCGCGCGCTCGTCTAAACGCCGACCAGCTCCATCTCCCGCGAATCTGACGAATCCAACGAACTCGCCAGCATCCGGCGCTGGCGGTCGGTCAGGGTCCCTACCGGCTTCGTCTCGATGATGTGACTCCGGGAGAGGAACTTGCGACACCTCGTATTGCCCCAGCGCCGCTGGCTCATCAGGAGATCCCCGATCGGCCAGCTGGACGCGGCGTCAGGACACTGGAGAATGACTTCCGCGGCGGAGACCTCTCCGAGCGCGATGCGTCGCTTCAGCGTCGCGCGCGCGAGCCGGATCTCGTTGGCTCGCTCAAGCGCACGCAGCCTCTGCGGCTCGGGGGCCCTCAGTGCGGTTGACGTCATCTATTGCTCTCACTTCCCAACGTTCGGGTCCGCCGCAGCGGACGTTGACCAGTAATAGCGGCCGCTTGGCACCAGGCGTCGGCAAACCGCAGGCCCTACATTGATTTTTGAGAGCCGAGATCTCGGCTCACGATGTTGTGGTGATGGCCTCTCCGGGGTGCTTTCTCCCGCCGCCGGCCCTCCGCGCCGCGCGGCTGACCACCACCTTGCGACCCTCAAGACGCTAGAACAAACGAGCCGGTCACAGCAATGTCACACCGCGATGACATGCGCTTAGAGCGCCTTTTTTATCTCGCGCGCGTCTTGTGCGGGATCGGACAAGTCCGCCGCGGCTCACTCGCCGCTCGGGAGCGTCCCATGCTCGGACTCGAACCTCCGCTTGACGTCGGCGAAGACGTCGAGCGCCCGGTCAAGGGTCTCCCGATCATGGGTCGCCATGACGCTCGTGCGCAGCAGCGCGCCCGCCGGCGGGACCGCCGGGTGGATCATCACGTTGACGAACACGCCGGCCTCGTACAGCAGCTTCCAGAGGAAGACCGCCTTCCAGTCGTCCCCGACCAGGACCGGGACCACGGGGGTGATGATCTCGCTTCCGTCGGCGAGCCGGGTCGGCGGCACGACCTGGAACCCCAGCGCGCTCAACCCCCGGTGCAGGTAGGCGGCGTTCTCCAGGACGCGGGCGAACAGCGCGCGGCCGTCGTCCGAGCGGCAGATACGCACGGCGGCCAGCGCGGCGCCCACCGCCGCCGGCACCCCCGAGGCCGTGAAGATGAACGAGCGCGCCTGGATGCGCAGGAACTCCACGACGTCGGCCGGCCCGGCAATCACGCCGCCGCATGAGGCCAGCGACTTCGAGAAGGTGGCCATGCGCAGGTCGACGCGGTCCTCCACGCCCAGCAGTTCGCAGGTGCCGGCCCCCCGCGCGCCCAGCACGCCCAGCGCGTGCGCTTCGTCGACCATGAGCCGCGCGCCGTAGCGCGCGCACAGGTCGCAGATCTCGGGCAGCGGCGCGACGTCGCCCTCGGTCGAGAACACCCCGTCCACGACGACGAGGATGCCGCCGCCGTCCTCGACGGCCCGCTCCAGGCGGCGCTCGAGCTGGTCGAGCCGGTTGTGGCGGAAGGCGCGCAGCTTGGCCCGGGAGATCGTCACCCCGTCGAGGATCGACGCGTGATCGCCGGAGTCGGCGACGACGGTGTCGCCGGGGCCGAGGATCGTGCCCAGCGCTCCGACGTTGGCCTGGTGGCCGGTGGTGAAGACCAGCGCGGACTCGGTACCCAGCCAGTCGGCGAACTCCTGCTCGAGCTCGAGATGCAGGTCGAGCGTCCCGTTGAGGAAGCGCGAGCCGGTGATCCCGGTCCCGTAACGGTTGAGCGCATCCAGCGCGCCCTGCTTGACGCGCTCGTCCCCGGTCAGCCCCAGGTAGTTGTTGGAGCCCAGCATGATCCGCTGCCGGCCCTCCATCTCCACGACGGGCAGCGTCGGGCCCTGCAGCGTGTGGAAATAGGGGAGGGCGTCCAGTTCGCGGGCTGCCTTGAGCTGCGCGATGCGCTCGTGCTCACGAGCCTTGGCGAAAACGTCTATCGATGTCGACATGCGGACCAGCGTAATCGTACCGGCGGCTTTGAACATGACCGCGTACGCTGTCACCATATGCCGCCGATGTCCCGCCGCCAGTCCACTGACAAGGGGCCCGCGCCCATCGTCGACGCCGAGGTCGTGGAGGACCTGGACGATCACGCCGATGGCGCCGAGACGACGGAGTCGGTGCCCGTCCTGTCAGAGGTCCGGACGCTCGCGGCGCCCGCGCCGGCGCTGCTACCGGCCGTTCAGGCCGCCGCGGTGGCCGCCACGGGCTTCGTGGCCGGCGCCGCGACCGTGGCGCTCGTGCGGCGCCACAGCGCCCGCAAGCTGGCCCGCAGCCGCTCGCCGCGCCGCGCGCTGGACGCGCTGCCGATCGTCGGGTCGCGCAGCTTCCTGGTGGATGTCCACCTGATCGGCAAGCCGGGGGAGTGACCAGCCGGCCGGGCGCGGCCGGGCGCCTCGTGGGCGGCTACGCCCTCGAGGTCCGCCGCGAAGTGCGCCCCCGCTGGACGTTCCGCCTGTCGCGCCGCGTGGGCCTGGATCGCGTGGCCCGCATCCGTGGCGGCGTGCTGCATCGCCTCCTGCACTGCGGCTCCGATCCGGTGGTCATCCGCGTCGCCCAGCTCAGCCCCGACCGGGTGCTGTTCGGCGCCCAGGCGGATCGGCACGACGTCGCCGAGTGGGGAATCGAGCGGATGCGCGCCGCCCTGGGGATCGACCAGGACCTGCGCCCGTTCTACGAGCGGTTCCGCTTCGATCCGCTCATCGGCGCCGCGGTGCGCGCCCGCCCAAGTCTGCGTGCCGCCGGGCGTCCCGATCCGTTTGAGGCGCTGGCGTGGGCCGTATGCGAGCAGCTCATCGAGTACGAGCGCGCGGCGGCGATCCAGCGGCGCCTGGTGGCGCGGCTCGGCCGGCGCTGCGCCGTCACCGGGCTCACCGATTCGCCCACCGCCGCCGCGCTGGCCGCCCAGGCGCCCGCCCTGCTCGAGTCCTTCGGCCTCACCGAGACCCGCGCCCTGGCGCTGGTGCGCCTGGCCCGCGAGGTGGCGTCCGGGCGCGTCGACCTGGCCGATCCCGATCACGAGCGCGGGTGGCGGCGGCTGGCCCGCATCCGCGGCGTGGGGGCCTGGACGCTCGAGACGCTGGCGCTCACCGGGCAGGGACGGCTCGATCAGATCCCCGCGGGCGATCTCGGCTACCTCAAGATGGTGGGGCGGCTGTGCTCGCCCGATCCCCGCGCCCGGGCCACCGAGGACGAGGTCCGCGCGCTGTTTGCCCCCTACACGCCCTGGGCGGGGCTGGCGGGGCTGCACGCGCTGCACGGCGCGGGCAGCGCCGCCGCACTGCGGTTGGCCGCCTGAGCGGCGGCTACTCGTGGATCGGGGAGACGACGAGCTGATTGCCGCACGGGGCGATGCGCGGCCCCGCGCGCAGAGACAGCCGCTGCCAATGCGATCGCGATCCCGGTGCCGACAGCATCGCCGCCGCTGCCGTCCGGCAGACCCGCGCGCCCTTGTACTCGTTGTTGGTCACCAGGCTGATCCCGAAGTGGGCGCTCGCCCCCGGTTTGAGCGCGACCACCCGTGGCTTTGACTCAGTGTCGGGGAAGAACCCGTCGCGTCGGCCCACGTGCAGCGGGAGGGGCCGGCCCGCTCGATCGAGCAGCCGGGCGCCCGGATAGCCCCGCACGAGGCATGCCGTCTGCGAGCTGTTGCGCACCGCCACGTGCAGCTCCAGATGTCCCGTGGCGCCCTCGGTCCCAGAGTAGGAGAGGGTGAGCTGTGACGCCGAGCAGCCTGAGGCATGCGGCGCGCCCGCGCTACGGGGCGGCGTTGAGGTGCTCGTGGACGAGCTGGTCTGCGAGCTGCCGCAGCCCGCCAGCGCCACCGCCAGCAGCGCCGCGGCTCCGGCTATCCATCTGTGCATCGTCCACATCGTAGGCGGCCTCAGGGGCCCGGGCGCAAGTCTGCGCCCGGCCGCAGGGTGAACTGGACCGTTTCCCACGGCGCCTGCTCCAGCCCTCGCGCCAGCGCCGAGTCGTCGGTGAAGCCCTGCGCCAGCCGGCGCCCCTCGCAGTGCACGCGCACCTCCGGGCCGGCGAACGGCCAGGGACGGAGCGAGACCGTCGGAGCGTCGGCGGAGACCGCCGCGAGCGCCACGTCGACCGCGCCGCCGGCGGTCGGGACCGCCTCCAGGGTCAGGGGCGCCCAGTCCAGCAGCAGCGCCAGCGACATGAGGTCCCAGGTCCACAGCAGCCGGCTGTTGCGGTCCACGAGCGCGTGGGTGGCGTGGGGCGCGGTGAACGGATCGGCGCGCAGCGCCGCCAGCAGGGTCGCTTCGAGCTCGCGCGCGTGATCGAGGAACGCGGTCACTGCCGCCGCGTCCTCGTCGCTCGCCGCTGCCAGGTCGAAGCGCTCGTAGAGCCGGCGGCCGTGCATGATCGCCAGCAGCGCCCCGTAACGGCTCTGGCTGACGAGCCGCCGGGGGCCCTGGAGCCACAGCCCGGCGTTGGCCGCGGGCCCCATCTCCATGAACGACGCGGGCAGCCCCGTCTCGGCGTTGCGCAGGGGCGCCAGGTCCCAGCGGGCCATGCCGACATCGTGCTGCTCTGCGCCCAGCGCCACCTCGGCCAGGGGCTCGACGGCACCGAAGCGCTCGTTGCCCCAGGCGCGGGCCAGCTGGCCGCACAGCCACGCGTGCGAGGCCTGGCCGACGGCGAGCACTCCCGCGGCGTCGCGGCGCAGGACCACCTAGTGGTCGTCCCCGTAAGTGCGGTCGCACCGAGAGGCGCCACTGGTGGATGCTGCGCGAGGACGCAGGACCCGACGTGTAGCAGCGCTACACGAGGGTCCGAGGACAAAGCGCAGCGCCGCCAGGGGCGCCTCGAATGCGAGCGTGTTTATGGGGAGGGCCACTATGGCCCCTGGCCGGCCAGGAGTTCGTTGGTGGAGGCGCCGGTGATCGTCGCGGCGTTCTTGATCAGGTGCTGGTGCAGCATCCACTCGCCGAACGCGTTCCACCGCTTCTGGTCCTGCCATCCCCACGGTAGGTTCGCCGCGGCGGGGAAGAACGACGGCAGCGTGGCCGTGACGCTCGCCAGCTGGAGCTTCGTGGCCAGTGACGGGTTGGCGCGCACCAGCGCGGCCACGCCCGCCTGCGGATCGGCGCGGACCGCCTGGTAGCCGCGCCCCAGCGCCTGGACGAACCGGCGCAGCTCCCCATTCTGGTTGGCGATCTCGTTCTCGCGCACGACCACCACCAGCTCGTCGTAGGTGGGCACGCCCGCGTCCTCGACGTGAATCACGTTGGGGCGCTTGCCCGCCTGGCGCAGCTGGATCGCCTCGTAGTTCCAGTAGGCGCCGAGCGTGGCGTCGACGCGGCCCGAGAGCATCGCCGGGACGAGGTTGGCGCCCACGTTGACCTCCTTGACGCTCTGCGCCGGGACGTTGGCGTGGGCCAGGATTGTCTTCAGGTAGGCCTGCTGATAGGGGATGCCGGCGTCGCCGATCTTCTTGCCGCGCAGATCCTGCGGCATGGTGATGTGCTTGGAGTGCAGCGAGACAATCGAGGTCAGCGGCCGCTGCACGATGGCCGCGATGGCCACCAGGGGCTCTCCGGCGTCGCGAGCGAGCAGGAGCTGGGGCTCATAGGAGATGGCGGCGTCGACCTTGCCCGCCGCCAGCAGCTCCAGAGGCGTGGCCGGGTCGGTGGGGGCGTGCACGTGCACCGCCAGCCCCGCCTTGCCGAAGTCGCCGTCGGACAGCGCGGCGTAGAGACCCACGTGATCGGCGTTGGGCAGCCAGTCGAGCATCAGGTTCAGCGGCTGCGTCTGGGCGGCTGTGGGCGTCAGGGTGTCCTTCTTCTCGCCGCAGGCGCTCAGGGCCAGGGCAGCCAGGATCGCGCCGACCAGCAGCGCGCATCGTCGTCTCATCGGGAGGGGTCTCCAATCGGTTGATAGGCCCAGGGCACCGTCAGGCGCTCGGCCACGGTCAGAACTGCGAACAGCGCGATCGCGAACACCGATAGCACCACGACCGATGCATAGGCGCGCGCCGTCAGGAGCTGCGGGATCGACTGCTCGAACAGGTATCCCAGTCCCGAATTGGCCCCGGCCTGTTCGGCGAACACCGCACCGATCACGGCGACGATGACGGCGATCTTGGTGCCGGTGAACACGCTCGGCAGCGCCGAGGGGAGCTCGACGCTGAAGAACACGCGGCGGCGGGGCATGTCCAGCGTCCGCATCAATTTGATCAAATCCGGGTCGACGGCGGCGAATCCGGCCAGGGTGGTGACCACGATCGAGAAGAACGAGACGAGCGCGATCACCACCAGCTTGGGCAGGATGCCGAATCCCAGCCACAGAATGAGCACCGGAGCCAGCATGGGGATCGGGACCGTCTGGGATGCGATCAGCACCGGGTACAGCGCCCGGCGCAGCGTGAGGAAGAAATGCATCGCGCTGGCCAGCAGCAGCGCTGCCACGGCCGCGACCGCGATGCCCAGGACGACCTCCTGGGCGGTGACCAGGAAGTTGGACCACAGCAGCCCGCGGTCATCGAACAGCGACCGGGCGACCGCGTGCGGCGCGGGGAGGATGAGTGGGTCCGCGCCCCCGAGGTCCACGTACAGCTCCCACGCGCCGAGGAGCGCGAGGACGAGGAGCACCGCCAGCCACGCCGAGTGCCAGCGCCTCACGGCGTCACCCCGAGCGCCTCGAGCACGCGCTCGCGCAGCGCCACCACCTCGGCGTCGGTGCGCCGCCGCGGTCGCGTCAGGGGCACAGGCACCTCGCCCACCACGCGTCCCGGACGCGGCGACATGACCAGTACCTTGTCGCCCAGGACCACCGCCTCCTCGACGTCGTGGGTGACGAGCACCACCGTGCGCGGCTCGGTGGCCAGGACGTGCGCCAGCCACGCTTGCATCTCGGCGCGCGTCATGGCATCGAGGGCGGCGAACGGCTCGTCGAGCGCCAGCACCGGCTTGCCGGCCAGCAGAGACCGCAGGAACGAGACGCGCTGGCGCATGCCGCCCGACAGCTGGGCCGGACGCGTGCGCTCGAAGCCGGCCAGGCCGAAGCGCTCGAGCCACGGCGCCGCCGCCGCCCGCGCCTCCTCGCGGCCGATGCCCCGCGCGCGCAGCGCGAGGGCGGCGTTGTCGACCGCGCTGAGCCACGGCAGGAGCAGGTCGCGCTGCGGCATCAATGCCGCCGGGGCGCTCACCACGGTGCCCTCATCAGGCCGTTGCAGGCCGCAGATGAGCTCGAGCAGCGTCGTCTTGCCGCATCCGCTGGGCCCCACCACGGTCACGATCTCCCCCGGATCGGCGCGCAGCGACACGCCCGCCAGGGCCTGCACGGCCGCGGTCCGGGACGCGAACGTCCTGCTCACCAGCTCCACCCGCACTCCGCCGGTGTCGTGTCGCTTCCCGGCGTCGAGAGCTGGAGCCTCGATCATCCGTGGTCTCTCGCGCACGTGCGGACGCATCGAGAGGTACGACTGGTGGATGCCAGGCAAGGACGCAGGACCCGACGTGTAGCAGCGCTACACGAGGGTCCGAGGACAAAGCCTGGCGCCGCCAGGCGTGCCTCGAATGCGACCGTATGTGCGTGAGCGACCACAGGTCTCCCTTCGCGGGCATTACCCCACAGGTTCTAAGGGTCAGCGCCGGGCCGCATCGCACGCGGGGGGCGCTATCTCAGCCGGCGTGCCCGCCAGCCCCCCTGGTTTGCTCAGTCTGGGCGGTGATGCTATCGCCACCGCGCCGGTGGCCGCGCCAAGCGCCGTGCCGGGGCGCCTGCGTGCGATAGGGTGGCGGCCGATGCGTGCAGGGAGGGTCGATCGCCGGATCGCCGCCGTCGGGGCACTGGCCGTGGTTCTGGCGCTGGCGGTGGTCTGCGCATCCGCGTCCGCCGCGGCCACGCGGCGTCCGACGTTCAAGCCGCGAATCGGCTTCGCGATGGGGCTGCTCCCTGCGCACGGCGCCCAGGAGATCGCCAGCAGCCCCAGCATCCCGGTCCTCTACCACGGCGGCTCGGTGATGCGCAACGTCACCATCCACACCGTGTTCTGGGCGCCGGCGGGGTACCACTTCGACGGCTCGCCAGGTCCCGGAGTGCTCGGCTACGAGGCGCTCATCCAACAGTTCTTCGCCGACGTCGCCCACGACTCGGGCGCCACCGGCAACATCTTCTCGCTGCTCAACCAGTTCGGCGATCACTCCGGCGACGGCGCATACCAGATCCACTACGACCCCGCGGTGGACTCGGTCTCCGACACCGATCCCTACCCGGCCGCCGCCCAGCAGTGCCCATCGCCGTCCGGGGTCGCCACCTGCGTGACCGACCGGCAGGTCCAGAAGGAGCTCGACAAGCTCATCGGCGCCGCCGGGCCGGCGGCCCGGGGCCTGACGAACGTCTACTTCGTCCTGCTACCGCCCGACGTCGACGAGTGCATCCTGATCGGGTCCTGCGGGACGACGGCGTTCGCCGGCTACCACTCGGCTTTCTCGCTCGGCCACGGACTCACCGTCTACTCGGCGATCCCCGACCCGCAGATCGAGTTCACGCCGCCGCCCGGGTCTGACCCAGAGGGCAATGCCGAGGCCGAGGAGACGATCGACACCGTCGCCCACGAGGCCGTGGAGGCGATGACCGACCCGGTCGGCACCGGGTGGATGGACCCCAACGGGCTCGAGACCGCCGACAAGTGCGAGAACGGCCCCCAGCAGGGCACTCCGCTGGGCTATGCGAGCGACGGCTCGCCCTACAACCAGGTCATCGACGGTCACCAGTACCTCATCCAGGACATCTGGTCCAACGCCCGCAGCGGCTGCGTCCAGAGCTCCACGACCGTCGCCTCGATCCCCGCGCTGCACACCGTCGACCTGCGGCAGTTCAGCTCGTCGGTCAGCGGCACCCTCGGCAGTGCGCATCGGGTGCCGGTGGTCGCCATCCTCGTGCGCGCGGGAGGTGTGGTGGCTGTCGCATCCGGGCTCAGCCGCGCCGACGGGAGCTGGGGCCCGCTGACGCTGCGCGGTCGTGGCGGTCAGCCCCACGCGGTGGGCGACGACCGGGACGTCATCGAGGTGCTGTACGGGTTGGACAAGGGCAGCCCGGCGCCCGACTTCATCGAGACCGGCGACGGGGGGAACCCATTCACGGAGTCCGGGTTCACCGGCTGGTTCGACCTCGATCACGGTTACGCGGTGCGCTCCGCTCAGGGTCACACGCAGTTGCTCATCGGCCCATGCGGGCAGACCGGCGTCCTGACCCTGCGGGTCGGGGCGGCGCTCGCGCCCTCGCCGACCGACCAGTGCGACACCGAGACCGACGCGGCGCCGGTAACCGTCCGTCACGTCGGCCTGGGGACCGGCGTGACGATGGCCAGCGAGGACAACCGCGGTGGCTACGCGCTGGAGCCCGACGGCGCGCTCGTGCGGATGACGGTGGCGCTGGGCGAGCCGGGCAGCGTGTCGGCGATCGCCAACAAGCAGCTCGTCTTCACCCCGACGGGATTCCCCACCTGCACCGCGTTCCTGCGGATCGGAGCCGTGCGCTGCTCCGGCCTGGTCCCGCGGGGGCGCTACCGCCTGCTGCGCGGGGGCCGGTCGCTCGGCGCCGGCGGGGCCGGCGCGGCCGGAGCGGTCACCCTGACGGGGCTGGCGATGCGGGGAGGGGACGTGGTGACGCTCGTCAACACCGCCGGCCGGCGGCTGACCTCCCTGCACGTCGCCCGCCTGCGCATCGATCTGGTCGGCGACGAGACGGTCGTCGCGTCGGGCACGTGTGAGGCCGGCGACTACTGGGGCAAGCCGGTGACGAGCCCGCCGATCGGCGCCTCGATCGGCGTGGGCATCAGCAACTCGGGCACGATCTGCCCCGCCAGCGGGAAGGCCAAGGGGCTCCCGACCACCGACATCGCCCAGACCGACGACTTCTCCGGCGGCCAGACGGTCACGCAGGTCCCGGAGATTCAGTCCACGGCGCCGATCCAGGACGAGACCCTGTACGGGTCGTTCGTGGCGTCGGCGCAGTCGGGGCTGGCCGGACCGCACGGCTCGGTGTCGGCGGGCGGGGTGCCGATCGCGCTCACGATCACGGCGGCCGGCTCCGGGCATCGCGTGTTTCACGCGGCGAACGTCGACACCGCTCGGGGCGTGGACGTTCCGGCCCTGGCTCCGGGGGCCTACGTCGCCACCTGGGTCCTGCACGACGCCGCCGGCGACACCCGGACGCTCAGCACCCGGTTCGTCGACGAGGCCTGAACGGCCGCCGCCGCGGCGGTCAGGACTCCAGCCGCGACAGCTTGCGCAGGAAGCCCAGCTCCGCGCTGAGCGGCGGGCCGGAGGCGGCGCTGAACGCGTAGCCCGTGACGGTGAGCCGGGTGCTGAGGAACGCCTCGAGCAGCGAGTCGGCGCTCTGCCGTGAACGCGCCTCGCCCGCGCTGAGGCCGGCGAGAAGCTCGATCCCGGGGTGGGAGCGAGCGGCTTGGCGCGAGGCTGCGGCCACGAAGCCGGCGTAGTCAGACGGGTCGGCCTGGCTGGCCTGTGCCGGCGCCTCGAAGGCGTCGGCGTCGTGCGCCGTGTCGGCGGCGAGTCGCAGCCGCATGAAGCCGCGATCCAGGTCCGTCGGGGGCGTCCCGGGAGCCAGCGCCGTCACCAGGCTGGCCTGCGGCGCGGCGATGAACAGCAGGCCGTGAGCGTGCGCGATGCCCGCCGCCACCGCGTAGTAATGCGCCGGGTTGCGCTGCTGCGCGGCCGGCGTGGCCGCGGTGGCGCCCGCGGCGTAGACCACGGCGGTGGTCCCGGCCGCCAGCCGGCCCTGGGTTACGGCGGCCGCCAGGCGACCCTCGTCGGCGAAGCTCGCGGCCGGCACGGCCGAGGCCATCCCGAGCGCCGCCAGCGCGGGGGTGCTCGCGCCGGTGACGAAGGTGCGGGGCGTGTTGAAGAAGTGCGCGGTGGTGCCCTGCGCCAGCGCGGCCAAGCCGCGCAGGAGGGTGACGCTGACGATCCATGCCGGCGGGGGGTCGGGCTGGGTCCCGTCCCCGGCCTGGGCTTGCGCCGCGAAGTCGGAGAACAGCAGCTGGCCTGGCCCGCCTCCGGGTACCCCGCACGCGAACGCGGCATAGGTGGTCGGCGTGAACGCGGCGTCCGCGACGATCGTCCCGGGCAGGTCGAAGGCGAAGCCGACGATCCCGATCCGCTTGCTGGCGAGGTAGTCCAGCAGCAACTGGGCCACCGCCGGCGTGTTGGGCCCGCAGTTGGTGGTGGAGTTCGCGTCCCACTCTGAGACGATCACTGGCACCGAGGCGCTGGTCGCCCCGAAGGTCTTGTCCCAGTAGGCGACGCCGCGGCCCAGTGACGGATAGTGGACCCCGTAGGCCAGTTGCGGGTCGGCGCGATGGGCGGGGTCGACGATCCGCATGCGGCCCCCCAGGGACTGCTCGCCCCTCAGACCCGGGACGATGATGACGTTGTCCGGAGCCTGGGAGCGGATCTGGGCGATGAGCGCCTGCATGCCGACCGCCTGGCATGCGCCGCCGGGGTAGATGATCTCGCCGCCGGCCCGCCACTGGATCCAGCCCCCCGGTGTCGCCGCCACCCCCGGCTCGTTGTAGAGCTCGAACATGACGTCCCCGTCGGCGGCGAACATCGGCGCCAGCACGCCCCAGGCGCGGGCGGCCCCAGCGTCGGGGAGGGGGCAACGGGTCGGCTCTCCGGCGGGCGGCTGGGCCTGGAGCGAGACGACCACCGCCAGTCCGAGCGAGCGGGCGGTCTGCACCGCTCCCTCCACCTCGGCCACGTAGCCCGGCGAGTACAGGGGCCCCTCGGGGTCCAGCCCGAACTGGCTGACCTGGAAGCGGACGACGTCGGCGTGGTCGGCCACCGCGGCCTGTAGCTCGGCGTAGCCGTACTGCTGGTGAGCGGCCACGTATTTGCCGCTGAGGGCTCCGTCGGGTGCCACCAGGCCCACGATCTGCACGCCGCGCGGCACCCAGGGCAGGCGGTTGCGCAGGAGTTGGTTGTGCGAGACGGTGATGACCGATGTGGCCGCGACGGCGTGGGAGACCGGCAGCGCCAGGGCGGCCGCCGCCCCCGCGATCACGATGAGGATGCGCAAACGCCCCACGACAGCAGAACACCGGCAGCGCGGCGCGAGTTGCGCGCGCGTGGTCAGCTCACCTGCACGGGCTGGGCGAGCGCCTTGACGAAGTCCTCCAGCTGATCGGTGCGCCAGCACTCGAACGCCACGCAGTGCTCGGCATAGGCCGCGATCACGGAGTCACCGTAGTTCCAATAGAGCCTGGGCTCGGGATTGAGCCAGAACGTCCGTCCCGCCTTGGCCGTGATGGCGGCGAAGACGTCGTCACGGGGGGGACGGCCGTTGGTGCGGGCGTCGCCGAGCACGATCACGGTGGCCCGAGGATGCAGCTCATCCTCGATCTCGGCCAGGAACTCTGTCCACACCCGGCCGTAGTCCGTGTAGCCCGAGATGTCGGCCACCCCGGCGTCGCGCGACACGGCCTCACTGGCGGCGCGGAAGTCGCGCTCGCGCTCAAACACCTCGGTCACCTCCGAGATCCGCTCGATGAAGACGAACGAGCGCAGCTTGCGGAAGGAGTCGTGCAGGGCGTGCAAGACCGAGAGGAAGAACGTGCTGGCGCTGGTGACGCTGGTGGATACGTCGCACAGGACGAAGATCTCGGGGCGGCGCGGGCGGCGCGGGCGGTACTTGAGCTCGATGGGGACGCCGCCGGTCTGCAGCGAGGCCCGCATGGTGCGGCGCACGTCAACGTGGGCGTGGCGCTTGCGGCCCTTGAGCTCGTGGCCCTGAGTGGCCAGCCGGCGCTTGAGCTGCGCCACCACGCGATGCACCGCGGCCAGATCCTGGATGGGCCCCGTGGGGAGGGCGCGGTCGAGCTCTGAGAGCGCGCGCTTGGGGGGCAGGCTGGCGGTGCGCTCGATCAGCGCCCGTTCCAGCTCGCGCCGCAGATGCTGCTCGAACCGGCGCAGCTGGTCGCGCGGGACCCCCTCGCGGCGCGGGTCGTCGGGCGGCAGGTCCGGCTGGGGTTCAGTGCGCAGGCCGAGCGCGCGGCGGATGCGCTGGACGTCCACGCCCAGCACCCCCGAGCCCTCGCCGCGCCCGAACGCCGCGATGGCCAGCCGGGCCAGATCGCGCATCGCCGCATCCGAGCCGTCCTGGAGCGCGGCGGCGATCTGTTGGCGCAGGGCGTCGAGGTCGAGGCTGAAGGACTGGGCCCCCTGTCCTGCGGCCGCCTCCGAGATCTCCTGGCGGGCCGCCTCGGCCTCGGCGGCGCGGAAGAAGAAGCGCTCGAACACCAGCTCGAACGTGTGCCGGTCGTCGGGCGACTTGGCCAGCGTCGCGGCCAGCGCCTCCTTGAAGTCCTCCTTGACCGTCCAGCTGATCTCGGTCAGCGCCGCGAAGGCGTCGAGGAGCTCGGAGGTGCCGACGGCCATGCCCTCGTCGCGCAGCTCCTCGGCGAACGCCAGCAGCTGACCGTCGAAGCCGCCGGGACCGCGGTCCGGGATCTTGGTGTAGAGCTTGCCCGGCGGGCTCTGCGGAGGGGCGGGCATCGGCGCGGCCGGGGCCGGACCTGCTTACGCCGCGGGCCGGGCGCCCGCCGCCGGATCGAGCTTGACGCCCACCCGCTCGGCCACGGTGTCCAGGTCGGTGCGGTGCTTGACGATCACGCTCATCGTCTGGCGGAAGACGTCGCCGTCGATGTCGGTGGCGCCGAGCAGCAGCAGCGCACGGGCCCAGTCGATGGACTCGGCGATGCTCGGGGGCTTCTTGAGGTCCAGCTCGCGCACCTGGTTGATGATCTCCACCAGCCGCCGCGCCACCTGCTCGTCGAGCTCGGGGGAGTGCAGGCGGACGATCTCCAGCTCGTGCTCGAGCTCGGGGTAGTCCAGCCACAGATACAGGCAGCGGCGCTTGAGCGCCTCGGTCAGTTCGCGGGTGTTGTTGGAGGTCAGGAGGACGACGGGCTGGGTGCGCGCCTCGATCCGCCCCAGCTCCGGGATCGAGATCTGGAAGTCCGAGAGCAGCTCGAGCAGCATCGCCTCGAACTCCTGGTCGGTCTTGTCGATCTCGTCGATGAGCAGCACCACCGGCTCGGCGGACGCGATGGCCGTCATCAGCGGCCGCGGCAGCAGGAACTCCTCGCCGAAGATGTCGTCCTGGACGTCCTGCCAGCTGGCGTCCCCGGCCTCCGTCTGGATGCGCAGCAGCTGCTTGCGGTAGTTCCACTCATACAAGGCCTTGGCCTCGTCCAGCCCCTCGTAGCACTGCAGACGCACCAGGGTGCGCTCCAGATAGCGCGACAACGCCTTGGCCAGCTCGGTTTTGCCCACCCCCGCCGGGCCCTCCACGAGGACCGGCTTGCCCAGCTTGATGGCCAGGAACGAGACCAGCGCGGTCGATTCTCCCGGCAGATAGCCGACACTGCGCAGGCCGGCGGCGATCTCTTCGACGGACTGCGGCTGGGATGTTGTCTCGGATGTGGCCATGACGTGGGGGCGTGACGCCGCTGCGATCGGGACCGGGCGCACGGCGCGCCCCTCAAATATAGGGTTCTGTCGCCGTGACTCTCCTCATCGCCTCCCAGCAGGCCGAGTTCCACGCCCTCATCGCGGTGCTGGTCTTCGGACTCGTCATCGGCGTCTTCGGCCACATCATCAGCTCGCGGACGCTGATCCTGACCAGCATCATCATCATCGGCGGCGCCAGCGCCTACTTCGCCTTCAGCTTCAGCCACGTGACATGACGCCGGCACGCCGGCGCGACCGGGCTCAGTCGGGCCGGTCGAGCCGGATCGTCAGCTGATCGTCGTCGGGGTCCGGGCGCCGGGGCAGGCGCGCCGTCGGCGGTTCCGGGTCGGGCTGCGGCGACGCGGGGGGTTGCGGGCGGGCGGAGCGGCCGAGCCGGGCGGTCGGCGGCTCCTCGAGCTCGAGTTCCCGGATCTCGCGGCGGTCCAGTGGCCGCCGTCGGCGCGGAGCCTGCGTGCCGGGCGTCTCGGCGGTCCGGGACGGCTGGGACGCTGGGGGGACCTCGGGCGCGGCGGTCGTGGTCGGGCGCGCGGTCGCTGCGCCCGCCGTCTCGCCGGATGCTCCGATGCTGCGAGGGCGAACCCGGCGCGTCGGCGCCTCGGCGGGGTCCGCGCGAGTCGGCGCCTCGGCGGGCTCAGGCAGCGCCGGCGGCGGGGGAGCGGGCTCACGGTGCGCTCGGAACTCCTGGCTCCAGTCGTCGTCGGCGCCCATATCGGGCCCCGGGTAGGCGCGCGGCGCGGCGGGGCGGCGCGGCTCCTGGTCACCCCGGCGCAGCCAGCCTCGGCGCGGGGGTCGCGCGATCGCGCCGGCGGACTCGCGCTCGCCGGGCAGCGGGGGCTCGGGCTCGTGCGCCAACCGGATGAGCGAGCCGGCGTAGGCGAGCAGGGCGGCCACCGCGAGCGCCACGAAGATCCCCCATTCGATCCCCGAGGTGTAGGCGATCTGTCCGTGGCGGCTGGTGCCCTGCTTGTCGAAGATGCGCCAGATGATCAGCACGCAGGTCCACAGCCCGGCCGCGGTGATCACGCCCCCGTCGCCGCCGGGCACGTGGAAGGCCTGTCCCTCGGCGCGCACGAACAGCAGGAGCAGCACGCTGGCCGAGACGAGCAGCACCGCCGCCTCCACGAACGAGAACGCACCCCACCCGGTCAGCGAGCTGCTGACTGAGCGCAGGGTGCTGACTCCGTTGGCGAACACCGTCTCCTGATACCACGGCAGGAACAGCGTCAGGAACAGCCCGACGCAGGCCAGCGCGGCCAGGCGGCGCTCGTGGGGCAGACCACGCCAGACGCGGATCATCCGCGTCGGCGGTGAGCCCAACCGCTGCGCTTCGCCGGCGCCGCGACCGGAACTCATGCGCCCGCGAACGCCGTCACGCGCGTGGCATACGACACGATCCGAGCGCCCACCTCGATCTGGCTGAGCATCCAGCTCCGGGACACCTCTCGATTGTACGGGGCGGGGCGGGCGGCTCCGACTCCTAGAGAATCGGGATGTCCTCGACGTCCGAGGGCCCGGGACGGCGGTGCTCGCTTCGCTCCAGATACCAGTCGATCAAGGCGCGCACCGCCAACAGGACCTCGCGCACGGCCTCGGCCAGCCGCTGTTGGAGGTCGGGCGGGATCCGGTCGCGCAGCGCCGCCACCACTGCCAGCAGCAGGTCGGCATCGGCGCCCAGGCCGGCCGTGGATCCCTCCTCGGGCGGCGGCTGCTGCCAGCCCGCGGGCGGGGGCCGCCCGGCGACGTGCTGGGCGGCATCGGCCAGCAGCCGCTCCGCGGCCTCAGAGGCGCGATCCAGTCGGTCCTCCAGGCGCCCCAGGGCGTCCTGCACCTCCTCGCCCGCCGGGCCGGCGCGTTGCTCGTCAGCGTCGTGGCTCGCCATCGAACCGGATCTGGAGGGCGCCGTCCTCGAACGTGGCCGCGGCCGGGCGCATGGCCGCCATCGCGGGGGGCAGCATGATCGTTCGCCGCTGCCCGTCGACGCCGACGACCAGCTCGAGGCCGATCTTCTTCAGCGAGATGTCGCCCTTCTCCGCGAACGGCAGGTCCAGCCGTAGCGACGCCCCGTCCTCGAGCACCTCGAGCTCCTGGGCGAGCGCGTCGTGCAGGACCGCCGCCGGGTCCGCGTCGCCGAACAGCTCCACCCGGAGGCGGTCGAGCATTCCCGGGCCCACCACCTCCTGCTCGAAGTAGGGCGCGCAGAGCACGGGCACGGGGGCGAATGCCGAGTGCACGAGCTCGAGGTGCTCCTGCTGCACCCGCCGCCACGCCGCGAAGTACTCGCCCACGCCCTCGGGGAAGATGCGGTTGACGATCACCGCGTCGGTGAGGTAGCCGTACAGGTTGAGGTAGGTGAAGGTGCGCATCGCCTCGCCGATCACCATCTTGTCGGGGTTCATCACCAGCCGGATCGTCGAGCGGGTGCGGTCGCGGAGGATCTCGTTCATCGCGATGAGGTTCTGGGAGAGCCGCTCGATGTCGGTGAACACCGCTCGGCTGGGTAGCGAGATGTCCAGCAGCGAGCGCGCGATCGGCCGCGCCGCCGCCAGGATCTGGCGCTCGAACGGGAATACCTTCTCGATCCACCAGCGGGCGACGTCGGGAAACGACAGCAGCCGCAGCGTTTCGCCCGTCGGCGCGCAGTCCACGATGAGGGCGTCCCACTCCCCGGACTCGTTGTGGGACTGGAGCCGCAGGAGGGCGAACAGCTCGTCGCCGCCGGGCGGGACGGTCAGCTCCTCGGCCGAGATCCGGTCCACGCCGCGCTCGATGAGCAGCTCGCCCAGCCACTCCTGCACCCCGGACCAATGGCGTTCCATCTCGTCCTGGGCCTTGACCTCCTGGCCCCACAGGTTGTCGCCGGCCTTGACCGGATCGGCGCCCAGCTCGGCGCCGAGCGACTCCGCGAGGCTGTGCGCCGGGTCGGTGGAGATGACCAGCGTCCGCATGCCTGCCGCCGCGCAGCCGCGGGCGGTGCAGGCGGCCACGGAGGTCTTGCCGACGCCGCCCTTGCCGGTGTAGAGGATCGTCCGCGGGCGCCCCATCGGCGCGAGTCTACGGGGCACGGAGGCCTGCGCGGTGTCCCCGCGGGCCCGCCGCGCTCAGCGCGTGACCTGCAGGCTCCCGGTGATGCGGGCGAAGTTGCCGGCGAGGTCGGTCGCGCTGAGCACCACGCCATAGGTCCCGGCGTTGCGGATCCGCGGCACCGTGACGCTGCGCGCCCCGTAGTCAAACGAGGCGCTCGTGGCGAACACCGTCCGGTCTGATGCGTCGGTCACCACCACCCCCACATGGGAGATCTTCGACAGCCGGAAGCGCAGCGCGAACGCCGCCCGGTTGCGCACCCGCATGGTCAGCTGGGTGAGGGCGGGCGGTGTGGTCAGGTAGGCCTGGAAATGCTGAGCGGTTGCGCAGTAGACCGGCGCGGAGGTGCGCGCGCAGAGCTGCTGGAGGAAGCCGGTGACGAGCACGTGGTAGTCAAGCGTGTCCTCCACGCCCGGCTGGTAGAGCGACCACGCGCCGGTGTCGAACCCGGGCAGCTCCGCTTGGGCCTGGGCGTTGCCGGCGGCGAACAGCTGCGCCGCGGTCGGGTTGCCGCTCACGTGGGCGAAGTCGAAGAGCCCGATCAGCGTCTGCAGGAAGGCGTTGATGATGTCGGTGGAGGGGGCGAAGGTGTACTGCAGGAAGCGCGTCCCGGCGGACCCCCTGACGTTGACCCCCACCGGGGGCGGGACGCTGAAGATCGGCAGCGCCGATGTGGCCACGTTGAGATAGGTGGCGTTTCCGGTCGCCTGGTAGGCGCGGCTCAGGGCCTCCAGCCCGGTGGCCTGGGACATCGCGCTGGTCCACGGTGGCGATCCCCCATCGAAGTGGAAGTAGTACTCCCAGGTCAGGCCGCCGCCGCGCCGCGCCGCCAGCGGGATCATCTCGCTCAGCAACTGCTCCATCGCGGGATAGTCGGCGGCGCCCGCGGTGTAGAGCCCGTCGGCCTTCCCGAACGTCCCCAGGACCTGGAGCTGGATCCCCTGGCCGGGGTAGTACTCCCACACCAGCTGCGAGCCCGCGAACTCCACCCGCTCGCCGCTGGAGAGCAGGGGGCCGTGCGTCCACCACTGCTGGTTGGCCGCCAGCGTGGCCATCAGCGCCGGCAGCCGGGACGCCGTGAGCTGGTGAGAGGCGGCGATGTCGTGCATCGTCACGGTCACCGCCGCGAGCTCGGTCCGGCGGGTGCCGCGCAGCTTGCGCTCGGTGGCCAGGGCGCCGTTGTAGGCCGCCGCGTCGCCGTGGTACTGGGCGGCGGTGAGCGCGTGGCTCCGGTAGAGCCGGGCCAGCTCCGACAGGAACGTGATCTCGGGCTTCTTGGCCTTCCTGCGCCTGGCCGGCGCGCCGCCCTTGCCCGGCGCGGCGCCTCCGCTGGACGCCGTGACCATCGCGGGGTGCTCGGCGCCTGTCGCGATGCCGCCCGCGGCGGCGGGGGAGACCCCCGCCGGGGGAGGGGTCAGCGCCGGACCGGCCACAAACGGGTCGTTGCGGCGAGCCGCGTGGCCGTGATGGCCCAGGACCAGCACCGGGGCGGCGGCGGCACTGGCCGGGAACAGCAGCACCGCGAGCAGGATCAACAGGCTCCTGCGCACCGAGCCGATGCTACATTCGCGCCCAGGCGCCCGCCACGACTGAGGAGGATGTTGCATGTACACCCGGAACACGTCCGGCACGCCGTGGTTGCGGCCGGCACTGCTCCTGAGCGCCGTCGTGGCCGCGCTGGCACTCGCCGCGTGCGGATCCAGCTCGCAAGGCACGGGCTCCTCGGGTGACGCGCAGTCGCTCATCAACCAGACGTTCGCCAAGGGCCATCCCGTCAAGAGCGGCGTCCTGGGCGTCTCCCTGACCCTGACCCCGTCGGGCTCCAGCACCTTGAGCGGGCCCATCGGCTTCAGCATCAGCGGGCCCTTCCAGAGCCGCGGCACCGGCAAGCTGCCGGCCTCGAACTTCACCGTTGCGATCTCGGCGCTGGGTCGCCGGGGCGAGCTCGGCATCGTCTCGACCGGGACGGGCGCCTACGTGACCCTCCAGGGCACCGCCTACCAGCTGCCCGCGGCCGACTTCCAGCGCCTGGAGTCGGGCTTCGCCGGAGTCGGAGGCGGGTCCGGCCAGTCGGCCGGCGGCCTGGCGGCGCTCGGCCTTAATCCCCAGCACTGGCTGTCGGACCCGACCGTGGTCGGCAGCGACAACATCGGCGGAGCCGACACCACCCACATCCGCTCCGGTGTCAACGTCAGCGCCCTGCTGGCGGATGTCAACGCCTTCCTGGCCAAGGCGTCCAGCTCATCGGGCTCCAGCAAGATCCCGAGCTCGATCCCTCAGGCCACCCAACAGCAGATCGCCGGCGCGATCAAGAACGCGACGATCGACATCTGGACCGGCAAGGACGACAAGATCCTGCGCAAGGTCACGCTCAACCTCAACGTTCCGGTGAGCGGGCGCGCCTCCACGCTCGCCGGAGGCGTCACGTCGGCTGGGATCGGCCTCAGCCTCCAGTACTCGAAGGTCAACCAGCCCCAGACGATCTCGGCTCCCGCCAGCGTCCACCCCTACAGCGAGTTCGCGAGCAAGCTGCGCGCCCTGGTCAGCGGGGTGACGGGGTCGGTGGCCGGCGCGGGTGCGAGCGCGTCGGGCTCAGCGGGCTCGGCCGGTGCCGGCGCCACCGTCAAGAAGTACACCCAGTGCCTTCAGTCGGCCGGCCAGGACGTCGTGAAGATGCAGAAGTGCGCCTCGCTGCTCAACGGCGGGTGATCCGCGCAGCGGCGCGCGCGGCGCCCTGAGAGCGGCTACTCCCGCCCGGCCTCCTGGTCGTCCTCCTCCAGCTCGTCAGAGGAGTCTCCGCCGTCGTCCTCCTCTTCCACCGAGCCGGCGTGCAGGTGGACCTGGAAAGCCTCCAGCAGCTCGTCGCGGCGGTGCTCGTCCATGGGGAGCTCGTCTGAGATCTGCACCCAATCGGCTCCTTCGAACTCCTCCATGTTGAAGATCTCGGAATCGAGCTCTTGGGAGTCGTCGACGACGATCAGGACCTCGGTCTGGGGGTTGAAGTAGGTGCCGGGGCGATTGACCAGATCGTCCAGCTCAACACGGCGTGGATCGGCCATGGCGCGCAGCCTACCGACTGCGGCCGCCACAGGTGCTGCAGCCGGTTAGAGCCCGCTGAGGGCCGAGATCTGGCGCTGCACCTCGGCCTCGACGTCCAGCGGCGGCTTGCCCTGCCGGGCGCGTCGGTGGTTGCGGCCGATCACGAGATCGCGGATCTCGGCGCGCAGCTCGTCGTCCACCGCGGGCGCGGTGAGGCGGTCCAGCTCCTGCTCGATGTCGAGCTCGGGCTCGCCGCGCCGGCGCCGCCGGGCGTTGCGGGCCTCGAGCATCTGCCGGATCTCCTCGTCGCGCTCCACTAGCGCTGCCGCCGAACCGGAGGCCGGGCCGGACGGCTTGCGCTCCATCAGCATGTGATCGCGACCGTAGTCCTCCCAGGTGCGGCGTCCGAACAGCAGCACCGCCACCGCGCCGGCGACCCCGGCAGCGCAGACGATCACCACGACCGTGCCGAACGCGCTCTGCACCCCTTAAGTGTGCCGGAGAACTGGACAAAGGTTGGGTTGCGCGCGCAAGGAATAGGGGTATCCTTGGGGTAGAGCACATTGACTGACTAGTCAATCGAAGCCTGTAAAAGGAGAACACGGTGGTTGATTTCACCCTCACCGACGAGCAGAAGAGCATGCGCGAGATGGCGCACGACTTCGCCGAGAAGGAGATCCGCCCGGTCGCCTGGGACTACGACAAGGACGCCACATGGCCCGGCGAGGTCCTGGAGAAGGCGTGGGAGCTGGGTTTGATGAACAACCACCTGCCGTCCGAGTACGGCGGGCCCGGCCTGAGCGTCCTTGATGGCGTGATCATCGAGGAGGAGCTGTCCTGGGGCTGCTCGGGCATCGCCACCTCGCTCACCTGCAACGGCCTCGCGACTGCGCCGGTGATCCTGGCCGCGTCCGAGGAGCTCAAGCGCGAGTACCTCGGCCGCCTCACCGAGGCGCCGCTGTACGCCTCGTTCTGCCTCACCGAGCCGGGCGCCGGCTCCGACGTCTCGGGGATGAAGACCACCGCCACGCGCAAGGGCGACAAGTGGGTCATCAACGGCTCCAAGTGCTTCATCACCAACGGCGAGTACGCCAACTGGTACACGGTCTACGCCAAGACCGACAAGGACGCCGGCCATCGCGGCATCTCCTGCTTCATCGTCCCCCGCGACGCGGGCGTGGTGGTGGACAAGCACGAGGACAAGATGGGCCAGCGCGCGTCCAACACCGCCACGATCACGTTCCCTGAGGTCGAGATCCCGGCAGACCACCTCGTCGGGGAGGAGAACAAGGGCTTCAAGATCGCGATGATGACCCTGGACCGCACCCGGCCCGGCGTCGCCGCGATGGGCGTCGGCGTCGCCCGCGCCGCGATGGAGATGGCCATCCAGTACTCCAAGGAGCGCCAGCAGTTCGGGGTGCCGATCGCCATGCATCAGGCGATCCAGTTCATGATCGCCGACATGGCGACCAAGGTGCACCTGTCGCGGCTGGCCACCTGGAACTCGGCCGTGCTGCTGGACCAGGGCAAGCGCAACACCCTGGAGTCCTCGCACGCCAAGCGCTTTGCCGCCGACACCGCGATGGAGGTCACCACCGACGCCGTGCAGGTGTTCGGGGGCTACGGCTTCATCAAGGAGTACAAGGTGGAGAAGCTCATGCGCGACGCCAAGATCCTCCAGCTCTACGAGGGCACGGCGCAGATCCAGCGCCTGGTCATCGCCCGCGAGACGCTCCTGCCGCGCCGCGTCGAGGAGCCGGCCCCCGCGGCCGCCTAGTCTCCGGTCGCGAGGGGGGCCCACGGGCCCCCCTTCTGTTTGGGCCGCGGTGATCCACCGGTTTCCGTCCTCGCCCGGTGGTTGACTGACGACATGCCACGTTGGGTCCTGGTACCGGCGGTGGTGGCAGGGCTGGCCTCGTTTGTGGGCGGCGCGCTCGTCGGCGCCCGTGCCAAGTCGGGCGCTTCGGTGCCGGGCCGTCCCCCGATGGCCACGCCCGTCCGTGCCACGCCCCGGGCGGACGGGGCACGCTCTCCGTGGGCCAGCGGCGCCCGCAGGGCGATCCCCACCCCAGCGGCCGATACCGCCATCCCCAGCAGCGCGGCCGCATGCAGCGGCTCACCCAGCGCCGGGGCCGACGCCAGCGCGGTGACCGCGGGGACGAGCAGCAGCAGGGCGCCGACCCGGCTGGCGTGTGGGCGCCGGAGCAGCGTCAGCAGCACCAGCAGCGTCCCGATGCCCATGCCCCACCCCAGCCAGCCGACCGACAGCGCCAGCCGCACGCCGACGTCGTAGCGCCCGCCCACCACCGCCGGCACCGGGATCATGACCGCGGCGCCCGCCCTGCGCGCCGCGATGTGGCGGCCTGAGCCGGCGGCTCTACAGCCAGCCCTTGCGGTGAAAGAAGACGGCGAAGCCGGCCACCGACGCCACCAGCAGCCCCAGCCCGAACACGTAGAACACCCACTCGGAGTTCATCCAGCGCACCAGCGACCCGAAGTTCTGCCCGAAGAAGCCGGTCAGGAACGTGAGCGGGAGGAAGATGGTGGCGATGATCGTGAGCTGCTTGTTGATCTCCCCCTGCCGGTTGGCCACCGTCGAGAGGTACATGTCGGTGGTCCCGCTGAGCAGGTCCCGGTAGGAATCCACGAGCTCCGAGACGCGGACGAGGCCGTCATATACGTCCCGGAAGTAGAGCCGGTCGTCTGTCTCCAGCCCGGGGAGCGCGGCGATCCGGTCCGCGTTGCGGATGAACATGTCGCGCATCGGAGTGACGACGCGGCGCATCGCCACCAGGTCGCGCTTGAGCGAGAAGATGCGCTGCAGGTCCTGGGCATCGGCGCTGGCGATGACGTCCTGCTCGAGTTCGTCGATGTCATCGTCGATGCGGGTCAGCACCGGGATGAACGTCGTGGTGATCGCGTCGAGGATCTTGTAGACGAGGAACTGCTCGCTGCGCACCTCCTGCTCGTCGTACCGGGCGCGCAGGTCAGTCAGGGCGCTGAATGGGCGGTGGTGGATCGTCACCACGTAATCACCGGAGATGACGATGTGCACCTCGCGCAGCAGTGGGCCGCCCGACTCCGTGCCGGCATCGACGCCGAACACGACCATGAAGATGTAGCCCTCGTACTCCTCGATCTTGGGCCGCTGCCGGAACGTGTGCGCGTCCTCGACGGTGAGCGGGTGCAGCTTGATCAGCTTGGCCAGCTCGGTCAGGTCCTCGTTGCTGGGACCCTCGTAATCGACCCACACGAACCGCCGACCATCCAGGTGCTCGACGATCTCTTCAGGCTCGGGGTTGCGCAGACAGGCGACGCGCAGCGCATCCGGGCGCTGCTGCGCAGCCGGGTCGCCGGTGCTCACGCCGCCTAAGCTACCAGTGGGCCCTGACGCTCCGGCCAGGGCCCACGAGGCCAGTCGTGACCCCGCGCCCGGGATTTCGGGTCACTCGCTAGCGCTGAACTCCCAGATCGCGATGCCGAGCATGATCAGCCCCAGGATGACGATCACGGCGGCCTCCAGCAGCGTCGGCACGCGCCAGCCGAACCAGGTGACGCCGGAGTTGAGCGCGTGCGATGCGGCGGGGGAGATGTTGAGATGGCTGAACACGGCTCGGCGCATCGGGTCGACTGCGTAGGTGAGCGGGTCCAGCCGGTTGAGGATCGCCAGCCAGGTCGCGAGCCCCGCCACCGGGAACAGGGCCCCGGAGATGAAGAACATCGGCGTGACGATCATCTGCATGACGCCCATGAACGACTGCATCTGCTTGATCCGCGCCGCGATCATGACGCCGAACGCGGTGATCGAGAACGCCAGCAGCAGCTGCAGGAAGAAGACCTCGAGGATCATCACCGCGTTGTAGGGCACGTGGACGAGCGGGGCGATGGCGATGATGACGATGCCCTGGATGCACGCCACGCTGGCGCCGCCGATGACCTTGCCGATCACGATCGAGCTGCGCCGGATCGGCGCCACCATCATCTCCCGCAAGAAACCGAACTCGCGGTCCCACACGATCGACGCCGCCGAGAACATGGCGGTGAACATCACCGCGATGCAGAGGATGCCCGGGTAGATGAACGTCTTGAGGTTCACCCCGTGCGTGCCGGCGGCCGCAACCGACTGCAGCCCGGTGCCGAGCACGAACAGGAACAGGAACGGTTGGACGAGCGTCGTCACCATGCGCAGGCGATCGGCGCGGTAGCGGATCAGCTCGCGGCGCCAGACGACCTTGATCGCCCGCAGCTCGGAGCGCAGACTTCGCTGCGGGACCGAGACGCGGACGATCGGCGTCGCGGTCGACGGGGCCGCCTCGTGCTGGGTGGGAGCGCCGGTGGTCGTGCTCATCGCCGTCCTCCGGTCATCATCTGCATCATCACGCGGTTGCGGTGCTTGGAGGAGTCCTCCTCGGCGTCGCGGATCGTGGTCCCGGTGTAGGACATGAACACATCGTCCAGGGTGGGACGCGAGACGCTCACCGAGCGGATCGGCATCTCGAACTCAGCGAACAGCCGCGGCACGAACTCCTCGCCCGCGGGAACGCCGAACGACACCGCCCCCTCGCTGATCTTCGCCTCGATCCCGAACTGGCGATCCAGGGCCGCGATCGCGGCCTCGTTGTCATCGGTGTGGATCGTGATGCGGTCGGTGCCGACCCCGGCCTTGAGCGCGCTGGGCGAGTCCAGGGCCACTATCTCCCCGTGGTCCATGATCGCGATCCGGTCGCACCACTCGGCCTCGTCCATGTAATGCGTGGTCATGAAGATGGTGATCTCCTCGCGCTCCTTCAGCTCCCGGATATAGCTCCAGATCGACCGCCGCGTCTGAGGGTCCAGGCCGATGGTGGGCTCGTCCAGGAAGAGCACGCGCGGCGAGTGCATCAGCCCGCGCGCGATCTCCAGGCGGCGGCGCATTCCCCCGGAGAACGTCCCCACGACCGAGTCCTTGCGGTCCCACAGGCCCACCATCTCCATCACCTGGCGCATGCGCGGCTGCACCAGGTCGGACTGGACCCCGTAGAGCTCGGCGTGTAGCTCCAGGTTCTGGGCCGCGGTCAGGTAGCCGTCCAGCGTCGGGTCCTGGAACACCAGCCCGATGTTGCGCCGGACGTCGTCGCGCTCGCGGACGACGTCGTGACCGGCCACCTGCGCCGTGCCCGACGTCGGCCTGGCCAGCGTGCACAGCATGTTGATGGTGGTCGTCTTGCCGGCGCCGTTCGGGCCCAAGAACCCGAACACCTCGCCGACGGCGACCTCGAAGTTGACGCCACGCACCGCCCTGACCTCGTCGAAGTTCTTGACGAGGTCATGGACGGCGATGGCCGGAGGCTGGGCTCCGTTGGTGTCGGCTGACGTCATCGTCTCCGTAAACGTTAGCCCCGCTAGGCCTCGGACTCGCCGGGCTCCTCGGAGTCCTCGACGTCCTCGGCGTCCTCGGCGAGGATGCGGTACAGCGCCCGGCGTGTCTCGGCGAGAACCTCGGTGGCGCGGGCGCGTTGCGCGTCGTCGCCGACCGTGGCCACCTGCCAGGCGGCCTTGCCGATCTGGATCACCAGCGGCGCCAGCTCGGTGATGGCGTTCTCGCCCTCCTGGTCGACGGGCTGCCAGGGCTCGGGCTCGTCGGCCCGGGTCTCCAGGTGCTCCCGTCCGGCGTCGGTGATCTCGAACCGGCGCGAGCCGTCGGACTCCGCGGACCGGATCAGGCCCTCGTCCTCGAGCTGCGCCAGGGTGGGGTAGACCGAGCCGGGGCTCGGGCGCCACCGCCCGCCGCTGCGCTCCTCGATGGTCTGCATGAGCTGATAGCCGTTGGCCGGCTGCTCGGCCAGCAGGCGCAGCAGCGCCAGCCTGACGTCGCCTCGCCGTGCCCGGCCGCGTCCACGGGGACCATGTCCCCGGCCGCCCCCGCGCCCGAACGGGCCGGGGCCGCCGAACGGGCCGCCGCCCATACGGCGCCACGCGATCAGCTCCTCGATCTCCTCGGGCGTCGGGCGCATGCCCTGCCGCCCGCCGCGGGAGAACAGCCAGTTGGCCGCGTCGCGATGGTGATGATGGCGGTGGCCCTTGCGCCGACCGCCGCGGGGGGTCCACTCGTCGGTGGGCTGCTCCCGCATCGCCCAGGCTCCTCGCCCGGGCCAGTTCTGTGCGTATGCACCAGTCATATGTGGTTCCTCCACTCGTTGACTTTCATTTGGTTGACTGTCGTCGGTGTATCGACGATACGTAACGATATATCGCAAACTGTCGTTTGTCAAGAGGGATCTGCAGCTGGCGAACACGCACGCACGCGGACGCGTTCGGGGGCGTGCGCGCACTGATGCGCGCCAGGTTGGCGCCACGCTCCCCACGCCCCGGGTCGTGGCCGTGTGCGCGCGATTGCGCCAGGCGAGCGTGTTGGCGAAGCCGGGGCACGCCCCGCCCCACCCGCGAGGCCGGCGGCCGCTACTCGTCGTTCGAGGAGTCCCCGGAGCCGCCCGAGCCCGAGCCGGGGCCACCGCTGCGATTGCGCAGCCACTCGGAGATCTGCTGGCTCACGTCGCCGACCTGGGAGCCGAGGTTGGTGACGTTGTCGCCGAGCTCGCGGAACAGGGCGCGGAAACGCTCGCTGTAGTACTGGAAGGCATCGGAGGCCTCGGCCCGCACATCGGTCTCGTCGCCGCGGCGGCGGTACTCGCCGCGGACGATCCGGTCGTACTCGCCGCTCTGCACCCACTTCATGACCTCGGAGACCCGCCGCACCGAGTTGGAGTGGGTGGCATTGATCTCGTTGAAGAAGCGGCGGATGCGGTCGTGGCTGTCCTCCCAGTTCTCGTACTCCATCGCCTGGGCCATGAACGCGTCGAGGCTGAGCTGATCTCCGGGCAGGCCGGCGGCGACCACCATCAGCGCCCGGCAGACGATGCGCGGGTCGCGGACGGCCAGCGTGGCGGCGCGGTCGCAGCTGAGCTCGGCGGCGCGGCGCCACTCGAGCAGGACGGCGCGGACAGCGCGGAGGGGCAGGCCGAGGAGGGGCAGGCTGTTGCCGGCGGAAAGCAGGATGTTGAGCGCCGTGATGTAGAGGACATGGTCGGAGAGGATGTGCCCGAGCTCGTGGGCGAGGATCACCCGCTGCTCGCCCGGGCCGAGCTGCTCCAGCAGCGTGGCACCGACCACGATCATCGGCTTGGTGGAGCCGATGGTCACGGCGTTGAAGGACAGGGCCGAGGTGACGTAGAGGTCGTAGTCCTCGGGCATGTCGAGGATGTGCCTGACGCCCTCGTAGGACGTCCACAGCTGTGGCAGCTGGCGTTCGGACGCCTTGACTGAGTTGCCCAGGTACATCTGGCGCAGGGCGCGCTCGTAACTGAACTCCACGAGCCTGCGCACCACGGTGTCCATCATCGGGATGGACTTCAGCGCCGCGGTGGCTGCCCGATCGGCCGGGTGCTCGTAGGCCTTGGACGAGATCCCCGGGTACGGCTCGATTGCTTCGGGGAGCGTGTCGGGCATCGGTGCCGTCAAGCGTACAGGCGTCGCATCACCGCTCACAGAGAGAATGACGCGTATGCGACCGCTCCGCGCCGCTCAGACGTTCCCCGCCTCCGTGGCCGAGGCCGAGCGCTGCTGGTACGACACCAGCCGTTGGGCGTCATGGGTCGACGGGCTGGACCATGTGGTCCAGACCGCCGCGCCGTGGCCGCGCGCGGGCGGCAGCGTCACCTGGGAGTCCGGCCCGGCGGGCCGCGGCCGGGTGACCGAGCGCGTGGTCGTCTACACGCCCGCCGATGGACAGGCGCTGGAGGTCTCAGACGACTCGATGACCGGCCATCAGACCGTGGCGTTCGCCGCCGTGCCCGACGGGGTTGAGGTGACACTCCAGCTCGAGTACCGGCTCAACCGCCGGTCGCCCCTCATGCCGGTCGTGGACGTGCTGTTCATCCGGCGGGCGATGACACAGTCACTCGGCCGGACCCTGGCGCGGTTCGCCGGGCGCCTGCACGCTGAGCCGGGCCCGGCCGACCTCCCCTAGCTCGAGGAGGCCGGCCGGACGCGGCAGAGGTCAGCGAACCTTGTACTGATACGGGATGGTGGCCACCTCGTCACCGCTGAACGTGTCGAGGCTGAACGTGTCCACGCCGAGGAAGCCGCGGACGACCTTGCCGCGATGCCCGCTGGACGGGAAGGTGACCGAGATCGTCCCGGTCTCGCCCGGCCCGAGGCTGAGCGGGGTGTAGGACGCGTTGGGATCCACGCTCTGGGCCCACACGTCACCCGACGTCGACGTCACGTTGGAGTCGAACGGGTTGGTGTTGGCCACCGCGGCCAGGTTCACGCTTGACCCGGCGGGAGTGCCGTCGGTCCCGAACGGGCCCTGCGGCTCCGGGATGCCGAAGAAGAACCCGGGGTTGACCTCCGGCGCCGTGATCCGGGTCACGGCCGCGTTCCCGAACGACGGGCCGATCGCGTCCGGGTCGCCGAAGTTGGCCGTCGACTCCAGCACGATCGGAACGTTGCCCTGGGCGAACATGGTCAGCGAGTTGGTGCCGGGCGGCACCAGCCAGTTCGGCTGGGCGGTGAACGACAGCGGCAGGGCCACGTTATTGGTGTCAGAGCCGACCAGCAGCTGCTGGACGCGCCCGTTCAGGCGCGGGTCGAGGAAGTAGTCCTTGCGGATGTTCCCCGTGTTGGTCACCTGGACGGTGGCTGTCACCGGCTGCCCGGACTGGTCGCCGCCGTTGCCATTACCGTGCCCGCGGCCCCAGCCGTGGCCGTGGCCGCTGTTGGGCAGCCCGCTCACAGAGATCTGAGGCGGCGCGAACGAGATGTTGCCCTGGAACGGCTCGCTGAGATGCTCGCCGGTGAGCGGGCCCCAGACCACCACGGTCGCCGTCCACAGGCCTCCCTGGGGATGCCCGCGGAAGAACTGCATCGTCGGGCCGTATCCGAGGAAGTTGTCGGAGGCGTCGAACTGAGCCGTCGACTGGATGTCCAGGGGCTGTCCGTTGGGGTCGGTGAGGAAGCCCACCAGATGGTAATTGGGATCCGCCAGCTGCACGCCGAGGTTCAGCGACGGCCTGCCCCACGGCACCCAGAATTGGTAGCTGAACGTCTGTCCGAACACCGAGGTGTCGGCCCCGCCGGTGAGGTTGCCGCTGAACGTGCCGCCGGCGTGGTTGATCGGCACCAGCGAGCGCACGACGATCGGGATGCTCCCGTCGTCAGACCCACCGGTGTCGAGGTGCAGGCGGTAGCCCTCGTCTCCGGCCGAGGCGCCGTTCACCTTCACGCGGAAGGATCCCGACTGCCCGGGACGCAGGGTCAGCGACGCGGGCGAGACCGAGCCGGTGCCGTTGAAGTTCTCCGTGGAGTAGGAGAACTGCACGGCGCCGTTGTAGACCGCCGTGTTGTTGACGGTGAAGATCACCGCCGTCCACGTCCCGGCGTCGGGCTTTCGCACCTCCACGTGGCCCAGGCCACCGTGGTCTGAGCCGAGCAGCGAGTACGCCGCCACCTGGCCGGCCGGATCGAACAGGGTCTCGAACACCGCCGTGCCCGCCTTCTCCGTCTGCGTCGGCAGGGCGTTCCAGGTGATGTCTCCATTGAGGTAGTCCGCGCCCTGCGGGACCGTGAAGGTGCGCGTGGCGTAGAAGTCGGTGTTCCCCTCGCCGTCGATGTAGCTGGGCGAGGTGGCGCTGTCCAGCGTCACCGAGCCGGTATCGCTGGACGACGACGTCGGGTTGCCGATGATCGACGGCGTGACCGTCTGCGGGCCCGACCCCTCATTGGTCACGTTGACCTGGAACTTCGGCGACTCTCCGGCGTCCACCGTGGCGTTCAGCGACGTCTGGCGCACGAGGAGCGAGTTGCCAGCCGGCGTCCCGCCGTTGATCGACTCGGCCAGCTGCACGGCCTTCAGCGTGTTGACGAGGCCCGCGCCCTGGTGCTCTGCCGGCGCGCCCAGGTCCTGGGCGCTGCTGACGATGATCTGCTTGACCAGCTGCGGGGACGGCATGTTGCCGTTGTGGGTCTTGGCGTAGGCGCTCATCACCAGCGCCACGGTGCCCGAGGTCTCCGGCGCCGACGCGCTGGTGCCGCCCGCGGCCCAGATCGGCGGCGGGTTGGAGCCGTGGTCGACGTCCGCGCAGCCCTGGAACATCTGGGTGTTGCCGGAGCACAGCGACCACCCCCGGTCACCCGGGGCGACGACGCTGACCGTGCCCGGGTTGATCTCGTTGAAGCCATCCGAGCTCAGGCCGGAGATGTTGTTGTTCTCCCAGCCACCCGGAACCAGCTGCGTCCCGTAGCGGGTTGTCTGGCGGTAGACGCGGTAGGTCGTCGTCGCGCCGACCGAGATCACGTTCGGATCGGTGGCCGGCGAGCCGATGTTGTTGAACGGCCCGCTGTCGCCGCTGGACACGATGACGGTGACGCCGGCGGCGATGGCGGCGTTGTCGGCCATCGTCACCGGGTCATTGGCGGCGTTGGGCTGCGGGTTGCCGCCGAAGGACTCATTGAGGATGTTGACGTGGTCGTGCAGGACGGCCCACTGGATCGCCTGGATGATCGTTGAGTTGAAGAACCCGGGGCCTGAGCCCTGCATGTTCATGACCGCCAGGCTGACGCCCGGGGCGATGCCGTCGATCTTGATGTTGCAGCCCGGCGGCAGCGGGTGCGCCGGGTTGACGAAGCCCGACAGGTCATAGGTCTGGTTGCCCTGTGACGCGATCGTGCCCGCGTCCAGGAAGGCCTCGCGCCCGTCGGTGGGGGCGTTGGTGCCGAACCCGCTGAAGTCCTGATAGTCGAAGATGACGTGCTGTCCGTCGGCGCGGACCAGATCCGGGTTGCTGGGATCGATGCCGTCGGCCAGGATTCCCACCTTGACGCCGCTTCCGTCGGAGATCTGCTCGGCGGCGGCGACGTTCATGACCTCCCGGGCCTCGGGCTCGATGAGAGGCTGGCTTGGGTCCGAGGGGCAGATCTGCTGCGTGCCGCTCGATTCAAGCTTGGCGGTCCTGCCGGTCTTGGCCAGCGCCGGCAGCGCCGGGCCGGGGCCGCTGCCCAGCGACGCGAAGTGCCGCAGCGTGTCGGGGACGACCGCTCGCACCGACGGGTTGACCTGAAGGTGCTTGACCTCGGCGGCCGAGAGCGTCGCCGACATCGCGTTGATGATCGAGAAGCTGTGAACGTTGCGGGCGTGCAGCTGCGTGAGCTCGGCGCGCACGCCGGCCTGGGCCGCGAAGGCCGCGCTCGCCCGCGCCCGCGCGCCGCGCGCGGTGTTGGGCAGACGGCCCAGCTGGTTCTTGAAGATGATGATCGACCGCTTGTTGGCGGCCGCTGAGAGGCGCTTGATCTCCGCCTTCGACAGCCGCGTGTGGACGCCACGGATGACGTGGCGGTTGTGAGTGTGCGCGGCCAGGGCGATGCCACCGGCAGTCAGCGATACGAGCACGCCGGCCGCCAGCAGTGCGGCCAGACGAAAGCGAGAGCGAGCGCTCATGCGTCCATTCCCTCCCAAGAAGCGAAGCAGCAGTAACACACGTTGAGCCGCGCTCCCATGCGCGGCTTCCATCCGGGGTTGCAGTCTGTGGTATCCGCCCGGGAGTTGTCAAGAGTCGTTGACGGTTTCGCCGCTCCGTGGTCAACAAACCTGCGCTATTGGGGCCGTGAGCGACGATCCGCTACGGTCCGCGCGGCATGTTCGTCTTCAAGGCCGCGGTCGTCGGGGCGGGCACGATGGGCGGGGAGATCGCCCACGTGATCGCCTCCGCCGGCATCCCAGTCGTGCTCAAGGACGTCGAGTCTGACCGGGTGCAGGGCGGGATGGCCAAGGCCCGCTCGCTGTGGCAGGCCCAGGTGGACGCCGGGAAGCTCGATGACGCCGAGCTCGAGCGCCGCGCCGCCTTCATCACGCCCGCCACTGACTACGTCGAGTTCGGCGACGTGGACTTCGCCATCGAGGCCGTCCCCGAGCGCATGGAGGTCAAGCACACGGTGTTCTCCGAGCTTGACGAGGCCACGCCTGGTCACGCGATCCTCGCCTCCAACACATCGGCGCTGTCGATCACCGAGATCGGCCAGGCCACGATCCGTCCGGACAAGGTCGTCGGGCTCCACTTCTTCTTCCCGGCCTCGCAGAGCCGGCTGGTGGAGGTGGTGGAGGGGGAGGACACCTCCACCGAGACCGCGCAGGCGGCGGCCACCTTCGCCCAGGCCATCCGCAAGGCGCCGATCCGCAGCGCCGACGCCCCCGGCTTCGTGGTCAACCGGATCCTCAACGCCGCCGTCTCGGAACTGTGGCGGGCGCAGGAGGAGACCGGGGTGGACCTCGCGGAGTTCGACCGGATCATCGGCGAGGCGTCGCCGTCCAAGGTGGGCCCGTTCTTCATCGCCGACCTGCTCGGCCTCGACACCGTGGTCCACGTGGCCGAGCACATGCGCGAGTCCTACGGCGACCGCTTCCACGTTCACGCCGCCATGCGCGAGCACGTGAACGCGGGCCGCCTCGGCGCCAAGACCGGCGAAGGCTTCTATGAGCACCGGCGCTGACCTCGACGCGGCCGCGCTGCTCGAGCGCTTCGCGCTCAAGGCGTTCGTCGAGGCCTGCCTGATCCTCGAGGATGGGGTGGCGTCCGCCCGCGATATCGACTTCGGCATGGTGGCCGGCGCGAGCAGCGCGCCGCCTCTGGCCGGCGCCGACCAGACCGGCCTGGACGAGATGGTGCGACGTCTCGAACGCGCGGCCGTCGAGTGGGGCGAGGACTTCATGCCGCCGACGATCCTGCGGCGGCTCGTGGCCCAGGGCCGGCTCGGCGTCTCGAGCGGTCAGGGCTTCTTCCCGTACCCGCGCCCCGACGCCGGTTGGCAGGAGCGGCCGGTCAAGCTCGAGTCGCGGGGCGAGGTCGCCATCGCCTGGCTCGACCGCCCGCCGGCCAACTCGCTGTCGCCGGAAGTCCTGCGCACCATGAGCGAGCTCTGGGACCAGGTGCAGGCCGCGGAGCGGGTCCGGGCGCTGGTGTTCGCGTCGGCCAACCCGATGCTGTTCTGCGCAGGTGCCGACATCAAGGCGTTTCAGACGCTCGACGCCATCACCTGCCGCGAGCTCGTGGACAGCGCCCACGCGCTGTTTCGATCGTTCGAGACGAGCGGGATTGTGACCATCGCCGCCGTCAACGCGGCGGCGCTGGGCGGCGGCTGCGAGCTGGCCATGGCCTGCGACCTGCGGATCGCCGCCGACTCGGCCGGCTTCGGCCAGCCCGAGATCAACCTGGGGATCATCCCCGGCTTCGGCGGCACCCAGCGGCTGCCGCGGCTCGTCGGCCCCGCGCGGGCCCTCGAGCTCAACCTCGTGGGCGACGCCATCGGCGCCGCCGAGGCCTACGACATGGGGCTGGTCAACCGCGTCGTGCCCGACCACGAGCTGCTCGATACGGCGCTGGCGTGGGCGCGCAAGCTGGCGGGCCAGGCCCCGCTCGCGGTCTCCGAGATCAAGCGGGTCTCGGCCGCCGCTGACCTGGACGAAGGCATCGCGGCCGAGAAGGATGCGTTCGTGACCGCGTTCACCTCCGCCGACGCCCGGGAGGGCATCGCGGCGTTCCTGGGCAAGCGCGCCCCGCACTGGAAGGGGGCGTGAGCGCCGCTCGCGTCGCCGCGCTGATCCGGGAGGCCGGCTCGGTGGTGGCGTTGACCGGCGCCGGCATCTCGGTCCCGTCCGGGATCCCGGACTTCCGCACGCCTGGCACAGGCCTGTGGGAGAACGTGGACCCGATGGAGGTGGCGCACATCGACGTCTTCCGGCGCGACCCCGAGCGCTTCTGGCACTTCTACGGCCACCGCTTCCAGACGCTCGAGGACACGGAGCCCAACGGCGCCCACCGGGCCCTGGCCCGCCTCCAGGACGCGGGCCTGGTGAGCGCGGTCATCACCCAGAACATCGACCGGCTCCACGCCAAGGCCGGCAGCCGCGATCTGGTGGAGGTCCACGGCTCGATCGCGCGCTCCTCGTGTCAGACCTGTCGCGAGGGCTACGCGCTTGGCGACGTGCGCGCCCGTCAGGCCGCGGACCCTGCTGGGATCCCGCGCTGCAATTGCGGGCAGCCGCTCAAGCCCGACGTCGTGCTGTTCGGCGAGTACCTGCCCGTCGCCGCGCTGACGCGGGCCGAGCACCTGGCCGCCGAGGCGGACCTGATGCTGTGCATCGGCTCCTCGCTGGAGGTCCACCCGGTGGCCCAGCTGCCCCAGATCACGCTGGACACCGGTGGGGAGGTCGCCATCATCACCCAGGGCCCGACGCCGTATGACGGGCGCGCGGCGGCG
Source organism: uncultured Actinomycetota bacterium (assembly GCA_963695625.1). Lineage (GTDB taxonomy): Bacteria > Actinomycetota > Thermoleophilia > Solirubrobacterales > Solirubrobacteraceae > Palsa-465. Next base: position 537,375 of record CAVOHJ010000007.1, on the reverse strand, counting down.
CGCTGCGGCGGCGACGTGGAGGCGGAGATGGGGGAGATCATGGCGGCTCTCAGGCTGAGGTAGAGGTCTAGACACTCCCCGCCGCGGCCCGCGCCCGCAGCGCCGCCTGCACCCGTGCCAGCGCGTGTTCCACCGCCTCGGTCTGCGCTGCGCTCAGAGGCCCGGACAGCGCCGCCTGAGCTGCGGCGGCGACCGGCTCGCGCTGGGCGCGCAGCTCGGTGAGCCGCTCGGCCAGCTCGCGCGCGTGGGCGTCGGCGGCCAGCTCGGCGAGGGCGGCGTCGAGCGCCACCATCAGCTGGAGCGCCGCCTCCCGCGGCCGCCCGTGATCGAGATCCAGGCGCGCCCGCAGCGCCAGCTCCTCGCAGGCCAGCGCGGGCTCGCGCGCCCCCAGGACGGCGGCCAGGCGCGCCTGAGGGGCCAGGATGCGCGAGCGCGGCCGTCGGCCCTCGGCCAGGGTGAGCTCCTTGGCGGCGCTCCACAGGCCGTCGGCCACCTCCTCGCCGGCGCCGAACCCCACCCGGGCGATGATCGCCTGGCTGCGGCCGACCGGGTGGAGGTAGGGATCGGCGGTCACGACCCTGAACGCATGCAGCGCCCGGTTGAGCACCGCCAGCCCCGCGCTCAGCTCGTCCTCCCCGGCATCGCTCAACCAGGCGCGCGCCCGTGGCTCGTCCAGCGGCTCGCCGACGTCGATGACCGTGGCGCGGCCGGTGGCCACCGCGGCCGGCTGCGGCTCCGGCTCGGCGTCCCGCGCCCGGCGGCGTGCCGCCAGCCGGCGTCGCTGGATCGCCCCAAGGGTCGCGAACACCAGCACATGGCTCGGGGTCGCGCCTGCAGTCTCGTCGGAGCGCACGAGGTAGCGGCCGTCGGGCGGCCCGAGCTGCCAGGGCAGCTCCACCTGCACGAACCGGAACACGAGGGGAGACGCGCTCACCGGCGCGAGCCTGTCAGACCCGGATCAGTGCTTCTTGGTCTGGATCGCGTACTTGCTGGGCGCGATCGGGACGACCGGCTCGGGAATCTGGCTGATCCGGTTGATCAGCTGGATCCACTGCCCCGGCGCCAAGATGCTCTTGAGCTGCTTGGTGAGCTTGTTGTTGGTGCCGAAGTCCGGGGTGAAGGTGATCTGGATCCGGTTCTTGTGGTCGGGCAGCGCGAGCGTGTTGGGCTGTGCCTTGTACGAGATGTCGCTGATGATCTGGTTGGGGCGCATGGACCCCTGGAGGGTGAGCAGCCGGCGGATCGTCATGTCGGTCACAGAGCCGGCCTGCTGGTGTCCCAGGACGGGAATCCCGTTGATCTTGGTGATGTCCACGCTGGCCCCGGTGGCGCCGGTGGCGTCGGTGCCGGTCGCTCCGCTGAGACTGTGGCCGCACTCCAGGCCCGAGACGTCGGGATCGAGGCCCGAGGCCGACAGGAATTCGATCACGGCGAGGACGCGGCGGTCGATGAGGCCGGCCTCGATGTCACGGCGCCCGCAGGGGTAGACCTGCACGTGGGGATCGGCGAGCACCCGGCTGGTCAACTGCTGCTTGGACATGAGCAGCACCTGGCCCACGCTGGGGTTCTTGGCGCCGGGGCCGAAGAACGGGTCGACGCCGGCGGCGCGGTAGACGGCGGTGGCCTCCAGGAGCTTCCAGCCGTCGAGGATCGGCTTGGGGTCGATGTACGGCGCCTTCTTGCCGGCCGGCTGGATCATGAAGTACAGATGCGAGGACACGCCCTGGGAGGGTCCGCCGACCCGCCCGAGGATGGTGCCCGCGATCACGATCGCGCCCTTCTTGAGCGGCTTGAGCGTGTACTGGTTCTTGGCCAGGTGCAGGGTGTCGGAGAAGTAGTTGCGGAAGTTGGTGATCTCGTGGGCGGAGTTCTTGAGCTGGAGGTTGCCGCCGGCGGCGTAGGACGCCGGCCGCTTCGGGTTGGCGAACAGGCGCTCCTTGACCATCGGCGAGCTCACCGTGGCGGTGGCCGACTGTGCCTGCGACGCGGCGCTCTGGGCGGCGCCGGTGGCCGACGAGGCGACCTTGGCCGCGGAAGAGGATGCGGCCCCGGACCTCGCCTGGCCCGTGGTCTGCGTGCCGGCGGATGCCGGGCCGGTGATGGCGGGCTGCGACGTCCAGGGCTTGATCGCGGCCTGGCTCACCGTGGCGGCGGCCTTGGCCGCGACCTGGGATCCGGCGGACGCAGCCGAGGTGGGCGCCTTGGCGGCCGGGACCGAGAACTCCTTGATGATCTGCTTGGCCGAGAACTTGACCGGCTTGGGCACCGGGTAGCGCTTGGCGATGCTCCCCAGGTGGGCGTAGGTGTAGATGTTGCCGGTGGCGTCCTGGAGCTCGACGTAGTTACCCAGCTGCGGCGTGGTCCCGACCTTGACGATCTTGCCGTCGTTGACGGCGATGACCGGAGACCCCTTCTTGGCGAAGATCGACGTGCCCTTGGCGTTGGGGTTGGAGTCGATGGCGATGGCCGCGTTGTTGGTCTTGATCTTCTTCTTGGCCAGCTTGACCACCGAGGAGTCGGCGTACTTGGCCGGGGCGGCGACCGGGAAGTGCCCCTGGACCAGACCGGTGAGCGCGCCCACCAGCTCGGACGGGATGCCGCCGATCAGCTTGGCCCGCAGGAGCACGGACTGCACGTACCAAGAGGCGTGGTTGTAGGCGAAGACCGCTTTGGTCAGGTTGCCCGATGCGCCGGCGGCGTGTAGGTAGCGCGCCGCGGTGAAGATGGCGTCGACCGGGTTGTAGGGGTCGGCCACTCCGTCGCCGTTGGCGTCGACGCCCCATTCCTTCCAGGTCGAGGGCAGGAACTGCATCCAGCCCACCGCGCCCGCCGAGGACACCGAGAGGTTGCGGCCGTAGTCGGTCTCGATCTCGTTGATCCCGGCCAGCACCTGCCACGGGATCTGGTACTCGATCCCGGCAGCCTGATAGATCGGGATGAGGAACGGCGGGATCCGGAACGAGTCGATGAAGAAGTTGGGCACCCCGATGGGCGCCGGCCCCGGCAGGGACAGCGAGTAGGTCGGGTTGGTGGCCGAGGGGACGCCCTTGCCGTTGGGCAGGTTTGGCGCGGGTGCGCCGGGCTTCTTCTTGGCCGTCTTCTTGTGCTTGGGCTTCTGCTTGCCGCCGTGCGAGGACTGCTGCTCGCCGGTGCTCGCCCCGCTCGGCAGGGGGGTGCTCGACGTGCCTGTCGTGGTCGTGCTCGACGAAGAGGACGAGCCAGACGAATTCTTCGAGGGTGAAGTTGAGGTCGAGGTTGAGGTTGAGCCCGTAGAGGTCGGCGTCGTCGAGGATGTCGAGGACGTTGGCGTCGCGGAGCTGGTGGTCGTCGTGGTGCTCGTAGTCACCCCTGCGGACGGCGTGGTGGGGGTCGACGGCGCGCATTGCTCGCTCTCGGAGGCCACCGGGCCCGTGATCGGCAGGCCCATCGCGGAGATGGGTGTCCCGGGTGCGACGTTGACATGGAAGACCAAGATCTGGCCGCTGACGAGGGTCACCGTGACCGTGCACTCGTCGGCGGAAGCGGTCGGGATCGCGGCCATCGCCATGGCGACGAAGATCGCCCCAGCCATGGCGAGCACGGTGAGCAGCTTCCGGCGGCCGATCATGGCCGCCCCTCTACGACCATCACGTTGGTGTGCACTCCACTGAAATAACGGCAGGAACCTGCGATGACTGGCACGGACGCTACTGACTGGTTCGGAGCTTTGCAATTTCCAACCAGGCCCCGCCGCAATCTAGCTTTTTGGGCCGGTGGCGGATGAAGAACTTGCGAAGACGGCCGCCGACGCCTACCCGCCTCGCCGGCGGGCGAACCTGCGGGTCTCCAGAATCAACCTCCACCTCACCTTGAGGGTCCACTCTCCCGCGCAGCCGTCCCATGCTCCCGGGTCTACCCCAGCAAGGTACAGTCCAAGCCCATGAGCGATGAGAACAGCCTTAAGGGGCGCGTCACCAAGCAGGGCGAGGAGGTCGTGGGCCGAGTCGCCCAGGGCGTGCTGGAGAACCCGGTCGTGGCGGGCGCGCTCTCGCGGGCGTTCGAGACGCGTGAGCGCGCGCTGCGCGCGCAGGAAGCCGCGATGGGGGCGCTGAACCTGCCGTCCGCCAGCGACCTGGAGCGGCTGACCCGTCGCATCCGTAGCGTCTCGCAGCGGCTCGAGAAGATCGAGGACGGCCTCGATCGCCTGGACGACCGCCTCAGCCGCGCCGGCGCCGGCGGGGGTCTGGAGGAGCGGCTGGCCAACATCGAGGCGGCGCTGGGCCGGCTGGAGGCGGCCTCTGGCACTCAGCCCGAGTCGCGGGCCAAGTCAGCGGCCGCCAAGACCGGTCCGTCGTCGCCGGACGAGCCCGGCCCAGAGTCCTAGGCGCTCAGCGCGGCCACGGCCAGTTCGCCGAGGCGCCGCTCGCCGTCATGCAGCGCCTCGGTCTCGAGCCGCTCGCGCCGTGGAAGCACGATGTCGGAGACGAGGAGCGCGCTGCCGGCCCGCAGCCCGCGGCGCGCCGCCAGTGCGAACAGAGTGGCCGTCTCCATCTCCACCGCCTGTGCGCCCTGCGCGCACCAGACCTCCTCGGCGCCCTCGGGGCCGTCGTAGAAGAGGTCCGAGCTCACCACCGGTCCGCTCGCCGCGTCCCGGCCGGCCGCGGCGAGCAGGCGGGCGAGCACGTCGGGATCTGCCGCCACGCGGTCTTCGCCGCCGAGCGCGCGGCTGGTGCCGTCGGCGGCCAGGGCCTCGGTCACGACCAGCAGGTCGCCGAGTCCCAGCGACGGCTGCAGCGCCCCGCAGGTTCCGACGCGCACCAGCGTCCGCGCTCCCAGTTCGGCCAGCTCCGCGATCACGATGGCCGCACTGGGGCCGCCCATGCCGGTGCTCTGGATCGTCAGCGGGCGACCGTCACGCGCCTCGCCCGTGTAGCCCCAGAGGCCTCGGTTGTGGTTGAACATCCTGGGCTCGGTCAACAGGACCTGGGCCAGCAACAGCGCGCGACCGGGGTCCCCGGGGAGCAGGACGCGCTCGGCCAGGGGCGCGGTCGGGTGCAGGTGGATGGCCGACACGGCCGGGCAGCTTACGGGCGGCAGCCATACACTCCGCTCGCGGTGGCGGAGTTCAGCTCATCCAAGGAGTTCCGCGAGGTCATGGACCGGACGTTCACGCTCATGAGCGAAGACCCGGACATGGGCCCCAAGCTGCGCGACGCCGACACGCCGCAGCGATTCGAGTTCACTGACGTGGACCTCGTGGCCAATATCCGCGCCGGCCGCCCGGACGAGCCCAACCTGGCCTGGGAATGGTCTGACGATGTGGACTGGGAGCCCAAGGTGCACATGACGATGAGCTCGGAGACCGCCAACCGCTACTTCCAGGGCAAGGAGAACGTCGCCATCGCCATCGCGCGGCGCCGGATCAAGGCCGGCGGCGATGTCAAGGCCGCGCTGGCGCTCATCCCGATCACCAAGCCCCTGTACGAGCGCTACCGGGAGATGGTCGCCGCCGACTATCCCCACCTGGCGCTCTGACCGACAACACGGTCGCCGTCGGCGAAGGGCGCGGCGTCGCGCACCGTGGCTGCATTTTCCGACCAGAGCGATTGACATATGGCGCGATGGCGAGTAGACCTAACCCACAACGCAAGGCAATAGGCCGGAACGTGGTTGGCGCCTATGGCGCGACCGCGAGGCGCCGCCGGAAACGTGACGAGCGCCAACGGCCGACGCAGCGGGCCGTGATGCCCGCGGGCGGCGGGGCCTGGCACTCACCACGACCCCGTCGCCGACTTGCGTTTGGCACTGACGAGCCCGCACCGCACGCCGGGAGCCGCGCATGTCACTGAGCGACGCTGCGGCGCGCGTCGGCGTCACGCCCGCGACCCTGCGCCGTTGGATCCGGGAGGGGCTGATCCCACAGTACGACGGCGAGTGGACGCCCGCCGCGATCGGTCAGGCGCGCGTGGTGGCCAGGATGCGCGAGCGCGGCCACTCGCTGAAGCAGATCCGGACGGCGACCGAGGAGGGCCGGCTGGCCTTCGGCTTCCTCGAGGAGCTGTTCCCGTCTGAGCCCCAGCGCTACTCGTTCAAGGACGCCGCGCGCGAGACAGGTGTCGAGGAGGCGCTGATCAAGCGGCTGATCGCCGGCCTGGGCGTCAACACCGAGAGCGTCGGCACGGTATCCGAGGACGAGCTCCAGCTGCTGCGCTACGTCGCCGCCGTCCTGGACACCGGCTTCCCGCTGGTGGCGCTGCTCCAGCTCGTCCGCGTCTACGGCCAGGCGATGGCCCGGGTCGCCGACGCCGAGGTGCGCCTGTTCCATCTCTATGTCCACGAGCCGCTCATGCGGTCGGGGACGACCGGGGTGGAGACCGCCGAGCAGATGCACGCGATGAGCCGGCAGGTGCTGCCGCTGGCCGGCCCCGTCCTGGACCAGATCCACCAGCGTTACCTCCAGTTCTTCATCGACCAGGACATCGTCGGGCACATGGAGTCCGATCTGGACGGCACCGCCGTCGACCTCGGGCGGATGCGGGTGGCGATCGCGTTCGCGGACCTCACCGGATACACGAGGATGACCGAGGAGGAGGGGGAGCTGTCTGCGGTCGACGCTGTGGAGCGGTTCGTGGAGGCGGTGGAGGTGACGCTGCCTGACGAGGCCCGGATCATCAAGACGATCGGTGACGAGGTGATGATCATCGGCTCTGACGCCGCGGCGCTCACTGACTGGGCGGTTGGGTTCCAGGCGATGCAGACCGAGCGGCCGCGGCCGCGGATCGCCGTGCACTGCGGCGTGGCCCTGTACCGCGACGGTGACTACTACGGCCGCGACATCAACATCGCCAGCCGTGTGGCGGCGCGCTCGGCCGGCGGCGAGGTGCTGGTCACGCGGCCGGTGGTGCAGGCGGCCGGGCCGCATCTGGAGTTCGAGCGCATCGGCGACGTGACGCTCAAGGGGTTCAGCGACTCCACCGAGGTGTTCGTGGCCCGGCAGCGCCAGGAGGGCGGATGAGCGAGATCGAGGAACGGGTGCGGGCCGCGGGCCTCCTGGCTGAGGGTCGTGCCGTGGTGGTCATGTACTCGGGCGGGCGCGATTCCACCTGCCTGGTCGACCTCGCCGCCCGGATCGCGGGCCCGCCCGCGGTCAGCGCCCTGCATCTCAACTACGGGCTCCGGGCCACGTCCGATGCTGACGAGCGCCATTGCGCGAGCATGTGCGAGCGACTGGGCATCCAGCTCGACGTACGGCGGCCGGTGCGTCTGACGGACGGCGGCGGCAACCTCCAGGCATGGGCGCGCGCCGAGCGCTATCGCGCGGCCGCCGACCTGGCGCTGGCCCGCGACGCGGATGTCGCCGTTGGCCACACGCGCTCCGATCAGGTGGAGACGATCCTCTACCGGATCGCCTCCTCGCCGAGCCGTCGCGCGGTGCTGGGCATGCTCGCAAGAGACGATTCCCACCCGCCCGTGGTGCGCCCGCTCCTGCCGTTCACGCGCGAGCAGACCAGCGCGTATTGCACCGACCGGGGCTTGAGCTGGCGCGACGATGAGACCAACGACTCGGGGGCGTACGCGCGCAATCGCATCCGCCGCGAGCTTGTCCCCGCGCTGGAGCGGATCCACCCCGCGGCGCAGGACAACGTCCTGGCGCTGGCCGAGATCCTGAGGGGAGAGGCCGAGGTGCTCGACGAGCTGGTGGACGCGGTGCTCAACGGCCGTTCGGAGATCGCGCTCACGACGCTGCGCGAGCTCGCGCCGGCGCTGCGGCGGCTGGTCGTCCAGCGGCTGGCCGACGCCGCCGCCGGCTCTCCGGCCGCCGGAGTGGCCCGTCGTGCAAACGAGGTGGCGGCGATGCCGGTTCGCGGCACGTCGGCGCTCGACCTGCCGTCGGGCGTCCGCGCCACCGCCGCTGACGGGGTGGTGACGTTCGGGCGCACGCCCAAGGGCGGGCGCGAGCGCGGTCGGCCGGACGGCGACGAAAAAACAAGGGGCGAAGCCCCCACCTAATATCCGCGGTGTGAGCGACGATCCAGCGATCGGGGAGATCCTCGTGCCCGCCGAGGACCTCAGCCGGCGGGTCCGAGAGCTGGGCGAGCAGGTCTCTCGTGACTATGCGGGAAAGAATCTGCTGCTCATCGGCGTTCTCAAGGGTGCAGTGTTCTTTCTCTCTGACCTCATGCGCCATCTCGACATCCCGGTCGAGGTCGACTTCATGGCGGTGGCCTCGTACGGCTCGGCCACCAAGACCTCGGGCGTGGTGCGGATCCTCAAGGATCTCGACGCCGCCATCGAGGGCCGCGACGTGCTGATCGTGGAGGACATCGTGGACTCGGGACTGACGCTGCAGTACCTGCTGCGCAACCTCGCCGGGCGCAACCCGGCGTCACTGGAGGTGTGCGCGCTGCTGACCAAGCCCACGCGGCGCAAGGTGGATCTCGACACCCGGTACGTCGGATTTGAGATTCCCGACCGGTTCGCCATCGGCTACGGCCTGGATCACGCGGAGCGCTACCGCAACCTTCCCTACGTCGCCGCGTTGAACATATGAGAGCCCGTATGCAGGCAATTTTTCGCGTAGGCAAGGTGGTTTCCATGCCAAAGGCAGGTGCTACGCTTGCTGATCCACCACGCTATCCGCGCCACAACGGGTAGTACCGGGACCAAGCAGGGATTTCGCATATGAGCCGGTTTTTCAAGAGCGCCGCGTTTCCGATCCTGATCGTTGTTGTTCTGGCGTTCTTCGCACAGAAGCTGATCGGCAGCAATAGCCACGGCCCGAACTACACGTTCGGCAACCTCCTGACCCAACTGGACCAGAAGGACGTCAAGAGCCTGACGCTGGACCAGAAGTCCAACAGCGCCGACGTCACGCTGACCAGCGGCGAGAAGTACTCCGTCGGCTATCCCGACTCCTACGCCCCCAACCTGATCCGCCAGGCCCAGCAGGACGTGCCCGCCCAGGGCTTCAATGTCCAGAGCAAGTCCTCCAACGGCTGGCTCTCGCTGCTGACCTACATCCTGCCCTTCGTCATCTTCATCGGGTTCTGGATCTTCCTCATGAACCAGGTCCAGGGCGGCGGCTCCAAGGTCATGTCGTTCGGCAAATCGCGCGCCAAGCGCATGTCGGTCGATTCCCCCAAGATCACGTTCAGGGACGTCGCGGGGGTCGACGAAGCCGTTGAGGAGCTCCATGAGATCAAGGAGTTCCTGGAGAACCCCAAGAAGTTCCAGGCGCTCGGCGCCCGCATTCCCAAGGGCGTCCTGCTTGTACGGCCCTCCGGGCACCGGCAAGACGCTGCTGGCCCGCGCCGTGGCCGGCGAGGCGGGAGTCCCCTTCTTCTCCATCAGCGGGTCTGACTTCGTCGAGATGTTCGTCGGCGTGGGCGCCTCGCGCGTGCGCGACCTGTTCGAGCAGGCCAAGCAGAACTCCCCCTGCATCATCTTCATGGACGAGATCGACGCCGTCGGGCGCCATCGCGGCGCCGGCCTCGGTGGCGGTCACGACGAGCGCGAGCAGACCCTGAACCAGCTGCTGGTCGAGATGGACGGCTTCGAGATGAAGGACAACATCATCCTCATCGCCGCGACCAACCGTCCTGACATCCTGGATCCGGCGCTGCTGCGCCCGGGCCGCTTCGACCGCCAGATCGTGGTTGATCGTCCCGATCGCCTGGGCCGCAAGAAGATCCTCGAGGTTCACACCCGGGGCAAGCCGCTGGCGCGCGAGATCGACGTCGACGCGCTGGCCGGCCAGACCCCCGGCTTCACGGGCGCCGACCTGTCCAACCTCGTCAACGAGGCCGCCCTGCTCGCCGCCCGCAACGGCAAGCGCGAGATCACCCAGGTCGAGCTGGAAGAGGGGATCATGCGCGTGATCGCCGGCCCGGAGAAGAAGACGCGGGTGATGAGCAACAAGGAGCGCAAGATCACCGCCTACCACGAGATGGGCCACGCGATCGTCGGCCACTTCCTGCCCAACAGCGATCCGATTCACAAGATCTCGGTCATCTCGCGCGGCCAGGCCCTCGGCTACACGATCTCCCTGCCGGGCGAGGACAAGTTCCTCACCACTCGCGCCGAGCTGCAGGACCAGATGGCGATGACGCTGGGTGGCCGCGCCGCGGAGGAGATCTGCTTCGAAGAGATCACCACCGGCGCGTCCAACGACATCGAGAAGGTCACTGCGACGGCCAAGCAGATGGTGATGAGGTTTGGGATGAGCGAGAAATTGGGCCCGCGCGTGTTCGGCCACGACCACGGGATGCCGTTCCTCGGTCGTGAGTTCTCCTCGGAGCCCGACTACTCCGACGAGATCGCCCGCGAGATCGACGACGAGATCCGGCGCATCGTCGAGATGGCTCATGTGCAGGCCAAGACCATCCTCACCGAGAGGCGCGTCGAGCTCGAGAAGCTCTCGGAGATCCTCATCAAGCGCGAGACCATCGAGAAGGCCGAGTTCGAGGCCCTCCTCGAGGGTCAGAGCGAGGAGTCGGTGTTCGGCGCGGAGGCCCCGGCCCCGCCCGAAGTTCCGACCGTCGCCGGCACCCCCGCCGAGCGCGCCCGCGGCGACGCCCCACGGCCGCTGCCGCGTCCGGGCCTCGCCGGCGGCACCGCCGAGTAAATCTTCCGTCACAGTTAGCCCAGGCGGGGAGGTTCGCGTGCCACCGTGGGCGTGAGTGGTCGACAAACCTTCGCGCAGAGCAGACGTTTGTCAACCGCGTGAGCGGCGACTGGCGTGGCTGGCCGCACGCCAGGACGGGGTGGTCTCGCGCACGCAGCTGCGGGACCTTGGATTCACTGATAACCAGATCCGTCGGATGGTCCGGGATCAGTGGCTCCATCGGCACCACCGGAACGTCTTTGCGGTCGGCCACGCACGTGTGAGCGACCAGGCCCACCTCTTCGCTGCCCTGTTGAGTCTCGGCGCCCGTGCCTTCGTCAGCCACCGGACGGCAGGTGCGGTTTGGGGCCTTCGGTCGATCAACGTCCATGCGATTGAACTGACGGTCGTTGGGTCGGCGGCGCGTCCGCGGGATGGACTGACGCTGCACCGTGTGCGGACCGAGCCTCACTCCGACGACGTCCGGACCCGCGGAAACCTACGGGTCAGCTCCGTCCCGCGCATGCTCGTCGAGCTCGCCGGCCGCGAGGCCCCGGCGGAGCTGGAGCGCCTCGTAACGATGGCAGTGCGCAAACGGCTGCTCCGTCCCGACGCCGCCGACGGCCGCGCCACGATCGAGGAGACGCTGGCCCGGTACCCGCGGCACCCCGGGATGTCCAAGCTGGCCGCGGTGCTGGCCACCTACCGGCGCACCGAGAGCCACAAGTCCCAGCTGGAGCTGGCGTTTGACCGGATCATCGCCCAGCACCCGGAGATCCCGGACCCGGAACGCAACATCCGTATCGGCATCTGGGAGATCGACCGCTTCTGGCCCGCGCACCGCCTCGCGGTCGAGCTCGACGGCCGTCCGTATCACGTCGCCGCCGGCGACATGGAGCGCGACCGCGTCAAGGACGCCGACCTGCTGCGCCGAGGCATCACTCCGCTGCGCTTCACCGACTTCCGCGTCGAGCACGACATCACCGGGATGCTGGCCGACCTGCGCCACTTCCTGACGCTCGGCTGATCTGCGGCTGCTAGGGCAGCGGCGGGGCGAGCCCGGCGGCATGGCACTGCGCGAGTCCGTGGGCCAGGCCGGGCGCCGCCGCCAGCTTGGGTGGCTCGGCGAACGCCGGCGCGGTGAAGTCGAAGTAGTCGGTCATCGGATGGGCGTTGGCATCGCGGAAGGTCATCGCCGGCAGGTTCCACTTGTGCTCGATGAACGCCGTGATCGACGTGTGGTCCTGGACGACGTTGGAGACGTAGCCGGCCCGCGCCCAGGGCGACACCACCACGGTCGGGACCCGGAAGCCGTAGCGGTCATAGCCGCCGGGGACCAGCGGCGGTTGGCCGGGGACGGGGATGGGGGCGATGTTGTCGGGCTTGATCGCCCGCGGCGGCGGCACGTGGTCGTAGTAGCCGCCGTGCTCGTCGTAGGTGAGGAAGAACGCGGTGTGCTTCCAGTTGGGCGAGTGCACCAGCGCCTTGGCGACCTTGGCCACGAACCGCTCGCCGACCTGGACGTCCTGGGGGTTCTCCTCCGACGTCGTGTTGTAATCGGGGTCCAGGAAGGTGAAGGCCGGCAGCCGGCCGGCGGCGGCGTCGGTGAAGAACTGGTCGATCTTCTTCACCCGGTTCTTGCGGGCGGGCGTGAGGTAGCCCGGCACGATGAGCGGGCTGGGTACCTGCTGGTAGTAGTTGGTCCAGTCGATCTTGTGCTGGTCGAGGCGATCGAAGATCGTGCCGTTGGCGGCCGGGGTGCTGAAGGTCTGGCTGTCGGTGGCGACCAGGCCCGAGGCGGTGCCGCAGAACAGGAAGCGCCGGTTGGGGTACGTTTGCGCCAGCACCGAGGAGAAGTAGCGGTTGCCGACCGGGAAGTGCCTGACCAGCGAGTAGGTGAAGGGCAGGTCGGTGTTGTCCCAGAAGCTCATGGCCACCGGCCCCGAGGCCTTGACGAAGCCGTTGTTGCGCCCGCCGCTCCAGGACAGGTGCGACGCGTTCCAGTCCTGGCCGGGGTGCCCGTCCAGCTGGCAAGGCGAGGACATCGGGCGCGCGAGCACCTTGTGGCCGTTGGCGTCGAGGTTGACGTTGACCGGCTGGCCATGCTTGAGCGTGAAGCCGTCGACGTTGGCGCGTCCCGGCACCCGGAACGGCACCATGCCGAGCAGGTTGTCGAAGGAGTGGTTCTCCATCATGAGCACCACGACGTGCTTGATCTGGGGCATGCTCTCCGCGCCCGGGCGGCGGTCCGGGAACGGCAGGCTGTCGGGGCGGCGCACGCCCGCCGTGGCGGCGATCGGCTTGGCCCAGGCGGGCAGGCCGCTGTACGCGAACGCGGCGGCGCCTCCGGCGGCTGCGCCCAAGAGCGAGCGGCGGGTCAGGGTGGACGGGCGGGGTGTGGGCTGGTGTTGTGGCGGCATCGCGCGGGATGTATATCGATCGCGCCGTTCCGGCGCGTCATCGGGCCCGCGTCGTTCACGCCTCGGTCACGACCACCGCGGGCGGGCTCGCGCGATGAGAGGGGTAACGTGGCGGGCATGACCGATGATCGCCGGCCATCCGGGAATCACCTCCTGCTCTCAGCCACGCGCGTGTGGCTCCCCACGGCCATCGCCGTGGCCGGGGTCGTCCTCGTGGTGATCGGGCACGGCAGCTACTCCAACCTGGCCAACACGCGCTCGCTGGAGTCCGCGGCGGGCGTGTCCCTGCTGCTGGTGGCCCTGATCGTGTGGATGCTCAACTGGATGTATCGCCTGAGCATCCGCTCCAACGAGGACCGCGAGGACGAGGAGCGCGCCCGGGAGTACTTCGACCGCACCGGCCGCTGGCCCGACGAGGAGTAGCGCGTGATCGCGCCGGCCCCCGAGTTCACGATCATGGGAATCGTCAACGTGACCCCGGACTCGTTCAGCGACGGCGGTCGCTACACCGACGCCGGGGCCGCGATCGCCCACGCCCTGGAGCTCGAGGCCGAGGGCGCGGGGATCCTCGACATCGGCGGGGAGTCCACTCGCCCTGGCGCCGACTCCGTCGCCGCCGGCGAGGAGCTGCGGCGGGTGGTCCCGGTGATCGAAGGCCTGCGGGGGCATGGCGTCCGCGCTCAGATCTCCGTGGACACGTCCAAGGCAAGCGTGGCCGCGGCCGCGCTCGACGCCGGGGCGACGCTGGTCAACGACGTTACGGCGCTGCGTGGCGACGCCGCGATGCCGGAGCTGGTGGCGGCGCGCCGCGCCGAGTGCTGCCTCATGCACATGCTCGGCGAGCCTCGCACGATGCAGAACGACCCCCGGTACGACGACGTCGTCTCCGAGGTCAAGGCGTTCCTCGAGCAGCGGATGGCGTTCGCCGTGGCGCAGGGGGTGGCCGAGGAGCGGATCCTGCTGGACCCCGGGATCGGGTTCGGCAAAACCGCCGAGCACAACCTGGAGCTGTTGGCCCGCGTGGACGAGCTCGTGGCGCTGGGCCGCCCGGTGGTCATCGGCACGAGCCGCAAGTCGTTCCTGGGCCGGATCACCGGCCGCGCGGTGGATGACCGGCTGGCGGGGACGGTGACCACCAACGTCCTGGCCTTCGAGCGTGGGGCGCGCGTGTTCCGGGTGCACGACGTGGCCCCGGTGCGTGACGGCCTGGTCATCGCGGGTGCTACGGTGCGACGCCGATGGCCGACGACGACGACGCCGACGAGTACGACGACGACGCTGACGAGGTAGACGAGGATGACGACGGCGGCGAGCCCGAGGTCACCATCGAGATCTCCGGCCTGTCGCTGTTTACCCACGTCGGCGTGACCGCGGCCGAGCGCGAGGTGGGCCAGCGCCTGTTGCTCGACATCCGGCTCGACGTGGGCGAGTGCGACGCGACGCTCACGGACCGCATCGAGGACACCGTGGACTACGCGCAGGTGTGCGACATGGCCAACCTGGTTGCCCAGCAGCGCTCGTACAAGACGCTGGAGCGCCTGTGCGCGGCCATCGCCGACCGACTGCTGGACCAGTACGAGGCGCACGCCGTGTGGGTCAAGGCGGCCAAGCCCGAGCCCCCGCTGGCGCTGCCCGTCACCGAGGTCTCGGTCGAGGTGTGGCGCGAGACCTCCGGCTGATCGGGGGCGGGTGGGGACCGTCTCCGCGATCGGTTACCTGGGCCTCGGCTCCAATATCGGCGACACGCGCGGCCACCTGGCAGCCGCCATCGCCGCCCTGCCCGGGCACGGCGTCAGCGTGCTGGCGTGCTCCTCGCTGTATGAGACCGAACCGGTCGGCCTCGTGCTCGACCAGGCTGACTTCCTCAATGCCTGCCTCCGGGTCCAGACCGCGCTCGGCCCCGAGGAGCTGCTGGACGCCTGCAAGGCCGTGGAGCGCGAGGTGGGGCGGACCGGGGGAGGCCCCCGTCACGGTCCGCGGGTCATCGACGTCGATCTGCTGCTGCTCGGCGACCTCGAATACCGCTCTGAGCGGTTGGCCCTCCCGCACCCCGAGACCGCCTCGCGTCGCTTCGTGCTGGTCCCGCTCCTGGAGCTCGACCCCGAGCTGACGCTGCCGTCAGGCGAACGCCTCGCCGACACCCTCGCCGGCCTGAACCGAACCCCGCCGACCCAGGCGGTCCGCCGCGTCGCGCCCCCGCTGGTGTAATTAGGCTGCGATGCTCCTCGTCGTCGACGTCGGCAACACCCAGACCCACTTCGGCGTCTATCGCGACGGCGAGGACGTCGTGGCCGAGGACTGGCGCTTCGCCACTGTGCGGGAGTCCACGCGCGACGAGCTCGGCGCCCGCCTGGCCAGCCTGCTCGCCCTGCGCGGCCTTGGCTTCACGGACATCGATCGCTCGATCGTCTCCTCCACCGTCCCGCAGCTGTCCGAGGAGTGGACCGCGATGTCCGCGCGATACCTCGGGCACGAGATGCTCAACGTCGGGCCGTCGATCCGCACCGGGATGCCGATCCGAATCGACAATCCGCGCGAGGTCGGCGCGGATCGGCTGGTCAACGCCATCGCCGCCTACGCCAGGTTCGCCCGCGGCTGCGTCGTCGTGGACTTCGGCACGGCCATCACCTACGACGCGGTCTCTGACGACGGCGAGTATCTGGGCGGGATCATCACTCCCGGCGCCGAGATCTCGCTCGACGCGCTGTACGAGCGCGCGGCGAAGCTGCCCAAGGTCGAGATGCTCGAGCCGCGGGCGTTGATCGGCAAGTCGACCGTGGAGGCCATTCGCAGTGGGATCGCGTTCGGGTTCGCCGGTCAGGTCGAGGGGATCGTGCGGCGGTTGCGAGGCGAACTGGGAGAGGACACGCCGGTGATCGCCACCGGAGGTCTCGCTCAGGTTGTGGTGCCGTTCGCCAAGGAGATCATCGACGAGGTGGACGACCTGCTGACGCTGACCGGACTGCGGCTCATCTGGGAGCTCAACCGGCTGCCGGTCGCCGAGCGCTAGTCAGACGGGAGGCACCGGGACATCAGGCGTCCGCGCCACGCTGGCGGCGAGGATGAGGAAGGCGAGGCGGCGCCGGTTGTCGGGCTCGGCCGCCGACACCTCGTCATAGGTGTCCAGCAGCGAGCGCACGGACGTGAACACCGGCGCGTCGTCCACGCCGTCGGGGACGTCGCAGGCCATCCGGGCCAGCGCCAGCATCTCCGGGCCGCCGTCCGAGCCGCGCATGGTGGCGATGGCGCCGAGCATCACGTACTCGGCGACGCGGTCCAGCAGCACGTGCGACGCGCGGTCGCGCTCGCCCACGGCCGGCCCGGCGGGCTGCAGCGGCTCGCCGGCGGCGATCCGCAGCGACTGCTCGGAGGCGATCGAGCGGATCTGCTCGGTCGAAAGGCCCACCTGGACGGCGGAGCGCAGCTGGAAGATGGCCGACATCAGTGGGTGTCCGTAGGGAGCGTCGGAGGCGAACAGGATCTGCCCGGGTGGCACGAGGGCGAACAACGCCTGCAGATCGGCCGGCAGCCACCAGGCCGTGTCGAACAGCAGGTTGGGGTGGTCGGCGGCGACGCGCCAGATCCACGAGAGGTCGCAGACCCCAGCGTGGGCGAGGATGAAGCGGGTGTTGGGAAACGCGGCCGCCAGCTCGACGGCGTGAACGCCCAGCGCCGGGATCCCGCGGCCGGCGTGGATGAGGATCGGCAGCTCGCGCTCGTGGGCGAGCGCCGCGAGCTCCCGCACGGCGGGGTGATCGAGGGTGAACTGCTCGGCGCGCGGGTGAAGTTTGATGCCCTTGGCGCCGGCCTCGAGCGCGCGCTCGGCCTCGGCGCGCGCGCCGCCGTTGTTGGGGCTGACGCGGCAGAAGGGGGTGAGGACACCGTCTGCTTGCCCTGCCGCCGCGATGACCATGTCGTTGGCCGGGGCGTAGCCGTCGGGCTCGTGCATCGGGAACACGAACGCGCCCCGGGCTCTGGCCGTGCTGAGCGCCGCCAGGAGCTCTGCCGGAGTCTGCTTCATTCCGTCGGGGTCGTTCTGGCCGAGATGGGTATGGGCGTCGAAGAGCTCCAGGCCGGGCACCTGCTCCAGCATCAGCTCGGCCCACGGGCGGATGAGCGACGTGATGTCCATATCGCTCATTCGTACCATGAGTTGCTCGTGACCCCGGTTCTCGACAGCCCCGGCCGGCCCGCTCAGGCATCGCTCACCGACGGCTGGAGCCTCGGCGGCGTCCCCATCGCCAACCGCGTCGTGCTGGCGCCGCTGGCCGGCATCGGGAACTGGTTCGTGCGCCTCCAGGCCAAGCGCCACGGGGCCGGCCTCGTCGTGTCGGAGATGGTGTCCAGCCACGCCGTCCACTACCGCAACGAGCGCACCTGCACGGAGCTGCTGCGCATCCACCCCGAGGAGCATCCGGTCTCGGTGCAGCTGTTCGGCTCTGATCCCGCCGTGATGGAGTCGGCCGCCGAGCGCGTCGCCGCCGCCGGCGCCGACCTCATCGACCTCAACATGGGCTGCCCGGTCCCCAAGGTATGCAAGACGGGGGCCGGCGCCGCGCTCCTCGCCGACCCCGACCGCGCCGTGGCAGTGGCCCGGGCGGCCGGCCGCGGGAGCGGCCTGCCCGTGACGGTCAAGCTGCGCTCGGGGGTCTGTCCGGGCGACCACAGCGGCGTCGAGGTCGCCCGGCGGCTCGCCGACGCCGGGGTAGTGGCCGGCCTCTGCATCCACCCGCGCCACGCCTCCCAGCGCCACTCCGGCAAGCCCGACTACGAGCTCGCTCGCGCGCTGGTGGAGGAGCTGCCGGTCCCGGTGGTCATCTCCGGCGGCCTGCGCTCGCCCGAGCTGGCCCGCGAGGCGTTCGCGCGCACGGGCGCGGCCGCCGTCGCTCTGGCCCGAGGCTCCCTGGGCAACCCGTGGCTGTTCTCACAGCTCCTGGGGCAGCGCTCCACCGAGCCCACGCGCGCCGAGATCCTCGCCGAGCTGGAGTGGGTGATCGATCGCGCCGCCGAGCATCTCGGCCCCGAGCGCGCCGCCCGCTATCTGCGCAAGTTCTATCCGTGGTACGTCGAGCGCCTCGGCGCTGACCACGCGCTCCAGGACGCGCTGCAACAATCCGAGACGCTGGACGCCGCGCGCCGGCATCTCGGACTCGGCTAGCCGCCCGCGGCCGGCGGTCTGGGCGCCCGACCGCACGTGCAACTATCGACCGCCTCAGAGC
The DNA here is from genome assembly GCA_963695625.1 of uncultured Actinomycetota bacterium. GTDB lineage: Bacteria > Actinomycetota > Thermoleophilia > Solirubrobacterales > Solirubrobacteraceae > Palsa-465. The sequence goes on along the minus strand of CAVOHJ010000007.1, from coordinate 519,154 downwards.
GGACTTGAACCGCTCGGCCTGGGTGGAGCGCGCTGACGGGCATGTACTAGACTCGCGCGCCAGCGGAGGTGCGGGGATGGTGAGCGTCCGGCCTTGCCGACCGGCGGCGGACGCTGTCTATACTCATGCGCCCACGCGACTCGTCACGTGGAATCCCGCCGCATCTCGGCGGGTTTTTCTCGCCCCGAACATAGGTCTGATCGCTATGCCAAAGGACGTCATCCTCACACAGGAAGGGCTCGCAAATCTCAAGGCGGAGCTCGACCATCTCTCCACGACGCGCCGCCGGGAGGTCGCCGCGCGCATCAAGGAGGCCCGCGAGTTCGGCGACATCTCGGAGAACGCCGAGTACGACGACGCCAAGAACGAGCAGGCGATGCTGGAGGCGCGGATCGCCGCGCTGGAGGACAAGCTGCGCTCGGCGACGGTCGTCGACGCCTCGGACCTCGGCACCGACATCGTCCGGGTCGGCTCGATCGTCCACGTCAAGGACGAGGGCGGGAAGTCCAACAAGTACACGATCGTCGGCTCCGCGGAGGCCAAGCCCGGGGAGGCCAAGCTCTCCAACGAGTCCCCTGTGGGCAAGGCCCTCATCGGCCGCAAGCGCGGCGATGAGGTGTCGGTCAGCACCCCGCGCGGCGAACGCAAGCTCAAGATCACCAAGATCGACGTCGGCGCCTAGCGGCTCGCGGCGGTGATCGCCCGTGGGTGAGCAGGGTGGGCGCGACGAGATCGCCGACACGCCCGAGGGCTCCGACGTTCTCGCCGATCGCCGGCGCAAGCTCGAGTCGCTGCGTGCGGCCGGCGTCGAGCCGTTCCCGCACGAGTTCGACGGCGTCGAGCCGATCGCGACCGTGCGCGCCGCCCACGAGGGGTTGGAGGCGGGTGAGGAGACCGAGGTGTCGCACCGCGTCGCCGGGCGGCTGGCGGCGCGGCGCGGCCAGGGCAAGATGGCGTTCCTGGATCTCGAGGACCGCTCGGGCCGCATCCAGCTCCAGGCCCGCGTCGACGTGCTCGGCGCCGAGCCGATGGACCGACTGCTCTCCCTTGACCTCGGCGACCTCGTCGGCGTCGACGGCACCGCGTTCATGTCGCGCCGCGGGGAGCTCACGCTGCGCGTCGACGCCTTCACGCTGCTGGCCAAGTCGCTGCGCCCGCCGCCTGACAAGCACCACGGTCTCACCGACGTCGAGACCCGCCACCGGCACCGCGAGCTCGACCTCATGGCCAACCCCGAGACGCGAGAGCGGTTCACGACCCGCGCGCGGGTGATCAGCACGATCCGGCGCTTCCTCGATGACGCGGGTTTCGTCGAGGTGGAGACGCCGGTGCTCCAGCCTCTCTACGGCGGCGCCATGGCGCGGCCCTTCACCACGCATCACAACGCCCTGGACCGCGACCTCTACCTGCGCATCGCCACCGAGCTCTACCTCAAGCGCCTGATCGTCGGCGGCCTGGAGCGCGTCTACGAGATCGGCAAGAACTTCCGCAACGAGGGCGTCGACACCACGCACAACCCCGAGTTCACCGTCCTGGAGTGGTACGAGGCCTACGCGGACTACCTCGACGTGGCCGAGCGGTGCGAGCATCTCGTCCACGCCGTGGCCCAGGCGATCGGTTACGAGGGCGAGTTCGACTTCACGCCCCCATGGAGGCGCGAGACGCTGGCCGGCGCCGTGCTGGATCGCACGGGGATCGACATTCTCGCCCTGCGCGATCGTGACGCGCTGGCGACGGGGATGCGGGAGCGAGGGTTTCCCGCGCGCGAGGACGCGACCTGGCCCCAGCTCGTGGACGACCTCGTCTCAGACCACGTCGAGCCGACCCTCCAGCAGCCGACCTTCCTGCTCGACTACCCGGTCGAGATCTCGCCGCTGGCCAAGGAGCACCGTTCGGCGCCGGGGCTGGTGGAGCGCTTCGAGGCGTTCGTCGGCGGGATCGAGATCGCCAACGCGTTCACCGAGCTCAACGACCCTGACGAGCAGCGCCGCCGCTTTGAGGGCCAGCGCCGCTTCGCCGCCGCGGGCGATGAGGAGGCCCAGCCCTACGACGAGTCGTTCGTGCAGGCGCTCGAACAGGGCATGCCGCCCACCGGAGGCATCGGGATCGGCATCGACCGGCTGGTCATGGTCATGACCGGCACCCGCTCGATCCGCGACGTCGTGCTCTTTCCCGCCGTGAGGTCATGAGCCGGCGCGCCTGGTGGGCGTTCGCCGTGATGTCGGTGGTGTGGGGCGCGTCGTACCTGCTGATCAAGATCGGCATCGACGGCGGCCTGCCCGCGCCCGACGTGGCCTGGCTGCGCGTCGCCGTGGCGGCGGTGATCCTGATGGCGCTGGCGTGGCGCGCGGGGGCGCTGCCCACGCTGCGCGGTCGCTGGCGCTGGGTCGTGGCCTACGCGGTGGCCGAGATCTCGATCCCGTTTCCCCTGATCGCGGCCGGGGAGGTCCACATCGCCTCGTCGCTGGCGGCGATCATCATCGCCTCGGTCCCGCTGATCGTGACCGTGCTGTCGTTGCGGTTTGACCCCACCGAGCGCCCGACGCCGCGGCGCGCGCTCGGCCTGGCGGTGGGCTTCGCGGGTGTCATCGCTCTGGTGGGGATCGATGTTGCGGGCAGCGGCGCGGAGGTGCTCGGCGCGCTGGCGGTGCTCGTGGGAGCGGTCGGGTACGCCATCGGGCCGATGCTCGTCAAGCTCGGGATGGAGGGAATGGACTCACGGGCGGCCATGGGGGCGTCGCTGCTGCTGGCCACGTTCATCCTGGCCCCGTTCGCCGCCGCGGACATGCCCAGCCGGACCCCAACGGCGGGCGCCCTGGCCGCCGTGGCCGGGCTGGGCGTGTTCTGCACGGCGATGGCGTTCGTCGTCTACACGGTGCTCGTCCGCGAGGCGGGGACCGGCCGCGCGACGATCATCACCTACATCAACCCGCTGGTCGCGGTGGTGCTCGGCGTGACCCTGCTGGGGGAGCGCCCGGGGCCCGGAGCGCTGGCCGGCCTGGTCCTCATCCTGGCCGGATCGTGGCTGTCCACCGGTGGCTCGCTGCCTCCGCGGGGCCCGTCACCTCTGGGGCGCGGGCGGCGCGATCAGGCCGCCGGCGAGTCTCGATCCTCTGTCCGCATAGAGCGGACGGGAGTCGCCTGAGCGGGGTGTAGCGCGGCCCCCATACGGGCAAGGTACGGCAGACCGGCTGTTAGACTGACCTATGGCCGAAAGCAACGACCGCGGCGCTCATACATTTGGCCAGATCTGCCGAATATATTGGGTGAGCGGATTCTTTCGCGTCCCCCTAAGGCGTTGATGAACCAAACGCGTCCTAGGCTCGTAGGAGAAGAAACCAGGACCACCTCCGACCGACTTCCCGGACCACCCCCCGACCAACTTCCTCGGTAGCAAGCCTCAACAAACTTAGGAAGCCCCATGTTTGAGCGATTTACAGAGCGAGCCCGCCAGGTGGTCGTCTTGGCACAGGAAGAGGCTCGGACTCTCAAGCACAACTACATCGGCACCGAGCACATCCTTCTCGGACTGCTCCGCGAAGAGGAGGGCCTAGCTGCCCGCGTGCTCGAGTCGCTCGACATCACGGTGGAGCGTGTGCGCGCGCAGGTCGTGCGCATCGTCGGCTCAGGGGAAGAGGTCACCTCCGGCCAGATCCCGTTCACGCCGCGCGCCAAGAAGGTGCTGGAACTGGCGCTGCGCGAGGCGCTGAGCCTGGGCCACAACTACATCGGCACCGAGCACATCCTGCTCGGCCTGGTGCGCGAGAACGAAGGCGTCGCCGCCCGCATCCTGCTGGACTTCGACGCCGACTCCGAGAAGATCCGCAACGAGGTGATCCGGATGCTGTCCGGGCCCGGCAGCCGCCAGCGCGGCTCGAGCGCCGGCAGCTCGGGCGCCGCCGGCACCGGCGAGGGCAAAAAGTCCTCCAAGCTGCTGGACCAGTTCGGTCGTAACCTGACCAAGCTCGCGTCGGAGGGCAAGCTGGACCCGGTTGTGGGCCGCGAGACGGAGATCGAGCGGATCATGCAGATCCTGTCGCGCCGCACCAAGAACAACCCCGTGCTCGTGGGCGAGCCCGGCGTCGGCAAGACCGCGGTGGTGGAGGGCCTGGCCCAGCGCATCACGAACGCCGACGTCCCCGAGCTGCTCAAGGGCAAGCAGATCTACACGCTGGACCTGGCCGCTCTGGTCGCGGGCTCCAAGTACCGCGGCGAGTTCGAGGAGCGCCTCAAGAAGGTGATGAAGGAGATCACCCAGCGCGGCGACATCATCCTGTTCATTGACGAGCTGCACAACCTCGTGGGCGCCGGCGCTGCCGAGGGCGCCATCGATGCGGCGTCGATCCTCAAGCCGGCCCTGGCCCGCGGCGAGCTGCAGACCGTCGGCGCCACCACGCTCGAGGAGTACCGCAAGTACCTGGAGCGCGACTCGGCGCTGGAGCGGCGCTTCCAGAAGATCACGGTCGATCAGCCTTCCACGGAGGAGACCGTGCAGATCTTGAAGGGCCTGCGCGACCGCTACGAGCAGCACCACAAGGTCAACATCACCGACGAGGCCCTCGAGGCCGCGGCGGACCTGGCCGATCGCTACATCTCCGACCGCTTCCTGCCTGACAAGGCGATCGACCTGATCGACGAGGCGGCCTCGCGGATGCGGATCAAGTCGATGACCTCCCCGCCCGTGTACCGGGAGCTGGAGGACGAGATCGAGGAGACGCGCCGCGCCAAGGAGGAGGCGATCGAGTCCCAGGAGTTCGAGAAGGCCGCCAACCTCCGAGACAAGGAGCGCCGGCTCACCCAGCGCAAGCGGGAGCTGGCCGACCAATGGGAGGCGGGCGAGTCCACCGAGCGGCCGTCGATCGGCGAGGAGGAGATCGCCGACATCGTCTCCATGTGGACCGGCATCCCGGTGTTCAAGCTCACCGAGGCCGAGACCCAGAAGCTGATGCGCATGGAGGAGGAGCTCCACAAGCGCGTCATCGGGCAGCATCCGGCCATCGAGGTCGTCTCCAAGGCCATCCGGCGCTCGCGCGCCGGCCTGAAGGACCCCAAGCGGCCGACCGGCTCGTTCATCTTCCTGGGCCCCTCGGGCGTGGGCAAGACCGAGTTGGCGCGCACGCTGGCCGAGTTCCTGTTCGGGGACGAGGACACCATGATCCGCATCGACATGTCCGAGTACATGGAGAAGCACGCGGTGTCGCGTCTGGTCGGCTCGCCTCCGGGCTACATCGGCTACGACGAGGGCGGCCAGCTGACCGAGGCCGTGCGGCGCAAGCCGTACAGCGTGCTCCTGCTCGACGAGATCGAGAAGGCCCACCCCGACGTGTTCAACATCCTGCTCCAGATCCTGGAGGACGGACGGCTGACCGACGCCCAGGGGCGCACGGTGGACTTCCGCCACTGCATCGTGATCATGACCTCCAACATCGGGGCGTCGGAGATCGCGCGCAACACGCCGCTGGGCTTCGCCGTGTCCGACGATGAGACGGGGATCACCTACGACGACATGAAGAACCGGATCATGGGCGAGCTCAAGAAGGTCTTCCGGCCCGAGTTCCTCAACCGGATCGACGACGTCATCGTGTTCCACAAGCTCACCAAGGACGAGATCAAGGAGATCGTGGACCTCCTGCTCCTGCGGATCCGCGAGTCCATGGCCGAGCGTGAGCTCCAGCTGGAGCTGTCGGAGCCCGCCAAGGATCTCCTTGTCGAAAAGGGCTGGGATCCCGCCATGGGGGCGCGTCCCCTGCGCCGGGCGATCCAGCGCTACATCGAGGACCCGCTGGCCGACTTCGTGCTCCGCTCGCAGGTGCCGTCGGGTTCGACGGTGCTGGTCGAGCCCGGCGAGGACGGCACGGAAGAGGAGGACGTCAAGCTCTCGGTCATCGAGCCCGCCCCCACGCCCACGCCGGTCGGCGTCGGCGCCGAGGGTGGGGCGGACGCCGAGCCCGCGAGCGATGTGACGCCCGAGGCCGACGCTCCTGAGCCTCCGGCCGAGCCCGAGTAGCTCACCACCTCGTATCAGTCTTTGACACGGCCCGGGCCTTCTGGCTCGGGCCGTTGTCGTTGTGTGCCAGTCCCGGCACAAACCCGGCTTGGCGTCGGGGCTCACCCGTACTCTGCATGGACCGCGCCATGCCCAAGCTCACCTCCGTCCACGTCTGCTCCGCCTGCGGCCACGAGACCGCCCGCTGGGCCGGCCGCTGCCCCGGCTGCGGCGAGTGGAACACGCTGGTGGAGCAGGTCCGGCCGATCGCGCAGCGCGGCGTCGCGGGCCCAGGCGGCGGCGATGCCCGGCTGCGCGCGGCGCCGGTCAAGCCGGTGGCGCTCGCCGACGTCGAGGCGGTCGAGCACGACCGCCTCAGCACCGGGATCGGAGAGCTGGACAACGTGCTGGGCGGCGGGATCGTGCCCGGCTCCCTGGTGCTGATCGGCGGCGCGCCGGGCATCGGGAAGTCCACGCTGACCACGATGGCGCTGGCCAACCTGTGCGCCGCAGGGCGGCGGACCCTGTACGTGTCGGCCGAGGAGTCAGCGGCCCAGATCCGGCTGCGGGCGCAGCGGCTGGGCGGCGGCGAGGCGCTGGCGGTGCCGGTCATCGCCGAGACGGATCTGCACGCGGTGCTGGCCACGCTCGAGCAGGAGGGCCCCGAGGTGTGTGTGATCGACTCGGTGCAGACGCTGCACTCGGTGGACCTCTCCTCGGCGGCCGGCTCGGTGGCCCAGGTGCGGGAGGTGGCGGGCGAGATCATGCGCGTGGCCAAGCGGCGCCGGATCGCGGTGCTGCTGGTGGGCCACGTCACCAAGGAGGGCGCTCTGGCCGGCCCGCGGGTGCTCGAGCACCTCGTTGACTGCGTGCTCCAGTTCGAGGGCGAGCGCGAGCGGACCTACCGGACGGTGCGCGCCATCAAGAACCGCTTTGGCTCCACTGACGAGGCCGGCGTGTTCGAGATGCGCGACCACGGCCTGGTCGAGGTCCTCGACGCCTCGGCCCGGTTCCTGGCCGACGCGACGCGCTCGCCGGGGAGCGTGGTGCTGTGCGCCATGGAGGGCTCGCGGCCACTGCTGGTGGAGGTGCAGGCGCTGGTGAGCTCGTCCGAGCTGGTGCCGCCCCGCCGGGTGGTGGCCGGCCTGGACCGCAACCGGGTGGCGCTGGTGCTGGCGGTGCTGGGACGCCACGCCGGGATCGGGCTCGGCAACGCCGACGTGTTCGTCAACGTCGTCGGGGGGGTGCGCGTGGACGAGCCGGGGGCCGATCTGGCCGTGGCCCTGGCGGTGGCCAGTGCGGCCAAGCGGGTGGCTCTGATCGGGTCAGACGAGCGGCCGCTGGCCTGTTTCGGCGAACTGGGGCTCACCGGCGAGCTGCGCACGGTGGCCCACGCGGACCGGCGGCTGGCCGAGGCCGAGCGCTTCGGCCTGCGGCCGGTGCTCCAGCCCGAGGCCCACCGGACGCTGCGGGCGGCGCTCTCGGCGGCGATGTCGCCGTCTCAAGAGGTGGTGCGGGCGGCCTGATCGCCTGCAATCGGTTGCAGTCTGAGACGCCAGATCGTGCGGTGCGCGCGCGCCTGTGCGCATTACGAGCGAATCCGCTCTCGGCGAGCGGGCGAAAACCGCCGAACCTGAGCTAAAATCACCTTCTGATGCCGCCGCGTTCCGGGGAAGAGCTCAAAGACGAGCTCGAGTCTCGACAGGAGTCCCGGATCATGAGGGCGCTCGAGATGGTGGCGCCCGGAACCTCGTTGCGGGAAGGGATCGACAACATCGTCGATGCCCGGACGGGGGCGCTGATCGTCATCGGCGACGCCGAAGAGCTCGGCTTCCTGTTCTCCGGGGGGATCAAGCTCGACGTCGACTACTCGCCGACGTTCCTCTACGAGCTGGCCAAGATGGACGGCGCGATCGCCCTGAGCACCAACGCCACCAAGATCGTCCACGTCAACGTGCAGCTGACGCCGGATCCCACGATCCTGACGATGGAGACCGGCACGCGGCACCGCACGGCCGAGCGGGTCTCCAAGCAGACGGACGCGATGGTCGTTGCGGTGTCGGAGCGCCGCGAGGTGGTGTCGCTGTACGTGGACGGCATGAAGTACATCCTCGAGGACATTCCGGTCGTGCTGGCCAAGGCCAACCAGGCGCTGGCGACGCTGGACAAGTACCGCAGCCGCCTGGATCAGGTCTCGACCCGCCTGACCGCGCTGGAGTTCGAGGGCGGCGTGACCCTGCACGACGTCCTGACCGTGCTCCAGCGCGTCGAGCTGGTGACGAGGATGGCCGTCGAGATCGAGCGCTACATCGTGGAGCTCGGCACCGAGGGGCGCCTGATCGAGATGCAGCTCGACGAGACGATGGTCGGGGTCGCCGCTGACAAGGCCGCCCTCGTCCACGACTATCTCGTCGAGGACACCGACGACAGCTTCGCGGTCGTGCTCGACCAGCTGGCCCGCCTGGCCCACCAGGATCTGCTCGATTTCGGGCGTCTGGCCGAGCTGCTTGGCTACGACCGCAAGCTCAACACCCTTGACTACCCCTCCTCTCCTCGTGGGTTCCGGATATTGGGGCGAATACCGAGGCTCCCCCGCCTCGTTGTTCAGAGGATCGTCACGGAATTTGGAGGATTGGAAGAGTTGCTCGCCGCATCGGATGGTGAGCTGGAGACCGTCGACGGAGTCGGCGAGATCCGGGCGAAGGACATCAGGGAGGGCCTTCGCCGCCAGCAGGAGATCAACCTGGTTGATCGGTACCTGCAGACGTAGGAAAACCGCGAGCGGGTGTCCTGCCCGCTGCCGCCCGGAAAGAGGAGGACACCATCACAGAGCTAATGGAAGAGCACCTGGATGATCTTGAGTCGATCGAGACGCCGCCGCACATTGAGTTCGAGATCGGCGACAGTGTCGTCTATCCGCATCACGGCGCAGGCAAGGTGCTTCGCAAGGAGGTCAAGGAAGTCCTCGGCGAGAGCCGCGAGTACCTGACGATCAAGATCCTCCACAACGACATGACGGTCATGGTGCCCACCGAGAACGCGGCGCTCGCCGGCCTACGCCGCGTGATCGACGAGGAGACCGTCAAGAAGGTGCTCGCCGTGCTCCAGGACGAGTGTTCGGAGATGCCCAAGAACTGGAACCGGCGCTTCAAGCACAATCGGGACAAGATCAAGACGGGAGACATCTACGAGCTCGCCGAGGTCGTACGCAACCTCGCCATTCGCGAGGCCGAGAAGGGGCTGTCGACCGGTGAGAAGCAGATGTTCACCCGCGCCAAGAAGATCCTGGCGTCCGAGCTCATGTACGCCCTGGGCATGGATGAGCAGGAGGTGGATGAACACCTGTATGGACTGCTGCTCGATACCCATAGCAACGGGAACGGGAACGGCAACGGCAACGGCAAGGTGGCCGTCGCCGCGAAATAGCTCACGCACCCACGAGGCATGGCGGCTGCGCTGATCGTGGCCGCAGGACGAGGCGAGCGCCTTGGGTCTGGCCGGCCCAAGGCGCTCGTCCCGCTTTGCGGGCGCCCGATGCTCGAATGGAGCGTTGCGGCGCTGCGGGCCGTGCCTGCGGTCACCCGGATCGTCGTCGCGCTGCCCGCTGACGAGCTCGACGCCGCCCCGGCGGGCACGGTGGCCGTCTCGGGCGGCGTGCAGCGGTCGCACTCCGTGCGCAACGCCCTGGCGGCCTGCGGCGACTGCGATGTCGTGATCGTGCATGACGCGGCGCGGCCGCTGGCCACGCCGCAGCTGTTCGAGCAGGCCCTGCTCGAGCTCGACCGCCATCCCGACGTGGCGGCGGTGATCGCCGCGGCGCCCGTCTCGGACACGATCAAGGAGGTGGCGGACGATGGCGCCACCGTGGCGCGCACTCTGCAGCGATCGCGGCTGTGGGCGGTCCAGACCCCGCAGGTGTTCCGGCGCGCCGCGCTGGAGCGCGCGCTGACCGAGGCGTCCGACGAGGAGCTCGGTCGCGCCACCGATGACGCCTGGCTGGTGGAGCGCGCCGGCGGCGCGGTGCGGATCCTCGGCTCGGACCCGGGCAACATGAAGATCACCACGCCCGAGGACCTGCGGATCGCCGAGCTGCTGCTGGCGGAGGTGCGGACGTGACGCGCACGTGGCCGGAGCGGCGGGCGTGACGCGCACGCGGCGGGAGCCTCGGGCATGAGCACCGGCATCGGCTACGACTGCCATCGGCTCGTCTCCGGCCGGCGGCTGGTCATCGGCGGGGTGGAGCTCGACCACGAGCGCGGCCTCGACGGCCACTCCGACGCCGACGTCCTCACCCACGCCATCATCGACGCCCTGCTCGGCGCATGCGCGCTGGGCGACATCGGCCAGCACTTCCCGGACACCGATCCCCGTTACCGCGACGCGGACTCGATCGCGCTCCTGCGCGCCACCATCGCGCTTCTGCGCGAGGCGGGCCTCGCCGCCGCGCACGTGGACGCCACCGTCATGATGGAGCGGCCGAAGCTGGCCCCGGCCCGCGAGCGCATCCGTGCCCGTCTGGCCGAGGCGCTCGAGCTCGACGTGGGCCACGTCAGCGTCAAGGCGACGCGGGGGGAGGGGATGGGGTTCGTGGGACGCGAGGAGGGCGTGGCCGCGCTGGCGGTCGCGACGGTGCGCTCGCTCTAGCCCGCGTGCGCGCTGCGCGCGGCGCGACGCTCGGCCGCCTGGCTGCGCATCCGCTCGTGCTCCACCAGCCGCGACAGCTCACGCACGGTCGTGCGCAGGTGCGAGCTGACGATGGGTTGAGCGACGCGCTCGGCCAGCCACCCCCACACGCCGGACCCGGCCACGCCGGCGGCGAGCCGGATCTCGACCTTGGTCCGTCCCCCCGCCACGGAGCGCAGGCGCCAGCGGCCGCGCTGGTCCACGCCGGTGATCGACGTCCAAGCCAGCTCCTTGGGCGGATCCCACTCGACGATCTCGATGAGGCCGCCCACCTCGGCGGAGCCGACGCGCAGCAGCATCCGGTAGCGCGCTCCCAACCCCGCGCGCTTTTCGCCCTCGACCTCCCACCGGGTCACCCCCGACATGAAGCTCAGCGCCCGCTCGGGGTCCGATACGACTCCCCACACCGTCTCGATCGGCGCCGAGATCGTCGTGGCCGCGGTCGCCCTCATCCGAGCACCGGGAGGCGGCGCTCCTCGGCCAGGGCGTCGAGGGTGTCCTGCATGAGGCGGATGAGGTGATCGTAGATCTCGTCGATGTCGGGGTCGGGTCCGAACTCGGCCTTGAGGTCGATCGGCGGCAGCGTCTCGATCGTGATCTTCGCCGGCAGGGGAAGGTGGCCGAGCATGTCGCCGACGTTCAGGCCCCAGGGCAGCGCCAGCGAGACGGGCAGCACCTTGAGGCGGAACACCCGGTCGAGCGCCAGCAGCCGCGCGAGGCCCTCGCCGCGGGTCAGGAACAGCGCCGTCTCGTGCCCGCCGATCGACACCACCGGGACGATCGGCACGTTCTCCTGCAAGGCGAGGCGGATGAACCCCTTGCGCCCGTCGAAGTCGACCCGGTTGCGCTGCCAGAACGGGCGGTGGACCTCGTAGTCGCCCCCGGGGTAGACGAGCAGCGCCGCGCCGGCCTGCAAGGCCTTGCGGGCGTTGGCGGGGGATGCCGCCACCGTGCCGAATTTGCGCAGCGATCCCAGGCCGGGCATCGACAGGACGAGGTTGTGGGCCAGTTGGTAGAAGGCGCGCTCGACGCCGAAGTAGGTGTTGAACGCCAGCGTGAACACCACTGTGTCTGGAGTCATATTGCCGCCGGAGTGGTTGCCCACCATCAGCACCGGCCCGTCGTCGGGGATGTTGCCCAACCCGCGCACCTCACCGCGGTACCACAGGCTCGCCGCCAGCCACATCAGCGGCAGCCGCTCGCGGATGAAGTCCGGATCGCGCTCGTCCAGGTCGGCGCGCGGGATCCGGCGCTGCACCTGCTGCGCCACCTCGCGCAGCGCCCGGCGCGGCAGCAAGGCGCCGAGGACGCCGCCGCCGGCCGGCCGGGGATCGTCGGCGCGACGCGCTTCGCCGGCGGCCCCGGCGTGCCCGTTGCTCTCCGCCTTGTCGGTGACGCCGGTGCCCGCCATCAGCGTGGCCTCACGCGGCCCTGCGGCCTGCCCCGCCGCCGCTCTGCGGGCGTGGGGTGGGCGTCGCGGCGACCGCGATCTCGTTGCGCGCGATGAAGCGCATGAGCAGGTCGCTCGTCTCCTCGGGCCGCTCCACCTGGGGAACGTGTCCGCAGGCGTCGATCGTCACCTGCTCGGCGTGGGGCAGCCACTTGCGCACGTGGCGTCCGAACGCGGCCGGCACCAGGCCGTCGTGGGATCCCCAGATGAACAGGGCCGGGGGCCGCAGGTCGGCAAGCCGCGGATAGAACCCGTTGCGGCCGTACGGCGCCTCGAGATAGATGTTGCGCGCCGAGGCCAGGAACGCGAGCCGCGCGCCCGCCGAGTGGTAGATGCGCCGGAACTCGTCCACCATCAGCCCACCCACCTCGGGGTCGATGAGGTCGCGGTCGTAGAACAGGCTCCAGAACTGGGATGCCACCGTGTTGCGGGAGAAGCCGTGCGGCAGCAGCCCGAACTCCGGGCGCAGCAGCCGCACCAGCGGGTGAAAGCCCCGCTTGACCCACGCGACCGCCGGGCACAGCAGCCCGAGCGAGCGGATGCGCTCGGGCTCCATCAGCCCCATCTCGATCGCGATCCGCCCGCCCATCGAGTTGCCGACCACGTGGGCGTGCGCGATGTCCTGCGCGTCCATGAACCTGAGCATCGTCTCCGCGTACCAGCGCGCGTTGTAGGGCGCACGCGCCGGCTTGCTGGAGGACCCGAAGCCGGGCAGGTCGGGCGCATGCACGCGGTGGCGCTGGCCCAGCGCGGCGGCGGTGGCGAACAGGGAGGCGCGGGTGCCGCCGAGGCCGTGCAGGAGCAGCACGTCGGGCCCGTGCCCCATCGTCAGCGACGAGATGTGATGCCGGCCGACGGGCACGTCGTGGATCTGCAGCAGCGGCGGGCGGCCGCCGGGAAGGCGGAACATGCCCTCGAAGCCGACAGCGTGGTCGAGGTTGCCGCCGACGCTCAGGCGGCGGCGCTCGAACGCCTCGATCCCCGACATCTCGCCCCGGCGCAGCGCCAGCCAGGTCTCGGCGTCGGTGGAGATGGTGACGTCGGGCCGGCGGCGGGTCGCGCCCTTGCGCACCCGGGCGGCATGAGCCGTGCATCGCACCTCCCACGTGTGGCCGAGGTCGCAGAGCCGGATGTTGTAGGTGGCATCGAAGCCGGGGGCCGCGCCCAGATAGCGCTCGGGAAGGGTCCGGAACCCGGTTTCCACGTCCGCCAGCCGGCGGGCTCGGTCTGAGGTGACGGGCATCGACATCCGATTAACGTTGACGCGTGGCCCGGATGGTCGCGGGCGCTCGCAAACGCGCAGAACGTGCGGACGCATGCACTAGGGTTCCGCCACGTTGCGCGCGATCACCCTGCATGACACCCGCACCGGGCAGGTTCGCGAGCTCGTGCCCGAGACGCCGGGCCGGGTGCGCATCTACGCGTGCGGCCCCACCGTCTATGGCCGAGTGCACGTCGGCAACGCGCGCCCGTTCGTGGTGTTCTCGTTGCTCAAGCGCTTCCTGGCCCACGAGGGCTACGCGGCGGAGTTCGTGGCAAACGTCACGGACATCAACGACAAGATCTACGCCGCGGCCCGCCAGGCCGGGGTCCACAGCGACGATCTGGCCCGGGAGATGACGGCTGCCTACCGGGCCGACACCGATGTCTTCGGGCTGGGGCGACCCGATCACGAGCCCTTGGCGAGCGAGACGATCGAGGGGATCGTGCGGTTGATCGGGGAGCTGGTGGAACGTGGCCATGCGTACGCTGCCGATGGGGACGTCTATTTCTCGGTGCGGTCCTACCCTCGATACGGCGAACTATCCCACCGCCAGATCGATCAGATGGACCAGGGCGAGGAGGTCGAGGGCACCGCGCGCAAGCGCGATCCGCTCGATTTCGCCCTGTGGAAGGGACACAAGGAGACCGAGGACACCTCGTGGGAGTCGCCGTGGGGCCGCGGTCGACCCGGGTGGCACATCGAGTGCTCGGCCATGGCCGAGGATCTGCTCGGCGTCGGGTTCGAGATCCACGGGGGCGGCTCAGACCTCATCTTTCCTCATCATGAGAACGAGGCTGCGCAGACCCGGGCGGCGCGGGACGCCGACCTGACGCGGATGTGGGTCCACGTCGGGATGGTCCGACTCGACAGCGAGAAGATGTCCAAGTCGATCGGCAACGTGTTCATGCTGGGGGAGGCGCTGGAGCGTCACGGGCCCCAGACGCTCCTCATGTACTTCGCCGGCGCCCACTACCACCAGCCGATGGAGTACGACGAGGACCGCCTCGAGGAGGCCCGCGCGCGCGCCGCCGGCATTCGCAACACCGCGCGAGGACTCGTGAACGGACCCAGCCCAGACTGGTCGGCGCCGCTCAAGGATCGCTTCTTCGACGCCCTCGCCGGTGATTTCAACACCCCCAAGGCCCTGGCCGTGGTGGCTGAGTGGAGGGGCGAGGCCAACCGCAGCGCTCCCGGCAGCGTCGGCGGCGATGACCTGCGCGAGATGCTCGACGTGCTGGGACTGGCCGGCCTCATGGAGTCAGATGCCCAGCCGGTGTCAGACGAAGCGACGGCGCTCCGGGACGCGCGCGAGCGGGCGCGCCAGGCGCGTGACTGGGGGGAGGCCGACCGCCTGCGCGACGCGCTGCGCGCGCTCGGCTGGGAGGTCCGTGACGGCCCCGACGGGCCCGAGCTGCTCCCCACCCCCTGAGCGCACCTCGCCGCAAGCCCCTTTGCATAACACCGCATTGGACTTGACAGTGGTGCGGTGCTATGTCAAGCTCGCGGCGCTTCAAGTAACGATCAACTTCAGCTTTAGGCTGGGTTGACCGGGAGGAGGGTGCATCTGAGACCCGCTTTCTGGGAAAACGCTATAACGGTGCGGCGCCAGGGGAGGTAGCGCGCCACGACAATCCGACTCTCGCGCCTGCGGGAGCCGGGAAAGGCTGGCTTCGTGGCTCGACTCTCTGCAAATACTCAGGCTCAACCTCGGGTTGAGGATGGCTATCTGATCGCCCTGGCGAAGCAGGGCCATCCCGATGCCTATGACCGCATCGTGCGCCGGTACTACGGGTTCGTGCGCCTCAAGGCGTCGTCGTACTTCCTGGCCGGCGGCGATGCCGATGACCTCATCCAGGAGGGCCTGGTCGGGCTCTACAAGGCCGTCCGCGACTACCGGACCGACCGGGAGTCCAGCTTCCGCAACTTCGCCGAGCTGTGCATCACGCGCCAGATCATCACCGCGGTCAAGACGGCGACGCGCAACAAGCACACGCCGCTCAACCAGTACGTGTCGTTCTCCAGCACGCCCGCCGGCGGGACGGGGGAGAGCGAGCCGACGCTGGACGAAGTCATCCCGGGCTCGACGGTGCACGATCCGGTCAACCAGGTCATCTCGAGCGAGGAACTGCGGGCGCTGGTGGCCTGCATCTCGACCGCGCTGTCCGAGCTTGAGTCCCGGGTCCTGGCTCTCTATCTCGACGGCCACTCCTACGAGGAGGTCGGCCGCCGGCTCGGGTGCGACTGCAAGACGGTCGACAACGCCCTGCAGCGGGTCAAGCGCAAGGTCGGCGCGCACCTGACGCAGCGCGCCGTGCCCGCCTAGAGGGCGTCTGAGGCCCCCGGAGCGCTCGCCGGGACGCGGATGGTGAACTCCGCGCCTCCGCCCGGGCTCCCGGCGGCGGAGACCTCGCCGCCCATCGCCGCCGTCAGCTCTTTGACGATGGCCAGCCCCAGCCCGGAGCCGACCGCGCGCTCGGACCGGTAGCGGTCATATAGGTAGAAGCGGTCAAAGGCCCGGGGCACGTCCTCCACCGCCAGCCCGGGTCCGGTGTCGCGCACCGCAATGGACCCCGGGCCGGCCCGCACCTCCACCTGACCCCCCGCCGGGGTGAGGCGCAGGGCGTTCTCCACGAGGTTGGAGGTCGCCTGGAGCAGGCGGCCCTCGTCCCCGAGGCCCCAACAACCGTTCTCGCCGGTGCCGCGCAGATCGACGCCGAGCTCGCGGGCGCGTGGCAGGTGGCGCTTGACCGCCGCCGCGCCCACCGCGGCGAGGTCGATCGGGCGCTGCTCCACGGCGAAGCCGGCACGGCCGAGGCGGGCCAGGTCCAAGAGGTCGAAGACGAGATGCTCGAGGCGGTCGGCCTCGGCGGCGACCACCCGGCCGCCCTCGGCCGGGGTCACGGCACCCTCCTGGAGCGCCTCCGCGTAGCCCCGGATGGAGGTCAGCGGCGTCTTGAGCTCGTGGCTGACCGACTCGAGGAAGCTGCGCTGCGCCTCGCGGGCGCGCCCCAGCTCGGATGACATCGCGTTGAACGACCGTCCCAGCTCGGCCAGTTCGTCCTCGCCCTCCACCGGAACGGCCACGTCGGTCTCACCGGCGGCGACCCGGCGGGTGGCCGTGGCGAGCTGGTCGATCGGCCGCAGGAGACGGCGCGCCAGCAGGAACGACAGCAGCGCCGCGAGCGCCGCTCCGCCCAGGCCGGCGATGATCAGGCTCGACAGGAACGGGCGCCACTCCGCGAACGCCAGCCGGGCGCTGCGGACGAGCACCACCCGCCCCAGCGCAGTGGAACGCGCCACGTAGAGCAGACCACGGCCGCCCACCGCGACCGTCCCCTCGGCGTCGCCCGCGGTGCCGATCGCGCCCAGCACCGCCTGGCTGACCGCCGGTCGCACCCGACGCGGCCGGCCGGACCCGACCCGGTAGACGTGGTCGCCCGCCCGCAGCGCGCCCGGCGCCCCGCCCGTCACCGAGAGCAGGTCGGCCTGGGTCTCCAGGGCGGTCACGCGCTGGGCCGCGACGCGGTGGCGCACCAGCACCGCGGCCACGGCGACCGTGAGCGCGCAGGACGCGATCGCCGCCAGCGCGACATAGGCGAGCACGCGGCGCCGCAGGCTCACGGAGCCGCCTTGTAGCCCAGTCCGCGGACGGTGCGGATCAGGTCGGGATGGCCGAGCTTCTTGCGCAGTTGGGCGACATGGACCTCCACCGTGCGCGTCTCGCCCGGGGAGCGAAAGCCCCACACCGATTCCAGCAGCTGATCGCGCGAGACGACCTGCCCCGCGTGGCGCAGCAGGTACTCCAGCAGGTCGAACTCGCGCTGGGTCAGCTCCACCTCCACGTCGTCCACCCGGACCTCGCGCGCGCCGCGGGCGAGCACGACGGGGCCGACCTCCAGCACGTCCTGGGCGTCGGCGGCCGACCACGCGCTGCCGGCCCGGCGCAGGACCGCCTTGACGCGCGCCGTCAGCTCGCGCGGCGAGAAGGGCTTGGCGACGTAGTCGTCGGCGCCGACCTCGAGGCCGGCCACCCGGTCGGCCTCGTCGTCGCGGGCGGTGAGCATGATCACGGGGACCTCGCCGGCGATCCGGCGGCACACCTCGAAGCCGTCGATGCCGGGCAGGCCGATGTCCAGGATCACCAGCCCCACGGGATGGCGGCGAAGCTCCGCCAGCGCGTCCTCCCCGGAGCGCACCCACAGCGCCTGATAGCCCGCGCGCTCGAGGTAGGTGCGCACCAGCGCCCCGATGTTGGGCTCGTCCTCCACGACCATGACCGTCGTCGGCATGGCGCAATCGTAGGTGGGGGCGCCGCGGCGCCCGGCCAGGTTTTACACGCAGCTGATGTTCGGCTGACCGCTGCCTTTCACGGCAGCGCGACACTGCGGAGCACAGGGAAAGCAACTACCAACGAGGTCACACCGATGTCATCCATTCGCAAGCACTGGCGTCTGCTGCTGGTCGCCGTCTGCTGTGTCGCGCTGGGCGCCGGAGTGAGCGCCATCGCCAGCGCCGGCGCGGCCACGAGCACCACCAGCGGCGCAACGAGCGCCACCGGCGGGACGAGCCACCCGGCGGCCGGGCGGGCCCGGGTCAGGGCCGGCGGGCTGCGCCGCCTCACCCGCGCCGTCCAGGGGTCGGCCGTTGTGCGCACGCAGGACGGTTTCGCCACCATCACGTTCGCGCGCGGCAAGGTCGATGCGGTCAACGGGAATCAGCTGACGATCGCCGAGGGCACGCGCACGGCCACCTACAAGACGGTGACGGTGACGATCCCGACCAACGCCGTGGTCCGAGACAACCGGCACAAGGCGACGCTGTCCGATGTCAAGGCTGGGCAGCGGGTGCTCGTCCTCACCGCGCCCCAGCGCACCTATGTGATCGCCCGGACTCCGAAAGCGGGCTGATCACCGGGTCAATCGCCGGTTGAAGGCCGCCGGGGTCGTCCGGCTACGATCGCGGCGGCCCTCAACCGGCGATCGGCCCGAGCACCGGCTCCAGCCCGTAGGTCTCAAACGCGCGGAACGCCGAGAACGTCTGGTGCGCCGGGCCGTGGAAGTCAGACGATCCGGTGGTCAGCAGCCCCAGCTCGGCGGACCGCTCGGCCAGGAGCCGGGTGTGCGCCTCGCTGTGGGTGACATAGAAGGCCTCGACGCCGTCCAGCCCCGCGTCGCGGAAGGCGTCGAGCGCGCGCAGCACGTCGTCTGACGCGTCGATGTCCCAGAACGGATGGGCCCACACCGCCACTCCGCCGGCGCCGTGGATGAGATCGATCGCCTCGGCCACCGTCGGCGCCGCGCGCGGCACGAACGCCGGGCGGTCCTCGATGAGGTATGCCACCAGGAAGGCGGTCGGGTCGAGCAGCCCTGCGGCCTCGAGTCGCTGGTGGTTCTCGGGCCGGCTGACCACCGCCTGGGCCAGGTGAGGGCGGCCGATCGTCTGGCCCTGCGCGGTGCGCCGCGCCAGCATCTCCTCGTCGACCGCGAACCCCAGCCGGGTCAGTGCGTCGATCATCGCCTGGGCGCGGTGCTCCCGGTCGCCGCGTGACCGCGCCAGCGCCGTCACCAGCGCCGGATCGTCGGGGTCGATGAGGTAGCCGAGGATGTGGAGGTCCTGGCGCCCGTCGAAGGTCGCGCTGATCTCGGTCGCCGTCACGAGGCGGATGCCGGCCCGGTCGGCGGCGGCGATCGCCTCGCCGACGCCCGCGGTGGTGTCGTGGTCGCTGAGGGCGAACAGCGTCACGCCGGCGTCGGCGGCGGCCGCCACCACCTCGGCGGGGGTGAGCGCGCCGTCGGAGTGCACCGAGTGGCTCTGCAGGTCGAAGGTGGGTGCCGCGCTGGTGGCCAAGCCGACGAGCCTAGCCAACCGGCGCGGCCCCCCGGGAGCTCATGACCGGTGGTAGGTGAGGATCACGGTGCCGCTCGCGAGCGGCTTGACCTCGGCCAGCGTCAACGCTGCGGCGTCCCCGAGGCCCTCGAACAGCCGCTTGCCCTCGCCGAGCAGGATCGGGAACACCATCAGCCGGTACTCGTCCACCAACCCGAGGTCGGTGAGGCCGCGCACCAGCATGGCGCTGCCGGCGACCAGGATGTCCCCGCCGTCCTGTGCCTTGAGCGCGCTGACCTCCGTGGCCAGCTCGCCGCTCAGCACCGTCGAGTTGTTCCAGTCGGCCTGCGTGAGCGTCTTGGAGACCACGTACTTGGGCATCGCGTTCATCTTGTCGGCGAAGCCCACGTCGTCCGTCCGCCCGGGCCACGCCGCGGCAAAGCCCTCGTACGTGACCCGGCCGAGCAGCAGCGCCTCGTGGCCGAGGGTCTCGTCGAGCTTGTACTTCATCCCCTCGGGATCGTTGAACTTGAACGTCCAGCCTCCATGGCGGAAACCCTCGGCTCCGCCGGGGTCCTCCATCACTCCGTCCGCCGAGACGAACTCCGTCACCACAATCCGCCGCATCGCTTCGCTCCTTCGTAGAGAGGTCGTTTGATGACGCGTCGAACGGCGGCGCCCACAATCGACACCGAGGTCTCGGCGTGGCGTCAGGCGTGGGCCACGGCGTCGGCGGGAGCCGAGCGCGGGAGGGTGCGGTAGCGGAGCGCGAACGCCCCGCCGAGCGCGACGAAGAGCGCCACCGTTGCCCCGAGACCGAGCCCAGCGCGCGGACCGAGCGCCGCCATCGTCACGCCCACTACCGGGCCGCCGATCGGCGTCGAGCCCTGGAAGGCGACGAACCACAGCGACATCACGCGGCCGCGCATCTCCGGCGCGGAGTTGAGCTGGAGCGTGGAGTTGCCCATCGACATGAAGGCGATGCTGCCGGCGCCGGCGAGGGCGAGCGCGAGCAGTTCGAGCGGCAGGTTGGGGGCCAGCGTCGCCAGCACCAGCGCGGTGCCGAAGCCGAGCGCGGACAGGACCAGCGGCCGCAGCCCGGTCTTGCCGCGGGCGGCGACGAGCAGCCCGCCGATCACGGCGCCCACGCCCATTGCGGCCGTCATGAAGCCGAACCCGGTCGCGCCCACGTTCAGGCCGCGGTCGGCCATGACGGGCAGCGATACCTGGAACTCGTAGGTCAGGCATCCCGCGATCGCCATCATCACCAAGGGCACCGCCAGCGTGGGAGTGGAGCGGACGTAGCGCAGGCCCTCGCGCAGCTGGCCGCGGGCGCGCGGGGTGGGCTCCACCGTCGCGAGCTGGCTGCGGTCCATCGAGGTCAGCGTGAGCACGACCGGGATGAAGCTGAAGGCGTTGACCAGGAAGCAGACTCCATCTCCCACGGTCGCGATGAGAATCCCGGCAATCGCGGGGCCGATCGCGCGGGCGACGTTGACCAGCACCGAGTTGAGGCTGACCGCGTTGCGCAGGTGCTCAGCGCCGACCAGTTCCATCATGAACGACTGGCGGGCGGGGTTCTCGAAGGCGTTGTTGAGGCCGAGCATCGCCGCGAGGATCCCGATCTGCCACACCTCCACCTCGCCGGTGACGGTGAGCACGCCCAGGATCAGCGCCTGGACGCCCATCATGCTCTGCAGCCCGATCATCATGCGGCGCTTGTCGACCCGGTCGGCGATCACGCCGCCGTAGGGTCCGAGCAGCAGCACCGGGAGCGTCTGCAGCGCGACGATCACGCCCAGCGCGGTGCCCGAGTGCGTCAGGGTGAGGACCAGCCATGACTGCGCGGTCATCTGCATCCACGTGCCGATCAGGGAGATCGACTGGCCCGCGTAGTACCGCCGGTAGTTGGGGATGGCGAGAGCGGCGAAGGTGACGCGGCCGGCGCGCATGACGCGCGTCATGAACGGCGGTCCTTCAGGTGCTGGGCCAGCTCCTCGAGGGCCGGCAGGGCCTTCTCCAGCAGGCGGCGATCGGCGGGGGCGAGCCCCTCCAGCGCCTCGTTGACGGCGTCGGTGCGCTCGCGGCGCATCCGCTGGGCCAGCCCACGGCCGTCCTCGGTGGCCTCCACCCAGGCGGCGCGGCGGTCGCCGTCGTCGCTGGTGCGCGCCAACAGCCCGGCATCCACAAGGTCGGCGATGATGCGCGACAGCATCGTGGGGTTCAGGCTCTCGGATTCCGCCAGCGCCGAGAGGCGGATCGGGCCCTCGCGCACCACGGTCAGCAGCACGGAGATGCGCGTCGGGGTGAGCCCCGCGGCTGATCCGGCGGCAGTCGTCCGCAGGCGCCGTGAGAGTCGCCCGATGGCCACCCGAAGACGGGCGGCGGTGTCGATATCGAGCGCGGCGGCCGGGGACATGGTGCCTTTCGTTGAAGATACTTGCTTGCTGGCAAGCACTATGTTAGCAGCGCGCCGCCGGCTCTACCTCCGGCGGTCCTGGCCGGGATGCTGCGCGCGCCAGTCGCGGACGACCCGTTCGACGTCGTAGGGGACGAGCATGAGAGCGGGGCCGCGGATTCCCTGGCGGTTGGCCTCGCGGATCCTCGCGTTGACGTCGGTGATGAGCCTCCGCACCTCGGCCTCTGACGAGGCGCGCAACGCCGCCGAGCGCGCGTCGTTCGCCTCCTTGCGCAGCGCCACCGAGGGCGCCATGTACGTCAGCCCCTCCTGACGGAGCTTGCCCTTGATCCACCAGTTCTCATCGCGCGGCCTGCCAAGGTCGGGGATCGGCTCCCCGGCTCCGGGCAGATCCTCGAACTCGCCCCGCTCCTGGGCGTCGCGGACCTGCCTGTCGATCCAGCTCTCCCACCGCATCCCGGGCGGCTTTCGCCTCGTCATGCTCGCATTCCCGTCTCGACCGCCGCCTCCGTCACCGTCCGCTCCGACACGACGACCTCCCGAGAGAGCCGCCGATGCCCATTCAAGCTGAGCGCAGCGTGAGCGTGAAGCTAGCTCTTGGCGTCGGTGGCGACGATCAGCACGTTGCAGCGGGCACGGTGGGAGACCTTGTTGGGCACGTTACCCAGCGACAGCCGCCGCGCGCCGTGCATCCCCTTGCTGCCGACCACGATCATGGTGGCGCCGACCTCATCAGCCACCGCAAGCAGCGCGTCGGCCGGGTCCTTGCGGATGGCGTGGGAGGTCGCCTCCACGCCGGCCAGTCGCACGCTCGCCAGCGCCTGGTCGAGGATCCCCTCCACCTGGTCGTGGGGCAGCGGCTGCCAGACCTTGGCCGCGCCGTCAGGCGCGCCCGTGACCTTGGCGTGCACCGGCTCAAACGCGGAGACGAGGTGCACCGGCGCCGATAGGGCCTTCGCCAGTCGCACCGCCTCGGCCACCGCCACCTTCGCCGTGTCAGATCCGTCTGTGCCCACTACGATCGAATCGCCCATCTCTCACCCTCCTCTGCGCCTCCGGGATGCGCAGACCCTACCGCTTCGGAGAGGGCCGGGTTGTGTGTCTTCGCACACTCAGTATCTCGGCGATTCGGGCGACCGCCGCCAGCGGGTCCCGGGTGAGCTGGCGCCACGTGAACCTGACCACGATGCAGCCGGCCGCGATCAGCTTTTGGTCCTTGCTCGGTCGCGCTCGAAGGCGGCCTGGTGACCACAGGCCCCGTACCCGTCGACCTCGACGACGAGCCTCTCCGCCGCCCACCCGGCGTCGACCTCAAACCCCTGGACATACGCGTTAAACGCGGGTGGGGTGAGTCCGGCCGCCTTGACCAGCTGCCTCAGCCGTCGCTCGGCACCCGAGCGGCTGTACCCCTGCTCGCACCGGTCGCTGAGCAGACCCCGCAACGAGGCGATCCCCATGCGGCCGATCAGCGTGATCGCCGCAGAGGCGGGGTGGTCAGCGACCCCCCGACACCGCGGCGGCAGACTCGTGGCTGAGCACCGCGTTGTCCCCGGCGTACAGGAGCGCCGCGGTCGCGACCCGATGCTCGATCGCCTTGGGACTGAACCCCAGCTCGACCAGCTGTGCGCGCGTCACCACCCCGCGCTGGGCCGCCGCCACCTCTGACAGACCCAACTCCCCCAACCCACCAGGGGGCATAACGCGCCAAACCACCGGCACAAGATCCGGTTCGGAACGAAATCCCCCCTCATCGCGGCCCATATAGATGCGAGCCCGCGGGCCCCTCAGCAAGTCTTTCAACGGAGAACCGGCCGCGAGCGCCCAAGGGCGCCTACGCGGTCCGCCGCCCGAACAGCACACCGGCCACGACCACCGACACGGCGATGATGCCCGCGCTCCACGCGATTGCGGCCCAGGCGGCGGCCCCCGGCGCGTGACCGCTGAGCAGTGCCCGCAGCGCGTCGATCACCTCCGTAACCGGCTGGTGGCGTGCGAAGCCCTGCAACCACGAGGGCATGGTGTGGATGGGGACGAAGGCGCTCGAGGGGTAGGGCAGGAAGCTGACCAGAAACGCGATGCCCTGGGCGGCTTCGGGCGAGCGGGTGAGCACGCCGATCGCCGCCGCCAGCCACGAGATGGCGAGGATGAACAGGGTCAGCAGCCCCACTGCGGCCAGCCAGTCGCCGAGGCCGGCCGCCGGGTCATAGCCGATGGCGAAGGCCACCGCCAACGCCAGCGCCGCCGAGGCGAGGTTGCGCGCCACGCTGGCCACCACGTGGCCGGCCAGCAGCGACCGGGGCCGGACGTCCAGCGAGCGGAAGCGGTCGATGATGCCGCCGGCGAGGTCAGAGGAGACGGTCACCGCCGTGGTGCCCGACCCGAAGCCGACGCACACCAGCAGCACCCCGGGCACGACGTAGTCGATGTAGTGCGTCCCGGTCTGGATGGCGCCGCCGAACAGGTAGACGAACATCAGCATCAGCATCACCGGGAGCGCGAGCGCGGTGATGAGCCCGTCGACGTTGCGCAGCGACAGGCGCAGGCCCCGGACGATCATCGTGGACAGCTCGGTCACCGCGGGCCCGGGGGAGACGTGGCGCTGCGCGGCGTAGGGGTAGGTCAGCTCACTCATGAGCGGTCTCGCTTTCGGGGTTGTGTCCGGTCAGGCTCAGGAAGACGTCGTCGAGGCTGGCGGCGCGCGCGGAGAAGTCGGCGATCCGCGAGCGATCGGGATCGAGCTCGTCCAGCAGGGCGCGCACCACGGGCCCGTCCCCATCGCAGGCGACGGAGAGCGTCCCCAGCGGGCGATTGCGCTCGACGGCTCGCTCCCCGGCGCGGGCGAGCACCTCGTCAAAGGCGCCCGGGTTGACGCAGCGCAGCACGAGCCGGCGGCCCGCGACCGTGGCCTTGAGCTGCGCCGCGCTGCCCTCGGCCACGATTCGGCCGCGGTCAAGGACGGCGATGCGGTCGGCGAGCGCGTCGGCCTCGTCGAGGTACTGGGTGGTGAGAAACACAGTCACGCCGTCGGCGACCAGGGAGCCGAGGAGACTCCACAGGGCACGCCGGCTGCGCGGGTCCAGGCCGGTGGTGGGCTCGTCAAGGAACAGCACACGGGGCCGGCGCATCAGCGATGCCGCCAGGTCCAGCCGGCGCCGCATTCCGCCCGAGTAGGTGGCGACGCGGCGGCCGCCGGCGTCGACCAGGTCAAAGCGGTCGAGCAGCTCGGCCGCGCGATCGCGGGCGTCCCGCGCCGTCAGTCCTTGGAGCCGGCCGATCATGCGCAGGTTCTCCGTGCCGGTCTGCAGCTCGTCGACCGCCGCGTACTGGCCGGTGAGGCTGATCCGCCGCCGCACCGCGGCGCGCTCGCCCACGACGTCGCCGCCGGCGACCCGCGCCGTGCCGGCGTCGGGCGCCGTCAGCGTGCTGAGGATGCGCACGGCGGTCGTCTTGCCGGCGCCGTTGGGCCCGAGGAGAGCGAACACCGTGCCGGCGCCGACCCGTAGGTCGATCCCGTTCACGACGGGCGTCGCGTTGTAAGACTTCTTGAGGCCGGTGGCCTCGATGGCCAGGTCATCGGTCATAGGCTGTCCTTTGCAAACGGAATGGCGTATGTCGTACGCGATAGTGCGTAGACTATACGCAGTTTCGCCGGCCGACGTCAAGGCCCACACCTCGAGATGACACAACCCGACCCCCCCGACGACCTCCAGCTCCCCCCGAGCATCGAGCTGGCCTGGGGCCTGCGCGAGGTCGGCTCGCGCGGGCCGCGCCGCGCGCTGACGCTCGAGCAGATCGTGGCGGCGGGCGTCGCCGTGGCCCAGAGCGAGGGCGTGGGGGCGCTCTCGATGGCCCGCATCGCCAAGGAGCTGGGCGTGGGGACGATGTCGCTGTACCGCTATGTCGCCGCCAAGGACGAGCTGCTGACGATCATGGTCGACACCGCCCTGGGCACGCCGCCGCCGGCCGCTCCCGGCGAGGATTGGCGCGCCGGGCTCACGCGCTGGGCGGTCGGCGTGCGCACCGCCTACCAGCGGCACCTGTGGACGCTGCGCGTGCCCATCAGCGGCCCCCCGCTCGGCCCCAACAACGTCGCGTGGCTGGACAACGCGCTCGCCGCACTCGAGGGCGTGCCGCTCACGGAGCAGGACAAGCTCTCGACGGTCCTGCTGGTGAGCGGGTTCGTGCGCAACGATGTGACGCTGCTCGCCGACTTCGCCGCCGCGGCCGGGCGTGAGCAGGTGATGCCCGGCTACGGCCGGCTCCTGGCCCGGCTCACCAGGGCCGAGCAGCTCCCCGCGCTGCACCGGGCGATCGCCTCGGGGTCGCTGGACGACCCCGACGATCCCGACGCCGAGTTCAACTTCGGGCTGGAGCGGATCCTGGACGGCGTCGCGGCGCTGATCGCGACCAAGCGCCGCCGGCGCTGACCGAATCCGTATCGTGGGGCGTCATGGCCGCCCTGCTCCTCTACGGCGACACCGAGCGCTCCCCGGCCATGCGCCACGAGATCCCGATCGCGATCGGCGACGGAATGCTGTTCGCAGAGCACGACGGCCGGCGCACCATCCTCACCTCGTGGCTCGAGCGCGATCGGATCGCCGCGGTGCTGCCCGATGCGGAGATCCTGGATTTCTTCGATCTCGGCATGCGGGCGCTGGTGGAGCAGGGCATGACCCGCCTGGTGGCCGAGCGCGAGGTGGTGGCCAGAGCGGTCACGCAGCTCGGCATCACCGATGCGGTCATCCCCGGCGACTTTCCCGTGGCCATCGCCGATCGCCTGCGCACCGACGGGATCGCGCTCACCATCGACGACGAGCTCGTGGGCGGCCGCCGCCGCATCAAGCGGGGGGCGGAGCTCGAGGGGATCCGGGCCGCGCAGCGCGCCGCTCACGCCGCCATGGCCCGGGCGGCGCAGCTGCTCGCCGGCGCGGCCATCGGACCCGACGGCAACCTCCGCGGCGAGGACGGCGCGCCTCTGCTGGCCGAGGCCGTGCGCGAGGAGCTGCGCCGAGCGTGCGCAGAGCACGGCGCCACCTGCCCGGCGGACATGATCGTGGCCTCGATCCGCAACGGCGGCGGGGGCCACGAGCCGGGCAGCGGTCCACTGCCGGCGGGGCTGCCCATCCAGGTGGACATCTTCCCGCGCCACGAGGCCAGCGCCTGCTGGGCCGACATGACGCGGACGTTTGTGGTGGGCGACGCGACCGAGGAGCACGCCCGGCTTATCTCCGAGCAGGAGCGCCTGGTGCGGACAGCGCTGGACCAGGCCCGCGCCGGGGTGCGGCCCGGAGTCACCGGGCGCGAGCTGCACGAGGCGACCTGCGAGCTGTTCGAGGCGGCGGGGTGGGCCACCCAGCGGACCGGCGGCGGGGAGGAGGGCTTTCAGTTCTCGCTGGGCCACGGCGTGGGCCTGGAGGTGCACGAGGCGCCCGGTCTGGGGTTCTCCGGGCGTGAGCCGTTTGTGGCCGGGGATGTCGTGGCCATCGAGCCGGGCCTATGGGACACGAGCATCGGCGGCGTCCGCTTCGAGGATCTGCTGCTCGTGACCGAGGACGGCTGCGAGACGCTGACCGCCTTTCCATACGAGCTGGCGCCGCATTCCTATTCTTAAGAGCGCCACCGACGCCAAATCTCGACGAAGCCGGTTCCGCACCGCCCATTCGGCACAATGGCAACCGTGTTTGTCGACAATAGGAGGGAAACTCAATGACGCTCCAGATTGGGGCCACCGCACCCGACTTCGAGGCCGAGACCACCGAGGGCCCGATCCATTTTCATGACTGGATCGGCGACTCGTGGGTGGTTCTCTTCTCGCATCCGAAGAGCTTTACGCCCGTCTGCACGACGGAGCTGGGCTACATGGCGTCAATCAAGCCCGAGTTCGACCGCCGCAACGTGAAGATCATCGGTCTCTCGGTCGACTCGCTCGACGACAACGCCCGCTGGGCCAAGGACATCGAAGAGACCCAGGGCACCGCGCCCAACTACCCGATCATCAGTGACGGGGACTTCAAGGTCGCCAAGCTCTACGAGATGCTGGCCGCCGACACCAGCGGCGACGCGGCCTCGCGCACGCCCGCGGACAACCAGACCGTGCGCAACGTGTTCGTCATCGGCCCGGACAAGAAGATCAAGCTGATCCTGGTCTATCCGATGACGACCGGCCGCAACTTCGATGAGGTGCTGCGTGTCGTCGACTCGCTGCAGCTGACCGCTGACCACAAGGTGTCCACGCCGGCCCAGTGGCAGCAGGGTGACGACGTGATCATCGCCGGCTCGGTCTCCAACGACCAGGCCAAGGAGCTCTTCGGCGACTACGAGTCGCCCAAGCCCTACATCCGCATCGTGCCGCAGCCCGAGGGGTCGCGCCGGTAAAGGGCCGCCCCCGACCCGCCCGGAGCCGTCCGCTCCGGGCGGGCCTGTGCGCGTCCTGGGACGCGCGTCCTACAGAACGGTGCGGAGGAGCTGGATCGCGACCACGACCGCAGCGATCCCCGCGGCCAGCGCCACCAGCGCCATCATGAGGCGGACGGTGACGCCGCTCATCCCTCGGCCTCGTCGAGGATCGTGGCCGTGAACGGCTGGCCGCCGGGCGGGGTCACCTGGAAGCCCAGGCTCCAGTTGCCCACCATGATCAGGGCGGGCGCCGAGCGGCTGTACACGCCCGGCTTGGTCTCGGTCAGCTGGTACTGCTGCTGGGGCATCTCCATCTCCGTGTGATTGAACGTCAGCGTGACGTTGGCGTTGCGGACGGGCTGGCCGTTCTTGGTGATCCGCACCGCGAAGGAGTCGGGCGCCGCCGCCTTGTTGGGCGAGACGAGCACCGACAGCCGGTAGCCCGCGCGGGTGACGGTGTGGGCCACGGGCCCGGGCCCGACCTGGGCCAGCGCCGAGTTCTGCAGGGCGAACGCGGGCGGCGGCGGGGCCAGACTCGACAGCAGCGCGGCCACGAACACCGCGCCGCTGACGAGGACCACCTCGCCCGAGGCCAGGCGTCGCAGCAGACCCGGGGCGTCGGCGGCACGCCGCGGATCGGCGCGCGCCGCCGCCAGTGCCGGCGTGGTCCGCAGCAGGTTGCCCGAGGCGACCGCCAGCGCCGTGAGCAGGATGCCCACCTTGACCAGGATGGCCACGCCGTAGCCGGTCTTCCACAGCGCGTCGAGCGCGGGCATGTGATCGATGGCCTCGATCGTCCCGCTGACCACCAGGACGGCGACCGACCCCAGCGCCAGGTTGGAGAACCGGGGCACCACGACCGACAGTGCCGCCACGCGCTTTTCGGCGGCCACGGCGAACCACAGGACGAGCAGCCCCACCAGGCCGCCGAGCCACAAGGACCCGGAGATCAGGTGCAGCCAGTCTGCGGACAGCGTCAGCCCGGCGGGCGAGGTCTGCGCCGCATGCCCGGCGGTCCCGGGGATCAGAAGCACGGCGGCCGCGGCCAGCAGCGCTCCGGCCTGCGCCGCCAGTTCCGCGATCGAGCGTCGCTCGCGGCCGGGACGGTCGACGTATACGGCCGTCCAGCCGGCAAGGCAGAACAGCGCGAAGCAGAGCAGCATGTCGACGTAGCCGCGGCCGAACGCGGTGACGCGGAACAGCGGCACCAGCGCGCTGAC
Organism: uncultured Actinomycetota bacterium; assembly: GCA_963695625.1. Lineage (GTDB taxonomy): Bacteria > Actinomycetota > Thermoleophilia > Solirubrobacterales > Solirubrobacteraceae > Palsa-465. Next base: position 489,910 of record CAVOHJ010000007.1, on the reverse strand, counting down.
GTCGAACACCGAGCGCAGCGAGTCGTCCGCCGTGGACGCGTCCAGGTACGCCCCGATGGCCAGCAGGCCGACGACCGAGGCGACGACATAGGCGACCGACAGCGCGCGCAGACCGCTGCCGTCACTCCGCCGCGCCAGCACCCGGGCCACGAGGAAGCGCAGCACGAACAGGCCGATGGCGACCATCACCGCCAGGAACATCACCGTCCGGGTGATCAGCGGCTGCGGCGAGGTCGCGCTCCCCGCGATGCTGGGGATCGCGAAGCGCGGGGCCGGCCCCGGGTTGGGCCCGACGGCGTAGGTGAACGCACCTTGCACCGGATGGCCGTCCACCGAGATCGCCCGCCAGTAGATGAGATACCAACCCTGGGGGAGATTGGGCCGCAGCGGCACGACGAGGGTGTTCGGGTCCGCCGGCGACCGCCGCACCGGGCCGGTCGTCTCCTGCGTCCCCGCCGCATTGGTGACCGAGATGATGGCGAAGCGGGGCTCGACGGCCTCGTCAAAGGTCAGCGCCACCGTCCTGGGCGGCGAGTCCAGGACGCCGCTGGCCGCCGGGACCGTCTTGATCAGATAGGCGTGTGCGGACGCGCCGGTGGGCGCCGCCAGCGCCACGCCGGCGGCGGCGGCGAGAACGGCGATCCAGGCCCGGGGCCTCATGCCAGTGCCCGTCCGCCTCCACCGCCGCCATGACCGCCGCCGAGGAGCGCGTAGCCACCCGCGACCAATCCCAGCACGCCGACGATGAGGGCGACGATCGTCAGCACTGAGGTGCCGCCGCCTCCGCCGCCCACCGAGGATGTGGCCTGGATGGTGGGAGCGGGTGACTCCGAGGACTCCGGCCCGTCCCAATTGACGATCGAGCCGTCGGAGTAGGTCTGCACGACGTGGAAGGTGTAGGTGCCCGACGACGCTGGTTGGGCCAGGAACTGGAACATCGAGTCCTGGCCGGTGGGTGTGCTGCCACCGGACCACGTGACCTGCTGGACGACGGCGTCCTCGCCGGACCCGCTGGACCTCACGCGCTGCGTCCAGCCCGCGGGCGGCGGGACGAATGAGTCGATGCCAAAGCCCTTGGGCACGGTCAGCACGACCTTGGTCGTGGTGACGCCCTGCTTCTCGGTGGGCACGGCGAGGCTGTAGAGCTGGAGCTCGCCGGAGAGGGAGACCGCCGGGCTGACGCGCGCGTGCGCGAGCGCCGCCGCCGGCGCGGCAAGGGTGATGAGCACGGCGAGAACGAGGGCGCGCCGCACCCATCCTCCCTGGCGCTTGGTCTTCACGTTCATGTACCTCCTTGCTGGCCGGGAGCCCCCGGGCTGCGTCACCGCAGCGGGCACGGCCGGCCGTCGACTGGTCTCTCTGGCGTGGCGGCGGGACGGCGGTTGCGTCCCGAATCGGTCAGGCCGGTGGGCCCCGTCCGCACCACCCGAGCGCCAGCGGAGTCAGGCGCGGCAGGGAGAGGTCGGCGGGGCGCGGCAGCGTGCGACCCGGCGAGGAGGATGGGCGCGGCGTCGCGGCACGACGGGCGGCGACCTCGTGCAGGACCCAGCGGGCGCCATGGAGCAGCGCCGCGAGCACGAGCCCGACGCACACCGCCGACGGGATCGCCCACCAGCCGCCGTACCCGAAGATCCCGATCAGGCCGGCGGGGTGGCCCGTGGCCAGCAGCCCCTCGAGGTACTCCTGCCCGCTATAGATCACCACCAGGCTGGTGGCGCACACGAGCCACAGCGCGACGAGCGACAGCCCGTAGCGCGGCGCCGAGGTCTGCCCCTTGAGCGCGCGCCCCAGCGAGGCCAGGAACGCGCCGACCGCCCAGGCCAGCGCCGCCACGATCCAGGGCGCGATCGAGTGCAGATACGAGTGCCCCTGGCGCTGGAGCTCGACCCCGGCCGTGCTGCCGAAGGCCAGCAGATAGCGCAGTTGGTGCACCGCGATCGCCGCCGCAGGGACCACCGCGGCGCGCGCCAACCCACGCACCGCGGACGTTCGGTGAGCCCCGGCGACCATCGTGCACGCAGACGATACCGCGGACACCCACCAGCGGGCGGCGCTGCCGCGGCCCGCCGACCCCGGCTCAGCCGGCGGGCGCCGCCCGCGTGACGTCGGCCAGATCCGCCGGGTCTCGGCTGTCTGCCTCGCGGCGCTGCCGCCGTCCCGCTTGCCAGCACGTTCGCACCCGGCGCACGAACGCTTTCGGGCGCTCGGCGTAGACCCGCTCACCCAGCGCCACCGCCTGCGCCTGCAGGACCCTTCGGCGGTGGTCAATCAGTCCGAGCACGGCGTCGAGGTCCACCGCTACGCCTCCGGCGAGACCGATCAGCGTCTGGCGCAGCACCGCGAGGTCGTGGTCGTCACCCAGCAGATCCGCCAGCGCGTGAGCGTCCTTGGCCTGTCCTCGCACGGCCGGACCACAGGCCGGGGTCAGGAGCCGCAGGTGATACCAGAGGTCCTTGACCCGTTTGCGCCATGCGTGCAGGTTCTCGGCACTCGGTGCGTCCCGCACCAGCGCGAACGCCTTGCGTCCCCGCCGATAGCCGCGCCGCAACCCGGGCTCGAGCGCGTCCCAGCCTCGATGCTGCAGCGCCTGGCCGTCCAGGCGCGCGCGAGCGGCCGCAAGCTCGGACGCGGCGCCGGACACCTCTGAGCGCGATGGACCCCTATCGCCCGCCCCCTCCTCGAGCCGATCGTGCAGCGCCGTGAACGCGTGGTGGGGCAGCTGGCCCACATACCGCTCCGCGAGCGCGTCGAGCGTCTCGGTCATGACGGCCGCGTCGCGCGCTCCCGCCAACGTGCGGGCGGCATCCCGCAGCGCTGCGTTCTCGTGGCGCCGCGCGCCCGGATCGAGCGATCCGCGCACCAGCCGCAGCAGCGAGCGCTCCTTCTTGATCGACTTGCGCGCGGTATGGACGGCCTCCACCCGATCGGCCTCAAGGTCACGCGTCAGTGCCGTCTCGGCACCGAGGAGCTCCTCCCGAGCGGTGCGGGCGAAGGCCTCGTCGACCGGCTCTTCGGCTCCGAATCGATACGCCATGGCGCTCCCTTCCTCTCGCCTTCTCTTGCCACTGGGGGTACCCCGCGCGCGGTGGCGAAAACGGCGCCCGGGCCATCGGGGATGATCTGCGCCCATGGCAGAGCCCGCGCCAGCCCACCCCGGCTCGGGGCGGGCGCCGATCGTGCTCCAGTCCCTCCGGGGGTACCGCCGCTCATGGCTGACCCCCGACCTGCTGGCGGCGCTGACGCTGTGGGCGATCGCCGTGCCCGAGCAGCTGGCCACGTCCCGGCTGGCCGGGATGCCGCCCGTCACCGGCTTCTACGCCTTCGTCGCGGGCACGGTGCTGTTTGTGCTGCTGGGGGCCAACCCGCGCATGTCGGTTGGGGCCGACTCCACGATCGCTCCGCTGTTCGCCGTCGGGGTCGCGCGCCTGGCGGCGAGCGGGACGCCCCGCTACCAGGAGCTGGTGGCGATCCTGGCGGTGATGGTCGGGCTGCTGGTGGCGATCGTGTGGCTGGCGCGCCTGGGCTGGATCGCGGAACTGCTGTCGGCGCCGATCATCACGGGGTTCCTGGCCGGCATTGCGGTGATCATCATCGTCCACCAGGTGCCCGACCTCCTGGGCGTGCACTCCGCAGGTGGGTCCACGGCGCACCGACTCGGCTCCGCCGTCTCCCACCTCGGCGACGTCAGCCTGCCGACGCTGGCCATCGGGCTGGGGGTGTTTGCGGCCCTGCTCGTCTCCGAGCGCGTCGATCACCGCCTCCCAGGCGCACTGATGGGCCTCGTCGGAGCGACCGCCCTCGTAGGCGTGTTCGGCCTGAACCACCATGGCGTCGCGGTCCTGGGCACTTTTGACCACGGCGCGCCCCACCTGGGACTGAGCGGCGTGACGTGGGCCACGATCGTCAAGCTCGCGCCCCTCGCCCTGGTCGTCGCGCTGGTGGTGGTCACGCAATCGGCGGCGACAACCCGCGCCTTCGCCGCCGAGCAGGCCCACCCGGGCGACGTCGGCCGCGACTTCCTCGCCGTCGGCGCCGGCAACGCCGCGGCTGGTCTCATCGGCGCGTTTCCCGTCAACGCCAGCCCCGCGCGCACGGCGGCGGTGTCCGCCGCCCGCGGCCGCACGCAGCTCGCCGGCCTGCTCGCCGCTGTCGGGGTCGCGGCCGTGGTGCCCGCGTCGGGGCTGCTGCGCGACGTGCCGCTGGCGGCGCTGGCGGGTGTGCTCATGTTCGTGGCCACGCGCATCTTCCACACCGGCGAGCTCTTGGCCATCGCCCGGTTCGACCGCTTCGAGTTCGGGCTGGCGGTCGTCACCCTGCTTGCGGTGGCGCTGATCGGGGTGGAGCAGGGCATCGGCGTCGCGGTGGGCCTGGCCATCCTCGATCGCACACGACTCACCGCGCGCCCCCGGCTCCACGTGCTGGGACGAATCCCCGGCACCACAAGCTGGGCGCCTCTCGGCGCGCCCGAGCGGCCGGTGGAGGTCCCCGGGGTGCTCGTGGTCCTGTTCGCCACCCCGCTGTGGTACGCCAACGCGACGGGCTTCGGCGCCGCCCTGGACTATGCCCGGCGGGACGCCGCACCGCCGGTCCGGACAGTGGTGCTCGACGCGCTGGGCATGTATGACGTCGACTACACGGGCACGCGCGTCCTGGCGCACGCCTTGGACGGGCTGGAACGCGACGGGGTCCCGTTGATGCTCGCGCGCGCCGGCGATCACCTGCGCGAGAACCTCGCCCGCAGCGGTCTGCTCGAGCGGATCGGCACCGATCACGTCTACGCGTCCGTCGACGAGGCCGTCAGCGCGGCGGCGGCCGCTCGTGCTTAGGGCCACCGCTCAGTCCGGCTGATCGCGGGAGCCGCTCCGCCGCGGCTCCGCCAGCCCGTGCTCGTAGGCGAAGACGACGATCTGCACGCGGTCGCGCAGGCGCAGCTTGGACAGGACGCGCGCCACGTGGGTCTTGACCGTCGTCTCGCTGATCGACAGCGCGTGCGCCAGCTCGGCGTTGGACCGTCCCCGCGCGATCTCGCGCACCACCTCGAGCTCGCGCGCCGTGAGCTCGTCGAGCTCCGGCGGCACGGGGTCGGGCGATCGCTCGACAAATCGCTCGATCAGCCGTCGCGTGATCGAGGGGGCGATGAGCGCGTCGCCTCGCGCCACCGCGCGCACGGCCTCGACGAGCTGATCGCGTCCGGCGTCCTTGAGCAGGAAGCCGCTGGCGCCGGCGCGCAGCGCCTCCATGACGTACTCGTCGAGGTCGAACGTGGTCAGGATGAGCACGGGGACCGGATCGGCGACGCCCGGACCGGCCAGGACGCGCGTCGCCTCCAATCCATCCATGCCCGGCATCCGGATGTCCATGAGTACCGCGTCGGGATCGCGACGCCGCGCCAGGTACACCGCCTCGTGCCCGTCGCCAGCCTCGCCGACGACGTCGATCCCGTTGGACTCCAGGATCAGACGGAAGCCGTCGCGGACCAGCTCCTGGTCGTCGGCGACGATCACACGCAGCGCCGGGGCTCCCGCGGTCATGGCGCCGGGGCGAGGGGGAGTCGGGCCGCCACGCGGAAGCCGCCCTCGGGGCAGGGCTCGGCCACCAAGGTCCCACCGACCGCGGAGGCCCGCTCGCGCATGCCGGCGATGCCGCGGCCCTCGGACGGCGGGAGGGCCGTGGTGCCGGGGCCGTCGTCGCGCACCTCCACGGCCAGCTCGGAGGGGCCGTAGCGCAGCGCCACGCGGGCGTGTGCGCCCGCCGTGTGGCGCATCGTGTTGGTCAGCGCCTCCTGGACGATCCGGTAGGCCGACAGCCCCACGCCGGCGGGCACGGTCCGGATCTCGCCCTCGTGCACGAAATCGACGTCGACGCCCGCGTCGCGGACGGAGTCGACCAGCTCACCGATGCGATCGAGCCCGGGCTGGGGCCGGCGGGACGCCGATTCAGCGCTGGGCCCGATCTGGCGCAGCAGGCCCCGCAGCTCATTCAGCGTGTCCTTCCCGATCGACTCGATCCTTGCCAGCGCTGTGGCCATCCGATTCACGTCGGGCTGCGCGGTCTGGGCCGCCTGCGCCTGGATGACCATCACGCTGACGCTGTGCGTGAGCACATCGTGCAGCTCGCGCGCGATCCGGGCGCGCTCCCCCTCGGCGGCCAGCGCCGCCTTCTCCTCGCGTTCGCGCGCCAGCTCCACCGTGCGGGCGCGCAGCGCCGCCGTCTGCGCGCGACGGTCGCGCATCAGCGCGCCGAGCACCCACGCCGCCGAGTACAGCGCCGCGTTGGTGGGGATGGAGCTCGCGTCCGAGGTCAGCAGCGGCACGAGCCAGACGGCGATGAGGAGCGCGGCGGCGCTGGTGCGGCGGGTGAAGGTGCCGCCCCAGCTCGCCACGCCATAGGTGGCGGCGATCGGGCCCAGCCCGAGGTGGGGGTCGTGGCGCGCCGCCAGTGCGACCGTGGCCCACGCGGTGAGCTGGAACGCGACCAGGGGCCGGCGCCGCCACAGCACCAGCGGCGCCGACGACAGCAGCAGGAGGCCGACCGTGACCGCGTCCCGGTCGTTGCCGGAGTTGAACACCAGTAGGTCCGATAGCTCGAGCGCCGTCACCACCAACGCCAGCCCGGCATCGAGCGCGGCCGGGGGCAGGACGGGAAGGCGCGGTCTGGGCATCGAGGGCGAATCTAACGCCGTGACCGGCCCGCCGAATCGTCCCAAAGGATGACCCGCGGTCCTCCGCGCGAGCGTCTGCGACATCGGCAAGTTCGCTCGCCCGGCCGACGAGAGCAGCCCCCGTGCACGCATAGCCTGGAGCCACCTTCGAGAGCCGAGGAGAGCCCATGGCAACCGCGACGCACCGCCTCACCCTGCCAGCCGCCCCGGAACGGCGCCGTTTGGGCGCCGTCCCCCCACCGCGGACCCGACTGAGTCACTCGCTGGCCGTCGGCGGCCTGGCCGCCGTGGTCAAGCTGGCCACCGCGCTGCCGTTCCTGACCCACTACGGCTGGGACCGCGACGAGCTCTACTTCCTGCAGGCGAGCCGCCACCTCGGGCTCGGCTACGTGGACTTCCCGATGATCACCGCGCTCATCGGGCACGCCGTGGTCGCGGTCGCGGGGCCCTCGCTGGCGGCCCTGCGACTGACCGGCGTGGTCGCGACCATGATGGCGGCGGTGCTGGTGGGCCTGTGTGCCCGGGAGCTCGACGGCGGGCTGTGCGCGCAGGGCCTGGCCGCGCTGGCGTTCGTGCTCACGCCCTACGGCCTGGCCGGCGGCACGATCTTTCATCCGACGATGTTCGATCTGCTCGTCTGGATCGCCTTCGCCTACGTCGCGCTGCGCATCCTGCGCCGCCCCGAGCCGCGTCTGTGGCCTTGGCTGGGCGTGATCGGCGCCGTCGGCTTGGAAACCAAGGGCACCGTGGCCGCGCTCATGCTCGCGGGCGCCGGCGCCCTGCTGGTGGTGGGGCCGCGGGGCGCGCTACGCACCCGGGGCCCGTGGCTGGCGGCCGGGATCGCGCTGGCCGGCCTCGTGCCCTATCTGGCCTGGGAGGCTGCCCACGGCTGGCCCACGCTGACCTTTCTCCCCACGCAGGATGCGGTCACCGCCGCCGCCACGCCGCCGTCTGACTATGTGCTCCAGCAGCTTGCGTTCGTGGGCCCGGCACTGGTACTGGTGGCGGTGGGCGTCCGCCGGCTGTGGCGCGATCCGCGGCTCCGCGCGCTGGCGGTGCTGGCGCCGGTGACCTCGCTGCTGTTCTTCGTGGAGCAGGGACGCGCCTACTACGCGCTACCGGCGATCGCCCTCCCCCTGGCCGCGGGCGCCGTCGCCGCCGAGCGCTGGTGGTCCGCACGCCGGCGCGAGGGCCGAAGCCGCCGGCGCGCGGTGATGGCGGGAGCGCTGGTGGCATCCCAGATCGCCGTTACCGCGGTCGCCGCGCCGCTCGTGTGGCCCGTCCTGCCGACGGCGACGATGGTGCGGCTGGGGCTCTGGCAGGCGAGCTGGTACAAGGACGAGCTCGGGTGGCCGGAGCTGGCGGCGCAGACCGCTCGGGCCTGGCAGGCGATCCCCGCCGCGCAGCGCGCGGACACCGCCCTGCTGGCGCGCAACTACGGCGAGGCCGGCTCGCTTGACCTCTATGGTCCGGCGCTCGGCCTCCCGCAGGCGCTCAGCGGCCACCTCTCGTTCCAGTACTGGCATCCGCGGCGCATGCCGCAGCGCCGTGTGCTGGCCATCGGCTACGACGCCGCGGCGCTGCGGGGCCTGTGCCGCTCGCAGCGCGTGGTGGCGCGGATCGGCAACCGCTGGGGGATCGCCAACGAGGAGCGGGGACAGACGATCGCGGTGTGCACGCTCCGGGCCCCGCTCGGCGCGCTGTGGGCGAGGCGGATCGCGACGGACCGGCTCTAGCTCTCCGTCCGGCGGGCCAGGCAGACGTAAGTGACGAGCGGCAGCTCCAGGCTGCCGCCGTCGTTTTCGATGGTCCGCGCGACCGCCTCGAACAGCCTCGCGCGATCGCGGCTCGGGAGCAGGATGTGGTCCTGATGGGTTCCGAGCAGGGCGACGTAGGCCGCGCTCGTGTACGCCTGCGACCACGCGAAGGCGCGGACCTCCGCCGCGGTGAAGCGCCCGCTGGCCTCGATCTCGGCGTGCCAATGACCGGCGAGGCGGGTGGGCTTGCTGTCGGGATGCATGGGGAAGTCGGCGGCGAGGTCCGCCGCGGCGGTCCGGTAGGCCCGGCGCAGCGACTCCCGGGCGGCGCAGCGCTCCCAGTCCGGGAACGACCAGATGGCCGCCAGCGTCCCGCCGGGCACGAGCGCCTCATGCGCCTTGACGTAGCGCACGTCGGGCGCGATCCAGTGCCAGGCCTGCACGCTCACCACCGCCGGGCAGCGGGCGGATGGCGCCCAGCGCTCGAACTCGGTCTCGACGATCTGAACCCCCGGATAGGCCGCGCATCGCGTGCGGGCGACGGCGGCCATCTCGGCGCTCGGCTCGAGGGCCAGCACCCGCAGCCCACGCTGCGCCAGCAGCTCGGTCGCCTTCCCGGTGCCGGCGCCGACGTCGATCACCGGGTCCCCCGGGGTCAGGGCGCCGTAGCCGAGGAGCGCGTCGACTGCCTCCGGGGGGTAGGACGGGCGCGCCCGGTCGTAGAGCTCGGCCACCTGTCCGAAGGCCAAGCGCTGCTCGTCGGCGTAGTGGGGCGCCGTCAGAGCGCCGAGAACTCCTGGAGCATCGCCCGCGCCGCCGCGATCCCCAGCGGGATGTAGTCGACGAGCATCCGCTCGTTGGGGGAGTGGATGTTGGCGTCGGGCAACGAGAAGCCGGTGATGATCGTGGGGATGCCGCGGTTGCTGAGGGCGGGCACGATCGGCAGCGTGCCGCCGGAGCGGATGAGCGCCGGGCGCGTCCCGACCACGCGCTCGAAGGCGGCCAGGCCGAGCTGGACGGCCGGGGCGTCGGGCGGGACCAGACCCGGAGCGGCGGAGGACAGCAGCTCGACCTCCAGGTCGGCCTCTGGAGGCGCCGCGTCACGCAGCAGCCGTTCGAACGCCTCGGCGATCTGTGCGGGGTCCTGTCCCGGCGCCAGGCGGATCGAGACGTTGGCCGCCGCGTGCACGGGAAGGACGGTCTTCTGCAGCTGCGGTGACCCGCTCTCGATGCCGTTGACATCGAGCGCGGGCTCGGCGAATGTGCGTACGTAGAACTCCTCGGAGGCATTCGCGTCCTTGGGGCGCGCGCCCTGGGCGGCGAGCTCGTGCGATCCCGTGGGGAGGGAGCGCCACCCCTCGAGCTCGTCGGCGGTCGGGGGCTGCAGCCCGGCTCGCAGCGGCTCGGCCAGACGACCGTTGGCTGCCATGACCGCCCCGAGGGTCTGCACCAGCGCGTGGGCCGCGTTGAGCGCCGCCCCGCCGTAGACCCCGGAGTGCAGGTCACGCTCTCCGGTGCGCAGGTTGACGTGGAAGTAGACGAGCCCCCGCGTGGCGACGTTGAACGCCGGGAGGTCGCGGGCGATCATCGCGCTGTCGAAGATGACGGCGGCGTCCGCGCCCCGCTGATCCTCGTCAAGGTACTCGAGGATCGAATGCCCGCCGGTCTCCTCCTCGCCGTCGCAGGTGAACCGCACGTTGACGGGGAGCTCGCCGGCCGCCGCCAGCTCGCGCGCCGCGCACAGGAGCATGTAGAGCTGTCCCTTGTCGTCGGCGACCCCGCGGGCGTAGATCTGACCGTCGCGGATCTCTGGCTCGAATGGGTCGGACTCCCACAGGTCGAGCGGGTCCTCGGGCTGGACGTCGAAGTGGCCGTAGCAGAGGACGGTGGGGGCGGAGTCCGCGTCGCGCGAGGCGCGCAGCTCGCCGATCGCCAGCGGCTGGCCGTGCCAGTCGACGAGCTCCGCCGAGCCGCCGGCGACGCGCAGGAGCTGACAGGCCCACTCGCCGGCGTCGCGCACGTCGCCGGCCCGGGCCGGGTCGGCGCTGATCGAACGGATCCGCAGCCAGTCGGCGAGCTCGTCAAACCAGTCGGGCATCGCGACGAGCGTACTTCAGAGCCGCCGCCGACCTCCGCGTCGTCATCCGCTCCGGCTCATCACCTCGAACCCTGCGATCAGCGCGGTCAGGCCGAACTCGAAGCGCTCGACGTCGTCGGGGCCGGTCATGTCGGCGGCGATGGACGCCAGCACGGGAAAGCGGGCCGCGGGCAGGCGCTGGTAGAAGGCGTGGACCTCGTGTAAGTATCCGGCGATCTCCTCCGGGCTCATCCCGCCGTGCTCGTAGAGGCTGTGGGCATCGGGATGCTCGTCTCGCCGCTATTCGACTTCATCCTGGCGTCGGTCACCGACCGCGAAACGGGATCGGCGTCGGGGGTGCTCAACGCCTTCCAGCAGCTCGCCGGCGCCGTGGGCGTGGCCGTGCTCGGGACGGTGTTCTTCAGCACGCTCACCCACCACGGATTCGTGTCCGCGATCAGCCGCTGCCTCGAGCTCGAACTGGCGACTGTGCCGGTGTTGATCGTGCTCACGATGATGCTGCCGCGCCGGGCGCGCGAGCTCGAGCCCGAGGCCGAGCCCGCGGCGGCGCTCGTCACCCAAACTGCGTGAGCGAGAGAACGTTGCCGTCGGGGTCGTGAAACCACGCGATGAGGCCGCCGGCCGGCGAGGTCCAGATCCCCCGCGCGTCCTGGTCCATGCTCTCGTGGTACGTGAACGCCACCCCCTGGGCGGTTAGGTCGTCGACCGTGGCCGCGATGTCAGCGACCTGCCAGCCCAGGACGGTGTAAGGCGCCGGGGTGACTCTCTCGGCGATCGCGACCCGGAGCATCGTCCCCATGACGTCGAACACAAGGGCAAACGGCGTTTCACTGACCAGTCGCAGCCGGAGTGTGTCGCGGTAGAAGCTCAGCGCCTGGCGCGCGTCGGCGGTGGAAACGAAGGCGATGAGCGGCGACGCGCTCAGGGTCATGGCTCGGCTCCGGGCAGCGTGAACTCGGTCTCCTCCCACTCGCCGACGCGCCGGTAGCCGACGTCGGCGTAGATCTTGTTCGACGTGGGGTTGGCCAGGTCGGTGAACAGCATGCAGGTGTGAGCGCCGGCGTCCAGGGCGTGGCGGCTCACCGCGGCGACGGCGGAGCTGGCATATCCGCGGCGCCGGGCGTCGACCGGGGTGTAGACGGGACCGATCCGCACCACGCCGGCCACCGCCGGGTTGATCCCCACCATCGACACCGGGGCGCCCGCGTCCTCCCACAGCCACACCTGGTCGTGAGCGATCCGCGCGTCGACCAGGGCGGCACGGGTGTCGGGTCCGGCGTCGATCACGTGGCTCTCGATGACGAACTCGTTCCACCACCTCACCGCCACGTCGCGGTCGCCGGGCGTGGCCAGGACCAGGCGGCCCGGCCCGGGTCGCGGCGGATCGGTCACGCTCTGGAGGGAGTGCATCGCCATCGCCGTCCGGCATCGAGTGGTGCCTCCGGTGCGCCGCGCCCACGCCGCGGAGACGCCCTGCGAGGTCTCCCGCGAGGCATTGACGCCGGGCAGGTCCGGATCGCGCTTTAGCCACAGCTCCACCAGCGCGTCGGCCGCGCCGGGGTCGAACGCCGTGCACAGCATCGGCCGCGGCGCCGTGCGCATCGCCACCGCCGCGACGGCTCCGCTCGCGTCCACGCCCATGGCCAGCAACGGCGGCGCGGCGCGAAACTGGCCCCCGATCATTCCGGACAGGACGGTCGCCACCACGTTGTTGGCGATGTCGGACTCGAGCAGCGGGCGGACGCGCGCAGCGAACGCGTCCGGATCGGGTACGGGCTCCCAGCGCATCCGGGCACTCCCTTCAGCGGGAGGCGGTCACCTGCTCGAGCTGGGGCTTGACCTCGGTGATGAACAGGTCCAGCGTGCGCCTGGCCTCGTACAGCGTCATGTCCCCGGTCGGGAGCATGAAGCAGACGTAGTCGCTCAGCCCGTCCTCGAGCAGGCCCGCCAGCCGCTCCGCGATCTGGCCGGTGGTGCCCGCGCCGATGTTGATGGCCGGCTCCATGTTGGCGATGATGGCGCGCAGCGGGCCCTGCGCGGCGTCGCATTCCTCCTCGGAGAGCCGGAGCCGGTCGAAGCGATGGGCGTTGCGGGTGCGACGCACCAGGCCCTCCATCCCGCGCCGCGCGATCTCCTGCGCCTCGTCCTCGGTGGGAGCGATCGAGAGCAGCATGCTGTAGGCCACCCGAGGCTCGGAGTCCGGTCCGTCGAGCCGGACGTCGTCGCCTTTGTGGCGGTGCCAGGCCTCGACGTACTGGTCATAGGCGGCCTGGTCGATCTTGCCCGGCCACATCAGGTTCAGCCCGTGGCGTCCGGCCGCGACCGGGTTGCCCGGATACCAGAACGGGATCCGCTCCTGCAGCGGCTTGGTGGAGATCGGCATCGTGGGGAAGTCGTAGAACTCGCTGGCCTCGCTGGAGATCTCGCCCGTCGCCAGCGCGTGCCGGATGATCCCGAGGACATCGGCGAACCGCTCACGCGACTGCGGCCACGAGTTGCCGAACCAGTAGTGCTCGATCGGGACCGCGCCGCGCCCCACGCCGTACTCGAGGCGGCCGTCAGTGAGCTGGTCGAGCACGCATATGTCCTCGATGATCTGGACGGGAGGGTGCATCGGCAGCAGCTTGACCATCGGCCCCAGGCGGATCGTGCTGGTCACCTGCGAGGCGGCCGCGATGAACAGCTCCTGGCTGGGCACCATGCACAGATCGCTCCCGTGGTGCTCGGCGAGGTAATAGGCGCGGAACCCGGCCTCGTCAGCCATCTTGACGAGCGCGAGCCGGTCCTTGAGCAGCTGGCTCGTCGGCGTCCCGGGGATGTCCTCGATGTGGTCGAAGATGCCGAAGCTCGGTCTGGTCACGGCAAGTCCTTTCGCTGGCGATCGTCCCGAATCCTGACATCCGGCGCCGGTCAGTGCGGCCGCCACGGCGAGTACGCCTCGCCCCTTCGCGAGCGTCAGCCGAACAGGACCTCGAACGGCAGCCCGGTGCCGCTGCCCGTGCTGTCGAACGTCAGTACCTCGGCGCTGGTGTCTCCGGTCGCGGCGCAGGCGGCGCTCGCCGCCGGAATGAGCACCTGGGCGAAGCCGCGCGTCGTCGCGTCGCCGCGCAGCGAGGCCACGCCCACCGACGGCGTCGAGGACAGCTTGAGGCAGTACACCCCCGCCCCCACCCCGAGCTGGGCCGCGGTCACGTTGCGGCTGGCCGCCAGCGTGCCGGCGGCGTCGACACTGGCGAACCCGGTGGCGATCCCGTTGCAGGCGGAGGTGGTGCCCGACGCCGTGGTGAAGCTCGAGCCGCCGCTGGGGCACGCCGCGCTCCCGGCACCGAGGGTCGCGCTGGTGACGCTCCGGCCGCTGCGGCCGGTCGCCCCCGTCTTGCCCGTGGCGCCGGTCTTGCCCGTGGGCCCGGTGAGGCCGGTGGCGCCGCGACGGCCCATCGGGCCCCGCTGGTGAAAGGCGAGCGCCCGTTCTCGCCGGCCGCAGCGGGCTCCGGCACGCACGACGCGCAGCGCGCCGTTGGACGTTCGATAGCAGGCGTGGATCACTCCGTTCTGCACCGGCGACAGGGCCGCGTACGCGCCGCCTCCCATCGCGAACACGAGCGCGAGCGTGGAGGCCACGTTCGCGTACGAGAGATGGCGCCGGATCATTCGCATCGCTGCCTCCTGGGAGTCCTCGCGGCGCGCGGGCAACGCCGGCGCGCCCTACATTCCCGGCAAACCCGGCGCCGCCGCGAAAGTTGCTGCCCCCGAACGAGACGCCAGGAGCTCGCCCCGGCTCTCTGCGTCTGACCCGTCCGGCACACGGCGCGGGTTTCTTACGGAGTTGTGCGGTTAGGGCACAGGTGGCGTTCACGAACGCCGGGGATGCTCCAGGTCAGCGTCCAAGGAGTCTGACCATGACCACGATCCTCGTCATCAACGCCATCTCATCGCTCGCCGCCGCCGCCGGGATCGGGGCGTTCGCCCTCCGGCGGGGCCGCCGGATCCGCCGCAGCATCCGCGTTGCGCCGGTCTACGTCACGGCCGACGGGCGCCGACGGCGCCTGCGCTGAGTCCGGCTAGCTCCCCGGCGTCGCCGTGGAGCTCGCCGCCGCGTTGCCCCCGCCGGCCGCCGCGGCCGTGCTCAGCGGCGCGGCAGACGTCGAGGTCGAGGGGGCTGTCGCGGGGCTCGAGGCCGGCGCGGCATCGCTCGCCGCGCTCGTCGTGGCGGTCGCCGCGCCGGTGCCAGCGGTGGCGCCAGTCGACGGTGCGGAGGCATCGGTGCTGCCGGTCGCGCCCGCAGGCGGCGGGGAGGCGCTCGTCGTCCCGGTCGTCTGGTCCGATGCAGGGGAGGAGGTCGGATTGGCCGCCGGCGCCGCGCTCGAGCCGGCGCCGTCGTTGGTGCTCGAGGCTCCGGACGACGGCGTCGTGGTCGTGCCACTGCCGGGGTCGGCCGGCGCGCTCGCGGTCGTCGAGGTGCCGCCCGAGGTAGGCCCGGTTTCGGGGGCCGAAGGCGTGGACGTCGCGCCATTGCCTGGGGCGCCGCCGGCCGTGGGCGGCGTCATCGCGCCCGTGCCGGCGGTGGTCGAGGGGCTCGAGGTCGCGGTGGAAGTGGCCCCCGCGGCGGCGGTGGGCGTGCTCGAAGGCGGTTCGGCGGGGCTGCCCAGAGGTGTCGCCGTGACGTTGGGTGGCACACCTGTCGCGGTCCCACCGGCCCGGGCGGGCCTGTGCGTCGCCTCCAGCGGGACCGCCGATGCCAGCCGCCGGTGGTGGGCCTTCGCCGTCGCCGGACCGGCGTGGGGCAGCAGCTTGTCGTTGTGACTGGAGCTGGCGGCAACGGTCGCGATGGCCGCCGCCGTGAGGATCTTGGCCATCACGCCCGTCGCGCTGAGGCCGCCGACCGACTCGCCGACGGCGGTCAGTCCGGCCGCCGCAGCCACGACCGGCGCGCTCGTGGCGATGGCGGCCGTCCCCGCGCCGGTGCCGGCGATCCCGCCCGCGGTGGCCGCGGAGATGGCGCCGGCGCCGCCCATCCCGCTCACGACCGTGGCGCCGCCGGCAACCGCGCCGCCGCCGCAGGCGCCCGCCGCGACGCCGCCGCCGCATGCGCCGACCCCGGCAGCGACCGCGCCGCCGGAGTGCAGGGAGGAGCCGAGGATCCAGTTCTTGAGCTCCCCGGTGAGCGCTACCGGGAGGATCAGCGCCAGCGCCGCGCGCTGGTGGCGCACATCGTGCTCGAAGGACCGGCAGCCGGGGCAGCGTTCGATGTGCGCGCGGAGCACACTCCGGGCCGGGACGCGGCCCTCCAGGGTGGCCAGCTGCTCGCGGATGTCGCGGCAGGGATGCTCGCGAGCCGCGCGGCCGCGCACCAGCGCCTCCCGTGCCTGGAACACGAGCGCCTTGACCTTCTCGGTGCGGACGCCCAGGACGGTGGCGATCTCCTTCTGCGGGTGGTCGCCGAGCTCGAACAGCACGAGCGCGG
The DNA here is from genome assembly GCA_963695625.1 of uncultured Actinomycetota bacterium. Classification (GTDB taxonomy): domain Bacteria; phylum Actinomycetota; class Thermoleophilia; order Solirubrobacterales; family Solirubrobacteraceae; genus Palsa-465. The sequence goes on along the minus strand of CAVOHJ010000007.1, from coordinate 473,930 downwards.
CCCGCTGGTCGGCCGGCAGCCGTCGCATGTCGTCCAGCATCTCGCGGAGGTCCTCGCGCCGCTGGACCTGGTCGGCGAGCCCCTCGATAACCGGCGTGTCGCTGACCAGCTGGAGCACGCCGACGGCCTCTCGGCGGGCGCGCAGCTCAGACAAGCAGCGGTTACGGGCGATGGTGTACAGCCAGGGCCGCAGCGCGATGCTGCTGTCACCGCCCTGCAGGGCGCGGTAGGCGGCGACGAACGTCAGCTGCAGGGCGTCCTCGGCCGCCTCGCGGTTGCCGAGCATGTGCACACAGAAGGCGAGGATTCCCCGGGCGTAAAGGTCGTAGATCTCCTCGAACGCCGCCGGGTCGCCGGCGCGCACACCGGCGACCAGCAGCTCGTCGCTGTGACCGAGCCCGCTTTGGCGGTCCGGTCCGTGTCGGACCCCCAGGACGGCTGCAGTTACCCCCATACGCACAGTTTGAGCCACAGCGCCGTCAGAGTCCAGTCAGGACCGTGTCATGCGTTCGCGCGAATACGTCAGCGGTTTGCGGCATCGCCCAGGCCTGGACTGCGTCCCGGGGGGGCTATCCTGGCCCCCCGGGACGCGGTGCCCCCACAACCATCACCAGCGGCTCGGGTGCAGCCCGACCGCTATCAGGGCCAAGCTCCGCCAACGTGGCTCCATCAACAAGAACGCCGGAAGGAGCTGAAGGTTGGTCGAAGAACTTCATCTCACGGCATCGCTCTTTGCCATAATCATTTCTACGCAAGCTTGGGACGAAAGTCATTTTCGTCCCGCGGGTCGGGCGAGTGTGCCCCCACTTCCCTGACTCTCCGGGGGGTCCGGATGGATCTTGGCCCCCCGGGCCTATGTGAGCTGACGTGGGCCGTTGGGGCGGCGGCGGCCCCGCGTCGGCATGTCGCCGCGCCTACCCTGTGGGGGGCGATGCGACATGCACTGATCCTGGCCTGCCTCACGGGCACGCTCGCCACCCCCGGCGTCGCGGCCGCCGCGCCGGGGGCGCGGCCGGTGCCGGTCCCGGCCGCCGGTGGGACCGTGGACACGTCGCATCCCAGCCGGGTCATCGGGCACGGGACCCCGGCGGGCTGCAGCTCGGCGGCCGTGGTCGCCGCGGTGCGCGCCGGCGGGGTCATCCGCTTTGACTGCGGGCCCGAGCCGGTCACGATCACCATGCGGGCCACCGCCAAGGTGAGGAACACCAGCCGCCAGGTGGTGCTGGACGGAGGCGGGCGGGTGACGCTGAGCGGCGCGGGCCGGCGCCGCATCCTGTACATGGACACGTGCGACGCCGCCCAGGTGTGGACGACCTCGCACTGCCAGGACCAGTCCACCCCCCGGCTCGTGATCCAGAACATCGCCTTCACCGGCGGCAACTCGACGGGCCAGCACTTCGACGGGGGCGGGGGCGGGGCGATCTTCGACCGTGGCGGCCAGCTGCGGATCGTCAACTCGACGTTCTCGCGCAACCGCTGCGATCCCACCGGACCCGACCTCGGAGGCGCGGCCGTCCGGGCGCTCTCGCAGTACCGTGGCCGTCCCGTGTACGTCGTCGGCAGCACCTTCACCGCGAACGTGTGCAGTAACGGCGCAGCGCTGAGCAGCATCGGCGTCTCCTGGACCGTGCTCAACAGCCGATTCTCGGGCAACCGGGCCATCGGACGGGGGGCCAATCCCGCCCGCGCCGGGACCCCGGGCGGTGGCAGCGGCGGGGCGATCTACAACGACGGCGACGCGATGAGCCTGTCGATCGGCGGCTGCACGTTCACCGCCAACCACGCCAACGAGGGCGGCGGGGCGGTCTTCTTCGTCTCCAACGACCGGACGGGCACGATGGCGATCACCCGCAGCACGCTGACCGACAACCCCAACGACGTGTTCCACACCCCGGGACTGGCTGGGATCTACTTCCTGGGCGCTCGACCCCCCTCGATCACGAGCTCCATCGTGCGCTGAGGCGTCCCGCCGTGCCCGCCCGCCTCATCACGATCCCCATCAGCCACTTCTGCGAGAAGGCGCGCTGGGCGCTGCAGCGTGCCGGCGTCGCCTACGTCGAGCAGCCCCACCTCCAGATCATCCACGTGCTCGCCGCCCGGCGCGCCGGCGGAGGCGGGACGGTTCCGGTGTTCGTGAGCCAGGACGGCCAGGTCCTCGCCGACTCCACCGACATCCTGCGCTGGGCCGATGCGCGCCTGCCCGAAGCTCACCGTCTGTACCCCGCCGGGCAGCTCGGGGCCCAGGCGGCGGCGCTGGAGTCAGAGCTCGATGACGGGCTCGGCCCCCACGGCCGGCTGTGGATGTACCACGAGACGCTGCCCGTCGTCGATCACCTGCGTCCCTGGGCCGAGGCCGGCCTTCCGCGCTGGGAGCGCCTCGCCTTCCGCGTCAGCGGTCCGCTGGTCGGGGTGGGGGTGAGCCACTTCCTGGGCGTCAACGATGCGTCGGCCGCGGCGGCGCTCACCAGCGTGGATGCCACGTTTGACGACATCGCCGCGCGCATGTCCGACGGACGGCGGTTTCTACTCGGCGATCGCTTCACCGCCGCCGACCTCACCTTCGCGGCGCTCGCCGCCCCGATGCTGCTGCCGAACCGATACGGGTCGCCGTTGCCCCCGCTCGAGGCGATGCCGGCGGACGCGGCCCGGCAGGTCAGGCGGCTGCGCTCCCATCCGGCCGGCCGGTTCGCCGATCGGCTGTACGGCGAGGAGCGCTGGGCGCGGCGCAACGGCGCCTAGATTTAGAACTCGGGCGCGGGTCGCGGTCGCGGCGTGCCGAAGGTGGCGTAGTGTTCGCGCGCCGTGGTGTCGGCGTCGGGCACGCCGGCGCCGTGGCGAATCGCGGCAGGCTCGACGGGATAGCGCGCGCTGCCCTTCTCCCGGCGGGCGCCGACCGCGAGGATGAGCGCCGGCGCCTCGCCGGCCGCGACGATCGTGTGCGCGGTCCCCGGCGGGCAGTGCACGAAGTCCCACGCGCCGAGCCGGCGCTCCTCCCCCTCGATGACCAGGACGCAGCCGCCGCGCAGGACGAGGAAGTCCTCCTGCCCGGCCTCGTGGTGGTAGAGGGTCATCGGGTGACCCGGCTCGATCCAGTACAGGCCGACCCCCAGCTCGTCGAAGTGGGCCGGTCCCCCGCCGCCGAACTTGCAGACGGTCCGCATGTCGTTGTGCATCCAGCGCGCGTCGTGCGCGTTGATCACGAACCATCCGGCGGTGGTGGGAACCCCATCCTCGATCGTCGCCTCGTCCACTGGATCCCCAACGTACATAATGTGGGGCATGCCCGGCGGCCCGCAGGCCGCAACAGGGGTGGGGCAGCGCATCACCACACAACACATCTGGAGGACCGGGACCATGGGAAAGGATGCATCGGCGGCCCTTGGCGCGGCCGAGGTTGCAGGCACGGTTGTCAGTCCGCGGGGGCTGACCAAGAAGATGACCATGCGCACCGCGGGCGGCCAGGTCGGAGGCATGGTGGGAGACCTCGCCGCCTCGGCGATCGCCGGCAAGACGAAGTCGGGCGCGCCCGACATGCCGAGCTTCGGGCGGGCCGGCTACCTCGCCGCTTCGGAGACCGAGCTGGCCCTGACCAAGACCTCGCAGTTGGGGTGGAAGCCGCATCCCACCGGCGACGCTCTCGTTCGGGTGCCGCGCAGCGAGGTCGAGTCCGTCTCGCTCGAGCAGGGCAAGCTCCTGTCGCAGCTCAAGCTGAGCTTCATCAACGGGGTCACGTGGGAGTTCGAGATCGCACGCGCCCACCGCAACGGCGCAAAGCAGCTCGTCACAGCGCTCGGCGGCAGCGTGAGCTGAGCGCCGCGGCGTCCGGTGCTACGCTGCCTCTCGGCCCTTCCGGGCCGCCGTATGCGTGACGCCTGCTGACATCCGCCTCGACTGACTCTCCGGTCCGCGCACCGGGGACTCGCGGATGCACCGGTGTCCACACTCGTTCCGGAAGGAGTGGAGCATGCCCGCGACCTTGCTGGATGCTCGCCAGATCACACGACGACACGGCGATCGCACCGTGCTCGACGCCGTTGAGGTGCGCGTCGACGCGGGTAGCCGGATCGGGCTCATCGGCCCCAACGGGGCCGGCAAGTCGACTCTGCTTCGGATCCTGGCCGGGTGCGAGGCCCCTGACGGGGGTGCGGTCCGCTGTTTGGCCAGCGTCGGCTACCTGCCGCAGTTCGCCGATGACGGCGACCGAAGCCTCACCGTCCGCCAGGCGATCCTCCGTCGCGTCGGAGTGGAGCGGGCCAACCGCGAAGTTGAGCGATGGACGACTGCGCTGACCCGCGGCGATCTGGGCGCCGTCGGACCCCACGCAACCGCCCTCGAGCGCTGGCTGACGCTCGGCGGGGCGGACGTCGATGGGCGGCTGGCCGCTGCGGCGGCACAGCTCGGCCTCGACGACGCGTTCCTTGACCGACCGCTTGCCACGTTGTCAGGGGGGCAGGCGGCGCGTGCCGGCCTCGCGGCGCTCGCGGTGGCCCGGTTCGACGTGGTGCTCCTTGACGAGCCCACCAATCATCTCGATGCCGATGGCCTGCAGCGGCTGGGCCGGCTCATCGGGGAACGCGCCGGCGGGCTCGTGATCGTCTCTCATGACCGGGCGCTGCTTGCGGAGGTGACCGACGAGATCGTCGAGCTCGACCGGCACACCGGCCGGGCACGCCACTACCGCGGGGGCTGGGACGCCTACGAGCGCGAGCGTGACTCTGCCCTCGCGCAGGTGGTGGCCGAGCGCCGTGATGCGCTGGACCGTCGGGCGAGGCTCGCCGCCGCCGAGCGTGAGACGCGCCGTCGCGCCGCATCCAGCGTCAGACGGGCGCGAGCCCGGGTGCACGACAACGACAAGCACTTACGGGAGTGGGTCACGATGCGAGCCGAGGGCATGCAGGGGCGGGCCCGCAAGATGGGCGGCAGGGCGGAGCGCATCGAGGTTCCCGACGCCCCGTGGGAGGACCGCGCACTGCGTCTCACGCTCACGCCCGCAGAGCGCCGTCAGGCGTGGGTGCTGTCGCTGACCGGCGCGGTGCTGTGCCGGGGCGCATGGTCGCTGGGTCCGATCGAGCTGGCGCTCGCATACGGCGAGCGAGTGCGGCTGAGCGGGCCCAACGGGAGCGGCAAATCGACCGTGCTGGCGGCGCTGGCCGGTGACCTCGCGCCGGCGCGGGGCCACCGGCGCGTCGCCCCGGGCGCCGTCGTCGCCCAGCTTGGCCAGGCTCGGGACGCCCTGGGCGGCCCGGTTCCGCTGTGCGCCCAGGTGCGCGAGCTCACGGGACTGGACGAGGCACCCGCGCGCACCGCGCTGGCGTCGTTCGGGCTGTTCGCCGAGTCGGCGGGACGCAGTGGGGCCACGTTGTCGCCCGGCGAGCTCACGCGCGCGGAGTTGACCGTGATCGCCCATCAACGAGCGACGTGCCTGCTGCTCGACGAGCCGACCAATCACCTGGACGTCGAGTCCCTCGAGGTCGTGCAGGCGGCCCTCGCCGACTGGCCGGGCGCGCTGGTCGTCGCCACCCACGATCGCCGCCTCGCCGAGGGGCTGCGTCTGCAACGCGAGATCGCGCTCTGACGCCGCCCAGTGGTGATCGTCGAGACAATCGGAGGCGATCAGACGTTGGGAGCAGGATCACTCGCTGCCCCTGGAAGCGAGGCGCGGCACGAGCGCGGCCGCATTGCCGGAATCCACCGCCGCGCGCTCGTGCTCGTCCAGCACCTGGAGGTCCGGCGCCGGGTCGCCGCCCCCGGGCGGGAGCGCGGCGTAGGGCCAGTCGGTCCCGAACACGATGTGCTCCACCGAGGTCACCGCTCGGGTCGCCACGAGGCCGGGCACGTGGTTGGCGAGGCCGGTGTCGTAGTACAGGCGCTCGAGGTAGGCGAGCGCGCCGGCCGGGGCCTGGGCGGCCTGTTCGGGCTCACGATCGGCCAGCGAGGCGATCCGGTGGGCCAGGAACGGCGCGGCGCCGCCGAGGTGAGACAGCTGGATCCGCAGCGAGGGGTGGCGCTCCAGCGTCCCGCTGTAGATGAGGTTGGCCACCGCCCGCACCGTCTCGAACGGGAACTCGTAGAGCCAGATGGGGTGGGGCAGAGGCGCCGGGTGCGGCGGGAACCCGGGGTGGACGAACACATAGGCGTCGCGCTCGGCCAGGGCGGCGAACACGGGCTCCCACGCGGGATCACCGAGATACGTGCCGGCGACGTTGGTGAGGAGCATGACGCCATCCAGTCCGAGCTCGTCATAGGCACGGTCCAGCTCCGCGAGAGCCGCGTCCACGTCGGGCAGGGGCAGCGCTGCGACGCCCCCGAACTTCCAGGGCTGGGCGCGGACGATCTCGGCGATCCCGTCGTTGGCGCGGCGGGCCAGCTCGCTGCCGTTGGCGTCGCGCCCCGCGAACGCACCCGGCTGGCCGGTGGAGATGATCGCGGCGTCGATCTCGTGGCGCTCCATCGCCGCCTCCAGATCGGCCAGGGCCATCGGCGGAAGCGGGGCGTCGCCCAGCGCCGCGCGATAGGCGGGCGGGTGCACGTGGACGTGGCAGTCGATTCGCATGCGCGCTGAGGCTATCTCTCGACGAACAGACCGGTGCATGGCTCGACCGACATCCGATCTGACACGATCGCCTCGGTGACGTCGGCCGAGGACACGCGTGAGCTGGTGGCCCTGGGCTGTCGCATCCTGGCCGCCAACGGGCACGAGGACTATGTGTGGGGGCATGTGTCGGCGCGCGACCCGGGCGGCCGCGGCATCTGGATGAAGGCCTCCACCTTCGGCTTTGACGAGATCACCGCCGACCACGTGATCCTCGTGTCCTTCGACGGCGAGGTGCTGGTCGGCGACCATCCCCGCCATATCGAGTGGCCGATCCACGCCGAGGTCATGCGCGCCCGCGCCGACGTGTCCGGCGTGGTCCATTCGCATCCGCCGCACGCCATCGCCCTCGGCGCCAGCGGACGGCCGCTGCGGGCGATCTCGCACGCGGCCACCATGTTCGTGCCGCCGGACGTGCCGCGCTACACCCGCACCGGGGAGCTCATCGTCTCCGCCGAGTTGGGCGCCGACGTCGCCCTGTCCCTGGCCGCGCAACCCGCCTGCCTGCTCGTCAACCACGGGATCGTTACCGCCGGCGCGGGCGTGCGCGACGCGGTCATTCGCGCCGTGCTGCTCGAGAACGCGGCCCGCCAGCAGATGCTGACCGAGGCGCTCGGCGGCGTGTCGCGCTCCTCGCCCGATGACGAGGCGGTGCGCAAGCGCGCGACCGTCTGGTCCGAGGGCCAGATCGCGGCGATGTGGGCGTACCTCGTCCGCCGGCTCGAGCGCGGACGCTAGACCCCGATCACGCGCCTGAGCAGCCGCATGAGCGTGGCGCGCTCACGCTCGGTGAGCGGCGCCAGGAGCGCCTCCCCGACCGCATCGACCGCGGGGATATGGTGCTCCAGCACGGCCCGCCCCAGGTCGGTGAGATACAGGTGGTAGCGGCGCGTGTCGAGCGCCGAGCGCTCCCGGTCGATGAGGCCGCGGGAGGCCAGCCGGAGGCACACCTCGGCCAGCGTGGAGGTGTCGATGGAGAGCGCAGCGGCGAGGGTGTTCTGGTCACAGCCGGGCTCGGCGGCGAGCTTGGCCAGCACCGCGAACTGCACGGACGTGACCTCGGAGCCAACGAGCTCGCCCCAGCGCGCCTGGTGGCGCTGCTGCGCGCGCCGGATGAGGTGACCGGGTGCGGCCAGCAGGTCGAACGCCGGGGCGCTCACGTGATCCACGGCCCCCGAGCCCAGCCCTCGAGGTCGTAGTCGGCCAGGCAGGCGTCCACCAGCTCGCGCTGTCTGGCGGCGATCCCGCGCTTGGAGGAGAAGCGCAGCATGTCCAGGCGCATCTGCTCCTGGTTGCCCGAGTAGTTGACCTCATACCAGGCGTGGCGGCCGGCGAACTCGCTGCCCATCGCGTCCCAGATCAGCTTGAACAGCTTGATCCGGTCGTGCGCGTCCCCGGTCGAGCCACGGTAGTAGCGGTCCAGCACCGGCCGCAGCGCATCGCTGCGGAGATCCTCGGTGCTCGACGGGATGACCAGCGGCGCCCCACCGAGCTGCTCGGTGAAGATCTGGCGCGCGCGCCCGAACGCCTGGGTCCCGAACTGGCGGATGAGGACGGCGTACTCGATGGCCGGCACCACGCTGTCACCGGGGCCCGGCTGGGTGTCGTGGCACAGCGCCGAGGTCAGGGCCCAGATGAGGTTGCGCCAGCCCATCAGCTCGCCCATGGCCACCTGCACGCCGCGGAAGCCGTCGGTGCCGTTGGTCTCGAGGCCGGCCGCGAGCAGCCCGCACAGGAAGTCGAGCTTCACCGCCAGGCGCGTCCCCGACTGCAAGGTGTAGCGGGGCATGAACCCCGACTGGGCGTAGAACGCCGTGGCGCGCCTGACGTCGCGGTACACGAGCACGTCCTCCCAGGGGACGAGGACGTCGTTGAACACCACGACGGCGTCGTTCTCGTCAAAGCGGCTGGAGAGCGGCGCGTCGAACGGCGACCGCGCGCTGAGCTCGTAGGAGGCTCGGGAGATGAGCTTGACCCCCGGCGAGGACATCGGCGCGATGAAGCACAGGGCGTAGTCCTCGGCCCGGCCCTGCTCCAGCTCGACGGCGCTGTTCTGGGCCACGAACGTTGCGTGGGTGATCGCCGAGCCGGTGGCCAGCATCTTGGCGCCGCGCACGACCATGCCGTCGTCTCGCTCCTTGACGACGTGCACGTAGACGTCCTCCACCTCGTGCACCGCCTTGCCGCGGTCGATGGGCGGATTGACCAGCACGTGGTTGAGGAACAGCGCCTGCTCGGCATAGACCCGGTACCACGTGCGCGCGCTGTCGCCGAACGGCGCGTACCAGTCGGGGTCGGCGCCCAGGCTGGCCATGAACGACGCTTTGTAGTCCGGGGTGCGGCCCATGTACCCGTACGACATCCGCGACCAGGTCGCGATCGCCTCGCGAGAGGCCAGCAGATCGTCAGAGCTGTAGGACGGGCGGAAGAACCGGTGCGTCGTCAGGCCCTCGCTGTCCTGCGAGACCAGCACGTCGCGCAGCTCGGGATCGTGCATGGCGTCGTAGAGCCCAGCCACGGAGCGCGCAGCGTTGCGGAACGCCGGGTGGGCGGTCACATCGGCCACCTGCTCTCCGTCGATCCACACCTCGCGGCCGTCGCGCAGCGACTCGAGGTACTCGTCGCCGCTGAGCAGCCGACCTGCAGTCTGGGGTGTCACGCTCCAACTCCCTCCGTGTACGGATTATCCGTACACGGACGGTACCCGGGATGTCAACGCGTCGTGGCGGCCCGCTCACGGACCAGTCGCGCGTGGGCGGCGTTGAGCTCATCCAGGAAATCGGCGATGAGCGTCAGTTGCGCGTCGTCGTAGCCCGCCATGATCTCGACGGCAACCGCGTCGAGTGGGGCGAACAGGCGGGCGCTCTCCTGCTCGTGCAGTCCGGTGGAGACGACGAACACGCGCCGGCGGTCCAGGTCGTCCCGCAGGCGGCGGATGAAGCCGCGGCGTTCGAGCCGGTCGAGCGCGGCCGTGGTGGCCGAGGTGCTCAGGCCGGTGATCTCGGCCAGACGCCCGGCCGTCAGCCGCGGCTCACCGCGCACCGCGTCCAGGCAGCGCAGATCGGTGGGGATGAGGCCGAGCCGGTCGGCGATCGCCTGGTGGACCAGCAATCCGTACGCCGATGCGAGGTGCATGCCCTCCGAGACTCGTCCGACGAGTTCAGCGCGACTTGGCATGGGCCGCTCCGCGGATGATTCGACACCCCGAGCTTTCCACCGCGGAAAGCTTCGGTAGGCGAAGTGGGATCGTACCGGCCGGGCTCAGGCCCGCGGGATGAGCGGAGCAGCAAGCGCCGCGGTGGCCGTGCGCGCGGGGAGAAAGTGATTGACGACGAGCTGGGACAGAACGTGGCGCTCGCGCGCCCGCGCCAGCGACGGATGCGCCAGGGGGTCGTAGCTGCTGGGTGCCTGGAGGAGGCCTCCGAGCATCGCCGCGTCGCCCCAGGTCAGACGGGCCGGTGTCGTCCCGAAATAGCCCCGGGCGGCCTGCGCCACACCCCAATAGCCGTGGCCGTAGTAGGCGACGTTCAGGTACATCGCGATGATCTGGCGTGGGCTGTAGGCGAGTGCGAGCTTGACGCCCAGGCCGATGTCACGCGGCGCCGAGCCGCCGTACAGCTGCTTGGCGAGCTGCTGGTCGATTGTGCTCCCTCCCGTGTCGCCCCCGCCCTCCAGACCCGCCAGGAGCGCCCGGCCCATCCCGCTCATGACGTTGACGGCGACGTTGTCAAAGAAGTGCTCATCCTCAACCGAGACGGCGGCATCGACCAGGCGCCGGGGCGCCGGCATGACGTCGCCCTCCTGATGTGAGGCCATGATCTGGGCCGCGCGCGACTCGGCGTCGCCGATGCCCGGCAGGGACTGCAGATAGACCACGCCCGCGATCGCGAGGACCACGACCAGCACCCCCGCCGCCAGCGCCGCCCGGCGCAGCGCAGACGGTGGCCGGCGCCCGGATGTCGGGTGCCGTGTGAAGGGGCGGGCTCGGCGCCACCGTGCCGTGCCGGTGGTCATGACGATAAGTGTGGCGCGCCACCCCTGGGTGGTTCAATCGCGCCATGGCCGAATCCTCCCCGCCCACGCCGGTGGACGTCGCCGACATCGCTGTCAAGCAGGCCGTGATGGCGGCCGAGCGCACCTGGCTGGCGTGGTGGCGCTCCGCTTTGGTCGCGCTCGCGGGCGCGCTTGCCGTTGGTCGCGTCACGCCGCAGTTGCTCCACGTCGCCTCCTGGCCGTACGTCCTGCTCGGCGTCGGCTACGGCCTGATCGCCATTGGCATGGTCATCGTGGGAGCGCTGCGCCATGAGCGACTTGCCCGCGTCGCGCTGACCAGCACCGACAGCACGCTTGATTCCCGGCTCATAGCGGCGTTCAGCGCCGCCGGCGTGACGCTTGCGGCGTGCACCCTCGCGATCATCCTCGCCCAGACCTGACCGGCAGCTGGGCAGCTCGCCAGCGACCCCTGCCGATGTCCGGCGCGGGTTGGGACCGCGAGTAGAGTTGACCGGTATGCCCGAGTCAGTGGCCGCGACCTCGAGGAAGGCGCGCCGGCTCGTCACGGCCGTCGTCAACGTCGACGAGACGCTGGCCCACGTCGACCGGTCGCTGAGCGACTTCGATCACGTCCTCGTCGACTTCAAATCACTGCTTGCGCAGTTCGCCGCGGTGCTGGACCGCTTCGACGAGACCGTCGGTCGCGTCGACGGCACCGTCGACCGAGTGGGCGTGATCACCACCGAACTGGCCCAGGTCGTCACCGAGATGGGCGCGATCACCCAGACCGTCTCACCCGCCGTCGCCCTCAACGACCAGCTCCGGCGCCAGCTCGACAAACTCCGCTCGCTGGGCGGCGACGAGAGCGGCGCTCCGCGTGAGCGGTAGAGGGCGCCGGGGCGGTCAGATCACCTGACGCGGAAGCTCTCCTGCGCCGCCGTCGACCGCTTCTGCACGGTGGCGAACACCGTCAGCGTGTACCGGCCGCGCGGCAGCGAGCCCAGCTTGACCGCGCCGGCGCCCTTGTGCGCGGCCACCGTGCGCTGCAGGACCCGGTGCGCGCCGCGCTGAATCCGGACCGTCACCGCCGCGTTCTCGTTGAGCTTGAAGTGCAGCGTGGCCCGCTTGCCGGCGTGGGCGCCGACCAGCCGGACGCCGGTGAGTTTGGGCGGCTGCTGCGCCGGCGGGACGAGGGCCTGGTCGGCCGCCGGCCACGCGTTCGTCATCGTGTACCTGCCCGTGGCGGGGTTGAGCAGCAGCCCCTCGCCCGCGGGGTAGTTCACCTCGGGCGTACCGTTGACCTTGATGAATCCGGTCCCGTCGATCACGTGCAACAGGATCCTGCCGCCGGGCTGGATCGACTCGGTGAACGCGCAGCCGCGCACGCCGGTGCCGGCTCTCTCGGTGCTGGTCTCGAACGCGTGGTCGCCGCCGAGCGCGTCGGAGATGCCGGCCCACATGTTGCCGAGCAGGAGCTTGAAGTCGTCTGAGATGCTGTGTTCGTTGGGGGCGAAGGTCGTCTGGCCGTTGCACTGGACCTTGCTGTTGGAGCCCAGCCGGTAGACCCCCCCGTCCGGCATCGTGACCTCGACCTGGGACTTGGGACCGGTCGATACCGTGTCACCCTTGTTGACAAGCGTGCCGACCGCCGGCGCATCCCCGTGGCTGAACGTGATGACGCCGCACGGCACCGAGATCTTGATCGTCCCGGACCAGTTCAGGCTCATCGGGCACTGGCCCTCCGGTACGCCGAACTCGTCCGCGCACGAGCCCGGCAGCTGGGCCACGCCGTCGGCGCTGTTGCTGACCGCCTGGGTGAACGAGCCGCTCTTGAGCGCGTCGGGCGGCAGCGAGATCCGGGCGCTGAGCACGTCGGGCAGGTACGGCTGAAACGCGCCGGCCAGGTTGGCCGCATCCGCGCTCAGATCGACGGAGTCCCCGAGCGGGCCGGTTCCCTGGCAGCTGATCTGCCCGGTCTGGTTGTTCTGATCGACGGAGGTGACCGACTGCACGGTGAGCGTGCCGTTGTCATCCGTCGCCACCGGCGTCGGCGGGTTGGGGGCCACCGGCAGCGGGCCGGTGCAGTCGGCAGTGTCGAGGCCGCTGCTGGTGAAGTGGAACGTGCCCGGAGGCGGCGCCGTCGTCTGGAGAACCTCGCCCGGCGCGCCGGCCCCCGTGGCCTGGAAGGTGATCGAGCCGTCGGGCTGGAGGTCGCCGGCGTAGGTCGTGCTCCACTTCAGCGCGACGTCGGCGTGCTCCGGGGTGTCGGTCCCGGCGCCGTTGGTCGCCGAGAACGTCCCGGTGCCGTCGAACTCCAGGACCACCTTGAGCGGTGGCGTCGACGCCGCAGCCGCCGCCGGGCCACCGCCGAGGATCAGAGCGACCGCCGCCAGCCCAGCCGCCACCGCCGACCATCCCGCACGTCTCCCCAGAGAGCTCATAGCCTCATCCTCATCCGTGTGCCGCCCGATCGAGCGCGGAAACGTAACAGATGCGTCCCCCGCCGTCGAGCGCCCGGGCGCCGGCCATCGCGCCGCTGCGCCAGTGGCCTGGCGCACAGATGAAAGCCCGCCGGGGGACTTGAACCCCCAACCCCTTCATTACAAGTGAAGTGCTCTACCAATTGAGCTAGGCGGGCGCGGCCCGGTCAAGTCTGGCAGGCGCCTCGCCCGCGAACCCCTCAGGCGGGGGCGCGCTCCGGCCGGTGCTCCCACCACGCGATCGCGTCGGCCATGGTCTGGCGCAGGGAGATGGTGGGGTCCCACCCCGTGAGGCCGCGCAGCCGATTGGGATCACCGCATAGCTCCATCACCTCGCTGGCCCGCACGCGGGCGGGATCGATGACGTGCTCCACCTCGATCGGCGCGATGACCTGGGCCAGGAGCGCCACCTGCTCGGCCGAGGAGATCGAGCGGCCGGAGCTGACGTTGAACACGCCGCCCGACGCGCCCGGCTTGCCAGACACCAGGGCGTGGCCCAGCAGGCGGTAGGCGCGCACGACGTCGCGGACGTCGGTGAAATCCCGGCGCGTGTCGGGATTGCCGGTGACGATCTCGAGCTTCGCCGCTCCGGCGCGGCGGCCCTCGGCGGCCTGGGAGGCCAGCGAGGAGAGCAGGTAGATCGGCAGCTGTCCGGGGCCCGAGTGGCTGTAGGGGCGTGCCCGCAGGATCTCCAGGCCGTAGGCGTCGCCGTACACCTGGGCCAGCATCTCGCCCGAGGCCTTTGAGACCGCGTAGGGGTTGGCGGGCGCCATGGGCTCGTCCTCGCTGGTCGGCAGCGCCGCATGGGTGCCGTAGACCTCGCACGAGCTGACCCACACGACCGGCGCCCCGCCGGCCACGTGGCGCAGCGCCTCGAGCACGTTCACGGTGATGGCGTCGTTGTCGCCCAGCGTCTGCGACGGCGAGTCCCATGAGCGGCCCACCGAGGACAGCGACGCCAGGTGGTAGACGAGCTCAGGAGCCGCGGTCCGGACCGCCTCGCGCACGGCGGCGCCGTCGCGCAGGTCGACCGTGACGCCGCGGCCGCACCCCTCAGGCACCAGGCCGCGGCGCGACAGCGCCACCACCTCGTCACCTGCCTCGGCGCAATGCCGGCACAGCCACGACCCGGCGAAGCCCGAGGCGCCGGTGATCAGGACCCGCATGGCGCCCTGTGGCTCCCCGGGGTCAGGGAGAGTCGTGCACGGACACGGCGTGCTCGAGGGAGCCGTGGCCGTTGGAGGAGTAGGGGGTCTCGGGCTCGGGCGGCTCGGGCTCGCGCTCGGCGTTGATCCGCCGCTCCAGCTCGCCCAGGACCAGCCCGAACAGCAGGTGGCGCCACGCCGCCTGCAGGAAGGCCACGCGGTTGCCGCGCAACTTGGGCAGCTCGCCGCGCGCCGGGTGCAGCCGGTCGGTGAGCGCCACCAGGGGCCAGAGCGCGACGTGCTCGGACAGCGCCGCCACCGGTCCGCGCAGCGCCGGCGCCACGGGGATCGCCGGCGCGATATTGGCGTAGACGGCCCCGAAGAGGGCTCCGTCGGCCATGTGGATGCCGAAGCCGATCGGAAGCCATCCGGCGTCCCGGGTGATCGCCTTGCCGAGCAGCTCGACGTCGTCGTAGCGGCTCGAGAACACCACTTTGTCCAGCGGTTGCTGGAGGGCCCAGACCGCCGCGGCCACGGCGCCACTCACGGCGCCACGAAGGGTGCGGGTGCGATCCAGGCCGGAGGTCACTGCCTTTCAACTGTAACGGGCGGACGGCGGACGGGTACCGCATTGTGGATGCAGCACGACCGCTATTACCGCAGAGCGCGGGAGAAACGGGCCAACCTGTTGATCTACGGATTGGTCCGCGTCACCTTCCAGGCGTTCTTCCTCATCTACTTCCGCTTCCAGCGGATCGGGCTGGAGTACATCCCCAGGCGGGGGCCGGTGATCATCGCGTCCAACCACCGCAGCTTCCTGGATCCGTTCGTCATCGCCTGCATGGCGCGCCGGCCGATGTACTACGTGGCCAAGAAGGAGCTGTTCCACTACAACCGCGTCCTCGCCTGGCTGCTGACGTCACTGGGGGCGTTCCCCGTGGCTCGCGGCGCCGGCGACTCGGATTTCATCGATACCGCCAAGGCGATCCTGGCCCGCGGGGACATCGTGCTCATCTTCCCGGAGGGCACGCGGACCCGTCCCGGCTCGCTGGGCAGGCCCCGGCGCGGGGTCGGTCGCCTCGCCCTGGAAACGGGCGCTCCGGTTGTCCCCGTCGCCGTGCTCGGCACCGAGGCGGTGCGCCGCGGCTGGCGCATCCGGCCCCATAAGGTGCGTATCCGCGCCGGGCGCGCGCTGCGTTTCCCGCAGGTGGAGCACCCGTCGGTGGAGCTCGCCGGGGCCGTCACCGACCGCATCTGGCCGTGCGTGATGCTGCAGTGGGAGTGGCTGGGCGGGCTGCCGCCGGTGCGCCGCGTCGCCGTTATCGGCGCCGGCCGCTGGGGGACGACGCTCGCCGTCTGCCTGGCGCGTGCGGGCCTGGAGGTCGAGCTGGGCTGCCGCACGCAGGAGCAGGCGCTGGCGCTGCACGCCGCGCGCGAGAACGAGCGCTACCTCCCCGGCGTGCCGCTTCCCGACACGGTGCGCGTGATGCGCGCCGCTGACGTCTACCTCGAGGGCGACGACATCGTGTGCCTGGCGGTGCCGGCCAAGGCGATGCCGGCGGCGGTGGCGGCCCACGGCGGTCGCATCACCAGCCGCGCCGGGGTCCTGGTGGTCTCCAAGGGCGTCGTCCCGCCTCTGGGCACCCTGCCCTCGGCGTTCGCCGCCGAGCGCTGCAACGCGCGCGCGGTAGCCGTGCTGGGCGGCCCGGCCAACGCCACCGAGATGCTGGACACCGGCGGCTCGGTGGTGGTTGCGTCACTCGATCGCGGCTTCGCTCGCCAGCTCCGGGACATCCTGTCCGCGCGCCAAGCTGGACGTCCAGGTCACCAACGACGTCACCGGCGTCGAGCTCGCCGGGGCGGCCAAGAACGTCGCGGCGCTCGCCGCGGCCGCCGCGGCCACCCAGGCTGGGGCCAACATCGCCGGGGCGGCCGCGGGCAAGGTGTTCGCCGAGATCGACGCCCTGGCCCGCGCCCGCGGCGGGCGGCCCGAGACGTTTGCCGGCGTCGCCGGCGCCGGCGCGCTGGTGGCCAGCGTCGTGGACAGCGGCTCGCGCAACCACCGCGCCGGGGAGCTCCTGGCCCAGGGGGTGCCCGCGGCAGAGATCGGCCACGCGCTCGGGCAGGGGACCGAGGCCGTGGACTCCGTACCGCTGCTGGCCAGCGCTGCGCGGGCGGCCCAGCTCGACGCGCCCGCGCTTGACGGCCTCGCCGCCCTCGTTGAGGGGCGGATCGATCCCCATCAGTGGGCGGCGACGGTCACCGAGCCGCCTTCGCCCAAACGATCCCGCTCGGCGCGCGCAGCCTGATGCACGCCCGCCCGCATCGAGCGAAGGTACGCTCCGCGTGACTTGCCACCCGACGCCCGCGAATCCAAAGCAGAGCTCGACGCCCGCTTCACGGAGCTCTACCAGCGCCACCTGCGCGACGTCTACTCCTACAGCTACTACCGCGTCGGCAACCATCACGACGCCGAGGACCTCACCGAGCAGACGTTCCTGCAGGCCTATCGCCACTTCGAGCGCGCCCTGCGCGAGTCAGACGGCCGGCCGCTGCGCCCGTGGCTCATCCGCATCGCGCACAACCTCGCCGCCAACTTCTACCGCGACCGCTCCCGCAAGCCGGAGTCCGCGATCGAGGATGCCGGCACGATCTCCGCGCCCCACACCACGGAGGCGCTCGTGGAGGGCCGCGAGGAGCTCAAGAGCATCCTGGAAGGCGTCGCGCAGCTGCCCGACGACCGTCGCAACGCGCTCATCATGCGCTTCGCGCTGGGGATGGACAACCGGGAGATCGCCCGCGCGCTCGATCGCTCCGACGGCGCCACCAAAGTGCTTCTGCACCGTGCCATCCGACAGCTGGAGGAGATGGTGACCGAGACCAGCGGAACCCCCGGAGAGGGCTCATGAGTAGCGGAACCACGGACTTCGAGGCCCTGCTGCGCGAGGCGCTGAGCCCCGTCGACCCTCCCGAGAGCCTGTCGGCCCGCATGGAGATCGCACTGGTCAGCCTCACCGAGCTGGCCCAGGAGGAGCTCGAGGCCTGGGAGCTCAAGACGATGCGCGATCCGCGCAACTGGGCCCGCCCGGCCGCCGCCGTCCTCATCGGCGCGAGTGCCGGGACCGCGCTGGTCGTGCTGCGCGTGCGTACCCGGCACCGCGCGCGCAAGCAGGCCTCGGTCAACCTGCTGGACCTGGCCGAACGCACCTTTCACGACTTTGCCGAGGAGGCGCGGCGGGTCCTGCCCGACCGCTGATCCAGGCTGGAGCCGTCCCGCTTCGCCCTGAGCGGTCCGGCGGGCGGACGCAGGTGCGCTGATACCGTCACCGCACCATGGCTACGTGCTACCGGCATCCGTCGCGGGAGACCGGCGTCTCATGCTCCTCGTGCGGGCGCCCCATCTGCCCGGACTGCATGACCCCGACGTCGGTGGGCATGCGCTGCCCCGAGTGTGCGCGCGACCGCACCAAGGTCAAGACGGTGCGCAGCGCCCCCTCGAGGCCGGTCGTCACCCAGGCACTGATCGCCATCAACGTGATCGTGTTCGTCGCGGAGACCGCCAGCGGCGCGGGGCTCGGCGGCGTCGGTCAGGGACACATCGGCACGGTGTACGACCACGGCGCTCTATGGGGACCCCTGATCACGCAGAACCACGACTACTACCGGCTGCTGACCTCCGGCTTCTTGCACGACGGCTTCCTTCACATCCTGTTCAACATGGTGTTCCTGTACTTCATGGGCGCGATGCTGGAACCGGCGATCGGCCGGCTCAACTTCGGCGTCGTGTACTTCGTGTCGCTGCTGGCGGGGTCGTTCGGCGCTCTGCTGTTCGAGCCCCAGGCGGTGACCGTCGGCGCCTCGGGAGCCTGCTTCGGCGTGCTCGGCGCGCTGATCGTCGTCGCCCACTATCGCGGGATCTCGATCTGGCAGAGCGGCTTGGCGATGGTCCTGATCATCAACATCGTCTTCGACCTCAGCGTCTCCGGGATCTCGATCGGCGGCCACATCGCGGGGGCTGTCGCCGGGGCGATCTGCGGCTGGCTGATCATCGAGCTCGGCGAGCGTCGGCGGATGCCCGCGGCGGCGCTCGCCGGCTGCGTCGCGGTGGCGGTGATAAGCGTGGTCGCCGCCATCGCCGTGGCGGGCGGTCACGGCCTGACGCCCAACGGCATCACGATCTGACGGAGCTGGTCACAGCTGCACCGACAGCGCCTCGGCGCCCGCCGGCGGATCCGGCGCCAGCTCCGGGTGCAGGATGTGGGCCAGCAGCTCCAGCCCTTCGATGATGCGCGGGCCCGGTCGCGAGAAATAGGCGGAAGCGTCGACCGCGACGACCTCGCCGGCCCCGAGCGCGGCCAGCAGGTCGCGGTGCATCTCGGCCTCGCGGTAGGCGATCTCGGCGTCGTAGCCACACGGCATGACGATCACGACGTCGGGCCGGGACGCCGCGACGTCCTCCCAGCTGCGCTCCGCGGAGTTCTCCCCGGCGAATCCCAGGATGTCCTCGCCGCCGGCGTACTCGATGAGCTGGGGCGTCCAATGGCCGGCCGCGAACGGCGGATCCAGCCACTCCAGCGCGGCGACCCGAGGCCGCCGCGCGCCGCGCGTCAACAGCCGGATTCGGTCGATTCGCGCCGACGCCTCCTGCACGAGGTCGACCGCGGCGTCCTTGGTGTCGGTGGCCTGGGCGAGCGTCCGGGCGTCGCCCAGAACCTCGCCCACCGTGTGGGGATCGAGGGAGATCACCATCGGCTGAGTGTCGATCTCCTCCGCGACTGCGCGCACGTCGTCATAGGAGACCGCGCACACCGAGCACAGCGCCTGGGTGACGATGAGATCCGGAGCCAGTTCGTGCAGCGCCTCAGCGTCCAGCGCGTAGATCGACTCCCCGGCCAGCGTGCGCTCCTTGACGGCGGCGTCGATCTCCGCCGCGCTGAGCCCGGGCGGCAGCAGGTCCCGGGTCACCTTGCGCAGATCCTGCGCCTCCGGCGGATAGTCGCACTCGTGCGTGACCCCCACGACGTCGGGACCGAGGCCCAGCGCGAACAGCATCTCCGTGGCGGATGGGACCAGACTGACAATGCGCATGCTCAAGTTTGCGGGCCTCTGACCCGTGGCAGGCTGACCGGAAGCGAACAAGGAGAAGACATGGCAGAGGTGCTCAACGAGGACGACGTCGCGTCAAGGCTACGGCGTTTGCCGTGGGAGCGCGAAGGCGACGAGATCGTCCGCGAGTGGCGGTTCGAGGACTTCGTCGAGGCGGTGGCATTCGTCAACCGCGTGGCCGAGAGCGCCGAGGACGCCAACCACCACCCTGACATCTTTCTTCACGGCTGGAACAAGGTGAAGCTGTCGTTGACCAACCACTCGGCCGGCGGGTTGACCGAGATGGACTTCATGATGGCCGCGCGCTTCGACGACCTCGGCGGATAGCCGGGTCCGGGGCTCGTTCACCACTTGGTCACGAGTCCCACACCAACGGAATACCTCCGCCGTTGGCGCCGCCCGTAGCGTGCTCGCCACATCGCCCCAATGGGAGGAGCTTGACGCTCTCGGCGCGGCCTACAAGCAGCTCGACGCCCCGTTCGGGAGCTTCGGCCTGGACACCCTGAACGCGGATACCAAGGCGCTGGCCGGGACCTCCGCCGGTGACGGGAGCTATCTGGCCACCGACGGCCAGCTGCAGGCGTGCGAGAGTGCCCGCAGCGCGCTCGTGCCGCGGATCCAGGCGCCGCTGTTCGATGCCGAGACTGGGCAGCGGCAGGTGGGCTTCTTCGAGGCGGTGTCGCTCATCAGGCGCGCCGACCGCCTGATCGCCGACGCCCACCGCCTGGGAAGCTCCACCACCCCACCGGCGCGGACGCTCTGCAGCTGACACCGGCTGAAGGCGGGCCCGGCCGCGACGGCCGGGCCCGCCTCCCAGACCCCTGACCGCGCGGGAGGCCCGTCGATCCCGGCGGGGCCTGCTGCTACCGTTGGGCGCGTCGCTGAATGAACGACGACGATCGACCTCGAAGTAGCAGCGCGCTAGCGCAGAGCGCCACCCGGACGGCGGACCGGTTGATGCGCGGCGGTCTGTGACGGCGCTCTTCATCATCCTGACCGGGCTGCTGGTCCTGATCAACGCGTTCTTCGTGATCGCCGAGTACTCACTCGTGCGCTCGCGCAAATCGCGCCTGCAGGACATGGCCGACGACGGCAAGCGCGGCGCGCGGCTGGCGCTGCATGAGCTCGAGGACATCGGCGACTACATCGCCGCCTGCCAGGTCGGCATCACCATGGCCTCGATCGGCATCGGTGCGCTCGGCGAGCCGGCCATCGCCCACGTCTTCGAGCCGCTCCTGGGCGGCCCGCTCGGCCACGGCGCCGCCGTGGTGATCTCGGTGATCATCTCCTACCTGCTGATCACCGTGGCGCAGAGCATCGTCGGCGAGATCGCGCCCAAGCTCTACACGATCCAGCACGCCGAGGACCTCGCCCGCCGGATCGCCCGCCCGCTGCACTGGTGCCGGGTGCTGTTCACGCCGTTCATCTATGTGCTCAACTCGGCGTCCTACTCGCTCCTGCGCCTGACGGGCACCGATCCCGACGCGGAGCCCGAGGGCGGCACGCCCGACGAGATCAAGCGGATCATCGCCGAGTCCAGCAGCGGCGGGAGCCTCGACATCGGCGAGGCCAACATGCTCACGGGGGTGTTTCACCTGCACGAGCAGGAGGCCCGGCAGGTGATGACGCCGATCCCGGCGGTGGTCACCGTCGACCTGTCCGAGACCGTTCAGGACGCCCTGCGCCGCTGCGTCTCCACCGGGCACTCGCGCCTGGTCGTCACCGAGGACGAGAACCAGGATCGCGTCAAGGGCATCGTCCACGTCAACCAGCTGGTCAAGCTGATGATGAACGAGGGGTACGAGGCCCATTTCGACAAGCTCGTTCGCGCGGCGCCGATCGTGCCCGAGACCAAACCGCTCGACGACCTCCTGGCCGACCTGCAGCGCGAGCGGACGGAACTCGCGATCGTCGTTGACGAATACGGCCGCACCAGCGGCATCGTCACCACCGAGGACATCATCGAGGAGGTCGTGGGGGAGATCTCCGACGAGACCGATCCCGCCGGCGGCGCCGTACGGCGGCTGGCCAGCGGCGAGTGGTTCGTGCGCGGCCACGTCCCCGTCTCGGACCTCGAGGACTACGGGCTGCACCTGCCCGTCGACACCGACGCCTACAACTCGGTCGGCGGCTTCGTCTTCGCCGAGCTGGGACGGCTGCCCAAGCGCGGTGATCAGGTCACCGCCGACGGGTACTCGATCCGGGTCGAATCGGTGCGCGAGAACCGCATCGAGGCGGTCCGGATCCGCCACCGCAAGGCGCCCTCCACCGAGGCCGCGCCGGCGTAGGCGGCACCGGGGCGGACCCACGCCCCGGTCGTGGCGGATGTTGGAGGAAATAGCGCCACTATCCGCCACAGCCCTCTCGCCCACCCCCGAGAGGCCGCAGTTCAACCCCTCGAAAGCCGAAGTTCGAGGCCGCCCCCGCGCGCTCACGCCCCTGGCCTCTCACGCCAGACGTGTGTGCCCGCAATCACAGTTGGTGATGCGCGAACTCGCGCCATTCGTTACATTGCCCGGCAACGGGCCGTCCGGTTCCAATCCGGCGGTTGAGAGGAGAGATGAAGCCGGCCCTCAGGGGCCGGCTTCGCCCACCGCCGATCTCAGCCCGTGGCGAGCCGGTCGCAGCCAAAAAGAAACCGGCCCGCTGGGGACGGGCCGGTCTCGTGCTTCTGGGGAGGAGGTGCTGCTATGAGGTACGTCGCGCCATGAATACTGGGCGGCGCACCTGAACGCAGCCTTAATAATTAGTCGTAGGCGTAGAAACCGCGGCGGGCCTTGCGTCCGAGGGCCCCATCGTCAACGAGCTCGGACAGCCGGGCCGGGACGGCGGCGCCGATCTCCTCGCCGATCGCCTTGGAGACGTCGAGCCCGACGAAGTCCAGCAGTGCGATCGGCCCCATCGGCATTCCGGCGCCCAGCGTCATGCAGCGATCCACGTCGGCCGGCTCCATGCCGGTCTGGACCA
This sequence comes from uncultured Actinomycetota bacterium, assembly GCA_963695625.1. Lineage (GTDB taxonomy): Bacteria > Actinomycetota > Thermoleophilia > Solirubrobacterales > Solirubrobacteraceae > Palsa-465. Next base: position 451,647 of record CAVOHJ010000007.1, on the reverse strand, counting down.
TGAACTCCACGGCGCTGAACAGATACGGGAACAACAGCCGGTTGACCACGAACCCAGGCGTGTCGGGGACCTCCACTGGGGTCTTCCCCAGGTCCTCGCACAGGATGCGGGCGCGCTGGCGAACGTCCTCACGGGTCTCGGGCCCGAAGGCCAGCTCGACCAGCTCCATGCGCGGCACGGGATTGAAAACGTGCAGGCCCACGAACCGGTCCGGGTGCCCGCTGGCCTGAGCCAGATCGGCGATCGACAGCGACGACGTGGTGGTGGCCACGATCTCGTCGGGCCCGGTGTGCGAGGCCAGCTCCGCCAGCAGTGGGCCCTTGTGCTCGGGGTCCTCGACCACCGCCTCGACCAGGAACGTCGCCTGCGCCAGCTCGTCCAGATCGCTCACTACCCGTACCCGGTCGGCGCAGCCGTTGAGCTCGGGGAGCTTGTCGCAATGCTTGGCGACGGCGCTGCGGACGCGGTCCGCCGAGGCGGGGGAGCGCGCCCAGAGCAGGACTTCTCCGTGGGCGGCAGCGACAGCGGCGAGGCCTGCCGCGATCGTCCCGGAGCCGGCGATGGCGAGTCTTTCTTGCAAGGGATCTCCTGGTTCGAAGGGCGCCCCGGACCGTGCCGGCCCACGACGCGCTCAAGAGTACGGGACTGTTCAGTGGAACGTAGCCACCCGTTATCGCTCCTGCTCGGTGGGCCGGATGAGCATCTCGTTGACCGCCATCCGCCAAGGCCGAGTGACGATGTAGGCGATCGCGTCGGCGATGTCCTCGGACTCCATGCGCTCGAAGTCGTCGCCCGCGGCCAAGCGCTCGCGGATCTCGGGCCGGTTGTGGGAGACGAGCTCCGTGGCCACCGCACCCGGCTCCACGAGCGACACGCGCACGTGACGGCGGGTCACCTCCTGGCGCAGCGATTCGCTGAACGCCCCGACGCCCCACTTGGTGGCGTTGTATACCCCGCTGCCGCTGCGAGCCACGCGCCCGGCCACCGAGCTGATGTTGACCATGTCGGCGACCTGGCGCGGACTGTCCTGCGCGGCCGTGAGCAGGTGCCCAACCGCGGCGTGGGCGCAGTAGAGCAGGCCCTTGACGTTGAGGTCGACCATCTGCTCCCACTCCTCGAGCGGCGCGTCGACGATCGGGCCCAGCAGCATCACGCCCGCGTTGTTGATCAGGGTGTCCAACCGGCCGAGATCGGCCACGGTCTGCGCCACCAGCGCCTCGGCCTGCTCCTGGGAGGTGACGTCGGCCTCGATCGCCAGCGCCGTGCCGCCGCCGTCGGCGATCCGGGCTGCGAGGGCGTCGATGCGGTCCTTGCGCCGCGCCGCGATCGCCACCGCCGCGCCCTGCTGCGCCAGCGCGAGCGCCGTGGCTTCGCCGATCCCGCTGGAGGCGCCGGTGACCAGCGCCACTGTTCCGGTGAGTTTCTGGGAAGTGGTCATGCGGTGGAGCCTAGGAAGGCGTGTGTGCTAGAACCGCGGCGCAATGCCATCGCGCTCCGACACCGTCCGCGCCGCCCGGCTCGTCGAGTTGGGCGCGCCGCTGCAGGTACAGGACGTCGAACTGCCGCCGCCCGGCGCTCACGAGGTGCGTGTCGACCTGCACTACGGAGGCGTGAACCCGATCGATCGCTACAACGCTGAGGGCCAGGTCAACCCGGACACTCCGCGGCCGCGCACGCTCGGCGGCGAGGCCGCCGGCGAGGTTGACGGCCGGCTCGTGCTGGTGGCGGGCGAGGGCCTCGGTTTCGTGCGCGACGGCGTGTGGTCCCAGGCCGCGGTCGTCCCGCGCGAGGCGGTGTTCGAGGTGCCCGGCGGCGTCGCCGCCGAGCACGCCGCGGCGATGGGCATCGCCGGGCTCACCGCTCTGAACTGCGTGCGCACGCTGGCACGCGTCACCGCCGATGACCGCGTGGTCGTCATGGGGGCCTCGGGCGGTGTGGGCAGCATGATCGTGTCGCTGGCCCGCGCCGCCGGAGCGACGGTCTGGGGCCAGACCGGCTCGGAGGCCAAGGTGTCCGCGATCACCGCAGAGGGCGCGGACCGGGTCGTGGTCGGGGGGCCCGAGGCGATCGCCGCCGACCTGGCGGACTTCGCGCCCACGGTCGCCTTCGACGTGCTCGGTGACGGGTACGTGGCGGCGGCCGTGGAGGCGATGGCCCCCCGCGGGCGGATCGTGAGCCTCGGCGTCTCGGCGGGCGCCGATGTCACCTTCAACATGCGGCTGCTGTACCGCAAGATGCTGACGCTGCTCGGCTACGGCGGCACGATCCTCACCCGGGAGGAGCGCCGTCCGGGCCTCATGGCAGCGCTGGAGGCGGTGCGCGCGGGCGAGCTGAAGGTCCACGTCGACTCCGTGCTCGGACTCGAGCAGGTCAACGAGGCCTTCCAGCGCCTCGTGGACCGCCGCGTGACGGGCAAGCTCCTGCTCGACCTCGGTTAGCCCCAGCGAAAGCCGATCTCGCTAGCGGATACCGGCAGCGGACTGGAGGGCAGACCCGGCGGCGGGTCGTTCTGGTTGAAGCCCACCGGGGCGAGGTCGTTGGGGGTGTCGGCGTGAAACAGCGCGGCGAGGTACTGGGCCTGCCCCCGACCCGGCCCCAGCTCGAACTGGCCGCCGCCGTAGGCGCGGATGCCGTGCTCGGCGCAGTAGTCGTAGGTGTCGCAGAGCTTCTCGAGCCCGCCGATGCGCGACGGCTTGATGTTGACCATGCGCGGGGCGAACGGGAGCGCCTCGATGTCGGCGATCGAGTGGATGGGGGCGTCCCAGGTGATGCGGTCGTGCGCGCGGGCCAGTGCCGCCGCCGTCCCCTCCGTGACGACGTCGGGGTCCTCAAGCCACGCATCCGGGAAGGCCGCGATGACCCGGTCGTAGAGGACCGGGTCAGGCTCCTGGTCCACGATCGTCCCGTGGTAGAGCGCCTTGAAGTCGATCGAGTCCACGGCGCCCGACCGGGCCAGAGCGGCGATGAGGTCCGGCGTCCACGAGGTGGTGGCGTCCAGCTTGAAGCGCAGCGTCGGGTAGTGGGCCAGCCGGCTTTCGATCGGCTCGAGCGTGGGCGGCTCGCCCAGCCGCAGCGAGACGACGAAGGTCAGCGGCTGCGGCGTACGCCCGAGCGCCGCGTGCAGCGCCCGGCCCGCTTGGCGTAGCGCCAGGTCCAGCGCGGCGCTGTGGAACGTCCAGCGGCGATACAGCCGCGACACGTCGCCGCGCTGGGGCTCGACCGGGAACAGGTCGAGGCCGTTGACGAGCTCGCAGAACTCACCCAGGGCGTAGCGCCCCGCCAGGGCCAGCACCGGGCCGGCGTCCTGGAGGGCGACCTGGTCCTCGGCGTCGTACACGACGTCCTCGCCCACGCCCTCGGCGCCGTCGCCGTGGAGATGCACCACCGTCGAGAGCCGCTCAAACCCGCTGGAGACCTGCTGGCGCAGTCCCTCGAGGGTGTAGCCGTCCACCTGCAGCGGGAGGTCGGCGAGCGCGCTGAAGGTGCTCATCGGCCGGGCGCCGGGGCGGGCGGGGCCGGATCCAGGCGCGCCACGAGCTCCTCCAGGCGCAGCTCCTCCAGCCCCTGACTGACGGCGTCCAGCTCGCCGGCGCAGTACTCCACCAGCTCGCGGCCCTCCCGCACCAGGTCGAGCGTCTCGCGCAGTCCAGCCTCGCCGGAGTCGAGGCGCCGGATGATCTCCTCGACGCGCCCCACCGCCGACTCGTAGGTCCGCGTCTCGTTCATTCGGTCTCCTCCGTGTCAGCGACCTCGGCCGCGACGGCTCCGTCATGGAAGCGCAGGGTCAGCTCCCGCGCGGTGCGGGCGGCCGCCGCCGAGCCCAGCGGGGTCCCCGCCCGGTCCTGCACCAGCGCGTACCCGCGCGCCATCGTGCGCTGTGGGTCGTGAGCGGCCAGGGCCAGCGCCAGCCGCTCGAGCTCCCGCGCACGGCGTGCGCGGTCCCCGTCGGCGGCGCGCGCCGCGGTGCGCTCCAGGGTGCTCGCGTGGCGAGCGGCGGTGACGTGCCCGCTCTCGGCCCGGCGCCGGGCCGATGCGCGCAGCTCCCGCAGCAGCTGATGCAGGCGTCCGCGGTGGCGGGCCACGTGCTGGGCGGGCGCGCGGGAGAGCTGGCCCAGTGCCCGCGCACGCACCACGATCGCGCGGCGGCCGTGGTCGTGCAGTCGCGCAGCGGCCTGGGCGAGCGCCCGGCGTGCGGCGGTGCAGTCCACGGGGACCGCGGCCTCGGCGGCGTGCGTAGGCGTCGAGCAGGACACGGCGGCGACGTCGTCGATGAGCGTCCGGTCGGTGTGGTGGCCCACCGACGAGATCACGGGGACGCGCAGCAGCGCGACCGTCCGACACAGCGCCTCGTCGCAGAACGCATAGAGGTCGGCCAGCGACCCGCCGCCCCGGGCGACGATCACCACCTCGACCTCGGGGGTCGCCGCCAGTTCGCGCAGCGCCGAGGCGATCCGGGGCGCCGCCTGCCGATCCTGGACGGGGACGAAGGCCCACACCAGCCGCCCGCTCCAGCCGCGGCGCCGCAGGCCCGCCAGCACGTCGTCACGGGCCTTGCCGCGCTCCCCGGTGACCACGCCGATCGTCCTGGGCAGCGCGGCGCGGGGCAGCCGCTTCTGCGGCTCGAACAGCCCCTCGGCGTGCAGTCTCCGTCGCAGGCGCTCGAGCGCCACCAGGAGATCGCCCTCGCCGGCCAGGCGCAGCTCGGTGACGGCGAAGCTGAACGTGGGAGAGGAGGCAGAGCTGCCGGGGTAGTAGTCGCAGCCGCCCCCGACGACGATCCGCATCCCGTCGGCGAGGGTCACGCCCAGGCGATCGAAGTCCTCGCGCCACATCGAGCACGGCAGGGCCCCGCGCGCATCGCGCAGCTCGAAGTAGACGCGCACGCGGCTCTCGCGACAGCCCCACACCTCGCCCACCAGCTGGACGCGCGCGAACTCCTGCAGGCGACGACGCAGCTGGGCAGCGTAGGAGCCGACCGGGTAGGGCCCGGGGAAGCGGCTGTCGGGGATCGATTCGGCGGCGGCGGCGGCGACGGTGTCCATGCCCGGCCGAGGCTACACGTCGCCCGCCACGGAATCGGATCCCGCCCGCCCCGCCGCCCGTCGCGGGAGGCGGCGGGTCAGCGCCACCTGCCGGCCCACTGGCGCAAAGCCCAGCCGGGCGTACATGACCTGCGGCCAGTCGTCGGCGTCGGCCGGGACGACGATCAGCTCGGCGCCCCACCGCCCCGCGTATGCGACCGCCGCGCATACGACGGCGCGGGCCAGTCCCCGGCCGCGCTGCGCGGGCAGCGTTCCCACCTCCTCCACGGTGGCCACGCGCCGGCCGTTGACGTCCCCGTCGAGGAAGAGCGTGCACATCGAGCCGGGCGCGCCGCCCGGGTCGCCGGCGCCGAAGCAGCGCGACGGCGTATGGGCCCGCAGCGCGGTCTGGGTGGCCACCAGCCGCTCCACCAGCCCGGGGCGGGCGTCGACCTCGGGGGCCTCCGCGCGCAGCCCTGCCAGTTGGAGCGCGTGCATCTCGGGCTCGGAGATGAGCCGCGCGCGTGGATCGGCCGCCACCGTCGCCGGGTCCGCGGCGAACGCCATGTACAGGGTCCGGCTGCACTCCCAGCCCGCGGCGGCGAGCCGCTCCGCCACCGCCTCGCCGGCCGCGGCGTCATCGAAGACCACGTGACGATGGCCGAGATCGCCGAGCCTGCGCTCGGCCTCGGCCACGACCCCGTCGGCGTCGAGCTGTCCCGGGGCGGGCGGGGACGCGTCCAGGAGCACGGCGTTGAGGTAGTGAACGTCGGCAAGGTCGGGATGCCTGAGCGCCAGGCCGGCCCGCAGCGGAATCGCCTCCCGCGCGGCGCGGCGGCGGATCGCCCGGTCGGCGGCGAGGGCGTCGCGCAGGTCGGGCGTCACGCCTCGCGGCGCCGGCACCACACGACGTGGGTCCGGTAGGGCGTGACGAGATGCCCTTCGGCGGTGACCAGGCGATGCTCGCGGGCGAGATCGGATACGGCGCCCAGCAGGCGCCCGCGGGCCTCGCCGTCCATCATCGCGACGTAGCTGAGCGATGCAACACGGGCCTGCAGCGTCGGCAGGTCCACCTGGACCGGATGGGCGAAGACCTCCTCCTCGAGCGCGGTGAACCGCCCGGTCGCCTCGAGCGCCGCGCGCCACCCGCGCGTGTGGCGGTGGGGCGGCTCGCCCGCGTGCTCGGCGATGAGCGCCCGTAGGTCGACGACCCAGGGCACGGACTCATCCCATTCGTTGCGCACCACCGCCAGGCCACCGCCGGGCACGAGCGCCCGGTGGATCTCGGCTGCGGCCACGTGGATGTCAAACCAGTGGAAGGCCTGGGCCACGAGCACCGCGTGCAGGCTGGCGTCCGCGACCGGCAGGCGCTCGGCGGTCCCGTCGAGCACCTCGGCGCCCGGCACCGCCCGAATGAGCTGCTCGCGCATGCCGGCCACCGGCTCCACCGCCAGCACCTCGGCGCCGAGCCCCATCAGCGCGCGGGTCAGCTTGCCCGTGCCGGCGGCCAGGTCCATCACCACGCGTCCGGGGCCGATGCCGAGCTCTCGGGCCAGCAGCGCGATGGCCGCCTCGGGATAGCCGGGCCGGCCCCGCTCGTAGTCGGCGGCGCCCCGCTGAAAGCCGATCGCCGCCTCCTGCGGGATCGAGCTCACGGCGCGGTGGCCGGGGCGCTCTGCTCGCGCAGCCACGCCACCGTCCCGGCCAGGCCGTCGCGCAGGTCGATGCCCGCCTCCCAGCCCAGGAGCTCGCGGGCCTTGTCCACCGACGGCCAGCGGCGCTGGACGTCGACCTCGAAGCTCGGCAGATGCTCGAGGCGCAGTTGCTCGGGCTCCTCGCCACACGCCTCCCAGATGAGCGCGGCGATCTCCGCCACCGTGCGCTCGTCCGACGCGGAGATGTTGAAGTCCTCGTTCTCGCCCCGCGGCGACCCCATCGCCGTGACGATCCCGTCGGCGATGTCATCGACGTGCGTGAGCGTGCGCGTCTGCTCGCCGGAGCCGAAGATCTGCAGCGGCCGGCGGCCGGACAGCACCTTGGCGATGAGGTCGGGCACGGCGTGGGCAATGCCGGGCTCGTCACGGTCGGGCAGCTCGCCCGGGCCGTAGGCGTTGAAGGGCCGGCAGATGGTGAAGCGCAGGCCGTGCTGGTCGTGCGCGGCGCGCGTGTAGACCTCGCCGGCCAGCTTGGAGAAGCCGTAGGCCGATCGCGGCGGCGGACAGGTGTCGAGGTGGGTCTCGGCGGTGGGGAACTCGGTGGCCCGCTCGAACACCATCGAGGAGGACACGTAGGTGAAGCGGGTCACGTCCTGTTCGACGGCGGCGTGGACGATCGCGCCGGTGAGGGCGTTGTTGACCTCGGTGAGGGTGAAGGGAAGCTTGTGGAAGTTGGCGATCCCACCGACGATCGCCGCCAGGTGGATGACGTGCGAGCACCCGGCGAGCGCGCCGCGGGCGACGTCGAGGTCGCGCAGGTCGCCGCGGTGCAGCTCACAGCCCTCGCGCATCCAGGCCGGTGCGGACCGGTGATCGGCCACCCGGATTTCCCAGTTCGGATCGCGCAGCAGGCGACGCACGACCGCCGAGCCGATCGTGCCGGCTCCGCCAGTGACCAGCACCCGCGCCATCAGTGGGCGGCGTCCGGGGAGGCGTCGATGCCGGCCGAGTCCCCTAGCAGGGCAGCGGACTCGGCGGCGAACAGGAACACCTGCCCCGTACCCAGGCTGTTCCACGGGTCGGCCAGCAGGCAGTCGTCGGCGGCGAGCGCACGGATCTGCCGCAGCGTCTCGGGCTGCTCGAACTGGGAGTGGTTGGTCGCCACGATGACGACGTCGGCATCGCGCACCGCCTCGTGCAGGCTCTGCGTGGGCGTGGGCGCGTGGGGGTCGCAGACCGCGACGTCGGCCAGCTCGCGCTCGAGCATGCGGATGAGCTTGTGTGACAGCGAGTCGCGCTCGTCGTCGGTATCGCGCTTGAAGGTGAGGCCGAGCACCGCCACCTTGCGGTTGGAGAGCCCCCCGACTCGGCGCTTGATCCCCTCGACCAGGAACAGCGGCACGCCCTCGTTGACGCGCGACACGGCCAGCAACATGCCGGGGGCGTGCGAGCGCTCCTCTGAGAACGCGAAGTCCTTGCGCAGGCATGTCCCGGCCGTCATGCCCGGCATCGCGATGCCGCCGCGGGGGTAGTCGTGGTTGATCAGGTCGATGACCTCGAACACGTTGGCCCCGTAGCTCTCGCAGTCCATCATGAGCAGGTTGGGCAGCGCGAAGGTGGCGTAGCGCAGGATGTTGGTCCAGATCTTGGCCAGCTCGGCCTGCACGGGCGTGGTCTTGACGATCGGCGCGCCGAACACGCCGAACAGGTTGGCCGTGTGGTCGGTGGAGCTCTCGCCGACGCCCCCGATGATGCACGGCAGCGTGGTGATCTCCTGCAGGAACTTCCCGGCGGCGATCCGCTCCGGGGCGTGGGCGACGAACACGTCGTCGCCGACGCGCAGGCCGCGGCGCTTCTCCAGGTAGCCGGCGACGAACTCGGTTGTCCCGGGCGCGATTGTGGAGCGCAGGATGAGCGCATGACCGGGCCGCAGCAGTGGCAGGAGGTCGTCGACCGCCGCGCGCACCTGGCGCAGGTCGGACTCCACGTGCGAAAACGAAGGGGTCCCGATCGTGATCACGATGTCGTCGGCGCGCGCGGCATCGGCGGCGCGATCCGACAGCTCCAGCCTTCCTGAGTCCTGCACGCGCTCCAGCAGCGCCTGCGTGCCCGCCTCCGCGAACGGCATCCGCCCGGCGCGCAGCGAGTCGAGGATCGCGTGATCGTGGTCGACGCCGAGCACCCGCAGGCCGCGGTCGGCGAAGCACAGCGCCAGCGGCAGGCCGACGCGACCGAGACCGATCACTGATACGGAGCGTTGTTCACTCATGCCTTCAGGGGGCTTAACGGTAGCCACGCCCTGGAGATGCGGTATCCAGGTTCGACGTCGCCGCGCGACGGCCTGCCTGGATCGGGGGTCCGCGTCAGGCGCCTTCGCGCACGTCGTGACCGAGGCTGCGCAACGGCGCCAGCCCCGGTTCCGCGGGGTGACCGCGGGTCTCGCCGGCGAAGGCGATCCGGTCCAGGCGAGCGATCTCGCGCTCGCCCTCGACGCGCGCCGGGTGATCGGCGGGAAGGTTCCGGATCAGGTTGCGGATGCGCTCTCGCAACTGGAGCGCGAAGTGGGGCGTGGAGGCGCCCATGAGCTGGCGGACGTCCTCCACAGTCGTCTCGTGGTCGGCGTGCAGGCGGTCAGGATGCTCGGACTGGCTCATTTGCCGGACTGCGGGACCGCTTCCAGGAGCCGGTCGACCTCGGCCTGGACCGCCACTGAGATGGCGCTCTGGTCCCCGATCATCCAGCCGTGGTTGTAGACGGCGGCGGTCGGGCCCTCCTCGGTGAAGCCGGGAGTCGCGTAGTCCAGGAAGTAATTGAGCACGGGCTTCGGAAGGGTAGAGGGATCGGACACGAGAAGGTCGGGCCCGTAGTCGCCGCTGCCCGACAGGGCGGCCGCCGCGGCGGCGTCGAGCGGGCGTGAGGCGTTGAGCAGCACATAACCGTGGCCGGGGCTGCGCAGTGCCCAGCCGAAGCTGTTGGGTACGTGCGCGCATGGCTGGCCGAAGGCGCAGGCCGGATCCCGGTAGATGGCGAAGGCCACCGAGTTGGCCGCGGGGCCTGAGCCGCTGATGCGCTTGACCGTCCCGTACTTGCCGAGCTGGGTGACGGTCGCGTCGGAGATCACGTTGGGCGGCCCCAGCACGTAGATGTGGGGCTTGGAATGCGACAGGAGCGCCTGCCGGGTGACCGCGGGCACGCCTGACGCGCCCACGAACAGCACTGGGGTGCCGCTCTCCGCCGCCCAGCCCGCGGCGGGCATGGCGTACCCGGGATCGCTGGTGGAGGCGATCATCACGTCGGCGCTCGGGCGCCCGGCAACGGCGCTCTCGAAGCGATCGATGCCCGCCGCGAGCGCGTAGGGGTCGGTGCCCTTGATCGCGCCAGCCTTGAGACCGCTGGGCGCCGGAACCGAGCCGACGCGGATCACCTGGGCCCCGTTCGCGGCGCCGGACCCGGTGGGCGCGAGCGTGGACAGCACGTCGGCGGTGGCCGCCGGGAGCGACCCGGTGCCCGACAGGAGCACCGGCGCGCGGATCGGAGGCGCCATCAGGACCGAGGCGGCGATCGCGGCGGGCCAGTCGTCACTGGGCGCGATGGTGACGGCGGCCGGATGGGTCCCGGGCGCGGCCGACGGGTACACGGCCAACGCCACGCCGGCCGCGTCGGCCACGGGGTCGGCGCCGGCGACCCGGGTGGTGTTCTTGGTCGCCAGGACGGGGAAGCCGAGCTTCTGCGCGGCCCGCGGGGTGTTCGCGCCGATCCCCACCGGGGCGTTGGACGAGGTGGTGCTGTGCAGGAGCTTGGGCGTGCCCCCGCAGCCGGCCAGCGCCAGGGCCGCGATCCCGGCGATCGCCGCCATCGCGCTGCCTGCGCCGAGGCGGGATCCGCGGGCTCGCATGCGGGCGGACGTTACCGAGCGCTCCGTCGGCGCGGCGCTGGTGAGCTGGTTATGACTCCTTGCCCGACGAATCGGTATATTGCCGCTCGCCTAATCCGCGGGCCAATCACATCCGCGGAGCGGGGGACCCACTTGACGTCCCTTGGGGCTAATCCCGCGGTGGATCCGCGGGAGGCGCAGGCTCTTTTAGCGCCAGCCCGACAGCTAACCCCGCCGGCTCACGAAAGAGAGAGTTTTGCCGCTACCACGATTTCTGATCCCGGGCTTGGCGCTATTCGCGCTCGTTGGCGCGTCCTCGGCCTCCGCGGCCCCTGCGGGGGGCGGGACGGGCGTGCCGACGTCCCAGACCACCACCACCGCTCAGCCCGCCGCCACCGGCGGCGCGGGCGTGCTTCCCCCCACTCCGCCCCCGAGTACCGCCGCGCATCCCACCCTTCCGGGCGACGTGGCCAAGATCATCAAGGGCGTCGCCTACGCGCCGGCCTACGCGCCGATGGAGGTCAAGCAGGCGATCTGGGCCGGGAACCAGATCCGCCTCAAGCCCTACGCGGTCGGCGGCGGCCACGGCAGGTGGAAGGACGTCGCCTACGACTGCTCGGGCTCCGTGTCCTACGTACTGCACGCCGCCGGCCTGCTGACGACCTCGATGGACTCGAGCGAGTTCGAGGGCTGGGGCCAGCGCGGCCTCGGCCAGTGGATCACCGTCTATACGAACCCCGGTCACGCGTTCGTCGAGATCGCGGGCATCCGTCTCGACACATCGCGGGAGGGCGACCCGCATCCGGCCCCCGGCACGGGACCGCGCTGGCGGCCGGTGATGACCGGCACCGGCGGCTACCTGGCTCGCCATCCCTCGGAGCTCTGAGCAGCCGCCGACTCCGAGAGCAGCGTGGCCGGCTGACCTGAGCCCCCAACGGTCAGCCGGCCGGCGCCGCGCTGTCGTCGTCCACGTGAACCTCCCGGCGGGGCTCCTGGCCGCGCCGGGCAATGATCTCCTCGCGTTCGGCCAGCCGATTCGCGCGACGCAGCTCGGCCTCGCGCATCCGGCGCGTCTCGGTCGGCGTGACCGCCAGCAGGGGCGCGATGGGGGCGGGGTCCCCGGCCTCGTCGAGGGCCACCATCGTCAGGTAGGCGGTGTTGGTGTGCCGGCGGTTGCCGGTCAGCGGGTTCTCGGCCTCGACCCGGACGCCGACCTCCATCGATGTCCGCCACGCCGCGTTGACCGAGGCCCGGCAGGTGACCAGCTCGCCGATGTAGATCGGCACCAGGAAGGCCATCCGGTCCATGCCCACGGTCACCACGCGCTGGCGCGAGTGCTTGATGGCAGCCAGCGCGGCCGCCTCGTCGGCGAGCTTCATGATCGTGCCGCCGTGGATATTGCCCCGGAGGTTGGCGTCGGTGACCCCCATCAGATGGGTGATCTGCGCGCGCGAGTCTGCTACTGGCTTTGCGTCCATCGGCTGATCCTACGGCCAGTCCACCCGACATGGGTGATTCCGCGGCCGCGGTGCGGGAACGTCCCGAGCCGCGCCAGCGGCTACGCTTCGTGGCGCCAGTAAAGAACTCGCCAAGGAGGATGCGATGCCGGGCCTTTCCGGGCGCATGTCCACCGTCATCAAAGCCAAGATCTCGAAGCTGCTCGACAGGGCCGAGGATCCGTCGGAGACGCTGGAGTACAGCTACCAGAAGCAGATCGAGCTGCTCCAGAACGTCAAGAAGGGGATCGCGGACGTCGTCACCTCGAAGAAGCGCCTCCAGCTTCAGGAGGAGAAATATCAGCAGCAGGTGGTGAAGCTGGATACGCAGGCCCGTCAGGCTCTCGCCGCCGGCAACGAGGAGCTCGCGCGCACCGCGCTGGAGCGCAAGACCGCGCTCCAGGGCGAGCTCCAGTCGCTCGACAGCCAGATCTCGCAGCTGGAGCAGCAGCAGGAGCAGATGACCGCCTCCGAGCAGAAGCTGCGCTCCAAGATCGAGCAGTTCCGCTCCAAGAAGGAGGTCATCAAGGCCCAGTACTCGGCGGCCGAGGCCCAGGTCCGGATCTCCGAGGCGGCCACCGGCGTGGGCGACGAGATGGCTGACGTGGGTCTGGCCATGCAGCGGGCGCTCGACAAGACCGAGAACATGAAGGCCCGCGCGGACGCCGTTCAGGAGCTCGAGGCGGCCGGCACGTTCGAGGACCTGACCCAGATCGGTTCCGGTGAGGACGACATCGACCGCCAGCTCAAGGCTCTGTCCAGCTCCACCGAGGTGGACGCCGAGCTGGCCAAGATGAAGGCCGAGCTCGGCACCGGCAGCCCGGCCAAGGGCGAGCTGGGAGCGGGCGCACAGACGACCGGAGGTGAGGGCGCGGGCGCCGGCCAAGAGCAGGCGCAATGATCGTCCGCATCGCCACCGAGGACCAGTACGAGGTCCCGGCTGACGACATTCCCGGATTGAACGAGCTGGACAACCTGGCCGTCGCCAGCTGCGAGGCCAATGACGACGCCGCGTTCCGCGCCGCGTTCGGGCGGCTTCTGGAGTACGTCCGTACGCACGGACGGCCGGTGCCCGAGGACGAGCTCATCGGCTCCGACGTCATCCTGCCCCCGCCCGACTTCTCGCTGGAGGAGGCCAAGGTGGAGTTCCGGGGTGAGGGTCTGATTCCGGGCTGAGCGGCCGTCAGGCGTCGCCGGCCAGCCCGGTCAGCAGCGCGTGCACGGCCGCGGCGGTGCGGTCCCAGGTGAACGCGGCCGCGCGCTCCACCCCTCGGCGTCGCAGGTCGGCGCGGACGGCATGATCGGTGGCGGCGCGCAGCACCTGCTCGGACATCGCCCCGGCGTCATCAGGGTTCACGAGCAGGGCGGCGTCGCCGCACGTCTCGGGCAGCGCCGCGCGGTCAGCGGCGACCACCGGCGTTCCGCACGCCATCGCCTCCAGGCATGTCAGCCCGAAGCCCTCGTAGCGCGAGGCCAGCACGAACGCCAGCGCCCCCGCGTACAGGCCGGGGAGGTCGCTGTCGTCGACGTAGCCCAGACTGCGCACGCCGGGCGCCTCCGTGGCCGCCTCGAAGTAGGGCCGCCGGTCCCCGGCCCACACCAGCTCGATGCCCTGCGCGGCGAGGGCGGCCGCGACAGGGCCCAGCTTCCCGACATTCTTGCGCCGGTCGCCGGTGGCGATCGTCAGCACGTAGGGCTGCCCCAGGCCGAGCCGTCGCGCCACCGGCTCGGGATCGGCCTCCGGCATGAAGCGTGCGCCCACTCCGCCGGGGATCACCTGCAGGCGCGACGGCGCGATGCCGGCCAGGTCGGTCAGCTCGCGGCGGCTGAACTCCGACACCGTGATCACGGCCAGCGCTCGCCGGGCGCACGCCAGCCCGGCCCGGCCGTGCCAGAGGCGGTAGGCGCGGGAGTAGGCCTGCGGCTCGCGCAGCACCGCGGCGTCGTGCATCACCACCACGTTGCGGGGCCATGCCAGCGGGGCCAGGTTGGCCGGTGAGAACACCAGCGCCGCCCGCAGATGCGCCGCCCGGGCCGGCAGCGCGAGCTGCTCCCATGCCTGGGCGAGCTCCCGGCGCTGCGCGCGCCGCGGAGGTTGGGCCACGACGTAGCGCTCGGGGGCGAGCAGGCGAAGACGGCCGACGACCTCGGCCGTCCACCGCTCCACGCCCGTGATCGTCGCCCGCGTGGCGGCGCGACGATTGAGGACGATCGGCGGCGAGTGCGTGTCCGGCGTGCCGGTGGCTACGCGGTGGCCGCCGGCACGGTCTCCGCGCGGCGCTGGATCCACTTCGAGCTGCACGGGATCTTCGTGCGGTCGCAGCGATCCGCGTAGCCGCGGGCGATCTCGGTCACCTCGGTGAGCAGATCGTCCTGCAGGCGGATCGGGTCCAGACCGAGCTCCAGGAGGTGATCGTTGGCCACGAACAGCTCGTTCTCGGCCGCCTCCTTGCGCGGGTTGTCGACGAAGTCGATCTCCGCGCCGGTGAGGCTGGAGACGAGCTTGGCCAGGTCACGCACGCGATGGCACTCGGTCATCTGGTTGAAGACCCGGACGCGATCGCCCGGCTCGGGCGCGTTCTCGATCGCCAGCTGAATACACCGGACGGTGTCCTGGATGTGGATGAAGGCGCGGGTCTGGCCGCCGGTGCCGTGCACGGTGAGCGGGTAGCCGACCGCTGCCTGCATGAGGAAGCGGTTGAGCACCGTGCCGTAGTCACCGTCGTAGTCGAAGCGGTTGATGAGCCGGTCGTCCAGGCGCGTCTCGGCGGTCTGGGTGCCCCACACGATGCCCTGGTGCAGGTCCGTGACCCGGGTGCCGTCGTTCTTGTTGTAGAACGCGAACAGGAGCTGATCCTGGGTCTTGGTCATGTGGTAGACGCTGCCCGGGTTGACCGGGTAGAGGATCTCCTGCTCGACCTCGGTGCCCTCGTCGGTGTCGATCCGCACCCGCAGGTAGCCCTCGGGGATCTTCACGCCGGCCGTCCCGTAGCCGTACACGCCCATCGTCCCCAAGTGCACGACGTGCGCGTCGAGCTCGGCCTCCACCAGCGCGCACAGGAGGTTGTGAGTGGCGTTGACGTTGTTGTTGACCGTGTAGCGCTTGTGCCACGGGCTCTTCATCGAGTACGGCGCCGCGCGCTGCTCGGCGAAGTGCACGATCGCCTCGGGCTGCCACTCGTTGAGGAGGTCCAGCATCACCCGGTAGTTCTCGGCGACGTTGAAGTTGTAGTACGGAATCTCGCGTCCGGTCAGCTCACGCCAGGCCTCCAAGCGGGTCCCGATCGGCGTGATCGGGGTCAGCGAATCGGCCTCGAGCTCCACGTCGGCCTTGCGCCGAGCGAGGTTGTCCACGATGGCGACGTCGTGTCCAGAGGCCGAGAGGTGCAGGGACGTCGGCCAACCACAGAAGCCGTCTCCACCGAGAATCAGTATGCGCAAGGTGTCTCCTTGTCCGTTCCGAAAGGCACGCGCGCGCCCCAGGCGGCGCTGCAAGAAGGTTAGGCTCTGCTTAAGGCGCAGTTGGCCAGGGTTTTGGAGCCTAGCGCACCTGCAGGCGGCAGCGGCGCCATTGAGCAGGACTGCGACATTGACCTTACACGGGTCAGACGGGGATCCCCCACAGCGGGAACCACCGGCTGAGCTCGGGCTCGATCGGAAGCTCGTTGCCCGCCTGTGCCTTGAGCACCAGCTCGCGCTCGTTGTCGCGCTGCTGTGGGCCCGCGGGGACGAAGGGGGAGAAGAAGCCGCGCTTGTAGTTGTAGATCCAGTACAGGGCCCGGCCGCTGTCGTCCTGGAAGGCGAAGACCGAGCACAGCAGCCGGTCGCCGTAGCCGCCCGCCTCCAGCGCCCCGGACACCGCGTTGATCCCCACCACGAGGCTGTCGAAGTCGCTGCCGCGCAGGATGAGCCAGCTGAAGCCGTAGCTGTCCACGGAGGTCTCCACGGTGCTGGCGCTGTCAGACGCCGTGGCCCGCACCACCTCTTCCATGTCGCGCACGATGGACGTGAAGTCCGCTGTGGCCAGGCTCTGGAAGACGATCGCGGCACTCCCGCGGGTGGTGATGCCCAGCCCCGTCTCGAACGTGACGTACGCCGTGCTGATCGCGAACAGCCGGTCCTCGGCCGGCTGGGCGAGCTTGCGCCGGCCGCTCAAGATGTCCAGGAACCCCATTGCGCGTGAGAGTGACGGCTAGCTAGCGGGCGGTGCCCTGCAGCTGGGACTCGTAGCGGGCCAGCGCCTCCAGGCGGGCCTCCAGCGGCGGGTGCGTGCTGAACAACGTGGCCACCGACTGCTTGACCTTCGGCGGGAAGATGTAGAAGGCGGCCAGCTCGCCTGACGCGGCACGGAGGTCGCGCTGAGGGATCTCCTGCATGTTGTCGCTGATCTTCAGCAGCGCCGAGCTGAGCGCGCTGGGGCGGCCGGTGATGATCGCCGAGCCGCGGTCGGCCGCGAATTCGCGGTAGCGCGACAGCGCCTGCAGGAGCAGGTAGGAGACGACGTAGACCACGCCGGAGACCAGGATCACGATGGCGAAGCTCGGGTTGTTGTCGTCACGGTCGCCGCCGCCGAGCCCGCCGCCGAAGAAGAATCCGAACTGCACGATGAACGCGGCGATCGAGGCGAAGAAGCTGGCGATCGTCATGTACATGACGTCGTGGTTGGCGATGTGTGTGAGCTCGTGGGCCAGCACGCCCTCAAGCTCGGCCTGGTTGAGCAGCTGCAGCAGCCCGGTGGTGGCGCACACCGTCGCCGTGTTGGGCGAGCGACCCACTGCGAAGGCGTTGGGCATCGGCGTTTCGGCCACCGCGACGCGGGGCATCGGCAGGTTGGCCTGGATGCACAGGCGCTCGATCGTCCCCACCAGCTCGGGCTGCTCCGCGGCGGTCACCTGGCGCGCGCCCATCGAGGCCAGCGCCAGCTTGTCCGCGCTGAAGTACTGCACCAGGAACAGCGCGCCCGCGATGACGGCCACCGTGACCGCTCCGGCGCCGGCGGCGATGAGCACCGCGATCAGGACGATGTAGACGAGCCCGAGCAGGAACGCGGTGGCGAACATGCGGGTCTGCAGACCGCGATCACGACCGAATGACTTGGGTGCGGGCATGGCGTCAATAGATGTTGGCAGACGCCTTAAGCCGAGCTTGAATGAAATCGATGAGTTTGGCCGTTCGTTCGACTCAAGATTTCCCGCGAGCTGCCGATTAACCCCTTGTGCGAGCCACTCGTGCCTACCTCGCCGGCCTGGGAACTGCGGGAACTCTCGTTCTCGCTGCCTCGATCCTGTTCGTGCTCGGCAGCGCCGTCGTGGCCTACAACGGGTGGCCGAAGCTTGCGGGCATCGGGTCGCCGGCGACGCAGACGCTGACCGCCCACCCGAAGGCCGGCTCCCACGCCTCCTCTTCGCGCGGCCTCGCCGCTGTCGCCGTGGTCAAGGCGCACGCGGGGGCGCGGATCGTCGCAGCCGCCAACACCATCGCCGCCCATGCCGGCAATCGGACCAAGGTCGCCTCGCGGGGCGGCCCGACCCGCACGTCGCATCGGCACTCCGGCTCGGCCTCGATCTCCCGCCCCGTCGCCGGCACGCCCACGCGCGGCTCCTCCACGCCCACCTCCGGCAGCGGGAGCACCACGACCACCACCCCCACGACCTCCACGCCCGCCCCGGTCGCCTCGACGCCCGCGCCGGTCGTCAACACCGGTGGCGGCGGCACCAGCTCGAGCAACCCCACCGGCACCGTGACCACCGTCGTCAACCCCGGTGGCACCGTGACCAACCCCGGCGGCGTCGTCTCCAAGCCGGTTGGCACCCCGGTCGTCTCCGGGAACAACGGCTCCAGTATCAAGGTGGTGGGCAGCGTCCAAACCGTCGGTACGACCGGGACCGGCGTGTCTCAGGGGGGCTCGGGGCCCGTGGCCTCCGTCACGTCCACGAGCAATTCCGGCTCGAGCTCCACGTCTACGACGTCGACATCGACGACGTCGTCGACCTCCACGACGTCGACGACCGTCTCCGCCACGGGCAGCTCGGGTGGCGGCCACGGCATCAGCACCGGCATCGGCGCCGGCGGCACGAGCTCTCGCTACTGAGCCGGCCCCGCACCGCGGGCCAGCCCCAGCGCTTGCCCAATGAAGCGCAGGCTGACTGCCTGCAGCTCCTCGTCGTGCTGGATCGAGCGGTGATGCCCACCCGGGACGGCGATGAGGCGGCTGCCGGGAACGGTCAGCACCTCGGCCAGCTCACGTGAATGCGCGATCGGGACCCGCTCGTCGCCCTCGGCGTGCAGAAGCAGCAGCGGCATGGTCAGCCGGCGCGCGGCCGCGGTGAGGTCGTGTTCGTCCAGGAACGCCCGTAGCGCCGGCCGGTCGGCGGCGAAGGCGAAGCGGTTCTCCTGGTCCAGGCCGCGCCGCAGGCCGTCGGCGCTGGCGGGGCAGATCGCCACCGCGGCCCGCGCCCGCACCAGCGGAGCGGACACGATCGCGAGGTAGCCGCCCATGCTCGAGCCCCGGACGGCCAGTGGCGCCTCCGGGTCGCCGAGCGCCTGGCGCAGGTGGCCGGCGATGGCGGCCACGTCCTCCAGGACGCCCGCCCCGAGCGCGCCGGAGCTCTCCCCGTGGCCGCGCTGGTCAAAGCAGATCGCCGCGAGCCCCAGCGCCACCGCCGCGCGGGCGAAGTCGTGGTGGCTCTCCTTGCACGAATCGGCGCCGTGCAGGACCACCACGCCGCACCGGGCGGGCGGCCGGGGCGACGGGGGCAGCCACAGCGTGTAGGCCAGTCCGTCGAGGGCGCCGGTCTCGGCGGGAAGCAGCGGGGTGACGGTGCGCAGGCGCAAGACCATATCTTTCAATGCTGTGAGTGCCACCGTGAGCGAGCTATCGCACGTCTATCCGCTGGGCAGCCGCGTCAACGAGCGCGGCCACCTCGAGCTGGGCGGCTGCGACGCGGTCGAGCTCGCCCGCGACTACGGGACGCCGGTGTACGTGGTGGTGGAGGACGACCTGCGCTCCCGGGCCCGCGCGTTCGCCGACGCCCTCGCCGCCCGCCACCGCGACTGCGATGTGCTGTTCGCCTCCAAGGCGTTTCCCTGCACCGCCGTCTACCGCGTGCTCGCCGACGAGGGCCTGGCCTGCGACGTCGCCTCCGGCGGGGAGTTGGCGCTCGCGCTGAGCGCGGGCTTCACCGCCGAGCGCACCTACATGCACGGCAACGCCAAGACCGAGGCCGAGCTGCGCGAGGCGCTGGCAGCCGGCGTGGGCCACATCGTGCTCGACTCGCGCCACGAGATCGACCGGCTGGCCGGGATCGCCGCCGAGGCCGGCATCCGCCAGGACGTGCTCATCCGCGTGACGCCGGGCGTGTCCGGCGACACCCACCAGGCGATCTCCACCGGCCAGGCGGACTCGAAGTTCGGCTTCTCGATCGACCAGGCGCGCGACGCGATCGCCGCGCTGGGCGGTCATGAGTGGCTGAACCTGGTCGGCCTGCACCTCCACATCGGGTCACAGCTGTTCGAGCTCGAGCCGTTCCGCGCCGCCGTCCACGCGATCGCGGCCCTGGGCGACTTCCCGGTCTACAACCTCGGCGGCGGCCTGGCCGCGCCGTACACGCCCGACCAGCGGCCGCCCAGCCCGGAGCGGTGGGTGGAGGCGATCGTCGACGCGGTCCATGCCGAGCTTGGCCCTGACAAGCGCCTGCTGCTGGAGCCCGGCCGCGCCCTGGTGGCCAACTCCACGGTGACGCTCTACACGGTGCAGACGGTCAAGCGCAACGTCTCGACCTGGGTCGCGGTGGACGGCGGCATGTCGGACAACCTGCGCCCGATGATGTACGGCGCCCGCTACGAGGCGGTGATTGCCGACCGGCCGCTGGCCGCCCCCGACACCGTGTGCCATGTGGCGGGCAAGCACTGCGAGTCCGGGGACGTGATCGTCCGCGACGCGCGGCTGCCGTCACCCGCCCCCGGCGACGTCGTGGCCACGCCGGCCACGGGCGCCTACGGCTACGCGATGGCCAACAACTACAACGGGGTGCCGCGCCCGCCGGTGGTGTTCGTGCGCGATGGCGAGGCGCGCGTGGCGGTGCGCCGTGAGACGTACGCCGACCTCATGAGCCGGGACGTCGGGTAGGCGGCATGGCTTCCGAGGGCGACACGTTCCGCGTCGGGCTGCTCGGTCACGGGACGGTGGGTGCCGCGTTCGCCGACCTGCTGCCGCGGCACGCCGACCGGATCGCGCGCATCACCGGACTGCGCCCGGAGCTGTCGGGGGTGCTGACGCGCAGCCGCGGCTCCTTCCAGGACATCCTCGACGGGTCGGACCTCATCGTCGAGCTGATCGGCGGCCTGGAGCCGGCGCGGGAGTACCTCCTGGAGGCGATGCGCGCCGGCAAGCACGTCGTCACCGCCAACAAGCAACTGCTGTCCCACCACGGCGAGGAGCTGTGGGAGGAGGCGCGCGTCCGGGGTGTCCAGTTGCGCTTCGAGGGCGCGGTGGCCGGCGTCGTCCCGGTCATCCGGGTGCTCCAGGAGTCGCTGGCGGGCGCCACGATCGACCGCGTGCACGGGATCGTCAACGGCACCACCAACTTCATCCTCACCGAGATGGCCCGGACGGGGGAGAGCTTCGCCGACGCGCTGGCGGAGGCACAGCGGCTGGGCTACGCCGAGGCCGACCCCACGGAGGACGTCAACGGCAAGGACGCGGCGGCGAAGATGGCGATCATCGCCCGCCTGGCCTTCGAGACCCCGGTCCACATCGACCAGGTCCGCTACGAGGGCATCGAGCACATCCGCCCCGACGACCTCGAGTACGCCCGCGACCTGGGGTTGGGGCTGAAGCTCATCGGGACCGCGGAGCGGGTGGGGTCAGACGGGCTCTCGGTCACGGTGTACCCGGCCTTCCTCTATCCGGGGCACCCGCTCGCGTCGATCAACGGCCCCTTCAACGCGGTCACCGTCGAGTCCGAGGCGATCACCGAGATCACCATGAGCGGGCCGGGCGCGGGCGGGCCCCAGACCGCCAGCGCCGTGCTGGGTGACGTCATCAGCGCCATGATCCCGCCCGCGTCGACGCCGCCGGCCATCGACTCGCTGCGGATGGTCTCCGACGTGATGTCCTCCTTCTACCTGTACCTGGAGGTGGCCGACGAGCCCGGCGTGCTCGCTCGGGTCGCCCACGTGCTGGCCGAGCAGGACGTGTCGGTGAAGTCAGTGGTCCAGAAGGGGTTGGAGGACCAGGCACGCCTGGTGATGGTCGTCCACCCGGTCCTCGAGTCGCGGTTCTTCGCGGCGATGGAGGAGATCAGCGCGCTGTCGGCGATGAGAGCGCCCCCACGGGCCATCAGAGTGATCGAAGAAGAGTTTGTGTGACCCGAACGTTGCACTTTAGATACACACACGTCACGTAATTCGTGCCACCCTAAGGGGTGATTGCGATGTGTTACGTGTGGCGTAACAGATATGCATGACCCCCCTGCGGACCTGGCGCGCAGCCAGCACGGGATCGTGGCGGGCTGGCAGTTGGCGGAGCTCGGGTTCACCCGGCCGATGATCCACCGGCGGGTGCGGTGGAAGGAGTTCCGTCCCGTCCATACGGGTGTCTTCTTCGTCGGCCAAGGCCCACTGACGTTCCGCAGCCGTTTCATGGCTGCGGTGCTCGCGTGTGGCCGCGCCGCCGTCCTCTCCCACCATGCTGCCGCGTTCCTCTGGGACCTCCGGCCGCTCCCGCAGGGGGCGATCGACGTGACGGCACCGAACGGCCACCGGCGCACGGGCATCCGCTGCCACGTCTCGTCCGTTCCTCCGCCGCACAGAACCCGCATCGACCGCATCCCCGTCACGAGCCTCGAACGCACCTACCTCGACTACGCGGAACAGGCGACCTCTCGCCAGCTCAAGGCGGCGCTGGAGGCCGGCGACCGACGCAACCTCCTGGACCTGCGAACGCTGCAGTCTGTGATCGACAACAGCAACGGTCGAAGGGGAGCCAAGCCCCTGCGGTCGGCGATCGCCGCACTGACCGACGATCCCGCGTGGACCCAGTCACCACTGGAGGACCTGTTCCTCGAGCTCATCCGGCGCTCCGACCTCCCGCCACCTCGGGCCAACGTCCTCGTCGACGGCGTGCTGGTGGATTTCGTGTGGCCGCAGCAGAAGGTGATCGTCGAGATCGACGGCTTCGGGTTCCATACCACCCACGAGGCCTTCGAGAACGACCGCAGGCGCGACACCGAGCTGCAAAAACGTGGTTGGCGGGTGCTCCGCATCACCTACCGCCGCCTGCACGAGGAGCCCGACGCCGTCATCGCGGACGTTCGGCACATGCTCAACCAATAGGATCACCGGCGCACATGCGCGCCGTCCAGATCACCGAGCTCTCCGGTCCCGCGACCGCGCTGAAGCTCAACGACGTCCCCGAGCCGCCGCACGAGCACCCGATGACCCCGGGCGGGGGCGGCGTCGTCGTCGACGTCAAGGCCGCCGGCGTCTCCTTCCCCGAACTGCTGCAGACGCGCGGCGAGTACCAGATGAAGCCCGACCTGCCTTTCGTCCCCGGATCCGAGGTCGGCGGCATCGTCCGCGAGGTCCACGGCGACGCTCACGTCAAGCCGGGCGACCGGGTGGCGGCGTTCTGCATGCTCGGCGCCTGGGCCCAACGGGCGGTGGCCCCTACTTACTTCACCTTCAAGATCCCCGACGACTGGGACTACGCGCAGGGCGCGGCCCTCGTCCTCAACTACCACACGGCCTACTTCGCGCTCATCGGGCGGGGACGGCTGGCCGAGGGGGAGACCGTGGTGGTCCACGGCGCGGCGGGCGGCGTCGGCACCGCGTCGTTGCAGGTCGCCAAGGCCCATGGGGCCAGGACGATCGGGGTGGTCTCCAGCGACGCCAAGGAGGCCGTTGCGCGCCGGGCGGGCGCGGACGAGGTCGTGCGCTCCGACGGCCCGTGGAAGGACGAGGTCAAAGCCATGACCGATGGCGGCGCCGACGTGGTGCTGGACCCCGTGGGCGGCGAGCGCTTCACCGACAGCCTGCGCTCCCTGCGCGAATTCGGCCGGGCCGTCGTGGTTGGCTTCACCGGCGGCTCCATCCCCGAGGTCCGCGTCAACCGCCTGCTGCTCAACAACACCGAGGTCATCGGCGCCGGCTGGGGCGCCTCGGTGCTGGGCTGGCCCGAGCGCACCGAGCGCATCGGCCGGGAGATCGAGGGCATGATCGAGGCCGGGGCCATCAAACCGATCGTCGGAGCGCGGTTCGCCCTGGAAAACGCCGCCGACGCGCTCATCCTGCTCGACGAGCGGGGCGCCACCGGCAAGGTCGTCCTCGACGTCGAGTAACGGTCGTTAGGCCGGCGTCTGGCATCCTCGGGCCGCGATGCACGGACTGATCGAGCGCTACCGCGAGCGGCTTCCGTTCGACGTTGACGACCCCGTGGTCTCGCTGGGCGAGGGCAGCACCCCGCTCGTCCTCGCCCCGCGGCTGTCCGAGCGCGTCGGCGTGGAGGTGTGGTGCAAGCTGGAGGGCCTGAACCCCACCGGCTCGTTCAAGGACCGCGGGATGACCTGCGCGGTGTCGGCGGCGGTGCGCGAGGGGGCCGAGGCGATCGTCTGCGCCTCCACCGGCAACACTGCCGCGAGCGCGGCCGCCTATGCCGCCCGCGCCGGCCTCCGGTGCGCCGTGATCGTCCCCGACGGCAAGATCGCCACCGGCAAGCTGGCCCAGGCGCTCATGCACGGCGCCCGGGTCATCGCGCTCAACGGCAACTTCGACGTCGCCCTGAAGCTCGTGCGAGAGCTCAGCGCCACCCACCCGATCTCGCTGGTCAACTCGGTCAACGACTTCCGCATGGAGGGCCAGAAGACCGCCGCCTATGAGATCGCCGAGCAGCTCGATTCAGAGCTCGACGCCCTCTGCATTCCCGTCGGCAACGCCGGCAACATCACCGCGTACTGGCGAGGGTTCGAGGAGATCCTCCCGCCGACCCACCGGCCGCGGATGCTCGGCTTCCAGGCCGCCGGAGCCGCCCCGCTCGTCCACGGCGCCCCGGTCGAGCACCCCGAGACGGTGGCGAGCGCCATCCGCATCGGCAACCCGGCCCGCTGGGAGGACGCCATGAACGCCATGACCGCCTCCGGCGGCGCCGTGAACGCGGTCACCGACGAGCAGATCCTGAGCGCCTATCGCCTGCTCGCCGCGGACGAGGGGATCTTCTGCGAGCCGGCCTCGGCGGCCAGCGTCGCCGGGCTGCTCGTTCACGGCGCGGGCGACGCGCGGCGCGTGGCCTGCGTGCTCACCGGCCACGGGCTCAAGGATCCGCAGACCGCGCTGTCGCAGGTGGGCGCGGTCGTCCCCTGCGCCCCGGAGTTCGCCGCGCTGGAGCGCGCGGTGCTCGAATGATCCTGGGCCGGCGCCGGGTGGTGCGCGTGCCCGCGTCCACTGCCAACCTCGGCCCCGGCTTCGACGTGATGGCGGCGGCGCTCGCACTGCACCTCGAGCTCGAGGTGCGCGAGACGGGCACGTTCGCGGTCCACACCGAGCTCGACGTCCCGCGCGACAGGAGCAACCTCGCTGTCCGGGCGTTCGAGCGCCTGCATCCCGCCGACGCCTTCGAGTTCCGCATCGCCTCGCGAATTCCACTCACCGGCGGCCTCGGCTCCAGCGCCGCGGCCATCGTCGCCGGCCTCACCGCCGCCGACCACCTGTTCGAGCTCGACGCCGACATCCGCGCCCTCGCCACCGAGCTCGAGGGCCACCCGGACAATGTGTCGGCCGCCATCGACGGCGGCTTTGTCATCTGCCAGGGCGACACCGCGCACCGCTTCGAGCCGCCGATGGGACTGGAGACCGTGCTGGTGGTCCCGGACACCCCGGTGCGCACCCTGCAGGCCCGCGCCGCGCTGCCGGCGACGGTCCCGCTCGGCGACGCCGTGTTCAACATCGCCGCCGCCTCCACGCTCACCCTGGGGCTCGCCACCGGCGATTGGGACCTGATCGCGCACGGCCTCGCCGACCGGCTGCACCAGCCTCAGCGGGCGCACCTGTACCCCCGCTCCGCCGAGCTGGTCGGCAGCGCGGGCGCCTACGGAGCCCTCGGAGCCACGATCTCCGGCGCCGGCCCCACTGTCCTGGTCTGGTGCACGATCGACCAGACCGGCCGAGTGATGGAGCAGCTCAAGGGCGTCGCCGACGGCTGGGCGGACGTTTTCCGGGCGCCGTTCGAATCCCACGGCGCCGACGTCCGCGAGCTCTAGCTAGCTACAGCACGGGGGCGGGCCGGGAGCGTGCCGGCGCGACTGCCGCGGACTCGGTCGTCACGCGGTCAGTCTTCCCGGCCGCTGTGAGAGCATTGTCAGGATGCGGAGGCCCGCGCCTCGGCGGGCGCCGGTGCCAGCTCCCGCCTCAGCTTGCGCAACGGCGCGCGCGCGTCCTGCAGGCCGAGCCGGGTGAGCAGCTCGTCGGCCACGTCGAGATAGTCGACGCCCAGGTCCGGGCGGTAGTCCAGGATCGAAACGGCCCGCTCGGCCGACTCGGCGTACGCGATCGACGCGCGGATGGTGGTCTCGATCAGCTTCTCGTCGAAGTGCTCGCGCAGCGAGTCGAACACCTCGCGAGAGTGCCGGGTGCGCATGTCGGCGATGTTGAGCACGACGCCGAGCCACTCGAGGTCGGGATTGAGGCTGTCGCGCGCCAACTCGATGACCTCGAGCGCCTGCTCGACCCCCTGAAGCGCGAAGTACTGGGCCTCCGCGGACAGCAGCGCATAGCCGGAGGCGACCAGCGCGTTGACCGTGAGCAGCCCCAGCGCGGGCGGGCAGTCGATGAGGACGACGTCGTAGCCGGCGGCGACCTCGCGCAGCGCCTTCTTGAGTGTGAGCTCCCGGCCCATCTTGCCGCCGAGCGCCAGCTCGGACTCGGCCAGGCCGAGGTTGGCGGGGATGATCCCGTCGTGGACGGCCTCTCGGGCCGTGGCGCGGCCCGACAGGACGTCGCCGATCGTGGGGGACGCGTCGGGGTCGACGTCGAGGTAGTCGGACAGGTTGCCCTGCGGATCGAGGTCCACCGCGAGGACCGACAGGCCGATGCGGCGGAACACGTCGGTGAGGGTCCGGACGGTGGTTGTCTTCCCGGTGCCCCCCTTTTGGGAAAGCACGGCGATGGTGACGGGCGGCATCCGCCCGCGACTATACGTCAGCCTTCGATCAGCCGGCCTGCGCTCCGGTGCCACTGTCGGAGGTGCGCCCGAAGCGCATCCCCGACACGATCGCAACCTCCATGAAATGAAGGTGATGGCGGCCGATGACGACCTCGTCGCCGTCAGCCAGCGTGCTCCATTCCACCCGCTCGCCGTTGACGAACACGCCGTTGAGGCTCCGATCGTCCAGCACCCGGAGCCCGTCGGGCTGGCGCACGATCAGGGCGTGCCGGCGGCTGACCGTCGGGTCGTCGAAGCGGATGTCGGCCGCGAGACTACGGCCGATCCGCGTCCACTCCCGGGTGAGCGCGTAGGCCACCACGTCGTCTCCGGAGCGGTAGGCGATGTACTGCCCGGGATCCTCGAGGCCGGTACGGAGCTCCTCCAGCCAGGCGTGATCCTCGACCTCGGGACCGAGGTCCACCACCGCCTGTTGCGAGGTCGTGAACAGCGAGGCGCGCACGAACTCGGTCCCACCGCAGTTGGGGCAGGCGGGAAGCTCGTCGGCGGCGTCGAGTGACACCGGAAAGTCACAATCGGTGCACCGGAACGTCCCTGTCCCGGCGACACTGCCAGTCATCCAAGCTTTCATCGGCCGTCTCCTCGCTACGGGCTCCGGCAGCTCCGCACTAGGGGGGTCTCAAGGCTGCGTGAAGCTCCGGGGAGCTCACCGCCATTCTAGCCTGCCCAGGTAGGCACGGCTCAAACCGGTATTCGGCTTTTCGTCCATCAGACGACCGGTATTTTTGGAAAAGCGCCGCCACCGTTGAGGGCGAGCGCTCACATATTTTTTCGCGGCAGGAACGGTCAACCACGGGCCGAACATCACCGCATGCCCACGCTGCGCGACATGCTCGATCTGGAGCTCGCGCTGTTGCGCCGCGGCCTGGACGAGCGCCTGGCCGGATCGGAGCGCTGCACCTGCTGTCACCGCACGCCGCTGGTGGGCGAGCGCGTGTACGTGTTCGCGTCGGGCACGATCGCCTGCGAGCTGTGCCGCGAGCGCCAGCGGGAGGCCCCGCTGGAGAGCCGCATGGTGCACGGGCCGGAGTTCGGCCACACCATGCGGATCACCGATCAGCGCACCGCCGCCTGACCGCGCTGCGGCGCGCCGCCTGACGTAAACTCGCGCGACGTGGAGCCCTTCACCGTCTCGACGACGATCGCCAAGCCGCGCGAGCAGGTCTATGAGTACCTGGCAGACATCGCCAACCACGCGGAGTTCACCGATCACTACCTCGTCGACTGGCGACTGCTGCGCGTAGATCCCTACGGCGCCGGCGCCGGCGCCCGCTTCCGTATCAAGGCCCCGATGCAGCGCTTCGCCTGGGCCGACGTGACCTTCGCCGAGATGCAGCCCCCGTTTCGGATCGTGGAGCGCGGCCGCGGCGGCAAGTACAACCGGATTCGGATGGTCGGCACCTACACGCTGTCGCCGGGCCCTGGCGGCACCACCAAGGTCCAGTACACGTTCGAGACCGAGCCCTCTCAGATCTCCGACAAGCTCATGGAGAACTTCGGCGGGCGTTCGTGGACACGCCGCAAGGCGGCCAAGGCGATGCGCCGGCTGCGCTCGATCCTGGAGGAGGGGCGCGACCGCGGCACCAGGGCGTCGGTGGAGGCCGGCTGAGCGGCATGAGCCTCGTTAGACTCCGCGCCGCCGTGACCCTGCGCCGCTCCCTGACCGCCCTTTGTGGGCTCGTGCTCACCGTCGGGCTCGCCGCCTGCGGCCATCAGTCGGCGCACCAGAACTTCGCCGACGCCAACAACGACGGCGACTACATCTCGGCGGGCTACATCACCTATCAGCTCCAGATCTCGCGCGAGCTCAACCAGTACAGCCCCGAGGACTCGGCCTACCTGAAGGGGCTGCCCCCGGGCATTCCCAAGACGCTCGGGCCCGACCAGCTCTGGTACGGCGTGTTCCTGTGGGCCAAGAACCAGAGTGGCCACCCCGCCACCACGACGGGCAACTTCATCATGGTCGACACCCAGGGCAACGTCTACCACCCGGTCAAGCTCGACCCCAACATCAACGAGTTCGCCTGGACGCCCACGACCCTGCACGACCTCGGCACCTATCCGGGACCCAACACGGTGGCGAGCGAGGGCCCGACCCAGGGCGGCCTGCTGCTGTTCAAGGTCTCAAGCACGGTGTACTCCAACCGCCCCCTTGTCCTCTGGCTCCTCAGCCCCGAGGGCAAGAAGCTCGGCGGGATCTCGCTCAACCTTTGATCGTGGCCATCCGGCCGGCACGACGTGTATTGGGTGTGGGTCTCGCCGCGGCGGTACTGACGTTGCTGCCATCGGTCGGACTGCCGGCGGCGGCGCAGGCGCGGTGGAGCGCGCCGTTTCAGTTCGCCGCGCCGGGGACGCTCGACGTCGTCCCCGCGGTGCTCGCCATTTCGGGATCGGGTGCCGCGGCGGCGGCGTTCGGGATCCAGGACGTCGACACGCCCGGGGTGTCGCAGGCCTACGTGGCGCTGCGGCCGGCGCACGGGAGGCCGGGTACGCCGATCGCCGTCCCCGGCGCCCAGCGGATCCTCGACGCCGCCTATGACGGCGGCGCTCTGGAGCTGCTCACCGGAACGGCGGCGTCCAACGCGACCTGCTGTAGCAGTGCCCAGGCAGTGCAGGTGAGCGCCGGCGGCCGCGTGGGGCGGGCGCGGACGCTCGTCGGCGGCCTCGCCGGGGCGACTCTGGGACGCCTGGTCACGCTCAAGGACGGCCAGATGCTGGCGGCGCTGGCGACCGAGCACGGCGTGTGGGTGGTGCAGTCGGCCAAGGCCAACCGCTTCGGCGGCCAGCACCTGCTGACCCGCCCCGGCCAGTTGCCCGAGACGCTCGCGGCGGCATGGCTGGGCGGCGAGAGCACGATCGTCGCCTGGACCGCCGCCAGCGGCGTCGCCGGCGCCGCCACCCCGCGCAGCATCTCCTACGCCCTCGGCTCCCGAACGCGGGCGCCCCACGCCGTCAAGACCGCCGTCACCGTGCCGCCCGGCCACCGGATCGACGAGCTCGGCGTGGCCGCGCGTGGCGGTGCTGCCGCCGCCGCCTGGATCGAGAGCTGGTACGACAAGAGCGGCGGCTACCACTCGCTGGTCCGCGCAACCGACATCGCGCCGCATGCCACCGTCCGCAACCTGTCGCCCGCCAACCGGCTGGCGTCGGGGCTGAGCTTCGCCGGGGACGTCGGCGGCGACCAGGCCATCGCCTGGGAGTCGTGCACCTTCCGGGCCGCCTGCCAGACGCAGGTCGACGACAGGGGCGCCAAGGGCTCGTTCGGGCCAATACGCACGCTGGGCTCGATCGACGCCTCCCAGGCCCCGGCGCTGGCGGTGGGCGCCCACGGGCAGCTGCTGGTCGGCTGGGTGCGCGGCGGCAAGCCGGTGGCGGCGACGGCGTCGGCACCCGGGCGCGCGTTCGGCGCGCCGAGCGCCCTCTCGTCCACGACGTTCGCGCTCGACCTCACGGTCGGCTTTGGCTCGGGAGGGCAGGCGCTTGCGGCGTGGACCCAGGGCACCCTCAACCCGAGCGTCGTGGGCGCCGCGAGTTAGTGCGAGAGCGCCTGGGCGAGCACCGCGCGCACCGGCGGCGCCGCGGTGCCGCCGCCGGCGCCCTGGTTGGGGAACAGCGCCCCGGCCACGAACCGCGGATGGCCGACCGGCGCGTAGCCGACGAACCACGCGTCGGTGTTCATGGGGTTGTCGGGCTGCGGGTTGGCACCGTTGCCCGTCGTCGGGGGGGCGGTGTTCTTGAGCTCGGCGGTGCCGGTCTTGCCGGCAACCTCGACGCCCGGGATCTGGGCCGAGGTGCCTGTCCCGTACCGGACCACCGCCACCATCATCTGCTGGACCTCGTGGGCCACCTTGGGGCTGGTGACGCGGACGAAGCGCGGGCGCTGGTGGGCCAGCAGCGTGGGGATGGGGCGGCGGCCGCCCATCGCGATGGTCGCCGCCACGTCGGTCATCTCCAGCGGCGTGGTCTGCACCAGCCCCTGCCCGATCGCTGACGAGCCGACGGCCAGCGCGTCGCCGATCGTGCGCGCCGAGGGGATGGTGCTCTCCGCCGCCCCGAGGATCGGGGACGGCTGGTTGAAGCCGAAGCGCTGGGCCATCGCCACCAGCTTGGCGCCGCCGAGCTTGGCTCCGAGCGGGGCGAACACGGAGTTGCACGACACGGCGAAGGCGTTGAGGAGCGTCCCGCCGCAGTCCTCGCCGTTGGCGTTCTGCAGCATGTAGCCCTCGATCGTCGCCGACGTGGCGTAGGGGAAGACGGTGCCCAGGGTGGCGATGTGGGCCTGCAACGCCGCCGTGGCGGTGATGATCTTCATGGTCGAGCCCGGGGGCTGCACCGCCGAGTCCGCGATGCCGGCCAGCGCCAGGAGCGCGCCGGTGCGCGGGTTCATGACCACGATGCCGCCGTACTGGCCGCCCAGTGCGGCCACCGCGGCGCGCTCCATACTCGGCGAGATCGTTGTCTGCACCGGCCCGGCCTCCACCGGCACCACCGACGCCAGCACCCGCCGCCCGCCCATCAGCCTGCCCCCGGCCTTGCCCGCCAGGCGGCTCTGGAAGATGAGCTCCAGGCCATCCAGCCCCACATGCGCGTGCGATGGATAGCCGCGCGCGGCGTAGGTGGGCGCGAGGTCGGAGGGGATGGGGCCAACCGTGCCCACGATCTGCCCGGCGACGTCCGGAATCGGGGAGGTCCGCTGCGGGCCTTCGGCGAGCGGGGTGCCGTCGCTGGCCAGCAGCGCCGCTCGGGGTGGGAGCGCGATCTCGCGGTGCAGGCGCTCACCCGGGCGCAGGCCCGGGAACAGGACCGGGCTGGCAAAGTGCACGCGCGCGTCGGACCCCGAGCCGGTCAGCGGCACGAGGAGCGTCTCGGCCAGCGTGCCCCACAGCTTGGTGGCGACCCGCATCCGCACGGCGATCGCGTCGCCCTGGCGGCTACCGACCTTCACGGGCCTCAGCGAGCGCATGGTCGCGGTGCCGGCCGCGGACTCGAGCATGCGGGCGAAGCGGCTCTCGGACAGGTCCGCGCGCGAGGCGCGGTCCAGCAGTGCGTACATCTGGGCGTAGTCGGTGTGCTCCCAGGCCGTGACATAGCGGCTCACCATCGCCCGCTCCTCGTGCCCGGGCTGCGCCGCCCACAGCGCCCCGCCCGCGAACGCGGCGATGGCCAGAACGCCCACCGGCAGCGCCCGCGTGAGCAGGCGCCGCCGCCGTCGCCGCCTTCCCCGAGGCATCGGTCTGCGCGCCACGATCACCCCGCTCTGTGCCACCGTGCCCCAAACGGTAGACAATGGTTATAAGAAAGCGGGCAGTGTGGGCGCGGCTTTGCACGGGTTTCGCCGTCGTCGCACGACGCGGCGACCATTAACCTGAGACCCACTCGTGAGCGCTCTTGACTGGGTGATCGTCGGCTTCACCGTGCTGCTGGCCTTCTACGGCTACGTCCAGGGGTTCATCGTCGGCGCGCTCTCCCTGGTGGGCTTCGCGGTGGGGGCGTTTCTGGGCACGCGGCTGGCGCCGCTGCTGCTCAGCGACGGCGCGCGGTCGCCCTACGCGCCGCTCTTCGGGCTCCTGGGGGCCCTGCTGGCCGGCGGGGTGTTCGCCAGCGGACTGGAGGGCGTCGGCACACGGGTCCGCTCGGCGCTGCGCCTGCCCGGCCTGCGGACGGTGGACGGCCTGCTCGGCGCGACCCTGACCGCCTGCGTGGGGCTGGCGATCGCCTGGATGATCGGCGCGGTGGCCCTCGACGCCGCGACGTCGCAACCGCTGCGTGCCGACATCCAGGACTCGACCATCCTCCGCGCGCTGGACCGGATCCTGCCCCCCTCGGGCCCGATCCTCAACGCCCTGGCCCGCTTTGACCCCCTGCCGTCGGTCCGGGGGCCGGCGCCCGATGTGCCGGCGCCGACGCGCCGCATCCTCGTCAGCAGCGGGGTGAGGCTGGCGCGCCACAGTGTCGTGCGCGTGTTCGGGACCGCCTGCGGCCTGGGAGTGGAGGGCAGCGGCTGGGTGGTGGCGCCCGACCTGGTGATCACCAACGCGCACGTGGTCGCCGGGGAGGCCGACACCCAGATCCAGATCGACGGCGTGGGCCCCGGCCACCCGGCGCGCGTGCTCGTGTTCGATCCCCGCAACGACGTCGCCGTCCTGCAGGTCCCGGGGCTGGGGCTCAGGCCGCTCGCGGTGGCCGCCGACCCCCACGCGGGAACGTCGGCGGCAATCCTCGGCTACCCGCTGGACGGGGCCTTCGACGCCGAGCCGGGACGGCTGGGTCAGACCGAGACCGTCGACACGCAGGACGCCTACGGCGACGGGCACGTGCTGCGCAGCATCACGGCGCTGCGCGGCCGGGTGCGTCCCGGTAACTCGGGCGGCCCGATGGTGGACGGGCGCGGCCAGGTCGTGGCCACCGTGTTCGCCGCGCTGACCGGGACGCCGCGCGCGGGCGGCTTCGCCGTCCCCGACGCACTCGTCCGTAGCGCGGTACGACGCGCCCAGGCGGCGTCGGAGCCGGTCGGCACCGGCCGCTGCGCCGGCTGAGCGGCCGCGACCAGACCTGCGATCAGAAGCCCTGAGCGGGCGGCGGTCTGCGCGCCGCCCGCCTCAGGCGTTGATTGCCCCCGGACGTTCCTCGGCCATCTGAGCCACCACGTCGAGCCCGACTGCCCCCAAGAGCTCAGGGTGGTGATGGGCGAGGTGAGCCTGTGCCGCATCGAACAGCTCCTGCTCGGAGTCGCCCTGCAACTGCGCCCCACATTCGCAATAGGCGATCCGGCTGTGCTGTCGGTTGACTGGGGTCATATCCCGTTGTCTGCGGCCGGGCTCACGGCGTCCCGAAAATGGAGCGCCGCTGATTGCTGGTGGCCGTGGCCCCCGGTGGCCACGGTGGTCATAACACTCCCAACCTCGCGTTGGCGATACGTTTCCACAACGTTGCCGGAACTGGTTCCCGTGGGTGAGAGATCGAGGATCCAGCTATGTGGGCGTCTTTCGGTGGAGCTGGATGGCGTCGAGCTGGTCCAGTCTCTGCGCGGCAAGCAGGTGCCGCTGCTGCTCGCCTACCTCGTCCTCAACCGCGACCGGCCGGTGGGGCGCGACGAGCTGATGGACGCGCTGTGGCCCGAGACCGCCCCTCGCTCGCAGGATGCCGCGATGCGCACGCTGCTGTCGCGCCTGCGCTCCGCGCTGGGGCGCGACATCATCTCCGGCCGAGACGAGCTGGGGCTCACGCTGCCCGAGCCGGCGTGGGTCGACGTGGAGGCGGCGGCCAGCGAGGTGTGGCGTGCGCAGCGGGCGCTTGACTCCGGCGACGCCCGCGCGGCGTGGGCGCTGGCTCAGGTGCCGCTCAACATCGCCAGCCGGGGGCTGCTGCCCGGCACCCAGGCGTCGTGGCTGGAGCCGCGGCGCCAGGAGCTCGCCGACATCCGCCTCCAGGCGCTGGAGGTCATCGGCCGGGCCGGTCTCAGCCTCGGCGGGACACAGCTGGGCTCGGTGGAGCGCGCCGCCCGCACTCTTATCGACTCCGAGCCCTACCGCGAGTCCGGCTACGTCCTGCTGATGGCGGCGCTGGAGGCGCAGGGCAACGTGGCTGAGGGGCTGCGGGTGTTCGAGCAGCTGCGGACGCTGCTGCGCGACGAGCTCGGCGTCGCGCCCTCCCCCGAGGCCATCCAGGCGCACGAGCGCCTGCTTAACCCGCCGCCGGCGCGCCAGAGCCGGGCCACTGCGGCCTCCGCGGCCGAGATCGAGGTGCCGGCGGAGCTGGCGGCGGCGGCGTCGGGAGCGCTGGTCGGCCGTCACACCGAGCTTGCGCAGCTCGAGGAGTGGTGGAGGGCGCCGGCCGGCGAGCGGGTGATGTTGCTGGCCGGGGACCCCGGGATCGGCAAGACGCGGCTGCTGGCCGAGACCTCGGTCCGCGCCTTCGCCTCCGGGGCGCTTGTCCTCGCCGGCCGCGCGCCCGAGGAGACGCTGGTGCCCTACCAGCCGTTTCTCGAGGCCCTGGGCCACTACATCTCGCGGGCGCCGCTGGAGGAGCTGCGGTCCGTCGCCCGGGAGTACGGGGCGGAGATCAGCCGGCTCATCCCCGAGCTGCGCCGCCGCGTGCCCGAGCTGCCCCAGCCCGATCCCGGCGACCCCGAGACCGACCGCTATCGCCTGTTCGAGGCGGTGGCCGGGCTGCTGGCCGAGATCTCCTCCGCCGTCCCGGTCCTGATCGTGCTCGACGACCTCCAATGGGCCGATCGCCCGACGCTGCTGCTCCTCCGCCACCTGGCGCGCTCACCCCACAACACGCGCGTGTCGATCATGGGCGCCTACCGCGATGTGGACCGCTGGAGCGAGGGCTTCAGCGCCGCGCTGGCCGGACTGCGCCGCGAGCGGTTGATGGTGCAGCTCGATGTCGGCGGCCTCGGCGAGGCAGAGGCGATGGAGCTCGTGCGCCTGCGGGTGGGCGGGACCCCCTCGCTCGAGCTCATGCGGGCGCTCTATCGCGAGACCGAGGGCAATCCGTTCTTCATCGAGGAGATCGCCCGCCACCTCTCGGACTTCGGGGTCCGCTCCCAGGATGCGGGCGCCCGCGACCTCGAGCGCGTGGGGCTGCCCGACGACATCCGCGACGTGATCGGCCGTCGCCTCGAGCGCCTGGCCCCGGGCTCGATCGAATGGCTGCGCGTCGCCGCGGTCATCGGGCGCGACTTCGATGCCGGGCTGCTCGAGCGCGTGCTGGGGTTCGACGAGGACCGGTTTCTGGTCGCGCTCGAGGACGCGCTGGACGCCGGCCTGGTGGCCGAGGCCCCCGGCGATCCGGGTCGCTACTCGTTCGCCCACGCGCTCATCCGCGAGACGCTCTACGGGGGCATGTCCTCGGCGCGGCGCGCGCGGATCCACCGGCGAGTCGGGGCGGCGCTGGAATCCGGCCCCGCCCACCCCGACGAGTCCCAGATCGGCGCCCTGGCCCTGCACTTCACCCGGGCCGCCGAGCCCGAGGACGCCGAGCGGGCGATCCACTACGGCCTCCGGGCCGGCGAGCAGGCGACGGCCATGCTGGCCAACGAGGAGGCGGCGGCGCACTATGCCCGTGCGCTGGAGGTGCTGGACCGTTCCGATCCCGAGGCGCTGCGCCGGCGCTGCGATCTGCTCCTGGAACTGGGCGAGGCCCAGGTGCGCAGCGGCGAGCGCCCGCTGGCCTGGGCGACGTTCCGCGAGGCGGCGACGCTGGCGGCCCAGCTCGGCGACAAGGGCTCCCTGGCGCGAGCGGCCATTGGCGCCTCGCGCCGCTACGTGCAGCCGCCGGGCGTCATCGACGAGGAGCTCATCGCGATGATGGAGCAGGCCGCCGAGATGACCGCCGGCGAGCGCACCGTGACCCGCGTGCGACTGCTCTCGCGCCTGTGCGGCGCCCTGTACTTCTCCGAGCGGCGCGACCGTATGGCGTCCCTCAGCGCCGAGGCCACGGAGATCGCCGCCGAGCTCGACGATCCGCTGGCGACCGCCCTGGCGGCGGCCGCCCGCCGACGGGCCCACTGGGGCCCCGGGCGCGTGGAGCGACGCCTCGCCGACTCGACCCTGCTGCTGCGCGCCGCCCGTGAAGCCGGCGACCTCGAGCTCACCCTCCAGGGTCACGCGTGGCTCGTGGTCGACCTGCTCGAGCGCGGCGACCGCAAGGGGGTGGAGGTGCAGATCGAGGCGTTCAGCGCCGGCGCGGAGAGCCTGCGCCAGCCGCTGTACCTGTGGAACGCCGCCGTGTGGCAGGCGATGCGGGCGCTGCTGGACGGGCGCCTGGACGAGGCCGAGCAGCTGGCGGCGGCGGCGGTGTCGTCGGGGATCCGCTCCGAGGGCGTCACCGCCCCCCAGTACTTCGCCGTCCAGGTGCTGTACCTACGCCGCGAGCAGGCTCGCATGGGCGAGCTGGAGGACCCGGTGCGCGAGGCCCTGGGCACCAACGCCGACCGAGCGGCCTGGCGCGCCGGGCTGTCGCTGCTGCTGCACGAGACCGGGCGCACCGAGGAGGCTCGGGCCGAGTTCGAGCGGCTCGCCCGCGACGACTTTGCCGGGATCCCCCGCGACGGGGACTGGATGGTGGTGACCGCGCTGGCCGCGGATCTGGCCCACGCCTTCGATGACGCGCCCCGCGCGGCGGTGCTCTATGACCTGCTCACCCCGTTCGCCGACGCCAACGTGGTCATCGGGCTGGGGGCGGTGTGCCTGGGCGCCACGAGCCGCTACCTGGGGCGCCTGGCGCTGACCCTGGGACGTCAGGCCGACGCCGTGGCGCACCTGCGCGACGCGGTGGCGGCCAACGCCTCGCTACAGGCCACGGTGGAGCTCGCCCACTCCTGGGTGGACCTGGCCGGGGCCCTGGGCGTGGGGGGCGAGGCGGTGGCGCTGCTCGAGCGTGCCGAGGCCGCCGCGGGCGAGCGCCGGCTCCCGGCGGTGGCCCGTCGCGCCGCCGTGGTGCGCGAGCGATTGAGCGAGGGTCGCTAGCGACGCAGTTGCGCGTGCGGCGTCCGGAGGGGCTTGCCGGGGGCGCTACCCTCCGCGACCTATGCCCAAGACTCTGGTCATCGCCGAGAAGCCGTCGGTCGGTCGCGACCTCGTGCGCGTGCTCCCGGGCGCCTTCGAGAAGAAGGGCGGCAAGGGCGAGGAGTTCCTCGAGGGCCCCGATCACGTCGTGACGTGGGCGGTCGGCCACCTCGTCCAGCTCGCCGACCCCGACGAGTACGACGACAAGTACAAGAAGTGGCGCATGGCGGATCTCCCGATCGTCCCCGACCGATTCAAGCTGGTCGTTCGCGACGAGCGCTCCAGGAAGCAGATGACGCTCGTCACGCGCCTGCTGGGCCGCGATGACATCGACCTCATCGTCAACGCCTGCGACGCCGGGCGCGAGGGCGAGCTCATCTTCGCCTACCTCTATGAGAAGGCCGGTTCGCGCAAGCCGGTCAAGCGCCTGTGGCTGAACTCGATGACCAAGGCGGCGATCCAGGCCGCCTTCGAGCGGCTCCAGCCCGGCGAGGAGTTCGCCGCGCTGGAGGCGGCGGCGCGCTCGCGCTCGGAGGCCGACTGGATCGTCGGCATGAACTCGACCCGGGCGGCGACCATCCGCCTGCGCTCCTCGTTTGACGGCGCGGTCTCGCTGGGGCGCGTGCAGACGCCGACGCTGGCCATCCTCGCGCGCCGCGAGGAGGAGATCCGCGCCTTCAAGCCCGAGCCCTATTGGATCGTCGACGCCCAGTTTGAGCCCGTCAAGGATGGGCCGCGGCGCTACGAGGGCCGCTACCACGCCGGCGCCAACCCGCGGTTGGCGAGCGCCGATGCGGCTCGGGCCGTCGTGGACGCCTGCCGCGATCAGATCGGCACGATCACCAAGCTCGACAAGACCGAGCGCCGCGAGCGCGCCCCGCTGCTCTACGACCTCACCTCGCTGCAGCGCGACGCCAACGCGCGCTTCGGCTTCTCGGCGCGGCGGACGCTGGCCGCCGCCCAGCGGCTCTACGAGGAGCACAAGGCGCTCACCTATCCGCGCACCAACTCGCGCTACATCACCGGCGACATGGTCGGCGAGATCAAGCCGATCGCCAAGCTGGTGGGCGGCATGCCGGAGTACCGCGCCGGGTCCGAGTACGTGCTCGGCCTCGACGTGCTACCGCTGGGCCGTGTCGTCAACGACGCCAAGGTCACCGATCACCACGCGATCATCCCCACCAACGCCGAGCGCCACCCGGTGGACAAGATGAACGAGGACGACCGGCGCATCTACGACGCCGTCGTGCGCCGCTTCCTGGCGGCGTTCCATCCCGAGGCGGTGTTCGAGAACACGCGCGTGGAGACGACCGTGGGGGCGGGCGGGCATGTTTTCCGCACCCGCGGCAAGCTGCTGCTCGTGCCGGGCTGGCGCGGCGTCTACGGCGAGACCGCGGACCTGGACGACGCCGGCGGAGACGAGGAGGACGAGGGCAGGGAGCAGCGGCTGCCCAAGCTGGTCAAGGACGAGGACGTCACCACGCTCGACGTCGCGTCCGAGGAGAAGGAGACCAAGCCGCCCCAGCGCTACACCGAGGGCCGGCTGCTGGGGGCGATGGAGACCGCCGGCAAGCTCGTTGAGGAGGAGGAGCTGCGCGAGGCGATGAAGGACTCGGGCATCGGCACGCCCGCCACGCGCGCCGCGATCATCGACCGCCTGCTCCAGGTCGGCTACATCGAGCGAGAGGGCCGCGCGCTCGTGGTCACCGAGAAGGGGCTCAACGTCATCCGCCTGCTCGGCGAGCATCCGCTGACCAGCCCTGGCCTGACCGGGGACTGGGAGCACCGGCTGGCCAACATCGAGACCGGCCGCGACTCGCGCGAGAAGTTCATGGGCGACATCGTCAAGTTCACCGCGTCCACGGTTGGCGAGCTCGACACCAAGCTCAAGGACGTCCGCATCCCGCGCGCCAACCTCGGGCCGTGCCCCGTGTGCGGACGCGACATCAACGAGAACCGCAAGGGCTACTCGTGCTGGAGCCGCGAGGACCCCGGCTGCGGCTTCGTCATCTGGAAGGCCAAGGCCGGCAAGCAGCTCCCCGTGGCGGTGGCGCGCGAGCTCATCCAGACCGGGCGCACTGCGAAACCGGTGACCGGGTTCAAGGGCCGCTCGGGCAAGAGCTTCCGAGCCCGGCTCGCCCTCCTGCAGAACGAGGAGGGCAAGTGGCGCGTGGAGTTCGACGAGCCCTGGGCCCGCGAGGGCGCCAAGCCGCCTGAGGCCGACGAGGCCGCCGCCGAAGGCGCCGACGCGGCCGCCGAGCAGCCCGCCGCCGCCTGAGCGAGCCGTTGCCTTAGCCGTCGGGGCCGCGCGCCACTATTGGGTGCGTGCCCCTGACGCTCGTTCTCGGTCCGGCCAACTCCGCCAAGGCGGGGGAGGTCCTGGGCGCCTATGGCGCCGCGGCGCGCCGCGGCGCGCTCCTGGTCGTCCCCACCGCCGTCGACGCCCGTCACTACGCCCGCGAGCTCGCCGCCGACGGGGTCGTACTCGGCTCGGTGGTCACCTTCAGCGGCCTGACCGCGGAGATCGGCCGCCGCGCGCAGTACGTCGGCCGGCGCCTCTCGCCGCTTCAGCGCGAGCGCATCCTGGAGCGGGTGGTGGCGGGCTCCCGGCTCGAGGTGCTGCGCGAGTCCGCCGGGGCGGCCGGGTTCGCCGCCGCGGCCGGCGAGCTGATCGCCGAGCTTGCGCGCGGGATGGTGGCGCCCGAGCAGCTCACCTCCGGGCTGCGGGCGTGGTCGGCGCAGGACGTGCGCCGCGCGCCCTATGCCCGCGAGGTCGGGCGCATCTATGCCGACTACATCCGCGAGCTGGACCGCGTCGGGCGCGTGGACCGCGAGCTCTACGCCTGGCGGGCGCTGGACGCGCTGCGCGGCGCGCCGTATCGCTGGGGCGCCGAGCCGGTGTTCTTCTACGGCTTCGATGACCTCACGGCGCTCCAGCGCGACGCCGTGGAGACGCTGGCACGGGTCGTGGGCGTCGAGGTGACGGTGTCGCTGACCTACGAGCCCGGGCGCGAGGCGCTGGTCGCCCGCGCCGAGACCGTGGAGGAGCTGCGCCCGCTCGCCCAGCGCGTCGCCGAGCTGCCCGCGCAGGACGCGCACTACGCGCCGGGCTCCCGGGCCGCGCTGCATCATCTGGAGCGCTCGCTGTTCGCGCGCGAGCCCGTTGAGCGGATCGATCCCGGGGACGCCGTGGTGCTGCTCGAGGCCGGCGGCGAGCGGGCCGAGGCCGAGCTCGTGGCCCAGCAGATCGACGAGCTGCGGCGCGCCGGCGTGCCCGGCGACGAGATCGTTGTGGTCCACCGCTCCCGCGCGCGGGCGGCGCCGCTGCTGGACCACGTGTTCGCGCAGTACGGAATCGCGCTGGACAGCGGTCACGCTCCGCCGCTCGGCCACACGCCGCTGGGCCGGGGCGTGATCGGCGCCGCCCGCTGTGCGCTGCTGCCGCCGCATGAGGCGCGGCCCGCCGATCTGCTGGCCTATCTACGCACCCCCGGGCTGCTGCAGACGCCGGAGATCGCCGACGGGCTCGACGCCGAGGTGCGCCGCCGCGGGCTGCGCA
The DNA here is from genome assembly GCA_963695625.1 of uncultured Actinomycetota bacterium. GTDB lineage: Bacteria > Actinomycetota > Thermoleophilia > Solirubrobacterales > Solirubrobacteraceae > Palsa-465. Next base: position 411,313 of record CAVOHJ010000007.1, on the reverse strand, counting down.
CCGCGGCGCAGGCGCGCGAGCGTCTGGGCTGGGAGCTGGCCGAGCTGGACGAGCTGGCCGTCGCCCCGGACCCCGGGCGCGCACTGTGCCGGCTGGCGCGCCGGCTGTTCGCCGCGCCACATCGCGCCCGGGCGGCGGCGCTCAACGCCGCCGAGGAGCTCGACGCGCGGGCCCTGCGGGCGCTCGTGCGCGGCGTCGACGAGCTTGCCGACCTGTCCCTGACGCCCGCCGGAGCCGAGCTGGTGGAGCTGCTCGAGGGCCTGGCGGTCGCCCCGGCGCGGGCGCATGACGCCGACGCCGTCCTGCTCGCCGAGCCGCTGGAGGTGCGCGCCCGGCGCTTCCGGGTGGTGTTCGTCTGCGGCCTGCAGGAGGGCGAGTTCCCGCAGCCCGCGCGGCCCGAGCCGTTCCTGTCTGACGAACGCCGCTGGGAGCTGGCCGCCGCCGGCGGCCCGCGGCTGGCTCCCCACGAGGACGCGCTGGCCGCCGAGCGCTACCTGTTCTATGCCGCCGTCTCGCGGGCCACCGAGCGGGTCTACCTGGCCTACCGCAGCTCTGATGAGGAGGGCAACCTGGCCCTGCCCTCGCCGTTCATCGCCGACGTCGCCGAGCTGCTGTCCGCAGACTGGCCCGACCGGCGCCGGCGGCGGCTGCTGGCCGACGTCGTCTGGGAGGCCGATCGGGCGCCGACGCCGCGCGAGCGCGCCCGTGCGCTGGCGGGCCGCGGCACCGCCGACGCCGGCGAGCAGCCCGCGCGCCCCCACGCGCTCGGCGCCCGCGCGCTCGGCCAGGTCCGCCACAGCCAGATCCTCTCGGCGGGAGCGCTCGAGGCGTTCGCCGATTGCCCGGTGCGGTGGCTGATCGAGCGCGAGCTCCGACCGCGACCGCTGACGCCGGATCCGGAGCCGCTCACCCGCGGCAGCGTCATGCACGACCTCCTCGAGCGGCTGCTGCGCGAGCTCGACGGGCCCGTGACGCCGGCGACGCTTGACGCGGCGCACGCGATCCTGGACCGCCTCGTCGCCGAGCTGGCCGCCGACGGCGGGAGCGCCCTGTCGCCGGGCAGCCCGGAGATCGTGCGGGCCGGCGCCGTGCGAGCGATCGAGGCCGACCTGCGCCGCTACCTCGAACACGAGGCCCGGACCGCCGGAGGGTGGCGGCCGCTCGGACTGGAACTGCGCTTCGGCTTTGACGATGAGGAGACCAGCTTGCCGCCCCTGCGGTTGGGCGAGGGCCCCGAACCCGTGCTCGTGCGCGGCGTGGTGGACCGCGTCGACGTCGACGGCGCAGGGCACGCGGTGGTCCGCGACTACAAGTCCGGCGCCCAGCGCCAGGGGTGGTCGGCGGCGCGCTGGGCCGAGGACCGCCAGCTCCAGGTCGCCCTCTACATGCTCGTCGTGCGCGAGCTCACCGATGCCGAGCCGGTCGCCGGCTTCTATCAGCCCCTGCGCGGAGAGGACCTGCGTGCCCGTGGCGTCTTCGTGGCCGAGACCGCGGTCGGCGACGGGGTGGTCAGGACCGACGCGCGGTCTCAGGAGGAGTTGGACGCGATGCTGGCCGGGGCCGCCGAGCGCGCGGTGACGCTGGCCGCGGCGCTGCGCGCGGGGCGGCTCGAGCCCTGCCCGCAGAACTGCTCGCGCGACGGCTGCAAGTACCCGGCCATCTGTCGCAGCCAGTGATCGTGGCCGAGTCAGAGCAGCCGCCGGCCATGGCCGGGCCCGACGGGCCGCGGGACGCGACCGGCCGCGCGTGGACGGCGGAGCAGGAGCGCGCCATCGAGCGCCGCACGGGCGACCTGCTGCTCGACGCCGGGGCGGGCAGCGGCAAGACGTCGGTGCTCGTCGAGCGCTTCGTCAAGGCGGTGCTCGAGGACGGCGTCGACGTGGCGGCGATGCTCACGATCACCTTCACGGAGAAGGCGGCGGCGGAGCTGCGCGATCGCATCCGCTCGCGGCTGCGCGCGCTGGACGCCCCCGAGGCGGCCCGGCGCACCGAGGGGGCGTTCATCTCCACCATCCACGGGTTCTGCGCTCGCGTGCTGCGCGCCAACGCGCTGGCCGCCGGCCTCGACCCTCAGTTCGCGGTCCTGGACCGCCCGCAGTCAGAGCCGCTGTCGGCGGCGGCGTTCGACGACGCGCTGGACGAGCTGGCGGGCGCGGCCGAGGGCGCCGTGGACCTGATCGCCGACTACACCGTCCCGGCGCTCCGCGCCGCGGTGCTCAGCGTGTACGCCCAGCTGCGCTCCGCCGGGGAGACGGCGCCCCGGCTGCCGCCGGTCCCCCCGGGGAGGGCGCGGACGGGTCGGCGGCCGCGGATGGCGGTCAGGCGGCCGAGCTGGCCCGGGCGGCCGGCGCGGTCGCCGCCGAGCTGGGGGCGATCAACGAGCCCAGCGCCAGCGTGGTGGCCGCGCTGCGGCGGATCGAGCGCTGCCTGGAGCTCGTCGCCGCCGGCGCCGTGTGGCCGACGGACCTGTCCGCGGCGCGGCTGCCGCGCAACGGCGCGGCCCTGAGCACCGACGCCTGCGTGCGCTACACCGAGGCGCTCGCCCGCTTTCGCGCTCACTGCGCCGCCGTCGCCGCCCGGCCCGTCCGCGACCTGCTGGACCGGCTGCTCGAGGCCTACGGACGCCACTACGAGCGGCGCAAGCGCGAGGCATCGGGGCTGGACTTCGAGGACCTCGAGCTCATCACCCGTCGCCTGCTCGCCTCTGACAGCGAGCTGCGCGAGCGCTACGCCAGCCGGTTTGCCCGGATCATGGTGGACGAGCTTCAGGACACCAACCGGGTGCAGCTGGAGCTGATCGAGTCCATCGCCACCGACAACCTGTTCACGGTCGGCGACGCCCAGCAGTCGATCTACGGCTTTCGCCACGCCGAGGTCGAGCTGTTCGAGCGTCGCGGTGAGCGGCTGGAGGCGGTGGGGGCGCGTGAGACGCTGCAGACCAACTTCCGTAGCCGCCCCGAGATCCTCGCCGCCATCAACGCGGCCTTCGCCACCGAGCTGGGCGCGCGCTTCCGGCCGCTGCTGGCCGGGCGCGGGAGCGCAGCCCCGGCGGCGTCCGTCCCCGAGGAGCCCCTGGTGGAGCTCGTGCTGGTGGACAAGGGCGCGGACTGGGACCTGGACGGGGTGGCCTCGCCGTGGCGGCTTGCCGAGGCCCGGGCGCTCGCCGATCGCGTCACCGAGCTGGTGGCCGCCGGCCACGCCCTCAAGGACATCGTCGTGCTCATGCGCGCCACCACGGACATGCGGGCCTACGAGCGCGCGCTCGAGCGGCGGGGTCTCGCGACCTACGTCATCGGCGGGCGCGGCTACTGGTCACACCCGCAGATCGTGGACCTCGTTGCCTACCTGCGCGCGCTGGCCAACCCGCGTGACGAGGAATCTCTGTACGGGGTGCTGGCCTCGCCGCTCGTCGGGGCCTCTCTGGACGCGCTCGTCGTGCTGGCGGCGGCGAGCCGGAGCAGCGAACGCGATCCATGGTGGCTGCTGCGCGAGCCGCGCGGGGAGCTCGACGCGCTCGAGGACGAGGACCGCCGGAAGCTGGAGACGTTCACGGCCTGGTTCGCGGCCGAGCGCGACCGCTCGGCGCGGTGCGGGATCGAGGAGCTGATCGACTCCGCGCTGGTGCGCAGCGGCTATGACCTCGCCATGCTGGCGATGCCCGGCGGCCGGCGGCGGCTGGCCAACGTGCGCAAGCTCATGCGGCTGGGACGCCGGCACGAGGACACCCACGGTCCGGACCTGCGCGGCTTCTTGGAGCTGATCGCCGACCGCGAGGCCGGCCGCTCCTCGGAGTCGCGCGAGAGCGAGGCCCCGATGGAGGGCGAGGGCCTGGATGCGATCCGGCTGATGACCATCCACCGCGCCAAGGGTCTGGAGTTCCCCGTGGTGGTGGTGGCGGACCTCGGTCGCTCGGTGCGTCCCCCGTCCGAGCTCGTGCGGGTCACCGCGGACGGCCGCCTCGGCATCCGCATCGCCCGGGCCGGCGGCTCCGGGCGCGAGTCCGCTCTGGACTACGCCGCCATCGGGGAGGAGCAGAAGCAGGCGATGGAGGCCGAGGAGCGGCGCCTGTTCTACGTGGCCATGACCCGCGCCCGCGAGCGGCTCGTCGTCAGCGGGGCGCTCCAGTTCGAGGGGTTCGTGGGCGAGGGCGGGACGAAGAAGGGCGGCGGGCCGGCGGTCTGGGTGGCCCCGGCGTTCGTGCCCGAACTGGGGGAGGTGCTCGAGCGGGGCGGGGGGGACGTGGAACGCGACGGCGTGCGGATCGCCGTGCGCATCGGGCGTCCCGAGGACCAGCGCCCGGAGCCCGAGCTCCCGTCCTCCGCGGCTTCGCCGGGCGCGCTGCCGCCGGCCCCGGACGCACCGTCCGCGCGCCCGCCGGAAGCGACGCCCGCGTCCGTCGCCGCGCCGCCGGTGAGCACTCTGAGCTACTCCTCGTTGGGCGAGTACGCGCGCTGCGGCTATCGCTTCTACGCCGAGCGCGTACTCGGCCTGCCGCCGGTCCCGGTGCCGCGCGGCCCCGCCGAGCCCGGCGAGGGCCCCCGGAGCGCCGCCGACCGCGGCACGCTCCTGCACGCGCTGCTCGAGGGCCTGGACTTCCGGCGGCCCGTCGTGCCGACGGGCGACGTGGTGACGGCGGCGGCGGCGCGTGCCGGCCTCTACCCGCCGCCGGGGCCGGCCGAGGCCGACGAGCTGGCGGCACTGGTGCGGCGCTTTGCCGACAGCGAGCTGTGCGCCCGGCTGGGCCGGGCCACCGACACCCGGCGCGAGGAGCGCTTTGCCTTCCCGGCCGGATCCGGTCCCCGCGATCCGCTCGTGGTCGGCGCCATCGACGTGCTCGCGCGCGAGGCGGGAGGGCGGATGCTCGTGGTGGACTACAAGAGCGACCGCCTGGCCGGCACCAGCCCGGCAGCGATCGTGAGCGAGCAGTACCGCACTCAGCGCCTGGTGTACGGGCTGGCGGCGCTGCGCGCCGGCGCCGTGGCGGTGGAGATCGCGCACTGCTTCCTGGAGCGCCCCGACGAGCCGGTCACGGCCACCTACGAGAGCTCCCGCGCCGACGAGCTCGAGGCCCAGCTGGCGGGGCTCAGCCGCGGGGTGCTGGCCCGCGAGTTCGCCGTGACGCCGGCACCGTGGCGCGGCGTCTGTGCGGGCTGCCCGGCCGAGGGCGGGCTGTGTTCGTGGCCGGTGGAGCTGACCCGGCGCGAATCGCCCGACACGCTGTTCTGAAGGCCCCCCACCCGCCCACGGGCGCTGCTCTCGCTGGTGCCCCGGCAGGGGGTGATGCGGATCAGTGCTGCTCAGCAACCACCAGACGACGCACGTCCCCCCAGGGCCCACTCAACTCGACCCCTCGACAGCCCCGTCGTCTGAGGTGCGCCCGCGTCGCGCCCACACGCCCACACCCGCCCCGCGGAGGTCGCTAGCGCCGCCGCCCCGGCGGCACCTTGGTCGGCGTCTCGAACTCGACGTCCACGTGCTGCTCCTTGGACCGCTCCTCGACCTTGGCCAGCGCGCGCAGCGTGCGCTTGTCGGCGGGCGCCACCGGCGGGCCGAGCAGGCTGCGCGGCCACAGACGGCGGGTGACGACGACGTTGATCTCGGCGGTGTAGATGAGCAGCATGGCGCCGAGGTGCAGCCACACCAGCAGCGCGATGACCAGCCCGAAGGTCTTGCCGGCGTCGCTCTGCTTGTTGAGCACGTGGCCGATGTAGTAGCCGCCCAGCGCCTGCAGGATCGTCCACGCCACCCCGGCCACGATCACCCCGATGCGCAGGTCCCGGCTCGGGATCGCCGGAGCGGTCATCAGACGGAAGGCGGCGAAGAACAGGGCGAAGTTGACGACCAGCGCGATGACATAGCCCACGACCTTGTCAGCGATGCCGCCGAAGCCGCCGCTGACCAAGCCCGAGGCGACGGTGGAGACGATGAACAGCGCTCCCAGGAAGGCCAGCAGCCCGAGGCCCCGCAGACGGGAGTGCACGAAGTTCGGCCGGTCCTTGTAGGGGATGGCCCACACCGTGTCCAGGGCGTTCTGGGCGGCGCTGGTGACCCCCATGCCGGCGAGCAGCGACGTGACGAGCCCGACGATCAGCGCCGCCACCGAACCCTTGAGCGAATGCAGCTGGATCTGGTTGCCGATGATCGGCAACTGGTGGAGCACCGAGTTCTCGACCGACTGCTGCGCGCCGGGGTTGTTGCGCAGCACGAATCCCAGGATCGTCGTGAACACCAGCAGCAGGGGAAATAGCGAGAAGAACGCGAAGTAGGCGACCAGCGCGGCCAGGCTGCCTCCCTTGTCGTCACCGAACTTCCTGACGACGGCGAACGGGAGGGCCATCCACGTCGTGCGCTGCTGCGCGTCGTCGAAGCGACGGAGCGGTCCCAGGAAGTCCATACCGAGACGCTACCCCGCCTCCGTCGTTCGCAACTTCCGGGAATTTTCCGGTGTATTGCGGGGTCGACGCGCGCCGGTCAGGCGGCGCCGGCGACCGCCGCCGGCGCCGGCGCCGGCGCGGCCACGGGGGCGCGCGGCCGCAGCACGACCGTCGTCTGACCCGACGGGCTGAACGTGATGCTGCGCCGCCGGGTCGCCTCGGGCCCGCGCGCGGCCGCCGTCAGCTCATAGCGGCGCAGCGCCGCCCGCAGGACGACCTTCATCTCCACCATCGCGAAGCTCGCGCCCAGGCATCGGCGCCGCCCGCCCCCGAACGGGATCCACGTGTACGTGCCCGGGGCGGTGTCGAGGAATCGCTCGGGGCGGAAGGCGTGCGGGTCGGGGTAGATGTCCGGATCGCGGTGGATCAGGAACGCGCTGGCCAGCAGCACCACTCCCTGCGGGTAGCGGAAGCCTCCGATCTCCACCTCCCGCATCGTCAGACGGGGCTCGGCGTTGGGCAGCACGGGGCGCAGCCGCAGGATCTCGGTGATCGTGGCGGTCAGGTACTCGTCGGACTCGCCGCGATCGATCTCCTCGGCGAGGCGGGCGTGGACGTCGGGCTCGCGCGCCAGGCGCTCCAGCGCCCACGCGAGCTGCGACGCGGTCGTCTCGTGGCCGGCCACCAGCGCGGTCATCAGCTCGTCGCGGAGCTCCTGCTCGGACATCTCCGACCCGTCCTGATGGCGCGCCGCCAGCAGCATCGCCAGCACGTCGTCACGATCGGCTGCGTCCCCGCCCTCCGCCAGCTCCGCCCGCCGCTGCTCGATGAGCGAGAAGATCAGCGCGTCGGTGTCGCGCAGCCGAGCCTCGAAGCGCCGCTGGATGGGGGTCCAGCTCAGCCTCCGCTGCAGAGGCGGCAGCACTGACAGGGGGCTCTCGGTGTAGGCGAGCACACCGGTGAGCAGCTCGCGCAGGCGGTCGAGCGTCGGCCCCTCCTCCAGACCGAACACCATCCGCAGGATGACCTCGAGTGTCACCCGCTGCAGGCGCGGATGCAGCGCGACCGGCTCGTCGGTCGGCCAGGAGGCCACCTCGCGCTCGGCCAGCTCGGTCATCAGGCCGGTCAGCCGCTTCATCCGCTCGCCGTGGAAGGCAGGGAGCAGCAGACGCCGCTGCTCGAGATGCTCGTCCTCATCGAGCAGGATGACCGAGTGGCGCCCGATGAGCGGCTCAAGGATGCGCGCGCCCTCGCCGGGATGCAGCACGTCGGGTGGCGCCGTGAACACCTCCTTGATGTCGCCGGCGTCCCACAGCATCACGAACGGAGGCTGGAACGGCAGGCGCACGGTGATGCGCTTGCCGTAGCGACGCAGCCGCTCCAGCGACGCTGCGGGCCTCGTCCAGGTCGCGATCATCTGGACCGCGGTCGGCAACGCCGGTCCTGGCGGCAGCTGGGCACGCTGGCTACGTCTCATCTCGGGTCTCCTCGCTCGTGTCGCACAGCGTCACACATGCGGGCATCGTCTGTGTGATATCGGTCACTCAGGCGGGGCGCTGAGATGGTTGATTCCACGACCCCGCGTGCCGGATGAATCCGAATGATCGGCGCCGGATCGGCGTCCTCGGGCTCGCCCATACATCCAGTATGGGCTTCGCCCTGCGTCCTTGCCCGGCTTGATGGGCGGGTGGGGCCGGGTCCCCGGCAACCACGCGGCCGCGGAATCAACCATCTAGCCCGCGCTCGATCGCCAGCAGCGTCCGCTTGCGCTCCAGCCCGCCCGTGTAGCCGCCCAGTCCGCCGCCGCTGTGCAGCACGCGGTGACAGGGCAGGACGATCGGCAGCGGATTGGACCCGAGCGCGTTGCCGGCGGCGCGGAACCCGCGGGGGCTGCCGGCGGCGGCGGCCACCTCCTTGTAGGTGGCGACCTCGCCGTAGGGGATCGCGGCGGTGGCGGTGAGCACCCGGCGCGTGAAGTCGCTGAGCAGCCGCAGGTCCAGTGCCACGTCGAACGCGTGCCGGCGCCCGGCGAAGTACTCGTCGAGCTCGCGGCGCGGCTCGTCCAGCCGGGCCGGGGACGCGAGCATCCGCGGCGACAGGAGCTGCGCGATGTCCTCGAGCACGGCGTCCTCCTGGCCCTCGTCGACGTAGGCCAGGCGGGCCAGGCCGCGCGGGGTGCACGCCAGCACCAGTGTCCCCACCGGGGAGTCCAGCCGCGCGTACGCGACGTCCAGAAGCCCCGCGGCTGCGGCCGCGTCGACGATCGACGGGGCCTCGGGCGCCGAAACCTGGAGCGCCGCACGCAGCGTGCGCTCCATCTCGACATCAGGACGATGATTGGTCTCGTTCATCTCGTGCGTTCCTCTCTGAGGCGTTTGAGTCCTTCGTGGACGTTGCGCCGTGCCGCCGGCTCTGAGATCTCCATCGCGGTGGCGATCTCGGCGTATGCCGAGTCGGCGATGAAGCGCAGGGCCACCGCGGTGCGCTGCTTGTCGGGCAGGGCCGCGACGGCGGCCCACAGATCGTCGTCGGCCGCCGTCGCCGCCCCGTCGGGCGCGGCGGGCGCCAGCGGGAGATCGGCGGGCTCGGGCACCGGGGTGGCGCGGCGGGCCCGGGCGCGGACGTGGTCGATCGCCTTGCGGTGGGCGATCGTGAACAGCCAGCCGCGGAGGTTGGACGCGTCGCGCAGCCCGGGATACGCGCGCAGCGCCGCCAGCCAGGTCTCCTGATAGGCGTCATCGGCGTCGAGCTGGCCGACGGTGGCGATGAGGAAGCGGTGCACGTCGCGCGCATGGGCGTCGAGCAGGTTCTGAAACGGTGGCAGGCGCACGGTGTCAATCAAACGGCGGTACGGGGAGGGGCGTGAGATCAGTGTCCTACTAACCTCTGCCCTCGCCATGGATCAGCGCGCGCTCGGCCCTCAGGGATTGACGGTCTCGGCCGAGGGCCTGGGCTGCATGGGGATGTCGGAGTTCTACGGGACGATCGACGAGGCCGAGGCGATCGCCACCATCCGCCGAGCGCTCGATCTCGGGGTCACCCTCCTGGACACGGCCGACGTCTACGGCCCGCACACCAACGAGCAGCTGGTGGGCCAGGCCATCGCCGACCGGCGCGACGAGGTGGTGCTGGCCACCAAGTTCGGGATCGTGCGCGACCCCGAGAACCCCGCCGCGCGCGGGGTCAATGGCCGCCCGGACTACGTGATCCGGTCCTGCGACGCCTCGCTGCGACGGCTGCGCCTCGATCACATCGACCTCTATTACCAGCACAGGGTCGATCCCGCCGTGCCGATCGAAGAAACGGTGGGCGCGATGGCGACCCTCGTCGATGCCGGCAAGGTCCGCTTCCTCGGTTTGTCCGAGGCCGGTCCGGAGACCGTCCGCCGCGCCCACGACGTGCACCCGATCAGCGCCGTGCAGACCGAGTACTCGCTGTGGAGCCGGGACGTGGAGGACGAGATTCTGCCCACGCTGCGCGAGCTGGGGATCGGGCTGGTGGCCTACAGCCCGCTGGGCCGCGGCTTTCTCACCGGCCAGATCACCTCGCCCGATGACCTGGCCCCCGACGACTTTCGCCGCACCAGCCCGCGCTTCATGGGCGAGAACTTCGCCCGCAACCTGCGCTTGGTGGACCGGATCAAGGAGATCGCCGCCGAGCAGAACTGCACGCCGGGCCAGCTCGCGCTCGCCTGGGTCCTGTCCCAGGGCGCCGACGTCGTGCCGATCCCGGGGACCAAGCGCCGGCGCTATCTGGAAGAGAACGTCGAGGCCACCGAACTGACGCTCAGCGAGGAGGACCTCGCCCGGATCGACGAGGTCGCGCCGATGGGGGCGGCGTCCGGCGACCGCTACGCGGACATGTCGCCGATCGGGCGATAGGCGGCAAGACCCCGCTCAGGGCTTGCCCATCTCCGCGCTGCGCTATACAAAGCTCATATGCCACGAGCAATTTGGAGCGGCGCCATCAGCTTCGGACTGGTCAACGTGCCGGTGAAGCTCTACAGCGCCACGTCACCCAAGACCGTGAGGTTTCATCAGCTCTCCCGCGAGACGGGGGCCCGGATCCGCCAGAAGCGGGTCGACCCCACCAGCGGTGACGAGGTCGCCTTCGAGGACATCGTCAAGGGCTACGAGGTGACCCCGGACCGCTACGTGGTGATCGAGCCCGAGGAGCTCGAGGCGCTCGACCCCAAGGCGACGAAGACCATCGACATCGAGGAGTTCGTCGACCTCGCGGACATCGATCCCATCTATTACGACCACTCGTACTATCTGGCGCCGGCGACCGGCGGCGCCAAGGCCTACCGGCTGCTGCTCGAGGCCATGCGCGAGGCCGGCAAGGTGGCGATCGGCAAGATCGTGATCCGCTCCAAGCAGCAGCTGTGCGCGCTGCGTCCCAGCGGCGACGTGATGGCGCTGTCGACGATGCTGTTCGGCGACGAGGTGCTCCCGCCGGACCGGCTCGACGAGCTCGACGGGCTGGCGGAGGCGGAGGCGACCAAGCGCGAGCTGACGATGGCCCAGCAGCTCATCGACTCGCTGTCGGCGGAGTTCGACCCCGAGAGGTTCAAGGACGAGTACCGCGAGCGGGTGCTCGACCTCATCGAGCGCAAGGCCGCCGGCGAGGAGATCGCCGTCCAGCCCGAGGCCGAGGAGGCCGCCCCGGCGCCCGACCTCATGGCCGCTCTGGAGGCCAGCCTCGCCGAGGTCCGCAGCGGCAGCTCAGACACGCCGGACGCAGATTCGAGCGAGCCCTCCGGCAAATCCCCCAAGCGCTCGGGCGCCTCGAAATCGTCGGGGTCCAACGGCTCGAAGGCCTCGAGCACCAAGAGCTCGGGGAGCAGCCGCAGCCGAGCCAAGGCCAAGTCCTAGTGCAACGTTCCGTAAGTCCCTTGATGATCTGGCGAGTGGCTGGGCGTGCCTGGGCGGTGTCCGCCGGCCCAGCTCGTACCGGGCGTACATGCCGGGCCGGCGGACCCGGCCAGGCGCGTCCAGACGCCGTCAGAGCGCAAGGGAGTTCGGAATCGGTGCACTAGCTCCGGGCAGCGGCCCAGTCCGCGCCGGGGCACCGGTCAGGTCCTAGCCAACTCTCAGGTTCGCCGGGCCGAAGTCCAGCTTTCGGTCCGGTACGATTTGCCGAGCTTGGCCGCAGTGCCTTCCTGCCCATCCACGTTAACCAGGCACCGCTTCATGTACCGCATCGCTGATGGGCCCCCTCCGGCCACTGGCCTCTACGACCCCACAAATGAGCATGACGCCTGCGGCATCGCCCTCGTGGCCAAGCTGTGGGGCGAGGCCAGCCATGCCGTGGTGGAGAAGGCCCTGGAGGCGCTGGAGAACATGGAGCACCGCGGCGCTGAGGGCGCCGACCCCAACACCGGCGACGGCGCCGGGATCCTGCTCCAGATCCCCGACGCGTTCATGCGCGGTGCCGTGGCCGGGATCGAGCTGCCGCCTCCGGGCCGCTACGGCGTGGGCGTCTGCTACCTGCCGAGCGATCCCGAGCGCCGGCGCGCGTTCGAGCAGCTGATTGAGCAGACCGTCGCCGCCGAGGGCCAGAAGGTGCTGTGGTGGCGCGACGTCCCGGTGGACGACCGCTACGTCGGGGAGACCGCGCGGCTGTCGGCGCCGGTTATCCGCCAGGTGATCATCGCCGCCAACGACGACATCGACGATCAGGGCGCCTTCGAGCGCAAGCTCTACGTCATCCGGCGCGTGGTCGAGCGCGCCGCCGGCACCGAGATCGCGCTGCCGAGCTTCTCCAGCCGCACGCTGGTCTACAAGGGCATGCTCACCGCCCCCCAGCTCCCGCGCTACTTCCCCGACCTGCGCGACCCGCGCGTGGCGTCGCGGCTGGCGTTGGTGCACTCGCGGTTCTCCACCAACACCTTCCCCAGCTGGGAGCTGGCCCACCCCTACCGGATGATCGCCCACAACGGTGAGGTCAACACCCTGCGCGGCAACGTCAACTGGATGCGCGCCCGGGAGTCCCAGCTCGCCTCCGAGCTGTTCGGCGAGGACCTCTCCAAGGTCCTGCCGGTGGTGCGCGGCGGTGGCTCTGACTCGGCCACGCTGGACAACGTGCTCGAGCTGCTGGTGCTCAGCGGGCGCTCCATCCCCCACGCGGTGATGATGATGGTCCCCGAGGCCTACCGTACGCGGACCGACATCGACCCCGACGTCAAGGGCTTCTACGACTTCCACTCGTGCCTGATGGAGCCGTGGGACGGGCCGGCGGCGGTGGTGTTCACCGACGGCCGGATGGCGGGCGCGGTGCTGGACCGCAACGGTCTGCGGCCGGGCCGCTGGGTGCAGGACACCGAGGGCTACGTGGTGCTGGCATCAGAGACGGGCGTCATCACCGTCGCCCCCGAGCACGTGCAGCGCAAGGGGCGCCTGGCTCCGGGCAAGCTGTTCCTGCTCGACCTCGAGGACGGACGGATCGTCGAGGACGAGGAGGTCAAGCGCCGCGTTGCCCGACGCAAGCCCTACGGCGAGTGGTACGAGCGCTCGATGGTGGCGATCGACGACCTGCCCGAGCGCCAGCCGCGCGTGCCCCGTGTCGAGCCGCTGCGCTCCAAGCAGCTGGCCTTCGGCTACTCCCAGGAGGACCTGCGGTTGATCATCGCCCCGATGGCCTCCATGGGCGAGGAGCCGGTGGCCAGTATGGGCAACGACGCCGCGCTGGCGGTCATGTCCGACCGCCAGCCGCCGCTGTTCTCCTACTTCAAGCAGCTGTTCGCCCAGGTGACCAACCCACCGGTGGATCCGATCCGCGAGAGCGTGGTCATGAGCCTGCAGACCGGCGTCGGCGCGGAGGTCAACCTGCTCGCCGAGGCGCCCGATCAGGCCCACCAGCTGGTCATGCCCCAGCCGATCCTGCGCAACGCCCAGCTCGAGAAGCTGCGCCAGGTCTCGCATGAGATCTTCGACGCCGCCACGCTGGACATCACGTGGCCGATCGAGGACGGCCCCGACGGGATGGAGCGCCGCCTGGAGACACTGTGCGCGGAGGCCTACAACCAGGTCGACCACGGCGCCAACATCCTCATCCTGTCGGACCGCAACCTCGGACCCGAGCGGGTCGCGATGCCGTCGCTGCTGGCCGTGGCCGCCGTCCATCACCATCTCGTGCGCGCCGGCACGCGCCTGCGCACCGGGCTCGTGATCGAGTCCGGCGAGCCGCGCGACATCCACCACATGGCGACGCTGATCGGCTACGGCGCCGCCGGGATCAACCCGTACCTGATGTTCGAGTCCCTGGACGAGCTCGCCGACCGGTCGCTGCTGCCCGAGGACCTCGAGCGCGAGGAGGCCGAGCAGCGGATCGTCAAGGCGATCGGCAAGGGCCTGCTCAAGACGATCTCGAAGATGGGCATCTCGACCATCCAGTCCTATTGCGGCGCGCAGATCTTCGAGGCGGTGGGGCTGGAGCCCGAGCTCATCGACAAGTACTTCACCGGCACCGCCAGCCGGATCGGCGGGGTGGGGCTGGAGGTCCTTGCCGCCGAGGCGCTGGGCCGCCATTTCCGCGCCTACCCGCGGACCGAGCGCGAGGTGCTCCCGGTGGGCGGCGTGCTGCAGTGGCGCCGTGACGGTGAGCGCCATATCTGGAACCCGGACACCATCGCCAACCTCCAGCACGCGGTGCGCGCCAAGGCGGGCGACGGAAACGGCGCCAACGGCAACGGCGCGGCCGTGGCGCGCGACCCCCAGGAGGCCTACGACGAGTTCGCCCGCCAGGCCAACGACGAGTCCACGCGCGCCGCCGCGCTGCGCGGCTTGATGAAGTTCCGCTTCGCCGAGGCGCCGATCCCGCTGGACGAGGTCGAGTCCGCCGAGGAGATCGTCAAGCGCTTCTCCACCGGCGCGATGAGCCTCGGCTCGCTGTCGCGCGAGGCCCACGAGACGCTGGCGATCGCCATGAACCGGCTCGGCGCCAAGTCCAACACGGGCGAAGGGGGAGAGGACCCCTCCCGCTTCACCCCCGACGAGAACGGCGACCTGCGCCGCTCCGCGATCAAGCAGGTGGCCTCTGGGCGCTTCGGCGTGACCATCGATTACCTGGTCAACGCCGACCAGCTCCAGATCAAGATGGCCCAGGGCGCCAAGCCCGGCGAGGGCGGCCAGCTGCCCGGCCACAAGGTCGACGACTACATCGCTCGGATCCGCTACTCCACCCCCGGCGTCGGGCTCATCTCGCCGCCGCCCCACCACGACATCTACTCGATCGAGGATCTCAAGCAGCTCATCTACGACCTCCGCTGCGCCAACCCCACCAGCTCGGTGTCGGTCAAGCTCGTCTCCGAGGTCGGGGTCGGCACCGTGGCCGCCGGCGTGGCCAAGGCCAACGCCGACCACGTCACCATCTCCGGGCATGACGGCGGCACCGGCGCGTCGCCGCAGTCCTCCATCCAGTCGGCGGGCGTGCCGTGGGAGATCGGCCTGGCCGAGACCCAGCAGACGCTGCTGCTCAACGACCTGCGCAGCCGCATCACCGTCGAGGTCGACGGTCAGATGAAGACCGGCCGCGACGTAGTCATCGGGGCGCTGCTCGGCGCCGACGAGTTCGGCTTCTCGACCGCCCCGCTGATCGCGATGGGCTGCATCATGATGCGCGTCTGCCATCTCAACACCTGCCCGGTGGGGATCGCCACGCAGAACCCCGAGCTGCGGGCGCGCTTCGAGGGGACCCCCGAGCACGTTGTCGCGTACCTGATGTTCATCGCCGACGAGGTGCGGGGCCTGATGGCGCGCCTTGGCGTACGGCGCTTCGCTGACCTGATCGGGCGCCCGGACCTGCTCGAGACCGACGACGCGGTGGACCACTGGAAGTCGCGGGGCGTCGACCTGTCGATGATCCTGGGCACCATCGACCTTCCGCCCGAGGTGCCGCGCTCGCGCACCCGCAAGCAGGTGCCGGTGCTCGACGACGCGCTGGACTGGGAGCTCGTGCAGCTGTGCGCGCCCGCGATCGAGCGCGGTGAGCAGGTACGCCAGGGCCCGATCCCGGTACGCAACGTCAATCGCACCGTGGGCGGGATCCTGTCCGGCGAGATCGCGCGTCGCCGCGGCGCGTCGGGGCTGCCCGAGAACACGATCGACATCTCCTTCTCGGGCTCGGCGGGCCAGAGCTTCGCCGCCTGGCTGGCGCCGGGCGTCACGTTCTCACTGCGCGGCGAGACCAACGACTACACCGGCAAGGGGCTGTCGGGCGGCATCGTGTCGGTCCGCCCGCCGGAGAGCGCGCTATTCCGCGCCGAGGAGAACACGATCGTCGGGAACACCGTCCTGTACGGGGCCACCGCCGGGCGCGCCTTCATCCGCGGGCTGGCCGGTGAGCGCTTCGCGGTGCGCAATTCGGGGGCATACGCGGTTGTTGAGGGCGTCGGGGATCACGGCTGCGAGTACATGACCGGGGGGCGGGTGGTCGTCCTGGGGACGACGGGACGCAACTTTGCCGCCGGCATGAGCGGCGGGATCGCCTACGTCTATGACCGCGACAGCCGCTTCCGGGGCCGCTGCAACCTCGAGCTGGTGGACCTCGAGCCGCTTGACGAGGCCGCGGAGCGCGAGGTGAGGTCGCTCATCTCCGAGCACGCCCAGCGCACTGGATCGCTGCGCGCCCGCAACATCCTGGCGTCGTGGGAGCGCGAGTCCCAGCGGTTCGTCAAGGTGATGCCGCGCGACTACAAGCGAGTGCTCGAGCAGCGTGCCGAGGAGCAGCCCGAGGAGGGGGAACGGGTCGGGGCCTGAGCAGGCCTCGGCTACCCTCCAGCGCTCCATGGGCGAGCTCGGCGCATTCCTGAAGATCCACCGGGTCGGCTTTGACAAGCGCGACCCGCGCGCCCGCGTGGGCGACTATCGGCAGTACTTCGCCCTCCAGCCCCAGGCCGAGCTGCGCCGCCAGGGCGCGCGGTGCATGGACTGCGGGGTGCCGTTCTGCCACGAGGGCTGCCCGCTGGGCAACCTCATCCCGGACTGGAACGACCTGGTGTACCGCGACAAGTGGCGCGACGCGATCGAGCAGCTGCACGCCACCAACAACTTCCCCGAGTTCACCGGCCTGATCTGCCCGGCGCCGTGCGAGTCGGCGTGCGTGCTGGCAATCAACGACGACCCGGTCACCATCGAGCAGATCGAGCTGTCCATCATCGAGCGGGCCTTCGCCGAGGGCTGGGTGGTGCCACACCCGCCCGACCGCCGCTCGGGCCGCTCGGTGGCCGTCGTGGGCACCGGCCCGTCGGGCCTGGCGGTCGCCGCCGAGCTCAATCAGTGCGGCCACTCGGTCACCGTGTTCGAGCGCGACGAGGGACCCGGCGGCCTGCTGCGCTTCGGCGTCCCCGACGCCAAGCTCGAGAAGTGGATCATCGATCGCCGTGTGGCCATCCTCGAGCAGGAGGGCATCGAGTTTCGCTACGACACCGATGTGGGCTCGGACGTCACCGCCGAGGAGCTCGCCGAGCGCTTCGACGCCGTGGTCATCGCGGTCGGCAGCCGGGTGTCGCGCGATCTTCGGGTCCCGGGCCGCGAGCTGGCCTCGATCCACCCGGCCATGGACTACCTCTACCAGCGCAACCGCTGGGTCGCCGCCCAGGAGGGACGTGCGTCGCGTGCGCCCGAGCCGGGCAGCGAGATCAGCGCCGCCGGCAAGAAGGTGATCGTCATCGGTGGCGGGGACACCGGCATGGACTGCATCTCCAACTCCCACCGCGAGGGCGCCCGCAGCGTCGTCATGCTCGACGTGTACGCGCAGGTGGGCGAGCACGGCGACCCTCGGGCGCCGTGGCCGCTGCCGCCCAAGCGCACTCAGATGACATACGCGCTGGAGGAGGGGGGCAAGCGGCGCTGGGGCACCGAGGTCACCGGCTTCGGCGGCAAGGACGGTCAGGTCAGCCACGTCTATGCCCGGCAGGTGACGGGCAGCTCCTCACGCGACCTCACCCCGGTGCCCGGGAGCGAGTTCGTGCTGGAGGCGGATCTGGTGCTCATCGCCATCGGGTTCGAGGGCCCGCAGCGCGACGGCCTCCTGGAGCACGCCGGCATCGAGCTCGACCACCGCGGCAACATCGCCACACAGATGACATATCGCACGAACGTGGGGCGCGTCTACGCCTGCGGCGACGCCCGCATCGGCCAGTCGCTGGTGGTCACCGCGATCAGCGAGGGACGCAAGTGCGCCCGGGTCGTGAACGCCGACCTGGGGGGCAGTCCAATGGACGCCGACCGCGAGCGGCTCGCTGTGGGCGCGTGGAGCGGCGATCCCGACCAGACCCTTCGCCACCAGGCCGAAGCCGCTGGAACCGTCCGTCCCGGGGAGGAGTTCTTCACCGGACCGGCGACGCGTGATCGGTGATCCGATTCTTACCCCACGGGCGCCTGCGAAGCTGATACTTTAACCACGGTGGTGCGGCCCTTCAGCTGTGCCTATCCAAATTGTTCGGGGCATTGAGGTTTACTCAAGGCTTGGGACGGGGAAACTCGCCCCTGTCGGTCAGGGAACTGCGCCCCCACTTCCCTGACTCTCCGGGGGGCCCAGATGGATCTGGGCCCCCCGGTCCTCTTAAGGCGCCGTTGGTTTCCAACCTTCGGGGAGGTCGACTGCCCCGACTGCCGCGTGTGCGACCGTGTGTGCGTGGGATCGCTCGTGCTCAGCCCCGTGTTCGCCGCCGTCGCCGGCACGCCCGCCGCCGCGCAGGGTCACGGCAGCTCGATCGGCGACACCATCACCAGTTTCTTCTCCTCGGCGGGGACGTTCTTCTCGCAGCTGGCGAGCCTGAACTGGCTGTCGCTCCTTCTCGGCCTGGCCCTCTACGGCGTCTACCTCCTGTTGCGGTCCCGGGCCCTGTTCAACGCCGTGCGGGCCGCCTATCCGGGCGTGCCGGTGCGCTGGCGCGACGTCTGGGGCGCCTACATGGTCGGCTACGCCGTCAACAACGTATTCCCGCTGGGCGGCGGCAACGTGGTCCAGTTGTTCCTGACACGGATCTCGATCCCGCCCTCGAGCTATCCCACCGTGGCCGCCGCGCTGTCGACGGGCGTGCTGTTCGACTGGTTCATGGGGCTGTTGATCATGTGCTTCGCGTTCACCCAGGGCGTGTTCCCCAAGCCGCCGGACTTCTCCAAGCTGCCGGCGTTCGACATCAGCTTCTTCGCGTCGAACATGCGCTTCACCCTGTTCTTCCTCACCCTGCTGGCGATCGCGTTCCTGGTGGCGTTCGCCCTGCTGTCAGCCAAGGTCCGGGCGTTCTGGCAGCGCATCCGCCTCGGCCTGACGATCCTGTCCGATCGCCGCCGCTACCGCCGCGAGATGTGCCGCTGGCAGTTCGCCAGTTGGATCGCCCGCTTCGCCGCGTACTGGGCTCTGCTCGACGCCTTCCACATCGGCGGCTCGGTCCGCAACGCGCTGCTGGTGCTCGCGGTGCAGGTGGTCGCCTCCGTGTTCCCGTTCACGCCGGGCGGCGCCGGCGTCCAGCAGGCGCTGTTGCTCCAGATCTTCGGCGGGCCCTACGTGGCGGCGTTCTCGGTGGGTCAGCAGATCGCCACCGCCGCGCTGAGCACGGCGCTCGGCTTCGGCGCGCTCGTGTTCATCTTCCGCTTCACGAGCTTCAAGCAGGTGATGGCGCGGGCGCGCGAGCACCGCCGCGCCGAGGGCGTGTCGACCGCCTGAGCGACGTTGAGCGTCAGCCGCCGGTGCGGACCGCCGTCACCCGCGCCGGCCCTCCCGCACAGCCCTGCGCCGCCAGGGTGCCGGTGGCGCGGGCGTTGGCGAAGCGCAGCGTCAACGTCACTCCGTCCTCGCTGATCCCCGACCCGCCGCCGGCGCCGATGAACATGTCAAGCTTGCCCTCCAGGCCGTTGCAGGCCACGATCGAGCGGGGGAGCCGGATCTTCGTGGCCAGCCGCCCCCCGGCCTGGACCTGAAAGGTGGAGTGCTCGCCACCGGCGAAATGGACTGTCCAGGTGCCGTCGGCCACCGGCCGGCGCACGGCCGGACGCAGGTGCCAGGTCATCGTGCCGTGGCAGCCGTGCAGTGAGTAGCCGCCCGACAGCGTGGCCGAGCGCGCCCCCGTGAACGCCCCCTGCAGGCCGAACCGCGAGAGCCCCAGCGCCCCGTAGCGGCCGAGCGCCGACGGGAGCCGTCCGCCCAGGATCGACTCGCCGTAGTGCATGACGCTCGGCGGGCACGTGACCGGCCGCAGCATCACGAGGTCCTGGATCCCGTACTGCGGAACGCCGGCGGCCTGCCGGCGGGTCGCGTCCACGACGAGGGCAAAGCTGGCGGCAAAGCCGTTGGCGGTTCCCTCCCAGTCGCCCTGGACCGGCGTGAACGGGCGCCCGACGCGCGGCTGCACCGTGGGCGGGCTGGGCTTGGCCATCTCCATCGACCGCGCCGCCGAGCCCGAGGCGGCGGCGAGGGTGACGCCGACCGCGACCGCGCAGACCGAAACGGCGGCGACGGCCGGTCGCCAACGGCGATGTGTGTCGGCACGAGCAAGCATGGGGTCCCCTTTCATCGTGGCCGGGGCATTGCGCCAAAACCTGGCCAATCCTACCCATACCTCACGCCGACCGTGCGCCGGGGCAGCGCGGCCGCCGTCGGCGCCGCGCCGCCGTTGCGCGCCTCGCGCCCGGGCGGTTGCGACCCACTGGACCTATAGTTGATCGAGCGGGCCACCCTTCTCTCCATGCCGACTTTCTGCCGCCACAATCGCCTCGTCCAGAACTGCCCGATCTGCGCCCGGGAGCAGGACGTGGAGATGCGTCCGGTGGTGTCCCCCGGCGGGCACACGGTGCGCCCGGCCCGCGGGTCGGGCGCGACCACGTCGGGTGCGGGCGCCCGCTCGGGCACCGGCGCCGCGCGCGGCAGCACGCGGGCGTCGGGGGGCCTCACCGTCCGCCGGCTCTCCCGGGCTGCCGAGGACGGGTTTCGCTCCGCGCTGGTCCCTGGCCTGCGGTCGGGCGCCGATGCCCAACGCCTGGCGGTGGAGCTGGCCTTCGGCGCGACGCGGCTCGAGCGCCTGCGGTCCGATCGGCCCGGGCTCTACCGGGAGGTCGCCGACCCGGCGCGGCCGCTTGACGAGCGCACCTGGCTGGCGTTTCTGATCGCCTATCTGGGGCCCCTCGACGATGCCGATCCGTTCGCCGGCATCGCCCAGGCCCGCACCTCGTGGAGCTCTGGCGAGGCGCCACGCCTTGACGACGTCCCGACCGGGCCGCGCACCGCCCATGAGGCTGGCCGAGGAACGCGGACGACCGACGCCTACCGCCTGTGGGCGCAGCGCGCCGGGTCCCAGGAGGCCGCGTTCACCGGAGACGTCGCGTGGACGCCGGAGCGGCGATTCGCCCGCGTATTCGAGCGCCTGGCGCTGCCGGGGCTACACCGCGGGGCCCGCTTCGACCTGCTGGCCACCCTCGGAGCGCTGGGGGTCTACGAGCTGAGCGCGGGCATGCTGGGCCTCGGCGGCAACGACCCGGTGACTCTCGCCGCCAAGCGCGTTCTCGGCATCGGCGACACGATGCTGCTCGAGCGCCGCGCCGCGGACCTGGCCGCCGCGTGCGGGCTACCGCTGGCGGCGCTGGACGTCGGCCTGTTCAACTGGGAGCGCGGGTCGCGCGCGGGGCTGGGGCTGGACGCCGAGACCGAGCCCGACCCGGACCTGCTGAGCGGCGCCCAGGCCGCCCTCGGGCTGTAGCCCGCGCGCCTCGCGAGGCCCTTAGCCACGCCAGCCGTGCGCCGGCGCGCGCCAGGTTCTAGCCTTAGGCACTGATGCTCGCTGTCCTCCTTCTCATCCTGTGGCCGGTGGCCGAGCTGTTCGTGGCGATCAAGGTCGCCGAGGCGATCGGCGTCGCGCTCACCATCGTCCTGCTCATCGTCGGCTGGCCGATCGGGCTGTGGCTGACCCGGTCCGAGGGCCGCGCCGCGTGGCGCCGCCTCAGTACCGCCGTGGCCGCCGGACGCCCGCCCGGGCGCGAGGTGGTGGACGCGGCGCTGGTGCTTTTGGGGGGCGTGCTGATCATGATCCCCGGCTTCATCACCGACGGGATCGGTCTCCTGCTCGTACTGGCCCCGAGCCGTGCCCTGGCCCGTGGAGCGCTCATCCGCAACTTCCAGAGCCGCCTGGTGGTCGCCGCCACCCGGTTCTCCCGCGCGCCGCGATCGCCCTACGACGTCGACTCCACCGCCACCGACCTCGATCGCCCGCAGCTGCACGGATGAGCCTGACCGCCGCCAACCACCTGCGCACGCTCGCCTTCGGCGACGTTTCGGGCGGGCTGTGGGGCGCGGCCGTGCACACCGCCAGCCCCGTTCTCGTGTTCGGCGACAGCAGCGGCGAGACGTGGTCGGCCGCCCTGCCCGCCGAGGGCTGGAGTCTCGAAGGCGTGGGGTGGCGGCTCAGCGGCGAGGGCGTCGAGTTGCATGTGGTCCCCGGCGGCGAGGCGGAGGAGATGGAGTCCGCTGACGAGGACTCCACCGCCGATCTCAGCGGCTGCGACGAGCTGTGCCGGGTTCGCGGGACCGTTGCCATTGGCGGGGCCGAGCGCTCGGTCGATTGTGTGGGCACCCGGTGCGTGATCGACGGTGTCGATGCCGGCTCGCTGGGGTCGGCCCGGATCGTGTCCGGCTGGTTTGACCGGGACGACGCCTTCATGCTGCTGGCGCTGCGCGCAGCAGCCGCCATGGGCCAGGAGTCGGACCTCGTGGCGGCCACGCTGTTCGATCCCGAAGGCTGGGTCTCCGTGGACGACCCCCGTCTGTCGACCACCTACGGCGCGTCGGGTCTGCCGTCGCGCACCAACCTCGAGCTGTGGATCGGCGAGGGGGATCAGGAGTTCCCGCGCCGCGTGGCCGGCGAGGCCGCGGGTGACGGCGCCGCCTTGCAGGTCCAGGACACGGAGTTGCGCGTCATCCCCCTGCGATGTCACAGCCGGGGGCGCGAGGGGACCGGCGTGTACGTGCTCGCCACCTTCTAGATGACGCCGGCGGACGCGAGGCACGGCGCCGGATCACCGGCCGGGGACGCGCGGCCGCGGGTGGGCGCCGTGATCAGCGATTTCGGCGGCGTCCTCACGTCATCGCTGCGGGGCTCGTTCGAGGCCTTCGAGGAGTCGTCCGGGATCCCGCTCCCCGAGCTCGGGAGAGCGATGGCCGCGCTTGCGGTACGCCACGGCGCCAACCCGTTGTTCGAGCTGGAGACGGGACGGCTGAGCGAGGCCGTCTTCCTGGCCCAGATCGGCGCACAGCTCTCGGAGCAGCTCGGGCGGACGGTCGACATGGACGGCTTCGGGGAGCGCTACTTCGCCCACCTGGCGCCCAACGAGCGCATGATCGGCTACATGTGCGAGTTGCGCGATCGCGGGTACAAGCTGGCCATCTGCACCAACAACGTGCGCGAGTGGGAGCAGCGCTGGCGCGCCATGCTGCCGGTGGATGACATCTTCGAGGTCGTGGTCGACTCCGCCTTCGTCGGATCGCGCAAGCCCGAGGCGCGCATCTATGAGATCACGCTGGAGCGACTCGGGGTCGAGGCTGGCGCCGCGCTCCTCATCGACGACATCGAGCTCAACTGCACCGGCGCGCTCGAGCTGGGCATCCGGGCGGTCTGGTTCCAGTCCACCGAGCAGGCGATCGCCGAGACCGAGGCTGCGTTGCAGGAGGGGGGCTAGCCGTGAGCCGCCGGTTCTGGTGGGTGGCGGGGGCGGGGTCCGTGCTCCTCTTCGCCGCCGCGATGGTCGCCGCCGTACTGCTCAGCTCCACGCAACCGGGCCCGGTCCCCACTGGCTCCCGCGTGGCCAGAGCCAGCACCGTCGCCCCCGACCCACCCCACCCGGGTGATCCCAGCGTCTCGGTGTCCGTGTCAGACCGCGCCGTCGGCGGACCGATCCCGTCGGGGTTTCTGGGGTTCTCGTTCGAGTTCCAGGGCGTGCGCGCCTACACCGGCTCAGACCCCGCGCACATCAATCCGGTCCTCGTCCAGCTCATCCGCAACCTCACCCCCGGCCAGGCGCCGGTGCTGCGGATCGGGGGCAACAGCACCGATGTCTCCTTCGTCACCGGTCCGGGCGTCAAGCCCCTGCCGTACGTGGGCTACGAGCTGACACCGAGCTGGATGGCCACCACGGGAGCGCTGGCCCGCCAGCTCCGGGCGCGCATGATCATGGGCCTGAACCTGGCCGCGAACAACCCGGCGCTCGACGCCGCCGAGCTGCACGACTACGTCAACGCGTTGGGCGAGCCCGCCATCGACGCGGTGGAGATCGGCAACGAGCCCAACGTCTACAACAAGATCACCGTCTACCGCACCGCCGCCGGCGCGCCCATCCACGCCCGGCCGAGCAGCTTCGGCTACCCCGCCTTCCGCACCCAGTTCGAGGCGATCGCCCGTCAGACCGAGCCCCAGGCGCTGGCCGGGCCGGCGCTGGCGGCGGGCCCGAGCCCGGGGAGGGGGTCGTGGGTCAACACCGTCTCGGACCTGCTGCGGCGTGAGCGGCGGCTGTCGACGATGACCGTGCACCGCTACCCGCTGCGCAACTGCTACGTGCCGCCGAGCTCGCCGCAGTACCCGACGATCTCCCATCTGCTCTCGAGCTACGCCACGGTGACGCTGGCCGACAGCATGAAGCGCTGGACCGCCATCGCCCACGCCCAGCACCGCCGAATCCGCCTCGACGAGCTCAATTCCGTGGCCTGCCGGGGCAAGGCCGGGGTCAGCGACGCGTTCGCCAGCGCCCTGTGGGTCACCGACGCCCTGTTCGGGCTGGCCCGCGCCGGGGTCGACGGGGTCAACCTGCACACCCTGCCCAACACCGCCTACGAGCTGTTCGCCTTCAGCCGGCGCGACGGCCGCTGGCAGGCTCAGGTGCGCCCTGTCTACTACGGGCTTGAGCTGTTCGCCCAGGCGGCCCCTGCCGGCGCCCGGCTGCTTGCGCTCAGCCGCCACGGCGCGGACGCTGGGCTCAGCGCCTGGGCCACGCGGGCCCCCGACCATCGCCTGCGCGTCGTGCTCATCAACAAGAGCCAGACCCGGCGCAAGACCGTCACGGTCCGCCTGCCGGCCGGCACGCCGCCCACCGCGAGCGTGACGCGGCTGCTGGCGCCCAGCGTCCGCGCCGGCCAGGGGGTCACGCTGGCCGGGCGAAGCTACGGCTCGGAGACCGCGAGCGGACAGCTCGGGACACCGGAGCTGGAGCCGGCACGGGTCGTGCGCGGACGGGTGACCCTGTCGGTCCCGGCCGCCAGCGCGGCACTCCTCACGCTCGGCTGACCGGGTCCCCCGCGCCGCTGAGGCGCGCGGGGCCGATCAATTCTCGGCGCCCAGCCGGTCCCAGCAGTAGAGCTCCAGGCACTCGGCGGCCAGCGAGCGACACCGCTCCTCCGACAGCCACGGCAGCACCGTGTCGAAAGCCTGCTCCTCGCCCACGCCGGCCTCGAACGCCTCCTCGCCGCGGAACCCGGCGGCGATCTTCAGCGCCTCGCGCCGATTCTCGCCCAGCGACGGGAACACGTTGACCAGGAACTCCTTGCTGGGCAGGGGGTGCCCCACCTCAAGCGAGACGTGCCAGGCGGCCAGGAGCGACAGGTCATGCTCGTCGAGGTCGGCGACTGCCTTGGCGTAGTGGGAGTCCAGTTCGCTCTCCGGGATCTCGTCGACCCACGCCCGGACCACCTCGCCCAGGATCTGACGACGCGCTTCACGGCCGACCGAATCGGCGATCACCCGGATGGCGTTCTGCGGTTCTATGAAGCAGAGGGTCATTGCGGCTCCGACTCGGGATTGCGAATGCCGCGAAAGGTAGGGAGGGCCCCGGACGGAGCCGCGCGCGATACGCGGCGCCCCGGACGGACGAGCCCGGGCCGGATTAGGAGGCCAGCGCGGGCGCCGGCTCGTCCAGCTTCACGCCCGGGAGTTTGTGCAGTCCGACCAGCTCGATCAGCGTGCGGATCTGCGGCTGGGGACCGCACAACCGCACTCCGCACCCGTGGGCGCGCAGCCGGCGCGCCAGCATCACCAGGTCCAGCATGAGCGACGCGTCGGCGAACACCAGCTCGGACAGATCGACGCGCACGTCCTTCTGAGCGCGGATGGCCCTGATCAGTGCCCGGCGGCGGGAGCCCTGCGTCGTGCGGTCCTCGTCGCCGGCGCAGCGCAAGACGGGCGGTGTGTCATCGAAGACGACGATCCCGGAAACCTACTCAAATCCGCTGGTACTTGGCAAGCCGATTGATCAAATGTGAGCGCGCCCAGCCGGCGAGCCGCTGGCGGGGCCGCGGCTCGGGGCGAGTCGCGGCGGGTCTCTAGACTGTGCACCATGGCAACTGTCGATGAAGTAACCGACGCCCTGCGCGAGGTGATCGACCCCGAGCTGGGACTCGATTTCGTCGAACTCGGCCTCATCTACGAGGTGGAGGTCGACGGCGGCGCGGTGCACGTCACCTACACGCTCACCAGCCCCGGCTGCCCGATCGGACCGCAGGTCTCGGAGCAGATCGAGGAGTTCGTGACGGATCTCGACGGCGTCGAGGACGTTCAGTCCACGATGACATTCACGCCGCCCTGGACGCCCGAGCTGATGAGCGAGGACGCCAAGTTCGCGCTCGGGTTCTGAGCTCGAGGCGGCTCAGGCGCCGGGGCGCAGTTCGCGGTTGAGGTCGATGGCGCGGATGTCGTGCTCGCCGGGGAGCTTGGCCAACACGGCAAGCGCCACGCTGCGCACGTCGTGCTCCTGGCGGCCGAGGTCGTCCACCAGGCCCTTCAACGCCGTGTGAACGATCTTCAGCTGCGCCGCGGTCAGCTCGAGGTGGAAGGCGATCTCGCCCGGCTTGATCAGAATATCGTCTTCCATGGCGCTCCTTTCGGGCTTAGGTCAGCTCTGGGTTCGTTTGCGCGCGGGGCGTGAGCCGCGCTCGCGCTTGGCCCGCATGTCGGCGGCCGGCCCCCGCTTGGGCCGGCCGTGTGCGGCGGGCACGATCGGCGCCGGTCCGCCTGTGCCGGAGGCTGGGGCGCCGCTCGCGGTCGCGGCGCCGTTGGACGCCGCCGGGGCCGGCCGGGGACGGCGGCCGCGGGCGGCCGCCAACAGTTCCGCCAGCGAGGCCTCGATGCCGTCGGCAACGACGTCGATGTCAGGCAGCGCGTCGTAGTCGCCCAGGAGCCCGTAGTCCAGGCCGCCGTTGTAGGACATGATCGCGACGGCGAGGGCGTGGTCCTCGGGCAGGAAGGCGACCGGGAACAGGTCCTGGAGCTGGCGGCCGAGCACGTAGAGCGGGACCTGCGGGCCGGGGATGTTGGTCACCAGCAGGTTGAACAGCCGGGTGGAGAAGTTCAGCCGGCTCGCCTGCGCCAGGATCGTCGGCGGCGCCAGGTTGTTGACGGCCGCCAGCGTCGCCGCCCCGACCGCCTGCTTTGACTCCTTGAGGCCGTCCATGGCGGCGCGGATGAAGCGCAGCCGCGCGACAGCGTCGTCGATGTAGACCGGCAGCGGGCCGCGCATGACCGTCAGCTGATTGCCCATGCTGCCGCGCTGATCGTTGGTGCGCACCGACACGGGGACGAGCGCGCGCATCTCCAGTCCCTCGGTGCGGACGCCGCGCGAGCGCAGCCATTGCGCCAGGGCGCCCGAGACCACCGTGAGCACCACGTCGTTGACGGTGCCGCCCAGGGCGTCCTTGATCTCCTTGTAGTCCGCCAGTTGCTGGCGCACGACCGCGTAGCGGCGATGCGGGCCGATGGTGACGTTGAGCGGCGTCTCGGGGGCGGGGTTCAGTCCGGCCCACACCAGCTCGCCGAGCCCCTCGAGCACGTCGCGCGCGAGGTGCAGCGAGGTCGTCGGCCGGGTGGCGGCCACGGCTGTGCGCGTGACGAGCGACGCCGTCGTGGTGACCACGCCCCGCGCCCCGGCCAGCACCAAGTTGGCGGGGGAGGGCTCGGGCTCGGGCCGCCACGGCTCCAGCCCGGCGTCCGGCGGAGTGGGTTCGGGCTCGACGTCGAACAGCACCGACGCCAGGTCGACTCCGGCGATGCCGTCCACGAGCGCGTGGTGGGTCTTGGAGATCAGCGCGAAGCGGTCGCCGTCGAGCCCCTCGACGAGCCAGTTCTCCCAGAGCGGCTTGGACCGGTCCAGCTGCTGGGAGGCGATCCGCGAGGTGAGCAGGAACAGCTGCTCCTCGGACCCGGGGGACGGGAGCGCGGTGTGGCGCACGTGGTACTCGAGGTTGAAGTCCGGATCGTCGACCCACAGCGGCCGGCCGGTCTCCAGCGGCGGCGTGGCCAGCTTCTGGCGGTAGCGGGGCACGAGGTGGAGCCGGCCGCGGACGTGATCGAGGAAGTCCTCGAACGCCGGCGCCGGGCCCTCGAAGATGAGCACGCCGCCGATGTGCATGTGCGACGCGCGACCCTCCTGGTGCAGGAATGACGCGTCGATCGAGGTGAGGCGGTCGAGGTGCTGCTGCGGCAAGTTCCCGCTCCCGGATGGCTGGCTGCGAATGTCAAGCCTACTCGAAGGTAGGCGCTTGCAGTAGCGTGTGACGGGATCACACGATGGCGTGGGATTTCTCGACAGAGCCGGACTTCGAGCGCAAGCTGGAATGGATGCGCGCCTTCGTGCGCGAGCAGGTCTGGCCGCTGGAGACGCTGCTGGACGAGCTGGGCTGGGAGGGCCTGCGCCGGGCCGCCAAGCCGCTGCAGGAGCAGGTCAAGCAGCAGGAGCTGTGGGCCGCCCATCTGGAGCCCGAGCTCGGCGGCCAGGGCTTTGGGCAGGTCAAGCTCGGCCTGATGCACGAGATTCTGGGTTCCAGCCCGATCGCGCCGCTGATGTTCGGCAACGCCGCTCCGGACTCGGGCAACTCCGAGATCCTGGCCATGGGCGGCACCCCCGAGCAGAAGGACCGCTACCTGTACCCGCTGCTGGCCGGCGACCTGAAGTCCGGCTTCAGCATGACCGAGCCCGACAGCGCCGGCTCCGATCCGACGCTGCTGCGCACCCGGGCGGTGCGCGACGGCGACGACTGGGTGATCACCGGCACCAAGTGGTTCACCTCCAACGGGTCGATCGCGGACTTCCTCATCGTCATGGCGGTCACCGACCCCGACGCGCGCCCCCACAACCGTGCGTCGATGTTCATCGTCGATACCGCCACCCCCGGGGTCGAGGTCATCCGCGACGTGGCGACGATGGAGCACCCCTACGAGAGCTTCGGCCGCTACGGGAACCATGCCGAGATCCGCTACGAGGACGTGCGCGTCCCCGGCACGGCGCTGCTGGGGGCCGAAGGCGCCGGCTTCCTCATCGCCCAGCAGCGTCTGTATCCCGGGCGCATCCACCATTGCATGCGTTGGCTGGGAGTCGCGCGGCGAGCCTTCGACATGCTGTGCGAGCGGTCGCTGTATCGCTACGCGCACGGCTCAACGCTGAGCAAGCACGGGACGATCCAGAACTGGATCGCCGATTCCGAGGCCGAGATGACGGCGGCGCGGCTGATGACGCTGCACGCCGCCTGGAAGATGGACACCCAGGGCGTCATGGCGGCGCGCAAGGACATCGCACTGATCAAGTTCTACGGCGCGAAGGTCCTGCACGACGTGGTCGACCGCGCTCTGCAGGCCCACGGGGGCCTGGGCTACTCCACCGATCTGCCGCTGGAGGCGATGTACCGCTTCGCCCGCGCCGCGCGCATCTATGACGGCCCCGACGAGGTCCACCGCGCGTCGGTGGCGCGCCAGGTGCTGCGCGGCTACGAGGCGCCGGCGGACGAGGTCCCGTCCGAGTTCATCCCGGCGCGCCGGGAGGCGGCACGGCGCCAGTTCGCCGACCTGCTGGAAGCGGCCACCGCCAACGACTGACTCGGCGAGTGCGCTGCCCCCGCGTCTGCGGCCCGCCGTTCTAGACTCAGGTCCGTGGGACACGTCCCAGACACTCTGCTGCTCGCTGCGCCGCGCGGGTACTGCGCCGGCGTCGACCGCGCCGTGCAGACCGTCGAGCGGGCGCTCGAGCTCTACGGCGCGCCGGTCTACGTGCGCAAGGAGATCGTCCACAACAAGCATGTGGTCGAGCAGCTGCGCGACCGCGGGGCGGTGTTCGTCGAGGCCGAGACCGAGGTGCCCGAGGGCGCCACCGTGGTGTTTTCGGCCCATGGGGTGGCGCCCAGCGTCCACGCCAACGCGCGTACGCGCCGCCTGCAGACAATCGACGCCACCTGTCCGCTGGTCACCAAGGTGCACCGCGAGGCCCTGAAGTTCGCCGCCGATGGGTACACGATCGTGCTCATCGGCCACGCGGGCCACGAGGAGGTCGAGGGGACGATGGGCGAGGCACCCGACCACATCGTGCTCATCGAGGACGAGGCCGGGGTTGACACGCTCGAGGTCCGCGACCCGGACAAGGTCGCCTACATCTCCCAGACGACGCTGTCGGTGGACGAGACCCGCGCGATCATCAACCGGCTGCGGGAGCGCTTCCCGGCCATCGTCGGTCCCCGTACCGACGACATCTGCTACGCCACCACCAACCGCCAGGCGGCGGTCAAGCAGCTGGCCCAGCAGTCCGACCTGGTGCTCGTCATCGGCTCGGGGAACTCCTCCAACTCCAACCGGCTGGTCGAGGTCGCGCGCGAGCACGGCGCCGACTCCCACCTGATCGACAACGAGTCCCAGGTGCGCGAGGAGTGGCTGGAGGGCAAGCGGGTGGTGGGAATCACCTCCGGGGCCAGCGCGCCCGAGGAGCTCGTCCAGCGCCTCGTGGAGCTGTTCCGCCGGCGGGGCACCGAGGACGTGCGGGAGCTCGAGGTCGTCCAGGAGGACGTGCGCTTCATGCTCCCCAAGGTCGTCCGCCAGGCTCGGCCGGTCGCCGCCACCTAGACGGCCGATCCCGGGGGCGGAGCGCTGCGGACGCTGGTCCTCTCCGATCTGCACCTCGGCGCTCACACGCGCGCCGACGTCCTGCGTGACGCCCGGCGGCGCGAGCGGCTGCTGACGGCGCTGGCCGGGTCCGATCGGCTGGTGCTGCTGGGCGATGTGCTGGAGCTGCGCCACGGACCGCTGCGCGAGGCGCTGGCCGTGGCCCGGGAACCGCTGCGCGAGATCGGCGCCGCGCTCGGGGCCGCCGGCCAGATCGTGGTGCTGTCAGGCAACCACGATCACCATCTCGTGGAGGCGTGGATGGCGCGACGCGCCGCCCACGGCCCGGCGCCCCCGCTGGGCGCGCAGGCGACGGTGGACTGGCGCGCCGGCGAGCCGCTGTCGCTGCTGGCCGAGCTGCTCGCGCCGGCGCAGGTCAGCGCCGCCTACCCGGGGCTGTGGCTGCGCGACGACGTCTACGCCACCCACGGCCACTACCTGGACCTGCACCTGACCGTCCCGTCACTGGAGCGGCTGGGCGCCGGCGTGATGCGCCGCGTCGTGGCGCTCAACCCCGAGGGCCCCCGCTCCGCTGAGGACTACGAGACCGTCCTCACGCCGCTGTACGCCTGGGTGCACGCCATCGCCCAGCTCGCCGACGCCGACCGCAGCCGTGTGCTGCACGGCGGCTCGGTCCGAGGCTGGCAGGCGCTCACCGGCGCGCGGCGCGGGGCCCGCCGCACCGCCATCGCCGCCGGCTTCCCGTTTCTGGTGGGCGTGCTCAACCGCGCCGGCCTGGGCCCGCTGCGCGCCGAGCTATCGGGCCCCGAGCTACGGCGCGCCGGCCTACGCGCCCTGGAGGAGGTCGCGTCACGGCTCGGGGTGCAGGCCGGGCACGTCATCTTCGGCCACACCCACCGTGCCGGCCCGCTGCCCGCCGATGACGCGGCGGAGTGGCGGACTGCCGCCGGCGCCCAGCTGGTCAACAGCGGCTGCTGGGTGGAGGAGCCGGCGTTCCTGGGACCCGATCCGTCGCAGAGCCCGTACCGGGCGGGCTTCTGCGTCGTGCTCGAGGACGACGAGCCACCGCGGCTGATCAACCTGTTGGATCGCCGGCCAGCCCAGGCGTGAAGCACACGGCGTGGCAGGTCACGCCGTCGGGGACCTCCAGCGCCAACTCCCCCCGGGTGCTGTGGGGGTGGAAGATGAGCTCGTAGGCGCCGGCATGGTCGACGATGACGGCACGACCGTTGGCGTTCACCGTGCCCTGGCCCTCGAGCACCGCCCAGACACCGCCGGCCTCGTAAGGGCCGCTGTAGGGGCCCGCGACGTCCTCGCTCTGGGGCGTGAGCATCGCGCCGGGCGCGTCCTCGGCCCGCAGCGGTGCCATCAGGTCGCGGCCGACGCCGAGCAGCTCCTGGATCGCCCGTTCGGTTTCGTCATAGCCGCCCTCGCCGTAGTGGAAGTCAAACAGCCGGCCCTCCTGATTGAACAAGTAGCGCGCCGGCCAGCCCCGGTTGCCGTAGTCCTGCCAGATCTGTAGCTCGGTGTCGACCACCACCGGATACGGGACCCCGAGCCGGGCGACGGCCGCCTCGACGGCGTCGGGGTCTGCGGAGGGTGGGAACCCCGACGAGTGAATGCCGATCACGCGCAGGCCGTCTGGCTCGTAGCGGTCGTGCCAGCCGGTGAGGTAGGGAAGGGTCCGGATCGAGTTGGGCCGGCAGAAGTCCCAGAACTCAACCAGCACCGGCCGCCCGCGCTGCTGGTCCATCCGCAGCGGCGCTGCGTTGATCCACGGCAGGCGCGGCGGGAACATCGGGGCCTCGATGTGGTCGACCGGGGGGCGCATCGGTTGCGGGCGACGATGCTAGACGCGGGGCTTCGGGTGGCGCGGGGCGAACGTCAACGGCGGCTGGGGAGGAGGGGGAGGCGGTTCCGGCGTCGCCGGCTCGACTCCCGGCGGGGTCTTGGGAGATTTTGTCGCTCTGACAGACATTTGCTCCCAAAACCCCTCACTAAGCAGGGATTTTGCCCCACCGCCGGGGCCATCTTCGAAAGCCGAAGTTCGCACCACCGCCCACCTCCCGTACCCGAGTCGTTGCGCACTACCACGGCACCTCACATGCAAAATGGGTTATATTGCCTACATGGCATCTACGACCTGGAGCGTCCTGGCCGACCCCCACCGCCGCCACGCCCTCGAGCTGCTCCTGGCCCGGCCCCGCACGGTGGGCGAGCTGACGACGCAGCTGGGGCTCAGCCAGCCCGGCACCTCCAAGCACCTGCGCACGCTGCGTGAGGCCGGGCTGGTGCGCGTCCGCGTCGACGCGCAGCGACGGGTGTACGAGCTGGATCCCGCGCCACTGGCCGAGCTGAACGATTGGTTGGCGCCGTACCGGCGGTTCTGGGACCGGCACCTGGATGCCCTGGGCCGCCATCTCGATGGGACCGAACCCCCCAAGGAGGACTAGACATGCCGAACGCAACCGGCACCTACGAGCAGGTCAGCGGCAGTCCGGTCGTTCGCTTCGACCGGACATTCCCGTACGCCGCCGCCCGGGTGTGGGACGCGATCACCGATCCCGCCCGCCTGCAGCAGTGGTTCCCGACGACCGTGGAGTTCGCCGCGCTGCGTCCCGGCGCGCCGATCACGTTCCGCTTCGCCGAGGACCGCTACCCGCCGATGGACGGCGAGTTTCGCGAGGTGAGCGCGCCGCGCCTGCTGTCGTTCACCTGGGGCGACGACTTGCTCACCTTCGAGCTCGAGGAGCGCGACGGCGCCGCCGCCTGCCGGCTGGCGTTGTCCGTCGTGCTCGACAGCGCCGAGAAGGCGGCGCGCGACGCGGCAGGGTGGGACGATTGCCTGGACATGCTCGACGTGGTGGTCGCCGGGGAGGCGGCGGAACGCCCGAGGAAATCAGAGAGTTGGCGGGCTCGTTACGATGAGTACAAGCGCCAGGGATTCCCTGCTACGGCGCCTATTCCGGAGTAGCGTCCGACGCCCGGTCGGGTGGCTCCACGGGCGCTATACTCCGTGAAGTATTGAATCCATACCGCCTTTGAGGAGTTTTCACCCATGAGTCCGTCCGGAGCCGAAGTTCTCCGCCAGATCAAGAGCAGGATCGACGAGGTCGATCCGGCGGTCGTGCGTGAGCAGTCCTCCAACGGCGCGCTTGTCGTCGACGTGCGCGAGCCCGAGGAGTGGGGCACCGGTCACATCCCGGGCGCCAAGCACGTCCCGAAGTCCTACCTGGAGTCACGCATCGAGGGCGCCGCGCCCGACCGCTCCCAGCACGTGATCCTCTATTGCCAGTCGGGCAACCGCTCGGCGTGGGCGGCGCGGACGCTGATCGAGGATCTGGGCTACGAGCACGTCGAGTCGATGACCGGCGGATTCACGCTGTGGAAGGACCGCGGATATGAGGTCGAGCAGCCGAGGACGCTGACCGCGGAGCAGCGCGAGCGCTACAGCCGCCACCTGCTGCTCCCCGAGGTCGGGGCCGAGGGTCAGCAGAAGCTTCTGGACGCCAAGGTGCTCCTGCTGGGCGCCGGTGGACTGGGCTCGCCGGCGGCGCTGTACCTCGCCGCCGCGGGCGTCGGGACTCTGGGCATCGTGGATGACGACGTCGTGGACCTGTCCAACCTCCAGCGCCAGGTGATCCACAACGCCGAGCGCGTCGGGGTGCCCAAGGTCGAGTCGGCCGAGGAGACCATCACCGCGCTCAACTCCGATGTCAAGGTCAACAAGTACCCCGTCCGGCTGGGCCCCGAGAACATCATGGACATCCTGCCGGGCTACGACATCGTGGTCGACGGCCTGGACAACTTCCCCACGCGCTACCTGCTCAACGACGCCTCCGTGCGGCTCCAGATCCCGGTGGTGTCGGCGGCGATCCTCGGGTTCGAGGGCCAGCTGAGCGTGTTCAAGCCCTATGACGGCCCGTGCTACCGCTGCCTGTTCCCGACTCCGCCCCCGGCCGAGCTGGCTCCCTCCTGCGGGGCCAACGGCGTGCTGGGCGTGCTCCCGGGGACGATGGGGCTGCTGCAGGCGACCGAGGTCATCAAGCTCATCCTCGGCGAGGGCGAGCCCGCGATCGGCCGGCTGCTGCTCTACGACGCGCTGGCGGCGACCATCAACGAGGTCAAGATCCGCCGCGACCCGGAGTGCCCGATCTGCTCGCGGCACCCCGAGGCGATCTCCGACGAGGAGATGGGCGTGTTCCCGGACTACGAGGCGTTCTGCGCCGGCGCGCACTAGGCTCACGCCCATGGCCACCATTCGCATCCCACCCGTGCTTCGCCCTGCCGTCGGCGGGGAGAAGGAGTTGAGCGCGGAGGGCTCCTCCGTGGGGGAGATCCTGCGCTCCGTCGCCGACGTGCACCCCGAGACGCAGTCGCAGCTGTTCGCCGCCGACGGCGGTCTGAACCGCTACGTCAACGTGTATCTCAACGACGAGGACGTCCGCGTGCTCGATGGCCTGGACACCGCCGTCGGCGACACCGACACGCTCGTCATCCTCCCGGCCATGGCCGGGGGATCTCGCTGACTCCAGCGGCATAGCCCGCCCGTCCCTTCCCCGGCCGGCCGGGGAAGGGTTGCCCGTGATCGGCGTCGTTGAGTGGCACAGGCAGTGTCACTCAAGCATTGGAGCCGAACATGAACATCCGCTGGAATCGAGCGCTTCTGATCGCCGTCGCCGGCCTGCTGGCGGTCACCGCGCTGGCCATCGCCAAGTCCGCCACGCTGGGGGTCGGCACCGCCGAGGTCAAGGGGCACAAGGAGCCCGTCGCCGTCAACTCCCGGGGGGTGACGGTCTACGAACTGACGCCGGAGAGCGCCCGGCATCTGGTGTGCACGTCGGCGGCCTGCCTCAGCGTCTGGCCCCCGGTCAAGGCCGCGGGAAAGCTGACCACGGCCCCCGGCGTCACGGGCAACCTGGGAACGGTGAAGCGCAAGGGCTTCACGCAGGTGACGCTCAACGGCCATCCGCTGTACACCTTCACGGAGGACGGCGGCCGCCGAGGCAAGGCGGAGGGCGAGGGCATCAACAACTTCGGAGGCGTCTGGCACGTCTTCAAGGAGAGCTGAGCCCGTCGGGCTCGGTGGGTCGCCGCCGGGCCCGCGGGGGCGGGGTCATCGCTACACTTCGTAAAGCAATGGCCGCCGAGAGCTTGCAGAACAAGCCCTGCGGGGGACGCTACGGCGACATCGTCCAGTCGATCGGGCACACGCCGCTGATCGAGCTCAAGCGCCTCAGCCCCACGCCGGGGGTAAGGATCTGGGCCAAGCTGGAGAGCCGCAACCCCACGGGCTCGGTCAAGGACCGGGTAGCCCGCGCGCTCATCGAGGACGCCGAGGATAAGGGCCTCATCCGGCCCGGCCAGACGATCCTCGAGCCCACCTCGGGCAACACCGGCATCTCGCTGGCGATGATCTGCGGGCGCAAGGGCTACAACCTCAAGGTCGTGATGCCGGAGAACGTCACGCCGGAGCGCACCCAGCTGCTGCGCATGTACGGCGCGGAGATCGTCTACTCGGAGGGGTCCAAGGGCTCCAACGGCGCGGTCGAGCTGGCGCTGGACATGGCCGGCCGCGATGCCTCGTACTACATGCCCTACCAGTACGGCAACCAGGCCAACCCCGACGCGCACTACAACGGCACGGCCCTCGAGATCCTCGAGGAGCTCGACGAGGTCAGCGCGTTCGTGGCCGGCCTGGGCACCGGGGGCACGCTGATGGGCAACGGCCGCCGCCTCAAGGAGGAACTGGGCGACAGCGTCAAGATCGTCGCCGCCGAGCCGATGCAGGGCGAGCCCGTGCAGGGCCTGCGCTCGCTGGACGACGGCTTCATCCCGCCGATCATCGACCTGTCGCTCCTGGATCGCAAGATCTTCGTCACCAACCACGACGCCATCGTGTGGACGCGCAAGCTGCTCGACGAGGAGCGGCTGTTCGCCGGCGTGTCCTCCGGAGCGATCGCGCGTGTCGCCGTCCGGATCGCCGGCGAGCTGGACGAGGGCAACGTCGTGTTCATCGTCTGCGACGACGGCTGGAAGTATCTGTCGTCGGGCATCTACACGCGCCCAGTCGAAGAGATCGAGAACCTGGACTCGACCGTCTGGTGGTGAGCACCGACGGCCGTGCGTCCCGGCGCGCGCTCCTCACCGGCGCGGGCGCGGCGGTCGCCGGCGGGACGCTGGCGGTGGCCGGATGCGGGAGCGCCGACACCGGCAAGCAGGCGGTAAAGAAGACCTCGGCGCCGGTGCGCAGTCAGGACATCGCGATCCTCAACCAGGCCCTGGCGCTGGAGCGCCGGACGGCGGCCGCCTACATCGCCGGGATGCCGCTGCTGACGCGGTCAGAGCGCAAGGCCGCCCAGCAGTTCCTCAACGAGGAGCTGGAGCACGCCGGCGAGCTCATCAGCCTCATCAAGGCCGCCGGCGGCAAGGCCCCGCCCCGCGCCGACAGCTACGTGCTGGGCCATCCCACCGACCGGCCCGGGGTGCTGGCGCTGCTGCACTCGCTGGAGGGGCTCCAGATCTCCGGCTACCTGGATTGGATCCCCCGCCTGTCCCCGGCGCCGTTGCGAGCCGCGGTGTCCTCGATCCTCACCGTCGATTCGCAGCACCTGGCCATGGTCCGGGTGATGCAGGGCCAGGTCCCGGTCCCCGGGCCGTTCGTCACCGGGTCGGTGTGAGCGCCGCGGTGCCGGGTCTGCCCACGCGACGCGAGCTGCTCGCCACCGGCGCGGGCGGGCTGATGGCCACGGGCGCGACGGTCACGGCCGGTCTGGTGGCCGCCGGCGGCACGGCGGCGGCCGCGACGTCCACCACATCCGAGCCGCCGTTCTCGGAAACCGACCGGCTTCAGCGCCTCATCCGCCTGGAGCTGCTGCTGCTCTACTGCTACCGCTACGTGCTCGGCTCCTCGCTCCTCGGACCCGGGACCCGGCGCACGCTGGCGCCGTTCCCCGGTCACGAGGAGGCGCACATCGCCGCGCTGGCGGCTCGGCTCAAGGCCCGTGGCGGGACGCTGCCGCCGGGCCCCGCGAGCGTCGCCGAGGCCAACCGCGACCTCGCCCACCGCAAGATCGGGGGGCGGCTTGGCCAGCTCAAGGGCGGCCCGGACGCTCTGCGGATGCTGCTCACCCTCGAGCAGGTGACGATCGGCGCGTACTTCGTCGCCCTGACTAAGCTCCAGGACGCCGAGCTGGTCCGCCTCGTCTGCGAGATCATGGGCAACGAGGCCCAGCACGACGCCATGATCGGGCTGTCGATGCCCAAGGCCACACCCGGGTCGGCCGTCCCGTATGGGCTCGTCCAGGGGCTACAGTGAGAGCCGCCATGCGCATGCCCCAGGCTCTGTTCGACCAGATGGTGGCGCACGCGCGGGCCGACGCGCCCAACGAGTGCTGCGGGATGATCGCGTCCGTCGACGGCGCGGCGGTCAAGATCTATCCGGCGCAGAACGCCGCCGCCAGTCCGCTGCGCTACGAGATCGACGGCGCCGAGCAGTACCGGATCCAGATGGCCATTGACGACGCCGGTCACGACCTGGGCGCCATCTACCACTCGCACACCCGCAGCGCGCCCTATCCGTCGCAGACCGACATCAACTTGGCGTTCTATCCCGATGCCGTGTACGTGATCGTCGGCCTGGCGGGGGATGACGCCGAGGTGCGCGCGTTCGAGATCCGCGACGGCCAGGTGGCCGAGGCGGACTTAGAGGTGAGCTGAGGCTCATGGCCGAGCGGGTGCGCGAGCCGACGCTCGTCTGCCCGCGATGCTCGCAGCGGTTCGCGGGCGACATCCGCTTCTGTCCCGACTGCCGGCTCCCGCTGGTGCTCGAGCCCGGCGAGGAGGGCGCCGACTATGGCAGCGAGCGCCACCGGCGCCTGCGCAAGGTCAAGCCCCAGCTCTCGGAGGGCGAGCTGGTCAAGGTCGCGTGGGCGCGCAACGAGTCCGAGGGCGAGTTCATCCAAGGCCTGTTGCTGGAAGAGGGGGTCCCGAGCATGCTGCGCCGCAGCGCCGGGTTCGACGTCCCTGACTTCCTGGCCGCCGGCCCCCGCGACGTGATGGTCCCGATCTCCGGGGCGCAGACCGCCCGCGAGGTCCTGCTCCAGGCCGACGTCATCTCCGGGGAACCGGCGAGCCGGCCCGTGGACCCCGGCCGGCTGCTGCTGGGGCTGCTGGCGGCGCTGGCGATCGGTGCGCTGCTCGTCTGGCTGCTGTCGCTGGCGATTCATTAGGCGCCCGCCAGCCGCGCCAGGTGCGAGCGCCACGCTCCCTCGCTGTGGGCCAGCGGTCGGCCGCCGAAGGCCATGGTCAGCGCCGCGCGCGCTCCCTGCGGGTGCAGGCGGCAGGCAAACCGCGCGGCGGCCTCGGCGCCCTGCTCGCGTGCCAGCAGGTCGATGACCGTTCCGCCCAGCAGCGCGGCATCGCGCGGGCCGGGCGGGAAGCTCGGCGGACCGCCCTCGCGCAGGCGCCGGGCGATGGCGGGGCGGGCGTGCGCGGTCTGGCCGCCGAACCAGCGCGCCGCCCCCTCCACCAGCCAGGCCCAGCGCAGCTCCCGGCGCAGGCGCAGCGCCGGCATCACCCGTTCCAGGTCCTTGTTGGAGGCGATGATCACCCGGCGCGCGTACAGGCAGGCGGCGCCGTACTCGAGCATCTGCGCCGACCCCGGAACATTCGAGGCCCGCTGTCGCAGGAGTGCGGGCTCGAGCATGTGCAGCTCGGTACGCCCAGCCCAGCCGACGATGTAGCGGCGCGCCGCGGGCGCGGTGGCCAGCCATACGAAGGGCATCATCGGGTTGGTGGCGACCAGTCCTGCGGGGCCGCCATGCAGCACGAGTGTGACCTCGCCCGGGCCGCGCGGGAAGAACGTCTGCAGGTGCGCGCGCGTGCGCTCCAGGGACTGCAGCAGGTGGCGCGCGTCTTCAGTGGCCGCCGCGTCGTGGCGAGCGGTGAACGAGGCCGAGACCGACTCCACCCAGGTCACGGGCGGCTCACCGACGGGCCGCGGACCCGCCGGGCCCGGGCAGTGCTCGGACCCGGCGACTCCTCAAGGAAACGACGTCAGACGAGAACCGGCTGACGGTCCGAGGCGATCGAGGCGATCTCCTCAGACGCACGCTCGAACTCCTCGTCGGAGAGCACGGGCGTGCCCTCGAACGGGAGCTCGCGGGTCAGTTCGAGCCAGGAGCGACAGCCGCCGTAGTCCTCGCGGACCTTCACGGTCACCGGACGTGGAATCCGGTAGGTCCGCAGCAGGATCACGTGGAGCGGATGACGCCGCTTCCAGGCCAGCCGCTTCTCGGCGTAGTCGGGCGTCCACACGTAGAACGGGGACAGGGCATCGACGGCACGGCGATCGGTGACCGTGAAGTGTGCCGCCACCTCGGCCCACGCGCGGATGCGCACGCGGTCGGGTTGGTTGAGCTGCTCTCCGCGGTGCAGCGCCTGCGGATGCGGCTCGCCGTCGGACCACACGCCCTCCTCGAGGGCGCGCGACAGCTCCGGACGGTGGGATTCGCGCACCAGATCGGCGCGCTGGTGATCGAACGTCGGGTATAGAAAGAACCGCTCGTAGTCCAGCTTGAAATGTTTTTCTGGCTCACGGATACCGCCCTTGCGGAGCGTCAGTAGCTGCTCGCCCTCGGCGAGTGCCCGCACGGTCACGGCCCATTCTTTGAAAGCAATCGGCATAGAGAATTAAAGGGGGAGACGGTTGGGTTGGCAGAGTCCTGCGC
The DNA here is from genome assembly GCA_963695625.1 of uncultured Actinomycetota bacterium. Classification (GTDB taxonomy): domain Bacteria; phylum Actinomycetota; class Thermoleophilia; order Solirubrobacterales; family Solirubrobacteraceae; genus Palsa-465. The sequence goes on along the minus strand of CAVOHJ010000007.1, from coordinate 371,354 downwards.
GCGCAGCCTTCACGTTGCAACGGCAGCATCAGGACGCATGGGATTGTATGCGAGATACCCGAAATCGCCAAACCTACCTGTAATTTCGCGCATTCCACCCCCCCGAAATGCGGGCTGAACCTACGCTTCTGTAATTCTCCCTCGGGGTGGTTGGGAAGGTGTTCCCGGCCCCCAGCTGCGGTGGCTTCAGCTTGGTTGTGAGAAATGTTACGCCGATGGCGGTCGGCGTGACGTCCTCGATCACTCGGGGCGGCCGAACCCGCCGCCTCCGGGGGTCTCGATCCGCAGCCGCTGCCCCGTGGCCAGCTCGCCGGTCGCCTTCGGCGCCAACTCCTCCTCGTCGAGCAGGTTGCGCCCGCACGCCCCCGGCTCGCCGCCGTCGGCGCCGGGCGGGGGATGGCGGCGGCGCTCGGTGATCAGCGAGTAGTGCAGCGGCGCGAGCGCCTCGATCTCGCGCACCACGCCGTCGCCACCGCGGAACCGGCCGGCGCCGCCCGAGCCGCGGCGCAGCGAGTACTCGACCACCCGCATCGGGAACTCCAGCTCCAGCGCCTCGATCGGAGTGTTGAGCGTGTTGCTCATCGCCACGTGGACGCCGCTGGGGCCATCGGCGTCGGCGCAGGCGCCCTGGCCGCCGCCGATCGTCTCGTAGTAGGTGACCTCGCTATCGCCGAGCGTCACGTTGTTCATCGTCCCCTGACCCAGCGCGTGCCCGAACGCCCCCAGGACGACGTCGGCGACGCGCGAGGACGTTTCGACGTTGCCGCCGACCACCGCCGCGGGCGAGCGGGCGTTGAGCAGGCAGCCCTCGGGCGCGATCACCTCGATGGGGCGGTAGGCGCCGGCGTTGGCGGGAATGTCGGGGTCCGACAGGACCCGGACGGCGAAGTAGCACGCCGAGCGGGTGACGGCAAGCGGGCAGTTGAGGTTGCCCTCGTGCTGGTCGTCGGTGCCGGTGAAGTCGAGAGTCAGCGCGTCGCCCGACACGGTGGCGCGCAGACGGATCGTCAGGTCGCCCTCTCTGGCCTCGAGCACGTCCTCGGCGCGGCGCTCGCCGTCGTCCAGCTCGGCCAGGCATGCGCGGGTGCGCCGTTCGGCGTAGCTCAGCACCTCGGCGTACGCCTCGCGCAGGGCGCGGGGGCCGACCCGGCCGGCCAGCTCGGTCAGTCGCAGCGCGCCGACGCGGCCGGCGGCGAGCTGGGCGCGCAGGTCGGCCTTGCGCTGGTCGGGCCGGCGCATCTGGACGGCCAGCTCGTTGATCGCGTCCTCGTCAAGCACGCGCGGCTCGATGACGACGCCCTCGTCGCGCAGCGTGGTCGAGTCGGCCGGCATCGATCCGGGCGTGGGTCCGCCCACGTCGGCGTGGTGGGCGCGGCTGGCGGCGAAGGCGATCAGCTGATCCTCCGCGAACACGGGCGTGATCACGGTGATGTCGGGCAGATGGGTGCCGCCGCGGTAGGGATCGTTGAGGATCCAGGAGCGCTCGGGGGCGTGGTCCTCGTCCAGCACCGACGCCACCGCGGCCGGCATCGCGCCGAGGTGGACGGGGATGTGCTCGGCCTGCATCACCATCTGACCCTCAGGGTCAAACAGCCCGGTCGACGCGTCGCGGCGTTCCTTGATGTTGGCCGAGTGCGCCGAGCGGATCAGCACCGCCCCCATCTCCTCGCAGATGGAGTGAAGGGCGCCGGTGAGGACCTGGAGCTCAACCGGATCCATTGCGCCTCACGTGGATCGTTCCCGTGTCGTCGACGTCGCCGTCCCATCCCGCCGGCACCAGCAGCGTCGACTCGGGCAGCTCCACCACAGCTGGCCCCGCGATCTCCGTCCCGGGCTCCGGCGTGCCGCGCAGCACGTCCAGTTGAAGCTCGTCCCCATCCAGGACCGCCCGACGCCGGCCTCGCTCCAGCCCGCCCGTGGCGTCCTTGAGCGACACGTCGGCACCCGGCATGGCTGCCGACACGCGTAGGGTGACGAGCTCGAGCTCCTGGTCTGAGTCGCGATAGCCGTAGCGCTCCTCATGAAGCGCCTCGAACCCTCCGCGCAGGTCCTCGGGCTCCGGTGTGAGCGAGTCGCTCACCGCCAGCTCGAACGCCTGACCCCGGTAGCGCAGCTCGTAGACCGCGCGCAGGTCGGCCTCGGGCTCGTGCAGCTCCTCGCGCGCCTGCTCCCCGAGCTCGGCCACCAGCTCGGCCACGCGGTCGGCGGTCAGCTCATCTCCGGACAGGAACACGCTGCGCTGCACGTCGCGCCGCCGCGGCGAGACGACCAGCCCCAGGGCGGCCAGGACCCCCGAGGCCCGCGGACAGACGATGTGCGTGATCCCCAGCTCCTCGGCGATGCGCGCGGCGTGCAGCCCGCCCGCGCCCCCGAAGGCCAGGAGCGCATAGCGGCGCGGGTCGACCCCGCGCTGGACCGTGACGACCCGCAGCGCCCGGACCATCTCGGCGTTGGCGACCCTGACGATCCCCTCGGCGCACTCGAGCGCCGCCATGCCGAGCTGGGCGGCGAGCTCCCCCACCGCGCGCTCCGACGCGCCGCGGTCCAGCTCCACGCCGCCCGCCAGCGGCGCGTCAGGGGCGAGGTACCCGAGCAGCAGGTTGGCGTCGGTGACCGTCGGCTCGGCGCCGCCGCGGCCGTAGCACGCCGGTCCCGGGTCGGCGCCGGCCGACCGCGGCCCCACGCGCAGCGCGCCGCCGGGGTCGCGCCAGGCGATCGACCCGCCGCCGGCCCCGACGGTGTGGACCGCCACCATCGGAAGCGCCAGCGGGCGGCGCGCGATCGTGCCCGAGCTCGCCTCCTGGACGGCACCGTCGTCCACGACGCATACGTCGCAGGAGGTTCCGCCCATGTCGAAGCAGAGGGCGTCGGGCGTACCGCTCGCTCGGGCGATGTAGGCCGCCCCGGCGGCGCCGCCGGCCGGGCCCGAGAGCACCGTCCAGGCGGCGTGGCCGGCCGCCGCCTCGAGGTCGATGAGGCCGCCGCTGGACTGCATGATCGCGGGCTCGGGAAGGCCGGCTTCGTCGCAGCGCTGCACGAGACGGCGCAGGTAGCCGCCGAGCAGGGGGGAGAGGGCGGCGTCGACCTCCGTGGTGCTGGCGCGCTCGAACTCCCTGAAGGTCCCGACCACCTGGTGCGACAGCGAGACGTGGACCCCAGGAAGGGCGCCGGCGAGGGCCTCGGCGATCGCGAGCTCGTGCTGGGGGTGGCGATAGGAGTGCAGCAGCGCCACCGCCACCGCCTCCGGCTTGGTGTCGGCCACCGCGCGGGCCAGGGCCGCGGCCGCGTCGCCGTCCAGTTCGCGCAATGGGCCGTCCGGGGTCATGCGCTCGGGCGCGCCGAAGCGGGCCTCGGGCGCGGTCAGCGGCGCTGGGCGCCCCGCGCACAGCCGGTAGAGCTCCGGACGGTCCTGGCGCCCGAGCGCGACGATGTCGGTGAAGCCCTCGGTGGCGATGAACGCCGTGCGGGCGCCGCGGCCCTCGAGCAGCGCGTTGGTGGCCACGGTCATGCCGTGCGAGAACTCGCTGACTGACTCGAATCCCGCCCGCCCCGCGCCGGCGCGCTCCAGGGCGGCGCGCACCGCGGCGAGCACGCCCTCGGACTGATCGTCCGGGGTGCTCGGCGCCTTGGCGGTGATGAGCCGGCCGTTCACGGCCAGCACCGCGTCGGTGAACGTCCCGCCGACATCCACGCCCAAGAGCATCACCGCAGAACACTATTCCCGCCCGCCCTGCCGGCGACGCAATCCGAGGGTCCGCGCCAGCGGACCCAGCTCATATGTCTTTATGCGGCGATGGCCGCGGCAATCTCCTCGGTCTCCGCAAGATGCTGGTGCGACGGGCAATAGCCGTTGTGCGGCAGCGGCATGCGCTGGCACGGGGTGCCCTTGCGGGTGCTTGCGCGGCACTGCAGCGGGTTGCCGTACAGGTCGAACCCGTTGTGGGGCTGCGCGCGCAGGAACTCGTCGGCGCACGCCAGATAGCGCTCGATCACCCGCAGGACGCGGGGCTGGGCGCTCATCGGGAAGTACGCGCGTATGTCGGTGAACAACGTTCGCGCCGGCCGCGCGAAGTAGTGACGATCGGTTGCCATCCGCTCCACGGTGGCTTCACACGCCCTCAGCACACGCTCGTGATTCGCGTGCGGACAGACGGCGTGAGGATCCTCAATGATCTCGTTCGCGATCTCCCGGTAGATCGCGCGACTGAACCGATACATAGGGGGTCTTTCCACTCCTTTCGGCTCCCTGCCGGGCAGCCAAGCCGGTACCTGCGTGGTCGGTCGCGTGCGTACGGCCACCAGGCGATGCCGGCGCCCCCGGGCATGCCTCGAATGCGAACGTACTTGCGTGAACGGCCACTCCTACTGGCGAGTATCCCGGCGCCGTGTGAAGCTGGCCCCGCCGCGTTTATTAATTCCACGTTAAGCGGAATCTTGGAGTTTCCGGCCGCGCGGTGGGATTCAGAGCCACGTCTCGAGCGTCGGGTCCGTCCCTGCCGTGATGGTGACATGGCGGCCGTCCAGAAGCGCCGATCGCTGCGGGAAGTCCAGGCGCTGGTGCGCCCCGCGGCTCTCCTGGCGGGCCAGCGCGCCGGCGGCGATGAGGCGCACCAGCGGGTGCGGGTCGCGCGTGAGCACGAGCAGGCCGCGGCCGTCGCGCTCCAGGCCGGCGTAACGCCACAGGGCGGCGCGAGACTCGGCCCCCGCCCGCCCGATCGCGAACGCGGGCGGATCGCCGGGCGCGGAGGCGTCGGGGGCGGGCGCGTCGGGCTCCTCCAGCGCCGCCCGGGCCGCACGGGCGCCGAACACGAAGCATTCGCTCAGGGAGTTGGAGGCCAGCCGGTTGGCGCCGTGCAGGCCGGTGCACGAGCACTCGCCCACCGCGTAGAGGCCGGCCAGTGAGGCGCGGCCGTGCAGGTCGGTGGCCACCCCGCCCATCATGTAGTGCGCGGCGGGCGCGACCGGGACCATTTCGCGCTCGGGGTCGATTCCGGCCTCGCGCAGCGCGCTGACGACGTTGGGGAACAGCGCCGGATCGACGTCGCGCATGTCCAGGCGCACCGGCGTGCCCCCGCTGGAATCGATCTGGCGCTGGACGGCGCGGGCGACCTCGTCGCGGGGGGCCAGTTCGTTGACGAAGCGCTCCCCCGCGGCGTCGAGCAGGCGGGCGCCTTCGCCGCGGATGGCCTCTGTGACCATGAAGCCGTCCGCGCCGTTGCCGCCGCTGACCACGGTGGGATGGAACTGCATGAACTCGAGGTCGGCGAGCTGCGCGCCCGCCGCGTGGGCCAGCTGGAGGCCGGCGCCAATCGCGCCCGGCGGGTTGGTGGTGCGGGCCCACAGGGCGGCGGCACCGCCGGTGGCCAGCACGATGGCGCGCGCGGCGATCACGGCGCCGTCGTCAAGCGCGACCGCGACGGCGCGGCCCTCGGCGGTGAGGATGCGGGTGGCGCGCCGACCCTCCAGCACCGTGATCTGCTCGTCCTCGGCGGCCAGCGCGGAGAGCTGGCGGATGATGCGCCGGCCGGTGGCGGCGCCCCCGGCATGGACGATCCGCCGCGCCGAGTGGCCGCCCTCCAGGCCGAGGGCGAGACGGCCCGTGCGGTCGGCGTCGAAGGTGACCCCCAGCCGGGTGAGGTCCTCGACCGCCGCGGGGGCCTCATCGCACAGCACCCGAGCGGCGGTCTCGCGCACCGAGCCGCGGCCGGCGGCGAGCGTGTCCGCGAGGTGGCGGTCGGGACTGTCGTCGTCGGCCAGGGCGGCGGCCAGCCCCCCCTGGGCCCAGTAGCTGGACGCGCCGGCGAGCGGCCCGGCCGAGATGAGCGTCACCCGGGCGCCCGCGCGGGCCGTGCGCAGCGCCGTGTAGAGCCCGGCGGCGCCCGCGCCCACGACGGCGACCTCGGTCTGGTGTGCGCTCACGTGCAGGTACGGTACTTGGCGATGTCCGCCGCTCCCGTGCTCCTGCAGCATCCCTCATCGCTGGACCACGACACCGGCCCCCATCCCGAGCAGCCTGCGCGCATCGTGGCGATCGAGCGCGAGCTCGCGGCGCGGGGCTATCTGGGCTTTACGCGGGTCAGCTCACCGGCCGTCGAGCGCTCGGTGCTCGAGGCGGTGCACCCGCTCAGCCACATCGAGCTGATCGAGCGGGTGGCGGCGCGGGGCGGCGCGCGGATCGACGCCGATACCGTCGTCTCGGCGGGCTCGTTCGTGGCCGCGCTGCACGCCTGCGGGGGCGCGGTGTCGCTGGTGGACCGGCTGCTGTCTAAGAGCGCGCCGACGGGCTTCTCGGTGCACCGGCCCCCGGGGCACCATGCCGAGGCGACGCGGGCCATGGGGTTCTGCCTGTTCAACAACATCGCCGTGGCCGCGCGGCACGCGGTGGACGCGCACGGCCTGGAGCGCGTGATGATCGTCGACTGGGACGTGCACCACGGCAACGGGACCAACGACATCTTCCACGCCGAGCCCCGCGTGCTGTTCTGCTCGATCCACCAGTCGCCGCTCTATCCGGGGACGGGGCCGGCGTCGGATGTCGGCTCGGGCCCGGGGCGCGGGTTCACGGTCAACCTGCCGGTGGCCCCGGGCGCGGGCGACCCCGAGTTCCGCTCGTTGGTCGACCACGTGGTGGTGCCGCTGGCACGGTCGTACGCCCCCCAGCTCCTGCTGGTGTCCGCGGGCTTTGACGCCCACGCCGAGGACCCGCTGGCCGACTGCCGTGTCACCGACGCCGGCTACGGCGAGATGGCGCGGTCTCTGCGGGAGGTGGCGTTGGAGCTCGGCGTCCCGGTGGGGGCGGTGCTCGAGGGGGGCTACGCGCTGGACGCGCTGGCGCGCTCGGTGGCGGTGACGATGGAGGTGCTGGGCGACATGGAGTCCACCGACGGCTCGGTGCCGGTCGCGGACGTCTCCGGCCGCGCCCTGGAGCGCCTGGCGGAGTTCTGGCCGGGCGTGTAGCTGACGCTCGTTGACCCGACGGTCGGCGGTCCGGGACAAGATGGCGCACCCAAGCCGTCGTGTCGGCGAGCGTGGTGGATCTCATGCGCCGGGCGCGACCAATCTCCCACGGTGGCAAGACTGGCGCTCGGCGTGCGGGGATTTGTCGCACCAGGATGGCCCGCCTCCGTCGATAGAGCGATCTATTTAAGGGCCTGCAGCAGCCCCCGCCAGGCATCGAGGACCCTCCGGGCCATCCGGTCTGTCGACCACCGCTCGGCTCGAGCGCGCCCCTGGACGCGCGGGTCGGGCGCCGCCAGATGGGGAGCGAGCGCCGAGCGCCAGGCGCCGGGATCAAACGGCGCGCACAGCGTCCCGGGGATGCCCGCCAGGGCCTCAGGGTGGATGCCGACCGGGGTGGCCAGCACCGGCACGTCACACGCCAGCGCCTCCAGCACCGCCAGCCCGAACCCCTCGCGCTCGGACGGCACGAGCACGGCGTTGGCCGCGTTGATCCACAGCGGGACCTCGGCGGGCGCGACGTCGCCCAGGCTCACCAGCGTCACGTCGCCGGCGGCGGCGAGCGCGCGGTCGTGGCGCTTCTCGGGCCGGGCGGGGTCGGCGGCGAACAGCAGGTACGGACCCTCGGGTGACAGGCCGAGGCGGCGACGGGCCTGCGCGCGATCCATCGGCCCGAAGCGGTGCAGGTCGACGCCGGCGGGCAGGACGGCGGGGCGCCCCGACATCGCCCAGCGGGGCACCGCTGCCGCCAGCGGCTCGGAGACGACGGCGACGAGGTCGTTGAGGCGCAGCCCGGCCAGTGTCACCGGCCGCGAGCGCCGATGGGCGAGATCGGTGCCGTGCAAGGTGACCGCGCGGGCGCGGGCCCGGGCGGCGAGGGCGGGCCACTGGGTCAGCCCGAAGTGGGCGTGGATGATGTCGAACCGCTCGGCGCGCGGGCGGGCGCGCAACGCCCGGGCCGCGCCGAGGTAGTGACCAGGGGGAAACGCGAACACCTCGACGTCCGCCTCACCGATGCGCCGGAGCGCCGCGACGTGGTCGGCGACGAAGCTGCCCAGCGCCGGCCGCTCGGCCGACGGGTACATGTTGGTCACGATCAGGGCGCGCACCGCTGGCGGCGAATCTAATGCAACCCCGGCCGCCGCCTTTGGCACCATGGGCGAGGTGTCCGGACACGCACAGCTTCCCGTCGCCGTCTTCGACTCGGGTGTCGGCGGCCTCACCGTGCTGCACGAGCTGCTCGTGTCGCTGCCCAACGAGGACTATGTCTACCTGGGGGACACCGCGCGCTTCCCCTACGGCGAGCGAAGCCAAGCCGAGCTTCAGGCGTTCGCCGTCGAGATCGCCGATCACCTGCTCGAGCTGGGGGCCAAGCTGCTGGTCGTGGCGTGCAACGCGGCCAGCTCGGCCGCGCTTGACACGCTGGAGCGCCATCTGGAGGAGTTGGACCCGCCTGCCCGCGACATCGACGTGATCGGCGTCGTCGCCCCGGCCACGCACCTCGCGGTCGCCCACAGCCACAACGGTCGCATCGGGCTGCTGGCGACGCCCGCCACGATCGCCAGCGGCGCGTATGAGCGCGCGGTGGGCGCCGCCGATCGCCACGTGCACGTCGAGGCGGTCGCGTGCCCGGACCTGGCCCCGATCATCCAGGGTGGCTTTCCCTTTGACGAGGGGATCGTGGAGACGGTGCGCGGCTACTGCGCGCCCCTGCGGGCGGCCGAGGTCGACACGGTGATCCTCGGCTGCACCCACTATCCCCTGGTGGCGCCGATGCTGCAGCGGATGCTCGGGCGCCGGGTCCGCCTGGTCACCTCGGGCGCCGGGGTGGCCCGGAGCGTGGAGCGCGCGCTCGCCGCGCGGGGGCTTGAGAACCCCCGCGAGGACGAGGGCGCCTACCACTTCCGGTGCACCGGAGACGTCGCCGCCTTTCAGGCGCTCGGCACGCGCTTTCTGCAGATGCCGCTGGGCGAGGTCGTCCACGTCGAGCTCGGCGCGCAGGTGGCGGCGTGACTCCGGAGCGCAGCTACGGGCGCGCGCCGGACCAGCTGCGGCCCGCGACGATCGAGCCCGGGTTCGTGCGCACGGCCGCCGGCTCGGCGCTCATCTCGATGGGGGAGACCCGCGTCATCTGCACCGCGTCGGTCCAGGAGGGAGTGCCCCGCTGGATGGCGGGAGGGGGCCGCGGATGGGTCACCGCGGAGTACGGGATGCTGCCCGCGTCGACGGGTGAGCGCAAGCAACGCGACGTGAACAAGGGCCGCCCGGACGGGCGTACGGTGGAGATCCAGCGGCTGATCGGCCGTTCCCTGCGCGGCGTCGTGGACTTCGCGGCGATGGGCGAGCGCACCATCTACATCGACTGCGACGTGCTCCAGGCCGACGGGGGCACCCGCTGTGCCTCGATCACCGGCGGCATGGTCGCGCTGCGGCTGGCCTGCGAGCGCCTCGTGGAGCGGGGGCTGCTCGGCACGGTCCCGCTCACCGGGTCCGTGGCCGCGGTCTCGTGCGGGGTCGTGGGCGGCGTGGCGCTGCTCGACCTCGACTACTCCGAGGACTCGACCGCCGAGGTAGATGCCAACGTGGTGATGACCGGGGACGGCGGCCTGGTGGAGATCCAGGCCACCGCCGAGCGGACGCCCCTGTCGCGGGCCCACCTGGACGACCTGCTGGCCCTGGCGGCCGGCGGCATCGATGCGCTGCGCGCTCTACAACAGGGCGCGTAGTGTCGTGACACCGTTGGCCGGTAGCTCGTCGCTCCTGCTTTCGACGCACAACGCCCACAAGCTGCGGGAGTTCAACCGGCTGCTCGAGCCCGCCGGCATCACGGTCGTCCCCCTGCCCGACGACGTGCTCCTGCCGCTCGAGGACGGGGATACCTTCGCCGACAACGCGCTCCCCAAGGCCCGCGCGGCGGCGGCCGCCACTGACCGGGTCGCCATCGCCGACGACTCCGGGATCGAGGCGGCGGCGCTCGACGGTCGCCCCGGGGTGCGGTCGGCTCGTTTCGCCGGGCCCGACGCGACCGATCTAGAGAACCTGGACAAGCTCATGCGGGAGGTGCCCGCGGGCAGCCGGCTGCGCTATGTGTGCGCGCTGGCCTACGTGGATCCCGGGAGCGGCGTCGAGCATGTGGTCTTCGGCTCCTGCACCGGGACCCTGGCCGCCGAGGCCCGGGGCTCCGGGGGCTTTGGCTATGACCCGGCCTTCCTCCCTGACGGGGACCTCGGCGGGCGCACTATGGCCGAGCTCGCCGACGCCGAGAAGGACGCCATCAGCCACCGCGCGGGCGCGGTGGCGCAGCTGCTGGAGTGGCTGGCTACAGCAGGTTGATCGCGGCCGAGATGGCAACGGCGAGGGTCACGCCCGCGTAGCCGTAGTAGCCGTCCAGGATGAGGACGAGGACGGCGATCAGGCAGGCGAGCACCGTGACGACCCACGCGATGCGGCCGAGATTCACGGTGCTTTCCTCAGTGTCCATGGGGACATTCTCGTCGCCGGCCAGGACGCCTGCGCCGCGGCGGCGCGTCACCGCCGCCGACGGATTTCCGCAAATTGCGGGAAAACGGGGGCATTGCGTGGTTTTCCGCCGCGATGGCGGACAGAATGGGGCCGCGTACGCTTCCGGGTGGGCGATGGCTGTCCGCAGACCGTGTTAGCGTCGCTGTTTCCTACCAAAGTAGAAGGAGGAGCAAGTGACCAAATCTGAATTCGTCGACCAGGTTGCCGACCGGGCCGGACTCAGCAAGAAGGACGCCGGGGATGCCGTCGACGCGATGCTCGAGACGATCGAGAGCGCGCTCAAGCGCGGCAGCGACGTCGTGTTCTCCGGATTTGGCAAGTTCAGCGTCTCTGACCGCAGCGCCCGCGAGGGCCGTAACCCGGCCACCGGCGAGAAGATCCAGATCGCCGCGTCGCGGGTCCCGAAGTTCACCGCCGGGGCGGCGCTGAAGAAGGCCGTCAACTAGTGGTCCTGGTGCCCGCCCGCTCGTAAGGAGCACGTGGCCGACACAGCGGAGACGGGTGAGGCGGCGTCCGCGCCGCCCACGTCTGGGGCGCACGTCGGCCACAGCCGACGCATCGGCTTCGGCGACCAGCTCGCCGGTTGCGTCCAACGCAGACGGTCACAGATCGTCCTGGGGCTGGATCCCGATCCCGCCCGCCTCTGGCCCGAAGCGCTGGAGCTCGCGGGCGGGACGGAGGGCGACGTCGCGGAGAGGGCCGCCCGCGCGGTCGCCGCGCACTGCCGGCTGGTCCTCGAGGCCGCCGCCGACCAATGCGTGGCGGTCAAGCCCCAGGTGGCGTGCTTCGAGCGGCTAGGCGCCCCCGGGTGGGCGGCGCTGCGCGAGGTCATGCACGACGCCGCGCAGCGTGGGCTGGTTGTCATCGCCGACGCCAAGCGCGGCGACATCGACATCTCGGCGCGCGCGTACGCCCAGGCCTTCTTCGGCCGCACGTCGACGCCGTTCGGCGACGTCGAGGGCCTGGGCGCCGACGCCCTCACGGTCAGCCCGTTGCTCGGACGCGACTCGCTGCACCCGTTCATCGAGGCCGCGCGCGCGCGCGGCGCCGGCATCTTCGCGCTCGCCCGCACATCGAACCCGGGCGCCGCCGACATCCAGGACCGCGAGCTGGCCGAGGGCGGCTCGGTGAGCGCGGCGATCGCCCGGATGCTCGACGAGCTGGGCCGCGCCGGGGTGGGCGAGTCGGGGCTCGCCGACGTCGGCGCAGTGACGGGCGCCACCGCGCCCGAGCGCCTCGAAGCCCTGCGCGCGCTGATGCCCCACGCGGTGTGGCTGCTGCCCGGGATCGGCCCCCAGGGAGGCAGCGGCGGCGACCTGGCGCCGGCCTTCGCCCCGGGTCCCGCGGGCGGGCTGGTGTCCGCGTCGCGGGCGATCGTCTACGCCCACGAGCGCCACGGCGGCGGCGATCCCGCGGCCTGTGCGCAGGCCGAGGCGGCGCGACTGCGCGAGCTCGTCTGGGGCCTGTACGCCTGAGGACCACGGCCCGCCAGAGGTGCGGGAAGGCGTCGGGGCCACCAGTATGATCGCCCTGGGATGCTGGCTAAAACCGCGCGCTTCCTGGCGCCGATCGCCCTGGCAGCGGTGGGGGTCGGGGTCTATCTGATCGTGCACTCGACGCTGGACAAGCACACCGCGACCGTCGTCAGCTCGAGCTCGACCATCGCCACCGGGCGCCAGCACACCAGCCGCAAGCACCGCCGGGTGCCCAAGTACTACATCGTCAGGTCCGGTGACACGCTGAGCAAGATCTCCTCGCACGTGCACGTTCCGGTGGCCGAGCTGACGACCCTCAACCCGTCCCTGTCCTCGGATCCGAACAGCCTCCAGACAGGGCAGCGCCTGAGGCTGAGGCGTTGACCCGCCGCATCGCTGCGTCCCTGATCGCGGCGGCCTGCGGCGTGGCCCTCACGGGCGCCCCGCCGGCCGGCGCGGGGACCCCGTCCCCACCCGCCCCCCCGCCCCTGTCGGTCAGCGCCGCGGCGCTGTATGCCCCGGCCACCCATCAGCTCCTCTACGGCGTCAACGCCCAGCGGCGCGTGGCGATCGCCTCGACCACGAAGCTGATGACCGCGCTCGTGGTGCTGCAGCACGTCCACAGGCTCTCCACGATGTTCACCCAGAACGACTACACCCCCGCGGCGGTCGACTCGCAGATCGGGCTGGCCCCGGGCGAGCGGATGAGCGTGCACGACCTCCTGCTCGCACTCATGCTGCCCAGCGCCGACGACGCCGCGGAGGACCTCGCGTTCAATGTTGGACACGGCTCGGTGGCGCGGTTCGTTGGAATGATGAACGCCGAGGCCCGGATGCTGGGGCTGCGCCACACTCACTACACGACGCCGATCGGCCTGGACACGCCCGGGAACTACTCGAGCGCCGCGGACCTCGTCAGGCTCGCCGACTACGACATGACCCATAGCCGCTACTTCGCGCGCATCGTCGCGCTGCCGCGGGCCACGCTGTACTCCGGCAGTCACGTGCGCACGGCGGTCAACCGCAACGACCTGGTGGGCCGGTACCCGTGGATCGACGGCATCAAGACGGGCCATACGCTCGATGCCGGTTACGTCCTGGTCGCCTCGGGGCACAGAGGGGGGATGGCGCTGATCAGTGCCGTTCTCGGAACCGACTCAGAGACATCGCGCGACGACACCACCCTGGCGCTGCTCGGGTACGGCGGCGCCAACTTCCGGGTCTGGACGCCCGTGCGCAAGGGCCAGCTCATGGCCCGGCCCGCGGTCAAGGAGCAGTCCAATCTGCACCCGACCGTGGCGGCGGCGGCCGGGTACAGCCGGATCCTGCCGCGGTCGGCTCGCGTGCGCGTCAGCGTGGCGGTGCCCCATCAGTTGATCGGCCCGCTGCCGGCTCAGTCGGTGGTGGGCTCGGCCACGGTCACCGACGGCAAGCGGGTGCTGGCGCGCATCCCGCTCGTGCTCAACCAGCGTCTGCCCGCGGTCAGCGGGCTCACGCGTGCGGCGCGCTTCGTCACCCAGCCGCTGGCGTTGCTGGTCATCGCCGGCGTCGCGGGGGGCGCGGCACTGCTCGTGCGTAACGTACGGCGGCGCCGGCGCATCGATCGACGGGGTCGGGAACTGGAGGCGACATGATCATCACCGTCACGCTCAATGCCGCGATGGACAAGACGCTCGAGGTTCCCAGCTTCACCCCAGGGCGCCGCCACCGCACGGTGGATCAGACCACGATGCCGGGCGGCAAGGGCGTGAACATCGCGCGTGCCATCAAGCGGCTGGGCCAGCCGGTGATCGCCACCGGCTTTGCCGGCGGGCCCACCGGGAACCGGATCGTGGAGGCGCTCAACGACGAGTCGATCCTCAACGACTTCGTCCGCATTGCCGACGAATCGCGGACCAACACGGCGGTGCAGGACCCCACCACCGGGGTGCAGACCGAGATCAACGAGCGCGGCCCGGCGGTCTCGGCCCAGGAGCTCGAGCTGTTCCGCGAGAAGCTGCTGTACCTGGCCCAGGGAGCCAGCATCTGCGTGTTCGCCGGCAGCCTGCCGCGCGGGATCGAGACCGACATTTACTTCTCCCTCATCCGCGAGGTCCGGCGGCTGGGCGTGACCACGATGATCGACACCGACGGCGAGCCGTTGCGCCTCTCGATGCGGGCCGAGCCCGATCTGGTCTCGCCCAACGAGCTGGAGGCCGAGGAGCTCGTCGGCCACGAGTTCAACGACGCCGACGACCGTGCCCAGGCGGTGGTGGAGATGACGCGGCTCGGCGCCCACGAGGCGATCATGACCGTGTCGGACGGCTGCTATGCCCGTATCTTCGAGTCCGGCTCGCCCGCGCTGTACCGAGTCCGCATCGCCGAGCAGTCGGCTCGGTCGGCGGTGGGCTCAGGCGACGCCTTCCTGGCCGGCTACGTCTGCGCGCGATATTCCGATCGCGACCCCGCCGAGTGCTTGCGCTTCGGCGTGGCGTGCGGAGCGGAGTCCACGCTGCACTTCGGCGCCGGCATCCTGGACGCCGCGCGGGTCGACCGTCTGCTGGGTGAGGTCGAGTCCGAGCGCCTGCAGGTCGGCGCCGAGATCGGCTGAGCCCGAATCCGCCGATCCGGGGCCGTGTCGCCGGCGGCTGGCCGACGCCGGCGACGGGCCTGAGGGGACCGGGTGCAAGTCCGCAACCTGCGCTCTTAATCGGCCCGCGAGGCAGTCGGGCGGACGTGGGGCCGATGCTAGGATCGGACCTCCCGATGGCAGCCGCCACCGGCTCGCTCAATCGTCCGCCGCGAGTTCTAGGATGCGTGAATGGAAGTAGAGATTGGTCGCGGAAAGAAGGCTCGCCGCGCATATGGGTTCGACGACATCGCCATCGTCCCTTCGCGGCGTACGCGTGACCCCGATGACGTCGACATCTCCTGGACGCTGGGTCCGTACCGGTTTGAGCTGCCGCTGTTGGCGGCGGCGCTGGACGGCGTCGTCTCGCCGGACACGGCCGGCCTGATCGGCAAGCTCGGCGGCTTGGCCGTGCTCAACCTCGAGGGCATCTACTGCCGCTACGAGGATGCCGACGCGCAGCTCGAGCGCATCGCCACTTTCTCGCCGGACATCGCCACGCGCGAGATGCAGGACATCTACCGCGAGCCGGTCAAGCCGGAGCTGATCGCCAGGCGCATCGAGGAGATCAAGGCCCACGGCGTGGTCGCGGCCGCATCGCTGACGCCGCAAAAGGTACGTACGCACTATGAGACGGCGCTGGAGGCGGGGCTCGACATCCTCGTGATCCAGGGCACCGTGGTCTCCGCCGAGCACGTCTCGCGCGACGAAAGTCGCCCGCCGCTCAACCTCAAGGAGTTCATCCGCGAGCTGGCACCGACTCCGGTGGTCGTGGGCGGCTGCGCCTCCTACCACACCGGGCTTCACCTCATGCGCACCGGCGCCGCCGGCGTGCTGGTGGGGGTCGGCCCGGGCGCGATCTGCACAACGCGCGGCGTGCTGGGGATCGGCGTCCCGCAGGCCACCGCCATCGCCGATGTGGCCGCGGCGCGCTCGCAGCACATGCTGGAGACCGGTGACTACGTCAAGGTGATCGCCGACGGCGGCATGCGCAACGGGGGCGACATCGCCAAGGCGATCGCCTGCGGCGCCGACGCGGTGATGCTGGGTTCGGCGCTCGCTCGCGCCTACGAGGCGCCCGGGCACGGCTACAACTGGGGCATGGCCACGTTCCATCCCACGCTGCCGCGCGGCACCCGTGTCGCCACCAAGCAGAACGGCACCCTCGAGGAGATCATCAGGGGCCCGGCGCGCGAGAACGACGGGACGTTCAACCTCATGGGCGGCCTGTGCACCTCGATGGCCACGTGCGGGTACCGGGACATCGCCGAGTTCAACCGGGCCGAGCTGATGGTCGCTCCCGCGCTCCAGACGGAGGGCAAGCACCTCCAGCGCGAGCAGGGCGTGGGCATGGGCGCCGGCACCCGCGGCGCGGCAGTGGGAGTGGCTGATTAGCTCCACCGGAGCCGCCGCGCTCGAGGCGCTCGAGCGGTCGAGCGAGGTCGGCGGCGCGCCGGTTGACGACGGGCTTGAGAGCGTCCGCGCGTCCACCGACGAGGTGGTCGTGCTGGACTACGGCGGCCAGTACTCGCAGCTGATCGCGCGCCGGGTGCGCGAGTGCGGGGTGTTTTCCGAACTGCTGCCCTACCACGTGGGCGCGGCCGAGGTCGCGCGGCGCCGGCCCAAGGGCGTGATTCTGTCGGGCGGCCCGGCCTCGGTGTATGCCGAGGGGGCGCCGCCGCTGGAGCCGGCGTTGCTGGAGCTGGGCATTCCCGTGCTGGGCATCTGCTACGGGATGCAGCTGATCGCGCTGGCCCTGGGCGGCCGGGTGCAGGGGGCCGAGGTGGGTGAGTTCGGGCGCTCCCAGCTGACGGTGTCGGAGCCCGGCCGGCTGCTGGCCGGCACCCCGCCCGAGCAGACGTGCTGGATGTCTCACCGCGACACCGTGTTCTCGCCGCCGCCGGGCTTCCGGGCGCTGGCGGCCTCCACGGCGTCGCCGGTGGCCGCGTTCGAGTCCGGGGAGCGCGGGGTGTACGGGATCCAGTTCCACCCCGAGGTCGTCCACACGCCCTACGGGCAGCAGGTCCTCACCAACTTCCTCACCGACATCTGCGGCTGTGAGCAGGGATGGAGCGCCGCGTCGGTGATCGATGATCAGATCGCGCGCATCCGCGCCCAGGTCGGTAGCGGCCGAGCCATTTGCGGGCTGTCGGGCGGGGTGGACTCCTCGGTCGCGGCGCTCCTCGTGCACCGCGCGATCGGCGATCGGCTCACCTGCGTGTTCGTCGACCACGGCCTGATGCGCAAGAACGAGGGCGAGCAGGTGGTCGCCGCCTTCCGCGACCACTTCAAGGTCCCGCTGGTGGCCGTCGATGCCGAAGAGCGCTTCCTGACCAAGCTCAGGGGTGTCAGCGACCCGGAGGGCAAGCGCAAGATCATCGGCGCCGAGTTCATCCGCGTGTTCGAGGAGGAGGCGGCCAAGCTCCAAGACGTCCACTACCTCGTTCAGGGGACGCTCTATTCCGACGTGATCGAGTCCGGCGGGGGCACGGGCGCGGCCACCATCAAGTCCCATCACAACGTGGGCGGCCTGCCCGAGGACCTGGAGTTCGAACTGGTGGAGCCGCTGCGCGCCCTGTTCAAGGACGAGGTGCGCGCGGTGGGCGCCGAGCTGGGCCTGCCCGAACGCCTGGTGTGGCGCCAGCCGTTCCCCGGCCCGGGGCTGGCCATCCGCGTCGTCGGTGGCGAGGCCACCAAGGAGCGCCTGGACACCCTGCGCGAGGCCGACGCGATCCTCCAGGACGAGATCCGCAAGGCCGGCCTGTACCGCGACCTGTGGCAGTCGTTCTGCGTGCTGCCCGACATCCGCACCGTTGGGGTGCAGGGCGACGAGCGGACCTACGGCGCCGTGATCGCCATCCGCGCGGTCACCAGTGACGACGCCATGACCGCAGATTGGGCGCGGCTGCCCTACGACCTGCTGGAGCAGATCGCCAGCCGGATGATCAACGAGATCCGCCCGGTGGGCCGGGTCGTGCTGGACATCACGTCCAAGCCGCCGGGCACGATCGAGTGGGAATAGGCCCCGGGGGCCCGGTCAGCCACCGATAGCCGGCGCCCGCGCGATCACCGAGCCCACGTACGGCGCCAGGTCGTCAGGCAGTGCCGAGCGCGCGAACCAGTCCACGACCGCCAGCTCGCCGTAGTCGATGGTCAGCGATGGCTCGCACATCTCGGCCCGGAAGCAGTGGATGGTGTCGCGCCGGTGGTTGACGTTGCCCTCCACCTGACCGATCCCGGCCCAGTCCACGCCGTTGAGACCCAGCTCCTCCACCATCTCGCGGCGGGCCGCTGACAGCGGCGCCTCGCCGCGCTTGATCGCGCCTCCGGGGATGTCCCAGGCGCGGTTGCCGTACGTGTGGCGGACGAGCAGGACGCGGTCACGGCACGTCACGACGCACTTGACGCCCTCCTTCCGCGGTCGTCTGACAAACCAGAAGACCTGCAGGATCCGGTAGGCGAGTCGGTAGCCGAGCCGGCGCAGCCTCAGCGTGACGGGCACGTCTACAGGGTAGGCGGCGGGCCGCGATCGGCCCGCCCGGTCGTCGATCCGCCGGTGAGGCCCAGCTCTGGCTATCATCGACGACCTGTCGCGCGACGAACGCGCGGCGTGACCATGCCATGAAGACCTACGTAGCCAAACCCACCGACCGTGAGCGCAACTGGTTGATCGTCGACGCTGACGGGCGGACGCTCGGCCGGCTGGCGACGCAGATCGCCGACGCGCTGCGCGGCAAGCGCAAGCCCACCTACACGCCCCACATCGACACCGGGGACTTCGTGATCGTGGTCAACGCCGAGAAGATCGCGGTGACGGGCAACAAGCGCGCAGCCAAGATGTACTACCGCCATTCGGGCTATCCCGGCGGTCTGAAGTCCCGGACGCTCAACGACATGCTCGAGCGCCGGCCCGAGGAGGTCATCCGCCTCGCCGTCAAGGGCATGCTGCCGCGCAACCGGCTGGCGCGCAAGCAGCTGACCAAGCTCAAGGTCTACGCCGGGCCCGAGCATCCGCACGCCGCCCAGCAGCCGCAACCGATGGAGATTTCGCTGTGAGCGACGCAGAGCACCCCGAGGACGAGCAGCGCCCAGACGATCAGGAGGCCGCGGCCGAGGAGGTTCCCGCCGAGAGCGCGGAGGAGCCCGCTGCCGCTGAGGCCGAGGCCCCCGAGCCTGCTGCCGCTGAGGCCGAGGCCCCCGAGCCTGCTGCCGCTGAGGCTGAGGCCCCCGAGCCTGCTGCCGCTGAGGCCGAGGCCCCCGAGCCCGTCGCCGCGGCGCCCGAAGAGCCGCAGGCTGAGGCCCCCGAGCCCGCCGAGGCCGAGGAGCCCGCCGCCGCCGAGGCTGAGGCCCCCGCGCCCGCCGCGGCTGAGCCCGAGGCGCCCGCGCCCGCGGCCGCCGCCGAGGAGCCGCAGCAGGCCGAGCCCGTGGCCGCAGCGGCCCAGGAGCCGCAGGCCGCGGCGACCGAGGACGAGGGCGAGGAGGAAGAGGAGCTCGTCCCGTTCCAGCGCCCCGAGATCCCCGGCGCCGACCTCATCCCCGACATCGTCTCCGACAGCGACGAGTTCCTCGACGCCGAGGCGCGCGCCGCCGCCGAGGCCGAAGCCGAGGCGGCCGCCGCCCGCGAGGAGGAGCAGGACTCCGTGCAGGAGTCCCAGCCGATCGCAGATGCCGCCATCGACCTGGCGGCCGGCGCGCGCTACACCGCCACCGGCAAGCGCAAGACCGCAGTCGCCCGCGTCATCCTGAAGCCGGGCAGCGGCACCTACGCCATCAACGGTAAGGAGCTCGAGGCCTTCTTCCCCCGCGAGACGCTGCAGCGGATCATCCGCCAGCCGCTGGAGGCGGTCGGGTACGAGTCCCGCATGGACGTCGTGGCCCGCATGCACGGCGGCGGCGTCGCGGCCCAGGCCGGCGCGTTGCGGCACGGGATCTCCCGCGCCCTGCTCGAGGCCGATCCCAACCTGC
Source organism: uncultured Actinomycetota bacterium (assembly GCA_963695625.1). Lineage (GTDB taxonomy): Bacteria > Actinomycetota > Thermoleophilia > Solirubrobacterales > Solirubrobacteraceae > Palsa-465. Next base: position 351,827 of record CAVOHJ010000007.1, on the reverse strand, counting down.
GCGGCGAGCTGAAGCGCCGCGGCTTCCTGACGCGCGATCCGCGTGTCAAGGAGCGCAAGAAGGCCGGCCTCAAGAAGGCGCGTAAGCGTCCGCAGTTCTCCAAGCGCTGACCCACGAGGTCGCAACGCGATGGCCCGCCAGCTCTTTGGCACCGACGGCGTTCGCGGCCGCGCCGGGGACTTCCTCACCGCCGAACTGGCGCTGAAGCTCGCCCGCGCTGCGGTGGCGCGGTGGGAGTCGGGCGCCAACGGGGAACGCCCGCAGGTCCTGATCGTCCGCGACACGCGCGAGTCCGGCGAGATGCTGGAGTCGGCCATCGCTGCCGGCGTCACCGCGGCCGGGGGAGACGCCCTCCTAGCCGGCGTGCTGCCCACCCCGGCGGCGCCGCTGCTGGTGCGCCGCCACGAGCTGGCGCTCGCCTCCGTCATCTCGGCCTCCCACAACCCGTATGAGGACAACGGCATCAAGCTGTTCGCCGCCGACGGGTTCAAGCTCGACGACGACACCGAGCACGAGATCGAGGCGGCGCTGGAGCAGCCGCCGGCGGTCCCCGAACAGATCGGCCGGGTGCGACGCCTCCACGGCGCCCTGGAGGACTACCTGCGGGCGCTGCACACCCGCTTTGCCCGGCTTGACCTCAGCGGACGGCGCGTCCTGCTCGATTGCGCCAACGGCGCCACCTTCCGGGCGGCGCCCGAGATCTTCCGCCGGCTCGGCGCCGATGTGGAGACGATGGCCGTTGAGCCCGACGGGCGCAACATCAACGCCGGCTGCGGCTCCACGCATCTCGACGCGCTGATCGAGCGCGTCCGCAGCGACGGCCACGAGCTGGCGTTCGCCTTCGACGGCGATGGCGACCGGGTACTGGCCGTTGACGGCGCCGGCGAGGTCGTTGACGGCGACGAGCTGGTGGCGCTGGCGGCGCTGCATCTCCACGCCCGCGACCGGCTGCCCGGCGGCGGCGTGGCGGTCACGGTGATGACCAACTACGGCTTTCACACGGCCATGCGCGAGGCTGGGGTGGAGGTGGCCACGACCGCCGTCGGGGACCGCTACGTCCTTGACGAGCTGCGCCGGCGCGGCTGGTCGCTCGGCGGCGAGCAGTCGGGGCACATCATCGATCTGGGGTTCGCGCCCTCCGGCGACGGCATCGCCAGCGCTCTGCTGACCCTCGAGGCACTGGACGGCCGCGATCTGCGCGACCGTGGCGCGATGGAGAAGCTGCCCCAGCGGCTGGTCAATATCCGCGCCGCCGACCGGCGGTCGCTGGCGTCGGCGATGGAGGCGCCCGTGCTCGGCGACGCGATCGACCGCGAGCAGTCGGCGCTGACCGGCCGCGGCCGGGTCCTGGTGCGCGCATCGGGCACCGAGCCGCTCATCCGCGTGATGGTGGAGGCGCCCAGCCGACCGGAGACTGACGCCGTGTGCGAGCGGCTGAGCGACGTCGTCAAGGCGGTCCTGGCGGGCGAGTAGGGCGGGACGGCCGAGCGGCGGGCAGGAAAGCGATCCGCCGGGCCGTAAGGAAAAGCGGGGTCGCGGCCCGTTAACATCGTGAGTCCTTCTCTGCCGACCGGACCGAGCGGACGGGCAGGCGACCGGACTCGGTCCTTGAGCAGTGCTACTCCCGGAGGAATCGCAAGATGTGCGGAATCGTCGGCTACGTTGGCCCCAAGAAGGTCAGGCCCCTCCTCATGGAGGGCCTTGAGAAGCTGGAGTACCGGGGATATGACAGCGCCGGCATCAGCGTGCTCGCCGGCGACCGGGTGGACGCCGTGCGCGCCGTGGGCAACCTGTCGGCGCTGCGCAGCGCCATCGCCGCGCGCGAGGCGGCCGTGCCGGCGTCCGAGGCCGGGGCGGCAGTGGCGGTGGCCGAGCGGCCGGTGCCCGAGACCGGCATCGGGCACACGCGCTGGGCCACCCACGGGCGAGTGACCGAGGAGAACGCCCACCCGCACTACGACACCACCGACAGCGTCCACATCGTCGTCAACGGCATCGTCGAGAACTACATCGCGCTCAAGGCCCGGCTCATTTCCGAGTCCGACCCACCCGCGGTGTTCACTTCCGAGACCGACGCCGAGGTGATCGCGCACCTGGTGGCCCATCACTACGACGGCGACCTGCTGGAGGCGGTGCGCGCCGCCTACGCCGAGCTGCGCGGCCACTACGCCTTCGTGGCGATGACTGCGCGCGAGCCGGGCGTGCTCGTGGGGGCCCGCAAGGAGTGCCCGCTCATCGTGGGGCGGGGCGACGGGGAGACGTTCATTGCCTCCGCGATCCCGGCGTTCCTGCGCGAGACCCGCCAGGTGCAGTACATCGGCGACGACGAGCTCGTCGTCCTACGCCCCGACGGGACCGAGTTCTACACGCCGGCAGGCGAGCCGGTGGAGCACGAGATCGTCGAGATCGACTGGGACCCCGAGACCGCGGAGAAGCAGGGCTTCGAGACGTTCATGCTCAAGGAGATCCACGAGCAGGCCGACGCCGTGGCCGAGACGATCGGCGAGCGCGCCGCCCGCGGATGGGGCATCGACCTGGGCGTGACCGCGCCCTCCGGCGAGCCCTCGGCGATGGTCGACGATGACCTGCTCAAGCGGTTGCGCCGCGTGGTCATCGTCGCCTGCGGCACGGCCTACCACGCCGGCCTGATCGGCCGCTACGCCATCGAGCAGTGGGCCCGCGTCCCCGTCGAGGTCGACATCGCCTCGGAGTACCGCTACCGCGACCCCGTGGTCGGGCCCGACGACCTGGTGATCGGGATCTCCCAGTCCGGGGAGACCGCCGACACGCTGGCCGCCATGCGGACCGCGCGGTCCCGCGGGGCCACGGTGCTGGCCGTGACCAACGTCATGGGCGCCCAGGCCACGCGAGAGGCCGACGGCGTCCTCTACACCCGGGCCGGCCTCGAGATCGGCGTGGCCGCCACCAAGACATTCGTGAGCCAGATCACCGTGATGTACCTGCTGGCGCTGCGGATGGCCGAGGTCCGCGGGGTGATGGACCGCACTCAGCTCAAGCCCCCGATCTCCGACCTCAAGCGCCTGCCCCACATGATCGCCGAGCTGCTGGATCGCGACGTGTCCGGCATCGAGGCGATCGCGCAGGCCCACCACCGGGCCGAGTTCTTCCTGTACCTGGGGCGCCACGTCGGGCTCCCGGTCGCGCTGGAGGGGGCGCTCAAGCTCAAGGAGATCTCGTATATCGCGACCGACGCCTACGCCGCCGGCGAGATGAAGCACGGCCCCATCGCCCTGCTGGACGAGAACACGCCGGTCGTGGTGGTCGCCACCGAGTCGCCGGTGCTGGAGAAGGTCGTCTCCAACATCCAGGAGGTCAGGGCCCGGGGGGCGCGGGTTATCGCGGTCGCCACCGAGGGCGACGGGACGATCGCCGAGCACGCCGACGAGGTGATCTGGGTGCCCCGCACCGACTGGATGCTGGCGCCGTTGCTGGCCGTGATCCCGCTGCAGCTGCTCGCTTACCACATCGCCCGGCTGCGCGGCCTCAACGTGGACCAGCCGCGCAACCTGGCCAAGACCGTCACGGTCGAGTGACGCGCCCGCCCTCGGTCGGCATCGATCTGCTGGAGATCGCTCGTCTCGAGCGGGCGCTGGAGCGCCGTCCGCGGCTGGCCGAGCGCCTGTTCACCGAGGCGGAGCGTCGCTACGCGGCCGAGCGGGCCCGGCCCGGTCAGCACCTGGCGGCGCGCTTCTGCGCCAAGGAGGCGGTCGCCAAGGCACTGGGGCTGGAGGCGTGGAGCTTTTGCGACGTCGAGGTGGTCGCCACCGGCGCGGCGCCGGAAGTGAGCCTGCGCGGGGCCGCGGCCGAGCGGGCCGCCGCGCTGGGCGTCGAGGTCCGGATCTCGCTGACGCACACCCGCACCGACGCGGGCGCCGTGGCGATCGCGGCTGCCCATGACTGACCAGACCCCTGCGATCGGGCTCCCGGACTGGCTGACGCCGCTGCCCGACGCCGCGCAGCAGCGCGCCAGCGATGCGTGGGCGATCGAGCAGCGTCAGATCCCGTCGATCGAGCTGATGGAGCGTGCGGGCGCGGGGATGGCCGACGTCATCCGCGACCGCCTCCCCGAGGGCCGGGTCGTGGTGGTTGTCGGCAAGGGCAACAACGGCGGCGACGGGCTGGTGGTGGCGCGGTTGCTGCGCGAGTCCGGCCGGGAGGTCGATGTACTGCTCTTGTCCGATGCCGAGGAGCTACGGGGCGACGCGCGCACCAATCTCGAGCGCCTCCCCGAGCCGCGCGCGCGCCCGTTCGACGAGGCCGCCCTCCGCGGCGCGGCCGGCGTCGTCGACGCGGTCCTCGGCACCGGCTTCGAGGGCGAGCCGCGCGACGCGGCCCGCGCGGCGATCGCGGCCGTCAACGCCGCCGCCGGACCGGCGCTGGTGTTCGCGTGCGACGTCCCCAGCGGCGTCGATGCATCCACCGGCGAGGTCGCCGGCAGTGCCGTCCACGCGCAGGTGACGGTCACCTTCCACGCCGCCAAGCCCGGGCTGTGGATCTCCCCCGGCAAGACCCACGCCGGCGAGACGGTGGTGATCGACATCGGCATTCCCGACGGTGCCCCGGTGCGCCCGTCAATGGGGCTGATCGAGGCCGCCGTGCTCGACGCGGTCCCCCACCGGGCCCACGACTCCACGAAGTTCGCGGCCGGGTCCGTGTTGGTCTGCGGTGGCTCCACCGGGCTCACCGGCGCCCCGTCGATGGCGGCCGAGGCGGCGATGCGCGCCGGGGCCGGGTATGTGACCACGCTCGTCCCCGCCTCGCTGAACCTGGTGTTCGAGGTGCGCCTGCTCGAGGCGATGTCGGTGCCGCTGCCAGACAAGGACGGGGGGTTGACGCAGGCGGCGTTCGATCCCGTGATGGAGCGCGCCGGGCGGGCCGACGCTTTGGTGCTCGGGCCGGGGCTGGGCCGGGCGCCGCGCACGGTCAAGCTGGCGCGCAGGCTGGCCCGCCGCATCGCGATCCCGCTCGTGCTCGACGCCGACGGCCTCAACGCCCACGCCGGTCGCCTGGAGGCGCTGGCCGGCCGCCCGGCGCGCGACGGTGCTGACGCCGCATGGCGGCGAGCTGGCGCGGCTGCTGGGCTGCGAGAGCGCCGAGGTCGCCGCCCACCGCCTGCGCTGCGTGCGCGACGCCGCGACGCGGGCGGGCGCGGTCGTGCTGCTCAAGGGCGACGACACGATCGTCGCCGCGCCGGACGGCCGCGCCGCCGTCAGCCGAGGAGGCGCCCCGGCACTGGCCACGGCAGGGACCGGCGACGTTCTCTCGGGCGTCATCGGCGCCTATCTGAGCAAGGGCATGGATCCCTTCACCGCCGCCTGCGCCGGAGTGTTCGTGCACGCCCGCGCCGGCCGGCTCGCGGCGCACACCGTCGGCACCGAGGGCGTGATCGCCGGCGACGTCATTGCGCAGCTGCCGCGGGCCCGGGCCGGCGAAGAGTAGGGCCCCGATCATGGCGTTGCGCGCACTGGCTCGCGTGAACCTGGCCGCGATCGAGCGCAACGTCGTGGCGCTGCGCGCCGGCCTGCGGCGCGGCGCCGAGCTGTGCGCCGTGGTCAAGGCCGACGCCTCTGGCCACGGCGCGGTCCCCGTGGCCCGGGCTGCGCTGGCGGGGGGTGCGGCGCTGCTCGCGGTGGCGACCGCCGACGAGGCCGCCGAGCTGCGCGCCGCCGGCATTGACGCTCCGCTGCTCATCCTCGGCGCCATCAGCGCGGACGAGCTGCCGGTGGCGCTCGCCGCCGGTGCTGAGATGGTGGCCTGGAACGAGCGCTTCGTGACGGGGCTGGCCGCCCGGGTCGGCGCCGCCGGGGCGACGCGGCCGGTCAGGGTGCACGTCAAGCTCGACAGCGGGATGGGCCGCCTCGGGACCCGCGACGTCAACGAGGCCTTCGCGGTGGCCGAGGCCGCGCGCGCCGGCGCGCCGGCGCTTGAGCTGGTCGGCGCTATGACCCACCTGGCCACCGCCGACGGCGACCTGGACTTCGTCGCCGCTCAGCTGGCGGTGTTCGCCTCCTTTGCCGACGAGCTCCAGCGCCGGGTCGGGCGCCTGCGCATCCATGCCGCCAACAGCGCGGCAACGCTGCGCGTGCCCGAGAGTCATTTCGACATGGTGCGCTGCGGCATCGCGCTCTACGGTTGTGATCCGATGAACGAGGATCCCGATGCGACCGGCCTGGAGCAGGCGATGGAGCTGAGCTCGTACGTCGCCGCGGTCAAGCGTGCGCAGCCGGGCGACAGCATCGGCTACAGCCGGCGCTTCATCGCCGAGCGCCCGACCTGGATCGCCACGATGCCCATCGGGTATGCCGACGGGGTGCGCCGGGGGCTGACCAACAACGGCGACGTTCTCATCTCGGGCCGGCGCTACCCGCTCGTCGGCACGGTCAGCATGGACAACATCACCGCCGATCTCGGCGCCGGCGAGCCCGAGGTCGGGGTGGGAGCGGCGGCGATCATCATCGGCCGCTCGGGCGAGGAGCGACAGACCGTCGAGGACATCGCGCACCGCCTGTCCACCATCAACCACGAGGTGCTGTGCGGGATCTCCGCGCGGGTTCCGCGCCACTACCACCGCGACGGGGTGCCGGTGCGATGAGCGATCCTCTGGCCGACCTCGCGCGGCTCGCCCCCGACGCCTGGCTGGTCGGGGGAACGGTCCGCGACCGGCTGCTCGGCCGCGAGACCGCCGACTTCGACGTGGCGGTTGCCGGCTCGCCCGCCGACGCCGCCCGGGCGCTCGGACGCGTGGCGGGCGGCTATGCCTTCGAGCTGTCCGAGGCGTTCGGGGCGTGGCGCGTCGTGGCTCACGACCACGCCTGGCAGGTCGACGTGCTGCCGCTGAACGGCGCCACCATCGAGGAGGACCTGGCTCGCCGGGACCTCACCATCAACGCCATCGCCGCCCCGCTGGGCCGCGACGGCCACGTGGACCCCTTCGGGGGGCTGGAGGACCTGCGCCACCACCGGCTGCGGGCCGTGTCGCCCGACGCGTTCGAGCGTGATCCGCTGCGGACGCTGCGGCTGGCGCGCATCGCCTGCGAGCTCTCGTTCGCGGTGGAGGCGGGGACTCTGGAGCAGGCGCGCGCGGCGGCTCCGGCACTTGCGGACGTCGCGGCGGAGCGGGTGTTCGTCGAGCTGCGGCGGGTGCTGTGCGCCTCCGCCGCCCTGGACGGTCTGGAGCTCATGGACCGCATCGGCGTCACCGCCGTCATCCTGCCCGAGCTCGCGGCGCTGCGGGGCGTGGAGCAGAGCCGGTTCCATCACCTCGACGTCTCCGACCACACTCGCTCGGTGCTGGCCGAGACGATCGCCCTGGAGCGCGATCCGGAGCGCCTGGCCGGCCCCGACGCGGCGGCGCTGGCGGAGTACCTGGGCGCGCCGCTGGCCAACGAGCTGACCCGGGGGCAGGCGCTGCGCTTCGGCGCGCTCCTGCACGACATCGCCAAGCCGCGGACCCGCGCGGTGACGCCGCAGGGCCGTGTCACCTTCATGGGCCACGACGAATCCGGAGCGCGCCTGGCGAGCGAGATCCTGGGCCGCCTGCGGGCCTCCGAGCGCCTGCGCGACCACGTGGCCGCCCTCACCCGCCATCACCTGCGCCTCGGCTTTCTCGTCCACGAGATGCCGCTGAGCCGCCGGGCGGTCTATGACTACCTGCACGCCACCGCGCCAGTGGCCATCGACGTCACCGTCCTCAGCGTGGCCGATCGGCTGGCGACCCGCGGCGACAATGCCGAGCGGGCGATCGCCGCGCACATGCAGCTGGCGCGACAGATGCTGGCCGAGGGGCTGGCCTGGGTGGCCGACCCGCCGCGGCCGCCGCTGCGCGGCGACGAGCTCGCACGTGCGCTGGGGATCAAGCCGGGCCCGGTGGTGGGCGGGCTGCTCGCCGAGCTGGAGGCGGCCAGCTTCAGCGGCGAGGTGGCGACGCGGGAGGAGGCCATCGCCCGCGCCCGCGAGCTGATCGCTTCCGGCACCGTTTAAGCTGGCGGCCATGAGCGATCGCGACCCTGACTGTCTGTTCTGCAAGATCGTCGCGGGCGAGATCCCGTCGCAGCGCGTTGACGAGGACGAGCGCACCGTGGCCTTCATGGACATCAATCCGGCCACTCGCGGCCACGCGCTGGTGGTCCCGCGCGCCCACTCCACCAATCTGCTGGAGATCGACGCCGAGGACCTCGCCGCCACCGTGGCGGCGGCGCAGCGGCTGGCGCGGACCGTGGTCGAGCGCTTCGGCGCCGACGGCGTCAATTTGATCAACTCGTGCGGATCGGCGGCGTGGCAGACCGTGTTCCACTTCCACATCCACGTGATCCCGCGCTACGAGGGGGACCCCATGCGGCTGCCCTGGACGCCGTCCCCGGGGGACCCGGACGAGATCGCCGCCGCCGCCGCGCGGCTCCGATAGGGCGTCGCGGCGGGCCCCCGCACCGGTGCGGTGCGCCCGTTTCCGGACCAAGGGCGGCCCGGAGCGGGAAATCGTCGTCGGGCGCCAGACAGAAATAACCTACCGCTGGCGCGCCGACCCTGGTACGTTTCCCGCGTCTAGTCGGGCTTTGGCCTGCACTACGGGGAAAACGAAGGGATTTTCATGGCAACGGGTACCGTCAAGTGGTTCAGCGACGACAAGGGCTTCGGGTTCATCACGCCCGACGACGGTGGTCGCGACCTGTTCGTACATTTCACGGGCATCAACGGTGACGGATACCGCTCGCTGGCCGAGGGATCCAAGGTCTCCTACGAGGAGGAGGCCGGTCCCAAAGGGCCCAAAGCGGTGAACGTCACCAAGATCTAGCTCACCCACGCCACTCATAGGCGGGCCCCTCGGGGCCCCTGGCTGCGCGCCGGACGCCGTGCCGGCCCTTGCAGGCTTGCCGTCAGGGCGCAACTGACGCCCTCCGTTGGTGTTCACTAAGGGACCATGAAACGCTTTTCCCTCGCAATCGCAGCCGGCCTGAGCGCCTTCGGCCTCATCGCGTCCGGCGCCGCCTCCGCGCAGGTCGTGGAGCTCGGCCAATCCACCAGCAATCCGATCATCGCGCCGGCGTGCCCGACGGGCGTCTCCGCGTCCCAGTGCGTGATCATCCTCACGCGCACTACGGCGATCCAGGCCAACACCAACGGCCTCCTGAACCCGACCAAGGTCACGAAGGCCGGCTGGATCGTCGGCTTCACGGTCGGCCTCTCCAAGCTCTCCACGGATTCCAAATCCGAGCTCGGCTTCATCCACGGCCTCGACCTGAAGTACGGCGGCACCCCGCAGGTCGCGCTCACCGTGCTCAAGCCGGGCCCCAACAACAAGTACACGGTGGCCGCCCAGAGCGGCACCTACCACCTCATCCCGTTCCTGGGCCAGGTGCTCCAGGAGCCGCTCTCGCTCCCGCCGAGCTTCAGCACCCTCACGGCGCTCCCGGTCAAGCCCGGGGACGTGATCGGGCTCACCGTGCCCACGTGGGCGCCGGTGCTCTCCTACAACCTCACGGCCACCAAGTACTCCTACCGCCAGAGCCGCCGGGCCAACTGCACGCACGCCGCGGGCTCGCAGACGGCGCAGATCACCGTCGGCCAGAGCGAGTCGTACCTCTGCAACTACACCGGGACGCGGGTGGAGTACTCGGCGACCGAGATCGTCAACCAGCCGTACCCCAAGACGTACGTCGGCGGTCCCACCCCCAAGAACTAGCCTAACGGCCGGCCGTGGCGTGACCGGCGTGGCACCGCTGGCGGCGCCGGGGCCCTCGGCGCTCTGAACGGCGGGCCATCGAATGGGTGCCGGGGTGCTGCTGGCACGTCGCGGCGGCCTCTCGGCGGACTCGTGGGAGATTCTCCGTGGCTGCCATTGAACATCTCCCGGACCTCCCCGGTTAGCCGCAACCCATCAGCCCATCCTTCCGCAGCCGTCGTTGACGTTCGCTCGCGTTGAGCGCGAGCGCCGAACCGACCGCCCGGGCGGGCGGGCTGCTGTCGGCTCAGCAGGCGCCGGGGTTCTGCTGGCAGAACGACGAATCGAGCCCGCTACCGCCGTTGGACGACGTGCCGGTGTTGCCACCACCGCCGCCGCCCGTGCCCCCACCGCCGGTCCCGCCGCCGCCCGTGGTCCCGGTGGGGGCGCTGCCGCCCGACGGGGTGGTGCCCGCGGGCGCGGTCGCGCCGCTCGACGGGGTCGTGGCGCCGCTCGACGGCGTGGTGGCACCGCTTGCGGTGGTGCTGGAGCTGGTGGTGGATGAGGTGCTCGAGCTGGTCGCCGTCGCGGTGTTGGACGCGATCGCCTGGGTGGGCACGGTGAACGGCGGCGCTCCGGCAGTGTTCGAGGTGGAGGTGTCGCCGCCGCCACAGGCGGTCAGGCCCACGCCCAGGGCGGTGGCGAGCACGACCGCGAGGAGGGACCTGGCTCGGCGTGCGATGGGCTGACTCATGCCCACAAGGCGAGCCTCAGGAGCCGAGCGGCTCCATGCGCCTGCCGCACACCGGGCAGTCGTTGAGGTCCTTCGGGGCCAGTTGATCGCACCAGTTGCAGAACCGCAGGTTCTCGACCTTCCAGGGCAGCTCGGACGGCGTGGGGGCGAGCGGCAACAGCTGCGCGACGACCTCCAGCTCCTCGCCGGTCTCGCGGTCCAGGTAGATCTGATCAGGCTCGGCCTGGATGATCACCTCGCGCCCGCTGGACGGAGCGCGCATACGGTATTTCTGGTGCAAGCTCATCGGCGCTGATGCTACCAGCGGGTCGGGCGGCACCGGCAGCTGAGGGGGGCGCAAGCACGCCGCGTCCTTGGATAGAGTGCCGACCTGGGAGATGCTGCGCTGCCCATCACGACTCCGTCGCACCGTGATCCGGCTCACCGCCGGGGTCGCCGTGGTGCTCGCCGCTGTCGGCTGCGCCAGCGACATCAAGCATCCCACGGCCAACCTGGTGTCGGGCAAGGTCATGTTCCAGAAGAACTGCGGCTCGTGCCACACGCTGTCGCACGCCAACACCAGCGGCACGACCGGGCCCAACCTCGATGACGCGTTCCGCCAGGACCGCATCGACGGCGTCAAGAGCACCTCGATCCAGGGCCTGATCGACTACTGGATCCGCTATCCCAACACCCAGGGCGTCATGCCGCAGGGGATCGTCGGCGGCCAGGACGCACAGGACGTGGCGGCCTACGTGGCCGCCGTGGCCGCCAAGCCCGGCAAGGACACGGGCGCGCTGGCCACCGCCGGGGGCGTGACGGGCACGACCCCGGCCGCCGGCAAGCAGGTCTTCACCGGGGTCGGCGGCTGCGGCAGCTGCCACACGCTCGCGGCCGCGGGCACCACCGGCACGGTCGGCCCGAATCTCGACAAGGACCTCAGGGCCAGCTGCGCCACGCCTCAGTCCAAGCAGGTCCGCGGCGCGACGCTCCAGGAGTGCATCCACACCGCGATCGTCAAGCCGTACGCGTACATCCCGTCCGGCTACAAGGCGGGCGTGATGCCGTCGAACTTCGGCTCGACGCTGACGCCCAGCGAGATCACGGCGCTGGTCAACTTCCTGTCGACCGCGGCGAAATAGGCGCCTCCGCCGCGGCAGCGCGCTCGCGCAGCCGCTCCCACAGCTCCTCGCTGCGCCCGGCCGCCACCGCCCGTGCCGCCCGCCGGTCGTCCAGCTCCAGGCCGTGCTGGACGGCGTAGTCCAGCAGCTGCTGACGCTCCTCGTTCTCGCGCGCCACGCGCAGGAACAGCCAGCAGAACAGCCCGATGGTCAGGAAGCTCTCCTCCACCATCATGAGTCCCCCGGCCGCCACCTGGTCGGCGGTGGAGGAGATGTGCCAGAGGGCGTCGCCGGACCGGTAGATCGGGTAGAAGACGGTGCCGCCGAAGATGAGGATGTTGGCCAGGACGGTGCCAGTCAGCCGCACGGCGACGATGAACACCAGCCGCGCGGCGTTGTTGAACCACGGGGGCTTGGGCAACGGGCCCAGCAGCGCCATCCATACCGCCATGCCGAAGACGAGAAAGGTGGCGTGCTCGAGCGCGTGCAGTGCGTTGTGGCGCAGCGCGGCCTGGTAGAGGAAGGGCGAGTGCCAGACGTAGAAGTTGGTGGCCCACAGAACGATCGCGACCACCGGATGGGCGAGGATCCGCAGGCGGGCGATCACCGGGTTGCGCAGCAGCGGCGCGATGAGCGGTCCGGTCAGGCCCAGCACCAGCAGCAGCGCGGCGATGTCGCCGATGAGCAGATGCTCGGCCATGTGCGCCATCAGGAGCTGGTCTGACAGTGTGTCCACGGGCGGGCTGACCGCGACCTCCAGCGCCACCAGGCCAGCCACGTAGCACGCGTAGCGCCAGCCGGGCACCGGGCGCCCGTTGCGGGCCAGGGTGCGCGCCCGCAGGTGGTACGGAACCCACGCGAGCACGATGAGGACCGGGAAGCCGATCGTCTGGACCGGCGCGTCGGCGAAGGGGAGAGGCGAGACCAGCACCGGGATCCATGGTGCCACGGCGTGGCCGCCGCGGGCTCAGAGGGCCTGGATGATGAGCACCACGACCGCGATGGCGGCCACCACGCACACGAACCAGACCAGGAAGCCGAACGCGTCGGCCTCGGAGCGCAGCGGGTTGGGCGGGATGAGGCGAGGCTTCATGGGCGGCGCCGAGCGGCCGGGCGCGGGCCGGGGAGCGGCCGCGCCGAGGGGCGCTCTCAGATGACGTAGACCGTCGTGTAGACGATCACCCACATGATGTCGACGAAGTGCCAGTAGATCCCCGGCACCTCCATGCCCTGGTGGTGCTCGGGCGAGTAGTGCCCGCGGAACGAGCGCACCGTCACCATCAGCAGCATGCACAGGCCGATGAACACGTGGGCGCCGTGCAGGCCGGTGAGGGAGTAGAAGACCGTCGCCTGCGCGGAGTCGTGGGGGGCGAACCCGATGTGGACGTACTCGTTGATCTGGACCGTGAGGAAGGTGAGGCCGAGCAGGAACGTGGTGACCATGCCGGCCTTGAGCCCGAACCGGTTACCCCGCTTGATCGCGGTCAGCGCCCAGTGGATGGTCAGCGACGACGAGAGCAGGATCGCCGTGTTGATCCCCGCCACGGCCTCGGGGAGCTTGGTGCCGGGGGCCGGCCACGGGTCGTTGGTCACGACCCGGATGAAGAAGTAGGCCGTGAAGAACGCCCCGAAGATCATCACCTCGGAGATGATGAACAGGAGCATCCCCAGCGTCGGCGCCTCCACCCTCGAGGACCTGTGGGCCGCGGGCGGACCGTGGTGGTGGTCGGCGTGGGCGATCGAAGCGGCTTCCATCAGATCCTCCTCGTTCCGGTGAGAGCCACTATGCGGCGCGGGCGGGGTCGTGGGCGACGACGTGCTCGACGTCCTTGCCGGTGGCGTTGCGCACCCGTTCGATGAGGTCTGCGCGCAACCAGCCGGACTTGGTCTCCGGCAGCGTCGAGATGACGATGCTGTCGACGCGGAAATACTGCAGGGCGTTGGTGATCGCCGTGTACGGATCCGGGTCCCCGATCATGCCCGCCGCCGTCAGCCCCGCTTCGCGGAGGCGGCCCAGAACCAGCGACAGCCGCGTGCGGGCCCGCCGCGCCGATGCGCCGCCGCCGCCCTCCTGGGGCACGAGCACGATGAACAGGCGGTCGTGCCTGTCGGGCTCGGCGTCGGCCTTGGCCTTGAGCGCGTCAAGCAGCTCGTCGCCGCTGGCAGAGCGGTTGGCCACGGCCAGGGTGATGTGGAACTCCAGGCCCTCGGAGTCGATGTCGGCCACGATGTGCTCCACCGGCAGCCCGGTGGCCTGGCGCATGCGCTCGGGCAGGTCACGCCGCAGCCAGCCCGAGCGAGACTCGGGATAGGTGGAGATGATGATCGCGTCCGGGTTGTACTCGCGGACGGCGTCCATGGTGGCGGCATAGGGATCGGGGTCGCCGACCTCGCCGACCGCCTCGATCCCCTCGGAGCGGACGAACCCGACGGCCAGGTCCACCCGGGTCTGCGCGGCGTCGAACACCGAGTCGTCGTAGACCACGTAGCCGGCGCGAGGCTGCGTCTGAGGGACGCACAGCACGAACCGCGACTCCTCCTCGGCGGCGTAGCGCCGCACCGCGTCGATCAGCGGCTTACCGCCGATCGTCTCGTTGGCGATGACCAGGATCGTGCGCATCAGTGATGCTCACCGCGGCCCGCGGTGGCGCTCCCCGCGCCGACCGTGACCGGCCGTGCCTCGGCCGGTGGCTTGAAGATGCCGTGCACCGCTCCGGGCACCCCGTACTCGTAGGGCCCGCCGACCACGGTGGGGACCGCGTCGAAGTTGAAGATCGGGGGCGGCGAGGAGACCTGCCACTCCAGCGTCATGGCGCGCCACGGGTTGGCGGTCGCCCGCGGGCCCCAGCGCCAGCTGGCCACGATGTTGTAGAGGAAGATCAGCGTGCTGGCCCCCAGCACGAACGAGGACAGCGAGATGAACAGGTTCCAGGCGGCGAACTTCGCCGCGTACTCGGCCACCCTTCGCGGCATGCCCTGGATGCCGATGAGGTGCATGGGGCCGAAGGTCAGGTTGAAGAAGATGAACGTCGTCCAGAAGTGCCACTTGCCGAGGCGCTCGTCGAACATCCGCCCGGTCATCTTCGGGAACCAGTAGTACACGCCGGCGAAGATCGTGAACAGGGAGCCGCCGAAGAGCACGTAGTGGATGTGGGCGACGATGAAGTACGTCTGGCTGACGTGGATGTCGAAGGGGATCATCGCCAGCATGACGCCGCTGATCCCGCCCAGCGTGAACATCGTCAAGAAGCCGAGCGCGAACAACATCGGGGTGTCGAGGTGCAGCACGCCGCGCCAGAGCGTGGCCAGCCAGGAGAAGATCTTGATCCCGGTGGGGATGGCGATGATGGCGGTGGTGATCATCATCGGGATGCGGATCCACGGGGCCATTCCGCTGACGAACATGTGGTGGGCCCAGACGGTGAACCCGAGGACCACGATCGCCAGCAGCGAGAAGGCCATCATCCGGTAGCCGAAGATCGGCTTGCGCGACTTGACGGCGATGACCTCGGAGATGATCCCGAACCCGGGCAGCATCATGATGTAGACGGCCGGGTGCGAGTAGAACCAGAAGACGTGCTGGTACATGATCACGTTGCCGTTCTTCTCCGGGCCCACGAACGCGTCGAAGAAGTGGAAGTGCAGCGCCGTGTCGAGCAGCACGAAGAACTGGGACGCGGCGATGAACGGGGTGGCGATCACGACCAGCAGCGACGTCGAGAAGTTCGCCCACACCAGCAGCGGCATCCGGAAGAAGCTCATCCCGGGCGCGCGCATGGTGATGATCGTCACCAGGAAGTTCAGCGCCGTCGCGATCGATGACGCGCCGGCGAACTGGACGGCGATCGTGAAGAACAGCTGGCCCAGGGGCATCGTCGTCGACAGCGGCGCGTAGGCCGTCCAACCGGCGGCGAACGAGCCGCCCGGCGCCAGGAAGCTCATCAGCATGAGGACGCCGGCGATCGGCAGCATCCAGTACGAGAGCGCGTTCAGGCGGGGGAACGCCATGTCCGGGGCGCCGATCATGAGCGGCAGCACGAAGTTCGCGAGGCCCGCGAAGACCGGGATGACGAACAGGAAGATGAGCACGGTGGCGTGGACCGAGAACACGCCGTTGTACTGCTCGGGGGTGAGGAACTGCATGCCGGGCTTGGCCAGCTGCGCGCGGATGAGCATGGCCAACAGGCCGCCGACGAGCAGGAAGAAGAAGGAGGTGACCGTGTACTGGATCCCGATGACCTTGTGGTCGGTGTTGACGCGGAAGTAGTCGCGCCAGGTGTGGGCGCCGTGCGCGGAGTGGTCCTCCGGGCGCGTCGGGCGCCCCGAGATCCAGTAGAACCAGTAGTCGGCCGTGCCCAGGCCGACGAGGAAGAACAGCGGGACCGCGATCAGCGCGACGATCGTGATCGCGTCGCCGTCGATGATCGGGTGCTCGTGCATCAGCCACCGCACCAGCACGGTCAGACCGAAGGCAAAAGCGAATCCGATCACGTCAAACATGGCGGCCCTGTACCAGCCGGGCGCGCGGAGCTTTGCCGGAATGGCCATCAGCTCTCCTTCCTCGCAGTGCTCTCGGTCCGTCTCATCCTGAACTCCCGCTCGACCCGCTTGAACCACTCGCGTATCCGGGCTCGCCGGAGTTCAGCGCGGCCGGCGGGGGTGTCCCGATCGGCGGCGGCGCCTTGGGGCTCTGGTGCGCCAGCCAGATCCGGAACGTCGCCGGGGTGACAACGTGCACCGGGGCACGCATCAGCGAGTGGCCGGCGCCGCACAGCTCGGTGCACTCCGCCGGGTAGTTCCCGAGGCGAGTCGGCGTGACGCGCAGATCCGTGGTGATCCCGGGCACCGCGTCGATCTTCTCGGAGAACTCCGGCACGAAGAAGCTGTGGATCACGTCCAGCGAGCGGAGGTGGAAGAGGACGGGCTGGCCCTTGGGCAGGTAGAGGTCGGGTGACAGGATCTCCTTGCCCCCGGGCTGCGGGTACCCGAACTGGAACGCGAACTGGCGCTCGGTGATGGTGACCACCATCGCCCCGGGATGCGTCTTCTCGTTGGAGCGCAGGACGGAGTAGGCGTACCCGCACAGGCCGACGATGAGGATCGCCGGCAGCGCCGTCCAGATGACCTCCAGCCGCGTGTTGCCGTGGATCGGCGGGCCGTCCTTCTCCTCCTCCCCCGGCTTCATCCGGAACTTCCAGACCGAGTAGAGGACCACCGTCTCCACGAGGACGAAGATCGGCACCGACACGATCAGCAGCACGTCGTAGAGCGTGCGGATGTTGTGCGATTGGATGGAGGCGTCGGAGGGGAACCACGGGATCGACAGCGCCACCGGGATCCCGATGATCACCCCGATCACCCCCATGACGGCCATCTGCAGCAGAGGCCTGTTACGCACGACGTCTCCCGCCTGGTGTCCTCATCTCCACCCGGCATCCTATGGGTTTCGACCGACGAACGACACCAGGTCGGTCCGGCGTCCAACCTGATTGCCTATGATTGAGGCAATCGTTGCAAACTCAGCCGGAGGCGCATCATGCTCGTTTCAGAAGGCATGTCCGAGGTGGTTCTCACGATCGGCCCCGGGCACTCCCTCCGGGACGCCGCTGCGGCGATGTGGGGACGCCGGGTCGGAGCCGCGATCGTCCACGACCCAGAGGCGCCGGGCCCGGGGGTCATCACCGAGCGCGACATCCTCGAGGCGGTGGCGCGCGGGAAGGACCCTGACCACGAGCACGTCTCCGACCACCTGACCGCCGACCTCACCTTCGCCCGTCGCGACTGGTCCCTGGAGCACGCTGCCGCGACGATGATCGATGGGGGGTTCCGGCACCTCGTCGTCGTCGAGGGATCGGATGTCGTGGGCATCCTGTCGATGCGCGACATCGTCCGGGTGTGGTGCGGGGCGGGGGCCAACTGCGACGTGCCGGCGTCCGCCAATTAGTCCTGCGTCGCCGCCGGCCTGGCGGCGAGGACGCAGATGGTTGATTCCACGACCCCGCGTGCCGGATGAATCCGGATGATCGGCGCCGGATCGGCGTCCTCGGACTCGCCCATACATCCAGTATGGGCTTCGCCCTGCGTCCTTGACCGGCTTGATCCCCGAATCCCCCGGCACCACGCGGCCGCGGGATCAACCATCTAGTGGTGGTGCTCCTCCGGGAGCTCGGAGATGTCGCGCCGCGTGTCGCGGATCCACATGGCCGTGGTCACGACGAACAGGATCAGCCCGAGAATCGAGATGAACCAGTTGATCGTGGTCCCGATCACCATCAGCGTGATGCCGGCCGCGCAGGCGACCGGCAGGAACGTCGGGCCAGGGAGGTGGATCTCCTCGCCGACGGGCGGCGTGTCGTGATCGACGTCGCTCACGAGTGGACGTAGATCGCGGCGGCGACGAACGTGATGCCGAACATGAACAGGACGGCCATGCCGGCCAACAGGCCGGAGCGTAGGTTCTTGCGGGCGAGCTTTCGGTCCATGGTGGTCCTAGATCGTAGTGGTTGAGGTCACAGCTTGACGTCGAGCACCATCGCTGCGAACAGCAGCGCCAGGTACAGCATCGAGAAGAGGTACAGGCGCAGCGCCGTGCGGCGGTCGCGCCGCCGGTACAGCCAGATGGCGCCGCCGATGAACGCAAGCCCCAGCGCCATCGATGCGGCCAGGTAGATCCCGCCGAATACCCCGACGCAGAACGGCAGCTGGCTGACGGAGTACAGCAGCGCCGCGTAGAGCACGATGTGCAGGCGCGTGGTGTCCTCGCCGCGCACCACCGGGAGCATGGGCACGCCCACCTCGGCGTACTCGTCCTTCATCAGCAGGCTGAGTGCCCAGAAGTGGGGCGGCGTCCAGTAGAAGACGATCGCGAACAGGTAGACCGCGGTCCAGGACAGGGAGCCGCGCGTCGCGGCCCAGGCCACCAGCGGCGGCATCGCGCCCGCCGCGCCGCCGATCACGATGTTCTGGGGGGTTCGGCGCTTGAGCCACATCGTGTACACGCCGACGTACCCGATGAAGCCGCCGAGGGCCAGCGCCGCCGCCAGCACGTTGACGGTCAGCGACAGCAGCACGAAGGACAGGATCTGGAGCAGGATCCCGTAGCGGACAGCCGCGGCGGGGCTGACGCGTCCCGACGGGATCGGCCGGTTCGCTGTGCGGCGCATCCGGGCATCGATATCGCGGTCCCAGTAGTGGTTGATGGCGCCGGCGCCGCCGGCCGAGAGGTAGCCCCCTGCGCACGTGAGGGCGACGCGGGACACCGACGGGTTGCCGGCCACCTCCATCGTCATCACCGTGGTGAACAGCAGCAGCGACTGGACCTTGGGCTTGGTCAGGTCGACGTAGTCGGCAACGAGCTGGCGGGTGCGAAGCGCGCCCGACGCCGCGACGGGGACGGAGGTCACGCGCGCGCCGGGGGGCCGTAGGCGGCGGCGCCCGTTCGCGCCTCCGGGACCGACAGGCGGATCATCCGCCCGTGCGGGTGAACTGCTCGCTGCCGCCGGTCTTCTGCGTCGCGCCGGTGGCGCGCTCGATCTGGCGCCGGATGTCGCGCATCGGCTCCACGGAGCGGACCCGCGGAATCTCGTCGAAGTTGTTGACGGGCGGGGGCGAGGATGTGAACCACTCCAGTGTGTTGCCCTTCCAGGGGTCGGGGCCGGCGATCCGCCCGGTCTGCAGGCTCCGCGCGACGTTGATGATCGTCAGCAGGACGCCGAGCCCGAGAATGAACGATCCGATTGTCGAGATCAAGTTGTAGGTGGACCAGCCCAGGCCCGGCTGGTAGGTGTAGATCCGCCGCGGCATGCCGGACAGGCCCAGCGCGTGCTGGACGAAGAACGTCAGGTTGAAGCCGATGAACATCAGCCAGAACGACCATTTGCCCAGGCCCTCGTGCAGCATCCGGCCGGTGATCTTCGGGAACCAGTAGTACACGCCCGCGAACACGGTGAACACGGCGCCGCCCATGAGCACATAGTGGAAGTGGGCGACGACGAAGTAGGTGTCGGTGAGCTGCCAGTCCACCGGGAACACGGCGAGGAAGATGCCCGTGATGCCCCCGATGACGAAGATGGCGATGAAGCCGACGGCGAAGTACAGCGCCGTCGTCATCACGATCGACCCTCGCCACAGCGTGGCGATCCAGTTGAAGATCTTGACTCCGGTGGGGATGCCGATGAGGAACGAGCTCAGCATGAAGAAGCCGAGCACCACGATCGGCACCGGCGAGGCGAACATGTGGTGGGCCCACACCAGCGTGGCCAGGAAGGCGATGACCACCGTCGACGCCGCGATCGCCTTGTAGCCGAAGATCGGCTTGCGCGAGAACACGGGTATGACCTCGGAGATGATCCCGAACCCCGGCAGGATCATGATGTAGACCTCTGGGTGGCCGAAGAACCAGAACAGGTGCTGCCACAGCACGGGCGAGCCGTGGGCGGTGGGGTCGAAGAAGTGGGTGCCGAAGTGCCGGTCGGTGAGCAGCATCGTCACCGCCGCGGCCACCACCGGCAGCGCCAGGATCAGGAGGATGGCGTAGACCAGGACCGTCCACACGAACAGAGGCAAGCGGTTCCAGGACATGCCCGGCGCCCGCATGTTGACGATCGTGGCGTAGAAGTTGATGGCGCCGACCAGCGACGAGATGCCGGTGATGTGGATGAGGAAGATCCACGCGTCCTGGCCTCCGCTGGGCGAGTACAGCGACTCCGACAGCGGCGGGTAGCTCCACCAGCCGGCGCTGGGCGGATGGAAGAACAGCGTCGCGTAGAAGACGATCCCGCCGAACAGCAGCAGCCAGAACGACAGCGCGTTGAGTCGCGGGAAGGCCATGTCGCGGGCGCCGATCATCAGCGGCAGGAAGTAGTTGGCGAAGCCGGCCATGACCGGGACGACGAACAGGAAGATCATCGTCGTCCCGTGCATCGTCATGAGCTCGTTGTAGTGCTCGGACGTGATCAGCGTGTTGCTGGGCACGGCGAGCTGGAGCCGCATCATCAGCGCCTCGACCCCGCCCATGCAGAAGAAGACGAAGGTGAGAACCAGATACATGATCCCGATCCGCTTGTGATCGGTGGTCGTGACCCAGTCGACCCAGCGCTTGGTCTTGCGGGGCGCGGTGACCTTGGTCGCGATGACCTGGGGGACCGGTCTCAGGACTTCGTCGCGCGTGATCGTCGCCATGTGTCTCTTAGTTTCCTAGCTGATTTTGGGCGGTGAGGACCGCGCGGAGCGAACCCACCTGGGAGTTCTGGGCGGAGATGAGCTCCTTCTGGCGCGCCAGCCAGGCGCTGTACTGCGCCGGGGTGACCACCTTGACGAAGGCGACCATCGCCGCGTGGTTGGTTCCGCACAGCTGGGCGCATTGCCCGCGGAAGGTCCCGGTGTGCAGCGCCTTGAACCACGTGTACGTCGTGTAGCCGGGGACGGCGTCGACCTTGCCGCCCAGCGACGGCACCCACCACGAGTGGATGACGTCGGTGGACTGGATGGTCAGCACCACGGTGGTGTGCTCGGGGACGACCATTTCCGTGTACGAGTAGGGGAGGCGGGGGTCGAAGGGGTCGTGCGCGCAGCCGTTGCCGTAGACGTAGCGCCAGATGAACTGGCGGCCCTGGATGCAGACGTCGAGCTTCTGGCCGCTCGGGGGGGTGGGCTCGTTGACCGAGGCCGACAGGACCAGCCCGCTGGCGTCGGAGTTGGGCGGGTTGACGATGCTCGGCAGCTTGATGAAGGTCACCACCGTCAGCACCACGAGGATGAGCGCGGCGGCCACGGTCCAGCCGATCTCCAGGCGCGTGTTGCCGTGGATCTGCGCGGCCACGCGGCTCTTCTTGGCCCGGAAGCGGAAGACCGAGTAGACGAGCGCGCCCTCGACCAGCACCGCCACGATCGCGGCGATGTAGAGGACGACGCTGTAGAGCGAGTGGATCTGGTTGGCGTTGGGTGATCCACCCGTCTTCGGCGTGATGAAGTTCGCCAGCGCGGCGGGGGCGAGGACCAGGGATCCGGCCAGCACGATGCCGAGCATCGGGATCGCGCTGCGGAGGCGAAGCCGCCGGCCGCGATCTGGATGCTCGCGGCGCCGGCGGTGGGACTTGGCGTCGTTGACGTCGTGTCGCAAGGCGGGCGGCATTCTATAAGTCCGGGGGGCTGACCGGCGCCCCGGCCATCACCCCGCGGACGCGGCCGCCGCCCGCCGCGGCGGCCCGGCCAGCGCCGGAAAGTCGTTCTGGAGCGGCCATTTTGGGCCGTCACTTCGCCGCCGGGCTCTTATACTGGCGCCCGTTGCGAGCGTCACGGGCCATCAGAGCGGGAGCCTGGGCCCTGGTCGCCGCGGGGGTGGCTGCGCCCGTCCTGCGCCGCCGCGTCAAGCTGCCCCGCGCGGCGGTGCTGGGGGTCTCGGCCCTGGCGGTCCCTGCGCTGACCGTCGCGACACCGCGCAGCCGCGCCCGCGACGTCGCGCTGGTGGGGCTGAACATGTGGGCCTACCTGGCCGCGTATGAGATGCCCAACGACGACCCCGAGGGGCTGGCCGCGCGCGTGCGGATCGACTACCCGATTGCGATCGATCGCGTTCTCGGCCTCGGTGTGCCGCCCACGGTCCGCCTCCAGACCGACTTCTCCGATCCGGCGCACATCAACCGCTTCGAGCGGGCCCTGGTGTGGTGCCATTGGGTGTGGTTCGCCGTCCCGCACGCCAGCGTGGCCTACGTCAGGTGGCGCGCGCCAGAGCGTTCTCCCGCCGCGGCGGCGCGCATGTACGGCGTGTTCGACCTCGGCGCCGTCTTCTACTGGGCCATTCCGACCGCCCCGCCGTGGTACGCGGCCCGCCACGGGCGGCTCCAGGACGCGCGCATGCGCGCGGTGCGGCGGATGATGATCGAGTACGGGGAGCAGTTCTGGGGCGACCGCTGGACGGACCTTTACGATGTCCTCGGAGGCAATCCGCTCGCTGCCATGCCGTCGCTGCATTTCGCCACCTCGTTGATGGGCGCTCACCTCCTGAGCGAGGTGGGCCCCGTGGCCGGTGCCGTCGGCTGGTCCTATGCGCTCCTGCTGGGTCTCGCGCTCGTCTATCTGGGCGAGCACTACGCCGCCGACCTGCTGGCGGGCGCGCTGCTGACCGAGACGGTGCGGACGCAGTCTCCGCGCGCTCTTCCGGGCGTCCTGGCGCTGACACGGCGCCTCGAGGCGCTGCAACGGCGGGCCGCCACCCGGTAGGGCGCTCGCGCGTGCGTGGGGGAGCTCCCATCGATCATGGCCGCCCCGGCGCGGTCGGGGCCGATGAGAGCCTGAGGCCCGCCGAGGGCCACGCCGTCGCGCCCGGGGTCGCCGATGGGGCGCCACGCCGGGAGTCGGGCCAGACGGAGGAGATGCCGCGCATCCGGCTGACACGCCGGAGGCTCGTGGCATCGATCGTGTTCGTCGTCTCGGTGGTGGCGTTTCTGTACTTCGTGCTGCCCAAGCTCCTGGGCCTGCGGGACACGTGGAGCCGGATTCAGCACGGCAACGCCTGGTGGCTCGCGCTCGCCGCGGTGCTCGAGTGCTTCTCCTTCCTGGGCTACGTCGTGCTGTTCCGCGGTGTGTTCGTCCGCGACGACACCCGGATCGACTGGCGGGCCAGCTACGAGATCAGCCTGGCGGGCGTCGCCGCCACGCGCCTGTTCGCCTCTGCGGGTGCCGGCGGCATCGCGCTGACGGCCTGGGCGCTGCGGCGATCGGGGCTGGAGCCGCGCATCGTCGCCTGCCGCATGATCGCGTTCATGGCCGTCCTGTACGCGGTGTTCATGGGGTCGCTGGTCATCGGAGGGCTCGGCCTGTACTTCGGAGTGTTCCCGGGCGAGAACCCGTTCGCGATCACGGTCATCCCCGCCATCTTCGGCGCCGTGGTCATCGCCGTCTTCCTCGGCGTGTCCCTGTTGCCCACTGATCTCGACCGCCTGGTGGCGCGGTGGACCCACGGCGGCCGGGTCGGGCGGTTGGCCAGCCAGGCCGCCGCGCTCCCGGCCGCGGCCGCCAGCGGCATTCGGACCGCGATCCAGCTGGTGCGCGATAAGGAGTGGTCGCTGCTGGGCGGGGTGGCGTGGTGGGGCTTTGATATCGCAGTGCTGTGGTCCTGCTTCCACGCCTTTGGCGGCAGCCCGCCCACCGCGGTGGTCGTGATGTCCTATTTCATCGGCCAGCTCGGCAACGTGCTGCCGCTGCCCGGCGGCATCGGCGGCGTGGACGGCGCGATGATCGGCGCCTTCTCGGCCTTCGGCATCTCGCCGCCGCTCGCCGTCGTCTCGGTGCTCGCCTACCGGGCCTTCTCCTTCTGGCTGCCGACACTTCCCGGCGCTGTGGCCTACTTTCAGTTGCGGCGGACGGTGCACCGCTGGCGCGAAGACGAGACCCCAAGCTATACTTAATGAAGTGACCGAGTCAGAACAGAGAATCGAGAAGGCGATCGTGGTGGGCAGCGGGCCGGCCGGCTACACGGCCGCCCTGTATATGGCCCGCGCCGAGCTGGACCCGCTGGTGGTCGAGGGATTCGCGTGGGGCGGGCTGCTGCAGCAGACGACCGACGTGGAGAACTACCCGGGCTTTCCCCCCGGGATCATGGGGCCGGACCTGATGCAGCATTTCCGCGACCAGGCCGAGCGCTTCGGTGCCCGCCTGGAGACCGATGACGTCACGGCGCTGGAGCTGTCGCCGGACGGGTCAGAGCCCCACAAGGTCTGGGTCGGCAACGACCTGCATCTGACTCGGGCCGTGGTGCTGGCCATGGGCGCCCAGCACCGCAAGCTCGGAGTTCCCGGCGAGCAGGAGCTCTCCGGCCGCGGGGTCAGCTATTGCGCCACCTGCGATGCCGCCTTCTTCAAGCAGGCACCGACGCTGATCGTCGGCGGGGGCGACTCCGCGATGGAGGAGGCCATGTTCCTGGCCAAGTTCGCCTCCAAGGTGGCGATCGTCCACCGCCGTGACGACTTCCGCGCCTCCAAGATCATGCTCGAGCGCGCTCGTGCGGTTCCCAACATCGAATGGGTCACGCCCTACGTCGTGGAGGAGTTCCACGCGGGGGAGCACAAGGCCCTGGCGGTGGCCCGTCTGCGCAACACCGGGGACGGCTCGGAGAAGGAGTTGGAGATCACCGGCGCCTTCATCGCCGTGGGCCACGACCCCCAGTCCCAGCTGGTCCAGGGCCAGGTCGAGACCGACGACGCCGGCTACGTGATCACCCAGGGCAAGTCGACGCTCACCAACGTCCCCGGCGTATTCGCCGCCGGCGACCTGGTCGACCACACCTATCGCCAGGCCATCACCGCCGCGGGCTCGGGCTGCCAGGCCGCGCTCGACGCCGAGTGGTACCTACGCGACACCGCCCCTTTCGATAGCGCCGCGCGCGTTGCCGCCAGCTAGCGGCCGCGCCGGGCTCCCGTAGGCGCTCGGCGCAACCGCCACGACAGCTGAGGAAAGGGGAGCAGCCGTCGGCGGCGCGCAAGGGGTGATGAGGATTAGGGCTGCTGAGCAACCACCAGATGACGCACGTCCCCGCCGACTCCACAGAGTCGCCGTTCGTCAGCCGTTGGTGACGCTCGTCTGACGCCCTGGCATGGCATCGCGCAGGACAACGACCGTCCGAGCGGCCTAGGTATACGGGCAGCCCTGGGCCGGGCCCCAGTTCCCCGAGGCCGGGTGCTGACCCATGAGCAGGCCGAAGTCCTGGGTCCACGTGCCCGCCAGCGTGCTGTAGCCGGCGATGGAGCTGTCGGAGACCCCGGTGCCGACGTAGCGGTAGACGGGGTTCAGGATGTTCTGGCAGTGGCCCGTGCTGGCCATCCAGGCGCGGACGACGCCCGCGGGCGTTCTGTAGCCGGTGGCGATGTTCTCACCCACGTTTGACCAGTCAAAGCCGACCGCGCTGATGCGTGCCGCGAAGTCCGCGCCGTGGCTGAAGTAACGGTGAGTGACCATCACGTTGGTCCATCCCTGAGCGGAGCGGTTCAGGCGCGAGTTCTCGCCCAGTGCCGGCAGCCCACGCTGGTGGCGCTCCACGTTGACAAGGCAGACGACGGCCCGCTGCAGGTGGGCACGGCTGGCCCGGGCGATCGGGGTGCGCGCGCCGGCGCAGCCACGGCCGCGCGCGGCTGCCACTGCGGTGAACGACATCGCGACGGCGAGCACGCCGACTGCGACCAGTGTGCGACGCGCGGCAGCCCAGGGCCGTGCCTGATCGAGGCACAGCACAGCTGTGTCTGAGTCACTCATGTGGACAATCCCTGTACTCGGCAGCACTCTGGCGGCTTTGAGTGTTTGCCGATGCTGGTCGAACAAATGTCCAGACCAGCAGACCGGCACCCTACACGAACCTGCCGTCGGCTGTTATTCCGGGACCTACCTCCGGGTCGGCCCGGTCCTACCCTTCCGGGAGGGAATCCACACCATCTCGGCCCCAGATGTTGCGAGGTTTCACAAGCGCACCACATCCGTGGACAGAACTTGTGCGCAGACGGGCCGCGTGCACAGGTTCGCCCGGCCGGCCCCCGGGCTCGGGGGTCACCGGCGACGGGGGCCTATGGTCGCAGGACGATCTTCAGCGCCTCGCGGCGCTCATAGATCGCGTAGCCCTCAGGCGCGTCGTCAAGGGGCATGTGGTGGGTCACCAACGGCGTCGGATCAAGCGTCCCGGCGGCCAGCATGCCCAGGACGCGATCGACGTGGCCGATGACGTTGGCCTGGCCCGTGCGCAGCGTCAAGCCCTTGATCCAGACCACCCCCATGTGCACCTGGCAGGGCTCGGCGTATACGCCGATGGCGACCACCGTGCCCGCACCGCGCGCCAGGCGGATCGCGAGGTCGAGCGCGTCCGGATGACCGACGGCGTCGATTGCGGTCGCCACGCCGCGGCCGCCCGTCAGCGTGCGGACCACGTCGCGGGGACTCTCCTCGGTGAGGTGGACCGGGACGGCGCCGAACCCGCGCGCCACTTCCAAGCGCTCGATCACGCTGTCGATCGCCAGCACTGGCCCGGCGCCGGCGCAGACGGCGATCTGCACCGCGCACAGGCCCACCGGGCCCAGGCCCAGGACGGCGACGCTGTCGCCGGGGCGGACATCGCCGCACTCCACCGCGTGGTACGCGGTGCCCATCACGTCGCCGGCGAACAGGGCGACATCGTCCGACACCCCGTCGGGTACGGGGCGCAGCGTCAGGTTGGCCATCGGCACGAGCGCCTGGTCGGCCTGGGTGCCCGGCAGCGAGCCCAATGCCTCGCCGTGGCCGAAGACCCGTGCCCGCTCGCACTTCTGGTAGACCCCGCGCAGGCAGTAGAAGCAGGTGCCGCAGGCGGTGTGAAAGCAGCCCAGGACCCGGTCGCCCTCGCTCACACGCGTCACGGCCTCGCCCGCCGCCACCACCCGGCCGACGAACTCGTGGCCGATGGTGAAGCCCGGCTCCATCTTGACCCGGCCGTGGTAGATGTGCAGGTCCGAACCGCAGATCCCGCTGGCCTCGATCGCGACAATGGCGTCGTCCCGGCTCTCGAGCTCGGGCTCGGGGCGCTCGTCCACCCGGACCTCCATCGGCGCCTGGAAGGTGACCGCCCTCATGGCGCCTCGTAGGTGAAGAAGCCTTCGCCCGTCGCCCGCCCCAGCCGCCCGGACCATCCCAGCCGCCGCAGCAGCGGCGCCGTGCGGTAGCGCTCCTCGCCGCGCTCGAGGTGGAGGGCGTCCAGGACGCCGAGCACGTGATCGAGCCCGATCTCATCAGCCCAGGCGAGGATCCCGCGCGGATAGTTGAGCCCGTGGATCATCCCGGTGTCGATGTCCTGCGCGCTGCCCACGCCCTCGCCGAGGGCGAACGCGGACTCGTTGACGATCTGGCAGACGATGCGGCCCAGGACGAGCCCCGGCGCGTCGCCGACCCACTCGGTGTGCTTGCCCAGGGTGGCGAAGAACCGCTTGGCGGCCGATGCCGCCGACGCCGCTGTGTCCGGCCCGCGCGTGAGCTCCACCAGGGTCGCGCCCTGGAGCGGCGGCAGGGCGTGGAAGCCGACCGCCGAGCCGCCGGGGTCCAGCGCCGCCAGCGAGCCCGCTGCGCAGCAGATCGCCTGAGGCGCTCCCTGCAGCGGCGCGTCGGGCTCCTCGCCGCCGGTGAGGTCGAGGATCAGGAACGGGGCCGGCCCGTCAACGGCCTCGGCGGCGCCCAGCACCTCCCAGCCGGCGTCGTCGGCGGCCGCTTCGAGCTCGAGCGCCAGCTGCGAGTCACCGGCGATCACGACCGCGCCGTGCCCGCCGCCGGCCGGTGGCGCGCCGGGGTCAGGCGGCCGGTGCCGCCCACCCTCCGGGTACTCGTAGTACCCCCGTCCCGTCTTGCGGCCGTGGCGCCCGGCGGCCACGGTCCGCACCGCGATCTGCGACGGCTGCCAGCGCGGCTCGCCGAAGCTCTGCTCGTAGAAGGAGCGGCTGATCTCGAGGCCGACGTCGACGCCTACGAGGTCCATCAGCTCGAACGGCCCCATGCGAAAGCCCCCGCCCAGCCGGCAGATGCGGTCGATCTGCTCGACCGTGGCGATCCGCTCGGACAGGAGCTTGAGCGCCTCCAGACCCCAGGGCCGGTTGCAGCGGTTGACCAGGAACCCCGGCCCGTCGACGGCGTCGATGACCCGCTTGCCCATCGCCTCGCCGCAGGCGCGGGCCACCGCCAGCGCCCGCTCGGAGGACTCCGCCCCGGCCACGACCTCCAGCAGGGCCATCAGCGGCGGTGGGTTGAAGAAGTGCATGCCCACCACCCGGTCGGGATGGGTGGCGGCCGGCGCCAGCGCGGTCACCAGCAGCGATGAGGTGTTGCTCGCCAGCACGCAGTCCGCAGCGATGATGTGCGAGAGCTCGGCGAGGAGCCGGTGCTTGAGCTCGACGCGCTCGGGCGCGGCCTCGATGACGAGCCCGCACTCGGCGAAGCCCTCGAGCGACGGCGCCGGATGCAGCTGCTCCCTGGCCCGCTCGGCGCCGGCCGCGGACATCCGGCCCTTGCTCACCTCGCGGTCGAGCTGGCGCAGGATCCGGGTGATCCCGCGGTCCAGCGCGTCGGCGTCGGGGTCGTGCAGCAGCGTGCGCATGCCCGCCACGCAGCCCAGCTGCGCGATACCCGACCCCATCGTCCCGGCCCCGGCCACGCCAAGGACCGTGGGGGCCTCGCCGGCCGCGCTCACGAGGGGATCAGCGCGTTGATGCCGGTGAGGGCGCGCCCGATGATGAGCTTCTGGATCTGCGAGGTCCCCTCATACAGCGTGGTGACGCGCACGTCGCGAAAGTAGCGCTCAACGGGGTGGTCGTCGACGTAGCCCGAGCCCCCGAGAACCTGAATGGCGGTGGTGGCGCAGTGGTTGGCGGCCTCGGTGGCGTAGAGCTTGGCGATCGAGGTCTCGGTGGAGTTGGGCTGGCCGGTGTCCTTGAGGTAGGCGGCGCGGTACACGAGCATCCGTGCCGCGTCGGTCTCCACCTTCATGTCGGCCAGCATCCCCTGCACCAGCTGGAAGCTGGCGATGGGGCGGCCGAACTGCCGGCGCTCCTTGGCGTAGTTGACGCAGTAGTCCACGCAGCCCTGGCAGATACCCACACAGCCAGCGGCGACGCTGTAGCGCCCGGACTCCAGCGAGGTCATGGCGATCTTGAAGCCGTCGCCAACCTGTCCCAGCATGGCGCCCTCCCCGACCTCGCAGTCGCTGAGGCCGATGGCCGCGGTGTCGGAGCCGTGCAGGCCGAGCTTGCCATGAATCTCCTGGGGCTGGTAGCCCCCGTTGCCCTCGGTCTCGACCAGGAAGCAGGCGAGGCCCTTGTGGGCCTTCTCCGGGTCGGTCTGGGCGAAGATGAGCGCCAGTTTGGCGACGTTGCCCATCGAGATCCACATCTTGGCGCCGTCGATCGTCCAGCCGGAGTCGGTCCGGCGCGCCCGGGTCCGCTGGTTGGCCGCGTCTGACCCGGTGTCGGGCTCGGTGAGCCCGAAGCAGCCCAGCCACTCGCCCGAGCACAGCCTCGGCAGATAGCGCCGCTTCTGCTCCTCGGTGCCCCAGCGCACGATCGCCGAGCACACCAGTGAGGTCTGCACCGACACCACGGTGCGCATCGAGGAGTCGCCACGGCCGATCTCCTCCACGATCAGCCCGTAGGAGAGGTAGTCCAGCCCGGCGCCGCCGTACTCCTGGGGCACGATCGCGCCCAGGTAGCCCTGCTCGGCGATCTGGGCCACCAGCTCGGTGTCGAAGTGGGCGTTGCGATCGTTGTCGCGGGCCCGCGGGACGATCTCGTTGTCGGTGAAGGCGCGCGCGGTCTCCTTGATGAGCCGCTGCTCGTCGGTCAGGGCGAAGTCCATGGGCCGGGAAGCTAGCGAATGAGGCGTCGGTGCGCCTGTGTCTCAAAAGGGGCCCACGCGTGTGACCGATCGGGTCATTGGGCGAAAACGCACGCACGGCGCGCTCGGCCAGCGTGCGCGTGCGCTGGCCGAGTGCGGTTTCGCCCGTCAGGCGGCGGCACGGCTGGTGCCCCCACAGACGCCGCGGGCACCCGGACGCACGACCGGCCCCCGTCGCCTGGTGCGACGGGGGCCGCGTGCCAACCCTCCCCAGTGGGGTTGACCGGTCTGGCTAACTGGTCGGCAGCGATGACAGCGGCGGCTGGCTCACCACGATGGTGACCGGAGGCGACGCCGCGCCGATGTTGACCGGGCCGCCGGTGATGCGGGCGCGGAACTCCTTGGTGCCCGCGGTCCCGAACGTCCAGCCGAACTGGAACGTGGAGGCGTTGTCGATGAAGCGGGCCTCCACGTTGTGCCAGTCACCGTCCTTGCCCAGCTTCTGCAGGTAGATGACATGACCGCCCTTGTCAGGCGACACAGTGCCGCTGAACGTGATGTGCCCGTCCACCGTCGACGTCGAGGAGCTGGCGAACAGCTGGACCACGTCCTGCACGCCCTGGAACAGCACCGCGGTGTGGCGGCGCGGGGCGAAGGTGGTACGCACCAGGTACAGCTCGTTGGTCGTCGACTGCACGTTGGCGAAGCTGTAGCTGCCGTCCGCACCGGTGGTGGTGGTGAGGAGCTCCTGATAGGGCCCGCCACTGCCCGGCACCTTGGCGAACAGGCTGACGCTGGTGCTGGGCTCCGGGGTGGTCGTCCCGGGCGAGTCCAGCACACCCGAGATGGTGACGGCCTGGCCGTTGGGCACGATCGGGTCAGACGTCTGGATGGTGAAGTCCGGCACCTCGGTCTGCTCGATGACCACCGACTGCGTGTCGGAGACGGCCGGCGTGTTGCGGGCGTCGCCGCGGAACTTCACGCGCACGGTGTACGCACCCGGGACGCGCCAGGCGTGCGAGATCGTGTAGTTGGATCCCGGTCCGATGCGGGCGGCCTTGATCGTCGTCCAGTCGTCGCTGGCGCCCTTCTGCTGCTGGAGGGCGACGACGCCGCCGGTGTGATCGGGAGTGACATGGCCACTGAACACCAGGGGGTGACGTGTCAGCCCGCTGGTGGAGCTGGCGGCGAGGCTCACCAACGCGTCGACACGCTCGTGCACGGTGCGGCTGTGGGTGAAGCCAGGGCCGCGGACGAACCAGCTGCGGTTCGTGTCCACGATGCCCTCCTCGCGGACGAACTCGTACTGACCGTTGGCGTTGGTCTTGGTGATCCCGATGAGGGTGAACTGCGGGTTTGGGTTGATGCGGTGATACAGACGGATCACCTGGTTGGCGTGGTCGGGTCCCTTCAGCTGGCCGAAGATCAGCACAGCCTCGCCGGCGATGATGTGCTGCGGTACCGCGTGGATGGTCACCCCACGGTTGTGCACCGGTGCCGCGCCCGCGAAGCTCGGGGCGGCTGCGCACGCAAGCGCTGTCAGCGCGCAAGCGAGCACGGAGATGCGAAGACGCATGAAGCCTCCTTGACCCTGCATGTTGGTGATAGGCCTCCGCCGATTGCCGGCCCGCCCGCGCGGAGGCGATGACGCCCGCATAAACACGATGTCAATTGCGAAGTTGCGCACACGGATGCGCGGCGCAAGTGCGGTTGCAAGGTTAGACTCGCGGGCGGTGGACTCGTTCGCGCTCGTGCTGCTCGCCGGTCTGGCCATCCTGGTGGTCTGGGTGTGGATCCTGGGCCGCGCCAACCAGTCGCGCGGCATGGAGCTGTTCGGCCTGCGCTCGGCCCGCCAGATCACCGAGGAGCGCGAGGAGCTCGAGGCCGAGGACCTGGCGCAGATGCTCGAGGCCCACAACGCGCGGCGCCGGCGGCGGGGGGAGGCCGACGTGACCGTCGCCGACCTGGAGCGCCGCGTCATTGAGGACTTCAATGAGCAGCGCCGCCGCCGCGAGGCCTACCTCGCCGATCGCGAGCTCGACGAGCTGCTCGAGGCCACCAACGCCCGCCGCCGCGCGCGCGGCCTGCCCGAGCGCACGCGCGACGAGGTCCAGCGCGAGTTCGGGGCGGGCGCCGGCGGCTCCGGCTGAGCCCGCGCGTGGCACGCTGCCTGATCGTGGGGTGCGGCTGCCGGGGCCTGGAGCTGACCCGGGCGCTGCGGGCGGCGGGCCACGCCGTCCGCGGGACGACGCGGAATCCGGACCGGTGCGGCGAGATCGAGGCCGCCGGCGCAGAGCCGTTCGTGGGCGACCCCAATCTCGTCGGGACGCTGGCGCCGGCCCTGGCGCATGTCGGCGTGGCGTGCATCCTGCTCGGGTCAGCGACCGGGACCGAGGAGCAGCTGGCCGCGCTGCACGGCACGCGGCTGGACATGCTGCTCGAGCGGATGCTCGACACCACCGTGCGCGGTGTTGTCTACCAGGCCGCGGGCAGCATGGACGCGGCGCTGCTGCGCGCCGGCGCTGACCGGGTGCGCCACGTCTGCGAGCGCTCACTGATCCCCTACGAGCTCCTTTGCTCCGACCCGGCCGCCGGCGAGGGGTGGATCGCCGACGCCGTCGCGGCCATCGAGCGGGCGCTGCTCGGGCGCGATCAGTACGCCCGCTGAGCCCGCTGGTCCGCGAGCAGCGGGCCGATGCGGTCAAACAGGTCGGCCAGGATCCGGGCCGTCGCACCCCAGATGAGGTCGTCGCCCACGACGTAGGTGTCGGTGCGGATGGGAACGCCCCGGCGCAGCAGCCGGCGCCGGGCGTAGCCCTCCCGCAGGTCGTCCAGGGCGAGCTCCAGGACCGCTGCCACCTCGCGCGCCGACAGCGTCCAGGCCAGGCCGGCCTCGATCAGGCCGACGAACGGATAGATCGCGTAGCCGGTGGCGATCGTCGGGGTCGGCTGCAGCGCTCCGAGGACCTGCACCGCCGCGGGCGGGAGGCCGATCTCCTCCTCGGCCTCGCGCAGCGCCGTGGTCAGCAGGTCAGGGTCGGTGTCGTCGTGGCGCCCGCCGGGGAACGAGATCTCCCCGGGGTGGCGGCGCAGGTCGTCGCGCCGTTTGGTGAACACCGCGTGCATCCGGCCGTCGTCGAGATACAGCGCCACCAGCACGGCCGCGTCGGTCCGCCCGTGAACGTCGAGCCGGCTCGCCGCCGCCGGCTCCAGGAGAACCTTCGAGAGCTGCTCGGCCAGCGCCGTCGACATCGGCCTGCGGTCAGACCAGCGGATTGAACAGCAGGCCCGTCGGAACCTTGGGGAAGAAGTAGGTGGACTTCGGCGGCATGCTCTCGCCGCCGGCGGCCACCTCCTGGACCCGCTCGACGGGAGTGGGCGCCATGAAGAAGGCGGCGTCGTACTCGGCCCGCTGCACGAGCTCCAGCGCCTGGTCGAAGTCGCGGGCGTAGCCGAGGCCGTCGAGGTGGTCGATGTCGTCGTCCGTCATCGCCAGCGCGCCCTTGAGGACCAGCGCCTCGAGCACGGCGGTATCGAGTCGGCGGTACGGTTCGGCCCGGTCGGGCAGCGCGGCGTCGGCGATCGCCGGGTCGCGCAGGGTGAGCATGTACGGCCGCTTGAAGTGCGCATCGATGTACCCGATCCGGACGGTGTCACCGGATGGGGGCGCCAGGGCGGCCGCGTCGGTGACCGGTTCGATCTCGAAGTCGCGCCGCAGGGCGTTGGCCAGCGTCTCGTACTGGTCGGGGCGCAGGCCGCGGACGAGCCGGTGGGTGGGGAACACGGTGAGGCCCGGATCCTGGAGCGCGACCAGGCACATCAGCACGTAGCGGTGCGGTCCCTCGCCGCCGATCTCCTCGGCGTACACGCGGGCGGTCTCGTAACGGTGGTGGCCGTCGGCGATGAGCAGCTCGGTCCCGGCCACGGCCTGCTGCACCGCGGCGATTGCCGCCGGGTCCTCCACCCGTCCCAGGCGGTTGACGGTGCCGTCGTCATCGGTCGTCTGCGCCCACACTGCGTCGCCGCCGGCGCCGCTGAGCGCTTTGGCGACGGCGCCCGACGGGTCGGAGAACAGCGAGAAGATGGGGGAGAGGTTGGCTCGGGTGGCGCGCGTGAGGCGGAGGCGGTCCTCGCGTGGGCCGGGATGGGTGCGCTCGTGGGGCCGGATGCGGCCGGGCCCGTACTCCTCCACGCGCACGCGCGCGAAGTGGCCCTGCCGGGTGCGCCGCGCCCCGTCGGGACCGACGTAGTCCTGGGACAGCGTCCACAGCGCGGGAGCGTCGTCGAGCACCACCGCGCCCTGCTCGCGCCAGTCGCCCAGGAGCGCGGCGGCGCGCTCGTAGCGGTCCTCGCCGCCCTGCGGGAGGTCGATCCGCACGACGTTGTAGGGCGACCGGGCCTCCAGCGCCACCCGCTGCGCGTCGTCGATCACGTCATACGGCGGGGCGACGACGTCCTGGAGGCCGCCGGTGCGCTCGAGGTCGTAGCGCAGCGCGCGGATCGGCTGGATCTCTGTCATCGGCGGCGCCCGAGGCTAACAGGAAGGTCAGCGGGGCCAAGATGTGCACCGATTACACTCAGCCGATACGCGGGGCGTGGCGCAGCCTGGTAGCGCGCCTGCTTTGGGAGCAGGAGGTCCCCGGTTCAAATCCGGGCGCCCCGATTCGCGAATCCCTCGCCGCCGCGAGGGATTCTGCGTTTCTCAGGCGTGGGCGCTGCGGATAGACCACGCATGTCTCCAACAGGACCGAGATGAGGTCCGATTGGGGCTTGGGGTGGGTGCCGCAACTTTTTATCGGGATTGTTGTTTGTGCGTGTCGATACGCGTCCCAGCCCACAGGGATTTGGGCGGTGGGCGCGTTGGCGCACTACGCGGTGTTCGTGGGTCGGCCGAGCTGTCTTGCGGCGAGGGCCCGGTGATTTGCCGCAAGACAATCGAGAGGAGCACGTTGTGAAGCGATTTGCATCGCTAATTGTCGTATCGACTGCTGTGGCCGCCTGCGCGGTCGGGCTGGCTGGAGTCGCTGGAGCGAGCGCGGCGTCGACGCTGCCCACGCTCAACGTCGCGGTGACTGGCAAGACGGGCATCGCGGTGTCCGGTAGCACGGTGTCGGGGGCGGTGAGCATCACGTCGACGTTCAGTGGCAAGGGCCAGGGCGGCTACGGGCTCGTGCGCCTGAACCAGGGCGTGTCGTTCCCGGAGGCGTTGGGTGCCGTCCAGAGCCATCACGGTGACCCCAACGCGCTGACCCCGTTCGGGTCGCTGGTCGTTTCCGCCGATGCGCCGGGCACGGTCCAGACGGTCCTGACGCCGGGCAACTACGTGGCCCTGAACCTCACGGGCAACGGGCCGTCGGCGAATGTGGCGCAGTTCACGGTCACGCAGTCGTCCACGCCGGCAGCACTGCCGGCGGCCGCAGCGACCGAGACCTCGATTGAGTTCGGCTTCAAGGGGACCAACGTCCTGCATGACGGGACGATGGTGCGGGTTGTGAACGACGGCTACCTGGTGCACATGGACACCCTGATCGGCGCGCGCAACAAGGCGGACGCTGAGAAGATCATTGCGCTGCTGAAGGCCGGCAAGGACAACAAGGCCGAGAAGCTCGCGACGGGCTCCGTCGACCTGATGGATCCCGCCTCGCCCGGGGCGATGCAGCAGGAGGTCCTGAACGCCAAGCCTGGGTACTACGTCCAGGCGTGCTTCATGGACACCCAGGATGGGCGCGAGCACACGACGCTCGGCATGGAGCGCCTCGTTCGAATCGTCAAATGAGCGACGGTGGGCAGGCCGCGCGACTTCGGTCGCGCGGCCGGCGCGCCGGGCTGTTGGCGCTGGCGGTCATGTTCAGCGCCGGGATCCACGCGGCGCTGGTTCCGGAGCATCTGCGGGAGATGCCCCCGCTGGGCTGGTCGTTCCTCGGCGCCGCGGCGCTCGGTGTTGCGCTGGCGTGGGCGCTCGTGGCCTACCCCGAGGATCAGCTGTTCGCGAGGCTGGCGGCGCTGTTCCTGTCCGTTGAGATCCTGACCTGGGTTCTGTTCGTCAGCGCTGCCGTGCCCGGCTTCAGCGGGACCCCGGAGCCGATCGAGACGATCGCGCTCGTCTGCAAGGCAGGCGAGCTGATCGGACTCTGGCTGGCGGTGGCGATCGGGTGGCCTGACCGGATCGCCGCCTGGACCGCGCCGGTGAAGGCACCGGTGCGGGGCGCGATCCGAGATCCGAGCGCCGCAGATACGCGACGGTCGAATCTGCCAACACGTTGACCAACGTCGGTTTTCCAGGACGGCGACGGTGACGGTGACGTCCACCTTCCAGTTCCCCTCGCTCGGCGTTGGCGGCGGAACTCTTCCACACCCCGCGCGCGGGGCGCAACCGCGGCCGGCGGGCTAGCGGCGCTTGCCGCCCTTCTCACGCGGCGGGCGCGGCGGGTACTTCTCGCGCTCCTCCTTGGTCATCTTGCGGATGACCAGCGATCCGTCATCGACCTGCTCCTGGACCTGGGCAAGCTTGGCCTGGCGCTTCTCTTCGGCCTTTTCACGGCCGCTCTTCATCCGCTGACCCCCGCTGTGTTCGTCGTCTCATGAGGCACCTCCAGGGTTGCGCCTACCCGTGGCTGAGCGCTTGTAGTCGCGTGTCGCCGTGGCGGGCGCCGACGCCCAGCCTACCGGGTGGTCGAGACGCCGTTTTGCAGTATGTTCAAACCTCTCCGTAAGCGGCTTATGTCATCTCGGGTCGAGATGCGCGGTGTCGCTGGCATGGTCGGCGTGTGGAGGACCGGGATCGCGACCAAACACTCGCGCAGCGTGGACCCGTCGTTCGGCAAGGCCGGCGTGTCCCCTGCGCGTGCGGGTCAGCAGACCTTGAGGGTCGCGGTAACCGCTTTTGTTCGAGGCTTGCCCGATCGGAGCGTGACGTAGCTCTTCGTCCCGATCACGATCTTCCCGCCCGACGTGACGGCGGCCGGCACAGCGAGCCGCGCCCGGAACGGGGCGGTGCGTTTGGTCGCAGAGATCCTTCGGTTGACGGCAAAGACCACCTTGTTGACCTTGGCAACCGTGTAGCGCTTGCGCGCCGCCCGCTTGATGGTCAATGTCGCGATTAACCGCGCGCCCTTCCGCACGCACGCACGCGGGATGGTCAAGGCGAAGTCCGCGCCGTAGGCCGACGACCTGACCGTGGTGGTCCCCGTCGTGCCCGGACCCGGGCCGGAGCTTCCGGTGGCGGTCACCACGGTCGTCGACTGCGCTTGGGCGAGACCGTCGGAAACGGTCGCCGTGACCGTGTAGGTCCCGGGCGCGGCGTAGGCGTGGGAAGTCGAGGGGCCGATGCCGGTCGCGCCGTCGCCGAAGCTCCAGCTGGTGGTGATCGGGTCCTGGTTGGCGTCGGACGTGCTGGCGCTGAACGCCACCGGCTGCCCGGCGGCCATGCGGCTGGGTGTCGCGATGACAGAGGTGATCTGCGGGGCGACGTTGCCCGCGGTCATGGTCAGGTCGTTGCCGTCGGCCCCGGCGTAGGCGACGGTCAGCGCGACGCCGGCGGCGGTGGTGAGCGTCGAGCCGGCCGCGAGATTGGCGAACTGGCCGGTGATCGCGTCGCCGGCATCGTTATTGATCAGCGGCACGACGGAGCCATGCGGCACGGCGGTCCCGGCGGGGGGGAGCGTCAGGCCGGCCGTCGCGCTCGGGTCGATCGTGACGGTCCCGGTGACGTCGAGCGACGGGATCGACGCCGGTGTAACCGAGGTCAGTGTCTCGGAGAGCTTGCCGGTCGGTGAGAAGCCGAGCGCTCCGGTATGCAGTCCAGGGGCGGTCGGGGTGATCGTGCCGGAGACGCTTGTCGAGCCCAGGGTGCCGGATCCGGTGAGGGTCGCGTTCTGGGTGACCGAGAACGGCCCGGCCTGCATGCCGTTGGCGATCAGCGTCCCCTGGGAGATGGTCGTCGTGCCGGTGTAGGTGTTGACGGCATCGGTCAGCAGCGTCCCGGTCCCTGCCTTGGTGATGCTGCGGGGCCCGCCGGTCTCGCTGATGACGCCGGTCATGCTCAGTTCCGGGGCGGTACCCGCGGCGACCGTGATCGTCGGACTGGCACCGAGTCGCACCGGGGCGGAGATCGTCGCCGGGCCGACGGCCGACGACGTCGCCTGGAGGTCACCACCGAGGGCGAGCACCCCAGGGCCAGGCCCGCTGATCGTGCCCCCGGTCATGTTGACCGAGCCCGCGGTGAGCGTGCCGCTTGGCGCGAGCATGATCGTGCCGTCGTGCATCACGACCGCATTCGACACCGCGAGGTTCGCGCCGAGCAGGCTGCCGCCATTGACCGTCAGGCTCTTGGCGGAGTCACTTTCGGTCTTGAAGTCGATCACGCCGTCGCTGTTGACGATGACCGGGGTCTGCGGGCTGATGTCCGAGGAGTTCTCAAGCACCAGCCTGGCGCCCGGCGTGAGGCCGTCGCCGACGTTGAGCGACGAGCCGGCGATCACGACGCCGACGCTCGTGCCGATGTGCAGCGTGCCGGAGATGATCGTCGTCGCTCCGGCGTAGGTGTTGGGCGCGCTGCCCGACAATGAGACATCGCCGCTGCCCGTGGTCACAAGCCCGGGGGTTCCCCCGATGGCGCCGTTGACCGTCAGCGTGCCGCTGTTGGACACCGCCTCCACCGTGGTGTTCTCGAGCGTCAGCGGGAGTGATCCGGCGAGGACGTTGCCGTCGGCATCGGAGACGATGTTCTGGACAAGATTGGCACCATTGATCGTCAGTCCGGCGGTGCCGGTGATCACGTTATTGGACCCGGTGAAGTGGATCTGATCGACGACGAGCCCGGCGATGTTCATCGACGATGTCGTGTTGGCGTTGAACTGGACGATCGTGCCACCCAGCTCGCCCGTCGTCGGCACGCCGCCGTTCCAGTTGCCCGAGACCGACCACAGGCCGTTCGCGCCACCGGTCCAGATATGGGTCGCGCCGAGCGCGGGCGTCGCGCCGATCAGCGCCAACGCGAAGACCGTCGCAACGGAACAGACAGTGCCGCGGATCGTCGTCATGCGGTCCCTTCCCCTCGATCGATACGCGGGCTCGAGTGAGCAGCTGACAACTCGGGCGCCGCGGTATCGCCCCGGTCGGATCGGCTGCTGTGTGCAGCCCACCCAAGCGGCCGCAGCCTAGCGGGCAGCGCGGCCGGACACCCGGCCGTGGCAGGCTGGTGGGCCAAGCTCGCAGCCCGTCGGCTCAGCCCCGGTCACCGCCTGACGGTGACCGCACACACCCGGGTTTGAACCTCCGCGATCCTCGGTAGGACCCGGGCATCGTGGAGCGGCCACGGAGGATGCCACTGCTCACCGTGTCGGCGGCGCTGATCTTCGCCGCGGCGCTCCTGCTGTACCCGGCCGCCGCCTCGGCCGCGTACGCGCCCCCGAATCGGCCGGGTCCGCCGCTGAGCGTCCCCGCGACCACGCTGGCCGCGGCGCTGACCTGCTCGGGCAGGCTCGCGGGCGCCCTGCACGAGCCGGTCCTGCTCGTCCCCGGCACCGCGCTGAAGCCCGCTGCCGACTACGGATACGGCTGGGAGCCGGCGCTCGCGAAGCTGGGGTGGCCGTACTGCACCGTGACGCTGCCGGGCACCGCCATGAGCGACATCCAGGTCGCCGGCGAGTACGTCGTCTACGCGATCCGCACGATGCACGCGGCCTACGGGGGCCGGATCGACATCGTCGGCCACTCCCAGGGCGGCATGGTGCCGCGGTGGGCGCTGCGCTTCTGGCCCGACACGCGCTCGATGGTCGATGACCTGGTGGGTCTGTCGCCGAGCAACCACGGGACGCTCGACGCGATCCCGGCCTGCGCGCGGAGCTGCGCGCCGGCGTTCTGGCAGCAGCGCTCCAACGCCGCGTTCATCGCCGCTCTCAACTCGGCGCAGGAGACGTTCCCCGGGATCTCCTACACGAGCATCTACACCGATACCGACGAGGTGGTGGTGCCCAACTTCAGCCCCGCGGCGTCATCCTCGCTGAGCGGCGGGGGCGGGGCCCTCACCAACGTCGCGATCCAGTCGGTGTGCCCCAACGACGTCACCGAGCACCTTGGCATCGGCATCTACGACAACACCTCCTACCAGCTGGCGCTCGACGCACTCAGCCACCCCGGCCCGGCCGATCCCGCGCGGGTCGCGCCGACCGCCTGCCTGGACCCGTTGATGCCGGGAATCGATCCGGTCACCTTCGCCGCCGACTACGCCGACACCCTGGCGTCGATCGCCGCCACGGTGGCGGGGGCCCCGCGGACCACCTCCGAGCCGCCCCTGGCCTGCTACGTGACCGCCACCTGCCCCGCCGGACGTGCGGCGGCCCAGCAGCGCTCCACCCGGTTGGCGCGCATCCGCTCGGCGGCGCGGTCCCATCGGACCCGCAGGCGTCGCCGACGGGCCCGCGCGCACTCGCGCGCCACGCCCCCGGCCTACGCCGCCGCGCCCGTGCACGGCTGATCGCGGTGACTCCGAGCGCCGGGGTCCCTCCGCGCCGTTACCCTGATCGCCGGGCCCCCGTAGCTCAGTGGACAGAGCGACGGACTTCTAATCCGTTGGCCGCAGGTTCGAATCCTGCCGGGGGCGTGCCGTCCGGCCGGCGGCGCGCAATGGACGTGGCGCGGAACGCTGGTAGATTCAGCTGTCCCACGGTGGGCGTAGCTCAGTTGGTAGAGCTCCTGGTTGTGGTCCAGGCGGTCGGGGGTTCGAGTCCCCTCGCTCACCCCTCGTCAAAGTCCGCGATTAGCAGGGACGTTTCGTCGGCCGCCCGTTGGCTGGCCGCGGGGCGCGGC
Source organism: uncultured Actinomycetota bacterium (assembly GCA_963695625.1). GTDB lineage: Bacteria > Actinomycetota > Thermoleophilia > Solirubrobacterales > Solirubrobacteraceae > Palsa-465. Next base: position 311,158 of record CAVOHJ010000007.1, on the reverse strand, counting down.
AGCTCGAAGTGGTCGCGCAGAGTGTGGCCCGTGTATTCGCCTGCGCGCAGGCCGCGGCGCTCTAGGACGGGGGCGACCTCCCGTACGAACGTTGTGAGCTCGTCGGGAAGCAGGTGGGGCATGAGCGTGAACCCGTCGCACGCGCCCGCCAGGTACCAGTCTGCCATCAGGTCAGCGAGTTGTTCGGGGGTACCGACGAAATCCAGTCCACCGGGCAGCGCCGAGAGCTGTGCGGCGACCGCCCGAAAGCTCGTCGGCTCTCGATTTGCCAGCTTGTAGATGGATGCCCCGAAGCTCGTCTTGGGCGCCGCCTCCAGCAGTTCGGGCGGGAAGGGGGCGTCGGGGTCGATCGCTCGGAAGTCCAGGCCGGCGAGATTGGCGAGGTTGCGCCAGCGAAACTCGCCGCTCGCGGCATCTTCGAGCGCCTGGCGGCGGGCGCGCGCCTCGGCCTCGGTTGACCCGAGCACGAACGAGAGTCCGGGGAGCGCCGCGATGTGATCGGGGTCTCGCCCAGCGGCCGCGGCCTGCTCGCGCAACCTCGCGCGAAATTGCCGGCCAGAGGAGATGTCGCTCTGGGGGGTGAAAACGCCGTCGGCGTACTTGGCCGCCAGCGCGACCCCGGGCACGGACGAGCCGGCCTGGGCCAGGAACGCGTGGCCCTGTGGCGAGCGGGGAAACGGCAGGTAGGAGGCAACGTGAAACCAGCGGCCGTCAAAGCGGGGCGGGTGCAGCTTGGCGGGGTCTGCCCATACGCCGGTCGTCTTGTCGCCGACGAATGCGTCGTCCTCCCAGGCGTCCCACAGGGCCAAGACGACCGCTACGAACTCGTCGGCGCGCGCATAGCGCTCTTCTCGTGGCGGATGGGGCAGCTCGCCGAAGTTGGCCGCTGCCTCGGGTTCGACGGTGGTGACGATGTTCCAGCCTGCCCGGCCGCGGCTGATGATGTCGAGCGTGGCGAACCGGCGAGCCAGGTCCCATGGTGAGGAGTAGGTCGTCGACGCGGTCGCGATCAGGCCCACCTGCTCGGTCGCCATCGCCACCGCGGTCAAGAGTTGCACCGGGTCGATGAACGACCGAGGCAGGTATTCGGAGCGAAACTCCGCCTCTCCTGGACTGTCGGGCAAGAAGATCGCCTCGATCGCTGCCTCCTCGGCGATCCGGGCCAGCCGGACGTACCAGTCGACGTCCAGGACGACGGCCGGGTCGACGTCCGACACCTTCCACGCCGATTCGTGGTACCCCGAGTTGCGCAGATAGGCGTTGAGCCGCAGCTGGCCCGAACGTTGGCTGCTCATCGTCCTCACGGTAGTGGCTCTCGCGGAGACGTTGATGCTGCGGTGTACCCCGGAGCATCGAGTGAGTCGGGGCACGCCGAGGCTGCGTTCCGGCACACACGGTCGGGGGCAAGACGACGGCGAACGGCTTCGATCACTATGATCTCGATCGAGCTTGTGTAGTTTTAGAAGCGGCGCAAGCGGGCGTCAATGCCCTCTCGGTGCGGGAGAACGCGAAACCGATCGAGGAGATCCTCATGAGTACGACCAACTCGGGCTCGCAGGCGCTGGGCGCCATGGGTGTCGCCGAGCGGCGTACGGGCACGAGCCCAGTCCGAAGGCCAGCGGCGCATGACCGCTTTGCACAACGGACGCACCGATTCGCTGGAGATCTATCCGAACCTGTGGGCCGGCGTGGGCCTCGTCCGCGGCGGCGCGGGAACGGCGCTGGTCGGCAGGCACCGGGAGGTGTGTGACCGCATCGCCGAGTAACCACCAGCTCGGGATCGACGAGTTCGTGCTCTCCGGCTATCTGCACCTCGAGGAGGCCTACCGGGTGGGCGAAGGCGTGATCCCGAGCTGCGCCGGCGCGGGCTGATGGCCGACACCGCAATCGGGGCAACGAGTCGGGGGAGGTCGCATGGCCCCAACTGAGCGCACCGCGACCCTGAGCAGCCCGGCTGCCGATTGTCCCGCCCCCGGCGGACCGCCGCGGCTGGCCACCCACAGTCGCATGGCCTGGGCGTGCGCCTCCGGCCACTGGCCAAGCGCACCGCCCGTCGTCAGCTGCAGCCAGCGGCAGAAGTGTTGGTCGAGACGCCGTTGCGCGACCTCGTTGCACCACGTGAGCGTCAGCTCGTCGCGGTGAATCCTGGCAGCACGATCCGGAAGGTTGCGCCATGGCCGGGCTCTGACTCGGCCGTGATAGATCCGCCGTGCGCCTCGACGATCGCGCGCGCGATCGCCAGCCCGAGGCCGCTGCCACCCCGGTCGCGAGTGCGGCCACCGTCGATGCGATGAAAGCGCTCGAAGATGGTTTCGAGCTGGTCGGCGGGGATGCCCGAGCCTGCGTCCGCGATCGAGATCGCCAGCCGGCCGCCGTCGTAGGCCCGAGCCGTCACGCTGATCCTGTCGCCCGGCTCGGTGTGGGCTACCGCGTTGCGGACGAGGTTGCGCAGAACCTGCGTCAGCCGGTCGGGGTCGGCGTGCAACGTGCCGCTGACCGCCTCGAGTTCGAAGTCCCGTTCGCCGTAGAGCGGGAGATCGCGGCGGAGGTCCTCGAAGTAGTCATCGAGGTCGATCGCGCGTGGCTCGACCAGCCTCCCGGCCTCGGCGCTCGCGAGCGTCAGCATGTCGCCGACGAGCCGGTCGAGCTCGTCGAGGCGTCTGAGCAACGTCGTGGTGCTCTCGTGCCGCCGGGGGGCGCTGGTCTCGCGGTCGAGCAGCTCGACCTGCGCGCGGATCACTGCCAGCGGCGTCCGCAGCTCGTGCGAGGCGTCTGAGACGAAATCGCGCTGGCGCTTGAACGCGCGTTCCAGGCGCTCGAGCATGTTGTCCAACGCCTGCGCCAGTACGCGCACCTCGCCGCGCCCGGCGTGGGCCCCGGCACGGAGCGAGAGATCCCCTTGTTCCACGGCGGCCGCGACCCTCGTCATCCGCCGGATCGGCGCGGCGATCAGCGTCGCGAGCCCGATCCCGACCGCGACTGCGAGCACCAGCGCGAGCAGGCCGACGATAACGAACGTGCGGCGGAGGCTCGATTTCGCCTGATCGACCGCTGTCAGCGGCTCTGCCAGCCGTAGCGTCCCCACGCGATGCCCGTCCGCGACGATCGCGTCGCTCAGCACGCGCAGGCTGCCGGCCTCCACCGCCGAGGAGCTCGCGAGCCCGAGCGGGGCGTCGAGCAGGCCGTTGCTCTCGGGCGAGGTGCGCTGGCGGCGCTCCTCGGGGCCGATCACCTCGGGGTGGTTGGTGATCGTCGGGCCACCGATGGCCTGCACCGCGATGATCTGCGCCTCGGCGTGGTAGCGCTGCGCGGCGAGGAACCGGCGAGCGGCGTGCTCCACCGCCGCGGGCGTGGACAGATCGGTGCCGGCGGTCGACTGCCGCCACTCCGCGGCCTGGGTCTTCAGCTGGGAGTCCAGCTGGGCGCGCAGCCGCGATCCGGTCCCGCTGTAGAGCGCGAGGAAGGTGGCGCCGACCGCCACCGCCGTGACGAACGCGATCGCGATCGCGAGCTCGGCGCGCAGGCCGGCGTGCACCGCGGGTCTACCCACGCGGGACGCGCAGCCGGTAGCCGACGTTGCGCACGGTCTCGATCGGGTCTTCGCCGCCCGCGGCGTCGGCGAGCTTGCGACGCAGGTAGCCGATGTACACCTCCAACACCTTTGTGCCCGGGTCGAAGTCAAAGCCCCACACGGCGTTGAGGATCTGCTCGCGCGAGAGCACCTGGTCGGGATGGCGCATCAGATAGGCGAGCACCTCGAACTCGCGCGCGGTCAGCTGGATCTCGTGCCCGTCGCGAGCGACCCGCCGGGTCCGGAGATCCATGCGAAGCTCGCCGGCTTCCAGCGCCGACGCCTCTCGCTGGCCCGGTGACCGCAGATGCGCGCGCACGCGCGCGTTGAGCTCTTCGAACGAGAACGGCTTGGTCACGTAGTCGTTCGCTCCCAGGTCAAGGCCCTCAACCCGCTGCTCGATCGCGGCGCGCGCAGTCAGCGCGATGACCGGCAGGTCGGGTAGCTGCGCGCGGATCGCCTTGAGCACCTCGAGCCCGTCCCGGCCAGGCAGCGTCAGGTCCAGCAGCACGAGCGCGTAGTCGCCGGTCAACGCCCGCGCCTGACCGCTCTCGCCGTCGTGGGCGACGGTGACGGCGTACCCCTCGGCGCGCAGGCTCTGCTCGACGAAACCCGCCAGCGTACGTTCGTCTTCGATCAGGAGGACGCGCATCTCCGATCGATGCTAAGCGCGCGCGGCCGGCGAATCGTCCGGAAACAGCCGCGGCGCGCGGTGGGTAAACCCGTTCTGAACCGGCCCTTACCGCGCTCTTGAACGCCACGGGCAAGCTGATCAGCGTCAACCACCGCGCCGCGTCCGAGGACGCACAGCGCCCACACCTCGATCAAGGAGGAACCACCATGCTCACGTCACGCACGATGGCAGTCACCGGCGCGATCGCCGCGCTGTCGCTGGCCGCGGCGCCGATCGCCTCGGCGTCCATCGATACCCACAGCGGCACGTCGAGCCCAAACCGCATCCAGCGGGTCGACAAGAGGTCCCCTGACAAGACGAACTCGCGCGACCGGCCCAACTCGCACGACAGCAACGCCCAGCGCGACTCGACCAACCACCGTTGACCACGACGGCCGGCGCGGCGGGCGGGCACCCTCGCCCGCCCCGCCGCCCCAGCCACCAACCGACCCCTGCCCGAGCAACCACACCCCGTCTGAGCTGAACCGATGTCCGAACGAATCCGCCTCACGATCGCCGTCGCGATGACGATCCTGCTGTTGGTCGCCGTCAGCGCAGCCGGCATCGCCCTGCACACAGGCTCCCCAGCAGCGACCGCGACCGCGCCGGTCCCGCTCGCGACTCAGGCAGCGCACCCCACCCTCACCCCGAGCTGGCATGAAGAACATGACTGAGAACGCCCCCGCCCGCCGCCCGCTGTACCGCACGGTACTGAGCCTTGCCGTCGCCGCGGTGGTCGCGGCGTGGCTGCCATTCACCGTCTTCTACGTCACCGCGCTCAACCACAAGCCCCCGGCGCAGGTCGCGTCGCTGACCTACAGCCACGGCAGACGGATCGTCACGACCCGGACGAGCGGCGGCCAGATCGTCCGCACCGTCGTCGGCGCCGGCGGCAACCAGCAGACCACGTCGGTCACGCCAGTGACAACACGCGTTTCATGACCACCGTCAACCCCACGCATCAACTGTTCTGGTTCGCCAGCCGCGCGTTCGGAATCGTCGCGATCGTGATGCTCGGCATCTCGGTCGCGGTCGGCCTGATGATGTCGGGCCGCCTGATGCGGCGGCCGGGCATGAACGCCAAGCTCCGGCGGTTCCACGAGGCCGCGACCCTCGTGACGCTCGGGCTGATCGTCGCGCACGGCGGCCTGCTGCTGTTCGATACCTACCTGCGGCCCGGGCTCGCCGGGGTCACACTGCCGTTCGCGATCGGCTACCGGCCCGTGTTCACCGGGCTCGGGATCATCGGAGGCTGGCTCGCAGCCATTCTCGGGCTCAGCTTCTACGCCCGCCGGCGGATCGGCGCCAAGACCTGGCGCAAGCTCCACCGCTACACCATCGTCGCCTACCTACTCGCGCTCGCGCACGTCGTCGGCGCCGGCACCAACGGCACCAGCCCATGGATGCTCGGACTGCTGACCGCGCTCACCGCGCCGATCGTGTTCGCGTTCACCTACCGGATGCTCCCGGCGGCCAGGCCTCGAGGGCGGCGACCGGGTGAGCGCGGCGATCGTCACCGTGGCCGCGCTGTCCGGCACCAGCTCACTGGGGACGGCCTGTGACTGATTGCGTGAGTATGTGGACCGTCCGTGAGCAACATCTCACCCGGCGCCACGACGGGGGTTGAGGGACTGCCAGCAGCCTGTGCGATGTGACGCCCTACCGTCGCCTCCTCGCCCCCGCCGTGGCGTTGCTCGCCGCCGCGGGCGTTACGGCCTGCGGCGCGACTGCTTCGCCCTCGCCGCGGCGGAGTTCCTCGTCGCGCGCCGGGCAATCCGGTATCGCTGCCGTCGCCGTTGCGACTGCGTCACGCAGCGAGTCCCGGCGGCGGAAGCGCTCCGCTCCGGTTCACGTCAGCCTGCCGGTCGACCGTTATCCGGCGTCCGTCACCGCCCGCTGGCAGACGGTCACAACGATCGGGGGCCGGCCGGCCATGTGGATCGCGGTACGCCTGGGCGTGACCCTCCTCCGCATGGACCAGAGCCTTGTCCACCTCGCGCTGCACGCTGGGTCGGTCGATCCGGGGGGAACCGCCTGGCGGTACGGCGACGCAGTTGCTGGGCGGGAGATCCATAACCTCGTCCTTGGGTTCAACGGCGGCTTCAAGCTCTCGACCGGCAGCGGCGGGTTCGTGTCATTCGGCCGCGTCGGTGTGCCACTGCGCCCGGGCTACGGCTCGATCGTCACGTACACGAGCGGCACCACTCAGATCGGCGCGTGGGCGGCTGGGATCCATGCGCGCGGTGTCGCGATCGCCTCGGTGCGCCAGAACCTTCACCTGCTGATCGATCACGGCTTGCCTGACCGCTCGGTCGCCCACTGCGGCGCGCCGTGCTGGGGCGCGACGATCGGCAATCAGGCAGCGGTGGCGCGCAGTGCTCTTGGCATCCGGGACGACGGCCAGCTCGTCTGGGCCGCCGGTGAAGGTCTCACTGTCAACCAGCTTGCCGCCGGGATGATCGCGGCCGGGGTCCAGCGCGCGGTCGAGCTCGACATCAACCCGGACTGGGTGGCTGGTTACCTGTACGTCCACCACTCGGCCGCGCCGCTCACACCAATGCCGGTTGTTCCCGGCCAGTACGGGATCTACGGGCATCTGCTGGCGCCCTACAGCCGGGACTTCTTCACCGTCCTATCGAACTGATCGGAGCTCTGGCCAAATCGCGCATGCGCTGGTCTAGATCGTCTCGGCACGACGTAGGGCTCGCAACCCTCTGTGGATGCACCGAAGTCGTGGCAGTGCTGGCCGCTCGTGGCACTTCACTTTCTCGAGCCATGGCGCGGCCCAGGGCACCGCGTCGCAGCGCCGCCTCGAACGGGCCTGCCACTAATCCGAGCCTGTCCTTCACCGTTCGGTAGCGGAATCGGTGGGACGACGCCGCCTTGTGATCGCGCTGATCGGCTGCGCCGCAGTGTTGGCCGCTGCCGTTGGCATCAAGGTCGCCGGTGGGAGCAACGCCGCGGACGAGTATCGGTTTCACCGGTTGAGCTTCGGTCGCGACGCGTATCGGTACCTCGTGTACGTCCCGATGGGCGGTCGCTCGGGTACCGACCTGCCCTTGGTGGTAGTGCTCCACGGCTGCACGATGACCGCCGCTGAGGAAGCGGCCGCCACCCGGTATGACCAGATCGCGGCAGTGCGCCGGTTTGCCGTCCTGTATCCCGACGTCGATGCCGTAGACCGCGCGAACGGTCGTTGCTGGAAGGCGTTTTGGGATCCTGAGGCGGAGGGTCGCGGGCGCGGGGACGCGGGTGCGATCGCGGCGATGACGAGAGCGGTGATCGCCCGGTGGCGGATTGATCCCAGCCGCGTCTACGCGATCGGGATCTCGGCGGGGGGGTTTGAGGCGTCGAGGCTCGGCGTCGCGTATCCCGACGTGTACACGGCGATCGGGATCCATTCCGGCGGCGGATACCTCGCCGGTAACTACGGTTGCCCGCCTGCATCGGCTGGCAGCACGGAGAGGTCGGCGCGAGCAGCGTTGGCGGCGATGGGGTCGCGCGCTCGTGTGATGCCGGTGATCGTTTTCCACGGCGACCGCGACGGCACGATCCCCTACCGGTGTGGCCAGCAGGCGCTCGCGCAGTGGCTGGCCACAGACGGACTCATCCTCCGGCGCCAACAGAGCGCCCCCTTGCCCTCGGCCCCATCCGACTCGCCGCACCCGCGCGTCGCGGGCGAACGCGCCTACACCGTTCTCTCCTATGCCGAGAGATCAGGGTGTCCGATCGCCGAGTTCTGGTCCATCCACGGGATGGGCCATTACTGGTCGGGCGGCGCAGCCGATCCGGCATCGCTTCGGTACTCCGATCCACGGGGACCGAGCGCGAGCGCGGCCTCATGGGCATTCTTCTCCGACTGGCAGCGCTCAGCGCGCGGCGCTCGTTGCGCATCCGGAAACGCGACCGGCAACCGTAAACGCCCCTGACAGCCCCGGCGGTTGCTTGGTGTCATCTCATCTCAGGCTGAACGAACCTTCAGGTTCGCGGCCCACACTGCTCCATCCCGGCTGGTCCAAGGTCGGCTCCCGCGCAACACGACCCAGGATTCCCAGGTGATCACAACACGCGTCGCCGCGCCAGCGCTGGCTGCCGTCACGCTCGGCCTCGCTGCTTGCGGTGCCAGCACGGTTACGTCGTCGGCCGTGTCCGGACGTCCGACGACTCTCTACACGGTCTCGATGACCGGCGCGGCGGAGACTCCGCACGGCGCACCGCACGGGCGCGGGGTGGCGATCATCGCGTTTCACGGCGCTTCCAAGGTCTGCTTCCGGTTCGCTCACCTGCACGGCTTCATCGACGCCACCGTGGCGCACATCTACTCCGGGACGATCGGACATGCTGGGCCGGTGGTCGTTGGGTTGTCCAGCGGGCCGAAGCTGCAACATCGCGGCTGCCGGGCGATCAGCCCGACCCTCAGCCGCACGATCTGGCGACAGCCGAGCGCCTACTACGTGAGCGTTCATAGCCGACGGTACGGGGGCGGGGCTGTCCGCGCCCAGTTGTAAGTCGCGTGGCCGCTAGGTGCCGAGGCCCTGGCCGGACGCTCCCCGGGCCCCGGATCCGCGGTCGCCGAGATCACCCGCGGTCTCCTGCACACGTGCCTCTCATCGTCTTCGCATCTCGGACGGGGGCTACCACCGTCGTCTCGCCGGGCGCTCCTAACGTGCCTGCACACCCGGCACCGATCGATCTGACAAGAGCCTTTGCCCGGCCTGAGCGCGCGGTTGGCGAACCGACCGGGTGGCGGCTTCAACCGCGCAGCGCGCGCAGCGCATTGAGGATGACGGCGAGGTCGATGACCTCCTGGAACAGGGCGCCAGCGACGGGCGGCCGATGGAGCGCATAAACCCCCGACTACCGACGGCCACGCGATGGCCGTCGACGGTCCCCTGTATCCCCTGGCCAGGCTCCTCGCGGACGTCGAGCGGCTTGGTCAACTCCAGCCCGGCGTCAACTGCAGCGGCGACGAGCGCTTCGCCGAGGACGTGGGCGGACAGGCGGTCGAGCGACGCGGCGAGCCGCAGCAACTCATCGGAGCCAAACTCCGCGTGGGTGACGATCTCGCGGACCTCGGGCGTTCCGACGGTCAAGGTGCCGGTCTTGTCAAACAGCACCGGATCGCCGCTCACCCCCCAGGCCAGACCAGCCACGAGGACCGTGGCGGGGAGGAAGAAACCGGCGTAGCGGTCGGCATCCGCACGAACGGGGCGCGCTCCGTCTGGGCCTGCTCGACCAGCCGGACCAGCGCCGCGTACGCGCTCTCGCCGACGGGACCGTCGGCGCGGAGGTCAAACGGGGCACCGGCGTTTGCCGACCTCTGACCACGGGCATCCCGCGAGCGCCGTCTGAGGCAGCGGCTCGCCGCTCAGGATGCCCCCATGGCCAGCCTCGGGCCACGATGGTTCCGTGACCGGGACGAATACACCGGTCCGCACCGCGTCGCCATCCGCCGATCTGGACGCGGTCGACTGCACCTCCTCCAGCTGCGCCGAGCGGAGCTGCGCGACCTCGTCGGTGCGCGCTAGATCAGCGCAGTCAGCGCCCGACGCTGCACACCGGAAGCGACCGATTCAAGCGCGACGACGCGCACGGGGTAACGAGTTCGCAACGGCGCCAGGCGGACAAACGGCGCGACCTTTCGGGGCACACGGGCGCGTAAGCGGAAGCGAAGACGCGCCTAAAACTTGTCAATGTCGGCGGCTCTCTATTCAAGCTTTAGCTCTGAAGAGCCGAACCAACAAATAGCCGCAGATTCTCGGCCGGTGGGGCCTCACCCCGCCTGGTCGACGCGGCGGTGACCGGAAGGCGCGGACGGCATGGGGCTCGCCCCGCGGCGAGCTGACGCCTCGTCCGCGTCCTAGCCCCTCCACACAAGACAGCGCACGCGCATAGGCGCGGGCCGCTGCCTGCACGCATGACCGCCAAATCTCCCCCTGACACGACACCCATGCTCACGATCGAGGCCGACATCGGACTCGATCGTGACGCCGCCCCCGCATCGCTGCCGCTGGTACTCCCACGGCCGAGTGATAGGCCCAAGGGCCATCCCGATGGCCTCGTGTCGGCCCTCTCGGTGCCCCTGCGGACTGCGCTGATCCTCACCGCCGGCCTGTGGCTGGCATCGGCTCTCTTCTTCTGGTTGTGGTGGCTTGCGCCTGGGCACCAGACGACGGTTGCTGGATTGGTGATCAACAGCGCGGTGCTCGCATTTGACCTGATCGTTCTGCCGCTGTGGTTCTTCTTCTTCGTGCTGCGCATGCGCCGGCCCGGTCCCGCGCTCGAGATACCGCTGCTGAGGACGGCGATGGTCGTCACCAAGGCGCCGTCCGAGCCATGGGAGTTGGTGCGCACAACGCTCGAAGCGATGCTCGCACAGGATTTCCCCCACCCCTACGACGTCTGGCTCGCAGACGAGCAACTGGCCGACGAGACGATCGACTGGTGCGCTGCGCACGGCGTTCGCATGTCCACCCGCGCGGGCGTGGCCGAGTACCACCGCCCCAGTTGGCCGCGAAGGACAAAGTGCAAAGAGGGAAACCTCGCGTTCTTCTACGATCGTTGGGGTTATCACGAGTACGACGTCGTTGCCCAGTTGGACGCCGACCACGTTCCTGCCCGCGGCTACCTCCGGCACATGGTTGCGCCGTTCTCCAATCCACGTGTCGGCTACGTGGCCGCCCCGAGCGTCTGCGACCGCAACGCCCGCGACTCGTGGTCTGCTCGCGGACGGCTGTATTCGGAGGCTGTCCTGCACGGCGCGACCCAGGCCGGATGCAACAGCGGCTACGCCCCGAGTTGCATCGGCTCGCACTACGCGGTGCGCACCGCAGCGCTGCGCGAGGCCGGTGGGCTTGGACCAGAGCTGGCCGAGGATTTCTCAACCACGCTGATCCTGAGCGCGCACGGATGGGACGGTGTGTTCGCGATCGACGCCGAGGCCCACGGTAACGGCCCCGACACCGTCGCCGACTGTGTGACGCAGGACTTCCAGTGGGCGCGGAGCATGATGCGCGTCCTGTTGACGGTCAGCCCGAGATATTGGGATCGCCTCACCCTGCGGCGGAAGTTCAAGCTCGCCGGCTGCCAGCTCTGGTACCCGCTGCACACGCTGGTGATGCTGGTCATGCTGGCGCTCCCGGTGTGGGCGGTGCTCACACATGCTCCGCTTGCGAGCGTCGACGTCGGAGACTTCTACCTGCACTTCGTGCCCGTCGGGGTTGTCATGCTCGGCGCCGCGCTGCTGCTGCGTCATGCCGGACTGCTGCGCCCCGCGGACGCCCCAGTGATCAGCTGGGAGGCGATCCTGTTCCAGTTCGTCCGCTGGCCGTGGGCCTTGATCGGCTGCGTGCACGCGATCTGGGGATGCGCGACGGGACGCGAGGATGGGTTCAAGGTGACCCCGAAGCGCACCGGCGGCGACGCGCCGCTGCCGATGCGGGTCCTGATGCCATACCTGTTGTTGTCGGCGGGATCGATTCTCCCCGCACTACTCGTCACGGATGCCGGCGCGGCGCGCGGTTACTACTTCTGGGCCCTGATCAACGGCGCGATCTACCTGCTCGTGGCCGTCGCCCTGGTTGTGCTGCACATCGCCGAGAACCGATCGCATACCGACCGGTCGATGCTCCGCTTCGCCAGCGCCAGGCTCCCGGCGATCGCGGCAATCGCGGCCGCGCTTGGGCTCGCTGTCGTGCTTCACGGCCGGCAAGCGCTCGATGGCGTGACCGCGTCGGCGGCGCCACGACCGGCTGCGCAGGCATTCGTCCCGCCATGGCCGGCCACGACCCCCAGCGGCGCGACCGTTGATGTTGGTGTCACCACGCGTCCACTCGCCAGCCAAGCGACGCGACCCTGGACACCTGGCGATCTCCAAACGGTCAACAGGTTCGAACAAGCTGTCCACAAGCATGCGAGCATCGTGATGTGGTACGCGGACTGGCGGCAAAGCGCCCCTCCGCTCGCGCAGCTGCAGGCCGTGCAGCGCCGCGGGAGCATTCCGGAGATCACCTGGGAGCCGTGGGACTCGACCAAGGGCCTCTACTCGAGACAGCCGCGCTATCAGCTGCGCAACATCATCGACGGCAAGTTCGATTCCTATATCGGCGCTTGGGCGCGGTCACTCGCAGCTTGGGGCAAACCCGTGCGCCTGCGGCTCGCCCAGGAGATGAATGGCGGCTGGTATCCCTGGTCCGAGCAGACAAACGGGAACCGTCACGGAGAATTTGTCCGCGCCTGGCGTCACGTGTACGACATCTTCGCGGCGGCCAACGCGACCAACGTCCGATGGGTGTGGAGCCCGGTGTCGGGCGCCCCCCGTGAATACTTCCCGGGCGACCGCTACGTCGACGTCCTGGGCGTCACCTGCCTGAACGGCGGCACCGCGGCGTTCAATCAGGGGTGGCGAAGCTTCGCCTCGATCTGCGGTAACTCAATCCGCCAACTCCACGCCCTCGCCCCGAAGCTGCCGATCGAGCTCGCCGAGGTCGCAAGCGCCGAGGCCGGTGGCGGCAAGGCCGCGTGGATCAAGGGCCTGTTCGGGTTTCTTGGCCACCACCCCGAGGTGAAATCACTCGTCTGGTTCAACCTCGCCAAGCAGGCTGATTGGCCGATCGAGAGCTCGCACGCCGCGGAGACGAGTTTCGCTGCGGGTGTAGGAGCATCCCGCTACAAGTGACGCTGGGCGATGACACCGATCGCCGGTACACGGCGAACGCGGGCTTGGGCGTGTAGCTGTCCGTCATCAGTCCGTACTGGTCCTCGAAGCTCGCGCTCGACGAGTCAGCGTCGCGCAGATCGAACCAGCGGTAGTCGGTGACGTTGTACGTAGCGCTGTCGTCCACGACCGCCCGGACCGCGCCACAGAGGACGTCGGCCTGCGCGGCGTATGAACGTCCCGGCCCCGTCGGGTAGCCGCTCTCGGATACGTGAATCGGCACTCTCGCCGGAATCCCAGCGCGCCGCATATACACATCACGCAGGGCGCTCAGTGCGCCAACGGTTGCCCGAGCCACGGCGTTGCCGAGGCTGAGCCCGCTCGCCAGCGCGGGTCCCCAGGTGCCGGGATAGGCGTCGAGACCGACCCAGTCAAGCGCGCGCACAAGCGCGCTGCCACCATGCTGACGGAGGTAGCTCCAGAAGCTCTGCTCTGACGCGTCCGCGGCGTATGCCCAGTTGAAACCGATCTTGAGCTGACCGAAGCGGTCGAGCATGACCTCGTGCTTGGCGGCGATCACCCCCCGGATCAGCGCGTCCTTGACGCCCGGGTAGTACCCGTCGGACGCGTTCGGAGCGCCCCCGAGGTTCGCCTCGTTCGTCACCTGGAGCGAGACGAGCCCGGTGTTCGATCCGAGATCGTCGACCGCGCGACGCGTGAACTCGACGAACGCCGGGACGCTGCGCGATGGGTTCAGATCCGCCGGGCGGTAGCAGAGGACGAGCTCGACCTCGAAGCCGTGCGCCGTGTAGGAGCTGATCGCGGCGCCGACCTGGGCCGCCGCCGAGTAGCCAGAACTCCCGGTGTAGGCGGCGTACAGGTGCAGAACGAACGGAGCGTCGGCAGGCTTGAGCTGCTCGAGGGCGGCGAGCCGCCTGACCGGGTCCTCAGGCGCCAGCGGTCCGCTCGGGCCGACGGTGCCCGCAGCGCCGCCTGGATAAATCCCAAACACCAGCCGCCGCGGCGACGCGATTCGTGGCTGCTTTGAGCCACGGTCACGGCGGGCCGACGTCGCATGTCCGGCCGCGGCATGCGCGGGCGCCATCAACGGCGAGCCTACCCAGGCCGTCAGCGAGCACGACAGCACGGCGACGATCGTGGCAACCAACTGCCGCCGGCGCCGAAACAACATTGAGACGTTCATCCCGTAGCCAATCGGCGGCAGTGTGGTCACTGGCGTACTCCGACCCGCGGATGTCGTACGCGCGTCCACCGGCGCAGCCTAACGCCTGCTCAGTAGGACACCGCGTATCCGACGCCGCGTCCGTGGCCGCGAACTCCATCGCTCACCCTCCCTGACGACCGGCCGCGGCGGGCGGCTGGTCGATGCGCACCAGATTGCCCGACGGGTCGCGCACGGCGAAGTCGCGCGTGCCCCAGAACTGCTCGGTCGGCTCCTGCACGATCTCGGCGCCCGAGGCGCGCACCCTCTCAAAGGTGGCATCGAGGTCGTCAGTGGTGAAGTGGACGCCGTTCATGGCGCCCTTGGCGACGAGGGCGGCGATGGCGTCGTCGTCGGCGGGACTGCCATTGAGGTAGTTGGTGATGACGATCGCGACGCCGGGCTGGGAGGGGGCGCCGACGGTGAGCCAGCGCGAGTGCTCCTGGGCGACGTCGTTGCGCAGCTCGAGGCCGAGCGTGTCGCGGTAGAAGGCCAGCGCCAGATCGGGGTCGTGGACCTGGACGAAGCAACGCGAAAGAGTGACGTTCATGGCTCCAAGACTACGGAGCCAGCACCGTCGCGCGCTTCTCCGATCCTGCTCGGCTGCGGCTCGGGCGGGTGAGGTCCTTGGCGACGCAGCCCGGGACGCTGACGAGAGCGCTGTGGTCGCGGGCCCGGTAGGCCGTCGGCGTCTGTCCCACGAGCTCGGTGAAGCGGGCGCTGAACGAGCCGAGCGATGTGCAGCCGACCTCCAGGCAGACCTCGGTGACCGAGAGGTCGCCGCGACGCAGCAGCGCCTTCGCCCGCTCAATGCGCCGCGTCATCAGGTAGGCGTAAGGCGTCTCCCCGTAGGTGGCCCGGAACTGCCGCGAGAAGTGCCCGGTCGACATCAGCGCGGCGCGGGCGAGCGCCGCGACGTCGAGCGGGCGCGCATACTCGCGGTCCATCAGATCGCGGGCGCGGCGCAGATGCGCGAGGTTGGCGAGCTCCTCAGGCGTCACGATGCGAGAGTACCGTCGTGCCGGCGCCCGGGGCGCGACATCGGCGCGCGCCAGCCGCGTCGCGACGAATTGCGCTACGACCGTGACTCGACAGACGAGCGGGAACCGGCCGCTCAGCAGGCGAGCAGGCCCCCGGGCAGGGGCGGCCGCGGCGGCGGCGCCGCGTCGAGCTTGAGTTCCAGTTCGATCTCGGCCCCGTCACTGCCGGTGGCGTGAAACCCCATACTGCGCAGCAGCGCCCGGGCGGGCCGGTTCTCCCACAGGGTGGTGGCGGTCAGCAGATGGAAGCCGTTGGACTGCGCGCAGGCGATGAGGCGGTCCATGAGGGCGCTGCCGATGCCACACCGTTGCATCTCGTCGGCGACGGCGACGGCCACGTCGGCGACGCCCGGCCGGTCGTGATGCTCGACATAGCGGGCGATCCCGGCGACCGAGCCGTCGCCCGGGTCCACCGCCGCCATGGCCTCGTGGGTGCCGTGGCCGACGTCGGAGAGGAAGGTCAGGTCGCGCTCGCTGAGCGCGGGCATGGGGCTGAAGAAGCGGCGCAGGCGCGACTCGGGGCTCAGGCGGGCAAAGAGCCGCCGCACGCTGGCCCGATCGCCCCTGCGCAGCGGCTCGATCCGGATGAGCGCCCCGTCGCGCAGCCGCTCGGTGTCCACGCGCGCGCACGGCGGCACGAGGGCCACGGGCGCACCTTTCCCCACTACGTCTGGCGTCCAACGATCCCGGTCCATGATGAGTGAGACGTCTGTGAGGGGTAGTTCTTCCCACATTTCTTGGAACGTTCCAATCTACGTGAAGGTGGTGTGTCGGATCAACGACCGTGGTGCCCGAAATCAGAGGCTGTCGAGCTGCTGCTGGGCCTGCCGGTGGGCCGCGATCGCCGCCGCCTGGCCGGCCGCTGCCTCGGCCGCCGCCTCGTCGGCCTGGCGCAGCGCGTCGGCGGCGCGGTCCCGGCGGTCCTCGGCCACGCGTAGGGCGCGCTCGGCGCGGTCGACCTCGCGGGCGGCGTCGCGCTCGGCCGCGCGCGCCTGCTTGCGCGCCGCCTCGCGCTCGCGCTGTGCCGCCTCGGCGGAGCGCCGCTGCTTGGCCGTCTCGCGCTTGGCCGTCACGCCCGTGGCGGGGCGCGATTGCGCGGGCGCGGGGGCGAACGCGTCTCCGAGCCCAGCGCCGAGCCCGACGTGGCGCAGCTCGCGCACCAGCCGGCCGTCGCTCACCTGAGTGCGGGCGTCGTCGTCGAGCGCAGCGGCGTGAAGCGTGTCGGCGACTCGCTCGAGCGTCGTCGCGCTGAGCTCCTGGCCGCTCGAGCTGAGCAGGCCCCGCGCCGTGTCCACCAGGTCATCGACCGCGCGGCGCTCCTGATCGGCGGCCGACCGCAGGTCGCGCGCATCCGCGCCGCGCGACAGCACGGCGGCCTGCGCCTCGCGCAGCGCATCGCCGGCGCGCAGCAGCGCATCGACCTCGGCGCGCCGGGTGCGGATCAGCTGGTTGACCGCCCACGCCGCCACTGAGGGCTTGCGCAGGGCCGCCACCGCAGCCGCCTGGTCGCGCTCGCCCGCCGACCGCAGCCCGCGCACGAGCGTGGCGCGTTCCGGGATGAACCGGTCGAGCGGCACGCCGTAGAGGTCGTCGATCTCCACGCCCACCATTGTCGATGACACGCTCGGCCTCCGCTCGCGGCGCGCCGGTCAGGCCAGCCGCACCCGCGGCAGGCGGATCCAGCGGCGCCGGCGCGGCGACGCGTTGGCGACATGCTCGGCGCGCAGCCGCAGCAGCGAGACCGCGTGGGCCGTGGGCACGAACGGGTTGGCCACCACACGCCCGTCATCGAGCGCGAGCGCCGCCACCGCCTCGCCGTCGATGACGGCGAGCAGCACGGGCCCCTCGAGCGCGGGAGCGTCATCCAGGGCCGCCAACCGGAGGCTGGTGGCCTCGTCATCAGCGCGCGCGGGGCGCAGCTCCACCGCCGGGCCTGAACGCCACAGGGGCCGGCTCGGGGTCTCGTAGTGGCGCGCGGCAGCCCGAGTCAGGTCAGCCACGTGCTGTTCGGCTAGAAGTGCATTGAGAGTGCCAGTCATCAGAGGGCTCCTTGGGAATTCATCGTGCTCTGATGATGCGCCTAAGCCACCCCTCATACATTGGGCAAATGCAGCCGGTTTCGGCCTCCGGGGCCTTACCTGGACGGCGAGGGGGCCTTACTCGACGACGCCCCGCCGCAAGACCCGGAACGGAGGCCTCAGGGGGCCGGCGGCGGGCTCGCGTCGGCGTCCCGCAGGACGGAGATCCCGAGACCGACGCCCATCAGCGCGGTGGCGGTCACGAGCACCGTCGAGAGTGGCGAGAGCTCGCCTCGGCGACCGGCCAGGATGCCCGCCGCGGCGTCGGCCGCGTCACAGGCGATCCCGATCTGGACCCAGGACCGCATCGCGTCGCCGTCGCTGCTCTGCAGCCCGGCGGCCAGGGCGAGGTCGCGGATCGCGAACAGCCGCGCCACGTAGGGAAGCTGTGGGTTGGCCTTGGCGTCCAGGCCGAACAGGCTGCCGCTCAGGCGAGGCGCAAGCCACGTGGCGGCGCCGACGAGCGCGCGGATGCCGGTCAGGGCGGTGCGCGGAGACATCTGCGGCGATCGTACCGTTCCGGCCGCGGGTGATATGACACAGAAATGCCCCGAGAGGTCGCGCCCCTGCCCGAGTCGGCGTCGGTGGTCATCGTCGGCGGGGGCGTGATGGGCACGAGCGCCGCCTTTCACCTCGCCGAGGCCGGGGTGGACGTCGTCCTGCTCGAGCGCGCGCAGCTCGGGAGCGGCTCGACGTCGCGGGCGGCCGGCGGCGTGCGCGCGCAGTTCTCCGACGCGCTCAACATCCAGATCGCCCAGCGCAGCCTTGAGGCGTTCGCGGCGTTCGCCGACCGGCCGGGCTGGGAGATCGACTTCACGCGCAGCGGCTATCTGTTCGTGCTCAGCCGCCCGGGCGACGTGGCCGAGTTCGAGGCGAGCGTCGCGCTCCAGAACGCGCACGGCGTCCCGTCGCGGATCCTCGGCCCCGACGAGGCCCGGGCGCTGTGCCCGCTGTTGGCCGGGAACGACATCCTGGCCGCCTCGTTCTCCCCGGAGGACGGGCACGCGACCCCCGAAGCCGTCGTGCAGGGCTACGCCTTCGCCGCCCGAGCGCTCGGGGCCCACCTGCGCGTGGGCTGCGAGGTGACCGCGATCGAGACCCGCTCGGGCCGGATCACCGGGGTGCGGACCAGCCACGGCGCGATTGCCACCGACGTCGTCATCTGCGCCGCCGGCGCCTGGTCGCGGCGGTGTGGCGAGATGGTGGGCGTGGCGCTCCCGGTGACCCCGCTTCGGCGCCAGATCCTGTTCACCGAGCCGATGCCGGATCTCCCGCCCGATCTCCCGTTCACGATCGACTTCACCTCGAGCTTCTACTTCCACCGCGAGGGACCGGGGCTGCTGATGGGGATGTCGCATGCCGGCGAGGCTCCGGGGTTCGCGCTTCAGACCACGGACGACTGGGTGCCGGATCTGCTCGCGGTCGCTCTGCGCCGGGCGCCGCGGATCGCCGAGGCCGGGATCAGGGGCGGATGGGCGGGCTTGTATGAGGTCACGCCCGACCACAACGCGATCATCGGCGAATCCGAGACGGTGAGCCGGTTCCTCTATGCCACCGGGTTCTCCGGCCACGGGTTCCTGCAGGGCCCGGCCGTCGGGGAGATCCTGCGCGACCTCGTGCTGGAGCGCCCCCCGTTCGTGGACGTCGGACCGCTGAGCGTCAACCGGTTCGGCGATGCCATGCTCCGTCCCGAGTACAACATTGTCTAGCGCTCACCAGGACATCGAGACGGGCACCGCCGGGGCGCGCGTGGTTCAGGCGCTGGAGCGCCTGGGCGTGGACGTCGCCTTCGGGCTCCCCGGGGTCCACAACCTGGCGATCTGGAAGGCGCTGTCGGAGTCGTCGGTGCGGCTCGTCGGGGTCCGCCACGAGCAGGCGGCCGTGTACGCGGCCGATGGGTACGCCCGGGCCACCGGCCGGCTCGGCGTCGCCGTCGTCACCACCGGGCCGGGTGCTGCCAACACCCTGGGGGCGACCGGCGAGGCGATGGCGTCGGGCTCGCCGGTGCTCGTCATCGCCACCGACATTCCCGCCGCCATCCGCCGTCCCGGGATCTACCGTGGCAGCCTGCACGAGACGCGCGACCAGACCGCGATGTTCGCCCCGGTCACCAAGGCGGCCACGCTGGCATCCACGGCGGCTGAGGTGGGGGACGCGGTGGTGGCGGGCGCCCACGCCGCGCTCACCGCGCCACACGGTCCCGTCTACCTCGGCATCCCCACCGATCTGCTGCGCCGGCCCGCACCCGAGCTCCCCGAGGAGCTTGCGGCCGCGCGGCGCACCCCGCCATTTGACGGCACCGGCTTTGCCGAGGCGATCACGCTCATTGCGGCGGCGAGGCGACCGCTCATCTGGGCCGGCGGGGGCGCGCTGAGAGCCGGCGCCGGCGACGCGGTCGGGGCCCTGGCCGGCACGCTGGGCGCGCCGGTCCTCACCACCTACATGAGCCGCGGCCTGCTGGCCCCCGACCATCCGTGGCTGGCCCCCGGCCCAGCCCACGCCCCGGAGGTGGGGGCACTGTGGGATGAGGCCGACCTCGTCATCGGCATCGGGACGGACTTCGACGGGGTCATGACCCAGAACTGGATGATGCCCCAGCCGCCGCGGCTGGTCTGCGTCAATATCGACGCCGCCGACGCCACGAAGAACTACGCCGCCAACGTCGTGCTCGTCGGCGATGCCCGGGAGGTGACCGAGCAGCTTGTCTCCGCGGTGCCGCGACGCGCCGGGGCGGAGGCGACGCTGGCGCGGCTGGAGCGCGTCGGCGCCGGGGTGGCCGCCGCGGTCCTCGCCGACGACGCCGACGCGGCGGCGTTCCTGGCGATCATGGAGAGGGCGGTGCCCCCCGATGCGGTGGTGGTGGCCGACATGTGCATCCCCGGCTACTGGCTGGCCGGCTACGGCAGCGTGGCGCGCCCGCGCGCCCTCGCCTACCCGATGGGGTGGGGCACGCTGGGCTTCGCGTTCCCCGCCTCGCTGGGCGCCGCCCTCGCCGGACCCGCGGTCTGCGTGTGCGGAGACGGAGGCTTCCTCTTCGCCTGCGGCGAGCTGGCGACCGTCGCCGAGGCCGAGGTCCCGCTCACGGTGGTGCTGGTGGACGACGGCGGCTACGGCATGCTGCGCTTTGACCAGGAGTTGGCCGGCGACGAGCCGTTCGGCGTGGACCTCGCCGGCCCGGACTTCGAGGCGCTCGGACGGTCGTTCGGCATCGCGGCTACGACGGTCGACGGCTTCGGCCCGGCGTTCGAGACGGCGCTGACTGGAGCCGTGGCCTCGCCGGCGCCATCGCTCATCGTCGTCAAGGCGCGGCTCAAGCCGCCGCCGACCACCTCGCCGCGGTGGTATCGGCGTCCGCGCTGAGTTCGGGTAGCGGCCCGGGAACGCCGGCGGGCTACCGGTGCGCCCGCGTCTGGCGCACGACGAAGCGGACGCTGACGGTCTTGCCGACCTTGCCGTTGGCCCGCGGAGTCACATCGAGCCGGTAGGTTCCGGGGCTCAGCTTGCGGTGCAGCAACTGGCTCAGGCTCAGGGTGAAATGCCCGGCGCGGTCGGTGCGCATCACGCTGGTCACGACCGTGAACCGCGAGCAGTGTACGAAGCGGCGGGCGTGGGCGCTCGGCTTGACGCAGCGCGAGCCGCGCCGCTCCCCGGTCTGGGACCGCAGCAGGGTGACGGTGAGCCTGGCGGCCAGCGATTCGGTGTACGTGATCGACAGGCCCGTGGTGCCGCTGGACGCAATGTGGCCCTGCGCGTCGACGTTGACGGTGCCGGCGGACAGCTTCAGGCCAGAGACCGACGGCGTGACGTTCGTGGTCTTGGTTGTGCCATTGCCGGTGCCCGAGCCGGGGGGCGTGCCCGAGCCGGAGGTCGGGCCCGAACCGGTCTGGCTCCCGCCCCCGGAGGGCGATGACGGCGGGCCGCCCGGCGTGCCGCCGGCGGGCACCAGGGCGCCCACCTCGGATGCGCTGAGCGCCCGGTTCCAGATCATCACGTTGTCGATGGCGCCGACGAACCAGTGCGACTCACAGCCCGGGTAGTTGCCGATGTAGAGATCGTTCAAATTATTGGGGAGGAGGTACTCGAGCGATCCGGCCCACGCGGTGCCCGATCCCACCTGCACGCCGTCCACGTAGAGCCGGATGGCGCTGCCGTCATAGGTGCCGACGGCTAGATGCCACTTGCCGTCCCACACGCCCAGTCCGGCGTCGGGGGAGCGCGCGTAGACCGTCCCGCGGTGCTGGGAGACGTAGAACTGCAGGCCGCCGTTTGGCCCCGAGTACAACCCGTAGGACGCCGCGATGCATTCATTCGCGCCCTTGGCCACGATGTACCGGTACGTGCCGGGGCTGCCGGAATTCTTGAACCATGCACTGACGGTCACCGCGGCGGCGGGCTCCAGGGCGTCGTTATCGGCCATCTTCACCTGGCCGCTGGACCCGTCGAAGCTGAGCGCGCTGCCAAAGACGCCGGGGACCCACGAGACCCCGCCGGTCAGAACGCCGTTGTTGCCGCTGGGGGAGCTGTCGGCGACGCGCGTGCCGCTGCCCTCGTCGAAGTTCCACACCCCCACGGGGGCGGTGGTGGCCAGAGCCGGGGAGGCGGTGATCGCGGCGCACACAAGCGCGAGCGCGACCGCCACTAGGGGGATGCGGTTCAACATTGCGGCAGTTACCTGAAGGAGACCATCTGATCAACGGCCCGCCCGAGGGCGGCAGCTTGCGCGAACATGAACGAAAATTGAACGCCTGAGTTATGGTCCATCAATGCCGGTGATTGCCGCAGTGACTCAGCACGCGGCGCACAATGCGATGGACGACCCGGATGAGATCGCGTGGTTCCACGATCGCTGCAGCGATCTCATGCGGGCATTGCTGAACGAGCTCGCGCGAGCACCGGGCACGCCGCGCCCCTTCCCGCAGATCGAGGACGCGCTCGGCTGGCCCCACCGCCGCATCGCGTCCGTGCTCGGCGGGGTCGCGCATCTGCGGCAGATGGAGTTCGCCGGGCGGCGGCCGTACCGCTTTCAGGACACGCACCAGAGCGCATCGGGGCGCTGGGAGATGTGGATGGACGTCCGCCAGGCGAGCGCCCTGCGCGCCGCCCAGCGGGCCGAGGCGGTCCCGGGCGCGCGGTGAGCGACGTCGCCACCGGTCGCTGCCTGTGCGGCGCCGTCGCCTACGAGGTACGCGGGCCGCTGCGCGACGTGCTCATCTGCCACTGCGAGGAGTGCCGGCGCTGGCACGGGCACATGGCCGCCTGCACCGCGGCGCGGCGCGACGACCTCGTGCTGGTGCAGGCGCGGGGCCTGCGGTGGGTGCAGAGCCCCAACAGCGACGCCGGGGCGCGGCGCGGCTTCTGCGCCGAGTGCGGCTCGAGCCTTTTCTGGGACCCGCCCCGCCGCGACACCATCAGCATCGCCGCCGGGTCACTGGACCAACCGACCGGCCTGCGCGTGGCCGGCCACTGGTTCGTGTCCCAGGCCGTGGACTACGCCGAGCTGCCTGACGACGGCCTGCCGCGCCACGAGCGCAGCGCCGAGCAGGAGGCCTGACCGGCCCGAAGACGGCCCGTTCAGGGCGCCTCGGGCCAGCGCCGGCCGGCGACTTCGAGCTGGTCGACCTTGAGCGACCCGATCTCGACCTCGCCGGCCTTGAGTGTGCGGATGACGGCGCGGCCGATCGCGATCCTGCCGATGGCCACCGCTCCGACGGCCATGACGGCGATCGCGAGAGGTCCCATGCTGGTCGGCCCCAAGAGCCGGGCGCCGACGACGTGGGCCCCGGTCGCGTGAACGACGGTCGCCTCGGCCTTGGCGTGCCTCTTGGCGAGCATGGGTCCAGCGTACCGCGTCGGTGTCGCGCCTCAGTCGGGGATGTAGGCGAACCGATCGGGATTGGGGCCGGTGCGACCGTCCTCGCCCTTGTCCAGGGCCGCGAGGGCCTCGATGTCGCCGTCATCGAGCTGGAAGTCGAACAGCTCGAAGTTCTCCTGGATGCGCGACGGCGTGGTGGACTTGGGGAACACGATGCTGCCGCGCTCCAGGTGCCAGCGGAGCACCACCTGCGCGGGCGTGCGGCCGACGCGGCCGGCGATGTCCGTGATCACGGGGTCGTCCAGCACGCCGCCCTGGGCGATCGGGGACCACGCCTCGGTGGCGATGCCGTGGTCCTCGCCGTAGCGGCGGACCGCGTCGTTGACGAGGTAGGGGTGCAGCTCGATCTGATTGACCGCCGGCGTCACCTCGGTCTCGCGCGCCAGCCGCTCCAGGTGCTCCACCTGGAAGTTGGACACGCCGATCGAGCGCGCGCGGCCCTGGCTCTTGAGCTCCTCCAGCACCTTCCAGGTCGAGACGTAGTCACCGTCGTAGAGGGTCGGCAGCGGCCAGTGGATCAGGAACAGGTCCACGTAATCGAAGCTCAGCTGGGACAGCGTGTGCTCGAACGCCTTGCGGGCGTCGTCGGGGTGGTGGCAGGCATTGGAGAGCTTGCTGGTCACCCAGATCTCGTCGCGGGCGACGTCCGAAGCGCGGATCGCCTCGCCGACACCACGCTCGTTGCGGTACATCTCCGCCGTGTCGATGTGGCGGTAACCGGTCTCGAGCGCCTGCGTCACCGCCGTCGCGGTGTCCTCGGGCGGGATCTGGAACACCCCGAAGCCGAGCTGCGGGATCTCGTGCCCGTCATTGAGCGTCACGGTGGGGACGGTGGAAACGGTGGTCATGGTCTCGGTCTCCTTGTCGGTAGGGGCGGACGTCCAGTGTTGCGGGGTCAAGGCATAGGGTCAAATAATGCTTCTGTCATTTCGATAGGCTTTAGCTATGGACCCGCGTCGCGTCCTCACTTTCCGCGCCGTCGCGCACGAGCGGTCCTTCTCGCGGGCGGCACGTCGCCTGGCGCTGTCTCAGCCGTCGGTGTCCAACCAGGTCGCGGCGCTGGAGCGCGAGGTCGGGGTGCGGTTACTGGAGCGTCGCCCGGGCGGCCTGCGGCTCACTGCCGAGGGCGCGATCCTGCTCGAGCACGCCGACGTCATCGCCGACCGCTTCGGATTGGCCGAAACACAGCTGGCGGGCGCCTCCGAGCGCCAGCGCACCCGGCTGCGGATCGGCGCCCTGCCCAGCGCACTGGCCGGCCTCGTGCCGGAGGCGATCGCCCGAGTGCGCGACCGGCATCCCGACACTCGGGTGACGTTCGACGAGGGAACGAGCGAGGACCTGGCGGGCCGCCTCGCCTCCGGCGAGCTCGACCTCGCCATCGCCTACCAGGACACCACCTGGCCCCGCGCCGAACCCCCCGGCGTCAAGCGCCACCACCTGCTCCACGAGGAGTTCATGGTGGCGCTGCCGCCCGATCATCGGCTGGCCGGCGAGACGAAGGTCGATCTCGGCGACCTGCGCGACGAGGACTGGACCGCCGCGCTCGTTGACGGGGTGATCGTCCGCGCCTGCCGAGCCGCCGGCTTCGAGCCCCGGCTCGTCTCGATCACCCATGATCAGCTGGCGATCCGCGGGCTCATCATCCGCGGGCTGGCCGTGACGCTCGTTGCCGAGCTCCTGGCGGATCCCTTCAAGGACCTCGCCCTGCGCCCGATCGACGGCATGACGGTGGCCCGCGACGTCTACGCGCTGCTTCCCCCGGGGCGCCGCCACCCGTTGGTGGAGCCCACGCTGGAGGCGCTCGACGAGGTCGCGGTCGGGATGCGGCGCGTACGCTCAGTCGGCCCGGCTGGGATGCCCGGGCCCGGGCCAGGGCGCCAGGCAGAGCAGCAGACGTGCGTCTGAGACCGCCTCCACCTCGTGGCGCTCGGCCGGCTTGAAGTGGACGAGCCCCTGGGCGCCGAGCCGCTCCTCCTGCGCGCCCGCGCGGATCACCACCTCGCCGTCGAGCACGGCGACCAGCGCGTGCTCGTGGACCTGGTGCTCGGAGAGGCGCTCGCCCGCGGCGAGGGCCAGGAGGATGACTCGGTTGGCCTCGTCGTCTGAGTGCAGGATGCGGGGCGAGTGCGGCTGCACCGATTCAGCGTCAAGGCGCCAGAAGTCCACGCGGGCATCATAGGCGCCGTATGCAAGGCTGTGCACATGGAGCTCGGCCGCTTCGGAGTCTGGACCTCGTACCGCGCCGTCGGCGAGGACAACGCCGGCGAGGCCGTCGCGCTGGTGGCCGAGCTGGGCTTCGGCACGTTCTGGCTCGGGGGATCGCCGCGCCTGGCCGACACCCGCGCGCTGTTGGAGGGTGCCGACGCGATCGTCGTGGCCACGGGCATCGTCAACGTGTGGACCTACGACCCCGCCGAGCTGGCGCGTGACTACGCCGAACTGCGCCCCCGGTTCGGCGAGCGACTGCTGGTGGGGATCGGGATCGGCCATCCCGAGGCCACCAGCGACTACACGCGGCCGCTGACCACCATGCGGGCGTTCCTGGACGGGATCGACGCCGCCCCCGGGCCGATCGCGCCCGAACGGCGCTGTCTGGCCGCCCTCGGGCCCAAGATGCTCGACCTGTGCCGGGAGCGGTCCCGCGGCACGCTCACGTACTTCGTGCCGCCCGAGCACACCGTCGCGGCGCGTGCCCGTCTGCGCGAAGGCCCGCTGCTGGCCACCGAGCTGGCCTGCGTGCTCGACACCGATCCCGACGCGGCGCGTGCCACCGCTCGCCACTACGCGAAGCTGTACCTCGGCCTGCGTAACTACACGGACAACCTGTTGCGCTACGGGTTCACCGAGCAGGACCTCGCCGACGGCGGATCGGACCGCCTGATCGACACGATCGTGCCTCACGGGACGGCGGAGGAGATCGCGGCGGTCGCCGAGGCGCACCTGGACGCCGGCGCTGACCACGTCTGCCTGCAGCCGGTGGGCGTCGGCGGCGTGCCGCGCGCGCAGTGGCGCGGGCTGGCCTCCGCACTTGGGCTCGGCTGAGCGCCTGCAGCTCAGCCGGTCTGGCGCTGCTGCTCTTCGACGGTCAGCTCGGCCGTGGGACGCGCTTCGAGGCGGCCGTCGGGGATCGGCTCGCCGCTGAGCACAGACAGACCGTACGTGCCCTCCGCCAGGCGCTTCTCCGCACGCTCGACGGCGGCCAGTTCGGCGCGCAGATCGGCGGCCCGCCCGGCATCGAGCTCGTCCTGGTAGAGATCCTCCGAGCCCTCGTCTCCGGGCTCCACGTTCTCGTCGGACTCCAGCGACCCGCCGGTGTGGAGGCCGAGCGCCTCCTCGATCCGGCGGCGCTCGCGCGCCAGAAGGTCTCGGGCTCGTTCGGGCTCCATCGCCGCACCAGCCTACCCGTTCAGGGCGCGCGTCGCAGGCGCCGCGCCGGCCGGGCGCGCAGGCTGGCGGTCCAGGCCGCGGCGATGAGCGCGGCGCCAGCGGCCAGGGCCAGCCACGACCCGAGGTCGACGGACCCCAGGGCCGACGCGGAGCCCGGCTGCGCCGCGGCCGCGGGCAGGGGGAGGCGATGCCCGGCGTGGTTGGCCAGTGTCTGCACCGTGAGGATGGCGGTCGTGATCGGGGAGGCCCGCGGGGCGTTGACTGCCACCAGGTCGTCCCCCGGCCTGGTCGTCACGTACGTGCCGACCCCGTTGGGCATCACCACCACGACGGTGCCACGGAACACCTGGGACAGCTCCTGGCCCAGGAAGCGCGCGTACGGCGCGGGCTTGCGCCACAGCGCGCCGACCGAGCCGAGATCGGCGGGCGTGGAGATCAGGGCCACCCGGATCGGCACGCCCGCACGCTGCGCCGCCGCCAACAGCCCGGTCAGCCGCGCCGCGCCGGACTCCCGGAACCCCCCGTCGGCGGGCAGGAACAGCGACTGCGATGCGAGCACGTCGCTGGCCGGATCCCCGTCCGCAAGCGCTCGCCCCGGCGCCAGCGTCGCCACCGCCAGCGCTACGCAGGCGCACCCGAGCCAACGGCGGCGAAGGGTGGCAAGGGGGTGCGTACAGTCTGGCAATGGATATGGGCGTGTGGCGTCAGCGTGGGCGAATCGCCGGGGCGCTCGCAGTGATTGTGGCGGCACTGGCGCTCCCGTCGACCGCTGCCGCGCACGGACCCGTAGATCCGGCGGCGTCCAGCTACGTGGCGCGCCTGAGCTCCGTCCCGGCGGGAATCGAGGCCAAGGTCATCGACGGCGATCAACGGTTGTGGCTGCACGTGAGCCTCCGCCGCACGGTCGTGGTGATCGATTACCAGGGGGCGCCCTACCTGCGCTTCTCGCCGCGCGGGGTGGCAGTCAACATCGCCTCGGCGATGTACTACCTCAACCAGGTGCCGGCCGAGACGCCGCCGCCGACCACCGGGCCGCGCGTGGCGCCGCACTGGTCGGCGATCAGCGGCGCCCATACCTACGGCTGGCACGACGGGCGGCTGCACGCGCTGGCGGCGACGGCGCCGGCGCCCGGCGCCACCTACCTGGGCCGGTGGCGCGTCCCGCTGCGCATCGACGGCG
Source organism: uncultured Actinomycetota bacterium (assembly GCA_963695625.1). GTDB lineage: Bacteria > Actinomycetota > Thermoleophilia > Solirubrobacterales > Solirubrobacteraceae > Palsa-465. The sequence continues at coordinate 283,479 of CAVOHJ010000007.1, read as the reverse complement.
CGCCCAGCACGATCACCGGCGGGCTCTACTTCGCCGCCAGCCCGTCGATCGTGTGGTTCTGGCCGATCCTGGTGGCGCTCGCGTGTGCGGCGGCGGTGCTGCGGCTGCGCCGGCCCGAGCTCGACGAGCGGCTCGCTCGCGGACTGGCGGCGGTGGCGCTGGCCGGGTTCGCCGTCGCCGTCACCGGCCAGCAGCTGCACGGACGCCCGTCAGTGTCGGCGGGGCAGGCGGTGCTGCTCGCGGCTGCGCTGGCGTTCGTGGCGTGGGCCGCATGGCGGCTGGCCCGCCGCCGCCACGGCTGGTTCACGATCTTCCTGATCGCCGCGCTGGCGATCTGGGAGGGCGCGTCGCTGATCGCCGTCCTGCTCGACGGCTACGTGCTCATGGCGCTGCCCGCGCTACTGGCGCGAGTGGCGGTGGTCGCGTGCCTGAGTGCCGGGGTGGCGCTGCTGCCGGTGGTGTTCGCTCTGGCCGAGCGCTCGGGCCGCAGACGGGCCGAGACGCGGGACCCCGCGGCGTACCCCGCCGGCGTCGGCGGTGCCCCGGGCGAGGACGCCGAGGCGTGGCGGGCCGGCGTCTAGTCGCCCCGGGTGCGCTCGCGCTTGCGCTGGCGATCGGCGCGTGCGGCTCCTCGGCGGCCCCGCCGTCCGCGTCGAACGCGATCCCTGCCGCGCTGATCGCGCAGTCGCGGCCGATCGGCCACGCCGCCGCGTTTCACCCGGCCGCGCGGGGGCCGGTGCCCGGGGCGTGCCGGAGCGGGCTGGGCGAGCGCAGCGGTGCGCATGTGGAGCTGTTCGCGCGCAACCGCGTCGTGCTCGTGGCCGCCGGAATCGGGCTCCGAGGCCCGGTCACGTGGTCCGGGGGCCGGATCATCGGGGCGCGCTGCTACGGCGATCTCGTGACGCTCGAGCCGACCGGCGTGGTGCTCGTGCGCCCCGGGGCGCCCGCCACCCTCGCCGACCTGTTCCGCGCCTGGGGGCAGACGCTGACCGCCCATCGCCTGCTCTCCTTCGGCGGCCGGGTCCACGTGTACGTCGACGGCCGCCCGCGCCCGGGGCCGCCGGGCACGGTGGCGCTGCGCCGGCACGCGGAGATCGTGCTGGAGGTGGGCCCCCAGGTACCGCCCCACACGGCGTACCACTTCCCACCGGGGTCGTGAGCTAGCGCGCGCCGTGCCCGCTGGGATCCGCGGACTCGACGCGGTTGCGGCCCTGGGCCTTGGCCAGGTAGAGCGCGCGGTCGGCCTTGCGGATGAGCTCGTCCGGGGCCACGGCGTCCTCCGGCAGACCGGCGACGCCGAAGCTGGCGGTGATCGGGCCGGTCTGGACGAGTTCGGTGCGCTCGATCTGGCGGCGGATCTTCTCGGCCAGCTCGATCGCGCCCTGGCGGTCGGTCTGGGGCAGCAGCAGCAGGAACTCCTCGCCGCCGAACCGCGCCGCGAAGTCGCTGGCGCGCACGGTGGCGGACAGCAGCCGCCCCACCGCGGCCAGCGCCTTGTCGCCGTGACTGTGGCCGTGCAGGTCGTTGAGGACGCGGAAGCGATCGAGGTCGAGCAGCACCACTCCGAGCGGGCTGAGCGAGCGTCCCGCCTGCGCCACCATACGGCGGATCGTCTCCTCGGCGGCGCGGCGGTTGGGCAGCCCGGTGAGGGCATCGGTGACCGAGCGCTCCTCTACCAGCGCCAGCTCCCGTTGGCTGGCCAGGATCGGCGCCGTACGGCGCGCCGCGTCGCGCAGCGCGGCCCGCTCGCGACCGGAGATGCGGTTGGCATGGGCCACGAGCAGGGCGCCGACGATCTCGCTGCCGGACACCAGGGGCTCGCAGGCGACGTCGGCGTCGATGCCGCCGCACACGCCGCAGGGGGCCAGCGGGCTCTTGTCCTGGCTGCGCTCGTGGCTGCGCCCCAGTCGCATGGCCAGGCACGAGCGGGCGCCGAGCCCGTCGGTGCGGATGCCGTGCAGAGGCGACTGGTCGACCGCCTCGCCCAGCTTGGGCTCCAGCCGCTCGCCGCCCTCGGCGACCAGCAGCACGCCGCAGCCGGCGCCGGGCAGCACTCGAGCGGCGTTGGTCATCAGCAGGCGCTGGGACTCCTCCGCGGAGCTCGAGGACTGCAGCAGCTCGTCCAGGTCGCGCGTAGCGTCGCCCAGGGCGCGCTCGCGGCGCACCAGCGCCCGCCCCGCGGCCACGGCGATGCCGGCGAGCACCAGGCCGAGAAGGGCCACGGCTGCGACCACCAGCCACGCCCCGAGGTTGCCCTGGCGCGCGTTCAGCCCGGCCGCGAACGCGTCGCCGGTGAGGAGCACCGCAGCAAGCGCCGCCGGCGCGATGACGCGTCCAGCGGTCGTTCCCCTCATCGAGGCCATGCGGAGCGCATCGGCCGAATCGGTGGTCGGCTTGAGCGCCGCGAGTTACGCTTGGACCGTGGCCAGCCTGGAGGTGGAGTCCGACGAGCTCGTGATCCGGCTCAGCGGGGTCGAGCAGGCGGCGGCGCTGCGGCGCGAGGTTCGCGTTCCCCTGGCATCGATTCGCAGCGTGTGCGCCGAGCCCGATCCCTGGGGGGCCCTGCGCGGCATCCGCGCGCCGGGCACCGGCATTCCCGGAGTGGTGGCCTACGGCGTCCGGCGGGTGACCGGCGGGGCGCCGGACTTCGCCGCGATCCACGGCTGCGGGCCGGCGGTGCGGATCGACCTGACGCCCGGCGCGCCGTTCGGGCGCCTCGTCGTCACCGTGGACGACGCCCAGCGCATCGTGGAGGAAGTACGCGCGCTGACGCACCCTTGATCCGACGGGATGGGTACGTTGTTACCGCGCAGTGCGCGACCACTGACGTCAGGAGAGGTGTGTGCTGATGGCCGTCAAGGCTGGTGATCTCGAGCAGGACCTGATCGAATCGCTGGGCCAGACGGTCGGCCGTCAGCTGGCTGAGGAGCCGCCGGCGTCCTACCTCGAGTTCGTGCGCCAGTACTACCACTGGGTGCCGGCCAAGGACCTCGCCGACCGCGACCAGGCCGACCTGTGCGGCGCCGTTGTCGCCCACTGGCGACTCGCCCGCCACCGCGCCCGCGGCGAGGCCAAGGTCAACGTCTACAACCCGCAGCGCGAGCGCGACGGCTGGACTTCGCCCTACACCGTGGTCGAGGTCATCTCCGACGACATGCCGTTCATCGTGGACTCGGTGACGATGGAGGTGAGCCGGCAGGGCTACAACATCGAGCTCATCGTCCACCCGGTGATGCGCGTCGTGCGCGACGTTGAGGGCGAGCTCACCCAGGTACTCGAGCCCGGCGCGACGGCGTTCGGCTTCGTGACCGAGTCGGTCATCCACGTCGAGGTCGCCCACGAGCCCGATCCGGAGCGGCTGTCGGTGCTGCGGGCGGGGGTGGAGCTCGTGCTCGAGGAGGTCCGGGCCGCCGTGGAGGACTGGGCGCAGATGCGCGCCCAGACCACGGCTCTGGCCACCGAGCTGCGCCGGCAGGCGCCGCCCGCCGAGCCCCATGAGCTCGCCGAGGCCCAGGCCTTCCTGGCCTGGCTCGCCGACGAGCACTTCACGTTCCTCGGCTACCGGGAGTACGTGCTCACCCCCGGGGAGGAGTCCGCGGAGCTGACCGTCGTCGGGGGCTCGGGTCTGGGGATCCTCCGCGGCGCGTCGCCGACGCCGTCCAAGACGCTGACCGGCAAGGCCCTGGCGCTGGCCCGCTCGCCGCACCCGCTGGTGCTGACCAAGGCCAACTCGCGTGCCACCGTGCACCGGCCGTCATATCTGGACTACGTCGGGGTCAAGCAGTTCGCGCCCGACGGCACCGTCACCGGCGAGCGGCGCTTCCTCGGCCTCTACACCACCACCGCCTACAAGACCAGCCCGCGCGACATCCCGCTCCTGCGCGGCAAGGTGGAGCGGGTGCTCAGCCACGCCGCGTTCGCGCCCGACAGCCACGACGCCAAGGGCCTGATCGACATCCTCGAGTCGCTGCCGCGCGATCTCCTGGTCCAGATCGACGCCGACGACCTGTTCGAGATCGCCATCGGCATCCTGGGCCTCGGCGAGCGCCAGCGGGTGCGCCTGTTCGTCACCGCCGACCAGCTGGACCGGTTCGTGGCCTGCACGCTGTGCCTGCCCCGTGACCGCTTCAACACCGAGAACCGCCAGCGGGCGGGGCGGATCCTGGCCGAGGCCTTCGGCGGAGACCACGTGGACTGGCGCCTGCAGCTCTCGGAGTCGCTGATCGTCCGCGTCGACTACATCGTGCACACGCCCGGGGGGGTACCCGACCCCTACGACGTGGCCGAGATCGAGGCCCGCATCGCCGAGTCCACGCGGGCGTGGACAGATCAGCTGCGCGCGGTGCTCATCGCTGCCCACGGCGAGCAGCGGGGCCCCGAGCTCTACGCCCGCTACGGCCAGGCGTTTCCGCCGGGGTACCGAGCCGACCGCAGCGCCGAGACCGCGCTGCTCGACGTGGACCGCATCGAGGAACTGCTCGCCGCCGGACAGCCGATCATCGATATCTACCGGCGCCCGGCCGAGAGCGAGCACATGGTCCGCTGTCAGCTGCTCAGCGCCAAGCGGGTGTCGCTGTCCGACGTGGTGCCGACCTTTGAGCACATGGGGGCCAAGGTCGCCGACGAGCGCCCGTACGAGGTCAGCCCTGCGGGGCTGAGCCCGGTGTGGATCTACGACTTCGGCCTGTGGTGCGATCCGCAGGGACTCGCGCGCGCCGGCACATCGTTTGCCGACGTGATCATCGCCGTATGGTCGGGCCGGCTCGAGGACGACCGGCTCAACGGCCTTGTGATGGGCGCCGGGCTCACCGGCCTGGAGATCACGATCATCCGAGCCATTCTGCGGTACCTGCGCCAGGCGACGGTCGCGTTCTCGGACTCCTACATGACCGGGACGCTGCTGCGCCATCCCACCATCGCGGTAGCGCTGGTGCGGCTGTTCGAGTCGCGGTTCGATCCCGACACCGCCGATCCCGCTCGCACCGAGGCGCTCACCGCGGAGATCGAGTCCGAGATCGACGACGTCCAGAGCCTCGACGAGGACCGCATCCTGCGCAGCTTCCTGGCCGTGGTGCTGGCGATGCTGCGCACCAATTACTTCCGCGTCGACGCCGGCGCCGATCCGCCACTGGGCTACCTGTCGTTCAAGCTGGACCCGTCCCAGCTGGCGATGCTGCCCCGGCCGCGCCCGCGCTTCGAGATCTTCGTCTACTCGCCGCGCGTCGAGGGGATCCACCTGCGGGGTGGCAAGGTCGCGCGCGGCGGGATCCGCTGGTCGGACCGTCGCGAGGATTTCCGCACCGAGGTGCTGGGGCTGATGAAGGCCCAGATGGTCAAGAACGCGCTCATCGTCCCCGTCGGCTCCAAGGGCGGCTTCGTCGTCAAACGCCCGCCCGCGAGCGGCGGGGCGGAGGCGCTGCGCGAGGAGGGCATCGCCTGCTACCGCACATTCCTGTCGGGGCTGCTCGACCTCACTGACAACTACGCCGGCAGCGCGGTCGTGCCGCCCGAGCGCGTGGTGCGCTACGACGAAGATGATCCCTACCTGGTGGTGGCCGCCGACAAGGGGACGGCGACGTTCTCCGACATCGCCAACGAGGTCTCGGCCGCCTACGGGTTCTGGCTGGGCGACGCATTCGCCTCAGGCGGCTCGCACGGCTATGACCACAAGGCGATGGGGATCACCGCACGCGGCGCCTGGGAGTCGGTCAAGCGCCACTTCCGCGAGCTCGGCACCGACGTCCAGAGCGAGGCGTTCACGGTCGTCGGCATCGGGGACATGTCGGGCGACGTGTTCGGCAACGGGATGTTGTGCTCGGAGCACATCAGGCTGCTGGCAGCGTTCAACCACGCGCACGTCTTCCTGGACCCCGACCCCGACCCGGCCGCCGGCTTCGCCGAGCGCCGGCGGCTGTTCGCCCGGGGGCGGTCGTCCTGGAGCGACTATGACCCGGCAGTCATCTCCGAGGGGGGCGGCGTGCATGCGCGCAGCCTCAAGTCGATCCCGATCACGCCGCAGGTCAAGGAGGCGCTGGGCATCGAGGCCGACCGGCTGTCGCCCACCGAGCTCATCCACGAGCTGCTGTGCGCACCGGTGGACCTGCTGTTCAACGGCGGCATCGGCACCTACGTCAAGGCGGCCGAGGAGACGCACGCCGATGTCGGCGATCGCGCCAACGACGGCCTCCGGGTCGACGGCTCGCAGCTGCGCTGCCGGGTGGTGGGGGAGGGGGGCAACCTCGGCTTCACGCAGCGCGGCCGCATCGACTACGCGCTGAGCGGCGGGCCCGAGCAGACCGGCGGCCGTATCAACACCGACGCCATCGACAACGTCGCCGGCGTCAACTGCTCAGACCACGAGGTCAACATCAAGATCCTCCTGGGCGACGTCATCGCCGAGGCCGAGATGACCGACGATGAGCGCAACGACCTGCTCGTCCAGATGACCGACGCGGTGAGCGCTCAGGTCCTCTACGGCAGCTACACCCAGACCCAGGCGCTGAGCCTGGCCGCCGCGCAGGCGGTGTCGATGCTCGACGTGCACGCCCGCCTCATCCGCCGGCTGGAGCAGGTCGCGTCCCTGGACCGCGAGCTCGAGTTCCTCCCCTCCGAGAAGACAATCGCGGCGCGCCGCAGCGACCGGCGCGGGCTCGTCGGGCCCGAGCTGGCCACGCTGATGGCCTACGGCAAGATCTTTCTCTACTCAGAGCTGGTGGAGTCCGATCTGCCCGAGGACCCGTACCTCATACGCGACCTCGAGCGCTACTTCCCCGCGCCGCTGCCCGAGCGCTTCTCCGAGCACATCGGCCACCATCGCCTGCGCCGCGAGCTGATCGCCACCATCGTTGCCAACCAGCTCGTCGACCGCGTCGGGATGACCTTCGCGTTCCGGCTGGCCGAGGAGACCGGCGCTCGCGCGCCCCTCCTGGCTCGCGCGTTCGCGGTGGCCCGCGAGGTGTTCGACATGCGCAGCTTCTGGGACGCCGTCGAGGCGCTCGACAACAGGATCGAGGCCGGGACCCAGCTGGCCATGCTCATCGAGGGCCGCCGCCTGGTCGAGCGCGCGGCGCGGTGGGTGGTGCGGGCGGGGCCGCGCGCCGGCATCGACGTGACCGCGATGGCGGACCGCTTCGCCCCGGCGGCGCAGGTCCTGGCCGCCGCCCTGCCCGACGTCCTGTTGGGGCTCGATCGCGAGCAGTTCGCCGAGCGCCGGGGCGACCTCGAGGCCGGCGGGGTGCCGGCGGAGCTGGCCCACCGCGTGGCGAGCATGCCGGCGTTGTTGTCGGTGTTCGACATCGTGGTCGACGCCGGGACCACCGGAATGGAGCAGCCGATGGTCACCGACGTCTACTTCGGCATCGGCTCGCGGTTGGGGCTCGACTGGCTGCGCGATCGCATCCTCGAGCTGCCGCGCACCGATCGCTGGCAATCTCTGGCCCGGGCCGCGCTGCGCGACGACCTATACCGCCTGCATCGGTCGCTCACGCGCGAGATCCTCCTCTCCTCGCTCGAGTACGGCGCGCCGGAGCCGCTCCAGGACTGGCTTGAGCGCAACGCCGAGGAGGTGGGGCGGGCCGACGCGGTGCTGGCCGACGTCAAGGGCTCGCGGGAGTACGACACCACCACGCTGCCCGTCGTGCTGCGCGAGCTGCGCGGCCTCGTGGCCGACGCCGGTCAGCTGACCTGAGCGGTGCGGCTGCAGCGGTCCGCGGCGGTTTCAGCCGCGCCCGCCGGCGCGCAGGCGCACCCGCGCCGACGCCGCCGCGTAGGCCAGGACGTCGATAACGCCGCCGAGCAGGAAGGCGAGCGGCCCGGTCACGACGCGCGCTGCGATCCGCCCAAGCAATCTGGATCAGGCTATCGTCTGCGCGACCATGGCCACCGTGAAGACGAACGTCACTGAGCTCCCCGAGTCCCGCGTGCGCGTCGATGCCGAGGTTCCCGCCGAGGAGGTCGAGCGCAAGCTGCAGCAGGCCGCCCGCAAGCTCGGCGGGCAGCTGCGCATTCCGGGGTTTCGCAAGGGGAAGGTCCCGCCTCCCGTGGTCATGCGACGCCTCGGCCGCGACGCCGTATTTGACGAGGCGCTCCGCTCGAGCCTGAGCGAGTGGTACATCGACGCCATCGATACCGCCGGCATCGCCCCGATTGGCGAGCCCGACATCAACTTCGCCGAGGACGTGCCGGGGCAGGGCGAGCCCCTGGCCTTCTCCATCGAGATCGGCGTGCGGCCCACCGCCAAGCTCGGGCAGTACAAGGGCCTGGAGGTGGGGCGCCGCGAGCCCGCCGTCGACGATGCCGCGGTGGACGCGGAGGTGGAGCGCCTGCGCGACCGGCTCGCCACCCTGGACACGGTGGATCGCCCCGCCGAGAGCGGTGACTACGTGGTCCTTGACTACCTGGGCCGGGTCGACGAAGAGCCGTTCCCGGGCGGCGAGGGCCGCGATCAGCTCATCGAGCTCGGCTCCGGCCGCCTGGTGGAGGGCTTTGAGGATCAGATCATCGGCGCGTCGGCCGGTGACGAGCGGTCCGTCAGCGTCACCTTCCCCGCGGACTACGCTCCCGAACTTGCGGGCAAGGACGCCACCTTCGACGTCAAGGTCGGCGAGGTCAAGGCCAAGCGCCTGCCCGAGCTCGACGATGACTTCGCCTCCGAGGCCTCGGAGTTCGACACGCTGGCCGAGCTGCGCGAGGACATCGCGGGCAAGCTGCGCCACGCCGACGAGCACGCGGTGGAGCGCGAGTTCGAGCAGGCGGTGCTGGAGGCCGCGGCCAACGAGGCCGAGGTCGAGCTGCCCGACACGCTCGTCCACGCGCGTGCGCACGAGATGCTCGAGCAGACCTTCTCGGCGCTCGCCCGCCAGGGGATCGGCAAGGACACCTACCTGAAGATCGCCGGCAAGGACGAGGAGGAGCTCGCCCACGAGGCCGAGCCCGAGGCCGCCGCCGCGCTGCGCCGCGAGGCGGTCCTGGCCGCGGTCGTCGCCGCCGAGGAGATCGACCCCTCCGACGAGGATCTGCTGGAGGCGCTCACCCCCGCCGCCGAGCGCGACAGCTCGGATCCCGCCGAGCTGATGGAGCGCCTGCGCAAGGCGGGGCGCCTGGAGGAGCTGCGCCAGGACGTCGCCACCAGCCGGGCGGCGGAGCTGCTGGTGCGCGAGGCCACCCCCATCACGGTGGAGCAGGCTCAGGCACGCGAAAAGCTCTGGACTCCCGGCAAAGAGGACTCCGAGAGCGGCTCAGGCCAGCTCTGGACCCCCGGCAGCTGACGCCCTGGATGCGTGTCCGCCGCGGCCAAGACGCGGCGGCTCACTTGTCCGGAGTGGCTGGTCTGAGGGGTGTCCGGCGGTTGCTACAGTCGGCAGGATTCCGGCGCAGGACGCGAAAGCTCTGTAGCGCCTTTGAACCGATGAAGCGAGGACGATGAGCCCACTCGTACCGATGGTCGTCGAGCAAACCTCCCGGGGGGAGCGCGCTTTCGACATCTACAGCCGTCTGCTCAATGAGCGGATCGTCTTTCTCGGCACGCCGGTGGACGACCAGATCGCGAATCTGATCGTCGCTCAGCTCCTGCATCTCGAGTCCGAGGATCCCGACAAGGACATCTCGATCTACATCAACTCGCCCGGGGGCTCCGTGTACGCGGGGCTGGCGATCTACGACACGATGCAGTTCATCAAGCCCGACGTGCAGACGATCTGCGTCGGGATCGCGATGTCGATGGGCGCGCTGCTGCTCGCCGGAGGGGCCGAAGGCAAGCGCATGGCGCTCCCCAACGCCAAGATCCTGATCCACCAGGTCTCCTCCAGCTTCCAGGGTCAGGCGACTGATATCGAGATCCACGCGCGGGAGATCATCGATGTCCGGCGCCGCCTGGATGAGATCATTGCCAAGCACACGGGTAAAGATCTTGAGGAAGTTCGGAGAGATACCGAACGTGATTACTTCATGAGCTCAGAGGAGGCCAAGGAGTACGGAATCATCGATCGCGTGATCTCCCAGCACTAGTGCATTAGGCTCTAGGGCTGGAGAACGCTGACCGAGTCGTAGCTCTGGGAGGGGATTCATGGCACGTCCGACCGACTCCAACGAACAGCTTCTCTGCAGCTTCTGCGGAAAGTCCCAGCGGCAGGTCAAGAAGCTGATCGCCGGCCCGGGCGTCTACATCTGCGATGAGTGCATCGATCTCTGCAACGAGATCATCGATGAGGAGCTCACCGCCCCGCCGAGCTTCGATATTGAGAATCTCCCCAAGCCGCGGGAGATCTACGACGTCCTCAACGAGTACGTCGTAGGCCAGGAGCAGGCCAAGCGGTCGCTGTCGGTGGCGGTCTACAACCACTACAAGCGCGTCCAGATGATGCAGTCCGATGAGCACGACATCGAGCTGCAGAAGTCCAACATCCTCCTGCTCGGGCCGACCGGGTGCGGCAAGACCCTGCTGGCCCAGACCCTGGCCAAGATCCTCAACGTCCCGTTCGCCATCGCTGACGCCACGGCGCTCACCGAGGCCGGGTACGTCGGCGAGGACGTGGAGAACATCCTCCTCAAGCTCATCCAGGCCGCCGACTACGACGTCAAGAAGGCCGAGACCGGGATCATCTACATCGATGAGGTCGACAAGATCGCCCGCAAGGCCGACAACCCGTCGATCACCCGCGACGTCTCGGGCGAGGGCGTCCAGCAGGCGCTGCTAAAGATCCTCGAGGGGACCACCGCCAGCGTCCCGCCCCAGGGGGGGCGCAAGCACCCCCATCAGGAGTTCCTCTCCATCGACACCACCAACGTCCTGTTCATCTGCGGCGGCGCGTTCGCCAACCTCGATCGCGTCATCGAACGCCGCATCGGCCATCAGGGCGTGGGCTTCGGCGCCGCCATCCAGTCCAAGGAGCAGCGCGACACGGGCCAGATCTTCGAGCACTGCCTGCCCGAGGACCTCATCCAGTACGGCCTCATCCCCGAGTTCATCGGCCGCCTCCCGGTCATGTCGGCCATCCATCAGCTCGACCGCAACGAGCTGATGAAGATCCTCACCGAGCCGCGCAACGCGCTCGTCAAGCAGTTCCAGCGCTTCTTCCAGTTCGACGGCATCGAGTTGGTGTTCGCCGACGAGGCGCTGTCGTCGGTCGCCGACAAGGCGCTCGAGCGCGAGACCGGCGCCCGCGGGCTGCGCTCGATCATCGAGGAGGTCCTGCTCGAGGTGCAGTTCGAGCTGCCGTCGCGCCGTGATGTCCAGAAGTGCGTCGTCACGCGGGAGACCATCGAGAAGGGCGTCTCGCCGACGCTCGTCACGGTCGCCGCTCCCGACGAGGACGAAGCCGCGGCCTAACGCGTGCCGAGCTGCCGGCGCAGCCGGCGGATGACCTCGATCTCCTCCACGTCCATGAGATCGCGCGGACGTCCCGCGGCACGCTTCATTGACTCCATGTCGTCCAGCGACGCGACCAGGATCGCGGTGCCATCGAATGTGGTGCGCGTCGCCCGTTCCCGCAGTTGGGGGTACGGTGGCGCACCAGCCGGCGACGCGAGGAGATCGATCCGCCCGTCGTCGCTGTCGAGGGTGAGAATCGTCGTTCGCCGCAGCGTCCGCGCATCCGGAACGAATGGAAGATCCTCGGATACGCCACGCAGGCGCGCTCCGAGCTTCACCATTGCGGCCCCCAGTGCCTCGAGGTTGGCGGGGTCGACCGAGTAGCAGATGTCCAGGTCGCGCGTGAGGCGCGCCGAACCGTGCAGCACCATCGCCATACCACCGACGATGACGAAATCGACGCCGTGTGCGACGAGCCGCCGGAGCAAAGCCTCCGGGTTGAAGTCAGGCCAGTTCTCCACGGGCTCGGGCCGCGGCGAGCGCCAGCTCCTGCACGTTGGCGTAGCTGTTGGCGAAGCTCCTGAGACGATGCTCCTGTGGAATGCGCAGCATGCTCGCGACCAGCGTTTCGTCGATGCTGGATGCGTTGTTGTGCGCGCCCAGCGTCAGCTCCTGTCCGCACGCTCGCAGTGCCCGCTCCACCGTCGACACGCGCGGGCTCGAGCGATCGGACTCAAGGCCGGCGATCGCCGACTGGGTGGTGCCCATCCGGCTTGCCAACGCCTGCTGGCTGAGGCCCGCGGAGCGGCGGGCGTCGCGAATGAGCTGGCCTGGCGTCATCGTAAATAGACGATATCAGGTTGGCCCACCGTAACTCAGCGATAATCACCGATTGGATCTACACTCGCCACTCGATGCCCGACCTCCAATCGACAACTCGCTACGACCCCACCGAGGTGGAGCCCCGGATCGTCGAGAAATGGCTGCAATCCGGCCTGTTTCATCCGGACCCGGAGGGAACCCCGGAGGAGAACTACTCGATCGCGATCCCGCCGCCGAACGTCACCGGCGTGCTCCACATGGGCCACGCGCTCAACAACTCCATTCAGGACTGCCTGGCCCGCTATCACCGCATGCGGGGGCAGCGGACGAAGTGGATCCTCGGCACCGACCACGCGGGGATCGCCACCCAGACCCAGGTGGAGCGCGCGCTCGTGAGCCAGGGGAGCAGCCGCCGTGAGCTCGGGCGCGAGGCGTTTGTGGACCGGGTGTGGGAGTGGCGCGCGGAGTACGGCGGCACGATCATCGAGCAGCTCAAGCGCCTGGGCGCCTCGGCGGACTACGACACCGAGCGCTTCACGCTGGACGATGACTACGTCCAGGCCGTGCTTCGAGTGTTCGTGACGCTCTACGAGAAGGGCTACATCTACCGCGACCGCTACATGGTCAACTGGGATCCAGGGACCGGCTCGGCGATCTCCGACCTGGAGGTCGAGCAGCGCGAGGTCAGGGACACGCTGTACTACATCGACTACCCGCTGGCGACGGGATCGGGAGCGATCACCGTCGCCACCGTGCGGCCCGAGACGATGCTCGCCGACACCGCCATCGCCGTCCATCCCGAGGACGAGCGCTACCGCCGGCTCATCGGCGAGAAGGCGATCCTGCCCCTCGTGGGGCGCAAGCTGAAGATCATCGCCGACGAATACGTCCGGCCCGACTTCGGCACCGGCGCGTTGAAGATCACCCCCGCGCACGACCCCAACGACTTCGAGATCGGGCGTAAGCACGGGCTGGCGCAGCCGTCGGTCATCGGCGAGGACGGCCGCATCACCGCCGAGGCCCCCGAGCGCTTTCAGGGCATGACCGCCGCGGAGGCCCAGCGGGCGGTCGTGTCCGAGCTGACCGAGCAGGGACTCATCGACCACACCGAGCCGTATGAGCACACGGTGCCCTTCTCGCATCGCTCCGGGCAGCGGATCGAGCCGCTCATCTCGCTGCAGTGGTTCATGGCGATGGACCAGCTGGCCAAGCCCGCCATCGCGGCCGTCACCAGCGGCCGCGTGCGCTTCCACCCCGCCAGCCAGGCCAAGGTCTACCTGGACTGGATGGAGAACATCCGGCCGTGGTGCATCTCACGCCAGCTGTGGTGGGGCCATCAGCTGCCGGTGTGGTACCGCGACCTGGACACCTACGTCGGAACCGAGCCGCCCAAGGGCGAGGGATGGCATCGTGATCCCGACGTCCTGGACACGTGGTTCTCCAGCGCGCTGTGGCCGTTCGCCACGCTCGGCTGGCCCCGAGACACGCCGGAGCTCCGGGCGTTCTATCCCACCGACGCGCTGGTCACCGGTCGCGACATCATCTTCCTGTGGGTGGCGCGGATGATCATGATGGGGCTGGAGTTCACGGGCGCAGAGCCGTTCTCCGACGTCCACATCACCTCGATTATCCAGGCGCCCGACGGCCGGCGCATGTCCAAGTCGCTGGGGACCGGCATCGACCCGATCGACCTGATCGAGGGCGGGCCGCGACCGCCGGTGTTCGCGCAGGGCAATCGGTCGCCCGGCGACTTCCCCGCCTACGGCGCCGACGCGGTGCGCTGGGGACTGCTGGCCATGTCCAGCGGGCAGGATGTCCGGTTCTCCGAGGACAAGGTGGCCCAGGGCCAGCAGCTCACCAACAAGCTGTGGAACGCGGCGCGGCTCATCCTGCTCGGCGTGGGCGGCGCGGACGCCCCGGTGCGCGCCGCTGCCATGCCCCGGGCGGTCGAGGATCGCTGGATCCTGTCGCGGCTGGAGCGCGCCCGCGCCGACCTGTCGGCGGCGATCGAGGGCTTCGATTTCTCCCACGCCGCCCTCGGCCTCTACGACTTCATCTACGGCGAGCTGTGCGACTGGTACCTGGAGCTGGTCAAGCCGCGGCTGCGGGCCGGCGAACCCGAGCTATCGGCGACGCTGCTGCACGTGCTCACCGAGACCGTCGCCCTGGCGCACCCGCTCATCCCGTTCGAGACCGAGGAGATCTACGCCCACATCCCCGGAAGCGAGGGCCTGCTGGCCGCCCGCGTCTCCAACGGCCCGGCCGCCGAGATCGACGCGGCGGCCGAGAGCGCGGTCCAGCGGGCCATCGAGGCGATCCAGGAACTGCGGCGCTGGCGCAATCTGGCCGGCGTCGAGCCGGGGGCGACGCTGGACGCCCGCCTGGAGGGCTCCGGCTACGAGGACACCATCGACCACGTCGGCCGCCTGGCGAGGCTGACGCTCGACGCCGGTGGCAACGGTGCCCAGCCGGTGGCGTCGGTGCCGATCCCCGGCGGCCGGGTGCAGATCTACGCCGGCGCCGATGTCGACCTGGACGGGGCCACGGCACGCCTGGCCGAGCATCGCTCCAAGCTCGAGTCGGAGATCGAGCGCGCCGAGCGCAAGCTCGCCAACGAGGGCTTTGTGGCCAAGGCGCGCCCCGAGGTCGTCCAGTCCGAGCGCGACAAGCTGGCGCGCCTGCAGGCGGAGCTGGAGGCATTGTGACCCGAGGGCACCCCTCCCCTGCGCACCCGTTCACGCCGGAGGAGGCCGAGCGCTACATCCTCTCGCTGGAGCGGTTCGGCATGCGCTTCGAGCTGGACCGCATGCGGCGGCTGATGACCGCGCTCGGCCACCCCGAGCGCGCCTTCGCCTCCATCCATGTCGTCGGCACCAACGGCAAGTCCTCCACGACGCGCATGATCGCCTCCATCCTCAGCCACCACGGGCTGCGCACCGGCACGTATCTCTCTCCGCACCTGGTCTCCTTCGGGGAGCGCATCCGGATCGGCGATCGCGATCTGACGGCGACCGAGTTCGCCGCTGCGGTCACGCGGGCCGCTCGCGCCGCCGATCTCGTCAATCGCGCGCTGGACCCCGACGATCGCGTGACCCAGTTCGAGGCGCTCACTGCGGCCGCCTATTCGGAGATGGCGCGCCAGGAGGTGGAGTGCGCGGTCATCGAGGCCGGGCTGGGCGGCCGCTATGACGCCACCAACGTCATCCCATCGACGGTCCAGGTGCTGACCAGCGTCGGCCTGGAGCACACGCGCTGGCTGGGGCCGACGCTCACCGACATCGCCAGGGAGAAGCTCGACGTGGTGCAGCCGTCGGCAACCCTGGTGCTGGGCAGCGGGCTGGCGCCCGAGGTGGTGGCGGTCGCCGAGCGCGTCTGCGCCGAGCGCGGGGCGCGCATCGTGCGCGCCGGGACCGACCCGGGAGTGACAGTCGTCCGCGCCGCAGGCCTGTACCAGCGCCGCAACTTCGCGCTGGCGCGGACGGCGGCCGAGATGTATCTCGCCCCCGATCGCGCCCTGGATCCCGCGGCCGTTGCCGCCGCGGCGGCGGACGTGCGGGTCCCCGGGCGCCTGGAGCAGCTCGATACCGACCCGCTGACCGTTCTCGACGTCGCCCACAACCCCGAGGGGATGCGGGCGCTGACCGAGTCGCTCCCCGAGCTCGCGCGCGGGCGCGCGCCAGTCGTGGCCGTCGTCTCGGTGCTCGACGACAAGGACGCCGCCGGCATGCTCTCAGAGCTGATGCCGGTGTGCGATCGGCTGGTGCTCACGACCACACAGAACCCCCGGGTGCTGCCCCCGGCGACGCTGAAGTCGCTGGCCACGCAGCTGGATGGCCCACCGGCGGAGGTCGTCGGTGACCCATGGCGGGCGCTGGCGCGGGCGCGGGAGCTGGCCGCGCCGGACGGGCTCGTCGTGGTGACGGGGTCTCAGTATTTGATCGGCGACCTCCTGGCGGGCGGGCGGCGCGAGCGGGCCTCCAGCCTCTGACCCCGGCCCGCGTGGAGGAAACGACCATGCACGACGACGATCAGCCGAGGTTCCTGGCGATGATCGGGCTCGTGGCGCTCATCGTCGCCGTCGTGATCCTGGTGTTCTTCGGCATCGGATACCTGTTCGGGCGTGCCTTCCTGTAACGACTTGCGAGTGGCCTGAAAGGAACCGGGTAGTTGACGGCGTATTGATATGAGCCGCACAATCACGGTGCCCACTACACTCGCCCCCTCAATGCTGCCTTTCGCAATCTTCGGCATCACCAACAGCGCTCTGCGCCTGGCCGTGGAGCTGGTGATCCTGTTCCTGGTGGTCATCTGGTTCGCGCTGATCTACTGGACCTACGCGGACGCGCGCCGCCGGATCGCCGATCCGCTGCTGATCGGCTGCGCCACCCTGGCCTCCGGATTCCCCTACGTCGGCACGATCGTCTACATGATCGTGCGCCCGCCGGAGTACCTGGACGACGTGCGCGAGCGCGAGCTGGAGATGCAGGCCGCCGAGGCGCGGCTGGCCGAGCTGGGCTATCAGCTCTGCCCGCACTGTGATTACGAGGTCGAGAAGGACTTCCTGCGCTGCCCCAACTGCATGCGCAAGCTCAAGGATCCGTGCCACGCCTGTGGCCGGCCCCTTGACCCCACGTGGAAGGTCTGCCCCTTCTGCGAGGCCGAGATCGGGATGCCGGCGAGCCGGACCCCGGTGGCCCGCCGGCAGCGCCGGCGCGCGGAGAGCTCAGAGCAGCCCGCCGCCGAGCAGCCGTCGACCACCTAGCGGCCCCTCACGCGTCGACCGCGTAGCCTGTCGGCGACCCGACCCTCTGGACCCCCAAAGGAGGCCCGCCGCCGTGGAGCGCACGCTCATCCTCGTCAAGCCCGATGCCTTTGCCCGTAACCTCACCGGCGAGATCGTCGCCCGGTTCGAGCGCAAGGGCCTGCGCCTGGTGGCACTCCAGCTCATGACGATGAGCCGCGAGCTCGCCGCGCGCCACTACGCCGAGCACGAGGGCAAGGGCTTCTACGAGGAGCTGGTGGAGTTCATCACCTCGGGACCGCTGGTGGCGATGGTGCTCGAGGGCGATTCGGCGGTCGTCGCAGCCCGCCAGGTGATCGGCGCCACCAACCCGCTGGAGGCCACCACCGGCTCGATCCGCGGCGACTACGCGATCGCGGTCGGCCAGAACATGGTGCACGGCTCCGACGCGCCGGAGTCCGCGCAGCGCGAGATCGGGCTGTTCTTCCCCGACCTCGGCTAGGCGGTCCGTGGCCGCCGCGCGACTGATCCTCGCGTCGGCATCGCCCCAGCGGCGCGCGATCCTCACGCAGATCGGGGTTGACTTCGAGGTGCGCATCCCCGAGGTGGCCGAGCTGTCCGACGGCCCCGCCGCGGAGGTGGCGCTGGAGAACGCGTACCGCAAGGCCTCGGCGATCGCTCCCGCCGACCTGCCTGTGCTGGGCGTCGACACCGTGGTCAGCCTCGGGTGGGCGGGACCGCTTTTCGGCAAGCCGTGCGATGCCGCCCACGCCGCAGAGATGCTCACCGCGCTCGCCGGGCGCACCCACGTGGTCGTCAGCGGGGTGTGCCTGATCGACGGTGACCGCGTGCGCACCGCCGCGGCGCGGACCGCGGTGGAGTTCCGCGCCGTCGGCCGGGCCGGGATAGATGCCTACGTGCGCACCGGGGAGTGGGAGGGACGCGCCGGGGCCTACGCCATCCAGGGGCGCGGCGCCACGCTGGTGAGCCGCATCGACGGCGACTACTTCAACGTCGTCGGGCTGCCGGTGGCGGCGCTCCTGGATCTGGCCTCGGAGTTGCTCGCCGACTGACGCTGGTGGTACTGTCCCGGCGCCTTTATCCCGACCTTTGGAGGAGGAGGGGAAATGTCCGAAGCCAGCGTCCCGCCGCCGTCAGCGGCCGCGGCCACCACCACCCCGAAGCTGTTCGTCCGGCAGTCCTCGGGACTGGTGCGCAACGTCAGCGTCACCAACGCGCTGTTCTTCAACGTCGCGGCATTCGTCGGGGTCGGCCTGACCCTGTATCCGATCTTCTACTCGCTGCCGCTCGTCCCGATGTGGAAGGCCGGGCCCTTCTCGGCCTACGGCTGGGCGTCGATCATCGCCGGGCTGTTCTGCATCCTGCTGGCGTTGATCTTCGCCTCGCTGACCTCGGTCATGCCCCGCTCCGGCGGCGACTACGTGTTCACCAGCCGGATCCTGCATCCGGCGCTGGGGTGGCTGGAGTCCTGGACGCTGGTCATCGCCTCCGTGCTCATCATCGCCTTCGAGGTCCCGCTGGTGCTGCGCAACATCCAGATCACCGCCCGCATCATCGGGATCGGGGCGGGAGGCCTGGGCGGCGCCAACGGCTGGTTCACCGACGCCACCGGCGCGATCACCGGGACCCCCGGCTTCATCGGCGCGATCGTGGTGCTGCTGGCCATCGGGGCGATCTGCGTCCTGCCGACCCGCACGTTCCACCGGGTGGTGACCGCTCTGGCCGGGTTCGGGGTCGCGTGCTTTGCGGCGATGTTCATCTTCGGGCTGCTGTTCACTCACAAGGGCGCGTTCGTGCACAACCTGCCGCACTACACCGGCGGCGTGACCGCGGCCAAGATCGCCGCATCGGGGCATGCCGCCGGCGTGCTGGGCGCGCCCCCCCAGAGCTTCCTTTCGCGGATCTTCGACACCGGCGCGTTCCCGATCGTCCTGTCGGTCCTGCTGTTCCAGTTCATCGGCTTCCAGTACTCGGCCTATATCGCCGGCGAGGTGCGTGGCAACGTGCGCCGCGGCGTGCTGATCGCCCTGCTGGGCGCGCTGCTCATCGGCGTGCTGGCCAACTCGGTGTACGTCGACGCCATCTCCAGCCACTTCGGCTTTGACACCAACGTGTCCTGGGGCGCCGGGTACTGGGGCTGGCCGAATTCGATCTCGCCCCTGCCGCTGGGTCAGCCCAACGCGATGCCGCTGCTCGCGGTGGTGGCCAACCACAGCCTGTGGCCGCTCTGGGCCCTGATCAGCCTCGGCGGGGTGGTGTTCCCGTTCCTGCTGTGCCCGGTGTACATCAACTTCATCAGCCGCATGCAGCTGGCCTGGAGCCTGGACCGCCAGGTGCCGGAGTGGTTCGGGCAGGTCAACGAGCGCCTGCGCGCCCCGCTGAACGCGATCCTCGCCACCCTGGGTCTGACCGCACTGTTCCTGTTCTTCCAGAGCTACAAGGACCTGCCGACGTTCCTGGCCACCAGCGACCACAAGCTCAACCTGGCCGGGACGGCGTGGTTCTCGATCGTGATGGCGCTCTTCACGTGGTGCCTGCCGGGGTTCAACGCCCTGTTCGTGCGCTGGCGGCGGCCTGACCTGGTACGCAACGCGCCGTTCGGCCGCAAGCTGCCCTGGATCGGTCTGGCGTGGCTGGTGTTCCCGCTGTGGATCTACATCTTCGCCGTGATCAAGCCGATCGTGAACGCGCTCAAGGGCGGCGGCGCGCTCACCTACCTCGAGAGCAACGGGATCATCGACGCCGGGGTGTTCTACCTGATCGGGATCGTCATCTACTTCATCATGCGCTACCGCGCGCAGGCCGCCGGCGTGGACGAGAAGATGCTGTTCACCGAGCTGCCGCCGGACTAGCCGGCGGTCGGCGCGTCGGATCTGAGACATGGCCACCCGGCTCTACATCGCCTCCGACCTTCACGCCGCCGAGAAGGCCTGGCGCAAGTTCGTCAACGCCATCAGGCTCAACGTCTACAAGGCCGACGTGGCTCTCCTGGCGGGCGATCTCACCGGCAAGGCCATCGTCCCCATCATCAGAGGCGACAGCGACGGGCGCTACGAGACCGACCTGTTCGGCGTCCACCGCACCGCCCGGGGCGACGAGGAGCTGGCCGCGCTGCAGCGCGACATCGCCGACGTCGGCTACTACTCGTTCGTCACCACCGCGGGGGAGGCCGAGCGGCTCTCGGGCGATGAGCCCGCCCGGGACGAGCTGCTGCACCGGCTCATGAGCGAGCGGGTACAGGAGTGGCTCGAGCTGGCCACCGAGCGCCTCGCCGACACCCCGGTGCCGCTGTACCTCATCCCCGGCAACGACGACGAGTTTGGGATCGACACGATCCTCGACGCCCCGGGCCACTCCCCGGTCAACGCCGACGGCAAGGTGGTGGACATCCCGGGCGGCCTGCAGCTGCTGGCCTGCGGCTGGTCCAACCACACGCCGTGGCAGACCCCGCGCGAGGAGTCCGAGGACGAGCTCTACGCGCGCCTGGACGCGCTGGCCCAGCAGGTCTCAGATCCCCGCCGGGCCGTGTTCATGATCCACGTGCCGCCCCACGACTCGGGGCTGGACACCGCCCCGCTGCTCGACGAGAACCTGCGCCCCACGATCTCCGCGGGCGACGTCCTGCGCGGCCCCGTCGGCTCCACCGCGGTGCGCCGCATCATCGAGGAATACCAGCCGGTGCTCGCCATCCACGGCCACATCCACGAGTCCGGCGGCGAGCGCCGGATCGGCGATACGCTCTGCGTCAACCCGGGGTCCGAGGCCAACCACGGGATCCTCCGCGGGTATCTGATCGACATCGGGCGCAAGGGCGTGGAATTGGTGCAGCGGGTCGAGGGGTAGCGACGTGCGTCATCTGGTGGTTGCTGAGCAGCCCTAACTTGCATCACCCCCTCAGGCGACCCCGCAGAAGCGCACCGCCGCCACCGCCAGCGCCTGGGCGCACGCCACGAGCCCGTCCACCGGCACGTGCTCGTCGATGGTGTGGGCGACGGTGGCGCCGCCGGGATCGAACCCGGGCGGCCCGTAGCCGATCGACGGGATCCCCGCCAGCAGCGTGTAGGTGGCGCCGTCATACCACGAGTCCAGGCCGCCGAGCTCGCGGCGCAGCCCGAGATCGCCGCTGGCGCCGAGCATCGCATCCACCACGGGCTCGGCCTCGCCGATCTCCATCGGCATGACCCCGTTGTCCCACCACTGCAGCACCGGCGGGTGCTCGGCCAGCCAGTCGTCGCGCGCGGACTCGCGGGCGATCCACTCCGAGACCTCCGCACGCACCGCCGAGCCCCAGCCAGCGGCGTCGGCCTGCACCGGCAGGTACATCACGGCGAACGTCAGGTCGCACGAGGCGGGGTAGGTGACCGGCCACTCGCCGCCGCTGACCATGGTGGGCAGCAGCGACGGCGATGACAGATACGGATGGCGCAGGCGCTCGTCGGCCGCCCACCGGGCGCGCAGCGACGCAATCGCCTCGAGCACGACCGCGGCCTTCTCGATCGCATTGACCGAGCCGCCCTGGCGCCAGTCCGGGTGGCGCACCTCGGCGTGGCCGGGACGGCCCGGGACGCGGATGACCCCGTACTCCGAGCCACGGCAGGCCACCCACGTGCGGAAATCCGTGGGCTCGGTGACGATTCCGGCGTCGGCGCGCAGCCCGCGGCGCACGAGCGCCGTGCCGCCCGCGCCCGAGGACTCCTCATCGGTGTTGGTGGCCACGATCAGATCGCCGGCCAGGGTCATCCCGGCCCGGGCGATCGTCTCGGCGGCGAGGGTCATGGCGGCGACCCCGCCCTTCATGTCGCAGGCGCCGCGTCCGTAGAGGCGGCCGTCGCGCACTTCGGGGGCGAACGGGGGGCTCGTCCACTCCGATCGCGGCTCGGGCGAGACGACGTCGATGTGGCCGTTGAGCAACAGGCTCCGGCCACTGCCGCGGCCCCGCAGGGTGGCGATGAGCTGAGGGCGCCCTGCGAAGTCCAGCCCCTCGGGCACCAGCGGCTCGGCCGCCAGGGCGGCGGCGTCGGGCTCGAACAGGTCGACCTCGGCGCCCGCGTCGGCGAGGCGGGTGGCCAGGTGCTCCTGGAGCGCGGCCTCCTGGCGCGGCGGCTCGCCGACCTCCCGCGCGGTCGTGTCGAACGCGATCAGCGTGGAGGCGAGGTCCAGCAGCTCCTGACGGCGGTCCGCGATGGCCCCACATAGGTGGCGCTCGACATCACTCAGCGGCATGGTGGCGGCACCTTAACAACGGCTCGCGACCCAGGTTTGCGCCCACCCGTGCCGGCCCACCGATTTTCCAGGGTTTTTTCCCGCGTAAGGAGGTCCCGGGAGCCTCGTCCCCGAGCAGCTGTTCGATACACTCGACAGCGGACGGGGCTGGCAATCCGGTGAGGGACCGTCTGCACTCGCCGCTTCGTCCATCGCTCCCCGCTACCTCCAACCCATGGGCTTCTTTACGTATCTGACCGGTTTCGGCGGCCGTGACATGGCAGTCGACCTTGGCACCGCCAACACCCTCGTCTACGTGCGCGGGCGCGGCATCGTGCTGTCGGAGCCCAGCGTGGTGGCGGTCGACTCCCGGACCGGCGAGGTCCACGCCGTCGGCATCGAGGCCAAGCGGATGCTGGGCCGCACCCCGGGGACGATCTCGGCGATCCGCCCGCTCAAGGACGGGGTCATCGCCGACTTCGAGGTCACCGAGGAGATGCTGCGCCACTTCATCCAGAAGGTGCACCAGAACCGCTGGGCCCACCCGCGCGTCGTGGTCTGCGTCCCCTCCGGCGTGACCGGCGTCGAGAAGCGTGCCGTCGAAGAGGCGTGCCTGAGCGCCGGTGCGCGCCAGGCCTATCTCATCGAGGAGCCGATGGCCGCCGCCATCGGCGCCGGGCTGCCCGTGGGCGAGCCCACGGGCTCGATGGTGGTCGACATCGGCGGCGGCACCAGCGAGGTCGCGGTGATCTCGCTGGGGGGGATCGTGGTGTCGCAGTCCATCCGGGTCGGCGGCGACGAGCTCGACGAGGCGATCATCAACTACGTCAAGCGCGAGTACAAGCTGTTGATCGGCCAGCAGACCGCCGAAGAGGTCAAGCTCGAGATCGGCTCGGCGCACAAGATGCCCGAGGAGGTACAGGCCGAGATCCGCGGACGCGACATGGTCTCCGGACTGCCCAAGACGGTCATCCTCACCAGTGAGGAGATCCGGGGCGCCCTGGAGGAGCCGGTGTCGCAGATCATCGACGCCGTCAAGCAGACTCTGGACAGGACGCCGCCCGAGCTCGCCTCCGACATCATGGATCGTGGCATCATGTTGGCCGGAGGGGGTTCATTGCTTCAGGGCATCGAGGAGCGCCTGCGTCACGAGACGCAGATGCCCGCGCACCTGGCGGAATCCCCGCTCACGTGCGTCGCCGTCGGGTCAGGCCGGTCCCTGGAGGAGTTCGAAGCGATCCACCGGTCAAGTAAGAATTCGCGTAACCGGCGCCGTCGGTACTAGGTTTCAGGTCCGACGCGCGCGCGGAGCAAACTTTGGAGACACGCACACCGTGCATGACAAACAGGTCCGACGGCGCCGAGTGGTGCTTGCGCTGCTCGTCGTCGTCTCCCTGATCCTGCTCACAGCCTATTTCGGCGAGTCGCCGCAGAGCCCGTTGCACAACGTGCAGCGGGGGATCGTTCAGGTCTTCTCTCCGGTCCAGGCCGGCGCCAGCAAGGTCCTGTCGCCCGTGCGCGACGTGGCCAACTGGGTGTCGGACACGCTCAAGGCCAAGTCCAACGTCGACAAGCTGCGCAAGCAGAACAAGCAGCTGATCGCTCAGTTGGCCACGCTCAAGACCGAGCAGCAGCAGAACGCCCAGCTGACCGCGGAGGTCGGCCTGGACCAGACGATCGGCGTGCGCAACTACCACCCGGTCGGTGCCAACGTGATCGGGCGCGACCCGACCCTCTGGTACCAGCAGGTGGAGGTCGACGCCGGCTCTGACGAGGGCGTTGCGCTCAACGACCCCGCCCTGGCCGACGGGGCCCTGGTGGGCGACGTGACCACCGTCGACGCCTCGGTGTCGATCGTGACCCTGATCACCGACCACGACTACGCGGTCGCCGCGCAGGTGACCAACTCGGCGGGGGACCAGGGGATCCTGGCGCCGTCGGTGGGCAACCCCAACCAACTGCTGCTCCAGGACCTCCCGGGGCGGGCGCAGATCAGCGTTGGCCAGCAGGTGGTGACCGCGGGCTTCAAGGCCGGCAACCTGACCTCGCTGTACCCGCCGGGGCTCCCGATCGGCACGGTCTCGAGCGCCAACCCCAACCAGCTATACAACAACAACGAGGTCCAGGTCGCGCCGACCGCCGACCTCCGTCACTTCAGCTCGGTCCAGATCCTCACCCGGCCGCACGCCGCCAACGTCCGGGCGCAGGTGCCGTGAGCGTTCCCTCGCCGCGACTCGTCCTGCGGCTCGTGCTGCTGGCGCTCGGCACCGTCGTGATCCAGGAGGCGGCCATCTCCCAGGTGTCCATCTTCGGCATCAGCGCCGACCTCACCCCGCTGATGGTGATGAGCGTCGGGCTTCTGGCCGGGTCACTGACCGGCGCGGTGATGGGCTTTGCCACCGGGCTGCTCGTGGACACGGTGCTGGTGCAGACGCTCGGGATCACCTCGCTGCTGTACATCGCCATCGGCTACTGGGCGGGGCGCCTGCGCGAGCTGCGCGACCCCGCTCACGGGCTGGTGCCGTTGGCGGCCGGCGCGGCGGCGACGGCGGTGTCGGGCATCGGCATGACGCTCATCCAGTTCCTGCTCGGCGTCGACGCTCCGGTGAGCCTCCTGCTCCTGCAGCAACTGCTGGTCACGATCCTCGTCAACACGCTGATCTCGCTGCCGGTATACGCGGCCGTGCGCCGCATCATCCACCCGGCGCTCCCTGACGATCCCCGCCGGCGCCGGCGCCGCGCCTACACCACCGGCGGCCTCAGCCCGCTCCAGCGCCCGTCCCGGCGGCTGGGCCAGATCAACAGACCGTCCCGCCCGCCACCATGACCGCTCCGCCCGAGGATCGCCGGCCCCCGCTGACGCCGCAGCTCGCCCTGCGTGTGGCGATCGTCGGCAGCTTCGCGCTGGGGCTGTTCGCCATCATTTTCTTCCGCCTGTGGTTCCTTCAGGTGCTCTCGGGCGACCAGTACGTCAAGGCGGCCACGGTCAACCGGGTGCGCAAGATCGACGTCGCCGCTCCGCGCGGCGAGGTGCTCGACGCCAGCGGCACCCCGGTGGTGGACAGCGTCAAGACGCTCCAGGTCCAGATCTCGCCTGACGATCTCCCGGTGCCGGTGACGCTGGACAAGCTCGAGACCCTCGAGCGTCCGCCCCGGGCCGACGCCATCGTCTACAACCGCCTCGCCAAAGTCCTGAAGCTGCCGACCAAGCGGATCCGCTGCCAGCTGCACATGGCGGCCCCCAACGTGTTCCGCATGTCGCGGATCGCCTGTGACGTGGGCCAGCAGGTCACCCTCCAGGCCTACGCCAACGTGACGGTCCGCTCGGGCTCGGTGGTGACCCGCGACATGCAGTTCTACCTCGCCGAGCGCCAGCGGCAGTTCCCCGGCGTGCAGGTCCAGAAGGTCTACGTCACCCACTATCCCTACACGACCCTGGCCGCCCAGGTGCTGGGCACCGTCGGGCCCATCACAAGCAGCGAGATCGCGGCCAAGAGCTATCCGGGCGCGGCGCGCACTGACATCGTCGGCCAGACCGGTCTGGAGGCCCAGTACGACAGCTTCCTGCGCGGCAAGGACGGCTACCAGCAGGTCCAGGTCAACGCGCTCAACCAGCCCACGGGAGAGCTGGGCACGCACAACCCGGTCAGCGGCCACAACCTCAAGCTGTCGCTCAACGCCCAGCTGCAGCGCGTCGGGCAGCAGTCACTGGCGCAGTCGATGGCCCAGAACGCCTCGCCCGGCGGCGCCTTCGTGGCTATGAACCCGTTCACAGGCGCCGTCTACGCGATGGGCTCGCTGCCCAGCTACGACCCGTCGGTGTTCACCGGCAACCTCAGCCAGTCCAAGTACGACCAGCTGACCAACCCCAACGACGGGTACCCGCTGCTCAACCGCGCCATCCAGAGCGCCGGCCCCACTGGCTCGACGTTCAAGCCGATCACTTCCACCGCGGCGCTCGAGAGCGGAGAGTGGACGACCAGCAGCCTGTACGACGACAGCGGCCAGTTCTGCGTCGGCACGGGCGCCGCCCAGCAGTGTCGCCACAACGCCGGCCACGCCGTCGACGGCACCCTCGATCTCGTCAACGCGCTACGCGTCTCCTCCGACGACTTCTTCTACAACCTCGGCGCCCGGCTCAACGAGGACCCCTACAAGCACCCCGACGGCGGCCCGCTGGACACCTGGGCCTACAAGTTCGGGATCGGCCGCAACACCGGGGTCGACCTGCCCGCCGAGGCGATCGGCACGCTGCCCACGCCGACGTGGCGCAACGGCCGCAACCATCTCGAGGCCGAGTGCGACAGCGCCACCGGGCCCTTCAAGTACACCGATGGCACCAAGTACGGCCCGCACAAGCTCAAGGGCTGGCACCGCGCCCACAAGCACCCGCCGGGGTGGTGCGGGATCGCCGACGGCACCAACCGCCCATGGTCGATCGGTGACAACGAGAGCCTCGCCGTGGGCCAGGGCGACGTCCAGGTGACGCCGCTGCAGCTGGCGGTCGCCTACTCGGCCCTGGCCAACGGCGGCACGGTCGTGCGCCCGCACTTCGGCGTCGACGTCCAGGACCAGGACGGCACCGTGCTCCAGACGATCAACCCCCCGCCGTCACGCCACTTCTCGATCAATCCGCTGTACCGCTCCACCATCCTGCAGGGCCTCAACGACGCCGCCCAGACATCCGGCGGGACCTCGGATGACGTGATGGGCAACTTCCCGATGAAGGTGTACGGCAAGACCGGAACCGCCCAGTACGCCAACCAGCCCGACTACGCCTGGTACTCCTGCTTCGTGATCGACAACACCAACAAGCCGATCCTGGTCGTCGTCCACGTCGAGAAGGGCGGCTTCGGCGACATCGCCGCCGCCCCGGTGGCCCGCCAGATCCTGTCGCAGTGGTTCTTCGGCAAGCCCGGCAAGTATCAGGCGGGGACGTCGACATCGCTATGAGCGCCACGCCGATCACGCCCGCCGACGAGACGGTGGTCCCCCGCGTCCGGACACTTCCGCTCATCGACCCGCTGCTGCTGCTGGCGGCCGTCGGGCTCCTGGTCTGCTCGCTGGAGACGCTGAAGGGCGCCACCAGCCACGCCGTCCCCGGGCATCCCGACTTCTATGTCCAGCGCCAGGCGCTGTTCGGCGGGATCGGGCTCCTGATCGCGCTCGTCCTCAGCCGCATCGACTATTCGCGGATGCGCGAGTTCAAGTACGCCCTCTACGGGATCATGGTGGCGCTCAACGTCGTCGTCTACGCGATGGCGCCGATCCAGGGGGCCCGGCGCTGGATCCCGCTGCCGCTCCTGCAGTTCCAGTCCTCGGAGTTCGGCAAGGTGCTGCTGATCGTGGCTCTGGCCGGCTTCGCGGTGGACCGCTCGCGCCGCATTCACGAGTGGCGCACCACGGCGCGCATCATGCTGCTGGCCGTTCTCGCGGCTCTGCTGGTGATCCCCCAGCCGGACCTGGGCACCGGCATGGTCTATGTGGCCGTCGGCTTCAGCATCCTGTTCTTCGCCGGGAGCTCGTTCAAGCAGATCACCGCTCTGGTGGCGATCTTCGTCGCCTCCATCGCGCTCGTGCTCGCCGGGGCGCCCGCGCTGGGCGTTCACGTCCTGAAGCCCTACCAGGTGCAGCGGCTCACCGCCTTCCTGCACCCCAACGGCTGCAAGCAGTCCACACCAGGGGTTCCCGATTCGTGCTATCAGCTCCAACAGGCGGAGATCGCAATCGGATCGGGCCAGAAGACTGGGCGCGGCAACAACGCGACCCAGACCAAGCTGAACTTCCTGCCGGCCAACGACACGGACTTCGTGTTCGCGGCCGTGGGAGAGACCTATGGATTCGTCGGCGCCGCTGTGGTGCTGTCGCTGTACGCGCTGCTGATCTGGCGCGCGCTGCGGATCCTCACGATGAGCAAGAACCTGTTCGGCACGCTGATCGCCGCGGGCATCCTGGCGATGCTCATGTTCCAGATCTTCGTGAACGTGGGTATGACCATTGGGATCATGCCCATCACCGGCGTCCCTCTGCCGCTCCTCAGCTACGGCGGCTCCTCTGTCATCGTGACCTTTATCGCCATCGGGCTCCTACAGTCCATATACGTCCAGGCACGTATGGCGGCCAGCGGGAAGCCCCGCACACTGATTTCGTAACGCCGCGCGACCAGATCCGCTGCGGCATTAGTAAGAAAAAGGACTGAAAACAATTGAAGAAGCAAGTATTGGTGAGCGTTGACCGCGGGGAGACCCGTGTGGCGATGCTCGAGGCGGCCGGAACCGTGTCGTCTCGCAAGCCGAGTTCCCCTTCGTCGCGGCGCCGTCGCAAGCCCGCGGCCTCCAGCGAATACAAGGTCGCCGAGCTCTACCTCGAGCGCCGCGGCAGTCGGTCGATCGTCGGCAACATCTACAAGGGCCGCGTGGACAACGTCCTCGCCGGCCTCGAGGCCGCGTTCGTGGACATCGGACTGGAGAAGAACGGCTTCCTCCACGTCGACGAGATCGTGCTCCCCGGAGTCGAGGCACCGCGGCGCGGGCGCGGCGGCGGCCGAGACGGGCGCAACATCACCGACATGCTCAAGCCCGGGCAGGAGATCGTCGTCCAGGTGGTCAAGGACCCGCTCAAGACCAAGGGCGCGCGCCTGAGCATGGACCTCACCATCGCCGGGCGCTACATGGTCTACGCCCCCTACGGCGAGGGCGTGGGCGTGTCGCGGCGCCTCGATGACAAGGAGCGCGAGCGCCTGCGCAAGGAGGCGGCCAAGCTCGAGCTCGACGGCGCGGGCGCGATCATCCGCACCGCGGCTCAGGGGGCCAAGCGCGCCGATCTCGAGCGCGAGCTCGTCTACCTGTTCAAGCTGGGCGAGGTGCTCCAGAAGCGCGTCGCCGAGACCCAGGCGCCCGCGCTCGTCTTCCAGGAGGCGGACCTCTCGGTCCGCGTCGTCCGCGACATCTTCTCCGCCGACTTCGAGCGCGCCATCGTCGACGATCCCAAGCAGCATCACCGGCTGGTCTCCTTCTTCAGCCGCACCGCTCCCGAGCTGGTCGAGCACGTCGAGCTGTGGGAGGACGACACGCCGCTGTTCGAGGCCTTCGGGGTCGAGGCGGTGCTGGACTCGACGCTGTCGCGCCGGGTCGACCTCCCCAGCGGCGGCTATCTCATGATCGACTACGCCGAGGCGCTCACGGTGATCGACGTCAACTCCGGCTCGTTCATCGGGCGCGGCAAGGGCGCGCGCCTCGAGGACACGATCACCAAGACCAACCTCGAGGCCGCCGACGAGGTCGTGCGCCAGCTGCGGCTGCGCGACATCGGCGGCATCATCGTCATCGACTTCATCGACATGGCGCGGGCACGCAACCGCGATGCCGTCCTCAAGACGCTGCGCAAGGCGCTGGACGAGGACCGGACCAAGACCTTCGTGGTGGAGATCTCCCCGCTCGGACTGGTCGAGATGACCCGCCAGAACGTGACCGACGGCGTCCGGGAGATCATGACCCGGCCGTGCCCCACCTGCGACGGCGAGGGCGTGATCAAGTCCGAGGAGACGATCGCCATCGAGTTCGAGCGTCGGATGCGCGACCTGGCCAAGGAGACCGACGCCGAGGCCATCCTCATCCAGATGAACCCGCGCGTCAGCGCCGAGTTCACCGGCAACGAGGCTCGCGCCCTCCATGCCGTGGAGGAGGAGACCGGCAAGTGGTTCCACTTCGAGGGCTCCGAGGGCCTGCCGCTCGAGCACTTCCGGGTCCTGCTCGAGGGCGACCGCGAGCAGGTGCTGGAGCGCGCGCTGCCCTTCCGTGAAGGCGAGGAGGTTCACGTCGAGATCGTCGAGCCTCACATGTACAGCCCCGGCGACGCGGTGGCCAAGATCGACGGCTACATCATCTCGATCACCGGCGGGACCAAGTACGTGGGGGAGAAGCACCTGGTGCGCATCGACGAGGTGGGACGGACCGCCGCGGTGGCGTCGCTGCTCGACGTTCCGGCCGGCGAGAACGGTGACGCGGGCGATGATCTAGAATCAAAGCCTCGGCGTCGCGGCCGCAGAGGCGGGCGGCGCCGTTCGGGCGCCAAGGCCGGTACGGTCACGGGCTCGTCCGGTTCGGAGTGATCATGTACGCAATCGTCAAGACAGGCGGAAAGCAGTACCGCGTCCAGCAGGGCGAATACCTGCTGGTCGAGCGGCTGCCCGCTGATGAGAGCGCGACCGTCCAGCTGCAGCCGCTGCTCTACGTCGACGGCGACACCCTGGTCGATGGCGAGGACCTGGCCAAGGTCACCGTCGAGGCCCGCATCCTCGCCCACGAGCGCGGGCCCAAGCTCCGCATCGTCAAGTTCAAGCCCAAGCGCGGCTACAAGCGCCGCAACGGCCACCGCCAGGAGCTCAGCCGGATCGAGATCACCTCGCTGAAGCTGGGTTCGGGCCGCAGCAAGTCTCGCGCGACGGCGGCGTCGGCGCCGTCAGAAGAGCCAGCGACCGCGGAGGCCAGCGATGGCGCATAAGAAAGGCCTCGGGTCCAGCCGCAACGGCCGCGACTCCAATGCCAAGCGACTCGGCGTCAAGGTGTTCGCCGGCCAGGCCGTGACCGGCGGCGAGATCATCGTCCGCCAGCGCGGTACCCGCTTCAAGCCCGGCGAGGGCGTCGGGATCGGCAAGGACGACACGATCTACGCCCGGTCGGCCGGAACGGTGCAGTTCACCACCGGCCGTCGTGGGCGCGTGATCTCCGTCGCGCCTGACGCCGAGTAGCTACGCCGTCGCTCCGGCGATCTGCGACGTGCACAACGGACAGCGCCGCGCCCCCAGCGGGACGGCGCTGGTGCACTCCGGGCACTCCTTGGTGCTCGGGTCCTCCTCGGCGCGCCGCGCCATGAGCGCGTTGATCGGCGCCACCACGAGGAAGAACACCACCGCGGCGATCGACACGAACGTCAACACGTTGTTGAGTAGGTCGCCGTACCTGAAGACGCTGCCGTTGATCGTGAACGTGAGGTTCTCGAAGTTCGGCTGGCCGAGGATGGCGGCGATGATCGGCGTGACGATGTCGGTCACCAGCGCCTTGACGACGGCGGTGAACGCGGCGCCGATGACGACCGCCACCGCCAGGTCCACGACGTTGCCGCGAAACAGGAACTTCTTGAAGTCTTGAAGGAGGGTCACGGGGTTGGATTTGACCCCCGCGTCGCTATCCCTCCTGAGAGGTGGCGCGGATCAGGATCTCGTTGACGTCGACCTCGGGCGGCTGCGAGACGGCGTACATCACCGCCCTTGCGACGTCGTCGGCCCGCAGCGCGGTTTTCGGCTGGTTCTCGAAGAACGGGGTGTCCACCGCCCCGGGCTCGATCAGCGTCACCCGCACGCCCGTCCCGTTGAGCTCCTGGCGCGCGCCCTCGCCCATGGCGGTGACCGCCCACTTGGTCGCCGAGTACAGCGAGCCGGGCAGCGCCCGGCGTCCGGCCACCGACCCGGTCAGCAGCAGGTGGCCCCGGGCCTCGGTGAGCGGCGCGATCGTGGCGCGGATCGTCAGCGCGGCCCCATATACGTTGGTGAGCACCATCTCGCGCCAGAACTCGGGCGTCTCTGACTCAAAGCCGCGCTTGGCGCCGAACCCGGCGTTGGCGAAAGCCACGTCGAGCCGGCCGAAGTGCGCGAGCACCCGAGCCACCATGGCCTCCTGGTCTGACCACTCGGTGACGTCGCACGGGACGGCGATGGCCCGCTCGTCCCCGCCGAGCTCAGCCGCCAGTCCCTGGAGGCGGTCCACCGAGCGCGCGGCCAGGGCGAGGCGATAGCCGGCCTGCGCGGCCGCCCGCGCCGTGGCGGCGCCGATGCCGGATGAGGCGCCGGTGATGAGGAACACGGGATCGGCCATATCCTCGACACAGCATGCACGATCGCGCGCGAATCCACGTCCAGGCCGGTGGCGGCGGCGACGGCGCCCTCAGTTTCCGGCGCGAGGCCCACGTGCCGCGGGGCGGCCCCGACGGCGGCGACGGCGGCCGCGGCGGCGACGTGGTGCTCGTGTGCGACGGGTCGCTGCGCGATCTGGAGTCCTTTCGCCGCCGGTCGCACTTCAAGGCGCACCGCGCCGGCCACGGTGAGGGCTCGCTGCGCCATGGGGCCGACGGGGCCGACCTCGAGCTGAAGGTCCCCCCGGGGACCGATGTGCTGGTGGAGCGCGACGGCGCCCGCTACGACCTCGTCCACGCCGGCCAGCGGGCCGTGGTGGCTCGGGGCGGCTCCGGCGGGCGCGGCAACAAGCGCTTCGCCGGCCCCACCCACCAGACGCCCCGGTTCGCCGAGCGCGGCCTGCCGGGGGAGGAGACGTGGCTGGACCTGCGGCTCAAGCTGCTGGCCGACGTCGGGCTCATCGGACTGCCCAACGCCGGTAAGTCCTCGCTACTGGCGCGGCTCACGCGGGCCCATCCCAAGGTGGCCGGCTACCCCTTCACCACGCTCTCGCCTGTGCTCGGGACCCTTCAGACCGAAAGCCGCCAGCTCGTGCTCGCCGACATCCCCGGGCTGATCGAGGGCGCCAGCGAGGGCGCCGGCCTGGGGCACGAGTTCCTGGCGCACGTCGAGCGCACCCGCCTGCTGGTGCACGTGCTGGACCTCAACCCGCTCGACGGGTCTGACCCGGTGGCCAACCACGCCATCGTCGAGGGCGAGCTGGCCGGCCATGACTCGCGACTCGCCGCGCTGCCGCGGATCCTCGCCCTGTCCAAGGCCGACCTGGTGGACGACGTGACGGCGGCGGCGGCGCGCGCGGAGTGGATCGGGCGCCTGGGCGACGGCGTGCCCGTGCTCGTGACCTCGTCCGTCAGCCGGGTGGGGCTGGCTGACTTGGCCGCCGAGATCCTGCGCCGCGTGCCCGAGACGGCCCCGGCCGTCGGCGACGAGGCCGGCGACGGCGTGCCCGACGCCGACCTGGCCGAGCACCGCG
Organism: uncultured Actinomycetota bacterium; assembly: GCA_963695625.1. Lineage (GTDB taxonomy): Bacteria > Actinomycetota > Thermoleophilia > Solirubrobacterales > Solirubrobacteraceae > Palsa-465. Next base: position 250,442 of record CAVOHJ010000007.1, on the reverse strand, counting down.
TGTTCCGCCCGGCCGCCCCGCGGTCCTACGAGGTGCGGCGGACGGGGGAGGGGAGCTTCCGGGTCACGGGGGCTGGGGTCGAGCGCCTGTTGGCGCGCTACGACCTCGACAACGAGGAGGCGCTCGCCCACCTGGAGCGCCGCCTGCGCGGGATCGGGGTGCTGAACGCGCTCGCAGCCGAGGGCTTTGAGGCGGGCGACGAGGTCGAGATCGCCGGAGTGGCGTTCGACCTCGATCCCGACGTCTGAGCGCCGGCGCGGCTTCACCTGCCGCTAACGCGGGCGCGTTGTAGGATGGCCCGCCGTCGCGAAGGAGAGTAGAGGCCATGCGTCGTGCTGCCGTCGTTCTCGCCGTGCTGTTCGCCGTCGGCGTGCTCGCCACGAGCGCGATGGCGAAGGTGCTGCGAGTGGGGTCCTACCACGGGATCAAGGGCCAGTTCACCTCGATCCAGGCGGCCGTGAGCGCCGCCAAGCCCGGGGATTGGATCCTCATCGGTCCGGGGGACTACAAGACGACGCACATCTCGACACCCAGGGGCGCATCGCAGTTCCCCGCCGCCGTGCTCATCACCACGCCCGACCTGCACATCCGCGGCATGAGCCGCCGGACCGTGATCGTGGACGGGACCAGGCCCGGATCGGCGGCGTGCAGCAACAAGGGCTCGGCGCAGAACTTCGGCCTCAGAGGCTCCGCGTCGTCGAGCGCGAGCCCCTACGCGGTGCCGGCCGCGCGCGGCGCCTCGGGCGTCAACGGGCTGATGGTGTGGAAGGCCGCCAACGTGTCGATGGAGAACCTCACCGCCTGCAACTTCCTGGGCGGCGCCCGCCAGGCGGGCAACGAGATCTGGTGGAACGGCGGCGCCGAGAGCGGCAAGGTCGGCGGCCACGGCTTCACCGGCAGCTACCTGACGGCCACCAGTACATACCTCAAGGGCAAGTCCGCGGCCGGAGAGTTCAGCGGCGCCCAGTACGGCGTGTTCTCGAGCAACTGGAGCGGCGGGACCTGGGATCGGATCTACGCCTCCAACTTCAACGACTCGGGCTTCTACATCGGGGCCTGCCGCCAGGTCTGCGACCAGACCGTCAACCACGCCTGGGCCGAGTTCAACGCCCTGGGCTACTCGGGCTCCAACTCCGGCGGACGCCTGCTCATCGAGAACTCGCAGTTCGACAACAACGAGGACGGCTTTGACACCAACAGCCAGAACGGCGACAACCCGGCGCCGCAGGACGGCGCCTGCCCGGCCGGGGTGTCACCGCCGGTCAAGGGCGCCCACTCCTGCTGGGTGTTCATCCACAACAGCGTCCATGACAACAACAACCCCAACGTGCCCGCGGCGGGCTCGGCGGCGGCGGGGCCGGTCGGCACCGGGATGTCGATCTCGGGCGGTCGCAACGACACCGTCATGGACAACCGGTTTGCCAACAACAACGCCTGGGGCGTGATCCTCGTGCCGGGCCTGGGCAGCGGCAAGCCGTGCTTCGGCGGCACCTTCGGCGGCGTGCTGGGCCCGCGGAGCTGCCTGTGGGACGACTACGGCGACGCGCTGGTGGGCAATACCTTCATCCACAACGGGTCCTACGGCCACCCGTCCAACGGTGATTTCGCCGAGGACAACTTCCAGACCGACCCGGGCTCCAACTGCTATTCGGGCAACCACCGGCCCGGCGGGGCGCCGGTGCAGCCGGGCGGCGCGGCCGCGTTGCAGTCCGCCATGCCCACCTGCGCCACCACCACCACGCAGGCGGGCAACAGCGACGGCAGCTTCCTCGGCGAGGTCCTGTGCGACTCTCGGGTCGAGACCAGCCCCGGGACGCCGGCCAGCTGCCCCACGGGGCAGTACCCGCGAGTGACCCGGATCGTCATGCACCCGCTGCCCAAGAGCCTGAAGTCGATGCCCGATCCCTGTGCCGGGGTGCCGTCGGACCCGTGGTGTGAGAAGCATGGAGGAGGTTGAGGTGCTGACCGGGGCCGCCGGGCTGTGAGCGCTCGGCGGCCCCGGTAACGAGGGCTCCGGGGGCATAACGCGCCAAACCGTCAACGGCATCGGCGATCGGTCACGAACACCCCCCTGTGGGGCGCATTCCGTGGCAAACCTCCCGAGCCGGCGGCGGTTTGTCACGAACTCCCCCGTGGCCGCCTCCTCGATGGCCGGCCGTTGACGGTCCCCGCCGCGGGCCTGCACCACCGCAAGGCACCCCGCCGACGTACCCTTGGCAGCACCATGGGACCCCTGGTCGTCAAGCTGGGCTCGAGCATCGTTGCCGACGATCACGGCAACGTGCGCGAGGACATCCTGGGCCGGATCTGTGACGAGGTGGCGGAGCTGCACCGCGCCGGGCGCGCGGTCATCGTGGTCACCAGCGGCGCGATCGCCCGGGGGATGGGGGTGATGGAGCTGCCGATGCGCCCGCGGGCCGTGGACGAGCTGCAGGCGGCCAGCGCGGTCGGGCAGGGCAAGCTCTACCAGGTCTATGACGAACTCCTGCGCGCGCGGGGCGTCCCCACCGCCCAGGTGCTGCTGACGTTCTTTGACATGAGCGCGCGCACGCATTACCTCAACGCGCGCCAGACGCTGCGCAGGCTGCTCGAGTGGCGCGTGGTGCCGGTCATCAACGAGAACGACACCACCACCACCGATGAGATCTCGTTCGGCAACAACGACTTCCTCGCCGCCCAGGTGGCGATCCTGCTCGGGGCCGAGCGGCTGCTGCTGCTCACCGATGCGGGCGGGGTGTTCACCGCCGACCCGCACCGCGACCCGTCGGCTGAGCTCGTCACCGAGGTCACGGACTTCAGCGCGCTGGACCCGCTGGACATCGGACAGACCGCTTCGGCCCTGGGCTCGGGCGGGATGCGCTCCAAGGTGGTGGCCGCCGAGATGGCGACCGCCGCGGGTATCCCGACCGTGATCGCCAGCGGGCTGGCCGCCGGCACCATCACCGCCGCCGCCACCGGCGCCGCGACCGGCACCGGCTTCCCGGCGCGAGAGGGCCGCTACTCGAGCTTCAAGCTGTGGCTGAAGTACGCCAAGCCGGTGCGCGGCCGGGTGCTGGTCGATGCCGGCGCCGCACGGGCGCTGCGCGGCGGCGGCGCCAGCCTCCTGCCCGTGGGCGTTGTCGACGTCTCGGGCATGTTCGAAGCCGGGGACGCGGTGGAGATCGCCCACGACGACGCGACCGTGGGTAAGGGGATCTGCAACTACTCGGCGGCCGAGCTGCGCCAGGTGCGTGGTCTGCAGTCGGGCGCGGTGCGTGAGGTGCTGCCGCGCGCCAGCGAGGAGGCGATCCACCGGGACTATTTCGTCCTGGCGTAGGACGCGGATACAGTCCGCTCGGACATGGCGGAGATGCGGACCGAGGAGTCGGCCGAGACGCAGCCGGCGGTCGCGGCCGACCAGCGATCCGCGGGGCGGGGTGCGGGCATCGACGACCTCAGCCCGGCGGGGGTCCTAGCGCTCCAGCGCACTGCGGGCAATCGCGTGGCGCGCACGGCGATTGCCCGCCGGGCGGCTCACGGTGCACGGGTCCTCGCGCGCGACAAGAGCCTCGACGATCAGGTTGGCGACATCCAGCAGAAGATCTCGGCGGCCACCACCGTCAGCGACGCCCTCAAACAGGAGGCCAAGGCGCTGGCCGCCAAGTGCTGGGCTAACAAGGGAGCCGACCTCGACGCGGCGCGCTCCCAGGTGCGGCGCATCGTCGGAGCGCTGATGAACAACGGCGCGCAGGACGCCGGGATCGACATCGCCGCCACCGCCGACGCCGAGGTGCAGAAGTCGGCCCTGGCGGCCATGGGCGTGAACTCCATCTCGTCGACGGAGAACTTCCTGGTCAAGGCAGGCCGGCTCGCCGGCGTCACCATCGCCGCGCCCGGCGCCACGACGAAGGCCAACGCCTGGCTGGACGCCAACACCGACAAGATCGGGCAGGCGCTCAAGACGCTCCAGGGCCGCGGGGTGACCGGCTTCAAGCAGACCGACCTCGCCCAGGAGGTCATCGGCCAGATGCTCACGGTGTTCTTCCGCGCGGCCACGGATGCCGAGGGCGACATCATCCCTGACCCGCTGGGCAAGCTGGCAAAGCTCGGGGTCGATCCGAGCACCGGGGAGATCATCGCCGACTGCGACGTGTGGGCCACCTATGGGGCGCGGCTGTTCCGGGCCATCGGCTGGACCACGGTGGCCTACCTCAGCGTCATCCCGGACGAGAAGGACCCCACCGATTCGTCCAAGGACCGCCCCGGCCACGCCGTGGTGCTGGTGCGCTCCGACAGCGGCGCGAAGGCGAGCTTTGCCGGCGTCAGCGACTTCACGGTCAAGGCGTTCGCCGCCACCGACGAGGCCGGCGCCAAGTCCGAGCTGCTCGACCTGGCGCTTGACATCTACTCCCAGAAGGGCATCCCGAAGACCTACAAGTCCTACTACGTGGCGGCCGGCCCCGGCGGCGCCTACGACGTCAAGATCCTCGACCCGGTCAAGAACGGCCTGGTCCCCTGGAAGAGCGTCCCCTGATCGGACCGGCGGGCGGCCCTCGGTAACCTGTCTGAGCCATGGCCAGCACGGCTCTCTCGATTGCCGAGACCTGCGACGCCGCCAAGCGCGCGTCGCGCACCCTCGCCACCCTGGGCTCCGGCATCAAGGACGCCGCCCTTGAGGCGATCGCCGCTGCCCTGCTCGCGGCCACCGACCAGATCCTCGAGGCCAACGGCCGCGACCTGGAGGCCGGCCAGGAGAACGGCCTGTCCGACGCGCTGCTGGACCGTCTCGCGCTGAACGAGTCGCGGATCGCCGGGATGGCGGCAGGCGTGCGCAAGATCGCCGCGCTCCCCGATCCCGTGGGCGAGGTCATCGACGGCACGACGCTGGCCAACGGCCTGCAGCTGCGCCGGGTCCGCGTCCCGCTCGGGGTGATCGCGGTCGTCTACGAGGCCCGCCCCAACGTCACCATCGACGCCGCGGCGCTGTGCCTGAAGTCCGGCAACGCGGTCGTGCTGCGCGGCTCAAGCTCGGCCGCGCACTCCAACGCGGTGCTGGCGACGGTCGCCGCCGACGCCGCCACCGCCGCCGGCCTGCCCGCCGGGGCGATGGCCCTGGTCGCGGGTGGCGGGCGCGAAGAGCTGACCGAACTGGCCACGCAGGCCGGGGTCGTGGACCTGATCATCCCGCGTGGCGGCGAGGGGCTGAAGGCGGCGCTCAAGGGCGTGGCCACGGTGCCGGTCATCTACGCGGCCTCGGGCAACAATCACGTGTACGTCGATGCGGGCGCCGATCTGGAGGCTGCGCGTGGCATCGTCCTCAACGCCAAGCTCCAGCGGCCTGGCACCTGCAACGCCGCCGAGAAGCTCCTCGTGCACGCCCGCGAGGCCGAGCGTTTCCTCCCCGGCGCGCTGGGGGCCCTCAGCGACGCCGGGGTGACGCTGCACGGTTGCGAGCGCACGCGCGCCGCGGCGCCGGGGGTGCCGATCGACGCCGCCACCGAGGACGACTGGGACACCGAGTACCTGGCCCTGGAGATGGCGGTCGCCGTCGTGGACTCGGTGGAGGACGCGATCGCGCACGTCAACGCGCACGGGAGCGGTCACTCCGAGGCGATCCTGACCCAGTCCACGGCCGCCGCCCGCGCCTTCCAGCTGGGCGTGGACGCCGCCTGCGTCTACGTCAACGCATCGACGCGCTTCACCGACGGCGGGGAGTTCGGGATGGGCGCGGAGATCGGCAACTCCACCCAGAAGCTGCACGCGCGCGGGCCGATCGGGCTGCGGGAGCTGTGCACGTTCAAGTACCTGGTGGAGGGCGCCGGGCACGTCCGCGCCTGACCGGGCCGACCGCGGCCTGAGCGACGCCGTCACCCCCGAGACGATGCGCATAGGGATCCTCGGCGGAACCTTCAACCCGCCACATCTCGGTCACCTCGTCGCCGCCCAGGAGGCGTACCGTGAGCTCGACCTGGACCAGGTGCTGCTCATCCCGGCGGGCATCCCCCCGCACAAGCCCGTGGAGGCCGAGCCCGGCCCCCATCACCGGCTGGAGCTGTGCCGCCTGGCCATCGGCGACGACATGCGATTCGCCGTCTCCGACCTCGAGCTGCGACGCGACGGCCCGTCCTTCACGGTCGATACCCTGGAGGTACTGAGAACGCAAGCGCCCTCCAACGACCTGTTCCTCATCCTCGGCGCCGACGTCGCCGCCGGACTTCCCAAGTGGCACGAGCCCGAGCGGGTCCTGGAGCTGGCCACGGTGGCCATCGCCAAGCGTCGCGGGACGGCCCGGGCGGCGGTGGAGCAGGCGCTGGCGGAGCTCAGGGGCGGCGAGCGCGCGAGGTTCTTCCAGATGCCGCGCATCGGGATCTCCTCCACCATGGTTCGCCGCCGCGTCCGCGCCGGACAGCCGATCCGCTACTTCGTGCCCGACGGCGTGATGCAGTACATCGAGACACACGGCCTATACGGCCCAGCGGGAGGGAAATGACAGAAGCGAAGCCCATGCACCACGACCACGCCACCCAGCTCACCCCGGAGGAGATGGTTGCGGCCATCGCCGACCTCGCCGCCGATCGCAAGGCGCTGGAGATCGTCCAGCTCGATCTGCGGGGCATGATCGGCTACGCGGACTATTTCCTCATCTGCAGTGGGCGCACCGACCGCCAGACGCGGGCCATCCACGACGCCATCCACGAGGGGCTGAAGGCTCGCGGGGTGCTGCCCCGCCGCGTCGAGGGGCTCAGCGAGGCGCGGTGGATCCTCATGGATTACCTCGACGTGGTGGTGCACGTCTTCACTCCGGAGACACGCGAGTACTACCGCCTCGAGCAGCTGTGGGGCGAGGCGCCCTCGCTCGCCGTCGAAGCCGTCGAAGCCGTCGAAGCCTGAGTCCTACAGCGCCGTCATCAGCTTCGGCGCCACTTCCTTCTTGCGGCTCATGACGCCGGGCAGCTCGATCACGCCGTCTGATGGCTCGACGCCGAAGCTGCGGGCCACGGCGGCGACGTCGCCTGCCACCAGCATCTCGGTGCCCTTGTCCATGACGTCGGTGACCATCAGGGCGTAGAGGGAGAGCTCGCGGTCCTCGCGCTCGCGGCGCAGCGCGTCCAGCAGCTCGTCGGTGCGCGCCATCAGCGCCTTGCCGACCACCTCGACCTGGGCGATGCAGATCTCCTGTCCGCCCCGCACCTGGTAGCGCTTGGCGTCGCGCGTGACGATCTCCTCGGCGCTCAGGTCCGACACGTCGGAAGTCGCCTCGAACATCTCGCGGCCCAGCGCGGCGGAGTCGACGGCCAACACCCGCTCCAGGTACTCGACCACGGCGTGGTCGCGCCGCGTGGTGGTGGCGGAGTTGAGGATCACCGTGTCCGACAGCACGGCGCCCAGCAGCATGAGCGCGGTCGGCCGGCTGGGCTCCATGCCGGCGTGGCGGAAGCGCTCCACCACCAGCGTGGCCGTCGAGCCCACGGGGTCGAAGGTGGCGGTGACGGGGATCCGGGTCTCGATCGACCCGATGTGGTGGTGGTCGAGGATCTCCAGGATCTCGGCCTTGTCGATCCCGACGGCGCTCTGGGCCTGCTCGGCGTGGTCGACCAGCACGACGCGGCGGCGCGCGGGCCCGACGAGATCGGAGCGGGTGACCAGGCCCACCGGCCGGTCCTGGGCGTCCACGGCGACGGCGGCCCCGTAGTGGCTCTCCTTGATCTGCTCGGAGATGTCGTCGACCAGGAAGTCGGTGGTGACGGTGAGCGGATCGCGCTCCATCAGCGCGCTGCACGGCGCCGCCAGCGTGATCATGCGCCCCGAGACATAGCTGTCCAGGGGGGAGATGACGATTGCGGTGCCTCGCTCCCGGGCCGCGGCGAGCGCCTCGGGCGCCGGCTGAGCGGAGTTGGAGAGCACGACCAGCGCGGCGCCGAGCTCGATCACGCGCAGCTGGGCGTCGGGGCGGTTGCCGACGACGACGATGTCGCCGTCCGTGATGCCGCTGTCGGAGGCCGGGTCCATGGCGTAGACCCAGACGCGTCCGGAGAGCCGGCGCTCGTCTCCGCACACGAGCTCGCCCTCGAGCACCGACACCACCGTGCTGAGGAACGTGGGGGCCTCCTCGAGGGTGGAGGTCCGCAGCGAGTCGCGGACATAACGGCGGGCCAGCGCGCGCTCGGTGAGCACGCCGGTGAGCGCGCCCGCCTCGTTGACGATCGGCACCAGCTCCAGATCGGCCTTCGCCATCGCCCGCCCGGCCTCGCGCACCGGCTCGTCCTGGTGGCCGATGGGAAAGCTCTCCTGCATCACGTCGGCGGCACGGAGCATCAGATGGGCCAGATAGCGCGGCTCGGGCGTCCCGCTGCGGTCCAGCAGCCACCGCGTCTGGGAGTTGAGGTCCCCGAGGCGCACCGGCACGTACTCGTTGTTGGGGTCAAGGCGGCGCTTGAGCTCGGCGTAGCCGATCGCCGACGCGATCGAATCCGTGTCGGGGTTGCGATGACCCGTGATGTAGATAGGGCGCACACGCCGATTATCGCGGGCGCGATAGCGTCCCGTCAGACAGCCGGGGGCACAGCCGGCGCCTGAGAGCAGCCACAGCACACACAAGGAGAAGCGATGCCGTCCGCACCCACCATCCTTCCGACCCAGATCCCCGAGGGCAGCGCGCCCGGGCTGAGGTACCGCCTGGAGGGCGAGCTTGTCCCGGTCCTGCACATGGCCCTGGACGGCCAGGTCCCGGTGTACTTCGAGCACCACGTGCTGCTGTGGAAGTACCCGAGCCTCCAGATCGGGCTGCACCCGCTCAAGAAGGGGCTCAAGCGCCGGGTGTTCGGCGGGATGCCGCTGCTGCTGCTCGAGGCGCAATCGGCGGGCGAGGTGGCGTTCAGCCGCGACGCGCCCGGCCACATCGCGGCCCTGCACCTGCCGCACGGTCACGGCATCGTCGTCCGCGAGCACCAGTTCCTGGCCGCCACAGCCAACGTGCAGTATGACTACAGCCGGATCAAGGGCTTCGCCAACATGCTCTATGGCGGCGGGTTCTTCGTGGACGAGTTCTTCGCCGGAGACCACGAGGGCGTGGTCTGGGTGCACGGCTACGGCAACGTGTTCGAGAAGCAGCTCGACGCCGGAGAGACGATTGACATCGAGCCCGGCGGCTGGGTCTACCGCGACCACTCGGTGTCCATGACCCAGGAGGTGTACGGCTTCAAGACCGGCTTCCTGGGCGGCGGGACCGGCAACCTGATCTTCAACCGCTTCACCGGCCCCGGCCGGGTCGGTCTCCAGAGCGCCTACTTCCACCCGCCGGTGGCCGAGGGCGCGGGCGGCAACGCCCAGCGTGAGGGCGCGGGCGGGTTGATCGGCGGGCTCATGAACGGGCTGCTGGACAACTAGCTCGAGATGCCCTACCAGCCCGGCTACCTCCAGGCCCACCCGCTCCCCCCGGGCATCGTCGGCGCGCTCGGGATCGGCGGCTACCAGCTCCTCGTCGACGTCGCCGGCGTGGGCGCGGGCCGGATCGGCTCGCAGGTGTTCCTCGTGATCGCCCCCGATCCCGACCCCGCCCGCGGGGAGGGCGAGATCGACATGGGCACCCAGATCGCGCTGCACCACACCAAGCTCAAGGACGAGCCCGAGGTGAGCGCCTTCACGCAACTGGCCGCCCAGCTCGGCTACCTGCGCCTGTCCGGATACCGGCTCACCCTCGAGCGCCACGGATTGCGCAGCCGCGTCGGCGTGCTCAACCCGGCCACCGGCGCGATCGTGGCTACGATCCCCGACAAGCATCCCGGCGGTCTGCTGGGGTTCGGCGGGGGCGGTAACAGCGCCGCCCGCCTGCTGGCCGGCGTGCGCTCGCTGCCGCCCGCCGGGGCCCCGCCGGACCTCCAGGATCCCGAGCTCCTGCGTCAGGTCCTGCTCGCGCTCGCGCTACGCGATGAGAATGTCTCCGGCGCGGAGGCCGCGGAGCTCGCCGACCGCGCGCTGGAGCTGACCCGCGGCAACGCGGCGCTCGACCCTCCGGCGGCGCTGGAGGCGGCCAAACTCGTATAAGCATTTCGCCGAAGACAGCTAAAGCTGACCACATTCCGGCCGATAGTGGCGGCATGACCAGTTCAGTCGCCATCGCCCTCGGCTGCACGCCGCGCTGATCTCCCGGACGAATCGGTGCCAGGCACCCATTTCGACTCAGATCAGCGCCTGTCGCTGATCCTCGAGACGCAGCAGGCCATCGCCGCCGCGGGCGACGACCTGGAGAGCGTCATGCAGGTCGTGGCCGAGCGCTCGCCGGCGATCATCGGCGCCGACGGGGCGATGGTCAACCTGATCGAGGGCGAGTTCCTCCACACCCGAGCCGCCAGCGGCAGCGCCGCCGAGGTGCGCGGCGCGCGGCGCCCCATCGCCAGGTCGATCGCCCGCTACGCGATCGAGAGCGGCCAGCCGCTCCTGGTCGAGGACACGCGCACCGATCCCCGTATCAACCAGGAGATGCGCGGCCGGGTCGGCGACACCTCGCTGATCTGCGTCCCCCTCTTCTCCGGCCCCGAGCTCATCGGAACCCTCAACGTGATGAGCGGCTCGGAGACCGAGCATCTCGACGAGGACGACCGCAAGACGCTCGAGATGCTCTCCGTGGTCCTGTCGGCCGGGGTCAGCCGGGTGGCCGAGTTCGAGGCCCGTCGCGCTCAGGCCCAGGCCATCGCGCGCTTCCGCACTCTGTTCGACGGCACCTCGCTGGGAATCCTGCGCCTCGACGCCGAGGGCGTTGCGGTCGAGGTCAACCCCGCGCTGGAGCAGATGCTCGGGGCCGCCGCTGACGAGCTGGTCGGCTCTCGCTTCAGCGCCCACCTGATCGCCGAGCACCGGCAGACCGTGGACGAGCTGCTGGCCGAGACCGTGGCCGGCGAGCGCGAGTCCTTCGCCCTGGAGGCGCGCTGCACCACCAAGACCGGCGGCTCGCTGTGGGCCCACGTCCGGGCCGTCGCCGAGCAGCACGAGGACGACGCGCCGCTGCGCGTGGTGGCGATGATCGAGAACATCACCGAGCGCAAGCGCGCTGAGCAGGAGCTCATCCGCCAGGCCCAGCTCAACGAGCACCAGGCCCTGCACGACCCGTTGACCGGCCTGCCCAATCGGCTGCTGTTCGGCGAGCGCATCGGCCAGGCGATCCGCCACGCCGAGCGCAACAAGTCCAAGCTCGCGGTCGTGCTCATGGACCTTGACCGCTTCAAGGAGGTCAACGACTCCCTGGGCCACTCCGCCGGCGACCACCTGCTGGTCAAGGTCGGCGAGCGCATGCGCGACGCCGTCCGCGGCTCGGACACCGTCGCCCGGCTCGGCGGCGACGAGTTCGGGCTGCTGCTGCCGGAGCTGGTCGACGGCGACGGCGCCATACCGGTCATCACCCGCATCCGTGCCGCGCTGGAGCGCCCGGTGTACGTCCACTCGCTGCCACTGGCCGTTGAGGCGTCGATCGGGATCGCCATCTACCCCGATCACGGCACCGACGCCCAGTCGCTGATCCAGAAGGCCGACGTCGCCATGTACGACTCCAAGCGCGACAGCGCCTCGCACACGTTCTACGACGAGGGCTCGCACGAGTACGACGTCACCCGCCTCACCCTGGTGGCCGAGCTGCGCCGCGCCATCGCCAGCGGCGAGCTGATCCTGCACTACCAGCCCAAGGCGGCGCTGGAGAGCGGCGACGTCCGCTCGGTGGAGGCGCTGCTGCGCTGGGTGCACCCGGAGCGCGGCATGGTGTTCCCGGACTCGTTCATCCCGATCGCCCAGGAGACCGGGCTGATCGGGCCGCTCACCCTCTACGTCATCGAGGAGGCGCTGCGCCAGGGCCGCCAGTGGCGCGACTCGGGCCTGGACCTGTCGATCTCGGTCAACCTGTCCACGCGCAACCTGCTGGACCGGGACTTCCCCAACCAGGTGGCGGGGCTGCTCAAGCGCTGGGGCATGGGGCCCGAGTGGCTGGAGCTCGAGGTCACCGAGTCCTCGATGCTGGCCAACCCGACCCGCGCCAAGACCGTCCTCGGCGAGCTCCACGAGCTCGGCCTGCGCCTCTCCATCGACGACTTCGGCACCGGCTACTCCTCGCTGTCCTACCTGCGCCAGCTCCCGGTCGACGAGATCAAGATCGACCGCTCGTTCGTCATGGGGATGGGCGAGCAGGCCGACGACGCCGTGATCGTGCGCTCCACTGTGGATCTCGGTCGCAACCTCGGCCTCGAGGTCGTCGCCGAGGGGGTTGAGACGCTGGACCTGTGGAACCGCCTGCGCGAGCTCGGCTGCAACACCGCCCAGGGCTACTTCCTCTCCAAGCCGGTGTCGGCGGAGGAGCTGACCGGCTGGCTGCGGGCGCGACCGGCGGCGCAACCCGAGGCTGACGCGGCCTAGAAACGCGGAACGCCGCCACTGAGGGCGGCGTCCTGAGGTGGAGCTAGCCGGGCTCGAACCGGCGACCTCTTGCATGCCATGCAAGCGCTCTCCCAGCTGAGCTATAGCCCCGTTGGGTCTGATCCAGAGGTTAGTACATGGGCCGCCCGGTGGTTGTCGCGCGTCGCGAAGTAATCTCCGCGCTGTGGCCGACCGTCGCTATTCACCCGCCGAGATTGAACCCAAGTGGCAGGAGCTCTGGGCGCGCGAGCACACGTGGGAGGTCGCCAACGACCCTGACGACGCCGCCAACCACTCCTACGTGCTCGAGATGCTCCCGTACCCCAGCGGCGAGCCCCATGTCGGCCACCTCAAGAACTACGCCCTGGGCGACGCGATCGCCCACTACCGCCGGCGCACCGGTCACCGCGTCCTGCACCCGATGGGCTACGACGCCTTCGGGCTGCCGGCGGAGAACAACGCCATCAAGACCGGGGTGCACCCCCGCGTGGCCACCGACAAGTCGATCGCCGCCTACCGGCACTGGTTTCACCGCTGGGGCATCTCGATCGACTGGTCCCGCGAGCTCGGCACACATGAGCCCAGCTACTACCGCTGGACCCAGTGGATCTTCCTCAAGCTCTTCGAGCGGGGCCTGGCCTATCGCAAGGAGGCCGCGGTCAAGTGGTGTCCGTTCGACCAGACGGTGCTGGCCAACGAGCAGGTGATCGACGGCCGCTGCGAGCGCTGCGGCCATGAGGTCGAGCTGCGACAGCTCGAGCAGTGGTTCTTCCGCATCACCGACTACGCCGACCGCCTGATCGCCGACCTGGACACGATCGACTGGCCCGAGTACGTCAAGGCGATGCAGCGCAACTGGATCGGGCGCTCGGTGGGCGCGGAGGTCACGTTCCACTGCGACGCCTCAGACGTGGACTACACCGTCTTCACGACGCGCCCGGACACCCTGTTCGGCGCCACCTTCTTCGTGATGGCTCCCGAGCACCCCGACGTGCTCAAGCTCGTCGCCGGCACCGAGCACGAGGCCGCCGTCCACCAGTACGTCAACCGGGCGCTGACCGAGTCGACGGAGGTCCGCGGTGCCGCCGACAAGCCCAAGACGGGCGTCTCCCTCGGGCGGACCGTGACCAACCCGGTCAACGGCGAGCAGCTGCCGATGTTCGTCGCCGACTACGTGCTGATGGAGTACGGGACCGGCGCGGTGATGGGCGTCCCCGCCCACGACCAGCGCGACTACGAGTTCGCCATCGCCTTCGATCTGCCGATCCGCCCCGTGGTGGCGCCCCCCGACGTCGAGGACCCCGACATCTCGGCTCAGGCGTTCACCGCCCACACCGCGGACGAGCGGCTGATCAACTCGGGCGAGTTCAGCGGCATGGACGCGGTGGCGGGGCGCGACGCGATCGTCGCCCGGCTTGCGCAGGAGGGCAAGGGCCATCCGTCAGTCAACTATCGCCTGCGCGACTGGCTCATCTCCCGCCAGCGCTACTGGGGCTGCCCGATCCCGATCGTCTACTGCGGCGACTGCGGGATGGTCCCGGTCCCCGAGTCCGACCTGCCGATCAAGCTGCCCGACGTCGAGGACTACCAGCCGCGCGGCCGCTCGCCGCTGGCCGGCGCCGAGGACTGGGTGAGCACCACCTGCCCTCGCTGCGGCGGCCCGGCGCGCCGCGAGACCGACACGATGGACACCTTCGTGGACTCAAGCTGGTACTACCTGCGCTACTGCGACGCCCGCAACGACACGGCGCCGTGGGACCGGCGGGTGCTGGGGTCGTGGATGCCGGTCGACACCTACATCGGCGGGGTCGAGCACGCCATCCTGCACCTGCTCTACAGCCGCTTCTTCGTCAAGGCGCTGGCCGACATGGAGCTGCTCGACGTCCAGGAGCCGTTCCGCACGTTGTTCACGCAGGGGATGATCCTCGGCGCCGACGGCAACAAGATGTCCAGCTCCAAGGGCAATGTCGTGGCGCCCAGCCAGATCGTGGAGCGCTTCGGGGCCGACGCCGCCCGCTGTTACGTGCTGTTCATGGGCCCGCTTGAGCAGGACGCGGCGTGGTCGGACACCGGCGTTCAGGGGGTGCACAAGTTCCTCACCCGCCTGTGGCGGCTCGGCGACGGCCTCGCCGAGGAGGCGGGCGGGGTGGGCGGGGGGCCGGTACTGCAGCCCGCCGCCCCCGAGGGCGATGCGCTCATCCTGGTGCGCAAGGCCAACTGGGCGATCAACAAGGTCACCGGCGATGTCCGGGACCGGTGGTCGTTCAACACCGCGATCTCCGCGGTGATGGAGGTGGTCAACGAGGTCTACCTCCACCTCGACGCCGATCTCGCCGCGCGGCGGTTCGCGGTCGCGACCGCGGCATCGCTCGTGTTCCCGTTCGCGCCCCATCTGGGGTCGGAGGTCTACGAGCGGATGACGGGCGAGCGGGTGTGGGAGCAGCCATGGCCGGAGGCGGACCCGGCGATGCTGACGGCCGAGACGTTCGAGCTCGTCTGCCAGGTCAACGGCAAGGTCCGCGACCGGGTCGAGGCGCCGACTGGCGCACCGCGCGACGAGCTCGAGCGGCTGGCGCTCGCGGCCCGCGGCGTGCAGGCGCACCTCAACGGCCACCAGGTCGTCAAGGTGATCGTGGTGCCTGACAAGCTGGTCAACATCGTGGTCAGGGCGTAAGCCGCTCGTGGCGGCCGGGCCCTACATCGCGGTCGTCGGCGCTTCGCAGCCCACTGCCGAGCAGGAGCAGGCCGCCGAGGACATCGGCCGCGGGCTGGGCGGCGCCGGCTGCGTGGTCCTCACGGGCGGACGGGGCGGGGTCATGGCCGCGGCGAGCCGGGGCGCGCACGAGGCCGGGGCGACGGTGGTCGGCATCCTCCCCGGCAGCGATCGCCGTGGGGCCAACGAGTGGGTGGGCATCGCGCTGCCGACCGGGATGGGCGAGCTTCGCAACGGCCTGATCGTCCGCGCCGCCGATGCGGTCGTCGCGGTCGGCGGCGCCCACGGGACACTGTCGGAGATCGCCCTCGCGCTGAGCGCGGGCGTCGGCGTCGTCGGCTACGACACCTGGCCGATCGAGGGCGTGGAGCTCGCCGACACGCCCGCCGCGGCGGTGGAGCGGGCGCTGGAGCTCGCCGCCGACGCCGAGGCCGCCTAGGGCGCACGTAGACTCGACCGCAGTGCCGCCAACCTTCAAGCCCGCCTATCTCATCCACGGTGACGACCACGGGCGCATCGCCGAGCGCCGGGCGCGGTTGCGCGAGCTCGCCGAGTCCCTCAGCGGGGCCGAGGGCCTCGAGCTGCTCGAGGGCGAGGAGGCGACCCCGGACAACGCCGCCGCCGCGATGGACGCGATGACGCTGACGCTCGGTCGGCGGTTCATCATCGTCGACGGGGTGGAGCGCTGGAAGGACAAGGAGCTTGACGGGCTGGTGGCCTCGCTCGGGGCGATGCCGCCCGAGACGACGATCAGCTTCTTCGCGCGCGAGGAGAGCCGCAGCAAGGCGCCGGAGCGCCTTCACGCGGCGGTCCGCGACGCCGGGGGCGACGTCAGCACCGAGGTCAGCGTCAAGCCGTGGGAGCTGCCCAAGTGGGTCACCGCCCACGCCCGGGAGCTCGGGGTGGAGCTCGAGCCCGACGGCGCCCAGGCGCTCATCCGCCACGTGGGCGACCGCCAACAGCGGCTGCTGCGCGAGCTCGAGAAGCTCGCGCTCGGCACCGATGATGGGGACCCCACCCGCCCCGCCGCCGAGCCGCTCGATGCGGCCGGGGTGGAGCGCCTCACCGCCTCCTCCGCGGAGCGCCGGGCCTGGACGGTGGCCGATGCCGTGGTGGCCGGCGACGCCCGCGCGGCCGTCACCGCCTACCTTCAGCTGCGCCAGCAGGGCGAGCGCCTCTCCGGGCTGCTCTACTGGATCTCCCAGCGGGTCCGGGCCGCCCACGAGGTCGCCGTCGCTCTCGACGCCGGCGAGCCTCCGGCGCAGATCAAGCGGCGGCTGCGGATGCCCTCGCGCGCTGCGGACCGATTGATCGCCGACGCCCGCCGCTCCGGCGCGGACCGGCTCGCCGAAGCCGTCTGCGAGATCTCAGACCTCGAGCTCGCCTCCCGGGGTGGGGGGCCGGGCGGGGCTGCCGAGGATACGTCCGCCCTGATCGCGCTCGGCCGGCTCGCGGCCTGAGCCGTGGGTCAGTGCAGCACCGTCGAGTGCAGCACCATCCACACCGCACCGATCACGATCAGCAGGAAGATCAGCGCCAGCAGCCGGCCGACCCAGTAGGTGCGGTGGCGCAGCGACGGGTTGAGCGGCCGCAGGCGGTCGGATGGGGGGAGGTTTCCGGCGGGGACGTCGGCGCTCGCGTGCCCGCTGCGGCGCGACGCCGGTCGCGGCGCCGGGACCGGAGCGGCGCCCGCGTCGAGCTCCTGCTGGACGGTCTCGATGTCAAAGCGCTGCGTCTCGGCCGGGTCGGGAGCGCGGTGCTCCGCGGCCGCGGCCCGCGACGACGCCCGGCGCGCCGACTTGGGCTCGGCGTCCGTGGCGCTGGGCGCGCCCGGTGGGGCGGTGCGCTGCCGCGCCTCCTGCACCTGCGAGAGCCGGTTGCGCAGGCGGCCGCTCTCGGCCCGTTCCTCGGCCAGCGCCTGCTGCGTGGACTCGAGCGCTGCG
Source organism: uncultured Actinomycetota bacterium (assembly GCA_963695625.1). Taxonomy (GTDB): domain Bacteria; phylum Actinomycetota; class Thermoleophilia; order Solirubrobacterales; family Solirubrobacteraceae; genus Palsa-465. The sequence goes on along the minus strand of CAVOHJ010000007.1, from coordinate 233,411 downwards.
GCGTGCTCCTGCAGCTCCTGCTCGAGGGCGGCATGGGCCTGGGCGAGTTCCTCGTGGCGGCGTGTGAGCGCCTGCGTGGCCTCGTCGTGGCGGCCCGTCAGCGCATGGGTCGCCTCCTCCTGCTCGCGCACCAGCGCCTCGTGGCGGCGCTGCGCCTCGCGCAGCTGCCGGCGGGCGACCTCCAGCTCGTCTGCGGCGGCCTCCGCCTCGAGCTGGGCGGCGGCCGCGATCTCGAGCTCGGACCTCGACTGCCCGAGATCGGTGCGCAGCTGCCGGTTGGCGTTGCGCTCCTCCTCCAGGGTCGTGGCGATGGCCGCCCGACGCTCGCGCTCCTGCGCGAGCGCGTGGTTGGCGGACGCGAGCCGGACCCCGAGCCGCTCGAGCTCAGCGGCGTGGGAGGGCGGGCGGCGCTGGGCGGGGGCCGCCGCGGAGCCGGCGGCCGGCTCCTCGGTGAGCGCCGGTGACGCGGGCGAGTCGTTCTTGGCCCGGGGCGCTCGGGCGGCCTCGCCGACGGCCAGCAGCGCGCCGGGGCGAGCCAGCTTCCTGCCTCTGGCACGCAGCGCGACGATGATGTCCGGGGCCACCGCGAGCTCGATCTCGCGTGCGCCTTCCAGCCCCGCCTCGACGCTGAAGGCGGCGTGCCACACCTCGCCATCCTCGGCCGCCCACGGCTTGCCCTCGAGATCGGCAAGGGCCCTGAGCTCGCCGTCCTTGCGGCTGAGGGTCAGCGCCGGGCGGACGAACCGGCGGCCGCGGACGCCGAACCAGCGGCCGGCGACCTCCACGCGCCCCAGCGTGGAGGCGTCGATGCGCTCCACTTCGAAGCTGATTCGGTCGGATTGGGCAGACAGAAGCGCGGGGGTCTTGGTGCCGCCCGCCGGCTACGCGCCGCGGCGCAGCCGCGCTGCGCGAGACTTCTTGCGGGCACCGTTGTTGCGATGCAGCGCCCCCCGCTTGACGGCCTTGTCGATCGTCCTGACCAGCACGCGGTGCTCCGTCTCGGCGACGTCGTCCTGGCCTTCGGCGACGGCAGCTTCCAGGCGGCGGAAATAGGTCTTGATCGTCGATGTGTAGCGGCGGTTCTCCAGCCGCTCGCGTTCCGCACGCAGGATCCGCTTCTTCTGTGAGTGGATGTTGGCCATGACAAGAAACGCGCGGTCAGCCGCAGCGACGGCGCGTACTATAGCGCGCTCGTGACCGCGCACCGCTCGGAAATCGGATCGTCAACCCCGCCCGGGCCGCCGCCGCCACCACCGCCAGTTCCGCCGAGCGATGTCCCTCCAGTGTCGCCCGGCCGGCGCCGGATAGCGATCAACACCGCCATCTTCGCTGCGGCGACAGCGTTGTCACGGGTCGCCGGGCTGGCCCGGGAGGTCGTGCAGGCGGCGTTCTTCAACACCTCCGCGGCGGCGTCGGCCTTCACCCTCGCCTCCCAGGTCCCGAACCTGTTCAGCAATCTCTTCTCCCAGGCGGCGCTCGGGGCCGCGTTCGTGCCGGTGTTCACCGACCTGCTCCAGCAGGGCCGCAAGCGTGAGGCGTTCAAGCTCGCCTCGGAGCTCTTCTGGCTGATCCTCGTCGGGCTGGGCGCGCTGACCCTCGTGTGGATCGCCGTCGCGGGTCTGGTGGTGCCCGTGTTCACCGGCGGCAACATCCCCAACGCCCTGACGGCCGGTCTCTCGCGGGTCCTGTTCCCGGTCGTCCTGCTGCTGAGCCTCACCGGCCTGCTGGTGGGGATCCTGCAGTCCTACGACCAGTTCACGATCCCGGCGATCGCCCCCGCGGTGTGGAACCTCGTGATCGTGGTCCTGCTGGTGGTCCTGCATTCCCGTTTCCACGGCGAGAACGCGGTCTACGCCTACGCCATCGCCTGGCTGCTGGCCACGGTGGTCCAGTTCCTGATGATCGCCTTCGCGTTGCGCAAGGTCGAGTTCCGGCCGTCGTTCTCGCTGAACTGGCGCGATCCGCGGGTCCGCCAGGTGGGGATCCTGTTCCTCCCGGTGACGCTGAGCATCGGGATCATCAACCTCGACATCTTCCTCAACGCGGGCTTCGGGTCGCTCGTCTCCTCGCACGCCCCGAGCGCGATCAACGATGCGTTCCGGATCTACATGCTGCCCCAGGGGATCTTCAGCGTGGCCGTGTCGACGGTGCTCTTCCCGACGCTGAGCCGCATGGCCAACCGCCGCGACGTCGGAGGGATGCGCCGTACGGTTGGCAACGGCATCCGCCAGATCAACCTCCTCCTGATCCCGTCCGCGGCGCTGATGGCGGTCCTGGCGACGCCGATCACGCGGCTCGTCTACCAGCACGGGACCTTCACCGCGTTCTCCACGGACCTGGTGGCGACCGCGCTGTTCTGGTTCGCGTGGAGCCTCCCGTTCGCCGGGGTCAACCTGCTCCTCAGCCGGACCTTCTTCGCGCTCCAGCGACCCTGGATTCCGACCAAGCTCGCGGCGCTGAACATGATCGTCGACGTGATCGTGTCGATTGCGCTGTACAAGCCGCTCGGCATCGCCGGGCTGGTGATCGGCACGGTCGCCGCCAATGTCGTCATGACCATCCTGCAGTTCCGGCGGTTGCGGACCGGGTTCAACGGCCGCCTGGAGGGCGCGCAGACGACGATGATCACCATCCGCATCCTGGTCGCCACGGTGTTCACCGCCGCGCTCGGCTACTTCGTCCACAGGGGCCTGGAGAACCTGCTGGGGCTGTCGCTCGTCGCCCAGATCCTGTCGGTCGGGACCGCCCTGGCCCTGGCCGGCGTCCTCTATGGGTGGCTCGTGCTGCGCATGCGGGTGCCCGAGGCGCGGCAGATCGAGCAACTCGTGCTCAGCCGCTTCCCGGGACGCGCGCGCGTCACCGGGTAGGGCGTCGGCCGCCCGGGGCTTCGTACCCTTCATGGCGGCACATGGCTGATCAGGCCCACATCCGCAACTTCTCGATCATCGCGCACATCGACCACGGCAAGTCGACGCTGGCCGATCGCATCCTCGAGCTGACCCACACCGTCGACCCGCGGGCGATGCGCGCGCAGCTGCTGGACTCCATGGACCTCGAGCGCGAGCGCGGCATCACGATCAAGGCCCAGGCGGTGCGTGTGTTCTATGAGTCGCCGCACGACGGCCAGACCTACCAGCTGCATCTGATCGACACCCCGGGCCACGTGGACTTCACCTACGAGGTGTCGCGGTCGCTGGCCGCGTGCGAGGGCGCGCTGCTCGTCGTCGACGCCTCCCAGGGGGTCGAGGCCCAGACGGTGGCCAACACGTACCTGGCGGTCGAGTCGGGGCTGGAGCTGATCCCTTGCCTGAACAAGGTGGACCTGCCCGGCGCCGAGCCCGAGCGGGTGGCCGAGGAGGTGGCCGATCTTCTGGGCGAGCCCGCCGACCAGGTCCGGCGCATCAGCGCCAAGACGGGGGAGGGGATCACCGACGTGCTCGACGAGCTGATCGCCCGCGTCCCGCCCCCCGGCGGCGACCCCGACGCGCCCCCGCGCGCGCTGATCTTCGACTCCGAGTTCGATCAATACCGCGGCGTCATCGCCTACATCCGCGTGGTCGACGGCACCTTCACGAAGGGGGAGGCGATCCGGGCCATGCAGGCCGGCACCGAGGCCGAGATCGACGACATCGGCTTCTTCACCCCACAGATGACGCCGGCCAAGGCGCTGCACGCCGGGGAGGTGGGGTTCCTGATCACCGGCATCAAGGACGTGAGCGCGCTCCGGGTCGGCGACACCCTGACGACCAAACGCGATGCCGCCACCGAGCCGCTGCCCGGCTACCGCGAGGTCAAGCCGATGGTGTTCTGCGGCCTGTTCCCGATCGACTCCGACGACTACCCCGACCTGCGCGACGCCCTGGAGAAGCTGACCCTCAACGACGCCGCGCTGAGCTGGGAGCCCGAGACCTCCGAGGCGCTGGGGTTCGGCTTCCGCTGTGGCTTCCTCGGCCTGCTGCACATGGACATCGTGCGCGAGCGCCTGGAGCGCGAGTACGACCTCGAGCTGCTCACCACCATGCCCAGCGTGGAGTACGAGGTCACGCTCACCGACGGCAGCGTGCTCCCCATCCACAGCCCCAACGACTTCCCGGATCCGGCACGCGTCGCCGAGGTCCGTGAGCCGTTCATCCGCGCCTCGATCCTCAGCCCCAAGGAGTTCGTGGGACAGATCATGGAGCTGTGCCAGGAGCGGCGCGGCGAGCACGCCGGCATGCACTACCTGTCGGCCGAGCGCGTGCAGCTCACCTACGACCTGCCGCTGGCCGAGATCGTCCTGGACTTCTTCGATCAGCTCAAGTCGCGGACCAGGGGCTACGCGTCGCTGGATTACGATCTCATCGGGCTGCGCGAGTCCGACCTGGTCAAGCTCGACATCCTGCTCGCCGGCGACCCGATCGACGCGCTGTCGATGCTCGTGCACCGCTCCAAGGCGCAGGCGGCAGGGCGGACGCTGACCGAGAAGCTGCGCGAGAAGATCCCGCGCCAGCAGTACGACGTGCCGATCCAGGCGGCGATCGGCAGTCGCATCGTCGCCCGCGAGACGATCAAGGCCTACCGCAAGGACGTGATCGCCAAGTGCTACGGCGGTGACATCAGCCGCAAGCGCAAGCTGCTCGAGCAGCAGAAGCGCGGCAAGCAGCGGATGAAGCAGGTGGGCCGGATCGAGGTGCCCCAGGAGGCCTTTCTGGCGGTGCTCGAGCTCGGGGACAAGAGCTGACCCAGCCCGTGGCCTCCTTTATCGCCGAGCTCGCCGAACAGGCCGACCCCGAGGTCGGCCACGAGGTCATCCACGTCCGCCACCAGGACGGACGGGTCGAGGAATTGCGGCTGCACGACTACGAGCGGCTCTACGCGCTGCCCGGGGTCTACGAGCAGATCGTCCAGGGTCGCCTGGGCTGCCGCTCGCCGGCGGAGCTGGCCGGGATGCTCGGGCACGCCGTCGTCGCACTGGGCTGGGCGCGCGCTGACATGCGCGTGCTCGACATCGCCGCCGGCAACGGGGTGTCGGGAGAGGCGCTGGCGGCAGCGGGGCTGCATCCCGTGCTCGGCACCGACATCGTTCCGGCGGCGCGCGCCGCCGCGCTGCGCGATCGCCCCGGCGTCTACGACCAGTACCTGACCCTCGATCTGCTCGCGCTGTCACACGCTCGGCGCGCCCAGGTCACCGCGCTGCATGCCAACGCCCTGAGCTGCGTGGCCCCGGTGGGCGAGCACGGCTCCGAGCTACCGCCCTCGGCGCTGGTGGCGGCGGCCGGCCTGCTGGCACTCGACGCGCTCGTGGTCTACATGCATGACCCCGGACGCGGGGTCCCCGACGCGGTGACGGCGGCGCTGTGGGCGGCGGGCCTGGGCGCGGGGACCGACGCGCAGGAGCTCGAGCGCCGCCGCTACGTGCACCGCCGCACGGTCAACGGCGCGCCGTTTGAGATGGACGCCGTCGTCTGGCGCCTGCGCCGGGCTCAGGCCCAGTAGCTGCGCGAGGGCGAGTGGGTGCGAGGTCTGGGCGGCCCGTAAGCGCGGCCGCGGCGCGTGTACATCCACGGTCCGCGGGGCGGGCGCCGTCGGCCGCCGATCACCATTACGGCGATCATCAGAACGGCCCAGATGACGGTGGCCGCGATCACCATCGCCACCGTCACCGCGACGACCGGGATGGCGAACAGGATGAGGATCGGGTTGGCCCGGACCGTCGCCACCGCCCAGCCACCGGCCGAGCGCTTGGCGGGCTTGCGCGTCGGACGCCGGACGCGTCCGCCTGGTAGATCGGCCACGGTGGCCTCGAGCTCGCCGTAGGTGCGCGCCTTCAGCGCGGTGCTGACCCGCTGCTCGAGCTCTTCGGAGGCGATCCGGCCCTCGGTCGCCGCCTTGTGCAGCAGCGACACGGTGTGATCACGATCCGCGTCAGACGCTCTCAGATTTGCGCGCTTCTCCACACGTTGGAGGGTACAGGGCGCGAACGTCGGCCGCAATGGACTCGACGGATGTATCCCGGTGTACATCCGGGGGTGTAGACGGGTGGCCGATGGCCGGGCGGATCTGCTCGGCGCTGCCGTCAGTCAGCGCGGCCGCCGCACCCCCACCTCGTCCAGGTGAGCCAGCAGCTCGGCCGGGTCCTCGAAGACCCGGTAGGCGCCCGAGTACAAGAGCTCCTCGCGCCCGTATCCGCCTGACAGCAGACCGATGCCCAGGGCGCGGGCGCGCTGGGCCGCCAGCAGGTCCCAGACGCTGTCGCCGACCACGTTGCTCTGGCGGATGTCCACGCCGATCCGCCGGGCGGCAGTCAGGAACAGATCGGGATCGGGCTTGGCGTAGCGCACCTGGTCGCGGGTGATCATCGGGGTGTCGTCGGGGATCTGGAGCAGCTCACGGGCCAGTCCCGCGTAGCGCTCGGGGCCGCTGGTGGCGATCGCCCACGGCACCTCGTGCTCGGAGAGCGTGGTGAGTAGCTCCCGCGCGCCCGGCAGCGCCTGGACCGAGTCATAGCGGCGGATGAATGCGTCGCCATGCAGGCCCGGCAGAGCGGCCAGGGTGTCGGCGTCCAGCGGCGTCTCGAGCTCGCGCACGAGCGCGTTGACGAACAGGCCTCCACTCATCCCGATCCGGCGGTGGATCTTCCACACGCTCAAGCTCACCCCGACGCTCTGCAGCGCTTCGCGCCACGCCAACACGTGCTGGTAGACGCTGTCGATGAGCGTTCCATCGAGGTCGAACAGGAACGATGTCTGGCCGGGGCTGTCGGGGAGGCTGTCCATGACCGGTGATCCTATGTGTCCTCGGCCGGCCAGGCCCGGAGCGAGGGCGCTACCCACGAACGGCTCGCGAGGCCAAGACGCGTTCGGCACCGGACTCATCACGGCCGCGACTGAAAGAATCCGGGCGCGATGGACCTCGGCCTCACAGATCGCGCGTGCATCGTCACCGGCGGCTCGCGCGGGATCGGCCTTCAGGTGGCGCGCGGGCTCGTCGCCGAGGGCGCCCGCGTCCTGCTGGTGGGACGCGGGGAGGCGGCGCTGCGTGCGGCGGCCGAGCAGTGCCAGGGCGAGGCGCGGACCGTCTCCTGGCTGGCGCTCGACGTGACCGAGCCGGACGCGGGCGAGCGCGCGGTGGCGGCGTGCCGGGAGCGGTTCGAGACCGTCGACGTGCTCGTCAACGGCGCCGGCATGAGCCAGGTGCGGTCGATTGCCGCGCTCACCGACGAGGAGTGGCAGGCGATGTGGGAGATCCACGTGATGGCGCCGATGCGGCTCATGCGTGCCGCGATCCCGGAGATGGCCGAGCGCGGCTGGGGCCGGATCGTCAACGTGTCGTCGTCCTCGGGCAAGCGGCCGGGGCAGCGCAACGTCGCCTACTCGGTCACCAAGGCGGCGCAGCTGTCGCTCTCACGCGCCTACGCCGACGCCCATGCCCGCAGCGGCGTGCTCATCAACGCCGTGACCCCGGGCCCGGTCGCCAGCGAGCTGTGGCTCGAGCCGGGCGGTCTGGTCGATCAGACCGTCGCGGCCCAGGGGGGCACACGCCGCGAGGTGCTGGACGCGGCCGCGGCCGGCCTGCCCATCCGACGCCTCGCCCGGCCCGAGGAGATCGCTGCGGTGATCGTGTTCCTGTGCTCGGCGCAGGCCTCCGATGTCGCTGGCGCCGCCTGGTCGGTCGACGGCGGCGCGGTGCCGGTCATCATCTGAGTTTGCGAGACTCGGCGTCATGGCCGTGAACGCCGACGCGATCGGTAAGACCTACCCCGCCACCGTCTATGCCGTCGGCCGGGAGAAGATCCGCGAGTACGCGTCGGCGGTGGGGGAGCACAACCCCATCCACCTCGACCCCGACGCGGCCCGCAGCGTCGGCTTCGCCGACGTGGTCGCCCCGCCGATGTTCGCGGTGGTCTACAGCAACGCGGCGATCGTCCCGGGCCTCTTCGACCCCGATCTGGGGATCGATTTCGCCCACATGGTCCACGGCTCCCAGGAGTTTCGCTGGGGCCCGTTGGTGATCGCCGGCGATGAGATCACCACCACCGCCTCGGTCAAGGACGTCTCGGAGCGCGGCGGCATGGGCTTCTACGTGTTTCAGACCGATAGCCGCAATCAGAACGGCGACACCGTCTGCGTCGGCACCTGGACGAACATCGTCCGGGCCGGGGGATCGTGATGGAGTCCGGAGACACCTTCGAGCTCACGGTCACCCCGGACCGCTACGTCACCGTCCGCTACGCGGGCGCCTCCGGGGACTTCAACCCCATCCACATCGACGAGGACTTCGCCAAGCAGGTCGGGCTGCCGGGCCGCATCCTGCACGGCCTGTGGACCATGGCCCAGGTGGCGCGCGCCCACACCGAGGCGCTGGGGGGCCCGGACAAGCTCGAGCGCCTGTCCGTCCAGTTCCGGGGCATGGGCGTGATGGAGCAGGAGATCGTCGTCAGCGGCACCGTCCGGGAGGTGGACGGCGAGCACGCCGTCGTGGGCTCCCAGGCGAGCCAGAACGGCAAGCGGATCATCCGCAACGGCGAGGCCACGATCCGCCTGTAACCCGCGGGCCCTCAGGAAACCTGCGGGCCCGTTCCTACAATCTCGAAGGATGCTGACCGACCGCCAGGAGCTCGTGCTGCGCCGCCTCGTCGAGGACTACCTCGACGCGGGCGCGCCCGTGGGCTCCAAGGCGCTGAGCACGGCGTTCGAGTGGGGCCCGTCCACGATCCGTCACGAGCTGGCCAACCTGGAGGAGCTGGGGCTGTTGGCCCACCCCCACACCTCGGCCGGCCGGGTGCCCACCGAGGCGGGGTACCGCTACTTCGTCGACCGCCTGCTCCCCGACGCGCCGGCCGGCCCGGCGCTGTCGCTGGGTCTGGTACGCCGCGAGCTCGACGAGGCGATGCGGGTGACCACCGCGACCCTGTCGCAGGTCACCAACCTGCTGGCCATCGTGACCGCGCCGCCGATCGAGACCTCAACCATCCGCCACGTCGAGGTGCTGGCGCTGCAGCCCCAGGTGCTGATGGTGGTGGTCATCACCTCCACCGGCGGCGTGACCAAGCGCCTGTTCACCTTCGCCCGGCCGGTGGACACCGGGCTGGCCGACTGGGCCGCCAGCTATCTCAACGAGCGGCTGGTCGGTCTCGGCCTGGGGGCCCGCATCCTGCACCAGCGCCTCCACGACCCCGAGCTGTCGGGCACGGAGGCGGCGTTCCTGGAGGCGCTCGCCCCGGTGTTCACCGAGCTCGAGGAGTCCGCCCAGGCCACCCTGTACGTGGACGGGACGGCCAGGCTGCTGACCACGGGCCGGATGGGCGACGTCTCCGAGCTCAACCTCCTGATGGAGATGCTCGAGCGCCGCGTCACCCTGTTGGAGATCCTGCGCTCGGCGCTTTCGGCCGGCCACAGCGTCGCCGTCCGCATCGGAACCGAGAACGAGGCCCCGGCCCTGCGCTCGCTGGCCCTGGTGGCCGCCGGCTACGGCCTGCCGCAGCGCACCCTCGGCGCGGTGTCGGTGATCGGCCCGCTGCGCATGGACTACGGACACGCCATCCGCACCGTGCGTGAGGCCGCGGCCCAGCTGTCGAGCTTCGTCTCCGACGTTTACGACGAGCGATGAGCGGTACGAAGATGCCCCGCGACTACTACGAGGTGCTCGGCGTCGCGCGCGGCGCTGACGACGCGGAGATCAAGAAGGCCTTCCGCCGCCTCGCCCGCGAGTTGCATCCCGACGTCAACAGGGAGCCCGACGCCGAGGAGCGCTTCAAGGAGGCCGCCGAGGCCTACGAGGTCCTCTCCGACGCCGATCGCCGCGCCACCTATGACCGCTACGGCCACGAGGGGCTGCGCCAGGGCGGATACGCCCCCAACTTCGAGGGCTTCGGGTCGGTCGCCGACATCTTCGAGGCGTTCTTCGGCGCCGGCGGCTTTGGCGGCGGCGGGTTCGGCGGCGGCATCTTCGGCGGCGGCCGGGCGGGTGGCGCCGTCCAGGGCGGCGACGTTGCCGTCGGCGCCGAGATCACGCTGGTCCAGGCCGCCCACGGCACGCCGGTCGAGGTGTCCTATGACGCCGTGTCGATGTGCGAGCACTGTCGCGGCAACGGCGCCGAGCCCGGCACCCCGATCCAGACGTGCGCCAAGTGCGACGGCACCGGCCAGCTGCGCGTGGTCTCGCGCACGCCCTTCGGCCAGGTGGTCCGCGCCGCGGTCTGCGACGTCTGCAACGGCGACGGCAAGGTGGCCGAGACCCCGTGTCACGAGTGCCGCGGCCGCGGGCGCAAGGTCGAGCGGGTCACGGTCTCGGTCGACGTGCCCGCCGGCATCGACGACGGGCAGCGGATCCGCATCACCGGCCGCGGCCACGCCGGCGAGCGGGGCGGGCCGGCCGGCGACCTGTACGTCCAGATCCGCGTCAAGGAGGATCCGCGCTTCGTGCGCCACGACGACGAGCTCGTCACCGTGGTCGACGTGGCCGCGCCGCTGGCGGCGCTGGGGACCACGGTGGAGGTGCCCACCCTCGACGGCACCACCCAGCTCGATATCCCCGCCGGCATCCAGCCCCACGAGTCGATCAACATCCGCGGCCAGGGCATGCCCGCCCTGCGCGGCCGCCACCGCGGCAACCTCCGGGTGGTCGTCAACGTCGTCATCCCGCGGCATCTCAAGAAGGAGCAGAGGGAGCTGCTCCAGCAGCTGGCCGACGGCCTCACCGAGCACAACCTGAGCACGGACGAGGGCGTGCTGGGCAAGCTCAAGCGCGCCTTCGGCGGCTGAGGGCGGGCGGGCTTCAGCTATTGCTCCGGCTCGCGGTTCGCGTCCACCGCCGCCAGGCCGAGCTGGTCCTGGCCGAGCTGCTCGAGCTCGCGCCCAGCGGCGTGGAGGAGGTGGAGGTCGGCCCCGACGTGATCGAGTACGCCGTCTACGGCGCGCCCGGCGAGCTGCCGGCCCTGCCCGACCTGCGCGCCGCCGCCGGTGGCGCCTACGTCGACGTCTCGACTCGGGAGATCGCCGACGACTGGGCCGACCGCTGGCGCAGTTTTCACCGCCCCCTGGTCATCGGGGACCGCCTCACCGTCCGCCCTCCGTGGGAGCCGCCCGGGGCCACGGCGCTCGACGTGGTCGTCGACCCCGGGCAGGCGTTCGGCACCGGCGCGCACGCCACCACCCGGCTGTGCCTGGAGCTGATGCTCGATCTCGACCCTGACCAGGACCCGCCCGCCCGCTCCTTCATCGACGTCGGCTGCGGCTCGGGAGTGCTGGCCATCGTCGCCGCCCGCCTCGGCTTCGCCCCCGTGATGGCTCTGGACTACGACCGCGCCGCCACCAGCGCCACGCGCGAGAACGCCGCGCGCAACGGCGTCGAGCTGGACGTGCGCGATTTCGACATGCGCGAGGAGCAGGCCCCTGGTGCGGATGTCGGGGCGGCAAACGTGCTCGGCGGCCCACTGGTCACCTGGGCCGCGTCCCAGCGTGAGCTGCCGCCGGTCTTGATCCTGAGCGGCCTGCTGGCCACCGAGGCCGACCGCGTGGCCGAGGCCTACGTCCGGCGCGGTCACGCCGAGCGCGAGCGCCGGCTCTCGGGCGAGTGGGCGGCGTTGCTGCTGGCCGCCGCCTGACGCGCCCGCATGGACAACCGCGTCGCCGCGAATCCTGTACACGCGGCCCATGCCGGTCCGGGGCGCGTCACGCATCCTTGTGTCGTCGCTTGTGATCCAGACACGGACTGAAGGAGGTGAACAGTTGCCAAACCCACTCGCGATCGGTGTGACAATCGGTGGCCTGCTCCTGGACATCGTTGCGCCACGGCCCAAGCCTCGGGCTGGCTTTTCGCAAGAGCCCTCTCTCCTCTCGAAGCGCGCCGTCTCGAGGACACCACGGCGGGACATCGCCGTCGAGGAGTACGAAGGTCCTCCGGTCGCGAGCGGCTATCGCAGCTGAGCGCAGCCCGCCGTGACCGAGCTCACGGCGGGCGCAGCGCGGACCCCGTCCCGCCCACCCACGCGCTACCTTCTCCGGCGCGTGGCCTCGTTCGCGGTCAAGTTCCTCGGCTGCAAGGTCTCCCAGGCGGACGCAATGCTCGCCCGGCGGGCCCTGCTCGCCTCCGGGCACGTCGAGGCCGCCGAGGCCGATGCTGATCTGCACGTCATCAACACCTGCTGCATCACCGCCGAGGCCGAGGCCAAGTCGCGCCAGTCAGTGCGCCGGTCCCTGCGCGACGCCGAGCAGGTGTTCGTCGCCGGCTGTGCCGTCAATCTGAACGCCCGGCAGTTCGGCGACATCAGCGACCGGGTGACGCCGTTCGCCGGCACCGCTGACGATGTGGCCGCGGCGATGGGCGCCCGAGAGGGCCCGGCCTGCGTCGACCTCGACCATGACGTGCTCGCCCGCGAGCGGGCCCGCGGCCCCGGCGCCCCGTCCGCCCGCACCCGCGGCTTCGTCAAGGTCCAGGACGGCTGCGACTGCCACTGCGCCTACTGCATCATTCCCACCGTGCGCGGCTCCGCCCGCTCGCGCCCCGCGAGCGCGGTCATGGCCGAGGTGGCCGAGCGGGTGCGCTCCGGCCAGCCCGAGATGGTGATGACCGGGATCAGCGTGGGCGACTATCGCGACCCCGAGCGGGGGCTCGAGCTCGGCGAGCTGATGATGGCCGTGGCCCGCGTCCCCGGCGTCGAGCGCGTGCGGCTCTCCAGCGTCGAGGTCATCCACGTCAAGGACACGCTGCTGGAGGCGCTGGCCACCGAGCCCAAGGTCTGCCCGCATCTCCACGTCCCCATGCAATCCGGCGACGACGACGTGCTGCGTGCCATGGGCCGCCACTACTGCTCCGCCGAGTATCTGGACCACATCGCCCGCGTCCGCGCGGCGGCGCCAGAGGTCAACGTCACCACCGACGTGATCGTCGGCTTCCCCACCGAGGACGAGGCCGCGTTCGGACGCACGCTCGATGCGGTGGACGCCGCCGGCATCACCCGCGTCCATGTCTTCCCGTACTCGCCCCGGCCGGGAACGGTGGCCGCCGATCTCGGCGACAGGGTCGACCCGGCCGAGAAGAAGCGCCGCTCCCAGGTGCTGCGAGGGCGCTCGGAGCTGCGCTCCCGGCTCCACCGATCGGCCCGCCTGGGCACCGGCGAGCGCGTGCTCATTGACAAGGTGGCCGACACTCAGTGCTCGGGCTACACCGCGGATTACACGCGTTGCTATCTGCCGGCCGGCGCCGGGCCGCGCGGAGCCATCGTCGACGTGGAGTGCCTGGACCTCCAGGCCGACGGCATCGCCTGCTGGATCCGGCGGACCTGAGGGCTATCCTCACAGGTGGACATATGACTGTCACCGAGAAGCTTCGCAGCGACATCACCAGCGCCATGAAGGGCGGCGAGAAGGACCGCGTCGGCGCGCTGCGCCTGGTGCTGTCCGAGCTTCAGAAGGCCGAGAAGGAGGGCGGGGACGACGAGCTCACCGTCCTGCGACGCGAGCGCAAGCGCCGACTGGACGCCGCCTCGCAGTTTCGCGATGGCGGCCGTCCCGAGCTGGCCGAGCAGGAGGAGTCCGAGGCCCAGTTGATCGCGGGGTACCTGCCCGCGGAGCTCTCCGACGAGGAGCTCGACCGGATGATCGCCGCGGCGATCGCCGAGACCGGCGCCTCCGGCCCCCGGGACATGGGCCAGGTGATGAAGGCGGTGATGGCTGCTTCGGGCGGCCGCGCCGACGGCAAACGGACCTCCGCGCGGGTGCGCGAGGCCCTGGGGGCGTAGTGGCCGTCGCGGGAGTGGCCAGGCGATAGTGCGCCGCACGATCGAGCTCGACAACGCGGTGGCCGCCGAGCTGGCGGGCAGCCAGGACGCCGTGCTGCGGACGCTCGAGAGCCATCTCGACGCCGATGTGTTCCTGCGCGGCAACGTGCTCACGCTCGAGGGGGACGACGCCGCCGTCGAGTCGGCCGCCGCGGTCGTGCGCGAGCTGTCTGACCTCATCTCCCAGGGCCACGAGATCGCTCCGGGGACCGTCGAGGCCGTGGCGCGCGCGCTTGACGAGCACGCGTCGCCCTCCGAGATCCTCGAGGACGTCGTCTGGCGCCATCGGGCCACCAAGGTCGCGCCCAAGACGGTCAACCAGAAGCGCTACGTCGACTCGATCCGCGCCAACACGATCACCTTCGGGATCGGCCCCGCGGGCACCGGCAAGACATTCCTCGCGGTCGCCCTGGCCGCGGCCGCGCTGAGCCGTCGCGAGGTCAACCGCATCATCCTCACCCGTCCCGCGGTCGAGGCGGGCGAGCGCCTGGGGTTCCTGCCCGGTGACCTCATGGCCAAGGTCGATCCGTACCTGCGCCCCCTGTTCGACGCCCTGCACGACATGCTGGATCCCGAGCGCGTCTCCCAGCACCTGGAGCGTGGCGTCATCGAGGTGGCGCCACTGGCGTTCATGAGGGGCCGCAGCCTCAACGACAGCTTCATCATCCTCGACGAGGCCCAGAACACCACCCCCGAGCAGATGAAGATGTTCCTCACGCGGCTGGGCTTCAACTCCAAGATGGTGGTCACCGGCGACATCACCCAGGTTGACCTCCCCCGGGACCAGGACTCGGGCCTGATCGTCGTCTCCGACGTGCTCGGCTCCGTCGAGGGGATCGAGTTCGTCCGGTTGGGGGACGAGGACGTCGTCCGCCACAAGCTGGTGCGGCGGATCGTCGCCGCGTATAACGAGCACACCCAGCGGGCGGCGCCGGAGCTGCGCCCGCGCAAGCGGGCCTGAGGGCGGCGATCGTGCTCGAGGTGGAGGTGATCGGCATCGAGGTCGCCTCGAGCGGTGGCGGACCGACGGCGGTGGAGCTGGAGGAGCTGTGCGCGCTGGCGATGTCCTCGGCGGCGATCGAGGATGGCCATGTGGCGATCGAGTTCGTCGACGAGGAGCGCAGCCGGGAGCTCAATCTCCAGTACCGCCAGATCGACGCGCCCACCGACGTCCTCTCGTTCGGCGTCGACGAGGATGGCGCCAGCGCCGGCCCGCGGGAGCTGGGTGACATCGTCATCTGCCCGCCGCGCACCGTGGACCTGCGCGAGGCCGTGGTCCATGGGGCGCTGCACCTCAGCGGCATGGACCACGAGACCGACGACGGCGAGATGCTCGCCCTCCAGGCGGAGCTGATGCGGTGGGTGAGTTGACCCGATCCGGCTTCGTCGCGCTCGCCGGCCGCCCGAACGTCGGCAAGTCCACCCTGGCCAACGCCATCGTCGGCGCCAAGGTGGCGATCGTCTCCGACAAGCCCCAGACCACGCGCCGCGCCATCCGCGGGGTCGCCAACGGGCCCGACTGGCAGCTCATCCTCGTGGACCTGCCCGGGGTCCAGCGCCCGCGCGATGCGCTCACCGAGCGCATGCAGCATCGCGTCGAGCACGAGCTGGGCGACGCCGACGGCGCGCTGCTCGTGGTCAACGCTCAGCAGGGCCTCGGTCCAGGCGATCGCTTCATCGCGGCCCTGCTCAGGGGCGCCGGCGTCCCGGTCACGGTCGCCGTCAACAAGGTCGACCGCGCCGAGAAGGCGCGCATCGCCGCCACTCTGCACGACGCGGACGCGCTCGACATCGCCACCGAGATCTTCCCCGTCAGCGCGCGCACCGGCGCCGGTGTCCCGGCGCTGGTGGACCACCTGGTCGGGCTGCTGCCCAGCGGGCCGCTCTACTTCGAGGCGGCGCAGCGCTCGGACCAGTCGCCCTCGGTACTGCTCGCCGAGCTCGTGCGCGAGCAGGTGCTGGCGCGCACACGCGAGGAGATCCCCCACGCCGTCGAGGTCGAGGTGGAGGACATCTCCCATCCCCGTCCGGACCTGGCCCGCATCGAAGCCGTGGTGCTGACCGAGACCGAATCCCAGAAGGGCATCCTCATCGGTGCCCGGGGCAGCATGATCAAGTCGATCGGGGTCGCCGCGCGTCGCGCCATCGAGCGCGAGCTCGGGACACAGGTGCACCTGGAGCTCTCGGTGCGGGTGCGCCGCCACTGGCGCACTGACGAGCGCGTGCTCGATCGCCTCGGCATCGAATAGTCCTGAAAGCTGTCATTCATACGGCGGGCCGGACGGGGGAGAGCACCCTCATCACCGAGCCCGAGCGCACCCGCGCTGAAGATCGACCGCAGCTTCGTGGCCGACCTCGTCGCCGATGAGGACAGCAACGAGGTGATCATCCGCAGACCGTGGCCATCCGGCGCTGAGCGCAGCCGACACCGCCGCCCTGCTCGACGGCTGGCGCCCGGCGGACATCGTGGCGCTGTTCAGCGCCGCCTGACCCGGCCGGGGCCCCGCACCTAGAATCCGTGTGGTGGACGACGCCGAGGTGGCATTTGACGAGCGCGGGCTCGTCCCGTGCATCGTGCAGGACTGGCGCACCGGCGAGGTCCTCACCCTCGCCTACATGAACGCCGAGTCCCTGGCGCTGACGCGCCAGACCGGCGAGGTCCACTTCTACAGCCGCAGCCGGCAGGAGCTGTGGCACAAGGGCGCCACGTCGGGCAATACCATGGCTCTACGCGCAATCCGCTACGACTGTGACGGCGACGCCCTGCTCGCGCTGGTGGAGCCCGCCGGGCCGGCGTGCCACACCGGCGAGCGCACCTGCTTTCACCGCGGCGAGCTCGAGCCCCAGGCACCGGGCGAGGTCCTGGGCGGGCTCGAGCGCACGATCGAGCATCGCGCGCGGTCCCGGCCGCGGAGCTCCTACACGGTCACCCTCCTCGATGATCCGGCCCTGGCCGGCGCCAAGGTGCAGGAGGAGGCCGAGGAGGTCGTCCGCGCTGCCCGCGAGGAGTCCGACGAGCGCGTGGCCGAGGAGGGCGCCGACGTGCTCTACCACCTGGCCGTGCTGCTGCGCTCGCGCAACCTGAGTCTGGCCGACGCCGAGCGGGTCCTCGATGGCCGTCGCCAGCACTGAGGCCCAGAATCGGCACCCGCCCCGGCGGGCGGGACCGAGTCCCTCGCTGGCGCGGGTCCGCGAGCTGGCGCGCCACCACAGCCTCATCCCGCTCCATCAGACGTTCATCGATGACTGCCAGACGCCGGTCTCGGCCTACCTGAAGCTGCGCGACCCCACCCACCCATCGTTCCTGCTGGAGTCCGCCGAGCAGGGCCGGGTCGGCCGCTACTCCTTCATCGGCTTTCGGCCGCGCAAGGTGCTGCGCTGGTGCCTGGGCGATCCTGGGGATCCCTACGCGATCGCCGCCGACGAGCTGCGCCGGTTCCGCGTGGCGCCGCTGCCCGACCTCCCGCCGTTCGCGGGCGGCGCGGTCGGGATGTTCGCCTACGACCTGGTCCGCACGGTCGAGCCGCTGGGCGAGCCCAACCCCGATCCGGTGGGCGTGCCCGATCTCGCCCTGATGCTCACCGACGCGGTGGTGGTCTTCGACCACCTCAAGCGCACCACCACGGTGGTGGCCAACGTCTACGCCGACGACGACCTGGAGGGCTCCTACCGCCAGGCGGTGGAGACGATCGCCGAGGTGCGGTGGCGCCTTGCCCGGCCGCTGCCGATGCCCATCCAGGCCGACGCCCGCACCGCTCCGCGCTTTGACTCCAACATGCCGCGGGAGGGCTTCGAGGCGATGGTGTCGCGCATCATCGAGTACATCTTCGCCGGGGACGCGTTCCAGGTCGTCCCGTCCCAGCGCTGGTCGGCGGCGGTGCCGGTGGAGGCGTTCTCGATCTACCGGGGGCTGCGCGCCGTCAACCCCAGCCCCTACATGTACTTCCTGGACTTCGGCGACTTCGAGATCGCGGGCGCCAGCCCCGAGCCGCTCATCACCGTGAGCGGCCGCCGGGTCTCGACGCGGCCGATCGCCGGCACCCGTCCCCGCCAGGGCTCGCCCGAGGCCGACGCGGCCATGGCCAAGGACCTGCTCGCCGACGAGAAGGAGCGCGCCGAGCACGTGATGCTCGTCGATCTCGGGCGCAACGACCTGGGGCGCGTGTGCGAGTACGGCTCCGTTGAGGTCGAGAGCTTCATGGCCGTCGAGAACTACAGCCACGTCATGCACATCGTCTCGAGCGTGGTGGGCACGCTGCGCCCCGGCGTCGACGCGCTGGCGGCACTGCGCTCGGTCCTGCCCGCCGGGACGCTGTCAGGCGCCCCCAAGGTCCGCGCCATGCAGATCATCGATGAGCTCGAGCCGGTCAAGCGCGGCGGCTACGGCGGCGCGATCGGCTGGGCCAGCTACACCGGCGAGCTCGATACCTGCATCCACATCCGCACGGTCGTGGTCAAGGACGGCGTCGCCCACGTGCAGGCCGGCGGCGGCACGGTCGCCGACGCCAAGCCTGACTACGAGTTCCGCGAGTCCGAGGCCAAGGCGCGGGCGGTGCTCGAGGCCATCGCGCTGGCCGTGGCGCAGCCGGAGTGGCCCTAGTACGGTTGCGCGGTGCGGGTCCTCGTCGTCGACAACTACGACAGTTTCACCTACAACCTCGTCCAGTACGTGGGGATGTCATCGCACCCCGCCCCCGACATCGAGGTGGTCCGCAACGACCACGCAACCGTGAGCGAGCTGCTCATCCGCGGCTATGACCGGGTGATCGTCTCGCCCGGGCCCTGCACGCCTGACGAGGCCGGCATCTCGTTGGAGGCGGTGCGCCGCTTCCCCGAGGCTGGGATCGCCACTCTGGGCGTGTGCCTCGGCCACCAGGCGCTGGTCCAGGCGTGGGGGGGACGCGTCGTCACCCACCACCCGGTCCACGGCAAGACGACCCGAATCGAGCATGACGGCCGGACGATCTTCCGCGGACTGCCCGCGCCCCTGGAGGTGGGGCGCTACCACTCGCTCATCGCCGACCCCGACCTCCCCGACGTCCTGGAGCGCAGCGCCAGCGGCGACGGCATCGTGATGGCCGTGCGCCACCGCGAGCTGCCCGCCGAGGGCGTGCAGTTTCATCCCGAGTCGGTGCTCACGCAGCAGGGCCGTAGGCTGCTCGCCAATTTCCTGGCGCAGCAGGCGCCCGTCGGCGGACCGGTGCCCGAGCCATGGCCCGACCTCGAGTCCGCGGACTCCGGCTCGCCGTGGTGAGGATGACCTCGGATCTGCTGACGCGCTCGGTGGACGAGCTCGCCAACGGCCGCGACCTCAGCGCCGAGCAGACCGCCGAGGTGCTCGCCGAGATCATGTCCGGCAACGCGTCGGAGATCCAGATCGCCGCCTTCCTGATCGCGCTGCGGACCAAGGGCGAGACGGTGGAGGAGCTGGCGGGGCTGGCGCGCACCATGCGGTCGTTCGCGGCGACCGTCACCGTGGCGCGCGAGCGGCTCCTCGACACGGCCGGGACCGGCGGGGGACGGCGCACATTCAACGTCTCGACCACCGCCGCGCTCATCGCCGCCGGCGCGGGCTGCACCGTGGCCAAGCACGGCAACCGGTCGGCCACCGGGCTGTCGGGGTCGGCCGACGTCCTGGAGGCGCTGGGGGCGCGGATCGACCTGTCGCCGCCCGCGGTGGCGCGGTGCATCGAGCAGGTCGGCTTCGGCTTCATGTTCGCGCCCGCTCATCACCAGGCCACCCGCTACGTCATCCCCGTCCGCCGCGAGCTGGCGGTGCGGACGATCTTCAACTTCCTCGGCCCGCTCACCAACCCGGCCGGGGCGACCCGCCAGCTCATCGGCGTCTCCGACGCCGCCTACCTGGAGAAGATGGCGGGCGCGCTGGCCATGCTGGGCACCGAGCACGCCCTGCTGGTGGCCAGCCACGACGGCCTGGACGAGCTGAGCATCTCGGCGCCGACCCGCGTCGTGGAGGTCGTTGACGGCGAGATCACGACCTACGACGTGGGTCCCGCTGACGTCGGGCTGCAGACCGCGCCCGCCGAGGCGGTTCCCGGCGGCGACCCCATCGAGAACGCCGACACCGCGCGTCGGATCTTCGCCGGTGAAGCCGGCGCGGCGCGCGACCTGGCCGTGCTGAACGCCGGGGCGGCGATCTACGCCGGGGGAGGCGCCGACTCGCTCGCCGAGGGGGTGGCCGCAGCTCAGGACGCGGTTGACACCGGCGCCGCCGCCACCGCTCTGCAGCGCTTCGTGTCAGCGACGCAAGAGCTGGCACCGTGAACGCGCTGACGCCGATCATCGAGCGCACGCGCCGGGATGTGGCGGCGCGACGCGAGGCCACGCCGGCCGACGTCGTGCGCCGCGCCGCTGAAGCGCGCCTGTCCAGCGACCCGCCGCGCCCGTTCGCGGCCGCCCTGCGCGCCCCCGGGATCTCCATCATCGCCGAGCACAAGCGCAGCTCCCCCTCGGCCGGGGTCATCCGAGACGGGCTGGCGCTCCCGGACGTGGTCGGCGCCTACGAGCGGGGCGGGGCCGCGGCCCTGTCGGTCCTCACCGAGCCCCACAGCTTCTCCGGCAGCCTGGAGGACCTCGCCGCCGCGCGGGCGGCGGCGCGGCTGCCGATCCTGCGTAAGGACTTCATCGTGGACTCCTACCAGGTGATGGAGTCGCTGGCCCGAGGCGCCGACGCGCTCCTCCTCATCGTGGCCGCCCTGACGCCCGGCGACCTCGCGCGCCTCCACGCCGAGGCGGTCGCGCTGGGCCTCGGCGTGCTCGTGGAGGTCCACGACCGACGCGAGCTCGAGGTGGCGGCGGGCCTCGGCGCCACCGTCATCGGGATCAACAACCGTGACCTGACCACGCTGGAGGTCGACACCGCGCGGACGTTCGAGCTGCGCGACGACGTGCCCGAGGATGCCGTGGTCGTGTCGGAGTCGGGCTGGCGCACCCGTCACGAGCTCGAGCGGCTGGCCGGAGCGGGCGTCGATGCGGTGCTCATCGGCGAGGCGCTCATGCGCTCACCCGACATCGAGAGCGCCTGCCGGGCGCTGGCCGGCGCGCGACCCGTGGGCCGCGTTTAGCTGGACTTAGGCGGTGGCGCGACACTCGTCCGCATGGCCCGTGTGTTCCGCTCCCATTTCATCGCCGCAGTGGTCGGCGGCCTGGTTGTCGGCGGCGGCTTCCTGCTGGCCGGCGTGGCTGGCCGCCAGCACACCGAGACGATCTTCGAGCAGTCGCCGGTGGCCAACGAGACGGCCGTGGACCCGCTCTCCGGCCTGACCGCGCACGACATCTACCAGCGCTACGCCCCCGGCGTGGTGTTCGTCCGCGCCAGGCTGGTGGAGCAAGTGGCCAGCCCATTCGACCTCTTCCACGCTCGGGAGAGCGCGACCTCCACGGGCTCGGGGTTCTTGGTGGACCGGCGCGGCGACATCCTCACCAACTACCACGTGATCGACGGCGCCGACCGCTCCAAGGGTGTCACCATCGAGTTCGAGAACGCGCTCGTGCGCAACGCCAGCGTCGTAGCCGTGGACCCGCAGGACGACCTCGCCGTGCTCCACAGCGACATGCACGCCGTGCCCTCGATTCGCCCGCTCACCCTGGGGGACTCCACCACGGTGCGTGTCGGTGACCCGACGCTGACGATCGGCAACCCCTTCGGCGTGGACCGGACGCTCACCAGCGGGATCGTGTCCGCGCTCCAGCACCAGATCGAGGCCGCCGACGGCCGCAAGGTCAACAACGTCATCCAGACCGACCAGCCCGTGAGCGCCGGCAACTCCGGGGCGCCGCTGATGGACGCCGATGGGCGCGTGATCGGGATCAACTCGCAGATGGTCACCGGCGGGCAGGATTCGCCGCAGCGGCTGTCGTTCGCGATCCCGATCGACACCGCTGACTCCGTCCTATCGCGCGTTGACCACTCGGCGGCGCTGAAGGTGGCCTACCTGGGCGTGGTCGCGGGGCCGAAGGCCAAGGCGCGCGCCGGCGCGGTGGTGGGCACGATCGCCCGCGACAGTCCCGCGGCCCGCGCCGGGCTGCAGCGCGGCGACACGATCCAGCGGATCGACACCACGACGGTCGACTCGATCTCCGACGTGCTCGCGATCGTCTCCACCCGCAGCCCGGGCCAGAGCATCTCCATGCAGATCCGCCGGGGCCGCCACCGCACGACGCTGTCGGTGACGTTGGGCAGCCGCACCGAGCCCTCCGACGAGAAATAACCCGCCCGCGAAATCGGCGGGGCGGGTGCCACCGGCGCATTCGTACGATGTGGGTGTGGATCACCCCGTTCCCAAGATCAAGTTCTGCGGCATCACCGACCTCGTCGACGCCGACGCGGCGGTCGCCGCGGGCGCATGGGCGCTGGGAGTCATCCTGTGGCCGGGCTCGCCGCGGCGCTGCCGGCCGGAGGTCGCCGCCGAGATCGCCGCCACTCACCGGCGCCACGCGCAGATCGCCGGGGTCTTCGTCAACCCCACCCTCGAGCAGGTGACCCGGGCGGCTGACGAGATCGGGCTGAGCCTGCTCCAGCTCCACGGCGACGAGGGCCCCGTCTTCTGCGCCGAGGCGGCACGGCGGACCGGCTGCCGCGTGATCAAGGCCGCCCGGGTGCGCAGCCGTGCCGACATCCAGGCCCTGAGCGCGTTCCACACCGATTTCCACCTGCTCGACAGCTACGCCCGCGGCATTCCGGGGGGCACCGGCGAGACGTTCGCCTGGGAGCTGGCGCGCGCCCACTCCGAGGGCGTGCCCGTGATCCTGTCGGGCGGGTTGAAGCCCGGCAACGTGGGCGAGGCCATTGCCGCGGTCCGGCCCTACGCGGTGGATGTCGCCAGCGGCGTCGAGATCGCCCCCGGCCGCAAAGACCACGACAAACTGCGCGCGTTCGCCGATGCGGTCGGCGCGGGCGCGATGACCTTGACCCCACAAACCCGCGGATGAGCGTGGTGGAGCATCGCTTCGGGCCCTACGGCGGCCAGTACGTCCCGGAGACGCTGATGCCGGCGCTGGCCGAGCTCGAGCTCGCCTGGGTGGGGGCGCGCGACGACCCCGCGTTCGGCGCCGAGCTCGACGGCCTGCTGCGCGACTACGTCGGGCGCCCCTCGCCGCTGTACCTGGCGCGCCGCCTCAGCCCCACCGTGGGGCACCCCATCTACCTCAAGCGGGAGGACCTCAACCACACCGGCGCTCACAAGATCAACAACGCCATGGGCCAGGCGCTGCTGGCCACCCGCATGGGCAAGCGCCGGATCATCGCCGAGACCGGCGCCGGCCAGCACGGCGTGGCCACCGCTACCGCGTGCGCGCTGCTCGACCTGGAGTGCATCGTCTACATGGGCACCGAGGACATGCGCCGCCAGAAGCCCAACGTCGAGCGCATGGGCCTGCTCGGAGCGCGCGTGGAGCCTGTCGAGGACGGCGCGCGCACGCTCAAGGAGGCGGTGTCGGCGGCGATCCGCGACTGGGTCACCAACGTCGAGACCACCCACTACATCATCGGGTCGTGCGTCGGTCCGGCGCCCTACCCGGCGCTCGTGCGCGATCTGCAGCGCGTGATCGGCGATGAGGCCCGCGCGCAGATCCTGCGGGCCGCCGGGCGCCTGCCCGAGCGCGTGATCGCCTGCGTCGGGGGCGGCTCGAACTCGATCGGCATGTTCATCCCGTTCGTGGCCGACGAGGGGGTCAAGCTCATCGGGGTCGAGGCGGCGGGGGAGGGGATCGACACCGGTCGTCACGGCGCGCCGCTCACCGCGACGGGCCCCGGTGGGCGCGGCGGAGTCCTGCACGGAGCCTTCTCCGCGATCATGCAGGACGAGGACGGCCAGATCCTCGAGGCCCACTCCATCTCCGCGGGGCTGGACTACCCCGGCTCGGGCCCCGAGCACGCCTGGCTCCGCGATCAGGGCCGGGCCAGCTACACGGCGATCACCGACGACCAGGCGCTGGCAGCGTTTCGCACGACGGCGCGACTGGAGGGCATCATCCCCGCGCTGGAGAGCTCGCACGCGATCGCGTGGGCACTGGCCAACCCGGGGTCCGAGCTCGACCTCATCTGCCTCTCGGGCCGCGGCGACAAGGACCTGGCGGAGGCGCTCCAGGCGCTTGAGGGAAGCTGATCGCGCCATGGCCGTGATGGAGACGCCCACCGGGATCGAGGCGATCGCCGAGGCGTTCGCCAGCGCCCGTGCCAACGGGCGGCGTGCCGCGCTCATGCCGTACCTGATGGGCGGCTACCCCGACCTGGCCACCTCCCGCGCGATCGGCCTGGCGTATGCCGAGGGCGGCGCCGACCTCGTGGAGCTCGGCGTGCCGTTCTCCGACCCGCTGGCCGACGGCCCGGTCATCCACGCCGCGGGCACCGTGGCGCTGCGCGCCGGCGCCACGCTCCCGGCAGTGCTCGATGTCGCACGCGACATCGCCGCGGCGGTGCCGGTGGTCGTGATGTGCTACGCCAACCCGATCATCTCCCTCGGCCTGGAGCGCTTTCTGGACCGGCTCGTCGGCGCCCACGTCAGCGGCCTGATCGTCCCCGACCTTCCCCTCGAGGAAGCCACCGAGGTGCGGCCGGCCTGCCGCCGGCGGGGCCTGGCCTTCGTACCGCTGGTCGCACCCACCACCCCCGCCGAGCGCCTGGAGCGGATCGGCGCAGGGGCGAGCGGCTTCCTCTACACCGTCTCGCTGACGGGAACGACCGGCGAGCGCGCGCAGGTCGCCGGTGGCCTGGCGACCGTGGTCGCGCGGGCCGCCGCCCACGCGAGCGTGCCCGTTGCCGTCGGGTTCGGCATCTCGACGCCCGAGCAGGCCGCCGCTGCCGCCGACGCGGGTGCCGACGGCGTGATCGTCGGCACCCGGCTGGTCCGCGCCGCCGGCGAGGCCGAGGATCCGGCCGCCGCGGTGCGCGAGCTGGTGTCCGCCTTCGCGGCAGCGCTGTCCGGTTCCGCCCTCGGTTAGCATCTGCGATCCCATGGGCTTGATCCTCACCGCCACCGCCGGTCTGTGCATCTGGATCATCATCTGGGCGCTCAACGTCAGCGGCCTGGACGCGATCATGATCGCGATCGTGATGGTGCTCATCGCCATCGGCGTCCGCAACCTGCTCCCGTACCTGCCCGGCCGGCGGGACTAGCCCCTCTGATGTTGGGCGCGTCGCTGTACCGGCCGCGCGCGGCGACCGTGTGCGGGCTGCTCTCCGTGCTGGCCCTGGCCGGCTGCGCCACGCAGACCAAGTCGGCCGTCACCGTCTCGGGCACGAAGCTCACCGTCTACACCAGCCGCCCGCCGGGCGCGTCCGGCGGTCAGGCCGCGGCTGACGTGCTCGACGCCGAGCAGCTGGCGATCCAGCAGGCCGGAACGACAGTCGGCAAGTTCACCCTCAGATTCGTCCGGCTCCACGGCGCCGAGCTCTCCGACAACGCCCGGAAGGCCGTGCAGGACGCCTCGGCGATCGCCTACATCGGCGAGCTGGTTCCGGGCACGTCCCAGGACTCGGTGCCGATCACCAACGAGCTGGGCCTGCTCCAGGTCAGCCCCACCGACACCGCCGTGTATCTGACGCAGGCGACCCCCGTGGTCAGCGGCTCACCGGGGACGTTCTATCCCTCCAGCTCCACCTATCACGATACGTTCGCCCGCGTCGTGCCCACCAGCGCCCAGGAGGCCACGGCGATCGCGGCGGAGATGCACTCGCTCGGCCTCTCCAAACTCTACATCTCCGACGACGGCGGGCCGTACGGCGCCTCGATCGCCGCCGAGGTGCGCACCGACGCCGCCAAGCAGGGGCTCGCGATCGTCTCCAGTCCCTCGGCCGCGGACGCCGTCTTCTACGGCGGCAACACGCCCGCCGTCGCGGCCAAGGCGCTGGACCAGGCGGCGGCGGCCGGCTCGGCCAAGCTGTTCGTCCCGTCGGCGTTGTATGACGACGCGTTCGTCGCCGCGCTCTCGACCGCCGCCCAGCGCAACCTCTATGTGTCCTCGCCGGGGTTCGCGCCGGCGGACCTCAGTCCGGCCGGACGGCAGTTCGTCACGGCGTTCCGGACCGCCTTCGGCCACGCGCCGGTGCCGGTGGCCATCTTCGGCTACGAGGCGGTGTCGGCGCTGACGGCGGTCCTCAAGGAGGCCGGGACCGCGGCCGGGAGCCGAGCGACCGTGGTCCAGGACTTCCAGACACTGCACAACCGCCAGTCCGTGCTCGGGACCTACTCGATCTCCTCCGGGGACACCAGCATCGATCCATTTGTCTTCGGCCACCCCCGGGGTGGAAGGCTGGTCGCCACCGCGCAGGGTTGATGCGATTGCGTTGGGCACGCTGGGTAGTGGGGGCGATCATGGCGCTGGCGGGCGCCGCGCTCGCCGCCGGGTGCGGTGCACGGGCCTCGGCCGAGAACCACGTGACCGGTCCCCGGCTCACCGTGTACACCAGCCTCCCGTTCCAGGGCTCCTCGGCATCCAGCGCCCGGGGCGTGCTGGGCGGCGTCGAGGTGGCCCTCAGCGCGGCGCGCGGCCGGGTCGGCCGCTACCGCATCGACCTGCGCATCCTCAACGACGCCACGCCGCAGAGCGGGGGCTGGGATCCGGGCCAGACGTCGGCCAACGCCCGGCGGGCGGCGGCCGACCCCAGCACGATCGGCTACATCGGCGAGGTCAACTCCGGCGCGACCGCCGTCTCGATCCCGCTGCTGAACCGTGCCGGGATCGCCCAGATCAGTCCCACCAGCACCGCGGTCGGCCTCACGACCGACGGCCCGGGGGCCTTGCCCGGCGAGCCCGAGAAGTACTACCCGACCCAGCGCCGGACGTTCGTGCGTGTGGTGCCCGACGATGCCGTCCAGGCAGCCGTGCAGGTCCAGGCCCAGGTCGACGCCGGATGCCGCCGGGCCATCGTGCTGAGTGACAGCGACGTCGACGGCCGCGACGCGGCCCTCAGCTTCGTCGCCGTGGCGCGCAGCTCCGCCCTGCGCGTGATCGCCACCGATCAGTTCGCGCCCGCCGCCAACGACCGCGCGCTCGTCGCCACCGTGGCCGCGTCGGGCGCGGATTGCGTGCTCATCACCGGCCTGGATGACCGCCGGGCGGCCCGTCTGTCCGAACGCATTGCCACCGCCGCGCCGGGCGTGATGCTGTTCGGCTGGTCGGGCCTGGCCGCGCCCGCCTACGCCGACCCCGCCGACGGCGGCATCGCACCGTGGCTGGCGCCCCAGGTCGTGCTCACCGACGCCGGCCTTGCCGCCTCCCAGTACCCGCCCTCGGGGCGTCGTTTTGATGCGGCCTATGCCCGCCGCTACGGCAGCCCGCCGCCGTCGGCCATCTACGGCTATGAGGCCATGAGCCTGCTGCTTGACGCGATCGCCCGGGCCACCGACGGCGGGCGCGGCCCCGTTGATCGCTCGACGGTCGTGGCCGCGCTGCTGCACACCCGAGACCGCCACAGCGTCCTGGGCACCTACAGCATCGACAGCCAGGGCGACACGACGCTGGATCGCTACGGCGTGTACCGCGTGAGGAACGGCCGCCTGGCCTTCTGGAGGGCGATGTCGCGCTGAGATGGCGCCCGTGCGCAGGCGGGTTTGGGTTCTGTTAGGAGGGGTGGCTCTGTGGCAAAAGAGCGGGCTCGAGGTTGTTGTGATCCGAACACGCGACTACTCTCCCGCAATCGAGGGCACTGACAGCCCCGGTCGACCTAGAGGAGGACGACGTTTTATGAGTGTTCGCGCAAAGGCGATCAGCGTATGTCTGATCGTCGGATCGCTGTTCCTGCTGGCCGCGTGCGGCAGCAGCAACAGCAGTAGCAGTAGCAGCAGCGCCGCCGCCGCGGGTGGGTCCAGCAGTTCCGCGGCGCCCAGCGGGGGCGGTGGCAACACCGTCGACATCTATTCCAGCCTGCCGCTGCAGGGCGCCTCGACCGCCCAGACCGGCCCATTGGTCAACGGCATCAAGCTCGCGCTGTCGCAGGCGGGCAACAAGGCCGGCAACTTCTCCGTCAACTACCAGTCGCTGGACGACTCCACCGCCGCCGCCGGCAAGTGGGACCCGGGTCAGACGGCGGCCAACGCCCGTAAGGTGGCGGCCGATCCGAAGGCCGTGTACTACATGGGTGAGTTCAACTCGGGCGCGTCCGAGGTGTCGATCCCGATCCTCAACCAGGCCGGGGTGCCGATGGTCAGTCCCGCCAACACGTACGTCGGTCTGACCACCAACCTGCCCGGCTCGGCTCCCGGTGAGCCGGAGAAGTACTACCCGACGGGCAAGCGCAACTACCTGCGCATCGTCCCGATCGACTCGATCCAGGCGGCCGCCGACCTCATCGCCATGAAGCAGGCCGGCTGCACCAAGGTGGCCGTGGCCAACGACAAGGAGGCCTACGGCCAGGGTTTGGCCACGCTGCTCGGCCTCGAGAAGGGCTTCTACGGCGTGACGATCACCAGCAACACGGGGATCGACCCCACATCGCCGAACTTCCGCTCCTACGCCTCGACGATTCAGGGCCAGGGCGCGGACTGCTTCTTCTTCGCGGGCATCGTGTCCAACGGGGCGGTGCAGATCACCAAGGACGTCCACGCGGCCCTGCCGAAGGCCAAGATCTTCGGCGGCGACGGCGTCTGCACCAGCTCCTACACCTCGCAGAAGGCGGGCGGCGTGCCGGCCGCCATCAATCCGCTGATGCAGTGCACGGTGGCCACGCAGGACCTCGCCGCCTACCCGGGGGGCAAGGACTTCCTGGCCGCCTACAAGGCCAAGTACGGAAGCGCCAACCCGGACCCGTACGCGATCTACGGCTATGAGGACATGAAGCTGGGGCTGGACACCATCGCCAAGCTCGGCGCCAAGGGCAACGACAAGGCCGCGGTGCTGGCCGCCCTGTTGGCCACAACGAGCCGCAGTTCGGTGCTGGGCACCTACGGGTTCGACAAGAACGGAGACACGACGCTGAAGTCGTACGGCCTCTACAAGGTCGGATCCAACGGCGACCCGGTGTTCGTGAAGACGATCACGCCGACCAAGACGGTCAGCGCAAAGTAGTCCGACTGTGGGAGAGGGCGCCTCGTGCGCCCTCTCTCCTTATTCTTCGGCCACAAGGAACTCGTGGAAGCGCACTCGTTCACGCCTACCCTGCCGGCTCCGGCGGCGCGCCCGCTGGCCACCATCCGGCGGGTCTCGGGCCGCTGGGGGCTGATCGTGGCCCTGCTGGCGCTGCCGGTCTACTACGGGATCAGGGACCTGACGCACGGCTACCAGGCCGGCGTCGTCGCCGGGCACCCGGTCATCCGCCATGACCTCAGCAACCTCGGCTTCAACTTCGCCCAGGGCCTGTCAAACGGCGCCATCTGGGCGCTCATCGCCATCGGCTACACCCTCGTCTACGGGATCATCGAGCTGATCAACTTCGCCCACGGCGACGTGTTCATGATCGGCTCCATGACCGCTGTCGGCTTCTGGGCCACGATCGGCCTGGGCCTGACCACCGGGCCCGGGGGCCTGGTCCTGGGGCTCGTCGTCACGCTGATCGTCTCGATGATCGTGTGCGGCACGCTCAACGTGCTCATCGAGCGTGTCGCCTACCGACCACTGCGCGGGGCGCCCAAGCTGGCGCCCCTGATCACCGCGGTGGGGTTCAGCTTCATCCTGCAGAACGTCGGCCTGCTGTGGAACGGCGGCTCGCCGTTCGGCGTCAACGACCTCATCCACCAGGGCCAGACGGTGTTCAGCATCTCCGGGGTGCCGATCGTGCGCGGCTACCTGCTGGCCCTGGCGGTGATGATCCCGCTGGTGTTCGGGCTGGGGTGGTTCATCTCCAACACCCGCGCCGGCAAGGCGATGCGCGCCACCGCCCAGGACCCCGAGGCGGCGCGGCTGATGGGCATCAACGTCAACCAGACGATCTCGCTGACCTTCCTGCTCGGCGGCATGCTGGCGGGCGCCGCCGGGCTCGTCTACGCCCTGTATGAGACCAACGTCTGGTACTTCCAGGGGTTCAAGGCCGGCCTGATCGCGTTCACCGCGGCGGTCATGGGTGGCATCGGCAATGTCCGCGGGGCCGTCCTGGGCGGGCTGATCATCGGCGTCATCCAGGCGCTGTCCGATGCCCGGCTGGGCCCTCAGTGGACCGAGGCGGTGGTCTTCGGATACCTCATCGTGATCATGATCCTGCGGCCGCGTGGCCTGCTCGGCGAGGAGACGAGGGAGGCCGGATGAGCCGGCGGGGACCCCAGCCGGGCCAGGCGAGGAGGGCCGCATGAGCACGCGCGAGGCGAAGGGCGAGCCGCGCGACGGCTGGGCCGAGCTCGGGGCTCAGCTGCGCGAGTCGCGTCACGCGATCCGCAACCGCATCCCGCCGTGGGCGCCGCGGGCGCTGGCGTTCACGCTGCTCGTCATCGGGATCGTGCTGCCGTTCCTGTTCGCCAACAACAGCGGGTTCATGAACGCGACGATCATCGCGCTGGCCTTCGCGGTCATGTCCCTGGGCCTCAACGTCGTGGTCGGCTTCGCCGGGCTCCTGGACCTCGGGTACGTCGCCTTCTATGCCCTCGGGGCCTATTCGCTGGGGTGGTTCGGGTCCGACTTCTTCTTCAAGGCCCACGTCCACGTCGGCGTGCACGGCATCGCCGCCACCGAGATCGGCATCCACCTCAACTTCATCCTCATCCTCATCGCCGCGGCGCTCATCTGCGCGGTGGCGGGCATCATCATCGGCCTGCCCACGCTACGCCTGCGCGGTGACTACATCGCCATCGTCACCCTCGCCTTCGGCGAGATCATCGGCACCGTCGCCGTCAATGGCCAGAGCGTTCACGTCGGCGGCGGCATGACCCTCACCGCCGGCAACCTCGGCATCAGCGCCGTCGACGCGCCCTACTTCCCGGGGATCGGCCAGTTCACGCTGCTCAACCTCAGACCCTGGTACTGGCTCATCTTCGCGATCCTGCTCATCGTGCTCGGGGTCAACCTGAGACTGCGCGACTCGCGGCTGGGCCGCGCCTGGGTGGCCCTGCGCGAGGACGAGGTGGCGGCGATCTCGATGGGCATCCCGTCGGTGCGCACCAAGCTGTCGGCCTACGCCACGGGCGCGGCGTTCGGCGGCATGTCCGGCGCCTTCCTGGGCGCCTACTACACCACGGTCAACGCTGGGCAGTTCGCGTTCGGCTTCTCGATCTTCGTGCTGGCGATGGTCATCATCGGCGGCCTGGGGTCGATCTGGGGCGCCCTGCTGGGCGGGATGCTGCTCGGCTACATCAACAACTGGCTCCTCCCCGACGTGCTCAACAACCTCCCCAGCAAGTTCGGCCTCAACTTCTCCATGACCACGATCGAGTACGGCATCTTCGGCTTCCTGCTCGTGGTGGTCATGCTGGTGCGCCCGCAGGGCCTGATCCCGGAGCGGCGCCGCAAGCTCGAGATGACCTCCCAGATCGCCGCCGAGGACGCTCAGCTGGTGGAGAGCACCGGCCCGTGAGCGCGACCGCCAGCCCGCCGCCTCCGGCGACCGCCACGGCGCTGACCGTCGAGCACGCCACCAAGGTGTTCGGGGGCCTCGTAGCCGTCAACGACGTGTCCCTCGAGGTCCCGCTGCGCTCGATCGTCTCGCTCATCGGGCCCAACGGCGCCGGCAAGACGACGCTGTTCAACATGCTCACCGGGCTCTACAAGCCCACCGCAGGACGGATCCTGCTGGGCAATCGCGACATCAGCCGCGCCCGCGCTGACCGGATCACCGCCTTCGGAGTCGCACGGACGTTCCAGAACATTCGCCTGTTCGGCGCCATGACCGCGGTGGAGAACGTGATGATCGGCCGCCATTCCCGGATGCGCGCCGGGCTGGTGGGGTCCATCCTGCGCCCGCCGTGGGTGCGACGCGAGGAGGCCGCGGCCAGCAGCCGCGCCCGCGAGCTGCTGGAGTACGTCGGGCTGCGCACCAGCGTGATGGACCAGCTGTCGGCGCAGCTCTCCTACGGCGATCAGCGCCGCGTCGAGATCGCCCGTGCGCTCGCCTCCGACCCCACGCTGCTGCTGCTCGACGAGCCCACTGCCGGGATGAACCCGCAGGAGTCGGGCCAGCTGACCGATTTCATGCGCCAGCTACGCGACGAGCTCGAGCTGACCATCCTGCTCATCGAGCACGACATGAAGGTGGTCATGGGCGTGTCCGAGCGCGTCTGGGTGCTCGACCACGGCGAGAAGATCGCCGAGGGGGGGCCCGCCGAGGTCCGCGCCAACCCGCGCGTCATCGAGGCCTACCTGGGCAAATGATCCCACCCACCCACCCCCATTCCACCTGATCGTCGATGGCGCTCCTCGAGGTCGAAGACATCCGCACGCACTATGGGTCCATCGAGGCGCTCAAGGGAGTCTCGCTGATCGTGGAGGAGGGCGAGATCGTCACCCTCATCGGCTCCAACGGCGCCGGAAAGTCCACGACGCTGCGCTCCATCTCGGGTCTGACGCCCGCCAGCTCGGGCACGGTCAGCTTCGGCGGCCAGGACATCACCCGCGTCCCCGCCCACGAGATCGTCAGCTATGGCATCGCGCTCGCGCCCGAGGGGCGCCACTGCTTCTCACGCATGACCGTGCGCGAGAACCTCGACCTCGGCGCCTATCACCGCAAGGGTCCCGAGATCGCCGCCGACCTGGACCGCGTGTTCAGCCTGTTCCCGCGCCTCCAGGAACGCGAGAAGCAGAAGGCCGGCACCATGTCCGGCGGCGAGCAGCAGATGCTGGCCATCGGCCGCGCCTTGATGGCCCGTCCGAAGCTGCTGATGCTCGACGAGCCCTCGATGGGCATCGCGCCCATCCTCGTCCAGCGCATCTACGAGACGATCGCCGAGATTAACAAGGCGGGCGTCACCATCCTGCTGGTGGAGCAGAACGCCAACTACGCCCTCGAGGTCTCCCGGCGCGGCTACGTCCTGGAGACCGGCCGGATCGTCCTGGCCAACGACTCCGACCTGCTGCGCGACGACCCCGAGGTCCAGCGCGCCTACCTGGGGACCTGATGCTCGCCTTCGCCAACATCGGCTCGGCCGCTCTGTGGCTGCTGTTCATCTGGCTGCTGTCGGCGGCCGGCGCCGCCTGGCTGGCCGAGCGCAAGGGCTACACCGAGCGGGTGGGCCTCCTGTTCGGCCTCGTCCTGTCGGTCGTCGGTCTCGTGATCGTGCTCCTGCTCCCCGGCCGGCCGGGATCGACCTGGAAGATCGAGGGGCCGTTCCCCAACCCCGGCGCGCGCCGCCCTCTCGGCATCCCCGCCCTCGGCCCCGTGTCCGCTGCCGACCCGACCGACTCGCTGGGGCCCTCGCTCGGCGACGCGCTGCCGTCGTCCGAGCCGCCAGGGGCCGAGATGCCCGCGTCTGAGCCGCCCGAGGCCGAGACGGGCGCGTCTGAGCCGCCCGCCGGCGACGGTCGTCAGGCGGACTGAAGCCCCCGCGCGACGTCCGCCACCAGCGCGTATGAGTCCTCATCCACCTGCCACCAGGTGGTGCGCATCGTCGTCACCCCGGCCCTCCTGAGGTCGTTGTCCTTGCGCCGGTCACGTTCGAAGGCCCCGCGCGCCGAGTGAAACCGGAATCCGTCGAGCTCGAGCGCGAACCGCTCGAGTTTGAGGCCACCGACCGCGCCCAACCCCTCCCAGACCCGCGGTTTTTCCACTTTCGTGACACTCGCACGAAAGTCGTCACAGACTCAGCGGCCCTGCAGGATCTCCTCGGTGGCCGCGAACCCGTGCTCGGGGTGCTCTGAGGCCAGCCCGCTGTCCCGTGCCTCGTCGGCCACCGCCGCCGCCACCGCGGGCGCGACCTCGCGGTTGAACACCGACGGGATGATGTAGTCCTCGCGCAGCTCGTCGCTGGCGACGATGTCGGCGATCGCCCGCGCCGCGGCGGTCTTCATGGTCTCGGTGATGTGGGCGGCGCGCACGTCCAGCGCCCCGCGGAAGATGCCCGGGAAGCACAGGACGTTGTTGATCTGGTTGGGATAGTCAGAGCGCCCGGTGGCGAGGATGCGGACGTGGCGTTGCGCCTCCTCCGGCGACACCTCCGGGTCGGGGTTGGCCATGGCGAACACGATCGGGTCCGGGTTCATCTTGGCCAGCGCCGAGGCGGGCAGCACGCGCCCGCCGCTGAGTCCGATGAAGAGGTCGGCGCCCTCGATCACGTCGACCGGGCCGCCGGACCGCAGCTCCAGGTTGGTCCGCTGGGCCAGGTCGTGCTTCACCGGGCTCATCGACCCGTCCAGGTAATCCTCGCGCTCGGTGTGGACCGCGCCCCGGGAGTCGCACCCGATCAGGTGGCGCACGCCGGCGGCCAGCAGGATGTCCGACACCGCGATCCCGGCGGCCCCCAGGCCCACCACCACGACCCGGATGTCGCCGATCCGGTGCCCGGTCAACGTCAGGGCGTTCAGCAGGGCCGCCAGCACCACCACGGCGGTGCCGTGCTGGTCGTCGTGGAAGACGGGGATGTCCAGCTCGGCCTGCAGCCGCGACTCGATCTCGAAGCACCGCGGCGCCGAGATGTCCTCGAGGTTGATGCCGCCGAAGCTGGGTGCGATCGCCTTGACCACGGCCACGATCTCGTCGACGTCGGTCGTGTCCAGGCACACCGGGAAGGCATCCACGCCGGCGAACTCCTTGAACAGCATCGCCTTGCCCTCCATGACCGGCATCGCCGCTCGGGGGCCGATGTCACCCAGGCCCAGCACCGCCGTCCCGTCGGACACGACCGCCACCGAGTTGCGCTTGATCGTGTACTGGAACGCCTTGTCAGGGTCGTCGCGGATCGCCTCGCACACCCGGGCCACCCCGGGCGTGTAGGCCATCGAGAGATCGTCGCGCGTCTTGAGCGGATGCTTGTTGGCGACCTCGATCTTGCCGCCCATGTGCATCATGAACGTGCGGTCGGTGGTGTCCAGGACGCGCGCACCGGGCACGGAGTTGACGGCGTCGGTGAGGCGGGGCCAGTCGGCGGCGTCGCTGGTCTCCACGGTGATGTCGCGGATCGTGTGCGGGGTGGGTGGGGGGAGGACCGCGACGAGGTCGACGGCGCCGATCGTGCCCCCGGCGTCCCCGATCGCTGACGCGACCTTGCCCAGCATCCCCGGCAGGTGATCGATCTCGACCCGGAGCGTGAGGCTGTACTGGGCGCTCGGGCTGGCGGAGGTCTCGGGGTCGGAGGGCGCCATGGTGGGGCATCTTATGCCTCGGAACGCCGCCAGGCACTGGATCGGGCCGCGGGGAGAGATAGCCTGAGGATCGATGGCGGACGAGCTCTTCCTGATCGACGGCAACAGCCTGGCCTACCGGGCGTTCTTCGCCCTGCCGGAGTCGATCGCCACCTCCACGGGGGTGCCGACCAATGCCATCTTCGGGTTCGCCTCGATGCTGGTGAAGATCCTCACCGACTACGGCCCCAAGTCGACCGTGGTGGTGTGGGACGCGGGCTCCTCCGGGCGCAAGGAGGTCTACTCCGAGTACAAGGCGCAGCGCTCCAGCCGCCCCGACCTGCTCCGGGAGCAGTGGCCCGCGCTGGAGCCGCTGGTGGACGCCTTCGGGTACCGCAACCTGAAGGTCGACGGCTACGAGGCCGACGACGTGATCGCCTCCCTCGCCGAGGCGGCCAAGATCCAGGACCCGCCGATCGAGGTCATGGTCGTCACCGGCGACCGCGACGCCTACCAGCTGGTGGACGAGCAGGTGCGGATCATGACTACCTCGCGCGGGATCACCGACACCAAGGTCTATGACCGCCAGGGCGTGATCGACCGCTACGGGATCCCACCCGAGCTCGTCCCCGACTTCATCGGCCTCAAGGGCGACACCTCGGACAACATCCCCGGCGTCCCCGGCATCGGCGACAAGACCGCCGCCGACCTGCTGCAGCGCTTCGGCTCGCTCGAGGGCGTGCTCGACAGCATCGACGACATCAGCGGCGCCAAGCGCAAGGAGAACCTCACCAACCACGCCGAGGACGCCCGGGTCTCCAAGCACCTGGCCACCGCCAAGCGCGACATCCCCCTGGACGGCCTGAACGTCGCGGAGCTCGTCTCCCAGCCGCCCGACCGCTCACGGCTGCGCGAGGTCTTCCGCGAGTTTGAGCTGCGCGAGCCGCTGCGCCGCCTCGAGGAGGCACTGGGCTCCGCCGACGCCGCCGCGCCCGCTCCCGTCGCCGAGCACACGCTTGGGGCCACGCTGCGCGAGGGCTCGCTGCGGGATGTCGAGCGTCTGCCGCAGGCCGAGGTTGCCGTGGCGGTGCGGCCCCCGCTCGTGCCCGAGGGCGCCCTGTTTGCCGAGAACGAGAACGAGTGGCGCTACGGCGTCTACATCGACGAGACCAGGGAGGTGATCGTCGGCACCATCCCGCAGCCGGAGCAGCTGGTGGAGGCACTCGGCACCCGCCCGGTCATCGCCCATGACGCCAAGTCGCTCGGCCTCGTGCCCGCCAACCTCGTCCACGACACCGAGGTCGCCGCTTACCTGCTCGAGCCCGCCGCCCGCGCCTATCCGTTCCGCGAGCTGTGCGAGGACCGCGGCCTGGCCGCCGACGTCAGCGATGAGGCCGGGTCCGACGCCGTCCTCGTCCAGGCGCTCGCCGCCTGGCAGCGCGAGGAGATCCGTGGCCGGGGCCTCACCGACCTGCTCAACGACGTGGAGCTCCCGATCGTGCGGATCCTGCGGGGCATGGAGCTCGTCGGCGTCAAGCTGGACACCGCCCAGATCGAGGAGATCTCAGGTCGCGTCAAGGCCGAGGCCGACGAGCTGGAGTCCGAGATCTTTCAGCTGGCCGGCGAGGAGTTCACGCTGGGCTCGCCCAAGCAGTTGGAGGAGATCCTGTTCGGCAAGCTCGGCCTCTCGCGCGGGCGCCGCGGCAAGACCGGGTACTCCACCGACGCTCGCGTGCTCCAGGCCATCCGCGCCGAGCACGAGATCATCCCCAAGATCGAGCGCTGGCGGGAGCTGACCAAGCTGGCCCAGACCTACCTCGACGCCCTGCCGCTGCTGGTGGACTCAGACAGCCGCCTGCACACGACCTTCAACCAGACCGCGGCCACCACCGGCCGCCTGTCATCCAACAACCCCAACCTGCAGAACATCCCGATCCGCACGCCGCTCGGGCGCGAGATCCGCGCCTGCTTCGTCGCCGAGACCGGCCACCTGCTCGTCTCCGCCGACTACTCCCAGGTCGAGCTGCGGCTCCTGGCCCACATCGCGGGCGAGGACGTCCTGAAGGAGATCTTCCGGCGCGGCGAGGACGTCCACACCGCCACCGCCTGCCGGGTCTTCAACGTCACCCCGGACCAGATCGACCCCGGGATGCGCTCCAAGTCCAAGATGATCAACTACGGGATCGTCTACGGGCTCTCGGCCTACGGGATGGCCGACCGGCTCGACATCCCCCAGGAGGAGGCCGCCGAGTTCATCGAGCGCTACATGGCCGGCTTCCCCGCCGTCAAGCGGTTCATCGAGGAGACGATCGAGCAGGGCACGGAGCACGGGTACGTGTCGACCCTGTTCGGGCGCCGTCGCCAGGTGCCCGAGCTGCGCTCCCGCCGCTGGGACCTGCGCAAGCAGGGCGAGCGCTTTGCCGTCAACATGGTCATCCAGGGGACCGCCGCGGACATCATGAAGATGGCGATGGTCCGTTGCGACCAGGCCCTGACCGAGGCGGGCCTTCAGTCCAAGCTCGTCCTCCAGATCCACGATGAGCTGCTCTTCGAGGGCCCGGCCGACGAAGCCGAGCGCGTTGAGGCCATCGCGGTGCGCGAGATGGCCGACGCCTACGCGCTGGACCCGCCCCTGGCCGTCGACGCCGGGATCGGCTCGGACTGGCTGTCGGCCAAATAGCCCGGCCGGGGAGGCCCCGCGCCCGCGCGCACGCGAGCGCGGAGACCATAGGGCCGGCTACAGCAGGTGGAAGATGAAGTCGTACTCCGCGCCGCCGTTGCGCGACTTGAGGTCCATCTGGCCGCGGGCGCCCTTGTAGGCCCCGGTCCCGCCCGTGATCGACAGCTCGCTGTTGTGGGTGTCGTAGTACGGGCCCTGGACGGTGATCTGCCCGCCCTTGAGGAACGTCGTCCACAGGCACTCCCAGATGCCGAGCTTGACCTGGAGCCGGACGCAGAAGCCCTCGTCATGGCCGACCTGGTGCTTGTTCGCGGTGTCGAACACCGGATTGTTGAACGTCAGGATGTTGCCCTTGACGTCCTTGCCTCCGACGCCTGGAGCCTCGGTGTCGGTTTTGGCGTGCTCGATCACGTGCACGGTGGTGCCCGCGGCGCGCGCCGTCCTGGCGTAGGTTGGCGCGGCGGCCACCAGCGCGGTCAATGCGAGCGCGGCGGTGGCGGCGGCGATCATCGCGCTCAGGCGGATGTTGGCCGATCGTTGCGGCATGGGAAACCCTCCTCGTAGGGGTGAGAGGCGCGGCATCCTACGCCCGCCCCTCGGTCGCGTCCATGTCCGGGGCGGCTTATTCGGGGGCTACGCGGCGGCCAGGGCGGCGGGCGCCGGCGCCGCGCCCGCCGCCGCGAACGACGGGTGGGCGATGTTCAGGTAGTGGCCGAAGGACCAGTCGACGAAGCGCTTGGCGCCCATCACCCGCAGCCCCGGGGCCAGCAGCCGGGGCGCCACTCGCGGCACCAGCCGCTGCACCCGCAGCATCCACCGGAACGGCCTTGCGTGGCCGGCCGAGAACTGGTGGTAGCGGGCCAGCGCCTGCGCGCGGGTCTGCTCGCCGCGTGCCACCCGGGCCAGCTCGCGCCCGCAGGCGAGCCCGAAGTACAAGGCGGTCCGGATCCCCTCCGCTGTCAGCGGCAGGCAGTGGCCGGCCGAGTCCCCGACGAAGAACACGCCGCCATCGGTGGCCGGGCGCAGCGCGTGGGGGATCCAGTTGCCCTGGTAGCGCACCGTGTCGGCCATCAGGTCCTCGGCCAGCCGCACCGTCGGCTCGCGCACGTGAAACCGAGGGTCGAACGATCCGATGCCGATCCGCAGCTCCTGGCCGGCGGGGAAGCTCCACCCGTAGCCCGCCGGGACATAGCCGCGGTCGATCCATACCTCGAGGTCCTGACCACCCCCGAACGGGTGCACCTCGAGCCCGCGCGACAGCAGCGCGTCCGGGGGCTGCACGTTGGCTCCGGGCCCGAGCACGCGCCGCCATCCGAGGGCATCGACGATTACGCCGGCCCGGATCGTGCCCCGATCGGTCACCACCGCATCGGAGCCGTCGCGCCGCTCCACCTTGGCGGTCTCGAAGTGAAACAACCCCTGGGATGCCAGCGCGCCACACAGCGTCCGGTAGTCAAAGGTGGAGAAGGTCCACGGCAGGTCGTAGCGGACCGTGGTGTGCGGCGTGTGGATGACGAGCTCGCCGAAGGTCTGCTGCAGGGCGTCCTCCAGATCCAGCGCGGTCAGCCACGTCGTGGGGATCCCGCAGGCCGACGTCTGGCGCTCGCCGATCTCGTAGCGATCAACCACCATCACGTCCGCGCCGGTGCCGGCCAGCTCGCGCGCCACCGCCAGCCCGGCGAAGCTCGCCCCGCAGATGAGGACGTCGCAATCGCGGTCCAGGGGGGTCCGCTGGTCTCCGCGTTTGGTTGCACGGGTGGGCATCGCGGCGCCGATGATAGATCCGCCCGGGGTTGCCTAGAGGCCACACCTGCGCTAAAGGGCGGCTATCCTCCCGAAGACCCATGTCTTCAACCTCCATCCTGACGCCACCCACCGATCAATCCAACGCGAAGGTCGTCGAAGGCTCCGACGGCCTCCTGCTCGAGATCGATGGTCAGATCGTCCCCAACTATGACGCCACCCTGCATCCGTTCGCGGAGGGGGATGTCGTCACCGGCCACGTCGTCCGGATCGACAACGACGAGGTTCTGGTCGACATCGGCTACAAGTCCGAGGGGGTCATCCCCGTCGGCGAGCTTTCGATCCGCAAGTCCGTAGACCCCTCTGACGAGGTCTCGCTCGGCGAGGAGGTCGACGCGCTGGTCCTGACCAAGGAGGACCAGGACGGACGCCTCATCCTGTCCAAGAAGCGGGCACGCTTCGAGAAGGCCTGGCGCCGCATCGAGGCCGCCGCCGAGTCCGGCGAGCCGGTCGAGGGCGGCGTGATCGAGGTCGTCAAGGGCGGGCTGATCATCGACCTCGGCGTGCGCGGCTTCCTGCCCGCGTCGCTGGTCGACATCCGCCGGGTGCCCAACCTCGACGAGTACATGGGCCAGACGATTGAGTGCAAGGTCATCGAGCTCAACCGCTCCCGCAACAACGTCGTGCTGTCGCGCCGCGCGGTGCTCGAGGAGCAGCGCAAGGAGGACCGCGAGCGGATCCTGGATCGGCTCCAGCCCGGCCAGATCGTGGAGGGGACGATCTCCAACATCGTCGACTTCGGCGCGTTCGTCGACCTCGACGGGATCGATGGCCTCATTCACATCTCCGAGTTGTCGTGGAGCCACGTCAACCACCCGTCGGAGATCCTGAGCATCGGTGACACCGTCAGCGTCAAGGTTCTGGACATCGACCGCCAGCGCCAGCGGATCTCGCTGGGTCTCAAGCAGACCCAGGAGGACCCGTGGCAGCGCGTGGTCGACACCTACAACATCGGGGACGAGCTCGAGGGCAACGTCACGAAGGTGGTGACCTTCGGCGCATTCGTCGAGATCCTCGACGGCGTCGAGGGCCTGGTCCACATCTCCGAGCTGGCGCAGCACCACGTGGACAACCCACGCGAGATCATCCAGCCGGGCGATCCGGTGCGCGTGAAGATCCTGGAGATCGACTCCGAGCGCCGGCGGCTGTCGCTGTCGATCAAGCGCGTCGAGGGACAGGTCCTGCCGGTGCGGCCGATCGAGCCGCCCACCGACGCCGACACCTTCGACGACGTGCCCGAGCTGGGGCTCTCCGAGGACGTGTTCGCGTCCAGCGAGGAGCCCACGGCGGCGGCCGACCCCGCGGTCTTCGACCCCACCGAGATCGCGGAGGGCGAGGTCAGCATCGACCCCGATGCCGATGTCCCCGAGGCGCCCGAGGCGTCCACTGAGGCTCCGGAGGCGTCCGCTGAAGCGCCCGAGGCGTCCGCTGAAACGCCGGAGGCGTCCGCTGAGGCGCCGGAGGCGTCCGCTGAGGCGCCGGAGGCGTCCGCTGAGGCGCCCGAGGCGACCGCTGAAGCGCCCGAGGCCGATGGCGAGGCTGCGGAGCCGGGCGACACGGCGCCGGACGCCGACACCGAAGAATCCGGCGCCTGAAGGCTCTCGCTGACCTGACGACGTGATCCCCTGGATCGGGCTCACGGGCGGGATCGGCGCCGGGAAGTCGACAGCACTGGCGGCTCTGGAGCGGCTGGGAGCGGTGTGCCTGTCCACGGACGCGGTCGTGCACGAGCTGTATGAGTCACCCGACGTCCGCGACGCGGTCGCCGAGCGCTTTGGCCCGGGGGTCGTCACTGACGGGCGCGTCGACCGGCCGGCGCTGGCGCGTGCGGCGTTTGCCACCGATGAGGGCCGCAGCTGGCTCGAGCAGCTGCTGTGGCCCCGGGTGGGGGAGAGGGTGGCCGCCTTTCGCGCGCAGGCCAACGATGCGGATCCGCCCCCTCGCGCGGCCGTGGTGGAGATCCCGCTGCTGTTTGAGTCCGGGTCCGACCACGGCTTCGACGCGACGATCGCCGTGATCGCCGACGAGGACATCCGCGAGCAGCGCGCCGCCGGCCGCGGCCACGAGGCGCTGTCAGAGCGCGCCGCGCGTCAGCTCAGCCAGCAGGAAAAGGCGCAGCGTGCGACGTACACGGTGACCAACGACGGCACCGAGCGCGAATTGCAGGATCGGCTGTCGGCGATCCTTGACATGCTCCCTGCTGCACCCTCGCCATACCCGTGACCGTCACCGCATCACCCCGCCGCCCGACCCGGCGCCCCGGCTCCGCAGCCCGCCGGCGCGCCACGCTGCGGCGCCGACGGCGGACCGCCTTCGGGGTGGCTGTGGTGATGGCGGCGGTGGTCGCGCTCCTGGTTGCACTGCCGCTGGCCAAGCGAGCCGTCAACTCCTTGGGTCTCCCGCTCCAGTACCCCTCGGTGATCCGCCAGCAGGCGGCGGCCAAGCACCTGGACCCGGCGCTTGTGGCCGCGGTGATCTACGCCGAGACCAAGTTCGATCCGCGCACGTCGTCGGCGGGGGCGGTGGGCCTCATGCAGCTCATGCCCGACACCGCCACGTTCCTGGCCAAGCGGTCAGGAGCGACGACGTTCTCCACCACGGACCTGTCGACGCCAGCGGTCAACATCGCCTACGGCAGCTACTACCTGCGCTACCTGCTCGACGAGTACCACGGCAACACCGTCCTGGCCCTGGCGGCGTACAACGGCGGGGAGACGAACGTGGACAGCTGGGTGAGGTCGGCTCACGCCGACCGGGAGCGATTCCGCATCGGCGACATCCCGTTCCCCGAGACCCGGGCCTACGTGCAGCGCGTGCTCACCGCTCGCGGCGAGTACCGCAGGACCTACTCGTCGCAGCTCTACGGCTGATAGGTGGGCCACACCGGCGCGGCGCTGACGCCCCGCGCGTCGGCTCTCGACCGCGGGTCGTGTCGTGCCGCCCATCCGGCGAGCCACTGGAGCGCGAGCAGCATGGCCAGTCCGATCACCGCGCCCCCGGCGATGTAGAACGGCCACGGCCCGAACACGCCCAGCAACGAGTTGTGCTGGGGCCTGAACGACAGGTACATGTAGTTGCCTCCGGTGATCACGTCGGCGCCGCCCGCGATCGCCGCCCACACCAGGGTCAGCCCGAACACCCACCAGGCGGCGTGGCGGCGTGGGTACAGGCCGCAGCCGAATACGAGCAGGCACCCGGCCACCACCGATCCGATGTGGTAGCCGAAGTAGGTGAAGTAGTAGACGCTGGGGAAGTTCTGGCCAAGGTCGGGAGTGAGGATCGCCTGCAGCGAGGCGCTCAGCGACCAGAAGTAGGTCAGCTCCACCGCGAGCCGGTTGCGGGTGAGCAGCGCGGTGGCGGCGGCCAGCGAGACGGCGTCAGTGAGCTGCAGCGGGAGGGTGGAGCGCAGGCTCCAGGCCCGGGTGACGACGTCGGCGACGTACTCGCCGGCCCACGCCGCGAGGATGACGGCGGCCAGCGCGCGCGTGAGCGCCGTGGTGGGGGCTCCCGGCCGGCGACGGGCCGTCCACACCGAGACGGCGGTCGCCACCGCCAGGACGGCCAGGGCCGCCAGATGCGGGTCCGAGAACTGGGGCATTTCGCTGCCGCACGCGGCGGAGTGATCCTACGCTGGCGCGCGCGGCCTGGAGCGAACTAGCGAGGGCCGTGGGAGATGTTCCCCGGCTGCCAATGAATATCGCCCACAGCCTCCGTTCCGAGGATGGTGGGAGCAAATGGTTCTCAGACGACCCCGACCTGCCAAGACCCCTCGGCCACGGTTGTGGCGGATCATGAAGCTATTTCCTTCACTGTCCACCACAGTGCCTCCGCGCCCACGCGGAGCCGCCCTTCGATGGCCCGCCGTCGACGTTCATTCATACCCGTCTCAGACGCCGGCGGAGACCAGCGCGACAGGGTCGGCGGCCCGTGCCCCCAAGGGGCCTTGCAATGCGGTCAACTCCTGCCCGCAGAGGCCGCTGGGAGGTCCTGCGCGGGCGCTAGATTCATAGATCCCCACCGATGCCCACGTTCGAGCTCGACAGCGCCTTCTCACCC
The DNA here is from genome assembly GCA_963695625.1 of uncultured Actinomycetota bacterium. Taxonomy (GTDB): domain Bacteria; phylum Actinomycetota; class Thermoleophilia; order Solirubrobacterales; family Solirubrobacteraceae; genus Palsa-465. The sequence goes on along the minus strand of CAVOHJ010000007.1, from coordinate 189,960 downwards.
ACCGCCGATCAGCCCACGGCGATCGAGGCGCTGGCGCAGGGCATAGAGGCCGGCGAGCGCTTCCAGACCCTGCTGGGGGCCACCGGGACCGGCAAGACGATGACGATGGCCGCGACCATCGCGGCCGTCCAGCGCCCGTCGCTCATCATCGCCCACAACAAGACGCTCGCGGCGCAGCTCTGCAACGAGTTCCGGACCTACTTCCCCAACAACTCGGTCGAGTACTTCGTCTCCTACTACGACTACTACCAGCCCGAGGCCTACGTCCCCTCCAAGGACCTCTACATCGAGAAGGACTCGGCCATCAACCAGGAGATCGACCGGCTGCGCCACGCCGCCACGGCGGGGCTGTTCGCGCGGCGCGACGTCGTCATCGTGGCCAGCGTGTCCTGCATCTTCGGACTCGGCTCGCCCGAGGTCTACGACGAGAACCTCCAGACGCTGAACAAGGGCGAGATGATCGATCGCGAGAGGCTGCTGCGCAAGCTCGTCTCGATCCAGTACACCCGCAACGACACCGCCCTCTCGCGCGGGACCTTCCGCGTCCGCGGCGAGACGCTGGAGGTCTTCCCCGCCTACGCCGAGACCGCCTACCGGATCGTGCTCTTCGGCGACGAGGTCGAGCACCTCCAGCACTTCGACCCCGTTACCGGCGAGCTCATCGAGGACGACCTCGAGCACGTCGCCATCTGGCCGGCGTCGCACTACAACGTCCGCGAGGGGATGATCGAGGACGCCGTGGCCGAGATCGGCCGCGAGCTCAACGCCCGCTGCGCCGAGCTCGAGCAGCAGGGCAAGCTGCTGGAGTCCCACCGGCTGCGCCAGCGCACCCAATACGACATGGAGATGCTGCGCGAGCTGGGCTTCTGCTCGGGCATCGAGAACTACTCCCGCATCCTGGACGGCCGCAATCCAGGAGACCGGCCGTACTGCCTGCTGGACTACTTCCCCAACGACTTCGTCTGCTTCATCGACGAGTCGCACCAGACCGTGCCGCAGATCGGGGGCATGCACGAGGGCGACCGCTCGCGCAAGCAGACCCTGGTCGACTACGGCTTCCGCCTCCCCAGCGCGCTGGACAACCGGCCGCAGACGTTCGCGGAGTTCCTCTCGATCACGCCGCAGATGGTGTTCGTGTCGGCGACGCCGGGCGAGTACGAGCGCTCGCACTCCCCTCGGATCGTTGAGCAGATCGTGCGGCCGACCGGGATCGTCGATCCCGAGGTGGAGGTGCGCGAGACGCGCAACCAGATCGATGACCTGATGAACGAGATCCGCGCCCGCGTCGACCGCGACGAGCGCACGCTGGTCACCACCCTGACCAAGAAGATGTCGGAGGACCTCACCGACTACCTGCTGGAGATGGGGTTCAAGGTCCGCTACCTGCACTCGGAGATCGACACCCTGGAGCGCATCCAGATCATCCGCGAGCTGCGGCTGGGCGAGTACGACGTGCTCGTGGGCGTCAACCTGCTGCGCGAGGGCCTGGACCTCCCCGAGGTGTCGCTGGTGGCCATCCTCGACGCCGACAAGGAGGGCTTCCTGCGCGGCGAGACGTCGCTCATCCAGACGATCGGCCGGGCCGCGCGCAACGTCGAGGGCAAGGTGCTGATGTATGCGGACAAGGAGACCGCGGCGATGAAGGCGGCGCTCGGCGAGACCGACCGCCGCCGCGAGATCCAGGTCGCCTACAACGAGGATCACGGCATCACCCCGGAGACGATCGTCAAGGGGATCTCGGACATCGCCGAGTTCCTCATGTCGGACTCCAAGGTCCCCAAGTCTCGCCGCCGTCGCCAGCGCGCCGCCTCGGCGGTCCCCCCGGCCGAGATCGAGCGCACGATCGTTGAGCTGGAGGAGGAGATGCTCGCCGCCGCGGAGGATCTGCGCTTCGAATATGCAGCGAAGTTGCGCGATGAGATCCGAGACCTCAAGCGTGAGCTCGATCAGGCGATAGCTGATGGGAGACATGCTCCGGTTTCCTGAGCCTTAACCGGTGCAAAGACGCACGGGCGCAGCAGGTCTTCGCTAGGCTCGCCGTGCTCCTTCATCGTTTGTGACCCTCGGAGGTACTGGCGTGGCGCTGGACAGGCACAGCATCGAAAAGAAGGACTTTCCCCTCGGCCAGCGGGGCTATGACCCGGATGCGGTTGACGCGCATCTGGCGGGGCTCGCCGACGAGATCACTGCGTTCAGGCAGGAGGCCCGGCGCCGCAGTGACACCGTGGCGTCCTCGGCATCGGACCGGGTCCGGACCATCGTCGAGGCGGCGGAGCAGACCGCAGCGGAGATCAACCGCTCCGCCGAGGGCGACGCCCGCGAGATCCGCGACGAGGCCAGCCACGAGGCCAACGCCGTGCGCGAGAACGCGACGCGCGAGGCGCGCGAGTACCTGGAGAAGGTGTCGGCGTCGACCAACGCGATGATCGACCGCCTCCGCGCCATGGAGGAGGAGATGAACGCCATGATCGAGACGGTGCGCACCGGCTCGAACCGGCTGAGCACCGACCTTCAGCAACTCCAGCACGGCTTCGACGAGGTGTCGGGCTCGCTGTCTCCGCGCCCCGCCTTCAAGCCTGACGAGCCGGCGGCTGTACAGACCCAGGCCGAGACCGGCGACCACTCCCAAGGGCAGGCCGGCGGCCTCCACGCGCCGCAGTTCGGCGAGCATGACCAGTCCGCAGCGGAGGATTCCGCCGCCGCGACCCCGCCGTCCGCGGAGGCGGCCGAGCACGAGAGCGTCGCCGGGGACCCCGGTCACGCCAACGGCTCAGAGGAGGCCGAGCCCGCGCATCACGGCGGCGACGCCGAGGGCGCGAGGCTGATCGCGCTCAACATGGCGCTCAACGGCACCCCGCGTGAGGAGACCGAGCGTTACCTGTCCGAGAACTTCCACCTCGCCGATACCGGCGGCCTGCTGGACGAGGTCTACGCCAGCGTCGAGAGCTGAGCGGCTCGCGGTCAGCCCGAGCGGTGGCCGCCTCCGCGGCGGCCGCTGCGCCGTGCCCCACGGTGCTGGCCGCGATCCAGTCGCTGGTGGCGGCGCGCGTCGAGCTGCGCCTCCACCGCGTCGAGGTCGGGGGCTGGTCCATACAGCGCCCAGCCGTTGCGCACCAGGCTGACTACGAACACCAGCAGCACCCAGATGGGCCAGAAGCTGCCGCTGGCGCCGGTGGCCGCCCAGATGGCGGTGCACACGACGAACGCGCCGAGCGAGCCTCCGCTCTCCTGGAGCATCCGGCGCGTGAGCTGACGGCGGCGCTCGGCGTGCTGGACGGCCACCTGCCGGCTGGTGACGGGGAGGTCGCTGCGCAGCGCATCGAGCTCGCCGGTGGTGCGGGCGGTGTAGGCCGCCCGGACGCGGCGCTCGAGCTCCTCGGTGTCGAGCCGGCCCGCCACCGTGTGCTCGTTGAGCTCGGCGATCAGCTGCTCGCGGTCCTCGTCTGACGCGCGCACGCCGTGCGAGTGCGGCCGAGGGGAGATTTCTTCCTCGCTCATAGCGCCAACTGTAGGTCAGATCGCGCCGGCGGCCGATGGGAACGTCTGTTCGGTCATCTAGACTCGAATGACGATGGACAAACTCGTCGTCTCAGGAGCGCGGGAGCACAACCTCAAGGACGTGACGGTGGCGATTCCGCGCGATTCGCTGACCGTGATCACCGGCCTGTCGGGGTCCGGGAAGTCCTCGCTGGCGTTCGACACCATCTACGCCGAGGGCCAGCGGCGCTACGTCGAGTCGCTGTCGGCGTACGCCCGTCAGTTCCTGGGCCAGATGGACAAGCCGGACGTGGATTCGATCGAGGGCCTGTCGCCGGCGATCTCGATCGACCAGAAGACGACCTCGCGTAACCCGCGGTCGACGGTCGGCACCGTGACCGAGATCTATGACTATCTCCGCCTCCTGTGGGCGAGGATCGGCCACCCCCACTGCCATGTGTGCGGGCGGCCGATCAGCGGCCAGTCGGCGGAGCAGATCATCGACCAGGTGTTGGAGCTGCCCGAGCAGACAAGGTTCATGGTGTTGGCCCCGGTCGTCCGCGGGCGCAAGGGGGAGTACGGCAAGCTGTTCGAGGAGCTGCGCGCCGAGGGGTTCGGCCGGGTCAAGGTCAACGGCGAGCTGCGTCGCCTCGACGAGGAGATCGTGCTCGACAAGAAGTACAAGCACGACATCGCGGTGGTCGTGGACCGCCTCGTGATGAAGCCGGACCTGCGCAAGCGCCTGGCCGACTCGATCGAGACCGCGGTGGCGCTCGCTGACGGGCTGGTGGAGATCGAGCTCGTGGACTCCGATCCCGCCGGCAAGACGCTGACGTTCTCCGAGAAGTTCGCGTGTCCGGTCCACGGGCCCAGCCTGGTGGAGCTCGAGCCGCGGATCTTCTCGTTCAACGCCCCCCATGGCGCCTGCCCACGCTGCACCGGCCTGGGGTCGCAGATGGAGATCGATCCGGAGCTCGTCGTCCCCGACCCGACGCTTTCGATCGGCGAGGGCGCCATCGCGCCGTGGGCAGTCAGCGCCTCCAGTTACTACGACCAGCTCACGCAGGCGATCGCCGAGCGCTTCGACGTCGACCTCGACACGCCGTGGCAGGACCTGCCCGCGGATTCTCAGGAGTTCTTCCTCTACGGGACCAACGGCGAGCGCATCCAGGTGTCCTACCGCAACCGGTTCGGCCGCCGGCGCTCCTACGCCACCCAGTTCGAGGGGATCGTGCCCAGCCTTGAGCGCCGCTACCGCGAGACCGATTCGGACTACTCGCGGGAGAAGATCGAGGAGTACATGACCCTGCGGCCGTGCCCGGACTGCAAGGGCGCTCGGCTGCGCCCCGAGTCGCGGGCCGTGCTGGTCGGGGGGACGGCGATCCACGAGTTCACCGCGCTGCCCGCGCGGCGGGCGCTGGAGTGGATCAAGGACCAGGAGTTCTCCGAGCACGACCGGCGGATCGCCCGGCTGGTGCTGCGCGAGATCGAGGAGCGTCTCCAGTTCCTGGACAACGTGGGGATCGGCTACCTGTCCATGAATCGGGCGTCGGCCACGCTGTCGGGCGGCGAGGCGCAGCGGATCCGCCTGGCCACGCAGATCGGCTCGTCGCTGGTGGGCGTGCTCTACATCCTCGACGAGCCGTCGATCGGCCTGCACCAGCGCGACAATGACAAGCTCATCGCCACCCTCGAGCGGCTGCGCAACCTCGGCAACACCGTGCTGGTGGTCGAGCACGACGAGGGGACCATGCGCGCCGCGGACCACATCGTGGATATGGGCCCGGCCGCCGGTGAGCACGGCGGGCATGTCGTCGCGGAGGGAACCGCTGACGAGGTCGGGCGCGTCGCCGAGTCCCTCACCGGGCAGTTCCTGGCCGGCACCCGCCGGATTGAGGTGCCGACCAAGCGGCGCACCCCGACGGGGTACATCGGCGTGCAGGGCGCCGCCGAGAACAACCTGCAGTCGATCGACGTGAAGTTCCCGCTGGGCGTGCTGTGCAGCGTCACCGGCGTGTCGGGATCGGGTAAGTCCACCCTGGTCAACGAGGTGCTTCTCAAGGCGGTCTCCAACCATCTGCACCGCAGCCGGCAGCGCGCCGGGGCGCACAAGCGGATCACCGGGCTCGATCAGCTCGACAAGATCATCTCGGTCGACCAGTCCCCGATCGGCCGTACGCCACGGTCCAACCCGGCCACCTACATCGGCCTGTTCGACCAGATCCGGGACCTGTTCTCCAAGACGCAGGAGGCGCGGGCGCGCGGGTACAAGCCGGGCCGCTTCTCGTTCAACGTCAAGGGCGGCCGGTGCGAGGTGTGCCGGGGCGACGGGCAGATCAAGATCGAGATGCACTTCCTGCCTGACGTGTACGTGCCGTGCGAGCAGTGCCACGGCAAGCGCTACAACCGGGAGACCCTGGAGGTGCGCTTCAAGGGTAAGACGATCGCCGACGTGCTCGAGATGCCGATCGAGGAGGCGCTGGAGTTCTTCGCCCACATCCCCAAGATCCGCCGCCGCGTCCAGGCGCTGGTCGACGTGGGGCTCGGCTACATGCGGTTGGGCCAGCCGGCCACGACGCTGTCGGGCGGGGAGGCCCAGCGGGTCAAGCTCGCCGCCGAGCTGAGCAAGGTGGCGACAGGGCGCACCATGTACATCCTCGACGAGCCGACCACCGGGCTGCACTTCGCGGACATCCAGCGTCTGCTGGAGGTGCTGGAGACGCTGGTCGAGGCGGGCAACTCGGTGGTGGTGATCGAGCACAACCTCGACGTCATCAAGGTCTCGGACCGGCTCATCGACCTGGGCCCCGAGGGCGGCGACGAGGGCGGACAGGTGATCGCCACCGGCACGCCCGAGCAGGTCGCCGCCGAGCCGGCGTCCTACACCGGGCAGTTCCTGGCCGGTGTGCTGGAGGTCAGGGCGGCGCGCGGGCGTGGGCAGGCCGGCCGGGGCACGACCCGGCGCAACGGGTCTGGCACGGCGAAGGCGCCCGGCGGCGACAGGAAGGCCAAGGCCTCCACCAACGGCACCAAGACCGCCAAGGCGCCCGCGAACGGGTCCAAGACCGGCGCGGGCACACGCCGGCGCGCGGGAAGCGCGGCTCGCTGAGCCGGGGGGTGGCGTGGGACAATCCGTCGGGTGCCTGACCACTACAAGGCGCCCGACTGGTTCACCCGCCATTTGTTCAACCCGCTCGTTGCCGGGTTGACCCGTCTCGGGGTCGGGGTCTACGGCTCGCGGGTGCTCGAGGTCCGGGGCCGGAAGTCGGGCGAGTGGCGGCGGACGCCGGTGAACCTGCTGACAGTGGGCGATGTGGAGTACCTGGTGGCGCCCCGGGGCCACACGCAGTGGGTGCGCAACATGCGGGTCGCCGGTGGCGGACGACTGATCCTGGGGCGCCGCGTCCGGGAGATCAGGACCACGGAGCTGGCCGATGCCGACAAGCCGCCGATCCTGCGCGCCTACCTGAAGAAGTGGGCCTGGGAGACCAAGCAGTTCTTCGATGGCGTCAGCGCGGACTCGGGGGAGGACGAGCTGCTGCGGATCGCTCCCGACCACCCCGTGTTCAGGCTGGAGCCGTCCTGACGGGGCCCGCCGGCCGGCCCTCCCGGGGGCAGCTGAAGCTGTGGACGCAGAAGTGGCGGTGGTATGAGCGCAACGCCCTGCCCTGGAATCGGGCAATGATCCACTGGGAGATGGCGCGCCGGGAGGCGTTCGTCCGCTGGCCCGTGCACGGCAATGTGCTCGAGGCCCTGCGGGAGGACCGGCTCCAGATCGGCGCCAACACGCTGCTGGAGCCCGGCGTGTGGATCACCGCGCCGGCGCCCGCGCGGGTGCGGATCGGCGCGGGGACGTTCCTCAACATGGGCGTCATGGTCGCCGCCTTGGAGCTGGTGGAGATCGGCGACCACTGCATGCTCGCCAACGGCTGCTTCGTCACCGACGCCGACCACCGCTTCGACGATCCCGACCGCCCTGTGCCGTGGCAGGGGTTTCGCAGCAAGGGCCCGACCCGCGTGGGTGACAACGTGTGGTGCGGCACCAACGTGGTCATCACGAGCGGCGTGACCGTCGGGGAACGCTGCGTGATCGGCGCCAACTCGGTCGTCAACCAGGACGTGCCGCCGTACTCGATCGCCGTGGGCGCGCCCGCCCGCGTGATCAAGCAGATCACTTACCCAGGTGCAGTGTTCTGATCTGGAAGGGACCCGGGTCTGATGGCCGCGGGCGTCCCTGACGATCACCGTCGTGAGGGCCCTGGTCAAGTCACCGCTGCTGGGGTCTGACGTGATGTCGGTCCCCAGGTTGGCGGTGGAGCGTCGCGCCCACGCCCCCATCACGAGTTCTTGATGACGATGCCCTCGATGATGTTGGCGGCCCGCTCGGCGGCGTCGATAGCCGCCTCCAGGCGCTCGAAGATGTCCTTCCAGCGGATCACCACCATGGGGTCGATCCCGCCGTCGAACAGCGATGCCACCGCCTCGCGGGTGATGCGGTCACCCTCGTTCTCCAGCCGGTTGACCTCCACCGTGTAGCGGCTGATGTCCCGGAAGCCCCGCAGGTTGGGGATCGCCTCGGCGATCTGGCTTGAGGCCTCCTTCAGCACGCGGGCCAGCCAGATCGCCTGGTCCATCGGCGCCTCGATCTTGTAGAGCCCGAGGTAGTCGGCCACCTCCTCGGTGTAGTCGACGATGTCGTCCAGCGCCGAGGCCAGCGCGAGGATGTCCTCGCGGTCGATCGGCGTCACGAACGTGTGGTTCAGCCGATCGATGATGTCGTGGGTGATCCGGTCGCCCTCGTGCTCGAGGTCGAGGATCTCGCCGGCCAGCTGCTTGTTGTCCGGATAGTCGGTGAGGAGATCAAACAGCAGCGTCGAGGCCTGCAGCATGTTCTGCCCCGCCTCCTCGAACAGTTCGAAGTAGACGCGATCCCGCGGGGCGAACACCTGAGCAAAGCGGGCCATGTCGGCCTGATGCTACGGGATATCCCGCGCCCGCCCGGCGGACGCGGGAGCCCGTTGGCGATGCAGCGGCTAAGCGAGGCCGGCGCGGAAGCTCTCGAGCTGCTCGTCGTCGATCGAGTAGCAGTGCTCGGGCGCCGGGAAGGAACGGCTGCGCACCTCTGACGCGTATTCGGCGACACCGGCCACCATGTGCGCGCGCACGTCGGCGAAGCGCTTGGCGAACCGGGCCACATGCCCGTCGTAGATCCCCAGCAGGTCGTGGAACACCAGCACCTGGCCGTCGGTGGCCGGGCCGGCGCCGATCCCGATCACCGGGATCTGCACACGGGCCATGATCTCCTCGGCCACCGCCGCCGGGATCGCCTCCAGGACGATGGAGAAGCACCCCGCCTGCTCCAGCGCCATGGCGTCGCGCGCCACGGCGATCGCCTGGTCGGCGGTCCGCCCCTGCGCCCGGTAGCCGCCGAGCGCGGTCGCGGTCTGCGGCGTGAGCCCGACATGCCCCATCACCGGGATCCCGGCGTCGACGATCGCCCGTGCGCGCTGGACGCTGGTGCCGCCGCGCTCCAGCTTGACGGCATCACAGCCGGCCTCCTTGACGAACCGCTGGGCCGTGGCGATCGCCTGTTCGTCGGAGGCCTCGTAGGAGCCGAACGGCAGGTCGCCCACCAGAAACGGCGTGCGCAGGCCGCGGCGCGCCGCGGAGGCCAGCATGAGCATCTCGTCCAGCGAGACCGGGATCGTCGACGAGTAGCCGAGGACGGTCATCGCGCCGGAGTCACCGACCAGGACCATGTCCACCGCGGCCTCCTGGGCCACCTGCGCCGACGGGAAGTCGTAGGCGGTGACCATGACGATGGGCTCGCCGAGCCGTTTCTTCTCGGCCAGCCGCGGCAGCGTCATCGGCACCGGGCTGTCGAGGCTGTGTGGGACTGTCGTGTGGGGGGTTGCGGACATGCTGTCGCCTCCTCTAGCTGGTTGGCGCCCCGTGCGGGGTCGCCACCGTGGGGTGGGGGTTGCGGTTCAAGACGGTGATCGGCACGTTGTCGATGAGGCGGACGGAGCCGACGCGAGCGGCCACGGCCACCAGCACGTCGCCGTCCACGGACGCCACCGGCTCCATCGTGTCCGCCGCCACGATCGCCAGATACTCGGGCTCCACGCGCGCGGCGGCCAGCTCGGCGAGCCCGGCGGCGGCTGCGGCCACCGGGTCGCGCTCGCCGGCGGCGACAGCGGCCTGCACGGCGCGCAGCGCCCGCGACAGCGCGGTGGCCTGGCTCCGCTCGGTGGGGGACAGGAGCACGTTGCGGCTCGACAGCGCCACGCCGTCGTCGGCGCGGACCGTGGGGCAGACCTCGATCCGCACCGGGAAGTTGAGGTCGCGGACCAGGCGGCGCACGACCGCGGCCTGCTGCGCGTCCTTCTGGCCGAAGTAGGCGACGTCCGGGCCGACCATGTTGAGCAGCTTGCTCACCACGGTGGTGACCCCGTCGAAGTGGCCGTGGCCGCGGTGCGCCCCCTCCAGGCCATCGGTGAGCCCATGGACCGCCACAGCGGTGGCAAAGCCGTCCGGGTAGACCTCGGCGACGCCGGGCGCGAAGAGGTGGTCGACCCCCGCCTCCGCGGCCAGCGCGGCGTCGCGCTTCTCGTCGCGCGGGTAGACGTCCAGGTCGGTCGCCTCGTTGAACTGCGCCGGGTTGACGAACAAGGACACCACCACCACATCGCACGCGTCGCGGGCGCGGCGCAGGAGCGACAGATGGCCCTCGTGGAAGGCCCCCATCGTCGGGACGAGCCCGATCGACCGGCCCTCGCGCCGTGGCTCGGCCAGCTCGGCCCGCAGCTCGGCGACGGTGCGCGAGGTATTCACCTAGATCAGCGCTCCCGAGGCGGCGAGCGCGCGGGTGGCGTCAACGAGCGTGTCGAACAGGGCCAGCAGGTCCGGCGACCGCTCGGCGATCGCCTGGCGCTGTCGGGCGACGGTGTCCTCGTCGCCGCGCGCGACCGGTCCGGTGAGCGCGCGCTCGGGCCCCAGCCGTGCCCAGTTGTCCACCGTGGCATGCACCAGCGGGACCAGGTCTGCCCGCTCCATCCCCACGGTGGACGCCAGCCGTTCGGCGGCGGCCTCCAGGGTGACCAGGAAGTTGGACGCGATCGAGGCCGCGGCGTGGTAGGCGGTGCGATCGCCGGGGGCGATCTCAAACGGGCGCATCCCCAGCCGCGAAGCCAGCCCCCGGGCCAGGTCCAGCATCGCCGGGCTCGTTCCGGCCACCGCGGCGCCGGCTCCCGCGAACGCCTCGCCGGTGGTCTGGCCGGTGACGGTCATCAGCGGGTGCAGCGAGAACGCGTCGTGTCCGGCGAGCACGTCAAGGCCCGTTGCGCCGGAGCAGTGGCCCACGGCGATGCCGGGCCCGACGAGCGCGGACGCGGCGGCGATCTCGGCGTCGGGGACGCACAGCAGCACGGCGTCGGCGTCCTGGGGCGCCGCGCCGCGGCCCAGCGGCCCGGTCACGGGCATGCCCGCGGCGCGGAGGGCGTCCGCCAGGGCGTGGCCCAGGCGGCCGGCGCCGACAATAGTCACCCGCTCAGGGGCGATAGGGCGCGACGAGGTGGGCTGAGAGCGCCGTTCCAGTTCCCGCATGTGAGATACCGGTCGGAGATTGGGAGAAAAACATGGACGTCACGCGGTCCGGCCCTTGTCGGTGCCGGCCACAAACCTCAGGATACCCCGTCTGATGGGCTCTCTAGCATGGAGATCCGTGATAAGCCCCACAGAGCGGCGGGAGCGGCTCAAAGCGGTCTATGAGCAGGCAAAGAGCTGTACGCGTTGTCCGCTGCACCAGACCCGGACGACGGTCGTGTTCGGCTCGGGCAACGCCGACGCCGACCTGATGTTCGTCGGCGAGGCGCCCGGCGCCAACGAGGACCAGCAGGGGCTGCCCTTCGTCGGCCAGGCCGGCAAGCTCCTGAGCAAGCTCCTCAACGAGATCGGGCTCGATCGCAGCGAGGTGTTCATCTGCAACACCGTCAAGTGCCGCCCGCCCAACAACCGCGACCCGCATCCCAACGAGATCGAATCCTGCAACGGGTACCTCCGCAGCCAGGTGGAGCTCATCCAGCCGACGGTGATCTGCACGCTGGGCAACTTTTCCACCAAGCTGCTGCGCGGCGACAACACGGGCATCTCGCGGCTGCACGGCCAGCCGGAGGTGCGGACGATCGGCGCTCGCGCGATCCGCCTGTATCCGCTCTATCACCCGGCGGCGGCGCTCTACACGCCGTCGACGCTCGAGGTGCTGAGGGCCGATTTCCAGCGGATTCCGGAGCTGTTGGCCCTCGGCGCGCCCGAGCAGCCCGAGCTCGAGGACTGCGAGGTGCCTGAGCCCGAGGAGGCGGTACAGACCGCGGACGCCGGCTCCGAGATGGCCCCGGATCTCACGGGCGAGGACGGAGATTCCGCCCCGGCGCCCGAGACGGTCCAACTCGGCCTGTTCTAGCGCCCGGACGGCCACGGAGAGGGGTCCCGCGGAGGGCCCTGAAACGGTTGCCGGTAGGGTCGATTAAGGCTCAAGCACGGGGGATCGGGGGTCGATACACCGCCGATGAGTCTCCGCCGCCACCCACAGGTTGTCGTTGCCGTGGTCTTCGCGGTGGCCATGCTGGCGTCTCTGGGTCCGCATCTGCTGATGCTGGGGTACTCCGTGGCGGGCGCCAAGCCGCCCACGGCGCTGCTCTTCGTCTGCCCGCTGCACCGCCTGGATACAGGCCATGCGGGCGAATTCGTCTTGAAGGCCAAGCCGCTGACATGAGCGTTCTGGGGGGGATCCGGAGCGAATCGCCCCGCCGCGGCCCGCGCGCGGCCGTGGCCTGGGTGCGCCGGCTCCTGCCCCACGGCGGCTCCCTACCCGAGGGCGACTGGCGCAGCCGCCACCGGCTGATCTGCCTGTTGCTGGCCGTGATGATCGGCGTCGCCGCCGTGTACGCCGTCGCCGAGCATCAGGCGGGCGTTGTCCGCTACATCCCGGAGATCTTCGCGATGGTCGCGTTCGCCGGCCTCGCCTGGTGGAGCGACGTGTCGCGCAAGTGGCGCTCGGTGGCGGCGTCGATGGGCCTGCTCACCGGGTCCGCCGCGCTCGTGGACATCTCCGGCGGCCTGATCGAGATGCACTTCAGCTTCTTCGTGGTGATCGTGGTCCTGACCCTGTATGAGGACTGGGTCCCGTTCTTGGTGGCGGTCGCGTTCGTGCTCATCCACCACGGCATCATGGGCACGATCGATCCGCGCGCGGTGTTCGACTCGCCGGCCGCGTGGCGCAATCCGTGGGCCTGGGCTGGACTGCACGCCCTGTTCGTGGCGCTGGCCGGTGCCGCCGGGGTGACGGCCTGGGGGCTCAACGAGCGCGTCCGCGAGCGCATGCGGGAGGCCCAGCGCCAGCTCGAGCACCTCGGCATGACCGATCCGCTGACCGGCTTGGGCAACCGCCGCCGGCTGATGGGCGACGTCGCGCGGCTCATCGACGAGGGCCGTCCGGCGGCGCTGGCGATCTTTGATCTCGACGGCTTCAAGGAGTACAACGACCGCTTCGGCCACCCCGCCGGCGACGCCCTGCTCGTGCGTCTCACCGCGGCGTTGCGCGCCTCCGTGGAGGGGCGGGCGAGCGCCTACCGGCTCGGTGGCGACGAGTTCTGCGTCCTGGCCGACCACGTCTCGCGTCCGCAGCTGGAGCCGCTCCTCGCCGCGTGGACGAGCTGCTTCGGCGAGCAGGGCGACGGCTTCACCATCACCGCGTCCAGCGGCGTGGCGCTCATCCCGGACGAGGCGGGCGACCCCTCGGCCGCGCTGCGGCTCTGCGATCGGCGCATGTACGCGCGCAAGCACAGCCGTCGCACGACCGCTGCCTCCCAGACCCGGGACGTGCTCCTCGCCACACTCGCCGCCTGCCAGGACGAGGTCGGCGGGGTGGCGAGCGCCGCCGAGCGCCTCGGGGCAGAGCTGGGAATCACCGGGGTGTGGCTGCAGGAGCTCGTCAGCGCCGCCGACCTGCACGACATCGGCAAGCTGGCCGTCCCGGCGTCGATCCTGGCCAAGCCCGGGCGGCTCACCGATGATGAGTGGTGCTTCGTCGAGCGCCACACCGTGGTCGGCGAGCGCATCCTGGGCGCCGCTCCGGCCCTGGCGTCAGTGGCTCGGATCGTCCGTTCCACGCACGAGCGCCATGACGGAGACGGCTATCCCGATCGCCTGGCCGGCGACCAGATCCCACTCGAGGCCCGCATCATCGCGGTCTGCGACGCCTACGACGCGATGACGAGCCCGCGCCCTTACCGCCACGCCGTGAGCCACGCTGAGGCGCTGGCCGAGTTGGCGCGGTGCGCCGGCACGCAGTTCGATCCCGCGGTGGTGGCGGCGTTTGCCCGGGTGTTCACGGATGCGGCGCCGCCCGGCCGGCGCTTGCCGGCGCTCGTGGGCGAGGACCGCGCCGCGCCCGCGGCCGCCGCGGTCGTTTGATCGCCCGTCGACCCGTCCCAGGCCTGCGGATCCGTTGAGGACGGCTCAGACCGGCTCAGGCACGCGCTCGGCCCGGGTGACGCGATCCGCATCGTCCGGCGGAGCCGCACGCGCGCGCTCGGGGCGTAGCGCGAAGGCGAATGCCACGATCGCCGCCACCACCTGGATGGCCAGGACGACCGCCGCAAAGCTCTTGGGATTGTGCGAGGCGTTGAGCAGGAGGATCGGCTCGACCACCGCGACCGCGCCGAGTACCGCGAGGAACCACGTCCGGCGCATCGCCAGCATGTACTGGATGGCCAGGTAGGTGCAGGCCAGCACGGTGAACGCCAGGCCGAGCACGATCAGCGAGTTGGCCGCCGGCGTCTTGGAGGCGCCGAACGCCGCCTTGATCAGCAGGTGCGAAGCGAAGCCGAAGATGAGCAGCACCGGGATCGCGCACACCGCGACGATGCCCAGGGCGCGGGCGAGGATCGGGCGCGGGTCCTTGCCGGCCGCCCGCAGGCGGGACACCTCGGGCACGAGGTAGAAGCCGGCTCCCATCGCCACCCAGATGAGCACCTTGGCGGCGACCGCCACGGCGCCATACGAGCTGGCGGTGTGCGTGGTGAAACGGTGCTTGGCGGCGATGATGTCGATGTTCTGGAGCACGGCGATGACGATCAGTCCCGCGATCGGCGCCCAGGCGCGCTTGACGTGCTCCCACAGGCTCAGCGTCGCCGCCGGGGCTTGTGTGACCGCGCCCAGCGGCTCGGCCTCGACGTCGCGAACATGGCGGCGTAGGCGGTAGCCGCAGTACAGCCCCATGGCGATGAACGAGAGCGGCGTTCCGAGGTAGGCGCCCGTCACGCCGAGCCCGGCCAGCGCGAGGATCGCGCCGCACACCAGGCGCGTGCCCTGTTCGCCGACGAGGCTCAGCCCCACCCCTTTGTAATCGCCCACCCCCTGGAGCACGCCGCGCAGCACCGACAGCACGAGCCACAGCCCCGCGGCGGGAAGCCCCAGCGCCGCCGCCCACGCGTCGTGCTTGACGCCCACCGCCTGGGCGATGGGGTCGCGCAGCAGCACCGAGACGATGGTGAGGAACACCGTGAACACCAGCAGCCCGCGCGTCCAATTCTTGGTGGTGGCCATCAGGCCCGCGCCGACGCCCAGATGGCCCAGGACGCCCTCGCGCGCGGTGGCCACCTGCAGCGCCATGCCGACGACGCTGAGGATGAGGAAGTAGCTGACGAGCGCCGCCAGCGAGCCGTAGCCGCCACCCTGGTTGTCCTTGAGCAGCCGGCTGAACACGATGGTCGAGCCCAGGGCGATGATGTTGTTGGCGATCATCGCCGCGGCGAGCCCCACGGCCTTGAACGTCTCGGAGTCGCGCAGGTCGGCCACGGAGCCCGGGATCTCCGCGCGATCGCCGGTCAGGCGCCCCACGAGCAGCGCGATGCGCCCCGGCGAGTCGGACGGACGGTCGGTCATGGCGCTCCTGACGGTAGCGAAAGCGGCCGTCGGCCCCGCACTACAGTTCCCACCCTGTGCAGGGCCGGTTTCAGTCACACAGCGCGGCCGAGACCGAGGCGCTCGGAGGTAGGCTGGCGTCCGAGCTGGACGCGGGCGACGTCGTGCTCGTTGAGGGCGAGCTGGGCGCGGGGAAGACGACGTTCGTGCGCGGGGCCTGCCGCGCGCTCGGAGTGACCGGCCCGGTGACCAGCCCCACGTTCACCATCGGGCATCGCTATCGCGCCGAGGGAAGGGCGGTCGTGGCCCACCTCGACCTCTACCGGCTGGGCTCGCTGGCTGACGAGGATCCCGATCTCCTGGCCGACTACGCCGGGCCCGAGACGATCGCGTTCGTCGAGTGGCCGGCCGTGGCCGAGCAGGAGCTGGCCGAGCTCGGGCATGTGGCGGCGCGCGTGCGCCTGGGGCACGGCGGCGGCGATGAGCGCGAGGTTGTGATCCGGTGAAGATCCTGGGATTGGACACCGCCACCCGAGCCACCGCCGTGGCGCTGCTGGACACTGACGCCGATGAGGCGATCGAGCGCCGCGATGATCCCGATCCGGCGGAGCGGCCGCGGCACACCACTCGGCTGATGGCGCTCGTGATGGACGTGCTGCGGGACGCCGGCGCCGACTGGACGGCGATTGACCGGATCGCCGTCGGGGTGGGGCCGGGCACCTTCACAGGACTGCGGATCGGCGTCGCCACCGCGCGTGCGCTGGCCCGCGCGCGCGACCTCCCCCTCGTGGGGGTGTCCACGCTGCACTCCCTGGCCCGTGGCGGTGCCGAGGCGGGCGAGACCGCGGACGCCGTCATGGCCGTGATCGACGCGCGGCGCGGCGAGGTGTTCGCCGGCGGGTGGGCGACGTCGGAGGTGCGGAAGGCCGGCGCGCACCCGCTGCTCAGCCCCTGTCCGCTGGCCCCGGCGGCACTGGCCGAGGTCATGGCGCGCGACGGCCGCAGTTGGCTGGCGGTGGGGGACGGGGCGGTAGAATTCAGGGCGGCTCTCGAGCCGTCGGGAGCCCGGATCCCCGAGCGGGACTCGGAGCGCAACCGTGTCAGCGCGGTCGAGCATTGCCGGCTGGCGGCGGGGCTTGCGCCGGGGGTCCCGGAGGGTGTCCAGCCGGAGTATCTGCGTCTGCCGGACGCCGAGATCACCCTCCGTGCCGCCCGGCAGTCATGACATCAGACAGCTTCACGATTCGATCTCTCGGCTACTCGGACCTTCCGCAGGTCATCGCCATCGAGCGCCGCGCCTTCACCACGCCGTGGTCGCTGGCCATGTTCGTGCTGGAGCTGTCCAAGCCGTCGGGGGTGTGCCTGGCGGCCGTTGACGGGGAGGGCAAGCTCATGGGTTATCTCATCTGCGCCCGCTACGACACCGTCTGGCACCTGATGAACATCGCCGTCGACCCGGCCCTGCGCCGGCGCGGCATCGCTCGGGCGTTGCTGGAGCAGATGCTCGAGCGCGCCGGAGCCGACTCCGAGTACACCCTGGAGGTGCGCACCTCCAATGCGCCCGCGATCGCCCTGTACGAGCGGTTCGGCTTTCGCTCCGCCGGCACCCGCCCCCGCTACTACCGGGACAACGGGGAGGACGCGGTGATCATGTGGCGGACCCTGAAGACGACCTCGCCGTCCGGCGCGGCGGGGTGATCCTCGCCCTCGAGACCTCCTGCGACGACACCTGCGCGGCTGTCGTGACCGCCGCTGGGCAGATCCGGTCCAACGTCATCTCCTCGCAGGGCATCCACGACCGCTACGGCGGGGTCGTGCCCGAGATCGCCAGCCGCCACCATCTGGAGCTGGTCGGCCCCGTTGTCCGGGACGCGCTGGACCAGGCCCATGTCGGCCTGGCCGACATCGCGCTCGTGGCGGTGACGCAGGGCCCGGGCCTGGTGGCGGCCCTCCTGGTGGGGCTGGCCACGGCCAAGGCGATGGCGGCGGCCCACGAGCTCCCGCTGGCGGCCGTCGACCACCTGCATGGCCACATCGCCGCCGGCTTCCTCGCCCCGGCGCCGCTGGAGCCACCGTTCCTCAGCCTCATCGCCAGCGGCGGCCACACCTTTCTCGCGCGCGTCACGGACCACGGGCCCGGCTACGAGGTGCTGGGCCAGACCCTCGACGATGCCGCCGGGGAGGCCTTTGACAAGGGCGCGAGGCTCCTGGGCTTGGGGTATCCGGGCGGCGCGGCGCTGGAGCGCCTGGCGCGCGATGGCGACCCGCAGGCCTTCGCCTTCCCCGCTGGGGCGCGGATGCCGGGCCTCGATTTCTCCTTCGCCGGGCTCAAGACGGCGCTTCTGTATCGGGTGCGGGAGCTGGGCGAGACCGAGAGCGAGCGCCGGCGCGCCGACCTCGCGGCCTCCTACCAGCGCGCGATCGTGGAGTCCCTGGCGCTGCGGGTGGAGCGCGCGCTGGCCCAGACGGGGGCAGAGCAGTTGGCGATCGGCGGCGGCGTCGCCGCGAACGGGCCGCTGCGCGACCGCCTGGCGCAGCTCGGCGTCCCCGTCGACATCCCGCCCCGCGAGCTGTGCACCGACAACGCGGCGATGATCGCCAGCGCGGCGCGCTACGTGCCCGTCCAGCCGTTCCCCGAATATCTCGACGTCGACGTATACGCCACCGGCGAGCGGGCGCTCCTGGCAGCCGGATGACTCACGCCGCCGACAGACAGGCGAGTCTGGATGGCGAGCGGAGGCGATCAGCGTGAGCACGCCCCAGGTGGTCCTCTACGGGCGCGACGGTTGCTGCCTGTGTGACGACGCCCGCGTGATCCTGGAACGGGTCCGGGCCGCTCATCCGTTCGCGCTGACCGAGGTGGACATCGACGGTGACGAACGCCTGCTGCGCGCCTACCTGGAGCGGATCCCGGTCGTCACGATCGACGGTCACGAGGTCTTCGAGCTGTTCGTGGACGAGCCGGAGCTCACGCGGCGGCTGACCCGCGGCGCGACCGACTAGAGTGAGACGCGGATGAGCTACACGGTCGGCCGCGGAACCGAACCGGCTGCGCCGGAACTCGACAAACCGGGTGAGAAGCTGTCACTTGGAGTTGCGGCGCGCCTGTCCCGATACCTGCAGGTGCTCACACAGGCGCGCAAGATCGGCAAGGAGACGATCTCCTCCCAGGAGCTCGCCGACTACACGCACGTCAACTCCACGCAGATCCGGCGGGATCTGTCGGGGTTCGGCAAGTTCGGCAAGCGGGGGGTTGGCTACAACGTCGAGTCGCTGGTCAGCCAGATCCGCAAGATCCTGCGGACGGCCGGGCAGCACAACATCGCGCTGTTCGGCGCCGGCCACCTCGGCACCGCGATCGCCACCTCGGACATCTTCGCCGACCACGGGTTCCGCGTGGTCGCGATCTTCGACATCGACCACGAGCGCGTCGGCAACCGCATCGGCCCGCTGACCGTGCGCCACAACTCCGAGCTGCGCGGGGTGGTCGAGGACCAGGACATCGTGGTCGCCGTGCTGGCGGTCCCGTCGTCAGCCGCGCAGAGCATCGCCAACGAGCTGGTCGACGCGGGGGTGAAGATCATCTTCAACTACTCCGAGGCGCTGCTCCAGGTCCCGCCCGAGGTCACCGTGCACACCTCCAGCCCCGCCGTCGATCTGCTGTACGCGCTGTACTTCTATCTGACGTAGACCCGTCGTCTCAGATCGCCGTGGATCTCGACATCGACACTGCGCGTGCCGCCTTTGAGTCGTCCACCGACTTCACCGTCGGCTTGGAGGAGGAGTTCGCCCTGCTCGATCCCGCCGGCCTGGGCCTGGTGGGCCGCTTTGAGCAGTTGCGCGACGCCGCCGACGACGACGCCGTGCTCGCCCCCGCCATTGCCGGGGAGCTGATCGCTTCCGAGGTCGAGATCCGGTCTGGCCGCGGCGAGGACCTGGCCGCGGCCCGGTCCGCCCAGCGCGAGCTGCGCCGGCGGTTGGTCGCGGTGGCGGCGAGCCAGGACATCGAGCTGGGCGCCACGGGGACGCACCCGTGGTCTGACTACCGCCAGCAGCACATCATCGACACCAAGCACTACCACCGGGTCGAGGATGGGCTCAAGTACGTGGCGTGGCGCAACAACACCTTCTCGCTGCACGTACACGTCGGCCTGCGCGGCGCCGACCGTGCGGTCCGGGTGTGCGACCGCCTGCGCCCCGTCCTGCCCGTGCTCCTGGCGATCTCAGCCAACTCGCCCTTCCTCGACGGGTCGGATTCGGGACTGCACAGCGCACGGACCCAGACGTTCACCAAGAGCTTTCCCCGGTGCGGCATCCCTGACGTGTTCGGCGACTGGAACGCCTTCGCGGACTACATCGCGTTCCTCATCGAAACTCGGTCCATCGTCGAGTACACGCAGGTGTGGTGGTCGATCCGCCCGCACTTCTCCTTCGGCACCGTGGAGGTCCGCATCTGCGACGCCCAGGCGACGGCCGCCGAGTCCGACGGCCTGGCCGCGCTGATCGTCGCGTGCGTCGCCCAGGCCGCCCGCGACGAGGACGAGGGCGTCCCCTACACCGACCTGCCCAACCGCCTGATCGAGGAGAACGTGTGGCGGGCGCTGCGCTACGGGCTGGACGGGGACCTCATCGACCTCGAGCGCCGGCAGACCTACCCCGCGGCGGGCGCGCTGGACCGCCTGCTGGAATGGACCGCGCCGGTCCGCGGCGAGCTGGGCCTGGATGTGAGCCTGCCCGCGCACAACGGTGCACAACGTCAGCGCCGGATGCTGGAATCCGGGATGAGCCTGACCGAGGTCTACTCCGCGGTGCAGGCCGAGACCCGTGAGACATATTCAGGCGTGTTGGAGCCCCATCGGCGCTAGGGGCCCGGCCGCCCACCGCCGCAGCGAAGGAGAGCAGAGCGCATGAGCACGAGCGATCAGCCCACGGAGGACGAGCTCCGCGCCGCCTATGAGGCGGAGATCAAGAAGATTCGCATCGATCAGATCCTGCTGGACCAGGTGGTGTCGCTCATCAACCTCGGGATGCGCCGGACCGGCCTGTCTCCGGGCACCGAGGACGAGCGAGATCTGGACCAGGTACGCCTCGCCATTGAGGCGGTCCGGGCGCTGCTGCCCCTGATCGACCAGACCGCGCCGCCCCAGGCAGCGCCCATTCGCGACGCCCTGTCCCAGCTTCAGCTGGCGTTCGTGCGCCTGGGCGGCGCCGCCCCGGCGGGGGCCCCGGGCGCTCCTCCCGCGGGCGGCGAGGGTCCAGGTGACACGGGCCCGGGAGGGGGTCCGGCCGGCGGTCCCGGGGACCCGGCGGGCGGCCCCGGCGGCCAGGCGCCGCCGCGTCCACCCGAGCCCGACGTCGGTGGGCCCGGGGAGCCCGGTCCGGCGCAGCGCAGTGGACGGCTCTGGGTGCCGGGCCAGTAAATCCAGCTTGTATGGCGCGGGACGCCGGTAGCCCTGTGCCTGGGCCGTTTCGCGCGACGTTCCGCCCGCGTCCACGCTAGACTCGCGCCGGGCTTACGCCGGGTTCCCGCCCTTTCCGGGTGGCGGACCCTTTTTGACGTTGTGCTCGCGAACCATCGCGCTTCCCGAACTCTGAGCTTCCCCGGAGGACCTTCTTGTCTAGCTTTTTGACGCAACATGGCGTCGTGATCGCGCTTGTGTGCGCGACGTGCGCTATCGGCTACGGCGTTGTGACCTCACGGTCGCTGCTGGCGCTGTCACCCGGCAACGAGCGGATGCGGGCGATCTCGGCGGCCGTCCAGGAGGGCGCCTCCGCGTACCTGACGCGCCAGTACACGATCATCGCCGCCGTCGGCGTCGTCGTGTTCATCCTGCTGATCCCGTTGCAGAACATTCGTGTGGCGATCGGGTTCCTCATCGGCGCCGCCCTCTCGGCGACCGCGGGATTCGTGGGCATGAACGTGTCCGTGCGCGCCAACGCCCGGGTGGCCGAGGCGGCTCGCGGCGGTGTGTCTCCCGCCCTGACCGTGGCCTTCCGCGGCGGCGCGGTGACCGGCATGCTGGTCGTCGGACTCGCGCTCATCGGCGTGGCGGGGTACTACGGGATCCTCACCTGGATCGTCGGCGAGACCCCCCACCAGGCGGTCAACGCGCTGATCGGGCTGAGCTTCGGAGGTTCGCTGATCTCGGTGTTCGCCCGTCTGGGCGGCGGCATCTTCACCAAGGGTGCGGACGTCGGCGCCGACATCGTGGGCAAGATCGAGGCTGGCATCCCCGAGGACGATCCGCGCAACCCGGCCGTGATCGCTGACAACGTGGGCGACAATGTGGGCGACTGCGCCGGCATGGCGGCCGACCTGTTCGAGACCTACGCGGTCACCGCGGTCGCCGTCATGCTGCTCGGCGTCCTGACCTTCAGTCAGGACGTCGCGGTGGCGATGTACCCGATGGTCCTCGGCGGGGTCTCCATCATCGCGTCCATCATCGGGACCTTCGCGGTGAAGTCGCGCGCGGGAAACGTCGAGCGCGCCCTGTATCAGGGCCTGATCGTGTCGGGTGGCCTCGCCGCGCTGGCGTTCATCCCGGTCACGTACTGGCTCATGCACGGCCTGACCTCCACCGCCGGCCTCGCCGCGCCCCCGTGGTGGCACTTCTACCTGTGCGCGCTGATCGGCCTCGTCATCACCGCGGCCCTGTTCGTGATCACGGACTACTACACCTCGACCCGCTTCTCGCCGGTGAAGAGCACGGCGCGCGCGTCGCAGACTGGTCACGCCACCAACATCATCCAGGGCCTCGCCCAGGGCTACCAGGCCACCGCGCTGCCCGCGATCGTGATCGCTCTGGGCATCTTCGGCGCCTGGAAGCTCGGCCACGGCATCTACGGCATCGGCGTCGCCGTGATGGCGCAGCTCTCGCTCACTGGCCTGATCGTGGCGCTGGACGCCTTCGGCCCCATCACTGACAACGCGGGTGGTATCGCCGAGATGGCCGAGCTGCCCGAGGAGGTCCGCAACGTCACCGATCCGCTCGACGCGGTCGGCAACACCACCAAGGCCGTGACCAAGGGGTATGCCATCGGCTCCGCCGCCCTGGCCGCCCTCGTCCTGTTCGATGCCTTCAAGCAGGAGCTCGGCCAGGCGACGCGCTTTGACCTCTCCAACCCGCCGGTGCTCATCGGCCTGCTCGTCGGCGGGCTCATGGTCTACCTGTTCGCCGCCCTCGCGATGGAGGCCGTCGGCCGCGCCGGCGGCGCCGTGGTGGAGGAGGTCCGCCGCCAGTTCCGGGAGAAGCCCGGGATCATGGACGGGACCGAGCAGCCCGAGTACGGCCAGTGCGTGAGCATCGTGACCGCGGCCGCCCAGCGGGAGATGATCCTGCCGGCGCTGATCCCGATCGTGATCCCCGTGATCGTCGGCCTCATCTCGGTGCAGGCGCTCGGCGGGCTACTCATCGGCGTGATCGTGGTGGGACTCTTCATGGCCGTGTCGATGACCGCCGGCGGTGGCGCGTGGGACAACGCCAAGAAGCTCATCGAGGACGGCGCCTTCGGCGGCAAGGGCTCTGAGGCTCACGCCGCGGCGGTGACCGGCGACACGGTCGGCGACCCCTACAAGGACACCGCCGGGCCGGCGATCAACCCGATGATCAAGGTCGCCAACATCGTGGCCCTGCTGATCATTCCGCTCATTACGTAAGCTGATTTGCGGCGGGTGGAGGCCGCGCATTCTCAGGCCTCGTAGCCTTTCGGGCGGCGATGTCCTTTTCCGTCGACCTCGGACTGGCGCTGGCCGTGCTGACCGCGTTCGGCTCGGTGGCCGGCTTCCTCTACAAGTTCCGCGGCGCCCGCGAGGCCCCGTCGGTGGAGCTGCTTCACCCGTGGCGCAGCACCGTCGAGCTCTTCCGCTCGCCCTTGTACGCGCTGGGCATCGCCATCGCGCTTGGTTCCTGGGGATTCCACGTCGGCGCGCTGGCGCTGGCGCCGATCTCGCTGGTCCAGTCGGTCATCGCCGGCGGGCTTGTGCTGCTCACGGTCGTCGCCGACAAGCTGTTTGGGATCGAGGTCACCCGGCGCGAGTGGGTGGGGGTGGGCCTCACCGCCGCCGGCCTGGCCTTCCTGGCCGCAACGCTCGATGGCGACGCCGGCAGCGCCCATTCGCACTATGACCCCGCCACGCTGGCGGTGTTCCTGGTCGCCGTGGGCACGGTTGGGCTCCTGCTCACGCTGGCGCCGCGGCGCCCGGCGATGCTGGCGGTGTCCGCCGGCCTCCTGTGGGCAACATCGGACACCTCGATCAAGGCGCTGAGCTCGCATCTCGGGGCGCTGGGACTCGGCGTCCTGCTGCACCCTCTGGCGCTCGTCATCCTGGTGGCGTCGCTCGTCGGCCTGCTGATCTCGGCCCGCAGCCTCCAGCTCGGCGACGCCGTGCCCATGATCGCCCTCACCAGCGCCGCCGCTAACCTCACCACGATCGCCGCCGGTCCGCTCGTGTTCGGCGAGCCGATGCCGGAGAGCCGTCTCGGCGTGCTCGTGAGGGTACTGGCGTTCGCTTGCGTGATCGTCGCCGCCGCGCTCACCCCGCCTCCCAGGGCGGACCGCCCGGTTACCGGCGTGTGAACGCCGACGCTTGGGCCAAGCCCACCTCCGGGTATTGGTCTCGGTGTGACGCCATTTATCCCCACGAGCACCTAGAGTCCCGGGCATGTTCATTCTGATCGTCGGTGCCGGCCGTGTGGGGTCGGCGGTTGCCAAGCGCGCGTTGGACGCCGGACACGAGGTCTCCGTGCTTGACAGCGACCCGCTGTCACATGAGCGGCTGGACAAGGACCAGTCAATCAGCTGGGAGGACGCCGGAGGGCGTTTCACCGTCGGGGCAGCGCTGGAGGTGGACGGGCTCATCGAGGCCGGGATCGAGCAGGCGGACGTGTTCATGGCCGCCACGCGTGGCGACAACACCAACCTGGTGATCGCGCAGTTGGCTCAGCGCCGGTTCAACGTGCCCCGCGTCGTCGTCCGGGTAGCGGACCCGGCCCGCGCCGCCTGGTACGGCGAGCAGGGGCTGCTCACCATCTGTCCGACCCAGCACGCCATCGACCAGGCCGAGCACGTCGTTCTCGAGGCCTGAAGGGAGCCACCGGCTACATGTACGTGATCATTGCGGGAGCGGGCAAGGTGGGGTGGAACCTCGCCCGGGAGCTGATCGCCAAGGACCGGGAGGTCACCCTCATCGAGTCCGACCATCGGCGGTACCGCGTGGTGGAGGAAGAGCTCGAGCACGCGGTCCAGTACGGCGACGCCACCGAGCTGTGGGTGCTGGAGCGCGCCGGCATCCAGCGCGCCGACCTAGTGATCGCGGTCACCGGCGACGACGAGGACAACATCCTCATCTGTCAGGTGGGCAAGGAGAAGTACGGCGTCGAGCGGATCGTCGCGCGCGTCAACAACCCGCGCAACATGGTCCATTTCAAGACGCTCGGGATCCAGCCCGCCGTGTCGGCCACCGATCTCATCCTCCGTCTGATCGAGCACGAGGTCCCGGAGTACGGCCTCGTCCAGCTCCTGGCGCTGGAGGAGGAGCACCTGGAGATCATTGAGCTCGAGGTGGGGCAGGGCTCCGCCGCCGCGGGCCGCCGCGTCCAGGAGGTTCCGCTGCCCGAGGGGTCGCTCATCATCTCGGTTCTGCGCAACGGCACCGGGTTCGTGCCCAAGGCCGACTCGGTCATCAACGCCGGTGACCAGGTGCTGCTCATCCTCGACCCGGGCCTCGAGGGTGAGATCACGCCGCGCTTCGCGCCCGACGGCTCCGAGCTACCGGCCCGCAACTGAGCGCTCCCCCGATGGCCGACCGCGACGTCGACTTCGTGCTGATCGGCGGCGGTCTGGCGGCGGGCAACTGCGCGCGCTGGCTGCGCCGCTCCGGGGCCGACGGCTCGATCCTCCTGGTCGGGCGCGAGCCCGATCTGCCCTACGACCGGCCGCCGCTGTCCAAGGGCTACCTCAAAGGGACGGACGCGCGCGGCGACGCGCTGTTTCAGACCGCCGACTGGTACGCCGAGCAGCAGATCGAGGTCCTCACCCGGATCTCGGCCATGAAGCTCGACCTCGCCGAGCGCACCGTCAGGCTCTCCAACAAGGAGGAGGTGCGGTTCGGCCAGGCGCTCGTGGCCACTGGCGCCAACGTCCGGCGGCTCAACGTCCCCGGGTCAGAGCTCGAGGGCATCCACTATCTGCGGACGTTCGGCAACAGCGACGCCATCCGCGCCGATGCCGCCGGCAAGCGGGTGGTCCTGATCGGCGGCTCATACATCGCCTCAGAGGTCGCGGCGACGCTCACCGAGCTGGGCAGCGCATGCACGATGGTGATGCTCGAGGAGCGCGCGCTGATCCGCTCCTTCGGCCGCGAGGCCGCCACCTACTTCCACGACCTCCTCGCCGGTCACGGCATCACCATGCACGGAGAGGACGAGCTGGACCGCTTCGAGGGCGCCGGCGGCCGCGTCACCACCGTGGTCACCAAGTCGGGCCGCGAGATCGCCGCTGACGCCGTGGTCATCGGCGCGGGCGTCAACCCCGACGTCATGCTCGCCCGCTCCGCCGGTCTGGACCTCGGTGACACCGGCGGCATCCGCGTCGACTCCCGCCTGGAGTCCTCCACGCCCGGCGTCTACGCCGCCGGCGACGTGGCCGAGTACGAGAGCGTCGTCCACGGCGGCCGCCGCATCCGCGTTGAGCACTGGGACGTCGCCTTCAACCACGGCAAGACCGCGGCGCTCAACATGCTGGGCAAGGGCATCGACCACGACGTGGTCCCGTACTTCTTCTCGGATCTGTCGGACTGGGCGGCGATCGAGTACGTCGGCCCCGCCTACGACTGGGACCGCGAGGTCATCCGGGGCTCGGTTGACGACGGCGCGTTCTCGGTCTTCTACCTGCACGACGGCCGCGTGGCCGGCGCCCTGTCGGTCGGCCGCTCCGAGGACCTCCAGCCCGCGCGGCGCTTCATCGCCGAGGCCACCGAGATCGGGGAGCGCGCCGACGCGCTCGGCGACCTCTCGACCGACCTCGACACGCTGTAGACGGGAGGTGATGGATCTTTGCCGCCCGATTGGCGGCAAAGATGCATCACGTCCCTCGGAGCGCCGGATCGTCCTATACTCGCCGCGTAGGACCGACCATTCCACTGGGGAATGGTGTAATGGCAGCACGCGACGCTCTGGACGTCGAAGTTGGGGTTCGAGTCCCTGTTCCCCAGTCTCAGGCCTACCAGGCCCACCACCCGGGCAGTGCGGAGCGCGTCAGGCCCTGTGGGCCGAGACCCACGCCACCGACCCCGCGTCGACCGGCATGGCGACGCCGGTGACGAACGAGGCCTCCTGCGAGCACAGCCAGACGACGGCCGCGGCCACCTCGGCCGGGTCGCCAGGGCGGCTCATTGCCTGGGGAGCAAGGATCTCGCGCTGGCGATCGGGCGGGAGATCGGCCATCAGCCGGGTCATGATGGCGCCGGGGCACACGGCGTTGACGCGAATGCCCGCGTCGGCGTACTCGACCGCGGCGTTCTTGGTGAGTCCGAGGATGCCGTGCTTGCTGGCGGCGTAGGCGCCGAGCATCGAGACCGCGCGCAGGCCGGCGTTGGACGAGGTGTTGACGATCGCGCCGCGAATGGGGCCGTCCTGGGTGAGCATCTGCGCGATCTGGTGCTTCAGGCCCAGGAAGGTGCCGCGCAGGTTGACGGCGATGACGCGGTCGAAGTCCTCGTCGGAGGTCTCGTGAAGGAGGCGGTGCACCCCGATGCCGGCGTTGTTGTGCGCGAAGTCCAGGCGCCCGTGGCGCCGCACCACGTGGGCCACGAGACCCTCGCACCCGGCCGCGCTCGAGACGTCGCATGGGAAGAACTCGGCCCGGCCCCCGGCGGCGGTGATCTGCTCCACGGTCTCCTCGCCGCCGGCGACGGCGCCGGGCAGGTCGGCCACGACCACGGCGGCGCCCTCGGCGGCGAAGCGCAGCGCGCAGGCGCGCCCGATCCCGGCCGCGGCGCCGGTGACCAACCCGGCCTTGCCCTCCATCAGCGCTGGCATCGAGCTGCTACGCGGCGGCGAGCGCCGCGTGGCGGATCTCTGACGGGGTGGCCCCGAACTCGCGCTTGAACACGCGGGAGAAGTGGGCGGCGTCGCAGAAGCCCCAGCGGAAGGCGATCTCGGTCACCGAGCCGCCGTTGGGCTGCTGCAGGTCCTCCAGGCAGCGCGCCAGGCGCTCGGTCCGCACCAGCCCGGCAACGGAGGCGTCCACGTCCTCGAACAGTGCGTGCAGCGTCCGCACCGACATCGCGTAGGCACGCGCGATCGACGCCGGGCCGAGCTGGGGGTCCTGTAGGTGCGAGCGTACGTAGCGGGCGATCTCGGCGCGCATGGCGGCTCGGGTGGCGGCGCGGTCGCTCGGCAGCGCCGGCTCGACCGCCGCGCGCAGCAGCTCGAGCGCCGCGTTGGCCGCGGCTGCGCCCGCGGTTCCGTCCAGCGAGGGCATCTCGACCGCCAGCGCGTTCATGAACCGGACGAGCAGCCGCGCGCTGGCGCTGCCCTGAAGCGACGGCAGCGCCTCCAGGCCGGCCAGCCGCGGGCACACCGCCAGGACCCGGTCGCGAGGGAACAGCAGCGTCCGCTTGTAGAACGCTTCGGCGATCTCGATCTCGGTGGGCTGCAGTCCGTCCCACAGCACCATGTCGCCGGGTCTGAGCGCGAGCTGGCGCTCGCCCTCGCGCACGAGCTCCACGCCCTTGCACACGAACTGGAAGCCCAGGACGTTCTCGTGCGCGGCGCCGGCCCCGGCGGCGATCACCTGGCTGTCGCGGTGGCCAAGGAACGGAGAGGCGGCGCAATCGACCAGCATCAGGTCCCCGATCGCCCGCCGGGTCACGACGGCCTGGAAGCGACCGGGCGTGCGCAGCGTCGGCTTGACCTCGAACGCGAGGTGGGTGGCGGCGAGAATCTCAGACCACGACCGCAGGCGCGTCACCGGGTCGGCGCCCCGCGGGCACCAGCGCTCCAGCGGCGGGTGTGGGGCGTTTGACTCGAACGCCGGAGCGGGGGCTAGCGCCATCTCGTCACGTCCTGTCTCCCTCCAGTGCCGATTGCCGTCGGCCGATCTGCTCCGTCATCCTAAAGGAGCGTGGGCCCCGCGTTCGGCGGCGAGTGCGACGAAGGCGTCCAGCGCGGCGGGGTCGGCCAGCGAATCGCGGCTGGCGACCCTCTCGGCGGGCTCGCCGCGCAGCAGGCGCTTGACCGGCGCCTCGAGCTTCTTGCCGGTCAGCGTCCGCGGGATCCCGCTGACGGCGATGATGTCGTCGGGCACGTGACGCGGGGAGAGCTCGCTGCGGAGCGCCGTCCGCACGCGGCCCAGCAGCTCATCGTCCACGGTCGCGCCGGGCGAGCCGACCACGAACAGCAGCAGCTCGCCCATCCCGCCCTCGTTGTCCTCCAGGTGCACCACCAACGCGTCGGCGAGCTCGGGAAACTCCTCGACCACGGAGTAGAACTCGCCCGTGCCCAGGCGCACGCCGCCGCGGTTGAGCGTGGCGTCGGAGCGTCCGGTGAGCACGCAGCTGCCGCGCGGGGTGAACTTGATCCAGTCGCCCTGGCGCCAGACGCCCGGGTAGCGATCAAAGTACGAGGCGCGGTAGCGCTCGCCGTCCTCATCGCCCCACAGGGCCACCGGCATCGACGGCATCGGCGAGGTGATGACGAGCTCCCCGAGCTCGCCCACCACCGGGTGGCCGTCCTCGTCGAACGCCTTGGCGTCCACCGCGAGGCTGGCGCACGAGATCTCGCCCTCGTACACCGGAGCGCCCGGGCAGCCCGACACGATGCCGGTGCACACGTCGGTGCCGCCGGAGCCGTTGACGAGGCACACGTCGGGCCCGAGCTGCTCATAGACCCAGCGGTAGCCCTCGGCGGGCAGGGGGGAGCCGGCGGTGCACAGCACGCGGATGGAGCGCAGATCGAAGTCGTCGCGCAGGTTGAGCCCGGCCTTGCGGCAGGCCATGAGGTAGGGCGGCGAGACCCCCATCACCGTCGGGCGGTTGCGCTCGGCCAGCCGCCACTGCTCGGCCAGGTCCGGCCACGCCGGGTCGCCGTCGAGCATCACGATCGAGGACCGCAGCAGCAGCGCGCTGACAAGCGCGTTCCACATCATCCACGCGGTGGTGGAGAACCACTGCAGGCGGGTGCCGGGCTTGAGGTCCCAGCCCAGCCCCTGGTTCTTGTGGTGCTCCACGAGCTGGCCGCCGTGGCCGTGCACGATCGCCTTGGGCAGGCCGGTCGTCCCTGAGGAGAACAGGACGTAGAGCGGATGGTCGAAGGCCACCGGCTCGAAGGCGAGCGTGCCGGCGGAGCTCAGCAGCTCTGACCAGGGCACGGCGTCGGCCACTGAGGCCTCGCCGTAGGGCACCGCCACCACGTGCTCGAGGCTGGTGAGGCGGCCACGGATCGCCTCGACCTCGGCCAGGCGGCTGACGTAGCGGTCGCGGAAGCCGTAGCCGCCCACGGTCAGCATCACCTTGGGCTCGATCTGGGCAAAGCGGTCGATGACGCTGCGGGCGCCGAACTCGGGGGCGCAGGCGGCCCAGATCGCTCCCAGGCTGGCGGTGGCGACGAAGGCCACGAGCGTCTCGGGGATGTTGGGCATGTAGGCGACGACGCGGTCGCCGGGGCCGACGCCCAGCCGCTGCAGGCCCGCCCGAGCCCGCGCCACCTGCTCGCGCAGTTCGCCGAAGGTCAGCTCCATCTCGGGCCGGGTCTGGGACTGGGCCACCACGGCCACCCGATCGGCGTCCTCGTCGCGGCCGACCAGGTGCTCGGCATAGTTCAACCGGGCGCCGGGAAACCACACCGCGCCCGGCATCTCCCGGGAGGCGAGCACGGTCTCGAACGGTGTGTGCGCCCGCAGCCCGTAGAACTCCCAGATCGAGCCCCAGAACCCCTCGAGATCCTCGACCGACCACCGCCATAGATCGCCGTAGCCGCCGAACTGCCGTCCGTGACGGCGCTCGGCGAACTCCATGAAGCGGCCGATCTCCGTGCTGCGGCGCAGGTCGGCGGGCGGCTCCCACAGGATGTCCCCGATCATGTCTCCTCCGTACCGTCGAACGTGGCAGCTCCGATTCTCCCAGTCGCGGCGTCATGGGCGGCGGTGGGAGCCCATCTCGGCGCCGGGAGTGCGCTCTCCTGCAAGTCGATGGCCGCGGCGATGAGCGCGGCCTCGCGTCCGCGGGGCGCCACCAGCGACACGCCCGCGTCCCAGGTCACCGGCAGCGCGGCGACCGGCATCCCGGTGAGGTCCCACAGCGCGGTCAGGGCGATCATCGGGTCTCCCGGGCCCCCGGCGTGCCCCCGGTCATAGCCCGGGCCGCGGCCGTAGGGGACGATCGGCAGCGTCGGCTCGAGCAGCAAGTCGATCCCGCCCGCGGCGAACCAGTCCTCCCAGGCGGCGGCGCCCGCGGCGCGCCGGTCCTGGGCGGCGAGGTAGGCGGCGGCGTCGGTGAAGCCCTGCGACGCTTCGACGAACTCGGCGATGGCCGGCCGGTACAGCGCAGCGCGGCCGGCGTGCCGGGCGTGGTAGGCCCACACGTCGGTGAGGAGCAGGCGGCTGAGGTCCTCCCAGTCCTGGTGCCACGGGGCCGGGGCGGCCACGACGCGGGCGCCCAGCCCCTCGCAGGCCTGCCGGGCGGCGTCCAGTGCGGCCCCGACCTTGCCGTCCAGCGGCGTCTGCTCGGTGCGGTCGGTCAGCGCCACGGTGAGCCCCGCCAGGGGCCGGGGGCCGGGCGAGGGGCCCGGCGGGAGCGGGCTGAGCGCCGCCGGCGGCGGCACCGTGGGGTTGACCGGCGATCCCCCGGCGGCCATGCCGGCGAGCAGGGCGGCGCAGTCGGCGACCGTGCGGGCCATCGGACCCGGATGGTCGAGGGTGGGGGCGAGCGGGATGATCCCGCTGAGGGGGAGCAGGCCATGGGTGGGCTTGATCGCGCTCGTGCCGCAGCAGGCCGACGGGATCCGCAGCGAGCCGCACGTGTCCGAGCCCAGCGCGGCCGGCGTCATCGACGCGGCCAGCGCCGCGGCGCTCCCGCCGCTCGAACCGCCCGCGACGCGGTCCAGCGCCCATGGGTTGCCCACCTGATCGGTGGTGCCCCCGGCCGCGAACTCGTGCGTGTGGGTGTGGCCGAGCGCGACCATGCCCTGGGCGCGCAGCCGTGCCCACACCGCGGCGTCCTCGGCGGCCACGTTGCCCTCCAGCACGCGGCTGGACGCGGTCAGCGGCAGCCCCTCCATCGCGTAGAGGTCCTTGAGCGCGAGCGGGATCCCGCACAGCAGCGGCGCCTCGCCGGCGCTCAGCCGCTCGTCAGCGAGACGGGCGGACTCGCGGGCACGCTCCGGATACAGGCGCGCCCACGCGTTGACGGCCCCCGGCGCCCCCGCAAACGTCGGCGCGCCGCCGTTGCGCTCCTCGATGCGCGCCAGGCACGCTTCGGTCAGCTCCGCGGAGGACAGCGCGCGGTTGCGCAGCAGCGCGGCAGCCTCGAGGACGCCCAGGTCGGCGGGATCGCTCACGCCGTCTCACCTCCGTCGATGGCGAACACCGCGCCGGTGATGAACGGCGCCTCGTCCGAGAGCAGGAAGGCGACCAGGGCGGCGATCTCGTCGGCGGTGCCGATCCTGCCCTGGGGCAGGATGGTCGAGGCGTGGTCGCGGAAGCCGCTGTCGAAGCGGTCGAAGAGGGGTGTGTCCACCGGACCGGGGGCGACCGCGTTGACCCGGATGCCGCTGGCGGCGTTCTCGATCGCCGCCGCGCGCGTCAGCCCGATGATGGCCGCCTTGGTGGAGCCGTACGCGCCCAGCTGGGGCACCCCGTGCAGGGCGGTGCCCGAGGACGTGTTGACGATGGTGGCGGGCGTCCCGGCCCGGCGAGCGGTGCGGAGCATCTGGCGCAGGTTGAAGAAGATCCCGTAGTAATTAACGCGGACGAGGCGCTCGAACTCGGCCGTCTCGAAGTCCGCCAGCGGGGCGAGCGGCCCCTCGATCCCGGCGTTGTTGTGCAGAGAGTCGACGCGTCCGAAATGCTCGGCCGCGGCGGCGAAGTAGCTCTGGACATCCGCCTCAGACGACACGTCCCCGGCGAGCGGAAGGACCCCGGAGCCCAGCTCTGCCGCCGCCGCTGACGCCGCCTCGCCGTCGATGTCGACGAGCGCGACCCGCGCGCCCTCTGCGATCAGCCGGCCGGCGGTGGCCCGGCCGATACCCGACGCGCCGCCGGTCACGATCACGACACGGTCCTTCAGTCCCTTGAGCGACACAGACTCTCTCCTTGACTCTCACGCGACGTGGCGCGCCGGCCCGTCTCCCACGAGGCCGACGTACGCACTGTGACCGAATGTTCTCAAAGCGTACGTGATAGCGTTGCGCCGGAAGGGCACGAGAATCGAGCCAAGGCATGATCGACGAAGCGCAACGCCCCGCCATGCCAGCAGCAGACGATCCAAATCAGCCGGGCGCCGGCACCACCAGGACGGTCCGCGACGCGGTGTTCGACGTCATGCGGCGCCTGGGGATGACGACGATCTTCGGCAACCCGGGTTCGACCGAGATCCCGTTCCTGACGGGCCTCCCACCTGACATCCACTTCGTCCTGGGCCTGCACGAGGGGTCGGTGGTGGGGATCGCCACCGGCTACGCGGTGGCCCGCCGCGAGCCGGCGCTCGTCAACCTCCACACCGCCCCCGGCCTTGGCAACGCCATCAACGCCATCGCCAACGCCCGCGACATGCATGCCCCCCTGGTCGTCCTGGTGGGCCAGCAGGACCGCCGCCAGCTCGCCTACGAGCCGTTTCTCACCGGGCGAGCATTGGAGAAGCTGGCCGGCGAGTACCCGGTGTGGTCGAGCCTGCCCGTGCGCCCGCAGGACGTCCCGGGAGCGATCGCCCGTGCCTACAACGAGGCGGTGGCTGCGCGCGGCCCGGCCCTCGTGATCGTGCCCATGGGCGACTGGCACGAGCCGGCCGATGACCACGCCGCCGGCTGGCCCGATCGCACCCTGCGCGCGGGGGTGGCCAGCCCCGCGGAGATCGCCGAGCTCGCCGACATGATCAACCGGGCGGTGTCGCCGGCGCTGGTGGTGGGTCGCAGTGACGATTGTGAGTCATGGGAGGCGCTTGTCTCGCTCGCCGAGCGCCTGCGCTGCCCGGTGTGGCAGGAACCGTTCGCGCGCGCGGCGGGCTTCCCCCAGGACCACCCCCAGTTCGCCGGCCACCTGCCGTGGCGCCGCCGCCAGATCCGCGAGACCCTGGCGCCCCATGACCTCGTCGTCGTCGTCGGCACCAACGCCTTCCGGCTCTACATCCTCGACGACACTGGACCGATGGTGGGCGAGAACACGCGGGTCGCGGTCCTCACCGACGATCCCGCCGAGGCCCACCGCAGCCCATGCGCCCTCGCGGTCGTCGCTCCGGTCGCCTCCGCCTGCGCCGCGCTGGCCGAGGACGTGGATGAGCGCGACACCGAGCCCCCGGCGCCCCTGCGGCGGCCGCCGCCGCCGCCGCCCCCGGCCGCCGGCGACCCCCTGCTGCCGGGACACGTGTACGCGGCGCTGGCCGAGCGACTGCCGCGCGAGGCGGTGATCGTGGAGGAGACGCCGTCGAGCCAGCCCGAGCTCTACCAGCGCGTTCCCATCCGCCATCCGCGCGGGTACGTCGCCTGCGGCAACGGCGGCCTCGGCTTCGGAGTCTCGGGCTCCGTGGGCTTGAGGATGGGCAATGCCGAGCGTCCGGTCGTCGGGATTGTCGGCGACGGCTCCTCGATGTACGCGATTCAAGCGCTATGGAGCGCCGCGCACTACGAGGTCGGGGTGCTGCTGCTGGTCATGGCCAATGGCCGCTACGCCGTCATGGACGGCCTGGCGCGAGCCGCCGGCGCCCCGGCGGCGTGGCCGGCCTTCGGATCCATCGACATCGCGGGCATGGCCCGCTGCCTGGGCTGCCCGGCGATCAACATCGCCACGCACGAGCAGCTGCTGGAGACGTTTGACGAGGTGCTCCCGGATCTGGCCGCGCGCCGGGAGCCTTTGCTCATCGAGATCGCGCTGGGTTGACCGGGGCGCGCCAGCCCGGGCGCCCCACCCGCGGGCAGATCGTGCTGCTGGCGGCGCTGTCCGCGTTCGGCCCGCTGTCGCTGGACATGTACCTGCCGGGGCTGCCGCCCCTCAGCCGGGACCTCCACGCCACCGCGTCGGGCGCGCAGCTGACGATCACCGCCTGCATGGTCGGGCTCGGGGTGGGGCAGGTGATCGCTGGGCCGTTGAGCGACGCGCGCGGGCGCCGGCGGCCCCTGTTGGCGGGACTGGCCGGCTACGCGCTGTCCTCAATGGCGTGCGCGGTGGCGCCGTCGGTGGGGGTGCTGGTGGTCACGCGCCTGGTCCAGGGCATGGCCGGGAGCGTCGGGATCGTCATCGCCCGCGCGGTCGTGCGCGACCTCAGCGGTGGCGCCGTGGCGGCCCGTCTGTTCGGGGTGCTGATGGGCATCACCGGTGTGGTCCCGGTGGCCGCGCCGCTGATCGGCGGCCAGGTCCTGCTGTTCACCTCGTGGCGCGGCGTGTTCGTGGTGCTCGCGGTGATCGGCGTGCCCCTGTTCGTGGCCACGGCCGTCATGCTGC
The DNA here is from genome assembly GCA_963695625.1 of uncultured Actinomycetota bacterium. Lineage (GTDB taxonomy): Bacteria > Actinomycetota > Thermoleophilia > Solirubrobacterales > Solirubrobacteraceae > Palsa-465. The sequence continues at coordinate 154,908 of CAVOHJ010000007.1, read as the reverse complement.
CCGAGACGCTGCCACCGCACGCGCGTCACGGCGGCGGTCTACGCGGTGTCCTGGGCCGCTTCGGCTCGCTGCTGCGCGACCGGCGCTTCACCCCGTTCGCGCTGGCGTTCTCGCTGTCATTCGCGGCGATGTTCGCCTACATCGCGGGGTCGTCGTTCGTGCTGGAGAACATCTACGGCATCTCGCCGCAGTTGTTCAGCCTCATCTTCGCCATCAACTCGGCCGGTCTGATCACCCTGTCCCTGCTGGGCAGCCGGGTGGTCGGCCGACGCGGCGCGCCATGGCTACTGCGCCGGGGCCTGGTCGGGACGGCGGCCGCCTCGATCGCCGCGCTGCTGGTGACCGTGGCCCATGCCGGGCTCGGGTGGCTGCTGGCCTGCTTCTTCGTCCTGCTGTGCGCCAACGGCATCGTGCTGCCCAACGGGACCGCCGCGGCGATGGCCGCGCAGAGCGGCTCGCTGGGCGCTGCCTCGGCGCTGCTGGGCCTCGGCCAGTTCGGCTTGGGCGCCCTGGTGGCGCCGCTGGTGGGCGTTGCCGGCAGCAGCGACGCGCTGCCGATGGTCATCGTGATCGCCGCCGCGGGGACCGCTGCGCTACTGGTGGACCTCCTGTTCGCTCCCCACAAAGCGCCGGTGCCCGCGCCGGTCTAGTGGCCTGAACCGCCCACTACAGACCGTCGGCGGCCTCGCGCACGAAGCGGGCGCCCGCGTGCAGCGCGTCGCGCTCCGCGGCGGACAGCTCCCACTCCTCGACGCGCCGTGCCCCGCCGCCCCCGAGACGGACGGGCACGCTGAGGCTGACGCCGTCCACGCCGTACTCGCCGGTGAGCGTCACCGACGCCGGCCACAGCTCATCGCCGTCAGCATCCAGGCAGGCGTGGATCATGCGCGCGATGCCCAGCCCCGATGTCCAGGTCGAGGAGCGCCCCGAGTCCAGCGCGACGTGGCGCGCGTACCAGCCGCCCACGAATGCCATGACCTCGCCCCGATGCCTGTCGTCGAGCGCCACGCGCTCACCGTTGACCGTCACGCGGTCCCACAGCGGCACCGTTAGGTCGCCGTGCTCGCCGACGGTCCACGCCTCCACGCACCCGGGGGCGACGCTCAGTGCGCGCCCGATGCCCGTGCGCAGTCGCAGCGAGTCGTTGAGCGTGTAGCCGAGCAGCCGGGTGCGCTCCAGGCCGGTGCGGCGCTGTGCCCAGGTGCAGAGGGCGTCCACCGGATTGGTGACGAGGATGAGCGTGCCCGGCCATCCCGCGGGCAGCGCGTCGAGCAGTGGCGCCAAAATCGCGGTGTTGTCGCGCAGGTAGACCATCCGCGAGGTGTTGACCGTCAGCGGCGCGGCGGCCGTCACCACCAGCACGTCGGCGCCGGCGACGTCCTCCGCCGAGCCTGCCCGCACCGAGCCGGTGGGCGCGGGTGGGATCTGCTCGAGCACCTGCTCAAGGTCCCACAGGTGGGAATGCACCATGTTCTGGCGGGCGTCGACCATCACCACCTCGCACTCCAGCGGCGACAGGAGCAGGTTGAACACCGAGGCCGCGCCGACGCCGCCACCGGCGCCGGCGATGACCACCCGCGGCACGGGGCTACGCCGCGGCGTGCGCGGGCGCGCGCTCGAAGTAGCCGTGCTCCCCGCTTGCCAGATATGCCGCCAGCCGGCTGGCCAGCGCCATGATCGTAAGCGACGGGTTGACCGACAGCGTCGTGGGGATGACCGAGCTGTCACCCATGAACAGCCGGCGGACGTCGTGGGACTCGGCGTGGACGTTGACGACGCTGCGCGCCGGGTCTGAGCCCATGCGACAGCCGCCCTGGACGTGGGTGCTGCACTGGCTCGACGGCAGCACGCGTTGCGCGCCCGCGGCGAGCAGAGCCTCCCGGGCGAACCGCGCCGACGCAGCGTCGCGCTCGGACTCGACGGCGTTGAACTCGTACGAGTAGCGGTCACGGCCCTCCTCGTCGATCCAGGCGAGGCCGTTGTTCTGGTCGGTCACCATCGTCAGCAGGCCGCTGAAATACCGGTACCGGCGCACGGCGTCGCTCAGCTGGCGGCCCCACATCGGCGCACCGTCCTCATCGCAGAGCATGACCGAGAAGCCGATCGGGTCCTGGATCGTGGCCGCCTCGACGATGAAGCCGCCGTCGTCGTCGTTCTGGTGCTTCATGCAGTGGGCGCTGATGGGGTACACGCGGTGGGCATCCTGGGGCTCGTCGAACAGCCCGACGATGATCCGCGCCGGATGCCAGCCGACGTTGTGGCCGATGAGCCGCGAGCTGGCCGAGCCGCCGGCCGCCTCGGGGATGCCCGAGCGCAGCAACAGGTGCGAGGTGCCCATGGCGCCGGCGGCCACCACAACCACACCGGCGTCGATCGCGTGGGCCTGCCCGGCGGCGTCGACGTACTCGACCCCTGTCGCCTCCAGCCCGGACCCGCGGGCCTCGATGATCACGCGGGTGACCGTGCACTCGGCGCGTAGCGTCAGGCGTCCCTCGACCCACGGCGGATGGATGTAGACGTTCATCGAGTTCTTGCCCGCGTTGGTGGGGCAGCCCTGCAGGCAGGAGCCGCAGCGCATGCAGTTGGCGTCCGTGTAGGACATGACCGGCTCCAGCTCGGCATCCAGCGCCTCAAAGCCCGGAACCACGGTCTTGATGCACTGCTGCCAATCGCTGCGCTCGCGCACGCCCAGCCGCGCCTCGACGCGCTCGAAGTGGGGCGCCATGTCGGCCGCGGAAAATGGGTCGCCGCCCTCGCTCACCAGACCGCCGGCGGCGTGCCACTTGGCATAGTCCTGGTCAGACGGCCGCAGCGCCACCTTCGTGTTGACGGTGCTCGTCCCGCCCACGCACCGGCCGCGGATGACCACGAGCGGTGGCTTGCCCTCCGCCCGGGGCTCCACCAGGGTGGGCGCGAACCAGATGTCGTGGTTGGCGTGGGCCTCCCATCGCGTGAAGTCGGCCGCCGTGCGGTGCGGTCCGGTCTCCAGGAGCAGGACGCTCGCGCCCGAGTCGGCGACCTCGCCGGCCACCAGCCCGCCACCGGCGCCCGAGCCGACCACGATCACGTCGAATTGCTCGTGGCCACTCATGACTCCACCCCCAGATAGGTCCAGTCCTTGCGGATGCGATCGGCCAGCGGGAAGCGGAAGTCGATCTCCTCATAGGCCCCCGTCGCGTCGATTCCCGGCGCCACGAAGTCGCTGTAGAACGCCTCGCAGGCCATCGCCCGCACCGCCCCGAACTCCGGCGTGAACTGGCGCTCGCGTAGGGCATCCTCGCCGCCTTCAACGCAATCGGCCAGCGCCTCGAAGCACGCGATCACGCCGGCGCGGCCCTCGTCTGGCATCCGCGCCAGCAGGGCGTCGATGTAGACCTCGGCGTGCGTCCGCTCGCAGCCTGGCACCACCAGCTCGCACAGCGAGCGCACGAGCGTCGCCTGACCTTCGTCCAGAACGTGCATCACACCACCCCCGCGGTCGCCGCGGCGGTCCTTCCCGAGCGGATGAGATCGGCGGCCTTCTCGGCGATCATGATCGTCGCCGCGTTCGTGTTGGCGCGGGTGATCTCGGGCATCACCGACGCGTCGGCCACCCGCAGCCCCTCGAATCCGTACACCTTCAGCTCGGCGTCCACGACCGACCCCATCGAGCAGCTCGAGGTGGGGTGGAAGACCGTCATGCCCTCGCGCCGCGCAAAGGCCAGCAGATCCTCCTCAGAATCGGATTCCGGCACGAGAAACGGCTGGTCGATCACCGCCTTGAGCGCCGGCTGCTCGGCCATCTCGAGCGCCATCCGCAGCCCGGCCACCATGCTCGCCCGGTCCTCCTCGGTGGTGAGGAAGTTGCACACCACGCGCGGCTTGGCCAGGGGCATGGGGGAGCGGAGCATCACGCGACCCCGGCTGGTGGGCTTGATCACCACCGGCCCGTAGGCCATGCCCGGGGCCTCGGGCGCGGTGAGGCCGCCGTCGTAGAGCATGGCCGGTGCGAAGTGGAACTCGATGTCGGGCGCTTCCACGTCGCTGCGCGCGCGGAAGAAGCCCGCCCCCTCAGGGATGTTCGAGGTCAGCGGCCCGCGGCCCTCCGACTCGAACAGCGCGAAGTTCTCGGGGCTCGGGGCGTCGAACAGCGACGGACCGGTGGTCGTGTAGTTGAGGTTGCACATGCAGTGGTCCTGGAGGTTCTCCCCCACCGGCAGCGCCTCGCGGAGCTCGATGCCCAGGGGCGCCAGCTGGTCCTCGGGCCCGATCCCCGACATCATCAGCAGCTGCGGCGAGTAGTAGGCGCCGGCGGAGACGATCACCTCGCCTGCCGCGTGGATCTGCTGCGTGTCGTCCTGCCGCACGTACTCGACGCCACTGGCGCGGCGGCCCTCGAACAGCAGCCGGGTCGCGTAGGCGTGGGTGATCACGGTGAGGTTGGGCCGGCTGCGGACGGGATGCAGGAACGCGTCGGAGGTGCTCAGCCGCCGGCCGTCGCGCTGGGTGAGCTGGAAGCGCCCGACCCCCTCCTGGCGGGCGCCGTTGAAGTCGGGGTTGTGCTCGTGTCCGGCCTGGCGGCCGGCCTCGATCATGGCGTCCACCAGCGGATGCATCGACCGGCTCTCTGACACGGTCAGCGGGCCGCCGACGCCGTGGAACTGATCCTCGCCGCGCTCGTTGTCCTCGGAGCGCCTGAAGTAGGGCAGCACGTCGTCATAGCCCCAGCCGTCGCAGCCGGCCGCCGCCCAGGCGTCGTAGTCCAGGCGGTTGCCGCGGACGTAGATCATCGCGTTGATCGAGCTGCAGCCGCCGAGCATCCGGCCGCGCGGGAGGTAGAGGCGGCGGTTGTCCATGCCCGGCTCGGGATCGCCGAACAGGTCCCAGTCGAGCTCGGTCTTGAACATGATGGGGAAGATCGCCGGGATCCGGATCTCCGGTGCGGTGTCCTCGCCGCCGGCCTCCAGCAGCGCCACGCGCACATCCGGGTCCTCGCTCAGCCGCCCGGCCAACACGCACCCGGCCGAGCCCGCACCGACGATCACGTAGTCGAACTGCTCACTCATCTCGGATCACCACCTTCATCACCTCCGTCGGATTGCTCATGGCAAAGTGGATCGCCTCCGGGGCCCGGGAGAGCACGAACTCGTGGCTGATCAGCCGGGCGAGGGCGTCGGCGTTGCGCTCCACGACTCCGACCGCCTCCGCGAAGTCGTCGCCGGTGCAGCAGCTCGCCCCCAGGACGTCCAGCTCCTTCTCGGTCAGGCTCCCGATCCGGATTGGGGCGTCGTCGTTGCCCATGCCCACCTGGACCGCGCGGCCCGCCGAGGCCACCATGTCCACCATGGCCCGCACCGCCGTCGGCACGCCGGTGGCGTCGACGCCCACGGGGGGGCCGCCGGAGCCACCCCACTCGCGGCCGGCGGCCACCACCTCGGCGGCGTCGGTCCACCGCAGCGTCTCAGCGCCCATCGCGCGTCCGATCTCGAGCCGGCTCTCCTGGAGGTCGACGAGCAGCACCTCGGCGCCGATCTCGCGGGCCACCACCGTCACGCACTGGCCGATGGGCCCAGCGCCCAGCACCACGACCCGCTCGCCGGCCTGGATGCGCCCGCGCCGCACGGCGTGGACGGCGACCGAGACCGGCTCGGCCAGCGCTGCCAGCGCGCCGTCAGAGGCGCGGATGGGGAACACCTGAGCCTCAGGGAGGCAGAGCAGCTCCTGAAGCCCTCCGTCGGTGTGGATCCCCACGAGCGAGAAGTTGTCGCAGGCATTGGGGCGCCCGACGCTGCACGGGTAGCAGTGGCCGCAGGAGCTGATCGGCAGCATCGCCACCCGTTGGCCGTCAGTCAGCCCAGGACGGCAGTCGGGGCCGACGGCGGCGATGGTGGCGCCCACCTCGTGGCCGAGCACGCGCGGAAACTGCGCGCCGCCGGCGGCGTCCGACATCTCGCCGGCGAACAGGTGGTAGTCCGAGCCGCACAGTCCGACGGCCTCGGGCCGGACGAGCACCTCGCCGGGGCCCGGCTCGCCGGGTTCGGGCCGGTCGAGCACCGACATCACCCCGACACCCTCGGCGACCGCGGCGCGCATCAGCCCCACACCTCGGCGGCGGTCTCCACCACGAGCTGCAGTTTGGCCTTCTGCTCGTCACGGGTGAGGGCGTTGCCCTCCAGGGTCGACGAGAAGCCGCACTGAGGCGAGAGGCACAGCTGCTCCATCGGCACGTAGCGGGCGGCCTCCTCGATGCGGCGGCGCAGGTCGTCGGGGTCCTCGAGCTCGGGGCGCTTGGTGGTGACGAGCCCTAGGACCACCATCTTCCCGGGGGGCACGAAGCGCAGCGGCTCAAAGCCGCCGGAGCGCTCGTCGTCGTATTCGAGGAAGAAGCCGTCGACGTCGAGCTGACCGAACAGCGTCTCGGCCACGTACTCGTAGCTGCCCTCGGCCGCCCAGGAGGAGCGGAAGTTGCCGCGGCACAGGTGCGTGGTGATCGTGAGGTCCTCAGGCCGCCCCGCCAGCGCGCTGTTGATGTTGCGTACGTACGTGTCGAGCAGGTGCGGGGTGTCCTCGCCCCGCGCGGTCAGATACTCACGCTGGCTGGGGTCGTTGAGGTAGGCCAGGCTCGTGTCGTCGAGCTGGAGATAGCGGCATCCGAACGCCGCGATGGCGGCGATCTGCTCGGCGTAGGCGGCCTGCAGATCCGACCAGAACGGCTCGATGTCCGGGTACACCTCGGGGTGCAGCGCCGCCCGGCCGCTGCGGTAATGGACCATGTTGGGCGAGGGGATCGTGAGCTTGGGAGTGACGCCGTCGCCGACCAGGCTCTGCAGGAACTGGAAGTCCTCGACGAAGATCGTGTGGTCCAGGCGGACCGGCCCGTTGACGGCGATTGCGGCCGGCTTGAAGTCGACGGTGCCGTCGGCGTTGCGGAAGTGGACCTCGATGTCGCCCTGGACCTTCTCGATGCCGCCGAGCTGGTAGATGAAGTCCATGTGCCAGGAGCCACGGCGCAGTTCCCCATCGGTGGCTGACTGCAGGCCGACGTCGCGCTGCATCTGGACGAGCTTCGTGATCTCCTCGTCCTCGATCGTGCGCAGCTGCGCCGCGGTGATGGTCCCCTTGGCCAGGTCCTCGCGTGCCTCGAGCAGGCGCCGGGGGCGTAGCAGGCTGCCGACGTGATCGGCCCGGAACGGGGGTGTGGTCCGGCGCCCGGAGGCAACCTGGGTGTCAGTGGGGTTCGGCATCGGATTACCTCACTTCACGTTGATCTCGACCCGCAGCCCCTCGGGGTCGTCGAAGAAGAGCTGGCGCGGTCCGCCGCCCGGCACGTCGTTGTGCACCGGCTCGATCCCGGCGGACGCCAGCCGGGCCGTGACTGCCTCGTAGTCCGATGCGTTGAAGGCGATGTGATCGACCGGCGCCGTCCGGGGGTCGGAGACCCGCTCACCGACGCTCAGCCCCAGTGTCGCCGCGTGCGCCCGGTATGACGCGCGGTCGGCGATGTGCAGGCATGCCACCCCGCCGGCGTACAGCCAGTAGCCGTTGAACTGAAGCGGCGGCCGGTCCCCGGCGGTCAACCCCAGCGCGCTCTCGTAGAAATGGCGGGCGGCGTCGATGTCATCCGAGAGCACGAGGACGTGCTCCAGCTCGGACACACCGGAGGTCATCCGCCGGCGGGCAGGCTCTCGGTCGACGCCGGGATCGAGTCGCCGGCGACGGTGCGCAGCAGGTAGGCCGAATGCAGCCGGCTGGGATCGTCGCGCAGTTCCTTGGCGTTGCCGGAGTACTGGATCCTGCCGCCCTCCATCACGTAGGCCCCGTTGGACAGGCCGAGGGCCACGGTGGCGAACTGCTCGATGAGCAGCACCCCGATTCCCGACTCGGCGACGTCGCGAATGGTGGGGATGAGCCGCTGGACGACGACCGGCGCCAGTCCCAGCGAGAGCTCGTCGATGATCACGAACTTCGGCTGCGAGACGAGCGCCTGGGCGAGCACCACCATCTGCTGCTCACCGCCCGACAGCGAGCCCGTCTTGGTCGAGAGGCGCTTCTCTAATTCGGGGAAGAGCTCCAGCGCCCGGGCCCGCCCCGCGTCGGCGGCCTTGCCCTTGAGCGAGTAGGTGGCGACCTTGAGGTTCTCCTCCACGGTCAGATCGGGGAGCAGGCGGCGGCCCTCGGGCACGATCGCCAGGCCGGCGTGCCGGATCCGCTCAGACCGGCGGCCGGCCAGTTCACGGTCGCCGAGCTTGACCGAGCCCGCCTTGAGCGGTAGCACGCCGCCGACGGCCAGCACCATGCTGGACTTGCCCGCTCCGTTGGGCCCCAGCAGCGCGGTCACCTCGCCGGGCGGGACCTCGATGGTGACGTCGCGGACCACGTCGCGACCGCCGCGTGACACGACGAGGCCGCTCAAGCTCAGGGACTCGCCGCTCATACCTTGGCCTCCTCGACGCCCAGGTAGGCCTGGACGACCTGTTCGTTGCGCAGCACCTCGGCGGTCGGGCCCGAGGCGATCATCTTCCCGAAGTCAAGCACCGCGGTGTTCTGACAGCAGGAGGAGACGAGGCTCATATCGTGGTCCACGAGGATGGTCATGGCGCCCGTGTGCTCGGGGATGTCGCGGATGATCTTGCCCAGGTGGGCCGTCTCGGCCTCGGGCAGCCCGGCGGCGGGCTCGTCGAGCAGCACCAGCCGCGGCTTGCCGACGATCGCCCGCGCGACCTCCACGAGTCGGCGCTGTCCGGCGCCGAGGGTGCGGACCTCGGTGTTCGTCACGTCGTCCAGGCCGACGATCGCGATGGCGCCGAGCACATCGTCCTGGCGGGTCGAGCTCGAGAGCTTGGAGTGCTCATGGATCATGGCCACGTTCTCGTAGACGGTCAGGCTCTCGATCGCCTGCTCGGTCTGGAACGTGCGGCGCAGGCCCCAGCGCGCGCGGCGGAAGTGCGCCATGGACAGCAGGTCCTGGTCGAAGGCCTTGACGGTGCCCGACGCGGGGCGGACGAAGCCAGACAGGACGTTGAAGAACGTCGTCTTGCCGGCGCCGTTGGGCCCGATGAGCCCGCACGTCCCGGACTCGAACCTGACGCTCATGGCGTCCAGCGACGTCACGCCGCCGAAACGGACGGTGAGACCCGAGACCTCGATCACTGCGCCGGTTCCTTGGCGGCTTGCGACCGGCGCCCCAGTCCGCCGATGAAGCGGCCCAGCCGGGCGATGTCCTTGGGCAGCTGGTCCACGATCCCGGTCGGCGCGGTGGTGAGCACCTGGAGCACCCCGATGCCGAAGAGGATAATCAGCCAGTCCGGAGACACGCCGACGTCGTTGAGGATCGCCGGGAGAAGTTGGAGCAGCAGGCCGGCGACGATGGCGCCCCAGATGCTGTAGGCGCCGCCCATGAGAACCACCGCCAGCAGTGTGATCGAGTCCTGGGTCTGGAAGTCGATGGAGTACAGGTAGCGGACGGCGCCGGCCAGGACGCCGCCGGCCACGCCGGTCACGAACGACGCCAGCGCGAACGCCCAGAGCTTGTACATCGTGGTGTTGATGCCCGCGGCGAGCGCCGCCGGCTCGGACTGGCGGATCGCCGCCCACGCGCGTCCAGGCTTGGTGCGCACGTGGATGAGGACGATCAGGAACATGACCACGGCCACGACGACCGAGTAGCGGAAGTACGCCGGGTCGGTCTGGGCGATGCCCGGGCGGCGGATCGGCGGGATGTGGAGCAGCGCGCCGTTGTAGCCGCTGAAGCCGTGGCCGCCGTTGGGGAAGTTCAGCGACGCGAGGACAACGGTGATCGCGCCGGCCAGCATCAGGGTGATGAGCGCCAGGTACAGACCGCGCATGCGCAGCGCCGGTAGCCCGACCAGGGTGCCGAGCAGCATGGTGATCACGCCGGAGGCCAGGAGCACGATCTCGAACGGGAGCGAGGTGCCGAACAGCATCCGCGCCGCGACCCACGCCCCGATCGCCAGGACCGCGGCCTGACCGAGGGAGATCAGGCCGACGCGGCCGACGAGGACGCCGAGCCCGAGCGCGACCACCGCGTAGATGGCCACCTGCGTCATGGCGTCGATGTAGTAGAGGCTGAGGATCTGCGGGAGCAGGATGATGACGAGCAGCACCGCCACCGCGATGACGGCGGCTCGTACCCAGAAGCCACGCTCCAGGCGCGGGGGGGCGGACGGCGCCGCTTTCGGCTTGGCCTCGCCGGTGAGCTCGGCGGTGCTCACGGAGCTAGAACTCCTGTCGTGCCAGCGACAGCGTGCGCCGGCGGTTGAGGAACAGTAGCGCGACGGCCGCCAGCACGAACGGCGTCATGTCGCGGTAGTTGGTCAGCGACGTGATCGGAGTGATCGCCGCGTCCACGACGCCGATCACGATCGCCGCGAAGAACGTGATCCAGATGGAGGTCAGACGCGCGATCAGCGCGGCCGCCAGCGATGAGATCACCAGGAACGTCAGAGTGGTCGCATCGAGCGCCACCAGGTCGGCCAGCAGGATCCCCGAGATCCCCGCGATGACGCCGCAGCCGAACCAGGCCGACGCCTCCACCCGGCGCACGGGCACGCCGAGCGTTGCGGTGATCTCGCGGTCGTTGGCCATCGCCCGCATCGCGGTTCCGAGCTTGGAGTAGCGCAGGAACACGGTGGTGACGACGGTGATGAGGATGCCCACGGCGAGCGCGATCACGTCCGTGGTGGTCACCTGGATCTGGCCGACGGTGAAGCCATGGTTGTCCGTGGGCAACGTGATCGAGCGCGACGCCCCGCCGTTGGACGTCCACAGCAGGTCCATCACGCCCAGCAGGATGAGCGTCAGGCCCAGCGTCGCCGTCGTCTTGACCAAAGCGTCACGACGCGCCAGCGCTGGGCCGAACACCATCCCATAGGCCAGCGTGATGACGCCCCCGAACAGGACGCACACCAGATACGCCAGCCACTGGTTCATGCCCGACTTGTTGATGAGCTGCCACGCGATCAGGGCACCGAACGCCCCCACCGCTCCGAAGGAGAGGTTGAGCACACCCGTGGTCCGAAAGAGCACGATCATCCCCACGCCGGAGAGGGCATAGACCCCTCCGAGCGCCAGGCCGGTGACGAGAAACGGCTGTTCGTCCTGCCAGCTGGGAAGGGACAGTGCCAGGTGGATCAACGGATGCAAATTCAGCGCCCCAATCGCATGGTGGCTTTCGTTATCTCCCCTCGATCACTCGACTCCGGCAGCCTTCGCCGCCTGGTGATACTGGGCGATCTGCGGGTCAGCCGACGAGATGGCGGTGCAGCCCTGGGCCGTCACCATCTTCCCATTTTCGGGCGTCGTCGTGTAGTCGGCGTTGTTCGGGATATGCAGCGCCAGATGGCCGTAGGTCCACGGCTGGCACAGCAGCTCGGTCTTGTAGTCCTTGATGCCGATGATCGCGTCGTTGACGCTCTTCATCGTGTAGGCGCCGTGGACGTTCTGCAGCGCCTGGGTCAGGAACTTCCCGAGCAGGAAGCCCATCTGGCTGAACGAGCCAATCCCGCCGGCCACGCTGGAGCCGTACTTCTTGAGGATCGCCTCGTACTGCTGCATCTCGGGCCCGGTGTGATCATCGGGCGAGGCCAGCTCGGCGTTGACGAACAGCTTGTGGTTCCACTTCGGACCCAGCGCCTTGGCCAGGAAGTCCGTGTTGCACGGCGTCGAGCAGCCCCATGACTTCACACGGTCCTCGAGGCCGAGCTTCTGGGCGGCCTGGAGGATCACCAGCGCCTCAGGCGGGGTGAAGTTGAGGATCACCGAGCCGTTGGGACCAGCGTCGTTGACGAGGTTGAGCGCCACCGAGTTGGCGTCGTTGATCGGCACGTTCTCGGTGAGCGACTGGATCGGCACGCCCGCGGCCTTGGCCAGCGATGCCGGACCCGCGGCGATATAGCCGGTGCCGGGGACGTTGGACTGCACGAACACGATCTTCTTGGCCTTCAGCGTGTTCAGCGCGTACTGCACGGCCCCGTCGGAGCTGTAGCGCGGTCCCATGTTGACCGCGGCGCTGTTCGGGGTCGACCAGCACTCCGGCGCGATCCCGGCGTCCATCTCGTAGATCCCCAGCTGCTTCCAATAGCCCTGATCGATGGTGCACTCCAGCAGGTCGAAGACGCCGTCGATCGCGACGACGTGATCGGACTGGATCAGCTTCTTGGCGGCCGCCGCGACCTGCGCGGGCTGGGTCTGGTCAAGCTGCACGAACAGCTTGAGCGGGTGCCCGTTGACACCGCCGTTGTCGTTCACGCACTGGAAGTACGCGTTGATCATGTTCGGGCCGTCGGTGAAGTCCGTGCCCGGCTGATGCGTGTCGATCGTGCCGATGTTGATCGGCGATCCGGTCGCCTTGACGCCCGGCTTGGTCCCGCACGATGAGACGTCGGTGGCTGCTCCGCCACCGCCGCTCGTGCTGGTACCCCCGGCCGCGGCGGCCGACGACGTTGCGCTCGATGTGGCGCCACCGCCGGCGGCGGAACTGCTCGAGCTGTTGCTGCTACTGCCACATCCCGCCAGCGCCAGCAGCGCTGCGGCAGCCAGCGACGCGAGTCCGATCCGCATCCGTGGCATGACGTGATAACTCCTCACGGGTCTCCTCTCCTCAGGGTGTCTCGCCGGCCCCGAGATCCGCTCGAGGCTGCGCGCATACTAGTTGTGCACCCGCCTGCATGCAAGAACCGTCTAACAGAGCCTCAACCGGGCCTTTTGACCATCTTTTGGCCGTTTCTTGCATGCAATGACCTCCCCGCATTAGACTGCCCCGGCCTCAGACGGTCTGCGGGGCCGATCCGCCCACCGCGACCGCCCCTGCCGGGCACGGCGATCGAATTGGCCAGGCCAGCGCACCGAACCCAAATCACCAAGGCGGTGCTCCGCCTGCGCGAGTTGATCTTCAACGGCCATTTCTCGCCCGGTGAGCGCATGGCCGAGCTGTCGCTGGTGGAGCTGCTGGGCGCCAGCCGCACCCCGGTGCGCCTCGCGCTTGCCGAACTGGAGCACGAGGGCCTGCTGCGCGGGCTGCCCGCCGGCGGCTACGTGGTGCGCGAGTTCACCCGGGGCGACGTGCGGGACGCCATCGAGCTGCGCGGCGTGCTCGAGGGAACGGCCGCGCGGTTCGCCGCCGAGCGCGGTGCCACCGCCCGTGACCTCGCGGCGCTGCGCGCCACCAACGAGACGATCAAGACGCTCCTGCACCGCGGCGACTATGAGTCCTTCGAGCGCTACCTGCGCCTCAACGAGACCTTCCATGCGCGCCTGCTCAAGATGGCCCGCAGCCCCCTGCTCGTGCGGGCGATGGAGGGCGTCGTCTCCCTGCCGTTCGCCGGGCCGAGCGCGTTCGTGCTCGCCGAGGCCGAGCTGCCGGCCTCGCGCGACATCCTCGTCATCGCCTACCGCCACCACACCGGCCTCGTCGATGCGATCGAGCAGCGTCAGGGGGAGCGAGCCGAGAGCCTGGCCCGCGAGCACGCACGCCTGGCGCTGGCCAACCTCGACATCGTGGTGGAGCACCGGGACGTTCTCGACCGCCTCCCCGGAGCGGCGCTGATCACCCTGAGCGACGATCCGGCGCCTGAGCCCCAGCCCGAGCCCGCCTGACGCCACGGTCAACGGTCCGGGACCTCCGAGACCGGCACCGGCTCCTCGCGGTCGGCCCACTCGATGGCGTATCGAGCGGCGGCGTCGATCTGCTCGCTCTGCGGCCGGTAGCCGTCCTCCAGGCGCGGACTGAGCGGCACCGGCATGAACGGGGCGCCCACGCGCTGGATCGGCGCCTCCAGGTAGTCAAAGGCCGCGGCCTGGAGCTCCGCCGCCAGCTCGGCGCCAAAGCCTCCGGTGCGCACCGCCTCGTGCGCCACCACCGCGCGGCCGGTGCGGCGCACCGAGTCGGCGATCGGGTCGAGGTCCAGCGGGACGAGGGTGCGCGGATCGATCACCTCGGCCTCGATCCCGTCCGCGGCCAGCCGCTCGGCCGCCGCCATCGCGTCGCCCACCAGCCGCGACAGCGCGACGATCGTGACGTCGCGGCCGCGGCGCAGGATCTTCGCCCGCCCGATCGGGACCGGCTCAGGTGTGTCGGGCACGTCCTCGCGGCGGAAGTAGAGGGACTTGTTCTCCACGAACACGACCGGGTTGGGATCGGCGATCGCGCTCAGCAGCAGGCCGGCGGCGTCCGCGGCGGTCGCCGGCATCACCACCTTGAGCCCGGGGATGTGGGTGAGCCACGCTTCCAGGCTCTGGGAGTGCTGCGCGCCCGCGCGCCCGCCGGAGCCGCCCTGGGTGCGCAGGACCATGGGCACCGAGAGCTGGCCGCCCGACATGAAGTGGGCCTTGGCCGCCTGGTTGACGAGCTGGTCGAGGGCCAGCGTGATGAAGTCGATGAACATGATCTCGACCACCGGGCGCAGACCGGACTGGGCGGCGCCGACCGCGATCCCGCACACTGCGCTCTCGCTGATCGGCGTGTTGCGCACGCGCTCCCGGCCGAACTCGTCGGCGAGGCCCTCGGTGGCAAGGTAGGGGCCGCCCTCGGCGACGTCCTCGCCCACCACGATCACGCTCTCGTCCGCCCGCATCGCGTGCGCCAGGGCGCCGTTGATCGCCTTGACGTACGTCGTCTCGCTCATGCTGATCGCCTCCGCTCGGCGTCCAGCCTCGCCTGTATGTCGGCGGCATGAGTCATCCGGCTGACGCGTACACCAGCGCCGCCGCCTGCGCGGGCGTGATCGGCTCGCTGGCCCGCCCGAACGCGATGGCCTCGTCGACCTCCGCATCGGCCGCGGCGGTGAGCGCCTGCGCGCCCTCCTCATCGATCCAGCCGCGCTCCCGGGCCACCGCCTCCAGCTGCGCGATCGGGTCGAGCTTGGCCCATTCGGCGTCGTTCAGCGCATTGCGGCTGGCCAGCGGATCACCCTCGTAGTGGCCACGGCGCCGGTGGGTCCGGCACTCGAGCAGGAACGGCCCGGTGCCCTGCCGGGCCGCCTCCAGGTAGCCGCGAAACGCGCTCCAGATCGCCTCGACGTCCGCGCCCTCCACCACCTGGCAGTCGAACCCGTACGGCGCCACAACGTCGCACACGCTCTCGACCTTCGTGTGCTCCGCGCGCGTCGTGAACTCCGCCATGCCGTTGTTCTCGCACACGAAGATCAGCGGCAGCTCCCACAACGAGGCCAGGTTCACGGTCTCGGCGAAGTGGCCGGCCTGCACCGCGCCATCCCCGAAGAAGACCACCGTCACCTGGTCACGCCCGCGGATCTTCGCCGCCAGTGCGCCGCCGGCCGCCATCGGCAGGTTGCCGCCGACGACGCCCGTCGCGCCCATCACCCCGTGCTCCACGTCGACCAGGTGCATCGATCCGCCGACGCCCCGGCACAGGCCCGCGGAGCGCCCCATGAGCTCCGCCATGACCCGGTCCATCGGGGCGCCCTTGGCCAGCACATGGCCGTGGGCACGGTGCCCGCTGTAGATCTCGTCGTCATCGCGCAGCTGCCGGCACACGGCGGCGGCCACCCCCTCAGAGCCGATGCTCAGGTGGATGAGCCCGTGCACGAGCAGGCGCTGGTGCAGAGTCGCCATCCGCTCCTCGAAGCGGCGGATGCGCCACATCGTGGTGAGCAGATCGAGGGTCGCGTCCGCGTCCGGCGTCCCGGCCGTCCCGCCACTGCGCTTCCGTGGCACGGCTGTGGCGACTCAGGCGACGGCGGAGGCCGTGCCCAGGACGTCGCGCACGGCGCCCGCGATCTTGTTCTCGTCGGGCAGGACGAACGCCTCCATCGGCTGGCTGTAGGGGATCGTGGCGTCGAGCGCCGTCACCAGCTTGATCGGCGCCTTCAGCGAGCCGAAGCCGTGCTCGGCGACCTCGGCGGCGATGATCGAGGCCGCGGAGGCATGCCGCGTGGCCTGGTCGGCGAGGACCAGATGCCCCGTCTTCTCCACCGAGGTCAGGATCGTCGGCATGTCGAGCGGCTGCAGCGAACGCGGGTCGATGACCTCGGCGTCGATGCCCTCGCCGGCCAGCGCCTCGGCCGCCTCCAGGGCCTTGCCCACCGTCCAGCCGGTGGCGACGATGGTGACGTCGTTGCCGGGGCGGCGGATCGCCGCCTCGCCGATCGGCACCACGTGCTCGCCCTCGGGCACGTCGCCGTGCTCGAGCACGAGGAGGTAGTGCATGAGGTAGACCACGGGGTTGTCGTCACGGACGGCCGCAGCCATCAGCCCCTTGGCGTCGGCGGGCGTCGAGGGCAGGACGACCTTGAGCCCCGGGATGCCGGCGAACATGGTGTAGATGGAGCCCGTGTGCTGGCCCGCCCACCCGGCGGTGAAGCCGTAGCCGGCCTTGAGCACCAGCGGGACCTTGACCTGCCCGCCGCTCATGTACCGCAGGCGCGGGGCCTCGTTGGTGACCTGGTTCATGGCCACGAGCATGAACTCGGCCATGAGCAGCTCCACGATCGGGCGGTAGCCGGCCAGCGCCAGGCCGACCGCCATGCCGATCTCGGCGGTCTCGGAGATCGGGCTCACCCGGACGCGATCGCGACCGAACGCCTGGACCAGCGGGTCCTCGTCAGACGGCGCGACGTCCTGGCCGTAGAACACGACGGTCTCGTCCCGGGTCATCTCCTGCTGGATCGCCTCGTTGACGGCGGCGATGTAGGGAATCTCTCGTGCCATTGCTGTCTCCTAGTGCTCCGCTTTAGGCGTAGACGAAGTTGGTGGCCGCTTCGGGCTCGGGGAAGGGGCTGTCGAGCCCGAACTGCACGGCCGTGTCCATCTCGTCCGTGACCTGCTTGGCGATCGCGTCCGCGCCGGCGGCGTCGAGGGTGCCCTGCTCAATGAGGTGCGCGCGGAACCGGGGCACCGGGTCGCCACGCAGCGCCGCCTCGTACTCCTCGCGGTTGCCGAAGACGGTGATCGCCTCGTGCTCGGGGTAGTGCAGCGGCACCCCCGGCGGGGCGATCAGGTTGCCGTGCGCCGACAGGCGGTAGACCTTGGACTCCACCAGCGTGGGGCCCTCGCCGCCGCGCGCGCGCTCCACCGCCGCGCTCACCGTCGCATAGACGGCCAGCGGGTCGCCGCCGTCCACGGTGACGCCCGGCATGCTGTAGGCCTTGGCCTTGACCGAGAGCGGCTCGCCGTTGGCGGCGTTGGCGTCCTCCTGCTCGGAGTGAGTGGCCACGTTGTAGCCGTTGTTCTCCATGATGTAGACGACCGGCAGCTTCCACAGCGAGGCCAGGTTGAGCGACTCGTGGAACGCGCCCTGCTTGGAGGCGCCGTCGCCGAAGAAGCACAGGACCACCTGGCCCTGCTTGCGGATCTGTGCCGCGAAGGCGACGCCCGTGGCCTGGGGGATGCCCTGGCCGACGATGCCGCTCGTGCCCAAGAAGCCCCGGCCCGGGTCGCACAGGTGCATCGAGCCGCCGTAACCGCCGCACAGGCCGTCCGTGCGGCCGTAGATCTCGGCCATCATCGCCTTGGTGTCGGTGCCCAGCGCGATCGGGTAGCCGTGGCAGCGGTACGTGGTCATCAGCTGGTCGCCGTCCTGCAGCGTCGCCAGCGAGCCGACGATCGACGCCTCGGCGCCGTCAGCGAGGTGGGTGTGGCCGCGGATGACGCCGGGGTGCTCCTCGAAGGTGCGCTTGACGCGCTCCTCGAACTCCCGGATGCGCAGCATCTGGGTGAACATCCAGATGAGGCGCTCGTCGCTCAGCTCGGCTGTCGCCATGGTCAGTCTCCTCTCACGCGACGCCGGCGCTCACCTGCGCCATCGTCGTCTCGTATGCACGGTCGAATTCCTGCTCGATGGGCAGGTGGCGCAGCTTCTCGGACAGGATCTCGGCGCCCCACGGGCCGGGATAGCCGGCGCGGTGCAGCGCGCCCACGTACCCGGTGATGTCGAACTCGCCCTCGCCCGGGAGCTCACGGTGGTTGATGACCTCGTCGAGCTTGTCCTCCATGTACTCCTGTTGTCCGTCGGAGAGCTCGACCCAGGCGAGATGCTCGGCGGGGATCGTCGCCAGCCGCTCGGGATCGATGCGCAGCTTGCCCATGTGCCAGGTGTCGATGGCCAGGCCGCCGTTGGGCCGTGAGGCCTCGGTGACGAGGCGAAGCCCGGCCTCCAGGGTGCCGACGTTGGGGTCGAACGGGATGATCTCGTAGGCGACCTTGGCGTTGGTGTGCTCTGCCGCGTCGTCGCACAGGGCCGCGTACTCCTCGATCACCCGGTCAAGCTCGCTCACGGTCTCGGGGATGTTGCCCACCTTGATGTGGTGGGCGTCGAAGGCCGCCGCGGTGTCGAACAGCTGCCGGCGCATGGAGTCCGACGCCTTGCGCGCCTCGCTGCCCTGCGGGGTGAAGAAGTCGGCCAGGAACTCGACCTCGAGGTATTTGAGGCCGTGGTCGCGAAAGACCCTGGCCATCTCGTCGAGCGTCGTCGTCTCCAGCTGATGCTCGACGTCGGCGTGCCACAGGCCGAGCCCGGTGAAGCCCACGCGCTGAGCGTGTGCGCAGCGGTCCTGCCAGCTGAACGTGCTCCATTCCCGGCCGAAGTGGACCACCACGGGACCACTCACCGTCCAGTACGTCGCCATGACCTCGATCTCGCCCACCGGCTCTCCTATTCCTCGTTGCGCGGAGCCGCCAGCGAAGCTACCGACGCCCGGTGGGGGAGTCCAGTCGCAGGGCGCACGGCTTCTTGCCGATGAGCGCGCGGGCGGCCCGCGCGACGGCCGGCGGGGATAGGGTGGGATTCATGGCGACGGTCGTTCGCGCTTCCGTCTCACCTCAGGCGCTCGACGCGGCGCTGGCCGAGTTCGCCGGCGTCCTGGGTGAGGCGCGCGTCATCACCGACGCCGATGGTTTGCGCGCCTTCCGGGATCCGTTCCAGTTTGAGACGTGGGAGGACAACACCGCCTCCGCGGTCCTGTCGCCGACGACGGTGGAGGAGATCCAGGAGATCGTCCGGATCGCCAACCGCCACCGGGTGCCGCTGTGGACGCACGGGCAGGGGCGCAACAACGGCTACGGTGGGCCCGCGCCGCGCGTGCGCGGGTCGGTGATCGTGTCCCTGCGCCAGATGAACCGCGTGCTTGAGATCGACCCGGACCTGGCCTACGCGGTGGTCGAGCCAGGCGTGCGCTGGTTCGACCTCTACGAGGCGATCCAGGCCGGCGGCCACCGCCTCATGCTGTCGATCGCCGACCTGGGGTGGGGCAGCGTGGTCGGCAACACCCTGGACCACGGCGTCACCTACGCGCCCTACGGCGTCGACATGGGCATGCAGTGCGGGATGGAGGTGGTGCTGGCCGACGGCTCGGTGATGCGCACCGGCATGGGCGCGATGCCCGGCAACCGGTCCTGGCATCTGTACAAGCGGGGCCTGGGCCCGACGCCCGACCAGCTCTTCATGCAGTCCAACTTCGGGATCGTCACGAAGATGGGCGTGTGGCTCATGCCCATGCCCGAGACCTACATGCCGCTGTGGCTGCGCGTCTGGAACGACGACGACCTGGCGCCGATGTTCGAGACCCTGCGGGCGCTGATGCTCGACGGAACGATCCGCATGGTGCCCCAGGTGATGAACACGGTGCTGTACGGGGCGGTCGTGGCCAAGCGCGCGGACTTCTGGACCGGGGACGGCCCGATCCCCGACGACGTCCTGGACCGGATGGCGCGCGAGCTGGACATCGGCCGCTGGTTGATGCGCTTCGCCCTGTACGAGGACGAGGCGGTGGCCGACCTGAAGTTCGCCAAGATCAAGCGCGCGTTCGAGGTGGCGATCCCCGGCGCCGAGGTGTGGGGCACGAAGTACTCGCCCGAGGACATCCCGGGCATCGAGAACCCCGCGGAGAAGATCCAGGGCGGCGTGCCGAATCTCGACTGGAACAACATGACCGCCTGGTACGGCGGTGGCGAGGGCGGCCACATCGGCTTCTCGCCGGTGGCGCCGCTGACCGGCCCCGACGCCCTGGCGTTACGCGATCTGTTGCGCGGGATGGTCCAGGGCGCGGGCCTGGACTACATCGCCGGGCTGCTCCCCATCAACGCCCGCAGCTTCATCCACATCACCATGGTCATCTTCGACACCAAGGACGAGGCCCAGACGCGCGCGGCCTACGACGTGAGCCGTCGCCTCGTGGTGGAGGCCGCCAAGCTGGGCTACGGCGAGTACCGGGCCCACCTGGACTTCATGGACCTCGCCCAGGAGCAGTACTCCTTCGGCGACCACGCCTACCTCCGGTTCTGCGAGACGATCAAGGACGCCCTGGATCCCAACGGGATCCTGTCCCCGGGCAAGCAGGGGATCTGGCCGCGGTCGATGCGGCCCTAGCCGCGCTCCAGGATCTCGATCAGGCGGGCCGCTTCGCGGTCAGGGGTCTGGGTCATCCGCTGTTTTGGTGATCCGCAGCGTGTTCAGGCCGTGTCTGAGGTTCTCGGCGTCGCGCTCGCGGTCTGATTCGAACGCCTGGCGGTCGTTGTGGAATTCCGATCCGTCGGCTTCGACGATGAGCTTGGCGTCCGGGAAATAGGCGTCGACCTCTCGGCCGTGGACGATGACGTTGATCTGCGGGGTCGGCAGGCCGTACCTCTGGACGAAGGCGAGGAATTCGTCCTCGAAATCGGAGGCCGTCGGATTGGCGGTGGTCTCGGCGAAGGGCCTGACGAGCTTGGCGCCGGGGTGCAAGGGGTTGCGGTCCACGATGTCCTGAAGGGCTGCGGGGCGCAGGTGCCGGCTGCGCAGCGCGTCGTTGACCAGGCGGGTGAGTTGCTTGGCGGCGAGGCCTGTAGCGATGTCGAGGACTGGCTGCCGAGCCATGACTCAGGACGGCATCGGGACCGCACGTCAGCACCGCCGCGGCCGCCCGTGAGATCGGGTCGTCGCGCCGCGGACCGATGCAATACACCCCGGCATGCACCGCGACCCGCGCCCCGGACTTCAGCCGTCCCGCGATCAGCCCCTGACTGACCCCCATCCGCAGCACCTGCGACCGCGCCACATGCCCGTGCTGCCTGCGCGCGAGCTCGACGATCTCGGAGTCGCGGCGGATCTTGGCGCTATTTCCTTCACTATCCGCCACTACTACTAAGAGCCTCGGGGGTGGCCTGATCCACCCCCCTCCTAAGCGCCTCTAACCCCGCCGGCAGCTACGCCAACGCTGAAGCAACCCGATCCAGGGCCGCCACCAGCTCGTCGGTCCTCGAGAGCCACGGCGAATGATCGGTGTCGATCTCGATCACCGGGTCGCACCCGGCCGCCGAGTACATGCGCCTCTGCGCCGCGGGCCTGATCGCCCGGTCCTGCAGGCAGGTCACGTAGGCGCGCGGCAGGGCCTCAAACGCCGCCGCGTCACCCTCGAGCCTGAACGGCTGCGTGAACGGGATGACCGGCTGCGAGGCGCGCTGGGGCAGGGCCCACGCGATCTGCTCGGGCGTGCAGCAGTGATACAGCGCCTCGGGGGCGGCCTCGGGCGGCATCGTCGCCACCGGCGGGTTGCCGTCCACCACGATGTTGGCCTGCACGGAGTCGCCGGCCGCCTCGGGCCACTTCGTGATGTCGATCAGCGCCTGGCCGGGCTGGGGCAGGAACGCGGCGACGTACACCAGACCGGCCAGCTTCTCGGGTCGCTGCGCGGCCGCCTGGGTGATGACCATGCCGCCCATGCTGTGCCCGGTGAGTAATACGGACCCGCCCGCCCCGTCCATGCCGTCCAGGGCGTCGCAGACTGCGTCGGCATACCGGTACAGCGTTATCTCCGAAACCGGAGTCGCATCCGCACCCTGCCCCGGAAGGTCGATGGCGCGGGCCTCGTGGCCGGCCGCGCGCAGCCCCGGCAGCACGGGCTCCCAGCACCAGGCGCCGCCCATCGCGCCGTGAATGAGGAGGAAGCGGGCCATCGCCGCGCGCACCCTACACCGTCGGCCCGTACGCGGTCAGAACAGCGCGTGCGCGCGCAAGCCGCCCTGCGCTCATGCACAAGCCTGGTTGACTTGATCGGACGTGGTCCCGTATAAGGCAGGACGATGCCGTGTCACGAGGACCGCGGCCGAGGAGGGATTCACGCATGACCACGACAGCCCCACAGACCGGCTCATTCCCCAGCCCGTACGAGATCGCGACCCCCGAGGGGTGCGAGGGCTGGGAGGAGATGTACCCCTACTACGCGCTCTTCGATGAGCGGCGGCGGGAGTCGGATGAGAACCGCTTCTGGTTCTGGAACTCAATGCACTTCCCGATCCCGCACCCGGCGTTCGACGTCATCTGCATCGACTCTCCCTACCAGGCGGTGGGCTCTTGGCAGAACCGCGTGTTCGCGGTGCCGCCCGCGATGGGCATTGATTACCGCGTCGTCAACGGCTACGTCTATATCTCGGGCAACCCGGTCACCGACCCGGACAAGATCGCCGAGCGGGCGGGCTACTTCCAGAAGCGCGCCGGGCACTACTTCGCGAACTGGGCGGAGCTCTACGACAAGTGGAAGGACAAGATGCGCGCGCTCATCGCCGAGCTCGACGCGCTTCAGGTGCCCGGGCTCCCGGAGTACGAGCCTGACGAGGTCGCCTTCGACGCCGACCGCAACACCGCGTTCTACGAAGTGCTGAACGCCTACGGCCGCTGCCTGCGCCTGGGCGACCTCATGTGGCAGAACCACTTCGAGTTCCTGCTACTCGGGTACGGGGCCTACGCCACGTTCGCCGAGCTGTGCAAGGAGCACCTGCCCGACATCCCCGACCAGCACATCGCCCAGATGGTCGCCGGGATCGACGTCCTCCTCTTCCGGCCCGACGCCGAGCTGCGCCGGCTGGCGGGCGTGGCCATCGAGAAGGGCGTCGACGGCACCTTCGTCGAGGGCCGGACCCCGCAGGAGATCGAGGCCGAGCTCTCCCAGAGCGACGCCGGACGCGACTGGCTGGCGGAGTTGGAGAAGGTCAAGGACCCGTGGTTCAACATGGCCACCGGCGACGGCCTCACCCACTACTACCGCAGCTGGCTCGACGATCCCAGCATCCCCTACGCCTCGATCATCGGCCACATCAGCGCCCAGCGCGCCGGGGCGCCGGCCGTGCGCCCCACGGACGAGATCGAGCGCAGGCGCGACCGCCTGACGCAGGAGTACGGCGCGCTGCTGCCCGAGGAGATCCGCGGCCCCTGGAACGACCTGCTGAACCTGTCGCGGACGGTGTTCCCCTACGTCGAGGAGCACAAGTTCTTCTGTGACTACTGGTTTCTCACCCGCTGGTGGAACAAGGTGCGCGAGTTCGGCGCGCTGCTGGCCGACGGAGGGTTCTTCGAGGACGCAGAGGACATCTTCCAGCTGGGGCGCCACGAGGTGTCGGTGGCACTGGATGAGCTCGTGCTCTGCTGGGCCACCGGCGGGCAGCCGCTCGGCCCCAAGCACTGGCCGCCCATCGTGGCGCGGCGCAAGCAGTTGCTCGACCGCCTGGCGCAGTGGACGCCGCCGCCGGCGCTGGGCGTCGCGCCCGCCGAGATCACCGATCCGATGACGATCATGCTGTGGGGCGTGACCACCGACCGCGTGCGCGAGTGGGCCCGCCAGGCCGAGGGGGGCTCGGAGCTCAAGGGTGCGCCGGCGTCGCCGGGCACGATCGAGGGACCGGCGCGCGTGGTGCGGTCCGTCGCCGAGATTGCCGACGTCCGTGACGGCGAGATCCTCGTCTGCGGCAGCACGTCCCCTGCGTGGGCGCCGATCTTCTCCAAGATCCGCGGCACCGTCACCGACGTGGGCGGCGTCATGTCCCACGCCGCGATCGTGTGCCGCGAGTACGGGCTGCCGGCGGTGGTGGGCACGGGGCGCGCGACCGCGCTCATCCGCACCGGCCAGACGATCCGGGTGGACGGCTCGGCGGGCGTGGTGACCCTCGTGGGCGAGGATTGATGGCTGAGGCGGAGCCTCAGCTCACCCGGGACCTGAACGAGCTTCAGGCGAGCGACGCGGAGCGATTCGGCGGCAAGAGCGCCAGCCTCGGCGAGCTGCTACGCGCTGAGATCCCGGTCCCACCCGGGTTCGCCATCAGCACCAGCGCGGGCGAGGAGCTGACCGACGCGCTGCGTGACGACATCGCCCGGCGATACGCGCGTCTGGGGGACGACTCGGCGGTGGCGGTGCGGTCCAGTGCGCTGGGCGAGGACAGCGCGGAGGCCACCTTCGCCGGCCAGCAGGACACCTACCTGTGGGTCCGCGGCCTCGATGCCATCTGCGAGGCCGTGCAGAGGTGCTGGGCGAGCCTTTACAACCCGGAGGCGGTGGCCTACCGCGAGCGCTTCGGGGTCGAGAACCCGGCGATGGGCGTCACCGTCCAGCTCATGGTCGACGCCGCGGTCTCCGGCGTCATGTTCACCTGCAATCCGGTGAGCGGCGACCGGAGCATGGTGGCCGTCAATGCCAGCTGGGGGCTGGGGCTGGCCGTCGTCGGCGGCGAGGTCACGCCCGATGACTACCTCGTCTCCAAGATCACCGGCGAGGTGGTGCGCCAGACCATCAGTGACAAGGCGATCGAGTATGTCCCCGGCCGCGACGGCCCCAGGCGGGTCGACGTCGCCGGCGAGCGGCGCGGCCAGCCGTGCCTCACCGATCTCGGGCCCCTGCTCGCCCTCGCTCGCCGGATCGAGGGCCACTTCGGCACGCCCCAGGACATCGAGTGGGCGATCGACCGCGACGGACGCATCTTCGTCCTCCAGTCCCGCCCGGTCACCGGCGTGGTCACGAAGGAGGCGACGGCGGCGCCCAGCTCCGCCATGTCGATGATCTTCAGCAAATTCGGGGCGGGGAGCTAGATGGGCCTCACCGACGACGACGTCCGCGAGATCCTGCGCATCATCGACGAATCGGAGCTGGACGAGCTCAGCATCGAGACGGAGGGCTTCAGCCTTCACGTTCGCAAGGGACAAGGGGTCGCGGACATACCCTCGGAAGCTTGGCCACCTCGACAAGCTTCCGAGGGCGCATCCGCACCCCCTGAACGCGTCGACCCCGTCCCGTCGAGCGATGGCCTGGAGGCGATCCTCTCGCCGATGCTCGGGACCTTCTACCGCGCCGAGGCGCCGGGCGCGGCGCCGTTCGTCGAGGTCGGCGCGCAGGTCGGGGCCGACACGACCGTCTGCATCATCGAGGTCATGAAGATGATGAACTCGGTGCCCGCCGGGGTGAGCGGCGTCATCGCCGAGATCGTCCCGGACAACGGGCAGCTGGTCGAGTACGGCGAGCCGCTGTTCCGCGTCAAGCCCGACCGATGAGGCGCGTCTTCATCCCCAACCGCGGCGAGATCGCCGTCCGGATCGTCAACGCCTGCCACTCGCTCGGCCTGGAGTGCATCGTCGGGGCGTCGGAGCCCGACATGGAGGGGCTGGCGGCCCATCTCGCCGATCGCGCCGTGTGCATTGGGCCCGGGCCGGCCTCGCAGAGCTACCTGCGCGACGACCTCGTCGTCCACGCGGCGCTGAGCACCCGCTGCGACGCCATCCACCCTGGCTACGGCTTCTTGTCGGAGAGCCCCGCGCTGGCCGACCGGGCGCGAGAGCACGGTCTCACCTTCGTCGGCCCGCCGGCACGCGCGATGAAGCTGGCCGGCGACAAGCTCGCCGCGCGCGCCGAGGCCGCGGAGGCGGGCGCGCCGGTGCTCCCGGGCGGGGAGGTCGCCACCGCCGAAGAGGCGCGCGCTCTCGCCGGCGAGATCGGCTACCCGCTGCTGGTCAAGGCGGCCGGCGGGGGCGGGGGCCGGGGCATCAAGCGCGTCGGCGACGAGGAGGAGCTCCACGGCCTGATCAGCCTGGCGCGCAGCGAGGCCGCCGCCGCCTTCGGCGACGCGCGCGTGTACTTGGAGAAGCTCATCGAATCGGCCCGGCACGTCGAGGTGCAGATCGCCGCCGACGACCACGGCACCGTGCTCCATCTCGGCGAGCGCGACTGCTCGGTGCAGCGGCGCTTCCAGAAGGTGGTGGAGGAGGCGCCCGCGCCCGACCTCCCCGACGCCACGCGCACGCGCCTGCGCGAGTCGGCGGTGGCCTTCGCGGAGCGGATCGGCTACCGCAACCTCGGCACCGCGGAGTTCGTCATCGACGCGCAGACCGGCGAGCCGTACTTCCTGGAGGTCAACTGCCGCATCCAGGTCGAGCACCCGGTGACCGAGGCGATCACGTACCTGGACCTGGTGGCGATGCAGCTCGAGATCGCCGCCGGGCGCCGAATGGAGATCGGGCAGGACGACGTCTCCTACCACGGCCACGCCGTCGAGTGCCGGCTCAACGCCGAGGATCCGAGCCATGGCTACCGCCCCAGCCCGGGCACGCTGAACGTATTCGCGGTCCCCGAGCGCCGCGGCCTGCGGATCGACACCCATTGCCAGGCCGGCACCACGGTGCCGCCGTACTACGACTCGCTGCTGGCCAAGCTCATCGGGCACGGCTCGGACCGCGAGCACGCCATCGACACCCTGATCGAGGCCCTGGAGGACCTCGATGTGGACGGCGTGGAGACCAACCGGACGCTGCTCATCGGCGTCATGGGCCACCCGGACTTCCGCGCGGGCCCGGTGACCACCGACTGGCTGGAGCGTGCGCTGCGATGACCCGGACGATCGAGTTCGTGGACACCACCACGCGGGACGGCAACCAGAGCCTGTGGAGCGCCACAGGGCTGACCACCCCCGACGTCCTGGCGATCGCGCCGGTGATCGACCGGGTCGGCTACCACGCGCTGGACTTCACCTCGAGCACGCACATGGCGGTGTCGGTGCGCTTTCACCAGGAGGACCCGTGGCAGCGGATCCGCCTGGTGTCGGCGGCGATGCCCCACACGCCGCTGGGGATGATCACCACCGGCATGCGCTTCATCTCCTGGGTGCCCGCCGACGAGGAGGTGATGCGCCTGTCCTACCGGCTCGTCGTGCGCAACGGCCTGCGCCGGGTCCAGATCGCCGACCCCTCCAACGACCCTGACCGAGTCAAGCGGATCGCCGCGATGGCCAAGGCCGAGGGGGTCGAGGAGGTGGTGATCGGCCTCACCTACTCCATCAGCGAGGTCCACACCCACCAGTACTACGCGAACCTCGCCGCGGCGCTGGCCGACTGTCCCGACATGGACCGGCTCTACCTCAAGGACCCCGGCGGCCTGCTCACGGTCGACGCGGTCCGCGAACTGGCGCCGCCGCTGCTCCAGGCCGCCGGCGAGCGCCCCCTCGAGCTCCACAGCCACTGCACGATCGGCCTCGCCCCGCAGGTTTACGTAGAAGGGGTGAAGGCCGGGTTCGGCACGGTGCACACCGCGGCGGGCCCGCTCGGCCGCGGCACCTCGCAACCGGAGGCGCTCAATACCGCACGCAACCTCGAGGCCGCCGGCTACACGCACCCGCTCGACTTAGAGCAGCAGGAGCTCGTCGCTGCGCACTTCGCCCACATCGCCGCCGCCAAGGGCCTGCCCACCGGTGCGCCGCGGGAGTTCGACGCCGCGTATTACCGCCACCAGCTCCCTGGCGGCATGGTCACGACGACGCGGCGGATGCTGGCCGAGCTGCGTCGTCCCGAGCTGTTTGATGAGGTCCTGGAGGAGGTGACTCGCGTGCGCGCCGAGATGGGCTACCCGATCATCGTCACACCCGTCTCGCAGTTCATCGCCAGCCAGGCGGCGCGCAACGTGATCGACGGCGAGCGCTGGGCGAACGTCTCCGACGAGACCGTCCGCTTCTTCCTCGGCCACTACGGCGACCCGCCCGCCCCCGTCGACCCGACGATCGCCGACAGGGTCTTGGCCCGCACCCAGGCGGCCACGCTCCGAGACCTCAGGCCCATCACCCTGGACGGCGCACGCCAGAAGTTCGGCCACCGGATCTCCGAGGAGGACCTGCTGCTCCGCTTGACCATGCCCGCCCCGCAGGTCGACGCCATGGTCGCCGCCCGGGACGGCGCCGACGGCCGCCCCCACGGTCCGCTCCCCGCGGCGCGCCCGGGCCGCGCGCCGCTGGTCACGCTGCTCAAGGAGCTCGAGCGCCGCCCATCGCTCACCAGCGTCGAGGTCCGGACCGACGCCGAGCGGGTGGTCTGGCGCCGTGGCTGACAATGGACGCCTCAACCTGCGCGAGGCGCGCGCGTTCATGTTCGATATCGACGGCACGCTGCTGCACCGCGGTGCCGACGGTCGCGGCCACCCCCAGCCGGGCGCCGTCGAGGTGTTGGAGCGCATCCGCGCGTCTGGCCGCCGCCTCGTGCTCTTCACCAACGGCAGCCACGTCCCGTCGCCGACGATCGCCCAGGGCCTCCGCGACGACGGGCTGCACGTCACCGACGAC
The DNA here is from genome assembly GCA_963695625.1 of uncultured Actinomycetota bacterium. Lineage (GTDB taxonomy): Bacteria > Actinomycetota > Thermoleophilia > Solirubrobacterales > Solirubrobacteraceae > Palsa-465. The sequence continues at coordinate 126,618 of CAVOHJ010000007.1, read as the reverse complement.
GAGCTGCTCACCCCCGTCGATAGCGCGACCGCCTGGCTGGCCCGCCACCCCGCTCGTCACCCCGTCCACGCGTTCGCCACCGAGAGCGTGTGTGAGCACATGCGCCACAACGGCATCGCGCTCACCGACGACGAGGACGCCGGCGCGGTGTTCGTCGCCCACCTCCAGGACGTCGCCCTCGCCGAGGTGGAGCGGGCGGCCCGTGCGATCACCACGCGCGGCGCGCCGCTGTTCACCTCGAGCTACGTTCGCGGCTACGCGGGCGCCAACGGGATCATCTTCAGCCGTGGCGCGATGATCACCGCCGCCATCGCCAAGGTCTCGGGCGTCCGGCCGCGGGTCTTGGGCAAGCCATCGCGCGCGGCGGTGACGGCGCTGCAGGACCGGCTAGGGGTTCCCGCCGCCGACATCGCCGTCATCGGGGACGACCTCGGCATGGACGTGGCCCTGGGCAAGCTGGGGGGCTCGCGCACGGTCCTGGTCCGCAGCGGCATCAGCGGCCAGATCGACCTGGACAGCGTGGCGCCCAGGCGCCGGCCGGACGCCGCCATCGATGGCGTCGCGGACCTGCTCGACGCCCTGTAACCGACAAGCCGCGAGGGGCTAGCCGCGGGCCTCCTGGATGGCGCGCCACACGGTCTCGCCGTTGGCGGGCAGGGGGAGGGTCCGCACGCCGAGGTGAGCCAGGGCGTCGACCACCGCGTTGTGCACCGCCGGTGTGGCGCCGATCGTGCCCGACTCGCCGATGCCCTTGGCGCCCAGCGGGTTGACCGGCGTCGGGGTCTCCATCTCGATGCGCTCGAACGAGGGCAGCTCCGCCGCGGTGGGGATGCAGTAGGTCACGAGGTTGCCGTGCTGGGGGTTGCCCTCGGAGTCGTAGCGGACCTCCTCATAGAGGGCCTGCGCGATACCGGCGGCCAGCCCGCCGTGCACCTGGCCGTCGGCTACGAGCGGGTTGATGATCCGCCCGGCGTCGTCGCAGGCGACCATCCGCTGCAGCCGGACCGAACCGGTATCGGCGTCCACCTCGACCACGGCGACGTGGGCTCCGAACGGGAACGTCGGCGTGTCGGGCGTGAAGTCCGTCTCGGCGCTGAGCTCGGCCAGCCGTCCGTCCTGGACCAGGCGCCCCGCGAGCTCCGCCCAGGCCAGCGAGGGCTGGGCCGAGCCGGTGACGTGGAAGCTCCCCGTGGCCAGGTCGAGCATCATGTCCTCGGGGTTGGCCTCCAGGGCGTCGGCCGCCAGTTCCTTGGCCCGATCCACGAGGATCTCGGACGCCTGCCCGGCGGCGGCGCCGCCGATCTGGGTCGACTTGGAGCCGTAGGTCCCGGTGCCGCGCGGCACCCGGTCGGTGTCGCCGGCCAGCACCTGGATCTGGTCCAGGTCGATGCCGGTGCGCTCGGACACGATCTGGGCGAACGTCGTCTCGTGTCCCTGGCCGTGGGAGAAGGAGCCGGTGCGCACGATCGCGCCGCCGTCCTCGGTGATCTCGACGGCCCCGAACTCACCCTCGCCGATGCCGTTGGTGATCTCCACGTAGACGGCGATCCCGATGCCCAGCAGGAGGTGCGAGCCGTTGGACCGTCGCCGCTCCTGCTCAGCGCGCAGCTCGTCGTAGCCGGCCTTGTCGAGCGCCCGGTCCAGCGCGCCGGCGTAGTCGCCGATGTCATAGGTGGCCCCGGCGGCGGTCTGCACCGGGAACTTCTCGTTGGCGATGAAGTTGCGCCGGCGGATCTCGGTGGGGTCGAGCCCCACCTCGACGGCGAACATGTCCACCGCGCGCTCGATCATCTGAGTCGCCTCCGGGCGGCCGGCGCCGCGCACCGGGCCGATCGGTGTCGTGTTGGAGACGACCGAGGTGATGTCGACCTCGATCCTGGGGATGTCATAGACGCCGCTGGACATCATCTGGGTGAGCACCGCCAGGAACGCCCCGATGCCCGGGTAGGCGCCGGCGTCCTGCAGGAGCTTGACCCGGAGGGCCTTGAACTCTCCGTCCTTGCTGCCTCCGAGCTCGAAGTCGGCCCACTGCGCGCGGCCGTGGTGCAACGCCACCATGTGCTCGGACCGGGTCTCGGTCCAGCGGCAGGGCCGGCCGGTCGCACGGGCCAGCGCACCCATGAGGATGTCCTCCACGTCGAACCCCTTGCCGCCGAAGCCGCCGCCGACGTCGGGAGCGATGACGCGGACCTGATCCGGCTCCAGCCCGAGCGTGGCGCCGATGCCCGCCTTGTCCTGATGGGGCGTCTGGGTGGACAGGTGGATGGTGAGCTTGCCGTCCTCGAACTCGGCGACGGTCGAGCGCGGCTCGATCGGCAGCGCGAGCAGACGGGGGCTCTCATGCGAGCCCGAGATGACGACGTCGCAGCCGTCGAACAGGTTCTCATCGCCTGCCCCGGGGATCCGCAGGCATGTGTTGGAGCCGGACGGCTCGAACAGGAGCACCTCGTCCTTGACGACCTCGCGGATGTCGGTGACCGCGGGCAGCGCGTCGTAGTCGACGACCACGAGCTCGGCAGCGTCCACGGAAGCCTCGCGCGACTCCGCGACGACCGCGGCCACGATCTCGCCGACGTAGCGCACCCTGTCGGTTGCCATCGGCGACCGGAACATGCTCTCGTGGACCTGGATCATCGGCGGGGGCGGGGTGGGCTGCAGGCCCAGCTCGGCCGCGGTGAAGACCTGCACGCCGGGCAGGGCCCGCGCCTCGTCGGCGTCGATCGAGGTGATCGTTCCGTGCGCGACGTGGGAGCGCACGAACGTCACGTGCAGGGCGTTCTCGACCTTGGTGTCGTCGACATAGCGCCCCCGTCCCAGGAGGAACCGCGGATCCTCCCGGCGGCGAATCCGCTGTCCGATTCCGGTGGGCATGGGGCGTTTTCCTTTCCGACGTGGGCCTTGCGTGCTCGCGGCATTGTTACCAGCTTGGCTTCCGGCCGCCAGTCCATCCGCGCAACGGCGGTTGTCCGGCGGCGCAGCCGCCGACGTGACGATTGCGCGATGGGCGCCTCCTGTGAAAGGTTTAGCGCCGACGAGAGGAGCGAGCCGATGAGCGACACGATCCACACCGACGTGCTCGTGGTGGGCACAGGGCCGGCGGGAGCGACCGCCGCGCTGACGCTGGCCACGCTCGGCGTCGAGCACGTCGTGGTGACCAAGTACCGCTGGACGGCCAACACCCCCCGCGCCCACATCACCAACCAGCGCACGGTGGAGATCTTCCGCGACCTGGGGATCGAGGACGACATCAAGGCCAACGGGACCCCGCAGCATCTGATGGGGGACACCGTCTTCTGCACCAGCCTGTCGGGTGATGAGATCGGGCGCGTGCGCACCTGGGGCACCCATCCGTCGCGGCAGGCCGACTACACGCTGGCCAGCCCCTGCACGCACTGCGACCTGCCCCAGACGCTGCTGGAGCCGATCCTGGTCGGCCATGCCGCCGAGCGCGGCTCGCGGATCCGCTTCGACACCGAGTACCTGGGACTGACCCAGGACGACGACCATGTCGAGGTCCGCGTTCGCGACCGCATCTCGGGCACCGAGTACACAATCGTGGCCAAGTACCTGATCGGCGCCGACGGTGGCCGCAGCCAGATCGCCCGCGACGTGGACCTGCCCTCCGAGGGGCAGATGGACGTCGCCGGCTCGATGAACATCGTTTTCTCGGCCGATCTCAGCGCCAAGGTGGCGCACCGGCCCAGCGTCCTGTACTGGGTGCTCCAGCCCGGTTCCGACATCGGCGGGATCGGGCTCGGCCTGGTGCGCATGGTGCGCACGTGGAACGAGTGGCTGATCGTGTGGGGCTATGACATCAACGAGCCTCCGCCGGAACTCAGCGATGCCGCCGCCACCTCGATCGCGCACAACCTCATCGGCGACGACACCGTCCCCATCACGATTCGCTCCACGTCGCTGTGGGGCAACAACAAGTGGTACGCCACCCGCTATCGGGCCGGGCGGGTGTTCTGCATGGGCGACGCCGTGCACCGGCATCCGCCGTCCAACGGGCTGGGCTCCAACACGTCGGCCCAGGACGCCTACAACCTGTGCTGGAAGCTCGCTTTCGTCCTGCGCGGTCACGCCGGCCCCGGCCTGCTCGACAGCTATGACCCGGAGCGCTCGCCCATCGGCCGGCAGATCGTGCTGCGCGCCAACAAGTCGATCGAGGAGTTCGGCCCCATCTTCGAGGCGCTGGGGATCACGGATACCAGCGACCCCGACGTGATGAACGAGCGGATGCGCGCTCGCGCCGACGACTCCCCCGAGGGAGCGGCGCGCCGCGCGAAGCTCAAAGCGGCGCTCGAGCTCAAGGACTACGAGTTCAACGCCCACGGGGTCGAGCTCGGACAGCGTTACCGCTCGGGCGCGGTGGTCAGCGACGGGACCCCGGAGCCCGAGTACACCCGCGACCCCGAGCTCTACTACCACCCCACCACGTGGCCGGGAGCGCGGTTGCCCCACTGCTGGCTGGGCGACGACGGCCACAAGGTGTCCACCCACGACCTTGTCGGCAAGGGCGGCTTCGCGCTGCTGACCGGGATCTCAGGTCGTCGCTGGGCGGACGCGGCGAATGCCGCGGCGGCGACGCTCGACATCGAGATCACCGCCCACGTGATCGGGCCCGGCCGCCGGTACATCGACCTCTATGACGACTGGGCGCGCCTGCGTGAGGTTGGCGAGGACGGCTGCGTGCTGGTCCGCCCCGACGCGCACGTCGGCTGGCGGTCGGCGTCGATGGCCAGCGACCCCGAGCGGGCGCTCGAGGCGGCACTACGGACGATCCTGGACCGCGATCAGGGATCGACGAACTCGGCCGGCTCCGTGGAGAACCCGGCGGCCACCGCGGCCAGCTGATTGGGCGATCCGATCAGGCCCAGCTGGAGCTCGGCCTCCAGCGCCAGCGTGCGCCGGGCATCGCCGGTCCAGGACTCGTCATAGAGCCGCTTGGCGGCGCGCACCGCATCCGGGGAGCGCCCGGCGATCTCCGTGGCCAGCTCCTGTGCCGCCGCCAGCGGGTCGTCAGCCATGCGCGTGACCACCCCGAGCCGCGCTGCCTCCGCGCCGTCGAAAACGCGGCCGGTGAAGGTCAGCTCCTTGGCCACGTCGATCCCCACCAGCCGCGGCAGTGTCCGCGTGATGGACATATCGGGGACCAGCCCCCACTTGACCTCCATCACGCTGAGGCGGGTGGTGGGGGCGGCGATGCGGATGTCGGCGCCCAGCGCGATCTGCAGGCCACCGCCGAAGCAGGTGCCGTGGACCGCCGCGATGACCGGCATCGGCAGCTCGAGCCACGCATGGGCCGCCCGCTGAAACCAGTTGGGCACGTCGCCGCGCACCCGCTCCACGAGCCCGTCGAGGCCGTTGCCGGCGGCCATGATGCTGACCACGTCCAGCCCGCTGCAGAAGCTCGGCCCCTCGCCGTGGAGCACCACCGCGCGCACGCCGCCGGTGGCGGCCAGGCCGTCGGCGGCGGCGATGATCTGCTCGAACATGGCCACGTCGAGCGCGTTGTGCTTGCCGGCGCGCGTCAGCGTGACCGTGGCGACATGGTCGGCCACCAGGACGCTGACCCGCTGCTCCTCGCTCATGGGCCCTGCACGGTGACCGGATCGCCGACGCGCACCGGGCCGCCCTCGAGCACCTCGCCGTAGATCCCAAAGGCCAGCGGCTCGGTGGTGCCGATCGTGTGCCGGTAGGTGGCCAACAGTTTGAGCGTGTCGAGATCGCCCTCGCCGGTGTCCGGGTCGCGGGTGGTGATGACGCAGCGACCGACGTGTCCACACCCGCGGACCAGCGCAGATCCGACGCGAACGCGTCGGCCAACCCAGCGGTCCTCCTCATGGGCCTCGATGCCGTCGACCTCGATGAGCATCCGGAAACGCCGGCCGTCCACCCCGTCGCGGTCGGCGACCGCGGCGAGGTGACGCAACGATGCCCGAGAGACCACCGAGATGGCGCCGTGCCTTCCGCGGTCGACCGCGCTGGCGGCGCCGACAAGCTGCAACGGCTGCTCGAAGAATCCCGAAAGCGCATCGTTCCAGGGCCCGCGAATCTCGCGCGCGTCCTTGGGGTGGTTGAAGAAGCTGGTGGTGACCGTGTCGCCGTACTGCACCTCCCCGGTGACCTGCGTACCGTCGGGGAAGGCGAGCGTCAGGGCTTCCGCAGTCGGGTCGTACTCGGCCACGACTGTCTGCAGGTGCTTGAAGTTCTTGCCGTTCACCATCCGGCCGCGCTCGTCGATCACGTAGAAGACGCGGTTGCCCAGGGCCCCGCGATCGCCCAGCTCCACCGCTTCGACCTCGTGCACGCGCATGCCCTTGACGGGGGTGACGGCGAGACCGGCGACGGTGATCGACACGGCCCCCAGTGTGCCGGGTCAGGCGGCAGCGTGCTCGGCCCAGTCACGATAGAGCTCCCAGTAGCGCCCCTCGGCGGCGAGTAGCTCGTCATGAGTCCCGGACTCGACGATGCGGCCGTGCTCCATGACCAGGATCCGCGCGGCGTGGCGGATGGTCGACAGCCGGTGGGCGATCACGATCGCCGTGCGCCCGGCGACCAGCCGGCGCAGGCCCGCCTCGATCAGGCTCTCGGTGTGCACGTCGACGTTGGCGGTCGCCTCGTCGAGCACGAGGATCCGCGGATCGGCCACGAGCGCGCGCGCGAAGGCGATGAGCTGGCGTTGGCCGGCCGAAAGCTGGATGCCCCGCTCCCCGACCTGGGTGTCGTAGCCCTTCGGCAGGTCCATGATGAACTCGTCGGCGCCCACCGCCCGGGCGGCGTCGCGCAGCTGCGCCTCGGTGGCGTCCCGGCGGCCGAACGAGAGGTTGTCGCGCACGGTGCCGCTGAACAGGAAGCCCTCCTGGGGCACCATGCCCATCTGCGAGCGGAGAGAGTGGGCGGTGACGGTGCGCAGGTCGTGCCCGTCGACGAGCACGGCGCCATCGGTGGGGTCATAGAACCGCGCCACCAGCTTGGCGAAGGTGGACTTGCCGGCGCCGGTCTCCCCAACGAGCGCCACGGTCTGCCCGGGGGCGATGGTCAGGTCGATGTCGCGCAGCGCCCAGGCGCCGTCGTCGTCCGCGCCGTAGCGGAAGGAGAGGTCGCGGAACGTCACCTCGCCACGGAGCTGGCCGAGCTCGACGGCGTCGGGGGCGTCCATGAGCTCGGGGCGCTCGTCGAGCAGGGAGAAGATCTTGTCGAGCGCCGCCATGCCCGACTGGTAGGTGGTGTACAGCTGCGAGAGCTGCTGGATGGGGTCGAAGAAGTTGTTGAGCGCCGCGATGAACGCGAAGACCACGCCGGTCGACGTGTTGCCGTTGATCGCCTCGATACCGCCGATGACCAGGATCTCGACCGTGACGAGCGCCGACAGCAGCTCCACGCCCGGGAAGTAGGCGGCGTTGAGCTTGACCGTGGTCATGTTGACATGCCGGTTCTCGTCGTTGAGCGCCTTGAACTGCTCGATGTGGCGGCGCTCCTGGCCGAACGCGCGCACCACCCGGATTCCCGACAGCGTCTCCTGCAGGTAGCCGGTGATGGTGGCGATCTTCTCCCGGGTCAGCCGGTAGGCGTCGGCCGAGGCGATCCGGAAGGCGAGTGCTCCCAGCCCGAGGATCGGCAGGGCGATGAACGTCAGCAGGGCCAGGTGGAAGTCGAGCACGAGCAGGATGACCACCACCCCCAGGAGGGTCAGGCTCGACTGGATCAGGGTGGCGAGGCCGTCCTCAACGAGCTGATCGAGCGCCTCGACGTCGTTGGTGAGGCGGCTGATGATCACGCCCGCGCGGTTGCGGGAGTAGAAGCCGATCGACAGCGCCTGCAGATGTGCGAACAGCTTGAGCCGCAGGTCCTGGAGCGCGCGCTGGCCCACCCAGCCGACGAGGTAGGTCTGAGCGTAGGTGGCGATCCCGTAGACCACGGCCGACGCCAGGAACACGACCACGATCCGGTCCAGCACGGCGGTGTCGTGCTGTTGGATGCCCTGGTCGATGGCGATCTTGGCCAGCGGCGCCGGCGCCAGCGCCGCGGCGGTGGCCGCCACCAGCGACACGAACATGGCCGCCACCCGCCAGCGATAGGGAGCCAGCAGCTCGGCGAGGCCGCGCAGCTTGCGCCCGCGGCCGCCGGTCTCCTGCAGGCGACGTCGCACCTCGGCGCGAATGCTGACGACGCTCATCGGCCGGCCACCTCCGCCTCGGGCCCGTTGCGGGTGAGGAACACCCGGTCGCGATCTTCGATGGGGTTGGATGCAACGATCTCGCGGTACAGCTCGGACTGCTCCAGCAGGTCGTCGTGCGTCCCGTCGGCGACGATCTTGCCGTCCTCGAGCACGACGATACGGCGGGCCAGCGAGATGGTGGACATGCGGTGGGCGATCACGAACGTCGTGCGCCCGGTCAGCACGTCGGACAGCGCGCGCTTGATCTCGCCCTCGGTGGAGGTGTCCACCGACGAGGTGGCGTCATCGAGGATGAGGATCCGTGGATCGGCGAGGATCGCCCGCGCGATGGCGATCCGCTGCCGCTGGCCGCCTGACAGCGTCAGGCCCCGCTCGCCCACGCGGGTGTCGTACCCGTCGGGCAGGCGGGAGATGAACCCGTCGGCCTGGGCGGCGATGGCGGCGCGCTCCACCTCCTCGCGGGTGGCGTCAGCGCGCGCGTAGGCGATGTTGTCGTGGACGGTGGCCGAGAACAGGAAGGGATCGTCGTTGACGACGGCGATCGCCTGGCGCAGGCTGGCGAGCCCGACGGAGCGCACGTCGGCTCCGTCGATCGAGACCGAGCCGGTGGTGGCCTCGTACAGACGCGGCAGCAGCGATACGAGCGCCGACTTGCCCGAGCCCATGCCGCCGACGAGCGCCACCACCTCGCCCGCCGCCACGTCAAGATCGATGTCGCGCAGCGCCGGGTGGGTGGTGCCCTCGAACGTGAGTCCCACGCCGCGCAGCGTGACGTGGCCGCCGCCCGGCGGCAGCGGCGGGGCGCCGGGAGGGGACTCGATCCGGGGCTCGCGATCGAGCACCTGGAAGATCCGCGCGCCCGACGCCGTCGAGCGCTGCGCGGCGCCCAGCATGTAGCCGAGCGTGCGCATCGGCGAGATGAGCATGAGCAGGTAGGCGTAGAACGCGGTGAACGCGCCGAGGCTGAGCGACCCGTCGATGACCCGGCGGCCGCCGAACAGGAGAATGGCGGCCAGGCCGAGGTTCGGTAGGAAGCTGATGAGCGGGTTGTAGAACGCCTGGATCCGCGTGGCGATCATCTGCTGGTCGAACACTCGCTGGACCGAGTGGCCGAAGCGGCCGAGCTGACGTTCCTCCTGGGCGAACGCCTTGACCACGCGCACGCCGGATACGTTCTCCTCGGCGTCGGCGGTGAGCTCGGCGATGCGCTGCTGGGCCTCCTGCATCGCCGGGCGCGAGCGGTGGCCGTAGCGGTTGGCGATGAGGATCACGAACGGAACCGGCGCCAGCGAGATCGCGGCCAGGTCCGGCTGCAGCACGAACATCGCCACCGCGGCGAGCAGGATCGTCACCACCGCCTGGGCGATGAAAACCAGCCCGTAGCCGAGGAAGAAGCGCACCGACTGCAGATCGACCGTGGCCCGGGACATCAGCTGGCCGGTCTGCTGGCGGTCGAAGAACGACAACTCGAGGCGCTGGAGTTGCCCGTACAGCGTGTTGCGCAGGTCGACCTCCACCCCCAGTGACACCTCGCCGGCCACCAGGCGCCGGAACACGCTGAGCACCAGCCGTCCCAGGCCCGCGACGAGGATCGCCAGCGCCAGCATCATCAGCCGGTGGCGATCGCCGGAGTGGACGGCGTTGATCGCCAGGCCCGTGAGGAAGGGGATGAGCACGGTGGCGCCGAGCGCGCCGCCCGCGAGCACGAAGGACCAGATCACCCCTTTGCGATAGGGGCGCAGGAACCCGAGCAGCCGCCAGAAGGTAGACACTTCATTTACTGTAGTACGTCGGTGTCCCCAAAAGGCGTGGCGACGGTGAGACGGATACATGCTTGACGCGGAGCGCGCCGCCGTCGCCGCCGCCGCGCGGCGCCTGGCCGACGAGGGCCTCGTGCGGGGCACCGCCGGCAACGTCTCGGCGCGCGCCGAGACGCTCGTGGCGGTCACGCCGACGGGCGCCGTGCTTGCCGAGCTGACGCCCGAGCAGGTCGTGGTCGTCGACCTCGAGGGCCGGTGCGTCCACGGCGACTATGCGCCCACCTCCGAGCTCGAGCTCCACCTCGGCGTCTACCGCCGCTACCAGGCCGGCGGGGTCGTCCACGCCCACAGCCCCGTGGGCACGGCGCTGGCCTGCGTGCTCGATGAGCTGCCGCTCATCCACTACCAGATGCTCGCCCTCGGCGGCCCGATCCGCGTGGCGCCCTACGCGACCTTCGGCACCCCGGAGCTGGCGCGGCTCACCCTCGACGCGCTCGAGGGCCGCGCCGCGGCGTTGATGGCCAACCACGGCATACTCGCCATCGGCCCCGACCTGAGCGCGGCGATGGACAACGCCGTGCTGCTCGAATGGGCGAGCGAGCTCTACTGGCGCGCCGCCGCTGTGGGCCGGCCGCGCACGCTCGACGCCGGCCAGGCCCAGGACTTCGTCGACGCGATGACCGCCCGCGGCTACGGCGCGCTCCAGGAGCGCCACGAGTGACGGCACCCGCGCACGCCGCGCGCGCTCGCACTACTGTGCACTGGCCAACGACGAGGAGGTTCGATGACGAGCGTTCGCGAAGCCACGTTCGAGCTGTTCCGGGCCCACGGCATGACGACGATCTTCGGCAACCCGGGCTCGACCGAGCTGCCGATGCTGGCCGACTTCCCGGACGACTTCACCTACGTGCTCGGCCTCCAGGAGCTGGTGGTCATGGGCATGGCCGACGGCTTCGCCCAGGCGTCGGGCCGCCCTACCCACGTCAACCTCCACACCGCGCCCGGCGTCGGCAACGCCGTCGGCGGCATCTTCAACGCCCAGGCCAACAAGTCGCCGCTGGTGATCACCGCCGGCCAGCAGGTCCGGCCCCAGATCACGATCGAGGCCAACCTCACCAACCGCGACGCCACGGTCGGCCCACAGCCCTACGTCAAGTGGAGCCACGAGCCGCCCCGCGCTCAGGACGTGCCCGGCGCCATCGCACGGGCGATCCACCACGCGTCGCTGCCACCCAAAGGCCCGGCGTTCGTCTCCATCCCGATGGACGACTGGAACGCCGAGGCCGACGCCGATCGCTCCGCCGCCGCCATCGCGCGCCGCGTCGTCGGCCGGACCGCGCCGGACGGGGCCGCGCTGGCCGACGTCGCCGAGCGCCTGTCGCAGGCGCTGTCCCCGGTGATGATCGCGGGCCCGGACATCGACGCCGCCGGCGGCTGGCACGCCGCCGTCGCCCTCGCCGAGAAGCAGCGGCTGCCGGTGTGGGCCAGCCCCGCTACCGGTGGTTCGCGGCTGGGCTTCCCCGAGCGCCACCCCAACTTCGTGGGCGTCCTGCCGCCCGCCATTGGCCCCGTCTCCGAGACCCTGAAGGGGCACGACCTCGTGCTGGTCATCGGGTCCTCCGTGTTCCCCTACTACCCGTACCTTCCGGGCCCGCTGCTCAGCGAGGGCAGTCTGCTCGTGGCCATCACCAGCGACCCCGCAGAAGCGGCACGCGCGCCGATGGGGGAGGCCATCGTCGGCGATGTGGGCCTAGCGCTGGAGCGGCTGGTGGAACTCGTGCCCGATGGGACCCGGGAGGCCCCTGAGGCGCGCCCGGAGCCGGGCGACCCGCCGGCGGCGGACCCGCCCGACCGGCTGAGCGGCTCGGAGGCGATGGCGGCGCTCGCCGACGCGTTCGCCCACGACGCGATCATCGTGCTCGAGTCCCCGTCCTGCACGCTGTCGCTGCGCAACCGGCTGCGGATCTCGACCCCCGGCAGCTACTACTTCTGCGCCAGCGGCGGTCTCGGCTTCGGAATCGCCGCCGCCGTCGGCGTCCAGCTCGCCCAGCCGGCGCGGCCCGTCGTGTGCGTGCTGGGGGAGGGCTCCGCGCAATACGGGATCACCGCCCTGTGGAGCGCGCTGGCCTACAAGGCGCCCGTCACATTCCTCATCCTGCGCAACGACGAGTACATGATCCTCAAGTGGTTCGCCATGCTCGAGCAGGTCTCCGGCGCGCCGGGCCTCGACCTGCCGGGACTCGACGTCGCCGCCGTCGCGCGCGGCTACGGCCTGCCCGCACAGGACGTGACGGGGCGCGAGGAGCTCACCGAGGCCCTGCGTGCGTCGATCGCGGCCGGCGACGGGCCGCGGGTCATCCAGGTCCCGGTCGCGTCCGGAATGTGGCTGGAGTAGTGGTGGTGACCAGCGCGTGGCTGTGACCGCCGTCGATTCCGCGACGATCGTGCCCGAGCCGCCCGGTCCGGCGCCCGACCGGGCACCGGACTGGGTCGCGGCGGGGACGCCCGAGCCGCTGCGTTCCCAATTGGTCGCCGGGCTCGGCGCCGATCGCGTCCTCACCCGCGCGCTCGACCTCGTCCGCTACGCCTCGGACGCCAGCCCGTACCGGCTCATCCCCAAGGCGGTGGCGGTCCCGCGCGCCGTCGACGACATCGTGACGCTGATGCGCTGCGCCACCGAGCTGGGGGTTCCGCTGACGTTCCGGGCCGGCGGCACCAGCCTCAACGGTCAGAGCCAGACCGACGGCATCCTCGTGGACGTCCGCCGGCACTGGCGCCGCGTCCGCGTCGAGGACGACGGCGCGCGGGCGCGCGTGCAGCCCGGCGTGGTCCTCGGCCACGCCAACCGGCTCCTGGCCCGCACGGGCCGCCGTCTCGGCCCCGACCCCGCCAGCACCAACGTCGCGTGCGTCGGTGGGGTGATCGCCAACAACTCGGGCGGGATGCGCTGCGGTGTTATCGCCGACTCCTACCGCACGGTGAGCGCGATGACGCTCGTCCTGGCCAACGGCACGGTGATCGACACCGCCGACGCCGACGCCGAGCGCCGGTTCGCCGCGGCCGTGCCCGAGCTGGCCGCCGGGCTGGCACAGATGCGCGACCGCATCCGCGCCAACGCCGACCTGTCCGGCCGCATCCGCCGCAAGTTCGAGATCAAGAACACCACCGGCTACCGCCTGTGCGCGTTTCTGGATGCCGACACGCCGCTGGAGATCTTCCGCCGGCTGGTGGTCGGCTCGGAGGGGACGCTGGCGTTCGTGGCCGAGGCGGTGTTCGACACCGTCCCGCTCGGCCGCCACACCACGCTCGCGCTCGTCCCCTTCAACGACCTGGACTCCGCCGCCGATGCCGTCGGCGAGCTCGTCGACGCGGGGGCCACCGCGACGGAGCTGATGGTCGCCGCGACCCTCATCGCCGCCGCGTGGAACATGCCGGGCACCCCCGAGGCGTGGAAGGAGCTGCCGCCCACCTCGGCGGCGCTGCTCATCGAGTTCCGCGCCGAGACGATCGATGAGCTCGGCCCGCTCGAGGAGGCGGCGAGGGCGATCCTTCGCGGACGAACGATCGTCGGCGGTGACGACGCGATCCGCTTCTCCCGCGCCGACGGGGACATCGAGATGCTGTGGCGCGTGCGCGAGGGGATGCAGGGGCTGCTGGCCGCGCTGCGCCCACCGGGTATCACGATGATCATCGAGGACGTCTGCGTCCCGCCCGCGCGCGTGGCCGAGGCGGCCCGCGACCTGCAGGCGCTGCTCGGCCGGCACGGCTTCCTGCAGGGCCTGGCCGGTCACGCGTCGGCCGGCAACCTGCACTTCATCCTCACCCCCGAGTTCGGCAAGGAGGGCGAGTCCGAGCGCTACGACGCGTTCATGCACGACCTCGTGGCGCTGATCGTCGACAAGTACGACGGCTCCCTGAAGGCCGAGCACGGGACCGGGATCAACATGGCCCCGTTCGTCGAGCGCGAGTGGGGCGCCGAGGCGACCGAGCTGATGTGGGAGATCAAGCGGCTGGCCGACCCGGCCGGCGTGCTTGCCCCAGGCGTCGTGCTCAACCGCGATCCCGGCGTCCACCTGCGCAACATCAAGAGCGTGCCCGAGGTGGAGGAGAGCGTCACCAAGTGCATCGAGTGTGGCTTCTGCGAGCCGGTGTGCCCGTCGCAGAACCTCACCACGACACCCCGGCAGCGGATCGTCCTGCGCCGCGAGATGGCCCGCCAGCCCGCCGGCTCGCCCGTCCGCGCCGCGTTGCTGAAGCAATACGAGTACGACGGCGTGGAGACGTGCGCCGTCGACGGCTCGTGCATGACCGCCTGCCCGGTGGCGATCGACACCGGGACGTTGATCAAGGACCTGCGCCGCCGCGAGCACGGCCCCCGCGCGGAGCGTGCGGCGCTCGAGGTCGCTCGCCGCTACGCCTTCGCCGAGCGCATGGCCCGCGCCGGAGCGCGGCCGGGGCGGCTCGTGGCGCGCGCGCTGCGCCGGTCGATCCCTCCCGCGGCGCCCTCGCGGCTGCCGCGGACCCAGCGCGCGGGCGCCGCCGCGGTCTACCTGCCGTCCTGCCTCAACCGGATCTTCGGCCGTCCTCACGGCGCCCCGGACGGGCCCAGCCTGCCCGAGGCGCTCGTGGCGGTCTCCGCGCGCGCCGACCGGCCGCTGTGGATTCCGCCCGACGTCGCCGGTCATTGTTGCGCCACCCCGTGGAGCTCCAAGGGCTACTCCGGCGGTCGGGAGCACATGGCGGCGCACACGGCAGCGGCGCTGCGGCGCTGGAGCGATGAGGGCGCCCTGCCGGTGGTGATGGACGCCAGCTCCTGCACCCTCGGGCTGCGCGAGAACCTTGTGCTCGATGGGGTGGAGGTGATCGACTCGGTGGCCTGGGTCCACGATCGCCTGTTGGACCGGCTGCAGATCAGCGGCCGCTTGGGGTCGGTGGTCGTGCACCCGACGTGTGCCGCCGGACATCTCGGCGTGTCGGGGAAGCTGACGGCGATCGCGGGCCAGCTCGCTGATGAGGTCGTCGTTCCGGCGGCGACCCGCTGCTGCGGGATGGCGGGCGACCGCGGCTGGCTGCATCCCGAGCTCCCCGCCGCCGCCCTGGCCGAGACGTCCGCCGAGCTCGAGGGCCGCGCCTTCGACGCCTGCGTCTCCAGCAACCGCACGTGTGAGATCGCGCTTCAGCAGGTGACCGGGCGCCCCTACGAGTCGCTCGTGCTCACCCTGGAGGCGCTCACCCGCTCATGACCGCCGACCGCCCCGCCGCTGCGCCGGCCGGGCTGTGCGACAGCTGCCGCCACCAGCAGATCGTGCGCAACACCCGCGGCTCGGTGTTCTCGCTGTGCCGGCGCTCCAAGGCCGAGCCCGACCGCTTCCCCCGCTACCCCCGGCTGCCCGTGCTCCGCTGCCCGGGCTACGACCGCGCTACTGGGGCGGAAGCGGATTGAGGACGATCAGACTCGATCCGTCCTGAGCCTGCTGGAGCTGCTCGGAGAACAGGCCGCGGGCGGTGAGCTGGTCCACGAGCCCCGCCTCGGGCGCACTGGGCATCTGGGCGACGGTCGGCGGGGACTGCTCGGGCAGGATCTGGGACAGCGGGTGGTTGAGCAGCGGCGACAGCTCCTGACGGACGAACAGGACAGCGATGTCCACGGGCTTGGTCGGCGCCTGCGATGCGGTGGACGTCGGCAGCTTCTTGCTCAGGGTGCTGGTCTGCTGCGTGTGGCCAGGCGGCAGGATGGCGACGACGTTCTGGGTGCCGCTGACGTACTTGAACGTGTAGAGGGCGAGCTCGAGCGCCTCGCGGCGCAGCAGCAGGAGCCGGTCGGTCGACGGCTTGCCCACGCCGATCGCGCAGTCCTTGCCGCCCTCGCCGCACAGGTTGTAGGCGATCGTGTTGCCGCCCAGAAGCGACACCTGGCTCGAGGTGGGGCTGGGCCGCACTGCCACCTGGAGCCCGCTGGCCGCGGCGCCCGGGGCGGTGCCACTGGCGGCGGCCTGCTGCTGGGCCGCGGCGGCGGCCGCGCTCTCGAGGTTGACCACCGTCACCACCGCGAGCTGATGGATGTTGTCGATCCGGTAGAAGGGGGCAACGAAGTCGGCGATGTCGCGCGCGCCCAGGGTGCCGTGGTCCGACGGCTGCCACTCGGACCACTTCTGCGCCGGCTTGGAGCTGCCGCGCCCGGCGACGGCGATCGCTCCGGCGATGATGAGGGCGCCGATCCCGACGGCCACCAGCAGCGCGGTGGCGGAGCGGAAGCGGCTCGCATGGGGTGAGCCGCCCTGCTCGCGCTGGCTCTTGGACTCGCTGCGGCTGTGGCGCGCGACGCGGGCGTCGACGGCGCCGTCCTCGGTCGAGCGGGAGATCCCGAACGGGTCGCTCATACGGCGGGCCAGGTCGCGGGGTTCATCAGGTCCAGCTCGGGCTGGTGCAGCTCGACGCTATCCAGCAGCTCACCGACCTCGTCGCCGTGCAGCTCCTTGCGCTCGATCAGCTCGTCCGCGATCCGCTCCAGCCCCTCGCGATTGGAGTCCATCAGCGCGTAGGCGGTCACGTAGGCCTGCCCGAGGATCTGGGCTGCGGCGCGCTTCTTGTCGACGTTGCGCAGGATCGCGCCGACGGGATCCTGGTCGAACATCCCTCCGCCGCCGGCGCGATTCATGATCGTCGTCCCGATGCGCTCCAGGCGCTTGAGTACCGCCTCCACCTCTTCGGAGAGCTCCATGCTGCCGCCCATGTGGACCGGGTCGGGGCCCATCGCCCACATGCCCACCATCGCCGCCGCCGTCGCGGTAGCGCTCTGGACGTCGCCGCTGACGCCCTGCGAGTTCTCGCCGTAGAACACGTGCTCGGCCGCCATCGCTCCCAGCGTCATGATCAGGCCGCCCATCACCCGGCTGCGGAAGTGCGAGAAGCGCTCGTCCTTCTCCATGCTCTGGTAGTGGCCCAGCGAGCCGCCGCGCTTGCGGATCGACAGCCGCGTCGACAGCACCTCCTTCTCCAGGAACACGTGGCCGGCGGCCGCGTGGCCGGCCTCGTGGATCGCCACGGCGCGGGTCTCCTCCTGGATGTACTCGATGTTCTGTGCGGTCCCGGTCTCCACCGTGGTCATGGCCTCGACGATGTCGCGCCAGGCGAACTCCCGGCGGCCCTCGGTGTGGGCGATGGTCAGCGCCATCGAGCAGCACTGCTCGATCATCGAAGGGGAGTAGCCGTTGGTGATGCGTGCCAGCTCGTCGCGGCGGCGATCGGTGTCGAGGTCCGGCTCGTGGTCGACCTTGCCCAGGTACAGGTCGAGGATGTCCAGGCGGTCGTCCTTGGTGGGCGTGCGGAACCAGATGTGGCGGCCCATGCGGCCGGGCCGCGTCAGCGCCGGGTCCAGGACCTGGATGGGGACGTTGCAGGCCCCGATGAAGTAGATCTGCTCCTGGCGCGGGCGCGGTGGCCGCAGCCGCAGCCGCAGCTTGCCGATCTTGCTCGGGATGACGAACATCGCGTCCAGAAACGTGTTGGTCCGGTTGGTCACGAACTTGCGGAACAGAGGCGGCTCGTCGATGCCGTCCATCACGATCAGCAACTGGTTGAGCGCCATGCCGCCGCCACCACCCATCCCGAATCCGGGATAGAGGCCGCGGACCTTCTCGCTCACGCGCGAGGTGAACGTGGCGTAGCCGGTGGCCGTGGACTCGGCCCGCGCCGCGAACAGCTTCTCGCGCCACGCCCGGGACTCGATGACGACGTCACCGGACGAGGTGATCGACCCGTTGGGCCCGAAGAAGCAGAGGTCGTGGATGGAGCTGGCCTCGGCGCCGGTGGCGCCGATGCCGCTGCCCAACGCCTGGCGGCGCATCCCGACCGCGTCGATCTCGTCGATGAACACGATGCACTGGCCGCCCCACTTGGCCGCCAGTTTGCGCGCCTTCCGGGCCAGGAACTGGACCGTGATGGCGTCCATCCCGATGAACATGCCGGCGAAGCCCGAGCCCGGGATGGTGACGAACGGGCAGTTGAAGTTGGTGGCGATGGCCTTGGAGATCATCGTCTTGCCGGTGCCGGGGGCGCCCAGGAACAGCAGGCCGCGCTCGCGCTTGCCGCCCGACTTCTCGAACTCCTCACCGGACTGCCACAGGGTGATCACGCGCGTGATCTCCTCCTTGGCCTCGGCCTGCCCGCGGACGTCGGCGATCTTCACGCCCCAGCTGGCGTCACCCGGCTCGTAGCCGCGGATCTGCCGGATGGCGAAGAACAGGAACGGCCCGAAGAAGATCGCGAAGTTGACGAAGAACAGCAACGGCAGCTGGATGAACACCAGGGCGAGCTGCGGCAGCGTGTTAGGCGGGAAGATCTGGCGCAGCCCGTCGAACGGGTGGAAGAACGGTGCGCTCACCCCGGCGAAGGCGAACAGCACCTGGCACAGCGCCAGCAGCCCGAGCACGATCAGCACGTAGATGGGCAGCCGCCGGAACTTGCCGCGCCAGAACCAGTAGCGGCGACGGGCGACAATGTCCTGCTCCCTGAGCGCCGGGTCGGCGCCATAGAGGCTGGGGGAGGGGATGAACTTGCGCGCGAGCACCTCGACCAGCCCGCGGAACATAACCACCGCCGCGAACGTGATCACCAGCGACAGGATCAGCCCCAGGTGGTTGGTGTTGAACAGGATGAGGAAGAACGCGGGCGCTGTCAGCAGCGCAACGAACGTCGCTGCACGGGTCAGCCGCTTCCACTCAGCCGCCAGCGCGGGCGCGTGCTCGTTGATCGAGCCCGACGTCCCCGGTCTCTCCTGTGCATAGGCCATGCGTTCGCTTGAGGGTACATGGCAGCGAAAGCGAACGGGCCGGGTAGCCTGGCGAAATGGCGCTGAAACTGGGCCGGTCGGTGGCGCAGTTCAACCGGTCCGTCACCAACCCGATCCAGGGCCACTATGCACGGATTCTGCCGCCGTGGGCCGTGGTCTGCCACCGCGGGCGCCGGACCGGTCGCGGAGTGACCCCACCCACTGCTTTGATCAACAATTGTTCGCATAGCGCATGCATGTTCGAAGTTCCAGATTCCGGGTAAGTGGGGGCACAGGAGGTATGGGCGCCCCGGCTGGGGTGGACGGCGCGTGCTCGTGGTCGCCGCAGGGTCAGCCGGTCAGGCCCACCCTTCAGGCGGCCCCGGGGCCGACCTCAGCCGGCTATGAGGCAAGCCAGAGACGGGGCAGCGCTCCGTCGGTCCCACCAACGGGGTCGGTGGCAGGGACCGGGACCGCGGCGATCTTCGCTTGCGCCTCCTCGTACTCAGCCGGATCCCCTCGGCGCAGATCCCATGACATCCCGCCCGGGTAGGCGCCCACCACGAGCAGGTCCCCGCTGGAGCCCGCCTTGCAGTGTCCCGTGCCGGCGGGGAGGACAAGCACGTCGCCGCGGCTGACCTGAAGCGTCTTTCCCTGCGGCCCGCCGAGCGTCACCGACGCGCGCCCGGCCACGATCGCCAGCACCTCGTGCGCGGTGGAGTGGAAGTGGTGAAACGGATAGATCCCGTCGCGCCAGGCGCCGCGCCAGTCGTTGGCCGCGAATGCCTGCTCGGCCGCGGCCGCCTCCTGCGCCAGGTCGAGGCCGTGGTAGACGAGTACCGGCAGGCGCGAGTTCGGGATGGCGCCGTCGCCGCTGAACCGCAGCATCTCGGGTTGCGTGGCGGTCACGTGCCGGTCGCCGGCGCCATTCGCACGGCCGATGCCAGCAGGATCGTGGCCGGCAGGATCAAGACGCCGATCGTCAGCAGCCCCACCAGCGTCTCGATCGCCAGCAGCCCGACGCCCGCCCACGCCACCGGGGCGCACCAGCGCGCGCCGGCGCGGCGCCCGCGGATCGCCCACAGCACCAGGACGCAGGCGAGCAACGGGACCGCCACCAGGGCCATCGCCCGTACGCCGTTCTCCTGGGCCAGCGTCGAGCGCGTGAGGGTCACGCCGTTGACGTCGGACGTGCTGCTGCTCGTGTAGGCGGGCACGAGCAGGCCGGCGAGCACGAGGCCGGCCGACCAGACGATCGCGACGACGTTCAGCCGTACCGCCAGCCGCCACCGGCGCGCCGCCATCCGAGCGCTCATGGCGCCAGGCTAACCGCTCCGCGCGCGCGTCTAACCAGCGGACTCGCGTCCCTCGTCTGCCTGTCCGAGTCCGGGGCCCAGACGATCGTCAACTTCGGAACACAGCCGTCCGAGAGCGAGATGAACGCGGGAGACATCCTGGTGACCTTCGAGGGGGCGTCCTCCACCTACTTCCAGACGACACGCTGCCCCAACCCGTGCGACACGCTGCCGTCGTACCTGAGCGCCGAAACGAGCGCCGCCCAGACCGGCTGCTGACTGGGCGACCGTCACGCGTGGTCACGGCCGCGCCCGCCTCAGAGGTTGACGGCCACGTACTTGGTGTCGAGGTACTCCTCGATCCCCTCGTAGCCACCCTCGCGGCCGAAGCCGGACTGCTTGACCCCGCCGAACGGCGCCTGGGCATTGGAGACGATCCCCTGATTGAGCCCGATCATGCCCGTCTGGAGCCGCTCGCAGACGCGCAGCGCGCGCTTGAGATCGCGCGTGTAGACGTAGGCGACCAGCCCATACTCGGTGTCGTTGGCGGCGGCGACGGCCTCGTCCTCGTCGGCGAAACCCTTGATCGGCGCCACCGGCCCGAAGATCTCCTCCTGCAGCAACTCGGCGTCGTCTGGGATGTCGGTGAGGACGGTCGGCTCGTAGAAGTAGCCGGACCCGTCCCGGGCATGGCCCCCGACGACCGCGGTGGCGCCCCGTCCGATGGCGTCCTGCACGAGCTCTGAGACCTTGCCGCGCTGGGTGTCGTCGATCAACGGGCCGACGTCGGTGTCGTCGTCGACGCCGCGGCCGAGCGTGAGGTTCCCCATCTTCTCCGCCAGTTTGGAGGCGAACTCGTCGGCCACCGCGCCGGAGACGTGGAAGCGGTTGGCCGAGGTGCAGGCCTCGCCCATGTTGCGCATCTTGGCCAGCATCGCGCCGGTCACGGCGGCGTCCACGTCGGCGTCGTCGAAGACGATGAACGGGGCGTTGCCTCCCAGCTCCATCGAGAGGCGCAGCAGCGTCTCCGAGGCCTGCGCCATCAGCTTGCGCCCCACCTCGGTGGAGCCGGTGAACGACATCTTGCGCAGCCGCGGGTCGGCGATCAGCGGCGCCGCCGTCTCGCCTGACGACGAGGCGGTGATGAGATTCAGGACGCCGCCGGGGAGGCCGGCCTCCTCGAGGATCCGGGCCAGCATCAGCATCGACAGGGGCGTCTGCTGCGCGGGCTTGACCACCATCGTGCAGCCGGCGGCGACGGCGGGGCCGATCTTGCGGGTGCCCATCGCCATCGGGAAGTTCCAGGGCGTGATCATGAGGCAGGGGCCGACGGGCTGCTTCATCGTCAGGATCCGGCCCGCCCCGTTGGCGGCCACCGAGTAGCGGCCGTCGATGCGCACCGCCTCCTCGGAGAACCAGCGGAAGAACTCCGACGCGTAGGCGATCTCGGCCAGCGACTCCCTGATCGTCTTGCCCATCTCCAGGGTCATGAGCAGCGCCAGGTCGTCCTTGCGCTCGGTGATCATCTCGAATGCACGGCGCAGGATCTCGCCCCGCTCGCGCGGGGCCATGGCGGCAAACTCGGGCCCGGCGCTCACCGCCGCGTCCAGCGCCGCCCTGGCGTCGTCAACGGAAGCGTCGGCGACCTCGCACAGCGGCGCCTCGGTCGACGGATCCTCGACGGTGAGCGTCCCCTTGGCGCCGTCGCGCCACTCGCCGGCGATGTACAGCTGCTTGGGAACCTGGTCGACGACCTGCTGTTCTTGGGAGGCGGTGATCGTGGTCATACGCCTCAACCTACTACTGCAGCGAATGCGGCCCCATGACGACGAAAGGGCGCCGACCCTGTGAGGTCGACGCCCTTCGCTTGGCTATGCGTTTGTCTGCGGTTGTGCGGCTTACGCGGCCGCGGGGTGCGGCGCCGGCTCCAGCGCGACGCTCAGCACCTCGTCGATGGTCATCGCGAAGTGGAAGGCCATCTGGTCGCGCACCTCCTCGGGCACGTCGTCCAGGTCACCGCGGTTGCGCTCGGGGAGCACCACGTCGGTCAGGCCCGCCGCGTGCGCCGCCAGCACCTTCTGCTTGAGGCCGCCGATCGGCAGCACCCGTCCCTGCAGCGTCACCTCGCCGGTCATCCCGACGGTGTGCCTGACCGGCCGCTCGGTGAGCAGTGAGGTCAGGGCGGTCACCATGGTCACGCCGGCCGACGGGCCGTCCTTGGGGATCGCGCCGGCGGGGACGTGGACGTGGAACGCCTCGTCCTCGAACTGCGCGGGGTTGATGCCCAGATCGCCGGCATGGCCGCGCACGTAGGAGAGCGCGATCTGCGCCGACTCCTTCATCACGTCACCCAGCTGGCCGGTCAGGGTCAGCCCGGGCTTGCCCGGCATACCGGTCGCCTCGACGAACAGCACGTCGCCGCCCGCTCCGGTGACCGCCAGGCCGGTGGCCACTCCGGGCACCGCCGTGCGGATCGCCGACTCCTGGAAGTGGCGCTGGCGCCCGAGGGCGTCGCGCACCGCGTCGGTGTCGATGGTGACGGGCGCGATTGCCTTGCCCGACGCGATCTTCGTCGCGGTCTTGCGCAGCAGCGTGCCCAGGTCGCGCTCGAGCTGGCGGACGCCGGCCTCACGCGTGTACTCGGTGGTCACGGTCTCCAGGATCGCGTCGGCGATGTCGACCTCCTCGGCCCGCAGGCCGTTGCGCTCCAGCTGGCGCGGCCACAGGTAGCCGCGGGCGATCGCCACCTTCTCGCTTGTCGTGTAGCCGTCGAAGCGGATGACCTCCATGCGGTCCAGCAGTGGGCCTGGGATGGTGTCGGCGACGTTGGCGGTCGCGATGAACATCACGCCTGACAGGTCCAGCTCCAGATCGAGGTAGTGGTCGCGGAACGAGTGGTTCTGCGCCGGGTCCAGGACCTCCAGCAGGGCCGCCGACGGGTCACCGCGCCAGTCGGCGCCGACCTTGTCGACCTCGTCGAGCATGATCACCGGGTTCATCGTCCCGGCGTCGCGCAGGGCACGGACCAACCGTCCCGGCAGGGCGCCGATGTAGGTGCGCCGGTGACCGCGGATCTCGGCCTCGTCACGGACGCCGCCCAGGCTCATGCGCACGAACTTGCGTCCTGTAGCACGCGCGATGGACTCGCCGATGCTCGTCTTGCCGGTCCCCGGAGGGCCGATCAGGGTGAGGATGGCGCCGGAGCGCTTGTCCTCCTGGATCCCGCGCTCGACACGCAGCTTCTTGACCGCGATGTACTCCACGATCCGGTCCTTGACGTCCTCCAGGCCGGCGTGGTCGGCGTCCAGGATCTCCCGCGCGTTGGTCGGGTCGAGCTTCTCCTCGGAGCGCTCGTTCCACGGAACCGAGATGAGGGTGTCCAGGTAGGTGCGGATGACGCTCGACTCGGCGGACTGCTCGCCCATGCGCTCCAGGCGGCCGAGCTCCTTATCGGCCTGCTCCCTGGCGTGCTCGGGCATGCCGGCCTCCTCGATCTTGGTCCGGTACTCCTCCACGACCGAGGCGTCGTCCTCGTTGAGCTCCTTGCGGATCGAGTCCATCTGCTTGCGCAGGAAGTACTCGCGCTGCTGCTTCTCGGCGCCGGACTCCACGTCCTCGCGGATGCGCTTGCGCACCTGCAGCTCGGCCAGGCGCTCGCGCTGGTAGCCCAGGGCAAGCTCCAGCCGCTCGGAGACGTCGAGCGTCTGCAGCAGCTTGACCTTCTGGTCATAGCCCAGATCGGGGGAGTAGCCCGAGGTGTCGGCGAGGGTGCCCGGCTCGTTGATCGAGCGCAGGAACCCGGCGATGCGGCCGTCGTCGCCGCGGACCTCGAGGATCTCCTCGACCACGGCGCGGTACTCGCGCTCGAGGTTGCGGGTCTTACCGTCGACGGGCACCTCGTCAGGCCGCTCCTCGACCTCGACGAACAGCCGCCCGTCGGGCAGCGTCTGGGCGGCGCCGGCCACGCCGCGGTGCAGGCCCTGCAGCTCATACGCGCGGCCGCCACCGGGCAGGCGCACGCGGCTGGAGACTTCGGCGACCGTGCCCACGGCCGCGTACTCCTGCTCGTGACGGGGCACCAGCAGGACACGCTCTTCATCGCCGGCGTCGATCGCCAGCGTGAGCGACATGCCCGGGAAGACGACGACGTCCTCCAGCGGGACCAGGAGAAGGCGACTCATCAAGTCTTCACTTTCAGTAGGTGCTTACGAATGATAAGCAGAGGATACCACGGGGACCGGCCCCCGAAAAGCAGATCTCAGTGTGCTCGACTGAGATTATCAGCAGGGCGCAGCATCACTGCCGCCTCGACGTGCCTCGCGCGCGCTCATCTGGGATGATCCGGGCGATGGCAGACCACCAAGACGAGAACGCCCACGACGTCCTCGCGGCCGAGGAGTTCGGGGTGCCCGCGCGCGACCCGGCGCTGCAGTCAGCCCACGACGTGCTGGCCGCCGAGGAGTTCGGGGTGCCCGCCGGCGACCCGGCGCTGCACCACGGGCCGGTGACGCTCCCCGACGACCCGACCGGGATCGCCGAGCCCCACGACGTGCTGGCCGCCGAGGAGTTCGCGATGCCGGCCGGCCGCTTCGCCGGGCGGCGGCGCCGGCGCCGGCGCCGGGGAGCCGACCGCGCCCGGGCGCACCCGGGCGTTGCTGGCGGCCGCCGCGCTGGCGTTGCTCGCAACGCGTTTGTTGCACAAACGTCGCAGCTAGCCACCTTTACGTCTTGTTCCGTCACAGCCAGGGCGGCGATCCTGGACGTGATGAGCCTGAGGGCTGCTGAGCAACCACCAGACGACTCACGTCTGGGGAAACTCGCGGATCGCCAGCACGGTGTCGTGGCCCGCAGCCAACTGCTGGAGCTTGGCTTCTCTGCCCAAGCCATCAGAACGCTGGTAGCACGGGGGCGCCTGCACCGCCGCAGCCCAGGCGTCTACGCCGTCGGCCACACACGTCTCACGGCCAAGGGCCGCTGGATGGCGGCCGTTCTCGGATGCGGCCCTGGCGCCGTCCTCAGCCACCTCGAGGCCGCGGCGCTCCACGACCTTCGCCAGATCGGCGGCGGCCCGGTCAACGTCACGGCGACCGGGAGGCATGAGTTGGCCGGCATCCGCTGCCACTGGGCCAGAAGGCTGGACCCCCAGGACGCCACCGCCGTCGACGGCATTCCCGTGACCAGCCTCGCTCGTACCTACCTCGACCTTGCCGAGGTCCTCAACCGCCGCCGGCTCATCACCGCGCTCGAGACCGCCCAGCGCCAGAACAAGCTCGACCTCGGCGCGGTGGATGCCGTGCTCGGGCGCAACCCGGGCCGTCACGGGATCAAACCGCTACAGGCCGCGGTCGCCGAGCTCACCGATGAGCCGCCGTTCATCCAGTCACCGTCGGAGCAGGCGTTTCGCGAGATCATCTGCAGCCACGGCCTGCCCGTGCCGCAGTTCAACGTCTACGTCGAGGGCGAGCTGGTGGACGTGGTCTGGCGCGAGCACCGGCTCATCGTCGAAGTCGACAGCTGGAGCTACCACCGGGGCAAGCGGTCCTTCCAGAACGACCGGCGCCGCGACGCCACGCTGCTCCGCGCCCACTGGCGGGTCCTGCGGTTCACCTATGAGCAGGTGATGTTCGAGCCCGGATGGGTCGTCGAGATCCTCAGCGAGCTGCTTTGCGACGGGCCTTGGCCGCCGCCGGCGAAATGAGGTCCGTGATCGAGCCATCCTCCAACTCGGCGGCGAGCGCGACCGTCTCGGACAGCGTCGGGTGGGGGTGGACGGTCAGGGCGATGTCCTCGGCGTTGGCGCCCATCTCGAGAGCGTGCACCGCCTCGGAGATGAGGTCGCCGGCACCGACCCCGACGATGCCCGCGCCCAGTAGACGATGGTCACCGTCCCCACCCACCCCGAAGAGCAGCTTGGTCATCCCCTCCTCGCGACCCAGGCCCAGCGCCCGGCCCGACGCGGTCCAGGGGAACACCGCCTTCTCGTACTCCACGCCGTCGGCCTTGGCCTGGGTCTCGGTCAGGCCCATCCAGGCCACCTCAGGGTCGGTGTAGGCCACCGACGGGATCGTCCGGGCGTCGAACTCGACGTCGAGGCCGGAGATCACCTCGGCGGCCACCTTGGCCTCGTGCATCGCCTTGTGGGCCAGCAGCGGCTCGCCGACGATGTCGCCGATGGCGTAGATCCCCGGCACGTTGGTCCGCATCCTGGAGTCCACGGGAATGAAGCCGCGGTCGTCAACCTGCACCCCGGCGTCCTGGGCCGCGATGGCCCGGCCGTTGGGCACCCGGCCGACCGCGATGAGCACGCGGTCGAACATCCTTGAGCCGGCACCGGCGATCTCCACCTTGAGGCCGTTCTTCTGCGCCTTGATGCTCTCGGCCCTGCTGGACAGCAGCACGTCCTGATAGCGGCCGCCAATCCGCTTGGCCAGAACGCGAACGAGGTCGGCGTCGGCGCCCGTGAGCAGGTGGTCGAGCATCTCGACCACGGTGACCTTGGCGCCGAGCGCGTCGTACACGCAGGCCATCTCCAGCCCGATGATCCCGCCGCCGATCACCAGCAGCCGGTCCGGGATCGACGACGGCGACAGGGCTCCGGTGGAGTCGATGATGCGCTCGTCATCGGGCAGCCCCGGGATCCCGGCCGGCTGCGAGCCCGCGGCAATGATGCAGTTCTCGAATGTGATCTCGCGGTCGCCCACCGTCATCGACGAGGCGCCGGTGAGCTTCGCCACCCCATGGATGACCTCTACGTCGCGACGCTGGGCCAGGCCGACCAGCCCGCCGGTGAGCTTGTCCACCACGGACTGCTTCCACTCCAGCAGCCTGGGCAGGTCGACCTTGGGGGCGCCGAACGCGATGCCGTGGGTGGCCATCTCCTCCGTCTCGGCGATCACCCGTGCCGCGTGCAGGAGCGCCTTGCTCGGGATGCAGCCGACGTTGAGGCAGACGCCGCCGAGCTTCTCGTGGCGCTCGATCAGCGCGACCCGCAGGCCCAGATCGGCGGCGCGGAACGCCGCGGTGTAGCCGCCGGGTCCGGACCCCAGTACCACCACCTGGAAATCGCGGTCCCCGTCGGAGGAGGAGGAGGGCGGGGGAGGGGGCGGCTCGGAGACGACCTCCGCCGCGGAGGCGGCGTCATCAGAAGACGCGCCATCCGATGAACCGGCGCCGTCGAGCTTGAGCAGCAGCGACCCTTCGGACACCCGGTCGCCCACGGCCACCGACAGCTCCGAAACCACGCCCGCGAACGGCGCGGGCACGTCCATCGTCGCCTTGTCTGACTCGAGCGTGACCAGTGGGTCCTCGACCGCCACCTCATCTCCGACGGAGACGAGGATCTCGATCACCGGGACATCGCCGAAGTCCCCGATGTCGGGCACGCGCACTTCGGAGGGCGGACTCACAGCAGCGCCCGGCGCAGGTCTGACAGCACCCCCACCAGGAACGAGACGAACCGCGCTGCGGCGGCGCCGTCGATCACCCGGTGGTCATAGGACAGCGACAGCGGCACCATCAGCCGCGGCACGAACTCCGCGCCGTTCCAGACGGGCTTCATGGCCGCACGGGTGACGCCGAGGATGGCGACCTCCGGCGCGTTGATGATCGGCGTGAACGACGTTCCCCCGATCCCGCCGAGCGAGCTGATGGTGAACGTCGCGCCGCGCATCTGGTCCAGCGAGAGCTTGCCCTCCCGGGCCAGCCCCGACAGCTCGGTGAGGTCGGCGGCGATCTCCTTGAGGCCCTTCTTGTCCGCGTCCCTGATCACCGGCACGAGCAGGCCGCCGGGGGTGTCGGCGGCAAACCCGATGTTGTAGTAGCGCTTGAGGATCAGCTCCTCGCCGTCCAGCGACGAGTTGAACGCCGGGAACTCCTTGAGCGCGACGACGCAGGCCGCCACCAGGAAGGAGACCATCGTGAACTTGACGCCCTCGCGCGCGTGCTCGTCGTTGAGCCGCTTGCGCCAGGCCTCGAGCTCGGTGATGTCGGCCTCGTCGTTGTGGGTGACGTGGGGGATCATCACCCAGTTGCGCGCCAGGTTGGGCGCGGAGATCCGCTGGATGCGCGACCGCTCGACGCGCTCCACCGGGCCGAACTTCTCGAAGTCCACCTTGGGCCACGGGAGGAGGTCGAGGCCCGAGACACCGCCACCCGCACCGCTGGCGCCGGGGGCCGAAACCGCCGCGGCGCCCTTGCCGTCGGCCAGGTTCTGCACGTCCTCCCTCGTGATCCGACCCTTGCGACCGCTGCCGGTCACCGAGCGCAGATCGACACCCAGCTCGCGGGCGAGGCGGCGCGCCGAGGGGCTGGCGTAGATCGGTCCACCGCCATTCGTGGGGGCGGGGGGAGTGGGAGCCGGCGCGGGCGGTCCCGGCTCGGACGGTGCTTCGATGGCCTCCGCGGGTGCCACGGTCTGCTCGGACGCGCGGCCGACCGCCGCGGCGGCCTCCGCTGGCTCCCCGCCCCCCGAGTCGCCGTCGTCGGAGCCGGCGATGCTCATCAGCACCGAGCCCTGCCCCACGCGATCCCCGACGGACACGCTGATCTCCTTGACCACGCCCGCGAACGGCGCGGGCACGTCCATCGTGGCCTTGTCTGACTCGAGCGTGACCAGCGGGTCCTCCACGGCCACGGTGTCGCCGACCGACACCAGGATCTCGATGACCGGGACGTCGTCGAAGTCACCGATGTCGGGGACTTCCACCTGCGTCGTGGTGGCGCTCATACGGTCGTGGGCAGCGGCGCGTCGGCGTCGATCTTGTACTTGGCGATGGCCTGCGCCACCAGCTTGCGGTCCAGCGTGCCGGCATCGGCGAGCTCCTTCAGCGCGGCCACCGCGACGTAGTGGCGGTCCACCTCGAAGAAGCGCCGCAGTGCTGTGCGAAAGTCGCTGCGCCCATAGCCGTCGGTGCCGAGGGTCCGGTAGGCGCCCGGCACCCACTGGCGGATCTGATCGGGCACCGCCCGCAGATAGTCGGTGGAGGCGATGACCGGCCCCCGCTTGTCCGACAGCTGCTCGGAGACGTAGGCCACATGCGGCTTGCTGGTCGGGTGCAGCATGTTCCAGCGCTCCACCGCCAGGCCGTCGCGGCGCAGCTCCGAGAAGGAGGTGACGCTCCACACGTCCGCCAGCACGCCGAAGTCCTCCTCCAGCAGGTCGGCGGCGGCGATCACCTCGCGCAGGATCGTGCCCGAGCCCAGCAGCTGGACCACCGGCTTCCGCGGAGACCGCCCCCGCCCGCCCTGCCGGCGCAGCGGATACATGCCGCGCAGGATCCCCTCCTCGGCGCCGTCAGGCATCGCCGGGTGCACGTAGTTCTCGTTCATGAGGGTGACGTAGTAGAAGACGTCCTCCTGCTCTTCGAGCATGCGGCGCAGGCCATCCTGGACGATCACCGCCAGCTCGGAGCCGAACGCCGGGTCATACGCGCGGCAGTTGGGCACCACGCTGAACAGCAGGTGGCTGTGGCCGTCCTCGTGCTGCAGGCCCTCTCCGTTGAGCGTCGTGCGCCCGGCCGTGCCGCCCAAGAGGAAGCCGCGCGTGCGGCTGTCGCCGGCGGCCCACACGAGATCGCCCACCCGCTGGTAGCCGAACATCGAGTAGTAGATGTAGAACGGCACCATCGGCACGTCATGGGCGCTGTAGGAGGTGCCCGCGGCGATGAACGAGGAGATCGAGCCGGCCTCGGTGATCCCCTCCTCGAGGATCTGACCGTGCTCGTCCTCCTTGTAGAACATGAGCTGCTCGGAGTCCTCGGGGCTGTAGCGCTGGCCGAACGGGGAGTAGATGCCAACCTGGCGGAACAGCCCCTCCATGCCGAACGTGCGCGACTCGTCGGGGACGATGGGCACGATGTGGCGCCCCAGCTCCTTGTCGCGCAGGAGCGCGGCGAGGATGCGGACGAACGACATCGTGGTCGAGATCTCGCGCTCGCCGGTGCCCTCGAGCTGGGACTTGAACGTCTCCAGCGGAGGTGCGGCCAGCGACGTCGAGCGCGGCCGCCTGACCGGCAGCGAGCCGCCGAGCGCCTCGCGCCGCTCACGCAGGAACTCCATCTCCGCGGCGTCCGCGGGCGGCTTGTAGTACTCGGCGTCGTGGACCTGCTGGTCGGTGAGCGGCAGCTCGAAGCGGTCGCGGAAGGCCAGCAGCGCCGCCTCGGTCATCTTCTTGGCCTGGTGGGTGATCATCTGGCCCTCGCCAGAGACACCCATCCCGTAGCCCTTGATCGTCTTGGCGAGGATCACGGTCGGCTGCCCGGTGTGGCGCACCGCCGCGTCATAGGCCGCGTAGACCTTCTGTTGGTCGTGTCCGCCGCGGTTGAGCAGCCAGATCTCGTCGTCTGACATGTGGCTCACGCGCTCGAGAAGACGCGGGTCGCGCCCGAAGAAATGCTCGCGCACGTACGCGCCGTCGCGCGACTTGAACGTCTGGTAGTCGCCGTCGACGCAGTCCTCCATGACCTTGACCAGGGCGCCGTCGACGTCGGCGTCGAGCAGCGCGTCCCAGCGGCTGCCCCAGATCACCTTGATCACGTTCCAGCCGGCGCCGCGGAAGTCGGCCTCGAGCTCCTGGATGATCTTGCCGTTGCCGCGCACCGGCCCGTCCAGGCGCTGGAGGTTGCAGTTGACCACCCAGACCAGGTTGTCCAGCTGCTCGCGCCCGGCCAGCGCGGTGGCGCCCATCGACTCGGGCTCGTCCATCTCGCCGTCGCCGAGGAACGCCCACACCTTGCGACGTTCGGTGTCGGCCATGCCGCGGGCCTGAAGGTATTTCATGAACCGCGCCTGGTAGATCGAGGTGATGGCCCCGATGCCGAGCGACACGGTCGGGAACTGCCAGAACTCCGGCATCAGCCACGGGTGCGGATAGGAGCTCAGACCGCCGGGCGCCGATACCTCCTGGCGGAAGCCGTCGAGCTGCTCCGCGGTCAGCCGCCCCTCCAGGAATGCCCGCGCGTAGTTGCCCGGCGATGAGTGCCCCTGGAAGTAGATGAGGTCGCCGCCGTGGTCGCCCGACGCCGCGTGCCAGAAGTGGTTGAAGCCCACCTCCATGAGCGTCGCGAGCGACTGGTAGGTGGCGATGTGCCCGCCCAGCTCGGACGAGATCTTGTTGGCGCGCACCACCATGCAGATGGCGTTCCAGCGCACGATCGAGCGCAGGCGGCGCTCGATCTGAGGGTCGCCCGGGAACGGGGGCTCCAGCGACCGCGGGATGGTGTTGACGTACGCCGTGTTGAGACTGGCGATGGGGCCGGTGCCGGCGTGCTGGGCGCGCTCGATGACCCGTGTCAGCAGCTCGCGCGCGCGGTCCGGGCCGTCGTGCGAGACGACCGCGTCCAGCGCCTCAAGCCACTCGGTCGTCTCTACCGCATCGGGGTCGACCGCGTTGGGCTCGGCTCCACTGCCATTCGTGCTCGGCGTCTGCGTCTGGGCTCGATCAGTCATGGCCTGTCGGGAGTAGGGATCAGGGTCTCGACTATACCCGTGCGATCGTGCGTACCCGCCCCCGCCCAAGGCCTGGCCGCCTGAGTTTGTCGTAGGTTGAAGGCATGAGCATGCGCAAGGTGGAGGGGCCGCCCGGCCCCCCGTGGGATCGTCCGCTGGCCGGCATGCTGGACAGGATTACGGTGCATTCAGAGCTCCTGGAGGGCAACCCGCTCGGCGACCCGCCGCGGCGCCCCCTGTACGTCTACCGCTCGCCGGGCGCGATCGCTCCGGGTCGGGAGCGCTTCCCGTCGGTGTACATGCTCCAGGGCTACTCCGGCCAGGCCGACATGTGGCCGGCGCGCGGCGCCGCGTTCGAGCCGACCGGCGTCGAGCGCATCGACGCCATGTTCGCCGCCGGAGACTGCCCTGACGCGATCATCGTGTTCGTCGACGCATGGACCTCGCTGGGCGGCTCCCAATTCCTCAACTCCTCGAGCACCGGTCCCTACATGGACTACCTGTGCGACGAGATCGTGCCGTTCGTGGACGAGCGCTACCCGACCCTCCCCGGCCCGCAGCACCGCGGGGTGGCCGGCAAGTCGTCGGGTGGCTATGGGGCCATGGTCGTGTCGATGCTGCGGCCCGACGTGTTCGGGGCGCTGGCGTCACATGCCGGCGACGCCCTGTTCGAGTACTGCTACCTGCCTGAGTTCCCCGCCATCGCCCGGCGGCTGCGCGACGACTTCGGCGGCTCGTTCGACGAGCTGCTCAGCGCCATGCGCCAAGAGCCGACCTTCAACTGGGGACGCTACGGCGACGCCTTCTCCATGTACGCCTACGCGTGCGCGTACACACCGGACCCCGCGCACCCAGGCAAACCGCTGCTCCCCTTCGACCCGGCCACGGGCCGCCTGATCGAGGAGATCTGGCAGCGCTGGCTGGAGCTGGACCCGGTCCGGATGGCCGAGCCCCACGCCGACGCTCTGCGACGCATGCGGCGGATCTATCTCGACGCCGGGCGCCAGGACGAGTTCTTCCTGGACCTGGGGGCTCAGGCCTTCTCCGACGAGCTGACCCGGCTGGACATCGCGCACACACTCGAGCTGTTCGACGGCAAGCACGGAGGGACCTCGTACCGATACCCTGGCGCGATCCGACAGCTCGTGCTGTCGCTGCGCGAGCCATGACCCTCACCGCCGATACCGACCTCGCCTTCGCCGGTCCCGGCGCGCTGGCGACGATGGTCCGCTCGGGAGAGGTCGCGCCGCGCGAACTCGTGGAGCTGTACCTGCGTCGGATCGAGGCGCTCGATCCGACGCTCAACGCCTTCCGCGTCGTGCGCGGCGAGCAGGCCCTGGCCGAGGCCGAGCAGATCGATCGCTCCGGTCCCCTGGCGGGGGTCCCGATCGCCGTCAAGGACGACCTGGAGCTCGCCGGCGAAACCGCCACCCGCGGCACGCGCAGCTACGGCGCCGCGGCGACCGCCGACGCCGAGCCGATCCGCCGCCTGCGCGCGGCCGGCGCCATCCCGATCGGCGTCACCAACGTGCCCGAGCTGATGATCTTCCCCTGGACGGCGACCACCGCCAACGGGGTGACCCGCAACCCGTGGGACCGCTCGCGAACGCCGGGCGGGTCCTCGGGCGGCTCGGCGGCTGCTGTATCGGCCGGCCTGGTCGCGGCGGCCACTGCCTCGGACGGGGGCGGCTCGATCCGGATCCCCGCCGCCGCCTGCGGGCTGGTCGGGATGAAGTCGAGCCGCGGCCGCGGCCTCGGTGGCGGGTGGCTGGACATGTCGGTCTACGGGGCGCTCGCGCGCACGGTGGCCGACAGCGCGCTCATGCTCGAGGTCATGCACTCTGTGGACGCTCAGCCGCGCACCGGCGGTTACGTCGACGCCGCCGCCACACCGCCCCCGCGGTTGCGCATCGCCGTCTCGCGCAAGCTGCCGCCCGGTCTGCTGGGGCGCGTCTCGGCCGATCAGCGCGGCGCATGGGAGCGCACCGGAGCGCTGCTGAGCGCGCTCGGGCACGACGTCGCCCCCCGGGATCCCGCCTACCGCCTGGCCCAGGTCGACTTCCTGCAGACCTGGGTGCGCGGGGTCTACGAGGACTCGCTCACGGTCCCCGACCGCTCGATGCTCGAGCCCAGCACCCGGCAGATGGCCGCGCTCGGCCGCTACCTGGTGCCGCCCCGGCGGCGCGCAGCGCTGCTTGCCGCCCGGGACCGGACGACGGCCCGCATCGCAGCACTGTGGGACGACATCGACGTGCTCGTGACCCCAGCGCTGGCCAAGGCCGCGATCGCCGCGAAGGGCGGCTACGGGCGTCCGGCGCCGCTGGCCATCGACATCGCCGGGCGCTTCACCCCGTTCACGCCGATCTTCAACCTCACCGGGCAGCCGGCGGTGTCGGTTCCGGCGGGCGTGGGCGCCGACGGACTGCCGCTCGCGGTGCAGCTCGTCGGTAGGGCGGGCGCCGAGGAGACGCTGTATTCGCTCGCAGGCCAGATCGAGGAGGCCGCGCCGTGGGCCCAGCGCCGCCCCTCCGTCTCGTGAGACCGCGCCGCACGCGTCTGCTCCTGCTGTTCACCGCCGTGGCGGTGGCGCTCGGCGCCGCGGCCGGGACGGCGTCGGCTCGGACCGTGTGGCTGTGCCAGCCGGGACATGCCCCGGACCCGTGCGACGTGAGCCTGGCCACGACCGTGTTCTCGCCGGCGCTCCACAAGCTCAACGTGATCCACCCGAAGCGCGTGACCAAGCCGGGGATCGACTGCTTCTACGTCTATCCGACGGTCTCCGATCAGAAGACGACGCTGGCCAACCTGCATGTCGACCCGGAGGAGCGGTCGATCGCGCTTTACCAGGCCGCCCGGTACTCGCAGTACTGCCGCGTGTTCGCGCCCATGTACCGCCAGGTCACCGTGACCGCGCTGGATTCGGGCAACCAGGAGTCACCGCAGCAGCTTGCGATCCCAGTCACCGACGTGCGCGCCGCCTTTGCGACGTACCTGCGCAAGTACAACCATGGTCGCGGCTTCGTGCTCCTCGGGCATTCGCAGGGCTCCTTGGTCCTCGAGCAGCTGATCGCCAAGGACATCGACACCAAGCCCGCGGTCCGCGAGCGCCTGGTCTCCGCGGTCCTCCTCGGCGGCAACGTGCTGGTCAAGCGCAGGAAGTCCGTCGGCGGCAGCTTCAAGCACATCCCGGCATGCCGCTCGGCCACGCAGCTGGGCTGCGTGATCGCCTTCTCCACCTTCGACCAGCCGCCGCCGGCCAACAGCATCTTCGGACGGACCACGGTCCCCGGTGACCAGGTGCTGTGCACGAACCCCGCCGCGTTCGGCGGCGGCGCGGCCAGCGTGGACCCGATCTTCCCGTCCCAGCCGTTCGCGCCGGGCACGCTGATCGCCGCCGGGATCGCGCTGCTCAAGATCACCCAGCCCGCGGCGTCCACGACGTGGACCAGCGAGCCCGGGGCGTACCGCGCCCGGTGCTCCTCGGCCGGTGGCGCCAACGTCCTCCAGGTCACCGCCCTGCATGGCGCCGAGACCGCCACCCCCAGCCCCGACCCCACCTGGGGGCTGCACCTGCTCGATGCCAACATCGCCCTCGGCAACCTGCTGACCGTGGTCCGCAACGAGGCGGCCGCGTACGCCGCACGGCCGTCGGCGCCGCTGTCCCCGACGTCGCGGTAGCGCTCACGTCGACGGGCACCAGGCCGGTGGCGGAGCGTTTCGCGCCGAGCCCCGTGCGGTACACTTTCGTACCGTGAGCACGGTGGTCGACAGCGCACCGGCGGTCGTGGCACCCGAGACGGCAACCGGCGAGCGGCCCTCACCCGCCGGGCCCGTTGAGCCGGGGACGCCCGCTCACATGCCGCCGGCGCTCGGCCTACCCGCAACGCTGCAGGGCCTGCGCTTCGCCGGTCGCCCCATCAGCTTCGCGCTCGCCGCCCAGCGCCGGTTCGGCGACGTGTGGCAGCTGCGGCTGCCCACCCGGGCCGAGGCGTTCACGGTCACCTGCCACCCCGACCATGTCCGCTCGCTGCTGACGGCCGATCCCGCGGATGCGCCGTCGCTGACCGGGGAGTCGCCGCTGCGGCCGATCCTGGGCCCGAACTCGGTGCTCACCTCGGTCGGCGCGCGCCATCTGCGCCAGCGCAAGCTGCTGCTCCCGCGGTTTCACGGCGAGGCGGTGCAGCGCTACGTGGCGATGATCGCCGACGTCGCCGAGCAGGAGATCGACCGCTGGCCGGTGGGTGAGCCATTCGCGCTCGCGCCCCGGATGCAGGCGGTGACCTTCGAAGTGATCATGCGCGGGGTCTTCGGCGTCGGCGCGGGATCGGTCACCACCGACGCCGAGCGCCGGATGCGCCAGGCGCTGCGGCGCATGCTGGCCGCGTCCATGTCGCGGTTGTACCTGCTCGTGGAGATGCGCAACGCTCGCCACGCCGAGCCCAAGGGCGTGCTCGCGGCGGTGATGGCAATGGTCGACCGCCAGATGTACGCGGTGATCCGCGAGCGGCGCGCCGCCGGGGACGGCGCTCGCCGCGCCGACGTGCTCTCGCTGCTGCTCGCCGCCACCGATGAGGACGGCCGGCCCCTCACCGACCACGAGTTGCGCGACGAGCTCATGTCGCTGGTGCTCGCCGGGCACGAGACGACTGCCAACTCGCTGGCCTGGACGTTCGAGCGTCTGCTGCGGACCCCGCCCGCCTACGCGCGGCTGCGCGACCTCGTCCGCGGCAGCGACCGCGCCGGCGCCCAGGAATACGTCGAGGCCACCATCCACGAGGGGATGCGCCACCGTCCCGTGATCCCGATGATCGCGCGGATGGCGATGCGGCCGTGGCGCTTCGGCGACTACACCATCCCCGCACGCACCCCGGTGGCCGTCAGCATCATCGCGCTGCATCACCGCCCCGACGTCTATCCCGATCCTCACGCGTTTGACCCCGCGCGATTCGTTCAGGCAAAGCCCGGCACCTACACATGGATCCCCTTCGGCGGCGGGATCCGCCGCTGCCTCGGGGCGACGCTGGCGATGGCCGAGCAGCGAGTGGTGCTGGAGGGGATCGCCCGCCGCACGGACCTCGCCGCGCCTGACCCCACGCCCGAGCGCCCGCGCATGCGCAACGTGACGATGATCCCGCGCGGCGGATGCCAGGTGTGCGTCGCCCACCGCTATCCGGACTGAGCGCGGACTATGGTCTCCCGGGTGTCTGCCGCACACGACGAGGCGCTCGCCGCCGAGCCCGCGGGCCACCGCGACCGGCTCATCGCCGCGATGGCGACGTCGATCGAGGAGAAGGGCTACCGCGATACGACGGTCGCCGATGTCGTGCGCATCGCCCGCACGTCGCGGCGCAACTTCTATGAGCACTTTCTCGACCGCGACGCCTGCTTCCTGGCCCTGTTCGACGCCACCAACGCGGCGATGATGCATCAGATCGCCGACGCGGTCCACCCCGACCGTCCCCTGGACGAGCAGGTCGATCGCGCGGTAGACGCCTACATCAACAACGTGACCGCCACCCCCGCCCTTTACCGGAGCTTCGTGCGCGAACTGCCCGGCCTCGGCCAGGAGGGGGCCGATCGGGGTCTGGCCACGCTGGAGCGGTTCGCCGAGCTGCTCGTGAGTCTCGTGGAGTCCGGCCGTCAGGCCCAGCCCGAGCTCACCTTGCGGCCGCTGGCCATGGACACGGCGATCATCATCGTCGGCGGGCTGCGCGAGCTGTTGGTCATCGCGCTCCAGCGCGGCCGCGACATGCGCGAGCTGCGCTCCAGCGCCACCGAGACGGTCAAGGCGATCCTCAGCGGCTCGCTCCTCTAGCGCCTGTCTCGAGGGCGGGTTTGGCGGCCGACGATCGGTGGTATGCTCACGTACCAATTTTTGCGGTACGACAGTGTACCGCCAACCCAGGGGATAAGGAGCCGCGATGCCAGACACCCACGTGCAGGTCGCCATCGCCGGCGCCGGCCTGTCCGGGCTCGGCATGGCGGTCGCCCTGCGCCGCGACGGGATCGAGGACTTCGTCGTCCTCGAGCGCGCTGAGGACCTCGGCGGCACCTGGCGTGACAACAGCTATCCCGGCTGCGCATGTGACATCGCCAGCATCCTGTACTCCTACTCCGATGAGCAGAACCCGAACTGGACGCGCGCCTTCGCTCCCCAGCCCGAGATCCAGGCATACATCCGCGACGTGGCGGCTCGTCACGGCGTCATGTCGCACATGCGCTTCGGTCACGAGGTGCTGGCCGCCGACTGGGACGAGGACGCGGACCGCTGGCGCATCCAGACGAGCGCCGGCGAGCTCAGCGCCGAGATCCTCATCTCCGCCGCCGGCGCCCTCGCCGACCCGTCGATCCCGGAGCTGCCCGGCCTGGAGACGTTCGCCGGGACCGTGTTTCACTCGGCGCGCTGGAACCACGACCACAACCTGAGCGGCCGCCGCGTCGCCGTCGTCGGCACCGGCGCCTCAGCGATCCAGTTCGTCCCCGAGATCCAGCCCGTGGTGGGCCACCTCGCGCTGTTCCAGCGCACGCCGCCGTGGGTGCTCCCGCGCGGCAACCCCGTCATCCCCAGCCGGTGGCGACGCAGGCTCGCCCGCCACCCGCGGCTGATGTCATCGCTGCGGCGATCGGTCTTCTCGCTGTATGAGTCCTTCCACTACGGCTTCAAGCACCCCGCCGTGATGAGGCTGGTCGAGCGCCGGGCCCGCGCCCACATCGAGCGCCACGTGGCCGACCCCGCGTTGCGGGCCAAGCTCATCCCCGACTACCGGCTGGGCTGCAAGCGGGTGCTCGGGTCCGACACCTGGTACCCCGCCCTCACGCGGGACAACGTCAACGTCGTCACCGCGGGGATCGCCGAGATCACGCCCGACGGGATCGTCGCCGGCGACGGCACCCATCATCCCGTGGACACGATCATCTTCGGCACCGGGTTCCAGGTCACCGACGTGCCGGTGAGCCACCGCATCCGCGGCCGCGGGAGGGAGCTCCTCGCCGATCGCTGGCAGGGCAGCCCGCGCGCGCACCTGGGGATCGGCGTCGCCGGTTATCCCAACCTGTTCATGCTCCTGGGCCCCAACACGGGCCTCGGCCACAATTCGGTGCTGCTCATGATCGAGGCGCAGATCGCCTACCTGCGCCGCGCCCTTCGCTACCGGCGCGAGCACGGGCTGGCGACGCTGGAGCCATCAGCGCAGGCGCAGGCCGCCTACGTGGCCGAGCTGGACCGCGACACCGAGGGCAGCGTGTGGACCGCCGGCGGGTGCCTGAGCTGGTACGTCGACGACACCGGACGCAACTCGACCCTGTGGCCGGGTAGCGTCCGCGCCTACCAACGCCGTCTCGCCCGGTTCGAGATCGGCGACTACGACACCGAGCTCCCGCGCCGGCTGCCGGAGCGCGAGCCGGCCGTCGTCTGACCACGGGAGAGTCAATGAAGCGCAAGCGTGTGGAGGTGGACGGCCGGACGGCATACGTGTCCGGAGCCGCGTCGGGGATGGGGCGAGCGGTGGCGGTGCGACTGGCGGCGCACGGCTGTCCGGTCGCGATCGTCGACCAGGACGAGGAGGGCCTGCGCGAGACCGCCGAGCTGATCGCCGGCCCGGTCCTGGCCCGCACGCTGGACGTGCGTGACCGCCACGCCCAGATGGCGTTCGCCGCCGAGGTCGCGGAGTGGGCGCCGGCCCCACTGGGCATGGTGCTCAACAACGCCGGGGTGGCCACATCGCAGAGCATCGCCGACGGCTCGGTGGAGGACGACGAGTGGGTGCTCGAGATCAACCTCGGTGGGGTTATCCACGGCACCCGCGCCTTCCTGCCGATCCTGCTGGCGCAGAACTCCGGCGTGATCGCCAACACCTCGAGCGTGTTCGGCCTGGTGGGGATGCCGTTCCAGAGCGCCTACTGCACGTCGAAGTTCGCCGTCCGGGGGTTCACCGAGTCGCTGCGCCACGAGCTGCGTGGCACCGGTGTGCACGCGGTCACCATCCACCCCGGCGGCGTCAAGACCAACATCGCGCGCAACGCCCGCTACCACGCCCACCCCACGCGTCCGGAGCTGTCTCACGAGGAGGCGGCCAGGGACTTCGACGCGATCGCCCTCACCACTCCCGAGGGCGCCGCCGCGATCATCCACGAGGGGGTCAAGGCCGGTCGGAGCCGGGTGCTCGTCGGGCCCGACGCGTACATGTTCGACGCCCTGGCGCGCCTGGCGCCCACGCGCTACTTCGACGTCCTCGCCGTCCTGGACCGGCTGGCGGCGCGACGCGGCGCACACGGCTGAAGCGGCGCCGCGCCTGCCGGGCCTCAGGAGACGGTGAGCGTGCCCACCATCCCGCTGGCGCGGTGGCCGGGGACGCTGCAGAAGAACGTGTAGGTGCCGGCCTTGAGGTTGACGGTCACGCTCTTGGTGCCCCCCATGAACGTCGGGGTGGCGCCGAGCACCGATCCGTTGG
Organism: uncultured Actinomycetota bacterium; assembly: GCA_963695625.1. Classification (GTDB taxonomy): domain Bacteria; phylum Actinomycetota; class Thermoleophilia; order Solirubrobacterales; family Solirubrobacteraceae; genus Palsa-465. The sequence continues at coordinate 86,713 of CAVOHJ010000007.1, read as the reverse complement.
TCCCCTGCTGGATCGTGATGTTGTGACCCAAGGAGGACATGTTGGTCATCGTGATGGTGACCTTCCCCGCCTTGGCGCTCAGCGTCTTCTTGTCATACGCGAGCTGGCCGCTGGGGTTGGCGGCGATCGCCAGGCTGCTCGATGCCCCGCCGCCGGCCGCCGCGCTCGTCCCGGTGCCGGCCGCCGCCGAGGAGGTCGCCCCGGAGGCGGAGGTGGCACCCCCGCTGGACGAGCTGGAGCCCGAGGAGCCGCCGCAGGCAGCGACGCCCAGCGCCAGCACAGCCGCGCTGAGGAGGAGGGCTGATTGCTTGAACATGGGGGAGATCTCCTTCGTGTTCGGTGTCGGCTGGGAGGACCCGGGATCAGGTGAGGCCGGTGTCCGGGCCTGCGCGAGCTAGGACGCCCGCCGCTGTGTTTCCTTCCCCGCCCACGGTCTGCTTGGATGCTACGGGCACAACGCAAAGGAGCAACCCCTGATGAGCGCCGCCACCACCACCCCGCGTGAGATCCGCCCGCTGGACTTCCTCGACATCGACCATCTCCTCGACGACGAGGAGCGGATGATCCGCGACACCGTTCGGGCGTTCGTGACCGACCAGGTGGTCCCCTACGTGGGCGACTGGTTCGAGGAGGCGACGATCCCGCTGGAGCTCGCACCGGCGCTGGGCAAGATCGGCGTGCTGGGCATGCACCTGGACGGCTACGGCTGTGCGGGGGCCAGCGCTACCGCTTACGGGCTGGCCTGCCTGGAGCTCGAGGCCGGCGACAGCGGATTGCGCAGCCTGGTCTCGGTCCAGGGGTCGCTGGCGATGTTCGCGATCCACCGCTGGGGCTCGGAGGAGCAGAAGCAGGAGTGGCTGCCCCGGATGGCGGCGGGCGAGGCGCTGGGCTGCTTCGGGCTGACCGAGCCCGACGCCGGGTCCGACCCGGGGGCGATGCGCACCCGGGCGCGCCGCGACGGCGACGACTGGGTGCTGCACGGTCAGAAGATGTGGATCACCAACGGCTCGGTGGCGGAGGTCGCGGTGGTGTGGGCGCGCACTGACGACGGCATCCGCGGCTTCCTCGTCCCGCGCGGGACGAAGGGGTTCACCACCCAGGACATCCACCGCAAGCTGTCGCTGCGCGCGTCGGTGACCTCGGAGCTGCTGCTCGACGACGTGCGCCTGCCGGCCGCGGCGATGCTCCCCGAGGCCACCTCGCTGCGCGGCCCGCTTTCGTGCTTGAACGAGGCCCGCTACGGGATCGTGTGGGGCGCGATCGGCGCCGCGCGCGCGTGCTTGGAGTCCGCGCTGTCCTATGCCAAGGAGCGGATTGCCTTCGGGCGGCCGATTGCCGCCACCCAGATCCAGCAGCACAAGCTGGCCACGATGGCGCTCGAGGTCAACCGCGGCCTGCTGCTGGCGCTGCACCTGGGGCGGATGAAGGATGAGGGGCGATTGCGCCCCGAGCACGTGAGCATGGGCAAGCTGGCCAATGTCAACGCGGCGCTCGAGGTGGCCCGCACCGCTCGCCAGGTGCTGGGCGCGAACGGGATCACGCTGGAGTATCCGGTCATCCGCCATATGAACAACCTCGAGTCGGTGGTGACCTATGAGGGCACCGCCGACGTGCACGCGCTGGTCGTCGGGAACGCCCTCACCGGCATCAACGCGTTTCGCTGACATGGCCGCCGAAGAAAAGCCCGTCGTCGAGGTTCCCGCCGGCCAGGCTCCGTCCTACCAGCTCGAGCTCGAGGACATCGACGTCGGCGAGGGCGACGAGGCCGTCTCCGGCAAGGTCGTTGAGGTCCACTACGTGGGCGTGTCCTGGACCAACGGCATGGAATTCGACGCGTCCTGGGATCGCGGCGACACGTTCAAGTTCAAGCTCGGCAAGGGCCAGGTCATCGCCGGCTGGGACCAGGGCGTGCAGGGAATGAAGGTGGGTGGGCGCCGCCGGATCACGATCCCGCCGATGCTCGCCTACGGCAAGCGCGGCGCAGGCGGCGTGATCGGGCCCGACGAGACCCTCGTGTTCGTGGTTGATCTCATCGCCGTTCGCTGAGACCGCCCCGAGGCCTCTGAGTGCGACGATGACGCCTGACCACGGGGCCGCCCCCGCATTCGACGAGGACCTGCTGACATGGTTGGGCGACGAGCCGCCTCGGGTCCGGGCCGCGGACGCCGAGCGGCTCCGCGAGATCGCGGCGGAGTTCGCCATGGGCTTCGACGCGCTGTCGGGCGTGAGACGAGCGGTGACGATGTTCGGATCGGCCCGTACGCCGCCCAGTCATCCGTACTACTCCATGGTCCGCGAGCTGGCGGCCACCCTGGGCCGGGCCGGCTACGCGATCGTCACCGGTGGCGGGCCCGGGCTGATGGAGGCCGCCAACCGCGGCGCCCGGGACGCCGGCGCCCTGTCGGTGGGCTGCAACATCGAGCTCCCGCGCGAGCAGCACCTCAACCCCTACGTCGATCTCGGGCTGGGGTTCCGCCACTTCTTCGCCCGCAAGGTGATGTTCGTGCGCTACGCGTGCGCGTTCGTCATCTGCCCGGGCGGATTCGGGACGCTCGACGAGCTGTTCGAGGCACTGACGCTCATCCAGACCAGGACCATCCGCGACTTCCCGGTGATCCTGGTGGGGACGGGGGAGTGGGACGGACTGCTCGACTGGCTGCGGGCGCGCGCCCTGGCCGACGGCCGCATCACCGCCGCCGATCTGAGCTCGCTGCACCGTGCCGAAGACCCGGCGGCGGTGCTCGAGCTGGTCAACGAAGGGCACCGCCGCCAGCGCCGGCGGGGCCGGCCGCCGCCCGGGATGGCGCCGGCGTGAGGCCCGAACTGGCGGCGGCCCGGGCGGTGCGCGCCTACGCCGCCATGCGCCGCAGTTTTGCCCGCCGCGACGGCCTGTACCGCCGCGACGGGCGTCCGCGCCCACCGCGAGCCGCGGCGCATCTGTGGCCCACCGCGCGAGCGCTCGCCGCCGCCGCCGACCTGCTCGGGGTGCGGCGCGAGCTGCTCGTTGACTTTGACGCCCGGTCGGCCGTGGCGTGGCATCTGCGGGCGCTCGAGCGCTACTGGGACGGCGCCCGGGGCAAGTTCCCCGCCTATGCCTCCGACGTGATCGGATCGCGTTTCGGGGGTGACCGCTACTACGACGACAACGCCTGGGTCGGGCTCGCGCTGGTGCAGCTGGCGCGGGTGGACCCGGGCTCCGACCACCGGGAGCGCGCCGCCGAGCTGTTTCGCTTCGCCGTGGCCGGCTGGGATGCCCGGCGCGAGGCACCGAGCCCCGGCGGCGTCTTCTGGGTGGAGCAAGGGGTGGGGGTGGGCGCCCGCAACCACGACCGCAACACCGTCTCAAACGCCCCCAACGCCGAGCTCGGGCTCCATCTCGCCGAGCTGGCGGCCGAATCGGCGGACGCCGGCCGCTACGCGCGGGCGCGCGACATGTACGCCTGGGTCAATGTCACGCTCGACGCGGGCCGGGAGGAGGGGGAGCCGGCCACCGGTCTGTTCTGGGACAAGCTGCGCGGGGACGGGAGCATCGACCGCAGGATGTGGACCTATAACCAGGGGACGATGATCGGCGCCAACGCGCTGCTCGCGCGGGCGGCCGGAGACATCGATGGCGCGCCGTACCTGGCGCGCGCCGAGGCGATCGCGCGCAAGGCGCTGCTCCACTACGCGGGGGCCTACCACCGCCAGCCCGCGGCGTTCAACGCGATCCTGTTCCGCAACCTGCTGGTGCTGTGGGACGTCACGGCCGACGCCGGCCTGCGCGATCAGATCCACGCCGCGATGAGTACGTATGCCGACGACGCGTGGCACACGGCTCGCGATCGCCACGATCGCTTCCGGCTCTCCCCGGGCGGAGTCACCCTGCTGGACCAGAGCGCCATGGTCCAGGTCTACGCCCTCCTGGCCTGGGATCCCGCCGACTACGGCGCGCTCGCCTGAGCCTCGCCGGCCCGCCCCCAGCGCGATCGATCACACACCCAGGGTGTGTCGATCTACACCATGGCGACCTTGACTTTCCCCGAGTGCCTCATTACCTTCGGCCTACCGAATCACGCGTGGATAGCGTGAGATCGGAGCGCCGACAGGAAAGCGATCGGCGTGGGGTCAACGAGAATGGGCACAGGAGCAGTACGAGTCGGCGCCGGCATGGCGTCACTTCGGGGCAACCACAACCGAACCGATGGGGGGCATTGGTGAGGTCGGCACTGGCTATCTACATCACGCTGTTCGCGATCACCTTGGTGGCGATCGCACAGATCCTCTACTGGAAGCTGGTCATCAATCGCGACGGCGCTGCAGGTGAGGCGGCCCCGGAGGTCGCGGACATGGGCTGGGCGCGCGAACCGGTCGATCCGTGGGCCGGGTTCGAGGCCGACGCCTTGGCGCCGGCGCTGCTAGCAGAGCCGGTGCCGGTGCGAGAGCCGGTGCTGTTGGCCGCCTGACACACGGGGGTGGACGCCCACCCTGCTCGGCGTTACCGTGACGGGTGATGCGGCGGCTGGTCGCCATCGTCATCGCCGGTCTGGGGATCGCCGCGTGTGGGTGTGGCACGACGGTGCTGCACCGTGGGACGCTGCCGGGCTGGGCGGAGCCGGCGATGAGCGCCGGTGGCACGCGGTCATCCCCGTGGCCCTACGGGGTGGCTGACGACGACACCGCGGTGGCCGTCGTGTTCGGTTTCCCGCTGCGGGCGGGCAAACCGACCAACTCGACCAACAAGGTCCTTTGGATCATGCGCCTGCCGCGGCACGGCTCGCCGCTGACCGTCACCGCTCGGCCGGTGCGCGGCGGCGGGCCATCGGTACACGCCAGCTGGCCGGCCGACTCGAGCCCGGGGGAGATCTACCCCTCGTTCGTCAACGTGCCACACGCCGGGTGCTGGCGGGTAACGGTGAGATGGGCGCACCACACCGACTCCATCGACCTGCGCTACCAGGCCTAGTACGTCGCCCGGCCGCCGCTGATGTCATAGACCGCGCCGGTCGAGAACGTGCACCGCTCGGACGCCAGCCATGCCACCAGCTCGGCCACCTCCTCCGGCTGACCCACCCGCTTCATCGGGATCAGGCCGGTGATGTAGGCCAGGACCTCCGGCGCGGTCTTGGCGTTCATCTCCGTGGCGATCACCGCCGGGGCGATCGCGTTGACCAGGACGCCCGTCAGGGCCAGCTCCTTGCCCAGGCTCTTGGTCAGTCCGATCACCGCCGCCTTGGTCGCCGAATAGGCGCTGAGGTTGGGGTTGCCGTCCTTGCCGGCCACGCTGGCGAAGTTGACCACGCGGCCCCAGCCGCGCCCCACCATCCCCGGGACCACGGCCCGGCACATCGCCACCGTTCCGTGGACGTTGACCGCGAACGCCTCGTCCCACTCGGCGCGCGTCGTCTCCCACAGGGGTCGGTTGGGACCGACGATGCCGGCGCTGTTGAGCAGGATGTCGATCGGGCCGAGCTGGCTGACGACCTCGGCCACCGCCGCGTCGTCTGTGACGTCCAGGCGCACGTCGGCGCCGGCGGCGATGTCGGCGGTGATCACCTCGTGGTGGTCGTCGCGCAGGCGCCGCGCGCACGCCCGGCCCAGGCCGCTGGCGCCGCCCGTGACGAGCGCGCGCCGGATGCCGGGGTCAGTGTGACTCACGCGTCACCACGTTACCGCTGGCGCCCACCAGGAAGCTGAGGTCGGCGCCGGTGTCGGCCTGCTGCACCGTGCGGACGTACAGGCTCTGCCATCCCCGCGTCGGGCTGGCGTAGGCCTCGGCCGCCGCCGGCGCGGGCGCGCGGCCGGCCAGCTCGGCCTCGGGGATGTCCACGTCAAGGCGGCGCGCCGGAACGTCGAGGATGACGGGGTCGCCCGAGCGGACGAGCGCGAGAGGGCCGCCGGCCGCCGCCTCGGGGGAGACGTGCAGGACGACGGTGCCGTAGGCGGTGCCGCTCATGCGCCCGTCACAGATGCGGACCATGTCGCGCACCCCGCGCTCGAGCAGCTTGGAGGGCAGTGGCATGTTCGCGACCTCGGGCATGCCCGGGTAGCCCTTTGGGCCGCAGCCGCGCAGCACGAGCACGGAGCCGGGCTCGACGTCGAGGTCGGGGTCGTCGATGCGCGCGTAGAAGTCCTCGATCGAGTCAAATACCACCGCCGGGCCGCGGTGGCACAGCAGCTCCGGGGAGGCGGCGGCGGGCTTGATGACGGCCCCGGTGGGCGCCAGGCTGCCGCGCAGCACGGCGATCCCGGCCTCGGGCTGGAGCGGCTCAGACCGCGTGCGGATGACCTCGGGGTCCCAGATCTCAGCACCGTCCAGGTACTCCACCAGCGGGCGGCCCGTGACCGTGAGCGCGTCGGGGTCCAGCAGGTCTGAGACCTCGCGCAGTGCCGCCAGCAGACCGCCGGCGCGGTGGAAGTCCTCCATGAGGAAGTGGCCGGCCGGCTGGAGGTCCACCAGCAGCGGCACGGAGGAGCCGATCCGGTCAAAGTCGTCCAGCGACAGCTCGATCCCAAGCCGCCCGGCGATAGCCAGCAGGTGGATGACCGCGTTGGTGGAGCCGCCCACCGCGGCCAGCGCGACGATCGCGTTCTGAAACGACCCCCGGCTGAAAAGGACGCTGGGGCGCCGGTCCTCGCGCACCATCTCGATCGCCTGCCGGCCGGCGGCGTGGGCCGCCTCGAGCAGGCGGCTGTCGGCCGCCGGGGTGCCGGCCAGGCCGGGGAGGGTGGTCCCCAGCGACTCCGCCATCACCGCCATCGTCGAGGCGGTGCCCATCGTGTTGCAGTGGCCGCGACTGCGGATCATCGAGGACTCCGACCGCATGAAGTCCTCTCGCGACAGCGTCCCGGCGCGGACCTCCTCCGACAGCCTCCACACGTCCGTGCCGCAGCCGAGCGCCACGCCGCGGAAGGTCCCGCTCAGCATCGGGCCGCCGGGGACGACGATCGCCGGGAGATCGACTGACGAGGCCGCCATCAGCAGTGCCGGAATCGTCTTGTCGCAGCCGCCCAGGAGCACGAGGCCGTCGATGGGATTGGCGCGGAACATCTCCTCGGCGGCCATCGCGGCCATGTTGCGCCACAGCATCGCGGTGGGGCGAACGTTGGTCTCACCCAGGGACACCACCGGCAGGTTCAGCGGGATGCCGCCGGCCTCGTAGACCCCCTGCTTGACGCTCTCGGCGACTTCGTTGAGATGCGCGTTGCACGGCGTCAGATCCGAGGCAGTGTTGGCGATGGCGATGTGCGGGCGTCCGTCGAAGGCGTGGCCGGGCAGCCCGCGCCGCATCCACGCGCGGTGGATGTAGGCGTTGCGCTCGGCCCCGGCGTACCAGTGGGAGCTGCGATGGGTCGGCATGGGCACATACGATCACATTCGCGATGAAGGTGTTCGCCGCGACGGTCGCCTCTGATGGCGAGTACGAGCTGGGTGAGGGTCCCGTCTGGGACGGGCCCCGCGGCCGCGTGCTCTGGGTCGACATCAACCGCGGCGCGGTCCACGCGGGCCACCTCGAGGGCGGCCTGATCACCCCGGACCGGCATCTGCAGTTCGACGACACGGTGGGCGCGGTGGTCTGCTCCCACGACGGGCAGCTCCTGGTCGCCGGCGGCCACCGCATCTACCGCGTCAACGAGCGCTCCCGCTGCACCGTGTACGCCGAGCCGGTCCCGGAGGCCAAGGCCAGCCGGCTCAACGACGGCGCCTGCGACCCCGCCGGGCGCTTCCTGGTCGGCAGCATGGCGCTGGACGCCCGCCGCGGCGAGGAGTGCCTGTACCGGCTCGAGGACGACGGGGCGGTGACCGTCATCGATGCGGACCTCACGATCTCCAACGGACTCGCCTGGTCTCCCGACGGCAGCGTCATGTACAGCACTGACACGATCCCCGGCGTGGTGTGGGCCCGGTCCTACGATCCGGCCGGCGGCGCGTGCGGCCGGCGCCGCGAGGTCGTCCGCCTGGACCACGGCGGCTGGCCCGACGGCCTGTGCGTCGACACCGACGGCAACCTGTGGGTGGCGATCTGGGGCGGCGGTGAGGTCCGCTGCTACACGCCGGCGGGAGAGCGGCTGGCCACGGTCAGCGTGCCCGCGCCCCACACCACGAGCGTCGCCTTCGTCGGCCCAGACCGCGACCTGCTGCTGATCACGACGGCCACCGATGAGCTGAGCGCGGCCCAGCTCGACGAGCACCCCCTCTCCGGACGCCTGTTCACCGCCCACGTCGGCGCCGTCGGGCTGCCCGTCACCCCGTGGTCGGGGCGGTGAGGGCGTTCATCGTCACCGGGCCCGGCGAATGCTCGGTCCAGGACGTGGAGCCTCCGTCGGCCGGTCCCGGCGAGGTCGTGGTCGACGTCGCCCGCGTGGGGGTGTGCGGCACCGACGTTGAGTTCTTCACCGGGGAGATGGCCTATCTGCACGACGGCCACGCCGCCTACCCGATGCGGCTCGGTCACGAGTGGTGCGGGACCGTGACCGCCGTCGGTCACGGCGTCGACGCATCATGGCGCGGGCGCCGCGTCGCCGGCGACACGATGCTGGGGTGCGGTCGCTGCCACCGCTGCCGGTCCGGACGCCAGCACCTGTGCGAGGACCGCACCGAGGTCGGGATCAGCGGCGGCCGGGCCGGAGCGCTCGCCGAGCAGCTCGCGGTCCCGGCCTCCTCGCTGGTGGCCCTGCCCGACGTCGTGGACGACGTGGCCGGCGCCATGGTCGAGCCCGGCGGCAACGCCCTGCGCGCCGTCTGGGGCGCCGAGCTGCACCGGGGCGATCGCGTGCTGGTTCTCGGTCCCGGAACGATCGGGACCCTCGCCGCCCAGTTCGCGCGTGCCGCCGGCGCCGAGGTGCACGTGCTGGGCGAGCGCGAGCCGTCGCTGGGCTTTGCCCGTTCGCTCGGGATCGAGGGGGTCTGGACCGCGGCGGACCTGCCGCGCCTGGCCTTCGACGCGGTGATCGACGCCTCCACCGCGGCGGCGTTGCCGGCGCTGGCTCTGGAGCTGGTGGAGCCGGGCAAGCGCGTCGTCTACATCGGCATCTCCGGGACCCCCAGCACGATCGACACGCGCACGATGCTGCTCAAGGACGTCACCGCGGTCGGCGTCCTCTCAGGCTCGCCCGCGCTGGCGGCCTCGGTGGAGGCCTACGCGGAGGGGTCGGTCGATCCCCGCCCGCTGGTGGCCGCGACCGTCGGGCTCAGCGACGTGGGAGACGTTCTCGCGGGCCGACGTCCTCCCGGAGCCGGCCCCGGCCCCAAGATCCACGTCGATCCCCGGATCACTCCAGACAAGGACACCCCATGACCGATTTCAACGGCCTCGTGGCCATCGTGACGGGCGGCGCCAGCGGCATCGGCGCCGCCACCGCGGACCTGCTGGGCCAGCGCGGAGCGGCCGTCGCCGTGCTGGACCGCGACCTCGCGACGCTCCCGACGCAGCCCGCGCTCGCGCTGCCGTGCGATGTGACCGACACCGCCGCGGTGGACCATGCCGTCGGCGCGGTCGCCGATCGGCTCGGCGCGATCGACATCGTCGTCAATAACGCCGGCATCGGTGCCGTCGGGGATGTGACCGCCAACGATGACGCGGAGTGGCACCGCGTGCTCGACGTCAACGTCGTGGGCATCGCCCGGGTGACCCGCGCCGCGCTCCCGCACCTGCGCCGGTCCTCGCACGCGGCGATCGTCAACACGTGCTCGGTGGCGGCGCCGGTGGGGCTCGTGCAGCGTGCTGTCTACGCCGCCAGCAAGGGCGCGGTCGCGTCGCTCACGCTGGCCATGGCCGCCGACCACGTTCGCGAGGGGATCCGCGTCAATGCCGTGACGCCCGGCACCGCCGACACGCCGTGGGTGGCCCGGCTCCTGGCGCAGACCGACGATCCCGAGGCGGCCGGCCGGGCCCTCCGGGCGCGCCAGCCGATGGGCCGGCTGGTCAGCGCCGCCGAGGTCGCCCACGCCATCGCCTACCTGGCGAGCCCCCTGTCGGCGTCGACAACGGGAACGTTACTGGCCGTCGACGGCGGCATGTCGGGCCTCCAGCTACCGCACTAGTCGCGGCCAGGCCGGCCAGGAAGCCTGAGGGGTCATCCGGTGAGCCCGTGGGTGTAGGCGTAGTGGACGGCCTGGGCGCGGTCGCGGGCGCCGATCTTGGAGAAGACATGGTTGATGTGGGTCTTGACCGTCGCCTGCGAGACGACGAGCGATTCGGCGATCTCTCGGTTGGAGAGGCCCCGGGCGACGAGCGACAGGACCTCGGCCTCCCGCGGGGTCAGATCGCCAGGCAGGGCCGCGGGCTCGGCGGCGGGCCGGGCGCCGGCGCCGGCGGCCTCGATGAGCGCGTTCTGGGCGACCGGGTCCAGCAGCGCTTGATGATCGGACGCGGCGTGCACGGCGCGCGAGATCTCGGCGATCCCGGCGTCCTTGGTGAGATAGCCGCGGGCGCCCGCTCTCAGCGCATCCAGGATGGAGGACTCGTCAGCGTGGGTGGTGAGGACCACGATCTCGGTCTCGGGCTGCGCCGCACGGATCTGGCGTGTGGCCTCGACGCCGTCGAGCAGCGGCATGCGCAGGTCCATGAGCACCACGTCGGGCCGGTGGCGGGCCGCAAGCCGCACGGCGTCCTCGCCGTCGGCGGCTGCGGCCACCGGCGCGATGCCGGGCGCCGCGTCGAGCAGAGTCATGAGGCCCTCGCGCACGAGTGCCTGGTCGTCGACCACCATGACGCGGACGGGCCCGGTCATGGGCGTTCACCCGGCAGACGGAGCTCCACGCGCCAGCCGGCGGCGGTCGCGCCTGCGCTCACCGTGCCGCCGAGCCCCCGCGCTCGCTCGCGCATGCCCTCCAGCCCGTAGCCCCCTCCGGTGGCGGCGAGCGGCCCGGGAGCCCGCGCCAGCGCGGGCGCGGTGGGGCGGTCCTCGACCACCGCCACGATCTCGTCACCGGGCTGGGCGCCGGCGTGGACGGTCACCGACACCGCCGCGCCCGGAGCGTGCTTGCGCACGTTGGTGAGGGCCTCCTGGACGACGCGGAGCACCGCCTGGCCCGTGGGGCCGGCCAGCCGCTGGGCATCGCCGTCGATGGTGAGCTGCGCCTCGGCCTCGGCGCCGGCCCGGTAGTCGGCCACGAGGGCCTCGATGCGCGCCGGAGCCCACACGGGGTCCCCGCGCAGCGCGCCGACGGCCAGGCGCGTCTCGCGCAGCCCGTCACGGGCCAGCTCATGGGCGCGCTGGACGCGCGCCAGCACCTCGGAGCGGTCGGCCCCCTGCTCGATGAGCGAGGTCGTTGCCTCCAGCTGGATCGTCAGGCCGGCCAGGGCGTGGGCGAGGACATCGTGGATCTCGCGCGCGATGCGCGTCGACTCCTCCAGCCGGGCGGCGCGGACCTGCTCCTCGTGCGAGCGCTGAGTCTGGGCCAGCAGCAGCTCGGCCTGCTCGGCCCGCTCGACGGACTGGCGGCTGTTGGACGCGGCCAGGACGCTGGCGGCGAAGCCCAGCGCGTAGGCGAGCAGGCCGACCCCGACGTTGCCATAGATGATGTCGCCGATCGCCAGCGCGACCGTGCCCGCCGCCGCCACCCACACGGCCTGCGCCAGCTCCACCCGCACGCCTGCGGACACGATCGCGACGAACGCGAACGCGCTGGCGGCGCTGTCCGGTGACGCCCCGCACAGCAGGCCGCCGGCAACCGCCATCACCCAGAGGTCCGGGGTGATGCGCTCGCCCGTCGGCCGGAGGGTCCACCACAACCAGGAGAACACGGCGGCGGCCAGCAGCACGCTGATAACCAGGCCCCGGCCGTGGCCGCCGGGCCGGTGATCGGCGTGGATGATCGACACGACGATCAGCGCCAGGCCGACGACACGCACGAGCGTGGCGACGCGACGGTCGAGGCGGGTGAGGATCACGGAGAACACGGTACGGGCCGGATGTAAACGACGACGCGGGACCCGCTGAGGGCGGGCCCGCGTCCCCGGGGGAGGGAGAGCCGGGTGGAGCTCAGGCGAGCGTGGGGACGCCCGCGCCGATCAGCTGCTGGCGGCGCAGGGCCATGGTCAGCGACCGGCCGACCACCTCGAAGACCGCCATCCCCAGCAGGGCCGCCGTCCACGCTGCGCCGCTGGTGATCGAGTTCTGGGCGCTGAAGTGGGCGATCGTGGGCGAGCCGCCGTGGGTGATCCAGACGAGGAAGGCGAACCGCGAGCCCATGCCGACGACCCAGAAGAACGCCGAGGCCCAGCCGGCGCGGGCGAGCACCTCGCCGTGATCGCCGCGGCGCATGAACATGACCAGGCCGCTGGCGACGCCGATGGTCGCGCCGGTCAGGGCCAGGACCGCCACCAGAACCAGGTCGTTGCCGGCGGTGGGGATCCCGTGCAGGTAGTTGGCCACGGCGATCCCGACGATGATCAGGGGCCGGATGATCGTCTGGGTGGTGAGCGTGCGCTCCTTGATCTGGAGCAGGACGAGGAGGACGAGGGCTGAGTCGATGAGGTAATCGGTAATGGACATAGGACCATGGTCGGCTCAGACGGCGTTTCGCACATCGGCGCACGGGTTGATTCGCGGGTGGATCACGTGCCCCGTCTCCACCCTGGGGTTGAGGAACTACGATGCCTCCGGCACATGAGCGACCTCCCCGAGCACGTCCGCCGCAACCGGCTCCAATGGGACCGGTGGGCCGCGGACTACGTGGAGCCCGGGCGGCGCAACTGGAACGACGACGAGCCCTCGTGGGGCATCTGGGACGTGCCCGAGTCACAGCTGAGGGTCCTGCCCGACACGGTGGAGGGCCTCGACACGATCGAGCTCGGCTGCGGCACCGGGTACGTGTCGGCGTGGCTGGCGCGCCGCGGCGCGCGGCCGGTGGGGATCGACAACTCGGAGGCGCAGCTGAGCACGGCGCGGACCCTTCAGCGCGAGCACGGGCTCGAGTTCCCGCTGCTGCACGGCAATGCCGAGGCCGTGCCGCTGCCCGATGCCGGCTTCGACCTGGCCATCTCCGAGTACGGCGCGAGCATCTGGTGTGACCCGTATCTGTGGATCCCGGAGGCGGCGCGGCTGCTGCGCCCCGGCGGCCGGCTCATCTTCCTCGTCAACGGCGTGCTGGCCATGCTCACGATCCCTGACGAGGAGAACGCCGCCGCCGGCGATCACCTCCTGCGGCCGTACTTCGGGATGCACCGCTTCGAGTGGTCAGACGACGACTCGGTGGAGTTCCATCTGCCCCACGGCGAGATGCTGGGACTGCTGCGGCGCTGCGGGTTTGAGGTCGAGGAGCTGCTCGAGATCCGGCCGCCGGAGGGCTCCACTACCCGCTACCCGTTCATCACCCTGGATTGGGCTCGGCGCTGGCCCTGCGAAGAGGTGTGGAAGGCCCGAAAAATCCCCGCGAGGGTGCCGTGCGTGTGAGCGCGCGACGGGCGGGCCCGGCGCTCGCGGTGCTGACGGCCGCCTTGATGACGTGCGGCCCGAGCCGCGCCATCGGATTTCGGTCCACGCACATGGTCAGCCTCAAGGTGACGGGGTCTGACCACTGGACGCGCACCCAGGACACCGGGTGCGGTCCGGTCGGGACCGGCAGCGTCAACTTCACCGAGACCTGGCGGCGGCCGGTCAAGGCCTTCCCCGAGATCGATCCCGCGGCGGGACGCTGGGTGTTGCTCGTCCTCGGCCCGGGCGGCCATTCGGCACTCGACCTCTCGGCGCAGAGGGCCGCCGGGACGATCAGCTACGCCAACCAGGTGAGCATCGGCGGAGAGAGCGGCTGCACCGGCTCGGTGGATACGCGCGGCTGCCGGACCTACAAGCTCGGCGGTACCACCAACGTCTTCGGCGTGGACCGGCGGTCGCTGGACGTGCTCTCGTCGCTGCGGGTCGGCGAGCAGATCCGTCCTTTCGGGAGCTGCCTCGTCGGCACATACAGGGAGCTGAACGACCTCGACTTCTTCGCCCACAATCTGTCGATCCGGATGCCATCGCCGGCGGTCCTGCGAGCCAAGCACAGGGTGGTGCTCACCGGATCGAACACGCAGCACATGACGATCCCCTTCTTCGAGTCGGGCTTCACCGTCGCCGAGACGGTCACGCAGACCGCGGTCGTGACCCTGACCCGGATCACGGGTTGATGGCTACGCAGGCAGAGCCACAGCGCCGTTGGTGAGGTCCACGACGTTGTCGGCGAGCGCGAGCAGCCGCTCGTCGTGGGTGGCGCACAGCACCGTCTGGCCGTCCTCGCGGGCGGCGGCGCTGAGGAGCTCGGCGGTCATGGTGGCGTTGGCCTCGTCCAGCCGCGAGGTCGGCTCGTCCACGATGAGCAGGCCGCGGGCGCTGGCGAGTGCGCGTGCCAGGGCCAGCCGCTGGGCCTCACCCGCCGACAGCCGACTGGCCCGCTGGCGGGCTCGCTCGGTCAGCCCCACCGCGCCCAGCGCGCCGGCCGCCCGGGTGCGCGCGTCGCCCTCGCCCCACCCGCGCGTGCGCAGCGCCAGCACGATGTTCTCCTCCGCGCTCAGAAAGCCGATGGGCGTTGGCTCCTGCGCCAGGTAGCCGATCCGCCGCCGGCGCAGCGCGGCCAGCGACTCGGCGTCGTCGCCGGTCAGGTCGTGCGCGTCGACGAGGATCGCCCCACTGTCGGGACGGTCGAGTCCGGCGACGAGGCGCAGCAGCGTCGTCTTTCCGGACCCCGACGCGCCCGCCACGGCGTTGACCCGACCCGCCGCCAGGCAACGGCTGAGCCCGTGCAGCACGGTGCGGCGCGCGCGCCCGTGGCCCCATGTGCGCACCACGGCCTGGAGCTCGATGGTCGCAGGCGACCACCGCTCCGGCGCATGGCGGGGGAGGGCGGGAGCCGGGGCGGGTGCGCCCGCGGCGGCCGCGCTCAGCAGCAGCCCGCCGTCGGTGATCCGCACCCGGGCGCGCTCGCCGATGCCGGCCTCGCGCAACATCGCGGGCGGGAGCGAGAGCCAGCCGCTGCGCCCCACCACGATCCCGCCGCCGCCCGGCGCGTCGCCGGTCTCCTCCACGATGCGCCCGTCACGCATGCGCACCCCCCGCTGCGCCGCCGCGGCCGCCGCGGGATCGTGGGAGACGACGATCGCCGTCGCGCCCTCCGTGCCGGCGAGCTCCGCGATCAGCCGTAACACCGCCTGGCCGCTGACGGCGTCGAGCTCGCCGGTCGGCTCGTCGGCGAGGAGGAGCGAGGGCCGGTGCGCGATCGCCATGCACAGCGCGGCGCGCTGGCGCTCACCGCCGGAGAGAGCGCCCGGCAGCGAGCCGGCACGGTCCAGCAGCCCGGCGGCCTCGAGCAGCTCCTCGGCCCGCCGCCGGCGGGTGCCGCGCGCCGCCCCGCGTAGCGCCAGTGGCAGGGCGATGCAGTCGCGCAGTGACAGGTCAGGGAACAGCGAGGACCCGGAGTGCTGCCCCAGCAGCCCGATCGACTCGTGGCGGATGCGGGCTCGCACGCGCGCCGAAGCCCGGCCGATATCGCGCCCCAACACCTGGACCGCCCCCGCCGACGGCGTCTGCAGCCCCGCGATGACCCGTAGCAGAGTGCTCTTGCCGGCGCCGCTGGGCCCGAGAACGCAGACGCTCTCCCCGCGCCTCACCGTCAGCGTGGCGCCCTGGAGCGCCGCGGCGTCGCCCTGGTTGGTGCGATGCACGCTGAAGACGTCGCGGAGCGCCACCACCTCGGTCACGAGCGCGCTCCCGGGGTGCGGCCCGCGGTGCCCAGCCAGGTCGCGAGCGCGAGCGCCGCCAGCCCGGCGGCACTCCATAGGACGAGCTCGCCCGCCGGGTCGACGGTGACCAGGGGCGGCGCCCCGGTGCTCAGCGCGGCGACGGCACGGATGGTGTCAACGGCCAACCGCGCCAGGATCAGGGCGATGGCCGCGCCCCCCAGCACCCCCAGGGCGCTTGCGATCACCGCCTCCAGGCGCAGCTGGGCCCGGACAGCGCGCGGGCTGGCGCCCTGGTCAACGAGGTCGCTCTCCATCCTCCCGTCCCGGCCTGGTCCCAGCAGCGCCGCGAGCAGCCCGACGATCGCCAGCGCGGCCGAGAGCGCCGCGGCGGCGATCAGGGTGCCCAGCACCGCACGCGCGACGGGCGCCTCGCGCAGATCGCGTTCGATCGTCTGCCGGTACTGGGCCTGCAGGCTCGACAGGGGAGCGGCGTCCAGGGCGGCGCGCAACCCCGCCAGGTGGCGTGACGAGATCCACAGCTCGTCGGCCCGTCCCTGCCCGGGCAGCTGGGCGTCAAGCGCGCCGGCCAGCGTCTGCTCGTCGGCGACGATGAAGCCGGCCGAGCCCGGGGGAACGGTCGGGAAGCGCTTGACGACGCCGGCCACGCGCGCTGCCACCGGCTCGCCGTCCACGGTGAGCGCGAGCGTGCCGTCCTGACCGGCGGCCGTCGCCGTCGCGGGATCCACGAGCACCGGGACCGGCCGTGTGTCGCTGGGCTGCGTGGGGCGCACGATGCCGGGTAGGCCCGAGTCGGTGAATGCCACCCGCAGCCCGCCGCCCGCCGTTCGCGCTCCCGACGCCGCTCCCGTGGCGCGCCACGGGTCCGGGCTGACGGTGGAGATGGCGCGACCCGCGGCGTCGAGAAACGACACCGTGCCGATCGTCACCGCGCCGGACGCCTGCGTGCCGGCCGCCACGTTCTCGCCGTTCTGATGCCCGTTGGTTGCCTCCAGGCCGGGCGGCTCGTCCAGTTCGAGCCCGGCCAGCTCCAAGGGCCCGTGGCGGGCGATCGGGAGCGTCGCCCGCACGGTCCCCGGGTGCGGCCCCGTCTCCCCGAGTCTCACCTGATGGATGGTGTCGCCGGCGTCACGCAGGTCGGCGGTGACGCCGGCGGCGATCCCGGCCGGGCCGACGCGCACCGATATCGACCGTGCGTGCGCGGGGATCGAAGCGCCCGGCGTGCGCACCGGGCCGGTGGGGGCGAGGCGGCGCGCCAGCGCGGGCAGCGACGCGGCGGCGTCGGACGCGCGCCAGCCGTGCAGCCGTGTCAGCGCGTCGGCGGGCACGCCCAGGGCAGGGACCGTGACCGAAGCGTCGCCGCTGACGAAGGTGGCCTGGGTGCGCCGCACGGGCCAGGCCATGCCTCGGGCCACCGCGTCCCAGCGGCTCAACGGGGCAAGCGTGAGCGGCGTGGCGAAGCTCGGGCCGGGGGAGACGATGGCGTCGAGCGGAACGGCAGCGGCCGCCTGGTCAGCGGCACTGCGCGCAAGCGTGGCCCGATAGCACAGGGCGAAGCCGCCCAGGCCGACGGCCACGGCGACGAACGCGACCCACAACGAAGGGAGAGCCGGCCGGCGCGCCAGGTCGACGAACGCCACCCGGACCGCCAGGGGCCCGCGGCGCGCCGCCCGCTCCCCGGCGATGAGCGTCAGGCCGGACAGGCGAAACACGAGCACGCCCCCGGCCAGCGCGCACAGCGGCGCCAGCAGGATGGTCTGCGCTGTGCTCTGAGAGCCGCTGCCGGCCAGCACGAGCGCGAGCGCCGCCACCGCGGCGATGGCGGCGACGTCGGCGATCCGCGCGCGGGCGGGGACCGTCACCAACGCCGCGACCAGGAGCGTGCTCACCAGCCAGCCGCCGGCCAGCGCCGCAAGACCGCGCCAGGTCAGCACGCTGTGCGCCAGGATGCCCGCGACGGGTTCGTGGGCGGCGCCGGCCAGCAGCGCCGCGGCGGCGACGGCGAGGACCGCACCGGCGATGAGCGCCGCGCCGCAGACCAGCGCGCACTCGGCGATGACGAAGGCTGCGAGCTGGTGTGACCGGGCGCCGACGGTGCGCAGCCGTTCGAGCTCCTCCTGGGCCTCGTGCCGCATCCCGCCCACCACCAGCATCAGGAACAGGACCAGCGCGGCGATCCCGCCGCCGGCCACCAGGAGCAGCCGGCGCGGGGCGCCGTCGGCCTCGGACCGGGCGCTGCTCAGCCCGGCAAACGGAGCCGCCACGCTGAAGCCGCCGGCCCGGGCCAGCAGCGTGGCCTGGTCGTGCTGCAGGCGGCGCTGGAGGCCCGCGAGCTCCCACGAGTGAAGGCCCGTCACCGGCAGCAGGGCGAGCCAATTCTCGGTGCGGTAGAACGAGCTGAGCCCCGCGAGGCGTTCCAGGCCGGTGGGATCGCTGCCCAGCAGCACCGGGGGCCCGGCTGCCTGGCCCGGCACGAAGCCCAGCGGCGCCGCCGAACGCAGGGTTGTGGTGCCGACGATCGGCAGCCGCACGCCGGGGGCGGCCAGCGTCTGGTCGAGGGCGACACCGGTCCCGTCGAGGAGCATCGGGCAGGTGGTCGCCCGGCACGGCCCCGGGGAGCGCGCGGCGGCGACCGTCCACGGGGCGAGCGGGGCGATCGCCGCCGGACGCACGACGTGGCCGTTGAGACGGACCGGGCTGAGCAGGGTGGCCGTGGTCATCGGGCCCAGGCCGAGTCCGGACAGGGCGGCGCGGGCCTGCCGGTCCACGGCGGGGGTCGCGGCGCCCTGCCAGGTGATCGTCACCGCGCGCTGCGCCGGCGTGAGGCTGGAGAGCGCCGAGCGCGCCGCCTGCTCGCCGGCGATCGTCCCCTCGGCCCACACGGCGCCGAGGAAGGCGGCGGCGAGCGCGAGACCGAGGGCGGGAGCCAGCGCGCGCCACGGGCGCCGCCGGGCGCGCGCGAGGGTCAACGTCAGCGCCGGGCCCACCGTGCTCACCCGCTGTCCTCCACCCGGTGACGGTGGTAGTGGGCCCGTGCCTTGGCGCGACCGCCGCACACGGACATCGAGCACCACCGCCCGGTCTGGTTGCGCGAGTGGTCGTAGAACGCCCACCCGCAGTGGTCACCGGGACAGACCTTCAGCCGCCGCCACGTCCCGTCGAGCATGGCGGTGGCCGTGATCGCCAGGACCTGCCCGAGCGCGCGGTCAAGCCCGGCCCCGGCGGCGACGAAGCGGGGTCCGGCCGGCTCCAGACGGATCTCCACTCCGGCCCCGGCCGCGGCCTGGTTGAGGCCCTGGAGGCGCGCGGCGGTGACCGACGCCCCCGCGTGGTTGTTGCCGGCGGCCAGACCCCGCAGTCCCTCGCGGACCGCGAGCGCACGACCCAGCTCACGCGCGCGCAGCCTCGCGCTCGCGGCCAGCAGCCCGCGGGCCGAGAGCCAGCGGCCCAGCTCTGACGGCGTCGCGAACAGGTCGGCGCCGTGCTCCACCTCCAGGTCGTAGTGGGAGTTGACGAACGCCTGGACGAGCACGAGGTCTCCGGGCGCGGGCGGGCGCCCGCCGGGCTGTGCCGCCGCCGATTCAACCCCGACGCCCTCACCGGTCACCATGGTGTGAATGGTTAGGCTACCGCTCGGAGGGCGGAGGGCCCGGCCGGAACGTCCTCGCCGCGAAGCTTCCCTAGGCCTCGTCCCCGAACGCGCCGGCAACCACGCCGCCGTCAATGCGCGTGACGTGGCCGGTGACGCCGGCGTACTGGAAGCGCGGCGCCAGGGCGAAGCCCTGGGCGCGGCCGGGGCGCCCCCCGGCCCGCTGGCACGGCGATGACCGCGTCAGCCGGTAGTCATAGCGGCCGGCGTTCACGAAACGGGGGCGGGCGGTCACGCAGTTGTGGCGCAGGCGCGCGCCGGGCTGTGTGACGAACACAGGACTCCCGTCGTTGATGTCGTTCTCGGCGAGGACGGGAGCGTGGACGTCAGAGCCGATCAGCATCGCCGCTCCACGGCCCAGGCCGTCGACGAACGTGTCGTTGACGACGTACAGGTGCGAGTCGGGGTTGAGGTCGCCCTCCTCGCCGTAGGCCAGCATGTTGGGGTTCTGGGTCCTCGGTCCCTGCTCCAGCACGGTCCCGATCACGTAGGACAGCCCGCCGTTGGGCAGGTCCAGCTCGTAGCTGTCGCTGCCGCGCTCGCCGGTCAGGCGGTCATAGAGGATGTAGTTGCGGGCCGCACGGCTCTTGACCAGGTGCCCCACGCGGGCGTCGGTCGAGTAGCTGTAGCGCAGGGTGAAGCTGCGGACGTGGTTGATGTAGATGTTGTGCGAGTACCCGTCGCCGGCGCCATTGGCGGAGAACACGCTGGAGCCGATGACGATGTCAGACGCAGGGTTGTCGGCCGCCAGGATCCCCTCCTGGTTGTGGTCGAAGAGGCAGTGGCGGAGCGTCAGCCCCGCTCCCTCCTGGCGGATGCCGGCGCCGTTGTCATCGGGGACGCGCGCGCCGGACAGCTCCACGTTCTCGATCGTCGTGTCGTCGCCGGCGATCACCCAGATTGCTTTGCCCTCGCTGCTGGCCCCGGCGGCGTCGATGTGGGCCCGCCCGTGGACGCCGACGATCGTCAGCCGGTTCGTCGACCAGGCGCACACGTCGCCGCGATAGGAGCGGTTGCCGCGAGCGTCGATCAGGATGGTGTCGCCCGTGTGCGCCGCTGCGATCGCCTGGCAGGGCGCCGTGAACCGCTCGAGGGGCCCGACGCGGAGGGTCCGCGCCGCGGCGGCCGGCGCGCCGGCGAGAGTCGCCGCCGCCATGAGGGCCAGCATCCGTGCAACAGTCACGCCGGCGATCCTAGGACCAGCGCCACGACGTCATTGCGCTGGTGTGGTGGAATGCGCACCCATCGGGGCAAACGGAGGGAGGCGCAGCATGGACGGACCAGTGGTGAGGTACGGAGCCCGCGAGATCCCGCACGACGATCTGCGGCTGCAGGCGGCGCGCGTCGCCGCGGGACTGAGCGAGGCGGGGGTGCGGCACGGCGATCGCGTCGCGCTCGTCCTGCGCAACGACCCCACCTTCCTGGTCCTCAGCGCGGCCTGTGGGCTGATGGGGGCGGTGCCGGTGCCGGTCAACTGGCACTGGCACGGCCAGGAGCTGCGCCACGTCATCACCCACTCCGAGTCCCGGGCGGTGTTCGCGCACTCGGACTTCGTGACCAACGTCGATGAGGTCCTGCCCGACGGCGTGCCGCTCGTCGAGGTCCCGGTGCCCGCGGAGCTCACCGCGCACTACGGCCCGGCGCCGGTGACCGGGCGCCGGCCGCTGTTCCCCGAGTGGATCGGCGCGCACGAACCCTACGCGCAGCCGCTGGATGGCGCCCCGATGAGCCTCATCTACACCTCGGGCACCACCGGCCTGCCCAAGGGCGTCATCCGCGACGCGATGGCCCCAGAGCAGTCTCGCGAGGTGGCCGCTGCGACCCTGGCGGCGATGGGCCTCCGCCCCGGGATGCGCACGCTGGTGACGGCGCCGATGTACCACTCTGCGCCCAATGCGCAGGCGCTGTTCGCGCTGGCGCTGGGCATCGAGCTGACGGTGATGCCGCGCTTTGCGCCCGAGGAGCTCCTGCGCGTGGTGGCCGAACAGGGCATCACCCACGTCCAGACCGTCCCGACGATGTTCATCCGCCTGCTCGAGCTTCCGCCCGAGGTCCGGGACCGCTATGACCTTGGTTCGCTGGAGTGCGTCGTCCACGCCGCCGCGCCCTGCCCGGCGCACATCAAGCGCCGCATCATCGAGTGGTTCGGGCCCGTCATCCGCGAGTACTACGGCGCCACGGAGATCGGGATCGTGATCGTCTGCTCCAGTGAGGACTGGCTCGAGCACGAGGGGACGGTGGGGCACGCGTTCGGCGGCTCCGACATCCACGTGCTCGACTTCGACGGCCGCCGGCTCGGCACCGGCGAGACCGGCGAGATCTTCATCCGCCCGCCGCGCTACTGGCCAGGGTTCACCTACCTGGGCCAGGACGACAAGCGCCGGGAGATCGAGCGCGACGGCTACATCTCGATCGGCGACGTCGGCCACGTCGACGCGGACGGCTACCTCTACCTGTCAGACCGCGCGCGCGACATGGTCATCTCCGGCGGCGTCAACATCTACCCGGCCGAGATCGAGGCCTGCCTGCTCGAGCTCGACGGCGTGCGCGACGTGGCCGTGTTCGGCATTCCCGACGAGTCCTACGGTGAGGCGCTGGCCGCCCACGTCGACCCCGAGCCGTCCGCCGGTCTGACCGAGACCGCCGTCCGCGAGCACGTCCGCGCCCGGCTCGCCGGCTACAAGGTGCCGCGCGTCGTCGTCTTCGACACCGAGCTGCCCCGCGAGGAGTCGGGCAAGATCTTCAAGCGCCGGATCCGCGAGCGCTACTGGCAGAGCGCCGGGCGCAGCATCTGATCCGTTGCCCGGCGCCGACGTCACGCCTTGCTCTCGCGCCGAGAGGCCGTGGAGCGTACGCTGTGGGTGCTCTTCGGCATTGGTGAGGGGAAGGCGTCCGTGACAGCGGGATCTGCGGGGATTCGACGTTCCGTCCTATTGGCTGGGCTGCTCGCGATCGGACTCGCGTCTCCGGCGCTCGCCGATCGCACGTTCACGGCTCGATTCAGTACGAACGCGAACGGGGACATCGCGATCGTCGGCAACACGCTGGAGAGCTGCCAGACCTCGGTGGCCGACTGCGCGAACGCGCGTGCCGGAGTCGGCGCTCTGCTCAACAACAACAACTTCTCGATGGCGCGCGTCAACGTGGAGGCCACGACGCTCGATTCCTCGTCGGCTCGCCTGAGCTTGCCGATGGGGGCGCGAGTGCTGTTCGCGGGCCTCTACTACGGCGCGCGCACGAACGCTGGGACGGGCGGGAAGGCCGCGCCCGACGCGTCGGGCGCGGGTGTGAGCCGGGTGGACCTCAAGCCCCCGGGCGCCTCCGGCTTTGAGCGGCTGACGGCCGCGGTGGATCAGAGCTCGGAGGTGACGGGCGCCTATGGCGCGTTCGCCGACGTCACGCGCCAGGTGCAGAGCGCCGGCTCCGGCGTGTATACGGTCGCGAACGTCCAGGCGGCGACAGGCGAGGACCGATACGCGGGCTGGGCGCTCGTGGTCGCCTACGAGGCGGCCGGCGAGCCGCCCCGGAACCTGACCGTGTTCGATGGCCTGCAGTCCGTCACGCAGAGCAAGCCGGCGGTGACGATCCCGGTCAGCGGGTTTCAGACGCCGCTCAGCGGCCCGGTCCGCACGAAGCTCGGGTTCGTCGCCTACGAGGGCGACCGCGGGCTGACCGGGGACAGCGCGACCTTGGACGGCAAAGCGCTGAGCGACCGGGTCACCCCGGCGAACAACTTCTTTGACAGCGCGATCTCGACCGGCGGCCAGAACGTCACCGACAAGACGCCGGACTACGTCAACCAGCTGGGGTTCGACGCAAAGCGGATCGGGATCGACGGGTTCCTCGCGAACGGCGCCACCAGCGCGAACATCGCGCTGCGCACGAGCAGCGACCAATACCTGCCGCACGTCCTCACCTTCGCCACCGATCTCTACGCCCCCGTGATCCGTGCGAACAAGACCGTCGTGAACCTCACCCATCCGGATGGCCCGACGCGTGCCGGAGACCGGCTGCGCTACGCGGTCAAGTTCGTCAACGAGGGCCTGGAGGCGGCAACGAACTTCATCGCCGCGGACAAGCTGCCGGCCGACACGACCTACGTGGCCGGGTCGCTGAGGATCTCCGGTGCGTCCACGGCCGCGCCGACCGACATCGCCGGCGACGACCAGGGGGAGTTCGACGCCGCCAAGAACACGGTCCGGTTCTTCCTCGGCACCGGGGCGGGGCCGGGGCAGGGCGGCACCCTCGCGGTCGCCGGCTCACCCGGGGACAGCGCCGAGATCACGTTCGAGGCCCGCGTCGCTGACAACCTGACCGCCGAGCACGAGATCACGAACGTCGCCCAGGCGACGTTCGTCGCGCCCACGCTCGGCAAGGAGCTGACCGCGCTGTCCTCGGAGACGATCGTGAGCGCGACACCCGGACCGATGCCGTCCGAGCCGGCGGATCTCGACCTCCTGCAGAGCGAGACGGTGGCGCCCGCCGCCTTCGGCGACGACGCGGTCGACGATCACGTCACGATCGAGAACAAGGGCCCCGGCGACGCCAGCGATGTCGTCCTGCACGACGTCGTGCCACCCGGGGCGACGATCCAATCGGCCACGATCGACCAGGGCTCGTGCACGGTGAGCGCGACCGAGGTGACATGCGTGATCCCGCGTCTCGACGCCGGCGGATCGGCTGAGGCCGACATCGTGCTCATGGAGCCCGCGGGCGATGCCGCGGCGGGCTCGACCAACGACGCGAGCATCAGCGCGTCTCAGCCCGACCCGACGCCGGCCAACGACAGCTCCGCGGCGACGGCCCCGATGCCGCTCCCCGGTGCCCCTCCGGCCGATCTCAGCGTCCAGGACCGCGAGAGCGCATCGCGGGATGCTCTCGACGGGACCCTGACCGAGACGATCACCGTCGCCAACCATGGGCCCGGCGCCGCGACAGGCGTGGACCTCACCGACGCGCTGAGCGCGGCCGCCGAGGTGACCGCGATCGAGCCGGGAGCGTTCACCTGCAGCTCGGGCATGCCGGTCCAGTGCCACCTCTCCGAGCTCGCGGCCGGCGCCAGCCAGAGCTTCGCGCTGGTCCTCCGCCCGTTGCGGCCGGGTCACCTCATCGATGCCGTCACCGTCAGCGGCAACCAGCTCGATCCCAGCTACGCCAACGACTTCGCCAAGGCGGCTGCCACCATCACCCCGCTGAGCACGGCGGCCAAGGTGCGGATTGTGCCCATCGAGCCGCTCGCGACCCCAGGCCACGTGGTCGGCTTCGTGATCACGGTCGCCGCGACCAGGCACACGCCTGGCGTGATGCCCAGGGTGTGCGTGGCGGTCCCCAGAACCCTGCGCGTCACCTCAGCCCCCGGCGCGGTCGCCGGCCGGGCGCGTCTCTGCTGGGACCTCGACGCGCTCGTAAGCGGCAGACCGATGAGCTTCCGTTTCTCCGCACGCGTCGTCGCGGCGCGCGGCGCTTCTGCCACCAGCCTGAACGTGCCCGCCAGGCTCACCGGCGCCAATTTCGCCGCCGCCCGGGCAACCGCCACCGTCCTGCTGCTGCCGCGGCCGGTCGCATGCGCATCCGGCGCCGGCCCGCCGGCCAGGATCGCCTGCTGATCGAGCAGTCCGGGTCCGGCGGCCTACCGCGCGGCGTCGCCGAGGAGCCGTTCCACCAGCACGCAGTCCTTCCACTCGCCGTCCAGCCTTCCGTGGCGGCGCTGGATGCCGACCTCCGCGAACCCGGCCGCACGATGCGCGGCACGGCTGGAGTGGTTGTCGGAGAACACGCGGCTGGTCAGCTTGTAGAGGCCATGTCGTTCGGACTCCGCGCACAGCGCGGTCAGGAGCTGACGGCCAAGGCCCTGCCCTCGCGCGTCGGGGTGCACGTAGACGGCGTGCTCGCCGACGCCGTCATAGACGCACCGGTCCGAGTAGAAGCCGGCCCGCGCCCAACCCAGTACGCGACCGTCGTGGTCGACGGCGATGAACGGACGCCCGTCCGTGAGCCAACCCGCGATGTCGGCCGGCGTCCGCAGCCGGGTCTCGAACGTGGCCACGCGCTCGCGGATCCCCGCGTTGTAGGCCTCGACGACGTTCTCGAGGTCGCCGTCAGCGGCGCGCCTGATCGTGGAAGTGGGGGCGGTGCTCATGGGGATCAGTGAGGTTATTCATCGGGCGTCTCGACCTCGGTGGGGGCCGCATGGATGTAGGGGTCCTTCGGGGAGCGGTCGCTCGACAGCGAGCCGCGCGAGCCGGTCACGAGCTGCTCGATGGCGTCGGCGAGGTGGACGGGCGCGATGGCGTAGTCCCCGCGCTCCACGCGGATGCGGTGGGCGGCGAGCAGGACGTCGGCGTGCGTGTGTCCGGCCGGCGGCTCGAAGCGGTAGGACGCGAGCTCGATCAGCAGCCCGAGAGGGTCGGTGAAGTAGATCGAGTCCATGAAGCCGCGGTCCTTGACACCGGAGTGGTGGATCCCGCGCTCGTCCAACCGCTCGACCGTCTGCGCGAACGTCGCCTGTGACAGCGCGAAGGCGACATGGTGCACGCAGCCGGGGTCGGTCGGCGTGCGCCGCGGGTTGGGGGTGCGCCCCTCGTTGGTGAAGATCGTGATCAGCCGCCCATCGCCCGGGTCGAAATACAGATGGCTCTCCTCGGGGCGGTCGAGGTTGGGCTGCTCGAAGATGAACGGCATCCCGAGCACGCCCTCCCAGAAGCCGATGGAGGTCTCGCGGTCGGCGCCCACCAGCGTGATGTGATGGACGCCCTGGCTCTGGATCTTGCGCATGGTCTCCGTCCTGTTGGTTGGGTCGGGCTGAGGATGCAGACAGCCGCCCCTTAGAATGCCGTTGATCAGATGTGGACGACGCTCCACGGCTTGTGAGCGGCGGTTCACCGGGACACCGGGGAAGGGGACCACGATGCAGCGAGACGAGGTGCGGCCATGACGTCCGTCGGCTCGGGGGGCCGCACGCGCGTCGTCGTGCTCGGAGCCGGATTCGCCGGACTCGAGCTGACCACTCGGCTCTCGGAGGAGTTCGGCGACGAGATCGAGATCGTCCTGATCGACCAGAACGACACGTTCGTGTTCGGGTTCTCCAAGCTCGACGTCATGTTCGGCCGCGCCGCGGCCGAGCAGGTCCGCCATCCCTACGCGGACATCGTCAAGCCCGGCGTGCGATTCGTCCAGACCACGATCCGGGCGATCGATCCGGTGAGCCGAACCGTCCAGACCGACGCCGGTGAGTTCGCGGCCGACGTGCTGGTGGTCGCCCTGGGCGCGGATCTCGATCCGGCGGCGACGCCCGGGCTGACGGAGGGCGGCCACGAGTTCTACACGGTGTCGGGGGGATTCTCGGCGCGCGAGGTTCTGGATTCCTTTCAGGGCGGCCGTGTCGTCATCGGAGTGCTCTCAACGCCTTACAAATGCCCCCCGGCGCCGAGCGAGACCGCGCTGCTGCTTCACGAGTACCTCGTCACGCGGGGGCTGCGCGAGAAGTCGGAGATCGCGCTGGTGATCGACTTCGGGCGGCCGATCCCGCCGTCACCGGCCGCGTCTGCCGCACTGCTGGAGGCCTTCGCCGAACGCGACATCGAGTGGCACCCCAGCCGCGAGGTCCACGAGTTGGACACCAGCCGCAACGTCGCGCTGCTGCGCGACGGAGGCGAGATGCCGTATGACCTCTTCCTGGCGGTCCCGGTCCATCACGCGCCCGCCGTCGTCGTCGAGGCCGGGTTGACCAAGGACGGGTGGATCCCCGTGGACGCGCAGACATTCGAGACGTCGTACCCGGGTGTATTCGCGACGGGCGACGTGGCGGCGGTTGGCACTCCGCGGGCCGGCGTGTTCGCCGAGGGTCACGCCGCGATCGCCGCCCAGCACATCGCCGCGCGCGTCCGCGGCGAGGCGAGCTCGGCCCAGTACGGCGGTCGTGGGATCTGCTACCTCGAGTTCGGAGCCGACCAGGTCGCGCTGGTGGACGTCACCTTCTTCGGTGACCAGCGGTCCGGGGAGCTCATTGGTCCCTCGTCCGCACTGGCGGCGGACAAGGCCGAGTTCGGCTCCAGCCGCATCAAGCGCTGGTTCGGACGCGATTGGCCGAGCATTGGCCACCCGCATTAGCGTCGTGCGCCGGCGCAGTGGTCAGCCATTGGTGGTGGGGGTGGCGCTGTATTCGTCGTCGGTGACGTGACGGCCCCACGTCACCGGACTGCCGGACTGGTCATTCTGTTGCATGGCGATGTGGACCATGAAGCGGTTCGGGGCGGCGCCGTGCCAGTGGTTCTCGCCCGGCTCGAAGAAGACGCGGTCGCCGGGGCGGATCACCTCGACGGGTCCGTCCTCGCGCTGGCACAGCCCAATGCCCTCGGTGACGTAGATCGTCTGACCGTGAGGATGGGTGTGCCAGGCGGTCCGAGCGCCCGGAGTGAAGTGGACGTTGGCGGCGGCAAAGGTGGAGGTGCCGGCCGGCGCGGCGGCGGCGTCGATGTACACGTCGCCCGTGAACCAGTCGGCCGGGCCCTTGGCGGTGTCGATCGAGCTACGGGTGATCTGCATGTCAGGTCCTATTCGTCGGCGGGGCGGTCGCGTGGCGGAGTCACGCAGTTCGTCTGACTTGGCGCAGGGTTAAGGATGGCGTACGGTGGCCACCATGAGGACTCTGATGGCGGATCCGCGCCCGTCAGAGGCACAGAAGGCCGAACCCAATCGGTGGGCCGTCCTCGCGCTCCTCGGGACGGCGCAGCTGATGGTGGTGCTCGATGCAACGATCGTGAACATTGCGCTGCCGTCGGCGCAGCGGGACCTTCATTTCTCGACGGCCGACAGGGAGTGGATCGTCACCGCCTACTCGCTGGCGTTCGGCAGCCTGCTGCTGCTGGGTGGCAAGCTCGGTGATCTCTTCGGGCGCAAATGGACGTTCGTCGCCGGGCTGATTGGCTTTGCGATCGTTTCCGCGATCGGCGGGCTGGCGCAGGATTTCGAGATGCTCGTGTCCGCTCGGGCGCTCCAAGGTGCGTTTGGCGCGCTGCTGGCACCGTCAGCGCTCGGACTGCTCACGGTCACGTTTGCCGGCTCCCCTGACCGGGCAAAGGCGTTCGGAATTTTTGGCGCGATCGCGGGCGGCGGGGCGTCGGTCGGTCTGGTCCTCGGCGGGGCTCTCACCCAGTTCCTTTCGTGGCGTTGGTGCCTGTACGTCAACCTGGTGATCGCGGTGCCTACGGCGATCCTCGCGCTGCGGCTCCTGGTCAACCACCGCGATCCCGAGCGGGGCGGCATCGATGTCCCCGGCCTTCTCACGGCATCCGCGGGGCTGTTCGCGCTCGTCTACGGCTTCTCCAACGCTGAGACCCAATCGTGGACCGCCCCAGCGACGATCGTCGCCCTCGTCGCAAGCCCTGTGCTGCTGACCACCTTCGTGCTCATCGAGAGCCGCGTCAAGGACCCTCTGCTTCCGTTGCATATCGTGCGCAACCGAGCGCGTGGGGGTGCATACCTCTCCGTCTTGCTCGCCGCTGCCGGCCTCTTCGGAGTCTTCTTCTTCCTCACCTACTACATGCAGCTGACCCTCGGGTTCTCACCGCTGACCACCGGCCTGGCCTTTCTCCCGATGACCGGTCTCCTCGTGGTCACGTCGGTCACGGCGCAGACCCGGGTGCTGCCTCGCACCGGCGCCAAGCCGCTCGTGATGACCGGGATGACGCTTGGGGTGATCGCGATGGTCGTATTCACCCGCCTCAGTCCTGGTGGGGCTTACGCGACCCACGTCCTCCCGGGGCTGCTCATCATCGGGGTCGGGATGGGTTGCATCTTCGCGCCCGCGATCGGGACCGCGACCCTCGGCGTCCCAGTCCGCGAGACCGGCGTGGCCTCGGCGATGGTCAACACCTCCCAGCAGGTCGGAGGCGCCGCTGGCCTCGCGCTGCTGAGCACGGTCTCGGCGAGCGCCGCGGCTGACTATGCCCGGACTCACCCCCGCGTGCCCGGGCTGGCCGGCGTCGCAGCCGTCCAGGGCTACACGACAGGCTTCTGGTGGGCGGCAGGCATCTTCGCCGCCGGCCTGTTGGTGGCGCTGTTGGTCCTGCCGTCGAAGGCCGGAGCCCACGAGTGCAGCCTGAGGACGGCGCTCGCCCGCGGGATCGCGTATGCGCAGCACCTCGAGGCCAGGGCGGAGGCCACCACCCACGCCCTGCGCGCGAGCGCCCGACCTCTCCCACAGGCGGAGGGGTCGCCCGACCCACGCGGGTCGTCGGGTAACCGTCGCTAGGCGGCGGGGTGCTGCGGCGCGATCAGCACCGGACGTTCCGCATGCGCGGAGAGCTGGTGCGAGACGCTGCCGAGGACCGCACTTGCGAACGCCCCACGTCCACGTTGCCCGCAGACGATCAGGCGCGCGTCAATGTCCCGAGCGACCTCACGGATCGTCTTGGCCACCGATTCGGTCGACTCCGCGACGCGCGCTGAGGCGTTGTAGCCACGCCTGCGGGCGCCCGCAGCGCCCTCATCGGCGATCTCCTGCGCTGCGGCGATCTCCTCCTCGTCGAGCTGGCCTTCATTGGGGACGGCGGCCAGCAATGAACCGCCTCTGGCCAGCTGGATCGCTACCGGCGTCCACACGGCCAGCACCACCGCATCGGCAGGATGCATGACGAGCTCCACGGCGACCGAAAGCGCAGCCTTCGATCCCTCGGAGCCGTCGTAACAGAACAACACCGGTCTATCCATCGCTGCGCCTCGTCATCAGGATGATCAACTCCTCGACGCTCGAGATCGGTGTTCGGGTGGTCAGTAGAGCTTGTGGATCACGTCGAGCGCGACGGACTCGGGTCATCCTAGAGAGGGTCATCACGCTGTGCGATCTCATCGACCCATCTCAGTGGGAAAAGGCTCGAACGGGGACGCCGCGCGTGTTGGTGGCAACCGCGAACACCGATCCGGCGTGCGGCTGGGCCGCGAGCTCCTGCGGGCTGAGCCCCTCCCGGGCGCTCGTGATGTAGAGCGTTCCGTCAGGTCCGAACGCGCAGCTGGAGGGTTGAGTCACCGGCATCGGGACGATCCCGGTGAGATTGCCGGCTTGGTCGAAACGACGTAGCTCGGCGCCGGACCACACCGCGACCCAGACGGAGCCATCGACATCTACGGCGAGTCCGTCGGGCAGCCCGGGTTCGATCCTGCACAGAGGGGTGAACTCGCCGATGAGGCCCTCGTCGGCATCGTAGGCAGCGCTCAGCAGGTGGTTGGTCATGCTGTCGACGAGAAACATCCTGGTGTCCTCGTGATTCCAGCCCAGGCCGTTGGGGAGTGTGAATCCCTCGGCGACGGTGACGCTGGACGAGCTCCCGTCCCACCGGTGGAGGACGCCGCCGCCAGGGACGAACTCCATGTGGGTGCTCCCAGCCCACAGGCGACCGGCGGAGTCGCACTTGGCGTCGTTCATCCGGCGGTGCGGCTCGGGAAGGACGCGATCGCTGATGGTCAGCCGACCTGAGGCGTAGTAGCCGAACCCGTCCGCGACCGCTGCGGCAAAGCCGTCTCCGCCCTGGCGCGGGGCGATCGCGCCGACCATGGTCTCCAACGCCGCGGCGGTCACCTGCCGCCTCTCCTCGAGTTCGTGCTCGTAGATCACTCCCTGGACGAGATCCACCCAGCACAGCCGGCCGGTGCGCTCATCGACCACGGGTCCCTCTCCGACCTGGGCTTCAGCCACGATCAGAACGTCGGGCGCAGGCAGAACCTCGACCCGGCCCGGCGGCCTCCTCGGGATGCGGTCTCGCCCCGTCGGCGTGGATGGTTGCTCGGTCACGAGCGTTCGGCGGCCTGCATCGCCGCCCTCATGTATCCGAGCGCATATGCCATCCCCGCGTGCCAAGGCGCGGCGCAACTCATCTGCGGCGTGTGGTCAGGGATGAACACGCCGTCATACCCGTTCGCCGCGTACGTTCGAAGCGCCTTGAGCATGTCGACGTCGCCCTCGTCAACGAAGACCTCATGGTATTTGGGTGCGCGGCCCACGATGTTGCGGAAATGGACATAGCCGATCCGGTCCTGGCGCGCAAAACGCGCGATCGCGTCGTACACGTCGACGTCGGGCATTTCCGAGACCGTGCCCTGGCAGAACTCGAGACTGTTCGCGCGGCTGGGCGCGCAGTCGAGGAGGCGCTGCATCGCCGCCGGGCTGGTCAGCACTCGGGCGGTGTGGCGCAGGGTCGGCACCGGCGGGTCGTCGGGATGGGCGCACAGCCGGACTCCTGCCGCCTCGGCCACCGGGACGGCGGCGGCGAGGAACGCCTCCAGCCGCGACCACATCGCATCGGCATCGACCGTCCCGATCGTGGCGTTGGACGGCCCGTCATCGAAGTTCATGTTCCACACCTGCCCGATGGGGATCTCTGGTTGGGGACCGAGCCTGCCCGCGTCGAAGGCGATCGACTCCGCTCCGCCGCGTGCGAACGGTCCGGTGTGGTGACCCCACACGCCCGCGACGGAGAAGTTGTACCCCAGGCACGGCACGCCCGCCTGGCCCACGAGTCGGATGCTCTCGAGCACCTGCTCGAGCTGCTCATCTCGCCTGGGGCCATGCAGCAGAACGTCGTACCAATGGCCCGGATCGAGGTTCTCGATCGCGTGGAGTGTCAGGCCGGCGGCGGCGACCCTCGTCTTGACGTCCTCGATCTCCTCGAGCGTCCACGGTCTTCCGACGCGTCCCGAGGACCCCCAGCCCGAGGTGGCCGACACCGATGACGGTATACGCGGTCCCGCGCTGAAGTAGTCGACCAGGTGCGCAACGATGTGGGTGGCACCGGCCTGCCGGGCGAAGCGGAGGTTGTCCTCGGTGAGCATGTGGCGATACAGGCCCAGCCCTAACTTCATCGTCGCTCCTGCACCTGGCGCTCGAGTCATCCGCGAATCTGCGGCCGGAACGCTCGCAGATTACGACGGTGCGTGCCCGCGACCGGCCCCGGCGATCGTGTCGGCCCGCAGCTACGCTTCCCCCGCAGCCACCGTCCTGCGCCTATGCGGCTGTCGCTCGATCAGGATGATGCGGTGTCCGGGCGAGGGGTAGGACGCTGACACTGGCGCGGTCGGGAACTGCTCCGCGAACCGTCGTTCCCCCGCCCGGGGAGGAGATGACCTCGAGCTCTCCGCCGACCGCGCCGATCCGATCGCGCATGCTGGTCATGCCGATGCCGTCGCCTCGTGTTGAGGTGTCGAGTCCCACGCCGTCGTCGGTGAAGTCAAACCGGAGGAGTCCAAGGTCACGGCTGATCCGCAGGGTGACGCTGGCCTCAGCGCCCGCGTGTTTGATCGTGTTCTGCACGGCTTCCAGCGCGCAGAAGTAGATCGCGTTCTCCACCGGCTCCGCGCACCGTCCGACCGCCTCGTCGATGACATCGACTGCGATCGGCGCCTCTCTGGCCATCGAGCGCAGCGCGTCGCCGAGACCGTTGTCTCGCAGCACCGTCGGATAGATCCCCCGCGCGAGGGCGCGGAGCTCGTCGACCGCTTTGGCAGCGTCCGCGCCGATCGACGCGAGTTGTCTTGCCAGATCCTGACCTTCGGCAGCCTCCTGCGCAAGCGCCAGCTTGACCTGGATCGCCGTCAGCCGCTGTTGGGCGCCGTCATGGAGATCCCGCTCCAGGCGCTGGCGCGCCACGTCACCGGCTTGGATCACCCGTTCACGCGCCTCGGCGAGCTGACGGAGCGCGTCCGCCCACGCGGCGGTGAGCTTCGCGTTCTCCAACGCCAGCAGGAGCACGAGCTCCCCGGCCTCGAGAAGGGCGGCGTCACCGGCCGCAGGCGCATCCGTCGCACCCAACGAAATTGTCGCCACGGTTCGCATCACACTGGTCCCATTCGTCCTACAAATGGGATTAGACTACAGCCAGCGCGACGATGTCAAGCCCTGACATGAACATCCTGTTACCCGCGGTTCGGAGTCGCTTATGGCCGATCGCCTGAGCCAGACGGTCGCGGACGACCTGCTGGCGGCGATCACCCGCGGTGAGTACAGGGCCGGCGATCGGCTTCCCTCCGAGCAGCAGCTCATGGCCCGGTACCGCGTCGGGCGCAACACCGTCCGAGAGGCGATGCAGAGCCTCCGAACGCTGGGGCTCGTCGACATCAGACCCCGCCTGGGGGCGCGAGTGCTCGGCCAGGCGGCCCCCAACACCCTCGCAAACTCAGCCGTATCCATGCTTATCGGCGACCAAACGGTCACCGAGCTCTACGAGGTCCGACTCATCCTCGAACCTGCTGCCGCCGCGATCGCGGCCAAACACCGAAGCGATGACGACCTCCTGGCCATGAGACGCGCTCGGACCCACTATCGGGTCGCCTATGAGATGGGAACGTCCGTGTGGGAGGCGGACATCGAGTTTCACCAAGCGATCGCCGAAGCCAGCGGAAACGCCGTACTCGCCAAGGTCTTGGCCCCGGTCTCCGACCTGCTCAACAACGCTCGCCGAGCAACCGGTACGCTCCCCGCCGCGGTCGAGATCGCGCTCGGCCAGCACGACGAGATCGCTGAGGCGATCGAGGCACGCGCCGCCACACGCGCGCGCCGCGCCATGACGCGACATATCGAATCGGGCATCTGGGCGGTCAACCAACTCAAAGACGCCGAGCGGGACAGGGGTGCACTGCCGGAGCCCGAATCGGCCGCCAGACCCCCCGGCCGCATCCCGCGGCAGGGGCGGCCGAGCCGCGCCCGCCTCGGTCAGCACGGTTAGCGTCGCGCCCCTACGGGTCGCGACCCCGTGAGCCGCCGCCGCTCGGCTCCGACGCGGCCGCGGTGGCGACGTCTGAGGGGAACGTCCTGCCCGCGCGGAACAGGAACACGCCGGCGGCGAGGAGCGCGGCGAGCATGATCACGAAGGTGACCTCGAGTCCTGTTGTCGTGGCGGGATTTGGCGCGTGGGGGTGCGTGCCGATCGGCGCCTGCGCGGGCAAGATGCCGGCCACCAGCTGCGAGACGCCGCCGAAGACGAGCGGGGCGGCTGCCTGGGCCAGCGAGCGGACGACGGTGAGCGCGCTCTGCGCTCGTCCCCACAGGCCCGCGGGCACCACGTCGAGGCGCGCCGCCTGGATGGGCGGGTTCGCGGCGAAGATGAGCGCCGCGCCGGCGACGTTGAACCACAAGGCAGGCGTGAGGTGGGCTCCGAGGACCCCGACGATCAGCAGCAGCGCCGCCCCGATGTAGCACGCACCCGCGAACCACACGCGCGCCCCGAGGTACCCGCGCCTGACCAGTATGTCGGGCAGCCGGCCGCCGACGAGGGTGCCGATCACCGCCCCGACGACCAGCAGCGCGAGCACCAGTTCGGCTGTCGCCTGGCTGGCGTGGTAGTGGCCCTTGACGAACAGCAGGGCGAACGTCTGCAACCCCGCGAAGTAGAAGTAGCCCAGCGACGAGCCGATGATCATCAATACGTTCGACGGGATCGAGAAGAGGTAGCGGATCGACGGCCCCAGCCCCATCTCGCTGGGATCTTCATGGAGCACGAGCCGCGGGTTCGGGACCGCGCCGGCGCGGCGGGCGGCCTCGCGTGCCGCCTCGTGCTCGGCATCGACCGGTGGGCGCGGCTCGTCCGCCGGTACCTGTCCGCGGTCCGCATGCGCGCCGGCCTGCGCCATCTGGGGACCGAAATCGACCGCTCCCACCTGAAGATGACTCTGACCTCCACGAAGCGGCTCGGGGACGGTCCGCCACAGCTCACGCGCGACGAAGAACCCGGGGATTGCCAGCACCACGAACGCGGCTCGCCAGTCGATCGCGCTCGCCACGAAGCCACTGACGATGAACCCGAACGCCGTGCCGGCCGCCTCGCCGACAAGGAT
Source organism: uncultured Actinomycetota bacterium (assembly GCA_963695625.1). Taxonomy (GTDB): domain Bacteria; phylum Actinomycetota; class Thermoleophilia; order Solirubrobacterales; family Solirubrobacteraceae; genus Palsa-465. Next base: position 51,580 of record CAVOHJ010000007.1, on the reverse strand, counting down.
GTATGACCATATGCGTCCGCGCTCCTCGGCGGCGAAATAGTCGCCGGTGAGCGAGGCGATCGCCGGCCCGGCCGACGCCGCGACCGCGCCGAGCGCCAGCCGGCTCAGCAGCAGGCCCGAGAGGCTGCCCGCGAAGGCGCTGAACAGGGAGGCGATGCTCCAGAGGACGATGCTGAGTGCCAGCAGCGGCATGCGTTTCGTGCGGTCGACCAGGAACCCGACCGGGATCGTGAAGACGGCGCCGACCAACAGCGAGACCGAGCTGAGGAGCCCGAGGTCCGTGTTGTTGATGTGCAACGCCGACTCGAGCTGCGGGGCGATGGCGCCCACGGTCGACGAGTCGGCCCCGTTCAGCGCCAGCACACACGCGAACAGCGTGATGACCCTGGCGCGGGCCGGGCCGCCCGTGCGCTTGACCACCTCGCCGCGCACGCCACGGGCGATGGCGCGCATCAAGCGCCACAGCACGCGCGTGATCGCGCGGATCGGACCGGGGCGCGCTTGGTCAGCCACCGGCCCGCTCCGTGGTGACCGGCGGGTTCTTCGTCGGGCCTGCGATTTCGTTTATCGGCGCCAGAGCCACCTTGGCCATCCTCGTCTCATGCATCCCGGATTCTGCCCCCAGTGCGGCGAGCGAGTCACCCCGTTCGCCGCTGGCTGCGCGCTCTGCGGGGCAGACCTGGACCCCCGTCGTTGGCAACGGCCCCCATCGGTCAGCCGGCGGCTATCGCGTCGGCTGTCGATTCGCTGGCGCACGCGCAGCGCCGCCGCTAGCGAGGTCCCACGCGGCACGAGAACCCTCGGGTAGCATCTGTCGTGCGAGCCAGCGGCATTCCTAGCGGCAATGGGGGGCTCACCGGTGAACAGCGCAACTGATCGTGAAGGCGATATCCGGGCTCGGATCCGGGAGCACTGGGAGGCCTCCGAACGCGGGGACGCCGACGCTGAGCACGCCATCTACGCTGCCGACGCGATCCTGGACTACCCGCAGTCCGGGGAGCGCTTCCGAGGGCGGTCGAGGATCCAAGCGCAGCGCGGCGGGCACCCGGCAGAACGCCACTTCACCATCCGCAGGATCGTGGGGGGCGGCGGCCTATGGGTGAGCGAGTGCGTGATCACCTATGACGGCGTGCCCACATACTCGGTCAGCGTCATGGAGATCACCGACGGCCTCGTAACGCACGAGACGCAGTACTTCGCGGACCCCTTCCCCGCGTCTCCCGGGCGCGCTGCGCTGGCCGAGCCGATTCCGGCGCCCGACCAATAGGCCGATGCAAATGAGGCTCACCGGGGAGCGGGTGGTCCTGCGGCGAGCGCGCCCGGAGGACGCCGACGCCTTCGCCCAGGGCTTCGCTGATGACCCGACCCTGGGTGCGATGCTCGGCATCGAGCCCGAGGAGGAGAACGCCGAGTGGTTGCGCAGCACGTTCCCCGCAGACGGCCAAGACGGCGAGCAGCGCACGGCCTACTGGTTTGCGATCGCCGACCCCGGGAGCGGCGAGCTCATCGGGGAGATCGGACTCGTTGGAGTCTCCTGGCCCAACCGGCGGGCCGGACTGAGCATCCTCGTGCTGCCTGGGTTTCGCCGTGCCGGGGTCGGACGCGAGGCGATCGAGCTACTGGTGGGGTGGGCGCAGGGCGAGCTCGGCCTGCACCGAGTCCAGCTGCACACGCTCCCCGAGAACACTCCGATGCAGCGTCTCGCCGAGGCGTCGGGCTTCGTGCGCGAGGGCGTCCTGCGGGACTACTCGTTCGAACGCGGCCGTTTCGTCGACAACGTCGTTTATGCCCGGCTTCCGGCAGGGCCGCTGGGCTGATCGAGCGGGCCGCGAGCTTCCGTTGAGACGCGCGTCATGGGCCGCCTCTGGTGGGCTCAGGTGAGGAGCCGTCTGACGGCGAGCTCGAGCGCGCCGCGGCGGCTGCGTGCGCCGTGGTCGGCGGCGATGAACGGGTAGCCGATCGCGAGCGAGAACGCGAGCACGGCGCGACCTTCGATCTCGTCTTCGTCGGTGCAGAAGGACCCGAACAGCTCGCGTAGATATTGCATGCGTCGGTTGTCGACGCGCCGCAGGCGCGCGGCGACGGCGGCGTCGTGCCGTGCCCAGTCGCGGATCGCGAGGTCGATGGGGAGGACAGCACCGTCCCACGACGCCCGCCGTGACCCAGATATCGCTGCCGCACGACGCACGGGTGCTCAGCACGCTGCCCCGGATCGACTACCACGACGCCTTCGCCGTGACCGCTGACGTCCGGCAGACGTCAGAACAGTGGATCGATGCGGTGCTGCAAGATGCTCCGGCGAGCGTGCGCCGGCGTCTATGGCTGGGGTGGACGGCGCTCGGCCTCAAGCTCGGGCCGCCGTGGTCATCGCATCGCGTGCTGGGCTGGAAGGTCAGGCACAGTGACCCGGCGTTCGTCCTCCTCGCGGCCGACTCCTGGCTCGGACTCCGCGGCCAACTGCTGTTTCGAAGCGAGCCCCATGGTCTGCTGTTCGCGACGTTCGTCCAGCAGGCCAACCCCGCCGCCCGCGCGCTGTGGGCCGCGATCACACCCCGCCACCAGAACGTTGTCCGGTCGCTTCTGACACACGCCGCGAAGCGCGCGCAAAGGTAGGTTGAGAGTGGGCAGATCGGTCCAGGCCGAGGTGGGCGAGCTTCTCGGGGTTGACAATCGATCTGATGGTTGTGATCTGGCCGCCGGCGATCTCGAGGGCAACAACGGCGATCAGTCGCTGTTGTCCGTCGAGATAGAGCGCTCCAGGACTACCGTTGATCTCCGCCGGCCGTATCTGGATTTGCGGGATCAGGGCGGCCCGGCGACGCGCGAACTCGATCAGTCTGCGCGCGACACGGCTGCGTCCGCGCAGGGACCGTGCGAGGGCCGGAGCCTTGCCGCCGCCGTCGGCGGTCAGCTCGACCTCGTGAGCGAGCAATGCCTCGAGCTCGGCGAGATCGCCGTGGTCGGCGGCGGCGAAGAACCGTCGTGCCAGCTCGTCGCGTTGTTCTCGCGATGTCTGGAACCGGACCCGCCCGCCCTGGCGCTGCTCGACGTGGCGCCTGGCGCGGGTGGCGAGCTGGCGCACGTTGTCTTCGCTCTTGCCGACGATCGAGGCGATCTCCGCGTAGGGGTAGTCGAACACGTCGTGGAGGAGCAGTGCGGCGCGCTGCTCGGGTGAGAGGCTCTCCAGCAGCACCAGCATCGCCAGCGACAGCGAATCGGCGATCTCCGCCTGCCGCGCCGGATCATCATGGCCGTCGGTGATGATCGGCTCGGGCAGCCACTCGCCGACATATCGCTCGCGGCGGGCCCGTGCGGATCGCAGCTCGTTGATCGCCAGCCGGGTGGTCACGGTGGTCGCGAACGCAGGCGGCGATTCAATCTGCTCGCCGGCCTCGAGCGCCTGATGCACCCGTAGCAGCGCTTCCTGCACGACGTCCTCGGCCTCGGACACACTGCCGAGCATCCGGTAGGCGACCGCGAAGGAGACCGGACGCACCTCCTCGAGCACCTGCTCGCGATCGGTCATCCCGCTGCGACCCCTGCCGCCAGCGTCTCGTCGTCAGGCAGCGCGGCGAAGCGGTCTGACGAGGTCGTGCTCATCCGAGGCTCCTTGATACGTGGTCATTACCTGTCATCTCCTGGCGGTGGGTGAGAAACCACCTGCACCGCACAAGACAAAGACAAGACAGCAGCCCCACCTGTGACACGACTCCTCGTCCGAACGTGCGGCGGGCGCGCAACAAAGCGGCCGAAACTGTGCCCAGCGACCCACCGGGCTCAGTCGCCGGCGCTGACCCTGTGAAACTCGATCCGGTAGACGAGCGTGTCCTCGTTGATCGGCCCAGCGTGCGCGGCGCGCTGGCGCAGCGTCTCGCGGTCGGGCTCGCCGGCTCGTCGGACGTCCCGCGCGGTGACCGCCGCAAACGGGACAAGCTCGATGGCGTCGACCTCGATCTCACCGGGGCCGACCCGGTACCGGCCGCCCTGCTTCACCCGTGGTTGTTTCCATAGTCGGACCGAGAGGGTGATGTCTCCGGCCAGCACGTCGTTGCGCAACTCGCGGCTGAACTCCATAACCGGACCCTAGGGCTTGCTCGAGCTCGCTTCTCCTTGCGCCGGCTCGAGGCGCGGCTGTGGCGCGGCTGTGGCGCGCGGCCGCGCGAGCGCAAATGGCCACTGATGCGCCATAAACCGGCGCGTCGGCGTATATTCGCAGCATCCAGGTGAATCGAGGGAGGACCCATGCCCGATTTCGAGGTCGGTAAAGAGCACGCCCGGACGAACGCGATCTCGCGGCGGCGGTTCATCGGGTACCTGATCGCGGCGCCGACGCTGGTGGCGGCGGCGGATCTGCGTGCTGCGCCGCCGGCCCGCGCGTCGGTGGCGACGGTCCAGCCGGTCGACCTCTACGACCTGACGGACCTCCTGACCGACGCGGCCAACCTGACCGCGAGCCTGATCACCGTGACCGTCAACCCCGACGGCACGGCGTCGTTCGCACTTCCGCGCGCCGAGGTCGGCCAGGGGATCTCGACCGCCGTCGCGATGGTGCTCGCCGACGAGCTCGAGCTACCGCTCGACAAGGTCGACATCGTGCTGTCCGATGCGCGCCCCGAGCTCGAGTTCAACCAGCTGACCGGTGGATCGAACTCGATGCATTCTCTCTATGACCAGGTGCGGGTTGCGGCGGCGACCGCGCGTGGCCAGCTGGCGCGGACGGCGGCCAAACAGCTCGAGACGCCGCTGCGCAACCTCACGCTCAAGAACGGCGTGGTGACGGCGGCGGACGGAAGGTCGCTCTCGTATGGATCACTCACCGGCACGGCGGCGGCCGTCAGCACCCGAGCCGTGCTGGCGCAGCTGAAGCCGGCCTCGCAGCAGACGCTGGTCGGCACACCGCAGCCGCGGATCGACGCGGTGGAGATCGTGACCGGCAGAAAGCGGTTCGCGATGGATCTCGAAGTGCCCGGCGCGCTGCCGACGATGGTCTGCCGTCCCCCGACCATCAACGGCACCGCACTGGCGGTCCGCAACGAGGCGCAGGTCAGGGCGATGGACGGCGTCACCGACGTCGCGATCATCCCGCACACAGAGTTCGTCCCCGGGGGTGTCGCGGTCCGCGCCACAACGTTCGGGCAGTGCATCGACGCGATTCGGGCTCTGCAGGTCCAGTGGGCGCCCGGGGCGGCGGCAGGAAAGTCAGACGCCGACGTGCGTCAGGACCTGATCGACGCCGAGCTGGCGATGACGCCGGTGGTGGGACAGACGCTCGATGAGCGCTTCACGTTCTACTTCCGCCCTGGCGACCCTCTGGAGACGAACTGCGCGGTTGCCGACGTCCGGCCCGGCAGCGCCGAGATCTGGTCGTCGCTGAAGTCGCCGATCTACTTCCAGGAGACCGTCGCCCAGATCCTGGGATTGCCTCTAGCGGGCGTGCAGGCCCATGTGACCCAAGGCGGCGGGTCGTTTGGCCGCCACCTGTTCGCCGACGCGGCGTTCGAGGCGGCGGTGATCTCGAAGGCGATGGGGAAGCCGGTCAAGCTGATGTGGCACCGGACGGACAACTTCCGCCAGGGGCGCGTGCATCCGATGTGCACCTCGCGAGTGCGGATCGCCTACCTGGGGAACGAGGTGCTGGCGTTCGACCAGCGTCACACGAGTGCGGCGACGGACTTCACCCACGGGCTTGGCGAGATCCTGAGCGCGACGGTGGGCGATCTGCCTGAGGGCGACTTTCTCGGCTATTCGCAGAGCATCTTCACGCTCACGGCCAACGTGCCCTACAACTTCGGACTGGTCACGCAGCTCCTGAACGAGGTCTACCACCCGCCGGGCAGCGTGTTCAACACCTCGAGCGTGCGCAACATCTACAGCCCGGAGGTGACCGTGGCCACGGAGCTGATGGTCGACAAGGTGGCGAACGCGATGGGGCAGGACCCGTACCGGTTCCGGCGCTCGTTCGTGCGAGACTCCCGCATGCTCGCGGTCCTGGACGCGGCGGCGGGGGCTGCCAACTGGGGCAAGCCCATGGCGCCGCTGACCGCCCAGGGAATCGGTATCCACCGCGAGTACAAGGGCTACGCCGCGTGCGTCGCCGAGATCGACTGCACGCCCCAGACCGTCAACCGCGTGGTCGAGAACGGTTACACGGGACCGCGCGTCACGAAGGTCACCTACGCGGTCGACGTCGGCCTGCCGATCAACCCGCTCGGGCTGGAGGCCCAGATGATCGGGGGGATTATGGACGGGATCGGGCAGGCGCTGACCTACAGCCTGCACCTCCGCGACGGCTACTTCCTCGAAGGCAGTTGGGACAACGCCTACTACACGCGGGAGTGGAACTGCCCGCCGAACAACCCGCCGGAGGAGGGAATCCAGGTGATCATCATGCCGCCCAATCAGAGTGAGCCCGGCGGTGCCGGCGAGTTCGGGGTCGCTGCATCGATGGCGGCGGTCGCGAACGCGTACGCGCGCGCGACCGGGACGATGCCGACCAGCTTCCCGATCAATCACCAGCAGCCGCTTGGGTTCACTCCGCTACCGACCGTACCGCCGATACCCCAGTCGCCCACCGACGGGTTGCACGAGGCGTTCTGATGCCCACGCACACCTTCGTCCTCAATGGCAAGCAGGTGAGCGTCGACTGCGCGGGCGACGTCCGCCTGCTATGGGTGCTGCGCGATCTACTCGGCGTCTATGGACCGAAGTACGGCTGCGGCCTGGACGTCTGCAAAGCCTGCACCTGCCACATCAACGGCAAGGCTTTCAACCCCTGCTCGGTGCCCGTCAGCGACATCCAGCCGACCGACGAGATCACGACGATCGAGGGCCTCCCGGCGACGATCGGCCAGCAGCTGCATCCGATGCAGCAGGCGTGGCTAAAGCACGACGTCGCGCAGTGCGGCTACTGCCAGCCCGGTCAAATCATGGCGGCCGTCGCACTCGTCAACGAGATCAGGACCGAGGGCCGGCAGATCACGGACGCAGACATCGACTCGCTGCGCAACATCTGCCGCTGTGGCACGTACCTGCGCATCCGGGAGGCGATCGTCGAGGCCGCCGCCAACATGTGAAGCGGCCGCGCGAGCCGTGCTGACGCCGGTGTAGACGCGGGCGGGTGCAGGGAATATCCTCCGTCAGTCTCATATCGGCCTTCGGGGGTGCGGATGCCAAACGTGTTTGTCTCGTACTCGCGGCGTGATGCCGGGTTCGTGACGCGTTTGGCCGAAGGCCTGAAGAGCCGCGGCAAGGACGTGTGGGTGGACGTGGAGGGGATCCGCGACGCCGAGGTGTTCCCCGCCGCCCTGCGCCGCGCGATCGAGGGCTCGGACACCTTCCTGTTCGTCATCACCCCCGATTCGGTGGGCTCGCCGTTCTGTGACCAAGAGGTCACACACGCCAGCGAGCTCAACAAGCACATCATCCCGCTGGCGCTGCGCCATGTGTCCGATGACCAGCTCCCCGAAGAGATCCGCTATCGCAACTGGATCCCCGTGGACGGCGACGCCAGCGCCGAGCTCGATCGCATCATCGCCGCCATCGACGCAGACCTCCCGTGGGAGCAGGAGCACACCCGTGTGACCATCCGGGCGCTGGAATGGGATGAGCACGGGCGTGATCGCAGCTTCTTGTTGCGCGGTACCGAGCTGGCGGACGCGGAGCAGTGGCTGGCGGCCGGTGTTGACAAGGATCCCGGCCCAACCGCGCTCGAGCAGGAGTACCTGCTCGCCGCCCGGCAGGCGGCCAGCCGCCGGCAGCGCATTCTCGTCGGCGGCAGTCTCGCCGTCGCCGTAGTGGCAGTCGGGCTCCTCATCTTCGCCCTCATCTCCCGCAGTGCCGCGGTCACCGCCGAGACCAACGCCCGGGCGCAGGCGCTCGCCGCCGAGTCCGTCAACCAACAGTCCGTCGACGCCGAGCGGGCGGTCCTGCTGGGGGCGGCCGCGGTGCGGACCAAGGTGTCCTACGGGGCGACGGGCACCATGTTCGCCCTGAGATCGGCGATCGACGCATCGACGATCCGCTACCGCCTCCCCGACCTCGGCGTACAGGGTTGTGGTGGCCCCGAGGTCGCCTTTGACCCAGCGCCGCAGAGCAACCTGCTGGCCGAGGGGCTGTGTGACGGGACGATCAGGTTCGCCGATGCGACAACCGGCAGGATCGAGCGGACCGTGCGAGCCGGCCGCGCGGCCCCGACCGCGCTCGCCTACACCCTGAGCGGCTCGGCCCTGCTGATGGCGTCGGGCGCTCACATTCTCGCGCTCGACCCCCTTACGGGGGCTGTGCACGCCACCAGTCCCCCCATACCGGGCCTGGGGACATTCGCGGTCGACCCCCGTGCACCCATCGTGGCGGCCGTCGGCGTCTACCAGCTCGACCTGTGGAACATGGCGACGGGGCGCGTGCAGGTCATCCGCCCGCGCCAGGCCCGGCGATACGGCCCCGCGACCCAGATGGCGTTCAGTCCGGACGGGCGGCGCATCGCCATCGGCTTCGATGCCGGCAACGGCGGCCCCGGGTTGGTCGTCTACGACGTGGCGCACCGGCGGATTGTGGGGTCGCGGCCCGCATTGTCGTCGACCGTCGCCTTCTCGCCGTCCGGGCGCGAGCTCGCGGTCGGCCTGATCGGCTCCGCGGGGGGCTCGTTCGTCATCCTCGACGCCGCCACGCTGAACCGAGTACCTCGGTTCCGGGCCATCCAGAACCCGGACGTCGAGCCGACCGCCGCCGCGTTCAGCCCCGACGGAACCGAGCTCGCCTACGGCTTTGCCGATGGCACCGCGGGGCTCGTGGCCGCGGCGTCCGGCCAGGCGATCCAGACCTACTCCGGAGACACCGCCGTCGTCGCGACCGTGAGCTTTCGCCCCGACGGACGGGTCGTCGCCACCGGTTCCGCGGACGGGACGGTGCGGGTCTGGCGCGCAGGGGGACTCGAGTTGAGTGCCGCCCACATCGGCGGATACGTCGCCGATGTGGAGCCTGAACCCGGCGGCTTCGTCACGATCCGTAGCCCGGGCCCCAGGCCCGGACAGCCGGTCGTGGCCCAGCGCTGGCGTGACGATGGACGCCCGACAGCCGCTCCGCTCGTGCTGTCGCGGACCACCGCCAACCTCGACGCGTTCTTCCTTGGGCCAGGTGGGCGATTGGCAGCCGCGATCGTCTCGTCCAATCCCAACGCCACCCGCGGGCGGGTGCAGCTCTGGAACGTATCCCAACGACGGGTGGTGAGGACCGTGCCCGTCACCTTGGCCACGGGCAGCGAGCCGATCATGAGTCGCAACGGCAACCTGGTCGCGATGACCGTGCAGACCACCGGGGCTGCGCCAGTCTCGCGCCGCGGTCCCCCAACCTCACGCTACGCGCTCGAGGTCCTCAACCTGACCACGGGGCGGCAGCGGGCGCTCGACACCGAGTCGAACTGCGCGGCGGGCTGGCGTGGCTATGCCTTCGACGCTTCCAGCACGCTCGTCGCAGCGGGCACGTTCTGCGGCACCGGCATCAGGGTCTGGAGCGTCGCGACCGGCAAGCCCGTGGGGCGCGAACTGAGTCTCAGCGGCGAGCTCGCCTGGATCGCATTTCGCCCCGACGGGCGCCGGCTGGCCGTCGCGTCGTGGAACGGGACGATCGAGGTGAGTCCGGTTCCGGCGACCGGCGGCCCGAGCCAGCTCACGGAGAACACCAAGGGGGTGCCGATGGTCGCCTACAGCCCCGATGGCCGGTACCTGGCCAGCGCCGGCCTGGACCACACCGTCCGCATCTTTAACGCCCGTTCCCTGGCCGAGCTTCGCGTCATCGTCGAGCCCGACGCGGTGAGCGGCGTCGCCTTCAGCGCCGACAGCGGGCAGGTGCTGAGCTGGGGAGCCGACAACACGGTCCGGCGGTGGGACGCCTGCACCGATTGCGAGAACCCGCCGGCGCTGTTGGCGTTGGCGCAGACCCGCGTGACGCGCACGCTCACCGCGCGGGAACGCACGGAGTTCGGGGTTGGGTGACATGCGGGACCGCGCGGGGCCCGGAAGCGCAACGGCGTGGCTTGACGCGGTGCGCGCCGAGGAGCGCCGGGGGGAGCTGCTGGCGGCGTTCGATCTCGCCGAGCGCGGTCTCAGCGAGCACCCCGGCGACTTGGGCCTGGAGCACCGCGCGGTGTTGGCGCTGGCGCGGACCGGAGCCACCGAGGAGGCGACGCGGCGCTTTGAGGAGTACGGGCTCGACGGTGTCGTTGACGAGGATGTGAGCGCCCTGCGCGCACGGCTGGCCAAGGATGCCGCGTTGAGCGCTAGTGGGATCGAGCGCGCGCGACTGGCCGCGCAGGCGGCGACCCTGTATCACGCCATCTTCACGCGAACGCGTGGGTACTACCCGGCCATCAACGCCGCGACGCTTTGGCTCGTCGCGGGGTACGCCGCGAGGTCGCATGAGCTGGCGGGCAGCGTCCTGAACCTCGTGGCCGGCAACGGCGACTCCTACTACACCCTCGCCACGGAGGCGGAGGCCCATCTCCTTCGCGGCGAGACCCGCGCCGCGGTGGGGGCGCTCGTGCGCGCAGCGGCGGCGCATGACGGTGATTACGGGGCCCTGGCGAGCACCCGTAGACAGCTGCGACTCATCTGTGACCTGCTGAGCATCGATCCCGAGCTCCTGGGCCCGCTGGCCGGCCCGGCGGTCGTGCATTTCTGCGGCCATCGCCTCGGCGGCGCCCGCTTCAGCCCAGACAACGAGAGTGACGTGGCAATGCGCGTCGAGGAGGCCGTGCACGCAACCCGGATCGGATACGCGTATGGATCACTGGCCAGCGGTGCCGACATTCTCTGGGCCGAGGCGATCCTGGCTGCCGGCGGAGAGCTTCATATCGTGCTGCCGTTCGCGCGTGACGAGTTCGTCGCCTGGTCGGTGGGGCCGGCCGGGGCAGCTTGGGTGCGGCGCTTCGAACACTGCGTCGACGCCGCCGCCTCGCTGCGCTATGCCACCGATGACGCCTTCCTGGGCGATGACGTGCTCTTTCGATATGGCAGCGAGCTCGCGATGGGCCTTGCGCTGCTCCGCGCCCGCTACCTCGACGCGGATGTCCGGCAGCTCGCGGTGTGGGACGGCGCCTCGGCCAACGGCGCCGCGGGCACCGCGATCGACATCGCCACCTGGCGGCGCGGCGGTCACGCAGTCACCATCGTCTCGCCCGATCGCGACGTCGTCCCCGTGGGTGCCGCCTCGGCGCCGGCGAGCTCGCCGGATGGCTGCACGGTGCCTGGACAGACGCACGCGCCGGCCGCCAGGTCGGCGGGCACCCGGCCCGGGCGCGTGGTGCGGGCGCTGCTCTTCGGCGACACGAGGGGCTTCTCCACCTTGACCGACGAGCAGTTGCCGGTGTTCAGCGAGCGGTTCCTCGGGGCCTTTGCTGAGGTCCTAGCGCGCCACGAAGACGAGATCTGGCACCGCAACACCTGGGGCGATGCTGTCTACGTCGTGCTCACCGACGCTGTCTGCGCGGCCGCCTGCGCGCTCGAGCTGCAAGCGGCCGTGGCGGCGATCGACCTGCCGTCGGTGGGGCTTCCCGAGCACCTCGCGCTGCGGCTGGGCGGCCACCTCGGCCCGGTCTTCCCGATCCACGATCCTGTCATCGACGCCGGCGCGTTCATGGGATCCCATGTCAGTCGCACCGCTCGGATCGAGCCCGTGACACCGCCGGGAGCGGTCTACGTAACTGAGCCGTTCGCGGCCGCGCTCGTGCTGGCCGGCTGTGACCGCTTCACCTGTGACTACGTCGGCCACATGCCGCTGGCCAAGGACTATGGGCGCCTGCGCATGTACAGGCTCCGGCATGGCTGAGTTCCTCGGCGCCCTCACGGACGAGGAGCGCACCGCGTTCTGCGCCGTCGGCCGGGTGCGCCGATTCGCCAAGGGCGAGGCGATCTTCCACGAGGGCGATGACGCCGGCGGCGTGGTGGCGGTGATCACCGGCACGGTCAAGGTGTCGCTGATTGGCGTGGGCGGACGGGAGGTGGTCCTGAAGTTCTCCGGCCCCGGCGAGCTGATCGGGGAGCTGGCGGCGGTGAGCGATCGGCCCCGCACGGCGGACGTGACCGCGGTGGACGAGGTGGAGGCGATCTCGGTGCGCGCCGCCGATTTCCGGCGGCTCGCGCTCGAGCATCCCCGGATCGGGGAGCTGGTCTTCGACAACGTGGCCGCTCTGCTCGCCGAAGCCGACCGCCAGCGCATTGACTTCGCCACCCGAGACGTGACGGCGCGCATCGCCGGGCGCCTGGTCGAGCTGGCGGAGACCAGGGGAGCCCCGGAGGACGGCGGAGTGCGGATTACGCTGCCGCTCTCCCAGGACGAGCTGGCGGCGTGGAGCGGCGCCTCGCGGGAGGCCGTGGCCCGGTCGCTTCACATGCTCCGGGGGCTCGGGTGGATCGAGACCGGCCGGCGCGAGATCAGGGTGCTCGACATCGAGGCTCTGCGCGGGCTGGTCCGCTAGCCCTGGCGCCGCCGGGCGGCCGCCGGCGAATGTGCACAATTGCATAGAAGCTCTGTCGCGAGCGACATCGTCGCCCTCGCGCGCCGGACATACCGTGCTCCCATCAGCAATCGCCGGCCAGGCCACCGCCTCGGATCCGGCGCCACACGAGGAGGAGCCGTGAATGTCCCGCTGCAGAACCGCTTCGTTTGCACCCACTTCGGACTGCTGCTCGCGGCCGTGGCTACGGCCGGGGCGATCGCCGTCACCGCCGTGCGCGCCGTCAGCTCGTTGCCGAGCCCGCCCATCGCCGCACCCGTCGCCGCCGTCCAGCCGCTGCCGCTGACCCAGCGGGTCCTGCCCGCCTCGGCGCTGCGCGGTTTCATCATCACCCAGCGGCTGACGACGGTGCGTAGGGCGCAGACCTGGGCAGCTCGCGTTGAGCGGTCCACAACCCCAGCGCGCGAGGCCGCTCGCCTGGAGCGTCTCGGCTTCGTCGCGGGCGTCCGCGAGCAGCTGCACGGGCGCTTTCCGCTTGCCGCGGAGGCTGTGTCCGTGGTCGAGCGATACCGCACGCTCGACGGCGCGCGCGCCGAACTGGCCTACCAGCGCGCGATGGCGGAGACTGGCTGGGCCGACGAACACGTGACGCTGCTACGCGGCATCGCCATCCCGGGCGCGGTGGGATGGATCGCCCGCGGCCCGCATATCGCTGCCCTCAACATCATGTTCAGGGTGGGCCGCGACTTCTACATCGTCGGATCAAGCGCCGCGCCGGGCACCCGCGGTGCGCCGACAGCGGGCCAGATGATCGGCGCCGCCCAGCTCGAGAACCTGATCGCCAACGGGTGTGTCGCCAAGCCGGCTCCCGCGCCCTCGCACGCCCGCCAGCCGGTCCCGGGGATGGGCGGTCGGCTGATGCTGCTGCACTGAACACGCGCGGGTTCAGCCAGCTTCGCCTCGCCTCGGCGCGCCCGATTCCCTGCGGGCGCGCCTTCATGGCCCAGACGGCAGCCCCCGGGAACAAGGGCGCCGACCGCTGAGGGCACGCAGCAGTTGGCCGATGCGCGAGCCCAGATCCGCACGGTGCGGTCAGGCTGGACGTCGCGACCGGTGAGCCGTCTGAGGCTAGACGGCGGTGACGGCGAACAACGGCCAGGGGTCTGAGATCCCGCTGAGTCCGTGAATGCCTCGGTTCGCGAATGAGATGCCAGAGCCGATGACCAAGTCGGTCACGGTGCGTGAGACCAGGATCTCTCCGGGCCGAGCCAGCGCCGCGATCGCGGCCGCGATGTCGACCGACGGCCCGCCGATCGCCCCGCCGCGCAGCTCCACCTCGCCGGTGTGCACGCCGGCTCGCGGCTCGATGCCGGCTGCTGTTGAGGAGGCTCGGATGGTGTGAGCGCAGCGGATGGCGTGGCCGGGGGCGTCGAACGTGGCCAGGAGAACCTCGTGGCGCTCGATCAAGCGTCCGCGGTGAGCGAGGACATGGCCGCGCGCTTCAACAGCGGGCTCGATGTTGAGGATGGTCGTCAGCACGCGATCGGGCTGGGTCGGGCGCGAGACGGCGGAGAGGAAATCGTCGATCTCATGCAGGAGGCGGTCGGTGTCCCCGCTTGCGGCGAATCGCAGGGCGTGGTCGCCGGGCTGCTCGAAATAGCGCGCGCCGGGGATGTGCGAGGCGAGGTAGCGCCCGTGGCACGGGGTCGTCATGCGGTCGTCGAGCCGCTGGATCACCAGCGTCGGAACGTGGATGGTGGGCAGCACCGCCCGCACGTCAATCTCCCTCACCATCCGGATGATCCGCAGGAACGCGCTGGGCGTTATCGACATCCGCTCGAACCGCGCAAACAGCCGGCGGCCGCGCCGGGGGGCGCGCCGGCCCGGTAGTCGAGGTCCGTGTCTTGACGAAGGACCCGGTCGTGGAGCTCGCGCAGCTCCGGACCCGGCTCGATCCCAAGCTGCTCGGTGAGCGTCGCGCGCAGCTCGCGGTATGCGCGCAGCGCGTCGGCCTGGCGGCCGCACCGGTAGAGGGCGAGCAGTCGGTGGCACCAGAGCCGCTCGTGGAGCGGATTCGCGGCGGTCAGTGTCTCGAGCTCGGCGATCGTCTCGTCGTGGCGGCCGCACGCGAGCTGCGCCTCGATCCGAGACTCGAGCGCGGCGAGCCGCTCCTCCTCCAGGCGGGCCCGCTCGGCGCTGGCGAACCCGCCGTTCCCCCAGGTCGGCCAGCGCCGGTCCTCGCCACAGCGCCAGCGACTGCTCCAGCAGCCCCACCGCCCTGGCGGGGTCGCCCGCGGCGATGGCCTCGCGTCCGGCGCTCACCAGCTGCTCGAACACGAGCACGTCGAGCTCGTTGGCGGTGACACGGAGCAGGTAGCCCGGCGGCCGGGTCACCAGCCGTTCGCCCTCTTTCACCGAGCGCAGAGCCCGCCGCAGCTCCGATAGGCGAACCTGCAGGTTGGCCGCGCCTCGTTCCTGCCCGTGCTTGGGCCACAGCTCGTCGACGAGCCGGTCGGCCGCGACGACACGGTTGCCGTTCATCAGCAGCATTGCCAGCACCGCCCGGGTCCGCGCGCCACCCACGGCGACCGTCCGCCCGTCGTGGGTCACCTCCAGCGGACCGAGGACGTGGAACTGCACGGTAGGCAGACGGTAATCCGCACGTGACCCGAAGGAAACCCCGCCGCGATCACCGTTCACACACCGCCAACCCCAATGCGAGGAGATGCCATGAGCGTCGAAGACTCCGTCACCGCGCAGCCAACGGACGCCGAGCGCTCAGCCGCGACAACGCTGCTGCGCATGATCTGGGGGACCCACATCTCGCGAGCCGTCTACGTCGCCGCCCAGCTGGGAATCGCCGACCTCCTCGCGGACGGACCGCTCAGCTGGAGTGAACTTGCCCGGAGAACCGGCACTCATGGGCAGTCGCTGCACCGAGTCCTGAGGCTGCTGGCGGCGCTGGGCGTGCTCGACCAGGACGACGGGGGAGCGTTCAGCCTGACCATCATCGGCGAGCGACTCCGTACCGACGCGCCTGCCGGACTGCGCTCATGGGCGACGTTCCTGGACGCGATCGGCGCCATACGCGGATTCGAGCACATCCTCGAGACGGTCCGCACGGGCCGGCCGGGATTCGATCTCGCCCACGGAACGACCTTGTTCGAGGCTTTGGACGGCCACCCCGATCGAGCTGCCGCGTTCGACGCAGCCATGTCCGAGCGAACCGCGGCATTCGCCCCATCGGTCGCCGACGGGTGCGACTTCTCCGACATCCGCACCGTCGTGGATGTGGGCGGTGGCCAGGGCATCCTGCTCGCCGGGATTCTGCGGCGCCACCTTCACCTCGAGGGCGTCCTGTTCGACCGGCCGACGGTTGCGGCCCGAGCAGGCGCGGCACTCGATGGCAGCGACGTCGCCGATCGCTGCAAGGTGATCCCCGGTGACTTCTTCGCTCGAGTTCCCGAGGGCGCCGACCGTTACATCCTGGCCAACGTCCTACACGATTGGAACGACACCGAGGGCACTCTGATCCTGCGGAACTGCCGGCGCGCCATGGCCAGGCGCGGGAGGGTCCTCATCGTCGAGCGGCGCATCCAGGAGCGAGGCGGCGACGCGATCCCCGCTCTGCTGAGCGACATCAACATGCTCGTGATCACCGGCGGACGCGAACGCACCGACGCCGAATACGCCGAGTTGCTGAATGCCGCGGGGCTGAGGTTGGGCGGCATCACACCCGTCGCCTTCCCGTACTGCGTGATCGAGGGCGTCCTCGTCTGAGGCGTCACGGCCAGGCTTGAGATGGCCATGTTTGCGTCGGGGTGTCAGCTGGGTGCTGGGAGCGGCTCGGTTGCGGCGATCACCCCGGCGGCCATCACCAGGCCGACGGCGGCGCGGGCCTGAGCGTCGCCCGCGGCGAGGAGCTGCTCGGCGGCGGCGAGCAGCCCGTCGATCCGCTCCAACGCGGGCCCGACGACGCCTGGGTCAGGATCGCGGCACGCGGCCCGGGCGAGCGAGATGAACGGAACTGCTCGGTGGAAGTCAGGCGGCGGCCCGGAGCCGATCGCAGCGGCGAAGGACATCATGATGTAGCCGTTGACTCGGGCCAGCCGGCCGCTGATGCGGCGGATCTCTGGCACCCGTGGCGCCTTGGCCGTCGCGGGCGGACGTCCTTCCAGAATGTCGGTCATCGTCCCGCCGACCAGGAGCTGGCGTTCTCGCTCATCAAGGCCGGCGTACATCCCCATCCGCAGCGCGGCGTACAGCGCACCGAGCGGCCGGCCATACGGGACGTCGGAGGCGAAAACGATCCGCTCAGCCGGGACGCGAGCGAACAGCTCGAGCTGATCGAACACCGAGAGCGTGGACGTGTCGTAGACGACGTTCGGATGCTCTCTCAACCTCGAGACGAACATCCCCTGATCGGCGATTGCGGCGTGCGCGAGCACGAGCACGACATCGGGGAAACGCAGCGCGAGGTCTGCGAGCGGGTCCATCCGCGGCATCCCTCGGCCGGCGTGGATCAGAATCGGAACCTTCGCGGCCTCCGCCGCTCGCCAGATTGCCTCAGCCGCCCCATCGCCGAATCCGAACGCCTGCGCTCGCGGATGCAGCTTGATCCCGCGCGCGCCGAGCGCGAGGCACCGCTCCGCCTCGCGCACCGGGTCCTGGGCAGGATCCAAACGGCAGTACGGATACAACCGCCCTCCCGACTCCGCCGCCCACCGCAGGACGCGGTCATTGGGCACGCGGTACGCGGGTGCGCGATCGGGATCGTGCAGAGCAAACGTGCACGCCCGCGCGTTCGGACTGACCTCGTCCAGACTCGTGATCAGCCCAGCCAGGTCCAGCTCCTGTCCGTCCTCATCCCTGCCCAAATGCGTGTGCGCGTCCACGACGACGGCATCAGCCGGCAGCAACTCACCGACCTCAGCCACGAGCGACCCATACGCGCCAGAGGGATCCACGGTCGGATCCTCGCAGGTCGCCAGGTTCTCCCTCAGATCCAGCCGTCAACCGTCCGCCTCCTGCTGCGATCTTTGTCCACGTGGAGATAGACAGCTACGCCGTTCGAGGCGATTCTCTCGTGGGTGAAGCCGCTCATCGGGATAACCACTTCCGAGTTGCGCCCGGGAGAGCTGAGCACGCTTCAACGTCACGGCGAGCCCCCGAACCCCGAGATGGCACTCGGGATGACGTACGTGCGGGCGATCGAGGCCGCGGGGGGCATCCCGGTAGTTGTGCCTCCGGTCGGCGACCGGGACGCTCGGCGTTTGCTCGGACGTCTCGATGGGCTCGTGCTCTCGGGTGGGCCCGACCTTGCGCCCGACGCGTACGGCGCGCAGCCTCATGTTGAGCTGGGCCCCACCGAGCCTCACCTTGATCGCTTCGAGTACGCGATGGCACGCGAGGCCGTGCGGCTTCGGTTGCCGACCCTGGGCATCTGTCGCGGTGCCCAGACGCTCAACGTCGTGCGCGGTGGCACTCTGCACCAGCACCTGCCGGACGTCGTTGGCCACACGATCGCCCATCGCCAGAGCAGGGACGGCCGCGTACCGACTCACCCGGTCGCCGTCGCGCCCGGAAGCACTCTGGCCGCTGTGCTTGGAACGACGGAGCTGAACGTCAACTCGTTCCACCACCAGGCGGTCGACCGCCTCGGCCCCGGTTTGCGCGCATGCGCCTGGGCGCCTGATGGGACCATCGAGGCGATCGAGGACCCCGGGCAACCGTTCCTCCTTGCTGTTCAGTGGCACGCGGAGACTCTGCGCGACATTCCCATGCATCTGGCGTTGTTCGAGGAGCTGGCCAGCGTCTCAGCTGGAACCACAACGCTGCGACGTGCTGCCTAGCGCCCGCGATCCGGCGCCAGCTGCTCATGTCGCGCTGCTTCCTGCCCAATCTGCGGGGTAGTCTCAGGTCTATGGAGCCCGTGCGTCCAGATGGCCGGGCGCGTCACTCTCGACAGGCGTGTGTCGCGAGGACGTCATGGGCGCGTCACTAGGGCATCACGCGATGCCCGCGCACGCCCAGTGGGCGGAGTGGAACACAAAGGTTCCTCCTTATGGCGTCGGCATCGAGGAGGAGGTGATGCTGGTCGACCCGGAGCGGCGGTGGGCGCTGGCGCAGCGAATCGACGACGTGCTCGGTGAACTTCCCGCGGCGCTGGCAGACCATGTCAGCGCCGAGACGCATCAGGCCGCGATCGAGCTCAGGACCGATCCGCATGAATCGGTGGGCCCGGCGGTGGCGCAACTGCGTGCGCTGCGTACCGAGCTGGTTGATGCGCTCGGAGGGATCGGCCTTGCTGCAGCTGGGGCGGGAACGCATCCCATGGCGGTCTGGTCAGAGACGGAGGTCACGTCCTCGAGCCGTTACCAACTGATCCGGCGAACCATGCGGGACCTCACCGCGCGCGAGCCCACGTTCGCGCTACACGTCCACATCGGGGTACCTGATCCCGAGCGGGCGATCGATCTGTACAACAGACTGCGCGTCCATCTCCCACTCCTCCTCGCCCTCTCCGGTAACTCGCCGTATTGGCGTGGTCGGGACGCGGGGTTCGCGTCGACTCGGACGATCCTCTTTCAGGCCTTCCCGCGGACGGGCATGCCTCGGCGATACGGGTCCTACGACGAATGGGTCGAGGCCGTCGACCTCCAGATTCGCGTCGGCGCACTGCCCGAGGCGACTTTCCTGTGGTGGGATGTTCGTCCCCAGCCCCGGTTCGGAACCGTCGAGATCCGGATCATGGACGCGCAGTCCCGTCTTGCGCAGACGGCGACCTTGGTCGCCCTGGTGCAGTCGATCGCCCGGCTGGAACTGGAGGAGGGGTACGTGTCAGAGCACGCCTGTGCCTCCGAGGAGGCGCTTTCCGAAAACCGGTTCCTCGCCGCCCGCGACGGTGTCGACGCCCGTCTGATCGATCCGACTGCGGAATCGCTTCGGCCGATCACAGAAATACTCGTCGAGCTCGTCGACTCTGCTCGGCCGCACGCTGCCGCGCTCGGCTCTCTGGACGAGCTCGAGCGGACCGCCGCACTCGTCGCGGCGCCGGGGGCCGCCCGTCAGCGCCACTATCCCTCCGGCGAAGACCGGCTCGTGCGCCTCGTGGCGAGCCTCGCGGGCGCATTCACCGAGTAGCGAGTCCGACGGAAGGACACACCCAGCGCTGGACCGCTATTGGCCAGCGATGAATCGGGCCACGACAGCCCTGGTGATGTACCCATGGGTGACGCCGGCGCACGCGTCGGCTGCCTGCAGCACCGCCGGCTGATGCAGGTTGATCCCAGCCGCCTCAACCATTTGATGGGTGATCCCGTTGCTGGTCGGATCCGGAAAGCGCACCAAGCCGTGGCTGCGGATGCAGCGGGCGAACGCCAGCATTGCTGCGATCTGCGTACGGCTGGGCGTGGAGTCTTGGCTGTGAGCCCCGACGCGCGGCATGAAGTGCTGGCAGGCCGCCACCGCCGCGACGAAGCCGGGGGATCGGTTGCCAAACGCGTTCTTCCAGGTGCGGCCGGAGCTGGGATCGTTCGTGGTGGGGGGATCCGGGAAGTTGGCGATCGCGTGTGCGCGCATGCAATCGGTGAGCTTGATCGCGTCGCTCTGGAAGCGTTGGATCTGGGCCTGGGTAGGGCCTGAGTCCGAGCTGTTGGTGGAGCTGGGCGAGCTCGAGCCGCAGGCGGCGACCGCCGCCGCGATGACCGCCGCGACGATTGGCGGGAGTGCTGAGCGAAGTCTGAACATAAGCGGCGTTGTACTCGGTCACCGGTCACATCGGTGCAACACGCCGCCGTAACGGCGTTGTGATGTGATGAGGAGGACGATGTCGCCATGCGCGTGCTGGTCGTCGAGGATCACGTCGAGCTTGCCCGTGACATCGCTGAGGGCCTGCGGGATCGCGGGATCGCGACCGATCTCGCGTACGACGGGTCTGCGGCCCTGCAGAAGGGGTCTGTCTACCGCTACGACGTGATCGTGCTGGACCGCGACCTGCCAGGCGTGCACGGCGACGAGGTCTGCCGGTCGCTCCAGGACGGCGGCTCGGACGCGCGGATCCTGATGCTGACCGCCGCGGCCACGATCGGCGACCGAGTCGCCGGGCTGAACCTCGGCGCCGACGACTATCTGCCCAAGCCGTTCGCGTTCGAGGAGCTGGTCGCACGGGTGCATGCGCTTGCTCGCCGGGCGCCGGCGACGCCGCCGCTGCTGGTGAGGGGCGACCTGACGCTTGATCGGGCCCGTCGGCTCGCGACCCGGGCGCAGCAGGAGTTGCCGCTGACCCGCAAGGAGCTCGGGGTGCTGGAGGTGCTGCTGGCCGCCGACGGGGCGGTGGTCAGCGCCGAGGAGCTGCTCGAGCGGGTGTGGGACGAGAACGCCGATCCTTTCACCCGGACCGTCGCGGTGACGCTCACGCGCCTGCGCCGCAAGCTTGGTCAGCCCGAGGTGATCGAGACCGTGGTTGGCGCCGGGTATCGCGTGCGATGACTGTGGCCTCCTTCGCGCCGCACGGGTGGCCGCGGCGCATGCGCATGCGAACGCGGCTCGCAGTGTTCTACGCCGTCCTCTTCTTGCTGGTTGGGGCGGTCTTGTTGGCATTGACATACGGGCTGTCGGCCAAGTTCCTCGTGCCGACCGCCGGGCGACCGCCGAAGCTGCTCACACCACAGGACAGGTCGCTGCTTGGCCTGTGCAAGCCTCTGCCCGCCTCGAGGACGATCCTCGCCGAGTGCAATCACCTGATCGACGTGATCGGCGCCGGGCCGAAGGCGCGCGGGGATGCGCTGGCCGCCCTCGGGATCGCCTCAGTGATCGGCTTCGGAGTCCTCGTGGTCGTAGCGGCGGCTCTCGGCTGGGTGGTCGCCGGACGTGCCTTGAGCCCGGTTCGCTCGCTCACTCAGGCCGCCCGCCGCGCGTCGGAGCTGAGCCTCGGCCAGCGGCTCGCGCTGACCGGCCCGGACGACGAGCTGAAGGAACTGGCCGACACCTTCGACCTGATGCTCGAACGGCTCGACGCCGCCTTCACGAGTCAGAAGCGGTTCGTTGCCAACGCCGCGCACGAGCTGCGCACCCCACTGACCGCGATGCGCACGGCGATCGAAGTCACGCTGTCGAAGCCGGCGCGGACGCCTGAGCAGCTGGAGGCGATGGCGGTTCGGGTCAACCGCTCGGTCGCGCGCGCGGAGCAGACGGTGGAGGCGCTGCTGACGCTGGCCACCAGCGAGGCCGGTCCGGTCACCCGCGAAGCGGTTGACCTCGCCACCGCCGCCGAGGACGCGCTCGACGCCGCGCAGACCGCGATCGACCAGCGCCGGCTGGACGTCCATTCGGAGCTTGAGCCTGCCCCGACCAGCGGGGACCGGGTTCTGCTCGAGCGGATGGTCGCCAACCTCGTTGACAACGCCGTGCGGCACAACGTGGCCGACGGCTGGGTTGGGGTCCGAACGGTCCAGCGGGACGGCGAGGCGGTCTTCGAGATCGCCAATACCGGCCCGGATGTCACGCCTGAGCAGATCCCGACGCTGTTCGAGCCATTCGCCCGTGGCGCCCAGCGACTCGACCCCACAGACGGGCTCGGGCTCGGACTGTCGATCGCCAGCGCAATTGCCTGCGCGCACGACACGACGATCACCCTCCGCCCACGCGGGGGCGGAGGGTTAGAGGTGTCGGTCACGCTCCCCGCCGTCGAGAGGAACCGGACACCAAGGACCTGGCAGTGATGCCAGGCCCTTCGTTTTCAGGCATGTGGGTTAGGCCGGCCCTTCATGTCACCAGGCAGGCTGGGCACCAGCCTCAGGCTCGGGCGTGATCTCCGAGGGCTCGACGCGGAGCAGGCGTGCTGACCGACGCGGCAGCCACCAGTTCCAGCGGCCCAGGAGGGCGACCAGCGCCGGCGCAAGGATCCCGCGGATAAGCGTGGCGTCCAGCAGGATGCCGCCGCCCAAGGCCGTCGCGAACATTTTGGCCTCGGTCCCCGGGCCGGCGCTCATGGCGACGAAGGCCAGTCCGAGGATCAGAGCCGCGCTGGTCACGAGGCGCCCGGTGCGGCCGATCCCCTCGACGACGGCCTCCTCTGTCGAGCCGCTCCGGTCGTAGGCCTCGCGCATCCGGCTGATGATGAAGACCTGGTAGTCCATCGAGATGCCGAACAGGAACGCGAAAACGACGATTGGCATCTCGACGTTGATCGAGCCGGTGGCCCCGATGCCCCAGATGGCGTGCGATCCCCAGCCGTGCTGCCAGACGAGGACCATCAGTCCCCACGCGGCGCCGACCGAGAGCAGGTTGAGCAGGACGGCCTTGAGTGGCAGGATCAGCGAGCGGAAGGCCCGCGCCAGCAGCAGGAACGTCAGGGCGCTGATCAGCGCGATGACCAGCGGGAAGTTGCCGTACACCGAGTCGAGGAAGTCGGCACTCTGTGCCGCGGCACCGCCGGTCACGACATCCGCAGGCAGGTCATGAGTGGCGGCCCGGATGCGGTGGAGCGTCGAACGGCCCTCGGGCGAGTTGCCGTCGGCGGTCGGGATGATGGTGATGACGGCGGTCCCGTCGCGCCGCCAGTCGGCCGGGGCGACCGCGCTTTGCACGCCGTCGACCTTGGCCAATGCGTGCGTAACGGCATCGGGATCTCCCGAGCGGACCAGCGACTCGAACGGCGAGAGCGGCCCGGTGCCGACGCCTGAAACGATCAGCTGCTCCAGCCCCACCCGAGCCGCGCCGGACTGGGCCAGCGAGTCGGCACGCGGGTCGCCGAGATGGATCGAGGAGGCGGCGACCAGGAGCGCGCCCAAGAGGGCCATCGACGTCACGGCCGCGACTCCGCGGTGGCGCACGATTCCGCGAGCCCAGGCCGACCACCCGCGGCTGACCCGATCCTCGCGGCCCGTGTGACGGCGGTCGAGCCTCGGGCCGATCGTTGCCAATACGACTGGCAGCAAGGTCACCGCCACCGCGACGCTGACCAGTGGGATCAGCATGCCGGCAATGCCGAGGCTGCGCAGGAACGGGACCGGCAGGACGACGAGGGCCAGAAGCGAGATGCCGACCGTGGAGCCGCTGAAGACGACTGCTCTGCCGGCGTGCTGCATGGCCTTCACGACCGCCGCCTCGTTGCTCGTCTCAGGGCGCAGGCGCTCCTCACGCCAGCGCACGACGACCAGCAGCGCGTAGTCGATCGCGATCGCCAGGCCGATCAGCGCGACGAGGAACTTCACGATGACCGACACATCGGTGACGGTCGCCAGCGGCCAGATCAGCAGGAAGGTCGTTGGGATCGCAACCATGGCCATCAGCAACGGGACGATCGCCATCCACGACGCGAAGACGACGCTCAGCACGAGCAGGGCAGCGCCACCCGCAATCAGCGCCTCGATGGCCAGGCTCGCGCCGCCGCTCTTGTTTCCGTCAGCGGCAGCGGCGCGCAGAGCATCCAGCCCGGTGACCCGGACGGGCGCTCCGCCGACGTGGATGCCGGCCAACGCGGCCTGGGCCTTGCGGGCTTCGATCTGGCCTGGGTTGACTCCGCCTGGCGCCGGAATGGAGACGAGCGCGAACGTGGTCCGGCCGTCCTTTGAGACGAACGCCCGGTCGTGAGTCGACGCATAGGAGGCCAGTCGCGCGTGAGGCAGCACACTCCTGACTCTCGCGAGAGCGGCTGTGAGCTCGCGGCCAACGCCAGGGGAATCAACACTGCTGCCCCTCGGCAGCGTCACAACAGCGACGATGGGAGCGATGTCACCACCGCTGCCATAGATCTCCGCGATGCGGCCGTTGGCGTTGAAGGCCTCGCTACCAGGAACGTTGAACGAGGTCGAGAGCGCGTCGCCGGCGGGCTTGATTGCGGCGAACCCGCCGATCGCCAGGACGAGCCAGAGCCCGACGACGATCCTCTTGTGACCCAGAACCCACCGCGTGAGGGTGGTCATCGAGTTGCGCTTGGGCATCCGGTCCGTCCTTTCGTTGCTTGATCGATCGACTTACGCTGTAAGTTGATGACGCCCAGGCTACACTTACGCTGTAAGTAAGTCAAGGCCGCCGCTGCGCGATTTACGCTGGCGGCTCCCGGAGGACGCGACGAGATGGCCGTACGAACCCAACAGACCCCCTCGAGACGGACGCCGCTCAGTCGAGAGCGGGTCCTGCGTGCCGCGATTGCCCTGGCCGACGCGCGCGGCGCCGAAGAACTGACGATGCGAAAGCTCGCCAAGGATCTCGGGGTCGAAGCGATGTCGCTCTACAACCACGTCTCCAACAAGACCGATCTCCTGGATGGGATGGTCGACATCGTCTTCAGCGAGATCGACGCCCCCACGGCCGGCGGAGACTGGAAGGCCGAGCTGCGCAAGCGCGCGACCTCGACCCGTGAGGCCCTCAACCGGCATCGCTGGGCCATCGGGGAGATGGAGGGCCGGACCACCCACGGGCCCAACAACCTCCACATCCACAACGCCGTCCTGGGCTGCCTGCGTGCCGCCGGCTTCTCCGTGGAGATGACCGTCCACGCCATGTCGGTCCAGGACGCCTACATCTACGGCTTCGCCCTCCAACAGAGCGACATGTCCCCGGAGACGCCCGAGGACTTCGCCGCCGTGGCGCAGCGACAGATGGTCGATTACGCCGATGCGCTCTCCGACTACCCCCATCTCGCCGAGGTCGTCGGCGGCTACGTCGCGCGGGCCGGCTACAACTACGACAGCGAGTTCCTGTTCGGGCTCGACGTGATCCTCGACCGCCTGGAGCAGCTCCTCAGCCAGCGCTGAGCAGGCGTCGTCAGACCGCCTGGGCGAGTCCATATGTGCTGCGCGGGACCCTGCTCGCTCGCGAGTGCGGACTCCGCTCACATATGCTGTCGCGGATGAGCGCGCCCGACGGTCCGATCCTCATCGCTTTCGACGGTTCGGCCGCCGCACGTCAAGCGGTGATGGACACCGCCTGGTTCGCCCAGCCGCGCCGAGCGCTGGTGCTCACGGTGTGGGACGGGGCCGGGGGATACGCGATGGTCGCCCCTTCGCCCGATGTGACGATGGCGCCGGCCGTGGATCCCGCCACCGTGCTCAATATGGATCATGAGCTCGGTCGCCGCGCCGAGCGCATTGCCAGTGAGGGAGCCGAACTCGCGCGGTCGCTGGGCTTAGATGCCCAACCCGTTGCGATGGCGGACGGTGGCGATATCGCCACCACGATCATCGACGTCGCCCGCGAACACGACGCGGCGGCGATCGTCGTCGGCTCTCGCGGCCTCAACGGGCTGCGGGCCAGGCTGGAAGGCAGCACGTCGAAGGGCGTTCTCAAGCGCGCCCCGTGCCCCGTGCTCATCGTGCACGAGCACGGTGACCACGACTGAGCTCGGGCCGCCCGCAGACCCCCGGGTCTGAGTGCCCGGCGTGAGTCGATTACCTGGGCGCGGCGGAACTGGCGGCGCGGCTCAAGGCTCGGGATGGGCCTCTTCCCAGCGGAGCGCGGCTGCGTCGGCGCTCGCCGAAGGTCGCAATCGCGCTTGGGCTGCTCTGGCGGTCAGCCTGGTGAGCGTGTCGAGGGTCCCGGAGGCCTGCCACACCTCGACCGCTTGTCCATCCCGAAAGCGCAGCCAGGCGATGCCCTCGAGGTTTGTCGCACCGCCGGTGCTCGGGGCGCCGTAGAAGTCGCTCGCCTGCATGCCGGACAGGAGATAGCGGGCCGCGATCTGGTCGTCTGAGCCGATCACGTCCTCGAGGGCGAGGCGCGCGTCCGGGAACGCCTCCCAGAGCTGGGAGTAGAAGCTTCTCGCCCCGTCGAGCCCGGCGAGTCCTCGCGGGTAGCCGTGCAGGACGACATCATGGGAGTAGAGCTTGAGGTATCCCTCCCGGCCCTGTGGATCGTTGAAGGCGGCGACGGCCGCTCGCAACGCCGCTTGATTGGTCTCGAACACGTTCCTCCCTCCGGTGGGCGACGACGTTTCGTCTGATCCGGCAATCTAACCCTCGAGGCCGGACCCGCGCCGCCCGCATGGTTGCCGATGGCCGCTGACCCTATGCTTGGCGGGTGTCTGAGTCCCCGTCGTCATTGGGTGAGTACATTCGCCGCCAGCGCGAACTATCGGAGATGTCGATGCGCGAGTTCGCGCGCCTGGCTGGCATCTCCAACCCCTACCTGTCGCAGATCGAGCGCGGCTTGCGCGCCCCGTCCGAGCAGGTGTTGCACGCCATCGCCGAAACCCTGAAGGTCTCGTCCGAGACTCTCTACGAGCAGGCTGGTGTTCCGGTCGGGGAGCCCGAGCCGTCGAAGGTGGTGGAGGCGATCCGGGAGGATCCACGGCTGACCGGGCGCCAGCGCCAGGCGCTGATCCAGGTCTACGAGGCTTTTGTGAGAGTGGGCTCCCGGCCCCGGCGCTCCGCTCCAGGGTCGTGACGGGGCACGGGCGCGCGAAGCGCCTCGTGCCCATCACGGGGTACGGCCCGGCCTACAGGGCGACGAGCTCGCGCGCAGCCGTAACGGTCGCGCTCGTGACGTCCTCGGTCATCTTCGCATGGGCGTTGAAGAGGCCGGTGACGGCCTCCACCTGCGACTGGGCGCCGACCTTGCGCTCGAACTGCGTCAGGCCGTTGACGTAACGCTCGAGTCCGTCGAGATACGCGCCGGTGATCTTACGCCCGGCTTCGATGAACCGTTCATTGGCCTCGCGGACGCGCTCGCCGGCGGCCTCGAGGTCCGGGTACAAGTTGTTCTGCTGCTTGCTTGATGTTGCTGCTGCCATGTCGTACTCCCGAAGGGTCGTGGGTATCAGATGCTCGCTTGCAGATTAGCAGCTATTCAGCTAACGCGCAAGCAGCCTATGAGTGTGGCCGCGCTTGCTGGATTAGCGCATCTCCATGCTAACAGCAAGCAGGTGTCCTCTCTTGTTGATAGGGTCCTACCCCCCCAGATGGGGGGTGCCGTCGTCAGCAAAGGAGTCTCATGGCCACCGGATGTGCCCCGACTTTTGAGGAAATAGCGCTCACCGACTCTGTGACCGCCTGGTCGGCGGCCATGGAAGGGGCGTGTGCGTGGTGGGCTGGCGCGATTCGCCGTCGCGCGACGCCGGCGGACCTCATGCTCGACTACGTGAGCTGGTGGGGGCAGATGGCAGGCCGCCGGCGTCCGACCTGGAGCTCGCCGCATCAGATCGTGTTCGAGAGTCCCGTGGCCCGGCTGCGCGATTTCTCCACCACGGGTCCGCGCAGCAAGGTCGTTCCCACGCTGGTGCTGCCGCCCCAGGCGGGTCACGACTCGTGCATCGTCGACTTCTCCCCGGAGCAAAGTCAGATGCGTACGATCCTGGGCGCCGGCCTGACGCGGGCGTTCACGTTGGACTGGATCGGCGCCACCGAGGCGACCAAGGACGCCACCGTCGACGACTACCTGGCTGTCATCGAGCGCGCGCTTGACCACATGGGAGGCCGAGCCAACCTGATCGGTGACTGCCAGGGTGGCTGGCTGGCCACCATCTACGCCGCGCTGCATCCCGAGCGTGTCAACACGCTGACGATCGCCGGCGCGCCGATCGACTTCCACTCTGGCGAGCCGGTCATCCACGCGGCGCTCCAGGCGTTCGCGCCCAACGGCAACCTTGACTTCTACCGGAGGCTCGTCCGCGCCGGCGGCGGGGTGCTGACCGGCGAGCACATGCTCGCGGGCTTCATCCTGATCAAGCCGGACAACGAGATCGGCCGCCAGCTCCAGCTGCTGGCCAACCTCGACGATGCCAAGCATGTCGAGCGCTACCGGGAGTTCGAGGACTGGTTCAAGCACACCCAGGCCATCCCGGGCGGTTTCTACCTGTGGATCGTCGAGCACTTGTTCCGCGACAACGAGCTGATCACAGGCAAGCTGAGGATCGCCGGCGAAACCGTTGAACTGGGTCGGATCGAGTGTCCACTGAACCTGCTCGCCGGCGCGGCCGATCACATCACGCCACCCGACCAGGTCTTCGCTCTCGCCGACTACGCCGGCACCGCGGCCGGGGAGGTCGTTCGTGAAACGACAGCCGGTGGTCACCTGGGTCTGTTCATGGGGCACGAGGCGCTCAGCGCCCACTGGCCGACCCTGCTCGCCAGCGTGCGGGCACGCTCTGACTGACGCGGCCACGGCTCATCGGGCGGTACAGCGATCGCCGTCGTCGACTGCCTGCGGCTCGTCCCCGCCGCGCAGCCGAGGGTGGGGCGTATGCTGGATTTCAGTGACACGGTAGGTGTCACACCTGTCCGAGGAGGCTGTGATGGAAGATGCGGTAATCGTCAGTGCGGTCCGGACACCGGTCGGCAGCTTCGGCGGGCAGTTCAAAGACGTCACGGCCACGGAGCTCGGCGCACGGGCTGTAGGCGCGGCGCTTGAGAGAGCCGGGATCGCCGGCGACGAGGTCCATGAGGTCGTCCTGGGCTGCGTCCTGACGGCCGGGCTTGGACAGAATCCCGCCCGCCAGGTGGCGATCGGCGCAGGGATCCCCAATGAGGTGCCCGCGACGACGATCAACATGGTCTGTGGATCCGGCCTCAAAGCTGTTGCGATCGCGTCGCAGATGATCCGCGCCGGCGATGTGGACGTCGTCGTCGCGGGTGGCATGGAGAACATGACGCGTGCTCCGTACCTGATCCCGTCCGGACGCTTCGGGGCGCGGATGGGCAACGCCGAGTTGATCGATTCGATGGTTCACGACGGACTATGGGACGCCTTCAACGACATCCATATGGGGATCACCGCGGAGAATCTGGCCGAGCAGTACGGAATCAGCCGCGAGCAACAGGACGAATTCGCCGCTATCAGCCAGCAGAAGGCCGAGCGCGCGGTCGCTGAGAGGATCTTTAACGACGAGATCGTCTCGATCGAGGTGCCCGCGAAGGGCGGCACGCGCACGGTGGACAGCGACGAGGCGCCGCGAGCGGGAACGACCGCCGACACCCTGGCGAAGCTGCGCACGGCGTTTCGCCGCGACGCCGGCACCGTGACTGCCGGGAACGCATCGGGGATCAACGACGGCGCGGCGGCGATCATTGTGATGTCTGCGAGCATGGCCGCGGAGCGCGGCCTGCAGACGTTCGGAACAGTCGAGAGCTACGCCTCGGTTGGGGTCGAGCCGAAGATCATGGGCATCGGCCCGGTGCCCGCGGTACGAAAGGCGCTGGCCCGAGCGGGGCTTGAGCTCGGCGACATCGACCTATTCGAGCTCAACGAGGCGTTCGCGGCACAGTCGCTCGCCGTGCTCAGGGAGCTCGACATCGACCCGGATCGGATCAACCCAAATGGCGGGGCGATTGCGCTCGGGCACCCGATTGGGGCCAGCGGCGGTCGGATCCTCGTGACCCTGCTGCACGAGATGCGCCGCCGTAACGCTGTGCGCGGCCTCGCAACGCTCTGCATCGGTGGCGGTCAAGGCCAGGCTGCGATCATCCACAACGGCGCCGGCCACGAGACGACGACGGCGTAGGGCGGACGCGGCGTCGCCAGACCGGGCGCCCCGTAGGGCACTCTCGAAGTTCGCTCGCACAGGCGGCCCGAGTCGGTCTGGCGGCTGTTGTGCTGCTCGGGAAGGTTCTCGGCCTGGTTGAGTCTGTTGAGGTAGAGGCCGGCGCACGGCCGGCTCGACCGTGCGCGAGTTCGGTTCGCGCGCAGGAGGTGGGTTTGATGGGTGCAGCAAGATCTCGCGACGGGGGTTGGGCGGCACGGTTTGGAGGCAGCCGGCGCGCGTGGTGCGGGGGGGTGCTGGCGGCGCTCGCGGCGCTCGCGGCGGTTGCGGTCCCGGTCACGGCGAGCGCCGGGGCATCTGGAAGCCAGTACCAGCAGACGAATCTGATCTCTGATATTCCGGGGGTGGCGCGGATCACCGACCCCAACCTTGTGAACCCCTGGGGGCAGGCAGCCAGCGCGACCTCGCCCTTGTGGGTGGCCGACAACGGGGCCGATGTCTCGACGCTCTATCGCGGCGGCGTGGACGGGAGCATTCCGCAGATCGTCCCCCTCGTGGTCAGCATCCCGCAGGGCGCCCCGACAGGCGTGGTGTTCAACGCCACGAGCGATTTCGTGGTCCGCACGAACAAGGGCTCTGCGCCCGCGACCTTCATCTTCGACTCCGAGTCGGGAGGGATCACCGCCTGGAGCAACACAGTGTCGGGAACGACCGCGCAGATCGAGTTCGCGAACAAGCACGCGGTCTACAAGGGCCTCGCGCTGGCGTCGGTCGACGGCGCGAACTACCTCTACGCGGCCAACTTCCACAAGGGCACGATTGACGTCTTCAACGCCAGCTTCAGGAAGGTCAAGCTGTCTGGACGTTTCGAGGACTCATATATCCCGGCCGGGTTCGCACCGTTCGATGTCCAGCTGCTCGGCGGTGACCTGTACGTCTCCTACGCCAAGCAGGACGCGGCCAGGCACGATGACGTCGCAGGGCCGGGCAACGGCTTCGTCGATGTGTATGACACCAGCGGACACCTGCTCCGACGGTTGATCGCCGGCGGAGATCTCAACTCGCCGTGGGGCCTGGTGATCGCGCCCGCGAGCTTCGGTGCGTTTGCCAACGACCTCCTCGTGGGCAACTTCGGCGACGGCGCGATCCACGCCTATGACCCGACCACGGGCGCCGAGCAGGGTCAGTTGACGAACACCGATGGCAACCCGATCCTGATCAACGGGCTCTGGGCGCTGCGATTCGGCAATGGCACGTTCGCGAGTGCCGACACCCTGGTCTTCACCGCCGGGATCGGCGACGAGAGCCACGGCCTCTTGGGTGAGATCACCCCAGCCGGGTAGCTCAGACCAACAACCCGCCGGCGGTGGGTCCACGCTCGACGTGAACCCACCCGCCGGGGGATATCGGATCCGACGATCTTCGCCTGGCGTCGAGGCGGACGTTGCGATCGGCCTCGAGCACATCAAATCTGAGCACCCGCGGATGATCACCGCCCTAGCCCTTGCTGCTCGACCAAAGGAGCAGCTGAGCCGGCGGCGATGCGGCGGTGCGGCCGGCACCGTGATAAGAGCGACAGCGACCTTCCTTAGCTGTCGCCGACGGACTGGCGCGGCGGGCGCCCTGCCGCCTTCTGGTATGGCGCGCGCTCGGCCTCGTCGAAGTCTTGGGCGATCTGGTCGCTGCCGAACGCGCGGTGAACCATGCGCCTGAGGCGGCGCGGCAGCGCGAGGTCAAGGACGCTCAGCGGGCGCAACGACGGCGGAACATATACCTCCGTGCGCCGCCGGCGCAGCCCCTCGACGATCGCGTCCGCGATGTCCGCAGCGTCGAGCTTCTTCATGCCCCGCGCCGCGTGCATGCCAGACCCGAGGCGGGTGCTCGCAAGGTTCGGCAGCACCGTCGTCACGCCGACGCCGGTGCCCTCAAGCTCGCACCGCACGGCCTCGCTCAGGCCAACGACGGCGTGCTTCGTTGCAACGTAGGTGGACTCGCCGGGCAGCGAGGCCATCCTGCCGGCCGCCGAGGCCAGGTTCACAACGTTCCCGCTGCCGCGAGCGAGCATGCGCGGCAGCGCGATCTTCATCCCGAGGATCACGCCGTGGACATTGATGTCAAACAGGCGCCGTGCAACCTCGTCGGGCTCCTCCAGAAACGGCCCGATCGGCATGATCCCAGCGTTGTTGATCAGGACGTCGAGTGGACCCTGCGCCGCCTCGGCGGCATCGAGAAAGGCCGTGAACGACTCACGTTCGGTGACATCGAGGCCCAACCCAACCGCCCCCAACCGGGCCGCCGTAGCCTCGACCGCCGTGACGTCGACGTCGCCCAGCGTCACGCGTGCGCCATCCCGGAGCAGCCGCTCAGCCGTCGCGGCGCCGATTCCGCGCGCGCCGCCCGTGATCGCAACATGCACGCCCTGCAAGCTGAATGGATCCGTCATACGCCGATCGTATCGGCGTTCAAGCGGTTCGTGAATGCCCGCCCCGGCGCGAGCGATTCAACCGCAGGGTGCCTGCAGGCGCATCTGCATACGCACCGCGCCTCCCCGACCCGCGCGAAGGCGCCCGCAACCGCCCCTCAGCAGGAGCCGGTCAGCGCCGACGCGGACGACTGCTTCGTTCGCCCCGAGTCGCGCCCTCGGGCATCCGAGTACCGCCGGATAACCAGGCGAATTACCGAAACAGATGAGCGCGACCCAACTGCGGGTTTCCCCACACCGAAACAGGGTTGACACCGATGTCACGGCGCCTCGAGCCGAGGATGCTTGACGTTCACCGGGCGACCGGGGAACCATCAAAAAGAGTGCTGAGCATCAGTTCGAGTGCGCCGCCGGATAGCACAGTTGGTTAAGTCGGTGAACGCTCCGTCTATGCCCGTCACCTACACGGTGCGCTGACGGTCTCGACGCCCCGAAGAAGGGATTGCATCATGGCAATCGTCGATACACCTCCACCCATCGCTGCACGATCGGCAGGAGAGGAGGCTGCACATAACGGTGCGGCTCGGACCCAACCCGCCGCGCTGCCGGGCGACACGACGCTCAACTGGGGCAACTCGGCGCCGCTTGCGCTACTGGCCTTTGCCGTCCCAACGTTCATGCTGAGCATGATCAACGCGGGCGCGATCTCCAAGGGCGTGGAGCCCGTCGTGTTCGGCGTCGCGCTGATGTGCGGCGGCATCACGGCGCTGATCGCGGGGATCATCCAGTTCCGCACCGGGAAGACCTTCGCGGGCGTGCTGTTCTGCGGTTTCGGCGCGTTCTGGCTCTCGCTGTTCGCGATCGCGCAGTGGTTCTTGAAGTCGGTGCCGCCGGCGCAGGTGGGTCACGCATTGGGTCTTTTCCTCTACGCGTTCGGAATCTTCCTCGCTGTCATGTTCGCCGCGTCGTTCCGCACGAATATCGTCGTGGTGGCGACGCTGGCGCTCATCGGGATTGCGGTCTTCCTGCTCGGCGCCGGTAACTACGGGGCTCACGCCACCCTGATCCATTGGGGCGGTTATCTCGGACTCGCCGCATCGGCGTGCATCTTCTACGCGGCGTTGGCGGAGTTGTGCGAGATCTCCTACCAGCGAGCCGTGTTGCCTGTCTGGCCTCTGGCCGCGCATTGACACAACACCGACTGCACTATCCGGCGCGCCGGCTCATCACCGGCGCGCCGTCAGTCGCGTGGGCTGCGCGCAGGATGAAGAGTCGAGCAAATGACGCGCTCGCAACCGCCAAGAGGGGGCCTATGAGAATCGGGGGTGCATCGGCGCGCGTCGGCAATCGCGGTCTCGGATTTGGCGACCGATGAAAGTCAAGGCCTCGGGGAGCATTTTTTGGGGTTCCGATCGGTCGGGTGGCCGGTCGCGCGGGGCTCAGATCGCCTCGTGTGGGCTCGGTTCGGTGGGCGGCGAGGGAATCGACGCCGTTTTCGCCCGAATTTGCGTAGTTGTGACTGTCGCCGGCGCTTGTCGGCGTGACAGTGAACGGTTAGGTTGTCGGGTGGGCGCGGGTGACTGACGTAGCGAAGTGCAGACGTCAGGAGCTTTGAGTCTGCCGCGCAGCTTTGCCCCGTTGAGGGCCTGATTTATGCGCGCTCCGGTGTCGCGCTCGCGCCCACTTTTCTCGCCGGCGCTCCGGCTTGCTGGTCGGTGACCATCCGCTTGTAGGAGATCTCGGCCTGCTCGGTGAGTGCCCGTTCGGCGTCTCGGATCGCGCGGTTGGTTGACCAGATCCCGGCGGCGGCCTTCGTCCGCGGCTTGGCGCCGGCAGTGAGCTCGAGCTCGCGGAGCTTCTTCTTGGTCAGCGCCGGTCGCTGGTGCGCGTAGTCCGCGCCACGACGGAGCATGCACCAGAACAGGATCGCGAGTTTGCGGGCGGTCGCGACGATCGCCTTCCCGTGACCACGGCGGGCGCGGACCCGTTCGTAGAACGCGCGTAGCGGGCCGGGTTGCTTGACGACGCTCCAGGCCGCCTCGACGAGCGCCCACCTGGCGGACGCCGATCCGCGTTTGGAGATCCGGCCCGACCGGGCCGGGGTCTCGCCGGATTGGCGGACCTTCGGGTCCAGCCCGAGGTACGCGACGAGCCTGCGGTGGGTGAAAAACCGGTCGGCACGGCCGATCGCGGCGATGAACGTCGCGGCGCAGATCAGGTTCACGCCCGGCACCGTCATCAACCGGCGGATCTCCGGCCAGCCCAACGCCTGCTGGGCGATCAGCTTCTCGACCGCCTTGATCTCCGCGTCTAGGAACACGATCTGCCGCAGACCCGCGTCGACAGACTCGCGCTCCTCGACTGGCAGCCGCACCTCGGCCAGCCACCGGCGGCCCGTCACGCCGAACAGGTCCGCGAACTCCGGGCCGCTCGATCAGCCGGCGCGCCAGCACCGCTGAGATCTCGTTCTTGGCGCGCGAGCGCGCGTGCACGAGCTGCTCGCGGCGCGCGAGCCGTCGGCGCAGGATCCGGCAGCGGTCATCCGGCATCCAGACCGGATCGATCTCGCCCTTCCACAACAGCACCGCCAGGGTGCGGGCGTCGAGCTTGTCAGTCTTCGCCCTCGCGCTCGAGATGCCGGTGTCGTCCGGGCTGACCACGGTCACGCGGTCGACGAACGGCTCAAGGATCCTGACGACCTCCCAACAGCTCGCCGTCACCTCCAACGCCACCCGATCCGTCGCCAGCAGACTCTCCGCCAGCAACCGAAGGCCCTCCGGGGTGCTCGGCACCCGTCCGGCCGAGCGGACCCGGCCGTCCTCGCAGATCGCGACCACACAGAAATCACGGTGCACATCCAGACCGATCGCCCGACCGACCCACCTCACCAACGCCATCGCTCACCTCCACAACACGGTGGTTGACACTGACCGGTGGGAGAACCAGCGGGAAGAACGACACAGACCGATACGAGCTCTAACCGCTCAATCCAGGCAAGTCGCAGGGGCGGCCGATCGAATTTCACGGGCTCGAAGCCCATCGCCAAAAACGGCCTACCCGTCTGCGCTCTCCCATGAAAGGCCCCTGTCCCGGATCACCCGACGCTAGGCCCGGACCCGGACGGACCCTCCAAGGAGCATTTTCATGCCGCGAGTGGGAGGGCGCCGACGGGGGTCACGTAGGTAGCCCGCGACCAATACCACGCGGCTGTCGGGTCGATGGACGACATCGACCGCCGCATACGCCAATGCGAGGTTCTGAGCGAAGCGGCTGCGCCCTGCATCCCGGCGATCGGCGGGACCGTTCGCATTCAGATGACTGGCGGTCTGTGCAAGCGTGCCCGCTGATCTAAGCGCCTGTGCGACGAAGTGGCAAAGCAGGCGGATCGGCTGCCTCGGCCTATGGTTGATGGGGAGCGCAG
The DNA here is from genome assembly GCA_963695625.1 of uncultured Actinomycetota bacterium. Taxonomy (GTDB): domain Bacteria; phylum Actinomycetota; class Thermoleophilia; order Solirubrobacterales; family Solirubrobacteraceae; genus Palsa-465. Next base: position 15,870 of record CAVOHJ010000007.1, on the reverse strand, counting down.
ATGACGACTCCCCGCGACGACTTGGATCTAGACGCTATTCGACGAGACCTCGAGGCTCGCCGTGACGCCACACGTGGCCGTCTGACGACGCTCGCCAGCCGTCCTGAGCGTGGGAGCACACTCGGGTTCGGAAAACGGGTGGGTGACGGAACCACCGAGGCCGTCGGTCGACTGACCGACATCGGCGTCGGCGATTCGCTTGAGCGAGTGCTGGCCCGGACAGAACGTGCCGTGGCCAAGCTCGATGACGGCAGCTACGGGATGTGTGACGTCTGCGGCGACCCAATCCCGTCAGGCCGACTACGGGCGTTGCCCGATGCCGTGTTGTGTCTGCGCTGCGCGGAATCCCAACGCCGCGCGTCGGTACCGCGCCGGCGGTAGCGGAGTGTCGTTTGCCCCTCGCTTGAGGAGCAAGCCCGCGTGGGAGACTTTGGCACCGCGGTGATCGCGCCGAGCTGCCGTCGAGCCTGACGGCGGGCCCTGCTGCTGACCATCGTCGAGGCTGAGGCGCGCAGCCAGGCGCAATCCCGATCCGCTCCGTGAATGATGAGCCGGGCCGACCGTCCAGGCAGATTCGGCGCGATCCGCCCGGGACCCGCGCGCTGCACCTAGCCGTTGGCGGCCTTGACGGACGCGTCGAGCTCCTCGCCGCGCTTGATTAAGAACGCGCCGAGCGCGCCGGCGAGCGCGGCGATGACAGTGATCGCATAGATCTCCATCACGACGTCAAGAACCCTTCCCGGGAACGAGATCGGGTTCTGCATGCTGGAGGAGACCGTCAGTAACTGGGTGCTGGTCCAGAACAACGCGCTCCCGACACTCTCAATCTGGGTCTGCTTCTGACCGTGCTCAAACCAGGAACGCCAGGACGGCACAGACGATGTCAAACCCGACCGTCGCCGCAGCGACGGCGACGAGTCTGTCGCGCAGCCGGCCGTGAGTTGGCGTGGCGGCGCGGAGAACGTCACGCACCTCAGCCGCCGCCTCGCGCCACACGCGCACCAAGTACATCGTCCGCTATTCGCTGCCCGTTTCCAACGTCCTGTGCGCCCTCGCCGCCTGACCCTGCCGGTGGACCGGACGCGAGACGCCCGGAGCACACCCCGCGGCTGACCAGGATTGGAGGGGTCGCGGCGCTCGGCCGCCCCGCGCCGCTTCGACTCGCTTGGAGGCGCTGCGACCCGGGGCGGGCTGCGGGGCTGAGGTGGGGGGTCAGACGACGGCATGGCGCTCGGCGCCGCGACAGGGTCAGTATGGCCTCGGTGGCCGCGGGTGGCCGCGGGTGGCCGCCGGCGCGCGGTGCGACGAGCTCCGCCTTGGCGGCGTCCAGCGCGCTGATCTCGGCCGTGATATCGGCGAGGCGCTCCGCAGCCAGGCTCCCGTCTACCTGCAACGCCGCGATGCCTACCTACCCGCCCAACGGTGGATGACTCCGAACTCCGACTCGCCGTCCTGTCCGCCGATGGCTGGGCCCGGGCTGACGCGAGCGGCATCGACCAAATGGAGACCCAGGGTCGGCGCGAACGCACCGGCGCCTTGACAGCGGCGGTGTGAGCGCTCACAATTTCGGGCGGGCTGTGCCGCGTATCCAGGCGCGCACAGGGACCGATCGCATAGATGGCTGAGCGTGTACGTGCGCGCGGCCACTCGTGTGGGTCCAGGAGAGATGAGGTAGAGGCATGCGCTCCAGCACGAGCACGCGGCCGGTCCGTCGGCGTACGCACATCGGGCGACTGGCGGCGCTGGCCGCCGTGCTGGTCGCGGTCTGGACGGCCTGGCCGGCGACACTCGTCGGCCAGGCCGCAACGCGCGACGGTCCCGTACGGCGACCACCCACACCGTGTCCTACGACCATTACTCGTTCATGATCGACGGCCGGCGCACCTACCTGTGGTCCGGGGAGTTCCACTACTTCCGCCTGCCCAGCCCCGACCTCTGGCGCGACATCTTTCAGAAGATGAAGGCCGCCGGATTCAATGCCGTCTCGCTGTACTTCGACTGGGATTATCACTCCCCACGTCCCGGGGTCTATGACTTCACGGGCGTCCGCGACGTGGACAAACTGCTGGACATGGCACAGCAGGCCGGGCTGTACGTGATCGTGCGCCCGGCACCGTACATCAACGCCGAGGTCGACTCCGGCGGACTGCCCGGCTGGCTGACCACGAAGGCCGAGAACAACCGCAGCGCCGACCCTCGGTTTCTGCAGTACGCGTATGAGTGGATGACGCAGATCGACCGGCATATCGCCCGCCATCAGCTGACCAATGGGACGGGCTCGGTCATCGCCTACCAGATCGAGAACGAGTACTACAACGGCTCGGCCGCAGGGCGCACCTACATGCAGGACCTGGAGAACAAGGCGCGGGCAGACGGCATCACCGTCCCCCTCACGGGCAACAACAACGGCACCTTCAACTCGGGCACCGCAGAGCTGGACGTCGACGGTCCCGACTCCTATCCGCAGGGGTTCAACTGCTCAAACCCGTCGCAGTGGAACGGTGTCCCGAACATCTCCTACGACCATCCGGCCGATAAGCCGCTGTATTCACCCGAGTTCCAGGGCGGCGCGTTCGACCCGTGGGGTGGCCCGGGCTACGACAAGTGCGCCCAGCTGATCAACGACCAGTTCGCAAACGTCTTCTACAAGCAGAACATCGCCGTCGGGGCAACCGCGCAGAGCTTCTACATGACCTATGGCGGAACGAACTGGGGCTGGCTCGGCATCCCAGAGAACTACACCTCCTACGACTACGGGGCCGCCATCCGCGAGACCCGGCAGCTCGACCCCAAGTACTACGAGGACAAGCTCATCGGCTACTTCACCCAGTCCGTGACGCCGCTGACCAAGACAGACCTGATCAACGCCCAGCCCCCGGACAATCCGGCGATCGTCGACACGGCGCGAATCAACCCCGACACCGGGACCCAGTTCCATGTCCTGCGCCACGCCGATTCAACGTCGACCTCGGTCGACCGCACCCACATCGCGATCGACTTCAACGCGAAGCCGATCCCGGAGATCACCTACACCTACGACGACACAGACCCGGCCCTGAACTACACCGGCACCTGGTCGCACGTCGCCAACCAGAGCTACACCGGCGGTGACTACAAGAACACCGAGTCGTTCTCGAACACCGCCGGGGATTCGATGAGCGTGACCTTCACCGGCACGGCAGTACGCTGGATCGGGTCACAGACCAACAACCATGGTCTTGCCGATGTCTACATCGACGGGGTCAAGCAGGCGACCGTCGACTGCTCGGCCAGCGCCGCCAGTCGGTGCTGTTCGCCAAGACGGACCGAGCCGCGGGACCCACACCCTGAAGATCGTGCTGGATGGCACGCATAGCGCCTCTACCTCATCTACGTCTCCTTTGACGCGATCGACGTTCCCACCGCGCCGCAGACCACCCCAACCTATCCGGTGGTGCCCCAGCAGCCCGGCACCGCGATCACGCTCGACGGGCGGGACTCGCACATCATCGTGGCCAATTACCAAGCTGGGAGACTCCCAACTGCAGTACTCGACTTCGGAGATCATGACCGAAGCGACGATCGCGGGGCGCGATGTCGCCGTGCTTTACGGTGACCCCGGCAGCGACGGCGAGACGGTCATGCACTACGGATCCAAGCCTCAGGTGCAGGCCAGCGGTGGCTCGGTGACCACCAGTTGGGATCCCCAGCGGGGAGACCTACGCCTCGATTATCGGCACGCCGGACTGATCCGCGTCACCGTCGCTGCGTCCGGGCAGCGGCCGCTGCTGCTGTTGCTCGCGGACAAGCCGACAGCGGAGACGTTCTGGCGCCAGGACACCGCGGCGGGGCCGGTGCTCGTCCGCGGCACGCATCTGCTGCGAACCGCCGCCAGCAGTGCCGGCGGACGACAGCTGGCGCTCACGGGAGACAACGGCACCGATCGCAACTTCGAGGTGTTCAGCTCCGCAAGCCAGGTGACTTGGAACGGCCGGCCGGTGCGGACGACCGCAACCCCGAGCGGCAGCCTGGTGGGGTCCAGCCCGGTCGCGGCGACCATCGACCTACCTGCTCTCACCCACTGGCGCCATCAGGAGGAATCGCCCGAAGCGGCGCCGGGCTTTGACGATTCGCGCTGGCAGGTGGCGGACAAGACCACCACCAACAGCATCACGCCGGTGCAGTCCCTGCCGATCCTCAACGCCGACGACTACGGCTTCCACACCGGGAATGTCTGGTACCGGGGACATTTTCAGGCCACCGGCAACGAGACCGGCACTCGGTCGGACTCCGGTGGCGGCGCCCAGGTGTTCTCGGCCTGGATCAACGGCAGTTCCTGGGCAGCTCGACCACGGGCAGCGCCGTCTCCGTCTTCCCGGCCGGATCGCTGCAGGGCGGCGACCACTCGCGGCGCTGACGGTCGACATGGGCCACGAGAAACGGAGCGGAGACTCTCATCGCGAGGCTCCGGACGCCGGATGTCACTCCGCCGCGCGGAATGCGCCTGGGCGTTCGGACGAGGCATCTGCGAGCGCTCGGATCGCTCCCTCGGCGTCCAGGTCGGCGCCGTAGACCGGTGTGCCCGGTTGTTGGCGCCAGGACTCGGCCAGCGGCCCGCCGTCGACCGGGTCAAAACCGAGCTCGTCGACAAGGCCGAAGACGATCTGCTTGCCGGCGGCGTCGTCGCCGGCGACCGGGAGCGCGATGCGTCCGGCGCTTCCGCGCGGCAGCCCACCCTCGAGCAGGTGCTTCCAGAAGATCCCGTTGAACACCTTGAAGACTGGCGTCCCGAGCTGCTCGGAGACCCAGACGCTCTCCGGCGTGCCAGCTTCGATCGCGGAGATGAGACCGTCGCGCTCGCGCGGGTAGTAGTTGTTGGTCTCGATGACTGGCGCGCTCGGGTTGGTCCCGGCGAGGATGCCAGGGGCGAGATCGACGACGTTCTTCTGCGGGATGCTGAGGATGACGAGATCAGCGTCGGTGGCGGCCTCGCGTGCCCAGACCGCAGCAGCGCCGGTCTCTGCGGCAAGCTCGGCCAGGGTCTGCGGAGCGCGAGAGTTCGACACTCGCACGGCGTGACCGAGCGCTGCGAGGCGACGCGTCAGCGACCCGCCGATGTGTCCCGCTCCGATGATTCCGATGTCCATGATGCCTTCCGGTTTGTCGATAGGTGAAGCCGACGAATCCCAAGCTTGGGATTCGTCGTCGACGCCCGCGGCACTCGGCGCCCGGATCGCATCCTACCCCGGCTCCTCGTTCGCAGATCGGGTCTAGAACCAAGCCAACTGAATACGAGGCCTTGCCCATCGCGGTTACGGGCGCAGTCGCACAAGACGTGGCCTGCGCCTGATGACCTTGCCAACTCCATCTTTTCTATTGTATAAGTAGTGTTTCGAGTCGAGGTTCCATACGGCGATGGCGATCGTGTTGCTGCCATCGGTCCTCAGGGCCTGGCCTTGGCGACCTCCTTGGGACTGCGTCGCTTGGCAGCTCTCAGCCTCCAAGGGGGCCCGGATGGACCAACCTACTCAGGAACTACACCTATGCACGCGCACGGTTTGTCAGCCTCCGTCGCAAGCGCTGCTCCCGGCGAACCTGGGGCCCTAGCGTGCCGGTGGTGAACGGCGGTCGGCTACCGCAGCTCGTCCCAGCGAGCAGCTCGTCCGCCGCGTGCGCGTCCGTCTCCGACTCGAAGTGCCAGGCCAAGCGGTCGGCTGGCAGTGATCTCGCTGCCTCCGCCTGACGTCGGGCAGCGAGGCAATGGAGGGTCCGGCGCCCCGCCCATCGAGCCACCCTGCGCTGGGCAGGGTTGAACGGGTCGCTGGGCGGGGTCGGGTGTTTGGCGGCTAGGCCTGGTCGCCGAGCGCGACGATGTGCTCGGGTAGCCGCTGGTTGTCGCCGTACATGAAGTGGTTACGCATGTTCTCGGAGAACCGGCTGGCCTCGGTGGACTTCCCGACCGCCTCCGCAACCTCGCGGACCAGCATGGGCGAGGCACCGCAGCAGACGCCGATGTAGTTGATGCCGAGGTCATGGACCTGCTTGGCGAACGCGCCGATCTCGTAACGGTTGGCGTATAGCGGGTCCAGCGCGGTCGGGAAGGTGCGGCCGTGCGGCGACAGCACCCTTGCGCGGTCGTCGGTGAGGTTGAAGAACGTCGGTTCCTCGGCGGTGGTCCGGTAGGGGATCGGCAGTGCGCCCACGTGGCACGACACGGCCGCGCGGATCTGCTTTAGCCAGGGCAGCATCGTCTCAGGCCCGCGGAAGCAGTTCATGCCCACCACGTCCGCGCCGGCCTGCTCCAACCGCTGGCAGGTCTCGACGATGCCGACCCCGTCGGCCATCTCCTCCAGCGCCATCGGCGCGATCGTGAGGACGACGGGCAGGCCAGTGGCCTTCGCGACCTCGAGCGCCGCTAGCGCCTCGCCGGCGTAGTAGAACGTCTCGCCGATGATCATGTCGGCGCCGCCCTCGACGGCCCAGCCCACCATCTCCTCGAACATGCCACGCACCTCGGCCTGGCGGGCGGTGTCCTCGGGGTCCCAGATGTTGGTGTTCGAGATGTTGCCAGCCATGAGGTCGCCGGGTCGCTGGTCAGCGACCTCGCGGGCGATCTGGAGCGCGGCGCGGTTCAGCGGCTCGAGCATGTCCTCTTTGCCGATGACCCGCATCTTCTCGCGGTGACCGTTGTAGGTAAACGCCTCGACGATGTCAGAGCCGGCGCGCTGGAAGTCGACGTGCAGGGTCCGGAGGGCGTCCGGATACTCCAGGGCGACCTCGGGGACGAACTCACCGGCGCTCAAGTAGCCCCGTCGCTCCAGTTCGAACAGGAAGCCCTCGGCACAGATCACCGGCCCGGCGTCCAGGCGCGCGGTCAGGTTACGCGTGGGGAACTCAGAGGTGGACTCGGTCATGTACTGCTCCTCAGTGGTGAAGGGACGGGTCGTCCAACGAGAGAGCAGACAGTTGGACGTCGACACCAGTACGCGACGCCCGGCAAGACGGCCAGTGGTGGCGGCATCCCCAGCGATGAGCGCAAGCAGGATCGGTCGGCACAGGCCCTCCATCTCTCGTGGATCGGCATTACACGACGATGCAGACGATCTCCTGCCTCCCAGGTCGTGCGCTCTCATCCCGCCTTCCCCGGCCGGTGAGCCCAGTGGGTACGTGGGTCCGAGCTCCCTGGTCACAGTGGCGAGGACCGTGTCGAACTTGCACGGACTGCGCGGTCTGCATCGCCGTCGTGAGTGTAGTCGTCGATCGCCAAGCCGTGCAGCGGGATGTCGTGGACGACGCCCGACACCTCGGTGAGCCGCACGGTCGCATTGGGCCGCGCCAGCGAGGGACGCGTCGAGCCGCAGGAAGACGTGGCAGCAGCCTCCCGTCGCGAGCGCGCGCCAGTGCCCTCGCCGGGGCGCACCGGGAACGAGGCGGCGCGGACGCCGGTTACGGCGGCGCCGATCATCCGGGTCCCCGCACCGACTGCCGGCGCCCCAGCCACGGCGGCTCGGCTGGGTCCCGTCCGGTGGCGGGGAGGCTTGCACATAGCGAGACGGCGGGCCGCGGCGCCGACGGGCGCAGCTCACGAAGGTGGTCGTGCGCAAGAGGCGCGGTCTCCGGGCTGATCCAGCGGCCCAGTGGTCGGGATCAGTCAAGGTGATGTAGCGACGTACGCACGGACATCGGCGACGCTCCACCAGCTGCCGCTCGATGCGGTTAGGGTCATCCGCACGAACCGGACCGGTGCGCCCGTCAGCGGGACCACCGTCAGCTGTCCACTGCCAGAGCCGGTCGCGACAGCGGGGCTCCAGTTCGCTCCGTCGGAGCTGACACTGACGGCGTAGCCGCGCGGATAGTCGCCGAGGTTGACGCCGGTGTCGTAGACGATTTCGCGCACCGGTTCGGGACGACCGAGGTCGACCTGCAGGTACTGGCCTGGCTGCTGTCCCGTGCCGGTGGAATAGCGGGTGCTGGCGTCGTCATCGACCGCGTTGCTCGCCACATCGCCCTGGCAACACGGGTCGGTAGGCCCACTGGGATCAGAAGTGGCGTGCCAGCCTGATGGATCGAGCTCGGCCAACCCTCGGCCGCGACCGGAACTCCCGCTCCACGTGAACGTGGCCAAGGAATCGCCAGGAAGGATGTACGTGAAGCTCTGGTCGCCTTCGAGCACGCCCAACGCCTGAGGGTTGTCATTCTCGTTGTGCGCGACCAGGACGGTCGTGCCGTCCGGGTCCCGGAATGCGACATCCATGACCTCGCCGTTCCAGCCGGTGGTTCCAAACGACGTGCTGGCGATCCGAACCGCGCCGGGTGCTACAAAGCGGCTGAGATGCCCGAGCGTGTAGTACTCGGCGTTCGGAGTTACGGTGCCGCCGGGTCCGACGGTGACAATCCCGGTGCACGCCGAGCACCCGCCGACGTGTGGGCCGCCCGAGGGGTCGAGCGCGAGGTTCCAGTTGATCACTGTCTTGGCCCAGTTCCGTGGCGAGCCGATGATCAGGTTACGGGCGTGCCACTTGAGCGTGTCGGAGAACGTGTTCGCCGGATCGCTGGACTGGCTCCCAGAGCACTCGGTGAAATAGATGTCCTTGGTCGGGAACTCCTTGTGCAACGTGGTCATCGCGCTGGGATCACCGTAGTAGCAGTGGTATGCCGTGCCCGACACCCAGCGCGCCGCCGGGGAGGACATGACCTCCTGGGGATAGTCGTTGATGTCCGAGGTCTCGTCCGGCGGCGTGCTCGCGATGTCGTTTGGGTGCTCGGACCAGTTGTGGTCGTAGGCCAAGATCTTGGTCCTCAGACCCGCCGCACGGAGCATCGGCCCGAGTGCCTCGATCAGCTTCTCTTCCTGGGCTGCAGACATGTCGGTGCCCGGATAGCCGGCTGGGTTACGGTTCTGCGGCTCGTTCTGGACCGTGATCGCGTCGACCGTGACGCCCTGTGCCCGATAGGACTCGATGAACTTCGTCAGGTACAGCGCGTAGGAGTGGTAGATCCGCGGCTCGTCGATCAACCGGCCTCCGATCAACGACTGGCTGGTCTTCATCCACGCAGGGGGACTCCACGGGGTAGCGACGATCTGCAGCTTCGGGTTTAGCCGCTCAGCCTCCCGCAGGAGCGGCAGTATCTGCGCCTGGTCGTGCGCGATGCTGAAGTGGCGCTGCGGATAGTCGGTCTCACCCGCCGCCATATCGTCATACGTATACGGTGCCGTCGCGACGAAGTCCGACCCCCCGATCGGCTGACGGAGATAGCTGAGGCCGTCGCCCGTCCGCGGATCGAACAGCATGCGCATGGTGGCGGCCCGGGCCGCCGGCGACAATCGGTACAGCACCACCGCCGAGGAGTCGGTCATAGCTCCGCCGAAACCGGCCATCGTCTGAAAGCCTCGCGAGGAATCCACGACCACGGTGGGAACGGTCGGCGTCTCGCTGGTGAAGCTGACCGTCCCCATGTCGGCCAGCTTGTATCTCCCATCCGCCGTGGTCAGCCAAACGTGCGCCGCGCTAGGCGCCGAGGAGCGGCTGGCGGCGAGCGAGCTTCCCACCGCCGACGCATCCACACCGGCCGCGAACAGGATTCCGAGGACGCCCACGAGGACCAGCCGACGCCACGGCCACCCATTCGGCAACAGTCTTCGCAAGACCATTCAAATACCTCCGTCCCGTCATGTTCAACCGTACCCAACGATGATCGGATCGAAACGAGACGAATGCGCTTGGCGCGTAGGCCAGGCGTCGCAAGGCGCCGGACCTACCCGACATTCCGATCGTTGCAGCCCAAGCCCGATTGCCGAGCGCGGCCTCCGCATAGCAACGGCCGAAGGGAGCTCTTACATAGGCAGCAGGGCGAGTCTTGGCGACGGTGTCGGGTCGGTAACACGCTGTGGGCAGACGACCTCTAGCGTGCCGGGACGACCATCCATCCTCAGGATCAACCTCAGCGGGAGGCGAAATGGCACAGGCAGCGGTCGGGCAAGTCAAGCGGGTCGTCATCATGGTTCAGGAGAACCACACCGTCGACAACTACTTCAGGGGGCTTGCGCCCTACGGCGGTGCTGTGGCCACAGACTGGCCAATCAGCTCGAATCCGCCCGCCAAGGATCAGTCGCACGACCGCCATGCCTACTACGAATGGCTGACGGGGGCGGGAACGGCGACTCATGCGCAGTTCGACACCGCCAAGGTGCTTCCGTACTACTTGTATCTTGCGGTGACGGGCGCGTTCCTCGAGAATCACTGCTCCCAGTTCGGGACCAACTCGACGCCCAACCACCTGATCATCGTCGGGGGACAGTCCCCAACATTGAGGAATCCATCTCGGCGTCAGCCTCCGCCTCTGTGGGACATGCCGTCGCTCCCCGGCCTCGCTGACGCGCATGGCGTTTCCTGGCGCGTCTACGCCGCGTCTGGCGAGTATCCCGTCGGCTTCTACACGCAGCTCAAAGGGTCGGCGAACGTCGTCGACTCGGGCCAGTTCCTCGCCGACGCCAAGGCGAAGCCCCTTCCGTCGCTCGTGATGCTGTGGCACAACAGCCCCAGCGACGAGCATCCGCCGGCCAACGTGACCACCGGCATGGAACTGATCTGGCAGTCGGTCGATGCGGTCGTCCAAGCTGGGGGGTGGGACGAGACCGTATTCATGCTCACCTGGGACGATTGGGGCGGATACGACGATCACGTCACCACGCCCGTGCTCGAATACACGCCGGACAACGTGCAGCTCGCGTACGGGCCGCGCGTCCCGCTCCTCATGTTCGGCGGCGCGGTCAAGCAGACGATCGATAACCGGTGGTGCGGACACGCCAGTATTCCCAGGACCGGGATCGACCTGCTTAGCCTTCCCGCACTCGGGGTGCCTCGGGTCGATCGGGCTCCGAGCCTGGTCGACCTGGTCGACCCCTCCGCACCGAGCACTCCGCCGCCACCGGCGTTCGGAACACCTCTGACCGTGCCGCCTGCCCCCAGCCCGCCGGTAGCACCCGAGCCTCCGCCTCCACCTCCGACCGAGCAACCGTCACCTGTGGGCGAGATCCACCTGCGCGATGGCAGCACGCTGCCACCGCCCAGCGACGCACCGCTTCCACACCAGCCGAACCCGCCGAGCAACGGGTAAGGAAGAGCAAGGAGGGCCGGCAGCGACGTGACAGCGCCGGCGCTGTACGTCTGGCGGGTGCTACTCCCCGAGCCCCTGGGTCTGAAGCTGTTCGACGATAATGCCCCAGGCGCCGTGGTCATAGCGGCCGTGACCGTTGCGAGTGAGGTTTGTCCCTACGCAACGGTCACATACAGTTTGGCCATCCTGCCGCCTGCGCCCCAGGCATTGCTGGCACCAGTCACCCAAGTGCTTCCAGGGCTCGGTACCTCTAAACGGCACGGTGCTCCTCGCGGTTGTGGTCCAACACGCGTTGAACGGTAATCGGATGGTTGAGAAGCGCTACGGCCGACGGTCCAAACAACACCCTCCAGAAGGACAAGAACAACATATACCTACGGAGAGCAACGCCACACCGTTGGGGACCATGCGGGCGCCGCCGAAGGCGGTCGGTCGTGCTCCGAGCTCGTGCGCGTGCATCGGCAATGACCCGCCCGTGCCGTCAGGCGGTCGGGCCCGCTTGCCCCGACTGGTGCTTATTGCGGGAGCGGGGGAGGGAGGGGCGGGTGTGAACGGGTTTGCCCCGTGAGGGCGACGAGGGCCTCGCTGAACGCCACCCCGTGAGGCTGTTCCGTCTTTCGGCACGTCGGCGCGCGGCGGAGCCAAGTTGCTTCTTGATGAAGGAGCGGCCGATGCCATGGCCAGGCGTTGCGCGGCCCTTGGCCTGCGGTTGGTGGCAGTATCGAGCCAGGATTTGCAGCGCAAGTCGACGCCCGCGGCGTTTTGGGTGATCCTCGGTACTCCTCATTCGGCGGGCGGCCTGCGTCGTCGCTAGGGAAGTCGTGGTATCGGGGTTTCGTACTACCCGCCGGCGGGCCAGAAAGCGTCCAGCAACCTTCCAAGAAGATGCGCAGAGCCAGCGTCATTCAGCCTCAGCCAGAATCACAAAAGACCTCCAAATCGACGTCTTTCTCTCGTATCTACGTCCTTCGTGCGGAGCGTCGGACTGGGGGCGACGGCGATCGCGCGGCTGGGGTAGCCCGCACGATCCAGATCGTGGTGGCGTTGCGATGGTCAGGGCTGATCTCGCCCCGCGCTTGGTGTGCCGCCATTGCGCGGTCTCGAGATCCGGGCTCGCCCGTGGCCAGTGACGGGCGAAGCCAAGCCTCCGGGACACAGTGGCGCTCAGGTCGACCCGCCTGGAGATTTTCGTCGAGGCCGAGAATCCGCTGCGAGACCGGCGGCGGGACGCAGGTCCGAAGCATCGATTCCTGACCGCGGTCTACCCTTCTACACACCTAACCTTCACCACCATGGCTGGCCTGGCCCTCTCTCCCCACGACCGGATTTCAGGCCAGCTTTGCCCTGGAGGGCGCTCCCAATTGGCTGACCAGGCTCTCGCGTTCCCTGCCACATGACTGGATGTGAGCAAAAGGTCCGTTCGCTGCGAGTCCTGATTATTCGCCCAACTCGTTGCGTCTCCGGTGGACGCGTGTAGCATGACGCTGGGTGAGCGCTTAGTGAGGGGGAGGTTGCGGAGGAATCGCTGCCCTGCCAGACGAACGAGGTCGCCCGAGCTCCGCGGCCAGTTCGACCAGGCATCACTTAGCGTGGCGGCGTGGTCGACTGCAACGCCGCGTCGCAACGCGGCGACCGTCGATGTGCTGCGCGGCGCCGGTCTGATCCCGATCGGCGTGGCAAATCGGCGGCTGCCAGCTACTGATATGGCGTGAGATTTGTCAAGTGGCCGCGGGTGACCGCGTCCGCTGAGTGGGATCGGTGGACGTCGGTGTTGGTTGTTCAGGAGGGCGGGGCGTCGGGCACGTTGTCGGCGTCGCCAGTCTGATGATGCGGGGATTTTGTGTACCCCAGGGCCTTGTTCCTGCCGCCGGCGTGCGCTGGTCTAGGAGCGAGCGTGGCCCCCGCGCGGGCGGGCTGCTCATAGTAGATTCGCGCGTGCCGGCCGCGTCGCGGCCCGGCGCCCCGGCCTCCCGGACGGGTGGTCTGTGAGAGAAGGGTTAGGGTGCGGTCGCGGCCGCCCAGAGGAAGCACGCGAGCTCACGAGCGCACGCGACGACGGTCACGTTGTGCGGCTTGCCGCGGGAGCGCATCCTCGTGTAGACGCGGTGGATCCGTCGCTGGGCGCGGTTCGCGATCTGCACGATGTGATCGGGCTGTCCGGCCTGGCGGCCGGCGAGCGTGACGCCGACCGCGGGCTCGCGAGCGTAGTGCCAGGCGGACTCGACCAGCAATCGCCGGGCGAGCGTCGAGCCGGTCTTGGTGATCGATCCCTGCCGGTCGGACTCACCCGACTGCGTCCGGGACGGGGTCAGCCCGAGCCATGCGCCGAGGCGGTGCGGTTTCTCGAACCGCTCCCAGTCAGCGGCGAGCTCGAGATGGATCGTGAGCGCGGTCAGCGTGTCGATTCCGCGGAAGCAGCGCAACCGGGCGACGGTCGGCCACCACTGCTCGTCGGTCGCCAGCCGCGAGATCCGCTCGGCGAGCGCGATCTTGCGGGCGGTCAGCCCGTCGACGGCGGCGAGCAGATCGACATACGTCAGCTCGCTGATCGGCTCGGAGAACTGCTGAGCGGCCAGCCACTGGTGGTGAGCACGGCCCCAGGTCGAGGACGGCTTCGGGTACACCCGCCCGTGACGCAAGAGCATCTTCGAGACCCGATGACGCGCGTTCATCAGATCGCGCCGGCACATGTCATGCGCGCGGACCAGCTCTCTCGCGGCCTCGACCTCGATCGTCGGGACAGGGATCGCGGTCAACGATCCGGCGATCAGGCACCGCGCGAGCAGCTCCGCGTCCTTGCGATCGGTCTTCACGCGATCGCTGCGCCCGCGCGGGGTCTTGCCCGGCGCGATCACGTCCATCCGAACCCCGGCCTGGACCGCTGCCCGGTACAGCCCGAACCCGGTCGGCCCCGCCTCATAGCAAGCCCTGACCGGCCCGGGCAGTGACCGCAGCCACGCGACCGGCGTCTCGAGCTCACCACCGGTGAACCGCCACCGCGTCAGCTCGCCGCTCATCACATCGATCGCCGCAGCATGAATCGACCGGGCGTGGACATCCATCCCGACAAACGTCATCGTTCCGGGCATGGCCGGACCTCCTCAATCAGGTCTTGGGGTCAGCCGGAGCCCATTACTCCGGCCAGACAAACCCCCGCGAGGAGCGTCCGGCCACTCAGCCCGGCAGGCAACCCGTGCAACGGGTCGCCCACGCCATAGGGTCTGAGATGGACGCGCGTGTCAAGGGGGCGATCGAACTTGTTGTCGTTGACGTTGTTCATGGGTGGTGGTTGGTGGGGCCGGGCGGCGGGTGCGAGCGCAACGACGACTGTCACTCTGAGATGCGCGGGTCGGGACCGCAGGACAGTGTCCGGTCGTGAGCTGCCTCGTACTAGCGTCGCGAGTCGAAATCGCATAGACCACAGCGAGGATCCTCCGGGCGGGTCGCACCGCGCCGCCCGGCCCCACCACAAGGGGAACGGAACTCCGGCAGGGGGGTTGTTAGGCGGTGGCCTCCTGGAGCTGGTCGTGGTTGACGGCGGACGGGTCGTGGGTTGTGGTGCGGAGCGGCTGGTTGGTCATCGCGGCCCACAGGAACCCGACGAGCTCACGCGCGACCGCGACGTTCGCGACCGTCGAGCGCTTCCCGTACTCGGTGAGATGCCGGTGGCGGTGATGCAGCCGGACTTGGGCTTGCCAGGCGCGCGCGTCGGGCTCGGGGCCAGTCGCGGGTCGTCGCGGTGCGTGGCGATAATGCCAAGCCGCCTCGATCAGCAACCGGCGAGCGTGCTTGTTGCCGGCGAGGGTGATGTGCCCGCGGTGCTGCTGGTCACCGGAGGAGTACTCCGACGGGACGATCCCCAGCCACGCCGCGAGCTCGCGCGGGTGCGAGAAGCGGGCGAAGTCGCCGATCTCGGCGATCAGCCCGAGCGCGGTGATCGTCGCGATCCCCCGGAACCGCGTCAGGATCTGTACCTGGGCGCCCCACCGCTCGCTGCCGGCGATCTCCGCCAGCCGGGCATCGAGCGTGTCGAGCTGACGCTCGATCCCGTCGACATGGATCAGCAGCTGCTCAAGCGCTTCCTGCGCGAGCGGATCATCGAGCCGCTGGCGCGCGAGCCACGCCCGGTGCAGCTTCGTCCACGCCGTCTTGCCCTCGCGGAAGATCCGTCCGTGGCGCAGCAGCTGCTTGAGTACCCGGTTGCGGGCCGCCAGCCGCACGCCACGCAGATCATCACGCGCCCTGAGCAGATCACGGAGCCCCTCGAGCTCGGGCGTCGGCGGATGCACGAACCGCAACAGCCCCGCGCGATACAGCGAGACGAGCTTCTTCGCGTCACGGCGATCTGTCTTCACCCGATCGCCGGCGCGGACCGGGATCAGCGACGGCGCGACGACATCGCACGCGACACCGAGCTTCGACAGCAGCCGCCACAGCGCGAACCCGCCAGGCCCCGCCTCATAGCAGACCGACACGCCCGCCGGCCCGCCCTGCTTGTCGATGAACCGGCGGATCGCCTTCTCGGTCGTCTCGATCCGGCAGACCTCCGGCTTGCCGCCGTCCGGCGGCAACACCGCGGCCACGATCGAGAACTTGTGCTGATCGAACGAGATCCACCGGCGCACTTGGCCCGGATGCAGGCAAGGGGTAACGTCAGGCATGGCTGGTCCTCCACGGTCGTATGCGGCTCTGGCCTTGTGTGGCCCTCAACAACCGCACATTGTTCAACCCGCGAAAGATGCGACGCACGAGGACCAGCCTCATGCGTCCATC
>CAVOHJ010000006.1:0-1176939 GCA_963695625.1 uncultured Actinomycetota bacterium | reverse complement strand
GCAGCAGATGCGCCACCACCAGCCCAGAGACCCCGGCACCCACCACAGCAACCCTCATCTCAGCGATCACCCTTCGTCAAACCGGGCTCGACGGACGCTGACAGAGCGGCCCAGCGAGGGCGCTCAGTGCCTGTCTGGCTGAGGATGGGCGACACCGGCACGAGGGAGACAACGCGCCGAACACGATGGCGCCGTCCGCGGAGTCTCTCGCCGGCGGGTGGATGTGGAAGGGTGAGTGCAGTCATCGTGGCCTTTCCGTACGGCCGGCCCCTGTCCGTCGGCCGACCCCGGTCAGGGCGCCGCAGCGGCGGCGCCCTGAACAGGTGGGTGGGTCAGCGCGGGATCAGCACCTTGTTGATCACGTGGATCACGCCGTTTGAGGCGCCGATGTCGGTCTTGATGACGCGCGCGCCTCCGACCGTGACCGTGCCGTGGCTGACGCGGACCTTCAGCGACTGGCCGTTGAGTGTCTTGACCGAGTGCAGCTTCACTACCTTCGCGGCCGTGAGCTTGCCGCTCACCACGTGGTAGAGCAGGACGGCCTTCAGCTTTGCCTTGTCCTTGGCGAGTGCGGCCAGCGTCGCCTTCGGCACCTTCGCGAACGCGGCGTCCGTCGGCGCGAACACGGTCAGCGGCCCCTTCCCGGAGAGGGCGCCGGCGAGGCCCGCCTGCCTGACGAGCGAGACCAGCGTCTTGAACGAACCGGCGGCGACGGCCGTCTGGACGATGTTCTTGGCGGGCTTGTGCGGAGCCGATGCCGACGAGGCGACCGCACCCAGTGTCATCGCTCCAAGGAGGGCGACGGCTAGCGCTGTAACGAACGGCTTCTTCATTCGAGGGACTCCTTTGTATAGAGACTGTCCAAGGATCGTACAGGGTTGCCTCGGTCCTTGTCAAGAGTTTGTCCAGAGTCTGTACACTCATCGCATGGACGCTCATGAAGCCGATCGCGGACCCGTGCGGATTGGAGAGCTGAGCCGCCGCGTCGGGGTAACGCCAGAGGTCCTCCGCGCGTGGGAGCGTCGGTACGGGATCCTGTCGCCCACTCGCACCGACGGCGGCTTCCGCCTCTACGGCGAAGACGATGAGCGGCGGATCCGTCGCATGCTCCAGCACCTCGAGCAAGGCCTATCGGCAGCTGAGGCGGCTCGGCTGGCACGAGCTGACGCGCCAGCGCGACCTGACCCCGCCGCCGGAACAGATGACGGAAGCGGGGCACCGACGGCAGCTGCCCTCGGGAAGCAGCTGCGCCATGCGCTCGACGGATTCGACGACGTCGGCGCGCACTCCGTACTCGACCGGCTCCTCGGTTCCTACCCGCTCGAGAGCGTCCTACAGGACGCGGTCCTTCCCTACCTCCACGAGCTCGGCGAGCGCTGGGCGCACGCTGAGGCATCGGTCGCGCAAGAGCACTTCGCCAGCGCCCTGCTGCGCGGCCGTGTGCTCGCCCTGGCGCGCGACTGGGGGCGCGGTCGGGGTCCCCACGCACTGCTCGCCTGCGTGCCCGGAGATCAGCACGATCTCGGGTTGATCTGCTTCGGGCTCGCGCTCCGCGCTCACGGCTGGCGGATCACCTACCTCGGAGCCGACACTCCGCTGCTCACGCTGATAGAGACAGCGGAGCTGCTGCAGCCCGCGCTCGTCGTCGTCAGCGCCGCGCTTCCCGAGCTGACTCAAAGCGCTCTCGGCGGCCTACGCGAGCTCGCCTGCGTCGCCCCCCTCGCGCTCGCCGGCCGTGGAACCGATGCCAGCATCGCCGAGACCGTCGGTGCTCGATGGCTCAACGAAGACCCTGTCGCAGCCGCGGCGAGCACCGCTGCGCCCGGGGCTGAGGCGAACGGCATAGACGCCTGATTCGTGTTCGCAGACGTCCGCGGTCGTGCCAGCAAACGATCTGATCTGGTCCTGACCTGCTCTCGTGTTGGCGCGGGCATCTTGCGCTCCGCGCCGCCGGCCCTCCCTTGCGCGCGGAATCCGAGTCAGGCGAAGACGCTGGCTACGCGCCTGTCCGACTAGCACCGGCCGACAGCTGACGATCGCTCTGCTCGCCTGAGACGGTCGAGGCCGGCTTGCGCTTTGCCACGCAGGCACCGGTGATCCGCTGGTCTGTGTCGCGGTACTCACCTCCAGAGCAAGACCCTCCTGATTACGGCCATCCAGGAGGCAGCGCCGGTGCCACCGACGAGCGCTTCCAAAATGCTTCCACGCCCCGGACGGGCGCGAACGGAAGAGCCAAATCAGCAGGGACTACCGCATACCCCCAGCGGGACTCGAACCCGCGATCTCCTGCGTGAAAGGCAGGCGTCCTAACCGCTAGACCATGGGGGCGCCGGACCGATTGTAGGTGCCGCGGGTCAGGCCTCGCGGATCGCGGCCGCGTGATCGGCCAGTGTGCGCACCACGCCCGCGATGCGGCTGCGGACGTCATCGTCGCTCACCACCCCGTCGACCACCAGCGCGCGGTCCACCGGGATGCGCACGCAGGCGTCCTCCACGATGTCAGCGCCCGCGTAGCCCAGGACCTTGCGCAGGGAGTCGTGCGCGTCCGCCGCGCCGGTGGGCGCGGCCGCCCCGGAGGCGTTGATCCAGGCGACGGGCTTCTGGTAGGTGCCGGCGTCGCCGATCGTCCACTCCAGCAGATTCTTCATGGCGGCGGGCAGCGCGCCGGCGTACTCGGGCGTGCAGATGAGCACCGCGTCGGCGGCCCCGAGCTCGCGGCGCATGTCCGCCACGCGGGGGTCGACGGGGGTGCCCTCGCGGTCGTCATCGGGGTTGAACAGGGGCAGCGCGCCGATGCCCGTGTAGATCACCGCCTCCACGCCGCCGTCAGCCACCTCGGCGGCGGTGCGCAGGACCGCGGCGTTGGTGGAGCCGTCGCGGCTCGAGCCGGACACCAGCAGGATCCTCACGGACGCCGAAGCGGACACGGCCCGAGAGCATAGGCCTGTGTCACCATGGCACGATGGGCCAGATCAAACTCCAGGGCGAGCTCGTGGCCCGCGGCCCGGCCGCCGCGTTCATCCTCAACGACGACCAGGTGGCGGCCGTCGGGGAGGGCGCCAAGCGGTTCCCGGTCGTCGCCATCGTCAACGGCTACACGTGGCGGACCAGCGTGGCCCGCATGCACGGCGAGTTCATGGTGGGGCTCAACCGGGAGGTGCGCGAGGGCGCGGGCGTCGTGGCGGGCGACACCGTCACGCTAGAGCTCGCACTGGACACCGCGCCGCGCACCGTCGAGGTGCCGCCCGCGCTGGCCGAGGCGCTGGACTCAGACCCCGAGGCCAAGGCCACGTTCGAGGGGCTGGCCTTCACCCACCGCAAGGAGTTCGCGCGCTGGATCGACGAAGCCAAGCGCGAGGACACCCGCGAGCGCCGGGTGTCGCAGGCCGTGGAGATGATCCGCACCGGCCGGACCCGCAGCTGACGCAACGCTGCGCCGGCAGGCGCAGACCGCGGTTACGCCTCCCGCGTCCGGGTAGGCGAGAACCAAGAGAAGGAGAGGCTATGGAACCTGTGTCTGCCCCTGAGCGGCGGAGATCATCCGCTGCCACCGCATCACGTCGTCCCGGTCCGCTCGCGCGACTTGACCGGATCCCGGTATGGCCCTACGAGAAGCGCCTGCTGTGGGTGGTCGGCGCCGGCTACTTCTTCGCGTTCTTCGACATCGTGACGATCTCGTTCGCGCTGCCGGTGATCGCCACCCAGTTTCACGCCTCCAAGGGCGCGGTGTCGCTGTCGGTGACCAGCAGCCTCATCGGCTACATCATCGGCGCCATCGGCGACAGCCAGGTGGCCGACAAGTGGGGCCGCAAGCTCAGCCTCGCCGTGTCCGTCACCCTCTTCTCCGTGGGCACGGCGCTGGCGGCGCTGAGCTGGAGCGTGGGCAGCCTCGTAGTGTTCCGCTTCATCTCTGGGCTGGGTATCGGCGCCGAGATCGCCGCGGTGACGACGTACCTCAGCGAGATCTCGCCCGCTCCGCTGCGCGGACGCTACACGAGCTGGGCCACGACCGCCGCATACGCCGGCTTTGCCGTCGTCCCCTTCGTGGCCCGGGTGCTGGTGCCCAACTACGCGGCGGGCTGGCGCATCCTGTTCGCCATCGGCGCTCTCGGCGGCGTGACCATCCTGTTCATGCGCCGCGGCCTGCCCGCCTCGCCGCGCTGGCTCGTCTCCCAGGGTCGGACCGAGGAGGCGACCGAGCTGGTTGCTGAGGCAGAGGACACCGCCCGCGAGAACCTCGATGGCCACGAGGAGCTGCCGCCGCCGGAGCCCGTCCCTGACGAGGCCGCCGCCGAGACGTTTCCGCTCAAGGCGCTGCTACGGCAACCCATGGCCGGGCGCCTGGTGCTCTTCATCGCCATCTGGTTCGTCTACTACATCGGCAACTACGGCTGGCTCACGCTGGCCCCGACGCTGTTCGTCGACAAGGGCTACAGCCTCGCCGACAGCACCACCTATCTGATCGTCTCCGGGATCGGTTTCCTGGCCGGCGCGTTTGCCACGACGCGCTTCAGCGACCGCTTCGAGCGCAAGCACACCGCGGCGCTGTTCGCCACGGCGTGGGCGATCTCGCTGCTGGTGATCGGCCTGGCCGTGTCACCCACGATCATCGTCGTGTTCGGCTTCATCGCCTCGGCGACGGTGGGCCTGCTCGTGCCGCTGCTCTACACCTACACCGCCGAGCACTTCGCCACCAGCGCGCGGGCGACCGGCGTGGCGATGACCGACGGGCTCGGGCACATCGGTGGAGCGCTGGCCCCGCTCATCGTGCTCGGCGCCAACGCGGCGTTCGGCTTCTCCGGCGCGTTCATCGTCATGGCGGCCACCGGCCTGCTCACAGCCGGGTTGGTCCTTCTGGGCGTCCGGGCCACGGGCCGCTCGCTGGAAACCGCGACGTCGGCGTGACGCCGCGGCCGCGCCAGCCGAGTCATCTACGATGGCGCCGATGACTGCGGCGCTGCGCATCGGCTGGATCGGCACGGGCGTCATGGGCGGCCCGATGGCCGGGCATCTCCTGGACCGCGGCTGCGACGTGTCGGTGTTCAACCGCACCCGGAGCCGGACGGACGCGCTGGTGGAGGCGGGCGCCCAATGGCGCGACTCGCCGGCCGAGCTCGCGCAGGATGTCGATGTCGTGGTCACGATGCTGGGCACCCCCGCCGACGTGCGCGACACCATCCTGGGCGAGGGTCGGGTGCTGGAGTGCATGCGCGAGCAGGCGCTGCTGATCGACATGACCACGAGCGAGCCCTCGCTCGCCGTCGAGATCCACGAGGCGGCCCGGGCCGCGGGGGTCGACGCCCTGGACGCGCCCGTGTCGGGCGGCGACGTCGGCGCGCGCAACGGGACGCTGGTGATCATGGTCGGGGGCGTCCGGCAGGCGTTCGACCGTGCACGCCCGGTGTTCGAGCCGCTGGGCAAGACGATCGAGCTCCAAGGCGGCGCCGGGGCCGGTCAGCACACGAAGATGGTCAACCAGCTGGCGATCGCCGCGGGCATGATCGGCATGTGCGAGGCGCTCGTCTATGGCCACCGGGCGGGCCTGAACCTCGACAAGACGCTCGCGACGATCCAGAACGGCGCCGCCGGCTCGTGGTCGTTGTCCAACTACGGCCCGCGCCTGCTGCGCGGCGATCTCGAGCCTGGCTTCAAGGTGGACCACTTCATCAAGGACCTGGGGATCGCGCTGGCCGAGGCCCGCGCGATGAACGTCGTGCTGCCGGGCGCCTCGCTGGCCGAGCAGCTCTACGTGGGCGTCCGCAGCCAGGGCCTCGGGCAGAAGGGCACCCAGTCACTCGCCGTCGTCCTCGCCCAGCTCGCCCAGGCCGACTTCCCGCCGCGGTAACGCGCGTCAGCTCTCGGCCGGCTGGATGAGGCCGGCGCCCTCGACCGGGACCAGACCCGGCGCGCCGCAGTTCGGGCACCAGGTCTCGACGGTCCAGGACGCGATCGCGTTGCAGTGCGCGCCGCAACCGCGGCACTCGCAGCGCACCAGGCGCCGCACCATGCGCTCAGACCCCGCATCGATGATCGGCGCAGGCTCGTTGTACCGCTGGACGGCGGTCCGGGAGATCGTATGCAGAGCGGCGACTCGCATCGCTCCCGTATCGGACCGCCGGAGCGCCGGGCTGAGCCACAGCCCGCTGACTCGGCGCTTGATCTAGTGGCCGGCCCTCCACTAGGAGGGCGGCCCGGGGCGCAGAACGCCGTGCTCCTCGAGGGTCCGTCGCAGCCCCTCGGGCGACTCGAACAGCACCGTCGGCATCCCCAGCGCCGCCGCCGCCGCGACGTTGCGTGGGTTGTCGTCGACCATGAGTGTCGAGGCGGCCGTTAGCCCGTAGCGCTCCAGCAGCACCCGGAAGATCCGTTCGTCAGGCTTGATCACACCCTCTGACGACGACACGACGGTGCCGTCGAACCAGCGCAGGAACTCGTAGCGCTCGCGCCGCACCGGGTAGGTGGTGGCCTCCATGTTGGTCAGTGCGAACAGCCGCACCATCCCGTTCTCCTTGAGCTCACGGAGGATCGCCACGGTCTCGTCGATCGGTCCGCCCACCATCTCCTCGGTGCGTCGGCCCCACGCCCAGATGAGCTCGGCGTGCTCGGGATACTCGGCCGCAAGCTGGGCACAGGTGACCTCAAAGGGAACACCAAGGTCGTTTGCCTCGTGCCACTCCATCGTGCACACCTCGCTGAGGAAGCGCTCCATGGCCTCCTCGTCATCCATCAGCCGGCGGTAGAGGTAGCGGGGGTTCCAGTCCAGCAGGACCCCGCCGATGTCGAAGATGACGGCGCCGATGGCGCCGTTGCTCGCGGTCGTCACGCCGTTAAGGGTCGCTCATCTCGGGCACACTTGGCCCGGTGACCCCTCGCCCTGCACCGAACGGCGCAATTCGAGCCGCCGTCATCGCGCCCGCGCTGGACGCCGTGCGCGCCCGTGCGCCCGAGCAGGTCGAGGTCGTGGCGGTGGACAACGGCCTGGACCTCGAGACCGTCGACTTCCTCGTCCCCTCGTCCGAGGCCCCCGACGTGCTCGAGCGCCTGCCCACGCTCACCCGCGTCGCCGTCGTCCAGGTGCTGTCGGCAGGCACGGACTGGATCGAGAGCCGGGTCCCGCCCCAGGCGACCCTGTGCAGCGCCCGCGGCGCCCGCGACGCCCCCGTGGCCGAATGGGTCGTGGGAGCGCTCCTGGGCGCCACCACCCAGCTGCTGGAATGCGCACGCCTGGACGCCTGGAGCGATCGCAGCCTCACGGACCTCGGGGGATGGACCGTCGTGGTCGTCGGCATGGGATCGATCGGGCGCCGCGTCGAGCGGCACCTCACGGGGTTCGGGACCGAGGTGATCGGCGTCGCCTCGCATGCGCGCGATGATCTGCGCGGCGTGGACGAGCTCGAGGCGCTGTTGCCCCGCGCCGACGCGGTCGTGATCCTGGCCCCGCTGACCGACGCGACGCGCGGGCTCATCGATGCAGGGCGGCTGGCGGCCATGCGCGACGGCGCCGTGCTCGTCAACGCCGCGCGCGGCCCGGTGGTGGACACCGACGCGCTCGTTGCCGAGGTGACCACGGGGCGGCTGCGCGCGGTGCTCGACGTCACCGATCCCGAGCCGCTGCCCGACGGCCACCCGCTGTGGAGCGCCCCGGGCGTCCTGTCGATCACGCCTCACATCGGCGGCGATTCGCCCGCCGGCAACGCCCGGGCCGCCGCCCTGGCCGGCGACCAGCTCGCTCGCTGGGTCGCTGGCGAGGCGCTGCACAACGTCGTGCGCGCATGACCGCCGCCTCTCCGCGACGCACCCACCGTTCGTTACCGACCGCGGTGGCCGTCACCCGCGCGGTCCGCGAGGCGGCGCGCTTTGACCGCAAGCTCGTCTCGTTCGACGCCGGGCTGCTCGCAGCGGTCCCGGTCGCGTCGGTCCTCACCGTCGGCATCGCCATTGACAAGCCGGTGTGGGGAGTCACCATGGGCGCCGGCGCCATGCTCGCCGGAATTGCGTGGCGCGTGAGCGGCGGGCGCCCGCCGCTGGCGCTGATGGCCACCGACGCCTTCGGCATGGCGCTGTCGACGTTCATCGGCTCCATCACCGGCGCGGTCACCTGGCTTCACATCGCGATCCTGTGCGTGTGGTCGGCGCTCGCGGGGCTACTCGTCTCGCTCGGGAACCGCGGTGGCGTCGTGGGCACGCAGGCGATGATCGCCTTCGTCGTGTTCGGCCGCCTCAGCGGCGGCGCCTCCCAGGCTCTGGGCCTGGCCACCCTCGTCCTCACCGGCGGCCTGGCCCAGGTGGCGTTCCTCAGCATCGTGCGCTGGCCGCTGCCGTTGCGCAACCAGCGCGCCGCCACCGGCGCCGCCTACCGGGCCCTCTCCTCGCTGGCAGCCGCCTCCGACGAGGCCTCCACGATCCCCGCCGCCGAGGCCATCGACGCGGCCGAGACGGCCCTGGCCTCCCCCGCGATGTTCGGCGACGCGGCCGTGACGACCCTGCGCAGCCTCGTCAACGAGGCGTTCCGGCTGCGCGTGCAGCTCATGGCGATCCACGTGCTGCTGCGCCAGCTCCGCGCCGCCGGGGCGCGGGAGGCCACGCCTGACGACAGCCCGGTGCGCCGGTCGCTGTCGCTCACCGCGGCTGCCCTGGACACCGCCGCCCACGCGATTGAGGGAGATACCGACGCCGCCCAGCGGCTGGAGCGGCGCGCCGCCGAGCTCGACGCCGCGGTCCAGTCCTATGACGGCGGCGACCCTGCGCCGCATATGGACCGGCGCCTTGCCGCGCTCGCCGGACAGGTCCGCGCCGTCGCCTCGCTGGCACCGGCGGCGGGCAAGAGCGGCGGCCTGCGCAGCCGTCGACCCCAACCGCGCACCAACCAGCCGCTTCAGCGGCTGCGCGCCGACCTCGAGCAGCTGCGGGCCAACATGTCACTGCAGTCCCCCGCCGGCCGGCACGCCGTGCGGTTGGCGGTGGTGGTGCCGGGCGCCACACTCCTGGCGCGGGAGCTCCCGCTGCAGCGCAGCTACTGGATGGTGGTGGCGGCGGCGACGGTGCTGCGCCCGGAGTTCGGCGCCACCTTCACACGGGGCGCCGAGCGAGCGCTGGGGACGACGCTGGGCGTCGCGCTGGCCGGCGCCATCGCGGTGACGGTGCACCCGGCGGGCGGGGCGACCATCGTGCTGGTCGGCGTGCTCGCCTGGGCGGGCTACTCGGTGTTCCCGGCCAGCTTCGCCGTGGGCTACGGATTCATCACCGCGCTGGTGGTGTTCCTGCTCAACGTGCTCAGCCCCGACACCCTGGCGACCGCGACCGACCGGCTGGTCGACACCCTCGTTGGGGGTTTCATCGGCCTGCTCGCCTACGCGCTGTGGCCGACGTGGGCGCGCACGTCGGCGTGGCAGTCCTTGGCCGACCTGGTCGGCGCCGAGCGCGCCTACATCAACGGCGTGCTGGCGGCGACGGTGGCCGGCCGCCGGCCCGGCGACCAGCGAATGCGCGCCCTGGCGCGACGCGCCCGACTGGACCGCACCACCGCGGAGTCCACGGTGGCCCGCTCGCTGTCTGAGCCCAGCACGCGCCGGATCGACGCCTCCCAGAGCCAGCGCGCGCTGGCGGCGATGCGCCGGCTGGTCCAGGCGGCGCACGTGCTACGCCTCGACGTCCAGGACGAGCGCGAGCGGCGCCCCCACCCGGCCCTCGAGCCGCTTCAGGACGGGATCAACGATCTGCTCGGCGAGGTGCAGGCCAGCTTCGGCGCCCGTCCCCTCAAGGCCCCGGCACCTCACGACCTGCCGGACATCCGCGCGCGCTATGAGTCGTTCGAGCGCGAGTGCGGCCGCGGCGAGGACGCGCTGGCGCTGCTGGCCCAGCTCGACGAGATGGTCGACGCCTCCAACAGCCTGGCCGCCGCCGCCGGGCTGGAGAGCGCCGATGAGGACGCGCCCGCCGCGGACTCACGGCCGGAAACACTGGAGTCCGCAACAATCTGCGACATGACCACCTTTCCCCAATCCCATCGCGATCTGCTCGACGCCCAGGTCGCCACGCTGGCGACCATCGGCGGCGACGGAACGCCGCAGCTCACCGAGGTCTGGTTCCTCCACGACGACGGCGAGGTCAAGCTGTCGCTCAACACCGCGAGGCTCAAGACGCGCAACCTCCAGCAGCGCCCGCAGTGCAGCCTGTTCATTCTCGATGTCTCGAATCCGTACCGGTACGTGGACGTCCGCGGGCGGGCCGATATCGCGCCCGATGACGATTACACGTTCGCCAACAAGGTCGGTGCCAAATACGGCGGCGCGGACCTCCGAGAGCACGATGGCCCCGGGGAGAGCCGCGTCGTGGTGACGATCGTGCCCTCCAACGTCTACGCGGTGAACATGGGCGGCTAGGCCGCTAGGACGTCCCGCTGAGGGCGGGCTGCCACCCGATCGCCGGCGCGATGTGGCGTGCGATCGTGTCGAGCATCTGCGCGTTGTATTCCACGCCGAGCTGGTTGGGGACGGTGAGGAGCAGGGTGTCGGCATCGCGCACGGCCCGGTCCGCGCCGAGCTCCTCGGCGATCGCGTCGGGCTCGCCGACGTAGCTGCGGCCAAAGCGCGCCAGCACGCCCTCCAGGTACCCGACCTGGTCCTCGGCCGGCAGCGCCGAGCGGCCGCCGAAGTAGTGCCGGTCGGCGTCGGTCACGATCGGGAGGACGCTGCGGCTGACCGACACCCGCGGCTCGCGCTCCCACCCCGCCTCGGCCCACGCCTCGCGAAACCGCCGGATCTGCTCGGCTTGGAGCTCGTCGAACGGGACCCCGGTGTCCTCCACCAGCAGCGTGGAGCTCATCAGGTTCATGCCCTGCTGCGCCGTCCACTCCGCCGTGTCGCGCGTGCCCGACCCCCACCAGATCCGCTCGGCTAGGCCTGGGGACTGCGGCTGGATCGGCAGCAGGGCGGCCGATCCGGTCATGCGGACGTCAGCGGGAACCACGCCCTCCCCCGAGATGGCGGTGCGGAAGAGCCGGGTGTGTTCTCGCGCCATGTCGGCATCGGTGCTGCCCTCGCGCGGGCGGTAGCCGAACGCCTCGGAGCCGCGCAGTGCGGGCTCCGGCGACCCGCGGCTGATGCCGAGCTGCAGGCGACCCCCGCTGATGAGGTCGGCCGCGGCCGCATCCTCGGCCATGTACAGGGGGTTCTCATAGCGCATGTCGATCACCGCCGTGCCGATCTCGATGCGGCGGGTGCGAGCGCCGATCGCGCTCAGCAGCGGGAACGGCGAGGCAAGCTGGCGCGCGAAGTGATGCACGCGCACGAACGCGCCGTCGAGCCCGATCTCCTCGGCGGCCACGGCCAGCTCGATCGTCTGGCTGAGCGCGTCCTGCGCCGACTGCGTGCGCGAGCCAGGCA
Source organism: uncultured Actinomycetota bacterium (assembly GCA_963695625.1). Classification (GTDB taxonomy): domain Bacteria; phylum Actinomycetota; class Thermoleophilia; order Solirubrobacterales; family Solirubrobacteraceae; genus Palsa-465. The sequence continues at coordinate 1,165,555 of CAVOHJ010000006.1, read as the reverse complement.
GCGGCTGCCAATGGCCGAAGGAGAGAAATCCGATGCGCTTCACGCCATCCATCCTAGGTCGCCCGACCGGCGCGGTGAGACGCTCTGGGCATGGCGCCCCGCGCCGGCGGCGGGCATACAGGCGATGCGCACCGTCCTATTCGGACTGGCGCCCGAGCGTGGCCAGGAAGCGCTCGATGCGCCGCCGCTCCTCCTCGGACAGCGGCGCCGCGGCGGTCACCAGCAGCGTCATCGGGCCGCGGTCGCGCGCCCACTCCACGGCGGCATCGCCGAAGCCCGCGCCGACCCACACCAGCGGGAGATGCCCGGCATAGGCCATCACGGTCTGCTCCTGGCGCGCGGCCGAGTCCTCGCCCCGCACCACCGGGACGCTGGCCAGGTCGAGGTCGTGGGCGACAGCGTTGATCGCGTCCAGGCCGCCGTTGCCGGCCAGCACGGCGATCTCGCCATCGTGGAGCATCTCGCGCGCCCAGCCCGACGGGGCTCCGGCAAGGGCGTCGGGGTCGCAGACGAAGCGGAAACTGGGGTCGGCCATCGACGGGGACGCTACCGGCTTTGCAGCAGCCGGGGCAGGTCTCGCATGTCGTCGAACACCGTGGTGCCCGGTCCCTCGAGCATCCGCGCCGGGGTCACGCTGCCGGCATACCCGAACACGTCCATGCCCGCGGCGCGGGCGGCCTGCACACCGTACTGGCTGTCCTCCACCACGGCGCACGCCGCGGGTGTGACGCCCATCCGCGCGGCAGCGTGAAGGAACAGGTCGGGCGCCGGCTTGCCGTTGCGCACCTCGCTGGCGCTGAAGATGCGTCCGGCGAAGCGCTCGTAGAGCCCGGTCAGCTCCAGCTTGTAGACGAGCCGGTCGGGCTCGCTGCTGGACGCGACGCACGTCTGGGCCGAGATGGCATCGAGAGCGGCCCCGATCCCCGCGATCGGCTGCAGCTCAGCCTCGAAGGTCTCGTTGAAGCGCGCGCGGTAGGGCGCCATCCAGTCGTCGGGGAGGGCGTGTCCCACATGCTCCTCGATCGCCGTGCGCATCACCGACGGCGAGCGGCCGACGAACCGGTCGATGATCTCCGCCTCGGGCAGGTGCATCCCGAAATCGGCGAGCATGACCGCGTCAACGCGGATGGCCAGCGGCTCGCTGTCCACGAGCACGCCGTCGCAGTCGAAGATCACCAGCTCGGGCCGGCCGTTGGCGGCGATCGGGTCGCTCATCGTCCCCGAACATACACAGCCCCCAGTGCTTCACCACCGATGCCTTCCAGGACGCGGTGCAGCGGCTCAGCGTCAGCCGGTCGTGACGCGCGCCGGCATGGCATCGTCCGAGGGCGATGCACATCGAGTCGCTGACACCGGCCCGGTTCGAGCAGGCGATCGCCCTCTGGCACGACGCCGGCCTGACTCGGCCCTGGAACGATCCGCTGGATGACCTGCGCCGGGCGGTGGCCGGGCCGGCCTCGACCGTCCTCGCCGGCTCTGACCGCGAACGACTGTTGGCCACCGCGATGGTCGGCCACGACGGGCACCGCGGCTGGGTGTACTACCTCGCTGTCCGGCCCGAGCACCGCGGTCGCGGTTACGGACGCGCGATGATGCGCGCCTGCGAGACCTGGCTGGCGGCGCGAGACGTGCCCAAGATCGACCTCATGGTCCGCACCGAGAACGACGCGGTGCTGGCGTTCTACAAGGCGATCGGCTACGGACGCGACGACGTGTTCGTCATGTCCAAGCGGCTGCGCTGAACCGACCCTCAGGCTCGCGAGGTGGCGCGGTGCCCCCAAACCGCGCCACCTTGCGCCGGCGTCACCCGGGGAATCGGATCAGCCGGCGAAGGAGTGAAACGCGCCCAGCGGCTCGGGCAGCCGGGGGACGAACGGCTTGAAGTGGTACGGCTTGCTGGTGTCGAACTTGGCCTTGGCGGCGGCCGCCGGATCGGCGAACGGCGTCAGGGCGGTGACCGCCTGGCTGATCTTCGTCCATTTCAACGTCCGCTCATAGCCGTTGTTGTTGGGCGGATCGGCACTCTCGGCCTTGCCCTGGACGCCGGTGATCTTCTCGATCGGGCCACCGTCCTTGCCCGAGACGTCCCCGCCGAGCACGCGGGCGAGGGTGCGGTGGTCTGACTCGATGCCCATGATCCGGGCGGCCAGGACCCGCAGGTCCGGGGTGCTGAAGTTGCGCACGCCCACCAGGTAGGCGGCGATGAAGGCGTCCTCCAGCGTGACGAGCACATCAAGCGTGGTCTGCGCGTCGGCGAACATCTTCGGCGGGTAGTAGAAGGTGGTGAACGGCGAGGGCTTGCCGGTCACGCTCTTCTCCAGCGCGTAGTGCGACATCTCCTCCTGGCGCGCGGCGATCAGGTAGCCCTGGTCGTCGTGGGGCAGGCGCTTGAAGAACGGCGACCTGTCGATGATGTTGGTGTAGGTGGTGACGGCCAGTGCCTCGGCGATCTGCGCCGCGGCGACGATGGCCACGTCGCCCGAGGTCACGCCCCCGCTCTTGGCGGCGGCGAATGACGGCAGCAGCGTCCCCAGACCGGACGCGCCGGCCACCATCCCGGCGCCCGTGGCGGCGCCCCTGCGCAGGAACTGCCTGCGATCGGATCCCGACTCATGCTGCGTTGCGGACATCGCAAGTCTCCTTCACGGAACTCGAAGTGATCTGGTCACGGCCTCATACGAGAGCGGCGCCCGCTTGGATCACCGGGGGGCGTCCGGGCCTCGCGTCAGCCGCTGGGATATCGTCGGGCCCGTGACCTTGCGCGCTGACACGGTCGCGGCCGGCCGATGACCGCCGCGGGACCACTCACGACCAGCGTCGTCGGCAGCTACCCGCAGCCCGACTGGCTCATCGACCGCGACGCTCTGGGCTCGCATTCCGTCCCGCGTGTGCGGGTGAGCGAGGCATGGCGGGTCGCCGAGCCGTTCCTGGAGGAGGCGCAAGACGACGCCACACTGCTCGCCATTCGCGACATGGAGCGGGCCGGGATCGACACCATCACCGACGGCGAGATGCGCCGCGAGAGCTACTCCAACCGGTTCGCCACCGCGCTGGACGGCATGGACGCCGAGCACCCGGCCACGATCGCGACCCGGTCCGGGGATCGGGTGGTGCCGCGCGTGGTCGGGCCGGTGCGCTGGCGCGGTCCGGTCGAGGTGCGCGACGTCGAGTTCCTGCGCGCCCACACCGACCGCACGATCAAGATCACCCTCCCCGGCCCCTTCACCATGGCCCAGCAGGCGTCCAATGAGGCCTACGACGACTTTGACGAGCTGGTCATGGACTTCGCCGCCGCGGTCAACGCCGAGGCGCGTGCGCTGCAGGCCGCGGGCGCCGACGTGATCCAGCTCGACGAGCCGTGGCTGCGCAACGACCCCGAGGGCGCCCGGCGCGTCGCGGTGCGGGCCATCGACGCCGCGCTTGACGGCCTGACCGCCACCACCGCGGTGCACATGTGCTTCGGCTACGCGGCGGTCGTCGGCCCCAAGGACCGCAACCGCTACGAGTTCCTGGGCGAGCTGGCCGACTCGAGCGCCCAGCAGATCTCGGTGGAGGCGGCACAGCCCCGGCTCGACCTGGGCCAGCTCAGCGAGCTCACCCCCAAGACCATCCTGCTGGGCGTGCTCGATCTGGGCGATCCCCAGGCCGAGACGCCGGAGCACGTCGCCGGTCGCCTCCGCGCGGCGCTCGGGCACGTTCCTGCCGAGCGCCTGGTGGCGGCGCCCGACTGCGGGATGAAATACCTGCCGCGCCCGCTGGCCTTCGCCAAGCTGCGCGCGCTGAGCGCCGGGGCGGCGCTCGTCAACGCCGACCTGTAGCTGGCGGCGCACGGCAACGGCGGCGCCGGCTCACCGGGTTGGAAACGTTGTGGAAACGGTTTGCCAACGCGCCAATGACAGCTTTCTGGTGCGTGGCCAACCGGGGGCCACGGACCACGAGCAGCAGCACGAGACCCACGCCGTACGACCGATTCATGAGGAACGCGATCAACGAAGAGCACAGCAGGATCTTCTGCGAGTGCGGGGCGCAACTCGCCGGCGAAAGTCGGGGGCAGCTCTTTGACGCGGCACAGGCTCACCTCGCCCATCACCATCCCGAGCTCCTGGGGGCGCTAGGACCCGGGCTGGTGCAGCAGATGGCCGAGGAACGTCCGGGGGCAGTCAACGCCTGACGCGGGCGGCGGAGATCGCCGCCCGCCAGGCGCTGACGACGGACGACAAACCACGATCGGGTCGGTTAATGCTGAACTGTGCGCGAGGGTCCTGACCGCGCACAGGAGGCGAGCCGCATGAAGACCGCCGACCAGAACAACGTGTTCGCGATCGTCTTGGCCGGGGGCGAAGGCAAACGGCTCTCGCCGCTGACGCTGGACCGGGCCAAGCCGGCGGTCCCCTTCGGCGGCAACTACCGGCTCGTCGACTTCGCGCTGTCGAACCTCGTGAACGCCGGCTACCGGCGCATCGTCGTCCTCACTCAGTACAAGAGCCACTCCCTGGACCGCCACATCTCCACGACGTGGCGGCTGTCGCCGCTGCTGGGCAACTACGTGGCGCCGGTGCCGGCGCAGATGCGGCGCGGGCCCTACTGGTTCCAGGGCTCGGCCGACGCCATCTACCAGAACCTCAACCTCCTACGTGACGAGCGGCCCGACGTCGTCATCGTCTTCGGGGCCGACCACATCTACCGCATGGACTCCGAGCAGATGGTGCGCCAGCACATCGAATCAGGCGCGTCGGTGACGGTGGCGGCGATCCGGGTGCCGATCGAGCAGGCCGACCAGTTCGGGGTGATCGAGACCGCCGCGGACGGTCACACGATCACCGCCTTCCGCGAGAAGCCCAAGGACGCGGTCGGACTGCCCGACGCGCCCGACCAGGTCTACGCCTCGATGGGCAACTACGTCTTCTCCACCAACACGCTCGTCAACGCGGTCACGCTCGACGCCGAGACCCGCGACTCCTCCCACGACATGGGCGGCAACATCATCCCCATGCTGGTGGAGTCGCGGACCGCACACGTCTATGACTTCGCCGCCAACGACGTCCCGGGCGCAACCGAGCGCGACCGCGGCTACTGGCGCGACGTCGGGACCCTGGACGCGTTCTATGACGCCCACATGGACCTCATCTCCGTGCACCCCGTGTTCAACCTCTACAACATGGAGTGGCCGATCCTGACGTTCCCCGATCCCCTCCCGCCGGCCAAGTTCGTGTTCGCCGACGACGACGGCCGCATGGGCTACGCACTGGACTCCATGGTCTGCTCGGGGGTGATCATCTCCGGCGCGGCGGTGACGAAGTCCGTGCTGTCCCCCGCCGTGCACCTGCACTCTTACGCCAAGGTCGAGCATTCCGTGCTGTTCTCGGGCGTGGAGGTCGGACGCAACGCGGTCGTCCGCAACGCGATCCTCGACAAGGACGTCTACGTCGAGCCGGGAGCGGAGGTCGGCGTCGACGTCGAGGCCGACCGGGCCGCCGGCTTCACCGTGTCCGACGCCGGGGTCGTGGTGATTCCCAAGGGCGCCCGCGTCCCGGCGCGCATGACCACGTGACGATGCGCGTCGCGCTGCTCACGCGCGAGTACCCGCCCGAGGTCTATGGCGGAGCCGGCGTCCACGTCGAGTACCTGGCGCGCGAACTCGCCTTGCGCGTGGACCTGTCGGTGCACTGCTGGGGCGCGGATCGCGCCGATCCCGCCGTCCACGCGTACCGCCCGTGGGAGGCGCTCGCCGGCGGCTCGCCGCATCTGGCCGCGCTGCAGGCGATGTCGGTGGACCTGCTCATGGCCGCCGGCACCGAGACGGCCGAAGTGGTGCACAGCCACACCTGGTACGCCCAGTTCGGGGGCCATCTGGCCAAGCTCACCTACGGGATCCCGCACGTCGCCACCGTCCACTCGCTCGAGCCGCTGCGCCCGTGGAAGGCCGAGCAACTGGGCGGCGGTTACGCGCTGTCGAGCTTCTGCGAGCGCGTCGCGCTGGAGGGCGCCGATGCGGTGATCGCCGTGTCCGAGGGCTCCAAGCGCGACATCCTGTCCTGCTATCCGGCGATCGACGATGAGCGCGTCCACGTCGTCTACAACGGCATCGACACCGCCGAGTACACCCCGGACCCCGGCACCGACGTGCTGGAGCGCATCGGGGTGGACCCGCGTCGCCCGTCGGTGGTGTTCGTGGGGCGGATCACCCGCCAGAAGGGGGTCCCCCTGCTGGTGCGCGCCGCCGCCCACTTCGACCCGGCGACGCAGCTGGTGCTGTGCGCCGGCGCTCCGGACACCCCGGAGATCGGCGCCGAGGTGGCCGCGGGGGTGGAGCGCCTGCAGGCCGGCCGTGACGGGATCTTCTGGATCGATGAGATGCTGCCCAAGACCGACATCATCCAGCTCCTCAGCCACGCCACCGTGTTCGCGTGCCCGTCGATCTACGAGCCGCTGGGGATCGTCAACCTGGAGGCGATGGCATGTGAGGCGGCGGTGGTCGCCTCGGCGACGGGCGGAATCGTGGAGGTGGTCGCAGACGGTGAGACCGGCTTCCTCGTGCCGCTGGAGCAGGCGCCCGGCGAGATCGACCCCATCGACCCCGAGGGCTTCGCCCGCGCGTTCGCCGAGCGCGTGAACGCGCTTATCGCCGACCCGTCGCTCGCCGAGCGGATGGGGCGGGCCGGGCGCCGCCGAGTGATGGAGCACTTCGCGTGGCCGGCCATCGCTGACGAGACGGTCGCCGTGTATCGCAGCGTCAGCGCTGCGCCAGATACCCCTTGACCAGCTTCGCCGGCGCCCGCGCCAGCCAGGCCTCCACCGTGACCTCCTCGAGGCCCGCGAGGGAGATGCGATCCAGCTCGATGAGGATCGCCGGGTACCCGTCGAAGTGCGGGGTGGTGAAGTAGACCCCGGACGGGTCAGCCACGAGCGCCTCCTTGGCCACGAGGTGCTCGACCCGGGCGCCGAGGATGGGACCGTCCGGCGCGCCGTCGCCCAGCTCGGCCAGGTCCGATTGGCGCAGCGGCCGCTCCCACACAAACAGCTTGTCCCGGACCCGCCATTGCGCCAGCCCGCGCGACTCGCGCTCGGACGTGTCAGGCAGCGCCAGAGCCAGGCGGCGAACGTCGTCCCAGGTGGCCACCGGCGCCGCCCTCAGCTGGGCGGCGGGAGGAACTCGACCTCGTGCTGGGCCGACAGCGCCACAACGTCGTCCGGGTTCTGGTCCGCCATCGCGTCGATGCCGGCGAACAGGTCGTAGAGCTTGGCCTTCGGCGTCACCCAGAACCAGCACAGGAGCGTCTCGCCCGAGCGGTTGAACAGCCCGTGAGGCTTGCCCCGAGGCAGGCGCACGAGATCGCCGGCGGTGGCGACGCGGTCGGCCTCGCCGTCGAACAGGGTCAGCTCGCCGTCGATGACATACACGTACTCGTCCTGGGTGGGGTGGATGTGGGGCGGCACGAACGTGTCCGGCGGCAGTTCGGCGTGCCAGGCGAACGAATCGTCGGTGACCTGCTTGGGGCGGTAGATCTGGCCGAGGATGTGCCACGTGATGTCGTCCACTGACGCGTCGGCGGCCATCACGTCGGGTGTGCTGGGTGCGGTCATGCCGGTGCTCCTTGTCGTGGTTGCCTGTTGAGTGCCTGGTACGGCGAAGCCGGCCTTCTGCGCGTAGCCGCGGACGATCGCCTCGCGATCGGCGTAGGGCAGCACCGCCTCGACATCGTCAAAGCCGTCGGGCGCGAGGCCCTCCACCGCATCGATGACGCCCTCGGGCCCGCCCTTGCGGTTGGAATGGACGATCTCCGCGGTCGGGCCCAGGCGCGCATCCTCATAGCGGCTCAGGGCCGCGGCCACGTCGCTGGTGTCGGCCAGCTCGTCAGCGAGCCGCATGGCGTCCAGCACGGCCTGGCTGGCGCCGTTGGAGCCGACCGGGTACATGGCGTGGGCCGCGTCGCCGAGCAGAGTCACACGGCCATGCGACCAGCGGTTGATGGGGTCGCGGTCGCACACCGGGTACTCCCAGAACACGGGAGTGGAGCGGATGAGCTGCGGGACATCGACCTCGCCGATGGTGAAGCGGTCCACGTGGGGCATCACCTCGTCCAGCCGTCCGGGCCGCGACCAGTCCTCGCGGCGAGGCGGCGGCGTTCCCTCCTCGCCGATCTTGACCATCACCGCCCAGTTGGTGAGCCGGTGGCCGGTGTCGCGGCCGGCACCGATCGGGTACAGCACCACCTTGGCCGCCATGCCCCCGGCGATGATCATCGAGCGGCCGGTGAGGAACATAGGCCAGTCGGTGGCGCCGCGCCACAGCATCGTCCCGTTCCAACGGGGCGGCGGCTCGCCCGCCACCAGCGCCTCACGGACGGTCGAATGGATGCCGTCGGCGCCGATCAACGCCGCCCCGCGCACCGTCTGGGCGACGGCGCCATCGTGGTCGGCGAACGTGGCCGTCACGCCATCGTCGTCCTGCTCGAAGCCGGCCAGCCGGCAGTTGGTGCAGATGACCGCCTCGCCCAGGCGCTCCACCACCGCGTCGCGGAGCACGCCCTGGAGCACGCCGCGGTGGATGGAGAACTGGGGCACCGGGTGACCGGCGTCCAGGCCGCGCCGCTCGCGCCACACCTCCTGGCCGAACCGGTTCATGTAGATGAGCTCGTGGGTGCGCACCGCCACCGCGTCCAGCCGCTCCAGCAGGCCGAGCGTCTGAAGCTCTCCGATCGCATGCGGCAACGTGTTGATGCCCACGCCCAGCTCGCGGATCGAGGGCGATTGCTCGAACACGCGGCAGGACAGCCCGCGCCGGTGCAGCGCCAGCGCGGTGGTCAGGCCTCCGATGCCGCCGCCGACGACGATGATGGGCGCGCGCGCCGTGCCGGTCACGGCACCATTGTCCCCAGTCGCGCCGCGACGGCCGCCCACGCGTCGGTGCGCGGATCGATCAGCGCGAAGTGATCCACGCCGGGCAGCTCCATCAGCTCGCAGCGGTCATCGCCCGCGGCCGTGGCGGCCCGGGCGTAGCGCCGGCTCAGCTCGACGGGCACCCGCTGGTCGACGTCGCCGTGCACCAGAAGCACCGGTACGCCGGCGGGGATCCGCTGAAGCGGGTCGGCCAGCCGGTAGGCATCGGGACGCTCGGCCGGCCCCGCGCCCATGAACTCGAGCGTGGCGGACTCGCCGATGGCCCGCGCGTAGGCGTCAGCGAGATCGCAGACGCCGGCCAGCGACACGACCGCCGCCACCGTGGGCTCATCGGCGACGCACAGCCCCAGCTGGCCGCCCGCCGAGTGGCCGATGATGACCACGCGCGCGGTGTCGAGCCGCTGCCGCACGTGGGTGAGCGCGGCAACCGCGGCGCGCACGTCGTCCAGCGTCTCGGGCACGCCGCCGCCGTTGCCGGCGCGGCGGTATTCGACGTTCCACGACGCCCAGCCGCGGTCGGCCAGATCGACCGCCAGCGCCGCCATCGTCGACCTTGTGAAGCGCGCGCGCCAGAAGCCCCCGTGCAGCAGGACCGCGACCGGATGCGGGCCCTCCGTGGCCGGCAGCAGCAGGTCGGCGACCTGCTCGGGGTCGCTGCCGTACGCGTGGGCCCGCGGGCGCGCGCCGGCGGTGGCGGCCAGGTCAGCCAGCTCGCCGAGAAGGGCCTGAAGGTCCGGCGCTGCCACGGGCGCAGCCTACCGGCGCTGCCACGGACGCAGCGTACGGTCGCGGGCGGCGCTGCCCTGTCACTTGTGACACCTCAGGACCGGTGGAATACTCGTTTGGGACCGGACGCAGCCTCGATGGAGGTGAACACATGTCTGACCCGGTCAGTGTCCTTGTCGTAGCGCACCAGACCGCGGCCAACAGCGCGCTGCTGGAGGCGGTTCACGAGCGCGCCCAGCAGGGCCCGGCCCGCTTTCACATGGTGGTACCGCGCCAGCCGCACGGGATGCACAAGGTCGTCGATCCGATCGAAGCGGGCGAGCGCGAAGCCGACGCCGTGCTGGCAGAGGCGCTGCCCAAGCTCTCGGAGGCGGCGGGCCAGGAGGTGACCGGCAGCGTGGGGGATTCCGAGCCGCTCATGGCGATCCATGACGCGGTCAACCTCGGCCATTACGACGAGATCATCATCTCGACCCTGCCACTGGGGATCTCGCGCTGGCTGAAGCTGGATCTCGTCAGCAAGGCCAAGGCGATCGGGCTGCCCGTCACCCACGTGGCGGCCAAGGAGCGCGAGCCCAGCGGCGTGAGCTGACCCCTCAGGGAACGACGCGCAGGGTCAGCGGGAGCGCCCCGTAGCGCAGCTGCGTGGCGAGGTCCGCGGCGGACTGGCGGGTGAAGCCGCCGGCGATGTCGGCGCGATCGGTCTGGATCCCGTCCGGGTATTGCCTGAAATCGATCGACGGGACCGTGAGCAGCCGGTTGTCCAGGACCACCGCGAAGTGCTGGTTGAGCGACTCGCCGACCAGGCTGACATCGGCGCCGCGCCGGGCGATGTCCCTCGTCGCGCTGTGGAAGGCTCCCTCGCCCCCGGGCGTGAACCCGAGCGTGACCGCCGGTTGACCCGAGGCGTCGGCGCCGGCGCCGGCGGCCCGGATGTCGTGGCCGGTCAGCGCCGCGTCGTCGCGCATCACGAAGAACTGCGCTGACGGGCTGGCGAAGCTCGCGCCGGTGGGCCCAACGGCCTGGAGCACCCGCGTGCCCTGCGGGACCATCAGCACCTGGCCGCCGGAGGCACTCACCCCGGCCGGAAGCTGCGCCGCCAGAGCATCGGTCGCCTGCTGACGGCTGGCGTGGCCGGGCGGGTCCAGGGGCCCCGCGAGCAAGCAGTGCGTACCGCCGACGGGCGCCGTGTGAGCGGCCGCCGCGGCGGCCGCGCACGCGGGGCTCCCGGGCGCGCCGAACATGTAGTACTCCGGGCCCATCCGGGCCATGGAACGAGATGCGGTGCGCGGCGCCTGGTTGGCGGCGAGCACCACCGCGTCATACAGCGACATGCTGCCCGCGCCCGCCGTGCCGGGGCCGCCGCTCGCACCCTGGCTGAGCGTGAGGACCGAGTTGTCGTGGGCTTGCAGGTCCTGCGCGGCGGTCCGCCCGTTGGGCGCCACGACGTTGGCCTCCCAGTCGTAGAAGCCCAGCTGAGCCGACTGCGTGATGAGGGAGATGATCCGGGCCCGTTGCGCGGCGGACGCTTGGCGCGCGGTGATCACCAGGCCGTTCCCGCCCACGCGCGCCACGCTGAAGCGGCGCAGGACCGAGCCGAGCCGTTGGCGGACGAGGTCGACCTCCCGGGTCATCGCGCTCGACGTGATCTGAGGTGTCTGCGGAGTGGGCTGCGCGGCCAGGGTGATCCTCAGACCGCCGCCGCTGGACGGGCTGGTGTGGGATGAGCCGCCGCCGGCTCTCAGGACCACTGCCCCGACAGCGAGCACCACCACCAGCGATATGACCGGCGCCAGGATCCCGGGCCGCAGCCACTTCTGCGGCGAAGCCGGGGGGTCGGCCAGCGCCCGGCGCAAGATGCGCTCCGCCTCGGCGCGGTCACGTGGGTCAGAGGAGGCCCCGCTGGAGACGGGGTTGGCGTCGGCGAGCTCGGTGATGACGGGGTCGTCTGTGGTCATGGCGCCTCTCCGGCGATCGACGAGGGGGCGAGGGGGGTGTCGGCGAGAGCAGCGGCGACATGCCGGCGCGCGCGGTGCAGCCGGCCGCGAAACGCCGCCGCACTGCACCCGGCGGCACGGGCGGCCCGGGCCGGCTCGAGGCCCTCCCAGGCGACGAGCAGGAGCGCCTCGCGCTCCTGGGGCGACAGCCTCACCATCGCCACCGCCAGCTCCTCGCTCATCGCCGCGGGCGGGTCCCAGTCCGGCGCCGGCCCCGGCAGCACGCTCCCCAGCCGGGCGGTCAGCGCGCCCCGGCGCCGCTCCGCGCGATGCTGGTTGGCCAGTACCCGGCGCGCTACGCCCAGCAGCCACGGCAGCGGATCCTCGCCGAGAGAATCCAGCCGCCGCCAGGCCACCAGGAACGTGTCGGCCACCGCGTCCTCCACCGCGGACGAGGGCGCGCGTCTGAGCACGTATGCGCGCACCGCCCAGTAGTGGGCGTCGAACAGCCGCTCAAATGCGGCGCGCCGGTCCCGGTCCGTCTCCACTGGCATACGACAGATGCATTGTCCGGCACTGCACGCGGCGTTACGTGCGAATGGTCACTCGAACGTGGGTGCCACCCACGAGGGCATAATGTCGGGCAGGCCGTCGCTGACGCGGTCGGGGAACCGCGGCGGCCGCTTCTCCAGAAACGAGGTGATCCCCTCGGCGGCGTCGGCCGACTGCCCGCGCGAGAACATACCGCGCGAGTCCGCGCGGTGGGCGAGCATCGGATGCTCGGCGCCGAGCATGCGCCACATCATCCGCCGCGCCAGCGCCACCGACACCGCGGCGGTGTTGTCGGCGATCTCCCGCGCGATGGCACGGGCGGCGTCCTGCAGCTCGTCCTGAGGGTGGAGGCTGCGGACCAGACCGCCCTCCAGCGCCTCCTGGGCGGAGAACACGCGGCCGGTGGCGACCCACTCCATGGCGCGACTGATGCCGACCACGCGGGGCAGGAACCAACTCGAGCACGCCTCGGGCACGATGCCCCGCCGCGCGAACACGAACCCCACTCGGGCGCTGTCGGCCGCGAGCCGTATGTCCATGGGCAGCGTCATCGTGGCGCCGACGCCGACCGCGGGCCCGTTGATGGCGGCGATCACCGGCTTGGTGCAGTCGAACACGCGCAGGGTGAACTGACCGCCGCCGTCGCGCGGAACGGCGTCGCCGTCCTGGCGCTCGCGCCAGTCAAAGGTCGAACCGCCCGCCTGCAGGTCGGCGCCGGCGCAGAACCCGCGGCCGGCGCCGGTGACGATGATCGCTCGGACGGCGTCATCGCCGTCGGCCGCGTCGAAGGCGGCGATCAGCTCGGCACCCATCGTCGGCGTCCAGGCGTTGAGCCTGTCGGGCCGGTTCAGCGTGATCGTCAGCACGCCGTCAGCGGCCTCGGTGGTGATCTGCTCGTAGCTCATCGCGCTCCTCTCCGGGGGTCGCCGCCGATCCTAAGCCCGCGGGCCCCGCATCGGCGCCCGCCTGGGGGCGCCCGCATCGACTGGTGGGGCAACGTCACCTTCGCCGTCGGCCTCGGCGCCGTGCTGATCGCCATCACCTACGGGATCCAGCCCCACGGCGGCCACACCATGGGATGGTCGAACCCGTGGGTGGTGGCCGGGCTCGTGGGGGCGTGCTGCTGCTGGCCGCCTTCTGGGCCATTGAGCGGCGCGTGGCCGAGCCCATGCTCCAGCTCGGCCTGTTCCGGATCCGCCCCTTCGCCGCGGGCAGCGCGGCCGGCCTGATCGCGGCCACGGCCCGCGGCGGGCTGCAGTTCATGCTGATCATCTGGCTGCAGGGCATCTGGCTGCCGCTGCACGGCTACAACTACGCCGAGACCCCGCTATGGGCCGGGATCTACCTGCTGCCGCTGACCGTCGCCTTCCTCGCCACGGGCCCGATCTGCGGCTACCTGTCTGACCGCTTCGGGTCGCGCGGGTTCGCCACCGCCGGCATGCTGATCTTCGCCGCGAGCTTCATCGGGCTGCTGCTGCTGCCCGTGAGCTTCCCCTACTGGGCGTTCGCGCTGCTCATCCTGGTCAACGGGATCGGGGTGGGCATGTTCGCGGCGCCCAACTCCTCGTCGATCATGGGCAGCGTGCCGGCATCCCAGCGCGGAGCCGCCTCCGGGATGCGCTCGACCTTCCAGAACTCCGGCACCGCGCTGTCGATCGGAGTGTTCTTCTCGCTGATGATCGCCGGCCTGGCCAGCAACCTGCCGCACACGCTGACCAGCGGGCTGGAGCAGCAGGGCGTCGCCCCCGCGGTCGCCCACCAGGTCGGCTCGCTCCCGCCGGTGTCGTCGCTGTTCGCGGCGGTCCTCGGGGTCAACCCCGTGGCCCACCTGCTTGGCTCCGGCCACGCCCTCGCCGCACTGCCGGCGTCCCATCGCGACGTGCTCACCGGCCACGAGTTCTTCCCCCACCTCATCTCCGGGCCGTTCCACGACGGCTTGATGGTGGTGTTCACCGTTGCCGCCGTCCTCTCGGTGCTGGCCGCATTCGCCTCCCTGCTGCGCGGCGGCCGCTACGTGGCCTCGCCCGTCCCGCCGAAACGAAAGGAAGCCGTCTCATGACCGAGACCCCCGCCATCATCGACCCCCGTCGCACCGCGCTGCTCGTCATGGACTACCAGCACGGGATCGTCGGGATGATTGAGGACTCCGACGCCCTCCTGGCCCGCGCAGGGCAGGCCATCGACCTGGTCCGTGACCGCGGTGGCCACATCGGCTACGTCCGCGTCGCCTTCACCGACGCCGACCTCGAGGCCATTCCGCCCACGAGCAGCATGGGGGCCCGCATCGCCGCCGGGCCGCAGGCCTTCCACGCGGACTCCCCCACCACGGCCATTCACGAGAAGGTCGCCCCTCGGGACGGAGACATCATTGTGCGCAAGACCCGGGTCGGCGCCTTCTCCACCACCGACCTCGAGCAGCAGCTGCGCGACCGGGGCATCGACACCCTCGTTCTGGCGGGCATCAGCACCAGCGGCGTCGTGCTCTCCACGGTGCGCGACGCCTCTGACCGCGACTACCGGCTGTTCGTCCTATCCGACGCCACGGCCGATCGGGACCCGGCGGTGCACGCTTTCCTGATCGAGAAGGTGTTCCCGCGACAGGCGGACGTCATCACCATCGCCGACCTCGACGGCCTGATGACCCGAGGCTGATCCTTCTCAGGCCGCCGTCATGGCGGTACCGTTTGCGCACACGGCGCACGGAAGGGACCTGCGAAAGCATGTTGGGACGAGGCGCGGAGTGGGCGCACATCGAGGCCGGTCTTGCGGGTTTGCCGGACGGCGGAGTGGTCATCGCGCTGGAGGGGACGCCCGGCGTCGGCAAGACCACCCTCTGGCAGGCGGCGGTCACCGGCGCTCGAGCGCAGGGCTTCACCGTCCTGGCGAGTGCGCCTGGCGAACCGGACGCCGGGCTTGCATTCGCGGGGCTGGGGGACCTGTGTGCTGGGCTCCCGGACGACATCGTCGCCGAACTGCCCGAACCCCAACGCCGGGCCCTGTCGCGGGCGCTGCTCATCGAGGGCGACACCGATGTCGCGCCAAATCCCCAGGCGCTGCCCCGCGCGGTCCTGACCGTTCTTCGCAGCCTGGCATCGCGGGCGCCGGTCCTGGTGGCGGTCGACGACGAGCAATGGCTCGATCCACCGACGGCCCGCGCGCTCGCGTTCGCCCTACCCCGCCTGCGTGACGTGCCACTTGGCGTTCTGATGGCCCGCCGGCCGGCCACCGACGGAGCGCTGTGGCCGGTCTTGACGGATGATCACCACGACAGCGTCGTGCGGATCGGCGTCGACCCGCTCGACGGACCGACGATCGACGCCCTGCTGGCGGCCCGGCTGGGTCGCCGGCTCTCGCGCCGGGTGTGCCAGCGCGTCTACGCTGCGTCCGGGGGCAACCCGCTCTACGCGCTCGCGATCGCCCGGGAGCTTCGCAATGGAGCCGAACACGGCGACGTGCCCATCCCGCGAACGCTTACCGACGCGATCGCGGGACGGCTGGACGGACTCGGCGACAGCGCGACTCGGGCACTGCTTGCGATGGCGGCGGCATCGCGTGCCACGTTGGCCGTCGTCCAGGCGGTGGTCGATGGATTCGCATTGTCAGACCTGGACACAGCGCTCAGCAGCGAGGTGATCGAGGTTACCGGCGACCGGGTCCGCTTCACCCACCCGCTCCTGGCCTCCACGCTCTACGGCGCCGCTCCACCAGCGCAGCGCCGCGCGCTGCACCGGAGGCTGGCCGAGGTCATCGAGGATCCCCAGCAGCGCGCGCGCCACCTCGCGCTCGGGGCCGAGGGCCCCGACAGGGGGGTCGCCACCGTGATCGACCAGGGCGCCACCGTCGCCGAGGGCCGAGGCGCGCCTGACATCGCCGCCGAGTTGCTCGAGGAGGCCGCGCGACTGACGCCGGCTGACGCGGTCGAGACACGTCGACTGCGGCTGATCCGCGCGGGGGAGCTGTATGTGACCGGCGGCGACCTCGAGCGAAGCCGGGAGCTGCTCACCAGTCTGCTGCCCGAGCTGGCGGCCGGGCCGGTCCGGGCGAGAGCACTTCACGCCCTGGCCATGGCGACCGTGAACTGGAACGCCGCGGACGCGCTGCGCGAAGAGGCGCTGGCCAACGCGCAGGGGCATGATCGTCTCCGGGCGCGGATCCTGCTCGATCGCTCGGGAAGTTCCTCCAATCGAGCGCAGTTTGGGGCCATGGCCACATACGCGCATGAGGCAGTGCTGGCGGCGGAACGCGCCGGCGATTCCGGCCTGCTCGCGTCCGCGCTCGCCAGCAAGGTCACCGCGGACTTGTTCATCGGCCGCCCGGTGGACGCCGAGTCGCTGCGACGCGCGGTCGCGCTCGAGGATCCCAATCAGACGACAAGCCGCGGGTCACCGTCGGGGACGGCGGCCCTCATCGCATACTGGTGCGACGACTACGCCTCGGCCCGGCCTCAGATGCAACGCACGATCCAGCGGGCGCGCGACCACGGAGAGCAGTACGACCTCGGCGCACTGCTGCTGGAGCTCTCGGTTCTGGAGTGGCACGCCGGCGACGTCGAGCTCGCCGAGACCCTGCGGGCAGCCTCCCACGAGACCCCAACCGATAACAATGATCTCTGGCCGACGATGGCCGAGGCGATGTTCGCCCTCCGCCGTGGGGAGCTGGAGCACGCCCGGGAGGCCGCCGATCGCGCCATCGCCATCGCCCAGGCCCTCGGTGACCTGCTCATCGAAGAGTTCCCGATCATGGTGCTCGCCGCGCTGGACCTATGGGCCGGACAGCCCGCAGCGGCACATGCGCGGGCGCACGCGCTCCGGACCTCGTTCACCGCCGACGGCTTTGGGTTCATCAGCGCGCTCACGCTCGATATGTGGACGCTGGACATCGAGGCGCTCATCGCGATGACGTGCCTCGAGGAGGCGCAGGAGCTCACCGATGACCTGTCGAACCGCGCGCGCATCGTGGAGAACCCCAACGCGATCGCCGTCGCGGCGCGCTGCCAGGGCCTGGTGCTGGCCGCTCGCGGCGAGGTGACGGCAGCGCTGGAGCAGATGCACGCCGCGCTGGCTGCGCACGAGATGCGGTTGCTGCGCCCGGAACTGGCGCGGACCCTGCTGGAGCAGGGCAGCCTCCTGCGCCGCGCCAAGCAGAAGAACGCCGCCAAGGACAGCCTCCAACAGGCCCTGGCCATCTTCGAGCAGATCGGCGCGCGCCTGTGGGCCGACCGCGCGCGCGACGAACTGGACCGCATCGGGCTGCGCCGCCAAACCCAGGAGGGCCTCACCCCCGCGCAAGCCCGGGTGGTGGAACTCGTATGCGCCGGTTACAGCAACAAGCAGATCGCGTCCACGTTGTACATGAGCCTGCGCAGCGTCGAATCACACCTCACCAAGGCCTACCGGCAGCTCGGCGTCAAATCCCGCGCCCAACTCGTCGGCACCATTGCCCACCAGGCCGCAGAGCCCAGCGCTTCACGAGACCTGACTATTAGCCCGCGCTGACTCCAGCGGTCGATGGCAGGCCGACGGGCAGCCACGCGGTGGCGCGGCCTCGGAGAAGCGAGTCGTGACGGATATCGGGCACACTCCATGCGCCGGATTCGTGGCGCTCGCTGCATGAGCAGAGGCCGCACAGGCACAGATAGCTGCGCCGTCCGCTCACGGTGCTCATATCAAGACGCTCTTCGATGCTGGCGAACACGCCGCCGGAGGCGAGGATCAGCTCGATCACCAGGAGAGCGTCCTGGGGCGAAGCCGCGAGATGCGCGAGGTTGGGCACGACAATCCCATCGCTGTCGCTCGATGTGACCCGCGCCACCACGTCCGCCAAGCCCTCCCAGCGCGCTCCATGTCGCGGTGAAGCTTGCTCTTCAACGATCGAGGCCAGCCTCCAGCCGCGCCGCTTTGTCCAGGTCGCAAGGCGCCAACGCTCGGCCGACGCCGACGCACGCGTCGGCCAGCCACCGACTCCGAGCCGACGATAGCCGGTGACGGCAACTGCGTACGGCCGATGATCGGGGCTGGCAGACAGCGACGCCGTACCACGGTCGCTGCCCATGCAGTAGCGAGGTTCCATCGTCGAGTCGCTCAGGATGGCCAAGGTTGTCGCGGTTCACACGTCTCAGGGGTTTCTGAGCGACGTGAAGTCAAGGTCCCAAACACCGCCGTCCCAGAGCTGGTTGACGCCGGCGACGTCTTTGCTCCTCACGTTGGCCGCGCTGTCGAAAGCCTCGGGGACCGCGACAGCCTGGTTGACCAGCATCTTGTCGATGTTGGCCCACGCCTGAGCGCGCGCGATCGGGTCGGCCACCAGCGCCGCCTTCTCCATGGCGCTGTTGATCTGAGGATCGTCGACCTGACCCCAGTTGGTGTTGTTGCTCGGCCTGATCGCCGGACCGTAGAACGGCACGTAGAGCACCGTCAGCGGATCGGCAAAGTCACGCACCCAGCCCGCGTTGGGACAGGCGCCGATCTCCTGCTTGGGCACGCCGCAGTACTTGGAGGACATCACCGACGCATCCAGGAGACTGACATGCGTCTTGAAGCCCAGTTGGGTCATGTCGGAAGCGACCACCTGCACGACAGCGGGCCCCCAGGCGTTGGTCGCCCCGATGATCTGGACGACATCGCTGCCGGTGTACTTGCCGGACGGATAGCCGGCTGCCTTCATGTACTTCTCAGCGACCTGCAGGTTGCCGGTCACGCTCTTGTTCCACGGCACCTGCGGGCCGGCGGCGCCGCCGGCCTCCTCAAAGCCATTGACACCCGGGTAGATGAAATGCGTTCCCGGTTGGGCCACGAGCGGCCCGCCCATCAGCTTGGGAATTGCTGCGCGGTCGAGGTTGGCCCACACGGCGCGGCGCAGGTTCACGTTCTTGAACGGACCCGCCGAGTTGTTGAGCGTTACGTAGTAGTCGCCCGAACCCTGGGTGAACGTGATCTGCGACGGGTAGCTCTGATAGGCCAGCTTGACGATCGACTGCGCCGGCGGGTCGAACTGCACCATGTTCGAGCCCTGAAGCACCGTATTGCCGATGACCGTCGAATCACCGCCGATGTCGACGTTGATCTGGTTCAGATACGCGGGGCGGTAGTCGGTGCCGGCGTTCCAGTCGGGGTTGCGCACCAAGGTCAGCGACTTACCCGCCTGATAGCCGATGCCCTGGAACAGCCCGGTCTTCGGATCCGACTTGATCATGTACGGACCCGTCGCCACCAGGTACTTGGTGCCGTACGTCGTCGGGGACTTCTTGTCCATCGGCCCCGCGAACTCCTCCGGAACCGGCATCGAGATCGGCAGGCTCAGCGCTGACACCAGGAACGAGCCGGACGTCCTGATCGTGTGAAACACGATCGTGGACGTGTTCGGGGTCTCGATGCCCGAGATCGGCCCGCCCTTGTAGCTGGAGCTCTGCGCGCCCTCCAATGGCGCCGGTGCATCGGCCCCGAAATAGCCGGCAAAATATGGATTGCCAACGTTGGGGTTGGCGGCGCGCTCGATCGCGTAGGCCACATCGGCCGAGGTCACCTCGCGGTTGACCGGCGGGCTGAAGTGCACACCCTGCCTGAGGTGGACCGTTACCGTCTTACCGCCGTCGGTGATACCGCCGTTGCCCGTCGTCGGGATAGCCGTCGCGAGATCCGGACTCAGGACGCTCTGTGTATCGGGTTTGTATGAGAACAGAGGACGCTGCGTCGCGTACATGACTCCATAGTCCAGTCCGAAGTAGGCCTCTCCTGGGTCAAGGTGCAGGAAATCCACACTCGTGTAGACCGTCAGGATCCCGCCCTTCTTCTTGGTGGGCCCGGTGAGTATCTGATCAGTGGGATCCTCCCCCGGCTTCAGCGGAATCGTCGATACGCCACTCGCGCTCTGCTGAGAGCTCGAGCTTCCGCGCGACAGGCTCTTGGTGCTTGAGCTGGTGGAGCCGCAGGCCGGCAGTGACACTGCCACGATCCCCGTCACTATCCCGGTCACACCACAACGCCAACGATGCGTCATGTCCGCTCCTTCAGCGAGATGGTCAAGGTACTCCAGCCGGCTCCGGAAAACCGAGCGTGACGTCTCACACCCGAATCCGGAGCCGGCGGGATCGGCGGACTACCGCGCGATGCGCGTGCCCCCGGCACGACCGCCGACCTGGACGCGCCCCCGAAGAATCAGACCGGTCCCGAGCACCGCCACAGTGCCGACACCGATCACAGGCCACAGATCCGAACTACCGCCCGACGAGTGATGCACGATGGCCGGCGCCGGTGGCGCCGGGGCAGAAGACCCCTCAGGGACCATTGCCTGAGCCGCTGGCGCGGCGACGGCGGACGCAGCAGCGGCACAGGCGGCAAGGCGCAAGAAACCGTGACGGAGCATGAGAATCCTCCAGCGAGTCGGCGCCCAAACGGGACGCGGTGAAACCGAGCCACTCCAGTGCGCGCCGGTGGGCCGGAGGGCTGGGCTTGGTGACACAACGCACCGTATGTCGCCGCACCAAAGTTGTAAATCGGGGAAACCGCACGATCGCGTTTTCACGGAATCGGTGGCATCGCGCCTGTCGAGGGGAGGAGCGCGACGGTGCTCCTCGCCTTAGCCGCTGACTAGGTGAGGTGCTCTCGGACGCTGGTGACGATGTCGTCGGCGGCCGGCAGGAACGCGTCCTCCAGCGTCGGGCTGTAGGGGATGGGCACGTCGGCGGTGGTCAGCCGCCAGGCGTCGTCGAGGTGCTCCAGGGCGTCCTGCGCCAGGTCCCCGAGCACCTCGCCCGACCAGCCGCCGGTGCGCGGCCCCTCCTCCACCACCAGTAGGCGATTGGTGCGCTGGACGGACTCGCGGACGGTGTCGCGATCCAGCGGCCGCAGCGTGCGCAGGTCGACGACCTCGAGCTCCACGCCGTCGCCGGCCAGCGTCTCGGCGGCGGCAAGGGCGTCGTGCACGGATTTGGACGCGGTGGCGACGGTCAGGTCCCGGCCCTCGCGCACGATCCGGGCGGCGCCGAGCGGCTCGATCTCGGGCCCGTCGCCGACCTCCTCCTTGACCGAGTACAGCCGCTTGTGCTCGAGGAACACCACCGGGTTGGGGTCGCGGATCGCGGCCTTGAGCAGGCGCTTGGCGTCCCCCGGCGTCGCCGGCGCGACCACCTTGAGCCCCGGAATGCCCTGGAACCACGGTGCGGGCATCTGGGAGTGGATCGCCCCGAAGCGCCCGCCCGCGCCCACCGCCGAGCGCACCACCAGCGGCACGCTGGCCTGCTCCGCGGAGATGTACCAGTACTTGGCGGCCTGGTTGACCAGGCTGTCCATGGCCAGGAACAGGAAGTCCCCGAACATGATCTCGATCACCGGGCGCATGCCGCCCACCGCGGCGCCGAAGGCGGCGCCGGCGATGGCCAGCTCGGAGATGGGCGTGTCGAACACCCGGTCGGGGCCGTGGCGCTCCTGGAGGCCGCCGGTGACGGCGAACACTCCGCCGGCAGCGGCGACGTCCTCGCCGAAGAAGATGACGCTGGGGTCGCGCTCGAGCTCCTCGTCGAGCGCCTCGCAGATGGCCCGGCGGAATTCGAGGGTCGGCATTGGTGCGCCTCCGGGTGGGGTCAGGCCAGCAGGCCGATGGGGGCCTGCAGGCGGTCGCGGACATCGGTCAGAAAGCGCGCCGCGTCGGCGCCGTAGACGATGCGATGGTCGGCGGCGAGCGTCGCGGTCATCACCATCGCCGCGGTCACCAGGCCGTCGCGGACGACGGCGCGCTCGGCGGCCGCGCCGACGGCCAGGATCGCCGCCTGCGGCGCGTTGATGATCGCGGTGAAGCGGTCCACGCCGAACATGCCGAGGTTGGAGACCGTGAAGGTCGCGCCCGAGGCCTCGGGCGGGGCGAGCCGGCCCTCGCGCGCCCCGGCCGCCAGCTCCCGGGTGACGCGGGCGATCTCGGTGAGGGGGCGGCGGTCGGCGTCGGTGACGACGGGCACCAGCAGGCTGTCGGGCGCGGCAACGGCGAAGCCCACGTTGACCCGGTCGTGGAGCACGAAGGCCTCGTCGCGGTAGCTTCCGTTCACGCGCGGGTGCGCGCGCAGGGCCAGCCCGCACGCCTTGATGACCATGTCGTTGACCGAGGGGGCCGGCGAGTGGTGCTCGGCCAGCTGGGCGCGCAGCACCAGGCATGCGCCCATGTCGATGTCCACCACCAGCTCGAAGTCGGGGACGAGTGCGCGCGACTGGGCCATCCGACGCGCGATCGTGCGCTGCGTGCGGGTCAGCTCCTCGCGAACGCCGTCGACCGGCTCGGGCTCCGGTTGCGGTTCCGGGGCGGCGCCGTTGCCGTGGCCGTCGGCAGCGGTGAACGCCTCAATGTCGGCCTTCATGATCTGGCCACGGCGCCCGGTCGCCGTCACCGCGGCGAGGTCGATTCCCAGCTCGGACGCCATGCGCCGGGCCACCGGTGTGGCGGGAACGCGCGCGGGGCGCTCCTCGGTCCGCGCGTTCCCCTCTGGGAGCAACCGCGCGATCGCCGCGCCGAGCACAACCGTCGCGCCTTCGGCGGCGAGGATCTCCAGCGTTCCGCCAGCCTCGGCCTCGTACTCCATCGTCGCCTTGTCCGTCTCGATCTCGACGATCGCATCCCCCGCCGCCACGCGGTCGCCGGCCTGCTTGAGCCAGCGCACGATCGTCCCCTCCTCCATGGAGTCAGACAGGCGGGGCATCCGCACGTCGGTGATCTGCGCCACGCTCATGACGGCGCGTACTCGGAGGCCGGCGTGTCGGGGGCAGGGAACGGCGCCGCCAGCGCGGCCGCGACCACGCCGTCCATGCGCTCGGCGATCCTCGCGTCGGCGCCATCCAGCCGCCCGGCGTCCGCGCCCGCCGCCGCCAACCGCTCGCGCGCGATCACCAGCGGGTCGCGCTTGCGCATTTCGTCCAGCTCGCCCGGCTTGCGGTAGGCGCCGGGGTCGCTGCGCGAGTGCCCGACGAACCGGTAGGTGAGCGTCTCCAGGAACGCCGGCCCGCCGCCCGAGCGCGCGTGCTCCACCGCGCGCTGCGCCGCCTCGCGCACCGCCCACACGTCCATGCCATCGACGGTCTCCGACCACAACCCCAGCGTCTCGGCGCGGGCCCGGATCTCCCCGGCGGTCACGTTTTCGATCGGCGTGAACTCCATGTAGCGGTTGTTCTCGCACACGAACACAGCCGGGAGCTGGAGCACACGCGCGAAGTTCAGGCACTCGGCGAAGTACGCCTGATTGGTCGTGCCCTCGCCGAAGAACGCGACCGCGACGTTGCGGGTGCCGCGCCGCTGGAAGGCGAGGGCCGCGCCGGTGGCGGCGGCGATCGATCCGCCGACGATGCCGAAGCACCCGATGAGCCCATGCGCGAGGTCGATCACGTTCATGGAGCCCGCGCGGCCCGAGCACACGCCCGTCTCGCGGCCGAGCAGCTCGGCCATCAGCGCCTCGGGGTCGACCCCGAGCGCCAGCGCGTGCCCGTGGCCGCGGTACGTCCCGGCCACGCGATCGGAGTCGGTCAGAACGCTGCACACCCCGACCGCCCCCGCCTCCTGGCCGGAGTACAGGTGCGTCGTGCCGTGCACCTCGCCCCTCTGAAACAGGGACTGGACCGCGTCCTCGAAGCGGCGGATGAGCGCCATGCGCTCATACAGCTCCAGCCCCAGGTCGATGTCGACGGCGTCATTGCGCTCGGCGGTGGAGTGGGCCATGTCAGACGTGCACCTCAGCGGCGGGGGTCGCGACCTCGGCGATGAACCGGGCCTGGGATTCGGCGATTATCCCTGGATCGACGGTGGGCGTCGCGAATTGGGGCAGCAGGTCGGTGAGGCCGAGCTGCGAGTGGCGGTCGCGCGGCGCGCGCCCGTAGACTCGCGCCGGTGACCGACGCCCGGATCGAGCGCGAGCTGGGACGCCGCCGAGCCGCGGCGGCCGCCGAGTGGGGGCTGATCGACGAGATCGTCCTCATCGGTGCCGGTGATCCGATCGGGGTCCCCGGGCGCGGCGACCGGACCTACCCGTTCCACGCCCACTCCGAGTATCTCTACCTCACCGATCGCAACCGCCCCGGAGGTGTGCTCGCCTTCGACCCGCAGGACGGCTGGTTTGACTTCGTGGCCGAGGTCACCGACGAGGAGCGGCTGTGGTCGGGAGCGACCGGCGGAGAGGTGGAGGGTGTTCCTCTCGGCCAGCTCCCGGTCTGGGTGGGCGCACGCCGCGACCGTTCAGCGGCGTGCCTCGGGGCGGCGCCCTCCGCGTCGCTCGAGATCTCGTGCGACACCGCGTTGACCGCCGATCTCCGTCTCGGTCTCGACGTCGTGCGCCGACCGAAGGACGCGGTGGAGCTGGAGCGCATGCGCTTGGCCGAGCGGGCCACGAGCGCGGCGTTCGCCGCCGCCGTCCCACTGCTGGCGGAGGGCAGCACCGAGCGCTCGGTGCAGATCGAACTGGAGGCGGCCGCGCTCCGTGCCGGCGGCGACGCCATGGCCTACGACACGATCATCGGGACGGGCACGAACTCCGCGGTCCTGCACTTCCTGCCCACCGACCGGGCGCTGCGTAACGGTGACCTCGTGCTTATCGACGCCGGGGCCGAGTACCGCGGCTACGCGTCGGACATCACCCGCACATATCCCGTCGGCGGCCGCCTGAGCCCCGAGCAGCAGGAGCTGCATACGGTGGTGCACGCCGCCGAGCGCGCGGCCATCGAGCGCTGCGTGCCGGGCACTGAGTGGGTGGACGTGCACCTCACCGCCGCCCAAGTTATCGCCGAGGGGCTCGTGGCCTTCGGCCTGCTGCAGGGCGAGCCGAGCGCGCTTGTGGAGTCAGGCGCGGCGTGGCTGTTCTTCCCGCACGGCATCGGCCACCTCGTGGGCCTCGGCGTGCGCGACGCCGGCGGCCCGCTGCGCGAGCGGCGCGACACCCCCACCCCCATCGCCAATCTGCGCATCAACCTCCCCCTCCAGCCCGGCTTCGTGGTGACGGTGGAGCCGGGGATCTACTTCGTGCCCGCCATCCTCCAGGACCCTGAGCGCCGCGGCCGTCATCACGACGCGGTGAACTGGGAGCGAGTCGACCGCATGCTGGACTTCGGCGGCATCCGCATCGAGGACAACGTGCACGTCACGCCCGACGGCCACGAGATCCTCACCGCCGACGTGCCGCTGCTCGGCTGACCGGGCCGTTGCGGCGCTTGACCGTCGCGCCGCAGCGTCGGATACTCGTGGGTGGGATGGACGCGGAGGACCGGCTGCGGCTTGACTATGACCGCACCACCGAGCTGGTGCAGTCGCTGTTGGACACGCGCTTCAAGCTGCTCGCGCTCGTCCCGACGATCGCGGGAACCGCCGTCGGCCTCATCGGCGCGCCACGGCCGGCGGTCGAGCTGCTGGGAATCGGCGTTCTGGGGCTGGTCGCCACCGTCGGCATCCTGCTCTACGAGCTGCGCAACTCGGAGATCCTGGACGCGATGCTCCGTCACGCCCAGGCCCTCGAGCGCGCGCTGGGGCTGGCGACCGGGCCCAACGTCCGCGGCCCCGAGGGCTTGCTCAACACCAGCGCCCGCGGCCACTTCCTGGGGGTCCTGTCCGCGGGTCACGACCGAGCGCTCGCGCTCGTCTACGGCGCGGCGCTGGGCGGCTGGAGCTATCTGGTGGCATGGGGCGTACTCCTCTCCTTTGGCCTGAGCAACGCGCAGGACGCGGGCGCCGTCATCGGAGCGGTCGCCGGTCTGGTGGTGATGTGGGAGGTCGAGCGTCTGGGGCGCGACGTCGCCGATGCAGACGAACACGTGCCCGGGACGCTTGTCGACCGCGTCTGAACGCGCAGACTCGCCCTGACGCGTAGTTCCCCGTCGCCGGGGTGCACGCCTGACCCGATGACGACTGCTCCTCGCAGCGGGAGGATCGACTGAGATCGCGTCCATCATCCGGGCCTGTCAGATGAGGAAGGGCCATGAGCGTCGCGTCGAGATCAATCCTCAACCGAGTGCCGCGCAGCCATGAGCGGAGGGCGCTCGCTCTCATCCTGCTCATCGCCCTCGCGGTGGTCGTGTGGGCCGTGGCCCGCGGCGGCCAGTCGATGGTCGTGACGCAGACCCGCCCGGTGGCGCCGTTCACCTCGGTCGAGCTGGCAGGCAGCAACCTCGTCACCGTGCGGGTGGGGGCTCCCCGGTCGGTGGCGGTGCACGCACGTCGGGACATGCTCGGTCGGGTCTCGACCCAGGTGCGCGGCGGCGCACTCGTCATCGCTGACGTGCCGGGGCGTGGAGGCAGCAAGGGTCCGATGAACGTCGCGGTGACGGTGCCCGCGCTCACCTCGCTGGCGGTCACCCCCGGAGGTAGCGGCGTGGTGGACGTCGGCCCAATCAGCAATCGCAGCCTGGCGGTCACGTTGGCCGGCAGCGGCGTAGTGAGGGCGACCGGTACGGCCACCCATCTGACCGTCCGGCTGAGCGGCTCCGGTGATCTGGAGCTCGGTCAGCTCACAGCGCGCGACGTGCACGCCACCGTGAGCGGCTCGGGCCGCGCCGTGGTGACCGCCACCGCCAGCCTCGATGCGCTGGTGAGCGGCGACGGCGTGATCCAGTACTCCGGCAGCCCGGCACACCTGAGCACCAGCGTCACGGGCACCGGGGCCATTATTCCGGGCTGAAGGTCACGCAGACCCCCTGACCCCGCCCCTCACTCGGTGCCGGCCCGCCACTCCCAGACGACCTCCCCGTCTACGAGCGCATCGGTCGGCGCCAGCCCCAGCGCTCGCGCCACCGCCATCGACGCCTCATGCTCCGGGTGGATGTAGGCGACGAAGTTCCTGACGCCGGCGCCCTCGAGCCACCTGACCACGGCGCCGGCGGCCTCCCGCGCGTAGCCAGACCCCTGGAAGGCGACGCCCACGACCCACGCGAGCACGGCGGTGGCGGGGTCCGGATCGTCGGACACGGAGGCCTGGACGAAGCCGACGGCCACGCCATCCTGGTGGCGGCGCGCGATCCAGTTGAGCCAGCGCTCCACGCCGTCGGGTGAGCGCTCCGTCGCCTGGCGTGCGTAGCGCGCGCGGAGCTCCGCAAGCGTGGCCGGCCGGCCGCCGGTGAACGCGAACAGCCGCGCGTCGTCAAGCAGCGGCGCCATCTCCTCGGCGTGGTACACGCGCAGCGGCTCGAGCGTTAGGCGCTCGGTCTGCAACGGCGATGCGTGCGTGTCGCGGGCGGTCATCGGTTCGCTAGCTTGCCCACTCGACCTTCCTTCGACAATGACCGGGAGCTGGACATGACACACAGGTTCTCATCGATCGCCGCCGTCGCGGCGACCTCCGCCACCGTCGCCCTCGCCATGGCGGCCTCGGCCGCCGCGTCGGGCACTCATGCGACCAAGCTTGCGCCCCCCGTGATCAGGGAATCGTTCACGCCGCTGCCGTGCACCGGGTCGCCCGGCCATCGCTCCACGCTGCAGATGGAGGGCTGCGCGGAGCAGCAGATCCTGCACAGCGACAAGCAGATCGACGCGCTCAACCACACGATCTTCGGCGCGCTGCCCTCACAGTCGGCCCGGCGTGACCTGATCGCGGCCCACCGGGCGTGGCTGGCCTACCGCAAGACCTACTGCCTCAGCGTGTCCGACATCTTCCAGGGCGGGACCGCCGCCGGGGTCGTCTCCGCCGACTGCACCGCGTCGGTCAACGCCCAGCACGTCTCCAACCTCAAGACGTTCCTCAAGGACCTCACCTCCAACGGCTGACGGGCGGACCGCCGGGGGCTCAGTCGTTGACGACATCGCCCAGGACGCGGCCGCTGAGCACTGACTCCGGGCGCTCGGCGACGACGTCCGAGCCGGCCCGGGCGTGCTCGTCGCGGCGCTTGATGAGCAGCCACTGCGGCGGATCGCCGCGGCCGGTGCGCTGCAGGGCAAAGCCGCCCGTGAGCTTCTCCCCGTGGAGCACGAACACGGCATGGCCGCGATCGAGCGCCTCGGGCCACGGGACGCGGCCGCCCTGCTCGTAGCTGCCGCGATCCCAGACGATCACGCCGCCGCCGTGACCGGGCCCCTCGAAGTCGTTGTGGTCCGTGTCGTGGTCGGGCACCTGGACCGCCAGCCGCTTGACCGCTGGATCCAGCGACGGGCCCTTGGGCAGCGCCCACGAGCGCATCACCCCATCCACCTCCAGGCGCATGTCGTAATGGTGCGAGCTCGCCTGGTGCTCCTGGACCACGAAGACCCCGGCGCTCACCCCGCGGACGGCGAACTGCTCGTGGCCTTCCACCTTGACGGACTCGACCTCGATCCCTGGGACGCCCGCCTCCGACAATGCGGCCGCCAGGCGCCCCGGGGCGCCGGCCGGCCCTTCGGCGTGGATCCGCACGTGGCCGTCGGGATCGTCGCGCACCCAGCCCAGCAGGTCCAGCTCCTGGGCGCGAGCGAGCACCGTCCCCACGAGCTCGTCGCCGTGGCTCTGACTGGGCACCGCGGCCCGGATCGCCTCCTGAGACTTCACACGCTTGGCCATTGGCGCTCGCCGCCGACGTTACCGGGGCGCGACCGTCAGCCAGAAGTCCCTGCATAGGAGGGGATTTGTGGGTGCCCTCACGTGGCTGCCTCCTCCTCAGCCGTCGTTGACGTTCGTGTGACGAACCGCGTCGGGTCGCGGGGACGGGGTAGTACCGGCAGGATCATGCCCGAACAGATCGGTCAGCGGTTACGCGATCCCATCATGTGGGCCGACGCCTCCCAGCTGGCCAAGACGGTGGGGGCCGCGGTCGTGGCCTGGGTTGTGGCCGTTGACGTCCTGCACCTCTCCCAGGCGTTCATGGCGCCGTGGGCGGCGCTGCTCACAGTCCACGCCACGGTGTTCGGGACCGTACGGCGCGGGGCGCAGCAGGCAGGAGCGAGCATCCTGGGCGTGCTCGTCGCGTTCGGCGCATGGAGCGCGTTCGCGGTGGGACCGGTCTCGCTGGGCGCGGCGGTGGTGGTGGGGATGCTCGCGGGCTCGGTGCCGGGTCTGCGCGCGCCGATCACCACCGCGACGACCGCGGTGGTCGTGCTCACCGCCGGCTACATCGGCAGCAGCGGGATGCTGGCCAGCCGGCTGGAGGACACCGGCATCGGGATCGCGATTGGCCTGGCGGTCAACCTGATGGTGTGGCCACCGCTGCGCGACCGCGCCGCGGCCCGCCACATCGACCTCCTCGACGATCGCCTCGGCGAGCTCCTGTGCCGCATCGCCGGCGACATCGCCGAGGGCAAGAGCCACGAGAAGGCGGACCACTGGATCGCGCACGCCGACCGGCTCGATGACGATGTCGCTCGCGCGTGGCGGGTGCTGGAGGAGGCGCGCGAGAGCGGCCGGCTCAACCCGCGCCCCGCCGTCGCCGACCGCATGCGCGCCGCCGAGGAGATGACCCAACTCGTGAACCGGCTCGCTCAGGCGGTCGCGGAGACCCGCAGCATGGCCCGCACGATCCGTATGGCGCCCGAGGAGTGGGATGCCGCCTTTCGCGAGCCGTGGCGTGAGCTGCTCGAGCGGGCCGGGACCGCTGTCGTCTCTGCCGACGCCGAGCAGATCCGAGCCGTGCGCGCCGACGTCACAGAGCTCTCGTCCCACCTTGCCGGCGACCACCTCGAGACCGGGCTGTGGCCGGTGTTCGGCGCCCTGCTCGTCAACCTCCGCAACATCGTCGACGCGCTCGATGCGGTCGCCGAGGCTCAACCCGTGCGGGTCCCCGCGCCGGCGATCGGCGCCTGACCCAAGGCGGCGCTCGGCTCAGGCGCTGGCGAGTAGCGTGCGCACGTGAGCGGCGGCGTCCTGGGCAGCGGTGAGCTCGCGCGCCTCGCCGGCGGACTCGATCTCGGCCAGGAAGGCCTCGACCACCGCGGGGTCGAACTGGGTGCCGGAGGAGCGCAGCAGCTCCTCGCAGGCGAGCTCGTGGGGCACCGCGTCGCGATAGGACCGATCGGCGGTCATCGCCTCGTAGGCGTCGCAGACGCTGACGATGCGGGCCCCGAGCGGGATCTCCTCGCCGCGGAGGCGATCCGGGTAGCCGGCGCCGTCCCAGCGCTCGTGGCTGGCCCGAACGAGCCGGGCCACCGGACGGAGCGCCGGGGCGCCATGGAGGATGCGCTCGCCCAGGATCGTGTGCTGGTAGATGAACTCCCACTCGCCGTCGGTCAGCCGGCTGGACTTGTTGAGGATCGCGTCGGGGATGCCGAGCTTGCCGATGTCATGCAGCTCAGCGGCGCGGGCGATCTCGTCGAGATCCTCGCCGCGGAGGCCGAGGCGGCGCGCGACGCGGGTGGCGAGCTCGGCGACGTTCGACGAATGCTCGTCGAGCTCGGGCTGCTTGGCGTGCATCGTGCGCACGAGCACCTCGCCCACCTGGCTGCGCGCGGCGGAACGGCTGCGCTTGTTGGCGTACATGCGCTCGTCGGCGACCTGTAGGGCGTGGTCGGCGCTGTCGGCTTCGTGGGGCAGGAGCACCACGCCGAGCGACGCCTGGACGCTGAACTCCACGCCGGCCTCGGTCAGTGACTCGGCGGCCCGGTGGATGAGGGCGTCGGAGTCCTGGCCATCGAGGTGGACGTGGGCGCAGAACTCGTCGCCGCCGAGGCGATAGGCGGCGCCAAGCCCCGCAACCGCCTTCTGGAGCTTGCCGCCCAGACGAGCGAGCAGCGCATCGCCGGCGAGGTGGCCGAAGGTGTCGTTGTAGTCCTTGAAGCCGTCGAGGTCGAACAGCAGCAGCAGGGACGGGCGGGCGGGCGAGGAGTTGCGCAGCGCGGCGCCGAGGTCGGCGCTCAGCTTGCGGCGGTTGCCCAGCCCGGTGAGCGGATCGGTGACCGCCTGCTGGCGGATCGCCTCGTGGGCGATGATCTCGGCGGCCGACAGCTCGGCCTTGCTCACCAGCTCCTCGATCAGGGCGATCTCGTCTTCCTCGAACGCGCGGTCGTCGCGCACGAAGCGCAGCGCGCCGGTCACGGCGCGCGGCGAGGCGGCGATCCGCATCGGCACGCTCAGCGTCCACGCCCCCCCCTCGCCAACCTGACGCGGCCCCGCGGACCGATCGCCGGCCACCGCAGGCCCCGGCCGATCCAGCGCCGCGGCATCCCCGGCGGTGATCTCCAGCGGGGCCGGGCCCGTGAGCTCAAGGCGCCCGGCGGAGGCGTCCAGCGCCTCCACCGAGCCGTGCAGGAGGATCTCCAGCAGCCCGCTCAGCTCCAACTTGGCCGCGAACGCGTCTCCGAGCCGGCGGACGGCGGTTTGCAGGCGCGCCCGCTCGTGCTCGACCAGCTTGAGCCGGTGGTAGGCCTGGTCGATGCGCTGGCTGCGGTCGCGGGCCAGCAGCCACAACAGAAACACCAGCGGCAGCGCGAAGAGGATCGCCGCGTAGCCTTGGCGCGCGGCCATGGCGGCCAGGAAGCCGAGCGGCGCCAGCGAGGCGTCGACCGCCCACACCAGCGCGATGACGCGCATCTGCAGCTTGAGGTCGGGGACCACCCCGGCCAGCCGCATCCGCGCCATCGAGCCGGCCAGATCCACGATGCACCCGGCGGCGAACGCCGCCGCCAGCAGCGGCAGCTGATCAAAGCCGATGCGCGGCGATCCGGCCGCGAGCAGGACCGCGGCGGGGCCGATGGCGTGCCAGGCGTCGGGGACCGCGGACAGGATCCGGCGCGGGGGGACGCGTCCCAGCGCGCATTCCACGGCGTTGCCGCTGACCAGCCCGATCGCCACCGCGGCCGGCACGACCGCCGGCGGGAGCATCAGCAGCATCGGCACGAGGATCAGCTGCGTCGGCACCACGAACCCGGCGCCGACGGGGAACTCGATCCGCCCCACCACCGCGTACACCGCCACGAGGAGCACCGCCACCTGCGGACGCAGGCCGGCCATCCCGCCGGTGAGGATCTGGATGGCGGCGGCGGCGACGAACAGCCCCGCGGCCGAGGCCTCGACGACCAGCTCGCGCTGCGAGGCCTGGCGCTCGCGCGCCTCCCAGCTGGTCTCCAGCAGCCGCTCGGTCGCCGACTGCGACTCGTCGGCGTAGGGCTCGAGGATGCTCATGCGCGGGTCGTGCTCTGAGTCACCGGCGCCGGCGATCAGCCGGCGCGGTACGGATCGACGTAGACGTCGTCGAGCTGCCAGCTACCGGAGCCCGACACCAGGAACCGCATCGCCGCCGGGATCGAGTCGCCCGCGGGGATGCGGCTGGTGTCGACGTTGATCTGGACCGGCGTCCACCAGGCGTGAGAGCCGCTGGGAAGATCGGCGACGGTCACGGCGAGCGGCCCGGAGGCGGTCTGCACCACGCCCTGGACCTTGAGGTCCGAGCCCGAAGCGGTCTGGCGCACGAAGAAGCGGACGCTCGGCATCGTGCTGTCCACGCAGAACACCGGCGACGTGGCGCTGCCACCGCCGTTGATCAGCAGCGACTGGTCATCGCTCCACCCATTGATGTGAAACGGCTCGTTGCCCGGTGTCAGCGTGGCGTTGGAGAGGGTCCAGCCCACCTGGGCCGCCGTGCCCTCGAACGAGCCGCCCGGGACGAGGAAATAGCTGGAGCTGTCGCCCCACTTCGTGAACTTCTGCTTGGTGGTCTGCGTCGGGCATTGGGCCGCGAACGCCGCACCGGAACTGACGAAGACCGCGACGCAGGTGAGGGCCGCGATGCGGCCAATCGTCTTGCGAACCCGCGGGTGGATAACCAAAGGCACTGAAAACCTCCATGCTGGGCCGCCATCCATGGCGGCACGAAACGATTGGTTATCGGCAGCTGGGCGGTCTTGTGCCCCAAGACCCCTGGCTTTGCGCCCCCGCCTCACGACGAGTTAGCCTTTTCGACACCGTCTCTTCGGCATAGGAGTTGTGGAGGTTTAGGGCCTAAAGCTAATTGGACATCTGTTCGATCGGCGGCCCTGGGGGGCGGACCGAGCCGGCGATGAGGCCGGCGACGATGAGCACCGCGATGACCGCTACCAGCGCGTGGGGGACGCTGAAGCGCTGGCCCAGGAAGCCGATGAGCGGCGGCCCGGCCAGGAAAGCGCTGTAGCCGATCGTGGTGATGACGCCCACCCGCGGCGCGGCCAACGCGGGCTCGTCAGCGCCGGCACTCATGCCCATGGGGAAGCCCAACGACGTCCCGGTGCCCCACAGCAGCGCGCCCAGGAGCGCCAGTCCGATGCCCGGGCCGAAGATGAACAGAACCAAGCCGGCGATGGACAGCACAACCAGGACGCGCGCCACCGGCACTCGCCCGAAGCGGTCCAGGGCGGCGGGCCCGAACCAGCGTGCGGTCGTCATCGCCCCCAGGAAGGTGGCGAACACGAGCGTCCCCACCGCCGGCGCGACGTGGTGGTGGTCGATCGTGGCCAGGCTGATCCAGTCGTTCCCGGCGCCCTCGGCGAACGCGAATGCCAGCACGAACAGCCCGACGAGGAGCGTGCGCGACTCCCGCCAGGCCAGCAGGGAGGCGCGAGCGGTCGGGGCTTCGAACTCGCCGGGGCCGGCGGCGCCGGTGGGCGTCCCGGGATCGACCAGATTCGCCCTGTCAGGGAGGAACCGGCGGGCACTCACCGGGACCGCCACCCCGACGATCAGCCCGGCGATGGCCAGATGGGCCGTCACCGAGACTCCGAGCGCCACCATCGCGGCACCGCCGAGCGCTCCGGCAACGGTGCCGAGGCTGAACCCGGCGTGGAAGCGGGGCATGATCGAGCGGCCCAGCCGGCGCTCCACCAACGCTCCCTGCACGTTCATCGCGACGTCCCAGGTGCCGCTGCCCGCTCCCCAGCAGAACAGCCCGCCGACCACCGGCGCCACGCCGATGCGGTAGCCCACGGCGACCACCACCAGCCCGGCGCCCCCCAGCGCCGCCGTCGCCCTCACCGTCGCGCGCGAGCCAAAGCGCGCGACGAGGGGCCCGGCGAGCGGCAGCGAGATCACCGACCCAGCGGCGAGCGAGAGCAGCACCGCCCCGAGCTGGGAGGGATCGAGGCCGAGATGGGCCTTGACCTGCGGGATCCGCGACGCCCAGCTGGCAAACCCGAATCCGGCGCCGGCGAACGCCACGTATACGGCCAGGGTGGCGCCGCGGAGCCGGCTGGTGGTGGCGACGCTCAGGGCCGCTGTTCATCGGTGCCAGGCAACGGCGCCCAACTATATGGACAGGCGTCAGGTGAAGATGATCTGGCCACCACCGGCCAGGCCGTAGAACTCGCCGACCGTGATGATGTCGTGCACCTGGGGGATGAAGTCCTCCCGGGTCAGCCCGAACAGGTCGACGGAGGCCCTGCACGCGTACAGACCCGCCCCCGAGTCGGCGATCATCTCGATGAACTCCGGGATCGGCGGGATGTCGAGCTTCTCCATCTCGCCGGCGAGCCGGTGGGTCACGAGCGCGGACATGCCCGGGAACCCCCCCGCCCAGGTGGCCAGGTGGAGGCCGGGATTGCCGACGGTCGCGACCTTGACGTGCTCATGCTTGTCCTTGCTGATGGCGTCAAGACCGAAGAAGGTGAAGAACAGGTTGGCCTCGATCCCGTCCATGCGGGCGCCGTTGGCCATGATCAGGCCGGGATAGATCCCCTCCAGGCTGCCCTTGGAGACGATGATCGAGACCTTCTCGATCGCCTGCGCCGGCGCCTCGGCGATCGGCATGCCGTGTTCGAATGGATCGCTCATCGCAGCCTCCTTTTAGATGCAGCCGCGCGGCTTGGGAATGCCGCCGATCTTGGCGGCGAGCTTCGCGGGGCCCTTGGGGAACAGGTGGTAGAGCTCCTTGATCGGAACTCCGGAGGCCTTGCCCAGGGTGCGGATCGACGGCGCCGCGCCCTTGCTCAGGTAGGCCTCGCGCATGAACTCGATGACCTGCCAGTGGCGGTCAGTGAGCTCCGGAATGCCGTTGCGGCGGGCGATCTCCTGTGCCATCTCCGGCGTCCATTGCTCGGGACGGATGAAGAATCCCTCGGCGTCGAGCTCGACCTGCGTGTCGGCGACGAGGGTGGTCACGATGGGCTCCTTGGTGATGGGAGAAGGGTGGTGTCCTTGCCGGCGAGCTGGAACGTGTTGCTGATCCCCGGGACCCCGTGCCCGGGCAGCAGCGCGTGCCAGTAGAACCACTGGAAGGCGAGCTTGGCCATGTGGTTGAGATGGGACTCGCGCAGCAGGGGCAGGGGGCCGAGGTGGGGCTCGGGGTAGCGTCCGGGCATCGGTTCGACGTCGTAGTTGAAGTCGATGAGCACGGCACGGTGAAACCCCGTCTCCACGAAGCAGTTGGTGTGGCCGTCGAATGTCCCCTCCAGGGGCTCCCCGGCGAGGAACCGGCGGACGTTGGCGACAAGGGTCTCACCCTCGAAGTGGGTCACCGAGCCGGCCTTGGACGTCGGCGCGTTTGTCGCGTCGCCGATGGCAAAGACGTTGGGGGCGGCGATCGACTGCAGCGTGGCCTTGTCCGCGTCCACGAACCCGATCTCGTCGCCAAGCCCGGGCGAGCCGTCCACGAACGCGGCCCCGCCGTGCAGCGGGATGCTCACGAGCAGGTCGAAGTCGACCACCCGCTCATCCCAGCTGATCAGCTGACCTCCGTCGCCGTCGACCTCGCCGGTGGCGAACTCGGTCTCCATCTCGATGTTCCTGGTCTCGAGCAGCAAGGCCAGCCGCCGCGCCGCCAGCGGTTTGGTGAACGCGGCGTCGAGGGGCGTGACGTAGACGATGTCGACGTCGCTGCGGACGCCCCGCTCGTGCAGGTACCAGTCAGCCAGGAAGCAGAACTCCAGCGGCGCGACCGGGCACTTGATCGGCAGGTCGACCATGTTGACCACGAGCCGCCCGCTTCGCAGCTCGGCCAGCGCGCGCGCCAGCTGGACCGCACCCTGAAGGGTGTAGAAGGTGAAGATGTTCTCGCCGGCGCCCGGGCCGGCCAGGCCCTGCGTCTCCTCGGGGAGGAGGCGCGCGCCCGTGGCCACCACCAGGACGTCATATTCAATCGCGGCGCCGTCACCGAGGTGAACGGTGTTGGCGGCGGTGTCCACGCGCTCAACCTCGGCCAAGCGGAAGTTGATGCCCTCGTGCAGTTGCGCCCGGCGCGAGCGCACGATCTCCTCCGGGTCGGTCAGCCCAAAGGGGACGAACAACAGGCCGGGCTGGTAGATGTGGCGGTCGTCGCGGTCGATCACCGTGATCTCGGCGCCGTCGCCGAGCTGCCGGCGCAAGCGGTTGGCGGTCAGCGTGCCGCCAGTCCCTCCGCCCAGGATCACGATGCGATCGGGCATGCATCCATGATCGGGCGAACTCGCCCGGATGCCATCCGTGGCCTCCCGTCCGCAAGCGGGAGGAACCACGCATCAGGCGTCTGCGGTGACCTCGTCCAGCCGCCTGGCGAGGAACCGGCGCTCGGGCTCCGATCCCACCAGTGCCAGCGCATCCCGGTAGGCGGCCGCCGCCTCCTCCCGGCGTCCCTGGCGGCGCAGCAGGTCGGCGCGCGTGGCGTGCAGCAGGTGATAGCCGTCCAGCCGGCCCGACGCCTCCAGCTCGTCCACCACCTGCAGGCCGGCGCCGAGCCCGCGGGCCATGGCGATGGCCACCGCCCGGTTGAGCGCGACCACCGGCGAGGGGACCACCTGGGCCAGGAGCTCGTAGAGCGCTGCGATCTGCGCCCAGTCGGTGTCCGCCGCATCCATCGCGGCGGTGTGGCACGCGGCGATCGCCGCCTGCAGCTGATACGGGCCCGCCCGGCGGTGGCGCAGCGCGGCCTCGAGCAGGACCTCGGCCTCCTCGATCTCCGCCGAGTCCCACAGGCTGCGGTCCTGGTCCTCGAGCGTGATCACGTCGCCCGCCGCGTCCAGCCGAGCGTGACGGCGCGCATGGTGCAGCAGCATCAGCGCCAGCAGGCCGGTCGCCTCGGGCTCGTCAGGCATGAGCCGGCTGAGCGCGCGGGCCAGTCGGATGGCCTCGTGACAGAGCTGGGCCCGAATGAGGTCGGGGCCGCCCGAGGCCGCATACCCCTCGTTGAACAGCAGGTAGAGGACAGCGAGGACGCCGCCCGTGCGCTCGGGGAGCAGATGCGCCGGCGGGACGCGATAGGGGATCCGCGCCCCGGCGATCTTGGCCTTGGCGCGCACGAGGCGCTTGGCCATCGTCGGCTCCGGCACCAGGAAGGCCCGGGCGATCTCGGCTGTGGTCAGGCCCGCCAGCGTCCGCAGGGTCAGCGCCACCCGGCCCTCCAGCGGGAGCGCCGGGTGACAGCAGGTGAACATCAGCCGCAGCCGGTCGTCCTCGATCCCGCTCTCCTCAATGTCGTCGTCCATCGCATCGGCCTCCGTGGGGAGCCCCCCGGCCTCCTCGAGCAGCTCCGCCTTTCTGCGTTCGCGCCGCAGGCGGTCGATGGCCCGGTTCTTGGCCACCGTCGTCAGCCATGCGCCGGGGCGGGCGGGCAACCCGTCCGTGCCCCAGCGCCGCAGCGCCTCGGCGAACGCCTCTTGGGCGCATTCCTCGGCCAGGTCCCAGTCGCCCGTCCGCCGGATCAGGGTGGCGACGATGCGGCCCCATTCATCGCTGAACGCCGCGGCCACCGCCTCCTGAGCGT
Source organism: uncultured Actinomycetota bacterium (assembly GCA_963695625.1). Taxonomy (GTDB): domain Bacteria; phylum Actinomycetota; class Thermoleophilia; order Solirubrobacterales; family Solirubrobacteraceae; genus Palsa-465. The sequence continues at coordinate 1,127,892 of CAVOHJ010000006.1, read as the reverse complement.
CGGTTGTCACTCCTCCGCGAACGGCCGCACCTCGATCGATCCGATGCGGGCGACGGGATGCTTGCCGGCCACCTCCAGCGCCTCGTCGAGGTCGGCGCACTCCAGGAGGTCGTAGCCGGCGATGAACTCCTTGGTCTCGGCGAACGGCCCGTCGGCCAGGACGACCTCGCCCTGGCGCACGCGCACCGTGGTCGCGCTGGCGATCTCCTGGAGCCGGTTGCCCTGCAGGCGCACGCCCCGTCCGTCCATCTCGCTCACCCACGCGATGGTGTCCTGCGGCATGTCCTTGACCGACTCAGGGGTCACCAGCTGCTCGTCCACGCAGACAAACATGAGGTATTTCATCGTCGTCCTCCCGGATCGCGTGCCGGACCGGCACCGTGGTCTTATCACCCCTACGACGAACGCGACCGGCCGAGATGGACACGCCGGCTCCGACGGGTCCGGACTCGGCGACGGATCAGTGGGGCAGCCGGAAGCCGCAGGCAGCGGCGGCGTGCTTGAACGCGGGCGCCTGCGGATCGTCCACCACGAGGAACACCCCGTCCCGGCCGATGGCCAGGCCGTGGGCCGGCGGCGTCGCGGGCGGCGCGGGCGGCGCGGTCGTCGGATCCGGGAAGTCCGGCACGCCGTGGGCGCGAATGCAGCGGGCCAGCTTCAGCATCGCGAGCTTGGTGGCGGCCGACGGTCGGCTCGATGGGCCGCCACCCGGGAACAGGCTGTTGCAGGCGCCCTGGGCGGCCTGGAACGCGGGCGCGTTGACATCGATGCCGTTGGGGACGACCAGGCCCCCGCCCGGCGTGGGATCCGGGAAGTGCGACACGCCGTGCGCGCGCATGCACTCCGCGACCTTGAACAGCGGGTCGCCGGCGTGGGCGTCCCCGGGCGCTGCGGACCCCGAGCGGCCGCACCCCGCGCCGAGGAGGGCGGCTGCCGTCATTCCGGCGGCGGCGAGTCTGCCGATGCGCCTGTGAGCCACGATCGACCTGTGTACCGCACGCGGTGTCACAGCGCGGTAACGGCGCCCTCCGCGTCAGAAGTCGGGACCGGCGCCAGCGCCCAGGGCGTTGAGCCAGGCGCGGATCCATCGTCCGGCGGGCGTGATCTGCCCCTCCTCGTAGCCGGAGGTCGCCCGCGCCAGGGTGATGCCGTTCAGGGTGGACCAGCCGTACTCGATGCCCGTGCCGACGGCGGCGTAGCGGGCGATCACCTGGCCCTTGTCCAGGAAGCTCCCGGGCGGTGCGATGCTGGTGATCTCCTCGGCCACATACTGGACCCTCCCGGCGTCGGGACCCTCGAGCAGCTCGAAGTACACCAGTGGCTGGTTGAGGTACCAGCCGGGCTCGATGGCCAGCACCTTGATGCGGCAGGGAGCCAGGATCGGCGCGCCGACCGGCATGTTGGCGTCCACCCCCTGGTCAGTGCGCTCCCAGTGATTGACGTACTGGAGCGGGTCGATGTACGTCGCGTTCGTGACCTTGGCGGCGACCGCCTCGAGCTTTAGCTCGGATCGGATCTGCGACAGCGGCGGTGCGTGCGCGTGGATGTCCCCAACGGGGTCGGTGGCCTTCACGGCGGCCGCCTGAGCGCCCGCGGTCGGCTGGATAGCGTGGGGCTTCCCCTGGGGGATGGGGTCGTTGGTCGTGGTGGTCGTCGTGAGGCTGGAGCCACAGCCGGCCACGCCGAGCGTCACCGCCGCCAGCGCGGCATATCTCACTATCGCCAAGGACACTCACGATCGATTTTCCCGGACGAGCCCCTGACTATGCGCCGGGCTTGCCCGGGCCGGCACCGATCCCATAGCGTTGCCCCACCCGACCTTGGAGGTGCCCGATGGCCCGCACGCATCACCTGCCCGACGAACAGGTCCACTTCATGTGGGATGCGGGCAACGAGCCGAGGGTCGTGGTCGACTCCGGGGACACGGTGGTCGTCTGGACGCGCGACGTCTCCGACAATCAAATAACGCCGGACTCGGACACGAGCGTCATCGCCGGCCTGGACTGGGATCGGGTCTACCCGCTGAACGGGCCGATCGGCATCTCGGGGGCGGAGCCCGGCGACACGCTGGCCATCGAAATCCTCGATATCCACACCCAGGGTTGGGGATGGACGGCCATCCTGCCGGGCCTGGGCCTGCTCCCCGAGGACTTCCCCGACGCCTATCTCCGTGTCTTCGACCTCTCCCACGGCGAGGTCGCGTATCTGCGCGAGGACATCGAGATCCCGCTGGCGCCGTTCTTCGGGACGATGGGGGTCTGCCCGGCGGGAGCCAGCGCGCAACCCGTGATGCCGCCCGGGACCTTCGGCGGCAACATGGACGTCCGTCAGCTCGTGCGTGGGGCGACGCTCTATCTCCCCGTCCAGGTCGAGCAGGCGCTCTTCTCCTGCGGCGATGCGCACGGCTGCCAGGGCGACGGGGAGGTGTGCGTCACCGGCCTGGAGGCGCCGATGTTCGCGGCGCTGCGGTTCACGCTGCACAAGGGCCGCTCGATCCCCAGCCCCCAGTTCCGCACGCCGTCGCCGCTGACTCCGCGCGTGGACTCGGCGCCGTTCTACGGGACCACGGGCGTCGGCGGCGACCTCTACGCCGCCGCGCAGGACGCAATCCGCGCAATGGTGGACCACATCGCCACGACCTACGACGTCGGCCGTGAGGACGCCTACCTGCTGTGCAGCCTCGCCGTCGACCTGAAGATCTCGGAGATCGTCGACGCGGGCCAGTACATCGTGAGCGCCCTGCTCCCGGAGGCGATCTTCACGAGCTGAGCGGGGGCTGGTCCTCCCTGTCGTCCAGCGGTCTCACCCCACGCGTGCGAAGCATCGCGACGAGCACCGGCGGCCACTGCCGTAACCGCCGCAGCTGGGACGTGGCCGGCGTGATCATCAACCGCGAGAGCCGGCCCTCGGGCTGCACGAGGTCGGGGTCGGGCGTAAGCTGGGCGCCGTAACGGTTGACCAGCTCGGCGCCGCGGCCGCGCTTGCCCCACTGGGGCAGCGGGCCCACCAGGTACCGCACGGTCCCGTCCGGCTCGTGGAGCTCAACCACGCTCGGGCCCGCAATGTCCGCGCGCAACGTGTCCCCGTCGGCGTCGAGCAGCATCTCGTCGTCGCTGTCTGCGAGGCGCACACGCGAGCCCTCCAGCAGGAGGACGGCGAAGCGCCGCGTCGCCGAGCGCCGGCGATCGGACCATGCCACCAGCACGGCCTCGTCACCGCGGCCGGCCGGCTCAGCGCCACCGGGGTCCTCTCCCACGCGGTGGATGATATGCCCGGGACGGCGAGGCTGGCGGTTTACACTGGGTTCATGCGGACTCCCGCGCGACGAGTAGAGCACGCCACCGGTCGGTGACCGGCCCGCAGCGTCTGCGGGTGGACCGGTGGCAGTCAGTGCTGTTCGTCGACACCGAGCCGAGGAGTTCCCATGTCGTACCCATCTGAAGCCCCCGCCGGCACCGGCCGCCTTCGCGGCGCCACCAGCTCGCCGGTCCGCGACATCCTGGCGCTGACCGAGCGGCCGGGGGTGGTGTCGTTCGCCGGCGGCCTGCCGGCGCCGGACCTGTTCGACGTCGCGGGCCTGCGCGCGGCGTTCACCGCGGTCCTGTCCGAGGACAGCGGCGGGCGCACCCTGCAGTACTCCACCACCGAGGGCGACCCGTTCCTGCGCACGCTGGTGGCCGCGCGGCTGACGGCCCGGGGCCTTGCCACCAGCGCGGAGGACCTGCTCATCACGAGCGGCTCCCAGCAGGCCCTCACGCTCGTTGCCGGGGTTCTGCTCGAGCCGGGCGACCGCGTGCTCGTGGAGGAGCCGTCCTACCTGGCGGCGCTGCAGTGCTTTGCCCTGGCCGGCGCTGAGGCGATCCCGGTGCCGTGCGACGAGGATGGCTTGGACCCCGACGCGCTCGAGTCGCTGGTGCGCCGGCACCGCCCCAAACTGCTCTACACCATCCCCACGTTCCACAACCCCACGGGCCGGACGCTCCCGCTCGAGCGTCGCCGGGCGCTGGCCGACGTGGCGGATCGGACCGGGCTGTGGCTGGTGGAGGACGACCCCTACGGGGAGTTGCGCTACCGCGGCGAGACGCTGCCGGCGGTGGCATCGCTGGCGGCGGCACGGGAGCGGACGCTGGCGATCTCGACTCTGTCCAAGATCGCGGCCCCGGGACTGCGGATCGGCTGGGTGCGGGCGCCGCGGCTGCTGCTGCGGTCGCTGACGATCGCCAAGCAGGCCGCTGACCTGCACTCCTCGACCGTTGACCAAGCGGCCGCCGCGCGCTGGCTGGCCACCGTCGACCTCGCGGCGCACGTGGAGCGGCTGCGCGCCGAGTACGGCGCACGCCGCGACGCGCTGGTGAGCGGGCTGGCTGCCGCGCTGCCGCCCGGCTCCACCCACAACCATCCCGACGGCGGCATGTTCGTGTGGGCGCGACTGCCCGACGGCTGGGACGCCGGCGCCCTGCTAGAGCGCGCCCTGGAGCGGGATGTGGCCTACGTGCCGGGAGCGCCGTTCTTCTCGGGCCCGCCCGATCGCGCCACCCTGCGCCTGTCGTTCACGGCCCACCCGCCGGATGAGATCGCCCGGGGCCTCGAGCGCCTGGCCGAGACGTTCGCGTCGCCACGCTAGAGCTCGTCCTCCACGTAGACCCGGACGATCTCATCGAAGGTCCGTTCCGCCGCGAAGCCGAGGTCCATCGCGCGCCGGGCGTCAAACGCCCGCGGCCACCCGCTGACGATCTCCGCGATCGCCGCGTCGGGCTCTGAGCGGATGAGCCCCACCGCCGCGTCGCCGGCCACCCGGCGCAGGGCCTCGATCTCATCGGCCACGGTCGCCGACAGCCCGGGCATCGTCAACGACCGCCGCAGGCCAAGCGCACTCGTGTCCATCGTCGCGGCATGCACGATGAAACCGACCGCCGCGCGGGGCGAGGCGAACCAGTGGCGCACGTCGGGCGAGACCGGCAGGACGGCGGCCCGGCCGTGCAACGGCTCCCGGATGATGTTGGAGAAGAACCCAGACGCCGCCAGGTTGGGCGCGCCCGGGCGCACACAGATCGTGGGCAGGCGGATGCCCACCGCGTCGACGTACCCGCGGCGGGTGTAGTCGGCGAGCAGCAGCTCGGCGATGGCCTTTTGCGTGCCGTAGCTCGTGGCCGGCGTCGTGGCCTGGTCGTCGCCGATCACGTCCGGCAGCGGCGGTCCGAACACCGCCACCGAGGAGCTGAAGACGAGCCGCGGCCGGTAGCCGTCGCCCGCCAGCCGCACCGCCTCCAGCAGCTGGCGCGTGGCGTCGAGGTTGACGCGGTAGCCCTTGGCGAAGTCGCGCTCGGCCTCCCCGGACACCACCGCCGCGAGATCGACGATCACCTCGGGCCGGCCGGTGAGGAGCTTCTCGGCTACGCCCGGCTCGGCCAGGTCGGCGACAGCAATCTGCATCTGCGCTTCGCAGGTGGGCAACAGCGACGGTGGCACGACGTCGACGACGCGCATCAGCGAGATGCGGTCGGCGCCGAGCGATCCGTCGCGCGCCAGCCGCTCGACGAGCTTTCGCCCGATCATTCCCGTGGCGCCGATGATCAGTATCCGCATCGCCTCACCCCGAGCCTCGCATCTTATGGGCCCGTCGATGCACCGGGGACCGGCCGGTCGTTGACAATGAGGTCCCGCTCGCACAGCGACACCCCCGTCAAGGAGTTTGGCCCATGGCTATGGATTGCACCTATCGCCTGCGCATCCCGCACCATTCCGGGCAGCTGGCGAAGGTGGCGACCCGCATCGCCGAGCACGGCGGGCTCATCGGAGACGTGACGACGATCGCGATCGCGCGCAGCGAGGCGCTGCGGGAGATCACGGTGGAGCTGCGTGACAAGGAGCACGCCGAGACGCTGGCGGCCGGGCTGGGGGCGCTACCGGGAGTGTCGGTCGTGTGGTTTCACGACCGCGCCTTCATCGCCCACGACGGCGGCAAGCTCGAGGTCACCGGCCGGCGGGCCATCCGCACCAACCAGGACGTACGCGACGTGTACACCCCCGGCGTCGCACGCGTATGCGAGGCGATCGTGGAGTTCCCACAGCTTGCCGCCCGCTTCACGATGATCGGGCGCAGCGTCGCCATCTGCACCAACGGCACGCGCGTACTGGGCCTCGGGGACATCGGGCCGGTGGCGAGCATGCCCGTCATGGAGGGCAAGGCGCTGTTCTACGCCCAACTGGTCGGCATCAGCGCCGTGCCGATCCTCATCGACACCAAGGACGTCGACGCGTTCGTGGACACCGTGATCCGGGTGGCTCCCGGGTTTGGCGGGATCCACCTCGAGGACATCTCCGCGCCCGAATGCTTCGAGATCGAGCGCCGCCTCATCCAGGCGCTGCCCCAGCCCGTTATGCACGACGACGTCCACGGCACCGCGGTGGTCACGATGGCGGCCGCCATCGCGGCCTGCCGCCAGGTGGACATGCGGCTGGACGAAGCGGTGGTGGGTCAGATCGGCCTGGGCGCGGCGGGCTACGGGATCGCCTCGCTCATCCACGATGCCGGCGTCAAGCGGGTCATCGCCACCGATCCCAGTCCATGGGCGCAGGAACAGGCGCGGGCGCACGGGATCGAGATCGCCGACCTCGCCACCGTGATGGCCGAGGCCGACGTCGTGGTGGCCACCACGGGCCGGGCCGGCCTGATCACCCCCGATCTCGTTCGCCGCGGCCAGGTGATCCTGGCCCTCACCAACCCCGCCCCGGAGATCGAGCCCGAGGCCGCGCTGGCCGCCGGAGCCGCGTTCGCCGCCGACGGCACCAGTGTCAACAACGTGCTCGGCTACCCAGGCATCTTCCGGGGCGCCCTGCTGGCGGGGGCCAGCGAGATCAACATCAGCATGAAGCGCGCGGCCGCCTGGGCGCTGGCCGGGCTCACCGTCGAGTCCGAGCTCGTGCCCGATGTGCTCGACCGCAAGGTCCACGAGACGGTGGCGCAGGCGGTGCGTCAGGCCGCCGTCGAGAGCGGCGTGTCGAATGCGGGCCGGATCGCCCCCGAGCTGCCGGATCGAAGTAGAACACATTGATCCCGGTATTTGGGAATAACCGTGAGCCGGAGGGATTGACTTGTGGCCGCGTGCACACATAGGGTTCCAAGTGGGCGTAGGTGCCTGACAAAGCGAAGAGCGGACCAGGAGATGTGAGGTTCGCCACACGGCAGGTCGCTCTCAGGAGTGACTTATCCCACGTGTGCTCCGGGTCACACCTACGCCCATTTTCTTTGCCTGCAAGAGGATGGGTCGCGCTTGACGGTGTCACAGCGCGGCGGTTAGGTTCCGCGGGCCTGATGCGACACATGACACTCAACTAAGTGGCGAGTCTCCTCGGTTCCCGCTCCGGTGGCCGGCCTTCCCTGGCCCCGCTCCTGGATGCCGGCGAGATGGTGCTGGCGCCAGGGTGCTATGACCCGCTGGGCGCGAGGCTCATCGAGGAGGCGGGCTTCCCGGCGGTGTACATGACGGGGTTCGGCACCGCCGCGGGACGGCTGGGCCGGCCGGACGTGGGCCTGCTGACGCTCTCGGAGATGGTCGACAACGCCCGGCGGATCGCCGAGGCCGTCGACATCCCGGTGATCGCCGATGCCGATACCGGGTACGGCAATCCGCTCAACGTCATCCGCACCGTCCGCGAGTACGAGGCCGCCGGCGTGGCCGCCATCCATCTCGAGGATCAGGTCATGCCCAAGAAGTGCGGGCACATGGAGGGCAAGGAGCTCATTGCCGCCGGCGAGATGGCGGCCAAGGTGTCCGCCGCCGTCGCCGCGCGGCGCACCCCTGAGTTCCTCATCATCGCCCGCACGGACGCCCGCGCGGTGGAGGGACTGAGCGGCGCGCTGGCGCGCGCGCAGCAGTACCGCGACGCGGGGGCCGACGTCCTGTTCGTCGAGGCGCCCCAGTCCACCGAGGAGATCCGTGAGATCTCGGGGCGCTTCGCCGGGGTGCCGCTGCTGTTCAACTACGCCGAGGGCGGCCGGACGCCGGCGGTGACCCACGCGTTCCTGCGCGAGCTGGGCTTCAGCGTTGTGATCTTCCCGCTCAGCACGCTGCTGGTCGCCACGGCGGCGATGCGGTCGGTGCTCGCCGAGATCAAGGCGAGCGGCACCCCCATCGACGTACTGCCATCGATGCTGCCCTTCGACGCGTTCCTGGACTTCATCGGCGTCGGCGAGATCCGCGAGCTGGAGCAGCGTTTCGCCGCGCGAGACACCTCAACCCCACTGGAGGAGCAGCAGTGACTGACACGTTTGAGAAGGCGAGCATCTCGAGCGACCTGGCCCATCGGATCGTTGCGGCCGCTGAGGCCAAGGCGGCCGACATGGGCGTGCCCATGAACATCGCGGTGTGTGACGAGTCGGGGGTGCTCAAGGCGTTCAGCCGAATGGACGGGGCGGCGCTGCTGAGCGTCCAGATCGCCCAGGACAAGGCCTACACCGCGGTGGGGTTCGGGATGCCCACCGACAGCTGGCACGCGTTCATCAAGGACGACCCGCCCCTGGCCGCCGGCGCCGTGGGCGGAATCGAGCGGCTCGTCATCTTCGGCGGCGGCTTCCCGATCAAGCTGGGTAACCAGCTGATCGGCGCCGTCGGCGTCAGCGGCGGCCATTACACCCAGGACATGGAGGTGGCTCAGGCCGGCTTGGCCGTCATCGACGGCGGCTGAGGCCGGAACTCCGAGCAGATCAGGCGCATCCATAGCGTCGGCGTGCACGCCGATCACCTCCTCCACGGCCGGCATCCCTGGTCAGTTGCCGGGGCCAGCCGCGGAGTCGTGAGAGCCCAGCGTCCCGCGGGCCGTCCGTAGAAGGACCCGCTCGGCCGTCGCGGCGTCCATCGTCCCGGCCGTCACCTGTCGGCTCGCGCCGTGGATGAGGTCGGTGAGCGTGCCGATCAGCCACTCCACCGGCAGCTCGGGGTCGAACTCGCCGCTGTCCTGGCCACGCGCGATCAGCGTGCGCAGGGGCGCCAGCGCGGGCTCCAACCGAGCGCGCAGGACAGCTCGCTCCAGGCGCTGGTTGACGATGACCAGCCCGCGGTAGCGCCCGATCACCTGCCAGGCTGCTCGCAGAACGCGTTCCATCGCCTCGCTCGCCGTTCCCTCCGCCGGCCGAGCCGCGGCGATCGCCGCCGTGACCTCCTCGATCGACTGGTCGGTCAGCGCATCCATGAGCGCATCGCGGCTGGGGAAGTGGTGGTAGAGCGTCGCGCGCGAGACCGTGGCGCCCTCAGCTATTCGCTCCATGCTGATCGCCGGATCGCGCGCGATCAGCGCGGTGGTGGCCTCGAGGATGCGCTGCACGTTGCGGCGCGCGTCCGCGCGTGGTGGCTTCTCATCTAACCTTGACATCGGTGTCAAGATTAGCGGTGCGGTGTTCGACCACGGGCAAGTCGTCTATCTCCAGATTCCGGCGAGCGATATCACGACGTCCGCCCGCTTCTACGAGCGGGTCCTGGGTTGGCGCATCGATCCGCCGGAGTCCGGCTTCGAGGCGCCCGGGATCATCGGGCAGTGGATCACCGACCGGCCCGCGGCTCCCGAGGCGGGTCCCGTCCTCTGGATCCACGTCGACGATGTCGGCGACACGCTGGCGGAGGCTGAGCAGGCCGGCGCAGTGCTTCAGCAGCGCCCGACGCCGGACGGTCCTCGGCTACTGGCGGCGTTCAACGACCCGGCGGGCAACCTGGTGGGGATCGTCGCCCACGGCGAGCCCGAGCCCGTCGCAAACCCCGCCGCCACCGCCGGCGTCAACCGCACGATGCCGTCCTGCACGATCATCCCCCAGCTCGTCTACCACGACGTCACCGAGGCGAGGCGGTGGCTCTGTCACGTGTTCGGCCTGTCCGAACGCTGGCACGCCGGGGATCACCGCGCCCAGCTCTCGTACGGAGCAGGCACGATCGCGATCACCGAGCCGCGAACCTCCAGGGCCCTGACCGGGCACGTGTCGCTGGTGGTCCGCGTCGATGACGCCGACGCCCACTGCCGCCGCGCCCGCGAGCGCGGCGCGACGATTGTTGCCGACCCGCGCGACTTTCCCTACGGCGAGCGCCAGTACACCGCCGAGGACCTCGGCGGGCATCACTGGTGCTTCTCGCAGTCCATCGCGGACGTCGCGCCCGAGGACTGGGGCGGCACCTCGGGGCCCGCGCTGCCCGCGCGGGCCGCCCCCGCATCCACCCTGATCTCGGTGATGCTCATCGTCCCCGACGGCGACGCCGCGGTGGCCTGGTACCGGCGCGCGCTCGGCGCAGAGGTTCTCTGGGACCTGGGCGGCGTGGCCGGCCTCGAGGTGGGCGGAGCGCCGTTCTTCGTACACGAGGTCAACCCTGCCAATCCCGCGGAGGACAGTCCCGACCACATCGCCCAGACGAGCACCCGCATCGAGGTCTTCGTCGGGGACCCGGACGGCTTCATCGCGCGCGCCGTCGGCGCCGGGGCCACGTCGGGCTCTCCGGTCACGGCGCACGAGATGCCGTGGGGCGTTCACCGCCAGGGCGGGTTCCGCGACCCCTTCGGGCACAAGTGGTCGGTGGGGGACGCCTCGCCGCTGCGCGCCGCCGGCTGAGCCGGCCCGGGCCGCAATCTCCCACCCCCGAAGCGGCTTTCCACGCACCCCGAGAGGCGCGGGTGCGAGGGCGATTGGCGCCACGGCGGACGGCCACCATACCGCGCCGCCACATCGGCGTCCGGCCGCTGTCACGATGTGGCTCTGCAAGGGTACGCATCAGACCATGAGTGAGCTCGGAGACCGCACCACCCCGGCAATCGGCGATCAGTTCGGCCCGCCGACCGAGGAGCACCGCCTCATCAGCGAGATCACCTATGACGAGCACCTCTACCCGGCGCGGCCGCGACGCCTGCGTCCGTCGGCGCGCCGGGTGCTGCGGGACATCATCCGCTCGGGGATGTCAGGCCCCACCGACGGGAGCAACGAGTCCTACGTGAAATGGCTGGTCGAGCAGTCGATGTTGCACGACGCCCAGGCGCTGGCCACGCAGCTTTCTGGCCAGGGCAGCATGTGGCAGAACCCATTCGCGGACCCCGACCCCCGAGCCGCGGTCGAGCGCGCCGCGGTGTGGTTCACGGCCTACCCGCTGTCCTTCATCACCCGCAGCGGCGACTCCTTCCTGTCCGGGCTGGCCGCCCCGGAGCTGTGGCGGGCGTTCCGGGAGATCGGCATCGACGCGGTCCACACCGGGCCGGTGAAGCTGGCGGGGGGCATCAACGGCTGGAGCTCGACCGGATCGGTCGACGGCCACTTCGACCGCATCAGCATGCAGGTCGACCCCGCGTTCGGGACCGAGGACCAGTTCCGGAACCTGTGCGCGGTCGCCGCCGAGCACGACGGCACCGTGATCGACGACATCGTGCCCGGCCACACCGGCAAGGGCGCCGACTTCCGCCTCGCCGAGATCGGCTACCTCGATTACCCCGGCATCTACCACATGGTGTCCATCGATCCCGAGGACTGGCACATGCTGCCCGACGTCCCCGAGGGCCGTGACTACGTCAACCTCGACGTCGAGGCCGAGGCCAAGGTGCAGGCCGCCGGCTACATCATCGGAAAGCTCCAGCGCGTCATCTTCTACGAGCCCGGGGTCAAGGAGACCAACTGGAGCGCCACCCGAGTGGTCAAGGGCGTCGACGGGATCGACCGCCGCTGGGTCTACCTGCACTACTTCAAGGCCGGGCAGCCGTCGATCAACTGGCTCGATCCGTCCTTTGCCGGCATGCGGCTGGTCATCGGCGACGCGCTGCACTCGCTGGCCGATCTCGGCTCGGGCGCGCTGCGCCTCGACGCCAACGGCTTTCTCGGTGTGGAGAAGAGCGCCGAGGACCGCCCGGCGTGGTCCGAGGGACATCCGCTGTCCGAGGCGGCCAACCAGCTCATCGCCAGCATGGTCCGCAAGATGGGCGGCTTCTCCTTTCAGGAGCTCAACCTGACCATGGACGACATCAAGACGATGGGGGAGTCCGGGTCCGACCTGTCCTATGACTTCGTCAATCGCCCGGCCTACCACCACGCATTGTCCACGGGAGACACCGAGTTCCTGCGGCTCACGATGAACCAGGCGCTCGCGCTCGGCATCGATTCCGCCTCCTTGGTGCACGCGCTGCAGAACCACGACGAGCTCACCCACGAGCTCGTCCACTTCGCCACGCGCCACCGCGACGACGTCTTCACCTACGGCGGCCAGGAGATTACCGGCGGAGACCTCGCCATCCGGATCCGCACCGATCTCACCTCCGCCCTCACCGGACCCGACAAGCCGTACAACCGGCCCTTCACCACCAACGGCATCGCCTGCACCACCGCCTCGGCGATCAGCGCGATCCTCGGCATCCCCGACCCCGACGCCATGTCGGACGGCGACGTCGAGCGGGTCAAGCGCATGCATCTGCTGCTGGCGATGTACAACGCGTTCCAGCCCGGCGTGTTCGCCCTGTCGGGGTGGGACCTGGTGGGCATGTTGACGATCGAGCCCGCTGAGGTCGCCGACCTCATCGCCGAGGGCGACACCCGCTGGATCAACCGCGGCGCCCATGACCTGATGGGCGCCAATCCCAAGGCGCAGCGCTCCGAGGGCGGCCTGCCGCGCGCTCGCAGCCTGTACGGCACGCTGACTGACCAGCTCGAGGACCGCTCCTCCTTCGCGCGCCGGCTGCGGCGCATCATCCGTATCCGCCACCGCTACCTCATCGCCATGGGCACGCAGGTCGACATCCCCGAGGTGTCGCATCGCTCCCTGCTGGTGATGGTGCACCGCCTCGAGAACGCCAACCTCCAGGTGACGGTGCTCAACTTCGGCTCCGACCGTGTCGTCGGCACCGTGCGCTCCGAGCACCTGCCCCCGTCGGCCAAGGTCATCGACCTGTTCCGCGCCCAGCAGATCGCCGTGGTCGACGACCTCAACAGCTTCAGCCTCGAGCTCGACCCCTACCAGGGCGTACCCCTCCTGCTGCCCCTCCCCGCCGAGCCGCCGCAGGTGGCGCAGCCGCCGTCACTGCACCAGTAGGCGCTCCGGGGGGAGGCGCGCCGCGGGCCGCTCTCACCCGTTGACCTCACCCCTGGATTTGGCGGCGTCCGAGGTATAAGGTCGCGCCGCGACCGCGTTCCAGGAGGCGATCGAAAGGAGGCAGGGAGAGTCGGGATTCCGGCCGCGTCATGCTGCGCAGCGCGGCAGGCGCGAGCTTGCGAGGACTCATCGGCGACGAGCCGCTGAGCAGCTCTGCGCTTGGCCGCTGGATCAGACCGAACACAGGACAAGGAGTCACATGCTGTCGATACGTCGCGTAGCCCTTCCGCTGGCGCTGGCCGGCGTCGTAGGGGCTATCTGCGTGCTCGTGCTGGCGCAATCGCCCGCCAACGCCCGCAGACCGCTGAGCTATGGCCGCCTCAACAAGATCCAGAGGCGGATCATCTCGCAGGATCTGGCCAGTGCTCTGAACCCGGCATCGGCCGGGCAGAGGCAACCTCGGATCACCGGACCCGGCGGTGGCGATCAGGACAACGGCGCCGGCCCTGATGGTGCGCCCTTCACCCCGCCCTCGTCCTTCCGCTCCAGCACCGGTGGATCGGGCGGTGCCGGGAATTACTTCCCCACCAAGCAGGGCCAGTGCGCTACGAGCCTGGGCAACGACGTCAAGGTCAACCAGAACTGCCTCAACGTCACCGACGCCAACCTCCAGGGTCGCGGGCAGGCCAACAACGAGCCGTCCATCGCGCAGGACCCGATGAGCCCCGGCCACATCGTCGCCAGTGACAACAACTACATCCGCGGCGACGGGACCTGCGGCGCGCACTTCTCGCTCGACGGCGGCCGCACGTGGGCGGACTCAACGGTGCCCAACGGCTTCACCACTGGCCCGACCGGCTTTGCCCGCGAGTACTGGCAGGCGGGCGGCGACACTTCGGTGGCATGGGACACCCACGGCAACGCGTACATGAGCTGCCAGCTGTTCAACCGCGGCACGGTGGCGTCGCCCAACCCGGACGAGTCCAGCGCGTTCACCATCTTCCGCTCCACGCAGAACGACGGCGCGTCCTGGAACTTCCCGGGCCGCTACACGACCGTGCTGTTCGACCCCAACGGGACCAGTGGGGCGCTCGAGGACAAGGCGCTGATGACGGTTGACGACAACCTGCGCAGCCCCTACCGCGACCGCCTCTACGTCACCTGGACGGAGTTCGCCTCCGACGGCACCGCGTACATCTACGAGGTGCACTCAAACGACTACGGCGAGACGTTCTCCAACCGCGTCCTGGTGAGCAAGGACAGCCCGGTGTGCACCAACACGTTCGGTGCCGCCACCACTCAGGGGCGCTGCAACATGAACCAGTTCTCGGATCCGTTCGTTGGTCCCGACGGGAATCTGTACGTGGCCTACGACAACTTCAACAACCAGCCCACCAGCGGAACCAACAACAACTACCAGGTGCTGCTGTCGAAGTCGACGGACGGCGGCCAGACCTTTTCCTCGCCGGTCAAGGTCTCCAACTACTACGACCTGCCCGACTGTGACACTTACCAGGGCGCCGGCGCCGATACCGGCCGCTCGTGCGTGCCGGAGAAGGGATCGTCGACGGTGTCCGTCTTCCGGGCCACCAACTACCCGTCGGGCCAGGTGAACCCGCGCGACGCCAACGAGGTGACGGTCAGCTTCGGCTCCTACATCAACCCGGATTCCAACGAGACCAACGGTTGCACCCCGACCGGCTTCTCGGGCTTCGGGAACCCCACCTACAACGGGGTCAAGACGGCCGGCGACTGTGCCAACAAGATCCTGCTCGGTGTGTCGCACGACGGTGCATCGTCGTTCAGCACATCGACCGATCCACGCAACGGCCTGGTCGTCACCCAGTCTCGCGGCCAGACCAAGACCGATCAGTTCTGGCAGTGGAGCGCGTTCACCCGCAGCGGCCAGCTCGCGGTGGATTACTACGACCGCCAGTACGGCAACGACGAGACCACCGGCTCCTCGGACTTCAGCCTGTCGGGGAGCTCGGACCTGTCGCACTTCGGGCAGGTGCGCGTGACCGGGAGCTCGATGCCGGCGCCGACTCAGTTCGAGGGCCCGGCCGGTGGCCAGTTCTACGGTGACTACGTCGGCCTGGCCGCGGTCGACAAGGCGCACCCGATCTGGTCCGACACGCGCTCGCAGGACGTGTTCGTGTGCCCGGGGACAGGAGCCCCGGGCGCGCCGCCGGCGCTATGCGGCGCGACGGAGCCCAACGGGCAGATCGCCAACGATGAGGACACCTTCTCCGCCGCGGTGAACGTGCCCTCCAGCGGCGGTCACTGACCGGATGAGCGAGGCATGCGGGCCCGGCTGCGGCCGGGCCCGCATTCCGCGCTAACGTTCTGAGAAGAGGTGATGTAGATGCAGATGCCGCTGGCCCTGTCCCCCCGCCGGGCTGCGCTCGTTGTACTGATGCTCGCGCTCCTCGTCGCCGGCGCGCTCGTCTTCGGCGACGCCTCCGGCGCCGGCGCCAGACCCACCGCCCGCCTGGCACTCGTCAAAGGCAACCCCGTGACCGTCTCAGGCCACGGCTTCCGGGCTCACGCTCGCGTCCACCTGATGCTGGTGGCCGACGGCACGTTCTCGCGCCGCCCCCTGACCAGCCGCTACGGAGCGTTCACGGTCAGCTTCCCGGCCGTCATCGATCGCTGCAGCGGATGGTCGGTGACCGCAACCCAGCCCGGGCGAACGCCCGTGACCCTGCGCAGCCCCGCCAAACCGGAGTGCGCGCCGCTCAAAGCCCCGTAGCCACGGGGCACCGCGGGTAGCGGCGCACCGACCGGCGGCTACAGTCGTCGGACGTGAGCGACGTGGAGGAGGCGCTCCGCGAGGAGCGAGAGCACCTGACCCTTACGGTCAAGGCGTTTGACCAGGCCGTGGCCGAACTGAAGTCACGCACCGCCAGCAGCGGCATCGACGAGTTCGCCAACGAGGCCCTCGACCAGCTGCGGCGTGAGCGCATCCGGGTCTACACCGAGGCCAGCGGCCCGCTGTACTTCGGGCGCATCGACCGGACCAAGGGTGGCCCCACCTACGTCGGGCGCCACCTGGTGGTGGACCGCCTCAACCGGCTGCTGGCGATCAACTGGCGCGCCCCCGCCGCCGAGCCGTTCTATGCGGCGACGCCGGACCAGCCTCGCGGGATCACGCTACGCCGCCGTCTGGACATCGAGGACGCGCGCCTCGTGGGCTTTGTCGACGAGGGCTTTGCCGCCGAGGGCGAGGACCACCTCACCGACGCGATCATCGCGGACATCACCCGCCGGCGACTCGGCGAGATGCGGCAGATCATCGCCACGATCACGCCCGAGCAGTACGGGACGATCACCGAGGACCCGCTGCCCGCTCTCGTGATCCAGGGCGGCCCCGGAACCGGGAAGACCGCGGTCGGGCTCCATCGCGCGGCGTGGCTGATCTATGCCAACCCGGCCCTGCGCAACGCGGGCGTCCTCGTCGTTGGGCCCAACCGGACGTTCATCCGCTACATCGGCCAGGTGCTTCCGGCGCTCGGCGAGGGTACCGTCGAGCAGCGCGACATCGACGCCCTCGTCTCCGTGCGCCACCGGGAGGTGTACGAGCGCCCGGAGCTCGCGGCGGTCAAGGGCAGCGGCCGCATGGCCACCCTGCTCAAGCGGCTGCTGTGGTCGCGGGTCCGCATCCCCGCCGAGGAGCGCTTCGTCATCGGCGTGGACCGCCTCGAGGTGACTCTGACCGCGGGCGAGGTCGCCGATCTCGTACAGGCCGCGCGAGCCACGGATCGCAGCTTCCAGGCGGCCCGCACGCGCTTCAGGACCCGGCTTGCCGAGCTGGTGGCCGCGCGCGCCGCCGAACGGTCACGAGGACCTGTGCTGGCATCCGTCGCCGAGGTCGTCACGCTCGTGCGCAAGGCTCAGGCCTACCAGCGGCTGAGCAACCGCGTGTGGCCGCGCGTCGCGCCCGAGCAGCTGGTCCAGTCGCTCTACAAGAACCGTCGTCGCCTCGAGGAGACGGGCGGCGACCTGCTCAGCGCCGAGGAGATCCGCATCCTGCTGGCGGCATCGCCGCCGCCACGGCCGATCGACATGAGCGCCACGGACGTCGCGTTGCTCGACGAGGCGCGGTGGCTGATCGAGCCGGAGATGCGGACCTTCGGGCACGTCGTCATCGACGAGGCCCAGAACCTCACGCCGATGGAGCTGCGGATGGTGGTACGCCGCGCTCGCCGCCAGTCCCTGACCGTCCTGGGCGACATCGCGCAGCGCACCACCGAGGCCGGGCTGTCGAGCTGGGACAACGTCCTGCGCGACGCCGGCGTCCGCGATTTCGCGACCCGCGAGCTCGAGATCAGCTACCGGGTACCCAGTGACTTCCTCCAACTCGCCTCCGCGGTCCCGGGGATCGAGGCGAAGATCCCCGAGGGAGTCCGCGTGGCCCCGTGGCCGCCGGTCGCGGTCAGAGCGGACCGGGACTCCCTCGGCGAGATCGCCGTCCGCCTCGCCCGGACCATGGCGGAGTCGGCCGGCAGCGTCGCAGTCGTCACCCCCGGCCAGTCGATGCCACACGTGCGTGCCGCGCTGGCCGGGGTCCCGTTCGCCGACGGCACCTCCGGGCCGCTGTCGGCCGGCATCAACCTCCTCGACCTCCACGTCGTCAAGGGGCTGGAGTTCGATGCGGTCGTCGTCGTCGATCCGCAGGCGATCCTGGCGCAGCCGCTCAGCGGCGGCGCCGGGGCGCTCTACACCGCACTGACGCGGTCCACGCGGGCGCTGGCGATCGTCCACGCGGACGGCCTGCCACGCGGCCTGGAATCGAGTCCCCTCCTGACGCACCTGGGCGCGCGCGAGCCCGAGGCCGAGTGGACGCGCCTCGAGCGCGACCGCGCAGTGGGCTAGCGGCGTTCCAGCGCCAGCCGGATGCCGAGGCCGATGAGGACCGCCCCCGTCACGCGCTCCACCGTCCGCGCCCACCGGCCCTCGATGAACTGGCGCCTGGCCCGCCAGACGAGCGCTGCCAGCAGCGAGTACCACACCAGATCGATCATCACGATCACGCATACCATGCCCAGCGCCGCCGGTAGGACCGGCGTCCCGCGCGGGACGAACTGTGGAAACAACGCGACGAAGAACACCGCCAGCTTGGGGTTGGCCAGGCTCGTGAGCAGCCCGTCGCGCAGCGCGGCCCGGTTGGAGACCGCGGCGGGCTGCCTGGGCTCGACCGGCGGTGCGAGTCCATCGGAGCCGGCCAGCGACCGGACGCCCATCACCACCAGGACCACCGCGCCGGCGAGCTTGATCGCGTTGAACGCCGCCGCTGATGTGGCGACGATCGCGGCGATGCCGAGCGCGGCGCAGCATCCCCAGGCAAGTACGCCGGCGGAGTTGCCCGATGTCGTCCAGAAGGCGTGCCGCCGCCCGCCGCGCAGCGCGTTGCGGACCACGAGCGCGGTCGCCACCCCGGGCGTCAGCGAGAGCAACCCCGCGACGGGCACGAACGTCAGCAGGGCCCGGAGCACGCGCCTCCGATCATGGCCGTCTCCAGCTCCGCCGGGCTCGCGATCACCATGTCGGCCCCGGCGTCGGTGAGCTCCTCGACGGACCCGTACCCCCACAGGGCGCCGATCGCGGTGAGCCCGTGGGCGTGCGCCCCGAAGACATCGTGCTCGCGGTCGCCCACGTGCGCGAAGGCTCGCGTCGGCGCGAGCCGTGCCAGCGTCCGGGCGACGATCGTGGCCTTGTCCGTTCCCAGCTCGCCGCGCCCGGTCCCCTCGACCACGCCAAACCACCGCGCCAGGTCCAGACGTTCCAGCAGCGGCTCCACCACCTCGATGGACTTCGACGACGCCACCGCGAGCGGGACGCCGCGGCCGGCGAGCGCCGCCAGCAGCTCGGGGATGCCCGGGAAGGCGGCGACGTCCTCGGCCTCGGCCGTGCACCGGCGATAGGCCGCCAGCAGCTGCTCGATCTCGGAGTCCGACATGTCGGGCGCGAGCGCGCGAGCGATGTGATCGGCCGGTGGGCCCACGTACGGGCGGACGTCCTCCAGCGACGGGGCGGGGCGGCCGACCGCTTCGAGTGTCTCGGCCCAGCACCGCGCGATGCTGGGCAGCGAATCCACCAGGCAGCCGTCCAGGTCGAACAGCAGCGCTTGGCCGTCAAGCGTCATCGCGGAGCCGGACGAGACCGCGTCACGCCGTCCGATCTGAGAGCTTTACGGGGCATGGTCTGGAAAGCTCGCACCATCACCAAGGAGATATTCGCATGACACGACCGGACATCCTCGCCGTGGCGCGCGAGCAGGTGCTGGAGCGCGGAGTCGGCCTCGACGAGGAGCAGGTCCTGGAGGTCCTGCGGCTGCCCGACGAGCGCGTGGACGATGCGCTGGCGCTCGCCCACGAGGTCCGGATGCGCTGGTGCGGCCCGGCCGTGGAGGTCGAGGGCATCGTCTCCATCAAGACCGGGGGCTGCCCCGAGGACTGCCATTTCTGCTCGCAGTCGGGCCGGTTCGAGACCCCGGTCAGGGCGGTGCGGCTCGACATCCCGGCGCTGGTGGAGGCCGCCCGGGAGACGGCGGCCACCGGCGCCACCGAGTTCTGCCTGGTGGCCGCTGTGCGCGGGCCGGACGATCGGTTGATGGACCAGGTCCGCGCCGCGGTCGCCGCGATTCAGGCCGAGGTCCCCATCAACATCGCGTGCTCGCTGGGGATCCTGACCCGCGCCCAGGGCGAGGAGCTCGCCCAGCTCGGCGTGCACCGCTACAACCACAACCTCGAGACCGCGCGGTCGCATTTCACCCAGGTGGTGACGACGCATACCTGGGAGGAGCGCTTCGAGACGCTTGCGCTGGTCCGCGAGCTCGGCATGGAGGTGTGCTGCGGAGGCATCGTCGGCATGGGCGAAACGCTCGAGCAGCGCGCCGAGTTCGCCGCCCAGCTGGCGGTGCTCGAGCCTGACGAGGTGCCGCTGAACTTCCTGGACCCGCGACCCGGCACGCCGTTCGGCGAGCTGTCGCCGATCGAGGCCAAGGACGCCCTGCGTGCGGTGGCGGCGTTTCGGCTGGCGCTCCCGCGGACCATCCTGCGCTTCGCCGGCGGGCGCGAGCTCACCCTCGGCGACATCGGGACGCGCGCCGGAGTGCTGGGCGGCATCAACGCCATGATCGTGGGCAACTACCTGACCACGCTCGGCCGCGACCCGCGCGAGGACCTGGACCTGCTCGGCGAGCTATCGATGCCGATCAAGGCGTTGGCCGAAACGATCTGACGTGCCCGAGCCGCCGTTCTGCGACGGCTGCGGCCGGCCGCTCGCCGAGGGCGACCACGACCGCTGCCGGTGGCGGCGCGCCGCCACCGATCCGCCCCGCTTCTGCGTCGCGTGCGGCCGCAAGCTGGTCGTGCAGGTGCTGCCGACGGGATGGACGGCACGGTGCGTCCGCTGCGGGCCGTTGGACGGCGTCAGCGGCTGAGCTGCGACAGGGCAGCGATCTGCGCGGGGCCGATTCCGCAGCACCCGCCGATCATCTCCGCTCCCGCATCGCGCCATCCGCTCGCCAGCTCCGCGAAGCGGTCGGCCGGCAGTGGCGCGGAGCGCCAGCTCGGACGGACCCACACGCCCTGGTGCGGGTAGACGCCCACCGGCCCCTCCCAGCTCTCGTGCACCAGGGCCAGGACGTCATCGACGTCCTCGACGTCGGTGTGCATCACACACACCGCGTCGAAGCGCTCGGGGTCCTCGGCGAGGCGGACCACTTGGCGATGCTCATCGGTGATCGCGGCCGGCTCGCCACCGCCGGCGTCGCGCTCGTCGGCATGCACGCACAGCCCGAGCCACAGCGGCAGCCCGCAGCCCAGCGCTGCCTCCACGGCCGGCTCGGCGTAGCGCGGATGGTCCACCATCTCCAGCGCGATCAGGTCGACCCCTTCGCCCGCCAGCAGCTCGACCTGGCGCAGGTAGCCGTCGCGGAGGCGGCGGCGCTCCTGCGCCCCGCTCGCCTCACCCACCTCCGGGGCGCCGAGCTCGGTGACCGAGACACTCCCCGCGATGAGGATCGTGCGGTCGGACGCCGCGGCGGCGTCGCGGGCCACGGTCACCGCGTTGCGATTGGCCTCGCCGAATCGCTCGCCGCAGCCGGCACGCTCCATGGGCCCGGTCCCCGACATGAACGTGTTGGTGATGAGGACGTCGGCACCGGCGCGGACGTAGTCCTCGTGCACCCGCCGAACGAGGCCAGGGTCGTGCAGGTTGACCAGTCCGCTCCAGGCGTCGTGATCCATGGGCGCGCCCTGGGCCTCGAGCTCTGAGCCCATCCCGCCGTCGATGACCACGAGCTGGCCCTCCTCGCGGCGGCGGCGGATGTGATCGACCGCTGATTTGGCGCTCATCTCTTCGAACCTCTTCCGGCGGTCGCGCATCAGGGAAGCATGTATGAGGTTATTGTGATCGGAGCGCGGGTGGCGGGGTTTTCCTCGGACACGCTGTCGACGCATCAGGTGCAGGTGCCGGGAGTGGCCCGGCTCCGCCGATGGGGAGTGCTGGAGGAGATCGTGGGCGCGGGCACGCCGCTGACCCGCCGCGTGCGGTTCGACCCGGGCCGGTGGTGCAGCGCCGCGAACTCCTACGAGGCGATTGCCCAGGTCTGCGGCGTGCCAGTCGGGACCGTCCGCAGCCGGCTGAGCGCCGCCAAGACCAAGGGAGGCCATGGACCACTTCAGCCGCCACGGCGGTCGGCGGGCACTCGAGGAGGAGTTCGCCTCCGACCTCGCCTTCGCGATGTTCGATCGCATCGAGCGCTCCGGCCTGGACAGCTTCGTCTGCGCCATCGCCCATGACATCGACGACGGCGTCACCGTCCGGCCGATCTTACCGGCACAGGGCCGGGCGGTTCCACCGGGCAGCGCCGGCTGTACTGGAACCGGCTGACGTGTCAGTTGACATGGGGACCTCCAGGTTCGTGGCCGCGGCGCCGGTCATCAGCCGGCCTGCCGCCGGAGAGGGATTGGCTTTACGCCACGAACCGTCGCGCCACGCGGTAACGGTGCGGTGACATCACCTAACGGCGTCGTTCAATGCGTGATCGCCACCACCGAGAACACCGGCGGCAGCCGCGTCGCCACCGTGGACCAGGTGGCGCCCGCGTCGCCGGAGGCGAACACGTCGCCCGAGGTGGCGCCGAAGTACAGCTCGAGCTCCTCGCCCTCGCCGGCGCGGCTGAACGCCTGACGCAGCACGGTGAGGTAGGCATGCTCGGCCGGGAGGCCGTCGCCCCGCGGCGCCCAGCTCGAGCCCGCGTCGCGCGTTTCGTACACGCGCACCCGACCGTCAGGGGTGACTCGGTCCATGTCCGCGACGAGGGGGATTACGTAGGCGCTGTCCGGGTCGGCGGGATCCACCATGAGCGGGAAGCCGAAGTCGGACGGGAGTCCCCCGCCGCCGATGTCTGTCCAGCTCTCCCCGGCGTCGTCGGAGCGATAGATACCGCCGTGGAACTGCATGAACATCCGCTCCGGCTGCCGCGGAGCGCGTTCCACGTGATGTACACAGCGGCCGGCGTTCTCATCCTTCAGCGCCTCCTCGGGCAGATAACGCGGGTTGAGGCCCACGTTGCCCCGCCGCCAGCTGCGCCCGCCATCCTCGGTCAGCCACATCCCGGCGGCGGACACGGCAACAGCCATACGGTCAGCGTCTCCCGGCCAGGTGCAGATCGAGTGCAGGCACAAGCCGCCGCCGCCGGGCTGCCACTTCGGGCGCGTCGGCTGCTCCCACAGACCCGCGTTGAGCTCCCAGGTCGCGCCGCCGTCGTGGCTGGCGAACAGTACCCCGGGATCCCCGCCGGCATAGAGCATGCCGTCAGCCTCGCCGCCGGCCATGACCCAGATGCGCTCGAGCGCCTGGTCACCGCCTTCGGGGAGAGTGACCCCCTCGGCCTGCTCCCACTCGTCGTTCGGGTCGGCGTCTGTGTAGAAGATCTTCGGCCCGTAGAACGGCGAGGTCACCGTCGCCAGCAGACGTCGCGTTCGCGAATCGCGGGTGGCGAAGTCCACCGGTTGCCCGGCAAAGGCACGCGTGGTGATCGCGAAGCCTGACTCGGGCTCACCCTCGAGCAGGAACAGGCCCTTCTTCGTTCCCACGACCAGCTCTGTCACGTCTCAGCCTCCTGTTATCGCCGGTAGCACCTCAACGCGATCCCCCGAACCCACCGCGGTCGCCCCGGTGCCGCGCTCGCCGTTGACGAACACGTTGATGTGGCGGCGGATCGCGCCGCGCTCGTCGAGGATCCAGCCGCCGATCTCCGGGTGGCGGGCCTCGAGCGCACGCAGCAGCTCGACCACGGTCGCGCCTGCGAACTCATGCTCGGCCCGGCCCGCCGCGAGCTTGCGCAGCGGTCCCCGGAGGCATACGACGGCCATCGGGGCAATCCTAGGACTCTCCATCGCTCTATAGACCGGCGCGGGCAGCCTTTCTCATCGGTGATGGTCAACGGTAGGCGACGTACACAACCCCGTTCTCGTAGGACTCGCAGGCCGCGAGCTCGAACCTCCTGGGGCTCGCAGCCTCGGCGAAGAGCCGGGGGCCGGCGCCGCGCGTGAGCGGGTAGGCGAACAGGTGGAGTTCGTCCACGAGCCCGTCCTCGAGCATCGCCCGCACCAGCGTGCCGCTGCCGCTGACGTAGAGGTCGCCGTCCACCTCGGCCTTGAGGGTTCGAATCGTCTCGGGGTCGTAGGGCCCGATCAGCTTCGAGTTGCGCCACGTCGCCTCGGTCAGCGTCCCCGAGACGACGTACTTGGTGGTGTCGTTGAAGAACGGCGCCCCCGGGTCGTCCTCGACGGTTCGCGTCGACCACGCCGGCTCGAACATCTCGTACGTGGTGCGGCCCAGGAGGATGGCCCGGCAGCGCCCGACCACCGCGCCGATGGCCTCCCCCATCCGCGGATCAAAGCCGAACTCCGCCGTCCACGTCGGCGCGTCGATCACCCCGTCGACGGACATGAACTCGTGCACCTGGATTGCTCCCATGGTCTCGCCTCCGTCTCGCTGTGTGCGCGTGCCGCTCCGTTGCTCTGCACCGTAGTCGGCGTCAGGCCGTGGCGCCACAGGGGCAGGCCCGTGTCAGCGTGCAGGCACCCGGTCAGTGGTGGGATCGCGCGGGATGATCTGATGATCGAGAGTGGATCTTCGCCGCCGTGGCGAAGCCACGCAGCCCGGCGCCGGCTCGCCGTCGGTGCCGCGCTGTGCCGGGCTGGCGGCGAAGCTGGCGATCAACCGATCGGTTGATCGCAGGGTCACCCTCGGCGCGCGGCGATTGCAGCCGCTCGGCCGATGTGCGATGAGGCCCGACCTGGGACGCTGCTCGCATGACACCAACACTCGAGAAGACCAGGGCACAGACCACCACCGACATGGTCGTGTCCGTCGACCATCTTCGCGTGCGCTACGGCGACACGCTCGCCGTGGACGATGTCTCGCTTTCGATCAACCGGGGCGAGATATTCGGGATCCTGGGACCAAACGGCGCCGGCAAGACGACCACGGTGGAGGCCATCGGCGGCCTGCGACGGCCCGACTCCGGCGCGATCAGCGTGCTCGGCCTCGACGCTCTCCAGCACCGCCAGGCGCTGCGCCGCCGGGTCGGGATCCAGCTGCAGACCTCCGAGCTGCCTGACAAGCTGCGCGTGGGCGAGGCGCTCGAGCTGTTCGCCTCCTTCTATCCCGACCCGGCCGACCCCGCGCGCCTCCTGGGGCTGCTCGGGCTCGAGAGCAAGCGCCAGGAGCGCTTCTCCAGCCTGTCCGGCGGCCAGCGCCAGCGGCTGTCGATCGCGCTGGCTCTCATCGGGCGCCCGGAGCTGGCGATCCTCGACGAGCTCACCACGGGCCTCGATCCCCAGTCGCGCCGCGAGACATGGAAGCTGATCGAGGGCATCCGTGACGAGGGCGTCACGGTCATCCTCGTCACGCACTTCATGGAGGAGGCCGAGCGCCTCTGCGATCGGCTCGCGCTCCTGCACCACGGGCGCGTGATCGCGATCGACACCCCCGCGGCGCTGGCCGCAGGGTCGGCCGGCCGCCAGCACATGAGCTTCCGGCCGACGGGGACGCTGGACCTGGACGGCCTGCGCGCGCTGCCCGAGGTGCGTGACGTCCGGCGTCACGGCGAGCGGATCGTCGTGGAGGGCGCCGGCGACCTCGTCGCCGCCGTCATCGCGACGCTCGTGCGTGACGGAGTCGTTCCCGAGCAGACCAGGATCGAGCAGTCCACCCTGGATGACGCCTTCGTGGCGCTCACCGCAGACGCTGATGCCGTGGCCTCCGAATTTCACGAGTTGACCCGAGAGGAGTCCCGATGAATGCCATTGCCGCCTCTGCCCAAACGCGGACCGGTGGTTTTCGCCGCCTGCTGGGCACCGAGCTGAAGCTGTTCGGGCGCGAGCCGATGCTGTTCTTCTGGGGACTGGTGTTCCCGGTCGTCCTGCTCGTGGTGCTCGGCATCGCCGGGGGCAGCAAGCCCCAGCACTCGCTGGGCAACGTGAAGCTCATCGTCGCCTACACGCCCGTGGTGATGATGTTCACCGTGACGATCCTGTCCCTCAGCGCCCTGCCCGCGGCGCTGGCCTCCTACCGCGACAAGGGCTACCTGCGGCGCCTGTCGACCACGCCGATCGGCGCGGTGCCACTGCTGGCAGCGCAGATCATCATCAACTTCGCGCTCGGCGCCGGCGCCGTGATCCTCGTGGCGCTCGTCAGCCACTTCGCCTTTTCGGTGGCGCTCCCGCACCAGATCGGCGGCTTCGTCCTGGCGATGGCGCTGACGATGGCGGCGCTGCTGTCGCTGGGCACGCTGGTGGCCGCCGTGGCCCCCACTCAAAGGATCGCGGCGGCGGCGGGCTCGCTGCTGTTCTTCCCGCTGATGTTCTTCGCGGGACTGTGGGTGCCGCAGGCCGCGATGGGCGCCGGACTGCGCGATGTCAGCCACTACACCCCGCTGGGCGCCGCCGTGCCGGCGGTCCAGAACGCCATCGCCGGTCACTGGCCGGGTACCGTCCATCTGCTCGTGTTGGCGGGCTATGCCGTCCTGCTATGCGCCGCGGCGACTAAATTGTTCCGTTGGGAGCGATGAGCGAACGTCAGCCGATGTCGCGCCGCGGTGAGTGGCTCGAGTTCTGGGAGCGGCGGGAGGTGCCGGTCCTCAGGGCGATGCCCTACGCCCTGCTGCTCCTGTGCGTGGGCTTTGACATCGCCGCGCGCCACGGCGTCGACGAAGCGATGCTCGTCGATTTCGGGCTGGCGCTGGTCGCCGCAGCGCTCATGGCCGCGCTGGACCGGGTCGACCGGCGAGACTCCTGGACCGAGACGCAGACCGCGGTCAGCACCGGGGTGGCCACGGTCTGCTTCGCCGCGCTGGTGGGCATCTCGGCGGCGCTGGTCATCAGTGAGCCTCTCTACGGGTTCTACAGCTGGACCGGGTACTTCTGGGCGTGGCGCCTGCTCGAGGGCCGGGCCCGTCTCGCCGGGGTCGCCGGCGTCGCCGCGGTCACCGCGATCTCCCAGACCGGAAGCGGGCCCTACGACAGCGCCTTCGCGATCGTCGGCCTCGTCGTCGTCTACATGATCAATCTGGGCGTGGCGGGCGCCCTCACCTGGTTTGGCGCGATCGGCAACGAGCAGAAGGAGCGGCGCGCCCGGGAGCTCTCAGCCCTCACCGAGGCCAACGCCAAACTCGAGGAGAGCCTTCGACACAACGCCGACCTGCAGGAGCAGTTGCTCAGCCGGGCGCGAGAGACGGGCGTCTCCGAGGAGCGCCGGCGCATGGCGCGCGAGATCCACGACACGCTGGCCCAGGGACTGATGGGGATCATCACCCAGCTGCAGGCGGCGCAGCGCAGCGGGGTCGGCGACGACCCCGCCGCCCGCCACGTCAACCAGGCGATCGATCTCGCGCGCGAGAGCCTCACCGAGGCCCGCCGCTCGGTGCAGGCGCTGGCGCCCCAGCCGCTCGAAGGCGCGCGGCTGCCCGACGCGATTCAGGACGTGGCGCAACGATGGTCGGACCTCCACGGGCTGGCCGTCTCGGTCACCACCACCGGCACGCCCCGGGTGATGCGCCCAGAGATCGAGGTCGCCCTTCTGCGCACCGCCCAGGAGGCGCTGGCCAACGTCGCCAAGCATGCCCACGCCAGCCGCGTCGGACTGACCCTGTCCTACATGGAGGACCTGGTGACACTCGACGTCCGCGATGACGGGGTCGGCTTCGCCACGGTCAACGGCACCGAGCCACCCCGTCCCCGCGATGCACAGGGCGGCTTCGGGCTGTCGGCGATGCGCCAGCGGATCGAGGGGGTGGCGGGACGGCTCGAGGTCGAGTCCGAGCCCGCGGTCGGCACTGCGATCTGCGCCTCCATCCCGGCGATGCTTCTGGAGGACGGGCAGTGAGCGATCCGATCCGGGTGATGATCGTGGACGACCATCCCGTCGTCCGCAACGGCCTGAGCGGGATGTTCGCCGGCGAGCCGGAGTTCGACGTGGTGGGTGAGGCCGGCGATGGATCGCAGGCGGTGCGCCGCGCCCGGACGCTCTTGCCCGACGTGATCCTCATGGACCTGCGGATGCCCGAAATGGACGGGGTGAGCGCCATCGGAGCCCTCGCCGCCGCCGGGGTGCCGGCGCGGGTGCTCGTCCTCACCACCTACGACACCGACGGCGACGTGCTCGCCGCCATCGAGGCGGGCGCCACCGGGTACCTGCTCAAGGACGCACCGCCGGCCGAGCTGTTCCGCGCCGTGCGGGCCGCCGCCAACGGCGAGGCGGTGCTGTCGCCCTCGGTGGCCACGCGCGTCGTGGGCCAGATGCGCGCGCCCGCCGAGGAGCCGATCAGCCAGCGCGAGCTCGAGGTGCTGGAGCTGGTCGCCCAGGGCGCCAGCAACCGGGACGCCGCCGCGCGCCTGTTCATCAGCGAGGCCACGGTCAAGACCCACCTCATGCACATCTACGCCAAGCTCGGCGTCAACGACCGCGCCGCCGCGGTCGCCGAGGCCTTCAACCGCGGGCTGCTCATCCCGCGGCACACGCGCTGACTGCCTCGCTGCTCGGTCATCCGTCGGCATGGGGCGGCACCGCTGCAGTGCGACCGGGACGGGCGCCGATGGCCCGTCTTATGGGAAGTCAAGGCAAACCGCTCACCGGGGCGCAGATCACCGGCGTGCTTATCGGCGTCGGCGCCTGCCTCGTGGCCGGGGCCGCGCAAGGCGACGTCGGGCTGGTGGGCCAGTGGAGCGCCATCCTCATCGCCGTCTACATCGTCGGCCCGCTGGCGACGCTGGGGCACGAGCTCGGACACGCGCTCGCGCTCGCGCTGGTGGGCCGCTCGTCCATGGTGATCGTGGGCCGGGGCCCGTTCCTGCGCATCAAGGCCGATCCCACCGTCGTGCTCTTCAGCCCCGTGCCCACTCGCGGAGTGCGATTCAAGGGCGTCTACCGCTACGACCCGTCGGGGCTCTCGTGGCGCGCGATCGGCTGGGTCTCCCTCGCCGGCCCGCTCGCCACGTTCGCCGAGATCGTCGCGTTGGTCTCGCTCGGAGCGCTGCTGTGGCCCACCGGCGGGCCGATCGTGCGGACCACGCTCATCTTCACGGTGGCGCGCCTGCTGGCGAGCCTCGTCGTCAACCTGTGGCCGCGGCGCGGCGCACCGCAGCCGGGCGAGATCGGCCATGACGGCACCATCGCCCGCATGGCATTTGCGCGCCACCGGGCGGGGGTCCCGCCGCTGACAGCGGCCACACCCGCGTCCTCCGGCTAGCTGTCAGCGGGTCCCGATCTAGTCGCGGTCGTGTGTGGCGCGAGGCTTCAACGGTTTGCCGTCGCGGTCGGGGTCGATGATTTTCGCGCAGTCCGTCAGTCTGTATGGCATGACCAAGACCACCTGCCACTTCTCCATCTCGCTGGACGGCTTCACGGCCGGGCCCGGCCAGGATCGCGACCACCCGCTCGGCGCCGGCGGCCTCAAGCTCCATGACTGGCACCTGACCTCGGATCCCACCGAGGCCGACGCCGCCCTTACCGCCGAGCTGCTGAGGCCGCGCGGCGCGTTCGTGATGGGGCGCAACATGTTCGGCCCGATCCGCGGCGAATGGGACGAGGACTGGCGCGGGTGGTGGGGCGATGAGCCGCCCTATCACGCGCCCGTGTTCGTGCTCACCCACTACCCCCACGCCCCCATCGAGATGGCGGGAGGGACCACCTTCCATTTCGTGACCGACGGCTTCGACGCGGCCTACGCCCAGGCGCAGGCGGTCGCGGGCGATCGCGATATCTCGATCGCCGGCGGCGCCTCGACCGTGCGCCAGGCCCTGGCGGCCGGCGTCATCACCGAACTCGTGATGGACATCGCGCCGGTCGTGCTCGGCGCGGGGGAGTCTCCGTTCGCCGGCATGGAGGGCCTGTCGCTCGAGCCGATCGAGGTGATCCACTCACCGCGCGCGTCACATGTCCGCTACCGCGTGGGCGGCGTGAACTGACTGGCGGTGAACACGGCGCCCTGAGGGTCGCGGACGAGCGCGGTGCGCGTCCACTGCGTGTCCTCGGTCGACAGCACCTCGGCGCCGAGCTCCTGCGCGGCTGACGCCGCGGCGTCACGATCGGACACCGAGAAGGTCACGTGCCAGTGCGGCGCCGAGCCGGGCTCCAGCGCCGCAACCCAGGCGATCGCGTCCTCGAAGCCGGACGGGGGCGCCACCTCGGCCTGGCGCTTGCGGATGTCAGGATCGACGGTGGCCTCGAGGTGGTCGCCGTACCCGGGCCGGCGCACGAGCGTGACGAAGCCGAGATCCTCGACGCTCCAGCCGAACACCTCGGTGTAGAACCGTGCCGTCTCGGGGTGGTCGGTGTGCAGATCGCTGAAGTTCCAGGACCCCGCCTCGTTGACCACCTGCGATCCCAGACGGTTCCGTGCCTGCCACAGCCGGAAGACCGCCGCGGCCGGGTCACGGCAGATCGCCCAGCGGCCCGCCTCGGCCACGTCGATGGGGTCGCTGACGACCTCTCCACCCGCGGCCCGCACCCGCTCCGCCGTGGCGTCGGCGTTCTCGGCGGCGATGTAGGTGTTCCACGTGGCCGATGCGCCCTCGGCCGCCGCGATCCCCCCGACGTCGCGGCCGCCCAGCGTCGCGATGGTGTAGGAGGGGACCCCGGGTGGCGTCATCGTCGTGAACTCCCATCCGAACAGGCGGCCGTAGAAGTCCTGGGCGGCGCTCGGGTCGGGCTGCTCGGTGTCGACCCAGCTGGGCACGCCGTCTGGATAGGTGCGTGGTTGGCTCATGGTGGCCACCCTGGCACCAATTGCGGACAGAAACGGCCCGCTGGCGACGCCGCGGTCACATTCCGGTCTCATGTACCGAATAGGGGACAAATGAGCGCACACGAGGGCCTGACCGATGCCGAGCTGCTCGCCGCGACGCCGGCCGATCCGGAGGCGTTCGCCACGTTCTACCGGCGCCACGTGAGCGCGCATGCGACGGTGTCTCGGCGTTTTCAGCACAACGGGGGCGAACGTCAACGGCGGCTGTCGAGGGGAAGCTCGCGGGGGTAGCGGCGAGCTCTTGAAATCACGACACACACTCGCCGTCTCAGGCACGCGTGGCGTGAGCTTTCAACTAGCCGGCCAACGCGACTGGCGAAACTGCACGCACGCCGTCCGCGGGGAGGGTGCGCGTGCAGGTCAGCCAGCCCGAGCGCGTGTGCACCCCTCGATAGCCGCAGTTCGCATCCCCACCTGGCGGCATACCCCAGACGTTGCTCACCACCGCAGACCCGGCGGCGGGGACTGCTGGGTGGTGTAGGGCGTGATCGGCGATCTGCGGCTTGCGGCGAGACCGTCGGAGTGAGACGATTGCTCAGCAGTCTTTCAGCATCGATCTGAGGTGCGTGCCATGCCCGATCAGGCTTCGTGTTCCTCTGGCGGCGGCACTCCTTCGAGGAGCGCGGGATCGGCGCGGGTGCAGGCGCTCGTGTCTCACGGTCAGCGTCTGGTGGATACACCGCGACCGGTGAGCGGAGACTCCCTGGCGTGGTACATCGAGGCGCAGCTCGTGGGCGACCTGTCGGCGCTCGCCGCGGCCGCCCTGCACACGATCAGCCCAGCGCCTCCAACCGGCTGACCAGCAGGTCGAGGAAGCGGTCAGAGTCGACGGCGACGGCGACGTGGCAGTTGGCCGCCCAACCGGCGCGGCCGCGCAGATCGGCGTTGGTGCGCCCGCAGGAGAGCTCGGGGCCGGTGTCCACGACCACGCCGCAGTGCGTGGTGGTGAGCAGGGTCCCGTCGATCACGTGCGCCAGCGCCAGGGCGTCGTGCACCGGCGCGCCCTCCCACCCGTAGTCGCGCCGGTGAAAGCGCGTGTAGAACGCGAACAGCTCGGCGACCAGCCGGCCCGCCTGTCCACCCTCGGACAATCGCTGGGCGTGGTCCGGCCGCATCAGCGCCCGGTGGGTCACGTCCAGCCCCACCATCGTCAGGTCCACGCCGGTCTGAAACACACGGCTGGCCGCCTCCGGGTCGACCCAGATGTTGAACTCGGCCGCCGGCGTCGCGTTGCCCTCGCCGAACGCGCCGCCCATCAACACGATGCGCTCGAGCCTGGCCGCGACCTCGGGGTAGCGCGCGACGAACAGCGCGACGTTGGTCAGCGGCCCGACGGCCACGAGCGTCACCGGTCGCGGGTTGGCGGTCACGGTGGCGGCGATCCAGTCGATTGCGTGCGTGCCGGCCGGCGCGCGTGAGGGCGGCGGCAGGTCGGGTCCGTCGAGCCCGGTCTCGCCGTGGACCTCCGCGGCGACGCGCAGCTCCCGCACCAGCGGTCGGGCCGCCCCCGCGGCCACCGGCACGTCGGGGCGGCCGACGTGGTCCAGCACCCGGATGGCATTGGCGGTGGTCTTGTCCAGCGTCTGGTTGCCGGCCACGGTCGTTACGCCGAGCAGGTTGACCTCGGGGCTGGCGAGCGCGAGCAGCAGCGCGATCGCGTCATCGTGGCCCGGATCGCAGTCGAGGATGATGTCCGTCACGCTGGTGAAACCGGCAGCGCTCGTCCTCGTCTCCACGGTCGCCGAGTCTACGGCGCGGCCGCCCCCACGCCGTCACCCGAGGTGATGCCAGTAGGTGATGCCGCTGCCGATGCGAACGAAGCCCTCGGCGGAATAGAGCCGCTCGCCGTCCGGCGTGGCGTTGAGGACCGCGTCGCGGGCCCCGGCGGCGCGCGCCGAGCCGCACACGGCGCGCAGGAGCGCGCGTCCGAGCCCGCGGCGCCGGAAGCGCGGCCACACGTCCATGTCGTAGATGCCGGCGACGCGGTCGGGAGCGAAGGCCCACGCGCGGCCGGCGAAGCGACCATCGACCCGTGCCACCGCGTGCCAGGCCCGGGCCTCCGGGCCCTGGGCGAGCGACAGCAGGCGCTCGCCTCCGGGGCCGTATTCGGGCACGTCGGCGCTGATCTGCGCCCGCTCATCGTTGGGCTCGGCGATCGACTGCAGCGTTGCGGTCATCCACCACGGCTCCCAGCCGCGCTCGAAGCCCACCGCCTCCAGTGGGGAGGCATCGACCTCGGCGCCGAGCCACGCGCCGACGAGCCGCGCGCCACGTGCCCGGGCCTGTTCAACTCCCCGCTGCGCCGACGCCGTGTCGATCATGCGGGGGAAGTTGAGCATCAGCTGGCCGTCGTGGGCCTGCCACGCCCACCGCAGGCCGCTGTCCTCCCAGACCTCACCGCCTCCGGCCACCGCCATCGCGGCATTCCACGCGGCCTGGTTGATCTCGCAGTCGGCGACGGTTGCAGTCACCCCAGGGCCAGCCTACCTCCCACCGGCTCATTCCCAGCGGAACAGCCGGACGGCGGCGACGCTGGCGCCGATCGCCCACGCGGCGAGCACGAGCAGCGGCTGCACACCCGGGGAGTGTCCGCTGAACGCGGCGTGCAGCGCGTTGAACCCGGCCCCGGTCGGCAGCACCTTGGCAAGGTCCTGGACCACCGCCGAGTGGATCTCCTGAATGGGAACATAGAGGCCGGAGAAGAAGGCCATCGGATAGAAGAGCACCACGGTGAGCGCGCTCGCGACCTGGGGGGTGCTGGCCAGGGCGGCCGCGCACAGCCCGAGGGCGAGCGTCGCCGCCGCGGTGAGCAGGAGCGTCACCAAGGAGATGAGATATCCACCCGCGGTGTGCGGGAGTGCCAGGCCGAAGGCGCCGGCTCCGACCCCCAGGAGGATCCCGATCGCGATCGTGGCCAGCGTCATGCTGACGGTCAGCTGGGCGGCGAGCAGCCAGGACGGCGGGACCGGCGTCGTTGACATCCGGCGCAGCACCCCCTGTTGGCGGTAGCCCGCCAGTTGCTGTGGGAGCGCCCCCAGCCCCACCGCGATGAGGACGAACACGAGCAGTGAGGGCACGTAGAGGTTGAAGAACGACATGCCGCCCAGCGCGGCCTGCGAGCGCGTGGTCGCCGGGATGCTGCCGAAGATCACGAGCAGCACCAGGGGCACGCCCACGGCCACCACCAGCCCGGCCGGACGGCGCCGGGCGAGCCTCGCTTCATTGGCGACCAGGAGGCCGAACGCCCGTCGCGGGCGCGGGTTGGGTCCGATCAACAGGGTGCTCATCGCTCTGTCTCCGTGTTCGTCGTGGCGTGATGCGTCTCATGCGTGAGTGCCAGGAACGCGTCCTCCAGGCTTGCCGTCTCGGTGCGGACGTCGCGGGCGTCGAGTCCCGCGCGGTCCAGCGCCAGCACCACGGCGGCGACGAGGTCGCCGGAGCCGGTGATGACGACATCCTCGCCGTGGTGCTCGACGGCGCTCACCTGCGGGAGCCCCCACAGCACGTCGTCGCCGCGCGATCCCGCCGATCGGAGCCGGACCCGCCTGCTCGTTGCCGCCGCGTCACCCAGAGCGTCGGGGCGGTCAAGCGCCGTCACGCGGCCGTGATCGATCAGCGCGACGCGATCGCAGAGCCGCTCCGCCTCCTCGGTCAGGTGGGTGACGAGCACGATCGTGACACCGCGGTCCCGCACCTCCTCGATCAGCCGCCACGTGTCGCGCCGTGCCTCCGGGTCCAGCCCGGTCGTCAGCTCGTCGAGGATCGCGATCTCGGGATCGCCGATCAGCGCCAGCACGATCGACAGCCGCTGCTTCTGGCCTCCTGACAGCTTCCCGAAGTACTGGTGCTGCGCGGGCTGGAGGCCCAACGCCGCCAGCAGCTCGCGTCCGTCCGCGGGGTGGTCGTAGAACGACGCGTACAGCTGCACCGCCTCGCTGACCCTCATCTTGTCGGGCACCGCGCTGTGCTGCAGCTGCACCCCGACGCGCCCGTGGAGCTCACGGCCATCGCGTCGCGGGTCGCGGCCGAGCACCCTGATCGTGCCGCGGTCGGCCGTCCGCAGGCCCGAGATGCACTCCACCGTGGTGGTCTTGCCCGCGCCGTTGCGGCCGAGGATCCCGAAGATCTCGCCGGCCAGCACCGTGAAGCTGACGTCCTCGACGGCGACCGTGGCCCCGTACGCCTTGTGCAGATGGGAGACCTCGATGACCGGTCCGGTCCGGCGGGCGCTGGGCGCCGGAGCCGGCGCGGGGCTCTCTGTCTGGATGAGTTGTCCGATGCTCATGGCTCCTCGGTCCTCCGTTTCTATTGTTTCAATAGCCAGATGATATCACAGCTAACATGCTACGATATAAGCGTGATATCGGATCGCGAGCCGGTGGGCGAGGCAAACCTGGGCGCGTCCTCCCCGGCTCGCCAGACGCACGACCAACACCTCGCGTGGACCCTCCCCGGCCTGCCCGTGCTGGCGGGCACGCTGGCGATCTACGCAGTGGCGATCGCGCTCACGGTCATCGGTGGCACGGCGCTGAAAGTCATCGGCGTGGTCGTGCTGTTGATCTTCGGCTTCGCGTTCGGCGGACTGTTTGTCGTGCAGCCCAACGAAGCGCGGGTGCTCATCCTGTTCGGCCGCTACGTCGGAACCGTGACCCAGGCCGGCTGGTGGTGGTGCAACCCCTTCACCAAGCGCCCGAAGGTGTCGCTGCGCGTCCGCAACTTCCAGAGCGAGCGCATCAAGGTCAACGACTCCAGCGGCAATCCGATCGAGATCGCGGCGGTGATCGTCTGGCGCGTCACAGACACCGCCAAGGCGATGTTCGACGTCGACGACTACGAGCGGTTCGTGACCGTGCAGAGCGAGACCTCGCTGCGCCACCTCGCCAGTCAGTACCCCTACGACGACTACCGCGCCGACGTCCTCTCGCTGCGCGGCAACGCCGACGCCGTCCGCGAGAGCCTGCAGGCCGAGCTCCACAGCCGGCTCCAGCTGGCCGGGATCGAGATCCTCGAGACCCGTCTGACCCACCTCGCCTACGCGCCCGAGATCGCCGAGGTGATGCTGCGCCGCCAGCAGGCCGAGGCAATCCTCGCGGCCCGCAAGACGATGGTCCAGGGCGCGGTGGGCCTCGTGCAGATGGCGCTGGCGCAGTTGGCCGACAGCGATCTCGTCGAGCTCGACCCCGACCGCAAGGCCGCCATGGTCTCCAACCTGATGGTCGTCCTCTCCGGCGATCACACGCCGACGCCCGTGCTCAACACGGGCAGCCTCTACACCTAGGCGCGCGAGCCGACGATGCCAGAGAGCAAGCGGTTCCTGCTCCGACTCGACCCTCGGTTGTTCGACGCCCTGCGCCGGTGGGCCGATGACGACCTGCGCAGCATCAACGGCCAGATCGAGTACCTCCTCACCGAGCAGGCCCGTCGCGCCGGTCGCCTCCCCCGGCAGACCACTCCACGGCCGTCGGGCGACGGCGCGGGCGACGAGCCGGGCGACCCGGACGCCACCGAGATCCCGACCGGCGATCGCGCCGGCCGCGGCGCCGAGCGCCGGCGCTGAGTCAGCTCAGCACCCCACGGCGTCGGCGCCGATCCGCTCGAGGATCGCGGGATCGCCCTTGTAGCTGACCCCAACGGCCTTGGCGTCGTCGAGCTCGAGCAGACCGAGCAGCAGGCCCATGATGGGCCTCGGCGGACCGGCCAGCGTCGCGTCGGGTCGATCGGTCGAGCCAAGACGCGCGCGGACCGCGCCATCACCCAGCTCGAGGACTATCGGCTGATCGCCCGTCTGAAGCTCGAGGGTCACGGAAGGAGCGTCGGGCCGGCGGTCGGCGAGCATCATCTCCACCGCCCACGTGAGCCACTGGCTGCGGACGGCGTCATCGGGCTTCTCCTCGACCATGAGTGGTATGCCCCAGCGGACCAGGCCGTCGAGCACCGGCCGCAGCTCCTCACCGCGAGGGGTGAGGCGGAACAGCGTGGTCGCGACCGGCGGAGGCGCGTCCTCCCGCGCGATGACCCCGGCCTGCTCGAGGTCGCGCAGTCGCTCAGAGAGCAGGTTGCTGGCGATGCCGGGCAGCCCGTTGCGCACGTCGGTGTAGCGGCACGCTCCGCGTAGCGCCAGCTCCCGGACGATCAGCAGGGTCCAGCGATCGCCGACCACGTCGAGCGCTTTGGCGGCCGCGCAGTACTCGTCGTAGGACCTCATGGCGGACTCGACTCTAGCAGCCGTATGAGTTTCTTGCCTAGCTACTTGACTTTTTCAACCTTCTGGTTTAGAACTTCCTCCATTGATGTCACCGCAGTCACCCGGAGGAGTCATGAACCGCAAGCCACTGGTCCTCGTCTCGCTGCTGCTCGCGGCGTTTGTGATCAACCTCGACACGACGATCGTCAACGTGGCGCTGCCGTCGCTCGTGCGCCAGTTGCGCGCGTCCAACTCGCAGCTGCAATGGGTCGTGGACGCCTACAACCTGGTGTTCGCCGGATCGGTCCTGGCGGTGGGCAGCCTGTCGGACCGATTCGGGCGCAAGGGGATGCTGCTCGCCGGGCTGTCGGTGTTCGGGTTGGCGAGCCTGGCCGGCGGGGTGATGAACAGCCCCGGCCAGCTCATCGCCGCTCGGGCCGTGATGGGCCTGGGCGCGGCGATGGTCTTCCCCTCGACGCTGTCGCTGATCTCCAACGTGTTCACCGAGCGGGGCGAGCGGGCGCAGGCCATCGGCCTGTGGGGCGCGATCGCGGGCGCGGCGATCGCGCTCGGTCCGATCGTCGGGG
The DNA here is from genome assembly GCA_963695625.1 of uncultured Actinomycetota bacterium. Lineage (GTDB taxonomy): Bacteria > Actinomycetota > Thermoleophilia > Solirubrobacterales > Solirubrobacteraceae > Palsa-465. The sequence continues at coordinate 1,090,755 of CAVOHJ010000006.1, read as the reverse complement.
GCTGGCTGCTCGAGGTCTCGGACTGGCGCAGCATCTTCTTCGCCATGGCGCCGACTGCCGCCCTCGCCGTCGCCCTCGCCGGGCGCTACGTACCCACGTCGCGGGATCCGGCCGCGCCGCGCATCGACCGAGTTGGGTTCGCGCTGTCTGGCGCCTCGATCGCATTGCTCGTCTACACGATCATCGAGGCGCCGAGCCACGCCTGGGGGAGCGCGCGGACGATCGGGGGCTTTGCGCTGACCGCGGTCCTGGCCGCCGCGTTCGTCGCCTGGGAGGGGCGGAGCGAGCACCCGATGCTCGACGTGAGCCTGTTCCGCAACCCACGCTTCACCGCCGCGAGCGCCGCCGTCGCGATCTCGTTCTTCGCGCTGTCGGGATTCATCTTCCTGGTCACCCAGCTCTTCCAGTTCCTCCGGGGCTACGGCCCGCTGTCCACCGGCGTGCGCCTGCTCCCCGTGGCGACGTGCGTTGCGATTTCGTCCATCGCAGGTGCCCGGCTCGCCGTCCGGGTCGGGACCAAGCTGGTCGTCGCCACCGGGCTGTTCCTGATGGCCGCGTTCTACCTGTGGGTGTCGACGTCATCGGTGACCACCGGCTACGCGACGATCGCCGCCCAGATGGTCGTGCTGGGGACCGGGATGGGCCTCACCAGCGCGCCCGCCACCGAGGCGATCATCGGCGTCGTGCCCAAGGCCAAGGCCGGCATCGGTTCGGCGGTCAACGACGCCACACGGCTGCTCGGTGGGACCCTCGGCGTGGCCGTGATCGGCAGCGTGTACGCCTCGCTCTACGCGAGCCGCCTCACGGCAGCGCTGCCCGCCGCCGTGCCGGCCGGGGCCGCGCGCGCCGCTCACGCCTCGGTGGGCGCCGCTCTCGCGGCAGCCGGCCGGCTGAGCCAGGGCGGCCATCCGGCGCTGGCGTCGGCCGTCCGCGACGCCGCCAACGCAGCGTTCTTTCACGGCTTCACCACGGCCGACTATCTCGCCGCGGGCGTGGCCGCCGCCGGCGGCGTGATGGCCCTGGCGCTGTTGCCCGCGCAGCCGGCGGCCACCGGCGAGGACGCTCCGGACCTGCAGGCACTCGCATCACCCTCACCCGCGGCGGCATCGGCACGCGGCTGACCCACCCACACGATCAACGGGAGACCAAACACGATGAGCACCGATCAGATGACCCCACGCGAGACCAACCCGCGCGACACCGCCAACGTCGAGCCGGCGCTGGAGCGCAACCGCGCCTTCGCCGCCGCCGGCGGCCACGAGGGCGCGGTCGTCCTCCCCCACCTGCGCCTGTTCGTGATCACATGCCTCGACCCGCGTGTCGACCCCGCGCATTTCCTCGGGCTCGAGCTCTCGGACGCGATCGTGGTGCGCAACGTCGGCGGCCGAGTCACCCCGGAGGTCATCAACGACGTCGCGTTCATCGCCAAGATCGCCGAGAACGTCCTTCCCGACGGCCCGCTGTTCGAGGTCGCGGTCATCCACCACACCCAGTGCGGAGCCGGCGCGTTCGCCGATGACACCTTCCGGCGCGACTACGCGCAGAGGATCGGCGTCGAAGAGGCGACCCTGCGCGAGCACGCCGTTTTGGACCCCGTCGCGACGGTGACCCGCGACGTCGAGCGCCTCCGGTCCGCGCCCGCGATCTCGCCGCGCGTCACCGTCTCCGGGCACGTCTATGACGTTGTCAGCGGATTGGTCCACACTGTCCGGACCGGGTGATCGGCACACCCCGATCACGTCCCAAGCATGTGCAGAGACCCGTGGGTCGTCGGGTCCGATCACGCTCGTGGTGCGGACGATCGGCGTCCTCAACTCCGATGCGTCGCTCAACAAGGCCGCCGGATACGTGGTCTTCGTATTCGCCGCCCTCGGCGTGTATCTGTTCCTGAGCGCCGCCGACACCGCGACCGGGGGACGCGGATGCCCGCTCAGGCCGGCGCTGCGCAACGTCCTGGGTCTGGCGCCAGCGTGACGCGCATGACTGCGACGTCGATGCGCCGGAGATCGTTGTCCTTGCGGCGGTCTCGCTCAAACGCGCCGTGGGACGAGTGAAAGCGGAAGCCGTCTAACTCAACGGCAAACCGCGCGTCGGGCCAGTAGAACTCGAGCTCGTAGCCGGCAAGGTGAGCGTTGACCAGCGGGTCGGGAAGGCTGGCGGCTCGGATCAGGGCCAGCACCCGCTCCTCTGCTTCTGAGCGGTCATCGTGGCGCCGCGGAGCTGGCGTTCCAGCAGGGCGCCCAGGCGTGCTCGTCCGCGGTGCCCGCCCGCGCGGCCCAGTAGGTCGGTGATGGCCGCGGGGCGCATGATGCGATCGACGATCCCGCGGTCAAACGCTCAGCTGCAGCTGACGGTCGGTGCTGGTCAAGCCGATGTCCAGGAGCGTGCGGGCGGGCGAGGTGACCGGCAGACCGTGTCGGATCTGAACGTCGTTGTTGTCGAGGATGCGGCTGCGGTGCACCCGCACACCAGGGTTGGTGGCAGCCGGCGCATCGCGGTCGACCGTGACCTCGACCTTGCCCGGCGCGGGAGTCCACAAGCCCACACAGGGCCGCTGCCGACCAGTGGCTCAGCACGGCGGCCTCCCGGACTGACAGGAGCGCCTCGGTTTCCGCGCCCAGCTCGATAGGGGCGTTGTGGCCGACGGAGAAGACGCATCGAAGGGAGGGGAACAGTCGCCCGCGTGACACCAGCCAGGCGACGCTGGACCCGTTGACCGCGATGGCCCGGAGCTGGCGGGACGCGATGCGTCCGCGCTGCCGGCTCGCCACGGCGGCGATTCGCTCATCCCGAGAGCCTGCGATTGACACCTCAGAGCGCAAAGCGAGCAGGCGCACGCGGCGTGCTTCAGCACCCGAGTCCCGCTGACGCGACAGAGCGCGCTGCGGGGGATCGGGGGGCGTGCGCTCTACGGCGTCAGGATCCGAGTCCACGCGCCCAGTCTGCAGGCGACGCCCGTACTCAACCCCTCGAAAGGCCGTCTTTGTCGCATATTCGTGACGGCCCCGCACGAAAGGCGTCACAAACACGCTTACCGCCCCGGCGGCGCAGACCAGTCATCGGCAGGCAACACCGCCACCAAGCCCGACGGATTGATCATCGGATGGACTCCACCCGAGGCCCGCGACTCGCCGGCGCTGAACGCGCTGACGGCGGCCGAGCACTAGGTTCACCGCTCTCAACTCTCGGCCGGCCCCAGCAGGCCCGCCACCAGCTGGTGCGCCGCACCGTTGGCCGTCGCGGGGATCCATTCGAAGACCACGGTGCCGATCCGCATCCGCCGGTCGGCGATGTCGGCCTCCAGCTCGAGCAGGCGCGAGTTGCGGATGTGCCGCTCGCCGTTGACGTGCGCGATCAAGAGCTTCGAGTCCGAGCGTGCTGTGACGCGGGACAGCCCGAGCTCATGAGCGCGGGCCAGGCCCGCCAGCAGCGCCCGGTACTCGGCCTCGGCGGCGGTGCTCGTACCGATCGCCTCGGCGTGCTCGGCGATCCGAACCCCCTCCTCGTCCTCGACCAGGTAGCCGATGGCCGCCGGTCCCGGCGCTCCGCGGGCGCCGCCGTCCACGTGCAGCACGGCGAAGCCCGGCCTGGCCTGCTTCACCGGACGGGCGGGAGTCGCGTGGGCCTTGGCCAGCGCCCGACGCTCGGCGTCCTTGGTCGCGCGCCCCTTGCGTCGCGGTCGCCGACGGCCCTGCGGCTTGCGGCTGAGATCACCCACGGCTCAGCCATTGTCTAGCGTTCGGTGAAGGCATGAGCTCCCTCGAGCATGTCCTGACCGAGCGCCTGGGGCTGACCAACCACGGGCTCGGCGTCGACCCGTCCGACGGTGAGAGTCGCCTCGCCTATGCCGACCGCGCACTCGGCGACCTCCCCGCGGAGTGACCGGTTAGAGCGGCGGGACCTGGTTGTTGACCTGCGGACCGTGGTACAGGTGGTCGTGGCCCTTGCAGGCGGCCGGGAAGAAGAACTGGACACTGTCGCTGCGCACGTTGTTGTAGCTGGCGAACAGGGTCACGTGGCCGATGGTGCCCACCTGACAGGCCGGATCGGTGCTGCTCGTCACGCGCACGATGATCTTCATTATGTTCCCGGGCACGCCCCACATGACCGCGTAGTGGGAGTGGTACACCAGGTGGCGCTTGACCGTCATGACGATGAGGCGGTCGGGCTGGTGGCGGACGCGGTCGACCTGGCACAGGATCCCGGACACCGTGTTGGCACTCAGACTGATGTCGCCGTGGCCGCGGGCGTAGCTTCCCGTGGCCCCCGAGATCGGCGAGCCCGTGTGAAAGCCCCATGGTGGAATGCCCTGCACGATGGGGACCGAGGCGCAGTACTGAACCGGATAGGCGGCGGTGGCGGAGCCGGCCGTGCCGAGCGCCAGCAGTGGCGCCACCAGCAGGACCGCGAGACCAATGCGCCACGTGAGGTGGTTCCTGCGCATCCGGTGGCCGACTATAGCCTCCGCCGGCCGAACGCGTGGCCTGATGTGTAACCGGTCAGCTCCCAGACGGTGACCGTCCACCGCCGGGGCTGCAACGTCTCGTCACGCGCACACGACCGGGCGACGGGATCCCGGCGGGAGGCAGAGCACCGCCATCCTCGGGCCGTTGGGGACCATCGTGATGATGTGGACCTCTCCGACGCTGAAGGGTGCCGTGATGATGAGCTGCACGACCGCGCCGAGATGCAGCTCGGCGCCGTGGAACTGGCCGGCGAGCGGAAGGCTTCGTGAGTGCGCTATGAGGACGTGCTTGCGGAACGGACACCCGCCCCCGTGGCAGAGGAGCTCCACGCGGGCGTGGTGCGGCAGCGTGGCCGGCGTCAACTTGGTGACGCTGGTGAGGCCCGACGCTGACTTGAAGCCGAAGTTCACGCTCGCGTCGATCACGACGTAGCGGAACCGGACCGTACGCGCCAGGGACGGGGTGCCGATGAGCCTCATCCGCGTGGGCATGCTGTAGAAGCGATTGAGCAGCCGCTTGCCGGTCGCATTCAGCGTGACCGGCACGGTCGTGCGCCGGCCCGCGGGCACGGCAAAGTGGGTGGTTGCCACCGTCACTGTTGTCATCTTGGGCTTGCGCCGCGCCGCCGGCGCAGCGACGCCGGTGGGTGCCGACCCGCGGGAGGTCACGCGCGTCGTGAACGTCGCCGTGGCGGCGCATCGTGTCCCCGATGCGCCGCGGCACGTGATCGGCAGGGAGGCCGATGCGCCCCGGACGGAGACATTGCCGAGCGAGGCCGATGGGGGTCCGGCCGGGACCACGACCGTCACGGTCGCCGAGGCGGAGGGCCCGGCCACGTTCGTGGCCTGGTACGTGAACGAGTCCGCGCCCGCGAACCCGGCATCCGCCTTGTACGTCAGGGTGCCGTGCGCCTGGTCGATCGCGCCCAGCGATCCGTGCGCGGGGCCGTTGACGATCGCGTACGCGAACGAGAACCCGGAGCAGTGCAACGCCACCTGCACGCTCCTCGCTCCCGCGGCCAGGGAGGACGAGGTGGACGAGCAGGCAGGCGGCAGCGTCGCCAGCTCGGCGGAGGCGAGGTAGTCAGGGCCGGCCCCTCCCGCGATGAGGATCTGGCCGTTGCCCAGCGCCGTCGCGGCCGTGTAGGAGCGCGGGTTCTGCAGCTGCGTGGTCCCGGATGCGGGCAGTCCGCTGAACGTGCCCGACGCCGGATCGAACACCTCGGCGCTCGAGAGCACGTCGGCGCTCGTCATTCTGCTGTTCGCGCTCGTGTCGCCGCCGACGATGAGGACGCGGCCGTCCGGAAGCGCCGCGGCGGCCGGCGCCGTGCGCGCCGTCTGCAGCTCGGTCGCGCCCGAGGCCGGAAGCGCCGTGAACGTCTCCGTTGCCGGGTCGAAGACCTCGGCACTGGCCAGCACCGCGGAGGCGCCCGAGCCGCCCGCGATCAGCACCTTCCCGCCCGGCAGCGGGACCGCGGCGAAATTGACGCGCGCCGTCTGCAACTCGGTGTTGCCCAACGCGGGCAGCGCCGTGAACGTGTTCGAGGCCGGATCGAACAGCTCGGCGCTCTGCAGAACGGCGTTGCCTGTCGTCGATCCGCCGGCGATCAGGACCCGGCCGTCGGGCAGCGGGGCTGCCGCAGCGGCGGCTCGCGGCACCGAGAGCTGCGTGTTGCCCGAGGCCGGGAGTGCGGTGAACACCCCGGTCGTGGGGTCGAACACCTCGGCGCTCTGCAGAATGGCGTTGCCGGTCGTCGATCCGCCAGCGATCAGCACCCGGCCGCCCGGCAGCGGAGCGACGGCGGCGCCCGCGCGCGGCGTCAGCAACGGACCCAGTGTGGGGGTGAACATGTCGGTCGCGGGGTCAAACACCTCGGCCGTGTTGTGCCATCCCGAGCCGTTGAAGCCACCGATGACGAGCGCCCGCCCGCCCGGCAGCGGGGCCATCGCGACTCCGTCGCGGGCCAGCGACAGCTGCGTGTTCCCGGAGGCCGGCAGCAGGGTGAAGTGCGGAACGAGGGCGGCCTGGGCCCCCGCAGGCATCCCGAGCACCACGAACGCGGCGAGCACGGTCGCCGCGCGAATCAGAGCACTCATCATCAGACCCCCCGGTCCTCGGTCACCTCGGCGCCCCAAAACCGAGCGCCGACCCGCTAGCAACGTACCAGACCGCGCCAGCCGTGGCGACAGCTGATGCGTGAGCGCTACCGGCGCTCGAGCTCTGTCCTGACCAGCCGCTCGAGCGCGGTCACCGCCAGCTCCAGGTCGGCCTCGTCCGTGTCCTCCTCGCGGGTGTGCGACAGCCCGCGCTTGCTGCGCACGAACAGCATCACCGTCCTCACGCCGGCCTCCGCCACACGCGCGGCGTCGTGCAACGGGCCGCTCGGCAGGCGGGCGTCGACCCCCTGCAGGTCGGTGACGATCTCGGCGGCCGCGGCGACCATGTCGGCATCGAAGTGGATCGGTGACACCCGGAACAGGGGCGACCAATCCACGGCCACATGCTCCTCCTCAGCGATCGCGCGGCTGGCCGCCTCGGCGCGCGCGTGCAGGTCCCGGAGGGCCTCGGCGTCGACGTGGCGCTGATCCACGAGCGCCGTGGCCACGCCGGCGACCGCGGTGGGGATCCCTGGCTCGGAGTCGATCCGGCCGACGGTGCCGACCCCGCCGCGCGTCCGCGCCAGCTCGCGGACCTCGAGCGCCAGCCGGGCGGCGGCCAGGAGCGCGTCGCGTCGCTGGTCCATCGGCGTGGAGCCGGCGTGCGCGGCCTGGCCGGTGAACGTCACCGCCCACCGTTCGGTTCCGTAGACGCCCGTGACCACCCCCAGCGGCAGGTCGCGCGCCTCGAGTACCGGGCCCTGCTCGATGTGCAGCTCGATGTAGGCGGCGGCGCCGGTCAGGCGCGAGCGCGACTCCCCCATGCGGTCCACGTCGACGCCGTGGGCGGCGAGCGCGTCGGCGGCCGAGGTGCCCCCCGCGTCACGCAGCTTCCGCACGAAGTCGGGGTCGTGTTGTCCGGCCGCGGCCATCGAGCCCATCAGGCTCAGCCCGAAGCGGGCCCCTTCTTCGTCGGCCCAGTCCACCAGCTTGACTGTGACCGGCGGCGGCCCGTCGGCCGCCAGCGAGCGAAGCACCTCCAGCGCGGAGAGGACGCCGAGGCAGCCATCGAGCCAGCCGCCGTTCGGCACCGAGTCGATGTGGCTGCCGATGAGCAGGGCCCGGGGCGAGCGGCCCTCGAGCGTCGCCCACTGGTTGCCCGCCTCGTCGATCTCCACCGACACCGGCAGCTCGGCAAGCAACGCGCGCTCCCACTCGCGCGCCCGGGCCCAAGTGTCGGTCCAGGCGAGGCGCTGGGCGCCGCGCTCGTCTCCGGTGAGCTGCGCCAGCTCGCGCAGCTCGGCGATCATCCTCCTGGCGTCGGCGGCCATCGGCGTTCCCCGTCCCGCGCTCAGGCCGCGGCCTGCTGCGGGGTGGCCAGCGGCTCGCCGAACCGCGCGCGGCGCACGAACTGCCCGGCGCCCGGAGAGGCCACGAGCTCGTCGTGATCGACGATCACCTGCCCACGCACCAGGACGACCTCCGGCGCACCGATCACCTCGGTGCCCTCGAACAGGTTGTAGTCGACGTTGCTGTGGTGGGTCGAGGCCGACAGCGTGAGCGGCTTCTCGCTGTCCCACACCACGATGTCGGCGTCGGCGCCGGCGGCGATCGTCCCCTTGCGCGGGAACAGGCCGAACAACCGCGCCGGCTGGGTGCAGCACAGATCAACGAGCTGGTTCATGGTCAGGCGGCCCTGGCGCACGCCGAAGTGATGCAGCATATGCAGGCGGTTCTCGATCCCGGGGCCACCGTTGGGGATCTTGGAGAAGTCGTCACGCCCGAGCGTCTTCTGGTCGCGCCAGCGAAACGGGCAGTGGTCGGTGGAGACCACCGACAGGACGCCCGTGCGCAGCGCCGTCCACAGATGCTCATGGTTGACCGCCGCGCGTGGCGGTGGCGTGTACACGTACTTGGCCCCGGCGAAGTCGGGCTCCTCCAACCGGGTCTCGTCGATGAACAGGTACTGGGTGCACGTCTCGCCCCACGTCCGCCAGCCGCGCGACCGCGCGAGCGCGATCGGCTCGGCCGACTCCTGGCAGGAGACATGGACCACGTACAACGGGCAGCCGGCGATGTGGGCCAGCTTGATCGCCCGGTTGGTGGCCTCGGCCTCGGTCTCGGGCGGGCGGGTGGCCGCGTGCCAGCGCGGCTCGGTCTTGCCCTCGGCCAGGGCCTGCTTGACGAGCACGTCGATCGCGTCCCCGTTCTCGGCGTGGACCATGACGAGCGCGCCGGTGCGCGCCGCCACCTGCATCGTGCGAAACAGCGTCTCGTCGTCCACCATGATCGCGCCCTTGTAAGCCATGAACAGCTTGTAGCTCGTCACCCCTTCGTCGGGTACGCGCGCGACGTCCTCCAGCCGGCCGCCGTCATGAAGGTCGGTGATCGCCATGTGAAAGCCGACGTCGATCACCGGCGGGCAGCGCTCGATCTTCTCGTGCCAGGTCGCCAGCGCGTCGGGGATCGACTGGCCCGGCGCCTGGAGGCAGAAGTCGATCAGCGAGGTCGTCCCTCCGAATGCCGCCGAGACCGTCCCGGAGGTGAAGTCGTCACAGCTCACGGTTCCGCCGAACGGCATCTCCATGTGCGTGTGAGGGTCGATCGCCCCGGGGATCACGTACTTGCCCGTCGCGTCGATCACCCGGTCGGCCGAGCCGTTGAGCGAGCTTCCCACGGCAGCGATCGTCTCTCCCTCGATCAGTATGTCGGCCACGTAGTCGTCCACGGCGGTGACGATGCGACCGCCCTTGATGAGCACGCTCATGCTCGTCCTCCTGGTTCGTTGTCAGCCGGTCGCCGCCGGGCTCCTCTCAGGCCACCGTGGACGATTCGAACTGCGGGATGATCTCCCGCCCGTAGCGCTCCATGGTGTCCTCCAGCTCGGAGGTCATCAGGTACAGGTTGACCTGCTTGACCCCCAGCTGCTCGAGCTCGCTCAGGCGCGCGATCTGCTGGTCGGCGTCGCCCAGCAGGCAGAACCGGTCGCAGATCTCGTCGCTGATGTACTGGCCGTGGCTGGCGCCGACCTGGCTGTGCTCGCTGTAGTCGTACTCCCTGACGGCGAGCGCGAACTCGGTGAGCGCGCTCGGGATCTCGCCGTCCGTGCCGTAGCGGGCGATCAGGTCCTTGACGTGATTGGAGACCATCGCCGGGAACCAGCGCGTCTCCTCGCGCCAGCGCGGCAGGTCGGCATCGACCACGGCCGGCGCGCAGACGATCGGCGCCAGCGCGTCAGGGTCGCGGCCGGCCGCCACGGCAGCGGCACGCGCACGCTCGATGATCCAGCTGGTGATCTCGGGATCGGCGAGCTGGATGATGACGCCGTCGCCCACGCGGCCGGCCACCCCCAGCGCCCGCGGACCATAGCCGGCCACGTACATCGGGATCTCGGGGCGGCCCTGGGCCCAGGCCAGGTGCAGCGACCTGCCGTTCCACTCCACCTCGCGCCCGTTCATCAGGTCCTTGATCATCTCCAGCGACCGCTCGAACCGGGCCACCGGCACCGGCTCCAGGCCGACCACCCGGCGCGAGGAGTCCCCGCGGCCGATGCCCAGCACCATCCGTCCGCCGCTCACGTCCTGGAGCGTGGCGTACGCGCTCGCCGTCACCGTCGGCTCGCGGATGCCGGGGTTGGTGACGCAGTGCCCGAGACGGATGCGCGACGTCGCCATCGCGGCCAGCGTGAGGAAGACGTAGCCCTCCTGCCACAGGATGTGCGAGTCATAGGTCCAGCCGTGGGTGAAGCCCAGCTCCTCGGCACGCACGATGCGCTCGACGAACTGCCGCGATGGTGGGTCTGGCAGGAACGTGGCCCCGAAATCGAGCATCTCTCTCCTCTGGCCGACCTGGTGGAAGCCTGCGCTCAGAGCCTAACTCAGACGCATGCCACGGCAAAGGCGTTCACCGGGAGCGCCCCTGATCGGTGACGGCGCGCAGGATCGCCTCGACCGACCGGTCCACGTCGTCGGTGGTGGTGGTCTGGCTCGACACCGAGATGCGCATGGCGCGCATGCCCTGCCAGGTCGTGCCGCTCAGCCAGCAGGTGCCGTCGTTCTGGACGGCCTCGATGACCGCGTCGGTGTAGGCATCGTGGTCGCCGGCCGCGTCGACGAACCGGACGAGCACCTGGTTGAGCACGACGTCGTTGAGCACCTCGGCGTGCGGCGCGGCATCGAGCGCATCGGCAAAGCGGCGCGCGTGGGCGCAGCAGCGCCCGATCAGGTCGGCGATCCCCGAGCGGCCCAGTGCGCGGATCGCCGCGTAGATGGGAAAGGCCCGCGCGCGGCGCGAGAACTCCGGATTCCACTCCAGCGCGTCACGAGGACCGCCTGGATCGGCGTGGATGAGATAGCTGGCGCGGACGCCCATCGCCGCCCGCTGGGCCTCGGGATGCGCGCAGAACGCGATCCCGCTGTCGTAGGGGACGTTGAGCCACTTGTGGGCGTCGACCGCCCATGAGTCCGCCCGCTCGGCCCCGGCCACGAGGTGGCGGTGCGCGGGGCTCGCCGCCGCCCACAGGCCGAAGGCGCCGTCGATGTGCAGCCAGGCCCCGGCCTCCGCCGCGATGTCGGCGATCTCGTCAAGCGGGTCGAAAGCGCCCGTGTTGACGTTGCCGGCCTGAGCGCACACGATCGTCGGCCCGTCGGCTGCCACGATCGCCTCGCGCAGCGCGCTCGAGACCATCCGGCCCTGCCGGTCGGCCGCGATCGGCGTTATGCACCCGGTGCCGAAGCCGAGCAGCCGCAGCGCACGGTCGACGGTGATGTGCCGTTCCGCGCCGGCCAGCACGCGGATCGCGGGAGCGCCGATGAGACCGCGCTCGCCGACGTCCCACCCCACGCGGGCGTACACGCTGTGACGAGCGGCGGCCAGTGCGGTGACGTGGGCCATCTGGCACCCGGTGACCAGGCCGAAGCCCGCCCCGTCGGGCAGCCCGAGCAGCTGTCCCAGCCAGGCTCCCGCGACCTCCTCGACAACGGCCGACGACGGGCAGCAGACGAACAGGCCGGCGTTCTGATCCCAGGTGGAGGTGAGCCAATCGGCGGCGATCGCGGCCGGGGTGGTCCCGCCGATGACAAAGCCGAAATAGCGCCCGCCGGGGCTGGCCACCAGCCCCGGCTCGACCCCGGCGGCCAGATCGGCGATCACCTCCCGAGCGTCCGTCGGCGCCTCCGGCAGCGGGCCACCGAGGCGCGACCGCAGTTCGTCAACGTCGGCCAGCCACCCCACCGGGCGGTCGGGCAGCTTCTCCAGGTAGCCCGCCGCCAGCCCCGCGGTCTCCTCGAACAGCGCGCGGACGGTCATCGCCGCGGCTCAGATGCCCCGCCGGCGGGCCTGGTCATCCACGGCGGCGACCGCGGCAACGTACGCGGCATGGGTGCCCAGGCAGGTCGCCATCACGTCGGGCGGCCACCGCCAGGGCGGCGGGGTGCGGCCGAGCAGAGGGAACAGCGAGAACGTGGCGCTCATGAGTGTGGCCCCGAAGACGGCGCTGGCCCACGGCTCTCCGATCCGCCGGCGCAACAGGCCGTGGTACAGGCCGAACGCCGACCCGTAGCTCCAGCGCAGCGCCCACCCGATGTCCCGGTCCTCTCGCGCCGTCACATGCGGCAGGTGCAGAATCGAGACGACGATCTGGCCGGGCACGAGCGAGTCGTCATAGTCCAGGGAACCCTGGTGCCCCCGTCGGACACGACGCTCGACAACGTAGGCGAGGCTGAGGGCGGCAGTGCCGGCGGTCCCCGCCAGCACACTGCGAACAGGCCAGGTGACATTCATGGTCTCCTCCTCGGGACGTGCGGACTGAGGCTCACAGCGAGACCACCCGATCGACGAGGTCAAGGCCCTCGGTCCGGTGGGTGATCAGAAGCACCGTCCGGTCGCCGGCGGCCGCGAACACGTCGCGCACGAGGTGGCCGGCGGTCTCAGCGTCCAGATGCGCGGTGGGCTCGTCCAGGATGAGCACGGGCGCGCCGGACAGGAGCGCCCGCGCCAGCACGATCCGCTGCCGCTGACCGCCCGACAGCTCGTGTCCCTCCTCGCCAACGAAGGTGTCCAGCCCGTCGGGGAGCCGCACGACCCAGTCCCAGATCCGGGCGCGGCGCAGCGCGTGCTCGACCTCGGCCTCGGCGGCGTCGGGGCGACCCAGACGCACGTTGTCGCGGATGCTCGCCGAGAACAGGTGGGCCTCCTGCCCCGCGACGGCGATCGCGCGCCGCACGTCAGCCTGGCGGTAGTGACGCAGGTCGCGACCGGCAAGGGTCACCCGCCCTTCCTCGGGGTCGAGGAAGCGCAGCAGCACATTGGCGACGGTCGTCTTGCCGGCGCCGCTGGGACCCAGCAGCGCGACCTTCTCGCCGGGCTCGAGCCGCAGGCAGGCGTCCTCGACGGCGGGCTCCGCCTGGCCCGGGTAGCGGGCGCGCACGTGCTCGACCTCCACCGAGAACGGCCAGCGGGGCGCGGGGAGCGGGCGGGCGGGGTCGCGCACAGCCGCTCGGCGGCCGCTGAGCTCGAGGATCCGCCGGCCGGCGCCGAGCGTCGCCGGCAGCTCGCGGCCGGTCGCGGCCAGCGGCGTGACCGCCTCGAAGGACGCCAGCGCCAGCAGGGCCAGCAGTGCCACCAGCACGCGGTCCAGCCGGCCGTCGGCGGAGGCGGCGAGCGAGACCGCGAGCACGCCGGCGACGGTCACCCCGGTCACGACCAGCCCGAGGGCGTCGCCCGCGCCGGCCGCGAGGGCGTCGCGCCGGCCCAGCGCCACCAGCGTCGAGCCCGCCGAGCGGACGCGATCGAGCGCGGCCGGCTGACACCCGAAGGCCACCAGCTCCGGGGCACCGCGGCTGAGCTCGATCAGCTCCGCGGTGAGCTCGCCGCGGGCGCCGGCCTGTCGCCGCGCGGCACGCGCGCTCAGGTAGCTCGACGTCGCGGGGATGGCGAGCCCGCCCACGAGCAGTCCGGCCGCGAGGACGAGACCGGCGGCCGGGAGGACCGCGGCGGCCACGCCCACCGAGACGGCGCCCGCCAGCACGGCGACGATCGGCGGCTCCAGCCCGACGAGATACAGGTTCTGCAGGGCGTCGACGTCCGCCACCATCCGCGACAGCAGGTCTCCCGCGCGGTAGGCCTGGAGCTGGGCGGGCGCCAGCGGCTCGATGCGCTCATAGAACGCCACCCGGACCCGGCCGAGCGCGCGCAGTGCCAGGTCGTGGGAGGCAAGCCGCTCCAAGTAGCGGACGACCGGCCGCCCGAGACCGAAGAAGCGGACCGCGACGATCGTCACCTCGAGCGACAGGATCGCCGGGCGCTCGGCCGCCCGCGCGATCAGGTAGCCGGCACTCGCCATCAGCCCCACTCCGAAGACCACGGTCAGGGCCCCCAGCAGCGACGCCGCCGCCAGGCGCCACCGTGGCGTGCGGGTCAAGCTCAGGAGAGCCGCCGGCGTCGCGCTCACGCCGCGCTCCGTTCGAGCCGGGGCGCCGACGCGCCGTCCGCCAGGAGCACGATCCGGTCGGCGTGACCGACCAGCTCGGGCCGGTGGGCGATCAGGAGCATCGTCCGCCCGTCGCGCAGGCGGGCCATGGCCTCGGAGACGACCGCGACGCTGTCCGGATCCAGGTCGGCGGTCGGCTCGTCGAGGATGACGAGCGGCGCGTCGCGCAGAAAGGCGCGGGCAAGCCCGATCCGCCGGCGCTCGCCCGGCGACAGCGGCCGTCCTCCGTCCCCGACCGCGGTGGCGTAGCCCTCGGGCAGGCGCGCGATGAAGCTGTGAGCCCCGGCGAGAGCCGCGGCGTCCCGCACGCGCTGATCAGAAGCGCCGGGGTCGCCCAGGCGGATGTTGTCGGCGACGCTCCCGCGCAGCAACGTCGGGTGCTGAGGGACCCAGGCGATCCGGCCCCTCCACGCCTCGGCATCGCAGTCGTCGAGGTCGATGCCACCGATCGAGATCCGCCCCGCAGTCGGCTCGAGCAAGCCGAGCAGCAGCGCCGCCACCGTGCTCTTGCCGGCGCCGCTGGCGCCGACGAGAGCCACCGTCTCGCCCGGCCCGAGCTCCAGCTCCAGCCTCTCGAGCACCGGGACCGATCGCGCCGGATAGGAGAACGAAACCTGCTCGAACCGGATCAGCGCCTCGGCGGGGCTCGGTGCGGGACGCAGCCCGGCCCTTGGCATCGCGGCCGGGGCGTCCAGCAGCGCGAACATGCGCTCCGCCACCGCGAGGCCGTCAGCGCTGGCGTGGTACTCCGCGCCCAGGCGCCGGAACGGCAGGTAGAGCTCGGGCGCCAGGACGATCACGGTCAGCCCCGTCTGGAGGCCGACGTCCCCGCTGACAAGCCGCACCCCCGCCGTGACCGCCACGAGCGCAACCCCGAGGGTCGCCGCCAGCTCCAGCACGGAGCCCGACAGGAAGCTGACGCGCAGCGTCGCCATGGTCGTCGCGCGATAGCGCTCGCTGACCGCGGCCAGCGTCGCGAGCTCGTCGTCGGCCCGGCCAAACGCTCGCAGTGTCGGCAGGCCCCGCACGACGTCCAGGAAGTGAGTCGAGAGCCGCTGCAGCGCCTGCCACCGCTCCCGCGTGCGCTGCTCGGTATAGCGGCCGATGAGCCACATGAAGACCGGGACCAATGGCAGCGTGACCAGCATGATCAGAGCCGACTCCCAGTCGATCACCGCGACGGCGGCGATGACGATGAATGGAACCACCGAGGCGAGCACGACCTGGGGCAGGTAGCGGGCGAAGTATCCCTCCAGTCCCTCGACGCCCTGGACCGCGACTGCCGCGAGCTCGGACCCACTCGTTCCGTCGGTGGCGATCGGCTGCGATCGCAGGCGCTTCTCGACGACGGCCAACCGCAGCTCGGAGAGGACGCTCCAAGCAGCCCGGTGCCCGGCGATCGCCATCCCCGCGCCGAGGGCGCCACGCGCCGCGAACGCCACCACCAGCAGCACGAGATCGCCCCAGAGACGCTGGGGCGGGGCGCCGTGAAATCCGCGCGCCACGATTCGCGCCAGTACCACGGCCTGGAGCACGACCATGATCGCGCTGGCGAGCCCCAGCGCCGTGTCGATCGTCAGCAGCGGTCGCGCCGGCGTGGTGCGCCGGAGCAGGCGCGGGTCGAGGGCGCGCACCCCGGCTACCCGGACGAGGTGGGTGGCGTGCCGACGCGGCGGCGGAACACGTGGAACGACCAGCCCTGGTAGAGCAGTACGACCGGCATGATCAGCACGGCGACCACAGTCATCACGACCAGCGAGTAGTGCCCGGCGGCGACGTTGTTGACCGTCAGGTTGTAGGCGTGGTTGGTGCTCGACACCATCACGTTCGGATACAGGGAGATGAAGAGCTGCCCGATGCTCGCCGCGATCGCGAACCCCGAGGCCGCGAATGCCCAGCCGTCGTTGTCGCCGGTGGCGAGGCGCTGCGCGAAGATCACGGCGAGCACCCCGAAGATCTGGGTGGGCTCCGGCACAGTGCCGCCGCCGATCACGACCAGCGTCCAGATGCACCAGGCCACATTCACCACGATCGCCACCAGGCCGAGCATCCGGCCCGCGGCGCGCGCCCGGTCGCGGATCTCACCCGTGGTGCGCAGCGCGAGGAACGTGGCGCCATGCAGCAGGCACAACGTCAACAGCGTCACGCCGGTCATGAGGCCATAGCCGGTGAGCAGGTCGAAGAAGTCCCCGGTGAACTCGTGGCTCGAGTTGATCGGCAGGCCGTGCAGAAGGTCTCCCAGCGCAACGCCGACCAGCAGGGGTATGAGGACGCTCCCGACCGCCAGAGCCCCGCTCCACCCGGTGCGCCAGCGCGGGCTCTCCCGCTTCCCGCGGTACTCGAACGAGACGCCGCGGGCGAACAGCGCCACCAGCAACAGCACCAGCGCGAGGTACAGCGCGGAGAACATGGTGGCGTACCAGCCCGGGAACGCGGCGAACATCGACGCGCCGGCGACGATCAGCCACACCTCGTTGCCGTCCCACCAGGGGCCGATGGTGTTGATCGCCACCCGGCGCTCGGTGTCGTTTCGGCCGATGAACAGGTGCAGCGCGCCGACGCCGAAGTCAAATCCCTCGAGCACGAAGAAGCCGACCCAGAAGACGGCGATGATGATGAACCAGATCGTGTGCAGCTGCATCGGTCAGTAGGTCAGGGCCGGGAAGGCGCCGGCGGGCGGTTCGGGTTCGGAGGCCTCCGCATCCGCCTCGTCCAACCCCCGGCGGGAGTAGCGCAGCATGAGAACGAGGTCGGCGGCGCCGAGCACGATGTAGGCCAGGACGAAGACGATCAGGCTGATCCAGATCTCGGTCGCGCTGACTGACGGAGAGCTGGCGTTCACGGTCTTCTGCAACCCCTGCACGATCCACGGCTGCCGGCCGCTCTCGGTCAGAAGCCACCCGGCGGTGTTCATCAGAAACGGCGTGATCACCGCCCACACCGAGAGTGTCAGGAACAGCTTGGACCTCTCCAGCCGGCCGCGGTGCAGCAACCAGCCGCCCCACAGCGCCAGCAGGAGGACCAGGCTGGCCAGGTAGGCCATGACGCGCATCGACCAGTACTGAATGAACACGTCGGGGACATAGTTGCCCGGGCCGTACTTGGCCCGGTACTGGGCTTGGAGCTGATCGAGCCCGGTGACGGCCCCGTTCCACGTGCCGGTGGCGAGGATGGAGAGCAGGTGGGGGATCGGGATGATCTCGGTCGGCGTCTGGTCGTTGGCGCCGCCGCCGATCTGGAACGCCGAGAACGAGCACGGCTTGCAGTTCGTCCACTGGGCCTCCGCAGCCGCGATCTTCATCGGCTGGTAGTTGTTCTCGATCACGCCGAGCTGGTTGCCGACCGACATCTGGATCACGATCGCCGGGATGAGCACGAGAAGGGCCACCCTGGCGGTGCGGCGAAACGAGTCGACGTGCTCCCCCTTGCGCAGGTACCACGCCGACACCGCGAGCATGACCAGGCAGCCGGTGACCAGCGACGCGACGATCACGTGCGCGTACCCCCACACGAACGTCGGGTTTACGAACAGCGCCCACACGTTGTTGAGCACCGCCTGCCCGTGGCTGATCTTGTAGCCCACGGGGTGCTGCATCCAGGAGTTGGCGATCAGGATGAACATGGCCGAGAGCATCGAGCCGATCGACACCGCCCAGATGCAGGCGAGGTGCACGCGCTTGGGCAGCCGCTCCCAGCCGAACACCCACAGCCCGAGGAACGTCGACTCCAGGAAGAAGGCGGCCAGGCCCTCCATCGCCAGCGGCGCCCCGAACACGCCGCCCACATAGCGGGAGTAGGTGGACCAGTTCATCCCGAACTCGAATTCCTGAACCAGGCCGGTGACGACGCCGATCGCGACGTTGATGAGGAGCAGCGTTCCGAAGAAGCGCGTCATGCGCTTGTACTCCGGCTTGTCGGTGCGGTACCAGACCGTCTGCAGGATCGCGACCAGGAAGGCCAGGCCGATGGTGACCGGGACGAAGAAGAAGTGATAGACGCTGGTGGTGGCGAACTGCCAGCGGGCTAAGTCGTTGGCCATCGCGGACGGCTCCGTCCCTCGCTCACGGGTTCATGGCGGTCATGCGACCTGCACGGGTTCGGGTCGAGGCGCAGCGGCGTTGAGGCGGCCGAGCAGATGGTCACCCACCCGCAGCGCGTTGGCCATCGCCGTGAGCGCCGGGTTGACCGCGCCGATGCTCGGGAAGAAGCTCGTGTCGACGACGTAGAGGTTGTCGACCTCGTGCGCGCGGCAATCGGTGTTGAGCACCGAGCTCGACGGGTCGGTGCCGAAGCGGCAGGTGCCCGCCTGATGCGCCACGCCCGCCACCGGGATCTCGTTCTTCAGGTACGCGTGACTGGGCAGCAGATGGTCGTGGTGCATGCCCAGATTGCCGAGCATCGCCTTGAGCCGGTCATAGAGACGCTCCTTGGGCTCTTCGTTGCTGGGCGTGTAGCCGATCGCGATCTTGCCGTCGCGCGCGAGCCAGACGCGGTTGTCGGGACGCGGCAGATCCTCGGTCGACAGCCAGAAGTCGACGGCATGCAGGGCGACCTGCTCGAGCGACCAGTTGGGGGCGAAGCGCGTCTCACCGGGCTTCTCGCCGTGGAACATCGGCGCCTGTGACTTGCCGACCATCTGGATGTTGCCGAGCGGGAACTCGAAGTCGTCGCCACCGGAGAGGTAGAAGTCGTTGAGGCCGAGCGTCTTCTGGAAGACCGTCGGGTTCTCGTCCTTGGACAGCGCGAGCACGGCCTGGCTGTTGTGGAACATGTAGTTGCGCCCCACCTGATCCGAGCCGTTGGCCAATCCCTGGGGATGCGCATCGCACGCGGAGGACAGCAGCAGCTTGGCGCTGTTGGCGGCACCGCACGACACCACCACGATGTCGCCGCGGAAGGTCTGCTCGATGCCGTTGACGTCCACGACGACCCCGGTCACGGCCGTGCCTGCGTCGTCGCATTCGAGGCGGAGCGCCTCCGCGCCGGTGAGCAGCGTGACGTTCGGGTGCTCGATCGCCGGGCGCACGGCGATGACCTCGGCATCGGACTTGGCGTGCACCACACAGGGGAAGCCGTCGCAGTTGTTACAGCGCACGCATCGGCTGAACGGCATGTTGCCCTCGTCGAGCAGGATCCCGCACGGCGCGTGGAACGGGTGGAGGCCTTCCTTGGCGAGGTCGTCGGAGAGCTGCTGGATGCGCGGCTCGTGCGAGACCGCCGGGAACGGATACGGCGCGCTGTACGGCGGCTCGGTCGGGTCCTCTCCGCGCGCGCCGTGCACCTGGTAGAGATGCTCGGCCTGCGTGTAATACGGCTCCATGTCCCCGTAGGCGATGGGCCACGCCGGGGAGAGCCCGTCGTGATGCAGCATCTGCTCGAAGTCCTGCTCGCGTAGGCGGTACAGCGCGGCCCCGTACAGCTTCGTGGCGCCGCCCACGTAGTAGTGCACCTGCGGGGCGAACGGCTCCAGATCGGCGTGGTACCAGGTCTCAGGCGAGGTGTAGCGGCCATCCACGAACACGTCCTCGGCCAGCCAGTTCTGCGGCTCGCGCGGCAGCCAGCCGCCGCGCTCCAGCAGCAGGATCCGCTTGCCCGAGGGCGCCAGACGGTGCACCAGCGTGCCGCCTCCGGCGCCGCTCCCGATCACGATGACGTCATACGAGCCACTCATGCGCCCATCTCCTGGAGACGCTCGGCAACGATGATTCGGCCGGCGGCCTCCACCAGCGCGAGGTGCGAGAACGCCTGCGGGAAGTTGCCGAGGTGCCGCCCGGTGTCGACGTCGAACTCCTCCGCATAGAGCCCGAGCGGGGACGCCACCCGCGCAAGGCGCTCCATCAGGTCCCGCGCCCGCTGCATCTCACCGATGATCGCCAGCGCCGAGACGAGCCAGAACGAGCAGATCAGGAACGTCCCCTCTTTCCCCGACAGCCCGTCATCGGTCTCGTCGGTGCGGTAGCGGAGCACGAAGCCGTTCTCGGACAACTCGTCCGCGATGGCGAGCACGCTGGCGCGCAGCCGCTCGTCGTCGCGCGCGAGGAACCCGAACATCGCCGCCAGCAGCGTGGAGGCATCGAGCGAGTCGGTGGCGTAGTGCTGGCGCAGCACGCCCCGCGCGTCGACGCCGTGCTCGAGGATGTCGGCCTTGATCTCCTCGGCGGTCTGCGCCCAGGAGGCCGCAAGGGCCGGCTCCCCACGGATGTGGGCGAGCCTGGCGGCGCGGTCCATCGCGACCCAGCACATGAGCTTCGAGGAGACGTAGTGCTGCGGCTTGCCGCGCGCCTCCCAGATCCCCTGATCCGGATTACGCCACACCGCCGTGGCGCACTCGGCCTGCGCCTGGATCAGCGGCCACAGCCGCCTCGGCAGGCGCTGACTGCGTTGCGTGTGCAGCAGCACCGAGTCAAGCGCCGCGCCGAACACGTCGTTCTGACGCTGGTCAAACGCGCCGTTGCCGATCCGCACCGGCCGCGCGCCCGCGTAGCCCGAGAGATCCTCGCGCAGCGTCTCGGTGAGATCACGCCGCCCGTCGATCCCGTACATGATCTGCAGCCCGCCGTCCTCGTTGCGTTCGAGATCGGCGATGAACTGCATGAATTCGTCCGCCTCCCAGTCGAGGTTGAGGAAGTGCAGCGCCTGCAGGGTGAACGTCGAATCCCGGATCCAGGTGTAGCGGTAGTCCCAGTTGCGCTCCCCACCGGGGGTCTCGGGCAGCGACGTGGTCAGCGCGGCCACGGTCGCGCCGGTGGGCATGTACGTCAGGCCCTTGATGGTCAGCGCCGAGCGCTGGACGAGCGGCCCCAGCTCGTGGTCGGGGATGCGCGCCCGCGCCAGCCAGTCGCGCCAAAACGTGGTCGTGGCCTTGAGCTGATCGAACGCTTCCTGCACCGTGTCGGGAAGGTGGGCCTCCTCGGCCCAGGCCAGCGCGCAGAACACCGCCTCCCCTTCGCGCAGAACGTGGCGCGCCCGCGCGCGGCCACCCTCGAGGCCGATCAGCATGTCGGTCTGCAGCCGCAGCGTCTGCCCGGCTCCGCTGGCCTCGGCATGGTGACGGTCGTCCGAGAGCGTCCATTCGGCCGGCACCCGCCCGTAATCGAAGGCCGGCTCGCATACGAGGTCGATCTCGACGCTGCCCTCGACGCAGAAGGCGGTGCGCACCAGCACGTGCTCGGCGTCCTCGTCGGCCGGCGGGCGGGTGTGCGGCGTGGTCGTGTCCTCGCCGCGGCGCGGCCCCATGGTCAGCGACTCGCGCACGGTCGCCCAGCCTGACGGCGTCCGCCACGACGTGATCAGCGAGTTCGTCCCCGGCTCGTACGCCCGTTCGCTGGGTACGTTGATCCCGAACGGGCTGAAGCTGAAGCCGCCTGCCCCTCGGTCGAGCAGAGCCCCGAAGACGCTGGGCGAGTCAAAGCGCGGAACGCACAGCCAATCGATCGTCCCGTCGGGGGCCACCAGCGCACCGGTGTGGCAGTTGGACAGGAACCCGTAGCTCGCGATCGCAGTGAACGGCGAGGGCGCGGCCGCGCTCTGGGGGGCGGCGTCCGGCGCCGCCGTCTTGGCCGCGGGGTGACCGTCGCCCTGTGCGCTCTTGCGGACCTTGGTCGTGCTCATGACGCCACCCATGGGTCGTGCCAGCGGCCATGGCCCGCCAGCACCTCATCAGCCTCCGCGGGGCCCCATGATCCCTTGGCGTACGGATGCACGGGTGGGGGATGCTCGAGCAGGGGCGCCATCACCCGCCAGCACTCCTCCACCCCGTCCTGGCGCGTGAAGCGCTTGCTGTCCCCGATGAGCGCGGCGTGGAGGAGCACCTCGTATGGCGTCGGCCCCTCGCCGCCCTCCTGGGCGAACTCCATGTCGAGGTTGATCTGCTCGGGCTCGACCGACTCGTGGCGCTGCGCGTCGACCAGCAGCCGGATGCCCGTCGCCGGATCCAGCTTGACGATGAACTGGCTGGGCTCGGGCACGCGCGACCAGCCCATGAAGCCAAGCCGCGGCGGGCGACGGAACACGACGCGGAGCTCGGTCTGGGTGACCGGCAAGCACTTACCGGTCCGGATGAAGAACGGCACCCCCGACCATCGCCAGTTATCGATCTCCAGGCGTAGCGCGGCATAGGTCTCCGTGGTGGAGTCGGGCGCGACGCCGTCGATCTCGCGGTAGCCCTCGTACTGACCGCGCACGTAGTGCGCCGGATCGGCCGCGGGCATCGCCCGGTAGGCGGCGACGAGCGCGTCCTTGAGCACGTCGGCATCTCCCGACGAGGGCACCTCCATCGCCGTCGCGGACACCACCTGCATGATGTGGTTGACGACCACGTCGCGCAACGCCCCGACCGGGTCATAGAAGTGCCCGCGGTCCTCGACCCCGAAGCTCTCGGCCATCGTGATCTGGATCGACGACACGTAGTTGCGGTTCCAGATCGGCTCGAACATCGCGTTGGCGAACCGCAGGTAGATGATCTCGCCGATCCCCATCTTCCCCAGGAAGTGATCGATCCGGTACAGCTGCGACTCATCGATGTACTGATGAATCTCCGCCGCCAGCTCCCGCGCGGACTCCAGGTCGTGGCCGAAGGGCTTCTCGACCACCACGCGCCCGGTCTTGGTCAGCCCCGCCTCGGTCAACCCCTTGATCACGCGGCCGAACAGGAACGGCGGGATCTCGAGATAGAACACCGGGCACCGCGCCTTGCCGAGCGCCCGCGCGACCCGCTCGTAGGTCGCGGCATCGCCGAAATCTCCGCTGACGTAGGACATCCGCGCGGCGAGCCGCGCGAACACCTCGTTATCGACGTCGGTGCCGCAGTTGACGATCGCGTCCCGAGCGTGGCTGCGGAGATCGTCCGCCGACCAGTCGCTGACGGCGACCCCCACGATCGGGCACGTCAGCAGACCGCGCTGCTCGAGCCGGTAGAGCGAGTTGAAGGTCATCACCTTGGCCAGGTCGCCGGTGATCCCGAAGATCACGAACACGTCCGCAACCTGCTGACCTCCGTCCCCACTCGGAGTCGCGGCTAGACGAGATTCGACGGCAGTGCTCATGAGCCCATCCCTTATTCGCGTGCAGACCAGCCGACGAATGGTCCGGGGGGCCTAGCGCAGCGGCATCACCCCATCCGGGTGAACCGAAAGTCGGACCCTCAGTGAGCGTTCGCGGACGTCCCGGGCGGCACCGTCGCGACGGGGTCGTCGTCCCAATCGATGGCCGCGGCATCGCCTCGGTCGAGCACGTGCGGCCCGCCGGTCTTGGAGAACCCGTCCCAGGCCCAATCGACGAACGTTTCGATCTTCGCCTTGGTGCCGGTCATCAGGCTGGCGTGCACCCCGAGCCACGCCATGTGGGCCAACTCGCCGTGGACCTCGTGGTGGCGCTTGCCGACCTCGGCGATCGCCGCGCCGCGACCGATCATCGCCATGATCCCCTTGTCGTGGTAGGCGAAGGGCTCGCGTGGCTTCCCCGCGAGATCGGACAGGATGTTCTTGGCCGCCCAGGCGCCGCTCTGCAGGGCGACCGACCCGAGTTGCGGCAGCGCGCCGTCGTGCCCGTCCGGGATGTTGGCGATATCCCCGATCACGTAGACACCGTCGTGATCGGCGAGCGTGAGGTCGGGTTCGACGTCCACACGGCCTCCCCGGCCCTGAGCCAGGCCACCGTCCGCGGCGACGGCGGCCGCCTTGATGCCGCCGCCCCAGATGACGCAGCGAGTGAGAAGTGTGGTGCCGTCCGAGAACACCGCGTGGCCGCTGGCGACCTCCTTGACCCCGGTGCCGAGGTGGATCTGCACCCCTTTCTCCTCCAGGACCTTGGCCACGTAGGAGTGGGCGCTGTCTGAGAACGGCTTGAGCAGGGCGTCGCCGTAGTCGAGCAGATGGATCTGCGCGGCGCTCGCGTCCAGGTCGTGGTACACGGCTGGGGTCGTCACCTGAACCATGTCACCGATCGCGCCCGCCACCTCGACGCCGGTGGGTCCGCCGCCCACGATGACGAAGTTCAGCGCCCCGCGCTCGACCAGCCTCGGGTCCCGATCGACCTGCTCGAGCAGCCCGAGGATGCGCGACCGCAGCTTGGTGGCGTGGTCCAGCGAGTACAGCGGGAACGCGTGGTCGACCGCGCCTGGGGTATCGAAGAAATTCGGCTGGGAGCCCGCCGCCAGGACCAGGACGTCCCCTGACCATCGCTGGCCATCCGCCGACGTGACCGTGCGGGCGGCTGGATCGACCTCTGCGATCTCGGCGAGCTTGACATCGACATTGTCGTCTTCGCTGAACACTGCGCGCAGCGAGTGGGCGATGTCGCTCGGCGCCAGCTGCGCGGTCGCGACCTGGTAAAGAAGGGGCTGGAACTGGTGGTAGTTGTTGGCATCGATCAACGTCACATGGACGCCGTCGTGGCCGGCCAGCCGTTGCGCGCAGCCCAGCCCGGCAAAGCCGCCCCCCACGATCAGGACATGTCTGCTCTTGTCGTTCATGCCACCACCCGGCTCCCAGCTTGGTCGGCGCTCGGCACGCCGCATCATCCGGATGGGGTGAAGCCTGTGCCCGGTGGCGTTGCCAGGGTGACTCGTATCTTGCCGACGATCTGAGAGGAGCAACTGATGAGCGCGCCTGACACGGTGATGGTCCTCGCGGCGTCCTACGATGACCTGGCCGCCGCCGAGGCCGACTATGCGGCGGTGAAGGCGCTGTACCGCGAGGTCAGGACCTCGCATGACTTCGACGCCGCGGTCATCGCCCGCGACGAGGACGGCAAGATCCACGTCGCCAAGAAGCACGAGGAGCCGACGCGACACGGCGCCGCGCATGGGCTCGGCTGGGGTCTGGCGATCGGCGCCGCATGCGCGATCTTCCCTGCCGTTGGGCTGCTGGGGGGCCTGGCCGTCGGGGGCGGGGCGGGCGCCGCGATCGGCGCCGTCACCGGTCACATGAAGGGCGGCATGCAGGACCACGATCTCAAGGCGATCGGCGAGGTCCTGCAACAGGGTCAGGCAGGGTTGATCGTGGTCTACGCGACGAACATGGCCGATCAGGTCGCGGCCAACGTCAAGGCGGTCAACAAGTTCGTCTCCCAGGAGATCGACGCTCAAGCCGACGAGCTCGCGCGGCAGCTCAAGGAAGAGGCCGCGGCCGGTAGCTGACCCCAGCCGGCCACCCGGGGGCCGGAACGCGGGATCGCAAACTGTGGGGATTCCCCTGTTGCGTCACGGGTCGGCGCGTCACTAGCGTGGACCCATGACCCGACGACTGACGTTCACCGCCGTACTCGCGCTGGGCGCGCTGACGCTCACCGCCGCTCCCGCTTTGGCCAACAAGACGCCGAGGTTCTCCTTCGCCAAGCCCTCGATCGTGCCGGGGAGCTCGATCGGCGGCGTCAAGGTGGGGATGACACGACACCAGGCGGTGGCCACGTGGGGCGCCCCCGATCGCTGCGTTGCCTTCGAGAACGTCAGCTGGTGCCAGTACCTGACGTCGGCCCCGCTCCAGGGCGGTGGGACGATCACCAATCCGTTCGCGGGCTTCTTCGTGAAGGGGGGCAAGGTCGTGGCCGTCGAGGTCGATCTACCGAACAACGGTCTCGCCGCCAAGGTCAAGAAGCTGAAGACCGCCAAGGGCGTCGGGCTGAGCTCGGGCTCGGCGACGGTGCGGGCCAAGTACGGGATTCCAACGCCGCCACCGGGCGAGGCCACGGCGTCTCGCAACGGGCTCAAGCAGGGCAAGCGATGCACGATGTTCTACGCCCCCCAGGCGCCGTACACCACCGTCACCGGGATCGATGTTGGGCTGTGCGGAGCGATCGTGATTCTCAGCTTCTGACGGTGCGGAGCTTCCTCGTGGAGAGCTATGTCGCCCACGCGCCGGCGCCCGACGTTCGGGAGCTCGCCGGGCTCGCCCAAGCGGGCGCGGCGGCCGGCGCGCGTGAGGGGATCCGCGTCCGACACGTGCGCAGCTTCCTCGCGGTCGACGACGACATCTGCTTTCACGTATTCGAGGCTCCCTCACGCGAGGCGATGGAGCGCATGATGGAGGTGGCCAGCCTCGATCACGAGCGGATCACGGAGGTGATCGAATGAGACGGGTCCATGGTGCGGCCGGCGCGATGACGGCCGCCCTCGCGCTGGCGCTCGCCCCGGCGGCCGGCGCTGCCGTCGCGCGGTCCAGCGGCATCATCCAGACGGTCTGGAAGCTGACGTCCGCCAGCGGCACCCAGACGCTGACGATGTCCGGCGCCGATCCTGACGAGGGGCTGGACTCCGTGACGGCCCGCATCGTCACCCACTGGCGGACCACCACTCACTCGGCGCTGATGACGTTCGGTTGGCCGGCGCAGAAGATCACCCGCGACTTCGGGGACCCGCAGTCGTTCGCGGCGCTGAGCAAGGTGAAGGTCGAGATGATCGGCTCGGCCAGCGGGACGGTCGACGTGAATGGGGCGCCGACGCCGTTCTCCTGCAGGAATGACAGCCGCAAGGCGCCCGAAGGGCTGCTGCCCGCCGACGGGATGCCGCTCACCGGCGGGGCGCTGCCCGGCGCCCGGCTGGGCATTGGCAGCATGGTGCGCTCGAACCCCGAGGTGCTCTTCGACGGCTGCGGCGGCCCGAACGGGCTGAGCGTGCACGCGATCATCAGCCCCGAGCAGATCGAGTTCGGCAAGCCGGCCTACAAGCCGGTCCCGGACAGTCACGTCAAGAGCGGTCGCAAGGGCCGGCGCCTGACCCTCAATCTGCGAGTGACCGTCCCGATCGTCGCGAGCACGGGTGCCAAGATCGGCACCGTCACCTCGACGGCGACGCTGCACCTTATCTTCGTGCAAGCGGTGTAGCTCTACCCGGACCGCGCAGCGAAGTGGCGCGCGAGATCGGCACGTGAGCGGAGCCCCAGCTTGCGGTAGACCCGCGAGAGCGCCGCCTCGACGGTCTTGTCGGTCACGAACAGGGCGGCGGCCGCCTCGCGGTTGGACATCCCCTCCGCCACCAGTTCGGCGACGCGCCGCTCGGCGCTGGTCAGCTCGTCACGCGATGCCGTGCGGCCGCCGATCCGGCCGAGCTCGCGGTCGGTGCGCGCGACCCACAGGGGCGCGCCGACGCGCTCAAACTCGCCCCGCGCCTCGCCGAGCACCTCACGCGCCGCGGTCCGCCGCCGCGCTCGCCGCAGCGCCTGGCCGAGCAGTAGGAGTGTGCGGGCGCGCTCGAGCGGGCAGCGCACCTCGCGGCTGAGCTCGCGTGCCCGCTCAAGCTCCATCACCCCGCTCTCCAGCTCGCCCCGCGCCGCGAGCACGTGACCACGGCACCGCGACGCGTAGAGCGCGAGCCGGGGATGCGGCACGCGGGCGGCCTCCTCGGCCACGCCCGCGGCCGCGGATTCCGCGCGTTCCAGCTCGCCCGCGCCGGCGAAGGCCTCGACCGCCCACGGCAGGGCGGGGACGAGCAGCGAGCCGACCATCCCCGTCCGTTGCGCGGACGCGGCCCAGGCATGGGCGGCCGCCGCCGCCTCGGACCACCGCTCCAGCGCCAGCGCCAGCGCGACCAGCGCGTAGCCGCGGCGGATCTCGCCGAGGTGCTCGAGCCCGCCTGCCAGCTCTCTGATGCGCTCGGCGTGGTCCCGCGCGTCGCGCTCGAGCCCGAGCTCCGCCTCCACCTGCGCGAGCACCCCGAGCGCCTCGTTCTCCTCGAGCGGCCGCCCGGCCTGCCGCCACACCTCGCGGGCCTCCCGGGCGCCCGCCAGGGCAACCTCGAGGTTGCCCGCCCGCAGCTCGAGGAAGCTGAGCACCCCCAGCGCCCGGGCGTAGGACACATCGCCCTGGTCGCGCGCCTCGGCCACGAGCACGCCGCCTAGCTCGCGCGCCTCCTCGACCTCGTCAACGATGGCGAGCGCGGAGGCGAGGAACGAGCGCGGCCCGACCCGGCCCGGGTAGGGCCCCGACCGCTCCTCGACCCCCGCCGTTCGGCGCAGGGCGACGAGGTCGAAGCCGCGGCCGGCGAGCCCGTCCATCGTCGCCCGCAGCGCGACCGCGAGCGCCTCCCGGCGCTCGTCTCCGGCGCGTGCCGCCGCGACCGCGCCGTGCGACGCCAGCTCCGCCGCGGCGTTCACGTCACCGGCGCCGTAGGTCACCATGGCGCGGAACGTCTGGATGTCGGCGCGCAGCGTGGGATCCTCGCCCGCCTCGGCCAGCGCTTGCGCACAGAGCTGGCTGGACTCCAGGATGTCGCGCGGATTGCGCGCCAGCCTCAGCAGCGCCTCCGCCCGCTCCGGGCCGGGCGTCGCGGTGTCGACCAGCCGCTGCAGGATCGCGTGGCCCTGCTCGAAATCGCCGGCGGCCCAGCTCGCCTCGCCGGCGAGGGAGGCGCGGCGGCGGCCCGCTTCCCGCTCGTCTGGCGGAGTCAGCTCGGAGGCGCGCTCGGCCAGCTCGGCCACCGCGGAGTAGCCGCCGCGGGCGCCGGCCGAGTAGGCCGCGAGCTCGAGCTCGGAGGCGATCCGCTCGTCAGGCTCGGCGGCGCTGACGGCGAGGTGCCGCGCGCGCTGCTCGATGCTCTCCACCGCGGCGGCAAGTGCCTCGTGGGCGCGCCGACGCTCGGCGCCTGGCGCGTCTTCGGCGACCACGGCGGCGATCAGCGGATGCACGAAGAACACGGTGTCACCGTCCAGCTCGACGATCTTGGCGTCGATCGCCGGCCGCAGCTGCTCCTCCGGCGCATCTGGCAGCACGGCGGCGAGGGTCGCGAGCGACGGGCGCCCCGCCGCCGCGACGTACACCAGTGCCGCGCGTGTCGCCTCCGGGAGCGCGGCGATGCGGCCGCGCACGAGCTCTGCGAGCGTGCCGGGCACGGGCAGCGGTCCCGCCCGCGCCGGCTCGCCCCGGGCGGCCAGCGCGCGCGCCAGCTCCACGGCGAGGAACGGGTTTCCGCCCGATAGCTCGTGGATGCGGATCAGCGTGGGACGGCGCGGCGAGCTGCCGAGGCGCGTGTGGAGCAGGCGATCGGTCGCGCCGAGGCTCAGCGGCCCGACGTGCAGCCGGGTCACGCCGAGGGTCGTGGCGCGGTCGAGCCCGAGCGGGGCGGGCAGCTCGTCCTCAACGCGCCGCGCGAGCAGCAGGCGCACCGCGTCATGTGCCTCGAGCCGGCGTGCCGCAAATGCCAGGGTGGCCGCCGACGGCGCGTCCAGCCACTGGACGTCGTCAACGGCCACCAGCAGTGGCGCGGGCTTGGCGAGCGCGCGCAGCGCCGTGTGGAACGCGATGGCCACGGCGCGGTCGTCGGGGGGCGGCCCGTCGAGATCGCGCAGCAGCAGCGCGATCTCCAGCGCGCGGCGCTGAGGGGCGGGCAGCACCGGCAGGAGCTCGTCGAGCACCGGGGCCAGCAGGTCGCCGATCGCCACGAACGACAATCGGGCCTCCTCGCCGGCCGGCGCGCAGGTGAGCACGCGGTAGCCCTCGTCGTGGGCCAGCCCGACCCCCGCCCTCCACACCGTCGTCTTGCCGATCCCGAGCTCGCCCTCCAGCAGCAGGGCCCCGGCGCCATGCCGACCCACGTCGTGAAGGAAGCGCGCGATCGAGGCGAGCTCCGCGTCCCTCCCGACGATCTCAGACCCGGCCCCAAGCATCGCGAGGTCGCTTATCTTCGCAGCTGACCGCTTGCGCAGGGCTTTTTCTGCCGCCGGTGTGGGCGCTCGGCCGGGGGAGTGGTCAGCGCTGTAGCCTGACCTCGTCAGAACGGCACCGGGTGCGGCTTCTCCTCAACATCATCTGGTTTGTCCTCGCCGGACTGTGGATGGCGATCGGCTACACGTTCGCCGCCCTGATCTGCTTCGTCCTGATCATCACCATCCCCTTCGGCGTCGCCGCCCTGCGCATCGCCAGGTTCGCGCTCTGGCCGTTCGGCAAGACCGTGGTCAGGCGCCCCGACGCCGGCATCGCCTCCGGGATCGGCAACGTTCTGTGGCTCGTGCTGTGCGGCTGGTGGCTGGCCCTGGCGCACCTGGTCACGGGCATCGCGCTGTGCCTGACCCTCATCGGCATTCCGCTCGGGCTGGCCAACTTCAAGCTCATTCCGGTCTCGCTTCTCCCGCTCGGCCGCGAGATCGTCCCCATCGAGCACGACGGCGGCTTCGGCGCCCGCCGCTGACCTCCGGTAGAGCGGTCATGCACCGCCTGGGCTCTGCCGGCTCCCGATCAGTGGAAGTCGCGGGGCGGCGGTGCTCAAGCTGGTAAGTGTCTCGTGACGCCCAGGTCCGCTGCTATACCGCGCGGGATGAGCGCCGGCGAACGCCGAGTGACGCGTCGGATGCTGCCGGCGATCGTGGGGTGCGCGCTGGTCCTCGTTCTGACGGGCTGCAGCCGATCCGCGGAGACGGCCGCGGCCGCCCCGCCGTCCTCGCGCCCGGCGTACACGTTGATGCAAATGAACCTGTGCCTGTCCGGTTTCGCCGGCTGTTACCCCAAGGTGAAATACCCGGCCGGGGTGCAGGAGGCCGTCGCCCGCATCCGTGAAGCGCATCCGGACGCGGTCACGCTCAACGAGGCCTGCGGCGGTGATGTCGCGCTGATCGCCCGGCGAACCGGTTACCGAATGCGCTTCTCGAGCGTGATCTACGACGGCAAGCTCCTCCACTGCATTGGACCGGGCGGCCGCGGACTCTTCGGTGACGCGGTGCTCACCAGGGCGGCCTTCGAGAGGGCAGACAGCCACGCTTTCCGGGCGCAAGCCGGCCCCGAGCAGCGCCGGTGGCTGTGCGTCAGAACCCGAGTCGGCGTGGACGTGTGCACTGCACACCTTGCCTCCCACGACCCCGTCGAGGCGGCCGCAAACAACCCGCAATGCGCCGAGCTCAGTGCCCTCCTGGCGCGTCGCGCCGCCGCCCGCACCGTCATCTTCGGGGGCGACGTCAATCGTCTCCCCTCCTGTGCTCCCCATGGCTTCTGGACCCGGACCGACGAGTCCGCCCACCAGGACCCCGGCAGTCAGCAGGTCTACGGAACCGGTGCTCTGCGCTCGCCGGCCGCACGCGTGGAGCCGGCTACCCACACCGACCACGACATCCTGCTGGTCCGCGCCTACCTCACCGCTCAGCCGACCCGCGTGGACACGAGCCTGACCCGTCGGACGGTCACCGCCATCGCAATGAAGCGGCGTGTCTGGGAGACGGTGATGACGATCCGGCCGTGGCGGGCGCCCAGTTGAGCGTCGCTGGGATATCGGGGGAGCGGTAGGTCTTCGGAGCCCGGTCGGACGCGGCCGCTGATGAACGCGAAGCTGTCAAAGCCGTCGAGTTGGCAGTCCTGGACGCCTTCGGGCGCGTTGAGCGCCGGGGTCGTGAA
This sequence comes from uncultured Actinomycetota bacterium, assembly GCA_963695625.1. Classification (GTDB taxonomy): domain Bacteria; phylum Actinomycetota; class Thermoleophilia; order Solirubrobacterales; family Solirubrobacteraceae; genus Palsa-465. The sequence continues at coordinate 1,059,394 of CAVOHJ010000006.1, read as the reverse complement.
GCTGCCGTTGTCGGTCAGGACATAACTGCGGCGCCGGGGAATCAGCGGCGACTCGACGGCGAGGCCGGTATGGAAATGACGAGTGCCGCACGCCCGCGTGTCCGGTACCGGGGCGCTCGTGTCGCACGTCTGACCGGGGCTGGGCGGGTTGCGCGTACGGCCGTCGACAGCGGTGATGGTTCCGCTGATGTGGTGGAAGACCTGGTCCCACGAGATATCGCCCGGCCCGGACCCGTTGTCGGCGATCGCAACCGGAACGCCGCCCCATGGCGCGAACCATAGGGCCTGCGGATAGGCGGTTGGGCCATGGATTCAGCCGGCGACGACCGTCGCGGCCAGCGCCATCCGATGGTCCTTGGTCCAGGGTGGCCCCAGCATTGCTCGAGGTCCCTGCAGAACCTCGTCGGTCCGCCCCGCGAGCAGCCTGGCCGCCTGGCCGATCACAGCCTTGGCGTCAAAGACGTGGACGTCCCAGCCACGAGCGTGGGCGAGCTCGGAGAGCTCCTGCCGATACATGATGGCGTCCGCCCGAGCCTCATATGGCGGGCGGCGTTGGATGGCGATGTCCTCGGGGAAGTCAAGCGGCCATGCTCGCAGCGACATCGAGCGGATCGGCGCCGGGACGGTGCTCGCGATCTCGTCCAGTGCAGCTGACGTCGCCCGAACGATGGATGCTCGGGCCTGCGCGACCAGCGCGACGGTCGCGGCGACATCGAGACGCCGGCTCTCGTAGTGGATCGGTGCCGCCGAGATGCCGGGGTCGATCAGCTCGATCCGCCGGCGGTCCACGACCTCGTGATCGTCGGACGCCGTCACCGCAACGGCCCAGCCGAAATGATCGGCGATGCCCAAGCGCATGTCGCCGATTATCCGCTCGGGCTTGACTCATCGTCGCGTCACGGCGCCATGTGCGCGCTGTCGGTGCGCAGGAGGCGAAACTCGGTGCGGCCCGCGACCGTCAGCACGAATCCGAGCGGGGCGGGATACGCACGCCGGCCGCGCTCAGCATCGCAGGGCTCGATGGTGTTGACCAGATACTCTGCACCACCATGAACGACCACGCATCGGCCGGCGGCGACGACATTGCGATACCAGTTCACCCTGTCGCCGTAGGTGAGCTCAGCGATAAATCCCTCGGGGACCCTGGCGAGGATGACGGGCGTCTCGTAGATGCGCCCGGACCTGCGCCCAACGTGACGCACGAGCGAGAACGGACCGCGGCCGGAGCGTGCCAGCCGACGCGTGACCCGGTTCAGCGTGTTGTTCAGCAACCAGAGGAAGCGCTTGCGGTGGGTGTTCTGGGCCATCTCGAGCGGCATGAACACGGCCGACGCCGGAGTCGACGCGCTGCGCCGTGCTCGCGAGAGAACCACATATCGCGGGCGATCGCGTTACGGCGAAACACGGGTGGCCGTCCAGTGGGACGTCGCGGTCGAGTTCGGAGGCCTGGAAGGGGCCATGGGGCCCCGGGGCCTGACGTGCCACGACTTCTCGACCTCCACAGCCAGATCCTCGCCTCCTGAGGAGGCAGCATCGGCAGGTCCGCCGGGCCGGCCGCGCGCGTGACGCGCCCGGGCCCGGCGTGACCGGCCGGCTCAGCTGTGGTGCTGGATCTTCGCCAATGCCTTGGCGAAGGACCCGGAACTCAGGCCCCACGAGGGATCGCCCCACGCGAACGGCACGATCTCGGAGAGCCGCAGCTTGGAGAGGCTGATCAGTGCGTTGTAGGCGTAGCTCTTGACGTTCTTCGGGTTCGTCGAGCCCCACGTGTGGCGAACCGAGGTCCAGCCGTACTCGTTGGCCGAGACCGGCGTCCGGCCGCGACCGTACTGGCGCATGTCGGCCAGCGCGTCATTGGCCACCTTGACCGACTGGCTCGGCGTCGCGCCGTAGGGGTGAATGCCAACGGCATCCATGGGCTCGCCCCGGAACGCCTTGAGCAGGCGCGGCAGCGAAGACTCGGTCCACGCCAGCCCACCCGTCATCACCCGGGAACCGCGATAGACGCGGTGGACCGCGGTGCGGACGGCCTCGTACATGCCCGCGTAGACAGACAGGTTGATGTCGGTCCCCCAGTCATGGATGTTGTCTGGCTCGTTCCACACCTCGACGGTGGTCACGGGCACGTAGGGGAGCTTGGGGTTGGCCTTCCAGAAGGCGCCGTGCGGGCCGTAGCGCTTCATGAACGCCGTCGCGTACGCCGCGAAATCAGCGTTATGAGCCGGCGGGAGGTAGGCAATCGCCCGCCCTGACTTGAGATGCAGCAGGTTGGAGCGGTGAACCTCCGCCCAGCGCGGCGCGAACGCGAGCGTCGGCTCCCAGCGCAGCCGTGCGGACGCCATCTCGGAGACGATCAGGTCGTCATAGGTCCAGCGATAGGTATGGCGCCCGCGGACCGGGGCCTTGGGCTCGGTGACCGCCCAGTCCGAATCTCCGCGGCCCACCCGGCCCCCGGCCTTGTACAGCGCGTTGAGGTCGCTCATCACCCGCGTCTGCGACCACTCGCCGCGCGACTGGTTGATGAATTCGCTGCCGACTTGGGCGCCGAAGGTAGTTGCGGCGCCAGCGGTTGCGGGGACGACCAGAGCGAACAGGGACAGGAGAATGGGTAGACAGCGCTTCATAAGCCTCACACATGGTTGGAAACAGGGCACGAGAACCAGAACACGGTCGAGCGCCCATTTGTTGTGGTCAGCGCTCGCGGCTCCGGCCCCCCCAACGACCTTAGCGGCGCCCCAGGGGGACGCCCGCCCTCCCGGTCGTGCCATCTGAGGCAATGTCAACCTCTCGGCCGAACGCGGCGCTAACCAGACATCTATCGACACGCCGCCCGTGAGGCTTGAATGGGCCGTGGTTACGAACGTGTGGCCGGTGGCGGGTGTGCCCGCCAACCTCACGGCGCGGGGACGCTCAGAACTCGATGCGGCTGTCGGCGGGGAGCACGAGCACAGAGCTGCGAGCGCTGTTGAGCTCGTTACGGACCTCTCCGGCAACGACCACATGACCTTTCGGCGCGCCGGCCTGTGAGCCGACCACGATCAGATCCACCGGTCCGGAGCTCGCGTCGACCACCGCGGCCCCGAGCCTGGCGGCGAGCGCCGCTGCGGTCGCTCGCGCGTCATCGTTGACCGGGCCGGCGAAGGGCACCGCTATCGACCTGATCGCAAGGTCCGTCTTGGCCCGCAGCCCTGCCGCTGCGACGGCAATCGCGACGCGGCCACCTTCGAGCAGCCGCTGCGCAGACGTTCCCGGTTCCGCCCGGCCCGGCGGCGTGCGGTAATCCGAGCCGAACACGATGATCGAGGCACCCACCCGCTGCGCGAGCTCGCCCAGCACCTCCCCGGTGGCGGCGCCGACCTCGACATAACGAGCAACCGAACCGTCCATCTGCACGGCCCCCCGCTCCAAGCGCTGCTCGGCGTCGTGCTGGGCGACCTGCTCCCGCTGAGGGTCAAACTCCCTGGAGTGGCGCACGTAGGCCAGCGCCACCGCGGATCCGGTCTGCGCCAAGAGCCTGCCCAGGGCGAGCGCATCGTCGTCATTCGACGTGCCGTCGTAGGAGATGACAAGGTCAGCCGGCATCCGCAGACAACATATCTCAACCGCAGCGACACGCGGCTCGCCCGGGGGAGTCGCCTGCGCCGAGGCTGGTAGGTTCGGGCCGGCGATGGCCGCGATCACGGATCTGGCCCAGTTGCTGCGGCGCCACACTCCCGTGCTGCGCTACGACTCGCAGGAGCCGTATTTCGCGGATGCGGCGTCGGAGTGGACGGACAATCCCGGCAACCAGCTCAAGCGAGCCGACGGGACGGTCATCGCTGCGGCCACTCCCACAGGTGGCCAGCCGACGCTCTCGTTGGAGTATCTCGGTCCTGTGCGTTACGCCAATGGCGACGCCGTGCTCGCCGGTGACCGGATCGGCGTCACCTCAAAGCACTACGCCGCCGAGGCCCGGGCCATGCACGCGCAGCCGAAGTACGCCAACCGCGTCTACGGCCACTCCGCGACTGGCAGCGACGGTCGCGTGTGGCTCGCCTACTGGTTCTTCTACTTCTACAACGACTACAACCTGGTTGGCCCGTTCATCAAGGCCGGGCTGCACGAGGGCGACTGGGAGATGATCCAGCTTCGCCTCGACCCCACGGGTGCGGTCCCTGACCTGGCGGTCTACGCGCAGCACGCACACGCCGGGCAGCTTCCCTGGAACCAGGTTGAGCGCGTGGGCGAGCAGCCGGTGGTCTACCCCGCCCGCGGGTCGCACGCGTCGTACTTTTCCGCCGACGTGCACTGGACCGGGCACTGGTTTGACTTCGCCGACGGCAAGCGTCCGGCGCCGCCCCTCACGTTGGAGATCCTGTCTGATGTCGCCGGCGCGGACGGCTGGGCGCTCTGGCCGGGCATGTGGGGCGGCACCACGCCGGCGCCCAATGACAGCAACCCGCTCGACGACTCCAGTCCCAGAGGACCTGGTGGCCATGCCCAGTACAAGGACCCCGACGTGCTACTCGCGACCGCCGCGGCCCACGACGCGGCTCTGGCCGCAGCCCCCGCGCCGCCGCCCCCGCCGACAGCGCCCTCCGTGTCCGCCGTCACTGTGGGCGACGACCTTCAGGTCACCTACGACACCCAGATCGCCACACCGTCCGGTCTGGTGGTCGCGGTAGGCGATCTGCACGATCCGACGCCGCCCGCGATCCATCGCCTGCCAATCGACAGCCGCAGCGGCACGGTCACCATCCCAGGCGCGGGCGCGCAGGCCGCGCAGACCGTGCACGTCAGCGTGGCCGCCGAGAACGCATCCGGATCGCCCGCGACGACCACACGACCTGACGGCCGAAACCCATGAGGTACCTGGGTGTCGTCCAGAACGCCTGTCGTCTGGCCTATAGGGCGGCGGGCTCGACGGCGGGGTCGCCGGCAACGACGACCGGCTGCGCGACCGTCCGGGTGCTTGGGATGCGGGTCGCGATCAGCGCCGCGGCGAGAACGAAGATGCTGCAGACCATCAGCGCGCGCTGGTAGCCGGAGGTGAGCGCCTCGGGTCGCGACGCGTGTGCCGTGAGCACGTGATTGGTGCGGGCGGTGGCGATCGCCGACAGGACCGCCAGTCCGAGCGCCATCCCCAGTTGCTGGGACGTGCTCAATAGGCCGGCTGCGAGCCCGGCCTTGTCCGCCGGCACCCCGGCGTTGGCTGCGGTGGTGACGCCCACGAACACCGCGCCGAAACCGAGCGCCATCATCACCAGTCCCGGGAGCACGTTGGGCACGTAGGAACCGTGCAGCGGGATCCTCGAGAGGTAGTAGATCCCTCCGGCGCTCAGCAGCGCTCCGGCAACGATCACCGGCCGAGTCCCGATCCGCACGAACAGTTGCGAGGAGACGCCGGAGGCGACCGCCAGGCATGCCGTCACGGGAAGGTAGGCCGCGCCTGCCTGAATCGGCGAGAAGCCGAGGATCTCCTGCATGTACAGCGTCACGAAGAAGAACATGGCGAAGAACCCGGCCATCGCGAGGAGCCACGTCGCGTCCGCCGCAGCCAACCCCTTCACCCGGAAGATCGAGAGGGGCATCAGCGGGTTGCGGCTACGGCGTTCGTTGAGGATGAAGGTGACGAGAAGCAGCCCGGCGGCTGCGAGCATCGCGATCGTTCCTGGCCTGACCCAGCCGACGCTCGGGGCCTTGATCAGCGCATAGACAAGGACGAGCATGCTGCTCGTGGCCAGGAGCGCACCCGGCGTGTCGAACCCGGCAACCGGCGCGCGTGTGCGTTCGCCGGGGAGGAGCCGAAACGAGGCGCCCAGCGCCGCGATGCACACCGGGAGGTTCACGTAGAACACCCACCGCCACCCGGGTCCCTCCGACAGCACCCCACCGAGGAACACCCCAGCGGCGGCAGCCAGACCGCTGATCGCTCCCCACGCTCCAAGCGCGGTGTTGCGATCCGCGCCCTCGCGGAACGTGGTGGTGAGGATCGAGAGAGCCGCCGGCGCCATCATCGCCGCCCCGACACCCTGGAGCACGCGCGCCGTGATCAGCATGCCCTCGCTCTGCGCCAGCCCTGCGGCGAGTGAGCACGCCCCGAAGACGACCAGTCCAGCAGCGAGCACTCGCCGCCGGCCGAGCAAGTCAGCGAGTCTGCCGCCGAGCAGCAGGAACCCTCCGTAGGTCAGCAGATAGCCGCTGGCCACCCACTGCAAGTTCTGCTGTGAGAAACGGAGGGCGTGCTGGATGGAAGGGAGTGCCACGTTCGTGATCGAGGAATCGACCACGTCCAGGAATTGAACGCCGCACAGCAGGAGCAGCGTCAGTGCCCCCAACCGCGTGTGGAGCAACGAGGGCTGATCGCTGCCTGCCTGAGGTTGCATCGACGACACCGTGCGGGCTCCCTTCGTCAAGCCATAAGTTAGTCAACTGACTTAAGCGTACCACACGCTATCCTTTTGGGTGAGATGACTGACTCAGTGGCCGAAACGAGGCAGGGCAAACGTGAACGCTTGGTGGCAGGTGCGCGCGAAGTGATCCACCAGCAGGGCGTCGAAAAGACGACGATCGCCGACATCGCGCGGGCAGCAGACGTCCCGGTCGGCAACGTCTACTACTACTTCAAGACCAAGGATGAGCTCGTTGAGGCAGCGATCGACAGCCACGTGCGCGATATCCACTCGCTGCTGGACTCGCTCGAGCGCCACCGCACGCCACAGGCGCGGCTGAAGGCGCTGGTCCGCGAGCTCACCGCCCAGCGCGAGCTTGCCGCACGGTACGGCTGCCCGCTGGGGAGCCTGTGCTCGGAACTTGACAAACGCACCGACGGCCTCGACCGCGCCTGCGCAGCGATGCTGGCGCTCCCGATCGACTGGGCCGAGCAGCAGTTTCGGCTGATCGGCCGGCGCGACGCGCGCGACCTGGCGGTCGCGCTGATGGCTGCCTACCAAGGAATCGCGTTGCTCACCAACACGTTCCGCGAGCCCGAGCTGATGACACGCGAGGCACGCCGCATGGAGCGCTGGATCGACTCGCTCGCCTAGGCCGTTCCCCCCGCCGCGTCCCGCCCCGTGCGTCCGGCATCAGACACCAAACCCCGCGCGTCTTGACTTCCGGAGCCATCGCCGGTAACGCTTCAGAGGCAAAGCGGGAGATTCCGGGGGGGAAAGGCTGAGCTCTGCCAACTGGCTACCTGGTATCGGTGGCGATCGTTGCCCTGTACACGGTTCTCGTCCTGCGCCCGCCGCGCCGGCCCGTGAGACTCGCGCGGGCGACCTTCGTGATGACCCACTGGGTGAACGAGTACCCGTTCATCGCGTTCGCGGCGCTGGCGATCAGCACCGTGATCGTGCTGGCGCAGGGCGATCTGACCTCGGCGGGTGGCTGGGTGCTCCTCGGCGTCGCCGCCGTGACGGCGCTCTGCCTGCTTCACGTCGCTCGGCGCGCCTCGCTGGCCGGCGCGGTGGTCGAAAGTGCGCTCGGCGACCAGTTCGGAGCCGCGTGGCCAGGAGGCGACGAAGACCGCACGGGCCCGCGGCCGCTGAACCCACTCCGCGTGCTGCGCGACGTCATAGCCCCGTTCCCGGTACGCCCGCGGGCCGTCCAGCGGATTGGCAATGTCGCCTATGGCGACGCGGGCAAGCGCAACCTGATGGAGCTGTATCGCCGCCGGGATGCGTCGGCCGACCCCGGGCCCGTCCTCATCCACTTCCACGGTGGGCACTTTCAGATCGGACGCAAGAGCCGTGAGGCGCTGCCGCTCCTGTATCGGCTGGCGAGCGAGGGCTGGTTGTGCATCAGCGCCAACTACCGCCTGCGTGCCGCGGGGCGATTCCCGAACTCGCTGATCGACGCGAAGGCGGTGATCGCGTGGGCACGGACGCATGCCGCAGAACACGGGGCCGATCCGTCGCTGATCGTCGTCGCGGGCGGGTCGGCCGGCGGCCACCTGGCTTCGATGGCAGCGCTGGCGCCGAACCACCCGGCCTTCCAGCCACCCGGTGGGGACGTGGACACGACGGTCGCCGCCGCGGTGTGTCTGTACGGGTACTACGGCCGGCGGACATCCGGCGAGCCTGCGTCGTCCCCGGAGAACTACATCACGCCTGAGGCCCCGCCGTTCCTGATCGCCGCCGGCGACAACGACAATCAGATCGACGTGAGCCACGCCGACCGATTCGTCGAGCGGTTGCGCGACGTCTCCGCCGCACCCGTCGTCTACTTCCGCCTGCCCGGGGCTCAACACACGTTCGATCTGTTCCGATCGCTGCGCTTCGACCAGGTCGTCGACGGGATCGTGGCCTTCCTCGGCTGGACGCGCACGCACCACGGCGAGCCGGCTCACGACCTAGGCGCAGCGCAGCCGACCGCCGCCCGCGACTAGGCGCATCCCCCGGTCGCGGCCGTCAACCGGCGGCGCACTACGCCGGCTTGACGAGGTGCTGCTCCGCCGTCCCCTCGGCCAGGGCGTTCGTGCCGAGGCTTGTGATCTGCCAGCGCGGCGACCGCTCGAATGAGATCGAGGAGACCAGCCCGGCGTCCTCGAGCTTGTCGAAGGCTCGATTCACGGCGGCCAAGAGCTGCAGGGGCCGGGTCTGCCCGATACCGGGAAAATCTCTGAGCAGGTAGTTACACAGCTCTTGGGGTCGGAGGTAGCGTCCGGGGCCCGCGCTCTCGGGTCCCAGCGCCGGCAGCAGAATCACGGCCAGCTCCTCGACTCGCAGCATCCTCAGACGTTGGATCTCAGCCTGAGCCGCGGCCTCGAGGGCAATCTTCTCTTCGCTCTTGCGGAACAGCCGCACGATGACTACAGGATCGCGTCTGGGCCCTGGCGATGCAATCCCAGCGCGCCCGCCGCGCAGCACGGTGACGCTCGAGATCGCTCGCTGACTATGACTAGGATGCGAACCGAGGTATCGCAGATGCGCGCTTCATCAACGCCCCCTTCAGACGATGCACGCGGGGCCGCTCACCTCGGTTCACAGAACGGCCGCGCCCCGAAGGGCCAGACCGCGAGTGCCTACCGCCTCGTCGTCCTGGCATACATCCTCGCCGTCTCCATGCCGCCGATCGGGTTCATTCTGGGACTCATCCTGGCCATCCGTTTCGACAAGCCCACGTCCAAGCAGGGGGTGTGGGTGATCGCGGTCAGCATCGTCGCCGCCCTCGTTTGGACCGTGATCGTCGCCGGCGGCGCGCTGAACACCCCCACAACCGACTTCTGAACCGGTCGCGGCCGGTGCGGGTCTTGGAGCGCCGGTGACCGGCGCCGCGTCGATGCCGACGAAGCCGACCGGATCCGCCCCACAAACCCCGACCTCAGGGTCCATGCAACCGAGAAGCCGTTCCTCTCTCTCCAGATGAACAGATCCGGCTCGGCACTCAGGTCGTCGCCCCGCCGATGGCTGCCGAGGACGCCTGATAACGCCCGAAGGGAGGACCGCTTCGGCATCCGACGGTCCTCGCTTCCGCGCCACAACGGGCGGGCAGCGGCGCCTCTACATCGTCGACCTAGAACTTGTCGGGCGTGTCCAACTCGCGCCAGAACACCGGCGTCGGCCGCTCCGTGACGCCAGCCTCCCCCATCATCTCGCCGATGTCGGGGCTGCTCTCGAAGAACTGCAGGAACGACGCGGCGTCAGGCCACTCGTCCACCACGAGGACCTCGCCACCGGCCTCGTTGGCGAAGAACCGGTGGTGGATGCACCCGGCGTCTCGAGAACGTTGGGCAATTCCCTTCAGCCGCTCAGGGTCGCTGTTCAGAGCTTCCTGGACTCGTGCGGGATCGGCAGCGATCCGCAGCCCCATCATTACCGACATCTCGTCTCCTTGGTCGGAACTCATCGGCGATTCGATCAGGAACGACGGCGCACGTCAAGCAGCCCGCGACGAGCGGCCATCAGCGCGTCCCTCGTGCCCGCGATCAGACCCAAAAGCTCCACCCGGCCGACCGGGAGGCGGATCATGCGCCGCCGCACGTGACGAGTTGGGGCGTGAGAGACTCAGACGATCGTCACGAGGGTGTGACTGCTCGTCAGCGTGCCGGCCAGCCGAGTGCGTCGAATACGGCGACCGGGTTGAGATAGTCCCGCCAGTGAACGACCTCACCGCCGCGGAGCGTGAGCACGGATATGAACCGGTTGCGGTAGGGGTTTCCGGTCTTGACGGCGTGTCCCTCGGAGGCGTATTCGAGCACTACGACGCCTTTGGCGGCATCGTGGTAGACGGCGAGGTCGAAGCAGCGCTCAAGGCTCATCCTGGTGCCGTACGGACGGTAGAGCTCCGCGAGCGCGGCGCGGCCCTCGACGCGCGGTGGATAACCGGGGACCGTCACGACGTACTCGGTGACGATGTCTTCGGCGAGGAGGTCGAAGAAGTGGTCAGCCTCGACGAACCCGGCGAGGCCGTCCTGGATGATCCGGAAGAACGGGTCGAGCGCTGCGAAGTCTTCGAGGTTGGCGATCGGGGTCTTCATGGCATTGCCTCCTATTTCCATCGGTTGCCGACGGTTGGCGCCGGCCACGGTCGGGGTAGGATCCAGCCGAGAGATGACCGGGAGCATGCCGAGCAAGACAACCGCGGCAAAGACAGGAGCCAACGGCGCCACGAACGGCGCACGCAACCGTGCTGCCCGGCGGGCGGCCAAGGTCACCTGGTTCGTCGGCAAGAAGGTCGCCAAGCGCAAGGCCCGGAAGCACGCCCGCCGCTACGGCGACGTCGCCCGCACGGTCTGGTCGGCCGCGCTCATCTATGGGCCGATGGCCGCGGAGGTGCTCGGAGTGGTCGAGCAACCCAAGCCCCGGCGGCGGTTCCCGGCCTTCCTGGCCGGGATAGCGGTCGGTGGCGGCCTCATGTACCTGGTGGGCCGCGGCCGGACCCCCTAGGGTCCGCACGCGAAACGGGCACGACCCACCCTGCGCGACGCGGCATCTGCGTCTGGCAGCGTTGACTGCAGCCCGAGCGGAGACGGGCCCGCCAATCTCGCCCTCGTGCCGACCGCCACGGTCCGGACGATCCCTCCAGTCGACGCGCCGCCTTGATCGCTGAGATTGCATCCCGGTACACGGGTGCCGGTGCGTCAGACTTCCACCGATGGTCATCCTCCGCGCGCCGTTGAGGTGGGCCGGCCGGCCGGCCGGCATCGGGTGCAGGCGGCTGCGATGGCGGTGATGGCGTGTTTGAACGGGGGGCGTACCCGGGCGGAGCATCCCGTCGTGCCAGTGTCGCCGAAGGAGCTCGCCGCCGACGCGATCGCGGTCCACGCCGCTGGGGCGTTTGCCGTGCACGTCCATCCGACCGACCGACGCGGGGTACAGACAATGGACGCCCAGGCGTGCGATGCCGCGGTAGCGGCGATCCGCGCCGCCGTTCCGCGGCTGCCGATCGGTGTCTCCACGTCGGCCGCGATCAACCCCGATCCGTTTGCCCGCGCGGCCGCACTAGCCGCCTGGCGGCAACGACCCGACTTCGTCTCGGTGAATCTGTCCGACCTGGGCTGGGCGGGCATCGCACGCGCTGCGCTGCATGCAGGCATCGCCATCGAGGCTGGGCTGGCTACCGCGGCTGACGCCGAAGAACTTCGACGGAGCCCGTTCGCTCATCAGATCCTGCGAGCGCTGGTTGAGGTTGAGGGTGGCGCGGAGGACGCGCGCGCAATCGCAGAGCTGATCCCCCCGGGCGTGGCGCAACTCTGGCACGGTTTCGGAGCGCGAACCTGGGAGGTCATCCCAGCGGCCGGGGCGGCCGGTATCGACGTTCGCGTCGGACTGGAAGATGTGCTGGTGCTTCCCGACGGCAGCACCGCGGCAGACAACTCCGAGCTCGTCCGCGCAGCCGTTCGGTTGATCACCGCGCCCACCTGAGCGTCACAGGCGGATGGGCGCGTGATCCCCGTTGCCGTGTATGCAGAGCTTTGGCGGCAGTGCCTCGATCAGCGTGGACCACCCTATGCCGCGCTCGTGGTGGGGGTGGAGGTGCGGGCGGGCTTGCCGATCCGCTGGGAGCGCCTCGCCGCGTAGGCGTACGGATGGTGGAACACATCACGTGCCCGGTCGCCGTCGCTGACGGGCAGCTCGAATGTCTCGCCGGTCTTCAAGTCGTTGACGACGACCGACGCGTGGCCGTCGCGCGGGTGCCAGAGCAACCGGACCTGGATGCCGTCGTTGGCACGGCTGTCGAGCTCGCGTGTCGTCCTGGGGCTGTGTGCTTCGAGGCGGTCCGGATAGGCCGGGCCTTGATATTGGACGTGTGGGTAGACCATGCTGCGTTCCTTTGGAGTGTGTGACCGCGCTACCGGTATGACTTCGGTCAGTCCCGTTTCTCATCGGCCTATCCATATGACCCTCCGCGACCGGAGGATGTGACCGAGACCGGCGCGCCGGCTATCGCAGCGGCTGCCAAACGATCCCATCGGGACGCGAAAGCGAACGCGGAGCGGGTCGCGCAAGTAGACCGAGCGGGCCGAGCCCGGCTCCCGGCGAGCGCTCGTCGAGGTCTTAGCGGCAACGCCGCGCCGTGATCAACCAGGCACGGGAATCAAGGACGACGCCGCGCTCGACGCTGTAGCGCGCCGCGAGCATCTCGCGCAGTCGCTCGACGGTACGAGCCGCCTCGGTGTCGCTCAGGCTCGCGAGGGCCGCGCTGGTGCTCTGAAATCCCCGGACGAAGGCGAGAGCACCGTCGAGGTCGTGTCCGTAGAGGACCGGCTCGTGGACATCCTCGAAGCGCACCCCGTCGAAGCCAGCGGCCTCGAGGATGCCTGCAGTGGCGTCGGCGTCGCCGAGCGAGAAAGGGTCCGCGCCCAGCTGCGGTGGCTGCGCCGCGTCACCCAGCGCGGCGTCGATCGCCCGTGCCCATCCGTTGTGCTCGTAGCGCTGCCAGACGAGCAGCACCAGACGCGCCTCGGGGCCAAGGGCGGCGGCGATGTTGGCGAACGCGGCGACCGGATCGGAGAAGAACATCGTCCCGAATCGGCTGATCGCCACGTCGAACCCGGCGGGCGCGAAACGATGCACCTGGGCGTCGCCAGGCTCGTACTGGACGTTGTCGAGGTGTTCGGCCGCCGTCAACTCACGGGCGCGCTCAAGCATGCGCTCGGACACATCGACTCCGACAACGCGGCCCGGCGCCGCGGCACGCGCCGCCTCGCGCGTCGTCAGCCCGGTTCCGCACCCGATGTCGAGTACCGCGTCACCGGGAGTGATCGCATAGGCGGCGCGCAGATGCTCATGGTGAGCGCGCAGCTCGGCGTCATAAAAGTCCAGCCCGTTCGGCGAGGACACCGACTCGATTCTAAGGCTCGACCGCGAGTACGAGGACGCCGATCCGAGGAGACGTGGCGCTTGAGCAATCGCCTAGTGTTCCGCGCCGCGAGTGCGCTTCGGCGCTTTGCCACACCCACCAACATCCCGGAGGAGAATGAGATGGAGATCGGGGTCTACACCATCCTCACCGACCAGACGATGCTGCCCGGCGATACCGCGAAGCTCATTGAGGACGCCGGCCTCGATGCGATGGCGATGGGTGAGCACTCCCACATCCCCTCTAGCCGCGAGTCGGCGTACCCGGGCGGCGATCTCCCGGCGGCGTACGCGCGGACGCTCGACCTGTTCGTCACATTTTCCGCAGCGGCGGCTGCGACCACCCGCCTGCGGTTTGAGTCATCGATCATCCAGGTCGCCCAGCGTGATCCGATCTCAACCGCCAAGGCGGCGGCCAGCGTCGACTTCCTCTCCGGCGGTCGCCTCGATCTGATCGTCGGCCACGGATGGAACATCGAGGAGATGCGCAACCACGGCATCGACCCTGACACCCGTTACGAACTCGTGCGCGAGCGCATGCTCGCCATGCGCCGGATCTTCCAAGACGACGTCGCCACCTACCACGGCGAGTACGTCAACTTCGACGCCATTTGGTGCTGGCCCAAGCCGGCGCAGCCCCGCGGCGTCCCGCTCATCCTGGGCGGCAACTCCCCAGGCTCCGAGGAGCGAGCGCTCGAGTACGGGGACGGGTGGGCGCCGATCGAGGGGCCCGGAATCCTCGAGCGTGTAGCGGCGTTCACTGGCGCCAACCCAGGCGTGCCGGTGCACGTCGCCGGCGTCGCGACCGACCCGAGACAGATCGGCCGCTACGCCGAGGCCGGCGCCGCACGCATCATCCTCGGACTCGGCGAGCCCGTCGCGGACGAGGCGGAGCGGACAGTCGAAGCGTTGCGGCGAGCCGTCGACGACGCCACCGGCTGAAGCGGACTCCCCGGCTGGCGTCACTCGTTGGGCTCATTGACTGACCGCCGGCATTGACGCCGTGTAGGGGATCCTCAGGAGCCGGCCCCTCCCGCCGTTCGGAGAGGGGACTATTCCAGAGTTCCTCTTGGGGCCATACGGCAACTCCCCTGATCGTTACGTGCCAGCGTGCGGTTGCGTGGCGGGCAGTTGCACGGTGACGCGAAGCCCGCCAGCGGCCCGGGGGGTGAGGGTGAGGGTTCCGCCGTGCGCTTGGGTGATGCTCTTGACGATCGCGAGGCCGAGGCCGACACCTGCGTGGTCGGTGCGTATGCGTTCGGTGCCGCGCCGAAACGGCTCTACAAGCGTGGAAACCAGCTGTGGGGTGAGCTTCCCGCCGGTGTTCTCGACAGTGAGGACCACGCTCTTGGGGTGAGCGTTGGTCGTGACCCACACGGTGCCCTGTTCAGGCAGGTTGTGGACGATCGCATTGTGCACGAGGTTCGTGGTCATCTGTAGCAGGAGCGCGGACGAGCCGATGGTGGGGGTCGCGTCGCCGGAGGTCTCGATGGTGACGCCGTGCTCTTCTGCGAGGGGGAGGAGCGTTTCGGTGGCTTCTTCGGCTATCAGAGACAGGTCGACGCGTTCTCGGGTGAAGGACCGCTGGTCAGCGCGGCTGAGCAGGAGCAGTGCTTCGGTGAGGTCGATCGCTCGCGCGTTGACGGCGTGGAGGCGGGCGACCAGTTCGCCGGTGTCGCGGTTTTGATCGTTGCGGGCCACGTCGAGAAGTGTCCGGGTGATCGCCAGCGGGGTGCGCAGTTCGTGGGAGGCGTTGGCTGCGAATCTCTGCTGTTCGGCGTCGTGTGCTTCGAGCCGCGCGAGCATGGCGTCGAAGGCGTCGGAGAGTTCGCGGAACTCATCTCTGCGGCCCGGTAGCCGGATGCGGTGGGAGAGCGATCCGGTCGCAGCCGTGCGTGTGGCGTCGGTGATGCGACTCAGAGGGGCGAGCATCCGGCCGGCTAGAAGCCACCCTCCCAGGAGACCGAATACCAACAGGAACGCCAGCACTGCGGCTGCCCTCGGAGCGAAAACGTGCAGGAGGCTTGACCGGACGGGAAAAACACTATGAAGGGGGGTGTCGGCGTTGATGAGGAACGCACGATCGGGGACGTACCGCAGCAGGAACACCCACACGGCGGCGAGCAGCAAGGCGCCTGCGAGCATGAGGAACCCGGCGTAGCTGAGGGTGAGTTTGAGCCGAACGCTCAACCCGGGCGCTCTATCCACCATCGCCTCCCTCGCCTGCGGAGTCTGCGCCTGTGTCGATGCGGTAGCCGACGCCGGCCACGGTGGCGATGATCGCCGGTTCGCCGAGCCGTTTGCGCAGTGCCGACACCGTGATGCGCACGGCGTTGGTGAACGGGTCGGCGTTCTCATCCCACGCCCGTTGCAGGAGCTCTTCGGCGCTGACGACACCGCCGTCGGCAGCGACGAGGACTTCGAGCACGGCGAACTGCTTGCGGGTCAGCGCGACGTAGCGGCCGTCGCGGTAGACCTCGCGGCGAAACGGATCCAGCCGCACGCCGGCGATCTCTCGCACAGGCGGCCTCGCGTGGGCGCGCCTGCGGTCAAGCGCTCGGAGGCGGAGGACGAGCTCTTGGAGTTCGAACGGCTTGGTGAGGTAGTCGTCGGCGCCAAGTCCGAACCCGGAGGCCTTGTCGTCGAGCCGGTCGGCAGCGGTGAGCATGAGGATCGGCATGCCGCTGCCGGAGGCGACGATGCGGTTGGCGATCTCGTCACCGGAGGCCCCGGGGATGTCGCGGTCGAGGATGGCGATGTCGTAGGCATTGACGCCCAGCAGCTCCACGGCGGTATCGCCGTCACCGGCGATGTCTGCCGCGATCGCTTCCAGACGTAGGCCATCGCGGATGGCTTCCGCCATGTAGGGCTCGTCCTCAACGATCAACACACGCATGCCCTTGATGCTGCCAGCCGGAACATATCGTCGGCATATCGAAAATTGCATACGTGCTGGCAACACCACGCTGCCTTGAATGGCGGCGTGGCCTCCAGGCAACCAGTACGGACTCCGGCCCGCCGTTCCCGATCGACCCTACTCGTCGCCGGCATCGCCGGTCTCGTCCTACTTCTCGTCGCTACGGCGTTCACGGCACGCCGGAACCGGCCCGACTACAAGGACCGCGCCGACCTGTCGTCGGTCAGGTGGCCGCCGCGCGGTCAGGCGGCGTTGGTGCTCGGCAACGGCCGGCCCGCGGTGAGCCCGCACGAGCAGCCGGTCGCGATCGCCAGCCTGGCAAAGGTAATGACGGCCTATCTGACCCTCAAGCAGTACCCGCTGAGCGGCGCGCAGGACGGGTTCACGATTACCGTCACCGAGACCCAGGCGCAGGCCGAGGCCCAGGACCAGTCGGTCGTGGCGGTGCGGGCCGGCGAGCAGCTGACCGAGCGCCAGCTGCTGGAGGCGCTGCTGATCCCCTCCGGCAACAACATCGCCCGGATGCTCGCCACCCGGGTGGCTGGCAGCGAGACGCACTTCCTGGCCGAGATGAACGCTGAGGCTCGCGCGCTCGGGATGGAGCACACGACCTACACCGATCCCAGCGGGTTCGCTGCGAGCACAGTGTCGACCGCCGCCGACCAGCTGCGCGTCTTTGAGCGGGCGATGCGCCTCCCGGTGTTCCGCCAGATCGTCTCGATGGCCAGCGTGACGCTGCCGGTGGCCGGCACGGTCACCAACTACAACCCCCTGATCGCCGAGGGCTACGCCGGCAAGACCGGCTCGGACTCCGCGGCGAAGGGGTGCCTGGCCTTCTTCACCCACGTGACGGTCGGCGGGCGCCCGCTGACCGCGGTCGGCGTGGTGGTGGGGCAAGGGCAGGGCAGCGACACGTCGGAGATCCTGGCCGCCGCGGGCGAGGCCGCCACGCAGTTGGTCGAGTCCGTCGCCCCGGCGATCAGCATGGGCACGATCGCCGCGCCCGCAGCGGCCGCTGGTCCAGGAGGAGACCCCGGCAGAAATGCCCAATCCCTGCCACCCGCTCCCGGTCGCCCCTCGGCACAGAACTGATGTCAACGCAATGACGACCTGCAGGAGAACACATGCGTCGAATGCGACAGCCGCTCGCCGCCCTTGCCCTGATCGCCCAGGTCGCCTTGATCAGCGGGTGCGGTTCAAGCGCACCTGCCGATACCGGCACCGGCAGCAACAACACCGCCGCCAATGCTCGGAAGGCGGTGAAGTTTGCGGAGTGCATGCGCAGCAACGGGGTCAGCGAGTTCCCGGACCCGGGCGCGTCGGGCAAGTTCACCATCGATGGCATAGCGAACGGCTCGTCGCTGGACCTGAGCACCCCGGCGTTCAAGCAGGCCATCAGCGCGTGTAATGACCTGGAGCCAGCGGGGTTCATGGGCAGCAAGCGGAGCCCCCAGCAGATGGACGCCGCCCTCAAGTTCGCCCAGTGCATGCGTGAGAACGGCGTGAACGACTTTCCGGACCCTGTCAACGGTCAGCCCCTCGTCGACACGAGTCGAATCCCATCATCCGCCACGAACAGTGGTATGAGCATCCTCAACGCCGCGATGCACAAGTGCACCGCTCTCTACTCCGGCGAGTTGGGGCTGCGGCGCCCGTGATGCGGAAGACTTGGGCGCTGGCCGGAGCGGCCGTCCTGGGTGTCGCATCCGCTTCTGGGACGTGGAGAGCTGTGCCCCCGTCCGATTCAGTCAGAGCTGACGCCTACGTGTTGGCGAGAGATGCCGCGCGATGACGCGGGCCGGAGGGCGGCGCCCACCATGCCTATGTGGCCGAACCACTCGTGGGCTTGGCGGGGCGTCGGCTGTCAAGCCGATCGCCCGACACCGCCGTCGGGTGTGGCATGGCGCGCTGCCGCCGGCCCTGACGTGATCGTGAGTGGGGGTGCGTAGGTCGCTAGGCTTGGCCCCTGTGCAGCGGATGATTGGGGCGAGTCGTGCCGGGGTTGCGCTGGCGTGGGCGCTTGTGGCGCTGACTGTCGGCGTCGCGCCGGCATGGGCGGGCACCGCCAATGGCGGGCTGCGCCACGTCCCCAAGGGCAACCCGCTGGCCAGGATGAAGTGGGGCGTGTACGAGGGGCCGATCGACGGCGTGTGGCCCGCCTACGCGGCTGCTCGTGGCGGCGACAAGCGGCTGTTGGCAAGGATCGCGCTGCGGCCGCGTGCGGTGTGGGCCGGCTCGTGGGACGGCAACGCCAGCGAGACTGCGCGGGAATCGATCCAGGACTCGACTCAGGGAGATCCTGACGTCCTCACCCAGGCTGCGGTCTTTCGCCTGAGCCCGTGGGAGAGCTGCTCGGGGTTTTGGTCGGCCGCCGACCAGGCCGGCTACAGGGCGTGGGTACGCAGCTATGCGGCCGGAATTGGGGTGTCACGAGTCGCGCTGATCCTGCAGCCCGACCTGCCCTTTGCGGTCTGCGTGGCTTCTGCCGTTCCCGAGCAACTCGTCTCCTACGCTGCCAAGGTCTTTAACGCGTTGCCCCACACAACGGTGTACATCGACGCGGGCGCCTACGGCTGGGAGAACCCCGCGGCGATCGCGCAGATGCTCGAGCGCTCCGGTATCTGGCACGCCCGCGGCTTCGCGCTCAACGTCACCCAGTATGGCTCGACCGATCAGGAGCTGCAGTGGGGGGCAGCGATCAATCGAGACCTGGCGGCTGCGGGAGCGCGTGACATGCATTTCGTGATCAATACCGACGAGAACGGCTCGCCGTATCTCGCCGGCCAAGTCCCCGGCGGCGGCGCCAGGTCCAACTACACACCGCGCTGTAGTCGCCCGGGCCAGCAGGTCTGCCAGCGGCTCGGCATTCCCCCGACGACTGATGTGGCCAACCGTCGCTGGCATCTCACCGCCGCCGATCGAGGGATCGCCGCCGCGCAGGCCGACGCCTACCTGTGGCTGGGTCGGCCGTGGATGGTCAACGCTGGGCCTTTCTCGCTGCGGTACGCGCTGACTCTGGGCGCCAACGGCTTGTACTAGAACGACCGCATGACCGTGAGCGCCCAGCGCTCGACCCTCAAGCCAAAGACGTGACCGTCTCGTGTCGCCGTGGTCGCTTCTGCTCGGTCGCCGTTGCGGTGGGTGCCGTCAGTTTGGGCGTCGCTACGGATGCGATGGCCCGGGCGGCGCGCCGCCATAGCTGCGCGGACACCAACGCCGACCGCGACGAGCTCGACCAGGTCGGGCATAGCGTCCACGTCGCAAACGATGCGTCGTTTCAGAGCGCGTGCCTCACGCGACAGGTCTGGATCGCCGTCCACGACGCCGGTCAGGCGATCTCCCTTCCGACTCATCGAACTGCTGGCCCATCGAGTCCCTGGTGATGGTGTTCAGCAGTTGGCAGGCATCGTCATGCCAGCGCTCCACAGCGCGCTGTGCACCAGGGGAGACCTGGTCGAGATTCTGTATGAACCCGTGCACCATCCCTTGCTCGCAGCGTTCGATCACGGTGACTCCCGTATCGCGGAGGGTTTGTGCGAGCGCGTGGCCCTCGTCGTGCAAGGGGTCATGGTCAGCGGTGACGATCACTGCCGGTGGAAGCCCGCGGAGATCGGCCAGAACCGGACTGATCGTCGGATCGTCTGGCGAGACATCGCGCGGTAACCATTGCTGGATGGCCCACCGCAGCGAGTTGACATCAAGCCCCCAGCCGTGACCGAAGCGTTGGACGCTGGGGCTGTTGAGACGCAGATCGGTGTTCGGGCAGGCGAGCAGCAGCCCGCCGCACCCGCCTCCGCCATCTCGCAGGCGCAAGGCGACAAGGAGCGCCAAATGGCCCCCGGAGCTATCGCCGGCGAGCACGGGATGGCGCACGTCGAGCTCCGCGGTGACCCAGCCCACGGCGCTCAATCCGTCCTCGACCGCCGCCGGCCACCGATGCTCTGGACCGCGACGAAAGTCGACGGCGACCACCCGCGTTCTCGTCGCATGAGCAAGACGTCGGCACGTCCGGTCGTGGGTCTCAAGGTCACATAACAGCCACATCCCGCCGTGCAGATAGACGATCACGCTCGGTCCCGCGCCCGCGGGCTCGTACACGCGGGCATCGATGCTCCGCCCATCGGCCAAGATCGCGACATCACGGACGCGGGCAAGCTCTGGCTCTCGTACTCGAGCAAGCGCCCGCGACCGTCCCTGCGCACGCGCCTGCGCCACGTCAAGCGCCGCTGGCCCTCTCTCCAGGCTCGCAACCCACGCGCCAAGCTCTTGGTCGATCAGCCGCTCGTTACCCAACGCCATCCACCCGCAGCCTAGAAGTTCTGCGCAATGAGCCGACCCACATGCTGCCCCAAGTGCGGCGATGACCTGCCGCCCAGCGACGTGCTCAACAGTGCCATCTGGTTGCCAATTCGATCGCGCTGGCGCACCCCGTGCATGTGGCTCCAGCGGTCGCGTTTGCGCGATGTTCTGACCGTCTCCGGCGGCGCCGCGCGGTAGAGTCGGTCCTGTGAGCCCGGGAATGCCGGAGCGTGTCGCGGCAGCCAAGGGCTCGGGGGTGCGCCCGCAGGCACACAGTGCCATCGACGAGGCGCACGATCCGCGAGTCGCGCTTGCGCGCGCCGTCGGCAACCGTGCGTTTGTTCGCCTGCTCGCGCGGCGCAAACTCACCGCCGCCGAGCTGAGCGCGCAGCTCGTTTCGTGGCGCCTGTCGGGATACGACGACCTGGCGAAGGCCTACCACAATGAGAAGTACCTCGTGCTGGGGTCGAGCGGCGACGGCGTCGCGGCGTTCCAGCACGCGCTCCTCGACGCCGGCTACGAGATGTCGCACACGTTCAAGCGCGGGATCCCGAGCGGTAGGTACGACGTTGACACCCGCGCGGCGGTCGTCCGTTTCCAGAAGGATCGCAAGATCGGGATTGACGGCGTCGCCGGCCATGACACGTTGCAGGAGCTCGACGCCATCGCCGCGGCGCCGCTCGCCGCCCCGCCCGAGGTCGACCTGACCGATGCTGCGATCGGCGCGGTCGTCGAGAAGGGGATGCAGGCGGCCAATGGCGTCGGCAGCCCGACCTCTGGCATCTGGTACGACTACAACTACTTCGATGCGCACCAGAAGGAGCCTGACAAGTATCCCTGGAGGGACGGGTGGCGCGCCGGGCATGCGAACGAGGAGTACTTCCAGCGGATCGGCTGGATGGACTGGCGGCTGAAGCCGGGCAAGAGCGCCTCGAAGGGGATCAAGGCGTGGCTCTCGGGGTTAACGATCGCCGAGTGCCTGACGACGATCATCGCCGTCGAGTGCAACGCTATGCGCGCGGCCGTCGGCAACGCCGCGTTCGACGCCCGCTACGGCTCGGAGACCATGAAGGTGCCCGAGGGCGAGCGGCTGCGCATCCACACGAGCCGAGAGGGGACGCCGATCGAGGGCAAGATCACCTTCGACGACCCCCTCAACGCCGGCAGCTTCGGCGCCCGCAACCTGATCGAGGGCCAGTGGGTCTACCTCTACAACCACCCGAAGTACCTGCTCAAGCACCCGGGGGGTGCGTGGCAGGGCGAGAACGCCGTCTACATGGGCAGGAACGCGGCCGGCCAGCAGCTGTTCGAGGGCCTCGGCGCGAGCGCGACCGAGGACGCGATGCTCGACGAGATGGTCGGCGCGTACAACAACGCGCGCGACGGCGCCGACTACGTCGCGCTGCTCGAGCGATTCGTCCCGAACGCGCCCGAGGTAACCAAACCGAACCGCCAGTATCTCGATCGCGACACTGCGTACACAAAGTCGCTGTACGACAAGTACATCGACAGGATCGCGACGAAGTACCGCGAGGACGGCGGCGAGTTCAAGGACCACATCACGAAGGACGACATCAAGAACGACAAACCGTACGAGATCGACGGTGAGACGCGCACGGGCGGCTTCGAGATCCGCAGTTCCAAGAAGCTCGACACTGCGGTCGTCGGCCAGATCCGCCCCGTGCCGTGACCTTCACGGCCGCCTTCGCCTCGCGCGGCGTCGCACGCCTGCGGCCGCCGCGTGCCGACCTGCTGTTCGATGTCGTGCTGCGCGGCGGGCCCGGCTGGGCGCTCCTACCGGCCGCCCTCGGCGTCGCCTGGTCTGACCGGCCGCGCGTCGATACCGTCGAGCTGTACGTGCTCGCGGCCGCCGACGCCCGCGGTGTCGGGGACGCTGTCGTCGTCATCTCGCTGCGCGGAGCGGACCGCGGCTACGCGGTGCGGCTGCCGGTCGGCGCGGAACTGCGACTCACCGGCCTGCCGGTCGCGTTCTGGGGCGAAACGCCGGCGGCGGTGTCGCTCGCGCTCGCCGCCTGCGACGAGGTGCGCGCTGGCGGCCAGCCGCTCGCAGAGCTCTGCGCCCGCTCGGTGACGAGCGCCGGCCGGGCCGTCGTCGACGCGTCGCCGCTCGCGCGACAGACCGAGGTCGTCGAGTCGTACGGCTCGAGCGAGGCGCCCGTCGCGGTCGCGCTCGACGGACTGGTGCCGTTCACGGTCGAAGTCGCCGTTGACCCGATCGGCTGACGCGGCGCGCTACCCAGCCGCCGCGCCAGTCGACGGTCGACTCGTGCCTCGAAAGAAAGTCAAGCTTCCGCAGGAGGTGATCGGCGCGGTGGACCCGCGGCCATGGGCGGGACCACGGGTGCCGAGAGCGTACGGTCGTTTGTGCATGGGGTGGTCATCGGCGATGATCGGTGCCGAATCTCGATGAGCGGTCGACGACCTTTACGAGTATGCCGCTGATGGTCATGCGGTCCTGTCACGCATGCCAGCGCATGGCGTTCCGACGAGACGGTCGCCGGCTGAGGATCCATCACCACTTCATCCACGAGATTTGACAATTGCGCCGACTGGAGGCTCTACATGCGTTCAACTCGCCCCGTCTCGCTTCTCGTGACCGCCGCCGCCGCTCTCGCCACGACGGGCGCTGTCGCCGTCCCTGTCGCCGTGGCGGCGAAGGCGAAGCCGAAGCTGTGGGCGGTGTCGCTTAGCGGAACCGCTCAGACTGCTGACGGCTACTCGAGCGCGGGAATGGACTCGGCGTACGGGAGACCACCAGCCGGCTGTCTCGACAATACGACGACGACGTACCGGCTGCAGGCGTCGGCGCGGATGAGCGCTCGGCCGGTGCCGCAGCCGTTGTTGCCCGGGCTCGGCACACCCTTGATCCCGGTGCGCGTGGTTTTGAGCTCGCTTCACGCCAGCGCGTCGGACGAGGTTGCCGGCAGCTGGACGGTCGACCCGAATTATTCGCCGGACGGGTTCACTCCGCAGCCGGTCGATCCCAGCGTGTGCGCGTTCACCCCATTCACGGTGACGAGCGGGTGCACGTTCCCCAACCGGCAGACGCGCAGCTACACGCTTAACCTCAGTCTGAGCCTTCCCGATCGCGGCGACCCTCTGAGTCCACCCGGCAGGTTCTTTCTCTACTACAGCGGTGAGTCCGGCGGCGAGACCCCGGTGCCCGTCGTGGCGTGCCCGCAGCGGACAAACGCCAGCGGCTCCCCCGTCCCGGTGGCTGCGGAGGACCGCGACATCCCGTTTCTCCAGGAGGAGCTAGCCACGAACCTACGAACGCGAGCGGTGTTCGGGCTGCGCACGGGCCGCAGTGCATCGGCCTCCGGGACGATCGTCTTCCGCCTAAACCTGTTTTCTCATTCGCAGCATGACTGCATCGAGACCATCACCTACAGCCTGAAAGTCAAGCGCGTCCGATGAGGCACCGGCGACATCCCAATCGCTGCTCTTCGGACGTGGCGCGGTCGCCCGGGGGCCGTGCCCTTCTTCTTGGCGGCAACTCGAGGGTTCAGGCTTCGTGCCGACTCTGGGAATGCAGGCGATGCGGCGCTCCGTTGGACCACCACCTGCGCCGCTTTACGTGTGAACGCCCGGGAGCGAGAGCTGCTCGGCCGATACCGGCGGCGCGTCCTCGTCGCCTGCCGTCCCCCGACGGCGCGCCTTGCGCCAGTGGCCAACGACCTCGTGGGCACCGGCATGCCGCCAACCGGTGGCCGGACAGAGCGGCCGGAAATAGACGGTGCCGTCTTTGACCTCGGTCACCTCGCCCCAGATCCCGGTCCGGCCCTTGATCGCCGCCTTGATGACATCGCCTGGCTGAACGCGGTCGAGTCTCATCCCTGTCAGCCGTTGAGGCTAGCGGTCGACCCCGAGGTGACGATCGCGCTCCCGGGACTGGCCTTCAGAAACGCGCGGCGTCCGCGTCGCGTCAGGCAGCCTTCTTCGAGCGACGCTTGCTCTGCCCGGCGATCTCGGCCGCCCGGGCCGCGACCCGGTCCTCATCGGTGATCAGATGCCACCGGGTGCCGCGGCGCTCCCCGCTACGACGGATCTGATCGGCCTGCGCCAGCTCGCGCAACAGAGCGAGGACCTGGTCGGGCCTGCCGTTGGTGGCCGTCGCCAGCTCGGACGTCGACATCCCCGCCGACCCGTCCAACAGCGCGGTCAGCTTGCCGGCTGGCACCACCTCGTTGCCGCGGCGGACGGTCTTGCGCGACGTGGTCTTGCGCGCCACCCGGCGCGGTTGAGGTGTGCCGGCGGGCGCGTCGTCGTCGATCAGCGCCTGGCGGGCGCCCTCCAGCTGGGCGATCTCGGCCCTGGCCTCAGTCAGGCGCCGCTCGATGCTCGTCACAATGTCAGTGTTGGTCATGGCGCGGATGGTAGCCCCGACCCAGGCCATCGCCGCCGAGCCCGCGCGACCCGCCCCCACCGGAACGTCGGCACAGCGATAGTCCGGTCCGACTGCGCTCAGATGACAAAAGCACTCGCCGGCGACAGATTCGTTGGTCGCGCGGAGCAGGCGCCTCACGCTGGCTCCGATCTCGCATAGGGCGAGAGCGCCCGCGAGGTCGCCGGGCACCCAGTCGTGCCGAAGGCGGTGAGCAGCGCAGAGCGGCCTCGGCGAGTCCCGCGAGCCGCTCCTGTGAGCGAGCGGCCAGCACCGGCCGTGCGCCCCGATCGACGAGCGTGCGGGCGGTCAGGTCGCCGGTGTAGCTGGTGGCGGCGAAGAGCACGATGCGTCCGGCCATCATGCAAACCGGCCACGGTCAAGGATCTGCTCGACCTCGGCCCGACCGCCAGACGGTTCCGACGACAGCCACGAAGAGCGACACGGTCCCAGCGCTGCCGCGGTCCGCGCGACAGAGACCGCCGGATGCGCCGGCTCTCGCTACCGACCTCGCTCGCGCTCGGTCGAGTTCAGGCGGCCGGGGCTCCGCCTGGTGGTGGCCAGGTCGGGCTAACGCCCATGCACCGGCCGACGGGGGCCTCATGTCAGACCCGAACCCGCGAGGTCACCCCGCGGTTCGCGGGCGAGCCAACGTCACGCTGCCCGTCGTCGCTGCTCCGTTTTCGCGTGCCAGCGGCAGCGGGCCTCGCAGCGTGGACTCGCCGCACGGACGAGTCACCCCCGCCGGGTCGCCCTCGTGGCCTCGGCTCAGATCGACATTCCCTCGGCGACGCGCGGGCGCTATCTGGGGTCGCATCGTCGGACCCGGTGATATCTATGTGCCCCAGTCCGGCGGCGGCGAGTGCACGCCCGGGATTATGTTCCAGTATTCGACGTTCTTGGAAGCCAAGCCACTCTTCACAAACGTCACCACGTTGGTCTCGAGCAACGTGATCATGTGACTGCCCTTCGGGTTGTACACCGGATCGCGGAAGGTCACCCAGATCTCGATCGCAGCACGATCACCACTGACGATTGGTTGTCCCTGACTTCCGTGAATCATCGACTGCGGCCGTGTCACATCGAACCAATACTTGTGAATCGCTTTCCGGCCGACGAACGTCTGGTTTGCGACCCCGGGGATCGATTGATACACGCCGTTCGGCGTAAACAGCTTCACAACGGCATTGGCGTCTCGGGTCTCCCACGCCTGCAGGTAGCCCTGCATCCATTTCGTCGCCGTCTGGTTGCTCACCTTGTACGCAGCAGAAGCCTGTGATGCCGCGGCAAGCATGCAGGCCAGCATCGTGGCCACGGCGGCCGCCAGCGGCCAGGTCTTGGCCCTCAAAAAGCGCATAGTCGCAACCCTTTCAGGAGAAGGCTCTATAGGGGCCGCGCATCTTGGCAGCTTCTGCATCAAGCCTCAACCGTCCGACCGAGGCGAGAACCGGTGCAAGACCTCACATAGCCGTCCCCAGACTGCCGCAACAGACGACTTGCGACAGCGCGGTCGCCTGCTGCCCGTGTCGGCCGCCGGTACCTGGGGCTCGCCGAATCCAGGGCCCACGCCAGGCCGCCGAGAAGCTCGCATTTGCGTATGCAGCCGTCGATGGGTTGCCCTGGGTTTGGGCGGGTGTCTTGGGTCTATCGGATTCCGGCGTCGGCTTCGTCGCGCTCGTGGCTGCCTTACGCCTACAGGAGCCACGGCGGTCTGGTGGTCGCTTCGCTCGACCACCGGCAGCCTGCCGCGAGTGCCGGAGCGCCCGCTCACGCGCTTGCCGCTTCCGCGAAACCGGCTAGCGCCGAGCGCTTCGAGATGCACGCTCTTGGTTGCCAAGCACTCGCCCGGCGATTGCCGCCCACCGAGAACCTTCCGCAATGGGTCGCTGGGGGGCGGCCACGAGCCGCTGCCAATTTGGCATCCGGCGACGACAAAGCTTCCTGCTACAAGTGGCAGCTGCGCGGCGTACGATCACGTCGGGTGCGGAGGGAAGGAGCCCTCCGGGCGTAGCCCGTCGACCGGAGCTAACGACGGTGCGACCGAGGACGGGATGGGTCGTCGGTCGCCCGCTCGTCGACCTCAGCCGGGCGGGCTCATTGTCGCCACCAACGTCCTGATTTCGGTGCCGACCTGCTCGACGGCTTCGTTGCCGGCGTCAATCAGGTTCACGAACGAGAAGAAGTCGTGGAACATGTCGTCGTGGTGGCGGCGGGTGACTGGCACGCCGGCTGCGCACAGCCGCTCCGCGTACGCGATCCCTTCGTCGCGGAGCGGGTCGTATTCGGCGGTGATCACGATCGCGGGCGGCAGGTTCGAGAGGTCCTCGGCGCGCAACGGCGACGCGTCGGGCGCCGAGCGCGAACCCGGGTCGGGTATGTAGTGGTTCCAGAACCACTCCATATCCTTCGCTGTGATGAACAGATCGGGGCCGGTTCCGCATTCACGGTACGAGGTGTTCGTCGTGTCGTGGTCAAGCACCGGGCAGATGAGCACTTGGAGGGCGAGCTGCGGACCGCCTCGGTCTCGGGCGCGGAGGGTGCAGGCCGCGGCCATGTTCCCTCCTGCGCTGTCGCCGGCGATGATCAGGGGCGCGGGTCCGAGCTGCTCTGCCACAGCGCCCAGCGCATCCCAGCAGTCCTCGAGCGGCGCGGGGAACGGATGCTCTGGGGCGCGGCGGTAGTCCACGGCTATGACCCGGCAGCCGGAGCTCTTGGCCAGGATCCGGCAGACCGCGTCGTGGGTGTTGAGGTCGCAGACCACCCAGCCGCCGCCGTGGATCCAGAGGATCGTCGCCGGGGCGTTCTCAGGCACGTACCGGCGCGCGCTGATCTCGCCCGCCGTGGTGGCGATCGCGAAGTCCTCAACCGTCGCGATCTGCGGGCCGTCGCCGATCAGCTCGGTGATCATCCCAGTCCCGGCACGAGCCTCCTCGGGTGTCAGCTCGTAGAGCGGCGGCGCCCCGGACGCTTCGATACCGGCTAGAAACGCCTTCGCCTGCGGATGAAGGGCCATCACTCTCTCCTGTCGAACACGCGGACTGGCCGAATCGTCGCATGCGCCGACCAGCCGCGGCGGCATCGGCCCCCTCCTACCGCGCCATAACCTCGACGCCGTCGCGCTCATAGAAGAACCGCGCCCGCGGGTGCGGGCCGCGCTGCTGCGGTGGTACGTCAAAGCAGCCACGGCGTAGGCGCGGGCGCTTGAGGCGTGAAGCGGCAGGGCCTGGTCAGTCACGCTGGGACGCGAGCGATTAGTCACAAGAGACCTGCTCTGCGGTTGCCACGAGCATCTCGGGCGTGACGCCGGCTTCCCTGCCTCTCATTGAGAACCTGATCAGGCGTGCGCGGATGGCGCGCGCTCCTCTCGACCTGATGCGTCTGTCCAGGACCGACAAGGTCCGCCGCGAGCCATCGGGCGCCCGCGGTGCAGGCGGTCCAGCACGCCGGAAACCACCCTGCCACAACTCGGCCGAACTGCTGGCAGTCTCCGAGGTCGGGGTCGCGGAAGCCGGGCTGATCACGGTGGCGAGGACCTAGGCTGAAGCAGAGGCTCAAGAACCGCGGTCCGGCGGGGGCACGGTGCGTCCGTCGAGCCGGGGTTACGGGAAGCTCACCGTCTCGTAGCAGCCCCCGGGCTGGTGCAGTTCATCCTTAATTGCCGCGCACATGGGAGAAACCTCGAACTTGCCCGGGCAGCGGGTCGATGCTCTACCGATGGATTCGCAGCAGAAGGATCCCGTCGCATCGAACTGGATGTCGACATGAATGCTCCCGTCGTCCGGACACTGGGGAGTGTTAACCCATTCCAGGCCTGGGATCGCGGGCGCCGCTGTTGGCGGCAAGGGTGGAAACTGGCCCGTCCCGAACGTCGCAATCGCAGTGAGCGGCGCCGAACCGTCGAGCGTAAGGGAACACGACTGAACGTTGGGCACGCAGTTCCCCGCCCAGCCCACAAAGCGCGTGACACCAGGATCGTTGGAGTTCGGGTTGAGCTTCACGGTACCTGGGCCGAACTCGTGGCTGCACGCTGTGAGGACTTGACCCCCGGGACTTGAGCCACATTGAATCTGCATATCATCGGTAGTGACATGACCGGGGCCGATCACCTTCACGGTCACGGTGAACAATTTCCGATGGCGCAATGGCACCACCATCGGTACACTGTCGGTTTGGTCGGTGCGGAGGCTGCGATTGACGACCACGATGTCGTAATCGCCCGGGGCTGCCAACCCCGCGGGTGCACGGACGTACATCGTGTAGATCGCCTGGCTCGCGCTCGGATTCACGGCTTCGATCTGGAAGTAACCGTCGTCAGGAGGCGGTGCGGGAGTGGCGGTGTTCTCAGCCAAAGTTGCGACCGACGTGCCCATGAGATCTCGAAGTGAGACGGTGAAGGCGCTACCCAGCGGCGCGTAGAAGTTGATCCGGACGGCGCGACCCCTCACCGGTAGGACCTCGGCGGGCGGAGAGCTGGTCGAGTACGTAGCCCAGCCGTTGCCCGCGGAGGGATTCGGAAGCTCAAGGCTGCCAAAGGTGGGCGCCGGGAGTTGTGTGACGCCTGCGGTCGTGCTTCCGCCGCACGCGGTCAGCGCGGCAAAGGCGAGCGCGACGGCCGCTCCGAGGAGCAAGAGCCGGGCCGCATTTCGACTCGAGGAACAATGGGACGGACTGGTCATCTTTGCTCCAGAATCTGCTCGTGGTGTTGTCATGGCGCGGGGCGGGTCGTGATTGCGAGTTGCAAAGTTGGGTTCCGCGCCACATCGGTCGATCCGCCGACGAGCGCCGAGATATCGGTCAGAGGCGGGTATATGCCCTGAACGCCTGGCTCCCACTGCTGGGGCGTGGTTACGACACGCCCCACGTGCACACTCTTGTCTCCATCCCAGATGAGGTAGTTCAGCTCCTGCTGGGACGGCTGCCCGTAGACAGGACAGAAGCCGGCCGCGACTTTGAACGGGAAGTTTGTCCCCGTGAGGGTCGCCCCATTGAGGGCAAGGACGTCATCCGCCGGGCGCCACGATCCGTTTGAGAACCGGACCGTGTGGTACAGGCGATACCTGCCGCCCGATTGGGCGACGAAGAACACGCTGACGGCGGTTGGGCGCGCGACGATGGCTGCGGCGACGATCGTGCCGAAATTGTGGCCCAGCGCCTGAGCGACGTCGCCCCACGGCGACACGGTGTTGAATCGCTCGAAGGTGAAGCCCCCGCCATCCGTCGCGCGAGAGAAGTCCGTGGCCACGCTGTGGTAGAGGACGCCGTTGCTGATCGCCAGCATGTGCAGCTCGCGGGTGGCGACGTCGTCGCCGAGCTGAGTCATGGCACACCGCACGGAGCCTTCGCGTACCGGATTCCCCGGCCGGTTGGTGATGGTGGGAGTCGGGGGGTTGGCCGGTCCGATCAAGGGCCCTGGCCTGTTACGGACGAAGCGGTCGTCCCCGTTGAGCAGGTCCTGGATGAAGGCCGTGCTGCCGGGGGCGGCGGAAGAGCCTGTTGGCGGCTTTACCTCGAGCAGGTTCGTCGTGCGGACCGCATCGTCGTTGGAGCGCCCACCGGCGCACGCGAACATCTGCTCATTCGCACTTCCAACCGTCATCAGCTGCGGAAGCGCCGCCGCTGCCGCTGCGGGATCGTCCTGCTCGTTCGCGCGGTTCGCGCGGCCGCTGGCAAAGACCGGCGAGAAAGCTCCGCCCGCGGCTACGTTGCGCGCCCGCATGCTCCACCCGCCGCCTGCGAAATCTGCGAACCGTCCTGCATCATGCGCCTGGGCGCGGACGAGCACCGTGCCGCTCGGCGTTTGCATCGATGCCTCACTGACCCCGTACACATCGGTCTCGAGGGAACGGAAGAAGGTGAAGTGCGGCGGGTTGGAATCTGTCGCCTCCGACCAAACTGCTGTGTCGTTCTGAGGGTTGTCCAAGAACTGGACGCCGAGGATCGTGCACGTCGGGATGAGTGGGATGAGAGCGGTGGATGCGGCACCGCACCCGGCGAGGAGGGTCACGCTCAGCGCGAGAAGGCCGCTACGGACGACGCGAGCGCGGGTCACCGATGTGACCTCATCCCACCTGGGATCGAACTGCCCAGATCGTTTTGACTGCTGCGCACGGAAGAGTCCTTCGTTAGTGACTTACCTGACAGAGGTCGCACCCGACCGCGAGATACATTGACTTGCGGCAGAGCTGCCGGTAGATCGCTCCGGTCGGGCGCCAGGTTCTGAGCCGGCCCGCCGAATGCCACCACGACGGTTCCGCGTCATGTGCTCCTAGCTCGTGCGTCAGCGGGCGGATTTGCTACCGGCCGGTTGCGCGAAGCAAACTGATCGCGCTCGGACTGGCCAAGCGGATCGACTGGCCCGAGTAGCCGGCCGGCCGAGACGGGCCTCGGTCCGATGGGCGAGACCGAACTGTTCCACGCCGAGATGATCTCAACGGACAACAAGGACGCAAACAGGACTAGGGAGCGCCGGCGCCTCGACCCGGCGGACGACTGCCTCGCCAGAAGGCCGTCGTTCGCTCGCGGCCGCGACGTCGGACCCGTCAGCCGGGCCAGCGTGACGTGACTTCCTCGCCTCGAAGCTCGCGGGTTCGTCCAGGAACGGGACCCCTTTCCGCGACCGAGAAGCCCGCCCGTAGGGACTATTGGGGAATTACCGGCGCGGCTATGGGCGGCGGGCCGGCGGTCGGGGTCGTGCCGGACTGAGGGCTCGGCTCGCTGGATCGCGAGGTGCCGCGGAAAGATCGCGCCTCGGCGCCCGGGACTGTCGCTTCCGGGACAACACCGGCCACGCTCCTTCGGTCCCACGCTTCTTTCGCTCCCAAGGTCGACGCCACACCGATCGGCGACGGTGTCGCTGATCGCCGAATGGGGGGACGAGGCAACGACCATCCGAATCGCCGCGCTGCCTATGTGGCGCGGCCGGCGTCCGTCAGCGGGCACGGCACGTGTGCGGAGCGTCGTACCGGGGCGAAGGAGATCGCGCGGCTGGGGTAGCCCGGCGCCCGACGCCTGCGACGCAAGAGCACGCACCCGCGTGGCGAGGCCTTATCGCCTCCAAGTCGGTAGGCACGCGCTATGGCCCCATTCGGGCTCTGCGGCGCAATAGGATCGACGGGATGGCGGCGGAACGATCGCTCGACGCGCGGGCTGATGCGGCCCATGCGGTCACGCCCGTCGTGATCGCGCCCGCCGCGGCGCCGCCGGCCGCCATCGACGTCGTCTCGCTTCAGCGCTCGGCGGGCAACCGCGCGACCGGGCGGCTGCTGGGTGCCGCCGGCGCCGGCCCCGCCGGACGGACGCCCGGAGTGGGCCGGCCCGGCGCGGTGCTGCTGCAGCGCGAGACCGTCTCGGACTTCGATTGGCCGACGGACCCGACCACGGTGAACTCCCCGTTCCCGATCGCCGTCCTGGTCTCCTGGATCCGCAAGTACCCCGTCACGCCGCTGGATCCGGAAAAGTACGAGGTCGCTTACGACCGCAACCAGATCGAGCCTTACCGGCTCGGCTGTATGTGGAGCGGCTCGCCGACCACCATCGACAAGGTCGCGCAGACGTTCCTCGCGCAATCCGCCGCGCACGGCTACTCGTTCCGCAGCTTCGACGTGATCTCGACGATGCAGACCTACCTGGCCGAGCAGAAAATCGAGCGTAACCCCGGCATTAGCTTCATGCCACGGGCGGCTCCGGAAAAGAACAAGGGCGACCGGGCGGACATGTGGTTCCCGTGGGCCCGCTACCGCAACGACACCGACCAGTTCGGGATCACGGGGCCCGATCCGGCGTTCGGTCCCGCGGGCCCGATCGTTGACTGGCTCGACTGGTATGACTTCGATGCCCCGTGGCCCCCGAGCCAGGACGCGGACGCGTGCGTCTTCATCGCGCAGGGCGAAACCCGGGGCCGCGTCGACGGCGTGACCCGCCTGTACTGCAACGACGCGATCCGCGCTGGGTTCCTCGGCGCCGACCGCGCCAAGGTTCGCGCATACGTAGCCGGGGAACTCCAATACCGCAAGGGGCTGAAGACCGAGCAGAACCACGACCAGATACACAGCATCGACGGCCGCGGGCTCCGCGAGGACCGCCCTGCGGTCAAGGACGAGCACGACGCGCCGAAACCTGAGGCGCCGGATCCTAATGTCTCGGTTCAGTACCAGTTCAACCTGTCAAAGAGCGCGCCGACCAGCGGCGGCGCGGCGACGCCGAATCCGGCCAACACGCAGGTCACGCTGCAGGACATAGTCCTACGGATCCCGATCAAGGGCATCCCCAACGATCCTCAGTTCCAACTTGTGCTGCTCGGCAGCGCGTCGTTCAACATCCCTCCGGGCGGCCAGCCGCAGCTGCTCAGCTTCACCCTCTCCAACTACCAGGGGGGCGCTCAGTTCGCCTACGCGCAGGACCTGTTTAAGGATGTGCTGCAGCTCCAGCTGTTCGGCCAGGCGGTCGTCGGAGCGAACGTCGGCCCGGTTTCCTCCAACCAGCCAGGGAACCGTCCGATCCCGATCGGGCAGACCGCAATGGCGCAGGTCGTGGGCGGCGTTCAGCTCGCGTTCACGATCCCCGGCACCGAGAAGCGCTGGCAAATCTTCGTCCAAGCGCAGACCTCGCGGACCGAGACAAGCCCGGGCAACACTAACGACAAGCAGGTGTCGTTCGGGATTCAGTGGGCGCCCAAGTTCCTGAACCCGTGAACGGACTCGCGGCGGTTCGCTCACCACATCGAGCGCGGCACCGACTGGAGCCGCTGCGCCAACGACCGGTGCCCGAGCCGGCTGTTCGAGTATCAGCGCGACCGAGAGCGGAGGGATCCGCACCGCAGGCGAGCAGGCGCCCGCTCCTGCTCGGGTAAGTGCACTGACGCCACTCGCCTGCCGCTCGAAGGGCTGTCGACAGGGCGGTCGCCGTGGCGAGCACAGTCAGTGTCAGCGCGCCGGGACCGACCCCGCTCTGGATGCCGTGCCTGCCAGGCCCTAGGAAGTCCGCCCGATGCTTCCGGGACATCGCTTCGGTCCTCAGGCTGGCGCGCCTCGCGTGTGATCGCCGATTTGCATAGGTGACGTTGGGGCGACTTGGCTCCGGTCCTAGGGCTCCGGGACGACAGCCCTGCTGCGCGGACGAGCTGCCGCTTGACGCCTGGAGCACTCACATCGGGGTCGGTGCCGCTCCGCGTCAAAGGGGCAGTCCGGTTGACACTGCCGGGGGGCGAGCTGGCAGAAGCAGCTGATCTGGGAGCCTTGTCGGCGTGCCGAGCGCTTCGCGGATCGCCCACGCTGGCCTGCCGTTCGCAAACCCGATGTCGCAGCCGACCGTCGATGCGGCCATCCTTGCTCTGCCTCTCCCGACTGAGCCGCGGGTGTTGGACACGGGGTGTGGCGGCGGCGAGATCCTGCTACGCACGCTGCAGTTGCACCCGGCAGCACGCGGCGTCGGTGTCGACGTGGACGCAGACTCGATCGCCGAGGCCCGTCGGCGAGCCAAGGGTCGGCCCGCGCGATTTGACGTCCGGGACGCCGCGACAGTTGAGGGTAGGTTCGACGCTGTCATCAACATCGGTTCATCACACGCGCATAGGGGCTTCCCGGCAGCGCTTCAGGCATTGCGGGCCCTGGGACGGGTCGCCCTCTATGGCGAGGGGTTCTGGCGACGACCCCCGTCGGAGGACTTTCTCGCCGCTCTGGGCGGCGCGACCATCGATGAGTTGCCTGACTACGACGGTCTGCGCGCCGCGATCACGGACGCCGGCTTCGACATCGTGCACGGGTCCGTGGCCAGTGAGGACGATTGGGCACGTTATGAGGAGACGCTCGCCGCAAACGCCGAACGCCACGGCACGTCCGACACCCTCGCCTACGCGCGCCGCATCCGCCATCGGCGCGCGCTGCTCGGCGGTACTGACACGCTCGGCTTCGCGCTGTTTGTCCTGTGCGCCTGAACCATGCGCAGGCGCAGCGTCTCACCGCCGCATCCAGGAGCCAGCAGCACTCCCGCGACGGCCCTAGTGGTCCGGCCAAGCTCCTGCTGTCGGACAACAGCAGCGACAGGCGACTCGCTGGCGCCCCACGAAGTACCCTTTCGGTTGCGGTCGCGCCGGTCGCCGACAGCAGGGCTCCAGCTACGCCGACGGAACCGACCAGTTCCATACGCAGAGTCCGTCCGGACAGTCGATCGCTGCACTCGAGCTGGGTGGTCCTCGGAACCGAGAGCCCCCGGCGATTGGAGGCCGACGAAGCCAGCGCCCGATCATCGGGGACCTCGCGAGTCCGTTCGTGGCAACCCATCGTGCGCCCTAAGGGGCCCCCAATGCGCCGCCAGACCTACGAGCACCCGAGTGCACTCAGTCGCGGCCCGGGTGAAGGGATCGTCGGATCAGCGGCGCCGGACGCTTCTGCCGGCAGTGCCCGCCGAGAGCAGGGCTAAGGTGATGCGTGCGGAACGGGCCTATTTGCATATATATGCAGAGTTCGTCCGGGCGGGCCCCGGGGCGGCTAAAGATCGCCGCCACGCCGGCCTGTGCTCGCCAACACTCCCTTGACGTACTCCAGCTCGGACTCGTACACATGAGCCGACTTGACGATCATGACCAACCGGCCGACGGGCACGCCGAGACCGTCAGCGACGTGGCGCTGCAGCGACGCCAGCTCGACCAGGTTGCCGTAGCCCTTGGCGCCGAAGTCAATGCTGTGCGCGTACACGACGAGCTCCACGGTGCCGTCTGGAAGCCAGAAGTCGAGCATGCTGACACAGGGGATGTACGTCGTGTCGGTGTGCGGCTGAAACGTCGTGATCGTCGCCGAACGCGACGAAGGGTCTGCGCGGAGCCGGTCGATCACCCACGCGACCTGGTCATGGCCGGAGTGCTGGTAGTCAAACAGCCGCGTGGCGTAGCTGTCGGTGTCATCGAGGTCCGCCACCCGCGCGTGGTCGGTGAAGTTGGCGTGCATCCAGGCCAGCCGCTCCGGCTTCGCGTGCGCCGCGATGATCTCGTCGTCGGGGTCTGGGCGCGCGACGAGCATGGTGATCAACGAGATCTCCCGGATCGGCAGACCGTCGTATTGGCTGGGTACGCCCCTGGCGAGAATCCGGCCGGCCACCGCAATCCAGGACTCACCGATCGTGCCTGAGCGCAGAACGTGCGGTTCGTCGGAGGCCAGTCGCGTCGCCAAGACCGCATCGTAGCCAAGGCCACCGGCCGCGGCTGGTACTAATTCCGAAGTCAGGCCGTCACCGCCCGAGGCCAATTGCGTATGCGCCCGCTCCGTGTAGGAATCCAGTTGCCAGAAGTCGAGCGTGTCGTTCGCTGGCCGGAGTACGCGGCGATGGCCCGGGCGGCGGAGGAGGTGGGGTTCGACTCGATGTGGGTTGGAGATCACCTCCTGTACCGGGATGACGGGCGCCCGGAGCGCGGGCCGTGGGACGCGTGGACGCTGCTGGCTGGGCTGGCGATGGTGACTGAGCGCGTCGGCCTTGGCCCGCTTGTCGCATGCACGGCGTTTCACCGTCCCGGGGTGCTCGCTCGCGTCGCGGCGGCGGTCGACGAGTTGTCCGGCGGACGGCTCGTTGTGGGGCTCGGCGCCGGGTGGAATGAGACGGAGTTCACCGCTTTCGGTATCCCGTTCGACGATCGGCTTGTCCGTTTCACCGAGGCGTTCGAGATCGTCAGGCGCCTGTTGGCGGGGGAGCGAGTGACCTACAGCGGGACCTACGAAGCGGTCGATGACGCGGTCCTTCTTCCGCCGCCGTCTCGGCGGCCGCCGCTGATGATTGGGGCCATCCGCACGCAGACACTTGAAGTAGCGATCCCGTACGTGGACGCGTGGAATACATGGTATGAGTGGTACGGGAACACGCCCGATGGATTTGCCGCGGCGAGCCGCCGCGTCGATGAGATCGCCCGGAGGGCAGGCCGAGAACCGGACGCGATTCTGCGCAGCGCCTGCGTTCTGGTCGTTCTTGACCGCGACGCCGGAGAACGCGCGCTTGTGGAGAAGGCGCCGCCGCTTGAGGGCTCCCCCGAGGCTGTGTCCACGTTCCTGCGCGATCTCGCCACCGCCGGCGCTGACGAGGCGATCCTCATAGCCAGCCCGATCAACGAGTCTTCGATCAGGCTTCTGGGACAAGCGCTGGCCCTACTGGACGAGTAGCCCCCCGGGCAACGGCTCGCTATCTCGCTGACGCCACCGGTCTGGCCGCTCTTGGGTCGGCGCGCCTCGAGCCTGGTCGTGCGGTTCAGACGTCGTTTAGGTCGATCTTCCGCCGGCGTCAGGCCGGCGGCGTGACACCACTGACCCTTGAAACCGTCGGATAGGACTCGTCGGGTCGGGCGTCGGTGGGCAGACGAATGCGGTCGTGCGAGCTGCGGATCGGAAAGGCGCTTGTCGCCGTACCCAGGGCGAAGGTGCGCCTTGCTTCGGGCAAGGAGCAAGCACCATGGTGGCGCTACGGCAAGAAAACCCTTGCCTCCCGGGTGCTGTCTTGGCCCCCGCACGCCCATGGCGCGAGCCGCTCCGCCGGATCGATGATGGTCAACGATCATCACATCGAGGTCCGGGACGATCGCGCCGCTGACCTCAAGACCGAAGGGGACCAACGTGTCCACCATGCACACACACATCGTCGTCACGGTCGCCGACGCGTACGTCGCCGACCTGCGGAGGGCCGCTAGCCCCGGCACGGCCAACCCGCCGCCTCCCCCCGCCTGCCGTCCCTCAACGCTCGCCGCGCAGTGAGCGCCATGAGGATGTTCTCGGGTCGCGCGGCCGCGGCCTCGGCCGTGGCCCTCGCGACCGTGGTCACGTCAGTGGCCTCGGCGCGCGCCGACACGGTGAGTGACTGGAATGCCTACGCGTCGACAGCGATCGTGGCTACCGCCGCGCAGCCGCCGCCCGTGTCGGTGTTGAGCTTCGCGATGGTGCAGGGCGCGGTGTATGACGCGGTCAACGCGATCGATCGCGGCCATCGCTCGTATCTGCCCCAGCCGCCGGCCGCGCCTGGCGGCTCTGAGGACGCGGCGGCGGCGACCGCGGCGCACGACGTGCTCGTAGCGCTGTTCCCGCTTCAGCAGGGCACCCTGGACGGCCTCTATCAGACGTCGCTGGCCGCGATAGCCGATACACCCCTGGGTAGCAAGGCGGGCGGGATCGCCGCCGGCCACGCCGCGGCGCAGACGATGATGGCTGCGCGCGCCAACGACGGCCGCGGCGGCCCGTTCACCCCGGTGATCGGCACCACGCCGGGCGTGTGGCGCCCGACACCACCGGCGTTCGCCCTGGACCCGTCGCCGTGGGTCGGCAACGTCCGGCCGTTTCTGGTCCCCAACGTCGAGATGCTCCGCAGCGCCGGCCCCAACCCCCTGACCAGCCGCGCCTACGCCCGAGACTTCAACGAGGTCAAGGCGATCGGAGCGCTGCACAGCACCACGCGCACGCCTGATCAGACCGACGCGGCGATCTTCTGGCAAGACCACGCCTTCGCGCTCTGGAACCGCGTGTTCCGCACACTCGCCGCCAAATACGATCTCGCTCCCGCCGACAGCGCCCGGCTGTTTGCCACCACCAACCTGGCCGCCGCCGACGCGGCGATCGGCTGCTGGAACAACAAGTACCACTACAACTCCTGGCGCCCGATCACCGCGATCCGCGAGGCCGACACCGACGGCAACCCCGCCACCACCGCCGACCCACAGTGGACCCCGCTGTTTGACCCGGCCACACCGGTCGCCGCCGGGCAGGGCCCGCTCGTCACGCCGCCGTTCCCCGAGAACCCATCAGGCCATAACTGCGCCGCCGGCGCCATCCTGACCACCCTGCGGTACTACTTCGGCACCAACGACGTCAGCTTCACCGCCACCAGCAACAAATCCGGAACGACCCGGACCTTCCACAGCCTGTCAGATGCGCTGCGGGAGAACATCAACGCCCGCGTCTGGGCCGGGATCCACTTCCGGACCGCCGACCTCCAAGGCGTCAAGCTCGGCACCACCGTCGCCCGCTACCTGCACTCGCACTACTTCCAGCCCACCCACCGACACGGCGACTGACCCACCCGACCCGCGGGAGGCGCGACCCCACAGCACATCGTCCCAGGCCACGGTACCGGCGACGAGCGATACCGCTCGTCGCCGGTCCGCGTTGAGCCGCCCGGTTCGCGATACGCCCGCCGGCGAGTGCCGGAAGTCAAACGATCGCTCTAGGTGTCCGCGCGTCCGCGAACCTCGGTCACGAATCTGAGGGCCGATCGCGCCGCCGCATGTTCGTGGGCGCCGCCGTGATCCTGCCCAACTCGACCCAAGCCCCGCTATCGGCGCGATCAGGCAGAGCCCCCCGGCCGCACGGAGCTCGTTACGGGGACGCGTGGAGCCCGACGACCACCTTCGTCGCAACGCGATCCCGCGTAGCGCGCCGACAGAAGGGGAAAGCGCCCGTGCGGACAGCGGCGCGCGCGTAAAGTTCGGCGTCGAGTGGAAAGAGACCTCGTTGAGGCAAAGGACGCGGACGCCGGCCAGCGGCGGATCGCGGTGGCTGGTCGGCTCTCGCTGGACGCCGCGCAGCGGGCGATGGCGCTGCAGCGCTCGATCGGGAACCGCGCCACCGTCCGCGCGCTGCGGGGCCCGGCCGGTCAGCACGGATTCGCAGCCGGCGTCCGCGCCGCGCCGGTCCTGAGCCGAGCGATTGGCTGGCCGGAGGCCAGGAGCGGACCGAACTCGGGCAAGACATCGCCGAACCCGGGCGTCGACCGTTACCCGATCTACGACCCCGCGCTCGGGGGCAACAAGGATCCCAACCCGGTGCTGACGACGACGCCAGAGAAGAACGACAACCGCGCAATCGTCCTCGTCGGGCAGGAGACCACCGGACCTGTCCAGGTGCTGCTGCACTTCCACGGGCTGCAGGGCGTGGGCAACCCTGGCTACCGCAACGTCGGCGGCGTGCGCGACGAGGACAAGGACCGCGACCGCTCCGACGAGCAGTTCTCCTTGAGCCTCGCGGAGGGCGACACGAAGCTGGTGATCGTAATGCCCCAGGGCAACGGTGGCGCTGATTTCGGTGACGCGGCAACCGCCCCGGAGACGTACGTCGACCGCGTGCTTCGGCAGCTTGCGTCCGACGGAGGTCCAAGCCTGACCCGTACGGACCTGATCGTCAGCGGCTGGAGTGCCGGCGGCAACTCGGTCGCCAAGATGGCCAAAGCCGAGGCTGCATCCGGGACGACGGTCATGAAGTCGGTGTTCCTGTACGAGGGCGTCAACAACTTCCTGAGCAAGGATGGCGTCACGATGGGCGGGCGCGACAAGATCGACACCTTCCTCGCGCTCGTGGCGCGCCACCTGCTGGTGGACGTGAGCATGATCGCGACGCTGTTCGCCACCTCCTTCGGGCTCGGGATCGACGACTACCTCGCGCACTCGTTCAGGTTCCGCGCCTACTACGACGCAAACGGCGCCTACGTCGCCGCTCACGATCTGCTCGATCAGGGCATCCGCCAGCTGTTCGGCGAGCCGGTGACCACCGCCGAGCTAGCTCGCCAGAAGCTGCGGCTGCCGCCCAACGGGCTGGCGCTCGACACAACGCTTGCGGCCAACATCACCACGGTGCTGCCGGCGATGCTCGCCATGCTGCCAACCTCGACCGTGTCTGAGCTGCGCAGCCACTACCAGGTGATCAAGGTCGACGACAGCCCTAAGGGGAAAGTGGACGACACCGCCACCGCGCCACACCTCCACTCCTTGGGGCACAACAACATCATCGGCAGCGGCGCGCTGCTCGACTCCCTGCGCAAGACACGTACGCTCCGATAATCCTCCACGGATGCCAGGAGAGCGCCACGCGGAGAACTGCGCCACGTGCTGTGCGGTAACCCGACGGCTACGCGACCGATCCGATCGCACGCCGCCGCCCGGCGGCCGCCCGCGCTCGGTCCATGCCGGCCCAGCTTCTTCTGGACCTGGCGCCCGTCCGGCAATCGGTACTTGGCGTACCAGTCCGGTCCGCGCACCCGCTCGACCCGGAACACATGGCCCGTCAGAACGCCAACCGGACGCAGATCTCGGGACATATTGGGGACATGGTTGCGCTCTAGGCCCAACAACACGTCAAGACAGAGACACCTGATTTGCAGCCACTTCTGATGCCGCCGCTGGGGCTCGAACCCAGGACCTTCGGATTAAAAGTCCGCTGCTCTACCAGCTGAGCTACGGCGGCGAGAACCGCATGATCGCGTACTGCTGAGGCTAGCCCGCGTACGCCACGGTCTCGATCTCGACGAGCATGCGGGGGTCGATGAGGGCGGAGACCTCGACCATGGTCATCAGTGGCCTGTGGTCGGCGAAGATGTCACCGTGGGCGCGACCCACCTCCTCGGCGCGGGAGATGTCGGTGACGTAGACGCGGTTCTGGATGACGTCGGCGGGGCCGAGCCCCACACGATCAAGCTCGTGGAGGATCTTCGCGAAGATCTCGACGGCCTGCTCATACGGCGTCGAGCCGCAGACCGCGCCGGCGGGCCCGACCGATGTGGTGCCGCCGACGAGGACGAAGCCGCCGACGCGGAGCAGGCGGCTGAACCCGTACCGGGTCTCGAACGGGGACGGAGGATCGCCGGGGAGGCGCTCGGTCAATGGAGGAAGTGGCGGCGGCTGGTGAACACCATCGCCCCACCAGCCTTGTCGACCGCCTCCACCGTGAGGTGGTCCCGGACCGATCCGCCGGGTTGGATGATCGCGGTCACGCCCGCCTCCAGGGCCAGCTCGGGACCGTCGGAGAAGGGGAAGTAGGCGTCCGAAGCCATCACGCCGCCCTCGACGCCGTCGCGGGCCTTCTGCAGGGCCAGGCGCACGGAGTCCACGCGGCTCATCTGGCCGGCGCCGACGCCCACGGTCTGGAGGTCGCGGGCGATGATGATCCCGTTGGACTTGGTGTGCTTGCACACGCGCCAGGCGAAGGAGAGCTGCTGCCACTCGGCCTCGGTGGGCCGCCGCTCGGTGACCACCTGCATCTCGGAGCGCTCCTCCAGATCGAAGTCGCGGTCCTGGACGAGCAGGCCGCCGACGACCTGACGCAGGTGGGGCTCGATCATGTTGGGGATGCGGCGCTCCTGGTCATCGAGGATCCGCGTGCTGGGCTTCTCGGCCAGCACCTCCAGCGCCTCCTCGTCATAGCCGCGGGCGAACAGCAGCTCGACGAACTGCTCCGATAGCGCCCGCGCCACCTCGCCGTTGACGCCCCGGTTCAGGCACACGATCCCGCCAAACGCCGACTGGGGATCGCAGGAGTAGGCCTTGCGGTAGGCCTCGATCGAGGTGGATCCGCAGGCCACGCCGCAGGGGTTGTTGTGCTTGATGATCACGCACGCCGGAATCTGGAACTCGGACAGCAGGAGCCGGCCGGCGTCGAGATCGAGCAGGTTGTTGAACGAGATCGGCTTGCCGCCGAGCTGGGAGATCATCGACAGCACGTGCGTGCGCGCGCCCACCTGCTCGTAGTAGGCCGCTCGCTGGTGGGGGTTCTCGCCGTAGGGCAGCTCGAGCACCTTCTCGAACGCGCGCACGAACAGGGGCGGGAAGTCCTCGCGCTTCTCCTGGAACCAGCGGGCGATGGCCGTGTCGTAGCGCGCGGTGTAGGCGAACGCCTCGGCGGCCAGGCTCTCCCGCGTGGTCGGCGACAGGCGGCAGTCGGACTCGCGCAGCTCGGCCAGGATCGCGTCGTAGGCTGAGGGGTCCACCACCGGCACCGCGTAGGCGTTGTTCTTGGCCGCCGCGCGGATCATCGTGGGACCGCCGATGTCGATGTTCTCGATGATCTCCTCGTCAACCGCGCCGCGCTGGGCGGCGGTGCGCTCGAACGGGTAGAGGTTCACGCACACCAGGTCCACGAACTCGACGGCGTGCTCCTGAGCGGCGCGGAGGTGCTCGTCGTTGTCGCGCACCGCAAGCAGCCCCGCGTAGAGCTTGGGGTGCAGGGTCTTGACCCGGCCATCCATGATTTCGGGGAAGCCGGTGAGGTCGGAGATCGAGCGGACCCGGATCCCGTTCTCGATCAGCTCGCGCGCGGTGCCTCCTGTGGAGATGACCTCGATG
This sequence comes from uncultured Actinomycetota bacterium, assembly GCA_963695625.1. Taxonomy (GTDB): domain Bacteria; phylum Actinomycetota; class Thermoleophilia; order Solirubrobacterales; family Solirubrobacteraceae; genus Palsa-465. Next base: position 1,016,423 of record CAVOHJ010000006.1, on the reverse strand, counting down.
CCCAGTTCGGTGAGGCCGCGGGCGAACTCCACGATCCCCGTCTTGTCGGAGACCGAAAGCAGCGCGCGCTGGACCTGGACCTCCTCGGACGCCGAGGCCGGCACGCTGATCGGCTGCGCACTCGCGTCCATAGGACCCCAATCTACCGTGAGATGACGACTCGGCGCGGGTTGGCAGGGTCTAGCCGGACCGCGCCCCGCGCGATCAGACGGACCGCCTCCACCAGCAGCTCGTGCTCGATCGGATGCAGCCGCTCGAGCACGGCGTCGGCGTCGGCGGCATCGGGGAGCTCGAGCGCCCGCTGGAAGATGACCGGGCCGGTGTCGATGCCGCCGTCCACGAAGTGCACGGTGACGCCGAATACCTTGACGCCGTACGCGAGCGCCTGCTGCACCGCGGCGACGCCCGGGAACGCCGGCAGCAGCGCGGGATGCACGTTGATGACGCGGTCTGGGAAGACGGCCAGAAATCCGTCAGAGACGAGCTGCATGTAGCCGGCCAGAACCACCAGCTCGACGTCGCGCTCGCGCAGCCAACCGGCCATGGCCGCGTCGCGGGCCGAGCGGTCGCCGAAGGCCTCGCGCGGGAACACCTCGGCGTCGATGCCGGCCTCACGCGCGCGAGACAGGGCTCGCGCCGCCGGCTTGTCCGAGGCCACCGCGCGCACCACGACGCCGTCGCGCCCGTGGGCTTGGTCGATCAGCGCCTGGAGGTTCGTGCCGGTGCCGGACGCCAGGACGCCGACGTTCATGCCGCCGCCAGCTTCGGGAAGCGCCCGCCCGTGGAGCGCAGCGTCCCGGCGCGCAGGAGCTCGTCGACGCGACCCAGGACGTCCTCGGAGCGCAGGTGCGCAAACGCCCCGTAGCCGTCCAGGCCGTCGTAGGCGTTCTGCACCACCACCTTGGAGCGCCCGCCGCGGAGGATCTCGACGGCGCGGGTCCGGCCCACGGGAGGTTGGGCGCTGGCCACCACCTCCATGATCGCGGTGTCCAGGTCTCCCGTCGACGCGCCGTCAGCGCCGCCGCCGGGCGCACGGGCGCGGCCCGGGGCGGGAATGAGCGCCGGATCGCACACGTCACAGCACGGCACCCCCGGCAAGGGCACGCCCCCCGACCGATCGCCGAAGTGCTCGAGCAGCGCCGCCCGCCGGCAGGCCTGGCCCTCGACGTAGCCCCACACCGAGCGGTACTGGCTCCAGCGCACCCGCTCGGCCTCGCGCGCCGATGAGACGCACCAGGCCGCGGCGCCGCGGTCCCAGCCGCCGGTGATGTGGCCCACGGCCCGGTCGGGAGGGGCCGGCGCGGGCGCGATCACCCCGGCGCGGGCGAGATGGCCGAGCACGGCGCGGACGGTCTCCTCGTCCCCGGAGCCGCGGTCGCCCACCAGGCCCGCCAGCTCGGACGCGGGCAGGTCATAGCGCCCGTCGCAGCCCGCCCAGGTGAGCCGCTCGCCGACGCGATCAAACGCCTCGGGCGCCAGCCGTGAGCGCTGGATGAAGAAGACATGCAGGCCCTTGTCGCGGGACTCGGCGAACAGCAGGCAGCGCGCGGGCTCGCCGTCGCGCCCGGCGCGGCCCGCCTCCTGGTAGTAGGCCTCCAGGGAGCTGGGCACGGCGGCATGGGCGACGGTGCGCACGTTTGCCTTGTCGATCCCCATGCCGAAGGCGTTGGTGGCGACGATCACGTCGGCGCGCCCGCTCATGAACTGCTCCTGGGCGTTGCCGCGCCGCTCTGGAGGCATGCCGGCGTGGTAGGAGACGACGCCGCAGTCCAGGGCCCGCGCCAGCGTCTCGGCGAGCTTCTCCGTGGCACCGCGCGTGCCGGCGTAGACGATCGCGGGACGGGCGCCCGGTTCCGACAGCGCCGCCACCAGGCGCTGCTCCTTGTCCCGGGCGCCCCCGCACCGCACCACCGCGAAGCTGAGGTTGGGTCGGTCAAAGCCGGTGGTGACGCGGACCGGATCGCGCAGGCGCAGCCGGCCCGCGATGTCCTGCGCGACGCGGGGCGTGGCCGTCGCCGTCAACGCCATCACCGAGCGCGCGCCGACCCGCGCCGCCGCGTCGGCGAGCGTGAAGTAGTCGGGCCGGAAGTCGTGGCCCCACTGCGAGACGCAGTGGGCCTCGTCCACCACGAACAGGCCGACGTCGGTGGTGGCCAGGGTGCGGGCGAACGCGGGAGAGGCAAACCGCTCGGGCGCGATGTAGAGCAGCCGGACCTCTCCGCGGCGGACGCGGGCCATCGCCTCGGCGTTGGCGTTGTGGCTGCGCTGCGAGTTGATCATCGTCACGCGGCCCGGGGCGATGCGATGCACCGCCCAGGCCTGGTCGCGCATCAGCGCCACCAACGGGGAGACGACGATCGTCAGGTCCTCGCGCATCAGCCCCGGCAGCTGGTAGCACAGCGACTTGCCCGAGCCGGTCGGCATCACCACCAGGGCATCGCGGCCGCTCAGCGCCGCGGACACCGCCTCGGCCTGGCCGGGGCGGAAGTCCGCAAAGCCGAACCAGCGGCTCAGCGCCTCGTGTGATTGGGACGCGCCCACCCGGCCGACGATACCGTCGGACCCGGGCGGCAATGGTCAGACGCGGGCGAGCGGGAGCTCGTGCTCCAGCGCGTACTTGCCGTTGGCCCCTTCGGTCCCGGCCAGCGGGTACTCGCCGCTGAAACAGGCGTCGCAGTGCTCGGCGCGCGAGCCGCCGATGGCCTCGTAGACCCCCTCCAGTGACAGGTAGTGCAGCGAGTCGGCCCCGAGCTCGGCGGAGATCTCGTCCACCGTGCGGCCGTGGGCGATCATCTCCTCGCGAGTGGACATGTCGATCCCGTAGTGGCAGGGGTGCTTGATCGGCGGGGCGGAGATACGCAGATGGACCTCGGCGGCGCCGGCATCGCGCAGCATCCGCACGATCTGGCGGTCGGTGGTGCCGCGCACGATCGAGTCATCAACGACGATCAGGCGCTTGCCCGCCACCACCTCGGGCACCGGGTTGAACTTCATGCGCACACCCTGGCGGCGCAGCTCCTGGCCCGGCTGGATGAAGGTGCGGGCCACATAGCGGTTCTTGATGAAGCCGTCGTCGGTGGGCAGCCCGGACGCGCGGGCCAGGCCGCGCGCCGCCGCGTTGCCGGAGTCAGGCACGGGGATGACCACGTCCGCGTCGACCGGCGCCTCACGCCACAGGTTCTCGCCCATGCGCGCGCGAGCGACCTGGAGCACGGTGCCACCCATGCGCGAGTCCGGACGAGCGAAGTAGATGTACTCGAACACGCAGAACGAGCGCCGCGCACCGCTCACGACCTGGCGAGAGGTGAGGCCGTCCGCGCTGAGCGTCACCACCTCGCCGGGCAGGACGTCGCGGATCAGGGTGGCGCCGATGAGGTCCAGCGCGCACGACTCGCTGGCCACGCACCACGCGGGCGCCTCGTCAGACCCCGGTGGCGGATCGATCCGCCCGATCGCCAGCGGGCGCAGGCCGTGGGGGTCGCGGAAGGCGAGCACGGCGTCCTCGGTCATGACCACCGTGGAGAACGCGCCGCTCAGGCGAGGCAGGACGTCGGCGACCGCGTCCTCGATCCGCGGCGCCGGATGGGTGGCCAGCAGCGCCGCGATGATCTCCGAGTCCGAGGTGGAGCGGAACGGCACGTCGCGCCCGCGCAGCTCGGAGTGCAGCTCGACTGCGTTGATCAGGTTGCCGTTGTGGGCCAGCGCCAGGGTGCGCTGGTCGTCGCGCACGATCGGCTGGGCGTTCTCCCACTCCGAGGAGCCGGTGGTGGAGTAGCGGACGTGGCCGATGGCCATGTCGCCGACCAGCGAGCGCAGCGTGTTCTCGTCGAACACCTGGGAGACCAGGCCCTGGTCGCGGATGCCCATGATGTTGCCGCCGGGCGCGGCGGTGGCGATGCCCGCCGACTCCTGGCCCCGGTGCTGGAGCGCGAACAGGGCAAAGTAGGCGAGGCGGGCGACGTCGTGGCCGGGTGCGTAGATCCCGAAGACGCCGCACTCATCGCGGGGGCCATCGCGGAGGTCGTTCACGAGAGGAGGCACCGGCCAAGCATTGCGGAAAGCTCGGCTGGACTGGTGTGAAGGCTAGCAGCGGGCCGATGGCTGTCAGGCCGCGTTCCCGGAACATGGTGCGTTTCAGCCCAGCGGGTGGAGTCGAGGAACCCGCTGCCGCTACAGGAAGCCGGCCAAACCCCCGGCTCGGGCCTGGGCCAGCCGCGACACCTCGACGCTGAGCACGCCCTCGAGCTCCAGCGCGGAGCCGCCGACGCGGCCGATGACCGCCAGCCCCCGCAACGCCTCCTCTGCGCCCGAGACGATGAACGCGCGGCCCGGCGCCTCGGCGAACGGATCCACCCCGTCGGGCAGCGTGACGGTGGCGCCGATGTCACCCGCGACGCAGCACTCGGCGAGCGCCACCGCGATCCCGCCCTCTGCGACGTCGTGGGCGCTCCGGGCCGCGCCCGTGTTGACCATCGTTCGCACGGCCTCGTGGGCGGCGCGCACGCCCGCCTCGTCCAGCCCCGGCAACGGGCCCTCCACGGGCTCGCCGCGCAGCTTGGCCAGCTCGGAGCCGGCGAGCGTCGCGCCATGCAGCTCACCCACCAGCGCGATGACGTCCCCCTCCCGGGCGAAGGCCAGCCGGCCCGCGCGCGCGGGATCGGGGAGCCGTCCCACCATGCCGATGACCGGCGTGGGGAAGATGGGACCGGTGGGCGCCTCGTTGTAGAGCGAGACGTTGCCGCCGACGACGGGGACGCCGAGGGCCCCGCAGGCGTCGCGGATCCCCTCCACGGCCTCCACCAGCTGCCAGGCGACGTGGGGCTTCTCGGGGTTGCCGAAGTTCAGACAGTTGGTCAGCCCCAGCGGGGCGGCGCCGACGCAGGCGAGGTTGGCGGCGCACTCGAAGACCGCCTCGGCGGCGCCGCGCCGCGGGTCGCAGGCGACCCGACGGCCGTTGCCGTCGATGGAGACCGCAATCGCCTCGCCCGTGGGCAGCGCCAGGACGGCGGCGTCAGCGGCGTCCGGCCGGCGCACGGTCCGCGACTGCACCACCGGGTCGTACTGCTCGAACACCGGCAGCCGGGAGGCGATGTTGGCCGAGCCCAGCAGCGTGACCAGGGTGTCCGCGGCGCCGGCGTCGGCCCCGAGCACGGCCGGAGCGGGCGCGTACAACGGCTCCGACGGCGGCGCCGGCTCCAGGTCATAGAGCGGGCAGTCGTCCACGAGGATCCCGACCGGCAGGTCGACCACCACGTCGTCACCGGCCCGCACCCGCAGGCGGCCTGAGTCGGTGACCGTCCCGATCGGCGTGGCCAGGGTCTCCCAGCGCTCGCACACGGCGATGACCGCCGCCACCTGCTCGGGCTCCACGACGCACAGCATCCGCTCCTGGGACTCGGAGACCATGATCTCGAAGGGCTCCATGCCGGGCTCGCGCAGCGGCACGAGCGCGCAGTTGATGTCCAGGCCGACGCCGCCCTTGGAGGCCATCTCTGACGATGACGACGTCAGCCCGGCGGCCCCGAGGTCCTGCAGCGATACCAGAAGCTCGGAGTCCAGCAACTCCAGGCAGCACTCGAGCAGCTTCTTCTCCGCGAACGGATCGCCGATCTGCACCGAGGGGCGTTTGACGCCGTCGCCCTCGCTACCGACGAGCTCGGCCGAGGCCAGTACCGACGCGCCGCCGATGCCGTCGCGGCCGGTCAGCGCGCCCAGCAGAACGAGCACATTCCCGGGCCCCGCCGCCGCCGAGCGGATGAGCCGCTCGTGGGGCGCCAGGCCCAGGCACATGGCGTTGACCAGGCAGTTCTGCTCATACGAGGCCTCGAAGTAGATCTCGCCGCCCACCGTGGGCACGCCGATCGAGTTGCCGTAATGGCCGATGCCGCCCACCGCCCGGTCCAGGAGGTAGCGGGAGCGCTCGGACTCAGCCGGCTCGCCGAAGCGCAGCGAGTCCAGCACCGCGATCGGGCGGGCGCCGACCGCGAACACGTCGCGCAGGATCCCGCCGACGCCGGTGGCGGCGCCTTGGAACGGCTCCACGGCGCTGGGGTGGTTGTGGGACTCGACCTTGAAGGCGATGCCGAGGCCGCCGCCGACGTCGACGACGCCGGCGTTCTCCCCCGGCCCCATGAGCACGGCCGGCCCCTCGGTGGGGAGCCGGCGCAGCAGCTTCTTGGAGTGCTTGTAGGCGCAGTGCTCCGACCACATGAGCGAGAGCATCGCCAGCTCGGTGACCGCCGGCTCCCGGCCCAGCCCGGAGACGATCAGCTCGTACTCGGCATCGGTGAGCCCGAGCTCGCGGTGGGTGGAGGGGGCGGCGTTCGGCGTCACAGCGGCGGCGGCGCGCAGGCGGGGCTAGACGAGGGCCCCGTCGGCGACGTGGGCGCGGATGGACTCGAAGATGGCCAGCCCGCCGGTCGGCCCGGTGAGCGGATCGACCGCATGTTCGGGGTGGGGCATGAGCCCGAACACATTGCGCTGCTCGTTGCACACCCCGGCGATGTCGTTGAGCGAACCGTTGGGGTTCTCGCCCGGCGCGTAGCGTAGGAGCACCTGATCGGCCGCCTCCAGGCGCGCGAGCTGCTCGTCCGGCGCGTAGTAGCGCCCCGTGGTGTGCTTGATCGGGATCGACAGGCGCCGGCCGGGCTCGCACTGACCGGTGAAGGGCGAGTCGACGGTGACCACCTCGAGCTCGACCTGGCGGAAGATGAACCGCAGCGAGGGGTTGGGCAGCAGCGCGCCGGGGAGCAGGCCGGCCTCGCACAGGACCTGGAAGCCGTTGCAGATCCCCAGCACCAGCCCACCCGCGGCGGCGAACTCGGCGACCTCCTCCATCACCGGGGCGAAGCGCGCGATCGCGCCCACCCGCAGGTAGTCGCCGTAGGAGAAGCCGCCCGGGACGACGACCGCGTCGACTCCCTGCAGGTCCCGGTCGCCGTGCCACAGGATGACCGCCTCCCCCACCCGACGGCACGCCAGCAAGGCGTCGACCTCGTCGCAGGAGCCGGGGAAGCGGATGACGCCGAACTTCACGGCGCCGTCGGCCCCGCCGCGCCGTTGTGCCCCGATGCCGCGTCGGCCTCGACGATCTCGTAGTCCTCGATCAGCGGGTTGGTGAGCAGGCGCTGGCACATCTCCGGCAGCCGCGCCGGGTCTTCGACGTCCAGCTCGATCAGCCGTCCGACGTGGACGTTGCGCACCCCGGTGAAGCCGAGCGCGGGAAGCGCGCGCTCCACCGCCTGGCCCTGGGGATCGAGGATGCCGGCCTTGGGCTTGACCAGGACCCGGGCGCGCATCAGGCTCGGGTGCGCTTCACCCAGGCGCCGAACGGCTCGCCGGTGATGCGCTCGTAGGCCTCGACGTACTTCTCGCGGGTGCGCGTCACCACGTCGTCGGGGATCGGCGGCGCGGGCGGATTGCGATCCCACCCGGTGGAGGACGCCCAGTCGCGCACGTACTGCTTGTCAAAGCTCGGCTGCCCGCGGCCCGGCTCGTATTGATCGGCGGGCCAGAAGCGCGACGAGTCCGGCGTGCACATCTCGTCGCCGATGGTGAGCTCGCCGTCGGCGTCCAGCCCCAGCTCGAACTTGGTGTCGGCGAGGATGATCCCGTTGGCACGCGCGTGCTCGGCGGCGAACTCGTACAGCGCGACCGAGACGTCGCGGACGCGCTCGGCCAGCGCGCGGTCGCCGATGAGCGCCACCGCGCCTTCGAAGTCGATGGCCTCGTCATGGCCGACCTCGGCCTTGGTGGAGGGGGTGAACAGCGGCTCGGGGAGGCGGTCTGACTCCTGGAGCCCCTCGGGGAGGGTGTGGCCCGACACCTTGCCGGTGGCCTGGTAGTCCTTCCAGCCCGAGCCGGTGATGTAGCCGCGCACCACGCACTCGACGCTGAGCATCGTGAGCTTGCGGACGACCATGCCCCGGCCGCGTGCCTCCTCGGGCACACCGTCGGTCACCGAGACCACGTGGTTGGGAACGATGCCGGTGGTGCGCTCGAACCAGAAGGTCGACAGGCCGGTGAGCACGCTGCCCTTGTCAGGGATGGGCGTGGGATGGACGACGTCGTAGGTGGAGATCCGATCCGAGGCGACGATCAGCAGTTCGTCGCCCAGGTCGTAGATCTCCCGGACCTTGCCTGAGGCAAGGAGGGAAAGGTCTGCGAGGGCGGTCACCCGGCCGATCCTAGCGCGGGGTTATGACGACCTGGCGCTTGCCTGTGGGGCGGGGCTCAGCCCCCTTCGATCACGTCGCAGCTGAACATCACCGGCGCCTCGGTGGCGTAGTTGGGCACGTCGGCGGCGACCGCCAGGCCCTCCGGCGAGCTCATCGCCGCGCCCAGCGCGTGGATGTCGTCGAACTCGGCCTCGAACATGCACCAGTACGGGCTGATGCCCGCGGGCGCGGCGAGATCGAACGCGTAGCGGTAGGCGCGCATGCCGGGCAGCTTCTCGGCCAGCTTGAGATGCGTGCTGGTGTAGTAGGAGCGGAACTTGTCGGGGTCGGCCGGCGGCGGGTACAGCACGACGAGCTTGTGCATCGGGCGAGGGACCTCCTGGTTGTGGAGCTAGGCCGCGACCGCCGGCTGCTCGGCGGAATGGCGGGCGATGAACGCAGCGGTGCGCTCGGCTGTCGCGACGCTATCCCATTGGCGGTCGGGGTGGTTGAAATTCTGCGTGTAGGCGTCGCACAGTGCCTTGTTCTGGGCCATCGCCATGAGCAGCCCGACCACGTGTGGCTCGGGGTTGAGGATCATGTTGGTCCAGTCCGAGACGCCATAGACGAACGCCTGGCGCTCGCGGGCCACCCGGCGGCAGAACTGCTCGTCGACGGCGAGGTCCTCCAGGATGGCGTTGCCGATCACCCACGCCGAGTAGGAGGCGGAGTTGGCGCCCTGGCCGTTGACCGGGTCCACGACGCAGTGGGCGTCGCCCATGGCCAGCGCGAACGTTCCGTTGCCCAGCCGCACGTAGTCCTCGCGCACGACCGGCGTCAACGCGCCCTGGAGCAGGTCGGTCGGGCCCTGGAGGCAGAAGCTCGAGGTGTCCACCCGCTCGAAGCACATCGGGTAGTGCTGCTCGAGCTTGCGGAGCACGAGCTCGTCGTGCCCGCGCGGGTCCTCGTCGTAGCTGACGTCGGCCAGCACCTCGAGGTCCCCGCCGGGAATGTTCTCGAACAGCAACGCCGTGGCGAAGCCCTCGCGCGAGGTGATCGGCAGCTCGAGCATCTCGCCGTGGCCCAGGCTGAGATGAACGCCCACGCCCTTGGGCTCGGTGTAGCGCACGCCGTGGTAGATACCCGCCGACAGCCGCCGCTGGGGCTTGTCGTACGGGCACTTCTCCGGCAGCGGCGCGAACATCGCGCCCATGCCGCGGCCCGCCGCCACCACCACCAGGTCGTGGTCCTCGGAGATCCGCTCGATGGCCTGGGCGTCGATCTCCCCGACCACGACGTCGCCTCCCCGCTCGAGGTAGTCCTCGAGCAGCCGGGGCAGGTAGAGGCGGTAGTCGATGATGGACGACGGGTGCGCGAAGTCGCCGCGGAACCGCACGGGCTCGGGGGTCCCGACGATCGAGTGCTGGTGGCAGACATAGCCGTACTCGCTCGCGTCCCAGTGATGGACGCCGAGCGCGCGCTCGCGCTCGAGCGTGTGATGGTGGTGGGCCACGGTGTTGAGCAGCCGGCCGGCGGCGATCTGCGCGGCGGTCTTGTCGGTGTAGAGCGTCACCGGGACGTCGTGCTGCTGCAGGAACAGCCCGAGATGCAGACCCGAGACCCCGGATCCCACGATGGCGATGCTGGTCATCCCTCTTCCTCCTTGAGAACGGACCTGTAGCTAACCCGGATCGCCGCCACGGATCAAGCGGCGTCCACGGAAGCTTGCGTTGCGTGTAACGCAATGATGTACCGTGGCCGATCGTGATCGAACTGCGTGAGCTGCGCTCGGTGGGCGCGCTCGTCGAGGAGCTGCATTTCGGGCGCGCCGCCGCCCGGCTCGGCGTCACGCCGTCCACGCTCAGCCGGCGCATCGTGCACCTCGAGCGCGAGCTGGGCGTGAGCCTGTTCGTGCGCACCAGCCGACGGGTGGCCCTCACCGACGCCGGCCGCCTGCTCGCCACCCGGCTGCCCGCCGCCCTGCGCCAGCTCGACGCCGCGCTGGCGGCGGCTCAGGCCGGGGACGACGGCGGCTGGGAGATCTAGCGCACTAGGACGAGGTCGCGAGCGCCGCCGCGGCCGGTGCGGCGATCTCGTCCAGGCGCCCAACAATCTCATGGGCGTTGCCGACGAACGCCGCGTAATCGAAGATGGCGTCGAGGTCGAGATCCGGGAGACCCTCCCCGCCCACCTCGGTCGCCAGGAGCGTCCGCAGCGGCGTGCGCTCGTCCAACGCCTGCTGAGCGAGGCGCTGGACGACCCGGTAGGCATCGTCACGCGTGCTGCCCGCCGCCACCAGGGCCAGCAGGACCCGCTGAGAGAACAGCGCGCCGTAAGTGAGCCCCAGGTTCTCGCGCATGCGTGCAACATCCACCACCATCCCCTCGACCAGCGCCAGCACCCGCCGCTGCATGTGGTCGAGCAGGGTCGTGGAGTCGGGCAGGATGATCCGCTCCACGGACGAGTGGGAGATGTCGCGCTCGTGCCAGAGGGCCACGTCCTCCACCGCCGCGGAGGCGTTGCCGCGCAGCACGCGGGCCAGTCCCGTGACCTGCTCTGACTTGATCGGATTGCGCTTGTGCGGCATGGCGCTGGACCCCTTCTGCCCGCGGCCGAACGGCTCGCGGACCTCCCCCACCTCGGTGCGCGCCAGGTGGCGCACTTCGGTGGTGAAGCGCTCCAGCCCGGCCCCGGCCAGCGCGATCGTCTGCAGCAGCTCGGCATGGCGGTCACGAGCCACCACCTGGGTGGAGACCGGCTCGCGCTCCACACCGAGCCGAGCGAGCACGCGCGCCTCGAACTCAGGTGAGGTGGCCGAGTAGGTGCCCACCGCGCCCGACACGGCGCCGACCGACGCCTGCGCGAACGCGCGCTCCAGCCGCTGCGCGTTGCGGTGGGCCTCGAAGGCGAAACCGGCCAGCTTGATCCCGAATGTGGTGGGCTCGGCGTGGATGCCGTGGGTGCGCCCGACGCACAGGGTGTCGACGTGCTCGCGCGCCTTGTCGGCCAGCGCGGCGGCAAGGCGGTGGGCATCGGGCAGCACCAGCGCGGCGACGCGCTTGATCTGGAGCGCCAGGCCGGTGTCCAGCACATCCGAGGAGGTCAGCCCGTAATGGATCCAGCGCCCGGCCGGCCCGGCCGATTCCGAGAGCACATCCACGAACGCCGCGGTGTCGTGGTCGGTGACCTTCTCGCGCTCGTTGATGTCCTCCACGGTGAACGTGGCCGCGCGGATCGCCTCCAGGTCGCCCTCGGTGGGGCCGTCCATCTCCTCGCAGGCCGCGACCTCGACGCGGCGCATGGCGTCAAAGCGCGCGAAGTCCGACCAGGCCTCGGCGAGCTCGTGGCGTGAGTAGCGCGCTATCAAGGGCGCCGAAGGCTACGCGACAGCGCTGCTCCGCGGCGGGGATGGCGGCGTCGCGGCGGCGACAAGGCCGTCCAGCGTGGTCGCGTCGCCGTCGTCGAGCAGATCGGCGTGGGCCGCTGCCCGCAGCACGCAGTCGAGCAGCCCTGGGAAGCGAGCCTCGAGGTCCGCGCGGCGCAGCCGGTTGAGCCGGGTGGTCCCCTGGGGTCGCTGCTGGATCACGCCCGCCTCGCGCAGGACCTTGAAATGGTGCGTGCACGTCGACTTGGTGACCGGCAGGGCGAAGCTGCCGCAGGTGTGATCGCCCTCGCTGTTGGCCAGCTTGGCCACGATCCGCAACCGCACCGGGTCGCTCAGCGCATGCAGAACGGCGCCCAGCTCCAGCTCCTCCACAGAGGGATGCGCGATCGATTCAGTGGTGTGCGTTGACATTGCCCCTTCCATTCTACGAACCCCGGCGACCTTGTTCGATGATCATCGTACAAGATGGTATCGTACGACGTCCATCGTACAACGAAAAGCTCTGCGAGGAACCATATGAGAACACAGAGCCCAGCTCCACCGGTCGAGGAGACCACGCGGGTCCAGCGCCCACGCCGCAGTGACGCGGCCGTGATCGCGCAGTACATCCGGGACCTGGTCCGGGCGTCCTAGACGCCCCACCCGACCGTCCGCCGGCCCGGCGGGCGGTCTTGCAGCGGCGCACGCCACTCAGATCCCGAGGATGCGTGCCGCCAGCACGGCCGCGTTCCGGGCGTTGTCGACGCCCACGCAGCCCACCGGCACGCCCGGCGGCATCTGGGAGATGGACAGCAGCGCGTCGAGCCCGCCGGCCACCGATGTGCGGCTGGTGAGCGGCACCCCGATCACCGGCAGATCCGTGTGGGCGGCGACGACCCCGGGAAGAGCGGCCGACAGCCCGGCCCCCGCGATGATCACCTTGATCCCGCGCAGCCGCGCGTTCTTGGCGTAGTCGGCGACGGTGTCGGGCTCGCGATGAGCCGACATCACCCGCGTCTCGGAGCGAATCCCGCGGTCGGTGAGCTCGGTCTCGGCCTTCTCCATCGCGGGCAGGTCGCTCTTGGACCCCATCAGGATCGCCACCTGCGGCGAGTCGACCTCGAGCTCCTCGATCTCCGCGGCGGTCTCGGCCATCGGTGCGACGTCGGGGGCGGGAGCGAGCCCGCGCTCGGCCGGGGCGGGCTCCGGCGTCAGCTCACCCTCGACCTCGCCGCGCGGCGGCGGGCCGGAGCTCATCGCGCCGCCCTCAGCGCAATGTCGCGCCGTAGCTGCCTGCCCTCGAACCGGATCACGTCGGCTGCAGCATAGGCGGCGGCCCGGCTGCGGGTCGGCGTGGCCCCCAGCGCGGTCACGCTGAGGACCCGGCCGGCAGCGGTCACGATCTGGCCGCGCGGCGAGCGCCCGGTCCCCGCGTGGGTCACGAACACGCCGGAGGGCACTCGGTCAAGCCCGGTGATCACGTCGCCGGCGTGGAAGGACGCGGGATAACCGGCGCTGGCCAGCACGATGGTGACCGCCATCTCGGGCGCCCACTGCAGCGCGGGCAGGCCCGCCAGTCCCCCCGGCTCGCACGCCGCCTCCAGGAGCTCGAGCAGATCGCTGCGCAGCCGCGGCAGGATCGCCTGGGTCTCGGGATCGCCGAAGCGGACGTTGAACTCCAGCACCTTGGCGCCGTGCGCGGTCATCATGATGCCGGCGTACAGGACGCCGTGAAACGGCCAGCCCCGCTTGGCCATCACGTCGAGCACCGGCTGATGGACGGTGGCGCAGATCTCGCGGGCCCGCGTCTCGTCCACGGCCGGCACCGGCGAGTAGGAGCCCATCCCGCCGGTGTTGGGACCCAGATCGCCGTTGAAGATCCGCTTGTAGTCCTGGGCGGAGGCCAGTGGCACCGCGGTGACGCCGTCGCATACCGCCAGCAGTGACAGCTCCTCGCCAACCAGGTGCTCCTCCACCACCACCCGGGTGGTGCCGAACTGGTGTGCGATGAGCAGGTCCTCGAGCGCGGCGCGCGCCTCGGTCTCGTTGGCCGCGATGATCACGCCCTTGCCGGCGGCCAGGCCATCGGCCTTGATCACCACCGGATAGCGCGTGATCGCCGCCATCCCCTCCTCGGGCGTTTTCACGACGGTGTAGGCGGGGGTCGGCACACCGGCGGCGACCATGATCTCCTTGCAGAACGCCTTGGAGCCCTCCAGACGGGCGGCGTCGCCGCTGGGCCCGAAGCAGCGGATGTTCGCGTCGGTGAGCGCGTCGACCACCCCCGCCACCAGCGGCGCCTCAGGCCCCACCACCACGAGGTCGGGTGCGATGTCGCGCGCCGCGCCGAGGACCGCGCCGGGGTCCCCGAGATCGAGCGGGCGGATCTCGGCGTCGCGGGCGATGCCAACGTTGCCCGGGGCGCAGACCAACCTGGGCTTGCGCGGCGACCGGGCCAGCGCCTGGACGATGGCGTGCTCGCGCGCCCCGGCGCCGAGAACGAGGACCGTCTCGGTCATGCGGGGACGCCCACTAGTGGTCGCTCGCGACCACTAGATCAGGCCGATGAAATCGTCGATCGGGATGGCGCTCAGCGTCTCATAGCGCCCGGTCCCCCGGGACCCGAGCTCCAGCGACACGCGCGCGATCGTCTGCTCGTCGGGCGCCTCGATGATGTTGACGAAGTCGAACCGGCCCAGCGTCGCCCACTGCGCCTTGACCGTGGCGCCGAGCTGCTCGACCTCGCGGTTGACCTCTCGGATGCGACCCGGGTTGTTCTTGATCGTCTGAACCCCGTCGGGGGTCAATGTGGTGAGCATGACGTAGGTAGGCATCTGCCACTCCCTGTTGTGCGGTGTTCAGCGCACTTGTACCGGATACGTTCCGGTCGCGCTGCGGGACGCAGGCGGCGGCCCGGACAGTTGGCGGCGACGTCAGCGGCGTGGTGCCTGTGAGCGCCTATAATCGTCGCTACCGCGCACCGTTCTCACGAATTTAGTCGTCTAAAGCCGCCTAAATAGTCATATGAGACCAGATACACGACGAGATCAGTCAGCATATCCGTGATGGCGCCCCAAGCTCGGCTCGACGAGACCGACGCCGCCATCATCCTCCTGCTCCAGCAGGACGGCCGGCGGCCCTACGGGGAGCTGGGCGAGGCGGTCGGGCTCTCGGAGGCGGCGACGCGCCAGCGGGTCAACCGGCTGCGCGAGTCCGGGCTGATGCGGATCGTGGCCGTCACCGACCCGGTGGCCCTGGGCCGCGGCGTGGTGGCCACCATCGGTCTGCGCGTGAGCGGCGACACCCGGGAGGCCGCCGCGCGGCTGGCTCAGATCGCAGAGATCGAGTACGTCGTGGTCACCGCCGGCGCGTTCGACGTCATCGTCGAGCTCGTGTGTGCGAGTGAAGAGGAGCTCCTGGGCGTCCTCAACGACGAGATCCGCTCGATCGCGGAGGTGCGCGAGATCGAGACCTTCATGCACCTGCGCACGCAGAAGAACGTCTTCGCCTGGGGGCAGCGCCTCGAAGAGGAGTGAGACGAGGCGCCGCCCCTGGTGCGGCGAAGACGGGTCTGCCGGCGGTTAGACCGTGGCCGCAGGGGCGTGGACCGTGGCGCGCTCGAGCACCAGCTCGCCGTCCACAGCGTCGACCCGGACGGTATCCCCGGGGCCGAAGCGGCCCTCCAGGATCGCCAACGCCAGCGGGTCGACGAGGCGCTTCTGGATGACACGCTTGAGCGGGCGCGCTCCGTAGGTGGGGTCGTAGCCCAGATTGCCGATGAGCGTGCGCGCCGCGTCGGAGAGCTCAACCTCGACCTCACGTTCACGCACACGCCGGATGAGCACCGCGACCTGGACGTCGACGATCTCGCCGATCTGCTCCCGGCTCAGCGGCTCGAACTCGACGATGTCGTCGAGCCGGTTGATGAACTCCGGCTTGAAGTTCGCCTCCACGCCGGCCCGGCCGCCCGGGATATTGGACGTCATGATCAGCACCACGTTCTTGAAGGAGACGGTCCGGCCCTGGCCGTCGGTCAGGCGGCCGTCGTCCATCACCTGCAGGAGCGTGTTGAACACGTCGGGGTGCGCCTTCTCGATCTCGTCGAGCAGGACCACCGAGTAGGGCCGGCGGCGCACCGCCTCGGTCAGCTGACCGCCCTCCTCATAGCCCACGTAGCCGGGGGGCGCTCCCACCAGACGGCTGACGGCGTGCTTCTCCATGTACTCCGACATGTCGATGCGGACCATCGCGTCCTGGGTGTCGAACATGAACTCGGCCAGCGCCCGCGCCAGCTCGGTCTTGCCGACGCCGGTGGGGCCCATAAACAGGAAGGTCCCGATGGGGCGATTGGGATCCGACAGGCCCGCCCGCGAGCGGCGCAGCGCGGTGGACACGGCGCTCACGGCCTCATCCTGGCCGATGACCCGGCGGTGCAGGCGCTCCTCCATGTGGACGAGCTTCTCGATCTCGCCCTCCAGGAGCCGCGACACCGGCACCCCGGTCCACTTGGACACGATCTCGGCGACGTCGTCGGCGTCGACCACGTCCTTGAGGAAACGCGGGCCGCTGGCGCCGTCGGTGGCGGCGGCGGCCTCCTGCTCGGCCAGCTCGGCCTCCTCCAGCGCCTTGGTCAGCTCGGGGATCGTGCCGTACTGAAGCTCGGCGGCGCGACCGAGGTCGGACTCGCGCTGGGCACGCTCGAGCTCGGTCTTGGCCTCCTCCAGGCGCTCCTGGATGTCGGCCACGGCGCCCAGCGTCTCCTTCTCGCGCTGCCACTCGGCGTGCATGGCGTCGGAGCGCTCGCGCTCCTCGGCCAGCGTGCGCTCGAGCTGCTCGCGCCGGGTCGCGGTGCCCGGGTCGTCATCGTCGCCCAGCGATTGCAGCTCGATCTCCAGCTGCAGGATGTGGCGGTCGACCTCGTCGATCTCGATCGGCTTGGAGTCGATCTCCATGCGGATGCGCGACGCGGCCTCGTCCACGAGGTCGATGGCCTTGTCGGGCAGGAAGCGGTCGGCGATGTAGCGCTGGCTGAGCGCCGCGGCGGCGACCAGCGCCGAGTCCTGGATGCGGACCTTGTGGTGAACCTGGTAGCGCTCCTTGAGTCCGCGCAGGATGGCGATGGTGTCCTCGACGCTGGGCTCGCCCACGTACACCGGCTGGAAGCGCCGTTCCAGCGCGGCGTCCTTCTCGATGTGCTTGCGGTACTCGTCCAGCGTGGTGGCGCCGACCGCGCGCAGCTCGCCGCGAGCCAGCATGGGCTTGAGCAGGTTGGCGGCGTCCACCGCGCCCTCGGCGGCGCCTGCGCCGACGATCGTGTGCAGCTCGTCGATGAAGAGGATCACGGTGCCGCGCGCGTCGGCGATCTCCTTCAGCACGGCCTTGAGGCGGTCCTCGAACTCGCCGCGGTACTTGGAGCCGGCAATGAGCGCGCCGATGTCCAAGGCAACGACGCGGCGGTCGCGCAGACCCTCGGGCACGTCGCCGGAGACGATGCGCTGCGCCAGGCCCTCGGCGATGGCGGTCTTGCCCACGCCGGGCTCGCCGATCAGCACCGGGTTGTTCTTGGTGCGACGCGAGAGGACCTGGATGACGCGGCGGATCTCGTCGTCGCGGCCGATGACCGGGTCCAGCTTGCCCTCAGAGGCAGCGTCGGTGAGGTCACGGCCGTACTTCTCCAGCGCGCGGAACTTGTCCTCGGGGTTCTCGTCAGTGACGCGATGTGAGCCGCGCACCTCGCCCAGGGCCTTGAGCAGCTCCTCGCGGGACGCGCCGCTCTGGCGCAGAGCGTCGCCGGCGCCGCCGGGATGGGCGGCCAGCGCGAGCAGCAGATGCTCGGTGGAGACGTACTCGTCGTTGAGCTCGCGCATCTCGGTCTCGGCGGTGCGCAGGATCTGGACGAGCTCCGTGGACCCGCCGGCGGGCTCCTCGCGCCCACCGCTGGTGGTCAGCTTGGGCAGCGCATCGAGCCGCGCGCCGAGCGCCTGGCGCACCGCCGCTGGCTCGGCGCCCAGCTTGCGCAGCACCGGCGCCACGACGCCGCCCTCCTGCTCCAGCAGGACGGCGAGCAGATGCTCGGGGGTGGTCTGAGGGTTGCGCCGCTCGTCGGCCAGCCGCTGGGCGGCCTGCAGCGCCTCCTGAGACTTGATGGTGAAGCGGTCTGGTTGCATACGGTTTCCGTGTTCAGTAGGACAAATCTAAGTCTGTATGACTAAGATTATCGCACGGATCACGGTCGGATTCAAGCGTCACGGCGCGCCCACCGACCGCGGGCCCGCCGCGACCTGAAGACGTCACGATCACTCGCCCCGCGGGACGGCGAACCCCGCCCTACCCCCGGATGCGCAGATCCTTGCCGCGCGTGCGCGCCTCGACGTTGCCGCCGGGGTCGAGGATCGCCCCGTACACGGTGGCGGTGATCCGCTGACCCCGGGCCAGGCCCGAGCGCAGCTTGGACACGGTCTTGTGGTCCAGCCCGATCTTGATCGTCTTGTGCCCGCCGTTCTTGAGCAGGTAGAGGTTGGAGGACTTGGTGATGGGCCTGCCCGAGCGCCCGATCTTGATGCGGGTGAAGGCGCCCATCAGGCAGCGGCCGGAGCAGCTGACCCGCGCCAGCACGTGGTTGTCGGCCACGGGGTGACGCTGTGAGGGCAGCGACAAGCTGACGTTGACGATCGGGGGCACGAGAGCGCCGGCCGCCAGGGCCAGGCCGGCGAGGTTGACGCTGCCCAGCCCCGACGCCTCGTCGAAGCCGGGACCGGCGGTGCAGCAACCGAGCGCCTTTCCGTCGAGGCTCTGGCCAAGGTCGTTGTTGTTGGCCACCACGTCGGAGATGACTCCGGGCGCTGCGCTGGAGGCCGCGATCCCGTAGAGCAGCGGGTTGGCGAGGCCGATGTCCTGGCGGTGGCGGCTGCGCAGGGACTGGTCAACGAGCGCCAGGCCGCCGGCCAGCAGCGGTGCGGCGGCGCTCGTGCCGCCCACCTGGGTCCACGGGTCGGTGTGGCCCTGCCCGATGCAGTCGCCCTTGGCGGTGCAGAAGATCTCGTAGCCGGGAGCAACGTCGGCGAGCATCGCCACGTCGGGCGTCGCCCGGTGGGAGGAGGGCACGAACGAGTTCTGGTATGAGGGGCGGTTGAACACCGCGCTCGAGCCACCGCCGCCGGCGGCGAACACGAGCGGAGAGTCGTTCCACACCTCCTGGGAGACGACCTGGTTGGCGGCGTCGAGCGTCACGTTGGTCCCGCCGACGCCGGTGACGAACGGCGAGGACGCCGGGTAGCTGACCGCCAGGCCCGGCAGCGGCCGGCCGCTGGGCGTCAGGCACGCCGAGGAGCCGTCGTCGCCGCTGGAGGCCAGCACCGAGATGCCGCTGGCGGCGGCCAGAGCCAGCGCGCCCTCAACGTTGCGCAGGCCGGACCTGCCGATGGTCAGTTGGGTCGCCTCCTCGCACGAGCCCAGCGATGCCGAGATCACGTCGGGCTTGCTCCCGGGATTGGTCAGCGGCGCGGTCAGCGAGTGCAGCACGTCCACGGCGCTCGGGCGCGACTCATACACGTCAACCGCCTTGAGCTTGGGTGCGGCGGCGTCGAGCACCTCGAGGTCCAGGGTGGACTCGCCGCCGGGGGCGAGGGGCTTCTTGAGCCCCACCCCGAAGCCGTTGATGGCTGGGGTCGCCAGGCCGAAGCACTTGGAGAAGTTGCGCAGGTCCGAATAGCGGAAGCCGTCGATCTCAATGAGCGCCACCCGCTCGCCCTGGCCCTGAAAGCCCGCCTGCTGGAGCGGGGCGTAGTTGTAGGCGGTGAGGTACTGGTTGGGCGTGAAGCCGGACTGCGAGACGGCCGAGACGCACCCGGCGGCGGTGCCGGTGCGCTGCAGGTAGCCCGACTCGTCGTCCTTGCGCTCGCTGCCCGACGCCGCCGCGTGGGGCCAGGCAGCGTTGGCGCTCTCGGGCGTCGCGGATCCGAACAGCGGCTGGGTGTCCAGCCCCACCACGCCGGTCACATCGCGGCGCAGCGCCTCGGGCAGCCGAGTCCCGTTGACGGGCGCCATGAAGGTTGCGCTCCGAGCGCCCCTGCCCGCCGGGCGGAAGTTGCCCAGCGTGGTGCCGAACAGCCGCTGAGCCTGCGCCACGTTCATCGAGGCGTCGGCGAACAGGCCGGTGACGTCGACTTTGACGCCGGTCGCGCCGGCGCCCTCGAGGTAGCTGGTGACCCGCGACCGCTCGGCCGCAGGTGCGCCGAAGCGGCGAGCCAGGTTGGCGATCGACTCGTACTGCGCGTACTGCGGAGATCGGGGGTCAGAGACCTCGGTGGCGAGCCGAGTGAGGCCCGCGACGTCGGCCTTGAGGGGGAACGAGAGCGACAGCTTGCCGTTAGCCGGAGCCGAGCCCAGCCACGTGGAGCGGCCGACGGAACTCGCCGCCAGCGCAGGCGATGCCCAGAGCGCGCCGGCGCACAGCACGCACGCCGCCACCACGACGGCGCGGGCATGGCCCAGCGATCCAGTCACTCCCCTGCTGCTGATGCCCATGAAATCGTCTGCTCCCTGATTGTCTGATCGCCAGGCGTCGCGGCCCCGCCGCCGGCCGTCACGAGATCGTCGCATACCCCAACACGGTGAACCGTCGATCGGCTCGGTGCGTGTTGCCCCGATCGCCCGGCCGTCAGCCGTTCTCGCCGGCCCGGACACCGAAGTCCAAGCCTTGGAGATCGGCGTGGCGGATGAGCTCGCCCCCGCGCACATAGGGCACGATCTCGGCGCGCAGCTCGCGGCGCAGCGCCTCCAGGCGCTGCACCTCCGCCCCCAGCTGATCGGCGCGCTTCTGCAGCGCGGCCACCTTGCGCGCCATCGCCTCCAGCTGCTCCTCGAGCTCGAACACCCGCTCCACACCGGCCAGGTTCATCCCCAGCTCCGCGGTCATCTCCTGGATGCGGCGCAGACGGTCGACGTCCTTCTGGGAGTAGAGACGCGTGCCCTTGGGCGAGCGCTTGGGCTCGATGAGCCCCCGCGCCTCGTACATGCGCAGCGTCTGAGGGTGCATCTCGGCCAGCTCGGCCGCCACCGAGATCATGAACACGCCGCGGTCGGAGGAGACCTCGACGCGCGTGGTGGTGCGGAGCCGGCGGGTGGCCACTACTTCGCCTCACCGCCGGCCGCAGCGAACAGTCTCTCGCGCGGGTTGCCGTTCATCACCTTGGAAAGCCTGTCGACCGCCTCGGACTGCTCCGGCGACAATGACGACGGCACGTCGAGGACGAACCGGTAGTGGATGTCGCCGTGGCCCTTGCCGCCCAGGCGCGCCGGGCCCTCGCCGCGCAGCCGCTGCACGGTCCCGTGCTTGGTGCCGGCCGGCACGCGCAGGCGCTTGGAGCCGTTGAGCGTCGGCACCTCGATGACCGCGCCCTGGAGCGCCTCGGGGATGGTCAGCGGCACCTCGACCTCGAGGTTGTCGCCGTTGCGCTTGAACACCGAGGACTCGGTCACGCGGGTGATCACGTACAGGTCTCCCGGGGAGCCGGCCTCGCCGGCCCCACCCACCCCGAACGCGGGCTCGCCCTTGCCGGCCAGGCGGATGCGGCTGCCGTCCTTGACCCCAGCGGGGATGTTGACGCGCATGCGTTTGACCGAGCGCTGGGCGCCCGAGCCCTGGCAGGTCGGGCATGGATCGTCGATCACCGTTCCCGAGCCGTGGCAGTTGGAGCACGGCTGGGACATCGAGAAGATCCCCTGACTCTGGGACTCCAGCCCGCGGCCGTTGCATACCGGGCACACCCGCGGCGACGTGCCCGGCTTGGCGCCGGAGCCATGGCAGGTGGGGCACGGCTGCGAGGTCGGCACTGCCAGCGGCACCTGGGCGCCCTTGACGGCCTGCTCGAAGCTCAGCGAGACCTCGGTCTCGAGGTCACGACCGCGCTGCGGGCGCGCCCGCGTGCGGCCGCCGGCGGTCCCGCCGCGGCCACCGGCCGCGCCGCCGGCTCCTCCGCCTCCTCCAAACAGGTTGGAGAGGATGTCCGAGAAGCCGCCGGTGAAGGCGCCGGGATCGAAGCCGCCGCCCGCCTGGCCGAAACTGCCCAGCAGTCCGCCGCGGTCGTAGGCCTTGCGCTTCTCGGGATCGGACAGGACGTCGTTCGCCTGCGAGATCTCCTTGAAGCGCTCTTCGGCCTTCTTGTCACCCTGGTTGGTGTCCGGGTGGTACTTGCGGGCGAGCTTGCGGTAGGCCTTCTTGATCTCGTCCTCGGAGGCGTTCTTGCCGACCCCGAGGATCTTGTAGTAGTCGGGCCGGTCAGCCACGGTTGGTCACCGCCCTGCTCACCCGGCGACGACGACGCGCGCCGGGCGCACGACGCTGTCGCCCATGCGGTAGCCGCGCTGGAAGACCTCCACGACGACGCCGGGCTCCGCGCCCTCCACCGGCTGCTGGGCGACCGCCTCGTGGAACTGCGGGTCAAACGGCTCGCCCTCGGGCGAGTAACGCTCGATCCCGACGTTGCCCAGGGCGGCGATCACGTCAGAGTGCACGTGCTTGAGGCCGGCCACCAGCGTGGAGGCTCCGTTGTTGGCGCCGTCGGCCACGACCTCGTCAGCATGGGCCAGCGCACGATCGAGGTTGTCGATCGCGGGCAGCAGAGCCAGGGCGAGCTTGACCGCCCCGCGCTCCTGAGCGGCCTTGGCCTCGCGCGTGGCGCGCTTGCGGTAGTTCTCGAAGTCGGCCTGGGTGCGCTGGGCCAGCGCCAGGTACTCGTCGGCCTTCTCGGCCCTGGCGGCGAGCTCCTCGAGGTCGCAGGGCGACCCGAGCCGGTCGTTCTGGCCCGTGGCCCCCGGTGCCGCGGGGCCGGGCTCGCCCTGCGGCGGCCCGGCGTCGCGGCCCTCGGGGGCCGGGTGGGCGGGGTGGGCGGGAGCCGAGTCACGCTCAGGCAGCGCGGCCTCAGGCGCCTGCTGGTGCGTCACCGTCTCAGGCGCCTTGGTGCGATCAGTGGACATTGGGGACTACTTCCCTTCGTCCACAACCTCGGCGTCGACCACGTCCTCCTCGGCGCTCGCGCCGTTCTCGGAGGTGGCGCCGTTGGTGCCGCTGCCGTCGGCGCCGGACGCGGCGGCCTGCTCCTGGGCGTGCTGGTACATCGCCTCGGAGACCTTGTGGAACGCGGACTGCAGCGCCTCGGTCTTGGCGTTGATCTCGGCGGCGTCGGTCGAGGTCAGGGACTCGCGGACGCTCTTGATGGCAGCCTCGATCTCCTCCTTGGAGGAGGCGTCGATCTGCTCATCGAGCTCCTTGAGCTGGCGCTCGGCCTGGTAGGCGGCGTTCTCGCCGTTGTTGCGGGCCTCGGCGAGCTCGCGCTGGCGCTTGTCCTCGTCGGCGTGCGACTCGGCGTCGGTGACCATGCGCTTGATCTCGTCCTCGGACAGCCCGGAGCCGGAGCGGATCTCGATCTTCTGCTCCTTGCCCGTGCCCAGATCCTTGGCCGAGACGTTGAGGATGCCGTTGGCGTCGATGTCGAACGCCACCTCGATCTGCGGGATGCCGCGCGGGGCCGGCGGGATGCCGGTCAGCTGGAACTTGCCCAGCGACTTGTTGTAGGTCGCCATCTCGCGCTCGCCCTGCAGGACGTGGATCTCCACGCTGGGCTGGTTGTCCTCCGCGGTCGAGAAGACCTCGGACTTGCGCGTCGGGATGGTCGTGTTGCGCTCGATCAGCTTGGTCATCACGCCGCCCTTGGTCTCGATGCCCAGGGTGAGCGGGGTGACGTCGAGCAGGAGGACGTCCTTGACGTCTCCCGCCAGCACGCCGGCCTGGATGGCGGCGCCGACGGCCACGACCTCATCGGGGTTGACGCCCCGGTGCGGCTCCTTGCCGGTCAGCTCCTTGACCTTCTCCTGGACGGCGGGCATGCGGGTCATACCGCCCACCAGCACGACGTGGTCGATGGTGCCCGCGCCCTTCTCCTTGGCGTCCTCGAGCGCCTGGCGGACCGGGGCGACCGTGCGGTCGAGCAGGTCCGCGGTGAGCTCGTTCATCTTCGCGCGGGTGAGCCGCGTGTCGAGGTGCTTGGGTCCGGACGCGTCAGCCGTGATGAACGGCAGGTTGATCTGCGTCTCCTGGGTGGTGGAGAGCTCGATCTTGGCCTTCTCGGCGGCCTCGTAGAGCCGCTGCAGCGCCATCGGGTCGGCGGCCAGGTCGATGCCCTGGGAGGCCTTGAACTCCTTGACGAGCCAGTCCACGAGCGCCTTGTCGAAGTTGTCGCCGCCGAGGTGGTTGTCACCCGCGGTGGCCTTGACCTCGAACACTCCGTCGCCGATCTCCAGCACCGACACATCGAAGGTGCCGCCGCCGAGGTCGAAGATGAGGATCGTCTGGTCAGACTCCTTGTCCAGCCCGTAGGCCAGCGAGGCCGCGGTCGGCTCGTTGATGATGCGCTTGACATCGAGTCCGGCGACCTTGCCGGCGTCCTTGGTCGCCTGGCGCTGGTCGTCGTTGAAGTACGCGGGGACGGTGATGACCGCCGAGTCGACGGTCTCGCCCAGGTAGGCCTCGGCGTCGGCCTTGAGCTTGCCGAGGATCATCGCCGAGATCTCCGGCGGGGAGTACTGCTTGTCGGCCGCCTCGACGCGGGCGTCGCCGCCCGGGCCCGATACGACCTTGTACGGCACGATCGACTCCTCCTCGCGCACCTCGGCCTCCTTGCGGCCCATGAAGCGCTTGATGGAGAAGATCGTGTTCTGCGGGTTGGTCACGGCCTGTCGCTTCGCGACTGTGCCGACGAGGCGCTCACCACCGCTGGTGAACGCGACCACCGACGGAGTCGTGCGCCCACCTTCGGCGTTCTCGATCACCGTCGGCTCGCCACCCTCGAGCACGGCCATACAGCTGTTGGTCGTCCCGAGGTCGATTCCGATCGTCTTTCCCATGTTCTTGTCTACTCCCTTGCGGTTACAAAAATCTCAGTCGGAGAGTAGCAGATCTGTGAGCCGGGCGGCGACGCCGGCGAACGTCAGCGACGGCTTGGGAGGGGGCCGCGACGGACCTCCGCGAGGGCGTGATGCAAGTTGGGGCTGCTGAGCAACCATCAGATGACACACGTCCCTCGCCGGCGCTTCAACTCGTGCGCCCGCGTCGCCCGAAACCTAGAACGAGAAGGCGCTCGGGCACATCCGCTGCAGCGCACACGCCCCACACTCCGGCCGCCGCGCGTGGCAGGTGCGCCGCCCGTGCCGCAGCAGGTTGATGTGGAACTCCAGCTCCTGGCCCTGCGGGGTGATGGCCAGCATCTCGTCGTGCATCTCCTCGAACGGGGCCTTGGGGCGGAACAACCCCAGGCGCGTGCCCACGCGCGAGACATGGGTGTCCACCGGGACGTCGCGCATCCCGAGCGCGAACAGGAGGACGCAGGCGGCGGTCTTGCGCCCCACGCCCGGCAGCGCGGTCAGGTAGTCCTGGGCCTGCGGCACCGTCATCTCGGCCAGGCCGTCGAGGGAGATCTCCTTTTCGGGCGCGATCGCCTGCAGGATGGACTTGATCCGGGCCGACTTGACCTTGGAGATCCCGCCCGGCCGGATCGCCTCCTCCAGCTCGTCCACCGGGGCGTCGCGGACCTGCTCCCAGGTCGCAAAGCGCTCGCGCAGGCGGAGGTAGGCGACGTCGCGGTTGCGGTCGTTGGTGGACTGCGAGAGCACGGTGAGAATCAGCTCGGCGATGGGGTGGCCGTGGGCGGCCCACCCCGGGATCCCGTAGACGAGGCGCAGCCGGTCGCGCACGGCCCGGACGCGGCGGGCGGACGGGCGTTTCCAGTCCGGGTCGGTCACGCCGCGGACGTTATCCTCGGCCGGGCGTGGGCGTCAGCGAGCACACGATCGAGATCGCCGGAGCTTCCGTCTTCTACCGCCGGATCCCGGCGCGCAACAGCGAGGTCCTCTACCTGCACAGCGTCCCGACGAGCTCGGACGATTGGACGGCGCTGCTGGACGTGTCGGGTGGCGTGGCGCCCGACCTGCCCGGCTTCGGACGCACGAGCAAGGCCGGCAACCTTGACTACGCCCTGCCCGCCTACGCCGGGTTCGTGGAGCAGTTCCTCGATGCGCTCGGCCTCGAGCAGGTGGCACTGGTGGGCCACGGCTGGGGGGCGGCCATCGGCCTGATCTTCGCCCAGCGCCATCCCGACCGCGTGACGCGCCTGGCCCTCGTGGATGCCGTCCCGCTGCTGGACGGCTTCCAGTGGCCGGCGATCGTGCGCTGGTGGCGGCGCCCGGTGGCCGGGGAGCTCGTGATGGGCTCGGTCAACCGCTGGCTGCTGGCCCGCGTGCTACGCCACGGCGCCGCCCACCCCGAGGCGTGGCCCGACGCCCGGGTGAACGCGGTCTGGGACCAGTTCGACCAGGGCACTCAGCGGGCGATCCTGCGCCTCCACCGCTCCGTGGATGAGCGGGCCCTGGCCGCTGCCGGCGCCGGACTCGAGGCCCTGACGCAACCGGCCCTCGTGGTCTGGGGCGAGCAGGATCCGTGGCTGGCGCCGGCGTTCGCCGACGCCTACGGGCGACGCCTCCCCCATGTCACCGTTGAGCACGTCCCCGGAGCGGGGCACTGGCCGTGGCTGGACGAGCCCTCCCTCGCCCAGCGCGTGGCCGACTTTGCCGCGGATCCGAACCCGGCATGACCGCCACCACCGCCACCACACACACGCGCGCACACGCGAGAACCCTGCCCTGGCCGCGCGTTGCCCCCGTGCTGACGGCCGGGCTCCTCGCCGCCGTCTACGTGATCGTCTCGCCGCCCACGCAGGATCTGGCGGCACACCTGTTCCGCGCTCAGCTGTTCGCCCAACACGGGTTCGGCCTGTGGAACGACTACTGGTACGGCGGCCATCACATCCTCGGCTACAGCGTGCTGTTCCCGGGCATCTCCGCGCTGCTCACCCCTCAGCTCGCCGCCGCGGTGGCCGCCACCGCCACTGCCGCCGTGTTCGAGCCGCTGGCGCGCCGCCACTTCGGCCAGCGGGCGTGGCTCGGTGCTGCCGTGTTCGGCGCCGCCACCGCGATCAACCTCTACACCGGGCGCCTCCCTCTCGCCTTCGGCGCACTCCCGGCACTGGCAGCGATCGCCGCGCTGGATCGTGGCCATCCCGCCTGCGCCGCCGGGCTCGCGTTCCTGTCGGCGCTATGCAGCCCCGTGGCCGCGCTGTTCGCGGCGATCGCCGCCGCCGGCTATGCCCTCGCCGCAGCACTCCCTGGTCGCCGCGTCGCGGCCGCCCTCCCTGGCGCAGCGGTGGCCGCCGCCGCGCTCGCGCCGGTCGCGCTGCTGGCCATCGCCTTCCCCGAGGGCGGCGCCGAGCCCTTCGGCATCGCCACGCTGGCACCGGTGCTCGTCGTCTGCGCGGTGACGATCGTCGCCGCGCCGCGCGCCGCGCCGGCGCTGCGCGCCGGGGCCGCGGTCTACGCCCTGGCCACCGTGATCCTCTTCGTCATCCCGTCGCCGGTCGGCAGCAACATTGGCCGCCTCGGCACCCTGCTGGCGGCGCCGCTCGCGGCCCTCATATGGTGGCCGCGCCGCCGCGTGCTGCTGGCGCTCGCCGCGCCGGCGCTGCTGTACATCGGCTGGCAGGCGCCGGTGCGCGACGTCGCCGCCGTCGCCGGCGACCCCTCCACCACGACCGCCTACTACCAGCCGCTGCTGCGCTTCCTCAGCGCCCAGCCGGGTGGGCGCACGCGGCAGTTCCGCATCGAGATCCCGTTCACCAACTCCCACTGGGAGGCCGACAGGGTGGCGACCCGCGTCCTGCTGGCCCGCGGCTGGGAGCGCCAGCTCGACGTCGCTGACAACCCCGTGTTCTACGACGGGCGCCTCAATGCCGCGACCTACGAGCGGTGGCTGCACCGCAACGCGGTCCGCTACGTCGCCCTGCCCGACGCCAGTTTGGACTACTCGGCCCGGAGGGAGGGCGCGCTCATCCGGGTCGGGCTGCCGTACCTGCGCCCGGTCATGCGCTCGGCCCACTGGCGCGTCTTTGCGGTCGCCGACCCCACCCCGATCGCCCAGGGGGCCGCGACGCTCATCGCGATGGGGCCGGACTGGCTGACCCTGCAGGCCCGCCGCCCCGGGACGGTGACCCTGCACGTCCACTTCACCCCGTACTGGGCCCTGGTCAGCGGCTCTGGGTGCGTCGCCCCCGCCGGCGACCTCACACGGGTGACCGTTCGCCGGGCCGGCCGGGTACGACTCGGGGTCCGCTTCGCGCTCAGCCGGGTCGGGGCGCGCTCGCCTCGTTGCGCCTGATTTTAGGGCGTTTGGTGCCTAACCGGACGGAGATAAACGCCTCTATAGGATGGACCTAGCTCCATGCGGCGGCGACTGAGACAGATGGAGGCCCGCGTCCTTCCGCGCGGGTGGGCGGACGTGGTCCGACAGCTGTCGTTGTTCGTCGGCGCCTACCTGCTCTATCAGGCGGTCCGCGGACTGGTGGACGGCAACGACGTCGCCAAGGCGTCGTGGAACGCGACCAAGGTCATCAACCTGGAGCGGACGCTGCACATCTTCATCGAGCCGAACATCCAGGCGTGGGTGCTCAACCGTCGCTGGCTCATGGACATCGCCGACTGGAGCTACCTCAACGCGCACTACGTCGTCACCATCGGCGCCCTGACGTTCATCTATCTGCGCCGCAACGAGTCGTTCTACTTCGTGCGCAACATGTTCATGATCGCGATGGCCTTCGCCCTCGTCGGGTACGCCCTGTACCCGACGGCCCCGCCGCGACTCATGCCCGAGTGGGGCTTCACGGATTCGATCCAGCAGTTCACGGGCATCACCGTCGAGCACGGGCCATCCAGCGCCCTGCTGAACCTCTATGCCGCCATCCCGTCGATGCATGTCTGCTTCTCGCTGATGATCGGCTGGCCCATGGCCCGGCTGGTCAAGCATCGCGCGGCCGCGGTCGCCTGGGCCGTGTACCCGCTGTTCATCTGCTTCGTCGTGATCGCGACGGGCAACCACTACCTGACCGACGTCGTGCTGGGCGCCCTCACGGCCCTGACGTCGGCCGTGCTGGCCAACAAACTCCTGGCCCGCGCCCGCCCCGACGCATGGGCGTTCGGGCAAGCGACGGCTTAAAGGCCTAGCCTGTCCCAGCGGATGGCGTCGCAAAGCTCCCCCCCGGTCCCCCGGCAGCCGCGGCAGCGCCGGCCGCGAACGCGCCGCGAAGGCCCGACCCCCCAGGATCTGATGCGCGAACGGCTCATCGAGAGCCGGCTGACCCCCAACGCGATCTCCCTGACCGGATTCGCGCTCAACCTCGCCGCCGCGGCGTTGATCGTGGAGCGACTGTTCTTCCTCGGCGGGATCGCCTTCATCGTCGGCTCGATCATGGACACCCTCGATGGCCGCTACAGCCGCATGTCGGGCAAGGGCACGCCATTCGGCGCCTTCCTGGACTCCACGCTGGATCGCCTGGAGGAGGGCATCGTGCTCACCGCCGTCGGCGCCTACTTCGCCAGCCAGAACAACCAGGCCGCAGTGGCCGCGGTGGTGGTGGCCGTGCTGGCGTCGCTGATGGTGTCCTACACGCGCGCCCGCGCCGAGGCACTCGGCGTCGCCTGCAAGGTGGGCCTGGCCACGCGCCCGGTCCGGGTGGTGATCCTCTCGATCGGCCTGGTCTTCGCCAAGGGTGCCTCGATCGGCAACTTCGAGCTGTTGGCCCCGGCTGTCTACGTGCTGGCGGGCCTGAGCGCGTTCACCGTGCTCCAGCGCATCCTCTACGTGCGCAAGCAGCTCAACGCCGCCGCCGCGGACGCCTGAAAACCGATCGGTATCGTCGGCGCCGTGAGCGCCGCAGCCGATCCGTCCACGCGCTCCGGAGGCCGGGGCGCCCGCGAGCGCATCCTGGCGGCGGCGCGCGCACTGTTTCACCGGCACGGGATCAACGCCACCGGGGTGGCGGAGCTGTGCGCCGCCGCGCACGTGTCCAAGCGGACGCTGTACCAGCACTTCGCCGGCAAGGACGAGCTGGTGGCCGCGTACCTGAGGGCCTTCGCTGACGATCCCCACTATCCCCCCGAGGCGGTCCTCGCCCGGGACGACCTGGCCCCGCGCGCCCGGCTGCTCGAGCTCTTCGCCGCTCTGGCGTCCGACGAGCACCCCATGCGTGGGTGCCCATTTGTCAACGCCGCGGTCGAGCTCTCCGATACGGCCCACCCTGGCCATCGCTTCGCCGCCGCGCACAAGCGCCGGTTCGCCGAGCGGCTGGCCGGCCTAGCTCGCGAGGCCGGCGCCAGCAACGCCGATCGGGTCGGGCGACAGCTGGCGCTGCTCTATGACGGCGCCGCCGCGCAGATCGTCGTTCACGACAGCCCGGAGCCGGCCGCCGAGGCCCAGGCGCTGGCCGCGGCGATCCTCGGCGAAGCCATCGACTAAGGGTAAACCGATCGGTCTGCTGCCGCACGCGTTGGCCGGTCACGGCGTCCCACATGGAGACCGATCGGTTTACATCAGGGATGTAACCGAACCCCGGCTGCCGGCATACCTATGAGTGACGCCCGCCATTCGCGGGCGCGCAAACTTCGAGAAGGGACAGGCCCCAGTGAGCACCACCAACGGTTCCGCCAACGGCACCGCCCGCCACCAGCACGAGAAGGTGCGCGTCGCCATCATCGGCGTCGGCAACTGCGCCAGCTCCTTCGTGCAGGGCGTCCAGTACTACAAGGACGCCGACCCGGCCCAGCAGGTGCCCGGGCTCATGCACGTGGACCTCGGCGGCTATCACGTGCGCGACATCGAATTCTCCGCCGCGTTCGACATCGATGCTGACAAGGTCGGCAAGGATCTCAGCGAGGCCATCTTCTCCGGCCAGAACAACACGCTCAAGCTCGGCGATGACATCCCCAAGCTCGGCATCGAGGTCATGCGCGGCATGACCCACGACGGCCTGGGGCGCTACCTCAAGGAGAAGATCACCAAGGCGCCGGGCCCCACCGCCGACATCGTCGAGGTGCTCAAGGAGACCCGCACCGACGTCGTCGTGTCCTACCTTCCGGTGGGCTCCGAGCAGGCCACCAAGTGGTACGTGGAGCAGATCCTGGAGGCCGGCTGTGGCTTCGTGAACTGCATCCCGGTGTTCATCGCGCGCGAGGACTACTGGAACAAGCGCTTCAAGAAGGCCGGCCTCCCGATCATCGGCGACGACATCAAGTCCCAGGTCGGCGCCACGATCGTGCACCGGGCGCTGGCCCGCCTGTTCCACGACCGCGGCGTCAAGCTGTTGCGCACCTCGCAGCTCAACGTGGGCGGCAACATGGACTTCTACAACATGCTCGAGCGCGACCGGCTGGAGTCCAAGAAGATCTCCAAGACCAACGCCGTGACCTCGATCATGGGCCACGAGCTGCCCGCTGACGACGTGCACGTCGGCCCCTCGGACTACGTGCCGTGGCTGACCGACCGCAAGTGGGCCCACATCCGCCTCGAGGGGCAGGCCTTCGGCGACGTGCCGCTGACCGCCGAGCTCAAGCTCGAGGTGTGGGACTCTCCCAACTCCGCCGGCATCGTCACCGACGCCGTGCGCTGCTGCAAGCTGGCGCTCAACAACGGCCTGGCGGGACAGCTGGACGGTCCCAGCTCCTACCTGATGAAGTCGCCGATGCACCAGCGACCCGACGACGAGGCCCGGGAGCTGACCGAGGCCTTCATCGCCAAGTACGCGCGTAAGCCGCTCTCAGGAGCCCCCAAGACCAAGCCGCGGGCCAAGTCGGCCGGCCGCGCATAGCCCAGCCAAACACAAGAAGAGGAAGTGCGCTAGATCGCGCGTTGCAGCGCCGGTGCCAGATCTCCGCGCCGGCGCACCACCACATCGTCGAGGCCGAGCCAGGCGGCGGTCACACGCAGCTCCGCCGCCAGCTCGGCGGCGACGTGCTCCGTGTCGCCGCCGTCCTCCGCGAACGCGCCCTGGACGAGCAGCGACCCGTTCTGGCGGTCTGACTTGAGGTCGACGCGGGCCACCAGCATGTCCCCGAGCAGGAACGGCAGCACGTAGTAGCCGTGGACCCGTTTGGGCGCGGGCACGTAGATCTCGAGTCGGTAGCGAAAGCCGAACAGCCGCTCTGCGCGGGGGCGAAACCAGATCAGCGAGTCAAACGGCGACAGGAGCGCCCGGGCGTGGATACGGCGCGGGCGCCGAGCCGCCGGCCACAGATACGCTGGCGCCCCCCACCCCGCCACCTCCACCTCGGCCAGCTCCCCGGCAGCCACCAGCTCGCCGACCCGCGCCTTGGAGTCGGCGCGGGGCAGGCGGAAGTAGTCGCCCAGGTCGGGCTCGGTGGCGACGCCCAGCGCCGCCGCGGCGATGCGCACGAGCTGACGCTGGGCCTGGGCCGGGTCCGGCGTGGCGGCGTCGCGCACCTCGGCGGGCAGCACCCGCTCGGGCAGGTCGTACAGGCGCTCGAAGTTCACCCGCCCCGCAGCCGCCACCTGCCCGGTGAAGAACAGGTACTCGAGCGCCACCTTGCCGTCGTGCCAGTTCCACATGTCGCCGGGCCGCGGATCCGGGCGAGGGATGCCGGTGGCGCTCGCGCGGATCGGGCCCTGCTCGGACACGAGCGCCAGCGTCTCGGCGACCAGCGCGGGGCGCTCGTGAATGACGCGGCGGATCGAGCCCCAGGCCTCAGCGTCGACGCCGGCCATGCGCCAGCGAAACAGCGGGTGGTTCTCCGTCGGGATCAGCGACGCCTCGTGGGCCCAGTACTCGACCAGCCGTCGCCCCGTCCGGGCGGCGTCATGGGCGGAGAGGCGATCGAGCAGCCCGCGGTCATAGGGCCCCAGCCGGGAGAACACCGGCATGTAGTGCGCGCGGCTGAACACGTTGACCGAGTCCAACTGGAGCACCCCCAGCCGGGTGATGAGCTCCCGGATCTGGCGCGTCCCCGGCGGGCGGGGCGGGCGGGGGCGCCCGAAGCCCTGCGCGGCGAGCGCGATCCGGCGCGCGGCGGTGGCGGTCAGTCTCTCCGGTCTGTCCAAGGTGCGGGGCACCCCGGCACTGTGCCGGATGCCCCGGCCAGATCCGGTCCGCGGCGACCGTTCGGCGGCAATAACATGTGCTCCGTGCCCGCGCCCGAGCGTCTGGCCGTCGCGCAGGTGACCCCATTTGCGTGGGAGGCGGCCAACGAGGTCAACGAGTACGTCGCGCGGGTGTCCGATGAGCTGGCGGCCCGCGGTCACCGCGTCCTCATCGTCGCGCCGTCGGAGTCGGCATCGCTCGTACGCGACAGCCGCCGCACCCTGCGCTCACATCCCGAGCGGCTGCTAGACGGCGCGGACGGCAAGCCCGTGGTGCTCGGCGTCGGCGAGGTGCTCCCCTTCGCGCCGGCCAGGCGCCGGGCCGCCTCGCTACCCGTCGACGTGGCGCGGACGATCGAGGAGTCGCTGACGGCCCTGTCCCTCGACGTCGTCAACGTGCACGAGCCGTTCGCCCCGAGCGCCTCCGGCGCCGCCCTGCGCCACTCGCGGGCGCTGAACGTCGGCAGCTTCCACGCCCCCACGGAACGTATCCTCTCGACGCAGCTCACCGGCCCGCTCTCCCGCCTGCTCTTTGCCCGCATGGACGCCCGCACGGCCAGCTACGCGGCGACACGCAACCTGCTGCAGAGCTACTTCGGCGGCGAGTACGTGGTGATCACCCCCGGCGCCGACGTCGCGCCGGAGCGCCCGCCCGCCGAGATCCCCGAGATCGTGATCATCGCCACTGAGGAGCGCGCCGCGGTGCGGACGTTCCTGCGCGCGCTGCGGACCCTGCCGGCCGAGCCCCCCTGGCACGCGACGGTGTGGTACCCACGGCCCACCGCGCCGCCGGCGACGCTGACCCGGCTGCTGCGCGAGCGGGTGACGTTCGTGGAGGCTTCCGAGTCCGACCCGGCGCAGCTGCTCGCGGCCGCCGACATAGCCGTGTTCGCCTCCGAGGGCGACCGGGCGACGCCGGGGACCATCGTCCGGGCCCTGGGCGCGGGCGCGGTGCCGGTGGCCTCGCGACTGCCCGTCTACGAGGAGGCGCTGGGTGAGGGCGAGGGCGGCTTCATGTTCGAGCCGGGTGAGACGGCCACCCTGGCGGCGCACCTGCAGCGGCTCGTGGCCGAGCCCGAGCTGCGCGCCCGCGCTGCCCGCGAGTCAGAGCGGCTGCGGCGGTCGCTGGGCTGGGGACGCGTCGCCAGTGAGCTCGAGGCCATCTACCTCGAGCTGACCGGCCGCCGCCACGATCTCGCCGGCAACCCAAGGCTTCGCGCGCACCTGGCGTCGCGCCCGCTGATTGACGTCGACCTGCACATGCACACCGACCACTCCAACGACTGCGCGACGCCGGTCGAGGTTCTGCTCGCCGAGGCGCGCGCCCGCGGCCTGGGCGCGATCGCCGTCACCGACCACAACGAGATCTCGGGGGCGCTCGACGCCCGGGCCAAGGCCAACGGGCTCAAGGTGATCGTCGGCGAGGAGGTCAAGACCGCCGAGCAGGGAGAGGTGATCGGCCTGTTCATCGAGGAGAAGATCCCGCGCGGGATGACGCTGGAGGACACGATCGCCGAGATCAGGCGCCAGGGCGGGCTCGTCTACGTGCCGCACCCGTTTGACCGGATGCACTCGGTCCCGGACTACGAGCACCTGCTGGCCGTGATCGACGACGTCGACGCGATCGAGGTCTTCAACCCGCGCATCGCGATCTCCGAGTTCAACGAGGAGGCGGTGCGCTTCGCCGCCAAGTATCGGATCCCGGGCGGCGCGGGGTCAGACGCCCATGTGCCCCAGGGCCTGGGCTCCGTGCGCATCCGGATGCGGGACTTCGACGGGCCCGACGAGTTCCTGGAGTCGCTGCGCGACGCCGACATCATTCGCAACCCGGCCAGCCTGCTCTACGTCCAGGCGCTGAAGTTCCTGCAGACCAAGGCGATGCCGGGAGCCGCCCGCCGGGCAAGCCGCGAGCGCCGGGTGCGCCGGGCCACCGGGCGCAAGTCCTGATGCAGCCGCAAGGACAAGCACGCCCTCCGTCCAATCCGACTGGGGTGCCGGCAACCGACGACGAGATCCGGGAGAAATACCTCGAGCGCGCGATCCGCGAGCTCAACGCGTTCGCCCGCCGGCTCGGGGACTGCGCCCACTGCCCGCGCGGGCAGCTGATGCCTGTGCTCGGCTCCGGCCACCCGCAGGCCGACATCTTTCTCGTCAAGTACTCGGCGCGTCCCTCGGAGGTCGAGGAGGGGGTCGCCTTCTACGGCCGCACCGGCAATGCACTCATGAAGTCGCTCAAGCGGCTCAACATCGATCCGCTGGCCGTCTACGGGACCCTGTGCGTCAAGTGCCCGGTGGCGGACCCGGCGATGGCCGATCCCGCATGCGTCAGCCGCCTGGTGGAGGAGCTGGCGATCGTCCAGCCCAAGATCGTCGTCGTGATGGGCGAGGACGCCCTCAACGTCGTCAACGACCTCGACGTGCCGCTGTCACGCGAGCTGACAGCCGCCCCCGGCGAGCTCCAGCGGTTCACCCCCGCCATCGAGGGGCTGTTCGTCCCCAACATCGACGACTCGCTGGACGAGGACGGCGCCAAGCGCGCGTTCTGGTCGGCGTTCCGCGTGCTGGGGCAGTGGTGGGAGGACCTGCCGCCGTACTAGCGCGGACAGGTCAGTCGATCGTGAGGACGATCTTCCCGAGCTTGCCGCCGCGCTTGAAGTGGTCATAGGCGGCGGGCGCCTCGTCCAGCGGGTAGGTCTCGGCCACCGGCACCGTCACCCTGCCAGCGGCGAACAGAGGGAGCACCGAGCGCTCCATGGCCCGCGCGGTCAGCGCCTTCTGCTCCAGCGGGCGCGCTCGCAGCGTGGACCCGTGGATCCGCGCGCGCTTCATCATGAGCAGGCCGAGGTTGATCTCGCCGCCGGCGCCCGCGCCGGTGCCGATCACCGCGATCCGTCCGCCGGTGGCCAGGCTCTTGAGGTTGTCCATCAGATTGACCGCGCCAACGAGCTCAAGGATGACGTCGAACGGCCCGTGCTCGCGGAAGTCGTCGGGCGCCAGCACCTCGGCGCCGAATTCGCCCACGGCGCCGCGGAGGTCCGCGTTGCGCACCGTGGCACTCACCCGCGCGCCCGCGGCGCGACCGAGCTGGACCGCGGCGCAGCCGACGCCGCCGGCGGCGCCGTGCACGAGCAGCCGCTCGCCCATCTCCAGCCCGGCCTGGGTGAACACCGCGTCGTGGGCGGTGGTGAACACCTCGGGGAGGCCGCCGGCCTCCGGCCAGGAGACGTTGTCGGGGACCGGCATCAGGGTCCGCTCGTGGACCACCGCCAGCTCGCCCTGGCCGCCGCCGCCGACGATGGACATCACGCGGTCGCCGACGTCGAAGCGCTCGGCCCCGGGGCCGCGGTCGATCACCTCGCCGGCCAGTTCCAGCCCTGGGATGTCCTGGGGGGAGCCCGGCGGCGCCGGGTAGTGCCCGGCCAGCTGATGCATGTCGGCGCCGTTGAGCCCGGCGGCATGCACCCGGACGAGCACCTCCCCGTCTCCCGGGACGGGGTCGGGGTGCTCCTGCACGCTGAGCTGTTGGTCCTTGATGGTGACGGCGCGCATCCGGGTCCACCCTACCCGCGGCGTACGAGCTCAGCCACGCACTCGATGTGCGGCGTCTGCGGGAACATGTCCACCGGGCGCACGCGGACGAGCTCGTAGCCCGCCTCCACGAGCTGCGCCGCATTGGGGGCGAGCGTGGTGGGGTTGCAGGACACGTAGACGATGCGCGACGGCGCCGCCTCGATCATCCGCCGCACCACCTTCTGCGACAGTCCGGCGCGCGGCGGGTCGACGACCAGCGTGTCCGGCCGCCCGGCGCGCTCGGTGAGATCGCGCAGCGCCAGTCTCACGTCGCCGGCGAAGAAATGGGCGTTGTCCACCTCGTTGGCGCGCGCGTTGGCGATGGCGTCCGAGATCGCTTCGGGCACGAGCTCCAGCCCCCACACCTCCGCGACGCGCGGTGACAAGAGCAGGCCGATGGTCCCGATCCCGCAGTAGAGGTCATAGACGCGCTCGAACCCGACCGGCGCGGCGTACTCGATCGCGAGCTGGTAGAGCCGTTCGGCCATCTCAGTATTCGTCTGGAAGAACGCCTCGGCGGAAATCTCGAAGCGCATGCCACCCAGCACGTCCTCGAAGCGATCAGATCCCGCCAGCAGCTCGGTCTCGCCGCCCTGCGTCGTCTCGGCCACGCTGTCCAGCCGTGTCCAGAGCAGCCCGTCGAGACCTTCGCCGGCGCGGGTGAACGAGTCGCGGTCGAGCTGACCCATGCTGGTCACCAGCCGCACCTGGAGGGCGTTCGTCCGCCGTCCCTCGCGCACCACCAGGTTGCGCAGAAAGCCCTCGCCGCTGCGCCGGTCATAGGCGGACAGCCCCTGGGCGCGGCACCACGAGACGATCTGCTCGCGGGCCGCGTTGGCGGGCTCGGACGCGAGCAGACAATCGGCGACCGGCACGATCTCGTCCCAGCGGCCCGGCGCGTGGAACCCGCACACGAGCTCGCCCGAGGCGTCGGCGCCGAACGAGTACTCGAGCTTGTTGCGGTAGCGCCACTCCGACACCGCGGGCACGATCGGCTCCAGCGCGAAGGCCTCGAGCTTGCCGATGCGCCGCAGCGCGTCCTGCACCTGCGCCTGCTTGACCTCCAGTTGGCGCTCGTAGGACAGGACCTGCCATGGCGCGCCGGGATGATCGGCCACCGGCGCGATGCGGTC
Organism: uncultured Actinomycetota bacterium; assembly: GCA_963695625.1. Taxonomy (GTDB): domain Bacteria; phylum Actinomycetota; class Thermoleophilia; order Solirubrobacterales; family Solirubrobacteraceae; genus Palsa-465. Next base: position 979,172 of record CAVOHJ010000006.1, on the reverse strand, counting down.
CGGGCCCGGCTCGAGGATCTCGATCGCGCGCGCTTCCGCGTAGGCCCGCTTGCGCTTGCCGATGACCGCGCGCACGCGGTCGCCCGGCACGGCGCCGGTGACGAACACGACGTAGCCGTCGGTGCGCGCCACGCCGGCGCCGCCGAACGCCAGCGTGTCGACGGTCAGCTCGAGCTCGTCACCGCGCTGCGGCCGGCTCGGGGTGGTGGGGACGCTGGACATGGGACTACACAACTAGCACGGCGTCGCCGCCACGCGAGCGTGGACGAGCGCCCAGGCGGGCGCCGCCCACGCGGTCAGACGGTGCGCGACAGGGCTACGCCAGTGACTTCTCGAGCGCACCCACGACCGACTTGCGGTTGGCGTGCTTGCGCTCATAGGTCAGCACCTTGCGCATCTCCGGCTTCTTGAGGTCCTTGATCCGAGTCTGCACCTGGGAGACGTTGAGCTCGTCGTAGCCGAGGATCGGGAACGACGGACCGACACCTGCGGCCCGGCGAGCGCGGTCGGCGCCGCGCACGATGCGGTCCACCGAGTCCGAGTTGCGCGCGCGCTTGGTCGCCGAGCCGGCGCGGCCGAGCAGCGATTCGACCTCCTTGACGAGGTCGTTGCTACCGACGCGACCGCGGTGCACGAGCTCCGAGACGAGGTCGTTGGCGTCCTTGCGGGTGACACGTCCGCGCGCCGCGGCGTCGTCGAGCGCCTCCTGGATGTGGCCGCGAGTGAGCATGAGGATGTCGCGCGGCTTGATCGCGCCCTGTGCGAGCTGCTCGGCCACTGACTTGACGCCACCACCGCTCGCGCGACTGGTCTTGGTGCTCGCCGCCTTGGCGCTGGACTTGACGTTCTTGGCTCCGGCCGCCGCCGCGGTGGCGGTGCCCTTCGCGCCCGCACGTGCCGAGCGTGCCGTGCTGGCCGCCGCCGCACCCGCGGTCTTGGCCGTCGTCGCCGCCGAGCGTGCGGTGGACTTCGCGGCCCGCGTCGTCTTGGCGGCGCCCGACTTCGCGCTGCTGCGCGTCGCGGTGGCGCCGGACTTGGCCTGCGTCGCGGTACGGCCGGAAGCCTTGCGTGCGCTGGTTGCGGTGGATTTGGCGCCGCTGCGTGCAGCGGCCTGCGTGCGGCGTGCGCCGGTGCTACGCGAGCTCGAGCTCGTGCGCGTGCCGTCGGATCGCGACGAAGACGATGAAGTTGAACGGCCGGACGAGCGTTTGGCGGGGGGCATACGGAAGCTCCTGCTCCTTATTGACTTTGGGGCGCTGTGGCGAATCTACCCAATGTGAACGCAATGTGCGCGCGGCGGGCGCAACGTTTCAGTTCACGAGCAGCTCAAGCAACGCTTTCTGCACGTGGCGGCGGTTCTCGGCCTGGTCCCAGATGCGCTGCCGATCGCCGTAGAGGACCTCGGCGGTGATCTCATCGCCGGGGTGTGCGGGCAGGCAGTGCAGCGCGATGGCATGCGGCGCCGCGAGATCCAGCAGCGCGTCGTCAATGCGGTACGCCGAGAGAGCGCGCCGGCGCTCCTCCGCCGAGGCTGGGTCGTCACTCATGCTCACCCACACATCGGTGTACACGGCGTCCGCGCCCTCCGCGGCGGCGCGCGGATCATCGGTCAACTGCACCCCGGGGATGGGCTCGAGCTGGTAACCGTCGGGTGCGGCGACGCGTAGGTGGACACCGGCCAGTGCCCCGACGATGGCCAGTGAACGTGCCACGTTGTTGCCATCACCGACGTAGGCCAGTGTCAATCCGTCAAGCGATCCGAACGCCTCGCGCAGAGTGAGCAGGTCGGCCAGTGCCTGACACGGATGGTGTCGCGCGGTCAGCATGTTGATCACCGGAACGGAGGCGTGGCGCGCCAGCTCCTCCACGTCCTCGTCAGGCCCGGTGCGGATGCCGATCGCCGCGGCGTTGCGCGACAGGATGTGGGCCGTGTCACGGATCGACTCACCGCGGCTGAGCTGCAGCTCGCCGGGGCGCAACACCATGGGGTGTCCGCCCATCTCGGCGATGCCGGCCTCGAACGACGTCCGGGTGCGCGTCGACGCCGCCTGAAAGATGAGCGCCACCGAGCGGCGCACCAGCGCATCGGAGCTCAGCGGAGCGGCCTTGAGCGCGGCGGCGCGGTCCAGCAGCGCGGTCAGCTCTTCCGGGCTGAGCTCCGCGCCGGTGAGGAAGTGGCGGGGCACGGGCCGCAGTGTACGTTGGGCCGTGTGCACCTGCGGGTCCTCACCTGGAACCTCCTGCACGGGCGCTCGGTGCCCCCGTCCGGACGCGACCTCTTCGACGAGTTCGGCACCGCCCTCGGCGACTGGGAATGGGACGTGGCACTGCTGCAGGAGGTGCCGCCGTGGTGGCCGGCGGCGCTCGCGCAGCGGCTGGCCGCCGAGTATCGCCTGGCGCTCACGTCGCGCAACGCGCTGCCGGGGCTGCGGCGCACGCTGGCGCGGCGCTGGCCCGATGTCATCAAGTCACAGGGTGGTGGCGCCAACGCGATCCTGGCGCGCCGCGACCGGATCGTCTCCCACCACGTGGAGCAGCTGACCCGGACCCCCGAGCGCAGGGTCGCGCACGGAGTGCTGCTGGGCTGCGGAGTCTGGGCGGTCAACCTCCATGCCACCGCGCACGACACCCCGGCTGCCGAGCGCGACGGCCAGGCGGCGGCGGAAGCGGCGCGCCAGTGGGCGCCCGGCGACCCGCTCGTGCTCGGCGGCGACTTCAACCTGCGCGATCCTCGGTGGCCCGGCTTCACCCGCGTGGCCGGGCACGACGTGGATCACGTGTTCATCGCCGGGGCGCTCGAGGCCCGCGGCGGCGCGGAGATCCTGGACCGCGGGACGCTCTCCGATCACGCGCCGGTGGCCGTGGATGTGTGCCTGACGGCCGGCCAAGCGACCGTATGATGAAGCCACCACCCGCGCCGGAGGAGGGACACATGCCACGACTCATCCGCATGGACCAGACCGGACACACCGTGCTGGCGAACTGGAGCCCCGATGACCTCGCCGCGACGGAGGCGGCCCGGACCGCGCTCCGCGCCGAGCTGGAACGCGGCTACCTGGCCGTGGCCAGTGAGGGCGACGGGACCGCCACCGCGGTGCGCGAGCTGCCCCTCGACGCCGAGCTGGTCATCCTGCGCCGCCCCATCGCCGGCGGCTGATGGACACCGCGCTGGCGGGCGCGCCGGCCGCGGGCGAGCTGCCCGAGCTGGCCGGCGTGCCCTGGCGCCGCCGTGTCGGCGAACCCGACCTGCGCCGGGCCGACCGGATATGGACACTGAGCGCCGTCGCGCACGAGGTGCCGTTCGTGGTGACGGCGGCGATCTTCCCGCTGCTGGCGCCGGTCCTGGCCGTGGTGTCGGTGGCGGCACTGGCCTTTGCGTGGGCGATTCCGGCGCTCTACGCCGCCCGCGGCGCGGGCGTGCTACGGCCGCCCCGGCGCAATCCCGCGGTCAGCGACGCCGCGGAGCGGCGCGCGCTCGGGCTGCTGGGAGATCTCCTCGGTCACGAGGCGCGCGAACTGTGCGCCCGTACCGGACTGGCGCTTCAGCGCGGCGCGTTCGGGGCGTGGCTGATCGGACCGGCCGGGGCGCTCCTGGTGCGGCCCGGCGGGCGGCGCGTGCAGTGCTACTGCGTGCGCGTCGCCGAGGGCGACCTGCCGCGTGCTGACCGCGTCGCGCACCTGCTGCTGGCGCTGCGCGCCGACGAGAGCGGTTTTGCCACCGTGGCCAACCTCACCTTCAGCGGGGCGTGCTGGCGGCTGCGCCGGCATCTGTCGCCGCCTGCTCGCGAGGGCCTGACGGCAGCGATCCGCGCCGCGCGGTCCACTCCGGCCCCATAGGCGGAGGAATATTGGACACAAAGCCCCCGCGGGGTGGGTCGGTGTCGAGTTACCCCCGGTTTGCGGGGGCAATCGGACGCAAAGCCCGCAGGGGTCCGGATCGCGTCTGGTTTCCCCCGGGCCCGGCCCTGCCGCCCCGGCCGCCCCAGCCCTAGCTGCGCGCGCTGCGCAGCCCGAAACCGCGGAGCATGAGCAGCGCCTTCTCCCCGAGCGTCCCCCGTGCCGGTAGGACCCCGAGCTGGGTCGCGGCCTCGTAGACGTCGAAGAAGGCGCGCACCCGCAGCAGCAGCTCGTGCTGGAGCTCGCAATAGAAGATGCAGTGGACCACGACGAACCGGTTGGTGGCGGGCAGCCCGGCCAGCGCAGCCCGGTGGGTGCCCAGCACCTTGCACGGCGCCGCCACGAAGCGCTCGTTGGCCAGCCGCTCGCCGGTCCGCTCCACGCGCGCGTCGGGAAACGCGGCCCACAGCTGCGCGGCGTGCGCGCCCAGCGCGTCGAGTCCGTCCAGCGGCTCGCCGGTGAGGGGGTCCTCGTACTGGATCCCGGTCGCACACACCGCGCCGAACGCGCTCGCGTCCTTCCCTGACCAGGCGGCCTGCCAGCCGTCGATCAGCTCGTCCACGGTCACTGCGCAGCGCCCTGGACGTCGAGGGTCGGGATGCCCTCCTCCGGCGTCGAGGCCTGGGCGTAGCGACGCCGCGGGATGCGCCCGGCACCGCGCGCCAGCCGGCCCGCCTGCACCCCGAGGCTGATCGCGCGGGCCATGGCCACCGGATCGTGGGCGCGGGAGATGGCGCTGGCGCACAGCACCGCGTCGCAGCCGTGCTCCAGCGCCAGGGCCGCGTCGGAGGCGGTGCCGACGCCGGCGTCGAGGATCACCGGCACGCCGGCGCGCTCGATGATGATCGAGAGGTTGTACGGGTTGCAGATCCCCATCCCGCTGCCGATCGGCGAGCCGAGCGGCATCACCGCGGCGCAGCCGACGTCCTCCAGGCGGCGCGCCAGCACGGGGTCGTCGGTGGTGTAGGGCAGGACGGTAAAGCCGTCGTCCACCAGCTCCTCGGCGGCGGCGACGAGCTCGACGGCGTCCGGCAGGAGGGTCCGGTCATCGCCGATCACCTCGAGCTTGATCCAGTCGGTCTCGAACGCCTCGCGCGCGAGCTGGGCGGTGGTGACGGCGTCGCGGGCGGTGAAACAGCCCGCGGTGTTGGGCAGCACCTGCACGCCCACCTCGTCCAGCACGTCGAGGATCGACCCTCGCGCTGCCGAGTCCAGCCGCCGCAGCGCCACCGTGCACAGCTCGGCGCCGGCGGCCCGGCAGGCCTGGGCCAGAAGATCGTGGTTGGCAAAGCCGCCGGTGCCCAGGATCAGCCGGGACTCGAAGGTGCGGTCGGCGATGCGAAGGGGATCGTCAGACATGGCGCTCATCCTCCTCCAATCGCAGCGAGGACCTCCACCAGAGAGCCCTCGCGCAGTTGCGTGTCGGCCCACCGGCCGCGTGACACCACCTCGCCGTCGAGCGCGACCGCGACCCCGCGCGCGCCCGGCGACACATCGAGCATCTCCACCACGCTGGCGACAGTAGCGCCGGCGTCGACCTGGCGCGGCTCGCCGTTGACGGTGACGTTCACGGCGCGCTCCCCACGGCAGTGGGGCGCAAGCGCGCCGGCGCGAACGCGGCGGCGTGGTCGGGGAGCGCCTCGCCGGTCAGCGCGCCGGCCACCAGCTCGGCCGTGACCGGGGCCAGCAGGATCCCGCCGCGGCGGTGGCCCGTGGCCCACAGCAGTCCGTCGACCGAGCCCGGTCCGATCGCCGGCAGGTTGTCCGGCGTCCCCGGCCGCAGGCCGGCGGCGAACTCGTCGATCACGAGCTCGGAGATGCCCGGCACCAGCTCGGCGGCGTCGCGCAGCAGCTCAAACGCGGCACCGGCCGTCACGGTGGTGTCGAACCCGCGCTCCTCCGACGTCGCGCCCAACACGTAGCGGCCGTCGCCGCGCGGGGTGATGTAGGACGGGCCCATACGGATGACACGCTGCAGCAGCCCGGGGCCCGCCGGATCGTGCAGGCGCATGATCTGGCCCTTGACCGGACGCACCGGCAGGCGGTCGGCCTCCGGCAGGCCCGCCAGCTGTGGCGACCACACGCCGGCGGCGATCACCACCTGCTCGGCGCGCACCGCCGACCCGTCGTCCAGGACCACGCCCTGCACCCTGCCGCCGATCAGCTCCACGCCGGACACCGCCGTGTGCTCGCGCACCTCACCGCCGGCCGCAGTCACGGCGGCAGCCAAGGCGGGAAGGAGCATCCGGGGGTCAACCGCGTGATCGCCGGGGACGTCGAGGGCGAGTCGGAGCGCCGGGGCCAGGCCGGGCTCGCGGCGGCGCGCCTCCGAGGCACGGAGCCGCTCAACGGGCAGCTCGAAGCGCCGCCGTAGCGCCAGCTCGCGCTCGAGCGCCTCGGCCTCGTCTGCGTCGCGCGCCACCAGAAGCGTGCCGCACGGGGTGTAGCCGACGTCGCTAACGCCGGCCGCCTCGATCAGTTCGGCCACGAACCGCGGGTACAGCCGCGCACTGCGCAGCCCCAGCTCCAGGAGCGGCTCCTCGCCGGGGGTCACCTCGGCGATCGGCGCCAGCATCCCGGCGGCGTAGTGCGACGTACCGTGACCGGCGTTCCCGCGCTCGAGCACGAGCGCGCGCAGACCGCGACCCGCGGCGCGCCACGCGACCGACAGGCCGATCACGCCGCCACCGACGACAACGACATCTGCTGGGACTGGGTGCTTGGACAATGAACCTCCCTGCGCCGGCATTACCCGCTCAGGTCCTGACGGTCGGCGGATCCGCGTCCGCCCTCTCAGCCCAACGGTGGGGCTCCCGTGACTCGGATCCTAGCTTCTCTGGTCCTGACAGACTGAGGGCCGTGCCCGACCTCCGCACCGCCATCAACGCCGCCCGGCTCTACCTCGTCTGTGACGCCCTGTCCGACGCGTTCCTCGAGCAGACGCTGCGCGGCGGCGTCGATCTCGTTCAACTGCGCCTGAAGGACGCCGGCGATGGCGAGATCGTCGGCGTGGCCCGGCGCTACAAGCTCGTGTGCGCCGCCCGCGGCGTGCCGCTCATCCTCAACGACCGCCCCGACCTCGTCCGCGAGGCTCACGCGGACGGGGTCCACGTCGGCCAGGACGACATGCCGGTGGCGCAGGCGCGCGAGCTCGTCGGGCCCGAGCGCGTCGTCGGCCTCTCCACCCACTCCCCCGCGCAGGTGGACGCGGCGGGCGCCGAGGCGGAGGTGGACTACATCGGTGTGGGACCGGTGCACACCACGCCGACCAAGCCGGGCCGGCCGGCGGTGGGGCTGGATCTGGTCCGCTACGCGGCCGTCAACGCCGCGACGCCGTTCTTCGCCATCGGCGGTATCGACGCCGGCAACGCCGCGGCCGTGCGCGCGGCGGGGGCGACCCGCATCGCCGTGGTGCGCGCGATCACCGACGCTGCGGATCCCGAGGCGGCGGCGCGCGCGCTGCGCTTCGCCAGCGAGGCCGGCGTTGGCGCAACGTAGCCGCAAGCGAGGGCGCCACGGCAAGCCGCCCGTCCGTGCGGGCGCGACGGCCAAGGGCGCGCCGACCGCCAAGGGCGCGCCGACCACCGAGGCCGCCCCGCCGCAGCGGACCAACCAGTGGTTCGTCCCCACCGGCGAGGAGCTCTCCCGCACCCAGCGGCGCGACGCCGAGGCCCGCGCCAATCTCAAGCCGCTGGCGCCGGGCGAGCGCCCGATGGCGATCCGGGTGTCGGCTCTGGTCGCGGCGATCCTGGGCCTGGCCAACCTGGTGGCGTGGCTGGCGGGGGACAAAATCGGCGGCAAGCACCCCGCGGCCGGGGGCATCCTCATCTTCTCCGCGGTGATGCTGGCCTGCGCCGTGGGCCTGTGGAAGATGTGGTACGGCGCCGTCCTGGGCTTCATGGCCCTGCTGGCGATCATCGGCACGCTGTTCTCCCTGTATCTGGTGGAGGCGAGCAACGCACTGGGGTTCATCGTGGCACCGCTCATCATCGTCGCCGCGGGCTATCTGTTCTTCAAGCTCGTGCGCGTCCTCAGCCGCATCCAGATGCCACAGCGGCCGGGAAGCTGACCCACGCGCTCATCTCCGCTCCGCTTGGATAGGCTCGTGTCAAATGCCTGAATCCAGTTACGACTGCGTGGTCATCGGCTCCGGGCCCGGCGGCTACGTCACCGCCATCCGCGCCGCCCAGCTCGGGATGAAGACCGCTGTGGTCGAGAAGGACCGGGTCGGCGGTCGCTGCCTGAACTACGCCTGCATCCCCGCCAAGGCCGTGCTGCGCGTCGCCGACATCGTGTCCGAGATCCGCGAGGCCGGCGAGTTCGGCATCAAGGTGTCCGATCCGGAGATTGACTACGCCGGGGTCTCCGAGCGCCGCAAGAAGGTCGTGTCCACGCTTACCGGCGGCGTCGCCGGCCTGCTCAAGAAGAACAAGGTCGACTTCATCGAGGGCGAGGCCACGCTCACCGGCAAGGGCACGCTCGCCGTCGGCGGCCAGGAGATCTCCGCCAAGACGATCGTGCTCGCCACCGGCTCGGTCAAGCGTCCGATCCCGGGCGCGCAGTTCGGCGGGCGCGTGATCGGCACCGAGGAAGCCTGGGCGCTCGACGAGCTGCCCAAATCGATGGCGGTGGTTGGCGCCGGTGCATCGGGCTCTGAGATCGCGTCGGGCTACGCGCGCCTGGGCGTCGAGGTGACGCTGTTCGAGGCACTCGAGCGCGTGCTGCCGACCGAGGACGCCGACATCTCCAAGCTGGCCGAGCGCGGGTTCAAGCGCCAGGAGATCACCGTCCACACCGGCACGCTGGTGACCGACATCGAGTCGGGCTCGGCCAGCTGCACCTTCAAGTACGGTGACACCGCCGGCGAGGCGGAGTGGCTGGTCATCGCGGCCGGGCGTGGGCCCGACATCGAGGCCCTGGGCCTGGACGCGGGCGGCGTGAAGTTGGGCGAGAACGGACTCATCGAGGTGGACGGCGCGATGCGCACCAACGTGGAGGGCATCTACGCCATCGGCGACCTCGTGCCGGGCCCGGCGCTCGCCCACAAGGCATCTGACGAGGGCGTGATCGCCGTCGAGGACGCCGCCGGCATGGCCACTCACCCGATCGAGTACATCGACATCCCGCGCGCGACGTTCTGCACCCCCAACGTGGCCAGCTTTGGGCTCACCGAGGCCCAGGCCCGCGACCAGGGCTATGACGTCGTCGTCGGCAAGGTCCAGTACGGCGCGGTCGGTGCCGGCACGGTCTACGGCGACCGCACGGGCCTGGTCAAGATCGTCGGCGAGACCAAGTACGGCGAGCTGGTCGGCGGCCACATCATCGGCGCCAAGGCCACCGAGCTGATCCAGGAGCTCGTCAACGCCCGCGCGCTGGAAGGCGGCTATCCGGAAGTGGCGCGGCTCGTCCACGGGCATCCGACGATGTCGGAGGCGGTCATGGAAGCCGCCCGCGCCGCCGACGGCTGGCTGATCCACGGCTGAGCAGGTCGGCGCGTGGCTGCGACGCCCGCACAGCCGGTCTTCTACTACGACCTCGGCGATCCCGGCTGCTATCTGGTGGCCGAGCGGATCATGGCCGAGCTGCCGGTGGTACCCGAGTGGGAGCCGGTGCACGGCGCGCGTCTCGGATTCACGCCGCCGGCGCCCGACCGCGACGCCCTGGCCGACACCGTCGCGCGCCAGGGCCTGCAACCACTGCGGCTGCCGGCGACGTGGCCGCCCGACTCAGAGCTGGCGATGCTCGCTGCCACCTACGCCAAGGGCGGGGGGCGCGCGGTGGCGTTCTCGCTGGCGGCGTTCCGGCAGGTGTTCGCCGGCGGGCGCGACCTCGGTGACGAAGCGACCGTGCTGATCGCGGCCGCGGCGTGCGAGATGCATCCCACCGCCGTGCTCAAGGGCGTCGGCATGCGCTCCGTCCGCGCCTCACTGGAGCGTGCCGCGGAGCGGGCGCGGGCCGCAGGGGTGTCCGAGCTGCCGGCCATCCAGGCCGGCGCGAAGATCTTTGCCGGCGAGGGGGCGCTGGAGCGGGCGGCGGATGCGCTCGCCCCAGCGGCGGGACCGGTGCGCTGATGGATCGCGCCCGGGAACGATGAAGGCCAACCGCGTCTTTCATCTCACCGTCACCCGGGGAGGGCGCGAGCCGGCGTTCCTGGCGGACCGCAGACGACTGGACCGCATCGAGGTGGTGTCGATCGACGACGGCGATCTGCTCCTCTATTGGGAGCTGCCGCCGAAGGACGCGACCAAGCTCCTGCGTCAGCTCCGCGCCGACCTGGCCGGGCTGGAGGCCGAGGAGTTTCTCGCGCTGTGGGAGGGCGCCGATACGTAAAGTGGGATCGACCGTGGACACCTCCCGCACACCTCCGGCGATTCCGGTAGCCGCGCCGTCCCTGAAGGGTGAGACGACCGTGGAGGAGCCCGACCGCAGCGGACGGGCGATCGCCCGGCGCAGCGCCGAGATCCGCGCCACCGTCCCGGACCTGGAGCTGTCGGTCGACATCGACGCCGGCCCGCTGCGCCAACGCGCGACCGCTCACCGCGTCGGCACCACCGCCGCGCTCATCGGCGCCTGCGCCGCCGCGCTGCGCGAGTTCCCGCGCGTCAACGGGGCCTATCGCGACGGCCGCTACGAGCTGTACTCGCGCGTCAACGTCGGCGTCGTCATCCAGACGCCCGATACGCAGGTGGTGGCGACGATCCTCGATGCCGACGCCAAGTCGCCGGCGGACCTCGATGACGAGCTGGCGCGACTGACGGCGCGCGCCCGCTCCGGCGAGCTGACGCCTCCCGAGCAGGCAGGGGCCACGTTCAGCTTCTTCGACCTCGGCGAGTACGGGATCCACCGCGCGGCGGGACTGGTGATCCCGTCGCAGGCGGCCACGCTGACCGCCGGCGCGATCCGGGCGGTCCCGGTGGTGCGCGACGGGGCCGTGACACCCGGCCACGTGCTGACGCTCACGCTGGCCAGCGACCACCGGATCGTGTTCGGGATCCACGCCACCGGCTTTCTCGGCCGGGTGGCAGAGCTCGCCCAGACGTGAGCGCGACCTCTCCCGAGCAGATCGCCGAGCGCGCCCGCGAGGATCTCAAAGCCCGTCTGCGCGCGGCCTTCGAGCGCCAGCTCGCGACGCGGCCGCTCACGGTGTCGCCCGAGGAGGGGCAGCTGGAGGAGCTGGTCGACGCGGCCGCCGCGCGGGCCGGCGCGGTGCTGTGGCGCCGCTGCCTGGCCGGCGCCGCGTCCGACGCGTTGGGGATCGGGCTCGCCGAGGCCGTTTCCCATCCCTCGGTGCGACAAGCCCACGCGCTCGTCGGCGCCCCGCCCTACGAGACGCTCGAGCTGGCGCCGGCCCAGGTATCGGCGCCCGACCCGAGCCCGCGGGCGGTGCGGCTGGCGGCGGTCCATCTGGGCGGCATCGAGAGCCTGGCCAAGGGCGAGTCAGACCTCGAGCTGCGCTTCTCCGACGCCGGCCTGGACGTTCTCAAGGGCTCGAGCGGTGCCGGGATCGGGCGTCTGGGGTGGGCGGAGATCCAGTCAGTGTCGTTCTCGCGGGCACGGCACGGGCTGCGGGCGGCCCGCCGTCGGGAGCTGCACGTCGACACCGCCCGCGGGCGCGCCAGCTTTCAGCTGCCGGGCATGACCGACCGCCGGCTGCGCGAGCAGCTGGAGCCGCTCCTCGCCCAGTGGCGCCCGGACGAGTGAGGGTGGGTCAGGGCGCGCTCACCGCCGCGCTGTGTCCGGAGTGCGACGCCGCAGCGGTGTGCGCGACCGGCTGAGCCGGGGCGACGGGAAGCTCGGACGCGGCATCGGCCGGCGTACGGCGCGCGTGGGGGTCGAGCCTTCGTTGCGGGAGGTGTGGATCGCCCACGCCAGGAGCCCGGGAATAACGACGAGGACCAGCGCGGCGAACACGATGTTGATGATCAAAGGGACGGTCATGCCCAATGACTTCCCGCCGCGCCGGAATCTAGACCTGAGATTCCGCTTAGGCGGCCGCATTCCTACGCCCGTCTTAGGTTCGGCTAGCGAACGACGGCGTCCACCGCGACGGCGAGGAACAGCAGCGACAGGTACAGCAGCGAGTAGTGGAACAGCACCGCCGCCCGGGCCGGCGTCGGCGCCCGCCACAGGCGCCACGCGAGCGCGCAGAACACGCCGCCGAGGACGACGGCGGATACGAGGTACCCGCCGCCGAAGGTGCCGAGCGCCGCCGGCACAAGCGACATCGCGACGAGCGCCACCGTGTAGAGCAGCACCTGCACGGATGTCGCCGACGCGCCACGCACGACGGGCATCATGGGCACGCGCGCGGCCTCGTAGTGGCGCGAGAGCAGCAACGCCAGCGCCCAGAAGTGGGGCGGAGTCCACAGCAGGACGATGCCGAAGAGCAGGATCGCGCCGAGGCCCAGCGTGCCGTGGGCGGCCGCCCACCCGGCGAGCGGCGGGATGGCGCCCGCGGCGCCGCCGATGACGATGTTCTGGGCCGTGCTTCGCTTGAGCCAGACGGTGTAGACGAGCACGTAGAACGCGCCGCCGCTGAGGCTGAGCACCGCCGCGAGCAGGTTGGCGAACACAGTCAGCACCACGAACGCCAGCGCGGAGAGGGTCAGGCCGAACACGACCGCGCGCCAGGGGGCGATCCGGCCCGCCGCCACCGGCCTCGAAGCCGTGCGGGGGCCCATGAGCCGATCGATGTCGCGGTCCAGCACGTGGTTGAGCGCGCTGGCACCGCCACAGGCAAGGGCGCCGCCGATGACGAGCGCCGCCAGCGGCACGGTGGCCGGCGATCCGCCGGCGGCGGCCACCATCGAGCACACCGCGGTCAGGACCAGCAGCGACATGATCCGCGGCTTGGTCAGCGTGATGTAGTCAGCCAGTGTGGCCCGCCACGCCGGCGGCGCCTTCACCGCGGCGCCGTCGGCGGACAGGCCATCGGCCGGCAGTGCCCCCAGCAACTCAGTCACGCTCGCCTCCCGTGCGTCTCGGCCAGCGCCCGCAGGTCGTGGGTGACGGATGCCGGCAGGTAGGGGAATAGGTATCCCGAGCGCTCGTACCCGCGGCGATCGAGCAGGTACAGAGCCTCGGTGTGGGAGATGTCGCCGCGTGTGGGCCTGACGAAGATGTGGTACGCGCGCCACACCGGAGCCAGCTGGGCGTGAGTTCCCATCAGCCAGTGCCACGGCGCCACGCCGGCCAGGCCCCACGACCCGACCGCGCGCCGCACGCTCGCGGGCGTGTCCTGCGGATTGACGCTGACCACCACCAGCACCGGTCGCTGCGCGGTTGGGAGCGACCGCTCCGCCGCCGCCAGGGCGCGCCCGGCCAGCGGGCACTCCGCCTTGCAGTGTGAGTCGAAGAACTCGATGGCGACGCTGTGACCGCGCACGGATCCCAGCGCGAAGCGAGCCCCGGTCTGATCGCGCAGCGTGGTGATCGCCGGCGCCGGCCGCGCCCCCGCCGCCCACGTGGCCATTCCGCGCAGCGACCCGTGGCCGGCGGTCGTTGCGCCGGCCGGGGACGAGGATCCGGCCAGGAGCAGATGCGCGCCCGCGCCCACCCCGATGCCCACGAGCGACGCGATCGCCAGCACCGCGACGATCTGACCCGCGACGCGCCGATCGGGTCGCTGCCGGAGGCCGGCGCCGGCCTGGATCATCTGATCTCGCCGGGTGGCGGGCCGGCCGGCTCCACCTGCTCGGGGGCATCGCCGGCCGAGGCGACGACCTCGGGCGACGGCAGCCGGGACGATGCCGGGCTGGTGTCCGCGGCGCTGCGCCGCGCGAAGTGGACGTACCAGATGGCGATGGCGATGAGCAGGCAGACCGGGAGCAGGAGCGACAGCAGGGAGCCGGCGAGGAAGTCGTCCGCGAACAGGATCGGGGGCATGAGTTCAGTCCTCCTAGGTGGTCGTCAGCGCCCGGCTCGGGGACGTCTGCGGGGCGTCGGGCTCCAGCCAGCGATAGAAGCCGACGATGAAGGTGATCGTGTAGGCCAGCGATCCGGGCACCCACATCATGCCCGCGGCAAGCTGCTGGTCGGTGAGCGCGGTGATGCCGCCGGGCCGGTGGGCCAGGGCGGCGTAGATCGGGTACAGCGGGTGCGGGACGAGCACCAGCGTGATGGCCAGGACCCAGCCGATCACCATCGCGCCCACGGTGAACGCGATGCGCGCCGGCCACACCAGGCGCGGGCGCAGGGGCCCGGGATCGATCACGCGCGCCCAGAACAGCAGCCCGGTGAAGAAGAACATCGCGTGCTCGAGGTCGTGCACCGCCCAGGACCGCAGCGTCGCGTCGTAGGCCGCGGGAATGTGCCAGGCGACGACCGTGGCGTTGAACAGCAGGAACGCCGCCAGCGGGCGCGACAGCCCGCGCAGCGGCGCCGTCCAACGTGCCCGGGCGAGCGTGCGCCCCACCGTCGTCCGGGGCCCGAGCGGCAGCGCCCGCCACATACGGGGCCAGGGGCGTCCCAGGAGGATGAGCGGGGGAGCGACCGTCAGCAGCAGCACGTGCTGAAACATGTGCACCCAGAACAGCTGGTCGGCGTAGCCGTCGATCGGGGACTCGAGCGCGAGCACGATGACCACCAGGCCGGCCGCAAACGACGCCGTCCGCAGCGATTGATTCGCCGGCCGCCGATAGCCCAGGCCGCCGGCCCAGTACAGCATCCCCGCCACCGCCACGTAGAGCAGCGGTGGTTGGATGGACCAGCCGTGCCAGCTCATAGGAGGTACAGCAGCACGAACAGGACGACGCCGGTGACCACGAAGAACGACCAGTAGAACGAGCAGGCGTCCAGGCCGGCCTGCACCACGTCATCATCGGATCGCACCTCGGCGGGAGTCGCCCTCACGCCCTCACGGCCCCGCCGCCAGAGGGTCGCCACGTGGATCTCGATCCAGTAGGCGCCCGCCAGGGTCAGGACCGCATAACAGATCGTCCATCCGATGAACACGCTGGCGAAGGCGCCGCTGGAGGGGCCAAAGCCCAGCGTCGTCCATTCCACCACCTGCAGGACGACCGACAGCAGTGCCAGGCCCAGGGCCACCGCTGCGGCGCTGACGGCCCGCTCGCGGCGCGTGGCGGCGACCCGCATGGCCACCGCGCTGGCAACCAGGACCAGGACGATGGCGATTCCGAGCCCGATCGACGGGTTGACGGCGCCCTGCTTCCAGCCCTTGTTGGGGTCCTGGGCGCGCAGGTAGAAGTAGGCGAAGACGAACGCGAGCATGAAGAACGCGACGGCGCCGCACAGCCCGCGGGCGCCGGCACGCATCGCGTTCGGCTGCCACTCCGGCGGCTCGAGCTCGATGTGCGGATGTGTCGGTGCGGAGGCTGAGCCTTCCATGTCACGCTCCCTGCGTCGAAGGCGTCAGCACCGGCACGGGCTCCACCCCGTACGGATATGGATCGGAGTCGAACACCGGGATGCGATCGAAGTCGTGCACCGGCACCGGCGTTGGCAGCTGGAACTCGGCCGACTTGGAGTCCCACGGGTTGGCCGGCGACGGCTCGCGCTTGATCAACATCGACCAGATGAGGTTGTAGAGGAACACCAGCATTGACAGCCCGACCACGAACGCCGACACGCTCACCCAATCGTTGAGCGCCTGCAGGTTGGTGGGATAGGTGACCACCCGTCGCGGCTGGCCCATCAATCCGAGCGCGAAGAGCGGCCCGAACGTGGAGTTGAAGGCGATGAACAGTGCCCAGAAGTGGATCCGCGCCAGCCGCTCGTTGAAGTTGAACCCTGTCATCTTCGGGCCCCAGTAGTAGATGGCCGCGAACAGGGTGAATACGAGCCCGCCCATGATGGTGTAGTGGAAGTGGGCCATGCTGAAGAAGCTGCCGTGGGTGGTGACGTCTGACGGGACGTCGGACAGGAACACGCCTGAGATGCCGCCGAACAGGAAATTGAACGCCCATCCCATGCAGAACAGCATCGGCACCGAATATCGGATTCGGCCGCGCCACATCGTCCCCATGGCGGAGAGGAAGATGAATCCGGTGGGCAGTGAGATCAGCTCCGTGGAGAGCATGTAGAACGGACGCAGGTCGGCGTTGATGCCGCTCACGAACAGGTGGTGCTGCCACACGAAGAAGCTCAGCAGCGCCACTCCGAGCATCCCGGCGACCGCCAGCCGGTACCCCCACAGCGGCTTGCGGCAGAACACCGGCAGCAGCTCGAGGACGATCCCGAAGCCGGGCAGCGCCACGATGTACACCTCGGGATGGCCGAATACCCAGAACAGGTTCTGGAACAGGTAGGAGCTGCCGCCGGCGGACGCGAGGTAGAAGCCGGTCTGCACGGTGCGGTCGAACGCTCCCATGAGCAGCGCCGCGATCAGCATCGGCGCGGCCAGCATCATCAGCAGCGCCGTGGCGAGCACGCTCCAGACGAAGATCGGCAGCCGGTTCCAGGTCATCCCGGGCGCCCGCATGGTGATGATCGTGACGATCAGGTTGAGGCCGAGCAGGCACATCGACACGCCCACCAGCGCGAAGAAACCGATGTACGCGTCATAGCCGGCGGTGCCCTGGTCCCCGAGCGGCTGGTAGCCGGTCCAGCCGGTCTGGAAGCCGCCCATGAAGATCGTGGTGACCAGGACCACGCCGGCGGCCATCAGCAGCCAGAACGTCAGCGACTCGATCCGCGGGAACGCCATGCGGCGCGACCCGATCATCAGCGGCACCAGCCAGTTGGCGAACGGCCCCAGCACGCCGCTGGTCATCATCCCCATCATCATCGCGCCGTGCATGCCCACGAGGGCCACGTACTGGTTGGGCCCGAACACGTGCACGTTGGGCTGGAGCAGTTCGGTGCGGATCAGCATCGCGTTGATCCCGCCCACGAGGAAGAAGACCCCGATGCCGACGATGTACTGGATCGAGACGACCTTGTGATCGGTGCACAGGGTGAAGTAGCGCATCAGGCCCTCGCCCTCGGCCTCGTGTTCGGCCAGCGAGGCGGGGTGTCCGAGCATGCGCTTGATCGGGTAGTTGGCGAACCCGAGGCCGACCAGGAACCCGATCACCCCGAACAGGTACCCGAGCATGATGCCGATGTCGTTCTCGCCGGTGCTGGAGAAGTAGTCCAGGCTGGGGGCGTGAATGCGCGCCCCGATCCAGCTGCCCACGAGCCACCCGACCACCGCGAGCACAATCCCGGTCAGCAGGTTGAAACCGAGCAGCTTGCGCCACGTTGGCTGGCGTTGCGCTGAGATCGCGACCGTGCTCATCCACCTCTCCTCTGCGGGTCCGGGAAGTACTGCTTTGCGTAGGGCGGCAGGCTCTTGGTGGCCGGCACGTAGTGCAGCCGCTGCTGCACGATCCACGCGTTGAACTGGGCCGAGCGGATCACGTGCCCCGTCTCAAACATGTAGCCGTGCCACACGCCGCACAGCTCGGCGCAGTGGATGTTGAACGTGAGCGGGCCCTTGGTGGTGACGTAGGCGATGTTGTCGAAGCCGGGGTTGGCGTCGGCCTTGACCCCCAGCTGGTAGGCCCAGAACGAGTGGATCACGTCGAGCGAGGTGACGTGGAACTCGATCATCCGGTTGGAGGGCAGCTCCAGCGTCGAGGTCTCGACGCCGCCGTATGAGGGCCAGCGATAGGTGAACTTCCACTGCTGGGCGATCACCTGGACCTGGAGCGCGTTCTTGGCGCCGGCCGGCGCGGCGATCGGGTTCGGTCCCTGGCCACCGCCGGCCCCGTCGGCGAGCATGCGGATCGTGCCGTAGCCGGCGAGGAAGAGGACGACGCCCGTCGTCACCACCAGCCACCAGGTCTGGATCCTCGCATCGCCGCGGATCGGCGGACCGTCCACCACCGCCGAGGCGTCGCGCTCGCGGAAGGCGATGAGCGCGTAGATGAAGTAGACGAGCACGGCCATCGCCACCGGGGTGGAGATGCCCAGCAGGACGGTGTTGTCCACCACCTGCCCGGACGCCTCCACCGAGCCGTTCCCGGGCGGGACGATCGGCGCCAGCAGCAGCACCACCAGGAGCGTGGCGACGATGCTCGTGCCCAGCCACCACAGGACCAGGCGGCGCCAGTGATTGACCTCGCTCATCGCCTCACGCGCCTCATACGACCTTGACGAAGCCGTCCATGTAGCCGACCGTTTGCATCGGCCCGCCCCAGCCCGCGATGTAGCCGGCCGCACAGGGCACGAAGCACTGCCAGCGATACAGCCCCGGCTTGCCCGTGCGGAACGTGAAGGTAGTGGTGGTGTGGGCGGTGTCCAGGCCGCACGGTGCGTTGGCGCACTGGTTTTTGGCGTCGTCGGCGACGCCGAGTATCGGCACCAGCACGCCGAGTTGCGGGATGGCGAAGATGTGCGAGGCGGCGTCGGGATCGACGGTCCTCGCGGGCTTGCCGTTGAGGGTGAAGCCGCCGCTGATGGTCCCCTCCGACTGCGAGATGAACGGGTTGCGCAGCCCGCTCTGCCCGTCGTAGTTGTAGACGGTGACGGTCACGACGGTGTTGGCGGGCACGATGAACGTGGTGTCGTGGCGCCAGTTGTGGCTGGTGGCGTCCACCGCGTAGTAGGACACCCAGCTCGGATGGGGGTCGGTGCCCTCAGAGGCCGGGACGGTTCCGAGGTAGAGGCGGGCGCCCGCGGCCGACTGCGCCGCGACAGCCGCTCCGGGCTGGCTGGTCAGGTACAGCCCGATGTAGAGGCCTAACAGGACGCAAACGATTGCAGCCCCAACGACAATCCCTGTCACGCGCTTGGCATATCCACTCATTGATAACCCTCTCTCCTCCGGCGGCAATCTTCTATCCCAGGGGCGGCGGAAGGCAAGCAGATGACGGCGATGTCATCTGCGCGTCATTTACAAGAGCCCGAGCGAGGGATATCTTGCGACCGGGCCCGAGAGCTCAAGCGAGGAAATAGGCCAGGATGCGCATATTGATTGTGGAGGACGAGGCACGCATCCGTGCGTTCCTCGCCCGCGCGTTCGAGGCCGAGGGCTTCGTGGTCGACGTCGCCTCCGACGGGGAGCAGGGGCTCGAGCGCGCGCTCGCCGGTGACTACGACGGCGTGATCCTCGACCTGCTGCTGCCCGGCCAAGGCGGCCTCGAGGTCCTCCGCCAGTTGCAGCTCCGCCATCACGAGCTGCCGGTGCTCGTCCTGTCGGCGCGCAGCGACATCCCCACCAAGCTGCGGGGGTTCGAGCTGGGCGCGGTCGACTACGTCGTCAAGCCGTTCTCACTCGACGAGCTGCTGGCGCGAGTGCGGCTCCACATGCGACGAGCCGGCGGCGCGCCCTCCGGCGACGGCAGCGTGCTGCGCGTCGGCGTCCTCGCGCTGGACCTGGCGCGGCGCCAGGCGCGGTTGGGCGAGACGGTCGCCGACCTGGCGGACCGTGAGTTCCGCCTGCTGCACTTCCTCATGCTGCACCCCGGCGAGGTGATCAGCCGCCAGCGGCTGCTGTCCGAGGTCTGGGGGTTTGACTTCGACCCACGCTCCAACGTGGTGGACGTCTGCGTGACGCGGCTGCGACGCCAGCTCGGCCCCGACGCCCCGATCGAGACCGTGCGCAACGCGGGCTACCGCGCCGCGGCATGACGCCACTGGCGCGCACGCTGGACGACCTCGTCCGCCGGCGGCGGGTGGAGATCGCTTGGGCCGCGTTCGCGGGGGTGAACTACGCGGCCATGATCGCGTGGCCGAGCTGGGAGACGATCCCGTTTCACTTCGTGTGGATCAGCTTGACGCTGCTCTACGGCTTCCGCGTCTGGGACATACGCCCGACGCTGATCGTGCTGGGCTGCGTGATGGTGATGACGGGGTTCTCCATCGCGGTCGACGCCTTCCACGGCGTCCAGCTGTGGGGCGAGCTGTTCGAGGTTCCCCTGATGGCCGCCATGTTCCTGGCCATGGTGTGGCACGCCCGGCGGCGCGTCGAGGCCCAGCGCATCGCCGAGGGACGCGCCGAGGAGCACCGCTCCCTGCTGGAGCGCCAGGAGCGGTTCATCCACGACGCCTCCCACGAGCTGCGCACCCCGGTGACCATCGCCCGCGGCCACCTCGAGCTGCTGCAGAGCGCGTCGGAGACCCAGCCCGAAGTGGAGGTGGCGCTTGACGAGCTGAGCCGGATGGACGCAATCGTCGCCCGCCTGCTCCTGCTCGCCGTCGCCGACGAGCCCGATTTCCTGCAGACCGCTGAGATCGAGCTGGAGCCCCTC
This sequence comes from uncultured Actinomycetota bacterium, assembly GCA_963695625.1. Taxonomy (GTDB): domain Bacteria; phylum Actinomycetota; class Thermoleophilia; order Solirubrobacterales; family Solirubrobacteraceae; genus Palsa-465. The sequence continues at coordinate 959,082 of CAVOHJ010000006.1, read as the reverse complement.
CTGGAGGATGTGTTCATGCGCTGGTCGGGGTTGGCGCCCCGAGCCTGGAGGCTGGGCCCGCTGGCGTCGGGGCGCCTGCACGTCGACGCCGACCGCCTGCGCGCGGCCCTGGATGCGCTGCTGGAGAACGCGGTCAAGTACTCGCCTCCGGGAGCCGCCATCGAACTGCGCGCGACGCCGCGGGGACGCGACGAGGTGGTGATCGAGGTGGAGGACGAGGGCTGCGGGGTGCCGCCGGAGGCGCTGTCGCTGATCTTCGATCGCTTCGCGCGGGCTGACTCGGCGCGCACGCGCGCCGCGGGCGGCGTCGGGCTCGGCCTGGCCATCACCGACGCCATCGCCAAAGCTCACGGCGGCGGCTGCAGCGCGACCAGCACCGGTGCGGGTTCGATCTTCGCGCTGCGCCTGCCCGGTTTCACCCCTGCGCCCGAGCGCGAACCGGCTAGGACTGTCGCTGCAGCACCCTGATGTCGTGAGCCAGGCCCTCGGGCGTGAGCTGGTCGGCGGCGAAGCCCACGCGCTCGTAGCCGCGCTTGTCAATGAGCAGCACGAACGTCGAGTGGTCGATCTTGGGCGTCACCGGCTGGATGGCGTAGTCGTGCCAGATCCGCCGCATCGTCGGCAGCGGGCCGTTGACGAACTCGACGCGGCCGGTCATGTCGTGCTTGGCCAGAAAGGCGAGGCGGTTGTGGACCGTGTCCTCGGCGTGGGCGACGCTGACCCCGATCGTGGGGACATCGCGCCCGTTGTTGGGCAGGTCGTTGAGCGCGCCCTTGATCTGCTCCACCATGAACGGGCAGGTGTCGTGGCACAGCGAGTGGATGAAGGTGAGCACCACGACCTTGCCGCGATCGGCCGCGAGGCTGACGCGCCGGCCGTACTGGTCGGTGAGCGTGAAGTCGTGGGCGCGCAGGTTCGGCGGCATCGTCGGCCCGTCGAACGAGGACTGCATGACCGGCGTCGGCGCCGCCGAGCCGCGGTTGCTGAGCACGATGAGCACGATCGCCGCCAGCAGCGCGACCAGGATCAGAATGAGCGCGCGCTGGAGTTTGACGCTCGCCAGCATGGCTGCGATTCAAGCACGCCCGGCTCGCCAAGACGGCGTTGCGACTGAGACAATGACCCGGGTGGACCCCGCACAGGGACTCGCGCGCCGGCTCGCCCGGACGGTGCATGACGAGCGGGTGCTCGACGCCGTCGCCGCGGTCCCCCGCCACCGTTTCGTGCCCCACGCCGACCGCGCCCGCGCATACGAGAACGTCGCGCTGCCGATTGACTGCGACCAGACGATCTCCCAGCCCGTCGTGGTGGCGCGGATGCTCGAGCTGCTGGAACTGGCGCCCGGCGACCGGGTGCTGGACGTCGGCACCGGCTCGGGCTATCACGCCGCCCTGCTGAGCCTGCTCGCCGCCGAGGTGTGGACGGTGGAGCGCCACCCGCAGCTCAGCGCCCAGGCGCGCACGACGCTGGCGGCGCTGGGCTACGCGAACGTCATCTGCGTCATCGGGGACGGCTGGCAGGGCCTGCCCGAGCAGGCTCCGTTCGATGCCATCAACGTCGCGGCCGCGGCCGGTGAGGGCGTGCCGCCCGCCCTGGCGCGCCAGCTCGCCGTCGGCGGACGGCTGGTGGCGCCCGTCGGAGACGAGCACCAGTTCCTCACCCGGGTGCGGCGAACTCGCGACGGCCTCGTCACGGAGCGGTTTGACCCGGTCCGGTTCGTGCCGCTCGTGCGGGAGCAGTGACCGCATCGCCCAGGCGCTCGCGCATCACGTCGATCGCGATCGGGCTGGAGTCGATGAGCACGTAGCGACGCCCGAGCTCGGCGCACACCGCGCCGACGGTGCCCGACCCCGCGAACGGATCCAGGCACCATCCGCCGGCCCGCGATGACGCGGCCACCAGCCGCCGCAACACCCCAGCCGGCTTCTGGGTCGGGTAGCCCGTCTTCTCGCCACCGTTGGTGGGCACGATCGTGTGAAACCACACGTCGGTGGGCCGCTTGCCCCGTGCCGCCTTCTCGGCGCCCACGAGGCCCGGCGCCATGTACGGCTCGCGCTCCACCGCGTCGGCATCGAAGTGGTGTGCGCCGGGGGTGCGCACGTAGGCCAGGATCGTGTCGTGCTTGGCCGGCCAGCGGCGGCGTGGCTTGGCCCCGTAGTCGTAGGCCCAGATGATCTCGTTCAGAAACGCCTCGCGCCCGAACAGCTCGTCGAGCAGGAGCTTGCAGTAGTGGGCCTCGCGGTAGTCGATGTGGAAGTACAGCGTCCCGTGAGGGGCGAGCAGCTCCCGCGCGCGGGCCAGCCGGGGCTCCAGGAAGCCCAGGTAGTCCGCGAAGGCGTCGTGATAGCTCAGGCTGCGCAGCAGTTCGGTGCGGTAGCGCCGGCCGCCGAAGCCCACCCGCGACCCGCCGTTGTCGGCGGTCGCGGTCACCGAGTGCCGGGTCTGCGCGCGGCCGGTGTTGAACGGGGGATCGACGTAGATCAGGTCGAACGCCGCCTCGGGCAGCCCGTCGAGCACCGGCAGGTTGTCACCGGCGATGACGAGGTCGTCCTCCTCGAGGGTCAGCGGGTCCTCGGCGGCTTGCACGCGCATGGAGCGGACGCTACCGCGCCCTGCGGCAGCCCTCACCTGGGGCGCCCGAACCTCAACGACGCTATCGATGAGCCGACCCCCGATGCACCGGAAACCGCGTGGCCACGCGCATTCTGACGGGGGCCTTATGCGGATAGCCGCTAGGATCCCTCGTGGTGGTTTCCGACCTCTATAGCCGCGCGCGCGGTCTGCCGCTCGCGCAGCGCATCTCGCAGTCCGCGTACGGCGCCAAGGTGACGAAGTACGCCATCGGCTCGGTGATCGCGCTGCTGACGAGCATCGTGGTGTTCGCGGTTTCTTACGTGGTCCTCGGCGGGCACCCGACGACGTGCTCGATCCTCGCCTTCTTCGCCGGGGCCATTCCGAACTGGATCCTCAACCGCCGCTGGGCGTGGAGGATGACCGGCCGCGCCGACTTCCTGCGCGAGATCGTCGCCTACATCGCGATCTCGGGCGTCGTGCTCGTCGCCTCCTCGGTCGGCACCAGTGCGATGCAGAGCTGGGTCAAGGCCAACGTGGCCCCGGGCCACGGCATCCGGGTGATCCTCGTGACCGGCGCCTACGTCTTCGTGCAGGCGGTCCTGTTTGTAGTCAAGTTCCTGGTCTACGACAAGTGGGTCTTCTCGGGTCAGTCGCGGCTTCGCGCCGCCGTCCGGTCGCGCCACCAGGTGTGGAGCGCGGCCCGGGCGAACCGGACTCCGTAGAGAAGGTTCCCGCCCTTCTTGGTGCCGGTCGCGTGCTCGCCGCGGTCGCGCATCGTCGTGGGAACCTCCGCCAGCCGGTAGCCATGCAGCGCGGCGGAGATCATCAGCTCCGAGGCCTGGTACTGGGGCTGCTCGAGCACCACCGCCGCTGTCACCTCCGACCGCATGGCCCGCAGCCCGCAGGCCGGGTCGGTGACGCGATGTCGCACCAGCACCGAGATCAGCGCGCCGAACACGATCACGCCCGCGTGGCGGGTGGCGTCGGTGGTGAGCTCTGAGCCCAGGCGCCGGCTTCCTGAGACGAAATCGGCGTTGCCGTCGAGAATCGGCCGGATGACCCGTCCGATCTCGTCGGCCTCGTACTGGCCATCGGCGTCGATGGTGACGATCACCTCGGCCCCGCGGGCGCGGGCCAGCCAATAGCCGAGGCGCAGCGCGGCGCCCTGGCCGCGGTTGACCGGCACATCGCACACCAGCGCGCCCGCCTGCGCGGCCACGGCTGCGGTGGCGTCCCTGGCGCCGTCGACCACGACGATCACCTCGGTCTGCAGCCCGGCCGCCTCGCCCGGGATCGACGCGATCACCTCCGAGACGGTCGGCTCCTCGTTGTAAGCGGGGATGACGATGGCCAGTGGGGCGCCGGCACCCGCGGGGTGCTGCTCGAGGAACGCCTCGGCGGCGGGGCGCTCGGAAGGCTCCAGGCGGTCGTACTCGTCGCGGCTGACGTCGATTGCGGTCATGTCGTCGCGGGCGCCTTGACGTCGGCGGTGGACCACTCATCCCAGACGCCGACCAGGCCGTCGTCGAGCACCGGGTACTGCGGCGCCCACCCGGCGGCCTGCGCGCGGCTGGGGTCGACGATCACGGCCGGCATCTCGCCGGGCTTGGCGGGACCGTGCGTGTACTCGACGTCGGCGCCGGACACGCGCTTGACGGCCTCGATGACCTCGAGCACCGACAGCGAGGACCCCGACCCGATCACCGTCGGCCCCGCCCATTCGTCCGAGGTCAGGCCGAGACGCATCGCGGCGACAACGTCATGAGCGTGGACGTAGTCACGTACCTGCGAGCCGTCGCCGTAGACCTCGAATGTCGTGCCGAGGCGGATACAGCGCATGAGGCGGGCGACGATGCTGTCCTTGGCCTGCATACCGGGACCGTAGACGTTGGTGAGGCGGATGCACGCGCAGCGCAGCCCGTAGGACGCCGTGTAGGCGGACATCAGCATCTCCCCGGCGGCCTTTGTCGAGCCGTAGGGCGTGAGCGGGCGCAGCTTGGCGGCCTCGGTGATCTTCGGCGCCTCCATCGGGCCGGTGACCGCGTTGGTGGAGGCGAAAGCCAGCGAGGTCACGCCCGCGGCGCGCCCCGCCTCCAGCAGCGCATGGGTCCCGGCGACGTTGGTGCGAAAGGTGAGGTCGGGCTGCTCGAGCGAACGCAGCACCGAGGTCACGGCGGCCAGGTGCACGATCGAGTCAAAGCCGCCCGCGAAAGCCTGGGCCAGGACGTTGCCATCGGCGATGTCGCCCTGCACCAGGTCAACCGACGGGTCCGGGTGGGGCTGGAGGTCCACGACGCGCACCTCGGCGCCATCGGCGCTGAGCGCCGAGACGACGTGACGGCCGATGAAACCGGATCCGCCGGTGACCAGGACGCGGCGGCCGTTGAGGTCGGAGGGGCTCATTTCCAAAGGGTCTCGAGGTCGGGGGCGGGCACTGGCCCGTGGTGGCGGGGCCGGTGACCTCGCGCGGCGCAAGGCGTGCCCAGCGAGCGCACGAGGATAGCGACGCCGCACTCGAGAGGTACGCGAGGGCTGATAGCGTCGCCCCGGCGTGTCCTACGGACCTGGTCCCTCGCGGCCGCTCGGCCCGGCCCCGGAGCGCCCGGTTGTCCCACGCCGCGGGCGCCGGCGCCGTCCCGCCGCAGCGATCGCCCGTCGCCGCGGGCGATGGGCGGTGGCGCTCGCCGCCGTCGTCCTGGTGGTGGCGATCATCGTGTCCGGCCTCGGCGGGGGCCTGCCTGCGCCGCCGGCGCCGACGGTCGCCGACAGTGCCGGGCCGGGAGATCCGTTCGCCTACCGCTCCCGCCAGGAGGCGGAGTTCGTAGCCCGTGCCGCCGCCGGCAACGCCCGCCCCCTGTTCCTCCTCAGCCCCGGCGGCGTCACGGCCACCGCGGCGCGCGTGGCCGCCTTCCGCGGCGCGATCAACCGGGCCACCGCCGGCACCGGGATCAGCCCCAACCTCGTGGAGGGCCTGGTGTTCCTGGAGAGCGCGGGGCGACCGCAGGCGATCGCCGGGTCTGATCCGGTCGATGCCGCCGGGCTGACCCAGATCCTCGCCGCCACGGGCCAGTCGCTGCTCGCGATGCACATCGACCTGGCCCGGAGCCGAACGCTGACCAAGCAGATCGACGCGGTGGCCGCCGGCACGCGGCGCGGCCGGCTCGGCCCCCTCCTGGCCCGTCGCGCCGCCATCGACGACCGCTTCAACCCGACCAAGGCGCTGGCCGCGACAGTGCGCTACCTGACGTTCGCGCGGCGCCAGTTCGGGCGCCAGGACCTCGCCGTGGAGTCATACCACATGGGAATCGGCAACCTGCATCAGGTCCTGGCCGACTACAACGGCGGCCGGCCCATCCCCTACGCCCAGCTCTACTTCGACAGCGCCCCGACGCGCCACGCCGCTGCCTACCGGCGTCTGGCGAGCTTCGGCGACGACTCGTGGACCTACTATTGGCGCGTCCTGGCCGCAGTGCAGATCATGCACCTGTGGCGCACCGATCGCAGCGCGCTGAACCGCCTCAACGCACTCCAGTTCGCCGACGACGCCGGCGGCTCGGTGCTGCATCCCCGCGTCACGCGGTTCGCTGATCCCGCCGCGCTGGCCGCGGCCTACCAGAGCCGTGCCATCGTGCCGCTGCCGTCCAACGCCGCGGCCCTCGGCCTCGTGGTCGACCCGGCGATGGGCGCGGGGGCCAAGGGCGTCGGTGCGCCCCGGTCGCTCTACCGCGGCCTGCGACCCGAGGCGCTGCGCTTCCTGATCGATCTCGCCGCCCAGGTGCGGCGCGTGTCCGGCGTCAGAGCGCCGCTACGCATCCAGAGCACGGTGTCCGACCAGCGGCTGCAGAGCCGCGTCGGGATCTCGGACCCGATGGCCACGACGGGGTGGTCGTTCTCCGTGAAGCGCCGGTACGCCGCGCCGGCCCAAGCGGCGGCCTTCCAGGCCATCCTGGACCGGCTGCAGTCCCTCAACCTCATCGCCTGGGCGCGCGAGCCCGACGTCATCAGGATCACCGTCGCCTCGGATGCCGCGTCCTGGCTGCGCCGCGGCTGACCTGAGTCCGATAGGTTGCGCCCCCAGTCGTGACCGACGTGGTCTCCACATCCCCCGAGGCGCTCGAAGGGCTCCCGGACTTCCCGTTCGCGTCGGCGTTCACCGACTTCGACGGGGTGCGGATGGCCCACCTCGACGAGGGCGACGGCGCGCCGGTGGTGTTCGTCCACGGCGAGCCGACCTGGTCGTTTCTGTGGCGCAAGGTGCTCGTTCCGGTGCGCGACGCCGGCTTTCGCTGCATCGCGCCCGACCTGCCCGGCTTTGGGCGCTCGGACAAGCCCACCGACATCGGCTGGTACACCTACGACCGCCACACGGCGGCGCTCACCTCGGTGCTGGACGCCCTGGATGTGCGCGACGCGACCGTGGTCGTTCACGACTGGGGCGGTCCGATCGGCCTGCGCACGGCGGTGGAGTCCCCGGAGCGCATCGCCCGGATCGTCATCCTCGACACCGGCCTGTTCACGGGCCATCAGACGATGAACGACGCCTGGAACGCCTTCCGCGACTTCGTGGCGCGCACGGACGACCTCCCGGTGGGCTTTCTGGTGCGGGGCGGCTGCAAGCGCGACCCCGGCGACGAGGTGATCGGCGGCTATGAGCGGCCGTTCCCTGATGCGGCGTCCAAGGCGGGCGCTCGGGCGTTCCCGCTCATCCTCCCCACCTCGCCGGAGATGCCGGGCGCCGAGGCGGGACAGCGCACACTTGACGCGCTGCGCGCCGACAGCCGTCCCAAGCTCATGTTGTGGGCCGATTCAGACCCGGTGCTCCCACTGGAGACCGGTCGGCGCTTCGCGGCGGCGCTGGGCGGCGAGCTGGCCCATGTGATCGCCGACGCCGGTCACTACCTCCAGGAGGACGCCGGCCCCCAGATCGGCGCGCTGATCGCCGACTGGCTGGGCTCGCGCCCCTAGACGGTCTCCTTCTCGGGCTCGGTGGCCGGGGTCTCGGCCGCCCCCGCGACGGGGACTGCCGGCGGCGCCTCGGTGAGCGCGGGCCTGTCGCCGGTGCGCTTCTCGTAGGCCTCGCGGAGCAGGTGGTCGGGGTTGACGAGCACCTGATCACCCTTGAGGACCTTGGTGACGAAGTCGGCCACCGGACGCGGCACCACGTTCATGAGGCGGAAGAGGACGCGCATCTGCTTGGGCACGTAGACATCAACGCGGCCCGTCTGGAGCGCCTCGACGATCGCGTTGGCCACGTCGTCGGGCTCCACCACCTTGACGCCGCGGCTCTTCCGCAGGCCCGAGCCGAGTTCGGTGTTGACCACGACGGGCATGACGATGCTGACGTCGATGTCGGTCTTGCGCATCTCGGCGCGGACGGCCTCGCTCAGCCCGACCACGGCATGCTTGGTGGCGCAGTAGGTGGCGCCGCCGGGGAAGCCGCCCTTGCCCGCCACCGAGGCGATATTGACCAGGTGGCCGCGGCCGCGGGGCATGAAGCGATCCAGTGCCAGCTTGGAGCCGTAGATGACCCCGTGCAGGTTGATGTCCACCAGCCGCTGGGCGGTGGCGTCGGTCTCGTCCACGAACGGGCCGATCGGCATGATGCCGGCGTTGTTGATGACCACGTCGAGCGGTCCGAGCCGGTTCTCGGCCTCGGTGAGGAAGCCGTCGAAGCTCTCCCGATTGGTGACATCCAGCGGCAGCCCGACGGTGCCGCTGCCCAGCTCGGAGGCGGTCTGCTCGGCCAGCGGAGCGTCGATGTCGCCGATCGCGACCCGGGCGCCCTGGGCGATCAGCGCGGCCGCGGTGGCTCGCCCGATTCCCCGGGCGCCGCCGGTGATGGCAACGACCTTGCCGGCTAGCGAGCGTGGAGCCTTGGCCATGTGTGGGGTCCTCCTCAACGTGTGTGAAAGCGGTGGCTGGTACTGAACTGTACCGACAGCCGGGGGTTGCGGCGCCAAAACTGGTTGACTGGCCAGTCAGCGCCGTTGGGGTCACTATGCTGCGGATTTGGGATGGCCGAGTTTCACCTCGATGGACAGCGCCTTGCCTACACCGTCTACGGGGAGGGCGCGCGGACCATGGTGCTCCTGCCGGCCCTGCTGCTTTCCCAGACGCTGCAAGCCCCGCTGGCACGATCGCTCGCCGCCCGGGGCAACCGGGTCGTCACGCTCGACCCCCTGGGCCATGGTGCCTCCTCCCGGCCGCGGGACCAGTGGCGCTATTCGATCAGCGCCTTCGCCGAGCAGACGCTCGCGCTCCTGGACTACCTCGAGATCGACCGCGCCGTCGTGGGGGGGACGTCGCTGGGCGCCAACATCAGCCTCGAGGTGGCGTCCCGCGCGCCTGCGCGCCTGGCGGGCATGGTCATCGAGATGCCCGTGCTCGACAACGCCATCGCCGCCTGCGCCGCCGCCTTCACGCCGCTCCTGCTCGCGCTGAAGCTCGGCGAGTCCGGGATGGAGGTGCTGGCCCGCGGCGCCCGGGCGGTGCCCCGGCGGCCGCTGCCCTTCCTGGCCCAGATCGGGCTGGACTGGATCTCGCAGGACCCGGGGCCCAGCGCGGCGGTCCTGAGCGGAATCCTCTACGGCCGCGCCGCGCCCGGCCATCACGAGCGCTGCTCCATGCAGACGCCCGCGCTGGTCATCGGCCACCCGCGCGATCCCGTGCACCCGTTCTCCGACGCCGGGATGCTGGCGTCGGAGCTGCCCAATGCGCGCCTGGTGAACGCCCACTCCATCCTGGAGCTGCGCGTGCGTCCCGCGCGCCTGACCGGCAAGATCGCGACGTTCGTGGATCAGTGCTGGGACGCCGCCGACGCGGCGCCGGCGTCCTCCACAGCCGTGGCCTAGGCTCAGACGGAGCACGCCACCACCAGATCGAAAGGGACGCCATGGACTACCGGCCGCTGGGCACCTCCGGACTGCGGATCTCCGCCCTGACGCTCGGCACGATGACGTTCGGAGGCCAAGGGAACTTCGCCAAGGTCGGCGACACCGACGTCGACGGCGCGCGCCGCCAGATCGACATGTGCCTGGACGCCGGGATCAACCTCATCGACACGGCCGACGTCTACTCCACCGGGCGCTCGGAGGAGATGGTCGGCGAGGTGATTTCGTCCCGACCCTCCCGCCGTGACGACGTGCTCATCTCCACCAAGGTCCGGATGTCGATGGGCAGCGGGCCCAACGACGCCGGTCTCTCGCGCCACCATGTGATCAGCGGCTGCGAGGCGAGCCTGCGCCGGCTGGGGACCGACCACATCGACATCTACCACGTGCACGAGTGGGACGGGCGGACCCCGCTGGAGGAGACGCTGGACGCGCTGGGCCACCTGGTGGACACGGGCAAGGTCCGCTACGTCGGCGTGTCCAACTACACGGCTTGGCAGCTCATGAAGGCGCTGGGCATCGCCACGCGCGAGCACCTGCCGCGCTTCGTCTGCCAGCAGATCTACTACTCGCTCCAGGAGCGCTCAGCGGAGTATGAGCTGATCCCGCTCGCCCTGGACCAGGGGCTGGGCACCCTGGTGTGGAGCCCGTTGGCCGGAGGGCTGCTCTCCGGCAAGTACCGCCGCGGGCAGGACGCGCCCGCCGGCTCGCGCCACCTGACCGACTGGAACGAGCCGCCCGTCTACGACGAGGACAAGCTCCATGACACGATCGACGTGCTCGTCGAGGTGGCCGACGGACACGGCGTCTCCGCCGCGCAGGTTGCGCTCGCTTGGCTACTGCGGCGCCCGAGCATCAGCTCGGTGGTGATCGGCGCCCGCACCGACGAGCAGCTCGCCGACAATCTCGCGGCCGCGACACTGACGCTCACTGACGAGGAGGCCGGCCGCCTCGAGGAGGTGAGCCGGCCGCCCCTCCTGTACCCGTACTGGCATCAGCGCAGGACGGCCTCGGACCGTCTCGGCGAGGCCGACCTGTCCCTGCTGGCGCCGTTCCTGGCATAGGGTGGCGGCGATGGAGCACGCACAGCGGATCGAGCGCGCGTTCACCACCCAGGCCGATGCGTTCGAGGACCCGTCCCGCAACCAGGTGTTCACCAGTGACGCGCGCTGGGTGTTCGAGCGCCTCCCGCTGACCGCGGACGACGTCGTCCTCGACGTGGCCGCCGGCACCGGCCACGCCGCCCGGCAGCTGGCTGCGACCGCCCGGGCGGTGGTGGCGCTGGACGCCACCGAGGCGATGCTCGCCCGCGGTCAGGCCCAGGCGGCGGGCGAGGGCCGGGGTAACGTCGTGTTCATGCGCGGCGACGCGGCGGCGCTGCCATTCCTCGATGGGTCGTTCGATGTCGTGGTGTCGCGGTTCGCCGCCCATCATTTCGAGGCGCCCGAGGCGGTGGTGGCCGAGATGGCTCGCTGCACCCGCCCCGGCGGCCACGTCGCGCTCGTGGACCTCGTGGCCCACAGGGAGCCGGCCGTGGCCGAGGAGCAGAACCGCCTGGAGCGCCTCCGCGACCCCTCGCACACCCGCATGCTCGCCGCCATCGAGATGCAGGCGCTGCTGGCCGAGGCCGGGCTGGCGTCGATCGATGTCGCCACGCGCCCGCTGGAGCGCCCGCTCACGCCCTGGCTCGAGCAGGCGCAGACGCCCACCGAGCCCGCGGAGGCAATCCGCGCGGCGATCCGCGGTGACCTCGACGGCGAGACCGCGACCGGCTTTCGCCCCCGCGCGGGCGACGACGGCGACATGTGGTTCACGCAGACGTTCGGCTCCGCGATCGCGGTCAAGCCGGCATGACCGCGCTGCACCGCAACGCGGTCACCATCCAGGCGCGCCTGCGCGATCTCGGCCTCGAGATCGAGCCTCGCGAGCTGGACTCCTCGGCACGCACCGCGGCCGAGGCGGCGGCGTCGCTGGGCACGACGGTGGGCCAGATCGTCAAGTCGCTCGTGTTCTTCCGTGGCGATGAGCCGGTCATCGTCCTGTGCGCGGGCGACCGGCGCGTCGACGCGAACCGGCTCGGTCTGCGCGTGGCCAACGCCAAGGAGGCCAAGGCCGCCACCGGCTTTGCCATCGGCGGGATTCCGCCGCTCGGCCACGACCAGCCGCTCGAGACGATCATCGACGCGTCGCTGCGGCGCTTCGACATCGTGTGGTGCGCTGCGGGGACGACCCACGCCGTGTTCCCGGTGCCGATCTCCGCCCTCATCGCCGCCATTCCTGGCGCGATGGTGGAGGAGATGTAACTAGTACGTGGGGAACGGTGTGGAGCTGAGCGAGCGAACGGTGACGCTCACCGTCCGCGCGCGCCGGTCGGCGCTGAGCGCCAACAGAGCGGCATTGGCTGCCGAGGTGACCCGCGCTCCGGAGACCTGCACGCTGTAGCCGAGCGGGTAGGTATAGGGCGGGATCGAGATCTCGGTCGGTGCGTGGATCTTGGGGTTCACCGCGTAGCGATAGCGATAGGTCTGCGCCGGCCGGTAGAAGGACTGGGCGCCGGGCGTCCCCGCCGTGGCCCACGCGTACGGGACCGACATCGCGTGGCCCTGGTTGGGGTAGGGCTGGCGGGTCGTCTGATCGAGCAGTCCCTCGTAGGCCTGGCCGCCGGTCGGGTCGTGCAGCTGCATCGCCGACCAGTAGGCCCACGAGAGGTTCGCGGCCTCGGCGTGGTCCACCGTCTGGGCGCTGCCCGCGTCGTTGTTGTTGGCGCCGAACTCGTCCAGGATCCACGCCGGCCCGCCCCGCTGGGCGGTGTGAGTCCTGGCGCGCTCGGCCGCGGTCTCGACGAGCTCGGCTGGGGTGTCGCCGTAGGCGTGGAAGGCCAACGCCAGGCGCGGGAAGCGCAGCGGCTCCGCGATCCCGATCGTCTCGGGGGTGCCGATGTTGGCCGATCCACTGGGCTCGTAGAAGACGACATGCGTGGGGTCGGCGGCCTGGATGGCCCCGATGAGGCCGTCGGGCAGCGCCTGGGGATGGTTGACGGCACACGACTTCGGCTCCTTCACCGGGCCGCCGTAGTCGCACTGGAGCTCGGGGTCGAACCGGCGCACCAGATAGTCGTTGGGCTCGTTGTAGACCTCGTAGCCGAGGACCTCAGGGTTGCCGCGGTAGTGCCCGGCCACCGCCTGCCACACGCGCGCGTACTGACCCTGCAGGTCGGCGCGGACGTCGTTGGCGAAGAAATGGTGCAGCGCGATCTGCACGGGGCGCAGCAGGTAGGCGTCGCCCCAGTCCGGCGTCGGCCGGAACCGCGCGCCGCCGGTGCAGGTGGCCCACGGCGGGGCCCCCTCGCCATTCCACGGCGTCAGCCCCGCGGCGTTGGAGAACGCCGAGCCGTACAGGTCGGCGTGCATGTCCACGATCACCCGCAGCCCGGCGTGGGCCAGCAGGTCCACGATCCGATCGGTCCGCGCCAGATAGTCGTGCACCACGCCGGGGTTGTACGGATCGATGCCCCGCGCCAGGGTGGGGAACGGCGTCCCCGGCGCGTGGGCCGCGCAGTAGTGCGGGTTGTTGATCCCGGCGTCGCGCGGGCCCGGCTCGAGGCCCTCCCAGATGATCCCGAGTCGCACCACGTTGAAGCCCAGCCGCGCCACGGTGCGCGCGTCGGCGGCGGTGAAGCGCCGCCCCGGGTCCTGCGCGGTGGGCGAGAGCACGAAGGCGAGCTGTGGCCCCTGGGCCGGCCCCACGCACGGCGTCCCTGCCGCCGTGGTGTCCACCGCGCCGCCGCCGCACTTGGCCACGAGGTTGGCGCCATGCAACTCCAGCGTGCGACCGAGCGCGTCGGTCAGGTACGGGCCGCCCTTGGCCTGGACGATCCCCGCCCGCGCCCAGCCGTCGGCGCCGGCGACGGGCGCGGCCCACAGCAGGATGAGGAGGCTGACGGCAAGGCGGCGCAAGCGCGCGGACTGTATCCGAGCCCCCAGACCCCGCGGGCCGCCCCTGGAAACGGCTTTGCTTGGGAAGGGGACCCGCTCGACTTGCAAATGTCGACAAACCTCGCCTGGCACCACAGGTTTGCCCGAAAGCGCATGTGGGACATGCAGAAGTCGGCAAACCTCCGTCCGCGGTGGCGATTTTCCGGGATGTGCAGGTCGGCCCGAACCCCACCCCTCCCCAGCCGTCGTTGACGTTCGCCCGCATTGCGCGCGAATGCCGAACCCACGGTCAGCGCCGGGCCAGCTCCAACTCGTCCCGCGCCACCGCGTGGTCGTGGGCACAGCGCAATTCAGCAGTCACCGGCGATCCACACCCTTGGTGGCGGATCTCGACCCGGGCGCCGCCGGGCAGCACCCACTTGTCGCCCCACTGCATCAGGGCGACGAGCACGGGCAGCAGGTCGCCGCCCTTCTCGGTGAGCCGGTACAGGCGGCGGGTGCGCTGGCCGGGCTCCTGGTAGGGCTCGCGTTCGAGCAGCCCCTCGGCCGTGAGCTCGCGCAGGCGTGCCGCCGTCACCGGCTCCGACAGGCCGGTCCGCTCGGCGAACTCCTCGAACCGCGTGGCGCCGTAGAAGGCCTCGCGCAGGACGAGGAAGGCCGACCGGTTGCGCACGACGTCGAGCGCGTGGGCCATGGGGCAGCGATCCGCGGTCCAGTCCGCGCGCGGATCGAGGGCCCCAGTCATCTGAATCGTCGGTGTCATGGCCGCAAGTATAGCTGACTAAGAGATAGCTAAGCCAGTGTGGTAGGGTGCCTGGCTATGAACTTGCTAAGTCAGACTCCCACCCGGCGCGCGGACGCGTCGCCCCTGCTGGTGCTGGTGATCGTGTGCGCCGGCGTCGTGCTGGCCAGCCTCGACCTGTTCATCGTCAACGTCGCCCTCCCCGACATCTCCCGCGACCTGCACGAGCAGAGCCTCGGCAACCTGTCCTGGATCCTCAACGCCTACGCGATCGTCTACGCGGCGCTGCTGGTGCTGTTCGGGCGGCTGTCGGAGAGCCGGCGGCGGGAGAACGGCTTCCTGCTGGGCGTGGCGGTGTTCACCGCCGCCTCGGCGGCCTGTGGCGCGGCGACGAGCTTGACCATGCTCGTGGCCTTCCGCATCGTCCAGGCGGCCGGCGCGGCGCTGCTGACGCCGACGTCGCTGAGCCTCGTGCTGGCCACGAGCGCTCCCGAGCGGCGCCAGAGCGCGGTGCGCGCCTGGACAGCGATCGGAGGGCTGGCGGCGGCGCTCGGTCCCGTGGTCGGCGGACTGCTCGTGGCCGCCAGCTGGCGGTGGGTGTTCTACGTCAACGTGCCCATCGGCCTGGCCGCGATGGTCGTGGGCTGGCGGCGGCTCCCGCGGGTGCCCGGTCACCCCGTCCCAGCGCCCGGCGCGCTCGGCGCCGTCCTGGTCACCGCCGGCGTCGGCCTGCTGACGCTGGGCCTGGTCAAGGGCAACGATTGGGGCTGGGGGTCGGCGCAGACCGTTGTCACGCTGGCCGCCGCCGCGGCCGCGCTGGTCCTGTTCGCCCTGCACTGCGCCCGGGCGCGCAACCCGCTCATAGACGCGTCGCTGTTCCGGATCCGCGCCTTCACCGGCTCCTCGATCGTGGCGATCGTGTTCTCCATCGCCTTCGGCGCGATGCTGCTCTCGTTGGTGCTCTGGTGCCAGGACGTGTGGGGCTGGACGGCGCTGCAGACGGGTCTCGGCGTGGCGCCGGGCCCGCTGATGGTGCCGCTGTTCGCCTTCTTGGTCGCCGGCCGGCTGATCGCCCGCTACGGACCTGGTCGCGTGATCGCCGCGGGCGCGACGATCTACGCAGCCGGCGCCACGTGGTGGACGCTGCGGGCGAGCCTGGACCCCAACTACGTGGGCCAGATGCTGCCCGGAATGTTGATGACCGGGATCGGGGTCGGGCTGACGCTGCCGACGTTCATGTCCACCGGCGCCGCGTCGCTGCCACCGCACTCATTCGCCACCGGCTCGGCCGTGGTCAACATGCTGCGCCAGGTGGGACTGGCCGTCGGCGTGGCGGTGCTGGTGGCGGTGATCGGGACGCCGCTTACGCCCTCAGCGCAGGTGGCCGCGTTCCAGGACGGCTGGATCGTCATCGCGTGCACGGCGCTGTTGGCCGCGATCAGTGGAGCGGTCCTGCTCAGGCCTCAGCGCGATCGCGCCCGTGAATCGGCCCGCTGGTCTGGCGCAGCGGCGTCCCCGCCCGCTCTGCCCGAGCGGCGATGATCTCGGCGAGCACGGAGACCGCCGTCTCCTCGGCGGTGCGGCTCCCGATGTCCAGACCGCACGGGGCGTGGATGCGCGCGAGGTCGGCGTCGCCGACGCCGGCGCGGCGCAGCCGCTCCTCGCGGTCGGCGGTGGTCTGGCGCGAGCCCAGAGCACCGATGTAGCCGGCGTTGGTCCGCAGCGCCGCCACCAGCGCCGGCTCGTCGAACTTGGGGTCGTGAGTGAAGACGAGGACGGCATCGCGTGGCCCGAGGTCGACGTCGGCCATGACGTCCTGGGGCCAGCCGATCTTCACCTCAGCCGCCGACGAGAAACGGCGGGAGCGCGCGAAGCGGTCGCGGGCGTCGCAGATCGTGACCCGGTAGCCGACCTGGGCAGCGAACGGCGCCAGCGCGGCGGAGAAGTCGATGGCCCCGATGATGTACATCTGGGGCGGCAGGGCGTAGGAGCGGATGTGGACGCGCAGGTCGTCGCCGAGTGTCGCCCCGTCGGCGCCGAAGCGCCGCACGGTCGTCTTGCCCTCCTCGAGCAGGCCCTGGGCCTCGCGGGCGACGTTGCGGTCCAGCAGATCGGTGTGGCGCAGCGATCCGATGAGCGTGTTCTCGATCACCGCCAGCCGGGACCCGGCGCTGTCGCCGTCGATGAGCGTCGCCACCGCCGCAGGCCGCCCCTCGCCGTGGGCCTCGAGCACGGCGCGCTCCACCTCCGCGGCTTCGCCGGTGAGCTCGTAGAGGAGGATGTGCACGATCCCGCCGCACATCAGGCCGACGGTGCCGGCCAGCTCGTCCGAGATGCCGTAGCGCAGCAGCCGGGCCGGGGCGGGCGCGCCGGCGGCGAGGAGGTCCTCGGCCTCGGTGACGACGGCGCCCTCGACGCAGCCGCCGGTGATCGATCCCTCGATGTGGCCCTGGTCGTCGATCACCATCATCGCCCCCACCGGGAGCGGGGCGGAACCCTCGACCTCCACGAGCAGTGCCTGGACCACGCGGCGCTCCTCCGAGAGCCAGGCAATCGCGACGTCCTGCGTGGCGGCTACGACACCTGAGTCGATCACAGCACAAGCGTATACAGGCGCATGTGCGCCCCTCGCAACCAGACCTAAGCGAAGGCTTATCCCACGGCGACGGGATCGGCCCGCGCGCGCTCGCCGCCGAGCGCGACCGTGGCGCGCGCAGTGACGAGGTGAAAGAGGATGAGCAGCTGCACCAGGGCCAGCGCCTCGGAGCGGCGCAGGTCGGTGGCGACTGTGAACTCGCCCAGCCGCCGCGCGCGCAGATGGGTGGCGAAGTGCATGCGAGCCCAGATGGCCTCCTCGATGGCGGCGGCCTGGGTGGGCTCGATCCGGCCCGGGATGCGCAGGACCCGCTCGCCGCCACGCTCGGTGAGGGTCAGCCCGTCGGGGCGGCCGTCGATGAACGGGGCGAGGTCGGGATGCGGGAGGCCGTCGCGCAGGGTGAGCTCGGCGTCGAGATGGACCTGGTCGTCATCATCGTCGGCGGGGGGCAGGAAGGAGACGAGCAGGTCGGCGTGGTGGCGCTGGGGGCGGATGAAGGCCTCGGAGTCCGGCTCGCGTCGGTCGAGCTCAGCGAGCACCTGATCGGTCGTGTAGCCGCGGCGCGAGCAGTCGCGCTGCACCTTCCACCGCCGGCGCAGCGGCTCGGGCGGAGCCAGGAACACGCGGACGTCGTAGACGTCGCGCATGGCGGGCCGGTGGTAGCCGAGCAGTCCCTCGATGATGGTGAAGCGCTCCGGGCGCACGTGGACGGCGGGCCCGAACGTCCCATCCTGGTGGCGGTAGACGGGCTTGAGGATCGGCTCGCCCCGGCGCAGGTGCGCGAGATGCTGGGCGATGATGTCGAGGTGGTTGCAGTCGGGGTGCAGCGGCGTGATCTGGAGGTCGGCCCGCTGCGCGCGGTCGTAGCGGTGGTAGTCATCGGTGCAGATGTGGGCGACGTTCTCCTCGCCCAGCACCCGCACCAGCCCGCGGCTGATCGTGGTCTTGCCGCTGGCCGAGTCGCCGACGACGCCGAGGATGACTGGCCGCGGCATCACGCGATGTCCTGCGCCTCGATCCGCATGAGCTCGATCGGGGTGACCGCGATCCCGGCGCGGGCGGCATCGTAGATCCGGTTGGCGTGGCGCAGCCGGGCGCGCTCCACCGCGTTGCGCACGCTCCGGGCGTGCGCGAACCGGGGTCGGGCCGCCCCGCGCGCGAGCTCCGCGCGCAGCGCCTCCTCGGCGGCGGGCGACAGCTCGTAGGAGGCCGCGTCGAGCATCAGCCGGCCGATCGCCATCAGCTCCTCGGTCCCGTAGTCCGGGAAGTCGATGTGGTGGGCGACGCGCGATGCCATGCCCGGGTTCAGGGAGAAGAACTCTTCCATGCGGTCACGGTATCCGGCCAGGATCACCACCAGGCGCTCACGCTCGTTCTCCATCACCTGGAGGAGTATCTCGATCGCCTCAACCCCATAGTCGCGCTCGTTCTCGGGGCGGTAGAGGTAGTAGGCCTCATCGATGAAGAGCACACCGCCGTAGGCGCGCTTGATCACCTCCTTGGTCTTGGGCGCAGTGTGGCCGACGTACTGGCCCACGAGGTCGTCGCGGGTCACGGCCACCACGTGGTTGCGCTTGACGTACCCGAGCCGGTACAGGATCTCGGCGGTGCGCAGCGCCACCGTGGTCTTGCCGGTGCCCGGGTTGCCGGTGAAGCACATGTGCAGGGTCGGCCGGGCGGCGGTGAGGCCCGCCTGGCGGCGCAGCTCGTCCACCACCAGCAGCGCGGCGATCTCGCGCAGCCGGCTCTTGACCGGCGCCAGCGCCACGAGCTCGCGGTCGAGCTGGGCGAGCACGGGCTCGATCTCGTGGGAGGGCGGGACCGGGTCCGCGGGCGGGCACTCCAGCACGCTCATCGCGCCGGCGCCAGCCGGTAGCGCACAACGCGGTCGTGCGTGTCGGCCCGCTCCACGTGGAAGCCCGGCTCCACCGCGGGTCGGTTGACGATGAAGCTCAGCGCGGTGGTCTGGCGGCCACGGCGGGCGTCGTAGGCAATCAGCTTGACGTAGTGGTCGGGGTGGGCCTGACGGCAGGCGCGCACCTCGCGCAGCACCACCTCGTGGTCGTCGGGCTCCAGGTCGAAGTACGGCTGCCCCCACATCTCCCAGTAGGAGTTGCGGGGGTGGGCGTCGTCGGTGTACTCGACGCTCATCGACCACCCCTCGTTCAGCGCGTAGCGGATCTGGGCGGCGATCTGCTCGTCTGTGAAGTCGGGCAGGAACGAGAAGGCTCCCTGGGTGACGCGCATGGGCTGACCCCTTTCAGGCGATCGTGGGCGTGACGACGTAGTCCGGCGTGTCCGTGGATTGGAAGTCGAAGGTGACGTCCTTCCAGACCTGGAGCGCGGCGTCGAGCTCCGGGCAGCCGCGCGCGGCGTGCTCAAGGATGTCGGGGCCCTCGGTGAAGTAGTCGCGCCCCTCGTTGCGCGCCTGGATCATCGCCTCGACGGCGACGCGGTTGGCGGTGGCGCCGGCGGCGATGCCCATCGGATGGCCGATGGTCCCGCCGCCGAACTGGAGGACGACGTCCTCGCCCAGGTAGCGGAGCAGCTGGTGCATCTGCCCGGCGTGGATGCCACCGGAGGCGACCGGCATGACCGCCGGCAGCGACGCCCAGTCCTGGTCGAAGTAGATCCCGTGCTCGGGGTTCTCGGGGACGTGGTCCAAGCGCAGCGTGTCGTAATAGCCGGCGATCATCGCCGGGTCGCCCTCGAGCTTGCCCACGACGGTGCCGGCGTGCAGGTGATCCACGCCGAGCAGGCGACACCACTTGGCGATGACGCGGAAGGAGACCCCGTGGCTCTTCTGGCGCGTGTACGTGCCGTGGCCGGCGCGGTGCAGGTGCAGGATCATCCCGTTGCGCCGCGCCCACTTGGACATCGACTGCATGGCGGTGTATCCGACGGTGAGGTCCATCATGATGATCACGCTGCCCAGCTCGCGCGCGAACTCGGCGCGCTCGTACATCTCCTCCATCGTGGCGGCGGTCACGTTCATGTAGTGGCCCTTGATCTCACCGCTGGCCGCCGAGGCGCGGTTGACGCCCTCGATGGAGTACAGGAATCGGTCGCGCCAGCGCATGAACGGCTGGGAGTTGATGTTCTCGTCGTCCTTGGTGAAGTCCAGGCCGCCGCGCAGGGCCTCGTAGACGACGCGGCCATAGTTCTTGGCGCTGAGCCCCAGCTTGGGCTTGACGGTGGCGCCGAGCAGCGGGCGACCGAACTTGTCGAGGTACTCGCGCTCCATGA
This sequence comes from uncultured Actinomycetota bacterium, assembly GCA_963695625.1. Classification (GTDB taxonomy): domain Bacteria; phylum Actinomycetota; class Thermoleophilia; order Solirubrobacterales; family Solirubrobacteraceae; genus Palsa-465. The sequence continues at coordinate 939,099 of CAVOHJ010000006.1, read as the reverse complement.
CGATCCCGTGGGGTGGGCCCTGGAAGGTCTTGACGTAGTGGGGCGGGATGCGCAGGTCCTCGAGGCGCAGCGCCCGCAGCGCCTTGAACCCGAAGACGTTGCCGATGATCGAGGAGGTCATGTTGGCGATCGACCCTTCCTCGAACAGGTCGAGGTCGTAGGCGATCTTGGCGATGTACTCGCCCTCGCGCCCGGGCACCGGAGCGACGTCGTAGGCCTTGGCCTGGTAGTGGCGGTGATCGGTGAGGCGATCGGTCCAGACGACGGTCCAGGTGGCGGTGGACGACTCGCCCGCCACCGCGGCGGCGGCCTCGACGGCATCAACGCCGGGCTGGGGCGCGATGCGGAACGCGGCGAGGACGTCGGTCGGCTGGGGCTCGTAATCAGGGTCGAAGTAGCCCATCTCGGCATACGGGGCAACGCCCGACGCCCAGCGGTCCTTCTTGGTGTCAGCGGTGGTGAGCATGCGGGCCACCATAGGCCGCATTCCGCATAGACGTCAAAGACTGATTTGCCATTGAGTCTTAGATGAGTCTCTATGTGTTGGCACCCGATTCGAGTTGTTGCGCCGCCGGGGGCCCCATACGCTCCACTGATGCCACGACCCATCCTCCTGGGCATCTGCGGCGACTCCGGCGCCGGCAAGACGACGCTGACACGCGGCCTGGTGCGGATCCTCGGCGAGGACCAGGTCACCCACATCGACGGCGACCATTACCACCGCCACTCGCGGACGCGGCGCGCCGAGCTGGGCATCACGCCGCTGCACCCCGACGCCAACCACCTGGACATCCTCGAGCAGCACCTCGTCCACCTCCGCGGCGGCGACGCGATCCTCAAGCCGGTGTACCGCCACCGCGACGGCACCCTGGGGCCCGCGGAGTACGTGACGCCGGCGCAGTTCACGATCGTCGAGGGGATGTTGGGCTTCCACACCCCCGCCATGCGCGACACCTACGACGTGCGCATCTTCCTGGACCCGCCCGAGGATCTCCGCCGGCGCTGGAAGGTCCAGCGCGACTGCAGCCGACGCGGCTACACCACTGACGAGGTGCTGGCCGAGCTCGACCGCCGCGAGGCCGACTCCGAGACGTTCATCCGACCCCAGCGCCGGTACGCGGACATCGTGGTCTCGTTCATGCCCGGGGACCGCGGCGATCCCGAGCACCTCGACGTCAAGCTTGCCATGCGCCCCGGGTTGGCCCACCCGGACCTGCCGGCGCTCGCGACCGACAAGGGGGGCAGCGGGGTCCGCATGACCCAACGCGGCTCGGAGACCCACCTGTGGATCCCGGGCACGATCGACCCGGAGCGCAGCTCCGCCTTCGAGGAGGCGATCTGGGACCGCCTGCACTTCGCCTCTCACCTGCGCACAGAGCGGCTGGGGGAGTTCACCATCGGCACCGCGCTGCACCGCTCAGAGCCGCTGGCAGTGGCCCAGCTGCTGGTGCTCTACCAGCTCGTGACCGCGCGCGCCGCGGTGGCGCTGGGGGCCAGCGGCGCCCGGGCCGACCAGGACGGCGCCGGTCACTCCGCGGCCGCCGCGCTGCCCGCCACGTAATACGCGCGGAGGTGGTCCAGGAACGCTCCGACGACGGCCCGCGACGGGCCCACTGACGAGCGCAGGACGTACCAGGGCCGGCTCATGGGGGCGTCGCGCAGCCGGATCTCGCCCAGCTGACCGTTCGAGAGCTCGGCGTCGACGGCCGCGCGCGACACCAGCGAGATACCGAGGCCGGCGCGGGCGGCCTGCTTGATGGCGCCGTTGGATCCCAGCTCGAGGATGCGTGGCGCCAGGCCCCGCTCGGCGAGGAACTGCTCGTTGAGCGCCCGGGTGCCCGAGCCCGGCTCGCGCAGCAGCCAGGCGCGGTCGGCCAGTTCAGCGGCGACCCTGGGACGGCCGGTCGCAGCCGGGTCGTCGGGCGCTGTGATGCAGGCAATCCGGTTCTCACCCAGCGGCTCGGCCACGAGCCGCGGGTCGCCGGGGGGCTTGCCGGAGATGGCCACGTCGGCGCTGTGGCGAAGGACGCACTCGATGACGTGGGCGCGGTTGCCGACGTCCAGGGTGAGCTCCACCTCGGGGTGGGCATGGGAGAAGTCGCGCATCATCTGCGGGACGAACGACTCCGCGGCGGTGGTAACGGCGGCGATCCGCAGCCGATGGCCGCTCGCCGACGCCGCCTCGCGCGCCGCCCGACGGCCGCGCTCCAGCAGGCCGATCACGTCGGCGGCATAGGGCGCGAAGGCCGTGCCCGCCTCGGTGAGGCGGATGCCGCGTCCGGCGCGCTCAAAGAGCTCGCAGTCAAGCTCGCGCGCCAGCGCCGAGATCGCCGAGGAGACCGACGGCTGGGTGACCACGAGCTCGTCAGCCGCGGCCGTCACCGAGCCACCGCGGACGACGGCCAGGAACGCCGTCAGCTGGGTGACTGTGATAGCCACGGCGCTAAGCGTACCGGGGCTCGCATTGAGATCTGTTACTGAGTGGCGGCGGGCCGCGCCGGGATCGGCGGGGCGGGTGGGGACGGTGTCGTGACGAGATCGCGCCCGGTGGGCTGGAATTGCTCGTCGAGCTCGAGCTGCCAGTAGTAGCGCGTGAAGGTGATCCCGGCGCGGAAGTCGCCGATGTGAGGCTCGATCTGCTCCCCGCGCGCCATGCGCACGATGAGCTCGGGGTAAGTGCGGCCGGGCAGCGCCGCGTAGAGGTGGGCGGGACAGGCGCCGCCAAAGCGCGTGTTGACGTCGGTGATGCCGAGGCCGATCTCCTCGTCGCGGAACGCCTGAACGGTGCACGGCCCACGGCACCCCAGCGCCTCGACGACGCGGCGCCCGAGGTCCATCAGTTCCTCGTCGGCGATCACCGTGCCCTTGATGGACTCGCCGCCGCGCGACTCGATCATCGTGCGCGGGATCACGTTCAGGCAGCGGCCGTCCAGATCCGACAGGCAGTCCATGCTGAACTCCGGGCCCCGCATCGCGCGCTGGACCATGGCCGGCTCGCGGATGTAGGCGGCTAGGAACTCGGCCTCGCGCTCGTCATGGGCGAGAAAGATCGAACGCGCGCCCGAGCCCCACCGGGGCTTGATCATGACCGGGTAGCTGGCGACCGTTTCGCCGGGGAGCACGGTGGGCGGAGACGGCAGGCCGAGGCGCTCGAGCAGCAGGTGGGTCTCGTATTTGTCGAACGTCGCCCGGGCGACGTCGCCGTCGGGGACGAACGCCGGGAGCCGCGCGGCCTCGCGGGCGTGCCCGAGGATCTCCAGGTCCAGGTCGGTGAGCGGCACCACGGCGCCGACCGCGAACTCCGCGCACAGCTCCTGGAGCGCCGGCACGTAGCCCGGTTCGTCAAAGCGCGGGACCGCCCGGCGGTGATGGGCAGCGTACTGGGCCGGGGCCAGCGGGTTGGGGTCGGCGGCGATCGTCGGCGCGTGTTGGGCGAACGTGGACACCAGCGTGTACCGCTTGCCGACGCCGGTGAGCAGGACCGCTACGTCTGGCTCGGTGGCTGCCATCCGCCGGTGGCTCCCTTGTAGAGGCCGTGCCCGCTGGCGACCTGGCCGAGGGTCCGCGCCAGGATCCGGAGGTCCAGCGCCACCGAACGGTGCTCGACATACCACAGGTCCAGCTCGATTCGCTCGGGCCACGGCAGCGAGGCGCGGCCGTTGATCTGCGCCCACCCCGTGATCCCGGGCTTGACCGCCAGCCGGCCGCGCTGGCGCTCGGTGTACTCGTCCACCTGGGCCTTGAGCGTCGGGCGGGGTCCCACGATCGACATATCGCCGCGCACCACATTCCACAGGTTGGGCAGCTCGTCGAGCGAGTAGCGGCGCAGCAGCGTGCCGAGCCGGGTGATCCGCGGATCGCCGGCGGCGATCGCCAGCCCCGCCCCGGTGAACTCGGCGCCGTGCACCATCGTGCGCAGCTTGTAGATCTCAAACAGCTCGCCATGCCTCCCCACGCGCGTCTGGCGGTAGATGGGGTCGCCGGAGGACTCGAGGCGGACGGCGAGGGCCAGCAGCGCCAACAGCGGGGCGGTGAGCACGGCGAGCGGGAGCGCGATGGAGATGTCGATCGCACGCTTGAGAGTCACGTCGATCATCGCGTGCCCTCGGCCGCGTCCCAGCCCACCTGCGTCCCGTGCGCCATCCAGTCCCACAGGCCCGCCGCCAGCGAGGCCGTGGTCAGGACGTAGTAGCGGGCCACGAGCAGCGGGCGCGCCGGCACGACCCGCGCCGCCAGCGCCGCCAGCAACAGGGCGGCCTGGAGTACGGCCGCCGCCGCGTACACCCAGCCGCGCCCGGCCAGCGCGACCGCGGCGGCGAGCGCAGCGAGGTGCAGGAACGGCGAGCCATAGCGCAGCACCCGGTGCGAGACGATCATCAGCGCGTACCCGGGGTCGTAGCCACGCGGGGACATCATGCCCCCGCACAGCAGAATCGGCCAGCCGTGGCTCATCATGCGCCGCTTACGACGGAACTCGCCCTCGATCGTGGGCACCATCTTCTCGGTCGCGTGGGCGCCCGGCGCGTACACGGCCCGCCAGCCGCGCTTGACCATGTTGAACGGGAACGACAGGTCGTGGCCCATGATCGGGTCCACCACGATGTAGGAGAGGCGCCGGGTGGCATAGATGGCGCCGTTGCCGCCCGTCACCGAGGCCAGGCGCGACTCCATCCGCCTCACCGCCATCTCATAGCGCCAGTACAGACCCTCCTGGTTGGTGCCGGTCTCGTTGACGAAGCGCACGTCGCCGCATACATAGCCGACCCGGGGGTCGGCGAACGGCTCGACGAGGCGACTCAGCGCGTCCGGGGCCCAGCTGACGTTGGCGTCGGAGAACGCCGTGATCTCATGGCGCGCGCGGGTGACGGCGGCGTCCTGGGCGCGGACCTTGCCGCCGCGCGGCAGTTCCAGGACGAGGTCGGCGCCGGCGTCGCGGGCGCGCTGCGCCGTGGCATCGGGCGAGCCGTCACAGGCGACGATGACCTCGAGCTTATCCGCTGGGTAGTCCAGCGCGCGGAGGTTGGCTACCCGGGCGGCGATCACATCCTGCTCGGCGTACGCGGCCACGATAACCGACACGCCGGGCAGCGCGACGTTGTCAGGCATCTCGGGCGGGCCCGCCGCGCCTCGTGTGCCGCGCCCGGAGCGGACTCGGTCGAGCACGGCCAGTCCCGCCGGGTAGCCGGCGTGGGTGTAGACCAGGAGGCCCGCAGAGGCCCAGAACGCGGTCTTGAGCAGCGTCACGGCGGAGGATTGTGCCGCACGGGGGCGCGGCGCCGTTTGACGGGGCCAGGGCGCGGCGGCGGCGCGACGTTCAGCCGGAGGCTTCGGCGTACGTACGGAGCTTCTCGTTCCGCTTCTGCGCGATCTTCGGCGACGGCACCACGATGATGGCGCGGTCGGCGTGCTGGAGCAGGGCGTGCGACACGCTGCCAAGCAGCAGGGAGCCCAGACCGCCCAGGCCGCGCGACCCGGTGACGATCGCGCTCGCGTTGGTGCGATCGGCCTCGGTCAGCAGCGTCTCAGCGATCGCATCCTGACGGGCGATGGCGCGCGCGGAGGCGTCGAGCCCGGCCTGGCGCGCCAGGCCGGCGCCCTCCTCGGCCTTCTCCTCCGCCGCGGTGCGGGTGGCGTCGTCGATTTCGCCGCTGTCGTCCCCAGCCAGGATCGCACCCGATGCCGGATAGCGAGTCAGCATGTGGACATACGGCTCCCACACTGTCGCCACCACCGCCGGCTGGCCGGGCATGAGCTCGCCCGCGTGCTGGATCGCAGCCTTGGCGTCGTCCGAACCGTCATAGGCGATGAGGATCATCCCGGGATCACTCCTTGTCATGGATCGCGGCGTATGGGGCGTATGCGTGAAGGATGTCAGTCGTGGCGAGGACCCCCACGGGGTGGCCGCTGGCCTCGTCAATGACGACGAGATGCGTCGCGCCGTGCGTCGCCATGAGCTTGGCAGCCTCGCGCAGCGTCTGGGCGCGCGAGACGGTGACCGCGGCTCCGGAGGCCAGCTGATGCGCCGGCACGTCGCCTGCGCCCGCGATGCCCGCCACGAGATCAAGGTCGGAGATGAACGCGGGAGCCTGAGGCGGAGGGGCGCGCAGCGCCACGGCGTGGATCCGCAGCGACGACATCATCGCCGCCAGCTCGCGAGCCGGCGTGTCCGGATCGCAGCTGAAGATCCCCGCGCGCATGCAGTCACCGACGCGCGCGCTGTCCAGCAGGCTGGCCCTTGAATCAGTCACGTAGACAGCATCGTAGGCGGCCGCTCCCGTCGCCATCAGGGACCCGCCGTGCCGGCGGCGTGACAACTACGGAGTCCCACCTCGTGGAGGCGCCGGATGGCGCCATGCGAACCCGTCCGTAGCGTCACACTCGATGACTGCGACCGAGACGGAGGACGAGATATGGAAGCGCAGGGACAGCCCACCCAACCCCTGAAGGTGGTCATCGCCGGTAGCGGCGTCGCCGGCCTGGAGGCGGCGTTCGCCCTCCGCGAGCTCGCCGGCGATCGCGTGACCGTGACGCTTCTGTCACCCGGGGACGAGTTCGTCTACCGGCCCCTATCTATCGGTGAGCCGTTCAGCGCCAGCCGCGCCGAGCGCTACCCACTGGGTCCGCTCGCGGCGGCGGCGGGGGCAGAGCTCGTCCACGACGCGCTGGAGTCCGTGGACGCCCGCAGTCAGATACTCCGCACGCGTAACGGCGCCGAGCTCTCCTACGACGCGCTCGTGGTGGCCCTGGGCGCGTCCCTCCAACCGCTGTCCGAGCACGCGACCAATGTCGACGACACGCGCATGGACGAGCTCCTGCACGGGCTCGTGCAGGACATCGAGGGAGGCTACGTGCACCGGCTGGCGATTGTCCTGCCCGGTCCGATGCCCTGGCCCTTCCCGGCCTACGAGCTGGCGCTCCTGGCCTCCGAGCGCGCCTGGGACATGCAGACCGAGCTGGACGTCACCCTGCTCACACCCGAGCGGACGCCACTCGAGCTGTTCGGGGAGCACGCGAGCCACGAGGTCGCCAAGCTGCTCTCCGATCGGCGGATCGAAGTCGTCACGTCGGCCTACTGCGAGATTCCACGCTCGCAGCTGGTGGTGGCCTACCCCGGTGGGCGCACGGTTGCCGCGGACCGGATCGTGGCATTCCCCCAGCTTGTGGGGCCCGACGTCAACGGCCTGCCCAGCGACGGCGGTGGCTTCATCCCAGTCGACGAGTACGGCCGCGTCCGCGGCGTCCAGCGCGTCTGGGCGGCGGGCGACGGGACCGACCACCCGCTCAAGCTCGGCGGAGTCGCCGCCCAGGTCGCCGACACGGCGGCCCAATCGATCGCCGCGCTTGCCGGCGTCGGTCGGGATGTGCGTCCCTTGTCTCTCACCGTCGAGGGCGTCCTCATGACCGGAGGGACGGCCCGCTATCTGCGGGCGACCCCCGCCGGCCCCGACGCAGGCGGCGAGTCGGTCTTCGCCGAACTGGGGCACGGTGCCAGACCGCCCAAGATCGCCGCGCGCTACCTCGGCCCGCACCTGAGCGGTCGCGTCTCGACCGGCATCGGGTCTGTCACCTGACCCGCGCCGCGCCCCGCCCCGCCCCGCCGCGTCCCGCTAGGCGGAGTGTCTGACCGCCTCGGGCACTGCCGCCGGCGGGAGGATGAGCACTGGGCAGGGTGCCTCGGCGAGCAGCCGCTGGGTGACGCTGCCGGCGACCGCCTCGAGCAGCGGAGAACGGCCTCGCGAGGCGACGATCACCAGGCCGGCACCGGCCATTCGTGCCACGTCGGCGATGTGAGGCGCCGGGGAGCCGATGGCCCCGCGAACGACATGTAGCGACGCGTTGACCCCGTGCCGGCGCAGTGACGAGGTCATCGCCTTGAGCTTGGCGATCTCCCGATCGCCGCGGCCGAGGGCCAGCGGCCGTGCGACGTGGACGATGCACAGCTTGCTGCCAAGGTGCTCGCAAACTTCGCGCACGTAGCCGTGGGCGGCGTCACTCCGCGCCGAGCCATCGGTGGCCCACACGATCGTGCCGAACATCCTGGTCTGGGGCGCTTGCGCCATGCCCATACTCTCGGCCCCCGACGCGCACCCGCCAACCCGGTGATGCCGCAGACCGCGTCCGGGTGGTGTACGGCCCGGACGCCAGGTCACAACGCCCAGCGGTGCCCCAGATGCGAGGCCGCGCGCGGCGTCACCATCGCGTCGGGAGCCGCGGACTCCGCCTCGCCGTCACCCTGGAGGGCCGCGAGCACGGCGACGACGCTCTCCCCGAGGGCGGTCGGATCGTAGCCGCCTTCCAGCACCGCTCCCAGCGGCGCGCCCAGCGCATGCGCGAGGTCGCGGACGTGGCACGCCATCTGCCCGAACGCGGCGGCATCGAGCCCGCACTGAGCCAGCGGATCGGCGATGTGGGCATCGAAGCCTGCGGACACCAGCACCAGATCGGGCCGGTATTCGAGCCCGATTGGCACGACGAGGTGCTCGATCAGAGAGCGCCAGACCTCCTCGCCGGAACCCGCAGGTACGGGCAGGTTGACCGTGTACCCCCGGCCGTCTCCCGAGCCGGTGTCCATCAGCACACCCGTGCCCGGGAAGATCCCCGTCTGGTGGATGCTCGCCACCAGCACGTCGGCGCGGTGGCGAAAGATCTCGACGGTCCCGTTGCCGTGGTGGACGTCCCAGTCGATGATCATCACCTTCTCCACGCCGTACCGGCGGATCGCCAGCTCCGCGGCGACCGCGACGTTGTTGAAGAGGCAGAACCCCATGGCACGGTCGCGGTCCGCGTGGTGACCAGCGGGTCGCAGGGCACAGAAGCCAGTGTCGGCGCGCCCCGCGGTGAGCGCCCGGACCATCTCGCAGGCACCACCGGCCGCGTGGAGCGCAGCTTCGTACGAGGCCTCGCCCACGTAGGTGTCCTCATCGATCTGCCCGCCGCCGGCGCGGCACAGGTCGCGCACGAAGGCCACGTGGCGGTCGCTGTGGACGAGCGCCAATTCGGCACCGGTCGCTGCCGGCGCCGCGCGCCGGTCCAGCGTCTTGAGCGAGGCGCCCGCGATCGCCGTCTCGACCGCCTCGAGCCGCGCCGGATTGTCGGGATGATCCGGCGACAGCGCCTGCGGATCGTGTTGCAGACAAGACGGGTGATGGAAGTAGAGCATGTGCACGGTCCCTGATCAAAGACTCAAGCGGCCGGGGTCGCTCGGCGCCTCGGCGCTCGCTACGGATGTGTCCCCGGGCGGGCTACGGATGCCGGGGCGAGCGGGCGGCGGTTGCATTACGGCATGGCTACCGCCACCAGCACCGATCCCGTGACGCTCATACCGAAGGCGCAGATCGCCCACGTCGCCGCAGCGGTCGACTCCCTCCCGGAGGGCAACGACGCCGCCGTCCTGGCCACCGCGATCACCCGAGCGGTCGGCGGCGATCTGGTGCTGGTGGCGATCGAGCCCGAGCTCCCGCTTGTGGTCCCCGGCGCCGACTGGCGCCGCATGCGCCGCGAGACCGCGGCGATGTTGGCCGGGACGCGCGACACGTTTGCCCCCGGCGCGCGCTCGGCCATTGACCGCGACCTGTCGAGTGCGCGCGGCATCAAGCGCGTGCTGGAGCGGGAGCATCGCCAGCTCGTGGTGTGTGGATCCAGCCGGCACGGCGCCGAGGGGCGGGTCTCGATCGGTGTCACCAGCCGCCAGCTCCTGGGGCAGGTGCCGTGCGCGCTCGCCATCGCACCGCGCGGGCTCAGCGCTCGCAAGCCGCTCAGCTTCACCCGCATCGGCGTGGGCTTCGACGGCGAGCCCGAGGCACGGACGGCGCTGTCCATGGCCGCCACCATCGCTGCAGGCTGCGGCGCCGAGCTCATCGTCCGCGGGGTCATCGACGATCGCGTCCCGAAGCTGACCTGGCCGAACCTGTGGATCAAGCCATTCATGGAGTCCTGGAACGCGGCGATGGACGCCGAGGTCACCGCGCTGCGGCAGGCCGCCGAGCGCGCCGCCGCCGAGCTACCGGTGCCGGTCCGCGTCGAGATCGACCGCGCCGTCCCCTCCGTCTCCCTGCGCGAGTTGTCTCTGACAACCGACCTGCTGGTGGTCGGGTCGCGTCGATGGGGAGTCGTGGCCCGGATTCTCCTTGGCGGGACGGGGGAGGCCCTCGCCCACGGCGCCCATTGCTCGCTGCTGGTCGTGCCGCGCCCGGCCGACGAAGGCTGACTCCCTCGCGGGCAACGACACCATGCGCGAGCACGCCGCGACGGACCCGCCACATGGGCCGCTGCAGGTGGTCGTCGCCGGGGCCGGGGGCGCCGAGCCGCCGGCGGTCCCAGGGCCCGTGACCGCGACCCCGGCGATCGTCGCCGCGGATCTCTGCGTCCGGCGCGGCGATGCCGAGGTCCTGTCCGGCGTTGGTTTCACGATCGCCGCGGGCCGTATCACCGGGCTGTTCGGGCCCAGCGGCTCCGGCAAGACGACCCTGATGAGGGCCCTCGTGGGTGTCCAGCGCGGTGTCAGCGGGCGGCTCGACGTGCTCGGCCTGACCGCGGGCTCGCCCAGCCTGAGGCGGCGCATGGCGTACGTCACGCAGGGGACGTCCGTCTACACCGACCTGTCCGTGGAGGAGAACCTGCGCTACTTCGCGGCCCTGATGGGCGCCGGCCGCGACAGCATCTCGCCAGCTCTGGACGCGGTGTCGCTCGCGTCGATGGCCGACCGGCCGGTGCGGACCCTCTCGGGAGGCCAGCAGATCCGTGTGTCGCTCGCCACGGCCCTGCTCGGGGACCCGTCGGTGCTCATCCTCGACGAGCCCACCGTGGGGCTCGATCCCCTCCTGCGCCGCGACCTGTGGGCGTTGTTCGCGCGAGTGGCCGCGGCCGGTCGGACGCTGCTGGTCTCGAGCCATGTCATGGACGAGGCTCGCCACTGCAACACCCTCCTGCTGCTCCGCGAGGGCAGGCTCATCTGGCGCGACTCCCCAGGAGCGCTCACAGCGGCAACCGGCACCGACGACCTCGACACGGCGTTCGCTCGCATCGTCGAGCGCGGACTCCAGTCAGGGGAGATGCGGTGAACGCGACGCTGGCCACCGGTGCGCGCGTCCTGCGCCAGCTGCGGCGAGACCCCCGGACGGTGGCGCTCCTTCTAGGCGTGCCCGCCCTGCTCATCACGTTGCTGCGACTGGTCTACGCGCACCGGGAGAGCGAGTTCGACGCGATCGGCGCGCCCCTGCTGTCGTTGTTCCCGCTGTTCACGATGTTCCTCGTGACCTCGGTCGCGATCCTGCGCGAGCGCAGCACCGGGACGCTCGAGCGCCTGCTGTGCACCCCGTTGCGCAAGTTCGAGCTGCTCGCCGGCTACGGGCTGGCCTTCGGGGCGGCAGCCGTCGCGCAGGCCGCGATCGCCAGCGCCATCGCGCTCGGCCCCCTCGGCCTGCACGTGGCGGGCGGGGCGGCGCTCGTGATCACCCTGTGCGCGGCGGTCGCCCTCCTGGGAATGGGGCTGGGACTGCTGGCCTCGGCGTTCGCTCGCACCGAGTTTCAGGTCGTGCAGTTCTTCCCGGCGATGATCCTGCCCCAGCTCCTCCTGTGCGGACTGCTCGTACCGCGGGCGGCGATGCCCGAGACGCTTCACGCCCTTTCCGACGTGCTGCCGATGTCCTACGCCGTCGACGCCATGCGCCACCTCAGCAAGGAGCCGCTCGCCGGTGGCGCCGTCGCCCGGGATCTCGCCGTCATCCTGGCGTTCGCCGTCACCGCTGTGCTCCTCGGCGCAGCAACGTTGCGTCGCCGGACGACGTGAGCTCAGGCCCGGCCGGCGCACCCTCGAGCCGGAGGTCGAGCAGAGCGAGCAGGTCGGCGATGATCGCATCCGTGTCCCGGTCGGTGCGGAGGACCAGGTGCCGGCTCGCAGCGACCTCGCTCAGCGCCTCAAAGCGCTCTCGCTCCCGTTCGACGACCTCGAGGGTGGCGTCCGAGATCTCTCTCAAATCAGCGTCGCGCGCCACGGCGCGACAGCGCAGCACATCCGCCGGCGCCACGCACTGAGCGAAGATGATGGGGGCGGCGTCCGCCCACCCCTCGCTGAAGGCGTCGCGGTCGGCCCTGTGCCGGAACGTGGCGTCAACGAGCACGCCGTGGCCCGCCACCACGGCGGCACCGGCACGGCGTCCCACCTCGCGATACGTGCGGCGGCCGGCTTCGGGCGTGTAGAGGGTCTCCGGCCCCGGGTCGTGGGCGACCAGGCCCGCCAACTCCTTGCGCACGACATCGGAGCTGATTACGGGGCATCCCGCCATCGCACCCAGCGCGTGGGCGAGGTGAGACTTGCCGCTGGCGGGCACACCGCACACCACGAGCGCCAGGCGGCCCCGTGCCCGCCAGGCGCATCGGTCGGCGACCGCCAGCAGCCGCTCGAGCTCGTCTCGATCGCCACCGGATTGGCGCGCTCGCACCAGCGCGACCTTGGCGCGGATGAGAGCGCGGTGCACGGCAAAGAACCACACCAGCTCGTCGGGGCCACAGTCGCCTCCGGCCTGTCGGTAGACGCTCATGAGGTCACGCGCCGCCCCCGCCGCGCCGTGCCCGCACAGATCCATCACGAGGAACGCGAGGTCGTCGGCCACGTCAAGCGTCCGCAGTCCGCGGTCGAACTCCACGCAGTCGACGATGCTCAGCCCGGGCGCCACGATGACATGCTCGGCCCTCAGGTCGCCGTGGACCTCCCGGATGAGCCCTCGGTCTCCCCGGGCGTCGAGCAGCGGCGCATGAGCGGTAACCCAGGCGTCGAGGAGCCGCCCGAGCGCCCCCGTCCGAGCCGTCATCGCCGGGTCGGCGCAGGCGTCGGCCAGTTCGGACAGGTTCTCGTGCAGTTCGTGGCGCACCGCCTGTGACCCGAGGACTCCCCGTTGCGGCGGACATCCGGCGTGAAACGCCGCCAGACGCTCTCCCACGGCGGCCATCTGCACGAAGGCGATGCGTCCGGCGTCGGCGAGGGCGGCCAGCGTGGCGCGCTCGTCGTAGCGACGCATCTCCACCACGTAGTCGATCGCCGCGGGATCGCCGTCGTCGGCGATCTCGAGCCGGTCCCCGCGATCCACAACGGACCTCACGCCCACATACACGTCCGGGGCCAGGCGGGCGTTCAGGCGTACCTCCTCGTGGCACATCGCCCGCCGGCGACCCGGCGTCCCGTAGTCCAGAAAGTCCAGGACCACTGGCTTCTTGAGCTTGAACGCCCGGTCGCCCGCCACGAACACCCACGAGATGTGGGTCTCGTGCACCGCCACGGGCGCGCCGCGCGATCGCCTCACCACTGCCTCCCGCACGCGCGCAGGGTCGGCGCGGACAGCCGCTGCGGCACCGGCGCTCATGCCGTCACCTTAGGCAGCGGCACCGCCCTCGCCCTCGGTACCGATCACGAGGGTCCATCAGTAGCGCGCCCGGATGGCGCTCCACGTGATCGGACGCGACACTGACCGTCGTGAGCAGCACGCCTGATCTCGCCGTCTATCCCGCGGACCGCGAGGCCGACATCGTCCTGCGCGATGGCTCGACGGCCCACGTCCGGCCGGTCCGCGCGACCGATCGCGAGGCCATGCACGCGTTCCTCAGCGGCGTCTCTGAGGACGCGATCTGGTTTCGCTTCTTCTCGATGGCCAACCTGGATTGGGCGACGGATTGGGCGCTCAACGTCGATTACCGCGATCGCTTCGGGCTGGTGGTGGAAACCGGCTCGCCGCGCCGGATCGTCGCTCACGCCGCCTACGTCCGGATCGAGCCGGACTCCGCCGAGGTGGCGTTCCTGGTGTCCGACGCGTGGCAGGGACATGGGATCGCCACCGTCCTGCTCGCTCATCTCGCCGAGAGCGCCGCGGCGGCGGGGGTCGCAACCTTCGTTGCGGACGTCCTCCCCGGCAACCACAAGATGATCACCGTCTTTCGGGAGAGCGGGTTCGCGGTGGACGTGCGCACGGCGCCCGATGCCATCCGCGTCGAGTTTCCGACATCGCTGTCGCCCGAGGCCGCCGCCCGGTTCCAGGACCGCGACCGGGTCGCCTCGGTGGCCGCGGTCACAAGCGTTCTCGCTCCGCGCTCGGTGGTGGTGGTGGGCGCGTCGCGGCGGCCCGGGACCGTCGGCGGCGAGCTGCTCGCCAACGTCGTCGAGGCGGGCTTCACCGGCCCGCTGTATGCGGTGAACGAGCACGGAGGCTCCATTCGTGGGGTCGACACCTACCGCTCGGTGAGCGAGATCCCTGGGCCGGTCGACCTCGCCGTCGTGGTCGTGCCCGCCGAGCGGGTGGTGCAGGTGGCGCGCGAATGCGTCGCCGCCGGCGCCCGGGCCGTCGTGGTCATCTCGGCCGGGTTCTCCGAGGTCGGCGGAGCCGGCGTGGACCGCCAGCGCGAGCTCTTGGAGGTATGCCGAGCGGCCGGCGCAAGACTGGTGGGCCCCAACTGCCTGGGCGTGCTCAACACCGGGGCCGACGTTCGGCTCAACGCCACGTTCGTGCCCCGCCAGGCGACCCCGGGCCCGATCGCGTTCCTGTCACAGAGCGGTGGTCTGGGGATCGCCATCATCGAGGCCGCCGCGCGACTGGGCGTCGGCCTGTCGTCGTTCGTGTCGGTGGGCAACAAGGCCGACCTCTCCAGCAATGACTTCCTGCAGTACTGGGAGCAGGACCCGGCGACGAGCGTCGCGCTGCTCTACCTCGAGTCGTTCGGCAATCCGCGCAAGTTCGCCCGGGTCGCGCGCCGCTTCGGCAAGACCAAGCCCGTGGTGGCGGTCAAGAGCGGCCGGTCCGCCGCGGGCCTGCGCGGCACCGCGTCGCACACCGGGGCGCTGCTCGCCGCCTCCGACGTCACCGTCGACGCGCTGTTTCGGCAGGCGGGCGTCATCCGCACCGACACGCTGGCCGAGATGTTCGACGCGGGGGCGTTCCTGTCCAAGCAGCCGGTGCCGGGCGGTGACCGAGTGGCCATCGTCACCAACGCCGGGGGCCCGGGCATCGTCGGCGCCGACGCCTGTCAGGCGGCGGGCGTGCGGGTTCCCGAGCCGTCGCCCGAGCTGGCGTCCCGGCTGGCTGCGCAGCTTCCCGCGGCCGCGTCGGTGGCCAACCCGTTCGACATGATCGCCACCGCGTCCGCGGATGACTACTCGCGGACCCTCATCGGGATCGCCGAATCCGGCGAGTTCGACGCGATCCTTACCATGTTCGTCCCGCCCCTGGTCACCGACGCACACGATGTGGCGCGCGCGATCCGTGACGCGTCCGCGGCAAGCGCCGGATGCGCCATCGCCGCGGTATTCATGACCGCCGAGGGGCCGCCGGCGGGGCTCTCGGAGGGCGGCGTGTCCGTACCGGGCTACCAGTTCCCGGAGGAGGCGGCCCGCGCGGTCGCCCACGCCGTTCGCTACGGCGCCTGGCGCGCTCGCCCAGACGGAGCGGCCGTGATCGCGGAGCCCGAGACGGTGGCCGAGGGCGCGGCCATCATCACCGGCGAGTTGTCCGCCGGCGGAGGCTGGATGACCCCCGAGGCGGTCGGGCAGCTCCTGAGCGTCCACGGCGTGACCCAGCCGCCGGCGCGCGTTGTCCACAGCGTCGCCGCAGCGGCAAAAGCCGCGCGGGAACTCGGGTGGCCCGTGGCGCTCAAGGCGGTGGCCCGCGGGCTGCTCCACAAGCGCGACGCCGGGGCGGTCGCCACGTCTCTGCGCACGTCCACCGAGGTGCGGCGCGCCGCCAAGGCGATGCAGGCATCGGTGACGGCGGCGGGCTACGAGCTCGATGGGTTCCTGGTGCAAAAAATGATCCCGGACGGCGTGGAGCTGCTGATGGGCATGGTCCAGGATGTGAGCTTCGGGCCGGTAGTGGCCTGCGGGGCCGGCGGCACCAATACCGAGCTGTTCAAGGACGTCGCGGTGCGCATCACACCGGTGACCGACCGTGACGCCGCCGAGATGGTGCGCGGCCTGCAGTTCTACCCGCTGCTCACGGGCTACCGCGGGTCGACGCCGTGCGACATCGCCGCCGTGGAGAACACGTTGATGCGGATCGGCGCCATGGTCGACGCGCACCCCGAGATCGCCGAGCTGGACTGCAATCCGGTCATCGCCGGCCCCGACGGCGCGGTGGTCGTGGACGCTCGCGTGCGACTCGACGAGCCGGCGCCGACTCGGCCGCTGCCCTCCGTCGGATGGTGAGGGCGGCGGCGGAGCGGAGCCGGATCCGCTCCGCCGACGTGCCCTCGGCGCGCGAGTCGCGAGCGCGCCGACGATTTACGGCTGGAGGACCACGCGCGCGGCCACGCGCCCGGCCTCTACGTCAGCGATCGCCTCGTTGACGTGATCGAGCGGCCGCGTCTCTGAGATCACGCGCGTCAAGCCGGCGGCGTGCAGCTCGAATACCTCGCGCAGGTCCTTGCGGGTGCCGACGATCGAGCCGGCTACGGTGATCCCGTTGAGCACGGTCTCGAAGATCGGCAGCCGGACCTCGTTGTCGGCCGGCAGCGCGACGAAGACCAGCGTCCCACCGCGGCGCAGCGACCTGTACGCCTGCTCGAACGAGCGTGGCGAGACCGCCAGCGCGATCGCCTGATCGGCGCCGCCCAGCGCCTGGATCGCCTCAGCCGGGTCCTGCTCGGTGGCGTTGACGGTGAACTCGGCGCCGAGCTCCCGCGCGAGTTGCAGCTTGTCGTCGTAGATGTCGACCGCGACGACACGGCCACCGGCGATCTTCGCGTACTGGATCGCCAGGTGCCCGAGCCCGCCGACGCCGAACACAGCGACCAGATCCGACGAGCGGGTCCCGGCGACCTTGATCGCCTTGTAGGTGGTCACTCCGGCGCAGGTGAGCGGCGCGGCATCGATGGGATCGATCCCGTCCGGCACCGCGACGACGTAGCGGCCGTGGGCGGTGGCGAACTGACCGAAGCTGCCGTCGATGGAGTAGCCGGTGTTCTTCTGCTCGTGACAGAGGGTCTCCCAGCCCGAGACGCAGTAGTCACACACGCCGCACGCGTAACCGAGCCATGGGATGGCCACACGCTGGCCGACGGTCACCTCGGTGACTGCTGAGCCGAGCTCCACGACGTGGCCGACACCCTCGTGTCCGGGGGTGAACGGCGGTTGGGGCTTCACCGGCCAGTCGCCATGTGCGGCGTGGATGTCGGTGTGGCAGAGGCCACAGGCCTCGATCTGGACGCGAATCTGATCGGTCGCGAGCGGCGCAAAGGCCACCGGCTCGATGCTGAGCGGGGCGTGGAAATCGCGTACGACAGCGGCCTGATAGGTGCCGAGGCCGACCTCGCCCTGCTCGCCGGTGGTTGGGGTCGTCGTTGCGGACATGTCATTTCTCCTTGGGAGGGTTGTGCCCTGACTCTCTCGCTAGATGTCCAGAGCGTGCGCCTGCGCGTAGCAGACGCGGTGAAAGCACGAGTGCTCGGTGCCGTACAACGCCGGGTCAGCAGCCAGTGAGGTCTCGCGGGGCCCGTGAAGGGTGACGACCACCATCGGCTCGTAGGCGCCGATGATGTCGTCGCAGTGGCGGCAGCGCACTCGGGATAACACCGGATCGACCTCTGGATCGCTCACGGGAGTGCTCTGGACCCCTAGAGACGTCCTAGCCTGCGGCGGTGTCGGGCGTCGGAACAAGGAGCACCGGGCGATGCGCGTGATGGACCAGTGCGTTGGAGACACTGCCGAGCAGGCCCGAATGCACGGCGGTGCTGCCATGGGTGCCGGCGACGATGAGCGTCGCGTCGACTTCGTCGGCGATGTGGAGGATCGTCTGCCAGACGCTGGAGCGATTGACCTCCTGGCGCGCGGTGACGGGGAAGTCGAGGCGCTGCGCCCGCGCCTCACCATCGGCGAGGATCTCCGCGGCGCGCTGCTCAGTGAGGCGCTCGAGCTCAGCGTACGTCGGGCCGGTGTCGCTCTCGGCGAGGCCGAAGCTGTCGGCCAGCACCCGCTGTGGCGGGTTCCAGATGTTCAGCAGGATCGCCGGCGCTCCGTCCAGCGCGCTGGCGGCCACGCTCAGCGCACGCTGAGCGCTGGGGGAACCGTCGTAGCAGATGAGTACCGGCATATCGCTCTCCTCAGATCACGTTCACTCTGAGCGCTGAGGCTACGGACAGGGGGGCGGGCGTCCATCCGGGTCCTCACGGAGTCGGAGTGCGGAGTTACTACGTGGCCAGACACCAGCGCGCGCGGCCGATCACGGATGACGGGGACGGCGGCGGCCCATAGGGTGACGGTGAACCCGAGGAGGAACCCGAGGAGCGAGGCAGTCATGTTCAGCAGAGTCGTGGTGGGAGTCGACGGCCGGGCGGGCGGGCGCGACGCGATCGCGCTGGCACGGCAACTTGCCCCGTCCACGGGTCGCTTGGTACTCGCCAACATCTACGGCACCGGAGCGTTCGCGGGGAGCTCCAAACTCGGATCACAGGCTGAACAGGCCCGCCATCTGCTCGCGTGCGCACGCACGGACCACGGGCTGAGCTGCCGCACGATGGTGCGTTTGGACCGCGCTCCAGGCCGAGGACTGCATCGGCTCGTGGAGCATGAGGACGCCGACCTCCTCGTCGTCGGCTCCTCGCACCGCGGCGACCTGGGGCGGGTGCTCCTTGGCGACGACACGATGGCCGCGCTCAGCGGCGCTCCGTGCGCTGTGGCGATCGCGCCGCGCGGCTACGCGCTCGCGGACCCCGTCTGGCACACCGTCGGCGTCGGTCATGACGGGTCGGCTGAGAGCGCGCTCGCGCTGGCCGCCATCCGCGATCTCGCGGAACGGCACCACGCCGGCATCCGTGTGATGGCCGTGGTCCCACTCCAGGGCACACCGCCCGCGTCGGTCGTGCCCACCGACTGGACAACCGAGACGGTCGAAGCGATGCGGATCGAGCGTTCGCGCCTCGACGCCATCCCGGGCGCGAAGGGCGAGGTCGTCTTCGGCGATCCGGTCCACGAGCTGATCGGGCTGTCCGAGGAAGTGGACCTGCTCGCCGTCGGCTCACGCGGCCAGGGACCATGGGGCCGGTTGGTCGGCGGCAGCGTCTCCAACCAGCTGGTGCGCCGCAGCCACTGCCCGCTGCTCGTCCTGCCGCGCCGCGTCAGGGAGACAGCGCCCGCCGGGCCTGCCGCGCCATCTCGAGATCCTCACGCGCCCGCAGCACGAGGGTCCTGACCGAGGCGCCGGGCGCGGTGATGTCGGCGTCGCCGGTGACCTGGTCGTTCGCGACTGCATCCACCTGAACGCCGATGAAGGCAGCTCCGGCGGCGGCGCGCGTGCGAATCGCGGGTGCGTGCTCGCCGACGCCCCCGGTGAAGACGAGGGCATCGATCCCGCCCAGCGCCGCGGCCATCGCCGCGATCCCGGCGCGCAGGCGGTGCACGTAGACGTCGACAGCGGCGGTCGCGACGTCGTCCTCATGCGCCGCCCGCCGCAGCACCGTCCGCATATCGGCGTCGCCGGCCAGTCCCGCCAGCCCGGACTCGTGCTCGAGCGCCGAAGCCATCTCATCCTCGGTCATCGCCTCTCGGCCCAGCAGCCACAGCAGCAGACCCGGGTCCACGCTGCCCGAGCGTGTGGCCATCACCAGGCCCTCGAGCGGCGTGAACCCCATCGTCGTGTCGACGGAGCGGCCATCGGCGATCGCGCACAGCGACGCACCCGCGCCAAGGTGACAGGAGACGATGCGCCGCGGCGGATCGGCGCCGGCGAGAAGCGCTGGCGCGCGGCGGGCCACCCACGCGTGCGACAACCCGTGGAACCCGAACCGCCGCAGTCCCCATCGCGCGCGCCAGCTCGCCGGAAGCGCGTAGGTGGACGCCGCCGGCGGCAGCGTGGCGTGGAACGCCGTGTCGAAGCAGGCCACGGCGGGCACGCCGGGCAGACATGCCGACACAGCGTCCAGTGCCGCCAGCGACTTGGGCTGGTGCAGCGGAGCAAGGTCGGTCAGCTCGCCCAGGGCGCGGCGAACCCCGCCCTCGATCACCGTCGCGTCGACATAGCGCTCCCCGCCGTGGACGATGCGGTGGACCACGGCGTCGGCGCCCGATAGGGTTCCCGCCAGCGCCCTGCGGAGCTCGCCGGGATCGACCTGCGCTTGCGGCGCCGCGAGCTCCCGCTCGGCGACGATGGCGCCGTCTGCGCCGATCAGGCGCAGCTTGACGCTGCTGGAGCCCGCGTTGACCGTGAGGATGCGCACCGGCGGCGGTCAGGTGACCGTCGACGACGCGCCGGCAGGCTCGGACCCGGGCCAGGCCCAGTCGCGCACCGCGGGAATGTCGTCGCCGACGTCGCGCGTGTAGGCGCGGGCGCGCAGCCGGGCGTCGGCCATCTCCTGGCGCAGGCCGGCCGCCTGCTCGCCCAGCCCGGGCACACGGTCGATCACATCCATCACCAGGTGGTAGCGGTCCAGGTCGTTGAGCATCACCATGTCGAAGGGTGTCGTGGTGGTGCCCTCCTCCTTGTAGCCGCGGACGTGGATGTTGTGGTGGTTGGCGCGCCGGTACGTCAGCCGGTGGATCAGGGTGGGATATCCGTGGTAGGCGAAGATGACGGGCTTGGCGCTCGTGAACAACGCATCGAACTCGCTGTCACCCAGCCCGTGGGGATGCTCAGTGTCAGGCTGCAGCCGCATCAGATCGACGACGTTGACGACCCGCACTCGGAGCTTGGGGAGATGCTCGCGCAGCAGTGCCGCAGCGGCGACGACTTCGAGCGTCGGAGTGTCCCCGGCGCCGGCGAGAACCACGTCGGGCTCGCCGCCGTCGTCGCTGGAGGCCCACTCCCAGATGCCCAGCCCGCGGGTGCAGTGGGCAATCGCCTCATCCATGGTGAGGTAGTTGAGGGCCGGCTGCTTGCCGGCGACCACGACGTTGACGTAGTCGCGGGAGCGCAGGCAGTGGTCGGCCACCGACAGCAGGCAGTTGGCGTCCGGCGGCAGGTAGACGCGGACGATCTCCGCCTTCTTGTTGACGACGTGATCGATGAACCCCGGGTCCTGGTGGGAGAACCCGTTGTGGTCCTGGCGCCACACGTGCGAGGAGAGCAGGTAGTTCAGCGACGCGATCGGCCGCCGCCACGGGATGTCACGTGTCACCTTCAGCCACTTCGCGTGCTGGTTGAACATGGCATCGATGATGTGGATGAACGCCTCGTAGCAGTTGAACAACCCGTGGCGCCCGGTAAGCAGGTAGCCCTCCAGCCACCCCTGGCACAGGTGCTCGGACAGAACCTCCATGACGCGGCCGTCGGGCGCCAGGTGATCGTCGCCGGCGATGGTCTCCGCATCCCAGGCGCGGTTGGTGACCTCGAACACATCCGACAGCCGGTTGGAGGCCGTCTCGTCAGGTCCCATGAGCCGGAACGTCTTGGGGTTGGCGCTGATCACGTCGCGCAGGAGTCCGCCGAGCACCCGGGTCGCCTCGCTGGTCGTGGAGGCCGGCGAGGGCACCTGCACCGCGTAGTCACGGAAGTCGGGCATCTCGAGGTCGCGGAGCAGCAGGCCGCCGTTGGCGTGGGGATTGGCGCTCATGCGCCGCGCGCCGCGCGGCGGGAGCTCGGCGAGATCCGCTCTTAGTGCCCCGCTGGCATCGAACAGCTCCTCGGGGCGATAGGAGCGCAGCCACGTTTCCAGCGCGGCGAGGTGAGTTGGATCCTCGCGGACGCGCGCCAGCGGAACCTGGTGCGAGCGAAAGGTCCCCTCGGCCGGGAGGCCGTCGACCTCCTTTGGCCCGGTCCAGCCCTTGGGCGTCCGGAGCACGATCATCGGCCAGGCGGGCCGCTGGGAGCCGGCCGCCCCGGTCCTCGCCGCCCGCTGAATCGCGGCGATGCGGTCGGCCACGTCGTCCACCGTGCGGGCCATGAGCTCGTGCATGGCCTCCGGCTCGTCGCCGGCGACCACGATCGGGTCATAGCCGTATCCCTGCAACAGAGCGCACAGCTCGCCCTCCGGGATCCGCGCGAGCACCGTGGGGTTGGCGATCTTGTAGCCGTTGAGGTGCAGAATCGGGAGCACGGCGCCGTCCCGCGCCGGGTCGAGGAACTTGTTGGAGTGCCAGCTGGCGGCCAGGGGACCGGTCTCGGCCTCGCCGTCACCGATCACGCACGCGACGATCAGGTCGGGATTGTCGAACGCGGCGCCGTAGGCGTGCAGCAGGCTGTAGCCCAGCTCCCCGCCCTCGTGGATCGAGCCGGGGGTCTCCGGCGCTACATGGCTGGGGATCCCGCCGGGGAACGAGAACTGGCGGAACAGGCGCCTCAGCCCCGTCTCGTCATGCCCGATCCGCGGATACACCTCGGTGTACGTCCCCTCCAGGTATGTGTTGGCCACCAGTCCCGGCCCGCCGTGCCCGGGACCGGCCACGTAGATCATGTTCAGATCCCGCGCGGCGATCAGGCGGTTGAGGTGGACGTACACGAAGTTGAGGCCCGGCGTCGTGCCCCAGTGCCCGAGCAGCCGCGGCTTGATGTGCTCGGGCACGAGCGGCTCGCGCAGGAGCGGATTGTCCAGCAGGTAGATCTGACCCACCGACAGGTAGTTGGCGGCGCGCCAGTAGGCGTCGATCCGCTGGCTGTCGTCGACGGTCAGCATCCGTGTGAGGCTACTGATCACGCCCGCGCGCCGGTGACGGGGATGTGAACGTCCCGCACGGCAGAATGCCCGCCCGGGCTGGGTGGGCCGGGGCGGGCATCTACCGCGAGCGTCAAGCCCGAGCGGGCGTCAACCCGGGTCAGGAGGTGACAGCGGCTCCGACGGTGGCGCCAGACAGCCGCGCCTCGGGCTCGAGACGACGCGCGTGAGCGAACCCGAGCGCCACCAGCACGCCCATCATCAACGCCGCGGCAAACGACGCGATCGCGCCCCACAGCATGATCTGCCCGATCTCAGAGAACGCGTAGGCCTCCAGCAGCAGCCCCCGCAGCGTCGTGCTCTCCGGGCACCGACCACTGCGCTCGCGGCGGTTAGCATTGACCTCATGCAGGTGGTCATCGCAGGCGGCGGCATCGCCGGCGCTGAGGCGCTGCTGGCCCTCCGCGCCCTGGGCGGAGATCGGGTTTCGCTGACTCTCGTCAGCGACAACGACGACCTCGTGCTCCCGGCCCTCTCGGTGGCCGAGCCGTTTGCCCTCGGCCACGCACAGCGGCGTCCTATCGGAGACCTGGTGCGTCGCGTGGGCGCCGAGTGGATTCGGGGAAGTCTGTCCGCGGTGGAGTCCGGGGATCGGCAGATCCGTCTGGAGGACGGAACGACGGTGGGCTACGACGCGCTGGTCATCGCCACCGGGGCGCGCCCGATCGCCGCCGTGGAGCACGCCACCACCTGGTGGCCGGGTGGGAGCCCCGAGGAGTTCGGCGGGCTGCTCCGCGACCTGGAGGAGGGCTACACGCGGCGCGTGGCCTTCGTCATCCCGCCCGCGGCGGCCTGGCCCTTGCCGCTGTACGAATTGGCGATGATGACCGCCCGCGAGGTGTCAGGGATGGGCATCGACGATGCCGAGCTCACGGTGATCACCCCCGAGGCGATCCCGCTGACGCTGTTCGGCTTCGACGCGTCGGCGGCCCTCAGCGACGCGCTCGCCGAGGCGGGGGTGCGGCTCGAGACCGCGACGGTGGCCCGCGTCGAGCGTGGTGAACACCTGGAGGTCGTCCTCCAGCCAACCGTGCGCCGGCTCGAGGTCGACCGCGTCGTGGCGCTGCCGGCGGTCCATGGGCCTGACATTCCAGGGACGACCCGCACCGACGATGGCTTTATCCGCGTGGGCCGAGCCGGCCGGATGGCGGACGGCGAGGCGGTGTGGGCCGCAGGAGACGCGATCGCCTACCCGGTCAAGTTCGGCGGCCTGGCGACCCAGGAGGCGGACGCCGTCGCCGCCGACATCGCGGCCCGTGCGGGTGCCTCCGTGGATCCGCCCGCGGACAGACTCCAGCTCCGCGGCGTGCTGATCACCGGCGGGACGCCCCGGGCGCTGGGGCCGCCGTCGCAGCGCCCCCCGGCGGCGGACACGCCACTGTGGCGTCCGGAGGACAAGGTCTTCGGCACCTACCTCACGCCGTACCTCCGTGGCGCGGAGACGAGCAGCGCACCGCCGGCGGCCGGTCGGAGTGTCCTGGTCGAGGAGACGCTGCCTGCGCCGGACAACGGTGGCGCAGACACCTTCAACGCGCTCTGGCGCGAGGATGCGGCTCGCGTCGAGCATCTACGCACGCTGGGTAGGGACATGCGGGCCTACGAGCAGCGCGCCGAGCAGTCGGCGCGACTCTTGCGCGAGAATCGCCGCCTGCGAGAGACCTGACGCGAACGCTGCTGCCGGGGTGACCGGGCCAACTACGGAGGTGGGCGCGGGGAGCCCACGATGGCGGGGCCCGCGGGAGCTGTGACCCTGAGCGGCATGTCTCCATGCCCGGCGGTGATCAGTGCCATCAGGGCTGGCGCCGCATAGACACCGGCCGCATGCGCGGCACGGCGCGTCGGCGCCCGCGGCCGATGCCCCCGGCAACGGCAACATCGATCCCCAGGAGCGGGTCGACTCGCTGCTGGCGCACCTGGGGACGCGAACCGACGGGCTGTCCAGCCGCGAGGCACAGCGCCGCCTGACCCAGTTCGGGCCCAACACGATCACACGCGCCGCCGAGGTCAGCCACGCGGGCGAGCTGGTGCGGCAGTTCGTTCACCCGCTTGCCCTGCTGCTGTGGATCGCCGCCGCACTCTCGGCGGCGAGCGGCAGTGACACCCTGGCGGTGGCGATCGTTGCGGTGATCGTGCTCAATGCCGGACTCGCCTTCGTCCAGGAGCTCCAGGCCGAGCGGGCGACCGAGGCACTGCGCGAGCTGCTGCCCGCGCGCGCACGTGTGCGCCGGGATGCTCAGGAGATCCATATCGACGCCGGCGAGCTCGTTCCCGGCGACCTGATGCTGCTGTCGGAGGGCGATCGCCTGTCCGCCGATGCGCGCCTCATCACCGGCTCGCTCGAGCTCGACATGGCCGCCCTGACCGGGGAGTCACAACCCGTGGTGCGGAGCGCGACGGCGCTGCAGCGCGCGGTGAGCGTATTGGAGGCCGATGACCTGGCGTTCGCCGGCACGCTGTGCACAGCCGGTGAGGCCGAGGCCGTCGTCTACGCCACCGCGATGAGCACTCAGATTGGCCGGATCGCCGCTCTCTCCCAGCGGGTCAAGCCCGAGGTCAGCCCGCTCCAGGCCCAGGTCAACCGGGTCGCCTGGCTGATCGCAGCCATAGCCGTGACCTCCGGGATCGTGTTCTTCGTCGCCGGGGTGTCGCTGGCCGGACTATCTCTGGCTGCAGCGGTGACGTTCGCCATCGGACTCCTCGTCGGCAACGTCCCCGAGGGCCTGCTGCCCACGATCACCCTGTCGCTGGCCGGCGGGGTGCGTCGCATGGCGGCGCGCCAGGCGCTGGTCAAGCGGCTGACCGCGGTGGAGACCCTTGGCTCCACGGACGTGATCTGCACCGACAAGACCGGCACCCTCACCGAGGGGACGATGAGCGTTCGGGCGTGGTGGTCCGCCGGACGCGAGCTTCCCGTTCCGGCGGACGGCGACGGCTCCCTGCCCGAGGGCTTCGAGGGCCTGATGCTCACGGCGGTCCGCTGCAACAACGCTCACGTGAAGCGCAACGGGGACGGATGGCTGCGCACCGGCGATCCGACGGAGAGCGCCCTCCTGCTGGCCGCGCAGCGCTTCGGCCTCGACGCCGTCGACGAGGAGCGCGGGCGCGCCGAGCGCCGCCGGCGCGCATTCAGCTTCGACTCGCGGCTCAAGCGGATGACGACACTGGACCGTGAGCCCGACGGCAGCCTGTTCTATCACGCCAAGGGCGCACCGCTGGAGCTGCTCGAGCGATGCGCGATGGTGCGCGACGGCACGACCGACCGGCCGCTGAGTGATGCCGATCGGTCCCAGGTGCGAGAGACCTTCGAGCGCTACGCCGCCCAGGGCCTCCGCGTGCTCGGCTTCGCCCAACGCCAGGTGGAGGGCGGCGAGGACGACGAGCGCGAGGTGGCCGAATCCGAGCTCACCTTCCTCGGGTTGGCGGCACTGGCCGACCCACCGCGCCGGGAGGTCGCCGATGCCGTCGCACGCTGCCGGCATGCGGGCATCCGCATCATCGTCGTCACCGGGGACCACGGCCTCACGGCGACCGCCGTGGCCCGAGAGGTGGGAATCGTCTCTGGCGAGCCGACCGTCGTCACCGGCGCCGACATCAACGCACTCCCGTCCGCCGACCTCGACGCGCTCCTGGCCGACACGGACGAGCTGATCGTGGCGCGCAGCAACCCCGAGACGAAGCTGCACATCGTCGACGCGCTGCGCGCCGCCGGCCACACCGTGGCGATGACGGGCGACGGCGTCAACGACGCCCCGGCGCTACGACGCGCCGACATCGGGATCGCCATGGGCGCGTCCGGCACCGACGTGGCGCGGGAGGCGGCGACGATGGTCCTCACCGACGACAACTTCGCCTCGATCGTCGCGGCGGTCGAGGAGGGCCGCGTCGTCTACGACAACATCCGCAAATTCATCACCTACATCTTCGTCCACGCCGTGCCCGAGGTCGCGCCGTTCGCGCTCTTCGCACTTGCCGGCGGGGCCATTCCTCTGCCGCTCATCCCGCTCCAGGTGCTCGCCATCGATCTCGGAACGGACACGGTCCCGGCCTTGGCGCTCGGGCGCGAGCCGGCCGAGCCCGGAACGATGGACCGCGCGCCGCGCCCGCGGCAGGCGGGGATCATCAGCAGGGCGATGCTGTCCCGCGCCTGGCTGCGCCTCGGCGTGCTCGAGGCGCTGCTGGTGCTCGGCGGTTACTTCCTCGTGATGCTGTCGGCCGGATGGTCGCCGGGCGATCCGACCGGTCCCGGGACCGCACTTCATCACACCTACGTCGAGGCGACCACGATGACCTGGGCGGGGATCGTCGCGTGCCAGATGGGTGCGGCCTTCGCCGTGCGCACCAGCTATGCGTCGCTGCGCCAGGTCGGCGTGTTCTCCAACCCGCACCTGCTGCGCGGGGTCGCCTTCGCGATCGCCTTCGCCGCGGCGATCGTGTACCTACCGCCCCTCCAGTCGATCTTCCACACGGCCGCGCTGCCGCCGCGCTATCTGGCGGTGCTCGCGTGCTTCCCCTTCATCGTGTGGGGATCCGACGAGCTGTGGCGCTGGCTGCAGCGCCGACGGACCGGACAGATCTCCTGAGTTCAGTCCGAGACCACCGCTGCCGGCCGCAGCAGGCGCTCACCGGTCGCGGTGCGTGCCCCCGGTGATCGTCACGCCATCGGCAGGGAAAAGGATGGACTCGTGGCGCTCGTCCCAGCGCACGCGGTAGCGCTCGTGCCCGGGCCGGCCGAGAACCTCGACGATCTGGCCCTCGCGGCTGGATTGGCCGGAGACCCCGCGCACGTGGACCCAGTCTCCGGGCCGCGCTGGACGGTCGAGCTGTTTTGATTTGGTGGCGGGCATCGTCATCTCCAGGGTGGTTGGTGTCATCGGCCGGCGGGCGTCGTGACCTCGGTGGACTCCTGCTCCGCCGCGACGACGCCAGCGGGCGGTGCCGGGTCGCGAGGGAGGACCAGCAGTGCGCTGGCGCAATGGTGCTCCAGGTAGCTCGAGACGCTCCCGTGAAACGCGCCACCGAACCGGCCATGGCCGCGTGAGCCGACAACGAGCAGGTCCACGTCCGCGGCGAGCTTGGTCAGCTCCTCTCGCGGTCCGCCCTGCAACGCGACTCCCTCGACGCCGTGAAGCGCGTTCAGCTCTCGCTGGGCCTGGTCCACCAAGGCAGCGGTGGTCGACGGCCAGTCGGCGGGTAGCGGCGTCTGAAGACGGACATCCTCGAGGCTGACGACGCGCATGGCGGTGATGCCGGCGCCGGTCTGCTCGGCGATATCGCGGGCGGCGGCGAGCGCACGCCGGCTCTCCGCCGTGTCGTCATATCCGACGCCGATCCGTTGCAGGGGATGAGCGTCCCCGGCGTAGCCGCGCGGGGCGATGGCGATCGCGCAGGGGGCTCCGTTGAATGCGGCGCGGGTGTCGTCGCCAACGAGCACCTTGCCGGGGATGCCGCGGTGCGTGGAGCCGACCACGAGCAGGTCCGCACGGCGGTGGGCGGCGAGCTCGTGCAGGCCGCGGCCGACGGTCGAGGCGGCCGCGCACACGGTGGTGGCGCCGGGCCAACGATCGCGCTCGCGGGCGAGGAACGCCCTCGCCTCGGTGCGCTGGTCTTCCAGGAACAGCCCA
This sequence comes from uncultured Actinomycetota bacterium, assembly GCA_963695625.1. Lineage (GTDB taxonomy): Bacteria > Actinomycetota > Thermoleophilia > Solirubrobacterales > Solirubrobacteraceae > Palsa-465. Next base: position 910,861 of record CAVOHJ010000006.1, on the reverse strand, counting down.
CCGCTGCCGGGAGGCCAGGTCGTGGAACCGTAGATGTTGGCGAGAGTGACACGGGCGTGTGGTGCGGCGAGCTGCCGCGCCAAGGCAACCGCGTCATCGCCGCCCGGGCGGCCGTCGACGCCGACGACGAGATTCTCAAACATTGCCCTCTCCAAGGTTCGAGGTGACTGAGGTCGGACGGTCTGGGGCGGGCGCAATGGCAGTCATGGCCTGACCGTACGCCCGCGGGGATGCCGCCCGTATCCGTTGTCAGCCCTCGTTGGCATCCGTAGTGAACGCCGATGCTGGGTCGCGCCCGCGACCGTAGCGTCCTGATCAACGCCGCCACGCGGCCATCCTGCCGACGAAACGAGGTTTTCTCATGTCCGTACGTGTCGCCATCAACGGGCTGGGCCGGACCGGCCGCAGCTTCCTACGCTCCGCCTACGCGCGCCAGGCCGACATCGAGGTCGTCGCCGTCAACGACCTCGCCGACGCCGACACGTTGGCGTATCTGCTCAAGTACGACTCGGTCGGCGGACGGTTCCCCGGCGACGTACGCGCGGCTCAGAACGCGATCGTGATCAACGAGCGGTCGATCCCGGCATCCGCCGAGACCGATCCGTCCCGGCTGCCGTGGGGCGACCTGGACGTCGACGTTGTCATCGAATCCACGGGGTACTTCCGCACGCGCGCGGCGGCCGCTCGTCATCTTGAGGCCGGCGCCCGCAAGGTGATCATCTCGGCGCCCACCAAGGGCGACGAGCCGCCCGACGCCACGGTCGTCCTCGGCGTCAACTTCGACGAGGTCTACGACCCCGAGCGCCACCACATCATCTCCAACGCGTCGTGCACCACCAACTGCCTGGCCCCGGTTGCCAAGATCCTGCACGAGACGTTCGGCATCCGGCACGGCCTGATGACGACGGTGCACGCCTACACCGGCGACCAGATGCTCCTGGACGGTCCGCACAAGGACCTGCGCCGGGCGCGCTCGGCCGCGATCAACATCGTCCCCACCTCGACCGGCGCGGCCAAGGCGCTGGGGCTGGTCATCCCCGAGCTGGCCGGCCGTCTCAACGGCTACGCCGTGCGGGTGCCGACCCCGACCGGATCCCTGATCGACCTGACCGTCGAGACGGAGCGCCCGGCCACGAAGGCGACCGTCAACGACGCCTTCGCCCGGCTGGCGGACCGCGGACCCCTGCACGGCATCCTGGAGTACACGCAGGATCCCATCGTCTCCACGGACATCATCGGCTCCGCGTATTCGTCGATCTTCGACGGGGCTCTGACCACCGTCATCGATGAGACCCAGGTCAAGGTGGTGTCGTGGTACGACAACGAGTTCGGCTACTCCAGCCGGCTGGTCGACCTCGCCCAGCGCGTGCTGGTCCCGGTGAGCGCCGCGGCCGGCGACTGAACATGAAGAGAAGGAGGTAGACGATGAACGCCATCGTGATCTACGAGTCCGTATATGGCAACACGCGCGCGATCGCCGAGGCGATCGCCGAAGGCCTCGGGGCGTCGGCGATGACAACCGAAGAGCCGCCCGCGCACGCCCGCCTCGCGGACCTGCTCGTCGTCGGCGGCCCGACGCACATGCACGGCATGGCCACCGGGCGCAGCCTCCGGACGAGTGCCCGAGAGCCCACGCCGCGTGGGCCCTCGCTCCGCGACTGGCTCGCCACCCTTCCCCAGACGTCCGGCGCTCCAGCCGCCGCGTTTGACACCCGGCTCGACAAGTCCCCCTGGGCGACCGGCGGGGCGTCCCGGGGCATCGCCAAGCGTCTGAAGCGACACGGCTACACCGTGGTCGAGACGGCCAGCTTCCTCGTGGCCGAGGGCGAGGGCCCGCTCGTGGACGGAGAGCTCGAGCGCGCCAGGCGCTGGGGCGCGGAGCTCGCGGCGTCACTGTCGGTCTCGATGCCCGATGCTGAGCTCGTGACATGACCTCCCGCTGCCGCGCCGCCGGCGTCGCCGGCGGCGCCGGCGGCGCCGCGATCCTATGGCGTGAGGGCCCCAGCCGGGATGACGAGCACGGGTCGGTCGGCGATCGCCAGCAGCTCATGCGAGACGCTGCCCAGCAGGGCGCGCACGCCGCCGAGTCCGCGGCTGCCGACGACGATCTCATCGGCGTCGTGCGTCCGTGCCGCTGCCAGCAGACCGGCGGCGGCTGACTCCTCGATCAGCTCCGTCTTGTAGTTGGTCTCCAGCAATTCCGCGTCGCCGGTCAGCAGGAGCGTTTCCAGCAGTGCCTGCGCACGTTCCGTGTGCTCGGCGCGCCACCGGTCCCGGTCGATGACGTCGTAGAGCCGGGGCGGGCTCTGATAGGCGTGCACCACCCAGACGGTCCCGCGCCGGCCCGCCCGCCGTGCCGCAACTGCCACCGCTCGTCGCGCCTCGAGCGAGCCGTCATACCCCACGACCAACCGGGGCGCACGCCGCGCCGGCATCACATCTGCTCGTCCGCCATCTGCGGCGCGGTGACCACTCTAGGCGTCGTCCCTGACCTGCTCCTCGCCCTCGGCGAACGTGCCGACGTGGGTGTCCTCCGGATGGTCCACCGCATCGGACTCGCCCTCGGCGAACGTGCCGACGTGGGTGTCCTCCGGATGGTCCACCGCATCGGACTCGCCCTCGGCGAACGTGCCGACGTCGCTGTCCTCCGGATGGTCCGCCGGATCGGACTCGCCCTCGGCGAACGTGCCCTCATGGCGCTGTGACTCGAGATCTGACATGGCTGCTCCTTGCGGGGACGGTTGCTGACCGGTCGCGCCCGGGAGTGGACCGCCGGTGCCAGCAGACAGTCGCGGGTGCAGGCTGATTCGTCATCCGGGCAAATCCCGCACCACGATCCGTAGGGCGGCGCGATAGCGTCTGCACATCGACGCCGGCCCGGACACCCGACACACCACGATCGTCCTCGCTGACGATCACACGATCGTGCGCAGCGCTCTGCGGGCGCTGCTCGAGGCCGAGGCGGAGTTCGAGGTCGTCGCGGAAGCCGCAGACGTGGGCGAGTCGGTGCGCAAGGTATTGGCCTACAAGCCCGACGTGATAGTGCTGGATCTGAGCATGCCGGGAGGCTCGAGCCTGACCGCGATCCCGCGGATGCTCGAGGCCTCACCATCGACGAAGATCGTGGTGCTGACGATGGAGAGCGAGCCGCGGTTCGCCCGCGAGGCTCTGCGCAGCGGAGCCCTCGGGTTCGTCCTCAAGGACGCGGCCGATGCCGAGCTCGTGGCCGCGGTGAGGGCGGCGACGCAGGGCCTGCGCTATCTCAACCCGCAGCTCGGCGGACTCATCGCCGCGGCGCCGGAGGCACCGGCGGGCCCTCCGGACAACCTCACCGAACGCGAGGTCGAGGTGCTCAAGCTCGTCGCGCTGGGCCACACCAACGCCGAGATCTCCCAGCAGCTCTACCTCAGCGTCCGCACCGTCGAGTCCCATCGCGCCCACATCCAGCAGAAGGCGGGGCGCTCCACCCGGGCCGAGCTCGTCGCCTACGCCCGCGAGCACGGCCTGCTCGACCCCTCCGCGACGTAGCCCCACCCCCGGGACGGCACGGAGCCACGCTGCGGCGCGCTACGGATGCCGGGCCATGGCCGCCGGACCTACGCTGCGCACCATGAAGATGCTCATCGCGTACGACGGCTCAGCGGACGCCAAGGCCGCGGTGGCCTTGGCCGGCCATCTGTTCGACGGCAGCACGGCCGTGGTGCTCACCGTCTGGGAGGGGTTCTCCGAGGTGGTGTCGCGCGCGAGCGGGGGCCTGTCCTCCACGTTTGACTTCGACCAGATCAACGCCGAGTGCGAGCAGTGGGCCCGCGAGCGTGCGATCGAAGGAGCTGGACACGCGCGGGCCGCCGGACTCCAGGCCGAGACGCGGGTCGCCGAGCGGCGGGACTCGATCGCCAACACCATTCTCAAGGAGGCGGACGCCGCCGGCGCGGAGTTGGTCGTGGTGGGCACCCGAGGGCTGAGCGGGGTCAAGTCGTTCCTGCTCGGCGGCGTCTCGCGGGCGGTTCTGCAGCACGCCGGGCTGCCGGTGCTCGTCGCGCCGTCGGCCGCCCGACATCCCGAGAAACCGACTGTTGACACGCCGTTTCTGAGCGCCCGGCTCTGACCGCGGGCGCCTGTCTGCATTCTGTGAAGAGGCGCGTCTCGCGTACGCGCGAGACACGGATTAGCGTGTATCGTCGAACCGGTCGGTGCCGCCTCAACAGGATAAATAGCGTGGATCAGGCGACTCGGGGAGTGTTGAAGGTCGCTCGAGGCGTGCTCGAGCAGCTGGACACCGAACAGGTGCTCGAGCAGGTGCTCGACGCGGCTCGCGAGCTGACCGGGGCTCGTTACGCCGCGCTCGGGGTGCTGGATGAGCCCCGCAACGCGCTGGCACGTTTCCTGACGCGCGGGATCGACGACAACCAGCGCCACGCGATCGGAGTGCTGCCGACTGGACGAGGGGTGCTCGGCGAGCTCATCCGCAACCCGCGTCCCTTGCGGATGGCCGACGTCGGCAGCCACTCGTACTCCTACGGCTTTCCCGTGGGTCATCCTCCGATGAGCTCGTTTCTGGGAGTGCCGATCATGGTCCGCGGCGAACCGTACGGCAACCTGTACCTCACCGAAAAACAGGATGCCGCCGAGTTCACCGACGAGGATGAGCAGAGCGCAATCCTTCTCGCCGACTTCGCCGGCGTGGCGATCGACCACGCCCGGAGGTTCACGAGCTCCGAGGAGCAGCGCGAACGCTTGCAGCGCACCGTCGACGCGCTGGACGCGACGATCCAGATCGCGCGCGCGGTCGGCGGCGAGACCGACCTCGACTCCATCCTGTCGCTCGTGGCCAAGCGTGGCCGAGCACTGGTGTCAGCGCGAACGCTGCTGATCGAACTGGTGCGCGGGGACGAGCTCGAGATGGCGGCAGGTGCGGGGGAGCTCCCCGCCGACGTGATCGGGCGCCGCTTCCCTCTGGACAACACCATCGCCAGCGCGGCGCTGCGCGCCGGTCGGACCCAGCGTCTCAGCGACCGGCTCATGCGCGCGCGCTTTGAGCAGCATGGCGCGGGTCATCTCGGGATGAGCGCCGAGCATGGCCTCGTGGTGCCGCTCGTGTTCCGCAACCGGCAATACGGCGCGCTTGTTGCGCTTGACCGCCTCGATCACGAGGAGTTCAGCGCCGAGCACCAGAACCTGCTCGAAGCCTTTGCCGCCAGCGCCGCGACGGCGGTCGCCACCGCGCAATCGGCCGCTGACGAGCGTCGCCACCAGCGCGTTGCCGCGGCGGAGGCTGAGCGCAGCCGGTGGGCGCGCGAGCTGCACGACGAGACCCTCCAGGCGCTCGGCAACCTGCGGCTCATCCTCTCGCGCTCGCGGCGGAGCGGAGACCCCGCGGACATGGCCGGAGCGGTCGACCAGGCGCTCGATCAGCTCGAGCTCGACATCACGACGTTGCGGGCGCTCATCACCGAGCTGCGTCCGGCAGCACTGGATCAGCTCGGCCTCGAGCCGGCGCTCATGGCGCTGCTGGACCGGACCCGCCGCGGAGGGCTGGAGGTTGAGGCCGAGGTCGCGCTCGCCTTCGAGCGGGGCGGCGCGGCAGATCGTCTCTCGGACGAGCTGGAGACCGGGGTGTACCGAATCGTCCAGGAGGCCCTTACCAACGCCGGCAAACACGGTGCCGCGACGTCCGTGGTCGTACGCGTCATCGCGGACAACCGTCAGGTGACCATCAACGTGCGCGACGATGGCCGCGGCTTCGATCCGAGCACTGCCACAGCCGGCTTCGGCCTGGCCGGTATCCGAGAGCGCGTCGAGCTGCTCGGGGGAGACCTGTGGGTGACGTCCACCCCCGGCCAGGGGACGACCGTCGCCGCCACGCTGCCCGTCGCCAGACGGGATCGAGCAGAAACCCAGAAGACGCCACCGTCAGTGGCATCCGGGAGCTGATCCACCTGGCCGTCAGTCCAGCAGATCGCGGTCGCGCGCGTAGCTGACCAGCTCGGCCCGTGTCGTGAGCCCCACCTTCTGCTGGATGTGCGCCCGATGGGACTCCACCGTCCGGATGCTGAGAAACAGCGACGACGCGATCTCCGCGTTGGTGTGCCCCAGCGCGATCAGCTTGAGCACCTCGACCTCGCGCGGGGAGAGGTTGTCCGGTCGCGCGTCGCTCTCCGGCGGCTGGGCCGCGAGACGGGCGCCCAGTTCGGGATTGAGGTACGTGCGGCCCTCAGCGGCCAGCGTCACCGCGTTCATGAGCTCGCTGTCGGCGGCGTCCTTGAGCACGTAACCGATCGCGCCCGCACGCAGCGCCGCCCGCGCGAACGCCGGATCCTCCTGCATGGTCAGGACGACGATCTGCGTCTCGGGCACCTCGGCGCGTAGCTGCGGAATGGCCTCAAGGCTCGACTCCCCGCCCATGTTCAGGTCCAGGACGAGCACGCGTGGACGGCAGTCGTGCACCTGTCCGATCGTGCCGGCGACGTCGCCCGACTCGCCCAGCACCTCGAAGCGGCCATCTGACTCCAGGAGCACCCTCAGCCCGGAGCGCACCACCTGATGATCGTCCGCAAGGACGATGGTGATCCGCGACCCTGACGCGGGAACCGCGTCTCGGGCCGGGCCGGATTCTGAATCGGAGGAGGACATGATGCTGGCGGACATTGTGGCCACTGTAGGCGTCGGTGACCCCGGCGCCATCCGTCGCCGCTACGTGTCGGACTCCGTAGCCGGTACCGACGCCGCGACTCGGCGGCCCGAGACGACGCGCGCGCGAATCCGGACCCAGCGCGACTCCGGGCCGGCGATCCAGCTCTCCAGCCCCAGGCGCTCGAGGCGGCGGATCTCGTGGCTCGCCGTGACGGGCTCGGTGACGCCGGCGATGAGGACGCTCCAGCCGGTGCGGTTGGCGGCGTCGATCTCGTCGACCTCGAACCAGGCCCGCGCCGCGCGCAGGAGGGTGATGAGCTTGGTGCCCTCGGTGCAGCGGAAGACGACTGACTGCGACGCCTCGTCGAACACGTAGTTGACGGGCCGGATCACGGGCGTGTTCCCAAGCCCCGTCAGGACCACCAGCCGTCCGATCTGGGCGGCGCCCAGCAGGCGCAGGCACTCGTCGCGGCTGAGATCGGCCAGGGTCGGAGTGCCGGCGGTGATCATGGCTCGACGCTCACGCCGGTGGCCTGACCGAGCTCGCGCCATCGCTCGACCGCCGAGGAGTCCGCCGGTGCGGTGATGATGAGGGGCACGTCGACGTGCTGGGCAAGATAGTCGCTCGTGCTCCCCAGCACCAGCCTGCGCAACGGACCGTTGCGCCGGCTGCCGCACACCAGCAGGTCGACCTCGCGGCTGAGCGCGACCAGCCCGGGATGCTCCGATCGCGTCACGGTCTCGCACCCGCGCTCGTGGGCGAGCAACTCAGCGTGAGCGCGGGCGACCTCGCTCTCCGGGGAGCCGTCGTACGCGACGCCGATCCGGCGCAGCTGCCTGGGCTGATCGCTGTAGCCGGTGGGCGCGATGGCCACCGTCTCGGTCGTGCGGTGCAGCAGGGCTGCCACGTCGTCGGGGCGGGTGAGCCCCGGGATGCCGTGCCGGCGCGACGCGCCCACCAGCACCAAATCCGCGTCGCACTGGACCGCGGCGGCCTGCAGTCCGTCCGCAACGCTGTCCGCGCTCGTTCGGAGCGTGGGCGCATCGCCGCCGGCGAGCCGCCGCTCCGTGCCCATGAGCTGCGACAGGACGTCGGGGTTCACCAGCTCCAGATGGAGGTCCATGTTGGACCCCGCTCCGTTGTGCGGCGGGGCATCGGCAACGAATACGAGGTGCCGGCGCGCTCGGGGCGCCGCCAGAATCGACGCCAGCGCAGCGGCATCCCGGCCGCCCTGGCGGCCGTCCACTCCGACGATGAGGTTTTCATACATGGCGCTCTCTCAGGGGTTGCGTGAGTGGGTGTCTCTGAGCATCAGGCGAATCCTCGCCGTCCGCTCGAGCTGGGCGAGCTCATCCGCGGCCTCTGCCTCGCGCTGCTCGGATCGGAGGCACCGGATCTTGGTCCGCACTCGGCCCAGCTCGCTGCGCAATGCGCCGTTGTCGCGTCTCGTCGCCTCCAGCGCATTCTGCAGGTCGCGCACGCGCCGCAGGAGCTTTGCGTTCTCCTCGAGCAGCGGGGCACGGGTCGTCTTGGGGGTGCGTGAGTTCATCCTCTCACCGCGCGATCAGCCAGCCGTCACCGCCGCTTCGGGCGTGTTCTCCGGCGTCTTTGCAGCGCCGGGCGGCACTGCGAGGACCGGACATGAGGAGATGTGCAGCAGGCGCTGGGTGACGCTGCCCAGCATCAGCGCGCCGACGGATCCGTGACCGCGCGTTCCCACCACGATGAGGTCCGCGTCGATCTTGTCGGCTACGTCGCAGATGCCCTCGGCGATCTTCATGGTCCGGGCACCCAGGACGTGCACGACGGTCTTGATGCTGTTCTCATGAGCAATGGCGGTGGCCTGCCCGCGGACCTTGCCCTTGACCTCGTCCTCGTTGCCGAACGCGTCCAAACCCGAGGCGCGGCCGCTCACGAGCTTCTCGACCACGTGCACGACGTGGAGCTCGGCGCCGTCGCCCTTGGCCGCTTCAACCGCCGCCGACATCGCGCGGTCGGCGTGCTCGGAGCCATCCGTTGCCCATATCACCGTGGTGAACATCACGCACCTCGCTTGCTCGGCTGGGTTGAACGTGAGCACAGCCTCTCGCGATCTCGGGGCCGCGCCAACCCGGATAACCCGCACTCCCCATCCGCCCAGACCACGGAATCACGCACGGCGTCTCTCAACCAGGAGCGGACCCCGATGGATGATGTGCTCGCCGTCGGAGGCGACGTCCTTGGGTGTATCGGTCCGTAGTGGACACCGGGCGGGGCGGGCCGAACCGCGGATGTCATCGCCACGAGGGGGACCTAGGGTCACACGTGTCCACCTCAGTTCAGGAGAGACCCATGTCAACGCTCAATCGCCCATATCAGGGCAGTTACCGAACGCCGACGCTCCAGCACGCCACCGTTGCCGATGCCATGCACCCTGGGGTGATGGCGTGCGATCCCGACGCGACCGTCACTGAGGTTGCCCGGATGATGGCCACCCACCACGTGCATTGCATGGCGGTCATGGGCATGTCCGCCACTCCGTCGGGCGAGTCTCTCGCCTGGAGCGTCATCACCGACCGCGACGTCCTGAGCGCCGGGATGCGCGACGCCGATGGCCGCACAGCCGGGACGCTGGCACGCCAGGTTCACACCGTCGAGCCGGGCGCTCCGCTGCGCGAGGCCGGAGAGCTGATGCTCACCACGGGCGACTCCCATGTGCTCGTCATCAACCCCGACACCCAGCATCCCGTTGGCGTCGTGTCGACGCTCGACGTGGCCGGCGTGTTGGCCTGGGGCGAGGCCTGACGTAGCAAGTACTGACAAGGTCGGCACAGCGCAACGGATGCCCGTCGTCATCTGCGGAGGTACGCTGGCGATACGGCAATCAACACAGGAGGGATCATGGCCGGAACACTCACCCGCTGGGATCCATTCGGCGAACTGAGCGAGTTGCGCTCGCGGTTCGACCGCCTGTTCGGCGAGTTCACCGACGGACGCGAACGCGCATGGACGCCCGCCATCGATGTGATGCGTGACAACGGAAATCTTGTGCTGCGCGCCGACATCCCGGGCATCACGCCTGACGAGGTTTCGATCGAGGTCGAGGATGACATCCTCACGGTCTCGGGTGGCCATCAGGAGGAGACGAAGCAGGAGGACGAGCGGTACGTCCGGCGCGAGCGTCGCTACGGATCGTTTGTGCGCTCGATGGCACTTCCGCGGGGCGTGGATCCCAGGCACATCAAGGCCTACACGAAGGACGGGGTCGTCGAGGTGACGATTCCGCTGCCCAAGGAGGCCAAGAAGGAGAAGGTCACGATCACGCCCGCCGCGGCGTGACCGCCAAAGGGTCCGGCCGGCGTGGCAATGCCACGCCGGCCGTCGATCTGCACTGTCACATCCTTCCCGGGCTTGACGACGGTGCGGCCGACATGGCGGATGCGGTGGCGATGGCACGCCAGGCGGAGCGCGATGGCATCGGAGCGATCTGCGCCACCCCGCACATCCGCGCCGATCACGACGTGAGGATCAGCGAGCTGGCGGCACACGTGGCCGAACTGACGCGCAGGGTGCACGCAGCTGGGTGCGCTACGGCCATACTCCCCGGCGGGGAGGTCGCCGCGAGTGGCGTGGCCGACCTGACCGATGCGGAGCTCACCGCGGTGTCGCTTGGCGGCGGTGGGCGGTGGATTCTGCTGGAGCCGTCCCCGGGGCCGATCGACGGCCGGCTGGGCGAGGCTGTGGAGTTCCTGCGGCGCCGGGGCCGTCTCGCTGTCATCGCCCATCCCGAGCGTCACCTCGGGCGCGACCTGGTGGCGCATTTGGCGACGCTCATCCACGCCGGCGCGTTGGTTCAGGCCACCGCGGCCTCGCTGACGGCACCGGAGTCTCGGGACGGGATGTTGTCCCTCGCGCGCGAGGGCATCATCCACCTCCTCGGCAGCGACGCGCACTCCTCGCGAGCGGGCCGTCCCGTGGCGCTGGCACAGGCTCTGCGGGTGCTGACGTCCGTGGAGCCGACCGCGAGCCATCAGCGGTGGATCGCGCGCACAGCGCCCGAGGCGATCGTGCGCGGTCGGGAGGTCAGGCCGCCGTTCCCTCCACGATCCCCATCATCGGCCGGACCGTGACCCGTCGCGCGAGCGACTCCACCACGTCCCGCCGGCCGGTTCCCAGCCCGTGGCGCAGGAAGTTCGCGGCGCCGGCGGCCGCGGCCGTGACGAGGGCCTCGCGGAGCGGCATCCCTCGGGCCAGACAGGCCGCGAGCGCGCCTGTCATCGTGTCACCGCACCCCTCGCGAAACCCCTGGTCAAACCGCGGGGGAACGATCTCGTAGGGCTCGGAGTCACCGTCGAGCACCAGGATCGGGTCGGCGCCGCGCGTGACGATCACCGCCCCCGCCCCGGCGCGCCGCAGCCGCCGCATGGCGTCGAGGCCGCGCCGTCCGTCCACCGGGCCGCACACGTACTCGGCCAGCTCCCAGTCGTTGAGCTTGACCACGTCGGGCGCGCCGCGCAGTGCGTGGTCCAGACGGGGGCTGGAGAGATCGACGATCACGGGGACACCCGCGGCGTGGACATCGGTCGCCAGCGTCTCCCACGTCTCGGCGGGGAGATCACCCGGCGGAAACGGATTGCAGATGACGAGGACGGCGCTGCCGAGCGCCGCGGCGCAGGTCGCGGAGACCAGGTCATCGATCTCGTGGCGTTGGGGCGCCGGGCGGTTGGCGACGGCCACCAGCTGCCGCGTGCCGGTCCGGCGGTCGACCACGTAGCTCCCGGTGCTACCCGCCGTCGGCGTCATCCGCACGTCGCCGGGAAACGCCTGCAGCAGCGGCGACAGCGTCGCGCCCGTCTCGCCGCCGACCAGACAGCACAGGATCGGTGCGGCCCCGAGCTCGGCGGCCGCGCGCATCACCCACACCCCCTGGCCACCGGCGTGCACGTGGATGTCGTCGTCGGAGCCGCGGCGCTCGACGGTCACGCTCAGCAATGGGTCAGGACCGAACACCGTCACCCGAGGGAGGTCGAGTGCCATCGCCATGCAGTCATGTTGGCCGGGCCCCTTTGGGCCAACATCAGTGCAAACCCGCGCCGGGCGTGCGCACGGCCACGGATCCCACGCCGGGCTAGATGTTCGCCACCTCATCGCGAACACACGCGGCCACGAGCGGCAGCGCGGCGATGACCGGGCCGCTCATGGGCGCGCCGACGGCGAACGTCGCGGCCTCGATCCCATAGAGCACGACCCGGGGCGGCAGACACCCCAGCACCCGCGCCAACTCGATCGTGTCGCGCAGGCCGAGGTCGTGGGTGCCGGCCGGCGCGACTGCCTGCGGCAGGGGCCCTCTAACCGCGTCGAGGCGATGGATGGTGCCGGGCGGCGCGCCCGTGGCGACCGCATCGACGAGGATGGCCGCAGCCGCGTCGCGCCAGAGATCGAGCAGCTCGGTGCCACCCGAACAGGACTGGACCGCCATGCCTGTCGCCACGAGGCGGTCCATGACGGCCGGGCCGGCGCCGTCGTCGCCACGCAGCGCGTTGCCGACGCCGATGACCGCGACGGCGGGGCCCGTTGGCCTCAGATCCGCTTGACGGTCAGGTCCAGGAAGTGGGTCGCGCACGAGATGCAGGGGTCGTGGTTGCGGATCGCCTGCTCGCAGCGATGGCGCAGCGCGTCGTCGTCGAGGTCGGCATTGGCCTGCACGACGGCTCGGAGCTGCTCCTCGATCACCAGCTGGTTCTGTGACGTGGGCGGGACGATTCGCGCGTCGGTGATCGTGCCCAGCTCGTCGATCTCGTAGCGGTGGTAGAGCATTCCGCGCGGCGCCTCGGTGGCCCCATGACCGACGCCCGCCTGGGGATGCACCGCCACGAAGGGCGGATCGGGCGGCTCGTAGGCCGCGATGATCGCCAGCGCCTCGTCACAGGCGTGCACCAGCTCGGCGGCGCGGACGATGATGCTACGGAAGGGGTTGTCACAGCTCGGCCCGAGTCCCGCGTCGGCCGCCGCCTCACGCGCCACCGGCGCCAGCAGCGGCGAGGCCAGGTTGTAGCGGGCCAGCGGTCCGGTGAGGTAGCTACCCCGGCCGCGAACCCGGGCGTGCAGCGCATTGGAGTGCTCCACGTGCTCCTCGGCGAAGTGGCGATCGAACAGCGCGGGCTCGAGGTCGAGGCCGCGGTCTGAGACGATCCGACCGAGATCGATGGGGTACCGCCCGGGCTCGCTGAGAGCGACCAGCTCGGGCTCGCAGACGAGCGCCGGGAACGAGAGCGTTCCGGCCCACCGGACGGTGTCCAGCGCCCTCTCGCGGGCGCGCTCGAGCGGGTCGACGAGCGCGGCGAGCTCGCTGCGGCGCGGCGCCCGGTAGAACCCGCCGACCCGCAGGTTGACGGGATGGACCTCCCGCCCGCCGACCACCGTCATCACGGTGTTGCCCGCCTTCTTGAGCTGCAGCCCGCGCTCGGCGACCTGGGGATGGTCTCGCGCCATCTCGACGAAGCCCGGGTAGCCGAGGAAGTCCGGCGCGTGCAGGAGGTGGATGTGAAGGCTGTGGCTCTCGATCCACTCGCCGCAGTAGATGAGGCGGCGCAGCTCGCGGATCGGCCCCGCGTCGATCGTCACCCCGCAGGCGTCCTCGATCGCCCGGACGGCGCTCATCTGGTAGGCGATGGGGCAGATCCCGCAGATGCGCGCCGTGATGTCGGGGGCCTCGGTGAAGCCGCGCCCGCGCAGGAACGCCTCGAAGAAGCGTGGCGGCTCGTAGATCCGCAGCTTCACATCCCGGATCTCCTGCCCGTCCAGCTCCACGTACATCGCTCCCTCGCCCTCGACACGGGCCAGGAAGTCGGTGCGGATGACGCGCTGCCCGTCAGCCGGCCCGCTGCTCATGGTCCTCACTGGCCTGCGCGAACGCGTCCGCGGTCGCGTTGAAGGTCCGGTAGATCCTCACCAGGTCGCGCTCCTCCAGGCCGGTCCGGGCGTCGAGCGCGGCCGCATTGGGGGTCTCCATGGGCCCATAGCAGCCGTAGCATCCCCGGTCATAGGCCGGGCAGATGGCCCCGCAGCCGGCGTGGGTGACCGGACCCAGGCACGGGGTCCCGCGCGCGACCATCACACACACCGTCCCGCGCCGCTTGCACTCGACGCAGACGCTGTGCGAGCGGATCCTCGGGCGACGCCGGTTGAGATGTGCGCTGATGACCTCCAGCAGCTGATGCTTGTTGATCGGACAGCCATGCAGCTCGAAGTCGACCGCTACGTGGGCGCTGATGGGAGTGGACGTCCGAAGGGTCGAGATGTAGTCCGGCGACGCGTAGACGATCCGGGTGAACTCCTCGACGTCAGCGAAGTTGCGTAGCGCCTGGATCCCGCCGGCGGTGGCACATGCTCCGATGGTGATCAGCGCGCGGGACCGCGCCCGGACCTCGCGGATGCGCTCGGCGTCATGGGGCGTGGTGACCGATCCCTCCACCAGCGACACGTCGTACGGACCGTCCACGGTCGCGCTCCCGGCCTCGAGGAAGTAGGCGACGCGGACGCTGTCAACGAGCGCGAGCAGATCGTCCTCCAGATCAAGCATGCTCAGCTGGCACCCGTCACAGGATGCGAACTTCCACACCGCCAGTGTCGGGGCCTCTGCCGGCGTCCCCATCACAGCTCCCGGACCGAGAGCCAGCGCGCAATCGCCGACCACGGATAGACCGGCCCGTCGCGGCAGATGAGCGTCGGGCCGAGCTGGCAGTGGCCGCAGTGACCGATGCCGCATTGCATGTTGCGCTCCAGCGAGCCGTAGATGCGGTCCGGCGGGACGCCGGCCCAAGCCAGGGCCGCCACGGTGAAGCGCATCATCACCTCGGGCCCGCAGCACACCGCCACCGTGCGCTCGGGGTCCAGCTGCGCCCGGCCGACGAGCCGCGTCACGACGCCCACGTGTCCCAGCCACTCGGGGCCGGCGCTGTCGACGGTGAGGTGAACCTCGAGCCCGCGCCCCTCCCACGCGCGCAGCTCGCCCGTGTAGAGCAGCTGGCGCGGGTCCCGGCCTCCGTAGAGGAGGATGAGGCGTCCGTAGCGATCGCTGCGCTCCAGCAGCCGGAGGATCGCGGGCCGGAGCGGCGCGAGGCCGATGCCCCCGGCCGCGATCACCACATCCGCGCCCTCCACGCCCTCGATGGGCCATCCGCCGCCGAACGGGCCGCGGACGCCCAGGACGTCGCCGGGAGCGGTCGCGCAGATGCCCATGGTGGCCGGGCCGACCGCGCGAACGGTGTGAACGAGCCGCTCTGGGCGCTCCGGGTCGCCGCTGATCGAGATCGGCACCTCACCGCATCCGCGAGCCGACAGCATCGTGAACTGGCCCGGCGCGAACTCCAGCCGGCCGCCGGAGCGCGCCGCGAGCTCCAGCGTCCACGTGTCGGCCGTGTCCTGTCGCTTGTCCAGCACCGCGTATGGCTCGGGCACCATCGGTCCGTGAGCAGGATGAGTGGCGGCCTGGGTGAGCGTCATCACGTCAGGTCGCCGCCCGATCACCCCCGTAGACGTCGAGGAGTTGCAGGCGCGTCGCCTGGAGGCGCTCCACGATGCACTCGGCGAAGCGGCGCATGAGCTCGTAGCCGAGCTCATGGTCGGCGTCGCACTTGGCCCGCAGGCATATGCCGTCGAAGGAGACCACCGAGCAGGCCTGCACCGCGCGGGCGTCGAACTGCCAGCGGTACGGCGCGAACAGCCACGACCAGCCGACCACCTCCCCGGGCTGAAGCGTCTCGATGACGATGGCGCCCCGGCCCGGGGCGTGGATCTCCAGTGCCACCGTCCCAGCTTGGATGAGGTAGAAGTGCTCGGCGGGAGCGCCCTCGCGCAGCAGGTAGGTGCCGCTCTCGACCGCCTCGTTGCGGCCGCAGCCGGCGACCGCCTCGAGGTGGGCCCGCTCCAGTCCGGCGAGCGCGGGGGCCCCGGCGATCAGGTCCGCGATGTCACGCATCGGCATCACCGTCGCTGTCCCGGATGGCGGCGGCCTCCTCCGTGATGTCGATCGCGACCGGACACCACGTGATGCAACGGCCGCAGCCCACGCACCCCGAGCTGCCGAACTGGTCATGCCAGGTCGCCAGCTTGTGCGTCATCCATTGGCGGTAGCGCGAGCGAGCCGTCCCTCTCGCCGCCCCGCCGTGCATCCCGGAGTAGTCCACGGTGAAACACGAGTCCCAGCGCTGCGTTCGCTCGACGTGCTCTCCGGTCAGGTCCGTGGTGTCCTCGACGGTGGTGCAGAAGCAGGTGGGGCAGACCATGGTGCAGTTGCCGCACGTCAGGCAACGATCGGCCACCTCCTGCCACCGCGGATGCTCCAGGTTGCGGTACAGCAGCTCCTTGATGCCGTCGGTGTCGAGCTCGCGCCCCATCTGCGACGCCGTCCGGGCGTGGACGGCGGAGGCAGCGGCCCTGTCGGCGTCGGACGCCGCGCGGTGCGGAATCTCAGCGAGGATCTCGGCGCCGCGATCGCTGCCGACCTCGACCGCAAACCGGTGTCCTCCCGCATCGATGACCTCCGTCAGGGCGAGGTCAAAGCCGCGTTCGGCCACCGGGCCGGTCTCCATCGACACGCAGAAGCAGGTGCCGCCGGCCTCGCCGCACTGGACGGCTACGACGAACGTGTCGCGGCGCGCCTGGTCGGCGGGATCGGGGTGGCTTCCGCCCAGCAGGACGCGGTCCATGATGCCCATCGCGTGCAGCTCGCAGGACCGGGCGCCGATGAACGCATACCTCGTCGAGTGGCGACCGGGCTCGTCCAGCTCGGTCAGCTCGCCCCGATCGTCCACCCGGGCCCGCCAGAGGGTGACCTCGGCAGGGAGCTGATAGCGCTTGAACGAATGCGGACCGACGGCGTAGCCGAAGAGCGCCTCGTCATCGCGCGCCACCAGGCGGTACCTGCCTCCGTCCTGCTCGTCTGTCCACCCGATCGGAAGATCGGCCGCGGCGGCGACCTCGTCATACACGATCGCACCGTCGCGCACGGTCGGGCCGATCACGGTGTACCCGTGACGCCGCAGCGCGGCCGGCAGGGCGTCGAAGTCCGCGCGGTCGATGAGATGTCTCGTTGCCAGAGCTGACCCCTGACTGCGTGGTTTTCCCGGATCCGATGACCAGGGATCCCTAGGAGCCTAACCGCCGGAAGCTGCGGATGGAACCGCAACCGCTACGGATTACGTTGTGGATGATGGAGGACACCTTCCCCCCACCTGCGGTTGCCCGTGAGTCCTCGCCCTCGCGAGGTCCGGCGACGTTGGGCGAGATGCTGCTGTCCTCGGCCGAGCACCATCGCGGCGCCGCCCTGGAGGAGCGCGTCGACGGGGACCTGGTGGCGACGTCCTACCCGGAATTGGCCGCGCGGGCACAGCAGCTCGCCGCCGGGCTGATCGCGCTCGGCGTGGGGCCGGGTGACCGCGTCGCGATCTTCGCCACCACCTGTGCGCAGTGGACCGTCGCCGACTACGGCGTCCTGTGCGCCGGTGCCGTCGTGGTGCCCGTGTACCACACGAGCTCGCCCGAGGAGTGCGCGTACGTGCTGAACCACTCGGGCGCCACGGTGGTGTTCAGCGGCGCCGAGCAGGCGGCGACGCTCGCGCGGGCACGTGAGCTCTGTCCCAGCGTGGCGCACGTCATCCTGCTGGACGGAGAGAGCGAGGGGGCCATCACCCTGGACGACCTGGCACGCAGCGGCGCGACGCCGCCCTCCTCCGCGGTGCAGGACCGGATCGCCGGAGACCCCGATTCTCTGGCCACCATCGTCTACACCTCGGGCACCACCGGCCCGCCCAAGGGCTGCGTGCTCACCCACGCCAACATCCTCGAGACGGCGAGGATGTACGTTGATGAGCTCGGCATCGGCGAGGGCCACGTGCTCTACCAGTTCCTGCCGCTGGCCCACGTGCTGGCGCGCGTCGCCCAGGCGGTGGTGCTCAGCTCCGGCGCGACGATCACCTTCTGGAGCGGGGATCCCACCCGCATCGTGGACGAGCTGGCCGAACGGCGCCCCACGCACTTCCCCGCCGTGCCCCGCGTGTACGAGAAGGTCCACGGCACGATCATGGGCCGGGTCAGAGACGGATCGGCGACCCGCCGCCGGCTGTTCGAATGGGCGCTCGCCCAGGGACGGCGCGAGCGCCTGCGCGGTGGTGGCTCCTCTCAGCGGTCGGTGCGCTACCGCGTGGCCGACCGCCTCGTGCTCTCGCACATCCGGGCCCTGTTCGGGGATCGGCTCCAGATCGCGCTGGTGGGGGCCGCGGCCGTGGCCCCGCAGCTGCTGGAGTTCTTCGCCGACTGCGGCGTCCTCGTGCTGGAGGGCTACGGGCTGACGGAGACGTGCTCGGTGGCCACCCTCAACACCCCGGCGCAGATGCGCTTCGGGACCGTCGGCCGCGCCCTGACCGGCACCGAGCTGGCGATCGCCGATGATGGTGAGATCCTCATCCGGGGGCCGCAGGTGTTCGGCGGCTACTACCGCGACCCCGTCGCCACCGAGGCGGCCCTCACCCCCGACGGGTGGCTGCGCACCGGTGACCTCGGCGCGCTCAGCGGCGACGGATTCCTTTCCATCACCGGGCGCAAGAAGGATCTGATCATCACCTCCAGCGGCAAGAACATCACTCCGGTCAACATCGAGAGCGAGCTGCGTGAGACGCGCTACATCCGTGAGGCCGTGGTGTTCGGCGACAACCGCCCCTACCTGGTGGCGCTCCTCAGCATCGATCCAGACGAGGCGGGCAAGTTGGCCGCGCGCCTGGGCATCGAGGCGGCGGGGCCTCAGGCCCTCACCCATCCGGGGCTGCGCGCCGAGATCCAACGCGAGGTCGACGGTGTCAACGCGCGGCTCGCGCGGATCGAGCAGATCAAGCGTTTCGCCATCCTCGCACGCGACCTCACCCAGGCCGCCGGGGAGCTCACGCCCACGTTGAAGGTCAAGCGCAACGTCGTCTATGAGAAGTACGCCGACGTGTTCGCCGCGCTGTACGACAGGGTGACCGAATGAGCTCGCGCCTGTCCAGCGCCGACACGGCCTGGCTGCGCATGGACAGGCCCACCAACCTGATGGTCATCACCTCGGTGCTGCTGTTCGACGAGCCGGTCGACATCGAGCGCATCCGGCAGGTCTACCGGCACCGCCTGGTCGGCCGCTACCCGCGCTTTCGCCAGCGCGTCGTGGAAAGCCGGGTTCCGCTCCGGCCGCCCCACTGGGAGGACGACCCGGAGTTCGACCTCGACCACCACGTCCACCACGTCGCGCTGCCCGCTCCCGGGGATACGCCGACGCTCCAGGAGCTGATCGGCGACCTGATGATGGTTCCGCTGGATCGCAACCGGCCGCTCTGGCAGGTGTACGTCGTTGACGGCTACCAGGGCGGCGCCGCAATCATCAGCCGCCTGCATCACTGCATCGCCGACGGCATCTCGCTGGCCCGCGTGATGCTCTCGCTCACCGACGCCGAGGGCGATCTGGCGGCGGGCGTGGAGCTGGACCAGACTGAGACCGATGGCCGGGGTCATGGCTTCGTCGTGCCCGGCCTCGACCTGATCGCCGGGGCCACCCGGCTGGCCGGCGCGGTCATGCGCCAGAGCGCCGACGTCGTCACCTCCCCGTCGCACGGTGCGCGGTTGATGGGCGCCGTCGGCCGCAATGCCACAGGCGCAGCGAGACTCCTGCTCACCCCGCCCGACGTGGCGACGTCGATCAAGGGTGATCCCGGCATCGACCGCCGGGTGGCCTGGAGCGCTCCCGTGCCGCTGGAGGCGATCAAGCAGGTCGCCCACCGGCACGACGCCACGGTCAACGACGTGCTTCTGGCAGCGGTCAGCGGAGCGCTGCGTCACTACCTGCAGGGCCTCGACAGCCCGGTGCCAGAGATCCGGGCGCTGGTCCCGTTCAACCTCAGGCGCCTCGACGAGCCGGTCCCGCGCAGCCTGGGCAACAAGTTCGGCCTCGTGCTCCTCCCCCTCCCGGTCGGCACCAGTGGCAGCTACCGGCGTCTGGTGGCCGTGCAGCGGCGCATGGAGGAGATCAAGCGCGGGCCCGATGGTCAGATCTCCTACGGCCTGCTCAGCGTCGCCGGCCTGGCCCCCGAGGCGGTCGAGCGGCGGATCGTCGACCTGTTCTCCGGCAAGGGCACCGCGGTCATGACCAACGTTCCCGGTCCCCGAGTGGCCGTCTCTCTCGCGGGTGTCCCCGTGCGGACGGCGCTCGTGTGGGCGCCCACCTCCGGCCACATCGGCATGAGCGTGAGCATCTTCAGCTACACCGGCGAGGTCACCGTCGGCCTGATGGTGGACGCAGCACTTGTGCCGGATCCCGAGCGGATCGTCGCGGCGCTCGAGGAGGAGCTCGCTGCCCTCTCCAGCCTCCCGCCGGCAACACGCCGGCCGCGCGTCGCGCGGGCGCGGGCGCGGGCGAACGCGGCGTCGTGACCGATCAGGGGCGCCCTCCCCGCCGCCTTGCCCGGGCGGATATGGTGGTGGCCGGACATGACCGAGCCAGATCACGGCGATGGCCACACCCACGACGGCGTGCGAGCCGTGCGGGTCGTCCTCGCTGAGGACCACCAGGTCGTCCGGCGGGGGCTCCAGCTGGTGCTCGACTCCGAGCCGGATCTCAGCGTCGTGGCACAGGCGGGCGACGTCGCGGCGGCGCGAGCGCTGGTGCGCCAGCATGGCCCCGAGGTGCTGGTGCTCGACCTGAGCATGCCCGGTGGCTCCAGCCTCGAGGCGATCCCCGCGCTGCGCAAGGAGGCGCCCGGCACCCAGATCGTGGTGCTGACCATGGAGGACGACCCCGCCCTCGTCCGTGCGGCGCGACGCGCCGGGGCGCTTGGCTACGTGCTCAAGGAGTCCGCCGACGCCGATCTGGTCGACGCCGTGCGCCGAGCCGCCGCGGGCGAGGCGTACCTGAACCGTCAGTTGGCGGCCCGGCTCATCGCCGCCCGCGCCGCGGAGCAGGGCTGGGATTAGCGAATCGAGCTACGGCGCGGCGAATCCGCTGAACACCGTCGTCGTACGGGTGAGCGCCTTGGCGATCGCCTTGACGCGATAGGCGTGTCCCTGATACGCGGTCCTGCCGGTGTGCAGCGTGAGCGGCGCGGGGGACGTCGACGCGCGCGACAGGCACGAGCCGGTGATCGTGTACCACACGTTCTTGTCCGCGACGCGGTTGGCGACCTGGGCGCACACCGTGAGCGTCGGCCGTGGCGCGCTTGCGTTGGACGTGCAGACGGTGTACCCGCCGTAGTTGAGCACGTAGCTGCCGTTGACGAGCGTGAAGACGAGCCCGTTCTGGCCTACCGTGCAGGGGACGCCGTGCATCTGAGCCGCAGTCGCCGGACGAGCCGGGTAGGTGAACGACGGCGACGTTGACAGAGGCCGGAAGCCGGAGCAGTCAGATCCCACGCACGCCGTGGCAGACCCGGTGCGGCCGTCTGGAAGGACCACGTGGCCGAGGACCAGAACCCTGTAGCGGTGCCCGGCTGCGGCCGCCCGCGCGGCGGTCAGTCGCAGCGGATTGATCGACGTTGGGCCCTGATAGAGGCCGGCGAGGGTGATGTTGAACCACAGCGCCCTGCCGTGGATGCGATTGAAGACCTGGGGCACCACGTCGATCGTCTTCTGGCCGGTGCCCCCGGCGCAGCTGACACCGCCGCCATAAGTCATCGTGGGCCCGGACGTCGGGGCCGTGGCTGTCACCGAGCATGGCACTCCCGGCAGCGGCGCCGTGCTCGAAGTCGCGGCGCGCGCCAGGGGTGAGGAGCCCGCGCAGATCGCAAGCGCCACGGCGAACCCACGCGCGATTGGTGTCATCCTCATGCGCCCGGTCCCGCCTTCGCAAGTCGTTCGGCTCGCCGCTTGATGCCGAGCAGCATCTTGCGCTCCATCACGAGTGAGGCCGGCTCCATCGGCACCATCCCGATGCGGTCGATCAGGCGCGGCAGGCGAAAGCGGTTGCGGCTGATCAGCCTCGTCCTGCCATCGTGCTCGGTCAGCACGAAGCTCCAGACCCAGTTGCCGTTCTCGGCCCGCCATGCGAGGACGTGCTCGGGTTCGAGCCGCTCGACGCACATGCGATTGACACCGTAGGCGATGGTGTCACCGACGTGCGGATCCTGGAACTCGCTCAGGACCTGGTCGGCGCTGTACATGTTGAGGCCGAGGAGGTTCTCGATCCAGTCATAGGTGTAGGCGCCGCCGCGCGGAGATGGGCCCATCTGCGCGAGCCACGGCCAGACCGCGGCCGCCGGCGCGTGAATCTCGATCGCGCGGGTCGCAACGCCGTCCGCGTCCTCGAGCAACTCGTCGCCGGGCAGGCACTCTGAGGCTTCAGCCTCGGTGGCCCCCCAGGTCAGGATTCGCCGACGCAACAGGATGACATAGGCGGTGACCGCCGCCCCGAGGAGAAGGAGTGTCCGTCTGCCGGATTTCATCGATTTCGACGCTCGCTGTCCTCACACGGCGTAGGCGAACGGATGGTGAAAGACGTCGAGCGGGCTCTCACTGTCACGGATGGCCACGCTGACCGTCTCGTCGCGCTTGACGTCGATCACGGACACCCATGCCCTGCGGTCGACCGCGCTCCACAGGAGGCGGACGTGGAGACCGTCACCCGTGCGAGAGGCGAGTTCCTGGATCGATGAAAGAACGTCGGTAGCCATGTCGGGTCTCCTCACTCGATGGTGAACTGAAGACTCGCGCTGGCGCCGGGGAGCGCCATCCGGGAAAGGAGCCCACGCATGCTCGGGGCAACCACGGATCCTCCGGGGTGTGCCTGGTGGGCTGCGTAGTTCGTGCCGACGAGTCGTCGGCAAAGCCCTGATGGCCACCCCACCGCGTGTCTTCCACCATCTGCCTCGTCAAGCCCCATCAGGGCGACGTCACTCGTCAACTAGGAGGTTCTGTTATGTCTCGTAAGGTGTTTGATCGGTTGGCCAGCGCTGCTGGTGTGGTGGTGGTGGTGGTGTTGGTGATCGCGGGTGGGCTGTTGCTGTGGGGTCACAGTTTCGTGAACTCAAACGTCCGTAGCCAGCTGGCCCAGCAGCAGGTGTACTTCCCGCCCCCGGCGGCGTTCGCGCATGCCAAGGCGGGGACGGAGATCACCCCGTCGATGATCCCGTCGGTGTCGCAGTACGCCGGTCAGCAGCTGCTGACCGGGGCTCAGGCCAAGGCCTACGCCGATCATTTCATCGCCGTTCATCTCTCCGAGATGCCCTATGGCGGCGTGTACTCCAAGGTCAGCGCGGCGGCGCTGGCTAACCCCAAGAACACGCAGCTGGCGGCGCTGGTGCAGACCTCGTTCCGCGGCACGACGCTGCGGGGGCTGCTGCTGGAGGCCTACGCGTTCTCTGAGATCGGGCAGATCATGCTGTGGGGCGCGATCGCGTCGTTTGCCGCGGCGTTGATGATGGGCGTGCTGGTGGCGCTCGGGTTCGCTCACGCGCGTCGTCTCGAGCCCGAGGCGCGGCTGTCTGGCGCCACCGTCGGAGCCGCTGTCACCTCCTGACCCGGGTTGACGCCCGCTCGGGCTTGACGCTCGCGGTAGATGCCCGCCCCGGCCCACCCAGCCCGGGCGGGCATTCTGCCGTCGAGACCCACTCGGGCGCATGTGCCGATGAACCCGTACCAGACTTTCGAGACCGATCAGTCTCGAAAGTCTGGTACGGTTCAGTGCGATGCCGAGTTATCCCGCGCCGCGGCGAACGATGGGAAGGCCCAAGGACGAGAGAGCTGACCGGGCGATCATCGCGGCCACGCTGCGGCTACTTGCCGAAGGCGGGGTGCGCAATCTCCGCATGGATGACGTCGCCGATCGAGCGCATGTCGGGAAGGCGACGATCTACCGTCGCTATCGCTCGAAGAATGCGCTGATCAGTGCCGCGGTCGCGACGCTGGTGAGTGAGATCGAGATCCCCGATACGGGCTCAACGCGCGCCGACCTCCTCGCCTTGATGAGTCAGGCAGTCGAGCTCTACAGCGGCTCGCTCGCCCCCCGGTTGATGCCGTCGCTCGTTGAGGAGGCGCACCGCAACCCGGAGCTGGCGAGGACGGTGCGCAGCGAGTTCTTGGCTGGACGACGGGCGGCGCTGAGCACGGTGCTCAAGCGCGGTGTGCGGCGCGGCGATCTGCGTCGTGGCCTAGATGTCGAGCTCGCCCTCGACGTCCTGGGCGGAGCGATCTTCTATCGGCTGCTGGTAACCGGCGGGCCGATCGACCAACGTCTCGCCGGAGGCGTCGTCGAGTTGATTCTGCGCGGCTTCGCGCCAGTCGACAACGACGCCGCCGGGGACGCAACCGCAAAAGAGAGAAGAAGAAGATGAAGATCCACGCAATTACGACCGGAGCGGTGCGCGTCAAGCACAGCTTCCTCTTCCCCAGCCCCGGCGCACGCCGCCAACTGGACCTGTTCATGCCCGGCGACTTCTCAGATCCGCTGCCGATCCACTGCTGGGCGATAGAGCACGAGGGGGTGCTGAGGCTCGTCGATACCGGCGAGACAGCAGCAGCACGAGACGTGCCGTTTGCGCGGATGGAGGTCTCGCGCGAGCAGGAGCTGCCGAGCGCCATGGCTGCCGTCGGGCTGAACCTGGACGACGTCTCCGAGGTCGTGCTCACCCACGCCCACGGCGACCACATCGACGGCCTGGTGCACGTGCGTGCGCGGGTGCTGATCAATGAGACCGAGCTGCAATCGGTCAACTCGCCGATGTCGAGGGTGATGCGTCGTATTCTGCGTCAGCCGCTCCCGCCGGGCTTCGCGCCCGAGACCTTCGTCCTCGACGGCGGACCGTTCGGGGCGTTCCCCCGCAGCCGACCGCTCAGCGACGACGGACGCATCATGGCGGTCGACACCCCCGGGCACACGCCAGGCCACATTTCCGTGATCTGCATCGACGACTCAGGCCGGCACGTGATGCTCGCCGGTGACGTGACGGACACGCTCGAACAACTCCACGCACGACGCCACGACGCAGTCGGGCCCGATCCCAAGGTACACATCGCGACGCTCGACACGATCCTGGCCCACTGCGCCGAGCATCCCACGGTCTACCTGCCTTCCCACGACCCAGACTCAGCAGCCCGGTTCACAGCAGCTACGACCGTGCATGCCGACCAATCCGCCGCCCCGGAGGACAGCGTTCCCCGCGTGCCAGCGACCTAGCGAAGATCGCCACCCTGCGGGGTCAGCGCGCCCGGCCCCGATCGAGCTGACCGGGCTGGACGCGGAGTGCCAACACCGGGCACGCACGCACGGCGCGCTGGGCCAGTGGTACCAATGCAGCGGGGATCTCCCGGTCGTCGACTATCGGGTAGCCCCAATCGTCGAGCACGATCACCTCGGGGAGCAGTTCGGCGCACTGGCCGTGCGCGTCGCAGGCGAGGGGCTCCACGACGATGCGCATGTCAGCGGGCGCCCACAGTCAGCGGTCGGGGCGTCGCCAGGATGGGCGCCGTGCCACAGGCATCGCACAGCCCGTGCCGTGCATGGTCGGCAAGTTCCTCGGCGAAGATGCGCAGTGCGCTGGAAACGAAGCCGGCGGCGCCGTCGGGGTGTGCGCAAGCACCGCGACCGGTGACCTGCTGACACCAGCGGGCGATTCTCGGAAGGCTGGCGCGCCCGTCGTCTCCGTGGCAGACGGCGGCGAGCGCGTCGGCGATTGCGGCCAGACCGTTGACGCACGGGCCGCATTGGCCCGCGCTGTGGTCGGCCAGCCAGCCCGCGACGCGCGCGGTCTCGGCCACAGGGCAGCTACGCTCTGGCAGCGCGACCACGATCCCGGCTCCGAGCCGGGCACCGAATGGCGCCAGCCCAGCGGGCGACAGGCGGGCTTGGCGCGCCTGGTCCATGTCGAGCCAACCCCCGGCGTAGCCACCGACGAGGAACGCCCGCGTCCGTTCCGAGAGGCCGCCGGCCGCGGTGACGAGCGAGCCCAGGGTGCTGCCGTGTGACACCTCGTAGACCCCGGGCCGCGCCACGGCACCGCTGACCGTAACCAAGGCACTGCCGGGGTCCTCTTGGGTGCCGACCTCCCTGAACCAGCGCGCGCCGTGGCGGGCGATAAGGGCGGCATGCGCGAGCGTCTCGGCGTTGGACACAAGGGTGGGTTGGCGACTGACCCCGCGCTCGGTGACCCGCGGCGCTCTTGCCGTCGGCTTGGCCACGCCGTCGTTGAGCCATTGGACGATGGCGCTCTCCTGTCCGCTGACATAGCCGCCTGGCATGGCCACCAAGTCTGCGCGCACGCCGTCGCGACGCAGTTCCGGCCGCTGTGCCAGCGCCCACGCGATGGTGTCCTCGGCCCTGGGATTGAGTTCGTCGACGGCCACGATCACCTCGTTGGCGCCGATCGTGCGGGCGATGGCGAGAGCGCCGTCGAGGACGAGGTGCGGCAGCGAGCACAGCAGGACGCGGTCCTTATTGCTCATCGGCTCGCCCTCACAGCCGTTGACGACCACGACGGGTGCCCGACGGCCGCGCCGGACCGCATCGAGCTTGAGCGACAGCGGGAAAGCGGCTCCACCGCGCCCGCGCAGACCCGCGTCGGCGATCTCGTCGGCCAGTCGATTGCCACTGAGACGCAGTTCCCCATGCTGGTCACGGTGGCGCTCCAGGGTCATCGGTGTCGGCTCGACCCCGGCCAGCAGACGCGGCAGCGTCATGAGCCCCTGCGCCGTGTCGTCGCGGGTGAGTGCGGCAGTTGGGTCACCGGCGCCACGGCGACCGGCGCCTGGCTGGTCATGGCGGTCACGCTGTCGACGACCCCTAAACCCGTAGTTACCCGCCGATGAGAACTCTCTCTTCACCGCTTTGCAGGGCATCTTCGCTGCCTAAGATGGCCACGTGGGCCATTTGGTGCTGATCGAAGACGAGCCGGGGATCGCCGATTTCATGGAGCGGGGCCTCGCCCTCGCCGGCTACCACGTGCAGTCGGCATCCGACGGGGAAAGTGGGCTCGAGCTCGCGCTCGGTGACGACGTCGACCTCGTGGTTCTCGACCTCATGTTGCCGCGGATGAGCGGGCGCGAAGTGCTCCATCGGCTGGCCGACCAGCGCCCCGGGCTGCCGCTGATCGTCGTCACGGCGCGTGGTGAGCTCGAGGATCGGGTAGGCGGCCTGAAAGCGGGCGCGGTCGACTACCTGGTCAAGCCATTTGCCATGGACGAACTCGAGGCCCGCATCGACGCCCAGCTGCGCGCCGCGCGCCAGGCGCCGGAGACGACGCTGCGCAGGGCGGGTCTCACCGTGGATCTCATCACCCGGCGAGTCACCCACGACAGCCACGACGTGCGTCTCAGCGCCACCGAGTTCGAGCTGCTGACGTACCTGCTGCACAACATCGGCCGAGTGCTGACCCGCGAGCAGATCCTCCGTGCGGTGTGGGGGTATGACCACGATCCCGGGACCAACATCGTCGATGTCTATGTCGGCTACCTGCGCCGCAAGCTCTCAGGTCCCGACCGCCGTCCGGTGACCATCACCGCGGTAAGACTCCGCGGCTACCGGCTCGAGGACATCGCGTGACCCGGCGCGCCAGCCTGCGCTGGCGCCTGGTGGCGTGGGTCGTGGCGGTGATGCTCGTCGGTTTTGCCATCGTGTTCGTCGTCGTCTATGAGACGACTGGAAGCCAGCTGCGCGCGCGTATCCAAGAGGACGCGCGAGCGGACCTCACCCAGCTGAGCCAGACGGTGCGGGCGCTACGGCCGGGCTCCTCGAGCCAGCTGCTGACCGACCTGCACCGCTATCTGAGCGCTCAGCCCTACAACGGGCGGGCATCACTGATGTTCGCCGTCGTCCCGGGCGCCGGAACCGCGAGCAACCACCCTGAACTCTTCGGCGCCGACGGTCCCGAGGGTGGCGAGACCGTCGCCCAGCAGGAGCGCGAGGATGTACTCGGCGAGGATGTGCTCAAGGGCCCCCTCGGTCTCCGGACGGCGGCGGTGCCCGACGTCGGCCAGGTCCGCCTCGACGAGCGCCTGGTCACCGCCGCCGGACAGCAGGTACGCCTCGGCGCGGGCGAAGCGCTGGCGAGCGTCAGGAGCGCGCAGCACGCCATCGCCCGCTCCTTCCTCATCGCCGGCGCGCTGGCCTTGGCGCTCATCCTTCTCGCCTCCTATCTCGCCGGCGTATCGGTGTCGCGGCCCCTGAGGCGCATGGCCCGCGTCGCGGAACGCGTCGACGGCGGCGACCTGCACCCGCGCATGAAGGCCGACCCCGCCAGCCACGAGATCTGGGTCCTGGCCAACGCCTTCAATCACATGCTCGATCGCCTGGCCGCCGCCTTCCGCCAGCAGCGCGAGTTCGTCGCCGACGCATCCCATGAGCTGCGCACCCCGCTTGCGGTCATCGCCGGCCAACTCGATGTCCTCGCCCGGTACAAGGCCCCGTCAGCCGACGATGTTCAGCACGTGCAGCGGATCGTCGCCGGCGAGGTCGGCCGTACCACGCGGCTCGTCGAGGACATGCTGCTGCTGGCGCGCTCCGAGCAGCGCGACCTCACCGATCGGCGCGAGATCGATCTGCCGCGGTTCATCGAGGAGCTGTGGACGACGTCAACCGTCGGGGTCGACCGCCGGCTGGAGCTCGGGCCCGTTCCCCATGGGCAGCTCGACGCCGACCCCGATCGCCTCGCTCAGGCCCTGCGCAACCTGATCGACAACGCGATCGCCCACACCGCGCAACCAGACGGATATATCGGCCTCCGCGTGGATGCCCTGCCCGGAGGCTGGGTGCGCTTCACCGTCACCGATGACGGTCCGGGGATTCCGGAGGAGGAGCGGGCCCGCGTCTTCGAGAGGTTCCATCGCACAGACGGCGCTCGCGACCGCAAGACGGGCGGCGCCGGGCTCGGTCTTGCCATCGTGAAGGCCATCGCCGAGGCTCACGACGGTCAGGTCCGCGCCGTCGAGCCGAATGGAGCCGGAGCCCGCATCGAAATGGAGATCGATCGTTTCGTTCCCGCGCGTGGCCAACCGACAATGGGAGCACTGGCAGACCACGGCCGCGCCGGCGGACGGCCGCCGCGCGTTCGGGACGTCAAGCCTGAGCGGCGACAGCGCGGGTTGACGCCATGAGCGCACTCTCACTCCTGTCTTAGCGCTTCATTACAGGACGCGCAGACGATCCGGCTCCGACATGCGGACCGACAGTCCCCTACCGCGCGACCGCGGGTCCCAGGGCCTCGCCGACGCGGTGCAGGCGCGCGACGCGGGGCTGCGTTTGGCCCGGCGCGCGCAGCGCTGGATCGCGGCATTGGCGGTCGGCGCGGCGAGCGGCCTCGCCGCCCTCACTGCCCACGCTTACCACGCCCGTGCGGCGCCGTCACCCGTCACCAGCGCGCCGCCGGCTCAACGCCCAATCGACGACGGCTCGGGGTCGACGGTTCCCGCCGTCTCGATCCAGCCTCCCGCGGCCGCGCCGGCCCCTGCCGCCTCCAGCGAGGTCGCACCGGTGGTGTCCGGCGGGTCCTGACGCGCGTGATGGTCGTCGCTGCGGCCCCCAGCTCCTATTGGTTCATCACCCGCGCCAGTGGCGCGATGGCCCTGGTGCTGCTGACGGGCAGCGTCGTGCTCGGGGTCGCGAGCGTGCGCCGCATGGAGGTCGCCAACCTGCGGTTCGTCGTCGGGGCGCTGCATCGCAGCGTGTCACTGCTCGCAGTGGTGTTCGTGCTGCTCCACGTGCTCACGACGCTGCTCGACGGCTTTGCCCCGATTGGCGTCCTCGATGTCGTTATCCCTTTCCGCTCCGCCTACCGGCCCGTTTGGCTGGGGCTCGGGACGGTCGCCTTCGACCTCGCGGCGGCAGTGACGATCACGAGCCTGATCCGCCATCGCGTCGGCCATCGCGGCTGGCGGGCGACCCACTGGCTCGTCTACATCAGCTGGCCGCTCGCCCTCGTCCACAGTTACGGGACGGGCACTGACCCGAAGGCCCACTGGATGCTCGCGCTGTCGGGACTGTGTGTCATCGCCGTGCTCGCGGCGGTCATCGCGCGGGTGAGCGCCGGCTGGCCGACACACCTGCCATTGCGCCTGTCGGCGCTGGGGGCTGCGGCGCTCTTTCCGCTCGCGTTGGTCGCGTGGCTCCTCCCGGGGCCGCTCGCCTCCGGCTGGGCCGAGCGGTCGGGAACGCCACCGGCACTTTTGGCCTTGGCCCACACCACCGCAACCGTGTCCGGTCACGCCCCGGCATCGCCCTCCCACGCCGCTCGAGGGACGCACCCGCTCACGGTGTCCGCGAGGTTCCGGGGACGGGTGCGACAGCACAAGCTCGGCCCGGGGGCCGCCGTCGTCGACATCTCGTTCGTCGTCGACGACCCCAGCCTGCGCTACGTTCACATCCGGATCGAGGGCCAGGCCATCCGCGGCGGGGGCGTCGCCATGAGTGATAGCCAGGTGTCGGCCGGGCCGGCGTCCAACCCCGACCGATACTCCGGCCACGTCACCGCGCTCGCCGGCCCCACCATCCAGGCGAGCGCCGCCGATGCCACCGGCGCAACGGTCGCCATCGCCGCCGAGCTTCAGTCCCAGGGACGGGACGGGTCGGCCTCCGGCATGCTCACCGCCCGCGCCGCTTCGACGCCGTGAACAGCGCCCACCGTCATTGCGGTACATCGCGGAGCGGTGAGTCGGGGCAACCCCGGATGATGCGCGCCAAGAATGGTGCTGGACTGCGGCCACGATGACCGCCGCTGACCTCCCCGGGGTTTCCGCCGCGTCGGTGCTGGTCGTCGAGGACGAGCCCTCGATCGCAGACCCATTCGCCCGCGCCCTGCTGCGCGGCGGGTTCCGCCCCACGGTCGCGCGCACCGGGGCCGAGGCCATCCGGGCCGTCCACGAACTGGCACCCGATGTGGTCCTGCTCGACCTGGCCCTGCCCGACGCCGACGGGCGCGATGTCTGCCGCCGGATCCGCGCCGGCTCCGACGTGCCGATCATCATCGTCACCGCAAGCGGGTCGGTCACCGACCGCGTGGTCGGGCTGGAGCTCGGCGCCGACGACTACGTGGTCAAGCCGTTCGCGGTGGGGGAGGTGATCGCCCGCATTCGAGCCGTGTTGCGCCGCGGACGCGACGCCCGGCCGGCGCACCGGCAGCTGGTGGTCGGAGAGCTCACCATCGATCGGGCGGCCCGACGTGCGTTCATCGCCGACACGGAGCTCGAACTGACCCGTAAGGAATTCGATCTCCTCGACCGTCTCGCCCGCGATCCCGGGCACGTGGTGACGCGCGAGACGCTCATGTCCGACGTGTGGGACGAGAACTGGTTCGGCTCCACCAAGACGCTTGACGTCCACGTCAGCTGGCTGCGGCGCAAGCTGGGGGACGATCCCCTGGCCCCGCGGTACATTCACACCGTCCGCGGCGTCGGGTTTCGCCTCGGCGAGCGCAACGGGAGGCAGCCGTAAGCCTGCGCACCCGTCTGATCCTCGCCCTGGGCTACGTGCTGTTGTTGGCCATCGTCGCCTTCGGCGTGCCCCTGGCCATCAACCTGAGCGCCCGCGTCAACGCCGAGGTGCGCACCCAGGCCCGCGCGCAGGCAGACCTCGTGGCGGCTACCGCGGCCGACCTGTTGGGCGCCACGAGCCGCCCGGAGTTGGCGACGCTTGCGCACAGCGGTGCCATCTCGATCCGAGGCCGCATCCTCGTCACGAGTGTTCGCGGGATCGTGCTCGCCGACAGCAATGGTCCCGCCCAGATCGGCACGAGCTATGCCAGCCGTCCCGAGGTCCGGGCAGCGCTCCAGGGACGCCAGGTCCAGGTCCAGCGCTACTCGCGGACGCTCGGGTCTCAGATCCTGGCCACGGCGGCACCGATCATTCACCAGGGACGGCCCGCCGGCGCGGTGCGTGTCACCCAGGGTGTGGCGGCGGTTCAGGCCGCGGTGCGCCGGGCCGAGTTCGGTCTCGTTCTCATCGCGGCGATCGTGCTGGCCCTCGGGCTTGCCGCAGGCATCATCATCGCCCGCCAGATTGCCGGGCCCGTCCAGCGTCTGCAGCGCGTGGCACGGCGCGTCGCCGGGGGAGACCTCGAGGCCAGGGCCGAGCTCGAGGGTAGCCTCGAGCAGCGCTCCCTGGCGGGCTCCTTCAACGAGATGACCGAACGGATCGCGCGCCTGCTCGACGCTCAGCGGCAGTTCGTGGCCGACGCATCGCATCAGTTGCGCACGCCTCTGACCGGACTGCGTCTGCGACTGGAGGAGGCCCGGGCCGAAGTGGGCGACGCCCCCGCCGATCGCGACTTGGCGGCAGGGATCGCCGAGGTCGACCGCCTGTCGGCAACTGTCGACGAACTGCTCGTGCTCAGCCGCGCCGGCGAGCGGCGCCTGGAGGGAGCCTGGGTCGATCTGGACGATGTGGCCGCTACCACGGTTGAGCGCTGGCGCCATCACGCACGGGAGCGCGGGGTCACACTCGAGCACCGATGCGCCTCGCCGGCCGGGGTGGTGTGGGCGGCCCGCAGCGATCTGGAGCGCATCCTCGACGCGCTCCTGGAGAACGCCATCCACTACTCGGCCGCCCGCACCACCGTGGCCGTGTCGAGCTTTCCCGGACGCATCGAGGTCAGCGACCGAGGTTCGGGCATCGACGATGATGAGCGCGAGCTTGTCTTCGAGCGCTTCCGGCGTGGACGCGCCGGTCGCAGCGGTCCGCCGGGGAGCGGGCTGGGCCTGTCCATGGCCCGCGAGCTCGCTCGCGCGTGGGACGGTGCGATCCGCATCTCTGCTCGCGATGGCGGCGGGACGAGCGTCAGCCTTCTGCTGCCCTTGGTCGCCCGGCCCGACGTGCCCGAGCGCCATCCCGGCGCTTTGCCCCCGCTTAACCTGCCCACGCGTAGCGTGCCCGGGCCATGACCAGGCGATCGGTGGCCACGGCAGTAGCAGCGGTGCTGGGCATCGCCGTCAGTGCGTCGCTGGCCTGGGCGGCCAGCCAGCTCGCCGGCCAGCGGGTGGGCCTCTCGTCAGAGCCGCTCGCGGTCGCGACCAGTCTGGCGCCCCACGTCCCCTCGACGCCTGCCGGCACGTCGACCCGTCGTGGTGACGACCGCTCCAGCACCGCCCGGCAGCCACACCCCGCCGTCTCGAGCACCAGTGCCTCCCCAAGCGCCGCGCACTCCACCGCCACACCCGCGCCGACCACTATTCCAACGGGGCCGGCAACGCCACCGCGCTCCGCCACGACAGGGGCGGCGACCCCACCTTCTTCAACCACCGCCGGCGACGGGCGTTCCTCTGCCCCTTCCACGGGGAGTGGGCGCCGTCCCGGGCATCACGGGGACGGCGGCGACCAGCGCGACGACTGAGTCACGGATAGATGTGGTCCCCGGTCTCCGCGTCGCGGATCACGATTGCAGCGCTCGGGCACGCTTCCGCGGCCGCCAGCAGCAGATCGTCAGGACCGGTCCCCACCACTTTGGCAACGTCATCGAGGACGAAGACCTCCGGGGCCACGTCGACGCAGTCGCCGTGGGCGGCGCAGGCCGCCTCGTCGATGATCACGGTCAGTGTCATGTGGTTCCTTTCTCAATGAGAGCTCGTGCCGCCGGTAGACCTCGAGAGCGGTTGACGAGCAGGACGGCGACCGCCCGCCCCCCGCGGGAGAAGGTTGCGGTGAAGTCGCGCGCCTCTGGGTCGCCGTCGATCGCGACGGCATCGTCAGGACGGGCGCGACCCAGGTACTGGATGCGGATACCGTATTGGTCGCTCCAGAAGCCCGCGGGAGCCGGCGCACCGGGATCGAGGCCCAGCATCGCCCGGGCGGCGCGGGCGCCTTGGCGCGCCGCCGCCTCCCAGTGCGCGCCCGGGGTCCAGCGCCCGGTCGCCGCGTCGAAGCTCGCCGCGACGTCGCCGGCGGCGAACACGTCGCCGGCCCTCGTGCGCCCGCAATCGTCCGCGGGCACCCCGGCGCTGCATGCGAGGCCTGTGGCGCCCAGCCACTGTGCGTCGGGGTCGACGCCGACGCCCACCACCACGTGATCCACGGCGATCCGCCGACCGTCGGAGAGCTCCAGCCCGGTGACGGCACCGTTGCCCGATACCGCTCGCAACGTCCGCCCTGTGAGCACCTCGACCCCTTTGGCCCGGTGCAGCTGGGCGAACCATGCGCCGACGTGGGGTCCCAGGACAGCCGCCAGCGGCTGTGGCGCGGCGTCCACCATCGTGACGACACACCCGCGCGAGCGGGCTGTCGCCGCCACCTCCTGGCCGATGAAGCCGGCACCGATCACAGCGACTCGCTCGGCCCGGGTCAGCGCGTCGCACAGCGCCCGGCCGTCGTCCACCGTTCGCAGGACCGAGACGTTGTCCCGGCCGGCGAGGGCGCGGAGGCGCCGCGCGCGTGCGCCCGTGGCGATCAGCAATCTGTCGTAGCGCAGCTCCGCTCCGTCGGCCAGGAGGAGCGTGTGCTCGGCCATGCGCAGGCCTGTGGCGCCTACGCCGAGCAGCAGCTCGACGTCGTGGGCCACGTACCAGTCGGCGGGCCGCAAGGCCAGGGACGGCTCGTCGCACGTGCCGGCCAGCAGCTGCTTGGACAGAGGAGGACGATCGTAGGGCGCGTGCGGTTCGGCGCACACCATGCAGATCGCGCCGGAGTACCCCTCGCGCCGCAGTGTCTCAGCACAGCGCTGCGCGGCGAGGCCACCGCCCGCGAGGACGATGCGCTGGGGAGCGGAGTCAGTTGTCATGACGCCGAGAGTGGCGCGCGCGAGTAAAGACATCGCTGGGTTCGGCTAAGAACCGCGTCGGCTTTGCCAAAGCTTTGCCGTGAGTTGACCGGTCGCTGGAAGAACGCGCGCCACAGTTGGCGTCCCACGACCTGGAGGCTCGCTGACGATGCGCACACGACACACCCGAACCGCAG
The DNA here is from genome assembly GCA_963695625.1 of uncultured Actinomycetota bacterium. Classification (GTDB taxonomy): domain Bacteria; phylum Actinomycetota; class Thermoleophilia; order Solirubrobacterales; family Solirubrobacteraceae; genus Palsa-465. Next base: position 876,368 of record CAVOHJ010000006.1, on the reverse strand, counting down.
CGGCAACTGCCGCCCTGGCCGCCGGAGTGTTGGCGGCCGTATCGCTGCAGCCCAGCGCGCATGCCACCCCGACACTGGCTGCGCGCAACCCGGCGGTCGAGGTGCGCACCGAGGTCATCCGCCGCACCGTCCACGTCTCGGGCCGGGGGCGCCACGGCCCCTCTCCTGCGCGCGGCCCTGCGGGTGCGGTCGGCCTCGTCACGCCGGGCGCGGTCTCACGCCGGCACGACGCGTGCCAGCAAGTCGCCCACCGGCGCAGCGCAGCCACATCCCGCTTCGCCCGTGGCGACCCGGCCCAGCCCCGGACACGCGAGTCCGGGCCAGCCGGCCCCGGCGACGCATCCCGTGACCACCCGGCCGAGCCCCGGGCATGCCGCCTCCGCGCCGGGCACCTCCGCCCCCCGTCCGGTCGTCACCCGGCCGACTCCGGGCCACTCCGGCACGAGTCCGTCGGGCTCCTCGGGGGCGCCGGTCTCGACGCACACCAGCGGATCACACCACGGCGACGACGGTGGACACGGACGCGGCGATGACTGACAGTGCCGCCACCCTGTCGCGTCTCGATCGATCTCGCGGTCGCCCTGACCGGGTGACGGTCATGCTCTTCACCCTGGCTGCCTTTCTCGCGGTATTCGCGATTCTGGCCGCTCGGCTGCGAGCGACTCCGGCGCTGGCGCCCGCGCCGCCACCACGCGTCGTCGTGCTGCGGCGCATCTATCGAACGACCATCGTCGATGACGGCAGGTCGGAGGGCCGCGGCGGCGCGGCGACGGTGTCAGTGTCGACATCGGGCACCGCATCTGCGGCGCCCACGCCGGCGCCCACGACCCGCAGCTCCACGCATCCATGAGTCACGAGCTCGACTACACGTTCGCCGCGATGGGCAGCGAAGTTCGTCTGCTGATCGAGCCCCCGCTGCTGCCTGGCTTGCCGCCGGCGCTCGAGGCCGCCGACCGGGAGCGAGCGTTTGTCTGGGACTTCGCGCGCCGTCTGTCGCGGTTCGTGCCTGACAGCGAGCTCTCTGCGTTCAACCGCGACCCGCGCTGTGTCGTGCCGGCATCCCGTCTCCTGCGCGCCGCGGTTGGCGCCGGGGTGTGGGCGGCGCGACGCAGCGGCGGCCTCGTCGACCCGACACTCGGAGGCGCGCTCGAGGCGGCGGGCTACGTCACCTCGATGGCCGACCAGACCCCGGCCTCACTGGCCGACGCACTGGCCTGGGCACCTGTGCGCCGTGCCGCGCAGCCCGCCGGCGTGTCGCGGTGGGCGCAGATCCTCGTCAATGACGAGGGCGGCACTATCACCCGGCCGCTCGGCACTACCTTCGACACCGGGGGAACCGGCAAGGGCTTGTGTGCCGACGCGGTCACACGCCGGCTTGGCGGGTACGGCCGCTACCTGGTCGACTGCGGCGGTGACATCGCGGTCGGCGGCATCGGGGCGCAGGTGCGGCCTTTCGCGGTCGACGTCGAGCATCCACTCACCGGATCACGAATCGGGACCGTCCTCATGCGAGCGGGTGGCATCGCCACGTCCGGTCTCAACGTGCGCATCTGGCGCAACGAGGCAGGCGGCTACAGCCACCACCTGCTCGATCCCAGTACCGGGAGGCCGGCGTGGACAGGGCTGGTGGGCGCCACTGCCGTCAGCCCCGAGGGCGCCCTGGAGGCCGAGACCCTTTCCAAGATGGCCTTGTTGACCGGGGCCGAGGGCGCGCGTGAGGTGCTCGCCGAGTACGGAGGGGTGATCGTCCACGACGATGGAGCGGTCGAGATCCTCGGGCCGCTTGACTGCCGGACCGGCGCCACCGCGACGGCCACCGTGCTCGCTGCATGACCGGCGCGAGTCCCACCCACTACATCTGGTGGCTGGTCAGCCGCGCGTCGGGCATCGTTGCCGTGACGCTCGTCTCGATCTCGGTTCTCATCGGACTGGCGATGGCCGCCAAGCTGGTGCCGGCACGCCGCAAGCGCGGCGTCGTCGCCTTGCACGAGCAGGTGGCGATGGTCGCCTTGGTCGCCATCGCCCTGCACGGTGCCTCGCTGCTGGGCGACGCGTGGCTGCGTCCCGGACTGGCCGGGATCACGATCCCGTTCGCCCTGCACTACCGCCCGGCGTTCACCGGCGCGGGCATCATCGCCGGCTACCTGGCCGTCCTGCTCGGTCCGACGTTCTACCTGCGCCGCCGAATCGGCGCCCGCACGTGGCGCCGACTGCATCGTCTGACGCCGCTCATCTGGATGCTCGCTGCCGTCCATACCCTGGGCTCGGGTTCCGACGCCTCGTCGTTGTGGCTGCGTGGCGTCGTTCTCGTGCCGGTCGGGCCGATCGTCTACCTCCTCACGGTCCGTACGTTCGCCGGGCGTCGGCGCCAGGGGCGCCGGCGATCGGGCGCGCGGTCGCGCCTCGGGCCACTGCCGGTCCCGGCCGACGAGGCCGGGTGACCGGCGCTGATATCGCGAGCACGCCGGCTAGTGCAGGTGATGGTGGTGAATCAGCGCCTGCGCACCGGTCCATGCGCCGAAGTCCGGGACGAGGATCGCCGCCAGCGCCAGCCCCAGCACGACCGCCGTGGCCACCGACAGCCAGCGGCCGCCGGTCCCGGGAATGGGTCCGCTCACCGGTGGTTCGGCGGCTCCGCCGAACCCGGGGACGAGCGCGCGCAGTTCGCTGAGCTCAGCCCGGGTCTGCCGCGAGACCCAGTTGAAGCGCACCAGTTCCGGCAGGTGCCCGGCGATGTGGACAGCGGTGACCACGACCCAGCAGATGAAGCTCGCCTTGTGCACGAGCAGCAGCGTCCCGCGGCTCGAAGGCCCGATCAGCAGCAGGGCGACGCCGCTGGCGAGCACAATCGCAGTCAGGCCCAGGAGCGCCGGGCCGAGCGCCCGGAGCGCCGGCGGGGGAGGCCCCTTGCGACGATATGCGGGAGTGACGGTGTAGTACCGCATGAAGCGGTAACCGGTGCTGCCCACCTTCAGGGCAACGGGACCGATGAGCGCCATTCCCAGGAACAGGTGCCACCACAGCAGCCGCCCGATGAAGACGATCGTCACCCCCAGGGCAGCGAGGAGCACGATCAGGAGAGCGCCCGTCACCACGGTCAGCCGCTCGTTGCCCTCCGTGCCCCCCGCCATGAGCCCGTGCCGGGTGCGAACGCGGGCGCGGCTCTCGGAGCGTGGCACGTCAGCATGGTCGGGGCGGTGTCTGACGTCGCTGCCCATCGCTCCGGAGTCTGGATCGACGGCCTAAGACCTCACTAACCTGGCGATGAGAACCCTCTTGCCGCGCGTGGTGCCCCGGGGGAATCGGTGAGAGCGCCCTCGCGCATGCGCGCGACTCTCCCTCTGTGAACCGTAGTTCAACCGGAGTTCCCAACCCGACTCAACCCGGATGAGGCCGACAGCTCCGGCCGCGAGTCTTACGGAGCGATGACAAGGACGGCCAGGCACGGGGAGACGCATCTCAGCTACCGCGCCGGGTGGTTGCGGGCGGCGGTGCTGGGCGCCAACGACGGGATCCTGTCCGTCGCGAGCGTGGTCATCGGTGTGGCGGCATCGGGCGCCGGCCGAGGGGCCGTGGCGACCGCGGGGGTCGCGGCACTCAGCGCGGGGGCGATGTCGATGGCCGCCGGCGAGTTCGTGTCGGTGAGCTCCCAGCGTGACACCGAAAACGCTGACCTGGCTCTGGAGGAGCGAGAACTTGCGGCCAATCCCGAAGGTGAGCTGCGCGAACTCACCGAGATCTACGTCGATCGTGGGCTGTCACGAGGCCTCGCAGCTCAGGTCGCCGAGACGCTGACCGGTCACGACGCGCTGGAAGCACATGCCCGTGACGAACTGGGGCTGGACGAGGACCGGCGCGCGCGACCGCTGCAGGCTGCGGCGGCGTCCGCCGCGGCGTTCTCCGCCGGCGCGATCCTGCCGCTGATCGCGGCGATCCTCGCCGGGGCGCAGGCGCGCATCCCAGTCTGTGTCGCGGTCGCGGCGGCAATGCTGATCTTGCTCGGCGACCTGGGTGCGGTTCTCGGTGGCGCGCCACGGGTGCCAGCGATCGCACGCGTCACGGTTTGGGGGCTCCTGGCGATGGGCGTCACCGCGGGCGTGGGGGCAATCGCCGGTGCGGTCGCCGGGTAGATCGCGTGATGTTTCCGCAGCCGAATGCACCGGGCCGTAGAAACCCGCAGCAGGCGGCGCATCCGGTACGGATGGCAGCGCGGGCGGCGATTTCTACCGTGCGCTGACATGACCTCAAGCACGCACGATCGGCTCCGGGTCGTCGTCGCCGGCGGCGGCGTCGCCGCGTTGGAGACGCTCCTCGCCCTCAGGTCCCTGGCCGGACAGCGCGTCGAGCTCACGCTCATTTCCAAGGAGCGCGAGTTCCTGTATCGCCCAGTGACCGTGGCCGAAGCGTTCGACCGTGGCGAGGCGCGGGTCTACGGGCTCGCTGAGGTCGTCGAAGGCGACTGTGGCGGAACGCTGATCTGGGACTCGCTGGCCCACGTGGAGCCCGACATCAAGGTCGCGGTGACCGGATCCGGTCGCCGAGTCCCGTTCGACGCCCTGGTGCTTGCGACCGGAGCGGTGGCCACCGAGCCGCTTCCCGGAGCGCTGACCTTCCGCGGCCGTGTGGACGTACCCGCTCTGCGTGATCTCCTCGAGGAACTGATCGACGGTCGCGCTCGATCCGTCGCGCTCGCCTTGCCCTCCCAGCGGGTCTGGCCGCTCCCGCTCTACGAGCTCGCGCTGATGACTGCCGGGCATTTGCGTGCACATGGTGCGAGTGCGGTCAAGGTGTGGCTTGTGACGCCCGAGGAGGAGCCGCTCGAGCTCTTCGGGCCGGCGGGTGCGAGCGCCATCTCGCCGATGCTCGATGCCCGCGGCATCATTCTGCGTACCTGGTCGCATCCCGCGCTCGTGCGCAACGGTGCGCTGGTCTTGTCCGGGGGCGCCGAGGTCTTCGTCGACAGGGTGATCACGCTGCCCGTACTCGAGGGCCCGCGGATGCACGGCCTGCCGCACGACAAGCACGGCTTCGTCCCCGTCGACGCCCACGGGCGGGTCGCAGGCGTTGTGGACATCTACGCTGCGGGTGACATCACGTCGTTTCCGCTCAAGCAGGGCGGCCTTGCCGCGCAGCAGGCCGATGCGGTCGCCGAGGTGATCGCCGCCGAGGCCGGTGCCGCGGTGACCCCGGAGCCGTTCACGCCCGTGCTTCGCGGGCTGCTGATGACCGGGGGCGCGCCCCTGTACCTCCGGTGCGAGCCGCAGCGACTGCCGCACGAGGCGACCGTCGCGATCGAGGCGGCGAGGCCCCTGCCCAACAGACGCGGCGGCTCGGCGGCCGCAGGGCAGGCTCTGTGGTGGCCGCCCGCCAAGGTCGCGGGGCGCTACCTCGCTCCCTATCTCGCCGATGCGCGTCCCGTACCCCTCGGCGCCGAACCGCTCGTTGATCGCGTGGCCATCCCCGGGGCGGAGCTCAGTGACCCGGAATACCAGGACGCGCTCGAGCTGGCGCTGCTGCTCGCCGATTGCGACGCCCGCTGGGGTGACTACCGCTCCGCGCTCAGTGCACTGGACGCCGCCGAAGCGCTGGAGGGGGCCTTGCCGTCTCGATACGAGGTCAAGCGACGCGAGTGGCGCTCGGCTGCGAGGGCCGCCTGATGAGACGACCTGATCCTCGCCGCTTCCACGCCGCCGATCTCGACCCTGCCGGCCACACTGCCACGGAGACCCCATGACGATGCTCGCCGCGATCTTCAACCTCAACCACCATGCGGGATACGCACACTGGCATTTCTTCTTGATGTCCGTGCCCAACATCATCGTGATCTTGCTGACGCTGGTCGTGTTCGTGGTGGCCATCCTCGCGCCCTTCCCGGGTAGCCACCGAAAGGGGACATCGTGAGCACGTCGACGGAGCGGTCCTGGACCGTTCGGCTCCGTAACCGCGCGGTCGGCGCGCTGCCGCCCGAGAAGCTGCTCCCGGACGGCCAGCCGACCTACGTCGCCTCATGGATCTATGTGTTCGGCGTCCTGTCGCTGAGCGCTCTGGCCATGCTCATCCTGTCCGGCACGATCCTGGCGATCAAGGGCCCCACTTGGTGGCACGTCTCAAGCGTCGGCCACTTCTTCAACAGCATCCACCTGTGGTCCGTCGAGCTCTTCTTCTTCTTCATGGTCGTCCACCTCTGGGGCAAGTACTGGATGGCGGCGTGGCGGGGCGGGCGCAAACGCGTGTGGATGACCGGTGCGGTCACCTTCCTGGTCGCGGTCCCGTGCGCGCTCACGGGCTACGTCTCCCAGCAGAACTTCGACGCCCAGTGGATCTCCACGCAGGCCAAGGACGCGATGAACTCAGTCGGCATCGGCGGGTTCTTCAACCTCATGAACTTCGGCGAGATGTACTCCTGGCACATCCTTCTGCTCCCCATCGCGGTGACCGGCCTCGTCGTGGCGCACGTCCTGCTGGTGCGCAAGCACGGCGTCGTGCCGCCCTTCGAGGTGCAGGACAAGCTTCGGGCCATGCGCGCCGGCGACGACGGTGAGCCGTCGTCATGAGCCGTCAGCAACGCCGCCGCGAAGACGAGGCGGCCCGCGTCTGGAAGGGCGGCTATCGCCCCTACGACCTGGTCAGGGAAGCGTCGATCGCATTCGGTGTCGTGCTCGCGCTGGCCGTCGTGCTGACCCTCCTGTTCTCCTCACCGGACGAACAGTCGAGCACGGTCAAGAGCTGGTCACGGACGGACCCGGTCGACTTCGTCACCACCGCCGTCAGCGAGCTGGACGGCACGAGCGGCCTGGCCACCTACGGGCCGCCGTACAACCACAACTCCGACGGCCAGCACATCGCCTTCCTGTACCCGCAGAAGTGGCTCGGGGTCAACATTGCCATCAACCCGGCCCAGGACCTCGTGCTGGCGCCGCTGAGGACGATCAACGGGCGCCCGGGCCTGCAGGCTGCGGTGTCGCTCTACCGGGCCGCCCCAGCGAAGCTGCAAACGGCCTGGACCACTGCCTACAGCGACGCGCTCGCCAAGGCCAAGGTCGGTGCCGACGGCACGATCACCGTTCCCCCCGGTCGCTATGGCCCCGTTCCGGTCATGATGGACGCCCTGCTCGCGTTCGCCCAGAGCGGAGGGCTTGACGGCGCCCTGCTGACCAACAAGCAGTTCTACCAGACCGACTACACCAAGGCGCTGCTGTACATGGCGGATGGCGGAGTGCTCGCCAACCGGGCCCAAGCCGAGCATCTGTCCGGTGATCAATGGGGCATGATGAACGAGACCGGCAGCTACCCGGGGCAGGTGTGGCTGTGGCTCTACACGTTCTGGTACCAGATCAAGCCGTTCTCGACCTCTGACAACGCCGATGTCCTGGTGATGGGGGTCATGGGCATCCTCAGCCTGGCCTTTGTGCTCGTCCCGTTCATCCCAGGCGTTCGTGACCTTCCCCGGTGGATCCCGATCTACAAGCTGATCTGGCGCGAGCACTACCGAACTGACGCCGAAACCAACACAAAACGTACTACCCGCGAGATGGAGTCCCCGGGCGCGCCGGCGATCTGACGAAGGTGCTCGACGCGCGCACTCTTTGACGCTGTCGCCCGGTCCCGCACCGGTCGGTAGGCGCGTCCCTACGGACGTCGTTCCGGGCGTTGCACGGATGGCGGGTGGGGCGCAGGCGAGGACGCTGCAGGCATGACTGCTTCTCCTCTTCCGCTCATTCGCGTCAACATGGGCAGCCGCGGCCGTTGGGACGTGGTGGCCTGTGAGCCGGAGGCGCCCGCCAGCTGTGAATCCCTCGGCGACGCGTGTCAGATCGCCCACCGGCGCGCCGAACGGCTCGCGCCGTGCGAACTTGTCATCTGCGACGCGTATCACCACGTGGTCTGGCGCGAGTTCGTGGCTGCACCCGGGCCCGAGGGCCCCTGAGACCGCCGGCTAGAGGTGCGCGTGCGCATAGTCGTTCTCGGCGCTGGGGTGGTCGGCAGCGTCTATGCCGGTCACCTATTGCTGGCGGGCCACGATGTGGCGCTCGTGGCCCGCGGGACGCGCCTGACCGAGTTACGCGCCACTGGGCTTGTTCTCGAGGACGCTGGCTCTGAGGAGCGTCGCCAGCTGTCGATTGAGGCGCTGGACGCGTCGGCGCTGCACCCGCGCTGCGACCTCGTTGTCGTCGCCGTTCGATCTGAGCAACTGACCGAAACGCTGCCGGTCCTGGCCGAGATGACCGACGCGCCGGACGTGCTGTTCCTTGGCAATACTGCCGGTCACACCCGCGCGTTGATCGAGGGACTCGGCGACCGCGCGCTCTTCGGCTTCCCGGCGGTGGGCGGAGTCCGGGATGGTGCTGCGGTCAGATATGTGCTGATCCGCCAGCAGAAGACCACGCTCGGCGAACCGAGCGGCATGACGTCGAGCCGACTGCGACGGCTGCAGGCCGTGTTCAGCGATGCCGGCTTTCCGACGCGGTTGACGGCGCACATCGAGGGTTGGCTGCTCGGGCATGTCGCGTTCGTCGTGCCGATCGCATTCGTGCTGTACGGCGCAGACACTGATGCTGTGCGCCTGGCTCATGATCCGGTGGCGCTGCGTCTCATGGTCCGCGCGACCCGTCAGGCGTTTCGGGCACTGCGCGCCGCTCACGTGGCGGAGATCCCGACCAATCTCACCATCCTCTACCTCCGGATGCCCGAGCAATTCGCGGTTCGGTACTGGCAACGAGTCTTCGCGAGTCCACGCGGAGAGCTCTGGTTTGCCGGCCACAGCCGGGGTGCGGCGCACGAGATGGCCCTTCTCCGCGACGAGCTGCTCGCTGCGGTACGTCGGACAGGCAAGCCCGCGCCTGACCTCGAAGCCTTGCTCGGCCGGGCAACTCTGTGACACCGAGCTGCGGCTCAGCCGGTAACGCTGGCGGCGTCCTCGTGAAGGGCGTTGAAGTCGAGCTCGAGCAATGCCTCGGTCACGCGAGGATCGAATTGGCGCCCAGCCTGGGAGATGATCTCGGCCAGGGCGCGCTCGCGCTCCCACGCCTGCTTGTAGGGGCGCTCGTGGGTGAGGGCGTCGAACACGTCGGCGACGGCGGTGATCCGGCCCGACAGGGGGATGTCCTCCCCGGCCAGGCCCGCCAGGTATCCGTTGCCGTCCCAGCGCTCGTGGTGGCTGACGGCGATCTCCGCGGCGAGACGCAGCACCGGCGAGCGCGCAGAGCTCAGCATCCTGGCCCCGAAATGGACGTGGCGCATCATCTCGGCGCGCTCGTCGTCAGTGAGCGGGCCCGGCTTGAGCAGGATCTGCTGCGGGATGGCGACCTTGCCCAGGTCGTGCAGCGGGGCGGCGCGGCGCATGTCGTCCACGAAGCCCTTAGACCCGCCGAGGACCTGGGCCAGGCACGCGGCGCTGGCGCCGACGCGCTGGGTGTGCTGGTGGGTGTCGTCGTCGTGGTACTCCGAGACCGCGGCCAGGATCGAGAGGCTCTCCAGCCGCGCCTCCTCCAGCTCGACGGTGCGGACCCGGACGGCGTCATCGAGCTCGTCGGCGCGGCGCTGAGCGGCGCGCTGAAGGTGGCGCGTGAGCAGGTGCGTGCGGACCCGCAGCAGCAGCTCGATCTGATCGATGGGCTTGGTCAAGAAGTCGCGGGCACCGGCCGACAGGCAGTCGTAGCGCCGCTGCGGGGTCGGATCGGAGGTGACGATCAGGACCGGCAGGCTCTCGGCGCCGTGGATGAGACGGGCGATCGAGCCCAGGACCTCGAGGCCCGTCATCCCGGGCATGTGGAAGTCCAGCAGGACGAGGTCGGGACGCTGGGCAGCGCACACCTCGGGGACCGTGCGGGGGTCGCGGGTGCTGATCACGTCCGTGTAGCCGGCCTCGGCCAGCATCCCGGTCATCACCGCGATGTTGAACCCCTGGTCGTCAACGATGAGGATGCGCGTCGCCGCGAGGACGGATTCGTGCGTGGTGGCGGCGGAGGCCTCGTGCCAGGGGGCGAGGGGGCCGGCGGCCAGGGTCCCGTCAGAAACTGCCATGTCCTGTATCGGTCGACCGCCGACGCGAATTCTTGAAGCCACACGACACACGTCGCGTGACGCTTCAAGATCGCGCCGCAACCTCCGATAGTTGTCCCCGCAACTACCTTGCTATCCTCGGGACCAACGCCATGGAACTCGGACTCGCCACCTTCGCCGACCTCAGCTCGGGCGTGAGCCCGGAGCAGCGCATGCGCGACCTGCTGGAGGAGGCCGAGCTGGCCGAGCAGGTGGGCCTGGACGTGTTCGCGATCGGCGAGCACCACCGCCCGGACTTCCTCATCTCCTCGCCGGTGGTGGCGCTGGCGGCGATCGCTGCGCGCACGGAGCGGATCCGCCTGTCGAGCGCGGTGACGGTGCTCAGCTCCGAGGATCCCGTGCGGGTCTTCCAGCAGTTCGCCGAGCTCGATCTCATCTCCGGCGGCCGGGCCGAGATCATGGCCGGCCGTGGCTCGTTCACCGAGTCCTTCCCGCTGTTCGGCTATGACCTCGACGACTACGACGAGCTCTACGCCTCCAAGCTCGACCTGCTGCTGGCGATCCGGGACTCCGAGCGTGTCACCTGGTCAGGCCGGCTGCGCGCGCCGCTCACCGACGCCGGCGTCTACCCCCGTCCCGTCCAGGACCCGCTGCCGGTGTGGGTGGCGGTCGGCGGCACTCCGCAGTCGGTGGTGCGCGCGGGCGTCCTCGGGCTGCCGCTGACGCTGGCCATCATCGGCGGCCAGCCGGAGCGCTTCGCTCCCCTGGTGGCGCTGTATCGCCGCGCGGCGATGGAGGCCGGCCACGATGCCGCGGCGCTGCCGCTGGCGATCAACACCCACGCGTTCGTGGGGGAGACCTCGCAGGCCGCCGACAGCGCCTTCGCCAGCTCCTACCTGGCGATGATGAACCGGATCGGGCGCGAGCGCGGCTGGCCGCCGGCCGGACGCGAGGAGTACGAGGCGCTGCGATCGCCGCGCGGTGCCGTGGCCGCCGGCTCGCCCGAGCAGGTGGCCGAGAAGATCCTGTTCGAGCACGAGCTCTTTCACAACACCCGCTACATCGGCCAGTTGAGCGTGGGCGCGGTCGCGCACACGGACGTGATGCGCTCGATCGAGCTGTTCGGCACTCGGGTGGCGCCGGTGGTGCGCGAAGAGGTCGCGCGGCGTCAGCCGGTCACCGTCTGACGCGCTCGTAGAGCGCGAGCGTGGCTCGGGCCGCCTCATCCCAGGAGTAGGGCCCGCGCGCGGCGGCCAGCGCGGCCGCTCCCAGCCGCTCCCGCTCGCCGGCATCGGCCACCAGCGATGCCAGCGCGGCCCGCAGCGCCTCACCGTCTCCCGGCGCCACGAGCCGGGCGGCGCCGGCGGCGGCGACCTCCGAGAACCCGCCGATGTCCGAGAGCACCATGGCCCGGCCGGCGCCGAGCGCCGCGGCGAGCACACCCGACATGTCGAAGCGCTCGGTCCGCGTGTACGGCAACACCACCACGTCGGCGCGCCCGACCAACGCCTCCGCCTCGCCCGAGCTGACGAACCGGGGGACGAGCGTCGCCCCGTTGGGCATCCGCGGCAGCGCCATCATGGGCCGGCCGACGATCCACAGCTGCGCCCCATCGAGGCCACGCCAGGCACCGAGCAGCGTGTCCAGGCCCTTGTAGGGCCGCAGGAGGCCGAACAGAAGCACCACGGGGCGGCCGTCGTCGGCGATCTCGGTGGGCAGGGGGGCGCTGCCGCCCGTCGGCGCAAACGCGCCGTGGTGGATGACCTGGACCTTGGCGGCCGGGACCCCGAGACGATCCACGAGCTGGCTGCGCCCATATGACGAGTGCACGACGATCGCATCCATGCGCTCGAACAGGCGGCGCTGGGCGCGGACCTGGCCGGGACGCGGCTCGCGCGGGAGCAGGTCATGGGCGGTGAGCACCAGCGGACGGCGCGGCAGCAGCGGCAGGTCGAGCACGGGCGCGGTCAGCCACTGGAAGTGCACGACGTCGGCCCCGGCGGCGGCCGTGCGGTAGCGCCACATGTCGGGCACGTGGGCGGCGAGCTTGCTCCACCGCCGCAGCCGAGACCCGGCCGGTCCGACGGCACGGCGGTAGAACAGCTCGCGGCGCACGTAACCGTCGGGAGCGGGGACCTCGCCGTAGGCGAAGCGGCTCGTGATGAGCTGCACGTCGACGCCTGCCCGTGCCAGGGCGGCGGCGAGGGCGTGGTCATAGGGCGGCGTGAACGCCGGGGGATCGACGAGATGGACGCGCATCACCCCTCCAGCCACCGGCCGGCCAGCCGCGCCAGGCGCGCGGCCACAGCGCGCGCCTCCTCGCCACCGAGCGGGTGCACGCGAGCATCGCCATCGCGCGCCAGCCGCGCCACCGCGGGGGCGAGCGCCGCCAGGCGGGGCGCGCCCGGCCGCCGCCCCAAGAGATCGCGCGCGCACCGCAGCGGGTGGCGCACCAGAAGTCGCGCCACCGCGAGCGCCCGGGTCGCGCCGCCATCGTCCTCGCGGTAATCGATGGTCAGGCCGCGCGCCGCCCGCGACGCCGGCGCCTCCGGTCGCGCCGAGGCCTCCACCCGCGCACCCGCGAGCGTCAGGGCGAAGTCGGCCAGCGGATCGTCGCGCGCCGGGAAGCGGTCGGCCACCAGGACGACGCGGGCCGGTGGGCGTCCCTCGCGGCGCGGGCGGTTGGAGAGCGCGAAGCCGGCCAGCTCCTCCATGCCGAGCACGGCGTCCAGGGCGAGGAACTGGCCGCGCTCGAGGCGCCCGCGGCGGCGCGGCGGGGACAGTGCCGATCCGATGATGGCGGGCGGCGGCGAGGCACGCCGGCGGCGGACCCGGCCGGCGGCCCGCCGTAGCGCCGGCTCGGGCGTAAAGCCCTCATAGCGGCGCCCCAGCCATGCGCGGCCGGCGGCGTATCCGCGCCACTGGCGGCGCAGCGCGCGGACGGTGGTGCGGTACCGGTGCTCCACCACCGCCTCGCGGCGCCCCTCCAGGCGCCATCCGGCGCGCTGCAGCCGCCACGAGAAGTCGGTGTCCTCGGCGGCGCGCACGCCCTCGTAGAAGCCGCCGATCCCGTCGAATGCCTCGCGGCGCACGAGGACGTTGGCGGCGACGGCCCGTGGCATGTACCCGTGCGCCAGGTGCGCGTCCTGGTCCAGGAAGCTCTTGGCCGCCCCGTAGCGGCCGGCCAGCCCGGTCCCGGCCGGAGCGGGCACGACCGCCCCCGCCAACGCCCCGACATCATCCGCGACGGCGTCGGGGAAGAACCGCTCCAGCAGGTCGCCCGGGGCTCGGCAGTCGGCGTCCAGGAACAGGACCCAGTCGCGGACCGCGCGCTCGGCGCCGACGTTGCGCGCGTGCGACGGCGACTGCTCGCCGGTGACCGCCACCACCGTGACACCATCGGCGAGCGGGGCGGTTCCCGAGTTGTCGGCGAGGATGAGCTCGTCGTCCGGACCGGTGTGCAGTGCGCGCAGCGCGGCAAGCGCGGTGTCGGCCTCGGCCCGGCTCCCCGCGAACGGCATCACCACGCTGACGGCGGGGCGGCTCACGGCGGGCTGCCGGCGGGGCGAGGGCGCGGGCTGCGCAGGCGGCCCAGGAGCAGCCGCGCCTGCTGGAGCTCGGCGCCGTGGGCAAAGCCGGTGGCCCAGAGCACGAGCGGGATCGCCAGCCACACCAACGCGCGGCTGACGAAACCGACCACCCCGGATGTCGGCAGGGCAAGCTCGCCGGCCGCCGCCAGCCCGCCCACCACGGCGACGAGGTGGACCAGCCGCCGCCACTCGAACGCCACCGGGAACGCGTGCCGGGTCAGCACGTGCATCACGCCGAGCATCACGACGTAGGCGCCGCACAGCGCCAGCCCCGCGCCGGCCAGGCCCAGGGCCGGGACTAGCACGAGCAGCAGTGCGACGTTGACGGCCAGGCCGGCGATCGCGGCGGGGAAGTTGCGCTCGGTGACCTTGGCGCGGCCCGCCACGGCGAGGAACACCACCCACAGCCCGTACATGGCCCAGCCGAGCGCCACCCACGGCAGGGCCTTGTAGGCCTCGTAGAACGACGGCGCGGTGAGCAGGCGGAGGATCCAGCGCGCCTCGAGCGCCAGCCCCGCGACGACCCAGCCGCTGACCAGCATGTAGTACGTGGTGACCAGGCCGTAGAGCCGGCCCGCTTCGCGGTCGTCGGTAACCGAGTAGGCCAGCGGGGGCCATGCGTACTGAAACGCGCGGACGATGAACGCCACCGCGCCGGCGAGCTTGACCGCGATCGAGTACAGCCCCGCCAGCGTTCGGCTCTGGACGTGGAACAGGTAGTAGCGGTCGACGATGCTCAGCGCGTAGACCGAGGCCTCGGCGGGCACGGTAGGCAGCCCGAAGCGCAGCAGCTCGCGCATCCGCTCGGCCTGACCCGGTCGCGGACGCAGCCGGTGTCGCAGCTTGAACCACAGCGCGAACAGGACCAGGGTCGAGGCGCCGTAGTTGCCGAGCAGCAGCCCGCGGGCGCCCTTGCCGAGGATCACCACCAGTACGACCGAGGCGGCGACGGTCATGAGCACGTTGCTGACCGAGGCGACGGCATACAGCCGCAGCCGCTCCTCGACGCGCAGCACCCCGTAGGCCAGCTCCAGGTTGGTGAACGCCCACAGGCCGAGGATGGCGATGCGCAGCGTCGTGGGGTCGCGATATCCGAGCACCACCCGGCTGATGGGCTCGGCGAACACCGCCAGGACGATCGAGACGATCGTGGTGGCGAGGAGGAGGAAGAGGATCGAGCGCCGCGCCAGCGCGTCGCGCCGGTCCTGATCGTCGTCGGTGAAGTAGAAGCGCAGGAAGGACTCGATGATCCCGAAGCGCACCAGAATGCTGACCAGGATCACGCCGTTGGCCAGCAGCTCCACCACGCCGTAGCCGGCCGGCGTCACGAAGCGCGTGTAGACCGGCAGCAGGATGACGGCGATGAACTTGGAGACGACGTCGGCGACCTGATAGGCCGCCAGCGAGGAGACCAGTCGCTTCAGATAGGCGGTCACGTCGGCTAACGGTACGGGTCGCCACGGGCACGTTGACGCGCCGCCTCGGTTGGGGTACCGTCACACCTGACAGGGGGCTATAGGTGATCGGGTGGCGACCGTATCTGTTGACGGTCTTGGCGGCAGTGGTATTCGCGGTCGTGGCGCTGGACGTGGCCGCGGCGTTCCACGCCGCGCACCCCGAGGGAGCCGGCATAGCGCGCCCGCTTCATACCGCCCTCAGCGACGCCGTGGCATGGATCTCGGACCTCAGTGTCCTTGACTGGCTGCTCGTCGGCGCTGCCGCGGTTCTCCTGATCTGGGCCTCAGTCAGGACGCGGTCGTTCACAACGCTGGGCCCGATGACCATCGACGAGCTCACCGTCGGGGAGCACACGCTGGAAGAGTGCGCCGCGAAGGCCACCCTCGAGCATGAGCTGGGGCTCAGGGGTCTGCTACCGCCCAGCGGGGTCCCGGGAGGCTTTCCAAGCGTCACCAGCGTCGCCGACGCGATCTCCAAGGCGCCCCTTCCTCAGGCCGGGTGGATCGGGGCCCTGGTCGGGCTGATACCGCTTCCGTGCTCCACAACGAGCTTCAAGATCACCGGCACGTTGATGAAGCTGGCTGACGAGCCCGCATCGGACGCTCGCAGCCAGTTCGCGTACCGGCTGATCTGCGTGGGACCGACGCCGTCCGTGCAGCTGGGCACCGCGGAGGGTGAATGTCCGAAGCAGGCGATCGAGCGAGGCGCTCAGGAGATCTACCGGCACGTCGCCCGGGCGGCACCCGAGATGTATCCGCTGTGGGCGCGCTGGCGCAACGGCGACGCGCTCGGTGCGTATCGGAGGGGACTGGCGATCGAGCAGGACGTCGCGCCGCTGAGCCCGGCGGACGCGCCTTCGGTGAAGGAGACGTTCCAGACGCGACCGGAGTTCGGCAGCGTCTACGAGCGGGCTCATGAGCAGTACGTGATCGCCTGCGAGCACGACCCGGACAACATGCTGGCGCGCCTGCGCGCCGCCAACTGCCTGGAGCGGATCGCCTCCGACTCGCGGCCCGGATCCGCCGAGCGGCGGCAGGGACAGGTGCGCGCGCTGGCGGCGTACATCTCCATCTGCGTCCGGCAGCCTGACATCTTCGAGGCAGGCTTCCGGTCAAGCGTGCTGATGAGCGTCCTCGCCAGTGAGAAGGAGGAGGACCTGCGGGAGATCCCGCTGCTGCGCGCGTCGCTGGGACAACTCGAGCGCAATTGGGATCGAAACATCGATCTTCACGATTCGCGCAGCGCGACGCTCGATGGCCGTGACCGACGAAAGCTGAAGAAACGCCTGGCGCAGGCAGCGCGACGCGAGACCCGAGCGACCCAGCACCGGCTCAGGCCCATGTGGACCATCTGGCATGAGAACCGCCTCCGGCATCTCTTCGAGCTCACCGGACGCGAGCGACGGCAGATGCGCAAGGCCCTGGCGATGTCCCGCCTGGCACAGCGGGCTCGCGCTTCGCACAGGATGAGGCCCGCGGACGCGGCGGTCGCACAGGCGTGGTGGCGCATATGGGTCTATTGGCGCTACATGGCGGGACGCTCGGAGCTGACCGGCTGGCAGGCCCACTACAACGCCGCCTGCTTCTACGCGCTGCTGCCGCGCGCCGGCGACCGGAGCAAGGGACGCCGGCTGCGCCGACGCTCGCTCTGGCACCTGCAGAGAGCGGTTAACAAGGCGGACGGAGCGCTCCTCGGCGGCTACGTGCGAGACGAGGACCCGGACCTCGGGTCGCTCCGCGATTTCAGCCCTCAGCGCTTCCGCCAAGTGGTGCGCCACATCTGCCCCGACGAGATCACGATCCACTACCGGCGGGCGCAGATCGCGGACGGCTGGATCCTCCACGTCTCGGGTCCGGCGACGACATCCGGCAACGGCGAGGCGGCCGTCGTGACGTGCGTGAGCACCAACCCCTGTGAGGCGATCTTCCGCGTCCGGATCCTCGACGAGAACCAGGACCTGCGGTTCCAGGCGGAGCACCTTGGCGACCATGACACCGACAATCCGGGATGGCAGCTCATCCCCGCGCAGCTCCCCACCTCCGAGGTGTGGGTCCACGAGGGTGACCCCATGATCTTCAACGTCGAGGAACAGGCGAAGAAGGACGAGGCCTGCATGAACCCCCCCGCCGAGCCGGCCACGGCTGTTCCGCCGCCAGCCCCAATCGTTACTGCACAGTGATCACGGCCTGCGGCGCGGCGGCCGGCGAGATCGGCGAGCGCGCGGTGGTGCAGGCCCGGTTGGTCAGCAGCAGCCCCGCCACGTAGGTGCCGGGCGGCGCGGGCCGGCCGTCGGCGACGGTGCCGTCCCAGGTGCTGGCCCCCGCGCGCGAGGTGGCGCTGTAGCTCTTGACCTGCTGCGGGCGGCGGCCGCGGCGGATGCGGTAGATGAGGATGCGCGGGCGCTGGCCGACTGTGCCGGTGTAGCGGATGACGACCGGCGTGCCGGCCCCGGACACCACCGACGTCGGCCTCACGCCGGTGACCCGCAGGTGCGGCGGCGCGGTCTGGACCGTGACCGGCTCGGCGGCGGTGCTGTTGGAGACCAGCAGCGAACGCGCCTCGTGGGTGAGGACCACGTTGATGTAGTAGGTCCCGTCGGGGGCGACCCGGCCGTCGGCGAGCCGGCCGTCCCACGAGAACTCGTGGCGCTGGGGTGGATGCGCGCCCATGTAGACGTTATCTCCGATCTGGCGGACCTTGACGCCGTCGTGGACGATGTAGACGTCGACGTTGTCCGAGCGGTTCTGGAGGTAGAAGGAGACCTTCATGCGCCGGAAGCTGACCGGCACGAGCACTCCCTTGCCGTTGCGCCGCAGACAGACGCCGCCGCTGACCGGGTTGATGGTGGTGGGCACGGGCGCCGGGCGGCCTTGGATCAGAGGCGTGGTGACCTTGAGGTGCTGGGTGACGAAGAACGCCCCCACGGTGGCGATCACCAGCGCGACGAACGTCGCGACCGGCCACCGGGTCACAGCGGTACCACCGCCACGTTCGGCACCGCAAAGGTGTGGAAGGCGTCCAGGCCGTGGGGGTCGGCGGCGCACAGCATGACCCGGATGCTGCCGCCGTGGCAGACGACGAGCGCCGGTAGCGGCCCGGCGTCGTGGATCTCGCCGAGCGCCTCGGTGACGCGCTGCTGGTGCTCGAGCAGGGACTCGCCGTCCGGGAAGCGGAAATGCGCCCCGCCGCGGCGCCAGGCGGCGTACAGCTCGGGCTCGGCGCGCTGCACGTCGACCATCAGATGGCCCTCCCAGCGGCCGCGGGAGCCCTCGCGCAGGCGGGCGTCGAGCGCGGGCGCCAGCCCGATCCGCTCGCCCACGATCTCGGCGGTCTCGCGCGCCCGGCTCAGGTCAGAGGACCAGAGCGATGCGATGCCGTCGCCGGTCACGTTCTCGGCGAGCTCGCGGGCCTGCCGGCGTCCGGTGTCGTTGAGTGGCGTGTCGCGGAAGCCCTGGAAGCGGAGCGGCTCGAGATTGTCATCGGTCTCGCCATGGCGAGCCAGCCGGATTCCGCTCAGGCCCAGGTTCATCTCGACGCGGCGAGCGGGCGACGCGCGACGACGGGCCGCTCAGTCATTGAGCTCGGCGACCGCGGTGTCGGAGCGCAGCCCCACCCGGATCGTCTCGAGCGAGAGGACGTCCTCGGGCGTGATGTTGCCTAGGTTGACGTCGGGGCCCAGGCGGCGCACGAACCAGACCTGCTGCTCCTTGCGCGGCGCGTCGAACATGATCTTGTCGCCCGGGATCGCGTGCAGGATCTCGTCCACCAGGCCCTGGCGGACCTCGCCATCGTGGCGGAAGATGCCCACCGCCCCGCTCTCGCGTCCCTCGGCGATGACCTTCCACGCGCCCGCCTCCAACTCGGCCTGCATCTGCTCCACCCAGCGATAGGGAGCCATGATGCGCGTGTCGTCCTTGGAGCCGACCTCGGAGAGGACGGTGAACTCCTCGGCGAGCCGCGAGATGAGCTCGAGCTTGCGGTCGGCCTCGATGTTGAGCGTGCCGTCGGAGAGCTCGATGTGGTCCAGCCCCAGCTCGTGCAGCCAGGCGACGAGGCGGTCCAGGCGGTTCTGCGCGATGGCCAGCTCGGTGAGCGTGCCACCGAACATCACGGTGATCCCGTGCTCCTTGTAGCGGGCCAGCTTGGCCTCGAGGTTGCCGGTGGCGACGGCGGTACCCCAGCCGAGCTTGACGATGTCGATGTAGTCGCCGGCGATCTCGACCAGCCCGTCGATGTCGGCCACGCTCAGGCCGCGGTCGAGGACGTGCGTGACGCCGTCCTGGCGGGGCTTGGAGGTGCGCGGGGGAAGCTCGAGGAGATCCTTCATGGCAGACATCGGACGGAAGAATGTAGCGGTGACGGGCCGAGAGGCGGCGCGCGGGTGATCGAGCCCACCCGCCCCGCGGGGTCAGCCGGTCTGCGCCAGGTCGGCGCCGGCGGTGACCACGACCTGGGCCGAGCATGCGGTGGTGCTGCCGCAGACCTTGAGACGATCGCCCTGACTGACCGCCTGGACCGACGCCGGACCGAGGTTCAGGGACTTGGCCACCGCGAGCGCGTCTGAGCGGGCGCTCGGGGAGGTGTAGCCGACGATCGTGGACGTGACCCCGGTCTCGGACGCGTTCTGGGTGGCGCCGCCCTTGTAGCCGGCGGTCGTCAGCTTGCCCAGGACGTCGGCGGCGAGGTGGTTCGTCGCCGTGCCGTTCAGGACCGCGACCGTCACTGCGGACGGGACCACGGTGGCGGAGCCCGGAGCTCGCGGTGCTTGCCCTTGCCGGCCCGGGTGGCCGTGGTTGCGGACGCCGCGTTGGACGCCGACGACGACGAGGACGACGAGCTGCCGTTGTTCGAGCCGGCCACGAACACCAGGACCGCCGCGATCACGGCGACCGCCAGGATGCCGGCCAGGACGAAGAAGACGGGCCTCACGCGGCGACCCGAGGACTCACGCCCGGCGCGTCGGCCGGTGGGCGGAGGTGAGACGGGGGGCCGCGACTGGCGGGGCAGGGCCACCCGGGGCGGGGGCGTGGGCGGGCCCGCGGGAGCGGCAGTGGGAGCGACGCCGGCCATGGTGGGCATGGGGACCGGCGCGGGCGGGCGGGCCGCCACGCCGTTGCCCCCGCCGGCGGCGGTCGACGGCGGCGGCGAAGGATCCTCCCGCCCCGGGGTCACCACGGTGCCGTTCGCACCGCCGTCGACGCCGTTCTGGCCGTTGGTCGAGGGCTTGAGCGCGCGGATCGAGATCTCGTGGGGCTCGGCCAGCGGGATGAGGCGCGTGGCGGAGCTGAGGGCCGGGGCCCCGACGCCCGCTGGGGCGGCCGGGATCGTCGCCACGCCGCCACCGCCGGCGGCGACCTGCTCGCCGGGCACGGCGCGCGACGCCGCGGCGCGCGCGGCCAGGGCGGCCGCGGGCGGAGCGGCTACGGGAGCGCTGGTCGTCTGTGCCGCGGCGGGAGCGGGAGCCGCGACCTGGCTGCGCGTGCGCGACAGGTGGTCGACGTAGAGCTGGAGCTGGTAGAGCTGCTGCTCGGCCTCGTCGGCGCGGCGACGGAGGTTGGCGGTCTCCCGCGACTGGGTGAAGAAGATGAGCACGAGCAGCGCGAGCCCGATGAGGGCGGCGAAGCCGGCCTTGGCACCCACCGAGTTGATGAAGTGCTGGATCGAGAGGGCATACGGGATCGTTGCCATGGTCACGGGCGCAGTCTAAGGGTGGACGCCGGCGCCTCGCCGGAGGGGAGCGTGACGCGGGCGCCTGACAGCTCAGACACGGTTTTCGCCAACGCGGCGGCGTCACCTTCGAGCACCAGCAGGTTTATCTCGGCGAAGGTGTGGTCCACCCAGTGGGGGTCGAGACGGTCATGGCTGGCACGCTGGATGCGCTGCACCGGCGTGGGCTGGGGGTACTCGTGGGTATCGAACAGCTCCTCGTGGAACTTCTCCCCGGGGCGCGCGCCGACGATGTCGATGGCGATGTCGCGCTCGGGCTCCAGCCCTGACAGGCGGATCATCGTCTTGGCGAGATCGATGATCCGCACGGGCTCGCCCATCTCCAGCACGAAGATCTCGCCGCTGCGCTCGTCCTGGAGCGAGCCGGCGCGGATGATGAGCTGGACGGCCTCGGGGATCGTCATGAAGTAGCGGGTCATGCGCTCGTCGGTCACCGTCACGGGGCCGCCCGCGCCGATCTGGCGGCGGAAGATGGGCACGACCGAGCCCGAGGAGCCCAGGACGTTGCCGAACCGGACCGTGGCGTAGCGCGTCTGCGGGTGCTTGGTGGCCTCGGCCTCGACCGCCCACTCGGCCAGCGCCTTGGAGGCGCCCATCACGGTGGCCGGGTTGACCGCCTTGTCAGTGGAGACGAGCACGAAGGTGCGCACGCCCAGCTCGCCGGCGATGCGGGCCACCAGACGTGTGGCCAGCGCGTTGTTGCGGATCGCCTCGACCGGGTTGGACTCCATCATCGCCACGTGCTTGTAGGCGGCGGCGTGAAACACGACCGTGGGGCGGTGTTCGGCGAGCACCTCGCGCATCCGCTCCTCTTCCTTGCAGTCGGCCAGGACGGGGACCGCGGTGCGGACATGGCGCTCGTCCTCGAGCTCGCGGCGGATCTCGAACAGGTTGTCCTCGGCGTGGTCGACGAGCACGAGCTTGCGCGGGCCGACGCGTGCGATCTGCCGGCACAGCTCGCCACCGATGGAGCCGCCGGCCCCGGTGACCATCACCACCTGGCCCGCCAGGTACGCGCCCACGCTCTGAAGCTCCTCACGGACGGGCTCGCGACCCAGCATGTCCTCGACGCGGACCTCGCGCAGCTGCCGGGTGACCCGGAGCTGGCCCGAGCCGTCGCGCAGCAGCTCGAACACCGTCGGCATCGTCCGGACCGGGATGCCGCGTGCGCGACAGGCCGCGACCACCCGGCCGCGCAGCTCGCCGGGGGCCGACGGGATGGCGATCACAACCTCGTCGGGCTCGACCTCGTCCAGCACCCGCGCCAGGTCGGCGTCGGTGGTGCCGAGCACCTTGAGGCCGTGCTCGTCCTTGATCCCCCGCTTGCGGGGATCGTCATCGAGGAAGCCGACCGGCGTCAGGCCCAGCTGCGGGTTGCGCATCAACTCGCGGACGACGAGGCGGCCGCCCTCGCCGCCGCCGACGATGAGCACCTCGCGAGCGCCCTTGCCGGCGCGGATGGTGCGGATCCGGCCCTCCACGACGAGCTGCACGGCAAAGCGCGCCCCGACGAGCAGCGCCAAGCTGAGCAGGAAGAACAGGGAGATGACGCTGCCCGGCAGCGCCACCGGCGCGTCGGGACCCGGCTTGAAGACGGCCGGGTGGACGTGCTCGATGCCCGGGATCGTGATGGTCGTGGGCGCCTGAACGGGATGCAGGAGCGCGATGACCCCCACGAGCACGACGGTGGCCACGACGACCGCCTTGAGCACGGCCTCGTAGTCGCGCTGGCCGATGAACCGCCACAGCCGCTGGTACTGGCCGAAGGCCGCCAGGGCGACCAGCGTCAGGACCACGACCCCGCCGACGGTGGCGCTCAGCAGATGGCCGTAGCGTTGGTTGGGGACGTCGAAGTTCCCCTCGAACCGGAGCCAGAAAGCAAGGAAGTATGCGAGCGCGACCAGGATGCCATCGACCACCAGCTGGGGGAGCGCGTGGCGATGGACGGGAAAGGCCGCGGATCTGATCCGTCGGCGCATGCGGGCCGGATTCTAGTCGCGGGCCGTGCGAAGAACGGCTAAGACCGTGCTGTGGCCGTCAGCGCGCTCACTTCGGGACGAAGACGCCCTCTGGATGGCGCGCGGTGGGTACGTAGAGCCCCTTCATGCTGTTGCAGGAGCTGCCCGCAGGCTGGTGGTTGGGCGTGACCGCCCAGCCGTTGGGCAGCGGCGTGAAGTACAGATCCGGCCGCTTCTTGGCCAGCTCGATCTTGGGCCGGTAGCCGATCACGCCGGTGTTGCGGTGCAGGTACCAGCCCATGATGCTCACGTACTCGACGTTGAGCACCGGCCAGCCGCACGCCTGGACGCGCGCGGGCCCGCCGAGCGCGGTGACGAGCGCGCCGAGCTTGTTGATCTCCTTGGTGCGCGCCCGCTCGTGGTAGATGTCCTTGTGCTCGGCCCGCGCGTGGTCAATGCCCTGGGGCACCATCAGCACGAGCAGCACGGCCGCCACCGGGATCCCGGCCCAGCGCGGCAGCGCGTGCCAGTAGCGCTTGGCGTCGAGCAGCAGCCAGCCGAAGCAGACTCCGGCGAGGACCGCGGTCAGTCCGGCCGGCTCGAACAGGTAGCGGGGCACGCCCGGAAAGCCGTGCAGGACGAAGGCGATCTCCACGAGGACCCAGCCGGCGGCCATGCCGGCGAGCGCCAGGACCGTCCAGTTACGCCGCAGCAGCGCCAGCCCGGCAACCAGGAGCGCCGCGAGTTGGAGCGCGATGTAGTCGAGCGCCGTAAAGCGGTTGACGGTGCAGGCGATCTTGCCTCCGGTGCACTCGCGCGGGGACTTGAGCGCCAGCTGGCCGGCGATGTTGGGACGGCCGTTGGTGATGGTCGGCACGCCGAACCACAAGAACAGCGTGATGACGCCGCCGGCAACGACCATCTTGCGCATCTCCGGGCGTTTGACCATCAGCCAGATGCCGTAGACGCCGACGAACGGCCACACCTCGGGGCGCCCGAGGCCGCCGAGGACGCCGAGCCAGAACGCCCAGCGCAGGCGGCCGCACAGGTACTGGTCGATCGCCGCCAGGCACACGCTGACGAGCATCGAGTCCGACTGGGCGCTCATGAGGTAGTGGAAGTAGTCCTGGATGCCCAGCACCGCGGCGCCGCCGAACAGGGCGGCGGCCCAGGCGGCCCACCATGGCCCGCCCTCGCGCGCGGTCAGCCGGTAGGCGATGCGCCCGCCGAACACCGCGCCGCTGAACGAGATCGAGACGGCGGTGAGCATCCACAGGTACAGCGCCCAGTGCCCGAACAGGGAGTAGACGATGGTGAAGATGAAGGTGAACGGCTTCCACGAGGGGGCGCCGCCGAGGTCCAGCGTGCCACGCAGCGTGTGATAGCCCCAGTTCAGCCAGCCGTAGGGGTCATAGCCCGGCCTGGTGCCGGCCCAGCGCAACGTGATGGCCGCCGCCAGCACCACGCCCGCGCCCACCAGCCACCATGCGTACCGGCTCAGCAGCGAGCGGCTGCCCGGCCCGGAGGCGGTCGGCGGCGAGGAAGGGTTGCCCTCCGGGGGGAGGGTGTGCGGCGTCTCTAGGGTGTCAGACACGAGGAGCCACGCACGGTACCAGCCCGCGACGCCGGTACCGCCTCCAGACCACCACCGGCGTTAGGGGCCTCTTAGGGACGTGTTCATGCCCGATTGGCGGGCCGTGAGAGGAGGTCCACCAGGACGCCAGGGTCGCGCCGGACGCGCGCCGCCGGGTCCGCGCCGCCGGCGCGCTTGACCAGCCGCACCTGCTCGGGGCGTTCCAGCCGAGCCAGCCGCCCCTCGGCGATCAGCCGCTCGTCCACCGCCCCCGGCCGCCCCTCGAACACCGTGAACACCGGTGTGCCGAGCGCCACCGCCTCACGGTTCATGGTGCCCCCCGCCGAGACCACGAGGTCGGCGTAGGCGATCAGCGACTGCGCGTCGATCGCCCGCTCGGGAACGATGAAGCCACCGGCGCTCACCAGCTCGGCCCGCTGCTCGGGTGTGCGCGGGAGCACCACGGTCTGGGCGCCACGCAGCCGGTCGAGCACCTGGCCGAACAGGTCGTTCTCGAATCGGTGATAGAGCGACACCGCCGGCGGCGTGCGCACCACGGCGATCGGCTGCTCTGAGTCCAGGCCCAGATCCACCGGCACCTGCGGGTCGGGCTCGAAATCAGCCAGGTAGTACTCCTCCTTGAGTCCGGGATAGCGACCCAGCTTGCGACGCGCGCCGTAGCGGTACAGCCGCTCAGGCGGGATCGCCTCCGGAACCACCACCGCCTGCGCCAGCCGGCAGTTGACGTTGTGCTGCACCGTCGCCCACTCGTAGTCGAACGTGGTGGAGCAGGGGATCCGCAAGAGCGCCGCGGCAACGGTGATGTCGTTGGACCCGTGCCCGATGGCCAGCTGAAACGGTCCGTTGCGCCGCGCCCAGCGCACAAGCTCGCTGGAGCGGGAGGCCAGCCCGAGGGCCTTGTCGAGCAATCCCGCGCCGCGGTGGTGGCCGATCGCGGTGTGCTCGATCCCGAAGCGGTCGCACAGCGCAAGCGTCTGCGCGAAGTCGCGGGCGGTGACGTGGACCTCATGCCCGCGGTCGCGCAGCCGCTCGATCACCGGCCGGAGCACCAGGACGTGGGGGGAGTTGGTGAAGTCGACCCAGACGCGCACCGTGATCTCCGGCGTGCGGTACCGCGACCCGGGCTAGGCCGCCGCGGCGAGGGCGGCCACGACCTCGTCGGCCTGCTCGGGCCCGAACACCGGGCTGATCGGCAGTGCAATGCCGGTGGCGCCGAGCTCCTCGGTGGCGGGGAGCGGGCCCAGCTGGCCCACGTAGGGCGCCATCGCCGGCTGGCGGTGAAGGGGACGGCGGTAGTAGCCGCGCGCCTGGACGCCGGCGGCGGTCAGGGCGGCGATGACCTCGTCAGCCCGCGAGTGGGTGACCACGTAGAGGTGCCAGGCGGGCTCGCTGCCCGTCCGGCACGGTGGGCACCCCCACGTGCTGCGCGACGCCGGCGTCGAGGTAGGCGGCAACGCCGGCGCGGCGGCCGTCACTCCAGGCGTCAAGGTGAGGCAGCAGCACACGCAGGATGGCGGCCTGGATCTCGTCCAGCCGCGAGTTGTAGCCCACGTGATCGAAGGTCTGCTTGTCGCGGGAGCCATGGAAGCGCAGCGAGCGCGCCAGGTCGGCGACGTCGTCACTGTCGGTGGCGACCGCCCCCCCATCGCCGAACGCGCCCAGGTTCTTGGACGGATAGAAGGAGAAGGTGGCCGCGTGGCCCAGCGCGCCGGCCAT
The DNA here is from genome assembly GCA_963695625.1 of uncultured Actinomycetota bacterium. Classification (GTDB taxonomy): domain Bacteria; phylum Actinomycetota; class Thermoleophilia; order Solirubrobacterales; family Solirubrobacteraceae; genus Palsa-465. The sequence continues at coordinate 850,323 of CAVOHJ010000006.1, read as the reverse complement.
CCTGCCCCCGCGCCGCGCCCCGGCCGCCTGGGCGGCGTCCTCGAGCACCGGCACCCCCAGCTCGCTCAGGTCCGGAGCCGGGAGGCCGAACAGGTCGACGGGGAGGATCGCCGTCGTACGCGGCGTCAGCGCCGCACGTACGGTGTCGACGGTGACGTTGCGGGTGTCGAAGTCGACGTCGCAGAACACCGGCCGGGCGCCCGCGTTGACGATCGCCTCGGCGCTGGCGTAGAAGGTGTAGGCCGGGACCACCACGTCGTCGCCGGGCTTGACGCCGAGCGCTCGCAGTCCGACGGTGATGGCGTCCGTGCCGTTGGCGACGCCGATCACGTGGCGCACCCCGAGATAGTCGGCGAACTCCCGCTCGAAGGCCTGCACGTTGGGGCCGAGGACGAAGTGCCTCCCGGCCACGACCTCGGCGATGCGCTCGAGGATCGTCTGGCGCAGCGGAGCCAGCGGCGTGGCGGTGTCGAACTGGGGGACGGCCATGGCGCTCACACTAGATGAGAGGCCGCTCACGCGGTCCCCTCGGGGGCCTCGCGCCCCGCTACGCTAGGCGTCTGTGCCGTTTCTCCTGGCCTCCCTGACCGGTCCGCTGGTCAACCTCGCCACGCATCTCATCGACAGCATCGGGCTGGCGGGCGTTGCCCTGCTGACGCTGAGCTCGGGCGTGATCGGCATCCCCGGGACCGAGCCGACGATGCTGTTCGCCGGGTTCGACGTGTTCCAGGGCAACCTGACGCTGCCCGGGATCATCGTGGCGGGGGTCGTCGGCGACGTCGCCGGCGCCTCGATCGCCTATTCGATCGGCTTCTTCGGCTCCCGCGAGCTGCTGGACTCCCACGGCTCCAAGCTCCACGTCAGCGCCTCCGGGATCGAGCGCGCGCACCGGTGGTTCGAGCGATACGGCAGCCCCGTGATCTTCGTGTCCCGCTTCCTCCCGCTCATCCGCGCCGCGTTCCCGTACGCCGCCGGGGTGGCCCGGATGCCCTTCGGTCGCTTCGTCGCCTTCGCTACGGCGGGCTCGATCATCTGGATCAGCGGGCTCGCCGTCCTCGGCCGCGAGGTCGGAAGCCAGTGGGAGGCATGGCGCAAGCACCTGGAGTACGTCGACTATGCGGCCGCCGTCCTGCTGGTGGTCCTGGTGGTCGTGCTCGTCGTCCGCTGGCGCCAGGGGCGGGGCGACGGCGACAGGCCCCAGGCAGAGCCGGCGGCGGATGCCGTCGCCGACTGACGCCGGCGCGGGCGGGGGCGGTCTCTCCTCGGACGTGGGACAGGAGATCGCCGTCGGGGAGGCCCTCGTGCTGGGCGCCCTGCACGGCCCGGCCGAGCTGCTGCCGATCTCCTCCTCGGGTCACATCACGGTCATCCCGTGGCTACTTCAGTGGGACTACTGCGACGTGGACCCCGAGCTGCGCAAGGCCTTCGAGGTGGCGCTGCACGCCGGCACCGCGGCGGCGCTCCTGATCACCCTGCGCACCGAGGTGTCGGACGCCGTACATGGCATGAGCCTGCGCTTGGTCGAGCTGATTGTTCTGTCGTTCGTGCCCCCGGCAATCGTCGGCTACACGCTGGAGCGCCCCATCGAACGCCATCTGGGAACGCCGGCGACGATCGCCCTGGGGCTGGTGGCGGGGTCGATCGCGATGGTCCGCGCCGATCGCGCGCCCCAGACGCGCACCTCCCGTGACGCGGGCGCCGCCGACGCGTTGTGGCTCGGCATCGCGCAGGCGTGCGCGCTGCTCCCCGGGGTCTCCCGCAACGGCGCGACGCTGGCGGCGGCGCGGCGACGGCGGTTCACCCGGGAGGACGCCAACAAGCTCTCGCGCCACGTGGCGCTCCCTGTGATCGCGGGCGCCACCCTGCTGAAGACCGTGCGCCTCGCCCGGCGAGGCCTGCCGCCGCGCAGCACCATGCCCATCGCGGTGGGCGCCGGGGCGTCCTTCGCCTCGACGCTGGGCTCCACGTGGCTCATCCGCCAGGTGGAGCGCGACCGCTCGCTCCTGCCCTACGCCGTGTACCGCATCGCGCTGGCCGGCGTCGTCCTCACCCGCCTGGCGCAGCGCCGCCGAGCTCCGGCGGCAGACCGGGCCCCGGCCGCGACGGCGCGGGCGGAGTCCGATCGATATACGACAATGGCGTCGTGACCGACGCCTATGCAGCCGCCGGAGTCGACACGCGGCAGGCCGATCGCGGGGTCGCCGCGCTGGTGTCGGTGCTCAGCTCGATCGAGACCGGCCGCGAGCGCCTGTCGGTGCCGCTGCCCGGGCACTACGCCAGCGTGATCCGGATCGCCCCCAACCTCGGCGTGGCCCTGGCCACCGACAGCGTGGGATCCAAGGTGGTCGTGGCCGAGCAGGCACAGCGGTTCTCCACCATCGGGATCGACTGCGTGGCGATGAACGTCAACGACCTCATCTGCGTCGGCGCCGAGCCGCTGGCGCTGCTGGACTACCTGGCGGTCGAGTCGGCCGAGCCGAGCCTGTTGGCCGAGCTGGCCGAGGGACTGCGCGCCGGCGCCGAGGACGCGGGCGTGGAGATCCCCGGCGGCGAGGTATGCCAGCTGCCCGAGGTCATCCGCGGCCACCCGTCGCCGTACGGCTTCGACCTCGTCGGCTCGGCGTTCGGCACGGTGGCGCTCGACGCGATCGTCGACGGCACGGCGTGCGCCCCCGGTGACGCTCTCATCGGGCTGCCGGCCTCGGGCGTGCACTCCAACGGGCTCACGCTGGCCCGCCGGGTCCTTTTGGACGACGCCGGTCTTTCGCTCGGCGACCGGCCGGCGCCGCTTGGCGGCGCCAGCGTCGCCGACGTGCTCCTCGAGCCGACCGTGATCTACGTCCGGGCGATCCTCGAGCTCCTGCGCTCCGAGATCCCGGTCCACGGGCTCGCCCACATCACCGGCGGCGGCCTGCTCAACCTGCTGCGTCTCGGCGATGGCATCGGGTTCGAGATCACCGAGCCCCTGCCGGTCACACCGGTGTTCTCGCTGATCGCCGAGCTGGGCGATGTCCCGGCCGCGGAGATGTGGGAGGTCTTCAACATGGGCTGCGGCTTCTGCGCGGTGGTCGGACCCGCGGACGCTAACCGCGCCGCGGCGCTGCTGTCGGGCCGTCATCCCGGCGCCGCGGTGATCGGCCGCGTGAACGGTGCCGCCGGCCGGGTGAGCGTCCCCGGGCTGGGCATCGAGGGCGAAGGCGGGCGGATCCGGGCGGTCTAGCGTCCCGTGGCCCAGCGTCCTAAGGAGAATCTCACTGCACCGGGACCACCTGGTCCGCGCGTGCCGCACAATACGAGCGGACGCATGAGCACCCTGGTGGGCACCAGTCTCAACGGCCGTTATCGCCTCGAGGCGAGGATCGCTGCCGGGGGCATGTCCACGGTCTATCGGGCCATGGACGAGACGCTCGAGCGCCAGGTGGCGGTCAAGCTGATGAACCGGGAGGTCACCTCGGACTCCGATCAGCTCGAGCGCTTCCGCCGCGAGGCCCGCGCGGTCGCGCAGCTGTCGCATCCCCACATCGTCGGGGTGATCGACGCCGGCGAGGATGACGGACGTCCCTACATCGTCCTCGAGTATGTGGAGGGCGAGACCCTCAAGGACCGTATCCGCCGGCAGGGGCGGCTGCCGATCACCGAGGCTGTCGCCTATGCGATCGAGATCGCCCGCGCGCTGGGAGCCGCCCACGCCCGCCACATCGTCCACCGTGACGTCAAGCCCCAGAACGTCCTCATCGACCACGAGGGGTCGGCCAAGGTGACGGACTTCGGGATCGCGCGCACGTTGGAGGAGCAGGGCCTGACCGCGGACGGCCGCGTGCTGGGCACCACTGACTACGTGTCGCCCGAGCAGGCGCTGGGCCAGGACGTGACCGGTCAGTCGGACCTGTACTCGCTGGGCGTCGTGCTCTACGAGATGCTCGCCGGCGAGGTTCCGTTCACGGGCGAGAACCAGGTGGCGGTGGCGATGAAGCACGTCCGCGAGCAGATCCCGGACGTCCAGCTCAAGCGCCCCGAGATCTCCGCCGCGCTGGCCTCCGTGGTCGACACCGCCACCGCCAAGCGCCTGGACGAGCGCTACGCCGACGACGCCGAGCTCATCGCCGACCTCGAGGACGTGCTGGCCATCGAGACGGCCCGCTCGGGCAACGTCACGGGCGAGGTCACCACCGTGCTGCGGACGCTGCCCTCCCGCAAGCGCCGCCGTCTGCCGCTGCGCCGCCGCCAGCCGGTCGTGGTCGCGGCGCTGGGCCTGATCGTCGTCGCGGCGGTCGTCGGAGCCCTGATCTTCCTGGCCAATCGCACCCACCACGGGACCGGCACGCTGGCTCAGGCCCCGCCGAAGGCCACGCCGCACCAGGTCTCGCTCTGCGACTCGTGCGCGCGTGACTACAACCCCGACGCGCTGAGCGGGCCCAAGAACCAGCACCCCGAGCAGGTGAACCTGGCCATCGACGGCGACCGCAATACCGCGTGGTCGACCGAGAGCTACGTCGGCGACAACCTGGGCAAGCCCGGCGTGGGGATCTACGTCGACGCCAAGCCGGGCGTGGCCGCCGGATCGATGATCATCGACACCGACACGCCTGGCTACGCGGTCACCATCTACGCGCGCAGCTCCAAGCCCGACCCCAACACCTTCGACCCCGGGCCCGGAGGATGGGTCAAGGTCGGCAGCGCCTCGAAGGCGCAGGCCAAGCAGACGATCAAGCTCAGCACCGGCGCCACCCGCTACCGCTACTACCTGGTGTGGATCACGAGCCTCGGCGCCCACAGCCACGTCGACGTCAACGAGATCGCCCTCTACACGTAATGAATCCGCCCGCCCTACCAGGTGCGGTCGGGCAGCGGCTCCGCCGTGCCGGCGACCAGCGCGGCAGCCGCCCGGAGCATGGGCCGGGCGTGGGCGGGGAAGGCGAGGTCCGCCGGCAGCGCGGTGAGATCGAACCACCCGTAGCCCGTCGCCTCCTCCGGGTTCGGGCGCGGCTCGGCGCCGGGGTCCGCCAGCGCCACCAGATACGCGCTGGTGATGCAGTGCGTCTCCAGCCCGTCGGGCGCTGACTCGCCGTAGACGTCCAGCCAGGCCCCGATGTAGGCCGTGGCCCGGCAGGCCAGTCCCAGCTCCTCGTACAGCTCCCGCTCGGCAGCGCGCATGGGATGCTCCCCGCCGTCGCAGAAGCCGCCCGGCACGTCCCAGCTGCCCCGGTAGGGGTCGTTGGCACGCCGCAGCAGCAGCACCTTCCCCGCGCGGACAACCACGGCCTCGCCGCACGGCGCCGGGTTGAGGTAGTGGGCCTCGCCGCACGCCCCGCAGGTGGTCGGCGGCGTGGTGGGCAGCGCAGCGCGGCAGCGCCAGCAATACCGAACCCACCCACTCGCCCCCTCCGCCATCAGTGACGGTGGGCGCGCTCGGCGGCGTGGCGCTCCAGCGCCAGCCCCACCAGCCGGTCGAGCAGCTCGGGGTAAGCGATCCCGCTGGCCGCGAACAGCGACCCGAACACGCTGGTCTCGGTGAAGCCGGGCATGGTGTTGAGCTCGTTGACGAGCACCTCGGAGCCGACGACGAAGAAGTCCACCCGGGCCAGGCCCTGGCAGCCGGACTTCACGAACGTCTGCACCGCGAGCTCGCGGACGCGGTCGCGCACGTCGGGGTCGAGGCGAGCCGGCGCCTCGAGCTGCATCCCGCCCGGGGTGTACTTGGCGTCGTAGTCGTACCAGCCGCTCTCGCCCGCGGCCAGCAGGATCTCGCCCGGCTCCGACGCTATGGGGTCGCCGTTGCCCAGCACCGAGCACTCCACCTCACGCGCGGGGGCGAACGCCTCGACGATGGCCAGCGAGTCATGCGCGAACGCCGTCTGCAGGGCCGGCTCCAGCTCCCCCGGCTCTGCGACCTTGGCGATGCCGACGGACGAGCCCAGCCGCGCCGGCTTGACGAACACGGGGTAGCCGAGTTCGGCGACCGTCCGTGCAATGGCGTCGGCGTCGGCGTCGAAATCGAGCTGGTCGACGGCGCGGTACTCCACCTGGGGGATCCTCAGCTCCGCCATGAGCTGCTTGAACAGCACCTTGTTCATGCACAGCGCGGAGGCCAGCACCCCGGCTCCGACGTAGGGCACGTCCATGCACTCGAGCAACCCCTGCACCGTTCCGTCCTCGCCGAAGGGTCCGTGGAGCACCGGGAAGACGACATCGACGTCCGGCAGCCCGGAGCCCAGCGCCACCGTCACCGGCTCCCCGTCCTGCCGCCAGACGCCGTCGCGGCCGATCTCGATCTCGGTCACGTCGTGGCCGGCCGTGCGCAGGCCTCCGGACACCGAGGCCCCGGAGGCCAGCGAGACCTCGTGCTCGGAGGAGCGTCCTCCGGCGAGCACCGCCACCCGCTGGGCGCTCATGCCCCGGGGCTGCGGGAGGTCGAGGTGGTCGTGGTCGTTGGCGTGCTCGACGTCGTCTTCGTCGATGAGGTCGTCGTGGTGGTCGAGGAGGACGAGGTTTGTGCCAGCTTGCCGACCGTGATGGTCACCGTGCTGCCCTTCTTGGCGGTGGAGTTGGCGGCGGGGCTCTGGGAGATCACGACGCCATTCTGGCTGGGGGTGGTGACGGTCGCAGTCCGCTGGGTCACCTTGAACCCGGACGCGTTGAGCGCGCTGACGGCATTTGCCGGGGGATCGCCGGTCACCGTCGGCACCGAGACGGTCGTCGGCGCCGTCCCGATGGTGATCGTCACCGGGGAACCGGGAGCGGCATTGGTGTTCCCGGTAGGGGTCTGGCCGATCACGTTGCCGACCTCGCTCTGTGTCGGCGTGGACTGGTTGCGCTGCTGGACCGCGAAGCCCGCGCGCGTCAGGTCCTCGGTGGCCTGGGTCTGGCTCTCGCCCACGACGTTGGGAACCTTCTTCTGGGGCTGTCCGGAGGACACGAACAGCGTCACCGCGGTGCCACGCGGGACCGACCGCGCCGTGCCCGGATTGGTGCCGGTCACCTGGCCCTGCGCGAACCGGTTGGAGCTCTGCGACACCACGTTGCCGACCTTGAGCCCGGCTCTGCGCAGCACCCTGGTGGCCTGGGCCTCCGTCAGCCCCTGCACTGACGGCACGGACGCGTTGCCCTGGCCGCTGGACACCGTCAGGGTCACGGTGGAGCCCCTGTCGGCCTTGGTTCCGGCGGCCGGGGACTCGGCCACGACGATGCCGCGGGCCCGGCGGTTGGGCACCGAGACGGTGGCGACCTGGAACTTGGCCTGCTCCACGGTGGTCCGCGCGACGCTGATCTGCTCCCCGGTGACCTTGGGCACCAGCACCTGCTTGGGCCGCGTGAGGAAGTACGCCGCGGCGGCCGCGGCGGCTACCAGCAGCACCACGAGCAGCACCCATCCCCAGATCCTCCAGCCGCTGCGCTCGTGGTCTTCGGGCGGCGGCCGCACCGCCGAGATCTCGCCGGAGCCGTTGGTGGTCTGCTCCTGGGCCTGCCGGTAGGCTGCGATCCCCGGGCCTGCGATCGCCGCTCCGGCGCCTGCGGCGGCGCCCGCCGCAGCCACGGCGGCCATGCTGGCGGTGTGCTGGCCGGCGCCGGCCGAGGCGATCGCCTCGCGGCAGTACTCGAGCACGGTGATGAGCTGGTCGGCGTCGGTGGGCCGGTCCGACGCGTTCTTGTTCAGCACCCACAGGACGGTCTGCTCGAGCTCGGGCGGGATGTTGGGATTGAACTGGCGGGGTGGCGTCGGCGCCTCGGACACGTGCTTGAGCGCGATCGTCACCGCGGACTCGGCGTCAAACGGGACCCGCCCGGTGAGCATCTCGTAGAGCACGACCCCGATCGAGTACAGGTCCGAGCCCGCATTCACGGCATGCCCCTGGGCCTGCTCGGGCGACAGGTACTGAGCCGTGCCCATGATCGAGCCGGTCTCGGTCATGTCGGACGCACCGGCGCGGGCGATGCCGAAGTCGGTCACCTTGGCGTGGTCCGAATCGTCGACGATGACGTTGTGGGGCTTGAGGTCGCGGTGGATGACGCCCCGGCGGTGGGCGAACCGCGCCGCCTTGAGGATCTGGATGGTGATGTCGATGGCGCGCACCGGATCGAGCGGCGCCTCCTGGCGGATGAGCTGCTTGAGCGAGCGCCCCGGCAGGTACTCCATCGCGATGTAGTACGTGTCGTCGAACGTCCCGCGGTCATAGACGCTGACCACATTGGGGTGCTGGAGGCCGGCCGCCGCCTGGGCCTCCCGCCGGAAGCGCTCCACGAAGTCGGGGTCCTCGGCGAAGCGGTGGTGCAGCAGCTTGAGCGCCACCTTGCGACCGAGCTGCTGGTCCTCGGCCAGGAACACGTCCGCCATGCCTCCGGATCCGAGCCGCGACAGCACCCGGTAGCGGCCGTCCACCATGGTGTTCGGGACCGGATCGGCCATCAGCTCGCGCTCCGCGTCGGGGCTCGGTCCGCGGCGGTCACGGCTATTTGCCCTCCGCCAGGAGCGTCTGGACGATGTCACGCGCGATCGGGGCCGCCACCTGGCCGCCGAACTCGCCGTTGGTCTTCTCGATCGTGACCGCGATCGCGACCTTGGGGGCGTTGGCCGGCGCGAAGCCGATGAACCACGGCTGGGTCAGGCCGGATCCGGTGGCGCCGATCGAGGCCGTTCCGGTCTTGCCCGCGAACGGGATGCCGGCCCCCAGGCGCGCGGGTGTTCCGGTGCCCTCGTCCACCACCGTGCGCATCATCAGGTTGACCTCGGACGCCGTCTTGGGGCTCATCACCTGATCCAGGACGGTGGGCTGGATGGTCTCGACGGTGCGGCCGTCTGAGTCGACCACCTTGCTGGTCAGGCGCGGCTCCATCAGCTTGCCGCCGTTGGCCACCGCGGCGGCCACCATCGCCATCTGCAGCGGCGTGACCAGAAGGCCGCCCTGCCCGATGCCGATGCGGCCGATGTCCTCGTTGGGACTGGCCGGGAGGTACGGCCTCCCATTTGGGTTGAACGGCCGGCTCTGGGCCAGCTCGGGGCGCGGGAGGTCGATCGGCGGCAGCGCGTAGAAGCCGAAGCGCTTCATGTACCTGGTCATCGTCGGGCGGCCCACGTTCTCCGCCACCTGGGCGAACACGGTGTTGACCGAGTAGGTCAGGGCCTTGGTCAACGTGATGGGGCCGAAGCTCTGGTTGCCGTCGTTCTGTAGCGGCACGCCGGAGATCGTCTTGGGCGAATCGCCGTTGATGATCGACGTTGGCGTGTACTTGCCGCTGTCGATGCCGGCCGTGGCCGTGACCACCTTGAACGTGGAGCCGGGCGGATACTGGCCCTGGGTGGCGCGGTTGAGCTGGCAGGCGATGGCGATGCACGCCTTGCTCGGCGTCGGATGGTTGTCGTCGTAGGTGGGGTTGGAGTACATCGTCAGGACCGCGCCCGTCCTGGGATCCAACGCGACCACGGAGCCGGCACGTCCGGCCAGCTCCTGCTGGGCGAGCCGCTGAGCCTTGGCGTCCAGGAAGGTGTAGACGTCGTCGCCGATGTTCTGGTTGCCGCCCAGGGGCCCGAACACCGAGTTCAAAGCCGTCTGCTTGCCCTTGAGCTCGGGCAATCGGTAGCGCTCGAGCCCGGCCGACTGCCCGCGGGTCAGGTTGGAGTACCCGACGGGCTGGGCGAACAGCCCCCCAAGCGGGTACGTGCGGCCGTAGAAGCCGGTCTTGGGCTGGCGGACCGAGCGGGCCAGCGTCTCGCCGTTGTCAGCCAGGATCCGCCCGCGCTTGACCTTCAGCGCCGTGATCAGCGTACGGCTGTTGAGCGGGTTGGCATTGAGGGCCGTGGCGTCGATCACCGTCCACCGGGTCGTCCAGATGATCAGCAGCGCGAACAGGATCACGATCACGCCGAACAGATTCCGGATCTGGGTGTTCACGGGACGGACCTCACGGGACGGGCCTCCGCGACCGGTCCGACACGAGCAGCAGCAGTGCCAGCAGCACGAAGTTGGCCACGATCGACGCGCCGCCGTAGGAGATGAACGGCAGCGTGACCCCGGTGAGGGGGATCACGCGCGTGACCCCGCCCACGATCACGAACACCTGGAGCCCGAACACGGTCGACAGCCCGACGGCCAGCAGCGTCGAGAACGAGTCGCGCGCGAGCGTCGCGGTCTTGAAGCCACGGTAGATGAACAGCAGGTAGGCGACGAGGACGGCGGTGGCGCCGAACAGGCCCAGCTCGTTGGTGATGACCGCGTAGATCATGTCGGTCTGCGGGAACGGGATCAGCGACAGGATCGACTGCCCCCACCCCAGGCCGAACAGGCCGCCGGCCGACTGGGCGAAGATCCCATTGGCCACCTGGAAGCTCCCGCCCGTGGCGTGGTAGAGATGGGGATCGAACGGGTGCTGCCAGTCCTCGAAGCGGGCGTTGACGTGCGGGATGTGAGTGCCCAGGTACCAGGCGCCGATGGCGAAGGCCAGCAGGCCGATGACCACAAATGACAGCCGCCCGGTGGCGACGTAGAGCATCGAAAGCAGCGCCCCGTAGAACATGAGCGAGGAGCCGATGTCCGACAGCAGGACGAGCGCGACCATGGCCACGCCCCAGATGACCAGCACCGGGCCGAAGTGCTTGAGCGGCGGCAGCGTCACCCCCAACACCCGACGCGCGCCCATCACCATCACCTGTCGAGTGTCGCGCAGGTAGCTGGCCAGGAAGATGACGAGGCCGATCTTGGAGAACTCGGTGGGCTGGAAGCTCAATCCACCGGGAACCTTGATCTCCAGGTAGGCCCCGTTGACCTGCTCACCGATCCCGGGCAGACGAGGGAGGACCAACAGCACCAGCGACACCACGACGATCAGGTAGCGATACTGCTCGAGCTTGCGGTAGTCGCGAAAGAGGATGATCGTGGCCACGAACAGGATCAGCCCCAGCACGAACCACTGCGCCTGCTGGCGCGCATCAGTGGAGCTGATCCGGTAGACCATGACGATCCCGAAGCTCGCCAGCAGCGCCACCAGGGGGAACATGTAGGGGTCGGCGTTGGGCAGCGTCAGGCGAATGAAGACGTGCGCGGCCAGGCACAGGGCCAGGAAGATCGCCCCGTAGGTCAGCGAGACGTTGGACAGTGCGTTCTCGCGCTGGATGAACACCCCGGCGAATCCGGCGGTCACGAGCAGGGCGGCCGGGATCAGGCCGAACAACTCACGATTGCGCGCGCTCATTGGCTGAGCTGGCCGAGCTCGGCGGCGCGGACGAGGCTGATGGCGTCTCCCTGCGAGCGCAGCCGGTGGTTGAGCAGCTGCGCGCGGCGGTCGGCGGGGATCGCGCTCGCCGGCACCCCGGAGACGTAGAACTGCTCGTACATGTTCACTCCGAGCGGCAGGCCGTACGGGAAGCCGCGGAACACCGTCACGATGCCGTCCGAGTTGGTCCCGACGAAGAAGTACTCGCGACTGGCGAGATAGGCCCCGCCCCCGACGACGAACAGGACCGCGGCGATCGCGATCAGCGCCGCCACGGACTTGATGAACCGCTCAGAGCGGCGCCGGCGCGGCGGCCGCGAGCCCGCGCGGCCTTGCGTGCGGGCCAGCTTCGGGGTGGGCCGTTCGCGCTGGGTCAGCAGCTGCGGCGGAGGCGCGGTCATCACGCCGCCGCGATCGGCGGGTGCCGACGGTCCCGGTGGTGGTGGCCCGGCGGTGGTGGGTTCGGCCGCCTCGTTGTCTGCGACCGCAGCGGGCGGGGGCTCCATCCCCACCATCGTCGGCTCGTCGGACACGTCGCCGTCGGTCCCCCCGACCTCCTCCAGGCGGAAGAGGACGACCGTGATGTTGTCGCGCCCGCCCGCGTCATTGGCGGCGCCGATGAGGCGGTCCGCGGCGCGATCGAGGCTGGGCTCGCCGCCGAGGATGTGGACGATCTGCTGCTCGCCGATCATCGACGTCAGCCCGTCGCTGCACAGCAGCACGACGTCGCCGGCGCGCATCGGATAGCTCCACGTGTCGACCTCCACGTCGCCCTCGATCCCCAGCGCGCGCGTGATGATCGACCGCTGTGGGTGCTCGGCCGCCTGCTCCTCGGTGAGCTTGCCCTGGCGCACCAGCTCCTCCACGAGCGAGTGGTCCTGCGTCAGGCGCGCCAGCTCGCCCTCGCGGAAGATGTAGGCGCGGCTGTCACCGACGTGGGCCACCGCGAGGTGGTCATCGTCGAGGTAGGCGGCGGTGAGCGTGGTCCCCATGCCGGCGTGCTCGTGCTCGGTGCGCGACAGGTCGTAGATCCTCCGGTTGGCCGCCCGGATGCGGTCGGTCAGGCGCTCCTCGGCACTGCCCTCATCCGGGAGCGCCTCCTGGAACTCCTCCACTGCCAGCTTGGATGCCACCTCTCCGGCCTGCGCGCCGCCCATGCCGTCGGCGACGACGAACAGCGGCGCACGCACGAAGGCGTTGTCCTCGTTGTCACGGCGCTGGCGCCCGGTGTCGGTTTTCCAGATCGTGTCGGCGGCGCGAAGCATGTCGAATGGGTTCTAGCGGCTGGCGGCGTCGGTGGTGGTGGTCATTGCAGGTAGGAGAACTCGCTGTCGCCGATCCTGATGCGGTCGCCGCTGTACAGGGGCTGAGGCCCTGACAGCGGCTCCTCGTTGAGGTAGGTCCCGTTGGTGGAGCCCAGATCCTCTATCACCAGGACATGGCCTTCACGAGAAATGCGCGCGTGACGCGATGACGCGAACGGATCGTCGAGCTTGATCTCGACGTCGCCGCGGCCGAGCACGGCGCCGTCCATCAGGTCGTAGGCGACCCCGCTCTGATGCCCGGCGGCGCGCTCCACCAGCAGGCGCGGCTCGAAATCGGCCAGGTCGGCCAGCCCCGAGGCCTCGTACATCCCGGTCTCGTCGGACGCGGGAGCCCGGCCCGGCATCGCCGGGGCGCCCCGACCGCGCCGCAGGTCGCGGATCGCGCTCCACGCCACCCAGATGAGGAAGAGGTACAGGACGGCAAGGAAGCCGAACTTCAAGCCGACGGAGACGGGCTGGAGCATCGGGCCTCTATTCGAGCTCGAACTGCAGCACGGTGGTTCCCAGCTCGATCTCGTCGCCGGGCTTGAGCACCTCGGTCCCCTCCACGCGCTGGCCGTTGAGCCGCGAGCCGTTGGTGGAGCCGAGATCGCTGAGCACCCACGAGCCACCGCGGGGTCGGACCTCGGCGTGCGTGCGCGACACGTTGGGGTCGTCGACGGTCACGTCGCACTGGCGGCTGCGCCCGAGGGTGACGCCCGCGGGCCCCACGACCAGCCGCTTGCCCCCCATGAGCAGCAGGGCGCTCTCCTGGCGCGCCCGAGCACGCTCCTCCAATGGCTCAGCGACACGCCCGGCGTTGCTGTAGATCATCGTCCGGCCTGAGGCCTCGGGCTCCGGGGCCGGTCCGCCGCGGCTCGAGGGCTCGTCCTCCGCGGCCTCGGGCTCGGGATTGACGACGCGGGTCTGGATCCCGAACTCGCCCAGGCCGAGCCGGTCGTCTGTCTCGAACTCGACGATCGGCCGCGACATCAGGACCAGCCGCTCCCGGCGCGCATGCTCGAGCAGATAGCCGGTGAGCTCGGAGACCAGCGCGTCCTCGTACTCCGCGAAGCGCTCGCGATCGCGCGCGGACAGGTAGACGCGGTACTCGTTGGGGACATAGGTGCGCGACAGGGAGAACGTCCGGTGCTCCTCCATCTCTCGGGCGAGCTTGCGGGCGATCTCGACCGGGCGCACCTCGGAGCGGAAGGCACGGCTGAAGGTGCCTTCGACGAGGCCGGCGATCTTGCTCTCGATGCTTCTGAGCACACTCATGAGGTCGCCCCTCCGGGCGGGTCCATGCTACGGAACTCTGGCCCCAGCACCACCTGAGCGCAACGCTGCGCGCCACATCTCAAGGAGGGAGGGTGCCAGGGCGACCGCGGCCGCTGCCGCCGCCCCGATCAGTGCGCTGGGCGGGGCTCCCATCACATCGGAGCCGTGCACGGCGGCCATCGCCGCCCCGGTGCCGGCTACCACGATAGCCGCCCACGCCAGGACGCGAAGGGCGTCCAGCAGCAGCGAGCCGCCCCGGACCAGCCATGGCAGCACGATCGCGGCGAGCGCCCACACCAGCGCAGGGGCCAGAACCCCGCTGGATACCAACGGGCTGAGGAGTTGGTCAACGGTGGCGGTCGGCGAGCTCATCCAGTTCTGCGGCGGCGGCGTGAGGACGACGCCGGGCACCCGGGTCAGGTAGAGAGCTTTCCCCGCAATCGCCGTCGCCAAGAGCAGCCAGACCCAGCCGATCGCACCCAGCGCCGCCCGGGCCCAGACGGCGCGGGCGCGGGCGGCCACCGCGGGCCACGCGCCGGCGAGGCCGAGCAGCCCGAGCGCCGGGGCGCCGGCCGAGAGCGGCCACGTCACCGCCGCCGCCGGGCTGAGGACGAGGGGCAGCGCCAGCGCGGCCGTAATGACCATCGCGGCGCCGGCCCGGTGCTCGGAGACGGCCACGGCGGCCAGCGCGACTACCAGCGCGGCCCACCCGAGCCGGGGAAGCAGCAGGACCGCGGCCCCGGCGAACAGGCCGGCCGCCGCCGCCGGCACCGGCGAGGGCGCCAGAGCGGTGACCGCAAGCCACACCGCCAGCGCCGCCGCGGCCGAGGCGCCCAGCGCCCGCGGGGGCCAGGCCTCGCGGGGAGTGTCCGCGAGCGGCGCGGCCTGCGGTGGTGCCCCGAGCGGTGTCCCCGGCTCGGCCGGGCCGGGCTCGCGCCACAGCCGCTCGTCGGGGCCGTCCGGCTCCGACGTCGCCGCGCGGGGGCGCAGCGTGCTCCAGGCCCCCGTGACCACGCCCGGCTCATCATCCACGTCGTGGGCGGCGCGCACGAGCGCGCGACGCAGGTCGGCCACCGTGCCCCGCTCCCGCGGCCGGGGGCGCAGCGCGACGTCGATGGCGGCGGCGAGGTCGCGCGGCAGATCACGTCGCTGCCGGCGCAGCGGCGGCAGGTACAGACCGAGCCGGCGGGAAGGGCGGCCGCCGCGGACGTGAGCCACCGGATTGACGCCGCTGAGCGCCTCGTACACGACCAGCGCCAGGGAGTAGAGATCCGCGGGCTCGCCGGCCTCCAGGCCCTCGGCCTGCTCGGGCGCCATGTAGGCCAGCGTGCCCAGCACATCGCCGGTGAGCGTGAGCGCGTCGCCCCCGAGCACGCGCGCAACGCCGAAATCCGTGAGCTTGGCGACCGGGGCGTCGCCGGCGGGTGCGTCGGGCACAAGGACGTTGGACGGCTTGACGTCGCGGTGCACCACGCCGTGCGCGTGCGCGTGTCCGAGCGCGTCGCAGAGGGCGATGGCAATGGCCACGATGTCGCGGTCCGAAAGTCGTCCGTGCTCGAGCAGAGCATCGAGCGTCTCGCCGCGGACCAGCTCGGACACCAGGTAGGCGCCCTCGTCGTCGACCTCGGCCTCATAGAGGGTGACGATGGCGGGATGCGAGAGCCGCGCCGCCGCTCGGGCCTCGCGCTCGAAACGGCCGGGTGGGTGGGACATTTTCCGGTCACGCGCCAGGATCTTGACCGCCACGTCGCGCTCCAGCCGCTCGTCACGCGCCATCCAGACCGTCCCGAACGCGCCGGTCCCAAGCCGGCTCTGGAGGCGGTAGCGATCGAGCACCACCGGCGACGGCGGCGACCGGCTGGCGAGGTGGCGCGTGGGCAGCGTCCCCGACGCGGTCGCCTGAGCGGTGGCGTTGGTAGAGGACCTGGTTTTCCGACGCGTATGGGCGGTGAGCGGCTCGTCTGAGCGCATGGGGCGCTTTTCGGTGTCACGGCCTTGGTCCCTGCGCCTGGGCCGCCGCGATCGCCGCGCTTCTCATCCTCGCGCGCGTGGTTGGCGAATTGTGAATCCAGCCGCGTGTGGGGTCATACTGCGGACTTCCACCGGCCCAGCAAGGAGCGGTACCGCTTGTCGTTCTTCGACGACGTCGACGAACCACCTCGCACAGAGCCTCGTACGACCCCTCGCACGACGTCCCGCGCAGGATCCCGCGGCCGTCGAACCTCAGGCACCGGAGGGCGCCGCCCTCCCGGGGGCGACCAGCAGGCGATCCAGGTCCGCCGGGCCATCGCGTTGGGCGCGCTGGTGGTGATCATCCTGCTCATCGCCCTCGGCGTCCACAGCTGCCAGGTCAGCGCCACCAATAGCGCACTCCAGGACTACGCCAACAGCGTGTCCTCGCTCAACAGCCAGTCGGCGGCCAACGGAAAGTCCCTCTTCACCACGCTGGCGCAGGCGAGCAGCGCCAACGCCACCAACGTTCAGAATGAGATCAACCAGACGCTCACCGACGAGAAGCAGGTCCTGTCCAAGGCCCAGGCGCTGAGCGTCCCCGATCAGGTCAAGACCGCGCACTCCAAGTTCGTGCTGGCCCTCCAGATGCGCGTGGACGGCGTCGGCAACATCGCCAAGGAGATCCAGCCCGCGCTCGCCGGCACGGCGTCCCAGACCGCCGTGAACAATCTGGCCGCCGAGACCGCCCGCCTGTACGGCTCCGACGTGATCTACAAGAGCTACGCCGTCCCGGAACTCGTCGGGGCGCTACACGCCGCCGGCACCCCCTTCTCTCCCATCAACGGCGACCAGTTCGTCACGAACGTCCAGTGGGTGTTGCCGTCGTTCATCGCTGAGCAGTTGCACGTCAACGTGCCGGGAGCCAGCCCCACCAAGGTCGCGCCCGGCCTCCACGGCCACTCGCTCACCTCGGTCAGCGTCGACGGCACGACGCTCCAGACCGGCTCGACCAACACCGTCCCCTCGAGCCCGATCCCCACTTTCACGCTGGACTTCAACAACGGCGGCACCAACAACGAGACCAACGTCAAGTGCAAGGTGTCCATCAACGGCTCAAGCGTGAGCGGGACCGCCACGGTGCCCGAGACCTTCGCCGGCAAGAACGCCAGCTGCCAGGTCAAGCTCAACGCCGCCCCGCCCAAGGGCACCCAGAGCGTGGTGGCCACGATCGAGAAGGTGCCGGGCGAGAAGACTGTGACCAACAACACCAACACCTACACGGTCACGTTCCAGTAGGACCCCCCCGCGACCCTCCGGGCCGAGGCCTATCCTTACTGCGGTGCACGACCTGACGAGCACCGTCGGCATCGTGGCGATCGCGGCGGGCGCGGTTGCCGTGGTCGCGCTGCTCGTCACCGTGTTCCTGGCCTTCCGGCTGTCGCGGTTGCGCTCCGAGCAGCGGGCGGTGCTGGGTGATCGTCGCGAGGACCTCGTAGCTCACGCGGCCTCGCTGCGCCACCAGTTCGAGGCGCTGCACCAATACGTCGAGGACGTCGTCGCAGGGCTCGACCAGCGCATGGCGACGGCCGAGCAGCGCCTCGACGGCGCCATCGCCTACACCTCCCTGGTGCGCTACGACGCGTACGGGGACATGTCCGGCCGCCAGTCGATGTCGATCGCGCTGCTGGACTCCACCCGCTCCGGGCTCGTGCTGACCGCCATCCTCCATCGCGACCAGGCCCGCCTGTACGCCAAGCAGGTCCATGCGGGCCGCGGCGAGCTCGAGCTCTCACCCGAGGAGGACGAGGCCATCAAGCTGGCGCTCCAGGGGAGCCGCGGCCAGCAGGTGGACGGCGGCGGGCGCGGCCAGGCGCGCGCCGGCGGCGTCACCTCCACCGGCGCCGCCTGACGCGTGGCCGCGCGGGCCGGTTACTTCGGTCCTGAGGGGACCAACACCCAGGAGGCCCTGCTGGCGGACACCGTGGGCGTGGACCTCGACACCGTGCCGCTCCCGACGATCTACGACACCGTCATGGCGGTGCACGACGGGCTCGTTGACACCGCGCTCGTGCCCATTGAGAACTCGCTGGAGGGATCGGTCAACGCCACCCTCGACGCGCTGGCCATGGAGACCGACGACGTCACCATCGTCGGCGAGGTCGTTCAGCCGATCCGCCACTGCCTGATCGCCCGCACCGCGCTGGAGCTCTCTGAGATCGAGACCGTCGTGTCCCATCCGCAGGCCAACGCACAGTGCGCGCGCTTCATCCGCACCCGGCTGCCCAACGCGCGCGTGCTCGCCGGTGAAGGCTCCACCGCCGACGCCGTGCGCCTGGTGGCCGACCACGACGGCCCCTGGGCCGCCCTGGGCAACCGGCTGGCCGCCGAGCGATATGGGTGCCTGGTCCTGCGCGCCGGCGTGGAGGACGTGGCCGACAACGAGACCCGCTTCGTGTGGCTGGCCCGCGCCGGAACGGCCTCGGGCGGCCCGCGCGCCGTGGCCTCCGGCATCGCGCCGCTGGGCCCGTGGAAGACCGCGATCGTGTTCTGGGGCGTCGGCTCCGAGGCGCCCGGCTGGCTCGTCGCGTGCCTGTCGGAGTTCGCCGAGCGTGGGGTCAACCTCACCCGGATCGAGTCGCGACCGCGCAAGCAGGGTCTCGGGCGCTACATGTTCTTTGCCGACATGGAGGGGCACGAGAACGACGCTCCGGTCGCGGCCGGCCTGGACGGTCTGCGCGGCCACGTGGAGCGTCTGAAGGTGCTGGGCTCCTATCCCGCCGCGTGATCCGGCACGCCAGCCGCACCGGTACACTCCGCGCCAGCGAGAGTCCTTCATGGCCACGTCCGTAACACCAGAGCCATTGGGGTCCGCGCCGCAATCCGAGCACCAGCGGCGCGGGCGGGCCGTTGGCCGGGTGCTCGTATTGAACGCGACGTACGAACCGATCAACGTATGCACGGTGCGACGCGCGGTCGTCCTGCTGCTCAAGGAGAAGGCCGAGCTGATCGAGCGCGCGGAGTGGCAGCTGCACTCGGCCACCTCGACGATTGCCCGCCCCGTCGTCATCCGGCTCGTCAGCTACGTCCGCATCCCCCGCGACACTCACCGGCGCAAGATCACTCGCCGGGCCGTGTTTGCCCGCGACGACTGGACCTGCCAGTACTGCGGCAGCCGTTCCAACCTGACCGTCGACCATGTGGTGCCGCGCTCCAAGGGCGGCCCGTCCAGCTGGGAGAACATCGTCGCCTCCTGTGCGCCGTGCAACCGCCGCAAGGGCAACTCGCTGCCTCGTCAGGTGGGCATGCACCTCAGCCGCGAGCCGCGCACGCCGAGCCCCCACGTCTTCATCCAGGTTGCCAGCCCGACCATCCCGGCGGCTTGGCGGACCTACCTCGCGGCCTGAGCCCGCCGCCGGTCATCTTCCATATCACCGCTCGCGGCGAGTGGGAGGCCGCGCGGCCCACCGGGAGCTACACGCCTGCCGGCTTCGCCTCCGAGGGGTTCATTCACTTGTCCGTCGCGCAACAGGTCGCGCGGGTGGCCAACGCGCGCTTCGCCGGCGCGGGCGATCTCGTGCTGCTGTGCGTAGCCGTTGAGCGGGTTGGGGCCCCGCTGCGCTACGAGCCCGGCGAGGGCGGTAATAGCGAGCTGTTCCCCCACCTGTACGGGCCGCTCGAGGTGAATGCCGTGCTGCGGGTGGTCCCGTTTGTGGAGGGTCCCGGTGGGTTCGTGCTGCCGCCCGAGGCGGCCGCGCCTGGGGCAGCGGGGCCGTGAGCCGCCGGCGGCGGGCCTACGCCGCGGCGGATCCCTGAGCCGTGCCGTAGCGCTCGGCGGCCCGCGCCCTGGCCTTCGCGGCCTCGACGTCGCGGTTTCTGGGAGGCGCGTTGGTGGTCAGCTGGGCGAGCAGGCGCACCGAGACCTCGGCGACCTCGTGGACGGCGGCGTTGAAGGCCTCCTCGTTGGCCTTGGAGGGCTTGGTGAAGCCGCTGATCTTGCGGACGTACTGGAGCGCCGCGGCCTCGACCTCAGTGTGGGTGGCGGGGGGCTCGAAGTTGTGGAGGGTTCTGATATTTCGGCACATACCACGATCGTAACGACCGGCTCCCGCTGCGACGAGGCTGCCGTTCCGGGGGTTATGGATATCTGTTACGCCAGGCGTAACAGATATGCATCACGGCTCGTGCTGCCGCCCCCGGAGCCCCCTGCCCCCGGAGCCCCCGGCGCGCCCGCGCGCCCGCGCGCGCCCTTAACGAGCGAAGGGCGCCGTCGACACGGCGCCCTTCGCGAATCTGGCTGCTGACCACCACGAGCCGTTAGTGCCGGAGGGACGAATCCCGGGCGCTCGAGGCGGCGGTGTCGCGGGTTGGACTCCGCTAAGCGGGGTCAGCCACCGACCTAGCGGCCGGACACCTCCAGGGTCCCGCAAGAACTGTCAGACAAGCTCGGACCACCTCCTTTCTCTGGTACTCAGGAGATTATCGAATCCGTCCGGCGGAATGGCCCGGTTTCCGGCCGAGGGCCCGACCGGCTACTCGTCGGCCGGCGTGTCCTCGTCCTCAGACGGCGTCGGGAGGTCGTCCTCGGGCGCGGCCGGGGCTGCGTCATCGGCCATCGCCGGGGGGTCATCGTCAGCCACCGGCGCGGCCGTCTCGGCCACGGACTCGACCACGAGCGCGACCGCGCTCACCTGATCGTCGTCACGGATGTTCATCACGCGGACACCCTGCGACGCCCGGCCGTAGCGGTTGATGCCGCGCACCGAGGTGCGCTGCACCATGCCGGCCTGGGAGATGAACACGAGCTCCTGGTGCTCGCGCACCACCAGCGCGCCGGCCAGCTGGCCCTTGTTCTCGGTGAGCGTGATCGTCTTGACGCCCATCGTGCCGCGGCCCTTGACCGGGTAGTCGGGGATCGGGGTGCGCTTGCCGTAGCCGTTCTCGGTGACGACCAGGAGCTCCTGGTCGTCGCGAGCGACGTCCATGGCCAACACGGCGTTGCCCTTCTGGGAGACGTTCATGCCGCGCACACCACTGGTGTCGCGACCCATGGCCCGGACCGCATCCTCGGAGAAGCGCGCCGCCTGCCCGGACCGCGACACCATAATGATGTCGTCGTGGCCGCTGGTGCGCCGCACGGCGATGAGCTCGTCGTCATCGCGGATGTTGATGGCGATGATCCCGTCGGCCTTGATCGGGGTGTTGTAGGCCAGGAACTCGGTCTTCTTGATCTGGCCCTCGCGCGTGGCGAACACCAGGTACTTGCCCTCGGTGAAGTCGCGCGTGGACAGGACCGACTGGACCCGCTCGCCCTCGCGCAGCGGCAGCAGGTTGACGAGCGCTCGGCCCTTGGCGGTCCGTGACGCCTCCGGCAGCTCGTAGACCTTGAGCCGGTAGACCTTGCCGCGGTTGGTGAAGAACAGCAGGTAGTCATGCGTGGAGGTGACGAAGAGGTGCTCGATGTAGTCGTCGTCCTTCATGTCCATGCCGGTCACCCCGACGCCGCCGCGGCGCTGCTGGCGGTAGGTGGACAGCGGCAGTGACTTGATGTAGCCGGAGTTCGTGATCGAAATGACCATCTGCTGGTCGGCGATCAGGTCCTCGATGTCGATCTCGCCCTCGGCGTGGGTGATCTCCGTCCGGCGCTCGTCGCCGTAGGCGTCGGAGATCTCCTGGAGCTCCTCCTTGATGATGCCGTTGACGCGCTCCTCGTCGCCGAGGATCTCGCGCAGCTCCTTGATGCGCTCCACCAGGTCGGCGTGCTCCTGCCTGATCTTGTCCGCCTCGAGTGCGGTGAGCCGGCTCAGCGTCAACTGCAGGATCGCCTGAGCCTGAACCAAGGTCAGCTCGAAGCGGTCGATGAGCCCCGCGCGTGCGGTCTCCGAGTCACGCGATCCCCGGATGAGCGCGAT
Source organism: uncultured Actinomycetota bacterium (assembly GCA_963695625.1). Taxonomy (GTDB): domain Bacteria; phylum Actinomycetota; class Thermoleophilia; order Solirubrobacterales; family Solirubrobacteraceae; genus Palsa-465. The sequence continues at coordinate 828,674 of CAVOHJ010000006.1, read as the reverse complement.
GACCTCGTCCAGGTTGCCGAGCGCGATGAGCAGTCCTTCCAGGACGTGGGCGCGCTCCTCGGCGCGGCGCAGCTGGTACTTCGTACGGCGGACGATGACCTCGCGCTGGTGATCGACGTAATGGCCGATCGCCTCACGCAGGGACAGGGTGCGCGGGACGTTGTCCACCAGCGCCACCATGTTGACCCCGAACGTCGTCTGCATCGGAGTGTGCTTGTGGAGCTTATTGAGCACCACCTTGGGGATGGCGTCACGCTTGAGCTCGATGACGATCCGCATGCCGTGGCGGTCAGACTCGTCGCGCAGGTCGGAGATCTCGGAGATCTTCTTGTCCAGAACGAGGTCGCGGATCTTGAGCATGAGGCCGCCCTCGCCGCCCTTGCGGACCTGGAAGGGCAGCTCGGTGACGATGATCGCCTCCTTGCCCTGCCCGATCGGCTCGACGTGCGCCTTGGCCTGTACCCGCACGCGGCCGCGGCCGGTGGCGTAGGCGTCGCGGATGCCCTCGCGCCCGAGGATCGTCCCGGCAGTCGGGAAGTCGGGGCCCTTGATGTACTTCATCAGGCCCTCGACGTCGATCTTGGGATCGTCGATGTAGGCGATCGTGGCGCCGATCACCTCGCGCAGATTGTGAGGCGGGATGTTGGTGGCCATACCCACCGCGATGCCGGAGCCGCCGTTGATCAGAAGGTTGGGGAAGCGCGCCGGCAGTACCACCGGCTCCTGGCGCGTGCCGTCGTAGGTGGGGATGAAATCGACGGTCTCCTCGTCGATGTCGCGCAGCATCTCGGTCGCCAGGCGGTCCAGGCGCGCCTCGGTGTAGCGCATCGCCGCAGCGGAGTAGCCGTCGATGTTGCCGAAGTTCCCGTGGCCGTCAACGAGCGGATAGCGCATCGAGAAGTCCTGGGCGAGGCGCACCAGCGTGTCGTAGATGGCGCTGTCGCCGTGCGGGTGGTACTTGCCCATGACCTCGCCGACGATCTGCGCGCACTTGACGTGCTTGCGGTTGGGCTGGAGGCCCAGTTCGTTCATCACGTAGAGGACGCGGCGGTGAACGGGCTTGAGGCCGTCGCGGACATCGGGCAGCGCGCGCCCGACGATGACGGACATGGCGTAGTCCAGATACGCCGAGCGCATCTCCTCCTCGAGCCCGCGCGGCTCGATGTTGCCGCCGCCGATGGTGTCGATCGCTGACATGAGGCTCCTTCCTTACACGTCCAGATTGGCGGCGAGGGCGTTCTCTTCGATGAAGGCGCGGCGCGGCTCCACCTGGTCGCCCATCAGCATCGAGAACACGAGATCCGCCGAGGCGGCGTCCTCCATCGTCACCTGGACGAGGGTCCGCGTGGCGGGATCCATGGTCGTCTCGCGCAGCTCGTCGGCGTCCATCTCGCCCAGGCCCTTGAAGCGGTAGTAGTCGATCCCCCTCTGCGCAAGGGACAGCACCTCGTCGTGGAGCTCGTCGAAGCCGGCGGCCTCGGTGGTGTTGTCACCGAGTGCGACGGTGAACGGCGGCGTCCCGGTCAGCGCGTCCAGGTCGCGGTGCACGTCGGCCAGCCTGCGGTACTCGTTCGCCTCCAGCGCGGAGCGGCGGACATAGTGCGTCGTCGCCAGGCCGGTCTTGGACTCGATCGTGCGGACCACGAGCTCGTCGGCACGCTCCTCGACCAGCGTGAGGTTGTAGGCGTGCCCGTCCCCGTTGCCCTCCTGGGTCGCCACGTGGCGCAGCAGCGCGGGGACGTCGGTGATCTGCTCCTCGAGCAGGCGCGCCTGCTGCATGAATGACACGACGCCGTGCCCGTGGGCCGCGCGCAGCGCCGATGCCCAGCCCTCGTATTGCTTGAGCAGCCGGGTGAACCGCTTCCAGCGCGTCTCTGTGAGCTTGAAGGTGTTGCCCTTGGCGTCGCGGATCTCGAGCTTCTCGAACTTGTCGCCCAAGAGGATGTCCTCCAGCTCGGTCTCGCGCTCGATGTAGCGGTGCTTCTGGCCACGCGTGAGGCGGTACAGCGGCGGCTTGGCGATGTAGACGTAGCCGGCCTCGATGAGCGGCTGCATCTCGCGGAACAGAAGGGTCAGAGCGAGCGTCCGGATGTGGGCGCCGTCCACGTCGGCGTCGGTCAGCAGCACGATCTTGTGGTAGCGGGCCTTCTCGATGTCGAACTCGTCGCGCACCCCGGTGCCGATGGCGGTGATGAGCGCCTGGATCTCGGTGTTCTGCAGGACCTTGTCGATGCGGCTCTTCTCGACGTTGAGGATCTTGCCGCGCAGCGGCAGGATCGCCTGGGTGCTGCGATCCCGCGCGCTGACCGCCGAGCCGCCGGCGGAGTCGCCCTCGACGACGAACAGCTCTGACAGCGACGGGTCCTTGACCGAGCAGTCGGCCAGCTTGCCAGGCAGCGTCGAGTTCTCGAGCGCCGACTTGCGCCGGGTGAGGTCTCGCGCCTTGCGGGCGGCGTTGCGCGCCTGGGCGGCCTGCACCGCCTTGCGGATCACGGCCTGGGCGTCCTTGGGGTTCTCCTCCAGGTACTCCGCCAGCTTCGCGTTGACGACCGACTGCACGAAGCCCGCCATGCCCGGGTTGCCGAGCTTGGTCTTCGTCTGGCCCTCGAACTGGGGGTCGGTCAGCTTGGCCGAGATGACCGCGGTCAGCCCCTCGCGGACGTCCTCGCCGCTGAGGTTGTCGTCCTTCTCTCGCAGTTCGCCGTGCTCGCGCGCGTAGCGGTTGAGCGCGCCGGTGAGCGCCGAGCGGAAGCCCGACATGTGCGAGCCGCCCTCACGGGTGTTGATGTTGTTGGCGAACGAGAAGATGGACTCCTGGTACGAGGCGTTCCATTGCATGGCCACCTCGACCGAGCCCTCCTCGCTCTCACCCTCGAATGAGATGACCTTGCGGTGGATGGGCTCCTTGTTCTCATTGAGGAAAGACACGAAGTCGACGATCCCGCCGTCGTACTGGAACTCCGCGCGCTTGCCGTCACCCCGCTCGTCAATGAGGATGATCTTCAGCCCGCGCGTGAGGAAGGCGGTGTCGCGCATCCGCTCCTCAATGACCTTGAAGTCGAACTCGAGGGTCTCGAAGATCTCGGAGTCGGCCAGGAAGGTGGTGGTGGTTCCGGTCTCGTCGGTGGGCGCGCCACGCTGGAGGTCCGCGAGCGGCCGGCCGCGCTCATAGGACTGCGTCCACACGTAGCCGTCGCGCCGGATCTCGACATCGACACGCTCGGACAGAGCGTTGACGACGGAGACGCCGACACCGTGCAGGCCTCCGGAGACCTTGTAGCCGCCACCCTGGCCGAACTTGCCGCCGGCGTGCAGGACGGTCATGACGATCTCGACCGCAGGCCGACCCTCCTTGGCCATCACGGCGACGGGGATGCCGCGGCCGTCGTCCACGACGGTGACGGAGTCATCCGGGTGCATGGTCACGGTGATCTCGGAGCAGTGGCCCGCCAGGGCCTCGTCAACCGAGTTGTCGACGACCTCGTAGATCAGGTGGTGGAGTCCATGAACACCGGTGGAGCCGATGTACATGCCCGGACGCTTGCGGACCGCTTCGAGGCCTTCGAGAACGGTGATGTCTTGTGCGTCGTAACTGGAATTGCCAGCGCCCGTCTGGGCGCCCTCGTCGTTCGCCACGATCCTCCGATGACGTTGAGACGCCCCGGTCCCGCGCCACGCCAGGCGCGCCGGGGCGTGAGGAATGGTGTACAGAAGGATAGCACAAGGACCGGTCGAAACCGGCCGGCGCCCGCGCTGTTTTTGCCTGCAAAACCCGGCAAAAGACGGACCTCTCAGCGGCCGCCTGCGATACACCTGAGGCGCGATATCCCCGCGGACCCCAGCGCCTCGTTGAGGCGCTCGATGATGGCCGTCGACATGAGGTCGAGCTCCTGCGCCCAGACCGAGGCCGAGCACGTGACGGTGACCACGCCGCCGCGCTCGGCGGTGGGCTGCGCCTGGGCGGCGATCAACGGCCCCACGACCCCCGGCCAGGCCCTCTGCACATCCCCCAGAAGCGTCTGTGGGGCCAACTCGTCGGCGAGCAGGCCGAGCGCCTCCCCCATCGCGCGGGGCGACCGCCGATGGCTCATACGGCGATCGCCTCGGCCAACACGCGGCCCTCGGACACCGCGAGGCGGGTCACGCCCGGCTCGTCGGCCCCGGGCACCTGATCGAGGTCTGTGGCGGTGATCACGCTCTGACCGCCCCCGGATCGGAGGAGGTCAACCAGCGCGCGGCGGCGGTCGCGGTCCAGTTCGCTCATCACGTCATCGAGGAGCAGGAGGGGTGGGCTGTGCCGATACGCGGCAAGTGCATCGCGCTCAGCCAGCAGCAGCGCCAGCAGGGCGAGCCGCTGCTGGCCCTGGGAGCCGTAGGCGCGCAGCTCGCGTCCCTCGCGCGTAGTGGTGAGATCGTCGCGATGAGGCCCGTGCCCGGTGAAGCCGCGCTCGAGGTCGCCGTCGATGCGCTCGCGCAGCTCGGCCTCGAGCTCCTCGGGCGTCCCTGCCTTGGACCGCGGCCGATAGCGCAACGCGGGCTCTCCGCCCAAGCCCAGGCCGGCGCACCATTGCGCGAAGGCCTCGGTCACCGCGTCGACGCCGGCGCGGCGGTCGGCCATGAGCCCGATCCCGTGGCGCGCCAACTGCGCGTCCCAGCTGTGCAGCGAGTTCCGGCTCCCCGCGCCGGAGCGGATGCGGGCGATGAGCGCGTTGCGCTGGGCCAGGGACTGCGCGTAGGCGCGGCGCGTGGCCACGCGCGCCGGCCACAGGGCTCCGACGAGCTGGTCGAGGTGCGCGCGGCGCAGCGAGGGCGCTCCCTTGATCAGCTCGAGGCGATCCGGGAGGAACACGCTGACCAGCGGGCGCTCAGACACCTCCAGCAGCCGCTCCACTGCGGCGCCGTCGACCCGCATCCGCTTGGGCTCGCCGGGCGCGAAGCCCACCGACAGCTCGTGGGCGCCGTCCTCGGCATCGGCGTCCACGACCACGCGCGTCGCCCGCTCGCCAAACCGCACCACCTCACGCTCGTTGGTGGTGCGACACGAGCGTCCCGTGCACCCGAAGTAGAGCGCCTCCAGCAGGTTGGTCTTGCCGGCGCCGTTCGGGCCGGTGATGACGGTCAGGCCGTCGCCGAGCGCGGCTACGGCTTCGTGATAGCCGCGGAAGTCACGGACGCTGAGGCGCACGACCCGCACGCGGACTCCACCCTCCCACTCCTAGACGTTGAGCCTGATCGGCATGATCAGGTAGCGGAAGCGGCTCTCGTCCGCGGCCTCAATGAGCCCCGGGCGCAGCGGGCTGATGAGCTTGAGGAGCACGTCGCCCTCGCTAATGGCCTCGAGACCCGCCCGCAGGAACTCTGGGTTGAAGCCGATCTCGAGCGCCTCGCCCTGGAACGCCACCGGCAACGATTCCGAGGCCTCGCCGACATCCGGCGTCTGCGCCGATACGGTGAGCTCACCTGGCGCGAACGCCAGCCGCAGCGGCGCGTTCTTCTGCGCCAGGAGGCTGATCCGCCGCACGACGTCGGTGAACTCCCCGCCGGCCAGCCGCAGCTCATGCTCGAAGCTCTCGGGCAGCAGTTGCCGGTAGTTGGGGAACTGGCCGTCGATGAGCCGGCTGGAGAGGACGATGCGACCCAGTGTGAAGAGCACCTGGTTCTGGCGCACGCTGATGCTCAGCGACTCGTCCTCGCCGTGACCCACCAGCCGGGTCAACTCCTGCAGCGCACGGGCCGGCACGTTGACTTCGAATCCGGACGCCAGCGGCGCCTCGAGCGTCGTCTCCTTGACGCTCAGCCGGTAGGAGTCCGTGGCCACCATCCGCAGCTCGCGGTCCGAGGCGGACACGAGAATCCCCGTCAGCACCGGGCGCGTCTCGTCGCGCGAAGCGGAGCCGGCCACCTTCTGGGCCGTCGAGACGAACGCGTCGGCGGGCACCGCGACAGCAGTCTCGGGCTCGGGCTCGGGGAACGGCGGGAAGTCGTCGCTGCGGAGCGTGCGGATGTGAAAGCGAGCGTTGCCCGAGATGACCTCCACGTCCTGCTCGGCCGAGCGCAGCTCGAGCGAGACGGCGGCGGCAGGCAGTGAGCGCACCACGTCGAGCATGAGGCGAGCGGGGAGCACGACGGTGCCCTCGCGCGTGACCTCAGCCTCGAGGGGAACGCGCAGGCCGACGTCCATATCGGTCGCGCGGAGCTCACACCCGTCTTGGGCGGCCGTCAGCTGGACGCCGGAGAGGGCTTGGATGGCGCTGCGGGTCGAAGCCACTCTGCTGACGGTCTGCAGCTGTGCCAGCAGAGCATCGCGCTCGAGTGAGATCTTCACGATGAATACCTCTGAAAGGAGTTAGAAGTCATAGAGGGAAGAAGGGCTGTGGAGAACACCGTGTTCTCCGGCAAATTGCGAACGAGTTGCTGTTGAAGGCGGACAGGCAAGTCTGTCAACAGTCGCGGTCGGCTGGAGTGGAGGACACGATGGCGGCGAGCTCCGCGATCTCGTCCACAACCTGTTGATCATTCTTCAGGCGTTCGGAGACGCGCTTGCACGCATGCAGGACCGTGGCGTGGTTGCGCCCGCCGAAGGCCCTGCCGATCGCCGGCAGGGACGCGCCGGTGAAATCGCGCGCAAGGTGGATGGCCACCTGACGCGGCCAGGAGATGTTGCCCGCGCGGCTGGGAGAGGTCAGCTGCTCCACCGACAGCCTGAAGTGCCCGGCGACGACCGCCTGGACTTCGGCGATGGAGGGCGGTCCCGCGCCCCGCGCGACCGGATACATGGCGTCGAGGACCTCCTTGGCCAGCGCCCGGTCGATGGGGCGCTGCGTGAGGGAGTGGAAGGCGACGACGCGGATGAGGGCGCCCTCGAGCGCGCGGATGTTGTCCGGGACGCGATCGGCGATGAGATCCAGGACGGCGGGATCAGCGAGGGTGATGTGGTCCAGCGCGGCGCGCTTGCGCAGGATCGTCACGCGAGTGGCGTGGTCAGGCGGCTTGATGTCGGCGACCAGGCCGGCTTCGAAGCGCTCGCGCAGGCGCTGCTCGATCGAGACCAGCGCCCGTGGGAGCCGGTCACAGGTGAGGACGAGCTGGCGGCCGCTCTCATACAGGGCGTTGAACGTGTGGAAGAACTCCTCCTCGGTCCGCGCCTTGCTCGCGAGGAACTGCACGTCGTCGATGAGCAGCACGTCAGCGTGGCGGTAGGCGTGCTTGAAGGTCTCCAGCGACTTCGTGCTCAGCGCGGTGATGAAGTGGTTGGTGAAGGCCTCGGCGGTCGTGTAGCGGACCGTCGTCCCGCCGCCGAAGTCCAGGACGTAGTTGCCGATGGCGTGCAGCAGGTGGGTCTTGCCCAATCCGGGCGGCGCATAGAGAAACAGCGGGTTGTAGGCCTGACCGGGAAGCTCGGCCACGGCGAGGGCCGCGGCGTGGGCGAGGCGGTTGCCCTCGCCGATGACGAACTGCTCGAAGCGGTAGCGCGGGTTGAGATCGGTGGACTGCCCGTCGGCGCCGGCTCGTCTCGTCGGCTCGTGGTGGGAGGAGGGGCCGCCGACGAAGCTGACGCGGACGTGTGACCCCATGACCTGGCGCACACATCGCTCCAGCACCGGCCCGAAGCGGCCGGTCAGCCACTTCTCGGTGGTGGGCGGCGCGCGGAGCAGGAGCAGGTCGCCGTCGAAGGACTCGAGTTGGATCGGGGCCAACCAGATCTCATAGGCCGACGTTCCGACGAGCCGCTGGAGCTCGGCCCTGATGGTGCGCCATGCTGGCACGGCGTCAGGTTGAGCGGGCAGCGACAAGCAGCTCCTCCCAGGAGCGTCCGAGAACGATGGGCGAGGGCCGGACGCAATCGCCCGGGGGTCGGCGAATATATCAACGGGCCTGGGGGCCGCCGGCGGGGTCCAGAGGGGTGTTGGCGCAAAGCGCGGGAAAAAGCTCCGCGGCCCCTCGCGGGGCGGCTCTGGAGCGCGGATTGGGGTCCGCCGGAACAGGCTCGGCGCCTGCGTATACTCCGACTTCTCCTCTTCGCGGGACCCTGCCATGAAACGCACTTACCAGCCAAAGAAGCGCAAGCGCGCCCGGACCCACGGCTTTCGCGCCCGAATGCAGACGCGCGCGGGGCGCTTGACGCTCAAGCGACGGCGCGCAAAGGGACGCAAGCGCCTGACGGTCTGATGTCCCGCGGGTGGGCGGGATCAGTGTCCGCACATCGGCCAGGACGAGGGCGGCTGTCGCGCAGCGCCGAATTCGACCGTGTCTTCCGTCACGGCCGGTCGCACGCGGGCCGTGACCTCGTGCTCTATGTCTTTCCGCGCGGTGACGATGACGCCGCCCCGCGCCTGGGCCTTTCGGTGTCGCGCAAGGTCGGCGGCGCGGTGGAGCGCAACCGCGTCAAGCGGCTCCTGCGGGAGGCCTTCGCCCAGGAGAGCGAACGGCTGCCGGCGGGGACCGACGCGGTGGTGATCGCGCGTCAGGGTGCCCGCGAGCTGGCCGCTCGCGACGGCCTGGCCGGGATCCAGCGCGCCTTGGGTGAGTTGGTGGACAAGGTCCCCGGTGCGACGGTCCTCACCGCCGCCGGCGATCCTGACGAGGCGGCCGCCTGATGCAGGCCGTGCGCCGTCTCGCCACCCTGCCGATCCGGGCCTACCAGGTGCTGCTGTCGCCGATGATCGGCGACCGCTGCAAGTACTACCCCTCGTGCTCGGAATATGCCGCACAGGCCATCAATCGATACGGCATACTGCGCGGACTCGTCCTGGCCGGCTGGAGGCTCCTACGGTGCAACCCATGGAGTCGCGGGGGTTTTGACCCCGTGGAGGAGCAGCGGTTGTTCAAGCCCCGAGCCGCGGCCCCGAGCGCCTGACCATGCTCTTCGTTACCGCCAACATCTTCCAGCCGCTGATCGACATCTTCGAGTCGGTCCTGAAGTTCTTCCACAACTCGGTGGGGGTCTCCTGGGGCTTCTCGATCGTCCTGCTGACGATCTGTGTCCGGGCGGTGCTTATCCCGCTGACGGTCAAGCAGTTGAAATCGATGGCGCGGATGCAGCAACTCCAGCCCGAGCTGAAGGCGATTCAGGCGAAGTACAAGGAGGACAAGCAGCGCCAGCAGCAGGAGATGATGAAGTTCTACAAGGAGAACAACGTCAACCCGTTGGGCTCCTGCCTCCCGATGGTGGCGCAGTTGCCGGTCTTCATCTCGCTGTACTACATGCTGCGTCAGAGCCTGCGGACCGACATCTGCCCGGCCATCCAGCACGCCTACCAGCAGGTCCACGGGACGGGGCAGACGACGCCGTGCGGCCCGCACGGCGGCGCGGGCTTCCTCTTCATCCCCGACCTCACCGACAAGGCGACCGGCGCCGTCCTCGTCGTGCTGATCGTGCTCTATGTCGGCACCCAGCTCGGCTCGAGCCTGATGATGTCGAGCGCCACGATGGACCGCACGCAGCGGCAGATCATGCTCTTCATGCCGCTGCTGTTCGTGCTCTTCGTGATCCGGTTCCCGGCTGGCGTGCTCGTGTACTGGATCACCACCAACCTGTGGACGATCGGCCAGCAGTACGTGATCAAGCGCCGCATCGGCCCGCTGCGCCCGGCCACGGCGAGTGGGCCGGCGGCGGCGGGCGGCGGATCGGGCTCCGGGCCACGACCACCCCGAGAGGACGGGGGCGGCGGCCCGCCGAAATCAGGGCCCAACGGCTCTGGCGGTGGCTCTGGGGGTGGCCTGGGTGGTCTGATCCGCAGGCCCAAGGAGAAGGAGCCCGAGCCGGTGGCCACCGGAGCGCGCGGCGGCGCGCCGCCGCGACCGCCGCGAAAGAAGAAGAAGCGGTCCGGGCGCAGGCGGTAGCGGATGGCGACCGGCCGACAGGATCCCGCCGAGCGGGTGCGGGAATTGATGGAGCGGATCGCCGCCGCCGCCGGCGTCGACACCACCGTCGAGGTCCGCGAGGATGACGACGGCCTTCACGCCGAGTTCGTCGGTGAGGACGTGGGCCTGCTCATCGGCCATCACGGCCAGACGATCGATGCCATCCAACACCTCGCCTACCGGATCGCCAGCCAAAACACGGATCCCGCCCACCCTCGCGTCTCCGTGTTGGTCGACGCCGCGGGGTACCGCGAGCGCCGCGCCGAGACGCTGCGGGCCACCGCCGACCAGGCAGCGCAGACGGCGATCAGAGACCGCCGCGCCGTCCCTCTGGAGGCGATGAGCCCGCTGGAGCGCAAGGTGATCCACGAGCACCTCAAGGATCGCTACGACGTCGAGACCTACAGCGAAGGCCAGGAGCCCTCGCGCCATCTCGTCGTCGCCCCGTTGGTGGACTGAACGTCCGCGCGTTTCACGTTTTTCTTGACGGTGAAACACGCAGGGCGCTAGAACTCCGGGCATGGCGGTCGCGCTGTCTGACTTCGATCGCGGCTTCCTCATTGGGCTGCTCGTCGGCGAGGGCTCGTTCGGCGGGGACGGGCGCCAGCCGCAGGTGGTGCTGCGGATGCACACGCGGCACGAGGCGATCTTCCACTGGCTCGAGGCCCGGTTCCCGAATTGCCGGCTGTACGGCCCCTACCACCATGGCGGCCGTTCGTACTACCAGTGGATGGCGCGCGGGCGCGCGCTGGTGGAGGATCTGCTCCCGGTGCTCGAGGCGGAGATCAACGCCGACCGCGATGCGCGGAGCGCGGAGCGCTTCCAGGCGATGTGCGAGCGATACGCGTCGGTCATCGAGCGCGAACGCGAGCGCATCGAGCGCCGTGATTAGCGCGCTTGCGGGCCGCCACACGCTCCCGGAGTTGGCGGTCGGCCAACTCGAGGCTCTCGTTCAGCGTGTCGCAACCGACCCGACCGCGCCGACGACGGTCACCGACCCCGCCGGGATCCTGCGCGATCACCTCGCCGACTCGCTGGTGGTGCTCGAACTGCCGGTGGTCCGCGACGCCGTGTCGATCGCTGACCTGGGATCGGGCGCCGGCTTCCCCGGCCTGCCGCTCGCCATCGCGCTCCCGGCCGCGCGGGTGAGCCTGGTGGAGGGCAACGGGCGCAAGTGCGCATTCATCGCGGCGGCAATCGAAGCGTGCGGCGCGCGCAACGCGACACCGGTCCATGTGCGCGCGGAGGCGTGGCCGGACGGGATCGGCTCGTGCGACCTGGTCACCGCGCGGGCGCTGGCCCCGTTGTCCGTCGTCGCCGAGTACGCGGCGCCGCTGCTGGCACCCGGCGGAACGCTGGTGGCGTGGCGGGGGCGGCGGGACCCCGACGACGAGGCCGCGGGCGCACGAGCCGCCGCCGAACTGGGGCTTGAGGCTCGGGAGCCCATCCACGTCGAGCCCTATCCGGGGGCGCTGCACCGCCACCTGCACGTGATGGTCAAGGTCGCCCCGACGCCCGGCCGCTTCCCCCGCCGGCCCGGTGTGGCGCGCAAGCGCCCCCTGGGCGCGCCGTCTGACCGCTCGCCCCGCTAGCTTCACGGTCAATGGGGACCGTCTATGCGATCGCCAACCAGAAGGGCGGGGTGGGCAAGACGACGACCGCCGTCAACCTGGCCGCTTGCATCGCGGAGGCGGGGTACGAGTCGCTGCTGGTGGACATGGACCCCCAGTCCAACGCCACCCTCGGGCTCGGCATCAGCAAGCACACGACCCCAACCGTCTATGACGCGCTCCTGGGCGAGGTCCCGCTGTCCGAGGCGGTGGTGGCCAGTGCCATCCCGCATCTGGGCGTCGTTCCGGCAGGCCCGGACCTGGCCGGCGCGACCGTCGAGCTGCCGCGCATGACCGGGTCCGAGGCGCGGCTGCGCGAGACGCTGCTCCCGCTCCGGGACCGCTACGCGTTCATCCTGCTGGACTGCCCGCCCTCGCTCGGGCCGCTGACCGTCAACGCGCTCGTGGCTGCCGACCGGGTGATCGTCCCCGTGCAGTCCGAGTACTTCGCGCTGGAGGGGCTCGCCGGGCTGCTGGACACGTTGTCGTTGGTGCAACGTGAGCTCAACCCGAGGCTGACGGTTGCCGGCATGTTGCTGACGATGCACGACGGCCGGACTCGCCTGGCCCAGGACGTGGAGGCCGAGATCCGCGAGCACTTCCCTCAATTGGTGTTCGAGACCGTCATCCCCCGCAACGTCCGCGTGGGCGAGGCCCCCAGCTTCGGCAAGCCGGTGATCCACTACGACCCCCATTGCGCGGGCTCGGGCGCGTACTTCGAGCTGGCCAAGGAGGTGGCCGCCCGTGGCTGAACGCCAGCGGGGCATGGGCCGCGGGCTGGCGGCGATCCTCTCGGTGGCCCCACGGGAGGAGCCGGAGGAGCTGCGCCGGGTCCCGGTGGAGCTCATCTCGGCCAACCCCCACCAACCGCGCGACAACTTCGACGAGGCGGCCCTCATGGCGCTGGCAGAGTCGATCAAGGTCAGAGGCGTACTGCAGCCGGTGCTCGTTCGGCCGCTGCCGGGCGGGACGTATGAGCTGATCGCCGGCGAGCGCCGCTGGCGGGCGGCCAAGCTGGCCGAGCTCGAAGATCTGCCGGCGATCGTCCGCCACCACGAGGACGCCGCGTCGCTCGAGGTGGCGCTCATCGAGAACATGGCCCGCCAGGACCTCAACCCCGTCGAGGAGGCGCGAGCCTGCGCGGCGCTCACCGAGGAGCTTGGCCTGTCGCGCGAGGAGGTGGGGCGGCGCGTCGGCCGTAGCCGGGTCGCGGTCTCGAACCTCATCCGGCTGCTGGACCTGCCCGACGAGGCGCTCGAAGCGATCCAAGCCGGCGACCTCAGCGAGGGCCACGGTCGCGCTCTACTCACGGCGCCCGACCACGGCGAGCGACGCCGCCTGGCCCGCTCCGCCCTGCAGAACGACTGGTCGGTGCGCGAGCTCGAGCAGCGGGCCCGAGCCACGCGCTCCGAATCCGACGGCACGGTGGCGTCCGACCGGCGCCGGCGCCGCGGCCGCAGGCTGCACCCCGACCAGGAGGCCGCGATCGCCGAGATCGGCGACACCTTCGAGGCCGCCCTGGGACGTGAGGTCAGGGTCTCAGCCTCAGGTACAGGCTTCCGGGCGCAGCTGGAATTTGCGAGCGCCGAGGAGGCCCTGGCGCTCGCCCGCAGCCTGAAGCTCGCTGCACCCGCCTCAACCCAGGGTTGAGCTACCGAATAGATTTGATCAAATGGCCCTGGGTCTGAGGCCGCGGGGCCGACGGCGAATCCGCGCCCACCCGGCGCAGACGCCGTTAGAATCGCCTGCGGACGGGCGATTAGCTCAGTCGGTTAGAGCGCTTCTCTGATAAGGAAGAGGTCCCAGGTTCGAGTCCTGGATCGCCCACTGGCTATTCGCAGCGAGAATGCCCCACCGCGGTCCGGCTGTTAGTGCACGGTGTCTCAGCCGGGATGCTGCGCACGCGACGGGCTGGGCTGGCCGGGATGTGACCGTGTTCCGTGGCGGTCTGCAGGATCCCCGACCGCGTCGCCACCACCCCGCGAACGGTGCTCGGCGTTGCGCCGCGGTCGAGTAGCAGGCGCTAACGCGCGGCGATCATGATCAGCGGCTGATCGAGGAAGGTCGACGGCGTCGTCTTGCTCGTCCAGGAAGATGAGCGTCGCCATCACCCGCCGGCTCACGTCCTCGGTGTTGGGCAGATCGAGCTTTGAGAAGATCGAGTTCACGTGCTTCTCGACGGCTCGTTTGGTCAGGACGAGTGACTCGGCGATGGCTGCGTTGCTTTTGGCGGCGGCGATCTCCGCGACCACTTCGAGCTCCCGCGAGGTGAGTGCTGCGAGGCGGGATCGGGCCGCGCGTGAGCGAGCCTGGATGAGCACGTCGACGACCAGCGGATCGATCACGGAGCCACCCGTGGCGACCTTCTCGATCGCTTCGATCAGCTCGTCCTTGTTGCGAATCCGCTCCTTGAGCAGATAGGCGCGGCGGGCGGTACCGCCGTCGAACAGTCCCAGCGCGTACGCCGCCTCGGCGTATTGGCTGAGCACCACGACCCCGACCGTCGGGTCGGTTTCGCGCAGCCTCATGGCGACGCGAATTCCCTCGTCGCCGTCGGATGGCGGCATCCGGACGTCGGTGACAACGACGTCCGGTGGTGAGGCGGCAATGGTGTCTCTCAGCTCATTGCCGTTCGAGCAGACCGCATCCAACTCGAGATTCGGCGTGCTGCCGAGGATCGCGGTGAGGAATTCGCGAATCGGATAGGAGCCCTCGGCAACCACGACGCGGATCGGCCGCCGGCGGGCATCGCTCGTCTCAATCGTGCCTCGACGAAACGGTTGTGACGCGTGACTCCCGGTCTCATGATCAGCTGCAAATGCGCTCACCTTCTCGCTCCGGGGACGTGTGACGCGGGATCGGGCGCCACGAGAGCGAGGGCGGCTGAGCTTCTCGCCATCGCGCCTGGAGGTGTGCCTCGAGTGCTCCTCATTCACCGAGCATCCTGCCCGACCCCTCACGGGAGCTCATCCGGGGCAGCACCGGGAGGGTCGTCGGAAAAATACGGACGCCGCTCTGCGAGGTGGGCGGCGAGGTTCAGCGGTGGGCAGGTCACCATCCACACTGCGCCGGACGGCCCCGCCCGCCTGTCATCATCAGCCGATGGCGCGCGCCCGTCTCGCCGCACCGCTGGTGCTGGTGGCCGCCACCCTCGTCCTGGGCGGGTGTGGCTCGGGCGACACCGCGAGCTCCAGCCACTCGTCGGCCTCGCGGCCGCGGGTCACCACGCGGCGGCACGCGCCCCCCGCCACCCCGGCGCCGCCGGCCAATCCGGTCCCGGCGAGACGCCCTCGCGCCGCCGATGCCCGCACGGTCGCGGTGATCCGGCATTGGGCCGACGCCCTGCGTCGCGGCGACGTACGCGGCGCCGCCCGCGTCTTCGAGATCCCCAGCGTGTTCGCGCCGGGGCCCGACCAGGAGGTCACGATCCACAGTCTCGCCCAGGCAGAGGCCGCGAACGCCGCATTGCCCTGCGGGGCCAAGCTCATCTCCGTCATCAAGCTCGGTGGGCCGCTTGTCCAGGCCCTGTTCCGCCTCACTGGCCGCCCCGGCCGTGGAGGGAGCACGTGCAACCCGGGCGCCGGCGAGACCGCGCGCACAAACCTCGTCATCCAGGCAGGGCACATCCGGGTGTGGTTGCGCGCCCCCGACCAGCCCGGGGACAACAGCCAGCCTCCGCCGTCCGGCGGCTCGGGCGGCGGCGGGTCCACCGTCTGACCCTGAGGAGGATCGCCTGGGCGTTCCTGAGCGCTACCGTCCGGCGCATCCGCCCGGCGCGCCTCCTGCCCGTTGCCGCCGTCCTCGCTGCGACGATCCCTGCGCTCGGTTGCGATCGCGACCATTCCGGCGCTCAGCCGGCGATCCCCCGCTCCGACATCCGCGTCCAGATCGGCGCGGCGCCCGACAGCCGCCCCATCCCGCGCGGCTTCGTCGGCCTGTCCATCGAGTACCGCTCGGCGCCACGGTATTTCGGGGCCGCCGCCGACCCGGACCCGGTCTTCGACCAGCTCATGCGCAACCTCACCGCCGGGCAGTCTCCGGTGCTCCGTTTCGGCGGCGACACCACCGACTGGACGTGGGCGCCCACCCCCGGGGTGCGCAGGCCGCCCGGCATCCAGTACACGCTCAGCCCGCAGTGGCTTCAGTCCACGCGCGCCGCCGCCCGTGCGCTCGGTGCCCGCATCATCGCTGGCGTCAACCTCGAGTCAGACAGCCCGCGCATCGCCGCCGCTGAGTCAGCGGCGCTGGTGGGTGGGATCGGGCGCCGGTACATGGCCGGCCTCGAGCTCGGCAATGAGCCCGAGGTCTACGGCGCCCTCGGCTGGTATGACACAGCGGCCGGGGTCAGCGTCGCCGGGCGCCCGGCGACCTACGGCTTCGGCGCCTACCTTCGTGACTACGCCCGGGTCAGCACGGCCCTCCCACGCAGCGTGCCGCTCGCGGGCCCGGCCTCGGGAGCCCACGGCTGGCTGGTCGGGCTCGGGCGGTACCTGTCGGCCAACCCGCGGGTGCGCCTCGTCACCTTCCACCGCTATCCGCTGCAACGGTGCTTTACCCGGCCCGCCTCGCCGGCGTTCCCCACCATCTCCAACCTCCTGGCCCCGGCCGCCGCGACCGGGCCGGCCACCAGCCTGGCGGCCGCGATCGGGGTCGCCCACGCCCACGGGATCCCGCTGCGCGTCGATGAGCTCAACAGCGTCGCCTGCGGTGGGGCGCGCGGCGTCAGCGACACGTTGGCCTCGGCGCTGTGGGTGCTGGACACGCTGCTGAACCTGGCCCGGGTGGGCGTCGACGGCGTCAACATCCACACCTTCCATAAGGCGATCTACGAGCCGTTCGACGTCATCGAGCACGGCGGGCGCTGGAGCGGCGAGGTGCGCCCGCTCTACTACGGGCTGCTCATGTTCGCGCGTGCCGCCCCGCCGCGCTCCCGGTTGCTTCCCGCGTCCTACCGCGGGCCGAGCACCCTGCGCATCTGGTCCACGCGTGCTCCGGGAGGCCGTGTTCGGGTGATCCTCATCAACGACTCACGCCGTCTCTCGGTCACCGTCGCCGTCCGTCCTCCGGTCCCGGCCTGGGGCGCCGTCGGCACGCGTCTGCGCGCCCTGCGCGCCGATGCCACCTCGGGCGTCACGCTCGCCGGGCAGTCCTTTGCCACGCCGACGGACACCGGCCTGCTGGCCGGAAAGGCGCGCCCTTTCGTACTGCACGCCGTCCTGGGACGGCTCGTGGTCCGCCTGCCGCCGGCGTCGGCGACGCTGCTGACCGTCGTGGCCCCTGATCGCCGGCCCGGGCGCGCCGGTCTTAACGCGAGCCGCACACGTTTGCGGTTGACAGCACCCGCCCCCAAACGCTAAGTTGCGCCTGCAAACGATTGCAGCACTCCGTCGTCCGCGCAACAGGACGGCACAAGAGAAGCGGAGGGTGAGGGAGATGAGGGTCCTTCGAAGGTGGGTAACAGCCGGGCTGGCGCTCGGCGCGGTCACGCTGCTCGCAGCCTGTGGCAGCTCGTCCAACAGCAGCAGCGCGTCGAGCAGCGGTGGAGGTGGTGTCGCCAAGAGCTCGAGCAGCCATGCGAACGCCAGCCCGATCACGATCGGGACCTCGCTGTCGCTCTCGGGCGACTTCGCCGCCGACGGGCAGGCTTTCGCGCGCGGGTACCAATTGTGGGCCGCGGACCAGAACAAGGCCGGTGGGCTTCTCGGGCACCCGATCAAGCTCGATGTGGTCTCGGACGCCTCCAGCCCGGCTCAGGTGGTCTCCAACTACCAGAAGCTGATCGGCTCCAACAAGGACCAGCTCGTGTTCGGCCCCTTCTCGTCACTGCTCACGGTGCCGGCGGCGCGCATCGCCCAGCGATACGGCTACGCCTTCGTCGAGGGCGCCGGCGGTGCGCCGTCCGTGTTCGGGGCGGGCCTGCACAACGTGTTCGACGTCTCGATCCCGGTCAAGCTCAACCTCGTGAGCTTTGCGCAGTGGGTCGCGTCGCTGCCGGCGTCCAAGCGGCCCAAGACCGCCGCCTACGTGACCGTCAACGATCCGTTCACCCAACCGCAGCTCCCGCCGGCGCAGAAGATCATGGAGGCCGCCGGCGTCAAGACGGTGCTCAACAAGGTCTTCCCCGCCGAGGTGAGTGACTACACCCCGATCGCCGGCCAGGTCGCGTCGGCAAAGCCAGACGTCGTCGTGCTCGGGGCCGTCGACGTACCGACGGTGTCGGCTTTCACCCACGCGTTCATCCAGCAGCACTACAACCCCAAGGCGTTCATCGCCACCGCCGGGCCCGACCAGGGCGCGCAGTTCATCAAGGCCGTGGGGAAGGGCAACGAGAACGGCATCTTCGTCCCCAACGGGTGGTACGGCGGCTTCAAGAAGGCCGACAGCCAGCAGATGGTCAAGGAGTACATCGCCAAGTACGGCGGTGACGCGTCTTCGGTGAACGCCGACGTCGCCGAGGCCTACTCGGTGGGCCAGGTCCTCGCGCAGGCCGTCCAGGCCACCCACGGCTTCGACCAGCAGAAGATCATCACCTACCTCAAGAGCAACGCCATCCTCAACAGCGTGCAGGGGCCGGTCAAGTTCGACAACCTGGGTGAGAACAACGCCCAGAAGACACTGACCTTTCAGTGGCAGAACGGCAACCTGGTGCAATCGCTCCCCACCACCACATCGGGCTCGACGCCGCCTCAGTACCCGAAGCCCGCGTGGCAAGGGTAGTGTCGGGTCCGCCGCTGATCGAGCGACACTGACACAGTGTCCTTAACGGAACTGCTGCAGGCCATCGTCGATGGGATCCTGACCGGCGGCGTCTATGCCCTCATGGCCGCCGGTCTGACCCTGATCTTCGGCGTCATGGACATCATCAACATCGCGCAGGGCGTGATGGTCATCCTGGGCGCCTACCTCAGCTACGTGCTCTCGGTCCACCTCGGCATCGGTCTGCTGCCGGGGCTCCTGATCACGGCGCCGGTGATGTTCGCGGTGGGAGTCGCGGTCGAGTTCTGCTTCATGCGCCGCCTGCGCGATCAGGACCGCACCCAGATGTCGATCCTCGTCACCTACGCGGTGGCGATCGTCATCGAGGGCGTGCTGACCGCCATCTTCGGTGTCGACTTCCGCCAGCTCCAGGCCCCGTATGTCAACAGCTCGGTGCACATGCTGGGCTTCTACCTGCCCGTCATCTACCTGATCGGGTTCGCGTTGGCCGTGGTGCTGCTGGCCGCCCTGTACTACGGCCTGTATCGCACCAAGTTCGGCCGGGCCGTGCGCGCGTCTCTGCAGAATCGGACCGCCGCGGACCTCATCGGGGTCGACGTCAACCGGGTGCGCACGCTCTCGATGGGGATCGGCGTCGCAGTGACCGCGGTCGGCGGGATGGTGTTCGGGGCGACGAACTCCTTCAACCCCAACACCGGGTACGACCTCATCTCCCGGCTGCTGGCCATCGTCATCCTCGGGGGCATGGGCAGCATCGGCGGGGCCATGGCGGCCGCCGTGTTACTGCTCGTGATCAACGACGTGGTGGCGGTGGCGTGGTCGCCGACGTGGGCGCCCCTGGTGTACTTCGCGGCGCTCGTGGTCGTCCTGTCGATTCGACCCCAGGGTCTGTTCGGACGGACGGCGGCGCGCGCCCAATGACGGAGCCGGCTGCGCCGCCCGAGGACCTCCCGGCCGAGACGCCGGCGGCTGCCGCGCCGGTCGCGCCGGTCGCACCCCACCGTGCCGCGACCCTGGCCGCGATCGCCGTCTCACTGGCGATCGTCGTCGCCTTCCCCCTGGTGGTCACCGACCCGACCGCTACCTCGATCGCGGTGTTCACGCTGGTGTTCATGGTGTCCGCCACCGCGTGGAACATCTTCAGTGGCTACTCGGGCTACCTGGCCCTCGGCCACGCCGTCTTCTTCGGCTGCGGCGGCTACGCCGTGGCGCTGGCCGCGCGCGACTGGCACGTGACCGGTGGGTGGGCGGTGTTCGGGCTGCTCCCGTTCGGCGGCATCGTCGCCGGGCTCATCGCCATCCCGGTGGGGCTGGTGGCGCTGCGCACCCGCCGCCACACGTTCGTCGTGGTCACCATCGCCATCTTCTTCATCTTCCAACTGGCCGCGACCAACCTCGCGTTCACCGGCGGTACGTCGGGCATCCTGCTGCCGATCGCGCCGTTCTCCGCCGCCAACTACAACCAGCCGTTCTACTACGTCGCGTTCGCGATCCTGGTGGCGACCGTGCTCATGTCGTGGGGGGTCCGCCGCTCGCGCTTCGGGCTCCAGCTGCTGGCCATCCGCGACGACGAGGACAGGGCCCTCGGCCTCGGAGTCAGGACCCGGCGCCTCAAGCTGATCGCCTTCGTCATGTCGGCGGTGCCGATCGGCATGGTCGGCGGCCTGTACTTCTATTTCGTGGGCCAGATCTTCCCCCAGTTCGCCTTTGACCCCCTGTTCGACCTGTCGATCGCGCTGATGGCGTTCCTGGGCGGGCTTGGCACGATCACCGGGCCGCTGCTGGGCGCGCTCGTGCTCGAATCCCTGCAGCAGTACCTGACCCAGACGTTCTCGAGCAGCGCCACGTACCTCATCGCCTACGGTGTGCTCTTCCTGGCGGTGATCCTCATCCTCCCGCGCGGTGTCGTCCCCGGCATCGCCCACTGGCTCGCCCGCCGCCGCGCGCGCACAGCAGTCAACGCCGCCGCAGAGCGCGAGCGCAAGCTCCCCGGCGGAGTGGCGGGCGCGGCGCCATGACCAGCCTCATCGAGGTCAATGGCGTCTCCAAGGCCTACGGCGGGGTCACGGCGCTGTCTCTGTGCGACCTCGAGGTCCACGAGGGTGAGATCAACGGCCTGATCGGACCCAACGGCTCGGGCAAGACGACTCTCTTCAACGTCATCACCGGGTATGAGCGCATCCAGCAGGGAGAGGTCCGCTTCCGCGGCGCCGAGATCACCAACGCTCCTCCGGACCGGGTGTTCAACCTCGGGATCGGGCGCACCTTCCAGCTCACCCGGCTGTTCATGCGCCTCACCGTGCTGGAGAACATGCTCGTCGCCACCCAGCGCGAGCGGGGATGGCTCCGCGAGGTGGTGCGCCGCGCCGGCTCGGCGGGCGAGAAGCGGCGCGCCATGGAACTGCTGGACTTCGTGGGCATCGGCCGCCTGGCGTACGAGCCCGCGGGGAACCTCTCCTACGGGCAGCGCAAGCTGCTCGAGCTGGCGTCGCTGCTCGTCGCCGATCCCGCCGTGCTCCTGCTGGATGAGCCCGCCGGCGGCGTCAACCCAACCCTCATCGGTCATCTCGGCGATCGCATCGCTGCGCTCAATCGCACGGGCAAGACGATCGTGGTGGTCGAGCACAACATGGAGTTCGTCATGAGCCTGTGCTCGCGGGTGACGGTACTCAGCCAGGGCACGGCGCTCGTTTCGGGCACCCCCGCCGAGGTGCGCGCCAACCCGGCTGTACTGGACGCCTACCTGGGCGGTGAGGACGACGCCTCGACGCAGCTGCGCCTGGCCGAGGAGGCCGCGCGCCCGGCGTCGCGCGTGTCGGTGGTGCCTGCGCGCGCCGCTCCGGCGGAGCGCCTAGGCGAATCCCAGGTGCTTCTGCGTCTGCGTGGCGTGACCGCCGGCTATGGCGGGGGCGACATCCTCAAGCAGGTGTCACTCGACGTGCCCCGCGGGAGCATCACCTGCGTCGTTGGCCCCAACGGCGCGGGCAAGTCCACGGTGCTGGCGACGATCAGCGGCCTCCTGAAGCCCCGGATGGGGGAGATCGAGTTCGACGGCGCGCCGATCGCCGGGCTCGCCCCGAAGCAGATCCTCGGCCGCGGGCTGGCCCAGATCCCGCAAGCCCACAGCCTGTTCCCGGAGATGACCGTGCGCGAGAACGTGGAGATGGGGGCGTTCACCGTCAATGACAGCGCTGTCGTGTCCCGCAGGCTCAGCGCGGTCGAGGAGCTGTACCCGATCGTGCGCGAGCGCGCCGGCGAGAAGGCCGGGAGCCTGTCCGGAGGCCAGCAGCGCCTGGTGGAGTTCGCCCGCTGCCTGATGCTCGACCCCGAGCTGATCATGCTCGACGAGCCCTCGATGGGACTTGACCCGCAGACCCGCGAGATGGTGTTCGAGATGGTGCAGCAGATGAACCGTCGCGGCAAGACGATCCTGCTCGTCGAGCAGAACGCACGGGCTGGGCTCAGGCTGAGCTCGCACGGGGTCGTGCTGGAGAGCGGCGCGGTGCGGCTCACCGGTTCGGGCCAGGAGGTCCTCGAGCACCCCGAGATCGGCGCGCTGTACCTGGGCGGCGCGGTGACGCAAGCGGGCTTCGCGACGTGAGCGGGCGCGACGACACGACCGCCGTGGCGGACGTCGTCGTTGCCGGCGCGGGCCACAACAGCCTGATCACCGCCGCCTACCTGACGCGCGCCGGATACCGCTGCCGCGTGCTCGACGCGCGCTCGACCCCCGGCGGCGGTGTCGCCTCAGAGGAACTGCTGCTGCCGGGTTTCAGGCTCGACTCCTGCTCGACCGGGCACACGCTGATCCAGACCAACCCGGTCCTCAGTGCCGATGAGCTCGGCTTGATCGCCGATCACGGGCTGGCCTACATCGAGCCCGATCCGGTCGCCCACGTCGTCTTCCCCGACGGCGACTCGCTCACCATGTGGCTCGATCTGGAACGCACCTGCGAGCAGATCGCCTATTACTCACGTGCCGATGCCGCGGCCTACCGGCGCCTCCTGTCCGAGTACGACGCCGTCAAAGACGTGTTCAACCGTCAACGGTTCACGCCGGTCGGACTGGGCCCGAGCCTCGATGAGATGCTGGAGGGCCGGCCCGGTGGCGCGCGCTGGCGCCGTCGCGCCGCGATGAGCGCGTGGGAGGTCATCCGCCGGGAGTTCGAGAGTCCGCATGTCCAGTCATTCATGCTCTGGATGGCGTTCCAGACGGGGCAGCCGGTCGACTCCGCGGGTTCCGGCCCGTTGGCCTACTCGATCGTGTTCGGACGCCAGCGCCGGAGCTGGACCCTCCCGCGAGGCGGCTCGGGCGAACTGGTCCGGACGCTGGTGGAGGTGATCGAGCAGGGCGGCGGCGAGATCATCTGCAACCAGCGCGTCGTCGATCTGATCGTGTCCGGAGGACGCTGCGTCGGAGTGGTGACGCAGGACGGGACCCGGCATGTCGCGGGCCGTGCGGTGCTCTCGACGATCCACGTCAAGGATCTGGCGCAGATGGCGTCGCCGGCCGAATGGGGCGAGGACTTCCTCTACGCGATCGACACCTACGACGAGGGCATCTCGGCCTTCGCCGCCCATTACGCTACGACCGAGGCGCCGCGCTACTCGACGCGCGGCGGCGGCGAGATCGAGGTCGTCTCGGCCGGGGTGGCGGGATGGGGAGCAGACATCCGGCGGATGGGACGCGATGTGCGCGAGGGCCGGCTGGTGTACGACGGCGCCTGGCTCTTGTTCCCGGCGCCGACGGTGGCGGATCCAACACGCGCCCCCGCCGGGCGGCACACCGTCAAGATTCTCGGTATGCAGCCCTACGCGCCCGAGGGTGCCAGAGGCCACGCAGAAGCGGCCGAGTCCTGGCGGCAGCTTCGCGAGGAGGTCGCGGCGGCCCATCTCGGCCATCTCCGCCGCGCCGCGCCGAACATGGTCGACGACACGATCCTGGCCGAGCTCATCGTGTCGCCGATCGATCTGGAGCGTTCGAACCCTCACATGTGGCACGGCACCTTCCACGGCGGTGACCGCTCCGTGGCCAACAGCGGCGCGCAACGGCCGGCTCCAGGGTGGGCACAGCACCGGATGCCGATTCCGGGTCTGTATCAGACGGGCGGCACCACGCACCCGGGTGGTTCTGTCACCGGCGGGCCCGGGCGCAACGCCGCCATCGTGATGTTGGCCGACCTGGGCGTGGATCTTCATGCAGTGGTCGAACACGGTCGCGGGCGCCGGCCCGCGGCGGTCTGAGCCGCGGCTGGGGGTGTGACACGGGCGGCTCGAGTCATGGACCCGGGCATAATCGACCTGTGCGCGGCACGGTGACGATTCGGGATGTCGCTCGCCTGGCGGAGGTGCACCCTGGCACCGTTTCCCGCGCGCTCAACGAGCAGACCCGGGCGCTGGTCAACGAGGAGACGGCTGAGCGGGTTCTCCGTGTGGCCGAGGAGCTCGGCTACCGGCCCAACCCGATCGCTCGCGGCCTGAAGACCAATCGCTCCTACACCGTGGGAGTGCTCATCCCGGACCTGACCAATCCGCTGTTCCCGCCGATCATGCGCGGCATCGAGGATCGGCTGGGTGACGCCGGATACACGGCCCTGATCGTCAACACCGATAACGACGCGGAGCGCGAGCGCAGCCAGATGGACGCGATGCGGGCGCGGCAGGTGGATGGGTTCATCGCCGCGACCGCGCGGCTGGACACGGAGCTGCTCGCCGACGTCGCTGCCGGCGGCGCGCCGATGGTCTTGGTCAACCGCAGCCTCGAGGACGGTTCGTTGGCCGCGGTCACGGTCGACGACCGCGAGGGCATTCGCCTGGCGGTCAGCCACGTCGGCGAGCTCGGCCACCGGCGCATTGGCCACGTCGGTGGCCCCCAGAACCTGTCGACGGGGCACCTGCGCTATCTCGGCTTCCGGGAGGCGATGGCCGGCTTGGGACTGGCGGCCCCGTCCGGGCAGGTCGTGTTCGCCGACGCGTTCACCGAGGCGCAGGGCCGGCAGGCATGCGCTGAGCTCCTGGACCGGGCCCCGGGGGTGACCGCCGTGGTCGCCGCCAACGATCGGCTGGCCATCGGCTGCTATGACGCTCTTGACGCTCGCGGTCTCGCCTGTCCCGCCGACGTGTCGGTGACCGGGTTCAACGACATGCCGTTCGTTGACCGGCTCCGTCCGCCGCTGACCTCGGTTCGGGTGCCCCAGCGTGAGATCGGCACCGTGGCCGCGGAACTACTGCTCGGCCAGCTTGGTGACGGCTCGCGGGACGCTCGGCAGATCCTTCTGGAGCCGACGCTCATCGTGCGCAGCTCCACCGCGCCCCCGGCAGACCGCAAACGTTTGCAGTAGGCTTGCGAGATGGCCGACGAGCGCGTCCAGTCGGCGATCCGCAACTGGGCCGGGCGGTTCATTGCCAACGGCATCGACCACAACGACTTCGCCCGCACCACGGCGGCGATCGACCGCTGGGACGAGTGGCTGCAGCGGTGGACCGAGACCGCTGAGATCCACGTGGCGCTCGCCGAGGCGGCGGCCGCGGCGGGCCGGGAGCGCAGCGCCGGCGAGGCCTACGCGCAGGCCGCCGTCACCTACCACTTCTCCAAGTTCGTGTGGGTGCTCGACCCCGAGCGCAACCGCTCGAACACCCAGGCGGCGATCCGGTGCCTGTATGAGGCGCACGCGCGGCTTGACCCCACCGCCGAGCGCGTGGAGGCGCCCATGGACGGCGGCGCGGTGGTCGCCAACCTGCGCCGGCCACCCGCCGCGACCGCGCCCGTTCCGCTGGTGATCCTCATCCCCGGGCTGGACTCGACCAAGGAGGAGTTCTTCCGCTGGGAATCGGTGTTCCTGGAGCGCGGAATGGCGACGCTCTCGCTCGACGGGCCGGGTCAGGGGGAGACCGGCCTGCGGATCGACATCCGCCGCGAGTACGAGCTTGCCGTCACGGCGATCCTCGACGCGGTGGCGGGGCGGCCGGAGCTCGACGGTGACCGGATCGGCGCCGCGGGGGTCAGCCTCGGCGGTCACTACGTCGTGCGCGCCGCCGCCTTCGAGCCGCGTATCAGGGCGCTGGCCGGGATCAGCGGCCCCTATGACTTCGCTGCCGGATGGGACGCGATGCCCGCGCTGACCCGGGAGACCATCGTTCACCACACTGGCGCCTCGTCCGACGCGCAGGCCCGCTCGCGCGCCGCCGAGCTCAACCTGTCCGGGGTGGCCGAGCGCGTGTCCGCGCCGTGCCTGGTTGTGACGGGCAAGCTCGACCGGGTGATCGGGTGGAAGCAGACCAAGCGGATCGCCGACGCCGTCCCCGGGGCCGAGTGGGTGCTCTACGAGGACGGCACCCACGTGTGCAACAACATCCCCTACAAGTACCGGCCGCTGGTGGCGGACTGGATGTGGGAGCGGTTGGCATGACCGGCGTCGAGGCCCTCCCGCGCGAGCAGTGGGGCGCTTTCGTCGGCGGCCGCTGGGTCGACGTGGGCGATCGGCCGACCTTCGGCGTCACCGAGCCGGCCACCGGGCGTGAGATCGCTCGCGTGGTCGACGGCGACGCCGAGCTCGTCGCCGAGGCGGTCGCGGACTCGCGCCGAGCGTTCGCACAGTGGCGGGCGCTCGCCCCCCGGGAACGTGGTCGGCTGCTGCGCCTGGTCGCCGCCACCATCCGCGAGCACCTCGACGAGCTGGCCGAGCTGGAGGCGCGGGAGGTCGGCAAGCCGCGGCGCGACGCCCTGCGCTTTGACCTCTCCTTCTGCCACGCCGGCTACGACTACTACGCCGGTCTGGCCGACACGCTGCACGGCGAGATCCTGGACCAGGGCCCGATCGAGGCCCGCGTCATCTACGAGCCCTACGGCGTGGTGGCGGCGATCCTGCCCTTCAACTGGCCGCCGATTCACTTCACCAAGAAGTGCGCGCCCGCGCTCGCCGCCGGGAACACCGTCATCGTCAAGCCGGGCGAGCAGGCGCCGCTGACGGTGCTGCGGCTCGTCGAGCTGGCCAACGAGGTGCTGCCGCCGGGCGTGCTCAACGCCGTGCCTGGCCTGAGCGCCGGGCCTGCGCTCTCTACCCACCCGCGCGTCGAGCGGATCACCTTCACCGGGGCGACCGAGACCGGCCGGCGGGTCCTGCGCAGCGCCGCGGAGAACCTGACGTTCGCGACGATGGAGCTCGGGGGCAAGAACGCGGTCATGGTCCTCGCCGATGCCGATCTGGACGAGGCGGTCGACGTGGTCGTGGAGGGGATGTTCTACAACCAGGGCGAGGCGTGCACGTCGACGGCGCGGATCCTGGTCCACGATTCCATGCACGACGCGTTTCTGGAGCGGTTCGGCGCGGCCGTGACGCGGCTGGTGGTGGGCGACGGACTGGATCCGGCGACCGACATCGGCGCGATGGTGAGCGCCGATCAGCGCGACAAGGTGCTCGCCCACCTGCAACGGGGATTGGACGAGGGGGCTCGGCTGGTCGTCGAGGGTCAGCTGCCCACCGACGAGCGGCTCCAGGGTGGTTACTGGGTCGCCCCGACCGTTTTGGCCGACGTCACCCCGGAGATGTCCATCGCTCAGGAGGAGATCTTCGGGCCGATCGCCTGCGTGATGCGGTTCACCGAGGAGGACGACGCGGTCGAGATCTGCAACGGCACCCGCTATGGCCTCACCGCCGCCATCTGCACCACCGACGAGACGCGGGCCTACCGGATCGCGCAGCGTCTCGAGGTGGGCATGGTGTTCGTCAAC
The DNA here is from genome assembly GCA_963695625.1 of uncultured Actinomycetota bacterium. Classification (GTDB taxonomy): domain Bacteria; phylum Actinomycetota; class Thermoleophilia; order Solirubrobacterales; family Solirubrobacteraceae; genus Palsa-465. The sequence goes on along the minus strand of CAVOHJ010000006.1, from coordinate 801,752 downwards.
AACTACATGCGGCGCGCGTTCCTCGGCTCGCCGTTCGGCGGCCAGAAGGAGAGCGGGTTCGGGCGCGAGAACGCGGTCGAGACCCTCCACGAGTTCGTGCGCTCCAAGAACATCCGGTTCCCGTCCGGCCGCGGCGAGATCCCCACTTGGCCGCCGCGCGACTGACCGGCGAACGGGCCAAGCTCAATCCTGCCCCCGGGGTACGGCCTGCTTGACGTCGTGGTGAAGCTCGGTATTGCGGTTGGACTGCGGGTCGCGCTCCAGCGCCAGGCTGCCGCCGACGGTGAAGTAGGGCTTGCCGGCGATCACCAGGTCCTCGGCCGGGAAGCGGGTGATGATGTCGCAGCCGTCGCGCGTCACCACCAGTTGCTCCTCGATGCGTGCCGCCGACCAGCCGTCCGAAGCGGGCCAGAACGTCTCGAGCGCGAACACCATGCCCTCCCTGATCTCCTCGGGATGGTCGAGGGAGACGAGGCGGCTGAAGATGGGCTTCTCCCAGATCGTCAGTCCGACGCCGTGCCCGAACTGGAGCGCGAACGCCGCCTCCTCGTCGGGGAAGCCGAACTCCTGGGCCTCGGGGAACACCTCAACGACCTCGGCGGTGGTCACGCCCGGGCGGATGAGATCGATGGCGGCGTCGAGGTAGTAGCGGCAGCGCTTGTAGGCGTCCACCAGCGGTCGCGAGGCGCTGGCCACGGCGAACGTGCGGTAGTAACACGTGCGGTAACCCATGTAGCTGTGCAGGATGTCGAAGTACGCGGGGTCGCCGGGGCGCAGCGCCCGATCCGTGAAGACGTGGGGATGAGGGCTGCAGCGCTCGCCGGAGATGGCGTTGACGCCCTCCACGAACTCGGACCCCATCTCGTAGAGGACGCGATTGACCAGCGCCACACAGTCGTTCTCGCGGATGCCGGCGCGCATCGTGCGGTAGAGCTCCTCGTAGGCGGCGTCCACCATCGCGCAGGCCATGTTGAGCAGGGTGATCTCGTCCTGCGTCTTGATCATCCGCGCCTGCTGCATGAGCTGCTGGCCGTCGACCACCTCGATCCCCTCGCGCTGCAGCGCGAACAGCACCGGCGGCTCGATCGCGTCGATCCCCACCGGCTCTGAGAGCAGGCCGCGCTCCTCGAGCTCGGCGCGGATCTTGGCGGCCACGTCCTCCGCGCGGCCGGACTCCGGCGACATGGCGCCGCGCATGGTGGAGATCCCGGCGCGACTGCGGCCATCGCCCAGCCACGGGTTGTAGAGCTGGTGGTGGCGGGCCGCCGACCCGAAGTCCCACATGATCGGCTCGTCGGCCTGGGGCAGCAGGCAAAAGCGGTTGAGCTTGTCCTGCGCCCATGTCCCGATGTGGGTGGCCGTGATGTAGCGGATGTTGGACATGTCGAAGCAGAGCAGCGCCCCCAGCTCCGACTCGGCCAGCAGCCCCTTGATCCGGGCCAAGCGCTCCTCGCGGAGCCGGTCGTAGCGGACCCGGTCCTCCCAGTCAACGCCCATCACGCCGTAGCTGTGCACACCCACTGGCTTCACCCCATCCTGATGTCGGTGCAAACGATTGCAGACAGCATACCCCCGACCTTGACGCCCCTCAACCGCTCGGCTAGAGTCCTGCAATCGATTGCAACGTGAGGAATTGAGAGGCTATGGGCGGCGATCAGGTGACCAGCCTCGGCTGGGTGGGCGTGGGGCGCATGGGGCGGGCGCTGGTCACGAGGCTGCTGCGCGCCGGCCACGAGGTCGCCGTCTACAACCGCACGCGCGAGAAGGCCGCGGACCTCGAGGCGCATGGCGCCGTCGTGGTGGACACGCCGGCCGATCTCGCCGATCGCGACATCGTGTTCACGATGGTGGCCGGCTCCGCCGACGTCGAGCAGGTGTGCGCAGCGCTGCTGTCGCGCCCCGACGTCGCTCCCGGCCTCATCGTCGACTCCACCACGATCTCCCCGTCGGCCGCTGAGCAGATCCGCGCCCGCGCGCACGAGCGCGGGACCGCGATGCTGGCGGCGCCGGTCAGTGGCAACCCCAAGGTCGCGGAGTCCGGACGGCTCACCATCGTGGCCTCGGGACCCCGCAGCGCCTGGGAGCAGGCCCGGCCATATCTGGACGTGCTGTGCCGGCAGGTCACCTACGTGGGCGAGGGAGAGCGCGCGCGGTTGGTGAAGATCTGCCACAACCTCATGCTCGGGGTGGTCGCCCAGTGCATGGCCGAGATCACCGTGCTGGCGGAGAAGGGAGGTGTCGCGCGCGCCGACTTCCTCGAGTTCCTCAACGACAGCGTCATGGGCTCGACCTTCACCCGCTACAAGTCGCCGGCCTACGTCAACCTCGATTTCACCCCCACCTTCACCCCCGAGCTCCTGCTCAAGGACTTCCACCTCGGCTTCGAGGCCGCGCGGGACCTCGACGTGGCGATGCCGCTGGCGGCCGCCACCGAGCAGATCGTGCAGGCCCTCAAGGGCCAGAAGGGCAACGAGGTCGATTTCGCCGCTCTCATCGAGCTGTGCGCGGAGGCCTCCGGCCTGACGCTGGAGCCTGAGAACGTCGAGGTCGACGACGGCCTCGGCCTGCCGGCGGGCGGCGCCGACGGCGACGGCGCAGAACCACGCCGCGGCCTCCACGCCCGCCCCGTGAGCGCACCCTGACCCAGGCACCACAGGTGCCGACGGCCCGCACGTCTTGACTTCGCGCGGACCGTCGGCAGGAGCAGCAGCCAGGCTGACGCCGGACGTGCGCGCGGGGCGCCTCAGCCGACCGGCGCTACCGCCGACTTGACGAGCTTGGTCTCAGGCGAGATGTAGGTGCCGCGGTTCTCGCCCTGGCAGATGGCGGCGATGGCGCCGCGCTCGTCGAAGTCGAAGACATGCAGCGGCAGCTCGTAGTCGCGCGCCAGCACGATCGCCTGCTGATCCATCACCCGCAGGTCGCGCTCCAGGACGTCGCTGTAGCCCAGCGTGTCGTAGCGATGCGCGCCGGGCTCCTTGCGGGGATCGCGGTCGTAGATGCCGTCGGTGCCGTGCTTGGCCAGCAGGATCGCGTCGGCGCGCAGTTCGATCGCGCGCTGTACGGCCGGATAGTCGGTGGTGACGTAGGGCTGGCCGATGCCGCAGGCCAGCAACACCAGACGGTCGCGCTCCAGGTGCGAGAGGGCCCGCAGTCGGATGAAGGGCTCGGCCATCGATTGCATCGGCAGCGCGGTCATCAGGCGCACGTCGTCCAGCCCCCGGTGCTTGAGCACGCCGCGCAGCAGAATCCCGTTCATGACCGTTCCGAGCATCCCGATGTTGTCGGCCTCGGCGCGCTCGATGCCCCATCCCTCGGCCACGTTGCCGCGGAAGAAGTTGCCGCCGCCCACCACCACGGCCTCCTCCACGCCCAGGGCACGCGCGGCGATCAGCTCGTCGGCGACGTACCCGATCGCGTCTGAGTCCAGGCCAAACGGCGCGGCTCCCGCAAAGGCACGTCCGCTGAGCTTGACGATCACGCGCCGGTAGCGGAGCGGAGACACGCGGCAAGCCTAGCGTATGACCTCCGCCGTTCATGGTCGCCGCGAGCCGCCGCGAAACCTGGCAGGCTTGCGGTCAGATGCAGCATCCGGGCGCGGCCCAGACGTCGCCGACGCACCACCCGGGCACGCGGCGTGCCCGGGCCCGCGACTGGTTCTCGCCTCAGGCCAACGTCACCGGGCGCGGGATCGTCGCCAGCTACAGCGCCCGCTTCTGGGGGATCGTCGTGGTCCTGGGCGTCATCACGGGGCTGGGTGCCGCCGCCCTCGTCGGCCTCCTGCACCTGGTCGAGCATCTCGCCTACGGGTACCGCAGCGGCCCTTTCCTCGACGGGGTGGCCGCCGCCGCCTCCTGGCGCCGGGTCGCGGCCCTGCTGGTGGCCGCCGTGGTGGTGGCCGTCGGGGTATACGTGCTGGGACGGCTGCCGGTCTCGGGCGGCGCCGAGGTGTCGGAGACCGTGTGGCGGCGCGGCGGGCACATGGCGGTGATTCCCAGCGTGGCGCGCGCGGTGATCTCGATCGTCATCGTCGGGCTCGGCGTCTCCCTCGGGCGCGAGGGCGCGCCGCAGCTCGTCGGCGCGGCGTCGGCCAGCCGGCTGTCTGACTGGGGCGCGCTGCCGACCTGGCAGCGGCGACTGCTGGTGGCATCGGGCGCCGGCGCCGGCTTCGCCGCCGTTTACAACGTGCCCCTGGGCGGGGCGCTGTTCGCGCTCGAGGTGCTGCTGGGCACCCTCGCGCTCCCGCTCGTCCTGCCTGCGCTGGCCACCTCGGTGATCGCCACCACGGTGGCCTGGATCTGGCTGGGGACCGGCCCCGTCTACCGTCTGCCCAGCTACGCCGTGCACCCGCAGCAGCTGGCCTGGGCCGCCGTGGCGGGGCCGATCATCGGCGTCGTGGCGATCGTCTGGGTGCGGATGATCGCCTGGGCCGGCACCCACCGCCCGCAGGGCCGCGGGCGCTACGTCGCCCCCTTTGTCGTCTTCTTCATCCTCGGGCTCGTCTCACTGCAGTACCCCGCGCTGCTGGGCAACGGCAAGGGCGTCGTCCAGCTGGCGGCGGTCGGCAGCATCTCGCTGGGCCTGCTGTCGGTGCTCTTCATCCTCAAGCCCCTGGCCACCGCCGCCTGCCTGTGGACCGGGTCACCCGGCGGCCTCTTCACGCCCTCCCTGACGATCGGCGCGCTGCTCGCCGGGATCCTCGGCTATGGCTGGCTGCACCTGTTCCCGGGCGCGAGGATCGGCAGCTACGCCATCATCGGCGGCGGCGCGTTCCTGGCGGCGTCGATGCAGGGGCCGCTGTCAGGCGTGGTCCTCGTGCTCGAGCTCACGCGCAACTTCGACTCCCTGATGGCCCCGACCCTGGTGGCCGTCATCGAGGCGACGGTCATCGCCCGGCGGCTGGGTGCCCCGTCGATCTACTCCGCCCGGATGCGTCCTGACCCCGACGACCTGTCCACGCGGTCGGCCGGCACCGCCGCGATCGACACCCTGGAGCGCGCCGGGGCCCTGCCGGGCGAGGAATCGGAGGACGGGCCTGGGGACGACCCCGGGCGTCTGCGGTGAGGCGGGCGCACGTCACCGGCTGCCATCGAGATCCGCCACAACCCCCTTAAACGCCAAGAGCCCCGGCCGAAAGACCGGGGCTCTTGGGGCGAATCAAATGGTGATCAGGCGGCCCGCCTGAGCTCCTCGAGGTCGGTGCTCATGGCCAGTCGGCTCAGACCCTGGTTCTCCAGCTCGCGGGCCTTGCTGAGCGGAATGCCCAGCTCGATCCCGGTCTGGCGGAGGTTGAGCGGCTCGACGCCCTCCAGGCCGAAACGGAGCCGGATGACGTTGCGCTCGGCCTCGGGCAGCCGCGCGACCGCGCCGCTGATGAGCTCCTGGCGCTCCGCCGACTCCACCTCTTCGGTGGGCTCGGGGCGGTCGGAGGCGAGCAGATCGCCAAAGGCGGTCTCGCCGTCCTCGCCCACGGGCTGGTCAAGGCTCGTCAGGCCCCGGGTGAGCTCGCGCAGCTCGGCGACCTCTTCGACGTCGAGCTTGGCCTCGGCCGCGATCTCCTCGTCGGTGGGCTCCCGGCCCAGCTTGGTGCTGAGCTCGGACTCGACCTTGCGCACCTTGGTCTGGCGCTGCGCGACGTGCACAGGCAGACGGATGGTGCGGCCGTGGTTCTGCAGGCCGCGCTGGAGGGCCTGGCGAATCCACAGGGTGCCGTAGGTGGAGAACTTGAACCCGCGGCGCCAGTCGAACTTCTCGACCGCGCGGATCAGGCCCAGCATGCCCTCCTGGACCAGGTCCTCCATGGGAAGGCCGTGGCCCTGGTACCGGCGCGCCTGAGAGACGACCAACCGAAGGTTGGAGTTGATCATCTTCTCCTTGGCGGCCAGGTCCCCGCGCTCGATGCGCTTGGCCAGCTCGATCTCCTCCGCCGCCGTCAGCAGCGGATGCGTACGAGCCGAACGCAGGAACAGGTCAAGCGAGTTCTCCGTCATGGCGCCCGTGCCGGCGCCCGCGCTCAGACGCGCGTCACCAGTCGCCAGGCGGCGCTCAGCGGGCCGCGCCGCGCGACGCCGCGGCTGGCGGCGTGGCGATGGAGCAGCAGCAGCCGTGCCGTGCTCTCCACGACCACGGGCCCGTGCGCGCGAATTGGTGTCGTGATGTTCGCTGTGACCCTTCGCCGGGGTCTCGCGCACATCGTTTTCAAAACTGTTCAGAACGATCTCCGTGTCTCGCATGGGTTTTCTACGCCAGTAATACTATCACCTTGTTCGACGATTGTCGAACAAAGAACTCCAACTGGCGGACAAGGCCTGGGGACGCTAATTCGCCCTCAGACGAGTGTTTCCCGCCTGCCCGGCAATTACGCAGGCAGAGTCTCAAATGGACGTATTAGCTGGATAAGAACCGCGACAAATTGTGCGCAAGCGCACTTACCGGGCCTCATTTCGAGGCTCAGATTCCCCCAGATGGGGGGTTCAGATGTCGCTCACGGACTGTTTGACCCGCCGATCAGGCGATTAGGTTCCGCTGACCAGCTTCGCGATGTCGGGCGTGCCGAGTCCGGTAACCAAATCGTACCCGGGCCCGGCCGAATATGCACCATTCGCGCCGACGGTGATGTCGTGAAAGGCGCTTGCCGCCACGGTGGAGTACAGGATCGGGCCGGCGAAGCCCAGCGATCCGCCGTGCGCGCCCTCCGCCCGGGCCCAGATGCCCTGCCACGAGGGCGCGCTGGCGCTGGTGCCGCCGATGCCCTCGACCGTCCCGCCGACGACGACGTCATACCCGCTCTCGGGATCGGCGTCGAGGCTGACGTCGGGGACGCCGCGGGTCGGAGGCGCGGCCACGCCCAGCACCTTCGCGCTGGCCTGGAACGGCGCGGCGGGCTCGACCGGGCTCAGTCCGCCGCCGCCTGCGTACCAGGCGATCTCGGTCAGCGGGTTGTGGGAGAGCACGCTCGTGCCGCCCACGCCGATCCCATAGGGGCTGGAGGCGGGGTAGTTGGTGTCCGGGATCCCGGCGGGGACGCCGTTGACGCCGGTGATCGCCGGGCACTGCGAGCCGGTGTCACCGGAGGAGAAGAACATCGTCTGGCCCTGCGCGGCCGCCTGCTTGAGCACGGCGTCCAGGCCGGTGGTGAAACCGGAGGCATCGGCCAGGAGGTCGCACTCGCCGGCGGAGAAGCTGCCCTGGCGCGACAGGTCGTCGGTGACCCACTTGTTGATCGTGCTGAGGATGTCGTCGTCGCTCAGCGAGGGGCCGACGTAGACGTTGAGCGCCGTCACGCTCGGGGCGAACGCGGTGGAGTACTGGCTGTCCAGATCCCACTCGTCGTCGCCGGAGGTGTCGGTGGAGGGGGTGCCGACGTTGATCTGATTCCACGTCACCGTCGGCAGCCCGTAGGTCTTCTCGAACGTGGCGAGGTCGGCCCTGGGCTGGCTGACGTCACCCTCGGTGATGATCGACAGCTGCTGGCCGGCGCCGGTCTGCCCCGAGGGTGCGTCGTACAGCGACCAGAAGTCCTGCGGCGTGTAAGTGGCGGGGTAGTTGAGCGAGGTCGGGAGCCCGGCAGCCGGAACGGCGGCCGGGAGCCCGGCAGCCGGAACGGCGGCGCTGCCGCTGGCCAGCGCATCGGCGGAGCGCAGGGACGGTTTGGGGACCGCCACCTTGCCCAGGCTGGAAAGCCCCAGCACGGCGCTGACGCTGGCGCCGAACGCCTTGGGCAGCTGTGCCGGCTTGCCGGCCGCGAAGAAGTTGCCGTTGGCGGCGCTGTGGAACCTGCGCAAGCCGGTCTGCAGTGCCTGTGAGATCTGGCCGGAGGAGCCCGACAGTGTCACCAGCAGACGGTTGGGGGAGACCGAGGCGACGGTCAGATGGTTGGCCGCGGCCCACGTGCGGATGGCGTCGACGGTGGCGGTGGCCGGCGCAAACTGGGCGGCGAACTGGCCCGGCGTCAGCGCGGCATGGGGCGCGGCGACGAGCGCGTTCAGCGCGCCGGCGTTGCGCTCGGCCAGCACGAGGGTGACCGACATGCGCGACGCGTTGTAAGCGCCGTTGTCAGTGGCGTTCTGGACCCGCCACGCGGATGTGCCGGCGGTCCCGGCGAGAGCTGACGGCGCAAACGCCATCGCGGCGGTGACGGTCGCGGCTGCAGTCGTCAGCCACACACGGCTTCTGGAGCCGGTCCTCATTGGTACACCCTCCTGGATCGCTCTGGACGGCGCTCGCCTGGCCGAGCGCCGGACTCGCGGGTGACCTCTACCGTGAGGCGGCGGATTCCAAACCTGAAAGTCCGGAACTTAGAAATACAAGCGCTCGATGGCGCTGTCGTCCGACTCGGGCTCGGCGAAGGTCTCGCGGGCCAGCTCCAGAAACGCCGCGACGGCGGGGGGGAGGCGGCGGCCCTCGCGCCAGGCCAAGGTGATGTCGCGCCGCAGCGACGGATCCACCAGCCGCGACACGGCGACCTCGGCGCCGGGGCGGTCGGCGTCCGAGCGCGGCAGGATGGACACGCCAAAGCCACGGGCAACGAGGCGGCGGATGCGCTGGCTCTCGTTGGACTCGAGCGTGACGCGGGGCTCGAAGCCGACCTCGCGGCCGGCGGCCTCCAGGAGCTCGCGCAGCCGGGCGCCGGAGCGGAAGCTGATGAACTGCTCCTCGGCCAGCTCGGCCATGCGCACCTTGGGGCGGCCGCTGAGCGGGTGATCGAGCGGCAGCAGGACCACGAGCTCCTCGGAGACCAGCTGATGGAGGCCGAGGCCGTGGGACTCCACGCGCTCGGTGACCGACAGGAACGCCAGATCGAGCTCGTCGACGCGGAGCATCTCGGCCATCTCCTCGCTGGATTGCTCGCGCACGGTCAGCCCCACCCCCGGATGGCGGTCGTGAAACAGCGCCAGGGGGAGCGACAGGTCCACCGGGCCCATGGTGTGCATCGCCCCGATGGTGACGTGACCGGTGTCCATCCCGCGCAGCGCCTGCAGCTCGGTGCCGGCGGCGTCGAGCTCGGCCAGCACCCGGCGGGCGCGGGCCACCAGCACGCCGCCGGCCTCGGTCAGCGCCACCTGGCGGGTCGTCCGCTCCACCAGCGGGAGCCCCACCTCGTCCTCGAGGCGCCGGATCTGCTGGGACAGGGCCGGCTGGGCGACATGCTCGCGCGCGGCCGCGCGCGTGAAGTTCAGCTCCTCAGCGAGCGCGACGAGGTAGCGCAGCTGCCGCAGTTCCATAAGCGGCGATTATAAATCACTCCGACTACGCGTCTTGGACTTCTAGAGCAGGAGGGCTCATCATTCTGGGCGCAGTACCTCTCCTCCCTCGAGTGCGCCCCGAGTCCGGCCTCATATCCCGCCGGTTCCGGGGCGCTCTCTCTTTAAGCGCCCGGCCCGGCGCGGTCAGCTCAGCCCGAGCAGGCGCGCGGCGTTGTCCTTGAGCACCAGCGGCCGGACCTCATCGCGGATGGGGAGCTTCTCGAAGTCAGACAGCCACCGGTCCGGCGTGATCAGGGGGAAGTCGGACCCGAACAGCATCTTGTCGCGCAGCCTGGTGTTGATGTACTGCACGAGGATCTCCGGGAAGTACTTGGGCGACCAGCCGCTCAAATCGATGTACACGTTGGGCTTGTGCACGGAGATGGCCAGGGCCTCCTCCTGCCACGGAAAGGACGGGTGAGCCAGGATGATGTCCAGACCCGGGAACTCGGCCGCCACGTCGTCGACCGCCATCGGGTTCGAGTACTTCAACCGCACCCCGCCCCCGCCGGGCATGCCGGCGCCGATGCCGGTGGTCCCGGAGTGGAACAGCGCGATCAGCCCCGCCTGGGCGATCACGTCATAGAGCGGGAACCATTCGGGATCGTTGGGCCAGAACGCCTGAGTGTTGGGGTGGAACTTGAACCCGCGCACCCCGGCGGCGATGAGTTCCTCAGCCTCGCGCACCGCCAGCTTGCCCTTGTGCGGGTCCACCGAGCCGAACGGGATGAGCACGTCGGGGTTGGCCCGAGCCGCCTCGAGCACCTCCGAGCTGCCCAGGCGGTGGCGGCCCATCCCGGCCTCGTCATCGACGTTGAAGATCACCGCCACCAGGTTGCGCTCCCGGTAGTAGTCGGCGACCTCCTGGGCTGACGGTTGGGGCGGATGGCCGCCGAAGTACCTGCCCGCCGCCTCCAGGATCTCCAGCGTGACTGGGTCCTGGGGCTCGTCGTGGTTGCGCTCGGCGTGCACGTGCACGTCGATGGCCGCGACGCGCTCCAGATCGATCGAGGCGGTCGCCATCGCGGGGTTCAGCCGTAGATCCGGACGAGCGACTCCGCGACCAGCGCCGGCTTCTCTGAGCCCTTGACCTCCACGGTCACCTTGAGCTTCATCTGCTTGCCCCCGGGGACGTCGGTGACCTCCATCACCTCTGCGCCGCCGCGCCACTCGGCGCCGACGGGCAGGGGAGCGGGGAAGCGGACGCGATCCAGGCCGTAGTTGACGCCGGTCTTGGCGTCCGAGACCGTGAGCAGCTCGCCTGAGATCGGCGCCAGCAGCGACAGCGTGAGGAAGCCGTGGGCGATGGTGCCGCCGAACGGGGACGCCTTCGCGCGCTCGACGTCGACGTGGATGTACTGATGATCGTCGGTCGCGTCGGCGAACTGGTTGACGCGATCCTGCTCCATCACTCGCCATTCCGTGTAGCCGGCATGCTTGCCGACGAGGTCCTGGAGGCCGGCCAGATCGGTGACCAGGCCCGAAGTCTCTGAAGTGCTCACGATCGTCCTTTGCGCGTTGGTCTATGCGTCCAGAAACCCTGGACGCCGGCCCCACGGCCGCCTGAGATCGGTGAACGCTACCAGCGCGCTGAGGCCCCGCTCGGCGGAGCGCCGTCAAACCGGTGCGTAGTTCTCCTGCTCCGCGACGCCGGTCCCGAGGAGATCGAGAACGCCGCAGCTGCCGTCGGGCGGTCCTGAGGTGGGACGTATACTGAGCCGACCCCTACGAGGAGCGACGCGGTGCAGGAAATGGTGATCTACGGCGTGAGCTTCGACATGGTCGGCAAGCAGCCGATCGTGCTGCTCAAGACCGTTGAGAGCAACAAGTTCCTGCCGATCTGGATCGGTCATCCAGAGGCGGCGGCCATCCTGATGAAGCTCCAGGGCGCCTCCACGCCGCGCCCGATGACCCACGATCTGCTGTCGGACATGCTCGGCGAGCTCGAGGTCGAATGCACCCGCGTCGCCGTCACCGAGCTGCGCGAGAACACCTTCTACGCCTCGATCTCGCTGCGCGCCGGCGGGCGGGATCTGGAGATCGACTCCCGGCCCTCGGACGCGCTGGCCCTGGCCGTGCGCTCCGGCGCCCCGATCTTCGCCGCCGACGAGGTGATCACCGAGTCCGCCATCGAGTTCGAGCACGAGGTGGAGGACACCGAGGAGGTCGTCGAGAAGTTCAAGGACTTCCTGGACAAGGTGACCCCGGAGGATTTCGCCTCCGACGAGTAGGCCCGGTCGGCCGTTGGGCCGGCTGGACGGATGTCCCGTTGCGCCGCATTCCGGGTTCGCCGCCGAGCGGACGGATCTCACACTCCGGCGCGTGGTGGCCAGGTAGGCTGGCCCGCGCCCAGGCTGTCGTGACGGGGGGAGTCGCGGACGGCCGTCAAATCCAGACCGACGCCCTACCGGGGGCGGCGAAAGGTGAACAGATGAGTGTGCGTGGTGCTTGCCGCCCGCGGCTGTGGCTGCGGGGCGGCGCGTTGCTGGTGGCTGCCGTTCTGACCCTCCCCATCGCCGGTGCGACGGCCAAGACGCGGAGGGCGCGCGACGTCACGTCGGCACGCAGCCTGATGCGCGACCTCGTCCGCTTCTACCAGGCGGGGCTCGACACCCGCAAACAGGCGAATGCCGACGTCGACGCCGCCATCAAGCTGATCAAGCACGGGTGCCCGAACGTGCTGCCCGCCTCGCTGGACACCGGGCCCAAGCGCCAGCAGACGGTATCGATGCAGATGCTCAACGAGGCCGCCTATGACATCGCCCTGGTCGCCTCGCAACCCATTGATCATGCGGCGCTCGTGGAGGCAGCCGGGCTCGACCGGCTCCACTTCAGCCGGCGGGCCGCCGACCGTGACGCGCGCGAGATCGCGCGCGGGCAGCGCCTTACGGCCGCGCTCAAGACCTCGGACCTGTGCGGGGACCTCCGGGCCGCCACAGCCAACGGCTTCACCAGCGTGCCGCCCGGGACCCGGCACTTCCTGGCCGTGGTCAATCGCGCGTTCTCGATTCCCGCCCCATCGTTTGGCGACCTTGCCATGGACCTCGGGCCCTACCTCACCACCCGGCGCGACAAGGCCGCGGTCAAGCGGGTGCGCGACCTGGCCAGGCGCTACACCGAGTTCGCCTTCACCCTGGGCCTGAACGCCGGGGGGAAGCTGGTGTCGGTGCTCACCGGTGCGCCGGACCCGCTGGGCGGTCAGGCCGGCACGACCGCCGCCGCCAACACTCGTTCAACGAGGGCATCGAACGAGATCCCGGCCGCCTCGGCGGCGAGCGGAAGCAGGCTGGTCTCGGTCAGCCCCGGGATGGGATTGGCCTCGAGCACGTAGAGCTCGCCGGTGGCCGTCTCCAGCATCAGGTCGACGCGGCCGAAGCCCGAGCAGCCGAGCAGCCCGTAGGTCTCAAGCGCGATCTCGCCGGCGCGTGCGGCCACCGCCTCGGTTAGCTCGGCAGGGCAGACAAACCGGGTGCGGCCGATCTCGTAGCGTGCCTCGAAGTCGTAGAAGTCCTCCTGCTCGGGCACGGCCTCGACGACCGGCAGCACCACCGGCGCGCCGTCCTGCTCGAGGATCGAGACCGCCAGCTCCCGGCCCTCGACGTAGCGCTCGAGCAGGACCTTGCGGTCGTAGGAGAACGCGGCCACCAGCGCGGTCGGGACATCGGCGGCGGTCCGGGCGAACTTGATCCCCAGCGCCGACCCCTGGCGAGCGGGCTTGACCACGATGGGGAACTCCAGCCGGTCCTCGATCGCCGGCAGGGCCTGGGCGGCGCCCAACGCTCCCAGGGCGGTCTCGTTGAAGGCGTAGAAGTCGGGCGTCGGGATCCCGCGATCGCGCATGGCGTGCTTGGCCAGGACCTTGTCCGAAGCGCGGATGCACGCCGAGATCCCCGATCCGGTGTGCGGGATCCCCACCACCTCGAGCAGCTCCTGCACCGTGCCGTCCTCGCCGTCGGATCCGTGCAGCGCGACGAAGGCCACGTCGGGCCGGTGGGTGGTCAGCTGGGTGACGAGGTCGGGACCGACATCGATGGCGATCGACTCGTGGCCCAGTCGCTCGAGCGCGTCCTGGACCCTGGCGCCCGACCTCAGCGACACCTGGCGCTCCAGCGAGCGCCCGCCCTTGAGGACGGCCACACGCACTAGGTCACCCGGCGCGCTTGTGCTTGGCGGTCAGGGGGAGGACCTTGGCGAGCTCCTCCTCCGTCCGCCGCCCCCGGTCCGCAGCGCCGTCCCCGCTCGCGTCCGCCGCCCGCTGTGCCGACGCCGTCCGCTCGGCGGCGATCCGGGCCGCGGCTGCGGTGACGTCGGACCGCGGGGCCGCGGCCTGGCGCGGCGCCTCGGAGGCCGACCCGCCGGCCCCGGTGAGCGTGCCGTACATCGCCACCTGCTCGCGGACAACCTCGCCGATGCGGCGGATGCCCTCGCGGATGGCGTCCTCGTCGACGCCCGAGAAGTTCAGGCGCATCGCCGACCCGCCCCGCCCGTCGACGAACGCCGCCCGGCCCGGGACGAATGCGACGTGCTCGCGCAGCGCGCGGGCGAGCAGGTCGGTGGTGTCGATGTAGTCGGGCATCGTGGCCCAGATGAACAGCCCGCCCCGCGGATGGGTCCACTCGGCCTCGCGCGGGAAGTGCTCGGCCAGCGCGTCGAGCATCACGTCGCGGCGACGGCGGTAGATCTCGAGCAGCGACCGGACGTAGTCGTCCCACGGGCCTGCGTCGAAGTAGGCGGCGACGAAGTACTGCGAGATCGACGACGAGCACAGGTCCGAGCCCTGCTTGCCGATCTGCATCTTCTGCAGGATCGGCGCCGGGGCGGCGGCCCAGCCCAGCCGAACGCCGGGCGAGAGGATCTTGGAGAACGTGCTGGCGTAGATGACGAACTCGTCGTCGAGCGAGTGCAGCGTCGGCAGCGCCTCGCCCTCGTAGCGCAGCAGTCCGTAGGGGTTGTCCTCGAGCACGATCAGCTCACGCTCCCCGGCGATGCGCACCAGCTCGCGCCGGCGCTCCAGCGACATCGTCACGCCGGCGGGGTTATGGAAGTTGGGGACCGTGTAGATGAATTTCGGCCGGCGCCCGGTGCGCTCCAGCTCATCCAGCGTCGCCTCGAGCTCGTGCACGCGCATGCCGTCGCGGTCCATCGTCACCTGCACGACGTCGGCCTGGTAGGACGAGAAGGTGGGGATGGCCCCCGGGTAGGTGGGAGCCTCGGCGACGACCACGTCGCCCGGGTCCAACAGTGTCTTGCAGACGAGGTCGATGACCTGCTGGCCGCCCGTGGTGACGAGCACCTCGTCAGTGTCGATCTCCATCCCCTCGGCCGCCATCACCCGGGCGATGCACTCCTTGACCCGGGCAAAGCCCTCGGTGGGCCCGTACTGCAGCGCACGCGCGCATGACTCGCTGGCGACGGTGTTCATCAGCGCGGCGTAGGAGTCGGCGGGGAACGTCGAGGTGTCGGGCATGCCGCCCGCGAGCGAGATCACGTCCTCGCGCTCGGTGAGCGCCATCAGATCACGCATCGCGGACGAGCGCATGACCTTCGTGCGCTGCGCGAACAGCGACGCGTAGCGCTGAATGTCTCGAGCCGACGACCTGCGGCGGGCGGTCGAGGGGTGTGAGTTGCGGCCAGGGAGAACGGGGTCCGGGTCGCGCTCGAGCCCGTCGGGGCTCACGCTTCCGTCTCGTCTATCGTCACCACGGTCACGGTACAGCACGGTGCACCTCGTCTTCGACATCTTCCAGGGGATCGGCATCGCCGCGGCGGTGGGCATCAGGCCGTTCCTGCCGGCGGTCGCAGTGGGCGCGATGGGCGCCGCCGACGTCCAGATCGACTTCGACCACACTTCCTATTCTTTCCTGGAGCAGGCGCCATTCCTGCTGGTGATGGTGATCGGCGTCGCACTGCTGGCCGTCACCGAGCGTCAGGCCACGCGCCAGCAGCTCGAGGGCCGGTTCGTGGTCGCGGTCCTGGCGGGCGTCAGCCTGGTGCTCGGGGCGCTCTTCTTCGCCGGGGCGCTTGCCCAGGACCGCCACGCCGTGTGGCCGGGCTTCATCGCCGGAGTGCTGTGCGCCGGCGTGGGCATCCTGGCGACGCGCCCGCTGTTGGAGCGCGTCCGGACGCGCCTGGACCAGGAGACCGCCGCCATGCTGCCGTTGTTCTCCGAGAGTGGGGCGCTGTTGGCCGCCGTGCTGTCGGTGCTGTTGCCTCCGGTGGGCCTGGTGGTGCTGCTCCTGTTGCTGTGGCTGCTGTTCGCCGGCCGCCAGCGCGGCGAGCAGAAGTACGCGGGACTGCGAATCCTCCGCTAGACCCCTGTGGCCGCTGAGCCAAAGAAGCTCGTGCTCGTCGTCGTCGACGCGATGAAGCCGGCGATGCTGGAGCGCGTCGTCGCCTCCGGGCGCGCCCCGGCGATGGCGCGCATCCAGGAGGAGGGGGTGTACGTCGGGGACTGCGTGGCCGCGTTTCCGTCGGTGACCCCGGTGTGCGCGGCGACGATCACCACCGGCGTCGGCCCCGACCGCCACCTGATCCCGAGCATGAACTGGTACCACCGGGACGAGAGGCGCTACGTGGAGTACGGCTCGAGCTTCTCGGCCAGCCGGCAGTTCGGCGTGCTGCGCTCCCTGACCGACACGGTCTACCGGATGAACGCCGAGCACCTGTCCCGCGATGTTGAGACGGTGTTCGAGTCCCTGGACGACGCCGAGGTCCGCACCGCCGGCACCACTTATCTGATCTACCGCGGTCGCCACGAGCACGAGGTCTCCAACGAGTCGGCGCTGGCCCGGATCGCCACCTCCACGTTCTTCCGGCGCACCATCGAGGGCCCCCAGGAGCTGTTCTACGCCGACCTGTACGCGTCGCGCCGCACCGGCTGCCGCGGCCAGCTCGGGCTGCCCGGGGCGCGCGACCAGCACACCGGGTGCGTCGGCGCATACCTGGTGGAGAACGACCTTTTCGACTTCCTGCTCTACTCGCTGCCGGACAACGACGCGTTCTCGCACCGCAACGGCCCCCATGCCCAGGTGACGTCGCTGGCCGCGGCCGACCGCCAGCTCGAGCGGCTGATGCACGCCGCCGGCGGGCCTGACGAGTTTCTGGAGCAGTACGCGGTGATCGTGTGCTCCGACCACTCCCAGGCGCCGGTGGAGGAGCGCATTCGCCTGGACGCCGCGTTCGAGGACTTCGAGGTGGCGCGGCCGAGCCCGTCGCGCTCGGCGGGCGCCGAGCTCGCGCTCAGCCCCGCTCAGCGCTCGGCGATGATCTACGCGCTGGACCCTGACCACGCTCCGGACACGTGTGCCCGCGCGCGTGATGTGGCCGCTGAGCTCGAGGGCGTCGACCTCGTGATGTGGCGCCATGACGGCGAGGCGATCATCCGCAGCCGCCGTGGCGAGCTGCGCTTCGCGGCCGGGGGCGAGCTGACGGACTCCCGGGGCGAGCGCTGGAGCGTCGACGGCGATCTCGCGGTGCTCCGGGCAGAGATCCAGGATGGGCGCCTTCTGTCCACCGAGTATCCCGACGCGCTGGCGCGGGTGTGGTCGGCGCTGCACTGCCCCACCGCGGGGGACATCCTGCTCTCGGCGGCCCCGGGCTACGAGTTCGTGGACTGGGGCGGGTCAGACCACGTCGGCGGCGGGTCCCACGGTTCGCTGCACCGCACCGATTCGCTGGGAGCACTTTTGTGGTGCGGTACCGGACCGGATTCTCGTTCCGTCCGCGACCAGTGGTCCCTGCGCGACATCGCACCGATGATCCGGGCACACTTCGGTCTAGGATCCGCGCCAGGCGGGGATTAGTAGACGGTTAGTGCATGCAGAGTCTTACAGCGATTCGATATTGGACGGCTACATTCACCCCATGCCCGAAGAGCTGACCACGGCCGTTGAGCTGCCGTTCCGCCACCGTGTCCGGCACGGCGTCCGCAAGCCGCACAACTGGCTTCAGCTCATCCGCTTCGCCGCCGTCGGCGCCAGTGGATACGTCGTCAATCTCGCGGTGTTCGCCGTCTGCGTCCACCTCATCGGGATCGACTACAAGCTCGCCGCGGTGGTGGCGTTCGTCGTCTCGGTGCTCAACAACTTCTGGTGGAACCGCCACTGGACGTTCCGCGCGCAGCGCGTGGCGCATCCGGTCGAGCAGGCAGTCAAGTTCTTCGCGATCTCGCTGATCGCGTTCGGCTTCAGCTACGTGGTGCTGGTCTCGCTCGTCGACGGCGCCGGCTTTCCCAAGGTCGTGGCGCAGGCGATCTCGATTGCCGCCGCGACGCCCCTGTCATTCGTGGGGCAGAAGCTGTGGAGCTTTAGAGCCTAACGGTCCTGTTCGCCCGTCTGCGGGCCTCGTCGTGCTCCGTCCTCCGTCCACTGCCCAGCGCCACAGCCGGCGGATCATTCTGCCGGTCCTGCTCGCGGTCGTGATCCTCGGCGGGCCCGCCGTCGCCGGCGCCGCGACAACCAGCGGCAGCGGCCTCACGGGGCTGCCGGGTCCCGCCTCGGGCACACGGGCGAGCGTCACCACGGTGACCAAGACGGTGACCCAGACCGTCGCCGCGTCGGGGTCTCCGGTGCTCGTCACCTCGCTGACGACTCCGCCCAGCGGCTACCGGCTGACCGCCGCGAAGGTGCTGCGGCTCGCCGAGGCCGACCCCAGGGTCCGAACGGAGCTGCGCAGGCACCTCAAGGCGGTGCCCTATGAGTACACCAAGGGCTTCCCCACCTGGCAGGTGAGCTGGTTCTCGCACACCAAGCCCCAGCGCGAGTTGCTCCAGGTCTACGTCGACGACAACACCGGCGCCGTCACCCAGGCGTGGACCGGCTTTCAGGTCGCGTGGACGATGGCCCGCGGTTACCCCGGAGCCTTCGGGCGCCGCGTCAACGCCTGGTACATCTGGGTCCCGTTCTGCATCCTGTTCGCCGCGCCGTTCATCCCCGTGTCCTTCCGGCGCACTCGGCATCCAGTCTCGTCTGAAGGCGCCGAGGACACGTCGTCCCGCTGGCGCCGGCCGAGCCTGTGGCACCTGGACATCCTGGTGCTGCTCAGCTTCTCGATCTCGCTGGCGTTCTTCAACCACGCCAAGGTCGGACTCTCCGTCCCGCTGGTCTATCCGCCGCTCATCTACCTGATGATCCGGCTGCTGCTGCTCGCCAACGGCCGCGGGCGACCGAGGCAGCCGCTGCACACGCTGGCGCCCACTTCGTGGCTGGCCGTGGGGACCGTGTTCCTCATGGCCTTCCGCATTGGGCTCAACATCCTCAACTCCAATGTGATCGACGTGGGCTACTCGGGCGTGATCGGCGCCGACAAGCTGATCCACGGCGCCCCCCTGTACGGCCACTGGCCGCACGACAACATGTACGGGGACACCTACGGCCCGGTGAGCTACTTCCTCTACGTCCCGTTCCGCCTGATCTTCGGCTGGAGCGGCACCTGGGACTCGTTGCCGGCCGCCCACGGCGCCGCCATCTTCTTCGACCTGCTCACGCTCGCCGGCCTGTACCTGCTAGGGCGCCGTCTCAAGGGCAGCTCGCTCGGCGTGGTCCTGGCCTACTGCTGGGCGGCCTATCCGTTCACGCTCTACGCCCTGAACTCCAACACCAACGACAGCCTCGTAGCGGCCGCGCTGGTGTTCGCGCTGCTGGCCATCCGCTCGGCGCCGGGCCGCGGCGTGATGGCGGCGCTCGCGGGCATGACCAAGTTCGCTCCGTTCGCGCTGGCGCCGCTGTTCATGCGCGGCACCGATGAGCGGCTGCGGTGGCGCTCGGTCATCACCTATGGCGCGGCGTTCACCCTCACCGTCGTGGTGGCGATGCTGCCGGTTCTGCTCCACCACGACCTCAAGGCGTTCTGGGACGACTCCATCCTCTACCAGTCAGACCGCACGACACCGTTCTCGGTCTGGGGGCTGTGGGGCGGCCTCGGCGGGTTGCAGAGCCTGCTCCAGGGCGCGGTGGTCGCACTGGCGCTCGGTGCCGCCTTCCTGCCCTCGCGCCGCGGGGTGGTGGAGGTGGCGGCGCTGGGCGCCGGCATCCTCATCGCGCTGCAGCTCACCCTCAACTACTGGCTGTATCCCTATATCGTCTGGTTCTTCCCGCTGGCGATCGTCGCCCTGGTGGCCACGCATCCCGACGGCCACGAGCGGCCGCTGGAGGCGTGGGCGGACACGCCCGACCCGCAGGCCGAGCCGGTGCGGATCCACATCGCCTCTACGTGATCCCGTCGGCCGGCTCGAGCAACTGGCGGATCGCCACCGCCCGCAGCGGCTCCTCGCCCGTCGTGATCAGCACCGCGTTGAGCCACGGATCCTCGGTGGAGGTCTCGAACCGGACCGGCATCTTGGTGGCCATGGCCTCGATCGCCTGCTCGCGCTTGACCCCGATGACGCCGCCGCGCGGCCCGGTCATCCCCACGTCGGTGATGTAGGCGGTCCCGCCGGGCAGTATCCGCGCGTCGGCGGTGGGCACGTGCGTGTGCGTGCCCAGCACCGCGGTCACGCGCCCGTCCAGGTACCAGCCCATCCCGACCTTCTCGCTGGTCGCCTCGCCGTGCATGTCAACGAGGATGTGGTCGGCCTGGCCGCGCAGCGCATGCAGAGCGGCGTCGGCCTCGGCGAACGCCGGCCGGCCCGCGTCCATGAACAGGTTGCCTGACAGTGACAGCACCGCGAGCGAGGCCCCGTCGTGCTTCACCACGCACCAGCCGTGTCCGGGCTGGCTGCGCAGGAAGTTCGCCGGGCGCAGGATCTCCTTGCGCTCGTCCAGGTACGCGTAGATGTCGCGCTGGCGGTAGGTGTGGTTGCCCAGTGTGATGACGTCGACGCCGGCGGCGAACAGCTGGTCGGCGATCCGGGGGGTGATCCCCAGGCCGCCGGCCACGTTCTCGCCGTTGACGACCACGAAGTCAGGGGCGAGCCGCTCGCGCAGCGCGGGCAGCATCCCCAGCAGGGTGCGCTTGCCCAGGCCGCCCACGAGGTCGCCGGCGAACAGGATGTTGACGGCCCGTGCCATTCAGAGATTGACCCCTCCCACCCTCATAATCACAGTATGCGTCGATGGGCCCGACCGCGCACTGAGGCCCCGCGAGCGCCGGAGGGGGAGCCCGACCCCGACGCCGTGGAGGCCGATGGCCCGGTGGACGAAGAGTCGGACGCCGGCGACGGGGCCAGGCTGACGCCCACCTCGCACCCCCCGCCGCCCGTCGTGGTGCCGCGCTGGGTGCAGATCGTGCTCCTCCCGCTGGGGCTTCTGGCCCTGTGGGCGCTGGCGCGCGCCTCGGGTTCGGTGCTGCTCATCCTCATCGTGGCCGCCACGGTGGCGTTGGTCGTTGCCCCGATCGTCCGGCTCCTGCAGATGTTCCTCCCGCGTGGTCTGGCGATCTTCCTCGTGTATCTCGGAACGTTCGCGATTCTCGCCGGCATCGGTGTCCTGCTGGCCAGCCCGGTGACGAGCCAGATCACGCGGTTCGAGCACAACGTGCCCGAGATTGTCCGCCACGCCAACCGGGAACTGGACAACCTCCAGACCTTCCTCAACAACCACGGGATCCACGTCCACATCAAGCAGCAGGGCCAGTCGGCGCTGGAGACGCTCCAGAAGGACGTGCTCAAGCGCTCGAGCGACATCGTGTCCTTCTCCCGGGACCTGCTCTCGGGGATCGTGACGATCGGGTTCGACTTCGTCCTCACCCTCGTGCTCTCGGTCTACCTGCTCGTGTACGGACGCGACATCGGGAACCTCGCGCGGCGGATCATGCCGCCCGGCGACGGCACCCCTTCGGACGACTACCCGCTTCTCGTCCAGCAGGCGGTCTCCGGGTATGTCCGCGGACAGCTGCTGTTCAGCCTGGTCATGGGCGGCAGCGCCGCCATCGCCCTGGAGATCCTGGGGCTGGTGGGCATCTTCCCCGCCGGCAAGGACTACGCGTTCTTCTTCGGCGCCTTCTATGGGCTGATGGAGTTCATCCCGTACATCGGCCCGATCATCGGCCCCGTGCCGGCGGTTCTGGTGGCGCTGTTCGAGAGCCCGATCACGGCGGTCTGGCTGATCCTCCTGTTCGTGGCCCTGCAGCAACTCGAGGGCCACGTGGTGGCGCCTCAGGTGTTCCGCATCTCGCTGCGGATCAACCCGATCCTGATCATCCTGGCGCTGCTCATCGGTTATCAGCTCTACGGGATCGCCGGAGCGCTGGTGGCCCTGCCGGTGATCTCGGTCATCCGCCAGACCGTCGTGTACCTGCGCCGCCACCTGGTCCTGGAGCCCTGGGGCACGCGCGGGGTGGGGCTGGGGCTGATGTCCGACGGCCCGGAGCGATGTCCGGAGTGCGACGCGCCTGCGGCCGGCGGCGACGCCTACTGCCGGGCCTGCGGGGCATCGCTCGAGCCGCGCGTAACCAGCCCTCGATGACCACGGGCGCGTCGGCCACCCCGCTCGCGGTCCGTGGCGTAACCAAGCGCTTCGGCACTCGCGCGGCGTTGCAGGCGGTGAGCTTCGAGCTGGTCCCGGGCGAGCTGGTGGGCATAGTCGGCCCCAACGGCGCCGGGAAGACGACGCTGCTCTCGATTCTCGCCGGGGTGCTGTCGCCGGACGAGGGTGAGCTCACGCTGTCGGGTCGCGACGCCGGATGGGTTCCTCAGCAACCGGCGCTCTACTCCAAGCTGTCGGTGGCCGAGAACCTGCGTCTGTTCGCGCGTCTGGAGAAGCTCCCCGACCCGGAGGCGGCGGTGCGGCGCATGCTGGCCCAGGCCGATCTCGCCGAACGCGCCGATGAGGAGGTGGGCAGGCTCTCTGGCGGCAACCAGCAGCGGGTGAACATCGCCATCGGCCTGCTCTCAGAGCCGTCGCTGCTGCTTCTCGACGAGCCGTCGGCGTCGCTGGACCCGCGCCAGCGCGAGCGCCTGTGGGAGTTCATCGGGGCGCTGGGCACCACGGTGGTCTTCTCCACCCACGATGTGGGCGAAGTGGAGCGCTACGCCACCCGGGTGCTGCTCCTGGCCGACGGCGAGCTGCTCTTCACCGGCACGCCGGCACAGCTCGAGCTGGCGGTCGGCGGTGGGGTGGGTCGGAATGATCTCGAGGCGGCGCTGGTGAGCTTCCTGCACCAGCGCGGCCACTGACCGATGCGCTGGCTGCTCGTCAAGGATCTCCAGATCCTGCGCCGCTCGCCGCTGCTGGTGGGGCTGCTCGTGGTCTACCCGATCGCCATCGCCCTGATGATCGGGTTCGCGCTGTCAAGCCCGCCGAGCAAGCCGACGGTGGCGTTCTACAACGAGGTGCCCAAGGGCAAGGGCACGATCAGCCTGGGCAGCCAGAAGCTCGACGTGGCCGGCTACGCCAAGGACCTGCTCCACTCGGTGGCGCCGATCAAGGTCCGCTCCCAGGCCGAGGCGATCGCCGCCGTGCGCGACGGCCGGGCCCTGGCAGCGGTGGTCATTCCGGCCGACCTGCCCCAGCAGGTCCAGAACCTCATCACCCAGGGCGTCGGTAACCCGACGGTGCAGCTGTATCTCAACAGCAAGGATCCGATCGAGCGCCAGTACGTGGACCAGGCCATCTCCTCGCGGATCGATCAGGTCGAGCGGGACGTGTCCAAGCAGGTGCTGCGCGTGGCAGTCAACGACCTGCAGCAGGTGCTCAACGGCGGCGGCGTGCAGATCCTCGGCCAGACCGTCCGGCTGCTGGGGCTGCGCAACGCGCGGACGATCGTCCAGGGCGCGCTGGCCTCGCTGCCGCGCGACTCGTCGCTGCGCCCGGCGCTGGCCCAGGTCGTCAGCTTCGCTGACCTGGCCATTCAGGGCCTGGCCTTCGCCAAGCCCGTGCTGGGCACGATCGGCACACCGCTCACCGTGAACGAGACCGAGCTGGCCGGCCGCACCACGCCCACCGACGCCTATGCCGCCGCGATCGCGGTGATCGTGTCGCTGATGTTCGTGGCCATGCTGCTGGCGGCCGGCATGCTCGCCCTGGAGCGGTCCGAGCACGCCTATCCGCGCCTCATCCGGGGTCTGGTCACGACCGGGCGCCTGCTGTCGGAGAAGGTGGTGCTCGCCGCCGCGTGCGCGACGCTGGTCACGCTCCTGATGGCCGTTTTCGTCTCACTGTTCGTGCACCTTGAGTGGGCCCGCTTCGCGCTGTGGCTGGTGTCACTGGCGGTGGCGAGCCTGGCCTTCGGCGCGCTGGGGGTCGCCATCGGCGCCGTGGCACGCGAGGTGAGCGCCGCGTCGCTGATGGCGTTTCTCGTCTCGCTGCCGATCGCCTTCGTGGCGCTGGTGCCGGCCAGCGCCGTCTCGGGGGCCTTGAAGACCGTGCTCGACGTCATCGCCTTCCTGTTCCCGTTCAAGGCGGCGCTCCAGGCGATGTCCAACGCGTTCAGCGGCACCTCCCCTCCGGTCGGGCTGCCGCTCCTGCACCTGGCGGTGCTCACCGCCGTCTTCGGGGGCCTGGCGCTGCTGGCGATGCGCCGGTTCGAGACGCGCTAGCGCTGGCCGGTCGTGCGCAGGAAGCCGAAGACGCAGATTGCGGCGACGATGAACGCGAGGAGCGGCCAGACACCGCTGACCACGCCGGCGATGGACAGCACGAGGGTGACGACCCCGATGCCGCCGGCGACGCTGCCGCCGACCACCATCCGGTAGGCGCGCTGCTCGCGTGCGCGCCGCGGGGTGTAGCTGCCGCGTCGATCCAGGTTGCTCACGGTGTCAGACAGCGTAGCGCCCCCCGGGGTCGCCGCGCGGTAGGTTGTGGCTCATCATGGCCGACGAGGACACCTACCTGCTGGTCTACACCTACGTGGAGGACATGGCCGACCGGCGCGGCCCCTACCGCGAGGCCCATCTGGCCGCCATCCGCGCCGAGCGCGACGCCGGCCACATCACCCTGGCGGGCGCGCTGGGCACGCCGCCCACCGGAGGCGCGGTCGTCTGGCAGGGCGTGACGCGTGAGGACATCGAGGCGTTCACCGCTGCCGACCCGTACGTCGTCAACGGGCTGGTCACGGCCCAGCGCATCGAGCGCTGGAACCTCGTCTAGAGGCGGGCGGACGCCGAAGCGCACGCGTCTCGCGGGCCGCGTCTGCGCGCCAGTATTCTCGATAGACAGCTATGTCGTTCCCGCAGACCCGCCTGCGCCGGCTGAGAGCCAGCCGCGCACTGCGCGGCCTGGTGCGCGAAACGCGCCTCCAGGCCGCCGACTTCGTCTATCCGATGTTCGTGGCCCATGGCATCGACCGCCGCGAGCCGATCGCCGAGATGCCCGGGGTGGATCACCTCTCGATCGCTCACGCCGTCGAGGAGGCCGGCGAGGCCGCCGCGCTGGAGATCCCGGCCGTCCTGTTGTTCGGGCTGCCGGCCGCCAAGGACGAGGAGGGCTCGGGCGCCTGGGACGATGAGGGTGTCGTCCAGCTCGCAACCCGGGCGATCAAGGAGGCCCACCCCGACCTGCTGGTGATCTGCGACCTGTGCCTGTGCGAGTACACGAGCCACGGCCACTGCGGCGTCCTGCGCGACGGGCCCCACGGGCCCGGCGTGGACAACGACGCCACGCTCGAACTGCTGTCGCGCACCGCCGTCTCGCAGGCCCGCGCCGGCGCCGACATCATCGCCCCGTCGGACATGATGGACGGCCGGGTGGGCAGCATCCGCACCGCGCTGGACGACGACGGCTTCACCGAGACGCCGATCATGGCCTACTCGGCCAAGTTCGCCTCCGCGTTCTATGGCCCGTTCCGCGTCGCCGCCGACTCCGCTCCCGCCTTCGGAGACCGGCGCGGCTACCAGATGGATCCCGCCAACGGCGCCGAGGCGGTGCGCGAGGCGCGCCTCGACGTCGAGGAGGGGGCCGACATCCTCATCGTCAAGCCGGCGCTGCCGTACCTGGACGTGATCCGAAGGGTCAAGGACGACACGTCCCTGCCGGTAGCCGCCTACAACGTCAGCGGCGAGTACTCGATGCTCAAGGCGGCGGCCGCGGCCGGGTACCTTGATGAGCGCACCGCGGTGCTGGAGGCGCTGACCTCGATCCGCCGTGCGGGGGCCGACATCATCATCACCTACCACGCCAAGGACGCTGCACAATGGCTTCAATGAAAACCCCCGGGACCGCCGCTGACGGAATCACCGACGGCCCGGCCGGAGCGGCGCACGGTCCGAAGCTGCGCAGCCGCAAACACGGCGCGGCGATCGCGCTCACCGACCTGGACAAGCGGCTGCTCAACCTCATGCAGGGGCGGTTCCCCATCGCCGAGCGCCCCTACCAGCACGTCGCCGGCGAGGCCGGCGTGACCGAGGATGAGGTGATGGCCGCGGTCACGCGCCTGCTCGAGGAGCGCATCATCCGCCAGGTCACGCCGATCTTCGATACCCGCGCGCTCGGCTACTCCTCGATGCTGGTGGCCGCCAAGGTTGACCCCGAGAACCCGTGGCGGGCCGCGACGATCATCAACGCCCATCCCGGGGTCTCGCACAACTACCTGCGCAACCACGAGTTCAACATCTGGTTCACGATCGCCACCGAGCCCGGATCTCAGCTGGGACTCCAGGGCACGCTGGAGGTGCTGGCGCGCGAGGCGGGAGCCGAGTCGGTGCGCCAGCTTCCCACGCTCAAGCTGTTCAAGATCCGCATGGACCTGGAGATGGAGGCCGGCACCGACGCGCTGGCGAGCGCGGCCGAGGCCGTCGAGCCCGCCGAGACCGAGGCCCAGCCCTACGACGAGTTCGATCGGGCCGTGATCCGGGCGCTCCAGGGCGACATGCCGGTGACCCCCGAGCCCTATGCGCCCGCCGCCGCGCAACTGGGCATCCCCCAGGCGCAGCTGCTCGAGCACCTCCGGGGCATGCAGGAGCGCCGGCTGCTGCGGCGGGTGGCGGCGATCCTGTTCCACCGCCGCGCCGGCTTCAGCGCCAACGGCATGGGCGTGTGGAAGGTGCCTGACGCGCGCATCATGGATCTCGGCAGGCGGATGGCGTCCTTCCGCGGGATCTCGCACTGCTACCAGCGCCCGACCTACGCGGATTGGCCCTACTCGGTGTTCACGATGGCCCACGGGCGCTCCAAGGACGAGTGCGACGCCATCCTCGACTCGATCGCCGCGGACACCGGGATCTCCGAGCGGGCCACGCTGTACTCGTCCACCGAGTTCAAGAAGATCCGCCTGCTGTATTTCACCGAGGACCACCGGGATTGGGAACGTCAGCACGCGGGCGTGTGACCGACACCGCGGTTGACACCACCCGCTCCGCGCAGCTTTACGAGCGCGCGCGGCGCCTCATGCCCGGCGGGGTGAACTCGCCGGTGCGGGCGATGCGCTCGATCGGCCGCGACCCGATCTTCATCGCCTCGGGCGCCGGGCCGATCATCACCGACGTCGACGGCAATCAATACGTCGACTGGGTGAGTTCGTGGGGTCCGCTCATCCTCGGCCATGCGCATCCCGACGTGGTGGCGGCCGTCGTCCAGGCGGCGGCGCGCGGCACCACGTTCGGCGCGCCCACGCCCGGCGAGGTGGAGCTGGCCGAGCGCGTCGCAGAGCGGTTCCCGTCGGTGCAGATGCTTCGCATGACCTCGTCCGGGACCGAGGCGACGCTGAGCGCCATCCGGCTGGCCCGTGCCGCCACCGGCCGCGACACGATCCTCAAGTTCTCCGGCGCCTACCACGGCCACGTGGACGGTCTGCTGGCCGAGGCGGGCTCCGGCCTGGCCACGCAGGGGATCCCGGCCAGCCCCGGGGTGCCGGCGGCGGCCGCGGCGGCGACCGTGATCGTGCCCTGGAACGACCCCGAGGCGCTGGCCGGGGCGGTCGCCCGCCAGGCGCCCGCGGCGATCATCGCCGAGCCCGTGCCGGCCAACATGGGCGTCGTTCCGCCCCAGCCGGGGTTCCTCGAGCTGCTGCGGCGCACCGCGTCAGACAGCGGCGCGCTGCTCATCTTCGACGAGGTGATCACCGGCCTGCGCGTCGCTCGCGGGGGCGCCCAGGAGCGCTTCGGCGTGCTGCCCGACCTCACCATCATGGGCAAGATCGTGGGTGGAGGGCTGCCGGCCGCCGCCTACGGAGGGTCCCGGGAGCTGATGGAGCGCATCGCGCCCGCCGGCGACGTCTATCAGGCGGGGACGCTGTCGGGCAATCCGCTGGCGGTGGCCGCTGCTCTGGCCACGCTCGAGCACCTCGACGCCGCCGCCTACGAGCGGCTGGCCGAGACCACCGAGACGCTGGCCGACGGCATGCGCGAAATCGCGCGGGCCGCCGGCCGCCCCGTCCAGGTCCAGTCGCTGCCGGGCCTGCTCACGATCTTCTTCACCGAGGGACCGGTGACCAACTACGCCGGGGCGGCCGCCTGCGACACCGACGCGTACGCCCGCTGGTGCCGGGGCCTGCTGGCCCGCGGCGTGTACCCGCCGCCGTCACAGTTCGAGGCCTGGTTCCCGTCGCTCGCCCACGGCCGCGAGCACGTGACCCGCACGCTGACGGCCGCGGCCGAGGCGTTCGCCGAGGTCGACTCGTGAGCCTCGCCGCGCTCCGCAAGGCGCTCCTAGACGAGGGCGGCACGCTCGCCGACTCACTGGATGCCGGCCCAGAGCCCGACGCCGCGCCGCGGCCCGGGCCCGGCGCGCCCCAGCTCGCCGCCGCCGGGCCCCGCACCGCGGGACGTGAGCGCGAGTACGAGCTGCTGCTGGAGATGATCGTGGAGGGGTCGCTGCTGCACTACGGCGCGCCGCGGCTGGTGCGCGGCGCCGACCCCGACCTCGCGCTGCTCCTCGGCGATCAGCTCTACGCCCTGGGGCTGGTGCGCCTGGCCGAGCTGGGAGACGTGGACGCGGTGGCCGAGCTGGCCGACCTCATCTCGCTGTTGGCGCAGGCACAGGCGGCGTCAGACCCCCGCCTGGCCGACGCGATCTGGCAAGCGGGGGCGGCGGCGATCGGCTGGGGCGCGACGCTGGAGCACGCGGAGGCGAAGGCGCTGGCGCGAGCCGGGGACAGCCGTGCCGCGGACGCGCTGACAGCGGCCCGCGATGCCGCGATCCGGAGCCCCGGAGGTGGGGTCTCGTGACGCCCGCCTCTTTGTTGACTGTACGCTTCGGGGCGCGTTCAATGTCCTTTAGCTGCGGTTGAGCGAAGACACAAGTGGCAGATCGACACAAAGAGGGCTTTAAGTCCAAGTACACGGCTGACCGGCAGATGCCGGGCGCGTTTGACGGCGAGACCGTCACCCGGCGCCGGTTCATGAATGTCGTCACCCAGGGCAGCGGCCTGGTCGCCGTTGCCGCGTTCACGCTCCCGGCGCTGGGCTTCGCGCTGGGGCCGCTGTTCAGCCGTGTGCCCTTCGACTGGCAGTCCATCGGCCCGCCCGAGGACTTCACCCAGACGACGTACAACACCAAGGTGCTCACGATCGTCCAGGGGATCGGCGAGGCCGGCTACTCGATCGCCTATGTCCGGGCCCGCGACCCGCAGATCGACACGGAGCCCGAGGACCAGTACAACCACTGGGTGGCGCTGTCCTCGCGCTGCATGCACCTGGGCTGCCCGGTGCGTTACGTGACCGCCGCCCAGCGCTTCATCTGCCCCTGTCACGGCGGGGTCTACGACTTCCGTGGCATGGTGGCCGGCGGTCCCCCGGTGCGGCCACTGGACCGGTTCTACACGCGCCTCAACCAGGCGACCGGCCTGGTCGAGATCGGTCCTCGTTACTCGGTCAATTCCGAGCTCGAGCGCTTCTCCCCGCGTGACCCCGGCCAGCCGCTGGACGGCATCGGGCAGTTCTTGTATCCGGCGCGGTTCGACACCTCCACCCTGCCCAACAACTGATGCCCGAGATCCTTCCCAAGTCCCTCAAGCCGCTCCCCAAGCCGCCCGGCGAAGAGGGCGAGAAGATGACACCGCTCGAGACCGCCGCCGAGGGCGGGATCCACGTCGTCGACTGGATTGACGAGCGCACCTCGCTGTCGGGAGGCGTGCGCTGGCTGCTGTTCCGCAAGGTCCCCAAGGGGATCAACTGGTTCTACACCTTGGGCTCGGCGACGATGTTCGCCTTCCTGAACCAGGCGGTCACGGGCGTGTTCCTGGCGATGTTCTACCAGCCGAACGTCAACGGCGGCGCCTACGAATCGATCCGATACATCACCGATGACGCGTTCCTCGGTCAGCTCGTGCGCGCGATGCACAAGTGGGGCGCCTCGGTGATGATCATCCTCATCTTCCTGCATATGGCGCGCGTCTT
The DNA here is from genome assembly GCA_963695625.1 of uncultured Actinomycetota bacterium. GTDB lineage: Bacteria > Actinomycetota > Thermoleophilia > Solirubrobacterales > Solirubrobacteraceae > Palsa-465. The sequence continues at coordinate 772,301 of CAVOHJ010000006.1, read as the reverse complement.
CTTCTTCGGCGCCTACAAGTACCCGCGGGAGCTCACCTGGATCATCGGCGTCGTGCTGCTCATCCTGACCCTGGCGATGGGATTCACCGGCTATCTGCTGCCGTTCGACCAGCGCTCCTATTGGGCGACGATCGTCGGCGTCAACATCAACGGCACCGGCCCGTTCCTGGGTCCCTACCTGTCGGACTTCCTGCGCGCCGGTCCCGAGTTCGGCGCCACGACGCTGTCGCGGTTCTACGCAATCCACATGATGCTGATCCCTGGGCTGATCGCTGCGCTCATCGGCGCTCACCTGTACCTGATCACCAAGCTGGGCATCTCGGCCCCGCCGTGGCTGAAGGCGGAGGAGGAACCCGAGATGCGCGAGGCCCAGGTGTGAGGATGGCCACATGAACCAGGCCGAGAAGGAGGGCTACCTCCGCGAATACGCCCTTCTGAAGAACGAGGGCAAGCCGTTCTTCCCCTACGCGGTGGCGAAGGACTCGATGATGGCCGTGATCGTCATGATCGTGATCATCTTCCTCGCCACCATGTTCGGCGCGGAGATGGGCCCCAAGGCCGACCCGACGACGACCACCTACGTCCCCCGTCCGGACTGGTACTTCTTCTTCCTGTTCGAGGTCCTCAGGGTGATGAAGAACATCCCCAAGTTCACGGACCTCGCGACGATCGGCGTGCCGACGATCTGCATGATCCTGCTGTTCCTGCTGCCGTTCTATGACCGCAGCCCGGAGCGTCGGATCGAGCGCCGCCCGGTCGCCCTGGCCGCCGGCCTGACCACGATCTTCGCGATGGCGTTCCTCACCTACTCGGGCGCCACCACCGGGTCTCCCAACTCCGTCGACCTGCCGCCGCCGGCGGGGCTCACCGCGGCGCAGAAGGCGACGTTCCGGGCCGGCGAGGAGGTCGTGGGCCAGTCGGGCTGCCTCGCCTGTCACGTGATCGGCGACAACGGCAACAACGGCCCCGGCCCGCCGCTGACCCACATCGGAGCGATCCGCCGGCCACAGGCGATCGCATCGACGCTGCGCAATCCGACCGCACCGATGCCGTCGTTCGCCGATCTGGCCAAGAACAATCCGGAGAAGTTCCAGAACCTGGTCAACTTCCTGGCGATGCTCCAGTAGGGCGCGCGCGGGGGCAAGGGACCATGACGGCGAGACCCTCTTCGCCGGCGGGCCACTCCGACACGGGCGTTCGGCAACCGACCGCGGAGTCCACCCCCGGCACGCTGCCCGAGCCGCAGGTTCGGGCCATGTTCGACCGCATCGCAGGCGTCTATGACCGCATGAACTCGGTCATGACCGCCGGGCTGCACCACCACTGGCGCCGGCGCGCGGCGGACCTGGCGGCGGTCGGGCCAGGCGCGCGCGCTCTCGACGTCGCCACCGGCACCGGCGACCTCGCGCTCGAGCTGGCCCGGAGGGTCGCCCCCGGCGGGGCGGTGACCGGCGCCGACTTCTCGGAGCGGATGCTCGAACTGGCGCGCCAGAAGTCAGACGGCGCCCGGGCGGCGGGGCTCGTCCCGCGCGAGGTCGCCGTGCGCTTCGAGGCCGCCAACGCCCTGGCGCTGCCCTACGGCGACGGCGAGTTCGACGCTGCCACCGTCGGCTTCGGCGCGCGCAACTTCTCCGATCTCGAGGGCGGCCTGGCCGAGATGGCCCGCGTCGTGCGCCCCGGCGGCCGCGTCGTGGTGCTGGAGATCACGGCCCCCACGGGCCCGCCGCTGTCGACGTTCCTGGATGCCTGGTTTGACCGGATCGTCCCCGTGCTCGGCCGGGTGGCCGGCGACGCTGAGGCCTACAGCTACCTGCCCAGCTCCGTGCGGCGCTTTCCTGCGCCCGAGGCGCTGGCCGCGGTCATGTGGCGCTGTGGGCTGCGCCCGGTGCGCTACGTGATCACCGCCGGCGGGATCATCGCGCTGCACGTCGGCGAGGTCGCGCGATGAACGCGGTCCAAGGAGCGGTGCAGGCGGTCGTCGCGGCCGGCGGCGACGCGGCGGCGCGGCTGATGGAACGCCTCGAGCCGCGGCTGCTCGAGGTCGCCGGCGGCCACGGTGCGCTGCTCGGCCGCCATGCCGGCGACACGATCGCCGCCGGGGGCAAGCGGCTGCGCCCGCTGCTGCTGTTCCTCGCCGCCGGGGCGCCGCCACCCGAGTCCGAGGCGCTGCTGCGCTCAGCGGTGGCGGTGGAGCTGGTGCACTCGGCCACCCTGGTCCACGACGACGTGCTCGACGGTTCGCCGTTGCGGAGGGGCCGGCCCACCGTCGTAGCGGCCGGGGGGCGGCTGGCGGCCACCGCAACCGGCGACCTGCTCTTCTCGCGCGCGTTCGCCGAGCTGGCCGGGACTCGGTCGGTGGCGGCGGTGAGGGTGCTCTCGCGCGCCAGCTCGGAACTGGCTACCGGCGAGCTCATGCAGCGCGCCGACGCGTGGCGGGCGGTGCCCACCGAGCGCTACCTCGAGCGCTGCCGGCTGAAGACCGCCGTGCTGTTCCGGGCGTCGTGCGAGCTGGGCGGGCTGGAGGGCGATGACGAGGAGCACCTGGAGGGGCTGGCCGCGTTCGGCGAGCGGATCGGGCTCGCCTTCCAGTTGCTCGACGACGTGCTCGACGTGACGGGACCCCCCGAGCGCACCGGCAAGCCCCAGGGCGCCGATCTGCTGGACGGAACTGTCACCCTGCCGCTCATCCTCGCGCGCGGGCGGGATCCCGAGCTGGGGGCGCTGGACCCGCGCAGCGTCGTTACGCCGAAGCATGCCGCCCAGGTGTGCGCGCGGATCTCGGACACCGGCGCGTTGGAGGACACGCGGGCGCGCGCCCTGGAGCTGGTGGCGAGCGCCAAGGCCGAGCTCCCCGATCTTCCGGAGCGCCAGCGCATGGCGCTGGAGCTCATCGCCGACGGCGTGGTGGAGCGCTATTCGTAAGAGTTTCCAACCTGCCCACCCTGTGGGCGGCCGGCCGCAGCCTAGAAGTCCTCGGGGAGGATCAGGTCGGCGTTGAGCGCCGCGGCGAACCGCTCGATCTCCTCGGTCATGTTCGCCTGGGTGAGGCGACGCAGGTCCGAGAGCATCTCGGTCAGGCCATCGTCAAGGTGCTCCTCGAGCGCGTCGACCTGCTCCTGGTCAAAGACGCCCTCATCCATCCAGAAGCAGTTGGGGCACTGGAGGATCAGCTCCCAGAAGCCCTGGGGCGCCTCGGACCAGTCGATCGGCTGCACCAGGTGGCAGCTGCACTCAGGGCACACGTGCAGCCCCGGGTGCGTCGTCTCCTCGGCGTAGAACCGGACGACCTCGATCGTCCGGCCGGAGGGGAGGACGATGCGCCGGATCGAGTGTCTTTCAGGATGGTTGCTCATGGCTGCTCGCTTGATTTATCGGCGCGCCCCAGCCCGAGCTTGAGCAAGTTCAACCGAACCCACACGCGTTAACACATGCGTGGGGCCTTTTGCCCGCTACGCTTGTCGTCCCCCCCAATTTGGAGAGGCCTAGAAGCAAATGTTCCGTAACCCAGGCATAGACGCCATCGTCGTCCTCATCATTGTTCTACTGATTCTTGGTCCAAAGAGGCTGCCCGGGATCGGCAAGGGCTTGGGGTCGGGGATGCGCGAGTTCAAGGAAGGGATTACCGGCGAGGCCAAGGACGACGACGACAAGCCCGCGCTGTCGGAGTCCAGGGCCATGCCGGAGGCACCGCCGAGCTCCAGCGAGCCGGCCGCCACCCCCGGATCCGGCCCCGCCGGGTCCGAGCGCTCCTAGCAGCGCACCGGGGCCCACACCATGGCGAAGGTTCTCCGGCCCATCGGGCACGAGGATCGCCTGAGCATCGTCGACCACCTCGATGAGCTGCGCAGTCGCCTGTTCGTGTGTCTTGCCGCGTTCGCCGTGGCGTTCGCGCTCTGCTACTGGCAGAACAACACGCTGCTGGACCTTCTCAACAAGCCGCTGCCACCGGCGTCCAGTCACGCGTCCAACAAGATCGGCGGGCTGACGCGGGACAGCGCCAACGCGTCCAAGGCGATCGGCGACGCCGCCAAGCAGTTCAAGGCGCTGTCCACCTCGTCGGATCTGTCCGCGGGCGACCAGGCGACGCTGGCTCAGGCGGCCAGTGACCTGACGCAGGCGTCGAAGGCCCTGCCCCAGAAGACCCCGAGGAACGTGCCGGTCACGCTCGGCGTGGGGGAGGGCTTCACCACCACGCTGACCGTCTGCTTCTGGGCGGCGCTCCTCCTTACCCTGCCGGTCCTGCTCTACGAGCTATACGCGTTCTGCGTACCGGCGTTGAGCCCGTCGGAGCGCAGGGTGGCCACGCCCGTGATCTTCGCGGCGCCCGCGCTGTTCGTCGTCGGGGTGGTCTTCACGTTCATCATCGTGCTACCAGCGGCCGTCAAGTTCCTCCAGGGCTACAACTCCGCGCAGTTCGACAATCTGGTCCAGGCCAAGCCGCTGTACTCGTTCGAGGTCGTCACGATGGGGGCGATCGGCCTCGCCTTCCAGCTGCCGTTGATGCTCATGGGCCTGCGACAGCTCGGGGTGATCAATGGCAGCACCCTGACGCGCCACTGGCGCTACGCTACGGTTCTCATCGCCGTGATCGCGGCGGCGATGCCCGGGGCGGATCCGGTTACGACCGGCCTGGAGACCGCCCCGCTCGTTGTCCTCTTTCTCGCCAGCATCGTGTTGCTCAAACTCGCCGACCGTCGTGACGCCAAACGGGCTGCTGCCGAGCTGATCACGGTGGGCCCCCCGGACGCCGGGGAGTCTGACTGATGCTCTTCGATCTGCGCAGCCGCGGCCGCAGGCGCACCGTTCAGGCGGTGTACCTGGGCCTCGCCGTGCTCATGGGCGGCGGTCTCATCCTGTTCGGCGTCGGCACGGGCAGCGGCATCGGCGGCCTGCTCAATGCCTTCACCGGCAACGGCTCCAACAACCAGAGCGCCCAGATCAGCCAGGCCGAGAAGGCCGCCATCAAGGCGACCCAGAAGGACCCCAACAACGCCGCGGCGTGGGGCGCTCTGCTGACGGCCCGCTACCAGAATGCCTCCAGTGTCGGCTTCAACAGCAACACGAACACCTACTCCGCGGCCGGCAAGCAGGAGTTGACCAAGGCCGCCCAGGCCTGGCAGCGCTACCTCGCCCTGACCAAGAACCCGGCGAACAACCTCGCCATCGTCGCCGCCAACGCCTACGCCACCCTCGGCGACTATTCCAACGAGGCCAACGCGTGGGACTACGCCACCCAGGCTGATCCAACCTCGCCCAAGAGCTTCGAGTGCCTCGCGATCTCGGCGTACGCCGCCAAGCAGAACCGGACGGGCGACCTCGCCGCCGCCAAGGCGGCCAGCATGGTGCCGAAGTCCACCCGCAAGACCCTGCTGCAGCAGATCAACACCGCCAAAACGAACCCCGCCCTGGCCCAGACCTGCTGAGCGCTCGGATTCGAGCCGGGGTAACATCGGCGGGACCCGAGGGCCGTTAGCTCAGCTGGTAGAGCAGGGGACTCTTAATCCCAAGGTCGGAGGTTCGATCCCTCCACGGCCCACTCGCGTAAAGCCCCGCCCAGCGGGACTTTTTCTTTGGGGGGACATGGGCCGAACTGCCCAACATCCCGGAGGTCGAGAAGTTCCTGGCCCGATCGCTGGGTCAACTGATTCGAAGCGTGATTACGGCGGCGTCGTCTTGGAGACCGTCGGGTGATGCCCGGGCGATGATGTCGAGGATGTGGCGGACGGTCGCCGCCGCGGATCCGCGTCGGGTGGCCATGATCGCCTCGTTGATGTCGGTGAGCGACCCATCGGCGTCACGCTCGGAGCCCGGCTTGATCGAGGCGCCGTCAGAGCACAGAATCAACCGTTCCCCGGGGTGCAGGCGCCGCTCGTGGCGTTGGCGCTCCGGCGTGCCCTCCGCATATCCCAGTGCGCCCTGGGTTTGGCTCTCGAGCTGCTGGATGGTTCCGTCGGCCGAGGCGATGATGAGCGGCGGTCCGTCGCAGCTGATCCAGGCCAGGCGCGAGGTCGGTGCGTTCCAGCGGGCAATCAGCGCGTTGATAGTGAAATCTGGGCCCCCGACCTCGTGCACGATCCGATCCATGCACAGCGCCGCCTGTTCAAGGGTTGCGTCGCTGCGCCGAGCGCCGCGCAGCGCCGAAAGCGCGAGTGCGCCGAGCGCCGTTGAAACGGGGCCGGTTCCCTTGGGGTCCGCGATCGCAAGCCACGCGCCGTCGTGGTTATCGGCGAAGTCAAACCAATCACCGCCGCTCTGATAGGCCGGCACCAGGCTCCCGGCGAGTTCCGCGCCGGTCACGCTCATGATTCGCGGGGGGAGCAATCCGAGTTGCAGCTCGGCGGCTGGGGATGGCTGTCGGGTGCGCCGGCCGCCCTCAAACACGTCGGTGTAGGCGCTGGTCAGCTCGATCGCTGCTGCGCCCTGGCGGGCGAGTTCTCGCAGTGACGCCCCGGGTTGGCGGACGGCGACAAGCACGCCGATCGCCCGGCCGCGGACCATCATTGGGTAGGGCGCCGAGCCGGGAAGCTGCTCCGCCAGTCTGGTTTCGAGCGCCGCAAAGCCATCGGGGGGAATCTCGCCGCCGAGCGCGACGACATGATCGAACTGCGCCGGGAATTCTCGCGAGCCGGCGAGGCGAACCAAACGAGAGCCGTCTATGTCGACCAGATACAGGGCGACCGGTACCCCGGCAATGCGTTGGGCTTCAGCCACCAGCTGCTCGGCGACCAGATGCGGCGGGACCGAGTCGAGCACCTGGATCGCGTCCAGGGAAACGGGTCCGTCACGTCCCAGCTGTCCCGCGGGTCGCACGCCGTCCGACTGGCCCGTGTCGGCACTCTCCGGGCGATCGACCGGCGTCGTGGCGAACGGTCGATCGACCAGCTGCCCCGCCCGGTTCAGCTCACTGCCGGTGACGGGGCTCGCCAGCTGCTGGGAGCGGTCGGATAAGGCCTGCTGAAGGTCGCTGCGGGTTGGGAAGTAGCGATAAATCGTCGAGCGGCCCACCCCCGCCGCGTCCGCGATCTCCTGCATTGTCGTCCGCTGATTGCGCAGCAGCGCCGCGTGGGCCGCGTCAAGGATTGCTTCTCGGCTGCGCCAGCCGTCGCTTCTCAGCTGCCTGACTGAATCAACAGCGCCAGATCTCAGGGCCTGTCGTGCCTCGCTGGATTTGACCGGTGGACTCATCACACCGCTCTCCGCACCGGAGCGGGCTCGTCAGGCGCAAGGCCAGCCGCCGCGGAACACATATGTTCAACCTAGCACATCTAACTCGTACATGGGGCACTGAGGACTTCCCGCTGACGGGACACGCACCGTCCCGTGTAGAAGTCCAGGTGTGGCATGTGCGTGGACATTGAAGCACTAAATGGTTCAGCTGATACGATATGGGACATATAGGGTCCTAGGTTGATACAAGCTGAACGGCCCTCGCACGCTCTCGCGATGCGCTTCACCCCGAACGAAGGACCAACCCCGTATGGCTGACAAAGCGATCGATGTGTACCTGAACGACCATCTAGCCGGCGCGATGCTGGGCCGCGATCTCGCCGAGCAGATCCGATCGCGCAGCCACGGAACAGCGCTCGGCCAGCTGATGGAGTCACTCGCGCCTGAGATCGAGCAGGATCGCCAGACGCTGATCGAACTTATGCGACGGGTGGGTAGCTCGAAGAATCCGGTCAAGCAGGCCACGGCCTGGATCGCCGAGAAGGTGAGCCGAGCGAAGTTCAGCGGCATGACTTCGCGTGACCCCGAGCTTGGCACCTTCATGGCGCTCGAAACGCTCGCGCTTGGAGTGCGAGGCAAGGCATGCATGTGGACCGCGCTCAAGCAGGTAGCGGACGAGCACCCACCAATCGCGTCAATGAACCTCGACGAGCTCATCGACCGCGCCCACACTCAGCAAGACGCGCTGGAACGTGAACGCCTCGCAGCAGGCATGCGGGCATTCGCAAGCCACGCCCACGCGGCCTCGTGATCGAGGAGCGCGCGCGGAGGACGCGCAGACCCCCTGACGCCTCGGCAGCACTGCGAGGGCTGTTCCCACCATTTCGAAAGAGACGAACGATTTGACTGATCAAGAGAATTCTGAGCGGACCGCTGGTGGTTTGGTTGGCAAGCTCGCCGGCAAGGCGAAGCAGGCGGCCGGCTCACTCCTCGGCAATGGCGATCTGGCGCGTGAGGGTCGCCTCCAGCAGGCCCAGGTCGACGCTGACGCCGAGGCGCTGCGCAGTGACGCCGAAGCACGGCGGCGAGACGCGGAAGCGACACTGCAGGCGGATAAGGCGGAGACGGAGATCGAGCGCGCGCGCGTTGAGAACGAAGTCGCGGCCCAGGAGCGCGAGCAGCAGATCGAGCGGGAGCGGCACCAGGCCGAGCGCAACGCGCAGACCAGCGCACAGCGCCAGAAGGCCGCGGCAGAGGCTCGGCGCGAAGCGGAGGAATCGGCAGCATTGAGCGCTGAGCAGCGCGCGGAGCACGAGCGCATCAACGCGGCCGAGGAAACGATCCGGCTCGAGCAGCAAGCACGTCTCGCCGAGACGACGGCCGCGACTATCGAGTCCGACGAGAACCGATGAGAGCCCGAAGCATTCCCGGAGCCGCAGTCGAGAGCTCCCTGAGACTCGTCCGCGTGCCGCTTGACGCCGCGATCGGCTGCCTGCCCGGAGACAGAACCGGTGCTCGGCCCACCGCGAGGCTCGCCCTCGATCGCACCGATGCGACCCTGCGCGCATTCGCGGGCACCATCCTCAGCGATGCAGCGCTGCGCGAGGACGCTCAACAGCGGCGCGCGGCCCTGATGCAGCGCGAGCAGGCGCACGAACTGCGAGCCGAGGCTCAGAAGCGCGGCGAACAGGCCGACGCTCGGCTAGAGGAGAGCCTGGATCGGGTTGCACGACAGCGCGCACAGGCCGAACGGCGCACGAAGACTCGGCTACAGGAGGCGGATCGCGAGCGTGAGGAGAAGACGCGCAGCGCCGACGAGACGAAGCGCAAGCGACTGGCCGCCAGCAACAACGCGGCCGCTCGAGCTGATGACGTAGTCAGCCAGCGTGCGCCCAAGGCACGGCTGGAAGCGCTGGATGGCAAGACCGACGCGCTTCGCGAGAAGGACAAAGCACTGACAGCCCGCGACGAGGCCCGCCGGCTGCGCGAAGCCGCCAGCGGCGCAAAGGCAGAACGCAAGAACAAGTAGACCCGCGTTCCGGGACCCGCACCGCAGCCATCCAGAGCGGCGGTGCGGACCCGAGACGCCTTGCCCTTGTAATCCCACTGAATTGGAAGGACGACCGATGAGTCAGTCAAAGCAGAAGGTTGTGCAGTACTTGAACGAGGCTCACGCATCAGAGCTTGGCTTGGCGCAGGTGCTTCAGGCGCAAATCGCGATGACCCCGCGGGGGAGCTATCGGAGTGCGTTGGAGAAGCATCTCGGCGAGACCCGCGATCATGCGCGTCGCATCGAGGGTCGGCTGGGAGATCTCGGCCAGGGTGGCAACCCGTTGCAGACCGCGATCGGCTGGGGTGAAGACGCGCTGGCCCAGATGTTCGCGTTGGCCAAGACGCCGTTTGACCTGCTGCGCGGCACCGGGGGTGAGGAGAAGGTCCTCAAGAACGCCAAGGATGCGTGCGCGACCGAGGCGCTCGAGATCGCGACCTATACGGCGCTCGAGTCCCTAGCCCGCGCGGTGAACGATGAGACGACCGCTAAGCTCGCGGCCTCGCTCCGCTCGGATGAGGAGAAGATGCTGGCCCGCGTGATGCGCGAGATCCCGAAGCTGACGGCCGCAGTCGTACGCGCCGAGGTGCAGGGCGATCCATCCTATGACGTGAGCGAGACCGGCGCTGCGGACGCGGTGGGCGACGCCGGCCGGCAGGCCAAGAAGTCGGCCCGTCGGGTCAGCGCGCGCGTGCGAAGCGGCGCCCGGCAGGCGCGCAAGGTTCCCGGTGTCGCCCAGGCCGAGGGGCAGATCAAAGGCGCAGCGGCCTCCGAGGAGGACCTGCCGATCGCGCGCTATGACAGCCTCACGGCGGCCGACGTCCTCGACAAGCTGAGGGGGCTCTCGCAGATCGATCTGGCAAAGGTCGACGCCTACGAACGCAAGAACCAGAACCGCTCAACGGTGCTCGGACGCACCAGCGCGCTGCGCGGCGAGGAGCCGTGGCCCGGCTATGACGAGCTGAATGCGAGCGAAGTCAACGTTGTGCTGGGCGACGGCGATGAGGACCGCGCCAAGCGCGTCCACGCCTACGAGCGTTCGCACAAGAACCGCGCCGCCGTCATCCACACCACTGAGCGTGAGACGTCTAACGCCTAAACATGCGGCCGGTTTGCCCCATGCTTCATTGGTGGCCGCGTATCCGACCGCCCATAGCCGTGCGCGAACACAACGGCGAAAAAAATGGCTCCGTCACGGCAAGGCGGGTAGATTGGGATTGACGTGGTGAGGCTTTGGCCAGATCCCGCAGTTCTGCAAGCGGGTGTCACGTTGTTCGCGCACGTGACAGCCCCCGAGCGGAGCCGCCAGGAAGACGCGGTCGCCTGATGGCCGGCGACCGCGGATCTCCCACACCGGCTGAGCAGGTCGCCCGGCTCTACGAGCAGGCCGAGTCAGACGCGGGGAAGGCAAGTGAGCGGCTCGTCGGCTCGCACGGGTTTGCCTCGCTGCTCGGTCAGTTCGCCGAGAACGCTGCCGCACTGACCAAGCTCAGCAGCGACACCATGGATCTGGTCATTCGCAACCTGCGCCTCGCAGGGCGGCGCGATGTTGTGCGCCTCGCCCGTCAGCTCGGCCGCACCGAGGACAAGCTCGAGCGCGTCCTGCAAGAGCTCGAAGAGGTTCGCGACCAGCTGCGCGACCGCAACGAGCAGGCAGGGAGCGGCAGCTCCGCTCGCGCCTCCGGCCAAGCGCGAGCCGGCGACGGCACGGGCAATGGTGCCCCGGCCGGTCCATCTCCCGCCAAACGCGGCGGTCAGAGCGGACAGGACCCGGGGTGATGAGCGCGCTGGACACGTTGACCCGGCTTCCGCGCGCCAGCGTGGAGTTCACCAACGTGATCCTGACCACAGCGGATGCGGCGATCGGCCGCACGCCCCGCGACGTCATCTGGACGCACCGCCAGACAACACTGTGGCGCTATCGCTCCAGTCGCCGCTCGCATCCGCTGCCGGTACTGCTGGTGTTTGCGCTGATCAACCGTCCGGAGATCTTCGACCTGCGCCCCGGCAACTCGTTCGTCGAGTTCCTGCTCGACGAGGGCTACGACGTGTTCCTCGTCGACTGGGGTGAGCCGGACGAGGAGGACGCCGACATGGGACTTGCGGAGTACGTGTGCGATGAACTGCACTGGGCCGTGCGAGAGACGCTGCGCTGCGCCGGCGAGGACGAGCTGACGCTGCTGGGGTGGTGCATCGGCGGCACGCTCAGCGCGATGTACTGCGCCTTGAACCCCGCCGACCCGGTGCGCAACGCGATCCTGCTCACGACCCCGATCGATCCGAGCGACTCCCTGTACGCCCGGTGGGTCGGCGGCGATGAGTTCGACGTCGACCTCATCGCCAACAGCTACTCGGCGATCCCCGGGGCCGGGATCGACTGGGCCAACAAGCTGATGAAGCCGGTAACCAACTACGTCAGCACCTACCGGCGCCTGTTTCAAGGGATCCTCGAGGGGCGCGATCCGCGTGAGAGCTATCAGGCGATGGCCAAGTGGGTGGCCGACAACCCGCCCTTCCCGGCGCGCGCCTACCGCGAGTGGATCACGTGGATGTACAAGGAGAACCGGCTGGTGTCCGGGCGCCTGCGGCTGCGTGACCGCCGGGTCGATCTGTCGGAGATCGAGCAGAACCTGCTGGTCGTCACCGCAGGGGCCGATCACATCGCGCCGCCTGGGGGCACCGTCCCGCTGCTCGATCTCGTCGCCAGCGAAGACGTCACGCACCTCGATCGTCCGGGCGGCCACATCGGTCTGATGGCGGGATCGAGGGCCAAGCACGAAATCTGGCCTGAGCTCGCCGACTGGCTCGATGAGCGCTCGGGTCGTTGAGGCAAAGGAGAGAGATCACATGGCCACGACAACCACCGCCACCGGCGAGACCGCGGTCCATCGCCCTCGGCTGCACGGACGCGTCGCGTTCGTCACGGGCGGCACCCGTGGCATCGGCGCCGCCATCGGTCACAGCCTGGCCGAGCAGGGCGCCCAGGTTGCGGCCGGTTACAGCCGCGACCAGGAGACCGCCCAGTCATTCGTCGACACCCTCGGCAAGGAGGGGCTGAAAGCTTCGATCCACCAGGGGAACGTCGGCTCCGCCGACGACTGCCGCCGAACCGTCAACGAGGTGATCGCCCAGCACGGCCGCCTCGACATTCTCGTGAACAACGCCGGGATCACGATCGATAAGACCATGCTCAAGATGAGCGACGAGGACTGGTACAAGGTACTGGCCGTCAACCTTTCCGGGGCGTTCTTCATGAGCCAGGCAGTCCTGCCGCACATGATTGACCGCGGCTCCGGGCGCGTCATCAACATCTCCTCGATCATCGGAGAGATGGGCAACATTGGCCAAGCCAACTACGCCGCGTCAAAGTCCGGCCTGTTTGGGCTGACCAAAACGATGGCGCGCGAGGCCGCCTACCAGCTCAGCAAGGCCGGCAAGCTTGACGAGGATGGCATCGGCCTGACCGTCAACACCGTGGCGCCAGGTTTCATCGCCACCGAGATGCTGGAACACATCCCGGAAAAGGTGCTGGACGGGATCAAGGCCAAGATCCCGCTGGGCCGTCTGGGACGCCCGGACGAGATCGCGCGGGTGGTCCACTTCCTAGCCGCTGACCAGTCCTCCTACATCACCGGTGCGATCTGGGGCGTGAACGGCGGCATGGACATGTAGCCGCTGCCCGGCGGCTACCGCGAGCGGTCGATGCGCCCGGTTAGCCCGTCGAGCTGCTGCGCGGCTCGTCGAGGACGATGCCCTCAGGGGTGATTGTGAACTCCCGGATGTCGGGATCGTGTCTGCTTGCCCGGGTCTTGAGGATCGTCACGGCGCGCCGTAGTTGCCTATCTCGGGGCACGAATTGCAGCAGGATGACGTTGTCGGAGAGGTGGGAGATGCCGTCTTCGGAGAGGTGGGAGATCCCGAACAGCGCCGGTATTTCCTGACTCATCATGAGGCTGATCTGTTGGTTGGCGCAGCGCTGCAGCAGCGAGTAGAGATATTCGCGGAAGCGCAGCTCGTCCACGGCTGCTCGCCGTAGATCTCCCAGGCTGTCGATGAAGACTCGGCGCGCGCCGGTCCGCTCGGTGACTTCGAGAAGTTCGTAGAACCATTCGTCTAGGTAGAGGTCCACCGGCGAGCGGTACATGAGCTCGACCGATTGGTTGGCCAGCGACCAGCCAAAGCCCGTGGCGATCCGATCGAGTTGGGTCGTGTTCTCTTGCAGGGTCGCGATGACCCCGGCTTGCCCCGCGGCAGCGCCTTTGAAGATGAAATGCAGGCCCATGAGGGTTTTGCCTGACCCTGACGGCCCGGCAATCATGGTGGACGCGCCTGGCCAGTAGCCGTCGGCGAGCATCTGGTCGATGGCGGGGATGCCGGAGGACATGCGTTCGGTCTGCAGGTCGTAGGTCTCGGTGATGAGGCTTTCCGCGAGCCTCGGAAATATGTGCAACCCGTCGTGGGCGATCCGGTAAGCGTGCTCGCCTGACATGAATCCCGTGCCGCGAAGTTTGAGGATCTCGAGATGGCGCACCGCGCGCTCGGCTTCGCGGCGTGTGGCAAGGGAGATGATCCCGTCGGCTACCGCGAATTCCGGTGCGGTCGCGATTTCGTCCCGACCGTACTCGCCGATCCAGAATGCGGTCGTGGGGAAGGCCGTGAGCATGCCGGCGAGCTCGTGCAGGAAGTGGCGGAAGGCCCGCGCGGTCGCCGCATATGCCGACAGCGCCTTGAAGCTGTCGATTGCGATCACCCCCGGACGACGCTCTGTGACCAGCGTGCGAACGTGGGCGAGGACGGCATCGAGGCCGCCGTCGCTGAGCGGCGTTCCCAGGTCGTCGAAGAACACGCTCGTCCCGATCGCCTGCGCATCGAAGAAGTCAAGGCTTTGGCCGTAGCGCAGAATCTTCTCAAGCGGTTCTGAGACCGTTGAGAGATACATGCCGGGCCGCTGCGGGCTCGCGTTGTGGAACATGAACTGCTCGGCGAGGATCGTCTTGCCGCTGCCCGGGAGACCGATGATCATGTTGAGTGCGTTCGCCGGCAGACCCCCGCCGAGGACTGCGTCCAAGTGTGGGTCGCCGCTTGAGAACCGCTCACTCATCAGGCCGCGCCGGGCGCTTCGCGCGCGAGTCCGCCGTCGCCGAGTAGGTCCTTGACGGCCGCCACGAGCTGCTGCGGCTCGAGCGGCTTCTTGAGGAAGGCGTCCGCGCCTGCAGCCAGCGCGTGCTCGCCGAGATCCAAGCTCGAGACGCACAGCACCGGCGTTGCGCGCTGCTTCTTGAGTCGTTGGCACAGCTCTCGGCCGACGCCGCCTGAGATCATCAGCTCGATGATTGACAGCGCGGGATTCTGGGTGGAGAACTTCTCCTCGGCGTCTTCTGCGGTCAGTGCGATCTCGACCTCGTAGCCCTCGGCGCGGAGGAAGAAGTCGTTCAGCTCCGCGCCATACCGATCGCTCTCGGCCACCAGGACCAGCTGCCGCGCGGGTGGATTCAACGTTCCCGCGTCCACAATTGGCTGCGTGCCCGCCTCACGTTCGGCGAGCAGGCGGTGCGCGTCGGCTGCGGAGAGTCCCTCGTCAAGACGCTCCTTGACGAATCGCAGCTGTTCGAGCTGATCGCGCGTGTAGACCCTCCGGCCGCCTTCGCTGCGCTCGGCGACGATCAGCCCGTAGCGATCCTCCCAACTGCGGATCGCCGACTGAGACAGACCGAGCATCCGGGCGACTGCGCCAATGCTGTAGATGCCACGCGCGCGAGCCAAGGCACCGTGAGCGTATCGCAAGGGGTCCGTGTCGAGCGCGTTTCCTCCGCGAGATGCGCGCAGTCCCTCCCCGTGTGCTCTGCAGGACTTTGACATTAGCTCTGCAATATGCGAGCATGAGCTATGCAGTTTCTGTTCTACTCGGGCCATCCGGAAGCCACGTAAGACCAGCGGAGCGTCTGCCATTGGGGACGCTCCCGGCGGCCCGCGCCGGCGAACAGCCCGTGACGCATCCCGAAGCCAACCCACAGAGAGACGATGCTGACGCCAACCACGCCCTTTCCCGAGCCAAGTCGGGCGCAACAAGGTACGACCGACGAGCTGTTGCGCCGCTGGCACCACGAGGCCGACCGGGGCGCGCGTGCGGCCCTGGTGGACCGGTTCATGCCGCTCGCCCGCCGGCTGGCAAACCGGTACCGCAGCCCCCATGAGCCGATCGACGACCTGATACAGGTCGCCGCGGTCGGCCTGTTGGGCGCGATCGACCGATTCGATCCCGAGCGCGAGATTCCCTTCCCGTCATTCGCGATCCCCACCATCCTGGGGGAGTTGAAGCGGTACTTCCGCGACACGGGCTGGTCGGTGCACGTTCCCCGGCGCTCGCAGGAGATGGCACTTCAGGTCGCGCGCGCCACCGAGCAGATCACCTCCCGGTCCGGACGCCCGCCGCGCGTAGAGGAACTCGCCGAGTATCTCGAGCTCAGTCCCGAGGATGTCATCGCCGCGCTCGATGCGGGCAATGCCCACTACGCCGCCTCGCTCGACGCACCGCTCTCCTCGTCGGATCCCGAGGATCCGCAGGCGCTGATCGAGACGATCAGTGACACCGATGGAGGCTACGGACTGGTCGAAGCGACAGTGTCGCTGAGCGCTTCGATGGCGCGTTTGCCCTACCTGGAGCGCACGGCGCTGCAGATGCGGCTCAAAGAAGACCTGAGACAGCAGGACATCGCCGCGAAGCTCGGCTGCTCGCAGATGCAGGTGTCACGGCTACTGCGCCGCGCCGCCGCCGGGCTACGGGAGATGATGGACCCGACGAACGAGGCAGCCATCCCAGCCCCGGTCCCGCCAGCGTAGACAGGCACGGAGTCAGTCGCGGCGCCCTGGTGCGTCGGCGGCCAGACTGACGAGCTCCGCGCTGCGCTCCCAGAGGCCCCGGGCAAGGTTGTCGTCCTGGGCCTGCGGGCTGGGGGTGACCTCCTTCTCGTCCTGGATGTACGCGCCGGTGAGTGCAGCGGCGTCGTCAGACAGGGCGAGCCAGACCAGGGACCCAGCGCCGCGCTCAGGGGAGCGGAAGAAGGGCGCGCCGAGCGTCGCGACGACCTTCCAGATCCCGTTTTCATTCTTCGCGAAGCCGGTCCGTACGACTCCCGGGTGAAAGCAGTTGGCGTGCAACTCTGGAGCGCGCTTGGCCAGTTCGCGGGTGAACAGGACGTTGCAGAGCTTGGAGGTGCCGTAGACACGCGGTGAATAGGACTTCGTCGATTGAAGATCGTCGAGATCCAGGCGCCCGGAGCGGTGAGCATCCGATGCGGTCGTGACGACGCGGCCACCGGCAAGGCGATCCCGCAGCAGGTTGGTGAGCAGGAACGGCGCGAGATGGTTGAGCGCAAAGGTCTGCTCGAGGCCTTCCAGCGTCTCCGTGCGCGAGGCAAACAACGCCCCGGCGTTGTTGGCAAGGACGTCGACATGCGCGTAGCGTCCGCGTATCTCGTCGGCCAGCATCCGGACGTTGGACATCAACGCCAGGTCCGCGACGTGCCCGTGGACGCGCCCGCCGCCACCTGCCGCCATCGCTTCGTCGGCCACCGACTGGACGCGCGCGGGATCGCGTCCCACCAGTACGACTTCGGCTCCTCGCCGGGCGAGCCCGAGCGCCGCGGCTCGTCCGATGCCGCGAGTTGCCCCCGTGAGCACGACCACAGTCACTGGATTGAATCTACCCACTCCCACTGACTCAGACTTCGCTTCGACATAGCAACGCAACAGAAAGTAAGGTGAGTGTGGGGCCGCGCCGAGGCTATTACCTGATCGACGCCGGTGACGGTGTGTTCAGCTCGCAGTCGGCGATCTTCGAGCCTGTGTCAGCGAGAATGGCACTTACTGTCAACAGGCAGGCGTCTCAGTGAGGCCTCGCGGGCACGCCGAGCAGGCGGGCGTGTGCCTCTTGGATGACCCGGCCCGGGGTGATGCCCAGTTCGTGATCGAGGGCGGTGCGGGCGCGGTCGTAGACGCGCATCGCTTCGGCCACGTTGCCCTGGGCGGCGAGGGCGTCCATCAGCAGGGCATACGCGGTCTCTCGCAATGGTGAGCGGCCGACGAGCGTGCGCGCGGCGCGGAGATCCGGGTTCGAGCTGAGCAGCCGGCCCTGCCGATCGGCGGCCGGCCGTGAACCGAAGGTGGACCACGGACTCAGCGCGCGTGCATGACAGGGGCGCGCCCCGCCAGGGCGTCGCGACACCAGCGCAGGACCTCGGCGGCCACCTGCTCTCGCGAGAGGTCCGAGGTGTCGAGCACGCGCATGCCCCATCGTCCGTCGCCGGGCACGATCTCGAGGCGGTCCCAGCGCATCGCGTCCCACCCGTCCGTGGTCAGGACGTGGAGCATGTGCTGTGGATCGCGGGCGTGGCCGCGCATCCAGTCCGCGAACGCCTGATGGTGGAGAAGCAGGGAGGGGTCGTCGCCGCGCTCGGCGACACGCGCCGCCTGTGCCTCGGGATCCAGGTCCAGGAGGCACGCGGCGATGCCGTCGAGCTCAGCCGCGGACGGCGCAGCCATGACCTCGCCCGCGGCCACGGGATCGCCGGAGAGCAATAGGTGGCGGCCGTCGGCCTGGAGCTCGAGCGCCCGCTGCACCACCACCTCGGTCGCCTCCTGGCGCCAGGCGATCGTGGGATGGCGCGGGATGCTCATGACGGCCCCCAGCTCGACGCACTCCACCTCGGACGACAGGTCTCGCTCGATCGCGTGGCGCGCGGTGGACTTACCAGCGCCGCTGGCGCCTGTGACGAGGAGGAGCATGTCCCGGGTGACCGGCGGGTTACCGTAGCGGGTGGCGACGCGTTGCCCCGCCAACGAGGCCCGCGGCGGTCACGGCACGGGTCATGGTGGGCAGTGGCTCGCCGATCGGCGGTCCGTCGCCGCTGCCGTCGCCGAGAAGACGCCGGGTGAGCGTCGCGCGCTCGTCCAGGAGCTCCTTCGCGATCGCCCGCACGTCGGCGGCAGTCGGCGCCCGCCCGGCGATGGCGGCGCGCAGAGTGGCCTGACGCATGAGCTCCTTGATGAAGGCGCCGGTCACCCCCTCCGTGAGCTCAACGAGCTCGTCCAGGGCGCGCTCCGGGACGGTGATCTCCTGGGCGTAGAGGAGCAGCAGCTGGCGGCGGCCATCGGCATCCGGAAGCGGCGTCTCGAGCGCCAGGTCGACCCGACCGGGCCTGGCCGCGAGCGCCGGCTCGATCACGTCCGGCCGGTTGGTCGTCAGGACCACGAGCAGGTCGGTGTCCTCGTCGAGCCCCTCCAGCTCGTTGAGCAGCTCGAACAGCACCCCGGTGCTGCCGCGGGTGAAACGCTCGGTGGCGACCAGGTCGACGTCTTCGAGGACCACGGTCGATGGGGCGAGCTCGCGCGCGATCCCAAATGCCGCCTCGACGAAGGCCAGCCCACCGCCGCTGAGCAGCACGGTCGTCCGGCCCGAGGTCGCGGTCAGCAGGTAGTTGACCGTCAGCGTCTTGCCGGTGCCCGGCGGGCCGTGCAGCAGGATCCCGCGCTTCAGGTGACGCCCGGCCTCGCGCAGCTGCTCGGCGTGACGCGAGATCCCGATGGCGTGCTGCTCGAGCCGCTCGAGCACACCCTCGGGCAGGACGACCGCGTCCCGCGTCACCTCCGGCACCGGATGGAACACCACCGCGCCGAACCCGGTGAACGAGATCACGTGTCCACGGAAGACGTTGTGCTCGAGCATGGCCGCTCGCAGCGCGGTGAAGAGCCGAGAGATGACACCGTCGCCGGGCGAGATCCCCTCGAGGCGGACCTCGTTCTGGTTGCCCATCATGTGCGGGGGGATGTGGCGTCCGCCCTCTCCGAGCAGCAACGCCACCGGCTCGCCCTCGAAGTGCGTGAGGAACAGGGCGCCGGACACGCACTGCATCACCCGCCCGTCCCCGACCTCGACATCGACATACTGCACTGCCGTGCCGGCGGCCCGATCGTGCGAGCCGTGGGGGCCGAGCAGTCCGGCGAAGCCCTCGCCGCCGTCCGTGAACCGGGGGCTCATCCCCACCAGCTCGCGCTCGGACAGCACCGCATCAAGAGCCAGTTGGAGGTTGGGCCGGTCCGCGATGCGGAAGGTCGCCGTGGTCACGGGCAGTCCACCCGGCTCCACTCCGAGGTGCTCGCGCAGCGTCTGCGTCCACGGGCCCTCGGGCCCGACCGCCGCCTCGTGCATCGCCTGCATGAACTGCACGAACGCGAAGGCGAACCCTTCGACCTCAGGCAGCTCGTCGGCCATCCCCGCCGACGCTATCACCGCTCTCGCTCATGAGGGAAGGGGCCGGCGGGGCGACCGCAGCCACCGCAGGCAGGCGTCGTAGGCGGCGTTGCCGGCGATGAAGGCGTCGTGCTCGGTCGGCTGGTCCAGATAGGCAGCGCTGAGCGCGCGCGCCAGCTCGACCAACGCGGCGTAGAGCGGCGGGAAGTCGTCCTTGCCGGGGTGGGGCATGAGGTCGTCGAGCGCCGCCTGGGCTGCCGCCAAGGCCTTGTCGATGCGCCTGATGTCGCTGATCAGCGTGCGGCGGGAGCGCTTGACCGCGCTGGCCAGGTGAGAGCGGATGTAGCCGCCGGGACCGTGCTCCTTTGCCCACCCGGCCAGCATCCGCGCGATCTGACTGCGGGTGTCGGTGGCGTCGTCACGGGTGACATCGCGGGCGAGCACCGCGGCGGCCACCACGTCCTTGCGCCAGCTGTCGACGGCGGAGACGTACGTCTCGTCCTCCCCCACCATGAAGTCGCGCCAGTCGGCCGCCTCCGTGCGCTCGCGCGCCGGCGTCCGGCGGTCCAGGGCGAGCTTCCTGGCCGCCGTCACGACGTCGGGCTCGGCCTCCTCCAGGGGGTCGTCCTCATGGCCGGCGGCCATCAGCCGGGAGGCGCGAAACCGCTGCTCGGCGTGGCGCCCCTCGTGATAGACGACCGAGGCGAAGAACGCAGCGTCCCCGGGGTCGAGCTCGCCGACTGTGGTCGCGCCGTTCAGTCCGCGCAGCCGGGCGACGTTGATCACGATCGCCCAGTTGTCGGCCTCGAACTCGCCCAGTGCTCCCATCAGGCCCGAGCCGGTGATCGCCTGCACGCCCGGGCATCCGACGCTGGCCAGCTCCGTGCTCACCGCGGCCACCAGATAGTGGCCGTAGGAGGCGAGATCGGCGTCGCCGTGGCTCTGGTAGAACCAGATCGCCTTGCGGGCGAAGCGATCGATGGCGCCGTTGGTGCTGATGCCGTCACCGACGGGCTTGACCCCGGTCGGCGTCAGGGCCGGCGCGGCGCCCGGGGGTGTGGAGGACGTCGTGGGTGCGCGGGCGAGCGTCGCGACCGCACGGTTCCCGGCGGCGCGCTGGAGGCGCAGGAGCGGTGCCGCGCCGCGGACCCCGTCGGGGAGGGGCGGCGATCCGGGCCGGCGCCGGCCGGCGCCGATACGAGCGGCGAGGGAGCGGTCCACGCCGCCATGGTGGTCGCTTGCCGCGCGTCCGTCAATGGCGAGCCGTTGGCTCTGGTCGAGCCGCGAGCTTGGCGGTACCCTGAATCGGCTGTGCTTCCAGAGCCAGATCCGTCGACGGGCGGCGATCGGGCACTCGCGCTCATCGTCTGGCTCGTGGCGTTCGCGGTTCTGTTCGGCGCCTTCGTCCTTGCCGCCGGCTCCAGCCGGGAGCGGCGGTCACACTTCTGGATCCGCGTGGTGTCGCTGCCGCTCGTTCCGGCACTCGTCATCGCGGGGTTTGTCGGGGTCGGCGAGATCGGGCTGCTGCCTGACTGGGCGGTACGGACCACGCTCATGCTGCTGGTGTTCTTCATCATCCCCGCGATGATGTTCGTCCCCGCCCTGCTGTACCGCCGGCCCGGTTCGTCGCCCGATGCGCCGGATGACGATGACGATGGCGGAGGCGGCCCCGGGCCCGAGCCCCCGCCGGCCCGGCCCACGGTGCCACGAGGTGGCGTGCCCCTGCCCGACGCCGAGCCGTCCCGCCGGCGCGTGCGCGATCACAATCGCGTGGTGTTCGGGGGTCCGCGCCTGCGCCGCCCCGTTCGCGAGCCCGAGCGCCTGCCCACCCCATCTCGCCGCTGACCATGGGGCTCCATCTGCTCGTGTTCATCGGCGTGGCGGCCATCGTGATCGTGATCCCGGGTCCCGATACGGCGGTCGTCACCAAGAACGTCCTCATCCACGGCCGTCGTGCCGGGCTGGGCACGTCGCTGGGCGTCAGCGCCGGGATCGCGATCTGGACGATCGCCGCCGCGGTCGGCGTCGCCTCGGTGGTGCGCGCCTCGGAGGTGGCGTTCACGGTCCTGAAGCTGGTCGGCGCGCTCTACCTCGTGTGGCTGGGCGTCCAGGCGCTACGCGCCGCCGGTCGTGAGAGCGACGCCCACGACACGACGACGGCGGTGAGCGGACCCCATCTGAGCGCACGGGGCGGGTTTCGCCAGGGCTGCCTCAGCGACCTGGCCAACCCGAAGATCGGGATCTTCTTCACCAGCCTGCTGCCCCAGTTCGTCAGCGCCGGGCACCCCGTGCTGCTGCCGTTCCTGATCCTGGGCGCCATCTTCGTCGTGATGACGGTTGGGTGGCTGTTCGCCTACACGCTGGTCGCCTCGCGGGCCGCGGAGATGCTCAAGCGCCCGCGGGTCCGCGCCGCCCTAGACCGCGTGACCGGCGTCGTGCTCATCGCGATCGGGCTGCGTCTCGCCGCCGAGCGGCGGTAGGTCACGCCTGAGCTCCCGGGCGCCCGGCTAGGGCACCGCGACCGGCGCCAGCAGCTCCATGACGCTGGTGGCGCCCGTGGCTACGTCCGAGGCGACGCGTCCGTCGGGACCGACCAGTACCGCCATCGGCGTGCCGTGCGCCCCGAAGGCACCGGCCAATACCCGGTCGGCGTCGAGCAGGACCGGCGAGGCGAACCGCTCCTCTGCCGTCGCGTTCGGGTCGCCGGAGGACACGATCACCAGGGCTGGGCTGCCGCCGTTGACGCCGGCCTCCCATAGCCGCAGCTGTGCGTGCATCTGCCTGCAGAAGCCGCACCCGGGGTTCCAGAAGACCAGCGCGCTGGTGCGTCCGCGCAGGTCTGACAGCGCGAACGGCGCGCCGTCGAGTGCCGGGACCTCAACGTCGGGCACCAGCTCGCCGACGGACACCGGTGCCGCGCGCATCGCCGCGCGCACGAGCTCCCGGATCGGAGCCGCCCCGGCGGCGAGCCAGCTTCCCACGTTCCCGTCGCCGTCGACGAGCACCGCGCTCGGCGTGCCCCTCGCATTGAATGCGTCGGCCAGCGCCGATCCCTCGTCCACGATCACCGTCTCCAGGTTGTAGTGGCGTGCCACGCCGGCCACGCCGGCCACGGGCGCGTCGACTGCGACGGCGACGCTCAGACGGTCGCGGTGCGCCTCCTGCCACGCCGCCACCTCGGGCAGGAGCTCCGTGCACGGCCCGCAGAGAGGGCTCGTGAACACGACCAGGAGCGGCTTCCCGCGCTCGGGGACGAAGGGCCGGCCGTCGATCCGCACCGCCGATGCCATGGGCGCGACCGTGCCCGGACGCAGGCCCAGCTCCGGGAGCGGCTCGTCCACCTCGTCGAGGCCGAGGTCGGCGAGCCGCCGCTCCAGGGCGTCCACGCGCAGGAGCATCCGGCCATAGGCGCGCATCAGTGCGACCGCCAACCACCCCGCGCCCGCCAATGCCATCACGGCGAGGACGATGACGCCCACCAGAACCGCCGTCGTGCTCGCGTGCAGCGTCGCGTCCACCGGTTCCGGCGCGGGCGCGGCGAGCTCAGCCGCGAGCACGCCGGCTGCCACAACCATGAGCGCGGCGTTGCGCGCCAGCGTCCGGGCGCCTACCGGCGAGGCCGAGAGCTGACCGAAGCAGCGACACGCCGGGCGGCGCCCGCGCGCCATGCTGACGGCGATCGCGCACGTGAACAGGCCGAGCAGCGCGACGGCCAGGATCGCGCCCGCCACCGCGGTGGTCCGGGCCACGACCAGGCCTGCCGTCACCAGCTCCGCGAGCGGCAGCGCCACCGCCCCGGGTGCGACGAGTCCCGGCGGCACGCCGAACTGCCCGAGCGTCTCGCGGGTGCCGGCCCGGTCGGTCAGCTTGGAGACGGCCGCGACCGCGAAGACAGCGCACAGCAGCGCTCGTCCGATCAGGTCCAGCGCGTGGATCACCAGTCACGCCTCGGGCGATCTCGACCGGCCGGCGAGCGCCCACCCGGCGCGAGCACGACCGGCACGAGCAGCCGGTGAGCGGACCCCCGGTAGCACCGCCTCATGGGCCGGTTCTACTGCATGTGCGCCCCGTTAAGCAACTGCGCGCTCGCTGCGGTCATTCGATCCGCCGTGAAGGACGTAGCCGGCGGGGCTCAAGCTCCGCGCGCGCGACGCCGATGAGGTGTCTCACACCCGCACCGGTCGTTTCTCATGTCACGATGACCATCGCCGAGGCCCGCCGCCAGTACCAGGAGTTCATGTCGCGCATGGACGTCGCCTTCGCCTTCGGGCACGGCTGCGCCATGGACGGAGCGCACCCGCGGCTGCGCGCGCTGCGCGACGAGGCCGACCGGCTGCTGGCGCAGCTGCGTACGCTGCAGGCCGCGGCGGGCGAGCGCCCACTCAATGCGCCGGAGCGTGTCGTCGCGATCGATTTCTGCGGCAACTGACGCGCGCGGTCGCGTCTGCGGCCGCTGGTTCAATGCGTCTGTGATTGACGCGCTGAAGGCCGAGCTGGCCGAGGCCGACGCCGCGCTCAAGGCGCACATGGCCTCTTGGGAGTACGCGTTCGCCATGGGCAGCAGCCGCGACGGCGGCAGCCAGCATCCGCAGCACGCCGCCACCCGTGCGCGCACCGCTGAGCTGACCGGCCGCTGCAAGGATTTGCGGGCCCGGCTCGCCGAGCACGAGCTCTGACCGTCCGCCCGCCGACCGTGGTGTCGGTTCCGGCCTCGTCGGCCGGGTAGGATTCTCCCTGGAGCGATCCCAGGGAGGGAGCAGTGCAGGACATGAGTCCGACCCATGGGACGGCGCAGCCAGCGGTGCCCCCGCAGCCCTCGGAGACCCGCGGTCGCGTCAGTAAGTTCGTCATTCCCGAGGTGATCTTCGGGATCGGGACGCTGGCCGAGGTCGGCGGGGCCGTTCGACGCGTGGGCGGTCACCGCCCGATGCTCGTCTCCGATCCAGGCGTGCTCGCCGCCGGCTGGGTGGACCGCGCGCTGCCGCACCTCGCCGACGTGCGGGTGCAGTCCCGCCTGTGGCACGGCCTCACCCCAAATCCCAAGGACTTCGAGGTCGAGGCGGCGTTCGAGAGCTACCGGGAGAACGGCTGCGACGCGCTGCTGGCCATCGGCGGCGGCAGCTGCATCGACGTGGCCAAGGCGGTGGCCGTGCTCAGCGGTAACGGCGGGCGGATCCTGGACTACGAGGGCATCGACCGCGCCACCCGCCCCATCCCGCCCATGGTCATGGTCCCGACGACGGGCGGCTCCGGGTCCGATGTTTCGCAGTTCTGCGTCGTCACCGACACGGCCCGTGGGCTCAAGGCGACGATCGGAGGCCGTGCGCTGGTCCCGGAGATCTCAGTCACCGACCCGATGCTGCTGACGACGATGCCCGCCGAGCTGACCGCGCACACGGGGCTGGATGCGCTCAGCCACGCGATCGAGTCCTGCGTGTCGGAGGCGTGTGACTTCCTCAGCAAGGGCCACGCCGTGGCCGCGATCGACGCCATCTCCCGCAACCTCCTCAGGTCTGTGGAGGATCCCCTCGATCTCGACGCGCGGGAGGCGATCGCCCGTGCCAGCCTGCAGGCCGGCCTGGCCTTCACCAACGCCCTCCTGGGCGCCACGCACGCCATCGCGCACCAGATCGGCGGAGCCCTCGACCTCCCGCACGGTCTCCTCAACGCGATTCTCATGCCCCACGTGATGCGCTTCAACGCGCAGACCCATGCGGCGCGCTACGTCGACGTCGCGCGCGCCCTCGGCGTCGACGTGGAGGATCTGAGCCCGGAGGCCGCCGCCGAGGCGGCGATTGACCGGGTCGAGGGCCTTGCCCGCGTGCTCGAGATCCCGTCGGGTCTGTGCGCCCTCGGCGTCAACACCGCGGACTTCGAGCGGTTCGGCGTCAACGCGCTGCGCGACGCCTACATCACCACCAACCCCAGGCCCGTTACGGAGGGCGATGTCCGCGACATCTGCCTTGCCGCCTACTGACCGGGCGCAGACGCTCGAGCGCCTGATCGGCGTTCGCTCGTCCAAGCCCAGCTTCTACGCGGCGTGGCGAGACAACTCCGAGCGCCTGGACCGCTCGATCGAGACGCTCGAGCACATCTCGGCCGCGCTGTGCGCCGCCTCTCAGGGCCCCGACGCCTTATGCGACGCAGTCGTCGAGGCCGCCGCGCACCACTTTGCGGCGCCGTGGGCGGCGATCACGTTCGCCGGAGAGAGCGAGGGCGCCGAGCCCGTCGATGTGATCCGCGGTGCCGGTGTCGGCGCCGCGCCGGCGAGCGGCGCCAAGTCCGAGCAGCTGCTCGAGCATGCCGCGCGGGCGGCGCTGGACGCGGCAGGGCCGGTGATACTCGGGCTCGCCGAGCTGGGCGAGGAACTGCGCGACATCACCTCCACCGATCGGCTCGTCGCGGCGCCGATGCCCGTGAGCGGGGAGCTTCTCGGGGCACTGGCCGTGGGCTTGCGTCGTGATTTCGTCGTGCAGTCAACGGACATCTCGATCCTGGTCACGCTGGCCAACCACGCCGGGGTGGCCCTGCACAACGCGCGCCTGTTCGCGCAGAGCGAGCGGGTCCGCCGGCGACTGGAGGATGCAGGCCGACGCCAGATGCTCAGCCAGGAGCGCAACCGGATCGCGCGGGAACTGCACGACTCGGTGGCCCAGCACCTGCTCACGATCGGGATGAACCTGGAGTGGTGCCGGCGCCACGACTCGACGTCATCGCCGGTGCTCGAGCGCGTCACGGCCACGAAACTGCTGGCCCGCTCGGCGGTCGACGAGATCCGCACGGTCATCTTCGAGCTCGCCAGCGACGGCCAGGTCGATCTGCGGCGGGCGCTGCGCGAGGTGATCGAGGACGTGGTGGCGGGCACGCGGCTCCAGGTCGGACTGCGAACCTACGGCTCGCCCCAGCCGCTGCCCGGGGCCGCGCAGCACGCCCTGGTGCAGATCGCGCGCGAGGCGCTGTTCAACGTCGTCCGCCACGCGGACGCCGGCCGGGCCTGGCTCACGCTGCGCTGGTCGCCCGATCGGGTGCGCCTCGTGGTGGGCGACGACGGCGTGGGGAATGCGCGGGCCGTGAGGCGAGGCCTGGAAGCGACGGGTCCCGCGGGCGTGCACTTCGGGCTGGCCGGGATCGGCGGCCGCGTGCGCGAGCTTGGCGGCAGTGTGTCTGTCGCCCGCAGGCGCGGCGGCGGGATCAGCCTGAAGGTCGAGCTGCCCCTGCGCGAGGGGCGCGATGCCGCCTGATCCCGGCGCCCCGACCCGGTTGATGCTGGTGGACGACCATGCCATCGTCCGCCGCGGGCTGCGCTCCATCCTCGAGCTTGAGCCCGACATCTCCGTCGTCGCCGAGGCGGGCGGACGCGGGGAGGCCCTGCGGGCCCTCGATCGGGTCCAGCCCGACGTCATCGTCCTCGATCTCAAGCTGAGCGCCGATCACGACGCCGAGGGCCTGGAGCTCTGCAGCGACATCCTCGCCCGCCGGCCGGAGTCACGCGTGGTCATCCTCTCCACGTTCCTGGATCAGAACCTGCTCAACCAGTCGCTGCGCCGGGGGGCGAAGGCCTACGTGATCAAGGAGGTCGATGTCGTGGAGCTGGTCCGGATCATCCGCGCCGTCTCGCGCGGGGAGTCCGGGTTCGACAGTCGCAGCGCCGAGCTGATGCGCTCGCTGGTGGCCCACGGCGGCGACGGCCTCGAGCCCGACCTCACCGAGCGCGAGCGCGAGGTGCTGGGGCTGCTGGCGCACGGGCTCACCAACCGCGAGATCGGCAGCCGGATGTTCGTCAGCGAGAGCACGGCCAAGTTCCACGTCCACAACGTGATGCGCAAGCTGGGGGTCCGGCGGCGGGCCGAGGTCGCATATGCCGTCGGCAAGCACGGCCTGCCGGAGGGCTGAGCGCCCGGACTCGGCCGATCCGGCCGTCCGATGCCCAACCGGACCTGCCCGAACGGGTAGGTCAAAGCGCCCGGACGGTCAGGTGTATCCAAGCTGGTCCGGGATAGCTTCTGGGTGTAGCCACCCGTAACCAGCACTTGAGAGAGGTGAGAGATGGCTGACAACCGAGGCGTTGCCTACATGGGCACGGGGAAGGTGGAGATCCACAACATCGATTTCCCGGGCTTCGAGCTCAGAGACGGGCCGGGGGTCAACCCCGCCAATGTGGGTCGCAAGCTCCCCCACGCGGCGATCCTGAAATGCGTCGCGACCAACATCTGCGGTTCGGACCAGCACATGGTCCGAGGACGCACGACCGCACCTGAGGGGCTCATCCTCGGCCACGAGATCACCGGCGAGGTGATCGAGACCGGCCCGGGGGTGGAGTTCATCAAGAAGGGCGACCTGTGCTCGGTCCCATTCAACATCGCCTGCGGGCGGTGCCGGATGTGCAAGACCGGGAATACCGGCGTCTGCCTCAACGTCAACCCCGACCGTCCCGGCTCGGCGTACGGCTACGTCGACATGGGCGGCTGGGTCGGCGGTCAGGCCGAGTACGTGGCGGTGCCCTACGCCGACTGGAACCTCCTCAAGTTCCCTGACAAGGACGCCGCGATGGAGAAGATCCTCGATCTGACGATGCTGTCGGACATCTTCCCCACCGGCTACCACGGCGCCTACACCGCTGGGGTCACCTCCGGCTCGACGGTCTACGTCGCGGGCGCGGGTCCGGTCGGCCTCGCGGCGGCGCATTCCGCGCAGCTGCTGGGGGCGGCCGTGGTCATCGTCGGCGACCTCATCCCGGAGCGGCTCGCCCAGGCCCGCAGCTTCGGCTGCGAGACGATCGACATCTCCAAGGGCGATCCCAAGGACCAGATCGAGGCAGATCCTCGGCGTGCCCGAGGTCGACGCCGCCGTCGACGCCGTGGGTTTCGAGGCCCGCGGTCACGGGGCGGACTCCGAGCACGAGGCGCCGGCGACGGTGCTCAACTCGATCATGGACGTCACCCGGGCGGCCGGCAAGCTCGGCATCCCGGGCCTGTACGTCACCGGCGATCCGGGCGGCGTCGACGATGCGGCGAAGGTCGGCTCGCTCTCGATCCGTATCGGGCTCGGCTGGGCGAAGTCCCAGAGCTTCACCACCGGTCAGTGCCCGGTCATGAAGTACCACCACGGGCTCATGCAGATGATCCTCAACGACAAGGCTCACATCGCCAAGGCGGTCAATGCCACGGTGATCGGCCTCGACGAGGCTCCGCAGGGTTACAAGGACTTCGACAGCGGCGTTGCCAGGAAGTTCGTCCTCAATCCGCATGGCCTGATCAAGTCCTGAAGTGAGGGTGCCCGCCGCACGGCGGGGGGCTGACTGGCGCAAAGGCCCCGGTACCACCGGGGCCTTTGTTCTGCGTCGTTGCCCAGTGGCCGCCCGCGTGCGAGACTCCTCCTGGAGGTCGGGGCCGCGATCGTCGGCCCGGGGACTACGTGGACCGGGACGCTGAAGGATGAACATCGCCACGCCGGACGCGCCGGCGTCGCTGCTGGAGCGCGACGAGAGCATCGCCGCGCTGACCGGGCTGTTGTCCGATGTCCGGGCCTCCTCCCGGGGTCGGCTGGTGATCGTCGCCGGCGAGGCCGGCGTCGGCAAGACCGCGCTGCTGCGCGCATTCTGCGAGACGGCCAAGCCTCCCGTGCGCGTCCTGTGGGCCGGGTGCGAGCCGCTGCGCACGCCCCGCGCGCTGGGCCCGCTGCTGGACGTGGCCGAGTCGGTGGGCGGCGATTTCCAGGAGCTGGTGACGGGCGCGGCCCAGCCTCACGACGTGGCTCGGGCGCTCCTGCGCCGGCTGGGCGGTCGGCATCCCACGGTGCTGGTCGTGGAGGACGTCAACTGGGCGGACGAGGCCACGCTCGACGTCCTCACCCTGCTGGTCCCCAGGATCGCCGCGGTGCCGGCGCTCGTCCTCGTCAGCCAGCGCGACGACGGGTCCGCGGGCGCCATGCAGCTGCGCACGTTGCTGGCCGAGGTGGGGGGCGGCCGGGCACGCCTGCGCATCGCCCCCCTGTCCGAGGCGGCCGTCACCGAGCTGGCACGGCCGTATGGCGTTGACGGCGGTGAGCTGTATCGCCGCACCGGCGGCAACCCGTTCTTCGTTGCCGAGGCGCTGGCGTCGCCTGACGAGCACCTCCCGGAGACCGTTCGCGATGCGGTGCTCGCCCGCCTGTCACGCCTGCCCGAACCCGCGCGCCGGCTGCTGGACGCGGTGGCGGTCATCCCAGGGCCCGTGGAGCTCTGGTTGCTCGAGGCGCTGGGCGGACCGGACATCGGCCACCTGGACGAGTGTCTGGCCACAGGCATGCTCGAGGCCTCCGGTCCGCGCCTCGGCTTCCGGCACGAGCTTTCGCGACTGGCCGTCGAGGAATCGATGTCGCCCGTCCGGCGCGTGTCCCTGCACCGGGAGGCGCTCGCGGCGCTCAGCGAGCGGGGCGGCGATCCGGCGCGGCTGGTGCACCATGCCGACGCCGCCGGCGACGCCGACGCGCTGCTGCGCTGGGCGCCCGAGGCGGCACACCGCGCCGCAGCCTCCGGAGCGCACCGCGAGGCGGCGGCGCATTATGCGCTGGCACTGGAATTCCCCGACCGCCTCGCACCCGAGCAGCGCGTTGCGCTGCTGCGCGCACGCGTGCACGAGTGCTGGATGACCGACCAGTTCGACGCGGCTCGTGCGGCGGCGCACGAGCTGCTGGCATGCCAGAGGGAACGCGGCGACCGCCTTGGCGAGGGGGATGCGCTGCGCCTTCTGGCCCGGCTGCTGGCGTTCGCCAACGAGCACGCGGAGGCCGAGAGACTCGGCATCGCCGCCGTGGAGCTGCTGGAGACCCTGCCCGCCGGCCGCGAGCTGGCGATGGCCTACGGCGGCGTGGCCGAGGAGCGCTGGGTCTATCACCACCTCGACGACGCCGTGCAGTGGGGGACGCGCGGCGTGGAGCTGGCCACCCTTCTCGGCGAGCCCGAGCCACTGGTCTACGCGCTGCAGAGCATCGGAGCCGCGGAGTTTCAGGTCGGCATCGAGGCCGGGCGCGTCACGCTCGAGCGCGCGCTCGCGCTGGCCGAGGAGAACCGCCTGCACGACCATGCCGGCCGGGTTGTGTCGTTGCTCGTCCGCTGCGAGCTGCGTCTGCGCCGTCTGGACACGGTGCTGGCGCGCGTCGCCACCGGCCTGGGCTACTGCGAGGAGCACGGCCTTGACACATGGCGGCTGTACCTCCTGGCCTCGCGCGCCCGCGCGCAGGTCGCGCTGGGCCGCTGGGACGAGGCCGCCGCGTCGGCCGCGCCGGCGCTGCGCGATCCCCGCAGCGCGCCGTCCGGGCGGGTGTGGGCGCTCGTCGCCCTCGGCCTGGTCCGGGCGCGCCGCGGGGACCCCGGCGCGTCCGCGTTGCTGGAGGAGGCGCAGGGGGTGGTGCAGGGCAGCGGGCAGCTCGAGTGGACCGCGCTGGTGGCCGCCGCGCGGGCTGAGCTGGCCTGGCTGGCCGGAGACTCCGCCGCCGTCACCGCCGTGACCGACGAGGCCTTCGCGCTGGCCCTCGCGTGCCGGGAGCCGTGGTCGATCGCCGAGCTGGGTTACTGGCGCCACCGGGCGGGACATCGCGATGCGCTGCCCGCCGGGGCGGGAGGTGAGCCCTACCGCCTGGCCATCGCGGGAGACTGGCCCGCGGCCGCTGCCCGCTGGACGGAGATCGGCTGCCCCTATGAGTCGGCGCTGGCGCTGGCGGACTCCGATGACGAGCCCGCCTTGCGCCGCGCGCACGGGGCGCTGGACGCGATGGGCGCGGTGCCGGCGGCGGCGATCGTGGCTCGCGCCCTGCGCGAGCGCGGGGCCCGCGGCGTGCCGCGCGGTCCCCGGCCGCGGACGCGCGCCAACCCGGCCGGACTCACCGGACGCGAGCTGGAGGTGCTCGGCCTGCTGGCCGAGGGCCTGCGCAACGCCGAGATCGCCCAGCGCCTGGTCGTGTCGGACAAGACGGCTGAGCATCACACCTCGGCGGTGCTACGCAAGCTCGGGGTCCGGTCACGGGCCGAGGCCGCCGCCGCCGCAGCGCGGCTGGGTATCGGGACCGTCGCCGGCGAGCCGGGGTCGCGGGGCTTCCCTGCGGAGGCCTGAATGCGCATCGACCACGTGGTCTTCGCCACCGCGGACCTGGACGTCGCCGCGGCGCGGTTCGAGGACGAGCTCGGGCTGGCGGTGCTCGCGGGCGGGCGCCACGACGGCCTGGGCACCCACAATCGCATCGCGCCCCTGGCCCGAGGCTTCGTCGAGCTGCTGGCCGTCGCCGACGCCGCGGAGGCCCACCGCTCGGAGACCGGCGCGGCACTGATCGCCGCCCTCGCCCACGGCGACGGCTGGCTGAGCTGGGCGGTCGCGGTGCCCGATGTCGGCGCAGTCGCGGCCGCGCTGGGGATCTCGACCGCCAGTGTCGGGCGCCAGGGCATGATGGCGCACCTGGCGGGCGTGTCGGAGGCCATGGCGGAGCCCGGGCTGCCGTTCTTCATCGAGCGCCGCGGCGACCCGCGGCCGTCGCGTGAGGACCTCCCCGCTCTCGGCTGGGTCGAGGTGGCCGGCGACCGCGAACGCCTGAGCCGGTGGCTCGCCGGCGGCTCACTGCCCGTCAGGATCGTCGACGGCGCTCCGGGCCTGCGCGCGGTCGGCATCGGCGACCGCGAGCTGCGGTCTGGGAGCCCGGGTCAGGCGGTCAGGCCAGCGCCGCCTTGAGCGCGTCGAGGTCAGCCGCCCCGAACACCACCCGGTTGCGCGTCGCGACGTAGACGAGGTCGAGGTCGACGCCGGCCTTGGCCACCCTGCGCGTCAGATCCGCCAGCACGCCGGGGTGGTCCTCGACGTCGACGACCACCACCTCACGCTCGCGGGTGACCGCCAGCTGCGAGATCGCCAGCGAGTGACGGGCCGCCTCAGCGTGCTTGACCAGGATGTGCAGCTCGGCGCGCTGGCCGCCTCCGATGCAGGTGGCTGCGGCGATGTTGACCCCCGCGTCGCTGATCGCGCCGGCCACCTGCGCCAGCGCTCCGGGCGTGTTCTCAACGTCGATGACCAAGTCGACTGCCATATGTCCTCCCCGCCAGGTGGCCGCTCGCAGGTGCGCCGACATTCTGACCCATCCGGCCCCGCCGCGGGCGTGGCGAGGCCGTCAGGCACCGACGCCATCGACCTCGTCGCGCAGCGGCGCGGTCCCCGCGATGACCGGCGCCAGCGCGGCCGGCGACGTGAGCCGCGCAGGCGACGGGTCAGCGGCGACCTGGGCGGCGATGCGATCGAGTGCGAGGGTGGCGACGGCGCCGGCGACGACCGTGTTGCCGACCCGGCCTCCGAGCATCCACACGCGTGGGTAGGCCTCGCCGAGGCCGGCCGCCACGGCGCGCACGTCACGGGCCGCGCGATTGTCCACCACGTTGACCAGCGCCAGCGGCGCGACCCGCGCCACATCGATCAGGGCCTCGGCGGTGATCAGCCGCCGGGGGACAGCGGCGCCAATGAACGCGTCGATCACCACGGCGTCCCACGCGTCGGCGGGCTGTCTGGCGAGGAACGCGCGGCCGTCGGCCTGGCGCACGCGGAGCCCCGGGGAGCGGCGCAGGCCAAGGTGTTCGCGCGCAAGCGCCAGCACGTCGCCGTCGATCTCACACACCTCCTGGCGGCTGCCGGGATCGGCAGCGGCCAGCGCGCGCGGCAGGGCGCATGCGCCGCCGCCGACGTGCACGACGCGGCGGGCTCGCGCCGCCCACAGCACGACGCGGATCCAGCGCAGGTAGTCGAACTCCAGGTGCGACGGGTCGGCCAGGTCCACGTACGAGGCATCCATGTCGCACTGGCGCAGCAGCCAGGCCGACGGGCGCCGCGGGTCGCGCTCGGCGACCAGGTCACCGCGCCGCGCGACCGTCCTGGGGGCGCCACGGGTCGGGGGCACGTCGCACAGTGTCGCCGATGTTCAGGCCAGAGAACGGCGGGCGATGGCCGCGGCGGCGGCCACGAGGTTGACGGCGATGAACACCATGATGAGGGTGCGCGGGTCATGGATGGCCCCGCCGAGGGCCGCGCCGGCCGACAGAGTGAGTGCGGAGATGCTGGCGACCGTCGTCATCACCTGGGCGCGGCCGGCCGGCGGGGTGTGGCGCTGTCGCAGCGCGATCGTGCCCGAGTACGCCGGGCCCTCGAGGAAGCCGGTGAGCCCGATGAGCATGATGCCGACGGCCAGCGTGCCCGCCAGGGGCCAGAGCAGGGCGGACAGGCCGAGGATTCCGTAGGACAGGCCGACGCGGCGCAGGCCGGGCGGCCCGTGCAGGACGAACGTCCCCAGGATGGACCCACCGGCGACCGCCGCCCACAGGTAACCGCTGGTGTGCGCGGGGCTGTGCAGCATCTGCACCGCGTAGAGCGGGAAGCCCACGAGCATCAGGCCCCAGCCGAACGCCGCCAGGCTGCTGGACACGGAGGTGGCGCGCAGGACACGCTCCCGCGACAGCGCGCGCAGCCCGGTCCGCAGCGCGTTGGACACCGTCGGCGGTCGCTCCTCCGGACGCGCCTCGAACGCCGGGTTGACCGCCACGAGGCCGGCCACGAGCAGGGTCAGTCCCGCCTGGAGCTCCACCGTCGCAGCGGCGCCGATGATCCCGGCGAGCGCGCCCGCCAGCGCGGGGCCGATGATCACCGCGAGGTTGAGGCTCGTTGCCTCGATCGCGCTCGCATGATCGAGCAGCTCGGGGCCGGCGATCTCGGCCAGCGAGCTGAAGAACGACCCCATGCTGAACGGCCGGGTGAGGCTGTAGGCGACGGTCACCGCCGGGACCGTCCAGTTGGGAGCGTGGCCGGCGAGGGCGACGATGCCGAGCAGCCCCGCCACGCTGAGCAGCTGGTCGATCACGATGAGCACGCGCCGCCGGTGCGCGACGTCGAGCCAGGCGCCGAGCACCGGTCCGGTGAGCGCGCCGGGGACGACCGCCGCCGCGGCGGTGATCCCGGCCAGCGGCGCGCTCCCGGTGCGCTCCAGCACCAGCAGCACGCCCGCGGTGTTGAACATGAACGAGCTGGTGCGCGCCAGCGACACCGTCATCACGAACCCGGGGTAGCGGGGACGCCGCCACAACCGGCGAAAGCCGTTCTCAGCTGCGCTCAACGACGACAGGGACATGCAGCCATGTTGGCGCAGCCGTGTTCGGAGTTGAGGCCCGCCGAGCGATGATGGTGGTATCGGACCTCACGACAGCACCGATGCCGACGAGCCGGTGGCGGCCATCTATCCGGACGCGCTACCCCAGGTGTACGGGTACCTGGTGTCTCGCTGCGGCAGCGTCGCCCTGGCCGAGGACCTCACGGCCGAGACGTTCATGGCCGCTGTGGCGGCGAGCCGGCGTCACCCGCCGCCGCAGGTCAGCGTGGCGTGGCTGATCGGGATCGCGCGCCACAAGCTCGTTGATCACTGGCGCCGGAGCGAGCGCGAGCGCCGCGGCCTCGCCGCGGTGGAACAGGAGCACATGCCCAGCGAGGACCCGTGGGGCGAGTTCCTGGACGCGCAGGCCGCACACGTGGCCCTGCTGCAGCTGCCCGGGCCCCAGCGCACGGCGCTGAGCCTGCGCTACCTCGACGGGCTCGCGGTGCCCGAGGTGGCACAGCATCTGGGCCGCAGCGTTCACGCCACCGAGACCCTGCTGGTCCGCGCCCGCGCTGCGCTGCGCCGCGTCTATGAGGAAGGGGAGCACCATGCCGCGTGATCCGCTCGAGGCGCTCCGCCTCCCCGTCGTGCCGATCGAGCCCCGCCCCGAGTTCACGGCCGCGCTGCTGGGGCGCATCCGGGGCGCGCCCAGTGCCTCGAAGGTGCGTCACAGCGCCACGGTCCGCTACTTCGTGGACGACATGGACCGGGCGGTGGCGTTCTACTGCGGGTCGCTGGGCTTCGAGGAGGAACTGCGCCCGGCCCCCGCCTTCGCGATGCTCTACCGAGGCGACCTGCGTCTCCTGCTGAGCCTGCCGACCGAGCCGCATGCGCTGCCCGACGGCACGCTGCCCACGCCGGGCGGCTTCAACCGGATGTCGCTGCGGGTGGCCGATCTGGCGGCGACCGCGGAGAAGCTGCGCGGCCAGGGGGCGACGTTCGTCACGCCGGTCACCGCCGGTCCCGCCGTCAACACCGTCCTGGTGCGTGACCCCGCCGGCAACCTCGTAGAGCTGTTCGAACCGCGCGGCGCCGCATATCACGAGCGGCCGCCGAGCGAGGCCAGATAACCACCACACCGAGGAGGAGCAGGATGAGCACGGTCAGCGTCCGTTACATCGTCAACAGCGTGGAGGAGGCGGTCGCCTTCTACCGCGACAGCCTCGGCTTCGAGGTGCTGATGTTCCCCGACCCGGCGTTCGCGATGCTCACCCGTGGCGACCTGCGCCTCGTGGTGGTCTCACCGGTGCCCGCCGATCACCACGGCGGCGGCTCCCGGCCGATGCCCGACGGCACCACTCAGGGCCCGGGCGGGTGGAACCGGATCATGATCGAGGTCTCCGACCTTCAGGGAACCGTGGAGCGGATGCGCGGTGAGGGCATGCACTTTCGCAACGAGATCGTCACCGGGGTCGGCTCCGCGCAGATCCTCCTGGAGGATCCTTCGGGCAATCCCATCGAACTGTTCGAGCCCCGGCGGGCCGAGGCGCGGCTCAGCTCGTAGCGTCCTCGCCGGCCTCGTGGGGGCGGTGCAGCGCGACGCCCGCCACCACGAGCCCGAGCCCCGATACCTCCACCCACGACGGGATCTGCGCGAGCACCACGATCCCGATGGCGGTGGCCAGCGCCGGCAGGAGCGCCACCATCGTGGCGTAGGTGGCGCGGGGTAGGCGCGCCATCGCCAACTGATCGGTGACGTACGGGATCACTGACGATGACACCCCGACTCCTATACCCGCCAGCAATGCGACCGGATCCACTAGCGCCGGCGCCGCCTGCCAGCCGCCGATCGGCGTCACCACCACGGCCGCGATCAGCATCGCCGCGGCCAGCCCGTCGATCCCGCTGAGCTCCGCGCGCTTGGCCACGCGGTCGGCGAGGACGATGTAGAACGAGAACAGAACCGCGTTGGCGAACGCGAACGCGAACCCCAGCGCGGCGCCGGCGAGGCGGATGTCGGTGAGCAGGTAGACGCCGCCCACCCCCAGCGCCAGGGCGATCACGTTGCGCAACGAGCGCACACCGACGGCGGCCAGCGCGATCACCGGCAGGAACTCGATTGCCGACACGGTGCCGAGCGGCAGGCGGCTGATAGCCGAGTAGAAGCACGCGTTCATGACCGCCAGCACCGCCCCCCAGGCGATCAGCAGCCGGCGCCCATCGCGGTCCAGGCGCGCGAACGCACGCCAGGGACGCCGCCAGGCGGCGAAGATGACCGCCGCTGACGCGATCCGGAGCCATGCCACGCCCAGCACCTGCACGTGCGCAAACAGCAGGACGGCGAACGACGGCCCCAGGTAGTGAAAGATCGCGCTGACAAGGAAGTACAGATGGGGCGGGGCGTCGCTGAGCGCGCGCTCGGCCCGGGCGGTGGCGCTTCGCGCCGGGACCATCGTCGCGTCGGCGGGCATGCCTCAAGGGTGCGCGCCCTGAGCGCTGGTGTCCATGGCGATTCGCAGGTAGGATTGCTGTCATGCCTGAGAATCGAAGGCGTAACGGCCGTAACGCCGAAGGTGCACTCCTGGATGCCGTCAATCTCCGTCTCCTGGCCGAGCTTCAGGCCGAGGCGCGCCTGAGCCTGGCCGAGCTCGGGCGCCGGGTCGGCCTGTCCTCTCCAGCGGTGGCCGAGCGCCTCCAGCGTCTCGAGCTGGAGGACGTCATCCGCGGCTACCACGCCGAGCTCAACCCGCGGGCGCTCGGCCTCAGCCTCAGCGCGGTGATCCGCATCCGCCCGGCCCCGCGACAGCTGCATCAGGTCGGCGAGCTGGCCCAGCGCACGACCGAGGTGGTGGACTGTCGCCGGATCACCGGGGAGGACTGCTACATCATGACCGCGCACGTACGCTCGGTGGAGCACCTGGAGGAGGTCATCGACCGCTTCGCCGCCTACGGGCAGACGACCACGTCGATCGTCCAGTCCGCCCCCGTGGAGGTGCGCGGCATCGCGCTGGAGGAGCTCGAGACCGCTTAGGACCGTCTCTTCCAGAGCCGCGAGGTCTGGAGGCTGCGATGCATCGAGGTGGCCAGCTCCGGACAACCTTGACGCCGGCTCACGGGCCGGCTCGCGGACGAGCTCGGGCAGCTGTACCAGCCACGCATGGCGCTCGGGCAGGCGATCGTCGTCACCGCGGTGGCGAGCAGGCGCGGGATCGGACGCGGCTCAACGGCTGACCGCGACAGCCGCCCGCGGTGCGCGCCGTGCCATCAGGTAGGCGGTCAGCGCGAGCAGCGCGAGTCCGTAGCCCAGTCCCACCGGAATGGCGGCCCCGATCGCGACCGATGTGTCGGTGGCGTGCTGTATCAACCGCTGCGGCCCCCAGAAGGGCAGCAGCTTGCTGAGCGTCTGGGTCGACTCCAGGGTCAGCTGGATCCCGACGACGCCGATGAGGATGAGCACCCCCTCCAGCTCGTGCGGCGCGAGGGCTCCGACCGCCAGCCCGAACGGCACGCTGATGACCGCCACCAGCATCACGCCGGCGACCAGCGACGCGGGATCGCTCGGGTTGCTCCCGAGCACCATCACCGCGCTGAACAGCGCCGCGACGATCAGTCCGAACAGCTCCAGCAGCACCAGCCGCGCCAGGGCGAGCTCATGGGGCCGGTAGCCGGCGAGGACGAGCCGCTGATCCACGGGGCGACCGGTGAGCGCGGTGAAGATCGACGCGCCGGCGACGGAGAACGCCATGGCGATGCCACCGGTGCTCGCCGCCCGCTCCGAGTGGCCGGCGAGGGCGCCGTAGAACGCCAGCGGCAGCAGGGTGAGCAGCGCCATGGCGACGTGGCGCCGGGACAGCTCGCGACCGGTCATCTGCGCGGGGATGAGGATGCGGGCCGCTCTCATCACGCCGTCGCGGCGATCGTCAGCTCGACCACTCGGTCGACCAGGTGCAGGTCGGGCAGGAGGTGCGTGACCACCACCACCGCCAGTCCGCCGGAGCGCCAACGGTCGACGTGCTCCCAGAAGCTCACGTAGCCGCCGTGATCAAAGCCCTGGTATGGCTCGTCGAGCAGCAGGACGCGAACGTCGCCCAGCAACGCAAGGGCCAGGTTGAGCTTCTGGCGCGCTCCGCCGGAGAGGTGACGGGCCTGGGAGCCGTCCCCCACCGGGAAGCCGAGCTCGCCCAGCAGCCCGCGGCCCTGGTCCAGCGCCCGCTCCCGGGCGAGGCCGAGACCAGCGCCGAACAGCGCCAGGTGCTCGTCGGCGGTCAGCAGGTCGAACAGGCCCGGCACCTGGGGGCAGTACCCCACCGGTGGCACGGTCCGCACGGTGCCGCTGTCAGGCGCGATCAGCCCCGCGCAGATACCCAGGAGCGTGCTCTTGCCCGCGCCGTTCTCGCCGATGATCGCCACCGCCTCGCCGGCGTGCGCTTCGAGCCTCACGCCGTGCAGGACGCGTTTGGCCCCGTAGGCCTTCACGATGCCGGTTGCGTCCACCAGCAGTGCGCCCGGCTCGGCGCGCTCCGCCGCCGTGCCAACCAGGACGCGCCGGGCCTCGCGCTCGGTTGCGAACGCCCGCAGCCGTGCGATCTCCCCGCCGCGAACCTCGGCGACCATGAACCGGGTCCGCTCGCTGCCGTCGGTGTCGCGGCGGACGATGTGCGCCATCACACGATCGTCATGCTCGACGAACTCGCGCACGGTGACCTCGCCGGGAGCCGCCAGCAGCCCGTGCCGCATGCGTTCGAGCGCGGTGGCCCGGCCGCGGCAGCTGGGCACCGATCCGTCCGGCGCGGCGAGGCCATCCCAGTCCAGGTCATCGGCCAGCAGCGGCGCCAGGTCGTCGAAGCGGCGCCGGGTCACGGCCACGTACGCCGCCGACACGCTGTTCATCGCCGTTCCCATCCGAGCTTGAGGATCCCGCGGGCCGCGGGGTGCGTCAACCCGGTGGCGCCGGCGTCTCGCGTGCTCTCAGGTACGCCTCGGCCTCGCGCATCCCGAAGTGCTCGGCCCACCCGCCGGGAGTGGCGTCGTAACCCGAGTCGCGGATGTCGGGGTCGGCGCCGTGCTCCACGAGCAGCCCGATCACCGCCATGTCCCCCCGTCGGGCCGCCTCGTGCAGCGCCGTCACGTGCAGCGGGGTGGTGCGGTCGATCGCGTTGACGTCGAAGCCCAGCTCGATGAGGAGCGCCACCGCCTCAAGGCGGTTGTTGGCCGCGGCGCGAACGAGCTGCTCGGGCCGGCGGGCGATGCCCTGCTCGGGCAGCGCCGGATCGGCGCGGAGCATCTGCTCGGCGCGGGCCCGGTCCCCTGCGGTGGCCGCGCAGAGGAACACGTCGGTGTCGTCGAGATCGTTCCGGGCCCCGGCCTGGTCGAGCATGGCCACGATCTCCGGATGTCCGTGCAGCGCCGCCTCCTCCAGGGCGGACCGCCCGTGGTAAATGTGATGGGCCGTGCCATAGCCGTTGGGGTCGGCGCCATGATCCAGCAGCAGGCGCGTCCGGTGGGCGAACCCGTGTCCCGCCGCCACTTGGAGAGCGTCCTCGAGCATCTCGCGCGGGCTCTCGAGTGCGGGCGCCAGCAGCCGGCGCCAGTGTCCCCCGTCGCCGGTGCCCAGCCCGAACTCCAGCAGCAGCTCGATCCACTCGTCGTAGGTGTCCCCCGCTTCGTTGTAGAGCGTCTGGGAGTCATTCGGGTCGGCGCCGCGCTCGAGCAGCAGCCGCGCCAATGCCAGGCCGTGCTCCTGCGGCGGCGGATCATCGTCGCCCGAGCCGAGCGCGCCGGTGAGCGCGGTGAACGGAGGCGACAGCCCCTCCCACAGGTATCCGGCATTGGGATCGGCGCCGGCGTCGAGCAGCAGCCGCGCCACCTCCACCGACGAGGGCCCGAGCGGACGGTCACCCACGCGGCCGTAGGCCACGTAGAGGAGCGGCGCCCAGTTGAAGGGGCCACCCTGGAGGTTGGCCACAGACCGGTCACGCTCCAGGAACGCGCGGGCCGCATTGACGTCGCCCGCCGCCGCGGCGGTGTAGATGCTTGCCGACGCCAACTCGGGGTGGGCCTCCAGCAGCTCGGCCGCCTGCTTCCGGCGCCCGGCGTCGTCGTTTCCGTAGTTGAGGCAGGCCAGGCGCAGGAACTCGTCGGCGAGCTCCTCGTCGTTGGCGATCGGCCCGCCGACCGGCTGGGCGTGCGGCGCACGCGCGTAAGCGGCGACCGTCTCCAGGTAGGCTTTGAGCCTCGGCCAGCTGGGGAAGTTGAAACTGCGGGCCACCACGAGCTGGGCGTCGGCACGGGTGAAGCCGTCGAGCTCTGGCGAGCCCGGCCGGGCGTCGGAGAGGCGTGGGTGGAACTCGCGCACCACCTCAGCAGCGCCGGCATCACCGGCGCGGACCGCGCGCTGAAACGACTTGGCGCCGTTGCGCAGCTGCTCGAGGTTGGCGTTACCGGGAAGACCGCGGGGTGGCACAGAGGCCTCCTTTCACCAGGGCCCGGCGTCCGCACCCTCGGGCCGGAAAGGAGACATCGACAACCGGCAACGAGCGCTTCGATTCACTTCAGGTGGGCTTCGCCCTTTCCGCGGACCGGGTACGCCCTGACGCGCCCGGCGATCATAACGCGCGGCCCGCCGCCCTACCGGGTCTGAACAGGTGATGGGTGGGTGTGCGGCGCCGGCACCGAGATGGTTGACGAACCTCTGCTCTCAGCGCATTTTTGTCAACCACATGACCGCAGGTGCGACCGGCGCCGCGGCGAAACTGAGCGCGTGACCGACGCCTGGGTCTACCTCCTGCGCTGCTGTGACGGCTCGCTCTACACCGGCTGGACGGTGGATCTGGAGCGCCGGTTGGCCCGCCACCGCGCCGGCGTCGCCAGCCGGTACACCGCCAGCCGGCTCCCGGTCGATCTCGCCCTGGCCATTCCGATGCCCGACCGCACCGCTGCGCGCCGCGAGGAGGCTCGGATCAAGCGGCTGAGCCGTGCGGGCAAGCTGGCTCTGCTGGATCCGTAGACTGCCGCCATGCCACAGAACCCCCGCGTGTGCGTCATCGGCGCCGGTGTGAGCGGCCTGACGACGGTCAAGGCGCTCGGGGATTGGGGCGTGGAGCACACGTGCTTCGAGGCCAGCGACGACGTTGGCGGCAACTGGTACTTCCGGAACCCGAACGGGCGCTCATCGGCCTACCGGTCGTTGCACATCGACACGTCCAAGACGGCGATCAGCTTCTCGGACTTCCCGATGGATGAGCGCTATCCGGACTTCCCGCACCACACGCAGATCCACGGTTTCCTGCGCGAGTTCGCCGACAGCTTCGGCCTGCGCGAGCGGATCCGCTTCGGCACCGCGGTGGAGCGGGCCACCCGGTTGCCGCAGGGCGGCTGGGACATCGACGGCGAGCGCTTCGACGTGCTGGTGGTCTGCAACGGCCACCACTGGGACCCTTCCTACCCGGAGTTCCCGGGCCGGTTCGAGGGCCCGACGATCCACTCCCACCACTACATCGACCCCACCGAGCCGCTCGGGCTGGAGGGCAAGCGCGTGCTGGTGGTCGGCATCGGCAACAGCGCGGTCGACATCGTCTCTGAGCTCTCGCGCAAGGGCGTCGCGGAGCGGGTGTTCATCTCCACCCGCAGCGGCGCGTGGGTGATCCCCAAGTACGTGCTGGGGCGCCCCGTCGACACGATCGTGAAGACCAATCCCCGGATCCCGCTCGGCCTCCAGCGCCGCGTCGCCCAGGTGCTGCCGAGGCTGGTGTCGGGGCGGATGGAGGACTTCGGGCTCCCCCGGCCCAACCACCGGTTCCTGGAGGCGCACCCCACGGTCTCCAGTGAGCTGCTGCTGCGCCTGGGCTCCGGCGATGCGATCGCCAAGCCCGACGTGGCCGAACTGATCGCCGACCGGGTGCGCTTCGCCGACGGCAGCGTCGAGGCTGTCGACGCCATCGTCTACGCCACGGGCTACAAGATCACCTTCCCGTTCTTCGACCCGGCCTTCATCTCCGCTCCCGGCAACGTGCTCCGGCTCTACAAGCGGATGTTCAAGCCCGGCCTTGACGACCTGGCGTTCGTGGGCCTGGGCCAGGCGATCCCCACCATCTTCCCGTTTGCTGAATGCCAGGCCAAGCTCGTGGGTCGCTGGCTGGGCGGGGACTGGGCGCTCCCGCGCGCATCCGAGATGGACGCCGAGATCCGTCGCGATGAGCGGCGCTACGTCCGCCACTACTCATCGCGCCCTCGCCACACCATGCAGCTCGATTACTACGTCTACGAGTACGACCTGCGAACGCGCGTGGTGCCGGACGGGCGCAAGCGCGCCGCCGCCGCGGGCGCCGCCGGCGGCCGCCAAGCGGTTCTCGCCTGACCACTCGGCTGCTAGAACAGTTCCCATGCCCACACCACGAGGCGTGAGGGCCGGCTCCCGGGCCGGCTCCCGGGCTGCGCGAGCGGCGGGCCGGTCCCTCCAGCATCCCGCCGATCGCACCGAGGACCGCCGCGGCCGCTTCGACCAGTTCGCCGAGCGGATGTCCTTTCTGGCCAGCTCACCGGTCTTCTTCGTCCTGTGCGCGGCGATCGTCGCCACGTGGGCCGTCGGGCTGGCGGTGGGGGCCAGCGACCGCTTCGTGGCGGCCACCGCCGGTCTCATGTCGGCGGTCACGCTGATCCTGGTGGCGGTGCTCAAGAACTCCGAGCTGCGCACCGACCGGGCGCTGCACACCAAGCTCGACGCCATCGCCAGCTCACTGCTCGAGGAGCGCCGCGGTCATCAGGGCGACGCTGAGGACCAGCTGGAGCGCTCCATCGGCGTCCACGACGAGATCTGATCGGCGGCGCCTCAGGCGAGCGCGAGCGGCTCGCCGCGCTCGGGTAGCCGCAGCCGGCCCGACACGCCGTTGCCCGCGAATGCCGCCCGGAGCGCGTCGGCACCCTGGGTGAAGTGCTGCCAGCCCTCGAAGTGCACCGGCACGACGACGCGAGCCCCCAGAATCTTGGCCGCTTCTGCGGCGCGGTCGCTGGAGAGCGTCAGGTACGCCCCGTCGAAGCGGTGGGGCAGCTGCACCGCACCGGCGAACAGGACCGCCACGTCGACCTCCCCGATGCGCTCGGCGATCCCGCGCACCACGTCCAGCGACGCGTTGTCGCCCGAGACATAGACGGTGTCCGCGCCCGGGGCGCTGAGCACGAATCCGATCACCGGACCGGTGATGTGGTCGGTCCCGTCCGGACCGTGCTGGGCGGGCACGGCGGTGACGGTCACGGCGCCGCCGGCGCCCGACTCCACCTGCACCGATGACCATGGTTCCAGTCCGGTCGCATTGCCGCCCAGCCGCTCGGCTCCGGCCGCGGTCGTCAGCACGCGGCTCGCCCGGGGCAGGAACCCCCGCCCCGCCGGGTCGAGGTTGTCGGCGTGATGGTCGTGGGAGAGCAGGACCACGTCGACGGCCCCGACGGCGTCGGGCGCGATCGCCGGCCCGGTGAGCTTGACCAGCCCGCCCTCGTACTCGCCGGGCGGGGAGAAGGCGGGATCGGTCAGCCACCGC
The DNA here is from genome assembly GCA_963695625.1 of uncultured Actinomycetota bacterium. Taxonomy (GTDB): domain Bacteria; phylum Actinomycetota; class Thermoleophilia; order Solirubrobacterales; family Solirubrobacteraceae; genus Palsa-465. The sequence continues at coordinate 728,212 of CAVOHJ010000006.1, read as the reverse complement.
AGCGCCGCGTACTCGAACACCGCGGTTGGTCCTCCAACAAGGGTGAAGTCATTCATCAGCGGTGCGCTCCCGGCTCGTGCGGTACAGGACGTGGGGCAGGCCGGCGTACTCGAACTCGCGCTCGTACGTCAGGCCGAGCTTCTGCATGACGCGCTGCGACGCGAGGTTATCGACGCGCGTGAACGCGACCACGTTGACGATGCCGTGCTCGGCGGCCACCGCCAGTGCGTGACGTCCCATCGCGGTGGCCAGCCCGCGCCCCCAATAGGAGCGGGCCACGGCCCAGCCGATCTCCACCTCGCCGCGCCCGTCAACGATCGAGTGCTTGAGCAGGCAGCGGCCGGCGCAGGCCTCGCCATCCCAGGCCAGCCAGTACCCGAAGCCGTGCGCGACCCAGTGGGCCAGCGCGGCGGGGAGCGTCGCCTCGCATTCGGCCAGCGTGAACGGGCCGGTGACGCCCCGCGGGCGCAGCCACACCGCCACCTCGGGGTCGGACAGCAGAGCGTGTAGGGCCGGAGCGTCGCCGGACTGGACGGGACGCAGGTCGAACATCGGCTGAAGAACCTAGCAATGCTCCGGGGCTCCCTTCACAGGGCGTGAAGGCCCTGCGTCACCGCGCGGGTGGTGCGCACCACGTCCCCGGTGGCGAGCAGGTCGAGAACCCCGCCTCGTAGCACCGCCAGCACGAGGGTCCGCCGCGCCTCCCCGGCCGGGGTGTCGCGCTCGTCGGCGGGCTGAGCGTCGGCCAGCAGCATCAGCCAGTCCTCCACGGTGCTCGAGGCAAACCCCGCCCAGGGGCCGTCGGGCTCCATCAGCGCGCGGGCGTAGCACTCCGTCCACAGAGTCAGCAGGCCGCGGTGCTCGCCGGCCGACAGCCACCGCCACACCTCGAGCCCCACCCGCGCCAGGTCAACGCCGTCCTGCACGCGGACGCGTTGCAGGAGCGCCACCTCGTCCGCGCGGGCCCGCGCGAGCAGCGCGCGCACGAGCCCGTCCTTGCTGCCGAACAGGAATAGCAGCACCCGCGGGCTGGAGCCGATCTCGGTGGCCAGCGGGCGCAGCGACATCGCCGAAAGGCCGTGGTCGAGCACGTACCGGTAGGCGCGCTCCAGGAGCTCGTCGCGTCGTGCGGATGTGACCGGCGCCGTTTCCGTCATGATGCGGTAGTCTACTGACACGACTGTTTCAGTAGCGAAAGCGAGGGCGAAGGGCGATGGTGCGGCACCAGGCAGCAACGACGATCCGGGAGCTGGGCCGTCCCGGTGATCTCGGGTGGGTGGTGATGGCCCACGGCGAGGTCTACGTGGAGGAGTTCGGATGGGACACGACGTTCGAGGCGCTGTGCGCGAGGATCGTCGCCGATTACGCCGCCGAGTCCGAGGCACCGGGCCACGCCGCCTGGATCGCCGAGCTCGACGGCGAGCGCGCCGGGTGCGTGTTCGTGGTTGGCGGCGATGAGCCCGGGGTGGCCAAGCTGCGGATCCTGCTCGTGCACCCGCAAGCCCGCGGCTACCGGCTCGGCTCCCGGCTCGTCGCCACCGCGCTTGATTTCGCCACCGCGGCCGGTTACGAGCGAATGCAGCTGTGGACCAACCATCCCCTCGCTGTCGCACGCCACGTGTACCTCGCGCACGGATTCGAGCTCATCCGCGAAGAGCCTCACCACAGCTTCGGCGTGGACCTGGTCGGACAGACCTACGAGCTCGACCTGCGCGCCCGTGCCGCCGGCAACGGGAGCGCCCGCGCTCAGCCGGTCGACACGAGGTGATAGGTGGCGCCGCCGTCGCTGGAGTAATACAGCCGCTCGTTGCCGGGGGTGGGGCTTGACCCGACATAGCCGATGGCCACCCCGTGCGTGGCGTCCGTGAACCCGAGGTACTGCCACGCGGTGATGCCTCCGATGTCGCTCAACGGTACGTAGTGGCCGCCCCCGTCGGTGGTGCGATACAGCCGGTTGGCGCCGAGGACCGCCGTGGTGGCGGAGGCGGCGGCAAACAGCGCGGAGTTGGGCATCGAGGGTCCGGGGGTGGTGGAGAAGTGCGCGCCGGAGTTGGTCGAGTGCCAGGTGGCGCTCTCGGTGCCGGTGGCGCAATGGGCCCACACGACCCCGGTGGCCGGCTCCTGGAAGTCGCAGGGGAGCCCCTTCGACGGTGACGCCACCTGGGTGAAGCTCACCCCCGCGTTGTGGGAGACCCCGAGCGTGGCGCCGGCGCCCGACCCCACGAGAACGTCCTGCCCGTGGGCCCACAGGCCCGCGTACGCGCTGCCGGCGGCGGGCAGCGTCGTCCACGCATCGCTGCCCAGGGCCGAGCGCTCGAGCCGACCCTGCCCCTTGTGGCCATATCTGACGAGCGCGTAGGCGAACCCGTTGGCGGTCGCCAGCTCGGTCACCACTCCGCCGAGGTGGACCTGGTGCCAGCTGGCGCCGCCGTCGTGGGTGGCCCACAGCTGGGGGTTGAAGGCGAAGCCGTCGGCCGCGTTGGCGAAGCGCACCTGCGAGACACGGGTGGTGCGCGGCGCCGGCGTCCCGACGAAGCTGTGACCGCCGTCGTCCGTGCGCAGGATCGAGGTGCAAGGGGGAGTGGAGCAGGGCGCGGCGCCCAGCAGCCACCAGGTCCCGGGGCCGATGGCGGTGAACGACTCGGGCCCGAACCCCGGCGGCACCGGGCCGGCGGGGGCCTGGACGTGACGCGCGGCGGTCGCGCCGGCGGGGGCATGGCTGCTCAACGTCGGCGCGGTCGATGTTCGCGACGCGCGGTGGTGCCGGTGCTGTGCGGGCCGCGCGGTCGTGGTGGTGGACGAGTGCCTGGCGGCGTTGTGGTTGGCGCCGAGCCCGAACGCCAGCAGTCCCACCACCACGATCACCGCGACCAGCAGCGCCGGCACGACGGCCAGCGCCTCGCGGTGACGGCGGCTCCGGCGCGGGCGCGGCGCGGGGTCCTCGGGATCGGCGGCGCCGTGGCGGAGCGGCTCGCGGACCGGAGTGGGACCGGTGCCGCGGTCCACTCCCCGCTCGGTGAGCTGGGCCAGCTGCGTCTCGACCGTGTCCAGGTAGTCGGCCATCGCCGTCAGCTCCCTCCCAGCCGATCGCGCAGGCGCGAGAGCCCGCGGCTGACTCGCTTGCGCACCACCATCTCAGAGCAGGTCAGCTCACCGGCGATGTCACGGTAGCTGCGCTCGTGCACCACGCGCGAGAGCACGGCACGGCGCTCGTCATCGGGCAGTTCGTTGACCAGGGCTCGCAGCGGGCCCGCTCCGTCATCGGCAACGGCCATCACCCGCTCGAGGTCGGTGTCCTCCAGTGCCACCGGCTCAAAGCCCAGGCGCTTGCGCGCCTTGGCCTCGATGCGTCCGCGGCGCAGGCTCATCAGCAGCTTGTTGCGGGCGATCCCGATCACCCACGGCGTCGCGGTCAGGCCGTGGTCCAGGTAGCGGTGGGCCGTCAGCAGCACCGCGGCGAACACCTCGGCGGCCAGATCGGCGGCCAGCTCGGGGTCGCGGGTTTCGCGCATGAGATAGGCCAGCGTCACCGGCAGGTGCCGGCGGTAGAAGACCGTGAACGCCTGCGCGTCGCGGGATGCGATCGCCCCGAGCAGATCGTCGTCGGTTGCGTGCGTCAGATCCATCTGTTCAACCAGCACGTCTTTCTATTGCCCACCTCGGTGAGTCTGTGACCGCCCGGCCGTCGCTCGCAACCCGCTGTGCGGAGTGCCCCGTCACGACGCGTAGGAGATGAGCTCCATCAGGCTGCCGTCGGGATCGCGGAAGTAGACGCTGCGCCCGCGTCCCTTGGCTCCGTTGCGCGGCACCGGCCCCTCCTCCACCGCCACGCCATGGGCGCGCAGGTGCGCGATGGCGTCGTTGATCGGCCCCGGCCATTCGAAGCACAGATCACTGTTGCCGGGGGCGACGGGGACGCGCGCCAGCGGATCGGCGTTGACGCCGGGCCCGTGGACATTGAGCTGCTCGGCGCCGAAGCGGTAGGCCCAGGTGGCGGTGCCGCGATCGATCAGCTGTGCGCCGAGCACGTCGCGATAGAACTGGTTGGAGCGGTCCCAGTTTGTGACGTGAATCACGCAGTGGTCGAGCTTGATTCGGCGATCGGCCATCGTCAATACGCTAAACGAGGCCCCGCCGGAACGGACATTCACGTCGTGTGGCGGGCCGCGCCCCCCGACGACACACCCCACGACGTGCTCCCCACCCATGACCGCCGCGAGCTGGCCGCGATCTTCTGCGGCGGGATCGTCGGCGCGCTCGCCCGGACCGGGTTGGCGCAGGCCTTCCCCGACGACTCCCGCAGCTGGCCGTGGGCGATCTTCGCCATCAACGTGGCCGGCGCGTTCATGCTCGGCTACTTCGTGACGCGCCTCGCCGAACGGCTGCCCACGTCCGCTTACAAGCGCCCCTTCCTGGGCACCGGCCTGTGCGGCGCACTCACCACCTTCTCCACCGTCCAGCTCGAGCTCTTCAGGATGGTCCAGGCCCACGAGTGGGCCCTGGCGATCGGGTATGCGGCGGCAACCCTGGTGGCGAGCTTTGGCGCCGTCACTCTCGGCACCGCCCTCGTCCGTCGGGTGCGGACGGTCCTATGACCGTGGGCGCGTGGGTGCTGGTGGCGGTGCTCGGGGGCACGGGGTCGATCGCGCGCTTTCTCGTCGACGGCTTCGTGGGCGAGCGCGCCGAGGGCGGCGCGTTTCCCTGGGGCACGTTCGCGGTCAACCTGTCGGGCGCCGCGCTGCTGGGCGGCGTGGCCGGCGCGGCGGTCACCGGCACCGCCCTCACCCTGGCGGGCACGGCGACGCTCGGCTCCTACACCACGCTGTCGACATGGATGCTCGAGAGCCACCGGCTCGGGGAGGACGACCAGATGCCGATCGCGTGGGCCAACCTCGTCGGGTCGCTGATCATCGGGTTCGCCGCGCTCGCGACCGGTCACGCGGTGGGGGCGGCGCTGTGAACGAGGACTGCCTCAAACTCACCGCCTACTTCGCCGAGCGCGACCGCTCCGGCGGCCAGTTCCTCGGTGATGCGCTCCTGGGCATCTGCGAGCGCCACGGTCTGGCCACCAGCATCCTCCTGCGCGGCGCCGAGGGCTTCGGCCGCCACCAGGTGCTGCAGACCGATCGGCTCCTGAGCCTGTCGGAGGACCTGCCGATGGTGTTGGCCGCCGTGGACTCGCGTACCCGGATCGAGGCGGCGCTGCCCGAGATCGGCGCCGCCGCTGGGCACGGGCTCCTCACGCTCGAGCGCGCTCGTCTCCTGTCCGAGCGCATCGAGGCGGTGGCCCTCCCGGAGGAGCTGCACGAGGCCTCGAAGCTGACCGTCTACTGCGGCCGCCACGAGCGCGCGAGCGGCCGTCCCGCCTTCGCGGCGATCGTGGAGCTGCTGCGCCGGCACGGATTGCACAGCGCCACCGTCCTGCTCGGCGTCGACGGGACGGCGCACGGCGTCCGTGAGCGCGCGCGGTTCTTCGCGGCCAACGCCCAGGTGCCGCTGATGATCATCGCTGTCGGGCCGGGGGCCGAGCTGAGCCCGGTCCTGCCGGAGATCGCCGGGCTGCTGGAGCGGCCGCTGCTGACGCTGGAGCGAGTGCGCGTCTGCAAGGTCGACGGCCGCCGGTTGGCCGAGCCGCACCACCTGCCGGGCACTGACGACGCCGGCCTGCGGACGTGGGTCAAGCTGATGGTCCATGCCGACCACGACACGCGGCACGCGGGGCGCCCGCTGTTCGTGGAGATCGTGCGCCGCCTGCGGGCGGCCGGAGCGGGCGGCGCGACGGTGGTCAACGGGATCTGGGGCTACCACGGCGACCGGCCTCCGTCGGGCGACCGGCTGCTCTCGCTGCGTCGTCACGTGCCGACCACGACGATCGTGATCGACACCCCCGAGCGCATCGGAGGGTGGTTTCAGATCGTTGACGAGCTCACTGACCAGGGCGGGGTGGTCACCAGTGAGCTCGTGCCGGCATTTCACGCGCGCGGCGCGTGGGGCGACGCCGGCGGGCTGGCCCTGGCCAACCGCGCCCGCACGGGCTGAACGGGCTGTTCCCCGCTACAGAGGCGCGTCAGCGCTGGCGAAAGGCGCGCCGGTAGGCGCTGGGAGTGGTCGCCAGCCGCCGACCGAAGTGCGTGCGCAGCGTCGTCGAGGAACCGAAGCCGGTGCGCGCGGCGACGTGCTCGACGGGCAGGTCGGTCGTCTCGAGCAGGCTCTGCGCCGCGCGTGTGCGCTGGTCCAGCACCCACTGGCCGGGCGTGGTCCCCGTCTCCTGGCGGAAGCGGCGGGCGAAGCTGCGCGGCGACATGCAGGCCTGGCGCGCCAGCGTGATCACGTCCAGCGGCTGCTCCAGCCGGTCCAGCGCCCACGCGCGGGTGGGTTCCAGCGAGCCTCCGCCCTGGCCGCCGTCGGCGATCGGGCGCGCCACGAACTGTGCCTGGCCGCCGTCGCGGTGGGGCGCCACGACCGTCCGGCGGGCGATGTGCGCGGCCAGCGCGGCACCATGGTCCCGGCGGATGACGTGCAGGCACAGGTCCAGGCCGGCGGCGACCCCGGCGCTCGTGAGCACGCTGCCCTCGTCCACGTAGAGCACCGCGGGATCCACTGTCACCTGGGGGTAGCGCCTGGCCAGCCGCTCGGTGGAGTCCCAGTGCGTGGTGGCGCGCCGGCCGTCCAGGATGCCCGCCTCCGCGAGCACGAACGCTCCGGTGCAGATCGACATGACCCGGGTCCCGGCACGGTGTGCACGCGCCACAGCATCCGCCGCCTGCGCGAAACCTTCGGGGTCGGTGTCGGGCCCGATGCCCGGCACGACGATCGTGTCGGCCCGGCCCAACGCGTCGACGCCGAGCCGCGCCATCACCTCGATGCCGGTCGAGCTCCGCACCGGCCCGCGCCGGATCGCCGCCAACGCGAAGGAGTAGTGCGGCGCGCCACAGTGCCCGAACACGTGGGTCGGCGCGGCCAGATCGAGCAGCACGAGCCCGTCCAGCGCCAGCGCCACGACCCGATGCGGCATGGACGAGCCGGTTGGCATGAATCTTACGATACATGACGTTTCTGCCACTTGTGTCGAGGGGGCCGTGGCCTCACGATTGACGCCATGCTCGAAAACCACGCCCTTCCCCTCACCGAGATCGTCGTCTTCGATGGGTTCGACGACCTCGACGCCATCGCGCCCCTGGAGATCCTCGTCGCCGCCGGCTTTCCGGCGCGCGTCGTGCGCCCGCCGCACCACGCCCCGGCGGTGCGCTCCGCCCATGGCCTCGCCCTCGAGGTCCCCGACAGCCTCGGCGAGTCGCCGGGACTGGTGGTCGTACCGGGCGGCGGCTGGCTGGACGGCTCCGCCGGCGTGCGCGACCAGTGCGAAGGGCCCCTGCCGGCCGCGCTGGCGGCGCTGCATCAGGCGGGAGCCGTCGTCGCCTCGGTGTGCACCGGCGCCATGCTCCTCGCGCGCGCGGGCCTGCTGGAGGGACGCCCCGCCGTGACGAACCGGATGGCGCTGGATGACCTGGCCGCGGCGGGCGCCGATGTGCGCCGGGACGCGCGCGTCGTGGACGACGGGAGCGTGGTCACGGCCGGCGGGCCGGCGGCCGGGCTGGACCTGGCGATCCGGCTGGTGGCGCGTTTCGCCGGTGACGACGCCGGTCACGCGGCGGCGCGGCGCCTGGAGCATGAGCCCGTGGGGCCGGTGCTCGTGGGCGTGGCCGCCGCATAGCGCCGGAGGCCTCCGCGTACGTTCGGGGGCGGTGCGGGACCGCGCCGGACCGCGCGCGCATTCGATCGGCGGGGGATTTCGTGATTCCCTGTCCCCTGCGCGCAACCCTGTCCGTCTTTGGGAGGACAAACCCACGCTCCCCACGGAGGTCCTCATGAAGTACGCACTGCTCATCTACACCAAGCCGGGCGCCATCGACAACTTCAGCAACGGAGAGCTCGAGGCCATGTCGTCCGAGTACTTCGCGCTGCGCGACGAGCCCGGATGCGTGGACGGCGGCCACCTCGAGGACGTCGGCACCGCTACGACGGTGCGCGTCGACGATGGCCGGACGCTCACTACCGACGGGCCCTTCGCGGAGACCAAGGAGGTGTTCGCCGGCTACTACATCTTCGAGCTGGACAACCTCGACGCGGCCATCGAGCTCGCCGCCCGGGTGCCGGCGGCACGGCTCGGCGGCTCGGTCGAAGTGCGCCCGCTGGTGCACGCCTAGCGGCGTGAGCCATTGACTCGTGACGGTACTGGACAGCGTCTTCCGCCAGCAGTGGGGCCGGGTCGTTGCGTCGCTGGTTGGCTTTCTCGGCGACTTCGAGCTCGCCGAGGATGCCGCCCAGGAGGCGTTCGCCATCGCCGCGGAGAAGTGGCCGCAGCAGGGCACCCCGGACAACCCGGCGGCCTGGCTCATCACCACCGCGCGGCATCGGGCGATCGATCGCATCCGGCGCGAGCGCACGCTGGCGGCCAAGACGCAGCTGCTGGATCGCCACGAGGCCATCGAGGATGACGTGAGCGTCTTTGACCATGACGAGATCGGCGACGAGCGCCTCGAGCTGCTCTTCAGCTGTTGTCATCCCGCCCTCTCCTCCGAGGCCCAGGTCGCCCTCACGCTGCGCACGCTCGGCGGCCTCACCAATGACGAGATCGCGCGCGCCTTCCTCGTGACGCCGGAGACGATGAAGCGGCGCCTCTCCCGCGCGCGGACCAAGATCAAACTGGCCGGGATCCCGTTCAGCGTCCCGCCGGCCCGCCTGCTGCCCGAGCGCCTCGGCGCCGTGCTGGCGGTCATCTACCTCATCTTCAACGAGGGCTACGGCGGCCGCGTGGGCCTCGCCACCGAGGCGATCGCGCTGGGAACGGTCCTCGCGGAGCTGATGCCTGACGAGGCGGAGGTCCACGCACTGCTCGCGCTCATGGACCTGCACCACGCGCGGCGGCGCGCCCGGTTCGTGGACGGGGAGCTCGTGCGCCTGGCCGACCAGGACCGCGCCCTCTGGGACGCCGACCAGATCAGCGCCGGCCGCGCCGCCCTGGACCGCGCCCTGGCGCTCCGCGGCCGCGGCACCTACGTCCTGCAGGCCGCGATCGCGTCGCTCCAGCTCGACGATCCCATCGATTGGCATCAGATCTGCGCTCTCTACGAACAGCTCTCGCGCCTCACCGGTTCGCCCGTGGTCGAGCTCAACCGCGCGGTGGCCGTCGCGGAGGCCGGCTCGCCGCAGCAGGCGCTGGCGATCGTCGATGGCCTCAGCCTCGACGGCTACCGCTATCTGCACTCCACCCGCGCCGAGCTGCTGCGCCGCCTCGACCGCCCGGCGGAGGCCGCGGACGCCTACCGGCGCGCGCTGGCGCTGACCCCCGCCGACGCTGAGGCCCGCTTCCTGCGCGAGCGCCTCGCCAGCCTGTGACCGCCGGCGCCGCCGCGGCGATGAGCCGCGACGCCTCCTGACGCGTCTCCGGGAACCGGCTCAGTCGGGAAGGAGCGGCACCCATATGTCCGTGTCCTGTCCCACCAGCGTGCCCCGCGAGATCGTGCCCGCGCCGAAGCGCTCCCGCAGGTCGTCCAGCGCGCGGTCCAGCCCCACGGTGCGATCGAAGGGCAGCGCGAGCTGGATCGCGTTCTGGTCACACAGATTGGTCAGCGAGATCCCGATGAGCGTGAGCCCCCGCCGCGCGATCACCGCGCCCGAGGCCGCCAGGAGCCCGCGCGCCACGCGCAGCAGCGTCGCCGTGCGAGTGGTCGCCTCGGCGAGCGTGTGAGACCGCGTCGCCCGCGCGAAGTCGTCGAAGCGCAGGCGCAGCACCACCGTCCGGCACGCCCGCCCGGCCTTGCGCATCCGCCGCGCCACGCGATCCACCAGGGTCATGAGTGAGGCATCGAGCTCCCCGGGCGAGCGCGCGCGCCGGCCCAGCGCGCGCTGGGCGCCGATCGACCGACGCCGCTGTCGCCTGGTCACCCGCCTCGGGTCGCGGTTGTGTGAGAGCGCGAAGAGCTGCCGTCCGGTCGCGCGCCCCAGCATCGTCACCAGCGTCTCCTCGTTCAGCCGGGCCACCTGCCCCACCGACGTCAGTCCGTGGGCGTGGAGCTTGGCCGCGGTCACCTTGCCCACGCCCCACAGCCGCTCCACCGGGAGGGGATGCAGAAAGGCGAGCTCGCCACCAGCGGGGATCACGAGCAGGCCGTCGGGCTTGGCCACTCCGCTCGCCACCTTGGCCAGGAACTTCGTGCAGGCCAGCCCGACCGTGATCGCGAGGCCCACCTCCTCTCGGATCTCCTGGCGTAACCGCACCGCGATCTCCGTCGGCGTCCCGGAGATGTGGCGCAGGCCGCGGACGTCGAGGAACGCCTCATCGATGGAGAGCGCCTCCACCAATGGCGAGGTCCGCTTGAACACCTCGAACACCGCGCTGCTCGCGTCGGTGTAGGCGGAGAAGCGCGGCGGCACGACGACCGCGCGCGGGCACAGCGCTCGCGCCTGCGCGCCTCCCATGGCCGTCCGCACGCCGCACGCCTTGGCCTCGTAGCTGGCCGCCAGCACCACTCCTCCGCCCACGATCACCGGCCGCCCGCGCAGCGACGGGTCATCGCGCTGCTCCACCGAGGCGTAGAAGGCGTCGAGGTCCGCGTGCAGTATGGTGGGCTCGTCCAGCACGAACATACGTTCGCAGGCGCGCCGGACGTCACACTGTTGAGGGCAACTTCGCGACCACAGGAGGAGATGGGTATGGCAGCGACAGACGGGATGATCAAGGGGGTTGACTTCGTCGCCCTGCAGACCAAGGACTTCGACCGCGCCGTGGCGTTCTACGGGGAGACGCTGGGACTGCCTCGCTCCGTCCACTTCCCCGAGCGCGGGTTCTCGGAGTTCGAGACCGGCAACCTGACCCTCAGCGTCATCGACTCGGCCAAGACGGGGATCGAGCACCACGCCTCGCCCACCCCGCTGGCCCTGCACGTCGACGATGTGGCGCAGGCGAGGTCCCGGCTCGAGGCCGCCGGTGTCGAGTTCCGCGGCGAGACCCTGGACACCAGCGTGTGCCACATGGCGTTCTTCGCCGACCCCGACGGGAACGCGCTCATGCTCCACCACCGCTACGCGCCCCGCCACACGGATCTCTAGAACGGGGCCGCGTCAGGAGGGCGTCCCCCTCAGGGCGCGCTTCCTCAGGGCGCGCTTCCTCAGGCGCGCTTCCTCAGGGCGCGCCGACGCGGGTCAGCATCTCCGCGCCCCACCGCGCCCCGATCGCGCACGCCTCGGCGATCGACGTGCCCGAGCCGAGCCCGTACGTGACCCCGGCGGCGAACGCGTCGCCGCACCCGTAGGTGTCGCGCACCGGGCCCGGGGGCGGCACGGCGGACCAGCGCCCCTCGGATTCACCCCACCACCGGCCGCCGGCGCCACCCTCCGTGAGCACGACGAAGCGGGCGGCGGGCTCGAGGGTCCGGGCCCAGCGGGTCTCGTTCTCGTCGGACGCGCTGTAGACCAGCGCATCGATGGACAACCGCGCGTCGTCGAGCTCCTCGCGCAGCCGTGGCGTGACCACCAGGACCCGTGCGGCACGAGCCCGGCGCAGCGCCCCGCGGTCGGCGGCGGTGACGTAGACGCCGTCGGCCTGCGCCAGGCGATCCCACGCGAGTGGGTCGGCGCCCGCCGGGCGCAGCCGCTCGCCGATCGGCAGGATGGTGCGCTCGCCGTTGCGGTCGAGCAGCGTCAGCACCTCCCGCGTGGAGCCCGGGCGCCTGGCCATGTGCACGGTGATGCCGCGCCCGGCGATGTCGGCGCTGGCCGCGTCGGCGAGCTCGTCGCTGCCCACCGCCCCGTAGAAGTCCACCTCCGCTCCACTCTCGGCCAGCATCGCGCCGGCCACCACGGCGCCGCCGCCGGCGTGTGTCGTCTCGCGCCGGGCGGTCTCGATCTCCCCCGGGGCGGGCAGGTGGTCGACCCGCAGGAACTGGACCCACTCGACGTGGCCGACGACGGCGATCCTGGTCATCGGGGCGGACGCTATCGCCACGGGCCGGTCCCGGTCGGCGATCTCCGCCGCGCGAGATCCGCCGGGACCGCGATCAAGCGGCGCGCCGCGCCGCCGGCACCTCTCGGATGTGGGCGGGGAGAACCGGCAGGACGCCGCGGCGGACGTACGCGGCGCCGGCGCCGACCAGCGCCTTGCGGATCGCCGCCGGGGGCAGCGGCAGAAAGCCGTACTGCGAGCGGATCTCGTCGGGGAGCATCGCGATCGTGATGAAGTTCACCGTCTCCACGAGGGGCCGCGCCAGCGGCGAGACGGGCGGCTCCAGGACGATCTCGCGGGCGCGGCGCCGGGCCCACGCTCCGACGTGAAGCGCATCGCCCGACAGCATGCCGCGCCCGTACTGGGCGAGCTCGTCGACGCTTCCGGGCATCTGGCCACGCCGCAACCCGAAGAGGCGACCCACCACCTTGTAGTCCTCCCACAGGGCCGCTTGCTCGCGCGCGGCGAGCCGTCCGACATACGTCCGGTAGACGAGGACGGCCGAGTCCGCGAGCGTGTAGAGGATCCACATGAGCAGGGCAGGATCGTCGGCCCGGTAGGTCGTGCCGGCGGGATACGGCCCGACGGCCTCCGGGAGCGCCCCGCGAACGGCGCGGTGCATCGCGCGCACGTGTCGCGTGGCCCGGTCGGCCTCGGCCCGCGAGCCGAACGTGATCAGGTTCATGATCTGGGCGGTGCGGGCCAGGCGCACATACGGATCCTCCAGGGAGTCCGAGTGGGCCAGCAGCCCGGCGACGGCGAGGGGGTGCGCCGCCTGCATGAGCAGCGCGCGCGGGCCCGACAGCGCCAAGGCGCGCTCGCGCAGGACCCTGCGGATGACGGAGTCGTCGTGGAAGTAGCCGGCGGCGGTGCCCATACGGTCTGTTCAGGTTAGCTCAACAACCTGTAGTGCATCGCTGGCGCCACCGGGCGCGCGCCCGCTGGGCGCCGACGTCCAGTCGTGCGTGTCGTAGTGGCGCAGAGCCGGAAACGCCACGGCGATCACCGCGACGCCGAGCAGGCACAGCAGCCCGCCCGACACCACCGAGAACCGCACCCCCGCGGCGCCCGCCACGCTGCCGGACTCGATGTCACCGAGTCGTGGTCCGCCTGTGACCACCAGCGAGAAGGCCGCCGACATGCGGCCGCGCATGTGGTCGGGAGTGACGGTCTGGTTGATCGTGGAGCGACACACCGCGGAGATGGAGTCGGCGGCTCCGGCCACCGCCAGCAGCGCAACCGCGGGCCACAGCGAGCGCATCAGGCCGGCGAGCGCGACCGCTACGCCCCACACCGAGACCGCCCAGATCACCACCACCCCGAGCCGGCGGGCATGGTTGATCCACCCGGTCAGCAGGGCGGCGACGGTGGCGCCGGCCGGGACCGCGGCATACAGGGCGCCGGTGCCGGCGGCGCCGGCGTGGAACACGCCGACGGAGAGGACCGCGAACAGCGCCCGCGGCATGCCGAAGGTCATGGCCACCAGGTCGATGGCGAACGAGCCCACCAGCGCGCGGTTACCGAGCACGTAGCGCAGGCCCTCGGCGATCGATGCCAGGACCGGGGGATGCGCGCCGGCGGAGATCGGCGGCTGGGGAGCGATGAGCATCACGGTGAACACGACCGCCAGGCAGCTGACGGCGTCCACGGAATAGGCGGCCTGGACGCCGAAGACGGCGATCAGGACCCCGCCGACCGCGGGCCCCAGCACCATCGATAGCGCCGAGAGGCCGTAGCTGACCGCGAGCACGCGCGGCAGGCGCTCGCGGTCGGTGAGGTTGGGGACGAGCGCGGAGAGGGCGACGTTCTGCAGCGCGTTGAACCCGGCCAGCAGGCCGCCGAGCACGTAGAGGACGGGCACAGCCGGAGGCCCGGCTACGGGCAGGAGCGCCAGGGCGCCTGCGGTGGCGACCAGCGCCACCTGCGTGAGCAGCAGGAGCCGGCGGCGGTCCATGCGATCCGCGATGGCGCCGCCCAGCAGGGCCATGGCCACCAGAGGGACGACCTCGGCGGCGCCGAGCAGTCCCACCAGCAGCGCCGAGCGCGTGAGCAGGTACAGCTGGAACGGCAGCGCAACCAGAGTCGCCTGGGCGCCGAGGTTGGAGACGAAGCTCCCGCCGACGACCAGCCGCAGGTCGCGACTGTCGCGAAACGCGGAGAGGTCAGGGCGCAGGTGCACAAGACGCACCCGATTGAGGCTAACTGCCGCCCAGGGGCGGGGATGATGCGACCTGGGACCTGTATTCGGCCCTCGGTCGCATCACCCCGACCGGGTCAGTCGCTGCTGGAGGCGCCGCCCGCACCACTCCCGGGCGGCGAGCCCGCCCCAGCCGGTCGCAGGTCCGACGCGCACGCCCGCGCGGCGGCCTGGAACTTCTTGTCGCGCGCGATCGCCGCGGGGAAGATCGGGCCCTTGCCGGAGAAGTTCGGCGCCGGCAGGTTGTATCCGTGCTGCTTCACGCACGCCGTGAACTTGGTCACGGCGGCCTTGTTGGGAGTGAAGCGCCGCTGCGGGAAGCGGCCGCCGCCGCAGGCCTGGAGCGCCGCCCGGAACTTGGGATTGTTGAAGCGGCCCGAGGCCGGACCGCCACCGGCGGCTCCGCTGCCCCCGAAGAAGAACCCCCTGCCCCCGCCGCCGTATCCGGATCCCGGGCCGCCGGGCCGGCGCCGTGCCCCCGCCGGCCGGGCGGGCAGGGTAACGCCGTGGGCCTTGAGGCAGGCCGCGAATTTGGACCGGGCCGCCGTGGCGGCCCCGCCCGCGGAGGCTGCGGCGCCGCCCGAACTGGTGCTGCTGCTGCTCGAGCCCGTGTTCGAGCTCGAGCCGCAGGCGGCCAGCAGCAGCGCCGTGGCGGCCACCGCCAGCGTCAGAGCCACGGGCCGGAGTGTGCGCGATTGCTTCATGGTGGTACTGCGTCCTTTCGTGAGACTCATCCGCCGGATGAGAAGAGAGAGCCGACGGCGGAGCCTGAGCCCGATCCGCCGGAGCCCGAGCCACTCGAGCCCGAGCTCGTGGACCCCGAGGACCGGTTGCCGGAGTCCGTGATGGTCGCCGCGTTCGTGGCCCCGCCGGAGGCGGGCACCCCGCTGACGATGACCGTGTCGCCCGGACGGATCGCGTGACGCGAGACCGACTCGGTCTTGGAGATCTTCGTCGCCGAGGACAGCTTGACCTTGACGGTGTTCCCCGACGTGTCGGTCACATAGATCGTCTTGCCCTTGACGCTGGCCACGGTGCCGAACGAGGCGTTCACTCCGCCGGCGCCGCCCGCGCCGGCGCCCGCCGGCCCGCCAGCGCCGCCGGACGCTGCGCCGCTGCCCGCACCGGAGGCACGCCCGCGGCCGGCGAGGAGCGCCGCGAAACCACCGGTCCGCGCCCCCGCGCGAGCACCCGCCCCCGACCCGGCCGTCAGCCCGCTGCTCGAGCTCGGCAGCTGGCTCTTCTCAACGCGGATGCCCGCGTAGAAGCCGATGGCGCAGGTGACGAGCGCGGCGAGCGCCGCGGTGCGGCGGTTGAAGAACTTCCGGCGCGCCCGGCGCGGAAGCGACGGCTCGGTCTCGGGCCCGTCCCGATAGGCGTCCCAGTCCTCCTCGCGCTGGTCCGGGGTGTAGGTGTCCATAGTCATCCTTCTGGGTCTGATGGGCAGGGGCCTGCGGCGTGGCGGCATGCGGCTCATTCGAACCTCAGTGCCTCGATCGGCCGCATCGCGGCCGCGCGCCCGGCGGGGTAGGTACCGAAGAACAGCCCGATCAGCACCGAGGCGCCGAACGCCAGGCCGATCGAGTAGGGGGCGATCACCGGATGGACCCCGGCGATCCTGAACTGGCTGCCGACGACGCCGAAGATGACGCCCGCGATCCCGCCGAACAGCGAGACCAGCACCGCCTCGACCAGGAACTGGACGAGGATGTCCGAGCGTCGCGCCCCCACGGCCTTGCGGATGCCGATCTCGCGCGTGCGCTCGGTGACCGAGACAAGCATGATGTTCATCACCCCGATCCCGCCCACCAGCAGCGAGATCGCGGCCACCTCGCCCAGCAGCGTCGTGAACACGTTGCTGGTCGAGCTCGACGCCTGCAGGATCGAGCCCTGGTTGATGACGTTGAAGCTCGCCGAGGTCGATCCGGGCGCCGCCGGGAGGAGCGGCGTGAGGATGTTGGTGACCTCGGTCTGGGCGGCTGAGAGCTGATCGCGAGACTTGGCCTGGACCACGATCGAGTTGACGTCGCCGTAGCCGGTGAGGGTGTCCTGGACTGCGGTGAGCGGGGCGATGACGACGTCGTCCTGGTCGGTGGCGCCGTTGGAGCCCTTGGAGTTGGTGACTCCGATCACCTGGAAGTTCGTGCCGTTGGCCTGGATGGTGGCCCCGACCGGGCTGGCACCGCCGAACAGCTCCTGGACCACCGTCGGGCCCACCACCGCCACGCGGGCGTGCTGCTTTTCCTGCGCGTCGGTGAACCACGAGCCCGTGGCCATCGTGTAGTCGCGCGCCGTGCGGTACGTCGGCGTCGAGCCGACGAACGACGAGGGCGAGTAGGTGGTGCCGTTGTAGGTGAGCGTCACGCCGTTGGCGTTGACCACGGGGGAGGCGCTCTGGACGTCGGGCGCGGTGAAGCGGTTCACGAGCGCGTTGGCGTCGGCGACGGTGAGCGGGTCCACGGTGGCGCCGCCGCCGCCGCGCAGGCCGCCGAGCGTGGGCGTGGACTGGACGAGGAGCACGTTGGACCCGAGCGCCTCGATCTGAGACTGGACGGCCGCCGAGGAGCCGGTCCCCACCGCCACCAGGATGATCACCGAGCCGACCCCGATCATCAGGCCGAGGATCGTCAGCCCCGAGCGCAGCTTGTTGGCCGCAAGGCCGGTGAGCGCAACGTGGATCGTCTCGGTCACGGCGACGCCTCCAACGCGCTCGACGCGTCGCTGACGATGTGCCCGTCGGAGAGCTGGATGACGCGGTCGGCGTGGGCGGCGACCTCGTGCTCGTGCGTGATGAGGATGATCGTCCGCCCCTCGTCGGAGAGCCGCTCAAAGATCTCGAGGATCTCGCGGGTGGCGGCCGTGTCGAGGTTTCCGGTGGGCTCGTCGGCGAGGATCATCGCCGGGTTGGTGACGAGCGCCCGCGCGATGGCCACGCGCTGCTGCTGGCCACCGGAGAGCTCGGAGGGCAGGTGGTGCACCCGCGAGGCCAGGCCGACGTCCGCGAGCGCGCGCATCGCCCGCTCGTGGCGGTCGGCGCGGCTCAGCCCGGCGTAGGCGAGCGGGAGCTCCACGTTGGCCAGCGCGCGTGTGCGCGGGATCAGATTGAAGCTCTGGAAGACGAACCCGATCTCGCGATTGCGCACATCGGCGAGCGCGTCGTCATCCGCGGAGCGCACGTCGACGCCGTTGAGCCGGTAGACGCCGCTGGTGGGCACGTCGAGGCAGCCCAGGATGTGCATCAGCGTGCTCTTGCCGCTGCCCGAGCTGCCCATGATCGCGACGGACTCGCCGGACTGCACGGTCGCCGTGATCCCGTTGAGGGCGTGAACCGCGATCTCCCCGACGTGGTAGGTCTTGGAGACCTCGTCAAGGTCGATGACGGGCGGACGCACGGCCATCAGCCGCCGCCACGGAAGCCGCCGCCCCCAGCGCCGCGCAGGCCGCCGCCCCCGGCGAACCCGGCGCCGCCGCCGAGGAAGCGGCCGGCTCCGCCCAGGCCGGCCGCGCCGCCCAGGGCCCCGCTGGAGCCCGAGGACAGCTGCGAGGAGCTCGCGCCCAGCGCGGGTAGCGTCGTCGTGACCTGCACCTGATCGCCGGTGCGCAGCCCGCTGACGATCTGGGTGCGGCTGTCACCCACGAGGCCCACGACCACCGTGGTCGGGACCGTCTTGCCGTTGCGCAGGACGTTGACATGGCCCACCGAGCCGCTGGTCGTCACGGCGCTGTTGGGCAGGTTGACGCCCGAGGCCTGTCCGGTGATCACCGCCGCGGAGGCACTCATCCCGGGTTTGACCCGCGAGTCGCGCTGGTCGAGTGTCAGGGTCGCGTCATAGCTGACGACGCCGCTGCTGGACGTTCCCAGCGTCGAGATGGAGCTGACGTGGGCGCTGAGCTCGACGCCCGAGAGCGCCTCGAGCGTGACCGTGGCGGGCTGCCCGTCCTTGATCTTGGAGATGTCGGACTCGCTGAAGGCCACCGTCATCGTCATCGATCCGGTGTTGACGATCTCGATGAGGCCCGAGCTGCTGGAGGACGAGGAGGAGCTGCTGGATCCGCCGAGGCTGCCCGCGGTCGACCCCGACCCCGACGCCGAGCTCGACCCGGACCCTGAGCTCGACCCGGACCCCGAGTTCGTGCTCGCGCCGCTGCTGGACACCGTGTCGCCAGGCGACACGTCGGCCACGTTGACCACCGTGCCCGTCGCCGGCGCGTACAGGTGGGTCTCGTGCAGAGCATTCTCGGCGTTCTGAACGGTTGCCTCGGCGCCGTCGACCGCCGCCTGGGCCGACGCGATGTTGGCGGCGATCGTCTGCGCGCTCGTGGTGCTCGTCTGTCCGCCGCCACCCGAGCTGCTCCCCGAGCCCGAGCCCGAGGACCGCGAGCCGCCGGCGCTCGAGCCGCTGGCGCTCGAGCCGCTGCCACTGGACGTGGTCCGGGTCGGCGTCGGGCGCGTGGGGGTCGTCCCGCGCGTGGTGGTGGTCTTGGTGGCCGGCGTCGTGGACGTCGTCGTGGTGGTCGTCGTCTGGGTCGTGCTCGTCTGTGCCGGCGTGAAGTCCACGAACTCCGTGGCGGTCTGGGCGTTGGTAAGGCTGGTCGTGCTGGCCGAGCCCGAGGTCGTGGTCTGTGCCTCGGCGTTGGCGAGGTTGTCCTGCGCCGAGGCGAGGTTCTCCTGCGCCTGGTCCAGCGTCAGTTGGGCCGCGGTGGGATCCAGGGTGGCCACGAGCTGCCCCTTGACCACGTGGTCGCCGTCCTTGACGTAGATGTTCTGCAGCGTGCCGCTGGTCTGAAAGTTGGCCTCGACGTCGGTGCCGGCCTCCACGTTGCCGGTGCCGGTTACCGTCGACTGCACGACGCCGTCGGCGGCGGTGACGATCTCGGTGGAGGTCCGCGTCGACCGCGTGGGCGGTCCCAGCTCGATCACGGCGGCGACCACCGCGACCGCGAACACCGCGATCAGCCCCAGGACATGCCAGGGAATCCGCAGGTTCACGCAGCTGCCGTCACTGCTCGCCGGACGCTCACCGGCTCAATCTGCGTGATCCAGATAAGAGTCCGACGTGAGGAGGCTGAGACTTTCCTGAGAGGGCGCAACGGCCGGGAGCGCGGGCAGCGACGCCTCGAATCGCGCGCCGCCGCCGGGGGCGTTGGCCGCGTGCACGGTGCCGCCGTGCGCCGTCACGATCGCCTTGACGATGGCCAGGCCCAGGCCGGCGCCGCCCTTGCCGCGAGTTCGCCCGGCCTCGGTGCGCCAGAAG
This sequence comes from uncultured Actinomycetota bacterium, assembly GCA_963695625.1. Taxonomy (GTDB): domain Bacteria; phylum Actinomycetota; class Thermoleophilia; order Solirubrobacterales; family Solirubrobacteraceae; genus Palsa-465. The sequence goes on along the minus strand of CAVOHJ010000006.1, from coordinate 708,756 downwards.
CGCTCGAAGATCTGATCGCCGGCGTCCCCGGGGACGCCGGGGCCGTGATCGCGCACCTGGAGGAGGACCCGCCCGCCCCGCTCGCCGTCGCGGTGCACGCTAACCTCGATCGGCGTCGCGTCCGGGGTGTGGATGACGGCGTTGCGCAGAAGGTTGGCCACGAGCTGGCGCAGCTGGTCGGAGTCGCCCAGCACGGTGACCGGCGGCTCGTCCACCTCAACCACGACATTGCGGTCGGGGGCCGTGACCCGCGTGTCCTCGACGGCGTGTGTGGCCAGCTCGCCCAGGTCCACGGGCACGCGGGGCCGCTCAGGGGCCTGGTCCAGGGCGGCCAGCGACAGCAGGTCCTCAACCAGGACCCCCATCCGTGCCGCTTCGGACTCGATCCGCGCCATCGCTCGCTCCAGCGTCGCCGGGTCGTCGACGGCGCCCAGCCGGAACAGCTCCGCATAGCCGCGAATTGACGCCAGCGGCGTGCGCAGCTCATGGGACGCGTCAGCCAGGAACCGCCGGAGGTGATCCTCGCTCTGCCGGCGGGCGGTGAAAGCTCGCTCGATCTGGCCGAGCATCTCGTTCAGCGACCGGCCCAGACGCCCGACCTCGGTGCGCTGGTCAGACGGCGTCACCCGCCGGGAGAGGTCGCCCGCCGCGATCTCCGACGCGACACGGCCCATACGCTCCAGCGGCCGCAACCCGATGCGGATGACCACCCAGCCGAGGAGGACGAGCGCCAAGATGACGCCGCCGCCGACCAGCCCCTCCACCATGACGAGCCGGTGCAGGGTGTCGTCGGTCTCCTTCAGCGGTACCGCCGCCACCACGGTGTCGCCGCCGGTGACCGCGAACGCGGCTGCCCGGTAGCGGGTATCGGGACCGCGGCTTGAGTGCACCGTGAACAGCTTCAGAGGGCTGCCGGCGCGGCTGACCGGAAAGCGGGAGGGCAGATTGGGCGGCGCGGGCGTCGTCCCGCCGTAGCTGAACGTGCGCCGGCGTACGACGTTCCCGCCCGGCCCGATCAGCTCGCCGAAGGTGCCCGGCGGGAGGCTGGCGGGCCCGATGCCGGGCGGGCGGCGGCCGAGCAGCCCGGCGAATGGGAAGCGTCTGCCGCCCGCGGCGCGGGCCGGACGGAACCCGGGGGGCCGCAGCTCGAAGGCGACGGCGCCCAGGCCGGCCTGCACCTGCTGATCCACGCGATCGAGCAGGAACGACCGCTGCGCCTCGTAGGTGGCCACGGCGGCCACCAGGAGCCCGGCGGCGACGAGGACCACCATCCCCAGCAGCAGGCGCGCTCGCAGCGACATCAGCCTCTCGGCAGCCTCAGCGCATAGCCGACCCCGCGCACGGTGTGCACCAGCGGAGGTCCATGGACGTCGAGCTTCTTGCGCAGGTAGCTGATGTAGGTCTCCAGCACCCGGGCGTCGCCGCCGAAGTCATAGCTCCAGACGTGCTCCAGGAGTTGAGTGCGGGTCAGGACGCGCCGCGGATTGAGCATCAGGTAGTGCAGCAGCCGGTACTCGGTGGCGGTCAGCTCGATCGGCCGCTCGCCGCGCCGGACCTCGCGGGTGTCCTCGTCGAGCTCGAGGTCGGCGAAGCGCAGACGGTCAGAGGCCGCCTCGTGGGCCCCGCTGCGCCTGAGGATGTTGCGCAGGCGGGCGATCAGCTCCTCGAGGCTGAACGGCTTGGTCAGGTAGTCATCGCCGCCCGTGGTCAGCCCGCGGACCTTGTCCGAGGTGTTGTCACGGGCCGACAGAAAGAGGATGGGGACGTCGGTGCGCTCCGCGGCCAGCCTCTGGGCAACCTCGAAGCCCTCCATGTCCGGCAACATCACGTCCAGCACCATCGCGTGGGGCCGCCAGTCGCGGACCTGGGCCAGCGCGCCGCTTCCGGTGCCCACCGTGGCCACGTCGAACCCGTGGTGGCGGAGGGCCATGGAGACGACGTCGACGATGCTCGGCTCGTCATCGACAACGAGCACGCGCAGACGCTCGGTGCACTCGGCCACGGACGCATGATCGACGTCGAAGCTCTGAATTCGGTCAAGGGTAGGACAGAAAAGTGTGAGAACCGCGCGCGCGTGATTGAGTTGACCAGGAACGGGGTACTGGCACTGCACCATGAGCACTGCCACGAGTTCCCCCCCACAGCCGCTGCGCCGGGCCAGGCGCGCCGGCGCACTCGGGCACGTCGGCAACGAAACCCTGTTCATCGCTTGGCAGCAGGGTGGCGACCGAAATGCCCGTGACGAGTTGGTCCAGCGGTTTCTGCCGCTGGCCCGCAAGCTCGCCCGCCGTTACAGCGGAGCCCGCGAGCCGTTCGACGACCTGCTGCAGGTCGCGAGCCTCGGTCTGGTCAAGGCCATCGACCGTTTCGACCTCAGCCGCGGCACCGCGTTTTCGTCGTTTGCCGTTCCCACCATCCTCGGTGAGCTCAAGCGCTACTTCCGCGATCTGGGCTGGGCCGTGCACGTGCCCCGCGGCGCGCAGGAGCGCGCGGTCAAGGTCGAGGAGGCCCAGCAGCAGCTCAGCGGCCGCCTCAACCGTGCCCCAACCGTCCCGGAGCTGGCCGGGTACCTGGAGCTCAGCATCGAGGACATCCTCGACGCGCTCGAGACCTCCCGAGCCCACCACGCGTCCTCTCTCGACGCCCCATACGACGATGGAGAGGGCGAAAGTGGGACTATGGTCGAATCGTTCGGAGAAGAAGACCCCAGTCTGCAGTCCGCCGACGAGCGGATCACGATCGGCACCGCCGCTCGGCAGCTTCCCCAGCGGGAGCGCGAGGTTGTGGTGCTGAGGTTCGTCCACGACCTCACGCAGACGCAGATCGCCGATCACATCGGTGTCTCGCAGATGCAGGTCAGCCGCATCCTGCGGCGGGCCATCGCGCATCTGAGCGAGATCACAGAGGACTGACTCCAGGACGGCTGGGCCGGAAACGGCGCCTACGGCTGTTTGTCGGCGTGGGCGTGCGGGAACCTGCTCTGTGCTGAGGTGATGGCTGAAGGCTCAACCGTACGCCTGCGCCTCGAGAGCAGGCCACAAACCCTGACGATCGTCCGAGGGATGCTCGGCGGGGTTGCCGAGCTGCTCTCGATCGACCCCGAGCTCCTCGACGATCTCAAGACCTCGGTCAGCGAGGCGTGCAACAACGTCGTGCTTCATGCCTACGGCGGGGAGCCCGGGCCGATGGAGGTCGGTTTGTTCATCACCCCCGACCGCTTCAGCGTGCGGGTGACCGACCAGGGGGTCGGCATGCCGGCGCCGCCCCCCAGCGGGGATGTCAGCCAGGGCATTGGCCTCTCCGTGATTCGCGCGCTCACCGAGGACGTCCAGTTCAGCTCGGCTCCGGGCGGGGGCACCGAGGTGCGCATGGACTTCTCCGTGCGCCGCGACGGGCGCAAGCTGTTCGAGGCCCCGCCACCTGCCTCAACCGACGCGGACATGACGCCCTCGGAGGACAGTGGGGGCGAGGTGGTCGTCTCGCTCTCGCCGGTGACGCTGCTGCCCGGCGTCCTGGGGCGGCTGGCGCGCACCCTGGCGGCGACGGCACACTTCTCGCTGGACCGGTTCTCGGACGTCTACCTCGTCACCGATACGCTGGCCGCGCACGCATCGACGGCGGCCGAGGGCCAGCGGATCGAGGCGCGCCTGTCCGCCGCGGATCGGCGCCTGGAGCTGGTGGTCGGCCCCTTCCGCAAGGGCACGGGCACACGCCTGGACGTGCAGGCCACCGACCATCCGGCGTCGCCTCTCGTCCTGCTCTCCGATCAGGTGGCGGTCCAGGAGAGCGGCGATTCCGAGCTCCTGCGCGTGGTCGTGATCGACCACCGGCGCTGAGACCGCGCCTCAGCGGGCGTCCAGCAGCTCTTCGGGGGCGTCGACCAGGCGCAGCCGCTCGGCCACTCCAGTCAGGTCGAGCAGGCGCTGCACTTGCTGGGAGCCTTTGACCAGTCCCATCTCGCAGCCTTCGCCCGCGAGTCGCTGGTGGGCGCGGACGAGAATGCTGAGACCGGTTGAGTCCATGAAGTCCAAGCGGCGCAGGTCGATCACCACAAGCTGGAGGTCAGGGCCTGTCAGCTTATCGAGCTCGGCCTCGAGCTCGGGCCCCGAGGCCAGATCCAACTCTCCGCCAACCGCGACGACGGCCGTGGCCCCATTCCGGTGGACTTCTACCTGGAACTGATTCTGCACGGTGTCACGAGCCTACTGATCTGAGCGCGCCCATGTTGCCGCCGGTTGGTTCCGAACGCCAGGTTTGGAACCCTGTGTCAGCGGTAACGGTAGACGTACCGGGATTCTATGGCCACCGAGCCCACACCCTCGCACACGATGGAGACCGGTTTTGTGCACGAAGCTCTCATGTACCGTCCTCTGGCGCCGGTCGCCGGGTAACCGGTCCGACCTATGAGCCGGGCTGGGGCGCGGGCGTCCGGGGCGCCTTCCGTGATGCGGGCTGTGGACGCTCCTGGGTGAGGTCGCGCAGGCGCTGCACGGACTTGCGCAGCAAGCGGGAGACCTGCATCTGGGAGACGCCGATCCGGCGGGCGATCTCGGCCTGGGTGAGATCCTCGCCGAAGCGCAGATAGAGAATCCGCCGCTCGCGCTCGGGCAGATGCTGGGCCGCGGCGAACACGGTGGCCTGATCGTCAACGAGGTCCAGCCGCTCGTCCTGGCTGCCCAGCGCCTCGATGCGGTTCTCGGTCTCCTCGTCACCGGTGCGGGGCGCGTCGAGGGACACGGTGTCGTAGGCCTCGTTGGTCTGGAGCCCGTCGAGCACCTCCTCCTCTGAGATCTCCAGGTACTCGGCCAGCTCCGGGACCGTGGGCGAGCGCCCGTGGCGGAGGCTCACCTCGCGCCGCGCGTCGGCGATCTTGCGCGCCAGCTCCTGGGCGCTGCGGTCCACGTGCAACGCCCACGCGCTGTCGCGGAAGTATCGCTTCAGCTCGCCGACGATCGTCGGCACGGCGAACGACGTGAAGGCAAAGCCACGGGTTGGGTCAAACCGCTCGACCGCCTTGACCAGTCCGAGGCTGGCGACCTGCACCAGGTCGTCGTATGGCTCGTTGGAGCCGGCGTAGCGGCGCGCCAGCTTGCGGGCAAGGGGCAAAAACCGCTCGATCAGAGCGTCACGAGCGCGCACATCATGTGCCCGATACCAACGATCGAACAGTTCTCCAGAACTGACGGCCAAGACAGGCGGAGACGTGACCGCCATCGCTGACCTCCCAAAGTCGCAGACAGCACGTGTTGTATCACAGCGCGCTCGTCGTCCCTGGTTGATCGTGTGTTTGTAGACGAATGGCGGAAACGCCTCACGCCGCCCCGGCGGCCGGCGCGAAGCGCTCGACCGCCGACGAGTCGCGATCGTCATCGATCAGATCCAGCACGGCACGCTCCAGCCGGGCGCGGCGCCGGTCGTCGGGACCGCGCAGCGACCCGATCCGGTCCAGCTCTGCGCCGATCGTCCAACCCGACAGGTAGCGGTCGAAGACGCGCGGGTCGATGTAGGAGCGCCGGGCGACGGCGGGCGTGTTGCCCAGGACCTCTGCGACCCCGCGCACGGCGCCGTCCATCGCCCGCTTGCGCGCCGCCTTGGTGGCGGCGTCACGCCCGTCGGCGGCCAGGGATACGGCCGCCAGCATCGTGGCGTTCCAGGTGCGAAAGTCCTTGGCGGTGCATGCCTCGCCGATGAGTCCCTTCAGGTAGAGGTTGATCTGCTCGGAGCGGACGTCGTGCCAGCGCCGGCCCTCGCGGTAGGCCAGCAGCTGGTCCCCGCCCGACCGCCGCCGCTTGAGCGCGGCCAGGAGTTCCACCACGGGCGGGTCCTGGACGGCCTGGACGCGCCTGACGCCGCCCTTGCCGAGGTAGTCGAAAACGGCTTCCCCGTCGCTCACGGTGACGTTCTCCTTGAGCACGGTGGCGAGGCCGACGCCGCCCTTGTCGTCGGCGTACGCCTCCGAGCCGACGCGGAACAACCCCACGTCCAGCAGTCGCACCGAGCCCGCCAGAACACGCTCCTGGTCGGGTTCCTCGCCGGTCCGCAGGACGCGCAGCACCCGCCGGCGCAGTCGTGGGAGCGCCTGGGCGAAGTCCACCATGTGGTCGAACTTCCGGCGGTCCTGCCGCTCGCGCCATCGCGGGTGATAGAGATACTGCTTGCGCCCGGCGGCGTCGACGCCGGTGGCCTGCAGATGGCCGCGGGGGTCGGGACAGATCCACACGTCACTCCAGGCGGGAGGGATCGCCAGCTCCTTGAGCCGTAGAAGCTCGTCGGGGTCGCGCAGCGGCCGCCCCCGTGTGTCGATGTAGCTGAAACCGCGGCCGCGCGCGACGCGCTTGAGCCCCTGATCGGAGCAGTCGGACCGTCGCAGCCGGAGACGACGGGATCCGGTCCCGGGGGTGCGCTTGGATGTGGCCGCCATCAGCCGGCGCCGAAATCGCGGAACCGCGACGTCATCCGGGCGTCGATGTCATCGTCGTCGCCCTCGTCATCGGTCTCGGACTCGTCTGACCGATCGTCGGCGCCCTCGTCAGGCTCGACGTGCGTGGCGTTGGCCTGCTGCACGGCCGCCTCCAGGAAGTGGCGCAGCTCATCCTCGCTGCCCTCGGGCACACCGGCGACGCGGACCTTGGCGCCCTTGAGGGATACCGTCCCCCAGTCGCCACCGCCCAGCAGCGTCACCGTACGTTGAAACGTCGCCTTCCAGCCCTTGGGCCGATCGCCCGCGACGTGGACAGTGAGGACGCCGTCCTGCACCGCTGCTGCGCTCCACTCAAGCGTCGGGGCCTCCATGCCGGTCGGCTACCCGGCGAGGGTGGAGCGCAAGCAGGCGCGCAATCGTGCTAGACCCGGGCCCCGCGGCGCCCGGAGAAGAACATCACCAGCGCGACCAGCGCCAGCACGAAGATGACCGGGTGAATGATCACACCGCCGGCGATGGCGATGATGAACAGGACAATGGCCAGAGCTAGGAGCATTCCATCCCTTCCCTTTTTGGTGTTTACCTCCGGAACGGGGCTACCCCCGGGAGAACGGGCGCAACCAGCCGCGCGACATCGGCTGGTTAACTGCGGGAGCGGATGAGCGCCTCCTACACCTCCGAGCTGGCCCGGACGCTGGCTCCCGATCTGCTGCGCCGCTTCGAGCGCTATGTCCGGATCGACACCCAGTCGTCCCGAGAGCGGGAACGCTCCCCCAGCACGCCAGGCCAGCTCGATCTGGCTCGTGTGCTCGTGCAGGAGCTGACTCGAGGCGGGCCTGGACGACGCCGCGCTGGACGAGAACGGCTACGTCACCGCGACGCTGCCCGGCACGGCCGGCAACGGGACCGTCATCGGCCTCATCGCCCACATGGACACGAGCCCCGACGCCTCCGGCACCGGAGTGGAGCCGATCGTGCACCGTGACTACGGCGGCGGCGTGATCGCGCTCCCGCGCGCCGGGACGAGGCTGGACCCGGAGACCATGCCCGAGCTGTTGGCCAAGCTCGGCCACGACATCGTCACCTCCAGCGGCGACACACTGCTCGGCGCCGACGACAAGGCCGGGGTGGCCGAGATCATGACCGCCGTCGCCCACCTGGCCGCCCACCCCGACCTCCCGCGCCCCACCCTGCGGGTCGGCTTCACCCCCGACGAGGAGATCGGCGAGGGCGCCACGCTGTTCGACATCGCGCGCTTTGCCGCGCAGTGCGCCTACACCATGGACGGCTCGGAGATCGGCGAGTTCACCGACGAGACGTTCTCCGCTGACGAGATGATCGTCACGGTGCGGGGTGTTGACGTCCATCCCGGCCACGCCACCGGCAAGCTGGTGAGCGCGGTGCGGCTGGCCGCCGATATCGTGGCGGCGCTGCCCTCAGATCGGCTCACGCCTGACACCACGGCGGAGCGGCAGGGCTTCATCCACATCTACAGCCTCACCGGCACAGCGGCGACCGCCGAGATCCGGGCGATCGTGCGCGACTTTGACGAGGAGCTCTTGGACGCGCACGTCGCGCTGCTCGAAGGGGCGGCGCGCGAGGTCGCGGCGCGCCACCCGCGGGCCACCGTCGAGGTCAAGACCCGCCGTCAGTACCGCAACATGCGCGCGTACCTGGAGGCGGTGCCGTTCGTCGTGGACGCCGCCGAGGCGGCCATCCTCGCCGAGGGCGTGCAGCCGGTGCGGGTACCCGTCCGGGGCGGTACCGACGGCTCGCGTCTGAGCGAGATGGGCCTCCCGACCCCGAACATCTTCACCGGGGGCCACGAGTATCACTCCGTGCGCGAGTGGGCCTCGGTCCAGGACATGGCCGCGGCCGCCGCCACCGTGGTCCGGCTGGCCGAGGTGTGGACGCGCCCCGAGTGGTCTGAGCACGCCAGCGACTAGGCTGTCCCGGCGATGAGTCCCACTGGCGCCACGTCGCTGGCCTCGCTGGACGGCGAGATCATGTCTGCCGCCGAGGCGGTGATTCCCGTTACTGACGAGGGACTGATCCGCGGCGACGGCGCGTTCGAGGTGATCCGCGTCTATGACGGGCAGCCGTACGCGTTCGACGCCCACCTGGCGCGGCTGAGCCGCTCGGCGGACAACCTCCGCCTACCGGTGGACCTGGAGTCGGTACGCGCCGACACCTTCCGGCTGCTGGCCGAGGCGGGCACCGGCCCCGACCACCAGTGCCTGCGGATCATGATCACCCGCGGCGGGCGCCGGATCCTCCTCACCGAGCCGATGGTCACGCTGGTCGACCGGGCGCGGGTGATGACCATCACCTACTCGCCGACCCGGATCCTGGATGGGATCAAGTCGCTCTCCTACGCCGCCAACATGCTCGCCGGGCGCCTGGCGCGCGAGCAGGGCTATGACGAGGCGCTGCTCGTCACGCCGCACGGTCGCGTGCTGGAGGGGCCCACCAGCTCCGTCTTCTACGTCACGGACGGGCGGCTCCTCACGCCGCCGCTGGACGAGCACATCCTGGCGTCGATCACGCGGGCGCTCGTGATCGAGGTGACCGGCGCCGAGGAGCGGGCCTGCACTCTGGAGGAGCTCTACCAGGCGGACGAGGTCTTCTTCGCCTCCACGGTGCGCGAGGTCCAGACCATCGCGGCCATCGACGACCACGAGTACACGGGCCCCGCGCCCGTCTCGGATCGCGCGCGCGAGGCGGTCATGGCGCGCATCTCCGAGCAGCTGCGCGGCTGACCCGGCGGGGGACCTCGCCCACGCACGATGAAGGTTCTGACCGTGATCGGAAACCGGCCGCAGTTCATCAAGGCCGCGGCCGTCTCCCCGCCGCTGCGCCGGGAGCACGAGGAGATCCTGGTGCACACCGGGCAGCATTTCGACGACACGCTGTCCGCGGTGTTCTTCGCCGAGCTGGGGCTGCCGGCGCCCGATCGTCAGCTCGGCATCGCCCTCGGCACCTCCAGCTCCCAGACCTCGCGGATGCTCGCTGCGCTCGAACCCGTGCTGGCCGAGGAGTCGCCCGACGCGGTCCTCGTCTACGGCGATACGAACTCGACTCTGGCAGGGGCGCTGGCCGGCGCCCAGGCTCAGATCCCGGTGGCCCACGTCGAGGCGGGCATGCGCTCGTTCGATCGGTCGATGCCCGAGGAGCTCAACCGCGTCCTCACCGATCACGCCAGCTCGCTGCTGCTCTGCTCCACCGACGTGGCGATGACCAACCTGCGCCACGAGGCCGTGGCCGGCCGCGCCGAGCTGGTCGGCGACGTCATGGTGGACGTGGCCATGGCGATCCAGCCGGAGGCGCGTGAGCGCATCGACCTTCTGGAGGCCCGGGGTCTCACGCGCGGCGAGTACGTGCTGGCCACCGCCCACCGGGCCGGGAACGTTGATGACCCCGAGCGCCTGGCGCGTCTGGTGGAGCTGCTCATCGGCCTGCCGCTGCCGGTGGTGCTCCCGCTGCACCCACGCACCGACGCGCGGCTGCGCAGCGCGGGCCTGCACGACCGTCTCGCCGACGCACCGGGCGTCACGCTCACCGAGCCTGTGGGGTACTTTGAGCTGACCGCGCTGCTGTGCAACGCGCGCGCGGCGGTGACCGACTCCGGCGGCCTCCAGAAGGAGGCGTACCTGGCGGGCGTCCCCTGCATCACCCTGCGTCCGAACACGGAATGGACCGAGACCGTGGAGGCCGGCTGGAACGTCCTGACCGACCTGGACCGCGACCGCGTCCTGGCGGCGCTACAGCGCGAGCCTCCCGCCGTCGCGCCGCCGCTGTACGGCGACGGCCACGCCGGGGAGCGCGTCGTGGCGGCGCTGACCACCCTCGCTCCTACACTCCTGCGCCCATGAGGGCTTCAGCGCCAGCACGGGGGCCACGGTGACCCAGCCGCTGACGGTTGGGGTCGTCGGGCTCGGCTACTGGGGGCCCAACCTCGCCCGCAACTTCGCCGCCATCCCCGACTGCGCAGTGACGTGGCTGTGCGACGCTGACGAGGCCGCCCGTGACCGCGTCGGGCGCACGCTCCCCGCGGCCAGGACCACCGCGGACCTTGACGACCTGCTCGGCGACCCGGATCTTGACGCGATCGTGCTGGCGACGCCGGTGCCCACGCACGCCGAGTTGGCCGTGCGCGCGCTGGAGGCCGGCAAGCACTGCTTCGTTGAGAAGCCGTTGGCCCAGTCGGCCACCGACGCCGAGCGGGCGGTCGCCGCGGCCCAGCGGGCCGGCCGGGTGCTGATGGTGGGGCACCTGCTCGAGTACCACCCGGGCGTGCGCAAGCTCAAGGAGCTGACGGAGTCCGGCGAGCTCGGCGACGAGATCTACTACATCTACGGCAACCGGCTGAACCTGGGCAAGCTGCGCGCCGACGAGAACGCGCTGTGGAGCCTGGGCGCTCATGACGTGTCGGTGGTGCTCTACCTCGCGGGCGAGGAGCCCGTCGAAGCGCAGGCGCACGGCGAGTCCTACGTGCGGCCGGGCGTGGAGGATGTGGTCTTCTGCTTCATGCGCTTCCCCTCCGGGCTCACCGCCCACCTGCACCTCTCCTGGCTTGACCCGCACAAGGAGCGGCGGTTCACCGTGGTCGGCTCCCAAAAGATGGCCACGTTCGACGACATGGAGCTCGAGCGCAAGCTCACCGTCTACGACAAGGGGTTCGACGAGGACTCGCGGACCTACGGCGAGTACATCACTCGCAGCGGCGACGTGTTCTCGCCGCGCATTCCCAACGTCGAGCCTCTGCGGGTGGAGTGCGAGCACTTCATCGACGCCATCCGCTCGGGGCAACCTCCGCGCTCAGACGGCGCCAGCGGACTGCGGGTGGTCCGCGTGCTCGAGCAGCTCCAGGACTCCCTGGACTCACGCAGGGACGGGCGATGAGCCCGCCCCGCCCGCCCGCGCCGCGCCCGGACGGCTCGTTCGTCTCGGCCGACGCTCAACTGGCCGGCGACGTGACGCTCGGCCCGGGCGCCGTTGTCTACGCCGGTGTGCAGATCGGCGCCGGCTGCACGATCGGCGCGGGCTCGGTCGTTCACGCCGGCAGCCGGCTGGGCGAGCGGGTCCTCGTGGAGGACGGGGTGGTGCTCGGCAAGCGCCCCCGCCTGCGCCCCGGCTCGAGCGCCGAGGGGCGGTTCGGCGACCTCAGCGTGGCTGACGAGGCCACGATCTGCTGCGGTGCCGTCATCTACGCCGGGGCGGAGATCGGACATCGGGCGATCGTCGGCGATCAGTCCCAGGTCCGCGAGCGCGGCGTGCTCGGCGCGCGCTCGGTGCTGGGCCGGGGCTCCACCATCGACTTCGACACGCGTGTCGGCGCCGGTGTCTCGATCCAGACCCTTGTCTACGTCACGGCCGGCACGGTCGTCGAGGATGACGTGTTCATCGGCCCCGGCGTGACCATGACCAACGACGACACCATGGCGCGCCACGGTCCCGAGACGCCGCTGCGCGGGGCCACGCTGCGGCGGGCCTGCCGGGTCGGCGGCGGCGTGGTCCTCACCCCAGGGGTGGTGATCGGCGAGGAGGCGTTCATCGCCGCCGGCGCGGTGGTGGTCCGTGACGTCCCCGCGCGCGCGGTCGTCATGGGCGTGCCCGGACGGGTCGTCCGCCAGGTCCGCGACGAGGACCTGCTCGAGCGCTGGCGTTAGCAGCTAGCTCGCGCCGGCGCTGGCGGCGTGATCGGGTGGCGCGCCGACGAGCCCGTTGGCCGCTTCCATCCAGACGACCTGCTCGCGGCCCGGCCCGACGCCCACGAGGGCGATCGGCACCCCGACGAAGTCCGAGACGAAGCGGAGGTACTCGCGGGCGGTCTCGGGCAGGTCGGCCTCACTCCGGCACTCGCTGAGGTCCTCGGTGAAGCCCGGCATCTCGATGTACTCGCCGGCGGCGTGGTGCAGCACGGTCTGGTGGTAGGGGAAGTAGTCGAACACCGCGCCCTCGTCGTTGCGGTAGCGGACGCACGCCCGGATCGGGTCAAACCCGGAAAGGACGTCGAGCTTGGTGATCGCCAGCGCGCTCAGGGAGTTCAGGCGCGCGGCGTACCGCAGCGCCACCAGGTCCATCCAGCCCACGCGACGCGGCCGGCCGGTGGTGGTGCCGTACTCGCCGCCCCGCTCGCGCATCTCGTCGGCCAGCGGCCCCTCGATCTCGGTGGGGAACGGCCCGGCGCCGACGCGGGTGACGTAGGCCTTGGCCACGCCCCACACCTCGTCGATGTCCTTGGGCCCCACCCCGGCGCCGATACAGGCGGCACCCGCCACCGGATTGGACGAGGTCACGAACGGATAGGTGCCGTGGTCGATGTCCAGCAGGGCTCCCTGGGCGCCCTCGAACACCACCATCTCGTTGAGGTCCAGGCGCTGGAGCACGAGCCGCGAGGTGTCGGCGATGTACGGCTCCAGGACATGGCCATAGGTGAGGTACTCGTCGGTCATCGACTGCAGGTCCAGGCGCGCATCCTTGGCGTACGGGCGCAACGACAGGCGCTTGGGATCGAGCGCGGCGACGATCTTCTTCTTGAGGATCTTCTCGTCGAGCAGGTCCTGGACGCGGATCCCCAGGCGCGCGGCCTTGTCGGCGTAGCAGGGACCGATTCCGCGCCGGGTGGTCCCGATCTCGAGCTTGCCGAGCTTGGCCTCGCCCGCGTGGTCGAGCAGCATGTGGTAGGGCATGATCAGGTGGGCGTTGGCCGAGATCCGCAGCGCGCTGGTCTCGACGCCGCGCCTGCGCAGCTCGTCCAGCTCGTCAGTCAGCACCTTGGGGTCGATCACGACCCCGTTGCCGATCACGCACAGCTTCCCGGGATGCAGGATCCCCGACGGCATCAGGTGCAGCTTCCAGGTCTTGCCGTCGCGCACGATCGTGTGGCCGGCGTTGTTGCCGCCCTGGAAGCGCACGATGGCATCGGCACGCTCGGCGAGCATGTCGGTGACCTTGCCTTTGCCTTCGTCGCCCCACTGGGCGCCCACAACTACGAGTCCTGGCATTCCGGGTCTGAGTGTAGGGCGCTCCGTGGCTGTCTTCGGCCGAGCTTGACACCTAGCGTAACTAGGCTTAGCATCACGAGGTATGAGAGCGGAATCACTCAAGGGCCACCTGGACGCCCTGATCCTCGCCGTCCTGTCCGACGGCCCCCTGCATGGCTACGCGATCATCGAGAAGCTCAAGCGCCGCAGCCAAGGCGCCCTGGCGCTGCCAGAGGGCACGGTCTACCCGGCGCTGCACCGCCTTGAGGCGGCCGGCCTGCTGTCGAGCGCCTGGTCACAGGGCGATGGGCGGCGCCGCCGCATCTACGAGCTGACCCGGCGCGGGCGCCGCGAGCTGGGCGAGCGCCGCGCCGAGTGGCATGACTTCGCCCGCGCCGTCGAGGCGGTGCTGGCATGAGCTCGGAGTTTCAGACCCAGCTGGGCCGCGAGCTGAGCGCGGCCGGGATCACCGGCCGTGCGCGCCGGCGGATCCTCGACGAGTTCGCCGACCACCTTGCGTGTGACCCGAACGCACAGCTCGGCGAGCCCGCAGCGCTGGCCCGCCAGTTCGCTGACGAAGTGGGCAGCGCCCGGGCGCGGAGAGCGGCGGTGGTCAGCTTCGGCGCCCTGGCCTTGGCCGGGAGCCTGTTCGGACTCGCCTTCGTGACGTCGGACGCGGCCTTCGGCGCGACGCCGAAGGGTGGGCCGGAGATCGGCCAGATCGCCACCGCGGTGGCGATCCTGTTCTCCCAGGTGTCCTTCGTGGCCGGGACGCTGGCTGCGCTGCGCTGGGTGCAGCGGCGAGGGTCCGGGGTGCTGCCGGCGGCCGAGGCGAAGGTGATCGTGCGCCGCGCCGCGGTGGGAGTGATCTGCGGCATCGTCACCATGGTCAGCCTGGGCACGGTGGCCATCGCCTACCACCGCTTCCAGCCCTCGGCGTGGGCGACGTTCGCGATCGTCGCCGCCTCCGTCGGCACCGCCGCGCTGCTGGCGTCGCTGCCGGCGCTCTGGGAGGCCGCCCGGCTGCGGCCGGTGGCCGAGGGAGGCGCCGGCGACATCTTCGACGACCTCGGCGGTCTGGTGCCGCGCCCGCTGGCCGGGCATCCGTGGCTCCTGGCGGTCCTGGTCTCGGCTGCCGTCGCGGTCGTCATCACCCTGGTCGCGGTTCCGGCGCAGGACGCGATCGACGGCGCGGTACGCGGGCTCGCGGACGCCGCGCTGTGCATGGTGGGCTTCGCCACCCTGGGGCGCTACCTGGGCCTGTGGGGCCCCGGCCGCGCCTCCCGCGCCGGCAGCTAGGCGGTGCGCAGGTCCATCCGGTGGTCGTGGCCGAGCAGTGGCAGCTCGTCGCACATCTCGGTGAGGCGGGACACGGTGCGCGCGTTGATCTGCGCGCACAGCTCCTCGCGGTCCAGGCAGTTCGTGGTGAGCACCATCGACCGCTTGTCCTCATAGCGGGCGTTGACGATCGAGTACAGCTCCTCCAGCACCCAGTCGTTCTTGCGCTCGGCTCCGACATCGTCGATGTGCAGCAGGTCGACGACGGCCAGGCGGTCCAGAAGCTGGTTGTGCCCGCCGGTCTCGTAGGTGTGCCGGATCTCGTTGAGCAGCCGCGGCAGCGAGTAGATCGCCGCCGTGCGCCCCGCCTCGAGCACCGCCTTGGACACCAGCATCGCCAGCGTCGTCTTGCCGGTGCCGGGCGGTCCCATGAACCACAGGCCGCGGCCGGCGTCCAGCTGCTCGTCGATCGTGGCGGCGAAGCGGCGGGTGGCGCTGACGATCGCCGGCTCGATGTCGGTGACCGGCGGGCGGTCGAAGGACACGTCCCGGTAGCGGCGCGGGATCACCGCCGACAGGGTGCGCGCGCGGCGCCGCGCGACCAGCTGCCGGCGGCAGCGGCACGGGTACGCGGTGTTGGTCTCGGCGTCGTAGAGCAGGCCGTCCCCGTCGCAGAGGTCAAAGGCGCAGTGGTCGCTCATGCCTCGAACCGCTCGCCGGCGAAGTTCATGAACTTCGGGTACTCCTTCTGGAACGTGAGGACCACGTCGCCCACCGGGCCGTTGCGGTGCTTGGCGATGATGATGTCAGCCTCGCCCGGGCGCTCGGACTCCTTCTCGTAGTACTCCTCGCGGTAGATGAACATGACGAGGTCGGCGTCCTGTTCTATCTGCCCGGATTCTCGTAGATCGGACAGGATCGGCTTCTTCTCGCCGCCGCGCTGCTCCACACCACGGCTGAGCTGGGACAGCGCGATGACCGGGACGTTGAGCTCGCGCGCCAGCCCCTTGAGCCCGCGGCTGATCTGGCCCACCTGCTCGACGCGGCTCTCGACCCGGCCCTCGTGGCGCATGAGCTGGAGGTAGTCGATGATGACCAGGCCCAGACCGCCGTTGACCTGGGCGTGGAGGCGCCGCGACTTGGCGCGGACCTCGAGGACGCCGGTGTCAGAGGAGTCATCGACGTACAGGGGCGCTTCGGCCAGGCGCTGGCAGGCCTCCAGGATCTTGGGCCACCGCGACTCGGCCACCTTGCCCCGCCGCAGGTCTTCGCCCTTGATGCGCGCCTGGGAGGCCACGAAGCGCTGGGCCAGCTCGGACTCGGACATCTCCAGCGAGAACAGCGCCACCGCGTGACCGGCGAGCACGGCGTTCTCCGCGATGTTGGCGACCAGCGCCGACTTCCCCATTGACGGACGCGCCGCCAGGATGACCAGGTTGCCGGGCTGAAAGCCGCCTGTCTTCTCGTCGAGATCCTTGAAGCCGGACGGGGTCCCCGTCAGCGCGGTCTTCGCGACCGACAGGCGGTGGAGCTTGTCGGTCTCCTCATGGAGGATGTCCGCGATCGAGCGGATCTTCTTCTGGCGGTCGTCGGTGGCAACCTCCAGCACCGACCGCTCGGCCTGCTCGACGAGCTCGCGGGCCGGCGCCTCGCGCGACAGCACGCTCGCCTGGATCTCGTAGGAGGCGGTGAGCAGGGCCCGCAGCTTGAAGTTGTCATGGACGATCCGGCCGTATTCCCGGGCGTGGCCGGCTGCCGGCACCCATCCGGCCAGCTCGTCGATCGCGGCGGGGCCGCCCACCTCGTCGAGCTTGCCGTGCTGGCGCAGCTTCTCGGACACCGTCAGGTGATCGATCTTGTTGTCGCCCTCGTAGAGCTCCAACATGGCCGCGAACACCGCCCCGTGCTGCTCGCGGTAGAAGTGCCCGGGCCGCAACTGCTCCTCCACCAGCAGCGAGTGCAGGTGGCGCTCGTCCAGCAGCACCGCCCCCAGGACCGACTTCTCGGCCTCGAGGTTGTGAGGCGGGACGGCGATGTTCTGCACTGTGCTCATGAGAGGGGGTCCGAGGGTACCCAGGGGTGCCGATGTCAGGAACGAGTCATCCCGCTAGCTCCGCACGATTGCTCGCCTCACCCAACGTGGTTCCGGGTCGGTTGCAGGCGGCCTGTCAGTGCCGTCGGAACGCTGATCGGGAGTGCGTCGTGTCCTGGGGGCCAGTGGCGTCGCGACGACGGCATGACAGGTCGCCTTCCACCGCCCTGGGCTCCCACAAGGCCCCAGAGCGCCATCCGGTCACCGGCGCCCGAGCCGGTCAGGCCCAGGACGGGGTGGGCGTCCACCCGCCGCCTAGTCGCGCGAATCACAGGCCCGCAGCGCACAGCCGCCACGCAGCGTTAGGCGCCGGGTGGAGCGACCCGCCGCGTCCCGGAACCACAACCGAAACGACGCTAGGCGGCGACGACCATGGTCTTGACAGCCGCCGTCACTTCGTCGGCGATCTCGACCACCACCATGTAGGTGCCGATGTTGCGGATCGGCTCGTCCAGGTGGATCTTGCGGCGATCGATCTTGAGCCCGCGCGCGTCTCGGATGGCATCGGCGATGTCCTGGGTCGTGACCGACCCGAACAGGCGCCCGTCGTCACCGGCCTGCTGGGGAATCGTGAGCACGGTCCGGCCGAGCACCGCGGCGCTCTCGCGAGAGCGCTCCTCGGCCTCGCGCAGCGCCCGCTCGGCATCCTCCTGCCGGCGCCGCGCCACCTTGATCGACGACTCGGTGGCGGGTTCGGCGAGCTTGCGCGGCTGCAGGTAGTTGCGCAGGTACCCGGCCGACACGTCGATCACGGTGCCGCGCTCGCCCAACTGCTCCACATCCTGGAGGAGAATCGCCCGCGGCATCTCCGGCTCCTACCTAGCGGTCACGGTCACGGTCGCGGTCCCGATCCCCGCGACCGCCGCGATGGTCTCCGCTGCCCTCGGCAACGTACGGCAGCAACGCCAGCTCCCGGGCTCGCTTGACGGCACGAGCCACCTGGCTCTGATGACGACGGCACGCTCCCGTGATCCGCCGGGAGCGGATCTTGCCGCGATCGGAGATGAATCGACGCAGCATGGACAGGTCCTTGTAGTCCACCTGCTCGACTTTTTCCCGGCAGTACGGGCACGACTTGCGGCGGGTCGAAGTCGGCCCACCCTTGCGGTCGCGCCGGCGCACCGGTCGTCTGCGTTGCTTTGCCACTGAGTCCAGCCTAGCGTGATTGTTGGGAAACTGCCTCTAGAAGGGGATGTCCTCGTCGGCTCCGCTGCCGACCGGCGTGCGCTCGAAATCGCCGGTATCGATCGGAACATCGCTCTCCTGAGCGCGAGCGCTGGAGGAGAACCCGTTCCCGTTACCGCCGTCTTCACGGCCGCCGAGGAACTGCACGGAGTCAGCGACGATATCAACAGCTTGCCGCTTGTTGCCGTTCTGGTCGGTCCACTCGCGCCACTGGAGCCGGCCGTCGACCGCGATCGGACGCCCCTTGGAGAGGTAGCGCTGGCAGTTCTCGCCCTGCGCGCCCCACACCGAGACGTCGAAGTAGTTCGGCGCATCCTCCCACTCGTTGGTCTGGGGGTTGCGGCGCCGGCCGTTGCAGGCCACGCGCAGCGAGCACACCGTGTTGCCCGATCCGGTCGAGCGAGTCTCGGGGTCTCGCGTGAGGTTGCCGGTGATGATCACCCGGTTGATGTTGGCGCCAGCCATGTTGTGGCTCCTTTCCCAAGGCTGTTTTGGAAGCTCCAGTCGAGTCTATGGCCGTGCCAGACGGCAACCCGGCGCGCTCAGCGGAATTTGGCGAAAACGTTGGCACGTTGGCACAGGCCGCAAGCTTCGTGAGGGTTTCGTCACACCCTGAGGCGGCCAGGGCGTCGCGCGGCTGCGGACGGGGGTTACACGGGCAGCCGGCCCACGCCGGGCTCAGGCCGGCACGAACCGCTGTGTGCCGATGCTCGGCTAGCGCTCGATGTCGGCAGCGGCCGGGGCCGGGGCCGCCGCAGGCGCGCCAGCCAGCACCGGGGGCGGCGAATCGGGCGGGGGAGGAGTTCCCGGCACGACCTTGATGATCCGGAAGCGCAGCACCGCGTCGTCGATCCGCAGGTTGTGCGAGAGCGTCTCGAGCAGCGTGGTGGGCCCGGTGAACTGGAAGAGGTGGTACTCGCCCTCGGTCTGATGATTGATCTCGAACGTCAGCGGGCGCCGGTTCCAGTCGTCCTTGCGCTCCACGGCCCCGCCGCCGCTGGTGATCTGGGACTCGACGTCGGACACGATCTTGGCGCGGCGGTCGTCCTCGACGGTCGTTGAGAGGACCAGCATCAGGTCGTATAGGCGTGCGTGCTCAGGCATGAAGAATCCGCCCAGGTACGGGCGGGCGCCGACTATAGCGGGTGCCGCCGGGCCGCCGCCTGCCACCATCGGCGCATGCCCGCCAAGCCCACGAAGACCCCTCTCGCGGACCTCAACATCGTCGAGTGCCCTGACAACGCGCGGTGGGAGCGCTGGCTTGAGGAGCACCACGCCGAACTGGCGGACGCCTGGGTGAAGATCGCCAAGAAGGGATCGGGCGTCACCACCGTGCACTACCCCGAGGTGCTGGACACCGCCATCTGCTTCGGCTGGATCGACGCCGTACGCCGCCCGCTGGACGACACCTTCTTCCTCCAGCGCTTCACGCCCCGCGGGCCGCGAAGCAAGTGGTCGCAAGTCAACCGCGAAAAGGCCCTGGGGCTCATCGCGGCCGGCCGGATGCGGCCCGCCGGCCACGAGCAGGTGCGGGCCGCCCAGGCCGACGGACGCTGGGACGCGGCCTACGAGCCCCAGAGCCGAGCGTCGATCCCGGACGACTTCCAGCGGGCCCTGGACGCCGAGCCCGCCGCCCGCGAGTTCTTCGCCACGCTGAAGGGTCAGAAGCGCTACGCGTTCCTGTATCGCCTGCACAACGTCAAGACCCAGACGGCCCGGGACCGGCGCATCGCGAACTACATCGAGCTCCTGCGCGAGGGCCGGACCCTCAACTGACGAGACGCACCGGCTCAGACCGCTGACTCGCGGCTCTTCTCCTTGGCCCTGATGTCGGCGAGCTGGTCGTCGATCCAGTCGCCGGGGTTGCGGGCGGTGACGATCGAGATCAGCCCTTCGTGCCGGCGCCGGCGCTCGTGAATGGGCATGGTCAGTGCGGCGTGGATGGAGTCGGCCAGCTCCTGGATGTCGAACGGATTGACCGAGAGGGCGAACTCGCCCAGCTCCTCGTGGGCACCCGTGTTCTCGGACAGCACCGAGACGCCGGCGCGCTCGTTGACCATCGGGCCCTCCTTGGCCACGAGGTTCATGCCGTCGAACATGGCGTTGACCATCAGCATGTCGTAGTGCTTGTAGGCGGCAACCGCTTCCTCGAGGTCGTCGCGGAGCTTGAGCTGGATGGGCATCCAGTCCGGCGAGCCGTGCCGGTGGTTGACCACTGCGACCACCGCCTCGATCCGCTCCAGGTACTCGGCGTACTCGGGCACGTCGGTCCGGGAGGGCATCAGCTGGGCGATGAAGGTCACCTTCTCGCGGAACTCGGGATGCTGCTCCAGGAAGGTGTCGAAGGCGCTGAAGCCGCGCAGGATGTTCTTGGAGAGATCGGCGCGATCGACGCGCAGGATCAGATGATCGCGGCGCCGGCGCAGCAACTCGGACTCGAAATCCTCCACGCGCGGGCGTGCGGCCACCGCCTGGATGGCATTGGAGTCGATCGGCAGCGGGTAGGCGCGGACCCACACCTCCCGGTCATCCACTTGGACCACGCCCGCGTCGTGGTCGACGTCCAGCCCCATGAGGTCCTCGCAGCACTGGAGGAAGTTGCGCCGGTAGGAGCGGGTGTGGAAGCCGATGATGTCGTTGGAGAGGATCCCGTTGTAGATGTCGCGCCGGATCGGCGTCGGGAGCACGCGCCACGAGTCCGACTGGCTCCACGGGATGTGGACGAAGTGATGCAGGAAGACGTCGGGCCGCTCGCGGCGGATGAGCGCCGGGAGCACGTAGAGGTGGTAGTCGTGGACCATCACCACCGGCCGGGCGATGTCCTCGATCTCCTCGAGGACAGCGTGGGCCAGGTCCTCATTGACCGCGTTGTAACCGAACTCGAACGCCTCGGTCTCGTTGCGGCGGACGTCCGGCGCGTTGGAGAGGTCCCACAGGTAGTGCTGGATGAACCACAGCAGCGGGTTGGCGATGATGTTGTAGAAGCCGTCGTACGCGCCCGGGTCAGACGCGACGAGCTTGACGCGGTACTCGTCCCCCTCCCGGGTCTTGACCGGGAACGGGCGACCGTCGTTGCGATCGGCCTCGGCGACGTCCTCGTCGGTCATCGCCGATGCCACCCAGGTCACCGGCCGATGTGACGCCAGACCGATCAGGGCGGTCACGAGGCCGCCGGTGCCCCGCTTGATCTCCCCGTCCTCCTGGAATGTGACCGGGCCACGATTGGAGACGAGCACGAGTGGCGTGTCGGATGACATGCGTCCGCCCTAGACGATAACCGGAGTCCGCCGCCGATATATCCCACCAGATCGGTGAACTTGTTAGGTTGTCCTCCCGCCCGCCCCGTGATAGGAGGACTTCGTGAGCACCACAGACGACCTGCTGGCCAACAACGAGAGCTACGTGGCGTCGTTTGACAAGGGCGACCTGCCACTGCCGCCGGCTCGCAAGACGGCCGTCGTAGCCTGCATGGATGCGCGTCTCAACGTCTACGGCATACTCGGGCTCGGCGAGGGCGACGCGCACGTGATCCGCAATGCCGGCGGCGCCGTCACCGACGACACCATCCGCTCGCTGGCGATCTCGCAGCGCCTGCTGGGGACCGAGGAGATCATCCTCATCCATCACACGGGCTGCGGGATGCTCACCTTCACCGACGACGAGTTCCGAGCCGCGATCGAGAAGGACACCGGGATCCGGCCGGAGTGGGCCGCCGAGGCCTTCCCCGATCTCGACGCCGACGTGCGCCAGTCGATCGCCCGGATCAAGGCCTCGCCGTTCGTCCCCAACAAGGACTCGGTGCGCGGGTTCGTTTATGAGGTGGAGACGGGCCGCCTGCGCGAGGTTTCGTAGGCCCCGCGTCACTCCGATGGTAGATCTGCTCCCCGGCGCGCAGGTTTGCCATCAGAGTCGGCGGCGTCGATTACCGTTCGGCGCACTGTGGCGGAGCACGACGTCATCGTGATCGGCGCCGGTCCAGCCGGGGAGGTCTGCGCGGGCCGACTCGCCGGGGAGGGTCTCGACGTGGCCCTCGTGGAGCGCGAGCTGGTTGGGGGGGAATGCGCGTATTGGGCGTGCATGCCCTCCAAGGCGCTGCTGCGCCCGGCCGAGCTGCTGGCCGAGGTCCGGCGCGTCCCGGGCGCCGAACAGGCGGTGACCGGCGCCCTGGATCCTGCCACCGTGCTGGCACGCCGTGACAAGGTGATCCACGACCTTGACGACGCCGCCCAGCTGCCGTGGGTGCGCGACCGCGGCATCACGCTCTACCGAGCGCATGCCCGGCTCGCGGGCGAGCGGCGCGTGCGGGTCGGCGACCAGGTCCACCAGGCCCGCCGGGCGGTGGTCATCGCCGTCGGCAGCGGCGCGGCCATCCCGCCGGTACCCGGCCTCAGGGAGGTCGCCCCCTGGAGCAACCGCCAGGCCACGACCGCGAAGGCCGTCCCGCACCGTCTCACCGTCCTGGGCGGCGGCGCCGTCGGCTGCGAGCTGGCCCAGGCGTGGGCGTCGCTCGGCGCCACCGTCACCCTGGTCGAGGCCCGGCCGGCGCTGGTGCCCGACGAGGAGCCGTTCGCGGGCGAGGCTCTGGCCGAGGCCCTGGGCAACGCAGGCGTCCATCTCAGGGTGGGCGCACAAGCCACGCACGCCACGCGCAGCGACGCCGGAGAGTTCACCCTCACACTCGCGGACGGCGACGCGATCGTCTCCGATGAGCTGCTGGTGGCCGTCGGCCGCACGCCACACACCGAGGACCTCGGGCTCGAGACCGTCGACCTCGAGCCGGGCGCGACGATCGCGGTCGACGACCACATGCGCGTCCGCGGACGCGACTGGCTCTACGCCATCGGCGACGTCAACGGGCGTGCCCTGCTGACCCAGGCCGCCAAGTACCAGGCGGCCGTCGCGACCGCCAACATCGCCAACCGCGAGGTCACCGCGGTCTGGGACCGGGAGCGGTCGCCACGTGTCGTGTTCACCGACCCCCAGATCGCCGCCGTGGGGCAGACGCTGCGCGACGCGCTCGATGCCGGCGTCCCGGCCCGCGCGGTCGACGCCGGGATGGACCTCACGCCCGGTGCCAGCTTCATCGGTAGGGGCGCCCCGTCGGCGTGCCGCATCGTGGTCGACGAGCGGCGCGAGGTGATGATCGGCGCGACGTTCACCGGTCCCGGGGTGGCCGAGTCGCTGCACGCGGCGACGATCGCGATCGTCGGCGAGGTCCCGGTGCGCCGGCTCGTCCACGCGATGCCCGCTTTCCCCACGCGCAGCGAGGTCTGGCTCAGGCTGCTGGGCCCGTGGATGCCCTGACCGCCTGAACGGCGCGACGCGCCGCTAGCCCGGGATCTCGAGGGTGAACGTCGTGGCCCCTGCCGCCGACTGCACCGACAGCTGCCCGCGCATGCGATCGGCGAGCTCGGAGGCGATCGCCAGCCCCAGCCCGGAGCCCTGGGCGTCGTCGGCGGTGTAGAAGGGCTCGAAGATCCGCTGCAGCGCCCGCTGCTCGATCCCCTCGCCGTCGTCGCGGACGGCGAGGCGCACGAGGCCGTTGTCGCGCCCGGCGGTGACCACGATCTTGGTGCCCGGCGGGGTGTGGGTCAGCGCGTTGTCGATGAGGATCCGCATGATCTGGGCCACGCGCACCGGGTCGCACTGAGCCTCGATGGACGTCGGCAGGCGCAGCTCGAGGCGGCTGTCGTGCTGGGCGAGCGTGGGCTCGAACTCGCCCGACACCGAGCGGGTCAGCTCGCCGAGGTCGACCTCCTCGGGTCGCAGCTCCAGCGACCCGGCCTCCAGGCGGCTGAGGTCGAGCAGGTCGACCGACAGCTTGCCCAGGCGCTGGACCTGGTCGCGCACCTGGTCCAAGAAGCGCCGCCGTGTCTCGGCGTCGAGCTCCTCGTCCTCCAGCAGCTCCACGAACCCGCCGAGCGAGAACACCGGCGTGCGCAGCTCGTGGGAGGCGGTGGCGATGAACTTCTTGCGGGCCTGCTCGAGCTGGAGCAGCTGCTGCTGCATCTCGTTGAAGGCCACCGCCAGCTGCCCCAGCTCGTCGGTCGAGTCCACCGGGATGGGCCGGCTGAAGTCGCCGGCGGCCACCTGCTTCGCGGCCAGCTCGAGACGCTTGACGCGCTGGGCGAGCGCGCGCGCCACCAGGTAGCCGGCCACCAGAGCGAGCAGGAGCGCGATGGCTCCGGCGACCAGGATCTCGTGGCGGACCGTGCTGACGGTGCGCACCACGTCCGCCAGCGGCGCGGAGTACACGATCACCCAGCCGACCTGCCCGGGGGCATAGAACACCGGCTTGGCCGCCTCGGCAACGGCGCCCGACCGGGCGGTCTCGATGCCCGTGACCAGCCGGTGGTTCGCCACCGCACGGTTGGCGGTGGTGAACCGCAGCGCCGGCTCAGAGCCCATGCCGGAGTCCCCCAGCTTGGACAGCTGGACCGTCCCCTGGACGAGGTTGACCGACAGCAGCGTCACGCGGTTTCCCGAGGTCCCGGCGACCTGGTTGACCAGGCGGCGCACCTCCGGCAACGGCGTCGGACTGCCGACGGCCTGGCCGAGCTTGTCCGAATGGGTCCGGGCGGTGGCCGCCAGCGCGGTCAGCTTCTCCCCCATCAGCCGGCTCTGGAGCCCGGGCGCCACGTAGAGGTACAGGGCGCCGATGGCTAGTGCGGTGATGGCGAAGAACACCACCGCCAGGCGATTGCTGAGCGACAGCCTCATCCAGGCCCCACGGCGTGACCGCCGATCAACCCTCAGGGATCGGTGTCACGAAAGCGGTAACCGACGCCGCGCACCGTGAACAGATATTCCGGATCCTTCGGGTCACGCTCCACCTTCTCGCGCAGATGCCTGATGTGCACGTCGATCGTGCGCGGATCACGGTACGCCGAGTCGCCCCAGATCCGCGCCAGCAGCATGTCACGCGTGAACACCCGCCCCGGCGCCCGGGCCAGCGCGGACAGGATCTCGAACTCCACGTACGTGAGCTGGGCGTCGTTGCCGCGGACCCGCACACTGCGCTTGGCGAAGTCGATGCGCAGGTCTCGGGCCACGAGCGGGGCCTCGCCTGGCATCGCCTGGTCGGGGCGGCTCATCTCGGCGCGGCGCAGCGCCGCCTTGATCCGGCTGGAGAATTCGCGCAGGGAGAACGGCTTGGTGATGTAGTCGTCGGCGCCCAGCTCCAGGCCCACCACCTTGTCGATCTCCTCGGACTTGGCGGTGAGCATGATGATCGGGACCGAGCTTCGGCTGCGCAGTCGCCGGCACACCTCCAGCCCGTCGATGCGTGGCAGCATCAGGTCGAGGACGACGAGATCGAAGGACTGCTCCTCGAAGCGCTCGAGGGCCTGGCGCCCATCCGTGGCCTGGACCACCTCGTAGCCCTCCTTGCGCAACGGGTAGGAGAGCAGCGTCTGGATCGACTGCTCATCGTCCACGAGCAGAATCCGGGCACTGCGCTCAGGCACCGTCGTCTCGGCCAACCAGACAAGAGTAATTGAGCGAGGATGCCTACCCGCGATGAGCGGTCCGCGCGGGAGATAACCTAGGCGCGATGCTGGATCCGCGCATCTACCGGACCGGGCTGATCGTGGCGGCGCTGGCTCTGGTTGTTCTGGCGTTCTCACTCCAAAATCAGCAGACGGCCCTGAACCCGACACTGGCGCCGGAGGCCTTCAACGGCCAGAACGTCGCCTTGACCATGTCGTCGATCGCCGCGGGCGATCCGTCGCGCCGACCCGGATCGGCGGGCGACGACTCGCTGGCCACCCAGGTCTCCTCGACGCTGAAGCAGTACCACTTCGACACCACCGTCGACACGTTCCAGGGCCGCACCGTGGATGGCACGGTGCCGCTCGAGAACGTGGTCGGCGTCCGCCCCGGGATGCAGAGCGGAAGCATCGTGATCGTGGCCTCGCGCGATGCGCTCGGCGCTCCCGCCATGGCGGCGGCCTCGGGCACCGCCACGCTGATGGAACTGGCCCGCAACCTGGAGGGCGAGACGCTGCACCGCAGCGTGGTGCTGGCCTCCACCAGCGGCAGCCAGGGCACCGCGGGCGCGATCCGCCTCGCCGCCACGCTGGCGGGGCCGATCGACGGCGTGATCGTGCTCGGCGATCTCGCCAGCGCACGCGTGCAGCAGCCGATCATCCTGCCGTGGTCAACGCGCCAGGTCGTCGCCCCGACGATCCTGCGCAACACCGTCGCCTCTGCGCTGGCATCGCAGACGTCGCTGACTGACAGCTTCACCGGCTTGGGCGGCCAGTTCGCCCATCTGGCGTTCCCGTTCACTCTGGGGCAGCAGGCGCCGTTCGGGGCGCAGGGTATCCCGGCGGTGGAGATCTCGCTCTCGGGTGAGCAGGGACCCGCCGCCGATGCCCCGGTTACGGACTCCAAGCATCTGACCGCCACGGGCCGCGCCGTGCTGCAGACGATCTCGGCCCTGGACAGCGGCCCGACGCTCGTCGCGCCGTCTGCCTACGTGCTGCTCGGGGGCAAGGTCGTGCCCGGTTGGGCGATCTCGCTGTTCGTCCTGGCGCTGCTGATTCCAGTGATGATGACCACGGTCGACGGCGTGGCCCGTGCACGCCGGCGCGGCCACGTCATCTGGCGCTCGCTGATCGTGGTGCTGGCCGCCGCGGTCCCGTTCGTGCTGGGGATTGGCCTCGTCCTGCTGGCCCGCGCCATCGGCCTGATCGACACCGCCCCGCCGGGGCCGGTCGCGGCCGGCGCCATTCCCATGGGCAGCGGCGGGGTTGCGCTGTTGGTGGCGATGGCGGTCGTGGCGCTGGCCGGTTCGGCCGGGGTCCTGTGGCTGGCGCGCCGGCTGCCGACGCGCACGCGGACCTCCCGTCGTGCCCCGGAGGGCTCGGGGAGCGACGGCGCGGTTGCCGGGCTGCTCGTGGTCATGTGCGCGGTCACGTTCGCCATCTGGCTGACCAATCCATTCGCCGCGTTCCTGCTGGTGCCGGCCCTGCATCTGTGGCTGTGGGCGATCAGCCCGGACCTTCGGGTTCCGCTGGCCGCCCGGCTGGCGCTCATCGCGGTGGGGATTGCGCCGGTGGTACTGGTGGCGGGCTACTACGCCAACGAGCTGGGCTACGGGCCGGTGGCAGCGATCTGGGAGATGGTGCTCCTGCTGGCCGGACACGGCGTCAGCCTGGTGGCGGCGCTGGAGTGGAGCGTCGTCCTGGGGTGCCTGCTCAGCGCGGCGACGCTGTCGCTGCTGGCGGCGCGAGGCTCGCGCAAGGTCCCCACTCCGGTGACCGTCCGCGGCCCCGTCACCTATGCGGGCCCGGGGTCGCTGGGTGGAACGAAGTCGGCGCTCCGCCGTTGATCGAGTATGCGGCGCATCATTCGTGCCATCTCGTCGGTGCTGATCCTGTCCGGGCTCCTGCTCGTGCTCGACGCCGGCGTCACGCTCGTATGGCAGGAGCCGGTGACCGCCGCCATCGGCGTGATCATGCGCGGGCAGGTTGACCAGCGCTACCTGTCCTACAAGACCGCGCCGCTGACCGGACCTGACGTCCAGGCGCTGCATGCGATCAAGCCGCTCGGTCAGCGGATCGCCTACCTGGCACGCCGCGAGCGCGGCCAGGTGAGGACCGGGGATGCGATCGGCCAGATCCAGATCCCCCGGATCGGCAACACCTACAACGTCGTCCAGGGCACCGACACCAGGAGCCTGGAGGAGGGTCCCGGACACTACCCGCAGACCGCGCTCCCGGGCATGGGCCAGACCGTGGCAATCGCCGGACACCGCACCACCTATCTGGCGCCCTTCCGCTTCCTCAACGAGCTCAAGACCGGCGATCGGATCTTCGTCAGGATGCCCTACGGGAAGTTCACCTACGTGGTCCAGTATCAGCGCATCGTCAAGCCGACGGAGGTGTCGGTGATCAACGACGTCGGCTATGACCGGCTCGTCCTGTCGGCCTGCAATCCTCTCTACAGCGCGGCTCAGCGGATCATCGTCTTCGCCCGTCTGAAGGCGGTTCAGCCACTGGGTCCGGCACGCGCGGTCACCGCCTGAGGCCCATACCCACTCCCACCGATTTCATGCCACGACCAAATGTCCAGGCCACGTGCTTCGGCATGGAGGTCGAAAGCTTGAGAGCCGACATCTAGGGGCAGTATTGATCGGTCACACACAGCCGATAGGCGAAGGGAATCGCGACATGCGGATCAGTGAGATACAGGAGCAGGTGGGGCGCGGCGAATACCGCGTGGATACTCACGCCGTGGCGGACGCGATCCTGCGCAAGCTTCTGCAGGAGCAGAAGCTCGGAGGGTCCGGGAAGCGCCCTCAGGGGGAGTGCTCGTAGCCTGACAATTCGCCGGTCGCGCCGGCGAACTCCAGGCCCGCCGGGCGGGCGGGGTCGTCTATCACCCGTCCGATCCACGTGAGAGCGACGTCGCTCGTCACGTGCCAATCCGACTCGACGACGGCGCGCGCTCGCTCTGGAACGCAGGCGCACAACTCGTAGTCCTCGCCCGCGGTGGCGGCGAACGTCGCCGGGTCGACGCCGAGCTGGCCGGCCACCTCCGCGACACCCTCCGCAAGGGGCAGCGCCGCCAGGTCAAGCTCGATTCGCACGCCGCTGCGCCGGGACAGATGCCGCGCATCGGTGGCCAGGCCATCGGACAGATCGATCATCGCGGTGGCGCCCAGAGCCCCGAGCGCCCGCCCGGCCGCCAGTCGCGGCCGGGGTCGGGCGTAGCGCTCGCGCAGCGCGGCGGCGACGGGGTCGTCGCCGAGCGACGCGCGCCCGTCGAGCAGCGCCAGGCCCGCGCCCGAGCCGCCCAGACACCCGGTCACCGCGACGAGGTCGCCGGGGCGGGCGCCATCGCGGCCCACGAGCTCGGCGGGGTCGTGGGCCCAGCCCACGACGGTCACGGCCACCGTCAGCACCGGAGAGGCGCTCACGTCGCCTCCCGCCACCGTCACGCCGCACTCGTCGGCGAGGTCCCGGGCCCCACGCACCAGTGCCACGGCGGCTTCCAGGTCGATGCCCGCGGGCAGCGCGAGCGCGAGATAGGCCTCGCCCGGGGTCGCGCCCATCGCCGCCAGATCCGACAGCGCGCTCCCCAGCGCACGATGGCCGATCTCCGCGGGCGTCAGCTGGCTGGAGCGGAAGTGCACGCCGTCGACGACCATGTCCACCGAGGTCACGGCATAACCCCGCCCCCGCACCACCGACGCGTCGTCGCCCAGCCAGCGCACAACGGCGGCCGCCTCGCACGCTCGTGGGGCGAGCACCTGCTCCAGGCGCTCGATCAGCTCCAGCTCTCGCATTGACCGGCCACCGGCCGCCGGAAGGCGACCGCTAGCGGTGCCGGTAGACGATCCGGGCGCGGTCGAGGTCGTAGGGCGACAGCTCGACCCGCACGCGGTCGCCGGGCAGGATGCGGATGCGGAAGCGGCGCATCTTGCCGGCCACGTGACCCAGCACGACGCGATCCATGTTGTCGAGCTTGACGCGGAACATCGCGTTCGGGAGGGCCTCGACGACCTCTCCCTCCAACTCGACCTTTTCTTCCTTTGGCATGCGGTGACGAACCTCGGTTTTGCGCGGGGCGTTGCGCCCGCCGCGCAGACGAGGCTACCAGCCGCGACCAGGCCGGAGGACCGTCAGTGCTTCGCGCCGCCGTTGCCGCCGTTGCCGCCGGTCCCGCCGGTTCCGCCCGTGCCGCCGGTCGCGCCTCCGCCACCGGTCCCGCCGCCGCCCGCCGGGGTGGTCGGCGTGGCGGGCGGCGCCGGCGTCGTGGCCGAGCCCGAGCCCGAGCTGGTGGAGGTCCCGGTGCCCACCCCGCCGCCGCCGCTCTGTGTCGTGCTGGTGCCCGTCTGCACGTTCGGGGTGCTGGGGGTCGTGACGGGCTTGCCGGTCACTGCGAACGCGCCGAAGTAGGCCGTGCCCTGGAAGGGCTCGGTGGGCGGGCGCCAGTTGCCGCAGTAGCCGCTGGAGGCGTCGTGCATGTACTCGTTCCAGATCGGCGCGGCCAGCGCGCCGCCGAAGCCGTCGCTCATCGGGATGTTGCCCTGCGGGTAGCCCACCCAGACCGCGGTCGACATCCGCGGCGAGTAGCCCACGAACCACGCGTTCTCCAGGTTGTTCGCCGTTCCGGTCTTGCCGGCCACCGGGCATCCGTAGTTGGCCGCGGTGCCCGTGCCGCTGGTCACGACCTGCTTGAGGATGCTGGTCCCCTCGTAGGCCTCGCCATAGGGGAACACGGGGTCGGGCTTGGGGTTGCCGAAGTCCCGTGAGCTCCCGTCCGGGAACACCACCTTGTTGATGATGGTCGCGGGCACGTGGTTGCCGCCGTTGGCGAGCGTCGCGTAGGCGTCGGCCATCTCCAGCGGCGTCACGCCGTAGCGCAGACCGCCGATCACCTCGGCCGGGTTGCCGTCCAGCGGAGAGGTGATGCCCATGGCGCGAGCGGTGTCGTCGAGCTTGCCCCAGCCCAGGTCGGCGGCGAGCTGCACGAAGACGGTGTTGTCGGAGAGGATCGTCGCCTTGGTGATGTTGATCGTGCCCTGGTAGGAGTCCTCGGCGGTGTGCACCTCCCAGGTCGGGGCGGCGCTCAGCCAGCCGGGCGCGAGCGGCTTGGAGACGTAGTAGGTGCTGTTGGGGTCGCCGTGGTAGTCGTGGATGAGCGTCATCAGGGCGAATGTCTTGAACGACGACCCGGGCTGGCGGTGCGCGGAGGTGGCGTAGTTGAACTTTGTCTGGCTGTAGTCGGCCGAAGACGCGATGGCGACGATGTGGCCGTTGGAGCTGTTGACCGAGGCCAGCCCGGCCGCCGCGGAGCCGGGGCCACCCTGCTCCGCGAGCAGTGACGCGTGATCGACGATCGCCTGGTGGGCCAGGGCCTGCTTGCGCAGGTCGATTGTGGAGTAGATCTTCAGGCCGCCCTGCTGGAGCGTCTTGCAGTTCTTCGGCGTCTTCGGGCACAGGTCGCGTGCGGCCTGCTGGGCGATGAAGTCGAACACGTAGGGGTCCTTGTGGACCGTCAGCGTGTTGTCGGCCTTGACCCCCAGCGGCTCGGTGGCGGCGACGGCGGCCTCGTACTGGGTGATGTAGCCCGCGGTCGCCATCGCCTGGAGGACCTCCGAGCGGCGGCGCAGCGCGTCGGAGCGATGCAGGAACGGGTTGTATTCCGACGGCGCCTGCGGCAGACCGGCCAGGAGCGCGAACTGAGCCAGGCTCAGCTTCTGCACCGGCTTGTCGAAGAACATCGCCGACGCGGCGGCCACGCCGTAGGCGGTCTGGCCGCCCACCGTCCCGTACGGGACGGCGTTCAGGTAGCTGTTGAGGATCCAGTTCTTGGAGTGCTCGCCCTCGAGCTGCTCGGCGAGCTTGGCCTGGATGATCTTGTACTTGAGATCGTGCTTGTTCTTGTAGCGGTTGGGGAGGTAGGTGTTGTCGACCAACTGCATCGTCAGTGTCGAGGCGCCCTGCAGGCCGTTGCCGCCCTTGACCGCGTCCTTGATGGCGGCGCGGACGATGCCCTGGTAGTCCAGCGCGCCGTGTTGGTAGAAGCGCCGGTCCTCGATCGCGATGGTCGCTTCCTTGAGCTGCTCGGGAATGCTGTCGCCCGCGATCGGGGTGTGGACCGACGGCGACCAGATGTAGCCCAGCGACGTGCCGTCGGCGGCGAACACCTGGGAGGGCGAGCCCGGTGCGTAGGGCTTGAGCGTGTTCAGGCTCGGCGCCGACTGCGCCACGTTGACCACCCAACCGGCGATGGCCAGCGCGCCGACGGCGATCACGCACACGATCAGCACCGCGGTCATCGCGATGACGCTTTTCAGTGGCGATCCCCGATTGCGCCGGCGTCGGCGCTGTCTCTCACGTCGGCTCATGGCAGCGGGTCGAGCTCACACGGGCGCCGGGGCGGGGTTCTGCGCGAGCGGCGTCGAACTCGTGGCCCGCCAGTGTAGCTTGAGGGCTGTTTCGGCCCGCCGGTTCGGGGTCCTGCAACCGCTGGCAAGATCGCACGCACCGATGCACGACGCACCGCCGCCGCCCGTCGGCTCGAGAGGCCCCGCCCGGGCTCTCGCAGCGCTGCTCATCGACGGCCTGGGCACCCTCGTGTCGCTGGCGCCGCCGGCGCCGGCGCTGCGCCGCGAGCTGGCCGAGCGCTTCGGCGTGGAGGTATCCGTGGCGCAGGCGGGCGCGGCTCTGCGCGCCGAGATCGCCTTCTATCGCGCCCACATGGGCCTCGGCCGTGACGCCGAGAGCCTGCGCGCTCTGCGCCACCGCTGCGCCGAGGTTCTGCGCGCCGCGCTGCCGCCCTCCGAACGCCTCGCCGCGCTCGACACCGCGGCGGTAACCGAGGCGCTGCTGGGCGCGCTGCGCTTTGAGGCCTACGCCGACGCTCGCCCCGCCTTGGTGCGCGCGCGCCAGGCCGGCGCGCGCATCGTGGTCGTCTCCAACTGGGACGTGTCGCTGCACGAGGTGCTCGAGCGAGTGGGGCTGGCGCCGCTGGTCGACGGCGTCGTGACGTCGGCCGCGGTGGGAGCGGCCAAGCCGGCCCCCGCCATCTTCGCCCACGCATTGGGCCTCGCCGGCGTGGCGTCCGAGCGGGCGATCCATGTCGGGGACAGCCTTGACGAGGATGTGCGCGGGGCCGCGGGGTGCGGGATCCAGCCCGTGCTGCTGCGTCGCGACGGGCGATCCGGAGCCCCCGAGCCCGGCGGGGTTGTCACCGTCACCGGCTTGGCGCAGCTGGACTGGCCCTAATCTCAGCCCTCAGGTGTCCTCCTCATCGTCCTCCCATCCGATGCTGCCGCCGTTTAGCGAGCCGCCGGCCACGCCGCCGGCCGCCCCTGCACCCGACATCGACCGCGCGCCGTGGCCGGCCTGGACGGCCCCCGCCGGCGTATTGCTGGGGCTGGTCCTCGGGTCGCTGGGGACGATCGTCGTTGATGTCGTGGCCAGTGCCGGTGGCGCCAGCCTGAACCACCCGCCTCCGGCCGCCAACATCATCGCCGACATCGTGTTCGACCTCTGTTTCGTCGGCGTGGCGCTGTGGCTGGCGTCGTGGCGACGCCGGGTGCACCCCATCGACTTCGGCTTCCGGCGCGTGGCGCTGTCGACGGCCGCGGGAGCGGTCATCGCCGCCGCGATCGCCTACTACGGGCTGACGGCGCTCTACAGCTCGCTCGTGCACCTGCATGGCACTGACAAGCTGCCCAGCGAACTGGGGGCCACGCACAGCACGGCGGCGCTCGTGGCGGCAGCGGTGTTCGTGTGCGCCATCGCGCCGATGGCCGAGGAGTTCTTCTTCCGCGGTTTCATCTTCGGTGGCCTGCGTAACATCCCGCTGCGGATCGGGCGCTTTGATGGCTCCCCGTGGTTTGCCGCTGTCATCACCGGCATCCTGTTCGGCCTGGCGCACACCGGATCGGCGTCGTCGCAGTATCTCATCCCGCTGGGCTTCCTGGGGTTCGTGCTGTGCCTGGTGCGCTGGCGCACGCGGTCGCTGTACCCCTGCATGGCGCTGCACAGCGCCAACAACGCGCTGGCGCTGGGGGTCAACCAGCTCAGCTGGAGCGCCCCGGCGATCGTGGGCCTGATCATCGCCTCCTGGGTGGTGATCGCGGTCGTCGTCGGGCCGCTGGCCCCACGCTCGCCGCGCCCCGCCTGACGCCCCAACCGGTTTGTCCGGACGGTTGACTGGTTTACTTTCCCGGCTATGCGTCGCCATCTTGCCTCCTGCACCGCGGCTCTGGCCGCGTCGATCGTGTCGCTCGGGCTGTTCGCCGGCGCCGCCGTCGCCGACGGTTCCGCCGGATCACTGACCACCGCTGTCTCCACTGCCACCAGCACGAGCGCCACGACCCCGACGACCACCACGCCCACCACAACCCCGACGACGCCGGTCCCGCCGGCCGCCGTCAAGGCCAAGGCGAAGCTGTATGTCAACGACACGTTCACCGTGGACAAGAACCTGGTCACGGTGCCCGGCAGGGTCGTG
Organism: uncultured Actinomycetota bacterium; assembly: GCA_963695625.1. Classification (GTDB taxonomy): domain Bacteria; phylum Actinomycetota; class Thermoleophilia; order Solirubrobacterales; family Solirubrobacteraceae; genus Palsa-465. The sequence continues at coordinate 674,816 of CAVOHJ010000006.1, read as the reverse complement.
GAGGTCCAGGGCTACGTCCGCCCATATGTCGCCGGGCAGAAGGTGAAGGTCCAGTCCTACCTGGGGCGCAAGCTGATCAGGACCGACGTGCTCCGCGTCAAGCCGGCCAAAGGCGGCGTCGGCGCGTTCGCGGAGAAGGTCAGGGCCGCGTCGGCCGGCCTCGTGCGCGTCAAGGTGACGCATGACCGCACGCCTCAGATGCTCGGCTTCCTCTCCGAGCGCACCTTCACCGTGCTCAACCCTCAGGCCGGGTTCGGCGCGCGCGGACCGTTTGTGACCCTCATCCAGCAGCGGCTCAACGCGCTGCACGTGTTCGTGCCCCAGAGCGGCGTCTATGACACCTACACGGGTCTGGCGCTCGACGCCTACCACCGCCTGCTCGGCCACGGCGTGTCCCAGTCGCTGGATGCGGCCACGGTCTCCGAGCTGCTCGCCGGCGTCGGGACGTTCCACGTCCGCTACCCCAAGGACGGCACGCATGTCGAGGGTGACCTCAGCCGCCAGCTGATCGCCGAGATGAACGGCTCCAGGGTCGTATGGATCTACCCGATCAGCTCGGGCAAGCCGTCCACACCGACGGTACTGGGACGCTTTCGGGTCTACTACCGCGTTCCCGGCTACCTGCCCGACGGCATGTACTTCTCGAGCTTCTTCTTCCGGGGCTACGCCATCCACGGCTACGACCCCGCTCCGGACTATCCCGCCAGTCACGGCTGTATGCGGCTGCCGATCATCGACGCGATCTCGGTGTACAACTGGGTCAATTACGGCGACTGGGTGGACGTCTATTACGAGTAGTGGCCGCCGGAGGCTCCATGTCCGCGCGTGAGCGGCTCCTCCAGGAGCTGCGGGCCCACGCCCTCGTCATCGGCGAGGTCGTGCTCACCAGCGGCGCCACCGCGCAGTACCTGATCGACGCCAAGCGAGCAATCCTGCTGCCCGCCGGCTTCGCTGCGCTCAGCGAGCTCGTCGCCGAGCAGGCGCGGGATTGGGGGGCGACGGCGGTCGGCGGGATGACCATGGGCGCCGACCCGATCGCGTGCGCGGCGCTGGCGGGCGGCGCCGACATCAAGGCGTTCTTCGTGCGCAAGGAGGCCAAGGCCCACGGCCTGTCGCGCCGGATCGAGGGGCCGCTGCTGAGCGCGGAGGATCGCTGCATGCTCGTGGAGGACGTCGTCACCACCGGCGGCTCGACCCTGCGCGCGCTGCAGGCCATCCGTGACGAGGGCCACGCCGTGTGCGGCGTGCTGGCGATCTGCGACCGGCTGGCCGGCGGCGCCGAGGCGATCCAGGAGGCCGCGGGCGTGCCCTACGTGGCGCTGACCACCATTGACGACGTCTATCCGGAGCGGCCCGACCCCGTGGCCTAGCGGCCGTCCCCCACCTGGGTGGTTCACGCACCGCGGGTCGTTATCCCCCCGGTGCACCGGGTATCAGGAACACAAGACGAATCTTGGGGCGGCCGGCGCCGGCGGCGGCGTGGCAGCGGCCAAGCCGTTGACCACGCTGAGCTCATGAGCCGCCGGCGTGTCTGGCCGCCCCAAACTCTCCTGCGTCAGTGCGCGCCGGGGAGCGAGCGGCAGGACGGGGTGAGCTGGTGCGCGGCCACCACCTGCCACCCGGTGGCGGTGGGGGTGAACATCACGATCGGGTTGCCGTGAGCGATCGCCTGGCCGTACTTGAAGCCGACCTGGGAGACGTTGACGCCGAGCGCGTAGGCCAACGCGCTCTGGTACTCCAGTCGCGTGAGCGGCTCGCCGCAGCCGCGCAGCCGCCCCGCGCCCCCCAGCTGGCTCACCACCGCCGACAGGCGGCCGAGCTCCGTGGTGCGCGCTCGCTGCACGCGGAGGTCCTTGTGCTCGGCGCGCGCCGTCGAGAGCGCGGGCGGCACCAGGCCGATGACGAGGAGCGCCACCGCCGCGGCGCCGGCCGCCACCGAACCCGCGCCCGCGACCGGGCCCAGCCGCGGAGGGTCGGCCAGCACGCGGCCCACGAAGACGCCGGCGAGCACGACCATCACCCCGGCGGGCTCGAACATGTAGCGGGGGACCCCCGGCCAGCCGTGCAGCACGGAGCCGATCTCAACGACCACCCACCCCACCACGCCGGCGGCCAGCACCAGCGTGACGCGGTCTGACCACGACCGCCGCCATGCCGCCAGGCAGACGGCCAGCAGCGCGGCGATCTCCAGCGGCCAGTAGTGCAGATCCAGGAAGCGTCGGATGGTGCCGCCGACCTGGTCTGAGGTGAGGCGCCGCCCGGAGTCCAAGGCGTTGGCCGCGGACACGAACGGCGTGCGCGCGGTCAGCGCCGGGATCCCGAACCACAGCAGCGCCATCGCCACCACGCCGCCGATGAGCACCGGGCGAGTCGCCGGGCGCTTCACCCAGGCCCACACGGCGTACAGGCCCAGGAACGGCCAGACCTCGGGACGCCCCAGTCCCGCCAGCGCCCCAGCCGCGAAGGCGAGCCGGACGCGGCCGTCGAGGTGGAAGTCGATCGCCGCCAGGCACAGCGCCACGATCATCGGATCCGATTGGGAGCTGAGGATGTAGTGGAAGTACTGCGAGATCCCCAGGAGCGCCAGGCCGGCGAAGATCGCCGCCGCCCACGCCGCCCAGCGCCGCTCGGGTGGCGCGTCGGTGAGCTTGTAGGCGATGCGACCTGCGAACACGACGCCGCTGAGCGAGATCGCCGCAGACGTGATCATCCACAGCCGCAGCTCGTGGGAGCCGAACAGCGCGTAGACCACGGTGAACACGTAGGGCAACGGCTTCCACGAGGGTGCCGCGTTCGTGTCGAGCGACCCGTGAATCGTCTGATGCCCCCACACGAGCCAGCCGTATGGATCGAATCCGGGCCGCGTCCGCGCCCAGATGACGACCGCGGCCGCCAACAGAACGAGCAGCGCCCCCACGGCCCACCCGAGGTACGGCGAGGCGAGCGTGCGCTGCCCCCACGACTCGGGGGGAAGCCCGGACTCGGGGCTGCGGTGCCGGGTCGGCGCGGCTTCTAGCGTGCTCTCGGACACGAGGAGGCGCGGACCGTAGCACGGGGGCTCCCGGGTTTCCCGACCGCGCTCCCACGGGTAGCGTGATGGCCGACGCGCTCGGTGCATCACGCTGATCGGCGTAGACGTAGAATCCGCTCGAGACCGGGGCCGGTACGTGCCCCCGGCAGGAATCGAACCTGCATCCCGCGCTTAGGAGGCGCGTGCTCTATCCATTGAGCTACGAGGGCCGGACCGGGAGCGTAACCAGTCGTCAGACGGTCCAACACTCGTTGAGCGCGCATTAACGTTGAGTGACAGCCATGCCTCCATCTGATTCGATGCCGACGTATGGAGGTTGCCCGCGCGAGGCGAGGTACGCTCGTGCCCATGAGGGAGTTCGCGGCACGCGGATGGGGCGTCGTCGCGCGGATGTGAGATCTAAACCATGAGTACAGGTACTACAGAGCTCCTGGCGCAGCCCGATGCCTCCTTCGAGGCGGCGGAGCTGGTTCCGGGCGACGTCACGGCCCGGTCGCCGCGGCAACTCTTCTGGCGGCGCTTCCGCGCCGACCGGGTCGCGACGGCGTCGGCGATCTTCTTGATCCTGCTGATCCTGATGGCGATCTTCGCACCGGAGATCGTCAAGCTCCTCGGCCTGCCCGGTCCGAACGTCCAGGATCCGAACGCAACCGACGCGTTCGGCAGTCCGCTGGGCCCGAGCGCTGGGCATCCGTTCGGCGTGGATGCGCTGGGCCGGGACGTGGCCAGCCGCGTGATCTACGGCGCGCGCGTGTCGCTTATTGTCGGGATCGTCGGGACCGCGATTGCCACGATCATCGGGACCGTCTTCGGCCTCTTGGCTGGCTTCTATCGTGGCTGGATGGACACCGGTATCTCCCGTATCGTCGAGGTCTTCCTGGCCTTCCCGGTGCTGGTGCTCGGGCTCGGGATCGGCGCGGCCTGTGGAGTGCGGGGTTGTGCCGGCGGACTGATCCAGCCCGGGATGGGGACGGTCATCTTCATCATCGCCATCGCCAGCTTCACGTACATCGCCAGGATCGCCCGCGGCCAGGTGCTGTCGCTGCGGGAGAAGGAGTTCGTCGAGGCGGCGCGTTCGCTCGGCGCGTCCAACCGCCGGATCCTGTTCAAGGAGCTGCTGCCCAACCTCATGGCGCCACTGATCGTCTACGCCAGCCTGCTGATCCCGACCAACATCCTGCTGGAGGCGGCGCTCTCCTATCTGGGCGTCGGGATTCGCCCGCCCACGGCGAGCTGGGGGCAGATGATCTCGGACGCCTCGAACTACCTCACGCCGCCCGCCGCCTGGTGGTACATGGTCTTCCCCGGCATCGCGCTGCTCCTCACCGTGCTCGCGTTCAACCTGCTGGGCGACGGCCTGCTTGACGCTCTTAACCCGCGCGGGGACTCGCGATGAATTCTGGGGGTCGGGTCCAATCGCGCATATCGCACAACACAGCAAGGAGGAACACCCTATGAGGGGTCGCACCCTGATCGCGGCCGCGATCACCGGGCTGCTTGCCGTCGGGCTCTCAGCCTGCGGCGGGAGCAGTTCGAGTAGTAGCTCGTCCGGGGGAGGATCGAGCACGACGACCAGCGCAAGCGGCGTCCAGAGCATCCCGCTGAAGCCCGGAGAGAATCCGGCGGGCCAGCAGCTGACCGGCGGGAAGAAAGGCGGCACGCTGACCGAGTTGTCCAACGGCGACTTCGAGCACCTGGATCCCGGTTCGGCGTACTACTCGCTGGATTACCAGATCGTCCAGTCGACCGACCGGCCGCTGTTCTCATATCCGCCCAACTCGCCGACGACGATTCGCGCCGACCTCGCCACCGCGATCCCGACCGAAGCCAACGGCGGGATCACCGACGGCGGCAAGACGGTGACCGTGCACATCACCCCGGGGGTTCACTACAGCGCCCCGGTCAACCGCGAGGTGACCGCCCAGGATGTCGCGTTCGCGCTGGAGCGCGGGGCCAACCCCAACGTCGGCAACGCGTACTGGCCGGCGTACTTCGGCGCCGCCTCGCCAGCGCCGCTCGTCGGCTCCACCAGCTCCAGCTACAAGGGCGGCCCGCTGAAGGGCATCCAGACGCCGAACAAGACGACGGTCGTGTTCCACATGACGAAGCCGGGGGCGGCGACGCTGATCTCAGCGCTCAGCCTGCCGCTGTCCTCGCCGCTGCCCTCCGAGTTCGTGGCGCCACTGGACAAGCACGCGCCGACGACCTACGGGACCAACTACCTGGTGGCGGTGGGCCCGTACATGATCCAGTCAGACCCGAAGACGGGCAAGATCCAGGGCATCGGATACAACCCGGGCAAGAACGAGACGCTGGTCCGCAACCCGAACTGGAACGCCAAGCTCGACTGGCGGCCGGCGTACCTGAACGAGATCAAGATCAACGTCGGCGGCGATTCGACGGTCATCGGCCAGCAGGTGCTCAAGGGCACCGATCAGGTCCAGCTCGACACGGTCTCCCAGTCGGTTGTGAAGCAGGCCTACGAGCAGTACCCGACGCAGATCACGTTCACGTCGGGCTCGGGGATGCACTGGCTGTCGCTCGATACGCAACACGGTGTGTTCAAGAACATCAACATCCGCCGCGCGATCTACGCGGCGCTGGACCGCGCGGCGATCGTCAAGGCGCGCGGTGGCTCCCTCGTCGCCACGCCGGGTACGCATTTCATCTACCCGGGCTCGATCGGCTTTGAGCAGGCGGGCGGGGCCCCCGGCCCCGCGGTTCCGTGGAACACCAACGTCAACGGCAACGTGGCCGAGGCCCAGAAGCTGATGAAGTCCGCGGGGTACCCGAGCGGCAAGTACACCGGCAACGACACGGTGCAGGTCGTCTACGGCCAGGGCGGCAACGGCCCGGCGATCGCGCAGATCGTCGCCAACGCGATGACGGAGATCGGCCTGCACCCCAAGGTCTCAGGGGTCGACCAGGCGACGATGTACTCCAAGTACTGCGGCGTGCCCAAGCAGGAGATTGACAGCTGCCCGACGGCGGGCTGGATCCGTGACTTCGCGGACCCCCTGTCGATCCTGCTGCCGACGTTCTACGGACCGGCGATCGTGTCGACCAACAACTCCAACTGGAGTCAGCAGAACGATCCGGCGATCAACGCCGCGATGGAGAAGGCCGCGGCGATCCAGGACCCGGCCGCTCACGCGCAGGCGTGGGCCAACGTGGACAAGATGCTCGTCAACGATGCGGCCGCGGTCCCCGAGGACTTCGACAACCAGCCGAACATCAGGTCCAAGGACGTCGCCGGCGTCAACATGCTGTGGAACGAGGGGGTCTGGGACCTCGCGTTCACGTCGTTGAAGAACGGGTAAGCCGAGGTGGGCCCCGCCACCGCGGCGGGGCCCACGCCGGCCCTTCATAACTGGACGAAGCTGACCTATGGGCACCTACATCATCCGCCGCATCCTGTGGGGCATCGTGCTGATCATCTTGGTCAGTGCGCTCACCTTCCTGTTCTTCAATGTGTTCCCGTCGGCGGATCCCGCGGTGCTACGGGCCGGCCGTAACGGGAGCCCGCAGACGATCGCCTACATCCGCCACGAGCTTGGCCTGGATAAGCCGGTCTACGTCCAGTTCTTCAACTACATGAAGGGCATCTTCCTGCACTTCAATTTCGGCTATAGCTTCTACTCCGGTGCTTCGGTGGTGGGCCTGATCAAGGACCGGCTGCCGGCCACGATCTCGCTGACTGTCGGCGCGGCCGTGCTCTGGCTGCTGCTGGGGATTCCGATTGGGATCCTCTCCGCCGTCAAGCGCGGTGGGTTCCTCGATCGCACGGCAATGGGCGGGGCGCTGGTGTTCGTTTCGATGCCGACCTTCTGGCTGGGGCTGATCGTCCTGTTCCTGTTCGCCGACGACATCGGCAAGTGGCACATCTTTCCCGGGGCCAACAGCTACGTGGGGCTGACCGTCAGTCCCGTGGACTGGTTCACCTCGCTGATCATGCCCTGGTTCGTGCTGGCGGCGACGTCAGCGGCCATCTACTCCAGGGTGTTGCGCGGGAGTCTGATCGAGACGATGGGCGAGGACTACATCCGCACCGCTCGGGCGAAGGGGCTGACGGAGAATCGAGTGGTCTGGAGGCACGGGGTACGCTCCGCCATCACGCCTGTGGTGACCATCTTCGGGCTCGACGTCGGGGCCCTGCTCGGCGGCGCGGTGATCACCGAGACGGTCTTCGACATTCCCGGGATCGGCCGGCTCAACTACGACTCGATCATCCACTCGGACTTTCCCATCGTCCAGGGGACGGTGATCCTCGCCGCTATCTTCATCGTCGTCGCGAACATCATCGTGGACATCGCCTACGCGTACCTGGACCCCCGGGTCCGGTACTGATGACTCTGGCGTCTCCATGAGCGAACCGCTGCTCAGCGTCGACGACCTGCGCGTCTCATTCCGGACCGACGACGGGATCGTCTATGCGGTGGACGGAATCTCGTACACCGTGGCGCCCGGTCATACGCTCGGGATCGTCGGCGAATCGGGGTCGGGCAAGACCGTCTCCTCGCTCACCATGCTCGGCCTCACGCGGGGTCCCAACTCGAAGATCGAGGGCCGGATCGTGTTCGAGGGCCAGGACCTGGTCACGATGGACGATGACAAGCTGCGCCGGATCCGCGGCAACGACGTGTCGATGATCTTCCAGGACCCGCTATCGGCCATGCACCCGTTCTACAAGGTGGGGTGGCAACTGGTGGAGGCGATGCAGGCGCATCGCGGGCTGTCCAAGTCGGCGGCCCGGGCACGGGCGGCCGAGTTGCTGGAGCTTGTCGGCATTCCGGACCCCAAGCGTCGCGTCGACCAGTATCCGCACGAGTTCTCCGGCGGCATGCGGCAGCGGGCGATGATCGCGATGGCGCTGGCGAATGAACCTAAGCTGTTGATCGCCGACGAGCCGACGACGGCGCTGGATGTGACGGTCCAAGCTCAGATCCTGGCGCTGCTCCAGGACCTCCAGGAGCGGCTCGGCACGGCGATCATCATCATCACGCACGACCTGGGCGTCGTGGCCGAGATCGCCGACGACATCGCCGTCATGTACGCCGGCCGGATCGTCGAGCGGGGCTCGACCGAGGAGATCTTCAAGTCGCCGCAGCACCCGTACACCTGGGGGCTGCTCAGATCCATTCCGCGCCTCGACAATCCGCGCGACGAGGAGCTGGTGCCGATTTCGGGACGTCCGCCGAGCCTCATCCACCGCCCCAGCGGCTGCCACTTTCATCCGCGTTGCGCGTACGTCCGGGACGCCCACAAGCGCGTCGACCCGCAGCTGGCGGCGGTCAACGGCGGCGGCCATATGGCCGCGTGCCTGCTCGACCCGACGGTGCGAGCGAAGATCTGGGACGGCATCCAGTCCGGCCGTGACAGTGATTACCTGGTCCGGCTGGCGAACGCGTCGGCTGAGATCTTGACCCCGGAGCAGATCGCCAGCGAGGTCGACGAGACCAGCGAGGGGACCGAGCTCGACGTCTCCGAGGAATCCCTCGTCGACAGCGAGCCGGGCGACGAGTTCGAGCAGCGGCCGCCCGGCCCCCAGGTATTCGGACCGGAGCCGTACGAGAAATGACCCCGCTGATCGAAGTCAGGGACCTCGTCAAGCACTTCCCGATCAAGCACGGCTTGATCTTCCAGCGCCAGATCGGTGCGGTGAAGGCGGTCGACGGCGTGTCATTCGACGTCGAACGAGGCGAGACGCTCGGCATCGTAGGCGAGACCGGCTGCGGCAAGAGCACCACCGCCCGGCTGCTGTGCCGCCTGATGGACCCGACCTCGGGGACGATCATCTTCGATGGCCGGGACGTGGGCGCGCAGAAGGGGGACGACCTCAAGGCCCTGCACCGGGACATGCAGATGGTCTTCCAGGACCCGTACTCGTCGCTCAACCCGCGTAAGACGGTCGGCTCCATCATCGCCGACCCGTTCGTCATCCACGGGATGTTCAAGGGTGCCGGCGAGCGCAAGCGACGCGTCCAGGAGCTGATGGATCGCGTTGGGCTCAACCCCGAGCACTACAACCGCTATCCGCACGAGTTCTCCGGCGGCCAGCGCCAGCGTATCGGCGTGGCGCGCGCGATCGCGCTGGAGCCCAAGATGCTGGTCGCCGACGAGCCGGTGTCGGCGCTCGACGTTTCGATTCAGGCACAGGTCCTCAACCTGCTGCGCGAGCTTCAGCGCGACATGGGCTTGACGCTCATCTTCATTGCCCACGATCTGTCGGTGGTGCGGCACATGTGCGACCGGGTCGCCGTCATGTATCTGGGCCGGATCGTCGAGATGGCATCCAGCGACGTGCTGTACACGATGCCGCGCCACCCGTACACCGGCGCGCTCCTGTCGGCGGTGCCCGTTCCTGATCCAACCGGCGGCAAGCGTAAGCGGGAGCTCCTGACCGGCGACGTGCCCAGTCCCGCCAACCCGCCGTCGGCGTGCCGGTTCCACACCCGCTGCCCCAAGGCCCAGCCGAAGTGCTCCGAGGACGACCCGCCCCTGGAGCGCAAGCCGGGCGGGTCGACCGCGGCCTGCCACTTCCCGCTGACCGACGAGGAGGTCGCCGCGCGGCTGCCGCTGGCCCTGGCGCGACGCAGCGGCGAGCCCGAGCACGCCGCCTAGCCGGCCTCCTCGCTCTCCTCGTCGTCTGCGTCCTCGTCCTCTTCGTCTTCTTCGTCGTCGACGTACAGCGACTCGCTGGCAAGCTCAGCGCCGCCCTTGTCCCACAGCTTGATCTCGAGCAGGTCCTTGCGGTAGTTGTCGGGCGCCACCAGTGTGAAGCGCTCCTCCACGAGGACGCACTGGTCCACGGCGAGGTTGGCGAGCTCGGCGGTGACGATGGCGCCGCCGGCGATCATCGGCACGCCCCACACGAGCGTCATCTCGGCCACGTTGCCCTGCTCGCCCCGCCACTGGCCCACGACCTCGTCGTTGATATCGAGCTTCCAGTCGGGGTTGCTCTCGGCCGTCTCGGAGGTGTAGTCGGCGCGTGCGTCGAAGTCCACCGGTCCGCGGCTGCCTTCCACGCCCTCGGCGAAGGACACGAAGCCGAACAGCTCGTAGCCCGTGGTGGTGCGGGCGACGGCCGGGATGTAGGTGCGCCCGCTATAGGTGCGGTCCGGAAACCACGCGATCTCGCCCGCCTCGCCCAGGTCCTCACCCTCGCTGTCGATCTCCCGGCACGCGCTCAGGAAGTGGTCGCGCAGCGTGTCCGACCAGCGGCCGTAAGGCAGCGCCTCCTGGGGCGGCTCGGCGGCGAAGCTGATCACGAAGCGGTCGGTGGGCGGCATTGCGGCCGGGAGCCTAGCGGGCTGGGCCGCGTTGGGCGCTCAGATCAGTACGCGCTCCGGCGCGACAGCACCGCCGGACGTGTGTCGTCTGGTGGTTGCTGACCAACCCCAATCCGCATCACCCCCCTCCCGAGCGCCGTTGATGCGCGCTCGCGTGGGGCGCTGAGCGCTGAACGCTCGCGCAGATCAGTACGCGCCCCGGCGCGACAGCACCGCCGGGATCGTCTTCAGCAGGATCGACAGGTCCAGCAGGATCGACCAGCGCTCGAGGTAGAGGAAGTCGAGCCGCACCAGGTCGTCGAAGTCCAGCTCGGCGCGGCCAGAGACCTGCCAGAGCCCGGTGATGCCCGGCAGGACCAGATAGCGCTTCTTGTGCCAGTCCTCCAGGCGCTCGAAGTCGCGCATGGGCAGCGGCCGCGGCCCCACCAGCGACATCTCGCCGCGGATCACGTTGGCGAGCTGGGGAAGCTCGTCCAGCGAGAAGCGGCGCAGGATGCGCCCCACGGGCGTCAGCCGCGGGTCCTCGCGGATCTTGAACAGCGCGCCCGAGAGCTCGTTGAGCGGCTCCAGGTCATCCTGGATCTGGTCGGCGTGCTGACGCATGGTGCGGAACTTGAAGCAGCTGAACGGCTTGCCGCCCATCCCCGGGCGCACCGAGCGGTAGATGGCCGACCCGGGCGAGCTCAGCTTGATGGCGACGGCGATCACCAGCAGCACCGGCGACAACAGGACGAGACCGATCGTGGCCAGCGTGAGGTCGAACGTCCGCTTGGCGGCGTACTGGATGCCCTCGAACACGGGCGGACGCAGGGTGAACAGCGGCACCGACTCGCCGGGCACGAACACCGCGCGGTCGATGAGGATCTCCATCGTCGACGGCGCCACGTGCACGGTCACGCCCCGCTGGTGGCAGCGATCGACGAGATCGACCGCGCGCTCCTGGGGGAAGTCCGGATCGGCGATGATCACCTCGTCGATGCGCTCGGCGCCCAGCACGTCGGAGAGCTGGTCGAGCTCGCCCAGGGAGCGCAGGCCGTTCTGGGGCCGCGGGGTGAGCGAGATGTAGCCCACCAGCTCCACCTGGGTGCGCGACCGCCCGCCCAGGGCGTGGGCCACCTCCTCGATGTGCTTGCCCGAGCCCACCAGCAGTGCCCGCCGGCGGTAGCCCGCCTGCTCGAGCACCCACCCGGTCCCCCGCGTGTAGAGCTCGCGCAGGATCGAGATGTAGGCGGTGCCGAAGAACAGCCCCCCGTAGAAGATGTAGTAGCTCTTGAAGTGATTGCCGGTGGCCAGCGCGAACACCAGCGCGATCACCGTGGCCTGGAACAGGGCCGAGAAGATCTTCGGCAGACCGGGCCGGCGCGGGCGATCGGCGTAGAGGTCGACGCGGGCGAACATGAGCACCGTGAGCAGGTAGGCGAAGGCGAGCGGCGTGCGCGTGTTGCCCCACGCCGCACCGAGGCTGAAGTCGCCCCGCAGCGCCAGCTTGATGGCGATGGCGGTGAAGATGGCGGCGGTGACGCCGATGAAGTCCACGATCAGCAGCGAGACCACGCGCATGATCCGCCGCAGCGTCTCCTTGCGTAGCAGGAACATGAGCACCGGCGGGCGCTTGCGGCGCACGTCGCGTTCGGGCAGGGGCAGCTGCGCGGCGGCGGCGTGCCGGGCTTTGGTGCGGCTTGGGATAGCCTCTTTGTGCTCGATTGTCACGCTAAGCAGGGCCGTTGCCTGGACCCCCCGCACGTCGTAACGGTATCTCGTCTCCGAAGTTACGTGGAAGCTGGGGGTCTTGGCCCGGCGCCCCGTCCCGCTTTATGCGGGCCCAACGCTCAGAGGGTGTCGCCGATGAGACCGTCGGCTCCGGCCTCCTCGATCGTGCGCTTCAGGCCCTCCAGCAGCTCGATCTCGGGGCTCCAGCCGAGGATCTCCCGCGCCAGCGTAATGTCCGGCTGGCGCACCTGGGGATCGTCGGTGGGCAGGGCCTCATAGACGATCTGGGACTCCGATCCGGTCACCTCGATGACGGCCTCGGCCAGCTGCAGGAGGGTGAACTCGTTGGGGTTGCCGATGTTGACCGGGTCGTGATACCCGGACTCAGCCAACGCGATCATCCCTCGGATGAGGTCGTCGACATAAGTGAATGAGCGGGTCTGGGACCCGTCTCCGAACACCGTGATCGGCCGGTCCTGGAGCGCCTGGCGCAGGAACGTCGGGATCGCGCGCCCGTCGCGGGGCCGCATCCGGGGCCCGTAGGTGTTGAAGATCCGGATGATCGCGGTGTCCACGCCCTGCTGGCGGTGGTAGGCCATCGTCAGCGCCTCGGCGTAGCGTTTGGCCTCGTCATAGACGCCGCGCGGCCCGATCGGGTTGACGTGGCCCCAGTAGGTCTCGGGCTGGGGGTGCACCTGGGGGTCGCCGTAGACCTCGCTGGTGGAGGCCGTGAGGAACCTCGCGCGGTGCTTCTTGGCCAGCCCGAGCGTGTGGTGGGTGCCGTACGAGCCCACCTTAAGTGTGTGCAACGGCAGCCGGAGATAGTCGATCGGGGAGGCGGGGGAGGCGAGGTGGTACACGAAGTCGATCGGCTCATCAACGTAGTAGGGCTCGATGATGTCGACGCTCAGGTAGCGGAAGCTCTCTGACCGGATGTGCTCGATGTTCGCCAGCGAGCCCGTTTCGAAGTTGTCGACGCAGATAACGCGGTGGCCACGCCGCAGCAGCTCGTCGCAGAGATGGGATCCGAGGAATCCGGCGCCCCCGGTGACTATGCAGGTTGACATGGGCGCCAAATCTACAAGCCGCGTGCGTCAGGCCGGTTCCTCGGGTCGGCGCGGCGAGGCACCGGGCACCCACCCGCCCTCCTCGCGCTTCCAGATCGGAGCGCGCGCCTTGATCTCGTCGATGATCTCGCGCGCACCGGCAAACGCCTCGGCCCTGTGGGGCGCCGAGACCGCGATCGCAACCGACGGCTCGGACAGCGGGACCGTCCCCACGCGGTGCTCCGCGGCCGCCGCACACAGCCCGTGACGCTCGATCGCCTCGGCCACGATCCGCTCCATGTGGCGCTCGGCCATCGGCTGATAGGCCTCGTAGTCGAGCTCGGCCACCTGGCGGGTGACGCCGGTGAACGTCACCACGGCGCCGGCGCGCGGGTCGGTGACCCGGGCCACCAGCGGGTCGAGGGCGAGCGGCTCGTCAGTGACCCGGACGTGGGCGGTGCCGACCGATCCTCCCGAGACCGGCGGGATGAGGGCCAGCTCGTCGCCGGGCGCCAGGCTGTGGGCGTCGTCGGCGTACTCGTGGTTGACCGCCATGACGACGGGCACGTCGCGGATGACGTCGCTCATCCGCGCCAACGCGTCGGCCACCCGCGCGCCGTCGGGCAGCTCAAGGGCGAGCTCGTCGCAGCCGGCGCGCTCGCGCAACCCGGCGAAGAGTCGCACGGTGACGTTCATAAGCACAAGGCTACGCCTCTGTTAGGAGTCGCCCCAACGCACCCAATGTTGCCTATCCTGCCGGTGGTTTCTGGGAGTCGTTCAAACGAGGAGGAAGCACAATGGGTTCACGGAGGAAATGGCTCTCGGCCGTGCTGCCGCTGCTGTGTGCGGTCGTCGCGGTCGGGTGCGGAAGCAGCAACAGCTCGTCATCGACATCGTCGGCCGCCGCCGCACCGACGTCATCGTCAACATCCGCGGCGGGCACCAGCACCGCTGCCTCGAGCTCGGCCGCTCCGGCGGGCGCGGATGCCACCGTCGTCGCCCTGGTGCCGTCGGCCGTCAAGTCCAAAGGCACGCTGACGGTCGCTTCTGACGCTAGCTACGCGCCCAACGAGTTCTTCGCGCCGGACGGCCACACCATCATCGGGATGGACGCCGATCTGAGCAAGGCGCTGGCGGCGGTCATGGGACTGAAGGCCAACGTCGTCAACGAGACGTTCGACGGCATCATCCCCGGCCTGGCGGCGGGCAAGTACGACATGGGCGCGTCGTCGTTCACCGACACCAAGGCCCGCGAGAAGGTCGTCAACTTCGTCGATTACTTCTCCGCGGGAACCTCGTTCATCACCAAGGCGTCGGGCGGCACATCGGTGAGCGGCCTCGCCGACCTGTGCGGCAAGACCGTCGCGGTCGAGAAGGGCACGACCGAGGAGACCGACGCGACCGCTCAGGGCGTGAAGTGCAAGAAGGGCGGCAAGCCCAACGTCACCGTGCTCACGTTCCCTGACCAGAATGGCGCCAACCTGGCGCTGTCGAGCGGCCGCGCGCAGATCGTCATGGCGGACTCGCCGGTGGCCGCCTACGCGGTCAAGAAGTCCAACGGCCAGTTCAAGACCGTGGGCAGCACCTACGGCACAGCGCCCTACGGGCTCGCCGTGCCGAAAACCGGTGACCTGGACAAGCCGGTTCTCGCTGCGCTGAAGGTGCTGATGAGCAACGGGACCTATTCGAAGATCATGGCCAAGTGGGGGCTCCAGAGCGGGGCCATCTCGCCGGCCGATGTGAAGATCAACGGCGCCACGAGCTAGTACAACTCTGGCTCAGAGGTGAGTACCTCCGAGCTTTCATCACCGGGAACGGAACGGCCCGAGGACATCGAGGCCGTTCCGGTCCGGCGGCCTGGGCGCTGGATCGCGTCGGTGATCATCCTGATCATCGCGGCGTCGCTCGTCCGCTCGATCGTCGTCAACCCCAACTTCGGGTGGAGCGTCGTCGGCCAGTACCTGTTCGACCATCGCATCCTCAGCGGGGTCCTGAAGACGATCGAGTTGACGGTCATCTCCATGGCCGTCGGCATCATCCTGGGAGTCCTGTTCGCCGTGATGCGGCTCTCCCCCAACCCGCTGGTCTCCGGCTTCAGCTGGCTGTACATCTGGTTCTTTCGGGGCACGCCACTGCTCGTCCAGCTGCTCTTCTGGGGGTTCGCCGGCGCCCTGTTCCACAAGCTCAACTTCGGGGTGCCGTTCGGCGGCCCGGTGCTCATCAGTGCCAAGACGAACTCGGTGATCACGCCGTTCATAGCGGCGATCCTCGGGCTGGGGCTCAACGAGGGCGCCTACATGGCCGAGATCGTGCGCGCCGGGATGATCTCCGTCGACGAGGGCCAGACGGAGGCGGCGCAATCGCTCGGGATGTCCCGGCTGCAGACGCTGCGCCTCATCGTCATCCCGCAGGCGATGCGGGTGATCATCCCGCCGACGGGCAACGAGACGATCTCGATGCTCAAGAACACGTCGCTGGTGATCGTGCTGGGGTCGGTGTTCGAACTGCTCTTCGCCACGCAGCAGATCTACGCGGCCACCTACCAGACGATCCCGCTGCTGATCGTGGCCAGCATCTGGTACCTGGCGATGACCAGCGTGCTCTATGTCGGCCAGTTCTTCATCGAGCGCCGCTTCGGGCGCGGCTTCTCTCGGGCCGAGCGGATGACGATGCGGGCCCGCTGGCTGGGGATGGGCCGCGGCGGGGCGGCGCGATGACCGAGCCGATGGTCAGGTCCGAGGGCGTCCACAAGCGCTTCGGCAGCCTCGAGGTCCTCAAGGGCATCAGCCTCGAGGTGGCCCGTGGCGAGGTGATGTGCCTCCTGGGCCCGTCGGGCTCGGGCAAGTCGACGTTTCTGCGCTGCATCAACCACCTCGAGAAGATCAATTCCGGTCGCCTGTCCGTGGACGGCGAGCTCGTCGGCTACCGCGAGGCCGGCGGCAAGCTGCATGAGCTGCATGAGCGCGACGTCGCCCGCAAGCGCTCCGAGATCGGCATGGTCTTCCAGCACTTCAACCTGTTCCCGCACATGACCGCGCTGGAGAATGTGATGCTGGCGCCGGTCCGGGTCAAGGGTGTGAGCCGGGCTCAGGCGCGCGACAAGGCCGTCGAGCTGCTCGGCCGGGTCGGCCTGTCGGACAAGATCAGCACCTATCCGGTGGCGCTGTCAGGCGGCCAGCAGCAGCGCGTCGCCATCGCCCGCGCGCTGGCCATGGAGCCCAAGCTGATGCTGTTCGACGAGCCCACCTCGGCGCTCGACCCCGAGCTGGTCGGCGATGTGCTCGATGCGATGCGGCTGCTGGCCCACGAGGGCATGACGATGATCGTCGTGACGCACGAGATCGGCTTCGCGCGCGAGGTCGGCGACACCGTGGTCTTCATGGACGCCGGGGTGGTCGTGGAGTCCGGCAAGCCCGCCGAGGTGCTCGACAATCCGCAGCACGACCGGACCCGGACCTTCCTCCACAAGGTCCTTTAGCGGCGTCGCGGTGAGGGCAGGCGCCTCCGGGTAACCTCCGGTGGCGATGGCCACCGCTGACGAGCACCGCACGATCGCCCCGATCGTCGGTCCTGATGACCCGCGCCACTTCACGGATTCGGGGATCGAGATCAACGCGCTCTATGACGAGCGCGACCTCCCGCCCGACCTGGACACGCGGCTCGGCCAGCCGGGCGAGTATCCCTACACGCGCGGCGTGCACCGCGACATGTACCGCAAGCAGCTTTGGACCATGCGCCAGTACGCGGGCTACGCGTCGGCCAAGGAGTCCAACGAGCGCTACCGCTACCTGCTCCAGCACGGCTCCACCGGCCTGAGCATGGCGTTTGACCTGCCCACCCAGCTGGGCCTGGACTCCGACGACCCGCGCTGCCTGGGCGAGGTGGGCCGCACGGGCGTGGCGATCGACACGATCGACGACATGCGCACGGCGTTTGACCAGATCCCGCTGGACCAGGTCTCGACGTCGATGACAATCAACGCCCCGGCCAGCGTGCTCCTGCTCCTCTACGAGCTCGTGGGCGAGGAGCAGGGGGTGTCCTCCGAGCAGCTACGCGGGACCACCCAGAACGACATCCTCAAGGAGTACGCCGCCCGCGGGAACTTCATCTACCCGCCTGAGGGCGCGATCCGCCTCACCACCGACCTGTTCGCCTATTGCAACGAGCGGGTGCCCAAGTGGAACACGGTGAGCATCAGCGGCTACCACTTCCGCGAGAAGGGGTGTTCCGCGGTTCAGGAGGTCGCGTTCACGCTGGCCAACGGGATCGCCTATGTCCAGGCGGCGCTCGACGCGGGCCTGGAGATCGACCGGTTCGCCCCGCGCCTGGCCTTCTTCTTCAACGGCCACAACAATGTCTTCCAGGAGGTGGCCAAGTTCCGCGCCGCCCGCCGGATGTGGGCCCAGATCATGCGTGAGCGCTTCGGCGCCCAGGACGAGCGTTCGTGGCGGATGCGCTTCCACACGCAGACCGGCGGCGTGACCCTGACCGCGCAGCAACCGGAGAACAACATCGTGCGCGTGGCGCTCCAGGGGTTCGCGGCAGTGTGCGGCGGCACCCAGTCGCTGCATACCAACGGCTTTGACGAGGCGCTGGCGCTACCCACCGAGCGCGCCGCCAAGATCGCGCTGCGCACCCAGCAGATCATCGGCTACGAGTCGGGCGCGGCCGACACGGTCGATCCCTTCGCCGGCTCCTATTTCGTCGAGGCCCTCACCGACGAGATCGAGCGCCGCGCCCAGGAGCTCATCAGCAAGGTCGATGAGCTGGGCGGCTCGGTGCAGGCGATCGAGTTCATCAAGAACGAGATCGAGGAGTCCGCGTTCGGCTATCACGAGCGCTATCGCATCGAGCAGGACATCGTCGTCGGGGTCAACAAGTTCGTCGAGGACACGCCGGAGGTGCCCGACATCCTGCGCGTCGACCCGGAGTCAGAGCGCGAGCAGGTCCAGCGGCTGAAGGCCTTCAAGGAAGATCGCGACGCGGAGCTGGTGGCCAAGCGCCTGGACGAGATCCGCGACTGCGCTCGCGGCACGAGCAACATGCTCCCGGGGCTGCGCCAGGCGCTGAAGGACCGCTGCTCGATCGGCGAGGTGTGTGGCGCGATGCGCGACGTGTTCGGCGACTACAAGCCGAACCACTAGGCGCGTGCTGGTCCCCGCCGTCTCCTTCCCGCAGGTCGTCCTGGCGATCCACATCCTCGCCGTGGTCGTCGGCTTCGGATCGGTGTTCGCATATCCCGTGCTGTTCGCAGCTGCGGTCCGGCACGACCCGGCCGTCACCCCGTGGCTGCTGCGCTCCCGTCAGCGTCTTGGCCGGTACTTGGTCAACCCCGGCCTCCTCGTCGTCATCATCGCCGGGGTCTACCTGGCCAGCAAGCTCGACCAGTGGAGCAACTTCTACGTCGGCTGGGGCATCGTCGCTGCCATCGTTCTCGGCGCGCTGGAGGGCTCGTTCATCATCCGACCGGCCGGACAGCTCGCGACCCTGGCCGAGCGCGACCTCGCGGCCACCGCGGTTCCGGGTGGGGGTCAGCGGACGAGCGCTACGTGGAGCCCGGACTACACGGCCGCCCTGCGGCGGTTCACGCTCGCCGGTAACGCGATGGCCCTCATAGTCATCCTGACCGTGTTCTTCATGTCGATTCAGCTCGGGTCCTAGCCGTGCGGATCTTCCTCGCGTCGAGCCGGTCTAGTGCTCGGCGCCCTCTCGGGCCTGCATCGGCAGCTTGAACGCCAGCGCGAACGTCAGCGCCAGCGGGATCAGCGAGACCCAGGCGGCGATGGCCAGCGCATCGGTGGGCAGGTGGCCGGCGGTCAGGCGGGCGAAGAAGATCGACCCCAGGACCGCCACGCCCAGGGCGCTGGCGAGCTGTTGGACGGCGTTGAGCACGCCGGAGGCCGATCCGACCTCGTCCATGCTCACGCCGGCCAGGATGATGTCGAACAGCTGGCCGAACACGAAGCCCGCCCCCAGCCCGCACACCAGCAGCCCCGGCAGCAGCGCCCACGTGCCCACGCCGGTCGCACCGGACACCGTGAGCGCCAGCACCACCGCTCCCACGCCGGAGAGCGCGATCCCCACATGCAGCAGGTGCCGGCCGAACCGGGAAACGAGAGCGAAGGACATCACCATCGAGATGACCATCCCCGCCGTGAGCGGCACCAGGGTGAGTCCGGCGTGGACGGGGGAGAACCCCTCGCCGATCTGGCAGAACAGCGACACGATCAGGATCAGCCCGGCGAACACCGAGAAGAACCCGAGCGCGACGGCGATGCCGTCGGTGTAGGTGCGGTTGCGCAGCAGGCTCGGCTCGATGAGCGGCGCCGCCTTACGTCCGCGCTCGTAGAGCACGAATGTGACCAGCAGCGCGGCACCGATGGCGAGCATGGCGAAGATCCACACCGGCCAGCCCTCGGCGCGGCCCTCGATGAGCGGGTAGATGATCGCCACCGATGACAGCCCGACGAGCGTCATCCCGACCAGGTCCAACCGCGTGCCGGGCTTGGCCGCTCCGTGTGGCAGGTAGCGCATGGCGCCCGCGAAGGCGACGATCCCGATCGGGACGTTGATGAGGAACACCATCCGCCAACCGGTGCTGAGGATGTCGGCGTCGATGAGGACGCCCGCAAGCACCGGGGCGGCGATCGCCGACAGACCCATCACGGGGCCGAAGCTGGCGAACACCTTGCCCATCTCCTCCTCGGGGAAGACCTCCTTGAGGAGGCCGAATCCCTGCGGGATGAGCAGCGCGCCGAAGCCGCCCTGGAGCGTCCTGGTCGCAATCAGGACCTCAGGCGAGGGGGCGAGCGCGCATAGCGCCGACATCAGCGTGAAGCCGAACGAGCCGACGAGGAACAGGCGGCGGCGCCCGAAGATGTCGCCCAGGCGCGCCCCGGTGACCAGCAGTACCGCGAAGGCCAGCGTGTAGGCCGCGCCCAGCCACTGGAGCGTCGTCGCGCCGCCACCGAGGTCGCGGCGGATCGAGGGACCCGCGACGTTGACGATCGTCGCGTCGAGCAGGTCCATGACCTCCGCGCACAGCACGATGGCGAGGACGATCCAGCGCGCGGCGTAGAGGCCGTCACCGGCCGTGCTCGCATCGGCGCGCTTCACGACATCAGGTGGGAGCGAGGTTGTGGTCATGGCGGTCCTCTCCGCGAGAAGTTGGTCACACGTTCAGAACGATGTTCGTGCAGAACGCAGTTCGTTACGAACACTGTACGCCACGAACGGCGATCGTGTCAAGCGATAGAATCAGCGACGTGGAATCGCCGCCCCGTTCACGCAGCACCCGCGATCGCCCCGCCAAGCCGCCGCTCAGCGAGGACCTGATCCTGGACACCGCCCTGCACGTCCTGCGCGCGGAGGGCCTGGACGCGGTGACGATGCGCCGTCTGGCCACCGAGCTCGACACCGGGCCGGCCTCCCTATACGTCTACATCCGCAACCGGGACGAGCTGCTCAATGCGCTGCTCGACCGCATCGGGGGGATGGTGGAGCTCGAGGAGCCGGATCCCGCCCGCTGGCGCGAGCAGCTCCACCGTCTCGTCGGCGGCCTCCTACGGGTGATGGAGGCGCATCGAGGAATCGCGCGAGTGGCGATCGCCAACATTCCCACCGGAGAGAACGCGCTCCGCGCCGCGGACAACATGCTCGCCTTGCTGCTGGCGGGCGGAATCACGCCGCAGGACGCGGCGTGGGCATGCGACATCCTGCCGCTGATCACGACCTCCCTGGCGGTGGAGACCGCGACCTACGAGGAGCGCGGTGACCAGCCCGATGCGGTTGGGGAGGAGCTCTCGGCGTTCTTCAGCACCCTCCCTCCAGACCGCTACCCGCATCTCGCGCAGTGCGCGACCGAACTGACCACCGGTGATGGCGACGCTCGCTTTCGCTTCGCCATCGACGTCTTCCTCGACGGCCTCGTGGCCCGCTCCGGGCGGACCTGAGCAGCGCGTCCTGCAAGCCTCGGCGCGACGGGAGGAGTCGCGCGCGCCCAGGCGAACCCTGATGGCATGACTGAGCATCAGAGCAGCCGAACGCTCGTCAAGTCGGCGCCCGAGCTGTGGGCGGAATGCAGCGACGCGGCGTCGCTGGCCCGGCATCTGGGGGCGTTCGGCGAGATCCGCATCACCAAACTCGAGCCGGAGACCGCCGTTGCCTGGGAGGGCGCCGCCGCCAGCGGCACGGTGCGACTCGAGCCGTCGGGATGGGGGACCCGCGTGACCCTCACGGTCAACGAGGAGGCGGTCGCGCCGGAGCCGGTGGCCGCCGAGCCCGAGCCCGAGCCCGAGGTCCCGGAGCCGGTGGCCGTCGAGCCCGAGCCCGAGCCCGAGCCCGTCGAGCCCGAGCCCGTCACGGTCGCCGAGCCCGCGCCCCGGCCGGGCATGTTCGGGCGGCTGAGGCTGTCTTTCCGGCGCAAGCCGGCCGCCGAGGCCGTGGTGCTCGCCGTCGATCCGGAGCCCGAAGCCGCCGAGCCCGAGCTCGAGGCGGTCGCGCCGGAACCCGCCGAGCCGGAAACCGCCGAGCCGGAGCCCGTCGCGGAGGCGCCACCCGCGCCCGCGCCCGGGCCCTCGGCGCCCACCGGCGAGGCCGCTCTCGTCGCGGCCCTCGACAGCCTGGGCATGGCCCACCACCGCCCGTACTCCCGCGCCTGAACGCCACGCGGATAGGCCGGTTCCCGACCCCTAGAATCGGGTGGGGTGTGGACGGACACGGGGCAGCTCGTCGGGCGCCTGGAGGAGCTGGGGGCCATCCGGCATGCCCTGCGCGACCGCCACGGCGTCCATCTGCTCGTCATCGAGGGCGCGCCGGGGATCGGCAAGACGCGCCTGCTCGACGAGGCGGCGGCGACGGCCCGCACGGGCGGCGCCCGGGTCCTGAGGGCGCGCGGCTCAGAGCTCGAGCGCGGGCTGCCCTTCGGGGTCATGCGCCAGTTGCTGGAGCCCGTGCTGCGCAGGGTGCCCGCATCTGAGCGGTCGGAGCTCCTCAGTGGCGACGCGGCGCTTGCCGCGCCCGCGCTGGACCTTCGCCCGACGCGGCACATCGTCGACGGCTTCGCCGTTCTGGCCGGCCTCTACTGGCTGATCGCCGGCATCGCGGCGGCCGAGCCGCTGGTGCTGTGCCTCGATGATCTTCATTGGACCGACGAGCCGTCACTCCGAGCGCTCGCCTACCTGCTGGGCCGTCTCGATGGCGTCGACGCCCAGCTGTGTGTCGCTCTGCGCCCCCACGAGCCCGGTAGCGAGGAGGCGCTCATCCACGAGATCACCTCCACGCCGCGGGCGGTGACGATCCGCCCCTCCCCGCTGGACCGCGACGCCGTGACCGCGCTCGTCCGCACGCGCCTGGATCCGGGCGCCGATGCCGCCTTCTGCGCGGCCTGCGAGGCCACCACGCACGGCAACCCCCTGCTCGTCTGCGAGCTCGCTCGCGAACTGGCGGACCGCGGGGTGGCGCCGACCGCCGCGGCAGCTCCCACTGTCGGGGAGGTCATCCCCCGGGGGATCGCGCCGTCCGTGCTGCGTCGCGTCCAGCGCGTCCACCCGCAGGCCTCGTCTGTCGCCGGCGCGGTGGCGATCCTGGGCGACGGCGCCGAGCCGCGACTGGTGGCCGCCCTGGCCGGCCTTGACCCCGGGGCGGTCAACGCGGTGCTCGAGTCGCTGGCGCGGGTCGAGGTGCTGGCCCGGGCCGATCCGCCCACCTTCGTCCACCCGCTGGTGCGCGCGGCCATCGCCGCCGCCGTTGACGCGGACGACCGGGGGCGCCTGCACCTGGAGGCGGCCCGTCTGCTCGCCGCAGACGGGGCCCCACCCGAGCGGTTGGCTGTCCACCTGACCGAGACGCCGCCCGGCGGCGATCCGTGGGTGGTTGACACCCTCACCGTGGCCGGGCAGGAGGCGATGGCGCGCGGCGCTCCGGGGCCCGCGGCGCGCCTCCTTCGCCGCGCGCTCGATGAGCCGCCGCCGGCGGGCCAGGAGGCGGCGGTCCTCCTGGCCACCGGACAGGCCGAGGCCCGGGCCGGCGACGCGCGCGCGATCGCGCACCTGGAACGGGCCATCGAATCGGCTCCTGACGGCGCCACCCACGCGGAGGCGGCGCTCCTGCTCGTCCAGCTCCTGGGTCCGGCCGGTCAGCTCAAGGCCGGCATCGATCTGGCGCTGAGCGCGCTCGCTCGCCTGGACCCCGACAGCGAGCTGTGGCGCCGGCTCGAGGCCGAGATGCTGAGCCTGGCGGTCATGGACAGCTCGCACCGCGCCTTCGCCGTGGAGCGGCTGGCCCGCCTCGACCCGGCGATGCCGGCCGACGGCCAGGGGGCGTGCATGCTGCTGGCGATCCTCTCCAACGAGGCGCTGGCACGAGGGCGCTCGCGTGAGGAGGTGGCCGCGCTGGCCGAGCGCGCGCTGGCCGGTGGATGGCTGACGGAGTCGATCCTCATGCACGCGCATGCCGCCAACGCCCTCATGCACAGCGGGCACTACCGCCAGGCGATCGCGGTGTGGGGCGATTTCATGGCCCATGCGCGGGCCCGTGGCGACGTGGTGGGGATCTCGCTGGCCCACGCCTTCCGGGCGGCGGCGCACTGGCACGCGGGGTCGCTGGACGAGGCCATCGCCGACGCCGATCTGTCGATGCACATCGGGCCGGCCCGTGTGTCGGCGCTCACCGCGGCGTTCGCACTCGCCTTCAAGGTCGAGGCGCTGGTCCTGCGCGGGGACCTCGAGGCGGCGCGGACCTCCGTCGCGCTGGCCGCCGGTCCCGAGGACCAGCTGCCCAGTCCGATCCTGCTGAGCGCCCGGGGGCGGTTGCGCCTCGCCGAGGGACGGCTGCTCGACGCGCTGGAGGACATGCGGCTGGTGGGGCGGTTGGTGGAGCAGTGGATGTCAGACAACACCGCGCTGGCCCCGTGGCGAGCCGAGGCCGCCCTGGCCCTGGACGGGCTCGGGGAGACGGCTGAGGCCCGCGAGCTGATCGCCCGGGAGGTGACCGGCGCACGTCGCTGGGGCGACCCGTGGCTGCTGGGCCAGGCGCTGCGGGCCCAGGCGCTCGTCGGGCCCGAGAGCGAGCGGATCTCGGTTCTGGGCGAGGCCGTGGTGCTGCTGCGACCGTCGGAGGCACGGCTGGAGCTCGCGCTGGCGCTGCTCGAGCTCGGAACGGCCCAGCATGCCTCGGGTGACGCGCGGCCCGCACGCCAGGCGCTGCGCGAGGTCCTGGAGCTCGCCACCGACTGCGCCGCCCCCGCGGTGGCCGATCGCGCCCGCACGGCGCTCATCGCCGCCGGTGGCCGCCCCCGCCGGGCCGCCGCCACGGGACCGCTGGCGCTCACCCCCACCGAGCGACGCGTCGCCCGCATCGCGGCGTCCGGCGCCGGCAACCGCGAGATCGCGCAGACGCTGTTCGTGACCGAGAAGACGATCGAGACGCATCTGGCCAGCGCGTATCGCAAGCTGGGCATCCGTGCGCGCGGCCAGCTGGCCGGCGCCCTCACTTCGTCAGCTTGAACGTCTGCGTCAGCGTCCGCCTGTGGCCGGCGCGATCGGACGCCACCAGCGTCAGGGTCAGCTTGGGGTTGTGCACGTGCTTGAGCTTCGCCCTGCCGGCGCGCGACAGGCGCAGCACCAGCTGGGCGCTGCCCCGTCCGCGCAGCGACCGCGACACCGTGCCCAGGGCCGTGCGCTTGAGCAGCAGCGAGGCCTTCAGGACGCAGGCGCCCGAGCACGATGCCTTGATCGTCAGCCCCCGGCGGATGAGCGTCCCGAGACGCTGGGCGCGGATCCGGGCCACGGTGGCGGTCAGCTTCGAGGCCGGCTTGCACGTGGTGCACGGGGGCGGCGGAGGAGGCGCGCAGGACGTGCACGGCGGGGGCGGTGTGACGGCCACCGCTTTGATCGGGGAGCCCGAGCTGGTGTAGGAGAAGCCGGCGGTGTTCAGGACATAGTCGCTCGACACGTAGCTCGCGCCCGTGAGGTTGGTGACCCCGGCGCCGCTCGCCACGCTGCAGCTGGCCGCGGTGCACGTGGTCGGGATCGTGTAGAGGCTCACCTTGTCGCTGGAGGTGCCGGCGGTGAAGCCGATCCGGCCCGAGCCGACGTAGCGGACGCCGTAGAACCTCCACCCGTTGGGGATGGCGAGCAACTCGGTCGCGGACGTGCCGCCGTTGGCGCTCGCGGCGTACGTGTAGATGCCCGCCCCGCTCGCTCCGCCGTGGAGCTCAACCATGTGGGTCGCGTCCGGCGAGAAGTCGATGTCGCCGATCTGCGTGCTCGCGTCCTGGAGGCACTGGGCGTTGGGATCGGCCACCGAGTGGTAGGTGACGTCGTCAGCGGCCGAACCCGGCGACGCGCCGGAGTCGATCACGTCGTAGGCGCTGGTCCAGTCCACCACGCAGCTCCCGTCGTTGGCGGTCTCGCGGCAGTTGGCGTAGGCGATCTGGCTGGGGATGAGCGGGTTGACGGCAAGCACGTCGGCGTCGGTGATCTCCCTGCCCGCGGCGCTCGTCCCGTCGCACGCCGTGGGCCAGCGGGTCTGGTTGGCACCGGCGCTGTCACGGGCCAGCAGGTCCGACTGCCCCTGGATGGGCGTCCACCCACTGCCCCCCATCTGGCTGACCCACGTCTGGAACACGTAGGCCACCGAGCCGTCGCGGGCCACCCGCGGATCGGTCTCCTGGGACTCGCACGGCTGGGCGCCGCAGTCAAAGGGCGCGTTGGTGATCCGGGACGCCGCGCCGTTGACGAGCTCGTAGATGCCCTCGCAGTTGCCGCCGCACATGCCGGGCGCCGGGCCCCAGTGGTTCTGCTCGTAGTAGGCCTGGTTCCAGCGCCCGACGAAGGCCACCTCGGTGCCGTTGGGCTGCACGCTCGGGTCCCCCAGATGCTCCATGTCGGGCACCTGGCTGACATCCACGAGCTCGCGCTTAGCGGAGCCGTCGTCGTTCATGACCCAGATGCCGGTGCCCGACGGGTAAACGATCTGGCCGGCGTGCGCGGGCGCGGCGAGCGCGAGGGTGCACAGGGCGGCGGTGATGATGAGGCGGCGAAGGGTGAGGGTCATGTCGATTGCCCCGTGGCGTAGCGGATGGTCAGGGTGCTGAGCGGGCTGGGCTTGGCCAGGACCGGAAGCGGTACTGCTGAGCACTGCGGCTTGGCGCCCGCCCCCAATGCAGGCCAGCAGTTACCAGCTTCCGGTCTTTCCCCGCGCCGGGATCTTCAGCGTCGCCGCCCACCGTAGGCACCCGAATCCGGAGCGACAAGGCCGTCACCCCTGGATTCATCCCTGAGATTTGGCGCGCGCCCGCGGAGCCTCGGGCCCGCCGCCCGCGTAGACTCGCCCGCCATGATGCGAGACAAGGCTCCCGAGACCTATGAGGAGAAGCTGGCCCAGCTCGAGGGGTTGCGCGAGCACGCGATCCACAATGCCGGCCAGGCCGCCGTCGACAAGCAGCACGACAAGGGCAAGCTGACCGCCCGCGAGCGGATCGCCAAGCTGCTGGACCCCGGCTCCTTCCAGGAGCTCGACGTGTTCGTCCGCCACCGGACGCTGGACTTCGACATGCAGCGCAACCGGCCCTACGGCGATGCGGTGGTCACCGGCCACGGCACCATCGACGGGCGCCGGGTGTGCGTCTTCAGCCAGGACTTCACCGTGTTCGGCGGGTCGCTGGGCGAGGTCATGGCCGAGAAGATGTGCAAGATCATGGACCTGGCGGCCAAGATCGGCTGCCCGGTGATCGGGATCAACGACTCCGGCGGCGCCCGCATCCAGGAGGGCGTCGTGTCGCTCGGCGCCTACGGCGATGTGTTCCTGCGCAACGTGCGCTGCTCGGGCGTCATCCCCCAGATCTCCCTGGTCATGGGCCCCTGCGCGGGCGGCGCGGTCTACTCGCCCGCGATCACGGACTTCGTCTTCATGGTCAAGGAGACCTCGCACATGTTCATCACCGGCCCCGAGGTGATCAAGACGGTCACCGGCGAGGAGGTCGGCTTCGAGGAGCTCGGTGGGGCGATGTCCCACAACTCCAAATCCGGCGTGGCCCACTTCGCCTCCGATGACGAGGATGCCTGCCTCCAGGACGCGCGCTACCTGCTCAGCTTCCTGCCCCAGAACAATCTGGAGACCCCGCCGCGGGTCATGCCGACCGACGATCCGCTGCGCGAGGACCCCGAGCTGGACTCGATCGTCCCCGACAACCCCAACAAGCCCTACGACATGCGCGACGTGATCCACCTCGTGGTGGACGACGGCGAGTTCTACGAGGTCCACGAGCACTACGCGCGCAACCTGGTCTGCGGCTTCGCCCGGCTCGACGGCCACTCGATCGGCGTGGTGGGCAACCAGCCCGCCCAGCTGGCCGGCGTGCTGGACATCGACTCCTCCGAGAAGGGCGCGCGCTTCATCCGCACCTGCGACGCCTTCAATATCCCCATTCTCACCTTCTGCGACGTCCCGGGCTTCCTGCCCGGCACCACGCAGGAGTGGGGCGGCATCATCCGCCACGGGGCCAAGCTGCTCTACGCCTATGCCGAGGCGACGGTGCCCAAGATCACCATCATCACCCGTAAGGCCTACGGCGGGGCCTACGACGTCATGGGGTCCAAGCACCTGGCGGCCGACTTCAACTTCGCCTGGCCGACGGCCGAGGTCGCGGTGATGGGCCCCGAGGGCGCGGTCAACATCATCTACCGCCGCGACATCGGGTCCTCGCCGACTCCCGACTCCCGGCGCCAGAAGCTGATCGAGGACTACAAGGCGCACTTCGCAAACCCCTACGTCGCCGCCGAGCGCGGGTACATCGACGACGTCATCGTGCCCCACGAGACGCGCCCGAAGATCATCACCGCGCTGCGGACGCTGCAGACCAAGCGCGAGCCCGGCCCCCGCCGCAAGCACGGCAACATCCCCCTATAGGGTGATCTCCTGGGCCGGCACGCCGCCGGCCTGCCACGCGTCGTACGCGGCGCGCGCGATCGCGAGGTCCTGGATGGCCAGCCCGGTGGAGTCAAACAGCGTCACCGCCGCCGCGCCCGGCCGCCCCGGCGCCTCCCCGGCGAGCACCGCCCCCAGTTCCGTCACCTGATCGCGCGCCACCAGCCCCGCCTGCACGGCGCCGGTCAGCTCTCCGCCATGCGACGCCTGTGCCCACTCGTCGCAGAACAGCGCGCATGAGGCCACGGCGCCGACGGTGGCCTCGGCCTTGCCCGGCCCGTCGGCGCCGAGCATGTTCAGGTGCATGCCGGCCCGCAGGTCGCCGGCGTCGATGACGACCTCGGCCCCCGGCGTCACGCAGCAGACCACGTCGCAGCGGGCGGCCTCGGCGCGGGAGCCGACCGACCAGCCCAGCTCGCCGGCCAATGCGGCGGCCACGTCCGCACGCGGATCGAAGCACACCCCGGCGGCGTAGCCGGAGGCGGCCAGGCACCGGCCCGCCCACGCGCCGTGCAGGCCGCAGCCGATGATGCCCACGGACTCGGCGCCCTCGGCCGCCAGCGCCTGCGTCGCCACGGCCGCCACCGCGCCGGTGCGCAGCGCGGTCACCGCACGCGCGTCGAGCAGCATCAGCGGTGCGCCGGTCTGCGCATCGGACAGACAGATCACGCCCATGACCGTCGGCAACCCACGCTCAGGATTCCCAGGAAACGACGTGATCCACTTGAGCAGGGCGACGCCACCCCCCCGCGCCGGCATCGCCCGGAAGTCGCCAAACGGGGGGCTTTGCAGGTAGATCTTGGCCGGCATGGCCCACTCCCCACTCTGGAAGCGCAGAAATCCCTCATGAACCCGCTCGATCGCGTCGGCGGGCGGTACGGCACTCAGGATTGTGGGGTAATCAAGAACCGGTAAAGGTGACACGCCGAAGTGACGATACCTTTGATGACGCGATGAACCGACGTCCCAAGCTCTCGATCGTGGCTCCGGGCGCCTCAGCGGAAGAGGCCGCCGCGGTGGTGGCTGCGCTGGAGCGGTTCATGCGTGAGACCGCACCACGGTCCGCGCCCTCGCACGAAAGGCGCAACCCCTGGCAACAGGCGGCACTGCGCGAGGGAGTGGCTCGCCAGCCGGAGCTTCTCCCCCCGTGGGTCTGAGACCGATCCGCCGCCCTCTCCTCCGTTTCGCCGCCGCGCTCCTCGCGGCCGCCACGGTGGTGCTCGGCCTCGCTGCCGAGGGCCTCGCCGCGCCCGAGCGGGTCACGCAGGGCGCCTCGTTCACCCGGGTCGGGCGCGCCCCGACCATCCCGTCGGGCGCCAGCGCCCAGGGTGCGCTGCCTGGCTCGTCGGTCATCGACACCAGTGTCGCCCTCGCCCCTCGCGACCCAGCCGCGATGTCCGCCTACGCCCAGGCCGTCTCGACCCCGGGATCGCCGCTCTACCAGCACTATCTGACCGTCGCCCAGTTCGCCGAGGACTTCGCGCCCGACGCCACGCAGGTCGCGGCGGTCCGGGCGGCGCTGGAGGCGCAGGGCCTCCAGCCGGGGCCGCTGGCCGCCAACGGCCTGTCGATCGACCTCACCGCGACGGCCGCCCAGCTCTCCTCTGCCCTCTCCACCTCGTTCGAGCGCTACCAGGTGCCGAGCGGCCGCAGCGCCTTCGCCAACACGACCGCTCCGGCCCTCCCGTCGTCCGTGGCCGGCCTCGTGCGGGGCGTGATCGGGCTCGACACCTTGCAGACGCCCACCCCGGCGGGCGTGGACCGCAAGCCGACCGCCCGCGCACAGGCCACGTCCCAGGGCAACGCCGACACGAACGCGGCCCCGGGGTCGAGCGGGGCGTGTCGTCAGGTGACCGGCAAGAGCGGCTACACCGCTGCTCAGATCGCCTCGGCCTACGGGTTGGACGACCTCTACGCAGCGGGCGACGGGGGCGCGGGCACGACCGTGGCGCTGTTCGAGCTCGAGCCCTACTCGGCCCGGGACATCGCCGGCTACCAGAGCTGCTACGGCACTGCTGCGCCGATCACCAACGTCAACGTCGACGGCGGTGCGAGCTACACCAGCGACAGCACGTGCCCCGGCTGCGAGTCGACGCTGGACATCGAGGACCTGATCGGCCTCGTCCCGCAGGCGTCGATCCTCGTCTACCAGGGCCCGAACTCCGGCAGCGGCGCCTATGACACGTACCGGGCGATCATCTCCCAGAATAAGGCGAAGGTCATCTCAACCTCCTGGGGGCTGTGCGAGCCGCAGGAGGGCAGCGCGGCCGCCGGCGCCGAGAACGACCTCTTCCAGGAGGCCGTCATCCAGGGGCAGTCCGTGTTCGCCGCCTCCGGGGACAGCGGGGTCCAGGACTGCGGCACGGGCGGCCGCGCCGTCGACGATCCCGCCAGTCAGCCCTGGGTGACGGGTGTCGGGGGCACGTCGCTGACGTCGGCCGGTCCGCCACCTGACGAGATGGTGTGGAACAACGGCGGCGCCGGCGGCGGCGGGGTCTCGTCATTCTGGGGCGCACCGTCCTACCAGTCGGGCTTCACCGTTCCGCAGTCCTCCGTCACCTGCATCGCCACCCACAACACGTCGTGCCGCGAGGTTCCCGACGTGTCAGCCGACGCCGACCCCGCCACCGGGTACGACATCTACCTGAACGGCCGCTGGTACGAGATGGGCGGCACCAGCGCGGCGGCGCCCACCTGGGCCGCCCTCGCCGCCCTCGCTAACTCCTCCGTAGCGTGCGGCGGGCGGACCGTCGGATTCGCCAACCCGGCGCTGTATCAGGCCGCCAGCACGTCATACGGCAGCTACTTCAACGACGTCACCTCCGGCAACAACTCCTACGGGGGGCTGAGCGGCTTCAGCGCCGGCACCGGCTACGACATGACCTCGGGGCTGGGATCGCCCAAGGGGGCTGCCGTGGCCGCCGCGATGTGCGGGTCCACCTGGGCCCCGCCGCCGCCGGCGAGCACCGCCACCACGCCCGCCCCGACGCCCACCACGCCGCCCGCGCCCGTGGTAACGCTGACGCGGCCGTCGGCCCAGAATGCCCGTGTCGGTCAGGCCGTGCACGTCCAGCTCCACGCCACCGACAGCGCCGGCCAGACCCTCAGCTGGCGGGCCGCCGGGCTCCCGCCCGGCCTCTCGATCTCCCGCACCACGGGGCTCATCACCGGCACGCCCACCAAGGCCGGCAAGGCCACGGCCACGATCACGGTGTCTGACACCTCCGGCGTCAGCGCCGCCGCGGGCATCGCCTGGAACGTCGCCGGGCGCCCGACGATCTCCGGCGGTCTGACCGTGAGCCGCAAGGGTCGTCCGTCACTGGCGTTGAGGGTCGGTGCCGGGACCAACGCGCCGCCGCTTCAGTCGATCGTCGTGGTGCCGAATGCCGAGTTCCGCTTCGCGCGCCGCGCGCGCGACCTGGCCCGCGGGATCACGGTGCGCAACGCGTCCGGCCGTCGCCTGGCGAGCACGATGCGGATCAAACGTGGCAGTCTCGTCGTCACCCTGCGCAGCAAGTCCGTGCGCAGCGCCTCGCTGCGGGTCACGGTTCCGGCGATCTCGCTGGTCAGGCGCAAGACGTCGGGCAAGGGACGCCAGCGGCCGTCGGCGCTGGTGCGGCTCTCGGTCACGGTGACGGACGCCTCGGCCTTTCGCACCGCGTTTTCCCTGTTCTGAGCCCGCCGCGGAGAGGCGGTCGGCTCGAGTAACAGTGAGCCTCAGGTGGACCTTGACTCCTCGGCGCGCTTTGGCCCGGTTTGCGGGTATTTCAGTCGCTTTGTAGCGCATTAGCACCCGTCGAATACCTCTCCATTTACACCAGAGGTCTTGACGGCCGTCGAGACTTTTGCAAGGTTCTCGTGCGCTGGCGGTGCATGGCCGGCCGGCTTGGTCAAGGTTCGGATCGCTTGAGCTCCAGGGGCGCGAGCGGCAGGGGGGGTGCCGGAGATTTCGTCCGGTATCGCAAAGATCGATTGAGAGTTTCGCCCGCATACGCAGGCCCCTCGCACAGGGGCGCCCACCGCTCGGCCGGTCTGGGCGTGTTCGGCTCCCGCCGACACCGGTTTTGGTTCGGCGTGCTCGGGCTCCTCGCGCTGTCGCTTCCCTACGGCAGCCTGTTGTTCGCCACGATCAGATCGCTCGTCGATCCGCCCGCGGCCGTCGTGCAGGTGCCTGAGGTTGTCGTTCCCACTCCACGATTGCCCGTCCTCGAGGTGCCCAAGCTCTCCGCGCCGAGAGTCGTACACGCGCCGCCGGCCGCGTCATCCGCGTCCTCCTCGCCCACGCGCAACGTTGTGGCGAGCGCGGGCACACAGCGGCGCGCGGTGAGGCAGCACGTGGTACGAAGGCCGGCGGCCGGAGCTCCTGCCGGGCGCCCGGTGCCGATCGTCAGGAGCACGTACTCGCTCGTGCCTCCGGTCCCGAAGAAGGCCCATACGTACCCCAGCTCGGGCACGATCAACGGTCTGGCTCAGGCCCTGGCGGCGGCGCCGGTGGTCGCCAATACAGCGCCGCCGCCCCCGCCGCTGATCACGCCGCCGCCCGTGACGACGACGCTGCCGACCGACTCGGCGCCCACCACGCCGGCCGCCGCCGCCCCCACCGTGACGGTCACGGCCGGGACGGCTCAAAGCTACGCCGCGCACACTGTTCGCCAGGCACGCGCCGTCGCGCACGCGGCGATGACCAGCCTCACCGCGGCTGACAGCAGCTCGGCCGGCACCACCGCTGCGGCGAACAGCGCCGCGGCCGCCGCCGCTGCTGCCGCCGCCGCTGCTGCCGCCGCCGCCGCTGCCCCCGCGACGGCCGCCGACAGCAGCGCCCAGCAGGACACCAGCGCTGCCGCCGCCGCTCAGGACACCAGCGCCGCCGCAGACGCCACCGCCCCGACGGTCACCGCCAACCCGGTCGCCCCCGCGCCCGCCGCCACCGCGTCGCCGGATCCGGCCGCCGCCCAGATCGCCGGTCCGTCCACGGATGGCACCCAGAGCGCGGCGCCGGCGACGGTGGCGCCGCAGCCCGCCAGCCTCGGCGTAGGCGACACCGCGAGCAGTTCCGACCCGCCCGTGGCCAACTCCTCACAGTCCTCGGCCGCCGCGCCGAGCGGCTCTGGAGACTCGGCCAACGCGTCGGGAACGCCCGCGGGCGATAGTGGGACGACGTCCTCGTCGCCACCCGCGGCCGCCGCCCAGCCGGCGGGTATGCAGGCGAGCAACGTCGATTCGACGAGCAGCACCAACTCGCTCGCGCTGGCGCCGACCGGTGCCGAGATCAACTCCTCGGCCGTAACCGAATTGCAGACCGCGGCCGTCGGGGCCGGCGCCCCTCAGACCATCGGCGGGGATGCTGTGGGGCCGGCCTCGCCGATCACGGCGGGCCCGGACCTGACCGTCGCCGCGATGAGCAGCGCAGTCGGCGGCAGTCTGGCGGTGCCCACGGTCTCCGACGTCGGCGCAGGCTCGCCGGCCGGGAGCTCGGGGTCCACCTCCGTCGACGCCGCCGACGCGCAGCCGGGCACGTTGACGCTGACCGACACCTCCCAGAACGACGGTCAGCAGCTCGTCGAAGGCTCCGACTCTCCCAGCATCGGGCTCGCGACCAGCCAGAGCGCGACCTCGGGCATGACCTCGCCCAAGGGCGCGCCGGCCGAGGATTCGGCTGCGACCGGGATCACGCCGCAGACGACTTCACTGACAACGACCGCTCCGGACAGCGACGTGACGAGCATTTCGGGAACGCTCGGCGCCCGCGGACCTCCCGCCGCGTATGGACCCGTACTGATCCTTGCCGCCACCGGTGGCTCGATCAGAGCGGGCGATGCGACGCTGACGTTCGCGCCCTCGAGCCTCCGGCATGACGCCTACGTCAGCGTGACCGTGTCACAGGCCGCGGTGGCCGGCGTGAGCGCGCTGTCCGCCTCGTATGACCTCACCGCGATCGACACGGTGACGGGCGCGACGATCGAGCAGTTCGCCTCCGCGCCCCAGCTGTCGATTGACGTCGGCGTCAACGGCGACGCCTTCAGCCCACGGATCTACTACCTGCCCCCCGCGGGAACGCCCGTGGCGATCTCCTCGAGCTTCGACGAAGCGACCGGCACGGTGTCCGCGGACCTGCCGCACTTCTCGACGTACGTGGCCGGATCACCGCTGGGCGACTTCCTGGCAACGGTCGAGTCGACGCTGGGGTCGTTCGTCGGCCAGACGGGGACGATCAGCAAGACGGTGTCGCCGGGCGACCTTCGCATCGGCGGCGTCGTCGAGATCGACGCCCCGACGCTGTCGTTCAGCATCAGCTCGATCACGGGAACCGGTAGCGCGGCGCGGTTCACGGGCTCGGTGACGATCAGCGCCGCCTCCGGCGGGATCGCGGCGGGTGACTTCAACGCGAGCTTCGGGTCGGTGAGCGGCTGGTACACGCTCAACGGCCAGACGGCGGGTGCGGGCGCGGTCAGTGTGACGATCGCCAACCCGCAGATCGCGATCGCGAACTTCGTGACGCTGAGCGCCACTTCGATCCAGGTCACCGCCCAGGACGACGGCACCACGACCCAGACCGAGTTGGGGGCAACGGGCCTCGTGGTCACGCTCACCGCTGGGACCGGACCTACCCTGACCGTCAGCAACGCGACATTGGGCGTGGTCGCTCGCTCGGCCGACACCGGCGGCGCCACGCCCACGTTCGCGCTGTTGAGCACCGGCAACGTGAGCCTCGGCGGCGCGGGGCTCGTGGCGCTGACCGGAACGAACTGGCAGGTCGACTATGACGCGCTCGGGGACCTGTCGGCGTCGCCCATCACCGTCTCGACCGGGTCCGGCACGCCGCCCGTCATCATCAACTTCGCTCAGCCGACCGGCGTCGCCGGTAAGTGGACGTCAATCCAGGGCACCGCCGGCCTGACCGTCGCCGGCACCTCGCTGAGCGGCCAGTTCGTCATCTCAGCGAGCGGCTCCCAGCTCAGCATCACGGCAAGCAACGTGGGACTGTCACTCGGCAGCTACGTGACGGTCAGCGGCGGCCACGGAACTGTCGTTCTCAGCGGCGCCGGGACGGTTGCCGACCTCGGGGTGAGCACCGTGACCCTCAACATCCCGGACCTCAGCCCGGCGAGCCTCACGAACCTCGCGGTCGAGGTGAACACGGAGTCGACGGCCGCCGTCGATCCAACGACCGGCACCCCGCTGCCCGCCGGTCCGTACGTGCAGGTCGCCGTGACGATCCCGCAGACGGCGGTCGTCGTCGCCGGCACGACCCTCGGTCAGATCCAGGGGAACCTGCTCGTACAGCAGCAGACAACGGGAGGGGCGACGACGACGCTTGTCGCGCTGACCGGCGCCTCGATCTGGATCGGCCCGGCCACCACGGCGTCGGTGTTCAACGGCCAGGGCGTCCTCGTGATCAGCCCCGCCGGCCTTGCCGGCTACGTCTCGGGGACCGCCCAGGCGAGCGGCGGCGGCGCCTCCGGCAGCGGCGACGTGCTGCTGCAGCTCAACACGACGGGCGCAGCCGTCAATGCCGCGGTCACCGTCGCCGGACAGCCGGTGACGATCAACTACACCGCCGCCCAGGGGAACCTGTTCGCGCTCTCGATCTCCAACCTGGCGCTGAACGTCGACAACGTGGTCACGGTCGAGGGCACGATCAGCTATTCGACCCAGACCGTGAACGGCACCCCCGGTCAGGAGTTCGCCGGCACCGGGCTCACGCTGTTCTTCGGCAACGGCCCGGCGGAGCTGTCCAATGGCGATCCCAACCCGCTCGCGGTCGGCGTTGAGATCACGAATGCAACCGTGGCGCTGTTCACCGACGGGAACGGCAACTACGCGCTGAGCGCGACCGGCACCGTCGCACTGGTCGGTACCGGCTCGGTGTCGGCGTCGGGCACGGGCACGATCCAGGTCAACACGTTCACCAGCGCCTTCACCAACATCGCGATCGCGCTGCCGGGCAGCGGCGGGCAGTCGGTGCCGCTCAACCTGCCGGCGGCGCCCAGCGCGACGGCGCCGTTTGTCTCGGTCGGAGCGCTCGGCCTCAACCTCACCATCCTCGGTCAGACGTTGAGCGGGAATGTCACGGTCACCGACCCGAACGGCACGATCGACGTCAACGTCTCGAACGCGCAGGTGTCGCTGTCAGACGGCAACGGCTCAGTGAGCTCGCGCGGACCCCCGATCGCCCAGCTCACCAATGGATCCGGCGAGATCGACATCTCCAGCGCCGGCGTGACCGGCGGGCTCGCCGGCACGGTCATCGTCGCGCCCCCGGGCGCGACCCTCACCGGCACCTTCCAGTTGCTCGTCAACACCACCGCGCAGCCCTCGTCGGTGACTCTCGCGGGTCAGGCCACCCCGCTTCCGGCCGGCCCATACTTCGAGTTCTCAGCGCCCGGCAACGGGACGACTCCGGGCGCGACGCTGACAGTCGGCTCGCAGTCGCTCAGCGGCGACTTCACGTTGCAGCAATTGACCGCCGCCGGCGTGACGACGACGGTCGTCACGGTCTCGAACGCGTCGCTGAGCATCGTGAGCGGCGCCACGACGCTCCTCGCGGTCTCCGGCGGTCAGGGCTCGCTCACCGTGAGCACGGCCGGCGTCGTCGGGTCGCTGACCGCCACGGTGAGCACCGCCCCGGTGGGTCCGCTTCAGGGCCTGAGCGTGAACGCGCTGACGATTGCGGTCAACACGACGTCATCGTCGGCCTCCGGCGTGCCCGCGGGCCCGTTCTTCGGGATCGAGGCCGCCGGCGCGACGCTCAGCGTCGCCGGACAGGCGGTCACGGGCGACTTCGGGGTCGAGGTCAGCTCGGGAGCGGGCAGCCACGTGGTGATCGCGTCGGTGGCGAACGCGACAGCCTCGCTCGGCGGCGGCATCGTCGTCCTCTCCGGCGGGAGCGGTGCACTGCTCGTATCCGGGAGCGGCGTCGCCGCAAGCTTCAGCGGGACGCTCGCCATCAACGTCCCCGGACTCTCGATCAGCGGCACGCTCGCCATCCAGGTCAACACCACCAGCGCCAACGTGAACGCGACCTTCGCAGTCGGCGCGAGCAGCGTCACGCTCACCCTCTCGGGCGCGCCGGCGGGATCGACGACTCCCGGCCCGTACGTGCAGGTGTCGGGCACCGGGCTGACCCTGTCGGTGGCGGGCCAGACGCTCACCGGCGACTTCACGTTCACGTCGGGCTCGGGCCTGGTGACGATCACGCTCGCGAACGTGTCGCTCGGGCTCGGCAACGGGAACACGAACTTCGTGAACGCGTCGAACGGGACCGGGTCGCTCACGCTGCTCGCCAGCTCGTCCGCCGACGGCAACCACGGCGGCATCTTCGGCGAGTTCGGCGCGAGCGTCGCGATCGATGTTCCGGGGGTCGCGTTCACGGGCACCCTGCAGGTCCAGTTCAACACCACCGGCGCGTCGCAGACCGTCGGCAGCGCCCCACTCGGGCCGGGGAGCGTCGAGATCTCTGGTACCGGCGTCAATCTGACGGTCGCCGGGGTGCAGATGGGGGCCGACAGCTTCACGATCACGGTCACGCACGCGACGGCCGGCGCCGGCTCGGCGAGCGAGACCGTGGTCGAGATCTCGGTGACCAACCTCACGCTCGCCTTCGGAACGTTCGTCAACGTCACCAAGTCCAACGCGGTCAGCGGCGCGATCATTGTCGACGGCAACGGCGTCGCCGCCGAACTCTCGGCGACGGCCATCGGCTCGATCT
Organism: uncultured Actinomycetota bacterium; assembly: GCA_963695625.1. Lineage (GTDB taxonomy): Bacteria > Actinomycetota > Thermoleophilia > Solirubrobacterales > Solirubrobacteraceae > Palsa-465. The sequence goes on along the minus strand of CAVOHJ010000006.1, from coordinate 637,103 downwards.
TCACGGGGCTCCCGAGCGGGGTCACGATCGGACAGGCCCCCGCACCGGCACCGGCGATGAGCGTTGCGCTTCAGATCAACACCGGCGCCCAGCCGGTCAACGAGACGATCGGCGGCCAGACCATCAACGTGCCCGCAGGGCCGTACCTGCAGGTGCTCGTGCTCGGCGCCGCGCTCACGATCAGCTCGAACGCGGTGAGCGGGAGCTTCGCGTTCGAGCAGGAGGGCACCGGCGCGGCCGCGGAGACGGTCCTCGCCGCGACGGGCGTCTCGGCCACCGTCGGCGCCGCCTCGCTGACCAACGGCCAAGGGATACTCGTGCTGACGTCGACCGGCGTCGCGGGCTACGTGTCGGGGACCGGCTCGGGCACGTCCAACGGGGTGAGCGTCAGCGGCACCGTGCTGCTTCAGATCAACACGACGGGCGGCGCAGTGAACGCATCCGTGATGCTCGGTGGTCAGCCGGTGACGATCAACTACAGCGCCAGCCAGGGGAACCTGTTCAGCCTGTCGTTCTCGAACCTGTCGCTGAATATCGACAACGTCGTCACGGTCGAGGGCACGATCAGCTACTCGACCGTCACACTGAACGGCATCCAGGGCAAGGACTTCGCCGGGACCGGGCTGACGCTGTTCTTCGGCAACGGTCCCGCGCAGCTGTCCAACGGCGACCCCAATCCGCTCGCCGTCGGCGTCGAGATCACCAACGCGACGCTCGCCCTGTTCACCGACGGCAACGGCAACTATGCGCTGAGCGCCACCGGCTCCGTTCAGCTCGTCGGCACCGGCTCGGTGACGGCGTCGGGCACGGGCACGATCCTCGTCAACACGTTCACCTCTCAGTTCAACGTCACGATCGCTCTGCCTGGGAGCGGCGGGCAGTCTGTCCCGCTCAACCTGCCGGCCGCCCCCAGCGCCACGGCTCCGTTCGTCTCCGTCGGCGCGCTCGGCCTCAACCTCAACATCCTGGGTCAGACGTTGAGCGGCGACGTGACCGTCACCGACCCCAACGGGACGATCGAGGTGACCGTCTCGAACGCGCAGGTGTCGCTGTCCGACGGTAACGGGAACGTGAATTCCCGCGGCCCCCCGTTCGCACAGCTGACCAAGGGCTCCGGCGAACTCGACATCACGAGCGCCGGAGTCGCCGCGTCCGTGAGCGGCACCGTCGCCTTCACGCTGCCGGGCGTGGCATTGACCGGAACGTTCAGTCTCCAGCTGAACACCTCCGCACAGTCGGTGACGCTCGGTGGGTCGGGAGCCAGCCTTCCCGCCGGCCCGTACTTCCAACTCGCGGCGATCGGAACAGGCGGCACACCCGGTGCGACGCTGACGGTCGCCGGCCAGTCGCTCAGCGGCAACTTCACCGTCACCCAGTCCACCGTCGCGGGTGCCACGACGACGACGGTGACCATCTCGGGCGGCGCGCTGACCATCGCGGCCGGCGGCACGACCTACCTCAGCCTGACGGGCGGCCAGGGATCGCTGACGATCACCTCGGCCGGCATTGTCGGCTCGCTCAGCGCGACGGTCCAGACGCTCGCCATCCCGGGGGTGACGCTCTCGAGTGTCGCGATCGCGCTCAACACGACCTCCGCCGCCGCCCCAGGGATCCCGGCAGGTCCGTTCTTCGGCGTCGAGGCGGATGGCGCCTCGGTGTCCATCGCCGGACAGACGCTCAGCGCCAACCTCGCCATCCAGCAGAGCACCGCATCCGGCGGCGACACCGTCGCCGCGATCGCAGTCTCCGGCGCGAACGCGTCGTTCGGCGGCGGCCTCGCCACGCTCAGCGGCGGCAGCGGTGCGCTGCTCGTCTCCGATGCAGGCGTCGCCGGCACGCTGACCGGAGCGATCGCCCTCAACGTCCCGGGCGTCTCGATCTCCGGCACCCTGTCCGTTCAGGTCAACACGACCAGCGCCCCGGTGCCCTCGACGCAGTTCACCGTCGGCGGCCAGAGCGTCGTCGTCAGCCTGCCGACCGGTCCGTTCATCCGGGTGTCCGGAACCGGGGTGCAGATCTCCGTGCTCGGGCAGACGCTCTCCGGGAATTTCACGTTGACCTCGTCGTCGGCCACGACGACGCTGGTGGTGTCGAGCGCCTCGCTGTCGCTCGGCGGCGGCGCCGTATCGGTGACCGGCGTGAGCGGCAACGTCACGCTCGACGCGGGTGGCGCCACGGGGAACATCAACGGCGCGCTCAGCGTCGCCGTGCCGAGCGTGAGCGTCTCGGTGGCCACCGTCGGGCTGAACTTCGACACACATGCCCCCTCGTCGTTCAGCGTGGTGGCGAACCACGCAAGCGTGACGATCGCCGGACAGACGCTCGTCGGCAACCTGACGATCGCGCAGGGGACGGATGCGAGCGGCAACCCCGCGGCGCTGATCGCATTCGAGAACCAGCCCGGGGATGGCCTCGGCAACCTCCTGACGCTCGGACCGACGGGCGGGCCGGCGTTCCTGACCATCGCCAACGGCAGCGGCGAGCTGCTCATCACCTCCCAGGGAGTCGCCGGAGATCTGCACCTGACCGGCGTGACCGTGTCGCTGCCGGGCGGCCTGCAGCTCGGCACCGGCGCATTCGACCTGCAGGTGAGCACGCTGCCGACGGCCGTGAGCGACCAGTTCACCGTCCCGGCGTCGACGGGGTCAGGCACAACGACCGAGACGCTGTCGCTGCCGGCGGGGCCCTACGTGAGCGTGAGCATCACCGGCGTCGTCCTGACGATCAGTGGGAGCACGTCGCTGACGGGCAACTTCGCCTTCCAGGAGCAGGGCACCGGCACCGCGGCCGTGACCGTGATCGGGGTCTCGAACATCGGCGCGTCGGCCGGGGGATTCACGCTGAGCGGCGGCCAGGGCGCGCTCGTCATCACCTCCGGCGGCGTCGCGGGGATCCTCTCTGGCCAGGTGTCGGGCGGCAGCGGCGGCGTCTCGGCGAGCGCTCAGGGGCTCCTCCAGGTGAACACCAGCGGCGCCGCCGTCGATCAGACCGTGACGGTCGGCGGGCAGTCGATCGAGATCAAGTTTGGGCAATCGCCCCAGCCCGTCTTCAACATCTCGCTCAGCAGCCTGTCGCTGAACATCGGCAACTTCGTGTCGATCACGGGCAGCGTGAGCTTCGGCTCCGATCCTGCCGACGGGGCGGGCGCACTGTCGTTCGCAGGCGACGGGCTCCAGGTGTTCCTCGGTCAGGGGCCCGCGACGCTGCCCGACGGGTCGATCAACCCGCTCGCCATCGGCGTCCTGCTGTCGAATGCGCAAATCGGCCTCGTCGAGATCCCCGGGTCCACGCCGAAATACGCGCTCGTCGCCTCCGGCACCGCGACGCTCCTCGGGGTCAGCGGGATCACCATCATCGGCACCGTCGAGGTGCAGTTCAACGACACGACGCAGTCCTTCTCCGAAACGCTCTCGATCCCGGGAAGCACCAACCCGGGCGTCGCGTTCGATCTCAGTGCCACCGCACCCACGTCGTTCGCGATCACCGGTGGTCAGCTGGGCGTCCTCGGGCAGACCCTCACCGGGAACTTCGCTTTCTCGGACACGAACAACACCGTCGTCGTGGCGGCGAGCGACGTCAGCCTGTCGCTCGGCGGCGGCGCGGTGTCGATCACAAATGGATCGGGAGCGCTGCAGATCACCTCCGGCGGGGTCGCCGCGACGATCTCCGGAACCCTCGCGCTGACGGTGCCCGGCGTGAGCTTCGGCGGCGGATTCGCGATCGGCATCAACACCGGGACGGCGCCGGTCTCCACGACGCTCTCGGTCGGCGGCCAGAGCGTCGCGTTCGATCTCCCGGCCGGGCCGTTCGTGCAGGTCTCGGCGACGAACACCACGATGACGATCGCTGGGCAGACCCTCACCGGGAGCTTCTCGGTGCGGAGCGCGGCGCTCGCCGGCGGGGCGAGCGCGCTGAGCATCGTCGCCTCCGGCGTATCGCTCTCGCTCGCCGGCGGCGCGGTCACCCTGAGCGGCGGTCAGGGCGCCCTGCTCATCACCTCGACTGGAGTCGCGGGGCAGCTGAGCGGCAGCATCACGGTCTCGCTTGGCTCGAGCGTGTCCGTGAGTGGGGCGTTCAGCGTGGCGATCAACACCGGCACGAGCGCGGTCAACCAGACGTTCACGCTCGGCGCGAGCACGGTGGCGCTCGACGTTCCCGGCGGTCCGTACGTGGAGGTCCAGGCGACCGGAGCGACGATCACGGTCCTCGGACAGACGCTGAACGGGAATCTCGCGATCGTGCAGGACGCCTCGGGCTCCAAACTTCAGGTCGGCATCTCGAACGGCGCCCTGTCGCTCGGCGGCGCGAGCCCGCTGCTGTCGATCACCCAGATCACTGGCGCCCTGTTCCTCGAGCCGGGCGGCCTCGTCGGCTCGCTGTCGGGCACGGTCGCGTTCAACGTTCCCGGCGTGTCGATCGCGGGCAACCTGACGGTCCAGATCAACACGAGCTCCGCGGCGGTCAACGACTCGATCACGGTCGGCGGTGTGGCGGTGCCGGTCAACGTGCCGGCCGGGCGGTTCGTGCAGGTGGCCGGCACCGGAGTGCAGGTGAGCGTGCTGGGGCAGACCGTCGGCGGCGATGTGACAATCACCAGTCAGGCGGGCTCGTTGCAGATCCAGCTGGCGAACCTGGCCGCGGCCTTCGGCGGCACCCCCGGCTCGCCGATCCTCACCGCGACCCAGATCGGCACGGGCGGCTTCGTCGTCACCTCGAGCGGAATCGCGGGCTCGATTGCCGTCAACCTGGCACTCGCGAAGGTGCCCGGGATCGCGCTGTCCGGCCAGTTCTCGTTGGCGATCAACACTACGAGCGCTCCGGCGCAGGGCCTGCCGGCGGGACCATATGTCGAGATCCAGGCAACCGGAGCGACGCTCACGATCCTCGGGCAGACGCTGAGCGGCAATATCGCCGTCCAGCAGGCGACCAACGCCTCCGGCGCGAGCGTCGTCAGCGTCGGCCTGTCGAATGGCTCGTTGAGCCTGGCCGGCGGCGTGCTGAGCGCGACGAACATCTCGGGGCTCCTCGAGCTCGCGACCGGCGGTGTCGCCGGGACCCTCACCGCGACCATCGCGCTCGGCTCGGACCTCAGCTCGAGCGTGTCCCTGGGCGGCACCTTCACGGTCTCCGTCAACACTGGCTCGAAGGCCGTCAGCGACAGCCTCGCCGTCGGCACCGCGACGGTCTCGCTGAACGTCCCCGCCGGGCCCTTCCTCAGCATCGTGGCGACCGGCGCGACACTCACGGTCCTGGGCCAGACGCTCTCGGGCAACTTCTCGCTGACGCAGACGACGACCGGGACGGGCAGCAGCGGGGTCCCGGGAGCGCCCGGCACCCCGGTGGCGGTCAAGCTCTCGATCAGCAACGGCCATCTCGGCCTCGGCGACGGCCAGGTGAAGTTCGTAACGCTCACGAACGTCAACGGCGATCTGCTGCTGATGGACGGGCCGCAGGGCACGAGCACCACCGCCACCACCGGGATCGCCGCGCAGTTGACCGCGACCGTCGCGATTCAGGGCATCCCGGGCGTCTCGCTCTCCGGCACACTCACCCTGCAGATCAACACGACCAAGTCTGCGATCAACGCCGTCTTCCAGGACCCGGGCGCGCCGACTCCGACCACCCTGGTGTTGCCGGCGTCGCCGGCCGGCTCCACCACCGCGGGCACCTACCTGCAGGTCTCGGGCACCGGGGTCAGCCTCACGATCGGCGGCCAGACGCTGACGGGCGACATCACCTTCACCTCGGGTAGCGGCGTCGTCGTCATCACGCTCGCGAACGTGACGCTCGGCCTGGGCGACGGAACGACGAACTTCGTCAACGTCTCGAACGGGAGCGGCTCCCTGTCGATGGTCAGCAGCACGACGGTGAGCGGCACCACGGTTGCCGGCGGCATCTTCGGGCAGTTCGGCGGGGACGTCTCGATCGACGTGCCGGGCGTCGCGTTCTCCGGCACGTTGCAGGTCGAGTTCAACACCACCGGCGCCGCGCACGGCAGCCTGGCGCCGGGAACGACCCAGATCTCCGGCGCCGGCGTCCACCTGACCGTCGCCGGCGTCCAGATGGGCGCCAACAGCTTCACGATCACGGTCGCGCAGGCGACGGCCGCCGGCGGCGGCAGCGCCACCGAGACCGCTGTCCAGATCGCCGTGACGGACCTGTCGCTCAGCCTCGGTTCGTTCGTGACCATCACGACTGGTGACGGTCTGAGCGGGGCCATCCTGATCGATCACAACGGCGTCGCCGCGGACTTCAGCGCCAACGTGCCGTCCTCCGGCACACCCATCTTCGCCATCCCAGGCGTGACGCTCGCCGCCGAGCCCGGCCAGACGCTCGAGTTCGCGCTGCAGATCAACACCGGCACGCAGGCGGTCAACGAGACGATCGGCACGCAGACGATCGACGTGCCGGCCGGCCCGTACCTCAAGGTCGTGCTCAACAACGCCCAGCTCACGTTCGGCGGAGCCGGCGGCCCGTCGATCAGCGGGAGCTTCGCGTTTGACCAGAGCACCGAGGCCGGGTTCGGGTCCGCGGTGCCCACCACCGGCAGCGGCCCGACGATCCCGAATGTGTCGGCCGCTGACGTGACCTCGGTCACGGTCGCCGATGTCAACGGCGACGGCTTCCCCGACATCGTGCTTGGCATCGCGAACGCTTCGGACCAGCTCTGGCTCAACGCCGGCAAGGACTCCAGCGGCAGCTGGCGGGGCTTCACGCTGGCGGCGTCGGGCCCGGGGGGCGTGCTTCCGTCGACGAACAGCGTCACCGCCGTGTCGCTGGCGGACGTCAACAACGACGGGCTGCCCGACCTGATCGTCAGCACCGGGGGCGCCACCGGCACGACGAGTATCTACCTCAACGCGGGCAAGCCCTCCACCACGCTCACCGCGGCGCTGCTTTCGGGCGCGACCACCGTGCAGGTCACCTCGACAGCGGGCTTCCTCTCCGGCGGCGGGACGCTGGTGATCGGGGGCCAGACGCTCACCTACACTTCCCTCACCGCAACAGGCTTCGCGCTCGCCTCCACCAGTGTGCCCAGCGCCACGGTCGCGATCGGCACGGCGGTGACGCCGTCGGCGTGGCAGGGCTTCGCGAGCACCCCCGCCTTCACGCCCCTCAGCACTCCATACGCCAGCACGCTGGCAGCCGGCAACGTGAGCGGCAGCGGCTTCAACGACATCGTTGTGGGAGCCAACGGCACGGGCGCGACCACCAACACCGCGCAGGACGAGCTGTTCGCCAACAAGGGCAACTCGTCCACTGGGTGGAGCGGCCTCGTCGCTGGCGCGCCGATCGGCTCGGCGGGCGCCGTAGCCACCTCGCTCGCGCTCGGCGACGTCAATGGCGACAAGCACCTGGATCTCGTCGTCGGCAACGCGTCGGGCGGCGACCAGCTGTACCTCGGCGACGGCACCGGCACGCTCACGCTCGACTCGTCGGTGACGCTCGGCACCACCACCACCGACACGACCGCGGTCGCCCTCGCTGACCTCAACCAGGACGGCTTCCCGGACCTGATCCTCGCGAACTCCGGTACGACGAGCGACGTCCTGCTCAATCAGGGCTTCGCCAGCGGCACGAAGAACTGGGTCGGCTTCGGCACGCCGATCGCGCTGACGACGGCCGCCGCTGCGACCTCGCTCGCGCTCGGCGACGTCAACGGCGACGGCTACACCGACCTCGTCTTGGGCGAGACCGGCGCGGCGCCGCAGCTGTTCGAGAACCTCGGCAGCGGCGCCTCTGCCACCTCGGTGTTCAAGCCGGGCGTTGCGATCGGCTCAAGCCTCACCGCGACGAGCGTGGCTCTCGCGAGCCTGGCGGGAGGCAGCCAGCTGGATCTGCTCGTCGGCGCCAACCCCGGCACGACGCTGTACACCGGCACCTCTGTCCCGGTGACCCGGATCGGCTTCAGCGGCGTGACCGCGGCGTTGACGCCCACCGGCAGCTCGAACGGCTTGCAGCTGACAGGCGGCCAGGGCGCGTTCATCCTGCTCCCGACCGGCGCCGCCGGCACGTTCTCGGGCACGATCTCCGCCACCGCGGGGAGCTTCAACGCCAACGCCACTGCGTCGGTGAGCTTCAACTCGACGCCGTCCGCGATCAACGACACGGTCGTCGTCAACGGGAGCTCCATTCCCGTCGTGTTCGACTCCACCCAATGCGAGTCCAGTCAGACCGGCTCCTCGTGCACAGCCACGACGTCGCCGTACATCGCAGTTTCGGGGTCTGGCTCGATCAGCCTCGGCAACTTCATCGAGGTCGAGGGGACGTTCGGCGCCGGCACCGGATCCCCCGCCAACATCTCGAACGTCACGGTGTTCGTCGGCCAGGGGCCAGCGTTCACGGACAGCAAGGGGACGCTCAACCCGACGGCGCGCGGCGTGTTGCTGAGCGGGGTCTCCGGCCAGGCCGAGAGCAGCGGCAGCGGCTACGCGGTGTACGGCACAGGCACGGCAAGCCTTGTTGGGATCAGCGGCGTGACCCTATCGGGCACCGTCACGCTGAAGACGAACAACACCGGAGGGGCGGTGTCGCTGGCGCTCACGAGCGGAGGCACCGCCGTGAGCATCCCCACGGGCACGTTCGACGTCACGGTGACCAATGCGACGCTCGCCGTCGACGGCGTTACGCTGACCGGGAGTTTCGGCGTCAGCTACGACGGGACGAACCTGACCGTCACGGTCACCAACCTGACGCTCGGACTCGGACCGGGCACGACGACGAGTGGCACAACGACGTACCCGGTGTCGGTCTCGATGACCTCCGGGCAGCTGACGTTCGGGAGCGCCGGCATCTACGGCGCGATCACCGGGGCGTCCGTTACGCTGAGCCTGAACGGGATCACGAGCAACATCACGAGCGTCGACCTCGCGATCAACACGACGAGCACCGCCCAGACCGTGGGCACCGACACGCTCGCGCCTGGCTCGCTGACGGCGAGCGGCGACGGGTCCGTAACGGTCGAGGGGCAGCAGCTCCAGGGCACGTTCGCCTTCCAGCAGGTCCCGGTGCCGGTCAGCCCGCAGGCGCCTCCCGGGTCGAAAGCGACGACCCTCGTCGAGATCGCTCTCAGCAACGTGACCGTCACGCTCGGCTCCTCGAGCGTCGGCGTCACGATCACGAAGGGCAGCGGTCTGTTGCTGGCGACTGGCGGCGGGATCGCCGGGCAGTTCGCGGGCACGGTCACCTTCAATGGCCTGCCGGCCGGGACCGTGTTCACGGGGACCTTCGCTGTGCAGGTGAACACGACCACCTCGCAGGTGTCCCAGCAGTTCCAGATCGGCGGCACGAGCGTCAGCCTCACGCTGCCGGCGGGCCCGTACTTCCAAGTGACGGGAACCGGTGTGCAGTTGACGATCGGCGGCGAGAGCGTGAGCGGCACGTTCTCGGTGACCGAGCAGAGCGGCACCGTCACGGTGGCGGCGAGCAACGTGAGCGCCTCGTTTGGGGACGGCGCGAACGCCCTGCTCGCGATCTCCGGCGGCACCGGAAACCTGACGTTCGGCACGTCCGGCGGCCTCACGGGCAACCTCAACGCGAACGTGTCGGTCTCCATCCCGGGCGTGACGCTGGTCGGCACGCTGGGCCTATCGGTCACCGCGACGAGCACCAGCTCCCAGCTGAGCGTGACCGGGACGGGCATCGCGCTCAAGTTCCTCGGCCAGACGCTGACCGGGAACCTCAGCTTCACCGAGACGACGATGGGAGCAAGCAGCGTCGTTGTTGTGACGGTCACGAGCGCTCAGATCCCGCTCGGCGGCTTCGGCACCGTGCAGATCTCCGACGGCTCGCTGCTGCTCACCAGCGGGGGCATGGCCGGTGCGCTCGCGCTGAGCGCCAGCCTGACGGCCGGACCGGTCACTCTCGCCGGCTCCCTCCAGTTGCAGATCAATACGACCACGACGCCTCAGAACGTGCCGACCGGCACGACGACGACCGAGATTCCCGCCGGCCCGTACATGCAGGTCTCCGGCACGAACGAGTCGATCACCGTCGCAGGCGTCACGCTCCAGGGGTCGTTCGCCGTGCAGCAGACCACCACGGCGGGCCAGACCGAGGTGACGATCGCCGCCGCCGGCGTTGCGCTGAGCCTGGGCACGAGCCTTCCCGACGTGCTCACCGGCGGTCAGGGCCTGTTCGTCGTGCTGCCGACCGGAATCGCCGGGCAGCTGCAGGGCACCGTCAACGCGAGCGGCCTCGTCCCGGGGGTGCAGTTCTCCGGGGCGTTTGGCTTCGCCATCAACGAGACCGGAGCCGCGGTCGCGCAATCGGTGTCGCTGGGCGGCCAGACGCTCAGCCTCAACCTCGCCGCCGGCACCTACGCCGAGGTGTCGGGAACCGGTGTGGTCCTCAGCGTGCTCGGCCAGACGCTCACCGGCAACTTCGGCTTCGAGGACTCCAACGGCACCATCCAGCTCACCGCCTCGAACGTCAGCCTCAGCCTCGGTGACGGGACGACGAACTACCTTGCGCTGACCAACGGAACGGGGAACTTCACGGTCACGTCCGGGACCGGCGGCGGGCTCAGCGGCTCGTTGAGCGCCACGGTCGCGGTCAACGTGCCGGGCGTCACCTCGCTGTCGGTGAACATGTCGCTGACGCTCGACACGACCAAGGGTCAGAACAGCTTCGTCGACATCTCCGCGACCGGGATGAGCCTGACGATCCTCGGGCAGACGATCTCCGGCAACTTCACCTTCTCCGACACGGCCGGCGTCATCGGAGTCGCGATCACCAACCTCAACATGTTCCTCGGCGCGGCCGGCACGAACACCACCCCGTGCGCCGCGGGCGCGACCGGCGCCACCGGTCTGTGCATCACCCAGTCCAGTGGACAGTCGGCGACGTTGACGATCTCGAAGGCGGGGGTCAGCGGCGACATCGCCGCGACCGTCACCTTCGTCGGGCTGCCGAGCGACATCAGCTTCGGGAATGGAGTGGCGATCGACGTCCAGTTCTCGCCCGGATCGCTGCTCGCGCAGCTCGGAACCACCACGAACCCGGTCTCGGTGAGCGTCCTCGGACAGTCGCTGTCCGGCATCTTCGCGTTCCAGCGGGCGACGAGCACCGGCGCGGCGAACACGTCGAGCAGCAGCACCGTGATCAAGATCGCCGCCTCCGACGTCAGCCTGGTCCTCGGTGAGGGCGGCATCGGCGCGACGGTGAGCAACGGGTCGGGTCTCCTGCTGATCGAGCGCGACGGCGTTGCCGGCCAGGTGAGCGCCGGCGTGTCCATCAACCTCGGCGGCGCTGCCAGCGCATCGGCACAGTCGGTCACGGTCTCGTTCAACACGCTCGCCAGCGGCGGCACGCCCGAGGCGATCAACACCCAGTTCACCATCGGCGGGACGACGCAGACGCTCGCGCTCCCGGCGGGGCACTATCTCGATGTGGCCGCGCAGGGGGTGGCGATCACGATCGCCGGCCAGACCCTGACCGCCGACCTGACGGTCGCCGACACCGCGAACCTCAACGCCGACGGCACCATCGGGACCGGCGACACAATCACGATCCAACTCGCCGGCGGCTCGCTCAAGCTCGGCACGACGAGCCGGACCTTCGTCGCCGTGACGAACGCCGCGGGCACGCTCACGATCGTGTCGGGCGCGAGCAACCCGGGCGTCTACGGCATCGTCACCGCCAACGTCGCGGTCAACGTCCCCGGTATCACGCTGGGCGGCGCCTTCACGGTGTCGGTCAACACGACCGGCACGGGCCAGACCGTGGCGCCTCCGGGCGGCGGCACTCTCCCGGTCGCCGAGGGGATCGTCGTCGGCGGCAGCGGGATCTCGCTCGGGATCCTCGGCGAGACACTCACCGGGAACGTCAGCTTCGGGTATGACCCGGCGAGCGACACGACCTACATCGCAGTCGCGCCGCTGTCCCTCAGCCTCGGCGATGGCGCGAACACCTTCGTCACCGCCAGCGCGAGCGGTGCGATCGTCCTCACCAACGGCGGCGTCGCGGCGCAGCTCACGGCGACGCTCACCCTCGGACCGGCACTCGCCAGCTCCCAGTTCTCGCTCAGCAACGCGTCGGTGACGATCGCGTTCAACAACACCAAGGGCGCCGTCGACCGGACGTTCGCGGTCGGCGCGGTCGGGAGCACGACGAACGTCACGGTCGATGTTCCCGCCGGCCCGTTCCTGCGTGTGGAAGCGGGCACGGAGGGCAACCCGGTCTCGGTCTCCCTCTTCGGCCAGACGCTGACGGCGCACGTGTGGTTCCAGCAGGTGACCTCGCAGTCCGGCGCCAAGGTCGTCACGATCGGGCTCGACGACACCACTCTCACACTCGGCACCAGCACCGCCGGCGTCTCCGTCACGAATGCCGCCGGGCTCCTCGTCATATCGCCCGGCGAGGTCGCAGGGCAGTTCAGCGGCACGCCTCAGTTCACGATTCCGAACCTGACGCTGACCACGAACCTGACCGTCGAGTTCAACGACTCAGCGACCGCGGTCAGCGACACGTATTCCTACACCGACACCAGCGGGAATGCGGTCACCCAGACGCTCACCCTGCCGGCCGGGCCCTATCTGCGCATCACGGCCTACAGCACGCACCTGACGATTGCCAACTCCATCACCCTCGGCGGCGACTTCTTCTTCCAGGACGCGACGCAGACCTCTGGCGGTACTACGACGCACCAGATCGAGATCGGCGTCGCGAACATCACCTACAACGGATCCTCGTCGTTCGGCGCGATCTCCAACGCCCGCGGCGCGCTGATCATCACGAGCAGCGGCGTCGCCGGCGTCCTGCTCGGAACCATCTCGGCGGCCGGCAGCGGGCTGTCGTTGAGCGCCAGTGCGGGCCTCGAGGTCAACACCACCAATCAGGCCGTGAACCAGACGATCACGGTCAACGGAACGCCGATCACGGTCAACGTCCCTGCGCTGCCGTCGCCGTTCATCGCGCTCGTCGCCCAGGACGTGAACATCAACCTCAACAACCTCCTCGAGATCTACGGCAATTTCACGCTCGCGGCTGGCAGCTTCACCGGCACCGGCCTCCAGCTGTTCGTCGGCAGCGGACCGTATGAGAACAGCGACGGCAGCCTCAACGCGAACGCGGCCGGTGTACTCGTCAACCAGGCCAGCCTGTCCTTCCTCCAGGCGCCGGGCACCAGCGCGAGCGCCGGTCAGTACGCGCTGACCGCGAGCGGGAAGCTACAGCTCGTCGGGCTCAGCGGCCTAAACGTCTCGGGTGACGTCACTTTTGAGATCAACACGACCTCCTCGACGCTCAACGGCGTCGGCCCGAACACGTTCCAGCTCACTGTCTCGGGCGCCGACATCAACATCGCCGGCGTCGTCGACCTCAGCGGCACCCTCGCGATCACGCGCGCGCCCGACGGAACGCTCACGCTGGCGATCGTCAACGCCAACCTGGCGATCACGGTGGGCACGCAGCAGGTGTTCGGCATCGGCGGCAGCGCGACGTTCACGATCAGCCCCACGACCGGCTTCCACATGCAGTCCTTCTCGGTCGGCAGCTTCACCCTGTTCGGCGCCGTCGGCATCCCCGCGGCGGGATCGGGCGGCGGTGGCGGTGGGGGCGGCGGCCCGACGGTCGCGCTATTCCCGACGGCCGACATCGCCGCGCCGGCCGCCGGTGCCGTCGTCACCGAGGGAACGGCGATCACGTCCATCTCCGTGACGTTCAACGATGTCAACAGCGACGGCCTGAACCTGAATCAGATCATGGGTTCCACCCAGAAGTTCCAGATCGAGATCAACGGTCAGGTCATGCAGGGCGTCACGGTCAACCCGACGCCGACGCACGTGTCCGGCAATACGTATGCCTTCGCCGTCAGCGGCTTCCCGACGAACGTGACCGGCGTCGTGACGATCGTGTTCCTCCCGGGGACGTTCTCGGATGGCACCGGCGCCAATGCGGTCCAGAACCTCGGCTCCGCCGAGCAGTTCTACATCGTGGCGCCGGGTCAGACCTCGCCCGGCCCGACGGCGACGCTGGCCAATCCGGCGCCCGGTCAGCCGGTGACGCCGGCGACGCTCAACGCCGTCGGCTATATCGACGTGACGTACACGAGCCACGACGGCAACGCGATCGACAAGACCAAGCTCAACGTCGGCGTCGGTCCGGGCGGCACCCTCGCTCCGTTCACGCTGAGCGGCTCGGGGCTCGGGAACATCGACCTTTCCAACGGCGCGCCGGTCATCGTCGGGACCCCGCAGCTGATGTCGGGGACCGAGGCCAATGCGACCTCCGTGACCTATCGCTACTACCTCCAGGCGAACCCCGCGACCGGCGGCTCGTCGTCAAGCAGCTCGTCAGCCGGACTGTTCCAGGACGGGACCGTGACGCTGACGTTCGCGGCGAACGCGTTCTTCACGACGAACGGTACCGCCGACGTGGCCGGCAACTCGGCCGGGCTGACGCAGATGTTCACGATCAGCGACTCCGCGGCGGGCGGGGCGACGACGCCGAAGACCATCTCGCTTGGTCCGCTCAGCCTCCAGGGGCCGACGATCAGTGTCGGGAACTTCGGCTTCAAGGACGGCATGCTCGACATGACGATCACCGTTGGGGCCAACAAGGCAAGCCTTGCCTTCGGTGGCGCCTCCTCGGCGCAGAGCACGAGCGGAGTCAGCGTCAACCTGACCGGCATCGTCGGCACCCTCGAGGTGCAGGTTGACGCGCTCGGGATCCTGAGCGGGAAGTTCCGCGTCAACGTTCCCGGGAACTTCAGCTTCCGGGTCGCATCGCTCACCGCCCAGGTGCCGAACGTCGTCAACGTGTCCGCGCAGGGGATCGCCATCACCTACAACCCGGCGGGCCCGAGCAACCAGCAGCTCGTTGTCATCAACAGTGCGGCGATCAGCTTCCCCGAGCTCAACCTGGCGGGCGTCATCCAGCCGGTCACCACGGCGAGCGGCACGGTCCCTGGCCTCACCGTGTATGAGAACGGCTTCACGCTCGGCGAGGCCGAGCTGATCTACGGAGTGAGCGGGCAGAGCAGCAGCCTGAGCACGGCGAACGGCACGCCGGCCATCTCGCTCGGCGGCATCGTCACGTTCAATGACATCCGCATCGGGGTCCAGGACTTCTCGGTCACGTTCGGCCAGACCGTGACCTTCGGCGGAAGCATCATCATCGGCACCGGCGGCGCGACCTTCCTGCCGGGCAAGCCGGTGTCGGCGACGATCAGCCCCGCGCCGGGGGCACAGGCTCTGAACGGCATCCCACCGGTGGCGATGCAGGCCACTGTGACCTTCAACTCCAGTGGCCAGGCCACCGCGTTCCAGTTCTTCGTCGGGCAGATGACGGTCCAGCTCAGCTCCTACGTGACGCTGACGGCCACCAAGTTCAACCTCAACACCGGCGCCGGGCCGACCGACCCGATCGTGTCGTTCAGCTCCGTCGGGGCGACGGTGAAGATCGGCTCGCTGTCCATCACGGGCTCGGCAAACAACTTCGCGTTCCTCGGCAACGGGAGCTTCGAGACCCTCCCCGGCTTCGGCGTGGCGCTCGGCGTCGGGTCGGCGACCGGGAGCTCGTTCCAGTGGCCGAGCTTCCTCCCCATCCAGATCCAGTCGATCGGGATCACCTGGCCCGACATCCAGGACAACCCCGCCAACTTCACGCTGACCCTGTCGGCGAGCGTGACGAGCATCGGGGGACTCGGCGGCGTCACCGTGAGCGGCGCCATCCAGGGCATCCAGATCAATCCGTCGCTTCTCGCGCAGGGCGAGTTCCCGATCACCGGGCTGAGCTCGCTTGCCGTCACGGTCAAGGGAGACCTGTTCGGCGGCCAGATCGACGCCGGCCTGATCGGCGGCATCCTCAAGCTGGACAGCGGCTTCAACATCATCGCCACCACTGACACGACGACGCCCGTCGCCCACCGGGTGTTCTACCTCGGGCTCGAGGGCGGCTTCACGATCGACGGGATGGCCGGGTTCCAGATCCAGTTGGGCCTCAGCCAGTTGGGGCCGCTCGACGCGTTCGTCTCGGTCAACGTCCCGGGCGGGATCCTGCTCGACCCCGATACGGGCCTGACGATCAACAACTTCGCCGGCGGCGTCGAGTTCTACAAGACGCTGCCGTCGATCACCGATCCGATGGCGCTGAACAATCCGCAATTCAGCGTCCCGACGCAGTTGACGGCCGCGCAGTGGCTGTCGAGCCTGCAGTCGCAGGTGGCCGCGCAGGCGCGGGCGACGAACGGCCAGGCGAACTTCCTCTCGGCGTTCACCTCGCCGATGACGATCATCGGCTCGGCCGAGATCTACTCCATCTACACCTCGCAGGCTCTGTTCAACGGGCAGGTGACGGTGATGATCAGTACCGACGGGAAGTTCCTCATCGCCGGCCAGCTCAACTTCTTCAACAACAACGTCAGCATCAGCGGCAAGCTGTACGTCGACCTCTCTCAGGTCACCAGCGGCAGCGTCACGGTGCTGTTCCTGGCCAACGTCCCTACGCAGGTGCAGCTGCTGACGCTCTACGGCAAGCTGCAGATGGGCTTCGAGAACGCGCAGGGCCAGCCAGTCACGTTCTCGGTCGCGACGCCCCCGGTGTCGGGGACGGCGGCCAGCACGGCGCCGAGCGCCACGGTCAACGACCCGGCGCCCGACGGGGGGTCGGCCGACGTGCAGGCCGCCAACGGCGCAACCGCCGACCCGACATCCACCGACGCCACCTACGGCGCCGACGTGAGCAACATCAACTCGGCCGCCACCCCGCCCACGGGACAGGCATACATCGACATCACCTACAAGGCCGCCACCGGCGCGAACCTCGACTACACCGCCATCCTGGGCGACGAGAACAAGATCAGCCTGAGCGGCAGCGGCATCAGCGGGACGGTCAGCATCTCCGGACCTGTCCCGGTCCAGACGATCACTCTGGCCAACGGCGTCCTCACCGTGCCGCTCGAGTACGACCCGACGTCGAACAGCATCTTCACCTACGGGCCGACCACGGAGACCGTGCTGACGGTCAGTGCCACCTCACCCGCGTCGCTCCAGGGCGACACCGATGCTCAGCTCATCCAATACGTGGAGTCCAATGCGAGCCAGTTCTCGCAATTCACGCTGTTCGATCTGACGGTCCAGACCCAGACCGTCAACAACCAGAGCGTGCGCGTCGTCACCGACCTCGCGCGGCAGACGGTCCTCGCCGCCTCGTCGTTCTCGGGCGGGATCACTCAGAGCCAGCTATGGGCCAACGCGCTGAGCGATGCCGGCGTCACCGAGTTCCGCTACCTGCTCGGCTCGGGCGTCACGTTCACGCCCGGGACGCTCATCGTCACGATCGGCGCCGGCGCCGTGAAGAACGCGGACACGACCGACTTGCAGGGCAACGTCACGACGGGCGCGTCGAATACCGCCAGCACGAGCACCGTCACCATCGAGGGCCCGACCGCCGTCGTCGTCAACCCCAGCCAGGGCGGCACCATCGACGTCAACCTCCTCAACGGGCGCAACTGGATCGACATCGTGTTTGACCAGCCCGACGCCAGCACGAGCTTGGTGATCGACCAGAACTCGATCACGAACGGCATGCCGAAGTTCACGTTCGGCGGTCCCGGCGCCGGAACCCTCGCCGTGGACACGTCCCAGACGCCGGTCCTCATGCCGTCCACCGCCGGCTCGCTCACCTACCGCTTCTGGCTCACCGGCGCACCCGCGGCGAGCGGCGCCATCACCCTCACATTCATCCCCAACAGCTGGACCTACGACAACGCTCCGCCGCCGGCGATCGGTCCGCAGCACGTGACGTTCACCCCGATCACCGGCGGTGGCAGCGTGCAGAGCACGCTCACCGTCACCATCCCCGACGTCCCCTCCTCCGGCGCCGCGCAGTACACGCCCGCGTCGCTCGATCTGACGACGGTCGCCGGGTTCACCGTCACGAACAGCAGCGGGACCGCGATCACGGCCTGCGGGAGCCAGGGCGCGACCGCGACCACCTGCGTGACGATCGCGATCCAGGGCGGCGCCGCGGCGACGCAGACATCGCCGGGGACGTTCGAGATCCCGATCGTGATCGAGACCCTCAGCGGCTACACCGGCCCGACGACGCTCACCGTCACGCCGCAGTTCACGCCGCAGACCGTGGCCTACTTCGCGCCGGCCGGCTCAGCGCCCGCCGCTCAGGCCGCCCCCGAGTACGGCGGCCAGCTCACCGCCGCGAACTTCGCCAACCAGACCTACGTCGACGTCCAGTTCGCTCCCGTCTCGGGCGGCCAGCTCATCTCCAACACGGTCACGAACAACGCGTTCACGCTCGGCGGCGGCGGTGCGACCGGCATCACCGGCTTCGCGAGCGGCCAGAACCCGATCGCGCTCGGCAACGGCCTCTACCGCTTCCTCCTGGAGGGCTCGTTCGTGCTCGGTCAGGTGACCGTCACGTTCGCCGCGACCAGCGTCTACTCGACCTCGGCGCGCGGCCCGCCTTGCCCGCCGTCGACCAACACGACCGGCGACTGCTACGCGAACCTCGGCTCGACGCAGAGCTTCTCGGTCATGGGACCGACCGCGGACGTCATGCAGACCATCCCGGGCACGAACGGCTCGCCTAGCCCGGTTGTATCGCTCGCCGGCAGCTCGATCGGCGTCAACGCGATCAACGGCCAGGGCTACATCGAGATCTCCTTCACCCCGACGTCCGGAAACCAGATCGACCCGGCGACGATCAACGGCAACGAGATCCAGATCACCAACTCTGCCGGGACCGTCATCCCGCTCAGCGGCGCGCCCGTCCGGGAGGGCACGAGCAATATCTGGCGGTACACGTTCAGCGGCCAGCTCCCCGTCGGGGCCTACACCGTCACCTTCCTCCCCGGCTCGTTTGGCGACACCGGCGGCATCGTGGACCAGGGCTCCAGCGAACAGTTCACCGTCGTCGCAGCGACCGCCGGGCTCTCCAACCCCGCCGGCGGCACCGTCCAGAACCAGGCCACTTTGAACGGCGGGGTCTGGGTCGACATCACCTTCCCCAACGTCGGCGGCCTGCCCGTGGATCCGAAGTCGCTGGGCGCGGGCAACCAGATCACGGTCGCCGACGCCGCCAACGACACCCTCGTCCTCGTCGGCACTCCGGTGCAGCTGCCCGCCGCCGCCGGGAGCTCCGGGGCGGCCACCTTCCGCTACTTCTTCAGCGGTTACTCGGGCGCGACCACAACGAGCGGCGCGACCAACACGATCACGGTCACGTTCAACCCTGGCACGTGGGCCAACAGCGGCGGCACCGTGTCGACGGCGAGCGACGCGCCGACCGACTGCGGCGGCGCCTCGGCGACCGACTGCGTGATCAGCACCGGCAGCTGGGTCGACGCGACGCTCACGCCGGCGCCGGGCCAGCAGGTGAACGTGACGAGCGTCACGGCCACGACGATGACGCTCAGCGGAGCCGGCCTCTCCAGCAGCTTCGCCGCATTCAGCGGCACCGATCCGATCGTCCAGGTCGGCCCCACAACGTTCCGCTTCCTCTACAGCGGTGGCTTCGTCCCCGGCCAGGTGACGGCCACGTTCGCCGCCGGCGGCTGGTCGGACACCGCCGGCGACACGGGCCTTGCCGCGACCGGGAGCTTCACGGTCGTGCAGCCCGCGAAGAACTTCTTCATCGAACTCTCGGGTGGGCTCATCCTCAACGCCGCGGGCTTCACGAGCTCGCCGCTGCTGCAGATCACGGCCGACGTGAAGCTCACCGTCGACACGACGAGCGATCCGGGTCACACCGTCTTCTCGCTCAGCTTCGGTGGGCAGATGAGCATCTACGGCCTGGGCACGGTCGGCGCGACGTCCGGGATCTTCACGCTCGACATGAGCAACACGCTCTCGTCCGTGCCGCAGCTGTGGGGCGCCGCGACGCTGGCGACGAACTTCAGCGGGCTGCAGAAGTACGGGATCACGATCGACGCGACGGGCACGCTCGAGATCAACACGACCGAGCAGGAGCACATCGAGACGCTCACGCTTCCGGGACTCGGGCCGAATGGCAGCACCGCGACGCAGACGTTTGATCTCCAGCCGCTCAGCTTCGAGCTCGCGCTCGGCGGCATCCTCGCCATCCAGCCGCCCGGCAGCCCGTCGCCGCTTCTGTCGCTCAACGGCGCCCTGTTCCTCAGCATCAATCCGTACCAGTTCGAGATCTACGCCACCGCGTCTCTCCAGTACGGCGTCGGCGTGGCGACGGTCAACTACGGGACGGCGACGGGGCTGATCATCGTCCAGACCGGCCTCGCACCCGGGACGAATCCCGGCGTGGCCGGTTACCTCAGCGTCGGCGCTGGCGCGAGCATCGGCCTGCCCAACGTCGGGAGCCTGTTCAGCATCAGCGGCACCGTCACGGTGATGTTCAACACCACGCTGCAGCAGCAGCAGTTCACCGTCCCGAACGCGTTCCTGCCGCTGCTGACCGCCGGGCAGCCGAGCACGATCACGATCTACGCCTCGGCTCCCGGACCGAACGGCGCTCCGAACCCCAACGCCCCGGCCGGCGGGCAGATCTACGTCGCCGCGAACATCAACGCCCAGATCACGATCGGCGGCGTGATCACCCTCACCGGCTTTATCCAAATCGAGGTGGCGGCGGGCTCCAGCGGAGGCGAGCTGTCGATCACCGGCGCGGTCGGGACGTCGATCGCGAATCTCGGCTCGCTCACCGGCCAGCTCAGCCTGACGATGTTCATCGGCTCGACGCCGCAGACGACGGGCGTCGTCGGACGCGTGTTCCTGACGCTCAGTTCCAGCGGGATCCCGGGCGTGGCGCTCAACGGTGACTTCCTGGTCGAGATCAACACGTTCAGCACGACGCAGACGATTGACACGTTCGCGGTCAACGGCGTCACCGCCTCCGGGCAGTCGTGCACGCCCGATTCGACGAACACCGCCACATGCTTCTTCGGCGGCTTCCAGCGCGATGCGGCCGGCAACCTCCTCACCACCGCGACGCCGATCGCGACCGGGTTCAGCCTCCAGATGTTCGGCGTCGTGACCGTCGGCGGCATCGTCTCGATCACGGCCAACGTCCAGTTCACGATCAACCCGACCGAGTTGAGCCTGCAGGTCACCGGCACTATGTCCCTGGGGCCGCTGGGCAGCGTCAACGTCGCCGGCCTGTTCCAGGTCAACCCCCAGGGCCTTGTCGCCTACGCCTCGGTCAGCCTCGGCGTGGGAACGACCGGCTCGCCGAGTGCGAGCAGCTGCCACGGCACGTTCGGCTCGTCGGTCGGGCTCTGCTTCGCGGTATCCGCCACGCTTGGGATCAACACCACGGGCCAGGCGGTCCAGTTCAACGGGGCCACGGTCGCGCCCGGATTCGCGCTCGACCTCAGCGGCACCGTCGACTTCCTCGGATTCGCGCAGGCAAGCGGCTTTGCGGACATCACGATCGGGTCCGGCGGCTTCCAGATCACCTTTGGACTCAGCTTCACGCTCGGTCCGCTCACCTTCACCGCCAACGGCGGCGCCGGCGTTTACTCCAACGGCATCGCCCTCGATCTGCAGGTCAGCCTCAACGCGGACGCCGCGGTGTTCAGCATCACGGCGTCGGGGACGCTCCAGATCAACACGACCGGTCAGACCGAGCTCGGGATCGCGCCGGGATCGTTCTACCTCGCCGTCAGCGGGAAGGTCGACATCCTCAAGGTGCTCGACTTCAACGCCAGCATGACGATCTTCGTCGGGCCCGATCCCAATACCGGCGCCGAGGGGTACTGGTCGTTCAACGCGAACGCGAGCATCAGCTTCTTCGGGCTCGCGACGCTCTCCGGCTCGATCTTCCTCGACTCCAACGGCAACTTCCGGATCAGCCTCAGCGGCCAGATCATCCTCGGCTCCAGCGACTTCGGCTTGGTCGGCCAGTTCAGCATCTTTGTCGAGTCGCAGGCGCCGACGCCCACCGCGCCGTTCTACACGTTCGAGCTCAGCGGGAGCGCGAGCGTCAGCCTCAACGTGTTCGGGATCTCGCTCGCCGGCCTCGGCGTCAGCTTCGACTTCAAG
The DNA here is from genome assembly GCA_963695625.1 of uncultured Actinomycetota bacterium. Taxonomy (GTDB): domain Bacteria; phylum Actinomycetota; class Thermoleophilia; order Solirubrobacterales; family Solirubrobacteraceae; genus Palsa-465. Next base: position 615,129 of record CAVOHJ010000006.1, on the reverse strand, counting down.
GCGCAGGGGACCGGCCGGGTTCCGATCACGCTCAGCTTCGACATCAGCATCCACTTCCTGTTCTGGACGATCCACAAGACCGCGTCGTTCACGATCGGCTACCTGGAGCTGCCGACGCCGATCTTCCTGGCGGGCGCCGGCGGCAGTTGCCCGAATGGCGGCGGCCAGCCCGGGTGCCAGCCGCAGACGTGGAACGGGACCGCCGGCAGCGCGCAGCCGCTCTATCTCAACGTCGGCAACCTGGCTCAGTACCGGAACATCGGCGGCGACGGGACCAACGACAGCTACGAGATCTCGCAGGTCGGCGGCACGAGCGGCGACGCCACGATCCAGGTGAACGCGTTCGGCCGCCAGGAGACCTACCAGCACGTCTCGAGCATCGTCGGCGACTGGTCGTCGCAGTCCTGCAGCGCGAGTGACCCGTGCAACGAAACCGTCCAGGTCGATCCGAGTGTCATCGTGCCGGTGCACATCACCGGCAGCACCGGGGCGTTCAGTGACAACACGATCGAGTACGGTGGCAACAACAGCTCGACCACCCTCACCGGAGGTACCGAGAGCAACGACATCGTTGCCTCCGGGCCGTCCAACGTGACAATCGTCGGCAACCCCGGTGGTCAGCCGGACGCAAACGCCGTCGACATCATCCGGCACACCAGCAGCAAGGGCACGGCGAACATCACCTCCGGCGCCGGCAACTGGTTCATCGTCGGCGGGAGCTCGACCGACGTGATCACGGTCGGCAGCGGCAACAACCAGATCGCAGGGCCGGCCGGAACGATCACACTCGGCACCGGCTCGAACATCGTCTACATCACCGCGGGCCAGGGATCGACGACGATCAACAGCGTCGGCGTCGGCACGAACACGCTCAACATCATCGCCGCACCCGGCAACGACAGCCTGACGGGAAGCGGGACGGGCAACATCGCCATCAGTCTCACCGGCGGTGGGTCGACCGGCACGTACACCATCAGCAACGGCGCCATTCAGCACATCGTCTTCCAGGGCAGCACCGGGACCGACACGTTCAGCGCCTTCAACCTGGTCACCAGCGCCTCAATGGAGCTGAGTGCGCCGGGCGCGATCACGATCACGAGCTCCACGTTCTCGAGCGTCGGCCTCACCATCGGCGCGGGCGGGGCGCTGACGCTGACCGGCTCGTCGCTCACGTCGTCGTCCGCGTCGGCGGCACTCAGCTCCGGCACCGGGCTCACGGTGACCGACTCCTCGGTGTCCGCGGCGTCCGGCCTCAACGTCACCGCAGGCGGCGATCTGGTCGTCCGGTACGTCTCATCGGGCTCCTCGCTGCGCGCGACCGCGGGCACCGTGAATCTCGGCGCCAGCGGCTCGTTGACGATCGCGGGCTCGTCGGTGAACGCCTCCAACGGAACCGTCTCAGTCACCGATCCAGGCAACATCAGCATCACCGCCACCGTCGACTCGAGCGGGACGACTCACCCCTCGGTGCTGAGTGCGTCCGGGAGCGGCGGGAACGTGACGATCTCCGGCGGTGGCCTCGTCCTCGTCTCGGGCTCGTCGCTCACCTCGGGCAACGCCGCGGTGAGCGTGACCGCGCAGGGCACGGTCACCCTGGCGGGCGCGTCGCTGCAGGCGGCGACCTCCGTCACCGTCGCCGCGGTCGCCGGCGCGCTCATCGTTCAGAACGCCACGGGCCAGTCTCAATTGACCGCCACCGGCGGCAACATCGGGCTGACCGCGGGGACGACCATCAGCTTCGCGAGATCGAGCGCGTCGGCCACCGCCGGACAGGTGACGCTGACGGCGAACGGCGGCACGGTGACGATCGGCGGCTCGACGCTCTCGGCGGGCACCACGTTGAGCGCGACCGCGACCCTCGACATCGTGCTCGAGACGAGCACGCTGGGCGTCGCTGCGGGCGGCGCGATCACGCTGACCGGAGCGCGGAACGCCACGCTCGGCTCCACGACCGCCACCGGCGGCGCGCTGTCGCTGACCGCGACCAGCGGCGCGCTGCTCACGAGTGGCTCGACCCTCGGCAGTGCGACGGCGCCGCTCTCCTCGCTGACCGCGACCGCCCACTCGACGCTGTCGCTGGTGGCGACCACCGTCACGTCAACCGGCGCGGTCTCGCTCACCGCGACCGGCAGCGGCGTCGCGCCCGGCGCGCCCGTACTGGCGCTGACCGACTCCCAGGTATCGGGTGGATCGGTGACGGCGGGCGCGACCGGCGTGTTGTTCGTCTCCCAGACGAGCTCGGTGGCCGGCAGCCAGGGCGTGAGCCTCACCGCGACCACGTCCGAGACCGTCTGGCAGTCCTCTGTCAGTGCCAGCGCCGGCAACGTCACGTTCACCGCCCAGGGTGGGGACCTCACGCTGCTGATCGCCACGGTGACCGCGTCGGGGACCACGACCGGCACCTCGCCCGGTCAGGTGCTCGTCCAGAACGGCGCCAACGTCTCCGGCAACCAGGGCCTGACCCTGACCGCGGGCACGAGCCTGTCGGTCACGGCCTCGACGGTCGCATCGTCGAGCGGCTCCGTGGCGCTCGCCGCAAACGGGGGCGCCCTGATCATCGACCCGACGACGGTATCGGCGGGCACATCGGTGACGGGGACCTCGACGGGCGCGACGGCGATCTCGGGCGCCCAGGTCACGGCCGGTCAGACCGTGAGCTTCACGGCCGGCGGCGCTCTGACGGTGTCGACCTCGTCGGTGACGGGGACCGCCGGCAACGTGACGCTGACCGCCAACGGCGGCGATCTCACGATGACCGGGAGCACCGTCAGTTCGGGCGCTGCGATGAGCGGCGTCGCCTCGCAGAACGTGAGCCTCCAGCAGCGCTCCCATGTGACCGCCGTCTCCGTCACCCTGACGGCCCCCGGAAATCTGCTCGTCGACGCCACCAGCGCAGTGACGGCGTCGACCACGATCACGTTCAACGGTGGGCAGGATGGCACGCCGCACGCGATCACGCTCCAGGGGTCGTTCACGGCGCCGCTGATCAAGGTCAACGGCGGCAACGGGGGCGACACGATCCTGCTGTCGCCGGTCGCCATCGCCGGCTACACGATCGTGACCGGCGGCACCGGAGCCGACGTCATCACGCTGCACCTGCCGACGACCGACCTCGCCGACAAGTTCGACTCGGGCGCCTGCACCGGCGGCGCCACCACCTGCCCGGCAGCGCTCGTCAATGGGACCGCCGAGGAGAACGCGCTTGCGGGCATGAGCCGCACGGTGCAGGGCGTGAGCGGCCTGCCGCTGCGCAACATGGTCAACGTCGACGGCGGCGGTGGCGGCGACGCCTACATCGTCGACATGTCGGGCACGAGCTCCAACCCGGCCGGCACCGACTACATCGTCAACATCCACGACAGCGGCGCGCCGACGGACTTCAACACCCTCACGATCAACGGCGTCGCCAACGCGCCCAACGACTTCCTGCTGGAGCGCAACTACGTGGCCGATCTCCAGCCGGCGGCCGGCGGCGGCTACCTGCCTGGCTACGAGCGGGTCAACTACGACACCACGATCAACCTCCTGCATGTCCTCGGTGGCACCGCCGTAGACCAGTTCAACGTCGACGACAACAGCGCCATCACCGTCCTGGACGGGCTGGCCGGCAACGACACGTTCCAGTTCGGGCAGCTGTTCGGCTCCCAGCCGACGGCCGCGCAGAACGTGGCGCCCGGCGACGAGATCGCGACCGTCCTCACGACATCGGGATACCTCAGCGCCGGAGTGAGCTACGCCACCACCGCCTACGCCGGGATCGGTAACGCCACCTTGACGGTGTACAGCAACAAGGCCACGCTGAAGCTGTTCGGCGAGGGCGGGAACAACACGTTCATCGTCCAGGCGTTCCAGATCGCCAACACCAACTCGGTCGCGACGTCGAACACACAGATCAACACCGGTAACGGGAACAACCTCGTCGAGTACAACATCAACGCTCCGGTCGCGATCGACGGCGGCAGCGGCTACAACACGCTCGTCGTCATCGGCACCCAAGGCAACGACACGTTCGTGATCACCAAGGACGGGGTCATGGGCGCGGGCCTCAACGTGTCCTACACCAACATCGCCAAGATCGAGGTCGACGGTCTCGGCGGGAATGACACGTTCGATGTGCTCAGCACAGAGCCGAACGTCATCACCGTCCTCGAAGGGGGTGCGGGGAGTGACACGTTCAACGTCGGTGGCGACGTCACCACCCCGGTGATCGCGCTGAACGCCAACGGCACGAGTGGCTTCATCAACCACAACGTCACCAGCACCGATCCCGCGTACAACAGCATCTTCGCTCCAGGCGTGTCGCTCAGCGTCGCCAGCCAGACCGCGGGCCAGGTCATCATCAACCAGAACCCGGGCGGGACCACCGTCACCCAGGACGGACCGGGCACCTCGAACCAGTCGTCCTACACGATGGCGCTCGGGATCAGCCCGCCGACGCCAACGACGATCTGGTACATCACCGTGGCGGCGGCGCCCGACCCGACCGCGGACGGCGGCTCCTCCGTGCAGCTGTCGACCGATGGCGTCCACTGGTCCTCGGCGCTCGTTCTCACCTTCGACGCGTCGGCGGCGGCCGGCAGCGCCACCGATTGGAACCGCACGCAGACGATCTTCGTGCGCGCGACGTCGAGGACCGTGCTAACGGGCGATCAGACGATCGAGATCATGAGCTCGGTGCTCAGCACCACCCCGGTGAGCACGGGGCTGGCCGGCTTCAACGACATCGCGATCTCCAACGTCGACGTGCAGGTGGTCAACGGTGACCTGCCGGGCCTGATCGTGAACCTGCCCGCGGAGGGGCTCAACGTGGTCGAGGGCAGCGCTACGGTCGTCGGAACGTACACGACGGAGCTCACCACGGCGCCCGCCGCCGGCGAGACGGTCACGATCACCCTCAGCGCGGACGATGCGCGGCTGCGCTTCTCCGGCCCGCTCACGTTCACCTCCGCCAACTGGAACATCCCGCAGACCGTGACCGTCAACGCCCTCGACGACGGCGTCGTCGAGGGCGAGGTGGTGGCGACGATCACCGCCGCCGTCGCGAGCTCGATGGCGACCGGCGGCGTGTACTCGGGCGGCGTCGTCGACAACCCGACGGTGAAGATCAACGTGATCGACGGGGACTCGGGTGGCGTGCTCGTCCTGCAGCCGACCGGCTCCACGATCGTCGGCCCCAACCAGGCCGGGACGTACACCGTGCAGCTCACCAAGCCGCCGATCGCTCCCGTGACGGTGACGATCCTCACCGACGGCAAGACGCTCGTGTCGTCCACCGACTCGCGCTTCGATGGCACCGGCGGCGAGCCCGTGGTCGTGTTCACCCCGTCGAACTGGAACCTCCCGGTGACCATCACCGTCAGCGTCAACCCGAACGCGCCGACCGCCGCCGGGGGGCAGCCCGTCCAGGTCTTCCCGGCCCAGCCGCACGTAGTCTCGGCCATCTACGGCCCGCTCATCATCGAGGGCAACGAGACGACGCCGCGGACCCTGGTCGAGGCCGTCGAGTTGCCGTCCGAGATCGACACGCCGCTGCCCGCCCTGCCTCCGTCCCAGAGCGACACCAACAAGGTCGACACGCTCAACGTCTTCAACGACGGCAGCGCGCCGAACTACACCGGCCACCTCGGCGGCATCAGTGCTCAGGAGCTGACCTCGCTCCAGACGCTATATGCGCCGGCCCTGGCCAGCGGACTGACTCAGGCCCAGTTCGGCGAGATCGACGGCCTGGGGATGGGCGGCGCGGTGACGATCAGCAAGGGCGTGACCACGCCGCTGACGTTTGCCGGTGGAATCACCTACCACAACGTGGATGTGGTCGACGTGATGCTCGGCTCCAGTTCGAACAGCGTCACCACAGAGGGCTTGGTCACCGTCAGCTCCACCGTCCTGAACACGATCACGGTCGTGCAGGGCGGCGGCGGCTACAAGAAGCTGGTCGCCACCGGCGGCGGCGGCCCCAACTCGCCCCTCATCCTCCTTGGCAACACCACCCAGGACGGAAGCTTCTACAACTCGACGACCGCCAATCTGACCGGCGGGGCGCGGGAGTACTTGAACCCCGGCCAGAGCGTGATCAACGCCAGCCTCGACCCCAACGGCGTGATCATCTACGGCGGCGTCGGCAACTCGACGATCGTCGGCGGTGGCGGCGGCGACCAGATCTTCGGAGGCTCCGGCAACGACATCATCACCGCCGGCACCGGCAACGACCTGATCCACGCCGACGACGGCATCAACCTGAATCTGAGCCACACGCTGGCCCAGGACCTCGCTCAACACCTGCAGGCGCTGATCGTCGCGAACTCGGCGCGCCCGGGCGGCCCGCCAACCGCCGATCCGCTCAACGCGACATCGGACCAGATCACGGCCGGCGTCGGGCACGACATCATCATCCTGGACCACGGCGTCGTCGACCAGCTGAACAACCCGATCACCGGCACCGGCGGCGTGATCGACGCCTTCACGGTCAACCCGACCACGTTCGGCCTGAGCACGGTGTTCGGCGCCAACAACGGGTCGGCGATCGTGCTCGCCGGCACCGGCCAGCAGACGATCAACCTGGGACACACGTCGCAGCCCAACGTGATCCTCAAGAACGGCTTCGTCTTCTTTACCGGCCCCGATGGTTGGATCCAGCACCTGTCCAAGGTCGGGAGCACGGATCCGGGCGCCGGAGGCAACGACACGATCGTCACCGGCGACGGCAACGACGTGATCGTGGCTGGGACCGGCTTCGACAAGATCACCGGCGGCAACGGCAACAAGATCGTGCTCGGCGACGACGGGGCGATCACGTGGGCCGGCGGCGTCCTCGCCGAGATCATCAGCCAGGACCCGTCGCTCTCGCTCAACAGCGCCGCCGCCAACACGATCACGCTGGGCAACGGCAACGACATCGTGTTCGGCGGTTCCGGCGCCAACACGATCACCCTCGGCAGCGGCAGGGACATCGTCGCCGGCGCCAACGCGGAGCTGGACTTCGTGGGCGGCGTCCCGAGCACGTTCGAGTCGATCTTCCCGGCCGACGGCGGCGCCAACAAGCTGAGCCTGGGCCCTGGCGCTGGCGTGGTGATCGACGGCCCCGGTGGGGCCACGGTCACCGGCGGCGCCAACGACCTGATCCTTCCAAGCCTCGGACAGGCGGTCTACGCCGCCGCCACTGGAACCTGGTCGCTGTTCGTGCCGCCGCCACCGCCGCCGCCACCGCCACCGACTCCGACGCCCACGCCTCCGGTGGTCATTCCTCCGACCCCCACTCCGACCCCGACGCCGACTCCTACTCCCAAGCCCAAGCCCAAGCCCAAGCCCAAGCCGAAGCCCAAGCCGAAGCCGAAGCCGAAGCCCAAGCCGAAGCCCAAGCCCAAGCCGAAGAAGCACAAGCCCAAGAAGCACAAGCCCAAGAAGCACTAACTCAAGCCCACGGGGACCGGCCGGCCCTGTCTCTCACACGGAGGTTCCATGAAGTTCAAACGTCTCATCCGCATCCTCGCCTTCGGCGCCGCCTGCGCGGCGGTGGGGGCGCTCGCCGGTCTCCCCTGGGCCGATGCCAACTCCACCCCCGTCCACGTCACCGCCTCGGACACGGCCGCCCACATCACCGCGTTGGACACGGGTAAGCCACTCGTGCAGTGCCTCAAGTTCGACGTTGACGATCAGCTGGTGTGCGGGATCCTGCGCCAGGGCCCGCGCGGGCCGCAGGGTCCGACCGGAAAGACGGGTCCGAAGGGGAAGGTCGGTCCTCGAGGTAAGACGGGCCCGCAGGGCGTTCAGGGCGCAACCGGTCCGGTGGGGGTGACCGGCCCGGTGGGGGCGCCCGGCCCCCAGGGCACCCAGGGCGTCCAGGGGGCGCCCGGGCCGACGGTGGTCGTGGCCGGCACGCAAGTTACCGAGACGGGCATTCAGGCGCTGGCGGCGTCACCGATCACGAATGGAGAGGGCGCGGAGATCGCGCCCAGCGTCGCCAAGTGCCCTCCGCCAGGGCAGGCGTCGAACGCTGCAGGCCAGCCGACACCGGAGGCCTACGGCGGCGGAGTGACGATCCAGAAGACTGGCACGGAGGCCACGGGTGACGTCGTGACGCTCGACCAGCACTACCTCGGTACGTTCAACTCCGGGACGGGCTTGGTCGCTCCCCTCCCGGCGGTGGGCAGCCCCGCCGGGACGGCCTCCCCCGCACCGACACAGTCCGTCCCCTTCCCGATCAATGCGTACGAGGGGCAGGCGGTGGTCACCGAGCTGGCGGTCGGCGACACGGTCACCGTGCAGGCGTTCGTCGTCTGCGGACCGTAGGCGGCCGAGCATGAGCTCCAACCGTCTGATCCGCATCGCCACGCTCGGGGCCGTGTGCCTGATCGTGGCGGCCGTTGCCGGGCTGTCGTGGGCGCAGGCGCGCTCCGGGTCCAAGGCTCATACGGCGTCTCCCGCAGGACGGCGATGCCTTCGCTATGACACCGACGAGAAGGCGCAGTGCCTGACCCGCTTCGGGCCGCGCGGCGCGCCCGGGGAGCGGGGACACACGGGCCGGAAGGGGCCGCGGGGTGTGGTCGGCCGAAAGGGTCTGATCGGCCCGGTGGGCGCGCTCGGCGCCCAGGGACCCACCGGCGCCCAGGGCCCTCAGGGCGGCCCGGGCGCGAAAGGCGACCCAGGAGGCCTCGGGGTGTTCTTCAGTCCCGGTGGATTCGATCCGAACGGCCAGGTCGAGACCGTGGTCGGGACCCAGATCCAGGCCTCGTTTCCCAGTGGGCCGGCGACCGGGACCGAACTGCCCCCGAGCGTGGCTCGGTGCCCGAACTCCGGTATCGACCGGCAGGCCTTCGACGGCGGCGCGATCATCACCACCAGCAATCCGAACAACCCCAATCAGCCCACGAACGACGACGTCGTGGGGCTGGAGAACAGCTTCCCCGGCCTCTACGTCAGCCAGACCGAGGTCGATCCGCTGCCGATCGGGGCCAAGCCGGGTGCCGCATCCATCCAGTCGGCCAACGCCTACGAGGCGCTGGCCGTCATCTCCGAGATGCAGAGCGGTGACAACGTGACCGTTCAGGCCTACGTCATCTGCGGTCCATAGAGATCACATCCCCGACCCGCCGGCTGCCACCCTCGCGTGGCAGCCGGCGGCCTTCGCTATAACCCGGGCATGAGGCGCCGGCTGGCAGCGCGTGCTGCCCTGGTGGTGGGCGTGTCCGTGTCTGCTGGCGCGGTCGGGCTCCCGTGGGCGCAGGCCCGCACTCACCCGCCGCCGAGCGCGCGGGCGCTCCTGATCGCCCGGAGCGATCTCGGCTCAGGCTGGACCGTGAGCGCGCCGGCGCCTCGCACCGTCCCCGCGCTCGCCTGCGCCCGGCTGCACCTCAGGCTCCGCGGTGGCCAGGCGCGGCCGCTCCAGGCCGCGTCCCCGACTTTCGCCGCAGCCTCCGATGGCCCGTTCGTCGGCCAGACGGCGTATCTGTACGCCAACGTCGCCGACGAGCGTCAGGTGTGGCGCGGGGTGGCGCGCTCCGCGCTGCTGGCGTGCCTGGCCGAGAGCTTCGTACAAGGCGGAGGGCACGGAGTCCGCTTCAGCGTCGTGTCGCAGCGCGAGCGCCAGGCGCCACGGCTGGCGGTCAAGGCCGCGTCCTATGCGCTCCAGGCCACGGCGACGCGCGGCACGCAGTCGACCAACGTCTACCTTGACGTCCTCCTGCTCGGCTGGGGCACCGGCCTCACTGAGCTCAGCTTCTCCAGCGTGTCGGGGCCGCCGCCGGCCGCGCTCGAGCTCCGCCTCGCTCGCATTGTCGCCGGGCGGCTGGCGGGCCACGCGGGCGGCGGGAGCGGCAAACGGTTGATCGGGGCCCACGGGGCGCCTCGGCCGCTAACCTCGCTCGTGCGGTGGGGCGCCTGAGGATCATCACGCTTTCGGCCCTGTGCCTGTCTCTGCTCGTGGTCGGGTTCACGGCGCCGACGGCGCTGGCGGACGACTGGTTCCCGCATCCCGCCAACGCCCAGTGGACCTATCACTGGACCGACAACAACTTCAACCCGAACGGGACCACGGAGACGGTCAAGGTCGACACCACCGACCAGGTCACTTGTGGCTGGCAGCTCCAGTGGACGGGGACCATCCTGGTGCCGCTCGGCGGCAGTGGCGGCCCGGGTCCCCAGCCCACGCTCAGCCAGCCGGACGACGGCACCATCTGCTTCGAGGACCAGAACTACGGGCTCGTGAACACCGACTGGTCCGGCAACGCGCCCCCTATCGACGAGCCACCGCTGTGTGCCGGCGCCAGCAGTCAATGCTCCAACAGCCTCGGCAGCGTGCTCTACAACGTGATCTGGGGCAGTCGCTCGCCGGTGATCTCCGAACCGCTGCTGCAGGGAACCAGTTGGGTGTCCACGGGCGGCGGGGACGGCAGCGTCACCAGCCAGAACCAGTACCTGGGCCTGCAGAGGATCACTGTCCCGGCCTTTCCCAAAGGGATCGTGGCCGCCGCGGTCAGGTCGGAGATCGCGCTGGCCGGAACCCCTGGCGACGACTACGGGAGCGGCACCCGGACGACGTGGTGGGGGTTCGGCGTCGGGCCGGTGAAGGTGGTCTTCGACCACGTCGACGGCAGCGTTACCAACGCCGAGCTGACGTCAACCAACTTGACCTCGCCGCCCCCTCGCGCGGATCAGAACTACTTCCCGATGACCGTCGGGCTGAGCGGGACGTATGAGTGGACCAACCACAAGCATCTGGCGCAGCCTGAGATTGAGAAGATCTCGGTGGCTGCGGCATCCAATCGCTCCGCGCGCCTCACCGCCAAGAGCGTCTCCGGCCCGATTCGTGCCGCCGGCGACTACGTGTTCTCGCTCCGACTCGACGGGTTGCGCAACACCTTCGGCTCGACGGAGGGCGCGACGCTGGCCCGGCTCCCGAAGCTGGGCCACAACGTGCACTTCTTCACGCCGCTCGATCTGATGACGTACGGCTTCAATCCCATGTTGCCCGCCTATCCGGTGACGGGTATGGGATGGACCAGCGGGAACCCTCGTGACATGCAGGTCTACGGAGTCAGGGGCACGAGCCAGGTCGTCGGCGTCCGCACCGTCCGGGTGCCGGCCGGGAGGTTCCAGGCGCTGGAGGTGCGCAGCGTGCTGACCCAGGCGGGCCATCGGTTCGGCAGCGGCGTGCGGACGATGTGGTTCGCCCCCGGGCGCGGTCTGGTCAAGCTCGTCTTCGACCACCGCGACGGCAGCGTCTCGACGGTGCAGCTGCTCCACAAGTGAGGACGGGCCGGACCGCGCGCCTTGGCGCCCGGACTCCAATTCTGGGGATTCTGGGGTTGAGTCTGGCCGCGGTCCTGGCCGGCTGCGGCGCGCACTCCAGCTCGCAACGGACGCAGGTCGCAAGCTACGTCTCCGGGGTGAACCGCATCGAATCGGCGCTGTCACGGCCGCTCGCCACGGTGACCCGCGTTTCGGTCAAGGTCTCGTCCCGGCGGTCGACGTTGGCCGGCGCCGGGCTCGCCACGTCAGAACAGCAGCTGACGCGGGCCCTTGACCAGATCAAGGCGCAGGAGGAGAGGCTCGACGCGCTGCCCGCCCCGGCGTCGGCCGCGCGCCTGCGAATGCTGCTGCTCAAGCTCGGCACCGCGGAGGCCGACCTCACTACCCAGCTCAAGCTGCTGATCGCCTTTCTGCCCCGGTTCACCAGGGTGGTGACCCCGCTGGGGCCGGCCCTGATGCAGTTGGAGCGGACCCTGTCCGTGCGCCAGGCGCCAGGCGCGGCGGCCGTCTCGGCGGTCTACGCGGCCAAGGCCAAAGCGCTGCGCCGCTTCCAGGCGACGACCGCAGTGATCATCACGCAGCTGCGCCTGCTGACTCCGCCGGATGTGTCCAAGCCGGCCTACCGAGCCCAGCTGACTTCGCTGCGGGGGATGGGCGCCAGTGCCGGACGTCTCGCCGCCGCGCTGGCCAGCGGCGCGCCCGGTAACGTTCGCCCGCTGCTGGTGGATTTCGACCGGGCCGCGCTGGCGACCCGCACGCTGTCGGTGCAGAAGGCGCAGATCGCGGCGATTCGCTCCTACGACGCCCAGACGAGACGGCTTTCGACGCTCTCGGAGGACGTGGTGCGCGAGCGACTGCGGCTGGTCAGCTCGCTCCGTTAGCTCCGCCGGCCCGGTGCCGGGGAGTCTAAGTGGTAAATATCTAAACCCAGATCGGGGTTTTGGTAATTTGTCGGTGAGCCCTTTCGCGGCGCGCGACCGTTCCCAACCGGAAGGACCCCCGATGGAGCCTGCTTCGATCGAATCCAAAGCCCCCTCCCGCACCGGCTCGCTGGAGAACCCGGAGGTGGTGGAGAACGTTCCCGGCCACGTGATCCCGATCCTCGAGCGGGAGTTCGACGACTTCGACACCGAGTCCACCCGCTTCCTCAAGGGCGAGCTCGAACAGGACGACTTCATCAAGTTCCGCCTCAAGCAGGGCGTGTACGGCCAGCGCCAGCCCGACGTGCAGATGGCCCGGGTCAAGCTGCCGATGGGCGGCGTGACGCCTGACCAGCTCGATGCCTTCGCCGACGTCATCGAGAAGTACGTGCCCCTGCGCAAGGGCCATATCACCACCCGGCAGAACATCCAGATGCACCACGTGCCGCTCCCCGACATGGCGCAGCTCATCCGCGAGCTCGGCGACGCCGGCCTGTCCTCCCGCGAGGGCTGCGGCAACACCATGCGCAACGTCACCGGCGACCCGCGGGCGGGCACGCTGCAGGACGAGCTCTTCGACATCACCCCGTACGCGGGGGCCTATGTCCGCTATTTCGTGCGCCACCCCACCACTCAGGCGATGCCACGCAAGGTCAAGACGGCGTTCACCGCCAACGACCAGGACAACGCCATCACCCAGATCCACGACATGGCCTTCACCCCCCGCGTGCGCGATGGGGTCCGGGGCGTCGAGATCCGGGTCGGTGGCGGCACCTCGATCATGCCCCGCCTGGCCCCGGTGCTCTACGAGTTCGTCGAGCTTGACAACGGTGACTATCTGAAGGTCACCGAGGCGTGCATGCGCATCTTCGACCGCCAGGAGTTCCTGCGCGTCAACCGCGCCCGCGCCCGCATCAAGGTGCTCGTCGACAAGATCGGCATCGGCGCCTTCCGCGACATGGTGGAGGAGGAGCTCGAGGGCGAGTGGGTCTCAGAGCGCGATTTCTCGCTGGACGAGATCTTCTTCGACGTCGACGAAGAGGCGCTGGCCCCCGAGGCCGGCGTGCAGTACGCCTCGCCCAACGGCGACCGCCGCCAATTCGACCGCTTCATGGAGTCCAACGCCTCATCCCAGCGCCACAAGGGCTTCTCCACGGTCGAGGTCAAGGTCGTCCGCGGCGACCTCACCCCCGAGCAGCTGCGCGGGCTCGGCGAGATCATGCGCCGCTATTCCGGCGGTCTGGCTCGCACCACCGTGCAGCAGAACCTCGTCCTGCGCTGGGTGCGCGACGAGTCGATCTACGAGGTGTGGCAGGAGCTGCTCAACTTCGGCCTCGGCGAGGCCGGCGCCGACGAGATCTCCGATGGCGTGAGCTGCCCCGGCACCGACTCCTGCAAGCTCGGGATCACCAGCTCGATGGGCCTCAACGGGGCCATCCAGGAGCGCATCGCGGAGATGGCGATCGACGATCCGCTCACCCGCCGCATCCATATCAAGAACAGCGGTTGCCCCAACGGCTGCGGCCAGCACCACATCGCCGACATCGGCTTCTACGGCGCCTCGATCAAGGTCGGCGAGAAGACGGTTCCGGCCTACATTCCGCACATCGGGGGTAAGTACGAAGGCGGCGAGGTGCGCTACGGCCAGCGGCTGAAGGCACGCCTCCCCGCCAAGCGAGTCCCCGAGGCCGTCGAGCGCTGGGTACGCTTCTACGAGTCAGACCGTCAGGATGGCGAGCTGTTCCCCGCATTCGTGGACCGGGTCGGCGTCGCCGAGTTCGAGGGCCGCGTGAAGGATCTGACGATGCCGATCGAATTCAACCTCGAGAACATGAACTACTTCATCGACTACAACCGCGAGGCCCCGTTCCAGGTCATCCGCGGCGAAGGGGAGTGCGCGGTTTGAGCACGACTCTCCCCGATCTCGAGGGCGCGACGGCGCAGCAGGTGTTGGCCTTCGGCGTGGAGCAGTTCCATCCGCGGCTGACGCTGGCCTGTTCCTTCCAGAAGGAGGAGTCGGTGCTGTTCCACATGCTCTCGGAGCTCGACGGTGGGCGGGGTGGCTCGGGGGCGGGCGGGTGGGAACCGTTTCACGCGTTCACGATCGACACCGGCGTCCTCTTCCCCGAGACGCTGGCGACGTGGAAGCAGTTCGAGGACCGGTTCCCGCAGATCGCGATCCGGGTCATGGACGCGCGCAGCCCCGGTGAGCCGTGGACGGCGCAGAACTGCTGCAGCGCCGCCAAGGTGACGGGGCTCGAGGCGGCGCTCTCCGATGTCGACGCCTGGATCACCGGCATCCGGCGCGAGCAGGCCTCCACGCGGGCGGCAGCGCCCAAGCTCGACCGCGATGAGCGGCGCGGCATCTGGAAGCTCAACCCGCTCGCCGACTGGAGCGAGAAGGACGTCTGGACCTACATCTTCAAGCACGACCTGCCGTACAACCCGCTGCACGATCAGGGCTACGCCTCGATCGGCTGCGCCCCGTGCACGCAGCCCGGCGAAGGCCGCGACGGCCGCTGGGCCGGCACCGACAAGACCGAGTGCGGGATCCACGTGGTGTGATGCCGCGCGCTCCCGGATAGCCCCGTCCCCTACCAGCCTGCCCGCTGATGAACCCAGTCCATTATGAGCTGTCCCACCTCGAAACCCTCGAGGCCGAGTCCATCCACATCTTCCGTGAGGTGGCCGCCGAGTTTGAGCGCCCCGTGCTGCTGTTCAGCGGCGGCAAGGACTCGATTGTCCTCCTGCGCCTGGCCGAGAAGGCCTTCCGCCCCGGCAAGTTCCCGTTCCCGATCATGCACGTCGACACCGGGCACAACTTCCCTGAGGTCATCGCCTTCCGCGACCGCATCGTCTCGGAGCTTGGCGAGCGGCTGATCGTCGCCTCCGTCCAGGAGTCGATCGACCAGGGGCGCGTCACCGAGGAGACCGGCCCGCGCGCGTCGCGCAACCGCCTGCAGACCACGACGCTGCTCGACGCCATCGAGGAGCACGGCTTCGATGCCGCCTTCGGGGGCGCCCGCCGCGACGAGGAGCGCGCCCGCGCCAAGGAGCGCGTGTTCTCCTTCCGCGATGACTTCGGCCAGTGGGACCCCAAGCGCCAGCGACCCGAGCTGTGGTCGCTGTACAACGGCAACATCCGCAAGGGCGAGCACGTCCGGGTATTTCCCATCTCCAACTGGACCGAGCTCGACGTATGGCAGTACATCGGCGCCGAGGGGCTCGAGATGCCGTCGATCTACTTCAGCCATGAGCGCGAGGTGTTCGCGCGAGACGGGATGCTCTACGCGCAGAACGAGTTCATCGAGCTCATGGACGGCGAGGAGCCGTTCACGGAGTCGGTCCGCTACCGCACGGTTGGGGACATGACGTGCACCGGCGCCGTGCGCTCCACCGCCACCACCCTGGAGGACGTGGTGGCCGAGATCGCCGCCACCCGGATCACCGAGCGGGGGGAGACCCGCGCCGACGACCGCGTCACCGAAGCGGCGATGGAGGATCGCAAGCGTGAAGGCTATTTCTGAGATGAACGAGAACGGTGCGGTCCCGTCGGCGGCGCAGAACGTCTACGCCGTGCGCCGGCGCAATTCCGAGCTGCTGCGGATTGCCACCGCGGGCTCGGTCGACGACGGCAAGTCCACCCTCATCGGCCGGCTCCTGCACGACTCCAAGTCGATCTTCGAGGATCAGATGGAGCACGTGGTGCAGACGTCGGAGCGGCGCGGTGACGGTTACCTGAACCTGGCGCTGCTCACCGACGGGCTGCGCGCCGAGCGTGAGCAGGGCATCACCATCGACGTCGCCTACCGCTACTTCGCCACGCCCCGGCGCAAGTTCATCATCGCCGACACCCCGGGCCACGAGCAGTACACGCGCAACATGGTCACCGGTGCCTCCACCGCGGACGTGTCGGTCGTGCTCGTCGATGCCCGCAAGGGCGTGTCGGAGCAGACCCGGCGCCACATGTTCATCGCCTCGCTGCTGCGGATCCCCCACCTGGTGGTGTGCGTGAACAAGATGGACCTGGTCAACTACGACGAGGACGTCTTCTACAACATCCTGGAGGAGGTCACCGACTGGTCGGCACGCCTCCAGGTCCCCGACATCACCTTCGTCCCGATCTCGGCGCTGCACGGTGACAACGTGGTGGACCGCTCGGACGCCATGCAGTGGTACGGCGCCGCGCCGCTGCTCTACCACCTCGAGCACGTGGTCATCGCCCAGGACCGCAACCTCAACGACGTCCGCTTCCCCGTGCAGTGGGTGATCCGCCCCATGAGCGACTCCCACCACGACTACCGTGGCTACGGGGGCCAGGTGGCCGGCGGGGTGATCTGCCCCGGCTCCGAGGTCGTCGTGCTGCCCAGCGGCAAGCGCACCACCGTGGCGGGCGTCGACACCTTCAACGGCGAGGTGGAGGCGGCGTTCCCGACCATGAGCGTGGCCCTGCGCTTCACCGACGAGATCGACGTCTCGCGCGGGGACATGATCGTCGAGGCCGACGACCAGCCGGTCAGTGCCCGCGAGCTCGAGGCTCACATCTGCTGGATGTCAGACCAGCCGCTGGCGCCGCGCGGCAAGTACGCCATCAAGCACACCACTCGTTCGGCGCGCGCCATCGTCGAGCAGATCGAGCACCGCGTGGACATCAACACCCTCGAGCACGTCAAGGCGGACCAGCTCAGCCTCAACGAGATCGGACGGGTCCACCTGCGCTGCAGCGCGCCGCTGGTGGTCGACCCCTACTCCCGCAACCGCACCACGGGCAGCTTCATCCTCATCGACGAGTCCACCAACGACACGGTGGCCGCCGGGATGATCATCAACGCCAGGTCATAGGCGAACGGCCATCAGGCCGATCGCCAGCAGCACCAGCGCCAGCCACGTGACCCGCAGCGCGCCCTCGAGGGGCTCGGCGAGCTGTTGCGCGTCGAGTTCGCGCGTGTCCCCGTTGGTGAGGGTCTGGGTGCCGGTGACGTGTGCGGTGCGGCGCCGCAGCTCGCGCACCGGCGTGCTGAGGCGCCGCTGGGCCGCGCTCAGCAGGCAGCAGGCGGCCGCGACCAGCAGCCCGGCCGGCCGAACCTGGAGCGCATTGACGAAGTAGCCGGTGAAGGCCGGGAATCCGCCCCAGGCCAGCGCGAACCACGCGTCGTCATGGACGCGGCCCCCGAACAGCTCGAGGTTGTAGGCAACGACCAGGAAGGCGCCGAGGGCCACCAGGGGCGCCAGCCACGCCGAGATGGTGATGGCGCCCACCACGCCGATCGCCACCGCCCCGAGGAGGCTGGTGACGGCCAGCGTGATCAGCGTGGCGCGGCTCAGCCGGGTCTGGAGGGGGCGCCCGTGGAGCTCGTCGAGCGCGTGGGCGGCGATCCCCACGGCCAGGAAGAACGCCGCCAGCGCGGCGCCGAGCCGGTCGGCATGGACCACCGGCGCCGCCGCGGCGCCGAGCGCGACGTAGCTGAGGTGCCAGGCGGTATAGGGCGGGTGCAGGAGCGTGACCAGGTCGCGCCAGCCGCCGGGGGTCAGGGCGTAGAAGGCCGGCCGTTGCAGCCGCGCGCGCTCAGGTGTGGTCGCCGTCTCTGACCCCCCACATGACCACGCCGGCGCCGAAGCTCATCCCGCGTCGAGTGACTCCTCGGATTCCCGCCTCGTTCCACAGCCTCGTGAGGTCGGGATGTGTCTCGTGGAACTGCTCGATGTTCGGGCCCAGGAAGCGGCCGACCTCGTACCAGGCGGGCGAGACCAGGCGGCCGAGCAGGGGCAGCCCGACGCGCGTGTGGACGCGCCAGAGCTGCTTGAGCACCGGGTTGTCCGGGACGCCGAACTCCACCATCCCGATCCGCCCGCCGGGCGTAAGGACGCGGGCCAGTTCGTGGAGGGTGGCCGCGGGGTCGTCGACGTAGCGCAATAGGTAGGTGAAGGTCAGCGCATCGAAGGAGCCGTCCTCGAACGGCAGGCGCTCCGCCTCTCCGCGGACGAAGGTGACGCCCTCGTCGTTGCGCGCGCGGGCGACGTCGAGCATCGCCTCGGACTGGTCGAGCGCCGTCACTTGCGCGCCGCGCTGCGCGAGCGCCCTCGCCACCATGCCCGTCCCGGTCGCCACGTCGAGGATTCGCTGGCCCTTTTGCGGTCCCACCGCATCGACCATGGCGCGCCGCCACCGCGGGTCCTGGCCGAAGCTCATCACCGCGCCCGTGCGGTCGTAGCGCTGCGGCAGCCCCTCGAACAGCCGGAGCGCGTGGCGCTTGCGGGGGGAGGTGGCGGCGGAGTCCACGGCTGCTTTCAAGACTACGGAGTGGGGGGGTGAAACCGAGCTACCCCCAGGCTCTAATAGATATGACCTCTCATCCCGCAACCCGCAACCCCACCGTGGGGGTAATCGAGCCACCAGAGCCCGATCCCGCCGACCTGGCTCGATTTCCCAGGTCTAGTGGGGGAGAACGAGCCACGATGGTCCAATTGCTGGGTCGTGGCTCGAAAACCCCCATCTCCGGCACGCGTGACGAGCGGATCTTCGCCATCGCCGCGGCCCAGCGGAACCGGGTTGCGCGGCGCCAACTGCTGGCCGCCGGCATCGCCTCGAACACCATCGATCGACTCGCGCGAACGGGTCTTCTACGACGCGTCCACTGCGGCGTGTTTGCCGTCGGCCCCGGCACTCCAATCCCGTTGGCCGACGAGACCGCGGCCGTTCTCGCCGTGCGCGCCGGCGCCACCCTGAGCCACCACACCGCCGCCATGCTCCTCGGGCTGCGCCCGCCGGGGTCCGGCGACGGTCTCGTCCACGTCACCGTCCCGGGCGCGTCCGTTGAGGACCCGGCTGGAGTACGGGCGCACCGCAGCATCATTCTCGGGCCCGGCGACGTACGGATCCGAGAGGGCCTGCCCGTCACGTCGCCCCCCCGCACTCTTCTCGACGTCGCGCCGCTGGTCTCCGTACGAGAGATCGAGCGGGCCATCGATCAGATGCTCATCCGCCGGATCGGCACCCTCCGCGGCGTCACGGAGCTCCTCAGGCGAGCGGGCCACCACAACGGACGCGCTCTACTCACAGGCGTCGTGGACGCCTATACCACGACGACGTTCACCCGCTCGGAGGCCGAGGAGCGGTTCCTGTCCCTGATCCGCGACTCCGGGCTGCCACAGCCGCTCGTGAATGTCAGACGCCACGGCTACGAGATCGACTTCTTCTGGCCGGCCGGCCGGGTTGCCGTCGAGGTGGACGGCTTTGCGTACCACCGAACCCGGGAGCGTTTCGAGGAGGACCGGAAGCGCGACGCAGTGCTCCGAAAAGCCGGGATCACCGTGATACGCGTCACCTGGCGCCAGCTGGAGCGCCACGCCACGGCCGTGCTTGTGGATGTGGCGCAGGCCCTTGCCCCTACCGCCCGGTAAAGTGGCCGCCGCATGTTCTCGAAGGTGCTGATCGCCAACCGCGGCGAGATCGCGGTGAGAATCGCACGCGCGTGCGAGGAGCTTGGGATCGCGACGGTGGCGGTGTACTCCGAGCTTGACCGGGACGCGCTGCACGTCAGGCGCGCGGACGAGGCATACCTCCTTGGACCGGGCCCCGCCGCGGAGAGTTACCTCAACATCGCCAAGATCATCGAGGTCGTCAACCAGTGCGGCGCCGAGGCGGTCCACCCCGGCTACGGGTTCCTTGCCGAGAACGCCGCCTTCGCCCAGGCGCTGGAGGACAACGGGACCGTGTTCATCGGGCCGCCGGCGTCGGCGATCGAGGCGATGGGATCCAAGACCCGTGCGCGCGAGCTCATGCAGGAGGCGGGCGTGCCGATCGTGCCCGGGACCACCGAGCCGGTGGCGACGATCGAGGAGGCGGAGAAGATCATCGCCGACACCATCGGATATCCGGTGGCGGTCAAGGCGGCGGGCGGCGGTGGCGGCAAGGGGTTCCGCGTCGCGCTCTCCGAGGACAAGCTCCAGCATGCCTTCGAGGGCGCCGCCCGCGAGGGCGAGAAGTTCTTCGGCGACGCCACCGTCTATCTGGAGCGCTACCTGCCCGACCCCCGCCACGTCGAAGTTCAGGTCCTGGCCGACTCGCACGGCAACGTCATCCACCTCGGCGAGCGCGACTGCTCGCTGCAGCGCCGCCACCAGAAGCTGATCGAGGAGGCACCGGCCCCGGCCGTGAACGCGCAACTGCGCCAGAAGATCGGCACGATCGCCACCGAGGCCGCCGCCGCGGTCGGCTACACCGGCGCGGGCACGATCGAGGGGCTGCTCCAGGACGGCGAGTACTTCTTCTTGGAGATGAACACTCGCGTCCAGGTCGAGCACTGCGTCACCGAGATGGTCACCGGCATCGACATTGTCAAGGAGGGCATCAAGGTGGCGGGCGGCGAGAAGCTGTCGATCACCCAGGACGAGGTGGAGCTGCGCGGCCATGCCATCGAGTGCCGCATCAACGCCGAGGACGCCTCTAAGAATTTCGCGCCCGCCCCGGGCACGATCGGGGACTACCGCGAGCCCACGGGGCCCGGCGTCCGCGTCGACTCCGGGGTCGGCCCAGGGTCGGAGATCACCCCGATGTACGACCCCATGGTGGCCAAGCTGATCGTCTGGGACGCCGACCGCCAGCAGGCCACCGCCCGCATGCTCAGGGCGCTTCGCGAGTACGAGATCACCGGGCTCAAGACCCTGATCCCGTTTCACCAGGCGATCCTCGCCACCCGGCAGTGGGCCGACGCCGAAACCTGCCGTGACCTCATCGAGGACCGCGACTGGCTCAAGCAGCTCGCCTTCCCGGCGCCCACCAACGCCCCCGACGATGCCGAACAGGACGCCGAGCCGGTGGAGCAGAGCTACACCGTCGAGGTCTCGGGTAAGCGCTTTGACGTCAAGGTGATCGGCCCGCCGTTCGGCGGCGGCCACGCGGTCAACGGGTCGGCGCCTCCGGGCGTCGCCCCGGCCGGTGCGCGTCGGCCGGCCCGTCGCGCCGGCGGTGGCGGCGGCGGTGGCGGCGGAGGCGACACGCTGGCCTCCCCGATCCAGGGCACGGTGCTCAAGGTGGCCGTCGAGGCCGGCGCCGACGTGGACGAGGGCGCGCTCATCTGCGTGGTCGAGGCCATGAAGATGGAGAACGAGATCACCGCCCACAAGGCGGGCAAGGTGACCGAGCTGCCCATCTCCGTCGGCGCGTCGGTCGCCACCGGCGACACGCTGGCCGTCATCACCGCTGCCGCCCAGTAGGCCGCGCTCAGCCGGCGGCCACGAACGCCGCGTTGGCATTGTGGAGCCTGCGCTGCGCGGGGGTCGACCGTCCCGCCGGCAGCGTCACCGCGCTCGGGTCCGCGTCAAGCGCCGCCAGGTACGCCCCGTCCTGCGCGGCGATCTCCTGCGCCTTCTGTGCGGTCATCGGGGCGCCGTGCCCGGGGACGACCCATTCGGCCTGGGCCACGAGCGGCCCCAGACGTTCCAGAGTGGCCCGGTAGGCGGCGACCGAGCCGCCGGGCGACAGCGCCGGAACCTCCACCGCCGACAGGTAGTCGCCGCACACCAGCACCTTGGCCCACGGCATCCAGTACGCCGTCCCGTCGGCGGTGTGACCCCCGGTGGGGTGCAGCTCCAGCTCGTGGGCCCCGGGGCCCGACCCGATTTCCAGGTGCCCGGGGACGGGCAGGGACTGGAGCGAGCCCAGCGCCAGCGGCGGGCGCCCGTCGACATAGTGCTCCTGGTCAAACGCCCGCAGCTCGCGCTGGGCCTCCCCGAGCTCCGCCGACAACCGCTCCACGGTGTCCTCACCGCAACCCAACGCGGCGCGGGGAAAGGCGGTGCGTCCCAGCAGGTGGTCCCAGTCGCCATGGGTGGTGAGCAGGCCGGAGACCGGGAAGCCCGCTTGTTCGAGCACGTCGGGGAGCGCGCGCAGCTCCTCGGGGTAGACCACCGAGTCGATCAGGAATCCCTCGTCGGCGCCGCGCACGGCCGCGCACGTGGTCTGCCACACGTCGGAGACGAAGACGATCACATCGGCGTGGAGCGCGACGGCGCGCATGGCGCGGCGGGGCGGCGCGATCAGCCGACGCCGACCAGCTTGGCCGCCTCTTTGAGGCTGGCGACCTCGGCGTCGGGCTTCTTCTGCCCGGGCTCGAGCTGCTGCTTGGTCCGGTTGACCCAGATGACCGGGATCTTCTTCTTCAGGCAGGGCTCGATGTCGTGGTAGTAGCTGGCCGCGATGTGGACCCAGCCCTTCTTGGAGCCGATCCGCCGCTCGCACTCGGTGAAGTGGGCCGGGTCCGGCTTGTAGGAGCGGACCTGCTGAGCGGTGACCACGAGGTCGAAGTCCAGCGGGATGTGACGCCGGGTCTGACCCAGCAGCTTGTCGTCGATGTTGGAGATGAGCCCGACCTTGTGCTGCTTGGCGATCTTGGTCAGCGTCGGGTTGGTCTCCTTGAACGGCTTCCAGCGGTGCACCGAGTCAGGGAGGAAGCCCGAGCGCGACGGCTCGAGCGGCCAGCCGAGCTGCTTGGCGATCTGCACCGCGGTGCGGCGCAGCACCTCGGCATAGAGCTCGTAGGACCCGGCTTCGATCTGCTGCTGGATCTCGTGGAACAGGGGCAGGAGCTCGTCGCGCTCGACGGTGAAGCCGTCGCGCTCGGCCTCGGCACTGAATGCCTCGAAGGCGCCCGTATCCCAGTCGATCAGCGTCCCATAGACGTCGAAGGTGACAAATGAGACATTTTTCGGTATGGCCATGTGGGGCCTGATGATGCCATGGCATTGCCCCGTCACGCGTCGTGGTCGTCACCGCCCGCCGCCCACCCCGCCCCGTGACGCCGCCTGCGAACGGGAGTCAATAGAGTGAAACGCCGTCATGGATCTTCTCGAGTATCAGGGCAAGCAGCTGTTCGCCCGCCACGGAGTGCCGGTCCCCGACGGGCAGCCCGCGCGGACGGTTGACGACGCGGTCGCCGCCGCCGAGGCGATCGGCTATCCGTGTGCGATCAAGGCACAGGTGCAGATCGGCGGCCGCGGCAAGCTGGGCGGAATCAAGATCGCCAGCACGCGGGCCGAGGCCGAGGAGCACGCCCGCGCCATCCTCGGCATGGACATCCGGGGCCTGACGGTGCACGAGCTGTGGATCGAGGGCGCCTCCCAGATCGCATCCGAGTACTACGCCTCGGTCGTGTTCGACCGTTCCGCCAAGGCGCCGCTGGTCATGCTCTCCACCAAGGGCGGCATGGACATCGAGCAGGTGGCGGACGAGGATCCCGATGCGATCGCCAGCCTCCACGTCGACCCGCTGCTGGGCTTCCAGGACTTTCACGGGCGGCGGCTGGCCTACGAGGCGAGGGTCGACGCCGACGTCGTGCGCCCGGTGGGCGCGATGCTGGCCAAGCTCTACGAGGTGTTCACCGCCGAAGAGGCCACGCTGGTGGAGGTCAATCCGTTGATCATCACCCCCGAGCGCGACGTCAAGGCGCTGGACGCCAAGGTCACGCTCGACGGCAACGCGCTCTATCGCCACGGCGAGAACGCCGATCTGCGCGACCTCTCGGCCGAGGACCCGCAGGAGGTCATGGCCAAGGAGCGCGGTCTCACCTACGTCAAGCTCGACGGCGACATCGGCATCCTCGCCAACGGCGCGGGCCTCTCGATGTCCACGCTGGACGTCGTCGCCGAGGCCGGCGGCAAGCCCGCCAACTTCCTCGACGCCGGCGGCGGCTCGCGCGCCGACGCGATCACCGCCGCGGTCGAGGTGATCCTCTCCGACGACAAGGTCAAGGCCGTGCTGTTCAACATCTTCGGCGGCATCACCCGCTGCGACGAGGTCGCGCGGGGCCTGATCGAGGCCTTCAAGCAGATCGAGCCGTCCGTGCCGTTCGTCGTCCGCCTCGACGGCACCAACGGCGAGGAGGGGCGGGCGCTCCTCGCCGAGGCGCAGTTGCCCAACGTGCACACCGAGTCCACGATGGACGGCGCGGCTGCCAAGGTCGTGGAACTCGCGAAAGCGGCCTCATGAGCATCCTGGTCGACGAGAACACCCGACTGTGCACGTCGGGCATCACCGGCCGCGAGGGCACGTTCCACTCGCTGCGCAATCGGGAGTACGGCACCCAGGTGGTGGCCGGTGTGACCCCGGGCAAGGGCGGCCAGGACGTCGAGGGCATCCCGGTCTTCAACACCTTCCACGCGGCGGTCGAGCAGGAGGGCGCCAACACGGCGATGATCTTCGTGCCGCCCCGCTTCGCCGCCGACTCGATCCTGGAGGCCGAGGACGCGGGCATCGAGCTCATCATCTGCATCACCGAGGGCATTCCCGCCCACGATGAGCTGCTGGTCTACAACACGCTCAGGAAGAACGGCCGCAGCCGCCTGATCGGGCCCAACTGCCCCGGCATCCTGTCGCCCGGCAAGGCCAGCGTCGGGATCATTCCGGCGTCGTTCTTCAGCGCCGGCAACGTGGGCGTGGTGTCGCGCTCGGGCACGCTCACCTACCAGATCGGCAACGTCCTGGCCCAGAGCGGGTTTGGCAACTCGTCAATCGTGGGCATCGGCGGCGACCCGGTCCCCGGCACCGACTTCATCGATGTGATCGGGATGTTCCAGGACGACGACGAGACCGAGCTCATCGTCATGTGCGGCGAGATCGGCGGCGACGCCGAGGAACAGGCCGCCGAGTTCATCGCAAACCACGTCACCAAGCCGGTCATCGGCTACATCGCGGGCTTCACGGCGCCGCCGGGCAAGACGATGGGCCATGCCGGAGCGATCGTCTCGGGCTCGAAGGGCACCGCCGCCGCCAAGGCCGAGGCGCTCGAGGCCAGGGGCGTCAAGGTCGGCCGGACCCCCACCCAGGTCGCCGAGACCGCCGGCTCCCTGCTCGGCAAGTAGCCGCCGAGGCGGGCGGTAGGCTCGCGAGCAATGCCCGAGAACTCGATCCTGGACGCGCGCCTGGCCGAGATCGACCGCCGTCTGCGCACGATCCAGTCCGGGCTGGCGCCGGCCGTCGAGGCGGACCCGCCACAGAGCCCGAGCATGGCGCCCGTCATCCCGCCGGAGGCCGCGCCCGTGCCCAAGCGCCTGTCCGACGCGCCGCCCGACCGGCAGGCTGCCGAGTTGGTGGCCCAGCTGCGGGCACTGGTCGACGCCCATGAGCGCTTGCTGGCGTCCGCGCGCGAGCGTCTGGAGGGGCGGGCGCTGGCCGCCGCGGAGTCGTGGGTGAGCGTGTCGGCGGGGCCGTTTGCCGGCACCGAGGCGCTCCGGCGCTTCGAGGGGTCGCTGCGGGCGCTGCCCGATGTGCGCGAGGTCGTGGTGCGCGAGTTCGAGGGCGAGAACCGCGCCATCATCGACGTGCACCTCGCCGAGTCAAACCCGTAGTCTTAAGGGCCGTGGCAGGCACGATCTCATTCGCCCGGGGCGCGCCCTCGCTCGACATCGTCGACGTCGAGGGGCTGCGCGCCGCGGCCGACCAGGCCTTCAGTGCCGATCCCGGCAGGATGACCGCCTACGGCACCGCCGTCGGGTACGTGCCGCTGCGCGAATGGATCGCCGAGCGCCACCAGGTCGCCCCCGAGCAGGTCCTGGTCACCAACGGGTCGATGCAGGCCGACGCGTTCCTGTTCGACGCGCTCGTCAGCGCCGGGGACACCGTGGTGGTGGAGCTGCCGACCTATGACCGCACACTGCTGTCGCTGCGCAACCGCGGCGCCGACGTCCGCATGGTCCAACTCGAGCCCGACGGGATCGACGTGGCCGCGCTTGAGCGGGTGCTCACGGCGGGGGCGCAGCCCAAGCTCGCGCATATCATCCCCAACTTCCAGAATCCCGCCGGCTACACGCTGTCCGAGCCCAAGCGCCAGCGGCTGCTCGAGCTCGCGCGGGCCCACGACTTCACGATCTTCGAGGACGACCCGTACGTGGCGCTGCGCTTCTCGGGCCAGGCGCTGCCGACGATGCTGTCGATCGGCTCCGACGTCGTGGTCTACGCGTCCTCGTTCTCGAAGACCGTGTGCCCCGGGATTCGCGTCGGCTACCTCGTCGGCCCCGAGGAGCTGATCGCCAAGATCGTCAAGATCGCCACCAGCACCTACATCTCGCCCAACATGGTGGCCCAGGCGATCGTCAACCAGTTCTGCCGCTCGGGGGCCATCGAGCGCTCCATCGAGACGGTGCGCGAGGCGCTGCGCGAGCGTGCCCGGACGCTGTGCGACGCGCTGGCCGAGCATCTTCCCGAGGCGAGCTTCGTCGAGCCTGAGGGCGGATACTTTCTCTGGGTGGACCTCCCCGACGGGACCGACGTCGCCGCCCTGTTCGACGCCGCCGCCATCCGCGGGGTCCAGTTCGTCAAGGGCACCGACTTCGTGCTGGAGGGCGGCGAATCGTCGCTGCGCCTCGCCTACTCGGGCGTGACCCCGGAAGAGATCAGGGAAGGCGTCCAGCGCCTGGCCGAGGCCTACGCCGAGGTCGGCCGCGAGGTCAATGCGGCGTGAGGAGCTGAGGGCGCTCGGCGCCCTCGCCGGGGACGCCGCGGCAGGTATCGCCACGCAGGCGCGAGAGGTCCACGAGGGAATCGCCGCGCGCGTGTTCGGCGGGCTCGGGCCCACCGCGGCGCCGGTCCGCGTCGCGCACGACCAGATCTCCACCCGCGCCTACGCCGCCGCCTCCGCGCTGACAGGCGCCCTGGTCCGTGGTGGCGCGGCCGCCGCGAGCATGGCCCGGCGCGAGGACGCCCCATCGCTCACCGACGCTCCCGGCGGCCGCCTGGCCGTGGGCGCCATCAACGGCCTGTGGGGCGACCGGCTGCACCGCGATGACAGCCCGCTCGAAACGCCGATGGCGGTGCGCGCGCGCGGACGCGACGTGGCGCGTGACGCCGGCTCGCTGCGGCGGGCCTTCCCGGACGCCTCCTGACCACCGCGAACCACTGCTTCGTCAGCGCCAGCCTCACCCGGGAGCCCGACGCCCCCGCCGGGCGCCTCCTGGGCGACCTGCTCGTGCTGCGGCCGAGCGCGTGGTCGCACGGCGGGCGCGGCGAGCGACTGCAGTTCCCCGTCGACCAGTACGCGCACGTGGGTGGGGCCACGCACTTCGATCTGCTCAACCATCCCGCGGTCTACGACCAGATCCACCGCTGGCTGGCGGCGGGCGCGCCTCGGCTGCCGGCCCCCGCGTGACCGAGGATCAGCGCCCGTAGCGGCCGCCGAGCACGAGCTGCTCGGGCAGCGCGGTGCGCGGTGGCGGTGAGGGGTCGGCCAGGACCGAGACGGTCTCGGCGACGCTGAAGGTCACCGAAGCGGTGCTGTCATCGGCGGTGACCCGGACCTCCTCGCCGTCGTTGGCGGCGACGGTCCCCTTCAGCCCGGGCTCGATCCCGGCGGTCTTGAGGTAGTGCAGCAGGTCCTCGGCCTCGTTCTCCAGGCGCAGGATCGTGACCGCAGCGCCGACCTCGCAGTCGGCCAGCGGCACGCCGACGATCCGCTCGCCCACCTTGATGGGATGGCCGTGGGGGCACGTGGTCGCGTTGCCCACGGCGCTGCGGATGTAGGCCTCAAAGCGCGGCGTCATCGCGTACTCGAGCTTCTCGGCCTCCTCGTGCACGTCGTCCCACGGCACCCCGACCACGTCGGTGAGGAAGCGCTCGATCATCCGGTGGCGGCCGACGATGCGCTTGGCCTGCTCGCGGCCGGATTCGGTGAAGTCGATCTTGCGCCCGTCGGTGCGCTCGATGAAGCCGTCGCGCTCAAGGCGGCCCAGCATCTCGTGCACCGTCGGCGCCGAGAGCCGCATGGCCCGCGCCAGGTTCGCCCCCGTCATCGGCAGCTGCGCCTCATACAGCCAGAACAGCGACTCGAGGTACTCCTGCTCGGCGACGGTGACCTGATCCTCAGCCATCACCTGATCCTATCGGGGCGCTCACAGCTACCATCGCGGACAGCGTGCCGCTTCCGCTCAAGCCCCCGATCGAGCCCCAGCTCGCCCGCTCGGGCAAGGAGCTGCCCCTCGGCGATCAATGGGCATATGAGCCCAAGTTCGATGGCTTTCGCGCGATCGCGTTCGTCGACGGCGACCAGTTCACGATCCAGTCGCGCGGCGGCAAGCCGCTGGAGCGGTACTTCCCGGAGCTGGGCTTCCCGCCGGGGCGCTACGTGGTGGACGGCGAGATCGTGATCGACGCGGAGGACGGCCAGCAGGACTTCGGCGCGCTGCAGCAGCGCATCCACCCGGCCGAGAGTCGGATCCGGATGCTGGCCGAGCAGACGCCGGCGCGCTACGTGGCCTTCGACCTGCTGGCGCGCGATGACGACGAGCTGCTGGCGCTGAGCTTCGCCGAGCGCCGGGCCGCGCTGGAGGAGCTGGTGCGGGCGGGGATCGATCTCACGCCACTCACGCGCGACCCCGATGGGACGGCCGACTGGCTGCGCGACGGCGAGGGCGTCGTGGCCAAGGAGCTCGGCGCGCCCTACCGCCCGGGCCAGCGCAAGGGGATGGTCAAGGTCAAGCGGGTGCGGACGATCGACGCCGTGGTCGTCGGCTACCGGCCCGGCAAGGAGGAGGGGACGGTCGGCTCGCTGATCCTGGGCCTGTACGACGCCGACGGCGGCTTGCACGTTGTGGGGCACTCCTCGGGGCTGCGCGCCGCCGAGAAGCGGGAGCTCGTCAGGCGCCTGGAGCCGTATGAGACCGGGGAGCGCGGGCACGGCGATCCCAGCCGTTGGCAGAGCGAGCGCGAGCTCGAGTGGATCGCGCTGCGACCGGAACTGGTGGTCGAGGTCACCTTCGACCACGCCAGCGGGGGGCGGATCCGCCACGGGACCAAGATCCTGCGCTGGCGCGACGACAAGCCTCCGGCGGATTGCCGCCTGGAGCAGATGAGGTCCTGACAAACCGACGCGGGAGACAAACGATGCCGCTAGAGGGTGAGTACGCGCCGAGCTCGGCCAAGTGGGTGCGTGACCAGGTGGAGGAGATCGAGAGCACGGGTGGGACGAGCGGGACGCTGCTGCGCGGGGTCCCGGTGATTGTCATCACCTCCCAGGGCTCTGCGTCCGGCAAGCTGCGCAAGAACCCGGTGATGCGCGTCGAGCACGACGGCCACTACGCAGCGGTGGCGTCCAAGGGCGGCGCCCCCGAGCACCCGGCTTGGTACCGCAACCTGGTGGATCATCCGCTGGTGGAGGTCCAGGACGGGCCGTCCAAGGGAGACTTCACCGCCCGCGAGCTCAGCGGTGACGAGCGCGTGCAGTGGTGGGACCGAGCCGTCACCGTGTGGCCTGACTACGCCGAATACCAGACCAAGACCGACCGTCAGATACCGGTGTTCGTGCTGGAGCCCGCGAGCTGACGGCTCGCAGGTGAACCGCATCCCCGGCGTGCCGGAGACGGTCCTGGTCGCGCCGGACTCGTTTAAGGGGACCTTCAGCGCATCGGAGGTCGCGGGCGCAATCGGTCGCGGGTTGCAGGGCGCCGGGCGCCCGGTCGACCTGTGTCCCGTCGCCGACGGCGGCGAGGGCACGCTGGACGCGCTCGCCGGCGGTCTCAGCGCCGAGCGGCGGCACGTCGACACGACCGATCCGCTGGACCGGCCGATCCGGGCCGAGTTCGGCCTGGCCGGCGCCGTGGCCATCGTCGACACCGCGGCGGCGTCCGGGCTCGGCCTCGTGACCCCCGCCGAGCGCGACGCCTTCGCCGCCACCACGACCGGCACCGGTCAGCTCATCGCCGCCGCCATCGACGCCGGCGCGCGGACGGTCTTCCTCGGGGTGGGCGGCAGCGCCACCACCGACGGTGGGGCCGGGGCGATCAGGGCGATCGAGGGCGCCGGGGGCCTGCGCGGCGCGCGGCTGGTGGTGCTCTGCGACGTGCGCACGCCGTTTGAGGACGCCGCCAAGGTCTACGGTCCCCAGAAGGGGGCCGACGCCGCTGACGTCAAACGGCTCACGTCTCGGCTCAACGCCCTGGCCCGCCGCTTAGCGCGTGACCCGCGCGGCCTGCCGATGACGGGCGCCGCGGGTGGCCTCTCCGGTGGGCTGTGGGCGGCACTCGGCGCCGAGCTCGTGCCCGGCGCCGCATTCGTGCTTGATGAGGTGGGGTTCGACGGGCGCATGCGCTCCGCGCGCGCGGTGGTGACGGGCGAGGGCAAGCTCGACATGCAGAGCCTCGTCGGCAAGGTCGTGTCCGAGGTCGCCACCCGCTCGCGGCAGTCAGGCGTCCCATGTCACGCGGTCGTCGGCACCCGCGAGCTCGACTCGATGGGCGCGCGGATCCTCGACCTCGACCGGGTGATCGAGGCGTCGACGCTCACCGAGCTGGAGGCCGCGGGGCGCGCGCTCGCCGAGGTGCTGTGACGAGCGCGCGCCGCCGTGGGCGGATCAGTGGGCGAACGCCGCGGTCGTGCTGGCCACCTCGGGCGGAAGCGGGGCCTTGAGCGACTCGAGCCCCTTGGTCTTCTCGGCGAGCGCCTCGAGCAGCTCGTCGGCCATCTCCTTGTGCATCCCGGCGCGGACGACCACGCGCAGCACGCTCAGGTCCTCGCGGTTCTCCGGGAAGCTGTAGGCGGGCACGAGCCAGCCGCGCTCGCGCAGCCGGTCCGACACGTCGAACACCGTGTAGTTCTTGACGTCGCGATTGGTTGTGAACGCGAACACCGGGAGCTCGCTGCCGTCGGAGATCAGCCGGTACGGGCCCATGTCCGACACGCCGCTGGCGATGTAGCGGGCCACGTGCTGGAGGGTCTCCATCATCGCCGTGTAGCCCTCACGGCCCAGGCTCATGAACATGAAGTACTGGGCGATGACCTCGCTCCCGGGACGGGAGAAGTTCAGCGCGAACGTCGGCATGTTGCCACCGAGGTAGTTGACGTTGAACACGAGGTCGCTCGGCAGCGCCTCGGCGTCGCGCCAGATCGCCCAGCCGACCCCGGGGTAGACGAGCCCGTATTTGTGGCCCGAGGCGTTGATCGACTGCACCCGCTCCAGGCGGAAGTCCCACTCCAGCTCGGGCACCAGGAAGGGGGCCACGAAGCCACCGGACGCGGCGTCGACGTGCACGGGGACGTAGCAGCCCTTGTCGGCTTCGAGCTGGTCCAGAGCCTCCGCGATCTCCTTGACCGGCTCGTAGCTGCCGTCGAACGTCGAGCCGAGGATGGCCACCACGCCGATCGTGTTCTCATCGCAGGCGGCGACGGCGCGCTCGGCGGTGAGGTGGAAGGTCTCGCCCTCCATGGGCACGAGCCGCGGCTCGACCTCCCAGTAGCGGCAGAACTTCTCCCAGCACACCTGGACGTTGGCCCCCATGACGAGGTTGGGCTTGTCGGTGGGCTTGCCGGCCTTCTCCATGCGGGCGCGCCAGCGCCACTTGAGCGCCATGCCCGCCAGCATCGCGGCCTCGCTGGAACCCGTGGTGGAGCAGCCCGTGGCCGTGACGTGCTCGGGCGCGTTCCACAGGTCGGCGAGGATGTTGACGCAGCGGGACTCGATCTCCGCGGTCTGCGGATACTCGTCCTTGTCGATCATGTTCTTGTCCGCGGTCTCGGCCATCAGGAGCTCCGCGGGCTTGGGCATCCAGGTGGTCACGAACGTGGCCAGGTTGAGCCGCGCCTGGCCGTCGAGCAGCAGCTCCGAGCTGATCACCTCGTACGCCGAGTCGTTGCCGAGCCCGTTGTCAGGCAGGTGGTCGATCGGCAGCTCGGCGTCGCCGCCCTGCGTGGCGGGGAGCCTCAGCGGATGGTTGTGCCTGCGGTCCTGCGCGCGCGAGCTGAGTGCCATTCGAGCCTCTCTCCTTCGGACGTGAGTGTGGGTGACGGTGCGACCTTCGCGGCCTCCGTGCCCCGAATGAAGCGTGACGCGGGCGCGCGAGAGCGCATCGCCCGAACCGGATGATTCGGGGGTCCGGGCCGCCCAGCTGCGCTAGTTGGTGGCCAGGATCACGTCCGATGCCTTGACGACGACGGTCACCTGGCTGCCTTCGGTCAGGCCCAGGTCATCGACGGCCTCGACCGTGATCGAGGACACGATTCGCTGACCGCCCACGTCGACCACGACGTTGGCGATGGCCGCGCCCTTACGAACCTCCTTGACCGTCCCGGCTAGCTGATTGCGTGCGCTGAGCTTCACGTCGGATCCTTTCTGATCAGAGGGCAAGGGTATGTTTCCAGAGGTGAGCGCGAACCTGACCCTGGGAGAGGCGGCTTCGGCCATCGGCGTCAGCGCCGACACGCTGCGGCGCTGGGACCGCGCCGGCAAGCTCAAGACGTTCCGTGACGAGCGCAATCGCCGCATGGTCACCGCCGAGGAGGTCCGCCGCCTGACGCGCCGGCCCCAGCGCCACGAGACCGGACGCCGCCTGTCGGCCCGCAACCGGCTCACCGGCGTGGTCCGCTCGGTCGAGGTCGACGGCGTCATGGCTCTGGTCGAGATCGAGGCCGGCCCGTTCCTGATCACCGCCGCGGTCACCCGCGACTCGGTGGAGGAACTGGCGCTCGCGCCCGGGGTGGAGGCGACCGCCACGGTCAAGGCGACGTCGGTCATGGTCGAGCGGGGCTAGTGCCCCGAAGGCCCGGCGTCCCGCCTCGCCCGTGATCCCCGAGGACTTCCACGACTTCTTCGTGGCTGCCGCCGGCGTGGCGGGCGCGCTCGTCGGCCTGCTGTTCGTCGCCGTGTCGGTCACGCAGGAGCGGCTGGCCAAGGAGGGCGAGAGCCAGATCCACCGCGTGCGCGCGTCCGCGGCCCTGACTTCGTTCTCCAACGCGCTGGCGGTGTCGCTCTTCGCCCTCATCCCCGGGGTCGGGGTCGGCTGGACCTCGGCGGTGGTGGCGGTCCTCGGGATGTTCTTCATCGCCGCCTCGGTGCTCTCGCTGGTCCGGCTGCGCGCCAAGCACGGCAGCCCGCCGCGTGACGCCCTGTTCCTCGCGGGACAGGCCGTGACCCTGGTGATCCAGCTGGTGGCCGGCATCAGCGCGATCCACAGCCCCGACAGCACCGGCGACGTCCGGACCATCGCGATCGTCGTCATCGTCAGCTTCATCATCGGTGTGGCCCGGGCCTGGGAGCTGATCGGCGGGCCCGAGATCGGCCTCCTGCACGAGCTACGCCTCCTGGGCCGTCGCGACGCGGCGGATTAGGTGGGCGGCGGGTGGGACGGGGCCCCGCGGACGGCCCGCGGCGCCCTCTCCAGCCCCCGCCCTACTGGGCCTCCCACACCGCATCGAGGCGCGGCGGCTTGCGAAACACCAGCCCCCGCACCTCCGCCGGCCGCTCCGGGTCCAGGCGCAGCCCCGGGAGCCGGCCCAGCAGCGCGCCCAGCGCGGCGCGCGCCTCCAGCCGCGCCAGGTGCACGCCGACGCAGACGTGGGGACCCTGCGCGAAGGCCACGTGGCGGCGCAGGTTGGGCCGCTCCGGATCGAACGCGTCGGGATCGGCGAACACCGCCGGGTCGCGATTGGCCCCGGTGATCGACAACCGGACCAGGTCACCGCGGGCGATGGCCGCGTCGCCCAGCGTGACATCGGCGGTGGCATAGCGATCAACCACTGCCGCGGCGGGCTCCAGCCGCAGCGACTCGTCGATCGCCGCGCCCAGCGCCGCCGGGTCCGCCCGCGCCGCCTCCGCGCGCCCGGGGGCCGCCAGCAGGTACAGCGCGGCATTGGCGATCATGCCCTCCGTCGTCTCGATCCCGCCGAACAGCAGCACGGCCGCGTTGGAGATGACCTGATCGGCTGAGAGCGACCCGCCGGAGGCGGCTGCGGCCAGCAGCGACGAGCCGTCGCCGCCGGCGATCACCGACCGGAGCCGGCCGCTGAGGCCGGCGAACGCCTCCTCCCCGGCGGGGGTCGCGCCGGTCCCCGCGGTGATCGATGTCACCGAGGCGACGATCGCCTCATACCAGCCCAGCACGTCGGCCACCTCGTCACCGCCCAGGCCCAGCGCCCGGGTGACGATGGCGGCCGCCATCGGCCCCGCGAACGCGCGGCGCAGCTCCGCCGCGCCCGAGGGCGCGAGCGCGCCCACCAGCCGATTGGCTTCGTCTTCGGTGGTCTGGGCGAACCGGCCAGCCACCTCGCCGGCGCGGAACGGCCCCACGAACGGCGCGCGGTGGCGATCGTGCTCGACCCCGTCGAGGCTGAGCATGCTGGGGCCCACCACCCGGGCGGTGGAGAACCGCGGATCGTCCACGGTGAACGTCCGCGCGTCCCGCATCCCCGCCAGCACGAGGTCGTGGCGCGTGACCAGCCAGCCCTCCAGGCTCGGCACCCACGACACCGGCTCGGCCGCGCGCAGGCGGGCCAGCACGCGATGGGGGTCGCGGTCCAGCTCCGCCGGCGTGATCGCCGCGCCCAGCGGGAAGGTCGCTCGCTTGTGAGCGTCTGCGGGCTCCACGTGGCCCGGATTGTGACCCGATCATCGTTCCGCCGGCCGTCTCCCCGGCGGCGGCTGGCAGCCGAGGTCGATGAGATGGCGCACGAACGCGACGCGGTCGCGGTCGGGGTGGAAGGGCTCGATGCCGTCGCGCAGCAGCGCCGCCACGCGCTCGATGTCGAACAGCAGCGCCAGCTTGCCGGGCGGGTCGTCCCACTCGCCCGCGTCATAGCGATCGGTCCACGCCGCCAACGCGGCCAGCGCCTCGACCTGGATCTCGTCCTCCCACCATTGCGAGCGCACGGCCAGCCGGTAGCGCACCCGCAGCGCGCATACGTCGCTCCACAGCCGCTCGAACCACAGCCACCGCTCGCGCGGCAGCAGGCCGCGCCACGTCAGCGGCCAGCGGATCGTCTCCTCATCGGACCACCCGTCGTCCTGGGACGGGTCGTCGCGCCAGTCGTCGGGTCCGTGCCAGTTCATGCGGCCAACCTCCTCAGTCGACGGTCCTCAAACCACATCCGCAGGCGCACCTCCGCGGGCGGGATCCGGCCGTAGAGCAACAGCGCTCGCCCCGCGGGCAGCTGGCGCAGCGCCTCGGGCGCCACCAGGGGCCGGCGGCGCACGCCGATCGTTCGGCTGCCGCCGCCGGATCCGACCGTCCGCGTCGTCTCGCGCGCCTCCTCCTCGCCGGCCAGGCCCGAGAAGTAGCGCAGCGTGTCCAGATCGGCGACGCCGGGCAGCAGCATCCGCGCACGGTGGCTGTTGACCACCGTCTCGGCCTGGCGGCCGTACCGGCCACGGGCCTGGGCCAGGTCGTGGAAGATCGAGACGAGCTGAATGTTGTGACTGGGCGCCGTCGAGGCGATCTCCGCCAGGTTGGGCAGCGGCGCGACGTTGCCGGCCTCGTCCAGGCAGAGCAGCATTGGCAGCTCCAGCCGCCCGCCGCCCAGCGTGGCGCGCTCGTAGGCGCGATCGACGATCTCCGACAGCAGCGCCAGGAAGATCGGGCGCAGCAGCTTCGACGCCTTGGCGTCGCCGATCAGGTACAGCGTCGCGCGCTCGTCCAGCAGCGCGTCGGGGGTGATCTCCGAGGATCGCGCCGAGCGCAGCACGCGGGCGAAGCGGTAGGCCCGCAGCAGCCCCTGGGCGGTCGCCTCGATGGAGGAGCGGGTGCGGTCGGCCTGGGCCTCGAAGGCCCGCAGGGCGTCATACGCGGCGTGCGCGCCCTCCAGTTCGGCCTCGTCACGCGCGGACCCGGTCAGCTGCGAGATCGTCGCGTCGAGCTCGCGCGAGCCCTGGCCGTAGGTCCAGCGCACCACCGTGTCCATCCCCACGCCCGCCCGGGCCGCGGTGTACAGCAGGGGGGCGAGGCGCTGCTCGGCGGCGATGGCCCAGAAGTCGCCACCCTCCACGCCGCGCTGATCGAGCTCGCCCGCGGCCGCCAGTCGCCAGGC
Source organism: uncultured Actinomycetota bacterium (assembly GCA_963695625.1). Classification (GTDB taxonomy): domain Bacteria; phylum Actinomycetota; class Thermoleophilia; order Solirubrobacterales; family Solirubrobacteraceae; genus Palsa-465. The sequence continues at coordinate 579,186 of CAVOHJ010000006.1, read as the reverse complement.
GACCTCGAGCGCGCCGTCCCACGTAGCCGCCCCGCGCAGCGGCGACCATGTCTGCGCCTCGGCGCCCGAGAGCTCGAACGGGTCGAACACGAACACGGGCCCGAGCGCGCGGCGGCGGCTCACCGTGCACGACAGCAGATCGGTCTTGATCGAGGACGCGACCGCGGGGCCGTCCCACTCGAGCAGCGCGGGGACCGCGAGCCCCGCCGACTTGCCTGACTGGGGGGGCCCGAAGGCCACGAGCGCATGGCGCTGCTCGGCGTAGAGCAGCCGGCCACCGCAGCGGCCCAGCGCGAGCCGCCCCGTTCGCGCGCGCCCATACAGGGTGCGCAGCTCACCGCGCGACGCCCATCGGGTTCCCGCCGGGCGCCGCCCTAGGCGGCTCAGGAGTCCGGCACGCGACGCGCCGGCCGCGAGCACCGCTGCGCACGCGGCGAGCACCGCCAAGGCGCCATAGAAGCCGCCCGTGCCCGGCAGCAGCCCCCGCACGCCGGGCGGCCAGGCGGCGGCCGGGTGCGCGAGCCGCCCCGGGAGGCGCGCCAACACCGTTGCGAGCTGGCCGGCGCCGACGCGGGGCCACCCGTGACCGAACAGCAGGCCGGCCAGCCCACCCCACAGCCAGACGGCGACGGCGAGCGCGGCAGTTCCGCCGATGACTGCCAGCAGTGCTTCGTCCGACACGCCGCTGGTGCGCCCGTCCCTCATCGGCGCATTCCCGCAGCGCCCGTCACGCTCATCCCGGCGTCGGTATTCGTCAGCCGTGTCTCGATCCGCGAGCGGTGGTGGGCGACGACGAAGGAGCGCGCGCCCACCCGCCACAGCGCCTGCCCCGGCGACAGCATCGACACAACCCGCGCCTCGCTGCCCGACAGTCCCAGCAGCGATCGGGTCAGCGGCACCTGACTCTCGTCCTGGTGGTAGACGATCCGTGTCGACGCGTCCGCGACAAGCCCCTCGGCGATGCGGGCGGCCCGCGAGCCGGCGTCGCCCGCGGCTTGGAGGTCGGCCAGCTTGTGCAGCACGACGAGGTTCATCACCCCGAACTGGCGCGCCAGCTTGAAGTTGGACTGAAACCACTCGCCCAGGCCGGTGTGCTGGACGATCTTCCACGACTCGTCGGCGACGTTGATGAGTCGCTCGCGCCCGGGTCGCTCCGCGGTCCGCATCAGCAGCGCGCTGATCCAGGCGCTGGCGCAGGCCATGAGGATGCCCACCGCCGGCGAGTCGCGCACCGCATGGAGGTCGAGCACCAGCAGCTTGGCGTCGAGGTCGAGGCCCGGCGACGTGGGGCCGTCGAACATGCCGCGCAGCGGGCCCTCGCATAGGTCCTGGAGGGCGAGCGCGGCGCGGCGGGCATCGGCGGCGAGAGCCGCGACGGTGGTCTCCATCCGCTGTGCCATGGCATCCACCGGCGCGAACAGCATCCGGGCGATCTCCGGCAACGTCGGCTCGCCGTCCCCCCGCGCGCGCACCACGCGCAGCGCCTCGCGCACCGCGCCGGCCTCGACCTGGGTCAGGGCGTCACCCAGCGCGGCGACGGTGACCGCGCGCAGCAGTTCGAGTTGGGCGTGCTCCTCGGGGCGGGAGGCCAGCGGATTGAGCCGCACCCCGCTGCCGGGGACGAGCGAGATCGGCCGCACGCCCACTGCGTCGCACAGCGGGCCGTACTCGCGCTTGATGTCCAGGACGAACGCCCGCCGCCCGAACAGCAGCATCCGCCACAGCAGCGTCTTGACCAGCGCGCTCTTGCCCTGACCGAGCTTGCCGAGCACGATCACATTGGGATCGTCCAGCGTGCCGTCGCCATAGAGGACCCACGGGTCGTAGCAGAAGGCGCCGCCGCCGGCGTCGCGTCCGATGTAGGCGCCGCGGCCGCCGAGGCCGCCCGCGTTGACGAACGGGTAGATCGCCTGGGCGTGCCGGGTGGTGCAGCGATGGCCGGGCCGCTCCACGGCGCGCCGGCTCATCGCAGGCCTCGGCCCAGCGGCAGGGTGAATGTGAACGCGTCGGCCTGCTGTCCGTAGAGACGATGCAGCTCCAGCCGCGCCCGAGCCGCCTGCTCCAGCACGTCCGCGCACGCGCGGCGCAGGTCGTCGGGATCCCGTCCGGTGACGGTGACGAATCCGCTGAGCCGGACCTCGGCGTGCCCGGCGGCCAGCTCGGCCTCGCGCCGGATGGTGGCGTCGGCCGCCTGGCGCTGGCGGGCGGTCTCGGACTGGCCGAAGCGAGCGCGCAGCTCACGGTCGGCGCGGTCGCGGGTGACGGCGGCCTCGACCTCGCGTGTGGACCGGTCCGCGGCCAGCGGCTCGAAGGTCACCGACACGGTGCGGACCGCTCCCGAATGGCCCAGCAGAGCGTCCATGAACATCGGCGAGACATCGATCCGCGGCCAGGCCCCGATCCAATACGTCGCGTGCAGGGCGCCATCGCACTGGTAGTGCTCCCACGTCTCGCGCGCCCCCAGGGGCCACGCGTTGACCTCGTCAAGGCCGTCGCGGTCCGTGTCGCAGGCCTCCAGGACGGTCAGCTCCGTGCGGGCGTACGGATCGAACGCGGTCCTCAACGCGCGGGCGAGCTGCCCCGGGCTGAGGGCGCCGAGCACCACGACCTCGGCCGCCTCCAGGCCCTGGGCGACCCGCTCGGTCTGCTCCAGCAGCGCCCGGATGACGGCGCCGCCGTCGCGGACGCGCTGGGCGTCGACCTGGACGGCGAGCAGGATCTCGTGCTCCTGGCTGACGCGCGCGGTCGACGAGATCAGCTCGAGGTAGGAGTCGATCATCGGAGCGCCGCGCAACGGCACCCCCGGATCGCGCTCGGCGTGCACCCACCGCACCAGCTCGTCGCCCTGCGCCGGGGCGGTGCGCTCGATCCACTGCAGGCGACGGATGGCGGTGCTGCCCGCGCCGGACAGGACGAGGCCCCAGCGCGCCAGCCGCCGTTCCTGCGCGTCGTGATCCAGCAGAGAGAACGACGCCACGCGGCACGCCAGCACCGACGTCAGCCGCCTGCCGGACCGTTCCGAGAGCGCTCCGAGCCGCCGGCCGTGATAGTCGGCGGCGATCAGGCGCATGTCGCGCAATGCCGGCGGAGCGACCGGTGCCGGGCCCCGGATGCGCAGGCCGCGGCGCGCGTCCGCCGACGCGTGGGCGCCGGCGCTCGCCACCCCGGATGCGAACCGGCGGCGGGGCAGCCGCCGGGCCCAGAAGGCGAGCATCACGGGGAGCCACTCCTCCACGGTTCGCCCGCCGACCGGCGCAAACGACGCCACCAGGGCCCCGGCAAGGAGACCCAGCGCGAGGAGCGCGCCGACGGCCGACGGCGCCGCGTCGATTGCGGCGATGCCTGCCATCCCCGCGGCGGCGACCACGGCCGCCTGGCCGGCGCGCACGGGGCCCAGCAGCCCTCGTCGCTCCAGCGGACCAAACGAGTAGGTCACGCGCTGGTCGCTCATTGGTCATCCCCGGGAGCGAGGCGGGGGAGGGGCGGCCCGGGGTCGGGCTCCGGGTCGGGCTCGGGGTCGAGCGCCGGCCCGGGATCCGGGTCGGGCGCGGGGCCGGGCAATGGGTCGGGCTCAGGCAACCGATCGGCGTCAGTCGGCGCAGCGGCCTCGGGCGGGTCATCGTCAAGCAGCGGCTCCCCGGAGCGCAGCCCCTCGGCGCTGAGGTCAACCGTGCGCCACCGGCTGCCGGCCCGAAACAGGCGCGGGAGAGGGCCGTCACGCAGCGTTGGTCCGAACGCGTCCTCCCGGGGCGCGTCCATGACCGCCTCGCCGGCCGGCGCGCCGTCAACGTCCTCGGCCCCCGTTGCGTCGAGCGGGCCGGTGCTGCCGGCCGGGACACCCTCGGCGTCCGGTTCCTCCCCGTCCGGGGCCGAGGTCCGCGCTGCTACCGCGGTCGCCAGGCTCGCCTCACCCACGTCTCCCGCGCTGGACGCCCGGTTGCGCGGCATTCGCGCCAGCACCCGAGCCGCGGAGTCGGCGGCGACGTCGCTACTCGCGTCGGTAGCCGCCTGCGCTCGGTCGTCGGCGGCCGACGGCGGCTGGCCGGCAAGGGGGCGCAGGCCGCCCACGGCGGCGCCGGCGAGCTCGTACAGCGGCAGCAGGCGCAGCATCGCCCATGGCGAGAAGGCGGCGAGCAGCACGAGCGTGGTGCCCGCGAACAGTGCCTGGAATCCCGGGAGGAGCGTGTGCCCGAGCGCGGCTCCCCCGAGGCTGAGGACGGCGACGATGGCGAACTTGGACAGGATCAGGGCGATGAGCAGTTCGACCGCGCGGATCGCCCAGATCCGCCGCGCCGGCCACACCATCGCGGCGAAGAACAACGGCAGCATGAGGACGATCACGTAGACGGCCGCCTCGCGGATGAGCAGCTCGAGCCACAGCGTCACCGCCGCGGCGACGGTGAACAGCGCGACGAAGAACGCGACGAACAGGCTCTGGCTGCCGGCCGCGATCAGGCCCACCAGGCTGGCACGGTCGAGGATGCCCGTGTCCGCGTGGCCGGCCGCCGCCGACACCAACGCCGACATCTCGTCCGATCCGGCGAGCAGGAGGCCGGTGAGCGGCGCCGCGATGCCGACCGCCAGCAAGCCCAGCGGCAGATAACCGAACGCGGAGCGCACCAGCAGCGAGAGGTCGGAGCGGAGCATGGCCTGGATGGCGGCGGCACACAGGAACGGGAGCGTGAGCAGCGCCGAGACCGCGGCCATCCGCCAGTAGTAGGCCGAAAACCAGGTCGTCCCCAGGCGTGGGGTCTCGGTGGAGCCGATCAACCTCCCGGTTTGCTCCAGGGCGTACTGGGCGCCGGCGACCACCGCGGTGGCCACGGCCGCGAGCCCCACCGAGCGCGCGGCGACCTTGGCCACCCCGCCGCCGGTGAGGGCGCCGATGGCGCCGCCCACGTGGCCGCCGACCAGCTTCTGCCCGGCGCTGATCACGCCGCCGGCGTGCCGGGCGACGTTGCAGATCTTGCCCACTGCGCCGCTGACCCACCCGCTCAGCGAGCAGAGGGTCCCCCCAGATCCGCCGACGCCGGTGTGGCGGCGGCGCAGAAGCAGAGTGTCGCGGTTGCCGCGACGAGCGCCGTGCGCCTCATTTCGCGGTCGTCCCGAGGTGCGCGAAGAAGTTGACGAGTCCCGGAGCGGCGCCGACGATCAACGCCGACGCGCCGGAGATCAGCGCCGCCATGCGACCGCGCGCCGCGTAGTGGTGGTTGTTCGTGTGCGATGCCACCGCCCAGAGCGCCGCGCCGATGAACGCTCCCAGCAGCGCGATGACGAGGGACCACGCCTCCGCGCCGTTGACGAGCTGCTGCAACACGTTGCTGCCCGGCAGCCCCTGCAGATCGGGGTGGGCCGTGACAACGGCCATCGACGAAACGCTCATGGGACCGACACCTCCTAATCTATAATTGAGCCAATTGAAGCTAATTCAGCCTAGTAAATAGAAGTGGAATCCGCTAGGCTAAATCGTAAATAATTAGTCTCAATTAGACTCAAAGGTGGTGATCATCATGTCTGTGACGGCGTGCGGCGTTGACGAGTGTGGACTCGATGAGGTCGCGGACGTGGGGGCCCTGTACGCGCGCAGCGAGGGCGAGGTGCGCGGTCACGTGCGCAACGGCGTGACGGCGCCGGAGGTCGTGATCGAGGACGCGTGCCAGTTCGCCTGGTGCCGGCTGCTGCACCACCGTGACCGGGTCAGCCGCGACCGCGCCGTCGCGTGGCTGGTCACCACCGCCGTGCACGAGGTGTTCAAGCTCAAGCGGCGCGCCTCCCGCGAGCTCTCGCTCGAGGCCCTGATGGAGGAGACCGGGGATCTTCAGCTCAGCCGGACCGCGCCGTCGGCTCACGCCGCCCTGGAGCCCCGCCTCCGGCTCGAACTCCTGGGCTCACTCCCGGAGCGCCGCCGGCGCCTGCTGTGGCTCCAGGCCCTGGGGTTTGACTACCGCGAGATGGCGACGCACACCGGCGCCACCGTGCGCACTGTGGAGCGCCAGCTGAGCCGGGCCCGGGCCGGCCTCAATCTCGCGGACGGCGATCGAGCAGCTAGCGCCGCGGCGCCCGCCCGCGCTTGCGGCGCTTGCGCTCCGCGGCGCTGAGCTTGCGGGGCTTGGGCGGAGGCTTTGACCCGGCGCGGCGGCCGGTACCACCGAGCGCGTCGGCGGTCCGCGCCGGCGCCCGGCGCCTGGCGTCGCGCCAGATGAAGAACGAGATTCCGCCCAGGACGACGACCGCGCCGATCACGATCGCCAGCGTGCCGCCGCCGGACAGGCTGCCGCTGCCGCTGGTCTGGGTGGCGTTGGTAACGACGGGGAGAGTCGGGGTGGTCGTGGGGATGGGCGTCGGCGAGACCGGCGAGACACCGCCTGACAAGGGGTTGGTGGCCCCGGAGTTCGGAGAGATCGGCACCCCGCCGGCGCCGGACGACGCGGCGGTCGACGTCGTCGCCGCCCCAGCCGCGCCCGGTGCTGCCAGGAGCACGAGCGCGGAGAGCAGGGCGGCGGCCCGGCTCATCGGTCCGAGGCGAGCGGCTGCTCCATGGCCGGTGTGCTCGGCGAGCGCCGGTAGGGGTCCTCGTTCTCCTGGTGCTCCTCGTGGTAGACGCTCTCGGCGTTGACCGCCCAGATGTCGTGATGGGTGCCCAGGAGGATGTTGTCCACCGCGCGCATGGCGGTGAGCATCGAGTGGTCGGAGTTGTTGTAGCGGTGCAGTCCGTTACGCCCCACCTGGGTGAGGTTGCCGATCGTCCCGAGCCAGCCGCGGATCGTCTGGACCCGCTCGCCGTAGAGCTCGTCATAGATCGGGTAGGCCTTGTGCACGCGCTCGACGAAGCCGAAGCGGACCTTGCTCGCCTGGGCCAGGTGCAGTTTCTCGATCTCGTCGCCCGCCATTGCCACGAGGTCGTCGTCGGACATGTTCCACAGGTCGTCGCCCTCGAAGCAGAAGTACTCCATCCCGATCGATGAGGCGGTCTCGCCCTCGGGCACCATCCACGGGCTCCACGACTTGAAGTTCTGGATGCGCAGGACGCGCACCCCCGGCTGGTGAATGTAGATCCAGTTGTCATCGAACGGGTCATCGACGTCGATGACGAGCAGGACGGTGAGGAACTCGCGGTAGCGCAGACCCCGCGCGGCGTCGCGGACCTCCAGCGGCGCCGCGGGCTCGGTGATGCCGACGGTCGTGCGCAGGGGCAGCGAGGAGATGACGTGCGACGGGTAGAGCGTCTCCCCGCCGGCGACGACCTCGGTGACCTTCCCGCCCGACACTCGCAGCCGGGTGACCGGCGCGTTGAGGCGGACCTCCCCGCCCTGCGCGCGGATGTCGGCGGTCATCTGCTCCCACATCTGACCCGGACCGAAGCGCGGGTAGTTGAACTCGGAGATCAGCGACTTGATCTTGTTGCCCTCGTTGCCGAAGAACGCCGCCCTGGCGGCGGAGAAGAAGGACAGGCCCTTAATGCGCTGGGCGGCCCACTCGGCGCGGATCTCGGTGGCCGAGACGCCCCACAGCTTCTCGGTATAGGTCTTGAAGAAGTGCTGGTACAGCCGCTTGCCGAAGCGATTGGAGACCCAGGCCTCGAACGTGTCCTCCCGGCCCTTGGGCTTGATCGCCGCCCAGGCGTATGACATGAGGCAGCGGGTCAGCTCGACCGGGCCCAGCTTCTTGATGACGTCCATGCCCTGCAGCGGATACTCCAGGAACTTGTCGTTCCAGTAGATCCGGCTCTTGCGCGGGCGCTTGAGGAACTCCTCCTTCATGATCTCGTGCCAGAGGTCGTCGACCTCCTTGACCTTGGTGAAGAAGCGGTGGCCGCCGAGGTCGAAGCGATAGCCGTCGCGGATCTGGGTCCGCGCGATCCCGCCCACCTGGTCGGTGGACTCCAGCACGATCACGGGCTTGCCCTGCTTGACCAGCTGATAGCCGGCGGTCAGGCCCGCGGGCCCCGCGCCCAGGACGACGACCGGATGCTCGGGAGTGATGTCGGAGCCGGGGGCGGCGGTGAGGTTGGTCTCAGTCATGTTGTGCTGGCGTTAGGGGGCCTTCTGGTAGAGCACTGCGCTGTCGGCCACGCAGCAGGCGCTTCGGTAGTTGTGCGGCGCCGTGGCGATCGGCTTGAGGGTTCCGTTGAGCCTGTCGTCCTGCAACAACTGGCCCCACTGGGCGGAGCGCTGGCGCACGAGCTGCGCCCACGCCGCATTCCAGTTCTTGGCGCCCTCGGTCAACGGACGCAGGTAGAGCAGCTGCTGGCCGGGCTTGAGACTAGCAACCAGGGGGCCCAGGGTCGCCGACGGAGAGGCGGCTTGCAGCTTGCCCAGCGCGCCCATCCAGTTCATCACCGAGGGGTCGGTCACGCGGCCCATGGTGCTGGCGTAGCGCAGATTCCCGGGCAGGTAGTACCAGGCCAGCGGCGCCTGCTCGGGCTGTGAGACGACGACGAGGTCGCCCGGGTGCAGGTAGGGGGTCATCTCGGCGGCGACGTCCTTCATGTCGCTCTTGAACGACGGCGCGAACGACCCGGCGTTGGCCAGGAAGGCCACGCAGAAGATGATGGCGGCGACGCCCACCACCCGCGCCCGCGCCGCCGACAGGGCGCCGAGCAGCAGCAGCGGTGCGACGATCGGCGCAAAGTAGCGCCACGCCCAGATGGGGACGAAGAACCCCACGATCCGACCCACCGCCAGTGCCACTGCGGGGATCGCGATGAGCGCCCAGAACACGGCGGCCTCCGGCGTCCGGCGGCGGACCCGCGTGCACAGCGGGGCGACGGCGATCACCACGCACACGAGCAGGGTGACGTCCACGCGCTCGGAGCCCAGGAGCTGGCTGGGGACGGTGGCGCCCATCAACGGCGTGTAGTGCCACGGGTTCGTGGCGTGGGCGATCTGGTCGATCGTGGCCGGCAGCCAGGGCACGAACACCAGCGCCGCGACGCCGAAGCACACCGCCGCGTCGCGCACGAACCCCTCGCGCCGGTCCGGCAGCGAGCGCCACACGAACCCGAGCGCGCAGGCGGCGCCCAGCCAATACAGGAGCGCCGACCCCTGGGTGTAGAGCATCACGGCCAGACAGACGCCGAACAGCCACAGGTAGGCGCGACGGCGGTAGATGAAGCCGTGGACGAGGCCGGCGGTGGCCAGCAGCGCCAGCACCACCATCAGCTCATAGGGCTGGGTCTCCTGGGCGTAGCGCGTGACGAACGAGCTGAATGCGAACAGGACCGCCGCGAAGATCCCGGCGCGGCGCCCCGCGATGCTCCATCCCGTCCACATCGCCACCGGCACGCTGAGCAGGCCCAGCAGCAGGGACAGGCTGTGGGTCGCCGTCTCGCCGGCGCCGAACAGGCTGACCCAGACGTGCAGCACGACGTAATACAGCGGCGCGGCGCCCGCGCGGTGCACGGCGCCCAGCAGCGAGCCCAGCGGGTGCGACGCCAGGCCGACCGCCCCGGCTTCGTCGAACCACAGCTCACCGCTCAGCGTCCGCGTCCGGACGAACGCGGAGACCGCCATCAGCAGAACCAGCACGCCCCCGGCGCTGACCCACCGGGGCAGGCGATTGAACCACCGCGGGGCGTGGACGTCGACGATGTGGGGGACCTCGAGCAGCGAGGCGAAACGGCGTTGGGGGGTGGCGGTCGTCATCGGGCGCGGAGTGCCTCGGCGGCGGGATCAGGAGACCTTCTCGTAGAGGACGGCGCTGTTGCCCACGCAGCAGGCGCCCCGGTAGTAGTGGGGCGCCACCGCGATGGGCCGCAGCGTCCCGCGGTTCACGTCGTCCTGCAGCAACTGGCCCCACTGGGCCGAGCGCCGTCGCACCATCTCGGTCCACGGCGCCTGCCAGTTCTGGGCGCCCTCCGTGAGCGGACGGATGAACAACAGGTGCTGCCCTGGCTTGAGCGCGTTGACAATTGGAATCAGCGTCGCCTGGGGGCTGGTGTCTGTCAGGCGCTTGAGCGCCTTGACCCAGTCCATGTAGCGCGGATCCTTGACCACGCCCGCGGTGTTGGCGTAGTGCAGCCCACCGGGGAGGTAGTACCAGGCCAGCGGGGTCTCCTCGGGCTGGCCTATAACGACCGCGTCGTTGGCGCGCAGGTACGGGGCCATCTCGGCGCCGACGTCGCGCATGTCGGACTTGAACTGCGGCGTGTAGGAGCTGGGGTTGGCCAGGAAGGCGACGGCAAGCACCATCGCCACCACGCCCAGCAGCCGGGCGCGGGCGCAGCCCCGGGCCAACAGCAGAAGGATGGCGCCGATCACCGGGGCGAAGTAGCGGGCGACGAACGCGGGGTTGACCTGCGACTCCAGCCAGGCGATCCCCAGGGTCGCCACCGGGATCGCCACCAGCGTCCACACCGTGACCGCCTCGCGCGTGCGCCGCTGCGCCCGCGTGAACAGCGGGGCGAGGCCGATGGCAGCGGGGATGACGAGCAGCATCGTGATCCGGTCGCCGCCGATCACGTCGCGGGAGAGCAGGATGGGCGCGCCGAAGCGCGGCACGTTGTCCCACGGCGCCGCGGTGTTGGCGGCCTGGTAGAGCAGCGTCGGCACCCAGGGCAGGTACAGGATGCCCGCGCCGATGAAGGCCAGGGCGGCGTCGCGGATGAGGCCGCGGCGGTCGTCGGAGGTGATCAGCGCCGGAAGCAGGGCGACGAGCGTGCCGGCGAAGAAGAACGTGCCCCAGGTGTGGGTGTAGAGCATGACCGTCAGCGACCCGGCGAACAGCAGCAGGTAGCGGCGGCGGCGATAGACGAAGCCGAGCACGAACCCGGCGGTGGCCAGCACCCCGAGCAGGCCCATGAACTCGTACATCCGAGTCTCCTGGGCGTAGGCGGTCAGCCAGGCGTTGAAGGCGAAGAGGACCGCGGCGAACCCGCCGGTGCGCGCGCCGAACAGCTTCCACCCCGCCCAGCCACCGGCGGGGATCGTCAGCACCCCGCACAGCAGCGACAGCCCGTGGGTGGAGGTCTCCGAGGTCCCGAAGACCGACATCCAGAGGTGCAGCATCATGTAGTACAGCGGCGGGTTGCCGTCGTAGCGCAGGATCCCGGGGATCTGGCTGATGGGATGCAGCGAGATGCCGGTGGTGATCCCCTCGTCCATCCAGAACTGGCCGCCGATGTAGCGGCTGCGCAGGAACGCCGACAGCGCCATCAGCAGCGTCAGCCCGCCGCCGATCCACACCCATGCCGGGATGCCGGCGAGCCGGTCGGGCAGACGCGGCTCGGTGTCGGGGAGCCCCCGGTCCGGCGCCTGGACGCCGGGGGAGGTGACGGTGGCCATCAGTCGGCGTGCCGGGGCATCATGTCGACGTCCCGGGGCAGCCGTGGGTGAACATGTGGACCGGGCCCGCGGTGCCGGCGTAGTGGTACGTGACCGTCGGCCAGGTGCTCAGGAGGGGCAGCAGATGGGCCGAGCGCGTGTCGCGGGTCTGCAGGACGAGGTTGGGGGCCGCGCTGGCCGGCTGCGGGTGGGCGGCGCCCCCATCGGCCGGTGGGGCCTCGACGCGTGTCGTGGGCACGCCGAGCACCCAGGCGAGCATCGGCACCTGGAAGCCCTCGGTCATCACGCTGCCGCAGGCCAGGACCTCGTCAGCGCCGCCGAAGCGCGCCACCAGGTCGTTCATGCCCTGGCGCAGGTGCGCCTGGTAGACGAGCGACCCGTGCGTGCGAGGGATCGAGATCATGTTCGAGCCCACCCAGTTGGGGGCGAACAGGAACACGAGCGCGAGCAGCGCGGTGGCGGCCCATTGCGACGCTGTCCCCAGCGCCGTCCGCCCCGAACCCGACCCCGCACCGCCCGAGCGCTCCGAAGTACGGCTGCCAGCGCCGCGCCAGCGCCGCGCCACCAGCACCGCGAGCTCGCGCGCCGCCCAGCCGAAGCCGATGGCGCCGCAGATGTCCACCAGCGCCGACCCCAGCACCAGGTAGCGGTTGTTGCCCGAGAACCCGACCTGGGTCATGACCCCGATGACGACGAACCACGCCAGCCCGCCCACGCCCATGAGGGCGGCGGCGATGCGCGCCCGGCTGCGGTCCGTGCGCAGGCCGGCCGGGCCCGCGCGCCGGTAGGTGTTGACACTGATCCCGGCGACGGCGACCACTACCAGCGCGGCGACAACCTTGATCCGCAGCAGCATTGTCGGCCACGCGGCGCGCTTGAGCTCGGCCACGAACGGGTCCGAGGCGAAGGCCAGGCTGTTGGAGCGCGGATGCGTCGCCCGGCTGACGCTGCAGCTGAACGATCCGCAGCCGAGGTAGACGGGGACGAACCACACGATGGGGGTGATGACGAAGAGTCCGGCCACGAGCACCCGCGCACCTGGGTCCTTCCAGAACAGCCACAGGCCATAGGGCCCCCAGAACAGCCAGATCTCGGGGCGGTCCAGCGCGACGAGGAAGCCCACCACGAACGCCTGGCGGTGCTTGCCGTCCAGATGGCGATCGATGCTGATGAGCAGCAGCGCGGCGGCGAACCCCTCCGAGTAACCCAGCGCGTTGGAGGAGACAAAGCCACCGGAGGCCGACAGCACCAACGCGAAGGCCCCGATGAGGCCGGCCAGAAGGGCCGGGGCCATCGTGGTGAGGCGGTCCAGATCGGGATCGGCCTCGCCGAACAGCCCGCCCACCCGGAGCGTGAGCCGGTAGGCGAGCCGGAACACCATCACCACCGCCGCGAAAGCGCCCGCGCGCGCCACCACGAGCCACAGGTCCGGCGCCGCGTTGCCGAACAGCGCGAACGGGATCGTGAAGATCATCGGCAGCGGCTTCCACGAGGTGCCGCCGCTGGTGATGGTCAGGTGGCCGTGGACGATCTGGCGGCTCCACACCAGCCAGGACCACGGGTCATAGCTCGGCGTCGAGGGGATGAGCAGGCTCAGCGCCCCGATGGCCAGCGCCACCACGATCAGCCAGAAATAGAAGTTGCGCGCCGGCAGGAACGTCGTCACCGCGCGCGAGCCGGGACGGTCGCCCGTGCCCGCCGCCGGGCCGGCGGGAAAGTCTGTCGTCGAGGCGGATGCCGCGCTCACCACCGGGCGGCGCTCCATCAGCCGGACACTCCCTTGGCCACGCAGGCCTCCACCGTCGAGAGCAGCCCGTCCGGCGCTTGATTGGGATACACCAGCGCGCTGCCGATCACCTCGGCGCCCTGCGCCTCACCCTGGATCTGGACGCCCTGAGCGTCGCCGGGCGTCGGTTCGAAGCTCACCGTCGGCCCCGACGGAGCCATGCCCACCTGAAAGCTCGGGAGGATCTTGCCGGCGACCGCGCGCTGCTCCAGCGTGAAGGGGATGTGCTCCTGGCTCAGGCAGTCGGTGTGCTTCGTGCGTGGGTCGTCGAGACCCTTGTGACCGTTAGCGATCGCCTTGGGCGTGCCGGCCTCCGGCTTGGAAGTGATCCCGCACGCTGACAGCGAAAGCGCGGACAGCACGATGGCTGCCGCCAACTTCGCAGAGGGCATGGGCCAAGAGGGTAGTGGATGATTCGGCCTACGTGATCGCGTTCGCTGCTCTGACGGGACCCTTACCGAAGGCCGGCGTGGTGGTCGTGGCGCTGCTCGCGGCCGTCGTGCTGTTGGCCCGCGATCGCCGCGCCCGGGCGTTGGCGATGCTGGGCGCGCTCGCGCTCGCGCCCGTGCTCCTGCTCACCGACATCTGGGACTCGCCGCAGCTGAACATCGTCCATCGCCACCCGCTGGAGGCCGTGGTGGGGGCGGCGGTGGTGGTCGCGGCGCTGATGGCGGCCGCGGTGGTGCTCGCGCGCCGCCCGTGGCTCGTGGCGCCACTGGCCGTCCTCGCCCTGCCCTTCCGCGTCCCCATCTCCACCGGGGGCACCACCGCCACCGCCAATCTGCTCGTCCCCCTGTACTTCGTTGTCGCCGCGGCCTCGCTGGCCTGGATCATCGCCGGGTTACGCGACCGGTCCGCATCGCGGGCGGAGCGGTCTCCCGCGCGCGGGGGAGACCTCATCGACTGGGTGGTGCGGCTCCTCGCGCTCTACGTCGTGCTCTATGGCATCCAGGCGTCGTACTCGCCCAAGTTCGAGCAGGCGCTCCAGAACATGGTGTTCTTCTATGTCCCCTTCGCGCTGCTGCTCGCGCTCCTGCGCGGGCTGGACTGGGACCGGCGGCTCATCCGCGACTGCCTGTGGGTGACCGTCGCGCTGGCGCTCGTCTTCTCGCTCATCGGCTTCTTCGAGTACGCCACCAAGACGATCATCCTCAGCCCCAAACTGGTGGTGGCCAACGACCTTCACACCTACTTCACCGTCAACTCGGTGTTCTTCGACCCCGACATCTTCGGGCGCTACCTGGCGCTGGCGATGATCCTCGTGGCGGTGATGCTCGTCTACGACTTTCCCCAGCGCGAGCAGGCGATCGTCAGCGTGGTCCTTGCCGTGCTGTGGGCCTGTCTGGTCCTGACGCTGAGCCGCTCGAGCCTCGGCGCGCTGCTCGTCGGCCTCGCGGTGCTGGCGGCGCTGCGCTGGAAACCGGGGCGAGCCCTCGTGGTGGCGGTCGTGGTCGTCGCCCTGGGCGGCCTCGCCGTGGCGGTGTCGCCCAAGACCTTCGGCCTCAATCAGGGGCTCAACGGCGCCTCCAGCGGGCGGGGCGGCCTGGTCAGCGGCGGGCTGTCGCTGTTCGGCGACCGCCCCGTGTGGGGATACGGCTCGGGGTCGTTCGTCACCGAATACCGCGCTCACAACCGTCACACCGCGACCGCCCTGTCGGCCTCGCACACCATCCCCATCACGGTCGCCGCCGAGCAGGGCCTGATTGGCGAGCTGGTCTACCTCGCGTTCGTGATTGCGGCGATCGTGTGCGTCGTCCGCCGGTCGCGCGGGGATCCGGTGCGCTCGGCGATCGCCGCGGCCTTCGTGGCGCTCGTCTTCCACACGCTCCTCTACGCCGACTTCCTGGAGGACCCGACCACCTGGGTTCTGCTCGGGATCGGCCTGGCGCTGGCCGCGGCCCCACCGGGGGCGTTGGCCCCTCCCGGCGTGACCGAGGTCAGGCGCCGCCCGCCGGCCGCGGCGGCGAGTCCCTGAAGTCCATCCGGTCCTGCCGCGAGCGAGATACGTGCGCGTATCGCGCACCTATATCGCACCCGCCCCTACAGCGGGGTCGTGTACGCCCCGCT
This sequence comes from uncultured Actinomycetota bacterium, assembly GCA_963695625.1. Classification (GTDB taxonomy): domain Bacteria; phylum Actinomycetota; class Thermoleophilia; order Solirubrobacterales; family Solirubrobacteraceae; genus Palsa-465. Next base: position 564,051 of record CAVOHJ010000006.1, on the reverse strand, counting down.
GATCCCGCCGTCCACCAGGAACTCGGTGGCGTTGACGTAGGAGGACTCCTCGGAGGCGAGGAAGAGCACCGCGTTGGCGATCTCGTCGGCGTGGGCGAACCGTCCCATCGGCACGTGCACCAGCCGCCGCTGCGCGGCGACCGGGTCAGACGCGTAGAGCTCGCGCAGCAGCGGCGTGTCCACGGGCCCCGGGCACAACGCGTTGACGCGCACCCCGCGCTTGGCGAATTCCACGCCCAGCTCGCGCGACAGGGCCAGCACGCCGCCCTTGGAGGCGGTGTAGGAGATCTGCGAGGTCGCCGACCCCATCGCCGCCACGAACGAGGCGGTGTTGATCACCGAGCCTCCGCCGGTCTCCAACAGGTGGGGGATCCCGTGCTTGCAGCACAGGAACACACTGCGCAGGTTGGTGGCCTGCACCCGCTCCCAGGCCTCGAGGCCGGTCTCCAGGACCGAGGCGTCGTCGTTGGGCGAGATGCCGGCGTTGTTGAACAGCACGTCGATGCGTCCCAGCTCGCGGCGCACGCGCGCGTACAGCTCGGCGACCGCCGTCTCGTCGGTGACGTCGGCGGTCAGCGACAGCTCGCCGACAGCGTGCTCGAGCAGGTCGACGCCGACCACCTGGGCCCCCTCGCGCGCGAACACCTGCGCCGTGGCGCCCCCGATCCCGCCGGCGGCGCCGGTGATGACGCACACCTTCCCTGAGAGCCGACTCATGCGCCGGTCGCGTAGAAGATCGACTTGACCTCGGTGTACGCGTCGAGCGCGTGTGGGCCCAGCTCGCGCCCGTAGCCCGACTGCTTGAAGCCTCCGAACGGCGTGGACACCCGCACCGAGGTGTTGGAGTTGATCGACAGCACCCCGGCGTCCAGGGCCCGGGCGACCCGCAGCGCGCGACCGCCGTCGCCGCTCCAGATCGAGCCCGACAGCCCGTAGATCGTGTCGTTGGCCAAGCCGATTGCCTCCTCCTCGGTATCGAATCCGATCACCACCGCCACCGGTCCGAAGATCTCCTCGCGCGCGGCGCGCGCCCCAGGATCCACCGGACACAGGACGGTGGGAGCAAACCAGAAGCCCGGACCGTCCGGCGCCGAGCCGCGGAACGCCACCGGTGCGCCGTTGTCCACGAACGAGCTCACCATCTCACGGTGGGCCGCGGAGATGAGCGGCCCCATCTCGGTGTCCTCGGAGAGCGGATCGCCGACGCGGATCGCGGTGACCGCACCCTCGAGCTCGCCCATGAACTCCTCCATCGCCGGGCGCTGCACGAGGATGCGCGACCGCGCGCAGCAGTCCTGGCCGGCGTTGCCGAACACGGCGCCGGGCGCGGCCGCCGCCGCCGCGGCCAGATCGGCGTCGGCGAACACGATGTTGGGCGACTTGCCGCCCAGCTCCAGGGTCACGCGCTTGATCGTCTGGGCGGCGCCGGTGGCGATGGAGCGGCCCACCTCGGTTGAGCCGGTGAACGCGATCTTGGCCACTCCGGGGTGCTCCACCAGCCGCGCCCCGCACACCGAGCCCGGACCGACAACGACGTTGAGCACGCCGTCGGCAAGCCCCGCCTCCCGGCACAGCTCCGCGAAGCGCAGCGCGCTCAGGGGCGTCAGCTCTGCCGGCTTGAGCACCACCGTGTTCCCGGCGGCCAGCGCCGGGCCGAGCTTCCAGGCCGCGATCGTCAGCGGGAAGTTCCACGGCACGATGAGACCCACCACCCCCAGCGGCTCGCGCACCGTCCACGCCTGTCCGCCCGCCACCGGAATCGTGTCCCCCAGCAGCCGCTCCGGCGAGCCGGCGTAGTAACCGAACACCTGGGCCACCATGTCCATCTCGCCGCGGGCGTCGCCGATCGGCTTGCCGGCGTTGCGCGCCTCGAGCTGGGCCAGCTCATCACGGTGCTCGCGCACGACGTCGGAGATCGCGCGCAGCTGCGCGGCCCGGTCAGCCGGCGTCACCGCCCGCCACGCCGGGAACGCCGCGGCGGCGCTGGCGACCGCCGCGTCCACCTCCTCGACACCCGCGCGCGGGACCTCCTGGAGCACCGCCTCGGTGGCGGGCTCCAGGACCTCCAGCACGGCCCTAGGCAACCTCGGCCTCAGGGTCGAGCACGGTCACTCCGTCCTCGGCGAACTCGATCGTGTGAATCGGCCCCTTGAAGGTGTGGCGCGCCGACAGTGCGTACCAGATCGTCACCCCCAGCATGACGACGATGGTCACGAGTGGGGCGTAGTTGAACGCCGACCAGCTGAAGCTGCTGTTCCACGGCACCGCCGCGGGGGTGAACGGCAGGCAGAAGATGATCACGCACAGTGCCACCCAGACGATCGCGATGATGTTCACCCATTTGTACTTCGCGCCGAGCGTCCACGGCCCGGCCTGGAACCTGCTGCCCATTCGCCAGCGCAAGAAGATCGGAATCGTGTAGGCGATGTAGAGGCCGATCACCGAGATCGAGGTGACCGCCAGGAAGGCGACCGGCAGACCGGCGTGGTTGCCCTTGTATGCCGGGATGGTGATGATGAACGCGCACACGGCCACGAACACGACGGCCCAGCTGGGGGTGCGGTGGCTGTTGAGCCGGCGCCACAGGTTGTGGCCGGGGACCGCTCCGTCGCGTGAGAACGCGAATGTCATCCGCGACGCGCTGGTGACGCACGCCATGCCGCAGAACAGCTGTCCGACGGTGGAGATGACCAGCACCGCCTTGGCCGCCGACGAGGAGAGCGCGGACTCGATGATCGACTGCGAGGTGCCGCCCGCCGCATCGATGGCCTTCGTGTGCGTGGCGGCGAACGTGAGCGCCAGCAGGACGGCCCATCCGAAGAGGGCCGAGTAGAACACGGACCGCCACACGCCCTTGGGCGCCGCCATCGCGGCGTCATGCGTCTCTTCGGAGATGTGGGCCGAGGCGTCGTAGCCCGTGATCGTGTACATCGTCAGCAGGAACCCGAGTGGCAGCACATAGAACCAGTACATGCTGTCGGGGAATCCCGAAAAGTTCTGGCGGTGGGTGAAGACGAAGCTCAGGCTCTGGTGGTGACTCGGCACCGCCACCAGCAGCACGATGATCACCAGCACGCCCACCACGTGCCACCAGACGGAGATCTGCGTGAACAGCGCGACGAGGGGCGAGGAGAAGATGTTGATCAGCGCGTGGGCGATCAGGATGATCGCGAACAGCGCGAACACGTGGTGCAGCGAGGACTGGACGCTGGCGGTGGCGAAGTTCACGCCGAACAGGTGCAGGCCGTAGAAGGACAGTGTCGAGTTCAGGAACGTCGCGGCGGCGTAGTCGACCGAGGCGGTGACAGCCACCAGGCCCACCAGGTTGAACCACCCGGTGAACCAGCCCCACCCTGCGCCTCCGAGCTTGGAGGACCAGTAGTAGATGCCACCGGCGGTTGGCATCGCAGAGGCCAGCTCCGACATGGAGAAGGCCACGAGCAGGATGAACACACTGATCACCGGCCAGCCGATCGAGATGGCTATCGGGCCGCCGTTCAGCCATGCCTGGCCGTAGGTGGTGAAGCACCCCGCCAGGATCGAGATGATCGAGAACGAGATGGCGAAGTTCGAGAACCCGCTCCACCCCCGTTTGAGCTCCTGCTTGTACCCCAACTCGGCGAGACGTTGCTCGTCAGCCGAGAGCGGCTCCGTGCCTGCGGTCATCCGGCCCTCCTCGGGAAAAGGTCTGCTGATCCAACCTTCAAGGCGGCGCAAACATACGCCCGTACTCCGGGCCAAGTCAAGGGCTACTGGGACAACGCATGACGGCGCCCAGCGGCGCGCGGCTCAGCCACGCGGCAGCAGCCCGGCCAGAACGTGCTCGGTCCCGCGCAGATGCTCGGTCATGACTCGCGCCGCGGCCGACTCGTCGTGGCGGCGTAGGGCGGCCACCAGGCGCCGGTGCTGGTCGTTGGCGGAGTCCAGGACCTCGGGCGGGTGCGCGATGTGCGAGATGAGGGCGCTCATCGCTCCCTGGGTCTCGGTCATCTGCTTGACCAGCTGGGGGTTGCCGGTGAGCTCCGCCAGCCCGACGTGGAAGCGCACGTCGAGCGGACGGTAGGCCGCGAAGTCATCGAGCAGGTCATCGATGGCCATCACGACATCCTCCAGCCCGTCGATCATCGCCGGCTGCGCGCGCTCGGCGGCCAGGACGGCGATTCCCACCTCAACGGCCATCCGCTGGTCGCAGATGTCGCGCCAGCTCGCGAGCACCTCCGCCGAGGGCGGCTGCGCGGGGGGCAGGGGGTCGGCCACGAAGGTGCCGCCCCCACGGCCGCGGGTGGCGTGCAGGTGCCCGCTCTGGCCCAGTGCCACCAGCGCCTGCCGCAGGGTCGAGCGAGCGATCCCCAGCCGGGCGCACAGCTCGCGCTCGGCCGGCAGCCGCGTGCCGGGCGAGAGCAGCCCGAGCTTGATCGCGGTGCCCAGCCGCTCCACGGTCTCCTCGAACGCCGTCTGGGAGTGGACCGGCGCGAACAGCGCCTCGAGCGAGCTCGAGGGCTCGTGGATGACCGCGGGGTCGGTCATGGGGGCAACCCTAACCGCCCGCGCGCTGATTGCTCAGAGCCGTTCGAACCCGCGGAACCGCTCCCAGTCGGTCACCGCCGCCTCGAACGCCCTGAGCTCCACGTCGGCGCCGTTGACGTAGTGGGCCACCACCTCGGGCCCGAAGGCGCTCCGAGCCACGTCGCTGGTGGCGAACAGGTCGCGGGCGTCGCGCAGCGTCGAGGGCAGGCGCGGCTTGTCGGTGGCGTGATAGGCATTGCCCTCGTACACGGGCTCGAGCTCCAGCTCGTTCGCCACCCCGTGCAGGCCGGCGGCGATGATCGCGCTGAGCGCCAGGTACGGATTGAGGTCCGAGCCGCCGGCGCGCAGCTCGAAGCGCAGCCCCTGTCCGTGGCCCACCACGCGCAGCGCGCAGGTGCGGTTGTCCTGCCCCCAGGCGATCGTGGTGGGCGCGAACGACCCCTCGACGAAGCGCTTGTAGGAGTTGATGTTGGGCGCCACCATCAGGGTCAGCTCGCGCAGGCAGGCGAGCTGGCCGGCCAGGAAGCGCTCGAACAGCACGCGGTCCGCGGCAAAGGCGCTGTTGCCGTCGCTGTCGGCCAGCGAGAAGTGGATGTGGCACGAGCTGCCCTCGCGCTCGTCGAACTTGGCCATGTAGCTGATCGCCATCCCCTCCTCGGCGGCGATCTCCTTGGCCCCGTTCTTGTATATGGCGTGGTCGTCCGCGGTGCGCAGCGCGTCGGCGTAGTGAAAGTTGATCTCGTGCTGGCCGTGGTTGCACTCGCCCTTGGAGTTCTCGACTGCCATCCCGGCGCCCTCCATGGCATTGCGGATGCGGCGGATGAGCGGCTCGATCCGCGCCGTGCCGAGCATCGAGTAGTCGACGTTGTAGAGGTTGGCCGGCTCGAGGTCCCGGTAGGCCTTGTGCCATGCCGATTCGTAGCTCTCACGGAACACCATGAACTCCAGCTCGGTGCCGGCGTTGGCCGTCCACCCCTGCTCGGCCAGGCGCCCGAGCTGGCGGCGCAGGATCTGCCGCGGCGAAGCCACCACCTCGGAGCCGTCCTCCCAGGCCAGGTCGGACAGGCACATGGCGGTGCCCTCCTGCCACGGCACCGGCCGCAGCGTGCTCATGTCGGGCTTGAGCACGAAGTCGCCGTAGCCCCGCTCCCACGACGACATCTCGTACCCGTCCACGGTGTTCATGTCGACGTCCACAGCGAGCAGGTAGTTGCAGCCCTCGGCCCCGTGCTCGGCGACCTCCTCGACGAAGTGGCGAGCCGTCAACCGCTTTCCCTGGAGGCGTCCCTGCATGTCGCATAGGACGATCAGCACGGTGTCGATCTCGCCGGTCTCGACTCGGCTGCGGAGCTCCTCGAGCTTCATCCCACCACCCTTCGATCCGAATTGGTGGCGCGAAGGTATAGGAACCAAGCCTTAAACGCTAGGTTTCCGCTTGGTGACCGATCTGATCAAAATCGTCGACCGTCTGGCGGGTCGTCTCGGGCCCGTGACCGGCGCGCCGGAGCCGCTCGACGGGGGCATCACCAACCGCAACTTCCGCGTCCGATTCGGGGATCGCGACTGCGTTCTGCGGCTGCCTGGCCGCGACACCGAGCTGCTCGGGATCGATCGCGCCGCCGAGCGGGTGGCCACCGAACGCGCCGCTGCGCTCGGCATCGCTCCAACCCTGGTCGCCGCCGATGAGGAGTGCATGGTCACCGAGTGGCTGCCCGGGGCGCCGATCAGCGGCGACCGCCTGCGCGCCGATCCGTCCAGCGCCGCCCGGGCGCTGCGTGCATTCCACGAGAGCGGCCTGGAGCTGCCGGTCCGATTCTGGATCCCCGACCTGCTCAAGGACTACGCCCGCATCATCTCTGGCCGCGGGGGGCGGCTGCCCGACAGCTACCGCCGCACGCAGCAGCTGGTGGAGCGCATCGCCGCCGTGCTGCCGCTCATCGATGCCGCGCCCTGCCACGACGATCTGCTGCCCGGCAACATCCTGGCCACACACGCCGATCCGGGGCACGCCATGCTCGTCGACTGGGAATACGCCGGGATGGGACACCGCTATTTCGACCTCGGGAACCTCGCGGTCAACAACGACTTTGACGAGGGCGCCCAGGACCGGCTGCTCCGGGCCTACTTCGACGAGCCGCCCGATGCCGGCCGGCGCGCCGCGCTGCATCTGATGATGCTCGTCTCCGACGCGCGCGAGGCCGCCTGGGGCGTCGTCCAGGGCTCCATCTCCGAGCTGGACTTCGACTTCGGCGACTACGCGGACCAGCACTTCAGTCGCCTGGAGCGCAACGCGTCGGACTCGCGTCTCGAGGAGTGGCTGCGTGCCGCGGCCCCGTGAGCTCCCCGCCCGGGCCCGGGTGGTCATCATCGGGGGCGGCGTCGGCGGGGCAGCGATCGCCTACCACCTCGCCCAGCTGGGCGAGCGCGACGTGGTCCTGGTGGACCGTAACGAGCTGACCAGCGGCTCCACCTTTCACTCGGCGGGCCTGGTGGGGCAGCTGCGCTCCAGCGTCTCGCTGACGCGGATGATGATGGACTCGGTGGCGCTCTACCGCACGCTTGACTGCGGCTGGGTCGAGTGCGGCGGGATCCGCCTGGCGTGCAGCGAGGAACGCGAGCAGGAGGTCATGCGCCAGGTGGCCTGGTCCAAGACGTTCGGGCTGCCGCTTGAGCTGCTGTCGGCGGACGAGGCCCAGTCGCTGTTCCCGCTCATGGTGACCGAGGGCGTGCGCTGTGCGTCCTACCTGCCGACCGACGGCTACCTGGATCCGTCGCTGCTCACCTACGCGCTCATCGACGGCGCGCGCCGCGGGGGCTGCCAGGTCTTCACGCACACGCGCGTCCACGACGTCGTGGTCACCGAGGGGCGGGTGCGCGGCATCAAGACCGAATGGGGCGACATCGAGGCCGAGATCGTCGTCAACGCCGGCGGCATGTACGCAGCCGACATCGGCCGCATGGCGGGGGCGCGCGTGCCCGTCATCCCCTTCTCGCACGAGTACCTGGTCACCCAGCCGTTCCGCGAGCGCGCCGCCGACGATCACCTGCCGACGCTGCGCGACCCTGACAACCTCATCTACTTCCGCGAGGAGGGGGCGGGATTGATCATGGGCGGCTACGAGCGAGACAGCGCCCCATGGTTTCTCGACGAGCGCCTCTGCGACCGTATCCCCGCGGACTTCAACGGCCGCCTGCTGGAGGAGGACTGGCCGCGGTTCGAGGAGATCGCCGGCAACTCGTCCAAGCGCGTGCCCGCGATGGAGGACGTCAAGGTCACGCGGCTCATCAACGGCCCCGAGGCGTTCACCCCCGACAACGAGTTCTGCCTCGGCGAGACCGATGTGCGCGGGCTGTTCGTGGCCGCCGGCTTCTGCGCCCACGGGCTCGCCGGGGCCGGCGGGATCGGCAAGGTGATGGCGGAGTGGATCGTCGCCGGCGAGCCGCCGCTCGACGTCTGGGAGATGGACATCCGCCGCTTCGGGCCGCAGTACCGGTCCCCGCGCTACACGCTGGCGCGTGCCAAGGAGGTCTACGAGACCTACTACGACATCCGCTACCCCGGCCACGAGCGCCAGGCGGGCCGCCCGCTGCGCACCTCCAGCGCCTACCCGTGGCACCGCGACCATGGCGCCGCCTTCGGCGAGAAGTCAGGCTGGGAGCGCGTCAACTGGTATGACTCCAACGCCGCCGCCGGCGACGAGGCCCTGCGCCCGCGGGGCTGGGCCGGCCGCCACTGGTCGCCGGCGATCGGGGTCGAGGCCATCGCCGCTCGGACCACCGCGGCGCTGTTCGACGAGTCGTCGTTCTCCAAGCTCGAGGTGGCCGGCCCGGGGGCGGCCCGCCTTCTCGACCGCCTCTGCGACAACCGCATCCCCGAGGAGTCCGGCCGGATCACCTACACCCAGATGCTCAACCGGCGCGGCGGCATCGAGTGCGACTTCACCGTCACGCGGGTGGATCCGGAGAGCTTCCAGATCGTCACTGGCACCGCGTTCGGCAACCACGACGCGGCGTGGATCCGGCGCCACCTGCCCCACGACGGGTCGGTGACGCTTTCCGACGTCACCTCCCGCTGGGCCTGCTTTGCGCTGTGGGGCCCCAAGGCCGCCGAGATCCTGCGGCCGCTCACGCCCGATCCGCTGGACTTCGGCTACATGCGGATGCGCGAGATCGCCGTGGGCGACGTCCCCGTGCGCGCGCTGCGGGTGACGTTCGTGGGCGAGCTGGGCTGGGAGCTGTACTGCCCCGCCGAGTACGGCGCCGGCCTGTGGCGGGCCCTGTGGGAGGCGGGGCGCCCGCACGGCCTGGTGGCGGGCGGCTACCGCGCGATCGACTCCCTGCGGCTGGAGAAGGGCTACCGGGTCTGGGCCGCTGACATCACGCCCGAGGAGACCCCACTGGAGGCGGGGCTGGACTTCTGCGTGCGCCGAGGCGGGTCGTTCGTCGGCGCCGATGCGCTGCGCGAGCCGCAGCGCCGGCTGCGCTGCCTGGTTCTGGAGGACCCCCGCTCCGTCGCCCTGGGCAACGAGCCGGTGCGCGTGGGGGAGGAGGTGTGCGGGCGCGTCACCACCGGGGGCTACGGCTACGCGGTTGAGCGCTCGATCGCCTACGCGTACCTGCCGGTCGAGCACGGCATCGGCACCGAGGTGCACGTCGACATCTTCGGGCGCTGGGTGGCCGGCGAGGTGGTCCGCGAGCCGTTGTTCGATCCGCGCGGCGAGCGGCTCAGGACGATCACATAGCGCTTTTCTTCCCCGCCGCAAACGGGTAGCATCGAGAGTCGTGACGTGGGGATTCCTGTGGCTGATGCTCGCCCTCAAGCTGCCGCTCGCGGCGCTCATCTACATCGTGTGGTGGGCGATCAAGCAGGAGCCCGAGGACGAGACCTCGTCCGATGACGACGGCGGCATCAAGCGCCATCGCCCGCATCCCCGTAAGCCGTTTCCCCGCCGGCCGCGTCGCGGCCCGCACGGCGATCCCGCCCCGCAGCCACCGGCTCGGGTCCGCACGGTGCGCGCTCGCGCCCGCACCCTCGGCCACTGACCCCGGCCGGAGCCGGGTCCGTACGCGACCACCGTCGCTGTCAGACTTGCCGCGGTGAGCGCTGACCGCCCAGACACGGCACCCGTCTCGACCGGGCGCGAGGCCGTCTCGGTCCTCTCCGACGGCACCATCACGCGCCTGGTGGAGGAGGGCCGCATCCGGATCGATCCGTGGGATCCCGCGCTCGTCCAGCCCGCCAGCGTTGACCTGCGGCTGGGGGACTCGTTCCGCGTCTTCCACAATCATCTGGCGCCGGCCATCGACCTGCGCCGTCCTCCGGAGAACCTCACCGAGGAGGTCGTCGTCCCCGCGGGCGACACGTTCGTCATCCATCCGGGCGAGTTCTGCCTGGGCCGCACGCTGGAATGGGTCGAGCTGCCCGATGACATCGTGGCCCGGATCGAGGGCAAGTCCAGCCTTGGCCGCCTCGGGCTGATCGTGCACGCCACCGCAGGCTTCTGCGATCCCGGATGGAAGGGCACCCTGACGCTGGAGCTCAACAACCTGACCCGCGTACCCATCATCCTGCACCCCGGGCTGGAGATCGCCCAGCTCTCGTTCATGATGCTCGACCGCCCGGCCCTGCGCCCGTACGGCAGCCCCGAGCTTGGCAGCCATTACCAGGGCCAGCGTGCGGCCACCGCGAGCCGCTACCGCTCGGCGTCGGGCCACGGCGGATTGGGGTAGGCTGCGGCCCCAGCGATGTCGGTCCTGCTCCTCACCGCGGCGGACGAGCCGTCCAAGGTCCCGTTCTTCATCATCGGCGGGGCGCTCGCGGTCTACGCGGTGGTGCTGGCCACGATCGGCATCCAGCGGCCGAGTTTCCCCGGGGGCGCATCGGGGCAGCGCGGCGTCATCGCGCTCACGCTCGTGATGGTCGTGCTGGCCATCGGCGCCGCCATCCTCACCTCCTGAGCCGCTCCCGGCCGGTGTCTCGGGGACCGAGCCGTGGGTAATAAAGTCTCTCAGGCAAGGTCGTCGACGCCAGACCGACTGAAGTGGCGGCCTCCGGTAACCGCGTCAAGGAGCGCTAGTGACCACCGAGACTCAGAATTCGACGGATGGGGGCGGCGTAGCGACGTCGGCTGACACCCTCACCGTCACGGATAACCGGACCGGCAAGCAGTACGAGATCCCGATCCAGGACAACACGATCCGGGCGACCGAGCTGCGCAAGATCAAGACCACCGACGACGACTTCGGCCTGATGACCTACGACCCGGCCTACATGGCGACGGCGTCGTGTCGATCGGCGATCACCTACATCGACGGCGACAAGGGCATCCTGCAGTACCGCGGCTACCCGATCGAGCAACTGGCCGAGAAGTCCAGCTACCTCGAGGTCGCCTACCTGCTCATCCACGGCGAGCTGCCCACCCAGCAGCAGCTCGACGAGTGGGACCACCTCATCACCATCCACACGTTCGTCCACGAGAACGTCAAGGAGTTCATGCAGGGGTTCCGCTACGACGCGCACCCGATGGGGATGCTGCTGGCCTCCGTCGGCGCCCTGTCCACGTTCTATCCCGAGGCGGCGGCGATCAAGGACTCCGACACGCGCTACCTCCAGGTCATCCGCCTGCTGGCCAAGATGCCGACGCTGGCGGCGTTCTCCTACCGCCACAACCGCGGGATGCCCTACGTCTATCCCGATAACGACCTCAGCTACCCCGGCAACTTCCTCTCGATGATCTACAAGATCGCCGAGCTCAAGTACGAGCCCGATCCGCGGCTCGAGCATGCGCTCGACGTCCTGTTCATCCTGCACGCCGACCACGAGCAGAACTGCTCCACGAGCGCGGTGCGCAGCGTGGGTTCCTCGCAGGTCGACCCCTACTCGGCGGTTGCCGCGGGTGTGGCGGCGCTCTACGGGCCGCTGCACGGCGGCGCCAACGAGGCGGTCCTGAGGATGCTGCGGCGCATCGAGACCACGGAGAACATCCCCGACTTCATCGCCGGCGTCAAGAACGGCGACGAGAAGCTGATGGGCTTCGGCCATCGCGTCTACAAGAACTTCGACCCGCGGGCCAAGATCATCAAGAAGGCGGTGGACGAGGTCTTTGAGGTCACGGGCAAGAACCCGCTGCTGAACATCGCCACCGAGCTCGAGAAGATCGCGCTCGAGGACGACTACTTCGTCAGCCGCAAGCTCTACCCCAACGTCGACTTCTACTCGGGGCTCATCTACGAGGCCCTGGGGATGCCGGTGGAGATGTTCCCGGTGCTGTTCGCCATCGGGCGCACCAGCGGCTGGATCGCGCAGTGGCTGGAGATGATCGACGACCCCGAGCAGAAGATCGCGCGCCCGCGCCAGATCTACACCGGCGGCCGCGGCCTGGACTACGTCCCGATCAGCGAGCGCTCGTAGCGCTCGTCCGTGATGGCGGGCACACTCCGGTGCCCGCCATCGTCCTAGATTTGAGGGCGTGGATCTCTACGCCCTGCCCGACGGACGCGTCATCGTCATCCGCTCCATCAAACCGGATGACCAGGAGCGGCTGCAGGCGTCGCACGCCCGCCTCTCGCCGCTGACGCGGTACCGGCGCTTCATGACCTCCAAGCCGTACCTGAGCGCCGCCGACGCCGCCTACCTGGCCGAGATCGACGGGCGCAGCCACTACGCCCTCGTCGCCACGTTCACGCCCGAGGGCGGCGAGGAGGCCATCATCGGCGTGGCGCGGTTCGTCCGTGCGCCCGACGATCCGCGCGCCGCGGAGTTCGCGATCGTCGTCGGCGACGACTGGCAGGGCCAGGGCGTGGGCCGCGAGCTGATGGGGCGCCTCGTCGACGCCGCTGTCACCCTCGACGTCGAGCGTTTTCAGGCCACCATGCTGGCCGACAACGTCGCCATCCAGCGCCTGTCCGAGCACTTCGCCGCGGCACCGGTGCGCCGCGTGCGGCAGGGCAACACGTTCGAGGTCGAGTTCGCTCTGCCCACCCGCGCCCCCGGCGCTCCTGCGATCATCGCCGGGTGCGCTGGAAGCTGACCGAACGCGCCGGTCCCAAGGTCAAGCGGTCCTCCTTCGCTGACGTCGAGAACGCGCTCGACGCGCTCGAGTCCCGGGGGCGGGAGCTCGCCCGGGCCGCGCCCGGCGACGCAGTCGACGCCAAGTTCAAGCGCTTCGAGCCCCAGCAGCGGGTCGTGGCTCGCCTGGAGCTGGCCGGGCCCGAGCGTTTCGTCCCCAGCGTGCGGGCCGGCGTCGACGTGCGGGGGGACGGCTCGGTCGAGGCCTTCCGCGGCCGCGTCCGACGGGAGGTGATCTCCGAACAGCGGGGCGAGAGCCCCTACGCGGCGCTGCGTCGGGTGCTGATCGAGGGGTGAGGCCTCCTCAGCCGAGCACGAGCGTCTGCCCGTGGCGGCGCAGCCAGCGCGAGTGTTCGCGGTAGTCCGGGCACCAGCGCTCGAGCAGCGACCAGAACCGCGGTGAGTGGTCCATGACCTCCAGGTGGCAGACCTCGTGCCACACGACGTAGTCGAGCACGGGCTCGGGCGCCAGCAGCAGGCGCCAGTTGAAACTCATGGCGCCGGTCCGCGAGCAGCTCGCCCAGCGGGTGCGCTGCCCGCGGATGGTCAGCCTCGAGTACGAGCTGCCCGCCAGTGCGCACGCCCGCTCCAGCCGTGCCCCGATCTCGTCGCGCGCCGCCCGCCGGTACCACCGCTCCAGGGCGGGCTCGCGATCGGGGCCGGCCGGGGCCAGGAGCTCGTGTCCGCGCCGGTGCACGCGGGTGCGCCCCGGCTCTGCGCACACGCGCAGCATGTCGCCCAAGTAGGGGACGGCGTCGCCGCGGGCCTGCACCGCTTCCTGCGCGCGCTCGAGCTCCCGGACCCGGCGCCGGATCCACGGCTCGAGCTCGCGGATCGCAGCGCCCGCCTCACGCTCGGGGGCGCGCTGGGGCAGCACCACCTCGACGCCGCGCGTGTCGACGTTGACGCGCACGCGGCGCGCCCGCGGCGAGCGCCTGACCCTGTAGTCGATCTCCAGCACGGCGTGAGTGAGAGTACGGTGGGGGCCCGACATGCCGTCCTTCCCGGACCTGCCCGACCCCCTGAGCACACCGGCGGTGGCCCTGCGCCTGGCCGCCGAGCGCGACATTCCCGAGGTGCTGATCGCCCATCAGGACGATCCTGAGCTCCATCGCCGCCTCGGCCTGGCTCGTCCTCCGAGCGGCGCCGAACTGGGGCGGCGCGTCGAGGGCGGCCCCACCGACCGCGTCACCGGGGCCAGCCTGTGGCTGACCATCGTCGCCGGCGGCTCCGATGAGTGCATCGGCCAGATCGATGTCCACCGCGTCGACTGGGACCACTCGCGCGCGGAGTTGTCCATCTGGGTCGCCCCGTCCCGGCGCGGGCACGGCGTGGCCTCCGCGGCGCTGGGGCTGATCGGCCGCTGGTTGGTCAGCGCCTGCGCGCTGGAACGCATCCAGCTCGTGACCGACCCCGGCAACGATGCCCTGCGGGCGGCGGCGCGCACGGCGGGCTTTGTCGAAGAGGGCGTCCTGCGTGGCTACGTGCGCGAGCGCGGCCGGCGCGTTGACATGGCGATGCTGTCGCTCATCGCCTCCGACCTCGTGGCGCCATGAAGGAGTGGCGCGTGACGCTCCCGGCGGGGGTCCGGTCGCCGTTCGAGGTCTACGTCAACGGCGTGCGCCAGGAGCTCGGCTCCGACTACCGCGTCGCCGAGGGCGAGCTGCTGTTCGAGCGCGAGCTCGTGCGCCAGAAGCTCAGCCTCTGGGCCTGGTTTCTGGGCTTCTGGGGGATCGGGACCTACAAGCGCAACGACGAGATCGACGTGCGCTATGAGGTGGACGGGCGACCCCTGGTCGCCCACCCGGTGAACATCACGCCACCGCCGTCTTGACCACGTCGCGCGCGACCCACGGGCGGTGCAGACGCAGGGCCGACAGGATCGCCCGGGTCGCGTGGGAGCGGTTCAGCGTGTAGAAGTGGATGCCCGGCGCCCCGCGCGCCAGTAGCTCGGCGCACTGCAGGGTGGCGTAGGAGACGCCCAGCTGCAGCACCGCGTCGGGGTCGTGCGAGCGCCACTCCAGCGCCTCGAGCAGCGGCTGGGGGATGGTCGCGCCGCACATCCCGGTGATCGTCTTGATCTGGCGCAGGTCGGTGATCGGCATCACCCCAGGCAGGATCGGCACGTCGATCCCGGCCGCCCGGGCCTCGTCGACGAAACGGAAGTAGAGCTCGTTGTCGAAGAGCAGCTGGGTGATGAGGAACGAGACCCCGTTGTTGATCTTGTCCTTGAGGAAGCGCAGGTCGTGGGCGAGGTCCGGAGCCTCGGGATGGACCTCCGGAAAGCAGGCGCCGCCGATACAGATGTCGTGGTCTGCGTGGATGAGCGACGCCAGCTCGGTGGAGTAGCGCAATCCGCCCGGGTGGGGCTTCCAGTCGGCCTCGCCGCGGGGCGCGTCGCCCCGCAGGGCAAGGATGTTGTCGATCCCTGCCTGACGCATGTCGGCGATGATCGCGGACAGCTCGTCGCGCGTGGCGCCGACGCAGCTCAGGTGCGCCATCGCCTCGATCCCGAGCTCCTGCTTGATCCATTTGGTCAGCTCGAGCGTCCGGCCGCGCGAGGTGCCGCCGGCGCCGTAGGTCACCGACACGAACGACGGCTCGAGCTGCCGCAGCGACTCCAGCGCCAGGCCTAGGACGCGCTCGCCGGCGTCGCTCTTGGGTGGGAAGAACTCAAAGGAGAAGCTCGGCTCGTCGGCCTCCGCCAGGATCTGATCGATGCGCATGCCGGGCAGCGTACCAACCTTGACAAGATCGTGTCAAGGTTTGACCGCCGACCACCTCTCGACGTCGCCGTCGACCGCGCTGCGCACCCGCTCCTGACCCCGGAGGTGATGCAGGTAGCACAGCGTCTCGGACAAGAACCACGTCGCGTTGCGGATGTTCACCGGCTGGCTGTAGACCTCCGGCAGGATCTGCAGGGCGGTCTTGGGCTCGCCGGCCACGGCGGTCAGAACCGCCTCCAGGCGCTCGGCCACGAGCTGGCGGTTGCCCTCGATGTGGGCGTGGACGTCGACGAACGGCTTGCCGTGGCCCGACAGGGCCAGCCGCGCGTCGAGGGCGTCGACCGTGTCCAGGGAGTGGAGGAACTCGCCCACGGGATCGGGCGAGTAGCCGTAGTCGTAGAACAGCGAGATCCGCCCCAGCACGTGATCGCCGGAGATGAGCAGCCGTCGCTCGGGCGCAAACAGGCAGACGTGCGACGGCGCGTGCCCGGGGGTCTCATACGCGGTCCACACGCCCAGATCGGTCTCGATCGTCACCCCGTCCACCAGCGCATGATCGGGCTCGACCACTCGGGCGACGCCGGAGGGGATGTCCTTGGCCCGCTCGGCGTATTCGGCCAGCGCCTGCGGCGGCACCCCGCTCTGGCGCCCCACCTCCAGCCGCCGTGCGAGCGCCGCCTGTGGGTCCCCGGCGCTCGCGGTGGCGTGGGCGTGGTTGGGATGCATCCACAGCTCGCAGCCGGCGCGCTCCATGATCGGGGCGGCCTGGCCCCAGTGATCGGAGTGGGCGTGGGTGCAGGCGAGCAGCCGGACGTGCTCCAGGCGCAGATTGACCTGGTCCATGGCGCGCTCCAGCTGGGCCAGCGAGCCGGGCTCGTGCATGCCGGTGTCGACCAGGACGATGCCGGGCCCGGAGGCGATCGCCCAGGCGTTGCAGTGGGGCACCCCGGGCCAGGGGAGCGGCAGCCGCAGCCGCCACAGGCCGGGGAGGACCCGCTCGCCGCGTCCGAGCTCCTTCTGGCGTGAGGACGATGGCACGGGCTCAGACGTTATTGACGGCGCGTAGACTGCGGCGCCTTGGCCAGTACCTCGGACATCGCCAAGCGGTATTTCGCCGCGCTCGGGGACCGGGACCTTGACGAGGCGATCGCGTGCTGGAAGCCCGGCGCGATCGATCGCCTCGTCGGGGCGCAGGAGCTCGTTGCTCCCGACGGCATCCGCGAGTACTTCTCGGAGCTGTTCTCCGCCTTCCCGGACTTCGACCTCGAGGTGCTGGAGTTGACCACCGCGCGCAACCGCACCGCCGTGCGCTGGCGTGCGACGGGCACCTTCGCCGGTCCGGGCGCCTTCCAGGGCTTTGCTCCCAACCACGCCTCGCTGGTGCTCGAGGGCTGCGATGTCGTCACCGTGCAGGACGACCTCATCGTCCACAACGATGCCTACATCGATAGCGGCGACATCGCCCGTCAGCTGGGGCTCCTGCCGCCGGCGGGCTCGGCGGCTGAGGCGCGGCTGACCCGCCTGGCCAACACGCGGACCAGGGCGCGTCGTGCGTTCGGCGGGGTGTCGGTGGAGCCCGTGGCAGACGGCGTCTGGGTCGTGCGCGGCGGCTTCCCGGTGAAGGCGATGAACGTCTACCTCATCCGCGACGGCGACGGGGTGACCGTGTTCGACGCGGGGATCGAGGCGATGGGGCCGGCGCTACGCGCCGTGTGTGCGCAGCACGGGGGCGCCCGTCGTGTCGTCCTCGGTCACGCCGATCCCGCCCACCGCGGCGCCGCCCCGGTGCTGGGTGTGCCCACCTTCTGCCACCCGCTCGAGCGCGAGACCGCCGAGAAGGACGCGCCGCTGCGCGACTACTGGGACATGCGCAAGCTGCGCCCCCACGCGCGCCCGTATTACAAGCGCATGCTGCCGGCGTGGGACGGCGGCGCGGTCCCGATCGAGGGCACCGTGGCCGAGGGCGACGAGATCGCGGGCTTCGAGGTGGTGGAGCTGCCCGGGCACGCGCCCGGCCTGATCGGGCTCTTTCGCGGCTCGGACCGGCTGGCCCTGATCTCTGACTGCGTCTACACGCTGGACATCCAGACCGGCCGCAAGGGCGGTCCGCGCATCCCGCACGTCGCCTTCGACGCCGACGTCGAGCAGGCGCGCGCGTCGATCCGCAAGCTCGCCGCGCTCGGGCCCGAGGTCGCCTGGGCCGGGCACGCCGACCCCGTGACCGGGGACGTGCGCGGCCAGCTCGACCGCGCCGCCGAGGCGGCGGCTTGATGGCGCGCCGGCGGGGCCAGAAGACCAAGCTGACCGCGCCCACCACCGACTATCGCGATGCCGAGGGCAACGTGCTGGTGCTGCGGGGGTCGCTGACGCCGGCCACGCGCCAGGGGTACTCCGACACGTTCGGCGGCGGCCTGCACCGCGAGGACGCCCGGGCGCGGGCGATCGAGATGCTGTTCGAGCGCCTCGCGGTGCGATGGACGATCAACGGCCTGGAGACGACCCGCCAGAAGGAGCTGCTGGGCCGCTACCGGATGGCCTCGGCGCCCGAGCGCGAGTTCGTGCTGGCCTCGCTGCGCACCCACCTGGCCGAGAACTTCCCCGAGCTTCAGGCTCCGTGACGACCGGCACGCCTGAGCCTGCCGCGTTTGCCGCGCTCCTGTGTGACTGGAGCATGCAGGTCAAGCCCGGCGACCGGGTCGGCATCCTCTCCACGACTCTGGCCGCCGACCTGGCGGCGGCGCTCCACACCGCCGTCCTGGAGCGCGACGCCTGGCCATACGTCTGCCTCGAGCCGCCGGGTCTGGCCGCCGATCTCTACCGCCACGCGCACGAGCGCCACCGCACCGAGCCGCCGCCCACGCACCTGGCCGTCGCCGGCGCGCTGGACGCCTTCGTCCGCATCGAGGCCCCCGCCAACACCACGGAGCTGGCCGGCATCGACCCGTCCGTGGTGGCCCAGGTGGCCACCGCGCGCCGCCCCTTTCAGGAGGCGTCGCTCAAGCTGCGCTGGACCGGCACGATCCTTCCGACGCCGGCACTCGCCCAGCAGGCGCAGATGAGCACCGGCGAGTACGCCGCCTTCGTCACCCGGGCGCTGTTCCTGGACCGGTCCCATCCGGTGCAGGCGTGGCGGGACCTCAGCGCCACCCAGGAGGCGATGGTGCAGCGGCTGCGCTCGGCTACGGAGATCCGTATCGAGGCGGCGGGCACCGACATCCGCCTCGGTGTGGCCGGCCGCACCTGGGTCAACTCCGACGGCCACCACAACATGCCCAGCGGCGAGGTGTTCACCGGGCCGCACGAGCGGTCGGCCAACGGCACGATCCGCTTCAGCGTTCCCACCGGGCCGCGCGGCGTGACGGTCACGGGCGTCGAGCTGCGCTTCGAGGACGGCGTGGTGGTGTCGGCGACGGCCGACCGGGGCGATGACTACCTGCAGGCCGCACTGGCCACCGATGCCGGCGCGCGCTACCTGGGCGAACTCGGCATCGGCACCAACGCCGGCATCGATCGCGCCACCGGCCACATTCTGCTCGACGAGAAGATGGCCGGCACGGTCCACCTCGCCCTCGGGCGTTCCTACCCCGAGACCGGTGGCACCAACGACTCGGCACTGCACTGGGACCTCATCTGCGACCTGCGCGACGGCGGACGGCTGTCGGCCGATGGCGAGCCCATCGTGGAGAACGGGGAGCTCACGGTCGTGTGAGCGCTCACAACCTCACCTGCTATTAACGAATCGTTCCTCTGCGCTCCAGTACTTTGGTCTGCCCATGCGCCGCACCAAGATCGTCGCCACCATCGGCCCCGCCTCGCGTGACCCCGACACGCTCGCGCGCATGGTCGAGGCCGGGCTCGACGTCGCGCGGCTGAACTTCTCGCACGGCGACCGCGATCTGCACGCTGAGAACGCCGCCCGCGTCCGGGCGGCATCGGCCGCGGTGGGTCGTCCGGTGGCCATCCTCCAGGACCTGCCCGGGCCCAAGCTGCGCATCGGCCCGCTGGTGGACGACCGCGTCGAGCTCAAGCCCGGCGAGCGACTCGTGCTCGTGTGCGGGGCCACCGACGCCGGCGACGGCGAGCGCATGTCGGTGTCCTGGGCCGGACTGCCCGACTCGGTGGATCCCGAGGACATCATCTACCTCGCCGACGGGGCCATCCGCCTGCGCGTGGACCGCGTTCGCAACGGCGACGGCGAGGTCGAGACCATGGTGGAGGTCGGCGGCTCGGTGGCCTCGCGCCAGGGCCTGAACATCCCCGGCAACACCCGCGGGCTGGCCGCCGTGCCCGAGGAGGACCTCGACATGCTCCGTTTCGGCGAGTCGATCGGCGTCGACGTGGTGGCGCTGTCGTTCGTGCGCAGCGCCGAGGACGTCGAGTACGTGCGCCGGCACACCCGGCTGCCGCTGGTGGCCAAGATCGAGAAGCCCCAGGCGGTCGACAACGCCGAGGAGATCATCCGCGCCGCTGACACCGTCATGGTCGCCCGCGGCGACCTGGGCATCGAGCTGCCGATCGAGGACGTGCCCATCGTCCAGAAGCAGCTGCTGCGGATCGCCGGGCGTCTCGCGCGTCCGTCGATCACCGCCACCCAGATGCTGGACTCGATGGTGTCCTCGTCGCGGCCCACCCGTGCGGAGGCCACCGACGTGGCCAACGCCATCCTCGACGGCACCGACGCAGTCATGCTCTCCCAGGAGACCGCCGTCGGGGCCTATCCGGTGGAGGCGGTGGAGATGATGGCCTCGATTGCCGAGCGCACCGAGAGCGTCCTGCCCTACACCGAGTGGAACGAGTCGCGGGTGCGCCGCGATGCCCGCGATCCGGCCTACACGATCGCCTATAGCGCCTGCGCGGCCGCCCGGGACCTCGGCCTGGCCGCGCTGGTGGTCCCCACGCTCTCGGGCCGCTCGGCGCGGCTGATCTCGGCCCACCGCCCCTCGGTGCCCATCTACTGCCTCTCGCCCGGCCGCGAGACGGTCCGTCGCTGCAACTTCATGTGGGGTGTGCAGGCCGCGTCGATCCGCCGCCACGAGGTCACCGAGGAGCTGATCGCCGACAGCGCCCGCCGCGTGGTGGAGCTCGGCTGGGTCCAGCACGGCCAACGCATCGGGATCACCGCCGGGCTGCCCAGCGGGCGCCCGGGGACGACCAGCCTCTTCCAGGTCCAAGAGGTTTAGCGGCCCCGATCGCGAACATTAGGGCACCCTGGTTCAGCCTCTTCAACAACTGGGAGACGTTCATCGGCCAGGCCATCGCGCTCCTGCTCGTGGTCGGCTCCTACGTGCTCGCCCAGTACCTGCGCGTGTGGCGGCCGCGGCGCCGCGGGGCGCAGCCGGCCCATGTGGCCAACGAGGCTCCGGTCCAGCCGGCGGATATCGCCGTCACGTCACCGCCGCGGCCGAGCGCCGCGCGCGAGCGCAGCGCCCAGGTCCTGCCCGTCGCGTAGAACCCCCGGGCTGACGGCCCGGCGCCCGGCGCGCGGTGCCTACGCCGCGGCGCGCCCGTAGAACTCGGCCTCGAGCTCCCCCAGCTCGGTCGCCGGCGGGTCGCCGTAGAACCACTCGCGCGCGATCCTGTGGAAGTTCCCCCTGGCGTGCAGCTGCGCGATCACGGCCAGGGTGAGGACCTCCATGCGCCGGCCGAAGATGTGATCGGGCGGGGCGGACTCGTGGCGCAGATAGCCGAAGTACTCCGAGCGCGGGTCGCTCATGTCGATGAGCACCTGGGTCGCGTACTCGGGGGTGAGCTCGACCTCGCGGTCAGACGTGTACCAGGAGGTGGCGGCGCGGAAGTGCGCCAGGACGCGGTCGGGGTTGAACTTCTCGGGATCGCGGAAGAAGCCGACCTCGGTGCCCAGGCGCATGATCGTCTCGGTGTCGCCTTCGATGATCGCCCGGGCGACGCTGATCTCCAGCTCCACCGCCCCGGGCGGCATCCGCTTGAACAGGCCGAAGTCGAAGAAGGCCATGCGCCCGTCGTCCAGCAGCATCGAGTTGCCCGGGTGGGGATCGCCGGAGAATTGCCCGTGGCGGTACAGGGACCCGAAGTAGAAGCGGAACAGGATCTCGCCGAGTCGGTCGCGCTGCTCCTGGGAGTAGCCGCGCAGCTCCTCGAAGCCGGTTCCCCGGACGAACTCGGAGACCATCACCCGCTCATGGGACAGATAGGTGATGACGTCGGGGATGACGATGAATGGATGGCTGCGATAGATGCGGGCCAGCGTGCGCTGGTTCTGGGCCTCGAGCTCGTAGTCGAGCTCCTCCTGGACGCGGGCGCGGATCTCCTCGCCGATCGCCTGGGGGTCCAGCCCCGGCGCGATCCGCTTGATCAGGCGCAGGATCAGCCCCAGGTTCTGCATGTCGGCGCGGACGGCGGCGGCCACGCCCGGGTACTGGACCTTGACCGCGACCTCGCGGCCGTCGGTGAGCCGCGCGCGGTACACCTGGCCGATCGAGGCAGCGGCGATCGGCTCCTCGTCAAACTCGTCGAAGACGTTGCCGAGCTTCTCGTCGAGCTCCTGCTCGATGACCTTGCGCATGTCACGGAAGGTGACCGTCGGCGCGGCGTCGCGCAGCACCGCCAGCTTGCGCTGGAACTCCTCCCGGTATTCCTCCGGCACCATGCCGACGTCCAGGAAGGACAGGACCTGGCCCACCTTCATCGCCGCGCCCTTCATCGTTCCCAGGGCGGTGACGATCTGCTCGGCGGCGTCGAGCTGGCGGCGCCCCAGGGCCTCCTGGCGTCCCTCCGGCGTGCGGGCCACGTTGGCCGCCCGCGTGCCCGCCTCGCGGATCACCTGACCTGCGGCGAGACCCCCGATCCGCGCGGTGCGCCCCACGCGAGAGGTGGGGATCTTGTCCTTGGGCACGGCGGCGTGTCAGCCCCGGCTTACCTGTGAGCCGGGAACGATGTCGTCGGATCCGTCGGGCCAGCGGACCCAGGCCTTGTGGCCGCCGTCGTAGTCGTCGCCGAGGAGAATGAGCGTCGCGTTCTCGCCCATCGCCGTGCACGGCTCGTCGCCCTCGGGGTCGACCCCCCGCCAGATGCGCACGAAGCGGTTGTTCTCAAGCTCCGCGGCGACCGTGGTGGGGTCGGTGTGCCCGGGGTGGATGCGCGTGGAGGCGGGCAGCGCCAGCAGCTTGTCCATGATCGACGTCTTCAGATCGGCGTAGGTGGTGTGCCCGGGCGCGCGAACGCCACCCACCGAGCCCTTGAACAGCGTGTCCCCGGTGAACACGTCGGTCCCGTCGAACAGCAGCGACAGCATGCCAGCGGTGTGTCCCGGGGTGTGGATCGTCTCGACCCGCAACGCGCCGGTCTCGATCGTCTGGCCCGGCTCCATCGTCCCGGTGGCTCCTGGGACCTGCTCGCGCTCGAGCGGGTGGATGAGGACGGGAGCGTCGGGAAAGCGCGCCTTGACCGCGTCGAGCTCGGCGACGTGATCGTGGTGATGGTGGGTGAGCAGCACGTGGGTCAGCGTGAGCTGGCCGCGGTCCAGGAACTCGAACAGCGGCGCCACCGGGCCGCCGGCGTCGACCATGACCGCGCTGCCCCCCAACTCGTCGCCGACGATGTAGGTGTTCGACAGCCAGCCATCGCTCATCGAGCGCTCGACGATCATGCGAGAGAGGCTATCGAGCTACGCTTGTCAGCAGGCATGAGCCTGATCCACACCTGCTACCGAATCACGGACATCGACCGCTCGGTCGCGTTCTATGAGGCCCTGGGCTTTCAGGAGCTGCGCCGCGCGCCGATCCGCGACGAGGCGATCAACGTCTTCATGAACCAGCCCGAGGACGGCGACAACCCCCGGCTGGAGCTGACCTTCAACCACGGCCGCACCGAGCCCTACGAGATCGGCACCGGCTACGGCCACATCGCGATCACCTCCCACGACCTGGACCAGACGCTGGCCAACCTCGCGCAGCAGGGCATCGAGCCCGAGCGGCCGCCCTACACCGTCCGCGAGGGCGGCAATCGGCTGTGCTTCGTGCGCGACCCCGACGGCTACCGCATCGAGATCATCGAGACCGGCTGAGCGCGCGCGATGGTCGACACCGCCACCATGGCCAAGCTGCTGGAGCGCTTCGCCCAAGGCGTCGCCGCCCACGACCGGGAGAACCCCGACCACAACAGCTGGGGCATCGGCATGGCCCACTTCGACATCGAGCGGCTCGGCCTGGAGGAGGGCGAGGAGATCCTCCCCGGGATCGTGCTCCAGGCTGACGGCGGCGTGACCGGCAACTTCCGGGTTCTCTGCGACGGCGAGCACGACGGCGCGGGCGAGATCGAGGAGCAGGAGGTCGTGGACGCGGTCGCCTCCGAGGAGATCGCCGAGCCCGTCTACGTCGAGGGGCCCGCCCAGCCGATCAGGCCGCCGTTCTGAGCGCGACCCGCTCGCCGAGCCACTGAACCGTCGGGCAGCGGAGCCCGTGCCGACGCCCCGCTCGCAGGACCGCGCCCGCGATCGCGTCGAGCTCCGTGGCCCGGCCGGCGGCGATGTCGCGCTGCATCGAGGAGCCCAGCCCCGCGTGGGCGGCGTCGAGCTCATCCAAGGTGTCCTGCGGGTCCAGCCCAGCGCCGTCCGCGTTGGCCACCGCCACGGTCTCGTTGACCGCCCCCTGCAGCGCCGTGCGCCAGCGCGGGTCCGAGCGCACGAAGCCGATCGGCTGATCCGAGGCGCTCGTGGTCAATGCCAGCGCGCACAGCCGCGCCAGCTTGGACCACATCACGGCGGCCTCGCTGTCGCCGATCCGCGCCTCGAGCCCGGCGCCACGAAGCAGCCCCACCACCGCGTCGAGCCGCCCGTCCACGCCGGCGAGGTCCACCCGGGCCCCGGGGCTCGTCTGAACGATCACCCCCGGCGACGGCCGGTCGGATTCGATGCGGATGACGGCGGCGGCCACCCGCCCCGCGCCGAACCGGTCGCGCAGGACGGCAAGGTGCTCGAGGCCGTTGAGCAGGGGGATCACCAGCCCGGGCGTGGCCGACACGCGCTCCAGCGCCTCGGTCAGGCCGGTGGCCTTGGTGGCCACGATGAGGACGTCCACCGGCTCGGTGAGCTCAGTGACGACCGGCGGGCGGGCGGTGAAGTCCGCGGCGAGCGCGCGGCTGGACACGGCGAACCCTGTCTCGCGCAGCACGTCGGCGCTCTCGGGGCGCGCCACGACCCGGGTGTCGGCGCCTGACCGGTCCAGCGCTGCGGCCACGAAGCCGCCGACCCCACCCGCCCCCAGCACCGCGGCCGCGGTCATTTCCGCTTGGCCCGCTTGGGCTCGCGCGCCTGGCGCTGAGCGTCGTGATGCGCCTCGCGGATGGAGCGCTGGGCCTCGCGCTGGACGTCGCGGAAGTGCTGCTGGATCTCCTGTCGTACCGAGCGGGTGTCCCAGCTCCCGCCCTCCCGGCGCACCTCGGCCCACGCGGCCCGGGCCTGTCGCAGCGCCTTGAGCACCTGGTGGCGCGCCTCCTCTGCGGCGCGGGCGGCCTCCACCGCCTGCTGCTTGGCGCGGTGGCCGCGCGGGAGGTTGAAGGACCACAGGCCGGTCTCGAGTAGCCGCGCCGCGCGTTCCAGGTCGTCGTCCACGGCGCGCCGCAGCGCGTCGCCGCGCAGCCCCTCGCGGATGCGGCGGGTGCGCGACTCGGTCGCCACCTCGGCCAGGCCCGCCAGGGCGCGCCCGGCGGCCATCGGCTCGGGATCGCGCGGGTCGATGCCGGCCTGGGCGGCGAGCTCGTCGCGGGCGACGTTGGCCAGTTGGTCGTGCAGCTCCAGCCACGCCGCGCGGAGCGCTGGGGTGCTGTCGATCATGCCCAGGAACAGCGGGACGAACTCGGTGAGCTCCTCGGGCGCCTCGTCAAAGCGCGCCATGTCCTCCTTGATCGCCCGCACCACCGCGGAGGTCAGCGACTCGTCCGGACCCCGCTCGCGCAACGCTCGCGCCATCCGCTCGACCGCCTCGTCGGCGGTGTCGAGCACCAGCGACTCCTTGGTGGGAAAGTAGTTGTAGACCGTCTTCTCCGAGACCCCGACCCGGTCGGCCACCTCCGAGACCTTCACGTTGTCGAAGCCGCGCGTGGCGAACAGGGTCGTCGCGGCGTCGGAGATGAGCTGCCGCGTCAGACGCCGCTTGCGTTCGCGCAGGCCCTCGCCCGGGTTGCCGGTGCGGTGCCAGGCCTCCTGGGCACGCCGGGCGGTCCGCATGACCTCGGCGATCCTCTCGCCCATCTCGTCGGAGATGAGCCGGTCCAGCTGCTCCTCGCCGGCGCTGCCGCCGAGCGCGTTGTCATCGCTTCCCGGCGCCACGGTCTCGTCGTTCATGTCCTTCGTCCTTCGCTGCGGCGTGGGGTCCGTCCGCCGAGAGGTTACCAACATTTCACTTGCAGCATTCTTACAGCCTCTGTACTTTTGCTGCCCATGACAGAAACCGCCATTCATACATCCTTGGCTGGAGCCCGCAGCTGACCTTCGGCCACGGCGTGGAGCTGTTCGGACTGATGGTGGTGGGGATGCTCGCGTTCACCTGGGCGGGGGTCCTGCTCGGCATGCTCGTCCGCTCGCCCTGCGGCGGTTTAACCGTACGCTTGCCGCATGACCTACTCGATCGTCGCCCGCGGTGGGCGGGACGGGTTCGAAGAGCTGGGCGTGGCGGTCCAGTCGCACTGGTTCGGCGTTGGCTCGATCGTTCCCTGGGCCCGCGCGGGCGTGGGCGCGGTGGCCACCCAGGCCAACGCCGAGGTCGCCTACGGGCCGCGGGCGCTCGACCTGCTCGAGCGCGGGATGTCGGCGCCGGGGGCGCTCGAGCGTCTGCTCGCCGAGGACCCGCTGGCCGCCTCGCGCCAGGTGGCGATCGTCGATGCCCACGGCGAGGTGGCCGCGCACACCGGCGATGCCTGCATGACCTTCGCCGGCGACGTCCAGGGCGACGGGGTCTCCTGCCAGGCCAACATCATGGCCACCCCAGAGGTCTGGCCCGCGATGCTCGAGGCCTACACCGCGGGGCGGGGCAGCCTCAGTTCGCGCCTGCTCACCGCGCTCAACGTGGCCGAGGCCACGGGCGGCGATCTCCGCGGCCGCCAGTCGGCCGCGATCCTCGTTGTCCCGGCGGCCGGCGATCCGTGGGAGACGGTCACGTCGCTGCGCGTCGAGGACCACCCGGAGCCGCTGGTGGAGCTGGCCCGGCTGGCCCGGCTCGACGAGGCCTACCGATTCGCCGGCGAGGGCGACGAGCGCCTGGCCGAGGGTCGCCACAACGAGGCCTCGGCGCTCTATGCCCGCGCCTGCGCGCTCGCGCCCGAGTCCGACGAGCTGCGTTTCTGGGCCGGCCTCGGCGCCGCGCAGTTGGGCGACATGGACACGGCGCTGGCTCACGTCCGGGCCGCGATCGCGGTCCACGGCGGCTGGCTGGAGCTGCTGCGGCGCCTGCCGTCGGACCTGGCCCCGTCGGCGCCCGCCGTGCTGGCGGCGTTGGACTAATCCAAGAGCACGCCGGGGTTGAGCGCGCCGGCCGGGTCAAGCGCCGCCTTGGCCGCGCGCAGCGCGGCGGCGAACGGCTCCGGCCGCTGGCGGTCATACCACGGCCGGTGGTCGCGCCCGACGGCGTGGTGGTGGGTGATGGTCCCCCCGGCGGCCAGGATCGCGTCGGCGGCGGCGCGCTTGATCTGCGACCACTGCTCGAGCTCCTCGCCGCGACGGGCCGGGGCCAGCACGGTGTAGTAGGGGGCGGGCCCGTCGGGATAGACGTGGGTGAAGCGGCAGGTCACCGTGCCACCGCCGCACGCGTTGGCCAACGCCGCCCCGGTCCGTTCGCGCACCTCGGCGTCCAGCCGCGGGAACCGGTCCCAGGTCACCGCGGTCTCGAACGTCTCGGCCAGCACGCCCATGGCCACGAAGGTGTCACGCAGGTAGGGCACCCGCAGGAAGCTCTCACGCCAGGCCCCCACGGCGCCGTCGCGCTCCTCCAATCTGCCGCCGTGGTCCGCGCAGCATTCCAGCGCCTGGGCCAGGCGCGATCTCACCTCGAGTCCGGGCGACTCGAAGCCGAGCACGAGCAGCGCGTGGGGTGGGTGGGGTCCGTTTTCCGCGCCCGTGAAGCGCGCCTCGGTGGGGTCGATCAGCCGGCAGTTGGCGGGATGCAGGCCGGACTGGGAGAGCGCGCGCACCGCCTCGGCGCCGGTCTGGAAGCTCTGGAACCGGACGGCCGCCGAGGCTCGGACCCGGGGCCGCGGGCGGACGCGCACCCAGGCCTCAGTGATGATGCCGAGGGTTCCCTCGGAGCCGATGAGCATGCGATCGGGCGACACCCCCGCGCCGGACCCCGGCAGCCGCCGGGACTCCCACACCCCGGCCGGCGTGACCGCCCGCACCGATTGGACGAGGTCGTCGATGTGGGTGTAGACGGTGGCGAAGTGGCCGCCGGCGCGGGTCGCGATCATCCCGCCCAACGTGGCGAACTGGAAGGACTGCGGGAAGTGGCGCAGCGTCAGCTCGTGGGCGCGCAGCTGCTCCTCCAGCCCCGGCCCGGCCGCGCCGGCCTGGATGCGCGCCGACAGCGAGACGGGGTCGACCTCCAGCACGCGGTCAAGCGCCCCGAGGTCGATCGTGACGACCCCCTCGAAGCGGGCCAGGTCCACCGCCGCCTCCACGCCGCCGACGACGCTTGTCCCGCCGCCGAACGGGATCACGGCGGCGTTCGCGCCCAGCGCCCACTCCAGCACCGCCTCCACGCCGGCCTCGTCGCGGGGGCGCGCCACCACGTCGGGCGGATGCTCGAAGCGCCCGCGGAAGGCGCGGACGACATCGCGGTAGGAGCTCCCGTAGGCGTGGAAGGCGCGCTCGTAGATGTCGTCGGCGCAGATATCCCGCAGATGGGAGGGGATCGCCAGCCGCGGCGGCGGCAGCGCCACCTCCGAGAGCGGCACCGGCTGCTCGGGCTCGCCGGAGCCGAAGCCGAGGTGCGAGGCCAGGAAGGCGGCGGTGGCACGCACCTCGTCTGGCGGTGGCTGCTCGTGGTCATAACCCCAGCCCCAGTGCTTGCGTCGGCCGTCGGCCATGCCGCCAGCCTATCCGCGGCCTCCGGACGGGTACGGTGTGCGCCATGAGCCTCCCGCCCGGCATCCTGGCCCGCGGCCCGTGGCAGCCCGCGGACATCGAGGTCAGCTGGAGCGATGAGCCCTACGCGGCGCCGCCCGATGTGGTGGGCGAGGCCGACCGCGTCCTCGCCGAGCTGCGCGATCGCGGATCCCCCAGCCACGACGGCCTCGCCGCCCGGCTGGCGGGCTTTCAGGCCGCCGAGGGCCGGCTGCGCCTCGAGTGCGAGCCGGCGCGGTGGGCGCTGCGCCTGCTCCCCGGCGGGGCCGCCCAGAGCCTATCGGCGGTGTGCGTCGTGCGCTCCGCCGACGGCCGGTGGCTGGCCGGGCGCCGCGCCGCCTGGCTGGCGACGTGGGCCGAACGGTGGGCGCTCGGCGCGGCGGGGTCGGTGGAGGTGGGCGAAAACCCGGCCGAGACGCTCGTGCGCGAACTGGACGAGGAGTGGTCGGTGACGCCGGAGCACATGAGCGTCGAGGCGCTGGTCAAGCTCCCCAGCGGGTTGGTATCGCTGGTCGGGCTGGCATGGCTGGCCGACGGCACGGTGGTGACGCCCGACGCCGAGCACGACGACTTCGCCTGGTGGCCGGCCGACGTGGCCAACTGGCCCGAGCACGCGGACGCGCCGCTGCGTCGGCTCGCCCAGATGGTCTCACCTCCTGGCTGATGCGGTTCGTCACCTTCCGGCGGCTCGAGCTGGCGTCGTTCGCGCACTCGCTGGTCTATCTGGCGCTGCTCCTGTGCGCCTTCGCGCTCGGCAAGCCCCAGCCCGAGACGTTCATCTTCGGCCTGGCCCATGGGGTGCTGTGGATCGGCATGTCCGTGCTGTGCATCGACGCCGCCCGGCGGCGCGTGATCCCGTTCTGGCTCGCCGTCACAGTGGCGGTGATCGGGGGCCTCGGGCCGTTCGCGGGGTCGGCCGGGTTCGTCGTTGCAGACCGTCGTCGATCTCCCACGACGCAGTACAGTGAGTGACTGACTGATGGCGGTCGATACCAGCACTGTTCAGGTCGTCATGCCGGCCATGGGCGACTCTGTCGCCGAGGGCACCGTGCTCGAATGGCACAAGGAGGAGGGCGACACCGTCGCCGCTGACGAGACGATCGTCGAGATCTCCACCGACAAGGTCGACGCCGAGGTTCCCTCCCCGGTCGCGGGCACGATCACCAAGCTGCACGCGGCGGAGGGCGACACCGTCGCGGTCGGCGCGCTGCTCGCCGAGATCGTGACCAACGCTGACGGCGCCCCCAACGGCGTGGCCACCGAGGCCGAGCGGGTCGCCGCCGCCCCGCAGGCCGCCGGTCAGACCGTGGACATCGTCACCCCCACTGGCGGCGAGTCGGTCACCGAGGGCACGATCCTCGAGTGGTCGGTCAAGGTCGGTGACCAGGTCAAGGACGGCGACACCGTGGTCGAGATCTCGACCGACAAGGTCGACATGGAACTGCCCGCGCCCGCCGACGGCACGATCACGGAGATCCTCGCCGAGGAGGGCGAGACGGTCACGGTCGGGCAGGTGATCGCGCGCATGTCGGTGGGCGGTGGCGCGCCATCGGGCAACGGCGGTAGCGCTGCGTCGACCGCGCCGAGTGCAGAGGCCGGCTCTGCCGGCCCCACTCCGACCATCCCCACCGCGGGCAACGGCGCAGAGTCCAACGCCTCGCCGGTAGCCCGCCGCGTCGCGGCCGCCGAGGGAGTCGACCTCTCGTCGGTCCAAGGTACCGCTCGGGGCGGCCGCATCACCAAGGCCGACGTCCTCGGCCACGGCAACGGTGCGACGGCCCCGATCCCGGCCGCCGCGCCGGCCGGTGCGCAGCTGATCAAGGGCGGCGGGGCCGCGCTGGCCCGCTACATGGACCAGAGCCGCTCGATCCCGACGGCCACGTCCTTCCGCACGATGACCGTCACCACCCTGGACGAGCGCCGCAAGCAGCTCAAGAACGCCGGCCAGCGGGTCTCCTTCACCCACCTCATCGCCTACGCGATCGCCCGCGTAGCCACCGAGGACATGCCGGTGATGGCCCACCACTTCGAGGAGATCGACGGCAAGCCGTACCGCCATGACGACGGCGCCGTCAACCTCGGGCTGGCTGTGGACGTGGAGAAGAAGGACGGCTCCCGGACCTTGATGGTGCCGGTCATCCGCGACGCCGGCCGCCTGAGCTTCCAGCAGTTCCTGGACGCGTACAACGCGCTGGTGGACAAGGCGCGCACCAACACGCTCACCGCCGACGACCTCAGCGGCGGCAACCTGACCCTCACCAACCCCGGCGGCATCGGCACTATCACCTCGGTGCCGCGGCTGATGGTGGGCCAGGGCACGATCGTCGCCACCGGCTCGATCGCGTATCCGGTGGGGCTGGAACGGGTGGGCCCCATGATCGGGGCCGAGAAGGTCATGACCATGACCTCCACCTACGACCACCGCATCATCCAGGGCGCCGAGTCCGGCCGCTTCCTCCAGCGGCTCGAGGCGTTGCTCGGAGGCGACGATGCCTTCTATGACAAGGTGTTCGCCGATCTGGGCGTGGAGCTGCCCGAGCTCCCGCCGCCGCCCGCTCCAGCCGCGGCCGCCGCGGCGAGCCGTGCGCCGTCGGCGCCGGCCGCCGTGCCGGGTCCGGTCCACGACGAGGAGCTCATGCAGGCGGTGCAGGCGGCCACCTCGCTGCTCAAGGCCCACCGCACCCACGGCCATCTCTCCGCGCGCCTGGACCCGCTCGGGCGCGAGTCCGAGGGCGACCCGGCGCTGGACCCCGCTCCACTGGGACTCAACTCCGAGATCATGGGCCAGATCCCGGCACACATCCTGCGCATGTACGTCCCCGGGGCGACGCTGGCCGACGCCCTGCCCCACCTGCGCGAGACCTACTGCGGCACGATCGCCTACGAGATCGAGCACATCGCCTCGCACCGCCAGCGCCTGTGGCTGCGTGAGGCGATCGAGTCCGGCCAGTTCCGCCGCACCCTCACCAACGACGAGCAGAAGGCCCTGCTCAAGCGGCTCACCGAGGTCGACGCCTTCGAGCGCTTCATGCACAAGGCCTACCTGGGCCAGAAGCAGTTCTCGGTCGAGGGCCTGGACATGACGGTGCCGATGCTGGACGAGCTCATCCAGCTGTCGGCCACCCGCGGCGCCCGCGAGGTGGTCATCGGCATGGCCCACCGCGGCCGCCTCAACGTGCTCGCCCACAATCTGGGCCGCCCCTATGACTCGATCTTCGCCGAGTTCGAGGGCTCCTCCACGCTTGAGCCGATCACCACCCTGCCCCAGGGCGGCACCGGCGACGTCAAGTACCACCACGGCGCCCAGGGCTCCTATTCGCTGCCGGGCGGCGAGTCGATCATCGTGCGGCTGGAGTCCAACCCCTCGCACCTGGAGTTCGTGGCCCCTGTGGCCGCCGGCGCCACCCGCGCCGCGCAGACCACGCGGCAGGGGCCCCATGCCCACCAGGACACCAACGCCGCGATCCCGGTCATCCTGCACGGCGACGCCGCCTTCCCTGGCCAGGGCGTGGTGGCCGAGACGCTCAACCTCCAGGCGCTGGACGGCTACACCGTCGGCGGCACGATCCACCTCATCCAGAACAACCAGGTGGGCTTCACCACCGACCCGGACGACGCCCGCTCCACGACGTACGCGTCGGACCTGGCCAAGGGCTTCGACGTCCCCATCATCCACGTCAACGCTGACGACGTCGCCGCCTGCATCAGCGCGGTGCGCCTCGCCTTCGCCTTCCGCCAGGAGTTCGGACATGACGTCCTCATCGACCTGATCGGCTACCGCCGCTTCGGCCACAACGAGGCCGATGAGCCGGCCTACACCCAGCCCGAGATGTACCAGGTGATCAAGAAGCATCCGTCGGTGCGCGAGCTGTTCGCCCGCCAGCTCGTGGACCAGAGCGTGGTCTCCGAGCAGGACGCCTCGGAGATGACCGACGAGGTGTGGTCGGTGCTCTCGGATTCCCACCAGCAGCTCAAGGAGCGCATCGCTGCTGCCAAGGACGTCGAGCACGCCACCGGCGAGTACCAGCTCGACCGCACACCGTCGCCGGAGGTCAGGACCGCGGTGGCCGAGGACCGGCTCAAGGTGCTCAACGAGGAGCTGCTGACGGTGCCCGACGGGTTCACCGTTCATCCCAAGCTCGTCAAGCAGCTCGAGCAGCGCCGCGAGGCCGTGGTCAACGGCGAGGGGTTCGTGTGGGCGCACGCCGAGGCGCTGGCCTTCGCCACC
Source organism: uncultured Actinomycetota bacterium (assembly GCA_963695625.1). Lineage (GTDB taxonomy): Bacteria > Actinomycetota > Thermoleophilia > Solirubrobacterales > Solirubrobacteraceae > Palsa-465. The sequence goes on along the minus strand of CAVOHJ010000006.1, from coordinate 531,415 downwards.
CTGCTGACCGAGGGCATCCCCATCCGCCTCACCGGCCAGGACACCGAGCGCGGCACCTTCAGCCAGCGCCACCTCGTCCTGCACGACCCCAAGACCGGCCAGGAGCACTGCGCGATGCAGCACCTGCCCGGCGCGCTGTCGCCGATGGAGCTGCACAACAGCCCGCTGTCGGAGATGGCGTGCGTCGGGTTCGAGTACGGCTACTCCCAGGAGGGCCCGGAGACCCTGGTGCTGTGGGAGGCCCAGTTCGGCGACTTCGTCAACAGCGCTCAGGTGATCATCGACCAGTTCATCGCCTCCGGGCTGGCCAAGTGGGGACAGACGAGCCGGCTGACCCTGTTGCTGCCTCACGCGTACGAGGGCTCGGGTCCCGAGCACTCATCGGCGCGCCTGGAGCGCTTCCTCCAACTGGCCGCTGAGGGCAACATCCGTGTGGCCAACCTCACCACCCCGGCCCAGTACTTCCACCTGCTGCGCCGCCAGGCGCGCATCGCCAAGCAGCGCCCGCTGGTGATCATGACTCCCAAGAGCCTGCTGCGCCTGCCCCAGGCCGCCAGCCGTCTCAGCGATCTGATCGAGGGCCGCTTCCAGCCGGTCCTGGGCGACCCCAACGCGGGGACCGACACGGTCACCCGCCTGGTCCTGTGCACCGGCAAGATCTACTACGACCTGCTCACCACCAAGGCCCGCGACGAGGCTGCCTCGCAGCACGTGGCGATCGGCCGCGTCGAGTTGCTCTACCCGTTCCCACAGACTGAGATCCTCGACATCGTGGCCCAGTACCCCAACCTGCGCGAGGTCGTGTGGGTCCAGGAGGAGCCGCGCAACATGGGGGCGCGCGCCTACATGTCGCCGCGTCTCCTGCAGGTTCTGCCCGAGAACCTCACCTTCGGCTACATCGGCCGCCCCGAGCGCGCCGCCTCCGGCGAGGGCTACCCCATCGCCCACGCGACGGAGCAGCACCGCATCCTCGCCACCGCGCTCGATCTCAAGCAGACCGTCTCGCAGTTCCCGCGCAAGCTGCCCGGCGAGCGGTAGACCCCGCACGCCGCCTGCGCGGCCGCATTCGACGGCCGATGTTTGCAATCGCGCCGCCGCCTTCTGCGCGGGCACTCCCCATCTGACAATCTCTACGCAATCCGCTTTCGTAGAGACGGCTCTCGTCGCGACAACTCACGGCGCCACTTCGCGCCCACCCTCGGGGTCCATGACATGGCCATCGACCTCGGGACCGCCAACACGCTCGTGTACGTGGGCGGCCGCGGGATCGTGGTGTCCGAGCCCTCGGTGGTCGCCTCCGATGTCGCCACCGGCGAGGTGCACGCCGTCGGCTCCGACGCGGAGCGGATGATCGGCCGCACCCCGGCGACGATCTCGGCCACCCGCCCGTTGCGCCACGGGGTGATCGCGGACTTCGAGGTCACCGAGGAGATGCTGCGCTACTTCATCCGCAAGGTGATCGACCGGCGGACGGCCCACCCGCGCCTCATCGTGTGCGCTCCGTCGGGAGTGACCGAGGTGGAGAAGCGCGCCGTGGAGGAGGCCTCGCTGGCCGCCGGCGCGCGCCGCGTGCATCTCATCGAGGAGCCCATCGCCGCCGCCATCGGCGCAGGGGTGGCCATCGAGGAGCCCATCGGCCGCATGGTGGTCGACGTCGGCGGAGGCACCAGCGAGATGGCGGTGATCTCGCTCGGCGGCATCGTCATCTCCCGCTCGGTGCGCGTGGGCGGCTACGAGATGGACGAGGCCATCGCTCACTACATCCGTTCGGTCTACCAGCTGGCCATCGGCTCGCGCACGGCCGAGGCGATCAAGATCGAGCTGGGGTCGGCGATGCCGCTGCACGAGGAGCAGGTCACCGAGGTGCGCGGCCGCCATCTGGCCACGGGGCTCCCGACCGCGGTGCAGCTGCGCTCCGAGGAGGTCCGCACGGCGATCGCCGGTCCGCTGCGTGAGATCCTCCAGGGCATCCGCGACACACTCGAGCAAACGCCGCCCGAGCTCTCCTCCGACATCGCCCGCGACGGGATCCTGCTCGCCGGCGGCGGCACGCTCGTGCGGGGCTTCCCGGAGCTGGTCGCGGCGGAGACCGGGATGCCGGTCTACCGCGCCGAGTCGCCGCTGACCTGCGTCGCCGTCGGCTCAGGCCAGGCCCTGGACCATCTTGACCAGCTGAGCGTCGTCGCCCGCCAGCTCGGGCGCTCGCCGACGACGCCGGACTGGCGCACCGCGCAGCCGTAGTGCACTGTGGGCCGCGGTGGCGACCGCGCATGCCGCCAGCAGCACCAGGAACGGATCGATCGGCTCGCGGAAGCGGGGGGTCTCAACGTTGACGAACGTGATCGAGAGCCAGTAGAGCACCGGGAACGCCCACAGCCACCCCGGCGCCTCGCGGCGCACCGCGGTGAACCACCCGGCGATGGCCACCGCGAGCAGGACCCAGAAGCTCACGACCCCGATCCCGGCGGCGGAGGCCGGCAGGCCGATCGCCGCGTACGAGGCATGCCACGCGAAGGTGCCCTCGAGCTCGAACATGCGTAGCGTGTTGTGGAAGCCCACATCCAATGGTGAGGAGGGGTGGGCACTGATGTAGTCCAGCGCGCGGGACTGCAGCAGGTCGCTCAGGCCGACCTCGTCGTAGTGCGGGGCGGCCCGGGCCAGCGCCTTGAACTGTGGCATCTTGAGGAAGAGGTCCCACTTGTAGTGCACCGGCCGGGCCGCAGCCGACGTGGCGTTGTAGGTGCCGATCAGCGTGATCCCGGTCTCGTCGGAGACGGGCACGAAGTGGTGGAGCTCCACGGCGTTGCGGATCGTCCACGGAGCGATCGTGGCGCACATGAACGCGACCAGCACCGCCGGCGCCGCCAGGGCGCGGAGGCCGGGGCGGCCGGGGCCGGGTCGTCCCCGGGCCCGTGCCACCGCCCACGCGGCGACGCCGAGGGGCAGCGCGAACAGCGCCGCGTTCTCGTGGGTCAGCGTGGCGAGCCCGGTGAGCACCCCGGTCACGGCGATCCACAGATATGGATGGCGGGCCCGGCGTGCCCGCAGCGCCGTCCAGATCGCAGCGAGCTCGAAGACCAGCAGGAGGTTCTCGGCCACCAGCGTGCCCGACAGCTCGACGAACACCGGATAGGCGGCGCCGATGGCCAGCGCCGCGAGCGCGGGCCCGCCGCCGAAGGCCTCCAGAGCCACCAGCCCTAGCAGCCCCACGCTCACCGTGCCGGTCACCGCCTGGGCGACGCGCTCCGGGGGCACCGCGGTCTTGCCGCCGGCGTCGTGGCCGTCGATCAGGTCCACGACGCCCAGGAGGTACGGGAAGGCGGGCGGGAAATAGGCCGTCGGGCCGCGTGAGCCACCGGCGCCTGACCGCGGTCCGGAACCGGTGTGGTAATCGCCGTACTGCGCGACGTTGCTCCCCAGCCGGTTATAGGTCCCGGCGTCGTTGATCGCCTTGTAGTAGGTGTTGTCGACGTAGGCGAGGCGGATGGCGAACGCCGCGATCAGCAGCGCCGCCACCAGCAGCTTGATGGCTGTCGGGCGCCGTGAGGTCAGTGGATCCCGACGATGCCCGCGCACACCCAGTTCGACGCGCCGGCGCCGCCATTCCAGATCCGCGTCGCCACGGCATCCTGCTCGGACTTGGGCGCGAGGTAGGCCGCCGGGCCGGTCCCGCCGAACAGCTTCCAGGTGGCCGGCATGATCTGGTAGTAGCCGGATGCTCCCGCGCTGTTGGGCGACAGGTTTTGGCCGCCGGACTCACACAGGACGATCGCGTACGGGATGGCCCAGCCGCCCGACGGCCCGAGAGCCGGGCCGCTGCTGGTGGGCGTGGCGGGAGTGGATTGCGCGGCAGCGGCGGCTGCCGCCGCGGCGGCCGCGGCGGCGCGGGCGGCGGCCTGCTGGGCCTCGACGCGCGAGATCTGCCGCCGCAGCTCGTTAGTGCGAGACTGGGTGGCGGCCAGCGCGGCGCGCTGAGCGCTGCGAGCGGTGGACAGCGCCGACTCGCGGGAGGACAGCAGCTGATTCATGCCGGCCAGCGCCTGGGCGCGGACCTGCGTCTCGGCGGTGATCTGGCGGACGTCGCGCTGGAGGCCGGTCAGTCGCTTGACGGCAGCGTCGGCCGCGGCCTTGGCGGCCTGCGTGACCGAGATGATGCTCTGCTGCTGGTGCTTGGCGCGGCCGAGGAAGTTGAGCTGTTCGAGCAGGTCGTTGAAGCCGTTGGCGTTGAGGATCACCGACACCAGGTCCGGCGGCGTCGACTCGTACTGGGAGACGAGCTGGGCGCGGAGGATCTGCTTGGCCTTGGCCAGCGTCCGCCGCAGGAGCGCCAGGCGATCGCGCTCCCGCGTGATCTGTCCCTGCAGCTGGGCCAGGCGCGCCCGGTCGGCGGCCAGCGACTCGCGGACCGCCGCCTCGCGGGTCTGCACGAGCGAGATCTGCGACTCCAGCGAGCTGATGCTGCCGTCGAGCTGGCTGATGCTGGCCGCCAGGCCGCTCTGGCGGGCCTGCTGGGCTCCCAGCTCGTTGTGCAGCTGATCGAGGCTCTGCGTTGCGCCCGAGCGCTGCGGATGGAGCAGCGCCAGCCCTGCCAGCGCAGCCGCCAGGGTGACGGCGACGACGACTCTGAACGTGATGCTACGGCGGCGGGTGCTCATCACAAATAGCCGCGTCCATCCCATTTCTCCCCATTAGCTGGGAAATCCGCGGCCCGGCGACCTTATCAGGAAGCTGTGAGGGCGGTCTCTCGGGCCCGGGCCTCGCCGCGCCATCGTCCAGGGGCGATGCCGTGCTGGCGCTTGAACGCGGCGGCGAAGGAGAACTCCGAGGCGTAGCCCAGCGAGGTGGCGATCGCGGCCAGCCGGGCGTCGCTGTCGCGCAGCCGCTCGCGAGCCAGCGCCATCCGCCAGTCGTTGAGGTAGGCCAGCGGCGCCATCCCGAGGAGTTCGGTGAACTGGCGGGCGAACGCCGAGCGCGACAGGGAGGCCGCGTCGGCGAGCTCGGCGACGGTCCAGGCGCGTCCCGGATCGGCGTGGACCGCCCGGAGCGCGGCGCCGACACGCGCATCGGCGGAGGCGCGAAACCAGCCGGGCGCAGTCGCGTCCTGCGACGTGAAGTGCTCGCGCAGGATCTGCACCAGCGCCACATCCAGCAGACGATCGAGCAGGGTCTGCTGGCCGGGCTCGTCGCGCAGCATCTCGCCGGCGAGGAGGTCCAGCGTGGCTCGCAGCGTGCTCCCAGCGGCGGGTCGCATCGGCAGCAGATCCGGCAACGCGGCCAGCAGGCCCTGGGCCAGGTCGCCGTCGAACCGATACGCGCCGCAGAAGAACGTCGTGGGCGAGCCGTCGCCCGGTTGACCGAGGCTCATCCGATTCGAGACGCCGGCCCCGGGTGCCATCACCTCGGCTGAAGGGCGGCACGGCGCCCCGGCCGCGTGGGCGAGGTGCTGCGCCGCGGGGTCTCGCACCAGCACGATGTCGCCGGGCAGGAGCCGCACCGCCCGGTCGGGGTCCGTGGTCCACAGATGGACCTCTCCCTCAACCACGACGTGGACGGCCAGAGCGGCGCCGCCGCCGAAGCGCAGCCCCCAGACGCCATGTGCGACGGTCCGCGAGAAGGCCGCTCCGCGCGCGCCTGAGCGCTGAAGAAGATCAGTGAGCACGTCCACAACGGGAGACGATGGCATATGTATTGAGCACTTTCAAGTATGGAAACTCCACTTCCGATCCAGTTTCCTATGGTGGAAAGTGATCGAACCAAAGGAGCGAATGAGATGTCACGAGCGGTGAGGTATGACGAGTACGGCGGCGTTGACGTGCTCAACGTGGTCGACGTGGAGGATCCGGTTCCCGGTCCCGGCGAGCTGCTGGTGCGGGTGCGGGCCGCCGGCATCAACCCCGGCGAGTCCAAGATTCGCGAGGGCCTGCTGCACGAGCGCTGGCCGGCGACGTTCCCGTCCGGCCAGGGGTCGGACCTCGCCGGTGTGGTGGAGGCCGTGGGCGCGGGCGTGGACGGCTTCGGACCGGGTGACGACGTGATCGGCTTCACGGACAACCGCGCCAGCCAGGCGGAGCTGGTCGTGATCGAGGCTGCCCACGCGGCTGCCAAGCCCGCCCGCGTCCCCTGGGCGGTGGCGGGCGCGCTGTTCGTCGCGGGCGCGACCGCGTATGCGGCGTCACGTGCGGTCAACCCCGCGGAGGGCGACACCGTGGTGGTGTCCGGCGCGGCCGGCGGCGTCGGCTCCCTCACGGTCCAGCTGGTCCGCCGCAGCGGGGCCACGGTCATCGGCCTGGCCTCCGAGCCCAACCATGAGTGGTTGCGCGGACACGGCGTGATCCCGGTCACCTACGGCGACGGGGTGGCGGATCGCATCCGCGAGGCGGCTCCCGGCGGCGTCGACGCGTTCATCGACACGATCGGCGGCGGCTATGTGGAGCTGGCCCTCGAGCTCGGCGTCGCCCCCGACCGCATCGACACCATCGCCGACTTCTCGGCGCCGGGCAAATACGGCGTGAAGGCCGAGGGCAACGCCGCTGGGGCAAGCGCCCAGACGCTGACCGAGCTCGCGGCGCTGATCGATCAGGGCGTCCTGGAGATGCCGATCGCCGCCACCTACCCGCTGGACCAGGTGCGCGACGCCTACGCCGAGCTCGAGCGCAACCACACGCGGGGCAAGATCGTCCTGGAGCCCTGACGGCACCGTCGCCGCCCACCCGCCTGCGATCCTGTAGGCGTGCGCGTCTCAGACGAGCGAACAGAGGCGATCCTGGAGCGGGTGCGCGCGACCCCGGAGGGGTTCGTGCGCACCTACGGCGACATCTCGCCCGGAGCCCCGCGCTTGGGCGGCGCCGTGCTGCACGACTGCGCCGACCCCGGGGTTCCGTGGCACCGGATCGTCCGTGCCGACGGGTCGCTGGCCAAAGGCCGGCGCCAGCGCCGGCTGCTGGTGCGCGAGGGGGTTCCGTTCAACGGCGAGAGGGTCGACATGCGCGTCGCGCGCCTGCCCGAGTGATGTGGATCCAGCGTCACCTGCGCCTGTCGCCTCAGCCACGCGGTTTTCATCTGATCACCCGCGAGGTGGTGGAGGCGCTGCCAGAGCTCGAGGAGCTGCGCGTGGGCATGCTGCACCTGCTCATCCAGCACACCTCGGCATCGCTGGCGCTCAACGAGAACGCCTCCCCCGACGTCCGGCGGGACTTTGCGACGTGGTTTGACCAGGCGGTCCCCGACCGGGCCGACTACTGGTCGCACACGCTCGAGGGCGACGACGACATGCCCGCCCACATCAAGTCCGCGCTGCTCGGCTCGACGCTGATGCTTCCGATCATGGGCGGGCGCCTGGCGCTCGGCACCTGGCAGGGCGTTTATCTGTGCGAGCACCGCGACCACGGCGGCAGCCGCGTGATCATGGCGACCGCCTGGGGCGAGACCGGCTGACGCGCCGGCGGCGCGAGCCTGACCGTTAGCGCCCCCGCCAGACCGGCGCGCGCTTCTCCGCGAACGCCGTTGCGCCCTCGCGCGCATCCTGTGAATCGCGCACCGGCGCCGCGATTGCCTCCTGACGGGTGAAGAACTCCGCGTCGGGCCAGTCGAGCGACTCGACCAGGATGCGCTTGGTTGCGGCCAGGGCCAGCGGGCCGTTGGCCGCGATCGTCTCGGCCAGCTCCAACGCGGCGTCCAGCGCGCCGCCGGGCTCGGCCAGCCGGTTGACCAGCCCCAGCTCCTGGGCCCGCTCCGCCAGGATCAGGTCCCCGGTGAGCGCCATCTCCATGGCGATGTTGCGCGGCAGCATCCGCGGGAGGCGCAGCAGCCCGCCGCCGGCGGCGACCAGCGACCGCTTGACCTCCGGGATCCCCAGCCGCGCGCCGCGCGCGGCGACGATGAGGTCGCACGACAGCGCCACCTCAAGGCCGCCCGCCACGGCGAAGCCCTCGATGGCCGCGATCAGCGGCTTGTCCGAGGCCCGCTGGGTGATGCCCGCAAAGCCGCGGCCGGGCACGGTGGGCGACTCGCCCGTCACGAACGCCTTGAGGTCCATGCCCGAGCAGAAGCCCTTTCCGGCCCCGGTGATCACGCCGATCGACAGCTCGGGGTCGCTATCGAGCGCGTCGAGCGCCGCCGCGATCCCGCCGGCCACGGCGGCGTTGACGGCGTTGCGCTGGTCGGGGCGGTTGAGCGTCACCAGCAGCACCCGGCCCCGGCGCTCGGTGAGGACCGCCTGCTCGGCGGCGGCGTCGGTCATGCCGCGAACAATTTCAGGTCCGGCTGGCGTTCGCCTCGCACCACCGCCAGGTCGACCTCGACACATTCGATGCCCCGCGCGTCGGCCAGCACGCGGGCCTGGGGCTTGATCACCTGCGCGGCAAGCAGACCCCGGCAGCCCTCGAACTCCGGGTCGCGGCGGATCCGCTCCAGATACCGCGCCAGCTGTTCCACCGCGTCGATGCCCGCCACTCGTTTGATCTCAACGGCCACCCAGGCATCGTCGGCGTCGCGGCACATGAGGTCAACGGGGCCGATGTCGGTCGGCCACTCGCGGCGGATCAGGCGGAACCCCTCCCCGCACCACTGCGGAGCGGCCGCGAGCGCCTCCTGGAGGTGCGCCTCGACGCCGTCCTTGGCCAGGGACACGTCGGCCTCGGGCGAGCCCATCTCGTGCGTGACGTCCGAGAGGACCTCGTGCAGTTCGATCTCCACGCGGTCCTCGCTGGCTCCGGCGTGCTTGCGCACGATGATCCGGGTGACCGGGCTGCCGACCTCCTCGATCGCCGTCGGCGGGGTCATCCAGTTGAGCGGCTTGACGCTCTGGCTGCCATGATCGGACCACACCATGAAGGTCCCGTCGGCCTTGAACATCAGCAGCCGCGTGGCCTCGGAGAGATGGGTGGTCAGGCGGCCGGAGTAGTCGATCGAGCAGCGGGCGATCATGAGTCGCATGAGGTTGAGAAGCTAGCCGCGACGCCGGACCGATGCGTCCTCAGAACAGCGCCTGGACCGCGCGGCCCCACGCGCCCCCGGTCTGGAGCGCGACCATGACGACGAGTGGGAACGGCCCCCGGTGCTCCACGGCGGGAACCTATCCGAAGCGACCGGTTGTGATCAAATCCTGTCAGGACGTAGCCGGACGCGTCGGTCCTATCATCAACCGGTGTAATGCGCAGCCAGCTTCGTCCATTGTTCGATCGCGTCGTGATCAAGGAGCTCGATCCGGACCGGATCCGACGGTCCGGGCTGCTCGTACCCGCGGGCTCCGACGAGCCGCCGCCCCAGCATGGCATCGTGCTCGCCGTCGGGCCGGGGCTGGACTGGTGGGACCACGTCGGCGTGCGGATGCCGGTCAAGCCTGGGGACCATGTCGTATTCCCGGCGTCGGCGGGCACCTGGGCGGAGGTCGACGAGGAGCGCCTGCTGGTCTGCCGCGTCGGCGAGCTCCTGGGCGTGCTGGAGCAGATCGAGCATTGCCCGGCGTGCGGGGGGCGGAGCCTGAACCCGCAGGAGTCCTGCCCCGTGTGCGGGCGCGAGGGCTCGGTCGCGTCGTCCTAAACGACGCCGTGCGTGGCCCGCCTCGTCGTCAGGCGGCGGCGCTGCGCTCCGACAGCCCGCGTGGGGTGGCCGCGCTGACGCGCTCGAGCAGCTGGGACACCTCGTCGTCGTCTCCCAGCTTGAGCGCCGCGCGGCAGGCTTCGCCGCACTCGGCGAGGCGATCGGTGCGCGCCAGCGCGTGGGCGTACGCCGACCACGCGCGCGGCGACGTGGGGTCGATCTGAGTGGCCGCATGTGCGGCGGAGACCTCGGCGCCCACGTCTCCGGCGAGATGGTGCGCCAGGGCCAGGTCGAGCAGGCCGTCGACGGACGGGCCCACCAGGCGGGCCCGCTCCAGCGCGCTGATCGCGCCGGACCGGTCGTTGAGCCGCAGCCGCAGCCGACCCAGCCGCTCCCACGCCGAGGCGTCGGCGGGAGCGCGAGCGGCGGCACGGACCGCGGCCTCGGCGGCGAGATCCACGGCGCCCATGTCCTCGTAGATGCGGCTGGCGAACCGCTCCGGCGTGGGCCGGTCGGTATCCACGCGCGCCCAGTCACGCACGGTGCGGGCCGCCGCGGGCAGGTTGCCGGCCTGCCAGAACGCCGCGGTCAGCAGCCGCAGGACCATGGGGTTCTGGGGCTCGGCGTCGCGAGCGTAGACGAGGCGCTGGGCGGCCAGGGCGGCGTCGCCCTCGGCCAGGGCGTGCTGGGCCGCCGTCATGAAGCGCTGGACCCGGTCGGCGGCGGGGTCGGGCTTGGAGAAGTCCACGAACTGCAGCGAGCCCGCGGGGACGGTGCGGACGCCGACGCTGAACATGACTCGCGCCCACTGCTGAGAGCTCTCCTCGTCGCCCGAGAAGTAGATGCCGCTCACCGTCCCGACGCCCCACTCCGGGTAGGAGACACAGCGCGCGTAGCGGTGGACGACCGAATGGTCGGGCACCCGGGACCCGAACGGGTCGTGCTTGGCGCGGTCGGCGGCCTGCTCGCGGGCGCGCTGCTCGTTCTCGTAGGCGCGGCGGCCGGCGTCCTCGCGGGCGCGGCGCGTGGCCGCCGCGGACGCCTTCACGGCGTTCCGGCTGACCTTTCCCCCGCGCGAGGTCTCCGCCAGGCGTTGGAGCTCGTCGGCGGCCTCGTTGATGGCCTGTAGGTGGCGCTGGTGCTCGTGGCGGCGCCCGGGCGGGGCGATGTCCGGATGCCAGCGCTTGGCCATCCGCCGCCGCGCAAGCTGGACGGCGCGCTGATCGAACGGAGGCTCCAGCTCGAGCAGGAGCAGTGCGGCTTCTACGTCCAGGATGCGAGGCATGACACATAAACGTTAGCGAGCGTCCCGCGGCCCGAGAAGGCTTGTGACGAATGTGTGCCAATCCGTCCGGGCGGCCGCCGGACCGGCTTATCGTCGTCGCGTGACCGCCGCCGTACGCAGCACCGCGCGCCCCACCGCCCGCGCCACCGCGGTCCTCGTCGCGGGCGCTGCGGTGGCGGTCCTGGCCGCGGGGGTGGGGCTTGCGCTCGTCGCCGGGGTGGACGGCCAGGCTCCCGCCGGTACCCCCTGCTCGGGGCCCGGCGACGCTATCTCACTGGGCGCTCCCGGGGGCGGGCAGCGGGTCGGGGCCACCGAGTACGGCGGGCCCGGAGATCCTGGCAGCGGCACCGTCGGCGCCTCCGGAACCAGCCTGCTGGAGCACCCGAACAGCTATGCCGAGCTGGGCGGCATCACGTTCCAGACGGCCACCGCCATGGGGGGCCTGCCCTACATGACGCCGGTGCGGGTGACGTGGGACGGCCGCTCGGCTGTGGCCTACAAGCGCGACTTCGGGCTCGGGGGCGGGCCGGTGGCGGGGCTGCCCCGCGTGATCGACCTGTGGTGGGAGTTCGCCTCGGCGCTGCGGATCCCGTACGAGGGCGGCCGGTGGTCGGGGGCCGTGCGGATCGCCCGTCCGCCCGTAGCGGGCGCCGGCGGGATCCTGGGACAGGCGCCGCCGACGGTCGCGCCGGGCACCGCCCCGACGACGGCGTGCGCCACCGCGATGCCGAGCCCCGGCGGCGCGCCGCTGACCTCCGGGCCCCGCGCCGAGCTGCTCCCGTCCGGCCAGGCCGAGGCGCCCGGCGCGGCCCCGCCGGCGGTGCAGGGGATCATCGCCGCCGGCAACCAGATCGCCGGCCGGCCCTACCTCGTCGGCGGCGGCCACGGCCTGCCGCTCGACGCCGTGGCGCCCGCCTATGACTGCTCCTCGAGCGTGGAGCACCTCCTCTACGGCGGCGGGCTGCTCCCGGCCGGCTATGACGCGGCGTCCGGGGCGCTCGAGTCCTTCGGCCTGCCCGGTGCCGGGCGCTGGGTGACGATCTATGCGAGCGCTGAGCATGTGTTCATGTATGTCGCCGGCCTGCGCTGGGACACACACGACGCCGCCGGGCCCGGCGACGGCAGCGCGGGGATCGGCTGGCATCCGCTCGTGCGCGAGGCAGCGGGCTTCGTGGTGCGACACCCGGTGGGGCTGTGATGCGGCGCGGGCGGGCAATCGGCGGCGTGGCGGTGGCGGCGCTGGCAGCCGGCGCCGTTGCGGGGTGCGGCCTGACCGTGGGCGGTCGGTCGGCGGCGAGCCCGCACGCCGCGACGACCGCCGCCGCGACGACCGCCGCCGCGGCCCGCGCCGCCGCGCCCAGAGCCGCCGCGGCCCGCGCGCAGCACACCCACGAGATCCCCACCCCCGCGCCGGGCCCGACCGCGCCCGGCGGCTGGCGCTCACCCGTCCAGGCGGTCCAGGTGTTCGCGCAGGCCTACATCAACTGGACCGCCGCGACGGTTGCGCGCCACCTGCGGGTCCTCGCCTACGTCAGTGTCGGGCAGGCCCACTCGGCGATGAGCCTGGCCGCGGCCCAGACCGCCCGGGACTCCGACCTGCACCGCGGCGGGATCGCCAACTCGGGCACCGTCGAGGCGATCGCGCCGGTGACCGGCGAGCGCAACGTCTACGCCGTCGTCACCCGGGAGCGGACGACCGCCACCAACACCCGCGCCTACCAGGGCCTGTCGGCCAGCTGGCACGTAACGCTGGCCACGGTGACGCAGGTCGATGGCGGGCTGTGGACGCTGAGCGGCTGGCAGCCGGAGAGCTGATGCGTCGGCGGAGCTTCAATGGGCGGCGATGTTCAGGGCCACGGCCGCCCCGAAGCAGGCCACCGCCGCGATCCGCAACACCAAGCCGGCACGGTCGTTGGGCCGCCCCGTAACCATGCCCACGAGCGCCACCGACATGCACCCCACCGAGATGAGCGCCAGCAGCAGGGCGAGGATCCGGAGCACCGCGTCCCCCGTCTACGGGGCCCGCATCCCCAGCAGGCGCAGGTAGCGCGACACCGCCTCCGCCCGGTTGGCCACACGCAGCTTGCGCAGGATGCTGTTGACGTGGAACTTCACGGTGCCGTCGGAGATGACGAGCGCCTCGGCGATGGCCTTGTTGGAGTTGCCGTCGGCGAGCAGCCGCAGCACGTCGAGCTCGCGGCGGGTGAGCAGCCCCTCGAACACGACCCGGTCGTCGCGGCCGCCCCCCACCGGTGCTACCGGCGGCGCGGCCGCCCGGCGCGCTGGCCGCTGCATCGTGGCCAGGCGGATCGGAGCGTTGGTCAGCTCTCCGGAGCGGGCGCCCAGCCAGGCCAGGAACTCGCGCAGCTGCTCGCGCTCGTGGCGCAGCGCCCGGCGCAGGCTGGCGCTCTCGTAGGCCTGGGCCAGCCGGCTGGTGAACTCCCACAGCACGTCGCGGTCCAGCACGTCCAACCGCTCGCCGGGACCGCGGTCGGCGTGCACCATGCCGATCACGTGGGGGCCGACCACCAGCGGCGCCGCGGCGTACGACGTCCAGCCCATGAGCTTCACGAGCCGGCCGTCCACGCGGGGATGGACCTGGGCATCGTCCACGATCGTCGCCCGGCGGCGGCGCAGCAGTTCGGTCTCGATCAGCGGATGCTCGAGGCGGATCGGCGCGGCGCGCAGGGCCGCCAGCGCCTCGGCGGCTCCGGACCGGTCGCCGTCGAAATGGATCGACTCGGCCACCATGCGGCTCTCGTCGGTCAGCGACAGCAGCACCCGCCGCAGCTTCGATGCGCCGCACAGCTCCGCCGGCGCCTGGGCCAGCATCGACGCCGGCGAGGTGATCGTTCGCAGCTCGTCGATGGCCCGGTGCACGCCGGCCAGTGCCTCGAAGCGGGTGTCGTAGCGGTGGCGCAGACGCTCCAGCGCCGCCTCCTGCTCGCGCACCGCCGTACCGCGCCCGTCCTGAGCCTGCGCCAGGCGCTCGCTCAGGGCATCGATGAGCCGGCGCAGCGACCGCGCATCCGCCGGGATGCCTTCGTCCGCGCCCGCGCCCGAGCCGGTGCCCAGCAGCGCCCGCGCCCGCGCCGCGGCCGCGTCCAGCCGGCCATGCAGCTCGCCGTCCAGCGGGCCCGCGCCGAGCGTCTGGCGGGAAAGGGTGGCGGTCACCGGTCCGTCCCGTTGGCGCCCCCACCGGCGCGCACGAAGCGCGCCACGGCGTCGGCGCGACTGGTGGCGCCCAGCTTGCGCAGGATGTTCTTGACGTGGTATTTGACGGTGCCCTCGCGCACCACCAGCGTCTCGGCAATCGCCAGATTGGTGTTGCCGCGAGCGAGCAGGCGCAGCACCTCGAGCTCGCGGGGGGTGAGCGACTCGACGAGGTGGGCGTCGCCGCTCCCTCTCCGCGGGCGCATCAGCCCGGCGGCGTCCTCCAGCTGGCCCAGGCGGGTGCTCATCCAATGCACCGCGGCGCTCAGCTCGGCGCGGTGCAGCTCGAGCGTGTGGCGCAGCACCGCGCGCTCGAGCACGCCGGCGAGCTCCTCCGCGTATCGCCCCACCACGTCGCCGTCGAGCGCGTCGACGGCCCGACCGCTGCGGGTGGCATCGGCGTGCAGTAGCCCGATCGTGTCCCCGCCCACGGTCAGGGCCGCGACCGCGTAGGAGTCCCAGCCCAGGGTTGTGGCCAGTGGGGCAGGCGTCCGGGCGCCGGCCGCGGTCACCGACACCAGCTGAGCCACGTTCTGGCGGGCGACCTCGTACTCGAGCAGCGGGTACTCGAGTCGCATCGCAGCCTGGCCCAGCTCGGCGAGTGCGGCGTCGGCCTGCTCGGGATCGGCCCCGTCCCAGATCGTGAGCGGGACGATTCGCCCGTCAACGACCTCGCTGATCACCACCCGATCGAACTCGGACCCGGCGCCGAGCTCGGCGGCCGCGCGGGTGAGCAGGCCCTCGGTGGCGCCCAGCTCGCCGAGACGTCGCGCCGCCTCGGCCACGCGCTCCAGCGCGTCAGTCCGCCGCACGTACTCAAGCTCGACCAGCTCCCGCTCCAGCGCGAGCAGGTCCACCAGTGCGCGCTCGGCGGCGGTCACGTCGAGGGCGGGCGCGGACGGCATCAGCCGATCCCCGCTCGGCTCGAGCGGCGCGGGCCGACTGCGTCCGCGGTCAGATCGGGCTGGCGACGCGGCGGATCAGCGCGTAGCGGACCAGGGCCTCCTGGCCGACCGCGCACAGGCCGAACCGCTGGCCGGCACGCTCGATCCGATGCCACACCGACGGGGCGTTCGCCGCCGACATCAGGCCGAGGGCCTTGTCGTCGGACTCGAGCAGCCACAGGACGTCGGCGCCGGCGACGGCATGGGCGGTCAGCGGGGGCACATGCCGCGGGTTGCCCGAGGCGCCGAAGACGCCGAGCTCGGCCAGCAGTGCCGATGCCCGGCGGCCGACCACCGCCAGCGCCGCCAGCTCGGCGCTGCGATCGGTCAGGCTGACGGCGGATCGCCGGGCCACGCGCGCCGACAGCACGGCGTGCAGACGGTCTCCGATCCCCGGGTCGCTGATCACGAGCATGCGGTCCGGGCGCTCGGCACACCACCACGCGCCGCCGCTGAGCACGGCGCCGCCCGGCGCCAGCTCGGTGCCGGTGAGGCGCTGGGACAGGTGCCGCAGCTGCTCGGGCGGGCCTTCGAGCGCCAGCTTGGCCAGCTCGGAGCGGTCGGCGAGACCGACAGCGCTCACGCACGCCGCCAGCTCCCCGGCGGCAGATCCATAGTTGGCGACAACCGCGTGTCCGCCGTGCGGGACGAGCACCCCGCCGGCCTGACGAACGACGGCGCCGAGAGCGCTCGCGCTGTGGTCCGATGAGACGTGCACTGACACCGCACCGGGAAGGTATCGCCGTCGCGCTCCGCATGACCTACCCTTTTTACATGAGTTGGCCTATCGAACGGGAGGCAGGGCCCTTCCAGCACCGTCGCGCACGCGTGGCGTCCCGCGAAATCGGTCATCCTACTCAAAAGTCTAGGTCGTTCAGGCAGTGTGGGAGTGGCGCGCCGCGGCGCGGCGCACGAAGCTTGTTGAGGCCAGGTATGAAGCCAGAGGGAAGAGAGAGGCCGAGATGACCGCCACCGGAACGGTCGACCGCTATGCGCGCCTGACGCGGATGATCGCCACTGATCAGTGCGTGTTCCTTGACGGCGCCAACGGCACCGAGCTGATCAAGGTGCGCGGCGTCCGCCCCGAGGTCGAGGAGCACGTCTGGGGCCTGACCGCGCTGCTCGATGCCCCCGAAGACGTCGCCCGCGTCCACCGCAGCTATATCGACGTCGGCTGCGACGTGGTCTGCACCAACACCTGGGGTCTGCCAACCGCGCTGCGCGACGGGGCGTCGCGCCTCTCGGAGGCGTCCGAGCCCGTGCACTGGATGGACATCGTCCGCCGCGCCGTCGGCCTGGCCCGCTCGGCGGCGCAGGACGCCGGGCGCGCTGACGAGGTGGCGATCGCCTTCAGCCTCAACGGCGACGTGGACACGCCCGATGGCCGCGAGACCGTCGCGCTGCTGTCCCGCGCGTTCGAGGAGGAGCCGCCGGACCTGATCCTGCTCGAGACGCTGTCGCTGGTGCGCAGCTCGACCTACGCCACCGTCGAGGCTCTGCTGGACACCGGGATCCCGGTGTGGCTGAGTTTCCGCCGCTGCCGCCACGGCGTATGCGGCGTCTACGGGGAGCACTGGGGCGGCCCTGAGGGGGACGCGTTCGGTCGCGCCACCCGGCGCTTCGAGGAGATGGGCGTCGGCGCCCTGGCCATCAACTGCATCCCGCCCGATCACGTCACCGGGATGCTGTCGTGGCTGCGGGACTTCACCGACCTCCCGCTGGGCGTGTACCCCAACCTCGGCTACCTGTCGGCGGCGGGGTGGCGCGAGGAGGCGGGGGTGAAGGGCAGGGAGTACGCCGAGCTGGCGCTGGCCTGGCGCGCCGAGGGCGCCCAGGTGATCGGCGGCTGCTGCGGCGTGCGCCCGGAACACCTGAGGGCGGCTCGGGAGGCGCTGGCCGGGACAAAGCCCGGGCACGAGCGGCCCGCGGTGCTGACCACCGAGAACGGCGGCGCCGCCAATCGGCGCGACGCGCCGTCGTGGGCGGACCCACGCGGGCGGGAGCTGTTCCCGCTCGACCTGCCAGAGATCGACGTGGATGACGGCGTTTTCGTGCCCACCCAGGGGAGCTTTCTGATCTGGAAGTACCTGTACCGCGAGGGCATCGGCGCCCACCAGCGGTGCCTGGACATCGGGTCGGGGAGCGGTCTGCTCACCGTGCAGCTCGCGCGCAACGGCGCCGCCCACGTCCACGCGATCGACATCGATACCGCCTCGGTGAAGAACACGCTGACCAACGCCTTCCGCAACGGCGTCGCCGACAAGGTGAGCGCCGCCGCCCAGGACCTCTACCCGTGGATCCCCGAGGAGCGCTACGACGTCATCGTGGCCAGCCTGTACCAGACGCCGGTGGACCCGTTCGAGCAGGTCAGCACCCACCGGCCCCTGGACTACTGGGGACGCAACCTGCTCGACCACCTCATCCGGCTGCTTCCCGAGGCTCTGGCCGACGACGGAACCGCCTACATGATGCAATTGAGCGTGATCGGCCGCCGGCGCACCGCGGAGCTGCTCGACGGGCTCGGCTATCAGGCGCGGGTGGTCGACTTCTCGTTCTTCGAGTTCTCAGACCTTTTCAACACGAAGCGTGAGCAGATCAGTCGCGTGGAAGAACATTCCGACGCCTACCACCTCAGGTTCGGGTCGACCGACGTGATGGTCGCCTACCTGCTCGAGATCACCCGCAAGAGCAAGGACACCACCGACCGATGAGCTTCGCCGAGAATGAGTTCCTGTTCACCTCGGAGTCCGTGACCGAGGGACACCCGGACAAGATCGCCGACCAGATCTCCGATGGGGTGCTCGACGCCGTCCTCAAGGACGATCCGACGGCCCGCGTGGCCTGCGAGACGCTGGTCAACACCGGCCTGGTTGTCGTCTCAGGCGAGATCACCACCACCACCTACGTCGACATCCAGGACATCGCGAGGGAGACGATCAAGAACATCGGCTACACCGACGCCAAGTTCGGCTTTGACTACCAGACCTGCGCGGTCATCAACGCCATCGACAAGCAGTCACCCGACATCGCCCAGGGCGTCGACGCCGCCTACGAGACACGGCAGGACAGCGCAGACGGTGACGAACTCGACCTCGCCGGCGCCGGCGACCAGGGGATGATGTTCGGCTACGCCACCAACGAGACGCCCGAGCTCATGCCGCTGCCCATCGCCGTGGCCCACCGCTTGGCTCAGCGGCTGGCCGAGGTCCGCAAGAGCGGCGAGCTGGACTACCTGCGACCTGACGGCAAGACCCAGGTGAGCGTCCGCTACCAGGACGGCAAGCCAACCGCGATCGAGAAGCTGCTGATCTCCAGCCAGCATGCCGAGGGCGCCGAGACTCAGATCAAGAACGACCTGTGGGAGCACGTCGTGCTGCCGGTCCTGCCCGAGGGGCTGTACGACCCCGCGGAGCTGCAGCGCAGCTTCCTGGTCAACCCGACGGGGCGGTTCGTCATCGGCGGACCGATGGGCGACTGCGGGCTGACCGGGCGCAAGATCATCGTCGACACCTACGGCGGCATGGCCCGCCACGGCGGTGGCGCGTTCAGCGGCAAGGACCCGTCCAAGGTCGACCGCTCCGCCGCCTACGCGGCCCGCTATGTGGCCAAGAACATCGTCGCCGCCGGGCTGGCCGACCGGGCCGAGGTCCAGGTGGCCTACGCCATCGGGGTCGCGCACCCGGTCTCGGTGATGGTGGAGACCTTCGGCACCGGCAACATCGGCCGCGGGCGCATCCTGGAGCTCATCGGAGAGCACTTCGACCTTCGCCCCGGGGCGTTTCGCGAGTATCTGCGCCTGCACCGCCCGATCTACCAGAAGACCGCCGCCTACGGCCACTTCGGCCGCGACGACGAGGACTTCACCTGGGAGCAGACGGACAAGGCCGAGACGCTGCGCGAAGCCGCCGGCCTGTAGCTCTAGTGCACTAGTGCAGATAGCCGTGGCGGCGCAGGAACTTCTGCAGCGCGGCGACGAACCGCTGTCCTTGGGGCTCGCTCGCCCCCAGCGCGCTCTTGAGATGTCCCGCCCTGGCCTGCTGGTGCAGGAACCGGTTGGCCGTCGCGCTCTTGCCGAGCCGGTACTCGTCGGCCGCCCAGGCGGCGATGACTCCCACGCTGTCGGCGTAGTGCTGTCGGGCCATGTGGTCAAACGCCTTCAGCCACGTCGCTGCGTCCTTGCGGATGAGCGCCGGGTAGCTGTTCGTGACGTCCTGGAAGCGGCTGCCTGAGAAGGTCAGGATCTGGAGCGGGAGGCCGGAGGCGGCGAAGTCAGTGAACGCATAGGCGAACGCGTCATCGGCGGTGACGAACTCGAAGTGGCCCTCGTGGCCGAGATCCTCGATCTGCGCGCCGGGGTCCCCGAAGTTCCGCTCCGTCTCGCTGTAGGTCATCGTCCCCGGGTTAAACGTGAACACCTGCTCGACCGAGCAGCAGTGGGCGCCGCCGGTGAAGAGGTCGAGCACGACGTTCGGCTGCCCGGTGTGATCGAGGTCGATGACGCGTACCGAGGACGCCTTGGGTCCGGTGGCGCCGGGCGCGCAGTAGGGGCCGCACGCCTTGGAGCCCACAGGCTGGTCGTAGAGGACCGAGCCCGATTGGGCGATGCGGAGGTGCAGCCCCGAGTAGTTGGGGTACTTGCCGCTGAACGTGAACGTGGCCGTCACCGCGCCGCCACTCGCCGTCTGGGTCGTGGCCAGGGCGGCCGGGGCCAGCAGCGCGGACGAGGCGAGCACGAGGGCGGTGATCAGGCTGCGGCGCATGCGGTGGGCATCCTAACCGCCCCTCCTATGCTGAGGGGGAATGTCAGCTCAGTACATCTTCACGACGCACAAGCTCTCCCGGCGCTACCCGCCGGACAAGGAGGTCCTCACCGACATCTCGCTGTCGTTCTATCCCGGCGCGAAGATCGGCGTGCTGGGCTACAACGGCGCGGGCAAGTCGACGCTGCTGCGGATCATGGCCGGGATCGACACCGAGTTCAACGGCCAGGCCCAACTCGCCCCCAACGCGACGGTGGGCATGCTGGAGCAGGAGCCCGAGCTCGACCCCGCCAAGGACGTCAAGGGCAACGTCGAGGACGGCGTCGCCGAGATCCGCGCGCTGCTCGATCGTTTCAACGAGCTCTCGATGAACTACTCCGACGAGACCGCCGACGAGTTCGCGCGCGTGCAGGAGCAGATCGACGCCGTGGACGGATGGAACCTCGACACCACCCTCGAGTACGCGATGGACGCGCTGCGTTGCCCGCCGCCCGACGCCGATGTGGCCACGCTCTCGGGCGGCGAGCGCCGCCGCGTGGCGATGTGCCGGCTGCTGCTGCGCCAACCCGACCTGCTGCTGCTCGACGAGCCCACCAACCACCTCGACGCCGAGTCGGTGGCGTGGCTTGAGCAACACCTCCAGGACTACAAGGGCACGATCGTCGCCATCACCCACGATCGCTACTTCCTGGACAACGTGGCCGGCTGGATCCTGGAGCTCGACCGCGGCCGCGGCATCCCCTACCAGGGCAACTACTCCGGCTGGCTGGAGCAGAAGCAGAAGCGCCTGGCCCAGGAGGAGCGCCAGGAGTCAAGCCGTCAGCGCACGATCCAGCAGGAGCTGGAGTGGGTGCGCATGAACGCGTCGGCGCGGCGTGGCAAGCCCAAGGCGCGGCTCAATGCCTACGAGGCGCTGCTGGCCCAGGATCGCAACGTCAAGCTCGACCAGGTCCAGATCCACATCCCCGCCGGTCCCCGGCTGGGCGACGTCGTCGTCGAGGCCGACGGCGTCCGCAAGGGCTACGGCGAGCGGCTGCTCATCGACGACCTCACCTTCAAGCTGCCCCCGGCCGGCATCGTCGGCGTCATCGGGGCCAACGGCGCCGGCAAGACGACGCTGCTGCGGATGATCACCGCCCAGGAGCAGCCTGACGAGGGGACGCTCCGCCTCGGCGACACCGTGAAGCTGGCCTACGTCGACCAGTCGCGCGACGCGCTGGACCCCGAGAAGACCGTCTGGCAGGAGATCTCCGGCGGCCTGGACGAAATCACCCTCGGCGACCGCACCGTCGCCAGCCGCGCCTACACCGCGGGCTTCAACTTCAAGGGCACCGACCAGCAGAAGAAGGTGGCCAAGCTGTCGGGCGGGGAGCGCAACCGCCTGCACCTGGCCAAGCTGCTGCGCGAGGGCGGCAACCTGCTGCTGCTCGACGAGCCCACCAACGATCTGGACACCGACACGCTGCGCGCGCTGGAGGAGGCCCTGCTGGCCTTCGCCGGCTGCGCGGTGGTCGTCTCCCACGATCGCTGGTTCCTGGACCGGATCGCCACCCACGTGCTGGCGTTCGAGGGCGACTCGCAGGTGCGCTGGTTCGAGGGCAACTTCGAGGCCTACGAGTCCTTCCGCCACGAGCAGCTCGGCGCCGAGGCTGACCGCCCCCACCGCCTCACCTACAAGAAGCTCGTGCGAAACTAGGAGCCGTGGCCACGGGTCCGGTCCTGATCACCGGCTGCTCCTCCGGCATCGGGTATGCCACCGCGGAGCGGCTGCTGAGCGACGGCCACACGGTGTATGCCACCGCGCGGCGCCCGGACTCCGTCGCCGGGCTCGCCGCCAGGGGGGCCACCACCCTGGCGCTCGACGTCACTGACGAGGACTCGATGACCGCCGCGGTGCAGCGCGTGACCGACGCCGAGGGCGCCGTCGGCGTGCTCATCAACAACGCCGGCTACAGCCAGTCCGGCGCCGTCGAGAGCGTCCCGATCGATGACGTGCGCCGCCAATTCGAAACCAACGTGTTCGGCCTCATCCGCATGTGCCAGCTCGTCCTGCCCGGCATGCGCGAGCGCGGCCAGGGCACGATCGTCAACATCGGCTCCATGGGAGGCCGGCTGACCTTCCCGGGGGGCGGCATCTACCACGCCACCAAGTACGCGGTGGAGGCGATCTCCGACGCGTTGCGCTTCGAGGTCCGCGGCTTCGGGGTCCACGTGGTCCTCGTCGAGCCCGGCCTGATCACCACCAACTTCGGCGAAGTGGCGGCGCGATCGGTGGACGCCGCCGCCGAGGCCGATGGGCCCTATGCGGACTTCAACCGGCACGTCGCCAAGACCACCGCCGACGCCTACAAGGGACCGATGGCCAAGTTGGGTGGCGCCCCCGAGGCGGTGGCGGACACCATCGCCAAGGCGCTCACGGCCAAGCGACCGAAGCCGCGCTACGTGGTCACTCCGAGCGCCCACCTGCTCATCGGCCAGCGGCGGATCACGCCAGACCGCGTCTGGGACCTGATGATGCGCTCCCAGTTCCCCACGCCCAAGCGCTAAGCGGCCAGTTCGGCCTCGATCAGCTCCCGCAGCTGCGCGGAGCCGTTGGCCACCGCGTCAGCGCCGGACAGCTCTGTCGCGTCGTGGGGCCCGGTGGCGACCGCGAAGCACCGAAGCTCGTCGGCGTGGGCGCACGCGATGTCGCGGGGCGTGTCGCCGATCACGATCGTGCGCTTGCGCGGATGCGATACGCCGTCGTGCCCGGCGCGCTTGCGGGCGATCCCGGGCAGCGCGGCGCGATCCTCGGAGTCAGAGCCGAAGCCGCCCTGTCCTGAGGGGAAGTGGCGCCCCAGCCCGGCCCGGGACAGCTTCAGCCGCCCCACCGGCTCATAGTTTCCGGTGACCAGGGACAGCCGCACATCATCGCGCCCGGCCAGCCACGACACGAGGTCGGAGATGCCGGGTATGACCTTGTCGGCAAGGCTGGGTGGGCAGAGACGGGCGTAGGCTTCACAGCACGCCTCGCGGACCGCGTCGGCGCCCTCGTCGATGGCAACGGCCGAGACCCCGGCGCCGAGGAGCAACAGACGCGCGATCTCCCCATCGGTGCGTCCGGCGGGCGCGATGTCCATGCGGCGTGAGCGCGTGTCGACATGGTGGACGCGCTTGAGCGCCTCGTGCAGAGCCTCGCTGTGCGCGCTGGTGGCACGGCTGAGCAGCGTCCCGTCGATGTCGAACAGGAGCAGCAGTCGCGCGTCGACGGCCACTGCCAGACTACCGCTCGAACGACATGCCGGGCTCCAGCCGCTTGGCGAACGCGGCGATGAGCTCAGCGGCCACCTGGATGTCGGCCAGCGACACCAGCTCCACGGGGGAGTGCATGTAGCGCAGCGGGACCGACACGATCCCGGTGGGCACGCCGGCGCGGCTGACGTGCACCGCGTCGGCGTCGGTGCCGGTCGCCCGGCCCAGCGACTCCAGCGTGAACGGGAGCTCCTGCTCCTCGGCGATGTCGATGAGCAGATCGGTGACGCGCGGGTGCAGAGAGGTCCCGCGCGCGATGACGGGGCCGGACCCGAGCGGGTGCTTGGTCATCGGCCCCAGCTCGATTCCCGGCTGGTCGGTGGCGAAGATGACATCGACGACGATGGCCACGTCGGGCTCCAGCGCGAAGGCGCTCGTCCGCGACCCGGCGAAGCTCGTCTCCTCCTGGGTCACCGCCAGGGCCACCACGTCGCCGGGGGCGCCGCCGTCCGCGGCCACCAGCCGGGCGGCCTCGGCCGCGACGTAGCAGCCGACCCGGTTGTCCAGCGCGCGGGAGACCAGGCGGCCGTTGGGCAGCTCGACCGGCGCGACGTCGATCACGCCCGCGTCGCCGACTCGCACCATCTCCTTGGCCTCGTCGCCGTCCTTGGCGCCGATGTCGATGTGCAGGTCCTTGATCTTGGGCGCCCGGTCGCGCTCGTCGGCCTTGATGAGGTGGGCGGGCTTGCGGCCGATCACGCCCGGCACGTCGCCCCCGCGCGCGGTGATCGTCAGGCGCTGGCCAACGAGCACGATCGGGTCCCAGCCGCCCACCTCGCCGAAGCGCAGATGGCCGTCGTCCTCGATGTGGGTCACGTGCACGCCGATCTCGTCGATGTGGCCGATCACGGCGAGGGTCGGACCGTCGGCGGTCCCCGGCACGCGCGCCATGGACGAGCCGACGGCATCGACGCGCACGTCGTCGGAGAAGGCTGCGCAGCCGTCGCGCCAGGCCTTGGCGGGCGCCGTCTCGCGCCCGGACGGGCCGGCCGCGACGAGCAGCCGGTGCAACAGCTCAGGAGTCGCCATGGGGGGAAATCTAGTGGAGCAGCTCTCTGAGCACGTACTGGAGGATGCCGCCGTGGCGGTAGTAGACCTGCTCCTTGGGCGTGTCGATCCGCACGGTGACCTCGAACTCCTTGTCGTCGGCCTTGACGGTCAGCGTTCGCGGCACCTCATCGGCATTGGCGATGTCGGTGATCGTGAACTTCTCCGTGCCGGTCAGGCCCAGCGACTCCACCGACTCGCCGTCGGAGAACTGCAGCGGGAGCACGCCCATCCCGACCAGGTTGGAGCGGTGGATGCGCTCGAAGCTCTCGGCGATGACCGCCCGCACGCCGAGCAGGCGCGTGCCCTTGGCCGCCCAATCGCGCGACGAGCCTGAGCCGTACTCCTTGCCGGCGAGGACGATGAGCGGGATGTGCTGGTCGATGTAGCGCATGGCGGCGGCGTAGATCGACATGTCCTCCTCGCCCTTGCCGCCCAGGTACTTCGTCACCCCGCCCTCTGTCCCGGGCGCAAGACGGTTGCGCAGGCGGATGTTGGCGAAGGTGCCGCGCATCATCACCTCGTGGTTGCCGCGGCGCGACCCGTAGGAGTTGAAGTCGCGCGACTCCACGTGGTTCTCGTTGAGGTAGGAGGCGGCGGGGCCGTCGCGCTTGATCGAGCCGGCCGGCGAGATGTGGTCGGTGGTGACGCTGTCGCCGAGCATCGCCAGCACGCGCGCGTCGACGATGTCCTCGAGCGGCTCGGGCTCGCGCGGCATCTCCTCGAAGAAGGGCGGCCGGCGCACGTAGGTGGAGCGCTCGTCCCATGCGAAGGCGTCGCCGGTCGGCACCTCCAGGGTGTTCCACCGCTCGTCGCCGTCGAACACCTTGCTGTAGCTCTTGCGGAACATGTCTGACTGGACCGCCTCCTCGACCGTCTGGCCGACCTCCCGGGAGTCGGGCCAGATGTCCTTGAGGTAGACCGGGTCGCCGTGGCGGTCCTCGCCCAGCGGCTCGTCATAGAGGTCGATGTCCATCGTCCCGGCCAGCGCGTAGGCGACGCACAGCGGCGGCGAGGCCAGGTAGTTCATCTTCACGTCGGGGTTGATGCGCCCCTCGAAGTTGCGGTTGCCCGACAGCACCGAGACCACCGCCAGGTCCTCGGCGCCCACGACGTCGGAGATCTCCTGGGGCAGCGGGCCGCTGTTGCCGATGCAGGTGGTGCAGCCGTAGCCGACGAGGTTGAAGCCCAGCTCGTCCAGATACTCGTCCAGGCCGGCGCGCTCCAGGTACTCGGTGACCACCTTGGAGCCCGGGGCCAGCGACGTCTTGACCCACGGCTTGACCTTCAGGCCCTTCTGGACGGCGTTGCGCGCCAGGATCCCGGCCCCGAGCATGACCGACGGGTTGGACGTGTTCGTGCAGCTGGTGATCGCCGCGATCACGACATGCCCGTGGTCCAGCTCGGTCTCGGTGCCGTCTTCGAGCGTCACCTGGGCGTTGACACGCTTGCGGTCCGCCACTTGGGCCCCGCCGGTCCCGCCGTGGGGGCCGTGGCCCTCACCGTTGGGAACGTGGGTGGAGACCGGATCGGACGCCGGGAACGAGTCTGCGATCGACTCGTCCTCCTCGTCTTCGGCCTCGTCGTCGCCGACGAGGTCCTCCAGCGCCATCCGGAAGGCATCGCGCGACTCGGTCAGCGACACGCGGTCCTGGGGGCGCCTGGGGCCGGCGATGCTCGGCACGACGTCGGCGAGGTCGAGCTCGATGTGGTCGGAGTAAGTGGGCTCCTCGGAGTCCTCGTCGTGCCACAGGCCCTGCTCCTTGGCGTAGGCCTCCACCAGCGCGATCTGCTCCCTCGGCCGCCCGGAGAACTCGAGGTAGCGCAGCGTCTCGGCGTCGATGGGGAAGATGGCGCACGTCGAGCCGAACTCCGGGGACATGTTGCCGATGGTGGCCCGGTCGGCCAGCGGCAGGCCGGCCAGCCCCGCGCCGTGGAACTCGACGAACTTGCCGACCACGCCGCGCTCGCGCAACATCTCGGTCACGGTCAGCACAAGGTCGGTGGCAGTGGCGCCCTCGTGGAGCTCGCCGGTGAGCCTGAAGCCCAGCACCTGCGGGATCAGCATCGACATCGGCTGCCCCAACATCGCCGCCTCGGCCTCGATCCCGCCCACGCCCCAGCCCAGCACGCCGAGGCCGTTGATCATCGTGGTGTGGGAGTCCGTGCCCACCAGCGTGTCGGGGTAGGCGAGGTTGCGCTCTGTGTCCACGAACACCACGCGGGCCAGGTACTCGAGGTTGACCTGGTGCACGATCCCGGTGTCCGGCGGCACGACCTTGAAGTTGTGGAACGCGCCCTGGCCCCAGCGCAGGAACGCGTAGCGCTCCTTGTTGCGCTCGAACTCCAGCTCGGCGTTGCGCTGGAAGGCCTGCGGGGAGCCGTACGCGTCGACCTGGACGGAGTGGTCGATCACCAGCTCGGCCGGCACGAGGGGGTTGATCTTGTTGGGGTCGCCGCCCATCTCCTTCATTGCGTCGCGCATCGCGGCCAGATCGACGATCGCGGGCACGCCGGTGAAGTCCTGCATGACTACGCGGGCGGGCGTGAACGCGATCTCCTTGGACGGCTCGTCGTTGGCGTCCCAGGTGGCGAGCGCCTCGATGTCCTGCGCCCGGATCGACTCTCCGTCCTCGTTGCGCAGCAGGTTCTCGAGCAGGATCTTCAGCGAGAACGGCAGCCGCGCGACGTCGAACTTGGACTGCAGCGCGTCCAGGCGGTAGATGTCGTACTTCGCGTCGCCGACGCTGAGCGTCGCCTTGGCGTCAAAGCTGTTGGGGGTGTCTGACATGTCTCAAAAAACTCCTGGTTTCCGACGCAGTTCCACGTACTTTAGGTTGGCCTACCCGCCGCCGTTGTCCGGGGCTCCTACACATGTCTTAGGCATGTCTTCGCCACGGCTTCGGACCGGCGCCGATGCTCCCCCAGGTCCCAAATGGATTTGAGTCAAGGAGCCCCCGTGTCCGCCCTTCCTCTCGCAGCATCGATCGTCACCGCCCTCGGCGCCGGCCTCCTGCTGGCCGCCGCCGTCTACACCGAGGCGCACCGCGCGCCCGACCAGCCCTGACCCTGAGAGCCGGCTGAGAATGCCCCCGTCTCTTACGTCCCTCTCACCCGACCACCGCATGCTGCGCCGATGAGCTCGGACTCGACGCCCTATCGCGAGTCGCTGCGTCCGTCGTGGCTGGCGGGGCGCACCCTGCCGGGCTGGCTGCAGGCGCTCCGTGCCCGCCCCGAGCTCCTCGCCGTGGTCGGGATCGCCGGGATCCTCAACCTCTGGGGCCTGAGCATCAACGGCTGGGCGAACACCTACTACTCCGCCGCCGTGCGCTCGATGACCACGAGCTGGCACGACTTCCTGTTCGCCTCGCTGGACAAGACGGGCCTCATGACGGTGGACAAGCCGCCGCTCAGCCTGTGGGTGCAGGCGCTGTCGGCGCGGGTCTTTGGCTTTCACCCGCTCAGCATCCTCATCCCGCAGGCGCTGATGGGCGCGGCCGCCGCCGCGCTCGTCTACGACCTGACGCGGCGGCGCTTCGGTCGTCCCGCCGGGTTCGTGGCGGGGATCGCCCTGGCCACGACGCCGATCGCGGTCGCCATGTCGCGCCATAACAACCCCGACGAGCTGCTGGTCCTGTGCTGCGTGGCCGCGCTGTGGTTCGCGGTGCGCGCGCTGGAGGACGGGCGGACGAAGTGGCTGCTGTGGTGCGGCGTCTGCATCGGGCTCGGGTTCGAGACCAAGATGGCCGTGGCGCTGTTCGTGGTGCCGGGGATCGCGCTCGCCTACCTGTGGGTGGCGCCGCGCGGACGCCTCGCCGCGATTCGCCAGCTGCTGGCCGGCGGGGTCGCGCTCGCGGTGGTGGGGCTGGCCTGGCCGTTGCTCGTGACCCTCACCCCGGCCGCCGACCGCCCCTGGATCAGCGGCACCGCGGACAACAGCGTCTGGTCGCTCATCTTCAACTACAACGGCGTCGGCCGCGTGACCGGGCAAACCGGCGCGCCCGGCGCGGGCTTCGGTGGCGGTGGCGGTGGCGGCGCGTTCGGCGGCGCCACCGGCGTCTTCCGTCTGCTCCAGTCGGGTCTGGGCGACCAGGCCGGCTGGCTGCTGGGCTTCGCCGTCGTGGCCGGCCTGGGCGTGCTGGCGACGTCGCGCCTGCGGCGCAGCGATCCGCGCACCGGCTGGTTGATCGCTGTCGGGGGCGCGTTCCTGGTCAGCGCGGTGGTGTTCAGCTACGCGTCGGGGATCTTCCACCCCTACTACGTCTCGTTCCTGGCGCCGTTCACGGCCGCGCTGATCGGCGCCGGGGTCGGCGAGGCGCTCTCAGGCGGCCGCGTGGCGCGCGTTGCCATCCCGGCGGCGATCGTCGCCGGGGTGGTGACCGAGCTCGTGGTGCTCGGCAACCTCTCGGGCGCGCTGTCGTGGGCCAAGCCCCTGGTCATCGTGGTCGGTGGCGCCTGCGCGGTTCTGCTGGCGCTGCGGCTGTCGTCACGGCTGCGCGCCGCGGTGATTGCGGTGGTTCTGGTGGCGCTCCTGGCCGCCCCGGCCACCTGGGCCGCTGAGACGATCGGGCATGCCACCGCTGCGACCTTCCCCGCCGGCGGTCCCGCCGGCGCTCAGGCCGGCGGCTTCGGCGGTCCCGGCGCGCGCGGCTTCGGGGGATCCGGCGGCCGCGGCCGGTTCGCCGGGCCGGGTGGGGCTGGTGTCCCGGGTGGGTTCGGCCCCGGCGGCGGTCAGAGCTTCGCCGCGCCCCCGGGTGGCGCGGCCGGCAGCGGCGTCCAGGGTCTGTTCACCAACCCGCAGGCGGGCACCGGTTTCCGGCACCGCTTCGGTGGGGGTGGCTTCGGTGGCGGTGGCTTCGGCGCCGGCGGCGCCGGCGCCGGCGGGATGTTCGGCGGCAACAGCGCCGACCTGACCGCCGCCGAGCACTATGCCCAGGCGCACGGCGGCGGCGCGATCGGCGTCGAGAGCCAGAGCGCGGCGGCGGCGGCGATCCTGGCCAACAACGGCAACGTCGCCGGCCTCGGCGGGTTCTCGGGTCGCGAGAGCACGGTGACGCCCCAGTGGCTCGCGATGGAGGTCCGCAACGGGCGCCTGCGCTGGATCCTCGCCGACGGCCAGAGTGGCTTCGGCGGCCCCGGCGGCGACACCCGCCAGGGCAGCACCGCGGCGATGGCCATCGCCGAGAAGGTGGGCACCAAGGTGACCTTCACCTCCAACGGGACCACGGTGACGATGTACGACCTACAGGGGAAGTCGTCAGCGATCCTGGCGGCGGCCCGTTCATGAGCCCCAGGGCGATCTCCCTGGCGGTGGCCGCCCTCGCGGCGCTGGCCGGCGCGCCCGCGGCGCTCGCCGACAGCACCCAGAGCTCCAACTGGGCCGGCTACGCCGTCCATCGCCCCGGCATCACGTTCGCGAAGGTGGCCGGCACCTGGACCCAGCCGCAGGCCACCTGCAGCGGTGGCCGCCCGACCTATTCGGCAGCCTGGATCGGGATCGGCGGCTACAGCGTGAGCTCGCAGGCGTTGGAGCAGACCGGGACCGAGGCCGACTGCACCACCGGCGGCCACGCCGTGTCCAGCGCCTGGTACGAGGTCGTCCCCGCCCCCTCGCGCACCATCAAGCGGACCATCGCCCCCGGTGACCGAGTGCGCGGCATGGTCGTGGTCAAGGACAACGAGGTGACGATGACGCTCGACGACCTCTCCCGTCATCGCTCGTTCACCAAGCGGCTGCGCGCCGCCCATGTGGACACCACCTCGGCGGAATGGATCCTTGAAGCCCCTACGGTGTGCACCGGCGTGACCAACTGCCACACGCTGCCGCTGGCGGACTTCGGGGCCGCGGGCTTCACCGCGGCGTCAGCCGTGACGACGACGGGGCACCGGGGCTCGATCACGGACCGCCAGTGGACCGCGACGAGGATCAGCCTCGCCGCCGGCGGCCGCCAGTTCGTCTCGGACCCCGGGGCGTATATGGCCACCGCGGTTCCCTCGGCGCCGACGTCGGACGGCAGCGCCTTCACGGTCACCTACCGCGGGCTGGGGACGCCGGCCGGCCCGGTCCAGGGCCATCTCGTGGCCGGAGACCGCCTCATCCGTCCCGGGCTCTCACCAAGTTCTTAGGACTGTCCTACGTCCCTCTACCGGAGGGGCCCCATCCTGTGATGTGAGCACCGCAACACGCCCATGACCTTCACCAGCGCCACTCCTCATCTGTTCTGGATCACCAGCCGCGCTGCGGGGATCGCCTCGCTCGTGCTGGCCAGCCTCGCCGTGTCGATCGGCCTGACCATGAGCCTGAAGTTCATGCGGCGCCGCGGCCCTGACCTGACCACGCTGCACGAGGCGCTGTCGCTGGCGACGCTCGTTGCGCTCGCGGTCCACGGCCTGTCGCTGCTGGGCGATCACTTCCTCAGCGCGTCGCTGGCCGACATCGCGCTCCCGTTCGCGTGGAGCTACAAGACGATCTGGACCTCCATCGGCATCATCGGCGGCTGGGGCCTGGTCTTCCTCGGGCTGTCCTACTACGCCCGGCGCACCATCGGGGTCAAGCGGTGGCGCAAGCTGCACCGCCTCACGGCGCTGGCGTGGATCGCCGGGGTCGTCCACACGCTGGGCGAGGGCACCGACGCCGGCCAGATCTGGTTCCTGGCCATGCTGAGCATCGTCGCTGTGCCCGCCATCGCGCTCCTGCTGGTCCGCCACCTCACCGAGGAAGCCCCGCGAGCGGAGCGCATGTCAGACACCGAACTCCCCCAGCGCCGCGCCGAGGCGGCCCGCATGAGCCCGCATGGGCCGTCTCGGCCGGTGCCGCCCACACTCGTCGGCCGCCCCTGACGCGCGGGCGTCGGGGCGCCGCCCCTGACGGCGCGGCCTCGGACGCACCGCCGCCCCTCCGTGGCCGCCCGCTTCCGGGGGGAAATCGAGCCAGCACCCACGAGGTCGCCGCCCGCTGGCTCGAAAACCCCCGCACTACGGGGGAAATCGAGCCACGACTCACGTTCGCCGGCCTCGTGGCTCGAAAACCACCAGCCACAACTCTGGGATGCACGGGCGGGCGGAGCGGCCGGCGAGGGGTCTAGAGCCCCGGCGGGTGGCGGACCACAAAGCCGGAGAACTCGCCCCCGCCCTGGGCCCAGCGCGTGCCGCTCTCGGCCAGCGCGACGGTGTCAAACCGCCAGCCGGCGACCTCCATCCACACGTGGCCGGCGTTGGCGTAGATCGTGATCCACCGTCCGGGCCCGGCGTCGCCCCAGTTCTCGAAATCGCCTGAGACCATCGGCGAGCTCACCAGGCCGGCCGCCGCCAGCGCGTAGCTGACCGAGCCCGAGCAGTCGTAGCCGTTGGCGTGGAATGACGCGTGCCCGCCGCCGTAGATGTAGGGCAGGGTGGCGATCGCATTGCCGGCGGCGATGACCTGCCGCACCGCCTCGGGCGCGCCGGACGGGGGCTGAACCATTCCGGCGGTGTTGACCGCGATGCCGCTCACGTTGGCGTTGCCGGTCGCCGCGGCGCGGGTCGCCGCCTCGGCGGCGCGCTTCTCGATCGCGTTCAGCCGCGCCTGCAGTGAGCCCAGATGCGCCTTGACCGCGGTGTAGCGGGCGGTGGTGTTCGCCCGCTTGGTCTCCTGCACGAGCTCCTGGCGCAGGAGCGCGGAGCGCAGTGCAGCGGCCTGGTTGCGCTGATCGAGCACCTGGTTGGCCAGCGTCCGGTCGCGCGTCTCCAAGCCCTCGAGCGCGGTCGCCTGCCGCGACACCTCGGCGCGGGCCGTCCGGGTCAGCTGCAGGATGTTGGCGTCCTGATGGGCCACGCGGGTCATGAAGCCCATCTGGTTGAGGAGGTCGGCGAACCCTTTGGAGCTGAGGATCACCGAAACCAGGTCGGGCTGGCCGCCCTCATAGCTGGACACCAGGTTGGCCGACAGTGCGGTGGTGGCCAGGTGCAGCCGGTTCTCCAGGTCTACGAGGTGGTCGCGCGCCGCGATCAGCCGGGACTGGACGGACTTCAGCTCCGCCACCCGCTCGTCGAGCCGGGCCTGGACCGTCGCCAGGCGGTCTCGGGCCCGCGCCAGGCCATCGCTGGTCGACGCGATCTGCTGCGAGTCGGCGGCGATCTGCGCGCGCAGCGCAGCGGCGGCCGACCGCGTGCCGGCGATCTGGCTCTGGATGTCGCCTGAACTCGAGGCGGTCAGGCCAGTCCCCAGCAGCGCGGTCGACACCATGGCGGCAACGACAGCACGAGCACGAGAATGTCTGAGCGGGCGGCGCAAAGGCGCGTGAAGACGAACGGATTCGCGCCCCGGAGGGGGCTGGACGGACGGCAGACGAAGGCTGTTACGACGGCGTTCCGGGTGCGGCGCGAGGCACCCTAACACGGTCCGTCGCCTCGGCCCCCAAACCTCCTGGCTTTGCAAGAGATCCTGCAAAACGCGCGGTTGCCGCCCCGCCGCCCAAGCGTTGGCGGCCCCGGAACGCCCGAAGATCAGCGACCACCCTGCGACGCGACCGGCGGCCCAGGTTGCCATACTCGCCCGGGTGCGCACCCCACGTTGGTTGGCCACCTGCATGCTGCTCGGAGCACTCGCGCTCGCGGTGCCGGCGGTGACGCTCGCCTCGGGCGGCGGCTCGGCGGGCGACCAGCAGTACACCGACCCCTTCGCCAGCACGCCCCCGCCGGGCAAGAGCAAGCCCAAGACGACGGCCACCACGCCGCCCCCAACGACGTCGACCGCGTCCGCCACGCCCACGCCCACCTCGGCCACTCCGGTCGCGAGCACATCGAGTTCGAGCGATCCCACAACGCCGACAGCCACGATCGCCTCCTCAACGGCGGGCACGCTGCCGCACACGGGCTATGACGGGCGGCTGGCGGCGGCGCTCGGGTTCGGGCTGGTGGG
The DNA here is from genome assembly GCA_963695625.1 of uncultured Actinomycetota bacterium. Taxonomy (GTDB): domain Bacteria; phylum Actinomycetota; class Thermoleophilia; order Solirubrobacterales; family Solirubrobacteraceae; genus Palsa-465. The sequence goes on along the minus strand of CAVOHJ010000006.1, from coordinate 498,436 downwards.
CGGCGGGTTACTGATCCGGGCCCGGCTGCGCCGTACCTGACCGCGCCTGATTACACTGCGCCGCCATGCTGCTGCGCGCAAGGAGGTTCGCGGACCGCCCGATGGCGGTCGTCCTGATGCTCGTGCTGGCCGCCGCCCTGGCCGCCGGCGCCACCACCCGGGCGGGCGCGGCCAATCGCGCCGGCGCCGCCACCGGCCCCAGGACGAGCAAGCCCAAGGTCACCGCGCCCACGGCCGTCCCTCAGGGCTTCGTCGGGGTGGACGTCGACGGCCCGATGTTCGGGCCCGACACGACCATCGACTTCGGGGGCCAGCTCAAGACGATGGTGACCAACGGCGTGCAGAGCATCCGTGCCGCGTTCAGCTGGGCGGGGGCTCAGCCGTACAAGACCGATGCGGACGTGCCCGCCGACCGGGCGTCTCAGTTCACCGACGTGGGGGGCGTCCCCACCAGCTTCCAGGTCACGGACATGATCGTCGGCGATGCCGCCCGCGAGCGCCTCACAGTGCTCCCAACCGTGCTGTACGCGCCGAGTTGGGATTCGGTCGATAACTCCAACGGCGTCGATACGCCACGCCGCTACGGGCCCTACGCGGCGTACATGACGGCGCTGATCGGCCGCTACGGCCTCCGCGGCAGCTTCTGGCGCGCCAACCCCGGGATCCCCAGGATGCCGATCCGGTCCTGGCAGGTCTGGAACGAGCCGAACCTCAGCTACTACTGGAAGCAGCCGTTCGCCTCGACCTATGTCTCGTTCCTGCGCACCGCGCACGCCGCGATCAAGAAGGCCGACCCCGGCGCCCGGGTGGTGCTCGGCGCGCTGACCAACACCGCATGGAAGTCGCTGGGCCAGATCTACCGGATCAAGGGCGCTCGCCGCCTGTTCGACGTGGTGGCCGTCAACGGGTTCACGAAGATCCCTGCCCACGTGATGCTGTTCATGCAGTTCGTGCGCCGCGCGATGGCGCGCTTCGGCGACAACGCCAAGCCGCTGCTGGCCACGGAGATCAGCTGGCCGTCGGCCAAGGGGCACACCCACGACCGGTTCGACTTCATCACCACACAGGCCGGCCAGGCCCGGAACATCGCCACGCTGCTGCCGCTCATCGGGCAGCAGCGCCTCGCGCTTCACCTGATCGGCTTCTACTGGTACACGTGGATGGGGGAGGAGACCGCGAACAGCGGCGCCTTCAACTTCTCCGGCCTGCTCGGGTTCCATAGCAACAAGGTGACCGTCAAGCCCGCTCTCGCGGCGTTCCGGGCCGGTGCCCTGGCGCTCGAGGGTTGCAAGCGCAAGGGCCTGCTGGCCACCAGCTGCATCAGGTAGGGCACGGGGCCGGCGCCGGCCCGGACAGCGGTTGGGTCGCACCTCGCAGGCCCGCGGCGAACGCGGCGGTGTCTGGGGTGCCGGCGCTCGCGTCGGTCGGATTGGCGATTCCGAACCAGTCCTGCGGGTCGGCCGGGTTGCGCTCCGGCGTGACCCAGGTGTAGAGGATGGTGGCGGCCAGCCCGCACGCAAGGTGGCCCAGCGTCGTCAGCACGCCGGCGATCTCCCCCGGGCGGCGGCTCGCCGGCGCATAGCCGATCGCGCCCGGTGGCTGGGTGGTCCAGCCGAACTCGGTGATGTACAGCGGCACCGCCCCCATCCCCAGCCCCACCAGCGCGGCGCGCGCGCCCCGCACCCTCGCCACCACCACGCCCGGCCGGCCGTAGGGATGGACGGCGACGCCGTCGACGTGCCCGGACAGCTGCGGCACGGCCTGCACCAATGCTGGCAGGAACCCGGCTGCGTTGGTCAGCCCGCCCACGAGCACGCGGATGCCAGGATGGGCGGCGTCGATGGCGGCGCGGGCGTCGAGGTAGAGCCGCCCATAGGCGGCCGCGTCGGGCCGGGGCACCCAGAACTCGGCGTTGTCGGGCTCATTCCAGATCTCGATGGCGCCCACCGGCTCCGCCGTGAGGGCGGGATGCGCGCGCCAGAACGTCCCGCCGCTCCCGTAGCGTGCGGCGAACGCGCCCGCGTACGCCGCATAGTCGGCGTCCGAGCGCGGCGGCGAGTGGTCCTGGCCGGCGACGCTCTCGGCCCACGGCGCCGAGTAGTCGAGGATCGGCAGCCACGTCAGCCCCTGTGCCGCCAGCGAGCCCGCGACCTGGTCATCGAACGACCAGTCGTAGACGTGGCGTCCCGCCACCGGCGCGTGGGGCTCCGCGGCCTCCCAGAAGGCGTCGCTGCGGGCGAGGGTGGCCCCCGTGGCCCGGACCGCCGCGATCTGCGCGGCGATCTGCGCCGGCGTGTCGGTGCCATCGTTGAACAGCCGGTTGACGTTGATGCCGAACGCCTGGCCGGCCGGAGCCGGCAACGCGGCCGCCGGCGGGGCGGCGGCCGGCGGAGCAGCCGGCGCGGCGGGGCGGTGCCGGGGCGTGGGCCCGCCGGATGACACCGCGATCACCACGGCCGCCGCCAGCGCCGCCAGCGCCACGACCGCCGCGAGCCCCGCGCGCCGACGCCTCATGCGCCCCGGCGGGCGGACAACAGCGCCCGCAGCTGCGCCCGTTCACGTGCGGCCGACCGCCCCACGAGCGGCTTGACGGCGACCCGCGACGCGAAGGTCAGCGCCTGCAGCGCGTCGTCCACAGCGGCTCGCCGCCGCCCGACGCGCCGGCGCACTACGTCATGGCGCGCTGTCGCCAAGCGCTCGAACGGCTCGCCGCCGAAGGCGGCGCCGGACGAGTGCGCCCGATGGTGGATGACCCGCGCCGAGGGCCACAGCCACGTCTGCACCCCGCGCTCGCGCGCGCGCAGCCCGAGCTCCAGATCCTCGCCGTAGAGGAAGATCGACTCGTCAAAGGGCCCCAGGGCGCGCAGCGTGTCGGTCCGGGCGACCAGCACGCACCCCACCGCCCAGCCCACCTGCCGCGGCGTCGCCGATCGCCACGGTGCCAGCGCGACGCCGGCTCGCCCGGGCACCGCGGCCGGTGGGACCAGCGCGGCGACGAGGTCGGCGGCGCCGCCGGGCACCGCGTGCGCCGTGTCCTGCAGGCTGCCATCGCCGTTCAGGACGCGCGGCGCCAACAGCCGCGCCGGGCGATCGGCCCGCAGCGCCTCGTCGGCGAGCGTCAGCAGCGAGCCGTCGAGGAGTTCGACGTCGGGGTTGACGAGCGCCACCGCCGGCGACGTGACGTGCTCGAGGCCCAGGTTGCATGCGCGGCCGAATCCGAGGTTCTCGTCGAGGCCGATCGCTGTCACGCCCGGCCGCGCCTGCGCAACCGCCAGGCTCGCGTCGCGCGAGGCGCAGTCAACCACGATCACCCGCACTCCGGGCAGGTGGCGCTGCACCGAGTCCAGGAGCGCGCCCAGCTCCGGCGCCGAATCATGGGTCACCGTCACCAGCGAGAGCGACTCGGCCGCCGCGCCCCCACTGTCCGCCTGACCGGGGCCCAGCTCCGCGGAAACGAGCTCGGCGAAGCGCCCCTGCGACGCCGCGCGGTCAAAGTGCTCGTGCGCCCGCCGGCGACCGTACCGGCCCATCTCGGCCGCGCGCAGGCGATCGGACGCGATGTCCACGAGTGCCGCGGCCGCGGCCGGCGCATCCCCCGGCTTATATACCGCGCCGCACGAGGCGTCCACGATCTCCGCCGGCCCGCAGGCGTCCGGCACCACGGCTGGGCGGGCCGCCGCGAGGGCCTCGAGGACCGCCATCCCGAAGGGCTCGCGCGGGGCGCAGTGCAGCAGGCAGGTGGCCCGCGCGAGCGCGGCACGCGGGTCGGCCACATGGCCGTCGAAGGACACCGCACCCGCCAGGTCTGGCTTCGACGCTCGCGCCTGTAGCGATACCAGCAGCTCCTGTCCGGCGCCGCCGAGCGGCGCGCCGAGAACCCGCAGACGCAATTCCGGGACGCGCCGCCGCGCGATCGACACTGCTTCGAGCGCCAGATCGGGCCGCTTCCAGCCGACCAGGGCCCCCAGCACGACGACCTCCGGCGCTTCGGCGGGCGGTCGGTCGAGCTCGGCGAAGCGGTCGGTGTCGACGCCGGGGGCGATGACATGCAGCCGGCGCGCCAGCCGCCCGCGGGAATCCAGGTCGCCCGCGACGGCTCTGGACGGCACCACCACCAGGGAAGCTCTCCGCGCGGCGGCCCGGATTGCCGCGCCGATCAGCGGCCCCGGGGCGAAGTCGTTGTGGACGAACGCGTACGGCCGCATGGGCGCGCGCGCGGGCGGGTTCAGCATTCGTGCGATCGCGGTTCGCATCCCCCAGGCCACCACCAGATCGGGGTCGAGGTTGCGCTCCAGCCGTCGGACCTCGGCGGCGTGCCCGACCATCGCCTGCGCGGCGCGCAGCCGTGCCGAAGTGCTCGAGCGCAGTTCGATGCTGCGGTGCGGCAGGACCAGGGTGCTCAGGCCGGCCGCGCGGGCCGCAGTCGCCAGCGGACCCTCGGGACAGGCGATGAGCGCGTCCCCCGGGACGGCCGCCGCCCAGTCGAGCAAGAGGCGCTCCGCGCCGCCCGCAGCGGCCGAGTAGCTGATGAACAGGACCCGCGGCAAAGCTGCCCGCAGGCTATCCCGCCGGCGGCCGGCGGGCTCAGCCCCCCGGTCGTCGCGGCGCGACTCGCGCGCACACGATCGCCGCGCGGTGCCGGGGGCGCCCCATAGACTGCGGTCGGTGGTGCTCATCGCCTCACGTCCAGCGACCAAGCCGCGGGTCGCTCTGGTCCACGACTTCCTGCTCGACGTCCGAGGGGCCGAGCGCGTGTTCCTCCAGCTGTGCGCCATGTGGCCGACGGCCGACATCTTCACCGCCGTCTATGACCCCGACGGGACCGAGGGGCGCTTCGCCGACCGGGTTGTGCGCACCTCGTTTCTGCAGCGTGTCCGGCCCACCGCGAGGACATTCCGGGCGCTGCTCCCGCTGTATCCGGCCGCGATCGAGTCCTTCGACCTCTCCAGCTATGACCTGGTGGTCTCCAGCTCCTCGGCGTGGGCGCATGCGGTGCGCTACCCCGAGGACACGGTCCACGTCAGCTATTGCCACAACCCTTTCCGCTACGCCTGGAACGATCGCGACAGCACCCTGGCCCGCCGCAACCCCATCACGCGCAGGTTCCTGCGCACCGCGTTTCGCCGGTGGCGCCAATGGGATTGGGCGGCCGCTCAGCGGACGACGCGCTACGTGGCCAACTCCCAGATCACCCGGGCGCGGATTCGCACCTACTTCGGCCGCGAGGCCGACGTCGTCCACCCGCCGGTCGATACCTGGCGCTTCTCGCCGGGTCCGGTGGGCGACTACTACGCCGTCGTCTCCGAGCTGATGTCCCACAAGCAGATCGACGTTGCCATCGAGGCGTTCAACGCGCTGCGACGGCCACTGGTCATCGTCGGCGACGGCCCGGCTGCCCGGGCGCTGCACCGCAAGGCCGGCCCGACGATCCGCTTCACCGGCCGCGTGTCCGATGCCGAGGTGGCCCGGACGCTCCAGGGCGCCCGGGCACTCGTGGTCACCGCGGTCGAGGAGTTCGGGATCGCCGCGGTGGAGAGCCAGGCCGCCGGCCGCCCCGTCATCGCGCGTGCCGGCGGCGGCGTTCTGGAGACCGTCGTCGACGGCGTCACCGGCTGCTTTTGGTCCGGGGGCGCCGACGAACTGGCCACCGCCGTGCTCGAATTCGACGACGCCGCGGTCGATCCCGACGCGTGCGTGCGCCAGGCGACCCGATTCGACGCTAGTACGTTCCGCCGCGAGTTCATGCGCGAGGTCGAGTCGGCGGCCGGCCTTGAGCCTCGCCCGGCGGGCGTCCGGCACCTGCTGGCATCGACACTTCCGGTGCAGCCCGCGGTGCGCGACCCGGACGGTTGATGGCCGAGGGGTGGCGCCGCGGTGCGCTGGTCGCCGCCGGCGCGACGCTCCTGGCGGGACCTACCGCGCTGGCGTTCTACAGCGGCGGCTACTTCCAGGGGCCACGCGTGTGGGCGGGCGCCGGGGCCTGGGCGTGCGTCGTCGTCGCGCTCGTGGCGGGTGCGCCGCTGCCCCGGGGGCGAGACGCGCTGCTGGCGATCGGCGGGATGGCGCTGCTGACCGGCTGGACGCTGCTGTCAATCCTGTGGGCGCCCCTGGCCGGCGACGCCTACGGTGCGGGCCAGATCGCCATGCTGTACCTCGGCGCCCTGCTGGCCGCGGCGATGGTGCTCCGCGACCGCCTGCTTCCCTGGGTCGAGCCGGTGCTGGCCGCCGGGGCCGCGGTCGTTGTCGGCTACGGCCTGGCGGGTCGGCTGCTGCCGGGGATGCTGCAATTCGCGCGGTCGGTCAGCGCCCAGGGCCGGCTCGAGCAGCCACTGACCTACTGGAACGCGATGGGCGAGCTGGCCGCGCTCGGGTTCGTACTCTGCACGCGGCTGGCCGGTGATCGGAGCCGCCCCGGCTGGCTGCGGAGTGTGGCAGCGGCGGCGACGGCACCGCTGGGGCTGGGCCTGTACATCAGCTTCTCCCGCGGGGCGCTGTTCGCATGCGTGGCGGGCCTGCTCGCGCTCGTCGTCCTGGCTCCTTGGCGCCAACAGCTGGCGGCGCTGCTGCTGGCGGTCGGGGTCGGTGTCGTCGCCTCGTTGGCCGTCGCGGCGTTCAAGGGCGTGACCTCGCTGAGCGGCAGCGTGTCCACGCGGGAGAGCCAGGGCGCGATCGTCCTCGGGCTTCTGGTCGTGATCGCCGTCGGCGCCGGAGTGATCCAGCACGTGCTCGTGGCACGGGTCGAAGAGGGCCCCCTCGGCCTCCCACGCCGGGCGCCGCTGATCGTCACCGGGCTGATCGCCGTTGGCCTGACGCTGGCCATCGTCGTCGGGGCGCAGGAGTCCAGCGGCACGTCGACGACGCTGTCGGGGGGTGCCACGCGGTTGACATCACTGCAGAGCAACCGCTACGACTACTGGTCGGTGGCGCTGCGGGCCTTTGGCACCGAGCCGCTGCACGGCGTCGGGGCCGGGGGCTGGAGCGTGGACTGGCTGCGCTGGAGGACGGTCGCCGAGGGCGCCCAGGACGCGCATTCATTGCCGCTGCAGACGCTCGCGGAACTGGGGGTTGTGGGCCTCGTGTCGCTCGGGACGTTCCTCGGTGGTGTCACCTGGGCGGCAGTCGACGCCCTCCGCGCCGCGGGCGGGGTGGCGTCGGGGCCGATTGCCGGTTGCGTCGTCTACCTCACGCATGCGCCGCTGGACTGGGACTGGCAGATGCCGGCGGTGACCCTGGTCGCGATCGCGTTGGCGGGTGCGCTGCTCGCGCTCGCGAGCCGGGAGCGGATCGGCGCAGAGGGCGACGGAGTCTCTACAGGTCCTCGGCGATCCGCGGCGCTTCCCGCCTGAACACCCAGATCGCGAGCGCACACAGTCCGAGGGTGATCGACACGGCGACGACCAGGCCCCGGACGCCGCCTGCGGCTGCGGTACCGGGATAGGGCGCGTTCGGATCGATGATCCACACGCGCGCCAACTCGAGCATCGGCGTGAGCGGGTTCATGGCGATCAACCGCCCGAGCGTGTGCGAGGTGATCGCGACGCGCTCGTACGGATAGAGGACCGGCGTTGCGTAGAACAGGGCGGTGACGAACACGGTCCAGATGATCCCGATGTCCCGGAACCTCGGGTAGAGGGAGGAGACGATCATCGAGACCGGGAGCGTGAGCAGCCAGAAGAGCGCTAGGACCACCGGCAGCAGCAACCACGTCCACATCGGCGCCACACCGAAGCCAAGGATGAACGCGAACACCACCACCAGGTTCAGCAGCAGGTTGAAGAACGCCGTCAGCACCACCGCGGTCGGGATCGCAAGCCGTGGGAATTGCGTCTTTCTCACGATTCCCTCCTGCCCCACGATCGACGGCACTGCGGTAACGGTGGCCTCCTGGAAGAAGCCGTACAGGACCATGTTGAACAGGAGGAACACTGGATAGTGGGCGACCTGAGACCCCAGCCTGAAGACGTGGGTGAACACCTCGAGGAGCACGGCGAACAGCAGCAGCGGCCTGGCCACGGACCACAGGTAGCCGAGCGCGGTGCCGAAATAGGTCCGCTTGAAGTCGGTGACGGCAATGAGGAGCGCGAGCTCCCAATACCGCTTCCAGCCGCCGCTGAGCGCGGATGGCCCGCGCACGTCGCGCAACTCGACAGCAGCGAGCACGTCCGGGCCGCTCATGCCGATCCCTCGATCGTGGCGCGCACATCGGCGCGGACGACGACCATTCCGGGCATCGGGTCGCTGCCTTTGACCAGGAAGTCCGTGAGGCGGAGGTCGTGCAGGACCATGTCGCCTTGATCGCGGCTGCGCGAGATTGATCCGACGACGGCGTAGCGGCCCGGCACAAGATGGTTGTCGAGCTCGGCTACGACCTTCACCCGCTGGCCTGCCCGGATCGCCTTGGGCTTGCCGTCCGGGTGCTCGTGCGCGATACCGAAGCCGAGCACCGAGACGTCGTCGACGTTGAGCAGCTCGAACGCGAACGACGGCGACGGCAGGTCGCGCGTTGCCTGCACGAGCAGGTTGAAGCGAAACCGCTGACCCTGGGCGAGGTCCTGAAGCCGTGCCCCATGCTCGTCTTCGAGCCACACGTCGAGGAGCTGGACGTCGCTTCGTGCCGCATCGCCGGCCAGCTCCGGGGTCCCGGCGAAGTTCAGCCGGTAATACCGCAGCGTCGCCTCTTCGGGTTCGCCGAGGAAGCGTTGCTCTCCGTCGTGGATGAGCATCGCGCGGTCGCAGAATGCTTGGACGGTGGCCATGTCGTGGGTGACGAGCACGAGTGTCTTGCCGGCGTCGCGTTTCTCGCGGAAGACGTCGGTGCATTTCTGCGCGAAGGCGGCGTCGCCGACGGCGAGCACTTCGTCGACGAGCATCACGTCGGCGTCGGCCTCGACCATCACCGCGAAGGCCAGGCGGACCATCATCCCCGAGGAGTAGTTCTTGAGCTTGAGATCGACGAAGTTCTGGAGCTCTGCGAACTCGAGCACGGAGTCAAGGCGTCGGCGGGCGCCGCGGCGTCCCAGGCCCATCATCACGCTGTTGAGCTCGACGTTCTCGCGGGCGGTCAGCTCGGGGTTGAAACCGACGCCCAGTTCGATGAACGGCGCGAGCCGGCCGGCCATCCGGATCGTGCCCGCGTCGGCGCGATAGATGCTGGCCAGGATCTTGAGCAGGGTGCTCTTGCCGGATCCGTTGCGTCCGACGATCCCGAAGAACTCGCCGCGGTGAACCTCGAAGGAGATCCCCCGCAACGCCCGCAACTCCCGGTACTGCACCCGCCGCAACGGATGCACCACCCGCTCCTTCAACGTGAGGCTGCGACTGGTCGGGACTCTGAATGACTTCTCGACTCCGTGCGCAGCGATCACAACCGGCCCCGTGAGGATCTTCGCACGGGTTGAGGATCGTCTGGCGAGCTCACCGTCGTCGTCGAGCCCGAACGCGGCGCGCTGGAGTGAGTGCTGCAGATTCAGCATCAGTGCAGGGAGATCCTACGGCTTCGTCCGTGGCTTTCAGATGTTGGCGCGCCACCGCCGCAGGCGCTTTTGGACGAACGCCTGTGGTGGCGGAACACTTGCATCCGACAGGGGTCCCCGCTGATGGTGCCAATACCGCGCGCGGAGTGCGATCAGATGCTTCCACGCGATTCCCTGTGCCAGCTCGATCTCGGTGCCGAGGGTCTCCGTGCGTCCGAACCGGACGCGCGTTGCTCGGCACAGCAGCCAGGCGAGCGCGATCAGGGAGGAATCGGCGGCGACGAACCGCTCGAGCGCCCGACGCTTCCCGGCTTCCAAGCGCGACTCGCAGCGGATCAGGGCGACCTCGGCCTGGGTCTTGCGCGACAGATAGCCGAAGAAGTAGCCGGCTCGCCACCGCGGAATCGACCGCCGGTTTCTGATCGCGCGGACCAGGTCTCGAGTTCGACCTTGCACTCGATCCCTGGGGCCATGGGTCACGTCGCCGAACACCGCCCCCGGATGCTGGACGTAGTCATAGAGCGGGCGATCTACGTATGCCAGCGGCCCAGCCGCCAGTGCGACAACGGCGAGCCAGTGATCGTGGAACTGAAAGCCGGGAGTGTCCGGAAATGGGACGGCGAGATCGATCAGTTCCCGGCGGAACATCGCGGCGGCACCGGTGATCGTGTTCGCGATCAGCATCGAGGCCAGGTTGTCGTAGCGGTTGCGTCGGTCCTGCCAGAACGTCTCGCGGCGGACACGGCCGTCGGCCTCGACGAGCCGCAGATCGGAGTAGACGAGGATCGCATCGCCGATGGCGCCACGCAGCACGGCGAGCTTGTCGGGATGCCAGCGGTCGTCCTGATCGCACAGCGCGACCAGCTCGATCTCGGCAGGTACGAGCTCCAGCGCGCGCTCGAAATTCCGGTAGAAGCCGAGCCGCCGTTCGGAGCGCGAGATCGTGAATCTCGGATCACCTGCGACGACAGCGACGAGGCGTTCGAAGTGCTCCGGCGCGGAGCAGTCATCGCTGATCAGACAGATCCAGCGCTCGTCAGTCTGCGTGCGTAACGACTCCACCTGTGCGCGGAAGAGGGTTTCGTCCGGCTCGAACGTCGCCATGCAGATGGCAATGGTTCCGGCGGCCGGCGGCGCGGCCACCGACGGAGGCGTGAGGGTCGGGCTGACTCCGATCTCTCCGAGCGGTTGCTCGAGGCGCTGCCCATTGGCGAGACCGGCCGCGATCGCCAGTTCGATCGGTCGCGACCGATCCGGCACCGTGATGGGCGCCGTGCCCCAGAACCCGCTGAAGTAGCTGCGAGCCCCTGCGGACCGATTCGCGACGGCGACGTCCGGACGCGGAAGCCCGTGAGCGGTCGTGCGATGGGCGACCCCGTCGACGACGATCTCCAGGCGCGTGATCTCCTCGTCAGGGTGAAAGCAGCTCCCCACGAAGAAGATCGCCGTCGCGCTTCCCGCGGGCAACGAGACGGGCAGCGCCCGCTCGAGGCGGACCTCCAGCATCACACACGCTCAGGATCGAGCACGAGCCGCACGTCGGCGTCGGCGACGACGTTTCCGGCGGCCGGTTTGGTCCCGTAGACATAGAAGTCGAGCAACCGGAGCATGTGGATCGCCATGCCGCCCGCCTCGCCGCTGCGTGAGATCCAGCACTCCAATGAGTACCGTCCCGGCAGCAGGGGGTTCTCGATATGGGCCACGATCCGCACGAGCTCACCCTCGGCGATCCGCACGGGCTCCTGCCCCTGGCCCGCCAGTTCCGTGCTGAACGCGAACACCCAGTCGCCCTCGCGATTGAGGCAATGGAAGTTGAACACCGGGTTCAAGAGCTCCTGCCGAGCACGCGCCAGGAGGTTGAAGCGAAAGATCTTCTCCTGGCCGACGTTGTCGACGCGCTGGCCCGCGTCGTCCTCGAGCCATGCATCCTCGAGCCGGACGTTGACATCGGGCACATCGATCGCGGTGTCGGTGTTCTGCGACGCACTCGCGCCGCCGAAATTCAAGCGGTAGTAGCGCATCGCGGCCTCTTCGGGTTCGCCGAGGAAGCGTTGCTCTCCGTCGTGGATGAGCATCGCGCGGTCGCAGAATGCTTGGACGGTGGCCATGTCGTGGGTGACGAGCACGAGTGTCTTGCCGGCGTCGCGTTTCTCGCGGAAGACGTCGGTGCATTTCTGCGCGAAGGCGGCGTCGCCGACGGCGAGCACTTCGTCGACGAGCATCACGTCGGCGTCGGCCTCGACCATCACCGCGAAGGCCAGGCGGACCATCATCCCCGAGGAGTAGTTCTTGAGCTTGAGATCGACGAAGTTCTGGAGCTCTGCGAACTCGAGCACGGAGTCAAGGCGTCGGCGGGCGCCGCGGCGTCCCAGGCCCATCATCACGCTGTTGAGCTCGACGTTCTCGCGGGCGGTCAGCTCGGGGTTGAAACCGACGCCCAGTTCGATGAACGGCGCGAGCCGGCCGGCCATCCGGATCGTGCCCGCGTCGGCGCGATAGATGCTGGCCAGGATCTTGAGCAGGGTGCTCTTGCCGGATCCGTTGCGTCCGACGATCCCGAAGAACTCGCCGCGGTGAACCTCGAAGGAGATCCCCCGCAACGCCCGCAACTCCCGGTACTGCACCCGCCGCAACGGATGCACCACCCGCTCCTTCAACGTGTCGAGCCTGCGATCGGGTATGAGGAACGTCTTGTGGAGCTCGCGCACCTCGATCAGTACCGGCTCCCGGCTCAGGCGAGCGCGCCGCGAGGCACTATCCGCCGCCACGCGCACCCTTCCCTGGTAGCCGATCCGCCACGTCGGGCCCGAGTCTACAAACGTCTTTAGAGTGGGGCGATGGCCACGTATCTCGAGCCGGGGTGGGTCGCGCGCTTCGCCGAGCTGTGGGAGGAGCTGGGCCCTCAGACCAGAACGGCACTCCTCGAGCTGCTCCCGCCCGGCTGGTCGTTCGATGGCAAGCGCGTCATGGACTTCGGGTGCGGCGCGGGGCGCACCCTCAATCACTTCCTCCCAGATGCGGGGCGCGCCGAGTTCTGGGGGGTGGACATCGACGCGACCAGCATCGACCTGCTGCGCGAGACGGTCTCGCCACCGTTACAGGTGATGCAGTCGACCTACATGCCACCGCTTCAGCTCGAGAGCGCGAGCTTTGACCTGATCTGGTCGATCTCGGTGTTCACGCACCTGACCGACAATTCGTTGCCGTGGCTGCTCGAGCTGCACCGCCTGCTCAAGCCGGGCGGCCTGTTGGTCGCGACATATATGGGACGCTGGACGTCCGAGCTACTCGCCGGGGAGCCGTGGGATGAGGATCGGGTTGGAATGAACGTGCTCCGGCACAACCATCCAGCCAGCGATGGCGCGCCGCTGGTGCTCATCTCGGATTGGTGGCTGCGCGAGCACTGGGGCCGCGCATTTGACGTCCTCGAGATCGCGCAGCAGATCCACAACCAAAGCTGGGCGGTCTTGCGCAAGCGGGACGTCGCCGTCTCGGTCACCGAACTGGCGCGGCCCGGGGCAGATCCACGCGAGTACGCAGCGCTCCGCCACAATCTCCTGCAGGCCCAGCGCGAGATCGAGAGCACCCAACAGCGGGCTCGGGAGGAGATCGAGGCCGCCGCCGAAGCTCAGCGCGCCGACCGGGCCGCGGAGTTGGACAGACTGCGACGCTATTACGAGGAGTCGAGCAGCTGGCAGCTGACGCGGCCGGTTCGTGCCAGCGGTCGCGTCGTCCGCGCCCTCCGCCGCCGGGGTAGCTCGGGCTAGGGCTGCTTTAACCGAGCCGGCGCCCGAGGACCGACTGCACGGGCGCCGTCTGAGGGTCGTCCTCGCCGCTCCCCCGCCGCCCCGACCGGCCGCGCCGAAGGGCCATCACGCGGCGCAACGGCGCCGTCAGTCGCCAGCTCAGGCTCTCGGTCATCTCGGCGACGATGCGCTGGTGCTGGAGCATGCGGGCGGTCTGCCGCATCTGGGTCGAGATCGCCACTGCGCGGGTGACCGCGGCCTCGGCCTCGGCGCGCCGCGCGCGGTGGCGCCAGTCACCGCCAGCAAAGCCGACGCCCGGCATCTTCCCGTCCCACTTTTCTGAGACGGCGATATGCGCCGACGACCAGTGATCGAGATCGCTGGCGAGATCGAGCGAGTGATTGTGGATGACCTTGAAGTCCGCGGTGACGACCTTGCGGCCTGCGCAACGGACCTGGAGGCACAGATCGAAGTCGTAACCGTGAAGCGCCTGGCCGAGTTCCTCGTCGAAGCGGATGTTGCGGACCACCCATGGCGAAAGCGCCAGCACGAAGCCATCGACCGTGTCGACCTCACCGAGGTGGGCGTACGGAGCGCGGCTTGTCTCGTCCCAGGTCACGGAAGGGAAATCGCCTCCACCGAGCTCCGTGTAGCGGTGGATGAACGAGGCCCACGTGACCGAGCCCTCCCACCAGGCGATGCTGCGGACGCCCACGGCACCGACGCACCCGACCACCCCGACATCGGGATCGCGCAACGCGGCTCGCAGCTTCTCGCAGAAGTGCGGGTCGAGGATCTGGGCGTCTTGGTGGAGCAGGACCAGCCCCTCCAGGTCGTCGATCGCTGCCGCCTGCTCCATGATCGCGTTGTAGTTGCGGAAGATTGATCCCTCGGCCGACCGCGCCAGGACCACCGAATCGGGCTCGCGGGCAAGCCGTATCCCCGGCTCCGCGCACCGCGCATAGACGTCCGGCGATGTGACGGCAGAGCCGAACGCGAGCATCGCCGGCGAGTGTATCTGCGCCGTGGTCAGCCCAAGTTGCCGGCAGTTATCATCGCCGCCTCCGTGATCGCCTTCGGCTGCTCAATCATCGCGCCCGACGTCTACGAACGCCGCGCCAAGGCCGGGTTCGACCGCGTGGCGGAGCCGGGATCGAGGATCTACCCCCGCGCCGCGTCGGGCTCGATTGCGCGCAGCTACAACTTGTTGCTCGATACCGTCGCGGAGCTCGAGGACCTCGAGGCGCTCGTGCTCGTGCACGAGGATGCGGAGATCGCCGATCGCGCCTTCTGCACCAAACTGCGGGCCGCGCTGTCCGATCCCGCCGTCGCCGTCGTCGGCTGCGTCGGTGCCACGGGTGTGCGCGACATCGCATGGTGGGACGGTCAGGTCACGTCGAACGCCGCGACCTACCGCTACGGCGAGCTCGGCGGAGGCGAGCTTCGCGGGCAACCGGGCGGAACATTGCCGGGCGAGGTGGACAGCATCTATGGGGTGATCATGGCGCTCTCGCCGTGGGCGGTGAAGCACCTGCGCTTCGACGAATCGGTGGGCATGCTTCACGGCTACGACTTCGACATCTGCCGCCAGGCGCGGGAGGCCGGCCGCAGGGTCGTCACCACCGACATCGAAGTTGTCCACCATCACTCGCTTGATCTCGTCAAGGACATCGAGATCTGGGTGGCTGCGCACATGCGCGCCGCGGAGCTGTGGGACCGCTCCGGTCCCGATGACCCGCTGCACCCTGAATGGAAAGAGCGGGCGCGACGGGCGGAGGCCGCCGCCGCCGCCGCACGGCTACTCGCCGCCTCCGAGTTGCTACGGGTCGATGCCACCGCCAAGCAGTACGCGGCGGAGCAGGAGCGCATCGAGTCCAGCCGGAGCTGGCGGCTCACGGGGTCGCTGCGTCGGGGAAACGCGCTGCGCAGATCAGCGCGCCGGCGGTTGGGCACCGCGTGGCGGCGCGGCAGCCGCTAGCAGCGCACTGCGTGGCGGCGACGGGCGGCGCGGCGCTGGGACTGTGGCTCGGGGAGGCCTACCCGCCCGAAGAGTTGTTGTTCTGGCGGGGCTTGTCAGTAAGCGCGCGCATGATCTCCTTACGCGAGACCGCGACGTCGGCCGGAGCGATTCCCGCCCGCTGGCGCAACCGCGAGAGGCGGTCGGCGATCCGGAACGCGCTTGAGCGCAGCATCCGCCGCAGTAGCTCCTCCTGACGGCGCAGGCGGTCAAGCGCGGCGGTGACTTCCATCATCTGCTGATGGACGGCCGCGAGGTGGAAGGCGCGGTTTGCTTCGAGGCGCTCGATGATCGGATGGCGATCCAGCGGATCGAGCAGCTGCGCCAGCTTCTCCGCGTACGGGGCGTCCTTGTGCCACACGATCCCGAGGCCGAAGAACGAGGGCAGGATCGCGAGCCGCAGGTCGTCCCGGCCGCTGAGAAAGTCCTCGACCGCGGTCAGGACCCCGTTGCGCGGGCCACCCTCCTTCGCGGCGGGCCATTTGTACGGGAGTCCACCCGATTGCGGGGCCGAGACGCCGGGGAACAGGCCGCCGCCCTCAACCGTCGGCTGCCGGTACTCCTCCGGGACGAGCTCGGGCGCGAAATAGTCATCACGCCGTCCGTGCGGCCAACCGACGTCGTGGAACATGAGCAGCGGCAGTGGCTGCTCGCCGGCGGCGGCGACGATCAGCCGGAGCTCCTCAGACACGGTGTAGTAGTTGTGGTCGCCGTCGATCACGTAGGCCTCGGCGCTCGGCATATGCGCCAGCGCCTCGTGGCTGGTCTCTTGCACCAACTCCAGCTCCGAGTGTTGCTCGGCGAGCGCGACGAGCTCCTTCTGAGGCGAGGGGTCGATGGCCCAGACCCGTGCGTGAGAGGACTGGGCCCACTCGAGCAGGAACCTGGTCAGGTCTCCGGCGTAGGCGCCGACCTCGACGACCGAGCCCGACCCGGCGACGTCCAGGCAGGATGTCATGACCTCCGCGTTGTTGATCAGCGACGCGCCCCACTGCCCGGGATCGCTGGCGTACTCGCACGCGGGGTGCAGGGTCCACGGCAAGTCGCCCCGCTCCAGCGCGCGCACGGTGGCTTCAGTGCCGAGGTTCAGCCAGACCCTTTCCATGGAGCGGCCCGAGTGTAACCACGGTAGCGTTGCTCGGCGCTCCGCCCGGACGCCACCGACGGCGCGACGAAGACCAGACGAGGGAAACGAGCTTGGACGCAGTAGCTGATAGCGAGACCGTCTCGGCGGCCGCGCCAACGGAGTCGGCGCTGACCGTCAGACTCGACTCGCAACTGCCCCGCAGGCTCGCAATCGGGGAGGGCACGGCGCTGTTCGTGCACGGCATCTGCTTTCACCGCGACCTCCGGATCCGGGAGCTCTGCTTCGTGCTCGACGGGTCAGAGCAGCCCGTCGAGGCGCATGGAATGCCGCGCCTCGATGAGTTCCGGGCGCTGCATCCGACCTTGGATGTCTTTGCCACGCGCGGGGTTGAGGTCGATCCCCAGTCCCCCGAGGATCCCCACCTGCGTGCCTATCGCAGCGGGTTCTGGGGAACCCTGAGCATCACGCCGCGCCCCGAGGGCCTCCATCGGGTTCTGCTGCGAGCGCGACTTGAGGACGGCACCGCGGTCACGGTCCCGCTGCTGAGCTTGACAGCGACGCCGCCCCTGCCGGTGCCGGTGCCGGCGCCCAGTCAGCGCGCGGCCGGCCCGTTGGTCGCAATCTGCATGGCGACGTACCACCCGCCGATGGACCTGTTCCGGCGTCAGATCCAGTCGATCCGAGCCCAGACCCACGAGAACTGGGTCTGCGTCATCAGCGACGACTGCTCGGACCCCGCGCGGTTTGCGGCGATCGCGCGGGAGCTCGACGGCGACCCGCGATTTGTCGTCTCCCGGTCCCCGCGGCGGCTCGGCTTCTACCGGAATTTCGAGCGCGCCCTCGCCATGGTCCCGTCTGAGGCGGAATTCGTCGCGCTCTCTGACCAGGATGATCGCTGGTACCCGGAGAAGCTGGGGGTGTTGCTTGACGCGATCGTGGACGCGCAGCTCGCCTACAGCGACGTGCGCGTCATCGATGAGGACGAGCGGGTCGTCTCAGACACGTATTGGACGGTGCGCCGCAACAATTACAGCGACCTCCTGTCGCTGCTCGTCGCGAACTCGGTGACAGGCGCGGCCTCCTTGTTCCGCCGTGACCTGCTCGATCACGCGCTCCCGTTTCCGCCGACGCAGTTCGGTCACTTCCATGACCACTGGATCGCGCTGATCGCACTCTCGCTGGGGCGGATCGCCTTCGTGCCCCGTCCGCTGTACGACTACGTTCAGCACCGTGACGCCGTGATCGGGCACGACGCCGCGAACCGGATGGTGACGCTCCACGAACGGCTTGGATCGCTCTGGAAGGATCCGCGCGAGCGCATACGGCTGTGGCGGCACCACTACTTCGTCGATGTCTCGCGGCTGGGTCAGTGCGCAACGATCCTGCTCATGCGCTGCGGCGGGCAGATGACCGCCGCCAAGCGACGGTCGTTGGAGCGATTCCTGGACGCTGAGCGCTCGCACTGGGCGCTGGCGAACCTATGGCGACGCGGCCTGCGCGAGCTGCTCGGCACTCCCGAGACGCTGGGCGGAGAATGGATGCTCGCCTATGCGTTCACGTGGCGCCGGCTCCTCGCGGCGACGACCACCGATCGTCCGCGACGGGGCCTGCGCTTCGACGCCCTCCCGCCGCCCGAGCTCTGGATCAACCCTGGGCAGGTGCCGGCCAGCGGCCGGACGGAGCGTTCGATCATCGAACGGATCGCGCCGCTGGTCCTCGCCCGCATCGAGGACGCCCCGCCACGGATCAACATTCTCATCCACACGGTCGACCTCACAGACGTCTCCGACCGTCTCGTCGGCAATCTCAACCTTGCCCGCCGGCTCGCGGAGCGGGGCCTCCGGGTCCGGGTCGTGGCCATCGACCGCGTCCAGCCGCTACCGGGGCGATGGAAGCGGGAGATCGAGGGCTACAGGGGGTTGTCTGGGCTCTTCGAGCGGATCGAGGTCGCGTTCGCCCGTGAATCGCGTGACCTGGAGGTCAGCGGTCGGGACCGGTTCCTGGCCACGACGATGTGGACCGCACATGTGGCGAATCGCGCGGCCGCAGAACTCGGTGACGCGGGGTTTGCCTATGTGATCGAGGACTTCGAGCCGCTCGCGGCCGTCACCGGAACCCAGATGGCCCTGGCCGAGCAGTCGTACGCCTTTACGCATCACGCACTGTTCTCCACGGCATCGCTACGCGACTACTTCCGTCAGCGCCGGATCGGGGTGTTCGCCGACGGCGCGGGAGGCGGCGATCAGCGGTCGGTGACGTTCGAGTACCCGATCGCGGCGGTGAGATCGCCGTCCGCGCTCGAGCTCGAGCGTCGATCTGGCCGACGGCTGCTGTTCGACGCCCGGCGCGGGACAGAAAGCCGTAGCAGCATGTTCGAGCTTGGCGTGGCTGCCCTGCAACAGGCACTCGGAGAGGGACACCTCAGCGGTTGGGAGTTGCGCGCCATGGGAGCGCTCGACACGCCGCACAGCGTGCCCCTGGGTGGCGGAGCGAGGCTTGAGATGCTGCCGCGACAGGACGCCGGCGCGTACGCCCTCCTGCTGCGCGAGCACGACGTGGGTCTGTGCCTCGAGTACGCCCCTCGCCCTGGGCTGCCGGCGATCGAGATGGCGGCAGCAGGACTCGTGACGGTGACTAATAGCTTTGAGACCAACACCGCGGAGGCGATGACCCTGATCTCGCCCAACCTGGTGGCGCAGCCGCCGACGATCTCGGGGATCGCGCGGGGCCTGGGCCTCGCCGCGGCACGCGCTGAGGACTTCGACGCTCGTGTCCGGGACAGTCGGGTCAGCTGGAGCCGCGAATGGACCGAATCGTTCCCGGATCAACTCATCGATCGCGTAGCCGGGCTGTTGGGGTCCTGATGTCGGTCGCCGCGACAGGCGTGGAAGCGCGGCCAAGCGCACCGTCGCCGGCGGTCGCGCCGCCGCCGGGCAATCCGCGCTTCGCGCTGTTTGACTCGCTACGTGGGATTGCGGTGCTGTGCATCATCGCCTTTCACGTCACGAGCATCACCGGTGAGATAAACACGCCGGTGATGGGGGATCTGTTCGCCGTCCTTGGCAATCAGGCGCTGATCTTCTTCTTCGTGATCTCGGCCTTCTTGCTCTACCGCCCGTATGCCGCCGCACACGCCACCGGGCGGGCACGCCCCAACACCAAGCGCTATGCGCGGCGCCGAGCCCTGCGGATCCTGCCCGCCTACTGGACTGCATTGACCCTCCTGGCGATCTTCCCGGGCATCGTCGGCGTGTTCAGCGGTGGCTGGTGGCACTACTACTTCTTCCTCCAGGCCTACTCGCAGCGGACGATCGGCGGCGGGATCCCGCCGGCATGGAGCCTGTGCGTCGAGGTGATGTTCTATGTCTCGCTGCCCCTGTGGGCGATTCTGGTTCGCCGGCTCCGGCGCTCGCCGAGATTCGACTCATGGCTCCGTTCCGAGCTCGTACCGCTCTCGCTCGTGATGGTGCTCGGGGTGCTCGTGCAGGTTGCAGCATCGCGGCTGATCGTCTCAAGCTTGCTGGCGACCACACTGCTCGGGGAATGCACGTGGCTTGCGCTGGGGATGGCCTTGGCGGTCGCCAGCGTTGCCGCGGATCGGGCAGAGCGGCCGTCCGCCGCCGTACGGATCGTGAGCGCCCATCCGGGAGCATGCTGGATCGCAGCCGCAGCGTGCCTCGCCGCGGCCACCGCGGTGCTGCATCCGGGCGGCCTGTTCAACATCATCGTGTCGCTGCACACCAAGCAACCGTATGCGAGGACGCTCGTCGGGATCGCGCTGACGGCGGGGCTGAGCGTGTTCGTCGTGGCGCCGGCGGTCTTCGGTGCGGACGCCGGCGGGATCCCCAGGCGGGTGCTGGCCTGGGCGCCGCTGGCGTGGCTGGGCCTGGTGTCCTACAGCGTGTATCTCTACCACCTCGTGGTCGCCGAATTGCTCGGCGAGCGCTCTGACCCCGCCCATTTCTCCGCGAGCGGCCTCGGGCTCGTGGGCCGGATCCACCACTTGACCACGCCCATCCTGCTGATTCTGACCGTACTCGGAAGCATTGCCGCGGCGGCGGTCAGCTACTACGTCGTCGAGCTTCCGTTCCTGCGCCGTAAGGAACGGTGACACTCCCGTCCACTACTGCAGGTGTGCGTCTGGGTCGAGCTTGTCGATCTGTGCCACCGCGCGGCGAGCCACAGGTGGATTTCCCAGTGCGGCTCCCGCCAACCAGATCCACCCTTCGAGGTTGTAGGGCTCCGCACGGACGACCCGTTCGAGGATGCGCTGTGCGAGCCCAACCCGACCGACACCGATCGCAGCGCGTGCGCGCAGGATGTCGAGTTCCTTGTCTGGGTTCAGTGTCCGCGCTGAGTCCAGCCAACCGTCGATCGCGCGGGCCTGCGTCACCGTCAACGCACGCGACGCTTGGATCACGCTCGTCGCATGGGCGATGTTGCGCGCCTCGTGGATGCTCAGTGCGAACCATGCAGTCACGACGATGGCCACGAGGAGCCCGATGAGGCGGGCGGCGAGCTGCATCACGCAATCTTCGCGGATCGTCCCCAAGTTGGGCTCCGATGGCTGAGACGCCGCGGGCGCGCGCGCCAACAGTTCTCATTCCCAACTGGAACGGCATGCGGTGGTTGCCGGGCTGCCTTGAGTCGATCGCGGCACAGACGCTGACGCCGCACGAAGTGATCATCGTGGACAATGGCTCCAGCGACGGCTCGGTTGATTGGCTGCGTTCCGACCATCCGTCCGTGCGGCTGGTGGAGCTCGGACGCAACGCTGGCTTCGCAGCGGCAGCGAATCACGGGTTCGCGGCGGCCCGCTCCGACGTCGTGGCGCTGCTGAATACCGACGTGGAGCTCGAGCCCGACTGGTTGGCCCGCGTGACGCGCGCCCTCAGCGCAGATCCCCGGGCGGCCGCGGTGGCGTGCAAGATGGTCGAGCTGGCGGCCCCCGACCGCATCTACGACGCCGGCGACGTCCTGCGCCGCGACGGAGCCTGCGAGCAGCGTGGGCGCTTCTGCGTCGACGACGGCGCCTTCGACACGCCGGGCGAAGTCTTTGGCGCCTGCGCGGGCGCCGCACTGTACCGGCGCGACGCCGTCCTGGCGGTCGGCGGCTTCGACGAGCGGTATTTCGCCTACCTCGAGGACGTCGACCTGGCGTTGGCCCTGAGGCTGGCCGGCTGGCGCTGCCGGTACGAGCCCGCCGTGGCGCGCCACGCGGGCGAGGGGTCGTCCTCGCAGCTGCCGGGCGGGCACCGGCGGCTGGTGGCGCGCAACACCGTCGTACTGGTCGCCAAGTGGTTCCCGGCGCGCTGGCTGCCGCTCGTGGCCTACCGGCAGCTGGGGTGGGCGTGGCACGCGCTGCGCGAGCGCCGGCTGGGCGCCCACCTGCGCGCCTTGGCGGCGGCGGTCCCGATGCTCCCTGGCGCTCTGCGCGAGCGCCGCCGGCGGCGTGCCGCCGCGGTGGTGCCGATCGAGGCTGCGGTGCCGCCGCGGCCGTGGCGCGGCCCGCGCGCCGAGGGCCACCCGAGCCGGCGCTTGTAGCTCTTGGCGTTCCCGGCGACCTCAACGCACGTGAACGGCAGGCTTTTGGAAGGGAAGGGGCGCGGGGCCGAGCAGGGGGCAGAGCGTTCCAAACCGGCATCCGCCGCCGCGGTTTCTCGCGTTATGCACGCTGGAGGATGGTTTTCGTTCCAAACCTCAGCTCGCGCGCGCGAGTTGGAACGTTATTCCCCTCGCGAGCCCGCGAACCTCTAAGCGGCCGAGCCCGCGGCGGCCCGCACCGCCCGCGCCTCGCGCACCCGCTCGGTCTTGTCGAGCGTCACCTTGCGCAGCCGCACGGCGTGGGGGGTGACCTCGACGCACTCGTCGGCGCGCAGGAACTCGAGCGCCTGGTCGAGCGACAGCTCGCGCTTGGGCACCAGGCGGACCAGCTCGTCAGCGGTGGAGGAGCGGATGTTGGTGAGGTGCTTCTCCTTGACGGCATTGACGTCCAGATCCTCGGCGCGCGAGTTCTCGCCCACGATCATCCCCTCGTAGACCTCGTCGCCGGGCTCGACGAACAGGATGCCGCGCTCCTGGAGGTTGAACAGGGCGAACGCGGCCACAGTGCCGCGGCGGTCGGCCACGAGCGAACCGGTGGGTCGCGTGCGCAGCTCGCCGTGCCACGGCTCCCAGCGGTCGAACACGTGGTGCACCAGGCCGGTGCCCCGCGTCTCGGTGAGGAACTCGGTCCGGAAGCCGATCAGCCCCCGCGCCGGTACGAGGTACTCCATCCGCACCCAGCCGGTGCCGTGGTTGACCATCTGTTCCATCCGCCCCTTGCGCAGGGCCATCAGCTGAGTGATGACGCCGACGTATTCGTCGGGAGCGTCGACGCTCATGCGCTCGACCGGCTCGTGGGTCTTGCCGTCGATGTCGCGGGTCACCACCTGGGGCTTGCCGACGGTCAGCTCGAAGCCCTCGCGGCGCATCAGCTCCACCAGAATCGCCAGCGCCAGCTCACCGCGTCCCTGGACCTCCCACACGTCGGGGCGCTCGGTCTCGGTGATCCGCAGGGACACGTTGCCCACGAGCTCGCGCTCCAGCCGCGCCTTGACCTGGCTGGCCGTGAGCAGGGTGCCGTCCTGGCCGGCCAGCGGACCGGTGTTGATCCCGATGGTGACCGACAACGACGGCTCGTCCACGGTGATGACCGGCAGCGGCGTGGGGTCGGCCGCGTCGGCCAGGGTGTCGCCGATCGTGATCTCCGGGATGCCGGCCACGGAGATGATCTCGCCCGCCGCGGCCTCGGTCGCCTCCACGCGATCCAGGGCCTCGGTGACGTACAGCTCGGAGACTCTGACGCGCTCGATCGACCCGTCATGTCTGCACCAGGCGACCGTCTCACCGCGGCGGATCGTCCCATTGCGCACCCGGCAGATGGCCAGGCGGCCGACGTAGGGGGAGGCGTCGAGGTTGGTGACATGGGCCTGCAGGGGGAGGTCGGGCTCGAACTCCGGAGCGGGGATGCGCTCGACCAGCAGGTCCAACAGCGGCTGCAGGTTGGCATCCGGCTCCGCCCACCCGGACGGGTCCAGGGACGCCTGGCCGGCCCTGGCGTTGGTGTAGACGATCGGGAAATCGATCTGGGACTCGTCGGCGTCGAGGTCCAGGAAGAGCTCGTATACCTCGTCGATGACCTCGTCGATGCGTGCGTCCGGACGGTCGACCTTGTTGACGACCAGGATGACCGGCAGCCGCGCCTCGAGCGCCTTGCGCAGGACGAAGCGCGTCTGGGGCAGCGGCCCCTCGGAGGCGTCGACGAGCAGCAGCACGCCATCGACCATCGTCAGCCCGCGCTCGACCTCGCCACCGAAGTCGGCGTGGCCGGGGGTGTCGACGATGTTGAGCTTCACCCCGCCGTACCGCACGGCGGTGTTCTTGGCCAGGATGGTGATGCCCTTCTCGCGCTCGAGGTCCATCGAGTCCAGCACGCGCTCGGCCACGTCCTGGTTGGAGCGAAAGGCGCCCGACTGCCACAGCAGGGCGTCCACGAGCGTCGTCTTGCCGTGATCGACGTGGGCGATGATCGCGATGTTGCGGATGTCGGACCGGATTGCCATGGGGCGGCGATTGAGGTTAGTGTGCTCGCGGCGCCGCGCCCTTTGATGCTCCGCCGCACCGTCATCGGCTGCGCTGCTGGCGCTGGCCTGCGCCGACGATTTCCGCGTCCGGGCGGTCAACACCGCAGGCCAAATGAGCCGGTGGGCCTCCGGGCTTGTCGTCGGCCGCGTCACGTGGGCCGCCTCACGGGGTCCGGGCACGGGCCACCAGGACCACGCTGTGCCCGTCGTGGCCGAACGGGTGCTCCCGGTGGTGCTCGCGGACGACCTCCATGCCGGCGAGGCCGGCTCGGACCCGGGCCACCGTGAGCACGTGCGGCTCGGCGGGACTGGGAACGCTGCCCACGTCGAACAGCAGGATCAGCGTCCCGCCGGGGCGCAGGATCCGCCGCGCCTCGCGCATAACCTGCTCGGGGTCGTCGACGTAGTCGAGGCTGTCGCGGGCCAGGACGACGTCGGCGCTGGCCGTGAGCAGCGGGATGAGCTCGGCCCCGCCCGAGAGATACAGCGCGGGGGAATCGGGTAGCAGCAGCCCGTGCTCGGCGTAGCGGGAGGCGAGCGGATCCACGCCGATCGAGACGCGGGCGGGGCAGGCGTCGGGGAAGCCCAGCGGCCCGGGGCCGATGTCGACCACGACCTTGCCGGCGAAGAACTCGGCGTCGCCGAGGTCGGCTTCCCGGGCCACGCGAACCACCTCGGCGCGCGCCTGCTGCCACCGCCGCCCGAGGTAGTCAGGCGCCGGCTCGGTTTCCCCCAGGAGCGCCAGCGCGTCGCCGGGCTGAAGCCCGCCGGCGCGGATCACGGGCTCCCACTCCTCCAGCCACCAGCGCAGCTGGGCGGCGTTCTTGACCTCCACCGGGTCCCGGAAGCGGCTTCGCAGCCGGAGGCGGTTGCGAGCTTGGCGGATGGCGTTCACGCGGGCGTGCACCATCTCATGCTGGTCGCGGTGCGTGGGCTGGTTGCGCTCGAGGGTTTGGCGATCGCCTCACGTGCCGGCTGACTCGTCTTCACCGCTGGCGGGCTGGGGCTCCGCCTCGGCGCCCGGCGCATTATCGGGGACGCTCTCCGCTCCCGGGCCCAGCTGGCCGCGGCGCGCCGCCTCGAGCTGCTCGGCGACCAGCGCATCCAGGGCCGCGGTTCCCGACGGCTGAGGCACCGCAACCGACATCGGGCCGGAGGCAGCCGTTGCGCCACCGAGAGCTTCGACCATCGGCCGCACCACGTCGATGGGGAAGACGATCGTCGAGTTCTGGTTGCCGCCGATCTCGCGCAACGTCTGCAGGTAGCGGAGCTGCAGCGTGACCGGGTTGCGGCCGATCACGTCCGCCGCCTCAGCCAGCTTGGCCGCCGCCTGCGCCTCGCCCTCGGCGTTGATGATCTTGGCGCGGCGCTCGCGTTCGGCCTCGGCCTGGCGAGCGATCGCATGCTGCATGCGCTCGGGGATCTCGACGTCCTTGATCTCGACCGTGGTCACCTTGATCCCCCACGGCTCGGTCTGGGCGTCGATGACCTCCTGCAGCGAGGTGTTGAGGTGCTCGCGCTCGGACAGCAGGGTGTCGAGGTCCACGACGCCGAGCACGGAGCGCAGCGAGGTCTGGGCGATCTGCAGGGTCGCCGATGAGAAGCTCTCCACCTCGGTGACGGCCTTGCTGGGGTCGATCACCCGGTAGTAGGCGACGGCGGTCACGCGCGCCGGCACGTTGTCGCGCGTGATGATCTCCTGGGGCGGGATCGTCAGGGTCACCGTCCGCAGGCTGACGCGAACCATCCGGTCAAGCGACGGAATGAGGAGCTGGAGCCCCGGGCCACGGACCTCCATCAGACGCCCCAGCCGGAACACGATCCCGCGCTCGTACTCGCGCAGGACCCGGATGGCGCTGGCCACCGCGGTGAGTGCCACCACGAGGATCACGGCGAGGATGACGATGATTGCAGTCACCACTGGCTACAGGAGCTCCCAGTCCTCGGCCGGACGCACGGACAGCGTCAGCCCGTTGAGGTGCTCCACCACGACCACGTCCCCGGTGTGGAGCTCGGCCGCACCGGTGTCATCGTCGTCGGCGCCCAGCGAGCGGCGGGCGCGCCACAGCGCCCCGTCCACGGCCACGCTGCCCCCGGAACGCGTCCATGTCCGCACCGTCCCGATGTGGCCGATGATCCCCTCGGCGCCGGTGCGCACGCGCCGGTGTCGGACGGCGCCACCCTGCTTGAGCGAGACGAGCACGGTGCCCGCGCCCACCGCGGCCAGCGCGCCGCCCGCGAGCAAAGCCACCGCGACCGCACCGCCGAGCCCGATGATGGCGAGAACCGCCCCCAAGGCCATCACGACCACGCCGATCCCGCCGGCGATCCCGTGCGTGGGGTAGTGCGCTTCCGCGATTGCCACCACGGCCCCGATGACCAGCAATGCTAGGCCCAGCGACGTCATGTCCTAATCGTACGCCGCTACGCCCCCGGGTCGAGCGGGTTCCCTCCCGCAACCGCACCGTGGCAGAGTGCCCTCACCGATGACCGACCGGCGTCTGCGCAACACCGCCCTGCTGGTGGCGGGCTGCTTCTTCATGGAGAACCTGGACGGCACGATCGTGACCACCGCCGCGCCGCGCATCGGGGACGCCCTGCACGTGGCCTCCACCTCGGTGGGGCTGGTGATCGCGGCCTACATGGTGACGCTCGCGGTATTCATCCCGCTGAGCGGCTGGCTGGCGGCTCGGTGGGGCGCCCGCCCTGTGTTCCTGACGGCGATCGTCGTCTTCACCGCGTCCTCACTCGCCTGCGCGGCCGCGACCAGCCTGGCCGAGCTGGTGGTGTTTCGCATCACCCAGGGGATCGGCGGCGCGATGATGGTCCCGGTCGGCCGCCTCGTGGTGCTGTCGCGCACCGGCAAGGCCCAGGTGCTGGCGATGATCGGGCTGCTGGTATGGCCGGGGCTGGTCGCACCGGTCGTCGCCCCGCTGGCCGGCGGGGTGATCACCACCTATGCGAGCTGGCAATGGCTGTTCCTGGTCAACGTGCCGCTCGGGGTGCTGGCGTTTGTGGTCGCGTGGCGGCTGATCGACTCGCCGCACACCGACCAGACTGCGCCGCCACTCGATCCGCTCGGTGGCGTGCTCACGTGCGGGGGCCTGGCTGCCGCCACGTACATGGCCTACCTCCTGTCTCAGAGCCGCGTGTCGTGGTCGGGGGTGATCGCCTGCGGGGGCATCGCGGTGGTCGGCCTCGCCGGCGCGACGCTGCATCTGCTGCGCGTCCCGCACCCGCTGGTCAACCTGCGCACCCTGCGCGTGCCCACCTTCCGCGCCGCGCTGGGCAGCGGCACCCTGTTCTGGACGGCGATCACGGCGGTGCCGTTCGTGCTCACCCTGCTCTTCCAGGACGCCTTCGGGTGGAGCCCGGTGAAGTCGGGCGCGGTCGTGGTGTTCGTGTTCATCGGCAACATCGCGATCAAGCCCACCACGACGCCGCTGCTGCGCCGCTTCGGCTTTCGCCCGGTGCTGGTGGCGTCCACCGCGGGCGCCGCCGCGACGATGGTGGCGGCGGCGTTCCTGCACGCCGGCACCCCCCTGGTGCTCATTGCGGCGGTGGCGCTGCTCAACGGCGTCGGCCGCTCGGTGAGCCTCACCTGCTACTCGACCATCGCCTTCAGCGACACCCCGCCCGAGCAGATCCGCGACGCCAACACGCTGCAGGCCACGGCGCAGCAGCTGGCCGTGGGGCTGGGCGTCCCGGTGGGCGCGGTGGCGATTCGCGCCGGCGCCCCCCTGGCGGGCGCGCTGCCCGGCGCCACCACGTCGGCCAGTCCATACAGCGTGGCCTTCCTCCTACTGGCGCTCGTGGCCCTCGTGGGCACCGCCGCGGCACTGCGCCTGCACCCCGACGCCGGCGCGGCGGTCACGCGCCGGCCCAGCCGCGAGCCAGCCGCGTCTCACCCCTCGTGATCCATAGTCACATTTCGTGTGACGCATAGAGCCACCCGGGTGCTATTACTCGGATGCGCCGGATGTTTTCACCCTGGCTTTCGCGCGCAGTTCATCACCAAACGGCCCCGATCCAGAGGAAGGCCCGATGACCAACGAAGAGATCCATCAGCTCGCCCAGCGCCTGCGCATCGACTCGATCCGGGCAGCGGCCGCCGCCAACTCCGGGCACCCCACCTCGTCCATGTCCGCCGCCGACCTCATGGCCGTGCTCATGGCGCGCCATCTGCGCTACGACTACGACAAGCCGGAGAACCCGAACAACGACCACCTCATCTTCTCCAAGGGCCACGCGTCGCCACTCGTGTACGCCATGTTCGCCGCCGCCGGCGCGATCACCGACGAGGAGCTGCTGACCTTCCGCAGGTTCGGGTCCAAGCTGGAGGGCCACCCGACGCCGGTCCTGCCGTGGGTCGATGTCGCCACCGGCTCGCTGGGGCAGGGCATGCCCATCGCCGCGGGTGTCGCCCTGTGCGCCCGCGACCTGGATCGCCTCCCCTACCGCGTCTTCACCCTGTGCGGCGACTCCGAGATGGCGGAGGGCTCGATCTGGGAGGCCGTCGAGCACGCCGGGGTCAACGGCCTGGACAACTTCGTGGCCATCATCGACGTCAACCGCCTGGGCCAGCGCGGCGAGACGATGCACGGCTGGAACCTCGAGTCCTACGCCAAGCGCGCCGAGGCCGCCGGCTGGAACACGATCGAGATCGACGGCCACGACATCCCCGAGATCGACCGCGCCTTCTCCGAGGCCGAGGCGACCGCCGGCAAGCCGACGATGATCGTCGCGCGCACCATCAAGGGCTACGGCGCCACGGAGACCGCCAACGTCGAGGGCAAGCACGGCCAGCCGCTCAAGGATCCGGACAAGGCGATCGAGGAGCTCGGCAACGTCGGCCCTGTCCACGTCCACGTGGCCAAGCCCGAGAGCGCCGGCACCCCGCATCGATTCGACGCCGACCCATCGCTGCCGCTGCCCAGCTACCAGGTCGGGGGCGACGCCGTCCCCACCCGCAAGGCGTTCGGCGAGGCCGTGGCGGCGGTCATGCAGCGCCGTGGTGACGTCGTTGTCATCGACGGCGAGGTCAGCAACTCCACCCACACCGACGAGGCGATCAAGAAGACGCCCGAGCGCTACTTCGAGGCCTACATCGCCGAGCAGATGATGATGGCCACCGCCATCGGCTTCCAGGTGCGCGGCTGGACTCCGTTCGCCGCCACCTTTGCCGCCTTCCACTCGCGGTCGTACGACTTCGTGCGCATGGCGGTCATCTCCCAGGCCAAGCTCTGCCTCAACGGCTCGCATGCCGGTGTCTCGATCGGCGAGGACGGCCCGTCGCAGATGGCGCTGGAGGACCTGGCCGAGTTCCGCGCCCTGGGCGGCTCCGTCGTGCTCTACCCGTCTGACCCCAACCAGACGGTGAAGCTCGTGGAGGCCATGGCCGACCATGACGGGATCTCCTACCTGCGCTCCACCCGCTCCGGCCTGCCCACGCTCTACGGCCCCGACGAGGCGTTCAGGATCGGCGGGTC
This sequence comes from uncultured Actinomycetota bacterium, assembly GCA_963695625.1. Taxonomy (GTDB): domain Bacteria; phylum Actinomycetota; class Thermoleophilia; order Solirubrobacterales; family Solirubrobacteraceae; genus Palsa-465. Next base: position 468,999 of record CAVOHJ010000006.1, on the reverse strand, counting down.
GCGCGTGGTGCGGGAGTCTGACGACGATCAGGTCACGCTCATCGGCGCCGGGGTCACCTTGCATGAGGCGATCAAGGCCGCTGACGCCCTCGCCTCCGACGGCGTCAACGCCCGCGTCATCGACCTCTACTCGGTCAAGCCGGTCGACGTCGACACGCTGGCCGCCGCGTCGGCCGCCACCGGCGGCCGCTTCGTGGTCGCAGAGGACCACTGGCCCGAGGGCGGGATCGGCGAGGCGGTGATCAGCGCGCTCGCCGACACCGACGAGCGCCCCCGGGTGGTCAAGCTCGGCGTCTCGCATCTGCCCGGCTCGGGCAAGATGGCCGAGCTGATGGCCGACGTCGGCATCGACGCGGACGCGATCGCCACCGCCGCCCGGCGGCTTGTGGAGCTGGGACCGCAGATCGGCAGCGCCGCCGCGGCAAGCGCCCGGTAGGCAGTCGCTCAGAGCGGTACGCCGCCCGGCCGGGCGCCGGGCTGCCAGTTCGGAAAGGGCGGGTACGGGTCGTGTGACCCCGTGATGAGGCCGGTCGCGCCGTGGCGGCGCGCCGCGACGACTCGCCGAAACCGTACCGCCGCCTCCGGACCCAGCGGCGGCCAGCGCGCCGGCACGGCGCTCAACTCGTGGGCGCGTGTGCCGACAACAGGGAGGTATGCGTACTGGCAACCGAGAGGATCACAGGTGGCTGTGAACGAGATCGACGCGCGCGCGGAGCGCATGCTCCATGAAGAGCAGGTGCGCGCCGACAGCGTGCTGTCCAAGCTGCTGCTCGCCCACCTGCCCTTCGGCATCGGACTGGCCGCGCTGCACGGCTACTGGGTCGTCGCGATCATCGCCAGCCTCGTGCTGTCGCTCACGCCGCTGTGGATCGTTCGTGTGCGTCCCGGCACCCTCGCGTCTCGTCTGACCGTGACGGCGGCATTCGCCGGCTACTCGGCACTCCTCATCCAGGAGACCCACGGGGCCACCGAGCTGCACTTCCACATCTTCACCTGGCTGGCCTTCCTGTTGCTCTACCGCGACTGGCGCGCCCCCGCCTTCGGCGGGCTCGTGGTGGCGCTGCACCACCTCGTCTTCCACTTCCTCCAGGCCGCCGGTACCGGCATCTGGGTGTTCCCGGCCAAGTGGGGGCAGGCCAACGGCATCGAGATGGTGGCCCTGCACGCCGCGTTCGTCGTGTTCGAAGTGGTCGTGCTCATCTACATCTCCACCGCGCTGGCCCGTGAGACCCATGACCAGGCTGAGCTCCTGGTCACCCAGCAGCACGACCATGACCTGATGCTGACCCTCGCCCAGGGCCTGCAGGCCCGCGATCTGTCGATCGGCGTGCAGGTCGGCGGTGACGAGGAGGCCGGCACGGCCATCGGCACCCTGCGGCAGGGCATCGGCCACGTCGCCGAGCTGGTACAGGCGATCGAGCGCACCGCCTCCAGTGTCGCCTCCTCCTCGCTGGAGATGGCCGAGACGACAGCCGAGGCCGGCCGCGCCAGCTCCGAGGTCGCCGGGTCGCTGACCCAGCTGGCCGAGGGCGCCCAGCGCCAGGTGCACGCCGTCACCGCAGCCCGTGAGTCCGCCGAGCAGGTCGGCGACGCCGTCGCCTCGAGCGCCGAGAGCGCCCGCCGCACAGCCGACGCCGCCCAGCGCGTGCGGCACGCGGCCGAGGAGGGTGCGCAGGCGGCCACCGAGGCCACCGTCGCCGCCCAGGCCGTGAGCGAGTCCTCCGCCCAGGCATCCCAGGCGATCGGTGAGCTGGCCGCGAAGTCCGAGCACATCGGCGTCATCGTCAAGACGATCACCGGCATCGCCGACCAGACCAACCTGCTGGCGCTCAACGCCGCCATCGAGGCCGCCCGTGCCGGCGACTCGGGCAAGGGCTTCGCCGTCGTCGCCGAGGAGGTGCGCAAGCTTGCCGAGGAGTCCTCCCAGGCCGCCCGCGCAATCTCCCAGATCGTTCAGGAGATCCAGACCGAGACCCGGCTCGCGGTGTCGGTGGTCGAGGACGGCGCCCAGCGCACCGGCCAGTCGGCCGCCACCGCCGCCGAGACTCGCGTGGCCTTCGAGCGGATCGGCGAGGCGGTGCAGGAGATGACCCAGCAGTCCGAGGACATCTCGCGCGCCACCCGCCAGATCGCCCAGGGCGCCGAGCGGATGGCTCAGGAGATGGAGAGCGTCGCCGCCGTCGCCGCGCAGGCCTCGTCGGCCACGGAGCACGCCTCGTCGGCCACCCAGCAGTCGTCGGCCTCCACCCAGGAGGTCGCCGCGTCGGCCGAGCTGCTGGCCAGCTCCGCCCAGGAGCTGCAGGCTCTGGTCGGCGCCTTCCGCCTGACCTCCGCCTAGCCCGCGGTCGCGCGTGGCCACCTTCGATCACGGCGTGCCGAGATCCGGCGCGCTCGCCCTGCGAGCGTCATCGGACCGCATCACCGCGGCGGTGATGAAGGTCCTGTCCGGGGCCCTGGCCGCCGTGTACCTGTACTCGGCGGTGACGATGCCGGCGGGGCACGGCGCGGTGGCCGCCGGCGAGGCCGCCATCGCGGCCCTCCAGTTCGCGTGGATCGCGCTGGTCAGCCTCCGCGAGGGGCGGCGCTGGGTCTACGTGGCCGGCATCGCTCTCCAGTTCGTGCTCACCGCGGTGTGGGTCGTCACCCGCACCATGGGGCTCCCGGGCGTCGGACGGCTGCCGGTGGGCGAGTTCGACCTGCTCTGTGCGCTCGACGCGCTCATGATCGCCGCGCTGTGCTGGCGCTGCGGCCCGTGGTCGGGGGTCACCTCGGCCCGGGTTCGGCTGGGCGTCTGCCAGCTCGCCGTGATCCTCGCCGCCTGCACCGCCTACATGAGCATGGCCAGCATGATGGCCATGAGTGAGGGCGCCCCGAGCAACCCCGCGGGACACGGCGCCACTGCCCCTCATTTCTTCTGCCATCTCCTCTAGCTGCCTGCGAACACGCCCGTCATCGAAACGGCTTCGAAGAAGGTGTGAAGAATGCGCTCCAGGGGCCGGGATCGCACCCCGGCGGCCGCTACGATAAGGGCCTGCCGGGGGGCAGTATCCCCCAACGGGCGTCGCTCGTCAGTACGGCTCACACGAGCCCGGGCGCGCCGGCCCCACACCGGGGCGGGAGAAACCTTCGGCTGATCGTCACATCACGGCGCTCAGTCGAAAGGGGACTCGAGACCATGAGCATCACAGCGACTCGGTTCGCTACACAGATTCGTACCTGGCTGCTGATCGCAGCCCTCACCGCATTGTTGATCGCGATCGGCGGTGCCATCGGCGGCGGCGCGCTCTACATCTTCGTCGCGCTCGCCGTTCTCATGAACGTCGCCGGCTACTGGTTCTCTGACAAGCTGGCGCTCGCCGCCAGCCGCGCGCGGCCGCTCGAGCCGGGCGAGATCCCGGAGCTCGAGGAGATCGCGCGCGACCTCGCCAGGCGCGCGGGCGTGCCGGTACCGCGGCTGTACCTGATCGGCTCGGCGCAGCCCAACGCATTCGCGACCGGCCGCGACCCCGCTCACGCGGCGGTCGCCGTCACCGACGGGCTACTGCGGCAGCTCCCGGAGGACGAGGTCCGCGGCGTGCTCGCGCACGAGTTCGCGCACATCAAGAACCGCGACATCCTGGTGTCGTCGATCGCCGCGATGGTCGCCGGGGCGGTGTCCGCGATCGCCACCGTTCTGCAGTTCTCGCTGCTCTTCGGCGGCAGCGACGACGACGACTCACCGCTCGGCCTGATCGGAACGCTGGTGGCGATCATCGTCGCGCCGATCGCGGCGACGCTGCTCCAGCTGGGCGTCTCGCGCCAGCGCGAATATCTCGCCGACGCCGCGGGAGCTCAGCTGCTGGGCCGCGCCGCGCCCCTGGCCGACGCACTCGAGACGCTCGAGCGTGAATCCCAGGCGCTCCCGATGAACGTCAACCCCGCGACCGCCTCGCTGTACGCGGTCAATCCGCTGCCGCGTCAGGGGATCGCGACCCTGTTCGCCACGCACCCGCCGATCGCCGAGCGCGTCCGACGGCTGCGCGCGCTGGACGGCAAGCGCAGCCTTGCTTTCGCCGCGTAGCGCGGTCGGGCACGGGACGCCGCGGCCGGCGCTCGCCGGCCGCGGCACACTAGGGTCATGACTGACACCGAGGGTCAGCCCTCGCCTGCCGATCCCGCCGACGCCACGGCAGAGCCGCAGGCGCTCAGCGACGAGCTCGAGCAATGGCTGGGCGGCGAGGGCGACAAGACCCTCGGCAGCCTCGTGACCGCGTTCGGCGAGAAGAGCTTCGCCGTCCTGTTCGTGCTGTTGCTCGGGGTGCCCGCCCTCCCGCTGCCCACCGGCGGCGCGACCCACGTCTTCGAGATCATCGCGGTGCTGCTCGCGCTCGAGCTCATCGTCGGCCGGCGACAGGTCTGGCTGCCCCAGCGCTGGCAACGGCTCGAGCTCGCCGGCGCACGGCAGCAGCGGTTCATCGCGTCGCTGACGAAGCTCATCCGCCGCCTGGAGCGGCTGTCGCGGCCCCGGCTGGCGTTCGTGTTCGAGCACCGGCTCTCCAATGCCGTCTTCGGCCTGCTGGTGATCGCGGGCGCGGTGGGGGCGTTCTTCGCGCCGCCGTTCACCGGCCTGGATACCCTGCCGTCGCTCGGCGTGGTGATCCTCTCCCTCGGCGTGCTCCTGGAGGACGCCCTCGTGGTCATCGCCGGGATCGCGGTCGGGATCATCGGCGTCGCGCTGGAGATCGTGCTCGGCGCCGCGGCCCTGCACGGGCTGCGTTCCATCTTCTAGGACGGCGTGACCGGGCCGACTGTCCGCTCGAGGGCGGCCGCGGCGGCGGCGGCCTCGCGCACGAGCGCCCGTCGCGGGTCCTGAGGGTTGCCGGCGAGGTTGAGCTCGACCAGCGGGACGCCGCCGCGGGCCACGCTCGCAGCGAGGACGAGCGCGGTGATCGCCTCACCGCGGATCCCGCCGCGGGCGTCGGCGACCGCCGCCGTGGCCAGTTCGCTCACCTCGCGGGCGGTCTGCACGATCCGCACCAGCGGGTCAGCGGCGTCCGCCAGCGCCCTGCGAAGCCGCTCCGGATGGCCGGGTTCCTCGCGGCGCCGCTGCACCGCCAGCACCTCGCGGTAGGCGGCGGCGTCGAGGTCGGCGAGGGACAGGGCGGTGGCCCGCAGCGCGTGGGCCCGATTGCGGCGCGCCTCGATCGTCGCCGGCGCGTCCGGCTCCTTGCGCAGCATCACCGCGCTGACCATCTCAACCAGGGCGGCGGCGAGCGCGCACGTCCAGGCCAGGCTCGGGCCGGCGCCCGGAGTGGGATCGCGTGCAGCGACCGACTCGACGATCTCGGTGAGCGACAGGTCGGCGAAGTCGGGCATCGGCTCGAGGGTCATGATCGCGCCGGGGCGGCGGCGAGCACGTTCAGGGCGAGCGTAAGGACTTCGGTCGCGCCGCGCGTCGCGGCGGCCGTCTGGGGCGGCCGCGCCTACCTCTGAGCCATCTTGGCATCAATCTGGCTTGACATGGTGCCAAGATGGTGCCATAGTGGTGCCATGCAACTAGACAGACATCTGGAACGACTCCGCGACCGGCTGGCGCTGGCGGCGGAGGGCGAGAAGGAAGAGGAGGCGCGGGCGGCCCAGCGGCTGATCGCGTCGCTTGACGACTCGGTGCGGCTGATGCTGCTCGATGTCCTGGCGGCGGCTGCCGCCGAGATCACCCGGGACCTGGCGCCTGCTTCGGTCGAGCTGCGGCTGCGCGAAAGCGACCCGGAGTTCGTGGTCAGCGTGCCCGCCGAGCGGCGGGGACGCGACGCGGGCGACGGCGGCGGCGCCGACGCGACGTCCGCCGGCGAGAGCGCGGCGGGCGGAGAGGGCGCGGTGGCCCGGATCAATCTGCGCCTGCCCGAGCAGCTCAAGGGTCGGGTCGAGCAGGCCGCCGAGCAGGATGGCCTCTCGATCAACGCCTGGCTGGTGCGCGCCGCGGCGGCCGCGGTCGACCGCGGGCGGTCCGGCGCCCGCGAGTCCGGCCCGTCCTATGGCGTCCAGCGGTACAAGGGATGGGGGCGGTGATGCCGCGCTTTGTGACACCCGGCCCGATCACGCTTGAGCTCGAGCTGTACGTCGCGGACGTGCGCATCGAGGCCGGCGATCGCGCCGACACGGTGGTCGAGGTGCGTCCCGCCAACGAGGCCGCGCGCGACGACGTGAACGCCGTCGAGCGGACCCGGGTGGAGAACGCTCCCGGCCGGGTGCAGGTGCGGACCCCGCGCAACTGGCGCATGTACACCCCCCGCAGCGACGGCGGTGCCGTCCAGGTACACATCGAGCTTCCCGCCGGCTCGCGCGTGCTCGCGAAATCCGCCATGGGATCGCTTCGCTCCACCGGCGCGCTGGGTGAGACCCAGATCAAGACAGGGCTCGGCGACATCGACGTCGAACGGGCGGCGGCCGTCAGGCTGCAGACGGGTGCCGGCGACGTCGAGGTCGGGTACGCGGAGGGCGCTGCGGAGCTCACCACCGGCACGGGCAACATCCGCGCGGGCGAACTGCACGGGCCGACGGTGATCAAGAACGCCACCGGGGACGTCCGCGTCGGCGCAGCCGCGGGGGGCTCCCTCGACGCTCGAATCGGCTTTGGCCAGATCGAGATCGGCATCCCTGACGGGACGGCCGCGTTCCTCGATCTCGGGACCGGGTACGGCCAGGTGCGCAACGACCTGGATCGCAGCGGCCCCCCCGGGCCCGGCGAGACAACCGTCGAAGTGCGGGCCAAGAGCGGCTACGGCGACATCACGATCAACCGCGCCTATCCCGGCGTGGACTGAAAACACCCGGAGGAACAGAGATGACCACAACTTCAGCAATCGAGGTGCGCGACCTGCGCAGGCAGTTCGGCGACGTCACCGCGCTGGACGGCCTCGAGCTCGACGTCCCCGCCGGAATGGTGTTCGGGCTGCTGGGGCCCAACGGCGCCGGGAAGACGACGCTCGTCCGGATCCTCGCGACGCTCCTGGAGCCGACATCCGGCGAGGCTCGCGTGCACGGACACGACGTCGTGCGCGAGCCGCTGGCGGTGCGCCGGCGGATCGGGCTGGCCGGGCAGTTCGCGGCGGTCGACGGCGAGCTGACCGGTCGCGAGAACCTGGAGATGATCGCGCGCCTGAACCGGATGTCCGGAGCCGACGCTCGCGCCCGCGCTGCGGAGCTGCTCGAGCGCTTCGATCTGACCGAGGCGGCCGATCGCCGCGCCGCTGTCTACTCGGGGGGTATGAGCCGCCGTCTCGACCTGGCGGCGGGGCTCATCGGCGGCGCGCCGGTCGTGCTGCTCGACGAGCCGACGACCGGACTCGATCCGCGCTCGCGCCAGGAGCTATGGCGCGTCGTGGCCGAGCTCGCGCGCGATGGCGTCACCGTGCTGCTCACGACCCAGTACCTGGAGGAGGCCGACCGCTTTGCCGCGCGGATCGCCGTCGTCGACCACGGGCGGATCCGCGCCGAGGGGACGGCATCGGAGCTCAAGGCGATGGTCGGCGGCAGCGTCCTGACGCTCCGACTCCCGGACGCGGCCCGCATCGGCGAAGCGGCCGAGGCGCTCGCCGGCCTCGCGGTGGGCGAGGAGCCGCACGTCAACGCCGCCGAGCGCGAGATCCGACTCACCGTGAACGATCCGGGGGTGTCGTCGGAGGCCATCCGCCGGCTGGACGCGCGACGTCTCGTGCTCACCTCGGTCGAGCTCCAGCAGCCGAGCCTCGACGACGTCTTCCTGACCCTCACCGGCCGCCCGGCCGAGCAACCCACTGACAACCCCTACGCCGAGGAGGTAGCGGCATGACCACCCTGACCGACACGATCCCTGACCGCGGCCGCCTGACGATGGCTGAGACGCTCTCCGACAGCAAGGTCATGCTGGTGCGCCAGCTGCGCAAGGTCCTGCGGCGGCCGATGTACGTGGTCTATCTGTTCGTCCAGCCGGTGATCCTGGTGCTCCTGTTCCGGTATGTGTTCGGCGGCGCGATCAACACCGGTCACATCCACTACGTCGATTACCTGCTCCCCGGGATCATCGTGATGACCGCCGTGTTCGGCTCGCTCACCACCGGCCTCGGGCTCACCGAGGACATGAAGGCCGGTGTCGTCGACCGGTTCCGCTCGCTTCCGATCGCGCGCTCGGCGGTCCTGGTGGGCCGGACCACCGCCGATCTGGCGACCAATGCCCTGACCGTGCTCCTGATGCTCGGGCTGGGAATCGCCGTGGGGTTCAGGCCGACCGAGCCGGTGTACGAGGTCGCGCTGGCGCTGCTCCTCGTGCTCGCCTTCGCCTACGTGTTCTCGTGGATCAGCGCGTTCATCGGGATCTCCGTCCGTGATCCCGAGACCGCCCAGTCGGTTGGCTTCATCTGGGTCTTCCCGCTGGTGTTCGCCTCCTCGGCGTTCGTGCCGACGAGCTCGATGCCCGGGGTCCTGCGCTGGTTCGCCGACATCAACCCGGTGACGCTCACCGTCGACGCCGCCCGCGCGCTCACCATCGGCCACGGCCACGCGCTCGGCCCCGCGCTGGGCATGCTCGCCTGGATGGCGGGACTGCTGCTCATCTTCGTGCCGCTCTCGGTGCGCGCGTTCCGCCGGGCGTAGAGCCCGCGCGGGCTTGGCTCAGGCGCTCACGTAGGCCGCGAGGTGCTCGCCGGTGAGGGTCGAGCCTGCGGTCACGAGGTCGGCCGGCGTGCCCTCGAACACGATCCGGCCGCCCTCGCGGCCGGCGCCGGGGCCGAGGTCGATGATCCAGTCGGCGTGCGCCATCACCGCCTGATGGTGCTCGATGACGATGACCGACTTGCCGGAATCGACGAGACGGTCGAGCAGGCCGAGCAGCTGCTCGACGTCGGCGAGGTGCAGGCCGATGGTCGGCTCGTCGAGGATGTAGACGGTGGCCTTGTCGCTCATGTGGGTGGCGAGCTTCAGCCGCTGTCGCTCGCCGCCGGACAGCGTCGGGAGCGGCTGGCCGAGGCTGAGGTAGCCGAGCCCGACGTCAGCGAGCCGGTCAAGGATGGCGTGAGCCGCCGGCGTGCGCGCCTCACCGGCCCCGAAGAACTCCCGCGCGTCGGTCACCGACATCGCCAGCACCTCGCTGATGTCGCGGCCGCCGAGGTGGTGGTTCAGCACCGAAGCCTCAAAGCGCTTGCCCTCGCATTCCTCGCACGTGGTGGCGATGCCGGCCATCATGCCCAGGTCGGTGTAGATGACGCCGGCGCCGTTGCAGTGGGGGCAGGCGCCGTCGGAGTTGGCGCTGAACAGCGCCGGCTTCACGCCGTTGGCCTTCGCGAACGTCTTGCGGATCGGGTCCAGCAGGCCGGTGTAGGTTGCGGGGTTGCTCCGTCGCGAGCCGCGGATCGCGTCCTGGTCGATCGACACCACACCCGCGCCTGCGGGGATCGACCCGTGCACGAGCGAGCTCTTGCCCGAGCCCGCGACGCCGGTGACGACGACCAGCACCCCGAGCGGGATGTCGACGTCCACTTCGCGCAGGTTGTGTTCCGACGCGCCGCGGATCTCCAGCGAGCCGGTGGCCGTCCGCACCGCCTCCTTCAGGGCGCCCCGGTCGTCCAGGTGGCGGCCGGTGATCGTGCCGCTGCCCCGCAGCCCGGCGACGGTCCCCTGAAAGCAGATGGTGCCGCCCGCCGTGCCGGCGTCGGGCCCGAGGTCCACGACGTGGTCGGCGATCTCAATCGTCCCCGGTTCGTGCTCCACCACGAGGACCGTGTTGCCCTTGTCGCGCAGCCGCCGCAGCAGCTCGTTCATCCGCTCGATGTCGTGCGGGTGCAGGCCGGTGGTGGGCTCGTCGAAGACGTACGTGACGTCGGTGAGCGAGGAGCCGAGCTGGCGGATCATCTTCACGCGCTGCGCCTCGCCGCCTGACAGAGTGCCCGACGGCCGGTCGAGCGAGAGGTAGCCCAGCCCGATCTCCGCGAAGGAGTCGATGGTCGCCTGCAGCGCCGTGAGCAGCGGCGCCACCGACGGCTCGTTGAGGCCGCGCACCCACTCGGCCAGGTCGGTGATCTCCATCGCGCACGCGTCGGCGATGTTGATCTCACCGATCTTGGAGGACCGGGCGGCCTCGCTGAGCCGGGTGCCGCGGCAGTCGGGGCAGGCCGTGAACGTGACCGCTCGCTCCACGAACGCCCGGACGTGCGGCTGCACCGACTCCTGGTCCTTGGAGAGCATCGACTTCTGGATCCGCGGGATCAGCCCCTCGTAGGTCATGTTGATGCCCGCGATCTTCATCCTGGTCGGCTCGTGGTGGAGGAAGTCCTGCCGCTCCTTCTTGGTGTAGTCGCGGATTGGCTTGTTCGGGTCCACGAAGCCCGACTCGCTGTAGAGCCGATAGTTCCAGCCGCCCGCCTTGTACCCCGGGATGGTGAGCGCGTCCTCGGCGAGCGACTTGGAGTCGTCGAAGAGCTGGGTGAGATCGATGTCGGAGGCCGTCCCCAGGCCCTCGCAGCGCGGGCACATGCCGCCCGCGCGAGTGAAGCTCTTGCTGACGGTCTTGCGGTCGCCGCGTTCAATCGTGATCGCTCCCCTGGCGCGGACCGAGGGGACGTTGAAGGAGAACGCGTTGGGCGAGCCGACGTGCGGGTGCCCGAGCCGGCTGAAGAGGATGCGCAGCATCGCGTTGACGTCGGTGGCGGTGCCAACGGTTGAGCGTGCGTCGCCACCCATCCGCTCCTGGTCGACCAGGATCGCGGTCGTCAGCCCTTCGAGCACGTCGACATCGGGCCGCGCCAGCGTCGGCATGAAGCCTTGGACGAAGGCACTGTAGGTCTCGTTGATCATCCGCTGCGACTCCGCGGCGATCGTGCCGAATACCAGCGAGCTCTTGCCCGAGCCCGAGACGCCCGTGAACACGGTCAGCCGGCGCTTGGGGATCTCGACGCTGACGTCCTTGAGGTTGTTCACGCGCGCGCCGTGCACGCGGATCAGATCGTGACTGTCGGCACCGCGCGGCGTGGGCGACCGCGCGTCCTTTCGCGTGGCCGCCCTCATCGTGTCCGCATCATCGGTCCTGGAGCAGCCCGAGGACGTTGCCATCCGGGTCGGTGATCGTGGCCACCAGGCGGCCGCCTCCGACGTCCCGCGCGGGCTCGTTGACGGTGGCGCCGGCGGCGGTCACCTCGGCCAGCTTCGCCTCGATGTCGGGCACGTGCCAGTAGGCCACCGGCGAGGTCATGCCCTGCGGCCCGCCGCCGGGCACCAGTCCGATGTGCTGGCCCTCGGTGTCATAGCCGACGTAGTACTCCGCGTCGTGCTGCGGCGGTGCGCCGATCAGGGCCGTGTACACCGGCTTGGCCGCGGCCAGGTCGGACACGGGATGCAGCACAGTCTTGATCCCCTGGGTGGAAGATGCGGTCATGGTCCCCTCCTGAAGGTCGTGGGTGTTGGGGTGGATCTTCACGGCGGTCATGCTAGGTCCGGGCCGGCGAGCGCGCTTCTCGAATCCTGATCGATCTGATCGCCGCCGCGTCGGACCGCTGCGGCCAACCGGGCGGAGCACGTCAATCCTCACCGCCTCGCCTCGACTGTCAGTTGCCTGCGTGAATCGCGGACGGGTGACTTGCGCAGATACGCGGCTCGCACGCCCCGTCTGCGAGGGAAGGTCTTCACATGTCGTACGCCGTCGTCACACCTGTCATTGACAGGTCACAGTGACGCATGCCGTTGAGCGAACCGGGCGTACAACAATAGGTAGTAGCAGTACAACGCGTGGCCGTAGCTCAGCGGGTAGAGCGCTCGCTTGAAACGCGGTGGTGTCGCAGGTTCGATCCCTGCCGGTCACATCTCCGTGGGCCTGTAGCTCACTCACGTCACGGTCTTCCGCGGACGAGCGGAGCGGCGGTGCTGGCATGCACACGGTACGGCGACAGCGATGCTTGGGGTCGGCGCCGAGGAAGGTGTAGCCCCCAAGGCCTTCACTTACCCCCCAATGCGTGCCGGAACACGAGATAGAACGCCGCAAACACAAGGACGATCCCGACATTCGCTATCAGCCGCTCCCAGAAGTGGTGCCTGAAGAACAGGAGATCCACGCCCACCACAACGGCGACCAGAGTAAGCACGTACAGCGCGACGGCCGCGTGTCTTCCCACCGTTTCATCCTAGGTGGTTGGCTGTTCTGCCGATGCGGGCCGTGCCGTGCGGTGCCGAGCGCGAGGGCGCCCCCAGGGGGCAGTGTTCCGGAATGCCCCCGATCGCTGTCTCCTCAGAGCCGCTCGCCGTCCCAGTAATCGAGGTCCGGGCTGCGCCGGATCACGTGGTCGAGCGCCTCGTCATGGCGGCCCCAGACGCCAAGCTTGTCGCTGTCCGGATACTCGATGATCCCGAACTCGTGCTTGTTGGAGAAAAGGGCGACGCGGGCGGCGTCGTCGCTCGCGTTGTGGACCCGGTGCGCGCCCTCCGGCCCCACCAGAAAGCAGACGACATCTCCCGGCTCCAGCGTCCGTTGGCCGTCGGGCGTGCGAACCGTTGGCGTTCCGGAAACGACGACCAGCCACTCCTCATCGCCCCAGTGGAAGTGATAGGGGCAGATCGCCTGTCCCGGCGGCAGGTCATACACGGTCATCGCGAGGCGAGAGGCTCCGAACCTTGGCGCGAGTTGCGCGGATTGCGCGCCGTATCCGGGCGGATCACTCTCGTCGCCGGTTGTCTCGTCGCGAAAGAGGTTGAAGGTATTCATGGAGGAAGTATCGGTGAAGCCTGCCGAGGGGGGCCGTCGAACTTCCGGCCAAGCCGCAGGCCGCCGCCCATCCACGCCGGGCAACTGAGCGGGCGGCCGACGGTCGTCTGGGCGAGTGTTCGCGAACGACACCCGAAGGGCCGCCGCGGCCTCGGCTTCCAGACGCAGGGCGCTCGTTCGTCTTCGCAGCTCCGCAGCCTCGTGAAGCGCAAGGCGAATCGCTCCGGAGTCGGTGTGGCCCTCGTTGCGCAGAAGCGCGAGATCCTGCTCGGAGCGCTCGTCCAGTCGAGCCCGGCCGGCCACCTTCCCGCCCGGGACGCTGAGCGAAGGGCCCCCATCGAGGCCCGTGCTCCGGGTGTGGTCGATCGTGCAGGAAATAGCTGCAAAATCGACCACCACGCCTCCGGAGAGTCGACAGCCGCCCCGACGCGCACCAGTCACCTTCGATCGCAGTGCTTCCCCCATCGGCTCCATGGTGCGGTCAAGGCCGCTGATCCGCCGCTCGGCGGTACCGACTGCGCGCACTGGAGCGAGAGGTCGACACGTTCGTGATCTACACCGACTCGGAGACCTGGGCGGGTGAGACCCACCCGATCCAGGCCCTGTACGGCGGGCGGACCGAGGACGCGCCGCCGCCTCACCGGTGCAGGCCGCGGCGCATCACCACCGCGCACGTGAGATCTTCGGGGCGCGACGGACCAGAGCGGTGCACAATGCCGCGGATGGCGGCCGTGCTCCAGCGGAACCAGCCGCAGGCTCCGCCTGGCGTTCGCCAGGCTCCGCCTGGCGCGCGTCGCGTCCGCTACCGGGCGGACATCCAGGGTCTGCGCGCGATCGCCGTGCTGGCGGTGGTAGCCAACCACATGGCAGGCTGGCCGACGGGGAGCTTCGTCGGGGTGGATGTCTTCTTCGTGATCTCCGGATATTTGATCACCGGGATCCTCGTGCGCGAGTTTGAGAGCCGGCAGACCATCTCGTTCCGCGGTTTCTATGCCCGCCGGATCAAGCGGATCCTTCCCGCGGGCCTGTTCGTGATCGGCGCGACGGTGTGCGCGACCCGGGTGCTCGAGGGAATCGACCGCTACCACTCTGCCGCCAAGGACGCGATCGCCGCCGTCCTCTTCTCCGCCAACTGGCACTTCGCCCAGACGGGCGTCAACTACTTCAACCAGTCCCTGCCGCCGTCACCTCTGCAGCACTACTGGTCGCTGTCGGTCGAGGAACAGTTCTACTTCGTGTGGCCGTGGCTGATGCTGGGCCTGCTGCTGGTCGGTCTCCGGCTGCGATTCTGGCGCCACGAGCACGCGCGGCTGGTCGCGGGGGTCGCCATCGCCGGCATCTCGGGCATCTCACTCGCGTGGGCCTTCTCCGAGACCACGCACCACCCGACCGCCGCCTACTTCTCGACCTTCGTCCGGGCCTGGGAGCTGGGCCTCGGAGCGTTCGTGGCGATCGCCGCTCAGCCGCTCGCGCGGTCCGATCCGCGCCTGCGCCGAATCGTCGCACTGGCCGGCATGCTCGGTGTGCTGTGCTCGCTGTTCCTCGTTCCCGCGTCGTCTGGGTTTCCGGCACCGTGGGGGCTGCTGCCCACGCTCTCCGCCGCCGCCGTGCTCGCCGCCGGCGCCGGCCTGTCGGGCCGGTCACTGCTGCCGCTGACCAACCCCGGCAGCCAGTACCTGGGCCAGATCTCGTACAGCCTCTATCTCTGGCACTTCCCGGTCGTCGTGCTGATCGTGACCGTTTTCGCGCAGTACTCGGCGGCGTATTGGTTGGTGGGACTGGTGCTGATCTTCGGGCTCGCGGCGGCGTCGTTTCACCTGCTCGAGGATCCTGCGCGCCGCGGAGCCTGGCTTCTACGCCGCCCCGGGCGTGTTCCGATCCCGGCCCGCGGCTGGCTGCGATACGCCGCTGCGTGCGGGGCCACGGCGGTCCTCGCCGCCGCCGGCCTCGTCGCCGTCCGGGCAACCAGTCCGACCGGACTTGTCCTCGGAGCGCCCGTGCTGGTCGGACATACGCAGGACGACCCGCGCAACTGCATCGGTGCGGCGGCGCTCGATCCACGGCATCGCTGCGCACGCCTGAACACCGGAGACCGAGTGGCGCCGCTGCCCGGCCAACTGCCCGACGACACGGGCGGCGCCTACGCGTGCTACGCCTACCTGCATCAGCCCGCCCACCCGTGCGACTACGGAAGCCGACGGCCCGGCGCGATCCGGGTGGCCCTCGTGGGGGACAGTCACGCCGCCGCGCTCCTGGCGGCGCTCGAGCCCCAGCTCGACGCACTGAATTGGCGCGTCACGGCGTTCACCGGACAGGCGTGCGGATGGCTCCCGGCCCATCTCGCGCCAGCCTGCCCGGGGCTCGGCCTGATTCAGCGCGCGCTCCTTCAGCGCCATTACAAGGTCGTCATCGCCACCGCGCTCCGCCTGTACACCACCTCCGTTGCGGAGTACCTCAGGGCGATGCGGCCCGTCGCCGCCAGGGGTGCGCACGTCGTGGTGGTGCAGGATGACCCCAGCGTGTCGCCCGCGAGTACCGCGTGCGTCACCCGCATCACCTACAGCGCCTCCGGCAACTGCGGCACCCCCGCCGCGGTCGCCTACCGGGACCCGGATCGCCTCGCCGAAGCGGCCGAACGGATCCCCGGGGCCCGCGTGGTCAACACCCGCTCCTTCTACTGCCATCACGGCTTCTGCCCCGCCACGATCGGCAACGTCCTCGTGTACCGGGACACCGCCGCCCACGTCACCGCCAGCTACGCCCGAACCCTGAGTCCATACCTCGTCGGAGCGATCGAGCACACGCTCCCGGCCGCGCTCCAGTGACCAACAGACGTCCGATCGGGCAGACAAAACGAAAGCCCCGCAGCTGCGAGGCTTCTCGTGATGGAGCTAGCGAGACTCGAACTCGCGACCTCCTGGGTGCGATCCAGGCGCTCTCCCAACTGAGCTATAGCCCCGTGCGGCGGCGTAAGCCGCGCGGTATTCGGGCAGAGTGTAGTCGCCGCACCGTCCACTCTCATCGCCCGCGTCGCTGGTAGGAGCGCACCTGGGGCTCATGGATTTGCCGGAACTGCCGATACAGACCGTTAGCGACCGATGATGAGTTTCCGTACACGCTTGACGAGCTTCTTCGTCCTGATCGTTGTCGTCCCCATGGCAGCGGTTGGCTTTCTCGTGTTCCGGCTCATCGACGACAGCCAGTCGGGCAAGGCCGACGCCCGCGCCAGCGGGGTCGCCAGCACCGTCGCGAGCGCCTATCAGAACGCCAGCATGCAGGCGAGCCTCCGCGCTCGCGCCGTGGCCGGCGAGCTCGCGCTTGTCCCGCCCGCGAAGCTCGATGCCCGCGCCCACATCCTTGCCGCCCAGGCCGGGCTGGCGCGCCTGACCGTCAAGGTGGGAACGGTCGAGGAGGTGGATATCGGCGACCACACCGCGATCGCCCCCGGCATCGCGGTGGTCAAGGCGGCGCCCAAGCGGCCGGCCCGCACCGTGGCCGCCTCACAGCTCACCGCGGACCAGTTCGCCCGCGAGCTGGCCGGACCGGGCATCGACGTGGTGGTGCGCTCCAACGGCGCCACGCTTGCGTCGACGCTGCCCGCTGCCGGTGCCCGGGCGCTGCCGCGGTCACGCGGGTCGGTCACGATCGGCCCCACCACCTACCAGGTGGTCACGCAGACGTTCGCCGGCTTTGACCGGTCCCAGGTCGTGGTCTCCATCCTCTCCGACGCCACCGCGTCGGGCGGCTCGGTCGCCGCCGACCGGGTGCTGGCTGGGATCTTCATCGTGGGGTTCCTGACCCTGGCTTTCTTCTTCTCGTTGCTGGCCTCCCGCGCGCTGCACGGGCAACTCGCGCGCTTCCTGGACGCCGCCCGGCGCCTCGCCGGCGGCGACTTCTCCTCGTCCGTGCCGACCTCGGGCCATGACGAGTTCGCTCTCCTCGGCGAGGAGTTCAACAACATGTCGCGCCAGCTCGAGCGCCGCCTCGCCGAGCTCGAGCAGGAGCGCGCCCGGGTGAGGCAGGCGATCCGCCGGATCGGCGAGGCGTTCGCGTCCGGCCTGGACCGTGACGCCCTGCTGGAGCTGGCGCTGGAGACGGCGATGGACGCCACCGACGCCGAGCGGGGCCGTGTCAGCGCCCGCCAGAGCGCCGACGACGTGCTCACCGAGACGGTTCACGTCGGCCGCCTCGCCGGCTTGGAGGGGCCGATCTACGACGCCGAGCGACGGGCGCTGACCTCCGACGGGGTCGGCGAGGCGTCCCAGGGCGAGATGTATCTGGCCACGGTCGCCCTCGGCGCGATGGCGCCCGGCGGCCCCACCCACGGTCTCATCACCGTGTGCCGTGAGGGGCGGCGCTTCACCGAGGACGATCTGGAGCTGCTGCGGTCGCTGGCCGCGCAGGCCACCCTGGCGATGGCCAACGTCAACCTGCATTTCGACGTCCAGCGCCAGGCGATCACCGACGACCTCACCGGACTGGCCACGCACGGCCACTTCCAGGACCTGCTCAGCGCTGAGATGGAGGAGGTCCGGCGCTACCACTACCCGGTCGGGCTGATCATGCTGGACATCGACAACTTCAAGTCCGTCAACGACGTCTACGGCCACCAGCAGGGCGACCTCGTGCTCCGCCGCGTCGCCGATGCGCTGCGCGCCACCTCCCGTGACGTCGACGTGGCCGCCCGCTATGGCGGCGAGGAGATGGCGCTGATCCTGCCCCACACCGACCTCGAGGGAGCCTACGAGGCCGCCGAGCGCGCCCGAATGGCGATCGCGTCCATGGAGATCCCGCTCATCGAGGGGGAGGGCTCGCTCAGCGTGACCGCCAGCATCGGCGCCGCGGCGTCGCTGAACGGGGCCAAGAATGACCTCATCGCCGCCGCCGACGCCGCGCTGTACATGGCCAAGCGGGAGGGCAAGAATCGCACCGTGAGGGCCGAGCCGGATACCGCTAACGTGGTCACCGGCGAGTAGGCTGTGGTGCATGGGTCTTCTTGACGACGCGATACGAGAACACCTCGATCTGAAGCGCCGCCGGGGCGCCGATCCGGAAGAGGTCGAACGCGCTGAACGTGAGGCGCTCGGCCCAGTCCGGCGCAATCCGAGCTCTGCTGAGGTGGAGCTCGCCGAGGACCAGGCGCCGCCCGAGGGCGGCTTCGCCTACGACCAAGCCGAGGAGGAGGAGGGCTGGTCGCAGGATTCCTTGCAGGATCGCGCGGCCGGCGCGGGCGAGCCCGTCTATGAGGAGCCGCCGCCCGCCGAGCCCACTTACGAGCAGCCCGAGGCCGCCGATCCGGGCTACGGCGAGCCGCCCCCGGCGCCGGCCGAGACGCCGGCCGCCTCCGACCCGCCCCCTGCCGCCGCGCCGCCCACGCGGCCGCTCACCGACCTGGGCAGCGGCGAGACCGAGGAGTACGACGTCGAGGAATTCCTCGCCGCCGACGAGGAGGGGGCGCCGGCCTCAGACGACGACGTGCTCGAGGAGACGCCGGAGTTCCTTCAGGACACGCCGGACCACGACCGGCTGTGGTTCGAGCAGCGCCCGCCCAAGGACTTCGACTTCGACGAGTGACGGCCGCCGCCGCCCGGCGGCCCGAAAGCGGCCAACACCGACCGCTTTTCCGTCCATTGACGGTTGATCAAAACTGGGCTATCAACGCCAGTGGATCAATCGAATTTGGCCGAAAGGACCTCCACCCGTGTTCTTCCGTCAGGTGCTCTACTCCGACCTTGGCTGCGCCTCCTACATCCTCGGGGACGCGGGTGAGGCCATCGTCGTTGATCCCCGCTGGGACATCGCTCCCTACCTGGAGATCGCGGGTGCCGAGCATCTGCGCATCGCTCATGTGATCGACACCCATGACCACGCCGACCACGTCTCGGGGCGCATGCGGCTCGTCGAGGCCACCGGCGCGCGCGCCTACCGCCCCGGCCCTCGCGAGGACGGGGCCACCGACGTGATCCTCGCCGGCGACGAGGTCCTCGCCGGCTCGGTGTGCGTCACCGCCGTGGCCACACCCGGCCACCGGCCCGAGCACCTCACCTTCCTCGTCTCAGACCTCAGCCGCGGGCCCGAGCCCTGGATGCTGCTCACCGGCGACTCGCTGCTGGTGGGGGACGTCGCCCGCCCAGACCTGGCGGTGGAGGCGACCGAGGGCGCGCACGCGCTGCACGCCAGCCTGCGGCGGATGCTCGACCTCGATGATCACGTCGAGGTCTGGCCGGCGCACATCGGCGGCTCCCTGTGCGGCGGCGTCGGCCTCAGCAGCAAGACGAGCTCCACGATCGGCTTCGAGCGTCGCCACAACCCGCTGCTCACCCTCGACGAGGACCGGTTCGTGGACGACGTCACCGCGGGGCTGCCGACGCGCCCGCCCAATATCCAGCGGATCGTGGACCTCAACCGCCGCCCGGCGGGCTCCTCGCCGCCCGAGCCGGGTCCGCTGAGCGGCGACGCGCTGCTCTCCATGCTCGGTACCGGGGCAACGGTGCTCGACAGCCGCGCCCCCGCCGAGTTCGACGCCGGGCACGTGGCCGGCTCGATCAACCTGCCCGTGTCCTCCGCCGGGGTGGGAACCCGCGCCGGTTGGGCGCTCGACCCCGAGGCGCCGGTGGTCATCGTCGCCCGGAACGAGGCCGACGCACACCGAATGGCCTCGGCGCTTCAAGCGGTCGGCTTCTGGCATCTGGAGGGCGTGTCCATCGTTGATCTCGACGAGTGGCGGCGCCACTCCGTCCCCGTCGCCCGCGCCGACTCCTGGGACCTCGAGCGGCTCGCCGACGGGCTGCGGCACCACTCCGTGGACCTCGTCGACGTTCGCGAGCCCAGCGAGTGGGTCGCCGGACACGTCCCGGGCTCACTCCATGTGCCCCTCCATCGCCTGCGCGACGTGCAGTCGATCGTCCTGCCCCACCACGGGCGCACCACCGCGGTGGCCTGCGCCGCCGGGATGCGCGCCGCGTTCGCCGCCAGCCTGCTGCGCCGCGCGGGCCGGCAGGACGTCGTCCGCGTGTCCGGCGGCGGAGTGGGCGATCTGGGCGCCCTGGGCCTTGAGCTGGCGCCGGGCGCCTAGCGTCCGCTCACATCGCCAGGCCCGCGGCGTTCCCGCCGTCGACCAGGATCACCGCGCCTGAGATGAAGCCCGCCTGCGGCCCAGCGAGATAGAGGACCGCGCCGGCGACATCGTCGGCGGTGCCGATCCGTCCGAGCGGCGCCGCCGACCAGCCCTCCGGATCATCGCCGCGGTCGGGATCACTCGCCGGTCCGATGTGACGCATCCCGGGCGCCGTCGCGCCGGGGCAGACGCAGTTGGAGCGCACGCCGTGCGGGGCGCCGTCCAGGGCGAGGACCTGGGACATCATGGCCAGTGCCGCCTTGCTGACCGAGTAGGCGCCGATCGGCTGCTCGGCACGCAGCCCCGCGTCGGAGCCGATGTGCACCATCGATCCCCGGGTGCGGCACAGCGCGTCGAAGCATGCGCGCGCGTAGAGGAACGGGCCGCGGACATTGGCGGCCAGGACGCGATCAAAGGCGTCCACGGGCGTGTCGACCAGACGCTCCGTCAAGGCGATCCCCGCATTGTTGACCAGGATGTCGAGGCGGCCGAAGCGGTCCAACGCGAACCCGACGGACGCATGCACCCCGTCGGGATCGGTGACGTCGGCGGCAACGAATGCGGCCTCGCCCAGCGGCGAGAGCGCGGCCTCGGCGGTGGCCCCGCGCTCCTCGTTGCGTCCGGTGATGACCGCGCGGGCACCCTCCCCGAGCATCCGCCGGGCGATGCCGAGGCCGATGCCGCTGGTCCCCCCCGTGATCAGCGCGACGCTGCCGTCGAGCCGAGTCCCCGATGCCACCTCAGTCGGGGGGAAGCTCGCGGTAGACGAGGTCGAGGTCGATCCCCTGAGAGCGGCGGACCGCCCGGGCGACGTAGTAGATGAGCAGCCCGACGACCACGATCCCGCCCATGAACGCGACGATCTGCCAGCGGTTGCCCGTGTCGCCGCTGAGCGCGAGTGCGGGGTAGTGCCACGCCTCCCAGGTGAGGAAGGCCACGACCGCGATCGAGAGCGGCGCCACGATCTGCAG
This sequence comes from uncultured Actinomycetota bacterium, assembly GCA_963695625.1. Classification (GTDB taxonomy): domain Bacteria; phylum Actinomycetota; class Thermoleophilia; order Solirubrobacterales; family Solirubrobacteraceae; genus Palsa-465. Next base: position 448,208 of record CAVOHJ010000006.1, on the reverse strand, counting down.
CAACGGGATGCCGAATAACTTGACGTTCGCCGGGGAGCTGCCGTACAGGTCCGGCCGCCGGATCGGGAAGGCAAAGGCGGCCACGCCGACGATCACCACGCAGACCACGCCCGCCAGCACGCCCAGCGCCAGCAGGGTCTGGAACGTGGTGGCGGTGACGCTCCAGGCGAGCATGAGCGTCACGATCGTCATCACCAGCAGGATCGCCGCCACCGGGGAGTGGAAGCGCTCGTTGACGTTTGAGAGGCGCTCGGGGAGCACCCGGTCAAACGACCACGCGAACACGCTGCGGATCGGCATGAACGTGTTGCCGACCATCGCCGGCAGGCTCCAGAAGAGGAACGACGCCACGATGATCGTCGTCAGCACGTTGCTGTTGACGGCCAGGCCGGCGAAGAAGTGGTAGAAGGGTCCGGTCGGCAGGACGTAGGCGGCGTTGGGCACCGTGTTCGCGCCGACGATGAACTGATAGCTGGTGACCTTGTAGAGCAGCAGCACGCCCACGATGAGGCCGATGACGTTCCAGCTCAGCGCGCCGAACATGATGCCCATCTGGCGGTTGCGGTTGGATGCGCTCTTGAGCTCGCCGGAGAGGTAGACGCTCCACCAGTTCCAGATCATGAACGTCATCACCACGAAGATGGTGGGCGTGGTCGCGGCGCCGAAGGCCTTGGGATGGGCGCTCTGAGCCTTGGCGGTGGTGATGACGCCGTTGTAGGCGTCCCCCTTGGCGCCGAAGGTGTGCGAGATGCTGTTGAAGTGGTGCTGGAAGCTGCCCTTGGAGGAGAAGAGGAGCACCACGAACGCGAGCAGCGTGCCCGCGCTGGCGATGAACCAGAAGACGTTCTGCCACCTGAACGTGGTCTTCGTGCCGCGGATGAGGATGAGCGTCATCCACACGATCATCAGCAGGCCGCCGAGGAAGATCCATCCCTTGTCGGTCTGGATGTGGCTGCCGGCAGTGATCAGGGCGTGACTGTTGAAGATCGTCCCCAGCGTCACCAGCACCGGCCCCAGCGCGAACACGGGGAAGTACCGGGCCCAGAAGGTGGCGCCGATCACCGCTGACAGGGCCGCCCCGAAGTTGGACACGAGCGCCGCGGGCGGGCTGAGGATCCGGCTCACCCAGACGTAGTCGCCGCCCGTCTTGGGCATCGAGGACGCGAGCAGGGCCATCATGATCAGGATCGGGATGTTGAGCACGAACGACCACAGGGTCGCCGCCACCAGATCCGACCCCGGGAACGCCGTCAGTGCGAAGAAGACTCCCCACGCCAGCGTCGCCCCCACCGGTGCCGAGAACACGGCGTTGAAGATCGTGGCGTCCAGGGCCGACGCCTCGCGCACCAGCCCCGTGCTCCGGCGCACGAACAGCTGGCTCGACTGACGGCTCGGCACATCGGGGCTTGAGGCTTCCAGGTCTGCCATGGCTATCTCCTCCGACGAACGCTCGCTAGGCGGTGTTATAACAACATCGAACATTCCGCACAACAAATTCTCGATATACACTCCCGCTGTGACCGTCCGATCTTGCGAGTCCATCGTCTGAGAAGATGCCGCCGTGCTTGCCGTAGATCGCCGTCACCGGATCCTCGAGCAGGTTGCCGAGCGCCAGACGATCCACATCGCCGAGCTCGCCGCCGAGCTGGGCGTGTCGGAGATGACGATCCGGCGGGACATCACGCGGCTGGAGCGCGACGGCTTCCTCCGCCGCACGTACGGGGGCGCCACCGCTCACCTGACCCGGTCGATGGAGCTCCTGTTCAACGCGCGCGCGCTGGAGAACGCTCCGGCGAAGCGGCTGATCGGCATGCACGCGGCCCAGACGCTGGCGCCCGACCGCACGATCTTCATCGGCATCGGCAGCACCACCGAGCAGTTCGCCATGTTCCTGCCGGCTCGCGAGGACCTCACCGTCGTCACCGGATCGTTGCCTGTGGCCAGCCTGCTGGGGACGCGCAAGGGCCGCGTCGTCGTGTTGGGCGGCTCGGTCCTGACCGACGAGCTGGCCTGTGTCGGTCCCGTGGCCGCCGCGACAGTACGCCGCTACCACGCTGACATGGCCGTGCTCGGCGCGGCCGGGCTCAGTGCCCGCAACGGCATCACCGAGCTCAGCGACGAGGCCGCCGAGATCCAGCGGCTGATGATCGAGCACTCCGACCGTCTGGTGATCGTCGCCGACGGGTCCAAGCTGGGTGAGGTGACGATGGCGTCGGTGACGCCCGCCGATCGCATCTCCACCCTGATCACCGACGACGCCGCGCCCACCCGGGAACTGGTGGAGCTGGAAGCGCTCGGTGTCGAGATCGTGCTGGTCCCCCCGGGCGCCGGCCGTGACAAATCCGTTGCCCGTCGATCAAGGGAGAAGTGACAGATGCAGACCCTCAAGGAGCTCTTCGGCGTCGAGAAACCGCTGATCGCCATGTGTCATCTCGAGGGGCTGCCGGGGCGACCTCGTTATGACCCCGTCGGCGGCGTGGAGGCGATCGTGGCCTCGGCCTCGCGCGAGGTCAAGGCGCTCCAGGACGGCGGCGTCGACGCGATCCTGTTCTGCAACGAGAACGACATCCCGTATTCGCCCAGGGTGGGCGCCGAGGTCGTGGCGACGATGACCTACGTCATCGGGCGTCTGCGCGGCGAGCTGCGGGTTCCCTACGGGACCAACCTGCTGTGGGACGCGTCCGCGAGCGTGGCCGCGGCCGTCGCGAGCGGCGCGTCGTTCATCCGCGAGGTCCTCACCGGGGTCTACGACAGCGACATGGGACTGCTGGCTCCCGACCTCGGCGTGATCGCCGGCTACCGGCACGCCATCGGCGGTGACAACGTGGCCCTGTTCGGCAACATCACGCCGGAGTTCAGCCGTTCGATCGGCGGCCGCACGGTCGCCGATCGCGCGGCGAGCGCCGCATACCTGGGCGTGGACGCGCTGCTCATCTCCGGGCCGGCCGCCGGGGTGGACGCCAGCATGTCGGATCTCCGTGAGGCCAAGGAGGCGGTGGACATCCCGGTGCTGGCCAACACGGGCGTCAAGCACGAGACGATCCAGGACGTGCTGTCGGTCGCGGACGGCGCGATCGTCGGGACGAGCCTGAAGGTGGACGGCTACACCTGGAACCCCGTCGACCCCGAGCGGGTCGTCGACATGATGCGGCGGGTGCGCGAGGTGCGCGGCTCGCTGGTGGCGAGCTGACCGGTTGTGGCCAGGAAGACCAAGCTGTTCTTCGCCACCGATGTCCATGGCTCGGAGATGTGCTTTCGCAAGTTCCTCAACGCCGGCATCGCGTATCGGCCGGACGTGATGGTTCTGGGCGGCGACATCGCCGGCAAGGCCGTCCAGGCCGTGGAGGATCTCGGCGGCGGGCGGTTCACCACGACGTTTCGCGGCCATCGTCACGACATCGAGGACGCTGACGAGCTGGCCCGCGTCGAACGGACGATCTCGGACGTCGGCTACTACCCGTGGCGCTCACAACCGGGTGAGTTGGACCAGCGGATCGCCGATGGCACGGTCGAGGACCTGCTGCTCGACCTCATGCGCCAGCGGTTGGAGCGCTGGATGGAGATGGCCGATGAGCGCTTGCGCCCGCAGGGCAAGCCCGTGTACTGGATGCTTGGCAACGACGACCCGCCCTCGCTGGTGGAGCCACTGCTCAACGCACCATGGGGCGAGCACGCCGAGGGGCGCGTCCTCCCGCTCGACGACGACCATCAGCTGCTCTCCTGGGGCTGGTCGAACCCGACGCCGTGGCACAGCTTCCGCGAGATGAGCGAGGACGAGCTGGCCGGTCACTTCGAGGAGCTGTTCGCTCAGGCCGCCGATGCGCACCGCGTGGTGTTCAACTCACATGTGCCGCCGTATAACAGCGGCCTCGACGAGGCTCCCGTGCTCGACGCCGACCTCACCGTGACCCAGCAGGCCGGTCAGGTCAAGCTCGGGCCCGTCGGCAGCACCGCGGTCAGGGCCGCGATCGAGCGCCACCAGCCGCTCGTCAGCCTGCACGGCCACGTGCACGAGTCCGCCGGCTTTCGGCGGATCGGCAACACCATCGCCTTCAACCCCGGCAGCGACTACGGCACCGGCTCGCTCAACGGCGTGCTGGTCACGCTCTCGGGCGACAAGCTGAAATCCCACCAGCTGGTCCGCGGGTGATGGCCGGCGATCCCCTGCTCGTAGCCATCGACGTGGGGACGACCGGCGCACGCGCCTCCGCGGTCGACCTCGGTGGTCGCGTATGCCATGAGACGCGGCATCCCTACCCGACCTCGACCCCCCGGCCCGGCTGGGCGGAGCAGGATCCGCGCCACTGGCGCGAGGCCGCGCTCGGCGCACTCGCGGAGCTGGCCACGGCCGACGGGGTCGAGCCCGCGGGCGTGCGGGCGATCGGCCTCACCGGCCAGTGCCCGACGATCGCGCCCTTCGGCGCCGACCACGAGCCGCTGGGCCCCGGCCTGCTGTACCGCGACAACCGCGCGACTGCCGAGGCCGACGAGATGCGCGAGCTGGTGGGCGATCAGGCTCTGCACCGCGTGACGGGTCACGTGCCCACCGCCTTTCATGTTGCGCCCAAGCTCATGTGGTTGCGCCGGTACGAGCCCGACACCTTCGCCGCGGCCGACCGCTTCATGCAGCCCCGCGATGTGGTGCTCCGGGCATTGACGGGCGTCACTGCGACTGACGAGACCCACGCTAACTCGACGGTCCTCTTCGACCTGCGCGAGCGGGTCTGGTCCCAGGAGCTGCTCGACGCTGTGTCCCTGCGGGCGGATCTGTTCCCAGACGTCCTGCCGCCGTGGGCGCAGGCGGGCCAGCTCAGCTCGGCCGCCGCGGCTCAGGCGGGCCTTGGCCCCGGAATCCCGGTGGTGATCGGTGCCGCTGACAGCCAGTGCGCCGCGTTTGGCAGCGGCGTGTCAAGACCTGGGCCGATCAGCGAGATGGCCGGCGCCTCCTCATGCCTGAACTCGGTGATCGCGCAGCCCAGTGACGATCTGCGCATCACCCACTACAGCCACGTGGTGCCGGGCTGGTACAGCACCGAGCTGGGAGTCAACGTGAGCGGAGGCGCGCTCACCTGGGCCATCGAGGCGCTGCACATGGCGGACTTTCAGGAGCTCGCGCTGCGGGCCGACCGGGTCCGCCAGTCGTTGGTCACGAGGCGGGACGTCGATCCTCGCCTCGCGGCGCCGCTGTTCCTGCCCTATCTCGGCGATGGCGAGCGCGACGATCCGGCGCTGCGGGCCGCGTTCATCGGGCTGTCGGATCGCCACGGCCGCGACGAGCTGGCCTACGCGGTCGTGGAGGGGCTGGCCTTCGGGGTCTCGGAGACGGTCTCGGTGCTCAGGGCGGCCGGCTCTCCGCTGGATGAATTGCGCGTCGCCGGCAGGGGCGGGCGACTGGCCGTGCTGGGCCAGCTCAAGGCGGACGTTCTGGAGCGTTGCGTGCGTCATCTCGCCCATGACTCCGCTCCCATCGGAGTGGCGATGTTGGCGGCGACGGGCGTCGGGTACGCCGAGGAGGCGGCGGCGGCGCTCGCGGCGAACCTCGAGCGGGCGCGGTGCTTCACGCCTGCAGACAGGGAGGGCGATGCGATGAGGGAGCGCTACCGGTGGTTTCTCGAGGTCCGCGAATCAGAGACGGTGAGGCTGCGCACATGAAGGTGAGCTTCGGGATCAACAACTGCTTTGCCGTCAAGCGCTGGCCCCGTCCCGATGAGTGGGCGCAGGTTGTGCGCGATGAGCTCGGACTCGACATGGTCCAGCACTGCCTGGACCTCACCGACCTTTCCGCCGACGCGGATCTGGACGCGTCGGCCGAGGCCGTCCGCGCTGCCTGCGCGGGGGCCGGGTTGGACGTTCATTCGGTGTTCACGGGGCTGGTCGCATATTCGGCCAATCTGATGCTCGCGCCCGACGAGGTTGAGCGCCGGCGGGGATTTGAGCTGTGGTCTCGCGCGATCGTGTTCGCGGCGCGCGTCGGAGCCGTGAGCGCGGGAGGGCACGCCGGGAGCCTGTCGCGCCGGGACGCCGACGATGCTGGGGCCCGAGCCGTTCGCTGGAGCGAGCTGCGCGTTCGCCTGGCCGAGCTCAGCGCCTTCGCCTCGGAGGCGGGGGTGGGCGCGCTCCTGGTCGAGAACATGGCGTGCGATCGGGAGCCGTGCCGTATCCCGGAGATCGAATCGCTGATGGCGAGCGCCGATGCCCGGCATGCGGCGATCACGCTGTGCCTCGACGTCGGCCATCAGTGCGTCCCAGGCGCCGTCGGTGATGAGGCCGACCCGTACGCCTGGCTGCGCCGGCTGGGCTCGCGCGCCGTGGTCGTCCACCTACAGCAGAGCGATGCAGGCGGTGACCATCACTGGCCGTTCACCGACGAGTACAACGCGCAGGGCCGGATCCGGGCGGAGGCCGTGCTCGACGCCCTGGTGGACTCGGGTGCCCAAGAGGTGGCGCTCGTGCTCGAGGTGGTGCCGTCGTTCGAGGCCGATGATCGTGTCGTGTTGAGGGAGCTGCGAGAGAGCGTGCTGTACTGGCAGGCAGCATTGCGCGACCACCCGGCCACGGCTACCGGCGGCGCCCGGCCATGAGCGACGCGTCGCAGACCCTCGACAGCGTCGCCGAGGAGGGAGCCCGGCTGGCCGCCGCGGCCCGCGACGAAGGGCTGACCCTGCGCCTGCTCGGTGGCGTGGCGGTGTGGTGCCACTGCCCGAGCGCGCGGGTGCCCCCGCTGAATCGCGCCTACGGAGACGCTGACTTCGTGGCCCACGCGTCGGAGCGCAAGCGGATCACTCCCTTCATGGAGGCCCACGGCTACGAGGCCGACCGGATGTTCAACGCCCTGCACGGAGCGTCCCGCCTCAACTTCCACGACCCTGGCCGCGACCGCCCCATCGACGTGCTGCTCGACCACTTCGCCATGGCCCACGAGCTCGATCTGCGCGACAGCGTGTCGCCCGACAGGCTGACCATCTCCCTTGCCGATCTGCTCATGACCAAGCTGCAGGTGGTCAACATCAACGAGAAGGACGTGCGCGACCTGCTCGCGCTGCTGATCGACCACGGCCTGGGTGACGGGGACATCGACCTCGCCCGCATCCTCGACGCCACCCGCAACGACTGGGGCCTTGAGCACACCATGCACCGCAGCCTGGGCACACTGGGGGAGACGGTGGGGGACTTCGGCCTGACGCCCGAGCAGTCCGCCGCGGTCACCGAGCGCATCGCTGAGCTGTCACGCGCGCTCGACGCGGCTCCCAAGGGCGCCAGATGGAAGATGCGCGCGCGGGTCGGCGAGCGGGTCAAGTGGTACGAGGAGCCCGAGGAGACGCGGGCGTGACCCCGCGAGGGGCCCATGACGGAAAAGCCAGAGATATGGCCGCCGCGCGAGGCGCCGGACCGGCCCCGGACGAGCGTTAGACTCGTCCGGCGAAGGGGCCATAGCTCAGTTGGGAGAGCGCCTGCTTTGCAAGCAGGAGGTCGCCGGTTCGATCCCGGCTGGCTCCACTCCGAAAAGCCATCGGTGCGGAGTTGCTCGAGTTCAGCTCGCGCCTGGCTGTGTCGGCGCGCTCTCGGCGGCGGAGGAGGTGGACGTGGATGTCCCACGTCGTCTTATTCGTCGCGTGTCCGAGCTGATCGGAGACGAACTCGATCGTGGCGCCCTGGTCGATGAGGATGCTGGCGAAGGTGTGGCGGCAGGTGTGCGGGGTGACGCCACGCAGTTCGGCGGCCTCGGTCGCATCCGAGAACGCTCGGAGCAGCCGGGCGTAGCCCAGCGTCTTGCCGATTCCATTCACGAGGACGAGATCGTGATCCTGCGAGAAGTGGGATGCGAGCCGACGTTTGCGCAGCCGCTGCGCCAATTCCTCCATGAGCATGACGTCGCGTCGGCCGGCGTCCGTCTTAACGGGTGTGCGTTGTCCTCTCCTTCACAAGTCGGTCACCGCGAAGCGCGATGCGTCAACGAGTCTTCATGAGGATGTTGTCCTGGATGGAGTTCGTGCATGGGATCGCTGCGGCGCGCCCGCGGCGCAGTCGCTATCTGGGGCGTGTGCCGATGACCGGGGCGATGGCGGATGATCATGGGTTGCCATGTCAGATTCCCGCATGAAGGGGGACGCCATGTTCGTTCCTTGTCCCATCCGGCGCTCGACTCTCAGGGGCCGCGCGTGCTCGACGTCCACGTCACGGCTGGAGCGGTGATGCTCGGGTCGGTTTTACACTTGTCCGGGCTGATCGGCAGTCCGCAGGTTGATTCCGCGGGTGAGCGACTGGGTGTAGGGCTGCTCGAGTTGTCCGGCGACGAGCGGGCGAAGGCTCTTGTTCGTAAAGCCGGTGACGGCACCGAGGATGGTGCACAGTGCGCCGGCCAGGGCTGTTGCTCGTTGGTCGCCGAAGCGCAACGCTCCGGTTCTTTGGCCTCCTGGTGATAGGGCTGATGGATGCGCTCAAAGAGCGCAGAGCCGATGGCACAGCTCTTATCCTGACGCTTATCCGCGGCACGCCGGAGTGCTGAAGAGGAACGATAAGCAGCACTCTTGGGCGCGACGCACTTGGGGATGGCCGCCGCCCGCGGCGTGGTGCCTTGTGTGACGGTGGCGCGACGGTCTAGAACCGTCCGGAGACGATCAGCTTGCCGCCGGTCGTCCGGACCGTCACGCCTGAGCCGTGGGCAATCGATGGGACCTTCTGCCCGAGGTCAGTGTTCCGGGTGATGTCTGCTTGGCCCCTCGCCGACACCCTCGCTTTGCCGAGGGTCATGCCTCCGGCTGAGAAAACGACGGTCTTGCCGGCCAGCGAGCGAACGCGCTGAACCTCGACCTGCAGCTCACGCTGTCCAGGCTGGGATTGGTACTGGGCTGACCCATTCGCCTTCCCGTACGCGGCGGCTCCCCTCAACGGGATCTGCCAGTTAGCAGTAGACGCCGCGGCATGGACTGCACGCGCAGAGCCGTGCGTGCTGGCAAGGGCGGCGCCGGGGGCGGCGGCCATCGCGACGGCGATTCCAGCGGCTGCGACCTTGGACTTCAGCATGAGGATGCTCATTCGGAACTCCTTCGTGAGGAGCGTCGCCATCGTGTGGAGGCGCAAGAGTGATTGACGTCAACCACCATCGCGGAGGTAGTCAAGAGCGCGGTAAGCAGCCGGTCAGAAGCGATTTACTCAACCCACAGCCTCACCCGACACGCGAGCGGAGACACGACGACACAAAGCGGGACCACGCTTGGCAGCGCGAGAGCAAAGGCTCGAACTCCCTGCCGTCGCTAATCGGAGTCAATCCGGGGCGCTAGCGCTCCAGCCCGTGCGTGTCGGGTGGTGTTTGGCGGATCAACCGCGACGATCTGATCGACGGTCGGCGGATCGTCCGATGCACGTGCCCTTTGTTCCTTTGGGGCGTGCCCGGCGTTGTGGCCGGGCATCGCCGCGCGCGACGCCGCCCTCCCGGCGGCGTCGCGCAACAACTCAGAAGACACCGCTCCCTCGCTTCGAGAGCAGACTGTTGACCAGCCCGCTCTACCGGTCTGGAGCCGAGCCCGCCACTGCTCACCACCCACACGGAGGAGGGTCGTCCTGGCGCTGCCGCTCCCCTGCAAAGCGACAGCAAGCCCCTCCGCGCCGCCAGCGTGATCGGTGCTGCCCAGATGCAGCAGCGCCGTCGACACTCCTGCAGGTCGATTCAAGCAGCACTTGTCGTCGATCATGCAGCGATTGCCCATGCCCTCTGCACATCCACGCTTGCGCCGCGTGGCGTCATCGAGGAAGCTTTGACCGCCCCGAGACCTGTCGATGTGATGACGGAGGTAAGGATTGTTCGACACGATCGTGTGGGCCAGCGATGGCTCGCAGAATGCTGACCGAGCGCTCGAAGTCGCGAAGACGCTCGCCCATGACCATGGAGCCTCGCTTGTCGTGGTCCACGTCGTCCAGCACTACGCGACCAAGTCCGGACTTGCCGCGTACGCCGACGAGGACAGGGTGAAGGCCAGGCTCGAGCATACCGTCCAGCAGCTCTCGGAGGATGGGTTCAGACCGAGTCTCAGGATCGTTGACCACGTTGGTCCCCAGCCCGCGCATGAGATCGCGGACATCGCTCGCGAGGTCGGAGCGGATCTGATCGTTATGGGCACTCGCGGGCACGGGCCGATTGCGGGACTGCTCTTGGGCAGTGTCGCGCTACGGCTGCTGCACATCGCGCCGTGCCCGGTCGTCGCTGTGCCGGCCGCGGAGGATTGACATCGACCTCGACCAGGCCGAGCCTGCCGCTGCGGGCTTACTGGTCAAGCTTCCGTGTTGTCCGCGGGTGTCGGGAAGAGCGCCGTTCGGGCTTGCCCGTGCAGAGGGCCGCGTACCTCGCGCCGACCCGTGTCAACCAGGTCGGAGGAGGAGAGGGCGATGAGTGATCGGCGGTTCGCGAGCGTGGATTGGGCCAGCGAGGAGCACGCGGTGTGCGTGGTCGACGAGCAGGGCAGGATCCTGGAGGGACGGCGCTACCACCACAACGAGCCGGGGATTGCGGGCGGCTGGTGGGTCTGCAGGTGGCGCTGGTCGCGCTCGAGCGACCCGATGGGCTGCTGATCGAGCGGCTGCTCGATGCCGGGCTCACGGTGATCGCGGTGCACCCCAACCAGGTCAAGGCAATGCGCCCGCGCTACCGCGTGGCGGGCGGCAAGAGCGACAGCTTTGACAGCTTCGTGCTGGCCTAGCTGGCGCGGACCGATAGCCAGTCGCCGCAAGTCGATCTGCGGTGAACGCGTCGGGTAGAAAGCCGCAAGAAGACCCGAACCGCCTGCGGATGGCCAGCAGGTGTGCACGACATAGCGTCATCAGGACAACCTGGCCTGAGGAGCCGCGGATGTTCAACAGGATCGTTGTCGGTGTCCGCGATCGGCGCGCAGGACGCGACGCCATCGCGCTGGCCGCAACGCTGATGGCGCGCGACGCGACAATCACGCTCGCCCACGTGCTCACGTCCGATCCGTATCTCTATCCCGGTGCGAGTGCAGCAGTCGACAAGGCTGAGCGGACCGCCGGAGTCGAGCTTCTCGAGACGGCGCGCGAGTCGGCGGAGATCGATGCTGACCTGCGCTGCGAATGGTCGGCTCCGGTCGGGCGCGGGCTGCATGAGCTTGCCGAGGAGCTCCGAGCGGATCTGCTGGTCGTGGGCTCGTCGTCTCGTGGTCTGCTCGGTCGCGTCTTGATCGGGGATGACACACACGCGTCGTTGAACGGTGCGGTGTGCGCGGTGGCGATCGCCCCGGCCGGCTACGGCGACGGCGGTGTGGTGATTCGCGAAGTTGGGGTTGGATATGACGGCTCCCCCGAGAGCGAGGTCGCGCTCGAGGTCGCGCGAGTGATTGCGCGCGAGCACGGCGCGCGGCTGTCGGCGTGTGAGGCGGTGTCCATTCCGACCAGCATGCTGGGTCCGGGTCCACTGCCGGTCAGCGACACTATGGATAGGCGGGTTCGCGAGGCCCAGGAGCGGCTCGATGCGTTGGAAGGCGTCGACGCCCGAGCTGTGTACGGGTCACCGGCCGAGGCGCTTGCGGTCTACAGTGGCTGTCTGGATCTGCTCATTCTGGGGTCGCGCGGCTACGGCCAGGTGGGTCGCCTCGTGCATGGGAGCACCAGCTCGCGGCTCGCGCGGAGCGCTCGTTGTCCGTTGCTCGTCCTTCCCCGCGCTGTTTCGTCTGCGAGTCACGCAGCAGCCGCCGGCAAGCCGGCCATCGCGATGTCTGGCAGGTGATGGGTCGTGCGCGTGCTCGTCACCGCGGCTTCCCGTCATGACGCGACGCGTGAGATCGCCGAGGCGATCGCCAACGGTCTCGCGCATCGTGGGGTCTCCGCTGAGGCTGTGCCGATGGACCGCGTGGCGAGTGTCGACGGGTTCGATGCGGTCGTCGTCGGGAGCGCGATCTACATGGGCCGCTGGCTGAAGACGGCCCGGGAGTTCATCGCTCAGCACTCAGCGGAGCTGTCATCGGTGCCGGTGTGGCTGTTCAGCTCGGGACCGCTCGGACCGCCGGAGCATCTGATCCCGGCCGGCGAGCCGGCCGACATGGAGCAGTTGATCGGACGGGTCGGCGCTCGCGGTCACCGTGTGTTCGCAGGTCGACTCGAGACAGCCTCGCTCGGGTTTGCCGAACGTGCGGCGACGAAGGCTGTGCACGCACCGGAGGGCGACTGCAGGGACTGGGACGCGATCGACGCGTTTGCCGGCCATGTCGCGTCGGAGCTGAGCGCGGAGTGGGCAGCACGGTAGGAATGCGTCGATCACGGGCCAGATTCCGCGAGCTCCCGCGCAGATCGCAGGTGGGGGTTGTCGTGCTGGGGGCAGCGCAGCTTGGACTGCTGATCGCAGCCGAGCGCGACATTCAACGGCGACCGGCGGACCTCATTCGTGGGCCCAAGACGAGGTGGCGCCTGCTCTGCCTGATCAACTTCGTCGGGCCGCTCTCGTACTTCGCGTTCGGGCGCCGCAGGCACGAGTCGTGACCGGCCAAACAGCGCGCGCATCGACCGCAGCGAGGTGCCCGCCGAAGGCTGGCATCGGTCTGACGCTCTCCGCAGCGAGGGTCAGGTGACCGCGATGCCGACGATGCTGGTCGACGAGCTGCTGCCGGTCTTCGACATCTCTGACGAGCTGGCGGTTGTCGTTGAGGCCACCCCCGAGAGAACCTGGCATGCGCTCATGAACGCGGATCTGATTGACGTCGCGCGACGGCGCCCGCTGGTCGGTGCACTCGGCGCGCTCCGCGCGCTGCCCGAGATCGTCGCGCACGTGTTGCACGGAGAGAGCCCGCCCTCGGCGCCCAACCGCCTGACCCTCCGGGACACGACGGAGCTGCCGATGAGCGGTGGCGGTTGGATCCTGCTCGATGAGCGCCCCGCCAGCGAGTTCGCGCTTGGCTTGGTCGGGAAGTTCTGGCGGCCGGTGATCCAGTACGCCGACGTCACCGCTGGGCAGTTCAAGGCATTTGCGAAGCCCGGCTGGGCGAAGACGGTCTACGCGCTCAGCGTCACGCCACTCGAGGATGAGCGCACGCTGCTTCGCGCGGTGATGCGCACAGTGGCGACTGACGACCAGGCTCGGCGATGGTTCCGGCGCTATTGGACATTCGGTGTCGGCTCAGGGGCGCACCTGCTCGTGCACGGCCTGCTCGACGTCGTGCGCGAGGACGCCGAAACGGACCCCGGCGACACGGGATCCGCCAGTTGAGCATTTCGCGTTTGCCCTTCGCCCGGAGCGTGCGTCAGCCGCGCAGCGCCCGCAACGCGTTGAGAATGACCGCCAGGTCGATGGCCTCCTGGAACAGCGCTCCGGCGATTGGGGGCAGGTAGCCAGCGGCGGCAACGCCCATCGCCATCATGCTCAGGCCCATGCCGGCGAGCACGCTCTGCCGCGCGATATAGAGCGCGCGGCGCCCGGCGTGCACGGCATCCGCCACGCGGTCGACACGATCGACGGTGATGACTGCGTCGGCGGTCTCCGAGGACACGGTCGCGCCGCCGGCGCCCATCGCGATCCCGAGGTCGGCGATCGCCAGCGCGGGAGCGTCGTTGATGCCGTCGCCGACCATGATCACCGGTCGCAGGATCGGGTCGGCACCGATGCGGCGGACGACCTCGAGCTTGTCCTCGGGGGACTGCTCGGCGTAGACGCGGTCCACGCCGACCTCACGTCCGACCCGCTCCGCCACCGAGCGGCGGTCGCCGGAGATCATCGCGACATGCCGGATCCCCTCGGCGCGGAGCCGGTCGACGATCCGGTAGGCGTCGGGGCGCAGCTCGTCGGCCATCACGATCACGCCGGCTACGCTGCCATCGACCGCGACCACGACGTGCGCCTCGCCCGACCCGCGGGTGGTCGTGAGCCTCGCCGATGCGCGCTCGGCATCCCGAATCCCGGCTGTGCGCACGAACGCCCGGCTCCCGACCGCGACGCGGTGACCGTCAACGGTCCCCTGGATCCCCTGGCCGGGCTCCTCACGGACGTCGGCGGGCATGGTCAACTCGATCCCAGCCTCAGCCGCGGCCGCCACCAACGCGTCGCCAAGCACGTGCGCGGACAGCTGATCTAGCGAGGCGGCGAGACGCAGCAGCTCGTTGGGCCCGAACTGCGCGTGGGTGACGATCTCTCGCACCTCAGGTGTCCCCACGGTCAGGGTGCCGGTCTTATCGAACAGCACGGTCCGGGCTTCGCCGAGCGTCTCGATCGCGCCGGCGCCCTTGACGATCACCCCGGCTCGCGCCGCCCGCGACAGACCCGAGACGAGCGCGATGGGCGCAGCCAAGAGCAGCGGGCACGGTGTCGCCACGACGACCACGGCCAGTGCGCGCACCGGGTCGCCGCTCAGCGCCCATGCGAGCCCGGCTACGAAGATCGTGGCCGGTAGGAAGAAGCCGGCGTAGCGGTCGGCCATTCGCACGAACGGGGCGCGCTGCGTCTGGGCCTGGTCGACCAGCCTGACCAGCGCCGCGTACGCGCTCTCGCCGGCCGGCCGGTCCGCCCGGACGTCGAACGGCGCGCCCGCGTTCGCCGATCCGCTGAGGACCGGCATCCCGCGCGAAGCGGTCTGCGGGAGTGGTTCGCCGCTGAGCGTACTCGTGTCGATCACCGCCTCAGCGCTCATTACGGTCCCGTCGACCGGAACGACCTCGCCGGTGCGCACGACGACGACATCGCCGATCTGAACCCCGTCGACCGCCACCTCCTCGAGCCGATCGCCAACTCGCAGTTGCGCGACCTTCGGTGCGCGCTGGATCAGCGCCGTCAGCTCCCGCCGGGCGCGACGCGACGCGACCGATTCGAGCGCGGCGCCGCCTGAGAACATCAGCCCGATCACCACGCCCGCAAGTTCCTCCCCGAGGGCGAGCGCACCGACCATCGCCACCAGCGCGATCGTGTCGACGCCCAAGCTGTGCTCCACGACGATGCTTCGACCGACCTCCAACGCCAACTCGGCCGCCAGCAGCGCGACCGCCGCCCCCCACACCGCGTCCCCGGCATCAGCCGACCCGAACGCGTGCAACAGTCCACCGACCACAATCGCGGTGAGCGCGATCGACGCGAGGATCTGCGCACGATGCTCGACCAGCCAAGCGAGCTCGTGACGTCCTGGGTGCCGGTGATCGCGCGGTTGATCGCCCGGACGCTCGATCGTGGATGCCTGGGCACCGCTCATATCGTTGAGCTTTCCAGCAAGCACCCGATCCGAAATCCGTAGGACCCCGCCGCTGCGCCCGGGGGGAACGTGCGGACGGCGGATGGTTCCGGCGACCGGACCCGATCTGCGGTCAGGCGGCGGCGGACCCGGCACGGGCCGACGTGGCTGCAGCCGATCGAGCTTCTGGCGCGGCGGCGGCCGGCGGCACCACGAGAACTGGGCACGGAGCGATCTCAAGCAGCCGCTGCGCGACGCTCCCGACGAGGACGCCCCCGACTGGCGAGTGACCTCGCGTTCCGACCACGATGATGTCGGCGCCGACCTCAGCGGCGAGGTTCGCGATGTTCTGGGCGGGCTGCATTCCGGGGAAGTTGACCACCCGCAGAACCGCGTTGATGCCACGCTCGGCCAGAGCCGTGACTCGACCCTGCGCCTCCTCCGCGAGGTTGGCCGCGGGAGCGTCCGGTGGCTCCGGGTCGGGCCCATCCGGGGAGCGCTCCACCGCGATGTGCACTTCGATCAGCAAGGCGCCCTCGCCATCGAGGAGAGCCGTCGCGTGCGGCAGTGCTCGGGTCGCGTTCTCCGATCCGTCGGTCGCCCAGATAATCGTTCTCGGCATCACAACCTCGCAGTATCGTTCAGTCAGCACGCCCGGCTGATGCGAGCTTGGTCGATTCCGGGCGCTCGCACAATGCGGGTCCGCCGCACAGCTGCTCCGAAGTCCGCACCCAGCAATTCGTTTCCGTCGTCAAGACGACTCAGCCATCGGTCGCGCAGATCCGCACCGACCAGGGCCTCGGGTCGGGCGTGATCTTCGACGTAAACGGGAACATCGTCACCAACGCGCACGTCGTCGCCGGCGCCAGCAGCATCCGTGTCACGCTTGCCAACGGGCGACAGTATCGCGCGCGACTGGTCGGCTCCTACGCACCCGACGATCTGGCCGTCGTATCGATCGGCACCGGCCACGACGTCCGGCCCGCCCGGTTCGGAGACTCCTCGAAGCTCGAGGTGGGAGACATCGTGCTGGCAGCCGGGAATCCGCTGGGGTTGCAGAGCAGCAGCACGGACGGGATCGTCAGCGCGATCGGCCGGACGGTGAGCGAAGGCCAGGGGGTGGTATCCCCAACGAGATCCAGACCAGCGCGCCGATCAACCCGGGAAACAGCGGCGGAGCGCTCGTCGACCTCAGTGGGCAGGTGATCGACGTCCCCACGCTTGCCGCGGGTAATCCTCAGGCGGGCGGCACGGCCGCCGGTATCGGGTTCGCGATCCCTAGCAACATGGTGCAGGACATCGCCGGCCAGATCGTTCGTAAGGGACGCGTAGTCAACTCTCACCGCGCCGCGCTCGGCGTGAGCCTTGCGGACAATCTCGCCCGCCCTGGTGCCGTGATCGCCGCACTTCAGACCGGAGGTCCAGCGGATAAGGCTGGGATGGCGATGGGGGACTCGATCGAATGGATCGACGGCAAGGCCGTCACTACGGCGGACGACCTCGCCACCGCGTTGGCAGCGCTGCGGCCCGGCCAGACAGTCACGGTCGTGATCACGCAACCAGAGGGCGCAGGCTCGACAAAGACGGTGACTCTCGGCCAGTTGCCCGGTGGCTGACGCCCCGCGCCAGCGTCCCGACGTCGACGCGGCTGAGCGGCCGCTTCCGTATTAGACCCGAGAGCGAGTGCGCGTCGCCACGGGTGCGCCCGACGGCGTTTGGTGGGAGCCTCGCGGCCAGACCTGCATCACCGATCACAGACCATGAACCGCCTCGAGGACACCCGAATCGAATCGGTGCGTTCCGCGCGACCTGAGACCACCGGCGCGCTCGAGCGCTTCCTCGCCGCCGAACACGCCGTCGACATCGGCGCACGCATCTTCCGGCAGGGTCGTGCCCACATCGGTGCGCTGATCGCCAAGGGCGACCGGGATTTTGCGACCAGCGTCGACCTGCAGATCGAGTCGGCGATCCGGACGTCACTCGCGAACGCCACGCCCGCGATCCCGTTTCTCGGTGAGGAGCAGGCGGGCGACGGGGAGCTGTCCGAGACGCAGTGGGTGCTCGACCCGATCGACGGAACCATCAACTTTGCCCGCGATAGTCCGCTCTGCTCGATCTCTCTGTCGCTGCTGTCTCGCGGGCAGCCTGTGCTCGGGATCGTTGACGCGCCACTGCTCGGCGAGCGCTTCATCGCGCACGAGGGAGGCGGCGCGTTCCTGAATGGGGAGCGGATCTCCGTGTCGAGCGTCGGCGTGTTGCGCGAGGCGATCGTCGCCGTCGCGGACTTCAAGGTTGGTGTGGGCTCGAAGGAGGAGAACCGCGTGCACCTCGGGGTTCTGGCGCGGCTGGCCAGCGCCAGCCTGCGCGTGCGGGTGCACGGCTCGGCCGCGCTGGACCTGGCTTGGCTGGCGGCGGGACGGGTGAATGCGACCATGATGCTGTCGAACCTCCCGTGGGACGTCACCGCCGGGCTGCTCCTTGTTCGGGAGGCGGGCGGCGTGGTCTACGACTACGACGGATCTGACCACGATGCGGACTCCCGGTTCACGCTCGCCTCCGAGCCGGCACTGGCCGGGCCGCTCCGCGAGATCATCAGCGCGGCGATGTGATGCGCCTTTGGGGCCCTCACCGGCTCGTCCGTCGACGCCGACAGCGATCGCCGGGGGCGAGCCGCGCACACATCGTCGTGCTCGCTCCCTCGCCGATTCTGACCGTCACGATCGAGCCGGGCTCCGACCGGCCAGAGGTCCATCTCCACCCGGGTGGGCAAGGGTTCTGGGTTGCGAGGATGGCGGCCAATCTCGGCGCCGAGGTGATCCTCTGCTGCGCCCTCGGCGGCGAGCCGGGGCAGGTACTTGCGGCCTTGATCAGCGGTGAGCCACTGGAACTGAGAAGCGCCCACGCGCGGCCCGCAAACGGCGTCTACATCCACGATCGCCGCGGCGGCGATCGCGTCGAGGTCGTCACCGTCCAGAGCCGCCCGCTCGCGCGCCACGCGGCCGATGAGCTCTACGGGATCACGCTCGCCGCTGCCCTCGACTCAGATGTGATGCTGATCACGGGAAGCCAGCCGGCCGACTTGCTCGAGCCTGACCTGTATCGCCGTCTCGTCGGCGATCTTCGCCACAACGGCAAGTGCGTGCTCGCGGATCTGACCGGGCCGCCGCTTCAAGCCGTCCTGCGAGGCGGCGTCGATTTGCTGAAGCTGAGCTCCGACGAACTGATCGAGGCGGGTTTCGCGGGCGATCATCACCTCTCAGAGATCGTGTCCGGCGCGAGTCAGCTGCACGACGCGGGCGCCCGCACGGTCCTGATCTCCCGCGGCCCAGATCCAGCAATCCTGCTCGAGAATGGCTCGCCCCCGACGCTGGTCGCGCTCGCCACGCCGGTATTCGAGCCGCTTGATCATCGCGGAGCCGGAGACTCGATGTTCGCTGCCACCGGCGTTGGGCTCGCCCGTGGAATGGACGCCAGGCAGGCCGTCCGACTCGGTGCGGCGGCGGGGGCTCTGAACGTCACCAGGCGCGGCCTTGGAACCGGCACGCGACAGGAGGTCGAACGACTCGCTGAGCACGTCACGATCGAGCCGGTCGATCCCCGGTCGGACTGCGAGCTGACGTGTCGCGATCACTGACCACCTGTGACAGCCGGTTTGATACGCAGTTGGTCTGATCGATTCAAGGGCTGCGTCTACGCGGCCCGCGCCTGCGGCTCTCCGCCAGCACGATGAGCACCACGCCGGCCACGAGGAGAGCGATCGCTGCGGCGTGGTGTAGGCCGATCCCAACCCCGGCGAGGAGGAGCACGACGGCAGCCATCCGCAGTGCGAGATCCGCGGATAGGGCGCGGTGCGGCCCATGGTTGCTGGGCTCGCTGCTGTGTATGTCTTCGTCCCTCATTGTTGCCTCTCGTTTCAGCTTGGCGGCCGGCTGCGCCTGGACTGACGGGCGCGCGAGAACCCGGCGCAGCTTTAGCGGCGCCCCGATCTGGAGGATCGCTCGCTCGTAGATGCGGGCCGCAAGCAGGATGAGGCACCCCGTGGCGATGATGTCGATTGCGACGGCCGCGATGAGCCCGATTGGGTTCATATCGCCGACGACCATGCGTGTCGGTACGACCATTGGCGAGAAGGGCGGCAGGAATGCCGCGATCTGCGCGACGGTGCCGTTGGGATTGCTGTTGGCGACGATCAGCGCGACGTAGAAGGCGGCGATCAAGATGATGTTGATCGGGGTCATCGCCGTCTGAAGGTCCTCTTGCCGGGAGACAAGCGCGCCGGCGACGGCGAAGGCGACGCTGTAGAACACGTAGCCAAGCACGAACCAGAGCACGACCAGGCTGACCGTCTCGGGAGCCGCGGATGGGAGGCCGGCGCCGCCGGCGAGTTGTCCGGCGATCAATGCAGCGCCGGCGGCGAGCAGTAGCTGCGCGAGGCCGAGCAGGCCGATGCCGAGCACTTTGCCGGCGAGCAGGCGCCGCGGAGACACGGTCGTCAGTAGAAGCTCGACGACTCGTGAGGACTTCTCCTCGGTGACACCCTGCGCGACCGCCTGGCCGTAGAACACCAGCACGATCAACAGGGCGACCAGCCCGACTGCGAGCAGCCCCCGGTTCCGATCGATGTTCCGGGCGCTTGGCTCGAGTACATCGATCGGCAGCGCTCGCGGTGCGAGCGCATTGCGTGCTTGTGCGGCGGTGAGCCCAGCGCGGCGCAATCGGTCGACAACGCCCTGAGCCGCGGCGGCGTCCTGGACAACGCGAACGGCAGCCTGCGAGCGAGAACTTTTGACCAGTAGCCGGCTGCCGTCGATGAGCGCGACCGCGAGGTCACCTTCGCGCACCGCCAGCGACGCGGCGCTGCGGCTCGCCAGCACCCGGATGCGTACGCGTCGGCCGGCCGCTCGGGCTTGCAGGCGGACCGCCGATTCCACGGCGAGCGAGCGCGGTCCGACGAGGCCGATGTTGTCCGTGGGTGTGGTTCCGCTCAGGCGGGCAGCGGCGACGGCGCCGCCCGCGCTGAGGATGAGCAGCAGCGCAACCGAGATGCGCATGACGCGCGAGCGCGAGCGTTCGATCAGCTCTCGGCGGGCCACCTCCCACACGGCTCGGCGAGAGCTCATGGCTGCACCACCTCGCGAAACAGCTCAGCGAGCGTCGGCTGCAACTCGGAGAAATGGGTGACCGTTCCCGCGCGGCGGGCAGCGTCGAGGATCCGCTCGGGGTCTGCCCCCTTGCCAAGCTTGAACACGGTTCGCGGTCCAGAATGCTCGGAGACCTCCACGTCGGTCAGACCCGAGATCCAGTTCGGCGCGGCTGCTGCGACGTCGACCCGGATCAGGCGCGGGCCGGCGGCACGCAGCTCGCCCACCTTGCCGCAGGCAACTAGCCGGCCCTGATCGATGATCGCGACGGACTCGCAGAGCCGCTCGACCAGCTCGAGCTGGTGTGATGAGAACAGGACTGGCACTCCTCGCGCCGCCTGCTCGCCTAGCACCGCTGACATCACATCGGTGGCGATCGGGTCCAGGCCGGCGAACGGCTCGTCGAGGATCAGCAGGTCGGGCTCGTGCACGAGTGCCGCGGCGAGCTGTACGCGCTGCTGGTTGCCATGCGAGAGTGCGTCCACCCGCGCGCCGGTGCGATCACCGAGCCCAAGCCGGTCGAGCCACTGCACGGCGGCGGCACGGCCGCGCCGGTGTGAGGCCCCGTGCAGGACCGCGAAGTACTCGAGCTGGTCGGCAAGCCGCATCTTCGGATACAGGCCCCGTTCCTCGGGCATGTAGCCGATCCGCTCGCGTCTGGTCTCATCAACGGGCCCGCCGCACCAGGTCACGGTCCCGGCGTCCGGCGCGAGGAGCCCGCAGATGATCCGCATCGTGGTCGTCTTGCCAGCGCCGTTTCGACCAACAAACCCGAATGGCCGGCCGCAGGGGACCTCGAAGCTCAGGTCATCGACGGCGAGCAGATCGCCGAAGGACCGACGCAGTCCGCGCAACTCGAGGGTCGAGCCGACCATGCGAGAAGTCTCGAACGCGTCGGAGCGCTCCGCATCCGGGTTCTCGCGCACCGTCGAGCGGGAGCAACACGTTCCGGAATGGACCTAGGCGGACTCGAACCGGCGACCTCCTGGGTGCGATCCGGTCTAGCTCAACGCACCAAATCGGCTGATTTGCTGGCAGTTCTGGGGTCCCCACATGGTTCCAGGGCGCGAAGACGTGTCCTGGTTTGCAGAGGATTGCCGGGGTTGTGAAACGCGATGACCACCAGACATCCCGCGAATATCCGTTCCTCCCGGCTCCTCTGGCGAATCCAGGCGTCGACCCGCCCGTGTCCGCGCCGTGGGTGTGCGGTGTCGCGCGGTAAACGGCGGATGGGTTGGTGATGTCCTACAGACATTGACGCGTGTCCCCAGTGTCATCCGACGGCAGCCATCGATGCATCCGGAAGTTGCCGCAGCCCGGGTTCGGCGCATCTGCGCAATTGGCCGCTTGGCCAACTCGGCGATCGGATCTCGTTCAAACCGATCTGAGACACGAGCGCGGCTGCTGTGCGTAGTCGTCCGAAGCGACCGTCGCGCACGTCCCCGATGTGCCGCTACCCGGGGCGCGGGACGCTAGCCGTAGCGAAAGGAGATGCCATGGCGACCCAGACGCCTGAGCGCGCGGCCCAGCGGCCCGTCGCCGACTTGGACGCTCTCTTCCCAGGCCGGTACCTCAGCGTGACGAGCTTCAAGCGCGATGGCACCGGCGTCGCGACGCCGGTGTGGTTCGTGTCCGACGGCAGTCGGCTGTTCGCGTTCACCGACCTGCACTCGGCGAAGGTTCGGCGCATACGCCGCAACCCGCGGGTCCTGGTCGCGTCGTGCCGGGTGGACGGCAAGCTGCACAGCGAGCCGGTCTTCGCGCGCGCAGAGGTGCTGACGGCTGACGCAGAACTGGAGCGCGTGCAGAAGCTTCTGCTGGCGCGCTACAAGATCTCGTACCGCGTCGTGATGCTGTTCTATCGGCTAGGGCGCCGTCTTCGCGGCCACCAAAGCGTCGCCGACGGCGCCGCGCTGGCGATCACGGTCGAGTAGCGCTATCGCCTCGGCGGGCCCCCGGCCGCATATCCGCCAGGAGATCTGCCCGGCCGCATGCCATGCATGCTGCAGCCGCCGGGAGGGCTGAGAATGTTGGATTGGGGTCTACTTGCCCAAGTGTGCAACCGGCTCGAACAGCCTGCCCGACACTGCTCCTCCGGAACGAAACCCCGCTCGTCCCTGATGACCGGTCCCGGGCAATGCTGATGCGCTCCGTCCTCGTTCGCTCCGGCAGTCGGGTCCCGGTCGACCGCGCTCCGTAACCTCCGGCCGTGCAACGGTCTCCCGCGCGACCGCTGGCCGCGCCAGCGGTTGAGAGCTCTGGCCGGCGAGCCCTCGATTACGCTCCCCGCGGACGGCTCGAGGGGGAGAGCGCGCGTCAGCCCGAATCCGGTCGGCCGCGAGCATCTCGATGTCCGTGGTCTTGACGATCCACTCGATGTCCGGTGACGGTTGTTGCTCATCGTCAGAGGGGACGATCAGTTCGATCGCCAGCAGACGGCCGGCGTCACCCATCCCCGCGCGGCAGTTGGGCAGGATGCGGGCCGCCGATTGGTTGTTCCAGTCGTGGAGGATCCAGGAGAGCACATACGCGCCGCCGCCGGCCGGCACGGCGTCGAAGATCCCCGGCGATCGCCTGGCAGCGGTCCGTCAAGCCCGCGTCCGCCAAGCGGGCGCGTGTGCCCTTGATCACGCTGGGCAGGTCGAACATCACCCCCTTGGAGATGCGGATGCGCATCGAGCACCGCGCGCATCAGCATCCCGTGGCCACCGCCGACGTCCACGAGCTGCTCGATCCCGCCCAAGTCGTAGGAGCGGACGAACGCGGCAGCGACGAACGAGGCGGCCGCCGACATCGACCGTTGATTAGGACACCCGGTTCGGGATCGCTCGTGGCGGCGCTGGCGTCGGCCGTGGCCAGGCGGTCGCGGTCCGTACTGTGGGCGGTATGGATCCCGCAGCGGTGGGCGACGGACCGGCGCAGGAGAGTGGGCGCGGCTTGTCGCGCAACGTCAGGGCGCTGTCGTGGGTCTCGTTCTTTCAGGACGCGGCCTCGGAGATGCTCTATCCCGTCCTGCCGCTGTTCCTGACCACCGTGCTCGGCGCGCCGATCGCGGTGGTCGGGCTGATCGAGGGCGTCGCGGAGGGCACGGCGTCGGTGATGAAGGCGGTGTCCGGCCGGCTCGCCGACATGCGCGAGCGCCGGCCGCTGATCGCTGTCGGGTATGGGATCTCGTCGGTCTCCAAGCTGTTGATCGGGTTCGCGACCGGCTGGGGGCTGGTGCTGTTCGCGCGCTTCGCCGACCGCTTCGGCAAGGGGGTGCGCACCTCGCCGCGCGACGCGATCCTGGCGGGTGAAGCCGACGCGGCCAACCGCGGGCGGGTGTTCGGCTTTCACCGCGCGATGGACACGGCTGGGGCCGTCGTCGGCCCGCTGGTGGGGCTCGCGGCATACGAGCTGCTGAACCACGAGCTTCGGCCATTGTTCTTCATCGCGTTCGTTCCGGCGGCGATCAGTGTCGGGCTGATCTTCCTCGTGCACGACAGTCGCGTCGCCCCTCCCGCGGATCGTCTGCGGCTGCGCGGCGGCGGGCCGCTTCCCCGCCGTTATTGGCGGCTGCTCGTGGTCTTGACGATGTTCGGGCTCGTGAACTTCTCGGACGCCTTCCTGATCCTACGCGCGAAGGAGCTGGGTCTGGGCTTCGCGAGCGTGATCCTCGCTTACGCGGCCTACAACGTCAGTTACGCCGCGCTGAGCTACCCGGCGGGCGTCGTCTCAGACCGGCTCAGCCGACGCGTCGTGTTCGCGACCGGCCTCGCGATCTTCGCCATCGCCTACATCGGCCTCGGCTTGGCGAACAGATCCGTCTGGGTGTGGCTGCTGCTGCCGCTTTACGGCGGCTACACCGCCCTGACCGACGGCGTCTCCAAAGCGTGGGTATCCGACCTCCTGCCCGAAACGCTGGTCGGCACCGGGCTCGGGCTGTTCCAGGGCACGACCGGCGGCGCGGCGCTGATCGCCGGGATATGGGCCGGGTTGGCGTGGGGCGGAGACGGCCGCGGACCATTAATCGTGTCGGGGGCAATAGTCGCCGTGCTCGCCGTTGCGCTGCTCATCGGCGGCAGACGGCTCGACCCCAACCCCTCGGCAGACGGTCAGAGTGCCTGACAATGGGCGCCACAACCCGCCCTCCCGCAGCAGGACGTCGAAGATCAGACGATGAACGGACACGGTGACCCGAACCTCGTCCTGAACGGCACGCCGCACGAGATGCGGCAGTACGGGCGCGCGCCAGGGCGGTCGCGGAGAAGTCGACCGCGGTGACGTGCCATCCGCGCGCGGCCAGCCAGAGCGTGTCCGAGCCGCGGCCGCAGCCCGCGTCGAGGGCGATCCCGGGCGCAAATCCTTCGACCTCGGCGATCAGGCGGGCGTTTGGGTGACGATGCGCGACTTGATCGGCGCGCTCGCGCAGGACTTGTGACCAGCGCGCTTCCCAGAAGTTTCGGTCGTAAGTCGTCTGAGTCACGACAGGGCCGATGACTGCAGCTCCAGTTGGGCCGGTGGCGCTGAGCGCGGCCCGGGTGGCCGCGCTCCGGACCGCACCGGCCACGTGCCCTTTTGGCCTGCAATCAAGGGATCACAGGAGCGATGAAGAGCCCGCGCTCGCTGGCGTGCGTCACACCGCTACCGACATCCTGAGGAAGGGGCTACGGATGAAGGTGATGACATCTCAACAACTGCGTGGGCCGTGTGACTTCGAGCTGTGCGGGACAAGCGCTGATGAGGTGATCAAGGCGCAGGATCGGCATCTGAAAGAGATGGTTGCCGGAGGTGATTCCACTCATGAGAGTACGGTTGCAGAAGCTGAAAGGCCGGTGGAAGAGACCGGTCTCAGGCCTCGGGCGGTACCGGCACGTCAAGCGTCCCTTTGGTGCTCTTCCGGACGGCTGACTCCACCGAATCTTGTTGCCCCTGTATCCCAGGGGCCGCTTCGCGCTCGGCGCGCGTCCAACCACCCGTCTTCGTAGAGGCGCAGGACAGATGAGCTTGAGCTGGGTGGTAAGGGCGCAGCTCACTCCGATTCGACGAGCAGATCCTCCAGGCGCCCCGGGAGCGCGTGCAGCACGTGCTCGCTCTCGCCCGCCGAGATGTGCCGTCGTAGAACCCGGCTTGCGGCGCCGACGGCGAACGAGGCCTCGGTCTCGCCCGCCAGCCCGGCGTCGTCGGCGACCCTGGAGAGGAAGCTGTCGATGTCGCGAGCATGCTCGGGGGTGCGGCTCGGCTCCCAGCCCTCGTAGAAGACCCCGCGCACGAAGATCGGTAGCTGCGCGGCGAGCTGGGCGACCTCGTCGACGGAGAGGTGGTCGCGGAGCGCGTGCAGGAAAGCGCGGAGAACCCGATAGGCATGACGGCTGTCGTCGGTGCCGAGCTCAAGCGCCACGTCGTTGATCCAGATGTGCGCCTTCTCGACGGTTCGATCGATGATGTCGACACGAGTTGTGGTCATGGGGATCAGCTCCGGATTCGTGACGCGCGTTGACTTTCTCCGATCGTGCCTGTCCGCTTGCGACACCGCATCGGTAGTTCCCCTCATCGGCGGTGCTTTCGGCGCGGGCTGATGCGCTCTGAATCGGTGCGTCTCGATCCCAGGCGGGTGCGCGCCGGTTCTGCCGACGGATGGGTAGTTCACGACACGGTGTGACGTGAGACGGGCTCTCCACGGGACGTGACCAGCAACCTACGTTGGACGCGTCACGACCAACGACTGGTAGATGGGAGCTCAACGATGCCCGCGACAAAACCAAAGCCCGGCACGAGCAAAGCCGACCCCGAGGACGCGTACGACCGAGCCGGGCGCGGCCACGGCAGACGACGACGTGAGGATGATCGACCATATCTCCGAGACGCTCGAGGCTGCTCAGGAGGATATGGCCTCGATAGGAGGGAGCGTGGGCACGGGGAGCGCCTGATCCCCGCCTGCGCGCGAGCGGCCGCACCAATGGCGCGGCAAGAGCGGGCCGCAGTCGCGCGGAGACGTCGCTAGCAGCTGTGCGCGAGTCAGCCACGAACCGCTCCGAGCGGAACGGCCCCAGCACCGCACGTGTGCGCATGTGCCGTACGAACCGACGAGGAGACATCGATGCACCTCCGTAACCGCCAAACAGCTGCCGGTATGCAGTATCCGTCGCCGACCACGCCGCTCGAGAGGGAGTGTCATCTGCGAGCAGGTGTCGCACATCTACGATCACAGCGAGATCTTGCGCGACGTCAGCTGCACCGTTCGGTCCCATGAGCTGATCGCCGTGACCGGGCGGTCGGGCTCGGGCAAGACGACGCTGATGCAACTGATCGGAAGTCTCGACCGCCCCACGAGCGGGCGGGTCCTCGTCGATGGCGTGAGCGTCCGGAAGCTGCGCCGGCCCGCCATGTTCCGCCATAACACGGTGGGGTTCGGGTTCCAAATGCGCCCTTGTTGTACCAGCGGCTCGTCGGGCGAGTGGAGGGAGCGCAACGCGGCGGCTTGGCGCCGGCGGAATTACGTCATTGCGACCGTAGTCGCAGCGGATGCGGAGGGTGGCGAGCGGGTTCAGGCTGAGGCCTGTCACGGTGCTGCAGGGTTCATGTGGAGGTGCTGGAAATGTCGAGGTCTCGCGGGTGTTCGTGGCTTGGTCGGTTGTCGTGGTGTGCGGTGCTCGCGCTCGCGGCGGTTCTGAGTGTGGCCGCCGGCGCGTTGGCGGCGGCTGGGCCACCCCCGAATGACAATCGGGCGGATGCGATCGGGCTTGGTTCGTTGCCGAGCGTGGTCAGCGGTACGACTGTCGGTTCAACGACGGAGTCCAACGAGCCGGGCTCGAACTGCTCGACCGGGGGTGCGTCGGTGTGGTACTCGTTGTCAGTGGGTTCCTCGCCGCCGGGCCGGCTCGGCGTGGTGCTGATCGCGAACGGGAAACTCGACGCGGTCCTGGACGTATACACGGTTCACCGATCGAGGGTTGCGTCGGTCGCGTGTGCACCGACCGACCAGGACGGGAAGGCGGCGCTGGCGTTCACGCCGGCGGCGGGGACGAGCTATCTGATCCGAATCTCACAACAGTCCGATTCGGCCGCCGGGACGTTCACGTTGCGTGCCTTCGCGGTCCCGCCGCCCGCGCCGCCGCCAGGGAAGCGCTTTGGCTGGTCGGGGGCCCACGGCATGCTTGACGGGACCTTCCGGACCGATGCGGCGTATTCGATGCCACTGGTTGCCGGGACCACCTACAAGATCAACCTGGTCAAGCCGAACCAGGGCTGTCTGCGGCTGAGCATCTTCGCGCCCGGCACGACGTCGTTCGAGGGTGCGCCGATCGGCGGTCTTGGATGTGGGGGCTACCGGCTGTTCACACCGCAGGTGAGCGGCCTCTTCAGCTTCCAGATCCACGCCGACGCCGGCAATCCCGGGTTGCAGCGCTATGGGCTGTATGCGCGGCCGGCGACATCCAAGGAGATGGCGCCGGGGATCTTGCTGCCCAACCTGACGACGTACACGGGTTATCTGCGCGGCAACGTGGACGATGACGTGAGGCTGTTGCGGTTCGACGTCACACGGCGAAGCGATCTGACCCTGTTTCTCGAGGCTGATTCCAACGCTCCATTCGATCTGAAGCTGCTCACCGACCGCGGACGGTATCTGCAGTGCAACTGTGGTTCCCAAGGGGAGGAGACGATCAGACGGCAGATCTCGCCGGGGAGGTACTTCGTTGTTGTCCAAGCCCAGGACTTCTGGTCGGCGTCGTTCAAGCTCTCGCTCAAGGTCCGGCTGATCACGCACGTGAACGTCAGGTTCGACAACACGGGCTATGAGGAGATCGCGCCGGGGAGGGTCACCAGGATCACCGCGAACGTCACGCCTGCGGTTGACGGGCCGGTCACGGTCCGGGTCGATGCCTTTGATCCGGTCGAGCGGTGGCAGTTCTATCGCTACTACCACGCGACCGCGGTCAACGGGGTCGCTCAGATCCTGTTCCTCCCGCCTCACATCGGTCGCTGGCGGGCGACGGTGAGCTACGACGGCACCAGCACGGCGAGCCCCGCGACAGGCGGCGTGGCCGAGATCCTCGTCGCCAGCCCGCTGTCATTGCGACCATGAGCGCTCAGATAGAACCCTGACCGGCA
The DNA here is from genome assembly GCA_963695625.1 of uncultured Actinomycetota bacterium. Lineage (GTDB taxonomy): Bacteria > Actinomycetota > Thermoleophilia > Solirubrobacterales > Solirubrobacteraceae > Palsa-465. Next base: position 419,824 of record CAVOHJ010000006.1, on the reverse strand, counting down.
AGCGGACGGTGTGAGATTGTGAGGCTATGCCCGCCGAGGTTACCGCCGTGCTTATCGATCTTGATGGCGTTCTGTATGTGGGGGAGGAGGTGGTGGAGGGGGCCGTCGCGGCGGTGGAGCGTTTGCGGGCGGCTGGGCTGGGGTTGAGGTTTGTCACGAACACCACGGCGCATGCCCGTGATCAGACTGTGTCCAAGCTCGCGCGGCTGGGTTTTTCGGTTGAGGAGGTTGAGCTGATGACCCCGGCTGCGCTCGCGGTGCGCTATTGCCGCCGTCGCGGTCATCGGCGGGCGGTCCTGGTGATGAACGATGACGTCAAGCGCGACTTCGCCGGGCTGGAGGAGACCGCGGACGGCGCGCAGGCGGTCATCGTCGGCGATCTGGGCTCCGCGTTTGGGTACGACGTGCTGAACCGTGCGTTTCGCCAGGTGATGGAGGGGGCGGAGCTGATCGCCCTGCAGAAGAATCGCTACTGGCTGCGAGCGGACGGGCTGTCACTGGATGTGGGCCCGTTTGTGGCTGCGCTGGAGTACGCCACCGGCCAGGAGGCCTACGTCGTCGGTAAGCCGACGCGCGGGTTCTTCGCTGAGGTGCTTGACGATCTGGGGGTCGCGCCCCGGTCGGCGGTGATGGTGGGTGACGACATCGAGTCAGACATCGGCGGCGCGCTTGACGTCGGGCTTGCAGCGGTTCTCGTGCGTACCGGGAAGTTCCGCGAGGACCGCGTCGGCGCGTCAGGGATCCACCCCACCGCGGTGATCGACTCGATCGCCGATCTGCCGGGGCTTCTCGCCGGCTGAGTGGCGGTGGCGAGGGATGCGAGCGGATCAGCCGGAGCTGACCGGGTGCGCTGCGGGGGCAACGTGAGGTGGTGGATCGAGGTCGCGGACGGGCTGCAGGAGGCGGGGCGAGTACCTGACGGGGTAGGCCTCACGGGGAGCGTGCTGCGGTTGGCGCAGCTCAGGAGGGAGCGCATGCAGTTCGGAGAGCGTTCGGGTTTGCATGGTGGATAGGGTCTCGCGCCGTAGGATCTGACCAGAGCGCACGAACGGGACCAGCAGCGGCCGCCCCGGGGCGCTCTCAGAGGCTTCGGTCACCAGGTCGCCACACATCGTGCCGTCGCGATATCGGCGCCACACCTGCTTGGGTCCGGGGATCGTCGCGCTCGCGGGGGAGCGCTTCCCAGCCGCCCGCCAGCCGGAGCCGTTGGCGGCGGCGTCGGCCACGAGCTTGTAGACCCCGCCGAGGGCGGGCGCGTCGCCGCTGCTACCAAGCTCAGTGCCGACCCCCCAGGCGTCGATTGGCGCGCCGGCATGCCGGGATCAGCGCGTCATAGCGCGACAGCGGCCGTATCTCGACCTCGACCTCATGACGTTGTCGGCGCCGGACCCAGCTATTCGCCAACGGCTCCGTGAGCGACGACCTCCATGTGCCGGACGCCCGCGTGATGACCATGGCCTCCGACGCCGGCCGCAGCTGAACGACGCTGGTGTCCCGCTCGTCGCGATCCCCCTTCCGACCAGCACCCCAGGTTCTGAGGCAGTAGCTGGCGTCGTGAGGGGGTTGTCGCCCGGGCTCGTGTCGTACGTGGTTAGGACTGTGTGGCTGGTGACGCGGGGCGTTAGTGTGGCGCTTGTGAATGGCCCGGACGGTCTGGGTCGTTGGGTGCCGGGAGTGGCGCTGCTACGACGCCGCCCACGCGTCGCGCTGCGACGCGATGTGGTCGCGGGCGTTGTCCTGGCCGCTCTGCTCGTTCCTCAGGGGATGGCGTACGCCGAGCTCGCGGGTTTGCCGCCGGTCACAGGGCTCTATGCAACGCTGGTGCCACTGCTCGTGTACTTCCTGCTCGGGCCGTCGCGGATCCTGGTCCTGGGACCTGATTCGGCGGTCTCGCCGCTCGTCGCGGCGGCGATCGTTCCGCTCGCGGCGTCCGGTGACTCGTCGGCCCGGATCGCGCTTGCCGGTCTGCTGGCGATCTTGGTCGGGGCGCTGATGCTGGCCGGCGGTCTGACGCGCTTCGGCTTCGTGACCGAGTTGCTCTCGATGCCGGTTCGCGTCGGCTACCTCATGGGCATCGCTGTTACGGTGATAGTCGCGCAGCTGCCCAAGCTGTTTGGCTTCTCGGTCAAGTCAGAGAGCCTCGTCCCGGCATTGCGCGGGTTTGTCGCCGGGCTCGACCAGACGAACGCGACGGCGCTTGCCATTGGGGTCGGTTCGCTCGCGTTGATCTTTGGTTTGCGGTGGGCCGCGCCGAGGGTCCCGGCCGTCTTTTTAGCAGTGGTGGGCGCAACGGCAGTGGTCGCCATCTTCGGCCTTGCGGATCAAGTTCCGGTTGTCGGCACCGTCCCAGCGGGTCTGCCGGCGTTCGCCGCGCCTCACGTCTCGTTCGAGGAGTTCAAGACGCTGATCCCGGCCGCCGTTGGGGTCGCGTTCGTCGCGTTCACCGACACCAGCGTCCTGTCGCGCAGCTATGCGGCGCGGCTGAGCCAGGAGGTGGATCAGAATCAGGAGCTCGCGGTCCTGGGCGTCGCGAACATCGCCACTGGGTTCTTTCAGGGATTCCCCATTTCGACGAGCAGCTCGCGCACTGCCGTGGTCGAGGACTCGGGAGCGCGCAGCCAGGTCGCAGGGCTCGTCGGCGCCACCGTCCTGGCGCTGCTTCTGATTGTTGGAACCGGGCTTGTGCACGATCTGCCGCTGTCATCGCTCGCGGCGGTCGTCATCGTCGCGGTGCTGGGGCTGATCGACGTTGTCGCCGCTCGCCGTTTGCGCCAGTCGTCGCCGCCGGAGTTCGTGCTTTTGATGGTCGCGTTCGCGGGCGTCGCGGTACTCGGGGTGCTCTGGGGCGTCGGGATTGCGCTGGCGCTCTCGTTGCTGAACTTCATTCGCCGGGCCTGGCGCCCCCACGACGCGGTTCTCGGACGGGTGGACAACCTCAAGGGCTATCACGACACCGAGCGCTACCCTGACGCCCGCCTGATCCCGGGGCTCGTGCTGTACCGCTTCGACGCTCCGCTTTTCTTCGCCAACGCCGACTACTTCCGCGGGCGGATCCGCGAGCTGGCCCGCACCGGCGACGCGAGGTGGATCGTCGTAGCGGCCGAGCCGATCACCGACATCGACGCGACCGCCGGCGACACTGTGCGCGCTCTCAAGGACGAGCTCGACGCCGCCGGGATCGAGCTCGCGTTCGCCGAACTCAAGGACCCCGTGCGAGATCGGCTACGCGAGTACGGAATCCATGACGCGATCGGCACTCATCGGTTCTTCCCCACAATCGGCGTGGCCGTGTCCACCTACCTCGCCGAGACCGGCGTCCGCTGGCTGGACTGGGATGATCGCCAAGCCGAGGACCGCGACGCCGACGAGCGGTAACGATGACGCTGGCCGCCGCGTTCCCCCGCGCCGCGCCGGGCGCACTGCTCCGCTCGGGGCAATGCGGTCGCGCAGCGTTGTCTATGTCCGTGGGCCGGTGGAACCCGCACCATCGTCGCGCGCCGCGCCCGTCGCGACCTCCACAAGGCCCTCAGGAGATCCAGGCTGCCGCTCCGACCGACACCTGCTTGGCGATCAGCGAGGGTTCGCGGTAGCCGTCACGGCAACGCTCCATAGGTGTCGTCAGTCTCGAGCATCATGGCCACCGGCTCCGAGCCGACGTCGTCGACGAATCAAGCTCGGCGAGGACGCTCGGCGCTAGCCGAACGCTCGAACCCCCCAAGCGGCAGAGCGGCAGCTTCGGCCCGGCTGCCGGTGACGACCCGAAACGGCCACCGCAGCGCGCACTCGCTTCAGGTGTCACCGCAGCGCCGAGCGCTTTCCGCTCGCGCGATTGCATTCATGTTCTCGCCGACGCAGAGCGAGCGGTGGAGCTGACGGACTACAGCTCAGACGCGAATGCGCTCGCCGACGGCGCACTGTGAATAGGTGACATCTGAGGCGATGGCACAACATGCCACTGACATTGCGCTGCGCCTACGAGCGCCGCACCGCGGTAGCTACGAACGTGACGTAGGTCCATCGTGAAACTCCCCCCTCGCGCGTCGATCGCGTCCCCGATGCCGGCCAGCAAATCGGTCACCTTGCCCGGCGGAATAGCGGCGCCGCGCATCGAACGCGCCCGTCGCCCGCATCCCGGCAGCCGCCTTGGCGCACATAGCTGCATGCGCCTCTTCAATCGATCTGGTCGACAGCCGGGCGACCAACGACTCCGGCAAAGCCCGACGATAGACCTCAGCGAAGGTTGCGTCGAGGCCCTCAGACGGCCGGCCCGTGATCCAGAAGACGGCCAATCGACCACCAGACCCCAGCACCTCGGCCGCCTTCGCCGCCCCCGCAACCGGGTCCACCCAATGCCAACTCTCACCGGAGACGACCGCGTCGAATTTCCGGCCTGCAGCCTCCCAGGCCTCAAAGGTCGACACCTCGACGTCCACTCCGCTGCGCCGGGCGAACTCGGCCATCCGTGCGTCCGGCTCGACCCCGAGCACCCTGCAACCAGCCGCGTGAAACTGCCGCGCCACGATGCCAGTGCCCAGGCCCACATCGAGAACAAGCCGACCAGGGGCGCCAGCCACGATCCGCTCGATCAGGACGTCGGGATAGCGCGGACGCGCGCGGTCATAACGCTCAGGGTCCGACCCGAACGATTCCGCCGCGTGCCGCTGATAGTGGGGCCCGCTGCCGGGACCAGACGCAGCCTCAGGTGATGGCACCCGCTCACTATCCCACGGGTGCCGATCGAGCGAAGACTCGCAGGCGTGTCCAGAACCGCCTGGCAGCGCCTCGACCTCCCCGTCCCTGGCCCCGTCGTCTCCGCCTCCCCGCCGGAAGCGCTGACAACGGCCCTCCCTTGCGCGGCAAGCCAGCCTCCGCGCGATCCGACGCGATTCCGTCCGAGCTGGCGCTGACCGCCGCGGCCGGGTGCCTGCGGCTCGCCGACAGCAGGGCTCGTGCGAACGGCGCCAGCTCGCCGTCTGCGCACACGCAACCACCAAGTTCGGCCTGAAGCCCAGCGAAGCGCCGGGCCGCGCCGCTATCCCCCTGGTCTGTCCTAGTGGCCGCTTCTGGTCTCCGCAGTGAGCGACACCCAGATCGAGAGTGCCCCAACGGCAACGGCGCGGAAGCCAGGACCGCGGGCGGGGTCGCGTCTCAGGACGGCTGGTAAATGGCGCCGGTGCTGTCAAGGCAACGGCGTGGGTTCGCTCACAGTCGGGGCAAGACGATGAAGGAGGCTTACGCCGTGCGAGGTACCGTACCGCCTTCGGCGGAGATTGAAGAGCAGATCGAGACCTTGTGGGCCGTGGGGGTCGCTGAGAACCCGGGCGGGTCGTTGTCTGAGCTGGCGAGGCTGGGCGCGCGGCTGATCGTCCAGCGAGGGGTTGAGCACGAGTTTGACGGGCGCATTGTGACTGGGCTTCAGTGGATGGCCGGCTGATCGGTGCCAGGGTTCTGGCGATCGTACGCCCGCGTGATCGCCTCCCAGATTTGCGTGGAGGTCGGGTCTCCCCCGTTGATCTGGAGGTTAGTGGCGACAGCGATCGTGAGCTGCCGCGAAGGGTCGCTCCAATCCTCGGCCTCAAAGCCGCCGAAGTAGCCGCGGTGCCCCAGCCAGAGGAGACCGTCGAAGGACCGGCCTCGCATGCCGAGGCCGTAGTCGCCGCGGCCGATGTGGGTCATCTGTCTGACTGCTGTGGCACTCACCAGCCGGTCACCCACCAGAGCGTTAGCGAACTGGGCGAGGTCAAGCGAGCTGGCGGCCAAACCGCCGTCGGTAAACACGGGCCCCCAGACGGCGCTCGACACCCCGAAACCCGGGATCCACCGACTGGTGAGCGAACCGTTGCGGGAGAGCAGGTAGGGGTGGGCCATGAGCGCCTTGGCTGCTGGAGTGGGAACGAACGTCGCGGAGGTGATCCCGAGCGGGCTGGCGATCAACTGCTGAAGGTCGCGCTCGATCGAGCGATGGGTGATTCGCTCCAGAATCGCGCCGAGCACGATGTAGTTGGTGTCCGAGTACTGGAATCCGCGGCCGGGCAGAAACGTCGGGCTCCCCAGTCCCGCGCCCAGCCCGGTCAAGACCTGATCGACTGTCCAGTGGTGGCGGGGCTGGTGGTCGATCACCCAGTCGATCCGCGGGTTGTAGAGGTAGTCCGGGAGCCCGCTGGTCATGTTGAGCAGCATCCGCACGGTGATCTGACGGGCGTTCGGCAGCCACGGATAGAACTGCGACAACCTCGTGCCCAGCGCGAGATGACCGTCCTGAATCTCCCGCATGACCAACGTGGCCAGGAAGGTCTTGGCCGCGCTGTTGAGGACGAACAGGGTGTGATTGGTTGCCGGACGTTTGGAGCGCAGATCGAGAACGCCGGTCGCATCGGCCCACACCACGCGGCCGCACACCACAACCGCCGCGGTCGCAGCGGGCGCGTGCAGGCGATTGCGCGCCGAGCGAAGCGCCGCGGCGAGCACACTGCCGAGCGCGGACCGTCGCGTGCGTATGGCGGACGCAGCCCGTCCGCTGCCGGCCGAGTTCGAGCCGGACGCGCATGTGGCCTGGGGCGAATGCGCGGTGGGCGCCGACACCGAGAAACCGCCCGATCGCCGAGACGGCTCCGTGGCTCCGTGCCCGCTCGGCATCAGCAGCACGACGACAGCGATGACGGCGATCGCGGTGACCAGAAGCGGCGCCAACGCTCGAGGATGAGGCAGACGGGAAAGACTGATCGTGCGCGTGAGCTCGAGCATGTGATTTCGGCTGGCGTTGTGTGATCCCGGCAGAGTCGCCACCCGTCGGCAAGCATCACCGCCGTTCGCCGCGCTCGCGCTCGATCCGCTTGCTCGCCGCGGAAGGGAACGCCACGGACCGTAGGCATAAGGCGTGGCGCGCCGGTTGACTCTGTGCTGCAGTTCCGTTAAGCCAATGGGGTCGAGCTGTTTCGCGGCCGGCCGCTGGAGGGCGCCTACCCGTATCTCTGGCTCGATGCCAAGCACGTCAACGTCCGCGACCACGGGGCCGGGTCGTCTCTCAGGCGCTGGTGGTGGCCTATGCCGTGCACGAGACCGGGCTGCGGGAGGTGATCGGCCTGGATATCGGCGAGGTCGAGTCCGGGAGCTTCTGGGTCGAGTTCCTGCGCGGCCTGCAGAAGCGGGGCCTGTCCGGGGTGCGCCTGGCGGTCTCTGATCAGCACGAAGGGCTCAAGCACGCCATCGCCCGCGTCCTGGCCTGCCGTGGCAGCGGTGCATCCAGCGTGGAGCTACCGCCAGGTGACGGCCGTCCCGCCCACACGCAGCTCTTCTTCGAGTACACCGCGATGCTCGTCCTGCGACCGCCGGCACAAGGCGACGGCTGACCACGTTACGACCAGTCGTCGGCCCTTGTTTGGGCGACGAGCACGTGCGTCGCGGGGCGCGGGGCGCGGGTCCCAGACCGAATCCGCGCTTGCGCGGTCATTGGACGCGGGCACGGAGGCGGTCACCCGAGCGCGGAGGCTTCGGCCGCCGCGGAGGGCTTGATGTCGGGAAGGCGCATCATTCGGAACGAGTTGGCGAGCCCCAGCCCTCCCGCCAGGATCGGTATCAGCAACGCCACCTGGAGCGCGAGGTTCGTCGAGTCGGTATTGATCTTGAGGATCTCGGCCTGGACAGCGGGAGGCTCGTGCTTGACAAGCTCCTCCAACTGGGTGTTGCTCATGACCTCCGCGTCGTGCTCCAACGTCTTTGAGATCTGCTGCTGCTGCGAGGCCGGGATCACGGAGCTGTCGTTCACCTTGTTGGTGAACGCGACCGACAGGGTTGCCAGCAGGATGCCGCCCGCCATCGCCAGGCCGAACGACAGCCCGAACGAGCCGGCGGCGGAGTTGACTCCGGCTGCCTCGCTGATGCGCTCCTCGTCGATCGGGGCGAGCGTGTAGTTGTTGAGCTGCGAGACGAGCAGTCCGAGCCCCGCTCCCGCGATCATCAGCGGCACCACGAGGTACCAGCCCGAGCTCGCTCGCGGGACGATCGGGATCAGCAGCGCCATGCCCAGCGTGCTGAGCGCGAACCCGATCCGGATGACGCTCGCGGAGCGCCGGTGTCCGGATCGTTTTCCGGCGAGGATCGCCATCGCGAACATCGTCAGCGAGAGCGGCGCCAGGGACAGGCCGGTCTGCATCGCGTTGTACTCGAGCTTGATCTGGAGAAAGATCGGCAGGGCGATCATCGCGCCGCCGAGGGTGATGTTCTGGAGTGTCTGCGCGGATATCCCGAGCCGGAAGTGCGGGAGCCGGAACAGGTCCGGGTCGAGCACCGTGACCTTGCCCTCACGGTGGCGCCGCACGAGCCAGCGCGCGAACGCCACCAGCGCCAGCGCGCCGAGCACGATCAACAGCACGACGTAATCGCCGCCCTCCTGCCACACCAGGATCCCGAGCACCACGCCGCCCATGCCGATGACCGAGAGGACCGCTCCGACGACGTCGAAGTGTCGGTCGCCCATGTAGGGGACGTCTTTGACGAGCTTGATCTGCGACAGGATGATCGCGATCACGATCACCTCGAGCAGGAAGCCGACGCGCCAGGACAGATAGGTCGTCAGGAAACCACCGAGGAGCGGCCCGACCGCCGCGGCGATCGCGGCCGACGCTCCCACGAGCGCATAGGTCTTCTTCTGCGCGGCCCCCTCGAAGTTGCCATGGATCAGCGACTGCATGGCCGGCAGCAAGAGCGAGGCACCGAGGCCGCCGATGATCGCCCAGAAGATCACGATCGCCGCGATGCCCTGGGCCACCGTCATCGCCAGCGCGCCGATCGCGTATGCCAGGAGGCCGAGGATGTACGCCCGCTTGCGGCCGATCAGATCGCCGACCTTGCTGTTGATCAGAATGAACGCCGCCGAGATGAGCGCCTCGAGTGCGATCGCGGACTGAACCGCGCTCACCGTCGTGCCGAGATCGTGAACGACCTTTGAGATCGACACGTTCATCAGCGAGGTGTCGACGACCAGCACGAACATCGCCATCGCCAGCAACAGCGACAGGCGCCGGTTCCCCGTTCCTTCCTCGGTGCCGTCTACGGCCGCATCATCCGTCATGGCACACGATTCGTCACCTTCTGCCACCAGCTGGGGTCAGGGCCGAACGGCGTCGCCGGGAGGCCGACCGTGTTGGTGTCGCACGAGTAGACGACTCCGGCGGCGGGCTCGGCGCGACGCTCCTCCTCGCTCCAGTTCTCGGTTGCGGTGGTGATGTAGAGCCGGCGAAGTCCCGGCCCGCCGAAGCCGCAGCAGGTGGTCTGCGCCGCTGGCACGGGGATCACCTGGAGAAGCGAACCGTCTGGGGAGTAGCGGTGGACGCGGCCGCCCCCGTAGATCGCCACCCAGACGTCGCCCGTGGCGTCGACGGTCATTCCGTCCGGGGCCCCGACCTCTTCAGGGATCGTCACGAGCACGCGACTGCCGGCGATCGTTCCGCGGCTCGGATCGAACACGAACGCGTAGACCACGCGCGGCCCGCTGTCCACCAGGTACATCGTTTGGCCGTCGGGACTCCACCCGAGTCCGTTGGAGATCGTGAGATCACCGAGCATCAACTCGGTCTGTCCGAATCGATCGAGTCGGTAGAGCGCCCCGCCGCCGTCACGATGATCGTTGGCCATCGTGCCCGCCCAGAATCGGCCCTGTGGGTCGCAGGCTCCGTCGTTCATCCGGGTTTCGCGTGGCGCGACCTCCGTGAGCGTGCGCGTCGCGCCGTCCGGGCTCAGGTGGACGAACCCCCGGTCGGCGGCGAGGAGCCACCCCTCGTCACCTTCGATCGGAGCGATCGCGCCAACGGTCCCCGGCAATGTATAGACCCGGACGGGCGCAAGCCGTCCGTCGATCCCGACCCTGTCTCGATGGACGCGCCCGGCGAGGATGTCGACTCGCAGCAGCTCGTCCCGGCGGGTATCCCACCGGACCCCTTCGCCGAGCAGCGTCTGTTCGACGGTGCAGGCGATGGCCGAGGCACTCGCAGGCCGGTTCGTGGTCTGGTCGGTCATACGCGCCCCTCAGGCCAGGATCGCCTGCCTCGGAGGGGGCGCGAGGATCGCGTGCGAGAGCATCCCGCCGGAGACGATCTTGGCCTCGAACCCGTTCTGCAACAGGATCCGCGCGGCGTAGTACGCGCGCTGCCCGGAGCGGCAAATGACACCGATCGTGCAGTCGCGTGGCAGTTCGTCGAGGCGTGACCGCAGCTCGGCCAGGGGGATGTGGACCGACTCGGGCACTTGTTCCACTGCGAGCTCGACGTTCTCGCGGACGTCGAGCAGGAAGGCGTCCTGCACGGAGTCCCAGTGTGTGACCGGCATGTCGCCCCGCAGGACCGCGGCGGCGACCATGCCGGCGAAGTTGATCGGGTCCTTCGCGCTGCCGAATGGCGGCGCGTAGCAGAGCTCGCACTCCTCGAGGTCGTATACGGTCGCGCCCAGCTGGATCGCCAGGGCGAGCTCGCTGATCCGCTTGTCAACGCCGTCCTCGCCGACAGCCTGGGCTCCCAGCACGCGCCCGTCGGACTTGCGGAACAAGAGCTTCATTGCGATCGGCTTGGCGCCGGGGTAGTACCCGGCGTGCGAGTTCGGATAGAGGTAGACCTTCTCGAAGTCGCTGTCACCGAGGCGTGCGAGCGTCTTTTCGTTCGCGCCGGTCCAGGCGACCGTCGAGCCGAACAGCCCCACGACTGCGGTGCCCTGGGTGCCGCGGAAACGCGAGTCGCGCCCGGTGATCACGTCAGCCGCGATCCGCGCTTGGCGGTTCGCCGGTCCGGCGAGCGCGATCAGGCTCCACTCACCGGTGACGAAATCCCTCACCTCAATTGCGTCCCCGACCGCGAAGATGTTCGGATCGCTGGTGCGCATCTGCTCGTCGACGCGGATCCCGCCGAGCTCGCCGACCTCGATGCCGGCCATCCGCGCCAGGGTGGTGTCTGGTCGCACCCCGAGCGCAAGGATCACGACGTCCGCCGGATACCGCTTGCCGGACTGTGTCGACACGGTCAATGTGTCGTCAGCGGACTGCTCGAAGCCGGCGACGCCGTCGCCCAGCGCGACGTGCACGCCGTGTTGCTCGAGGAAGTCGCCGACGAGCCGCCCGTACTCGGGGTCGAGCGGGGTGAGGACCTGATCGGCCATCTCGACCACTGTCACATCGAACCCGCGGAACACGAGGTTCTCGGCCGTCTCCAGGCCGATGAACCCGCCGCCGATGACGACCGCGCGCATCGGCGGGCGGACCGTCTGAAAGCCGGAGTACTTCCCCATGCCGGTCAGGAAGCTCGTCCCGCGCTCGATCCAATGTCGGATCTCCCGCGCGTCCGGCACCGTGCGCACGGCGAAGATGCCGGGCAGGTCGATGCCGGGCAGCGGCGGATGGATCGACGCGGCCCCGGGCGACAGCACCAGCTTGTCGTAGGACTCGGTGCTCACCTCGCCGGTCGCGACGTCCCGCAGCTGCACGGTCTTCTCCTGGGGCGAGATTCCGACTGCCTCACAGCCGGTTCGGCAGTCAACCCTGAAGTGACCGCGGAATAGCTCCGGGCTGGCGACCAGCAGATCTGACTCGTGCTCGATCACCCCGCCAACGTGGTAGGGCAGCCCGCAGTTCGCAAACGACACATACGGCCCGCGCTCGACCATCACGATCTCGGCCTGCTCGTCGAGCCGGCGCAGCCGAGCAGCGCACGACGCGCCGCCGGCGACGCCACCGACAATGATCACTTTCGACATGCTGTTCACACCCTCTTGAAAGGTTGAATTCTCTGGTTGGTTGGGGTCCGCCTAACGCTCATGTGACCTCCGCCTGGCGGTCGAGCAGGCTGCCGAACACGCTCGGCGCATCGAAGGACGGGACGCACAGCCAGTCGACCGCTCCGTCCGGCGCGATCAGCGCTCCGGTGTGGCAGTTGGAGAGGAACGCGTAGTCGGCGATCGGCGGGAACGGCGATGCCGCCACCGCGCTCTGCGCGCCAGGCTCTGGACGCGAGGTCGCGGCGGTCATGCCTTCACCCACGGGTCACGCCAGCCACCGTGCTCGGCGACGAGCGCGCCGGCAGCCTCGGGGCCCCACGACCCCGGCTCGTAGGAATGAACGCTGGGCGGCGCGTCGAGCAGGGGTTGCATGATCCGCCACGTCTCCTCGACCTGGTCCTGGCGAGTGAAGCGCATGCTCTCGCCGAGGACCGCCGCATGGAGCAGCACCTCGTACGGGGTCGCGCCCTCGCCGCCCATCTCGGCGAACTCCACGTCGAACAGGATCGGCGCCGCTATCGGCGCATCGGCGCGACGGGCGTCGAGGACCATCCGGACCCCCGTCGTGGGGTCAAGCTTGATCACGAGCTGGTTGGGCTCGGGCCGCCGCGCCAAACCGGCGAACCCGAGCTGCGGCGCGTGCTTGAAGATCAGGCGAAGCTCCGTCTGCGTGACCGGCAGCCGCTTGCCGGTGCGAATGAAGAACGGGACGCCTGACCAGCGCCAGTTGTTGATCTCAAGCCGAAGCGCTGCGTACGTCTCTGTGCTCGACCCAGGAGCGACGCCGTCGATGCTGAGGTAGCCGTCGTACTGGCCGCGCACGTAGTTGAGCGGATCGGCTTCCGGCATCGCGCGGAACACCGCGGCCATCGCGTCCTTGAGCGTCTTCGCGTCACCTCCCGCGGGAGGCTCCATCGCAGCCGCGGCCACGACCTGCATCAGATGGTTGACGACGACGTCACGCAGCGCGCCCACCGGATCGTAGAAATGCCCGCGATCCTCGACGCCGAAGTCCTCGGCCAGCGTGATCTGCACGCACTCGACGTGGTTGCTGTTCCACACCGGCTCCAACATCCGGTTGCCGAAGCGCAGGAACAGGATCTCCTCAAGACCCATCTTTCCGAGGTAATGATCGATTCGATACAGCTGGGACTCATCCAGATACGCGTGAAGCTCCTCGGCCAGCGCGGTGGCGGAGGCGCGATCGTGGCCGAACGGCTTCTCGACCACGACCCGCGCGGAGTCAGTCAACCCGGCCTCCGCAAGCCCTTTGACGACCGTTGCGAACAGGAAGGGCGGGATCTCGAGATAGAACACCGGCGTCCTCGCGCCCTGTATGGCCTCACCCACGCGCTCATATGTGGACGCGTCGCCAAAGTCGCCCTGCACGTACGAAAGCCGCGCCACGAAGCGCTCGAAGATCGTCGGATCGAGCTCCTCGCCCGTGGCGATGATCGACTCGCGCGCGCGCGCGATCAGCTGATCCCTCGTCCAGTCATCAACCGCTACCCCCACGATCGGGAATGACAGCCGCCCGTCGCGCTCCAGCCGGTACAGCGACCGGAACGTCATCACCCTCGCAAGATCACCCGTGATCCCGAACACCACCAGAACATCGGCCGGCTGCTCGGCGCTGGGCCCTCTGTGTGTCGGTGCGGCCAAAGCAGTCATCGTCAACTCCTCTCAACATCCCGGGCCGTACTGGCGGATCCCCCTCCGAGCAGGCGTTCGGGACGATCGTCGATCGTTGTCACCTCGAGCAGCGTGAGCCCGAGGGCCGAGACGCGCTGCAGAAGCCCTTGGAGCTCTGCCTGGTCGCGTAACCGGCCGGTCAGCTCGGTGTTGCCCTGTGCTCTTGTGAGCGTCATGCCGCAGAACGTGGGCTCGAGGTAGTCGCTGAGCTCTCCCTCGACGATCAGCCGGTAGTTCCGGTCAGGCATGTCTTCGAGGATTGCACCGGCTGGCGGCTACTCAGCCGGATCGCGCGCCAATCACCTGGGTGATTGCGTTTCCCCTGGCAGCACGCGCGCGGGGTCGATCCGTGAGGTGGGCAAGCGCGGCTGGCTCAGCCGAGTAGCTCGATCGCGCCCTTGATGACGAGCAGCGCGCCGAGCACGGTCAGCATCGTGACCGCGAATCGATGGGCATGGCGGCTGACCCACGCCTTCGCCCAGTCGATCGCGCTCGGCGTCCAGTGCGGAGCGACCACGAAGCAGGCCAGTGGGACCTCGAGTAGCGCCAGCATGATCAGGTTGAAGCCGACGACCAGCAGCACGGTTTCCGGCGTTGAGTAGTTGAGCTTGTCGATCCGGCTCAGCCCGGCCAGGTAGGAGGCGCCGGGCAGCGTGAGCAACGCGCCGACGACGAACGTAATCCGCGCCGACCCCCTCCCGAGCGCCTGCTGCCACCTCGGCGGGCCCTTGTCGGGCTTCGTCCCGCGGCGCGCCCGCCGGCGCTCGGCCACACGCCGATGCCGGCCCGTCCCGAGCACGAACGCCGCGACCAGGAAGATCCCCCCGAGCGCCATCGTCGCGGCCGGGCTCAGCGTGTTCTCGGTCGTGCTGACCGCGTCCGAGCTCTCGAACGAGGAGATGATCACGAGTCCGAGCGTGATGCTCGTCATCAGCGCGCCAAGCAGATACCCCAGCATCAGCCGCTTCGGATTTGGCATCAGCATCATCACCGTCGAGGCGGCGACGAGGGTCGGATTCAAGGCCGCCGCCAGCGCGAACACGACGATCTCGTTCACGGCGCCACGCCAGCAACGGGAGGTTGCCCGGAGCTGCTCCTGGCGCCACCTGTCGCCGCGGCGGGTCCGCGGCCGTGGCGGGGCACACCGAGCCCGCACTCGAGGTTGAGCTGTCCCCCGATCAGCTGTCGACAGTTCCGCTGCACCGTGTCTCTGAGGATCGCACTGCCCAGAGAGCGCCGGCAACAGTTGCGGGTCAATCACCTGGGTGATTGCGTTTGCTCGAGCGGATCGAGTGCGTTCGCGCGCGCTGACGCCGCACGGCGGCGTCGGGCGTGATGCTGCCTCGCTGCTGTCGAGGGATCAGTGGCTACCGGCCGGACCGGAGATCAGGTGACCTCAGGTCTTGGTGGCGGTGGCTTCGGTCTCTGACGGTGTCCCGTTCCTCGGTCCGCCGTGGAGCGCGAACGTGGCGAGTGTCTCGAGCATCTGCCAGGGCTTGTCGGGTTGCAGCGCGGATGGGGAGGCGCCGGGATGGTGCGGGGCGATCCTGACTCGCAGTGCCCCGGGACGGATGCGAAACCGCAATGGGGCGTCGAGGTGCATCGCCTCGCCGTCGATTCCGGCTGCCGCAGGGCCGTCGGAGTCGATCTCAAACTGCGCGGTGGTCCACTGTTGCATCGCCAATCGGCGGCTCGCGGAGCCGCCGGCGGTCGAGGTGACCGGTGCGAGCACGGTGATGCCGAGCACCCCGCGATCGAGCTGCGGGCGCGTGCCCGATCCCAGCGCCCGTCCCAGGCGGTACGCGTTGTTGGAGACGAGGATCGCGACCGCGGACTGTTGCCCGCTCGGGCCGTTCCACCTCAGGCTCGGCCGCTCGGCATCCGGGCCGAGCACCTCGGGAACCGTGTCCAGCAGGGTGTGCAGCTTCGCCTCCCGGTATCCCGGACGCTGAACCGCGTCCGCGTAGAGTCCCAGTGAGACGTTGTTGACAAACACTTGTCCGTTGACCTCGGCGAGGTCAACGTTGCGCTCGCCACCGTTGACGAACGCGTCCAGGGCGCCGACGACGTCGTCGCGGTCGACGCCGAGGTCAAGCGCGAAGTGATTGCGCGTCCCGGCCGGAATACATGCATACGGGAGATCGAGCTCGGCGGCGATCATCGCCACGATCGCCTGCGACCCGTCTCCACCCGCCATCGCGAGCGCGTCCGCTCCTCGCGCCACCGCGTCCCGGACGAGCTGCTCGAGGTCGTTCCCAAGCGTGAGCTCGACGGCCTCGATCCCGCGCCGCCGGGCCTCGTTGGCGAGGTGAAAGCGCTCAGCCTTCCCGCCCCCGGACTTAGGGTTGAAGAACAGCACCGGGTGCGCTGGACGCTCCGCCTGCGGCCATTGCACGTGAACCCTGAACGCGATCCGCGCCGCCACGAGCGCGCCGGCAACACCCGCGATCACCAACAGATCCTCGAGCACCCGTCCCTCGATGATCACCAGCACGATCGCGCCGCACAGCAGCAGCGCCGCCGCGCCGATTCCGATCATGCGCGCGGTCCCGCGGCGACGCACGCCGTACCACGCCGCGCAGGCAGCCAGGACCACGCACGCCAGGACCGACAGGCCCTTCGGGAAATGTGCGACGGCCACCGCGACCGCAAGTCCGATCGCAAGCAGCGCGAACAGAAGCGCGCCTGCCGCCCACAGCCGGCGGCCGATCATCCGGCCGCCCTCACCGGTTCGGTCGAACTGAGCGTTCTCATCATCTTCGCGATCTGCAGGCGCCGGTCGGCCTCGGGGGTCAGGAGCTATCGGCGCAGCAGCCCGGGTCCGCGACGCCGGCCACCCCGGTCATCCTGCCGGTCATCTCGCCGGTCACCCCGGTCGTCCTGCCGGTCATCTCGTCGGTCACCCCGGTCGTCGCGCCGTTCGCGAAGATTGCCGAGCAGGCCGGGTCGGTCTTTCCTATCTCGCAGCAGCGGCATGTTCATGCTCCTTTCTCTGCGGCTTGGCGGTCGGCTTCGACCGCGGCGATCAGCGCCTGGGTCGGGATCCGGCCGCTGCCCAGCAGCTGACCGCCCGACCTGCGGACGGCGGAGCCGAAAGGCGCCGCCCACGTGTTCTCCCAAACCAGCACCGCAGCCGCGCTACCGGGCTCGAGCGAAGCCCCGATCTCCTCGACATCCTGCTCGGCGAGGAGCACCGCGAGGTCGCGCTCCAGCGCACGCAACTCGCCAACGGCACTGTCGTCGGCATCGCGCAACTCCGACGCCTCGACGGAGCCATCATCGCCCTTCATCACCAACACCAGGTCGAGCACCCGGATCGTGTTGTCGTCGATCAGCGCCTTCAGCTCGGACGCCATCTCGCCCGAGAAGTTCGCCTTCTCCGCCGGGAATCCGACCACCAGGTAGTCGACCGGCCCCAATTGATCAACGTTGATGTCAGTCATGCTCGTCCTCCGTCAGTAGCGGTACCGCTGTCAATGTGTTCGCCTCTCGGTTCTCACGGCCACCGGTCGTTTCGGTCGGCCGTGTGTCGAGCTTTGCACCGAACACCGAGCATTCGGGCCGAACCGCGCGTTAATCACATGGGTGATTGCGTTTGCGCCAGCAGCCCGAGCGCGGTCGCGCGGGCGATCGCGTCCGTTCGGGAGTGCACCCCGAGCTTGTGGTAGAGCGCACGCGTGTGCGAGCGGATCGTGTTCGGTGAGAGGAAGAGGCGCCCTGCGATCTCGCGCGTAGATAGTTCCGAGGCCAGCAGCCGCAGCACTGCGAGCTCGGCATCGCTAGGCGGGTCGAGCATCTCCCCGCTAGACGCGCGACCGTTGGCCTGCTCGAGCTCCCGCTCCACCTCATCGGCGAGCATGCGAACTGGTCCACAGTCGACGATCTCGCCGAGTGCCTCCCGCGCCGAGCGCAGCGCCGCCTCGGCTTCGGCAAGCCGGCCTCGACGGACGCGAACACGGGCGAGGAGCACGAGCAACCATGTGTGGTGCAGGGTCGCAACCTCGTCGCCGAAGAAGCGATCCGCGGAGGCGAGCTCGTGCTCCGCCTCGACGAGGGTTCCCTCGGCGGCCAGGACCGAGCCGAGCGCTGCCGACGCGTTGGCCCCGAGCCAGCTACGACCCGTCCCGATCTGACCCACCGCCGTCCTCGCCTTCACGGCGTGACCTCGTGCGGAGGCGAGCCGTCCGCGCTCGACGGCGACGAGCGCGAGCGTCGAGCGGGAGACCACGAGGCTCGGGACAGCCCGCTCGATCGCCGGATGCTCAAGCGTCTGCATCGCCACCGCCCACGCCTCGTCCAGCTCCCCCGCGAAGAAGAGAGCGCGCGCGTAGGCGGCCAGCGCCCCGGGCAGGAGCTCGTCTGCGCCAGCCTCCGCGAGCTCGACCGCACGCCGGCCGTCGAGCACCGATTGGCTCACGCCGCGGTCGATCGTGAGCGCGCGCACCAGGCACGCCGCAGCCCCGACGTAAGCACCGGTTCGCTCCGGCCTTCCTCCGTTGGCCCGGTCGGCGAACTGCAGCATCCGGCGCTGCTCGATCGTTCGCCCGCCGACGAGCATCGCGGCGGTGGCGGCCGCCACCACGAGTTCCGGATGCTGGACGATCACCTCGTCCGGAAGCGTGCGAACCCAGCGCAGGAGTGTCCGGCCGGCGCCCCCTCTAATCAGAGGTAGGTGGTACTGGACCAGCAGCTCCGCGACGAGCTCGTGGTCGTCGGCAGCGGCCGCGTGCGCGACCGCCTCGGCCGGCAATCCTTGCGATCTAAAGTGTTCGGCCGCTCGCCGGTGGATTCGCGTCGGCGCGCCCGGATCGAGCAAGACGAGCTGAGCCCGCGCATATTCCGCGAACAGCGAGTGAATCCGAAACCAGCCGCCTCGCTCCAACCGTGATACGAACAGGTTCGAATGCTCGAGCTCCGCGAGACGCGACGCCGAATCCGTCCGCCCGAGCACCTCATCGCAGAGCTTTGCCGTGAACTCACCGAGGACCGCGAGTTCTTTGAGGAACGTGCGGCGGTCCTCGTTGAGAGCCGCGAGAACCTCGCCACTCAGGTACTCGACCACGAAACGATGGGTGCCCCCGAACCCGTGCACTGCCGGTGCCGGATCCTCGACGGTCCGTAGCCACAACCAGGCAAGGACGAGCGCCGCTGGCCAGCCCTCAGTGCGCTCGACGAGCACCTCGATCTCCTCCGCGCCAAGCTCGAGACGACCGAGAACCACGAGCAGCTCGTGCGCCTCGGCGAAACTGAACGCGAGGTCCGCCCCGCGCACCTCGACCAGCGCCCCGGCGGCACGCAGCGGAGCGAGCCGCAACGCCGGATCGGCGCGGGCATTGACTACCACGTGCGCGTTCGGGGGAAGGCGCGCGAGCGCGTAGTCGATCGATGACAGGCATTCCTCGCTGGTCACCGCGTGCAGGTCGTCTAGCACGAGGAACAGCTCGCTCCCCACCGCTGCCACGCTGTTCATCAGTTCGTCCACGGCGAACTCGACCGGGCTGCCCGCCACGCCGAGCCTCTGCAGCGCTGCCCGCGCGAGCCCCGACCGAACCCGATCGACTGCCGTCGCGACGTACCTCCACAGCCGAACCGGATCGTCATCTCCAGCGTCAAGCGTCACCCAGGCCACGGAAGCGTCCAGGCTCGCGCACCACGCGCGCACCGCCGTCGTCTTGCCATAGCCCGCCGAAGCCGCGACAAGCGTCAGCGCCGCGTCACGGCCTGCGTCGAGTGCCCGGCGAACCCGCGGCCGGTCGACCACGCCATGACGCAGACTTGGCACCGCGAGCTTGGCCTCCACCAACGGGGGACGCGCGCCCGCGCCACCGAGATCGCGCCGCTCCCCGGCGCCCCGCCCGGACTCGTTGGCCATCGTCCGCGAGGTATCCGGTTGGGACGGGTACCGAGCTTCGGTAGACAGACTCATAGTCCGGTTTGCGCGACGATTCTTCCGGCGTTGACCGCTTCGACGAGCTGCTGGTAGTCGCGGTTGTTCTGCTCTGCGTACGCGTCAGAGAACCCGAGGATGGCGCGGTCGAACTTCGGGCCGTCACCGAGGTAGGCGGCGATCGCGATCCGGTCGCCGCTGCGCGCATGCGCGCGTGCGAGCGTCCAGCCGCACAACTTGCCGTAGATCGCCATGCGCTCAGGGTCCATCTGGTCGATCTCGGCCGAACCCTTCCAGTCTTTGAGCTGCCGGCCGTAGAAGTCACGGGGCCGGGCGTCAACCGGCGAGGAGTCGACATGCACCCAGCCGAGAAAGATGTCACTAGCTGGCCTGCATCAGCCGCTGGCCGGTCACCACACGCTGACCGTGGTTCTCGAACTCGCTCGGCCCCAGGAACTCTTCCAGCACCGACGCCTCGGCCTCCTTCAGCTGCAGGAACAGCGGGTCACTGCCGTCGCGGCCGACCAGCAGCGCGATCCACGCCCGCGTGCCGACACTCCCGACCCCGACCACCTTGCGCGCGAAATCGGTCAGATGAAACTGCTCGAGCAGCACCCGCCGGTCAGGCTCAAGCGAGTCGCGGTACCGACGCACCAACACTCGCAGGGTCTCCAGCAGCTGGTCGCGCTCTCCCCCCGGCGCAAGCTGCGCCAGCGGCACGATCAGCGGCGATTGATCGACGATCTGCACCTGCCCGTCGACCGCGCGCGTCAGCTTCGAGAACGCCGTCATGCTGTCGCGGGTGCGCGCCTTCGCGAGCGCCTTCCCGGCCCGCTTGACCGTCCCCGGCCTGAACTGCGCCGCCCGCTCCGCGAGCAAGGACTCGATCTCAAGCCGCGCATACCACACCGCAAGGTTCTCCATGCCAGCGAACTCGCGCATCGCCGTGCGGTAACGGCCGACGGTCTCGAGCACGACCCGCTCCTGATCCTGGACGCGATAACCATTGTCCCGCGCCGCGATCAACATGCTCACCGCAAGCCGCTTGACATCCCACTCCCACGGACCCGGAAGCGTCTCGTCGAAATCATTGATGTCGAACACCAGCCGCCGCTCGGGGGAGGCGAACACCCCGAAGTTCGACAGATGCGCGTCGCCGCAACACTGCACATGAAGCCCGGACCGGGGCGTCGCAGCGAGGTCGTGGGCCATGATCATCGCCGCACCGCGATAGAACGTGAACGGCGAGACGAGCATCCGGCCCTAACGGATCGGCACAAGCTCAGGCACCCGCGTGGCCGCTTGGCGCTCGAGCAGCTCAACCGGGGTCGGGCGAGTCACACCCGGCTCATAAACCGCGTGGCTCGAGCGCGGCACCTCCGCACGCGCGGCCTTGCCCCGCGCCGTCCGCTCGGCGATCGTAAGACGAGGCGCCGCCGGGCTCGCCTTCCCATCGGTCAGTCCTCCGTTGGCGGCTCTGGTCACCGTCATCGCAGCAACCTGTCCTTTCAATCGAACCCATTCGAGATGACGCCGAGTCGTCGCCGAACCCGGTCACCCTCTGCGTTTCCTGCCGCCGACACTCGCATCCACGATCGGCCCTGACGAGCGGGACAAACCACGGACCCCTCGGTAGTCCCTACGGGCATCTACCCGACCGCCGCGGCGAGCCGTCTTCGCTGAAACTCAGTACTTCGCCGGAATGTAGAGCTGGGAGTGGTCGGGCTCGCGGTAGCCGCTTCGCTTCTCGCGCGCCGGCAGCACGACGGGCTCACGCGGCGGCGACGTGTACGGAATCTGATCCAGCAGGTGGCTGATGATGTTCAGCCGGGCGCGCTTCTTGTCGTTGGAATCAGCGACGTGCCAGGCAGCAAAGTCGGTGCTGGTCGCGGCGAACATCTCGTCCCGGGCCCGGGAGTAGTCATACCAGCGGCCGTAGGACTTCAGGTCCATCGGCGACAGCTTCCAGACCTTGCGCGGATCGTCGATGCGCGACTCGATCCGGCGCGTCTGCTCCTCCTGACCAACCTCGAGCCAGTACTTGAGCAGGATGATCCCCGCGTCGACCATCGCCTGCTCGACCAGCGGGACGAGCCGCAGAAACCGAAACGCCTCATCCTCGGAGCAGAAGCCCATCACCCGCTCGACGCCGGCCCGGTTGTACCAGCTGCGGTCGAAGATCACGACCTCGCCGGCCGCCGGAAAGTGCGACAGGTAGCGCTGGACATACATCTGGCTCTTCTCACGCTCCGTTGGTGCGGGGAGCGCAACCACCCGGAACACGCGCGGGCTCACCCGCTCGGTGATCCGCTTGATGACCCCGCCCTTCCCAGCCGTGTCACGGCCTTCGAACACGATGCAGACCTTGATCCCGTCGCGCACGACCCACTCCTGCAGCCGAACCAGCTCGCCCTGGAGCCGAGCGAGCTCCTTCTCGTACCGTTTGCGGCCAAGCTTCTCGACCGCCTGCCCATCCTTACTCGTCTGCTTGGCGTGGCTCATATGGCGCCCTTCGCTGAAACGCCCGTCCTTGGCGCGTGTCCTCAGGTCGATAGCTCTAGCCCGACCACGCTCTCAGAACCCTGGCGCCGGGGCTTCCGTACTCCACCGCACAGACTTCCGTGCCATCCCCGCTTCCGTGTTGTCACAACACGAGGCGATCCGCCATGCGGGCTCGCGCGTGCCAGGGTCTGGTGGAATCCGGCAGCCTCTCCCCGGCGCCGACCGGCCTGCGAGACTGCCATTCCGGAACGGTCGGGGAAGCGGCGGCGTCCAAGCTGAGAACCGCAACTCACGGCAAGGCAGGTCTCTTCACTAGAGAGCAAAGCAACTGCTCGTCGCCCAAGCCCAGGGCGTCGCACCCCCGAGCCGTTGTTCGTAGAGCGTTCCTGTTGCGCGCGAAACGGGTCGACGCGCTCAGATGAAGAGGTCGTCGACCGAGACCTCGATCCGTCGGCCCCCGGTTGTGGCTGCGGGCGCGATGCGAGGAGGGTCGTCGGTGAGGTGCACGACGTCACAGCATGCTCGCGCGGCGGCGCTGAGAAAACGCGAGGCCTTGCCGTAGCCGTGGCTGTCACGCCGGTCTTTGCGGTGGTAGTACCGGCGGGGTACGTAGACGGTCAGTGAGCGTCGGGCGCGGGTCAGTGCGACGTACAGCAGCCGTCGTTCCTCGGCCAGCGACTCGCGGCTGCCGGCGGCCAGGTCGGATGGAAAGTTGCCGTCGTAGGCAGCGACGAGGTGGACGGCTTGCCATTCCAGCCCCTTGGCGGAATGCACGGTGGAGAGCACGAGCCAATCCTCATCCTGCACGGCTTGGCCGGCCAGGTCGGCGGACGAGGCCGGTGGATCCAGCAGCAGCTCGGCTACGAACGTCCGCAGATCGTTGGCGTCACCCGCCAGGCCGCAGAGGGCGTCGAGATCCTGGATTCGCACAGCTCCGTCCACATAGTGAGCGCGAACGATGGGGGCCAGTGCGTCGCGCAGTCGCTCGGCGTCAGGACCGGCGGCGAGCGCCGCCGCGACGGCGTCGCCCTGCTCCTGCGCCACCGTCGGTAAGTGCATTCGCGCGTCGGTCCACCGCTGGGGCAGCTGCGTGGGCGACAGCAGCCCGCCGGCGAGCAACTGGTTCAGGCACCGACGAGCGCGGGCCGGACCCACCCCCTCGAGCAGCATCAGCACCCGGAACCATGACATCTCGTCGGTGATGCGGTCAGTCAGTCGCAACAGCGCCAGGAAGTCCTTGACGTGCGCGGCCTCGAGGTACCTCAGGCCGCCGTATTTGACAAACGGGATCCGGCGCCGCGAGAGCTCGAGCTCCAGCAGGTCCGTGTCATGCCCAGTGCGAGCAAGGACCGCCTGCTCGCGAAGAAGCATCCCGCGCTCACGAGCGGCCAGCACGCGATCGCAGATCTCCTCGGCCTCGTGCGCCTGGTCACGGCAGAACACGAGCCCTGGGCGCTCGCCGCCCGCGCGCTCCGCGCGCAGCGTCTTGGGGATACCGACCTCGGCCTCGGCGGCGATCGCGTTGGCGACGTCAAGCAGCGGCTGGCCGCCACGATAGTTGCGCTCCAGCAGCACGGTTGCGGCGCCCGGGAATCGTTCGGTGAAGCCGAGCAGGTGATCGGGACTGGCTGACCTGAAGCCGTAGATGGCCTGAAAATCATCGCCGACCGCGGTCACCGTGGCGCCGTGCCCGGCAAGCGCGGCGACGACCTCCACCTGCAGCTCGTTGACGTCCTGATACTCGTCGACGAGCACGTGATCAAAGCCGGCGGCCAGCCGAGCGCCCGCGTCGGGGTCGCGGGCCAGCGCGCGCCAGAACAGGAGCAGGTCGTCCAAGTCGATCACGCCGAGAGTGCGTTTGCGGGCGGTGTAGGCGCGAAACAGGCCGGCGATGGCATCGCTGTGCTCGGCACACCACGGAAACGCCCCCTCGATCACCTGCCTGACCGGACGCTGCGCGTTGACCGTGCGCGAGTAGACGTCGGCGAGGGTGTGCTTGCGCGGGAAACGCCGCCCGCTGTCGGCGTGACCCTGCTCTTGACGGACCAAGTCGATCAGGTCCGCCGCGTCACCGGCGTCCAGCAGGCCGAAGTCGGCGGGCAGGCCCAGCGCCGCGGCGTCGCCACGCACGAAGCGGTGCGCCATCGCATGAAAGGTCCCGCCGGCGATCCGCCGAGCACCGCCGCCAGGGTGGGCCCCGGTCAGCGCCACCGCCCGGCCGATCATCTCGCGGGCCGCGCGGCGGGTGAAGGTCAGCAGGAGAATCCGCTCCGGCGAGGCGCCGTCCTCGATCAGACGGCCAACCCGCGCGCACAGCGTCGTCGTCTTACCGGTACCGGCCCCCGCCAGGATCAACAAGTGGCCGCCCTCGTGCTCGGCCGCGGCCCGCTGCTCCGGATTCAGATCGGTGAGCCACGCCGGCTCAGAGGGGATCTCGAGGCTGACGAACATAGGTTCGCCGGAACCTAGACCACGCCCCCGACAGAGTGCGAACATGCATGCAACGGTCCGCGCGACAGCCGAGAAGACCCGACCACCGTCGCGATGAGGGTGGAAGAGCGAGGGGGTCTAGGCTCGATGTATAAGTCCGCCCGAGCCGATCTGAGTTCCTCGACGCGTCGGTGGCCAGAGGGTGGAGAGTGGATGCTGGAGCCCAAGTGGGACGGTTCCGCCGGCTGGTCGATGTCGACGACGATCGTCGTGTGCGCGCCTGGTCACGCCACGGCACGAGCTTGACTCCGCGGTTGGGTGACGTGGCGTCCGCGTTGGCTGAGGTGGCGGCCGGGTCAACGTTTGATGGTGAGCTGGTCGTCGTCACTGACCGGGCGGCCATCCGGTGCAGGACTTCGCGGCGGTCTGCCGCGCGGTGTTGCGCGGTGACGCGACGGCGGCCAGACCTACGGAGGCTTCGCCGCGGTCGTCGGGCTGCTCACATGGCTGGTGATCGCCTCCGAGCTGATCCTGATCGCGGCCGAGTTCAACGTCGTGCTCGCCGGCAAGCTCTGGCCGCGGTCGCTCACCGGAGAGCTGCTCGCGCCCGAGAGGGAGGCGCTTCGAGACTCCGCTCGCGGCGCGCAACTCGATCCCGGTTACCACATCGCGGTCAGCTTCGGATAGCGCAGGGCTTGGGGACGGGCGAGAACCCGGCGCGGAACGCTGCCACGACGATACGTGACGACAGCCCCGGTTCATCACGAGGCGCGGTCTACGTGAGTGGTGGCAGGCCGTCGGCGATGAGCTTGGCGCCGAACACAAGGAAAAGCACGGCCATCACCGCGTTGTTATGGAGGGCGAGCCAGTTCTTCATCTCGTCCAGCTTGGCCTTCGCGTCGTCGCCGCCGATCAGGTAGTAGACGACCGGCCCTGCGATCGTGACGCTGGCGATGACGACGAACACGATCAACGAGCCGATCGCGTTGGCGCTGGAGAGCCCGAGCGCCGCCAGCCCGGCGCCGGCAGCGGCCGCGAGCATCAGGTTCTTGGGATTGACTCCGGCCAGCAGAAGGCCGAGCCCGAGCGCCTTGACGGGCTTGAGCGCGTCGATGCCTGCCATCCATTTCGGCATCTCGGGCTCGCCACCAGCTCTCGGGCGGGTGCGCCAGTTGCGCGCGGCCAGGAGGAGAAAGAGGACGCCGAACACGATTCTTCCCCAGGCGATGGTGTCGGCGGTTGCGCTGTCGGTGGCGGCGTTGGCCTGGTCGGCGGCGGCGTAGGCGACGCCGCTGACGACGGCGAGCGCTACGACCCAGCCGAGGAGGAACATCAACCCGTTCTGCCGTGCCCGCCGCGAGAACAGCATGAGCGTTACCGCGATGATCGGCACGGGACTGATCGCGACGCCGACCGCGTAGGTCAGGACCGCACCGATTCCCTTCCCCATCGAATCAACCCCTTCGCAGGAAGCGCGAAGCGCGCCCTCTCGACAGCGGATGGGATGATCGGGGCGAGGCGCGTAGCGCGCGTCATCCGGATTGGGTGACTAGGACAAGCCGGTGCCGTGGGACCGACCTCGCGTTACCGCATCACTCGGTTTGGCGCCTGGAGGATGGGTAACCGGCGCGGTCACCAGATGTTTCGGCACGAATCGCTCGACGACGCCCGATGGAGGGTCGAGGCGCCCCCTTGGTCCGTCCCGGTGGAGAGGGATGACTGTGCCGGCCGCCCCTCTCGCTTGGTCGAGGCGATCGAGGGCGACATGGTCGCCGGGAGGACATTTGGTCGAGGTGGCCCCGGCTTCTCGACGGCACCGGCTAGGTCGACGGCGAGCTGCTGGTCATCCCTTCGGGGTGATGAGCCGGCGAATCGGTCACGCGACGATCGCGGTGCCCAACACTGCGACGAGGAGCGTCGATATGCCGCTGACCGAGTACCCATCTGGCACGCCGTTCCCAGGGGTGATCGGCCGAACGGCAGATGAGTCGACGCCCGCATGGCCGGCTCCGGTGCGGGCGCCGAAGGGTGTGCCGAACGTGGTGTTCATCGTGCTGGACGACACAGGGTTTGGGCAGCTCGGCTGTTACGGCAGCCCGATCGCGACGCCGAACCTGGATCGTCTGGCTGAGCAGGGCCTGCGCTACAACAACATGCACACGACGGCGCTGTGCTCACCAAGCCGCTCGTGCATCATCACCGGCCGCAACCATCACAGCAACGCGATGGCGTGCATCACCGAGGTGGCGACGGGCTATCCGGGCTACAACGGACTGGTTCCGTTCGAGAACGGGTTCCTGTCCGAGATGCTGCTGGAGCACGGCTACAGCACCTACATGGTCGGCAAGTGGCATCTGATCCCGAGCAGCCAGGAGACGGCCGCGGGCCCGTATGACCGCTGGCCGCTCGGCCGCGGGTTTGAGCGCTTCTACGGGTTCCTCGGCGGCGACACGAGCCAGTGGGACCCAGACCTCATCTACGACAACCACCAGGTCGAGCCGCCCAAGAGCGCCGAGGAGGGCTATCACCTGACCGAGGACTTGGCCGACCGGGCGATCCAGTTCATCTCCGACGCCAAGCAGGTCGACCCCGACAAACCTTTCTACCTGCACTTCTGCCCCGGCGCAACGCACGCCCCGCACCACGTGCCGAAGGAGTGGGCCGACCGCTACACGGGCGTCTTCAGCGACGGCTGGGACGCCTACCGCGAGAAGGTGTTCGCGCGCCAGAAGGAGCTCGGCATCATCCCCCAGACCGCGGAGCTCTCGCGCCACGACCCCGACGTGCCCGCGTGGGAGTCACTCACCGACGACCAGCGGCGCCTGTACGAGCGGATGATGGAGGTGTTCGCCGGCTTCCTTAGCCACACCGATCACCACATCGGGCGGGTGCTCGACTATCTGGAGAGCATCGGCGAGCTCGATAACACGCTGATCATGCTGGTCTCGGACAACGGCGCGAGCGCCGAGGGCGGTCCGACAGGCACGACGAACGAGGCGCAGTTCTTCAACAACGCTCAGGAGCCGTTCGAGGACAGCCTCGCGGCGATCGACGAGATCGGCGGCCCGAAGCACTTCAACCACTACCCGTGGGGGTGGACGTTCGCGGGCAACACGCCGTTCCGGCGCTGGAAGCGCGAAACCTACCGCGGCGGGACCTCGGACCCGTTCATCGTCAGCTGGCCGAAGGGCATCAAGGCCACCGGCAAGGTGCGCGAGCAATACGGGCACATCATCGACATGGTCCCGACCGTGCTCGACGTGCTGGGGATCGAGCCGCCCGCGACGATCCGCGGCGTGCCGCAGTCACCCCTGCACGGAACGAGCTTCGCGCACACCTTCGACGATCCGGCGGCGGCGAGCCGGCGCACGACACAGTACTTCGAGATGATGGGCCACCGGTCGATCTACCACGACGGCTGGCGCGCGGTGTGCCCGTGGCCGGGCCCGTCGTTCGCCGAGGCCGGAATGGGGTTCGGCGAGCCGATCTCCGCGGATAAGCTCGCGCAGCTCGACGCGCATGGCTGGGAGCTCTACCACGTGGCCGAGGACCCCGCCGAGAACCACAACCTCGCCGCCGAGCACCGCGACCGGCTGATTGCACTGATCGCGACGTGGTATGTGGAGGCCGGCAAGTACGGCGTGATGCCTGTCGACGGCAGCGGCCTCGCGCGGTTCGCCGGAGAGAAGCCGATGATCTCCGCGCCGCGGGACTCGTTCGTCTACTACCCGGACACCCAGTCGGTGCCGTTCTTCGCCGGCGCGCGCGTGCTGAACCGCCCGCACAGCATCACCGCAGACGTCGAAATCCCTGAGGACGGGGCCGAGGGCGTGCTCCTCGCCCAAGGAACCGCCGCCGGCGGCTTCACCCTGTACGTCAAGGACCGTCGGCTGCACTACACCCACAACTGGGTCGGACGCGAGCTCATGGACGTGGTCTCCGACGCCGACGTGACCCCGGGCAAACACGAGCTGCGCTACGAGTTCGAACCGCAGGGACCGCCCGACCCCACGAAGGGCCACGGAGCGCCCGGCCGCTTCCAGCTCTACATCGATGGTGATCTCGTCGGCGACCGAGACGTCCCATACACGACGCCGTTCGCGTTCAACCCCGGCGCGCTGACGTGCGGCGCGGACCCCGGCTCACCAGTGACCGACGACTACAACGGACCGTTCCGCTTCACCGGGACCCTGAACAAGGTCACCGTCGACCTCAGCGGCGAGTTGATCAGCGACCCCGAGGCAGAGCTAAAGCTCCACATGGCTCGCCAGTAGCGACCAAACCACCGGCGTGGTCGGCGACCATCTCCGCTTCGACGCGGATCGCGTCGCGCAGGACCGCTGCCAGATCTCGTCGCCGAGCTGGTAGGGCTCAGGGGAGTGTCCGACCAACTATCTAGGCATGACTCAAACGAGCGTCATGCCTTCATCTTCAAGAGATCATCTGATTGGGAGTGGGAGTCGTTTCTCTCACGGCGTCCCCGCCTGGGATCCTTGAGCGTGTGCCGGATGAGATTCGCCGCCAGCTCCCGGACGAGGTGGTTGAGCGCTGTTGGCGGGAGCCGGTCTGAGGAGGAGATCGTCGGCCCGGGCGGGCTGTTGTCGCAGCTGACCCAGCGGCTGGTGGAGCGCGTTGGATCATGATTTCCTGGCCGGAGATAGTGGTGCCGGCGCGCCGAAGAGCTGCCAGAAGGCGTATGGACTCCGGGAGAGGCGTGCGGGTGCGCGCCCCGACGTTCCGGAGCTGCTGAAGTCCGCGACGAGCTTTCCGCTCTCGTCGCCGGCGCCCCTGCAGCCGTCCGTCGCTCAACCTGTCTTGTGCGTGCGGCTTCCCAAGCCACGCCCGGCATCCTCCTCGCCGAGAAGTAGGACGATTCGCCTGCTGAGCCGCAGCTTGTCGCACCCGGACGCCGACGGTAGGCTTTTGGTAGGGATCGGACGCACGGTCACAGACCGTCGGCACGGTTGCGGTATTAAGCGGAGCGAGCTGGCGGCTGAACACGGTTGGCCGCCACATCCTGGTCCGTGAAGCTGGATTGGCTTCGGATCTCGGAGTTCGCCCATGCGTGGCTCGCCACCTGCCGTCACCGTTCACACCCACCCACGCTCCCTGATCGACCAACACGGGCGGCCAAGGAGCAAGCCGAAGCGGATCCTGTCGTCGCGATTGCGAGGAGACCGCGGGCCGCGGCGAGTGGCTGTGCGATCGCTGATGGGGAGCCAACGATCCTTCCTGATCGGCATGGGGGTGACCGACCTCGCGCGCGGAGCCTTCTGCGATCTCGAGGGTTCGTACGGCCTTCCAGGCGAGGATCCCCCCGATGATCACCTTCTTTGGCGCCCCGGTGATGATCGGCCGACAGCCGGTCGGGGAGGTGTATCTGACCGAGAAGGCTGGCTGAGACGAGTTCAGCGAGCCCGACGAGGAGGCCGTTCAGCCGCCCGCGGGGTTCGCCGGGATGGCGATCGACCACGCGCGCGGTATGCGGGCTTGAAGTCCTGTCACTGCAAGTCGCGCCGGGCCATCGAGCACCGGCACGATTGGACCGGGACATCGGGATGAGCACTCAGACGGCAGAGACCGTCCCGCCCGCACTACGGGTAATCGAGCCGAAGCTGATGCTGCCCCGAGTCCAAGCCGGGACGCTGCGTAGGGCGCGTTTGCTCGAGTTGTTCGATGACGTCGATGGCGCCGCGCTGTCGGTACTCGACGCGGCGGTCGGCTACGGCAAGACGACGCTTCTGCGGTCGTGGTGTGCCGAGCGCCCGGAGCCCGTCATTTGGATGACCCTCGATCGGGGCGACGACGACCCGGTGCGGTTGTGGACGCACCTGGCCACGGCAGTCGAGCGACTCGGTCAGGGCCTCGGAGGTCGGGCGCTGATGCGCCTCGGCGTCCGGGGCGCGCCGGTCGAGACGGCCGTCGATGAGCTAATGAACGGCCTGGTCGCCTACGGTCGGCCAGTATCGATCGTTCTTGATGACCTGCACACGGTGGCGAGCGAGCGTTCGCTTCGATCGATCGCTCACGCGATTGAGCGGCTGCCTGCCAACGCGCGCGTCCTTGCGTCGACGCGCTCGGACCCGCCGATCAGCGTCGCGCGCCTGCGGGCGCGAGGGGCGCTGGTGGAGATCCGCGCGGGCGAGCTGGCTTTCACGGTCGACGAGACGCGTGAGCTGCTCCTCCACGAAGGGGTCGAGCTGTCTGAGCGGAGCGTCGAGTTGCTCGCCGAGCGCACGGAGGGTTGGCCTGCGGGGGTGTACCTGGCGACGCTGTGGCTGCGTGACCTCGAGGACCCCGATCAGGGGGTACGGTCGTTTATCGGCAGCACTCGGCACGTCGGCGACTACCTGACGGATGAGGTACTGACGGCGCTGGCGCCGCAGACCAGGGACTTTCTGCTGCGCACCTCGGTGCTCGGACGGTTCACGCCCGATCTCTGCGACGCGGTCCTCGGCCGCGAGGACTCGGCCGCAGTGCTCCCGGAGCTCGCGCGCTCGAACATGTTCCTGGTCGCCCTGGATGCGAACGGGGAGTGGTACCGCTATCACCATCTGTTCGGCGAGCTTCTGCAGCTCGAACTCGGGGGCGAGGCCGCGCCCGAGCTGTGCCGCCGCGCGGCGGCGTGGTGTCGCGCGAACGGGCGTATCGAGGATGCGATCGAGTACGCCGCCTCCGCGGGGGACGCTGAGACGGTGGCCGAGCTGCTGGTCGAGAACCACCTTGAGTTCATCTGGGGTGGGCGGCTTGGACAGTTTCTCGGCTGGGTGCGCCGGCTTCCCGCCGAGCTGCTCGTCCAGCACCCCTTGCTGCCGGCACTCGCGGCCACCGCCGCGGCGTTGCTCGCCCGCCCGGAGGTCGAGGTTGAGCGGCTGCTTGCGCTGGCGGAGCGTGCGCGCCGGGAGCGGCCGCAGCTGTGGTCGCCATATGTCGAGGCGGTCGCGGAGGTCACACGTGCGGAGGTGATCGAGCGCGGTGACGTGGGCGCGGCCGTCGAGCACGCCCGTCGCGCGGTCGCAGCCGCTCGCGCGGGCGCGGACGTCCTCAGCGTCGGCGTCCTCGCGAGCCTGTCGCAGGCCCTGTTCTTCGCCGGCGAGCTCGACGAGGCGCGGCGAATCGCCCTGCAGGCCATCGAGCGACCCGACGCGCCGGACGTCCCCGACGGCTACGTCGGCAGCCTAGGATTGCTCGCCCTGATTGACGCCGAGCAGGAGCAAGCGGAGAGTGCGGAGGACTGGGGTCGGCAGGCGATCAGCGTCGCGCGACAGAGCTTCCAAGCGAATTCCTGGGTTGTGTCACTGGCGCACCTCGGGCTCGCGCTGGCGTGCACGAGGATCGGGCGCCTCGACGAGGCGGAGCGAGAGGCGCTGCGGGCCGAGTGTCTGCGACGCTCGCCACAGCCCACTGTCGGTCACGCCCACGCTCTGCTCGTGCTCGCGCACGTCCGCATCACGCGATCGCGGCTGGAGCAGGCCGCTCGCGACCTCAAACGCGCGCAACGGGCGATCGCCAAGTTCCCTGATCCCGGGCGGCTACCGGCGATGGCCGCCACCGTCGAGCGGGACCTCAGCACCGCCCGAGCGAACCATGGACACGATGAGATCGTCGAGGAGCCCAGCGTGGCCGAGCTCGCGGTTCTCCGGTGCCTTGCGACCGGTCTCTCCCGGCGCGAGATCGGCGCGCGGCTGTACATCTCACTGAACACGGTCAAGACCCACATCCGCGAGCTGTACCGCAAGCTGGGGGCCAGATCGCGAGCGGAGGCGGTCGCGCGCGCTGAGGCGCTCGGCCTGCTTGAGCGGGCCGAATCACCCGGGTGATCCTGGGGCCGAGCCGCCCAAGGCGCGGCCACCTTCAGGCAAGTTAAGGGACAGCGCGGGCTTCTACCGCGCACTTACCGAGCCCCAAACTCAAGGAGAGCACAGTGGCTGTCCATGCAACCCCAACACAGGTCCCGTCGGACTACGACCGCTACGCCGACGATGACGAGCGCGGCTACGGCTGGGTCGCGTTCGCGGGTGTGCTGTTGCTGATGCTCGGGACCCTGAACTTCATCGAGGGTCTCGCCGCGATCGGCAACGCGCACTTCTTCACCGCCAACGCGAACTACATCGCGGGCAGCCTCAACACCTGGGGCTGGGTCGTGCTGTGCATCGGCGTGCTCGAGTGGGCAGTTGGCGTCGGCGTGTTCGTCAAGAACCAGTTCTCGCGCTGGACCGGCGTGGTCGTTCTCGCCGGCAACGCGATCGTGCAGCTGATGATGATCCCGGCGTACCCATTCTGGTCGCTGTCGATCTTCACGCTCGACATCCTCGCGATCTACGGTCTGATCGCGTACGGCAAGCGGATCTCCAGCGCGGACTGAGCACGCGGAATCGACCTCGCCACCGTCTCGGAGTGACGAACGTGTTCTTCCGTGCGAGAAGACACCGATCCCCTCGGGACAACCCCCGCGGCGCCGACCAACGGGACGCGGGGATTCCCGAGGCGACGCTGCGGCCGACTCAGCAGCTTCAGGACTGGCGGCGGTCGGCGCAGCGGGTCACGCGCGCGTGGAACGGCTGGCTGGCTGCCGAGAGCCGCGATCGCGCCGTGCGCTACCGCGTCTTCGTGGCTGCCCTGGCCGACGAGGAAACCGCGGCTGCGGAGGTCGAACGGATGGTCGACCTCGCCGACGCGGGGGTGTGCGTCACTACGACCGATCCGCGGAATAGCCGACTGGGCGCGGGGTGAGGGTAAAGGCCAGCACATACCAGCGCTCGGATGGCGGCGCCGGCGGCGGGGTCCGCGATTGCTCGCGCGGGAGCTCACCCCTGTGGGCACGCTGGAACGACGAGCTCGATCAGCGGTACACGCTCGGCGTCGAGGAGGAGCTCATGCTGCTCGCGCCGGCCGGCTGGTCGCTGGCCCAGTCAAGCGACCATGTTCTCGCGCGGCTCTCTGACGAGCTCTCCCCGCACGCGTCCCCGGAGACGCACGCGGCGGTCGTCGAGCTCGCCACGGTCATCCACCCAGACGTGGACGGGGTCCTCGCAGAGCTGACTTCGCTGCGCACCCGGCTGTCGTGCGAGCTGGACCCGATGGGATTGGCCGTGGCCGCCGCCGGCACGCATCCAATGACCGTCCGGGAGGAGACCGAGGTCTCGGGCGCCGTGCGCTACCGCGCTTTGAACGACTCCTTGCGCGTGCTTGCCCGCCGCGAGCCGACGATGGCCCTGCACGTCCACGTCGGTGCGCCGGATCCCGAGGAAGCGATCCGGCTGCTGAACGGTTTGCGCCGCAACATCCCGGTTCTGCTTGGGCTGTCAGGCAACTCGCCTTTCTGGCAGGGCCGCGATAGCGGGTTTGCGTCAGCTCGCACCGTGATCTTTCAGGCCTTTCCGCGCTCGGGCCCGCCGCGATTCTTCGCTGACTACGCCGACTACGTCGACACGGTCGACGAGCTGATCGCCTCGGGGGCGATACCCGATCCGAGCTTCTTGTGGTGGGACGTGCGGCTACAGCCGGCGCTCGGGACCGTCGAGGTGCGCGTGATGGATGCGCAGTCTCGGCTCCGTGACATCAGTCCCCTGGTAGCGCTGATCCAGTCGCTGGCTCGACTCGAGCTCGAAGGAGAGCCCTCATCGGTGGTGCCGAGCGCTGAGGTGCTTGCCGAGAACCGCTTCTTGGCCGCCCGCGACGGCATGGACGCCCGGCTGATCGACCCGGCGGCACGTTGTCTGATCCCGGTGCGAGAGACGCTCGACTCCCTGCTGGCCGAGTGCCACCCGCACGCGCTCGCGCTCGGGTGCGCCGGCGCGCTGGACCGGTTGCCGCGGCTCGCGGCTGCAAACGGCGCCGACCGTCAGCGCAAATTCATCGCGCTCAACCCCCGCCTTGACGAGCTTGTGGCGAGCCTCGCTGACCAGTTCCTCCCGCCACCCCGGCGTGCCTCAGCCGCGCACGGCGACCCTCGACACCAATCACATCCGACAGAAAGGAGCGGCACATGTGCCGCTGGCTCGCATACTCCGGCTCCCCCATCCTGATGAAAGACGTGCTCTACGGGGGGACTAACTCGCTGGTCGACCAGAGCCTGCACTCGCGGCTCGGCGCCGAGCCCACCAACGGCGACGGGTTCGGCGTCGGCTGGTACGGCGCCCCGGACACGCCGGGCGTCTACCACAGCATCGAACCGGCCTGGAACGACTGGAACCTGCGCGAGCTGGCCGGTCACATCAGCTCCCCACTGTTCTTCACCCACATCCGGGCGGCGATCGGCAGCGCCGTGCAGCAAACCAACTGTCACCCCTTCCGCCACGACAAGTGGCTGTTCATGCACAACGGTTACATCAACGAGTTCGCGACGATCAAACGCGACCTGATCCTCGCTGTCGACCCATCTCTGTACCCAGAGATCCAGGGTCAGGCCGACACGGAGGTGCTGTTCCACCTCGCTCTGACGTTCGGTCTGGAGGATGACCCTCCGGCCGCCGTGGCACAAGCGATCGGGCTCGTCGAAGCCGTCGCCGGCCGCCACGACGTGCCGCACCCGTTCCAGGGCACGGTCGCCACCACCGACGGCGAGAGCATCTGGGCGTTCCGCTACTCGAGCGAGCACAACTCGCGCTCGCTGTTCTACACGACCGACGTTCCCACCCTGCGCAAGCGCTACCCCGACCGGGAGGAACTCCGAGACTTCTCAGACGACGCGCGGCTGATCGTCTCCGAGCCCCTCGGTGACGTCGCCGGCGTCTGGAACGAGGTGCCCGAGTCCAGCTGGGGGGTCGTGGGCCCGGACCGCGATGAACTGCAACGCTTCCGGCCCCGGGCACCGTCGGCATCGGTATCAGTCGCCTGAACGCTCGGCCTGCGTGATCTCGGTCAATCACCCGGGTGATCCTCGGCCCATCGAGCCCAAACTGCGTCGATCGCCAGGCATGCTGAGACGCGTATGCCGTCGGCTCGCTACCGCATCGTCGTCAAAGGAGAACTGGGACCACGCTACGCCTCCGCGTTTCACGGAATGACGCTGCGGGCCTACGACGGCGAGACAGCCATCACCGGGCCGATCATCGACCAATCGCATCTCCATGGGCTGATCGAACGGATCGCCAGCCTCGGACTGACGCTGCAGAGCCTCACTCCGCTTGAAACCGAGAACGCGCAGAACGACGCGCAGCCGCACCCACAACCGGCCGGGATCGACCGCCACAGCCCCGGCGCCAATTCGAAGGGACCGTGAAGGCATGACATTTCTCTGGGTTCTGCTAGGCATCGTCTATATCGCGTGCTGGATCTACTTTGGCCTGGCGACGTTCCGCAAGGGGCACTATTGGCTGTTCTGGATCGGTTTCTTCCTCCCGTTCCTGTGGATCATCGGCGCACTGATCGCACCCACGCCGGCAGCCGCCGCCAGGGCGTAGGCCCTACGCCGCACAGGCTCCATCTCAAACCTTGGGACGGCTCGTGGCAACGACGACATCCCGGCCCGGCCGGCCCGCGACGCGGAGATCGAGGAAGCCGGCGGGGGTGGCGGTGCCACATCTGCCGGTGGCCGAGAGAGTCGCGCGGGGTAAGGCAGCGCGGGCGCAGGGCCCGCGTGCGACTCACGCCGCGTGTGCGACGTCATTACGCAAGCTGATCCGGTCGACCTGCTCGACTTCTCAGAGCTCGCGCGGACGGTGAAGGTCGCGGACCTCAATGCCCATCTCTCCCCCGCTTTGATCCCGGCCGGCGCTCCCCGATACGCGTGGGCCCGAGAGCGATTACTGACGCGCCGGGACCGGCACGCCCTGCTCCGCAACCAACAACGCAGTCCCTCTAGAGAGGCGGTAAGCAATGACCATCGGACCTGTTCAGCTGATCGTGGTGGGATTCAACCATCCCGAGTTCCACGGGAAGATCATCTCGGAGCTCGAACGCCTGCATGACGAAGGGACCGTGCGCGTGATCGACGCGCTCGCGGTCCACAAGGACGCCGACGGAGAGATCGAGGTCCAGCATCTCAGCAACCTGACCAAGGAAGAGGCGATCGAGGTCGGGAGCGTCGTCGGCGCCCTCGTCGGCCTCGGAATCGCCGGCGAGGAAGGCGCCGAGCAAGGCGCCGCGGTGGGCGCCGAAGCAGCCGCCGACGGCGTCGAGCTGTTCTCCGACGAGCAGGCGTGGGACGTGATCGAGGAGATCCCGAACGACTCGGCCGCCGCGCTGATCCTGCTCGAGCATCATTGGGCGGTCCCACTGCGCGACGCGATCGCGGATGCCGGCGGCTACCGGATCAGCGACGGGTTCATCAGCCCGCTCGACCTGGTCGAAGTCGGCCTCGTGACAGCCGAGGAGGCCGAACAGCTCCACGCGATCGAAACCGCCGCAACAGCCGAGTAAGCATCCGACCCACGAGGCATCCGATGTTCGCATCACGCAGAATGGCACGCCGCACGTCCCGGCGCGTGGCTCGCCGCCGCTAGACGCGCACGCCTGATCTCGGCCGCGCGCCGGCCGGCGCGCGGCCGAGATCACCCAGCCTCGCAACGTACACGCCACGACGGAGCGACAGTGGCTGGAGTGTGGTTGACGTACGTTGAGGCGATCGTGCACGCCACGCGCTCCGAAAGTGTCGAACGTGCAGACCTTGGCGCGGCGTTCAAGCAAGGCTGCCGGCGATCCGACCGCTCAGGCGGAAGTGGACGTCCGGTCGCACAGCTTCGCGTCGTCCGGGGGACGACGGGAACCGCGACGCCGTCGAGGAACCCACCGCCGCCGAGCTTGCCGTGCGGCGTCCCTCGCGAGCGGACGTGGTCGCGAGGGACGCACACGCTCGGCCCACCCGATCACACCGAATCACCCGGGTGATCCTCGGCCCACACGGCCCAAACCGCGGCCACGGTCATGCATGCTGAGGCTCGTATGTCAGCGCCTCGCTACCGCCGTATCAACAAAGGAGAGGCGGGACCACGGTCCGCGCCCGCGGTCGATGGGACGACGCGCCGCTCCGATCACGGCGGCAGGGATCCTCGCGGCCAGGGATCGGATTCCCGGGGGTGGGTAGCTCCTCGCTGCCCACGGCCTTCGAGGTATCCCCGATCGGATGATGACGGGGTGACAGACCGCGTGAAACTTCGGCGCGAGTTTTTGAACAGAAGACGATTGATGCCAACGTGCCTGGAGGCCAGTTCATGAGCCAGCCCGATCGAAGCAAACTGCCGATCCGCAAGCAGCCGTTCGGGGGTGTCGCGAACCGGACGCTTGGGGGCTCGCAGCCGGATTGGGAGGAGCTCGGTCATGTCGAGCCTCCCGACGGAGCACCGAATGTGTTGGTGGTGTTGATTGATGATGCGGGGTTTGGGAATGCCGGGACGTTTGGCGGGCCGATCGACACGCCGAATTATTCGCGGATCGCCGAGGAGGGTGTGCGGTATAACCGGTTCCACGTCGCGGCGTTGTGCTCACCGACGCGCGCGGCGCTACTCACCGGGCGTAACAGTCACGCGGTTGGTTTTGGTTCGGTCGGAGAGTTCTCGACCGGGTTCGCCGGTTACACGGCGTTTGTACCGGATGATTGCGTCCCGTTCCCGAGGATTTTGCGGGACAACGGGTACAGCACGGCGGCGTTCGGTAAGTGGCATCTGACGCCGGACGGTCAGCAGGGCCCGTCGGGACCGTTTGATCGCTGGCCAGTTGGCTGGGGGTTTGAGTACTTCTATGGGTTCCTTGGCGGCGGGGCGTCGCAGTGGGATCCGTGTCTGGCCGAGAACCAGAAGATCATCGGCACTCCGGCGGAGTTCTACGACGAGAAGAACCCGTACTACCTGCCTGATGCGATGGCCGATAAGACGATCGAGTGGCTGCACGCGATCCGCGGCCAAGATGCGAAGAAGCCGTTCTTCGCGTACTTCGCCACGGGCTGCAGCCACGCGCCTCATCATGTGTCCGAGGAGTGGGCGGCGAAGTACAAGGGCAAGTTCGATCAGGGTTGGGACAAGCTGCGTGAGGAAACGTTCGCCCGCCAGAAGGCGCTCGGGGTGATCCCCGCCGACGCGGAGCTGACGCCGCGCGATGAGGCGTTCCCGGCCTGGGACGACGTCCCGGAGAAGCTGAAGCCGTTTTACGCCCGCCAGATGGAGGTGTACGCGGGTTTCTCTGAGAACGCCGATCACAACGTCGGTCGGGTGATCGATGCGATCGACGAGCTCGGCGAGCTTGAGAACACGCTGGTGCTGTGGATCTGGGGTGATAACGGCGCCAGCATGGAGGGCACGGTCACCGGCTCGTTCAACGAGCTAACGATGCAGAACGGGATCCCGCTGACCGACGAGATGCAACTTCAGCTCTCCGAGCGCTACGGAGGCATCGACGCGTGGGGAGGCCCGATGATGGATCCTCACTATTCGGCGGCCTGGGCGTGGGCGGGCAACACGCCGTTTCAGTGGGGAAAGCAGGTCGGCTCGCATCTCGGCGGCACCCGCAACCCGCTCGTCGTCCACTGGCCCGACAGGATCACCGAGGCCGGCGCGCTGAGGTCGCAATTCACGCACGTGATCGACATCGGCCCGACGATCCTCGACATCGCGGGTATCCCGATGCCGACGCACATCGACGGGATCGAGCAGCAGCCGATGCACGGCGTGACGTTCGCCGATTCGCTGACTAATGGGAACGCTCCCGAGCGCCACACCCAGCAGTACTTCGAGACGATCGGCAACCGGTCGATGTACAAGGACGGGTGGTGGCTGTCGATGAAGACCGCGCGGATCCCGTGGGTCCTGACGCCTGACGCGATCAAGCCCTACACCCCGGGCGTGTGGGACCCCGACCAGGATCCCACCGAGCTGTACTACCTGCCCGATGACTTCACCCAGGCCCACGATCTCGCCTCAGAGCATCCTGAGAAGGTCAAGGAGCTCAGGGAGCTGTTCTGGGACGAGGCCGAGAAGTACAACGTGCTCCCGCTGATGGCTCCACTTGCCGGGTTCTTCGGGATGGTTCCCCCGCTGCCTGAGACCGCCCGCTACGAGTTCCGCGGCGAGGTGCAGAACGTTCTCTCGGGCATGATCCCGCGGATCTACAACCACTCGTACGCGATCACGGCCGAGCTGGTGATCCCACCAGGCGGCGCGGACGGGGTAATCGTGGCCGAGGCCGACCACCTGGGCGGGTTCTCGCTGTTCGTGGACGGCGGCAAGCTGACGCACACATACTCGATGATGGGCGTGTTCGTGTTTCGCCAGCAGGCCGAGGAATCACTGCCCGAGGGCGAGGTGACCGTTCGCATGCAGTTCGCCGCCGACGCGGCCAAGCCGGCCACCGGCGGGGAGGTCACCCTGTTCATCGACGACCGGGCGGTCGGCAAGGGCCGGATGGATCACACCGTCCCGATCCGATTCTCCGGCTACGCGGGAATGGACATCGGCCGCGACAACGGCGGCGTGGTCGACCTCAGCTATGAGGACCGCAAACCGTTCGCGTTCACCGGAACGATCAAGAAGGTCACCTTCGATGTCAATCCGCACCCGTCGACGGAGGAAGCGCACGAAACGCATAAGGCCGTCCACCATGGGCACACCGCCCACGCGCTTACGGCGTGAACGACGTGCGGTTAGGAAGAGGTTCTCGATGAAGCTACACGACACGATCGACGTCCTGATCGGCGGCTACCTGTCAAAGGACGCCGCCGAGGAGGACTACAACGCAGTCCTGGAATGCGGCGGACACCTCCAAGGTGCCGTGATCGTCAGCAAGGACCTCGAGGGCAACCTCTCGGTCGAGCAGACCGACCACATGGTCAAAGAGGGCGCCGAAGGCCTCGGCGCGATCGGGTTCGCCGTCGGGCTGATCGCGCCGCCAGCCGTGCTGGCGACCACCGCGGTCGGCGCCGCGATCGGCGCCGGCGCCGGCGAACTGCTGCACCACGAGGTCAAAGAAAAACTCGGACAGCAAGCCGGAGAGACAATCCCGATCGGCGGCGCCGGCCTGATCGTCGCCTACTCCCACTCCGAAGCCGAAAAGGTGCAACCCGCCGTCACGCGCGCCGTGAAGCAGGCGATCGGCGAGGCCGAAGGCAGACACGTCCAGGCGCTCAAAGGCGCGATCGCCGACGCGCAACAGAAGATGGCAGCCGGTAACGCCTAGTGCGCACCCCGTCGCCGTCCAGCGATGCTCATCCTCGGCGCATCCGTTGCCGGCGATCGCGACCACCACAGGCCGTCAAAAGGAGCCGAAGACATGAGTACCAGTAGCGCGAAAGCAACGGGTGCTACCGACCGCGACGCCGCAACACCGGCACCGGTGCATCAGTCTGGCGCGAACGGCAAGGTTGCACACTTGTCAGTCGCTGAGCGTGCGGCGCAGGGTAAGGCCGCGCGCGCGGCGGTGCCGCGGGCTGTCCATGGTGAGTGGTCGGCGCCGTCGGGTCGCCGTGACCCGGTTGAGCTGCTTGAGGAGCAGGCGGCGTCGCGGGTGCCGGAGTTGGTGCCGATCCGCTATGGCCGGATGCTGGTCTCGCCGTTTACGTTCTATCGCGGCGCGGCGTATCTGATGGCGGCCGATCTTGAGCGTTCGTCGAGGACCGGTCTGAGCGTGCAGCTGTGCGGGGATGCGCACTTGTCGAACTTCGGTGCGTTCGCCGCGCCGGACCGGCGGCTCGTGTTCGACGTCAACGACTTCGACGAGACGCTTCCCGGCCCGTTTGAATGGGATCTCAAGCGGTTGGTCGCGAGCTTTGCGGTCGCTGGGCGCGATCTCGGGTTTCACGCCGATCAGCGCCGCGCGGTGAACCTGACGGTCACGCGGGCGTATCGCAAGGCCATCCGCGGCCTGGCGTCGATGAAGACGCTCGATCTGTGGTATTCGCGCGTCGACGCCGAGGCGCTCGTCGCCCAGGTTCAGGGCGCGGCGAGCGCGAAGCGCCGCAAGCTGATGGAGAAGAACCTGGCCAAGACGCGGGCGAAGGACAGCCTCCGGGCGTTTTCAAAGCTGACGACGGTCGTCGAGGACGAGCCGCGGATCGTCGGCGACCCGCCGCTGATCGTGCCGATCGAGGATCTCGCCGACGGCCGCGACATCGAAGCTTTCGCGCGAGGGGTGATCCGCGGCTACCGGCGCACGCTGCAGGGGGATCGCAAGCACCTGCTCGAGCGCTTTCGCTATGCGCACGCGGCGCGCAAGGTCGTGGGCGTCGGCAGCGTCGGCACCCGCGCCTGGATCATCCTGATGCTCGGCCGCGACAACGAGGATCCGTTGTTTCTGCAGCTCAAACAGGCAGAGGCCTCCGTGCTCGAGCCGTTTGTGGGTAAGAGCCAGTACGCCAATCACGGCCAGCGGGTGGTCGAGGGCCAGCGCCTGATGCAGGCCGCCAGCGACATCATGCTCGGCTGGGACCGCATCACCGGCCCGGAGGGCGTCAAGTGGGACTTCTACATGCGCCAGCTCTGGGATAACAAGGGCTCGGTGGTCATCGAGGGCATGAAACCCAGAGAGCTGGGCGCCTACGCCGAGATCTGCGGGCGGACGCTGGCGCGAGCGCACGCACGCTCCGGCGACGCCGTGACGATCGGCGCCTACCTCGGATCAGGCGACGCGCTCGACAGAGCGCTGGGCGAGTTCGCCGAGCTCTACGCCGATCAGAACGAACTCGACTACGCGGCACTGAGCGCGGCCGTCAAGACCGGGCGCGTCAAAGCGGCGACAGGGCTCTAGCGAGCGGGCCATGCCGATTCAGGAATCTCCAAACGTCGTAATCCATGACACGGAGCGGGCCCATCACCTGCTGATGCTCGAGTTCGGGGATCGCACGCAGTTCGACGATCCCAAACTCGAGTACCGCAGGCTGTTCTCGGAGTTGCTGGGGACCTTCATGCTGGTGCTGGTCGCCGCCGGCGGCGGGCTCCTGCACGCCAAGGGGCAGATCAGCCTCGCGGCGGCGGTCGTCGCCCCCGGGCTGATGGTGCTGGCGATCATCTTGTTCATGGGCGCGGTGTCGGGCGCCCACCTGAACCCGGCGGTCTCGCTGGCGTTCGCGGTCCGGGGTGACTTCCCGTGGAAGCGAGTGCCGGGGTACATCGTCGTCCAGCTGCTCGGCGCGACGCTGGCGTGCCTGTTCCTGCTGGCGGTGTTCGGCAACGTCGAGCACCTCGGCGCGACCCTTCCCGGACCCGGGTACCACGATTGGCAGGCGTTCTTGATGGAGATCGCGCTGACGGGTGTCCTGCTCAGTGTGATCCTCGGTACCGCCTCGGCGGCGCAGAACGTCGGCGCGATCGGTGCGCTCGGCGTCGGAGGGTACATCGCGCTGGCGGGCCTGTGGTCGGCGCCCGTCAGCGGCACCTCGATGAACCCCGCGCGCTCGTTTGGCCCGGCGTTGGTGAGCGGCGACTGGACCGCGTATTGGGTCTACGTCGCCGGTCCGCTGATCGGCGCGGCGATCGCGGTCGGGTGCGCGATCATCCTGCGAGGCCGCGGTGGGGATCCAATCTCGCACGCCGCCGGGTCCGGCGTTCTCACACCGGGACGAGCCGGCGAGAAGGCGAGGCTCGCCAAGGACATCGACGCCGGGAAGGTGGTTGCCCCCGGACTCGATCCCAGCGGTATCGCCGAGGACTCCAAACCGTAGAGGGCGACGAGTCCAGGGCGTGATCGCAGAGTGATGACCCGAGGTGTCCACAACAACGGCCCGTGGCGCCGCCACCGCCAGGGCGGTGCGCGCCGCGCGCCCTTTCGACGGGCTGCCGATCGCACACGCCGCACTGAGGTTCGCCCGAGCTCGCCACGCTGGTCAGCGCCGCGAGATCGACGGCGCGCCGTTCATCGCCCATCCACTCGAGGTTGGATTCCTGTTGCACGGTGACGGCCAGCCCGACGAAATCATCGCCGCGGGGCTTCTCCATGACGTGCTCGAGAAGACCGCGGCCACGGGTGCCGAGCTCAAACACCGGTTCGGAGTCCACGTCGGGCGGCTCGTCGAATCGGTCTCGGACGATCCGTCGCTCGACGACTACAAGACCCGGAAACGCGAACTGCGCGCCCGCGTCGCGCACGCAGACCCCGGCACCCGCGCGGTCTTCGCGGCCGACAAGATCGCCAAAGTCCGCGAGGTCGCGCTGCTGCCGGCGGAGCAGCTAAACGATCCCACGAACCGCGCCAAGCTTGCCCACTACCGCGCCAGCCTCAAGATGCTCCGGCGAGTTGACGGGGACGCTCCCCTTGTCAATCGGCTCGACGCCGAGCTCAACCGACTCGCCGCGCGCGCCGTCACCCGAACTCAGAGCGCCCGACTGATCACGAGCGCCACAGGCTCGAAGCGCAACAGGCGTCTGACTCCAGCACTCTGACCGATGTCCGTCCGAGCTCGCGGGGGATCGCTGTGAAGCTCGCCAGACCTCCCCGTCGGATGGCATCGGTCAGCCACGTCCGGATTGCAGCCGTGCGGCGACCAATCACAAGCCGCCCGGCAGCAGGGGTCCGGGGCGGCGCCCGCGAAGAGTGTGCTCGCCCGCTGGCGCGGGTGTGAACGGTGCCCCCGGCAAGGAGCTGAATGCCCGAGATCGCTGCCACTGACCTGACCCGGATGCGCGATGCGCTCCTGTTCGATGGTCCTGACCGCGCGCGCAAGCTGAGCCGATTCTGGGCGTTGCTGCTGCTGGCCGCCGTGATCGCCACTGCCGGGGTCGTCACCGACTCGACCGCGACTGTGATCGGCGCGATGATCGTCGCGCCGCTGATGACCCCGATTCTCGGCATGGTCCTCTCGACGGTTACGGCGGATCCGCGGAATCTGGCGGTGTCGTTCCTGCTCGTCGCAACCGGAGCGTGTGCCGTGGTCGCCCTCGGTTGGGTGCTGGGCCAGTTGACGCCGGTGCCGGTTGTCGCCGCCACGAACTCGCAGGTGGCCGGACGCGTCGACCCAACGTTAGGGGACCTGATCGCCGCGCTCGCGACCGGCGCCGTCGGGTCCTTCGCGCTCGTGCGCGACGACGTGTCCGACACGCTGCCGGGCGTCGCGATCGCGATCTCCCTGGTGCCGCCGCTCGCGGTCGTCGGGCTGACG
Source organism: uncultured Actinomycetota bacterium (assembly GCA_963695625.1). Taxonomy (GTDB): domain Bacteria; phylum Actinomycetota; class Thermoleophilia; order Solirubrobacterales; family Solirubrobacteraceae; genus Palsa-465. The sequence continues at coordinate 375,536 of CAVOHJ010000006.1, read as the reverse complement.
CTCGAGTCCGGCGCGGCCAAGCAGGCGCTCGGGGCGCTCCTCCTGTTTCTGACGAACTTCGGTGCGATCCTGCTTACCGGCCTGATCGTGATGGCGATCTACCGCGTCCGCGCGACCGCCGTGCAGGGATTGGGGTCCACGCATGGGCATCCGCGGCTCGCGGTCGCCGTGGTCGTTGCATTCGTGATCGTGCTGGCCGCTCCGCTGGCCGTGGACTCAGCGCAGATCACCTCCCAACAGCTGACCAACACCGACGTGACCACCGTGGCGAACACTTGGGCCGACAAGGCCGGCTGGCAAGTCGTGACCGTCTCAACCACCGAAAGCGGAGTCACCGTACGAGCGATCGGACCGCTGCCGGAGCCCAACCCGCAGACGCTACGGACCGCGCTCAACGCACACGGACTCAAGAGCACATCCGTGCAACTCGAGCTCGACCCGGTCAACCGAGTCGACCTCCCCGGCAGCTGAGCCCGGCGCAGCACTGCGGTTTCCGGGGGTGCCTCCGGGGACACTGCGGACCGGTCGGCGAATGGTCAACTGCGTGATGGTTCCTGCGGGTGTGGTTGTGAACGTTGGGCAAGTACGTCGCGAGCCGTCCGCCGGCCCGTGAAGTTCCCGACGACGATTCCCATCACCGTGACCAGGTACAGCTGTCCGGTCAGCATCTCGAGCACGGCCAGGGCATACGCGAAGGGCTGGGCAGGCGTGTAGTCGCCAAACCCGGTCGTCGTCAGGACGGTGAGGAAGTGAATAGACCCGCTCGCCGTTGGAGACCTCTTCCCCCAAGCACCCGGCCATAATCAATCACCCGGGTGAACGTCGCTCCGAGCCGAGCACCAGCCGCTGGGGCTGGGGGATGATGTCGCAGCAATCCGCGTGGCCATCTCGAGCCCTTGCGACACAGACTGTGCTGTCAGGCATCCCCACCCATCCGCTGGAGAACTCGGCCAAGACCGGTGACCGGCGCCCGTGGGACAAGTAATCCTCCTATCGCTGACGGCGTCGTTGAACCCGACTTTGGTCGGGGCGACGACGGTGATGCTGCTGCTCGATCACCCGGCGAAGCTGATGGTGGGCTACCTGCTCGGCGCGTACGTGACGAGCATCACGCTCGGGCTGGTGATCGTGTTCACGGCGTCCAACTCCAGCACGACCAACACGACAGAGAACACCCTCAGTCCCGCGGTCGACATCGCATTGGGTGCGATCGCGCTGGTCGGTGCGTGGTTTGTCTGGAGCGGACGTCACGAACGCTTCATGAAGCGCAGGCAAGCGCGCAAGGCGGCGAAGCCCGACCAGGATCCCCCGAGGTGGCAGCGCGAGCTAAGCAAAGGGTCTCCGCGGACCACGTTCCTGGTCGGGATGCTGCTCACCCTCCCTGGCGCCTCGTACCTCGCGGGCCTCGACGACATCAGCAAGCTGAACTCCTCGACCACGGCCACGGTGCTGCTGGTGGTCGGCTTCAACCTGGTCATGCTGTGGCTGCTCGAGGCTCCGCTTGTCAGCTTCGTGATCGCACCCGAGTGGACCCCTCGCGCGATCCAGCGAGGCAAGGCCTGGGTGTCCCGACACTCGCACATGTTCGCTGTGAGAGGACTCACCCTGTTCGGCGCACTGATGATCATCAAAGGCATCATCGGGCTCACCTGACGTCGGCGTGCGGCAAAGGCTCGGGCGAATCACCCGGGTGATCCTCGGCCCGCACGGCCCGCATCGCGGCCAGCGTCCGTCATGGTGGGAGCTCCAACGCCATCGCTTCCCCATCGGACCTGCGCCAGGCCGACGCTAGGCCTGCGTTTCGAGACATGCGAAAGTAAGGACAACGCGATCGCGATTACGTGATGGCCGACGTTTCCGAAACCACGTACGCTCAGCCTGTGAGATGGGAGGCGGCTCGACCGCGCTTCCGTCCGCTTCGTCTGGCGCTGGCGCTGTTGGTCGGCGCCGTCGCGGTTGGGGTGTCGGGGCTGATCCTCCCGGGGGTCCAGGTCAAGACGTTCCTCGGTGCGCTGGAGGCGGCAGCGTTGATTGCCGTGCTGAATGCGGTGTTGCCGCCGCTGGTGGCGGCGCTGCGACTGCCGCTGATGCTGATCATCGGATTTTTCGCGGTGCTGATCGTCGATGCTTTGATCCTGCTGCTCGTCTCGCAGCTGGCGCCGGGTGACTTCAAGGTCGATTCGTTCGGGTGGGCGTTGCTGGCGGCGCTGGTGATGGCGGCCGCGAGCATGGTGCTGCAGGTGTTCCTCGGCGTCGATGACGATGACATCTATTCGCTGCGGGTGATCGAGCGGGTGGCCAAACGGCAGGGGGCGGCGGCGCGCACCGACGTTCCGGGCGTCATCTTCCTGGAGATCGACGGGCTCGCGGGCCCGGTGTTGCGCCGGGCGATGCGCGACGGCAACACGCCCGTGTTGGCCCGGTGGCTCGCGGGCGGCAGCCACGATCTGATCGAGTGGGAGCCCGACCTTTCGTCGCAGACGGGAGCGAGCCAGGCCGGCATCCTGCTCGGCTCAAACGACGACATCCCGGCGTTTCGCTGGGTCGAGAAGGAAACGGGCAGGTTGATGACGTGCTCGGCGCCGGATGACTGTGCCGAGATCGAGCGTCGTCACGCCAGCGGCGTCGGCCTGCTCATCGACGGTGGCGCCAGCCGCGGCAACCTGCTCTCTGGTGAGGCCGACGAGGTGATCCTGACTGTCAGTCGGATGGAAGCCGACAAGCAGGCGAACCCCGGCTACCGCGCTTTCCTGGCCAACGGGTTCAACGTCACCCGCGAACTCGTCCTGTTCTGGTGGGAGGTGGGGCTCGAATGGTCAGCGGCGGCCCGGCAGCGGCGCCGCAACGTGATCCCGCGTGGGCGGCGGGGCGGTCGCTACCCGTTCCTGCGGGCTGCGCTGTGTGTCGTGGTCCGGGACCTGATCGCGTTTGGCGTCGTGACCGACATGATGCGCGGTCGTCCTGCCGTATACGCCACCTTTTCCAGCTACGACGAGGTCGCCCACCACTCAGGACTCGAGCGGGCCGACACGCTCGAGGCGCTGCGCAAGCTCGATAAGCAGTTCGGGCGGATAGAGAAGGCGGCGCGCTACGCCCCGCGGCCGTACAAGCTCGTGGTGCTCTCCGATCACGGTCAGACGCAGGGAATGACGTTCAAGCAGCGCAACGGCTACGGGCTTGACGAGCTCGTCCAGCGCTCGCTGTCGCAGGGCGACGTGAGGGGTATGAGCGGCGGGGACGAGCACGACACCGCCGTCGGGCAGGCGTTCAACGAAGCGACCGGCCGCAGCGGCGACCATGAGAAGCACGGGATGAGCGACCAGCACGCCGTCGTGCTGGGCTCTGGCAACCTCGGCCTCGTCTACCTGATGGAGGAAAACCGGCGGCTGAGCGCCGAGGAGATTCAGGAGCGCCACCCCAAACTGATCCCGGCGCTCACCGCTCACGCCCACATCGGCTTCCTGCTGATGCGCTCTTCCCAGCACGGCGCGATCGCCGTCGGCTCTGACGGGACTCATTACCTAGCGACCGGCCGGATCGAGGGACAGGACCCACTCGAGCCCTTCTCTCCCAATGCCGCCGCGCACCTGCGGCGCACCGACGGATTCGAGCATGTCGCCGACATCATGGTCAACAGCTTCTACGACCCCGACCTCGAACAGGGCTGCGCATTCGAAGAGCTGATCTCGTTCCACGGCGGGCTCGGCGGGCCGCAGACCAGGCCGTTCATCCTCTACCCGGCCGAGTTGCCCGTTCCCCACGAGCCCATCGTCGGTGCCGCCAGCGTGCACGCGCTCCTCACGGGTTGGCGCAGCCTACTCAAGGGAGCACCACAAACCGTCGGGGAAACCAGCGATGATCGGAGCTAGCGAACTGGCAGCCTCCACAGGGTCCGTTCGCCTTCGTTGACGGTGTAGCGGGCGAGTTCCGTCCGCTGAGCGACGATGGGCGCGCGGCGCCGGAGCGCGGAAGCGGGACCGGGGCCCTGCGTGGGTGGGGGCTCGTGCGCGCGGTTCTGTATCCAGGTGGCGGAGCTTCCGTGCCCGGAGATCTCGTCCTCGCGGACTCGGGCGGCGTCCAGTGGGCCGGTCGCGATCTGATCTAGGCGGCCTTGCGCAGCGCCCCCTGCACCGCAGGGACCTTGTAAATGAATCGCCGCCGCGCCTCGTGGTAGCTGTCATCGCGGCCGAAGAAGCATTCGTGGCAGCGCGCCAGCTCCTCGGTGCGGTAGGCCTCGAGGGGCTTGACCCGCTCGTCGCCGGCGCGGCGACGTCGTTTGTACTCGAGGCGAGCCCGGTGCAGGCCGTCGTTGGCGACCCGTTGGGCGAGGCGCCGAGTCTGGTCGCGAAACGCGTGAAGGCCGGGCCCGAGGACGGCGTCGAGCAGCCCGATCCGTGCCGCCTCGCGGGTGCCGACCGGGTCAAACGGCGGCTCCACGAGTCGCGCTGTCGTTGGCCCACCGACGCGACGCGGCAGTAGATAGGTCCAGTACTCCGATCCGTACAGGCCGCCCATATGCCCGTAGTACGGGTTCAGGACGATGCGCTCGCGCGCCAGCACATAGTCGGCGGCCATGGCCAGCGGCACGCCGCCGGCCGCCGCGTCCCCGGCGAGCGCGGAGATGACGAGATGCGAGTCGGTTTCGACGATGTCGCGCACCAGGTCATCGATCGCCACGAGGTTCCGCCAGGACTCCGCCCCCGGGTCGTCGGCGGCCTCGATCACGCCGAGATGAATCCCATTCGAGAAGCAGTCATCGCCGCCGAGCAGCACGATCACCTTCGTGTCTCGCATTCGCGCGTACGCGTACGCGTCGCGCAGCCGGCGGCAGTGTTCGGTGCTCATCGCGCCGTTGTAGAAGTCGAAGCCCAGATAGCCCACTCCGGCGTGCTCCACGTAGGAGATGTCGCGGTAGGTGTGATCGTCGGGCTCCCGGGCATCGAGCGAGATGTCGATCTCGGGCGCGCAAGGCGCGATGCCCGCCCGTTCGAGGGCGCGCGCCGCCGGCAGCTTGAAATGCGGCTGCGCGGGCGTATCGCGCTGTTTGAGCTGGGTGATCCACACGGCACCGTCGACGGTGGCGCGGCAGATCGCGCCGTGGCGCTGCGCGATGACCTCGCCCGGTGTTCCCCGCAGGACCCGTTCGCGATGGACGCCGAACAGGTGGAACTCGCATCCGCCGACGGTGTCGAGCACTCCCGGATGCCCCTCCGCCGCGCGGATCTTGCGGGTCACCTCGTCAGCGCGGTCGATCCGCCAGTTGATCGCCCTGTCTGACTGACGCATGAGGGGCCGGGCGCAGCCGGTTGCCGGCGTGGATGGGGGCCGGTGAGCGTCGCGTCGGCGGCCGTCAGCGATCTGCGCAACCGCTTCCAGGAGCGCGTCGATGGCGGCATGCCGCACCTCGTGGCGGTACAGGCTCGCCTTCCCGGCCGGTCGCATCCGGAAGCCCGTCGTGGCAACCGGATCGCCGGCGTCGAACTCGCCGTTTGCCTCGAGCACGGTGACTCCCCACTCCATTGCGCCGAGCTCGATCGCCCAGTCGAGCGACGACGGCCCGCGGTCGCCGAGGGGCCCGGGGTGAACGATCAAGCACCGGTGGCGCCGCCAGACCGTCTCGGGAATCATCGTCTTGAGGAACGGGCAGACGATGAGCTCCGGATCGTCGTCGCGGGCCGCCGCCTCCATGGCAGCCCCAGAATCCACGACCGCGACCTCCACCTTATGCCCGAGCTCGGTCAGGGCGAGCCAGCTGCACTGACTCAGGCCGTTGTGCGCGGAGACGAGGAACAGAATCCGCAGTGACCGCCCACTCGCGCCTACCGGCGGCGCCGCTATCGAAGTCAGGAACTCTGGTCTGGGTCCATGAGTGGCGGTGTTCTTGCGCATGGCGAGTGCTCCCCGGTGAGGTGGAGGTGATCTGCGCGCGGAGCCGCGCGCCGCTGTTATGAGCTCAGAGCGCGGCGGGCGTCAGGAAATACCTGTTGGCACGACAGACACGGGCGTAGGATGGACCAACTCAGAGCCGGGGAGGTGGTGTGCGTGGGGTTCGTTCGTCGGAGCGGGAGTACGGGGAGCCGCGATGCGGTCGCGGTGAATGGCCTGGTCGTCCAGGCCGCGGCGCCGCCCGTGGGAGGCCCGCACATCGGGCCCGGCACGCATGCGGAGCTGCGGATCTGGTGCGATTGGGGTGCGGGCGGGAGGGTGCTGGCCGGACGGATACGGTTGACCGAGGCGCATTGGTTGGTGCCGGGCATGGAGGTTCCGGTCCTGCTCGACCCCGACAAGCCCGAGCGGTTCGAGGTGCAGTGGGACCGGGTCCCGTCCATGGAGGCCCGCGCGGCTGCCAACGATCCCGCGCTGGCGGACCCGATCGCGGCGCGCCGGCGGGTCGCGAGCGTGCTGGGGCTGACGCGGTCCGAGACCGGAAGCTCGCGCACCGAGGGTGTGGAACGTGCGCTGGCGGACGCTGCCCGGCGGTCGGCGCCCCCGGGTTGGCAGTGTGCGGTCGTCATCATCGCGACGATTCGGGGCCGCCGGGTGATCACCGGGGACGCTGACAACGCTTCCTCGCACGACATGATCACCTACCAGAAGGGCAGCGATGCTGTGCTGTCGGTGAACGTCGCCGGCCGCCGGCCGTACGCGTTGTTCGTGCGTCACTTCAAATGCGAGGTCGACCTTCTGGAGCCGGAATGGCAGCCGCTGCCGGCGCTCGTCTCAGCGGACAGTCCGAGCGAGTTCGAGATCCTGTGGGACGAGGTGCCCAGTCACGACCAGCAACTGCAGGATCGGATTGCGGGCTCCATCGCCGCGCAGCAGGAGCGCTCCGCGATGGTGGCCGACTTCAGCCAGGCCCAGATGGCCGCACTGAACCAGCTACCACACGTCGCTCATGAACCCGGGGCGTCCTCCGCGGCAGCCGATCTTGGTGCACTCAGATCGGACCTGGTCAGCATGGCCGCCGAGAACGCCAGACGCACACTGCAGTTCGTGACGGATCCCAAGATGCGGAGAATGTTGATCGAGCAGTACCGAGCGGCGGGGATCGATATCGACAACTAGCGGCGCGATCTCTCCGCGACGACGGCGATCTTGCGGACCCGTCCTTCCCGCAGCCACTCGCTCCAGAGCCGGTGGGCGGCCAGAAGCTCCTCCAGCGCCCGGTCTCCGATCTGCGCGGCGATGTCTGCGGCATCGGCGGTGAAAGCGTCGATCAACGCATCGGCCACGGCGCGGTGGGACCTGCTCCAGTCAGCCTGCCAGCGGACGTCCAGCCCGACCTGCGCCAGGCACGTGAGCACGTCTTCCAGCGGGACGAGCCACACGGTGTCGGCGTCGGGCATCCGCTCGCGCTCGGCCTCGGTGAGCGGCCTGCCCGCTTCCAGCGTGAAGGCGAAGCGCCCGCCGGCCTGAAGCGCCCGGGAGACCTCTGCGAGCAAGGTCTCCTTATCCGGAAAGGCGAGCATGGTTTCGAGGAGGAGCACCACGTCGAACGGCCCGGGAGGAACCGGGGGGATCCGTGCGAGCTCGAAGCGGCAGGGAAGGTCGCCGGCGCGCTCTCGCGCGATGTCGATGGCGCTGGCGCTGAGGTCCACCCCCAGGTAGGCGCACCCCAGCTCCCGAGTGATGAGCCGCCCCGGCCCGGCGACCCCGCAGCAGAGGTCCAGAACGCGGACTCCGGCGGCGACGCCGGCCTGACCCGCCAGGCCCCTGATCTCGGTGGCGCTCATGAAGCTCTCCTGCTCGACGAACTGGCCGCGGGGGTACGCGGACACGCGGGCTCGCTCGAGCGCCCGGTGAAACGGAGCGCGCTCGTCCTGCTTCACGGCTGCACCGCGTCGTCCACGCCGCGCAGGATGTCAGCCGGAGGACGGGAAGGCTTTGGTCGCACTGGCGTCATGGTCAGCATGGAACCCGAGCACGCGGCAGCCGCGACACTGGGCACGCGTCGCGCGCCGCGACGGCGCGGTCGCGAGACCGCGGCCGCACTGAGCCCGGCCGACCGTGTCACCCTCGTCCGGGCGACGCTCGCCGTAGGCGTGGCAGCGCTGGTGGCGGACTCGTTCAGCCACCCGATCCCGGTCGCGCTGCTGGTGTCGCTCGCCACTGTTGCGCTCGTGCTCGACGCAGTCGACGGATGGGTGGCCAGGCGCACTCGGACGACGGCGATGGGCGCGCTCTTTGACGCCGAGGTCGACGCGTTCCTGATCCTCGTCCTCAGCGTGTACGCCGCGCGCTTCGCGGGCGCCTGGGTGCTCGCGATCGGCGCGGCACGTTATGTGTTCCTCGCCGCCGGCTGGCCGCTGCCGTGGCTGCGCGCGCAACTGCCGCCGCGCTACTGGCGCAAGGCCGTGGCCGCGATTCAGGGGATCGTGTTGACCGTTGCGGCCGCGCAGATCCTGCCGCCGGCTGTGATGCAGGCGCTCCTGGTGATCGCCTTCGCCTCGCTGGCCGAGTCGTTCGGCCGCGACGTGTGGTGGCTGTGGACCCACCGGCGCGGGACGCATTTCGCGGTGACGGTTGACACCGACCCCGGTGCCGGGCTGACGGACCCCGCTCCCCCTGGCACGGGTCCCGAGGATGCCACTCCGCCCCACCGTAGCCACGGACCCGTGCACGCCCGTCGACGCGCGCGCAAGATCGTCGCCATCGTGGTCTCGGTCCTCGCCGGTGTCCTCGTGTGGGCGGCCCTCGTCGCTCCAGACCAGCCGCAATATCTGACGCTGACCGGGTTCTTGCGGCTTCCGCTCGAGCTTCTCGTCCTGATCGTGCTGGCCCTCGTCCTGCCTCGCACACCTCGACGCGTCGTGGCAGTGATCGCAGGACTGGCCCTCACCCTGGTGGTCGTCCTCAAGGTCATCAATTACGAGGTGTTCACGCTCTACAACCGGCCGTACGACCCGCTTGGAGACACGAGTCAGCTCGGGAACGGGATCGAGACCTTGCGCTCCTTGGTCGGTGGTACGGAGACGAAGCTGATCGAGGTCGGCGCGGTTGTCGGCACTGTCGTACTGGCCGTCCTGCTGACGCTGGCGATGCTGCGGCTGACCCGGGTTGCGGCCGACAACCGCCGCTGGGCGCTGCGGGCGGTCGCGGGGCTCGCCGCTGTCGGGGCGCTCTGCTGGGCGCTCGGCGCTCAGCTCATCTCCCACACGCCGATCACCTCCACGCTTTCCGCCGGGCTGGTCGTTGACGAGGTCAATGCGGTTCAGGCGGACATCCATGACAGGAGCGTGTTCGCCGCTCAGATCAAGCATGACCCGATCGCCAGCACTCCCACCAACCGGCTGCTGACCGGCCTGCGCGGCAAGGACGTTCTGCTGGTGTTCGTGGAGGCCTACGGCCAGCAGGCGGTTCAGGGCCGTTCGTTCTCGCCGGAGGTCGATGCTGCGCTGGCCGCGGGGAACAAGCGGCTGAAGAGCGTCGGCTTCTCGTCTCGCAGCGGCTTCCTTACCTCTGCGACGTACGGCGGCATCAGCTGGCTCGCGCACTCCAGCCTGCAGGCGGGACTATGGGTCGACAACCAGGACCGCTACAACCAGCTGATATCGGCCAAGCGCTTCACGCTGGCCGAGGCGTTCAAGCAGGCCGGGTGGCGGACCGTCGACGACGATCCATCGAACGACCGCCCGTGGCCACAGGGGAAGGCGTTCTACCACTGGGACCAGATCTACAACCGCTATCAGGTCGGCTATCACGGCCCCGCCTTCACCTATGCGTCGATGCCCGACCAGTACATCTTCTCGGCGCTGGACCGCCTCGAGCTCGGGAAACCTCATAGGCAGCCGCTGTTCGCGGAGGTCGACACGGTCTCGAGCCACATGCCGTGGAACCGCATCCCCGAGACGGTCGGCTGGAACCAGGTCGGCAATGGCTCGATCTACAACCACAATCCCCAGATCCACGAGACGGGGGCGTTCTGGAGCGACCCTGCGCGCGTCCAGGCCGCGTACGGCAAGTCGATCGTGTACTCGTTGAACACGCTGACCTCGTTCGTCCAGCACTACGGCAACAAGAACCTTGTGATGATCGTCCTCGGTGACCATCAGCCGTTGCCGATCGTCAGTGGGAACCAGTCCAACCACGACGTGCCGATCTCGATCATCGCCCACGACGCAAAGGTGCTCAAGCAGATCGGGAGCTGGGGCTGGAACGGTGGCCTGCAGCCCCGCCCGAGCGCGCCGGTGTGGCCGATGAACGCCTTCCGCAACGAGTTCCTCAGCGCATTCGACTCGCATTCAGCGACCAAGTAGCCAGTGGCTGCTTTGGATGCACCCGCGGCTGCCAGTTCCCGGTCCCGGCGCCTGGCCGGGCTCGACGGCATCCGGGGCCTGGCCGCGCTGTACGTGGTGCTGGACCACGTCTTCCTGCGCACCTTTCCCGGCTACCCCGTCGCCCGCGCGCCGTTTTGGGCCGGCTGGTTGGTCTACGGGCGCTTCGCGGTGGTCGTCTTCATCGTGCTGTCGGGCTTCTCCCTGGCCCTCTCGCCGGCCCGGCACGGCTGGCGGTTGGATGCGATCTCCCGGTTCGCACACCGGCGGGCCCGGCGAATCCTGCCCCCATATTGGGCCGCCCTCGCGTTCAGCCTCGTGGTGGCGTGGCTGATCGTCCCCCAGCCGCGGAAGGGGGTGCCCGACGGGACATCGGTACTGGTCAACGGCCTGCTGCTGCAGAACATCGTCCCCGCGCACAGCCCCAACGCGGCGTTCTGGTCGATGGCCGTCGAGGCCCAGCTCTACCTGCTGTTCCCGCTGCTGCTGCTGATTGTGCGACGCCGGGGCGCGATCGTCATGGTCGCTGTCGCGACGCTCGTGGTGGCGGCGGTGGGAATCGTCGGGCCGCACGTGTCGCACCTGGACACCTTCGTGATCCAGTCTCCACCCGACCTCGCCGCGCTGTTCGCGGTCGGCATCCTCACCGCCGGCATCGTGGGCGCGAGCCCGGCTCGCCGGTCGTGGCCGTGGCCATGGCTCGCGCTCGCCGCCGCCGTCCCGGTGGTGGTCACGATCTGGTGGCAGGGGTCGGCGTGGACGCTTGGCCACCTCTACTGGGTCGACCTCGCGCTGGGCCCCGCCATCGCCTGCCTGCTGGCCGGCCTGGCCACCGGCAGGCCTGCGCCTCTCCTGCGCGCGCTCGACACGCGGCCGATGCGCAGCCTCGGCTCGTGCTCCTACAGCCTGTACCTCACCCACGCGCCGATCGTGGCCATCGTCTGCGAGCGGATCGTGGCCGGGCGGGTCCCCCAGGGTGTGCCGGCGTTCCTCGTCTCGCTCGCCCTGGTGCTGCCGCTGACGATCGTGTGTGCCCGGCTCTTCGCGGCCGCCTTCGAGACCCCGTTTCGGCGGCAACGCAGTCCGTCCAGGCCGGCCCCACAGCAGCAGCCTCGCGCACCGGGGGTGCCGGCATGAGGCAGAGCGTCTGGAGGTGGGGCCGCCTCGTGGGCCCCGCCGTGGTGCTGGGCGTGCTGGTCTGGCGCCTGGGCACGGGCCCATTTCTCACCGGCGTGCGGGCGGTCGACGGTCCCGCGCTGGCGGCGGCGGCCGGCATCGCGTTACTGACCACGGTGTGCTGTGCGTGGCGGTGGAGGATCGTCGCCCGGGGGCTCGGCGTGCCCCTGTCGCTGCCCGGGGCGGTGGCGGCGTACTACCGGTCGGTGTTCCTCAACGTCACGCTGCCCGGCGGGGTCGTCGGCGACGTTCACCGTGGAGTGAGGCACGGTCGCGACGTGCGCGATGTCAGCCGCGGGTTGCGGGCCGTCGTGTGGGAGCGCTCTGCCGGCCAGGTCGTGCAGGCGTTCCTGACTGTCGCGGTGCTGCTCGTGCTGCCGTCTCCGGTGCGCTCGGCCATGCCGGTGCTGGCGGTCGCGCTCGTTGTGGCGCTGGCCGCCGCCGTCCTCGCGGTGCGGGCCCGGCCCGGCCGCGGCCGGTCGACATGGGCGCGGGTGCGGAGCACGCTGGCGAGCGACCTGCGTGGTGCGCTGCTGGCCCGCCGAGCCTGGCCGGCCATCACGCTCACATCCGTCGTGGTCGTTGCCGGCCACGCGATCACCTTTCTGATCGCCGCGCGGACTGCCGGTGTCACCGCGCCGCTGTCGGAGATGCTGCCGATCGCGCTGCTGGCGATGACGGGGATGGTGCTGCCCAGTGCCGCCGGCTGGGGGCCGCGCGAAGGCGTGACCGCCTGGGCGTTCGGCGCGGCCGGCTTGGGCGCGCAACGGGGCGTGGCCGCCGCTGTCGTCTACGGTGTGTTGGTGCTCGTTGCCAGCCTGCCGGGCGCCGCCGTCCTCGTGGTGGCATGGTTGCGCCGGAACCGGTCTCCGCGGCGGACCCCGTCGCGCCTCCGGGAGGAAGCCGTACATGCCTGACCGCCCCTACATCCTGCTCAGCTGCGGCATGTCGATCGACGGCTATCTCGGCAGCGCGAGCCCGCGCCGATTGGAGCTCTCCAACAGGGCGGACTTCGACCGGGTCGACGCTGTACGCGCCTCCTGCGACGCGATCCTGGTGGGGGCCAACACCGTGCGCAGCGACAACCCGCGGCTGCTGGTGCGCTCGCAGAACCGCCGGGAGGCGCGGACGGCGCGCGGACTCCCGCCGTCGCCGATGAAGGTCACCGTGACCGAGCGGGTGGAGCTGGACCCGTGCGCCGACTTCTTCACCACCGGCGATGCGGAGAAGCTCGTCTATTGCGCGTCCCCGGCTCTGGTCGACGCCCGCTCCCGGCTGGGAGGGGTGGCTACCGTCGTCGACGGTGGCCGCCGGGTCCAGATGCGCAGCCTGACCGAGGACCTCGGCGCCCGCGGCGTGCAGCGGCTGATGGTCGAGGGCGGCGGCAAGGTGCACACGCAGTTCCTCACCGACAACCTCGTTGACGAGCTTCAGTTGGTCGTGGCCCCCTTCTTCGTCGGCGACTCCCGCGCCACGCGGTTCGTGGGCGACGGCCGCTTCCCCTGGAATCCCGGCCGGCGTGCCACGCTCGCCGGGGTCCGCCAGATCGGCGACGTGGTGCTGCTGCGCTACGCGCTGTCCACACGCTTCGAGAGCGACTGACGGGGGATCGATGCCGCCGCCGCTCCCCACCGCGACCATCCGGACCCAGCTGCCCGTGCCGCTGCGGCTCGCCGGCGGGTACGTCGCCGCTGCCCGGGTGTTCAGTTTCGACGGGCTGGCCGATGGCCAGGAGCACCTCGCCTTCGGGCTGGGCGATCGGTCGGCCACCGTGACGTCCGCCGCACGCAGGCGCGTGCCACTGGTGCGGCCGCACAGCGAATGCCTCACCGGGGACGTGTTCGGCAGCGAGCGGTGCGACTGCGGGCCGCAGCTGCGCGAGGCCGTCGAGCGCATCGCCGACTCCGGTGGCTACCTGCTCTACCTGCGCCAGGAGGGTCGCGGCATCGGCCTGTACGCCAAGCTCGAGGCCTACGCGCTTCAGGACGCGGGCCTGGACACCTATGAGGCGAACCTCGCGCTGGGGCACCGCGAGGACGAACGCAGCTACCTTGTCGCCGCGCAGATGTTGCAGGCGCTGGGAGTGTCGCGGGTCGCCCTGCTCAGCAACAACCCCGACAAGGTCCGTGGGCTCCGCCGGTTCGGGGTGACCGTGACCGCGCGAGTGCCGACGGGCGTGCATCTGTCGGCCACCAACGCCCGCTACCTGGCGACGAAGGCGCGCCGGGGCGCCCACACGCTGGACATCCCGCTGTCAGCGGGCTGAGGAGGGCGGTCGCCCGGGCAGGATCAGCAGGTCGGCGTGGTCGACGGTGACCGCGAGCTCTCCGGCGGCCGCCTGCGCCAGACGCCGGCGCGCATAGGCGTCGGCCTCCCCGGCCAGCTCCGGCTGCTGCTCGCGCGCGGCGCCCACCCACCCGGTGAACCACTCCGCCGCCAGATCGGCCTGGGCGGGACCGAGCTGCCAGGGGCTGGGGCGGACGAGGACCTCGGCCCCCACGCGGTCGAACGCTTCCACGGCCCGCGCGGCGGCATCCGGTCCGAGAAGGCGCCCCCGTTGCGTGGGGCGGCGCTGATGGGCATCGAAGGCGGCGGCCACGCGGGCGTCCAGTGGATCCGCCGGGGTCAGCCGGACGCGACCGACGACCGACAGCGTCAGCAGGACCGGGCAACCGGCGCCGGCGCAGATGGTGACCAGTCCGGCCACGTCCTTCTCGGTCAGCAGGTCCAGCAGGGCCGAGGCGGTGATGAGGGTGGCGCCGCCGAGATCGCCCGGCCCCAGCCGGGTGACGTCAGAGCTGCGGGCCTCAACGGTGACCGCGCTCCCGTCGGCGGCCGGGCCGGGGAGGTCGGCGGCGGCGACCGCCAGCAGGTCTGTGTCGCGGTCGTGCACGACCCAGTGCTGGGGCCCGGGCAGCAGTGACGCGAGCCAGCGGCCCATCGCGCCGGTCCCGCCGCCGAGGTCGTGGATCACCCAACGACCGGTTGCCGGGGGCTGGCCCCCGATGCGCTCGGCGAGGTCGGGAGCGCGGGCGGCGGCGTCGGCGGGCTCGCGCAGGGCAAGCCATTGCGGGCTGACCCGGATGATCTCACTGCTCACCGGGACACCTGGTCCAAGACACCGGCGAGCACCGACGTGGTGGCCGACCACTCGGGCAGCGTCTCGCGCCGCTCGCGCGCGGCCCGGCGCAGCCGCGCTCGCAACTCGGCGTCGCCGAGCCACGCCCGGAGCGCGGCGCCGAGTGCCGAGGGGTCCTCGGGCGCCACCAGCAGCCCCGGCCGGATCCCGTCGGCGCCGTGACCGAGGGCCTCGCTGAGCCCGCCGATGTCGGCGGCGACGGCCGGCAGGCCACGGGCCAGGGCCTCGGTGACGACCATGCCGTACGTCTCGGCGCGCGACGCCAGCACCAGCAGGTCGGCGGCAGCGTAGCTGCGGTCCAGGTCGGCGCCGGTCCGCGGTCCCGCAAAGGAGACGCGGTCGGCCAGCCCGCCGTCCGCCGAGCGGCGGCGCAGGCCCTCCACGAACGCCGCGTCGCGGTCCAGGCTGCCCACGCACACGCAGTGCCAGGACAGGTCGGAGACAGTCGCCAGCGCCTGCAACAACACGTCGTGGCCCTTGTCATATGTCACCGCCGCCACGCACAGCAGCTCTCTGCCGGCGGCGCTCCCGCGAGCGAGGCCGGCGGCGCGCACGCCGGGCACGGCGACGTGCACCCGGTCGGCGGCCAGCGGATACAGCTCCAGCAACCGGCGCCGCGCCCATGCGCTGGTGGTGACGACGGCGGCGGCGGCCGCGAGGACCTCGTGCTCGCGCGCGCGGACCTCGCCGGCTTCGTCGCGGGCCGCGCGGTGACCCAGCGGCAGGTGCACGAGCACGACGAGGCGCAGCCGGTCCGCGGCGGCCACGAGCACGTCGGGGGCCGTCGAGGCGACGAGCCCGTCGAGCAACACGACGGCGCCGTCCGGGATCCGCTCGACCACGCCGGCGAGGGCGGTCAACGCCGCCGCGTCAGGTCCGTCCCAGAAGCCACCCACCGCGTGCTCGTGCACTGACCAGCCGAGCGAGCGCAGCCCCCGGCAGACGTGGCGGTCATAGGTGTTGCCGCCGCTCGGCCGCGCCGGGTCGTCGATGCCGTCGGGCATCACGACGCGCACCGCCGTCACAGCCGCCGCTCGTAGCTCGCCCAGGCCACGTGCGACTCGTGCAGCGTGATGACGAGGCCGTCAAGCTCCCGCGCGGCGTCGCCCAGCGCGCCCGCAGCGATCCTGTCGGCGAGTCGGTCCGCGACCACACGGGCGATCGCCTCCGTCGAGGTGTTCATGCCCGCGAAGGCGGGCTCGTCGTCGAGGTTGCGGTAGGTGAGGTCGGCCAGCACCGCGTGTAGCTCCTCCGTGGCGCGGCCGATGTCGACCACGATGTTGTCAGCGTCGAGGGCGGCACGCCGGAAGGTGGCATCCACCACGTAGGTCGCGCCATGCAGGCGCTGCGCCGGTCCGAACACCTCGCCACTGAAGCTGTGGGCGATCATCATGTGATCGCGAACGGTCACGCTGAACACCGTCTAGTGGCTCCTGTCATAGGTGATGGTGTGGCAGAGCGCCGGCAGGCTCCCCGCGGCCAGCCGGGCCATCACGTCGGGCAGCTCGGAGAACTCGGACTGCCCGGTGAGGAGCGCGTCGAAGGCGGGATCGCGGAGCAGTTCGAGGGCGAGCGCCAACCGGTCGGCCGTGGTGCGGCGCCCGCGGCGGGCGGGGGAGACCGTGCCGACCTGGCTGGCCCGGATGCCGAGGCGACCCGAGTGAAACGCGCCGCCCAGCGAGAGCCGGACCTCGCTGTCGCCGTACCAGCTGAGGTCGATGACCGTGCCGTCGGGCGCCAGCAGCTCAAGCGATCGCTGCAGCCCCTCGGAGGTCGCGCTGGCGTGCACAACGAGGTCGCATCCGCCATCGGCGTCGGCCGGCAGCGCGAAGTCGACGCCGAGGGCCGCCGCGACATCGGCCCGCCCGGCGTCGACGTCTGAGAGCGTGACCTGCATCGCCGGGAATCGGCTCAGCAGGCGGGCGACGCAGCAGCCGACCATGCCGGCGCCGACGACCGTGACGCGGTCCCCGAGCAGCGGCGCGGCGTCCCACAGCGCGTTGACGGCGGTCTCGACGGTGCCCGCGAGGACGGCGCGAGCCGCAGGAACGCCATCCGGCACCACGGTCACCGCGCCGGCCGGGACCACGTAGGCGGTCTGATGTGGGTACAGGCAGAAGACGGTGCGGCCACGCAGGTCGGCCGGTCCCCGCTCCACTGCACCGACGTTGAGATAGCCGTACTTGACCGGCCCCGGGAAATCCCCTTCCTGAAACGGCGCCCGCATGGCCGCGTACTGGTCGGGCGGCACGCCGCCCCGAAACACCAGTGTCTCCGTGCCGCGGCTGACGCCGGACCGCAGGGTGCGCACCATGACCTCGTCGCGGCCGGGCTCGGGCACCGTGACGGTCCGGATCTCGCCGCAGCCGGGCGCGCGCAGCCAGAACGCGTCGGCGTGCACGGGGCTCATGTCACGACCGTCCCGGCGAACCCGACATGGCGCACATGCTATTTGCACGGTCCGAGCCTGGGCCGCAGGCCTGCCTCCGCGTTGGGTTTGAACTGTGTTAACGCCGGGTACGCGCAATGTTGGGACGGAGGGTCCGGAGCCGATGCCGCCGCGGCCGACGCCTCATGAGGCTATCCAGGAGAGGGAGGGAGTCACTATGCATTCATTCGGGTCGCTAGGGCGCCGTTTGCTCGTCGTAGCGGGGGCTGCGCTCGCTGCCGCGGCGGTCGCCGCGCCGACCGTCGGCGCAACGGGGCACAGCAGCACCAATGCCGCGCGCCCGCACGACGCACCGCCGTTGCCGTACCAGAACCCGGTGCTACCGGTCAGTCAGCGGGTCCAGGACCTGCTTTCGCGGATGACGCTGGCCGAGAAGATCGGTCAGATGACCCAGGCCGAGCGCGCCAGCGTGGACACCGACACGTCGAAGATCACGACGGACAATCTCGGCAGCCTGCTGTCGGGCGGCGGCTCGGTGCCGACGCCCAACACCCCGACGGCGTGGGCCGACATGGTCGACCGCTATCAGCAGGCGGCGCTCGCCACCCGGCTGCACATCCCGATCCTGTACGGCATCGACACGGTGCACGGCGACGGGAACATGTACGGGGCCACGGTCTTCCCCCATGACATCGGCCTCGGCGCCAGCCGTGACCCGGCGCTGGTGCGCGACGTCGAGCACGTCGCGGCCGAGGAGACTCGGACGACCGGACCCCAGTGGGTGTTCGCCCCCTGCATCTGCGTCGCGCGCGATGACCGCTGGGGCCGCACGTATGAATCCTTCGGCGAGGACCCAAGCCTCGTCAAGATGATGGAGACCGCCATTGACGGCTTCCAGGGCCCTCCCGGGCATCTCTCGGATCCCGACCGCGTGATGGCCACCGCCAAGCACTTCGCCGGCGACGGCCTGACGACCTATGGCACCGGGTCCAACGACCAGACCACGGGCAACTATCCCATCGATCAGGGCGTTGATCAGGTCAGCCACGACACGTTCGCACGGCTGGCGCTGTCGCCATACGTGCCCGCGGTGCGCGAGCACCACGTAGGCGCCGTTATGCCGTCCTACTCCGACGTCGACTTCACCGAGGACGGGCTTGGCAACCGGATCAACATGCACGCCAACCGGGATCTGATCACCGGCTGGCTGAAGGACGCGATGAACTTCGACGGGATCGTGATCTCCGACTACAACGGCATCGATCACATCAATCCCGAGGCCGGCAACTCGCAGGCGGCGTTCGCCATGAGGGTGGAGGCGGGCGTGAACGCCGGCATCGACATGTTCATGCAGCCGTCGAACTTCGAGCAGTTCGAGTCCACGTTGACCGGCCTGGTCAACTCGGGCCAGGTTCCGATGTCACGGATCGACGACGCAGTGAGTCGGATCCTGACCAAGAAGTTCCAGCTCGGGCTGTTCGAGCATCCGCTGACCGACCGCCGCTACATCAACCAGGTCGGCGACGCGGCGCACCACGCGCTGGCTCGCCGGGCGGCGTCCGAGTCCCAGGTGCTGCTCAAGAACAGCCGGCACGTGCTGCCGGTCCGGGGTCACGGCGACGTCTACGTCGCCGGCTCGAACGCCGACAACATCGGCAACCAGGCCGGCGGCTGGACGCTGACCTGGCAGGGCGGCTCCACGAACGTCATCCCCGGCACGACGATCCTGGACGGGATCCGCCAGGACGCTCGCGGCAACGTCACCTACAGCCAGGACGCGTCGGCGCCGATCCCGCACAACGCCACCGGCATCGTGGTCGTCGGCGAGACTCCGTATTCGGAGGGCTTCGGCGACGTCAACGGCCCGCAGTGGGGGTTTGACCCCGGCGACCACGGCGTGCTGCGGCCGGTCAAGGACATGCAACTGTCTGCCGCCGACAAGGCGGCGGTTGACAAGGTCTGCGCGGCGGCGAAGCGGTGCGTCATGGTGATCGTGTCCGGCCGTCCGCTGATCCTCGATCCGGCCCAGCGCGACGAGACCGACGCGATCGTGGCGTCCTGGCTGCCGGGCAGCGAGGGCGCGGGCGTGGCTGACGACCTGTTCGGGGCACGGCCGTTCACCGGCAAGCTGCCCGTGTCCTGGCCGCGGACACTCGCGCAGGAGCCGATCAACGTCGGCGACCCCCACTACAACCCGCTGTATCCGTACGGCTACGGGCTCACGACCCACGTCGGACACGCGTTCGGCAGCGCCAGACACTGAAAGGTTGCGCCCGGGCCCTCCGTCGCGAGGGCCCGGGCGCCGCCGGCGTTCAGCCCGCGACGCGGATCATCTTCTTGTTGACGAACTCGTCGATGCCGAAGCGGCC
The DNA here is from genome assembly GCA_963695625.1 of uncultured Actinomycetota bacterium. Lineage (GTDB taxonomy): Bacteria > Actinomycetota > Thermoleophilia > Solirubrobacterales > Solirubrobacteraceae > Palsa-465. The sequence goes on along the minus strand of CAVOHJ010000006.1, from coordinate 356,189 downwards.
CAGCTCGCGGCCGAAGCCCGAGCGCTTGACGCCGCCGAACGGCAACTCGACGCCCTCGAGGCCCGCTGCGTTGACGAACACCATGCCCGCGTCGATCTGGTCGGCGACCCGCATCCCCTGCTCGGAGTCGTTGGTCATCACGTAGGAGCCCAGCCCGAACGGCGTGTCGTTGGCCAGCTTGACCGCCTCGGTCTCGTCGCGGACGCGGTACACCGAGGCCACCGGCCCGAAGAACTCCTCCTTGTAGGCGTCGTTGTCGGGCGTGATGCCGGTCAAGATGGTCGTCTCGAAGAAGTTGCCGTCGTGGCTCCCGCCGGCCACCAGGGTCGCGCCCTGGTCGACGGCGCGCTTGACCTGGTCGGCCAGCCGCTCGGTCGCCGTGGCGGAGGAGAGCGGCCCGACCTGGACGCCCTCGTTGGTGGGGTCAGACGGCTGGACCGCGGTCAGGGCGGCGCTGAACTTCTCCATGAACTCGTCGTAGAGCGGATCCACGACGATGAACCGCTTGGCGGCGTTGCACGCCTGGCCGGAGTTCTCCAACCGGGCGCCCACCGCCGACTCGACCGTCGCGTCCATGTCGTCGGTGCCCAGCACGATGAACGGATCCGATCCGCCGAGCTCGAGCACCACCTTCTTGAGGTTGCGGCCGGCGATCTCGGCGACGGCGGCGCCCGCCCGCTCCGAGCCGGTCAGTGAGACGCCGCGGACGTGGGGATCGGCGATGACCCACTCGATCTGCGCGTTGGTGGCGAAGATGTTGATGTAGGCGTCCTTGGGGATCCCCGCCTCGTGGAAGATCTGCTCCATCGCCAGCGCCGACTCGGGGCACTGAGGAGCGTGCTTGAGCAGGATGGTGTTCCCCACCACGAGGTTGGGCCCGGCGAAGCGCGCCACCTGGTAGTAGGGGTAGTTCCACGGCATGATCCCCAGCAGCAGGCCGTAGGAGCTTCGCCGCACGAGCGCCGAGCCGTCGCCCTCGAGCAGCTTGATCGGCTCGTCGGCCATCATGGATGGGCCATTGTCGGCGTAGTACTCGTAGATGGCGGCGGCGAAGTCCACCTCGCCGAGTGCCTGCTCGATCGGCTTGCCCATCTCGCGGACGATGATCTCGGCCAGCTCCTGGCGCTTCTTTGTGTGGATCTCGGCGACCCGACGGATCGCGGCGGCGCGCTCATCCACCGTTGACGACGCCCAATCGGAGTGCGCCTGGTCGGCGCGGGCGATCGAGTCGCGCAGCGCATCGTCGCCGATCGTCGGGTACTCGCGGACGGTCTCCCCCGTCGCGGGATTGATGACTGCGTAATCGGCCATGGTTTCTCTCCCTCGGTTCGTGTCGTGGCTGTGTGACCTCAGCGCTGCGTCGCGTAGCCAGGGTACCGGGCGTGCTCGGGTTTGAGCTCGCCCCCTCAGCTTGACCGGTCCGGTCAGTCCGCAGCGTTCTCCGGCTCCGGCGGAGGCGGCTGACTCGTCGACCGCAGCTCATCGGTTGGCGTTCCCGCGATCACGTCGCCGATGCGCTGGCGGCGCGCCTCGATCCGGCTCCAGCGCGCTTGCGCCCGCTCGCGCTTGCGACCCTGTCGGTAGATGCGCCGGGCCCACCACGAGCCGGGCGACGCGAGGCGGACGATGCCGACCAGCGACGCGAGGGGAACGAAGATGCCGACGAGGCCGAGCAGCGGCTTGCCCTTGAGGATCACCACGGCCGCCAGGAGGACGTCGATCGTCACCGCGGTGAACAGCGTGGTCAGCGACGACGTGTTGCCCCTCACGTCAAACGGGGCGAGTCCGAGCACCACGAGTCCGCCGAGAAGCGCGGCAACCACGACCGCGTCAAACGAAGCGCGCCCCTCCTCGGCCCAGTACACGTCCTTCAGGTACACCCACAGCGCGAACTCGTCCAGAGTCAGTCCGGCGCCGATCCCGAACAGAGCGGCGAGCACCTCGTTCCACGGGCTCACCGCGTTGACCGCGAAACCCAGGAAGCCGCTGGTCAGAATGAGCACGATGCCCCACACCAGGTGGTGTAGGTGCAGCCCGCTGCTCGTGCTGACGCTCCCCGGCCACCACGGCACACGAGGGCTGCGCATGAGCCGGGCGCTGGTGCGGATGAACAGGAACGACGCCAGGAATGCCGCCAGCGCGACGAACCCCGCGCGCTGACCCGGCCGGTCCAGAAAGCTCGCCGGCAGGTCCAGGCTCAGCGTGACGGCGCCCACGAAGGGAGCATACGGCCGGTCCCCATCGGTGGGTGACGAGCCATCTTGACACCACGCGAACCGGGTCCGTAGAGTCGCCCGAGGCACCGGGCTCAGGGGGTGACGGGCGAGCGATGGCACACCGTTTTGCTGTACTGCGTCGCGCCCTGACAAGTCCGCGCCTGCGACGCGTCGAGGCGGCGTTTCTCGGCTTCGGCATCAGCGAGTACGGGGTGTGGGTGGTGGTCCTCGTCTTCGCCTACCGCCGCAGCGGCACAACGGGAGCGGGCGTGATCGCGGCGGTACAGCTGCTCCCGGCGGCGGTCGTTGCGCCCCTGACCGCACGGCTCATCGAGGCGCGGGGCGCAGCGACGACGTTGTTTGGGGGCTACGTGCTCCAGGCGGCGTCAGTCGGGACCACCGCCGCGCTGATGCTGAGTGGCGCCCCATCGCCGATCGTCTATGCCGGCGCGGTGATCGCGTCCTGCGCGGTGACGCTGACCCGACCCGCCCAGAATGCGCTGCTGCCCGCGGTGGTCGAGACGCCCGCGCAGCTCACAGCCGCCAACGTCGTGTCGGGCTGGGTGGACAACGTGAGCGTCCTGGCAGGTCCGTTCATCGCGAGCGTGGTGCTGGTCAGCGCCGGATCGGGATGGGCAATGACCGTGTTCGCGGTCGTCGTTGCGGGCTCGGCGGTCATGGTGGGGCCATTGCGCGGGCTGGGGCGGGACACGGCCGCTGAGGAAGACGAGGAGAGTGAAAGCTCCCTGGCGGCGGCAATACGCACCGCCCCCGGCGCGCTCCCGGCGCTGGCGATGCTGACTGCCGAATACGCCGTGCTCGGCGCACTCGACGTGCTCGAGGTCGTCCTGGCGGCGATGGTTCTCGGACTCGGTGCGGGGGGCGCCGGTTATCTGGGAGCGGTGTTCGGGGCGGGCGGGCTGGTCGGCGCCGCCGCCGCCCTCGCCCTGGTGGGCCGCCACCATCTCGCGCGGCCGCTGCTCCTGGCGGGCACGTTATGGGGCGCCGCGTTCGTCGCGGTCGGCGCCTGGCCGGCGCTGGGCCCGGCCCTGTGCCTGCTGGCGATCGCCGGCGCCGGGCGCACGGTGGTCGACGTCGGCGGGCGGACCGTTCTCCACCGGACGGTCCCGGGGCAACACCACGGGCGTGTCTTCAGTGCTCTGGAGGGCCTGGAAATGGCCGGCCTCGCGGTCGGATCCCTGGCTGTGCCCGTGCTGGTGGCGATCGCGGGGCCGCGGGGAGCCATCGTCGTGGTCGGCGGGCTGCTGATCGTCGTTCCCGTCCTCACGACGCCCGCGCTGCGGGACATCGAGCGTGCTGCCCCACCCCTCGACGTGGAGCTCGGAATCCTGCGCGGCGGCCCCCTGTTCGCGATGCTCAGCGCGCCGGTGCTCGAGGATCTCGCGCGCGCCCTGGCCCGCGTCGACGTGTCGCCGGGTGAGACGATCACGCGCGAAGGCGAGCCCGGCGACGACTATTTTCTCGTCGCCGAGGGCGAGCTCGAGGTCTCGATCGGCGGTTCACACGTCCGGGCGCTCGGCCCTGGCGACGGGTTCGGCGAGATCGCCCTGTTGCGCGACGGGCTGCGCACGGCGACGGTCACCGCGACCTCGGAGGCGACGCTGTACTCACTCGAGCGCGCGCCGTTCCTCGAAGCCGTGACCGGCTCGAGCCAAGCTCACCGAGCCGCGCGCGAGCTTGTGTCCGAGCGGCTGGCGTTGCCGGATCCTCCAGGGAGCGAGAGTCCGTCAGGGCTGATCGACGTCTGACCGTGGGAGCCCGAACCCCCGGCGGGGCCCGGCCGACGCGCCCTAGCCGGGGCGGGAGCGATAGCGCCGGGGCGCCGGATGCGCGCGCGTGATCGGGCGGCGGCGAGCGTCACGCGAGAACGTCTTCAGTTCGCTCGCCAGCGAGCGCAGGTTCCGCGTGCGCGCCGGATCGTCCAGCGGCGCGATCAGCGCCGGGCCGCCGGCGGAGCTGCCCAGCAGCGACGCTTTAGCCCGGCTCAGGTCGGCTCCCTGGACCCCGAGCCGCTTGAGCAGGGCGGCCAGATCCGAGGGGACCCCGCCGGCGCGCACGGTGCTCTGGAAGACGCTGACGTCGCCCGCGCTCACCACCACCTCGGCCACCCCGCCCGCGTGGAGCGCGGCCGCAGCCGCCGCGCGCAGCGAGGGGAGCGGACCCAGGGCCTTGGCGGCCTGACTGGCGAAGGCGGCCGCTGCCGTGACCTGCCCCCGCGCCGCCGTCAGGTTCTTGTGGTCCGCTGCCCCCCGGGCCCGGGCGAGCGCGGTGGCCGACGCCAGCACCAGGGCGAACGCCTTGGCCTCGGCCGCGACCAGCTTGCGCAGCGCGGCGGCGCTCGCGGCGTCGAGCCCGGCGCCGGCGGTGACCGGCGGCGCCGCGGGCCGGGCCGCCGTCACGCGGTGGCGGTAGGCGCCGTCGGCGTGCCGGTCGGTGAACGCCATCGCCGCGGCGGCGCCCTGGGCGTTGACCGCCGCCAACGCCAGCAGCGCCGCGTCGACGGGCGTGGCGACGGCGGAGATGCGCGCGACGTGCGCGATGTGCCCTGAGCCGCCACCGCGCGAGGCGGCCGTCTGGTTGATGGCGTCGCCGAAGCCGAACAGGCCGTTGAACGGGTTGAAGAAGCTGTCGTCGGGCTCCTTGGGCTTGCTGCAGGTGCTGCCCGTACAGACGCTCCCCGCCGGACAGCAGTTCAACCCGCACGTCTGGCCCGAATCGCACACGCAGTTGACGCCGTCGTGGTGCCACCCGGGTTTGCACTTCTGCATGCACTTGCTGCCCTGGAACAGGCCCAGGCTCACGCACTCCTCGGTGGTGGCACAGCAGTCATCGCCGCACGGCGTGGGGCACTCGCACTCGCCGAACGTGGTGCTGCACGTCTCACGCGGCTTGCAGCACCAGCCGCGGAGCGAGCTCGACGTGCCGCCGCTCACGCAACCGTTGGGAACCGGGAGGCGCTGGCTGCAGAACTGGGTGTTGCCCTTGAGGTAGCCCGGCGCGGTCGGGTCCGTGCATAGCTTCGGCGTGTCGGCGCAGTTTCCCGGCTGCTCGCACCTCCGCCACGGATACGGGCAGGCGATGGCGCAGTTGTCATTGCTGCAGCACTCCAGGTTGTTGGGCACGCACACCTTCATGCCCTTGGAGTTGGAGCAGACCTTGGGTCCGCCGGGGAAGCAGTCGGCGCGCGCGCTGCCCGGGCGCAGCATCGATCCCGCCATCGCAGCGCCGCCGGCGGTGAGCAGCGCCCGCCGGCGCGTCACCGGGCCGGCCACCGCCCGGGCGAGCACGTCCAACGCCGAACCGGTGCCCCCGGCCGTGGACGACTGGATACCCGCGTCCGAGCGCGCCAGCCAGCGCGCCAGACGATCGATGCCCGGCTCCGTCATGACCTCACGACGCGGAGCCTAGGCGGGGTCAAGGCTCCCCACAACGGGGATTTCCCTAGGTGGCCTCACGACAGGCCCTCCACCCGGCGCACCAGCTCCGCCCGTGACCTGACCCCGAGCTTGCGGTAGGCGTTGGTGAGGTGAAACTCGACCGTCTTGGTGCTGAGGAACAGCGACGCCGCGGCCTCCTTGTTGGTGGCGCCGCCGGCCACGGTCATCGCCACCTGGAGCTCCTGCGGCGTCAGCGACCGCAGCGAGTGGCGACCCGGCGTGGGGGAGGAGCTCTCTCCTGCTGCGCGCAGCTCGGAGCGCGCCTGCTCGGCCCACGGCTCCGCGCCGGCGGTCTCGAAGTAGGCCAGCGCCTCGCGCAGCGCCGCCCGGGCGTCAGCGCGGCGCCGCGCCCGCCGCCGGCGCTGTCCCAGGCCCAGCAGCGTCCGGGCACGCTCGAACTGGCTGTCCTCGCCGTGCAGCTCCAGCGCCTGCTCGAACTGGGACTCGTAGGCGCCGTCGCCGGCGAGCATCGCCCGGCCCCGCGCCGCGATCGCGCGCTCCCAACGCACGCCCGTCTGGCTCGCGTTTGCCTCGACCATCGCCAGCGTCTCGCGCGCGGCCTCGGGCTCGTCGGCTCGGAGCTGGGCCTCGAACAGGTCACCGGCCCACTGGACGACCGCCAGGAGACCGAGGCCGTGCGCCACCCGCAGCCGAGCGCACTCTCCCAGATGCCCGAGCGCGAGCTCCGGGCGACCGCGTCCCAGCTCCAGGAGTCCAAGCACGCTGGCCGAGTAGACGCTGATCGAGCCCGCACCGGTCCGCCGGGCCGAGGTCAGCGCACTGGACACGAGCGAGCGGCAGTCATCGTCATAGCCCAGTACCGCGAGCACGCGCGCCAGGGTGACCAGCGAGTAGGGCAATTCGACCACCTGCCCGGTGTCGCGCGCCAGCGCCACCGACTCCGACGCGGCGGCGTACGCGGCCGCGATCCTGCCGCTGCGCAGCTCGAGCTCTGACAGCGCCGCCAGCCAGAAAGGCAGTCCGGTGGGAGCGCCCGCGCTGCGCGCCGCGGCGATGATGCCCTCCAGCATCGGACGGGCCAGCTCCCAGCGCTCGGTCCAGGTGAGCACCGGCACCACCGCGAACACCGCCGAGGCCAGCTCACTGCCCGGGTCCAGCAGCGTCTCGCGAGCGGTGGCCGCGAACACCCGCTCGATCACCCGCAGTCCCTCCGCGACCTGGCCGCGGATCCCCAGGACCGCTCCATGGGTGAGGTCCACCATCGGCCCCGCGGCCTCGGGATGCTCCTCCGCCAAAGTCACGGCGCGCCGGGCGATCTCCTCGGCGCGGTACAGCTCGCCGCCCATCACGCTGACGTTCGACGCGGTACATAGCATGCCGGCGGCCAGGCGCCTGTCGTGCGGCTGAACGCGCTCGGCCTCGGCCACGAGCATCGCGAACGTGTCCGACACGGGGCAGGTGAAGAACATTGTCGCCCCGCGCAGCTGCTGCACCTGCGCGCGGGTCGCGGGGTCGGGGGCCAGTACCACCGCCTGCTCCAGCAGCGCCGCCGCTCGCGCCGGATCGCCCCCGAGCCACAGCGCGCGGCCGGCGCCAACCGTGCGTCGCAGCCGGTCGCCGTCCCTCGGGCTCAACACTGCCGCGGCCTCCAGGGCCCGCGCCGCGGCGGCGTAGGCGGTGCGAGACAGCGCGCTTGCACCGGCCTCCTCGAGCCCGCGGGCGGCCTCTTCGTCGGGGCCGAGCGCCGCGGCCGCCAGATGCCAGGCGCCGCGGTCACCTCCGCCCAGCGCCGTGGCCAGGGCCCGGTGCGCCTCGCGCCGGACGGCGGGATCGTGCGCGTGATACGCCGCCGACCGGACCAGTGGATGGCGAAACGCGATCCGCTCGGCGGTCACCGCGATCACGCCCGTGCGCTCGGCCGCCTCGAGGTCCGCGCCGCTCAGCCCCATGCCGGCCAGTGCGGCCAGTACCTCCGCCGCCGCGCCGGTGTCGCTGGCCGCTGCCACCAGCAGCGCGCGGCGTGTGCCGGAAGGCAGACCGTCGAGCTGCTGGGCGAAGGCCGACGCGAGCAGGGGACCCACCGCCAGGGGACGTGCGATCGGAGCGGTTCCGCGCCGCTCATCCCCGCTCAACATCGCCACCGCCTCCAGGATCGCCAGCGGATTGCCGTCCGTCTCGGAGACCACGCGCTGGCGCACCGCGCTGTCCAGAGCCCCGTCGGCAGCGTCGGCCAGCACAGCCGCGTCAGCCGCCGCCAGGCCCGCGAGGCGGACCGTGGTCAGCCCCGCCTCCGTCAGCCAGTCGCGGTCGCGCATCGCCAGCACGAGCACGACGCCCTCGCTGACCAGCCGCCGTGCAGCGAAGATCAACGCCAGCCGCGACGGCGCGTCGAGCCAGTGGGCGTCGTCGACCACGGCCAGCACCGGGGCGTCCTCGGCCGCCGCCGCGAGCAGGCTCAGGGTCGCGGCTGCCACGGCGAACCGGTCGCCGGCAACCGCGGGGCCAAGGGCGAGCGCCCCGTCCAGTGCCTCGCGCTGCCGGGCGGGGAGTCGCTCGCGCGTGCGCAGGATCGGCCGGAACAGGTCCGCCAGACCGGCGAACGGGAGCTCGGATTCCGCCTGCAACGGCTGGGCGCGCAGCACGAGGAAGTCGGGGGCGCCGCTGGCGGCGGCGTCGAGCAGGCTCGTCTTGCCCATTCCCGGCTCCCCGTGGACGATCAGCGCCGCGCTCCGTCCCCGCCGCGCGTCGTCCAGCAGCGCCTGCAGATGCCCCAGCTCCTGGGCTCGTCCCACTAACACAGCGCTAACCCTACGGCGCTTCGGGCAGGGCGGCGAGCCCTCGCGGCCTAGGGAAAACCCCGTTGTGAACCGCGGGCGACGCGCGTAGCCTCGCCGCCATCAATTCGGACGGGACGCCGCGGGTGAGATCGGAGTCTGGGGGCTGGGTGACGGGGAGTCGGGCCGTGAAGAGCGCGCTGGGGCGCCGCTCGATGAGGTCATTGCTGGCGGTCGTGCTGGCGGTTGTCGGGCTGTCCATCGCGGGCCCCGCCGCGGCCGACAGCCTGGTGTTCATCCGCGACCACAACGTCTGGCTCGCCAATGCCGACGGCTCCGGGCAATACGAGGTGACGCTGGACGGCAGCCCCGACTCGCCCTACTCCTCCCCGTCGCAGGCCGACGACGGGACGATCGTGGCGCTGCGCACGCCGTCGGGCGGGCGGCCGCAGATCTGGCGCATGCACCAGAACGGGGGGCTGCTCAACGCCCCCATCAACACGCCGGCGCCGGGTACCGGCGCCATCGACGCGCGCGTCTCGCCCGACGGCCGGCTGGTCGCGTACTGGTTCGTCACCGAGGTCAGCACCGGCACCTGCCTGTTCTGCTTCGACCTCTCCAGCCGCGCGCTGATCAGCTACTCAGACCGGTTCACCAATCCTGACGAGGTCGGCACCCCCAACACCGGGAGCCTCCCCTCCTGGATGTCCAACGACACCCTGCTGCTGTCCAACGGCAATGCCACACAGTGGTACTACAAGCTGGGGATGCCCGAGGGCGCCGAGTGGTGGGGGGACAGCGACAACTGCGGAAGCTGCGTGCCCGCGGCGATCGTCGGGCTGACCGACGGCGAGGTCAGTCGCGACGGCGGCCGGATCGCGCTCGTGCGCGGCGACAACGACGAGACGATCGTCCTCTACCGCACCAACGGCGCCCCGCCCGCGGTGCCCACGCCGACCTGCGCGTTCACCGGCGCCAACGGCGGCAAGTTTCTCGGCCCGACGTGGTCACAGGACGGTCAGACGCTGGCGTGGCAGGAGGGCAACGGGATCTGGTCGGCCCAGATCCCCGACGTCTCCAACTGCGCCACGATCGCGCCGTCGCAGCTGATCGTCGCGGGCGGCGCCGAGCCGGACTTCGGCCCGGCGGCGGTCAGTCCCGGCGCACGGCCAGGCTGCGGCAACCCCGGCAATCCCGCCGCCTGCCCGGGTCCTGGGCCCTCGCCCGGCCCGACGCCGGGTCCCAAACCCCCCCTCGCCGCGCCGACCCTGCCCCATCAGCTGACCGTTCTGCTCACCGGCGCCGCCAAGGCGCTCAAGCACCTGGCGATCCACGGCTACCTGCACCGCGGCCAGGTGGCGATCGCGTTCACCGCGCCCTCCGCCGGCGTTCTGACGCTCCGTCTCACCGGCGCGCACGCCGCGCTGCTCGCCTCCGGCCGCGTGAGCTTCACCAAGGCCGGCTCGCGCAAGGTGACGCTCCGGCTCTCGACGGCCGGGCGCCGCGCGCTGCGCAACGCCAAGCGCTGGCGCGGGACGCTGACCGCGGCGTTTGCGCCGCACAGGGGACCCAAGCGCTCGGCCAAGCTGGCGCTGACGCTGACCCGCTGAACGACCTGCCCCGCCGGCTACCGGCCGGTGACCCGCTTGACGACCGAGAGGGTCTCGGTGGCGGCGTCGGTGGTCAGCTCGAGGCTCAGCCGGCGATCGGCGAACAGGTCGGCGGGGATGCGGCGCAGCAGGTGCAGCGTCAGCACCGCTGATCCGTTCTCAACCTGAGTCCGGCCACCGGCATCGCCGAGGTCGGGCGACGTGATGTCGCGGTGGAGCTGATTGAGGGCGATCAGCTCCTTGGTGGGGAGCTCGAGGCTCACGTAGTAGCGCGTGGGCTGCAGGCAGTGCACGCGCACACGCAGCCCCTGGCGGGCGATCTGCCGCAGCGACCGCGGATGGCTGAGCAGCTGGGAGCGGCACGGCACCGCGCTGAACGGCGCGGACACCGCCGGCGTCGGATCGGGGCGCCCCAGGTAGTCGACGGCGCGCACCCAGAAGCGGGACGCCTGCGGCGTCAGCGGTACCTGCAGCGTCCGCGAGCAGTCCACCCACGAGGTCGGGGGCGCGGATCCGCTGGTGAGGGCGCATTGGGCGCTGTCCTCGTAGAGGATCGGGTCGGCGTCGTCGACGGTCCGGTAGTTGTAGGAGACGGGGACCGTCGTGTGGCCCGCGTGCTCGAGGTCGAAGCTGGGTGACGTCCCGATCAGGCGCGTGTCGGGGAGCGTGGAGTCGATGTGGATCTGGAAGCCGAGCTGGTCCCGCGGCTGGTTGGGGTCGCCGTCGGGCAGCGTGGAGTCGAAGATCGCGGCCGCGACGGTGTGGTCGCCGTCGCTGGGGAACGCCGGGGTATAGACCCAGCACTGGCTCGCCGGGCAGTTGGCCGTCGTCTGGGTCCCGCACGAGCCGAACGGGCCCTGGTCGGCCTGGCACTCGACGTGCACCTGCGTCGTCGAGCCGAAGTTGAACTGCACGTTGATCGTGGGCTGGCGCGATCCGACGACGGTGTTGGCGTTGTCGACGCTGCGTCCGACGGGCGTGATCACGATGTCGTTGTTCGGCAGATCGGCGCGGGCCATCGGCGCGCCGAGGACGATCAGCGCGCCGGCCGCGATGAACGCGGCTCCCGCGGCTGCACATGACCTCCGTGCCAACCACCCAGTCCCCACGGCGCAACCCTACATGTGCCGGCCATAGGATTGTCAACTCGACCCTCAATCAGCAAAGGAGCCTCATGCCAGCCAACGGCAGCGCAGAGTGGAAGGGCGATCTGAAGTCGGGCGCCGGCACGTTCACGGCGGGAGACGGAATCTCGGGGGACTACTCGTTTCGCTCGCGGTTCGAGGACGGCCCTGGGGCCAACCCCGAGCAGCTGATCGCCGCGGCCCACGCGTCGTGCTTCTCCATGGCGCTCTCGGCGGCGCTGGCCGACGCGGGCACGCCGGTGAACTCGGTCAGGACGGACGCGGTGGTGACGCTGCGGTTCGTCGACGGGGCGCCCACCATCACCTCGATCAAGCTCACCACGGTCGGAGACGTTCCCGGCATCGACGAGGCGGCGTTCCAGGAGGCAGCCGCGGGCGCCAAGGCCGGATGCCCGGTGAGCCGGGCGCTGGCGGGAGTCCCGGAGATCACCCTGGACGCGTCGCTTCAGTGACCGGCTGAGCGTCTGCTCACCCGGGGGGTCCGGGCAGTCCCAGGAGCTCGACCGCCGAGATGATGAGGATGGCGCCGGCGATTCCGATCAGCCCATACCGGCCGGGCCGGAACGGGAAACGGCTACCGATCCCGATCAGGAACAGCACGGCCGCCAGGAGGACGGTCAGACGCACGTACTTGTCCTCGGTGGCCGCGGCCGACGCCCCCTCGGCGAAGTCCGCGTCGGCCTCCGCGTTGAGCGCTCGGGCCTGCGCCGCCTGCGGGACCCGGTACTGCGGCATGTACGCCGGCCCCGGCGGCGCGTGGCGATTGGTCAACGGATGGGTGGCCACCCAGGCGTCGAACGCGGGCCGGTAGCCGGGGCGCAGGCGCCCCACGGCGATGCGGTACAGCCTGGCGTCGCCGGACGCATAGGCGGTCTCGACCGCGTTGAAGGACACCGAGTCCAGCGTGCGGATCTGGTTGGCCTCGATGTCGGCCAGGTTCGCCTTGCCGCGGGTCGTGGACGCCTTGGCCAGCGCCAGCGACGAGTGCGTGCCCCATTTCGCGGCGGAGTAGCCCGACCACGCGGCGAGCAGCGCGACGATCGAGAGGATCACGGCCTCGACGATCGAGATCAGCTCGCTGCGCGCACGGTGCTCCCCGCCGTGCTCGGCATGCTCCTTGTGCTCGGCGATCTCCTTGCCGACTTCGGCCGCCGACACGCCCTCAGGCACGGGCGACTTGCCTCATCGCGCACACTTCCTGGAGGCTGGAAGCGAATGGGCCGCACACATCACCCGCTTCGGGTGATCGAGCTTAGGATGGCCCGATGAGCATGATCGATGAGAGACGCGAGATGGAGCGCGTCGGCGACCAGCTTGTGGCGTCGGCGCGGGCGCTGCGCGAGCAGCTGATCGCCGAGCAGGCCGAGAGCGAGGAGCGCGCGACATACTCCGAGGCGGTCCATGAGGCGCTGTTGGAGGCGGGCTTCTACCGGATGTACGTCCCCAAACGCTACGGCGGCCTGGAGGTCGACGTGCCGACGTTCATGCGCGTCGGCGTGGAGCTGGCGCGCGGCGACATGGGCGCGGCCTGGGGTGCCTGCCTGTCGGCCAATCACGCGTTGCAGGTCGGCTCGTGGTTTCCCGAGCAGACGCAGGACGAGGTGTTCGGGGGCGGAGACTTCCGCGCTGCCTCGGTCGCGGCCCCGACCATCCGGGCCACGCCGGAGAACGGGGGCTACCGTCTGGACGGCGCGGTCGCCTACTGCTCGGGGATCCCGTACTCCACCTACTACATGGGCCAGGCGATGCTGCCCGACGCCGACGCCAACGGCATGCCGCGGATGGCGCTGTTCGTGGCGCCGCGGGAGGCCTTCACCCAGCTCAACGACTGGGGCGACACGCTGGGGCTGAAAGGGACGGGCTCGCACACGATCCGCTTCGACGGCGCGCACCTGCCCACCCACTACGTCCTGGAGGACGTCAACATGGTGGACGTCGCCGTGGAGAACGGGACGCCCGGGCTCGCCCTGCACGGCAACCCCATGTACTCCGGCCGGGCCCTGGTGATCTTCACCCTGTCGCTGCTGTGCACGCTGGTCGGTGGCGGCTACAACGCGCTGGACGAGTACCGCAACTGGGCGCTGGACAAGCCGACGCCGCTGCCCCCGTTCGGGCCGCGCTTCCAGGACGCGGACTTCCAGCGCTGGTATGGGGCGGCGTTCGTCAAGCTCCAGACGGCGGAGGCGGCGATGATGCGCTGCGCCGAGCTGCACATGGAGGCCTGCCGGCGCAACGCTGCCGGAACCGAGCCCTACACCTGGCCGGTCGACGCGCGGCTGGCGGCGATCGCGCGCGAGGGGATGGTCCAGTGCTGGGAGGCCGTGGAGCAGCATCTGTTCCGCACCATCGGGGCCAGCGCGATCAAGAGCGGCCAGCGGTTCGAGCGGCTGTTCCGCGACCTGGCCACCTCCGCCGCGCATCGCAACACCCAGCTGCGCGACGAGTTCTGGCGCCAGCTGGGGGCGATCGAGCTCGGCGTCCCGTATCCCAGCCCGGCCGGCACCTACCCGCCCGGCGCCGTCAACCCGGGCCCCACCCACCCGCCGCGCCCGCCGCACTGACCCGTCCGGCAGCGGCGGCCCGCCTCACCGCGGGGGAAATCGAGCCAGCAACGCCTCCGAGCCCAGTGCTGGCTCGAAAACCACCCATTGGCGGGGGAAAGCGAGCCAGCGACCCCTCGATTCCCGGTGCTGGCTCGATTACCCCCGCGCGCCGGTGGTGGCCAACGCCGACGCCTCAGCGGGGGTCGCGCGTGCGGGTCGTGTAGACCCCGGTGGGCTCGGCGTGGTAGCCCTTGGCGCCGACCTCCAGCGCCAGCGGGCTGCGCGGATCCTCCCCGGCGGCCAACCGGTCGAGCGCAGACCGGAAGTCGTAGACGGGTGACCAGCCGAGCTCCTCGCGGGCGTGGGCGTTGACGTAGACACGGTCGATGACCGGGAGCATCGTCCAGCCCCGGCGAGCGTAGATCTCCTCGTAATCGGGGTATAGCCGGCGCACCACGCCGGGCGCGTCACGATGCAGCTCGGCGACGTCATCGGGGCCGAACGGCGTGGTGGCGCTGATGATGTAGCGGCCGAAGCCGATCGCGGGGGCGCGGTCCAGCGCCAGCAGGTGGGCATTGGCCGCGTCCTGCAGATCGACGCGCCGGTACAACAGCTCGTTGACCTTGAGGTTGAGATCGTCGAACGTCTCACGGGCGTGCGGGCGGTCGTCATCCTCGGGGAAGAACCGGGACGTGCGCAGGATCAGGCAGGGGAGACCGTGGTCGCGCCACATGAGCTCGCACAGGTTCTCGGCGGCCGTCTTGGTGACCCCGTAGATGTTGCGCGGCACCGGCACGACGTCCTCCGTGATCCAGGCCGCGGGCGCGTCTGCTCCCGGGGTCAGGGCGCGGCCGAATGTGCTCGTGGTGCTCGTGAACAGGAAGCGGCTCACGCCGGCGGCCATCGACTCCTCGAGCAGGTTCAGCGTCCCGGCGATATTCGTCTCCACGAAATCGCCCCGTCCGTGCGAACCGACGTGGGGCTTGTGCAGCGTCGCCGGGTGCACCACCGCGTCCACTCCCGCCACCGCCCCGCGGACGCACTCGCGGTCGGCGATCGAACCGACGACGCTCGTGTACGGCGAGGCGAGCAGGTCGAGCCCGACCACGTCGTGTCCGGCGTCACCGAGCACCCGGACAAGCGCCTCGCCGAGATGGCCGGCGCTCCCGGAGACGAGGACCCTCACTGAGAGCCTCCGGCAACTCGCGCGCGCAGCGCCGCCTTCAGCTCGCCGTCGCAGAAGGCGGCGTCGATCGCCGTCAGCGTGATCATCTCGAGATCCTCTCGGCTGAACCCCAGGCGCTCGGCGCAGACCCGGTACTCGCCGCCGATCGTCGCGCCGAAGTACGGCGGATCGTCGGAGCCGAGGGTGAGCCGCACGCCGGCGTCGCGCAATCGCGGCAGCGGATGCTCGTCAAAGCCGGGGAACACCCCGAGCACGATGTTGCTCGTGGGACAGGTGTTGAGCACGATCTGCCGCGAGGCGATCTCGCCGACGAGCTCAGGGTCCTCGATCGCCCGGACGCCATGGTCGATGCGGGTGACCGGGAGCGTGAGCGCGGCGCGAACGCTCTCCGGGCCCGCCCATTCGCCGGCGTGGACCGTGCAGCCCAACCCGGCCGCGGACACGATCGCATAGGCCTCCGCGAAGTCCGCGATCGGGAAGTTCGCCTCGTCGCCGGCCATCGAGAACCCCACGACGTACGGATGGGTCTCCTCGGCGGCGTAGCGGGCCACGCGCAGCGCCTGCTCGACCCCGAAGTTGCGGACCGCCGAGATGAGGATCCGCCCCTCGATCCCGTGGCGATCACGGGCGTCGTCGATTCCCTGGGCGATCCCGTCCATGTGGTCGGCGTCGCTGAGCCCGATCAGCGCGGCGTGATCGGGCGATGCGGTGAGCTCGACATAGATGGCCCCCTCGCTCGCGCAGGCGCGCAGGTACTCGTAGGTGATGTCGCGGTAGTCCTCGGCGGTGCGGATCACGCTCGCCGCCAGGTCGTAGGTGCGCAGGAAGTCGAGGAAGTCCGCGTAGTGAAAGCGCCCGTGCTCGTTGAGCAGGCGCTCCGGGAGCGCCATGCGGTTGCGCTCGGCGAGCTGCTGGACGAGCTCCGGAGTTGCCGTGCCCTCGAGATGGACGTGGAGCTCGGCCTTGGGCACCGAGTCGAATGTCATCGCAGCACCTCCATCACCGTCGGCATGGACTCGGCCGAGGTGTCGCCCACGGCGAACGCGCGGCGCAGCTCGCCGGCGGCGCGCTCCGCGCTCGCATCGTCACGGGCGTGCACCAGCGCGAGGGGCCGCTCCCCCGGACCGACGCGCTCGCCCAGGGCCGCGACCTCGGTGAAGCCGACGCTGTGGTCGACCGGGTCGGTCTCTCGCGCCCGCCCGCCGCCCAGGCCGACAACGGCGATCCCGACCGCGCGCACGTCGACCGCTGCCACCGTCCCCGCCTGCGCCGACTCCACCGCCCGCACCACCGGCGCCGCCACAAGGTGTGCATCCACGGCCTCGAGCAGATCCGCCGGACCTCCGAGCTCGGCCACCATCGCGCTGAA
Organism: uncultured Actinomycetota bacterium; assembly: GCA_963695625.1. Classification (GTDB taxonomy): domain Bacteria; phylum Actinomycetota; class Thermoleophilia; order Solirubrobacterales; family Solirubrobacteraceae; genus Palsa-465. The sequence continues at coordinate 339,927 of CAVOHJ010000006.1, read as the reverse complement.
CCGCTCGGCTGCCGCTCCGCTGTCCAGTGCGCGCTCGGCCGCCGCCCGGGCGCGGGCGACATCCGGGAACACCCCGCCCAGCACGAGCAGCTCCGCACTCAGCGCCAGGGTCACCTCCACCAGGCGCTCGTCACGCGTGGCGCCGGTGAGGTGATCGATTGACTCGCGCACCTCCACGGCGTTGCCGGCGCTCCGGCCGAGCACCTGGTTCATGTCGGTCAGCAGCGCCGCCGTCGGCAGGTCGTTGCCGCGGGCCACCTCCACGATCGCCCGCGCGAGCTCGCGCGCGCTGTCCACATCCGGGAGGAACGCGCCCGAGCCGACCTTGACGTCCATGACCAGTCCGTCGAGGCCCGCGGCCAACTTCTTGGACAGGATCGATCCCACGATCAGCGGGATCGACTCGACGGTCGCGGTGGCGTCGCGGATCGCGTACAGGCGGCGGTCGGCGGGCGCCAGGCGCGCGGTCTGGCCGACGATCGCGCACCCCACCCGGGCCACCGCCGCGCGCAGGCGCTCCGAGTCGGGGGCGACGTCGTACCCCGGGATCGCCTCGAGCTTGTCCAGCGTGCCGCCCGTGTGCCCGAGCCCCCGGCCGGAGATCATCGGCACCGACGCGCCGCAGGCCGCGACGATCGGCGCCAGCAGCAGGCTCACCTTGTCCCCGACGCCTCCGGTGGAGTGCTTGTCCAGCACGGGACCGGTGACGCCGGCGTCGTCCCACTCCAGCACGTCGCCCGAGCGCGTCATGGCGCCGGTCAACGCCACGCGCTCGTCCGGCGTCATTCCCCGCCACACGATCGCCATCGCCAGCGCGCCGACCTGCGCGTCGGTGACCGAGCCGTCCGCGATGCCGGCCACCAGCTCCGAGATCTCCTTCGCCGACAGCTCACCGCCGTCGCGCTTTCGCCGGATGAGCTCAGGGACGAGCATCGGTCCCGATCCGCTCCACAAAGCCCAGCAGCAGCCGGGTGAGGTCGCCCGCGGCGCGCTCGGCGTCGCGGAGGGTCTGCTCGTGGCTGAGCGTCGTGTCGCTCAGCCCCTCGGCGAGGTTGGTGATCGCCGACACCGCGGCGACCCGCAGGCCGCAATGGCGGGCCACGATCGTCTCGTGCACGGTCGACATGCCCACGGCGTCCGCGCCCAACGTGCGGAACGCGCGGATCTCCGCCGCGGTCTCGAAGCTCGGGCCGCTCACGGCGAGATAGACCCCGCTCGCCAGCGGCACACCGGCCTCCCGGGCGGCGGCCTTGAGCTCATCCACGAGCAGCGGGTCATAGGCATCGCCCAGCGGGGGGAAGCGCCGCCCAACGGCGTCATCGTTGGGTCCCATCAACACGTTGACACCCGTCATGTTGATGTGGTCGGTGATGGCCATCAGCCGGCCCGGCCCCACGTCTGGCCGCAGCGAGCCGGCCGCGTTGGTCAGCACCAGGATCTCCGCGCCCGCGGCCCGCAACGCGCGCACGGGCGCGCGCAATGCCTCGACATCGCCGCCCTCGTAGAGATGAGCCCGGCCCTGGAGCACCGCGACCGGCACCCCGGCGATGGCGCCCAGGACCACTCGCCCGGCATGTCCCTCCACCGTCGGTCGGGGGAAGCCGGGGAGCTCGTCATAGCCGACGACCGCCGCATCCGTCACGGCCTCGGCCACCGCGCCCAGGCCGGAGCCGAGCACCACGCCGACCCGCGGCGGCGCGGGGGCGCGCTGCGCCAGCACATCGGCGGCGCCGCTCACGCGTCGAGCTCGCTGCGTCCGAACGACAGCGGCAGCAGCTCGGCCAGGGTCAGCGACTGGGGCGTCGTCCCGGGCCGCCCCAGGTACACCGGCGTCTGCGCCGATCCGAACTCCGCCAGTCGCTGACGGCAGCCGCCGCACGGCGGGCACACGTCCACCTTCTCGGCCACGACGGCCACCGCGGTGATCGCCGATTCGCCGGCGGCCACCAGCGCCCCCAGCGCGGACGCTTCGGCGCACTGGCCCTGCGGGTAGGCGACATTCTCGACGTTGGGACCGGCGTAGATGGCGCCCGTGCGACCGCGCACGGCGGCGCCCACCCTGAAATCCGAGTAGGGCGCGTAGGCCACCCGCATCGCGGCGTCGGCCGCGCGCAGGAGCGCCTCGGCGCCGTCCAGCAGCAGGTCGGAGTAGCCCACCGCGACGAGCGCATCGGCGGAGATGGCCAGCTCGGAGCGCAGCCGGGCCACCTTGGCCGCCGCCTCCTCGCGATCGTTGAGGCCCGGGCCCACGAGCGCCTCCAGCTCGACGAACGTGCCCAGCCCCGCAACATCGTCAAGGTGGATGCGCACGTTCTCCCACACAAACAGCCGCCGGCGTTTGACCACGACAACCGTCGTGCCCAGCGCGGCGTCCAGCGCCTCGCGCAGCGTCGCCGCATCCGCCGACGCCGCCCGGATGAACGCGCTCTGGACCGGCTCGGTGGCGTCCGGACGCCGGTAGGCGATGAGCTCCGCTGCCGACCCATCCTGCTCGCGGAGCTTGAGCCGGCCGCGCCGCCCCGCGAAGTAGGTGTCGCGCTGCTCCAGGACGCCCTCGTCGGAGGCTCCGAGGGCCAGGCAGCGGGCGGCGGTCGCCTCCGGATCGGGGTCCCGAGCCTTGATCTCCACGTTCACGGACGCCATGGCGGCCTGAGCCTACCGTTAGGATCGCCGCGTGGCCCAGCGCGTGATCTGCGTCCAGCATGCCGTCCTCGCCGACCGCCTGTCGGTCATGCGCGACCGCGCCACCCCGCACGGGGTGTTCCGGCAGGCCGTGTACGAGGCTTCGGCGATCATGGCGGTCGAGGTGGCGCGAGCGCTCCCCGTCAAGGAGGTCGACATCGAGACCCCGCTGGAGACCACCCGTGGCCTGCGGCTGCGCGACGAGATCACGGTCGTCCCCGTCCTGCGCGCCGGCCTGGGGATGGTCGAGGGCTTTCTGCGCCTGGTCCCCGACGCGCGCGTGGGGCACCTGGGGATCCAGCGCGACCACGAGGACCACGCGCCGGTGGACTACTTCGAGCGCCTGCCGCCGCGGCTGCCCGATGTCCCCGTCTACCTGCTGGACCCGATGCTCGCCACCGGGGGCAGCGCCGTGCGCGCGCTGCATCACCTCAAGCGCGCCGGGGCGCGGCACCTCGAGCTCGTCTGTCTCGTGGCCGCGCCCGAGGGCCTGGCCGCGCTGGAGGCCGAGCACCCCGATGTCGCGGTCTGGACTGCCGCGATCGATCGCGAGCTTGACGAGAACGCCTACATCCGCCCGGGCTTGGGCGACGCCGGCGACCGCGTGTTCGGCACGTCCTGACCACGGTCGCCGTCGAGCCATTTGTCAGTGGCCCGATGCTCGTAGCCGGCCAGGGCGTCCAGCAGCGCGCCGGCGTCACTGTCGACCAGCAGTGTCTCCCGGTGCTCTGAGCGCAGCAGCCGCTCGGCCACCATGTGGTCGAGCATCAACAGCAGCGGCTGCCAGTAGCCGGCGACGTCGAGCAGGCCGATCGGCATGCGATGCAGGCCGAGCTGGCTCCAGGTGAACAGCTCGAACAGCTCGTCGAGCGTCCCGGTGCCGCCCGGCAGCGTGATCACGGCGTCGGACAGCTCGGCCATCAGCGCCTTGCGCTCGTGCATCGTGCCCACCTCGCGCAGGTCGGTGAGCCCGGTGTGGGCGATCTCGCGCTCAACGAGCTGGCGCGGGATCACCCCGGTCACCTCGCCGCCGGCCGCCAGCGCACCGTCGGCGACGGCGCCCATCAGGCCGACGCTGGCGCCGCCGTAGACCAGGCCGAGGCCGCGCTCCGCCAGCAGACCGCCGAGCTCGGCGGCGGCCTGGGCGTACTCCGGCCGGGCGCCGGGGCTGGAGCCACAGAAGACGAGGACGCGCCTGATCACCGCAGTCCACCCTAGAGAAACGGCGTCCCCGGCAGATCCGGGGCGTCGCGGCCGGTCAGCCAGCGCATCACGCTCGCGCCGACGTCCGCCAGCGCGCCATCATGGCGGCGCCCGCCGTGGCCGGCAAACCGCGCGAGCAGGGGCGCGTACTCGCGGGTGTGGTCGGTGTGGTTGGTCGCCGGATCGACGCCGTGATCGGCGGTGAGCACCAGCAGATCCTCATCGCCCAGCAGCGACAGCCACTCCGCCGCCGCTGCGTCGATCGCGTGCAGCGCCGCCGCGAAGCCGTTCACGTCGTGGCGGTGGCCGTACAGCTGGTCGGTCTCCACGAGGTTGACGAACACGAGCCCCTCGCGCAGCTCGCGGAGCAGCGCCGTGGTCGAGGCGATGCCCTCGGCGTTGGTCGCGCCGGGATGCTTGACGTCGACCCCCACTCCGGCGAACAGGTCCCAGATCTTCCCCACGCCGTGGACCGGCACTCCCGCCGCCTGAAGCTCCTCCAGGTACGAGCGCGACGGCGGCGGCAGCGCGAAGTCGCGCCGGCCCTCTCGGCGGCGCCAGACACGATCCCCACCTGCCCCTCCCTCGAACGGCCGGGCGATCACGCGGCCGACCGCGTGCTCTGCGTCCATCGTCTCCCGTGCTGCCGCGCAGACGCGGTACAGCTCGGGCTCGGACAGCACGTCCACGTGCGCGGCGATCTGCAGGACGGAGTCGGCCGACGTATAGAGGATCAGCTCCCCGGTCTCGAGGTGATGCTCCCCATACTCCTCGAGCACCGCGGTGCCGCTGAACGGCCGATTGCAGCAGAAGCGCCGCCCCGTCGCCACCTCCAGCGCCGCCACCACGTCGGGCGGAAAGCCCTCCGGATAGCTCGGCAGCGGCCGCTCGACGCGCACGCCCATGAGCTCCCAGTGGCCGGTCGTGGACTCCTTGCCGGGGCCTTCGGCCCCGATGCGGCCGTGCAGCACGGGATGGGCAGCCTCCGGGACGCCCTGCAGCGGCACGATCGAGCCGAGCCCCAGCGAGCCCAGCGTCGGCACGTCCAGGCCTCCGGCCAGCTCCGCCAGATGCCCGAGCGTGTTGGTGCCCTCGTCGCCGTACTCGGCCGCGTCCGGCAGGGCGCCCACTCCACAGGCGTCCATGACGATGACAGCGGCGCGTCGCACGTGGAATGCATATCAGCGGAGCGTGAGTGCACGCGGGCCGAGAATTGCGGATCGTCTCGGCGGCGTCTGGACGCGCCTGACGCCGCCCGTGGGAATCGCCGATGCCCGGGCATCGACTCATCCCACGTGCGACGTCAGATCGCGCCCAGCCACTCGCCGATTTCGACCCGAATTTCCGCCCGCATGCACTACGCTCGCCGCATGAGCCGTCGCCTGGCACACGTGGACCGCGTGGGGGTCGAGGAGCGGGCCGCCCAGCTCGGCAAGCGCTCGATCAAGACCGCCGCCAAGCAGCAGGGGATCCGGCTGGCCGTCTCGATGGTCGACCTGACCACGCTTGAGGGGGCCGACACCGCCGGAAAGGTGCGCCATCTCTGTGCCAAGGCGGTGTGTCCGGCGCCGGCGATGCCGGAGATCCCGTCGGTCGCCGCCGTGTGCGTGTACCCCTCGCTGGTCAGCGTCGCGCACGCCGCGCTCGCCGGCACCGGCGTCAGGACCGCCTCGGTGGCCACCGGCTTCCCCGCCGGCCAGGTGTCGCTTGAGGCCAAGCTTCGCGACACCGAGGACGCGGTCGCGGCCGGCGCCGACGAGATCGACATGGTCATCTCGCGCGAGGCGTTCCTCGCCGGAGACGACGCCCGAGTGCAGCGTGAGATCGCCCGGGTCAAGGACGCCTGTGGCGACGCTCACCTCAAGGTGATCCTCGAGACCGCCGAGCTCGGCTCCTACGACCACGTCCGCCACGCCTCGATGCTGGCCATGGAGGCCGGCGCTGACTTCATCAAGACCTCCACCGGCAAGGCGTCCAGCGGCGCCACCCCCGGCGTGTGCCTCGTCATGCTCGAGGCGATCCGTGACTACCTGGAGCTCACCGGGCGGATCGTGGGCTTCAAGGCCGCCGGCGGGGTGTCCACGAGCAAGGCTGCGCTGCACCGGCTGGTGCTCGTCAAGGAGACGCTCGGCGACGAGTGGCTCACCCCCGAGCGGCTCCGGATCGGGGCCTCGAGTCTGCTCAACGACCTGTTGCTCCAGTACGCCAAGACCGAGTCCGGCCGCTACGGGCGCGCCGAGGACTTCTCCAAGGAATGACCACCGAGCAGCGCACCAGCATCGTCTGGGACTACGCCCCCGCTCCGGAAGCCACCGACCACGTCCGCCTGGCCGATCGCTACGGCCTGTTCATCGACGGAGGGTTTCGTGCCCCGGCGCAGGCGCGCTACGAGCCGACGCTCAACCCGGCCACCGAGGAGCCGATCGCCGAGGTTGCGTGGGCGGGCCCCGCCGACGTCAGCGCCGCCATCGACGCGGCCCGGGCCGCCCAGCCGCGCTGGGCCGCCCTGCCCGATCGCGAGCGGGCCAAGTACCTGTTCCGGATCGCGCGGCTCATCCAGGAGCGCGCGCGCGAGCTGGCGGTGGTGGAGACGCTGGACGGCGGCAAGCCGCTGCGCGAGTCACGCGATGTGGACATCCCGCTCGCGGCCGCGCACTTCTTCTACTACGCGGGCTGGGCCGACAAGCTCAGATATGGATTTCCCGCCCACCCCGCCCGCGAGGTGGCGCCGCTGGGGGTCGTCGGCCAGATCGTGCCCTGGAACTTCCCGCTGCTGATGGCCGCGTGGAAGCTCGCCCCCGCGCTCGCCTGCGGCAACACGGCGATCCTCAAGCCCGCGGAGACGACGCCGCTGACCGCGCTGCTGCTGGCCGAGATCTGTCAGGAGGCGGAGCTGCCGCCCGGCGTGGTCTCGATCCTGCCCGGGGATGGCGAGGTCGGCGCGACGCTCGTGCGCGCCCCTGGGATCGACAAGATCGCGTTCACGGGCTCGACCGCCGTCGGCCGCGACATCCAGACCGCGCTCGCCGGCCGGCGCGTCGGTCTGACGCTCGAGCTCGGCGGCAAGTCGGCCAACATCGTCTTCGAGGACGCGGCGCTCGACCAGGCCGTGGAGGGGATCGTCAACGGCATCTTCTTCAACCAGGGGCACGTGTGCTGCGCGGGCTCGCGCCTGCTCATCCAGGAGAGCATCATGGAGGCGGTGATCGCCAAGCTGTGGACGCGCATGGGACGCCTGCGCGTCGGCGACCCGCTGGACAAGAACACCGACGTCGGCGCGATCAACTCCGCCGAGCAGCTCCAGCGGATCGAGACGCTCGTCGCCGCCGGCGAGGACGAAGGAGCACAGCGCCGCACGATCGCCTGCGACCTGCCCGAGCACGGCTATTGGTTCGCGCCCACCCTGTTCACCGACGTCTCGCCCGCGCACCGGATCGCCGTGGAGGAGATCTTCGGGCCCGTCGTCAGCGTGCTGAGCTTCCGCACCCAGGCCGAGGCGATCGAGAAGGCCAACAACTCGCGCTACGGGCTGGCGGCCGGGATCTGGACCGACAAGGGGGCCAAGGCCTTCGAGGTGGCCAGCGCGCTCCGGGCCGGCGTCGTCTGGCAGAACACCTACAACCACTTCGATCCCACGGCGGCGTTCGGTGGCTATAAGGAGTCCGGCTTCGGCCGCGAGGGCGGCCCGGCGGGACTGCGGCCGTACCTGACGGTGGTGCGATGAGTCGGCTGGCGGTCCGCAAGACCTACAAGCTGTGGATCGGGGGAGCGTTCGTGCGCTCGGAGTCCGGTCGCCACGACCACGCCGCCCACGCCGACGGCGTGCCGGTCAACATCCCGCGCGCCTCGCGCAAGGACGTGCGCGACGCGGTGACGGCGGCGCGCAAGGCGTTCGGCCCGTGGTCGGCGCGCACCGCCTACAACCGCGGCCAGATCCTCTACCGGGCGGCCGAGGCCCTCGAGTCCCGGGCCGGTCAGCTGGCGGCGGTCTCCGACCGTGATCAGGCGCAGGACGCGGTCGACGTGCTCGTGCACTACGCCGGGTGGACCGACAAGTTCCATGCCGTGCTCGGCGGCGTCAACCCGGTGGCGGCGCCGTTTCTGTCGTTCAGCCTGCCCGAGCCGACCGGGGTGGTGGGCGTCGTCGCGCCCGATCAGCCCGCGCTGCTCGGCCTCGTCGCCGAGCTCGCGCCCGCCCTGGCCGCGGGCAACACCGTCGTCGCGATCCTGTCGGAATCCCACCCCCTGGCCGGCCTGGACCTCGCGGAGGTGCTGGGCGTGTCCGACATCCCCGCCGGCGTGGTCAACCTCCTCTCCGGCCGCCGGTCGGAGCTGGCGGGCGCCCTGGGCGCTCATCGCGACCTCAACGCGATCGTCGACGCCGCGGGCGACGCGGAGCTGGCCGCCGAGCTCGACCGTCTCGCCGCCGAGACGATCAAGCGCGCGCGCCACGGCGCCGCCGTGACCAGCTATGACACGGCGATCGCCGACGCGCTCGAGCGCATCGACGGGCTCACCGAGCTGAAGACGGCATGGCACCCGATCGGCGCGTAGCCGCCGACTCATCGGTCTGACGCCGTCCGCGGCGGTTGAGCACGCCCTCCAGCATCAGGACGCGCCGCAGGATCGCGAGCGAGCTGGCGTACGTCGAGTCCATGCCGTAGTAGCTCAGCCCGCGCGCGCCGAGGGTACGCGCCTGGGTGTAGGGCGTGTCAGACGCGTAGTGGATGATGCCGAGGTCGATCGGCAGTTTGGAGAAGTTGACGGCCTCGCCCACGGGGTGGCGATCGGCGTCGGCGATTTCGTAGACGGCGTCGCAGAACGGTCCCGCCTCCATCTCGACGACCGTGTAGGCCTCCCGGTAGTAGAAGTCGAGGAAGGAGCGGTTCTGCAGGAACGTGCTCTTGACCGTCACCGCCCGCTGGTTGTCCAGCCCGGTCCCGAACCGGAGGTCCCCGGCCAGGTCGTCGACGCTGAACGCGTTGTCGAGCCAGTACGTGGACCCCGAGTGCTCGTCGTGCACGACGCTCGAGATCATCACGTCGCCGACGTCGGCGTTGAGCGTGGCCGCCTTGCCCAGGACGTAGAGACCGCGTAGCGCGGCCCGGTCCACGGCGACCTCGCGCAGGATGTTGTAGGCGGCGACGCCGAGCGGATAGTCGATGTTGACGATCACGGCATCGGAGGCGGCGAGCGCGTCGGCGTCGATCTCGCCCACGCGGGGATCCAGTCCGCCGGGGGTGAGCGACGCCAGCGGGAGGATCTGCGCCGGCACGCGCAGGCCCGTGGTGCTGCGCATGTGCGTGACTCCGCTGGCCTGCTCGGCCGCCCGGCGCTCGGCCTTGCCGGCAGCTCCCTTGACCGCGAAGTAGATCCGCGCGACGAAGTAGAGGAAGTTCTCCCACGATCCCTCGGTGCGGCCGTCGCGGAAGGCGGCGAGCTCCTGGCGCAGGATGTCGTCCTCGTCCATCGTCTCGACGAACGCGACGAGCTCTGACTCGCGGTCCCGGGCCACCGAGGTGGCGATGTTGACGAGGCTGTGCGTGTTCGAGCTGACGAAGTACAGGGGGCGCTCGGTCAGCCCCTCCCGGTCCAGCTCGGCGGCCACCGGCGCCCACCAGCGGCGGGTCAGGCGCGCGTAGCCGGTGTGCGATCCGCCGAACATGCGGATGCGCAGCGCCAACCGCTCGGACGCGATCAGCCGCAGGTGCTCGGCGAAGCGTTCGCCCCATGCGTCCTGTAGGCGGCCCCAGTCCTCGACGGTGCCGCCGAGCAGCTGGGCGCACTGCTCGGGGGTGGGCTCGCGGTCTCCCACGACCTCCAACCAGCCCGCGGCCCGCTGGCGGACGCGCATCTTGTTCCACTCGATCTGGAAGGCGACCAGCGTTGGCAGGAGGTCGTCCACATCGGACGCGCTGGCCAGCAGCACGGCGAGCGTCCCGGCGCGGCTGTCATACCAGCGCCGCCGCCGCGCGGGCGCCTCGGCCTCGTCCCACGTTGCGACGGGCATACCGGCGCCGACGAAGGCCTCCACGTGCTGGGCCATCGCCACCAGGCGCGCGCCGACGATCCCGTCGGGCAGACGCCGGATGGCGTAGATGAACGCGCCGAGGTCGAGCTCGTCGCTGGCCGCCAGCGGGTGCAGGCTCGAGCCGATCGCCCGGTGGGAGGGCTCGAGGACCCGGAGGTGGGTCTCCCCGCTGGAGCGCAGCAGCGTCGTGTACGTGCGCTGGTAGAGCTCGATCTCGTCGCTGAGACGTGCCGCGGCGACGGATTGGCTGTCGAGAGCAAGGCGGGCGACGGCCATGGGCTACTCCTTGACGTAGGGGATGCCGCTCGCCGCAGGGGGCCGGGACCGTCCGATGAGCCCGGCCACGGCAACCAGGGTGAGCACGTAGGGCAACGCCTGGAACAGGGTTGCGAGGGTCCCGGAGAACGTGGGCAGCCGATCGGCCAGCGCGCTGGAGAACCCGAACAGCAGGGTCGCCACCAGCGCTCCCCCCGGCCGCCAGCGCCCGAAGATCACGGCGGCCAGCGCGATGAACCCCCGGCCCTCGGTCATGTCCTGGCTGAACGAGCCCACGAAGGCGACCGACAGGTAGGCGCCGCCGAGGGCCGCGAACATGCCGGACACGATCACCGCGATGTAGCGGATCCGGAATACCGGCAGTCCGACGGTGTCGGCGGCGCGGGGCTTCTCGCCGACGGCCCGCAGGCGCAGGCCCCACCGGGTGCGAAACAGGAACACCGTGAGTGCCGGGACCAGCGCCAGGCCGATCCAGGTCATCAGGTTGGCGTCGCCGATCGCCTGGCCGAAGAATCCGACGTGCTGGATGAGCGGCAGCTTGACGTTGGGCACCTGGGAGATCTTGCTGGGGGTCCCGTTGGCGCCGTATTGGGCGGTGAAGAAATACCCCGTGATGCCGAGGGCGAGGAAGTTGATCCCGGTGCCGCTCACCACCTGGTTGGCGCGCAGGTGGATCGAGAACCAGGCGTGCACCAGCGCGAGAAGGCCGCCGGCAGCGACCGCGACAAGCAGGCCGAGCACCCACGAGCCCAGGACATCGGAGCCGTAGATCCCGAAGAAGCAGCCCATCAGCATCATGCCCTCCAGGCCGATGTTGATGACGCCGCTGCGCTCGGAGACGATGCCGCCGAGGGCGGCGAACAGGAGCGGGGTGGCGTAGCGCAGCATCGCCGCCACCAGCGCCGACCACACGAAGACGGTCTCCAGGTGGCCGATCCCGGACTCTGTGGCCGCGATCGCGCCGGCGATGGCGAGCAGCGCGAGGCCCATGTCGACGACCCCGAGGCGTCGCTCGCCGCCGGTGTACGCGATCGCCCCGGCGGTCATCGCGGCGAGCCCCAGGATGACCGACGGCACGGGGGTGCGGACCTCGAAGGGGGGGAGGGTGATGACCCAGGTCACCGCGGCCAGGACCATCCCGGCGATTGCCGTGTGCTTCGCGGAGGCGAGCCGGGCGGGGCTCGCGGCGATGGTTCCGACGCTCACGTCCCACCCCCCGTCTCCGCGGGCTGGTCGCGGGGCCGCCGTCTGAGCCCCACCGCGATCCCGCGCCCTGACCGCAGGACGCGCAGGGCGATCACGTCGGTGGAGACCAGGAGCACGATCAGGCCCTGGATCATGTACGTGAGGTACTGCGCCAGTTGGGGGTCGAACACCGTGGGATCGAGGTTGCGCTGCGATGTGCCCGTGAGCAGGGCGCCGAACAGCAGCGCGGCCGCGACGACCCCGCCCGCCGTGTTGCGTCCCAACAGCGCCACCGCGATGCCGAGGAATCCGATCTGCGACGTCTGGATGTTGTTGGTGAACAGGCTGAACTCCCAGCCGAGGATGTCCATCGACGCCGCCACCCCGGCGAACGCGCCGCAGATGAGCATGACGCGGACGTAGTTGCGCCCGACGTTCATGCCGGCGTAGCTCGCCGCGTCCGGGTTGAAGCCGACGGCGCGCACCTCATACCCCAGGCGGGTGCGGTTGATGAGGATCCAGAACACGACGACGGCCGCAAGCGCGATGAAGATCCCGATGTCGAGGCCCTGGAGCTGGGCCGAGCCCCAGAAGACCGGCAGCTTGGCCGAGGCCACCACGGTCTTGGACACCGGGACCGAGGGCTGCGACGGATCCTGGAGCGGTCCACCGAGCTGGAAGAGGTAGACCCCGAGCCAGATCGCGATCCAGTTGAGCATGATCGTCGAGATCACCTCGTGCACGCCGACGGTCGCCTTCAGGACGCCGGCGATGCCGGCCCACAGCGCTCCAGCGAGCGCTGCCAGCGCGATCGCCAGGATGATGTGCAGGACCGCGGGCATGCTGTTGAACGACGATCCGACCCAGACCGCGACGATCAGGCCCAGCGTGTACTGGCCCTGCCCGCCGATGTTGAACAGCCCGGCGCGGAAGGCGAAGGCGACCGCCAAGCCGACGAGGATCAGCGTGGTGGTCTGGATGAGCGTCTGCTGGAGCTCGAGCGCCGCCGTGGTCCGCTCGGCGCCGCTGACCCACGGGAACAGCCAGTTGAGCCCCGTCCCCTTGAAGATCGCGCTGTAGGTGCTGAGCGGATCGTGACCGGTCAGCAGCACCACCACGCCGGCCACCAGGAACGCGATGAGCGTGGTCAGAATCGGGACGATCACTCCGCCGCGGCGGAGGTAGGCCGTGAGCCGGGCCGGTGAGGTGAGCGACGCCTCGAGGCTTTCGGCCTCGTCCATCACCCCCTCGGAGAGCTCTTCGGGCTCGATGCTCACGCCGCCGCCTCGGTTGCCCGCCCTCCGGTCATCGCGATGCCCAGCGTCTCCTCGGACACGTCGGGCGGGAACTCGCCCACGATCTTCCCCTCGTAGATGACGAGGATCCGGTCGGCCAGCGCGCGCACCTCCTCGTACTCCAGCGAGATGAGCAGGACGGCGCGGCCCCGGTCGCGCTCGGCGACCAGCCGGCGGTGCACGAACTCGATCGCCCCCACGTCCAGTCCGCGCGTGGGCTGATGGGCGATGAGCACCTTGGGTTCGGAGGCGATCTCGCGGGCGACGCAGACCTTCTGCTGATTGCCGCCGCTCAGCGATGCCGCGAACGCCTCGGTGTTGCCGCCACGGACGTCGAACTCGCGCAGCAGCCGCGCTGCCCGGTCGCGCATGCGGCGCAGCCGCAGCCAGCCGCGGATGCTGAGGATCGGGCGGCGGTACTCGCGCAGCGCCATGTTCTCGGTCAGCGTGAACGGAAGGACGAGCCCGCGGCGATGGCGGTCCTCCGCGATGTGAGCGATGCCGGCCTCGGTCGCGGCGCGGACGCCGTGCCCGGCGATGTCCCGGCCATCTACGACCACGGATCCGGCCTCGGGCACGCGCAGACCCGCGATCGCCTCCACGAGCTCGGGTTGGCCGTTGCCGTCGACGCCGGCGATGGCGACGATCTCCCCCGCGCGCACGGACAGCGACACCCCGTCGACGGCCTCGAGCTCGCGGTCGTCGCGAACGTGAAGATCGTTGACCTGGAGCAGCGGCTCCCCGGACTTGGAAGCGTCCTTGTCCAGGGACAGCAGGACGTCGCGGCCGACCACGAGCTGGGCGAGGCTGCGCTCCGTGGTCCCCTCGCGGGGGACGGTCCCGACCCGGCGGCCGCGCCGCAGCACGGTGATGCGGTCGGCCACCTCGAGCACCTCGTTGAGCTTGTGGCTGATGAACACGATCGCGGTGCCGTCCTGCTTGAGACGCTGGATCACGTCCATCAGCTCGCGGACCTCCTGCGCCGTGAGCACGGCCGAGGGCTCGTCGAGCACGAGGATTCGCGCGCCCCTGTACAGCGCGCGCAGGATCTCGACGCGCTGCTGCGCGCCGACCGTGATGTCCTCGATGATCGCGTCGGGATTGACCGCGAGCCCGTAGCGGTCCGACAGCTCTCGGACGCGGGACCGGGCGGCGGCGAAGTCCAGCATGCCGCCCTGCCGCACGGGTTCCTGGCCGAGCACGAGGTTCTCGGCCACCGTCATCACCGGCACGAGCATGAAGTGCTGGTGGACCATCCCGATCCCCAGCCGGATCGCCGTGGCCGGCGAGTCGATCTCGACCGGCGTGCCGTCGACGAGGATCTCACCCTCGCTCGGGGTGTAGAGGCCGTACAGCACCGACATCAACGTCGATTTGCCGGCGCCGTTCTCCCCGAGCAGCGCGTGGACCTCACCGGCGCGAACGTCGAAGTCGACTCGGTCGTTGGCCACGACCGAGCCGAACCTCTTCGTGATGCCCTTCAGCTCGAGCGCCGGGGGCCCCGAGCTGACCGGCGACGGGCTATGCGTCATTCACACCTGTCGACTAAAGCGTGTTCGGGATGTTGGAGAGCTGCCCAGCCTTGATCTGGTTGTAGATCTTCGCAATCTCCGGCGCGAACTTCAGGCCGGCCGGACCGATCTTGCCGTAGCCGATCCCGCCGTTGGCGACGTCGTTGGTGACGTTGGCGCCCGCGGCGAACTTGCCGGCCATCAGGGCCTTGATCGCGTTGAACACCGCGACGTCCACCTTCTTCTCGGCGGAGGTCAGGATGTAGGACCCCAGATACGCCTGGTCGGCGTCGACCCCGATGCCCTGCACGCCCTGCTGCTGGGCGGCGGAGAGCGCCCCGAGGCCGCACGCGCCGGCCACCTGGAAGACGACCTTCGAGCCCTGCTGGATCTGGTTGAGCGCGATCTGCTTGCACTTGGACTGGTCGACGAAGTCCTGTGAGAAAGCGTTGAGCGTCTGGATCCCGGGGTCCGCCTTCTTGGCGCCGGCCTGGTAGCCGGCGATGTAGTGGAAGACGGGCGGGATGTTCTGCCCGCCGACGCTGGAGATGGTCTTGTAGCCATGCTCCTTGGCGTACAGGCCGGCCAAGGACCCCGCCAGGTAACCCGCCTGCTCCTCCTTGAACAGCAGCCCCTCGATGTTCTTCGGATCGCCCTTCTCCGCTGTGGCGTCGGAGTCGACCATCGCGAACTTGACGTTGGGGAACTGCTTGGCGACGGCGTCAGTCGCGTCCGCCATCAGGAAGCCAACGGGGACGACCAGGTTATAGCCCTGCTGGGCCAGCGTGGTCAGGTTCGGCGTGTAGTCGGCGCCCGAGCTGGACGTCAGCACGCGACCCTGGATGTGGAGCTGCTGCTCAGCGCGGAGCAGGCCCTCATAAGCCAGGTGGTTGAACCCGTGGTCGTTCAGACCACCGATGTCGGTCACCACCCCAACCTTGAAGTTCTTCGCTGCCGCCGAGCTGGTGCCCGACGCGCTCGATGTTGCTGCAGCGCTGGACGTCGCGCCCGCGGCCGCGCTCGAGCTCGAGCTCGACGAGTTGCTGCTTCCGCATGCGCTCGCCAACGCCACCGTTGCGACCAATCCGACGGTCAGCGTCCCCAGACGACCGATCTTCGACCTCACGACAGACTCCTCTCAGCTGGAAAGCGCGAAGGTATACCAACTCGACCTTTTGTGCTGAAGAACTTCGCGCCGCGCCCGTCGCATAACTTCCGCTTAACGCGGGGTACACGTTGGTCAGCCGCCGCCGGCCGGCTGGTGGATGCAGAAGTCGTGGTAGCGGCGGGGCGCGTCCGCGGTCGGATCTGAGTAGGGCACGCCGCTCGAAGCGCGGACGACCAGCTCGGCCGGCGCGACGTGGCGGCCATGGATCGGGCGTCCCTCTATCGCCGCGATGAGAAAATGGGCGGCGCGGCGGCCGACCTCGCCCAGGCGCATGTCGACCGTGGTCAGCGGCGGCCGGGCGGCGCGGGCGATCAGGGCCCAGTTGTCGGTTCCCACCACGGCGACGTCGTCAGGCACTGCGAGGCCCGCGGCGGTCAGAGCGTCCACGACGCCGCGCGCGATGAGATCGCTGCCGCAGTAGATCGCGTCGAGGTCGGGATGCGCCGCGAGCAGCTCGGTCGCGGACTCCAGGCCCCACGCCTCGCTCCAATCACCCGTGCGCACGCCGCCGACGACCTCGAACCCATGCTCGGCCAGTCCCTCGGTCAGGCCGGCGGCGCGGTGGGTGACCGCGTCGAAGTCCGGCGGCCCCGTGATGTGGGCGACCCGCGTGCGGCCGACCGCGATCAGATGAGCGGCGGCCAACCGGCCTGCGCCGCGGTCGTTAACCATCACCGAGCAGTCGGCGGGATCCGTCGACGGGGTGTGCGCATAGATGACGGGGAACGGCAGCGAGCCGGAGATCGGCGGCCGGGGGTTCGAGCACCGCCCGGTGACGATCAGGCCGTCGATGCGGCGCCCGAGGAGGGTCGCCAGGTGGCGTTGCTCCCGATCGGCTTCGCCGCGGCTGTCGCACATGATCACCGAGAGCTCGCCGGAGTCCAGCGCGTCCTCCGCGCCGGCCATCACCGGACCGCTGAACCGCCCGAAGCTGTCGGAGGTGATGAGGCCCACGGTGAAGCTCCGAGGGCCGAAGATGCCTCGCACCAGCTCGTTGGGGCGATAGGCGAGCTGCTCTGACGCGGCGAGCACCCGCTGGACAGTCTCGGGGCGGAGCGTTCCGCGCTGGTTGAGCGCCTTGGAGGCCGTTCCGGGCGAGACGCCGGCGAGCTGGGCCACGTCGCGGATGCTCGCGGGGCGGCGCCGCGGCTGGATGGTGGCGCTCACGTCAGGTCTCGACGCGGGTGCCCTCGTCAAACGACCGCACGGACGCGACAGCGAGCTGTAGCGCGCGCCGGCCGGCCCGCGCATGGATCGGCGGCTCGTCGCCGGCGCGCAGCGCGGTCAGCACGTCATCCACATGGCGGTCGAACGTGTTGGTGAACGTGCGCCCCAAGTCGTTGAAATACCCGGGACGCCACACACGGTGCGTCTCCTCTCCGGCCGTGGAGAGAATGAGCTCCTGGACGGTGTCCTTGATCAGCGCGCGCCCCCGGGTCCCGTTGATCTCGATGTACTGGGTGTCGGGGTAGGCGTATGAGGAGTCGTAGCTGCCCACCAGGCTGCCCACGGCACGGCTGGCGAACGAGGCGGCGATCACCATGGTGTTGTAGACGGTCTGGTCGGTCAGATTCGTCATCTGGGCCATCACCGACGAGATGGGCCCCGCGAGGTGCTCGAGCATGTCGAACCCATGACACTGCGTCTCGATCAGGTTGCGGTGCGGGCTCGTGCCCGGGTTGGCCTCCCCGCCGAACCGCCAGGTGACGTGGACGATGTCGCCGAGCTCGCCGCTTGCGATGGCGGCGTGGGCGCGTTGGACCGCCTCGGCGTAGCGGTGGTTGAAGTTGATGGCGAAGAACAGCCCCCGCTCGGCCGCCTCGTCGATGAGCTGATCGGCCTCGTGAAGGTCAAACACGAGCGGCTTCTCGACCAGCAGCGCCGCCCCGTGGCGGATGAGCTCGAGCGTCGGCGCGAAGTGACCCTCGTTGGGGAGGCATGTGGTCACGAGGTCCGGACGGGTCTCGTCGAGCATCTGCTCGATGCTCGTGTACGGGGTGGTCTGAAACGCGGCGGCTCGTGCCGCGGCGCGCTGTGGCGTGCGCCCCACGATGGCCACCAGTTCCGTGTCGGGGCGCCGAGCGAAGATCCGCGCGTGTTGCTCGCCCCAGCCGCCCGCGCCCACCACGGCGACGCGTAGGCGTGCCGCCGTCATGACGGCTCACCGACGATCACGACCTTGCCGGTCTCGCCGGCGAGGAACAGCTCGAAGCCCTCGCCGATCCGGTCGCGGGGCATCTCGTGGGTGATGATCTGCCCGAAGTAATCCCGGTGGGCCAGCAGCAGCTCGAGGTTGTCCTGCATCTCACCGTAGCGGAAGTACTCGCTGCCCATGACCGTGCGCTCCGTCGCGATCAGGTCGGGCGAGACCGTCAGGGTCAGGCCCTCCCCGTGGCCGACGCAGGCCAGCACTCCGCGCTTGCCAAGGACGCCGATGATGTCCTCGCGGACCGCCGTCTTGCCGGTGGAGTCCACCGCCGCGTCGATGTCGCCGAGGTCCGCGAGCGCGTTGCGCTCCCGGACGTCGACCGGGATCCCACCGAGCGACTCGGCAAATCGCAGGCGCCACGTGGACACGTCGGAGATGTAGACGGGGAAGTCGGGCCCGAAGCGCTTCTTGGCCATCGCCAGCACCCCCAGCCCGATCGGTCCGGCCCCGGCGCAGAATAGGCTCTCCACGTCCTCGCGCATGCGCGCGATCCGCCCGAGCGCGTGACCGCCGGTGCCCATGACGTCGAGCAGCAGGGTCGCCTCGGCTGCGGTGAGCTCGCCGGGCACCGCGAAGAAGTTGGTCTCGTGGACGACCTCGAAGGGCCCGTAGCCGCCGTCGGCGGTGAAGCCCATGTCGTTGCGCTTGGCCAGGCATTGGTTGGTGTGGCCGGCCTGGCAGCTCCGGCAGACGCCGCAATAGTCCATGAGGAACACGGCGCCCCGCGTGCCGGGGGGCGTCCGCGTGCCCGCGCCGCTCGCGATCACGACCCCGGCGGCCTCGTGCCCGGGCACGCACTCTGAGCCCTCGTAGTACTGCTCGCGATCGGTGCCGCAGATGGCGTTGGCCTCGACTGCGAGCAGGAGCTCGCCCGGCCCCGGGTCGGGGTACTCGCGGTCGGCGAACACGATCTTGCCCTCCCCGACGAACGTCGGGGCGCTGGCGGTGCGTGGCATGGCTCTCTCCTCTCGCCGCCGCCTGCCAAAGCGACCGGCGTCGCTGGCTCAGCCCTCCGGAAACATGTTTCCGACACTATCGGAACATCACGCCCGTGTCCATCTCTGCCGCCTGGGAGGGCTAGCTACCAGCGAGCACGAGCGGCGGAGCGCCCATCTCGGCGGGGGCCTGCTGCTTCTGGCGATGGAGCTGGAGGGCCTTGTCGGCCCACACCAGCGCCGGGGCCAGCAGCGAGCACCCCAGGACGACGGCCCATTGGGCGCCGGACAGCGACTCGGTGTCGAGCAGGCGCTGGAGCATCGGCAGCTCCACCGCGGCCCAGGTCAGAGCCCAGCCGAGGATGATCCAACCCAGGTACGGGAACACCGGCGAGGACCACGGCGCCTCGCGCTCGCGTCGCATCACGACGCCGAGATTGACGGCGCTGAAGGCGACGACTGCGAAGGCCATCGTCATCGAGATGGAACCGTGCGTGGTGCTGGGCTTGCCGGGACCGAGCTGGAGCACCAGCAGCGCCGTGACGGCGACCACGAAGCCACTCACCACCCAGCGGATGATCTGGGGCCGGTTCACGATCCTGGTTGCCGGCGGGCGTGGCGGGCGCTGCATGACGCCCGGGTCGGGGACGTCGACGATGAAGCCGATCACCACCGTGACGACGACGAAGAACTTGCAGAACAACAGCTGCATCGGGAACAGCGCGACGCCTCCGTTGATGTTGAAGATCGTGGCCAGCAGCATGAGCTGCAGCACCGAGGAGAGGATCGTCAGCTGCAGCTTCACGTAGGAGCTGATGCGGCGGTAGATGTCGCGACCGAGATCGACGGCGCGGACGAGCGTGGCGAAGTTGTCATCGGTGAGGACGATCTTGGCGGCCTGCTTGGACACCTCGGACCCGCTGCCCATGGCGACGCCGACGTCAGCCTGCTTGAGTGCCGCCGCGTCGTTCACCGCGTCGCCGGTCATCGCCACGACATCGCCGGCCTGCTGCATCAGCTTGGCCAGCCGCAGCTTGTCCTCCGGAGCGACGCGCCCGAAGACGTGCAGGTTCGGCAGGCGCCCCAGCAGTTCCTCGTCGGTGAGGTGCTGCAGCTCGCTTCCGGTGATCACCCCAGGGCCGAGGCCCAGCTCGTCAGCGATCGCGCGCGCGGTGATCGTGTGATCGCCCGTGATCATGCGTACGTCGATGCCGGCGTGCAGCGCCGTGTGAACCGCATCCTTGGCCTCGCTGCGCAGCGGGTCGATGATGCCGACGAGCGCAACGAGGATCAGATCGGTCACAGCCGCCATGGGCTCGGCGATCGCCGCGGACATCGCCGAGTCGTCGAGGTCACGGGCCGCGAAGGCCAGGACCCGCAGGCCCTTCTCCGAGAGCTGCCTGTTGGCGTCCAGGATCTTCTTGCGCACCTCGTCGATCGGGAGCTCCCGGTCGTGCCACAGGGCCTGGCTGCACAGGTCCACTACCACGTCCGGGGCGCCCTTCACGGTCATGAAGTGCGACTCCTTGAGCAGTCCGCGCGTCAGCCACTCCGGGCGGTCATGGAACGTGGCCATGAACTTGTACTCGGAGTCGAACGGCACCTCGGCACGCCGCTGCACCACCATGCGGGTGCGCTCGACGTCGGCGCTCATCTTCGCCGCCAGCACCACGAGCGCCGCCTCGGTCGGATCGCCGATGACCGTCTCGTCATCGGCCACCGTCGCGTCGTTGCAGAGCGAGAGTCCCAGGGCCAGCGGGCTGAAGTCCGGAGGCTCTGACCCCGCCACCCCGAGGATTCTCCCGCTCTTGCTGTAGCCGCCACCCTCGATCTGGAACCAGTCGCCGCCGGCGAGCATCGACGTCGCGGTCATCTGGTTGAGCGTGAGCGTCCCGGTCTTGTCACTGTTGATGAGCGTCGTGCCGCCGAGCGTCTCGACGTCGCTGAGCGACTTGACCACCGCCTTGGACTTGGCCAGGCGCTGCGCGCCGGAGGACAGCATCGTCTCCACGAACGTCGGCAGGCCGGTCGGGATCGCCGAGATCGCCGTGGACACGCAGAGCAGGACGAGGGTCTCGAGGTTCTGGCCCCGGGCGATGCCGAAGATGGCGATCACCGCGACGGCGAGCCAGGCGACCAGCCCGAAGACCTTGGTCATCCCGTCCAGCTCTTTCTGCAGCGGGGACCGCGAGCGTTGGGTGGCGTTGACCATGTGCGCGATCTGGCCTATCTGCGTCGAGCCGCCGGTGGAGGTCACCACGGCCGTGGCCGTTCCGCGGGTGACCTGCGTGTTCTGGAACACGAGGTTGGTACGGTCCCCCAGCCCGGTCTCCTCGCCCAGCACCGACGCGCCGTCCTTGGGCACCGGCGCGCTCTCGCCGGTGAGCGCGGACTCCTGGAGCTCGAGCGTCGCGGAGGACAGGATGCGCCCGTCCGCGGGCACGACGTCGCCGGCCTCGAGCAGGATGATGTCGCCCGGGACGAGCGCGGTCGATTCCACCTCCTCGACGGCGCCCGCCCGCCGGACGCGAGCATGGGGCACCTGCAGCTTGGCCAGCGCCTCCACGCTCGCCCGCGCCTTGAGCTCCTGGTTGGAGCCCATGACGACGTTGAAGGTCACCAGTGCGGTGACCACGAGCCCGGTCGGGATCTGACCGATCGCGAAGCTGGCCACCCCGACGATCAGCAGCATGATGTTCATCGGGTTGGAGAGCTGCTCGCGGGCCACTTGCCAGAGGCTCGGCGGCGGCTCCTGTGGGAGCTCGTTCGATCCGTATTGGCTCAGCCGCTGCTCCACCTCGCCGGCATTGAGCCCTTGATCGGGCTCGACTCCGAGGTCGGCCGCGGCGTCCCCCGCGGAGATGCTGTGCCACACCGCCTCCGATGCGGGGTGCTCGATCGTTGTCATCTCGGGTCTCCACGAGCATCGCGCAGCGAGAGTGGCGGGGCATCACCTCATTGAGGTGAGCCGTCATCCCGCTCATAACCCGAATCGGATGAGGACCGAACCGGTCACGGTGGGACGCTTTTCTCGGAGGTACTCATGACCGGCAAGGCGGATTTCTCACCCCAGGAATGGAAGGCCGTGCTCGAGGGGCCACCGAGCGCCGCGATGATCGTGATGATGGCTCAGCGCGGAGGCACGTTCCGTGAGACGATCGCGATGGCCAAGGGCTACGCGGAGGCCCGCCAGGAACACGGCGAGAGCGAGCTTCTCGACGAGCTCGCAGCGAGCAATCCCGAGGTCGATCACACCCGGTACCACTCGGCCGGAGAGCTCACCGAGCATGGGCTCCAGCACCTCCGGGCGCGTCAGACCCGCAGTGACCATCCGACCCCCAGCAGAATCGAAGGGCGCCATGACATCAACCACCGGATACCAGACAGTCCGGTTGAGCCGAGGCAGGCACGCATCTCCCGAGGACGGAGCATGCGTGATGGAGATGGCCTCGATGCTCGCCGAGGAACCGTTCAGCGACCATCCTCCGTCGGTGTGCCCCGTCATCGGTGCATTCCTGCGGGTCTACAACGACGCGGTCGACGACGACCGGCGCCAGGACCTCTACGCCTACGCCGCCAGGGTGGTGGGTAGCCGCGCGGGTGAGGACGTGACCGCCGCGCGGGCTGCCGTCCTCGCGGAGCGGACGCGGCAGCTGCGCACGGCGCGACGCCGGTGGCCGCTGGGCCTGGGCTTACTCATCGGCTTCTGGTGGACCCCCGGCTTCACCCCCGACGCGAGCTTCGCGGTGAGCGAGCTCGTTCAGCGTGGTCGCGACGGCCACCGCGCGGCGCTCGCGCTCGTGGACGAGCTCCTGGCGATGCGGCCGGACGCGTCCTACAGGACGCTGGCCAAGGACGTCAGCGAGCCCGAGCCGATGACCAGCGGGGCGTCGGGCCCAGCGGACACCGGCGGCGTCGCCCAGCGCGATCGGCGAACACAGGCGAGCTCGGCGATCTCCTCCGCCGCGTCGTCGATGTGACCCAGGTGCTCGACGAGGAGGGGGAGGGCTGCGGCCATCGAGGACCCGTGGGGCAGCCGCCCCGCGACGGCCGCCAGCGCACGGAGACCGCCGGTTGCCTGACCGGGCGTCCAGCCTGACGGCGTCGTTCCGGTCCACGAGGTGCTCCAGGTCTGCAGGACATCACGCGCCCGCACGAGCCTGGCCCGGGTGTCCACGCCGGCGAGCTCCACCGTCCGCCGGGTGGCGCGATCGTCGTCCAGAGCGGTTGCGAGGTCCGGCACGAGGTCCGCGATCGCCGCGCAGTTCAGCGCGATCCGCTCCAGTGAGGAGACCACGGACAGAAGCGCCGACAGCCTGCGCAGCTCCGGTGCGGGCGTGCTGCCCAGGGCGTCCACGATCTGCTCCTGGAGGTCGCCCGCGCAGTGTCCACCGATGCCGAGCCGGTCGGCGGTCGGGGCGCTGAGGGCGTCGCTGTAGGCCAGTGACTCGAGCGCCAGATCCAATGCCGCGACCGCCGCGGACATAGCCGCGACCACCTCCGCCTCGAGAACCAGGAGCCGTGGGTGGCGCATTGAATAGAACTGTCCCACACGCCGGGCCGGCGCGCAAAGGGCTGCCTCATCCGCATCGGGTGATCCGCCGCCGCCGCGATCGCCTACCGTGATGGCGTGACGCGCGAACACAGTCGTGCACATAGCGTCACCGCCCGAATCCGTGGGCTCGTCCGAGCGATCGAGCAGAACGACCCGGAGCAGATCGAGGAGGCCGTCCTTCGGCTGAGCCGCTCGCGCCGGGCGCTCGCGCCGCTCGCGTTCATGGTCGGAGCGGTGGCGCTGCTGTTCGACGGCCTCCGGCTGCTCGTCACCCACTGGCGCCTGACGCTGGTGCAGATCCTCCCGGCGATGTGGATCTGGCTGGTGACGTTCGACCTGAAGGTGCACGTCATCCATCGCAAGGACTTCACCGTGATCCGGGGCCCGATCCTCATCCCGATCATCCTCGTCATCGCGGCGATCACGGCGGCCGCCTTCTTCCTCAACGCGATGTTCGCTCTGGCGGTGGCGCGGCCGGGCGAGCCCGACATCCGGGCCGCCCGGGACGAGGCCTGGAGGCGGCGCGTCCCGATCCTCGTCTCGGGCTCGGTCGTGGGCCTGGCGCTCGGCTTCGCGACGATGGTGGTGACGCGATGGGGGCGCCCGTGGTTCGGCATCTGCCTGAGCGTCGTCCTCGGGGTCATGATGCTGTGCTACGTGCTCGTGCCGTCCCGGCTGATCGGGAGCAAGCCGCGCTATTCCCGGCGCGACAAGCTCCTGACCACGACGCTGGGGGGCGTCCTCAGCGCGACGGTATGCACGCCGCCGTACATCCTCGGGCGCATCGGGCTCCTGATGCTGGGCACGAAGTGGCTGCTCATCCCGGCGATCATCGTGCTGGCCGTCGCCGCGACCCTGCAGGCGGGCGCGACCGGCGCCGTCCGCGCGATCACGATGAGCGTCGCGCTCGTCGGCCCCCGCCACGAGACCGAGGCTGCGGCCGCGGCTAATGGGACCGCGGAGAGCGAAGCGCCAGCAACGAGCGGCCGACCAGGGTGACCGGCGCCGCCGTATCGACGGCGTGCCCGGCGCCGGCCGGGTCGGCGGTGTCGATCTCGACCTGCCAGCCGAGACCGCGCAGCGAAGCCGGGACGGTGAACGCCAGCGGCTCCCACCACGCGTTGAACATGATCAGAAACGGCTCGTCCAGCGGCCCGTCGCCATCGTCGGTGGCGCCGCTGAGGGCCATGGCGACCGCGCGCGCGTAGGGTGCGCTCCAGTCCGCGGACGTCATTTCCAGGCCGTCGGGCCGGTACCAGTCAAGGTCGTCGCGGCTGGTGTGGGGGGCCGGAGTGCCGTCGAAGAACTGGCGTCGGCGGAACACCGGGTGGCGTTGACGCAGGCGGCATAGGCCGGCCGTGAACTCGACGAGGTCAGAGCGCTCGGCGGCCAGCTCCCAGTTCAGCCAGCTCACCTCGTTGTCCTGGCAGTAGGCGTTGTTGCTGCCGCCCTGGGTGCGGGCGAACTCATCTCCGCCCAGGAGGAGCGGCGGCCCCTCGGAGAGCATGAGGGTGGTCAGGAAGTTGCGTGTCTGGCGCGCTCGCAGCTCGAGCACCGCCGGGTCATCCGTCGGACCCTCGACGCCGCAGTTCCAGCTGCGATTGTCATCGCTGCCGTCGCGGTTGCCGTCCCCGTTGGCCTCGTTGTGCTTGGTGTTGTAGCTGACGAGATCGGCGAGCGTGAAGCCATCGTGGACGGTGACGATGTTGACCGATGCCGTCGGGCGGCGGCCGCCGTGGGCGAACAGATCCCGGGAGCCGGTGATGCGAGTGGCGAAGTCCGGCAGCGTCCCCTCGGCGGCGCGCCAGTAGTCCCGGACGGTGTCGCGGTACCTGCCGTTCCACTCGCTCCATCCCGCCGGGAACTGCCCGAGCTCGAAGCCGCCCCACCCCACGTCCCACGGCTCGGCGATGAGCTTCACCTCGGCGAGGACGGGATCCTGGCCGACCGCCTCCAGGAACGCCGAGAACCGGTCGAAGTCGCTCTCGGACCGGCCCAGGCTGGCGGCCAGGTCGAACCGGAACCCGTCCACGTGCATCTCCTGCGCCCAATACCGCAGCGAGTCCATGACGAGGCGAAGTGCCTGCGGATGATGGAGATCGACGGTGTTGCCACAGCCCGTGTCGTCGACGTATCGGCTCGGGTCGTCAGCGAGGCGGTAGTAGGCGGGGTTGTCGATGCCGCGGAAGCAGAGCGTCGGTCCGACCTCGTCGCCCTCGGCCGTGTGGTTGAACACGACATCGAGGATGACCTCGAGGCCCGCCGCGTGCAGTGCCTGCACCATCTCGCGAAACTCGGTGACCTGCGGTCCGTCGTCGCCCGCCGACGAGTACTCGCCATGGGGGGCGAAGTAGCCGATCGACTGATACCCCCAGTAGTTGCGCAGGCCGCGGGAGGCCAGGGGGGCGTCGTGGATGAACTGATGGACCGGCAACAGCTCCACCGCGGTGACGCCGAGGCGCATGAGGTGCTCGATGGCGGCCGGATGCGCGAGGCCGGCATAGGTGCCCCGGAGCTCGGCGGGCACCGCGGGGTGCAGTTTCGTGAAGCCCTTCACGTGCGCCTCGTAAAAGATCGAATCGGCCATCGCCCGGCCCGGACGTCGATCGTCACCCCAGTCAAACCGGTCGCTCACCACGACGGACCGCGGCACGAACGGGGCGGAGTCGGTCGGCTCGAGCCGGTCCGGGTCGCCGGGCACGTGCCCGAACGCGGCGGGGTCCCACTGGACCGTGCCGGCGACCGCGCGGGCGTATGGGTCCAACAGCAGCTTGGCCGGATTGCACCGTGCGCCGGATGCCGGGTCCCAGGCCCCGTGCACGCGATACCCGTAGGCCTGCCCGGGCTGGATACCGCTCAGGTATCCCTCCCACACGTACCCCTCGCCCTGCTCCAGACTCCACCGCGTCTCGCGCCCCGACGCGTCGAACAGGCACAGCTCCACCTCGTCAGCCAGGCTGCTGAACAGCGCGAAGCTGGTCCCCGCGCCATCGTGGTGAGCGCCCAGCCGGGCGCCGGCCGCAGCCTGGAGGGTCGGGACACCAGGCTCGACGGTCATGGCCGCCGCCTCGGACCCGGCCACCAGGTCCTCGCCCATCCTGCGCAGCGCCGAGCCCACCCGTTGCAGCGTCGCTTCATCCACGGCGCGAGAATGGCACCTGCCGCAACCGGCGGCAATGGGGCTGTTACGCATGGCCGCGGGTGGCCGCCACCACAATACGGGCCGGCACCCGGTCGCCTGGGGTGCGAGCACGCTTGCGGCAAATCCGGCCGGCATCAGACTCGCGTCCATGCCAGCGCACCGATCGAGCACCAAGACTCCAGAGCACCAGCGACTGCAGGACGCGCGCCGCGGCAAGACGCCGTGGAAGCGCTGGGGCCCGTATCTCAGCGAGCGCCAATGGGGGACCGTACGCGAGGACTACAGCGACAGCGGCGACGCGTGGGACTATTTCCCGCACGAGCATGCGCGCTCGCGCGCCTACCGGTGGGGGGAGGATGGGATCGCCGGCTTCTGCGACGACGGCCAGCGCCTGTGCCTCGCGCTCGCCCTGTGGAACGGGGCCGACCCGATCCTCAAGGAGCGGATGTTCGGCCTCGCCAACGGCGAGGGCAACCACGGCGAGGACGCCAAGGAGTACTGGTTCTACCTGGACAGCACGCCGACGCACTCGTACGCGAAGTGCCAGTACAAGTATCCCCAGGGGCCGTTCCCCTACGAGGAGCTCATTGACGTCAACGCCCGACGGAGCAAACAGGACATGGAGTACGAGCTCCTCGATACCGGCATCTTCGACGACGACCGGTACTTCGACGTGGTGGTGGAGTACGCCAAGGCCGGGCCCGAGGACATCCTCATGCAGGTCACCGCGGTCAATCGCGGCCCCGAGCGCGCGACGCTGCACCTGCTCCCCTCGCTGTGGTTCCGCAACACATGGGCGTGGGGCGACGACGTGGGGCGGCCGGCCCTGCGGGCGGCCGGGGGCGGAGGCCCGCGTGCGACCGCGGCGCATGCCGAGCTGGGGGAATGGCAGCTCTGGGCCGATGACTCGGCGCCGCTCCTGTTCTGTGAGAACGAGACCAACAACCAGCGCCTGTTCGGCGTCCCCAACGCCACCGCCCACGTCAAGGACGGGATCAACGACTATGTCGTGGCCGGTGATGAGGCGGCGGTCAATCCCGAGCAGACCGGCACCAAGCTCGCCGTCCATCACGTGCTCGACCTCGATCCCGGGGAGGCCGCCGAGGTGCGCGTCCGGCTCTGCGGCCCGTCCGCCGCGGAGGCCCGGAGCACCCGTCCGGCCGCGCGCCTGGGCGCGGCGTTTCACCGCGTCATGCGCGCCCGCCAGGCCGAGGCCGACGCGTTCTACGCCACCGTCATCCCCGAGTCCCTGGATGCCGACGGCGCCATGGTCATGCGCCAGGCCCTGGCCGGCCTGCTGTGGGGCAAGCAGTACTACGAGTTCGACGTGCACCGCTGGCTGCGCGAGCACGGGGTCGACCCGTGGGATCCGCGTGCGCCCGCCCGCGACGTCCGCAATGTGCCGTGGTTTCACATGGTCGCGGCCGACGTGATCTCGATGCCCGACAAGTGGGAGTACCCATGGTTCGCGGCCTGGGACCTGGCCTTCCACTGCGCGCCGCTCTCGCTGGTGGACGTCGACTTCGCCAAGGAGCAGGTGGAGCTGTTGCTCAAGACCCGCTACCTGCACCCCAACGGTCAGATCCCGGCCTACGAGTGGAACTTCTCAGACGTCAACCCGCCGGTGACCGCCTGGGCGGCGCTGTACGTCTACGAGCGCGAGGCGGAGATACGAGGGGAGGGCGACCGGGAGTTCCTGGCGCGCGTCTTCGCGCGCCTGGTGACCAACTTCACCTGGTGGGTCAACCGCAAGGATCCGGACGACCGCAATCTGTTCCAGGGCGGTTTCCTGGGGCTGGACAACATCGGGATCTTCGACCGGTCCGCGCCGCTGCCCGGCGGCGGGACCCTCGAGCAGGCCGACGGGACGGCCTGGATGGCGCTGTATTGCCAGTGGATGCTCCAGATCGCGCTCGAGCTCGCCCGCCACGAGCCCGTGTACGCCGACATGGCCCTGAAGTTCATCGCCCACTTCATGTGGATCGCCGTCGCCCTCAACCCGCCCGAGGGTGACTCGGAGCTGTGGGACGAGGAGGACGGCTTCTACTACGACGTGATGCGGATGCCCGACGGCGCGACGATCCCGCTGAAGGTCAGGTCGCTCGTGGGCCTGCTACCCATCTGCGCGGCCACGGTGTTCGAGCCCGAGCTCGTAGAGCGCCATCCGGAGATGTTCGCGAGGGTGCTCGAGTTCGCCGAGCGATTCTCCGACTCGCTGCCGGAGCTCGCGCACCCGCCCGGCCCCAATCCGGAGGGGCGGAGGATCACCTCGCTCGTCTCCGAGGAACGGCTGCGGCGCATCCTCGGCGTCATGCTCGACGAGCAGGAGTTTCTCGGGCCGCACGGCATCCGCGCGATCTCGCGCCGCCACCTCGAGCAGCCGTGCCGCTTTGCGTGGGGCGGGCAGGAGTACGACGTCCACTACCTGCCGGCCGAGTCCGACACGGGGATGTTCGGCGGCAACTCCAACTGGCGCGGTCCGGTGTGGTTCCCGATGAACCTCGTCATCATCCGCGCGCTCATCCAGCTGCACCGCTACTACGGCGACCGGCTGAGGGTCGAATGCCCCACGGGGTCAGGGACCATGATGAACCTGCTGGAGGTGGCGAGCCTGATCGCGGGTCGCATGACGTCGACCTTCACTCGCGACGCCCAGGGCCGGCGGCCGGTGTTCGGCGGCATCGAGAAGTTCCAGACCGATCCTCACTGGCGTGACCTCGTGCTGTTCCACGAGTACTTCCATGGCGACAACGGCGCGGGCATCGGAGCCAGCCACCAGACCGGCTGGACGGCCACGGTGGCACTCCTGTTTGGACTGGCACCGGCCCGCCAGCCGGGCGCGGCGGCGCTCACCACCACCGGCGACTGATGTGATCAGGCGGTCTCGCGCTCCCCGTGGGCAATGAGGCCGTAGATGCCGAGGATGTCGACCGCGAAGATGCACAGCGACCAGAACGGATACGCCGGCATGGTCAGCAGTGCCGTGACCGCGTTGATGCCGAAGATCGCCACACCGGCCCAGCGCGCGAATTGCATCTTGGCGAAGACGCCGGCGCCGACGAGCCACTGGACAACTCCAACGATGAGCGCGACCCAGCCCCAGGTGTTGAGATCGCCGATGACGTAGCGGGCATTCCCCACGAAGAAGTGGGCGCTCGAGATGGCGGCCAGGCCCTCGACGAAGTTGAGCGTGCCGAGCAGCATGAGCAGGACGCCGCAGAAGATCATCCAGCCGTAGCCGCTGGCGGTGTCGTCATAGGCGTCGTAGGGCGCCGAAGTGCCGGACGGCCGTTGTCCTGTACCGACAGACATCGCATACCTCCCCAATGGACATGCGACGCGCGGGTGCGCATCTGCACCACGAAGATCCCACGCGCGGGGTACAGCGGCAATGGTGCACGCCTCACCCGCGGCGAAGGCCGGCACCCGTATCGCCCGCGGTGTCCCGCTCGCGCGGGGGTCAGGCGGCGCGCATGCGAGCCACGCGGCCGCCGATGACCGAGGTCGCGTCGACGATGAAGGCGAGCGCCACGAAGAACCAGTCGATCCCGTGGACGTGGTGTCCACTGCTCCAGTCCCACAGGGCGGCGTAGGTGAGCGTCGTCCACGGCAGCACGAAGAAGCCGATCAGGGGAATCAGCCAGCTGTCGAACGCGCGGCTGAGCAGGTCGCCGAAGATCCACAGCACGATCAGCGCCAGCCGAGGCGAGATCAGCGCGAACACCGCCACCAGGCAACCCATACCCGCACCCTCCCCCGGCCCGCCGGCGGGCGCATCATCCCCAACGGGTGATGTCGAGCTGCCCGTGGCGCGAGCCGAACGTCCGCGGCGGCCGCTCCTGACCGCCCCGCTCATACCGTTTGGGTGATGACCGCGTGGGCCCCGACGCGGATGCTGGTCCGACATCAACCAACAAAAAGGAGGACTGATGGCAACATTGGTTGCGATTGGCTACCCCGACCAGGGCACTGCGGAGCAGGCCCGCGAGACGGTCGCTGGCCTCGAGCAGGATCTGATCATTCAGGCAGAACAGGTCGCAGCGATCTCGCGTGATCTGGAGGGCAAGTACCACGTCCACACCACGCACGGCGGCGCCTCCACCGGAGGCGGCGCGCTCTGGGGCGGGTTCTGGGGCATGCTGTTCGGTCTGCTCTTCTTCATCCCGTTTGCCGGATTGGCGATCGGGGTCGGCATGGGAGCGCTGTTCGGTCACTTCGGGGAGAAGGGGATCGACAAGGCGTTCCAGCAGCAGGTGCGCGACTACCTGAAGCCGGGCACGTCGGCGCTGTTCATGGTGATCGACCAGGTCACGCCCGACAAGGCGGTCGACGCGCTGTCGCAGTACGGCGGGACCGTCATCCGGACGTCGCTGTCCGACGAGGACACCAAGCGCCTCGAGGAGGCCCTGAACCAGCCGTCAGAGCCCGTCTCCTGACGGCTGGCTACGGAACCACAAAGGAGAGACCATGGGAGTTGTCGGAGCCGAAACCCATCAGACGCTCTCGGGCATCTCGCAGGGCACTGCCGACGGGCTCGAGGCGGCCCTGGGCCTGCGCGAGGCCGACCGCAAGTTCAGCGGTCTCGACGCCAGGACGTTCGCGCTCGTCAAGATCGCGAGCCTGATCGCGCTCGACGCCCCGCCCGCCTCGTACGCGTGGCAGATCGCCAATGCGCTTGAGGATGGCGTGACGCCTGAGGACATCGTCGGTGTTCTACGCGCCGTTGCCCCTCAGGTCGGTGGTCCCCGCACCGTCGCCGCGGCGGCAGAGATCATGGTGACCCTGGGCCTGCCGCTCGGGGGCGAGGCGTAACGCGCCGTGCCGCTATTGCGACGACCTCGTCCCCTGTTGCGTGCCGCTGCCGTGGGCGGCGGTGCCGAGCCTCAGCCCACCGGCACGACCTCCGACGACATCGCCCGGCTCCGGCAGCTCGGGGAGCTCCACGACCAGGGGATCCTGACCGACGATGAGTTCGCGAGGGAGAAGGCGCGCATCCTCGGCGCCTGAACAACAACGACCGACCGCGTGGCCCGGCGCGCCCGATCATCCGATCGCGCGCCGGCCATGCTTCCTAAGGCTGGAACCCTATGACGATCTCCGATCCACCGCCGGCCACCAAGGTGAGCCATCCCACGTCCGCTGAGCGGGCGGCGCTCGGAAAGGCTGCGCGCGCGGAGGTGCCCCGCTCCTCCCATGCACAGTTCGAGCCGGCGTCGGATCGGCCCGATCCGCTCGATCTGCTCGAGGCTCAGGCCAAGACGCGCGTGCCGGAGCTCGTCCCCATCCGCTACGGGCGGATGCTCGTCTCGCCGTTCACGTTCTACCGTGGCGCCGCGAAGATCATGGCCGCCGACCTGGCGACGACGCCCAACTCCGGGCTGGGGGTCCAGTGCTGCGGCGACGCCCACCTCTCGAACTTCGGGGTGTTCGCGTCACCGGAGCGGCGGCTCGTGTTCGACATCAACGACTTCGACGAGACGCTGCCGGGTCCGTGGGAATGGGACGTCAAGCGGCTGGCCGCCAGCATGCTGATCGCCGCCCAGGACAACGGCTACCCGGCGCGGCAGCAGGAGCAGGTCGTTCTCCAGACGGTCGGGCGCTACCGCGGGGCGATGCGCGAGTTCGCGGCGGCGGGCAACCTGGAGGTGTGGTACGCGCACCTGGACACCGAGACGGTCATGGCGAGATACGCCCCGCAGTTCCAGCATCGCGCGGTCAAGCGCACCGAGAAGACCCTGGCCAAGGCGCGCACGCGCGACAGCATGTCCGCGCTGGCCAAGCTCACCCGGCGCGTCGACGGGCGCTCCGAGATCGTCGATCAGACGCCGTTGATCGTCCCGCTCCGCCGCCTCATCGGGGATGCGAGCGAGGAGCAGATGTTCGACGAGCTGCGCGCGCTCATGCGCGTCTACCGCGACACGCTCCAGCACGACCGCCGGGTGCTGCTGGAGCAGTTCGAGCTCCACGACTTCGCCCGCAAGGTCGTGGGCGTCGGCAGCGTCGGCACCCGCGCCTGGATCGGGCTCCTGTTCGGACGCGACAGCAGCGAGCCGCTGTTCCTCCAGATGAAGGAGGCGGAGGCCTCGGTGCTCGAGGAGTACCTGGGCGAGAGCGAGTTCGGCAATCACGGGGAACGGGTTGTGGCTGGCCAGCGGCTGATGCAGGCCACCAGCGACATCTTCCTGGGCTGGGTGCACCAGCCCAGGGGCCTGGATGGCCAGGCGCGCGACTTCTACGGCCGGCAGCTCAAGGACTGGAAGGGCTCGGCGGAGATCGAGCAGATGCTCCCGGAGGGCATGGGTGTGTACGGCGAGCTGTGCGGATGGACGCTGGCACGCGCGCACGCGCGCAGCGGTGACCGAATCGCGATCGCCTCCTACCTCGGGGGCGGGAATGCGTTTGACCGGGCGGTGCTCGAGTTCTCCAAGGCGTACGCCGAGCAGAACCAGCGCGACTACCAGCGTCTCGCGGACGCCGCGGCGTCGGGCCGGATCGACGCGCGCACGGGTCTCTGAGACCCGCGGACGGGGTACGTGGACGCTCACGGCGCGTCCGGGCCGGAGGCGCCGCCCCCATCGGCACGATCGGTCGCGCAGCGGCTCCGCCTCCGGGCGCAGAGCCGCGAGCGCCGCAAGCGCTTTGGGCTACTGCTGCTCTCGATCACCACCGTGTTCGCGCTGGAGGGCATCGCGCCGCCGGGGCGATTGCAGCAGGCGATCGTGGCGGTGCTGCTGACGGTCACGCTCATGCTGGCACTCCGCGTTGCCGAGGCGCGCACGTCGATTGTCGTGTGGGTGGTCCTGGGCAGCACGCTCCTCAGCGCGGCGAGCATCGTGGCGGCGCTGGCCGGCGACGCCCAGGGCAAGGCGGTGGTGATCCTCAACCTGCTCCTCGTGACGATGGCCCCGCCGGCGATCATCCTGGGAACGGTCCGCACGCTGCGGGCGCGCCGCCAGGTGACCCTCGAGGCGGTGTTCGGCGTGCTGTCCCTCTACCTGCTGCTCGGCATGTTCTTCGCCTTCCTGTATGCGTTCATCGGCAAGGTGAACGGGGGGTCGTTCTTTGCGGGGAATCAGCCGGTCACCACGGCGCGGTGCCTGTACTTCAGCTTCACGACGATCACGACCGTCGGCTACGGCGACCTGACGGCGGAGTCCAACCTCGGGCATACCCTGTCCAATGCCGAGGCGCTCGTCGGCCAGATCTATCTGGTGACGGTCGTGTCGCTGATCGTCAGCAACCTCGGCCTGAGCCGCATGGACGCCCCGGATCCGGAGTGAACGATGAGCACCGGCTCAGAGGCTGACGCCGAGACCGGCTGGCTCGGCGAGGTCCAGCGCCTCGATGCAGCCGTCTACGTTGCGGTGGCCCACACCCCGACGCCACGACTCGACGGCGCCATGCGGCGGCTGACCAACGCGGCGAACTATTCCCGGCTGTCGATGGCCTCGGCGCTCGCGCTCGCCGTCGCCGGCGGGCACCGGGGCAGACGGGCCGCCGCCTCGGGGCTCACCACGGTGGCCGTGACCTCGGCGTTCGTCAACGCCGTCGTGAAGCCGGTGGCCAGGAGGCGCCGCCCTGTACGTGACACGCACGAGGCGCGCACCCGTAATGTGCGCATGCCCACGTCGGCGTCATTCCCCTCCGGCCACACCGCGGCCGCGTTCGCATTCGCGAACGCGGCGGGTCGCGTCATGCCCCTCGCCAGCGTGCCGCTCCACACGCTCGCGGCGGTCGTTGGCTACTCGCGGGTGCACACCGGAGTCCACTACCCGGGCGATGTCATCGCCGGCGCGCTCATCGGCGCCGTGATCGCCGATCTCTCCGCGGAGGCGGTCGACGGCGCGATCAATCGCACTTCGACGAGGCGGCGCTCGAGAAGTTCTTAACCGACGTGGCCAGCGCGGCGACGTTGGTGGCCGCCTGCACGACGACCGTCGGCGACGCCCCCTTCTCGAGCTGGTTGACCGTGGTCTGGAGCGAGTCGATCGCGGTCGTGATGGCCCCGGTCTCGGTGGGGAAGTCCTTCTTGGCCGCGTTGACGACCGCGTGAGCGTTGCTGACAACCTTGTCGACGTTGGCCTTGAGCGCGTTCGTTCCGTTCTTGATCACGTCGGTGGTGGGGAGGTCCTTGACCGACTGCTTGAGCGTGGTCAGCGACGAGCAGTACGAGGGCTTGCTGCTCCCGCAGCCGGCGAGGACGACGGCTCCCGCAACGATCATGGCAACCGCCACCGTGAACGTCAGCTTCCGTCCCATCCCTCCACCTCCACGTCCAGGTCAAGCGCCAGCGCCAGGCGCGGCGCGCTCGTCACGGTCTGTGCTTCGCCGGCGGCGGCCCCGGCGGCCAGCAGCACCCCCAGGAGCTTCTCGTCGTCGGCCCCGGTGGCGGCCGCGCGCTCCGCCGCCCATCGGACAGAAGTCGTGGGTGCGTCGGCGGCCAGCAGCGCCGCGAGCTCGACCAGCACGCGGGTCGACCGGTCCAGGTTCGGTTCGAGCCCCTCCGCTCCATCCCCGGACCGCGAGAACGCGGCTGCCAAGAAGGACTCGTCGCTGGCGGCGAGGCGACGGAGAAACTCGCGGGTCGTCATGGCCGCCTAGTGGTGCAGAAGCTGTGACTTGGCCGACTCATACTCCTCCGGGGTGATCGCCTCACGGTCGCGCAGATCGGCGAGCCGCGACAGCTGATCGGCGGTGCTCGAGGCGCCGGCCGCCCCCGGCGGGTCAGAGGTGTGCCGCCGCTGCCGGAACGACGCGACGCGGTCTCGCAGTGCCGCGGCGGCGTGACCGGGCTGAGCGTCGGGGAACTCCTTCGCGGTCTCCTGGATGAGCACATAGGTGGCGAACAGAGCCAGACAGGTGAACACGATGATCCCCGCCGGGGTGCCCGTCGCATGGATCGGGTCCCAGATGAAGATCAGGATCATCACGCCGAGCGCGATCGCGTACGTGGCGACCTGACGCTCGCGCAGGAAGGGCGCGATCGCGCGCCGCGTCGCCACCGCAGGCCGGGCGGGGCCGCCTGCCCATGCCGCCGCGACGAGCACCAGCCCAGCCAGGATCACGGCGGCTGCCACCTGACCCAGGATTGCGGTGTTGATGGAGATGACGGCGGCGACCGTCGGGCGCAGGGAGGCATCGTTGGTGATCGCGTTGGCGAGCTGCGTCTGGAGGATGTTGCGACCGAGCACGATCAGGACGCCGGCGAACACCCCGGCACAGCCGACGGTCATCAGGGTCCGCCGCCGGTGGCCGCGCGCGAGGAAGATCGCCAGCGCGAACAGGATCGGCACGATGATCGTCAGCCAGAGCGCGAGGCTCTGGATGGCCTTCCCGACCTTCTGGACGAAGCTCAGCCGGTCTGACTGGAAGACCGTCACGTTGGCGATGTTCGAAGGCAGCTTCGCGCTCAGGTCCGCCGGCAGGCCGAGCCGCGACGCGATGTTGTCCACGATCGAGCCCAGGTCCAGCGTGACCGCCCCGTTGTTGACGCTGACCGCCCCCTTGCCCCCGTTGACGACGTTGATGAACAGCTGGTCGGCGGCGCGGTTGGCCTGCGCCCATAGCGCCTGGACCCGGGGTCGCTGGAGTGCCGTATCGACCGCCTGCACCGCCGCGTTGCGCAGCGCGCCGGCGGCCGGAGCGGCGAGTCCCTGCAGCTGGGTCGGCAGACCGGAGCGGATCAGGCCGGCGACGTTGACGTTGGCGTAGATCTGATCGACGATGTAGTTGGAGGTCGTCTGCCGGATCGTCGGGTTGGCCAGGAGCTGGGTGCTGGTGTTGGACCAGTTGTCCGGGTTGAACAGGAGCCGGTTGGCCCACACCGAGAAGACCCCGACCACCAGCAGGATGGTCGCGACGCCGATGATGGCGTCAACGAGAATCCGGCGGCCGCGCGTCAACGACGGCGCCGACCCGCCGTGCGCAAGCGTTGGCGCCTCGGTCGCGTCGGCTGCCGGCGTCGTGTCGGGCGCCGCCGGGGCCGCCGCGCCGACGTTGGCACCGGTGCTCACGTCGCCGTCGGGCTCTCGCGTGCTCATAGTCACAAGGGTGTGGTGTACGGGCGTGTCGCTCGTCATCCGATTCGGGTGATTGGGGCACCGGCGGCCCGCGCGACCATGTCCGAGAAGCCGAAATGGCCGATGACGACAAACGCACCTTTGCGTCGAACGGGCGGCCTGGACCGCTGCGCGCGGCGGCCCACCTTGGCGGCCGGGCCGCTGCCTCCGCGTTGCGTCCGCTCAACGGCGCGGTCGGGGCCGCGATCGGTGTCGGGGTGAGCCTGGAGCGCAAGGCGGTGGACCGCGTCCTGGAGAGCGGCGAGATCGAGCGCGTGGCGCTCGAGGCGATCGAGAGCCCCGGCGTCCAGGCGGCGCTGGAGGGCGTCATGTCCAGCGACGCCGCGAGCCGGCTGGTCGACACCTTCTTCGACAGCGGCATGTTCGACCACCTGGTCGAGCGCCTGCTTGCGAGCGACGCCCTGTGGCACCTGGTTGACGAGATCGCCGCGAGCCCCGCCGTGAGGGCGGCCATCTCGCAGCAGGGCCTGGGGTTCGCCGATCAGGTCGGCGATCAGGTGCGCGGTCGGTCGCGTTCGGCCGACGACTGGCTGGAGCGCGCGGCGCGGCGCATGATCCATCGCCGCAGCGAGGCGCTTCCGGAGACACCGGACGCCGCTTCCTCATGAAGTGGGCCTCCGCTCCGGCGGCTCCCACGAACCGCCGCGCCGGCACGGCGCCCGGGCATCACCCGCTTCGGACGATGCCAGGCGCGCGCTGATCCATACGGTGCCGGACGTGGACGATGTTGAGCTCCTTCTCCGGCGCCTCTCGCTGAACGACGAGCGATCGGTCGAGATGGTGATGGTCCACGGGCACGACCTCGAGCGGGGCCCGGTGTTGACGCCCAAGGTCGACCTCCTGGTCCGCCTCGGCGCGTTGCTCGCGCTCGGCGCCGCCACGAGCTCGCTGCGTGCGACGGTGAACCGGGCGCGCGGGGCGGGGGCCACGGACGAAGAGATCGTGGGCGTCCTCGTCGCGGTCGCGCCGGCGGTCGGCCTGGCGCGCGTGGTGGCGAGCGCTCCCAGGCTCGCCACGGCGATCGGCTACGACATCTTCAGCGACGAGTGAGGGCGCGACGGCCGACGGCCGTCAGCCGGCGATCAGCCCGATCACGCCCTTGATGACCAGTGCGGTGCCGATCACCGCGAGCACGTAGGAGGCCAACCGTCTCCCGTGCCGGCCGGCAAAGCTCTTCGCCGCCGCCACCTGACGCCGCGTCCAGTCGGGCGCGACGGCGAACCCCAGCAGCGGCAGCTCGATGAGCATGAGCATCACGACATTGAAGGCGATCACCAGCACGACCGTGACGGCGTCGGCGTAGTTGAGGTCGGCGATCTGTCGGAGGCCGGCGAGATAGGAGGCGCCCGGGAGCGTGAGCAGCGCGCCGACCGCGAATGCGCCCCGTGGCGAGCTCTTGGAGAGCTTCGTCTGCCAACGTGGCGGCGCCTTCGGCTTTTCCGGCGGCGGCCGGCGTACCCTGGGGGTGCGCCCGGTGGCCAGCACGCGCGCCACCACGAGCGCCACGGCCCCCAGCGCGATGTCGAGGCCCGGGTTGATCGTGTTCTGGGTGTCGCTGACGGCGCTCGTGTCCTGGAGGGAGAACACGATCACCAGGCCCAGCGTGACGCTCGTCATCATCGCCCCGAGCAGGTACCCGAGCATCAGGCGCCCCGGATTGGACAGGATCAGCATGACGGTCGTCGCCGCCAGCAGCGTCGGGTTCAGCGAAGCGAGGAGAGCGAGGACGAATGCGCGGCCCATTTCGCGGGAGTCTCTCCCGTCGCGCTCGCCAGTTCGTCCCTCGATCCGGATGATGAACGTCTAGGTGACCGTCTCGGCGGGCGGCGTCCACTCGGCGCCGCTCTGCCGACGGAACTCGTCAATGGCTCCGTCGATCGTCGGGAAGAAATGGTCGGGGTCCAGCGGCCCGATCAGCTCGTACCGCTCGAGCTTGGCGCGGACCGGATCCTTGAGCTCGGCGAACACCAGCGAGGTCCCGGCGGCGTTGAGCTCCTCATCGAGCTCGGCGAGCATGTCGGCGGCGGTGGTGTCGACGTCGGTGATCGATTCCGCCGCGATCAGGATCCACCGCGGGCGGGGCGTTGCAGCGGCGAGCCGCCGGATCTCGTCGCGGAACGTACGCGCGTTGGCGAAGAACAGCGGCGCGTCGAACCGGAAGATGACGAGCCCCGGCAGCTGTTCGGCGTTCGGATGTAGCTCGATGTCGTGCTGGCCCGGGATTCCCGCCACGCGCCCGAGCGTGGTGT
Source organism: uncultured Actinomycetota bacterium (assembly GCA_963695625.1). GTDB lineage: Bacteria > Actinomycetota > Thermoleophilia > Solirubrobacterales > Solirubrobacteraceae > Palsa-465. Next base: position 301,407 of record CAVOHJ010000006.1, on the reverse strand, counting down.
GGTGCGGCCACCAGGCCCGGCGGAAGACGTTGAGGATCGACAGCGCGACCGCGACGGCGATGCCCCACAGCACACCGAGCAGCGCGACGCCGAGGAATGCCGCTCCCGAGAGCAGAAACTCGACCCGGCCCTGGCGCCACAGCCGGACGGTGCCGGGGATGTCGGCCAGCGAGAGCGATGCGGCGATGACGACCGCGGCCAGTGTGGGGTTCGGCAGGTTCCGCAGCAGCCCGGGGACGAGCACGAGCATGAGCACGATCGCGGCGGCGCCCACCAGGCCGGTCACCTGCGTCTTGGCCCCGGCCCGTTCGGCCACCGCGGTCCGCGACCCACTCGTGCTCACCGGGAACCCCTGGAACAGCCCGGCGGCGACGTTGGCCACCCCAATCCCGAGCATCTCGCCGTCGCCGCTGACCTCCTGCCCGCTGCGCGCGGCGAACGCCGATGCCGTCGAGATCGTGTCGGTGAGGGCCACCAGGGAGATCCCGAGCGCGCCCGCGACCAGGAGCGGGATGTCGGAGAACGCGTTGGGGAAGGTGAGCGGAGGGAACCCCTGGGGCAGAGCGCCGACCAACGAGACCCCGTGGTCGGCGAGGTTGAAGATCGACGATGCGCCGATCGCCAGCAGGACCGCCACGAGCACGCCGGGCACCTTTGGCAGCCAGCGCCCGAGCGCGAGGATGACGATCAGGCTGAGGGCGCCGACCGCCACGGCGGCGCCCACCGTCTTGCCGGCGGCCACCCCGTTCACAAAGGCCTTGGCCTCCGCGATCAGGCCGTCGGCGTCGGTGGAGAATCCGAACAGCTTGGGCAGCTGACCGATCAGGATCGTCAGTGCCAGCCCGTTCATGTAACCGAGCTGCGTCGGCTTGGAGAGCAGGTCGGCGACGAACCCCAGCCGCGCCACTGAGGCGGCGATCATGATCGCTCCCACCATCAGCGCGAGCATCGAGGCGAGCGCGATCGCGCGCTCCGGGCTGCCGTTGGCGCCGAGGATCGGCAGCAGCGACGCCGCGATCATCGGCCCCAGCGACGAGTCGGGGCCGAGGACCAGGATCCGCGACGGGCCGCACAGCGCGTATCCGACCAGGCAGAGGATCGACGTGTACAGCCCCGTGATCGGCGGCAGGCCGGCCAGCTCCGCGTAGGCCATGCCCTGGGGGACAAGCAGGGTGGTGAGGACGACTCCGGCGACCAGGTCGCTGCGTAGCCACGACGCCCGGTAGCCGGCCAGTGCGCGCACCTTGAGATCATCTCGGCGGCCGCGTGTGATCCATCATCCCGATCAGGTGAGCGGTCATCCGGATCGGATGATTGATCCCGTCTGGCGCCGTGCGACCGTCAGCCCATGACAGATCTCTCCGCAACGCCGCAGGCGGTCGCGCTTCGCCTCGGCGAGGACGATCGCGGGCAGGGGTGGGTGTTGTTCGCCGCGGCACTCCTGATGACGCTGGGCACGCTCAACGTGATCGACGGCATCGCGGCCGTCGGCAACTCACAGTTCTTCGCCCGGCACGCCCACTACCTGACCGGCGACCTCGGCACCTGGGGCTGGATACTCGTCGGGATCGGCGCCTGTCAGGGGATCACCGGGTTCGCCATCGCCCGCGGATCTGACGTCGCGCGATGGGCGGGCGTCGGTTTCGCGCTGGCCAATGCGCTGGCCCAACTCCTGTTCATCCAGGCCTACCCGCTGTGGTCGCTGGCGATCTTCGCCGTCGACCTCCTCGTCGTCTACGCGCTCATCATCTACGGCAGGCCGCGTCTGCAGCCCGCCTGACCGCCGGCAGTCACGGGTCCGCTCGAGCGGCGACAGCGATCGACGCTGAGGACGCCCATCCGCTCGCTCGAATGGGCGTCCTCCCGGAGGAAACGCCGCGCCCCCGGTGTCCTCAGCGGCTTCCGACCCGCTCCTGGGGTGGCGCGGTGTCTCTGACGGGATAGTCGTCAGGAGGCGCGGTCTGGCCGTACTCGACCAGGCCATGGATGATCCAGAGGCTCAGCGCAAACACGGCGAGCGACCAGAACGGCGCCGCCGGGAGATCGAGCAGGGCCGCGATCGCCGCGAGCGACGCAGCGAGGATGGCGACCCAGCGTCCGAACGTGCCGCCCTGGAACAGCGACACGCCCGCGAACCCCTCGAGCACGCCGATGATCAGGGTGACCCATCCCCACGTTTTCAGATTGCCGAATACATAGTGCGAGTTCTGCGTGAAGAAGTGCGAATTCGAGATCGCCGAGATCCCGTAGATGACGTTGAGCACGCACCCGATCAAGAGCAGCGTGGCGGCGAAGACGGCTCGCCCCAGACCTTTGACCTCATCCATCGTCCATTTCCTTTCACCGTGGCGTCGACGGGCGACGCCGTCTGAACTTCACGCTCCCACCATGGCCACGGCCCGTATCAAACCAACGGGGTGACCATTGTTCATGAGGTCCGCGCCGTTGTCGGGGTCTCAGGGGTGGGCTCGCCGGCGGCCTGGCGCGCACGAGCCGCGTCGGCGGCGAGCCGTTGTGCCTGTTGCATCACCGCGGAGCGCAGCCGGAACGGAGACCGCGCGATCCGCCGGGCGGCCTGGCCTGCGGGGACGCCGACGAGCTTGTAGAAGATCGCGAGCACCAGGAGTCCACCGCCTCCGCCGGCGATGGCAGTTCCGGCGATCGCGCTCACCGCGGATCCGCCTGCCGCGGCGCTGAGGGCGACGTTGGACGGCGCGGGCGCTCCCGGAGCGGTGAGTCGCGCCGTGCCTCGCCCCGCCGCGTCCACCACGGCCGCAGCGGCGACGAGCGTGACGAGGTTGGCGTCGGCGCGTCCGACCCCGAACATCCGCTTCAGGGCGCGGTAGCGCGCTGCGTTGAGCAGCAGCAGCGCCACCCGCACGTCCTCGAGCAGCAGCAGCACCGCGCCGACCTCACGACCGGCCGCCGACTGGTGCCCACCACCGCGCTCGCGCCTCGCTGTCGCCATCAGTGGTCCTGACCGACCTCGGACAGGTAGATCAGGGCCGCCTTGACTCGCCGGCTGACGTCCTCGCTGTCGGTGAGGTCGAGCTTGGCGAAGATCGAGTTGACGTGCTTCTCCACGGCGCGCTTGGTCAGAACGAGAGACTCCGCGATGGCGCCGTTGCTCTTGCCCACGGCGATCTCGGCCAGCAGCTCGCGCTCGCGCGGGGTGAGCTGTGCCAGCCGGGAATGCGTGGCCTTGAAGCGGGCCTCGATCAGCGCGTCGACGATCCCGGGGTCGATCACGGACCCGCCGCGGGCCACCGCCTCGATGGCGCGGACGAGCTCGCTTCGATCGCGGATGCGCTCCTTGAGCAGGTACGCGCGGCCGCCGGTGCCCTGGGAGAGCAGACCGAGCGCGTAGGCGGGCTCGGCGTACTGGCTGAGCACCACGACGCCGACATCGGGATGCGTCTCGCGGAGCTGTGCGGCGACGCGGATTCCCTCGTCGGCCCCGGACGGCGGCATGCGGATGTCGGTGAGGATGACGTCGGGATGCCACGTATCGATCGCCGAGAGCAGCTCCTTGCCGTTGGTGCACACGGCGACGATCGTCACGGAGGGAATCGCTCCGAGCGTCATCGTGAGCACCTCTCGGATCAGGTACGAGTCCTCGGCGATGATGAGCCTGAGCTGGGCGTCCGACCCGAGGGTCTCGGTCATTTCGGGTGCACGGGCCATTGAAGTCAGTTGCACGTCATCGATCGGAGACGTGCGCGTTCCTCGCGTTCAGCGGATACTGGTCAGCATCGCACTGACCGTTTGGAGCTATGGTCCGCCTCACTCGACAGGGATGCAAGGGCGCGCGCCCCCCACGAACACGGGGGTACACACCCGCCAGGGCCGATCTCCAGGGGGGAGGATGACGCCGACCGACATGGCTGCGCACGGCTCCCGCCGCGGGCAGGGCCGGCGCCGTTGGACGCCCGTGGCCACGGCCGTGACCGCGGTGGTCGGCGGGGTCGTGGTCGCGCTCGCCACCGCGGTCAACGGTGCGCCTGCGTCGGCGCACTTCGCGATCATCCTGAGGCTGGCGATCATCGGCGCCGTCGCCGTCGCCGCGGTCACGGCGCAGGCCGCTCGGGCCGGAAGCCGGCTGGGCCAGCTGCTGGGGATGATCACGCTGTTCTGCGTGCTGTGGATGCTCAACGGAGCGTCATGGGGGCCGGCGCACGCCGTCGGGGTCGTGCTGTCCGCCGCCGCGCCGGTCGTCATCGCCTACCTGATGTTGGCCCATCCCAGCGGGCGGCTGCACCGGCGCCCCGAGCGCCTGCTCATCGCCGGCGCAGGCGGTACGCTCGTCGCCGGCTCGCTCGCCGCACTCGCGATCAGCCACTACCCGGTGCTCGGGTCCTCGGCGGCGGATTGCGCCGGCAACTGTGCCAACGACGTCTTCGGCTTTTCCCTGCCGTCCGGCAATCCCGGCGCACTGCGGTTCCTGGTCATGCTCAGCCTGCTCGTGCTGGCCGTCGGGACGGCGGGGCTCGCGCTCAATCGCGGCCGCCGGCCATCGCCGCTCCCGATCCAGCGAGCGTACCTTCCGATGCGGTTCGTCGCCGTCGTCGCCGCGCTCCTCGTGGCGTACCTCGTGTCCCACACCGACGGACGCGACGTCGGCCCCGTGCTCGACACGGCCTACGCCGCGATCGTCCTGCTCACCGCTCTGGCCGTGCTGCTCGGCCTGGCGCTGGAGCGGCTGTTCCTGGCCCGGGCGCTGGCGTGGTTGGTGGACCAGCTGTCGGTGTCCCCGGGACGTGACGCGCAGGGGCTTGTCACCGGGGCGATCGGCGACCCGTCGCTGCAGATCGTCTCGCGCCGGCTGGGCTCGAGCGAGTACGTCGACGCCGGCGGACGCCCGGTGGCGTGGGCCCTGCTGACGAAGGACCGCTGTGTGACCTACGTGCACCGGGCCGGCCGCCCCGTCGCCGCCGTCATCTACGACGCAGAACTGGCCGATCAGGAGAGTCTGATCCAGGCCGCGGCCGCCGCAGCCCTGCTCCGCGTCGAGCAGGCGCGGCTGCACGCGGATCTACAGGCATCGATGCACGAGCTCGCGCTCTCGCGGCGGCGGCTGGCGGACTCGGTGCAGCGCGAGCGGCGGCGGATCGAGCGCGACCTCCATGACGGCGTGCAGCAGGAGGTGCTCGGCCTGCGAATCAAGCTCGACCTGGCCACCGACATGCTTGACGTCGACCCGGAGGCGGGCGAGCGTCTCCTCGCGGCCGTCGGCCGGCAGATGGACACGGTGCTCGACGAGGTGCGGTCGCTGGCGCGCGGGATCTACCCCGCGATCCTGCACGAACACGGTCTGCCCGAGGCGATCCGCTCCGCCGCCCGCGTCGCCACCGTGCCCGCCAGCGTGCGCGCGTCGAAGGTCGCTCGCTACCCGGAGCAGGTCGAGGTTGCGGTGTACTTCAGCTGCCTCGAGGCCCTCCAGAACGCCGCCAAGCACGCCGGCTCGCGCGCTGCCGTCGTCATCACGCTCTGGGAACGTGACGGTCGGATCATCTTCGAGGTGCGAGACGACGGCCGTGGGTTCGACCCTGAGTCGATGGAGCGCGGCCGCGGGCTCACCAACATGCGTGATCGTCTCGAGGCCGTGGGAGGGAGCCTGATGTTCATCTCCACCCCTGGGAAGGGGGTGCGCATCCGGGGACAAGCGCCCACCGCGCCCCGGGCCGAGGACCCCGAGATCACGGCCCCCCGAGCAGGCCCAGGCCGCCAAGGATTGCCAGCACGCCCCCCACGAACATGAGCAGGCCGGCGAGCACGACCGGCCAGCGGCGCTGGATCCAATCCCCCACGCGCCGCAGCCACGGGTCGGCACTGTCGCCGGCCACGATCAGGACGCCGAGGATCACCAGCATCGGCGCAATGAACGCCAGGTTGTAGAGCAGCAGGAGCAGGATCTCCTCGGGGATCGTCACCGTCGAGGCAACGAGGCCGGCGATGACGGCGAGATACGGCGCTGCGGTCGGAAGCTCGACGGCGGCGAGCGACGCCCCGGTGACGAATGACGAGCCTCCGCCGCCCTTGGCCCCCGGCAGTGGCCGCCGCGCGAGTTTGCGCCGAGCCACCCAGGTGGTCACCGCCAGCGCCACGAGGATGACCCCGGCGACGACCTCGATGATGTGCCGGACGGTGCCGCGCGGATGCGGCACCAGGTCCAGCAGCAACCGTCCGGGTCCGATCATCAGCAACAGCCCACCGGCGACGTTGACCACCCACACCCCGAGGGTGAACTCGGCCACCCGGCGCAGCCGGTTGCGGCCGGCCGCCAGGAACAGCGCGGGCCCGACCGTGCTCGGATTGAGCGAATCCGCCAGACCCACCGAGATGACCACACCGAGTTGTCGGAACATCGCGTCTCGCGGCGACACGCTGGCGCACTCGCCCCGTTCGGGCATCACCCGGATGAGGTGGTCAAGATCACCCGTTTCGGATGATCTCAGCACGCTGGGGGGCACTGACACTGGCCTCGCAATGGAGGGACATCTGGCCAGGTTCATCGCTCGGCGGCTGCGCTTCGTCCTAGCGGCGGTGGTGTGCGTGCTCGCCGTGTCGGCCTGCGGGTCGGGTGGCACGGGGACCGTGGCCCAGCAGGCGAGCAAGGCGCTCGCGGGCGCCGCGTCGAAGGCCCAGACCGCCCTCGCGACTGCCACCGAGGCGGCGGATACGGCCACGTCCTCGAACAGTTCCGGCACGACGTCGAGCGAGTCCACCAGAACCGAGACCAGGACAAAGACACAGACCCAGACCCAGACGTCCACGAAGACCTCGACCGCCACCCAGAAGGTCACTCAGACGCGCACCAAGACGGAGACCAGTACGACGCCCGGCGCCAACGCGATCGTCAGCAAGCAGACGACCACCGTGCACACCGAGAGCAGTGGCGTTCCGGCGTGGGGCTGGGTGCTGATCGCCCTCGGCGTCATCGCCATCGTGCTCCTCGCCGTGATGATTTCGCGCGGCCGCCGCAAGCCTCCGCCGCCCGGCTCGGGGCCCGGCGCCCCTCCCCCCGGCGCTCCACCCACCGCTCCGCCGCCGCCACCATCCGGCGGTCAGCCGGCGGTCTGACGCATGAGTGTCGCGGCGTCTGCGCGCCGATCGGCCCGCAGCGATACCGCGGGCCTGTTCGGTCGCGTCATGGGCCTGGTGGCACTGACCGTCGCCTGCGCGACCTTCGGCGTCTGGGTGGCGCGCGATTCGGGCGGCGGCGGCTGGTTCATCGCCTGGCTGGCCTCCTTCGGCTGCCTCATCGGGCTCAACGTGGCCAACAGCCGGGGGAGCACCGGCCTCGCCATCGTTTTGCTGTTCGCGTTCGGGCTGCTCATCGGGGTCAGCGTCGCCGGGACCGTCAACTACTACGCCGCCACCGATCCGACGGCGGTGCGGCAGGCGTTCGCGGCCACCACGCTGTCGGTCGCTGCGCTCGGGACGGTCGGGTACGCGACACGGCGGGACCTGTCCTTCCTCTACCGCATCCTGTTCTGGCTGCTGCTGGCGCTGCTGGCCGCCGGCGTCGTGCTCATCTTCGTCCACATCCCGCAGGCATACACCGTGTGGACACTGCTGGGGCTGGTGGTGTTTGCGCTCTACACGGTGGTGGACTTCAACCGTCTTCGCCGCGCCGGCGGCGACGAGGCGATCCCGCTCGCCGCCGGCATCTTCCTCGACGTCCTCAATCTGTTCCTGCTGTTCCTGCGCGTGTTCGGTCGCTCGTCCTGAGCCGCCGCCGCCTCGGTACGAGGGTCGGGCTGCCGCCGGCAACGCGGGCGGCGTCAGGCGTCGCGACCGAGCGGATGCTCGGTCTCGGGCAGCTGCGCCAGGCCCCGGTGCAGCTGGGACAGCGCGCGCGTGGCGAAGCGCTTGGTCCGCAGCGTGGCGATCACGGGCGGGATCTGCCACGACGCCAGCACCGGGCAGCCGATGGAGACGATCACCACGAACGGCACCACCGCCTCGGGCGCCGGAGCGAGGATGGCGGCGGCGAGCAGCACCGCGCTCGTGACGATCGTCATGACCGCCGCAAGCAGGACGAGGCCCGGCTCTGAGCGCGTCCGCCACCGCGACGCCGAGGACACCGGATCCTGAAACAGCAGCTCACCATCCATGAAAACCGACCTCTTTGTCTCGCTCAACGTCAACCAGTCCCTCGAGGCTACCCGCGGATGGCCCGTGCTAGCACGGGACGTCGGCGTGACCGGCTGGTTGAGGGAGAGACCGCTCCGCAGGCGCAGCGGCCGGCCGGCCGATAGTTGTTATCGGTCGGAGATCCGCTTTCCGTGAACAACGAGGCCGTAGATGGCGATGATGTCGACGGCCAAGACGGACCCGACCGCCCGAAGCTGGCGCCGGGCGTCACCCCAACGAGGTGATGACGCGCCGTCCGCGCGCCGCCAACCTCCCACCGTGACACCAGCTCGGCCGACAATCGCCCAGCGCGCCTGGGCCGGAGCGGCGCTTGTCCTTGCGGTGGCTTGCTTGGCCGCGGCAGTGGTCGCGCTCGTCGTCCGGTTTCCGCTGGCGCTGCTCACCCTGGCGTGCATCGTCGGCGCGGTGGCTGTGGCCTGGGCGGCGCTCGGCCGCCCGCGGGCGGTGCGGACCGCCGGCCTCGTCGTCGCCGCGGCTCTGCTAGCCGGGTCCGTCGTCCTGGCCGTGGTCGAGAACGTGCTCGCCGAGAACCTCGTCATCCTGGCGGCGCTGGCGGCGTCGGTCGCGGCCGCCAAGAGGGCGTTTCGCGTGCACGTCAAGCTGTCGCCGGCCCAGCCGCCGGAGCGGCCAGTGCTGTTCTATAACCCGCGTTCGGGAGGCGGCAAGGCGGAGCGCTTCCACCTCCCCGAGGAGGCGCGTCGCCGGGGTATCGAGCCGGTGCAGCTGAGTCCCGGGGACGATCTGGAGACGCTCGTCCGTGACGCGGTGGCCGGTGGCGCGGATGCGCTGGCGATGGCCGGCGGGGACGGCTCCCAGGCGATCGTCGCGATGGTCGCGGCCGAGCTTGATCTGCCCTACGCCTGTATTCCGGCGGGGACCAGGAACCACTTCGCACTCGATCTGGGCGTCGACCGCGACGATGTAGTCGGCGCGCTCGACGCGTTCGTCAGCGGCGGCGAGCGAAGGGTTGATCTCGCCGAGGTCAATGGCCGCACGTTCGTCAACAACGTCTCCCTCGGCCTCTACGCCGAGGCCGTGGCGCGCCCCGGGTACCGCGAGGCCAAGCTGCACACCCTGCTGGAGACGGTGCCCACCATGCTCGGCCCCGACGCGGCGCCGGCGGCGCTGGCCTGGGACGGGCCGGACGGGCCGGAGTCGGCCGTCGCGCTCCTGGTCTCCAACAGTCCGTACCGGCTGGCACGGGCCCTTGGCTCCGGGACACGACCGCGACTGGACACCGGCCTCCTGGGGATCACGGTGCTTGTCCCCACCGATCCGTCCGGCGGCGGGGGCCGTCCGCGCCGGCTCCAGATGCAGCAGTGGACCGCGCCCCAGTTCGAGATCATGGGCAGCGCCGGTGTGCCCGCCGGGGTCGACGGCGAGGCGCTGGTGTTTGATCCGCCGGTGCAATTCGTCACGCGCCCGCAGGCGCTCCGCGTGCGGATCGCGCCCCAGCACCCCGGAGCGTCCCCGTCGGCCGCCCTTCCCGACCGGCCCCTCCACATGCTGCTCGCGTTGGCCGCGCTCGCGTTCCGCGGGGACTTTGCGCACGCTCCTGCCCTCTCGCGGGGTCCGGGTGCCGTCGTCTGATCTCACCCCGGACGTCGCGAAGAGCCCGTGCTCCTGGACTGAGGGCCGCCGAGGTGGTGTCTGCCACTGCGCGTTTGACGCGTGGGCACGGTTGCCCCCCGCCACTTCGCTCGCGATCCTCTACTGGTGAGCTAACCGGTCTGTGGTGGGATGGTGCGGGATGTTGTTCAGGTGGCGACGGCACGATCGACGGGTACAGGCGTCATCCGGCGAGGATGCGCACGAGTCTCCATACGAGTCGCCGCAGGACCCAGCAGAACGTGAGCGCGCCCGCGTGCTGCAATGCTGGCGCCTGAGCGAGCAGCGCGTGCTGAGGACCTGGCACGGGTGGCAGGCGGCCGCCGCCCGGGACAAGCCGGAGCGCTATCGGGCCTACCTCCGCGCGCTCGCCGACGAGGAGCGCGCGGCGGCGTCGGTGGAGATGGCCACGCGCGTGCTCGCCGAGAGTGCCGGCACGGGCATGCCCGAGCCGGCGCGGCACTGACCGCCGGCGCATGGCGGGCGCCGCGTGCTGGCGGCGGGTGTCACTGGCCGAGCAGGCCGGTGTCCTGGGCGCGCGCGACGGCTTCGGAGCGCGAAGCCGCGCCGAGCTTGCGGTAGACGCTGTGCGCCTGCGTCTTGACGGTGTTGGCTGAGACACCCAGCCGGGCGGCGATCTCTCGAAACGACAGGTGGCTGGGGAGGAACCGCAGGACCCTCAGCTCCGCGATCGTGAGCGCCGAGGGGCCGGCGAGGGTCGCCTCGGCGAGCGTGTCCATGTGCGACCAGCACGTGTTGAACCAGTGCTCGAACACGGCCGCGTCGCGTGTGCGCCGCGCCAGCCGCGACGCCTGAGCCAGCAGCGTGCGCGCGCCGACGACGTCTGCCAGCCACAGCCTCGCACACGCCAGGAGGATCCGTACCTCCGCGCCGTACCAGGCGATCGAATCGCTCTGCGTCGTGAGCAGGTCGAGGCTCGCCCGCACGTCGCGCTTGGCCTCGTCCGAGCGCCCGTCGTGCGCGGAAGTGGCGGCTGCGGCGGCCAGGGCGAACGCGCTCACCGGCTCGCCGGTCAGGCCGTGGGTGCGCACGACCTCGATCGCCCGCGTGGCGTGATCGGTGGCCAGCTCCCATTCTTGGAGGTGCAACGCGATCATGGCCCGCTGGGCCAGGCACAGCGCGGTCACCGAGGGCACCGAGTTACCGGCGATGGCGGTGGCCTCCTCCAGGATCTCCTCCGCGGTCTCGAGCTCCCCCGCGAGGTAGGCGGCGGTCCCGCACAGCCAACGGCAGATCGGCTGCCACAGGCTGTCGGCCGGTTCCGCCTCGCAGGCCCGGCTCGCCGCTGCGCGCATCGCGGCTACCCCTGGGGTCGCCGCCACCGCGTCGATCACGGCGATCCCGGCGCTGAGGCTCGACTCGCGGGCGCGCGGGGTTTCGCGCTCGATCGCCGCGGCCGCGTGCAGCGCCCATCGCCGCGCCGCGTCAACATCACCCGCGGCCAGTGCGCAGTGTGCTGCAGACGCCGCCAGCTCAGCGCAGTTCGCGATCTGCTGGTCGTGGAACCGGGCCAGCCACTGCCCGACCACAGGCCAGCGGCCGGTGGTCATATAGCGTGGGATCATCGGCCACAGCAGCTCGCCGGCGCGCTCCGGGTCGCCGCCGTCACACGCGTGCGCGACCGCGCGGGCCATGTCTCCATGCTCAAGATGCCACGCGCTGGCGCGTGCGTGAAGCGTCGGCTCGAGCTCGGGCTCCACGATGCGCAGCTCCTTGAGGAGCGCCTCTCGGACCAGCGGGTGCCAGCGGTACCGGCTCAGCCCGGAGTCGACCGGACGCAGCAGTTGGAGCCGGTTGGCCAGCTCAGTGAGGTCACGGGCGGATCCATGGCGCTTCAGGACCGCGTCGCATGCCGACGGCGACAGCTCCTCGAGCACCGAGGAGCGCCGTGCGACGCGCATGAGCGTCGGGGGCAGCGCCGACAGCACCTCGTCTCGCAGGTATTCCGCGAGCGCCAGCCCGTCGCCCGGAGCCCAGCCGAAGTTCGCCTCGAGGTCAGCGGATGCGCTCAGGCCCGCGAGGTACAGGGCCGCGGGCCAGCCCTGGGTCCGCTCCGAGAGCGACCGGACCTCGTCAGAGCCGAGCTCCAGCCCGGCGCCGGCCAGCAGCCTCTCCGCCTCGGGCGCGTCCATCGCCAGGTCGCCCGCCCTCAGCTCGGATACGTCCCGATGCGTCCGCAGCCGCGCGAGTGGCAGCTCAAGCTCCGTGCGCGACGTCAGGGCGAGCGTCGAGCCGGGCGGGAGCTCGGTCAGCACCTCGTACACGAGCTGCCGGAGAAGTTGGGGCTCGAGCAGGTGGGCGTCGTCCAGCGCGAACACGGAGCGCGGGTCGCGCCGGCGGTGCGGCCGCACCACGAGCGTATGCACTTCGGCGGGGTCGTACAGGCCGCCCGCCGATACCGGTCCGAGCCAGACGAACGGCCGCTCATCGGCGTCGGCCCATTCGGCGAGCAGGGTCGATTTGCCATAGCCCGCCGGCGCCACGATCAGGATCAGGACGGACTCGGGCTGACCGGTCAGGCGGCCGACGAGCCCGGGGCGCGCCACGAATCCGGCTGGGAGCGCGGGCGCGTCCGTCGGCAGCTCGACCAGTCCATCGGCAAGCGGGTCCGACGAAGCGCCATCTTGGCGGCGGAGAAGGGCAGCGACCTGAGTCGACGACATAGGTATCGGCGCATTGACGGGAAATGCGCCCCCTCTTGTTGTCCCGTACCGGACGGCCACGGACAAGGGAGCCTGCCTGCGTGTTCTGGGAGGCGGGCACCACCCGGAACGGACGGGCGTCACGGGCCCCAGAGCCCGATCCGCGGTGACAATCAGTCCAGCGGGGCGCCGATCACGGCTCGGATTCCGACCGTCCGTGGCACGGACCCGGACACCACCGTGCCGACCCCCGGCCGCGATCTGATCGTGGCGGTTCCGTCCACCGCGTCGATCCGGTCTGTCATGTTCAGCAGCCCGTGGCAGTCGCCGATCCGATCGGCGTCAAAGCCGGCGCCGACGTCGCGCACCTCGAAGTGCAGACGCGCGCCCGTCTCCCAGAGACGGATCCACACCACCGCATCGTGCCCGGCGTGCTTCATCGAGTTCTGAAGCGCCTCGAGGCACGCGAAGTACACCGCGGCCTCCGTATCGGTGGGGTAGCGACTGATGCCCTGGGCCGCCACCGTCACCGGCAGCGGGGACCGCCGCGCCGCGGATTCGAGCGCGGCCGTCAGGCCCTGGCGGTCCAGCAGAGCCGGATAGATCCCGCGGGCCAGCGCTCGCAGCGTCTCCAGCACGTCATCCATGTGATTGCCGAGGGCGGTGAGCATCTGCTGACCCCGTAGCGGGTCCTCCTTCAAGGCCTCGCCGGCGAGATCGAGCTTGATGCGCAGGGCCACCAGGTCCTGCTGCACGCCGTCGTGCAGGTCGCGCTCGAAGCGCTGGCGCTCCATGTAGGCCGTCTCGACGAGGCGGCTCCGCGACGCGGCCACGTCGGCGGCCGAGGCCTTGAGGTCGGCGACGAGCTGGGCGCGTTCGAGCCGCATCAACGCTGCCGCTCCGGCCGCATGGATGAACCGCTCCTGGTCGCGGAGCTCGGCGTCATAGATCACCGCGGCGATCCGGCGGGACTCCCGCTCGATCCAGGTCACCGCGCGCCCCGGGCCGACATGCGCGGGATCCACGGGGTCGCCTTTCGAGGTCACGCATGTGCGCAGGCCGGGCCGCTGGTAGCAGATCAGAAGCGACGGGTCACGCAGTGTGACGGCCATGAGGGCCTGCGGATCGGCGCGTGGGAGCTCGGCCATCGCCGTCACGAACTCCACCAGGGCGCGGCCCATGTAGAGCCGCTCCCAGGCGACGCCGCCGACGATCGCAAACGGCACCAGCACTGCAGTCAGCACCAAGACCGCGCCGACCCCCGCCGCTGCGCCTGGGGCGATCCAAACGGTGAGTCCCCACGCGGTCAGCGCGAGCGCGTACAGCAGGGATGTGAGCCGCATCGGCGCCACCGCGAACCGCAGCGGCGCCGGGAGGGAACGCGCTCGCGCGCTGAGCAGGACGACGGTTCCCCAGGCCAGAGTCCAGAGCGCCACCAGCGACAGCGCCTGCAGCGGCACGACGCCGGGCCACCCGCCGTGGCCGAGCGCCAGGACGTTGCGGCAGGTGTCCTCGCACCCCGAGAGCGGTAGCGCGAGCGGGGGCACGGTGCCCGTCTCGGCCAGCACGATCCAGCACAGGGCGAACGCCCCGCCGCACACCGCCAGGAACAGCCGGTCGCCCGCGGAACGCAGGCGCCCGCTGGGGTAGATGAGCAGCAGCGCGCAGAACATGGTCGGCGCCAGGGCGGTGACGAGCATCCCGACACTGAACGGGACGGCCTCGGCCGAGCCGTTGAGCTGCCACACCGCGGTCGCGAGGCCGGCGGCGGCGAGCCATTTCCCGAAGCGCGCCAGGGTCTGGCTCGTCTGCGCGTAGAGGCCCCCGGCGACGAGAACGAGGATCGTGACCACCCGGGCACTGACCGCCAGTCCCGGCGGCGTCGCGTGCGGATTGTGCGCCGTGAGATAGCCGACCCATCCCGCCCCAAGGAGGCCAACGGCACCGACCGCGGCAAATCGCGCCCACTCACGGTGGCTTTGCCGTGCGCGTGCGGCGTGTGAGCCCCTCAGCGCAGGGAGGACCCCGGATCCAAGCCCTGCGGCCTCCCCCGGACGGTGTCCGGCGGCGATCTCGTGGTTCATGGCATGCAGCCCCACTCCCTACGGCTGCTTTCGTCGGTCCCGAATTGCGACAACTGCGTATTTTAGTCACGAGCGGTGGTGCCGACGGTTGTACGGTCATCCTTGCGTAACGGTGTGCGACGGTGAGACCATCTCGATAGGTGGATGATGATGGGGGGATCAGCCCAGCGATGAACTCTGCGAGATCGGGACCTTGAACGGCGGTCGCGGCGTGCCACGTCCCACTGCCGCCGGGGCGCGTCTGCACCGGGCTGCCGACCACGACAGCGAGCCGGAAACGCGGGCGATCAGCGTGGTCATCGCGGACGACTCCTACATGATCCGTGAGTTCCTCGCCACGGCGCTCGGTACGACGCCGCGGGTGAGGATGCTGGCGGCGTGCTCTGACGCCACGGAGCTGCAGCAGGCGATCGAGAGCTATGAGCCGGAGGTGGTGGTCACCGACATTCGCATGCCGCCCTCCGGGGACGAGGGCCTTCGCATCGCGAGCCGGCTGCGCATCAGCCACCCCAGCGTCGGCGTGGTCGTGCTCAGCCAGTACGCCGAGCCGGCGTACGCCCTCAGCCTCCTCGGCGAGGGGACCGGCGGGCGCGCGTACCTCCTCAAGGAGCGCGTCCGTGACACGCAGGAGCTCGTCAACGCGATCGAGGCGGTGGCCCGCGGCGGGTCGGTGGTGGACCCCCGCGTTGTCGATGTGTTGATCGCCGCCCGGGCTCGGGCCGCGGATTCACGGGTGGCGCGGCTGACCGCGCGCGAGCAGGAGCTGCTTGCCGAGATCGCCGCCGGCAAGAGCAACGGCGCCATTGCCGAGTCGCTGGTGCTCACCAAGCGCGCGGTGGAGAAGCACGTCAACGCGATCTTCTCCAAGCTCGATCTGCCCGAGAGCCCGGATGTGAGCCGGCGCGTCAGGGCGGCGCTGATCTTCCTGGCCGAGGAGGGGATGCAGGCGGCCCCGTGAGGGGGTTGAGGGTGTTCCCATGAGCTCGGGCGCCCCCGTTGCGCGCCCGACCGGCGATGATGCCGAGGTGACCGGGACCCATCTGCAGGATCGCCGTCCGATTGACGCGGTCGGGTTGGGCGCCCTGCGGCGGCTGTCGCTGGAGCCCTCCGGCTATGCCCGCTACTTCGGCGGTATCGGGTGCCTGGCCGCCGCGTATTACGCCGCGGCCCAGCTCGGGTTCACGCTGCGGTTCACAGGCCCGGTCGCCGCGATCGTGTGGCTGCCGGTCGGGGTCGCCATCGCGTTCCTGTACATCGGCGGCCTTCAGCTATGGCCGGGGGTTCTCCTCGGGGACCTGCTGGCCGACAACGCCGCCCACATCCCGTTGGCGGCAGACGTTGCGCAGACGGTCGGCAACGTGCTGGAGGTGGTGGTGGCCGTCCTCATCCTGCGCTATCTGCTGGACCGGCGCGGTCCTCAGGAGGCGCTCCACGAGGTGGCGGCGACAGCGCTGGCGATCGCGGCGGGTGTCGCGGTCAGCGCCACCATCGGCTGCGTCGCCCTCTCCCTCGCCGGGGTGATCGCGCTCGAGCACCTTCCCGCGTCCTGGCGGACGTGGTGGCTCGGGGACTTCTCCGGCGGCCTGCTGCTTGTGCCGCCGGTTGTCGCGTGGCACCGGATGCCGTTGCGTCGGCTTGCCGCGCCCGACATCGGAGAGGCGGCGCTGGTGCTGGCGACCGTCGCGGGTGCGAGCGCCCTGGCGTGGCAGCAGGCAGTCCCGCTGTCCTATCTGGTGTTCCCGCCCCTCATCTGGAGCGCGTTACGCCTGGGCCTTGCCGGCGCCTCGGTGGCGGCGGCGATCGCATCCGCGTTCGCGGTGTGGGGCGTGGTGCACAACCTCGGGCCCTTCGAGACGCACTCACTCGCCGACGGGGTGCTCCACACCCAGCTGTTCATCGCCGTGGCCACGTTTTCGACGCTGTGCCTCGCCGCCGTCGTGGCGGAGCGGCGGCGGCTCGGCGAGACGCTCAACGTCTCGCGGCTGCGCCTGGTGGAGGCGGCGGAGTCCGAGCAGCGCCGGCTGGCCCGGAACCTCCACGATGGCGCCCAGCAGCGCTTGACGGCGTTGCTGGTCCGGCTCGGTCTCGCCGTCGAGCTCACGCGGGAGGACAAGCAGCGCGGCGTGATGATGATCAAGGACGCACGATCCGAGCTCGAGCAGGCGATCAACGAGCTGCGGGCGCTGGCGCACGGCAATCATCCTCCGCTGCTTCAGGAGCGTGGTCTGGCCCCGGTGATCGCGGACATGGCCGCCCGTAGCCCGATCCCGATCAAGCTCGGGGGCCTGCCGCCGCGCCGGCTTCCCCGCAGCGCGGAGGCCAGTGCCTACTACGTCATCGCCGAGGCGGTGGCCAACGCCCAGAAGCACGCTCGGGCGTCGACGATCCGCCTCAGCGTCCGCACGCGGGGCTCGGCGATCGTCGTCGAGGTCGCCGACGACGGCGCCGGAGGCGCCTCGGAGACCCCCGGCTCCGGCCTGCAGGGCCTGCGCGAGCGCGTCGAGGCCGTCGGCGGCACGTTCGCGGTCGACAGCCCGGCCAGCCGCGGCACACGCATCATCGCCGCGATTCCGATCCTGCCCGGGCCCTGACGATCCCGAGCAGACGGTCGCGCGACAGGTCCTGCTTGCGGATGACGGCGGCCGCCCCGTGCGCCTTCCCGGTGACCAGGTCGGGGTCCTCCACCGAGCACACGACCACGACGATCCCGGGGTCGCGCTCGGTGATGGCGCGGCACGCCTCGAACCCGCTCATGCCCGGCATGCGCTTGTCCACGATGACCAGTTGCACGGAGAGATCCTGCGCGGCAGCGATCGCGGCCTCGCCCGAGTCCGCCTCGCCCGCGAGCCGGAGCCCCGGCGTTCCCTCCACCACATCGCGCATGGCGGTGCGGTAGGCCGGCTGGTCGTCCACGATCAGCACGGCGATGTCCGTCTTGGCTCGTGCTGGTGGTGTCCCGTGCATGGCCTGTGCTCTCACCATCGGCAACAGCAATTCAACCGAATGATTCGTTTCCATTGGAGGGAGCGGCCGGCTGGACCGCCGGGGGCAGGACTCGGCGCGAGAGTCTAACCCCGGGGCCTAGCGCAGCGCCGATGCGGCCTGCGCCCGCACCGCGGTGCTGACCCTCTCGAGCGTCCCGGAGGCGCGGCGCCACTGCTGCCAGAACAGCGGCACGTCGATGATGCCGCGGCGGTCGAACTCCACCAGCGGGTCCTCGCCGGGCGGCGGCTCGGCCTGCAGGTCCGGGACCATGCCCCAGCCCAGTCCGCGGCGCACCGCCTCGACGAACGCGGTGGAGCCGGGGACATAGCACCGGGGCGGCGCGATCGGGCGGCGGGCGCGTTTGCGCAGATACTGGTCCTGGAGCGGATCTTCGCGATCGAAGACCACAACGGGCGCCAGTGATAACGCCTGTGCCGACGCCCCGTTGCCGAACCAGCGCTCGACGAATGTGGCGGACGCTCGCGGGCGGTAGCGCATCTGTCCCAGGCGCCGCACCGTGCATCCGGAGACCGGCTGGGCGGATGCGGTCACCGCCGCCATCACCGTCCCCTCGCGCAGGAGCTCGTCGGTGCGGGTCTGATCGGCTCGCCGGATGTCGAACACCAGCCCGGGGCCGGTGCGGGCGAGCGCCTCCACGAACCACGTGGCCAGGCTGTCGGCGTTCACCGCGAGCGACACGATGATCGGCGCGCCGGATGCCTCGTCGCCGAGCTCGGCGAGCGCGTCGTCAGCGATGGCCTGGATCTGGCGGGCCGCCCGCAGCACGACGGCGCCGGCGGGGGTCGGCGTCACCGGCTTGGTTCGCCTGAGCAGCACCCGCCCCGCTCGCGTCTCCAGGGCCTTGATCCGCTGGCTGATCGCGGATGGGGTGACATGGAGCGTCCGCGCGGCTGCGTCAAACGTGCCCTCCGACACCGCGGCCAGCAGCGCCTCGAGCTGCCCCTGGTCGATCGGCTCTGCCATTAGCAAAACTAATGCTACTGCAGAAAGATGAGTTGCAGGCAATCACGCCACGTACGTACCGTGGTCGGGCCATGCCCCCACTCGCGATCAATGCCCTCGCCTCGGGATGCGCGTTCGGCCTGTCGCTCATCGTCGCCATCGGACCCCAGAATGCCTTCGTCGTCCGCCAGGGCGCCCTGCGCAGGCACGTGCCGACTGTCGTGGCGATCTGCACGGTCTCGGACGTGATCCTCATCGCGGCGGGCGTGGCCGGCGCCGGGGCGGCGCTCGCCGGCCGCCCCTGGCTGATGGAGGGCACACGGCTGGCCGGCACGATCGTCCTGCTCGCCTACGCGGCGCTCGCGGCCCGGCGGGCGCTGCACCCCCCGGCTCCCGACCGCGCCGCGGGGACGGCGGGCGGCAGCCGCGCCGCGGCGATCGTTGCCTGCCTGGCCTTCACCTGGCTGAACCCGGCCGTCTACCTGGATACGGTGGTCCTGCTCGGCTCGGTGGCGCAGGCGCATGCTGGGCGCCAATGGTGGTTCGGCGGGGGCGCGGCGCTGAGCAGCGTGCTGTGGTTCGCAGCCCTGGCCGCCGCGGCGGCGTGCGCGCACTCGCTCCTGACGCGGCCTGGAGTGTGGCGCGGCCTGGACTGCCTCGTCGCCGTCGTCATGACCACGACGGCCGTGCGCCTGCTCCTGGCCGCGCTTGGCTGACGGTGGCTCAGGCGGCGGCCGGCGCGGACAGGGGCCGCGCCCGGAGCGCGCGGTGCAGCACCTCGGCCAGGTCGGCCGGGGCGATGCCCTTGCGCACGTACGTCATGGCGCCGGCGATCATCAACTGCCGGACGAGCGGATCGAACTCGTCGGCCGAGATGACCACCGCCGCGGTGTCCGGGGACACGCCGGCGATGCCGCGGATCGCGCTCAGGCCACCGCCCCCCGGCATCTGGACGTCCACCAGCGCCACGTCGGGACGGCACTCCTGGGCGAGAGCGATCGCCTCATCGCTGTCGGCCGCCGCAGCGACGATGTCGAAGTGGCGGTCGAGGGTGAGGCTCAGCATCGAGCGGACCACGGGATCGTCGTCGGCGATGAGAAGGGTCGGGTGCGCGGCCGGCACCGGATGGGTTCCGAGCATCGAGGGCTCCATGCCCCGGATCATCGACAGCACGCGCGGGAAACTTGAGTAGCGTTTGCCCGGTTGGGCGAGATCTCTCAATGGCAGCGGACCAGGCCCCACCCACATCAGCCGAGCTTCAGCTCGCCGACTGGCGCCGGCGAGTCGCTGCTCTCTACGTGGCGGTGAGAGCCGAGCCGTCGCCGGTCCAGGCGCACGCGCTGTGGCGCCGCGGCCGCGACGAGCTCATGCGCGAGCACCCGGAGAGCCCGTTGCTCCCCGGCGACGAGCTGCGGACCACCGGCGTGCCCTACTGGCCCTATGACCCC
Source organism: uncultured Actinomycetota bacterium (assembly GCA_963695625.1). GTDB lineage: Bacteria > Actinomycetota > Thermoleophilia > Solirubrobacterales > Solirubrobacteraceae > Palsa-465. Next base: position 281,499 of record CAVOHJ010000006.1, on the reverse strand, counting down.
GAGCTGCGCTTCGCGCTCGAGCTGGAACCGGCGGGCGAGCCGGCGACGCTCGCCCTCCCGACCGGGGGCACCGAGACGACCGCCCTGCGCCGCGTCGGAGTTCTCGCGCTGCCCGCGCCGCTGGACGCGACACTCGATGTCTGGTGGATGGAGCAGTACGCCGGCGGGCTGTTCCTGCCCCTGCGCGACGGGACGGCGGGCCAGGAGAGCTACGGGGGTGGCCGCTACCTGCTGGACACCGCCAAGGGCGCTGACCTCGGAGTCGAAGGGGCGCGGCTGATCGTGGATCTCAACTTCCTCTATCACCCCTCGTGCCGCTACAACGCGGACTGGCAGTGCCCGCTGGCCCCGCCCGGCAACACGATCGGCCACGCCGTGCGCGCGGGCGAGCGCCTGTAGTCACAAGGTGTTGAAGCAGCCGTAGACGACGAACAGCGGGTTGACGACGCTGCGGCCGCGGTTATCGGTCATCGTCGGCCCGCCGATGAACGTCGGGGGTGACTGCGCCTTGTAGCACCCGTCGTAGCGGACGCTGACGTCGTACTCGACGTTGGTGCGCTGGAAGGGCACGGCATTGGGCTGCGGCAGGTAGACGTAGACGTTGCACAGCCAGTCCCCGGGACCTTCGGACTTCGTGCCGCGGCGGTTGCAGAACGGCTGCACGTCGAGCCTGGCGCCGGCAGGCGCGGTGCGGCCGATGAGTCGCTGCTGGAGCAGGCTGACGTTGTTGAACGCGGCCGCGATCGCGGTGTCGATCCGGTGAGTGGTCACCCCGGTCGGCCCGAGGTTGCCGGCGAACGTGAGCACCGCGATCACGACGGTGGTGGCGGCGACCACGCGCAGCGGCGCGCGCCAGCTCGGCGCCCGCATCGAGGAGCCGGCCAGGAAGTCACGGCGGCGCAGGATGAGCCACGCGGCGGCCGTGAAGACGACGATCCACGCGATGCTCATCAGGCTCGACACCACCAGCGGGCCGAGGAACGGGTGGCCCGTGAACAGGCCGTACATGCCGCCGAACCCCGAGCCGATGAGCAGCAGGTGCACCCAGACCCCCTTGCCGATGAGGTCGAGCAGGGTGGTGGCGAGCGCCACCACGATCGGTCCCACGACGCCGACGATCCCGTTGCGGCTGGCGACCGAGAACAGCGCGGCCAGGCTCACGTAGGCCAGCAGCGGCAGCACGCACAGGGCCCAGCTCACGATCGTCAGCGCCAGCGCACGGCCCGAGGACTGGAGGCTGCCACCGAGGTCCACGAGTCCGTGACCGCCGACCAGGATGAGCCCGGCGAGCAGGCTGGACACCATCGCGAGGCCGAGCATCGCGACGGCGAACGTGGCCGCGGCCAGCAGCTTGCCGGTGAACACCTCGCCCAGCGAGCACGACCGGGTGAGGATCGTCTTCCAGGTGTTGTGACGATCCTCAGAGGCGAACTGATCGCCGGTGACGAGCCCGGCGATGAGCGGGAACCCCCACTGGCCGGCGAAGCCCATCACCACCAAGGACACAGCGAACCCCGAGCTGTGCACGTAGGCGCCGAACAGGGCGTCGGCCGGGGCGCCGCTCTGCATTTTGAGCACCGCGGCGAAGGCGAATGGGCCCACGGCGCAGACCAGCACCAGCAGCCGGACGGCCAACTGAGCGCTCAGCTTGAGCACCTCGGTCCGGTAGGCGGCGCCGATCCGCTGGTCCAGAGAGCGCTCCGCGGCCTCGGGCACACGCTGACCGATCGCCAGCCCGCTGGGGCTCACGCGTCGGTCCCCGTGGTGGCGAAGACCCGCTCGGCCAGGTCGTAGGGCGCGAGCTCGTCAACCTTCTCGTCCCCGCTGAGCGTGAAGAACATGCTCTCCAGCGGGCTGACCAGGAGCTCCAGCCGGCGCACCGCGACGCGGGCGTCGCCCAGCGCCAGCGCCAGCGCGTCGAGGTTGCCCTCCTGGATGGCGACCGCCAGCTGACCGCGGGGCGACCGGCCGGCGCGGACGCCCGGCATCCCCGCCGCGATCTCCAGCGCCCGATCGTCGTCGCTGGTGATCAGGCCATACGCGGAGGCCGGCGCCTGGGCCACCAGCTCGGCCGCGGTTCCGTCCCACACGACACGGCCCTCGCGGATCACCGTGTACGCGTCGCAGATCTTCTCGAGCTCCCCGATCTGGTGGCTGGAAAGCAGCACGGCCGAGCCCTGCTCGGCGAGCTCGCGCATGAGGATGGCGACGGCCCGCGAGCCGGCCGGATCGAGGCCGCTCGTCGGCTCGTCGAGCAGAAGCAGGCGCGGCGCTCGCAGCAGCGCGGCGGCGATGCCCAGCCGCTGCCGCATCCCGGTCGAATACCCGCCCACCCGGCTGCCGGCCCGGTCGGCCAGCCCGACCCGTTCGAGCGCCTCGTCGATCACGGACTCCGGCGCCCCGCCGTCGAGCTTGGCCAGCAGGCCCAGGTTCGCCCGGCCCGACAGGTAGGGATAGAACGTCGGCTCCTCCACGAATCCGGCGACATGATCGAGCGCCGCCGATCCCGGCCCGCCCAGTGCCCGGCCCAGCAGCAGGACCGAGCCCGCGTCGGGGGCGATCAGACCGAACAGGAGCCGCAGGAGCGTCGTCTTGCCGGCACCGTTGGCGCCGAGCAGGCCGTGGACCTGGCCCGCCTGGACGGTCAGGTCGAGCTCGTCAACCGCCGTCGTCGCCTCGAAGCGCTTGACCAGGCCAGTGGCGGTGACGGCCTCCACGGCGGCCAATATAAGGGTCGCGTGGAGCTATCGCGATGGTGGCCGCTCGGGTTGCCACCGGCGACCGGGCTTGTAAGAATGCGCCGTTGCCGGGGCCGGCATCGCTATTCGGGAGGTAGCTGTGAACGTCGTCGCTCGTCGCCGGGGCCTGCGCCTTCGCGCCGCCCTTGTCCTCGCGGCCGTAACCGTCACCGCCACGGCTGCCATCGGCGTCGCCGTCGCCACGGTCACCGGCTCCAATCCCTTTGGGACCCACCGGGTCGGCCAGAGCGTCAACGGCGCCATCCTGCTGCCCACCAACCAGTGGATCTCGCCACTGGGCACGCGGATCCTGGACAAGAACGCGCGCCTGGTCGCCAGCACGTTGAGCCCCAACGGCACCGACGTCGCCGCGCTGGGCTGGAACGAGTTCTCAGGTTTCCTGACGATCATCAACCTGCAGACCAAGCAGATCGTCCAGCAGACAGCGCTGAACACCCCGTCGACCAAGCCCACGGACTCGACGGTGGGGCCCGACGGGCCGTTGTACTCGGCCGACGGCACCACGTTGTGGGTTCCCCAGTCCACGTATCTGCTGCGCTTCGCCGTCAACCCCGCCACCGGCGCGGCGACCGAGACCGCCGCCATCGCGCTGTGCGGCAATGGCGACCCCACTTCGCCCGCCTGCAACGCCAACGCTGAGGCCGGCGCTGCTGACGGCTCTGAGCTCCCTGCGGGCATGGCGTTGTCGCCGGACGGCACCAAGCTCTACGTGGCCCTCAACGGCGCCAACGCCCTCGGCGTGATCGACACCGCTACCAACACGCTGATCACGAAGATCCCGGTCGGCAACGCACCGCGCCAGGTCGTGCTCACCAACAACGGCGCCACCGCCTACGTCTCCAACGAAGGCGGCGCGCCGGCACGGCCGGGCCAGTTCACGAACATGTCCGACGGCACTCCGATCGTGTCGAGCAAGGTGACCGGCGGCGCAACGAGCGGGACGGTCTCGGTGGTCGACCTGGCGACCGGCAAGGAGGCCCAGGAGATCCCGGTCGGCCTGGAGCCGACGGCGCTGTTCCTGCACGGCACGGCGCTGTTCGTCGCCAACTCCAACGACGACAGCATGAGCGTGATCAACACGGCGACCAACAAGGTGGCCCAGACCGTCAGCACCAACCCGGTCCCGGGCGCGCGCGTCGGCAGCTACGCCAACGCGATCACGATGCCCGACGCCACCCACCTCCTGGTCAGCATCGGCCGCGATAACGCGATCGCGCAGTACCGCTACGGCGGCCTGTCCAAGCCCGTCAAGTATCAGGGGCTGATGCCCACGGACTTCTACCCCGTGCAGGTGCAGGCCGACCCGGCGCTGAGCAACGAGATCGTGGTCACCAACGACAAGGGCATCGGCGCCCGCGGCCCGGCGTCGACGATCGACAAGGGCCCCAAGACCAAGCCCGCGAAGGCTCACAACACCTACGACGACACGGGGAGCGTGACGATGTTCAAGCTCCCGTCGGCGGGCGCGCTGAGCGCTGACACCAAGACCGTCTTCACCGACAACGCCTGGAACATCGTCCCGGCGATCAACTCCGGCGCCGCGGACACCGTGCCCTCGGTCATCCCCTCCAAGCTCGGCGGCAGTTCCCCGATCAAGCACGTCGTCGTCATCGTCAAGGAGAACCGGACATATGATCAGGTCCTGGGCGACCTGGGGGAGGGCAACGGCGATCCGGCCCTGGCCCAGTTTGGCCGCAACGTCACGCCCAACCTCCACGCGCTGGCCAAGCGCTTCGGCGATCTGGACAACTTCTATGACGAGGGCACGCTCTCGGCTGACGGCCACAACTGGATCGTCCAGGCCGAGGCCAACGACTACAACGAGAAGGAGTTCGGCGCGTTCTACCGCTCCTATCCGTCACAGGGTGGGGACGCGCTGGCCTACCAGCGCGACGGCTTCCTCTGGAACGCCGCCGAGAAGGCCGGCAAGTCCGTGCAGGTGTTCGGCGAGTACGCCCACAACCCGTTCGCGCAGCCCCCGCCGTCCTGGGACGAGTGGTACAAGGACTCCCGGATCCTCGAGGGCAAGGCCAAGGGCAAGCTCCCGGTGCCCACCCACAAGTTCAAGACCACCAGCGACATCCCGTCGCTGAACAAGATCCTCGATCCCTGGTTCCCGAACTTCCAGCTCAACATCCCCGACCAGTACCGGGTGGACATGTGGGAGCCGATCTTCGCCAAGCAGCAGACGAGCGGACATCTCCCCAACCTCACGTTCATGTGGCTCATGACCGATCACACCGCCGGGGTCGGCTCGGGGGACCCCGATCCGGTGGCCGAGAACGCCGACAACGACCTCGCCGTCGGCCGGGTCGTGGATGACATCTCCCACAGCAAGTTCTGGGGGAGCACGGCGATCTTCGTCCTGGAGGACGATCCGCAGAACGGCGTGGACCACGTCGACGGTCACCACAGCGTGCTGTGGACGATCAGCCCCTACGCCAAGAAGGGCGTCGACAACCAGTACTACACGCAGGTCGACCTCGTGCGCACCATCGAGCAGATCCTCGGGATCACGCCCATGAATCAGGTCGACCACTCGGCCATCCCGATGTACAACGCGTTCACCGCCAAGCCGAACCGGGCTCCGTTCAACGTGCTGGCCGAGAAGATCCCGCTGACGCTGGGCGCGCCGGGCTTCCCGTCGAAGATCACCCATGGCGCCCTGGCGGGCACGGGCTCGGTGCCCGCGTCCGAGGCGAAGGTCTACGACGCGTGGGTGGCCTGGAGCCGGCAGCAGCGCTTCAACGGTCTGCGCGCGGCGCCGGACACCGCCAAGCCGGCGATGCTCAACCGGCTGGACTGGTACTCGTCGCACAACTGGTCGGTCGCGTATCCGGGTGACCCGCGGATCTTCGCCCCCAACCAGGTTCCGGGACGAGACCTGCCCGCCGCGTTCCTGGGCGACGGCTGACCGACGACTGATCGACGACGCGTGGCGCCGGGCCGGGCTCAGTCCGGCGCCACCGGATGGTTGATTTCGCGGCCGCGTGGTGCCGGGGGATTCGGGGATCAAGCCGGTCAAGGACGCAGGGCGAAGCCCATACTGGATGTATGGGTGAGCCCGAGGACGCCGATCCGGCGCCGATCATCCGGATTCATCCGGCACGCGGGGTCGTGGAATCAACCGTCCAGCTCGTCCAGGACGTCGGCGAGCCCGTTGAGGTCGGGCAGCTCGCGCGTCGGCGCGGGCTCGCCGCGCTCGCCGAGGCGGTTGATCCACACCGAGCGGATGCCGAGCTCGCTCGCGGGCACGATGTCGTGGAAGTGGCTCTGGGCGACGTGGATGTGGTGCGCGGGGTCGGCGCCGGTCTGCGCCGAGAATGCGAGCCAGTGCGCGTGGGCCGGCTTGTAGGACCCGACCTCCGATGCCACGATCGCCCCCTCGAAGGGGACGCCGATCGCGCCGATCGACGCGTCGATGAAGTCGCGGTCGGTGTTGGAGAGCGCCATCAGCTTCCAGCCGCGACGGTGTGCCTCGCTCAGCGCCTCGGGCACCTCTCCGAACACCGGCCAGCTCGGCAGCGAGCGGCCGAGGGCGTCCTCCTCGCCGGCCGGCAGCGGCTGGTCGCTTTCCTGGGCGATCTCCGCCAGGACGGCGGCCATCACGTCGCGGTAACGCGACGTGGGGCGCTCGTTTTGGATCCGCGGCTCGATCACGTGGTAGCGGGCCAGCAACGTGTCGCGGCGCTCGGCGCCGAACAGCCGCCCCAGCTCGCCGGCGATGCCCGCGTTCCAGTCCACGAGCGTCCCGTAGCAGTCAAACGTCGCCCACCGGTCCATGGGCGCAGGATACGACCCCCGTCGCCGGCACTACCCCCGGAGGTCCCGGCGCTCGAACGCGACCACGGCCAGCGCCGTGAGCACGATCGTGGCCACGCCCAGCACCGCGAGATCGCCGACGTCGATCCCCTGGGTCAACGGGTCGTGGCCCGCGTAGTAGTAAAAGGGCGACAGGTATTTGAGCCAGTCCAGAGCGCCCACCAGCGGCGCGAAGCCGTTGATCAGCCAGCCGAGCACGCCCACCCCGGCGGCGACGCCGCTGGCGAGGGTGCGGCGCCCGGTGCCGGCGCCCATCGCCAGCGCCACCGCGCCGATGGCCAGCCCGAAGAAGGCCAGATGCACGGCGAACGCGGCCATGTGCCCGACGCTGATGCCGCCGCCCCCAAGTGCCACGCCGAGGAGCAGGCCCACCCATGCACCCACCGCGACGATCGCCACCAGCGCCGCGATCGCGCCCGCCTTGGCGATCACCAGGCGCGCGCGCGTGATCGGATGCGCCAGCACGAGCGCGAGGATCCGGTCCTCCTCCTCGCCGGCGGTGACCGCGGAGGCGCTGGTGATGGCGACCGCACCGATCACCAGTGGGCCGTAGACCGCGCCGATCTCGCTGCGAAACCAGCCGGTGAGGGTGGCGTAGTCGGCGCCGCCGAGCAGCTGGGACACCCCGCGCGGCAGGCTGAGCTTCCCGATCGTGGTGCCGACCGCCGGGAACAGCGCACCCACGATCACCAGTACCGCCACCAGCCCGCAGGCGGCGGCGCCGGCGGACGCCAGGCGCAGGCGCAGCGCCATCGCCAGCGGCGCACCGGTCACGCCGACCCCTCGGCGCGGTAGTAGCGCAGGAAGATCTCCTCGAGGTCGTCGTCCCGCGAGCGGATCGAGCGCACCTCGTGCGCGGCCGCGGCCTTCACCACCGCGTCCGCCGCGCCCGCGAAGGCCACGGTGAGCGTCGCGCCGGCCACGGTCACCTCGCGCACGCCCGGCAGGGACGCGAACGCGTCCGCCGCCACCGGCGCCGCGAACTCGATCTCCAGCCGCTGCACCGCGACCTTGCGCAGGTTCTCCAGCGAGTCGACGACGACGAGGCGGCCCTGGCGCAGGATGGCCAGGCGATGGGTGACGCGCTCCACCTCAGACAGCGTGTGCGAGGACAGGAAGATCGTGGCGCCCCGCGCGCTCACCTCGGCCAGCAGCGCGTGGAAGCTCTGCTGCACCAACGGGTCCAGCCCGGCGATCGGCTCGTCAAGGATGAGCAGCTCGGGGTCGTGCACGAACGCCTGGATGAGCCCGAGCTTCTGGCGGTTCCCGGTGGAGAGCTCGCGGATCGGCCGGTGCAGCTCAGCGTCGAAGCGCTCGGCCAGAGCGTCGCGCCGACCGCGGTCCACCCCGCCGCGCAGCTCGCCCAGGTAGTCCAGGACCGCGGCTCCGGTGAGCTTGGGATAGAGGCCGAAGTCGCCGGCGAGGTAGCCCACCCGGCGCCGGATCTCGAGGCTGTCTGCCCGGGTGTCGAGCCCGAGCACCGACGCTGACCCGGCGGTGGGCCGGATCAGGTCCAGGAGCAACCGCATCGTCGTTGACTTGCCGGCGCCGTTGGGCCCGAGGAACCCGAACACCTCGCCGCGCCGCACCTCGAGGTCGAGCGCGAACAGACCGCGCCCGGCGCCGAAGTCCTTTGACAGTCCCCGGGTGGCGATGGCCGGGGCACCGCCACCCGGCGCAGAGCTCGCCGAGGCGGCGCTCATCGACCGCCGCGCAGGCCCGTTCAGGCTGAGTCCTCGGAGCTGTAGGGCGGGTCGTCCCCGCGCACCCCGCGGTAGCGGCGATCGAACAGCGCCAGCACCTCTGTCACGTCCGAAGGGCCGCGGAGGGCATGGCTGACGCCCACGGAGTCGGGTGTCGCCACGGCCGGTTCGGCCTCGCCGTGCTCGATGAGCTCGTCATGCTCGACGCTCAGGAACGGAAGCTCGGCGATGCCGCGATCGGGGTACAGGAGCCCCAGTTCGGCGTGGCGGTAGCGGACGACGGTGACGCCATCCGGGCGCGGTTCGATGCGTACGCCCGGCCAGCTGTCGAGCTCGTTGGCCACCTCGTCGACGAAGGCGGTGGGCTCGGGCATCGGCCCATCCTATCTACGCCGCGAAACGCGGGCCCATGCAGGGGGAATGGCTTCGGTAGGCTCGCTGCGTGCCGCATGACCTCACGCCCGACGACTGGCGGGTCATCCACCTGCTCGCCGAGGACGCCGGCGACCTGCCCCGCGTCGCCCACGAGCTCGGGCGCACCGTGGAGGAGGTCAGCACCCACGTGGAGCGCCTGCGCGAGCGCGGCGTGGTCACCGAGATCACCGCGCGGATCAGCCCCGGCGCCGTCGGCCTGCCGATCACCGCGTTCTACGTCCTCCAGGTGGCCCAGAACGCCGACACCTACCAGGCGGTCGAGCGCCTGCTGCGCGACATGGACCAGGTGGAGGAGGCCCACGCCGTCAGCGGCCGCTATGACTGGCTGGTCAAGGTCCGCGCTGCGAGCCTCGAGGAGCTCCAGGAGCTGCTCACCACGCGGCTGGCGCTGCTCCCCGGCTTCGTGCGCGCCGAGACGCTCGTCGTCCTCAGCACCGCCTGTGACTACGTCAACGTCCACGCCGCGACGTTCCCGCTCCAGCGATGACCACCCCGCCCGGCGGTGACGCCGCCGAAGCCCTGCTGCGCGACGCCCACGCGCAGGCCCGTGCCGACCGTCTCAGCCGGCACATCGCGTTCATCGGCTTCATGGGGGCGGGGAAGTCCACCATCGCCGAACTCACGGCCGCGCGCCTCGGCCGCGCATGGTTCGACACCGACCAGGTCGTCGTCGAGCGCTGTGGCCGCTCCATCCCCGATCTGTTCGCGGCCGGGGAGCAGAGCCTCTTTCGCTCGCTCGAGAAGCAGGTCATCGCCGAGCTGCTGGTCGGCCAGCCCGCCGTCCTGTCGCTGGGTGGGGGCGCCCTCGAGGACCCTGACACCCGCAACGCCCTGTTCGACCACGCCTTCGTCGTCAACCTCGCGGTGTCCTGGCGCGACGTGCGGGCCGAGCTCCCCGGCTTGATGCGCACCCGCCCTCTGCTCCAGAACCGCACCGAGGGCGAGATCCACGAGCTCTTCCTACGCCGTCAGGCCACCTACCGCAAGGCCCACATGCGGATCCGGGCACCCCGCGGCGACCCGGCCGCCGCGGCCGAGTACGTGCTGTCGGTCGTCATGCACTGAGCGTGTCTAATCCCGGATCGTCATCCGGCTCACAACCTGTACATCCCGGCAAATCAAAATCGCTTCGGGCGGTTTGCCGGGAAATGCATGTGGGGCATGCACATCCCGGCACATCTCCAGCGTGCCGCCAGGTTTGTCGGGATTTGCAGGTTCCGCCCATCCCGATCTTCGGGGGCTAGCCCTCGCCGTACGGTGGGCGAGCTCCGGAGTGGCCCAGCGACAGCGCGGCCGCCTGCAGGGCGGCGCCCACCGCCTCCGCGAGCGGCTGCCCACCCGCCAGCGCGGCGGCCAGCCCTCCGGCGAACGCATCGCCGGCGCCCACCGTGTCCACGATGGCGGGCGCCGGAGCGGCCGCGTACCGGGTCACCGCGTCGCCGTCGGCGATCAGGCACCCGGCCTCGCCGAGGGTGACCACCGCGGGTCGCCCGGTGAGGGCGGCGAGCCGTCGCGCGGCGTCGGCGGGCTCCGCGCTGCCCGTCAGCTCGCTCGCCTCGGACTCGTTGGGCGTGAGGATGGCGCCGATCCGGGCCGCGTCGAGCAGCGATGGGCGGGCCGGCGCGGGGTCCAGGATGGCGGTTGCGCCGCGAGCGCTGGCGGCGCGCAGGCCGGCCTCGATGCACGCGTCGGGTACCTCGGCGCTCACGAGCACGACATCGGCGGGGTCCAGCCCCTCCAGCGACCGCTCCACATGAGCGGGGCGCAGGCGGGCGTTGGCCCCGGCCGCGACGGCGATGAGGTTGGCGCCCGCGGCGTCGGTGATGATGAGCGCGGCACCGGTGGGCACGCCGTCCAGGACGGCCACCGCGTCGATGGCCACGCCTTCGGAGCGCAGCGTCTCGCGGGCAGCCTCACCGTCCGGGTCGGCCCCGACCGCGGACACCAACGTGACCGCGGCCCCGCCTCGCGCGGCCGCCGCCGCGGCGTTGGCGCCCTTGCCCCCGGGGCTGATGCGGACCGCATCGCCGAGCACGGTCTCGCCCCTCCCAGGCAGGCGCGGCACCGGCACTGTGCGGTCGACATTGGTCGAGCCCACCACGAAGACACGTCCCACGAACACGCGCACAGGCTAGCCGCGCCACGCGCGGCCGCTGCTTAGTATGTGTCGCACATTCGATGAGCGGAACGAACCATCCCACCTCGCTCAGCGGAGCGCTCGACCGCGCCGCGCTTCGCGAAGCGCTGGTCCCACGGCGGCCGGTGTTCGGCAACCCGTGGGACTCCACGGAGGACATGTTCGCGTGCTACTTCGCGGTCAGCTTCTTCGATCCGCTCCTTCTGTGGGCCGGCGGGAAGCTGATGGGCGCGATCTTCGGCTTCGGCACGCACTGGGCGCAGGGCGTGTTCATCGTCGCGGCGCTTGTGGGCGCCGCCGGGTTCATGACGATCGTGGGCCGCGAGCGCACCAGCCTCACCGTCGACATCCTCGCCATCAGCGCGTGGATCGTCCTCGGCCTGATCATCGCGCCGATCGTGGGCCTCGCTCCCTCGCCTCTGGTGGCGATCATCATCTACGCGGTGATGCTGGCGGGCATCCTCGGCTACGTCGTGCTCGTGGGAGAGTGGGAGAAGGCGTTCGTCCGCACGCTGAGCTGGCCGATCACGTGGAGCCTGCTGGCGGTGGGCTTCGCCTTCAGCGCGTACCACCTGATCCTGTTCCAGTAGCCGCGACCGGGCGGGAGGGACGGCCGTGGCGGCCGCCCCCCGAGGGTGTGTCCTCACCTCGCCAGCGCGCTGTGCACAGCGTTGAGCGCGGTGGTGGCGTCCGACCCGGCCGGCGGTGTGTTGGTCGTGGCGCACTGGCCGACCGACCGGCCGTCCACGGTGTTGCCGAATCCGCCGACCGAGTTGAACGGGGCCGGGTCGTTGCCCGCGCACACCAGGTTCTGCTTGATGTGGTTGTCGGAGATGGTAGATGGGGCTCTGGTTACTTGTGAGCACCACGTTGCCGTCGATCTCCTGTGGCGAGCTGTCCAGCTGGGGCCCGGCGATGAACCAGATCGACGACTCGACGTCGTCCCCGGCGCTGGTGCCGCTGATCGCCAACTGGCCCCTGATCACGCTGCCGGCGACGAAGCCGCCGTACAGGCTCTGGTTGGACACCACGCTGCCGTCGATGGTGGCGCTCTGGATGGTCAGAGCCGACACCTTGTTGGCCACGATGCCGTGCACGGTTCCCGAGATGCCCAGCGAGCCTGACCCGTTGCCGATCGCGGCGCCGCCGATGACCCAGCCGCTGTCCTCGAACGCACTGGCCTGGCTGCCCACCAGCAGGTTGCCGCCCGCGGTGCCCGATGACGCGAGGTCCAGCGATCCCGCGGTCTCCACGGTCACGTTGCCGCGAACGGTGGCTCCGGTGAGCTCGCAGAACTGGTCGGGCGGCACGACCACGTTGTCATACGTGCCGCTGTAGAACTGGTTGGTGGGCGTGACCTCACAGGTGAGGTTGGGCGCGGGGCGCCCGGCAGCCAGCGCCCCCGCCGGCACAGCCAGGGATGCCGCAACGCCCAGCGCGATCGCGGCAGGACGAAGACTGCGAGCCCCGTAACTCGAACAATCGTCCAGAATCCGGCCCGGCCCTCAAGCCGGGCGGGCCAGCGGTCAGTTGCCGATGCCGATGCCGCTGATCCGCGGCCGGCCCGACACCGCGCGGATGACGAGATCGCCCATGCCGTCGCGGGCCACCCGCCGTGCCGGGAGCGGAACGTCGATCAGATGGAAGTCGCCGCTGCGGTCGGAGGCGTTGAGGTTGACCGTGGCGAGCTCGTGGTTACGGTTGTGAGCGTTGCCGACGAAGCGGTTGAAGTCGACCTCCACCACTCCGCAGTCGTGGCAGCGCTCCGCGATGAGCGCCACGTGTGTGGGGGAGAAGTAGAACTCGTCGCCGATGTCCAGGACGAACTCGTAGCCCTTGGCGCCCAGGACGATGTAGTAGCCGCGGTAGGCCTTGGCGTCCTTGGTGGGCGGCGGCCCGATGTCGCGCGGCGTGAACGAGACGGGGATGGTCGTGCACGAGGTCCGCGACCGGGAGACGTTGCCGACCTTGTCTGACGCCGTCACCTTGACGCACACCGTGCTGCCGACGAACAGGTTCAGCGTGAGAGCGGTCCGGGTCGTGTGGCGGTACTCCGTGTGCGTGTCCAGATCCTCACCATGGAACCCCATGCCGGTGGAGTCCATCGGAAACTCGTCCACGGTGACGTCGTAGGAGTGCGCGCTCGAGTCGGTGGACCACTGGGCGTGCAGCCGTGTCGATTCCTGCCACCGCGGGGTGGAGAGCAGGTGCTGGAGGGGGTTGGTGAAGGTCAGCCCCAGCGAGGGGTTGTTCCTGGCGATCGGCCGCGGGGCGACCGCGCTCGCCGTCGCCTTCGCCGCCGCCGGAGGGGCGGCGAAGATCGTCACCGTTGGGCGCTTGGGCGGCGTGAGGTCACTCGTCCAGGCGTGTGTGGCAGGGGTCGGGTCGACGTTGCCCGCCCCGTCGATCGCTCGAACCTTGAACGTCTGGGATCCCGACCCCGGGACGTCCACCGCGTCGGGTGACGTGCACGCCGCAAACGCTCGGTTGCGGAACGAGCACTGGAACATGGAGCCGGCCTCGCTGGAGGTGAACGAGAACACCGCCACGTCCTTGCCGGTGAGATTGCCCGGGTTGGCCAGCGTCGTGTCCGGTGGCGTGGTGTCGACGGTCCAGCTGATCGGTTGGGCCTGGAGGTCGGCGTTGCCGGCGAGATCCACCGCCTGGATGAGCAGGGAGCGGGTTCCGTCGGAGAGCCCGGTGTAGGTGAGCGGCGAGGTGCAGGCGGCCGAGGCGCTGCCGTTGAGCGAGCAGCGGAATGTCGCCGTGTGTCGGGCGAGGTGAACGTGAACGTCGAGGTCTTGGAATTGCTGAGGGCCGGGGGTTTCCCGGTGATCTGGGTCGTGGGCGGGGTGAGGTCGACGGTCCAGGGTAGGAATCGGTTGGAGGGATGACGCCGGCCCCGCCGGTGGGTTGCACCGAGAACGTGTGACTGCCCTCGGCGAGGCCGGAGAACGTCAGCACTGTGTCGGCCTGACAGATCGACGGGCGCGCCCGCGTCGAGCAGGCACGCGAACGTCGGGGACCCGGCAGTGTCATGGAACTTGAACATCGCCAACGTCTGGTTGGTCGAGTTGGCCGGCGCGGCCTGGAACACGATGGTCGTGGCGGCGGTCGCCGCTCCCGGGGCGATCGCGCAAAAGCGCAACCGAACCGAGCAGTGCACGCACCGCTGCCCCGCCCGCCACAGCCCTCCAGTCCACGTGCGGATCGTTGCAAAGCCGTCGGGCGGACGCAAGCCTCCCATTAGATCTCGTACCTGATAACGTTCTCAGTTATGAGACTGAAATCACCCGACCTCCTGATCCATCCCGTCCGCCTGCGCATCGTCCAGGCCTTCTTCGGCGATCGCCACCTCTCGTCCGAGGACCTCGCGGAGATCCTCGCCGACGTGCCCAAGGCCACGCTGTATCGCCACATGGCGACGCTCGCGGACGCCGGGATGTTGACCGTGGTCGCGCAACAGCCGGCGCGCGGGACGCCGCGGCGCATCTACGCGCTCGCCCAGGGCCAGGCGCGCCTCACCGCGGCGGAGATGGCCCGGCTCGGCCCCGAGGAGCAACTGCACGCGTTCACCGTCTTCATCGGGACGCTGCTCGGCGACTTCGCCCGCCACCTGGCCGGCGGCACGCCTGACCCCGGCGCCGATGGCGTCAGCTACGGCCAGTTCGCGCTCAACCTCTCTGACCACGAGCTGCACGAGCTCGTCGGCCGGCTCAGCGCCGCCCTGGCGCCCGTCCTGCACAACGAGCCCACCCCTGAGCGGCGAAGGCGGACGCTCACCACCGTGCTGATGCCCGCTGCGCCGGGGAGCCCGTCATGAGCGGGCGTCGCTTCACGCTGGAGCGCGGCGACACCCGCATCGGGGTCCGCGACTCCCGCGCCGCGCGCCCGCTTACTCGGCGGGCGCGTCGATCTGGACGTCGCTGAACATGCGCTCGGCGTCGAGCAGCATCAGCAGCCGGTCGCCGCGCTTGGCGATCGACCCCAGGATCTCGGTCTCGCTCACCGGCAGCGGCTCGATGTCCTCGGTGCGCAGCGTGATCACCTCGTTGACGCCGTCCACCACGACGCCCGCGCTGGTGGTCTCGCCGGTGGCGATGATGACGATCTTGGCGTTCTCGTCGAGCGTGACCGCCAGGCCCAGGCTTTGGGCGACGTCGACCACGGGCACGAGCTTCTCGCGCAGGGAGATGACGCCCAGCACGCGGGCATCGCTCGACACACGCCGTGGCCGGGCGTAGCGGATCACCTCGCGCACGTGCTGGATTGGCAGCGCGTACTCCTCGCCGCCGAGGTCGAACACGACGAACTGGCCGCCGGTGGGGGATGGGTGAGACGCTGGTGGATGCGGTGGACACGGACGCCGCCCTCACTCGTTGAACGCGCTGACGAGCCTCTCCAGCTCGCCCGCCATCCCGGCCAGCTGCTCGCTGGCCGTGCTGATCTCCTGGGTGGACGCGCTCGACTCCTGGGCGCTGGCCGACACCTGCTCGGTGGCGGCGCTCGCCTCCTCGGCGACGGAGGCCACCTGGTCGGTCACCTCCACAACCCGGTCGACGCACGCGCTGACGGCGGCGATGCTCGACGCCAGGCCGTGAAAGGCGTCGCGGGTCTGATCGGCCGTCCTGGATGCCGACTCGGCGAGCTTGCGCACCTCGTCGGCGACGACGGCGAAGCCGTTGCCCTGCTCGCCGGCGCGGGCGGCCTCGATGGCGGCGTTGAGCGCCAACAGGTTCGTCTGGTCGGCGATGCTGGAGATCTCGGCGGTCAGCGCCACGCCCTGCCGGGCGATGTCGCGCGCGTTGGCGGCGGTCTCGACGGCCTCGTGCGTCGTGCTGCGGGCGCTCTGCACCAGTCCGACCTGGCGCTCGGCGCCCTCGGCCACCGTCGAGGACGTGCGGGCGATCTCATCGATGGCCAGGCCGGTCTGCTGCGAGCTGGCGGTCATCTGCTGCGAGCTGGCGGCGACCCGTCCGGCCAGCGCGCCGATCTCGTTGATCATCCCGCCGACGTGGTCGTTGAGGCGGGTACGCATCGCGTTGTAGGCCTGCAGGCCGCCCTGGGCCTTGGCCAGCATCGAGTTGAAGACTTCGCCCAGCTCGCCAAGCGCCGTGCCGGGCGCCGCCTCCAGCGGAGTGGTGACGGGCTGCACATCGACGGTCAGGTCGCCCGCGGCCGCCGCGCCGAGGCCGGCTCGGAGGCCGGTCAGGCAGTGGGCGTCCAGGCTGTGCAGCCGCTGGCGGAGCTCGTCAGGCAGGACTGATCGCCGAGCGCCGAGCGGAGCTCCTCGCGCAGCGTGTTGTAGTCCGTCAGCGCGGTCTGCGTCTTGGCCAGGATCGAGTTGAACAGCTCGACCAGCTCGGCGGCGAACGGATCGACCGCGGCGGCGTCGATCGGCGTGGTCACCGGCGCCACCGCGACGGCGAGGTTCCCCTCGGTCATGGCCCGCAGCCCCGCTCCGAGGTTCGTCAGGCAATGGTCGTGCATGCTGCGCAGGCCCGCCTTCACCTGCTCGATCGAGGCCGCGAAAGCCTGCGCGTCCGTCTCGTCGGCGGTCGCGCGTGAGCGCTTGAACATGGTGGTCCTCTCCAGGTGCCGTTGCCAGTGATCCGGTCCCGAGGCGCAGGCGGCTGTCCCGACCCCGGTTGTCAGGTGTCTGACTTATCGGCCGGGGTTGGACGAACTTGATCGCTCACGCCAGGAAGTCCGCGATGGCGTCGGCGACCCGCGGCCCGTGCTCCAGGTGCGGGCTGTGGCCGCCGTTAAGGACGAGCCGTTGTAACGGCCCTCGGGCGCGGGCCTCGATCCGCTCGATCTGGGCCAGCGTCCCGTACGGGTCCGCGGCGCCCTGGATGAGCAGCGTCGGCGCCTGGAGCAGGCTCGCCTCCTCGTCCAGGCTCCATTGCCGGAACGCGGGATCGAGCCACACGCCGCACCAGCCCCAGAACGCGGCGTCGGGGTCGTCGTGGTAGCGCGCCATCCGGCCGCGCAGCTCACCATCGACGAACGTCTCGCGCGTTCCCCGGATCGCATTCACGCAGATGTCCTCCACGAACACGTGGGGCGCGAGCAGCACCAGCGCCGTGACCGGATGGTGCGCGGCGTGAATGAGGCCGATCGACGCCCCATCGCTATGGCCCACGAGTACGGGGTCAGAGACCTCGAGCGCGGACAGCAGCTCGGGCAGAACCTCCAATGCCTCCTCATGGAAGAACGCGGGCGTGCGGGGATGGGGAGGCGGCGACGAGCGCCCGTGCCCGTAGCGCGAGAACGCGATGAGCCGGCGCCCCGTTGCGGCCTGGAGCTGGCTCCGGGAACTCGCGCCACAGCCCCACCGAGCCCAGCCCCTCGTGCAGCAGAACCAGCGGCGCCTGCGGCGACGGGCCGGGGACGTCCAGGACCTCGATCGGCAGGCCGCCGACCTGCACGGCGGTGTCGGTCACCGGGTCGGCAGCGGGCGCACGGCGATCGTCACGTCGACCAGCGCACAGAGCCGGTCCTGGTCGTCGCGGAACTCGTGGCCCCACAGCCACTCGCGGTCATCGTGGCCGCGGCACCGGGCGAGGACGTGGACCGTGCCCGCGGTGACCGGGCGCAGGAAGCTGGCCGAGTTGCTCAGACCCGATCCGATCATCCCGTCCTCCCACACCGCCCGGACCGTCGCCACCGAGGCCACGGTCTCCGCCACCGCCGAGTAGATCCCACCGTGCAGCAGGCCCAGCGGCTGCTTGAGGTTCTCGCGCACCTGGAAGCGGACGCGCGCGACCTCGGGCGTGAGCTCGAGCCACTCCAGGTCCAGGAACCCCTCGAACGTCCGCGAGAGGTCGAGCAGCGGGACGGGGAAGTCGTCGAGCTCCCAGGGCGAGTCCCGGAGCGACTCGCCGTCAGGACTGGCTGCCGAAGACAACGGACTTGGTCTCGGTGTAGTAGTCGAAGGCCTCGGTGCCGTGCTCCTTGCCGTAGCCGCTGGACTTCCAGCCGCCGAAGGGCAGCTCGTCGTAGACCTTGGTGCGGGAGTTGATCCACGTGTAGCCGGCCTCGATGCGCTCGGCCGCCTGCCGTGCGCGGGCCAGATCGCGCGTCCATACCGAGGACCCCAACCCGAACGGCGACGCGTTGGCGCGCGCGATCGCCTCGTCGAGATCTGCGACGCGCCAGATCGGCAGCGCCGGCCCGAAGACCTCCTCGGTGGCCATGGGCGCGTCGTGCGGCGGGTCGGCGATGACCGTCGGCGCGTAGAAGAACCCGCCGTCGCACTCCGGATCGTCCGGCGGGGCGCCGCCGGCCAGCAGCGTGCCGCCGAGCTCGAGCGTGCGCGTGACCTGGCCGGCCACCTCGTCGCGCTGGGCCGCGGTGTGAAGCGGCCCCATCTGCGACCCCTTCACGTCGCCGCGCCCGACCTTCAGCCGCCCGGCCTTGGCCGTGACCTGCTCGATGACCTCGTCGGCCACCGACTCGAACACATAGACGCGCTTGATCGCCAGGCACGCCTGTCCGCAGTTGTAGAAGCGACCCATCGAGGCGGCGCTCGCGGCCGCGTCCAGATCGGCGTCGTCACAGATGATCATCGGGTCAGAGCCGCCCAGCTCGAGCGTGACCCGCTTCATCCCCGGCGCGGCCAGCGCCATGATCTGCTCGCCGACGGGGGTGGAGCCGGTGAAGGCGATCTTGCGCACCCGCGGGTGGCGCACCAGCGCCGTGCCGGTGACCGAGCCGCTGCCGGTGACCACGTTGAACACCCCGGCGGGGAGCCCGCCCTGGCACAGCAGCTCGCAGAAGCGCAGCGTGGTCAGCGGTGTGGTGCCGGCCGGTTTGGCCACCACCGTGTTGCCCGCCACCAGGGCCGGCGCCAGCTTGTTGCACAACAGCGTCGTCGGGAAGTTCCACGGCACGATCGCGCCCACGACGCCGAGCGGCCGCCGCAGCACCACGCCGTCCACCCCGGGATCCAGGCCCGGCGTGTGCGCCCCCCGGAGCGCCTTGGACAGGCCGGCGTAATGCATGAGCGTGTCAACGGCCTTGCTGAGCTCGATGCGGCTGTCGCGCAGTGTCTTGCCCTGCTCTCGGGTGAGCAGCGGGATGAGCTCCTCCAGATGCTCCTCGACGTGGTGGGCGGCGGCGCCCAGGATCTCGCCGCGCTTGGACACGGCCAGCGCGGACCATTCCCGCTGGGCGTGCGCCGCGGCGGTCACGGCGGCGTCGACGTCGGCCTCGGTGCCGCCCGGCACCTCGGCGAACGCCTCGCCGGTGCTGGGGTTGGTCACCGGTAGCGGGTCTCCCTGGTTGACGTGCTCGCGCCCGTCGATGAACGCGCCAGCGAATGTGGTGATGGTCTCGGTGGTCATGCGCCCACGAACTCCGGGGTGCGCTTCTCGCTGAACGCCGTCAGCCCCTCGCGAGCGTCCTCGGATCCGAACAACTCCTCGATGAGGTCGCGCTCCAGCGCCAAGCCGTCGACCAGGGGCAGCTCCATGCCCTCGTATACGGCCCGCTTGATGTTGGCCAGCGCCAGCGGCGGCAGCGCCCGCAGCGCCGCCACGTGTGCGTCGAAGGCGGCCTGGTCGGCGAACACCTGTGACACCAGCCCGATCTCGCGGGCCTCCCCGGGGGAGAGAGTGCGGCCGGTGCTGAGCAGCTCCAACGCCGGCCCGACGCCGATCAGGCGCGGCAGCCTCTGCGTGCCGCCATTGCCAGGCAGCAGGCCCAGCGTCACCTCCGGCGTGCCGAGCCGGAAACGGCCTTCGATGGCGTAGCGCACATCGCAGGCGAGCGCGATCTCCAGCCCGCCGCCGAGGGCGTGCCCGGCGACACAGGCCACGAACAGCTTGGGCGAGCGGGCCATCGAGGCCAGCGCCTCGTGCGCGAGGCGGATCATGTCCATGTTGGGCGCGACGTCGTTGGCGAGAAAGCGCTTGATGTCGGCGCCGGCGCAGAAGAACTTCTCGCTCGCTGACCGCACGACGACCACGCGCGCCGAGGCATCGGCATTGGCGGCCTCGATGGCCTGCGCCATCTCGCCCATGAACCCGATGTCATATGAGTTCGCCGGCGGCTTGTCCAAGGTGATCGCGCCGCCGTCGTACGTGACCGCCATCAGGCCAGCCCTCCCACCACCACGGACTTGAGCTCGACATAGGAGTCCAGCGACTCCAGGCCGTGCTCCTTGCCGAAGCCCGACGCCTTCACTCCGCCGAACGGCAGCTCGTCATAGCCGTAGTGGATCTGGTTGACCCACGTCATGCCGGAGTCGATCTCCTGCGCCGCCCGGTGGATGAGCCGGGCGTCATGGGTCCAGATCGAGGAGCCCAGCCCGTAGGGGGTGTCGTTGGCGCGGGCGATGGCGTCATCGAAATCGGAGAAGCGCAGCACCGGCAGGACCGGCCCGAACACCTCCTCGGTCATCACGCGCGAGTTCGCGGCGGGCTCGGCGATGACCGCCGGCTCCAGGAACCACCCCTTGTTGGTGCTGCCGGTGCCGCCGCCGATGAGCAGCCTCCCGCCCGAGGCGGTGGCGCTCTCGATCTGCTCCAGCAACTCGTCGCGGCCCGCGCGACTGTGAATGGGGCCCATGCGCAGCTTGGGCTTCTCGGCCTTGACCGTGCCGTCGCCCGGCTCGTAGCGGCCGACGCGCTCCACCAGCTGGGAGACGAAGGCGTCGTACACGCTGTCGTGCACGAACACGCGCTTGCAGCCCAGGCACGCCTGCCCGGCGTTCCAGTAGCGGCCGATGATCACGGCCTTGACCGCGGCGTCGACGTTGGCGTCGGCGCACACGATCACCGGATCGGAGCCGCCCAGCTCCAGCGACAGCCGCTTGAGATCGGGCGCGGCGAGCCTGGCCACGCGCCGCCCCACCTCGGTGGAGCCGGTGAAGGCCACGCGGCGGACGTCGGGGTGGGAGACGAGCGCGTCGCCGATCACCGAGCCGCGCCCGGTGACCACGTTGAGCACGCCGTCAGGCATACCGGCCTCCGAGAACAGCCGGGCCACCTCCAGCGTGGCCAACGGCGTGGTGGCCGCGGGCTTGGCCACCACCGTGTTGCCCGTCGCCAGCGCCGGGGCGACCTTGGTGCCCAGCAGCGTCAGCGGGAAGTTGTAGGGGGTGATCGCCGCGCACACGCCCATCGGCCGGCGGATGACCATGCCGTAGGCCGGGCCCAGCGTGGAAGGCAGGTCCTGGTAGGCGCCGCGCACCTTCGTAGCCGCCTCGGCGTAGTAGCGCACGCCGTGCGCGAGGTGGGTCACCTCACCCATGGCCTCGGCCACCGGCTTGCCCTGCTCCGAGGTCAGCGTCGCCGCCAGCTCCTTGGCGTGCTCGTGGATGAGATCGGCGGCCTTGGCCAGGATCCCGGCGCGCTTCTCCACGTCGGTGCGCGACCACTCCGGGAAGGCGCGCTTGGCCGTCGCCACCGCCAGCTCGACGTCCTCGTGCGAGGCGGCCGGAACGCTGTCCACGACAGCCTCGGTCGCCGGGTTGACCACCTCGATCTCCTCGTGCGCCGCCCCCTGGCGCCACTCTCCTCCGATCAGCATCTCAGGCACAGGTTGTCCTCTCGGTCAGTGTCGGTTGTGACATATCGATTCAACGCCCTGCGAACTCAGGGTCGCGCTTCTCGCGCGCGGACGCCAGCCCCTCGCGATGGTCCTCGGAGGCCAGCAGCGCCGTCTGGGCCAGGCTCTCGGCGAGGATCCCGCTGCGCACGTCGGCGTCGGCCGCCAGCGCCACCAGGCGCTTGGCCGCGCCGTAGGACAGCGGGGCCCGCCGCAGCATCCGGCGGGCGCGCTCCTGCGCTGCGGCGACGGGGTCGCCGTGGACGACCTCGCTCACCAGTCCCAGCCGCAGCGCCGCCGCCGCGTCGAGGTCGTCGCCACCCAGCAGGGCCTCCTTGGCGCGGGCCACGCCGAGGAGCTTGACCAGCCGGGTCACGCCGCCGTGGGTGGGCACGAGCCCCAGGCGACCCTCCCGGAAGAGGAGCCGCGCGGCCGGGCCGGCGATCCGCCAGTCACAGCAGAGCGCCAGCGTCAGGCCGGCGCCGGTGGCGACGCCACCGATCGCCGCCACGACCGGCTTCTCCAGCCGCTCGACCGCGTCGAGCGTCGCCGTCAGCTCGTGGCTGACGTGCCGGTAGACGCGGGCGTCGTGCAGCTCGTCGAAGCTGGCCAGGTCACCGCCGGCGGAGAACGCATCGCCCGCCCCGGTGATGACGACGGCGCGGATCGCCGCCGAGCGAGCCGCCTCGTCCAAGGCCGCCGCCAGCGCGTCTCGCATCCCCGGATCGAGCGCGTTGCGCCGCTCGGGCCGGTTGAGCGTCAGCGTCAGCAGCTCATCGGAGATGTCCGTCCGGACCAGGGGACTCGCCTCGCTTGACGGCACGTTTGAGAGACTATACGATGGCGGCCGTAAGTCAAGTGTCACACCAGCGAGGGAAGGGTCTCGTGTCCGCCTCACCCATTGAAGAGCTCGCGCCGCTGACCGAGGAGCAGGTGCAGGAGCATCTGGCCGCCGGGAAGCTGGTGGAGGGGCTGCAGCACATGTCGCCCAAGTACCTCGAGGGAATGCGGCGGATCCTCACCGTCTCGGCCGACACGGAGTTCGTCTCCGCGCCCTCGTACCTGCGTGCGGCGAGCCACGCTCCCGCGCTGAACAACTTCGGCTCGGCGATGAGCATCATCCAGGACGAGCTGGCCCATGCCCACATCGGGTACCGCCTGCTCGGCGACCTCGGCGTCGACATGGACTGGCTCATCTACGAGCGCCCCGCCGAGCAGTTCAAGTACCCCTACGCGTTCGACGTGCCGCTCAACTCCTGGGTGGAGTTGGTTTGCGCCAACGCCATGTATGACCAGGCCGGGTTCGTCCTGCTCTCCGACGTGTTCCAGTCCAGCACGTTCGGCCCCTGGAAGCGAGCCCTGGCCAAGGTGGACAAGGAGGAGACGTTCCACCTGCGCCACGGCCGCACCTGGCTGAAGAAGCTGTGCAAGGACCCGGAGGGCCGGGCCGAGGTGCAGGCGGCGGTGGACTGGATGTTCGTCCTGACCCTGGAGTGGTTCGGGCTGCCCGACGACCGCAAGAAGCACTCCGAGCAGCTCGACTACGGCTTCAAGGGCAAGTCCAACGACCAGCTGCGCCAGTGGTGGATGAGCGAGGTCGTCCCCTTCATGGAGGAGATCGGCATCCGCGTGCCCGCCCACTTCGACGCCGAGCACGACCGCTACGTGATCGACTGCCCCTTCCCGGCCCGGTTCGACGCGGAGAAGCGGGAGTGGCAGCTGGACGACGGGGCCATCGACTGGGACGACGTGCTGGTGCGGTGGCGGGCGCGCGGACCGATGAACCGCGACTACGTCACCACGTTGCAGCGCGGCTATCAGACGACCTCGCTGAGGCGCGCGGCATGAGCGTTGCCGAGCTCGGCACCGCGCGGCAGGTCGAGGCGCGCATCTGGGAGGCCCTGCGCCACGTCGAGGACCCGGAGATTCCGGTGTCGGTGCTCGGCATGGGGCTGATCGTGTCGGTGGCCTACGTGCCCGCGCCGCGCCGTGCCGAACTCCAGATCACCTTCACCTCCATGGGCTGCCCGGCCACCGAGTTCATCGAGGAGGACATCACGCAGGCTCTCCTTGCCGACCCGGAGATCGATGCGGTCGCGATCGAAGTGGTGTGGGACCCGGTGTGGACCAAGGATCGCATCCGCGCCGACGCGCGTGCGACGATGCGCCAGTTGGGGATCGTGGTATGAGTCGCGCGGGAGAGACGGTGTGGGAGGTGTTCGCGCGCCAGGCTTACGAGGAGCCGCTGCACCACGTCGGCACGGTCACCGAGTCAGACGAGGACCTGGCGCTGGTGTGCGCGCGGGCCATCTACGACGAGCACCCGTGGGTCCACATGATCCTGGTCCCGCGATCCGAGATCCGGGAGGCGATCTCCGCATGAGCAGGGAGGTGGGGATGGGGACGGGTTCCACAATCGACGCCGGCACGGCCACGATGATCTCGCTGATCGGCTCGCTGGCTGACAACAAGAGCGCGCTGGGCCGCCGCTACGGCGAGTGGGCGGTGAGCGCGCCGACGATCGAGTCCGCCGTGGCGGCCGCCGCGATGGCGCAGGACGAGCTCGGCCACGCTCGCTCTACCTATCCGGTGCTGGCCAAGCTCGGCGTGCAGCGTTCAGACGAGGGACTGGACGCCGGTCACCCCCTGGCCGTGATCGCGTCCGAGCTCCCGGATTGGGCGTCGGTGATCGCCGCCAACCTCGTGGTCGACGGGATCCTCACCACGTGGGTGGCCAGCGCCCGCAACAGCTCGCTCGAGCCGCTGGCCCAGCGCGCGCGCAAGATCCTCCAGGAGGAGGGCGCCCATCGCGTCCACGCCGAGTCGTGGCTCAAGCGCCTGTGCGCGACCGGCGGCACCGATCGGGACCTCCTCGTCAAGCGCATCGAGGAGATGTGGGCCTCGGCGGCGCGCTGGCCGGGACCGTCAGAACACCCCGGCTACCGCGCGGCGGTGGCAGAGGGCATGGTCAGCGAGGGGCCGGCGGAGATCCGGGGGCGCGTGCGGGACTGGCTCTCAGAGCGGCTGGGCGCGGCCGGCGCCGAGGCGGCGCTGCCCGAGCCGGAGGGCTGGTCAGACTGGGACGAGCGCCTGCGCCGATGACCCTGACGCCTCTCACCTGCCCCTTCTGCGACTCGCCCGACGTCGAGGTCGTGTCGGCCTGGGGCGGGCAGTTGATCACCCGCCAGCTGCGCTGCCGCAGCTGCAACACGCACTTCGAGGCGCTGCGCTCGGAGTTCGACGCCCCCGAGGACGAGTCATCGACGAGCAGCTGAGACGCCGGTCGGTCGGGGCTCCAGCGGCGCGTTCACTGCTGCTGACGGTGCTGGGGGAGTACGTGCTGCCCCGGCCCCAGGGCGTCTGGCAGGAGACGCTGGTGGGGGCGCTGGTGAGTCTGGGCTACAGCCAGCAGGCGGCGCGCCAGGCCCTGGCCCGCAGCACCCGGGACGGCTGGTTGGCCGCCGAGCGCCGGGGCCGGCGGGCCCGGATGACGCTGGGCGAGCGGACCGCGGACCTGTTGCGCACCGGCGCTGACCGCATCTACTCGTTCGGCCGGCCGTGGCAGTGGGATGACCGCTGGCTGGTGGTCGTGCTCCGCGTGCCCGAGGATCGCCGTGCGGTTCGCCACCAGCTGCGCTCACGCCTGGCCTGGACCGGGCTGGGCTCGCTGGGTGGCGGTGTGTGGCTGACGCCCCACGTCGAGCGCGAGGGCGAGCTGGCCGCCGCCATCAACGATGAGCCGGCGGCCGAGGCACGGTCCTTCGTCGCCGAGCTCGGCAGCATCGGGGACCCGCAGGCGCTCGTCGCCGACGCATGGGATCTCGACGTGGTGCGGGCTCAGTACGAGGCGTTCATCGACGACTTCGCCCGCGTGAGGGCCCTGTCCGCTGAGGCGTGCTTCCGCCAGCAGACGTTGCTGGTGCACGCGTGGCGCAAGTTCCCGTTCCTGGACCCGGACCTGCCGGCGCAACTCCTGCCGCCCGGGTGGCCGCGCGAGTCGGCCCACGACCTGTTCGTCAGCCGCCACGAGCGGTGGCGCGTCAAGGCGACCGAGTACTTCGCTCGGCTCGAGGGGGAACTGGATGTCGGGGAGGAGCGGGCGGCGTAGCGTCCGCGGTGACCGAGGAGGAGTGGGAGATGAGTGAAGCCGCGACGGGCAACGTCAGTGACATGGTGGAGCGCCAGGTGAGCGCCGGCCGCGGCGACGCCACTGCGTTCATCGCGTCTGATGCGACGCTCACCTACGAGGACCTGCGCCGCCAGGTCAACCGCGCCGGTCACCTGTTGCGCGAACTCGGCGTGCGCCGCGAGCAGCGGGTGCTGCTGGTGCTTGACGACACCACCGTGTTTCCGATCGTGTTCCTGGGCGCCATCCGCATCGGCGCCGTCCCGGTGCCGGTCAGCCATCTGGACAAGGACGACAACTTCCGCCACTTCGTCGACGACTCATACGCCGCGGTAATCGTCACCGACGCCGCGGTGCTCGACCGGATCCGCGGCGCCCTCGGGAATCGACCCGTGCGCTATCTCGTGCGCGGGCGTCACGAGGCCGGCGTGACCGAGTTCGATGCGGCCATGGCCGCCCAGCCATACGAGCTCGACGCCGCTCCCACCCACCGCGACGACATGGCCTTCTGGCTGTACAGCTCGGGGTCCACCGGCAAGCCCAAGGGCGTCGTCCACCTCCAGCACGACATCGGCGTGACCTGCGAGAACTACGCCGGGGGCGTGCTGGGGCTGCGGCCTGATGAAATCCACTTCTCCACCACCAAGCTGTTTCACGCCTACGGGCTGGGTAACGGCCTCACCTTCCCGCTGTGGTTCGGCGGCACGTCCGTGCTCATGTCCGGGCCGCCCAAGCCGCCGGCGATTCTGGACGCCCTGCGCCGCCATCGGCCGACCGTGTTCTTCAGCGTGCCGGCGCTGTTCGGCCTGCTTGTCCGCGAGGCGGACGCCGACGGTGCGCTGGACTCGGTGCGCTTCTGCGTGTCGGCCGCCGAGCCGCTCCCGCCGACCACGATCGCCCGCTGGCGCGAGCGCTTCGGCATCGACATCGTGGACGGCATCGGCTCCACCGAGATGCTGCACATCTACTGCTCCAACCGGCCAGGCGAGGTGCGGCCGGGGACGACCGGCTGGCCGGCCCCGGGTTACGACCTCCGGCTGCTCGCGGACGATGGCGGGGTGCTCGAGGGCCCGGGCATCGGGGCGCTGCAGGTCCGCGGGGACTCGTGCGCGGCGTGCTACTGGCACCAGCACGAGAAGACCAAGGCCTCGATGCTCGGCGACTGGTTCGTGACCGGGGATCGCTACGAGCGCGCCGAGGATGGAACGTATGCCTACGTGGGCCGAGTCGATGACATGCTCAAGGTGGGCGGCCTGTGGGTCTCGCCGGTGGACATGGAGCACGCGCTCATGGAGCATCCCAGCGTCGCCGGGGTGGGGGTGGTGGGCGTGCGCGTCGACGACGCGAGCCGGATCGCCGCCTACGTCCAGTGCGCGGGCGAGGAGCGCGGAAACGATGCCCTCGCCGACGAGCTGCGCGCCTGGTGTAAGGACCGGATGCGCCGCTACGAGTACCCCCACATCGTCCGCTTCGTCGATGACCTCCCCCGCACGCTCACCGGCAAGGTGCAGCGGTTCCGCCTGCGCGAGTGGGCAATCGAGGCCGCGGCTACCGGCGCACCCGAAAGTACATATGCGTCACCCGCTGACCTGGCACGATGACCGGGTCCTCGAGCAGCACCGGGTAGCGCTCCAGCTCGCTGAAGAAGGGGATCCCCCGCGTCGAGGCACTGCCCGGCGATATTCGCGCTGGCGATCACGACCGCACGCTCGCCCGCCACCGCCTGCGCCTGGGCGATCGCGCTGGCCACACCCCAGCTCGCTCACCACCCTGTCCAGGTGACCGGCGCTCGCCGCTGAGACGTGCGTCTGCATGCCGTCGCCCGGGAAGGTGAACTCCACAGGGCCCTCGCTGTACCCGTCAAACAGCGGTCCCACGTCGTCATCCGGATCGGCGATGAAGCCGTCCACGGACATCGTCATGTCCGCCATCACGGTTCCCATCTCTCCATGTCCTCCTCGTGCTCGATTGGGTGACACGGGTCTTAACGCCACCGCTCGCGAAATTCATCGCTCAGTGGGCGGGGGCCACGACGGGCGCCGCGGTCAGCGGCCGGCGCAGCAACAGTGCCGCCGCGACCGCCACGAACAGCCCGGCGGCGGCGAACGCCCCCTCCAGCCCTAGGAGCGCGACCAGCGGACCGGCCGCCAGCGAACCGATCACGATCCCGCCCAGCGAGACCGGCACCGCCAACCCGTAGGCGCGCCCGAGGACCTCATCGTCGAGCATGCGCGGCAGTGCCGTCTCTGACAGCACCTCGCCCACGATCATCCCGCCGCCGCCCAGCAGCGCCAGCATGACCGCCTGCGCGAGCGTGGATGTCTGGCCCAGTCCGGCCATCGCGGCCGCCACCAACGCCAGCGCGATGGTCAGCATGCGCCGCCAGGTCTCCGGGGCGTCGAGCCGGCCGACCACCGTCGCGCCGATCAGGCCACCGGCGCCGAAGGCGCCGAGCAGGATCCCGTAGCCGCCGTCACCGGCCCCCACGTGGCGGCTGACGAGCACCAGCATCACAGTTAGCAGCCCGTACACACCGCTGCAGAGGACGTCCGCCGCCACCAGCCGCACCGCCGTCGGCGCGCCCCGCAACGCCCGGGCGCCCGCCGTGAGGTCAGCAACGAGGCTGGGAGGCTCAGCGCCGTCTCCGGCGCGGGGCTCGAAGGCCGCGCTCGGGGCGATCGCCAGCATGGCGGCCGCGGAGATGGTGAAGGAGACCGCGTTGAGCAGGATCGCCACGGCCGGGTCGCTCAGTGCCAGGACCACGGCTCCGAGGGCGGGGCCGACCACGATGGCGCCCTGGCCGATGCCGGCGCGCAGCGCACTGGCGCGCTGTAGGTCGTCAGCGTCCACCAGCCGGGCGGTGGAGGCGGCCACCGCGGGCATGGTGACCGTGCTCGCGGCGGTCGCGGCGGCGGCGAGGACGGGAGCGAGAAGGATGGGCAGCCCGGCGGCCGCGACGATCGCCAGCGCCACCATGAGCACGATGCGAACGGCGTCGGCCCCGATCATCAGCCTCCGCCGGTCGACCCGGTCGGCCACGATGCCGCCGAGCGGTCCGAGCACGACGATCGGCGCCACGCGCGCCGCGGTCGTCAGCGCGACCCACGTGGCCGAGCCGGTGCGGCCGAAGACCAGAGCCAGCAGGGCGACGTTGTACAGCCAATCGCCCAGGGCCGAGGTGGCGAGGCCGAGCAGGAGGAGGTGGAAGGGCCGGCCGCCCGGGAGGAGGCGACGGGGAGGAGTGCATGTGGTGGTGGTGAGCATGCCGTCAAGCATGCGTCTAAGGCCCCAGCCCCGACATCGGGCGCGCGCCCGGTCTTCGCCGCCCGCCCTACCTCAGATTCCCGGCCGGCTACCTCACGCCCGAGGCCCTGAGGTCACTCGTCGGCGGTGGCGCCCGGGATCCCGTCGACCGACGACAGGCTGGGCAGGTTGACGACGATCTCCTCGGGGGTGCTGCGGGCGAGCACCACGACGGCGTCCTCGTAGGGCGAGGGGTTCTCCTCGCGGTGTGGCACCCACGCCGGCACGTAGACGAAGTCACCGGGAGCGGCGTCGATGTGCTCCTCCTTGCCGTCGACGAGGAACACGAAGCGGGGATGACCCGACACGATGTAGATCCCGCTGTCGGCCTCGCCGTGATGGTGGTCGGCGGACTTCTGGCCCGGATGGACGGTGTTGCCGCCCATCCACAGGTGCTGTGACCCGGTCAGGCCCCCGGAGATCGCCCCGTAGCGCCGCATCCCGGGCGTCTGGGGCGTGTCCGAGCTTCGGTCCTCGGCCCGGGAGCGCACGAGCGGCCGGCGCCAGAAGGGCGCCGCCGTCTCTGACGGGGTGTCGTGAAACGCCGTCATCGCCTCACGACAGTATGGCGCGCGCCGTTGCGGCGCCCAAGCCGGGCTGCGATAGTGGGCACACCGAGGTCCGGCCCGGGGGCTGGACCGCGACAGAAAGGGGGCTGTCATGGCAGACCGCCTGCTGTTCCTCAGTTGGGACACTCCGGTACGGGGCCTGGAGGAGCGTGGCCTCGAGGTGTTCAACGAGGCGCTCGGGCTCTACGGCCAGATGCAGCAGGACGGCCGGATCGAGTCCTTCGATGTGGTGCTCCTCGCGCCCAGCGGAGGGCTGAACGGGTACATGGAGTTGCGCGGCAGCGCCGCTCAGATGGCCGCGGTCCGCGAGGACGCCGACTTCCGCCGCGTGCTCGTGGACGCCAGCCTGGTCGTTGACAACCTGCGTCTGGTTGACGGCTACTGCAACGACGGCATCGCGCAGGAGATGACGCTCTACCAGGCGGCCATCAGCGGTATTCCGCAGCGCTGACGGTGGCTGCGGGTGCCCCGCGGCCTGGTGTCGCGGGGCGCCCGGCGCCGACCCACGTGTCAGCTCCCACGATGGCGGTCGTGAGATCGCGCGTCGATCCGGGTATCTGTCCACCAGGCGCGACCCCGCCCGCCACGATGGACCACGACGAGCTCCACAGTCACCTCAGCGAGGCCGTGTCCGGCGCCCACCGGACCGGGCGGCTGGGGCTGACCGCGCGCCTGCTCTCCCACTGCTGGCCGGGCGGTGCGCAGGACCGCTACGTGCCGGCCGGCGCGGTGTGGTTGCGCCAATGGGGCCCGCAGCGCGCCGGCGCCGCGACCCCGGTGTGCTCCTGCGCGAGTGGTTTCTGCGACGTATGCAATTGAGCCGGGCGCCGTGGCTGCGGTCGCTGGCCGCGGCGTGCGCCGCGGTGGTGGCCACCGCCGGATGCGGCACCGCGCAGCACGGGTCCGGGACCCCCGCGGCCGACGCCGGGGCGATCAGCGCGCTGCCGCAGGCCCATCCGCAGGCGGTCGAGCCTGGCGCCGGCGCCCAGGCCGCCGCGTCCGCCGGCGGTGACGCGATCGTCGGCGACATCAACGCCCACGCGCCGTCGCTGGCTGAGGTCAAGCGAGAGCTCAAGCAGCTCAACCTCTGTGGCGGCGCCGTGTCGAGCGCTGACGCAGCGCCGGTCGTCCAGGCCTCGGGCCCGGGCTTCCTCGCGGATCCGGGCACCAGCCAGACCGAGGGCCAACTCCCCGTGCTGACCGCGCGGCTCGACCAGCTGGCCAAGGCGCTGGGAGTGGTGATCTACGGCATCAGCGGCTACCGCACTCCCGCCCACAGCATCGCCGTCGGCGGGTTCGCCGACGATCCCCACACCAAGGGCGAGGCCGAGGACATCGGGGTCAATAGCCTTCTGCGCTCGAGCGCCGCCCAGATCACCGAGGCTCAGCTCGGCCAGTACGGGCTCTACCGGCCGTTCGACCCCTCCGACAACCCCGGCAACACCGAGGTCAACCACGTCCAGCTGATTCCGTCCGGCGGACCGCTCACCCTGGCGCAGTCAAACGCCACGTTCGATCCGGACCCCAGCTGCAAGTGAGCAGTGGCTGATGCTGAGCCCTCAGAGGCCGGCGGGCGCGCGATCACGCCGGCGGATTTGCCCGCCGCCTTCGCGCAGGGGTGGACGCTGCCCAAGCCCGACGCGTTCCTCGACTTCTTCATGCCCCTCATCCACGAGGACGCGGTCTTCATCCAGCCGATGCTCGCCGAGGCGCGCGGTCACACGCAGATCGACGCCATGTTCCGCCGGCTGTTCGGGCTCATGCCCGAGTTCGTCGCCGTCCCGCGGCGCTGCGCAGTGGAGGGAGACGTCGTGTTCATCGAGTCGCAGTGCCTCGCGGCGGTGGCGGGCACTCGGGTGCGCTTCGTCGTCTGCGACCGGTTCGTGCTGGCGGAGGGCAGGATCTCCGAGCGGCGGAGCTTCTTTGACCCCGGCCCGGTCGTGAGGGTCCTCGTGAGGCGCCCGTGGCTGTGGCCCCGTGCGCTCCGGAGCCGGCGCGGCAGCGGGTGACAGGCTCACGTCCGACTCACGACGCCGCCACCCCGCGGCGTCGTTACGGCGGCGTGGCGGCCGCGTGGAGCCTGCTCGGGCCGGCGCCGCCCAGCCGGTGATGGCAAGCTGAAGGGGTGAGCACCGCCCCGATCTGGATCTGCCCCGCCTGCGGCGCCAATTACCCGCCGGCCGCCGCACCGCCGGAGCACTGCCCGCTGTGCGAGGACGAGCGCCAGTGGGTCTCGCCCAACGGTCAGCGTTGGACGACGATGGCGCAGCTCGCCGCTGACGGCTGCCACTCGGTGGTTCGCGAGGTCGAGCCAGGCCTGACCGGGATCGCGTGCGAGCCCGACGTCGGCGTGGGTCAGCGGGCGCTGCTGGTGGCCACGGAGTTGGGCAACGTCCTGTGGGATCCGTCGCCGTTCGCGGACGACGCGGCGTTCGAGGCGGTGCGCGCCGCGGGCGGCCTGAGCGCGGTCGCGTCCAGCCACCCGCACATGTACGGGGCGGCGGTGGAGTGGAGCCACGCCTTCGATGCCGAGATCCTGCTGCCGTCGGTGGACGATGGCTGGCTCATGCGCCCGGACCCGGCGGTGCGCACGTGGGCCGACGCCCTCGAGGTGCTCCCCGGGGTCACGCTGGTGCAGTGCGGTGGGCACTTCCCGGGCAGCTCGATCCTGCATTGGGCCGCCGGCGCCGAGGGCCGCGGCGTCATTCTCTGCGGCGACACGATCTTCGTCACCCCCGGCGAGGACCGCGTGTCCTTCGTCTACAGCGCCCCGGTGCGCCTGCCGCTCGCCGAGCCCGGCGTGCGCGGCATCGTACAGGCGCTCGCTCCCTATGACTTCGCGCGCATCTACGGTGGCTGGTGGAGCCCGGTTGTGCGCGCCGACGGCAAGGCGATCCTCGAGCGCTCCGCGCAGCGCTACATCGAGCTGTTGTCGACCGTCGCCGCGCCCACACCCGGCGTCTAAGCTCGCCACCGGACCAACGCCAGCGCACACCGGAGGTGGGGCCGTGAAGACGGACTATTCCGAGGGCGACTACGACATCCGCCTGGACAACAAGTTCGGCTACCAGACGCTGATCGACGTCGATGCCGAGGCCGCGGCGCACGAGCCGTGGTTCAACCAGACGCTGACCTCCGTCAACGACTCGGTCGTCCGCCTCGGCGTGATCGAGGGCGACTTCCACTGGCACAAGCACGACGACACCGACGAGTTCTTCATGGTGCTCGACGGCGAGCTCGTCATCGATCTCGAGGACCGGCCGACAGTGCGCCTCACGCGCCATCAGAGCTACACCGTGCCGCGCACCGTCATGCACCGGACCAGTGCGCCAGTGCGCACGGCGATCCTGATGGTGGAGGCGGCCGGCGTCGCCCCCACTGGCGACGCGGCCTAAGTCTCGATCGGCTCGAGCAGCCTGTGGGGCGCCCGCAGCGCCCGTGTCACCGGGTCGTCGCGCGTGGCGCGATGGCCCTTGCGTCGCTCGCTGACGATGTCCTGTGGCATCGGGGTGACCCGGCACTCAGGGCACGCGGCACTCTCGTTCAAGCGGCTGCCGCACGCGGCGTGCCGGAACACGCGGCTGTTGGGTCGCCGGTGCTTGCCGCCCCACACCAGTAGCGCGTGGATGACCGGCCACAGCTCGCGCCCCCCGTCGCTCAGCTCATACAGGTGACGACCGGCGTGAGCGGGGTCGGGAGTGCGGGTGAGGATCCCGTCCGTCACCAGCCCGTTGAGGCGGTCTGAGAGCACCGCCTTGGGAATGTCCAGGTGGGCCTGGAAGTCGTTGAAGCGGCGCACGCCGTAGAAGGCGTCGCGGACGATCAGAAGCGTCCAGCGCTCGCCGACCGCCTCGAGCGCTCCGGCGATCGAACAGTCCTGGCCGGCGTAGTCCTTTCCGAGCATGGATGTTCAGTCTAGCTCAGGTCTGATGATTGAACCCATGCGTGATAGGCTAGTCAGACTTTGCGGTTCGATCATTGAACTTTTGAGGCTGGAAAGGACGGTCCCCGTGAGCGTGGCTCGGATACAGATGACCAGGAGTGCCATTGGCGTCGATACGCGCACCGCCTGGCTGCGCGCGGGCGCGGCCCTGTTCGGCGCCGCATGGGGTTCCAGCCAGTTCACCCCGATGCTGCTCGTCTATCGCCAGCAGCTGGGGCTGGCGACGGGCACGCTCGAGGCGATGTTCGGCTTCTACGCGCTGGGCCTGGTCCCCGGCCTGCTCATCGCCGGGCCGCTGTCGGACGCTCGCGGCCGCCGGCCGGTCGTCCTGGCCTCCGCAGCGCTATCGCTGGTGGGGACGCTGTCGCTCGTGATCGCCGGCGACACCCTGGCGCTCCTGTTCGCCGGGCGCTTCCTCATCGGATTGGGCAGCGGTGCTGCCTTCGGCGCCGGTACCGCGTGGCTGCGCGAGCTGTCGCGGCCGCCCTTCGGGGAGGTCACCGACCACTCGGCGGCCCGGCGCGGCGCGGTGGCAATGACCGTCGGCTTCGCCGTCGGACCGCTGGTGTCCGGGGTGCTCGCGCAGTGGGCGCCCGACCCGGGCGTCGTTCCCTACCTCCCGCATGTGATCCTGATGCTCGCCGTCCTCGCGCTCGTGCCCGCCGCGCCGGAGACGGTGGCGCGCGGCGGTGGCGGGGCGATCGCGCGGGCGCTGCCGGGCCTGCGCCACCCGCGGTTTCGCCGGGTGGTGGCGCCGATGGCGCCGTGGGTGTTCGCCGCCCCGGCGGTGGCCTTTGCGCTGCTGCCGAGCGTGGTCGGCGCCGCCCACGCCACCGACGGGATCGCCCTGACCGCGGTAGTGGCCATGGTCGCCGCGATGGCCGGCGTCCTTGTCCAGCCGGTGGCGCGTCGCCTCGACGCCAGCGGCGCCGCCAACCGCGCCGCCACCCTCGGCCTGATGGTCATCGTGGTCGGGTTGGCCCTCGGCGCGTTCACCGCGCACGAGCAGGACGCCTGGCTGCTCGTGCCCAGCTCGGCCGTGCTCGGGATGGGGTACGGGCTGTGCCTGGTGGCCGGGCTGGTCGAGGTGCAGCGGCTGGCCCATCCCGAGGCGCTCGCCGGGCTCACCGCCATCTACTACGTCCTCACCTACCTGGGCTTCGCCTCGCCGTTTGTGCTCGCCCTCGCGGCCGGCCTGACCAGCTACGCGACCCTGCTGCTGATCACCGCTGGGCTGGCCTTGCTGACCGCGGTGTGGGTCACGCTCCAGGGCCAGGCGGCGCGCTGAACGCGAGCTCGGTGCACCCGCGCTCAGCCGCCCACGCCCGGGCGGCGTACCGCAGGCGCCGCGCGACGGCGGCGTCCGGCTCCACGGCGCCCGCGCTCAGCGCGGCGATGCGCGCGACCGCGCCCGGGCGCGCGAAGGACTGGACGAGCTGCACGGCCACGAAGCCGGCGGCACCGTCTTCGGACTCGGCGACCAGGACGATCCCCGCGGGCTCGGCCGACCACTCGCGCAGCCGCTCCGCCGCCTGGGCGCGATCGTGCGGGTGGCCGAGGGCGGTGAGCAGCGCGGCGATCGGCGCGGCGTCGCGCGGGCCGGCGATCCTGATGCCCTCGCCGTAGACGACGGGGCGACGGTAGTCGGGCTCCAGCAGCGCCATCGTCAGCCCCTCCCAATACCCATCGGACCCGAGCGTGGAGTCGCGCACCCGCCCCTCCACCTCGAAGCCGACGGCGCGATAGCAGGCGATCGCCGCGGTGTTGAACGTGTAGACGGACAGCTGGAGGCGATGCAGGCCCAGCTCGTTGAAGGCGTGGTGCGCCAGCGCGCGCATGAGCGCCGTTCCGATCCCACGGCCGCGCCGATCGGGCGCGACGGCGACGCGGCCGATGTAGCCCAGGCCGTGGTGGCGGTTGACCTCCAGCCGCACGTGGCCGACCATCTCGCCGGACGCATCGGTGGCGGCGAACATCAGCGCGGCGTCGCTGGCGGCCGCCAGGTCGCGCAGGAGCTGTCCGCGGTCAAGCGGCCACGAGAACGCCCTCGCGCCCGACCACTGATACAGGGCGTCTTCGGAGTCGATCCAGGTCAGCAGGCGGTCACAATCGCCAGCCTCCAGCGGCCGCAGGGTCAGCGCCGGGTCGCTCATCGCGCTCCACCATGCCAGTTCGCTCACTCCGGGTGGGGTTAACCCCACGCGCGACTCGGGGGAGCGCGGCGCCCCACCTGCCTCTGCGCCCCAGCGACGTGGGACGGCCTCGCCGCCAGGCTGGCGATCATGAGAAATCCACGCTTCACATCCCACTCCGAAAGTGAGCCATCGGGGCGCCTCGCCCGGACGGTGAGCTCGATCTCCGGGGCCTCGGCCCGCCACCCGCGGACCATCGTGGCCCTGTGGCTGGTGTTGATCGCCGGCTGCATCTTCGCCGGCGCGTCGGTAGGGACCCGGACGCTCAGCAACGCGGGCTCAGGCACCGGCGAATCCGCCCGGGCCGATGCCGCGCTGTCGACCGCCCACCTGAAGTCGCCGGCCACCGAGAGTGTGCTGGTCAGCTCCGGCAGCGCCCGCACCACCGGCGCCGCCGTCGCGGCGCTCGAGAATCACGCCCGCCGCCTGGCCAGCGTGGCCTCGGTGGAGGGCCCGCGGGAGGCGCCGGCGCTGGCGCGGGCCGGCGGAAGGCTCCAGCTCGTGCAGGTCACGCTGCGCGGCGATCCTGACAACGCGTCAGATCACGTCGTCTCGGTTCAGCGGGCGGTCGACTCCGTTGCTGCCAATCACCCCGGCGCCAAGCTGCAGGAGGCCGGAGACGGATCGGGCAGTCGCGCCATCAACGACGTCCTCAACCACGACCTCCATCACGCGGAGCTCGTGTCGCTGCCGATCACGCTGCTCATCCTCATCGTCGCGTTCGGCGCCGTCGTGGCCGCGGTCGTCCCGCTCCTGCTGGGCCTGACGTCGGTGGCGGGGGCGCTCGGCGCGCTCGGCGTCGTCTCGCACATCGCCCCGCAGGGCGGCCCCACGCCCTCGGTCGTCGTGCTCGTCGGCCTCGCCGTCGGAGTCGACTACTCGCTGTTCTACATCCGCCGCGAGCGCGAGGAGCGGCGGGCCGGACGCGACGCCCACGCCGCCCTGACCGCCGCGACCGCCGGCGTCGGCCGCGCCATCATCGTCGCGGCGCTGACCGTGATGGTCGGACTGGCCGGCCTGATGGTCACGGGTCTCGGCACGTTCACCTCCATTGCGCTCGGGGCGATCCTGGTGGTGGCGCTGGCCGCCATCGGCTCGGTGACCGTGCTGCCCGCGGTGCTGGCACTCCTGGGCGATCGCATCGACCGGGGCCGGCTGTGGCCTCGCCGGCGGCGTCGCCGCCCCGAGCATCCTGGCGCATGGGAGCGCCTGGCCGCGGTCATCACCGCGCGCCCCGGCGTGTCGCTCCTGGCCACGGTGCTGGTGCTCGGCGCGCTGACGGTGCCGGTGCTGGGGATGCGGACCGGCGACCCCGGCGTGCGCGATCTGCCCGCCGATAACTCGCTTCGCGTCGCCGACCAGGCGATCGACCGCGCCTTCCCCGGCTCGCCCACCGACGCGCAGCTGGTCGTTACCGGACACCACCTGGATCGTCCGGCGGCCATGTCGGCCATGCACGCCCTCGGCGAGCACGCCGAGCAGGTCACCGGCGGTCACGGCTCGGTCACCGTCGATGTCGCCAACAGCGGCACCACCGCGGTCGTCTCAGTGCCGTTCCCCGACGTCGGATTGGCTGCTCAGAAGCAGGTGGTCCAGACCCTGCGTCAGACGGTGGACCACACGCTCGGGCTCCCCGGGTCCAAGGTGCTGCTCACCGGCATGGCCGCCGGCAGCGCCGACTTCTCGGGCCGTCTGGCCACCATCACTCCGGTCGCGATTGCGGCGGTGCTCGCCCTCGCGTTTCTGCTCCTGGTGGGAACGTTCGGCTCACCGGCGCTCGCCGCCGCCGTCATCGGACTCAACCTGCTGTCGGTCGGCGCGTCCTTCGGGATCCTGGTGGAGGTCTTCCAGCACGGTGTCGGGCAGTCGCTGCTGGGCTTCACGTCCGACGGGGCGATCGTCGAGTGGTTGCCGCTGTTCGCCTTCGTCCTGCTGTTCGGGCTGTCCATGGACTACACGGTGCTCATCCTGGAGCGGGTGCGCGAGGAGCGCGATCGGGGCGCCGACGCCCGGACCGCGGCGGTGCGGGCGCTGGGCGCGACCGCCGGCACGGTCACGAGCGCGGCGGCGGTGATGGTCGGGGTGTTCAGCATCTTCGCCACGCTGGGGCTGCTGGAGTTCAAGCAGCTCGGCTTCGGCCTCGCGGTGGCGATCCTGCTCGACGCGACGATCGTCCGGGCGGTGGCGCTGCCGGCCGCGATCACCCTCCTGGGCCGGCGTGGGGTGAGGCGTCACGAGACGTTCGCTCCGCTGGCTGAGCCCTCGGCACTGCGATGATGTGGGCCTGGGAGTCACGCGCAATGGCTAGGTCTCGGGCTCAGATCGAACACCGCACGGGCAGCGCGCTGCTGGCAGGGGAGGTCACCCTGTCAGCGGTGTGCTGCCTGGCGGTCACCATCATCTGGGCGGCGACCGGCGGCCCGTTCTGGCCGATGTGGGTGTGGGCGGGCCTGGGCCTGCCCATCGCCCTGCAGCTGGCGTGGCGGCGGTCATGGGCCCTGCCCCGTGGACCACGGCGCCGGCTGATGATCCAGGGATCGATCTCGGTTGTGCTCGGCGGCTTTCTCGTGCTGGTCTGGGCCATGTCCGGGTTCGGCTACTTCTGGCCGGTGTTCCCGGCGATCGGCCTGGCGATGGCCTACGCGGTGCACGCGGTGTTCCACTGGCCGCGCCAGACCGATCTCAGCGCGCGCGTGGACGAGCTGACGCGGACCCGGCGCGGCGCGCTCGACGTGCAGTCGGCGGAGCTGCGCCGGATCGAACGCGATCTCCACGATGGCGCCCAGGCCCGGCTGGTGGCGCTGACGATGCACCTGGGGCGCGCCGAGGCTCGCCTCGACGACCGCCCGGAGACGGCCGAGCTCATTCGCCAGGCTCGCGAGGAGGCCACCGCCGCGGTCGCGGAGCTGCGCGACCTTGCGCGCGGCATCGCCCCTCCCGTGCTGGCCGATCGCGGACTGGTGGCGGCCGTCGAGGCCCTGGCCCAGCGGTCCGGTATCGACACCACCGTGGAGAGCAAGCTGACGCAACGCCTCGCTCCCGTGGTCGAGTCGGCGGCCTACTTTGTCACCGCCGAGGCCTTGACCAACGCCGTCAAGCACGCTCCGGGCGCGTCGGCCCGCATCACCATCCGCCGTGCGGGGTCGCGGCTGGTGGTGGAGGTCTCCGACAACGGCCCCGGGGGCGCCGATCCGCGCGGCGGCGGGCTCAGCGGCCTTCGCCAGCGCGTGGAGGCGCTCGACGGCACGCTTGACGTCGACTCGCCCGAGGGCATCGGCACGACCATCCGGGCGGTGTTCCCATGCGAGTCGTGATCGCCGAGGACTCCGTCCTGCTGCGCGAGGGGATCGTGGCGCTGCTGCAGGAGTACGACATCGAGGTCGTGGCGCAGGCCGAGGACGGCGACGGCCTGTTGCGGATCGTCGCCGGCCACAAGCCGGATCTGGCGATCGTGGACGTTCGCCTGCCGCCCACGTTCACAGACGAGGGGATCCGCGCCGCGCTCGAGGCCCGCCGCCGTCACCCCGACCTGTCGGTGCTCGTCCTCTCTCAGTACGTCGAGCCGGTCTACACCGGCGAGCTGCTGGCCTCCGGCGAGAGCGGGGTGGGGTACCTGCTCAAGGAGCGTGTCGGCGAGGTGCGGGCCTTCCTGGACGCGGTGCACCGCGTGGCCGACGGCGGGACCGCGTTGGACCGCGAGGTGATCGCCTCGCTCGTGCGCCAGCAGTCAGGCGGAGCCGGTGACGACGCGCTGGCCGAGCTCACTCCGCGCGAGCGCGAGACGCTGTCACTCATCGCCCAGGGACGGACCAATGCGGCCATCGCGCGCGAGCTGGTGGTCACGCTCGGCGCCGTCGAGAAGCACGTCACCAACATCTTCGGAAAGCTCAACCTTCCTGCCACTGACGACGATCACCGCCGCGTGCTGGCGGTGCTGGCCTACCTCGGCGCCGGTGGCCCGGCGACGCCGGGCGACCCGCCAACAGGCGATCGGAGGGGATAGACTCGGCCAATGGACTTGGAGGAGCACAGCATCGAGACGGCGGGGGAGCGGTGCGAGGAGTGCGGCGCCCGCCTGACCCCGGCCGAGCTCGAGGCCGTTCTCGAATCGGGCGGCCCAACCCTGTGCTCGATTCACGCGGCCGAGGACGAGCCCGGCCTCGCGGCCGACGAGGACTTCGCCGAGGAGTAGTCGGCGGCCGGGCCGACCCGCCCGTGCCGCCGAAACCGTGTTCTCATCCTCCGGCGCATCGCGCCGGAGCCGCCGTCGGCTACTTGCGCCGGCCCGCGACCGCGTTCTTGAGCGTGGCTCCGGCGGTGAACTTGGCGTTCTTGGACGCCTTGATCTTGACCGGCGCTCCCGTCTGCGGGTTGCGACCCGTGCGGGCGCTGCGCTTGGCCACGGAGAACTTGCCAAAGCCGGTGATCGCCACGTCGTCACCCTTCTTCAGGGTCTTGGTCACAGTGGTGAGCAGCGAGTCCAGCGCGCGTGACGAGTCGGCCTTGGACAACCCGCTGTCCTTGGCGATCGCGTCAATGAGCTCCGTCTTGTTCATCCTGTCTCCTAGCGTGAAGCGTTTGATAGGCGGTGGGCAGAGTAGCCGCATCGCAGGCGGCCCGGTGCGAAGAGATGACACAGTGTCACGCGTGTCGGACCTCAACGCTTGCAGAAGATGCCAGGGAAGTCCCCAAATTGGTTGCTTGGCATGCCACGGCACGACCGGCCTGGCGCACGCGGCGCTCGCGGGAGGGTAGCTCTATCCGCCGAGCTCGGGCAGGAGGTCGGCGATCGAGTCCACGATCCGCCCCGCGCGATAGGGGTGACGTTCGGCGTCCTCGCGGGTCGTGAGCCCCGTCAGCACGAGGATCGTCTCCATCCCCGCCTCCAGTCCGGAGACGACATCGGTGTCCATCCGGTCGCCGATCATCGCCGCGGTCTCCGAGTGGGCGTCGATGGCGTTCAGGGCCGAGCGCATCATCAGCGGGTTCGGCTTGCCCACGTAGTAGGGGTCGATGCCGGTGGCGCGGGTGATCAGGGCCGCCACCGAGCCGGTGGCGGGCAGCGGGCCGTCCATCGACGGCCCCGTCGCGTCCGGGTTGGTGGCGATGAACCGCGACCCGTTCGCGATGAGGCGGATGGCGTGGGTGATGCGCTCGAAGCTGTAGGTCCGCGTCTCGCCGAGCACCACGTAGTCCGGGCTGCGCTCCGTGAGCGTGTAGCCGGCGTTGTGCAGCGCCGTGGTCAGTCCCGCCTCCCCGATCACGTACGCCGAGCCGCCGGGCCGCTGGTCCTCCAGGAAGCGCGCGGTGGCCAGCGCCGAGGTCCAGATCGACTCCTCGGGCACCTCGATGCCGCTGTTGCGCAGCCGCGCCGCGAGGTCGCGTGGCGTGTAGATCGAGTTGTTGGTGAGCACCAGGAAGCGAGTGCC
Organism: uncultured Actinomycetota bacterium; assembly: GCA_963695625.1. Classification (GTDB taxonomy): domain Bacteria; phylum Actinomycetota; class Thermoleophilia; order Solirubrobacterales; family Solirubrobacteraceae; genus Palsa-465. The sequence goes on along the minus strand of CAVOHJ010000006.1, from coordinate 240,527 downwards.
CTGGGCGCGCAGGCGGGCGACGAACTCGTCGGCGCCCGGGATGGCCTGCTCCTCGTGCACGAGCACACCGTCCATGTCCATCAGCCACGAGTGGATCTCCCGGTGGGCCATCGGCAGAACATGGTCGCAGCAATCGCTGAGGCGAAGCAGGCATGATCCCGGCGATGCACTGGGAGGCAGCGCAGCCTCGGCGCGCGTGGGCGTCGCCGCAGCCGCGGGGCCAATGGGCCCGCGCGGTGCTGGTCGGCCTGCTGGCGCTGGCCGTGGCGGCCGCGGTGGACGCGGTCATGACGCACGAGGTGGGCCTCTCGGGCGACGAGCCCTACTACTCGCGGATCGCCGCTCATCCCGCGGGCCCGCACAACTTCCCCTACGCCTTCCGCGTCGGCGTGCCCTACCTGGTGCACGTGCTGCCGTTCTCGCAGGCGTTCTCCTGGCGGCTCGTGGCGCTCGTGGCGATCGGGGGCGCCGCCGGTGCGATGTTCGCGCTCCTGCGTGAGTTCGACGTTCCGGTCTGGCTGGCGACGTGGCTGGCGGTGGGCTTCGCCGTCTCGCCTCCGCTGCTGGTCGTGCTGCTGCGCAACGGCCGCGAGGTGGACCCGGCGGCCATCCTGGTCATCACCCTCGGCACCCTGTTCATCGTGCGCCGGGCGCGGCTGGCCCTGGCGGTGACGCTGCTGGCGGCGGCCACCGTCCACGAGTCGTGCCTGTTCCTCATCCCGCTCGCCTATGCGATATGGGCGCGCCGGCCGCTCGACGGCGAGGCGCTGCGCGACGTGGCCCTGGTGTCGGCGCTGCCGCTGGCCCTCTACATCTACCTGCGCACGTCGATCGTCGCCGTCGGCGAGAGCTTCCAGCCGGGGTACAACGGCCCGTTCTTCACCGAGCGGGTCGACGTACTGCGCGACGCGCTCGGCAGCGGGGGCTGGCACGGCGAGCTGCGGCGGATGGCGATCGTCTACGGGCCGCTGTGGCTGGTGGCCCCGTTCGCGCTGCCCCGCCTCCGGTTCGCTCGCCGCGGGTTGGCGCTCGTGGTGCTGTGCGCGGCGTCGCTGACGTTCGCTCTGGACTGGGGCCGCGTCGCCTTCTTCGCCGCGCCCGTGATCTACGTGTCCGCGGCGTACGTGCTGCGCGACCGGCGCCGGCTGGCGATGCTGTGCGTGGCCGGACTGCTCGCCGTCGACCTCGGCTACGCGGTCTACATGCAGGTCCACGGCGTCCGCCACGGACTGGACAGCGCCGCCCCGCCCGCGCGCGGGCCCGTGTACTGACCGTGACGGATCCCCGTGCGGCGCGTTGGCGCGGGCCTCCGAGCTCGCCGCCGCGACCGAGCCAACGACGCCCTGTGACCCGATGACCCTGACGATCGAGGGGCGCCGCTGGCACCCGCTGCTGGGCGGCGCGGCCGTCGTGCGCACCGCCCAGCGTCTGCTCGGGGTCGGGCTCGCACGCTAGCCCAGCGGCGACGTGAGGTCGTAGAACGTCTCGCCACCGATGGTCACGGCCTGGTAGTGGCCCTTGACCCACGTGGTGATGGCGCTGGTGGAGTTGCCGCCACCCGGGCCCCCGCCGTTGGAGGCGCTGTAGTAGTGGATCTCGCCGCCGGCGACGTATCGCTCGAACTGGCCGAGGGTCAGGTTGCCGCCCTCGCCGCTGAAGCCGCCCATGGCCATCACCGGCTCGCCGGTGGCCAGCTCGATCTGGGCGGCGGACTGTGACCCCGACGTGGCCAGGACCCACCGGTACTTGCCGGCGTCTGCCTGAAGTGCGCTCTTGACCGCGGAGCTCACCGTGACCTGCCCGCCGAAGCCGCCGCGGGTACCGCTCGGGGCTCCGCTGGGCCGCGATCCAGAGGGTGGCGTCAGGGCTGCGCCGCGTGAGCCACCGCCACGGAAGGCGGTGGGCATCCCGCCTCCGGGCATTCCGCCGCCGCCGAACCCGCCGGCGCTCGCCGGTCCGGCCGACGGCACACTTCCGGTGTGAGCCGTGGTCACCGTCTGCGCGGCGTAGGCCACCGGCCCCGCCACCGACGCCACGATCCCGAGGACCACCGCCACCACGGCCAGCCGGCGGCCGACCGGCCGCCATAGTGAGGCCGCCAGCAGCGCTGCCAGGCAGCCGACGGCCGCCACGATGACGAGCGTGCGCAGCCACGGCAGCCAGTTCGGCGTGCGGTGAAGCAGCGCCCACGCCCAGCCGGCGCTGATCGCCACCGCTGCCCCCGCCGTTGCGCGTGCCGCCATCGACGCCCGCCGGTCCCATAGCATCTTGGCGCCGATCGCCACCAGCGCAGCGATCGCCGGCGCCAGGGCCACCGTGTAGTAGGTGTGGATGATCCCGCTGGAGACGCTGAAGACCAGTCCGCTGACGATGAGCCAGCCGCCCCACAGCAGCAGCGCGGCGCGCGTGTGGTCGGTGCGCGGCGCCCGGCGCGTGAAGATGAGGCCGGCGCCGAGGGCAAGCAGCGCGACGGGCAACAGCCACGATGCCTGACCGCCCATCAGCGAGTTGAAGAGCCGCAGCAATCCGGTCGAGCCGCTGAAGTTGCCCCCGCCGCCGCCACCACCACCGCCCGGCCCGGAGGCGCCGAAGATCCGTCCCAGCCCGTTGTAACCGGTGATCAGGTTGAGGATGCTGTTGTCCGAGGAGCCGTCGATCATCGGCCGCGAGCCGGCCGGCCACAGGGCGACGATCGCCACCCACCAGCCGGCGCTGACCACGATCGCCAGCCCGCCCGCCAGCATCTGCCACACGCGCCGGCGCAGCCCCGTCGGCGCCGCGACGAGGTAGACCAGCGCAAACGCCGGCAGGACCAGGAACGCCTGCATCATCTTGGCCAGGAACGCGAAGCCGATCATCGTCCCCGCCAGCACCACCCACCGCGTCCCGGCTCGCTCCAGCGCGCGGGTGAGGCAGTAGGCGGCGGCCACGAGCAGGAGCACGAGCAGCGCGTCGGGGTTGTTGAAGCGGAACATGAGCGCCGCCACGGGCGTCGCCGCCAGCAGCCCGCCCGCCGCGAGGCCGGCTCCGGTCCCGAACCACCGCCTGATGGCGGCGTACAGGAGCGCCACCGCGGCGACGCCCTCGAGCGCCTGCGGGACGAGCATGCTCCAGGTGCTGAAGCCGAAGATGCGCCCGCTCAGCGCCATCACCCACAGCGACGCCGGTGGCTTGTCCACGGTGATGAAGCTCGAGGAATCCAGCGAGCCGAAGAAGAACGCCTTCCAACTCTTGGTGCCGGCCTGGACGGCGGCGGCGTAGAAGCTGTTGGCATAGCCGGAGGCGCTCAGGTCCCAGATGTAGGCGACGGCGGTGAGCAGCAGCAGCGCCGGCAGCGCCACCCGCTGCCAGTTGGCCGCCAGCCATCCGGCGGAGGCGTGCGTGGACGGGGTTCGCGGGACGCGAGGTGCCCGCGCGGGCGCGGGGCGTCGGAGAAGGCCGGTGGTCGTGTTCATGCCGAGCAGATTCGGCGCGCCCTGTAAGCCGAGCGTTACAAACGGCGAAGGACTGCCGATGGGCCGGCCGCGGCCGGGCGGTCCGCGAGATGGGTGGCTACGGGTGGCGCTCGACGCCGCGGACGATGGCGTCGACGTCCCGATGCCCGGCCCGGACGCCGAGCCCGACCAGGTCCAGCCGCTCGGTGCCCACCGCGAGCACCGCGGCGCGGTTGTCAGTGTCGTTGCCGGTGGCGAACATATCAGCGGTGTAGATCGCCACGGACACGTCCCGGCGCGCCGCGCGCTCGAGCAGCGTGCCCAGCTTCTCGTCCCCGGTCTCGAACACCAGCACCGGCTGGACGAGCAGTGGCAGATACCGCACCCCGTCGCCGTCGACGTAGTCCTCGCCGATCGCGTCCCCGCCCGCCGCGGCCACCAGCCCGCTCATGAGAAACGCGGTCACGTTGAGGCGCTGCCAGGCGGCCAGGTCATCGCGGACCACGATCGCCACTTTGGTGTCGAACTCGCTGACGGTCATCAGCGTCGGATGATGCGCGGTCCACGAGCTGCAGTCTTGAACGATGTTGCGCTCTTTGGCGTGCGCAGTCGCGCCAGTCTCACCGCCACGCCGCGCGGGCGTACGCGCCCGGCGTCACTCCCACCAGCCGCTTGAACACCCGCGACAGGTGCGGCTGGTCGGCGAACCCGCAGGCAGCGGCCACGGCGGCGGCGGACACCCCATCGCCCAGCATCCCTCGTGCGCGTTCGATGCGCAGATCGCGCTGGAACGCATGCGGCGTGAGCCCGTTCTGCTGCCGGAAGCGCCGGATCAGCTCGAAGCGGCTCAGTCCGGCCACGGCGGCCACGTCGGCCAGCGATACCGGCTGGTCCCAGCGATCCTCGAGATAGCGGCGCGCCCGGCGCACCGCGGCGTGCTCGGCGCGCTCGCGTCCCCGCGCCGCCGCCGCGCCGCGCAGGTGCGGCGCCAGGCGCGCGATCGCGTCGAGGATCTTCTCCTCCACGGCCAGGCCCGGCGGCTCCTGCGCCAGCGCCGCGTGGGCGCTCAGCAGCGCGGCCTGGAGCTTGGGGTCGCGGAACACCACCCACCGGGCCGCCCGGGGAGCGGGTCCGTCGCGGTCGGCCCAGTCATGGACGATGGCCGGCTCGACGTAGAGGACCTTGTAGGCCCAGCCTTCGGGGACCGCCGCCATGCCGGTGTGGACCGCCTCGGGCTCGAGCACGAACAGCTCGCCGGCGTCGGCGCGCTGGCGCGTGCTGTCCACGGTGAAGCGGGCGGCCCCGCGCTGGACGACGGCGATCGTCCAGGTCCGGTGCGAGTGTGGCCGGTACTCATGCTGCACAAAGCGCGCGTGCAACGCCTCGATCCCGGTCAGGCCCGGGGGACGGAAGTAGGTGGCGTACTCAGCCAGCTCCCGAGCGATTCTATGGCCTCAGCGCGAGCGGCTCCCGGCTGGCACCGGCGGGGTGTGACGCCCGGCCGGCATGTCGCGCGCCTCCACATGGCGCACGAGCGCGCCCGTATGGCGCTCGATCCGCTGGGGCAGTCCCGACCTCATCCACCGCGAGCCCCACGCCGGCAACGTGGACACGATGATCTCGTCGAAGTCCGCCGGGCTGTAGACCTCCAGGACGGCGCGCAGGGGGTCGGGATCGCCGGCGAGGGCGCGCACCTCGAGCCCGGTCTGGCGCATGTGCGCCTCCATCTCCTGCACCGCGCGCCGGCCCTCCAGGCCCCGGCCCACCGGGATGACGAGCGTGAAGGCGGCGGGACACTCCTGCGCCCGCGCGCGCATCGCCTCCTCGAGGCCCGCTGACATCGCGGTGCGATTGGCGACAACAAGGATCTTCAACTCTCGAGGCACGCTTCCCTCCTCGCGCTCCACTGGACGATGCCTGGCCCGGTCACTTCGTTCCCGGCATCTACAGGGTGCCCCGCATGCCCGCCGATCACCATGGCCCACCGGCCAAATGCCTCTTTCCTCACGATCCCCTAACACGCGCACGCCGGGCCTGGGAGACTTCTCCGCGTGACCCGGGTCGCCGTGCTCGATGACTACCAGCGCCGTGCGCACGGCTACGCGGACTGGGGGTCGCTCGGCGATGACGTGACGGTGGAGTTCTTCTCGGAGCCGATCGCGCAGGACGAGCTCCCGGGGCGGCTCGCGGGCTTTGACGTGCTGGTGCTGATGCGCGAGCGCACGCGATTCGGCGCCGACGTGCTGTCACAGCTGCCCGACCTCAGACTGGTCATCACCACCGGCATGCGCAACGCCTCGCTCGACGTCGACCACCTGCTCGCGCGCGGCGTGGCGGTGTGCGGCACCCAGGGCACCGGCGCCACGCCGGCCGCCGGCGTGCCCAGCACGGCCGAGGTCGCCTGGGCGCTCATCCTCGCGGTGGCCAAGCGGGTCACGCAGGAGGACCGGGCGATCCGATCGGGGCGATGGCAGCTCGACCTGCCGACCAACCTCGCGGGCGCCACCCTGGGACTGGCGGGGCTCGGCAACCTCGGCGCGGCGATGGTGGCGCCGGCCCGCGCGTTCGGCATGGACGTGGTGGCGTGGAGCGAGCACCTTTCTGACGAGCGCGCCGCCGAGGTCGGCGTGCGCCGGGTCTCCAAGGACGGGCTGCTCGCCGGCGCGGACTTCCTCTCCATCCACCTCGTCTTGAGCGAGCGGACCCGCGGCCTGATCGCCGGCGCCGAGCTGGTCCAGATGAAGCCGACGGCCGCGCTCATCAACACCTCGCGCGGGCCCATCGTGGACGAGGCCGCGCTCGTGGCGGCGCTGCGCGTCGGCGTCATCGCAGCCGCCGGGCTGGATGTCTATGACCGCGAGCCCCTGCCCGCCGGCCATCCGCTCACCACGCTGCCCAACGTCGTCCTGCTGCCTCATTTCGGCTACGTGTCCGCCGGCGGGATGCGCCACATGTATGGACAGGTGGTGGAGGACATCGCCGCCTTCCTCGCCGGCACGCCGATTCGCACCATCGGCTGACCCTCGGCGTCTAGCATCTCGGGCGCCGCCGTCCACAGAGCAAGGGAGAGTCCCATGGCGCTGGACCCGAAGCACACCGCGATCGTCCTGATCGAGTACCAGAACGACTTCACCTCCGAGGGCGGGGCGCTGCACGGCGCAGTCGCCGGCGTGATGGAGGACACGGGCATGCTCGACAACACGCGCAAGCTCGTTGACGCCGCTCGCCAGGCGGGGGCGACGATCGTCCACGCCCCGATCACGTTTGCCCCCGGCTACAACGAGATCGCCGAGCACCCCTACGGGATCCTCAAGGGCGTGGTGGACTCCACCGCGTTCGTCAAGGGGGAGTGGGGCGCGGAGATCGTCGACGCGCTGGCGCCCCAGGCCGGCGACGTCGTGGTCGAGGGCAAGCGCGGCCTGGACACATTCGCCACCACCAACCTCGACTTCATCCTCCGCGCCCGGGGCATCACCGCGATCGCGCTCGGCGGCTTCCTCACCAATTGCTGCGTCGAGTCCACGATGCGCACCGGCTACGAGAAGGGCTACCAGGTGATCACGCTGTCGGACTGCGTCGCCGCCACCTCAGCCGAGGAGCACGAGAACGCGATCAAGTTCGACTACCCCATGTTCTCCAACGTGATGACCTCCGACGCGCTGGCGGGCGAGCTGGGCGCCGCGCCGGTCACCACGTAGCCGCCGCCGTCGCTTGACGCTGCTGGTGACCCCGTGACCTGCCGCGCGTGACTCTGACCCGGGACGCGTCGGTCACCGAGCTGTTTCTGGAGCTGGTGGCGGTCCCATCCCCCAGCCGTCGCGAGCGAGTGGTCGGCGAGCTCATCCGCGAGTGGCTCGCCGGCCATGGCGTGGCGGCGCAGTTCGACGACGCCGGCGCGGTCAACGGCTCGGATGCCGGCAACCTCGTTGCCACCGTCCCGGGAGCGCCCCACGCCCCGGACTACCTGTTCGTCGCCCACATCGACACCGTCGAGTCAGGCACCCCGGCGGTCCGGCCGCACATCGGTGACGACGGGGTCATCCGCTCCGATGGCGAGACGATTCTCGGCGCCGACAACAAGGCGGCGGTCGCGGCGGTGATGCGCGCGTGCGCCGCGGCCGCGCAGCTACCCGAGGTGCAGCGGCCCACCGTCCATGCCGCCTTCACCTGCTGCGAGGAGAGCGGCAGGATGGGCGCCGGCCTGCTCGCGCCCGAGTTGCTGGAGCGCGTGGACTGCGCCTTTTCGGTCGACGGCGCCAAGCCCGTGGGCACCGTCATCACTCGGGCTCTGGGCCAGACGTCGTTCGCGTTCGCGGTCCACGGGCGCGCCGCCCACGCCGCGGCCAACCCCGAGGCGGGGATCAACGCGATCGCGGTGGCGGCCGAGATCGTCACCGCGCTGCCGCTCGGGCGCCGGCCCGGCGGGGGCAGCGTCAACGTCGCCGCCATCGTCGGCGGCTCCATCTTCGACCGCCTGAACCCCGAGGCGCTCGCGGCGGGCGGGGTCGAATCCGCGCTGCACGGAGCCCTCACCAACTCCATCCCCGATCGTGCGCTGGTCCGCGGCGAGGTGCGCGGCTACTCCGTCGCGGCGATCGAGGACACGGTCGCGGCGATCGAGCACACGATCGCCCGGATCTGCGAGGCACACGGCGCCGGATTTGACTGGATCCGCGACCGCGAGCGGATGGTGCCGCCGTTCCCGCACGCGCAGCACTCACGCGCCCGGGCGCTCGTGCACGCCGCCGCCGCCCGGATCCCGGGGCTGGAGCTCGTCCTGGAGGAGCGCCAGGCCACGCTGGAGGCCAACTACCTGGCGGCGGCCACCGACGTCGTCGCCCTGGCCAGCGGCGGGCGCGACCCGCACCAGGTCTCGGAGTCGATCCCCGTCACCGAGCTCGAGCGCCTGGAGGCACTGCTGGTGGCGATCCTCGCCGTCTAGGACCGATCGTCGTCAGTTGACCTGGCCAGCACGCCGGCGGTGGCGTAGATGTGCGCGAAAGCCCGAGCCTCGGCACCGGTCCACAGCGACGAGCCGTGGCCGTATGTCGACCCCAAGCGCCGACCGGCGTCGAGCAGGCTGTGCGGGCTGCGCGTGCCCAGCGGCACGATGTTGCCCTTGTGCAGGCGCACCCGCACATCGCCGGTGACGCGCTCCTGGGAGCTGTCCAGGAAGGCGCGGATGTCGGTGAGCAGCGGGTCGTAGTAGCGGCCCTCGTGGAGCATGTCGCCGAACGTGGTCCCCAGAGACGTCTTCAGCGTCTGCTGGGCATTGGTCAGCACCAGGCGCTCGAGCTCGCGATGGGCGGCGATGAGGATGAGCATGCCCGGCGCCTCGAAGCCAAGCCGACCGACGATTCCCATGATCGTCTGGCCGGTGTGGATGCCGCGGCCCACGCCGTGCGTACCGCCGATCCGGTTGAGCAGGGCCAGGGTGTCGTACCCGGGCACGCCGATGGCCAGCTCGCCGATCTCGGCGTCGGCATCGGCGACGCCGCTCACCGCCTCGCACTGGACCGGGAGGCCGCGCTCGAAGGCGATGACCAGCTCGGCGGCCTCGTCGGGGGCGTCGGCGATGGAGCGCGTGGTCGGCCACGCCTCCTCGGGCAGATACTCCCACGATCCGTAGGTCTCCTCGCCGCCGATGGTGGTGCCCAGGATCCCGAAGTTGAACGAGTACTTGGCGGTGATGTCTGACACGGGGTGGCCGCGCTCACGCAGGAAGTCGCGCTCCTCCTCGCGGGTGTGCTCCTCGTCGCGGATGAGGCCCGCGATCTCCAGGTCGGGCGCGAGTGCCTTGGTCACGGCGTCGAAGCGGACGTGGTCATTGCCCGCCCCGGTCGAGCCGTGGGCGATCACGTCGGCGCCGCGGTCCAGGGCGACGCGCGTCACCTCCTCGGCCTGGAGCATGCGCTCCACGCCCACGCACGAGGGATATACGCCGTTGCGCAGGTAGTTGGCCTTGAGGATGTAGGAGACGAACTGCTCGTAGAGCCGGGCGCGGCCGTCGATGACGACGTGCTCATCGGCTCCGAGCTCCTGGGAGCGATGCTCGATGTCGCGCAGCTCGTCGGGCGGGAAGCCGCCGGTGTTGACGGTGACCGTGGTCACCCGCTCCCCGCGGTCGACCAGGACCGCCAGTGCATACGACGTGTCCAGCCCGCCGGAGAAGGCGAGAACAAAGTGGCGTCCGGGCACTAACCCACCTCCAGGATCGGGACCCGGCCATCGACGAAGCCGGGGGACAGGATGTAGTAGCGGCTGGTCCCGGCGTCGATCCTGGCCTGCATCTCCTCCTGGAAGCCCAAGTCGCGCGCCTTCATCCACCGCGTCGGCGCGGCGGCGGCGTCATCCTCGTGCACGTCGGTGCGGTAGACGAGCGTGTGCGCCACCGGATGCAGGTCGAGCACTGCCGAGACGACGCGCATGCGGCCGAACTTGCGGTGCACGCGCAACGCCTGATCGGTGAACTGGGCCACCCCGGTCAGGGTCCGTGCGCGGTAGACCTCGAGCCCCAGCCCCTTGGTGATGGTGCCTAGCCCAGGGATGGCCGAGCACAGCGACCAGCCGACCCACTCGCCGGGCATCGGGGTGGGCGCGGCGCAGTAGCCGGCGACGGGAATCGGCCCGTCATAGTCCAACCGCTCCGCCTCGGCCAGGACGGCGCCCAGCACCTCCGAGGTGCGCGCGCGATCCGAGGCGTAGCCGCGTTCCTCGCTCATTGCGGCCCGGGCCCGGTGCGCCGACAGGGTGACCAGCAGAAACGCCGAGGGCAGGAGGCCGAGGTCGATCATCACCCAATTCTGCAACGGAATGCCCTTCTCGCCGAACGATGTCGCGTTGAGTACGTTGTAGACGCGCATCAGGTCGGCCACCGACCAGTCTTCCGGCGGCGGGCGGGTCGGTTTGAGGAAGTCCAGCGCCGTCACCGACACGCCGAAAGGCACGGTGTCGAGCTGGTCCAGGACTGCGCCGTTGGAGGCCAGGAACAGGCCATAGCCCTCGGCCAGGAGCTGGTGTGCTCCGCCGGCGATATCGGCGCGTGTCAGCGGCACGGCCGCGACTCTAGCCATTCCCGTTGCGCTCAAGATCCCCGCCGCCGCGGCCGATGTCTCTCGGTAGATGAGTATTGAGGCGGTGGTCGGGCGGATCGACCAGATCCTCCAACTTCAGCAGCAGATCCTCGATCCGGCGTCGCTGGCCGGCAGCTCCGCGACGTCCGCGTCGGCGTCCACGGGCGCCTCGTTCTCCACGGGCACGGCGAGCACCGGCCCCGGCACCTCCACCAACTTCGCCAGCGCGCTGGCCAGCGCCCAGGCCACCGCCGGCTCGACCGCGTCGGGCGTCGTGGCCCCGAGCACCGCCACCGGCGGTGCCGGCGTCGGCGACCCCCGCGTGGCGGCGATGGTCAACGAGGCCAACTCGCTCGTCGGCAAGCCGTACGTGTACGGCGGCGGCCACTCGGGCTGGGCCCCCCAGCCCGGTTATGACTGCTCTGGTTTCGTGTCGGCCGTCCTGCACGCCGGCGGCTTTCTCACCTCACCCGTTGACACCACCGCGCTGCCCAGCCAGCCCGGCATGGTCTCCGGGCCCGGCCAGTCCGTCACCGTCTATGACCGTGCCCTCCCCGGCCAGAGCGGCCACGTGATCATCGAGATCAACGGCCAGTTCTACGAGTCCGGCGGCATGCACGGCGCCTGGGGCGGCGGCGGAGGCGTGCAGAAGATCGCCACGCCCTCGGCTGCTTACCTCGCGACCTTCACGACCGTCCTCCACCCCGAAGGCCTGTAGGCCGGAGTTTCGACTAGCCTGCGCCAGGATCTGATGGCGCGGCCGATCATCGATCTCGCAATCTTCGGGGCCAGCGGCTTCGCCCGGGAGGTGGCGGCCTGGGCCGAGCGCGCGACCTGGGGCGGTTCCCGATTTCGTCTGATCGGCTTCATCGACGATGTGAGCCCAGGCGGCGAGCTGCGCGGGCGTCCCGTGGTCACCCTGGTTGACATGGCGCGGTCGCAACGGCCGGCCTTCCTGGTGGCGGTCGGTGACCCGGCCTTGCGGGAGGATCTCGTCCGGGCCGCGGAATCCGCGGGCCTGCCCGCCGCTCCACCGCTCGTGCACCCGTCTGTCGAGTACGACGAAGATCACGTCACTGTCGGCCACGGCACGGTGATCTGCGCCGGCAGCATCCTGACCACGGACGTCGCCGTCAGCAGCCACGTGCAGATCAACCTGGGCTGCACGGTGGGACACGATGTTTCCCTTCACGACTATGTGACCCTGGCGCCCGGAGTCCACGTCTCGGGCAAGGTCGCGATCGGACACGGGGCGTATCTCGGCACCGGAGCGGTGACCGTCGATGGCCGCTATGACCAGCCGCTCGTCATCGGGGAGCGGGCCGTCGTCGGGGCGGGCGCGGTGGTCACCCGCGACGTCCCCCCCTCGACCACGGTCGTCGGCGTGCCCGCTCGCGCGCGCTGAGGCGCGGTACGCACGGCGCGTCTGCGCCCGCAGTTTGCGTGCGGTGTCCGAGTCTAAAGTGGCCGGCGGGTTTCGCCGATTAGCCGTGTATGCCCTCGATACGGAGTCTGCCGCGTGCGATGGAGCAGCCCCCCGGGGGCCCCGAAGCCGCCAACGCGTCCGCCCCGGAGCTGACCCCGGACCTCGACTTCGCCGACCACGAGACCCTCCGCTACCAGCGGCCGGAGCTCCCGTCGCTCAACGAGGTGGCCCGCTATTACGCGCTGTCGGAGGAGGCGAGGTTCTACTCCAATGGTGGGCCGTGCTGTGAGCGGCTGGCGAGCCGCCTCGCGGAATACATCGGCGAGGTCAGCTGCATTCCCATGGGCAATTGCACGCTCGGGCTGATCGCTGCGATCCGAGGCCTCTGCGGGACTCCGGAGGGCGGGCGCAAGCTCATCGCCGTTCCGTCCTTCACCTTCACCGCCACGGCGTGTGCGATCCGGTGGGCCGGGTTCGAGCCGCTGTTCGTTGACATCGAGCCCGACTCCTGGCAGCTGGCTCCAGATGCGCTCGCGGAGGCGCTGGCCCGTTATCACGGCTCCGTGGCCGGGGTGATGGGCTGTTCGACATTCGGCACCGCCGCGCCGACCGCCGTGCGTGATGGGTGGCGCCGCCTGTGCGCCGACGCCGACATTCCGTTGCTGATCGACTCCGCCGCAGGCTTCGGGGGGCTCGACGATGGCGGCCTCCCCCTGGGTGCCCAGGGAGACACCGAGGTCTTCTCCTTCCACGCGACCAAGCCGTTCGCGATCGGAGAGGGCGGCGCGGTGGTCACCTCCGATCCCGATTTGGCCCAGCGCATCACTCGGCTCATCAACTTCGGGATCGATCCGGACACGCGAACGAGCGCCACGGTGGGGCTGAACGCGAAGATGTCCGAGCTGCACGCGGCCACCGGCCTCGCCATGCTTGATCGCTTCACGGACGCCCTCGACCGACGCCGCGCGACCGCACGGCAGCTGAAGGCGCTGTTCTCCTCGAAGCCACTCACATATCAGGCGGGGTCGGAGTCCTCGACCTGGCAGGTGTTCCAGCTTCTGATGCCCACTCCGGAGGGCCGCCGGCGCGCCCTGACCCTCGCGTCTGCCCACAACATCGAGGTGCGCACCTGCTTCGACCCGCCTCTGCACCGCCATCCCGCATTCGACGGCGCCGAGATCGCAGGCGATCTCGCCGTCACCGACCACGTCGCCGCGCGCACGCTCTCGCTGCCGATGGCCAATACGATGGGACCGCGGCAGATGGTCCGGCTGGGCAGGTTGATGGACGCCGCGTTCGCGGCTTAGTCACGCTGGGCCGTCGGATACTGTCCGCTGCGCGCTCCGGCGCCCGATCATGCTGAACTGGCTGACCCGCTATGCCCCGCTGAAGGCCGAGCTGGAGCTCGACGAGTCCGGGGCGCTGCGCGAGAGCGTGCTGGACGTCGGCTGCGGGCCCTACGGGCTCTCGATCGTCGCCGCCGAGGCCACGTTCGTCGGCGTCGAGGTCGTGTTCGAGGAGCCGGTCGCGCCGGGGATGGTCGCGATCCGCTACGACCCGGGCCCGCTCCCGTTCGAGGACGGCGCGTTTGACACGGTCATCTCGCTCGACGTGCTCGAGCATGTGCCGCCCGAGGTGCGCGCCGGCTTCGTCGCCGAGTTGGTGCGCGTGTGCGCCCGCCGGGTGTTCATCGCCTGCCCGTCCGACGAGGCAGTCTGGGCCGAGCAGGTGCTCAAGCAGGTCTACGCCGCGCAGGGGGTCCCGCTCCCCAGCTGGCTGGACGAGCACGACGAGCACGGGCTCCCGACCGCCGCCGAGATCGCCGGCTATGTGTCCGCGGTGCCCGGCGCCACCGCGCGGCCGCTGACGATGCCCAACGGGCTGCTCTCGGCGCTGACCGTGCTCGGCGACGTCGTGCCGGGACTGGCCGAGCACGCGGCTCTCGAGTGGACACGCAACCGCGCGCAATGGCAGGCGCTGTTCAGCGCTGCCGCGTTCGGCGACTGCTACCGCAAGGGCTGGGTGATCGAGCGCGAGACCCGGCGCCCCGCGCTGGTCGGGGCCGGCGACGTGCGCGGCTCGGTGTGGGGCGCCAGCCGGTGCCCTTCGTGTGGGCAGCCGGCGCTGGTCGCCGCGAGCGCCGGGGTCCGCTGTGGGAACTGCGGCCACGGCGCAGAACCTGACGCCAGCGGTGCCGTCGACCTGCGCGCGACTGCGGCCGCCGCGGCGCCGGCGGCGCCGCTGCCCGGCGACGCGTTGGTTCTGCGCCCGGATCGCTGGAGCCGGCCGACGGACTGGCTGCCCGCCCTCAGCGCCTACGTCGTCTGGGTGCCCGCCGGGCGCGAGGTGACCCTGTATCTCGACGGGCGCGGCGCCGACGTCGAGGCGGGGCTGCTGCGATCGCTCATCGAGTCCGTGTGCACCTTCCTCTCCGGCGGCCGGGAGTACGCCTCCATCGGCCTGATGGAGGAGGGCGTCGACCCGCCGCCGGGGGCCGAGACGGTGGGCGGAGCGCTGGAGCTCATCCAGCGGCTCGGTCTCGAGGTCCCGATCCTCACCGACGATCCCGAGGAGATCGTGGAGCATGCGCGGTGGGCCAAGCAGATCGTCGACGCCCTGCAGGGCGATATCGACCGCGCGGCCTTCGAGGCCGCTCCGCGCCCCCAGCTGAGCCACGACTCGCTGGTCACGGTGCGCATCCCCACCTTCGGGTCGGCCGACCTCCTCGTCGGGCGCGCGATCCCGTCGGTGCTGGCGGGCGCCCATCAGAACCTGGAGCTGCTCGTGTGCAGCGACGGGCCCCAGCCCCACGCCCGGGCCGCGGTGGAGGCGATCGAGGACCCGCGGGTGCGCTACCTGGAGCTTGACGAGCGCCCGGCCTACCCCACGCGCAAGGAGTCGTTCTGGCAGGTGGCCGGCACCTATCCCGTCAACCGGCTGCTCGACGAGGCCCGCGGCGAGGTCATCGCGCCGCTCGACCACGACGACGGCTTCACCTACACGCACATCCCCCGCCTGCTCGAGGAGCTCGTGCGCGGCGGCGACTTCGCCTTCGGCCAGGCCATGACCGAATACCCCGACGGGGACTGGCGGCTGCTGGGCTCGGCCCCGCTGCGCTACGGCGAGATCGTCCACGCCACCGTCATGTACACCTCCCGGCTGCGCCACATGCGATACGACCCGTATGCCTGGCTGCTCGACGAGCCGGGCGACTGGAACTTGTGGCGGCGCATCCAGGCCACGGGCGCGTCGGTGCGCCACCTTGCCGAGCCGGTGGCGGTGCACTTCAAGGAGCGCTCGAGCATCGGCGGCGAGCAGCGCGATCCGGCCGACGTCCTCGCTGATCTCGCCACCGACGTGCTCGGCACGCCCGCGCGCGAGCTGCTGACGGTCAGCTCCCGCGAGCGAGGCGTACGCCTCATCTGACCGCGGCGCCCGCACGTGCCTAAAGGCCCGGGTCGGCCCGGCCGATGACTCAGTGCGTGAGCGTTTCCTCGAGCGACGACGTGCGGGTCTCCGTCGTCATCCCCTGCTTCAACTACGGCCACTACCTGAGCGAGGCCGTCGAGACCGTACTCGCCCAGACGCGTCAGGCGTTTGAGATTGTCATCGTCGACGACGGCAGCACCGACGATTCGGCCGCCGTCGCCCTGGCCCTCATCGATGCGCACCCCGAGGTGTCGATTCGCCTCATCTCACAGCCGAACTCCGGCTCCCCTGGTCACAGCCGCAACGTCGGCATCGCCGCCACGCGCGGCGAGTACATCGTTTGTCTCGACGCCGACGACATCCTGGCCCTGGACTACCTGGAGCGCTGCGCCGACGCGCTGGACCGTCACCCCGAGGCGGCGATCGCCTACGGCGCCCTGCAGTGCTTCGGCGACGACACGACGCTCACCGATCCGCGTGAGTGGGACACCCGCGCCGAGCTCGATTGCAACTTCCTCACCGTGGCCTCGATGTTTCGCCGCCGAGCCTGGGAGCAGGTGGGCGGCATCGACACCGAGATCGGCTATGAGGATTGGGACTTCTGGATCGGTTGCATCGAGCACGGGTGGGTCGGGGTCAAGGCGCCCGGCGCGCTCTGGTACTACCGCGTCCACGGCGGCGGCGTCTACGAGGGCCACGTCGCCTCCGACCAGCAGATCAAGGCCCACATCGTCCTCAAGCATCCGTCGGTGTACAGCGACGGCCAGCGTCGCTGGGCCGAGGGCGTCCTCGCCGGCGACCGCGTGGCCCTGGCGGCCGGCACGCAGGCCGGCGCCATCCCGGCCTACATCCCGCTGGCGCCGCGCCCCGTGGCGACCGTCCGCACCGGCCTGCCGGTCCGCAGCATCTGCCTGATCACCAAGGACTATCCGCCCAACGTCCCGGGCGGCATCCCGCGCGCCGTGCAGATGCAGGCGCACATGCTCGCCACCTCCGGCGTGGAGGTCCATGTCATCACTCGCTCGGACACCGGTGCGCCGCTCGTGCGCCACGACAGCGGCGTGACCGTGCACGAGGTCCCCGAGCCCGGGGTGGCCACCCCGCCCGGGCTGGGCTACCTTGAGATCCCCGTGTGGAGCTACGTCGCGGCGGCGAAGTTCGCCGAGCTCGACGCCACCGAGCGCTTCGACATCGTCGAGACCCCTGATTACCGCGGCGAGGCGCTGCACCTGGCCCCGCGCCCGGAGACCGCACTCATCGTCTGGTTGCACTCGACCATGAAGGTCGTCTGGGACATCGAGCCCGACTGGGTCCCCAACCCCCACGACGACGCCTGGCACAGCCTGGAGATGGCGGCCCTCGAGCGGGCCGACCTGCTGCTCGCGCCCAGCCAGCTGCTCATGGACACCACCGCGAAGTTCCTCGGTGACCGGATGCGGCCCGTCGAGCTGATGCCCTACCTGTTCGACTCAACCCAGTTTCCGGTCCAGCGCCGGCCCGCGCCCGACGGGCGCATCCGCGTGCTCTTCTACGGCCGTCTCGAGGCCCGCAAGAACCCGGAGCTGGCGCTGCGCGCGGTCGCGGCCACCCGCGCGGCCGGCCTCGACGTCTCGCTGACGATGGTCGGCCGCAACAACGGCGACTACACCGAGCGGGTCCTGGCGCCGCTGCAGGCCGAGTTGGGCCTGGACGACGTCACCTACATCCCGCACGTGGACGTCAACTCGCTGCGGGAGATCCTCGCTGACAGCGACGTGGCGATCCTGGCCTCCCGCTTTGACAACTCGCCGCTGACGATCTTCGAGGCGCTGTCCTCAGGCGTTCCCGTGATTACCTCTGACCGCGTCGGCACCGCCTCGTGGATCGAGCCCGAGAACGGGCTGTTGACCCTGTCGGTCGCCGATCCCGAGCTCTTCGGCCGCCGGGCGGCCGAGGCGATCGCCGACGAGGCCTGGATGGCAACCGGCCCACGCGCCGCCGCCCGCATGCGCGAGAAGTTCGCCCCCGAGGTCGTCACCGAGAAGCTGCTGGAATGCTACGGCCGCCTCATGGCCGAGCGCGGCGTGGAGCAATACCGGGTCCCGCCCGCCGCGGCCGAGACCGCGGTGTCACCGGACCAGCTTGCTCAGAGCGCCGGCGCGCTATCGCGGCTGGCCCAGCCGATCCCGGCCCATCGGCTCGACGGCGCCCGTACTCACGCCGTGCTCAGCTTCGCTGACGAGCTCGTGCACGACCCCTCGCTGCTGGCGGGTTGGGCATCGACCTTCACCGGCGCCGATGACATCACCCTCGTCATCTACGCCCCCGGCTGGAGCCCCGAGAACGTGGGCGCCCGGCTCGGCGAGATCGTCGGGACCGCCGGCCTGGACGCTGAGGACGCCGCTGATCTGATGGCGGTCGCCACCGCCGCCACCCCGGCGCTCGAGGCGCAGCTGGCTGCCGGCTGCGGCGCGGTGCTGACCGCTCGGCCGGTGCGCGCGCCGTTCAGCGCCCTGCCCGCCCTCGCCGCCGACGCGCTGGCCGGCCTGCGGGCCGTCGCCGTCGCCGTCGCCTGAGCCTCGCTCTCCGTCGACGTCTGCGCGGGGTTGCGGCTCTTCATGCTCCCGCGGGACGTGATGAGAATTACGGCTGCTCAGCAACCACCAGATGACACACGTCCCCCGCCGGGCAGACGTGCGTAAGGCAGCTGAGCGAGGGCGCTCAGGCCGCGAGGGCCGCAGGCACGGCCCCGCCCGCCCCGGCAACCACGGCGTGCGCAGGCAGCGCGGCATAGGCCTCGGGCACGCCGCCCGCGCTCAACACCGCCGAGGCGCGGCCCGCGAGCAGACGCTGGCCGGGCGTCGAGCCGGGCTCCATGCACGCCTGGAGGTCGCAGCGCGGGTCGCTGAGCACCGGATCTGACTCGACGAGCGCCACGAGCGGCGACAGGTCGGCTCCCGGCGGGGTGAGGATGACGAGCGTGCCGTCGCCGGTGGCCGCGGTGGCCTGGGCGTAGGCGCGCAGAAGGTTGGGGTGAGCGATCAGCTCTTCGAGCCACCCGAGCGTGAGGTGCTCGCGCGCGTCGAGCAGGACGAGCGGAGGCGAGGGCTCGGGCCACAGGGGCCGCTGCGCGGTGGCCTCCGTGATCGCGATTTCCAGGTCGGTCAGGGTCGCGCCGTCGAAAGGGTCATGGGAGAGGGCGCGCACGAGCGCGAGGCAGCGCTCGCGGCCGTGGGGCTGGGACTCGGCGTACGCGAGCTCCGCGGTGGCCGCCTCGCGGTCGACCTCGAGCAGCGTGCGGACGCTGAGGCCCGTCGACATGCCGCCGCCGGCCAATGCTGCGCGCCACCGCACCACGAACTCGCCGATCTCTACCAGCGAGATCGTCTCATCAGCCAGCAGGTTGCGCATCATCCAGCGCCGGAACGGCAGCTCGTGGCGCTCGATCGCCAGCAGCTTGGGGCGGTCAGCGCCCAGCCCCATGTTGGCGCCGTGAAAACGGTAGCGGTTGGCGGACTCCGGGTCATGGGCGATCTCGGACACCGCGGCGATGTTGGCCGCGATCCACCAGTCGGGGTAGGCGGCCTCAGCCGGGATCGGCCAGATCGCGGGCATCAGCGAGGCCCGGAACGTGCTGGCGCCGCCCGACACGAAGTTGTCTTTGGCCAGGCGGGCCAGAACGCGGCCGTCGGTCGGCTGGTCCTGCTTCCAGGCGAAGAACGAGGGATGGACGGTCACGCCGTCGGCGTCGATGACCTCCATGTCGCCGTGCACCAGGCCGACACGCGGGTTGGCGTCCAGGATCTCGGCGTGGCGGCGCAGCCGGTCAAGCGGCCACTCGTCGTCAGCGTCGAGCAGCGCGACGTATTCGCCGCGCACCGAGGCCAGACCGGTGTCCACGGCTTTGACCAGGCCGCCATTCTCCTGACGGATCACCTCGACGCGGTCCGCGTACGCGGCCAGCACCTCCTGCGTGTCGTCGGTGGAGCCGTCGTCGACGACGATGATCTGGATGGGGCCGCCGGGAGACTCTTGGGCCAGTGCGCCGTCCAGCGCAGCCGGCAGGTACCGGGCGAGGTTGTAGGCGGTGACGATGACCGACACGCGCGGCCGGGCGGACATGCCTGTGTAGTCGGCGGGTTCGGACATGGCTTGAGATGACCCATGGTGTCAGGAGGCGTGCGCCACAGCCTCGGCGCGGGTCAGGCGGGCCGCCAGCTGGCCGGAGCCGAGCTCCAGCACGGCGTTACCGGCCTCACGGGCGAGTCGGGCATGGCCGGAGCAGGCGCGGTGCACCGGGACGTAGACGTCCACGGCGGCGTGGAGGCGGACGTCGCGCTCGGCAACGGCGGGCTCCATGAGCACGTTGATGTCGGCGCCGCCATCGATGTCGATCCCCGCCTCCGCGGCGGCCGACATGATGCGGGCCTCGAGGTCCTCCGCGGCGCCGTCCACGCGGGGGTCGGCGAGCAGGTAGAGGCAGGCGCTGGTGTCCCGCGTCGTCACCGTGACCCATTCCGCCAGCAGGTCGCCGAGGCGGTCGTCAGCGCGCCAGGCCGGCGTGGCCAGCACGCGCAGGTCAACGTCCTCATCCAGCGGGAAGGGCAGATGCACGGCGGCCGTGGCGGGGCGGGGCCGGCGGCCGGCCAGGGCGGTGATGCGCTCCTGGTACAGCGACGCGACGGTGTCCCAGGAATAACGCTGTGCGGCGACACGCCCGGCGTTGCCGCGGGCCCCGAGCTCGTCGTCGTCGGCGGCGTCGGCCTCACGCAGCAGCGAGATCAGATGCGCGGCGTCGGGCTCGAGGACCCAGGGGCGGCCCCGGGTCTCCAGGCTGTCGATGCGGTCCTCAGGGAAGTGAGTCCGGGTGGCGTCGATGCGCCAGCCGGCGTCGTCGGGCAGGAACTCATCGGTGGGCCCGCCGGCGGTGACGATCACCGGCAGCCCGCAGGCCATCGCCTCGAGCACGGGCATGGCGAAGCCCTCGCCCCGGTATGGATGCACCAGCACGTCGCAGGCGCGGTAGAGCCCCGCCAGATCCTCGGTCGAGAGCTCGTCGTCGATGAGCACGATCCGGGGCAGCGCGCCCGACGCCGCGTGCTCGCGGATCGGCTTGCGGCCGTCGTTGCGGTAGATCCCGTCGGCGCCGAAGTCCTTGAGCACGAGCGTGACGTCGTCGCGGCCGGCGAACGCCTGGCGCCACGCGCTGAACAGCACGTCGGCGCCCTTGCGGCCGATGAGGCCACCCACGAACAGGAAGCGCGTCCCCTCGCCAGCGCTCGGCACGTCGCGCTCGGGCCCGTCGGGACGGAAGACGTCGAGGTCGACGCCGTTGGGGATGGTCACCACGCGGTCGGCGTCCACCCCGGCGTCCACGTACATCTGGCGCACGTGGTCTGAGGGCACCCAGAGCTCGTCGACGTGCTGCGCGATCGGCTCCAGCCAGTCGGCGGGGATCGCGCCGAACTCCCAAGGCTGGATGAGGGCCAGCCGGCCGGCGCGGGCGGGACTGAGATCGGGCGGCCACTGGTGGCGCACTTCGACGTCCGCGGTGTGCACCAGCGGCGGGGCGTCCTCGGTGGCGTCGCGGTTGACGCGCTGCACCGGCCCGGACAGGCGGCTGGAGACACAGTCGTTGATGATCGACAGGCTGGTGGGGAGTCCGTGGTCGCCCTGCCAGCGCACCTGCACATCCTCGGCCGCCGGGGAGCCGTGGGCGCGGGAGGGGCGCGCGCCGCCGTAGTAGGCCTCGAGCTCGTCGACGTAGGCGGCGAACGCGCGCGGCTCGGCGATGCCGGCCTGCAGGTGCTCGAGCAGCCCGGGCTCCAGCGCCAGGCGATCCAGCGTGCGCGCCAGGTCATCGACGTCGAGCCCGTCGAAGGTGAGCCCGTTCACTCCGTCCTCGATCGCCTCCGGCAGACCGCCGAGGCGGGGGACGAGCACCGGTGTGCGCGCCGCCAAGCACTCGGCGGCGGCCAGCGGCGCACAGTCCCACCACACCGATGGCAGCGCCACGGCATCGACGCCGCGCAACAGGCCGCCGATCTCGGACGGCGAGAACGAGCCATGTACTTCGACCACGCCGCGGCGGTCCAGGGACCTGAGCTGCTCGGCAAACCGGGCGGACACCTCGCCCAGGATCTTGACGTTGAGCCGGGCCTGGGTCCGCTGAGCGGCTTCGATCAACAGCTGTGGGCCCTTGTGCGGATAGGCGGAGCCCAGGAAGGCGACGGTGAGGCTCTCGCCCAGGCGCCCGGGCCGGCGGTCACGACCGACTCGCTCCCAGATCTCGCGGTCGTGGGGCATCGCCTGGCGGACGGTGTCCACCAGGTCGGCGGGGTAGCCGGCGTTGAGCAGTGTCCGCCGCACGGCATCGGACACGGACAGGATCGCCGTCAGGCCGCGCTCGGCCCGGGAGCGGATCTCCGCGAAGCGCCGCTGGTGAGCGGCGACATCGGGGCTGCCGACGCAGGCTGCGCAGGCGCTGCCATCCCCGGGACCGGCGCAGATCGAGCCCGTGTCGCTGAGCAGATAGGCCCGCGGGCAGATGAGCCAGTAGTTGTGCGTGGTGAAGTAGGCGGGCAGACCGCGCGCGGCGACCTGGTCGATGAGCGAGGCACCGAGGTTGTGAAGGTTGTGGAAGTGCACGACGTCTGGGCGTACCTGCTCCAGGGCGCGCTCGAAGGCGGCCGAGATCGGCGGGTCGTCGATCTCGCGATCGGGGTGGCCGAGGTCGAACAGGCCGTGGGCGCGGTTGTGGACGCCGATCAGGTGCACGCCGTCCTCCTCCCACTCGACCACCTCGTAGGGCGTCTTGGACGGGGTGGGCTTGACCGCGGCGTGAAAGACGGTGACCTTCCAGCCCCGCCGTGCCAGCTCCTTGGCCGCCAGCCGGGGCACGGTGGTGCCGCCGCCGCTGTCGTTCCAGCCGAACGCGGTCATGAGCAGCCGCCGGGGTCGCTCGGCCACACCGCCCGCGCCGGCGCGACGTCCGACCGGCGCGGGGATCGCCGCGGCGCGCTCGCGCAGCCTCGCCGCCAATCCGGGGACGGGCAGGAGCCGTGCCTCCAGCGCATCCGCCAGACGGCCGAGCGCCTGGCGCTCGGCGTCGGCGGCGTCGAGCACCGCCCAATCGAGCTCGGGAACGAGCTCGCGCAGGGGGTAGATGTCCATCGCGGCCTCGAGCGCTCGCTCCACGTCGTCAAGCTCGCGCGCGCGCGCCGACTCGTCTGAGGTGTTCGCGCCGTGACGGCGGATCGCCACAAGCGGGCCGCCGGGGGCGTGACGGAAGCGGAACCGGCGAGCCGCGCGCAGAAAGAAGTCGAAGTCGTTGGCCAGCGGGTAGCGGCCGTCATATCCGCCCACGGCCTCGTACACGCGGCGGTGCACCATTCGCGAGGGATCGACGATGTGGTTGTGGCTGCGAAAGAAGGACTGCACCAGCGCGGACGGCGTGAACTCGGCACTCGGCCACACGCCGGTCTGCACGCCTGCGGAGTCGATGATGACCGCGTCGCCGTGCACGACGCCGGTATCGGGGAACCGGTCGAAGATCTCCACCTGGCGGCGGATGCGGCCGGGGAGGCACACGTCGTCGTCGCCGATCATCGCGATGAGCTCGCCGCTGCCCTCGGATACGAACGTGTTATACGCGGCCGCGATGCCGCGGTTGCCGTCGTGACGCACAACGCGCACGCGGCGTTCCTCCCCGAAGGAGGCGAGCACCTCATGGGTCTGCGGGTTGCTGGTGCCGTCGAGCACCACCAGGACCTCCAGATCGAGGAAGTCCTGCTCCAGGGCGCTGCGAACCGCGTCGCCGAGGTAGTCGTGGCGGTTGTAGGTCGCGATCCCCAGCGTGACACGCGGGGACGCTCCATCGAGGGGCATATCCCTGTCATCGGCACGCCGGTGCCGATGATTGAGCGACGGCGGCCCGGGAGCGCTCAGCCCGCGACCTGCTGGTACAGCGACGGCAGGCTCGGGTACCCGCTCGAGGCCCAGCCGGAGTTCTGCAGCGCCGAGATCTGCGCCTGCGGGGCCTGGCCGGCGGTCTGCACGATCGCCTGGATCCCGGAGCTGGCGGTCCCGTATCCGGGGATGGTGTCCTGTCCCTTGAGCCAGCCGGCGGTGGCGTCGGCGGCGGCCGTCGGATCTGACCAGATGGAATCGGCCGAGCCGTAGGTGCCACTGTCGGTGTAGCCGATGTTCAGCCAGTCGTTGTTGTTAGCTGACTGCCGTGACACGGCCGCGCCACCGGATTCCTCGGCCAGCAGCCAGGCCGAGACCACTCCGCTGTCCAGGCCTGTGTCGGCGGCCAGGCGGCTGGCGAAGGTCTGCTGGGCGGAGGTCAGCATGGTGCCGGCCTGCGCCGGCAGGCCCGTGCTGCCCGTGGGGGCGGTGGTGCCCGTGGCGGCGGTGGTGCCCGTGGCGGCGGTGGTGCCCGTGGCGGCGGTGGTGCCGGTCAGGGCGTTGGAGAGCTGCGAGGAGAACGACAGCGACGCGCCCGTCGACCCGCTGGAGGTCGTCGTTGCGGCAGCGTTTGACTGCGGTGTGAAGGCGGTGGCGAGGTTGGACAGCTCGGAACTGAGCTGCGCCACCCGAGCCGTGACGTCGATGTAGCTCATCTTCTACGCAAGGTCATCGACGCGGTGGCGGGAGAACTTAAACGAAGGGAGGCGAGCCATAGGCCCGCCTCCCCTCAACCGTTCCCTCGATGGATCGGATCTGATATAGGCCTCGCGTGGTTAGCGACCTGGGTGAGCGCGAGGCGTTTTGTTCTCGAGGCGGTCAGCCGAGCTGCCGCGGGTCGAGCTTGGGACATCGGGCCGGCGGCGCCTGCGTGTCGCCTGCCTGCCTGATGAAGTCTTATGTAGGAGTCGTTGGACCGGGCGACGCCCAAAGGCGCCGCCCGATCAAACGAAACCGGAATCAGCCGAGGAGCTTCAGGATGAGCTGAGGCTGCGAGTTGGCCTGAGCCAGCATCGAAGCACCAGCCTGCTCCAGGATCTGCTCCTGGGTCATTTTCGTCATCTCCTGAGCCATGTTGACGTCCTTGATCTGGCTGTTGGACGCCGACAGGTTCTGCTCGGTCGAGGCGATCGAGTCGGAGGTGTACTGGAGACGGTTCTGCACCGCACCCAGCGTGGCCGCCATGCTGGAGATGTTGTTGATGGCGCTGGTCACGCTGGACAGAGCGGACGCGCTGGACAGGTCGATGACCGTCCCGCCCGTGGTCGCGCTGCTCCAGCTGAAGCCCAGGCCGCCCAGGCCGCTGTTGCCCTCGATGTTCGAGAACGTGGCGGTCAGGGTGTCGCCGGCGTTCGCGCCGACCTGGAAGGTGACCGTGCCGCTGCTGCCGGCGGTGCCGTTCAGCAGGTTGAGCCCGTTGAAGTTCGAGGAGCTCTGCTGGCGGTCGATTTCCTGCGTCAGCTGGTTGACCTCGGCCTGGATGTCCGACTTGTCCGTGCTCGAGTTCGAGCCGTTGTTGTACTGGACACCCAGCTCGTACACCCGCTGAAGCATGTTCTGCACGTCATTCAGAGAACTCGACGCGGTCTGCACCATTGAAACGGCGTCGTTGGTGTTGCTGCTCGCCTGGCTCAGGCCGTTGACCTGAGAGGTGAGGCCCTGGGAGATCGCGTAGCCAGCAGCGTCATCAGCGGCGCTGTTGATGCGCAGACCCGAGGACAGGCGCGACATTGACGTCGAGACGGCGTTGGACGACTTCAGCAGGTTCTGCTGAGTGTTCATCGCCGAGATGTTCGTCAGAATTGACAGGGACATAGTGAGTACACCTCCGTGGTGTGGTTTGGGTTGTTAGTCCCCCGGCTGCTCCTTGCGGCCGGTTACACCCGGAGTTATCGACGTGCGGCGGGGCGACTTTAGATTTGTCCACATCGCCCTGGACACTTTGGTCCCGACAGCCTGGCGCGGGGCGCTGCGGGCTGCGGGGTCAGACCGTGACGTCGATGTGCGGGCGGCCGTCGTCCTCGCCCGCGTCGTCATCGGACGAGTACTCGTCCTGCTCGTCGTAGCCGTCCTGGCGCTGGTTCTGGCGCCGCCGCCGGTCGCGCTCAGCGGCCTGGCGCTGGCGCTCGATCTGGCGCTCCGTCGGGGTCACCGCCGGGGCCGGCGCGACAGGCGGGATGTTCGGGGCCGTGGGAACGATCGGGTAAATCGGATCCATGGCCGTCCCTCAGCTACTGGCGGCCGCCGTCCGGCGCCTGGGCGTCGGCGGCGAGAGTGCCGCTGGGCGTGGCGGGCTCCATCCTGGCGCGTCCGCTCTCGATCGCGGCGCGCAGCTCGGCCAGCACCAGATGGCGCCACACCGTCACCGCGCACATCCACGCCAGCAGGTAGCCGCCGATACCTCCGATCAGGGCGCGAAGGGCGACCTGGTCGGGCGGGACCTGGGCCCGGTAGGAGAGATAGGCGGTGATGAGGAAGAACGTGACGCCGCCGAAGCCCTTGGCGCGCCTCACCTGAGCAGCGGCCCGGGGGTGGCCGGCGACGCTGATCCCGTCTCCGGCCCCTTTGGCCTTCTTGCCGCCCTTGGCCTTCTTGCCCTTGGCGGCGTTCTTGTTCTTAGCCATCGTGGTGTCCTCGGTCGGTCGGGGCTAGATCCAGTCGCCCCGGGTTCTCGCCCGGGCCGTTCTCATGCACTCGAACACGAACCGAATGAGGCGCTGCCGGTCATGCTCTGCGATCTGCTCGAAGATCAGTGCCCGCTTGCCGTCTTCGCGGATGCGGACGACTCGGGCGATGCCCTCGATCGGAAGCTCGTTGATGACGATCGAGATGGCGAAGCGGATCGTCTGATCCACGGTGAGCGTCTCGTCGTCGGCCAGCAGCATGCCGCCGCCGCTGAAATCGACCATGTGGATGAGCCGACGGCCGTCCTCGTCGGATTCGACGGTCACCGGATGGGACGTGTGGACGCGCACGAAGTCCCGGCGCTGCAGGACCTCCGCATCGCCGTGGGGTCGGAATCGGATGAGGCTCCGGTCCTCGAACACCGCGTCGCCGTGCAGCTTGACCAGGCCGCGGCGCGACGTGTACTCCAGGTCGGCGGTTTTGACCTCGTCGGTGTCGCGCTCGTCCTCAATGTCGATCAGCACCACCAGGATGACCTCCTCGCCGCGCTCGAACGTGCGCACGGGCAGCTCCCCGCCCGTGGGCGTGGTCAGCGTGCCCTGCCCGCTGCCGGGGAGGAGGGTCACGTTGTTGGGCTCGATCTCTGTGGGCTTGGTCATCTCAGCAACTCGGCTGCGATGTGCTCTGGATCGGCAGATTCGATCGCCTTCTGAAGCTCAATTCCCGTATGCGTGTACGCCACCGGGATCCCGGTCTGCATCGCCAGCTCGGCGATCGTGCCCAATCCGTCGGTCTCATCCACGTGCGTGGCGATCATTCCAGTCAGATCGAACGCGGAGAAGCTGTCGACGAGCTTGACCGCCGCGGCCGAGCTGAGCGTCGCGGGCACCGTGAGGTAGATGCCGTCGAGGCCGAAGCTGTGCAGCGCCTCGGACATGACGTCGATCGTGGAGTCGTCGCGAGGGGCCGCCGGCGCGGTGTCGATGAGGACCAGGCCGCGCTCGCGCGCCGAGCTCACCGCACGGGCCGTGGCCCGGGTGCGCATCGCGGGGATGATGTTGACCGCCTCGCCGTGCAGGAGCGCGCCCAGCTCGTCCTCGCGACCGGGAGCACCGAGGCTGGCCACGCTCACCAGCGCGCCGGCGCGCGCCTGTGCGGCGGCCAGCGCCGCCACCGAGCGGGTCTTGCCCGAGCCTCCCGCGCCGACGACGGCGATAGCGCCGCGCTCGTGGGGCAGGTGGGTCGGGGTGGGCAGCGAGGCCGCGATGAGCGCCGTGACGTCGCTAGTCACCGAGCCGCCGGCGCTGAACGGACCGCGCCGCGAGATCGCGGTGCTCACGAGGGCGGCGGCGCGACCCGGGGTCAGGCCCGCCCGGATCAGGCGGCGCTCGAGATCGGTGTCGCGCAGCTGCTGCTCCTCGCGCTCTCGTGCGCGGTCCTCCTCCTGGCGCGTCACGTCGGGATCGGTGACGGGCGTGGACGCTCCCGGGAACGGCACCCCGGTGGGCTCGCTGGAGGCAAGCCGCGCCTCGTGCTCGCGCTCTCGCCGCTCGTTCGCGGCCGTGGTGGCGTCCAGCGCGGCGCGCAGCATCCGCTCGGCGGCGGGCAGCAGGCCGCCGCGGCGGCGGGTGGCGTAGCCGTACTGGGGGGTGGGCGCCGGGGGCGGGGGCGCCTGCGCGGCGGCGGCCGCCGTGACGGGGGCGGGGGCGGGCTCAGGCTCCGCAAGCGCGGGCTCGGGCTCGGCTCAGGCTCAGGCTCAGGCTCAGGCTGAGGCCCCGCGAGCGCGGGTTCGGGCTCAGGTTCTTCGGCCACGGGCTCGGGCTCCTCGAGCGCGGGTTCGGGCTCGGGCTCTTCGGCGACGGTCTCGTCTTCGACAGCCGCGGACTCGGCGGCGAACTCCAGCCACGGAGCGGGGTCCAGCACACGGTGGGCGGGGCGCTCGGGCTCTGGCTCGATGGGCTCTGGCTCTGGCTCGATGGCGACGGGCTCTGGCTCTGGCTCGATGGCGACGGGCGCGGGCTCGACCGGCTCGGGCGCCGGGCCCACGTCAAGCTCGTCGAACGCGATGAACGCCGGCGGCGCCGCCGCGGCAGGCACGGGGGCCGGTTCGGGCTCAGGTTCGGGCTCGGGCGCCGGGGCGATCTCGTCGGTGGCGAAAGTCGCCTCCTCCAGCCGAGCCGCGAAAGACGCCTCGTCCAGGAACGGCGCGGCCGGGACGGGCGGCGCAGCGGCCGGAGCCTCGGGTGCGGGCGGCGCGGCCGCCGGCACCTCGGACACCGGCGGCTCGGGCGCCGGGGGCACCGGCGGGGGCTCGGACACCGGCGGGACCGGGATCGCAGCCTCCGCCTCGGTCTCACCCGTCAGCACCTCGGTCACCGGCGGGGCGTCGTAGTCAGGAGGCGGCGCATCGGGCAGCGGCACCGGCACGTACCCGGGCGGCGCCTGGAGCGAGAACTCGTCGAAGTGCTCGGGCGTGTCCTCCAGCTCGTCGTCGTAGTCGTCCTCGAAGTCGTCGGCATAGACGTTGACGCGCGGCGCCGCCTGCGCGTCGATCTCGACGCACTTCTGCGCGAAGAAGCCGCCGATCCCGCCCATGAGCCCCTCGCGCTCGCGCAGGATGATGGCGTCCGGCCCCAGCTCGGCCCGGATCCTCGGAATGAGCTCCTCGATGGTGCGCCCGCGGTAGGTGCGCACGCCGTCCGGATTGGCGGGCGACCCCGATGGCGGCGAGGAGGGGTCGGTCACGCGCTGATCACTCCGATCGTCTCAACGCTGACGCCTGACGCGATCTCGTTATAGGAGCAGACCGCGAGGTGCGGGACCGCTGACTCCACGAGGCGCCGGATGTGGCGGCGCACGCGAGCCGAGCACAGCAGCACCGGCCGCAGGCCGCCGCGAGCCGCGGCGTGATCTGATTGGGCGCGCACCGCTCCGAGCAGCGCCTGGGCGCGCGAGGGCTCGAGCGCGAGGTACTCGCCGTCGGTCGTCGCCGTGATGGACGTTGCCACTTCCTGCTCAATCGCCGGATCGAGGGTAATCGCGCGCAATGTCTGGTCTGCACCAAGGTGGGGGGCGGTGATCGCGCGGCCCAGTGCCTGGCGGGCGTACTCCGCCAGCAGGCCGGTGTCGCGCGTGATCCGCGCCTTGTCACCCACTGCTTCGACAATAGCGCCGAGATCCCTGATCGATACGGCCTCTGACAACAAGGTTTGCAGGACGCGCTGGATCTCTCCGACCGACAGGATGTCGGGCACGACCTCGGTGACGACGGCCTCGTTGGACTCCTTGAGCTGGTCCAACAGCGCCCGGACGTCCTGGCGCGTGAGGAGCTGGGAGGCGTGCGAGCGGATCGTCTCGGTCAGGTGCGTGACGATCACGGACTCGGCGTCGACCACCGTGTAGCCCAGGGCCTCGGCCTCGGAATGCTGTGAATCCGCGATCCACACCGCCGGCAACCCGAAGGCGGGCTCGGTAGTGGGAATGCCGGACAGGTTGCCCACGGCGTCGCCCGGATCCATGGCCAGCTTGTGGCCGGCCATGACCCGGCCGCGTGCCACCTCGGTGCCGCGGACCTTGCAGACGTACTCGTGCGAGTCGAGGTCGATCTCGTCGTGGATGCGCACGGGCGGGATCACCATGCCCAGCTCGCCGGCGATCTGGCGGCGGATCAGCGAGATGCGGCGCACGAGGGTGCCGCCGGAGCCGCGGTCCACCAACGGCACCAGGCCGAAGCCGATGCCGAGCTCGAGCGGATCGATGGGCAGCTCCTTCAGGACCTCGTCGCGAGGCGCGGCCTTGGTGTCGTCGGTGGCGGCAGGCAGCGCGGCGGTGGCGGCGGAAGCGCCGGCGGGCGCGGTGAGCGCCTCGATCCCGTTCTTGCGCAGGGCCCAGCCGATCGCAAACATCATTCCGCCGATGATCAGGAACGGGATCTTCGGCAGCCCGGGGATGAGGGCGAAGCAGAGGATCGCGCCGCCGGCCACGAGCGGAGCCTTCTTCTGGCCCAGGATCTGGGTGGCGATCTCCGAGCCGAGGTCGCGCTCGGAGCCCGAGCGGGTGACGATGATGCCGGTGGCGACGGAGATCAGCAGCGCGGGGATCTGGGCGGCCAGGCCGTCACCGACGGTCAACAGCGAGTAGTGCTTGGAGGCCGCCCCGAAGCCCATGTGGTGCTGGAGCATGCCGACGACGATGCCGCCGACGAGGTTGATGCCGGTGATGACCACCGCAGCCATGGCATCGCCCTTGACGAACTTCGAGGCGCCGTCCATCGCGCCGTAGAAATCAGCCTCGCGGGCGATCTCCTTGCGCCGCTCGCGCGCCTGCTCGTCGGTGATGAGACCGGCGTTGAGGTCGGCGTCGATCGCCATCTGCTTACCGGGCATGGCGTCCAGGGTGAAGCGAGCCGAAACCTCGGCGACGCGGCCGGCGCCGTTGGTGACGACCACGAACTGGATGACGATCAGGATGAGGAAGATGACGAGCCCGACGACCACGTTGCCACCGACCACGAACTGGCCGAAGTCGGCTACCACCGAGCCCGCGTTGCCCTTGGTGAGGACCAGGCGCGTCACCGACACGTTGATGGCCAGCCGGAACATCGTGGTGAGCAGCAGCAGCGTCGGGAAGGAGGAGAACTCCAGCGCCTTGTTGATGTACATCGTGGCCACCACGATCGCCAGGGCGCCAGAGATGTTCATGGTGATGCAGAAGTCGAGCAGCGCCGCGGGCAGCGGGATCACCAGCATGGTGACCACCATCACGACGCCAACCGCCGCGAGTAGATCGGTGTGCTTGAGCAGCTTGCGTACCGATTGCTCGGTCATGCGGCGATCCTCCTTCGACCAGCCATCTTGTAGACGAATGCCAGCACCTGTGCGACGGCCGCATAGAGCTCGGCCGGGATCATCCGGTCGATGTCGACCATCGCGTGCAGGGACCTCGCCAGCGGCGGATCGGGCACGATGGGGATGTTGTTCTCAGTGGCGATCCGCCTGATCTGGACGGCCACCAGGTTCTTGCCTTTGGCCACCACGACGGGGGCGGGGAGGGCGCCGTCGTACCGGAGGGCGACGGCGTAGTGGGTCGGGTTGGTGACGACCACATCCGCGGTGGGGATCGCGGCCATCATCCGGGCCCGGGCTGCCATCATCTGGCGGCGGCGAATCGCCCCCTTGATCTCGGGGGGAAGATCGGTCTGGCGCCCCTCGTCCTTGACCTCCTGCTTGGTCATCTTCAGGGACTTGGCCATCGTGCGGCGCTGGTAGACGAGGTCGATGATCGCGATCAGCAGGTAGACGATCACGACCCGCTCGATGATCGATTTGGCGCTGTCGCTCAGCAGGCTGCCCAGCGCCATCGGAGTCGTGCCCATGCTGGCGCCAAGATGGGTGATGAGCGGGACGAGGGTCATGGCCGCGGCGCCACCGACGACGGTCACCTTGGCCAGGACCTTGCCCAGCTCGAAGGGCACGCGCTTGCCGAAGATCTGCTTGGCTCCGTGAACCGGGTTGAGCCGCTTGAAGTCCGGCTTGAGCAGATACGGGGTTGGACGCAGGCCGACCTGGGCGACGTTGGCCAGGAGACCGCCGGCCATGCAGATGACGCCGATCGGCATCGCCGTCGTCTCCAGCGTGTGCAGGACGAGCGAGACCACGCCGTGGAGGCCGGCGGCCGACGAGACCTCGTTGGGCTTGGCGATCGCGGCGAACAGCGCGCGCATCGCGCCCGCCATCGAGTTGACGATCTTCGGGCCCATGAAGGAGATCGCGACCAGGCCGGCGACGAGGACCAGCGCGCCGTTGACCTCGGTGCTCTTGGCCACCTGGCCCTTGCGGCGCGACTCGCTCTTGCGTTTGCCGGTTGGCTTTTCTGTCTTGTCGTCGGCGGCCATGTCTCTAGGCGAAGTGCAGTGCCGTCCCGACGGCGTTGGCGATCTGCTCGCTCATGAACGAGCCCAGGAACGGAAGCGACGCGGCGACGACGAGCATCGCGACGCCGACCTTCATCGGGAAGCCGACCCCGAACACATTGAGCTGCGGGACAATGCGCGAAACCATTCCAAACGCCACGTCGGTGATGAGCAGGGCCAGGATGACCGGCGCGCACACCTCGACCGCGGCGACGAAGATGGTGCCGAAGGCCTGCTCGACGCCCGAGGTCAGCGTGGCGATCGCGGGCGCCTTGGTCAGCGGGACCAGGTCGAACGTCCGCTGCAGGCCGCGCAGCGTCCAGGCGTCGCCGCCGATGGCGATGAACATGGCCAGGCCGACGAGGCTGTACAGGTTGGTCATCGCGCCGCCCGGGTTGCCGTTGATCGGGTCGACCACGGAGCCGAACGAGAACCCCGCCACCATGTCCGTCAGCGATCCGGCGGCCTCGACGGCGGCCAGCACCATGCCGACGGCGAAGGCGAAGGCGAGGCCGACGAGGACCTGGACCACGAGCAGGCCGGCCACGGCCATCGGGTCGGTGGGGAGGGTCTGGCCGTGGACCGCGATCGGAGTCAGGCCGATCGAGAGGCCCACTGCGACGATGCCCTTCACCCGCGCCGGCATCATCTTGGACGAGAACAGCGGCGCCAGGACGAACAGCGGGCTGACCCGAGCCAGGACCAGGAAGAATCCGGTGACCTTGTCGCTGCCGATCTCATTCAGCAGCGTGCTGAGCGTCAGTTGGTTCATCAACCGATCAGCTGCGGGATGGACAGGAACAGGTTCTGGGCGTAGGTGACGAGCTGGTCGAGCATCCACGGGCCCAGGATCACGATGAGCGCCGCCAGCCCCACGATCTTGGGGATGAAGCTGAGGCTCTGCTCCTGGATGGACGTGACGGCCTGGAAGATGCTGACCACCAGTCCGACCACGAGACCGACGAGCATCATCGGGCCGGCAATCTCGATCGCCAGCTTCATCGCCTGAGTGGCAAGGCTGACGACGGTGTCCTGATTCATGGCGGCGGGTCCTCGTCCAATCTCAGTGGAAGCTCGCGACGAGCGAGTGCGTGATGACGTCCCAGCCGTCCACCAAGATGAACAGCAGGATCTTGAAGGGCATTGAGATGAAGCTCGGCGGCAGCATCACCATGCCGACGCTCATCAATGTCGAGGAGACGATCAGGTCGATGATCAAGAACGGCAGGAAGATCAGGAACCCGATCTGGAACGCCGTCTTGAGCTCGGACATGATGAACGCGGGGATCAGGACGTAGGTCGGGACCCCGGCGCGCGTCTGCGGCGTCTTGATGCGCGACATGCTCACGAACAGCGAGATGTCCTGGTTGCGCGTCTGACGGAACATGAACTCGCGCAGCGGCTCCTCGGCGCGCTTGATCGCGGTCGACGTCGAGATCTGGTGGTGCTGAAGCGGCTCCCACGCCTCTTTCTTGATGGCGCCGATCGTCGGCGACATCACGAACAGCGTCAGGAACAGCGCGATCCCGACCAGCACCTGGTTGGGCGGCGTGGTGTTCGTCCCCAGGGCGGAGCGGATGAAGCCCAGCACGATGAGGATCCGCGTGAAGCCGGTGACGGTGAACAGGATCGCCGGGATCAGCGAGAGCCCGCCCATCAGCAGCAGGATCTGCAGCGCGTTGGAGGAGTCGATCTTCACGAGCGGATCCTCAGCTGCGGACGGTCAGGCGGCGCAGGCCGTTGATCATCCGGTCCAGCGGCTTCTCGGCGGGGTCGAAGTCGTCGTCTGCGTCCTCCGGGAGGTCGATCCCGGCGGCGATGGCCTCGTCCTCGGTGTAGGTCTTGATCGGCGTGACGCCGTGCTCGCCGACGCCCAGCAGGATGATGTCCCGGCCCGAGCGCAGAAGCGACACGGACTTGCCGTGGGCGATCGGCAGCGTGGCGATCTGCTCCAGGCCGTTCCCGCTGGCCCGGACCGCGTCACGGCCCTTGACGGCCTTGAGGATCCGTGAGACCGCGTAGATGATCGCGATCACGACCACCAGGGCGATGATCGTGCGCAGGACCCCCGAGCCTCCGCTGCCGCTCGAGGCGACGTGGGCCACCCCGCTGGTGGACAGGTTGAGGGGGGTCTGCTCGCCGGTCGCACCGGTGGCGGCCTGCGCCATCGGGGCGTACGAGAGCGTGAGGGCGCCGAGAACTCCGGCGCCACGTGTCAACGTGGAGAACCGCATCGAGGGAGTGACTCCGGGGGAAGTCCCTCACTTGATCGGCCGAATGCGGCGGGGCCTTTAGGCCGAATCTCCGAATTTCGGCTGGGCTCGGGCCGCAGCGCCCGCTGAGGATCGCGACCGACACAAGGGGTCGCGGCGAGTGGCACGCCGGCGAGGTCTGTGCCCCGCCGGCCGCCTGCTCGTGGTGCCGTCCCCGCCGCCTCGTGCGGCGGGGAGCAATGCCTACGCCAGCGCCTTGCCGACAGCCTCGAGCAGGCGATCGGGCTGGAACGGCTTCACGACGAAATCCTTGGCGCCGAGCTTGATCGACTCGATCACCTTGGACTCCTGACCGAGCGCCGAGCACATGAGCACGCGAGCGCCGGGATCGATCGTCATGATCTCGGCCAGCGCCTCGAGGCCGGTCTTCTCGGGCATCGTGATGTCAAGCATCGTCAGCTCAGGCTTGAGCTCCTGGAAGCGGGCGACCGCCTCGTTGCCATTTCCTGCCTCGCCGATCACTTCATGGCCACCGGAGGCGAGCGCGTCGCTCACGACCTTACGCATGAAAGCGGCGTCGTCGACTACGAGTACACGGGCCATCAGTCAACTGCTCCTTCTTCGCTAGGGGTTGGGGGTGCGGCGGGGGTCCCCGCGGCGATCTCGTCTTCGGCGGTCTCGTCTTCGGCGGTCTCGTCGCCGGTCTCCTCGGAGATCGCGACAGGGATCTCGGCGGGGGCGGCCTGGGGCGCCACGGGGTGCGCCGCATCGGCGCCGGCACGGCCGCCGACGGCGTCGCACTGAAAGGCCCACTCACCGTCATCGGTGACGATGAGATGACCTTGAGCGAAACGCACTCCGTTCACGTACAGATCGACCGGCGCGTCCGCCGGGCGGTCGAGCTCCACCACGGAGCCCAGGGGCAGTCCCAGCGCCCGGCCGAGGCCCAGGTGGGTACGGCCAAGCTCGGCCCACACGCGCACCTTGATGTCGGACAGCGCGCTCGCCAGCGCCACGCTCGCCGCCGCGCCGCCGGCCGAGCCATCGCCGGCGACGGGGATCTCGGCCTCGAGCGTCTCGCCCTCGAGCTCGTCCAGGGCTCGGGCCATGCGCACGACGAACGCCCGCGGCACCAGCTGGATCAGCCGGCAGGACTCGCCGCCGATGAGGAACGTGGTGGACGTCGCGTGGGACGAGCTGCCGTAGATGTCGGTGGCGCTCGTGGGGTTCTCCAACACACTGATGTCGGGGACGGAGATCTCGATCTCCTGTCCGAGGACGACTCCGATCGCGCGGGCGGCGGCGGACATCATCTGGTTGGAGGCCTCCCCGACGGCGGACAGCTCGAGCTCTGAGAGCTCGGCTGCGTCGCCCTCCTCGGGCCCGGGCATGCCCATCGCCATGGCCAGGTTGCGGGCTCCGGCGGCGGTGAGGACGAAGATGTTGGCGCCGGTGACGCCGTCGACGTAGGAGACGCTCGCCGCCACCGAGCCGTGCGTGATCCCGTTGAACGGGGACTGGCCCTCGCCCATGACCGAGACATCCCCGCGCTCCACCGAGCCGGGCGCGAACATCTCCAGCACTTGGGCGATGGCCTCGGCGGTGGAAGCGCCCAGGCGCACCAGTGCCTCTTTGGTGCTGAGCTCGCTGGTGGCGCTCATCGGCTCTGGCTCTCCGGTCCGCAGATCTGGACGGCGCGGCGAGGCCCGTGTGAGCCCGGCTGCGCGCGGGCCAGCTTGACGTTTTCGGCGAAGAGCATGACCCCGTCATCGGCAGGAACCCCGAACTTGACAATGCTGCCGGGGACCAGGCTCAGGATCTCGGACACCTCGAGGTCGACCGAAGCGACCTCCGCGCGCAGCGTCACCGGCACGTCTGACAGGGCCTTCTGCATCGGCGACGTACTCAGCACCTCGTCGTCGTGACTCGTGTCGCGGCCGGAGATCGCGTCCTCGATCGGCTCGATGGCGACCCACGGGATCACCAGCGCCATGGCGAAGGACTGCTTGGCCATCCGGCACTCGATGAGCACCGTGAAGGTCGGCTCCGAGACCGAGGCCACCTGGCTGGCGTCGTGGGGGTCGATCTCGCCGGCGCTCAGTGTCACGCCGCCGAGCTCTTGCCAGACGAGCGAGAGCTGGTGCACGAGTGACTCGAACAACCGGCGCGTCAGGCTCCAGTCGATCTCCGACAAGCGGCGACCCTTCGGCTGACGCTCCGGCGAGCCGCCCAGCAGCGACTCCAGGCCGGCCAACACGAACGACTGCTCGGCAGTCAGCAGCATCCGCGTGCCGATCGGGTTGACGTCGAGCAGCACCGACAGGGACTCCGGGGGCAGCTGCTGCTGCGCGGCTGACCAGGTCAGCTGCACGGTGTTGATCACCTCGAACTCGACTGGCACGCGCAGCTCGGTGGACAGCCGGGTGTTGGCGGTCTGGCAGAAGGTTTCGGTGGCACGGGTGATCCGGCGCTGCTGATCGGCGCTGAATTTGGTCGGCCGGCTGAAGTCGACCGTCCGCAGCCGGTGGCCGCGGCGTGCCGGCTTCTGCGACGCACCGGCGTCGGGCAGCTGGCCCTGCTTGGCGGCGTCGACCAGCGCGGCGATCTTGTCGGGAGTGAGCATCTCACTCATCGTTCTGCGCCCGCTCCAGCCGGAACCCGTCTGGTACGGGGCTGCAGCAGCGTGTCGGCCGGGCGGCCCGCCGCGCGGGACGTGACCAGCATCTCCCCGACCGCGATCGTCAGCGTGCGACCTGCGTTGCCGCCGGTCCGCGCCGCGGTGACCGGGATGCCCGCCGTGGACAGCGCGGCCCGGACCGCAGCCTCGTTGCGTGCGCCGATGTCCAGCCCGGCGCTCATGTCGAACATCTGCGCGCCGCCCACCAGGGCGGTCTCGAAGCGCCGCTCGACGGCGCCCGCCTTGCGCATGCGCGCGATGAGCTCGGGAACCGCGGTATCGGCGAACTTGCCCGCCTGGCCAGCCCGGTCGTTGGATTCGGGGAGCACGATATGTGCCAGCCCAGCGACGCCCGCCGTGCGGTCGACGATGGCCAGGCCGATGCAGGAGCCGAGGCCGAGAGCCACCAGCTCGTCTTTCGGATTCTTGGACACAACCATTTCACCCATGCGCACGCCGGCCATGATCAGGCCGACGGATCCGCCAGACCGAGCGGGGCCAGCAGATCCGAGATCTGCCCCGATGTCGGCAGTAGGAGAAACGAGATCGAGCAGGGGTCCCCGGAGACGTCGAGCTCGGAGTCGAGCACGAGCGCAAGATCGTCGGCGCCGGCGGTGCCGATCAGCAGCGATGACACGATCGCGGCCAGCATGTCGGTATGCAGTTGCGGGAGCGAGGGCTCCAGGTCCATGCTGGTCATCGCCCCGAGGCCGTTGAGGTAGGACGTGACCAGGATGTTGCCGATCTCGCGCAGCGCCGAGTCGCCGACCTCGGTGTGAGCCTCAACACCGAGCAGGTTGCACAGGATCTCGGCGTGCTCGTAGGGGATCAGCAGGAGGACCATGCCGTCGATGTCGCCCTGGATGGGGACCACCACACCGGCGACGTGCTGCTCGGGATCGCCGCACGCGTCGACGGCGTCGGCCGGCGGCAGCGCCAGGGCCCGGGGCACGTTGATCTCCACCTCCCGCGCGAGCATCTGCGACAGCGCGGTGGCCGCGGTGCCGGACGCGATGTTGGCCAGCTCGCGCAGCGCGTCGAGCTGGAGTTCGGACAAGGACGGGGTCACGGGGGTCGTCTCCTGGCTTGGTGGTTGGGTCACGCCGCCACCCGACCAGTTCCGGTGCCGGTCGCAGTTTCAGAGATGGTGGAGCGGTTGCCGCGGTCGCGGCCATCAGCTCTTGGAGTGAGCGTGCCCAGCGCGTCGCAGTCGACGATCAGCGCGATGCGACCGTCGGCGAGGGCGGCGCCGCCGGAGACGGGCTCGCCGCTGACCGCGGGCGGGAGCGGGCGCGTGACGAGCTCGCGCTGGCCGATGAGGTCATCGACCGAGAGCGCCAGGCGATGGTCGTGCGCGCGAACGATCACCACAAACTCATGTGAGCCCGCGGGCTGACGTCCGAACACCTCGGCGCCCTCCAGGAGTTGGAGCACGCCGTCGTCGAGCACCAGCATGCGGCGCCCGGCGACCGAGCCGACGGTCTGCTCGGACAGCCGCAGCGTGCGCTCGACGCGATCCAGCGGGATCGCATAGGGGGCGCCGGCCACGTCCACGTGCAGCGCGGAGACGATCGCCAGCGTCAGCGGCAGGCGGATCTGCGCGGTCGTGCCCTCGCCCTGGACCGAGTCGAGGGTGACCTCGCCGCCCAACTCGCGGATCTTGGTGCGGACCGCGTCCATGCCGACCCCGCGGCCGGAGATGTCGCTGGTGGTCTCGGCGGTGGAGAAGCCGGGGGAGAACAGCAACTCGACGGCGGTCTTCATGTTGATCTCGGTGGCTGCCTGGGCGTCGATCAGGCCCCGTTCGACGGCCTTGCGCGCCACCGCCTCGGGATTGATGCCGCGGCCGTCGTCCCGGACCTCGATGACGACGCTGCCTCCGGCGTGGCGGGCCGAGATCTCCAGCGTGCCGACCTCCGGCTTACCCGCGCCGATGCGCTCCTGCACGCCCTCCAGGCCGTGGTCGAGGGAGTTGCGGACGAGATGGACCAGCGGGTCGCCGAGCGCGTCGACGACGGTGCGGTCCAGCTCGGTCTCGGAGCCGACCAGGTTGAGCTTGACCTCCTTGCCCAACTTGCTCGACAGGTCGCGGACCAGACGCGGGAAGCGCAGGAACACGACGTCCACGGGGATCATCCGCACCTGCATCACCATCGATTGCAGCGCCTGCGAGCTCCGGGTGAGCTCCTGCATGGCCTGCTGGAGCCCGGGCACATCCAGGGCGCTGGTCAGCGCCTCCACCGCGGTCCGGTGAATGACGAGCTCGCCCATTGAATGCATGAGGGTGTCCAGGCGCTCGGCATCGACGCGCACCGTGCGCGCTGCCGACGAGGTCTTCCGGGCGGCGGCCGGGGCAGCGGGGGCAGGCTCGACGGTCTCGGGCAACGCCACGACCTCGGGCTCGTCCACGATCACAAGCTCGGGCTCGCCCACTACGACGGGCGCCGGAGCCGGGGCGGCCTCCGAAGCTGCGACTTCGCCGATTTCCACGCCGGTCACGTCGGAGACGGCGGACACGCTCGCGATCACGGCCGCCTGCTCGTGCTCAGAGGCGATCCAGGCCTCGATCCGCTGGCCGGCGAACTGCTCGACATCATCGATCGCCGGCGCGCCGGCGATCAGCTCGCCATGCTCGCCCAGGGCCGCGAACACCATGTGGGCACGGACGGCCGGCATCAGGACCTGATCGTCGAGGACTGCCACGACGTGCAGCACCCGCTGGATCGCGGCGATGTCGAGCACCACGTCAGGGACCGGGGTGGTGGCAACGCGTCCGAGCTCCTGCTCGGCGGTGCGGGCGCGCACGAGGCCGTGCAGGCGCTCCACCAGCGCCGTGGGGTCGAGGCCCTCGTCGCCGTCAGCCTCAATGGCCTCGAAGGCGCCGGTGAGCCCGTCGAGGCACGCCAGGACCGTGTCGATCGCTTCGCGGCTGAGGCCCTCGTTGCGCTGGCGTAACAGCTCGAAGACATCCTCCATCTCGTGCGTGAGCTTGGCGATCTGGGCGAAGCCCATCGTCGCGCTCATGCCCTTGAGCGAGTGCGCGGCGCGAAAGATCTCATCGACCGTCTCACGGTCCCGCGGGTTGTCCTCGAGACGGACGATCGCGAGGTTCAATTCCTGCAGGTGCTCCTGCGCCTCGGCCAGGAACATCGGCATGTATTCAGAGGTGTCCATCAGGCTTTCCGGTAGATGAAGGGGTGGGCCATCTGGAGCCCGAGATCGGCCGGCTTGGAGACTCGCTCGGTGGCGCCGACGACGAGATAGCCCCCCGGACGCAACGCCTGGGCCAAGCGTGCGTGCAGGTCGTCGCGGATCGGCTCGGCGAAGTAGATGACGGTGTTGCGGCACATGATCAGGTCCTTGCCGCCGCTCGGCGGGCGCAGACGCAGCAGGTCGCCGATCTCGAAGGTCATCATGCGCTGCAGGACGTCCTTGGCGCGCCAGCCCTCGGGGACCTGGTCAAAGGCCCGCTCCATCTCCTTGATGTCGATCCCCCGAGCGTCCTCTGCGCTGAACACGCCGGCGCGGGCGCGCTCGATCATGCGCTTGTCGATGTCGGTGCCGG
The DNA here is from genome assembly GCA_963695625.1 of uncultured Actinomycetota bacterium. Taxonomy (GTDB): domain Bacteria; phylum Actinomycetota; class Thermoleophilia; order Solirubrobacterales; family Solirubrobacteraceae; genus Palsa-465. The sequence goes on along the minus strand of CAVOHJ010000006.1, from coordinate 200,227 downwards.
TGATCTGCACGCGAGCCCGCGGGATCACCTTGTGGCAGACGGCGGCGAGCGTGGTGGCCTCGGCACCGTAGGAGCAGCCGGCGCTCCATGCGCGCACGGGGCCGGCGGCAGCCAGCTCGGGCAGCACTTCGTCCTCGAGCCGCGTCCACTGCTCGGGGTGGCGCCACAGCTGGGAGACGTTGATCGTCACGCGGTCGAGCAGCGCGTCGAGCTCGGCCGTGTCCGTGCGCAGCGCGTCCAGGCAATCGGTGAGCAGGTGGATGCCCTTGCGGGCGAAGAACGAGCGCAGGCGCCGCTCCATCTGGGGGCGCTTGTACTGGCTGAGGTCAACGCCGCAGATCTGCCGCAGGCCTTGACAGAAGAGGACGTAGTCGTCGCTGCCCACAGGGGTCAAGGTGGCGCTCATCAGTTCACCTCCGCCGCGATCGCCGCAGCCATCTGATCAAGCGGCAGCACTTCGTCGGCCAGGCCGGCCTCCGCGACGGCCCGGGGCATCCCGTACACCGTGCAGGTCTGCTCAGCTTCCACGAGGATTCGCCCGCCATTGCGTCGCACTTCCTTGGCGCCGCGCAGTCCGTCATTGCCCATGCCTGTGAGCACGACGAGGGTGAGGCGGTCACCCCACTCGGCCGCGGCGTCCTCGATCAGAAGATCAGCGCGAGGACGCAGACCGCCAAGCGGAGCTTCGTCGGTCAGCGCCGTCTGGCCGCTGGGGCTCAGGCGGAGGTGACGGCCGCCCGGGGCGATCAGCGCGATGCCGGGCTCCAGGGACTCGCCACCCAGCGCCTCGCGCACGTTGAGCGGGCTGGTGCGGTCCAGGCGGGCCGCCAGCGAGGCGGTGAACCCGGCGGGCATGTGCTGGACGATCATCGTGCCCAGCCCGAGCGGCGAAGGGAGTCCGGGGATGAGCTCGGCCAGGGCGCGCGGGCCGCCGGTGGAGGTGGCGATGAGCAGTGCGCGGGAGGCGCCGGTGCGGATGCGGCGGACGCGCGGGCCGTGCGCATGGCCGTTGGTGGCGGACCCCGGCGCGGGCGTCGGGCGCTCGGCCAGGGCGCCGCCGTTCACCGCGCCGATGACGCGGGAGCGCAGGTGGCCGCCGAGGCGGCGGGTCTTGGTCGCCACCAGGATCTTGGTCAGCAGGCTCTGCTCGAACGCACCGACGTCGGCCTGGCCGGATGGCTTGGGCACCAGCTCGAACGCGCCCTCGGAGAGGGCGTCCACTGCGTAGGCGCCGTGCGCCGGTGAAAAGGCTGAGACCACCACTACGGGAATGGAGGGACCGCCACGCTGCTTCAGAGCCTTCAGCACGTCGATCCCACCCAGCCCCGGCATCGCCAGGTCCAGCGTCATCGCATCGGGCGACTCGCGCTCGCAGAGGGCGAGCGCCTCGTCGCCGTCCTTGGCGGCACCCACGACATCGATTCCGCCCTTGGTGAGGACGTTGGTGACGATCCGGCGCATCAGCGCGCTGTCGTCGGCAACGATGACGCGGGGCTTGGTGGTGGTGGTCATGGAACCCTTGTCCGGGTCAGCTGGATGCGGCGGGTCAGGCCGCGACCGACAGCTCCGCGGTCGTCTCGAAGATCGTGCTCAGAGTGAGCAGCACAATCAGGCGCTCGTCGATCCGGACGATCGCCTCGATCATCGTCGAGTCGGCGCCAGGCGCCTCCTCGATCTGATCGTCGGAGACGGTGAGTACCTCCTCGACGCTGTCCACGATCACGCCCGCCGTCTCGGCGCCGGCCTCGACGATCACGATCTTGGACTGCTCGGTCAGCTCAGAGGCGATCCCGATGCGGGCGGCCACGTCGTAGACGGGGACGATCCGACCGCGCAGGCTGATCACACCGCGGACCCAATCGGTGCGGGACGCGACCGAGCGGGGCTCGGCATAGCGGATGATCTCGTTGACCGCATGGATCGGCAGGGCGTAGTGCTCGGCACCCAGCGTGAACACCACCAGCTGCTGATGATTGGCTTGCTCTGACATCGTGTCCTACTCCTTGTTTCCGTAACGAGCCGTGTGGCGCATCCTGCGCTCGGCCTTCTCCAGGGGATATTCGGCGTCTGAGCCGCCAGCTTGAGTGTTGTGCCCGTTATCCAGCCGCCGGCACGGGTCAGATCCGGCGGCGTCAGCCGGCGGGGTTCTCGCCGGCGGCGGGAACGGAGGGCTCCGCGTCGATCGCGTCGCTCGGCTCGGAGGCGGCCGGAGCGGCCAGCACCTGCGTCAGGCGGAGGCCGAACTGCTCGTCGATCACCACGACCTCGCCGCGGGCGATGGGCGTGCCGTTGACCAGCAGGTCGACCGGCTCGCCCGCCATCCGGTCGAGGGTCACGACCGAGCCCTCGCGGAGCTCGAGGGTCTCGCCCACGGACATCCGCGTGCGGCCGATCTCGACGCTCAGGTCGACGGGCACGGCGGACAGGCGCCGCAGATCGGCCATGGATTCGGCACCCGCCCACCCTGCACGCGCGCCGCCGTCGCCGTTGAGGGGTTCGAAGTCGACGTCGTGGCTCATCGCGTCTCTCTCCTACTGGACCGCGACGTCGGTGAACAGGATGTCGGTCACCTTGACGTCGGTCGTGGTCTTTATCTGGTTGAGGATCTCGGACTTCAGCTTCGCCCGCCCCGGGTCGGTCAGCAGGGCCGACGACGGCTCGTTGGTGATCGTGTTGGTGATGATCGCCCGGATCGCCGGCTCCTCGGGCAGCGTGCCGATTCCGGCGGGCGTCGTGGTAACGCCGCCCGCGGCGGACGCGCCGTCGCTCTGGCCCGCGGCCAGGACGAGGCCGACGGTCATCGTCGCGTAGCGCCCGTCGGTGAGGTTGAACGTGAAGCCCTTGGGCAGCACGTAGATCTCACCGTCGATCTTGGGCTTGGCGACGGCCGGCTTGGGCAGCAAGAAGGTCTTGGCGGCGAAGCCCCCGCCGGCCAACACGACCAGCAGGATGATGATCAGCTTCTTTTTCATGTCGGGTGGTCCTTAGGGGTTCAGATCGGGGTAGATGCGGTCGAGCACGATGTCCACGCGCCGGTTGCGGGCGCGCCCGGCCGCGGTGGCGTTGCTCGCCAGCGGATGCAGGTCGGCATAGCCGGCCGCCGACAATCGCTGATCCGCGACCCCATGCGCGATGAGGAAGCGAACGACGGTGGTGGCCCGGTCAGTCGACAGCTCCCAGTTACTGGGGAACTGTGAGCTCTGAATCGGCTGGTTATCCGTATTTCCTTCCACCGTTATCGGATGCTTGTGGTCAACATTGAGCAACCGCGACATCTCCTCGAGAAGTGGCAGGCCCGCGGGCTGGAGCGTGGCCGACCCCGAGTCGAACAGCAGCTTGTCGGTGAGCACCCGCACCACCAGCCCGCGCTGCTCGATCACCGCTTGGACCGAGGTGCCGAAGCCATGGGCCTTGGCGTAGGCGTCGAGCTGCTGTTTGAGCTTTCGGAAGTCCTCCTGCTCCTGCTTGGACGCGCTGGCGGCGAGCATCGCCTTGCTGATCTGCTGAGCCGACGTGTCGGTCGGCTTCGGGATGTTGGGCGTCAACGGCACGATCGAGGGGACCTCGGCGGTCGCCGGCGTGTGCGCCTTGGTCGACTCCGAGCCCGACTGCATGATCGATTTGCCGCCGGAGAGGACGGAGCCGGAGAAGGCCGCCTTGAGCGACTGCTGCAGGCTCTCGTACTTGGAGATGTTCACCGACGAGATCGAGTACAGGACCATGAACAGCGCGAACATGAGCGTGAGCATGTCCGCGTAGGTCAGGAGCCAGCGCTCCTCGTTCTCGAACTCGGCGGAGTGACCCCGCCTACCGCGACGACCGGCCATCGGTGTCCTCCATCCGCCTAGGCCGCCTCGGCCTGCGGCATCTGGGTGACGGAGGCGCCCTCGTCGGAGTTACGCTCCGACGGCGGCACGAACGAACCGAGCTTCTCGGCCACCACGCGGGGGTTGTCACCGGCCTGGACGGACAGGATGCCCTCCAGGGTCAGCGTGCGCAGCTCGACCTCGGCCTTGGACAGGGCCTTCAGGCGGTTGGCGATCGGAAGGTAGATGACGTTGGCCGAGCCGACACCCATCAGCGTTGCAATGAACGCCGAGGAGATCGCGGGGCCCAGCGTGGCCGGGGCCGAGAGGTTGGCGAGCACGTGCACCAGGCCCATGACGGTGCCGATGATGCCCATCGTCGGCGCGAAGCCGCCGGCCTTCTCGAACGGGGCGGCGCCCTCGTGGTGGCGGGCCATCATGCCGTCGATCTCGGCCTCGAGGACCTCGCGGACGAGCTCGGGGTCCGAGCCGTCGACTACGAGCTGCAGGCCCTTGCGGGTGAAGTCGTCCTCGATCTCGGCGGTCTGGCCGTCGAGCGCAAGCAGCCCCTCGCGGCGAGCCTGCTCGGCAAAGCCGACAAGCTGCTGAACGCGCGCGTTGAGGTCGATCTCCGGCGGCCCGAACACGATCTTGTAGAGCGCCGGGACCTTCTTCATGGCGTCCATGCCGCAGCTCGCCATCGTTACGCCACCGGTGCCGCCGATGATGATCAGCAGGGCAGGGATGTCGATGAACGCGGCAGGACTCGTGCCGCCCATGATCCCGGCCATGAGGATGCCGAGCGTGGCGACGACGATGCCGATAGCGGTTGCGGGCTTCATCTCAGTCTCTTAGATCGACAGGGGCGCAGAAAAATGAAGGGGGGTGGGGCGGTAAAGGCGAGTGGTTAAGGGACTCAGGAGTGGCGTGCCTCGGCCGCCGCGTCGTGGATGGCTGTCAGCGTCGCGGGCCTGCGCAGGGGGGTGACGCGACGCAGCTCGTTGCGCTCGTAGCGCAGCTCGTGGCGCAGCAGGAGCGCCTCGGCGAACACCCTGGCGCGGTAGGTCTGGATCTCGGCGGCGACCCGCTCGGGCGGCTCGGCGACAACGATCTTCTGACCGTTGTGGATCGTGATCACCGTGTCGGGCGTGGCCTCGATGGTGATGATCGCGTCGGGATTGATCTGGAACGTGTCCACCGCATGTCCCAGGCGGTGCAAGGTGATCATGGTTACTCCTGAAGGAGGGTTTGGATGAGAGAAGAAGGGGCGGCGTTCCCTCGAGCGCCGCCCCCTCAGGTCAGCTAAGGGGTTTAGCCCTGAGGCATGTTCACGACGGTCTGCAGCATCGAGTCGGCCGTCGTGATCACCTTGGAGTTGGCCTGGTAGCCGCGCTCGGCGGTGATCATGTTGGTGAACTCGGTGGCGAGGTCGACGTTGGACATCTCGAGCTCGCCCGAGAGCGTCTCGCCGTATCCGCCGACGCTGGGCGTGCCAACGGTGGCGGCGCCGGAGCTCGCGGTCGCGCTCCACATCGAGCCACCGTCGCGCTGGAGGCCGGCCTGGTTGGGGAACGTGGCCAGCGTGATGTAGCCCGCGGTCACCGTCTGGCCGAAGGTCGGGCTGGTCGCGTTCTCGTCGGTGTAGCTCACGCCGCCGTCCTGGCCGACCGCGATGTTGGTCGATCCCGGCGGGACATTGATGTACGTCGGGGTCGCCGAGCTCGAGCTCGACGGGGCCGTGGAGCCGACGACGTACTGACCGCTCTGAGTGGTCAGGAAGCCGGCCGAGTTGAGCGTGAGGTTGCCCGCGCGCGTGTAGTTCACCGTGCTGGGCAGGTTGCTGGTGTAGGGCGCCGTGGTACCCGGAGCGCCGTTGCCGACCTGGAAGAAGCCGTCGCCCTGGATCGCGATGTCCAGCGCGTTGCCCGTGGTCTGCAGCGAGCCGCCGCCCATGAGGTTGTCGATCGAGCCGACCTCGACACCGAGGCCGACCTGCTTGGCGTTGGAGCCGCCGTTGAACCCGTTGGGGCCGGTCGCGGCGCTGAGGTTCTGCGACAGCTCGTCCACGAACGTGGTGCGCTGCGCCTTGTATCCGATGGTGTCGACGTTGGCCAGGTTGTTGGCGGTCACGTCGAGCATCGTCTGGTGTGCCTCGAGGCCGCTGATCGCGGCGTACATGCCTCGCATCATTTGAGATGCTTCCTTTCTCGGCCCCCTCTAACAGAGGTCCAGCCGGGGTTGAATCCGTTCTCGCTACGCGATTACGGCACTGTCGATGTTTGTGAACACGTGCTCGCGCATGTGCTCGGAACCCACCGCCGTGACGACGGTGTTGTTGGGGACCGACACCACAAACGCGGTGTTGTCCACAAAGACCACTGCCGCGCGCGAACCCTTCGCCGCGGCGCGTGAGACGCCACCTCCCAGTCGCTGCAAGGTCGACTGATCGAGCTGGATTCCTCGCCTGGTCACGCGCTCCAGCGCGTGGCGAGAGAACGTGGGGGCCTCCACCGCCGCGGTGCTCTTGGCGAGCACCGACGCAAACGACTGGGCGCCGACGGGAAGGTTGAGCTCCGCGGACGACGGTGGGGCCGTCGCAGGCGCTGTTGGCGAGTGGGTGGGACCGATTCCCAGCGCGACGTTGTGGACAGGTGCCGTCACGTCGCCTCGGTGATGGAGGACAGCGGGATGCCGGTGGCCGTGCCGATCGTCAGGAGCGGGCCTGACGAGGTGAAGTCGACCTTCGTCACGGTCCCGCTGGTCGGGTTGCCGTTGGCGTCGTTGTAGCCGACGGTGTGACCCAGCAGCGACAGCGCCGAGGACGACGCCTGCTGAGTCGCCGCCGACGCGGTCGAGCCGGCGATCTGCGTCTGCTGCTCCAGGCTGCTGAAGCCGGCCAGCTCACTCAGGTACTGGGTGGGATCGCTCGGCGAGAGCGGGTCCTGGTTCTGGAGCTGGGCCATCATCAGCATCAGGAAGTCGTTCTCGCCCAGGTTCGAGCTGGGGTTGCTCATCGTCGTGCCTGACGTGCCCTGGGTGCCGGTGATCGTGGTGGCGGTGGCGGTGCTGTTGGCGACGTTGGTCATGTCAAGGTCCTTGTCAGTGGGTGGCGCGCTCAGGCGAGCACGTTCACGAGCGCGGAGCCCGAAAGGGTCTGAAGGGGGGTCTCGGCAGCGGCCGCCTCGACGGCGGCGCCGTCATCGGCGGTGGCATCGCCGCCGGCGCGCGCGCCGGAGCCTGAGCCGGAGCCCGGCGCGGAGCCGGCCTGCTGCTCACCGGAGCGCTGCTGGCCGGAGGACTCGATGTCGAGCCGCAGCAGGGCGGTGCCGTTCTGCTGGAGCTGGCGCTTGAGGTCGCCGCCGCTCTGGGCCAGCGTCTGCGCCGCCTCCGGGTGCTCGGTGATGACGCGGGCGACGAGCCCGTCGGAGGTGTGCTGGAGGTGGATCTGGATGGCGCCGAGCGACTCCGGCGCCAGCTCGATGCGCGCCACCGAGACGCCGTCGCGGGCGCCCATGGCGATCGTGTTGGAGACCTTCTCGGCCGCCTCGGCCAGGCGCACCCCGTAGGCGGTGGGCAGCGTGGCCGAGCTCGAAGCGGTCGGGGCGGCGGGCGGCGCGACCGAAGCGCGGCGGCGCGACCGAAGCGGTCGCGGTCGCGGGCGCGGCGGCGGGTGCGGGTGCGGGTGCCTGCCCGTCGAAGGAGGGGTTCTGGCCGGCCCTATCGCCGTCGGCGGCGGAGCCGTGGCCAGCCGTGCCCGCGGTGCTTGTGTGCGGCGAGACCGCGGCGACGCCGTTGTCCGGCGCGGGCTGAGCGGTCGAGGTGGCGGGCGCGGTCGGCAGCGGCTGCGGGGCGGCGGCGGTCGGGGCGGCCGTCGTGTCGGGTGCCGGCGTCGTCGCCGGTGTCGTCGGCGCGGAGGCGGTGGTCGGCGGCGTGGCGGCCACGGCCGCGGCGGGCGCGCTGGCCGGCGGCTGCGACGACACCGGGGCCGTCGAGGGGGAAGCGGGAAGCGTGGCCGGGGACGGACGCGGGGTCGCCGTGGGCGGGGGAACGACAGGGGGAGCCGTTGGGGCCGCCAACACGGCCGGCGCCGTGCCGGTGCCGACCGTGGTGCCGGTGCCTGGCGCGGTGTCGGTGGCCGGCGGCGCGGTCGGCACCGGGCCTGCGGCGTACTGTGTCAGCGCGGCGCGCAGGTTCCCAGAGGTGTCGTTTGCGGCGGTCGCGGGCACGGAGGCGACGCCGGGCAGTGCGGGCGTGTCCGGAGCCTCCGCGGCAGCTGCGCCCGCAGGGGCCGTCGCGCTGCAGAGTGGCTGCGCCGTGGGCATGGCCGCGCCCATCACGGCCTCGAGCAGCGAGGTCGGGTCGGTACCGGGGGTCAACGGGGCGTCGGCCGCGGCGGTGTCCGCCGCAGAGGCGTCGCCGTTGGCGTCGGTGTTTCGCGGGCCTCCCTTCGTGGAGGTCTGCTTGCTCTGGCCTTCCGCAAGTGCGGTCCGGGCCACCTGGTCTGACAGGACGCTCGCAAACACGTCCGTCGGTGGGGCGCCGCCTGTCGGCGGGCTCGCGCCCTGGCCGTCGGAGCCCGGTGGAGCCAGGCCGAGGACGACGTCCCCGCTCGCCCCCACGGTGGGGCCGCCGGCGGTCGGGGCTCCGACCCCACCCACCCCGGCACCGGCCGTCGACGGGTCGGGGGTGACGACGGGCATCAGCGATGCGGATCCGACGCCGGAGCTCATGCCGCCCTCCGCCGGAAGCCGTTGAGCGCGATCTCGTCGAGGGCCAGCGCCTCGACGCGGTCGCGCTCGCGGAGAAACTCGGTACGGCGATGCTCCTTGAGGCGCTCGAGGGCCTGGCGGTCGCGCGCGGCCTCCGTCAGCTCCTCGCGGCGCTCCTCGACCGTCTGTTCGCGACGCGAGAGGTCCTCCTTGCTGGCCTCGTGCGCGCGTTCGGAGCGCTCCAGGTAGGCCTGGCGAGCCATCAGTTCGGTGGCGCTGACCGGCGCCGCGGTCGCATCGAGCTGTGCGTCGCGGGCGTCGGCGACGCGCCTGGCGGCCTCCTCCATCTCCTGCTCGGAGCGGACGCGGTCGATCATGGCGCCGGCGAAGGCTTCCTTGGCTTCGTCTTCGGCGCGCTCGCGAAGCGCGCGAACGCGCTCGAGGCGAAATCGGAACGAGGGACCGGCCATGCTCAGTTATTCGGCTGGATCGGGCGCGGCTTCAACGGGTCTGGACGCTTGTCCGAGCTCATTGGGCCAGGGCCAGGGACGGGATCGCTGCGGGAGCGCCACCGGGCGCCCCCACCGGGACCTGGGGCGTGACCACACCGCCGGGTGGCGCCACCGCGACGTCCACCACCGGCATCCCGGCGCCGGTGCCCGGCAGGGCGGCGGCGACCGACAGCAGTCCGTCGTCGGCGTCCTGGAGCGTCGTCAGATCCTCGATGTGCTGGCGCAGGAAGGCGTCCATAGCCGGTCGCATCGCGATCGCAGCGTCCAGCAGCGGGTCGGTGCCGGGCTGGTAGGCGCCGATCGAGATGAGGTCCTCCTTCTCGCGGTATGCCGCCAGCGCCGAGCGCAGCCGGGTCCCGGCGTCGCGGATCTCGGGCTCGGTGATCTCGCCCACGAGGCGGCTGACCGACTGGAGCACGTCGATCGCCGGGTAGTGGCCGGCATGGGCCAGCGAGCGGGTCAGGACGATGTGCCCATCGAGGATGGACCGGACGGCGTCAGCGATTGGCTCGTTCATGTCGTCGCCGTCAACGAGCACGGTGTAGAGCCCGGTGATCGAGCCGCGCGGCGCCGTGCCTGCGCGCTCCAGCAGCCGGGGCAGCAGGGCGAAGACGCTCGGGGTGTAACCGCGCGTGGCCGGCGGCTCGCCGATGGCCAGGCCGACCTCGCGCTGGGCCATGGCAAAGCGTGTGACGGAGTCCATCATCAGCATCACGTTCTTGCCCTGGTCGCGGAAGTGCTCGGCGATTGCGGTGGCGGTGAAGGCGGCTTGGATGCGCACCAGCGGGGGCTGGTCGGAGGTGGCCACCACGACCACCGAATGCGCCAGTGCGTCGCCGAGGTCGCGCTCGACGAACTCGCGGACCTCGCGGCCTCGCTCGCCGACGAGCGCGATTACGTTGACGTCCGCGGTCGTGGACCGGGCGATCATGCCCAGCAGGGAGGATTTGCCCACGCCGGAGCCGGCGAAGATGCCAAGTCGCTGGCCCAGGCCGCAGGGCACGAGCGTGTCCAGCGCGCGGACGCCGAGGCCCACGCGCTCCGAGATTCGCGGGCGAGCCAGCGCATCGGGGGGCGTGGCCGTGGCGCGCCGCCACGAACCCCCGTCGAGGTCGCCGATGGTGTCCAGCGGCTTGCCCAGGCCGTCGATGACGCGCCCGAGCAGGCCGTCGCCCACCGCCACCTCGAACGGCTTGCCCGTCGGGTGCACCGACGTGCCCGGGGCGATCCCGGTCAGCTCGCCCAGCGGCATGAGCAGGGTCCGGCCGCTCCGGAACCCGACCACTTCGGTGGGAACCTGCTCGCGCCCGGGTCGGGAGGTAACGGCATCCCGCCCGTCGCCCACCAGGCAGATCTCACCCATTTCCACCTGGAGGCCGGTCGCCTCGATGATCAGACCGATCAGATCGCGCACCCGCCCCCGTCGGCGTGCCAGATCTTCGTCCTGCAGGACTCGGGCCACCCGACCGAGCGTCGGGCGCGCGAAGGTGTCAGGCCTCATCCTCGGGGCCTCCGCTCCGGGGGCCCAACTCGACAGCCACGATCTCGCGTGCCCGGGCCAGCTGCGTCTCGATCGACGCATCGATCTCGCCCTCGTCCGTGCGGGCCAGCACGCCGCCGCGGCCGACCCGACGGTCGGACTGCACGTTGAGGTTCGCGATCCCGCCCAGCTCGGACTGCAGTTGGGTCACCGAGTCAGACATCAGCTCCAAGTCGTCGGGATTGACGACCAGCGTCACGTGTGCGCGGTCGCGGATGCGCCGCAGCGCCACCCCGGCGACGTCGACGACGCGCTCCGGGGCGACGTCGATGGCGCCGGCGACGATCTGCTCGGCCAGGCGCAGGGCCAGGGCCACGGCGTCGTGCTCGAGCTCGGAGATGAGCTGATCGCGCACGGCATCCAGGGCCTGGGCCGCTGTGGCCACGGCCTGCAGCGACGGCTCGAGCTCGGCGCGCACTGCCGCCATCCCGGCGGCGCGGCCCTCGGCCTCGCCCTCGGCCCAGGCCTGCTGGCGGATCTGCTCGGCGTCGGCGTGCGCCGCCGACAGCACGTCGGCGACGTCGCGCACGGAACCGGCGGGGGCCTCCAGCTGTCGGAAGGTGTACGCCGCGATCGTCGCGGCCGCCGACTCAGAAGACAACGTCCTCCTCCGATCGCGCCAGCACAACCGCGCCGGCCTCCTCGAGCTTGCGCACGATGGCGACGATCCGGCCTTGGGCCTCCTCGATGTCGCGCTTGCGTTGAGGCGGCTGGAACTGCATCTCCTCCATCAGCATCTGGGCGCCGCGCTCGGACATGTTGGACAGGATCCGGTCCTTGACGTCGTCGGCGACGCCACGCAGCGCCAGGGCCAGGTCCTTCTGATCGGCCTCGCGCAGGATGAGCTGGATTGAGCGGTCATCGAGCTTGGTGATGTCCTCGAAGACGAACAGCAGTCGTCGCACTTCGGCGCCGAGGCTCTCGTCGGTCTCGGTGATCGAGTCCAGCACGTTGCGCTCCGTGGAGCGGTCGGCGTTGTTGAGGATGTCGGCCAGGGACTTGATGCCGCCCGCGGCCGAGTACTCCTGCTGGACGACGTTGGCCAACTTCTGCTTCATCACCGACTCGACCTGCTTGACGACGTCGGGGCTGGTCTCCGACATCCGGGCGATGCGCAGCGCGATCTCGGGCTGCTCGTTGTCGGGCAGGTTGGACAGGACCTGCGCCGCCAGCGTGGTGTGGAGGTTGGCGATGACGAGCGCGGTGGTCTGCGGGGACTCGTTGCGCAGGAAGGTGACGACCTGCTCGGGCGGGGTCTTGCGCAGGAACTCGAACGGCCGCTTCTCGATGACGCTCGAAAGCCGGCCGATGATCTCGGCGGCCCGCTCGGGGCCGAGGGCCCGCTCGAGCACCTCGCGCGCGTAGTCGACGCCGCCGGTGTTCAGCGAGTCGTAGGCCTCGACGGTGGCGGCCATCTCGTGTAGGACGCCGTCGGCGAGGCCGGGCTCCAGGAACTGGAGCTTGGCCATTTCGAGTGACAGGGACTCGATCTCCTCGTCCTTGAGGCGCGCGAACACCTGCGCCGCCCGCTCGGAGCCGATCGAGACCAGCAGCACGGCGGCCTTCTGGCGGCCCTTGATCCTGGCCAGGGCCGCGGACGTCGCCGGGCTGGGAGCCGCCGGGACCGCGGCGGGCTGGAAGACTTCGACCGCTCCCATGGCTAGTGGTTCCTCAGCTGGGTACGGCCGCACCGAGAGGGGCGACCGGTGGATGCCAGGCGAGGACGCAGGACCCGACGTGTAGCAGCGCTACACGAGGGTCCGAGGACAAAGCCTGGCGCCGCCAGACGTACCTCGAATGCGGGTGTACCCACCTGAGGAACCACTTAGTCCTCCTCGGTCATCCAGGCGCGGACCTGCTGGGCCACCCGCTCCGGATCGCGCTCCACCAGGTCCTCGACCTGGCGGCGGGCGACGTTCACGGGCGACTTCAGGGCCATCACCTCGGTGGGGCTGCCGGCGGTGACTGCACCGCCGCCCTGCTGTGCGGCCTCCAGCGAAGCCAGGGTGCGAGGGGACTCGAGCTCGCGCAGCCACGTCGGCTGGCCCGCGAACGCCTCGCGCTCGCGGCGCCGGAGCATGCGGCCGGCGAAGGCCAGGAAGATCAGCGAGGCCAGGCCGGCCGCGCCGTACTTGGCGTACTTGAGCATCGCGGTGGGCGACGCCGGGGGCGTGGCGGCGGCCGGCTGCTTGGCGAAGGCCAGCTGGCCGACTGACAGCGTGTCGCCGCGCTTGGCGTTGAGCCCTACGGCGTTGGACACCGCCTGCTTGATCGCGGGCAGCGAGGCCGCCGGGACGCTCTTGTCCACCAGCACCGACACGCTCTGGTTGAGCACGTTGCCCGGCGCCACCACCGTGTGGGTGACGGTCTTGTCGACTCCGTAATTGGTGTTGGTGGTCTTGTTGGAGTAGTTGGAGCCGCTGCCGCCGCCGGTGGCGCCCGCGGCGTAGGCGGGGATGTTGCCCGCGGTGCCCGAGACGCCCGCGGCGCTGGCGTTGCCGCCCTTCAGCGTCTCCGCCTGCGTCGTCTGCGTCAGCGGCGTGCCCTTCTTGGCGTAGACCAGAGCGTCCGAGGTCGCCTGGTTGGCATCGACGTTGGCATTGATGACCACCTGGGCCTTGCCGGCGCCCAGCGTCTGGGCGAGCATCGCGTTGACCTCCGAGGACATCGTGGAGTCGTACTTCTGCTCGGCCGCCTGCTTGGAGACCATCCCGTCGCCGGCGGCGCCCGAGCCGGAGGTCGGCCATAGCTGCGTGCCGTCAGAGCCGTTCACCGTCACCTTGTTGACACTCAGCCCGGGGACGCTCGAGGCCACCAGCTGCGCGATGCCGCGCACCGACTCCGCCGACAGCTGGCTGCCGCCGAGCAGCACCGACGCGGTCGACGGCTGGGTCTGGTCGGAGAAGAGCTGATCCTGGGTGTTGGGGATGACCAGGTTGACCGTGGCCGCGGTGACGCCATCGATCGTCTGGATGGTCGAGGCGAGCTGGCCCTCCAGGGCGCGCTCGTAGGTCACCTGCTGCTGGAAGTTGCTCTGGCCGAGCTGCTGGGAGTTGAGCAGCGAGAAGCCCGGCTGCTGGGTGGTGAGCAGCCCGGCGGTGGCCAGGGCGACGCGCGCCTTGGCGGTCTGGCTGGAGTCGACCGCGATGGCGGTGCCGTTGTTCTGCAGCTGGTAGCTGATGCCCTGGGCCGAGAGGGTGCTCGTGATCTTGCCGGTCTGGGCCGGGTCGATGCCGGCCTCCAGCGTCGCGAAGCTGGGCTTGGATGCCATCGACATGACGACCATGAGGAACGCGATGCCGGCAACGACCGAGCCGATGATGATCGCCCAGCCCTTGGGCGAGAGCTTCTTGGCCATCTCTCCGAAGTTGGGCATGCGTTAGACCTGGGTGTTGAAGATCGTGGTTTCAGCCGAGACGAGCTTGTCGCGGATCTGAGCGGCCAGATCCATCGACAGCGACGCGTTCTCGACCGCCGTTACCGCCTGGGTGGGGTCTGAGAGCTGGCCCGTGGCCAGGCCCTGCGCCGCGCTGGTCGCGTTGGCCTGGGTCTGCTCGAGCGAGCTGACCGCGTTGCTCAGAGCGCCGCTGAAGCTCCCCGATGAGCCCTGCGCGGCGGTGCTGTTCTGAGCCGAGCCGATCCCGCCGACGGAGCCGACGCTCCACTCGGACGGGTTCAGCTGGCCGAGAGCTGGGGAGATCGCCGGAATCACTTGAGCAGGTCCAGCGTCTTGGAGTACATGGTCTTGGCGGTCTGCATCGCGGTGACGTCCGCCTGATAGGAGTTGGACTCGGAGATGAGGTCGGTCATCTCGGTGACGGGGTTGACGTTGGGCATCCGCACGTAGCCCTGCGCGTTGGCGCCGGGGTGGCCCGGGTCGTAGACGAGCTGGTCGGGCGTGGGGTCGTTCGCGATGCCCGCGACCTGCACACCGCCCGGGGTGCTGGACTGGCCCAGCGCGCCGGCCAGCTGGGCGCCGAAGCCGCCGCCCACCTGCTGGAGCACCACCTCCTGGCGCTGGTACGGCTGGCCGTTGGCGCCGTTGGTCGTCTGGGCGTTGGCCAGGTTCTCGGAGGTGACGTCCATCCGGACCCGCTCGGCGGTCAAGCCGGAGGCGGCCAGGTCGATCGCGTCGAAGAAGCTCATGACTGGGCGCCGATCGCGGTCTTGAGGATCGCCTCACGCTGGGCGGCGACGGCTGTCAGGTTCTCGTAGAGGAGGCCGTTCTCGGCCAGGTCGGCCGAGTCCTGCTCGCCGGTGACGCCGTTTCCGTCGGCGCCGACGGTGCCGGACTGCACCTGCGGCGTGAAGTTGACCGAGTTCGGCGACTGGCCGGACTGAATGGCGTTGGCCAAGGTGCTTTGGAAGTTGACGTCCTCGCGCTGGTAGCCGGGCGTGTCGGCGTTGGCCAGGTTGTTGGTCAGGAGCGTCTGGCGCAGCATCGAGCCGCGCATGGCGGACTCGAGGGCAAGCTGAGTGGAATCAAGGAGGGACATAGGTTCAGGTCGCTTGGCACTGGCCCTCCTTGGGCTCTACGTGACCACTCCGTGCGGTCACCTCTAATGTCGGCCGCTGACGAAAAGTCTTTAGAGCCTGGTGTGTTAGGAACGCCCCAGAAAACGTCGCATCGCCGCGCCGGTCGCAGCGGACCCCGAGACGCACTCGTGGGAGCGTGTCTCAGGCGGTGGCGGCGACGACCGGCACGCGCGGGCGCACCGGGGCGTATCCGTCGGCCGCGCGCTGAGCCTGGCGGACGCGGCCGAGCTCCAGCAGCAGTGCTTCGCGCACGCGCAGCAACTCGATCTCGACGCGCTTGTGCAGTTGGCGGCAGCGCTCAAGCGTCGCCCGGGCCGCCTCGGGAGGCGTGGCCGGCATCGACTCCTGGAGCTCGGTGCGCACGGCCTTCAGCGCCTGCAGCTCGTCGAAGCTGCGTTCGGACACGAGCTGGAGCTCGCGCTCGATCAGCGCCGCCAGGGCCTCGTAGGGCTCAAGCTCAGCGCTCATCGACCGGCTGGTCGGCGATCGCGGCCCAGGACTCGCGCAGCTTGCCCAGGATGTCGTCGATCTCCATGATCTTGTTGGGATCCTGGTCGAGGCGAGCCTGCCGCAGGTGCGAGAGGGAGAAGGTGTAGATGGACTGCAGGCGGGCCGGCAGCTCGCCCTGATCCATGTCCAGGGTGTTGCGAAGGTGACGGATGATGTCCTCGGCGCGCGTGAGCTTGTTGTGCGCGGCCGGGATGTCGCGCTCACCCATCGCGGTGGCGGCCTGGTGCAGGAACCGGCGGGCGCCGTCGTAGAGCATCACGATCAGCTGGCCGGGTGAGGCCGTCATGACCGCGCTGGCCCGGTAGGCGTTGGGGGAGTAGGTGGCGGCGTATGTGCTCATGTGGGTCCTGTCTCACTCCAGGTCGAGTCGAGGGGTACTCCGTGCAGGGTCCGGTGCCGCGCTTGACGTCGGTGCCAGATGCGATCCGTTCGCTCAGCTATGTGATCGGCCGCGGCCGCCGTAAATTGAGGAAAGAACCCGGGAATTCAGCACCCGCCGGACGCCTCCGGGGGACGGGCGGGATTGATCAGACGCCGGGCAGCGCCGCGATCTGCCCGGTCAACCAGCTGCTCTCCGACTGGTTTGACGAGAGCGCCGCCTCGAGCTGCGCGAACTCCTGCACCAGGAAGTTCTGCTTGTCGGTCAGGGCCGACTGCATGCTGGAGATCTGGTTGCCCAGGTTGGAGATCTGGGAGCTGTCGCCGTTGATGCGGGCGTTGATCGTGCCGGCCGGATCGGCGGCGTTGTCCACGGTGTTGACGAAGCTGGAGGACCAGCTGGAGAGGATCGACTTCACGCCGCTGGCGTTGGAGGTCAGCATGTTCGTCAACGCCGTGGCGTTCAGCGTCAGGTTGCCGGAGAGCGCCGACTGCGACTCCGCGCCGTTGCCGGTGGTGGCGCCGGTGCTCACGCCGATGTCGTCCATCGTCGCCGCGCCGGTCGGCAGGCCCGAGCCGGGCGAGTACATGATCGAGCGCATCTGGCTCAGCAGATCCTGGAGCTCCGGGTCCCCGTACAGCGTGCCCTGCGTCGGGTCCGTGCTGGACGGCTGCTGCTGGAGCTGCGTCTGGATGTCTGAGATCACCTTGTTGTACTGCGTGACGAAGGTGTTGATGGCGTTGGAGATGTTGGTGGTGTTGGGAGCCGGCGCGCCGACGTTCACGGTCACCGGGCCGCTCGTGGTGGTGACCCCGGTCAGGGTCAGCGACACGCCCCCGATGGCGTTGGTGACGGTGTTGGAGGCCGAGTTGCCGCTGACCCCGTCCACGCTGAACAGTGCGTCCTGCCCCGCCTTGGACGACTGCAATGCCAGCGAGCTGCCGGAGTCGGAGACCGACACGCTCGAGGCGGCACCGGTCTGGCGGGAGGAGAACACGACGGTGCCAGAGTTGGTGGCGGCGGCGTAGACAGTCCCATTGGTGTCGGAGTTGATCGAGTCGGCGAAGTCCTGGACCGATTCGCCGGCCTTGATCGTGTACGCGCTGCCGTTGATCGTGATGGCATCGTCGCTGGTGGGGCTCGTGTAGCCATAGGTGGCCTGGGCCGAGTTGGCCAGCTGCGTCACCGAGACCTGGTAGCCGCCGACGCCGGCGCCGGTCGCGCTCGAGGCCTGCACGCGAGTCGTGTCCGCGGAGGTGACCGCCTGCTGGGTCTCAAAGAGCGTCGGGTCGCCCACCGCCAGGGCGTCGGCCGACAGGGTCTGCAGTTCGGACTGGATGCTCGTGAGCTGCTTGTTGGTCGCCGTCAGACCGGTCTGCTGGTGCTGCAGGTTGGTCACCGGCTGCTGGTAGATCGCCATCTCCTCCTGGATGATCTGGTTGGTGTCCAGGCCTGACGCCAGGCCGGTCACCTGCAGACCTCCGCCGCTCAGCGACGACAGGTTGAGGCCGCCGCTGCTCGATGTGGAGGATGAGACTGAGCTTGTTGACATGCCAGGTTCCCTTTCAGTCCGTCAGTCGAGCGTGGTGCCGGCGGCAAGATCGAGAACCGTGCGTCCGGAGAGGCTCCGGAGCGCCACCCCCTCGGAGTCGGTCAGCTCCGCGCTGAGTCGCCCGGTCGTCTCGTCCACGCCGAAGCGCACGTGCCGGCCGGTGGCGGCCAGACGCTCGCACGCCGCATAGGCGGCGGCGACCGCATCCAGCACCTCCGGTGGCGGGGAGGCCGGGATGTCGTCTGAGCGGATGCGCGCTGCGCGCGCGGAGCGGACAAAACGAGAAGTCATGCTGCTCTGCGTAATCGAGCGCAGCCCGGTGCAACTTGAGCGCCATCAGCTAGATGTCCAAGAACCCGTGGACCTGGTTCTCAGGCGGCGGCGCCCACCGGGATGGCGCTGAGCAGCGCCGTGGCCGCGGCCGACGTCGGGTCGAGCTCCAGGGCGGCGGTGGCGAAGTTCACCGCGTCTTCGGGCATCCCCTGCACTACGGCGATCTGGGCCAGGCCCACGAGCGAGCGGACGTCGGGCTCCTGCGAGCAGGCGGCCATCCACTCCTGCGCGGCGTTCGCGATCAGGCCGTGCTTGAGGTACATCTGAGCCAGCAGTTCGCGCTGCTCGCGGCGCGGCAGGCGTGACCGCTCGAGCACCGGCAGCAGCGCGACGAAGCGCTCCCCGTCGGCTCCGTGCAGCAGGGTCTCGAGGATGACGCCGAGCAGCGGCGCCCCGGCCGCCGTCAGTGGCTCCGTGTCGGTGGCCCCGTCGGCGATCGCCGCCCAGGTCCGGAACACGCTGAGCTCGGCGGTCGACAGCCCGGCGTCGGCTGCGCGCGCCTGCGCCGCCTGCACCTGGTCTGACGTGCCGCGGCCGATGAGGCCGCACAGCTCGATCCGGGCCGCGAGGCCGAGGTAGGGGTCGTCTGCGGGCACCGCGCCGGCCACCTGGGCGGCCGCGGCCCAGGCGCCGCGGGCGAGCAGCAGCTCGCCGAGGCTGGTGCGGGCGCGGGCGTTGGTGGGGGCGGCGTCCAGGGCGAGCCGGTACTGGTTCTCGGCATCCTCCGTGGCGCCGGCCCGATGCAGGACCGCGGCGACTGTCAGGCGGACGGACGCGGGGAGGGCGTCCAGGCTCTCCAGCCGCGCGGTCACCTCGCCCGGGGCGACGCCGTCCCGGAGCAGGGCGCTGACGTAGGGACCTGCCACCGCCAGGAACTCCGGGTGATGCTCGACGCACCACTCCAGCGCGGACCGCGCCTCGGTGATCTCGTTGCGCTCGAGGTGCAGCTCGCCCAGCGCCAGGCGGGGCAGGAAGGTGCCGCTGCCGACCATGGAGCCGTAGCGAGCGGGGCCGTCGCCCATCTCGATGCAGCGCTGATAGAGCGCCACCGCTTCGGCCGCGTCGCCCTGCATCAGGGCGATGCGGGCCTGGGCGACCACAAGATCGGTGAACTCCGGGAACAGGTCCAGGCCCTCGGCCGCCGTCGCGCGAGCCTCGGTGAGCCGGCCGCGCAGGCGCTGCACCATGACCAATCTGCTGAACAGCGAGGGCGCATACGCGCACGTCGTGGTGCTGCCCTCCTCGCTGAGCAGCGACCGGGCGGTCCTGAGCTCCTCGGTTGCGGCGGACAGGTCGCCGGCCACGATGTACTCCGAGCCGAGGTTGAAGTGCAGGAACGGGGTCTTGGGCGACTCGGCGGCCTGCTGGCGCAGCAGTTCGACGTTGCGCTGGGACTTCTCCTTGGCGTCGCGCACCGCGCCGAGGTACCCGTAGTGGGTTACGCGGACGCCGGTCTGTTCCACGCGGCCCGGGATGTAGGTGGGCAGCGTGTGAGCGATCTGCTCGTGCAGACGGTCCTTGAAGCGGTACTCGGGGCGGTTGCGGAACACGCGCAGAGCGTTGTTGACCATCGCGGCGCCGTCGCCGAGTTCCCCGGTGTAGCTGGTCTCGACCAGGTAGAAGGCCTCGCGCCAGGTGCGGCCGGTGAGCGCCCGCAACTGCTCCACGTCCTCGCTGACGAGGATCTCGTCGGCGTCGAGGTAGATCACCCAGTCGCCGGTGGCGGCCTCGAAGGAGACGTTGCGTGCGTCCGAGAACGACCCGGTCCACGGAAACTCGATGACCTTGGCGCCGAAGGACTTGGCGATCTCGACGGTGGAGTCGGTGGAGCCGGTGTCGACGATGATCATCTCGTCCACCGCGGGAGCGACGGCCGCGAGGCAGCGCGGCAGCATCTGCTCCTCGTCGCGCACGATCATGCAGAGACTGAGGGTCAGTCCGGTGGCGGGCTTGGCGCGGTTGGCCACGCTGGTGGCGCGGCGGCCCAGGCCCGGCAGAGAGGCGTGCAGCGGACGGGTCCGGCGCCCGGCGCGCTTGCGGCGGGCGACCTCCTGGAGGTTGCGCTCCGCAGTGTGCAGCGAGGGATCGAGCCGGCGCGCAGCGCGGAACAGCGCCTGGGCCGCGTCGAGGCTCCACAGCTCATACAGGGCCACGCCGGCGAGGTTGAGGATGGTCGGCTCGCTGGGCGTCGCCTCCAGCATGGTCAGGGCGGCCTCGGCGATGGCGACGTACAGGCGCGTGGCCAGGCCCTCGGACGCCTGCGCGGTGACGGAGAAGCCGGCATCGATCAGGGCCAGCCGCGCATGGAAGCGGCGTTGCGGATCGGTGAGCTCGTCGGCGGTATCGAAGAGCGCGCTGAACGCGGGGACATCGCCACTGGTCAGCGCCGTCCGCGCCTGAAACACCAGGCTCTCGGCGGTGACGGTCGGCCGGGCGGCGGGGGTGGGCTGAAGGGTGTTGCCAGTGAGGCGCAGAGCCATAGGGAGATCCTTACCGAGGGGAGCACCCTCATCATCGGCCCGTGTTCAGCCGGACTTAAGTCCAGGTCCGGCCGGGAACGCTCAAGGCTCAGCCGCGGCGGCGGGCCTCGGCCGCGTCCAGCCGATAGGCCCAGGCCAGTGCCTCGGCCACGGCGCGCCACAGCGCCTCGGGGACGTGGGCGCCGAGATTCAGGGCGGCCAGCGCCTCGACCAGGGCCGGGTCCTCGCGCACGGGCACGCCCGCCTCGCGCGCCGCCGCGACGATCCGCTCGGCGAGCAGGCCGGCTCCGGTCGCGGTCACCGTGGGCGCGACGTCCCCGTCCGTGTAGCGAAGCGCGGTGGCGCGCCGGCGCGGCGGCGGCTGATCAGGCATAGAGATCCAGCGGCTCGCGGCGCGGGACGACGGTCACCGACACGGCCCGGTCGGGGATCACGGCGGCGAGCGCCTGGCGCAGGCGCTCGGCGTCGGCGCGGGCCAGGTCCAGCGTCTGCCCGGGGGCCACGCCGACGCCCAGGTGCAGCGCCCCCGCGTCCATCTGGAAACGCAGGTCGACCGCCCCGAGCGCGGGTGCGTCGTAGCGCAGCAGCACGTTGTGGCGCTCCCCCGAGCCTCCGCCGCGGGCCCCGCCGGCATCGCGCTCGGTGACCTGGACGCTGCCGCCGCCGGGCAGCGGCACGGCCGGCTGTGGGGCCGTCGACGGGTCGGGAGGCGGCTGGTGCACCGGCTGGGCCTGGGTCTGCTGCGCCTGCTGACCGGGATCGGCGGAGTGCTGGTCGGTGATGGTCAGGAGCACCCGCTCGGCGGTCACGTCCTTGACCACCAGGCGCAGGTCCTCGCCCGCGCGCACGCTCTCGGGCAACTCGGCGTCCACGAGATAGCCGGCGATGCTCAGCGAGCCGCGCCCACCCGGCTGCTGGGCGACCACCCGCGCCATCACGGCGCGCCCGGGCACGATCTTGATGTCGGGGCCCACCAGCACGCGCAACGCGCGCAGGTCGACGGCAAATGGGGCAAGCATTGGGGCAGAGTCTGACTCAGCGTCCCTGCGCGTGCGGCTGGCGAGCGTCAGAGAACCCGAACCCCACGCGCCCGAGGACAACGCTCCGCGCGGATCCGCCGCCGCCGGGGTCATTTGCGTAGGTACATGGCGGGGGAAATCGAGCCAGCACGTCCCCCAACGCCAGCGCTGGCTCAGAAACCACCGCGCAGCGGGGGAAATCGAGCCACGACCCGCCCAGGCGGCAGTCGTGGCTCGATTTCCCCCGACCTCCCGCGGGCCGGCCGCTGCGCGGCCCCCGCTTCGGAAGCCGTCGTTGACGGTCGCCCCCACCCGGCGCCGCCGCCGATTCCGAAGCCACCACCCTGACGTGCGTGGAGGGATCTGAGTCAGGCTCTAAAGAACTGTGCAGCACCTGTCGATCAACTCCCTACGATGGATCCCGGTCTCTACATCGCTGCGTCCGGCATGCTCGCCGAGCAGGTTCGTCAGAGCCAGCTCTCCAACGACCTCTCCAACGCGTCGACCCCGGGCTACAAGCCCGATCAGGCCGAGCAGCAGAGCTTTGGCGCGCTGCTGTTGTCCAACACGACCACCGGCCAGCAGATCGGCACCATCAACACCGGGGTCCGGATTGACAAGGTGGTCACCGACACCTCTCCCGCGGCGCTCAACCAGACCGGGCAGCCGCTGGACTTCGGGATCGCCGGCACCGGCTACTTCGCGCTGCGGACCGCCCAGGGCATCCGCTACACCCGCGACGGCCAGTTCCAGTCCAACGCGTCCAGCCAGCTCGTCGACAGCCAGGGCAACCTCGTCCTGGGTCAGAACGGCCAGCCCGTCAGTGTGAGCGCCAAGGGCACCGTCTCCGGCTCCGCGCTGGGCGTCTTCAACGTGCCCAACGCCGCCAAGCAGGGCAACAACCTCTTCAGCGGAACCTCCACCGGCGGTGCCGGCGGTGTCGTCCGCCAGGGCGAGCTCGAGGCCTCGGGCGTCGACCCCGTCCAGACCATGACCGACATGATCGCCTCGCTGCGTGCCTACCAGGCCGGCCAGAGCGCGATCCAGTCGATCGACCAGACGATGCAGGAAAACGCTCAGAGCGTCGGCTCACTCGGAGGCTGATACTGATGTTGCAAGGTTTGTACGCGGCGGCCTCGCGGGATGGAGGCGCAGCAGAATCAGTTCAACGCCATCGCCAACGACATGGCGAACATCGACACGCCGGGCTACCAGGCGACCGAGGTCGGTTTCCAGGACCTGCTCTACAGCAGCGCGGGCTCGGCCGGCGGCAGCCCCAACATCGCCACCGGGACCGGCTCGCAGTCGGCGATCGTCGGCCGCAGCTTCGCCCAGGGCGCGATCCAGAACACCGGGCGCTCGCTCGACGTCGCCATCCAGGGGCCCGGCTACCTTCAGGTGCGCCGCAACGACGGCACCATCGGCCTGACCCGCAACGGCGCGCTCCAGGTCAACGACCAGGGCGAGATCACCAACCAGGACGGCAACCCGCTGGCGCCGCCGCTCACGCTTCCCAAGGGCACCGACGCCGCCAACATCAAGATCGAGACCAACGGTCAGGTCATCTCCGGAAGCCGCACGATCGGCAAGCTCGCGCTCGTCAACGTCCCGGCTCCCAACCAGCTCCAGCCTGACGGGGACAGCATGTTCAGCGTCACCGCGGGGAGCGGCGCCACCCGCCCGGCCACCGGCTCCTCGATTCAGCAGGGCGCGCTCGAGGGCTCCAACGTCGACGTCGCCAAGGACATGACGACGATGATCAACGCCCAGCGCAGCTACCAGATGGCCAGTCAGGCGATCCAGTACCAGGATCAGATGCTCCAGATCGCCGACCAGATCAAGAAGTAATGAGCGCCATCTCCGCCACCAGCTCGCTGCCCGCGAGCACCCTGCCGCTGATCGACCCGGCCAACGAGCCGGCGAGCATCCGCAACGGCGACCAGAAGGCCAAGAACGCGTACCAGACCGGCATGGCGTTCGAGAACGTGCTCGTCAATGAGCTGGCCCAGCAGATGGCCGCCACCGTCCCGGGCCTGGACGGGTCCGACGACGGCCTGGGCGGGACCACCGACTCCGGCAGCTCCGGCGACACCGGCGGGGTCGGCGGCGGTGGGCTCGGCGCGTACGCCTCGCTGCTGCCCCAGACGCTGGCCAACAGCATCGCCTCCGGCGGCGGCACGGGGATCGCCATGGAGATCGCCAAGTCAATCGATCCCGCGTTGGGAGAGCCCCAGAAATGAGCATCGTCGTCGCATCCGACCAGTCCGACGGGGTCCTCACCAACGATGTGATCGCCCACCTCGACGCCCAGCTCGTGTCGGCCCGGCGCCTGCTCGGGATCGTGCTGGAGCAGGGCGCGGCCATTCGCCGTCGTGACGTCGCCCAGGTCGTCTCGCTCACCGGCATGCTCCAGGCCGAGCTGCAGCGCCGGGCGCTCATCGAGCGCGACCGCGCGCGCCTGCTCGACCGCGCCGGCGCTCGGCTCGGGGTCGCCGCCACCGCCGTGTCGATGAGCATCCTCGACGCCATCATGGATCCCTCTCGCGCCCAACTGGCGCACGCCCGTAGCGCCGAGCTGCGCGGCATCCTCGAGGAGGTCCAGCGCGAGCACCACGTCAACCGGGCGCTGATGAACCAGGAGCTGGCATTTCTGGATCACCTGCTGCGCCTCGCGGACTCCGATCGCCACCTGGGCTATGACTCGGCCGGGGACCACAACCGCGTGAACGCCCCGCGCCTGTCCAGCCGTCACCGGACCCTGGACCTCGAGGTCTGAGCCGATGACGATCCCGGCCTTCACCGGATTGCAGACGGCGCTGAGCGGTCTCCAGGCCGCCCAGGCTGCGATCGACACCACCAGCGAGAACATCTCCAACGCCAACGCGGCCGGCTACACCCGCCAGCGCGTGAACATGGTGGAGAGCGGCGCGATGACGATCCCGGCGCTCACCCAGCAGGGCGGCGGGACCCAGCTCGGCACCGGCGTCTCGATCCAGGACATCAGCCGCATCCGCGACCAGTTCCTTGACGTCCAGTACCGGGCGCAGAACACCGCCACCAGCAACGCCAACACCAACGCGTCGGAGCTGGCGCAGGTGCAGACGGCGATCAACGAGCCCTCCAGCGACGGGCTCCAGAGCGTGATGTCGAACTTCTGGACCGCGTGGACCGCGCTGGGCACCACCCAGAATGCGTCGACCCTCCAGGGGGTCGTCGACGCCGGGCAGACGCTGGCCTCGACGTTCAACGCGGTGGCGCAGCAGATGCAGACCGTCCAGTCGCAGGCGTCCCAGCAGTACGCCACGCTGACCGGAGCCAACGGCCAGGTCCAGCAGGATGCCCAGCAGATCGCGACGCTCAACGCGCAGATCACCCAGGCCACACAGGCCGGTCAGGCCCCGAATGCGCTGCTCGACCAACGCGACAACCTGATCGACAACCTCTCCAGCCTGGCCCAGGTGTCGGTGAGCACCGGCTCCAACGGCGCGGTCACGATCAACTTCGGCGACGCGTCCTCGCCGCTGGTCAGCGGCACCACCGTCACCTGGCCCCAAACGCTGACCTCGGCGTCCGGCGGTCAGCTCGGCTCGTTGCTCAACCTCAGCTCCTCCACCGGCCCGATCGGCTCGATGCTGTCCTCGCTGGACAACGTCGCCGGCCAGGTCATCTCCTCGGTCAATGCGCTCCAGCCGTCCAGCCCATTCTTCACCGGCACATCAGCGAGCACGATCGCCGTCTCGGCCAATCCGTCGACGGTCCAGACGTCGAGCTCGAGCACGTCCGGCGCCGACCTGGCGCAGTCCATCGGCAACCTCGCCGGCGGCGCCGCCGATCAGTCCTACGCGGCCTTCGTCGCTCAGGTCGGCAACAGCGTGCAGTCGGCCAACAGCACCCAGGCCACCCAGCAGGCGGTGCTCACCGCGGTCTCCAACCAGCGCCAGAGCGTGTCGGGCGTCTCGCTGGATGAGGAGATGACCAACCTGATCCAGTTCCAGCAGGCCTACCAGGCGTCGGCGCGCGTGATGAACGCCATCAACAGCACACTCGACACCCTCATCAACTCCGTCGGAGCGGGGCTCTAGGTCATGCGCATCACCACCCAGATGACCACGACCGGCGTCCTGGCCAACATCAACAACGTCCAGCAGCAGCTGGCGACGACCCAGCAGCAGCTGTCGACGGGCCTCAGCATCAACCAGCCGTCGGACAACCCCTACGGCGCCAGCCTCGCCATCCAGCTCAAGAACGACCTTCAGAACCTGGGCAACTACCAGTCGAGCGTCACCGACGGCACCGCCTGGTCCTCGGCCGCAGACACCTCACTCTCGAACGTCATGAGCATGCTGCAGCGGGCGCAGGAACTGACCATCCAGGCCTCCAACGGGGACGAGTCGGCCACCGACCTGTCCGCCACTGCCGACGAGATCGACCAGCTCGCCGACGCGATGAAGCAGGAGGCCAACGCCCAGTACAACGGCCAGTACATCTTCAGCGGCACGGCCACCGGCACGGCGCCGTACTCCACCTCCACCGGCGACGTCTTCCAGGGGAACACCGGCGCGATCCAGCGCACGATCGGCCCCAACTCCAACCTCCAGGTCAACGTCGACATCTCCGGCCTGCTCGGCAGCGGCAGCGGCGCCGCCGACGGCAAGCTGCTGGACACCCTGCGCACGGTCGCCGCCGACATGCGCAGCGGCAACTCGACCGGTGTCGCGGACCTGTCCAGCAACCAGCTGGGCAACCTTCAGAACAGCCTGAACAGCCTCGAGCAGCTCCAGGCCAACGTCGGCGCGGTGCAGAACCGCCTGAGCCTGGCCTCCACTCGGATCCAGGGGCTGCAGAACAGCGACACCGCTGCTCTCTCCAACGACGAGGACGTCAACATGGCCCAGGCCATGACCACTTTCTCCAACCAGCAGGCGGCCTTCACCGCCGCGCTGCGGGCGGGTGCGAATATCGTTCAGTCCTCGTTGATGGACTTCCTCAACTAACGAGAAACTGATATCCAAGACCTGATCCCCAGGTAGAGGAGCAGCTTTGGCACTCGCGATTGAGAGTACGCGCTTCGGGCATGTCGAAATCGACCCGGAGACGGTCATCGAATTTCCCGACGGGCTGATCGGGCTCGGCGGCTCGCGCTACGCGCTGCTGACGAGCGACCCCAGCAGCCCGTTCTTGTGGTTGCATTGCATCGATGATCCGAGCCTCTCGCTGCCAGTGACCGATCCCCACCGCTTCTTCTCCGGCTACCAGGTCGAGCTCACCGACGAGGACGGCGAGCGCCTCGGCCTCGACGACGCCACGCCCGTGGACGTCTACGTGACCGTCGTCGCCAGCTCGGAGTTGTCGGAGTTCACCGCCAACCAGAAGGCGCCGATCCTCATCTGGAACGGCCAGGGGACCCAGATCATCAACCAGGCGCCCGGCTGCGAGCTGCGCGCGCCCCTCTTCGCCGAGGTCATGGGCTCGGCCGGGGACCCCTCCTAATGCTCAACATCACTCGCCGCCGGGGCGAGCGCGTGGTTCTCGGGGACGACGTGTTCATCTCCGTTCTGGAGGTCTCCGGCCAGACCGTCCGCCTCGGCATCGACGCCCCCCGCTCGGTGCGCGTCTACCGCGAGGAGATCTGGCTTGAGGTCAAGCGCGAGAACGAGGCCGCGGCCCACGCCACCGGCGCCTCGCTGCCCGCCGACCTGCCCGCGCCGCTCAAGAGCGACGGCGCCGACGCCAAGCGCGCCACGCAGGTCAACCCGGCGCCGCCGGCATCGAGCTAGCCGCCGACCTTCGGCGCTTGCCGGCAAGGCGACCGCACGTCAAGACGGCTATCGAACGTGGGGACCAGCGCGTCCGCGACCCCTCGGGCGCCGCGAGGGGGCAAACGGCGACAAATCGCGAATCCGCGCCCCGTGATTTCGCGCCAAATAGCCGCGTATACGGCCATATTTGGGGCGAAATCACCGGGCGGTTCGCGATTTGTCGCCAAATGGCCGCTGCAAAGCCCGCCGCCTGCCCGGGCACCCCCCGGGGCCTCCTTCGATAGCCGCCGTTGACGTTCGCCGATAACCACGCCAGGCGCTCCGGGGTAGACCCCCCCATTACTCACCCCGGTCACACGCCACCATCGCGGCGGCCTGCACCCGCGTCCGCGCCCCCAGCTTGTTGGCGCCGTTGCGGATGTGGGTGCGCACGGTCTCCAGCGACAGGAACAGGCGGTCGGCGATCTCCGGACCCTGGTAGCCGTCGGCCAGCAGGCCCAGCACCTCGCGCTCGCGCGGGCTGAGCTGGGCCAGGCGGCGCGCCGCCGGAGTGGAGGCCAGGAGCGGGGCCAGCTCGGGATCGACGTAGCGGCCGCCACGGGCGACGGTCCGCAGCGCGTCGATCAGCGTCTGCACCGGGGAGGAGGTGAGCAGCAGCCCGGGCGCCCCGAGCTGGGAGGCGGCGACGAGCGGCGCCCGGGGTTCCCCGTAGCCGGTGCAGAGCACCAGGGGCGCGCCGCCCGCTTGCAGCGCCTCGCGGGCCAGCGCGACGCCGTCTCCGAGGTGGCGGCGGATCTCGAGCAGGGCCACGTCATACCCACCGTTGAGCAGCTCTGAGCGGGCCTTGCGAGGTTCGTCGGACCCGATGGCAACGCTGAAGCCGGCCTCGCGGAGCAGGAGCTCGAGCCCTCGCCGGGTGGCGAGGTGATCATCGACGATCAGTACCTCTGGTTGGCTGGCCTCATTCACGCCTCCTCCAGACGCTGCATGGCCATCCACCGTACACATCTACCGCAAAATGGGGATGTGCGAAACCCCCGCGGCGGTCGACATAAATCCGGGGTGTTCCGCGACCGCGCACCCTCAGCCGGAGCCCCGCCGCAGGGGAGGCCGGATCCCTCGTGAAGATCGAAACCCAAAGTTGGTGAGATGGCTAACACGGAACGTGCCGGACGGTTGTCGGCTGAGCAGGCTCTGGACCTGTGGCGTGAGTATCAGCGGACCGGTGATCCCCGGCTGCGCGATCGCCTTGTCCTGACGTTCGCCCCCATGGTGAAGTACATCGTGTACCGCAAGATCCGGGAGATGCCGGCGCGCTGCGAGGTGGACGACTTCATCTCCTGTGGCCTGGAGGCCCTGATCAAGTCCATCGACCGTTACGACCCGGACAAGGGCGCGACGCTGGAGCAGTTCGCGTGGACCCGGATCCACGGCGCCGTGCTGGACGAGCTGCGCCGCAACGACTGGGCTCCGCGCTCCCTGCGCCGTCTCGACCGTGAGATCGGCAAGGCCCGCGACAACTTCCTGAATCTCTACGGGCGCCGTCCCACCCGTGAGGAGCTGGCCGACGCGCTCGGCGTCAGCGTGGCCGACCTCGTCCGCCATCAGGACGAGCTCGCGCGTGCCTCGGTGGGCTCGCTCAACGCGCTCGTCAACGGCGAGGACGATCTCGTCACCGAGCGGATCGACACCCTGATCTCAGACGACGCCGGTGCCGACCCGGAGACCGTCGCCATCACCGGCGCGGCCAAGGAGCGCTTCCGCGAGGCCTTCGAGTGCCTGGCCCCGCGCGAACGCAAGATCGCGATCCTGCTCTACGTCCACAACCTGACGCTGCGCGAGATCGGCGACATCCTCGGGGTCACCGAGTCCCGCGTCTGCCAGTTGCACGGGCAGATCCTCAAGACGCTCCGCGCGCGCCTGGCCAACCACGAGCAGCTCTTCACCGCCGTCGCGGCCTGACACCATAACTACGACGGGTAGTCGTAGAACCCCTTGCCGGTCTTGCGTCCGTGGTGGCCGGAGACGACCATGCGCTTGAGCAGCGGGGTCGGCGCGTACTCGGGGCGCTTGAACTCCTCGTAGAGCGAGTCGCAGATCGCGTACAGGACGTCAAGGCCGATGAAGTCGCACAGGGTCAGCGGCCCCATCGGATGCCCGCATCCCAGCCGCATGCCGTCGTCGATGTCCTCTCGGGTGGCGAACCCGTCCTCATACATGCGCACGGCCGCCATCAGATAGGGGACCAACAGCATGTTGACGATGAAGCCCGAGCGGTCCTTGGTGCGGATCGGCCTCTTGCCCATCCCGGTCGCGAAGCCCTCTGCGACCTCCACGGTCTCCGTGGAGGTATCGAGCGCCACCACCACCTCCACCAGTTTCATCACCGGGACCGGGGAGAAGAAGTGCAGCCCGATCACCCGCTCGGGGCGCTGCGTCCAGGCGGCCAGCTCGGCGATCGGGATCGATGACGTATTGGAGGCCAGGAACCGAGCGCCGGGCAGTGCATCGTCCAGGCGCTGGAACAGCTTGCCTTTCACCCGCGGGTCCTCCGTGACCGCCTCGAGCACCGCGTCCACGCCGTCGAGATCTGAGAACTCGCTGGTGTAGGCGATGCGCGCGGTCAGCCCCTCGGCCTCCTCGGCGGTGAGCTTGCCGCGCGACACCGCCCGGTCCACCGATGTCGCCAGCCGCTCCCGGGAGCGCTTCAGCGGCGCGGCCTCGGGCTCGAACACGGTGACGTCGATCCCCGCCGAAGCGGCCGACTCGGCGATGCCCGAGCCCATGAAGCCCGCCCCGACGACGGCGAGGCGGGAGACGCCGGTGGGGGCGGCCATCAGCAGCCTCCCAGCCGGCGCAGCCGGGCGCGGTAGGTCTGCATGTCGCGGTGGACGAAGTCCGAGTGGGTCTGGGAGCGCAAGGAGGGCACGTCCTCGTGGTGGTAGGGGCTGGACAGGCTCTCGGCGTGGCCGATCACGTTCCGGGTCTGGATATTGAAGCGGCACTGCAGCCAGTGCACCAGCGTCAGGCTCGACGCCATCTGGCGGGCGTCGCCAAGGACCTGGGCGTCGCTGAACCCCACGTGCTCGATCCCGATCGCGGTCCAGTTGAGGCCAACCGTGTGGCGGCACATCGTCTGAAGCGACACGAGCTGGTGGATGACGCCGCCCGAATCGATGACGAAGTGGGCGCACGTGGCCGGCAGCTCGTGCAGCTCGGAGTCAGGGACGTCTGACGCGAACGTGTTGAACGTCGAGGAGTAGCTCGCCTCGGTGTAGTGGATGACGATCACGTGGGGATGGATGAGCCGCCACGTCGGCCTCATGAAGCTCCCATAGTGACGCCGGACATAGGCCGTCATCTGCGCCTTGCGCGTGGCGCCGAACGGGATCGGGTCCCAGACGATCCGCGGCTTGTGCGCGGTGCCCGCCGCCACCGCCGGCGCGTGGGACCCCACCGCCGCCGCGACGATCGCCAATAGGGCCATCAGCCACCTCACCATTGCTACAGCGTGCCATGTCGCGCCGCTTCTATCCTGCGCCGTCGTGAAGCCGGCGCTCATCATCACCCATCTCCCCGACCGCCAGGTGGGGATCGTGCGCGAGTCGCTGCGCGCCGGCGGCTGCGACGTGATCGAGCGCAACTCGGGCGATCCTGAGCCGCTGCCGGCGGCCGCGGAGATCGCCGGCGTCGTCACGCTCGGAGGCCGCCAGAGCGCGACCCGGGTGCAGGAGGACCCGTTCCTGGCCGCCGAGGTGAAGCTGCTGGAGTCTGCGCTCGATCAGGGCGTCCCGGTGCTGGGCATGTGTCTGGGCGCGCAGCTCCTGGCCGTGGCCGCCGGCGGTCGTGTCTCCCACAGCGGCGCCATGAACGCCGGCTGGCCCGAGATGACGCTCCTGCCCGCCGCCGGCGGCGATCGGCTGTTCGGCGCGTTCCCGGGGCGGCTCCCGGTGCTGAAGTGGCACGAGGACATCATCGAGATGCCCCCGGGGGCCGCCGAGCTTGCCACCACCCCCGGGCCCGGTGCCGCCCTGTTTCGCGTGGGCGAGAGCGCCTGGGGCAGCCAGGCGCACCTGGAGCTCACCGCCCCGATGCTGATCGAGGGCTGGACCGTCGATCCGGGCGACATCGCCGAGATCGAGGGCGCCGGTCACCGCATCGAGGCATTCCGCGCGGCCAGCCGCGGCCACCTGGTTGCCCAGATGGCCGCGGCGCAGCCGATGTTCACCGCCTTCGGGCGGCTGGCTACTTCTTGCCCTTCTTCGGCTTGATCGTCAGCGTCAGGTTGCGCGTGGTGACCTTGGTGTGCTTGGCCACGGTCTCGGAGATGAGGCTGCCCACCTTGACGTGACCCTTCTTGGCGGCCAGGAACTTCTTCCCGGCCGGCGTCAGCTTGACTGACAGCTTGTGGGTTCCGGACTTGGTGATCTTGAACTTGCCCTTGGCCAGGGTCACGCTCTTGGCCTTGCGCAACGGCACGGACGCCTTCTGCACGGTCACCGAGTTCGAGGTGATCGTGATCGTGATCGTGCACGGGAGCGATGAGCAGGTCACCGTGACCGTGATCGTCGTCCCGTTGTCGGTGGCGCCGCCGCCCACCTGGGCCGGCGAGATCGCGTCCGCGGCCTGGAACGGCTGCGCGAGGACCGAGCCGTTGTTGGTCCAGGTCGCCCAACCCTGGCCCGCCCCGTTGACCGCGCTGGTCACCTGGGTGTCGCCGGAGTCCTTGTTGGGGTTGAGCACGCCGCTGGAGAACGACTTGCCGCCGTCACCGCTGTAGGACAGATTGATCGGACCACCGGCCCCATCGAGCAGGTAGGTGCCGTAGATGCCGCCGGCGCCGTCCTGGGACAGCGCGGCGAAGAGCTCTGATTGGTTGGCCACGGTGACCAGCGGCGTGTCGAACTTCATCGTCGCCGCGTCGAAGCGGTGGTACGCGGTCGTGTGGTTGGCCTCGTTGGTCTCCAGCACGCCGAAGCCGCTCGGGCCCCCGCCGACGCCGGGGTTCTCCACGTTGCAGTCGGCCTGGGTGACCGGCACCTTCCAGGCGCTGCCCGGCGACCCGGGGGAGATGTTGTAGCTGTTGGAGGCGCTCTGGTTGCCCGAGCCGTAGGCGTAGGCCGTCCCGAAGGGGGCCTGCACCGAGCACCCGAGCGGGCCGTTGGTGAAGTTGGTGTCGAAGATGCCCAGCACTCCCGGCTGAGCGCCGGCCTGCGCGGCGAACTGGCCGAACGGGTTGCCGATCTGGTCCGGGTTGGTGTTGGGCTCAAGCGTGGCGAAGCCCGCCGGGCAGGTCGCCTTCGAACACTCGGGCGGACTGCTCAACGGGAACGCGTTGAACGTCGGCGGCTCGCCGCCCGCCGTGTCCCATCCGAATCCGAGGACCCCGGTGCCGGGCACGATCACCGCGCTGAGCGGCCCCGTATCGGCGCTGAGGTTCCCGCTCGTCACCGACAGGCCGCCGTTGACGATCGTCCACGTCGCGCCGCCGTCGGTGGACTGCCACTCCTGCACGGGCTCGTAATCGGCCGCGCTGTCGCCGGCGGCCCCGAACACGTCGGCGAGGATGCTCATCGTCCCGCCGTCGACGAGCACGTGCACGCCGTCGATGAACCCGGCCGAGTCGGCCGGATTGAGGTTGCCCGAGTGTGAGCATGCGGTCGCGCCGACCGGCAGGACGCAGTACTGGACGAAGTCGGGTGCGCCGGCGACGCCCTTGTCGTCGTCCCAGGCGATGAGCGCATCGCCGGTGCTGTCCACCGCGACCGACGGCGGTTGGTTGGACAACGGCGACCCCGCGGTCACCACCTTGCCCGCCGCCAGCGCGTTGGCGCACAGAGCCACCGTCGCGATTGTCGCCAGCCCGCACGTGCGAACCAACGTCCGGCGCGCCCTGCGGCCGAGTTCACCCCACATACCCCATCCCCTTCGTTCGATCCCTTTTGACGTGAGGGCCTTCCAGGCCGGCCCACCGCGCGGCAGCATCCTACATCCCGGTTCGTTGGTCAACCGTTAGCGCGACACGAAACGCAGGCGGGGCGCGGTCTGGCCGCCGCCGGCGGTGAACATCGCCGTGGCGCGGTTGAGCTCGAACGTGAGCGTCGCCCCGTCCTCGGTCACGACCTCGAGGCGGCGCCCGTCGTTCGCCACTTCCCTGACCGTGCCGTGGACGGTCACGCCGAGGTAGTCGACCAGGACAGACCCACCCACCTCGGGCATCGCGCGCAGGGGCACGCGTCAGTGATAGCACCGAACTCGCCGCCCGCCCCGGGGGCGGCTACATGCCCATGGCCTCCGAGGCCATGCGGGCGCCCTCGAGCCGTGACGAGATCTTCTGCATCGCCACGTCGCGCGCGAAGTCCGGCGAGCCGTGCCGAGGCTTGACGTCCCGGCTGAATGGAGAAAAGCCGCAATCGTCGGTGGCCCCGAGCATGTCCATCGGGATGTGTTTGGCCGCCATCATCAGCTCGTCCCGGACGTGCTCGGGCGTCTCGACCTCGGGGTTGAGCGGGTCGATGACGCCCATGAAGCACATCTGCGAGACGCCGTCGGCGTCGTCGCGGCGGTACTGGCCGCACATCCGGTACACGCTCTCGCGGTCCTCCTCCGAGGCGCACTGGATGAGGAAGTAGCCCGCGTTCATGTCGAACATGTGCTCCAGCAGCATCGCGTAGGGGACCTCCTTGGAGTGCACGGAGTCACAGTCGCCGCCCGGGCAGGTGTGGATCCCGATGTTCCGGCGCTCCTCGGGGGTGAAACGCCCGAACAGCTGGTTGTTGAGGTCGATGAACTCCTGCAGCATGTTCTTGCCGGTCCACGGATTGCGCGAGTCGTTCTTGTTGGCCAGTCGCCCCTCGGTGAAGTCCACCGAGACGCGCACCGCGCCCGCGTCGAAGCACTGCCGGATGTCCTTCTCGGCCTCGTTGACGCAATCCATCAAGAATTGCTCGCGCGGATAGCCGTCGATCTCTCCCTCCAGGGGATAGAGCAGCATCATCATCGACGGGGAGATGACGGCCTGCTTGACCGGATGGGTGGCGATCATCCGGTTCTTGGCCACGTACTCCGAGGCGTAGGTCTTGTAGCGGAACGGGCCGTGCGTGATCCGCGGCAGCTGGCGATTGTGGCCGTCATCGAAGATGGCGAAGAACTGCCCGTCGCCCGCCAACCCGTCGGCCAGGCCGGTGCCGGCCAGGGTGTCGGTGAGGTTATAGGTGGCGAAGCTCGACTCGCGCTGCTCGCCGTCGGTGACGATCGGCTCCCCCGTCGCCTCTAGCCGCTTGATGGAGTCAGCGGCAGCGGCGTCCTGCGCGGCCCGCAGGTCATCCAGTGAGATCTTGCCCTCGTCATAGTCGGCGTAGGCCTGCTGCAACGACATCGGGCGCGGCAGCGACCCGACCAGCTCGGTGGGAATGGGCACGTGCGTCCTCTCCTGCTGAGGATGGATGGAGATGAGACCGACCGGTCTCCCTCGCGCCAACATACTCCCGCCTCCCATCCCCGTCAAGACGGCCAGTTGCGGGCCGTTCCTGGTCGAGGGCCGCTAACCTGCGCGGCCGCGCGAAACGAGACGAATCAGAGAAAGCGAGGCCCCCGGATGGCCGCTCCTACACGGCAGTACCTGTTTACCTCGGAATCGGTCACGGAGGGCCACCCCGACAAGATCGCCGACCAGATCTCCGACGGCGTCCTCGACGCGGTCCTCGCCCAGGACCCGCACGGGCGGGTGGCCTGCGAAACGCTGGTGAACACCGGCCTCGTGGTCGTCTCCGGCGAGATCTCCACGACGGCGAGCTTCGACGTCCAGGACATCGCGCGCGAGACGATCCGAGGCATCGGCTACACCGATGCCTCGCTCGGCTTCAGCGCCGACTCCTGTGCGGTCCTCAACGCCGTGGACAAGCAGTCCGCCGACATCGCCCAGGGCGTGGACGCCGCGTATGAGTCGCGCCAGCGGGGCGCGGGCGGGGACGAGTTCGACGCCGCCGGCGCGGGTGACCAGGGCATGATGTTCGGCTACGCCACCAACGAGACGCCCGAGCTCATGCCGGTTCCGATCGCGCTCGCCCACCGGCTGGCGCGGCGCCTGGCAGAGGTTCGCAAGGACGGCATACTCGACTACCTCCGCCCGGACGGCAAGACCCAGGTCAGCGTCCGCTACGCCGATGGCGTGCCGGTGGGCATCGAGAAGCTGCTCATCTCCACCCAGCACGCCGAGGGCGCCGAGGCGCGCCTCCGCGACGACCTCTGGGAGCACGTTGTGGCGCCGGTGCTCCCCGATGACCTCTACGAAGAAGCCGCGCTCCGGGCGGACTTCCTCGTCAATCCCACCGGGCGGTTCGTCATCGGCGGCCCCGTCGGCGACTGCGGGCTGACCGGGCGCAAGATCATCGTCGACACCTACGGCGGCATGGCCCGCCACGGCGGTGGCGCGTTCAGCGGCAAGGACCCGTCCAAGGTCGACCGCTCCGCCGCCTATGCGGTGCGCTGGGTGGCCAAGAACATCGTCGCCGCCGGGCTGGCCGATCGGGCCGAGGTGCAGGTGGCCTACGCGATCGGCGTGGCGCGTCCGGTGTCGATCATGGTGGAAACGTTCGGGACCGAGGCGGCCGGGCTGTCACCCGAGCGCATCGAGGCGCTTGTCTCCGACCGCTTCGACCTGCGTCCCGCGTCGTTCCGCCAGCGCCTGGACCTGCATCGCCCCATCTACCAGAAGACCGCTGCCTACGGCCACTTCGGCCGTGACGAGGCGGACTTCACATGGGAGCGCACCGATGAGGCCGCGGCCCTGCGCGACGCGGCCGGCGTGGCCGGCGTGGCCGAGGAGGTTGCCGCGTGAGCATCACCGTGGTCGGCTCCATCGCCTATGACGCGGTCGAGACCCCATTCGGGGTGCGTGAGCGGATGCTGGGCGGCGCGGCCACGCACTTCGCGCTGGCCGCCTCCCTGCTGGACGAGGTGCGGCTCGTTGGCCCCGTCGGCGATGACTTTGCGGACGCCGACCTCGCCGTGCTCCAGACCCGTGGCTCCAACATCGACGACGTCGAGCGCGTCGCCGGCGGCAAGACGTTCTTCTGGAGCGGCCGCTACGGCTGGGACCTCAACACCCGCGAGACGCTGGACACCCAGCTCAACGTGTTCGAGCACTTCGCGCCCAAGCTGTCGCAGGGCTCCCAGGACTGCGACGTGCTGTTTCTGGCCAATATTCAGCCGGGGCTCCAGCTTCAGGTCCGCGAGCAGTGCCGAGCGGCGCGCTTCGTCGCGCTGGACTCGATGAACCTGTGGATCGACATCGCGCGTGACGAGCTGCTCGAGGTCATCGGGCGGGTTGACTGTCTCATGCTCAACGACGAGGAGCTGCGCCAGCTCACCGGCAAGCCCAATCTGATCTCGGCCGCGCGCGAGATCATCAATCCGGACCCACCCGCCCCCGCCCCATCGGTCGTGGTCGCCAAGCAGGGCGAGTACGGATCGGCGCTGATCACCGCGGACGACTTCTTCGCGCTGCCGGCCTACCCCCTGCACGAGGTCATCGATCCCACCGGCGCCGGCGACAGCTTCGCCGGCGGGTTCGTCGGGTTCATCGCCAGCCAGATCGACGGCGGGGTGAACCAGGCGGTGCTGCGCAACGCGATGGCCTACGGGACCGCCATCGCCTCGTTCAACGTCGAGCGCTTCGGGACCGAGGGGCTCGAGGCGATGGACGCGGCGGAGGTTCGCGCCCGCGTGAGCGACCTCTACGGCTTCGCCCACTTCGATCCGATCCACGTCGAGCTGAAGGCCGGTTAGTTGCTGGAGGTCAGGGCGGTGCGCGCGTCGGACGCCGCCCCGCTGCGCGCCCTGCGGTTGAGGGCCCTGGCCGATGCTCCTGACGCGTTCGCCACGGGGGCCGGCGAGGAAGCGGGCCGGTCCGAGTCGGACTGGGAGCAGCTCGCCCGCGACAGCGAGGCGGCCGACTCGGGAATCGTCTACGCCGCCATCGACGGCGAGCGCTGGCTGGGCATGGCGGCGGGGCGCTGGCATGACCGCGAGGCCGGCATCGCCCATCTGTGGGGGATGTGGGTCGACCCGGAGCTCCGCCGCCAGGGTGTCGGGGAGCGGCTGGTCGACGCGGTGCGACGCTGGGTCTCGGCGCACGGTGGTCGCTGCCTACGCCTGGGCGTCATCACCGGCGACGGCGATGCGACGCCCTTCTACGAGCGTCTGGGCTTCGTGCGCACCGGCGAGGTGGCACCGCTACGCCGGGATCCCGCCCGCCTCGTGCACTACCTCATCGGTCCCGTCTGAGTCGCCGGCGTTGGGCGCCTTGGAGCGAGGCGCCTGGGCCAGCAGCACGCGCCCGATGCGCTTGGCCCGCCGGGCGGCGTCCACGTCGCCCTCGTCGGCGGCGACGATCGATCCCTTCATGAGGATGTGCCACTCGCGGGCGAAGGACGCGGGATCGGCGATGCCCGCGTCGGTCGCGAGATCCTCCAGGAACAAGCGGATCCGCGCCAGGTACCCGGCCGCCGCCTGATGGAGCGGATGGTCGGCGCCGGGATGCTCCAGCATGACGTTGATGAACGAGCAGCCCTCGAAGTCGGGGGCACGGAACCATTCGTCAAAGACGTCGAAGATGGCCAGCAGCCGCCTGCGAGGGTCACGCGCGCGGCGGTTGACCTCGGCGGCCAGCCAGCCGTACGTCCACACCTCCTCGCGCCGTTCGAGGAACGCGAGCACGAGTTCCTGCTTGGAGCCGAAGTGGCGATACAGCGTTTGTCGGGCCACCCCCGAGCGCTCGATGATGGCGTCCACGCCCACGGCCTGGACGCCATTCTGCGCGAACAGCTCATAGGCGGCGGCGACCAGCCGCTCCCGTACCTCCGTCACACGGCCGAATCTACCAGTCGATGGGGGCCGCACACCGTCACCGACGTGGTCGCTGCACGAGCGCCCCGACGATCCCGGTGGCGAACAGGACCACGATCAGGATCGCCAGGACGTTGAGCCAGTTGACGCCGTGGTGGACCATGTCGAGCGCCGTGAGCACGCCAATGAACGTCGTGAACACGACAACGACGATGAGCACCAGGACCCTCATCGGTAGGCCGCCGCGGTCGGGGGCGTTGGCTTGTGGCGGGTCGCCGCCAGGCGGATGGCCAGCAGGCCGAACACGAAGCCGCCGACGCAGGCGAAGTAGGCGCCGGCGCCGGTGTTCCTCGGGCTGGTGAGGCCGACGGCGCCGAACACCGCCTGCTCGATGAACCAGAGCCCGAGCATCGCCAGCGCCGGGATCTCGATCACGCCGAAGAAGAAGATGATCAGCACCAGGGTCAGCACCCGCCCGCGCGGATACAGCACGATGTAGCCGCCCAGCACCGCCGCGATCGCCCCCGAGGCGCCCACGGTCGGGGCCAGCGAGTCAGGGTCGATGGCCACCTGCAGCGCGAGCGCCGCGATGCCGCCGAGCAGGTAGAAGGCGAGGAACCGGAACGGGCCCATCGAGTCCTCGACGGTGTTGCCGAAGATCCAGAGGAACACCATGTTGCCGGCGAGGTGCACGATCGACGCGTGCATGAACATCGACGTGAACACCGTCTGCCACGCGGGGAGCCCGCTCACGCCACGCCCGCAGCTCAGCTCGGTAGGGGTGACCAGTCCGCAGTGCACCCCCGGGTGGGTGAGGGCGTAGGGGGTGGCGCCGAACTTGACCAGCTCCTCGGCATCCGGGCCGCTGAACAACGAGCCTCCGTGCAGGATCGCCAGCAGGTAGATCACCGCGTTGGCGAGGATCAGGCCGATCGTGACAAACGGGAGCCGGTCGGTGGGGATGTTGTCCTTGATCGGGATCATGCGGCGGGGAGGTTATGGGCCGCGCCCGAGGAGGCGTGCCAACGCGAGGCGCCGCGGGCGCCGGTGGGGTTCGGCTCAGCGCAGGCCGACGGGATCGCCGACGGCGGTGATCCGCCACGGCTGGGTCTCGTCGCCGGTGAGGCTGAGCGTCCAGCGCTCGGTGAAGCTCGTCTTGCGCGTGCGGCTGCCGGCCACCACCGCAGCCGTGTCCCGGTTCTCCACGTAGCGCCGTCCGGTCATGTCGACCTCCACGATCATCGTGGCCGGCTCGGCGGAGGCGTCGAGGCTGACGATGCGGATACGGTTGACGATCGGGCCGCGCACGACCATCCGCACCGCCCCACTGGTGTCGCCGGCGTAGAGCAGCTCGCGCTTGGCCGCCGGCGTGGCGATCCCGTCCAGCAGCGCGTCGTTGCCGTCGATCGCCTGGGCCCAGGCCTGCACCGCGCGGCGGGCCGCCACCTCGAGGACGCTGGGGGCGAAGCGCCCGTCGGCGAGGCTCAGGTCCATCGCGGCGGCATGGGCGTCGCCGTCGTACTGGAGGTCGGCGACCTCCGCCACCGACGTGCCCTCCGGCACCTGATCTGCGACGGCGCCCTCGATGACGGCCTCGTCGCGCATTCCGGTCTCGTCGCCCCAGGCGGTGGCCACGATCTCCTCATCCAGCGCGTGCTTGCCCTCCCCGCCCTGCTCGATGGACGCCAGGGTCCATCGGCCTTCGCGCTTCTGCAGCGTCCAGAACTCGCGGATGCGGGTGATCTCCGACAGGCTCCCCGTGCGCTTGAGATGGCGGCCGGAGCGGTCTGAGACGTAGTCCTTGACGCGGGCGTCGATCTTGACCACGACGCGATCGGTCGCGGCATCGCCGGTGCGGGTGAGCCCGACGTACTCGACCACCGGTTCACCCAGCGGCTCGACGTGGTTGCGCCAGCCGCGATTCTCAAAGTCGTCCAGCCGCCGCTCCCACTCCACCAGGAGATCGGGCGCCACCAGGCTGCGCATGGCGAACCGGTCACCGCTGTCCCATGCCTTCTCGATGTCCAGGAACAGCGTGCGGGCGTCGGCGCGGACGCGCTCGGGCGCGAAGTCCGGGTCCTCGTCGGCGGCCTCGGCGGCGGCCAGCTCCACGCGCCGCTCGCGCTTTGAGGTCGTGTGGCGTCCGCCACTGCGTTGCGCCGCGCGCTCGGCCCACCAGGCCTGGAGCTTGGGCAGCCCGCGCGTGACGAACCAGTACAGGAACGCCAGTCCGAGCAGGAAGAGCAGCCCGAGCCCGTGGCCGATCACGGCGATGTCGATGAGCAGGCGGATCAGGATGAACAGCGCGAACCCGCTGCCGCCGCCGCCGCCGCCCCCGCCGCCGCCGCCTCCGCCTCCGCTGAAGCCCGACGAGCCGCCGCCCGCGGCGGCCAGCGCGGCGGGCGCGACGACCAGCGCCACCGCCAGCGCGGCCAGTGCGATCAGCGCGAGGCGACGGCGCCGCGTCATGCCGCGGACTCCTGGAGGGGCCCGACACCGGGCTCGGACTGGACGATGTGCTGGTCGGCGTGATAGCTCGAGCGCACCAGCGGGCCCGCCGCGACGTGGTGGAAGCCCAGCTCGTAGGCCGCCGTCTCCAGCGCCTGGAACTCATCGGGGTGCCAGTAGCGCACGATCGGCAGGTGGCGCTCGGTGGGGCGCAGGTACTGGCCCACCGTGAGCACCTGGACATGGTTCTCGCGCAGCTGGCCCAGTGCGTCCACCATCTCCTCGAAGGACTCGCCGAGCCCCACCATCAGCCCCGACTTGGTCGTGACCGCGTCGCCGCCGTACTCCTTGGCGTTGCGCAGCACGCGCTTGGAGCGCTCCCACGTCGAGCCGCGGCGGGCCACGGGGTACAGGCGCGGCACGACCTCGACGTTGTGGTTGAAGACGTCGGGCCGTTCGGCGATGACCTTGGCCAGCGGCATCTCTGCGCCGCGGAAGTCCGGGGTCAGCACCTCGATCTTGGTCCGTGGCGACTGGCGGCGGATCTGGCGGATCACGCCCACGAAGGCGCCGGCGCCGTAGTCAGGCAGGTCGTCACGGTCCACCGACGTGATGACCGCATGGCGCAGGCCCATCCTCGCCACGCTGCGCGCCACCCGCGCCGGCTCCAGCGGATCGTTCCACGTCGGCTTCCCGGTCTTGACGTTGCAGAAGCCGCAGCGCCGCGTGCACGTGTCGCCGAGGATCATGAACGTGGCCGTGCCCCGCTGCCAGCACTCACCGATGTTGGGGCAGGCCGCCTCCCGGCACACCGTGTGCAGGTTCTCGGCCTCGATCATCTCCTGCAGCTGCCGGTAGCGCTCGCCGCCGGGAGCGGGCACCTTGAACCACGGCGGCTTGCGTCCGCGGTAGGGCTGGACCTCGTCCCCACCCACCCCCAGGATCGTGAGCACGTCCGCGATCCCTCCGGGGTTGGCCCGCGAGCGAGTCTGGTGTTGCCGCTGCGTCATGCGCTTAAGGCTACTCGGAGCTCATGCCCGCTCACGCCGCACCCAGGTGTAGCGGCGCCTCACCATTTGAGTTGGGCGCTCCGCGGAGCGAACATCCACGTCGTCAGCGGCCTGCCATCGCCGGGACTGCGCCGATCGCAGCCTCGAGTCGCGTCCGCGAAATCAACCGCTGTCGCAACCCCAACGCCCGCGCCACCTCATAGGCCGCCCGCTTGCGGAAACAGGGCATCTGGCCGGCGCCGCGGCCCGTCTCCTTGATCAGCGAGGTCATCTGGACCTCGGGGAGGCCGCAGGCCACCACCCAGGAGAAGGGCTGCAGGTCGTTCTCGACGTTGACGGCCCACCCGTGCGTGGTCACGCCCCTCGAGAGGTGGACGCCGATCGAGGCGATCTTGCGCTCCTGCACCCACACGCCGGTGTAGTCGGGGCCGTCCTCCGGGCGCGCCCGGGCCGCCACGCCCTCCTGTGCCAGCGCGGCCACGATCGCCTGC
Organism: uncultured Actinomycetota bacterium; assembly: GCA_963695625.1. Lineage (GTDB taxonomy): Bacteria > Actinomycetota > Thermoleophilia > Solirubrobacterales > Solirubrobacteraceae > Palsa-465. Next base: position 158,295 of record CAVOHJ010000006.1, on the reverse strand, counting down.
TCGAGCGTGCGCACGTAGGCGACCACGTCGTCAACGCGGACGATCGGATAGCCGACGAGCTGGCCCGGCCCGTGGTAGGTGATCTTGCCACCGCGGTCGACGTTCACGATCTCGATCCCCTGGGCGCGGTACCAGTCCGCGCCCATCGGCAGCTCGCCCTCCCCGGAACGCCGGCCGCGCGTATACACCGGCCAGTGCTCGAGGACGAGCATCGCGTCGGGGATCTCGTCGGCCTGGCGTGCTCCGCGCACGCGCTCCTGGAGCGCCAGCGCCTCGCGGTACTCGACCGCGCCCAGGTGACAGACCCAGAGCTCGTCCATCACCTACACGGCCAGGCCCTCGAGCCGGCGCTTGACCGTGGCCAGGAACTGGGCCGACAGGGCTCCGTCGAGCGCCCGGTGGTCCCAGCTCAAACCCAGGATCGTCATCGGCCGGATGGCGATCGAGTCGTTGCCGTCGCTGTCGGTCACCACCACCGGTCGCTTGACGACCGCCTCGAGGTCGAGGATCCCGACCTGGGGCACGTTGATGATCGGCGTGGCCATGATCGAGCCGTACTGCCCCGGGTTGGTGATGGTGAACGTCCCGCCCAGCACGTCGTCGGCGGACAGCTCACGCGCCCGGGCACGCCGCGCGACGTCCTTGATCCGCGCCGCCAGGCCCTCCACCGAGAGCTCCTGGGCCCGGTGGATGACCGGGACGATCAGCCCGTCCTCGCCGAGCGATACCGCGATCCCCAGGTTGACGTCGTTCACCTGGGCGTAGTCCTGGCCGTTGAGCCAGGCGTTGAGCGCCGGATGCTCGCGCAGTGCGTCGATGGTCGCCCGCGCGACGAACGCGAGGGCGGTCACGCCCAGCTTGGACCGCGCCGCCTCGACCCGGCCCATGTCCACCTCGATCCAGGTCGTGCATGTCGCCGCCGTGTCCAGCGACTGCTTCATGCGCTCGCCGATCGTGCGGCGCATCCGCGACAGGCCGGCTCCGGCCGTCCCGGCCGCTGCGGTGGCAGGGGGCGCGGGCGGATCGGGCCGGTATGGGCTCTCGATGTGCAGCGGCGCCTCCTCCACCGCGCCGGCGGCCCGGCCGTTGCCGTTGACCAGGGCCAGCACATCCTGTTTGCGCACCCGCCCGCCACGGCCGGTCCCCTCCACCGTCGAGAGGTCGATGTCGTGCTCGGCGGCGATCCGCGCCACCACCGGGGAGTAGCGGCGCCCGGGGGCGTGTGACCGCGCCGGTCCTCGCTCAGCGGCCGGCGTCGGCTCGCCCGCTGCGGTCGGCTCGGGCGGCGGAGGCGCCGGGGGCGCCGCCGGCGCCGCGTCGGCATCCGCCGCCGCGCCACCCTCCACCGCGATCCGGGCCATCACCGTCCCGACGTCCACCGTCTGATCGACGTCGACAAGGATCTCGGTCACGACGCCGCTGACGGGCGCGGGCACCTCGGTGTCGATCTTGTCGGTGGAGATCTCGCAGATCGTCTGCTCCGCAGTGATGGCGTCGCCGACGCCCACGCGCCAGGCCACGACGGTGCCCTCGGCCACCGACACCCCCATCTGGGGCATCGTCACATCGATGAGCGTCTCAGTACGCGAGGAGGTCACGGCACGCCTCCTTCACGCGGTCGACGCCGGGCAGCACCGCCTGTTCCAATGGCGGGGAGAATGGAATGGGAACGTCGGGCGTCGCCACGCGGACTACCGGGCCGTCGAGGTCCTCGAAGCCCTTCTCGGCGATCAGCGCCGCCACCTGGGCGCCCGCCGCGCACGTCATGTTGGCCTCGTCGACGATCACCACCTTCGAGCAGCGCGCCACCGAGTCCAGGATCGCCGTCTCGTCCAGCGGCACCAGCGAGCGGAGGTCGAGGACCTCGACCGACGCGCCATCAAGATCCGCGGTGGCCTCCAGCGCGACCTCGACCATGGCGCCGTAGGCGATCACCACGAGGTCAGAGCCAGAGCGGGCCACCCGCGCGGTGAACGGCGTCTCGTAGATGCCCTCCGGGACCTCGCCCTTGACCCGTCGATACAGGTGCTTGTGCTCCATGAAGCACACCGGATTGGGGTCGTGGATGGCGGCGTGCAGCAGCCCTTTGGCGTCCTCGGCCGTCGACGGCGCCACCACCTTGATCCCCGGCGAGTGCATGAACAGCGCCTCGGGGTTCTGTGAGTGGAACGGGCCGCCGGAGAAGCCGCCCCCGGAGGGCAGGCGGACCGTGATGGGGACGGCGAGGTCCTGGCGGTAGTGCATCTTCCCGGCCACGTTGACCAGTTGGTCGAACCCGCACGAGATGAAGTCCGCGAACTGCATCTCGCACACCGGGCGCATGCCGACCACCGCGGCGCCGATGGCGCAGCCGATGATCGCCGACTCGGCCAGGGGGGTGTCCATCACGCGATCGGTCCCGAACTCGGACACGAAGCCGTCGGTGACCTTGAACGCGCCGCCGAAGACGCCGATGTCCTCGCCCATCACCAGCACCCGCTCGTCAGCGCGCAGCTCGTCGCGCAGCGCGGCGGAGATCGCCTGCAGGTAGGTCAGGGTTGCCATCACGCATCCCCTCCCGCCGCCGCGCTCGCCTTCGCGTAGCCGCTCCACGGCGCGCGGCCGTCGCCCAGTGGCGCAGCCTCGCCGGCGGCGAACACGCCGTCCAGCACGTCGTCGGCGGTCGGCATCGGGCCCGCGAGCGCCTCGGTGGCCGCGGCGTCGATCTCGGCCGCGATCTCGGCGCGCACCGCGTCAACGTCGACGTCGAGCTCGCGCAGCCGGCGCTCCTGTCGGTCCACCGGATCGCGGCGCCGCCACTCCTCAACCTGCTCCTTGGGCACGTACTTCATGTCGTCATGGGCGGCGTGGCCGTGCATGCGCATCGTCACCGCCTCGATCAGGGTCGGACCGTCGCCCGCGACCGCACGCTCGCGGGCGGCGAGCGTGGCCGCGAACATGGCCTCGGCATCGTTGCCGTCGACGGTGACCCCGGTGAACCCGTACGCGGCCGCACGCTCCACGGGATCCACGGCGAACTGCTTGTCCAGGGGCGTCGAGTACGCGTATTGGTTGTTCTCGAGCACGAATACGACCGGGAGCTTCTGGACCCCCGCCCAGTTCATCGCCTCATGGAAGTCCCCGCGCGACGTGGAGCCATCGCCGAACCAGGTCAGGGCGCAGCGGCGCTCGCCGCGGAGCTTGAACGCCATCGCCATCCCGGTGGCCACCAGCATCATGTCCGGGAGCATCGAGACCATCCCAACGCAGCCGAGCTCGCGATCGCCGAAATGCACGTTGCCGTCCCGGCCGCGCGTCACCCCTCCGGCCCGGCCCATGTACTGCGACAGGATCCGGACCGGCGACACCCCGCGGATCAGGTGGGCCGCGAGATCGCGGTGCAGGATGCACAGGCGGTCCTCGGGCGCCATCGCGAACGCCGCGCCGGCGGAAACGGCTTCCTGGCCATAGCCGTCATAGAAGGAGCCAGGGACTTTGCCCTGGCGGTAGAGACTCATCGCGCGCTCCTCAATCCCCCGCATGAGGAGCATTGCGCGCAGCAGCCAGATCCGATCCTCTAGCTGGAGGTGCCCGGGGTGGGCCGGCCCGTTTTCCGGCGTCGTGCTACCTGCGGGCTGAGCCGTTTCGGTCGCCATTCTCGGTTGCTTCCCTTTCGTCGATGAGTGCCCGGGATCTCCGGAGCGCTCCGCTGTCGCGGGCCTTGCGGGATCGCCGCTCGGCCCGCCGATGGGCTGGGGGCGAGATTACTCCTCGCCATGGCCGGGTTGCGAACCGCGATGGCGAGACGATTGGCGCAAAACATGGCCCGGGCGGAACGTTCCTGGATCGAGGGGAGCACCTCGGTCCGGCCCCACATGAAGTTCGCAAACTCCGCGACAGAGTTCACAATTCAGCCCCAAATGGGTCTAAACTCACTCAATCGACGATTGGTCGAAGTTGGTTGATCGCTAAGGATGGTTGGGAAAGGCGGGCAGATGGAGAGGGGCGTGGGCACACTGGTCGATCGCACCGGTGCTGCCGTTGAGCAGTTCCGCCTCGGGGTGCTACTCGAGGAGCGGGGTGATCCGGTCACCGCCGAACTCGCGTACCGCGAGGCCGACGCGCTCGGCCACGCGGGGGCCGCGCTGAACCTTGGGGTCCTCTACGAGACGCGCGGAGACCTGCGCGCCGCGCAGGCCTGTTACCGGCGCGCGCACGAGCGCGGCGACGAGAACGGCGCCTTCAACCTGGGGGCGCTCCTGGAGGAGCGCGGGGACCGGGCCGGCGCCAAGCGCGCGTACGGACTCGCTGACTCGGCCGGCCACGCTGGCGCGGCCGGCCGGCTCGCGGCCATCCTCGCGGCCGGCGGCGACCTCGACGGTGCCCACGCGGCACGACAGCGCGCGCAGGAGCGCGGCGAGGTCGCGGGCGCGCCCCCCGTCGCTGGCGCTCGCCCAGCCGCCAACGGTGCTGGGCGCTCGGCCGCGCGGAGACGCGCCGTGCTCGTCCTCACCACGTCGGCGGCGGTCGTCGCCGGAACCGTGGTCGCGCGCTCCCTGCCGAACACCGTCGGGACGCCTCCGACGCCCACCACGGCCGTGGCCGACAACGCGCGACAGCCTGCGCAGCCTGCGACGGACTCCGGCGCGGGGTCCACGTCGGCGACCCAGTCGAGCACCTCACGCCGCAGCGTCGTGAAGTCCAAGGCGAAGCCGGCGCACGTCCGGACGCGCGCGTCGTCGCATGCCGTGCGTGCGCATGCTCCGGCCAAGGCGCCCGCGCCCGCAGCCACGCATGTCTCCAGTCCGGTCACCAGCCACTCCACCCCGGTCACCATCCGCTCGAGTTCGAGCACCGGCTCGGGCTCCGCCGGCAGCTCGGCGCCGATCGTCAAGCGCGCTCCGGTAGTGACGCCGACTCCGACTCACTCGTCGCCGCCTCCGCCCACCCCGACCCACTCAACCCCCCCGCCGACTCATCCGAGTGGGGGAGGAGCAGGAAACGGGGTCTCCAGTGGCGGCGGTCCGCCGAGCAGCGGCTCGACGGGGAGCGGCGTCGCCAGCGGCGGAGGCCCGCCGGCCGGTAGCGGGAGCTCCGGGAGCGGGGTCACGGGCAGCGGCACCGCCGGCAGCGGCATCGCCACCGGGGGCAGCGGCAGCGCCGGCAGCGGCACCGCCACCGGGGGCAGCGGCAGCGCCGGCAGCGGCACCGCCACCGGGGGCAGCGGCAGCGCCGGCAGCGGCACCGCCACCGGGGGCGGCGGCAGCGCCGGCACCGGCGGGTGAGCGGCAGGAACTAGCCGGGCGCCTCGCCCGCGGGCTGTCCCAACGGGCGTGACGCGAGCAGCTCGGTCACTGCCGCGTGCAGGAGCTCGGGGTCATGGCTTCCGCGCTCGGACGCGCTCCGTAGCGGGCGCGTCACGGACCCCACGCCGATCGCCGCCAGCTCGGCGGCATCGAATGCGAGCGTCGCCAAGGGATCGTGCAGCACGGCGTCGACGCGAACGCCGTGCGCGCGGAGCGCGAGCACATGATCGGTCGCGGTGAGGTCCGGCGCCTCATGCGGGTCAGGCTCAAGGTTTGCGATCCAGACGACCTGAGCGGAGGTGTGGGTCAGCGCCACGGCGAGGTCCGGCACCGCGCACGTCGAAAGGATGTCCCGGTACAACCCCCCCGGGGTCAGAAGCACCCACCGTGCGTCACGGATGGCGGCGACCGCGGCCTCCGGCGAAGCGGTCCGGCCGTCCTCGAACCGGAGCCGTCTGACCCGGCGGCCCGGCTGCCCCGTCGCCTCTTCCCGCAGCGACGGGCCGATCTCCTCGATGTGGCGCCTCGTCGGCTCGATCGTGGCCGGCAGGACGGCTCCCTCGATGCCGAGCTGGTCCCCGAGCCACATGCTCGCGCGCCCGTAGCTCCCCAACGCATCGGCGGCGGCGGTGAGTGTGAGATCCCCGAGGGGATGCTGTCCGACGCCATCGACGGTCAGTGGCCGCCGGATGGCGTGTAGGAGCGCCCCGTCCTCATCGCTCAGGGCCTCGAGCGAGCGTCGTAGGTCTCCGACGGGACCGGTGAGGTGCTGTCGCGCGTCGTCCTCGCGGTCCCCCTCGGCCGCGATGCTGGTGATCACTGTCAGGCGGATATCCGCCCTGCGCAGTGCGGATAAGACCCAGGCCAGGCCGCGACCACCCCCGAGCGCCACAACCTGATCGTTTAATCCCCCGTGTTCTGCCAAGGCTCTCCCCCACGCCGCTTCCAAACGTGCGTCACCGTCATTACCCCACGAGTGGCGCAGCCACGTCAACCGGATGGCCGAGCCATCCCCCGTTCATAGTTGATCAGATAGCGCCGGCTGCGCTTCGTGCCGAGCCAGGTCGTGCAACGCCGCGACCGACCGCCGAAACGCCTCGCGCGCGGCCCCGAGCTGGTCACGCTCGCGCAGGACAGTGCGGAGTTCGTCAGCGGCTCCTGCTTCCCCTTCGAGGAGTTCGAGCAGCCGATCATCCAAGCGGTCGTACTCGGAGTCCAGCTTGAGCGCATACGCGCTCAGGTTGGTGATCGCGTCGTCTGCGCGCTTTCCGGCGTCGTCGCCCCCCGCGGAGGGGGTGAGCCTCGCGCAACGGCGCATCCGTGCGCTGCGGTCGTGATGAGAGTCGCTATTGGTGATCATGCTTGCGAGCGCGCGGCGCCCTCTTTGCACTCGTGTAAGTGTGACTGGCCAGACCGGTGAGGTAAATAGGTCAGTCCGGGAAAAAGAGTTCACGAGTGTGAACTCCTTCGCAACGCCGAGGGCCGGTGCCCGGCCTACCCACCGTTCACCACTGAACGCAGTACGGGGGAGAAGGGCCATTGGCGGATCGCCTATCACCCAACACACTTCCCGCGTGGGGAATCGGCGGTGAAGGAGCCTGCTGTTGTGGGGCACAGGGCATCACGGGTACGGACTGAATCAAGGACAAATCGGCGGTACGGCATGAAGCGCATAGGGGCGATCGCGCTGGTGCTCTGGACCGGGCTCGCGTGCGCCATGAGCGCCCAGGCGAAGCCCAGGCATCAGCCGTTGAAGTGCAAGGCGGGCTATACGCGCGGCACCGTGCGGATTGCCAAGCGCGTGCACGGCCATATCGTGCGCCGGCACGGCCGGATCGTGTACATCAAGGTCCAGCGCTGCGTCAAGACGCCCACGCCGAAGCCGAAGTCACCCGCGCCGCCTCTGGTCGGGACTCCCACGACTCCGACGACACCCGAGCCTCCGGGGACCCCGACCACGTCGTCGCCCTCACCCACGCCGCCGCCGCCGCCTCCGCCGCCTCCGCCTCCGCCTCCGCCTCCGCCTCCGCCTCCGCCGGTGAACACCGTGGCGCCTGCGATCACAGGCAGCGCCAAGGAATACAACACGCTGACCGCCTCAACGGGGGCATGGACGAATGCGCCGACGAGCTACGCCTACCAGTGGCAGCGGTGCAACTCGGGCTCCTGCAACAGCATCCCTGGCGCGACCCACTCGAAGTATCTCCTCCTGCAGGGTGACGTCGGCGCGACCATCCGCGTCTCGGTCAAAGCCGGGAACAACTCGGGCTCGACGTCGGCAACGTCAGCGGCCACCGGTACCGTCGCCGCGGTCACCGGCGACCCTGTCGTCGTGGCGGTGGGGGATATCGCGCAGCCTCCCGGCTGTGCGCCGTGCGAACAGGCCGCGACCGCGGCGCTCGCGCAGACCTTCACTCCCACTGCCGTCTTCGTCCTCGGCGATAACCAGTACGAGTCGGGCGCGTATAGCGACTACAAGGCTTCCTACGACCTTACATGGGGGCAGGACTTCAATCCGATCGCGCATCCCGTTCCGGGCAACCACGAATATCTCACGTCCGGCGCAGGCGGCTACTTTCAGTACTTCGGCGAGAACGGCGTGACGACCGACCCGCCCGGCGGTTACTACTCGTTCAACCTCGGCAGCTGGCACATCGACGCGCTCAACTCGAACTGCTCCGACCAGCTGGGATGCTCGGATGCCCTTGACGGCGGCTCGACCTCGGCCGAGCGGTCGTGGCTGCAGTCCGATCTGGCGGCGAACCAGAACGCATGCGTGCTCGCGATGTGGCACCACCCCCTGTTCTCCTACGGCTGGACGCTGGGCACCGCAGGGGTGGGCCAGGGAGTGGCGCAGCTATGGACCGCCCTGTACAACGCGCATGCTGACGTGGTGCTCAATGGGCACGACCACCTCTACGAGCGCTACGACCAACAGGATCCATCCGGCAACACGAACCCGAGCGGGATTCGCGAGTTCGTGGTGGGAACCGGCGGCGAGGGCCTGAACGGGCCGTACGGGAACAGTCCACCCGCAACGCTGCAGGCGCAAGACCGTCAGTTCGGAGTGCTGGTGCTCACGCTTCACGCCAGCAGCTATTCCTGGAAGTTCGTCACAACGAGCGGCGCGACCCTTGACAGCGGCACTACCGCGTGCCACGGCCCCGGGGCCACCACCGCGGCGGTCCGTTCCCGGCGTCGCGCTGCCCGTGTGGATGTCGCCCGGCTCGCGGGGCCGCCGCTGGTCTTCGACGCTCACCCGCTTCGCAGTTCGCTGGCGTCGGTGAAGCGGACCGGCCTCCCGGTGGCGATTCTCGCTTCGCGGGCAGTTGATGTCGTCGTGACGGCATGGCTCCGCCACGGGCACCGGCTGACACGGCTCGCCTCGTTCTACGAGACCGAGTCGCAGATCACCGGGCCACACACCGTGATCAGGCTGCGTGTACCCACCCGCCGCCTCAAGGGCATGAGGGTCGGCGTGCTCTCCGTCCGTTTCGCGGCCGAGGACGGGGCCGGACATCGACAGACGGTCACGAGGACCGTGCGGCTCAGGTAACGGATGGGGCTTCACCGCATGCGCTCTACGGCACACCTGATCGCGGCCGGATTCGGCAGCCACCTGTCTGCCATGACGGTGAGTGGTCTGTCCGTGGTGCTCGCCGGTCTGTGCGTCGCGGCATCGGCCACGGCTGCGGTGGGAACCGCCACGGGCACAAGCGCGGCCGCCGGATCGGGGGCGACCGCGACGATGGCAGCGGCGGTGACCGTGGCGGACCAGACCTCGACCGGGTCGCTGACCACGTCGGCCGCTCCTTCGTCCGTCGTCACCACGACCACCGCGACCACCCCGACGCCCGTCCCGTCCCCGGCGACCACCACCCCCACGACCACTGCCGGCGGTCCGGCACCGGGAGCGACACCGACCACGCCGAGCCCACCACCGGCGTCCGCACCCGTGACCCCCACCCCAACCCCGACCCCGGTGGCGGCGCCCGTCACCCAGCCCTGCGCGGGGGGGTCGGCGAGCGGAGCGACCGCTGGCACGGCGGCGACTGGGGGCGCCGGAGCATCGTCACCGGCGGCGGCGGCCTCACCGTCGCCAGCGGTGGGCGGGACGCCCTCGTGTGCAACCCAGACGACAGCCGCCCCGGCCGCGGCGACGATGGTGACCGCCGGTGCCGTCGTCACCGGGGATGCCGCCGGTCACGGTGACCCGAACTCATCACAGCCCCCTCAGACATCCGGTATGGGTGGCGGCAGCGCCGCTCCGGCTACGACGCCGGCACCACCCACGACCCGCAGCGTGCCGACGCGCTCGACGCGGACCCATACGCCAGCGGCGTCGCACGGCGGCGGGTCCGGCGTGCGCCTGCTGACGAGGTTCGCGGCCCGCAATGCCGGCGGCGCGCGGACGCGCGGGGCTGGGTCGCGCCAGAGGGCCGTTCAGCGCGCCGGCAACGCGTCGTCGAGCGCGCGCTTTGGGCAGCGGCGGGTGGCTGCGAGCGCTGCCGCCGGGAATCCGCTGATGCCGCACGTCGCCACTGCGAGCCCGACGGGGAGTCCCGCGAGCTCGTCAGCGCGCGCTCGCATCCTGCGCGAGTCAGGGGCGGCCTTCTCGCCCGAGAGGACGCGTGCTGCTGGTATGCGCAGCCACGATGGCTCGTCCCCCGCGGCTGGCGCCCCGCCATTGGCTGACCTCTCCCCGACGGGTCACGGAGGCCGACCGACCCGGGGCGTCGGGGTGGCGGTGCCCGGAGGAACGGGCGCGCCGAGCTCTCTCATGGTCAGGCTTGCCTTTGCCCGCGTGCCGGCGAGTTGGCTCGCCGGTGTCACCGGCGAGGCCATCCACCTTCAGTTCCCCGTCACTCATCGTCTCGAGCGCCCTGGATAGCTCCGCGGACGGCTCTTGAGTCGTCACGCACGAACGGCCTCGGCTGGGAGCCGGGGCGGAGCAGCTCGATCGCAAACGACAGCAGATCAACCCAGATCGCGATCGAACGAAGTCACTTCAGATGAGGGGCAAAGGGATGGACGAGACCAGACAGTTGGACACAACAGAAGGGGAAGAATCATCGCGCAGGTCGTCGCCGGCGAAGGCGATCGGCTATGCGAGCTGCGCCCTCCCCGGCAGTGCCGCCGCGCTCGAACTCAAGCAGCAGGCGGAGGTGATAACGCACGAGTGCAAGCGTCGCGGCCTCGAGTTGCTCGAGGTGGTGGGAGAGCACAGCCCGAAAGGGGGCAGGGCGACCACCCGCCCGGGTCTCGAGTACGCGCTCGACCGAATCGACTCAGGTGCAGCGCGTGGGCTGGTGGTTGTCGAACTCTCTCGCCTCACCCACTCGGTGACCGAGCTCGGCGGGACCATTCAGTGGTTGCTTGATCGCGACGTGCGTCTGATCGCATCCGTCGATGCGCTTGACACCTATACCGAGGGCGGCCGGCTCGCCGCCCGCCTGCTGGTCTCCGTGTCTGGATGGGAGCGGAGCAGGATCAGCGAGCGGACGCGGCGTGGCCTCCAGGTTGCGCGCATGAACGGCCGTTCCGTCGGTCGGCCAGCGGTCGCGGATGACCCCGGCCTCAGCCAGCGGATCGCGGCCATGCGGGCTGAGGGCATGACCCTCCAGGCCATCGCCGACCAACTCAACGAGGAGGGGGTCCCGACGGTACGCGGTGGCGCCAAGTGGCGTCATTCGAGCGTCCAGGCCGCTGCCGGCTATCGGCGGGTTGGGCGGTCGGGTCGCGAGGCGGTCATGAGCCGGCCTGTCGCGGCCGGCGACCCGAGGGGCGGATGACGTGAGCTGGTGCTTGACATGAGGGCTGCGCTCGCAGCCCGCCGGCTGTGGTTCGTCGCGGGACTCGCTGTGCTCATTCTGGTTTGGGGTGGTCTCGCGGTCGCCGGATCGCCATCGGCGGGCATTTCCCCGACGAAGCGCGCAGGCACAGATCACCCGGGACCGGCCACCCTGGGGCACGCCGATGTGGCCAGACGCGGCAAGACCGGTGTGGGTCGGTGCCCGAGTGCAGTCCCGGGCCAGGCATTGACACTAGGCCACGAGAGCTACGCGCGCGAAGGCGTCGACACGTTTACCAAGGACGCGCCGCTGGGGTCGCTCGCCCCGAGTAAGGCCAACGCCATCATCTACACCGGTGATCATGGGATGAAGTGGACCGGCTACCCCGATGGCTGGCCCTCCACTTACTCCGGTCACGCGGAGGGCTATCAACCCTCAACGGTTCTCTCAGTCCATGACGGGATGCTTGATTTCCACCTGCACAACGACGCCCATGGCAATCCCGTCGGGGCGGACCCGTCGCCCTTACCGGCCGGGCACCGGTATCAGACATACGGCGCCTGGTCACTGTGTGAAAGGGTGGCTCCCGCTGATCGCCACAATCTCGCCGACTTCCATCAGGCATTCCTCCTGTGGCCACTCAACTTCCGCGACTGGCTGCACGCGGAATCCGACTACCCGGAGCAAGACCTCAAGGTGTTCGATTTCGCCGGCTATTCACACTACGGTGGAGCCGGAGCCCAGGATATCTTCGATATCAAGGGCGTGATGTTCCATTTCGACACCAGGCAATGGCATGTCTATACACAGACCTGGGGTCCGGGGTTCCGCTCCTACTACGTGGACGGCCGGCTGGTGGGAACCACCAGGCGTCAGGTGTGGTCTCAGCCGGAGCGATGGCAGTTGCAGATCGAGCCGCTGGGCTCAATGGGTCCCGTCCCCAACGACGGCGATTCCGGCCACGTCTACATGAAGTGGGTGTGGGTCGGGACGGGCCCGCTGCGCTGATCGCGCCGGTGCGCGACCCAGCGCCAGACCGTCCCACGTACGGGGGCGCCGCGCAAAGCCAAGCGGCGCGACTGCTGCGCAGGCGAGTAGGAATGCGCGCGCTCGGGTAGGACGAGCCTGCTCTTCATCGTCACCACGCGCCGCCCACGCGCTACCGAAGAGGGATCGATGCTCAAGCAGGTCGCCTACGCGTCCACGGCGACGGGTGCTATTGTGCCCGCCCCCGCGACAAACGGCCACCGTCGTGCCGACTCTAAGAGGAAGTTAATCGACTTTCTCCTGGTCGCCGATGGGCGCGTCTCGGTCCTTTCTCTGCCTCGACATCCGAGTCCGGCCGGCAACAAGTCCAGCGACAAGGACGGCGAGCGCGACCCGCGCGGCCACAAGGAGGGATCCATTTCGTGAGACGCTTCGTGATTCTCGTATGTCTCGTCGTTTCGGGCGTTCTGGCTGCGGCAGCCACTGTCTGGGCGAGCACGGCGCCCGTCCCCAAGCGCTCCCATGGTGCTCGTCCTGCCGTCCATCACCGGCGTCGCCGTCACGCTCGCACGCGCCATCATCGGCGCCGCCACCATGTCCATCACCGCAAGCATCACCGCAAGCATCACCGCAAGCACAAGCGTCCCACCAAGCGCGTAACCGCACAGCCGGCAGCGCCTGCACCCCCGCCGCCCGTATCGAACACCGCCAGGATCCAGCATGTTGTGTGGATTCTCATGGAGAACGAGAACTTCGGGTCCATCGTCGGCTCTGGTTCGGCCCCGTATATCAACAGCCTTGCGAGCACCTACGGCTTGGCGACCGACTACTCCGCCATCTCCCATCCGAGCCTGCCCAACTACATCGCGTTGACCAGCGGTAGCGATCAGGGCATCACGGATGATTCCGACCCCTCCAGCCACCCGCTGAACGTGCCGAGCATCTTCAGCCAGCTGCCGGGGGGTGGGTCGCGCTCGCTGGAGGAGGGCATGCCATCGAACTGCGCTCGGGGCAACTCAGGCGAGTATGCCGTTCGCCACAACCCCGAGACGTACTACACGAACCTCGGAACGGATTGCAGCACTTACGACCTTCCCCTCAGCGCCGCGCCGGACCTCAGTGCCCGTTTCACGTTCGTGACACCGAACCTGATCGATGACATGCATGACGGGACGATCGCCGACGGCGACAATTTCCTGAAGAGCTTCGTCCCCGCCCTCATGGCCACGCCGCAGTACCAGGCGGGCAGCACGGTGATCTTCATCACCTGGGACGAGAATTCAGGCTCGAGCGGCAACCAGGTGCCCTGCATCGTGATCTCGCCCTTCACACACGGTGTCAAGGACGCCACCCCGTATACGCACTACTCGTTGTTGCGCACCACGGAGGAACTGCTCGGGCTCCCGCTTCTCGGCAACGCCGCGTCCGCCAACTCGATGCTCGGCAAGTTCGGCTTCTGAGTATGCGGCCCAGCAAACTGCCCGATGTGATGACGAATGCCACCATGAGACGAACGGCGACGGCCGGTGGTCTGGCGATGCTGCTGTTGCTGCTCGGCGCGACGGGTTGCGTCGCGGCTCGCGACCAGCAGCCTCCTCACCAGGTTCGCGATCAAGCGCACGTGCGGCGCCAGTCGAACGCGCGGCCGCGGCACAAGATCCAGCATGTCGTCTGGATCCTCATGGAGAACAAGGACTATGCATCAGTCGTCGGTCCCGGATCGGCGCCTTACGTCAACCGTCTGGCACATCGTTACGGCCTGGCGACCGACTACTCCGCGATCTCCCATCCGAGCCTGCCCAACTACATCGCGTTGACCAGCGGGAGCGATCAGGGCATCGGTGATGATTCCGGCCCGTCCAGCCACCGGCTGAACGTGCCGAGCATCTTCAGCCAGCTGCCGGGTGGCGCATCGCGATCGCTGGAGCAGGGGATGCCGTCCAACTGCGCCAAGGGCGACTCCGGCGACTACGCGGTACGGCACAACCCGGAGACGTATTACACCAACCTGGGCCCGGAGTGCACCAGATACGACGTCCGGTTTGGTGCAAAGCCGGACCTGCGTGCCCGCTTCACGTTCGTGTCGCCGAACCTCATCAACGACATGCACGACGGATCGATTGGAGACGGAGACAGGTTTCTGCAGACCTACGTGCCGGCGCTCATGGCCACCCCGCAGTACCGCTCCGGTAACACGGCGATCTTCATCACGTGGGACGAGAACGACGGTGCGAGCGGTAACCGGGTCCCGTGCATCGTGATCTCGCCCTTCACACACGGGGTCACGGACGGTACGCGCTACACCCACTATTCGCTGCTGCGCACCACCGAGGCGCTCCTCGGGCTTCCCCTCCTGGGCAATGCGAGGTCCGCCAACTCGATGATCGGAAAGTTCGGCTTCTAGGACGATGCCGGCTGAAATGACGCCCTCACGCCGCGAGGAGCTGAATCCATGAGACGACTCTGGATCGTTGCTGGCCTGATCATCGCGGTACTGCTCTCCGGTTCGTACACGGCCGTCGCCGGCCAGCAGCACACTCAGCCCGCACACCCCAGGCGCACCCAGCACCACAAGCGCGTGCGCCACCACAAGCACAAGCGGCACCACAAGCACAAGCGGCATCGCCATCGGCACAAGAACCCGCCCAAGCCCAAACCGCCCGCCACGCCCACGCCGGCTCCGCCGGCTCCGCCGGTGGGCTACGCTGGGCCCTGTCCGACGGCGCCGCCCGGGACCGCGTTGGCGCTCGGAGGCAGGACCTACGCGCTCGAGGGGATCGACACGTTCACCAAGGCCGCCCCACTGGGCTCGTTCGCGCAGAGCTCAAACAACCAGATCGTGTACGTGGGTGATCACGGGATGAGCTGGACCGGATACGGTGATGGCTGGACCTCGACGTATACCGGCGGCAAGGAGGGGTATCAGCCCTCAACCGTGCTGTCGGTTCACGACGGCATGCTGGATTTCCATCTGCACAACGACGCCAATGGCAATCCTGTGGGCGCGAATCCGTCGCCACTGCCCGGAGGGAACCGCTACCAGACGTATGGGGTGTGGTCCTTCTGCGAGAAGATGGCCCCGGCTGACTCACACAACCTGGACGACTTCTATCAAGCGCCCCTGCTCTGGCCGGTCAGCGACTCTGACTCGCCCTCAGCGGAGTCGGACTTCCCCGAGGGTGACCTGGCTGGTCCCGACTTCAAGGGCTTCTCGCACTACGGGGGTTCTGGAGCGCAGGACTATTTCTCCATCAGGGCCGTGATGCCGACCTTTGCCGCCACGCAATGGCATGTGTACACGCAGGAGTGGGGGCCGGGGTTTCGCTCGTACTACGTGGACGGCCAGCTGGTAGGCACGAGCACCCACCAGGTTTGGTCTGGGCCGGAGCGCTGGCAGTTGCAGGTGGAACCTTCGGGTACGAACGACAGCGATTCCGGCGACGTGGACATCGGGTGGGTGTGGATTGGTACCGCTACGTCATGACCGCGCGTCGAGGGCGTAGGGTGAGCGCGAGCGCGATCGCCGCGCCTAGCGTCTGACCGATCAGCCAACCCCAGCCGGCTCCGGTGAGGCCGACACGCGGGATCAGCCACAGATCGAGCGCGATGGTGACAAGGGTGGAGGCGCCGGCGATGAGGAGCGCTCGGCCGGCGCGCTCCTGGATGCGTTCCACCGCGATGACGAAGTTGACGATCGTGAAGGGGATGAGCGCCACCGCAAACAGCCGCAGCAGGTCCGCCGCCTGCGTGTATTGCGGGCCGAACGCGGCCATGATCTGGTCGGCGAATGCCACAACCACGACGACCAGTGGGATCACCACCACGAACGCCAGCCGGCTCACCTGCCTGACCAGCGATCGAACCTTGCTCTCCGCGAGCGCACCCTCGACGATGAGGGCATTGGACATGTTGACCGCCAGTAGCCGGAACGAGAAGCTCACCGCCCAGGCCGAGTAGTAATAGGCGTTCGCAGCGCCCGGCATGAAGGCGAGCACCAGCAAGGACACGAGTGAGTCCGGGATGGCCGCCGTCACCGCCACAACCTGATTGCCGGCGGCAAAGCGGACCAGTTGCCGTTGACCCGGAAGGCGGGGCGGGACTGTCTGCTCTCGTCTCAGCAGGCGCCCGAACAGGGCGACGTTGATGACCACGACGAGGCCGACGAGCCCGAGCACCCAGGCGCCGAGGATCGCCCACGCGCTGGCGGTTGCAGCCAGCGCCACGAGCAGAACGGCCTTGATGGCCCCGAAGGTGGCGTTCTCGATGGGCACCCATCCGGCACGGCGCAGACCAATCAATACGGGGTCCTGGAGTGAGAACACGACCCAAAGGGCGATCGACGCTGAGAACAGCAGGACGGTAAGGGGGCTTTCGGTGAGGATGCCGAGACCGGCCAGACGCGCAAAGCCGGCCAGGAAGATGCCCGTCGCGACGAGCGCGATCCCGATCGCCGCTGCATAGCTGAGCCGGACCAGGCGTCTCTGAGCGCTGCCCGCCACCGGCACGTAGCGCAGCAGCACAAACTGGAGGCCCACCCATCCCAGGCTCGAGACGAGCGTCATCGCGCTGATCGCTCCCGCGCCGATCCCGACGGACTTGGCCGGGTAGAGCCGCGCTGCCAGCACCCAGTATGCAAAGCCGAGGATGCCGTTGAGCCCCGTGGTCAGCATCAGGGCGAACGAACTGCGATACAGCGGCACCCGCCGGACGTTGTTGAGGCGTGCCACGTAACTCATGGTCAGGCGAGCTCGAGCTCGCGGGCGAGTGCTCCCACGGCCTGTTCGGAGGTCCAGGAATCCGGCACCAGGACACGGCGCGCGGGTGCGGCGGCCAACGCACAGGAGATGATCGCCCGCTCGTGAGCCAGGAGCGTCTCGTATGCGGCGCGCACCCCGGGCACACTGAAGATCTCCGACCGCTGGCCCATCACGACATCGTCGGTTTCGGCCGCGAGCTGTTTCGCGTCCAGAGACTCGAGGGTCAGTGCGTCCACCCGGGCACGGCGCACCACGACCACCTCTCCGATGAGCAGGCGAAGCGGGCCGGTGGCGTCCGCGCCGATCGCGGACGCGCTGACGCTCACCGGCGGAGCGACGAAGCCGCGAGTAAGTGTGTTGACACGTCCCAGAGCGGCGAGCCTGGTCCGCACCGACGGCCGCAGCGCAGCGAAGGCAGCCGGCGCCGTCCGCGACAGATCCGGATACAGCCGCAGCCGCCTAGGGAACGGGAGGCACTCCCGGTCTGCGTTGATGATGACCTGGTCATCGCCGAGCACGCGCAGGCCGGAGGCGAGGGCACGTGCCGCGAGGCTGGTTTTTCCACTGCGTGAGCGGCCGAGCAGCAGCAGGGTCCGGTCTCCCTGTGCGATGGCGGCACCCGGCAGTAGCACCGAGCCGGCGCGCACCGCGGCAAGCGAGACGAGTGGCTCGATCACGTGGCTCTGGACGAGCGCGAGACCGAGCGGTCCGCGAACAGCGACCGCGACGCGCATCGTGTCCACGTCGGGTCTCACCGGGACCGATGCGCGCCAGCGGGCCAGCTTGTGGGCCCCGAGCAACTCTGTCTCACCTGTGGCCACGTCGGCTCCCCCACGGACGCGGGCGCCGATAACCGCCTCCACGGCTGGGGCCTCCGGGCTCGCGCCGCGCGCGGCCGAGGCGTACTCGGCGCGAAAGTACGCTCTGGGTCGGCGCTCTCCCCGGATGGAAACAGTCAAACCGGGGCCGAAGCAGTAAAGGTCCGCGCCGCCCGATGCCTCGTCAGCAGCACTGGGCCAGAGCATCGGCCACCCTCCGGGGGTCCGTGGGGAAGGGAGCCTTGACCTCGAGGACCTGGACGCCTTCGAGAAGGTTGCGAAGCAGTTCGGCCTCGCGATCGCGCACGGCGGCGAGCCGAGACGGGCCAGGCTTCGCGTCGGCGTACCGCACGCGCGCGTCGAGCTCGTACAGCGTGCGGCGCTCGTACGCACCGGTCCGAGCCAGGCGCTCAGCCGCCCACCCGGCGTCCGCAGGGAGAACGGTGACCTCGTTGGTCGACACCGTTGTGAGCATCGCGAGTGTCTTCAGCGGCGGTGTGCGGCGGGGGTCGTGCGGCGACCCATAGATCGCTCCCACCTCTGTCTGACGGAGCGAGAGCCGGCTCGCCAGCGTGAAGGCGCGGTCGAGCTGTGACTCGAGCGCCGTGCCCACCCGGGTTGGCCGTCGCGTGAGCAAGGGGAGTGGGCGACGTGCCGTCCGCGCGACCCGCAGCCGTGCGCGTTGTGAGGCTCGGAGGTGAGCACGCAGGCGGGGCAGATATTCGAGCACCCAGTCGCGTATTCCGACGGACACCGGAAAGGCGTGCAGCCGCCTCCCTCCATCGAGAATGGTCCATTTGTCCGAGATGAAGCGGGCGCCCTCTTCCGCGAGGGCGAGCGCCGTTTCAGTCTTACCGCTCTCTGACCAGCCGCAGACCAAGAGTCCGCCCCCTTCGACTTCCACCGTGGCTCCGTGCACAGTAATTGCCCCATGCGTAAGTGTACCAAGTTGAAGGAGCGGACGCACTATTTCCGACAGCGCATCCCACAGCGGAAAATTCGGGTCATATGACAGGCTGACCTGCCCATCCCCGGGGTAAAGGCGCGGCAACTCGAACCGGGACGTTCCGTGCAGCAGGTAACAGGACCGGCCGTCCGATCCGGTGCGGCGGCCATCTCCCGCCGGCCCATGGACATCGCAGAGGCTCCGAGGTACCATGTCGGTGTTGGGGCTAAGCACGATGTCGCCATGAGTCGGGACTGGTCCGACGCTCGGCTCGTACGGGTCGAGTTGCGAGTCGAGGTACCGAAAGATGTGCTCTCGGTCATCGTTAATAGCGAGGCTCACCAGCCCGTGAAGATCAAATATGCGTGCCATGAGGATGAGTAGTTTCTCATGCTGACCGAGACTCGGCCAGCTGTGACGAAGGTACCGGTAAAAGCCGGCAACGTGGGAGATCGTGCGGCGTCACCGCTCATCGCCCTGGTTGCCTTGGCACTCAGCGTCAGCCTGCTTGCGGGGGCCCGCTTGAAGCTTGACGGTTATGGGCTGCTCCACAGCCTCCCGTGGGCTTACTACCTCGGTTTGGCGGGCCTGCCACTGGCATCCGCGATCGAATGGCGCCGAGAGTCGTCCCGCCCGGCCCTGGTGCTCGCCTACGCGTTCGCGTTCCTGCTCTTGGTCTGGCTCACTCCGTATGTCCTGGAGGGCACGCCCAGATTCCGGACCTCGTATCTGAGCTATGGCTATGTCGACCCGGTCGCCCGAGGCCAGGGTCTCTTCCCTCGTCTCTTCATCTACCACAACTGGCCGCTGTTCTCGATCGGCATGGCCGCGCTGCAGAACGCCTCTGCGCTATCGCCCCTGAGGCTCATGGCTTTCTTCCCGACCATCATCATGGTGCTGTACCTGATACCGCTCTCGGCACTCCTGCTGATGGCGACCGACCGCTACTGGCCGGGGCCCAGGGGCCGGTGGCGCACGCTACGTGGACCGCTCGGCGCCGATGGCCGGTGGGTGGTCGGTCTCTGGGTGTTCGTGGTCTTCCAATGGACCAACCAGGACTACTTCAGTCCTCAGGCTCTGGCCTTCCTGTTCTACCTCGGCCTGATGGTCGTGCTGGCCCACACGGCCCTGAGACGGGATGGCACCTTCAACGCGGTCAGTGGGGGAGCGACAGTGATCTTCTTCACACTGATCGTCGCCACGCACGTCCTCAGCGGGCTCATCGCGCTGTTTGTCATCGCCGGGCTGACCTTGACCAAGCAGCTGCGCCGCCCCACCCTTCTGCTCCTCTGCCTGCTCGTCTTCGTGGCGTGGCAGGCGTATCCGGCGGCGCCCTTCTACCAGTTCTACGGCCATCGCCTGCTGCAGACGGTGTTCGCGGCCGGCGATTTCTTGCAGACGAACGTCTCCGGTCGGATCAGCGGGAGTGGCGAGCATCTGACCGTGAGCCGGGCACGCGTGGCGGTAACCGCCATCGTGTTCGCTCTCGGCCTGCTCGCGCTGGCGGCGCACCTCTGGCCGGGTCTCCGTGAGCGCTGGCGGAGGCCCCGCGAGCTGTGGCACTCGCTCCCTCACGAGCAGCGATTCGCCCTCGCCTGGTTGATCTCCACGGTGCTCGTCGGGCCGGTGTCCGTCTACGGCGGCGAGATGCTCATCCGCACCGAGCTCTTCAGCCTTCCCCCGCTCGCGATGATCATCGCCGCCGCGGCGACTCGGCGCCGCATCCTAGCGGTGGCCGCCGGCACCCTCATCGCCATGGCACCTCTTCACATCCTCACCCACTACGGCAACGAGCTCTATGACTACGTCTCGCCGGGCGAGCTCGCCGGCTTCCGGTTCATCGCGGACCATCTGGCTCCGGCGAAGATCTACGGGGGGTTCCCGGGCGGTGGCTTCCTGAAGTCAGTGAGCCTGCGGTGGCGCAACAGCGCAGTCCCGGGCGGCAGCCACGTGCCCACCGCCGCGGATTTTCTGGATCCCAATGCACATAAGTGGGGACGGGCGCGCGGTGGCGTGTACGTCGCCTTCGGCCGCGGCGATGTCGCGGCCGCGACGTTGTTCTACGACAAGCCGCAGCTGATCCCCACGATGCAGCGGCTCGTTGCTCATGATCCGCAATTCCGGGCGGTGTACATCACGCCGGACTACTCGATCTACCACTGGTTGCCCCCTGTCGAGAGGCATGCGCGACCGCAGACGGCGGCCTACGGCCGGGTGACCTCCGCAGGCCGGCGGGCCGGAGGTGTTGTGACGACGGCGGGTGGCCGAAAGCGAAAGACGACCAGGCCGAAGAGGTAGCCCACGGCCGCGGCGCCCAGCGCGCCGACCACGGCGCCGGCGAGGCCAAGACCCTCCGCGACGTTGCCGCCGACGGCGCGCCGAAGGCTAGCCTTCACTCGGGCGGGCAGCGCACCGCGGAGGTATGTGCGTTCGGTGTCGAGCGATCGCTCGTCTCCCAGTCGCCGGACGAGCGCCTTGGAGATCCCCTCGAAGTAGCAGCGGCGCAGGAGGTAGCTCACGGTCGCTCGAGCTGCAGGCACGTGATGGTCGATCTCGGCGCCGCTGACCAACGCAATCTGGGCGTCGGGTGCCGCGCGCGACGCGCGCAGGCAGAACTCCGTTTCCTCACAGCCGAGCGGCAGGCTCCCGAGACGGCCGATCGCGGGGTTGAACATGCCCACGCGCCGGAACACCTCGGCACGAAACGCCATGTTGCAGCCGAGAGGGTTGCGCACCGAGCCGGTGTCGGGCAACCCCGTGTATGAGCACCCGACAACCCACAGAAACTCCGGCGGGAACCAGTTCGGCGGCGGCTTCGCCCAGAGGGGCCGCGCGTGACCACCGGCGCCGATCACGGCCGGGTCATCGAACGCGGAGAGGAGGTGCGCGAGCCACTGTTCGTGGGCGACCGCGTCGTCATCGATGAAGGCGATGTACTCACCTCGGCTACGGTCGATGGCCGTGTTGCGTGCCGACGAAAGCCCGCGCGCGTCGCGGTTGGGAACGATCTCCACGTCCTCGGGTAGGCGCGCTCGCAGGTCCGCCTCCAGGGCGTCGTTGTGGTCGACCACGATCACCATCTGCGCCGGAGGGGGGTCCTGGCCCAGGACCGACTCGACACAAGCTACGGTCTGCTCGAGCCGCGCCGAGTCAAACGCGCAGACCACCACCGTGGCCTGCGCCCCGGTCACTCGCGCCCTCGCGCTTGTGCTGTGAGTGTGTGTATCCAATTGACCGCCTGCTCCTCACGGAGTGCGCACGGTTAACACTGCGTTTGCCCTCACCGACATCCTATAGCATCAGGTGCAATGCTGCGAGGCCTCGGGCGGATCGAGTGCGGCCGTCACCGTGTGACATGGATGGTCACGCTGGCGCTCTTCGTGGCGTCTGTGACTGGATGCGGTAGTGGTTCGGCGCCGACACGGTCATCGGCGGCGCCGCCCCCGAGCTCGGCCTCGTCGACCGTCGCGAGCTCATCCGCGGCCACTGTCGCCGGCCCGGCGTCGCGGATCGCCGTCATCGTGCTCGAGAACAAGGAGTACAGCGAGATCATCGGACGGCCGGCGGCTCCGTACCTCAACGCGCTCGCCCGCCAGAGCGCCGTCGCCTCCAATTATCACGCCATTACGCACCCGTCTCTCCCCAACTATCTCGCCCTCACGGGTGGCTCCACGTTCGGGTACCGCGGGAGCGACTGTGGCACGTGCTCAGTCTCGCATCGCAATCTCATCGACCAGCTCGAAGCCGCGCACATCCCTTGGAAGGTGTACGTGGAGGATCTGCCGTCGGCGTGCTCGTCCGCGGCGTCAGCGAGGAACTATGTCCGCCGGCACGATCCATTCATGTATTACCGCGATGTCGCAGATAACCCCGCGTGGTGCCGGTCGATTGTGCCTATGACGACGCTCACAAGCGATCTCGCCGCCCATTCACTTCCCAGGTTCCTGTGGCTGGTCCCCAATCTCTGTCACGACATGCACTCGTGCGGCACGTACACGGGGGATCGCTACCTGCGTGGGATCGTGCCGCAACTGCTGACCCAGCTCGGGGCGTCCGGCCTGTTGTTCGTGACGTTTGACGAGGGGGAGACGAACTCCGGCTGTTGCCGGGTGGCCGCGGGCGGCCACGTTCTCACGTTGGTCGCCGGCCTGGGCGCGCGAGCGGGAGTCCGGTCGATGGCCCCGTACGACCATTACTCGTTGCTTCGCACGATCGAGGATCTCTGGGGACTCCCGAGACTTGGCGGTGCCGCGTTGCCTTCCACGCAGCCGATGAGCGATCTGCTGCGCGTGCGGCCCGTCCGGTAGCCCGCCCGCAGGCGACACCGGAGCCCCGAACGGCGAAGAGCGCCGACGGCATCTGGCCGGCCGCCGGCGCTCTCGCTGACACAGCGCCGGCGGCAGGGGCCGCCGCCGACGCCTCCTCCGGTGGGCTACCGGATGAGGGTGATCCTCCTGGAGGCGCTGGTGGTCCCTTGCCCCACCGGCGTGAATCCACCCTGTGCAGCGAGGGTCATCCTCGCCGCACGCTTGAGCAGAGAGCGACCCCTCCTCGTCAGGACGAGTTCGAGCTTCGCGTTGCCCGCCTTATGGAGCAGGACATTCACGATGCCGACCATGACCCTGCGGCCATGTTGAACCTGATACCAGGCGATCGTCAGCCGGCCGGCCGACGGAGCCGTGAAGGCGAACGAGTAACCGCCACGCTGCAGCAGCGCCCGGATCCGGGCGGTCCGCCCGTGCAAGACAAGGACGTTGCCGAGCAGCCCGCGCAGATGCGCCGAGTCGACACCCACCGGCGGGGGAGTCTGCCCAGTCGGGGAAGGCTGGCCCCCACCGGGGTTCCCGCCGTTACTCGGGTTGCCGCCGCCGGGGTTGCCGCCGGGGCCAGGGTTGCCGCCGCCGCTGGACGGCGCTGCCTGCACAACCGCGGTCGGGGCCGACGCCGCCGGACTGCTGGTCGCCCCATTCTGGGACGCGGTCTCCTGGACGGCGACGGTGTGCCCGACGTCGGCCGGGGTGAGCATGTACGTCTGCGCCGTCGCTCCCGGGATCGGTGAGCAGCCGGCCCCGGAGGTATCGCATGACTCCCACTGATAGGCGAGCGTCGAGCTGGTCGGCAGCCACGAGCCGTGCGACTCCGACAGCGTGTCGCCCGCCTGCGGGGTCCCGGAGATGGTCGGCGTCCGGGTGTTGGCTGGCGTGACGACGGTGTTGGTGGCGAAGGAGCCCAGCTGTACCGGGGGGACGGACGTGGTGGGCTGGGTAGCCGGGTCGGTCGCGGTCACCACCACCGACATAGTGTGTCCGACGTCGGCGTCCTGGAGCACGTACGTGGGCGAGGCGCTCGGTACCGTGAATGTGGCCCCGCAGTTCTTACCCGCGCTGTCGCAGCGTCGCCACGCGTAGGTGAACGAGATGGGCGCGGTCCCGTCCCAGGTGCCGGGGTTTGCCGTCAGGGTCTGCCCGTCGTTGGTGGCACCGGACATGGTCGGGGCCGCCCGATCGATCGGGGTGCCCGCGGTGACCAGGCCCGTCTGATCCGACGAGATCACCGGGGCACTACCGCCCGCACTGACCGTGAGGCAGAGCGTGTGGCCGATGTCCCCGTTGGCGATCTTGTACGTCGAGTTCGTCGCATTTGTGATCGGCGTCCCGGGATTCGCCGGAACCGCTGAGGGAGCGCAGTCCCGCGTCCACTGATAGTGGTAGGTGGTCTGCGCGGGATTCCACGTCCCGGGGGTTGAGGTCAGCGTCCGGCCCTCGGACGGGTTGGTGATCTCATTGGCGGCCCCGCCAGTCGGGATCGTGATCGTCGGCGGCACCGTGTTGACCGGCGGCGCGGCCCATGCGGCTGCCGGGAACGCGGCGAGCGCCAGGACGCCTGCGATCGCGGCAAGCCAGCGTGCCGGATGATTAGGACTGCGCTGCATGAAACTGCCCCCTCTTGTGACTGGTGACTGTGGCACTGATTGCCCCCGTGGATTGAATGCCATCGCCCCGGTGCGTGGCTCGTTGCCTTTCACTGCTTCGTCGTGCACGAGCGAGTCCGGCCGGCCTCAGACTCGTGTACGACGCGCCCCTCTCAGTACAGCTGGTGGCGCCGGCGGCGCCCCCTCCGCCGGCGCACGGTGCGGCGTGCCGGCGGCTGGTGAGCAGCCGCCGGCGCGCCACGTCTCCCCTCCTACGCCTTCAGCGTGATCTGCCGTGACGCGCTGACGGCCCGGTGGCCGGCAGGCGTGAAGGTGCCCTTGGCGGTGAGGTTCATCCTCCGCGCGCCGCTGAGCAGTCGCCGGCCGCTGCCGGTGAGCAGGATCTTCGCCGTCGCCAGTCCATTGCCGTGGAACACCAGCGTGACCGTGGCGACGAGGACCTTCTTGCCGTGCTTCGGTACGGCGTACCAGGCCATCACGAGACGGCCGGCCGACGGTGCGGCGAAGGAGAACGAGTAGCCAGCGTGGTTGAGCACGCCGCGGATCGTTCCGGCCTTCCCGTGCACCGCGAGCACGTTGTGCAGCAGAGCCCGGAGCTTGGAGGCGCTCAGGGTGACGGAGCCACCCGACCCTCCGCCGCCGGTGGTGCCGCCGGTCGTGCCGCCGGTCGTGCCGCCGGAGCCGCCGGAGCCGCCGGAGCCGCCGCCGGTGCCGCCGCCTGAGGACGAGCCCGCCTTGACGACGCCGGTGGCCGCTGAGCTGGCCGGACTGCTGCTGACGCCGGCGCTGATTGCGGATTCCTGGACCCTCAACGTGTGGCCCGCATCAGCGTCGGTCAGCGCGTACGTCTGCGAGGTCGCGCCGGCGATTGAGGAGCAGCTCGCGCCAGCGGCGTTGCACTCCTGCCATTGATACGTGTAGCTCGCGGGCTTCTTGGGAATCCATCCACCGTGGGACTCAGTCAGCGTCTTGCCAGACTGAGCGTCACCCGAGATCGTCGGGGCCGCGGTGTTGCCGGGTGTAACCACCGTCGTCGTCACGTGGGAGTGGACCGAGGTGGGACCGGCCACGTTGCTGGCAGTCACGTAGGCGACGAGGATGTGGCCGAGGTCGGCGTCCTGGAGGACGTACGTCGGCGATGAGCTCGGCGAGCCCGGGAATGTCTGACCGCAGTTCAGGCCGGCGCCATCGCAACGACGCCACTGATACCCGAAGGTGATCGGCAGCGTCCCGTCCCAGGTGCCCGACGTGGAGGTCAGCGTCTGCCCGTCCTGGGTTACACCGGAGATCGTCGGGGCCAGGCGATTCAGCGGCGTTCCGTTTGCGACCAGGCCCGACGGCGTCGAGCTCGCGGATGTGGAGCTCCCGGGTGAGCTGGTGGCTGTGACCTGGAACACCAGGTAGGACCCGACATCCCCTTGGGCGATCTTGTACGTCGTATTGGTAGACGGGGACCCAGCGGCCGGGTGGCAGATGGTGGCGGTGACGTCGCAGTCCTCCCACTGAACCTTGTAGTAGCTCGCGCCGGTCCAGGTACCCTTGTTACCAAGGATGGTCCTGCCCACCTGGGGATTGGTGATCTCATTTTGCGCTGTCGGCGGCGGCGGTGCCGACATTGTCGGCAGCGCGGTGTTCACCGGCGGTGGCAGCGACGGGGCCAGTGGAGCGGCTGTTGCGGTGGCCGGGACGACGGCGGCGGCCAGAACGCCCAGAAGGGGCGTAAACCGTCGGCGTACCGGATGGGTGTGACTACGATGCATGGATGCTGCCCCCTGTCATGAGTGGTACCTGCGGCATTGTGATTGCCCCTTTGTTTGTTGTGTGTGCGTCCGTGCGGGCCCGAGTGTCATAGCCCGACGACCTTGGCGAGTCTGACCGCGCTGAGCACGAGTGCCAGCAGCATTGCCCACGCGGCGAACGGTGCGAGGGATCTCGCGATTGAGGGGAAGCGCCCGGTGCCTGCCCCTTTCCCGACTTCGAGGGGAATGGCGACGGCCAGCGTCGCCAGCGTCAGAAGCACCAGATGCCCCTCGTAAGCGGCGTGGCCTGCTTTGAGCAGCACCCACACCAACGCGGCGGCCGCGAGTCCCAGCAGCACCGGGAGCGCGAGCAACCACGCGACAAGGCCACTAACCAGCAACCGGCGTGCGGGCCCCGGTGCGGGGACGCTGCGGTCGACCAGGCCCCGCCACAGGCCGATGTAGTTGCCCACGGCAAAGCCGGCGAAGTAGGGCCATGGCCGCAGGGCCTGCCTGGCCCCCCGAACAAGTCCCAGCGCCGCGGCGGCAAACGGGATGATCATCGCGTTGACCAGCGCGGCACGGCCGTGCTTGCGCACCATGCGGCCCAGGCCGGCGCCATCGGCGAGCCACTGCTTTCCGGCGAAGGTGAACCCAGTGGCGAAGCGATGCTGCCCGATCATGGTGTCCGAGACGCCGACCGGGAACCCTGCTGTCACCAGTCGGATCCGCAGGTCGATGTCCTCGCCCGACCGCAGGTCGCCGTCCAGCGGATTGGCAAGCAGCACATCTCGTGACACGAGACTCGCGCAGACACCGAACCACTGCTTGCTCTGTCCTTGGTTGTGATGATCGGCCAACGACTGGCTCCAGTAGTCGCCCGCGCCCACGCTATGGAGTCCGGCCTGAAGCGCCACCAGGTGGCGGTTGCGGCGTTCCTGGTCCAGGTCGCGGAGCGCATTGGGCGGCAGCACCACATCGGCGTCCACCAGCGCCACCCACGGTTGGGACGCCGAGGCGACGCCCATCATCCGTGCGGCCGCGACACCGGTCCCCCCGTCATCCATCACCTTGTCGACCCAGGGCCGGGCGAGCTCCACCGTGCGGTCCGTGGAGCCCCCGTCCACGAGGATGATCTCGGCCGGGGAGTTCGCGCGGATCGCGGACAGGCACGATTCGATCCAGTGCTCAGCATTGCGAGCCGGAACCACCGCGCTGATGCGCGGCGCCCCATGCTCGGTTGTGGCCGGAAGCGCGAGCTCGATCGCGGCATTGGGGTTGAGCTCGAAGGCGGGGTCGGCCTCCTCCGGTTCGCCGACCGAGCGCCAGGAGAACCGGGTCCTGGCCTCCGGGGAGTCGTCAAACCAGACGACGTTGATCGTCTCCCCGCCCACGACCAGCCGGCGCGCGATCCGAACCGCGGCCGGACTCGAACGGTGGCTGCCCCGCAGCCCGCGAGCGCGCGTCAGGAACGCGCTCCAGAGGTAGGCGAACGGCCCGAGCAGCATCCCGAGCCGCATGAGCCACCGGAGGCGAAGCGGGTAGCGGGGGGGCGTATCGCCGTGCTGTCGTGGCGCGGGGTCGCGCGAGTGGCGCACGGCGGCGGGAATCGCCCGCAACCAGCCCCGGCGTTCCGGGCCGGCGATCAGCCCTTTGCTGATGATCGCGCCGAGGCCGACGCCGTAGCGATAGATCTGGCGCCGGCGGCCGTCGGCGCGGGCAGGATGCTCACGCCAGATGATCGCGTTGGGCTCGTAGGAGATCGTGTAGCCAGACCGAAGCAGCCGGACGAGTAGATCGATGTTCTCGCCGCCGCATGCGGGCGTGTCCGGACCCAAGGCGAGGTCGAAGCCGCCGAGCTCGCGGCCGACATCCGTGAGCATGACGATGCCCGCGCCCGACCCGAGGCGCTCCGCCGTGTCGGCGAGGAGGGGGTGACCGCTGTCGGTGTCAGACCGACGATATGTCCGTCGCAACGAACCCTCACCGGTCAGCTCCGGAGCGACCTGCATCGCGTCGTGGAGCCGAGGTGACGCGCCTCGACCTGTCACGCATACCACGTCGGCGTCGCCGAGAAGGACCTCCACACTGTTACCCATCCACCTTGCGTCGACGACCACGTCGTCGTCAATGAAAGCGACGATCACCGCCTCGGCCCGAGCCAGCCCGGTGTTCCGCGCCATCGACGCCGACGACCACGGCTCCTCCAGGTAACGCAGCCTCAGCTCGCCCGGAAATTGCGTGACGAGCATCCGCGGGGTGTCCGGCGAAGGGGCCCCGTGATCAACGACGATCACCTCGAAGTCGTCGTAGTCAGAGTGCAGAACCGACCGCAGGCAGCGCTCCAGCGCCGGCGGGTTGCCGCACGTCGTGATGATGACGCTCACCGAGCGCGGCGCGTCGGTGCGCTCCATGGGTGCGACGTCGGCCATGTTCGGCAGCCAATCTCGGGCGACAGCTCTGGTGCCCTCGGGGGCTACGGCCATCTGCGCTCCCCGCTCGCCCGATGCTCTGTCCGACCGCGAGTCGGCCACCACGATGCCGCGCCGGCTGGACTCTGCGCCTGTCCGAGCGGGGTCGGGATGGCCAGGCGTCCGGCATCGAGTTGCGAGGAGATGCCAACCAGCTCTCTCGCCCCAACATCCCGCTGAGACGGGTATGGCGCGTCGAGCATCGCTTCATAGAGATCCAAGGTGGCCTCGATCGTGGCGTCCCAGGACGTTGTCGAGGAAGTCACCAGGTCCGGATTGGGGATGAACGAGAGCTGAGAGGCCTCCTCGATCGCATCGGCCACGTCCAACGGTGAGCTTCTCGGCGCGACGAAGATGACGGCACCGCCCACCCGCTCGGCGGCCTGTCGTTGGATGGGGAGATCGGAGGCCACCACCGCGACGCCCGCCGCGCACGCCTCGGTCACCGCGGTCCCGGAGCTCCGCTCGGTCGGGAGCGAGACCACCGCGCGCGCCGTGCGGAGCCATCTGTGGAGCACGGCGTCGGAGACTGGGCCGGTGAATTGAATGCGCGACGACACGCGGAGGTCATCGGCAAACGCCTGGAGACGATCGCGCGCCGGCCCGTCGCCAACGACCACGAGCCGGAACTCCGGGTCCAGGCTGGCCATCGCGGCGATCGCACGTCCCACCCCAGTGGAGCGATCGAGCCGGTCCACCGCCAGGACCACGGTGCCCGGAACGTCGAACGGCACAGCGGATCGGATGGAGTCCGGGTCGATGCCGTCGGGCACGACCACCGCCCGGCTGGCCGCCTGCGGGACGCTGGCGCACAACAGGTCCCGCTCGAGCTCCGACCGGCAGACGATCCGCGGCGTCGCCGCCAGCATTGCTCGCGTGGCCCGCGTGTGGGGCCAGGCCAGAAACGCCTCAGCGGAGGCACATGGCGTGAGGACGAACCGGCGAACCCGCGCGCTCGCCACGGCCAGGGCCAGCGACGTCTGGCGGGTGTGGACGTCGATGACGTCGAACTCGCGGGAGATCAGCCGGAGCCGTTCGCGGAGCCGAGGGGCCACCGCGAAGCGCAGCGGACCCGCCGCGGCGGGGAAGGTGAGCACGGTCACTCCGTCTCGGCGCTGGACCGAGCCGCGGACGGGGCCCTGGGTCAGAACCTCCACCTGTGCCCCGCGCTCGGCGAGCCCGCGGGCCAGCCGATCCACTCGGCGCTCCAGCCGCCCGAACTCGGGCAGGCAGCTCGATGCAACAAGCGCGACCTTCATGACCCAGCCAGCCGGGAGGCGATGCGGGGGAGGAACGACCAGCGAGACGCCGCTACCGGCAGCTCGCGCATGATCGTGCGCAGGACGCGGGACCCATCCGGCAGTGCGCGGAGGTTGCTCGTCCCGTGCAGGCGAACGTTCTCATAGCTGGGAACCTCATGAACGATCAGCCCCGCCTTCGCGATCCGGACGTTGATCAACGTCTCGACCTCAAACCCGTCGCAGTCGACCCGCATGTACGGAAGGCACCGCGCCCAGAAGGCGTTGTAGCCGTAGCACAGATCGGTGTAGCTGGTTCCGTAGAGCGTGTTGACGATCGTCCGCAGCACGTGATTGCCGAGGCCGCGGGCGCGAGTGATGTCAGCGCTCGAGCCCCCCTGCGCGAAGCGTGAGCCCTTGACGAAATCTGCGCCGTTGCACAGCGCGGAGATAAATCGCGGGATCTCCGCCGGGTCGGTCGACCCATCGGCGTCGAGCATGACGATGATGTCGCCCGTGCAGGCGGCGAAGCCGTCCGCCATCGCGTTGCCCTTGCCCTTGCCCGACTGGGTCACGACGCGAACGTCGGGACGCAGCCTCTTGGCAACCGCCACGGTGTCGTCTCGGGAATGGCCGTCAACGAGGATCACCTCGTGAAGCCCTTCGGGGAGGCGCGAGAAGGTGTACGGCAGGTTCTCGGCCTCGTTCATCGCCGGAATGACAAGACTCACCCGCGGCCCGGCCGCCGCCAGGGTCGCCACTGCCTGACGCACTCCCGGTGCGCGCGCAGAAGTGTCAAACGGACTCTCAACGTTTGTGCCGCTGAGCACTTCAAGCCCCATCGAAGAATTCCGTTCCTCGTTCCACTGCAACATGGCCAAGCCCCCCAAGTATGAAATTGTGATCATCGTGTGATCGCGATTTCGATTTATGCACGTCGGTCACCCCACCGCAAGCGCTGTCGGCGATGACGCGACGCACCGCTTACGTCAAAGGTGTGAAATTGCGTCAGACCGCCGCCACCGTGCGTCGCCCCGGGTTGGGAGCCAAGCCCAAGGAGGCGGTCAGTGACGGACGACGGTCATCGGCGCCGCTCCGCGCCTGGCCGTAAAGAGCGTGCGACGTTCCCGACCAGCCCTCGGCTGGCCGGAGGCTAGGAGTTGACGCCCGGCGCGTGCTGGTCGGGCTGCTCGAGCATCTCGATCGCCCGGCGGCGGTTCGGAGCACCGAGCTTTTGCATCACGGAGGCCACGTGGCGACGCACGGTCACCGGTGAGATTCCGAGGCGCGATGCGATCTGGGCGGTGCCTTCGTGCTGGCGCAGACGTTGGAAGACCTCGAACTCGCGGGCGGTCAGCTCGACCTCCGCCTGGTCGGGGTGGATCAGAACGCGACGCCTCATCCCCCGCTCGCGAAACTCCAGGATCAGTCGCGCTGTCATCGCCCGGGGGAGGGCGGCCTCCCCCTGGGTGACGCCGCGGATGGCATGCGGGAGACGGCTCGCCGGCGTGCTCATCAGCAGATACCCGTCGGCGCCGGCCCGCAGCGCCTCGAGCAGGTCCTCATCACAAGCGGTCCCGGTCATCATCACGATCTTCGTGTCCGGGAGCGACTGCTTGATCAAGCGCGTGACCTCGACTCCGCTCCCTGGCAGATCCACCGCGATGATGCAGACATCCGGCTGGTGCGCCACCGAGAGGCGCACGGCATCGTCGGCGTGAGACGCCTCGGCGACCACATGCAGGCCGTGAGGTTCGATGGCCCGCTTGATTCCCTCGCGAACCGCGACCTGGTCGTCGGCCACCATAACCCTCAGTTCGTCGGGGGCGGCCGGGGCGAAATCGACCCACTTCGCCTCGATCTGCCGGTCCTTCCGACCTTCCGGTGCGTGCATCCAGACGCTCCTCTTGTTCAAGATCGCACAACCTAGCACGGTTAACCGTGACTGAGTCACCGTTCATTTGTGAACGCAGGAGGGGCGAGGAAGCCCATTGGCGAGTGAGCGGCGGGTCACCACAATCCAACGCGTCAGAACCGGGCGCGTGACCGCCCGTTAAGTGAAAAAATTCTTAGAAAGTGCGGCACGTCGGTGTGCTCGCTGTTAAGTGAAAGAGTTCTTAGACAGCGTGGCGCGCCTGTGCATCGCGAGACGTCCGGTGACAGTCATCGGCGTGGATGGGTGCCGCGGGGTTTAGGGGCAAATGCACACCGGGTTCATGAATAAGTTCTTAGAAGTGCGCGGAGTGCCCGCGATCGTGGGTTGTCTGCTGGCGGCGGTTATCAGCTGCTCAGTGCTAGTCGGCGTGGCCGATGCGGCGACCCTCACGGCGCCCACCATTTCGGGACCGACGACGACACCGCAGGAGGGGCAGACCCTGACGGCCAACCCCGGCACACCGGGTCCCGTAAGCGATACGTTCGGGACGCCGACGTACCAATGGCTGGTCTGTACCACGCCCACGACCTGCGCCAACGGGCCTGCCGGAGCAAGCTTCCCGCTCACTTTCGCCGAAGTCGGAGCGACCATCGAGGTGACGGAGAGCGTGGACGACACCACTACGCCGGCGACGGTTACGGCCACTTCCGCCCCAACCCAAGTGGTGCTGCCTCTGCCTCCAGCCCCGTCGCCGCCCACTTTGCCGTCAGTTTTTGGCACGGCTCAGCAAGGCCTGACGCTGATCGCGCTTCACGGCGGCTGGACAAACTCGCCCACCGCGTACTCCGACGTCTGGGAGCGGTGCACCGCCGGGACCTGCGCCTTGACCGGCATCATCGGCCCCACCTACGCCTTGGGGCTGGCCGACGTCGGCTCCACCGTCGAGTTCGTCGAAACGGCGTCGAACTCCGGCGGAGCGTCGGCGACGACCGAGACCTCGTCCCCTACCGCTGTGGTGCTGCCCTTAAAGCCGGCCAACACGGCGCTTCCCGTCATCTCGGGCACGCCCCAGCAGGGCCAGGTCCTGACCGTGACGCAGGGGGCCTGGAGCAACTTCCCGACCTCGCTCACCGAGCAGTGGGAGGACTGCGCCGCCCTTGTCTGCAACCCGATCCCGGGGCAGACGGGGACCGGTTACACGGTGGGTCCCGGAGACGTCGGACATACGATTGAGGTCGTCGAGACCGCGTTCAATGCCGCTGCCCCCGCGCCGTCGCTGGGCGTGGCCGCAACCTCCGCTCGCACGGCGACCGCGTCGGCCACCAGCGCCACCTCGGTGGTGGCCTTCTCCCAGAACAGTCCGACGACCAACCAGGGCGTCACGCTGGTGGCGACGGTGACCTCGAACTCTCCGAACGCCAGTCCGCACGGCTCGCTGTCGTTCTTCAACGGCTCGGACACCGTCCCCGGTTGCGGCGGCAAGGGGGTCAGCGGCGGGCAGACCGTCACGATCGTCTGCCAGGCCGCGTTCCCGGCGGGAGTGGCCCAGATCTCGGCCGCGTACGTGGCTGATCCCGGGTCGCTCGTGGCCGGCTCCGGCAGCGACACGACACCGGTCAGCGTGGGCAAGGGGCCGACGTCGGTGTCGCTCGCAGTGACCCCGAAGGTCGCGCCCGGCGGGCAGGCAACGTACGTCGCCACGCTGGGCGTGCCGGTCAGCAGCGCCGGCCCCACTCTGCCGAGCGGGTCGATCGAGTTCATGGACGGCGGCCAGCCGATCGGCGGCTGTGTCAGCCAGCCTCTGAGCAACCTCACGGCGACCTGCTCTGTGAGCTATCCGGCGGCGGGGACTCACAACGTGTCCGCGTTCTACAGCGGCGATTCGAATTTCACGGGTTCGGCCTCATCTGCCAGCAGCGTCCAGATCGTCGCGGGCGCCGCCAAGAACCCGACCGTGCACGGGTCCCTGGGCTCGACGCTGGGCTGGAAGATCGCGTACCACCCGCACTACTCCGAGCTGATCGCCCTCGAGGCATATGCCGTTCCCAAGGGGACGAGCATTCTCGTCCAGTGCTTCGGAAAGGGCTGCCCGTTCGCCAAGTGGCATCTCACCAAGGCGGCAGGCTCGATCAACCTCCTGTCCCGTTTCCGTCACCGCCGCCTGCGGGCCGGGGTGCGGATCACGGTGCGCTTGACGCGGCGGCACTGGGTCGGCAAGTACTACTCGTTCACGATCCGCGCCGGACGTGCGCCGGTGGTCAGGACGGACTGCCTCGCGCCGAGCGCAACTAAGCCCGGCGTGAGCTGCGCGAGCCCGTCCACCTGACCGCAAGGCGCCGGATCACGGACCCGCGGGCGGCGCAACCCGGGCCGCCCAAACCTCCCGGCGAACCCCGGTCACAGGTTCTTTACACGAATGCTACAATTTTGTGAACTAACAGTAGGTTCGGCGAGACGTTCTAGAACGATCGCCGTGACGGGGCGGTCACGTGGGGAGCCGGTTATGAGAGGTAAAGGGCGGCAACGCCCGTTTGGGCCTGATGGCGCTCAGCTGTCCGGATCGAGGATTCGGACCCGGGGTGTTGCAGGCAGACGATCTCGATATCGCGACGCTTGGAGCGGCTGAGGCGCGGACGCAGCAGATCGCGCCTGCGGCGCTCGCGGTCGCGGTCGCCGCCGGCATCCTCATCGCACTGGAGCTTCTCCGGCCGCTCCACGCTATCGATGCGGGCGCACGGGCCGCGGTCGAGACGGCCATTGCCGTCGCCGCCCTTCTCAGCTGCGGCCTCCTGGTCGAGACCTTCGACCGCACCCGGCAACTCCGGGAGCTACTGCTGGTCCTCGGGGTGCTCCTGCTCTGGCTCGCCGACTTCTCGTACTGGGCCGGACCCGTGGTCGCCGGAGTGCGAGGTCCGGCGTCCGGGGGCGCCGTCCGCCTGGGCTGCGAGTTGGCCGGCGCGCTCGCGCTGGCCGCCGCGGCGCTCGTCCCGCCCACGTCGATCGTCAAGCCGCTCCCCGCCCTCGCCAAGGTCGCGGCTGTGGTCGGCCTCGGCATGATCGCGATCGGGACCTTCGTGGCCGAGGTCATCGTGGTCCACGCGGCCACGGGCCCGGCGAAGGCCGCAAGCGCGAGTGCGGCCGCCCACTCGGTCACGGTCGGCGTCCAGTTGGCGTCGGCCGTCATCCTGGCCGTTGCGGGTTTGGCGTTCGTCGCCAGGTCCTGGCGCGCGGACAGAGGGACCGAGCTGCTGGCCGGGGCGTCCCTGCTGATCGGCGCGGCCGGCGTCCAGTTCGTGGCCGTCTCGACTGTGCCCACCGGCTGGGTCACGCCGCGCGAAGGCGCGCGTCTCGTCGCCTTTGCCCTGCTGCTGGCGGGCGTGTGCCTCCGTTATGTGAACGTCCGGCGCCGCGACGCCCACGCGGCGATCTGCTCGGAGCGTGAGCGGATCGCGCGCGACCTTCACGACGGCTTGGCCCAGGATCTGGTCTGCATCACCATGCAGGCGCAGCGGCTCGACTGCCACCTGGACCCGGAGCATCCCATCATGCTCGCCACGCGTGATGCACTCGCAGAGCTGCGCGCGATGATCGCGGACTTGACCGCCTCCTCCGCCTCCAGCTCCGAGGCGGCGGTGCGCATGATCGCGCGCGAGCTGGGGCGTCGTGTTGACGTCGAGGTCCACGTGCGAACCGAACCAGATGCGGCCTCCGCCCTTGACCCCGGCCTGGACTTCGGCCCGCGCGCCGACCTGATCCGCGCCGCCCATGAGGCGATCGTGCACGCGGCGGTGCGCGGCGAGGGTGCCCATGCCGATATCGCGTTGCTGCGCCGAGCCGGCGGTTTCGTGGTGCCTACCTCCGACGACGCCCGCGGCACTCCCGAGCCGCGGCCGGTCGGCGCGCCGGTGCGCAAGCTGCAAGCGCCCGGCGTCTCTCGGCTGTCGACCGAGTGGTCGCGTCGGGCCAGACGACGGCGTCCTGCCTGAACGGTCTGACCCTTTGAGTCCCCGCGAACCCTCACGGCGCGATGACCCCAAGGTCATTGTCGTTGACGATCACGAACTGTTTCGCAACGGGCTGATCGGGCTCCTTGAGGAGCGTGGTATCCAGGTCGTCGGCGAGGTGGGCCTCGCCGCGGATGCGATTCCGCTCGCGGAGGAGACGGGCCCGTGCGTGGTGCTGATGGACTTGAGGCTGCCGGGCATGTCCGGGATCGAGGCGACCCAGCGCCTGAACGCCGTCGCGCCGTTGGCGCGGGTCCTGGTGCTCACGGTCTTCGTCGACGACCAGCACATCATCGATGCCCTTCTGGCGGGAGCATGCGGCTACGTGCTCAAGGATGCGCCGATCGAGCAGATCGTTGAGGGTATTCGGGCCGCAGCGCGCGGTGAATCGCTCATTTCGCCCCGTATCGCCAGCCGCCTGGTGCGCCGCGTCCGCGAGCCCGGCGAGATCGTGCACTCAGTCCCGGGCGAAGCGTTGACGCCTCGCGAACTCGAGGTCCTGGGGCTGATGGCCCGCGGGCTCGACAATTCCGAGATCGCCGGGGCCCTCTACCTGAGTCAACACACGGTCAAGAACCACGTGTCCACCATCCTCGCGAAGTTACAGGTGGAGAACCGGATTCAGGCCGCGGTGCGTGCGGTTCGCGGCGGTCTGGTCTGACGCACGCGAACAGTCAATGACTGATGCGTGTCAGTGAGTTCTCATGGTTCGCCAGCATGCGGGCCGCCGCCATGCGGTTGCGGACGCCGAGACGGAGGAAGATCGACCTCACGTGGAACTTGACGGTGTTCAACGAGATGAACAGCCGGGCGCCGATCTCCTCGTAGGAGTAGCCGTCGGCGAGAAGCGTCAGCACCTGCATCTGCCGTTCGCTGAGCGCGTGCAGCGGATCGTTGCGATCCGCATGCAGCGCTCCCTGCCAACCGGGCGGCAGCACCGACCGCCCGTGGGCGACACGGTCCAGGCACGCCTCGATCTCGCGCCCGGCAGCGTCGGTGAGGAGCAGTCCGCCGATGCCCTCGTCGAGGACGAAGTTGACCAGCGACGGCTCCAGCGCGTCGGCGACGATCACGATCCCGATGCCGGGCACGCGCTGGCGCAGGTCGCGGAGGAGTTGCATCGCACGGCGCGAATCGGCGCCCACGCCCACCACCACGACGTCCGGCCGCTGTTCGGCGATCGCCCTCACGGCGCCATCGCCGGCCACCGCGCCGGTGACGGTGAATCCCTGCCGGCCGGCGATGAGCGCGGCGAGCGCCTCGGCGATCAGCCGCCGGCCGTCGGCGATGGCCACGCGCACCGGATGCTCGGCCGGATCGACCCCCACGCTGCTGCGGTGTGATCTGTGATCAGATCTCACCATGGCGGGTTGGCGTTGCCTCGCACAGCACTGTTACGACGGAAATACAGTGTCCCCAGACGGGTCATGCCGACCCGTTCTCCCCCAAACGGCATCTGTGCGCATGATGAGCTTTGCGCAGGTTTAACACTACCGCACCGTGTCAACCCCGGCGTCACCTACCTGACATTCATACCCGTGACAGTGGTGATCGGCGGCGCGCGCGGCCCCGCTCGCGCAGCCTCGGCGCGGCCCGTCGCGGAGGTCTACTGTTTGAACCATGGAGGCTGCGTGGATCGCCCGGGCTCGGTGGCGCTGGCGCGGGGCCTGGCTGTGGCCGGCGTTCGTCGCCACCGCCCTGCTCGACGGCGTCATCGCGGTCATCCGCCCGTTCGTGGGCGATCGCCAGAGCGTCGCCGGGGGCGTCCTCGCCGGTCTGATCCTCAATCTGCTGGCAGTGCTCCTGCTCTCGCGGGCGTTCGGCCTGTTGCTGCGCCGCCGCCGCGGCGACCTCCCGTCCCTCGTGGCGCGCAACTACGGGGGCACGATCGCCGTGTTGATGGTCACCGCCGGCCTGACGGCGGCCGGGCTGGCGCGCCACGGCGGGATCGTCGAGCGCCGGCACGCGCTCGCCGACGCGATCGTCCGCGCTGAGGCCTTCATCGGCGACCGCGCGCCGGCCACCTTCAGGGCCAACGCGAGCCACACCGACACGTTCACGATCCAGGCTGGGAGCGTCTACCGCACGTGCGCTCCGAGCCAGGATGGGCGGCGCTCGTATTGCGTGATCGTCAAGCCCCAGCTCTCGCTCAGGCGCAGCGTGGTCTTCGACGGCTACGAGCCCAACTGGCTCTTCGCCGAGGGCGTCAACTGAGGGACCTCGTCGAGGACCACCGGCAGGCGAAACAGCCCGGCGAAGCGCAGGGCAAGGAACGGATCGCCCCTGAGCTCGAAGCGTCCGCTGGACAACAGCTGTGGCCAGGTGACGGCGCCGCCGGCCAGCAGGATGAGGTCGTCGGCGCCGAGGGTGGCGCGCGCGCCCGCGCGGGCGGGACAGCCGGGGCTCACGGTGCAGCGAGACCGCGCAATCGCCAGCGCGTAGCTGGCTGGGCGCGACTCGTGGCGGATCGCCAGCTCGAGCGTGGCATCGAGGTCGTGGGCGGCGGAGCTATCGAAGCGCAGTGCGATCGCGCGAGGCAGCAGCCGGAGGATGAGCCAGTGCACGACGCGTCCGCGGTCTCGACGCGCCAGCCATCGGGTCAGCCGCGATCTCATGAGAGGAGGTGCTCCATGGCTTCGGTGGGGTCGGCGAACAGCATCAACGCATCGTCGGTGGCCACCATGCGCCCGTAGTGCGTCGACATCTCATGCTGGATCGAGTAGGCATCGAGCTCATAGCCCAGCTCCTCGGAGACCTCGTCATAGGGGATCACCAGTCGGTGGCGGGCGCGTATCTCCCAGAACGCCGGCTGCTCGATGACCTCGGCGGCGGCGCCGGCGAAGAAGCGCGCCACGGCATCGCCCTCGGCGCTCTTGGCCATGACGATGCCGACGTAGTCATGGGAGCCGTCCGTGGCTTGGACCGCTGGCGCGGCCGCGGACGTCGCACGCCGCGCCGGCCCGCGGTCTGGTCCGTCCTCGGCGGGCGATGCGTCGGGCGCGATCAGGGCCTCGCCCAGGGTGCGCTCGGCGTAGCCGCCGACCTGGTCCGCGGCGCCCGACAGCGCCTGCGCCGCCGCCCACGCCTCGGCCCTCCAGGCGCTCAGCCAGCGCTCGATGACGGCTCGGTTGTGTGCGCCGTGCGCCTGGTCGCGGACCAGGAACCGCGTCAGGGCCACCGTCCACGCGCGCGCCCATTCCCACTCCTGGGTGGCGCTACGGGCCAGCACCGGGGTGACCGTGTCGCCGGCGGCGGCGGCCGCGCGCGTGCCCAGCTCGCGGCGGATGAGCGTCCCCACCACGGGCTCGAAGCACAGGTTGGCGGCGACGATGACCTCGCCCCAGTCGGCGGTGGCAGCCAGCCGCTCCAGATAGCGGCGGGTGGGCTGCCACGCCGGGTCGCGCAGGAACGCCTCCCGGGCCGCGGCGATCGGCAGCTCGCAGCCGAGATGGGGCTCGAGGTCCATGGCATAGAGCACGATCGCCTGCGCTGAGCGCTGCTTGTGCGCCGCCTGCAGACACACGCATGTCGCCACGGCATCGGACAGACAGTCTCGGGCGGCGGTGGCCAGCGCGAACCAGAGACCGTGCTCCACGAATGCCGGGATCTGGAGCGAGCTGCGCAGGACCGCGATCCACTCGGGGGCGAGGTCCTCGATCAGGCCCTGCTCGACGGCGGAGGCGAGCGCGCCCTCCATCTGCTGTTCCATCGCGCTGCCGGACCGGTAGAAGGGCCGTTCCCACTGCTCGCCGGGGTCGCGAAAGGCAAACCAGTCCGTGCAACGTAGCGCCGTGGAGGCGTCGGTCCAGGTGCCGCGCCCGTCGGCGAAGCTCACCGGCCATCCGCGCGTGAGGTGGCGATGGATGGAGGGCTGAGTGTCGATCGTGACGTCCTCGTAGAGCGTGGCGCGGCGCCCGGCGGGGGCAAACCATTGAAAGTCGCGCTCTGACCGCTCGCGGGCGGGGGGCGCCGCCTCGGCGGCGGTGGTGAAGCGGTCGGTGAAGATGTGGGCGGGGTCGACGCCGCGCGCCGTCAGCGCGGCCTCGGCGGCGTCCACCAGCCCGGGCGGCCCGCAGACGTACGCGTCGTGGTCGCCCTCGATGTCCAGCGCACCGGCGACCTCCCGCCCGCGCACGAGCGTCGGCTCGCAGCCGAGGCCGCGGAGCTCGTCGAGCAGGAACGGCTCCCGAGCGGCGAAGTACAGGCGCTTGGGGCGCGCACCACGTCCAGCGAGCTCGCGCAGCAGCGCGAGCACCGGCCCGAGCCCGGAGCCGCCGGCGACCATCGCGATCGGGCGCGCCGGGTCGCGCAGGCGCAGCGCGCCGTAGGGCCCGGTGAGCCGCACTCGGCTGCCGGTCACGATCTCCGTGCCGAACCGGCTTGACACCCGCCCGCCGGGATAGCGCCGGATGATCAGCTCCATGCGGTTGTCGCCGGGGAGGTTGGCGATCGAGAAGGACCGGGTGGCGTCGGCCATGTGCACATCGACGTATTGCCCCGGGACCCACGTGAAGCTTGAGTCGACGATAAGGGTCACCGCGACGATGTCCGCCGTCAGGTCGATGACCGCCGCCACACGCGCCGTCTGTTCGGAGATCGGGTTCTCGAGCCGGTAGTTGTCCGGGTCGTAGTGCAGCAGCTCGATCGTCACGTCGGACTCCGGCATGGCCCGGCACATGAGCGCGTACCCGCTCGAGCGCTCGGCGTCCGACAGCGCGAAGCTCGAATGGCGCGCCAACTCGACCTCGCCGTCGAGCAGATAGCACTTGCAGGCCGAGCACTGTCCCTCGCGACAGCCGTGGGCGAGGTTGTAGCCGTGGCGGAAGGCGGCGTCCAGCACCGTCTCGCCGGCGTCGCAGTCGATCTCCTCGCCGAGCGGCTCGAAGCGAACCCGCGCGCTCACAGGACCGCGGTGGCCAGCTCGAGCGCCGGCCCACTGTCTGAGCGGGGCACGTCTGACCAGTCGCCGCTGGGCAGCCCCAGCTCGCGGGCCACCCGGATGTTGGGGCTGACCAGTCTGAGGTTGTGGGCGCGGATGTCCGACAGCGTCCAGCGTCGCTCGTCGTGCAGATGGGGCTGGCCGATGAGCGTCTCGCCGTCGGCGCGAACGAAGCCGAGGTCGCGGATGACGTCGGACGCCTCCCACTCGTGGTAGCGGTCCAGGTAGTTGCGGTCGCCGGTATAGCGGCCGGGGTTGGACTCGTCCAGCCACCGGCATTCCCGCGAGCAGTAGAACCGCGTCCGCTCGCCGACGATCCGGTGCACCCGGTCGGCCTCGTTGACGCAGAGACCCTGACACGTCCAGCAGAACGGGGGCGCCATGTTGATGAAGTCCAGCGGGAGGAAGCCGTTACGCGGGTCGGCGCCCTGCCGGAACGCCTCCCAAAAGCCCCCGTACTGCGCATACCACCCCGGGTACTTGGACTCGAACCACTCGAAGTCGCGCTCGTCCAAGGGGTCGAAGCGCCAGAAGCTCAGCGGCCATCCCGCGAACGCGAGCAGGGCGTGGCGGTGGTGCAGCCCCGCCACCAGCCGTTCGCGGGCGCGTTCGAACATGTCGGGCGGGATGTTCAGGCCGAGCCTGCCCAACTTCATGATGTAGGCGCGGTGCCAGTCGTCACGCACCCACCGATCCCATTTGTCCAGGAAGGACTCGGGGTCGGAACGGTCGCGGGAGAAGTACTCGATCACCACGGCGCTGAACACGTCGATGAAGGCGTGGTTGATCCAGAACGCCTGCTGGAGATCACGCTCGATCAGCGGCGCGTTGTGGTCGTCCTGCAACACCGTGAGCAGCGTCGCGTAGCCGTTGGAGATGTGGCGCGCCTCGTCAGACTGCACGCTGAGGTACGTGGTGGGGAGGGTGAAGTCGCCGTTGCGTGCGGCGACGTCGGGCGTGGCCACGAACACGACGTTGGTGAAAGCCGTCTCGGCCACAACCTGGAGCGTGAACGCGCATTGGATGGGATCGCCCACGATGAAGTGCGAGAGCATGTTGAGCCCGGGGTTGGTGAGCACCGAGCCGCTGAACGCCTTCGGGCCCAGGTGCCAGCCGGCCGGGTCGGGGACGTTCTGGGCGTACCACCGCGCCAGCGCCATCTGCATCCCCGTGTGGCGGATCTCGTCGACGAACTGCACGTGGTAGCCGTTGCGCAGCTCGTTGTTGGGGACCGCGCTCATCAGCATCGACATGCAGCGCCCGGCGGCCACCTCGGCGTAGTTGGTGATGACGATGAACGGCTTGAGGATCTCCAGCCACCGCTCGTGGGCCGTATGGGGCATGCCGGCGCGCACCGCGGCGTCGTGGCCGCCGTAGACGCGCTCGTCCTTCTCCAGCTCCATCGGGAGGTACTCCCGCATGATGTGGCGCATCGGGTCCTTGGCCTTATGGGGGAACCGGTAGCGCGTGGGGTAGCGCACGACGGGCTGGTGATAGTCGGGCTCCCAGCCGAGCTGGGCGATGCGCTCGTGCGTCTGGGTGATGCTCCTCCGCGGCATGCCGAAAAACGTACTCCTGCGTCAGGGCACGTGTCTGTGCTCACTGACAACGTCTTCCGCGCTCTGATTTGTCATGATCTGACAATGAGCGCATGGCCGGCGGAGCCGCTTCCGGCGGAGACGATCGCCGTCGTGCGCGGTGAGCTGGGGCCGCTCGCCGCGCGGATCATCGAGGCGGTGCGCGCGGCCAGCCCCATCTACGGCGAGGTGTTCGGCTCCCCGGAGGGCATGGCGCTGCGCCTGGGCGTCGAGCAGGCGATCCGCGCCTTCCTGGACGCCGTGGAGCGAGGTGAGCGGCCGGCCGGCGAGACCGACGAGCTGTGGCGGATGCTCGGCGAGGCCGAGTACCAGGCCGGGCGCAGCCTGGAGGACCTCCGGGCGGCGTTTCGCAGCGGCATCCGGGCCGCCTGGCGCGGCGCTGCCGACATCGCCATGCGCGCCGGCGTCTCGGCGCCGGCGACGATTGCGCTGGCCGAGGCGATCTTTGTCTACGGCGACGAGCTGGCCACCGACGTGGTGGAGGGCTACCTGCGTATCCAGTCCGACCAGGCCGGCGAGCGCGAGCGGCGCCGGCGGCGGCTGGCAGGCCTCCTGCTCGATCCGGCCGGCCAGGATCTCGACGCCGTGGCACGGGCGGCCGAGCTCGCCCAGTGGCCGCTGCCCCGCACGCTGGCGGTGGTGGCGGTCGCCGGCGACGACCCCGCCGCGGCGGCGCGGCGGCTGGACCTCGACGTGCTGGTGGGATCAGACGGGGAGGGGCCCTGGCTCGTGGTCCCCGATCCCGACGGCCCCGGCCGGCGGGCGATGATCGACCGCGCGCTTGACGCCGCGCCCGCGGCCGTGGGTCCCACCGTGACGACGCCCGATGCGGCGCGCTCGCTGCGCTGGGCCCGGCTCGCGCTTGAGGTGGTGGGGGAGGGCGCGCGCCCGGTTCGCGCGGCCGATCACCTGGCTGACCTCATCCTGCTCGGAGACCGCGCTCTGGCCTCACTGCTCGCGCGTTCGTGCCTGGCGGCGCTCGACGACCTGCCACCCGGCGAGCGCGAGCGCCTGATGGCGACCCTGGCGGCGTGGCTGGCCCACCAACGCCACACGCCCGCGATCGCGGACGAGCTCCACGTGCATCCACAGACGGTCCGCTACCGCATCGCCAAGCTCCGCCGGCTCCTCGGGAACGTCATGGACACAGCGGAGGGTCGCTTCGAACTGGGGCTGGCGCTGCGGATCGCCGCCCGCCCGGAACCCGGCTAGCTAATCCTCGGGCGCGGAGAGCGCCTCCGTCTCCACTGGCGTCGAGCGGGAGGCACACCGTGCAGAAGTCCTCGCCGAAGGGGGTGAGGTGGATGCTGCGCTGCACGGTCTTGGCCCGGGTGACGCTGCGCATCGCCTCCAGTACCTCCGGCTGGGCCTCGAGCACCTGGTAGGCGACGGGGTCGCCCACCGGCTCGCGCGAGAACCAGATCAGCCCGAGCCGCTCGAGGTTGTTGAGGTAGGCGGGGACCCGTTCGCGGTGCTGGCATCCGGCTTGGGCGCCGATCATGTTCATGCCGCCCGTGACGAGCTCGGACCCGACGCCGATGAAGTTGGCCGCGCGCACGTCGACGGCCGGTTGGGAACCCTGGGTGGCCAGCAGCCGCAGGATCCGCCCCTCGTCGGGCGCGAGCTCGGTAAGGATCCGGGCGTAGGCGGGGTGGGCCCGGTCTTCGGGCCCGATCCGAGCCGCCTCGCGGAGCAGCTGAGCACCGCGGATGCGCAGCGCCTCGCGCTCCGACACAGAGGTCGCCCCGTCCTCGTCCGGTTCGGGCGGCGGCATCAGCCGGGCCACACGCTCGTCGAGCTCGCTGATGCCCAGGAGGTCCCGGGCGTAGCCGCGCAGCTCGCGGCCGACCTCGTCCAGGAGCTGTGCCGACCGGGCCGGATCCGCCGCCGCCCGGGCGAGACGGCCGCCGGCGCCGACCGAGCGCGCCACCCCCCACCGCGCGGCCCGCCACCACATCCCGGCG
This sequence comes from uncultured Actinomycetota bacterium, assembly GCA_963695625.1. Lineage (GTDB taxonomy): Bacteria > Actinomycetota > Thermoleophilia > Solirubrobacterales > Solirubrobacteraceae > Palsa-465. Next base: position 113,949 of record CAVOHJ010000006.1, on the reverse strand, counting down.
CCGGCCCGGGCCAGGGCGGGCGCGTTGCGCAGAAGCTGCACCTCCAGCGACGGCTGACCGTTGCCGTCGTAGGGTCCCGGCTCCTCGTCGTTGACGACGACGCCCTCCAGCGGCGGCTCGCGGTCGAGCGTCACCGGCGCTCCGCCGCGCCGCTCACCCGAACACCGCAAGGTGGATCAGCCCGCCGGCCAGCCCCAGCACCGCGCCGTGGACCAGCAGCAACCACTCGTCCTCCCGGGTCGCGGTGCGCAGCAGCTCGGCAAAGTCGGTGGGCGCCATCTGTCTGATCCGCTCGGTGATGAGCTTACGCATCGTCGCCGATTGCTCTCGGCTGAACGCGGGGTCGGTGAGCGGGTCCATCATCTGATCGATCGGCTCGGTCGCGAAGGCTTCGCGGATGGAGGAGTACTGCCGCCGGCCCAGCGCCACCTGGACAGCGCGCCGCGCGGGCCCGACCGCGCGATCGATCGCCGGGCGCAGGGCGTCCTCCACCAGCGCGCGGGTGCGGTCGGACTGCGGACCGTGGAGCAGCTCGCTGCCGAACTCCGACACCGTCAGGATCTCGTCGGCGACGATCGTCGCGTAGACCTCGGCCACGTCGTGCTGGCGGCGGATGAACAGCCCATGAAGGCGGAGCGCCCCCCATTGCCGCGGCTCGGCGGGCTCGTAGATCATCCACAGCGCCACCCAGTTGGTGACGTACCCGATGACCACGCCCAGGATCGGCAGCAGCCACCACGCGGTCACGAAGTGGGTGAGGACGGCCACCGGGATGCCCAGCGCGAAGCCGAACACGAAGCCGAAGTTCTTGATGAACGTCAGCTCGCGCTGGCCCATGTCCAGAAACACGCGGTTGGCCAGCTCGGGATCGAAGCGCTTGATCACCATCAGCTTGATGTCCACGAGCTGCTCGATGTGCTCGCCGATCTCGCCGGTGAGCTCGTGCACCACCTCGGGCAGCTGGGCCAGCACACGCCCCTCGATCATCTCCTTGATCTCCCCGGGCAACTCCTGCCACAGGCGCGGCTGCTCGCGCTCCATGATTTCGTCCACGACGCCCGGCAGGTCCTGGCGCGCCGAGAGGATGATCTGCTCGGCGATCTTGTCGGGCTCGAGCTGATTGAAGAACTCGTGGGGCCGTCCGATCTTGGCGATGCCGCTGTCCACCGCCAGGCTGCCCATCTTGGCCGCGCGCGAGGGGACGATCCCCTGCCACCCGATGCCTCCGAGCATCACCCCCGGGATCTGCTGGACCTTGTGGGGCAGCAGCCGCACCACCGCCTGCACTCCGGGGACGCGCCAGCCCCGGAAGCGCACGGGATAGAACAGCATCAGCACGCCGGTCCAGTTCGTGACGTAGCCGATCACGCCGGTGACGATCGGCACGGTCAGCAGGGCAAGCGTGCTTTGGCTCACAGCGCCTGTCCTACCCCGGCCGCCCCTTGGGCCAAGCGTGGCGTAGCCTGCGCGCGATGGCGTTCGTGGCCCTTGTGACCGGCGCGTCGGCGGGCATCGGCGCGGCGACGGCGCGGCGGCTGGCGCGCGAGCCCGGTACCCGCCTCGTCCTGGTAGCCCGTCGCGAGGACCGCCTGCGGGCGCTCGCTGACGAGCTGGGCGGAGCGACCGTGATCGCCGCCGACCTCACCGACCCCGAAGCGCCGGCGCGCGTGCGCGATGTGGTGGCCGCCGAGCACGGTGAGCTGCACCTGCTCGTCAACAACGCCGGCGCCTCCTGGCGCGGGCGCTTCGGCGACGCGGGATGGGCCAACGTGCAGCGCCACATGCAGCTCGACTTCGACGCGCCGGTCCGCCTCACCGAGGCCCTGCTCCCGCTCCTGCGCGCCACCGCCGGCGGCGCTCCCGTGAGCATCGTCAACGTCGCGAGCACCGCCGGGCGCGTGGCGCGGCCGGGTGCCGGCGCCTACTCGGCCGCGAAGTTCGCGCTGGTGGGCTGGACCGACGCGCTGCACCTCGAGGAGCGCGAGCATGGGGTCCACGTGGGGCTGGTGGTTCCCGGCTTCGTCAGGACCGAGGGCTTTCCGGCCACGGAGCTGCTCGCGCGCGCCGGCACGCGGTGGATGGTCTCGGAGCCCGAGGCGGTGGCGGAAGCGATCATCCAGGCCGGACCGGGTGGGCGTCCCGAGCGCTACGTGCCACGCTTCTACTGGATCTTCGCCGCGCTGCGGATCCTCGCCCCGCGGCTCATTCGGCGGGCCACCGGGGGCGGGGCGTTCACCACCTCCACCGGCGCGAAGACTTAGCTACAGAACCGTAGTTTACGGGTAAGCTACGGAGGCGTAACTAATCGATCGAGGAGCAGCCAGAGATGAATGCAACCGCCCGCCGCGTGGCGGTACTCGGTGGCAGCCGGATCCCGTTCGCCCGCCAGAACGGCCCTTACGCCAGGGCGTCGAACCAGGACATGCTGACCGCCACGCTCGATGCGCTCGCGGGGCGGTTCGGGCTCGAGGGCGAGGTGCTCGGCGAGGTCGCGGCGGGCGCCGTGCTCAAGCACAGCCGGGATTTCAACCTGACGCGCGAGTCCGTGCTGGGCTCCAGGCTCGGCCCCGAGACGCCGGCCTACGACGTGCAGCAGGCCTGCGGCACCGGGCTGGAGGCGACGGTGCTCGTGGCCAACAAGATCGCGCTGGGACAGATCGACGTCGGAATCGCCGGCGGTGTCGACACCACCTCCGACGCGCCGATCGCGATCAACGAGGACCTGCGCGCCGTCCTGCTCGAGCTCAACCGCACCAAATCCAACGCCGGGCGTCTCAAGGCCCTGACCCGGCTTCGCCCCCAGCAGCTCGTGCCGCAGATCCCGCGCAACGCCGAGCCGCGCACGGGGCTCTCGATGGGTGAGCACTCCGCCCTCATGGCCCAGGAATGGGGCATCGGGCGCAAGGAGCAGGATGAGCTGGCCGTGAGCAGCCACCGCAATCTCGCGGCCGCCTATGACACGGGCTGGATGGACGATCTCGTCACGCCCTTCCTTGGTCTGGAGCGCGACCAGAACCTGCGCCCGGACTCGAGCGTGGAGAAGCTGGCCAACCTCAGGCCCGTCTTCGGCGGGCCCGACGGCACCATGACCGCGGGCAACTCGACGCCGCTGTCAGACGGCGCGTCGGCGGTGCTGCTGGCCTCCGAGGACTGGGCGCAGGCCCACGACATCCCCGTGCAGGCCTACTTTAGGGATGCCCAGACCGCCGGCGTCGACTATGTCCACAAGCGCGAGGGGCTGCTCATGGCGCCGGCCTACGCGATGCCGAAGATGCTGGAGCGCAACCAGCTCGCACTGCAGGACTTCGACTTCTACGAGATCCACGAGGCATTCGCCGCCCAAGTCCTGTGCACGCTCAAGGCGTGGGAGGACCCGGTGTTCTGCTCCGAGCGGCTCGGGCGCAACGAGCCGCTGGGCGCGATCGACCGCGACCGACTCAACGTCCACGGCGGCTCGCTCGGCGCCGGCCACCCGTTCGGCGCCACCGGCGGGCGGATCGTCGCCACGCTGGCCAAGGCGCTGAGCGAGCGTGGATCCGCCCGCGGCGTGATCTCCATCTGCGCCGCCGGCGGAGTCGGCGTCACCGCGATCATGGAGGCCGTCAATGACTGACCGTTACGCCCAGCTGGTCAACAGCCCGATCGGCAAGCTCGTCACCAAGCAGATCGGGCTGCCCCAGCCGCCGCGCCTCGAGCGCCACACGCCCGGCCGGCCGGTGATCGCAGGCCCGGTGCTGTTCGGTGGCACCGGTCCGCAGTCGCGGCTGGCCACGCCAGTCGCCAAGGTGCTCAGCGCGATCGACGCCGACGTCTTCACTCCGATGGATGAGGAGCTCCGGACCGCGGCCGCGCAGGCCAAGCTCGATGCCGGCATCTTCAATCCCGAGGCGGTGGCCGAGGACGATCGGTTCAAGGCGCTCGTGCTCGACGCCACCGGGATCCAGTCCAGTGACGAGCTCGACCGGGCCTGGGCGTTCCTTCACCCGGCCATCCGTCGGGTGCTGCCCTCCGGGCGGGTGCTCATCCTCGGCACCCCGCCCGAGGACTGCGCCGGCCCGCCGGTGGCGATCGCGCAGCGGGCGCTGGAGGGGCTCGAGCGCGCCGTCGGCAAGGAGATCAGGCGCGGCGCGACCTCCCAGCTCATCTACGTCAAGCCCAAGGCCGAGGGCCAGCTCGAGTCGACGCTGCGTTTCTTCCTCTCGCCGCGGTCGGCGTTCGTATCCGGTCAGGTCGTCCGGATCGGCCCCGGCGCGGCGGCGGCGGGCAAGTTCGACTGGGACGCGCCGCTGGCCGGCAAGGTCGCGCTCGTCACCGGCGCGGCTCGCGGGATCGGGGCGGCCATCGCCGAGGTCCTCTCCCGCGACGGCGCCCACGTAGTGGGGCTCGACGTGGCGCCGATGGCTGATGAGCTCTCCGCGGTCACCGGCCGGATCGGCGGATCGTTCCTGGCCGCCGACATCACCGGTGACGACGCTCCTGCGGTCATCGCCGGTCATCTGCTCGACCACCACGAGGGCGTCGACATCGTCGTTCACAACGCCGGCATCACGTGCGACAAGACGCTCGGGCGCATGACTCATGAGCAGTGGAGCAAGGTGATCGCGATCAACCTCACCGCCCCCCAGCGCATCACCGAGGAGCTGCTGGCGCGCGACGCCATCCGCCGCAACGGGCGGGTCGTCGGCGTCTCGTCGATCAGCGGCATCGCCGGCAATGCCGGCCAGACCAACTACTCCACGTCCAAGGCGGGCGTGATCGGGTTCGTGGAGTCCTACGTCCCGGCGCTCGGCAAGCGGGGGATCACGATCAACGCCGTCGCTCCCGGGTTCATCGAGACTCAGATGACGGCGGCCATGCCGATCGCCATCCGCGAGGCGGGGCGGCGGATGAACAGCCTCTCCCAGGGCGGTCTGCCCGTCGACGTCGCCGAGACCGTCGCCTGGTTCGCTGCCCCGGGGTCGGCCGGCGTCAGCGGCAACGTGGTCCGCGTCTGCGGCCAGAGCCTGCTCGGAGCGTGACCGTCGCCATGGCCGACAAGGAGCTGCGCGGTTCGCCATCGATGCTGCCCCTGTTCGCGCGAGCGAGCCTGGCGATCATCCCCGGCGCCACCAGGCTGCCCTGGGTGGGCGGAGGCGGCGGGGACGTCCCCGAGCAGGCCCTCGCGCGCCCCGACGTCGCCGTCGATCCCGACCGCCTGGCCGCGTATGACCGCGTGTGCGGGTTCGATCTGTCCGACACGCTGCCGCCGACCTACCCGCACATGCTGGCGTTTCCGATGCACCTGGCGCTGATGACCGACGGGCGCTTTCCGCTGCCGGCGATGGGGCTCGTCCACATCGCCAACGCCATCACGGTGCATCGTCCGGTGGCCCTCGGCGAGCGCCTGTCCCTGCGCGTGTGGGCGACGCCGCTCGAGCCCCACCCGCGCGGCCGCCAGTTCACCGTCCGCACCGAGGCGCGGGTGGACGGCGAGCTCGTCTGGGAGGAGTCCTCGACCAACCTCAGCCGGGGCCGCGGCGGCCGGGAGACCGGGGCGGCGCAGCCGGCCGAGCCCCCGTCCAGCGAGGGCCTGCCGGCCACGGCGACGTGGAGGCTCGCCGGCGATCTGGGCCGCCGCTACGGCGCGGTGTCGGGCGATCTCAACCCCATCCACGTGCACCCGCTGAGCGCTCGCCTCTTCGGCTTTCCCAGCGCGATCGCCCACGGGATGTGGACCAAGGCGCGCTGCCTGGCGGCGCTGGTGCCGGAGTTGCCGGGCGCGTACACGGCCACGGTCGCGTTTCGCAAGCCCATCCTGTTGCCCGCGACCGTCGCATTCGCCGAGGCCGCGGGCTCATCCCCGGGAGCGATCGCGTTCGGCGTGCGCGACGCCAACCGCGGCACCGTCCACCTGGACGGGCTGGTCAGTCCCGCGACGCTTCGAGCTCCTCGCTCTCGTCGCCAGGCCTGACCTCGTCGAACATCCCGCGCAGTTCGTCGAGCACCGCCGCCGCGGTGCGCAGGTCGTCGTCGGAGAACTGGGACAACGCGGTCCGCCACAGGGGCGCGAAGCGCGCATGGCGGGCCTCGACGAGCGCACGACCGCGCTCGGTCAGCGACGTCAGGACCACCCGGCGATCGCGCTCGGAGCGCACCCGTGAGACGAGACCGGCGGCGACGAGTCCGTCGAGCATGCCCGTCGCGGTTGCCGGCGAGAGGTCCGCCAGGAGTGCCAGTTCGCTCGTTGGCAGCGCCTCGTGGTCGACGAGGCTGAACAGCAGCCCGTACTGGGCGTCCGAGAGTTCGCCGTGGGCGCGGTTCTCCCGCCCGCGCAGCCGGCGCAGCGCGCCGACGCAGCCCTTGAACGCCCGGCCGAACTCCTGTCCGGCCTCGCGCATGGTGGTGTCCGGCGCGGTCTTGGCGGCGGAGGGGCTCATGCGGCCACCGCCTCCGCCAGCGCCTCTTCTGGCATCTCGGCCGGAGTGGCCTGAGCGCGCTTGGCGGCGCGCTCGGCCCGAATCAGGACGACGCACGGGACGATCGCCAGTGCGGTCAAGCCGGCGGCCCACAAGAACGCCGTGCCGTAGGCCGACGCGGCCGCCGACAGTGTGTGGGCGCCGGTGAGGCCGCGCTGTAGGACCACGGCCAGGACTGCGATTCCGATCGAGCCGCCGACGCGCTGGAGCACGTTGAGCTGCGGCGTGGCGTCCGACAGTTCGCTGCGCCGCAGCGATGCGAACGCCGCCGACATTGCGGGCATGAAGGCAAAGCCGATCCCGATGCCACGGAACACCATCGCGATGCACAGCACCACAATCGGGGTGTGAGGGCCGATGAGGGCGAACGGGATCGTCGCCACCGTGGTCAGCACCACGCCGAACAGGGCCAGCGGGCCACCACCGAAGCGGTCCGTTAGCCTTCCGGCAAGGGGCATCACCATCGCGGCGCCGAGCCCCTGAGGCGCGGTCAACAGGCCGGTGACCACAACGTCCATGTGGCGAATCGTCTGCCAGTAGAGCGGCAGCAGGATCATCCCGCCGAACAGGGCGGCGCCGATGAAGAACATCGCGATCGAGGCCGACGAGAACGTCGGGCGGGCGTACAGGCGCAGGTTGAGCAGCGGGCGCTTGACGTGCAGCGCGTAGACCGCGAACGTCGCCACCAGGGCGATTCCGATGATGAGCGGCGCGACCACCTTGAGCGCGGTGAAGCTGCCCGTTGTCCCCACCTCGGCCAGGCCGTAGGTGATGAGGGGCAGGCCGGTGGCCAGCAGCGCCAGGCCCTTGTAGTCCAGCGCCTCGGTCGGCTGGCGCTCGACCTTGGGCAGGATCCGCGTCGCCGCGATCACGGCGATGATGCCGATCGGCACGTTGACGTAGAAGATCCAGCGCCAGCTGGCGTTGTCCAGGATGAGCCCGCCGATGGTGGGGCCCAGGATCGGGGCCAGCATGGCGGGCACCGCGACCACGCTCATCACGCGGCCCATGCGCTTCGGGCCGGCGGCCTGGGCCATCATGAGCTGGCCGACGGGCAGGAGCATGCCGCCGCCGACGCCCTGGAGGACGCGAAAGAAGATCAGCTCGGTGGTCGAGGTGGCCAGGCCGCACAGCGCCGAGCCGAGCGTGAACAGGACGAGCGAGGTCAGGTAGATCGGCTTGGCGCCGAAGCGGCGGGCGGCCCAGCCGGTGACGGGGATGACAGCGGCCAGCGCCAGGAGGTATCCCGTCGCGACCCACTGGATGTTGTCGATCGTCGAGTGCAGCTCGCGCGACAGGGTGTCGATGGCGACGTTGACGATCGTGGTGTCAAGGATCGACATGATCGAGCCCAGGATCACCACGGCGCTGATGCGCCACACCCAGGCGTCGATGCGGTCGGAGTCAGTTGAGGGAGTCATGGTCATATGGTCGTCAAAATGGTCGGGACCTAAAGTTTCGGAACCGAAGTTTAGGAACCGAAGTATCCTCTGTCAAGACCCCCCGCCATCACGATCCGGTAACACCCCGAAATCCCCGAACCACCGGCGTGAAGCTATCGTCAGGTGGCGATGACGACGTTTGCCGAACTCGGCCTCTCCGGCGACATCCTCGCGGCGCTCAAGGATGTCGGGTACGACGCGCCGAGCCCGATCCAGGAGCAGGCGATCCCGCCCCTGCTCGAGGGGCTCGACGTGATCGGCCAGGCCCAGACCGGATCGGGCAAGACAGCGGCCTTCGGCCTGCCGATGCTCCAGTACGTCGACCCCGACGAGGGCGACGTCCAGGGCCTCGTCCTGACGCCGACCCGCGAGCTCTGCATCCAGGTCACTCAGGCCCTGCGCGCGTACGGCAAGCGCAGGGGCGTGGATGTGGTGGCGGTGTTCGGCGGCGCGCCGATCCGCAGCCAGCAGGCCCAGCTGCGGGCGGGTGGACAGGTGGTGGTCGGGACGGTCGGGCGCGTCAAGGACCTCATCAGCCGGCACTCGCTGGTGTTGCACGCCTGCCGGTTCGTCGTCCTGGACGAGGCCGACGAGATGCTCGACCTCGGCTTCCTGGAGGACGTGGAGAAGATCCTGTCCCTGACCCCGTCCAGCCGGCAGACCGCTCTGTTCTCGGCCACGATGCCCCCGGAGATCCGCCGCCTCGCCGACCAGTACCTGTACGACCCGGTCACGGTCAAGGTCAAGACGGCGACGCTCACCGTCGACACGGTCGAGCAGTTCGCGCTCGAGGTGGCCGCCCGGGACAAGACCGACGCGCTCGTGACGGTGCTCGAGGCCGAGCGCCCCGATCAGGCGCTCGTGTTCGTGCGCACCAAGATCCGCGCCGACCAGCTCTACCGGACGCTGCGCGACAAGGGCATGAACGTCCGGGCTCTGCACGGTGACATGACGCAGGGCGCCCGCGACGGCGTGATGATCTCGTTCAAGGGCGGCAGCGTGCCGCTCCTGGTGGCCACCGACGTCGCCGCCCGCGGCCTGGACATCTCCGGCATCTCGCACGTCATCAATTACGACGTCCCCACCTCGCCCGACGTCTACGTGCACCGCATCGGCCGCACCGGTCGCGTGGGCCGCAGCGGCCGCGCGATCACCTTCTACGAGCGCCGCCAGGCGCGCGACATCCAGGCGATCGAGCGCCACGCCGGGGTCAAGCTCTCGCCCTGGGTCAAGAACGCCCACGTGGCGCCCACTCCGATCACGGCGCCGCCGCGCCGGCACTCCAAGCCGCGCGTCGCGGCCAACGGCGACGGATGGGAGGGATCCTGCGCCACGGTCATCGTCTCCGAGGGACGGGCCGCGGGGCTGGAGCCGTCCGACATCATCCACGCCATCACCGCGGCCACCCAACTCGACGGCGAGTCCGTCCGCAACGTCCGCGTGCTCGAGCGCTTCTCCTTCGTGGAGGTTCCGCAGAAGGACGCCGAGCGGGTGATCGAGCAGACCGGCGGCACCGAGATCCGCGGCCGCGTGCTGCGCCTCGAGCTGGCGCGGACCTGAGCGCATTCCGCGCCGGGGAACCTGCAACTTCCCGCCCAAACCGCGCGCTCACGTAAACCCCGTGTCAGTGCTCGGACCCGGGGCCGCGACTTCGCCGGTGCCGCTCTGTTGTGAAGAGCAAAGATCAAACCGACCCACCTCTGGGAGGTATCTGCCTTGCCTTTGAAGTCCCTCATGCGCCGCCGGCCGTCCGCGGCAATCGTCATCTCGTGTGTCGCCCTGTTCATGTCGCTGGGCGGCGTCGGCTACGCCGCGATTTCGATCCCCAACAACAGCGTGGGGGCGGCGCAGCTCAAGAGCAACGCCGTCACCAACAGCAAGATCAACAACGGGGCCGTCTCCTACAAGAAGATCCAGCCCGGCGCAGTTGGCCTCGTGCGCGCCAACACCGGTCAGCTCCAGGTCCGCGTGAGCGGCGCCTGCCAGACCGGCTCCGCCATCGGGACCATCAACCAGGTCGGAAAGGTGACCTGCAACAACGCGCTGCCGTCGGAGTTCGGGACGACCAACAACACGGCGACGCTGGGCACCGGCGCGACGTCGATCACCAGCGTGGCCCTGCCCACCGGCGCGTCGTACCTGGCCTTCGCCAATCCGTCCGTGACGGTGACGCCCGACAGCACGGCTCCGGCTCAGCACGACGTCGTGACCTGCACGCTGACCGTCGGCTCGAACACGGCGTCGCGCTCGATCACGTTCGACACGCCCATCAACTCCGGCACCGCGCACACGGCGTCGTTCCCGCTGCAGGGAGCGGGGCCGTCGGGCACCGGGTCGGTGAGCTGCTCCAGCACCACCACCGGGGGCGGCACCGCCCCGGCGATCAGCGTGACCTCGGCGATCAACGCCATCCAGACCGCCAGCAACAGCTAGGCGCCCACCGGGGGCACACAACGCCCGCGACGATCCGGGCGGCCGCGACAGGCCGCCCGGATCGCGGCTACTGTCTCACGGCATGAGCACAGCCAACATGAACACCAGCATGGGCACGATCGCGCTCGAGTTCTTCGACGACGATGCCCCCAAAACGGTCGCCAACTTCCGCAAGCTCGCCTCCGACGGCTTCTACGACGGCATCATCTTCCACCGGGTCATCCCCGACTTCATGATCCAGGGGGGCTGCCCGGAGGGCATCGGGACCGGCGGCCCCGGCTACACGTTCGAGGACGAGATCAACGATCACAAGGTGGTGCGCGGCGCGCTGGCGATGGCCAATGCGGGCCCGAACACCAACGGCTCGCAGTTCTTCATCGTCACCATCGACGCGGCCCCGTGGCTGGACGGCAAGCACACGGTCTTCGGCCAGGTGACCGCCGGGATGGATGCGGTCGACGCCATCGAGTCGGCCCCCACCGGCCGCCAGGATCGTCCCCTCGATCCGCCCACGATCGAGGGCATCGAGCTCGATCCGGCATGACGTCGGCCGGCGTCTGACCGGCCCTATCGGCCGCGCCCAGAACCGCCCGCCCGCTAGATTGGGGCGCCAATCTACAAGAGCGGCACCGAGGAGCAGGTATGGCAAGCGTCGAGCAGACCACCAGGGCGGGTGGGTCCGATTCCGCCGGCGGGGCGGCCCACACGATCGCGGTGGAGAACCCGGCCACGGGCGAGCTGATCACCACGGTCCCGGTGCTCGGCGCCGGCGACCTGGCGGCGATGACCGCGCGGGCACGCCTGGCCCAGCCCCAGTGGGAGGCGTTCGGCTTCGAGGGCCGCGGCCGCATCATGCGCCGGGCCCAGAGGTGGATGTTCGACAACGCCGACCGCGTGCTCGACTGCGTCGTGCGCGAGTCGGGCAAGACCTACGAGGACGCCCAGCTCGTCGACCTGGGCCACACCGCCATCGCACTCGGCTTCTGGGCCAAGGAGGCCGCCAAGTATCTCGCCGACGAACGCGTGCCGTCGTGGAACAACCCCGTCTCCGCGGGCAAGAAGCTCGTCATCCGCTATGTGCCGGTGGGCGTCGTCGGCGTCATCGGGCCCTGGAACTTTCCCATCGCCAACTCGTTCGGCGATTGCATTCCGGCGCTCATGGCCGGCAACAGCGTCATCCTCAAGCCCAGCGAGGTGACGCCGCTGAGCTCGCTGCTGATGGCGGAAATGATGCGCGATTGCGGCCTGCCCGAGGACGTCTTCCAGGTCGCCACCGGTGACGGGGCCACCGGCGCGGCGCTGATCGGCCAGGTGGACTGCGTCATGTTCACCGGCTCCAGTCGCACCGGCAAGGCGGTGATGCGGGCTGCCGCCGACGCGCTGGTGCCCTGCTATCTGGAGCTGGGGGGCAAGGACCCGATGATCGTCTGCGCCGACGCCGACGTCGAGCGCGCCGCCAACGCCGCCGCGTTCTACTCGATGAACAACGGCGGGCAGGTGTGCATCTCGGTGGAGCGCTGCTACGTCGAGGCGCCCGTCTACGACGAGTTCGTCGCGCGAGTGACCGATACGGTGCGCGCCCTGCGCCAGGGCGAGCCGACGAGCGCGGGCACGGTGGATGTGGGCGCGGTCATCTTCCCGCCCCAGCTCGACATCGTCGATGACCACGTCCGCGACGCCGTCGCCAAGGGCGCGAAGGTGCTCACCGGAGGTCATCCCCATTCCGAGCGCGGCCGCTACTACGAGCCCACGGTGCTCGTGGACGTCGATCACTCCATGAAGCTCATGCAGGAGGAGACGTTCGGGCCGACGCTGCCGATCATGAGGATCGCCAACGCCGAGGAGGGCGTGCGTCTCGCCAACGACTCCGTCTACGGCCTCCAGGCCAGCGTGTGGACGGGCGACGCCGAGCGGGGCGAGGAGCTCGCCCGCCGCATCGAGGCCGGCGTGGTCTGCGTCAACGACGCTCAGATCAACTACTCCGCGCTCAACCTCCCAATGGGCGGCTGGAAGGCATCGGGGTTGGGCACGCGGCACGGCGCCAGCGGGATCCGCAAGTACACCAAGACCCAGTCGCTCATGGTGACGAGGCGCGCCCCGTTCAAGCGTGAGCCCTGGATGTTCCCCTACAAGCCGCGCACCACGATGCTGCTGCGGCGCTTCTACAAGCTGCTGTACGGGCGCGGCTCCCGCGACTGAGAGCGGCGCGGCGGCGAGTGCTCGGCTCGCCGCCGCGCGCCGCTGATCAGCTCTTCTTGCCCTTGCTGGTCACCGGCGCGGGGAGGATCACCTTCCCGGCCTGCTTGCAGCTGAAGTGGACGGAGTCCTGGGTGGAGCACTTGAGCGTGCCCGTTCCCGTCGCCTTGGCGTAAGCGCCGGTCCCGTTCTTGATGATGAACGCGCCGGTGTAGCTCGCTTGGCTGAAGGACGTGGTCGTCGTGGGCGGGGCGTTGTCGTCAGGCGTCAGCGTGAATGTCCCGAACACGCTGCCCGTGTTGAACCATGCCTGCCACTTGCCGCTGATGTCGCCCGAGTCCTCGGTGGTGTAGGACTCCGAGACGACGCCGTGGCCGATCCCCGGACACGTAGACGTCCCCATCCACGAGCCCTGCTGGGAGGCGGCGGTCACGTCGGTGGCGCCTGGGGCCACCTGGATCACCAGCGATGAGGTGCAGGACACCTTGGTCGTCACTGTGGAGGGCGTCTTGCTCTTCTTGCCTCCCTTCGAGGCGGGTGAACTCGCGGCCGTGGCGGTCGCGACTCCGAGGATGAGGACTGCGGCGATCGCCGTGCCGAGGAGGCAGATGCGCTTCACGCTATCTCCTGATTCGTATGAGAGACGGATGAACCCATGCGGCGCGGCATTCTTGCGGTCCGGCACAGGCATGCAGGTGAATATTTGGTAAACCGGGCGTATCCGTCGTTTGGCGAAGGTCAGCCGGCGGTGTAGTTGTTGAACACAGCGGTGTCGAACTCCGGCAGCGAGGCGTCCTTGGCGTAGCCCAATTGCGGGACGCTGAACAGGTCCTCGATCGTCTTGAGCAGCGAGAAGTGGTTAAAGGTGTCCGAGCCGTCCTCCGTGCCCGCCTTTACGTAGCGTGAGATCACCAGGGCGCCCACCTGGCCGCCGCCGGGCGGGGTGCCGGGCAGGGGGCAGCCTGCGGGGGTGGTGGCCGTCGTGGTCGTCGGACACGGGGTCGTGGTGGCCGTCGTGGTGCCGGTGGGTGTCGTGGGCGCGGTGGCGGTGGGCGTGGTCGGGGCGATGGTGGTCGCGCTCGTCGGCGCCCCGATCGGGGCGGTGTCGGTGGTGCTCGTTGGGGTGGTGCTGGTGGTGGTCGTTGTGCTGGTGGTGGTCGTGTCGGTGGGGGTCGTGGTCGTGTCGGTGGGGGTCGTGGTCGTGTCGGTGGTGGTGATGTCGGTGGTCGTGGTGATGCTGGTGTCCGCGGCGGTCATATCGGGGGAGGCGGTCAGGTTCGGGAACGTCGGCTGGTCACAGCAGCTGGTGGCGTCGAAGTCGGGTCCAGCCTGCGGGGCCTGGTCGAACGTGACAACGATCATCCCGTCCTGCTTGTACGCGGGCGAGGCCTTGATCTCCGGGACCACGGTCTTGAGGAACGCGTCGGACTGGGCGAGGCCGGCGGGCGCCCCGGGCATGCACGGCGTGTCCGAGCCGTTGTTGCAGGCGTCGGGCGCGATGTAGGAGAAGTTGGCCGTCGTCTTGACCTGCTTGAGGTCCGTGGCGAGCTTGCTGAGCCCCACGTCGTTCTGCGTGCAGTCCGTGCCGGTGGTGAGGCCCCCGTAGTAGACGAAGGGATTGAGGTAGGTGACATACGGGTCTGTCGGGGTCACCGCCTGGTTGGGATCCGCCGCGCCCGGCGTCGGGAAGCGGCAGCTCTTCGGCTGTCCTGCGGGCCCCTGGTCGATCCCCTCGATGTAGGCCCGCCACGTGTTGCCATTGTCCGAGAGCTCGCTCGGCAGCGACTGGGTCGTCTGCGGATAGACGCAGCCGTTACCGATCACCCGCTTGCCGGCGGCGTTGCCGGTGGGGACGATGTTGGAGAACACCGGGCAGTTGGCGGCGGTGTCCTGGGTCGGCCCCTGGCCGCTGGTCAGCGCGATCTCGCTGGCCAGCGAGGAGGACGCCACGCCGTAGTACTGGGTGACGAGCTCGCCCTGCTTGCGCAGCGTGCCCGAGATATAGGGGTGGCCCGTGGTGGTGGCGAACGATTGGTTGTAGCCCTGGCTGGAGAGCATGATCAGGAACACATGCTTGATCGGGGGCAGCGAGACCGCCGCCGAGCCCGATCCTGAACCGTTGCCCGTGCCCGTGCCCGTGCCCGTGCCGGTGTCGGACGAGGTGCTCGCCGGCGTGGTGGAGGCCCCGCCGCCCGACGGGGCGGGCTCCGTGATCGTCTCGGTGATCGCCTGCTGGGATCCGCCGCCGCCGCCGCTGCTGCTGCCGCCGCCCGCACTGCCGCTGCCGGCGGTGGTCGCCACCGAAGGGCTCGTCACGGGCGGGAGCGACACGACGAACGAGTGAGCCAGTGCCTCAACTCCGCCCGGCCCGGTGAGCGAGCCGGCGACCACGCCGAAGGACAGCATCGCCATGACCAGCAGTGACGCCACCCGTGGCGTCGGCATCGCGAGTCCGAACGGTGCGCGGGGCGGGGGCGGGGGCGGGGGCACCTCGGGCACGAGCAGGGGTGCCGCCGCGACGGGCGCGCCGCGCATCTCGTGGAGGGTCGACTCGACCGGGGCCGGGAGCGGGCCGCGCCGAGTCCCGCAGCTCAGGCAGTAACGCTGGTCGGTCGCGAGGCGC
This sequence comes from uncultured Actinomycetota bacterium, assembly GCA_963695625.1. Taxonomy (GTDB): domain Bacteria; phylum Actinomycetota; class Thermoleophilia; order Solirubrobacterales; family Solirubrobacteraceae; genus Palsa-465. The sequence continues at coordinate 98,800 of CAVOHJ010000006.1, read as the reverse complement.
GCGCCGCAGTTGGCGCAGTCGCGGCCGATGCCCGCATATGAGCCGCCGTGGTCGTCCGTGTCCATGTGGTCTGGTGAGTCTGTCCGGTCAGCGACAGCGGGATGTGAACATCCGGAACCCCACATCCTCTCACCGGTTTCATCCAGTGACACGGCTGGTCACGAGTTGTTCACAACTCACCCCAGGACCGGCCATACGCTAGCAAGCACATATGGCGCCGATTCGACACGGACGATGAGCGTCGGCCCCGAGCGATCCGACGTCGCCACGCCGGCGCCGCCGCCATTCACGGAGGAGCCAACCCGTCAGTTCTCGGTTGCGGGGACCAGTGACCACTGCGTCAATTGCGGAGCCCCGCTCGCCAGCGACCAGCGCTATTGCGTCACCTGTGGCGAGCGCCGCGGCAAGCCGCGCTTCACCCTCGCCGGGCCCCACGAGGAGGTCACCGAGGAGACGACGGTACGCGCGGCGAAGGCTTCGCGGCGCCCCCGCACCTCGGCCGGGTTCAACCTCATCGCCGGTGTCGCGACGCTACTGCTCGCCATGGGCGTCGGCGTCCTTATCGGTCACAGCAACTCCAGCAACACCACCAAGGGCGCGGCGGCGCCGTCGATCACCGTCAACGGCGGCGGCGCGGCCGCGGGCACGGCGGCGGCCAGCGGAGCCGCGGCCGCCACCCACGGCTCGGGCTCGGGCGCCAATTCATCCCGCTCGTCGAAATCCAAGCACGGCGCCTCGGCCAAGGCCGCCAAGGCAGCGCCCCCCAAGGTGGTCATCCAGAAGGCCGCGGCCGCCGCCAGCAAGGTCACCGGGGGCAGCGCCAAGGTCGCCGCTCCCACCGCCACCACCGGAAGCTCCTGCACCAACGGGACGGCCGGCTGCGAGAACGGAAAGCTGACCGGCAACTACTTCGGTCAGTGACGCCAGCTCACCCCCGCCGCTCCACGCCCGTATGAGCCACAACGCGTCCAGCAACGGGGACACCGCCGACACGGCGATCGTCGGCGCCGCCTCTGGGCCGCAGACCCCGCCGCCGCCGCTCACCTCCAAGACGAAGATCGGCAGTGACGACCGCGTCGTCGATCTCAAGCGCCGCCGCGACCAGCTCAACGCTCGCGTCGCTGAGCTCCAGTGGGATCTCGGCGGCCTCGTGTACGAGATGGCGATCCGCAACCGCATCCGGGTCGAGGTGCTGGTGCAGCGCGCGGCCGTGCTCCAGGAGGCCGACGCCGAGCTGGGCGAGGTGGAGCGGATCCTCCGTCTCGAGGAGACCGGCACGGCCGGGGCGTGCTCTAACTGCGGCGCCCCCCACAGCGTGGGCGCGTCGTTCTGCTGGCAGTGCGGCCAGCCGCTGCTGGCCCAGGTCTCCCCGGACGCGATCAGCTCCTAGTCGCGCAGCCCGAGCTGCCGCGGCGCCCATGCGCGAGGGGAACCAAACGCGAATGCCCGGTCGTCTGGGTTCGCGGCGTGTTGCCCCCGGGGCGGGCCGCGGACCGAGGGCGCCTCGGCCCGAGCCGACGGCCACGGCCACGGCCACGGCCACAGCCGGCCGCACGCGGCGGCCGCCCCCGCAGCGAGCGACGATTAGCCGAAGCGGCCGGTGACGTAGTCCCGCGTGCGGGTGTCGACGGGATTGCTGAAGATCACGTCAGTGTCGTTGTACTCCACGAGCGTCCCCACCCGCTCGTTGGGATCCAGCGAGAAGAACGCGGTCCGGTCGGCGACGCGGGCGGCCTGCTGCATGTTGTGGGTGACGATCACGATCGTGTAGCGGTGCTTGAGCTCGTGCATGAGGTCCTCGATCGATGCCGTTGCCACCGGGTCCAGGGCGGAGGCGGGCTCGTCGAGGAGGAGGACGTCGGGCTCCACCGCGATCGCCCGTGCGATGCACAGTCGCTGCTGCTGGCCGCCGGAGAGGCTGAGGGCGCTGACCTTCAGCCGGTCCTTGACCTCGCCCCACAGCGCCGCGCCGCGCAGCGCGCGCTCCACGCGTTCGTCCAGGTTCTGCTTCATGCCCAGGTTGCGGGGCGCCCACGCGACGTTGTCGTAGATCGACTTCGGGAACGGGTTGGGCTTCTGGAACACCATCCCGATCCGGCGGCGCACCTCCACGTGATTGGTGGCCCGCGCGTAGATGTCGTGGCCGTGGTAGAGCACCTGGCCGCTGATCCGGAAGCCGGGGATCGAGTCGTTCATGCGATTGAGGCTGCGGATGAACGTCGACTTGCCGCATCCCGACGGGCCGATCACCGCGGTGACCAAGTTGCGGTAGATCCGCAGCGTCGTCCAGTCGAGCGCCTTCTTGGTGCCGTAGGTGACCGACATGTCGCGGATGTCGAACACGGTCGCCCGCGGCACCTCGCGGGGCTTGCCTCCGATGGCCGGCGGGGGCGCCGGGGCGGGGACGGGAGCCGCCCGGATGCGCTGCCGCGGCACCGTGTCCTGGTCTCGGAATGTGCTGCTCACGGCGCTGTCCTCTTCGGTCATCCGGCGAGTTTGCGGCGGCTTCGGGCGAACAACAACCTGGCCCCAATGTTGGCAATGAGGATAAGCGCCAGCAGCACCAATGCGGCGCCCCACGCCCGCGGGAAGCCGGACGGGTTCAGGGAGTCCGATGCGATCAGGATCGACACCGGGATGTTCGGCGTCGGTCCGAACCAGTTGAAGGTGATGTGGGGCCCGAAGGTGGAGTCGGCCACCAGCAGCGGCGCGGTCTCGCCCGCGGCGCGGGCCACGGCCAGGATCGATCCGGTGATGATCCCGCCCAGCGCCGCCGGCAGGATCACGGTGAGGATCGAGCGCCAGCGGTCGACGCCGAGCGCGTCCGAGGCCTCGCGCATCGGCGAGGGCACCAGCCGGAGCACCTCCTGCGTGGAGCGGGCCACCAGCGGCAGCATGATGATCGCCAGCGCCACGGAGCCCGCGAAGCCCGAGTCCTTGTGCAGTGGCTGCACGATCAGCCCCAGCACGAAGATTCCGATGACGATCGACGGGACGCCCTGCATGAGGTCCAGACCGAGCCGCAGCGCGTTGGCGATGCGGGACTTCGGACCCGCGAACTCGGTCATGTAGATGGCGATCAGCACGCCGACCGGCACCGCCATCATCCCGGCCAGCACGACGATCATGGCCGTCCCGACGATGTCCGAGCGAATGCCGCCGCCGGCGCCGCCGAACTGCGGCGGGTCCTGGATGAGGAAGTTGAGGCTGAGCGCGGAGGCCCCCGCCTTGATCACGTCGAAGGTGACGAGCGCGAGCGCCGCCACCGCCACGAACGCCGCCGCGATCGCCATGACCTGAGCGACCCGGCTGACGATCAGCCGGCGCCGCAGGTTGCCCGAGGGGGTCAGCGGGGCCGTCGGGTCATACGGGAGATGCTCAGAAGGTGCTATTGATGTCATAGCGGCGGGCCACGGCTCGCGCCATCAGGTTGGTGGCGATGCCGAACACGAGCAGGATCAGCGCCAGGTAGAAGATGGAGTTGACCTGGAGCTTGGATACCGGGTACTGGATGTCGTTGGCGATGCGGGCGGCCAGCGTGTTGCCGGTCTCGAACACCGACTTGTGGATCTTGGCCGCGGTGCCGATCACGGACAGCACCGCGATCGACTCGCCCAGGGCCCGCCCCAGCCCCAGGGTGGTGGCGGCGGCGACCCCCGAGATCGTGGACGGCAGCACGACCCCGCGGATCACCTCCCAGCGCGTGGCGCCGAGCGCCTCGGCGGCCTCCGTGAGCTCGCGCGGGACGGTGAGGAAGAGGTCGCGGCTGAGCGAGGCGACGATCGGGACGATCATCACGGTGAGGATGAGCCCGGCGGTGAAGATGCTCAGCCCGGTCGTCTGCGGCGGACCGAAGATCGGGATGAACCCGAACGTGTTGTAGAGGAAAGGCTCGATGTTGCTGTGGACGAACGGGGCGAAGTAGATGAGGCCCCAGAAGCCGAGGATGACGCTGGGGATCGCCGCCAGCATCTCCACCAGGGGCGAGATGATCGTCCGCACCGGCCCCGGCGCGAGCAGCGCCAGGTACAGGGCGATCGCGATCGACAGGGGAACCGCGATCAGCATCGCGATGACCGATGTGACCGCCGTGCCGTAGAGCATCACGCCGCCCCCGAACCGGTTGAGGTTCGGGGCCCAGTCGCTGTGGCCGAGGAACCCCAACCCGAACTTCGAGATGGCGGGCGCCGCCCCCGAGATGACCTGGTAGGCGATCTCGATCAGCACCGCCGACGCCAGCAGCCCGGCGCCGAGGCAGAGTGCCCGCAGGACCTGGTCGCCGCGGCTGCGCTCGGTGCCGCGCCGGTCGGCGATGAACGCGGTCAGGCGTTTCTTGGGGGCAGCGGATCTGGCCGACATCGACGGCGCAGCGTAAAGAACGGGCCCGAGCAGCCGAGCCGAGTCGCTACCCGCCGTCACAACATCTCAAAACGCTGGTAACAACCCGGCAACAAGCGGGCCTCGCGCGATCCGCATGCTAATGCTGCTCGTAAGGTCGGCCGGGCCACGACGGGCGCACTGTCTCCAATCGAAAGGGCCTCACTTGAAAGGCTTTGCCTTCCAACGCAGGAAGCTTGTGTCGCTCTCCGCTGCCGTCGTGGCCGTCGGGGCATCGACCGGCTTCATTTCCACCGCTGGCGCCTCGGCGGCCGGCGGGACGCTGAACGGCGCGGGGTCGACGCTGGTCGCTCCGCTCGAGGCCGAATGGGCCTCGGCGTTCGGCTCCAAGACGGGGAACACCGTCAACTACAACCCGGTGGGCTCCGGAACCGGCATCGCGCAGATCTCGGCCGGTACCGTGGACTTCGGTGCCTCCGACGCCCCACTGAACCCCACCCAGGCCGCCGGTTGCCACAACTGCATCCAGATCCCGTGGGCTCTGTCGGCCACGGGCGTCGGCTACAACGTCCCGGGCGCCGGCCACAAGCTGCACCTGACAGGGGCCCTGCTGGCGGGCATCTACCTGGGTCAGATCACCAACTGGAACGACTCGCGGATCGCCCGGGCCAACAAGGGCGTCCACCTGCCCAATCTGAAGATCACGCCGGTGTTCCGTTCCGACGGATCGGGTGACACCTACGCGTTTACCAACTACCTGAGCCAGGTCAGCAACACGTGGAAGAGCCAGGTCGGCCTGGGCACCTCGGTGAGCTTCCCCACCGGCGCGTCCGGCAAGGGCAACTCGGGCGTCACGGCGGTGCTCCAGGGCACTCCCGGCTCCGTGGCCTACATCGCCGTGTCCTACCTGATCGCCCATCAGCTCCCGGCCGTCGCGATCCAGAACCGCGCGGGCAAGTACGAGTACCCGAACCTGGCCAACATCGAGAATGCCGCCGCGGTCGTCAAGCACGTGCCGTCGAGTCTCGCGCTCAGCATCGTCAACCCGCCCAAGAGCGCGAAGATCGCCTATCCGATCTCCACGTTCACGTACATGATCGCTCCGACCACGGCTCCGCAGGGCGCGCTGCTGAAGTCGTTCGTCCAGTACGCGCTCGGTTCCGGTCACTCGTTCGGCGAGAACCTGGACTTCGCCCCGCTCCCCAAGGTCGTCGTCAACGCTGACAAGGCGGCCGCGAACCGCCTCTAGCCAGGGAACCCGGCCTGTTTCATCCGGCCCGCTCGCGTGGCATCCGCCGCGTGGACGGGCCGGAGTCATTTCGCGCGGCGGCGCCCGGCGGTCAGGTGTCCACGCACGCCGGGATCTTGAGCGCCAGCCACGCGGCGGTCGCCCGCCGCTCCAGCGGGACCAGCTGTGCCTGCAGCGTCTTGATCGCCACCACGGCGTCGTTGCCCGTCTTCAGCCCTTTGAGCGACGACTCCAGCGCCGCGAGCTCCTGCTCGGTCGTCGTCCGCGCCCGGCTGAACTGCTCGCCCAGCGTGCCGTCGGGGTGCAGTGCGGCCAGCGCGGTGAGCTCGGGGCGGAGCCCGGCGACTCCCCGCCGCAGGAAGGCAGCGCCGTCGGAGGGCAGCTTGGGGTTGGGGATGGCATCCAGGCGCTGGGTGGCCGCGGCGCAGGCGCGGGTCGCCCCCGTGCGCAGCTGGTGGGCCGACAGCGAGCTCGAACCGCCGCATCCCGCGGCCGCCAGGGCCGCCGCGAGCGCCGGCGCCCAGGCACGGCGCGGCGTCACGCGAGCTCCACCGCCAGCAGCTGCTGGAGCTCTCCAATCGTCTGCCCGGCGTCCACGTGGTGGACCGTCGCCATGCCCAGCTCGCGAGCGGGGGCCAGGTTGAACGGCAGGTCATCGACGAACACACAGGCGCCCGGCGCCACGTCGATGATGCGCGCCGCCCGCTTATAGATCTCGGGCGCGGGCTTGCGCATGCCGACCTCGCCGGAGATGACCACGCCGTCGAACAGCTCGCTCAGCAGCGCGCGGTCATAGCGGCTCGTCCCCCACGAGTTCGAGATCAGCCCGGTTCGGATGCCGGCGCTGCGCGCCAGGCGGACAGCCTGCTGCATCGCCGCGTCCGGACCGCCGCCGGCGAACATCCGCTCGATGAGGCGGTCCGGCGAGACGCCGAGCATCTCGGCGAAGCGCTGCTCGAAATCCGCCTCGGGCAGCGTCCCCGTCTCCAGGCCGATGAGGAGATCGCGGCTCGCCCGGTCGGTGCGGAAGCGCTCGCCGATGGCATCCGGGGACAGGCTCTCGGCCGCGCAGAAGGCGCGGAACGACGCGAACAGGTCGGTGGTCATCACGCCGCCCCAGTCGACCAGGAGCCCGGTGTACCTCACCCTAGAACCCGTTCCGGGTCACGTCCAGCGCGCGCTGGGCCAGCTCGACGACGCCCTCGCCGAACGTCTTCAGCCACGGGTCGTCGGTGGTGCCCATCACCGCGCGCTTGTAGTTGCCCTCCATGAAGACCGCGGCCTTCCACATGGCCAGGGTGACGTACCAGTCCAGCGACGAGACCGCGCGGCCCGAGCGCTGCTCGTAGCGCGCCACCATCTCCTGCCGGGTGGGGAACCCCGGCTGGTCGGTGACGGTGTGCATGACGAAGCGGCTGCGCGTGTCCGTCGATTGGACCCAATGGATCATCAGGTAGCCGATGTCGGCCAGCGGGTCGCCGATCGTCGCCATCTCCCAGTCCAGGATCGCGGTCAGCCGCGGCGGGGCCTGCGCCGCGAACATCGTGTTGCCCAGGCGGTAGTCACCGTGCACGATGGTGGAGACGGGAGATTCGGGCACGTTGTCAGCGAGCCACGTCCCGACGACGTCGAGCTCCTCGATCTCCCGCGTGCGGTTGACCTCCCACAGTCCGTTGAAGCGCCGCAGCTGGCGCTCCAGGTACCCGGTCGGCCTGCCGAACCCCTCGAGCCCGAGCGTCGTCCAATCGGTCGCGTGCAGCTCGACCAGCGAGTCGATCAGCTCGTGGGCGATGCGGCCGCGATGTTCGGGGGTGTTCAGTGGCGCCGGCACCGTGTCGGTGATGACCGTCCCGTCCACGCGCTCCATGACGTAGAACGGCGCGCCGATCACCTCGAGGTCGTCGCACACGGCCAGCACCCGCGGCGCGCGCACCGTCGTCGGCTCCAGCGCGCTGAGCAGCCGGGCCTCGCGCAGCACGTTGTGGGCGCTGGGCGGGAGTGGGCCCCGCGGCGGCCGGCGCAGTACCACGCCGGTGGACAGACCGAAGGTGACGTTGGAGTGGCCCTCGCCGATCGGCACGGCGCCCAGGTCGCTGGGGGCGTCGAGCCCACCGGCGCGCAGGAACTCGCGCAGCGGCTCGAGCACCAGGAGCGGCTCGCGCTCATTGGCCGCGCCCTCGGCGTGGGTGGCGACGATGTCGTCGGGGGCCAGGGTGGCACTCATCGGTGCCGGAGGGTACCGGTCGCCGCGGGGGCGTCCGTCACCCGCCGCCGCATCTCGTCCGGCGCTGAGCGCTTTGGGTTTCGGCGGGCCGCGATCAGACGGCGATCGGCGTGCGTCCGCCAATCTCGCGATCGAAGCGCCACCCGATCAGCTGATCGCGCGAGCCGGCCAGGCCGGTCACGGTGGCGCCGGTGAGCCGCTCGATGGCAGCCATCAGGCTCGCCAGCCGGTCTCGAAGGCCGATGCCCGCCGGGGACTCGTCATAGGCCCAGTCGGCGTCGACGTCCTCGACGAGGACCGTCACGCGCGTCGGGTGCAGACGGGAGATCTCGCTGATCAGTTCTGAATCGCTGTCCGAGGGTCCGAAGATGGCAAGGAGGTCACTCATGCAAATCAGTCTTCTCATCCTCCGTAAAGCGGAACTGAAGGCGCGTGAACAATTCGGGTCTTCTGTCTAAGACTTGCTTGGGCGAGGCCAGGCGCGGCTGAGTAGCCTCATCTACAGGCATGCCAGAGCTACCCGAGGTTGAGATCACCGCTCGCCTGATCGGCGCCGCCACGGCCGGCGCGCAGGTCGAGTCCGCGCTGACCCCTGGCATCAATGCGCTCCGGTCGTTCGACCCGCCCTTGAGCGCGATCGAAGGCCGCACGCTCACCGGGATCACGCGACGGGGCAAGCTCTTCGAGGTCGGCGTGGAGGGCGACCTCTCGCTGCTCATCCACCTCATGTCGGCGGGGCGCCTCCAGCTCTTCGACACGCGCGCGTCGCTGCGCGACCGGACCTCGCGACTGCTCCTGCGCCTGGCCGACGGGCGCGAGTTGCGGCTGCGCGAGTTCGGGACCAAGCAGGCGGCCTGGGTCAAGGTCCTCACCCCCGAGGGCCTGGAGGCCGAGGAGCACATCGCCACGCTCGGTCCGGAGGCCTACCCAGACCCGCCTGAGCTCGGTCCGCTGCTCGACGCGCCCCGGCCCCTGCACGGACTGTTGCGCGACCAGCGGGTCATCGCCGGCATCGGTCGCTCCTGGGTGGACGAGATCCTCCACGCCGCCAAGCTGTCGCCGTTCAAGCGCGGCGCGGAGCTGTCCGACGACGAGGCCGAGCGGCTGCGCGGGGCGATCGTCTCCGAGCTCGGCCGCGCGCTGGGGCACTACGAGGAGCACCTGACGCTGCCCATCCCGGACAAGCTGCCGATGCCGCTGCGCGTCCATCGCCGCAACGGCGAACCCTGCCCGCGCTGCGGCGATCAACTCGAGGCGGTCTTCTACGAGGACTACGTCATGTGCTACTGCCCCACCTGCCAGACCGACGGCAAGCTCCTCAAGGACCGCCGGCTGTCGCGGCTGCTCAAGTAAGCCGCGCCCCTCCGCACCCCGGGGTATTGCTCGGTCCATGCGCAGGTGATGAGGATCTGCTGATCCGGTATCCGGGGCTCGCCGAGAGCCCGGCGGCCCAGATGTTCTTCGTGTCGAACCCGGCGACGGGCGCCTAATCGGCACGCCGCGGGAGCCGACGGGGGCGCTTGAGTAGGGTTCGCGCATGACTCTGAATCCTGGCGACCCCGCCCCCGACTTCACCCTCCCCGACCAGGACGGCAATCCCGTCTCACTGTCGGGCCTCCGCGGCAAGACCGTCGTCCTGTACTTCTATCCCAAGGCGGACACGCCCGGCTGCACCACGCAGGCCTGCGGCGTGCGCGATCACCGGGCTGACTATGAAGCGGCCGACGCGGTCGTGCTCGGCGTCTCGCCCGACGAGGTCAAGTCCACGGCCAAGTTCGACCAGAAGTACGGACTCGGGTTCCCGCTGCTGGCCGACGAGGGCCACAGGGTCGCCGAGCAGTACGGCGTCTGGGTCAAGAAGAACCGCTACGGCCGCGAGTACATGGGCAACGAGCGCACGACGTTCGTGATCGCGCCCGACGGGACCGTCAAGGAGGTCCTGCGCAACGTCAAGCCGGCCGAGCACGACGACCTGGTGCTGTCAGCGATCAGCGAGGACTGAACCCGCGCGCGGTGTCGGTCAGCGGCCCCTGACGGGGTTACTGCAGGCCCTCGCGCGCCTCGCGCACGAGCGTCACGGCCTCGGGGAAGATGACCGCCATCACGGACCGGAGCTGCTCGGCCTGCTGTTCGGTCGTCCCCTGAATGTTGGCGCGGTTCATCGCCGCCACCGTCAGATCGACGGCGAGCTTGATGGCGTTGTCGGCCCAGGCCAGACGCTGCGCGCCCTGCATCTGCTCGGCGAACTCACCGAGCCGGCGCTGCAGATCGTCCGGATCTCCGAACAGACCGCCGAATCCACTTCCTTCCATGGGTGCAATGGTAGCTGGCCCCTGGTGGCGGCCCCGAAACTCTTATGGGTTTCCGACGCGCCGCGCGCTGACTCTGACGGTAAATCTGCTCGATGTGCGCAGGGTTTGCCATCAGAGTCTGTGCCCGCGCCCCTCGAGAGCTTGCTGCTCTGCGTGCCCTGGGCTCCTGGTGGCCACTAGCATTGGGCGCCGCATGAGCCCCGACGAGATCCTGGCCTACGAATCACGCGTGCGCATGCGCCAGGTGGTGGTGGCCGTCATCGCCGGCGTCTGCCTCATCCTGGCCTCGGTCATCCAGCTCGGCGGCCCCCACACCAAGGTGGACGAGCTGACGCTGGACCTGCTGGTGGCCAACAAGCGCTTTCCGCTGGACCTCATCGCCTCCGTGATCAACGCCATCGGCTCGCTGGCAATCGCGTGGACGTTGCTGTTCCTCCTGGGCGCAGCCCGTGCCCGCAACCCCGAGAAGGTGCGGCCCTATATCCGCTACATCGCGATCGTGGGCGGGGGGCTGGCCGCGGTCGCGGGGGTGGTCTACGCGATCGTCGTCGCGATCAAGGTCCACGAGTTCGCCACCACGGGCTCGCAGACCTACGCCGAGGCCAACCACCTGACGAGCGGCGCCGGGCTGCTGGGACTCCAGCTCGTCGGCCAGTTGGCCGCCCTGTTGGTGGCCGTGGCGTTCGTGCTGGTTTCGCTGCAGGCCATGAACCAAGGGCTGCTGACGCGGTTCATGGGCTATCTGGGGATGTTCGCCGGCGCGCTGGTCCTGTTCCAGATCACGCAGGTACCGGTGGTGCAGACCTTCTGGCTGCTGGCGGTGGCCTACCTCTTCTCCGGCCGCTGGCCGACCGGCGTGCCGCCGGCATGGCGCTCGGGCCGCGCCGAGCCGTGGCCCTCGTCGGCGGAGATGCGGGCGCGCCGCGCCGCCGAGACGGGCGATCGTCCCCGCCGCGGGGCCAAGCCGCGGACGCCGGTCCCGGCCATCGAGCCCGAGGCCGCCACGGCCCCCGGCAACGGCCGCACTCGGGCCAGCACGCCCAAGCGCAAGCGTAAGCGCCGCAACTAGAGGCCCCCGGGCGGTCGCCGTTCGTCGCACCTTGCGACCGTTCAGCGGTCCCCTGCGACCGCCCGCCGATCTCTCCCTTTGCGCGGTGAGGCGCCTTTGCGAGCTTTCGTGCCCGTCTCGTCAACTCACGTAGGAGGAGAGATGGAAGCAGGCAACCTGCCGTCCCGGGAGGCCGATCTCGTGCCCGAGTCGGATCCGACGTCTGGCCGCGGAATCGCATGGAGCCCGGCTGACCCGGGACCGCTGGGCCTGGCCGCATTCGCCGGCACCACGTTTGTGCTCAGCCTGATCAACTCGGGGCTGGTCGGCGACAAGACCCACCCCGGTGGTGGACTCCTGCCCCTGGTAGCGGCCTTGGCGCTCGCCTACGGCGGCGTCGCCCAGTTCGTGGCGGGGCTCTGGGAGTTCCGGACCGGCAACACGTTCGGCGCAGTCGCGTTCTGCTCGTACGGAGCGTTCTGGATCTCGTTCTTCTTCATCGTTCAGTCTGTCGCAGGCAACGCACCGGCCGTCGTGTTCAGTGGGCTCGGCCTGTACCTGTGGATGTGGGGCATCTTCACGGCCTACATGTTCATTGCCTCGCTACGCACCACGGGTGCGGTCGCGGCCGTGTTCCTGTTGCTGGCGATCACGTTCATCGTGCTCGGCATCGGCAACTCGGCGCTGGCCGGGACCACGAGCGTCACCAACGGTACGATCAAGCTCGGCGGCTACATCGGGCTCGTCACGGCGATTGTTGCCTGGTACGCGTCGTTTGCGGGGGTGATCAACGCGACCTTCGGTCGAACCGTCGCGCCGGTCTGGCCACTCAGCCGCTGACGACGGATCCCGCCAACAGGAACGGTGGGGTACAACTAGAGAACACAGCCGCGCACGTCGCGGCCAGCCCGGGCGCCGGCAGCTACTGCCGGCGCCCGCTGCTGACCCCGGGGGCGCGTGAAAGCCAGGGTTTACAAGGAGAGGCTTGTATGGCAGACACGGCATCGACCAGAGAGGGAACGCTCGAGCAGCAGCTCGAGGAGATGCTTGAGATCGAGAAGTTCGAACCGCCGGAGGCCTTCCGCGAGCACGCACTCCTCAGTGATCCGGCCGTCTACGACGAGGCGGAGGAGGACTGGAAGGGCTGGTGGACCAAGCAGGCCAAGAACCTGCACTGGTTCACCGAGCCGACCACGGACGTCAACGATTCAAATCCGCCCTTCTACAAGTGGTTCGAGGACGGCAAGATCAACGCGTCCTACAACTGCTTGGACCGCCACGTCGAGGCCGGCAAGGGGGACAAGGTCGCCTACCACTGGCGCGGCGAGGAGGGCGAGGAGCGCGATGTCACCTACGCCGACCTGCTCCGTGACGTCCAGCGCCTGGGCAACGCCCTGAAGGACCTGGGGATCCAGACGGGCGACGTCGTCGGGATCTACCTGCCGATGATCCCCGAGGTGGTCGTGGCGATGCTCGCCTGCGCGCGCATCGGAGCGCCGCACAACGTCGTCTTCGGCGGCTTCTCGCCGGACTCGGTCAAGGAGCGCATGGAGTTCTCCGAGGCCAAGGCGCTCATCACCGTCGACGGCGCCCGGCGCAAGGGCAAGACCGCGCCCATCAAGGAGGCGGTGGACAAGGTGATGGGCGACGTCAAGTCGCTCGAGCACATCGTCGTGGTCAAGTCGACGGGCACCGACTGTGACATGCAGGACGGCCGCGACGTCTGGTTCCACGAGATCTGCGACGCCGCCGACCCCGAGTGCCCAGCGGAGGAGCTCGACGCCGAGCACCCGCTCTACATCCTCTACACCAGCGGCTCGACCGCCAAGCCCAAGGGGATCCTGCACACCACCGGCGGCTACCTGACCGGGGTGAGCGCCACACACAAGTACGTGTTCGACCTCAAGCCCGATGAGGACGTGTACTGGTGCGCGGCGGACGTCGGCTGGGTCACCGGCCACTCCTACATCGTCTACGGGCCGCTGTGCAACGGCGCGACCTCGGTGATGTGGGAGGGCGCCCCTGACTACCCGCACAAGGGCATCTGGTGGGAGATCGCGGAGCGCTACGGCGTCACCATCTTCTACACCGCCCCGACGGCGATTCGGGCCTGCATCAAGTGGGGCGCCGAGCACGTGGAGAAGGCGGACCTGTCAAAGCTGCGGCTGCTGGGCACGGTGGGCGAGCCGATCAACCCCAAGGCGTGGCTCTGGTACTACAGGGTGGTCGGCGGCGAGCGCTGCCCGATCGTGGACACGTGGTGGCAGACCGAGACGGGGGCGATCATGATCAGCCCGCTGCCCGGGATCGTGGCCACCAAGCCCGGCTCGGCCACTCGCCCGCTGCCGGGGATCCTCGCCGACGTCGTTGACGAGCGCGAGGGCAAGCCGGTGGAGGAGGGCCAGGGCCTGCTCGTGCTCAAGCGGCCATGGCCCTCGATGCTGCGCACGCTCTACAAGGAGGAGGACCGGTTCATCGAGACCTACTTCTCCAAGTTCGACAAGACGACGTACGTGGTCGGTGACGCTGCCCGCAAGGACAAGGACGGCTACCTCTGGGTGATCGGGCGCATCGACGACGTTGTCAACGTGTCCGGCCACCGGCTGTCCACCGCGGAGGTGGAGTCGGCGATCGTGTCGCACCCCAAGGTCGCCGAGGCGGCGGTCATCGGCCAGTCAGACGAGGACACGGGCCAGGCGATCGCGGCATTCGTGACCCTCAACGGCGACCTGGCCGGGACCGACGAGCTGGTGGAGGAGATCCGCGGCCACGTCGCCGATCGGATCGGCAAGTTCGCGCGGCCCAAGCGGATCATCTGGGCCGACGACCTGCCCAAGACCCGCTCCGGGAAGATCATGCGCCGCCTCTTGCGCGACATCGCCGAGGGCCGCGCCCTGGGCGACGTCACAACGCTGCGCGACCCCGCCGTCATGGAGCAGCTGGAGGACAAGATCAACGAGGAGCAGGCCGCCGAGGCATAGCCAGCACGAGCCGGCGCCCATACCGGGCGGCGGAATACATTTCCGCCAACGGGGTTCGTGAGCGACAGCCGGCGGCTCAGACGCTGAGCCGCCGGCCCAGCTCGGCCGTGTGCCGGCGCGCCACGGGGATCGTCTGGCCGTCGGCGAAGGTCAGCTCGGCGGTGCCGCCCAGCACCGGCGCGAGCTCCACGGCGTTGCGGAGGTTGGCGACGTACTGACGGTGCACGCGGACGAAGCCGTGTGGCTCCCAGCGGCGTTCGATCTCGGCCAGCGTCGAGCGCAGCAGGTAGCGCCCGTCTGCCGTCACGATCCGGACGAAGTCCCCGTAGGACTGGACGTAGAGAACCTGGCGGCGCGGCAGCAGCCGCGTGGAGCCGCCGTGCAGGTTGGCCACCGCGATCATCTCGTGGTCCTCGGTCGGCGCCGTCGGCAGCGCCCCCGTCCGGCGCTCGCCCGGGCTGGACTCCACCGCGGCCGCCACGCGCTCGATCGCCTCCTCGACGCGCCGCCGTCCCACGGGCTTGCGCAGGTAATCGAGCGCGTGCAGCTCGAAGGCGTCCACCGCGGCGTTGTCATACGCGCTGACAAACACCAGCTGGGGCGGCGCGGCGAAGCGCCGGAGCACCCGTGCCAGCTCCAGCCCGTCAAGGTTGGGCATGCGGACGTCGAGGAAGATCGCGTCGTAGGCCTGGGTGGAGGCCTTGACCAGCGCGTCATGGCCGTCGTAGGCGCATTCCACGTCCCTCACGCTCGGGGAGTTGCGCAGGAGGCGGGCCAGATCCTCCAGCTGGGTTCGCTCGTCGTCGACGGCGAGGATGGTGAGCTGGTCGCCGGTCACCCGCTGGCCGCCATCGTCGCCGCGGTCCGGGCGCTGTCCTCGCCGATGAGGTTGGGGACCGTCATGATCGCGGTCGTGCCGTGCCCGAGCTCGGATTCGAGTCGCAGCGCGTAGCGCTCGCCGAACGTCGCCCGCAGCCGGCCGTCGACGTTGGACAGGCCGATGCCGCCGCCCGCGCCCGCCACCAGGCCCGGCAATCTCTCAGGCGCGATACCGGCGCCGTCGTCGGCCACGCGCAGCTCGATGTCGCGGCCCGCAACGCGGGCCTCGATCGCAACCCGACCCGTGCCGGCGCGCCGTTCGATCCCATGACGGACGGCATTCTCCACCAGCGGCTGCAGCGACATCGCCGGTACGACGGTCACCAGCGTCTCCGGTGCCACGTCAACCGTGACCTGCAGGTCGTGGAACCGGGCCTGCTCCAGGCGCAGGTAGCGCTCCACGTGCTCGAGCTCCTCGGCGAGCGTTACGTAGGAGCGCCCGTCGCGGAACAGGTAGCGGGTGAACTCGGCGAAGTCGATGAGGAGCTCGCGGGCGTCGTCGGGACGGGTGTGGATGTCGCCCGCCACGGCGGCGAGGGCGTTGTAGATGAAGTGCGGCGAGATCTCGGCGCGCAGCGCCCGCAACTCGGCCCGCGCCAGCCGCTCCTCCTGCTCGGCCACGACCGACAGCTCGAGCTGGGCGGACACCAGGCTGGCCGCCTCCATCACCACGCGAACCTCGCTGGCCGGCGGACGCCCTCGCCGCCGGTAGAAGGCGATGAGCGTCCCCTCGCGCCGGCCCTGGACCACGAGCGGCGCCAGCACCGCCGACCGCAGCGGGCAGGCGGGATCAGACGACGTCAGCCGGGGCTCGATGCGCACGCGATCGTCGCGGGTGCGGGCCAGCAGGCGACTGAGCATGTCGCCCGGGCGGACCTGGTCGCTGCCCTCGCCGTCGATGGCCAGGACGGTCCGGGTGTCGGCCAGCGCCACCGACGCCGCGCCGGTGAGCCGGCGCAGATGGGGGACGGCGTGGGCTGCGGAGCTCGGCCCCAGGCCGCGGCGCAGGTGCGGCAGAGTGGCGGTGGCGGCGTGCAGCGCGGACTGCATTCCGATCGCCGCCGGGGTGCGCACGGCCCGCGGAGCGCGTGCGAGGACCCATCCAATCGCGATCGCGGTGGCGAGTCCGGCCCCGAGCAGGACGCCCAAAACGACGCTCATTATCGATCGCTAACCATACCGGCGGCGACGGCCGTGTTTGTCAGTGCGCCCTGAAACGCTCCCTCCGCGGAGGCCGGCGCAATATGCTCACCGGCCACAGTGGAGGTGATCCTCGGTGTGCTCCTCGGATGGGCGATCGCCGCGTCGGTGATCGCTGCCTTCCGCCTGATCCGTCCGCCCCGCGTGATCTCCAACGAGCAGCGCGCCATGCAGGAGGCGCTGCACGCCGCCACCGCCACTCTGCCGCACCTGCGCCGCGGCCTGTCGGCCGCCAGCGCCGCCGAGACGGTGGGGCATCTGCTGACGCTCACCCAGGCCCAGGCCGTCGCGCTCCTGGACACGCAGCGCGTCCTCGCCATCGCCGGCGACGGACACGACCACCATGACGACGCCGAGTGGATCGCTCTCGCAGGGCACGCCGCCCGCGACGACCGCCTGCACGTGGAGAGCCGGATCCGGTGCAGCGATCCAGCCTGCCCCATCGGCGGCGCGGTCCTGGCGCCCCTGGTCGTGCGCGACGAGCGCGTGGGGACGTTCCTGGCGCTGTTCTCCCGCGGGTGGCGGCTGACGCCGGAGGAGACGCGGACCGTCGGCGACGCGGCCAGCCTCGTGTCGGCTGAGCTGGCGCTGGCCGAGTACGAGGCGCAGTCTGAGCGCTTGGCCCGCGCCGAGCTCCACGCGCTCCGGGCGCAGATCTCACCGCACTTTGTCTACAACGCGCTCGCCGCGATCGCCGGCTACATCCACTCCAACCCCGAGGAGGCACGCGAGCTGCTCACCGAGTTCGCCGAGTTCACGCGCTACGCGTTCCGCGGCCGCAGCCCCTACGTCACCCTCGCCGACGAGCTCAGCTACGTGGAGAAGTACCTGCGCCTGGAGCGGGCGCGGTTCGGCGAGCGTCTCGAGGTGCGCCTCCAGGTCGCGCCGGAGGTGCTGCCGGCCGTGCTCCCCATGCTGTCGCTGCAGCCGCTGGTGGAGAACGCGGTCCGTCATGGCGTCGAGCGCCGGGGCCGGGGCCGGGTGGAGATCGTGGGCCGAGACATCGACGCCGACGTGGAGCTACGGGTCACCGACGACGGGGTCGGGATGGATGGCGCCCGGGCCACCGAGATCCTGGCCGGCAATGGCCACGACCGGGGCGTGGGGCTGATGAACGTCCAGGCCCGCCTCCAGGCGGCGTTCGGGCCGGCCTATGGCCTGGAGATCGAGTCCGCGCTGGGACGCGGCACGACGGTGACGATGACGCTGCCGAAGTTCCGGGCCGGGGTGCGCGCGGCGTGAGCGGCCTCGACGGCGACCGGACGCCGCCGCCGCTGCGTTCGCCCCGCCAGGAGCTGGCCGACTCCACCGCCCACGGCGACGTCTACCTGCGGCGGCTGCGCCACGCCCAGCTCCAGCTCTCGCTACTGGCCCTCGTCGCCTTCGGGGCGGTGTTCGGCGTGCTCCCGCTGGCCCTCTACCTGCTGCCGGGCCTGGACCGCGTGCAGGTGCTCGGGCTCCCGCTGTCAATCTGGATCCTGCTGGTGCCGCTGTGGCCACTGTTCATCGCCATCGGCTGGCTCTACGCCCGCCGGGCCGACGC
This sequence comes from uncultured Actinomycetota bacterium, assembly GCA_963695625.1. Classification (GTDB taxonomy): domain Bacteria; phylum Actinomycetota; class Thermoleophilia; order Solirubrobacterales; family Solirubrobacteraceae; genus Palsa-465. The sequence continues at coordinate 81,026 of CAVOHJ010000006.1, read as the reverse complement.
TCTGGACGCCGCCTTCCGCGACCTCGTTGAGAAGTAACGACGTGACGGCCCTGCTGGCCATCGGCGCGGTCACGCTCGGCACGCTGGGCCTCGGCGCGTGGGGAGTGCGCTTCGTGCGGACCACGTCGGACCTACTGGTGGCGTCGCGCTCCGTGACCGCATGGTGGAACGCCGCCGCGATCTCCGGCGAGTACCTGTCGGCGGCGAGCTTCCTCGGCATCGCCGGCCTCGAGATGAAGCTGGGGGCCAGCGCCCTCTGGCAGTCGCTCGGCTTCACCGCCGGGTATCTGGCGCTGCTTCTGTTCGTGGCAGCGCCCCTGCGGCGCTTTGGCTCCTACACCATCCCCGACTTCGCCGAAGCGCGGCTGCGCAGCCCGCGCATCCGTCCGCTGGCCGCGGCGATCGTGCTGCTCATCGGCGGCTTCTACCTGCTGCCCCAGCTCAAAGGGGCCGGCCTGGCGCTCGGCGTCGTCACCGGCGCGCCCTACTGGGTCGGCGTCGTGGTCGTCGCGGCGATCGTGGCCATCAACGTGGCCATCGGCGGCATGCGCGGCATCACCTACGTCCAGGCCTTCCAGTTCTGGATCAAGGTGTTCGCGATCTCGGTCCCGGCCTGCCTGCTCATCATCCACTTCGGCGGGCTGCCCGGACGGGCCGCGCTGTTCGGCCGCGAGTACCCGAGCGCGCCGCACGCGCTGACCATCCGGCTGCCCGGGCCCCAGCCCGTCCAGTTCCCCAAGGCGGCGACGTTCACCATCGCCGGCCGGTCGGTCTCGGTACCCGCGGGCGCGCACCGTACGCTGCCCGGTCAGGTCGCCATCCGCCTGCCCGCCGGCACGGTCGTGCCCGTGGCCGAGGGGACCGTGCCGCAGAGGGGGACGGAGTGGTCGCGCCCCGTCGGCGGCACCGACGAGAGCTCGCCCCTGCTCGTCTACTCGCTGCTGGTGGCCACGTTCCTGGGCACCATGGGGCTGCCGCACATCCTCGTGCGCTTCTACACCAACCCCGACGGCCACGCGGCGCGGCGCACCACGGTCCACGTTCTGGCGCTGCTGGGGCTGTTCTACGCCTTCCCCGCCGTCTACGGGGCAATGGGGCGGGCGCTCACGCCCGAGCTCTACACCACCGGCGAGACCGACACCGTGGTGCTGACCCTGCCCCACGCGGCGTGGCCCGGGACCGTGGGGACGGTGCTGGGGGCACTCACCGCGGCCGGGGCGTTCGCGGCGTTCCTGTCCACGTCCTCCGGCCTGCTCGTGTCGTTGGCCGGGACGATCAGCCACGACATCTGGCCGCGGCTGCGGCGCGAGCCGGCCGGGGGTGTGTCCGTCCGGCGCGTGCGCTTCCGCGTGGCCGCGCTGGGGGCCATGGTCGTGCCGGGGCTCCTGGCTCTGCTGGCGCAACAGGTCGACATCTCGATCCTCGTCGGGTGGGCGTTCGCGATCGCCGCCAGCACGTTCTGCCCGATGTTCCTGCTGGGGGTGTGGTGGACCCGCCTATCGGCGCGCGGGGCCGCCGTGGGCATGCTCAGCGGAGCGGTGACGGCCACCGCGGCCATCTTCGTGGGGCTGGCACGCGGCGACGAATCGGCCACCGTGACCGGGGCCCTGCTGGCCCAGCCCGCCATCGTCACGGTGCCGGTGGCGTTCGCGGTCATGATCGTGGTCTCGCTGCGTGACGCCGGGCGCGGCGCCTCCACGGAGATGCTCGCCCTGCACGCCCCCGAGGGGCTGGGCCTGCGCCTGGCCGAGGAGGACCTCGACGCTCCGGCAGCGCCCGCTCTCATAGGTCATGATTGACCGATGAGCTCCCCCCTCACATACGAACAGGCGCGTGCCGAGCACAGCTGGTCCGTGCCCGAGCGCTACAACATCGCCGCCGACGTCTGCGATCGCCACGCCCGGGACAAGGCGGCGATGATCCACGAGGACTTCAACGGCAACGTGCGCCGGCTGAACTGGGGCGAGCTGCAGGACAGCGCCAACCGCTTCGCCAACGTCCTGGTCGCCCACGGCGTCCAGAACGGAGATCGCGTGGCGATGCTGCTGCCGCCGACGCCGGAGACCGCGGCGGCCTTCTTCGGCACGTGGAAGGTGGGAGCGATCCTGCTGTCGATGTCGGTGCTCTACGGGGACGAGGGCATCCGCCACCGCCTCGCCGACTCCCAGCCCAAGGTGCTGGTGACCAACACAGCCAACGCCGACCGCATGGAGCGCTCGCTGGTGGAGCACGTGCTCATCCTTGACGACGACCTGCTCAGCCAGGGGTCAACGGCGTTCGAGACCGCCGACACCGCCGCCGATGATCCCGCCCAGCTCTACTACTCGTCGGGCACGACCGGGCTGGCCAAGGGGATCCTCCACGCCCACCGCTACATCCTCGCCCACGAGGAGTTCGTCTACTGCCACGACGTCCGGGACGGGGAGGTCTTCCATGGCATGGGCGAGTGGGCGTGGGCGGCCGGCATCGCGCCGCTGCTGGGGCCGTGGCGGTACGGCGCCGTCCAGGCCGTCTACCAGCGCGAGGGCGGCTTCGACCCGGCCAAGCAGCTGGACTTCCTCTCCCGCCACGAGGTCTCCAACGTCTTCGGCACGCCGACGGCGATCCGCTCGATGATGTCCATCACGGACGCCAGGACCCGGTATCCGCAGAAGATCCGGATCATGTGCTCGGCGGGCGAGCCGCTGAACCCGGAGGCGATCCGGTGGGTGCGCGAGCAGTACGGGATTACCGTGCTCGACTTCTACGGGCTCACCGAGTCCTATCCGCTGTGCGCCAACTTCCCCTTCATGGACGTCCGCGAAGGGTCGATGGGCAAGCCGATGCCGGGCTGGGACGTGCAGATCCTCGACGAGGACGAGCGTCCGGTCGGGCCGGGCGAGAAGGGGGAGATCTGCCTGCGCGCGCGCTCGAACCCGCACTACCCGCTCGGCTACTGGAACCGGCCGGCGGAGGACACCCGCGAGGTCTTCGGCGGCGACTGGTTCCACACCAAGGACGCCGCCTCGGTCGACGAGGACGGGTACTTCTGGTACGAGGGCCGCGCCGACGACGTGATCATCTCCGCCGGATACCGCATCGGCCCCTTCGAGGTGGAGTCCGCCTGTCTGGAGCATCCCGCCGTCGCCGAGGCGGCAGCGGTGGCGGTCCCTGACGAGCGCCGCGGGAACGTGGTCAAGGCGTTCGTCGTGCTGAGCGCCGGCCACGAGGAGTCTGACGCGCTCGGCGAGGAGATCAAGGCGTTCGTCCGCGACCATCTCTCGGCCTACGCCTACCCGCGGCAGATCGAGTTCGTGCCCGATCTGCCCAAGACTCTGACCGGCAAGATTCGGCGCATCGAACTGCGCCAGCGCGAGGCGGGTTAAGCGAGCCCGCGGGAGTGGGAGCGCATCTCGGACAGGATGCGCTCCAGGCGCGGCTCGGTCTCCACGTCCACGTGGGTCATCGCCCCCGCCACCGCCGGGTGCACCGCGGCGATCTGAGCGTGCATCTCATGCGCCACAGCGCGATAGCTGGGGTGGCCCTCGCGACCCGAACGCAGCTCGATGAGCTGCATCGCCTCTCGGGCGTTGAGGTCCAGGACGAAGCGCAGCCGGTATCCGAGGCAGAGCGAATAGGGGGCGGCGCTGGCCAGGCCCGCACCGGTCAGGCGCTCGTACTCGGCGCGCGAGACCTCCAACGCGCGGCGGTAGGCGTCCCCGACGCCCGCCAGGTCCACCTGCTCGGGCACCCCGGCGCCGAGATCCGGCGTGAGCGCCTGCCACTGGACGGTCAGCATCCGGTGGCGCTGGAGATCGCGGAAGGCCCCGTAGTCGGCCACGATCTCGAACCGGTAGCGCAGCGCCTCGAAGCCGCGGCCCGGCCGGTGGCGGCGGTTGGCCCGCTCGCCGACGAGGTCCGCGAGCAGATCCGCGCGCTCGGCCTCTGACAGCACCTCGACCGATCGCCGGATCGCGTCCTCGGACGTGGTGCCGGCCTCGAACAGGAGCGCCGCCAGCAGATCGTCCTCGTCGCCGTCGACGTGGGTGAGGCGCACCGACGGGCCGGCGGCGGCGTCTGACTCCTCGGTCAGGCCCAGGCGCCGCGCCCAGCGGGCCCCGGCCTGCGCGCGGGCCTCCAGGTAGCCGATCCACTCGCCCCCGCGGTCCGGGCGCTCGACGCGGGCCACGAAGCTCGGCATCACGCTCTGCAGCTCCTCCAGGATCATCGCGCCGTAGCGGCGGGCCTCGGGCAGCGGGTGGGCCAGGAGGTGCAGGATGAGCTGTTCGTAGGTCTGGCCGGTGGCGAAGATGCCCATGTGCGACAGCGACGCGGCCGGCAAGAGCCCGCGCAGGAGGTCCAGCCCCTTGGCCTTGAGCGCGCGGGCGTGGGCGGCGGGGGGCTCATCTCCGGTCCGGGGGAACTCCGACTCGGCCCAGGCCAGCACCTGGGGGATCGCCGCCGAGTACGTGGCGAACAGGTCGTCCATGGCCCGCCGGTACTCGGGCCCGAGCTCGGGGTCGCGGTAGTACCGGTACCCGCCGTCCTCTCCCGGCATGGGGGCGTCGTAGGCGATATAGCGGGTGGACTGCTCCAGATAGGCGGCCAGCCGCGGACGCTGAAGGACCTTGGTGAGCACGTTGGACACCCACTCGCATGCGACGTGGGCGCCGCCCAGCTGGGCCACCGAGTCATCGCCGTAGCCGAGGAAGATGCGCTCGTAGAGCTGGGCGGCGCGCGAGGAGCCGGCGTCGCGCTCGCGCGTGTCAAACCCGCCCGGAAGGTCCTCGGCGAACTCGTCGAGCAGCAGCCGACGCAGCGTCCCGGGGTAACGCGAGTAGCGGGCGAACAGAGCGCCCTTGAGCGTCTCGGGCAGGTTGACCAGCGCGAACACCGGCCGGTCGAGATTGGTGCAGTGCGCGCTCAGCAGCGCGCGTTCATCATCGGTGAAGCTCTCGACGGGATAGTCCACGGACGGTCGATCGTAGCGGCGGGTGCGGCGGGCCCGAGCTCACCAGCGCCCGCGGTGCACGACCTCCTCGAACGGCCGCCGGTCGGGCCGCCGGATCGGTCGCAGGGGCCGGTCGGCGGGGTAGCCGAAGTCGACCATGATGTAGGCGTAGCGGTCCTCGGGGAAGCCGAGGATCGTGCGCGCTGCGTCCTGGTCGCCGACCGCGGAATGGCCCGAGCCGATGCCCAGGTCGGCGGCGGCGATCATCATCTGCATCGCCGCCTGGCCGACGTCGAAGCTCGCCCGGGCGCGGCGATCGGCGTCGTCGAGCTCGGGGAGCAGCACCACGACCGTCGCCGCGGAGTGGGCGATGTGTCCGCCACCGCGCCACACGCCCGCCAGCTCGGTCAGCTGGGCGCGGTCGGTGACCGCGATGAAGTCCCACGGCTGCCAGTTGCGCGACGAGGGGGCCCGCCGGCCGGCCTCCAGGATCCGGTCCAGATCGTCCTCGCCGATCGGGCGGTCGGCGAACTCGCGTACGTTGCGGCGGCTGGTGATCGCGTCCCAGGTCTCCATCTGTGCTGGCTCCATATGGTCGATCGATGGGTCAAGGGAACTCTAGGTAAGCTCTCCGATACGCATGCGTACCAGGGTCGGCGAGCACTTCGACGTGCTGGTGGTCGGCGCCGGCCTCTCCGGGATCGGGGCGGGCTGCCATCTCCAGCGACGGTGCCCCGGGCGCAGCTACGCCATCCTGGAGGCGCGCGAGCGCATCGGCGGGACCTGGGACCTGTTCCGCTATCCGGGCGTGCGGTCGGACTCCGACATGCACACGCTGGGGTACTCGTTCAGCCCGTGGGAGGACGCCGAGGCGATCGCCGGCGGCCCATCGATCCTGCGCTACGTGACCGACACCGCGCGGCGCCACGGCGTCCTGGACCGGGTACGCACCGACCACCGGGTGGAGCGGGCCGAGTGGAGCAGCGCCGACGCGTGCTGGACGGTCGACGTCCGCCGGACCGACACCGGCGAGCGCCACATGTTCACCTGCGACTTCCTCCACTGCTGTGGTGGCTACTACCGCTACGACCACGGCTACACGCCTGAGTTCGCGGGCGTCGAGCGTTTCGGAGGCCCGGTGGTTCATCCCCAGCACTGGCCCGAGGAACTCGACTACGCCGGCAAGCGCGTCGTCGTCATCGGCAGCGGTGCCACCGCCGTCACCCTGGTGCCCGCGATGGCCCGGACCGCCGCGCACGTCACGATGCTCCAGCGCTCGCCCACCTATGTCGTGTCGCTGCCCTCGCGTGATGGCGTGGCCGAGTGGCTGCGCCGCCGCCTGCCCAGGACGGCCGCCTACCAGGCGGTGCGCTGGAAGAACGTGGGGTTGATGACGCTCAGCTATCAGCTCAGCCGTAAGCGCCCCGAACTGATGAAGTCGCTCATCCGCCGCGGGGCGCAGCGCCAGCTGCCCGACGGCTACGACGTCGACACGCACTTCCGGCCCGCCTACGACCCGTGGGACCAGCGCATGTGCGTCGTCCCCGACGGTGACCTCTTCGCCGCGGTCAGCGCCGGCCGGGCCTCCATCGTCACCGATCAGGTCCAGGCGTTCACCGAACGCGGCCTGGCGTTGCGCAGCGGCGCGGAGCTCGAGGCCGACATCATCGTCACCGCCACCGGCCTGCAGATGCTGGCGTTCGGCGGTATCGACATCGCCGTCGACGGCGCGCCCGTCGACCTCCCCGGCCAGGTCGTCTACAAGGGCATGATGCTCTCCGGCGTCCCCAACTTCGCGTTCACCGTGGGCTACACCAATGCCTCCTGGACGCTCAAGGCCGACCTCACCGCCGCGTACGTGTGTCGCCTGCTCAAGCACATGCGCCGGCACGGCTACGTCTCATGCACGCCGGCCGATCCGGACCCCGAGCTCGTCCGCGAGCCGCTCCTCAACCTCACCTCGGGGTACGTGCGGCGGTCGGTTCACGACTTCCCCTTTCAGGGCTCCCGGCGCCCCTGGCGGGTGCACCAGAACTATGCGCTGGACGTGCTGGACTTCAAGCTGGGCGGGGTTGACGACGGAGTGATGCGTTTCTCGCGCGCGTCAGCCGGCACCGTCGGGGTGACCGGTCGATTGCGAGCCCTCGCCCGCCCCGCCGCCTGAGTCCGGGTCGCTGCCCCTCTTGCGCACCTCGGGACCGGCACCGGCGCCGTGGCGGGCGCCCAAAACGACGCCGGTAGCCTTCTTCCGCATGGAGGAGAGGCTCGTGCCCCGCTCGCTGGTGTGGGCCACCAGCATCGACGTCCTGCCGCCCGATCGTGTCGTCGAGCGCCGCGACGGCTACCTCGTCGTGCGCTCCCCCGGCAACCCGACCCACTACTGGGGCAACCTGCTCGTGTTCGACGACGCGCCCGCCGCCGGGGACGGCGAGCGCTGGGAGGGGCTGTTCGCGGCCGAGTTCGCCGGCGAGCCGCGCGTCGGGCATCACACCTTCGCCTGGGACCAGACCGGCGACGTCCGCGGCGCCGTCGAGTCGGAGTTCGCCGCCCGCGGCTACGACGTGGATCTCACCGTCGGGATGATCGCCGCGCCGGACGAGATCCACCCTCATCGCCGCGCCAACCGCGACGTGGAGGTCCGCGCCCTGGACCCGCGCCCCGCCTCCGCGGACGAGCGGTGGTGGGACCAGGTGGTCGAGATGCAGGTCGCCGCGCGCGATGCAGACCGCTTCGAGGAGGAGCCGCATCGGGTGTTCGCCCGCGCCCGGATGGCCGAGCTGCGCGCGATGTTCGGCGCCGGCGCCGGCGCCTGGTACGTCGCCCTCGACGGTGACGTCGTGGCCGGGTCCATGGGGATCGTCGTCACCGCCGGCCGTGGGCGCTACCAGGCGGTGGACACCGCCATCACGCACCGCCGACGCGGGATCTGCTCCCGGCTGCTGGTCGACGTGGCGCGCCATGCCACCGCCACCTATGACGCCACCCGGCTGGTGATCGCCGCCGACCCCGACTACCACGCCGCCGCCATCTATGAGTCCGTCGGGTTCCGACCCGTGGAGCGGGTCTGCGGCGTCTCCCGGGCGCCGGTGACGGCTGAGCCGAACTCGGGCTAATTCAATGCAGGCCCAGCGCCCGCCCGGCGTGGGCAGCGAGGTCGAACAGCGGCTGGGGGAAGATCCCGAACACCACGCTGGCGGCGGCGAACAGCACCGCCACCGCGGCGACCGCCGGGGCGGGACCGGCGGCGGCGAGGCTTGACCGCGGGGCGGTCACGAGCGTGCCGACGCCGTTCTCCTCGTCGGCCTCGGGCGAGCCGCCGGCGATCGGCGCGAGGCCGCCGCGGGCCATCAACGGCTCGCGCACCCCGGGTCCCGGGGCCGGCACCTCGTCGCGCATCCACACCGTCGCGATCACCCGTAGGTAGTAGCCCAGCGAGATCATCGAGCCGATCACCAGCACGATCGCCAGCCACGTGTAGCTGCCGTCGACGAGGGCGTGGATGAGCTGGAATTTGCCGATGAAGCCGACGGTCGCCGGGATTCCGGCCAGCGACAGCATCGCGATGGACATCGGCCACGCCAGCAACGGGCTGCGCGCGCCCAGGCCGGCGAGCCCGGACAGCTCGTCGCCGTCGGCGCGCTCGCGCTGGACCGCCACGATCACCGCGAACGCGGCGAGATTCATGAACAGGTAGACGCCCAGGTAAAGGACCGTGGCGTTAACGCCGAGCTGTGTGGCGACGACGACTCCCGCCAGCATGTATCCGGCCTGCCCGACGCCGGAGTAGCCGAGCATCCGCTTGAGCGAGGACTGGTTGAGCGCCCCGACGTTGCCCACGATGATCGTGATGGCGGCGATCGTGGCCAGGGCCGGGGCCCAGGTGCTGTGCAGCTGGATCGCGGCGACGTCGAAGAAGCGCAGCAGAGCGCCCAGCGCCGCGGCCTTGGTGGCGGTCGCCATGAACGCCGTGACCGGGGTGGGCGCGCCCTCATAGACGTCGGGCGTCCATTGATGGAACGGGGCCACCGAGGCCTTGAACGCGAAGCCCACGATCACCAGCGCCAGGCCGGTGAGCATCATCGGGTCGCCGAGCAGGCCGTGTCCGGTGCCGCCGGTGGCGATCGCGTGGGAGATGCCGCTGAACTGGGTCGAGCCGGTGGCGCCATAGACCAGCGCCAGCCCGTAGACCAGCGTGGCCGAGCCTACCGAGCCGATCACCAGGTACTTCAGCCCCGACTCCAGCGAGCCCTCACGCCAGAACTCCGAGGCACAGAGCACGTACAGCGGGATCGACAGCAGCTCGAACCCGACGAACAGGGTGACCAGGTTCTGGGCCGAGACGAGGATCGCCATGCCCAGGACGCTGAACAGGATGAGCGAGTTGTACTCGCCGTGGCCCGCGATGCGGGTCGCCGATTCACGGAGCGACAGGATCACGGCGGCGATCGCCGCCACCGCGAAGATCATGTCGAGCACCAGCGCCAGCCCGTCCACGGCGAGCGCGTCGGAGATGATCGACGCCGGGTGGTTGAGGCGTGTGACCTCGATCACGATCGAGGCGACCAGGGCGGCGATCGTCACCAGCGGCACCACGGTCTCGCGGGCGACCCGGCCGAAGAGGCCGATCAGCAGCACCGCCAGCGCGCCCACGCCGAGGATGACGAAGGGCATGAACGAGGCCCAGTCGATGTGGGGGCCGCTCAGGTGCGCGGCGGCGAGGATGGCGACGCTCATGGGACCTGAGCCACCTTGTGCGTGGCCGCCGAGGCCGCCAGCTGCGCCTGGGCCGGGGCCAGGGTCGAGGTCACCGTCGGCTCGGAGCGCTTCAGGCCGAACTGGGGATAGAAGGCCAGCACGAGGATCACGGCCAGCAGGCCGATGACCGGCAGGGCGTCGGTGATCGAGAGGTCAAACGAGTTGACGCGGGGGCCGGTGCGGTTGTGCATCGAGCGGATGTAGGCCCGCAGCGCGTACACGGCCGCGCCTACGACGCCGGCCGACGCCAGCAGCGCGATCGGCATCTTGGCGTTGAACAGGCCGAGCAGGATCATGAACTCCCCGACGAAGTTCGACGAGCCCGGCATCGCCAGCCACACGAACGTGGTGATGATGAACAGGCTGGCCAGCACCGGGGCGCGGAAGGCGATCCCGCCCATGTCACTCAGCTTCTCCGAGCCGCCCGCGCGCACGGCCAGCGCCGCGACGATGAAGAACAGCGGGGCGGTGACCAGCGCGTGGTTGACCATCTGCAGCAGCGCGCCCTGGACGCCCTGCGGGCGCAGCGAGAACACGCCGAGCATGATGAAGCCGAGCTGGGCCACACTGGAGTAGGCGACCACGAGCCGCGCGTCGGGCGTGGTCATCGCCACCAGCGTCGCCCACAGCACCGACACCACGGCGATGATGAGCATCAGCGTCTGGAAGTGCGCGGAGGCGTAGGGGAACAGCGGCAGCACGATGCGCAGGAAGCCGTAGGCCGCGACCTTGGACAGGATCGCCGAGAACACCGCCACCGCCGGGATCGGCATCGCCTTGTAGCCGTCGGGCAACCAGCCGTGGAAGGGGACGAGCGGCATCTTGACCAAGAAGGCCACGGCGAAGGCCAGGAACACCCAGGTCTGCGTGGTGTGCGACAGCGGCAGGCCCTGCAGCGCGCTGATCGCGAAGTTCAGCGGCGTACCGTGCTGGCTGGAGGCCAGCACACCGGTGGCGACCGACGCCACGAGCATGAAGAACGAGCCGACGAGTGTGTAGATGACCAGCCGCGTCGTCGCCCGCACCCGGTCAGGCCCGCCCCAGATCCCCGACAGGAAGTAGAACGGGATGAGCATCAGGTCGAAGAACGCCACGAACAGGGCGAGATCCTGCGCGCAGAAGGCGCCGAGCACGGCGCTCTCGGCCAGTCCGAAGTGGAAGTAGAAGACCCGCGAGCGCTCCCACTCGTGGGTCGACGCCCACAGCAGCGCCGCGCAGAAGATGATCGTGGTGGTGAGCACCAGCGCGACGTTGAGCCCGTCGAGGCCGAGCTTGTAGTGGATCCCCAGCGTCGAGATCCAGATCTTGTCGGTGACGAACTGCAGTCCGCCGTGGCCGGTCTTGAAGCGGGCCAGGAACGAGATGGCGATGCCCAGCGTGACCGCGCTCCACAGCACCGCGGCGCGGCCGGCCAGCCGCGGCGGCAGCAGCGCGGCGATCAGCGACCCCGCCAGCGGCACCCAGATCAGGATCGAGAGCGTCATGAGGCCGAGATGAGGAAGTAGAGGGCCATGCCGGCGAGGCCGACGATCACGACCGCGGCGTAGTAGCGCAAGAAGCCCGTCTGGGCCCGCCGGACGGCCGCGGACGCGGCGCGGACGACCCCCACGGTGCCCCCGGTGATGCCACCGGCGATGACGCCGCGCTCCAGCACCGTCTCGGTGAAGCGGCCCAGCCATTGCACGGGCCGCACCACCAGGGCGTCCTGGAGCTCATCGAAGTACCACTTGTTGAAGAGGAACGTGTGGATGCGCGAGAAGCGCGCCTGCAGCGCGGCGGACGTGCCGGGCCGCAGCACCCAGGTGCGGTAGGCGATGGCGATGCCCGCCACCGCGATGGCCGCGCCGATGATCAGGCCCGCCCACTGGGCGCCGGTGCTGCCGGCGAGGTCGTAGAGATGCGAGGTGGCGAAGGTGGGGGCCAGGAACTTCGTGACCGCGTCGTCGACCCCGGGGATCTGCAGCACGCCGCCGATGATCGACAGCAGCGCCAGCACGCTCATCGGGGCGCGCATCGAAAGGTCGCGCTCGGCGATGTGGTGCTCGACGCCCGGGAAACCGACGTCGGTGTCCTCGGCCTCGCCGGTCTGCGGGTTGGTGGGAACGTCGTGGTGGACGAGGTGGCCGTTCTCGAGCTCGCGCGCCTCCTCACAGGGCTCGCCCCAGAACGCGCGGAAGATCATCCGGAACGTGTAGAGGCCGGTCATGAACGCGCCGAAATAGCCGGCGATCCCGAGGATGAGAAAGCCGCCGCCGCGGTTGTCCAGGTAGCCGATGATGTCGTCCTTGGACAGCCACCCGCTGAACGGCGGCAGCCCTGACAGTGCGAGGCCGCCGATGACGAAGCAGACGAGGGTGAACGGCATCGCTTTGCGGAAGCCGCTCATCCTGTCCAGCGACTGCTCGCCGCCCATGGCGCTGATCAGCGAGCCGGCGGCCATGAACAGCAGCGCCTTGAAGAAGCCGTGGGTCATGAGGTGGAACAGGCCCGCCGAGTACGCGCCCACCGACACGCCCATGATCATGTAGCCGATCTGCGACATCGTGGAGTAGGCGATGACGCGCTTGAGGTCGGTCTGGACGACGGCGATCGTCGCCGCGACCACCAGGGTCACGCAGCCAACGATCGCGCCGACGTCGGCGGCGGTGGTGGCGATCTCGAAGAACGGGTGCATGCGGGCGATGAGATAGACGCCCGCGGTCACCATGGTGGCGGCATGGATCAGCGCCGAGACCGGCGTCGGTCCCTCCATGGCGTCCGGGAGCCAGGTGTGGAGTGGGACCTGTGCGGACTTGGCGAACGCGCCGACGAGCAGCAGCAGGCAGCCGGCCACCAGGTCGGTGCTGTTGTGGCTGAACACGTGGGGGGCGGCGGCGAACGCCTTCTGGAAATCGACGGTGCCGGTGTGGCGGAAGATGAAGAACGTCCCCAGCACCAGCCCGACGTCGCCGAGCACGTTGATGACGAACGCCTTGATGCCGGCGGAGGTGGCGGTGTTCCGCCGGTACCAGAAGGAGATGAGCAGGTAGGACGCCGCGCCCACGCCGGCCCAGCCGACGATCAGCAACAGGAAGTTGCCCGCCAGCACCAGCAGCAGCATCGAGAAGACGAAGTAGTTGAGGTACGCGAAGTACCGGTTGTAGCCCCGGTCGGACTTCATGTAGCCGATCGAGTAGATGTGGATGAGGGTCGAGACCCCGGACACCACGAGCGCCATGAAGATCGATAGCGGATCCACCAGGATCGAGAGCTGGGCGTCGACCCCGGCGCTGACGTCGTAGTCCCACAGCTTGGACGTCAGCTCGCGGTGCGTCTCCGGCTGACCGAGGATCGAGATCAGCGCGCCCACCGTCGCGGCGAAGGCCAGCCCGATCGCCAGCGTGCCCAGCCAGCCGGCGCTCGTCCCGGGCAGGCGCCGGAAGCCGAGGCTGATGCTGATCATCCCCAGCAGCGGGAACAGCAGGATCAGCCAGCCGAAGGTCGTCGCGCTCATGCCGGCGTCACCCGTGCAGCTCGCTGAGGTCGTCGACGTTGATCGGCAGGCGGCGCCGGTAGATGGCCACGATCAGCCCCAGCCCCACGGTCACCTCGCAGGCGGCGACCACCATCACGATCAGCGCGAAGATCTGCCCGTCCTCGTGGCCCCACATCCGCGAGAAGGCGACCAGGGCCAGGTTGCCGGCATTGAGCATCAGCTCCAGACAGAGCAGGATGACCAGCGGGTTGGGGCGGGTGATCACCCCAACGGCGCCGATGCAGAAGATGAGCGCCGAGACGGTCAGATACCAGCCGATGGCCATTACCAGCCGCCCTCGGGCTTGTCGCTCGTGCTGCCGACGCTCGCGGGGGCGGTCTGGGATCCGATCGGCTCGGTCTGCTTCTCGGGCTCGGCGGTCGTGCCGGCGCCGGCCCGGTAGCCCGCCGCCTCGGCCATCGTCCCTGAGAACGCCGGGCGCAGCGCGTGCAGGCGCGGATCGACCTCCGCTTCGGGCTCCAGGCCGCGCCGGCGCCGGGCCAGCACCACGGCGCCGACTGCCGCCACCAGGAGCAGCAGCGAGGCGACCTCGAAGGGGAACAGGTAGGTGGTGAGGAACAGCTTGCCGATCTGCTCCGGTGTCCCGAAGCCCGGGACGTAGGCCGCGCCGTCGGAGGAGACCCCCTTCAGCGCGGTCCCCAGCATGGCGATGCACAGCTCGATGGCCACGGCCAGCCCGAACAGCGGCCCGAGCACCTTGAGCGTGCCGCCCGGCCGGTGCAGGGGATCGTCCTGGCCACCGACGTAGGCCACGACGAACACGTAGAGGACCATCACCGCGCCGGCGTAGACGACGACCTGAGCGGCGGCCACGAACTCGGCGCGCAGCAACAGGAACAGCGCCGCCAGCGCGATCAGGTGGGAGACCAGCGCCAGCACGCTGTAGAACGGGTTGCGCAGTGCGACCACGCCGACGGCGCCCGCCAGCGCGCCGATGGCGGCGATGAAGAAGAGGACTGCGCTCACTCGCCCTCCCTCCGCAGCGGCGTGCGCTCGATCGCCTCGGCCAGGAGCATTTCCTTGGTGAAGATGAGGTCCGAGCGCGTGTAGTCGCTCATCTCGTAGTCGTGGCCCATCGTGATGGCGTCAAACGGACAGGCCACCTCGCAGTAGCCGCAGAAGATGCAGCGGCTGAGGTTGATCTCATAGACCGCGGCGTAGCGCTCGCCGGCCGAGACGCGGTTCTCCGGGGTGTTCTCGGCGGCCACCACCCGGATGCAGTCGGCCGGGCACGCGGCGGCGCACAGCGAGCACCCGACGCACTTCTCCAGACTGGGGTGGGTGGGGTCCGATTCATCAAAGCGATGCAGCTTGTGGCGGCCGCGGAAGCGGGGGTAGACCGGCGTCTTCTCCTCGGGGTACTGGATCGTGACGGGTCCCTCGACGATCCGCGCGAACGTGGTCTTGAGGCCGCGCAGCGTCTCGCCGAACACGCGGTAGGCGCCGCGCACCGGGCCCCCGCCGGGGGCGCGGATCACCTGAACGACGTCGGCGCCCGGGTTGTAGGGGGTCATGTGAGCCTCCCGTGATCGAAGCGCAGGAAGGTCACGACACCACCAGGATCGCCGTGACCAGCAGGTTGAGGGTCGCCAGTGGCAGCAGGATCTTCCAGCCGAAGGACATCAGCTGGTCGTAGCGCAGACGCGGCAGCGTGGCCCGCACCCAGATGAACAGGGTGATGACCAGCAGCATCTTGCCCAGCACGACGAACGGGTCGACCCAGCCGGGTGGGTGGATGCCGAACGGCATCAGCCAGCCGCCGAAGAACAGCGTCACCGCGATCCCGGAGACGACGATCATGTTCGTGTACTCCGCGAACAGGTAGGCGACGAAGGCGGTCCCGCCGTACTCGGTGAAGTAACCGCCCACCAGCTCGGCGTCAGCCTCGACGAGGTCGAACGGCGCGCGGTTGGTCTCGGCGAACGACGCGGTCATGAAGATGAGGAAGCCGACGAACTGCGGGATGAAGTACCACATGCCGGCCTGGGCGTTGACGATCCCGGTCAGGGACAGGGTGCCGGCGGTGATGAGCACGCCAACGAGCGCGAGCGCCTGTGACACCTCGTAGGAGATGAGCTGCGCGGCACCGCGCATGGCCCCCAGGAACGAGTACTTGGAGCCCGAGGCCCAGCCGCCCAGCATGATCCCGTAGAAGCTGATGCCGCTGAAGGCGAAGACGTAGAGCACGCCGATCGAGACGTCGATGCCGTAGAGCCCGACCTTGGTGCCGAAGATGTCCTGGACGTCGCCGAACGGGACCAGCGCCAGCGAGGCCACCGCGGTCAGGATGGCGATCATCGGCGCGATCCGGAACAGGTAGCCGACCGAGGTGGTGGGCCTGAACGGTTCCTTGACCGCGAACTTGACGATTTCGGCCAGCGGCTGCATGAGCCCGTAGGGACCGACCCGGTTGGGGCCGTAGCGGCCCTGGAAGCGGCCCAGGAGCTTGCGCTCATAGACGATGAGCACCGGCAGGACGGCGAAGATGACGCCGAAGATCACCAGCGCCTTGATGATCTGGATCCACCACGGCTCGTAGTAGTTGACGTCCGCCAGGATGGTCACGGCTTGTGCACCTCCACGGCGGTCGCGGTCAGCGCGTTGGCCGAATCGGCGGCCAGGCCCTCGGCGAGGAAGGCGCTGCCCGCGGGCACCAGGGAGCGGACGTGGGCCCGCGCGTGTAGCCGCGTGCCGTTCTGGCCCACCACGACCTCCTCGCCGTCGGCGATCTGCAGCCGCCGCGCGTCCTCGGGCGAGAGCTCCACCTGCTGGTGGGGCACGAGGTATTTGAGCGCGGGCGAGACCTCCACCTCGGGCGCCGCCCACAGCGGGCGGTAGGTGCCCAGCGCGAGCATGCCCACCGGTGAGGGCTCCTCGCGCGCCGGAGGGGCGACGTCCGGCAGCGGCGGCGCGCTCCCCAGCGCCATCGTCGCGCTCTCGGGGCGCTCGGGCCAGCGGACCCCGTGCCCGCCGATCGCCTCCAGGGTCAGCCCCTCGTAGAACGGCACCGCGGCGGCCAGCAGGGCGAAGGCGTCGCCCGGATGCTCCAGGCCGAAGCCCAGGCCGCAGCGCTCGGCGATGTCCGAGATCACCCGCCACCCGGCGCGCACCTCGCCCGGATGGGCGATCGCGATTCGCAGCCGCTGCAGGCGGCCGTCGGGATGCACCGTCGTGCCCTCCTTCTCGGCGTGCGACTCGGCGGGGAAGACGACCGTGGCGTGCTCGGCCAGGCCTTCGGTCAGCACCGAGGCGTGGGCCACGACCAGGGCAGCGGAGTGCATCGCCCGCTCCCACAGGCCGCGGTCGGGCTCGTCGCGGATGGGGTCGGTCCCGAACAGGTGCAGGGCGGTGATCTCGCCGTCGGCGGCGGCCGCGCCGATCTCCGCGGCGCTGCGGCCAGCGGCGTCAGCGGCGGCGTGGCCGGGACCGGCGTCGGGGACGGCGCCGGCCTCGCGCAGCCCGCGCCCGTTGGCGCCGGCGGGCAGCGCCAGCACGCCCGCGCCCTCGCGCCCGGCCAGCCCCAGGCGGCGGGCCGCGCCGATGAGCGCGGTGGCGGCGGCGGCGCCGATCCGCTCCGAGAAGATGACCACCACGTCCTCGCCGCCGTCGCGCAGGAGCCCGGCCAGGCCGCGGACGTCGTCAGCGACGTCGGTGGCGCCGTCGAGCGCGCGCGCCAGCGCGGCCGCGAACTCGGCGTCCGCGCCGGGCGCGTAGCGGACGCTGGCGACGGCGTTGGCCTCCAGCGCGGTGGGACGCGCCGTGGCGATGGCGAGCTTGACGCCGTTGCGGCGCACGCCCTTGCGGATCCGCAGATCGAGGATCGGCGAGTCCTCGCGTGGGTCACAGCCGAACACCAGGACGGTGTGGGCGTGCTCGATGTCCGGCACCGACGCCTGCAGCTCCGGCGCGGCCAGCGTGCGGGCCACCGCGGCTGGCAGCGGGTTGCTCCTGCGCGAGTCGATGTCGGAGGAGCCCAGGGCCTCGCGGCTGAGGCGCTGGAGCAGGAAGCCCTCCTCGTTGGAGGCCTGGCCGCCGACAAGCGTCCCGACGCGGCCCTTGTGGCGCGCCAGGCCGCCGGCGGTCTGCAGCGCGCGGTCCCAGGACACCTCGCGCAGCTCGCCGCCGTCGCGCACGAGCGGGCGGGTGATCCGCTGGTCGACGTGGATCGCCTGGTACGCGAAGCGGCCCTTGTCGCACAGCCAGCCGTCGTCGACGCCTTCGTGATCGCGCGCCAGCACGCGCATGACGCGCTCGTCGCGGACCGTGAAGGTGACGTTGCACTGCGAGGAACACAGCGTGCAGATGCCGGCGCCGTCCTCGATGTCCCACGGGCGGGCACGGAACCGGTAGGGCTGCGAGGTCAGCGCGCCCACCGGGCACAGCTCGATGATGTTCCCGCTGAACGGCGCCACGTAGGGGTGGCCGTCGTGGGTGCCGACGAAGGTGTGGGCGCCGCGCTCGGTGAAGATCAGCTGGTAGTCCTCGGCGATCTCCTGGGAGAAGCGCACGCACCGGTAGCAGAGGATGCAGCGCTCGCGGTCGATCGCCACCAGCGGCGACAGGGCGAGCGGCTTCTCGAAGTGGCGCTTGGGCTCGATGAAGCGGCTGCGGCCCAGGCCCCAGCCGAAGGTGATGTCCTGCAGCGGGCACTCGCCGCCCTTGTCGCAGACCGGGCAGTCGAGTGGGTGGTTGACGAGCAGGAACTCCACGATCGCGTTCTGGGCGTGGCGGACGCGCTCGGTCTGGGTGTGGACGACCATCCCGTCCTTGACCGGGGTCGAGCAGCTCGTCTGCAGCTTGGGGATGCCCTCCACCTCGACCAGGCACATCCGGCAGGCGCCGACGGGCTGGCCGAGCTTGGGCTCGTAGCAGAAGTACGGGATCTCGACGTCGCCCTGCTTGGCGGCGTCGACGAGCATGGCGCCCTCGATCGCCTGCACCTCGCGGCCGTCGATCGTCAGCTGGATGGTCTTGCGCTCTGGACGTGGCATGGGGAGGTGATTGTCAGTGAACGGGAAGAGGGCCGGCGTGCTCGTCGGCCACCCCCAACGCGACGACGTCCTGCGCCGCGGCGGAGTCGGCGCGCTCGCGCGCCGCCTCGATCTCGGCCTCGAGCTCAGGCCGGAACTTCGCGACCATCGAGCCGATCGGCATCGCCATGGCGTCGCCCAGCACGCACAGGCAATTGCCGATGATCTGCTCCTGGACCGAGGCCATGATGTCGAGGTCCATCGGCGTGGCCTCGCCGGTGTAGATCCGCTGGACCATCTTGTGGGTCCAGTTCGTGCCCTCGCGGCACGGGACGCACTTGCCGCAGGACTCGTGCGCGTAGAACTTGGCCACCTTGAGCATCGTGTCCAGGATCCGCCGCGACTCGTCGGCGATGATGATCGCGCCGGAGCCCAGCATCGTGCCGGCCTTGGCCATGCTGTCGAAGTCGTAGGGGATGTCGAGGTCGTCGCCGGTCAGCACCGGTGAGCTCGAACCGCCGGGGAACCAGAACTTGACCTTCTTGCCGCTCGGCGGGCCCCCCGCGAGGCCGTAGATGATCTCCCGCGATGGAATCCCGAGCTCGATCTCGTAGTTGCCGGGCCGCTTGACGTCGCCCGAGATCGAGACGAGCTTGGTGCCGGTGGAGGTCTCGGTGCCGATCTTGGCGTAGTCCTCGCCACCCATCCGCAGGATGCTCGGCACCGTGGCCAGCGTCTCGACGTTGTTGATCAGCGTCGGGCCGGCGTACAGGCCCTCGATCGCCGGGAACGGCGGCTTCAGACGCGGGTTGCCACGCTTGCCCTCCAGCGAGTCCAGGAGGCCGGTCTCCTCGCCGCAGATGTACGCGCCGGCGCCCCGGTGCAGGACGAGCGACATGCTGAAGTCTGAGTCGAAGATCCGCTCGCCGATCAGGCCGGCGCCGGACGCCTCGGCGATCGCGGCCTCAAGGATGTCGGCCTGGAGCTGGTACTCGCCGCGGATGTAGATGAACGCCTTGTGGATGGCGCCGGCGTAGGCGGCGATGGCGATCCCCTCGATGAGCATGTGCGGGCACTTCTGCAGCAGCTCGCGGTCCTTGAACGTGCCCGGCTCGGACTCGTCGGCGTTGCACACCAGGTACTTGTCCATGTCCCCGTGGGGCAGGAACGAGATCTTGCGGCCCATCTGGAAGCCGGCGCCGCCGCGGCCGCGGATGCCCGACTCCATGATCTGGGCCAGGACATCCTCGGGGGACATGGTCAGCGCCTTGCGCAGCATCTCGTAGCCGCCGCGGCGCTGGTAGACGTCGAGGGTGTTCAGGCCCGGCTCGTCGATGCGGTCGAAGAGGATCGGCTTCATGTCTCGCTCTGGTCTTGGGGGGATGGCGCCTCGGACTCCACATTGGGGTCCACCGAGCGGCGGTAGCGCAGCTGCTTGTCGGGCAGCACCGGCCGCCCGGCATTGAGGTCCTCGACGATCCGCTCGGCGTCGGCGAGCTCGAGCGGCCCGACGTACTCGCCGTTGACCGACGCCATCGGCGCGATGTCGCACGCGCCGAGGCACTCGAATGAGCGCACGTCGATGTCCTCGCCCTCGGCGACCTGGGCCATCGCGTCGTAGAACTCGTCGGCGCCGAGGATCGAGCACGAGATGTTCGTGCACACGAACACGTCGTTGGTGTGCTTGGGGTGTAGCTCGAACATGTCGTAGAAGCTCGCCACCGACGTCAGGTAGGCGGGCGTGAGGCGCATGACCGCGGCCACCTGCGTGATCGCCTCGGGAGAGCACCAGCCGTGCACCGCCTGGGCGGCGTGCAGCGCCGGGATCGCCGCGGAGCGCCGGTCGGGGTACTTGGCCATCGCCGTCTCGATCTCCCGGCGCAGGTCGTCTGGCACGGGCGTGGTCGCCGGATCAGGGATCACCGCCGGGGCCTTGGAGAGGTCAACGGCGTCATCCCAGCCGGGGACGCGCGAGCCGTGGCCGAAGCGAGGGACGCGCCCTGCCAGCGACCCGACCGGATCGCGGTGCTGGCCGTGGCGCTCTCTCAACTCGTCGCTGATGTCCGGCGCGCGCCGATGCCCGAAGCTCACCGGTCGATGCCCCCCAGGATCGGGTCGAGCATGGCCAGCGTGGCGATGAGGTCGGCGATGTAGGAATCGCGCACCATCGGCGCAAGCGCCTGGAGGTTGACGAAGCTGGGATCGCGCATGTGCACCCGCGCCGGCTTGGCGGACCCATCGGCCCGGATGTAGCAAGCGAGCTCGCCGCGAGGCCCCTCGATCGGGTAGTACGCCTCCCCCGCCGGGACGCGGAACCCCTCGGTGACGAGCTTGAAGTGGTGGATGAGAGCCTCCATGCTCGTCGCCAGTTCGTGGCGGGGCGGCAGCGCGACCTTGCGGTCGGGGGTGATGTGGGGGCCGTCGGGCAGTCCCTCGAGCGCCTGGCTGATGATCTTCACCGACTCGTAGATCTCGGCGTGGCGCACCCGGTAGCGGTCGTAGTTGTCGCCGACGGTGCCCACCGGGATCTTGAAGTCGAAGTGGTCATAGCTCGAGTACGGGTGGGCCTTGCGCAGGTCCCAGGGGTTGCCGGTGGCGCGCAGCAGCGGGCCGGTGACGCCGATCTTGAGCAGCGTCTCCTCGTCGAGCGCGCACACGCCGTGCAGGCGCTCGAACACGATCTGGTTCTTCTCCAGGAGGTCGGCGTACTGGTCGGCGCGGGTCGGCATGTCCGCCAAGAACTTGCGCAGCTTGGCGGCGAAGCCCGGCGGGATGTCCTCGAAGACGCCGCCCACCTGGATGTAGCGCGTGTGCATCCGCTGCCCGGACGACATCTCGAACAGGTCCAGGATCGTCTCACGCTCGCGGAAGCAGTACCAGAACATCGAGATGGCACCGAGGTCGAGCGCGCTGGTCCCCAGCCACACGAGGTGGGACATGATCCGGTTGAGCTCGAGGTGGATGACGCGCAGATACTGGGCGCGCGTCGGCACCTCGACGTCGAGCAGCGTCTCCACCGCACCGCAGAACGCCATCGCGTTGAAGTAGTAGGAGAGGTAGTCCATCCGCTCCACCACCGGGATGACCTTCCAATAGGACTTGTCCTCGGCGGTCTTCTCGATCCCGGTGTGGACGTAGCCGATGATCGGCTTGACGTCGCGCACGACCTCGCCCTCCAGCGTGGCCAGCAGGCGCAGGACCCCGTGCGTGGCGGGATGATGGGGCCCGATGTTGAGGGTCAGCAGCTCGTGGGTCTCGCCCATCCCCGCGGGCTCCGCCGAGTAGGTGATCGACTCCTCGCGCTTGCGGTAATCAGCGGTGTCGAGCGACATCACTGCCACTTCCCATAGGACTTCTCTTCGTTGTAGGTGAACAGCACCGGCTCGCCGCCGATCGGGAAGTCCCGCCGCTGGGGGAAGCCCTCGAAGTCCTCGGGCATGAGGATGCGGCGCAGATCGGGATGGCCGTCGAACACCACGCCGAACATGTCGTAGACCTCGCGCTCGGGAAACTCCGCGCCCGGGAACAGGCCGGTGGCGGTGGCGATCCGCGGGTCGTCGGTGTGCAGGCGGGCGTTGACTGAGATCCGATCGACCTCCTGCATGTCGAGCAGCTCGTAGATCACGCCCAGGCGCGGCTCCTCGGGGTAGTAGTCGACGCCGTGGAGACTGGCCAGGAAGGTGTAGCCCTTCTCCCGCAGCCCGGTCAGCACGTCGATGACGTGCGCCGGGGCGACGCGCAGCTCCGCGCGGCCGCGATGGAAGTTGGTGCCAAGGATCGACTCTGCGCTGCGATCGCGGAGCTCGTGGGCCGTCAGCTCGAGCCCGGTGGCGTCAGGCACCCGCGGTGTCCCCTCCCGGGAACACGTTGATCGCGCCGTCGCTTGTGCTGTCCCCGTCGCCGGTGGTGTCGGCGACCACCTCTTCGGTGCCGACCGCGTCATAGCGCTCCCGCCAGCCGTCGCGGCCGTGGCCCTGGATCTTCTCGCGCAGTCGCAGGATGCCGTGCATGAGCGCCTCGGGGCGCGGGGGGCAGCCGGGGACGTGGACATCGATCGGCATGAACTTGTCGGACGGGACCAGCGCGTAGTTGTTGAAGACGCCCATCGACGAGCAGCACGCGCCCATCGAGATCGCCCATCGGGGCTCGAGCATCTGGTCATAGATGCGGCGGATGACCGGGGCCATCTTCACGCTGACGCGGCCCGACAGGATGAGCAGGTCGGCCTGGCGTGGCGAGGCGCGGAAGGCCTCCCAGCCGAAGCGCGCGATGTCCACGCGAGCACCGACGATCGACATCATCTCGATCGCGCAGCAGGCCAGCCCGAACGTCATCGGATAGATCGAGTTGCCCTGGGACCACGCCACCGCCTTCTCCACCGTGGTGGTCATGATGCTCTGCTCGACGTAGCGCTCCAGCGCCTCGCCCTCGAGGTCGCCGCGCAGCATGTCGCGCGAGAGCAGCTGCCGGCTGCGGAAGTCGTCAGGGGCGCCGAGGCGCTCGCGCTTCACTTCCATTCCAGGGCCCCTCGGCGCCAGACGTACACGAAGGCGACCATCAGCAGCGCGACGAACACGATCGTCTCGGTCAGCGCGAAGGTGCCGAAGGCACGCAGCTGGACCGCGATCGGATACAGGAAGATGACCTCGATGTCGAACAGGATGAACAGCATCGCGATCAGGTAGAAGCTGATGCCGAAACGGAAGCCGCGCTGGATCTCCGACGGCAGACCGCACTCGTATGGCGAGGTCTTGCTCTGCTGGCGGTGGGTGCCCCGCACCCCGGTGATGAGGTTGAGTACTCCGAACAGACCGCCGACGGCGGCGCCGAGGAGCAGGAACACGATCGCCGGCAGGTAGCTTCGAAGCACAGAACCTCTTATATCACCGACGTAGGGAAGCTTGTAACACAGTGTTACTTAGTGCGAAATGCGGCTATGTACTCCGTGCGTTTCTCGCCATCCGTGGTGATACCCGCAACCTACGCGATAACGCGGATACCGACGTGAGCGTCGCATGAAGCTCGTGCACCTCGTGGTCGGGGTGGCCTGCATCGCCCTGACGGGGAGCGCCGGCGTGTGGGGCGCGTGGTGCTGGTACCGGGTCCGCCAGAGCGCGTGGTTCTGGCGCCTGCTGCGCGCTGGCCAGGTCGCGATCGTGATTGAGGCGGCCCTCGGCGGCGTCCTCGTCCTCCAGGGCCGCAAGGACTCCGGCCTGCACCTGATCTACGGGCTGCTGCCGCTGGGGATCTCGTTCGTGGCCGAGCAGCTGAGGATCGCCTCGGCGCAGATGACCCTGGACAGCCGGGGGTTCGAGTCCGCCGCGGATGTCGGCAGGCTGCCTGAGTCCGAGCAGCGCGTGGTGGTGGTCGCGATCCTCCAGCGCGAGCTGGGGGTGATGGTGCTGGCGGCCCTGGTGATGCTGGTGCTGCTCGTCCGCGCCGCCGGCACGGGCGGATAGGACCGCATTCAGGGGAGCGTGTGGTAGCGCCCTTCGAACCACAGCAGCGGTGTGCCCTCGCCCAGTCCCAGTGCGGTCACCTCGCCGATGGCGATCGTGTGGTCGCCGCCGGCGATCAGCTCGCGCAGGTCGCACACCGCCCACGCCAGCGAGCCGGTGATGACCGGCATGCCCTGCTCGAGCCGGTGTGCGACGCCGTCGAGCTTCTCGGCCTCGGGGAGCTTTGACGCGAACACTCCGGCCAGCCGCCCCTGGTCGGCGGCGAGCAGACTGACGGCAAAGCGGCCGGACTCGCGCACGATCGGCAGTGTGCGGGCGCGGTTCTCGAAACAGACGAGTGCGAGCAGCGGATCCAGGGACAGCGAGCACAGCGCGTTGGCGGTCATGCCTCCAGCGCCGGCCGATCCGGCGCTCGTGATGACAGCCACGCCGGTGGCGAACCGGCCGAAGACCTCGCGGAAGAGCTCGGGGTCCGGGGTGGAGCTCACGGCGTGAGAAGGTCCCCCGGCGTCGACACCTCTGGTTGCCGCCGTAGGAGGACGATCGCGCTGTTGTCAGGACTGCGGTGGCGAGCGTCGCACAGCCGGCGCCGGGGGTGGCCATAGGTTCGCCGCGGCGTGCATGGCTCCTGCAACACAGGATGAACTCAGCGGACGATCAGCGTGCCGTACGCCCCGAGCGCCTGATCGGACAAGATCGACGAGGCCATCAGGTAGTGGCCGGGGGGGAGGGCCGCGTCGAGCTGCGCGGTCTGGCCGGGCGCGATCGGCTTCGTCGACACCGCGACACTGCCGTCCATCGAGATGACGAGGTCGTGCGTCAGTCGCCCATAGTTGTGCACGAAGATGGTCAGCAGCCCGGCATGCGCGCGGACGTCCTGCGGCGTGACCCGGTACTCGTTGAGGGCGATCTGGAGCGTGCCCCCGGTGCCGACGCTGGCCGTCCGGCCGCAGCCGGCGGCGGCGAGCGCCACCAGCGCAGCGGCGAGCAGGGACACGGATCGGCGCTTCGTACGCACGGCCTGCCGATTATGATCCCTGCCCGATGAGCCGGTTGGCGAAGATCCTGGCGCTCGGCACGGCCGCGGTCGCGGTGGCTGCCGTCACCGCCGCCTGCGGAACCCAGAAGATCAGCGTCCCCCCCTCCGAGACCCAGCTGCACTCGGGAGCGGTGCTGTTCAACCAGCGCTGCGCGGGCTGTCACACGCTCTCCTACGCGGCCGCCAACGGCTCGGCGCCGAACATCCGGACGGCTCAGGCGACCAGTGGCCCCAACTTCAACCAGCGCTGCGAGCGCCCGATCGACCGCGTGCTCTACGCGATCGAGAACGGCGGGTTCTCCGGCGCCTACATGCCCCAGAACGTGGTCGTCGGCCAGGACGCCCTCGACGTCGCGAAGTTCGTGGCCACCTACGCCGGGCGCCAGGCGCCCAGGCTGACGGGCGTCACCCCGTGCGAATCGAAGGCCATCGGGCAGCTGCCGGCCAATAGCCAGTGACCCGGCACCCGTAGCGGAGGCGCGGCCGTTCTCGATATCAGGCTGATCCGCCGCGACCCCGACGCCGTCCGCACGGCGCTGGCGCGGCGCGGCGCCGACGTGGCGGCGGCGGTCGACCGGGTGCTGGCGCTTGACGAGCGCTGGCGCGCGCTCACCACCGAGCTCGAGCAGGTGCGATCCGAGCAGAACGCGGCCAGCCGGGCGCTGCGAGGTGCCCCCACGCCCGAGCAGCGCGAGCAGCTCGCCCAGTTGTCGGCCCACGGCCGCGACCTTTCCGATCAGGAGACCGCCGTGCGGGCCGAGCTCGACGCGGCCCTGAGCTCGCTGCCCAACCTGCCCTCCGACGACGCGCCTGACCAGGACACCGTCCTGCGCGAGGTGGGCGAGGGCAGGCCGGGCGGGCGCGACCACCTGGAGCTCGCGGGTCCGCGCATCGACATGGAGCGCGGCGCCCGGCTGTCGGGCTCGCGCTTTGCCTATCTGCGCGGCGACCTCGTCCTGGTGGAGCTCGCGCTCGTGCGCTACGCCATGGAGAAGCTCATGGGCGAGGGCTTCGAGCCGGTGATCCCGCCGGTGCTCGTCCGCGAGCAGGCGCTCTATGGCACCGGCATGCTGCCCGACACCGAGCAGCAGATCTACACCCTGGCCGACGATGACCTGTTCCTGGTGGGCACCTCCGAGGTGGCCCTGGCCTCGCTGCACCGCGACGAGATCCTCTCCGCCGACGAGCTGCCCCTGCGCTACGCCGGGTTCTCCAGCTGCTTTCGCCGCGAGGCGGGCGCCGCCGGCAAGGACACGCGGGGCATCTTCCGCGTGCACCAGTTCGACAAGGTCGAGATGTTCTGCTTCGTCGAGCCCGACGCCGCCGGCGATGAGCACCTGCGCCTGCTCGCCATCGAGGAGTCGATCATGCACGACCTCGAGATCCCCTACCGGGTGGTGGCCATCGCCGTCGATGACCTCGGCGCCTCCGCGGCCTCCAAGTTCGACCTCGAGGCCTGGCTGCCCGGCCAGGGCCGCTATCGCGAGCTCACCTCCACCTCGAACACCACCGACTTCCAGGCCCGCCGCCTCGACGTCCGCTACCGCCCCGCGGAGGGCAGGCCGGCGCACCTGGCGACGCTCAACGGCACCGCGGTGGCGGTGGGCCGGACGATCATCGCGCTGCTGGAGAACGGGCAGCGCGACGACGGGTCGGTGGAGCTGCCGGCCGTGCTGACCGGGTTTGGGGCGCCGGCGGTGCTGCCGCCCGCGCCGGGGTTGAGCTCCTAGGGCGCCGGAACCTCAGCGCGGGTTGGTGACGGCCCGCAGCGCTGGCGGGCGACCGTTCTCGAGCACCACGAGCGCGGCCCGCGGCGGACCGCACGTGGCGATCCGGGCCCGGAGGCGGACACCGAAGGTGTTCCACGGGCGGACGAAGCTGCGCGAGGTCTCCTCCACGTCGTGGCCCTCGGCGGCGTGGGCGATCGCGGCGGCGAAGCCGGCGCGCCCCTGGGTCTCGGCGTCGGCGGGCACGAGCAGGTCGGCCACCGGCTTGTCGATGGCGGCCTCCTCGGTCACGCCGAGCAGCGACTGGGCCTCGCGGGACATGGCCTGGACGAGCAGCGACGAGTCGACGACCAGGAAGGCGTCCTTGCCGGACGGGACGACGTCCTCGCGGGCCTCGAGTAGCAGTCCGAGGCTGCACGACGTGCAGACACGGGCAGTCGGAGGCGGCGCCGAGCCGTTCGGCGACGGTGCGGCGCAGTGGCCGCAGAACCAAAGCCAGCTGACGGTGGTGTCAAGCCCACCTTCAACGAGTCTCAGTGCCGGTCTTGTGATCATGGACGTGAAAGAGCTGAAACGGACGATGCCGTTCCCCTGCCAACCTCCCCTCCCTGCGAGGGGAGTTTACGAGAGGGATCGGATCAGCGCAAGGAACCTTCATCGGTTCTTCGCTTTCTGGACCATCGTCTGACGAAAGAACGGTCGGGCGGGGGCTGGGGGTCCGCGCGCGCACCACCAACGGAGAGGGGGGGATTCGAACCCCCGAACGAGGTTGACCCCCGTTACGCGATTTCCAGTCGCGCCCGTTCAGCCGCTCCGGCACCTCTCCTGGAAGTGGCGTTAGCGTAGCGTGAAGGCCGCCTCACCAGGCTAGATCTGCCACGTGCCGTCGCGCAGCAGCGGCACCGCATTCCCATTGGACTCAAATCCGGTGACGGCGACGTCGTTGCTCCCGATCATGAAGTCGGTGTGGATGACGCTCTTGTTGGCCCGCTCGACGTCGGCGGCGTCGCCCACGCCGGCCACGTAGCCGTGCCCGAGCGCGAGGTGGCTGGCGGCGTTCTCGTCCAGGAGGGTGTCGAAGAACACGGTGCCGAGTGGCCCGATCCGGCCTTCGCGGTCCACCAGGGCGACCTCGCCCAGACGGGCTGCCCCCTCGTCCGCGGCGATCATGCCTCGCATCACCTCAGCGCCCTGCTCGGCGTCCACCTCGACCGCCCGACCGCCCTCGAACCGGATCTCGAGCCCCGTCACCGTCGTCCCCGAGGTGAACAGCGGCTTGGTCGACCTCACCACCCCGTCCACGCGCGCGGGGTCGGGCGTGGTGAACACCTCCTCGGTGGGGATGTTGGGCTGGTGCTCGATCCCGTCGGCGGTCTCGAACTTGGCGGCGAGCCAACGGCTGGAGGGCAGCAGCCCGACGCTGAGATCGGTGCCCGGGCCCGCGAAGTGCAGGCGGTCGAGCTTGAGCTGGTCCAGAGCCGAGCTCACCCGCTTGAGCTCGGCCAGACGGCTCTCCCAGGCGGCCACGGGGTCGGGCTCGTCCAGGCGCGTGACGTGCGCGATCTCGCTCCAGAGCCGGTCCAGCGCCGCCGGCGGCTCCAGCCGGGGGTAGACGAGGCTCGCCCACGCCGGCGTGGGGCAGGGCACGATCGTCCAGTTGGTGGTGGCCTCGTTGAGGACCTTCATCGACTCGGGCACCCGCGGCAACCGGTCGAGGCTGATCAGCTCCGGGTCCACGTCGTCCAGCGCGTGGGGCGCCACCGGCCCCGAAAGCGAGATCCGGGCGGCGCGGTGGTCGCCCAGCGCCAGGACCCTTTCCCCGAGCCACGGGGGCACGTAGCCGAGCGTGTCGCGCTCGGCGTTGAGCGCGCGCGCACGCTTGAAGTAGACGTCGAACACCGTCAGGTCGACGAACTTGGCGCCGGCGGCGTAGGCCGCCTCGGCGATCGCCCGTGCGAGCTGTTCTTTGCCGGGCTCCGAGGACACCGCCACGATCTGCCCCGGCTGCACGTTGGCGCCAAGCCTGACCGCGAGCGTCGCCATCTGGGTCGTGTAGAGCTCTGCCTCCGTCATTTCCCCATCATTCCTCATCCGATCGTCCAGCGGCCCCGACGGGCCGTCATCGCTCCAGCAGGATCCCCGGGTTGAGGATCCCGGCCGGATCCAACGTCCCCTTGACCGCGCGCAGCACGTCTACGCCCAGCGTCCCCACCTCCCGAGGGTAGAGACTTCGGTGGTCGGCGCCCACGCCGTGGTGGTGGGTGATCGAGCCGCCCGCGGCCACGATGGCCTTCCCCGCGGCGGTCTTGGCGGCCTGCCACTGCGCGATCGGGTCCTCCAGCTGCGCGCAGGCGACCGTGAAGTACAGCGACGCTCCCGACGGGTACACGTGCGAGATGTGACACAGGACGGCTGGCGGGCTGCCCGCGTCAGTGAGCGTGTCGCGCAGCGCGGCGCCCACCGCCGCGTACAGGCGCGGGACCGCCGACCAGAACGTCACCGTCTCCAGCGTCTCCACGAGCGCGCCCGCGTCGAGCAGCGCATCGCGCAGATACGGGCCGCGGTAGCGCCCGGCGGCCCAGCCCTCGCCCGCGCCCGGGACGGCGTCGGCTCCCGCGCCCAGCAGCCGCTCGGCCGTGACCCGCCGCCGGCGCTCGACCTCCTCGTAGCGGCCTTCCCACCCCACGATGGCCAGACAGCCGGTGCCCGGGCCGCCCCCGGCAAGCGCATCGGGGCGGCCGAGCCCCATCGCCGTCTCGGCCTCGTCGGAAAGGCGCAGCACGGTCGGGCGCGGGCCGTCCTGAGCCAGGGCGCGCACCACCGCCATTCCCTCAGCGAACGAGGGCAGGGTCCAGCCCTCGTAGACGCGCTCCTCGGGCGCCGGGTCGACCGCCAGCGTGAGCGACGTGATCACCCCCAGCGTCCCCTCGGAGCCGAGCACGAGCTGGCGCAGGTCGGGCCCGGCGGCAGACTTCGGGGCTCGTCCAAGCTCCAGGGTCCCCGCCGGCGTGGCCACCCGCAGGGCCAGCACCCGGTCGTCGAAGCGCCCGTAGCCCGCCGAGCTCTGGCCGCTGGACCGGGCGGCGGCAAAGCCGCCGAGCGTTGCGTACTCGAAGGACTGGGGGAAGTGGCCCAGCGTCCACCCGCGCGCGCCCAGCAGCGCCTCGGCCTCGGGGCCGCGTAGGCCGGGCTCGAGCACCGCCAGCCGGGACTCGTCGTCCACCGACACGAGCGCGTTCATCCGGCGGAGGTCGAGCGCGATGGTGCCGGTGAAGCCCGAGTCGTCGGGGCGCAGGCCGCCCACCACCGACGTGCCTCCCCCGAACGGGATGACCGCCACCTCCCGGGCGCTGCAGAGCTTCAGGACCGCCTGGATCTCGTCATGGGACGCCGGGCTGAGGACGAGGTCGGGGGCGCTGATCGGCCCGCCACCGCGCAGCTCCAGCAGGTCCACGGTGGACTTGCCTCGGGCGTGGCGCGCGCGGGCCTCGTGATCCTCGCGGGCGTGATCTGACCCGACGATCGCGCTCAGCTCGGCCGCGATGGCGGCGGGCAGGCGCACGGGCGTGAGCTCGAGTTGCTCGAGCGGCGGCGCCGGCCGGCCGTGTCCCGCGATGCCCAGGGCCTGGCGCAGAACGGCCTCCAGGGCGTCGGGCAGGGGCGCCGCCAGTGCGGGGTCCCCCCATCCCGACCACAAGATCTCGGGCTGGGACTGCTCTGGTCGGGTGGCCATCGGGCTGACCGTACCCGTTGGCGGTCAGTCGGCACTACGCCAGTGCGGAATGGCCAGCGCGATCAGCCGCAGTTGCTTCTCCGCCTGCCTGGCGATGCGGGCTTCGGCCGCCTGGCTCAGCGAGTCGGGACCGGTCGCCCAGCTGGACGCCTCGAGGATCGCATCGATGGTGGCGATCATCGTCTCGACGAACAGCCCGGCCAACATCTGCAGATCGGCGGTGGTCCAGTCGCGCAGGACGGGGAGGCGGGCGATGTCGGTCGCCAGCTCGGAGGCGAACAGCTTGGTCTCAGAGCGGATGGCGTGGCGCAGGACGGCGTTGCCCGAGGCCCGGGCGTGAGCCATGAACGCGAAGTGGCGCTGGTGCTCGCGCACGTGGGCGACCAGGATCTCGACCGACCTCGCGATCAGACCGGACCCTCCCTCCTCGGCCCCGCCCTCTCGGGCGTCGCGCAACATCGCCCGCAGCGTCGCCGCCGATTCCTCCACCAGCGCGAGCCCGAGCTCGTCCATGCTCTCGAAGTGGCGGTAGAACGCGGTGGGCACCACGCCGGCCGCGCGCGCGACGCGGCGCAGGCTCAGCGAGTCAAAGCCGTATCCGCCGTCCATCTGCTCCAGCGCGGCGTCGAGCAGCGCTCGGCGCGTCTGCCGGCGGCGCTCGGCCTGGGAGCGTCGCTCCACAGAATGGTGCGCCGAGCCGCGCGCGGGGTGCGGTCGCCGCGCTGTGCTGGTGTGAGTACGCCTGTTCACGCTACCCATGTGGGGGTGATGACAGATGCCAGGTTTGCCCTTGCAATACAACGAGCATACCCTCTATACAAATTGTGAACACTCGTACACTAAGAGGATCCAACGAGACGATGGCAACCATTGCACCGCACCCGCCCCGGCCCGGCCTGGCCCGCCGACTGCTTGGCTCGCCGGTCGTGGACCTCCTGCTCGGCCCTCACGGGGTCGACCGCTACCTGGAGCTGATCAGCCCGACCCTCACGGTGACCGAGGCCCGGGCCGAGGTGGCGGCGATCAGGCGGCAGACCGCGCGCAGCGTGACCATGACGCTCGCGCCCAACCGGGCGTGGGCCGGGTTCGAGGCCGGCCAGTACGTCGCCGTCGGCGTCGAGATCGACGGCGTGCGGCGGACCCGGACCTATTCACCCGCCGGCTCGGCTCTCCGCCCCGGCGAGCTCGAACTGACGGTCACCGAGCATCCCGGTGGCGTGGTCTCGGGGCATTTCCTCCGAGCCGCCCGTCGCGGCGCGATCGTGCATCTCGCGTCCGCCCAGGGAGCGTTCACGCTCCCGCGGCCGCGGCCAGAGCGCCTCGTCCTCATCAGTGGCGGCAGCGGCATCACGCCGGTGCTGTCGATGCTGCGCACGCTCCTGGACGAGGGCCACGACGGCGAGGTCGCCTTCCTGCACTTCGCCCGCACCGAGGCCGACTGGCTCTATGAGCGCGAGGTACGCGCGCTGGCCGACGGCCGCCCGGGCCTCCGCGTCGCCTACCGGGCCACGCGGGGTGCCCGGCCGAGCCGGCTGGACGCCGCCGCGCTGCGCGCCCTGATCGGCGACGCGCGCGACGCCACGGCCGCCGTCTGCGGGCCGCCGAGCCTGGTCGACGCCGCCCCGGCGATTTGGTTTGAGGCCGGCGGCGATCCCGAGCGGGTGCTGACCGAGACCTTCACCCCGCCCCGGCTGCTCGTCACCGGCAAGGCTGCCACCGGGACGCTGCGCTTCCTGCGCAGCGACCGCGCCGCCCCGCTCGCGGAGGGCACGCTGCTCGAGCAGGCCGAGGCGGCGGGCCTGTCGCCGCGGTTCGGCTGTCGCATGGGCATCTGTCACACCTGCACCTGCCGTAAGACCGCCGGCGCGGTGCGCAACCTGCGCACGGGCGCGGTCTCAGACGAGGACAACGAAGACATCCAGCTCTGCATCTCGGCTCCGGCCGGCGACGTCGCGCTGGAGCTCTAGACACCGGAGGAACGGACATGACCACCACACCCCCCATCCTCACCGCCGAGCAGATCGAGGCGCTGGGTGACGAGCTCGACGAGCTGCGCGGACGGACCATCGCCGACCTGGGCGAGCGCGACGCCGCGTACATCCGCAGCGTGATCAAGGCTCAGCGCGCCCTGGAGATCGCGGGCCGCGGCCTTCTGTTCGCGGGGTTCCTGCCGCCGGCGTGGCTCGGCGGCACCACCGCCCTGGCGCTCTCCAAGATCCTGGACAACATGGAGATCGGCCACAACGTGATGCACGGCCAGTACGACTGGATGAAGGATCCCGCGCTCGACTCCAAGCGCTTTGAGTGGGACACGGCGTGCCCGGCCGATCAGTGGCGCCACTCCCACAACTACATGCACCACACCCACACCAACGTGCTGGGCAAGGACCGCGACATCGGCTACGGGATCCTGCGCATGTCCGAGGACCAGCCGTGGCGGCGGCGCGATCTGGGCAACCCCGTCTACGCGACCCTCCTGGCGCTGCTCTTCCAGTGGGGCGTGGCGGTCCACGACCTCGAGATCGAGCGCATCGAGGCGGGCGAGATCACCTTGGCGGACAAGCGCGACATCGTCCGGGCGGTCTGGCGCAAGGGCCGGCGCCAGGTGCTCAAGGACTACGTCGTGTTCCCGCTGCTGGCGGGCCCGTCGGCGCCGTTCGTGCTCGCCGGCAACCTGACCGCCAACGTGTCGCGCAACCTGTGGTCGTTCATGATCATCTTCTGCGGGCACTTCCCGGAGGGCACCCACGAGTTCTCCGAGGAGGAGGTGGAGAACGAGACACGAGGTGGGTGGTACTTGCGCCAGATGCTGGGCTCGGCCAACCTGACCGGCGGCCGCCTGTTCCACATGCTCAGCGGCAACCTCTCACACCAGATCGAGCATCACGTGCTCCCCGACGTCCCGGCCCACCGCTACGCCGAGATCGCCGTCGAGGTCCGCGAGATCTGCGAGCGCTATGGCGTCCCCTACAACACCGGTCCGCTGCACCGGCAGTTCGGGTCGGTGGTCAAGAAGATCGTGCGCCTCGCCCTGCCCGGCAGCCGGGACGCGGACCCCAACGCCGAGCGCCCGGCCGAGGCGGTCGCACCGGAGCCGGAGCTGACGATGGCCGCCTGACACACCGGTTGGCGTTTCCCGGAGCGGCCCCGTAGGCTCATGCGCAACGGACCTCCAGTCACGGGAGAGAGACATGCGCGACGGATTGATGATGGACGACTACCCGCTGGCGCTGACGGGGATCGTCGAGCGCGCGGAGCGGTTCAGCCCTCAACGCACGGTCGCGTTCCGGCGTCCCGACGGGCAGGTGGGACACACCACCTTCGGTGACTGCGCACAGCGCGCCCGCCGCCTGGCGAGTGCCCTGAAAGGCCTCGGCATCGCCCCCGGCGACGCCGTGGCCACGCTGATGTGGAACCAGCCCGAGCATGTGGAGGTCTACTTCGCGCTGCCCTCGATGGGCGCCGTGCTGCACACGCTCAACCCACGGCTGCACCCTGACGAGCTGAGTTTCATCGTCAACGACGCCGCGGACCGGGCGATCGTGGTCGACGAGTCCCTACTGGAGCAGTTCGAGGCCTTCCACGGCGCCCGAGACTTCGAGCACGTCATCGTGGTCGGTCGCGAGGCGCCGGTCCCCGACGCGTATCAGGACTACGACGCGCTCGTCACCGGCGCCGAGCCGATGGAGTGGCCCGCCGCCCAGGAGCGCGCCGCCGCCGCCATGTGTTACACGTCGGGAACGACGGGGAGGCCCAAGGGGGTCGTGTACTCACACCGGTCGCTGGTGCTGCACTCTCTGGTCGCGGCGCTCCCCGACGGCAACGACCTGGGCTCGCGTGACACCGTCCTGCCGGTGGTGCCGATGTTCCACGCCAACGCGTGGGGGCTCATCTTCACCGCGGCGCTGGTCGGCGCGGGGCTCGCCCTGCCGGGCCCACGCCTGGACGCGGTGAGCGTGCTGGACCTCCTGGAGTCAGAGGAGGTGACGGTCACCGCCGGCGTGCCGACGGTGTGGATGACGATGCTCCAGGCGATCGACGCCGAGCCCGATCGCTGGGACCTGCGCAAGCTGCGGATGCTGCTGGTGGGAGGATCGGCGGTGCCGCGCAGCATGCTGGAGGGCTTTGACCGCTACGGGCTGACCATCGTCCAGGCGTGGGGCATGACCGAGACCTCGCCTTTGGGCAGCGTGTGCCGTCTGCCGCTCGAGCTCGACGACGCCCCCGCCGCCGCGCAGTACGACTATCGCGCCCGGCAGGGCCGGCCCTGCCCGTTCGTGGAGATCCGCGCCCGCGGGGACGACGGCGAGGTGATCGCCTGGGACGACGAGGCGATGGGCGAGCTCGAGGTCCGGGGCCCATGGGTGGCCCGGGCCTATCACCAGGGCCAAGGTGTGGAGAAGTTCTCCAACGACGGCTGGTTCTCCACCGGCGACGTGGTCAAGATCGACAGCACGGGCAACCTGAAGATCTGTGACCGATCCAAGGACCTGGTCAAGTCCGGCGGCGAGTGGATCTCGTCGGTGGACCTGGAGAACCTGCTGATGGCCCACGATGCCGTGGCCGAGGCCGCCGTCATCGCCATCCCCGACGATCGCTGGGGCGAGCGCCCGCTCGCCGTGATCGTCGTGCGCGCGGACCACACCGTGGAGCCCGACGACCTCAAAGCCCACCTGAGCCAGCATTACGCCAAGTGGCAGATCCCCGACCGCTTCGAGTTCATCGACCAGATCCCCCGAACCGCCACTGGCAAGTTCAAGAAGACCGCGTTGCGCGAGATGTTCGTGGGCGCGAAGGTGTAGGTGCTCGGGCGGGCGGGCGGGCGGGCCGAGGTCACGATCCGTCGCAACCGCGACCCGCCGTCCTGCGCGTCTAGCCGACACGCACCCCGTGGCGCGTCACCGTGTGCTTCACGCCGCCCTTCGGTGCGAAGGTCACCTGAATCGCGATCCGCTGCGCGTGGCCGCCGGCGAGCAGCTGCGTGCCGGCCGGGCTCGGCTTGACCGTCACCTTGAGCTTGCGCGGGCCGCTGACATGACCCGAGTAGGTGCCGAAGGTGTGGTGGCCGTCGAGCTCTCGGACGATGACGGAGCCCGCGCCGGGCAGGCTGAGCAGGAAGCTCACCGTGCCGTTGGGCTTGGTGCCGAGCTTGGTGAGTGTGAAGCGGTTGTCAGGCAGGACGGCGTAGTCGATGTCCTGCGTGGTCACGAGGCCGTCGGCGCTGGTGGCGCTCACGGTCAGTGTGTGGCTGCCGGGAACCTTGGTGTCGAGCGCGCCACCGGAGCGGACGTTGTTGCCGAGATCGTCGACCGCGGAGCAGTCGCTCAGCGCCGCCGGGTCCGCGGGCTGGGCGCAGGAGTATGTCGGCCTCACCACTGCCCCGAACGCCAGCTTGGCGTTGTTGCGCAGGTTGCTGACGGTGACCGTCGGTGGCGGGATCACGGTGAGGGAAGCCGGTGCGGGGGCGGCGCTGTTGCCCGCGGAGGAGCTCGCCGCTCCCGGGGCGTCCGCGAACGTACCGGTCTGGCTCGGTACCACCGACACCGAGAATGTGCAGCTCGAGGCCCCCTTGACCGAGCCCCCGGTGAGAGAGATCGCCTGCGAGCCGGCACTGGCGGTGATCACCCCGGACGAACCGCAGGTCCCGTTCTCGCCATTCGGGTTGTCGATGGTGAGCCCGGCGGGCAGGGTGTCGGTGAACGAGACCGCCGAGAGTGTTCCGCTCGCGTTCGGGTTGGCGATGGTGACCGACAGGGACGTCGCCGAGCTGTCACTGAGCCCGATCAGGTTGGGGGTGAATGCCGTGGTGACGGTGGGTGGCGAGGCGGCCATGGCCGCCGGTGCCGCGAGAGCCAGCCCCGCGGTGGCGCCGAGTGACAGGGCGATCAGTGCCATGCCCCGCCGTGTGCCTCGGCCGTCGAGGCCGGTACTTAGCCTCCGTGCGATATTTCTCACGTCAGTCCCTTCTCCGGTGGTGAATAACTAAAGTAAATCTAGCGAATTACACTAGTTTGCGCCAAGGGTGGCGGCCGCGAAGGAGGGCGCGGACTTGGCATGGGCGAGCGCCGCGTAATGGAGCATGTCCTCCACCGAGCGCAGCAGCGAGTACGGCCCATAGGCTGTGTGGAGGGTGTGGTGTGTGCGGGTGTAGCGAGACAGCACGAGCGCGCCCGTCCGGGCCGGATGCCCGGGGCTCTTCGCGGCGTCGCCCGCGAAGGCGACGATGAGCACGCCGTTCGCGCGGTACGCCGCCGAGCGCCGGATGCGCGGCACCCACTGCTTGAGGAAGGCGTCCTCGGCGGCGATGCTCACCGGCTGACCGGCCGGGCAGCCGGCGATCGTGGTCGACGGAATCGGCGCCGGACTGGAGGTCGTCGTGTCCGTGGTCGAGGTGGTGGTGGTGCTGGTCGTTGTGGTGGTGCTGGTCGTCGTGGTGGTGCTCGTCATCGACGTCTCGCCGGCGGAGCTCCGGGCGAGCGCGGCGGTGGCATCGGCGCAGGCGCCCGGGGCGACGAACGTGAACGTCCTGGTGTGCGAGCGCGCGGCGAGCGCCTTGTCGAGGTGGCTGAGGTCGACGTCGTCGCTCTGGCAGTCGCCGAGGTCCAGCAGCGAGTGAAAGTAGATGAACGGGTTGTGGCGGGTGTCGTACCCGTTACTCGTGCCGGCGAGGGCGAGGTCATCGACGGCCCCCGAGTTGGGATGCGCGCAGGTGGTCGTGCCCATGTTCGCGATGTAGGCGCTCCACGTGTGGCCGCTCGCCGAGACCTGGTCACCGATCGTGAGTGCCGTCTCCGGGTAGACGCAGCCAGCGCCCGGCACGCTGCCGTTCGCCTTTGCCGCCACGCCCGTCGGGAACTCGGTGTACGTGGCGCATCCCGCCCGCGTATCGCGGTTCGGGGCCTGCCCGCTGACCATCGCGAGCTCATCGGCGAGCTCGCCCGCGCCGAGCGATTCGTATCCGCTCAGCAGCGTCCCCTTGGACTCGAGCGAGCGCAGGTACGGGGCCGACGAGCCGTGCCCGAAGGCCGCAGCGTATGTGGGTGTCGAGAGGACGATCTCGAACACGTGGCCGATCTTCGGCAGCGTGCTTCCCGGGCTCGTGGTCGAGGAACTGGTCGTGGTGGTGCTCGTCGTCGAGGTCTCAGTGCCGCTCCCCGAATCCGACGGGGCCGGGGACGCGGCGGTCGCGTCGCTCGCCGCCGGAGCGCTGGGGCCCGACGCGTCCGATGAGCCCGGCGAGCTGCTCGGGCTCGCGGGCGCGGCCGCCCCCGCGCTCGTGTCGGTCACCGGGGCCGAGACGGGCGCCGCCGGAGCGGCCTGCGCCACCGTCACCGCGCGCTGGTGCAGCGCCGCGAGGGCGGCGAGCTGCGCAGTCGAACGACCGGAGCCGCCGGCGAGGATGAACACGGTGGCGGCAACCGAGAGCGCGCCGAGCGCGAGCATCGACAGCCTGCTGAGGCGGATGTCGAAGATCGAGCGGATCAGGACCCTCCGAGCGGCGTCGCGCACTGCGAGCAGAACGCCGCGCCCCGCGCGTGGGGGGTGGCGCACTGCGGGCAATGACCGCCGATCGCGTCCCCGCCGTCGCCTCGCAACAGGTGTTCGACCCGGCCGAGCTCGGCGTCGACGCGCTGGAGCTCGGCGGCCTTGGCGATCAGCACCTCCATCCGCACGTGGTCGCGGATGGCCATCTCATAGAACAGGCCACCGAGCTCGGACTGCATGAGAGCGAAGCGCTCGGTCAGGCGCTCGCGCTGTGCCAGGAGCTCGGGTGACGGAGCGGTGCTCGGGGCGTCGTTCCGGGGCCCGGGCTCTGCGATTGCCGTCGCGCCGTTGCGCTGAGGGCTGCGACGCAGCAGCTTCACGGGACCACGACCGTCCCGGGCAGGTTGTTCTGCTGGTTGACGTAGCTCTTGCCGGTTGACCTCTGAACCTTCTGCGTGTCCTGGGCGCCCTGCTGCTCCTGGGCCTTGGTCGGCTTGGACCCGGCGATCTGCGTCACCGTGCCGTACTGGGTGGAGGCGTCCGCCTGGGCCGCTTTGTGCGTGGAGGAGGTTGAGCCCTTGCGGTGTTTACGCGCTCGGCTCGCCGCGGTCCGGCCGGCGGACTGCGCGGCCGTGGCTGACGCCGGCGGCTGACGAGGCAGCGGCCGGAGTCGTCACCACCGCCGCCTGGTGCCGGGCCAGCGCCTGGATCAGCTGGGCGTCGTTGTTGTTGGATGAGCGGCCCACGGCCACGCCGACGGCCGCGGCGACGGGAATGACGGCGAGCATGAGCGCCGCCCCGAGGCTGCGGCCGCGTCCCGAGGGGCGCCGCGTGGCCGCCGCCCCGGCGGGCGAGCGCGAACCGCGCGTTCGCGCCGACGCCTGGCCGAGGTACCGGGCCGCGGGGTCGTCCACGTGGCGGCGGTGAGCGCCGCACACCACGCAGTAGCGCTGAGCGGCGTCCACCGGCGAGCCGCACTCGTCGCACTGCTCATACGGGCGGGCGGGGTCAGCCGGGCGCGCCGGGACGGCGCCCGCCGGCGCCGTGAACGTCGGTGGGGGGCCCACGACGGTCGGGGCAGAGGACGGCGGGCGGCTGGGATCGCTGACGGTCATGGCTCCTCGCTAGTTCAAGATCGTGGGAAGGGCCTCGACGGCGAGCGCGGCATCGCCGAGGTTGCCGACGACGGGCACCCGCACGGTCCGAGCGGATTGGCTGCCCAGGTGCGGCACCGTGAGATTCCCGGCCGCCCGGTAGCGCCCCCCGGACCGAGCGACGGCGTACACCTGCAACTGGTACTGGGGAACGGCGGAGAGATTGCGCAGCGTCACCTCGAGCTCTGATTCGCCCGCGCCCTGGGCACGCACGCGGATGACCGGCACGGCTCCCCCCGCCGTCACCGGCGGGTCGGGTCGCGTCCCCACCAGCGCGAAGGGCCGCGCGCCACGCGGGAGTCGTCGCTGCGTCGTGTACACCCAGGTCAGGGTCCCCCCGGCGGCGATCCCCGGCAGGTGGGCGTCGAAGTAGGAGTCCTCCTGGGGGGAGAGCGCGTTGACGTCGATCCGGCGCCCGTTGGCGCCGCGCACGCCGACCGAGATCGGCAGGTCCGCGATCGCCCGGCGGCCGGGATTGCGCAGCTCCACGATGAACGCCGTCCGGCCGCCGCCGGTCACGCGGGCCACGTCAACGATCTGCACCGCGGTGCCCGCCGACCGCACGTGCGTCGCCGCTTCGCTGGTGCGGATGCGCGCGGCGTTGAGCTGGAGCCGAGCCGCCTCCTGCATTGTCGTCGCGCAGCCGGTGAGCGCGGCCGCCACGACCAGCCCCGCAGGCGAGCCCGCTAACCGAACGCGCCGCTGACATAGTCCTTTGTCCGCTGCTGGCGGGGGTTGGCGAAGAGCGATGTGGCACTGCTGTATTCGACGAGTTCGCCCAGGTACATGAACGCGACGTGATCGGCGATCCGGTGGGCCTGCTGGAGGTTGTGGGTGACGATCACCACCGCCACCTCCTCGCGGAGCTTGACGATGAGGTCCTCGATGACCTTCGTGGACTGAGGGTCGAGCGCCGAGCACGGCTCGTCCAGGAGCAGGACCTCGGGTTGGGCCGCGAGCGCGCGGGCGATGCACAGCCGCTGCTGCTGGCCTCCGGAGAGGCGCAGTGCCGGATGATCGAGGTTGTCGGCGACCTCGTCCAGGAGCCCAGCGCGGGCGAGCGCGTCCTGGACCGGGGCGCGCAGCGCCGGCCGGCGCGGGCGGCGGCGGGCCTGCTCGCGCAGGACGTAGGCGATGTTGTCGAACACGCTCATCGGGAACGGATTCGGCTGCTGGAAGACCATCGTCACCCGCCGCCGCAGCGCGGTGGGCTCGAGCATGGCGATATCGATGCCGTCAAGGGTGATCCGGCCCTGCAGCGATGCCGTCTTGGTCAGCTCGGTGAGGCGGTTGAGCGAGCGCAGCAGCGTCGTCTTGCCGCAGCCCGAAGGCCCGATGAGCGCGAGCACCTCGCCCTGCCGGATCGGCAGCGAGACCGACTTGACCGCAGGCTTGGTGCCGTAGGAGATGGTCACCTCTTCCACCTGCATGCGGTCGATGGTGGGAACCGGTGCCCGAGCCGGGCGCCGGGCGCTGACGAATCCGGACGCCTGGGAGCGGCCACCCCGTGGCCCGCCCCATTGCCATTCGTGGCCGGCCCGAGCGGCAATGTGGGGGGTCGCCGCTCTCCGGCCGAGGCGTGACGACGGTCGTCGGCGTCAGCCGCCGCACCGGCGGGGGCTTCCTCAGCTCCACAGCAGCTCCTTGGACCGGCGTCCGAAGACGTCGACGATGACGTTGAGGAAGAGGATGATCACCAGCAGCACGAAGGCGGCGGCGTAGGCCTTGTTGGGCTGGTTGAGGTCGCCGGTCGGCGCGTTGTCGAACACGTAGCTCGTGAGCGTGCTGCCCGTCCCCCGCAGCGTGCCCCACAGTGGCACGTGGCCGACGCCCTGAAGCGTTTGGGTGTCGCCGAGCAGCAGCACGATGATCGCCGTGTCTCCGATCACGTGGCCGATCCCGAGCATGTGACCCGTGATCACCGACGGGCGCGCCGCCGGGCAGCAGGACCCGCCGGATCGTGGCGATCTTCGTCTTCCCGACGGCGTACGACGCCTCGCGGACGTGGTTGGGAATGGCCTGTAGACCCTCACGAACGGTGGAGACGACGAGCGGGAGGGCCACGAGCGACAGCATCGCTCCGGCCGCGAAGAACGACTTGCCGAACACCACCCCGCCGTTGATCTCCGACAGGAAGCCGAGGGCGTGCGTCTCGAACAGCAGGATGCCGAACAGCGCCAGGACCACCGATGGCGCCCCGGCGAGCATCTCCACGGTCGATTCCGCAAGCCGCGCCAGCGCCACCGGACGCCCGTACTCGCTCAGCCAGACGGCCACCCCGACGCCCACCGGCCCCGCGATGGCGATCGCGATCACCGCGACGATGACCGTGCCGATCATCGGTCCCAGGAAGCCGCCGGTCTCGTTCTGGTTGAACCCAACGTGCGGGTTGGTCCACAGCAGCTCGGGACGGACGTAGCGCACGCCCTGAATGAAGAGAAAGATGATGATCGCGGCGCAGATGGCGCAGAAGAGCAGCCCGAGGAACCAGGCGAGCGCCAGGCCCCAGCCGGTCGGTGAGCCGCCAGGAGGCGGTGGACTCGATCGCCTTGCGCCGCGGCTCGGGCGTCGGCGCCGATGGCCGGGGCTCGGGCTGGCCGTGACCGTGCCGTGCTCATGCCGCCGCTCCGCCGACGTTGAAGTAGTGCTTCATCGGCTGCTTGGCGGCCCAGCCGGCGAGCGAGAGCATCGCCGAGGAGAACAGGAGGACGGCGGCGATGGCGAACAGCGTCGCCTTCATCGGCGGCGATGTGAGCTCGTCCGTGTTGTGGAGGATCGTCGCGGCGAGCCCGCGCGAGGGCTCGACGAAGAAGATGAGGCCGTCCGCGGGGTTGGGCGCGAACCCCACCGAGCCCGACACCATGCTCAGCATCACCGCCTCGCCGAGGGCGCGCGCCGTGGCCAGCACGGTGCCGGCGATGAGCGCCGGACGGGCGGTGCGGCACGGCGATATTCCAAAACGTGCGCCAGCGGTTGACGCCCAGAGCGAGCGAGCCCTCGAGCCAGCCCTGCGGAACCGATCGCAACCCCTCGGCGAAGATTGCGATCATGATCGGCGAGATCATCACCGTGAGGATCACCACGCCCGCGAGCAGGCTGGAGCCGCTCAGCTGGATGACGGGCGTGACCGAGGCCTTGGCACCGGCGCTGATGACGTCGTTGCCGATGAACGGGACCACCACCAGCACCCCGATGAGCCCGTAGATGACCGAGGGCACGCTCGCCAGCAGGCGGATGACGGGCTCGAGCAGACGCTTGATCGGCGCCGGGGCGAACTCGACCATGAACACCGCCACGAACAGCGAGCTCACGAACGAGATGAGGACCGCGGCGACCGGTGGTGAGGATCGTGCTCCACACCAGCGGCCAGGCCCGGATGAGGAACTGGGGTGCCTGCTTGAAATCCCCCGAGGTGAAGATCGCCTGGATCTGGGTGTCGACGTTGCCCCCCGGCCCGAACCAGCGACAGCCCGTTGTGGGAAAACGACGCCCACGCCTCCTTGAAGATGAAGGCCAGCATCGCCAGCAGAACGAGGACGACGCCGACAGACGAGCGCGCCGAGCCCAAGCTCGGCGCGCTGGTCCTGACTCAGTCCGTCTGCGGTCGGCTCGAGGAGGAGTTCCTCGTCCATGGCCTCGTGATCGTGGGTGGGGGCGCCAGGTTGCTCGCTACTTCTTGTTGAAGGCCGCGCACCGCGCCGGCGCGGTTGATGATCGTGCCGGCCGCCTTGCTCGTCCGCACCCAGTCAAAGAAGCTCTCCACCGCGACGCTCGGGTGAGCCGTGGGGATGACGCCCCAGTCGAAGCGGAACAGCGGGTAGGACTTGTTGCGGATGTGCGCGCCGTGCAGGTCACCCCGTTGACCGAGATCGGCTTCTCGCCGCGACCCGATCGAGTGCGCGAGCCCGACGTAGCCGATCGCGTTCGGGTCCTTCTCGACGCCGGTCTGGACCAGACCGTCGGAGGTGTCCTGGGCCACGTTCGAGGACTGGGTGGCGCCACCCAGCACGGACTGCTGGAAGAACGTGTACTGCCCGGCCGCCGAGTTGCGGCCGATCGGGTCGATCGTGGTCGTCAGATTGGATCCCGCGACCTGGCTCCAGCTGGTGTCGACGCCGAGGAAGATGTTCTTCAGCGTGCTCAGCGGGACGTTGCCGACCGAGTTCGCCTTGTTGACGTCGATGCAGAGCGCGTCGAGGAACAGCTTGACGTACGTCGTGCCAGCGTCACTGGGCTGGGGCGGCCGCGTGTTGATCGAGAACTGCGAGCGGCTGGCCTGCACATCCTTGACGCCGGCGTTCCCGCCGTCGGCGATGTACTTGAAGTGGACGCTGCGGTGCAGCTTGCTGTAGGCCTTGAACAGCTCGAGCATGTAGGGCTGGGCGGCGCTGGAGCCCGAGCCGGTGAGCGTGACCGCGCCGGCGGCCGCCGGAACGGCCAGCGCGGCTGACGCGGTCGCCAGCGCGATCAGGGTTCGGGGTCGGACGAGCCGTGACATGGATCTCAACTGCGTTCCTCTCTGTCGTGAGCGCATCGGCTCAGCCGTGCGTGATCGTGATCGTGGCCCTCGTGGCCTTCGATGAGGCCGCGGTCTTGGGCTTCTTCTTTGGCTTCGGCTTCGCCTTGGGCGTGGGCGTGGGCGTGGGCACCACGTTGGGGACCTTCGGGCAGGCGCTCGCCGGCCCAAGCGTGAATGGCCCGTCCTCGGCGCCGGTGTAGTCAGTGACGACCAGCTGGACGGTGGCCTGGGGCACGGCGGGCGTCCCCGGCTTCGCCGGCTTGCCGGCGGCGGTCGTCGGCAGGTGCTTGCAGTAGGCCTGGATCGGGTCGACCGACCCGTCGGCGAAGAAGCCGTCGCTCAGCTGGGCGCCACCGGTGGTGAGGTTGCAGTTGACGCCGTTGGACGGCGT
Organism: uncultured Actinomycetota bacterium; assembly: GCA_963695625.1. GTDB lineage: Bacteria > Actinomycetota > Thermoleophilia > Solirubrobacterales > Solirubrobacteraceae > Palsa-465. The sequence continues at coordinate 37,329 of CAVOHJ010000006.1, read as the reverse complement.
CGTGCCCTCGCAGGTGATCGTCTCCGTCGGACTCGGGGTGACGCCGTCGGTCTCGAACACGCTCGGCGACGGGTTGTAGTCGTCGATCGCGCCCCCGCTGGCGGCGTCGCCCTGCTGGTTGACGATGATCGTGTAGGCGGTGATGCCGCCGTCGCACGAGAAGCGGTAGTCGAGCAGGTTGGGCTCGTCCGTGGCCTTGCCGCCCGGATCGGACGACACCTTGCCTTTGCAGAACGTCAGCGATGTGGGCGTGACGGCGGCGCCCGACGCCGCGGGAAGCATGCAGGCGGCCACTACGACCGCGCCGCTCATCAGTCCGGCTCGCGCCAGCGTCGCCCACCGATTCCGATTGGACACACAGACCTCCGTTGTCGTATTGCTCAGCTCACAGGGACCGGCCGCAATCAGCCGGTTGCCGTAGCGACGTCACCCCGGTGCTGAGGGCCCAACAGAACAAAACCAACAATCTCTATTAAGAATACCGACTTTATCAAGATTGAGGACGCGAGCATGCCAAAGCGGCGCGACACGCCGTGGCGCGTGCGCCGCAACCCGCCCGGGGTGTCGCCTGCGCTCAGCGGCCGGCGGTCAGCTCCTCGAGCATCGGCAGCTGCGTGACGACCTCGGTCTTGCCGGCACCGTCCCGCCCGCATACCCCTGTCCCGTCGCCGGGACCCGGACGCCGAGCAGCCCGTTGCCCGTGAACGTCGGGGCGTACCCGGAGGCCGGGGCGCTGCTGGTCGCGGTCAGCACGAAGCGTCCGCTCGCCGCGGCCGACCCCGCAGCCAGCGCCATCACCGCCGCCGTGACGCAGACCGGTCTCAACACACGCATCCCAACCTCCCTCTCCGCAGACGACTGTTCGCGTACCCCGCGGTTGTGGGCCGCCAACGTGTGACGGTTGCGTGACGTGGCGTGCCAACTGGGCAACAAACGGCCGCGCGCTGGGCTCGCTGGGCGCAGACTGGGCCGGTATGGCAGGCCCACCCGCCGGCAACCCAGACCCCAAACCACCCGCCGGGGACGATCGAGGTCTCGGTGTGCACGAAAGCGGCCAACCAGGACCCCGGATCGTCAGCCTGCTTGGTTTCCGGTCCGGATTGACCGTAGACGGGTCTCGTGACCAGCGTATCGCCGCGATTGCGGCGCGCCAGCGTGGGTACGTCGCGCGGCGCCAGTTGCTCGAGGCCGGGATCGGGTACCACGCCATCGCGCGGTGCGTCGCCGTCGGGCGGCTGCACCCCTGTCACCGCGGCGTCTATGCCGTCGGTCACGACGCCGAGCCGCCGCTGGGACCCGAGACCGCCGCGCTGCTCGCGCTCCGGGACGGCGCGGTGCTCAGTCACCGCACGGCCGCGGCGCTCTGGGGGCTCCAGCGCGCGGTTCCGCCGGACAGCCTGCTGCACGTCGTCGTGGAGGGCAACCAGGCGGCGGCGCTGGATACCGTTCGGGTCCATCGCACCGTCTCGCTCGACAGCCGTGACGCGCGGATCCGAAAGTCACTCCCGGTCACCTCGCCGGCTCGCACCATCATCGACCTCGTACCCCACCTCAGCGACCGCCAGCTGGAGTTCACCGTCGACCAGGCGATCACCGAGCGGCTCGTGCGCCCAGCGGACCTCCGGCGAGCGCTGGAGCGCCTCACTCACACCGCCGGTAGGTCGCGGCTCCTGGAACTGTTGCGCGGCGACGGGACCCACGCGTCCGTCACCCGGTCATGGGCCGAGGAGCGGCTCCTGGCGCTGATCCGCGCCGCCGGACTGCCCGAGCCGCTCATCAACACCCGCGTCGCCGGCTATGAGGTGGACTTCTACTGGCCGCGCGCCCGCGTCGCGGTCGAGGTCGACGGCTTCCAGTTCCACTCCACCCGCCCCCGCCTCGAGCGCGATCGCCGCAAGGACGAGGATCTCAGGGAGGCGGGGATTGCGACGCTTCGCGTGACCTGCCGGCAGTTGGAGCGCAGCGGCATCGCAGTCGCCGTGCGCATCGGCCAGGCCATCGCCCGGGCCGACGCGGCCTCCGGCTAGCTCGACGTCAGGCGGGCCTTCTGGACCTTCCCCATGTCGTTGCGGGGCAGTTCGTCCAGGAAGTGCACGTCGCGCGGGCGCTTGTGGGGCGCCAGCTGTCCCGCCACGTGGTCCACCAGTTCTGACTCCGGCACCGACGCGCCGTCGCGCAGCACCACCCACGCCACGACGCGCTCGCCGAGATCGTCATCGGCCTCCCCGGTGACGGCGGCGTCCTCGACGGCCGCGTGCTCGCGCAGGCAGCCCTCGATCTCGCCGGCGCCGATCTTGTAGCCGCCGCTCTTGATGAGGTCGGTGGCGCGGCGCCCGACGATCCGGATGTAGCCCTGGGCGGTGCGCGTGGCCATGTCGCCGGTGGCAAACCAGCCGTCGCGCATCGCCTCCGTGGTGGCGTCGGGCCGGTTGAGGTATTCCAGGAACAGGTTGGGACCGCGGACCTGAATCTCCCCGATCGTCTCGTCGTCGGCGGCCGTGAGCACCTCGCCGTCGTCGTCGACCAGGCGCACGTCCACCCCGGGCAGCGGCGGGCCCACGGTGCCGGGCTCCGGCTCGGCGTCGGCGTGGATGGCGGTGTTCATGAGCGTCTCGGTCATCCCGTAGCGCTCCACCACGCCGCGGCCGGTGAGCTCCCGCAGCCGGGCGTGCTCGGAGGCGGGCAGCGCCGCCGACCCGGAGACGAGCAGGCGGGCGCCGGCCAGCGCTTGGGCCAGCTCGGGCGACTCCGCGGCCGCCTCGGCCAGGCGGCGGTACATCGTCGGTACTCCGAACAGCATCGTCGCCGGGCCGCTGAGCGCCTCGCGGACGCCTTCGGGCGAGAAGCGCCCGAGGTGCAGCGCCGTCCCGCCCCGGCGGACGGGGCCGAGGATGCCGATCACCAGCCCGTGGACGTGGAACAGGGGCAGGCCGTGGGTCACGACGTCGTCCCCCGTCCAACCCCACACCTCGGCCAGCGCGTCGAGGTTGGAGGAGATGGCTCGGCGGGGCAGGACCGCGCCCTTGGGCCGCCCCGTGGTCCCCGAGGTGTAGACGATCAGCGCGGGGTCGTCATCGCTCCCCTCCGACGGCTCCCACCCCCCGTCGGACAGGCCGTCAAGGGCGATCTCCACCCGGCGGCGGCCCGCAAAGGCCGCCGGCGCTTCGGTGCCCGGCGCCACGGCGACCGCGCCGGGATCCGCGTCGGTGACGATGTGCTCGAGCTCGCTGGAGCCGGACTTGGGGTTGATGGGGATCACCGGTACGCCGGCCAGGAGCGCCCCGATCACCGCTACGCACGTCTCGATGCGCGGCTCGGCCAGCACGCCGACCCGGGCGTCCCCGTGAAGCTGCGCCCCCACGGCGCGCGCGGCGCGGCTCAGCTCGGCGTAGGACAGCGAGCCCTCAGGGAACGCGAGGGCGGTGCGGTCGGCGTCGGGGTCGTGCAGGGCGGGGAAGAGCACCGCCGTCAAGTGTGCCCGACTCAAACAGGCGGCAGCTGGCTGGGCCGGGCCCGCCGACCCAGCCCGCTGTCGAGGAGAGGCTGCGCAGATAGCCGCCGCGCCGGCGCGCCCCGCCCGCCTCCACTGCCCTGAAGACGGGCGCAACGAGCCACCGCGGCGATCTATCTACACAAACTCAGTTGACTTTATCATGTTAGGTGGCCGGGCGCGAGGCATCAGAATCCACCCCATGACCGTTCATTCAGCATCTGCTCGGATCGGGGACTCGATCCTGGACACCATCGGCGGCACCCCGCTGGTCAGGCTGTCTCGCATCGGCGCAGGGCTGCGCCCGCAGCTGGTCGCCAAGCTCGAGGTGTTCAACCCCGGGGGCTCGATCAAGGACCGCGTCGCCGTGGCGCTGATCGAGGCGGCCGAGCGCGACGGCCGGCTGCGCCCCGGAGGCACCATCGTGGAGCCAACGTCCGGGAACACCGGCACCGGCCTGGCCATCGCCGCGCGCCTGAAGGGCTACCGCGTGATGGCGGTGATGCCCGACAAGATGTCGCGGGAGAAGATCGATCTGCTGCGCGCCTACGGCGCCGAGGTCGTGCTGGCCCCCACCGACGTCCCGCCCGACTCGCCTCGCTCCTACTACCGCGTCGCCGACCGGTTGACGGAGGAGATCCCCGGCGCCTTCCAGCCCAACCAATACGCCAACGAGGCCAACCCCCGCGCCCACTACGAGTCCACGGGGCCCGAGATCTGGGAGCAGACCGAGGGCCGGATCACGCATCTCGTTGTCGGGGTCGGCACCGGCGGCACCGTCTCGGGCGCCGCGCGCTACCTGCGCGAGCGCAGCCCCGATCTCGTCGTGGTGGGGGCCGATCCCGAGGGGTCGATCTACTCCGGCGGCGAGGAGAACGTGCGCCCCTACCTCGTGGAGGGCGTCGGCGAGGACTTCTGGCCCCAGACGTTCGACCCTGCCTCGGTTGACCGGTGGGTCACCGTGTCCGATCGCGACGCGTTCCTGACCACGCGGCGGCTCGCCCACGCCGAGGGCATCCTCGCCGGGGGCTCCGGCGGACTGGCGTTGCACGCCGGGCTCGTCGTCGCCGCCGAGATCGACGACCCCGAGGCGATGATGGTGGTGATCCTGCCCGACGGCGGCCGCTCCTACCTGTCCAAGATCTTCTCCGACGCCTGGATGCGCCAGTACGGATTCCTCGAGCGCGACACCAACCTCACCGTCGGTGACGTCCTGCGGCGCAAGAGCGAGGCCGGCGAGTTCCCGACGCTGGTGACCGTGCAGCCCCAGTTCAAGGTGCGCGAGGCGGTGTCGCTGCTGCATGAGCACCGGGTGTCCCAGCTGCCCGTGGTCTCCGCACACGATCCGGGCGCCGTGGTCGGCGCGATCGGGGAGCGGGGGCTGCTCAAGCACGCCGCCCAGGACCCGGCGCTTCTGGACGCCGAGATCGCCGACGTGATGGAGCCCCCGTTCCCCGCGGTCTCCAGCGAGGATCCGGTCCGCGAGGCGGTGGAGCTGCTCGCCGGCGACATCCAGGCGCTGCTCGTCACCCACCAGGGCCACGCCGAGGGCCTGGTCACCCGCACCGATCTGCTGGAGGCGCTGGCGACATGAATACTGAGCAGTCCGGCGACGCGTTTGCCACCCGGGTCGTCCACGCCGGCCTGGAGCCCGACCCGTCATTCCGGTCGGTCATCCCAGCCATCCACCAGACCTCGACCTACGCCCAGGCCAAGCCCGGGGAGTTCGTGGGCGACTACGACTACGCGCGCTCGGCCAACCCCACGCGCGCCGCGCTCGAGCAGGCGCTCGGCGAGCTGGAGGGCGGCCGCGCGGTGGCCTTCTCCTCGGGCCTGGCCGCCGAGCACGCGCTCATCACGGTGACCTGTGAGGCCGGGGCGCACATGGTGCTACCTAACGACCTCTACGGAGGTACCTACCGCCTCGTGGACAAGGTGCTCAGCCACTGGGGGCTGCGCTACGACCTCGTTGGGCAGACCGACCTCGACGCCCTGGAGGCGACGCTGCGCGAGGACACCCGCCTGATCTGGGTGGAGAGCCCCACCAATCCGCTGCTCAACGTCGTCGACATCGCGCAGGTGGTGGCGCGGCGGCGCAACGCGCTTGTCGCCGTGGACAACACGTTCGCCACCCCCGCCAACCAGCGCCCCCTGGAGCTCGGCGCCGACTTCGTGGTCCACTCCACCACCAAGTACCTGGGCGGGCACTCCGACGTCGTCGGCGGCGTGGTGGTCACCCGCGACGACGGGTGGTATGACCGGCTGCGCTTCGTCCAGAACGCCGTCGGGGCCGTGCCGGGGCCGTTCGATTGCTTCCTCGTGCACCGCGGCCTGCGCACCCTGCACCTGCGGATGGAGGCCCACGCGCGCAGCGCCGCCGCCGTCGTGGAACTGCTCAACCACACCCCCGGGGTCCAGGACGTGCGCTGGCCGGGGTTCAGCGGGATGGTCAGCTTCCGGCACCCGGAGGCCACGGCGATCGCCGCGCGCACCCGGCTGTTCACGCTGGCCGAGTCACTGGGCGGCGTCGAGTCGCTGATCGAGGTGCCCCAGGCCATGACCCACCAGTCGGTGGAGGGCTCGGCCGCCGCGGTACCGGCCGATCTCGTGCGCCTGAGCTGCGGCATCGAGGCGCCCGAGGACCTCGTGGCCGACCTGCGCCAGGCGCTTTCCGGCTAGCCCAGCGACGCCAGGCGTCGCGCGGCCTCGGCGATCACCTCGGGCCGCTTGCAGAACGCGAACCGCACCAGGGTGGGTGCGGCGTCTTTGTCGTCATAGAACACGCCGGTGGGGATGGCCACGACGCCGCAGCGCTCGGGCAGCCTCGCGCACCACTCGGCGGCGTCGGTCCCCACATCGGCGTTGACGAAGTAGGTGCCCGCCGGCATGATCGGCTCAAGGCCCGCTGCGGCCAGGCCGGCGCAGAGCTGGTCGCGCTTGGCGCGCAGGTCGTCGCGCAGCGCGTCGAGCTCTCCCCGCGGGAGGCCCAGGGCGGCGGCGGAGGCGTGTTGGAGCGGCGTGCCGCCGGCAAAGGTGAGGAACTGCTTGACCGTCCGGGTGGCGGCCACCAGCGGCGCGGGGCCGCTGCACCAGCCGATCTTCCAGCCGGTGAACGAGAACGACTTGCCCACGCTCGAGATCGTCAGCGTGCGCTCCGCCATCCCGGGCAGCGTGGCGGGCGGGATGTGCTCGCCGTCGAACACGAGGTGCTCGTACACCTCGTCGGTGATGCAGATCAGGTCGTGCTCGATGCAGGCATCGGCGACCGCCTGCAGCTCGTCGCGGCCCAGCACCCTGCCGGTGGGGTTGTGCGGGGTGTTGATGAGGATCGCGCGCACGCGGCGGCCGCCCTCGATTGCCGCGCGCAACGCGTCGGGCTCGAGCCGGAACTCGGGCGGGCGCAGCGTCACGAACCGGCAGCCCGCACCGGCAAAGGCGATGCACGCCGCGTAGGAGTCATAGGAGGGCTCGACCACCACCACCTCGTCGCCCGGGTCGCACAGCCCCATCAGCGCGGACGCGATCGCCTCGGTGGCGCCGAAGGTGACCAGGACGTCCTCGGGCTCCAGCCCGTACCACCGTCGCTGGTGCTCCATGATGGCCTCGCGCAGCGCCGGGACCCCGGGCAGCGGCGCGTACTGGTTCTCGCCCCCGCGAAGTGCGGCGACGGCGGCCTCGATCACCGAGGCCGGGCCGTCGGTGTCGGGGAATCCCTGGCCGAGGTTGATCGCCCCGGTACGCGCGGCCAGCGCCGTCATCTCGGTGAAGATGGTGGTTCCCAGACCGGCGAGGCGGGCGGCGGGTGGCATCGCGCCGGTGAGGCTAGATGGTCGTCCAATCAACCATCAGCTCGCGGGCCAGGCTCGCCCCGGGCTGGTGACGTCCAACCACACGGCCTGGCCGGGCTCCAGCCGCAGCTCCCCCGGGATCCGCGCCAACAGCACCGGCGCCGACGCGTCATCAACGCGCAGGCGCGCGAGCGCATCGTGGCCGAGGTACTGAACCTCGAGAACCCGCGCCGCGGTCTGGGCGCCGGCGGCCACCAGCTTGACCGCCAGCTGCTCGGGACGGAGCATTACCTGGCACGTGCCCCGCGACGGCCCTGGCCCGGGACCGACGATCGGGATCTCGCCGAGCACGGTGCGGGCCGTGCCTCCGCTGGCCTGCCCGATCAGCAGGTTGAACTCGCCGATCGACGCCGCGGCGTCGAGGCCGGGCGGGTCCTGATAGAGCTGCCGCGGCCCACCCGCGGCGATCACGTTGCCGCCGGCCAGCAGCGCGATCTGGTCGGCCATGGCCAGCGCCTCCCCCTGGTCGTGGGTGACGAGCACGGTGGTCGTCGCGGTCTCGGACAGGATGCGGGCCACGTCGCGACGCAGCTCGCCACGCAGCGACGCATCCAGGGCGCTGAACGGCTCGTCGAGCAGGACCACCGCCGGGCGAACCGCGAGCGCTCGGGCCAGCGCCACGCGCTGCTGCTGTCCGCCGGATAGCTGATGAGGAAAGCGTCTGGCCAGCTCGTCCAGCCCCACGAGGTCGAGCAGCTCGGCGACGCGGGCGCGATCGCGACGGTGCAGCCCGAAGCCGATGTTGCCCCGCACCGTCAGATGCGGGAACAGCGCGCCCTCCTGGGGCACGTAGCCGACGCCCCGGTGCCGGGCCGGCGTCGAGCGCGTGCCGTCGTCCACCAGCCGGCCGCCGATCTCCAGCGTGCCGCCGTCCAGGGCCTCAAATCCGGCGATGAGTCGCAGCAGCGTCGTCTTGCCGCTGCCAGAGGCCCCGAGGACCGCGGTGAGTGAGCGCTCGGGAACGCTGAGGTCGACACCGCGCAACACCGGGGTCGTGCCGAAGGCCTTGCTCGTTCTGCGAAGCTCGATCGCGCTCATCAGCGCTCGCGGTCGAACCACAGTCCCAGCAGGGCCCCTGGGATCACCGCCAACGCGACCATCACGAGCGCGTAGGGGGCGGCGGCGCTGTAGGCGATGTTCTGCTGGAACGCCCAGAACTGCGTGGCCAGCGTCTGCACGCCGATCGGCGCCAGGACGAGTGTGGCCGTGAGCTCGGTCACCGCGGTGAGGAACACCAGGCAGAACCCGGCGAGCAGCCCCGGCGCCAGCAACGGCAGGATGATGCGCGCGAACACCGTCACCGGCCCGCGGCCCAGCGAGCGCCCCACGTCGGTCAGCCGGGGCGGGACGTGGGCCACCGACGCCTTCACGCACACCAGCGCCAGCGGGAAGTTGAGGATCACGTAAGCCGCGACCAGCAGGGCGCTGGTCTCATACAGGCCGTAGGCGTAGCGGGTGGCGAAGAACACCAGGCTGAGCGCGATGACGACGCCGGGCAGCGCCTTGGTCACGTAAGTGCTGCGCTCGAGCACCGACCGCGGCACGCTGGAACGGCGGAACGAGACGAGGGCCACCGGGATGGCCAGCACCACGGTCACCGCGGCGCCGGCGGCGCTGTACGCCAGCGTGGTCCACGTCGCGGTCGCCAGCGTGGCCGTCGCCGGGAGCGTCGTGTGCTGGCCCTTGGCCATCCAGTAGACGATCGTCCCCACCGGGATCCCGACCCCGAGCGCCCCCAGGGCAGCCAGCCCCAGGCAGGCCGGGAGCGCGAGCCGGCGAAGCCGGGCGGGACGGACGGCGCGGCGCGGCGCGGCTCCGGCGACCGTCCGTCGCGGCGCCAGCCCCTCCACCAGTAACACCAGCAGCCCGAGTAGGACGAGCGGAATGGCCAGCGCGCCGGCGGCCCGCGAGTCGAACTGGAACTCGGTGAAGATCTCGGTGGTGAACGTCTGGTAGCCAAGGATCTCGAAGGCCCCGTACTCGGAGATCACGGTGAGCACCACGAGGACGCAGCCACCGAGGATCGCGGTGCGCACCAGCGGCAGCGTGACGCGGGCGAAGGTGGCCGCTCGGCCGACGCCGAGGCTGTGCGCCGCCTCCTCCATGCTGGGATCGGCGCGCCGCAGTGCCGCGGCCACCGGCAGATAGACGAGTGGATAGGTGCCCAGCGTCATGACGATGGTCGCCCCGAGCAGCGGCGCCAGGCGGGGCGCGAACGAGTGCCACGCGTAGCCGACGACGAAGTCGGGGATCGCCACCGGCAGGACGAGCAGGACGGTCCACACGCGCCGGGCGGGAAGCGCGGTGCGCTCAGTGAGCCACGCCGCCGCGGTGCCGATGATCGCCGCCAGCGTCGCCACGGTCACCGCCAGCACCACGGTGTGGCGCAGGAGCATCACCGAGCGCGAGCGAAACAGCGTCCGGTGGATTTCGCCCCAACCGGCGCTGTGGGCGTCGAGCGCGACCAGCGCCAGCGGCGCCAGCAGCGCCAGCGCGATGACCCCGGCGACGGCGACGAGCGGGGCCTCCCGGTCAGGTCGGCGCCGCCGCGTCCCCCAGCCGCCGGGCCGCGAAGGGGAGATGGTGGCCACGGGCGATCTCCGCGCCTCAGATGAGCCCCGCCTGGCGCAGCAGGTCACGGGCGTCCAGCCCGGTGCCGATCTGGGCCGGCGTGATCGGGTTGGGCTTCAGCGTGCTCGCCGGAGGCAGCGCCGGGTTGGGCGCCACGCCGGCGGCCAGCGGGTACTCGTAGCTGGCGCTGTGGGCGATCACGCCCTGGCCGGCCTGGCTCACCAGGAAGGCGAGGAACCTCTGCGCCGCGGCCGGATGGGGCGCGGACTTCAGCGCCCCGGCGGCCGAGATGTCCTCGACGAAGCCTGGATCGCCGGGGGCGAACCACGCGAGCTTGGCACGGAATGAGGGCTCGCCCGTCTCCGAGCGGATGCGGAAGAAGTAGTAGTGGTTGATCAGCCCCATGGCCGCCGTGCCCTTGTTGACGTCGCCCACGAGGGTCTCGTTGTCAGGCGTGTGGTCGTCAGACCCGGCGTTGGCTTTCAGGCCCTCGAGCCACGTCAGGGCCGCCTGGCGCCCGTGAGCGCGGATGATCGAGCTGACGATCGGCCAGAAGTCGGTCTCGGCCGGCGCCAGCTCCAGCTTGCCCTTGTAGCGCGGGTCGGCCAGGTCCATGGCCGAGGTCGGCAGCTGTGACGCCGAGATCCGGCTGGGGTTGTAGATGACCGCGCTGTAGCGCCCGGACACGCCGAGCCACTTGCCGTTGCCGGCGTTGTCGCGGCTGGGCACGCGGGCCAGGGTGGATGCGTCGACGCCGGCGAGCTGGCCCTTGTTGTCGAGCTGCTGGAGCCAGTTGGAGTTCTCGGTGAAGAAGACGTCGGCTGGGGACCGGCTGCCCTCCTGCTCGAGCTGGGCCGTGAGCACATCCTCGTCGCCATTCTTGAGCAGGACCTTGATCCCGGTCTGCTTGGTGAACGCGGCCACGAGGGCCGCGGTCGTCTCGGGATGCTGGGCGCTGTAGACCACCAGCGTTCCCTTGCCGCCCGAGGCCGAAGCCCCTCCGCACCCGCCGAGCGCGACACACGCTCCCCCGGCCACGACCACCGCAGATACGACGCGTCCGAGCGCGGACCGTCTCAGCGTGACGGGCAGGCGCCTGCACCGCTGCATTCGGGATGCTCCTTTGCGTGGGGAGGCAGCCGTTCAGGGGGCGCGGCGAGCCTGGTCTTAGGGGACCCTAATTAGGGTAACCTAACCCGCAGGGTGATGCGTCGGCAGCCCCGCGCCGCGTGAGGCTCAGCGGTTCTCGGTGGCAGCCTGCAGCCGCGGGCGGATGTCGGCGCACTCGGCGCACACGGTCTCCGGGATCAGGCCGGCGCGCATGAGCAGGCCGAAGACCTTGCAGCCGACGCAGTAGCCCGCGATCGATTCCAGTGCGGCCGCGGGCAGGAAGAGGACCAGCACCACGTCGGCGGCGGTGTGGTCTCCGGCGACGAGCGCCAGCACGAGCGCCGCCGTGGACATAACTGCGCCCATCAGCTGGGCAAAGCGCTTCGGCGGCCCCGGGACCGGCCGCTTCTCGCCCAGGAGCGGCGCGATGACGTTCTGCGCGGTCCAGCCCAGCGGGCTGAGTGTCGGCCCGGTGAGCACGCGGGCCCAGAACCCGTAGGCCAGCGGGATGAGCAGCCAGTAGGCGCCGGTGGCGAGGATCACCACCACGGTGGCGAGCACGACGCCGGCGACGGTTCGCGCCGCCTTCTCGTTGACCGGGTTGGGAAAGGAGAACAGCTGCCGCATGACGCTGAGTCTATCTCCCACTGGATCGGTGAGGATTGGATGGGCGCTGCACCGGCGCATCGCCAAGCTCTGCCGCAACGCTCCGCTGCGCAGCGTCTACCTCACGATGATCGACTTCCTGCAGGACAGCGTCGACCACGCCGAGTTCCCCGACTTCGACGGCCAGGCGCTGCTGTCCGTCCATCGTGACCTCGTGATCGCGATCGACGGGGGCGAGGGACCGCGGCACGACGCCGCCGTGGCGGCGCACGCGCCGATGGGGCGCGCCGCGAACATTCGTCTTCGCCGCTGACAGCTGGCATCGTTAAGGGCATGTTGCACGCGCTCTGCGAGCGGATCGGCCACGGCGGCGCCAGTGCCCTGGCGCCGGCCAACACGCTGGCGTCCTTCGACGCCGCGCTCGAGGTCGGCGTCGACATGGTGGAGTTCGACGTCCGCGAGTGGCGCGGTGAGCTCGTCCTGGCCCACACCGTGCTGCACGCCCGTCGGGGCCGGAGCGTCCGTCTCGGAGACGCGCTGGCGCACCTCGCCGATCGGCGGTTCGCCGACGTCGGCCTCAACGTGGACGTCAAGCACGTTGGCTGCGAGGCGGCGCTGCTCGACGGGCTGCGCGGCGCGCGCCTGCTCGACCGCTCGCTGCTGTCCTCACAGGTGCCGGCGGTGCTCGACCGGCTGCGTGAGCGCGAGCCGCGAGTGCGGCTCGGCATCTCGGTCGGCGGGCGGGTGGCCCGCTTCAGCCGCCGTTGGGGAGACTGGCGCGCACACGTGCTCAGCGGCCTGGCGTCGCGCCGTTGGGACGCGCTTATGGCGCAGCACCGCCTGGTGGACGCGGCGCTGCTCGAGCACGTGATCACGCGCGATGGCCGGCTCTACGCCTGGACCGTCAACGAACGGGCCGCGATCCAGTCGCTGCGCGGGCTCGGGGTCCATGGCATCACCACCGCCGACCCACGGCTGTTCACGCCGGCCGCGCTGCCGGCGTCGCCGTGAGCACGATCACCGCGTCGCAGGCTGCCGCGCTGGCGCTCGCCCTGCCCGAGGCGGTGCAGGCCGACCACCACGGGCGCCCGTCGTTCCGGGTCAACGCCAAGATCTTCGCGACCCTTCCCGACGCGACTCATATGAACGTCATGCTTGACGAGCCCGGGATCCGCACCGCCGTTCAGTCGCACCCGCACGCGTGCGCGGAGCGGTGGTGGGGCAAGCGGCTGGCGGCGGTGCAGGTGGACCTCGGGCGGGCTGACGCGTCGCTGCTGTCAGAGCTGCTGACCGATGCCTGGGAGGGCAAGGCGCCGGCGCAGCTCAGCTCACCGCCGACCGGGAGAACACCCGGATCGAGATGAACGTGAGCGCCGCGGCGAACAGGGCGACCACGCCGAGGCTCAGCCACGCCTCGGTAGTGACGTTGCTCATGCCCCAGATGTCGTGCAGGCCCCGGCCCGACGGATCGATGAACCCGTAGCGCAGCAGCGCGAGCGCGTGCGTGAGCGGCAGGACCTTCGCGATGTCGGCCAGCACGGCGGGCATGGCGCCGATGGGGAACAGGGCGCCGGCGAAGAAGAACGGCAGGATGGCGAGCACCGGCGTCGCCCCGACATAGTCCTCCTCCTTGGTGACGCGGCTGGCCACGGTCTCCGCCAGCCCGTACATGAACACCGTGAACAGCATGGCGGCCGCGAGGAACCAGGCGACGCCGGCGCCGGTGATGTGGAAGACGCCACCGCGCAGGGCCGACAGCCCCACCACAACGAGCGCCTGGAGCGCGGACAGCACGATGGCCACGAGCAGGTTGCCCAGCACGAGATACGCGCGCGGGATGGGGGCGGCGAGGAGCTCGCGCTGGGCACCACTGTGGCGGTCCACCAGGACGCTCAGCCCGGCGAACACGCAGCTGAGCGGAATGACGAGGCCCACGGCGCCGGTCCCGACGAAGGACGTGTAGTCGATGTGGGAGTGCAGGCCGCCCGTGGCCTTCTCGAGGGCGGGGGCGAGGATGAGCGCGAGCAGCGCGGGCCCCAGCAGCGGCACGGCGATCTGTCGTGGGGTGCGCGAGGTCAGCATCGCGCGGCGCCGGGCGAGGGTCAGCAGCGCGCTCGTCCGGCGCGTGCGCGGTGGGTGCGCGAGTGCAACGGCGGCAGGTTCGGCGATGGTGGTCGAGGACATGGTCGGGGCTCCTATGTGCGCGGGTGGGTCAGTCCACTCCGGCGAGCTGGGCGCCGGTGCGGTGCAGGTAGACGTCGTCGAGGGTGGGAACGCGGGTGGCGATCTCCGACAGACGCAGCTGATCGGCGTCGATGTCAGCCAGCGCGTCGGCCGCGCCGCGGTCGTGCAGAGGGACGGTGATCCGTGCGCCGACGGCGAACGCGTCCGGACCGGCGACGCCGGCGTCACGCAGCTCGGCGAGCGCCGCCTCCGGGTTTCCGCTGACTCGGAACTCCAGGATCTCGTCGCCGAGCCCGTCGAGCAGCGCGCGCGGCGAACCGAGCGCCACGATCTGTCCGAGGTGGATGATGGCCACGCGGTCGCACAGCCGCTCGGCCTCGTCCAAGTAGTGGGTGGTCACGAGGATGGTCATCTCCTCTCGCGCCCGCAACCCGGCGATGACATCGAGCAGCTCGTGGCGGATCCTGGGGTCCAGGCCGACCGTGGGCTCGTCCAGGAACAGGACCCGCGGGGTCGAGACCAGCGCGCGGGCGATCTCCAGCCGGCGCCGCTGCCCGCCGCTGAAAGTCGACACTGGCCGGTCGATGAGCTCCGACAGGCCGATGACGTCGACCAGCTCGCCGATCCTGCGCCCGGCGTGGGCCGGCGGGACGCCCCACAGCCGCGCGTGGAGGGTGAGGTTCTCCCGACCGCTCAGCGAGCCGTCCACGACCGCGTCCTGGAAGACGACGCTCGACACGCCGCGGGCCAGCAGCGGCTGGCGGACGACGTCGAACCCGGCCAATCGGGCGCTCCCGCCGGTCGGGGTGACCGTGGTGGTCAGCATGCCGATCGTGGTCGACTTGCCGGCGCCGTTGGGCCCGAGCATGCCGAACACCTCGCCCGCGCCCACGGTGAAGTCGATCCCCTTGACCGCCTCCACCTCTCCCGGGTAGGTCTTGCGCAGGTCCTCGACCTCGACGGCCGGGACGGTTGTGGAGTGGCTCATCTGATGTGCTCCTTGCCTGGCGACATATACGTAACGAGACGAGAGTGTAACGATACGAGACTGCTACGTAATATTACGATTTGATTACGCCGCTGGCCGGGACCCGCGAAAGCCGTCCGCCCGCGCCGCGGTCTGGGAGACTTGCCGACGTGCCCGCCCCCCACCGACCCGACGATGACCCGGATGCCGCGGTCCGCGCCCGCGGCGCCGGGCGCCCACTGGATGAGGGGGTCGACGCGGCGATCCTGGACGCCGGCTGGCGGCTGCTGCTCGAGGAGGGCTACTCGCGCCTGTCCATCGCCGGCATCGCCCAGGCCGCCAAGGTGGGGCGCCCGGCGATCTACCGTCGCTACAAGGACAAGTCGGAGCTCGTGGCCGCGGTCATCGCCGACAAGGCCGCCAACGTCCCGCCGATCGACACCGGGAACGCGCGCGACGATCTCATCGCCCATCTCGAGCTCGCTCGCAAGCGCTTCACGGTCAGCCTCGCGGGCACCCTCATCGTCGAGGAGCGCAGCCACCCCCAGCTGCTCGAGCAGTTCCGCAAGGAGATGATCGTCCCGCGGCGCGACTCGATCGCCGCGGCGCTGGAGCGCGGAAAGGAGCGCGGGGAGGTTCGCGCGGACCTCGACTCCCAGATCGCCTCGCACGCCCTGATGGGCAGCTTCATCTTCTCCTATCTCGCCGGCGGGCGGCCGCCGAAGGGGTGGAGCGAGCGGGTCGTGGACACGCTCTGGCCGGCCTTCGCGGCCTGACGTTTCGCGGCCTGAGCCGGGGTGGGCGCCTCGTTGGTGGCGCGGGCGATCGGGAAGGCCAACGGTAAGGACTTCAGGCGGCTCAAGGAGTTCCTCGAGAGCTCGAGCCGGAGGCCAAAGGTGCACGCGCTCGCTCCGCGAGCCCACCGTGCGTGCTCCTTCGCCAGGAGCCCCGAGCGCATTCCGGGTGGCCGCGCGGCGACGCTAAGGTGGCCACCAGGCAACCGAGGGAGGCGACGTGAGTGAAGACGGCCGGCGGCGGACACTGTCCGATGGCAACTCGATTCCCACCGTCGGACTGGGCGTGTGGCAGGTCCCGGACGGCCCGGAGTGCGAGGACGCGGTGCGTTGGGCGCTGGAGGCCGGCTACCGGCACATCGATACCGCGCAGGCCTACGGCAACGAGGCGAGCGTCGGCCGGGCCGTGCGTGACAGCGGCATCCCCCGCGAGGAGATCTTCATCACCACCAAGTTCTATCCCGCGCGCAGCGATCCGGCCGCCGAGGCTGAGAAGAGCCTCGAGCGCCTGGGCATCGACCAGATCGACCTCTACATCATCCACTGGCCCCAGAAGGGCGCGACGTGGGCGTGGCCCGGCATGGAGGCCGCCCGCGAACGGGGCTACGCCCGCTCGATCGGCGTCTCGAACTTCAGCGTGGCCGAGCTCGAGGAGGTGATCGGCGTGGCGGACACGCTGCCCGTGGTCAACCAGGTCCAGTTCAGCCCCTTCGAGTACCGCCGGGCGCTGCGCGATGCGTGCGAGAGCAACGGCGTCGCGATCGAGGCCTACAGCCCGCTGGGCACCGGCCGCCACCTTGACCACCCCATCGTGGCCGAGGTGGCCGAGCGCGCCGGCCGCACCCCGGCCCAGGTGCTCATCCGCTGGTGCCTCCAGCGCGACACGATCGTGCTGCCCAAGTCCACGCACCAGGAGCGCATCGAGGCCAATGCCCAGGTGTTCGACTTCTCCCTGTCGGATGCGGACATGGCGCTGCTCGACGAGCTGGACCAGAGCCACGGCACCGAGGTCGCGCGCGAGCGCAAGTGGTGGTGAGACGAGGTCGGTCAGCCGTCGCGGATGACCCGCAGGATCACGGGCCGCCGCGCGCGGCCGGCGGCGGTGACGACCGCGGCCAGCTCCTCGTCGCGCAGCTCGTCTGCGGCTTCGATGACCACCACGATCGGCTCCGTGCTGGTGCCGGCCTCGTCAATCACGTCGCCCACCCGGGCGGCCTCGCGACGCAGCGCCTCGGGCGAGGGCAGAGACATCACCACCTGACCGGCGATGGGCGGCTCGAGCACGCCCTCCTCGTCGGTCGGCCCGCGCTCGACCACCACGGCCCCGCCCGACAGGCTCGGCGGCGGGTCGGCGGTCAGCTGCCGGTCCACCGCGCCGTCGCGCGGGATCTGGAGGATCAGGCTCGGGTTCTCGGCCATCACGCGCAACGGTAGCGGCCTCGCGGCAGCAACGGGCTCGCCGAGCGCCGTCCCTCACTCATCCAGAGCCGGCAGGTCGAGCTGGCGTAGCCGTTCGGGGTCGGCCAGGATGTCCATCTCGACGATCCGGCCACCCCTGACGGTCACCCCGCCGACCGAGAACGGCTCGCCGTTGCGGTAGGCGACCATGCCGTACGCGCCGTTGATGAGAACCGCCCGGTTGACCAGGTCCAGGCGCGCGTAGCTCCGCGCCCGGCTCGCCACCTCGACCGCGCCGCGGACCTCGACCGTGGCGCCCGGGCGCCCGGGGCCGGAGTCGGCCCGGAGCACGACATCGGGATCCAGGACCGCTAGGAGCGCGTCGAAGTCCCCTTCCCGCGCGGCGGCGAGGAACGCCTCGACGACGGTGCGCTGCTGGTCGAGATCGGCGTCGCCCACCGGAGCGCTGCCGCGCACCCGCCGGCGCGCCCGGCTGGCAAGCTGCCGCGCCGCCTCCGGGGAGCGGTCCACGATCGGGGCGATCTGGTCGAAGGGCACAGCGAACATGTCGTGTAGGACGAAGGCGAGCCGTTCGGCCGGGGCCAGCGTCTCCAGGACCACCAGCAGGGCCAGCCCGACGGAATCGGCCAGCAGCGCCTCGTGCTCGGGGTCGACTCCGGCCACCGGATCGATGATCGGCTCGGGCACGTGGGGACCGAACGGCTCCTCGCGCCGGGTCTGGCGTGAGCGCAGCATGTTCAGGCAGACGCGGGCGACGACCGTGGTCAGCCAGCCGCCGAGGTTCTCCACCTCGTCGGCGTCGATGCGGCTGAGCCGGATCCAGGTGTCCTGCACCGCATCGTCGGCCTCGCTGAGCGAGCCGAGCATCCGGTAGGCCACGGCTCGCAGCCGGGACCGGTGCTCCTCAAAGCGCTGTGCCAGCCATTCCTGATCGTCCATCGGTCACATACCTCCGCCACGTCGTGTCATACACCACTAGGACCCCGGAGCGGAGCGCAATGTGACGCGATATGCGGATTACTTGCGCGTGAAGCCCGGCAGCGCGGCGATCTGGCTGGTCAGCCAGCTGCTCGTGGACTGGTTGCCCTGCAGCGCGGCCTCCAGCATGGCGAACTGGCGCGTGAGCTGGTTCTGCTTGTCGTCGAGCGCGGACTGCATGGTTGAGATCCGGCGGGTGAGCGACGCCACCTGCCGGCTGTCGCCGGAAAGACGGGTGTCAATCGCGGCGCCGTGGCCCGAGTGCGCGTTGACGATCGTGGCCATGCTGTTGGCCCAGGTTCCGACGACCTTCTGCAGGCCCGTCGGGTTGCCCTTGAGCGCGGCCTCGAGCGTGTCGGTGTTGAGGGTCAGGTCGCCCGCGAGCTCACCGGCGGTGGGGCCGCCGCTGCTGGCGGCGCCGGTGCCGACGCCGATGTCCGCCATGCTGGCCAGGCCCGCCGGGAGCCCGGCGCCCGCCTTGTACATGAGCGAGCGCATCGAGGACAGCAGGCCCTTGAGCTGGTTGTCGCCGTAGAGCGTTCCCTGCGTCGGGTCGCTCGCGGTCGGCTTCTGCGAGAGCTGGGTCTGGATTGCGGAAAGCGCCGCGTTGTAATCGGTGACGAACTGCTTGATGGCGGACTCGACCTTCGAGGCGTCCGCCGCCGGGGCGCTCACATTGACGGTGACGGGCCCCGAGGTGGCGGTGGCCCCGGTGAGCGTCAGCGTCACCCCGGGGATGGCTCCGGTCACGACGTTCGAGCTCGATCTCCCGGCCACACCGTCGACGCTGTAGAGGGCGTCCTGGCCCTGCTTGGCCCGGCCGGCCTGCTCGGTCAGGGCGCCGCCGGCGCCGGAGACCTGGATGAAGCCGGCCCCTGTGTCGCCGGTGTTGCGGTTCGACAGAACGATCGTCCCGCTGTCGGTGGCGGCGGCGTAGACGGTGGCCGACTGGTCGTTGTTGATGGCGTCGGCGAGGTCGTAGACAGACGCACCTGCGGCGATGCCGGTGTCGTGGCCGTCGATCGAGACGGTGCCGTCGGCGGCGGGGCTGGCAAAGGAGAAGGTGCGCTGGGCGGCGTTGGCCAGCTGCGTGACCGCGACCTGGTAGCCACCTACGCCGGCCCCGGCGGTGGTGGATGCGGCCACCCGCGTGGCGTCGCTCGACGTCGCCTTCTGGGTTCCGCGGTAGACCCGCGGATCCAGCAGCGCGAGCGCGTCGTCGTTGACCTTCTTCAAGGTCTGCTGGATGGTGGTGAGCTGGGTGTTGCGCGCGTTCAGCTTCTGCTGCTGGGTCTGCAGCGCGGTCACGGGGCGCTTCTGGATCTCCATCATCTGGGACACGATCTTGGCCGTGTCGAGGCCCGACGCCAGGCCGGTGACCTGGAGCGCCGCGCCGTTGGCGGACGACGTCGTGGTGGTGGTGGGGGAGCTGTTGGAGACTGACGAGGTGGACATTTCCACGCTCGTCATCGGCTCAAGCGCCGGATTGGCGCATGGGGTCTACACCCCATATGGGGTCAGCAGGCCGCGCGTGCGGTGGGCGGCTCGCGCCTCGGCCTCAGGCTGGCCGGGCAGGCCACCAGCGGTCCCAGGACGAGCACACGGGTCACCGCGTGTGCGGGCCGGGCGACGTCGACGGCGGTGGCGCGGGCGAACGGGAACAGATGTCCGCGTGCTGACGCCAGCCCGGACACGGTGAAGCTCAGTGATCGGCCGGGGGCGAGGTGAGCGGTGGTGCGGCACCGCTGGCCGTTGAAGGCGATCGTCCCGGGGGCGTGGACCGAGATGAGGGTGTTCGGCGGCTTCGTGCACAGTCGCACCGAGGTGGCTCCCGCCTTCCCGGCGCCCGTCACCGTCACCCGGTAGTGAACCCGTTGCCCGACGTGGACGAGCGGTGCCGCGGCGACATCGGCTCTGATGACCGGCTTCGGGGCGAAGCTGGTGACCACGGCGATCGCCATGTTGTTGGCGGTGTTCGTCTCGGGCGTACTCGAAGAAACGACCACGATGCTGCGCAACGGAGCAGCTACGAGCACCCGGGCGCTGCTGCGGATCGTGATGGTCGCACCCGGGGCCATCGTCCCCAGGCTGCAGTGGACCGGACGGCTGCTGGTGCATCTGCCGCGCGTCGTGGTCACGCCGAGCACGTGCGCGACGCTGTTGGCCTGCCCCGGGTGGTACTCCGGGATCTCGCGCGCGACGACGCCGACTGCCGGCTTGGCGCCGCGGTTGCGGATCTGCGTGACCAAATCGACCCTTCCTCCGACCGGCACCCGGCGCGGTGTTATCGAGTGCGTGATCGCCAGATCGGTGCCCTCGGCCGAGCCCCCGAGGCCAGGGCCCGGGAGCGGATCGGGCGCGCCTGGCGGCAATGTCGGGTCCACGGGTGGGGTGATCCCGCCACCACCGCCGCCACCACCGCCGCCACCGCCGCCCGACTCCTCGTACGCGATGGTCACGGTGACGATCTCGTGCTGGCCGTCGAGGATCTCGATCGGGTTCAGGTTGACCGTCGCAGTGCCGCCGCGTGGGTCGGGTACGGAGACCGTGTAGGCAACGCCGCCGATGACCTGGTCGATCGGCGCGGCCCCCGGGACGTAGCCGCCGGGCACCGTGACGGTCTGCTCGCCGCCGGAGGCCAGCGTGACCACGGGCGCGGGATCGATGCCCGCGTCCAGGACGATGTCCCAGGTGCCGGCGGGCGCCGGCCCGACCGTCACCAGCCGGACGGTGATCTGTCCCTCGCACCGTGCGTGGTCCACCGCCGCGGAGACCGTCGTCGTTCCCGACGTGGCCGAGATGACGCTCTGCGGCCCGGGGTTGTCGACGGTGAAGAACAGATCGTTGTGGGCGGGGACGCTGAACGTGTCGAAGTCCTTGCCGCCCAGGTCCACCCACCGGCCCGTGCGCGTCTGATCCCCGGTGTTGCGCAGACGCATCGTCGCGTCGCCGGCGGCGTTGACGCACAGCGACGTCAGCGTCAGCGAGTCGTCGGGCGGCGTCGGCGGCTGCGGCTGCGGCAGGCAGCCGGTAAACGGGACCTTGGTCAGCGTCCGGCTCTCGGACGGGATCGTGGCTCCGATGAGCTGTCCATGGATCTGGCCGTTGGACGCCGCGTCAAGCTCGGCGTTGGGCGCGAGGATCAGTCCCTGCCAATCCACCGAGCCGGTGATCGTCAGCTTGGTGGCGAGCGACAGGTTCCAGGCGACGTTCGCGGCCGTCGTGCCCGACAGGTTCATGTACTGCTCGGAGAGCGTGAGCTGGGTATCGGTGGTGACGTTGATGAGCGCGGTCGCGCCCGGCTTGGTGAGGGTGATCACGACTCCCTGGGCCTGCGTCAACTGCGCCGCGCTCACGGTGAAGACGTTGAGTCCGGTATCAGTCCCGGTCAGCTCGAGCGCGCCGTTGGGGTTCGCGTGCACGCTGGCCCCGCTCGTCTGGCCCAGGTCTGCGAGGGATGCGCTGAGCGTCCGCAGCGATTGAAATTCATCGTCGAACGAGAACGGCGGATTGCCGTGTTGCGTGCCGCCGTTGATGTAGAAGTTCGAGGCGACGCTGCTGGTGCTCCCGTAGCGCACGCCGCCGTTGACCGACCCGCCCGCGCCGGACTTGCCGGCGGTGAAGTTGTTCCCCGCCAGCACCGTCGGAGACGCGTCGCCGGACGCGCCGCTCACGTACACGCCGCCGCTGCCCGGTCCGCCCAGCGTCACATCGTGCGCCGCTGCGATCCGTCCGGTGATGTTCTCCCCTCCCGGAGGGGAGGCGTTGAAGTCACCGTTGGAGAACGCGACGAAGTTGGCCGCCTGGCCCAGCGACGCGCAGTCGGAGGCGCTCGCCGCCGACGCCGGGCGCAGCGCCAGGAAGGCCGCGGCCGCCGCGAGGCCTGCCACCGCGAGCCAGATTCCGATCCACCGACGCGTCAGCCCGGTACCCATGCCGCGGCCAGCCTTGCGCCCACCGCGGCCCGCTACGTCACCCGGAACGGATGAAATATCCCTTCGTCATCAGCGTCCGTGCCAGCGCCGCCTCCTACATAGGACTGGTTCACGTCCCGATCGCGGTCCGCGGCGGCCCGACGCACAACGTCGCGGGGCGGGAGGTCTACGGGGCCGACGGCCAGAACAGGTCGCGCAGCTCGAGCAGATCGATGATCTGGCGAACCTGCGGCGAGAGGGTCCCATCGAACACGAGGGTCCGGTTGTCACGACGAGCGTCGGTGACGGCGCCGACCAGCACCCGCAGTCCGCTGCTGTCGATGAACTGCAGTCGGTGGAGATCCAGCACGACGGGGTCGCCTCCCTCGGCGAGCGCCTGAAGGCGCTCCTCCAGCCGAGTCGCGCCCGCCATGTCGAGCTCTCCGACCAGCTCGACGCACACGCGCCCGTCCGCGTCGGCTCGCTCGTCCATCCAGAACTCCGCATCGGCCATGAATCGCTCCATGCGCCGCAGCCTCTCGGACTCAGGCGCCCGTGTCAATGGCGGACCGGCGGGGAGGGCGCATCGCCGACCGGCCGGGCTTCGAGCGCCTGGAGGACGTGCAGCCGCTCGAGGCCCCCGACGTAGCTCTCCATCCGCACGCTCCCGCGACAGACGCGGTGGCACGGGACGAGCAGCGGCATCGGGTCCCCGCCGATCGCCAGCCCGCAGTCGTAGGCCGACAAGTTGGCCATGAGGAGGTGGTAGGAGCGCGGCTCCGCGTAGGGGATCTCCTGCACGGTCCGCAGGAGGGCCGCAGTCTCGGCGGGCATCAGGCCCCAGTCGGCCACATCCGCGGCACGGGCTCTGTCGCCGTCGAAGTAGCCCGAGAACGTCTTCCCCAGCGCCTGGACCCTCGCCCGCGCGGCGCCCGATCCGCGGCGGGCTTTGGCTCGGCGGCCGATGATCTCGAAGTCCGCGTGGTCCTCGAACGCGACGCGCACGATCCCGTCGCCCGAGGCGGCGACGGCGAGATCGCCCACCGGGCTGACGACGCGCAGGCACGACAGCCGCGCGAGATTGTCCTCGCTGAGGGTGGGGCGTTCGATGATCCCCCTGGCACCGTCGCGAAGACCGCGCTCGTAGTCCAGGCATTGGGCGCAGAGTCCCTCGGCGCGGACGGCCACGTCCTCCACCAAGAAGCTCGGCAACTGGCGCGTCTGAAGCTCGCGTCCCCCGAACTCGACATTGAACAGCCGCAGGCACAGCCGGCAGTGGAAGTGGTCGTGGGCCGCGACATTGATCTCGTAGCGGACCGGCTCCGAGGTCCCCACGGACGCCACCAGCCCCAGTTCGGCCAGCTCCGCGAGCGTGGCGTACACGGTGCCGCGGCCGATCTCCGGCACCACCATGCTGGCGCGGGAGAGGACCTCCTCGGCGGAGAGATGCTCGTCGGCGGCGCCGTGGAACGCATCCAGGATGGCCCGGCGCTGCGGCGTGACCCGCAGCCGGTGGCGGCGCAGCAGCTGCGCAGCATCCTCGGAACTCATCGCGCTTGAGCCTATCCGGGTGACGCCGCGTCCGTCACGGGGCCGTCGCCTCGACCAGTATGATGGCGACATCCTATCCAAGACTTATTCCTTGCTAGATCTCAATACAACCAACCTACCACTGAGCCGCACGCCCCCCGACGCGCTCTGGCCGCTTCGCCGGGAGAGCACTGCCGCTCGTGACGAGCTCGTCCGCCGCCATCTCGGGCTTGCCCGCCGGCTGGCGATGCGTTACCAAAGCCCCAATGAGGTGCTGGAGGACCTCGTCCAGGTCGCCAACGTCGGGCTGCTCAACGCCGTCAATCGCTTCGAGCCTGAGCGGGGAATTCCGTTCTCCGCCTACGCGACGCCCACGATCCTGGGCGAGCTCAAGCGCCATTTCCGCGACACCGGATGGTCGGTGCACGTCCCCCGCGGGGCCAAGGAGCTCGCGCTCCGGGTGCAGCAGGGCGTCGGCGAGCTGACCGAGCGTCACGGCCGCAGCCCCGAGGTCCGCGAGCTGGCCGACTACCTCGAGCTCGACGTCGAGCGGGTGCTGGACGGCCTGGACTCGGCTCAGGCTCACTACACGGACTCGCTCGATGCGCCGCTGAGCGACGTCGACCCCGACGCGCAGACACTGGCCGACCGGCTGGGGACCCTCGACGACGGCTATGACCTCGTCGATGCCACCAGCGTCCTGCGCGGCGGCATCGCCGCCCTGCCCTACCTCGAGCGCACCGCGTTGACGCTGCGCATCCACGAGGACCTCAAACAGAGCGACATCGCCCGCATGATGGGCTGCTCACAGATGCAGGTGTCCCGGCTCCTGCGCCGCGCCGCGGAGCGTCTGCGCGCGCGCCTTGACGCGGAGTGAGCGCCTCCTAGCGATCGCGGCCGGCCCGGCGACGGCGACCCACCCTCACGCCCGCTCGCTCCTCGAGCCGTGCCACCGCGAGCAGCTCGCCGTCGATGGGCCCGTAGCGCTCGAGCGCATCGCGATAGGCCCGCTGAACGCTGGCCACAAGCTCGCACGGCAGCCCCTGCTCGGTCGCGAGCTGCACCATCGCATCGAGCTGGTCACAGCAGCGATCGAGGCCGAAGGACGTCAGGTGGTCGCCACTCAAGAGGTCGCCAGCATGGGCGCGGACGAACTCGCTGGCAGCGGAGCTGCGCTGGATCGTGCCGAGCAACTGGTCGGGGTCGAGGCCCTCGCGGGCGGCGAGCACGAGCGCCTCGCCCACGGCGACGGCCTGGGCGAACCACAGGCAGTTGATGAGCAGCTTGGCCAGGTAGCCGGCACCGTGATCGCCGACGTGCTCGATCGTGCCCATGACCTCGAGCAGCGGCCGCTGGCGTGCGATGACCGCCGGGTGTCCTCCGACGAAGAGCTGCAGCGCTCCGGCGTGGGCGGCGGCCGTTCCGCCGCCGAGCGCCGCCTCCAGGCACTCCGCACCCTGCTTCTCGGCCCGTTCCATGAGCTCGCGCCCCTGCCGCGGTGCCGCGCTGGTCATGTCGATCCAGGTCTTGCCGGGGCCGAGCGCCGGGATCGCGGCCGCCATCACCTCCTCCAGCTCCACCGAGCCGGGCAGCACAGTGATGAGGACGTCTGCGGCCTCGAGCAGCCGTCCCGTGTCGTCGATCCACCGTGCGCGCGCGGCTCGAGCAGCGGCCTCGCACTCGGGCCTGCGATCGGTGGCGATGACGCTGAAGCCGGCCTGGCTGAGGCGCCCGCACAGCGGGGTCCCCATCCGGCCCACCCCGATGACGCCGACGATCGCGGTCACGACCCGCAGGCTAACCGCTCGATGCGCAACCTCGCCGATGAATTTCGCGCTCGCCGGCAGTCTCATCTGGTGAACGGCCCACACGGAGACAGACATGACCGCCACCGACATTTCCCCCACCACGCGCGAGCTCGATCGGCGCAGCTGCGATGGGATCGACGTGCGGCTCCTGTGGAGCCCCCGGACCAATCACGTCTCGATCGCCGTGACCGACGAGCACACCGGCTCGGCCCTGACATTCTTGGTCGACGGCGCCGAGGCGCTGACGGCCTTCAACCATCCCTACGCCTACGCGATCCACGCGCTCGGCTGAGGTCAAGATCCGCCGTCCACCCACTGCTCGAACGTGGGGCCGGCCAGGGTGGCTCCGGGGCCCGGCAGCAGACCGCCGTTCTCGTTGAGCGCCCGGTCCGGATCGTCCGGGTTGCTCGCCTCCTCGATGCGTACCGAGTCGCCGCGCCGCGCTATGAGGAGTCGCGCCACATCGGCCAACCGCTCCTCCCTGGGTCCGGCGATCTCCGAGATTCGCGCATCACCCGCGGACCAGAGCTCGGGGTGAGTGGCCATCTCGGCGAGGGCCTCCGCGACGGTTCTCGCCGCCACGAGCTGAGTGCGCATCACCGGCACGCGGCTGACCTCGCCGTCCCGCCCCCAGTCCACGAGCTGTGCGACGAACTCGTGGAACTGCGACGCCCGCAGGATGCGCGCGGGGATGGCGCCCGACAGGTGAGCGCGCTCGTGGGCCTGCTTGGCCACACCGTAGCCCGCGGTGAAGCGGTCGGTGCCGATGATCGACACCGCCGCGATGCCCTGAACCCCGGCACGCTCGCCAACCTCATGGAGGGTGTGCGCCGCCGCTGTGAAGAATGCGGTGGCCTCCTGCTCGTCCGGTGACGGTCCGGTGGCGGCGTCGATAACGAACGTCACCCCGTCCAGGGCGTCGGCGAGGCCCGCGCCGGTGATCACGTCCACGCCGGTGGACCGTGACATCGGCACGACATCGTGTCCCTGGGCCCTGAGCACCTCGACCACGTGGTGACCGACCCGTCCCGTCGCTCCCGCCACCGCGATCCTGTTTGCTGTCTGCATCATGATCTTCCTCTCGTGTCCTTAGGTGACACCGCCGGATGTGGTGTCACTCTGATTGACACGTGAGGCTCAGCAGGTGTGACGGAAGGCGCGCCGCCGTGCTCAGGCGAACGCGTCCGCGTGCGCGTCGAACCACTGCGGGAACGTGCGCGGCGGGACCCCGGTCACATCGTGGACGGTCGGCAGCACCCCGGATTCGTCGATCGCGCCGTCCACGTAGAAGGTGAAGAAGGCGTCGACGTACTCCGCCGGGGTCGTGGCCAGCATCTCGGCTCGGGCCGCTTCGTTGGACAACGGCTCGAGACGCAGCTGCCGCCCCAGCCGCCCGGCCAGGATCTGCAGCTGGTCGGCCGGCCGCAGCGATTGCGGACCGCTCACTCGATAGATGAGGCCGGCGTGTCCGTCGGACGTCAGCGCGACCGCCGCGACCGCGGCGATGTCGTACGGGTCGATGACGGCGTTGGCGACGTCGGCGAATGGCGCGCGCACCACGTCGCCCTCCCGCAGCCGAGGGAGCCAGCGCAGCGGGTGGACATAAAGGCGTAGGGCCGCACGATCGTCCAGTCGACTCCCGATGCCCGCACGGCGTCCTCGGAGGCGACTGGTAGCGCGAGATCGCGTTGTCGAGGTTCGTAGCAGCGGCGCCGCCGGAGAGCAGTACCACCCGCCCCACGCCCGCGGTGCGCACCTCAGCGAGAAGGCCGGCCATGTCGCGATAGCCGGAGAGCAGGAACACCGCGTCTGCGCCCTGGAGCCCCGGCCGCACGCTCTGGGGCTCGTTCAGGTCACCAACGACGGGCTCCGCCCCCTCCGGCACCGGCCGGCCGGGCTCGCGCACCAGGGCGCGGACCGGCTGGCCCGCCCGCGCGAGCGCGGAGACGACCTCCGCACCGACGTTCCCCGTGGCGCCCGTCACCACGATCATGGCTTCAACTCTAGAGGTCGGGAAGTTCCGCGCTGCTCCAGGAAGCGATCGACCTAGCCGTCATCCTCAACGCCCGGCGCGCGCTACGAGGGTGAGCCGCGGCGGCGCTCGGACCAGTACCGCTCGGCCTCGGCCTCCATAGCGGCCAGGCGGGTGTAGTAATCGGGGAACTCGTTCAGATGCGCCCGGGCGATCTTTCCCGTGGTAGCCCCGTCATCGTCGCTGACGTTGGTCGCCGGATCGCGGCGCCCATGCTCAAGCTCGACCTGGAGGCCCATCCGGAACTGCTCGACGTCGAACGCCGAGTGGACCCAATCGATCCCAATCTCTTCTCCGATCTGGTGGGCCTCTTTGGTCGAGAAATCCCGGTGGTGATCCATACACCAAGTCTCGCGCTTCCGTAGCGGGACGCCATCCGTAGTTCGTCCCTCCGCACCGCATCCAATTCGCGATGCCGGGACCCTCGCGTTGCGGGATTATCCGCCTATGGCGACACGAACAGAACAGGACCGTGACGAAGTGCTC
Source organism: uncultured Actinomycetota bacterium (assembly GCA_963695625.1). GTDB lineage: Bacteria > Actinomycetota > Thermoleophilia > Solirubrobacterales > Solirubrobacteraceae > Palsa-465. The sequence goes on along the minus strand of CAVOHJ010000006.1, from coordinate 9,592 downwards.
GGGACGAGCCCGGAGGTGCTTCGCGAGCAGGCGCTGCGTCGTTTGACGAAGCGCCGTGAGTTCACGACCCACGCGGTCGTCTTCACGCTGGTGAACCTGGCGGTCTGGGGGATCTGGGCCGTGATCGCGGCCACCTCAGGCAGCTCGTGGCCGTGGCCGCTGTTCATGACCCTATTCTGGGGGATCGGTCTTGCGATGAACGCGTGGGATGTGTACTTCCGCACGCCTATCACCGAGCAGGAGCTGAGGCGCGAAATCGATCGCCTGGAGGGCTCGCACAGAGATGGGCCGGCCGAATGACACTCATCTGGTTCATCGTGTGGCTGATCGCCAACGCTGTGGGTGGGCATGAGCCCCTACTGTTCGATCCGGTCAACGCGTGGACGGCGACCCTGATCCTGGCGATTGCGCTTGACCTGGGAGCGTCACACGCGCGCAAGCCTCAGAAGACACGGGTTTGACCCATACCAAGTGGCACGCCTGACAGCCCGCGCGCGTGTTGATTCGCCTGCTATCGAGGCGAATCACTGCGACGAAACGGAGAGGGGGGGATTCGAACCCCCGATGGACTGATAGCCCATACCGGTTTTCGAGACCGGTACGCGCGGGTGCCGAGCCTCGGTGGTTTGCAGCGATTCTTCGATTCCCGCGGGAGCCGTGGGGAAGTCCATGGGGAAGTCGGGTTCGCCCGGGGCTCGCCTGCGGTGCACGGGGCGGGTGCGGCGCCGGTCGCCCCTGAGCGCTGACCTAACTGTGTCCTGCGGGCGCTGGGGTGCGGCCCGGCCGAGGGGGCCGCCGTGATCCGTGCGGTTAAACGCAGAGCGCCGGGTGGCAGCCCGGCGTTCCGTGGTCATGCAGAAGATGAGTGCTGGCTGCGCAGTCTACCGCGCCCGGGGACGGGTTCGGTGCACGTTCGTGGGCGACCGTGGGCGGGAGGTGGGTCGTGAGCCGGCCGGCGATCGCTGCGGCGCTGGCGCGGGAGGACCTGGCGGGAGGCGAGCGGCTGGTGGCGTTCTCGCTAGCGAGCTTCGCGGGCCGTGACTGTCGCGCGTGGCCGGGCGCGGCGGCGGCTGCGGCGCGCGCTGGCCTGAGCCGCAGCCGTTACCTGCGCGACCGGGATCTGCTTGTCCGGCGTGGCTTGCTCGTCGTTGAGGAGGTGGCGTCGGGTCGCGGGCGGGCGAGCACTGTCGCGCTTTCGTTTGCGGCGGATGGCCCGTGGTGGGAGGCGGAGATCAACGCGCGGCTGTTTGAGGCTGTCCTGTCTCGCTCGCGCACGCGCGGGCCCGCGCGGCTGTTGCTCGCGGCGATGGCGGCGCTCGCCGATCTGGATGGCGTGGTGCGCGGGGTGTCGAGCGAGGAGTTGCGCGCCGTGGCGGGGGTGGCGGACCGGACCTATCGCCGGGCGCGCCGGGAGCTGTTGGAGTCAGGCGAGCTGGAGCTGGTGAGCGGCGCTGGCGGGCGGGGGAACACGAACGTGTGGCAGGTTCGGGCGTCAGCGCAGGCGCCGGTTACCGGTCGCGCGGGGCCGCCGCGGCGCGTGCTGCCTCCAGGTGGGGCGCGGCCGCTGCTCGCCCGGGTCGCGGCCTCGGCCGGCGATCTCGCGGCCGCAGACGACGCTGGAGCGCGGGCGGATCCAGGCGAGTTCGGCCCCGGTGCGGCGGCGGGCGGACACCGCCCTGGTGTGGCCGGTGTTTCGGTTGAAAGGCGCGGTCAGGACGGGACGGTTTCGGAGCAGAACTGTCCGGCCTGGTCCGGGGTTTCCGGGCGAAAGGGCGGTCACGACAGGACACTTTTCGAGCTCCCGGCGGTCAAAACCCCGGCACAAACCCCGGCACAAACCCCGGCAGCCAACGCGCCCGCGGGACGGGAACCCCAGAACCCCAGAACCGGGGAAGACCCCCCGACCCCCATTGCAGGGGGGCTCAGCCCCGACTCGATCCTGATCGAGCAGACCTACGTCACCGAGCGCGGGCGGCGACGGCGGCGGATCGTGCGCCTCGACCTCGACGAGGTCCGTCGAGGGCTCGAGATCCCGACGGCGGCCGATAGACGCGACTGGCAGCAGACCCGCGAGCTGCTCGAGGCGACGGTCGGGGAGAGCACGTTCGCCATCTGGCTGGCGTCGGTCGAGCTGATCGCGGTCGACGGCGATCAGAAGCTCATCCTCGCCGCTCCGTCGGCGACCGCCGGGTGGGTGAGCAACCGCTTCGGCCGGGTGATCGCGGCGTGCGCGTTGCGAAGTCGGGCGTGAGGCGCGCTTCGCCGAGGAGGCCGAGCGTCACGCCGTCGGCCCCGACGCGCCGAGTCGTTCAGCGTTTTCAACCAACCACGAGGAGGCAGCCGGATGACCGTTGTCACGATCAGCAACCAGAAGGGCGGCGTCGGGAAGACCACGACCGCCGCGAACCTCGGCGTGCTGTTCGCACGCCGCGGCCGGCGCGTGCTGGTCGTCGATGCCGACCCGCAGTTCGCGCTCACCCGTCAGCTCGGCGTCGAGGAACGATCGCTGGGCGTGAACCTGGTCGACGTGCTCGCCGGCCGCGCGGCCGCAGCGGATGCGATCGTCCGCGACGTCTACGGCGTCGACGTGATCGCCGCCGCGCCGGCGCTCGCCGGGATCGAGATGAGCCTGGTCGGCGAGCTCGGTCGCGAGCGATTCCTGCGCGACGCGCTCGAGCCGGTCCTCGGCGATTACGACGATGTGGTGATCGACACGCCGCCGAACCTCGGGCTGCTGACCGTCAACGCGCTCGTCGTCGCCGAGCTGGTGGTGGCGCCGGTCAGTGCCGAGGACGACGCATCGCTGCACGGGATCCGCGAGCTACGACAGACCCTCCAACGCCTGGCCGAGCGTCTTGGCTCCCCGGCGCCCGAGTTGGTCGCCGTGCTGACACGCTGGCAGCAGTACCGGATCAGCAGCCGGACGATCGAGCAGGCGCTCGTGTGCGAGGGCCTCGCGCCGGCAGTACGGATCCCCGCGTCGGTCGGCGCTGTTCGCCCGCGCGGCGGCCGGCCAGGTTCCGCTCGCGGTCAGCGCATCCGGACAGCTCACCGGCCATCGTCTATCGCCTCCTGGCCGAGCAGCTGACGGCGGTGAGCGCCCGATGAGCTCCCCGACGAGACGTGCCCTGACGATCGACGATCCGGTCGCCGCAGCGGCGGCGTGCCACGTGGCACACCCGGCCCGCCGAGGCGGCCGCCGGCCGCCTGCAGGAGATCGCGCTGGACGAGATCCATCCCAACGCAGCCCAGCCGCGCAAGCGCTTCGATGAGGCGTCGCTCGACGCGCTGGCTGACTCGATCCGCGAGCGCGGCGTGCTGCAGCCGATCATCGTCCAGCCCCGCTCGGCCGGGGGGTACCAGCTGATCGCGGGCGAGCGGCGCTGGCGAGCCTCGAAGATCGCCGGTCGGCCAACGATCCCAGCACTCGTTGGCGCCGCGGTCGACGGCGCGGTCCGCTCGAGCTCGCGCTGATCGAGAACGTCGCCCGCGAGGACCTGACTGTGATCGAGGAAGCCCGCACGATCGCCTCGCTTCTGGACGACTTGCACGTCACCGCGCCACTCCTGGCCCGGCGACTCGGACGCAGCCGCAGCGACCTCGCGCACACCGTTCGCCTGCTCGAGCTCCCCGACGAGGCGATCGAGCTGCATCAACGGCGGCGCGCTCACCAAGGGCCACGGAAAGGCGCTGCTGACCGAGCCCGACCACCGTCGCCGCCGCGACCTCGCCGAGCGCGCAGCTGAACGCGGCTGGTCGGTTCGTGCGCTCGAAGCCGAGATCGCGCGAGCATCACCGCCCCCCCCTCGCCCGACCGACCCGCATCCCGATCAAGTTGCCGCCGCCGCCAAGCTCCACGACCTCCTCGCTCGGGCAACCGGATGCGAGATCCAGGCACGCCCGTACCGCCTCGGGTATCAGCTCATCCTCGACCAGGACGCCGTCGACCGGCTTGCCGAGATCCTTCAACCCGCCGCTGGAGCCGATCGATGACGCCGGCCGCCCGAGCGCCACGGCTCGTGTCGCGCTGATGTCTCTGGGCGAGAGCAGAAGTCCGGCGACGTCGGCGCTAGCGCTCGCGTGCCGGTGAATCCGATCGTCCGACGCGGGCCGACCCGGGCTCCATCGGGAATAGCCCTTCGTCGCCAATTCAATCGTGAGCTGGGCGAGGTCGGGCCGAGCGAAGCAATCGTCCGCGGCGGTACCGTGCTGCGAAGTCCAACGACTCGGCGGACCCGCCCGGACGCCTTCAACCCGTCGCCGCGGACATCGTCGACTCCTTGCAGGCGCACTTCCCGGACTTTCGCCGCGCCTACGCGCACGATGGCCTGTCGATCGGCGAGTTCGACGGCTACGGCGCCACCGTGCGCACCCTGCGCGGGTTCATCGCCTCCGACCACGACCTCGTGGCGAACGACTCGCGACATCGCCCAACCCCGACCGGGGCTAGATAGCGGCAGACTCGACGCCGCCCGTTGGCTTACTCGGCCCGGGCTCCGAACTGGGCGAGAATCCGTTCCGCGTACCACTGCGGCCACGGGAGGTCCGGGCTCGCCGTCGTGTAGTCCTTGTCGAGAGACACGAGCAGCCAGACCAGCTCGCTGCGAACCGGTTTGTGTCCAAGGATCTGCGGCAGCTCGGAGAGGTTCAGCAGCCAGTCGGCGTACCAGGAGGCCCAATCCGGATCATCGCCGCCAACGATGCGATAGACGAGATGGTGGGTCTCGCCGGCCTCGTGGAGCAGCGCGGCGAGACGATCGGACTGGTCGGTCATCGCCCGTAGTCTCGCGGATCTCGTCTTCTCGTGTCCAGACCGCCGGTCGCGGTGACCAGCTGAGTGCTCATCTCCCGAATCGCCCGGGCGCTACCGCGGACGCTGCCGCTGACCTTTGACCGTCCCCCTGCGCGGGGGCGGTAGGTGACGGGCACCTCGGCGATCCGCCACCGAGCGGCTGCGCCGCCAAGCACCATCTCCAACGGCCAGCCCGAGCCGCGGTTGCGCAGCGCGAGTGCCAGGAGGTCATCGCGGCGGGCGGCTCGCATCGGGCCGAGGTCGGTGAGCGGTGCGCCGGTGCGACGGCGCAGCTCGAACGCCAGCGCCCGGTTGGCGATGCGGGCATGCCACGGCCACGCGCCGGGATCCGGGACCCGGGCTCCGAGACAGAGGTCCAGGGTGCCGGCGAGCACGGGGTCAGCCACGAGCGGCAGTTCGCGCGCATCCAGCGACCCGTCGCAGTCCATGAAGCACACGACCTCCGTGTGCGCCGCCGTGAGGCCGGCGAAGCATGCCGCGCCAAATCCGCGTTGTGGCTCGTGCACAACCTGGGCACCGACCGACCGGGCCACGTCCGCGGTCCCGTCGGTGGAGCCGTTGTCCACCACCAGTGCTCGGAAGCCGCCGGGTATCGCGGCGAGGACGCCGGGGAGGGCCTCCGCCTCGTCGAGCGCCGGGAGGATCACGTCGATCACGGCCACAAGTCAACAGGGCAGGGATTACAGAATGCGAAACAAGGTGCGCACACGGCGTGGCGCTCGAGCATCCGTGACGTAGGGTCGGCTCGCATGATCCTCGTCACCGGCGGAGCCGGGTTCATCGGATCGCACGTCGTCGACGAGCTCGTATCGGCCGGCCACGAGGTCAGGGTTCTGGACTCCCTGCTGGCGACCGCCCATGTCGGGCGTCCGGATTACCTCGATCCGCGCGCGCAGCTTATTGAGGGCGACGTCCGGGATCCCGCGGCGGTCGATGCGGCGCTTGACGGGGTGGACGCGGTCTGTCACCAGGCGGCCATGGTTGGCCTGGGCCAGGACATCCTCGACGTGGAGGATTACGTTTCCCACAACGACCTGGGTACTGCGGTGCTGCTCAGGCGGCTGGCGGCTCGGCGGTTTGCTGGACGCCTCGTGCTTGCCAGCAGCATGGTGGTCTACGGCGAGGGGGCCTACCGCTGCGATCGGCACGGGCGGGTGACGCCTGCGCCGCGGACGCCGCGGGACCTCGCCGCCGCCAGGTTCGAGCCCCGCTGTCCGGAGTGTGGCGGCGAGCTCGAGCCGTTTGCAATCGAGGAGGGCTCACCGCTTGAGCCCCGCAACGTGTATGCCGCCACGAAGGTCCACCAGGAGCATCTGTGCTCAGCCTTTTCCCGGGAGACGGGTGTGACGGTCACCGCGTTGCGCTACCACAATGTCTACGGACCCCGGATGCCGCGGGACACGCCGTATGCCGGGGTGGCCGCGATCTTCGCCAGCTCACTGGCCGCGCGAGTGGCGCCGCGCGTATTTGAGGACGGCCGGCAGCTGCGCGACTTCATCCACGTGCGCGATGTCGCCCGCGCCAACGTGATCGCGCTCACGCGCGACGAGGCCGTGTCGGGAGCCTTCAACGTGGCGAGCGGTACGCCGAGAAGCGTGGGGGAGATGGCCGGGGTGCTCGCCGACGCGGCCGGCGAGGGCGCCCCGCGGCCGGTGGTGGTCAGCGGTCAGTATCGCCTCGGCGACGTGCGCCATGTGTTCGCTTCACCCGAGCGCGCCCGGCGGTTCCTCGGTTTCACAGCGACCGAGGACTTCCGCGCCGGGATGACGGAGTTCAGTCGGGCTCCGCTGCGTGCCGTCTAGGTGCAGCGGCGATGCGGGTCCGCCGTCGCGCTCGCGACACCGCCACCGCATACGCCGTCGCCGCGCCGGCGAAGATCACCCCGGTGACCAGCAGCCACCGGGTCAGATAGCCGCTCTCCGGGATTCCGCTGGCCGACTGCTCGGTGGCGGAGCCGAGGCCGAACACCGCCGGGAAGAAGACGAGCAGCAGCAGTCCGCTCAGGATCGCCGGGATGCGGAGATACGGGGCGGGGTCGACGAGCGCCGGAGTCGACCGGCCGGTTGCCCGCACACCCACCTGGATGCTTCCGTGGGCGATGCGGTCCAGCACCGAGTACAGCGGCAGCGCCACGAGATCGTGCAGGACGATGGCAGCCGCGAACCACTCCAGTACGGTGACGACGTCCCGCGGTCGCTGAAACCACCCCGCGACTGCTGCGCCGGCGACGGCAAAGCTCGCCACCAGCACCAGGAAGTTCAGCGGTCCCGCTCCATACAGTGCGCGCAGGCGCTGTCGCGGTTTCACGCCGGCTCCTCGTGGAAGGTCATCGTCGAGACCCACTTGGTGCAGTGCACGCCGGGCACGGCGGGGCTGATCACGCGAGCGGGAAAGCCGTGATCCAGCGAGAGATCGAGTCCGTTGACGCGCAGCGCCAGCAGGGAGCGCTCATCGGCGACCTGCTCATGGCCCAGCGTGGCGTGTCCATAGGTGCCGCGCTCCAGCGAGACGCTCGTCACCGATGCCGGTCGGTGTGCCCCGCACAACGCGGCGAGATCGCGCAGCCGCACTCCGCTCCACCGTTGCGTTGTCGACCACCCCTCGACGCAGGCGATCGGCAGGTCGTAGGTGTGCTGTGGCAGGGCCAGCAGCTGCTGACGCGACAGCGAGACGCGGCGTCCGCCGACGAGCTCCAAACGCCACCCAGAGGCGACCTGCCGCGCTGGGATCCCAGACGCAGCCCACGTCTTGTTCACCGCAAAACCGAGCGGGCCGGGCCGCACACGACCACGCGGGAGCAGAAACGCCAGCGGCCGCAGCGGCCCCCCGACCGACTGCGCCGCTGCCTGCACCAAGAGAAGCGCCGAGCCGGCGCCCACGGTGGCAAACAGCGCCCGACGCGACATCGTTGCTCGGCTCGGTGCCGGGGACTCCAGCGGGACTGGCACTGAGCCCTGCTCGGGCCCGGATGCCGTCGCTTCGCTCGAGCCCAGTGCCGCCCTTCGGGTCGCCAGTGACCGGCGCATCGTCCCGAACTTGAGCGACGCGTGGACCACGAAGGCGCCGATGAACACCCAGGCGCCGTAGTAGTGGGCTTGGACGAAGGCGAATGGGAAGGCGTACCAGTACTGGATGTTGATGATGCCGGTGGCGAACTCAAACAGCGCCCCGCCCACGAGGAGGGCCAGCGAAAGGCGTTCCAGGGCATGTGCCGGGCTATGCACAGGCGGCCACTCGAAGAGGCGGGGGATGACCGACCACAGCTTCGCGAGCAGGACGGGAAAAAGGGCCAGCCCGATCGTGACGTGCAACCCCTGGGTGACCGCATACAGCCAGACCGGGCGGGTCGGCCACCCGAACAGGTAGAGGTCCAGCACTCCGAGGTGGCGCCCGAGCGCGTTGCCGCCCAGCCCCGGCTGATAGGCGTCATTTGACAGCAGTCCGGTGATGATCACGATCGGCAGCCCGATCAGCAGGACCAGGCCGAGCACGGCCGTAAGGCGGCCGCCCCGCAGGGGGCTGCGCCAGAAGCCGGGGCGACACGGACCCGGCGGTGGTCGGGACGGGTCGACGAGCGGCCGGGTCATGGCGCCCAAGGTGTCACGCCCACGGCGATGTGTCAGTGAGTTGCGCGCGCGTTTAAGCCTCTGTTCACCGTCTTGGACGCGGCAGACGTGAACAGAGTCTTACGGGACTGACCAGATCACCTGGAGTTTCGAATCTCGTAATGACTCTATGAATACGTTCCGACGGTGAACTCAGTCACGCTGTTGGTGATCGCGAAGGAGCCGCTCCCGGGACGGGCCAAGACCCGGCTGACCCCCCCGTGCAGCCCCGCCCAGGCCGCCGCTCTGGCGCGCGCGTCGCTGCATGACACGCTCGACGTGGTCGTGCGTACTCCCGCCGCGCGGCGAGTGCTGGTGTTCGACGGCGACGGGCGAGCATGGCAGCGCAGCGGCCTTGAGCTGCTCAGCCAACGCGGCTCCGGCCTGGGTGAACGCCTGGACGCAGCCTTTGCCGATGTCGATCCGCCGGCTCTGCTCGTGGGTATGGACACGCCGCAGCTCACGCCAGAGCTGCTGAGCGACGCCGCGGCGGCGCTGGCACGGCCCGAGGTGGATGCGGTGCTCGCCCCGACGCTCGACGGTGGGTATTGGGGTGTCGGATTCAGGCGTCGGACTCCGGGTGCCTTCGAAAGCGTCACCATGAGCACCCGCTGGACATGCCGTGAGCAACGGGCCCGGTTTGGGGAGCTCGGTCTGACAATCCACCAGCCGCCCACACTGCGCGACGTGGACACCATCGAGGACGCGCGGGCCGTGGCCGGGATCGCGCCCGCCACCCGGTTCGCCCGGGCGTTTGCGGCGCTGGCGTGACGAGCGCCCTGGGCATGTACGGGGAGGGCCTGCGCGGGAGGAGGGGTGCCACCGACGCTGGCTGGTGCGCCTGCGCGACGGCACGGTCCTGCGGCTTGACCTCGACCGCTATCTGGGCCCCGCCGACGAGAGCGATGTGCGCGTGCTCGATGGCCTGACCGGCCCGGTCCTCGACGTCGGCTGCGGCCCCGGACGTCATCTGCATGCGCTGGCTGCGCGCGGCGTGTTCGCGCTCGGCGTCGATCTGTCCACAGTGGCGGTGGAGCTGGCCGTGGGCGGCGGTGGCCGGGCGATGGTGGGTGACATCTTCGGCGACGTGCCCGGTGGGGGACGTGGCGCAGCGCGCTGCTGCTCGACGGTAATATCGGGATCGGTGGCCGCCCCGTTCGGCTGCTGGAGCGGG
>CAVOHJ010000005.1:0-1029750 GCA_963695625.1 uncultured Actinomycetota bacterium | reverse complement strand
CCGACTTCGTGCCTGGCCCGAGCATCGACACCGATCGCGTTCGCCTCACCCAGATCGTCTCGAACCTCGTCGGCAATGCCGCGAAGTTCGCTCGCCAGGATGTGCGCTGTTCCGCGCATCCGGCCGGAGATCACTGGGTGATCGAGGTACGCGATGACGGTCCGGGCATCGGCGCAGAGGATCTTGCGCACGTCTTCGAGCCGTTCTTCCGGGGGGACTATTTCGGGGGCGACCGGCGTCAGGGCACGGGTCTCGGCCTGCCGATCAGTTCGCAGCTCGCCGAGCTGATGGGCGGCTCGCTGGAGATCGCCAACAGCGAGGCTGGAGGGGCCATTGCCCGACTCAGTCTCCCGTTCGAGCACCAGCAGGGCGGCGATGAGCGCGACTGAGCCACCGACGGTGCTGGTGATCGAGGACGAGGAGGACCTCCGCGGCGCGCTTTCGCTGACGCTGAAGCGCGGTCGGTTGCAGCCGGTGCTGCGTCCGGACGGCCGCTCGGGGCTGAAGGCCCTGTACGACGTGCGTCCGGATGCGGTCGTGCTCGACATCGGCCTGCCGGACATCGACGGCTGGGAGGTGCTCGAGCGGATCCGCGACGTCAGCGACGTCCCGGTGCTGCTCCTGACCGCGCGCAACCTCGAGTTCGACAAGGTCCGCGGGCTGCAGGCCGGAGCCGACGACTACCTGACCAAGCCGTTCGGCAACGCCGAACTCGTCGCGCGGGTACACGCGCTCATCCGACGCGCACACGCCGCCGAACCCAACGAAGAGGTCCTTATCGACGAGGCGAGCGGCCTGCGCATCGACGTTCGCGGGCGCCGCGTCGCCGTCGACGGCAGCGCCGTGGCGGTTACGCCGCTGGAGTGGCGGCTGCTGATGGCCCTGATGCAGAACAAGCGTCAGGTGCTCTCCCCGGAGCAGCTGCTGGAGCTGGCCTGGAGCGATCCGGTCGGCGTCAGCCCCGAGCGGGTGAAGTTCGCGATCCTGCGCCTGCGGCGCAAGCTCGGCCCGGCCGGCGAGCACATCGAGAACGTTCGCGGCTTCGGCTACCGGCTCCTCTGAGCGCCAGCCACACGCCACCACCGTTCGGCAACCGAACCGCACCCGAGCGACGACTTCGGGCGCCGATCATCAGACCTCCCACACGTTCCGACAGAAGGAGGGTCTGATGGCCAAGATCGTTGCTTTCTCCGTGCCGTCGCTTGAGGACGGCGATAAGACGATCTCCGAGCTCGCCGCCGTTGACGAGGTCGAGGACGCCGTGCTGGTCTACAAGAACGACAAAGGGCGGGTCAAGATCCGCCAGACAACCGATGTGACCGCCGGGAAGGGCGCGGCTCGCGGTGCGCTGCTCGGCGCCGCGATCGGCATCTTCGCCGGCCCCGTGGTCGGGTTGGCGGCGGCCGGCGCTGCCGGCGGCGGGCTCGTTGCCAAGCTGGGCGACCGCGGCGTCGACAACAAGATGATGAAGCTCGCCGGCGAGGAGCTCGAGGCCGGCCACGCGGCCGTGTTCGTGATGGCCGAGGACGCCAAGGCCGACGAGATCGCCGGCAAGATTCGTCGCCTGGCCGACCTCAAGCAGTACGACGGCACGATCCAGGTCGGCGAGTTTCCCGCCGAGGCGCAGAAGCTGGTCAAGGACCACATCAAGGAGCAGGCTGCCGCCTGAACCCAGATGCGACAGGGACGCGGCGGTCGGACGCAGTCCGACCCCGCGTCACCCCCGCTGACGCCACGAGGTCACATCCGGATGGACTCAATCTCCGACATCGCGCACGAAGCGTTCATCTACGGCCTGCCGACGGTCGACCTCTACCGAATCCTTCACGACTTCGCGCTCGACCCCGCCTCGCCGGAGTTCAAGGCGCCGCTGAACGAGGTGTTCCACTCGCGCCGGCTCGCCGATCCGCATGACCGGTCGGTCGTGGCGATGAACGTCGATACGCCGTACTCGTACGCGTGGCTCGATCTCCGCTCCGAGCCCGTGGTCCTCACCATGCCGGCGTTCGAGCCGCAGCGATACGTCTCGGCGCAGCTGATCGACCTCTACACCTACATCATCGGCTACATCTCACCGCGAACCAACGGCCATCGCGGCGGCGAGTTCCTGATCGCCGGCCCGTCGTGGACGGGAGACGCTCCCCCCGACGTGAGGGTCTTCCGGTGCCCGACAGAGCTGTGCCTCGTCCTGATCCGCACCCAGCTGTTCGACGAGGAGGACATGCCGAATGTCGCCGCGATCCAGCAGGCCGTCTCGGTCGCGCCCCTCTCTGCAACCCAGGGCCACGCCGCCCCAGGTGCAGTGGGAGCGCTCGCACCGATCGCGCCCGTTGACGTGCGGGCGGCTGCGGATCTCCGATTCTTCGACGTCCTGGACTGGATGCTCGCGCTGATGCCCGCCCTCCCCGAGGACCGGGACCTGCGCGACCGGATGGCGCACATCGGCGTTCGCCCAGGCGCTCGCCTCGACCTCCAGGCAGCGTCGGCATCGGCGGCGCTCGCGGGCATGCGAGCCGGGATGGGGGAGATCCTCGAGCGCTCCAAGCGCGTGCTCTCCTCCGGGGAGATCTTCGGCAGCCGTCACTTCTTCGCCGGCGACCACCTCGCCCGGGCAACCGGCGCGTTTCTCGGGATCCTCGGCAACGCCGCGGAGGAATACCTCGGGGTCGGCTACCAAGCCGACGCGCACGGTCGCCCGTTCGACGGCGCCCGCCGCTACACGATCACATTCGCACCCGGCGGCCTGCCACCGGTCAGCGCGTTCTGGTCGATCACCGTCTACGACGCCGACAAGCACCTCTACGCCAACGAGATCGACCGCTACGTGATCAGCAGCCGGCACATCGCGCGGATGAACCCCGACCCCGACGGCGGCTCCACCATCGACGTCCAGCACGAGGCGCCCGCACCGGAGCGCGTCGCCAACTGGCTTCCGTGTCCGCCCGGTCCGTTCGGGCTCACGTTCCGCACCTACCTGCCCGGCGAGTCGATCCGCTCAGGCGCGTGGACCCCACCACCAGTCAAACCGCACGACCAGGAGGCACCATGAGCGACACGATCGCCTCGCTGATTCCTGCCGCGATCGGCATCGCGATCAGCCCCGTGCCGATCGTCGAGCTGATCCTCGTGATCTTCTCGCGCCGGCGCGTGCCGAACACCGTCGCGTTCGTGCTGACACTGATCGTGCTCAGCGCCACCGCGGTCGCAATGGGCGCCGCCGGCGAAAAGGCGACCGAAAGCTCCGCCAACCACACGAGCACCGGGATGGCCATCGTGCTCGTCGTCCTCGGCGTGCTTCTGCTGCTCGTCGCCATGAGGAACTGGCGCAACCGCGCCGACACGTCCGAGCCCAAGGTCTTCCGGACGATCGCGGGGATGGGGCCGCCCGCTGCCGCGTTCCTCGCCCTCGGCGCCACCTTCGTGAACCCGAAGAATCTCGTCCTGCTCCTCGCGGCGGGACAGACGATCGGCGCCGCGACGTCCGGATCGAAGCTGCTGACCGGCGCACTCTTCGTCCTCGTGGCCACCGCCCCGTACACCGCCGCCGCCGGCTATGCGCTCATCGGCGGCGCACCGGCCAACCGCAACCTCGACCGCGCCCGCGCATGGCTCATCGCCCACAACCGGCTGATCATGGCAGTGATCTGCGGCCTGCTGGGTGGACTACTGGTCCTGAAGGGCGCGGGCGGGCTCGGTTGATGGATCAACTCGCGGTATCCGCTCTCGATCGGTCCGGCCGGCATCTTCCGCGGATGAGGCTCCACCGAGCACCGTGGCGAGTGCTCGTCGCTCGCGTTGTGGTCAACGCGCTGGCGCTGGCGCTCGTCGTCCTGGTGCTTCCCGGCGTACACGAGAGCACAGGCCATCCGGTGCTCGGCTACCTCCTCCTCGGCGCGCTGTTCGGCTTGATCAACGCGTTCTTCAAACCGGCGATCGAGTTCGTCGCCCTGCCATTTCTGCTCGGTTCCGTGGGCCTCGTCGTCATCGTCGTCGACGTCGCCGTGTTCTGGATCCTCGACTCGCTCACCTCGCTCCTGCACACAGACGGGGCACTCTGGGTCGTTGCTGCCGGCGTGCTGCTCGGACTGCTGAGTTACCTGCTGGACAACGTGTTCGGCCTCGTTCCGCCGATCGTGCCGGACCACCGCGAGGGGAGGGGGTGCAGGTGAGCGGACCGACGTACCGCGAGCGGATCGGCGAGCGGCTGCGACTGCTGCAGATCTACGAGATCTTCCTTCACTACGGCTCGGACGCGTTGTTCGACCGCGGCATGCTTGGGGATTCGCGCCGGGCCTTGCAGGGCTGGTTCTACGGCTTGAGACTCGCGCCGCTCAGCGAGCCGGAGAAGGTACGGCTGATGATCCAAGAGCTTGGTCCGACCTACGTCAAGCTGGGACAGGTCGTCTCCAGCCGCGCCGATACCCTGCCGGCGGAGTGGGAGACAGAGCTCGCCCGGCTCCAGAGCGACGCCAACGACCGCGACGCGATCATCGCCGCCGGGGGTGCTTCGAGGTCAAGCTCGACACCTCAGACCTCCAGCCACGGATCGACGAGCTCCGCTCCATTGCCCGCGGCATGACGCTTGGCCTGCTCGTCGATCCGTGCGCGCGCCTGAACATGCCGGTCGTGCGAAACAGCCGCACGCGCATCGAACCCTCGACGACCGCCGAGGCGCTGATTGTGGCACTGCCGAAATCGGAGCAGGGGTTCTGGGCGCTCGCGCTATTCGCCGGTCTGCGCCGCGGGGAGCTACGCGGCTTGCAACAACCGCTACGGCAAGGGTCGTCCCGGAGGATCTCGCGCCCGCTCCGGCCCAGCTCGAGGAGTATTTCGACCGGGGCCGCGCGAGGCGCGAATCTCGCCGTCTGGCCGGGAGCAAGACCGGTGGATAACAGTCCGAAAAGGTCTATAAACACTGGGGATACGGGGTACGCAACACAATCGAATCCCGGTAGCGGTACTTCAGAACCCTCGTGTCGACGGGGTTGGTCGTTCTGGGGCTCGTGCGCCAGGCTGGGTGTTCGCCGGCGCCACGTCTGATTCGGGCGCTGGCCCGGCCGATGACGCGTTGTCGAGCGTCCACTGCTGGGCTCGCTTAATCACGTACCGGGACCGTCGTGATCAGTTCGCCGGTCGCCGGGCTCTGGACCGGAATCGTCGCCGTCGCCGAGCCACCGTTGGTCCCGGCAGAGGTGGGCTCCGTCGCGCTCCCCATCTACTGCGGCCCTCCGCTCGCTGGGTGAGCAGCGAAGGCTACGGGGCGACGCCGGAAAGCCCTGGTTGATCCGCAGCCACCTACGGATATAGGGTGGAGCTTGAGATGGGGATTGGCGTTGTGTTGGAGGAGGGGATTGAGCAGGGGTCACACACCAGACAGAGCCGTGGTGGTCAGAGGCGGCCCTGTCTACGAGGAAAGGAACCGATCAGTGCAGCGATTGCGCTCAATCATGATCATGGCCGCCGGCTTGGGGGCGGCTTTGGCGCTGGGGATACCCGCCGGCGCTCAGGCGTCGGGCGCGTTCCATAATTACCCGGAGCCGCTCTGCCAGAGCCGCGACTCTCTCTGCACCGACTCCGCCGTCGCGCTCGACGGCGAGTATGTTGGGCACGACGAGCCCTCGCTCGAATTCAAGTCCGGGATCGCCGGCTCGGGCAACGACGTCACATACACGATGACGCTGCCGAAGGACCCGACCCAGCAGCCGAACGCGTCAGGCGCCGACAGCTCTACGTGGAACTTCCAGCTGCGGCCGACGTTCTGGTTCGGCATGACGCTGTGCGACACCGAGTCCGCGCCCGAGTACACGAACAAGTGCGCGCCGGACTCCGATGCGAACAACCTCGTCGGCTCGGTGCCGAAATCGAAGGACTACATCGGCAAGCATCCGGGCAACGCGTACATGGAGCTCCAGTTCTACGGCCCGGGTTACGTGCCGCAGTTCGAGGGCTTCGGCTGCACCGCCACGCAGTACTGCGCGGCGATGACGATCGACAGCCGGACGGTGGATCAGAACAACGGGGTCGAGAACACGGCCGCATGCAACAACTACATCCTCGGCGGGCCTGAGCCGATCGACTGGGCCTACGTCACCAAGAGCGGCCGCTCGCAGGCTCCGGCAAACCCGCTGTTCACCGGAACGTTCAGCGCTCCGAACTTCGCGGCGGTGAATCCCGATACGACCAAAGACCTGATGATGAATCCGGGCGACACGATCAGGATCCACATGTTCGACACCGGCGCCGGACTCCGGATCGACATGGCCGACCTGACAACAGGCGACAGCGGCTCGATGACGGCGTCGACCGCGAACGGCTTCGGCCACATCCTGTACACCCCACAGTCGAAGAAGTGCAGCGAGAAGCCGTACGCGTTCCATCCCGAGTACTCGACCGCCAACACGCGTGGCAACACGTGGTCGGTGCACACGTACAACATCGCGATGTCGGACGAGATCGGCCACTTCGAGAACTGCCAGGCGATCGATGCGAACTTCAACTGCACGACCCCCGGCGCCCAGGACCAGGCAAGCGGTATCGACCCGGACGACCTGAACAGCTTCTGCGTCCCCGGGAGCGATTCGACGCTCGTCCACATCGACGGGTGCTTCAACGCCGACGGGGACTGGGATGGCCAGTCGTATCAGAACGACTGGCCGGGTTCGGACCCCAACCCGACGACGGATGCGATGCTGCACCCGACGCCGGTGCTGTTCACGAGTCCGCTGACGAGAAACGGCACGCGGCAGTACTCGACGATTGCGTTTGAGACTGACCTGCCGCGGCTCGAAGAATCGGACTCGCAGGACAACCCGCCGTTCTGCAACGTGACCAACGGCCAGAACTGCGTCAACCCACCGAATGGCGCGGCGTTCTATCCGTTCTTCTCAACCACAAACCACAATGGGACGTGCACGTGGCAGGAGGGTGCTGACCACATACCAGGGACGATCAACGACTTCGGCGGTAGCTCCGCCGTGGAGTTCGGGCCGCTGTTGGCGGAGATCTTCCCGGTCGCAGGGCCGACGATCGTGACGCGCCTGGAGAATTTCAACAGCGGCGACACTCCGAACCCCTGTCCGATTACGTCGTAGTGAAATAGAGAAGCGTGGCTCGGGGCCCGCCCGAGGCCGGGATGGGCGGGCTCCGAATCTACGCGTGCACGACGCGCATGCTGGCAACAAGGCCGATCCATCAGTCGAAAGCCGAGCGGGCGGTGGCGGTCTGCCAACGCGGCCGGTGCGGGTGACGAGAGCGATCATGCCACCTCGTGGTCCCGACAAACGATCACGGGAGACTCCGGTCGCGAGCTGTCGAGCGCCTGCTGGAGAGTGTCGTCGATGACCGGCCTGAGGAACTGCTGGTTGGAGTGGAGGCTGGCTCGGTGTGGCCCGTCGATGTGCCGGTTGCTGCTCGTGACGATGGTCCTGTTCGGCGTGGCCACGTCCGCCTCGGCGGCAGCCCAGCAGCCAGATCTCCCGCCAGTCCACGTCACCCTCACGACCGCGAACTTGCGTCGAGCTTTGAGCGACATGCCGCCGTTGCGGTTCGGCGCCAAGCGGCCGCGTCTTCCGCTTATCCGGGTAGACGATGCGGTCCGATACCAGCGGATGATCGGGCTGGGCGCGGCGATGACCGACTCGTCCGCGTGGTTGCTGTACGACGAGCTGACACCCGATGAGCGGGCCCGCGTGATGCAGGCGCTGTTCGGCCGAACAGGAATCCGCCTGGACTTCGTCCACATCCCGATGGGAGCATCGGACTTCACAGCGAACGGAGTGCCATACACCTACGACGACATGCCTACCGGCCAGACAGATCCGCTGCTGCAGAACTTTTCGCTCGCTCACGACGCGGGATACATCATCCCCGCCCTGCAAATGATGCTTCGCATCAACCCGAGGATCTGGACTCTGGCGAATCCTTGGACCGCGCCGCCCTGGATGAAGACCAACGGCGGGTACGACAACAGCTTCAATGGCGGTGTGCTGCTCCCTGAGGACTACGAGCCGTACGCCCACTACTTCGTCCGATTCATCCAAGGGTATGCGGGAGCTGGGATTCCGATCGACGCGATCACGCCAGAAAACGAGCCGGTGGCCCCGTCACCATTCCCCGCCATGCAGCTCGATGAGCCTGCCGAAGCCACTCTGATCACGCAGTACTTGACGCCAGCCCTGGCCGCGGCCGGTGTCCATACGCAGATCTACGGGCTCGACTCCGGCCGCATACTGCCGTACGCGCAGGAATTGGTAGCCGGCCCCGCGAGAGCGGCTTTGGGCGGAATCGCCTGGCACTGTTACGGCGGCTTGGACGTCATGAGTGCTCTGCATCGTGAATTCCCTGCGCTGAGCCAGATTGTGTCCGAGTGCTCACCCGGGATCATCCCGCACGCGGCGGTCGAGGTAGCGATTGACGCGACCCGCAACTGGGCCAGCGCCGTGCAGTTGTGGAACTTGGCGCTAGACCCCGCCGGCGGGCCAGTGGAGCCCGAGAACTGGGGCTGTCGAGGCTGCAAGGGCCTCCTGATGATCTCGGAGCAGACCCACCAGGCGACGTTCCTATTGCCGTACTACCAGTTCGGGCAAATGAGCCGGTTCGTGCAACCCGGCGCGACAAGAATCGCCTCCACGCGGTTTGTCTCGGACTACGAGGCCGAGACTCCCGCGTACGGGATCACGCCCGGCTTGGACAATGTGGCCTTCCTGAACCCGGACCACACTCGCGTCGTTGTGGTCTACAACAACTCGATGACGCAGCGGGCCTTCGCGATCGCGTGGCGGGGCACATACGTCCGCTACACCCTCGCCGCCAGAGCTACAGCAACGTTTGAGTGGCGAGCAATGAGTCACTCCGCTTGAGCGAGGCTGCAGTAATCGGTGCACAGATCGTCCGGGGGAGGCGTCAGGCGACGCGCTGGAAGGTCGTCCGTAACAGCGTCCCGTCCGCCCCGAGCTGGCGGACCTCGCGCCGCTCGCCGATCGTCGTGATCACGATCCGCGTGACCGGCTGCGGCGTGCCGTCCGCACCCGGCGCGAACCCGATTGCGTCGTCGACGTCGGCGGCGTCGGCGACGTACAGGATCTTCCCGGTGAGGCCGTCGACGTATTCGACCGTGCCCGGGTGCTCGGTCACGGCGCCAGCGCCTTCAGGATCGCGAAGCGTGCCGGCATGAGCCGGCTCAGCTCGTACTCGCGCGGCGTGCCGCGGACCTGCTGGTACTGCAGCCACGTCTCGGCGAAGTCCTCGTCGGGCGAGGCCTGGGCGTACTTGGAGCCGCTGATCGGGTCACTCGTCATCGCTGCCTTCCACGGATTCCAACGCTTGTCACTCGCCGAGTCGCCCCACTTGGTGTCTGACTCGGCGTGACCGCTCTCGTGCAGCAACGCGGCGCTCAGCTCGTCGACCGATTGGGCGTGGTCCGTCGTCGACGGATACACACTGACGATCCCGTCGGCACCGCAGGTCATGTATGAGCCCGTGAAGGTGCCACCGGAGGCCTTGGCATATCCGGGATCCGCCGCCCATTTCGCGTCGTCGGGGTTCGCCACCGGGTTGAGGTCGATCCGCTTGATCAACGCCAGGACGGGGGGCGGGACCCGGCTGACCGCCAGGGCGAGCTTCTCGAGCGTTGGCAGCTCCTTTGGCGGCGCGGGTCTCGCCACCGGATCGAACACGGGAAACGTGAACACTGCGCCCGTCAGTCGGCCGATCGTGAGCTGATAGGCCTTGGCGTCGGCCGATCCGGAGTGGTAATCGTGGCCTTTCGCATCTGTCGGAGCGCTGTACTCGTGCTTCGCCGGGCCGAGGTTCTTCAGGACGTTCCTGCCCCAGTAGGAGCCGCCCATCAGACCCGGCTGGTCGTGCAGGAACTTCCGGAACGTCGCGGCACTCGTCTTGTCCTTCGTCGCGTCGGCGAGCAGCTTTGCCATCTCCGCCGACTCCCCCCAAGCGAAGCTGAGATCGCTGCCCAGTAGGAGCGTCAGCTGATCCTGCTCGGTCTGCGAGAGCGCCTTGAACCCGGCGGTTGCCCGCATCTGGGTGATCTCCGCGACCTCGGCGCCGACGACGTTCAGGACGTGACTGCGCTCGTCGGCGGCGAGGCGGTTGAGCGCCGCCGAGTGCTGCATCTCGAACGACGCACGCGACAAGTAGCCCGCCTGCAGGACGGCGAGTCCCACGACTCGGAGCCGCTCGTTGTCAATATCCGGCACGGCGCCCACCTGGTCCATGACGAGGCCGAGCGCGAAGCCGGCGTTGAGCATCTTCGCCTCGCCAATGATCTCATCGACCGATTGGGCGTCGAGCCAGCGCAAGGCTGCCCAGATGTCGGCGCGATCAGGACCCGTCCAGATGCCCCCGCCAGTCAGCGCCGCCAGCATCTCGTCGCGCGACTTGAACGTCTTGCGCGGCGGTGCCTGAAGCCCGGTCAGAGACGGCGCCTGCGGCTGGGCGTCCGGAACGATCCGCCGCGCCAGACGACGGGTGGCCTCGTTGCCGATCGTCCGCTGCAGCCAGAGGACTGCCTCCGCCCGCCGCCCCAGATCGGCGGCCGGGTGCAGGGCGGCAAGGCGCGGCACGGCGGGGGCATTGGTCACCGGCTCCGCGGCCGGCGTCGCCACAGCGTCGGTCTCACGCGATCTCATCGTGCGGGCACAGGGTACCTCGGGTTGGGCCGGGCTACTCGACCCCTGATCCGCGGATGCCGTGCGCCGCACCCGCTAGCGGGAGCGCGCCCGATCACCCCGTCGGTCGAGGGGCGACGCTCGGGCTGTCCGCGACAGCGGACGTCAATGCCTCTGTGCCTTCGGGCGTGAGGTGGTGGCGCACCAGCCGACCGCCATGTCTTTGAAGCGCGCTCACCATTGCGTCGACGTCCTCTGGCCCGGCCATGAGGATCACGGCCGAGGATCCCTCCGGCACCTCGTTGCGGAGCTCGTCGACCAGGGCGCTGCGAAGTCGTGGACCGGAATGTTCGCTGGCGACGCCCCCGGCCATGCCGCCGGCCACCATCCCGACCGCGAGCCCCGCGGGACCGAACAGCAGGCCGACCGCTGCTCCGGCTACCGCGCCTTCGGCGGTTTTGCGCCCGATGAAGTCGCCCTCGTCGTCCGCGTCCACGTAATGCCCAGCGAACGTCCCCCGGACCACGATTCGATCGCGTCGATGGTGCTCCACGAACGCGACCTCTTGCGCCCACGGCTCGCCAGCCGCCTGGCTCACCGCGTCGGCGTAGGCGTGCTCGGCGCCGCCGGTGTGTTCGAACACCATCAGTGCGAAATCCAGGCCACTCGGCTCCATCGCAATCCGAGGCTACCGGTCCCCGGCGGCAGCCCGCGTCGTCCAAATCGGGTGACGCGGCCTTCCCCTGTCTGGCTCACGCCACCGGCAGCACTCGACCCAGACGTGACCATCCAGGCATCAGGCTCCCTGGCGACCGCCCGGCGCGGCCGGGCGGTCCACCAGGGAGGTGCTCAGTACTCGGGCGCTCCCAGAGTTGCCTGATCGACGCTGGCGCTCGCCGCCAGTGGATCGCTCCCGCTCTCCGGATGGCAGAGGTAGATGCTCAAGCGCTGGAGCTTCGCAACCTCGCCAACCGTCGCCCATTGCTGCTTTCCACGAGACAGTGTCGCTGCCTCGGCCAAAGCCACCGACACCTGCGTACCAGAGGCGGGCGGGGTGTTCAGCGAAACGTTGCTGTAGGGCCCGATGAGCTGCTGCTCGGTGAACAGACGCCCGTTCTGCATCACGTAGACATCGTTGGCGATCGTCTCGATGTCCTGCAGTGGATCGCCGTGGATGATGTCCATGTCGGCAACCATCCCCGGCTGAATCGTGCCGATCTGATTCAGGACGCCCATCACCTTCGCCGGTTCAACGGTGAACGCACGGAGCGTCTGGTAGTTGCTGAGACCAGTGTGCGCCATGACGCTCGCCGCGACGACCGTCCCGAAGTTTCCGATCCCGATCGGGTTATCGGTGCCGCCGAGGACCGTGCCTCCGGCGGCCAGGATCTGCGCGTCGGCATGTGACCAGCCACGGATCGACTGCAGCGACGCCGCGCTCAGGGGCGGCGCCGCATATTCCTGTTCGGCCAGGGCGTACTGCCACGGGCTGAGCAGCGACTTGAGCCGCGGATCGTTGAGGATCGGCTGCCCGTTGACGTTCTCCAGGTACTGCACGCCGAAGAACGGGGTGTTTGTGATCGCCATTCCGGATTGCGCGTAGAGCTGGATCGTGTCGTCGTAGGCGACCGTGTTGTTGGATGTCGCGATCTGGTACCCGAGCCTCTGCGTGGCCCAGTGCGAGGTTCCGTCCTGCCCGAACTCGAGCGCGGGCCAGAAGTAATGGGAGAACGATGGGATCCCCATCTGATGCCCCGCGTTGATTGCGATCTGCTCGTAGCTGTTGGGCAGTCGCACGTACGTCTTGAGCATGTCGGGCTTCAGCGTCTTCAGTCGCGAGAGATCTCGGTCCAACGCGGTCATGTCCGGGTCCGCGCGCATCCAGCTGTAGAAGATGCGCCGGCCGTCGATAGGTTCGGCGCCCCAGAAGTACCGCGGCCCGAGGGTCGCGCCGGACTGCTGGGACTCAACCTGCTCGAGCGAGTGGTAGGCCTCGTCACCCATCGAGATCTCGCTCGTCACGCCCATCGCCAGCTCCAGCCGGTCGCGCCGGTTGCCGGCGAACGGCTGGTCCATGTTCTCGTGCGAGTGTGCGTCCCACAGGCCCGGGATCACCGTGTCGGCGGACGCGTCCACGTACTGGATGCCGGATCCGTAGGAGGAGCGCGGCTTCGCCGGTCCGACGCCTACGATCGTGTTGCCCGACACAACGATGTCGACGTTGTGCTGCTCGGATTCGCTGGTGCCGGTCCAGACGGTGCCCGCGTGAATCACCTTCTCACCGGACGGAGGCGCCTGTGGTCGCCAATTGAGCCGCACCGGAATCGTCGCGGGCTGCCCGCCGGCCACCGAGACGATTCGGAGGGTTCCCGCGGAGTCGTAGAGGATGTGCTGCGAATCACCTGACCAGCTCAGCTGGTCGGCGACCTCGCTTGTCAGCTGCCTCGGCGGGCCGGCGGGCGCGCCGGTCGGGGTCACCGGCAGGACCCACACCACGTCGTCGAGCACGTACGCCATGTACTTCCCGTCGGGCGACCAGACCGGACCGTCGCCTTCCACCCGGTTGGTGAGCGTCTCGTACGGTTGTAGATCCCCGCCCGCCCCGTACTCGTGAGTCTCGCCCGTGGTCGCGTTGACGGTCAGGATCTCGCTGACACCTTCACGGAACCTCGTGGAGTAGCTCTGCTGGACCGCGACAGCGATCGTGTTGCTGTCCGGTCCCCACGAGGGTGCCCCGGGCTCGAACGCGATCTCGTAGTCCGCTCCAGTCGCGTTCTGCGGACCGAAGACCTGATGGAACTGCCCGCTCGCGACATCGGCGACATACAGCGCCTGGCTGCCTGCCTCGCTGTCGAGCGCCGACTCGAACGCGATCTTCTTGCCGTCCGGCGACCAGGCGAGCTTTGCCTGTGCCCCCGTGAACGGCGCGGTCAGGCGCCGTGTGGCCCCGGTGTCCATGCTTCGGACGTAGATCGCCATCGGGCCGCCCTGGTCCGATGCGTACGCGAGGTACTTGCCGTCCGGCGACCAGGCCGGGGTGGCCTTTGCCCACGGGGTGTGTGTCAACGCGATCGGCTTGTGACCGATCTTCATCTCCCACAGCTGGTTGAGCGCCACGAACACCACATGGCGTCCGTCAGGCGACAGCTCGGGAGTCAGGATGCCGGTTGTTGGTTGGGCCTTGGTCGAATCGAAGTTGTGCGACTTCATCGGGTAGGAGGCTCGGTTGAACGACACCGTGGCGGAGAAGGGGATCGGGTTGACAGCACCGCTCGAGAGGTTCCGCTGCAGGATCTTTCCGTCGGCCGCGTAGATCAGCGTGTCGTTGGACGCCCACCGAGCCGGGAAAGCGAAAACGTCCTCGTTCCCGGACACGGCGTTGCCGTTGACGAACAGCTGAGTCAGCGTGCCCTGGTTGTCGAGCTCTGTGTAGGCCAGGCTCTTGCCGTCAGGCGACCATGTCGGCGAGTAGAAGGTGTTCGCCGGATCGGCGTACAGCGTCGTCGCCGTGCCCGTCCCGTCGGCCGCGACGCTCTCGATCGCGTGGCTCGAGTCGACGTACGTGATCTGCTGCCCGTCCGGAGACCACGTCGGGTAGTAGTAGTTGGTCCCGCCTGATGCATGCGTGATCTCGGTCAGGCTCCCCGTCGCCAGCGTCAGCGTCCAGAGGTTGTATGACCCGGTCGCGGTTCCCGCAGGAGCGCTGGCCGGGGGCCGGTCAGAGGAGAACACGATCTTTGTGCCGTCGGGCGAGAACTGCGGCTCGCGGTCGTCGTAGAAGCCCGATGTGAGCTCTCGGACGTTGCTGCCGTCAGGGTTCATCGCCCAGATGTGAAACGTCCCGCTCTTGTATGACTGGAACGCGATCGTCTTTCCGTCCGGAGACCAATCCGGGTAGGCGGTGTCCTGCTGAAGGCTCGTGGTCCGGGTGGCCGTGCCGCCTGACGCGGGCAGCGACCAGAGGTTGCCGAGCAGGTTCATCGTGATCGTCTGACGATCGGGAGAGAGAGCGAGCGTCAGGGACGATGCCTGGTGTAGCACGAGCGAGGCGGACGTTCCCCCGCCCCTCGCCGGACCGCCGGCCTGCACCGCACCCCGACCGCTGGCAGGGCGGACCGCGATCAGCCACCCGCCGGCGCCGACCAGCACGACGCTCGCGAGGAGACCCAGAAACCGTGTTCGTATCCGAGCAGACGTCACGGCGCGACGAACGGACATGGCGTATTGCACGTTCCCTCCCAGTAAACGCGTTCACCTGCCTCACGTCGTGTTGTCATGACCTCGACACACCGGCAAGGCGCGGCTTGTACCGACCGATGGCGTACAAATGACACCCAGCCAACAGGCCATTGTCACTCGTGGCACAGCAACGCCACCGCATCACTAACGGTTGGACGGACCCACTTTCCCTCGCTGGCACAGAGCTCGCCGACCTGGAACCCGACGGGCGCTGACCCAAATTGCAGACTGCATTCGAGTCTTGCACCGAGGCAACGGTGTGTCAAGCGTGGCGCAGCGGGCCACCGGGGGCGTCAGGATCGCCGTGCTCGTCGCGGGAAACCTCAGCCAGTCGGCGATGGAGGCGCTCACGGAGCTCGCCGGGCTCGTAATCACGCTGGGCGCGACGCGCGCGAGCGACAACGACGCCGGTGGCGGCCACCCCGGCGAGGCCAGCGAGCCCAAGGAGCTTCCAGCGCATCCGCATCAGTTGCGTAGGGTATTGGGGTGAGCGAATCCGTCGTGGCTTGTGAGGAAGCCGTCGCGACAGCGTCGACCGGCGACATCTGGCTGTTCCGGGGCACCGCGGTCGCCGACTGGACGATTCGGGCGGCCACGAACAGCCCGGTCAACCATGTCGGCATGGTGGTCGCGCTGGACGACATGCCGCCCCTCCTGTGGCACGCCGAGCTTGGTCGATCCCTACCCGACGTGTGGACCGGGCAGCGGCAACGCGGGGTGCAGCTCCATCGGCTCTCTGACGCCGTCACCACATGGAATGCCCGCTACCAGCAGCGCGCCTGGGTGCGCCAGCTCAGCGGCCCGATCGAGCGCTACCACGAGGACCGGGTACTGGAAGTCATCGACCGCTTCGACGGCCGACCGTTCCCGACCACGCTGAAGCTCCTCAAGGGCTGGCTCACGGGCCGGACGCGCCGCCCCGCCTCGGTCGAGACCGTCTTTTGCGCTCAACTCGTCGCCACGACCTATCAGCACATGGGGCTGCTTCCCAGCACCCGACCGGCCAACTGGTATGACCCGGGACGGTTCTGGAGCGGCGACCACCTCCCGCTCGTCCCGCCCTACGAGCTCTCAGCTGAGATCGCCGTCCGCTGATGACCTCGGCAGTCGACTACAGGGGCCGGAGTCTGTGGCTGGATACGCTCGCGGCGCCGATCGTGCCAAGACAGCAACTGCGCGACGAGGTTGCCGCCGATGTCGTGATCGTCGGCGCCGGCTTCATCGGGCTATGGACTGCATACTGCCTGGCGCGGGCCGCGCCGACGCTTGAGATCGTCGTGCTTGCGACGAACGGCCACCGGCGGTCCACGCCGCGCTCGAGCGGACGCCGCGTGCATGGTTCCCCGCCGCGGCGAATGCCGCGATCACGCACCGCTGGGCAGGGGTGTTCGCGGTGCCGCGGGACTGGAGCATGTCGATCGAGCTCGATCGCGCCACCGGGCTCGCCCGGGCTGGCGGGCTGGCGGGCCATGGCCTGGTCGCATCCAGCCTCTGTGGCCGCACGCTCGCGGATCTGATCCTCGAGCGAGACAGCGAGCTCACGTCACTGCCGTGGGTCGGTCACCGCAGCGGCCGCTGGGAGATGGAGCCGGCCCGCGTCGTGGCGCAGCGGCTGATCACGGCAGTGCTGGCAAGCGCCGACCGCCTCGAAGACGCCGGACGCGGTCCGGCCAACCGGACGCGCCTGGTGAGTCGATTCGCTCCAAGTCGATGAGCCGGAAGCCTCACCGGGAAGCGCGAGCCGCCGTACCTGGGCTTCGCTACCTGCCGGTGGGGCGATGCGCGGCGCCGCGCGTGTAGCCCGCGCGTCGCTGGCCGCCGCGCGTCGCGCCGCGCGCTACGTCATTCGGGGGTGGCGGCGTCCGGCGAACGAGCAGACGCAGCGCTCGGTCGTTCGGACCCTCCTGCGCACGCTCGGTCAAGGTGTTCGGATTGACCGTACGAAACAGCGGGCCGCGGGTGGGGTCAACCACAGCGACGATGACCTTGGAGCTGCTTGGCGCGTCAAACACGAGCCCATCGAGTTCCGCGCTGCCGTCCACCACCGTCACGAGGTCGCCTGGGCTTGCCGTGCTCACGTCATGAGCTTACGCGACGGCGGGACAGCACGAGGGCGCAGAGGCAAGGTGGCGGGTGACACCTGCTGACGCTGACCGTCTTGCCTGGCCCAACGGATACGGTAGTAGCGCTTCTCCGCCGTGGCCACGTCCGGGATCCTGCACAGGGTGCCCGCTGAACCCAGGTGTATGATGAGAGGTGCTTCGCCTTAAGTCCCGGCGGGCGCGATGGTTCCGGCTCCAGCTATTGGTCGGTGTGGGCGTCCTGACCTGATGGGTCAGCGCGAATTGCACAACCAGGAGGCGAACCTGCACACACGCGACCATCGTTCCCTGTCGGCTCCGGCGGCGGGCCTGCGGGACCGTCCGCGTATCTCACGCAAGCACTCAGGCTGTTGCACGAGCCGCAGCCTCGGTCAGTTTGCCCTACGTAAGGAGGGCACCATGCCCGCCAACACACCACTCAACGAGCCCCCACCCGCGATCGCCGAGGGCGATCCAACCGCAGACAGTCAGGACCCAGACCTCGCGACAGCCGGCCGTCAACCCGCGGCCGGCCCGGGCTCATCGCCAGCCGATGAGATCCTGTCACCGTCCGAGCGCTTCACGGCCGAGCGAACCGAACGCCGCCGCCAACGGGCAGCGGCCCGAGAGGCACCCACACCGCCACGCGAGCCGCGGAGAGCTCATCGGCGCGAGCGTCCGACCGAGTCAACAAGTGCCGTGACGCCATCACGACGCATGACGCTCCGAGACTCAGTCTCGATGCCGCTCATCGCGGTGGTCGCCGCCGGTGGCGTCCTCGGAGCGATCCTCGGCGCACTGAGCGCCGCAGGTTGGGTCATCGGACTGCTAGCGGCCGGACTGACGATCGTCCTGTCGGCACTGCTTCGGCGTTACTCAGGCTTGACATGATCGAACACCAGGAAGACGCCAAATGGAACGCCGCCGCGTGGCACGGTGCGATGCTGTTCGATCGCGACCGCGAGACGATCGGGAAGCTGCAGGACGGCTACGTCGATGTCGAGAACAGCTGTTAGCCGATCGAGCCTTCCATTTGCAGCTCGATCAGGCGGTTCATCTCGACGGCGTATTCCATCGGGAGCTCCTTGATGATCGGCTCGATGAAGCCGTTGACGATCAGCTTGGACGCCTCTTCCTCGGGGATGCCATGGGACATCAGGTAGAAGAGTTGGTCCTCGCCGACCTTTGAGACCGTTGCCTCGTGGGCGACGCTGACGTCGTTGTCGCTGATCCGGATCGTCGGGTAGGTGTCTGAGCGCGAGCTCTCGTCCAGCAGGAGCGCGTCGCAGACGACCTTGGAGCGCGAGCCGTGGGCGCCTTTCGCGATCTCGAGCAGGCCTCGATAGGAGCCGCGGCCGCCATCCTTGGCGATCGACTTGGCGAAGATGTTGGAGGTCGTATTGGGCGCGGCGTGGACGATCTTGGCACCGGCATCTTGGTGCTGGCCGGCGCCTGCGAACGCGATCGACAGGACCTCGCCATGCGCCCGCTCTCCGAGCAGGTAGATGCTGGGGTATTTCATCGTTAGCTTGGACCCGAGGTTGCAGTCGACCCACTCGACCGTGGCATCGGCATACGCGACCGCGCGCTTGGTGACGAGGTTGTAGACGTTGGTCGACCAGTTCTGGACGGTCGTGTAACGGATGCGGGCACCCGGGAGTGCGATCAGTTCGACCACCGCCGAGTGGAGAGACTCAGAGCTGTAGGTGGGGGCGGTGCAGCCCTCGACGTAGTGCACGTAGGAGCCCGGCTCGGCGATGATCAGCGTGCGCTCGAACTGGCCCATGTTCTCGGTGTTGATGCGGAAGTACGCTTGGAGCGGCAAATCGACGTGGACGCCTTCGGGCACGTACACGAATGATCCGCCCGACCACACTGCAGAGTTCAGGGCGGCGAGCTTGTTGTCGTTGCGCGGGATGACGGTCGCGAAGTAATGACGCACAAGGTCCTCGTGCTCACGCAAAGCGGTGTCCATGTCAGTGAAGATCACGCCCTGCTTCTCGAGGTCCTCGTGGATCTGGTGATACACGACCTCTGACTCGTATTGCGCGCCGACGCCGGACAGGAACTTGCGCTCTGCCTCGGGGATCCCGAGGCGGTCAAAGGTCCGCTTGACGTCGTCGGGCACGTCGTCCCACGACCGGCTGGGCGTCTCAGAGGCACGAACGAAGTAGCGAATGTTGTCGTAGTCGAGCTCGGCCAGCATTGGGGAGCCCCACGTGGGCTGCTTTCGAGCCAGGAAGTCGTCCAGCGCCTTGAGTCGAAATTCACGCATCCACGGCGGCTCGGATTTGAACTCTGAGATCTTTTCGACGATCTCCCGGTTCAGCCCCTTCGGCGCCTTGTAGAGGTAGTTCTCGGCGTCGTGGAACCCGTAGCGCTGCTCGTAGTCGGCGTTGATACCCGCGAGCTGCTGCTTCTCGGTCAGGATCGTTGCTTGGGTGGTCGTCATCACCGCACCGGGGCGATCTGCGCCTCGCTGCGTGGGGATCCTTCTGGCGAGCGGTGGGCTTCCGTCGGAGAAGTGGGTTTCATGTCGGCGACCTTTCGGTGTCACGCTCATCGCTGACGGAGCTGGGATCGGTTCTCTGAATCGTCCCGTTGCTCCGTCAGCGCTGTTGGCTGAGGCTGGCAGCTTTGTCTAGTTGGGCGTGTCGCCCGAGCTGTCAGTTGCCGCACGCGGGTCCAGCCGCGCCGAGCCGGCGCCGGCGAGAACCAGGCGGGCGGCGTCCTCCGTGTGCTCGTATGACGCGAAACTGCCGGATCGCGCAAGGCTGGTGCCGTCGCGATCCAGGAGCGTCCAGTGGTATTCGCCGCCATTGTCCTCAACGATTGAGAACTTCATCAACGACGCCACGGCGCTCCGCTTGGCGCGGCCCTTCACTGTTGCGGTGACCATTGGCCGACCGCCTCTCTGCCCTTCTGGCTGACAATGTCGCCCGGGAAGCGAGAAGAGCGAGGGCTCTCGGAGCGCACCACGCAGCTTACCAGATTCCGACCGTTGCACTCGGATTTGATCGCGGTGAGGAGCTCGGCCGCCGCCGGTAGCCGTAACCGATCGATCCCATATACCCGGACATCAGCACCGCCTGACCGGACTTGCACTCGAAGTGGCGCCGCGCGGGCTTTAGTGTGTTCTCAATGGTCGACCCGCTCGAACTGCTCTCGGATCACGAACTCGTCCATCGACTGAGCACGGCGGCGGCGACGCGCGGCCTCACGTTGCTCATCGAGGAGAGCGACGGCCAATGGCACGCCAAGCTCCATCCGGTCTACTCAGTAGACGGTCCCAACCGGCGCAGCGCCATGATCCGGCTGGCGATGCTGGTGGAGCACGAGGATCGGTGACAGTTGGGTGACAACGAGCACTGATTGGGCAGCGGGCAAGCTCTATTCAGCCCGCGATCCGGTCCGCCGGCGGATCCTCGAGCTGCTCGCCGGCGGCGAGCTCAGCTCCGGAGCGATCTGCGAGGTGATCCGCGACGAGTTCGGGATCTCGCAACCGGCGGTCTCCGCCCAGCTGCGAGTGCTGCGCGAATCCGGCTTCGCCAGCGTCCGCGCAGAGGGGACGCGTCGGTTCTACGCCGTCACGCCCGAGCCGATGCGAGAGGTCGACGACTGGCTCGACCGCTTCCGGGCCTTCTGGACGCCGCATTTCGACGCCCTCGCCACCGAGGTGGCGCGCGGGCGCCGGGCGCGCCGCGCGACACCGGTCACCGAGAGGAGACAGTGATGATGGAAGTGAGCACCGAGATCGACGCGACCGACCGTCAGGTTCAGATGCGCGCCGTCGAGGCGGGCGAGGCGCGCGCGGTCATCCTCGTTCGGACCTACTCGACGGACCTGGAGGGCCTGTGGGATGCGTGCACCAACCCCGAGCGGATCCCGCGCTGGTTTCTGCCGGTCTCCGGCGAGCTGCGCGTCGGCGGGAGATTTCAGCTGGAGGGCAACGCGAGCGGGACGATCGAGCGATGCGAGCCGCCGACTGGGTTTCGCACGACGTGGGAGTTCGGCGGTGCGATCAGTTGGATCGAGGTCCGGCTGACGGCGGTCGACGACGACGCGACCCGATTGGAACTCGAGCACGTCACCCTCGTCAACGACGACACCTGGGCGCGGTTCGGTCCCGGCGCGGTGGGGATCGGGTGGGAGCTCGGGCTGGGCGGACTGGGACGCCATGTGGCGGGCGAGGACCGGCTCGATCCGGCCGCCGCCCAGGCGTGGGCCGCCTCCGAGGAGGGGCGTCGATTCATAACCGAGAGCAGCGTGCATTGGAGCGAGACGGCGGTGGCCGCGGGCACCGATCCCACCACGGCACGCGACTGGGCCGCGCGGACGACGGCGTTCTACACGGGGGCGCCGCAGCCCGACTAGGGACGCGTCACGACGCGCCGGACAGCTACAGATCCACCTTCGCGACCCGCGACAGGTCGGTTACGTGACGGGTCGCGATCGTCGGTTGGCGAGCCTGCGCGAACGAGACCAGCTTCCCTCGGTCTTGGTCCCAGAGCTTGAGATTGACCGCGCGAAGCCCGTCCAGTAGCGACAGCGTCGGCACCTGATCGAAGATCGGGTTCTCGCGGTGAGCGCGCGGAAGGTTGTAGTTGGGGATCCGCGCGCTGAGATGGTGCACGTGGTGAAACCCGATGTGGCCGGTGAAGAACTCGAGTGGCCTGGGCAGCCTGAGGTAGGAGCTGCCGCGGAGCGCTGCATCGGTGTAGTCCCATTCGGTGGCGCTCTGCCAGTAGGCGTCCTCGAACTGGTGTTGAACGTAGAACAGCCAGATTCCGACCGATCCCGCGAGCAGCGCCGATGGAGCCCACACGAGCAGGAGCCGCTCCCACCCGACCAGCCAGCACAAACCAGCGGCGAGCATGAAGAGGCAAGCGTCGGTGCAAAGCACACTGTGGCGCAAGCGCGGACGCTGAGCACGAGTGGCGATTCGCGGCCCAATGACCATCGCCACGATCGGACCGAGGCCGAACATGAACACCGGATTGCGCATCACCCGGTATGCCAGCCGACCCCGCCATGACCGAGCGCGGTACTCATCGACCGTGAGCGTGACGATGTCTCCGACCCCACGACGCTCGAGATCGCCTGAGGTGCCGTGATGCACCGCGTGGTCGTGCCGCCACCGTTCAAACGGTGAGAGCACGAGGAGCCCCGCCAACCGTCCGACCCACCGATTGGCACGCTTGGATGAAAACAGCGATCCGTGGGCGCAGTCGTGGAAGACGATGAACGTACGTACCAGGAATCCGGCGGCGAGGACGATAAGCGAGGCCGTCACCAGGACCGAGATCCCCAGTGTGAGGTCCAGCACGACCGAGAGCGCGAAGTAGGGCACGATCGACGTGGCAACGTCAAGCACGCTTCTGGATAGGCGCGGCTGATAGCCGCAGGCGGGGATCTGGCGGCCCGGCGTGGGCTTGGGTTGATCAGGCATGAGCGCGGCTCCGACGTCGGGATGAACGGTGCAAGCCGCACCGCTCCCGCGTGCGGCCCTCGGACCGCTGTGAGCTCGCGCTGCTCGTAGGTCGAAGTGCTCCCGCGGCACCAGGACGGTCCCGCCGGCAAGACCTCGATCCATCGGATCTTACTCGACGTTCCGTCTTCTGGACAGTGCGTACCGGCGGCTTGCAGAACTCCACCGACTGGGGAGGGCCGCGGCCTATGGAGGACCGGGCCGATCAAAGCTCCGGCGGGGACGGGCGAGCTGTGCGCGCTCCTACGTCATGCCCGACCGCGCGCGCGGGAGCTGGCGCTACGTGTGCTCCGTCGCGTCGGTGCCCGCTCGGGGCGGGCGTGCTTGGTCGCGCACGCTGACCCACTCGGTGCCGCCGCACCGGGGGCAGGCAGGCAGGTCCGGGGTCAGGACGTCGCGCTCGTACCCGCAGGTCCGGCACGAGTGCGTGCCGGCCCGCGCGGCGCCACCGATATGCACCGGCTCAGTCATGATCAGACTGGCGGATACCCGCGATGACGGCGGCCTCACATCCGTCGCGGCCGATGCCGGCGTGTGGACGATCTCCACCTCGATTCCGTCAGGGTCGTACAGCGCCGGGGCCGGGCGGAGCTCCCATCCTCGACGACTGCGGGCGGTGGCTCGGCGCGCACCCGTTGCGTAGTCGCCGGCGGCGCGGGTAACCACCCGGGACTCGCAACCGACGAGATTGGAGCGCCACATGGCAGATCAACTGCAGGGCAAGACGATTGCGATCATCGCCACCGACGGGGTGGAGCAGGTGGAGCTCACGGAGCCGCGCAAGGCGGTCGAGAACGCCGGCGCCACCACGGTGCTGCTGTCGCCCGACACGGGCGAGATCCAGGCGATGAACTCGGACATCAACCCGGCTGACACATTCCGCGTCGACAAGGCGATCGGCGACGTGTCGCCCGATCAGTACGACGGGCTCATCCTCCCCGGGGGCACCGTGAACGCCGACCGGCTGCGGCTCGAGGACGGGGTGGTCTCGTTCGTGCAGGAATTCTTCAGTTCCGGAAAGCCCGCCGGGGTGATCTGCCATGGGCCGTGGGCTCTGGTGGAGGCCGACCTGGTGCGAGATCGCACGCTGACCTCATTCCCGAGCCTCCAGACCGATATCCGCAACGCGGGAGGCAATTGGGTCGACGAGGAGGTCGTGGTGGACCAGGGCTTGGTCACGTCGCGCAATCCCGACGATCTGCCTGCGTTCTGCGCCAAGATCGTGGAGGAGTTCGCCGAGGGCGAGCACGAGGTCGCGTCTGCCGGCGCGACGTCCTGAGGCGACGCCCCGCTCAGGACCCGTCGGGCTGGGTGGCCGCGCAGTGCAGCAGCAGAGCGTGAACGAAGGCCTGGGGGAGGTTGCCGCGCATCTGACGCTGGACGACGTCGAACTCCTCCGACAGCAGTCCGGCGGGCCCGCACGCCGCGCGGCTGCGTTCGAACCAGCGCGCGGCGCGGACGGCGTCGCCCTGCTGGGCGTACGCCAGCGCCATCAAGAAGCCGCACATGACGAAGGCGCCCTCGGACTCGCCCAGGGGGCGTTCGTCAGGGCGGTAGCGGTAGCAGTAGCCGTCCTCGGTGAGCTCCTCGGCGACCGCGTGCAGCGTGGCGATCGTGCATGGGTCCGCGGGTGGGATGCCGCCGCGGATGGCGGGCAGCAGCAGGGAGGCGTCAAGCCGGTCGTCGCCGGGAGATCGCTGCCACCGTCCCGTGGGGTGCAGGGCGTGACGTGAGGTGTCGGCGACGATGGCGTCGGCCAGGGCCAGCCAGGCGGCGGCGCGCCGGTGGGACTGGTGGGCGCTGATGCAACGCAGCCCAGCGGCGCAGATGAGCCGGCTATGGGTCCAGGCGTCTGGCTCGAGCTCCCAGATGCCGCCGTCGGGTTTGCGCCAGTGGCGTTCGATGATGGCGGCGACGGTCTCGGCGGCCCTCCAGCCGGCGGCGTCGAGGCGGTCGTGGGCAGCGGCCGCGGCGAACAGGGCGAGCGTTTCACCGAAGGCGTCGAGCTGGAACTGGCGGTTGACCCAGTTGCCGACGATGTCGGCGCCCCCCGGGTAGCCGGGCAGGTCGAGGCTGCGCTCGTCAGGGACGGGATCGCCGTCGACGGTGTACGCGGGCGCGAGCCGGTCGCCGTCGGCGAGCACGCGGTCGGCGACGAAGCGCACCGCGTCGTCGAGCAGCGGCAGCGGGCCGGCCTGGGCGACGGCCTGGCCGGCGAAGCACTGGTCGCGGATCCACACGTAGCGGTAGTCGTAGTTGCGGCCCTGGCGGGCGCGCTCGGGCAGCGACATCGTGGCGGCGGCCACCATGCCGCCGCCGGCGCTGGTGAGCCCCGAGAGCACGGCATAGGCGTGGCGGGCGTCGCGCGGGGCGACACTCGACCGCAGCTCGGGCACGCGCTCGGACCACTCGGCCTCGGTGGCGCTCCAGGCGGCGTCGGAGGTCGGCGGCGGCTCGCCGTCGCCGTCGGCGTCCAGCACCAACATGAGGTCGTGGCTGTCGCCCTCGGCGAGCTCGATCACGGTCACCAGGGGTTTGCCGCCGTGGCCGTCGGGGATGCGCTGGGCGTCGGCGGCGCCGAGCCAAGTCATGCGCGTCTGGCCCAGGCGAGCCGTCCAGCGTCCGCCGTCTTCGCGGCGCAGCCGCGTCATCCGCCCGGCGCCGAACGCGTCGCGCGGATCGAGCACGACGCGCAGGCGGGCGGTGCCCTCGCGCACGCGGATCTGGCGCAGGATGACCGTGCGCCGAGGGCTGGACGGCAGGGCCAGCGCCTCGCGGCATTCCACGGTGCCCTCGTCAGTGACCCAGCGATTGCGCCAGATGAGCCCGTGCTCGTAGTAGCCGCCCCACACGAAGCGCGCCAGCGGCGTGACCGCGTAGGTTCCTTGTCCGCCGATGAGCGTCGCGAAGCACGCGTCGGAGTGCCAGCGGGGGAAGCACATCCAGCAGATGTCGCCGCGCGGCCCCATGAGCGCCCCCCGTTCGCCGTCCGCGATGAGCGCGTACTCGCGCAGGATGTGGGGGACGCCGATGTCGGCCAGCCCAGCCAGGTCGGCCCGTCTCACGCCCGGTAGCGCTCCGCGTCGGCGCCCTTGAGCTCGATGCCCAGTCCGGGCCGCCCCGGGTCGGGGGTCAGCGCGCCGTCCACCGGGGCCAGCACGCCGTCGAAGAGGAGGCGCTCCGCGCGCGCGTGGGTGTGGAAGTACTCGCAATGGCGCAGCGGCCCGATGGAGCAGCCGGCGTGGGCGTGGATCTGGGGGGCGCAGTGCGCCGAGAAGGGGACCTCGTACGCGGTGCACAACGCTCCAACGGCCAGCAGGCCGGTGATTCCGCAGGCGCGGGTGACGTCGGCCTGGAGGACGTCGACCGCTCGCGCATCGAGCATGCGCCGGAAGTAGCCCGGGTTATAGCCGTACTCGCCGGCGGCGATCGCCATCCCGCCGGGAGCACGGTCGCGCAGGTGGCGCAACCCGTCCAGGTCGTTGGAGGAGACGGGCTCCTCAAACCAGGTGACGCCGGCCTCCCGGTAGCTGGCCGCCAGCGCGAGCGCCTGGGTGCGCGAGTAGGCGCCGTTGGCGTCGACGAACAGCTCGGCGTCCTCACCGATCGCGTCGCGCGCGGCGTGGACCCGCGCGGGGTCAACGCCGGGGTCGCGGCCGACCTTCATCTTCACCCGCGTGATCCCCTGCGCCACCCAGGCGGCCAGCTGACGACACAGCGCGGCCTCCGGGTAGGAGGTCAATCCCCCTGACCCGTAGATGGGCGCGGCGTCCCGGACGCGGCCGAGCAGATCGGCCACGCTGACCCCCAGCAGCTTGGCCTTGAGGTCCCACAGGGCAACGTCCACCGCCGAGATCGCGGTGGCGCTCAGGCCGGGCCAGCCGAGGTTGCGGATAGCGCCGACCATCGACCACCACGCGCCACCGGTGGCCATGGCGTCGCGGCCGCGGACGGCGCCGGCCAGCGTCCCGGCGATCAGCCCGACGGCGGCGGCGTCGGTGTAGGTGTAGCCCAGGCCGGTGTGGCCGCCGGCATCGGCCTCGGCGATCACGACGGTGACGGCGTCCCACTGAAGGGTCCCGTCGGACTCGGGTTGCTCTGTGGGCACGCGGTACGCCACGGCGCGTACGTCGGCGACGGGCGCGTCCGGGGCGCTCATCGCCGTGCGGCACCCACGGCCGCGCCGATGGCGGCGGCCGCGGCCAGCGCTGCGCCGCCGACGGCCCGGCGGTGGATGGAGAGCCACAGCTGCGGGCTGCCCGACGTGGCCTTGTCGTCGAAGATCCCGTGGGTGGCCGCCTTGCCCTCGACGGGCTCGAACAGGTTGTCGGGCCGGCCGGGGGGACGGGCCGGTCGGCCATCTGCTGGCCGGAGATGCCCGTGCGCGCCAGGTAGATATCACCGGCGAGCGCCGAGAGCTTGGTGCCGATGATCGCCTGCAGAGTGCTGTACCCGACCCACAGCTCGCGGCGGCGGTGGTGCGCGGCCCAGTAGATCGCCTCGGCGGGAATCTCCGGCTGGTAGATGGGCGGGACCGGCTGAGGATGGTCGGGCAGCTTGGAGCGACACCAGTTGAACTGGGTGGTGTTGACGCCGGGCAGCTGGACCATCGTGATGTGCACAGCGCTGCGCTCATGGCGCAGCTCGGTGCGGATCGAGTCGGTGAACCCGCGGATGGCGAACTTGGCGCCGCAGTAGGCGGCCTGGAGCGGGATCGCCCGGTAGGACAGCGCCGAGCCGACCTGCACGATCGTCCCTGAGTTGCGTGCCCGCATCCGCCGCAGCGCGGCCATCGTGCCGTAGACGGCGCCGAGGTAGGTCACCTCGGTGGCGCGCTTGTACTCCTCCGGGGTCACGTCGGCGAAGGCGGCGAACACGGTCGCCATGGCGTCGTTGACCCAGACGTCGATGGGTCCGAGCTCGGCCTCGGCGCGGGCGGCGGCGTCCTCGACCTGGCGGTGATCGGCGACGTCGGTGGGTACGCACAGCGCCCGTCCTCCGAGCGCCTCGACCTCACGACGGCAGTCCTCGAGGCCCTGCTCGCCCCGGGCGAGCAGGGCGATCCGCGCGCCGCGCCGCGCGAAGGCGTGCGCGGTGGCTCGGCCGACGCCGCCGGAGGCGCCGGTGACGACAACGACCTCGCCGTTGTGGCGAGCGCTCATGCTGATCGCCTCCGTTCGGCCGCGGACTCGCCGCCCGCTCGGCATCCTGCCTCGCCTGATCGGGCGGCGTCCGCGTCATCCGGCTGCCTCGCCTGTAAGTCGGCGGCATGAGTCGTCCGGCTCCGCGCCACCCGCTTCCCGGCCAGCAGGCGCGCACACCGGTCGGCCAGCGCCATGATGACCAGCGCCGGGTTGGCGGCGCCTTGCGTGGGCAGAACGCTGCCATCGACCACGAACACGTTGTCAACCCCCCAGACGCGGTGCGAGGAGTCGATCACGCTGTCCTGGGCGGAGAAGCCCATGCGCGCGCCGCCGACGAGGTGGGCGAAGCGGTCGATGGTGAGGATGTCCTGGGCGCCGGCGTGCTCCCAGATGCGCTGCATCGTCCGAGTTGCGTACGCGATGTTGGCGCGGTCGTTGTCGCACATCGAGTGCATGAACTTCGCCACCGGCATCCCGTAGGCGTCGGTCTCGTCGGCGAGGGTGACGCGGTTGTCGGCCTGGGGGAGCAGCTCGCACAGGACTCCCAGGACGCTCCAGTGGTTGTAATCGCGCATGTAGGCGCGCATCGCATCGCCCCAGTGCCCGTCGCCGTGGACGTGCTCGGCCCAGCCGATGGGCAGCGGCGAGACGGTCTGGATCGAGAACCCGCGGGCGAAGCCGCGACTGGAGTCCGTCTCGTAGAACTGCTCGCTGGAGACCTCCGGCGGAGGCGCCTTGTACATGCGCAGGTCGATGGGGAAGCGGCCGGCGACCTGGGTGGCGCCCTGGACCATGACGTAGCGGCCGACCTGGTCGTGCTGGTTGCCCAGCCCGTCGGGATGCCGGCGGCTGGTGGAGTGCAGGAGCAGCCGCGGGGTCTCGATGGCATAGCCGCAGACCGCGACGGAGTCGGCGCGCACGAAGTGGGTGGCTCCGTCCTGGATGTAGGTGACGCCGCTGGCGTTGCCGCTGCCCTCGTCAATCTCAACGCGGACGGCCATGGCGTCGGATCGGACCTCGACGCCGTGCTCGATGGCGTCGGGGAGATGGGTGATGAGCGGGCTGGCCTTGGCGTTGACCTTGCAGCCCTGCAGGCAGAACCCGCGGTAGATGCAATGCGGCCGGTTGCCGAAGCGCCCGTTGGTGATGGACACCGGCCCGACGCGCATCTCGATGCCGCAGTCCTCGGCGCCGCGCCAGGCCACCGCGGCGGCGCCGGAGATGGGGTGGGGGGCATGGGGGTAGGTGTGTGGATCGCCCCACGGCCAGTCCTGGCCGGCCACCGGCAGCTCGCGTTCGACGCGCTCAAAGGAGGGTTTCAGCTGTTCGTAGGAGATCGGCCAGTCGACGGCGACGCCGTCCCGGGTGTGCACCTCGAAGTCAGAGGGATGCAGGCGCGGGACGTAGCCGGCGAAATGGGTCATCGAGCCGCCGACGCCGACGCCGGAGTTGTTCTTGCCCATCTCCACCGGGTCCTCGCCTCCGATGATGCGCTTGTCAGTCCAGTAGATGGGGGCGGCACCCTTCTCATCGGAGACCCAGTCGCGGTCGGGATCCCAGAAGGGCCCGCGCTCGAGGATCACGATGCGCCAGCCGGCGCGGGCCAGCCGCTGGGCGAGGGTGACGCCGCCGGCGCCGGCGCCGACGACCACGAGGTCGACGGTGTCGGAGGGCGCGTAGCGGCGCATCCGCTCGAGGTTCTGCAGTCCACGCCGGTGCGGGTGAAGCAGCCACGGCGAGTCGTTGTCGCGGGGCATGCGGGTGATGCCCTTGATCAGGCTTCCGGTGTGCGGAGTCATCGCGGGGGCGGCTCGCGCGTGCCGCTGACGGGGTCGCGGTCAAAGTGCTCGGCGCCCTCCCACGGCTCGCGCTCGGCGCGCTGGAGGTCGGGGCTGCCGAAGCGGCTATAACCGCGCGGGTAGGCCGGTCCGCCGAAGCCGATCTCGTTCCAGGCCCACGGGTGGGAGTAGAAGCAGGCCAGGACGACGCGCATCACCAGGCCGAACGCGCGCGTGACGTTGAGCCGCTGCCACGCCCCGCCGTGCAGGTCGCCGTCGGCGAAGTCAGTCGCGATGGTCCGCTGGACCTCGGCGTCGGCGGCCGCGAACGACGCGGCGCCGGATCGCTTGGTGGCCTCCTCGTCAAGCCCGCGGGCAACCAGCCGCCACGCGTCGCGATCGTCGGGCATGTCCTCGAACTGGAAGCCGTCGAGATCGCCGTGATGGTACTTCTCGTCGACGTAGTTGATGAGCGGGATCCGCGGCTCGGAGTCCTGCGCGGTGAGCAGGTCACACAGCGCGTCGAGGGTGGCCGCCTCGGCCGGGGAGAAGAAGCGGATCTCGGGAACCTCGTGGACGCGGCGCAGAACGAGTTCTCGGGTGACGGGATCCCAGTGGCCGGCCTGCTCGAGCACGTCGAAGTCGGGGTAGGCGCCGTGCATCTGCGGGGTGCGGCCGCGGCGCTGGCGCGGCAGGTCGTAGGGATCGCCCGGCTGTCCGTCCGAACGGCGGTGGGGGAGGTGATCGGCGCGGCGGAGGTCGAGGGCCATCGTCAGC
Source organism: uncultured Actinomycetota bacterium (assembly GCA_963695625.1). GTDB lineage: Bacteria > Actinomycetota > Thermoleophilia > Solirubrobacterales > Solirubrobacteraceae > Palsa-465. The sequence goes on along the minus strand of CAVOHJ010000005.1, from coordinate 999,621 downwards.
GCTCCCGCTGAGCGATCGCTGCCAGGAGGGCGATCGCGCCGACGAGGATGAGCGAGCCGGGAGCCAGCAGCGGGGGGCCCATGACCAGGTTGTAAGTGGGCTCGGAGAACCCGCCCGGCTTGCGCGCGACGCCTCGCAGATGGGTGTAGGTGCCGATGACCCCGTTCAGCGCGTAGACGGCCCCGGCGGCGGGCAGGACCGTCCGTGCCGCCGCGGGCGAGCGCACCCCCGCGAGTCCGGCGGCGCTGACCAGCGGGCTGCTGACGATCGGGCTCCACATCCAGATATCTCCGAACGAGCCCTTGTAGTGCTCGAGGTACATCTCCAGGCCGAGGGGCAGCCCGCTGAGCGCCACCGTGGCCGCGAGGGTCTTCTGCGTGCGCCCTGCCCGCAGATTCCACAGCCAGCGCTTGACGGGCGAGCGCTTTGGAAGAGCCCGCATATCAGCGGTGGACCAGCTCGTCGATCTTGCCCTTGAGCGCGTTGCGGACGATCCGTCCTCGTGCCGGGTCTCCCGGCAACGCGTGCGCGAGCTCCTGGGCCTGCTCGAAGCGGATGTGCGGGGGCAGTGGTGGCACCTCGGGGTCGGTGATCGCCTCGATCACGGCGGGGCCGCCCGCGGCCAGCGCGTCATCCCAGGCCTGGCCGACGGCCTCGGGGGTGGCGACCCGGATCCCCTTGAGCCCGATCAGCTCGGCGTAGCGCGCGTAGGGGAAGTCGGGCAGGGTCTGGGAGACCTCGAGCTTGGGATCGCCGGACATGACGCGCTGCTCCCACGTGACCTGGTTGAGGTCGTTGTTGTGCAGCACGAGCACCACCAGCTGCCGGTTGGGCCAGCGGTCCTGGTAGCGCGCCAGGTCGATGAGCGCGAGGTTGCCGAGCATCTGCATCGCGCCGTCACCAATGGCGGCGATCACGGGCCGGTCGGGATAGGCGAACTTGGCCGCGAGCGCGTAGGGCACGGCCGGGCACATGCTGGCCAGGGTGCCTGACAGTGCCGCCTTCATGCCGGCGCGCATCCGCAGGTGCCGCGCCCACCAGTCCGTCGACGAGCCCGAGTCGCTGGTGAGGATCGCCTGGTCGGGGAGCCGCTTGCTGAGCTCGTGAAACAGCAGCTGGGGGTTCAGCGGCTCGGCAGGCTCGTGGGCCTGGGCATCGAGGATCTCCCACCAGCGCGCGACGTTGTGCTCGATCGTCTCGCGCCAGCTGCGGTGCTGCTTGCGCTGCAGCAGGGGGATGAGCGCGCGCAGGGTCTCAGCGCTGTCGCCGATGAGGTTGAGCTCCATCGGATAGCGCATCCCAACCAGCCGCGGGTCGATGTCGATCTGGATGGCCCGCGCCTGCCCCGGCTCCGGCAGCCACTCCGAGTAGGGGAAGCTCGAGCCGACCATCAGCAGGGTGTCGCAGCCGTCCATCATCTCGTAGGTCGGCTTGGATCCGAGCAGGCCGATGGGGCCGGTGACGAAGGGGACGTCGTCAGGGACGGCGGCTCGGCCGTTGAGCGCCTTGGCCACGCCGGCCCCCAGGAGCTCGGCGACCTGCAGGACTTCCCTCTCGGCGCCAATGGCGCCCTGGCCGACCAGCATGGCCACCCGCTCGCCGCCGTTGAGAAGGTCGGCGGCGCGCTCCAGGTCGGCGTCCCGGGGGCGGATCACCGGCTCGAGCAACCCGACCGACGATGGGACCGCTCCGTGGGCGCGGGGCGGCTCTGTGTACTCGGCCTCCTGGATGTCGTTGGGCACGATCACGCAGGTGACCGACCGGGTCGCCTTGGCGATCCGCATCGCGCGGTCGATCAGGTGGGCAGCCTGCTCGGGGGCCATGCAGACCTGCACGAATTCGCTGGCCACGTCCTTGAACAGGCTGGTGAGGTCGACCTCCTGCTGGAAATTGGAGCCCAGCGCCATGCGTGCCTGCTGGCCGACGATGGCCACCACGGGGGCATGGTCGAGCTTGGCGTCATAGAGCCCGTTGAGCAGGTGGATGGCGCCGGGCCCGGAGGTGGCCATGCACACCCCCACGTCGCCGGTCAGCTTGCCGTGCGCGCAGGCGGCCAGCGCCGCGATCTCCTCGTGGCGGGTCTGGACGAAATCGATGTCGTCCTCGTACTCGTGAAAGGCGCCGAGCAGGCCGTTGATGCCGTCGCCCGGGTAGCCGTAGATACGGGTGACGCCCCACTGCCTGAGGCGGTCGAGCATGAAGGCGGCGACGGTTTGCGACATGCGATGTCAGCTCCTTGCGTATCGGACTGGGCGTGGACGAGGACCCGGTGCGTTGGCAGCCCGTTACCCGGGTCGCCGGCGGCACACACTTTCGCGTGGGGCTGGTCGGTCAGCGGACAACGTCGGCCGCGGGCTGGCAGTCCACGGCGCCGGCGGGTTACGTCCCGGGGTGCTGGGTAGTCGCTTGCCGTGCCGGCGCTGGCCCTTACGTTCGACGACGGTCCCGACCCGGTCTGGACCCCCAAGCTGCTCGATCTGCTGCAGGCGCTGGGCGCGCGCGCGACCTTCTTCCCGATCGCCGGGCGTGCCGTGGAGCACGCGGAGATCATCGACCGGATGCGGGCCGAGGGGCATGCGATCGGGCTGCATTGCGATCAGCACGTCCGCCACAGCGAGCGCGACGAAGCGTGGCTGGCTCGCGACACCGACGCGGCGCTGCGGCGCCTCGCCGGCCTGGGGGTGACGCCGACCTTCTGGCGAACCCCATGGGGCGACGCGGCGCCGTGGTCGACGCAGATCGCCCGGGATCGTGATCTTCGCCTGGTCGGGTGGACGGCCGACACCCACGACTGGCGGGGCGACTCGGGCCCCGCGATGTTCGATGACACGCGCGAGGCTCTCACCGACGGCGCCATCGTGCTGGCCCATGACGGCATGGGGCCCGGAGCCCGGCGCGACAGTCCAGCGGCGACGCTTCACTATGTCGCTCTCGTCGGCGAGCACGCCCGCGAGCGAGGCCTGCGTCTCGAGGCGCTGGTGTGAGCACCGCCAGTCCGCCCCAGCTCGACGTGACCAGCCTCGACGATGCACTGGCGCGGGTGGCGTCGGGCGCCGGCGAGCGCGATCGCGCCGCCGTCCCGCCGTTCCCCGAGGAGGCGATCGCCGATCTGGAGGCCGTCGGCGCGCTGGCCTGGAACGCGCAGCCGGGGACCGGCCGGCCGGTGGCGGCCGCCGAACTCGGGCTCGTGCGCAGCGTCGCTCGGGCCGACGGTTCGGTCGGACGGATCCTGGACGGGCACCTGAACGGGGTCGAGCGCCTGGCGGTCCAGGCGCCGGCGCCGCTGCGCGACCGGGAGCTGGCGGCGGTGCGCGCCGGGAGGCTGCGCGTCGGCGTGTGGGGCGGCGACCCGCGCCCGGACGAGGGAACGCCGGCGACGGTGGCGGCGGCGCGCGACGGCGAGGTGCTCACCGGCGTGAAGACCTTCTGCTCGGGCGCCGGAGGCCTTGACCGCGCGCTGATCCTGGCCCGCGACCCTGATGCCGCGGCGCCGGTGGCCGTCTGGGTCGACGTCACCGACCGGGGCACCGTGGCCATCGACGATCGCTGGTATCGCGGGGCGGGGATGCGCGCATCGGTCTCACACCGGGTGATCTTCGACCGCGCGCCGGTGCTGGCGCGTTTCGGCGGCCCGGGTGCCCTGGGACAGCAGCCGTGGTTTGGCCGCGATGCGCTGCGCACCGCGGCCAGCTGGGCGGGAATGGCGGATTGCGCAGTTGACGGCGCGCTCGATGCGCTGGCGGCGCGGTCGCACCGCGAGGCACTCCAGGAGCATGCCGTCGGCCGGATGCTCACCGCCCGGGAGACGATCACGACCTGGCTCGAGCGGGCGGCGCGTGCCATGGACGGCACAACCGACGACCTGGCGGAGGTCGCCCTGCACGCGCGGGCCGCGATCGCGCAGGCCGGTCGAGAGATCCTGGCCGAGGCCGAGCGCGCCTGCGGATCGCACCCGTTCGCCACCGGTGGGCGGCTGGACCGCGCCCGGCGCGATCTGGACCTGTTCCTGTTGCAGCACCGCCTGGACCCCGCCCTGGCCGCCGCCGGCGCGCACGCGCTGGCGTCCCACCGGAGCGCTCGATGACCGCCGTCGAGCACTTCGAGGCTCAATACCTCGCCGAGCGCGACCCGTGGAGCTATCACCACAGCGCTTACGAGCAGGCCAAGTATGCGGCGACGCTCGCCGCGTGCGGGCCCGGGCCGTTCACGGATGCGCTGGAGCTGGGCGGGTCGATCGGCGTGTTCAGCGCACGGCTGGCGCCAAGTTGCCGGCGGCTGACCACGATCGACTTCTCGGCCACCGCCGTGCGCCGGGCGCGCGCGGCGCTGGCGCGCCACCCCCAGGCGAGCGCCGTCCGCGGCGCCATTCCCGAGGATCTCCCGGAGGGCCGCTTTGACCTGGTGGTGGCGTCAGAGACGCTGTACTACCTGAGCGCCGACGCGCTGGCGCAGACGCTCCAGGCACTGAAGCTGCGCATGGCGCCGGGCGGGCGGCTCGTCTGCGTGCACTGGCGCCCCACCGGGCCAGAGCGGCCACTGACCGCGTGCCAGGTCCATGACGCGGTGCGGCGCGAGCCGTGGCTGCGCAAACTCCGGTCCGAGCGCCGGCCCGACTACCTGCTGGACGTCCTGGAGCGCCGGTGACCGAGCCCCACGCCCTGCTGGTGATCGGAGGAGGGCCCGCGGGCCTGTCGGCTGTACGCGCCTATCGCGATGCGGGCGGTGACGGATCGGTGGCGATCGTCGCCGACGAGGGGCGCATGCCGTACAGCCGGCCGCCCCTGACCAAGGAGCTGCTGCGCGGGGAGAGCGCGGAGACCGACCTGCCGCTCGAGGAAGAGGGGTGGCTTGACGAGCAGCGCGTCGACCTCGTCTCCGGTCGGGCCGCCGCATTGGATGCCGGCCGGCGCCGGGTGCTGCTATCAGGCGGGCGCGAGCTGCGCTACGCGTCCTGCCTGCTGGCCACCGGCGCCGAACCCACCCGCCTTCCCATCCCTGGCGGCGACCGCCCCTGGGTGCACGTGGTCCGCACCGTCGAAAACGTGCGCGGGCTCACCGCTCGCCTCGGCGAGGCCGCCCGGGCCGTGGTGATCGGGTCGGGGTTCATCGGCTGCGAGATCGCCGCCTCGCTGCGCGCCCGCGGCCACCCGGTCGATCTCGTCAGCGACGAGCCGCTGCCCAACGGCGGCCGGCTGGGCGAGGCTCAGGCGAGAATCGTGCAGGAGTGGCTGGCCGAGGATGGCATCGATACGCACCTCGGCGCGGCGGTGAAGCGCATCGAGCGTGCCGATGGGGCCGTAGCGGTCACGACCGCCCGCGAGCGGCTGGTGGGTGAGGTCGTGGTCATGGCCACCGGTGTGGCGCCCCGCTCCGAACTGGCGGCCCAGGCGGGGCTGGAGCTCGACGATGGAGCGATCCCGGTCAGCCCCGCCATGCGCACCGCCCGCGACGGGCTGCTGGCCGCCGGCGACGTGTGCCTGGCCCACAACCGGGCCGCCGGCCGGGCGCTGCGCGTCGAGCACTGGGGCGACGCACTGGGACAGGGCGCGATCGCCGGCCAGACCGCGGCGGGCGTGAACGCCGGCTGGGACGAGGTCCCCGGATTCTGGTCGACGATCGGATCGCGCACGCTGAAGTACGCCGCCTGGGGCGACGGCTTTGACACCAGTCGCCTGCACCGTGATGGCGGCGGCGCCTTCGTCGCCTGGTATGGCCGGCAAGGGCGCGTCGCCGGGGTCCTCACCCACGAGCGCGACGAGGATTACGACCGCGGACGAGAGCTCATCGCCCAGGGGGCGCCATGGCCCCCATGAGCGTCGTCGTCATCCCGGCGCGCGACGAGGCGGACACGATCGCCGTCTGCCTCGGCGCGCTCGCGCGCCAGACGGTCGGACGCGAGGCGTTCGAGACGATCCTCGTCGCCGACGCCTGCAGCGATGGGACCGAAACGGTCGCACGCGCCGCCGCCGGGCGCCTGGGCCTGATCATTACCGTTCTGCACGGCCCCGGCGCCGGTTCGGGGCCGGCGCGGCGCGTGGGGATGGATGCTGCGGCGGACCGGCTCGAAGCGCTGGGACGCGGCGACGGGCTGATCGCCACCACCGATGCCGATTCGACGCCGTCCGAGGATTGGCTGGCCCGCCAGCTGGCCCATCTCGCGCGCGGAGCCGCGGTGGTCGCAGGCCTCATCGAACTGGACCCCGATGACGTCGCGTACCTGCCCGGCGCGGTGCGCCGGCGACGGGAGCGCGACGCGCGCCGGCGCCTGTCGGACGTCGTGGACCGCGAGCCGGGGGCCGAGCATCATCACTTCGCCGGCGCGTCCCTGGGCATCACCGCCGACATCTACCGGCGCGTCGGCGGCCTGGATGGACACGCGGCGCTGGAGGACGAGGCGTTCGGCGCCAAGCTGGCGCGCCACGGCATCCCGGTGGTGAGGGCCGCCGACGTGCGTGTGCGCACCTCGGCCCGCATCGACGGGCGCGCCCGCCGTGGGCTGTCGGTCGATCTCGCCGTGTCGACGTGGCGCGAGCAGCGGCGCTACACGGCGGGAGCCTTCACGCTGGAGGGTCTGCGCGCTGCCAAGCAGACCACGACCGTGTCGGTGGTCCTGCCCGCCAAGGAGTGTGCCGGCACCATCGAGGGGATCCTGGAGACAACGGTCGCACCGGCGGCAGGGGCCGGCGTGGTGGACGAGGTCATCGTCATCGACGCCGCGTCGCGCGACGGCACCGCTGCGCGCGCCGCGGCGATGGGCGCGACTGTCCTCGAGCAGGACGAGCTGCTGTCCGAGCACGGGCCGGCGCTGGGCAAGGGCGATGCTCTGTGGCGGGCCGTTCATCACAGCCGCGGCGACGTGGTCTGCTTCCTGGACGCCGACACCGAGGATCCCCACCCACACCATCTGCTGGGGCTCCTGGGCCCGCTGCTCAACGAGCCGCAGGTGGCGCTGGTCAAGGGGGCGTTCGACCGTCCGTTTCGCATCGAAGGCCAGGACCTGGCCCACGAGGGCGGACGCGTCACCGAGGTGATGGCGCGACCGCTGCTCAACCTGCACTTCCCGCTACTGGCCGGGTTTGAGCAGCCCCTGGCGGGGGAGTTCGGCGCCCGCCGGGAGCTGCTGACGCGCATCCCGTTCCCGGTGGGCTACGGGGTGGAGGTGGCCGTGCTCATCGACGCGTTGCAGGCCTGCGGGCTGCAGGGGCTGGCCGAATGCCATCTCGGCACCAGGCAGAACCGTCACCAACCGTTGCGGGCGTTGGGCGAGATGGCGTTCGCGGTGCTGGCGGCGGTGGAGCGCAGGCTCGACGGTCCGCGCAGCACCACCGTCGGCCACTACCTCCGTCCCTGGGAGGACGGCGCCGTCGTGCGCGTGCCCGTGGACGAGCGCCCCCCGCTTCACTCGCTGAGCGCCTCAGACCGGGCGCGCGGCGATCGTTGCGTGATGGGATCGGCGTGAGGGCGCCGGCGGCGGTGGGGCTGGGCTTCGCGCTCGGCGCCGCGTTCTACATGGTGCTGATCGACACCGTCGACCTGCCCGAGCTGTACGCCGGGATCGGCGCGGCGCTCCTGGCCGGCGCGGCCTATGAGGCGGCTCGGCGCCAAGGCGTCGCCGAGGCCCGGGTGTCGCCCCGCTCGGTGAGCCGGGGCTGGCGGGTGATCGCGAGCATCCCCCGGCAGATCGCCTGGGTGTCCTGGCAGGCCCTCGCGCAGCTCGTGGCGCCCCGGGAGGCTCGTGGCTCACTGCGCGCCGTGCCCTTTCGGGCGGGCGGTGACCGGTCCGGCGACGTGGGACGCCGGGCACTGGCCGAGGGGCTGGGCTCGCTGGCGCCGAACACGATCGTCATCGGCATCGATGGGGAGCGCGACCTGCTGCTGGTGCATCAGCTGCATCGCAGCGGCGGGCGCGAGCAGCTCGACGTGCTGGAGCTGGGGTGAATCGCTGGGAGATCGCCGCGCTGGTGATCATGGTGGCGCTGCTGCCGTGCCTGGCCGTGGCGGTCCTCGCCGGTGCCGCGGCGGCTCTTGCGGCCGTCGAGGTGGCCAGCGTGCTCGCCGTCACCGCGCTGATGCTGCTGTCCGAAGGGTTCCGGCGCCAGCCGTTCATCGATCTCGCCGTGGTGCTGGCGCTGTTGTCGACCGTGGGGTCGCTGACGTTCGCACGCCCGATGGAGGCCGATCCGTGAGCGGCGTGCGTCAGGCCGTCCCCACGGTCCTGCTCATCGGCGGGGTGGCGCTGGAGGTGCTGGCGGTCGTCGGCGTCAGCGTGATGCGCAACGTGCTCGACCGGCTGCACTACGTCAGCCTGGCCGGCTTCGGCGCGCTGCTGGTCGGGATCTCGATCCTGTGCGCCGAGTCCTTCTCGCTGATCGGCGACAAGGCCCTGGTCACCGGGGCGCTGCTCGTCCTCGCCGGCCCGGTGCTGGTCCACGCCACCGCGCGCAGTCTGCGCGCCCGGGCCCTGGGGGACTGGCGCGAGGGCATCGAGGAGCACCGCGAGGAGGAGGGGTGACGGCGCTGCAGGCGGTCGCGCTGCTGCTCGTGGTGGCGGCGGGGACCCCGATCGTGTTCGTCTCAGATCCGCTGCGCCAGACGCTGGTGTTGTCGATCTTCGGCCTGACGCTGACGCTGCTGTTCTTCGTGCTCCAGGCCCCGGACGTCGCCCTGTCGCAGTTGGTGGTCGGCAGCGTCGGGATGCCGGTGATCATCCTCGCCGCCCTGCGCAAGATCGCCCAGCACGCGTCCGCGCGCGAGCGCGAGGAGGAGGACGGCGAGTGAGCCGGCGCGGTCGCCTGCTGCTGTTCGGATGCGCCGGATCGGGGCTGCTGGCGGTGCTGGTGATCGGCCTGCACGGCCTGCCCCCGTTCGGAGGCTTCCACGGCGCCTACGGCCTCCTCGTGGATCGGCTCGAGCCAGGACGGCGTCACGCGACCGACATCGTGACCGCGCTCAACTTCGACCTGAGGGCGTTCGACACGCTGGGCGAGGAGTTCATCCTGTTCGCCTCGGTGACGGCGGTCGCGCTGCTGCTGCGCCACCTGCGCGACGAGGACGATGAGCCGCCCCGACGCAGCCTGGACGACCACCGGTTCGCCGGCGCCAGCGACGCCCTGCGCGTCCTGTCGCTGATCCTCATCCCCCTGCTGGTCTCCCTCGGGGTGTATCTCGCGCTGCATGGGGCCCTCACCCCGGGCGGCGGCTTCCAGGCCGGGGTCGTGCTGGCCGCGGGTCCGCTGGCGATCCTTCTGGCGGGGCGCTACCTCGCCCTCAAGCGCGTCGCGCCGCAGTGGGCGCTGGAGGCGCTGGACGGGATCGGCGCACTAGGCTGGCTGCTCGCGGTGTTCGCGATCGTGTCAGCGCTCACCGCCGGCGCCGTGCTGCGGGTCGCCGGCCGCGTGTTCTACGGCTGGGGCCCGAGCGAGGGCCCCGATTCTCGCCAGGCACGCGCCGCTCACGAGCGGGTCGACGAGACGCGCGAGGACCGTGGCCGCACCCCGCCGCTCATGCTCGTCGTTCCGGGCGTGCTACTGGCGGCCGGCGTCGTCGGGGGCCTGGTTCCGGGAGCCGTCGCGTGGGTGGCCAGATCCGCGGCCCGGTTCGCCGATCACCCGGCCTATGCGCAATGGGTGCTGCACGGCCACAGCGTGCGCTGGCCGCCCGGCCCGCCCACGCACGTCGAGACCATTGACGTGATCATCGGGATGCTCACGCTGGTGGCGGCGTTCGGTGTGGCCGCCGCGGGGCTGTTCGGCCGGCCGCTGCTGGTCCGCCTGCCCCGCCGGGTCCGCGCGGGCGGCCGGGCGGCGGTGATGGGGCTGCGGGGCCTGCATTCCGGCCACGTCGGCGACTACATCGCGTGGTGGACGACGGGCGCCGGCCTCTTGGGCGGAGCCTGCCTGCTGGCGCTGCGCTGACCCGGAGCCGGGGCCGTGTTCGGCCTCAGACCTCTGGGGCAGCTTCCGTGTTTGGGATGCCCGCGGTGGGGCAGACACAGGCTGCGATGCCAACCCGGGCGCAGGTCCTCGAGCTGCTGGACGCAGGTCACTGTTATCAAGCTGTGGGGCGGGCATTGCACATCCCGCCGGGACAGGCGTTCATGATCGCCACCGGCCTCCCTGCCGACGGCAGCGACGCCCCGCACCCTGACGAGCTGCGCGGCAAGCCCGTGCTGCCCGCGAGCTCGCAGCACCTCGTCAACCCGCCGGCGTCGAACGCCACCCGCGACGAGACGGTCATCGCCTGGGCCAGGGCGCGCGGGGCCCGCGAGCTGCAGGGAGGCTCGTGACGATGCCGGAGCTGCCCTCGCCGGCGCGCTGGCCGGTGCTGCGCCAGCTCCGCGGCCCCGACCGGCTCGCGCGCGGCGCCGCGGTCAAGTCGCGGGGCTCCGAGCGGTTGCAGGCTCGGACCCGTGCCGCCGACCGGGTGGTCAAGTCGGTGTGCCCCTACTGCGCGGTGGGCTGCGCCCAGAACGTGTTCGTCAAGGACGACACGGTCATTCAGATCGAGGGCGACCCCGATGCGCCGCACAGCCGCGGGCGGCTGTGCCCCAAGGGCTCGGCTTCGCTGCAGCTCACCACCGGCTCCTCCCGCGAGGAGCACGTGCTGTACCGCCCACCGCACGCCACCGAGTGGCGGCGGCTGGATCTGGAGACGGCGATGAACATGGTCGCCGACCGGATCGTCGCCACACGCCGCGAGGGCTGGGAATGGGAGCGCGACGAGACGCGGGTGCGGCGGTGCATGAGCATCGCCGCGCTCGGCGGCGCGACGCTGGACAACGAGGAGAACTACCTCATCAAGAAGCTGCTGACCGCGCTCGGCGTCATCCAGATCGAGAACCAGGCGCGCGTATGCCACAGCTCCACCGTGGTGGGGCTGGGCACTTCGTTCGGTCGCGGCGCGTCCAGCACGCTGCCCGGCGACCTGCAGAACTCCGATCTGATCGTGCTCGAGGGCTCGAACATGGCCGAGGCGCACCCGGTGGCGTTCCAATGGGTCGTGGAGGCCAAGGCTCGGGGAGCGACGGTCATCCACGTCGACCCGCACTACAGCCGCACGAGCGCGCTCGCCGATATGTTCGTCCCGCTGCGCGCGGGCACCGACATCGTGTTCCTGGGCGCGATCATCAACCACGTCCTCACCACCGGGTCGGACTTCCGCGAGTACGTGGTGAACTACACCAACGCCCCTGTGATCATCCGCGAGGAGTTCGAGGACGCCGGCGCCGACGGCCTCTTCTCGGGCTGGGACCCCGACCTGCGCGGCTATGACCCCGCAAGCTGGCAGTACGACGACGCGTTCGTGCCCGCCGCGGCGGGCCAGCGCGACCAGGAGGGCAACCTTCCCAGCCAGGGCCCGGGCGGAGAGGGCCAGCGCCGCGGCGACGCGCGCGGCACGCCCGAGCTCGATCTGACGCTCGAGCATCCGCGGTGCGTGTGGCAGATCCTCAAGCGCCATTACGCGGGCTACACGCCCGAGATGGTGGAGCGGGTGTGCGGCATCCCCCAGGAGGTGTTCGCGACGGTGTGCGAGCTGTTCGTGGCCAACTCGGGACGGGAGCGCACCACCGCGTTCGTGCACGGCGTGGGTTGGACGCAACACACGATCGGGTCGCAGTACATCCGGGCCGCATCGATCTTGCAGTTGCTGCTGGGCAACATGGGGCGTCCGGGCGGCGGCGTGATGGCGATGCGCGGCCACGCGTCGATCCAGGGCTCAAGCGATATTCCGACGCTGTTCGACACGCTGCCGGGCTACATCCCCATGCCGCACGCCCACGCTCACGCGAACCTGGATGAGTTCATCGCCGGCAACGCGGCGGACAAGGGCTTCTGGGGCAACATGCGCGATTACACCGTCAGCCTGCTCAAGGCGTGGTGGGGCCAGGCGGCGACAGCGGACAACGACTTCTGCTTTGACTACCTGCCGCGGCTGACCGGAAGTCACAGCACCTACGACACGGTCATGGAGCAGATCGCCGGGACGGTAAAGGGGTACATCCTTTTCGGTCAGAACCCGGCGGTGGGGTCGGCCAACAGCCGCATGCAGCGGTTGGGCATGTCGAAGCTCGACTGGCTGGTGGTGCGCGATTTCTCACTGATCGAGAGCGCGACGTGGTGGAAGGACGGCCCCGAGATCGAGACGGGGGAGATGCGCACCGAGGACATCGCCACCGAGGTGTTCTTCTTCCCGGCGGCGGCTCACACGGAGAAGGACGGGACGTTCACCAACACACAGCGCATGGTGCAGTGGCATCACCAGGCGGTGCATCCGCGCGAGGAGCAGCGCTCTGACCTGTGGTTCACCTACCACCTGGGCAACCTCATCCGCGAGCGGCTCGCCGGCTCCACCGACGAGATGGACCGTCCCGTGCTCGACCTCACCTGGCAGTACCCGACGCATGGTCCTCTGGATGACCCCAATGCCGCTGCCGTCCTGGCCGAGATCAACGGCTGGGGCGCCGACGGCGAGTTCCTGTCGGCCTACACGCAGCTCTCAGACGACGGCTCGACGTCGTGTGGGTGCTGGATCTACTGCGGCTGCTACGCCGACGGGGTCAACCAGACGGCGCGGCGCAAGCCGGCGCGGGAGCAGAACTGGACCGGCGGCGAGTGGGCGTGGGCGTGGCCCGCCAACCGGCGGATCCTCTACAACCGCGCCTCGGCCGACCCGGAGGGCAAGCCGTGGTCACAGCGAAAGGCGCTGGTGTGGTGGGACGCCGAGCACGGCGCATGGACCGGTCACGACACTCCGGACTTCCAGGCAAACAAGCCCCCGGACTACCGCCCCGGCGAGGACGCCCACGGCCCGGATGCGCTGTCGGGCACCGACCCGTTCATCATGCAGGCCGACGGCCGCGGCTGGCTCTATGCACCGGCCGGGGTGGCCGAGGGACCGCTGCCCACGCACTACGAGCCGCAGGACTCTCCGGTGCGCAACCCGATGTACCGCCAGCAGCGCAACCCGTCGCGCCAGGTCTACGCCCACGAGAACAACCGCTACCACCCCGATCCCGGCGACCCGGGCGCGGACGTGTTCCCGTTCGTGGCTACCACGTACCGCCTCACCGAGCATTTCACCGCGGGGGGCATGTCGCGCTGGACGCCCTACCTGTCCGAGTTGCAGCCGGAGTTCTTCATCGAGGTCTCACCCGAGCTCGCCGCCGAGCGCCGGCTCGAGCACGCCCAGTGGGCGACGATCGTCAGCGCGCGCGGCGTGGTGGAGGCTCGCGTGATGGTCACCGACCGGATGACACCGCTGCGGGTGGAGGGGCGCACCGTGCACCAGATCGGGATGCCCTACCACTGGGGCCCGAACGGGTACGCGCGCGGGGACTCGATGAACGAGCTGTCGGCGATGTCGCTTGACCCGAGCTCCCACATTCAGGAGGTCAAGGTGCTGACCGTCGACGTCCAGCCAGGCCGGCGCCCGCGCGGGCCGGGGCGTGAGGCCCTCGTGCGCGCCTACCGCGAGCGTGCCGGGATCACGGCAGAGACGGGTATGGCGCCATGAGCCACCCCGGCGGCGTGCTGAACGTCATGCTGCGCGGCGGCGATCCCGCCACGGAGGCCGGCTATGAGGATGCACCACCCCGCATGGGCTTCTTCACCGACACGTCGGTGTGCATCGGCTGCAAGGCCTGCGAGGTGGCGTGCAAGGAGTGGAACGGCGTCCCCGAGGACGGGCTGAACTGGACCGGCTGGTCGCACGACAACTCCCAGGGGCTGAGCGCGGACACGTGGCGGCATGTCGCCTTCATCGAGCAGCGTGTCCCGCTCGGCGGCCATGTCACGAACTTCCAGCGCGACGACGACAGCTTCCGCTGGCTGATGTCGTCCGACGTGTGCAAGCACTGCACCCACGCCGCCTGCCTGGACGTGTGCCCGACGGGCGCGATCTTCCGCACGGAGTTCGGCACTGTGGTGGTCCAGGCCGACATCTGCAACGGCTGTGGCTACTGCGTGCCGGCATGCCCGTACGGCGTGTTGGACAAGCGCGAGGACGACGGGCGCATCTTCAAGTGCACTCTGTGCTACGACCGTCTGGAGGTGGGGCAGGAGCCGGCGTGCGCGAAGGCCTGTCCCACCGACTCGATCCAGTTCGGCGAGCTCGAGGAGCTTCGGGGCCGGGCCGGCCGGCGCGTGGAGCAGCTGCACGAGGCGGGGGTGAGCGAGGCGCGGCTCTACGGTCACGACGCCGCTGACGGCGTCGGCGGTGACGGCGCCTTCTTCCTCCTGCTCGACGAGCCGGAGGTCTACGGGCTCCCGCCCGACCCGGTGGTGACCACCCGCGATCTGCCGGCGATGTGGAAACGCGTCGGGGTCGCGGCCGGCGCGATGCTGGCCGGCACGGTGGCCTGCTTCGTGGGGGCGAGGCGGTGAGCGACACGCGCGGCTCATATCACGGCAACTCGATCATCAACCCGCCGGTGTGGGCCGAGCGTGACATCGCCGGCTACCTGTTCGCGGGGGGGCTGGCGGGTGCGTGCTCGCTGCTGGCCGCCGGCGCCGACCTCAGCGGCCGGCCGCGTCTGGCGCGGCGCGCCAAGCTGTGTGCCACGACCGCCATCGGCGCCTCACTGGCCGCTCTCATCAACGACCTGGGGCGCCCGGCGCGGTTTCTCAACATGCTGCGGGTGTTCAAGCCGACCTCGCCGATGAGCGTCGGCGTGTGGATCCTGTTCGCCTACGCGCCGCTGAACGTTGCCAGCGCCGCGAGCGAGGTCACCGGGATCGCGCCGCGGACGGGGCGCGCGGCCGGCGCGGGCGCCGGGTTTCTGGGGCCCGCCGTGGCCTCCTATACCGCCGCGCTGATCGCTGACACCGCGGTCCCCGCCTGGCACGAGGGCCATCGCGAGCTGCCGTTCCTGTTCGTCGGGTCGGCGGCCAGCGCCGGAGCCGGGTTCGGCCTCCTCGCCGCGCCGCTGAGCGAGAACGCGCCGGCGCAGCGGCTCGCCGTGCTGGGCGCGGTCGGCGAGCTGGCGGCCGGGCAGCTGCTCGAGCGACGTCTCGGGATGGTGGCCGAGACGATGCGCACGGGGACGGCCGGCGGGCGTCTGAGGGCGGCCAAGGCGCTCACCGTGGCCGGCGCGCTGGGCGCGGCGACGGCGGCGCGACGTCATCGGCTCGCGGCCGTGCTGTCCGGTGGGGCGCTGTTGGCGGGGTCGGCGCTGACGCGGTTCGGGATCTTCGCCGCGGGCATGGCGTCGGCGCGCGAGCCGAAGTACACCGTCGAGCCCCAGCGGGCGCGGCTCGAGCAGCGGCGGTCGGCTTCCGGCTAGCGCCGTCTCCGATCGCCCTGGTGACTTTTCTGTAGGCGGGGTACGTATTGAGTAGATGTCGGCTAAGGACGAGACGCTCATGGCGCTCACCGTTCCGTGCGCGCCAAGCGCGTCGGGGGCGGTGAGGGAGGAGCTCAGTCAGCTGGATGGACTGGGATGGATCCTCGGTGACGTGATGCTGGTGGCCAGCGAGCTGGTCAACAACGCCATCGTTCATTCGGGCGGCAGGCCGCACCATGACCTGGTGGTGCGCGCGTCCCGGCACGCCGAGCGGCTCACCATCAGCGTCCGTGACCCCGGGCTCTCGGGTGGCAGCGCGGGGCCCACGGCGCCATCGGACCAGCAGATCGGCGGGTGGGGGCTGCGCATCGTCGAGGCGCTCTGCGAGCGCTGGGGCGAGGAGCGTCAGGACGGATACCGCGTTTGGGCGGAGATCCACCTGCCCGGCCCAGGTCGTCCGGCAGCCGCCTTGTAAGCACTATGACCAAGACCTGGATAAGACTCAGTATCCAGTAGATCGCCATACTGAAATCTCAGATAATGCGTGCGTGGGGGCGGACCCCGGCGGATGCGCAAACATGCGCATCCGCCGGCTCAGTCCTCAGCATGCTGACGGTCGCCTTTGACATGACAGAGAACTCGGAAGAGGCAGAGGCCAAACGCGACGAGAGCCAGGCCGAGCGGCTGGACCGCAACACCGTCGAGCTGCTCAACGAACTGCGGATCGCCGGCACCGGGATCCAGGTGATGTTCGCCTTCCTGCTCATCCTGCCGTTCAACGCCGGTTGGAAGCAGGTTGACGGGTTTGAGCGCACCGTGTACTTCGCAACGTTGCTGGTGGTCGCCCTGGCGGCCTTCCTGCTGATGGCGCCGCCGATCCATCACCGGCTGCTGTTTCGTCACGGCGAGAAGCCCTTTCTCATCCGCGTCGGTAACGAGATGGCGATTGCCGGGATGGTGTGCCTGGGCCTGGGGTTCGTCGGCATCCTGGTCCTCGTCTCGGATGTCGTCGTCGGCGGCGCCGCGCCGGCGATCGTCGGGCTGCTGGCGGCGGCAGTGATCACGGGCCTGTGGTTCGTGCTGCCGCTGGCGCGCCGCGACGAGGAGTGACCGCCGCCGGGTTACTCCCGCGGGGCGATCCAGAGAACGTCGACCAGGATGGCGATGAGGGAGAGGATGGGTACGGCGATGATGAGCCCGAGCAGCCCGAACACCTCGCCGACGGCCACAACGCCGACGGCGATCACCGCCGGATGCAGGCGCACGGCGCGGGCCATCACCAGCGGCCCGATGATGTTGGCCTCGATCTGGTGCACGAGGATGTAGACGAGCAGCACCACCAGCGCCCGGGTGGGGGAGATGGTGAGGGCGTAGGCGACCGGTGGGATGCCGCTGGCCAGGGCGCCGAGGTAGGGCACGACCTCGGCGCAGGCGCTCAAGACGGCGAACACGAGCGCGAACGGAAGGCCGACGATGAGGCCGAGGGCGACGTAGAGCATCACGCCGATGAGCGCCATCGACACCGCCAGCCCGCGCAGCCAGCCAAGCCACGCCGCACGGATGCGGGCCAGGGTCGCCTCCGCCTCCGGCCGCGTCCCGGGGCTGAACAGGCTGAGCAACCCGTTGGTCAGCGGCTCAGACCGGGCGGCGATGTAGTAGGCCGTGATGATGCCGATCACCACGCCGCCGACGATGCTCGCCGCGCTGGCGCCGATGGTGGTGATCGGACCGAGCAGCTGGGACGGGTCGCGGACGAAGGTGGTGAGGTCGCGCTGGAGCTGGGAGGCGACGTGGCCGGGGCGATCGCCGGTGACGGCGCTCAGCTTGACCTCGGCGATCCGGAGCAGGTGCGGCGCGTCGGTGATGAGCCTCTGCGCCTGGTCGATCAGGGGAGGCAGGAGCAGCGCCAGGCCCCCGGCCACGATCGCGATGCCGGCGACCAGTCCGATCAGCGCGCCGAGGGGGCGTGGTATGCCCAGGGGCGCGAGCCGGTCGGCGCTCACCGACAGTGGCAGGCTGGCGACGATGGTCAGCATCGTCACCAGCAGGAGCGAGACCAGCTGCTGGGCCACGAGCCCGGCGACAATGAGGACGGCGCCCAGGAGGATCGCCCCGTAGACGGCGCGCTCGCCGCGCGACCGCCGCGCGGTGACCGCCGGATTCATGGGCCTGGCGGCGCTGCTCAGCGCGCCGCGGTCGAGCTCCTGGTCTCTCACGCGTCCCCGTCTCCGGGATCGGCGAGCGGTCCGCTCGCCGAGCCGTGGGGCTTGACCCAGATCTCGTCGATGAGGATGAGCGTGAGCGAGATCAGCGGCACCGAGATGAGGAGCCCGATGATCCCGAACAGCGTGCCGGCGATGAGGACCCCGACGGCGATGACCGCCGGGTGCAGGCTGACTGAGCGTCCCATGATGAGCGGCAGCGCCACGTTGCCCTCGATCTGGTTGACGACCACGTAGACGATCGCCACCAGCACGCCCAGATGGAAGGAGTTCGTGAGGCCATAGGCGATCGGGGGGATGGCGCTGATGACCGAGCCGTAGTTCGGGATCACCGTCATCAGCGCCGAGAAGATCGCGAAGCCGGCGGCGAACTGCAGGCCGACGATCTGCATCCCCACGAACAGCAGGCCGCCGAGCACCAGCATGTCGAGCGCGACGCCGCGCAGCCAGGCCAGCCAGGCGAGGCGAATCCGCTCCAGCGTGCGCAGTACGTCCGGGCGCCGGGACGCGGGAAACAGGCGGACCAGGCCGTTGACGAGCGGGTCTGGGCTGATGGCCATGTACAGGGCGCTGATGAGAACCACCACGATCGCTCCCACCGCGGTGGCGATCGAGACGCCGATCGCCGTCAGCGGACCCAGTAGGACGGCGGGATGCTGCGTATAGCGGTGGACGAACCGCGTCACCGCATGCGTCGTGGTCCCGCGGCGCAGGCCCAGGAGGTGGTTGACCTGGCGCTCGAGGTGCGCGACGGTGCTCGGCAGCTGGGCCACGAAGTCGTTGACCTGGCTGACGAACGTCGGCACCAGGAAGGCCAGGAGCAGGCCGGTGACCGCGGCCCCGGCCAGCAGGGACAGGACGGCCCCGACCGCGCGCGGGATGTGGAAGCGGCGCATCCACGTCGCGGACGCGGCGAGGGGAACAGCGATGACGAGCGCGATCGTCACGAGCATGACGATCTGGACCAGCTGCTCGAACAGCATGCCGGCGGCGAGCAGGCCCACGGCGAGGACGACTGCCCGATACGCCACCCTGGGATCGAAGTCGGGGCGGAGGGGGGCCGCCCCGTTGACGCTCGCCCGCCTCCCCCGCTGCGCAGATGAAGTCATCGGTGAGATGCGAATAGCCCGAACGGGCCGTCCGCAAACGGACGCGCGGTCCGCGTGCTAACCGCCGCTCGTCAGGTGCCGGCCGGCGTCAGCTCGACTTCTTGCCGCCCTTGCGGCCGGCCGCCTGCTTCTGAGCGCGGTTGCCGCCGCTCCCCGGACCGCCACTGCGGCTGCTCTGGCTGCTGCCGCCGCTGTGGGAGTTCCTGCCGCCCTTCTCAGATGCAGCCGGGGTGTTGGCGATCGCCGCCGCGCGGGACTTGCTCATGCCCTGCTTGCGTAGCCCCTCGTACTGCTTGTCGTCCTTCACGCTCGGTCCATGGTCCTTGGCCATCGCCATACCTCCGCGATCGTTTGTACCGCCACTACCCGCCGCGTCTGCGGGCTCACAAAACCCGCGGGTGGTGGCGCCGTCCGCGGTCAGTCAGAGCGGCGATCGCGATGCCAGTACGGGAGCCCCTGGCCGCGGCGAAACCAGTCCATCTCACGCTGGACGACGGACGATGGCGGGCGCGTCAGCGCAGGGCGCCCGTGATCGCGGTCGCCGAGGAGACGCCGGAGCGCAGATTGCAGCGGCGTGGGATTGCTTGAAGCCATGCGAGTGGAGTGCCCCTCCTGCTGAGAGCTGCTTGTAACAGGTGCCGCGGACCAATTACCCCGATCGCCGAGCCGCAAACCACGATGTCGGGCGAGGCGGTTGACCGGAGCGGTCGATGCGGAGAGAATCCCGCCGGGCACCGCGCATAGGACAAGGGAGCGACATGAGGGACCGGTTGACGTACGCCAACGTCGTCGCGACGATCGCCGCCGTCTGCGGCCTGGCGCTGATCGGCTGGGCCGGCGTTGCGTCGGCGTCTGCCGCGCAGCAGAGGCTATGGAACGTGATGGGGTCGCTGACGGGCACGTACACCAGCGACGTGACCTGGGTCAACTGCCTCGAGACGGGGGTCACGGGCACGGCACAAGAGCAGCTGAGGTTGAACGCGACCCTGTCCGGCGCCAGGCCCGCGCTCTACGAGTCGGGGTCGGGGATGGTGGTGATCGGGAAGTGGCGCGCCGGCGGAAGCTGGAGCGTCAGCGGCTCCAACCCGCCGCGCCAGGAGCAGGCGAATGGCGATGTGACGTGCGGCGCGCAGCGAGCCTTCCACTGCGGTGGACCGATCCGGGGCAGCGGTGGCGGCGGCGCGATGATCCAGTTCGCGCCGCGAGGGAGGGCGCTGTTGGGACACTTCCTCCGGAACGACTTCTTCACCGAGGGCGATGACCCGTGCCCGTCGATCGGGGCCACGCTCGACGGCAACGGACCCCTCTTCGGCCTTGAGGGAACGCACATCGAGCCCGACGCGTTCCTCGAGAACTCCCTCAAGCCGGGCAGCCTGACCATCCCCCGGTCGCGCCTTCTGGGGCGGACGCCGTTCAGCGTCCGGCACAGCGCGGGTCCGGATCAGGGCTGCCCCCGCCTTTCCGAGTACACCCAGTGCGCTGAGTCGGGCAGGCTCACGCTGACGCTCCGGTTCAAGCCCGCTCGGTGACGGCGCGGTCCGCTCCCCGGGCAGCGGCGCCCACCACCTTGCGGCGACCGAGCGCTTGACGTCGTCCGCGGTTTGGGGTATCCCCAATGGGCCATGGGGACGTACAGCATCGATGGGCAGCCACGCCCGCTCACCCCGGTTGAGCTTCAGGCGGTGATCCATGCCGAGCGCCGCGACGAGTCCTTCCTGTTGTACCGCGACGCGGGGGGCCAGCTCCAGACTGCCGCGCTCTCCGGCGAGTTCACGGTCGGCCGCAACGCGGAGGCGGCGCTGTGCATCCACTGGGACGACCAGGTGTCGGGGCTCCACGCCGAGCTGAAGGAGCTCGGCGGCGAGCTCACCCTCGTTGACGACGGCCTGTCGCGGAACGGCTCCTACGTCAACGGGGAGCGCGTCCACGGTCGGCGGAGGCTGCGCGACGGGGACCGGCTGCAGTTCGGACGGACGGTCGTGCTCGTGCGCCGGCCCACCGGCGGCGAGCATCGAGCCACAGCGGTCGCCATCCACGCCGCGGCGGCCACCGTCGATCTATCAGTCCGCCAGCGCGAGGTCCTCACCGCGCTCTGCCGCCCGCTGCTCGCAGGCGACCCGTTCGCCGCGCCGGCGTCCAACCGCCAGATCGCCGAGGAGCTCTTCCTGTCGATCCCCGCGGTCAAGCTCCACCTTCGCGCGCTGTTTGACAAGTTCGGAGTGGGAGAGCTCCCGCAGAACGAGAAGCGGCTCGCGCTCGTCGGGCGCGCCCGCGCCAGCGGGCTCATCCCTGACCGCGAGAGCGCCGTCTGAGCAGGGCAAGGGCAGCCCAGGACTTCGGCGACGTCCGAGGTCCTGGCCTGCCGATCGTGATGCTCCTAGGCGCGCGCCGGAATCAGGCCAGCGCTTTGGTCTTGATCGCGTCGAACTCGGCCTGGGTAATCGTGCCGGCGTCCAGCAGACCCTTGGCCTTCTCGATCTCGCCGGCCGCACCGGCGCCGCTACCCGCCGTCTGGCGGACGTAGTCGTCGAACTGCGCCTGCGACGTCTGGACCTCCTTCATGCGACGGTCTGCCATGCCCTGGTGGTTGACGATCAGGTAGATCAGGACGCCCAGCCATGGGAGGATGACAATCAGGATCGTCCACCCGGCCTTGCCCCACCCGGATAGGTCGTGCCGGCGGAAAACGTCGATCAGCACCGTGATGGCGATCCAGATGAAGATCACCCAGGCAAAGAAGATGAGCATCGACCACAGGACATTCAGGAACGGATACGAACTTGCGATGGCTGTCATGTCTCCTCCGATGAGTTGTTCGGCTCGTGGTGTTGTGTCGCCGCAAACACCTATCGCTCAGAGCAGCCCGCGGCATCACCCAACACGGATGATCTCGCGTCGGCGACCACCCCGGCCAGTGCGCTGCACATGATGCACCTCGAGCAGGTCGCCATCATTGTCGAGGACTACGACGCGGCGATCGCGTTCTTCGTCGGCGACCTCGGCTTCGAGCTGGTCGAGGACTCTCCGGCGCTCACCACGCACGGCGCCCGCCCCAAACGCTGGGTCGTCGTGCGCCCGCCGGGCGCGCGCACGGGACTGCTGCTCGCCCAAGCTGACGGTGAGCGCCAGAGCCGAGCCGTCGGTGACCAGTTCGCCGGCCGCGTGGGGCTTTTCCTACGCGTGGACGACTTCCAGGTGGCGTATGACCGGATGCGTCACGCCGGCGTGGAGTTCGTCGGGGAGCCGCGCGACGAGCCGTACGGGCGCGTCGTGGTGTTCGTCGACATCGCCGGGAACCGCTGGGACCTGCTGGGGCCGTGCGCCGTGGCGCCAACCCCCCGAAGATCCATCTCGTGAAGCGCACGGGAATCGGAGAGTCATGAGCGTGGTGGCCCTCGAGCCGGTGGACACGGTCCGGGTCACGGTGCTCGTGGACAACCTCACCGACCCTTTGCTGGCGGACCGTGGGCCGGTCCAGCGGGTGAACTGGCCCAAGGCGCTGACCGGCGCGCTGCCCCGGGCGGCGGCGGCCACCGCGCCCGAAAGCGGCGTGCCCGACGCGTTGATCGCCGAGCCGGGGTTCTCGGCGCTGGTGCGCATCGCGCGCGGCGGGCGGGAGCGGACGCTGCTGTTCGACACGGGTGTCTCGACCAACGGGATGGTCGAGAACATGCGCCGCCTCGGGCTGGCGGTGGGGGACATCGAGGTGATCGTGCTCAGCCATGGGCATTGGGACCACGTCACCGGGATGGAGGGGCTCTCGCGAGCGCTCGGCCCCACCCGCCTGCCGGTGACGATCCACCCGGAATTCTGGAACCGTCGTCGGATCCGCTTCCCGGGCCTGGATCCGGGCGAGCTGCCGGCGACCAGCCGTGCGGCACTGGAGGACATCGGCTTTCAGATCGTGGAGGAGCGCCGGCCCTCCTTCCTGCTCGACGGCGCAGCCCTGATCACCGGCGAGGTCGACCGCACGACGCCGTTCGAGACGGGCTTTCAGGGTCATGAGGCGCTGCACGCCGGGCAGTGGCAGCCCGACCCGCTCATCCTCGACGACCAGGCTCTGGTGCTGCGCGTTCGCGACCGCGGCCTGGTGGTCGTGAGCGGTTGCGGCCACGCGGGGATCGTCAACACCGTCCGCTACGCGCGGCGGCTGACCGGCGAGGATCGCGTGGCCGCGGTCATCGGCGGCTTCCATCTCAGCGGTCCCATGTTCGAGCCGATCATCGCGCCAACCGTCGACGCGCTTGCCGAGTTGTCGCCCGATCTGCTGGTTCCGGCGCACTGCACGGGGTGGAAGGCGGTCCTCCAGATCGCGAACCGCTTTCCGGACGCATTCGCGATCAGCACGGTGGGCACAACGATCGAGCTCTGATCAGACGGGCGGTCTCGGCCGCCGTCGAGTTCACTATCTGGACCGCCCGATGCAGCTCAAGACCCGGATCCTGCTCGCTGACGATCACAAGGTCGTCCGCCGTGGCCTGCGTCTCGTGCTGGAGATGCAACCGGACCTGGTGGTCGTCGACGAGGTCGGCGACGGCGCCGCCGCGGTGACCCGGGCGCTGCGGGACGACGTCGACCTGACGATCATGGACATCACGATGCCCCGGATGACGGGGCTGCAGGCCGCCCGCGAGCTCCACCGCCGCCGGCCCGAGCTGCGGATCCTCATGCTGTCCATGCACGAGAGCGAGCGCTACCTGCTCGAGGCGCTCAAGGCGGGCGCGGCCGGCTATGTGCTGAAGAGCGTCGCCGACCGCGACCTGGTGGAGGCGTGCCGGGCGGCGATGCGTGGCGAGAAGTTCCTCTACCCGGGGGCGGAGACCCCATTGATCGCCGACTTCCTGCACCGGGCACGCCAGGACCTCCCGGTGACCGATGATCCGCTGACGCCGCGCGAGCAGGAGGTGATCAAGCTCGTGGCCGAGGGCTACACCAACCGCCAGATCGCCGAGACGCTGGTCATCAGCGAGAAGACGGTCGAGCGCCATCGGGCGAACATCCTCGAGAAGCTCGGGATGCGCGACCGGGTCGAGCTCACCCGCTACGCGATTCGCCAGGGCCTGATCGAGCCGTAAGGCTCGGCCAGACCCGGGGGAGGAGATGCAGGCTCGCCTCCATGGCGGGCCGGGCGCTCGTGGCCGATCCTCCGTGGGCAAGTGCTCGGTCTCCTCATCGCTGGCGCCCTCGTACTGGCCAACGCCTTCTTTGTCGCCAGCGAGTTCGCGCTCGCGCGGATGCGCCCCACTCAGATGTCGGAGATCGAGCGGCAGCGGCGCCCCGGCGCGCGCTCGCTCCGTCACGCGGTCGAGCACCTCGACGCCTATCTGGCCGCGTGCCAGCTAGGCATCACGATCGCCAGCATCGGGCTCGGCGTCGTGGGCGAGAGTGCGTTCGAGAAGCTGCTGGAGCCGATGCTGGGCGCCGAGGCCGAGGTCGGGGGCATCGCGGTGGCGGCGGCGCTCGCGTTCGGCCTGATCACGGTGCTGCACGTGGTGGCGGGTGAGCTCGCGCCCAAGAGCGTCGCGATCTCGCGCACGCTCGACACCGCCCTGCGGGTGGCGGCGCCGATGCGCATCTTCTACATGGCGACCAAGCCGCTGGTGGACGTCTTCAACGGGCTCGGCAACCTCGTGCTGCGCCCCTTCGGGATCCCGCCCGCGCGCGAGGCCGGGCACGCACCGCACTCCGAGCAGGAGCTGCTCGAGCTGCTGGCCCAGAGCGGTGAGCACGGCCTGATCGATGCCGAGGAGCAGCAACTGGCCGAGCGCGGCTTCGCCTTCGCCGAGCGTTCGGCGCGCGACGTCATGCAGCCCCGCGCGGCCATCGAGTTCGTGCTGCTCGACTCGCCCGTCGACCAGGCCGCGCACCAGGCCGCCGGGGCGCGTCACACGCGCCTGCCCGTCTGCGAGCCCGAGCGCGGGCTCGACGCCCCTTGGGGGCTCGTCCATGTTCACGACCTGCTGGCGGCGGTGCTGCGCGAGCCGGCCGGCGATGTGCGCAGCCTGCTACGGCCGCTCCCGCGGGTCCGGGAGGACATGCCGGTCACCGCCCTGCTCCGTCACATGCGCGCCGAGGGCCGCCAGATGGCCCTGGTGAGCGATCAGCATGGAACCACGGTCGGCCTGGTCACCCTCGAGGACCTGCTCGAGGAGCTCGTGGGCGAGATCGAGGAGGAAGCGGCTCTAGCCGGCTCAGGACACTAGCCCCCGGGCGCCGTACAGGACCAGGGCGCCCCCGAGCGCACACGTGCCCGCCGCCAGCAGTGGCGCGGCGATCCGCTCGATGCCGGCCGTGGCCTTGGCCATGAGCACCTGGCAGCGCGCACCGAACACGAGGCGGGCGACGAGCACGAGCGCGATGGGGAGGACGTAGAGGGCGTTGAACAGCGCCAGCAAGACCACCTGGGCCGGCAGCGAAACGTCCGCCCCCACGATGACGGCGATCGCGCCGAAGTAGGGAACGGCCGTGGGGAGGTCGAATGCCGTGACCACGGCGCCCAGGACGAGGGCCGATCGCGGCTGGACGAGCGCCGTGGGCAGCCGCACCCGAGCCAGCCGCGCACGGCGCATCCACAGCGCGACGGCAGCGATGACGAGACCGGTACCGGCGGCGACCGCCGCGACGTCCGCTCCCGGGATCTCGATGCCGTCGATGGCGGCGCGGAGGAGCTCCGCGGGGCCGAGCATCAGCGCCGCGCCACCGAGGAAGTAGGCAGCGAACACGCCGACCGCGAACGCGGAGAGCCGGCGCACGGGATCGCGCCCGGCGCCGAGGTACACCGCGATGAGGATCGTGACGGGGTTGAGCGAGTCCGCGAGGCCCAGAGAGGCGACCAGGGCGGTGACGGCGGGCATGCGCCGATGCTGCCCGCTCGCGGTCGCGGGCGACATGAGGGCGCGACCCCATTCCGAGGACGCCCACCGCACGTCAGCCTTGCTGCGTGCCCCGTTCACGGATGCCCGCGCGATGAAGACCGGACCACTCGTCGCCGCCGCGTTGGCGATCATCGTCACCGTCGTGCGGTGGCGGCGGCTCGCGGCCCACGTGCGCGCCGCCGGCGCAATCGCCGCGCTCGCCCTCATCGCCTGGGGCACTGGAGCCGTCCACCCGCCGAGCCTCGAGACGGTGGCCGGCGATATCGGTGCCGAGCTGGGCGCCTTCACCTATGCGGTGGTGGGTCTGATGGCGCTGCTGGAGACCGGCGCGGGGGTGGGGCTGGTCGCTCCGGGCGAGTTGGCGGTGGTCGTCGGCGGAGTGACGGCGGGACAGGGGCACACCGTGTTGCCGCTGCTCATCGCCGTCGTCTGGGTGTGCGCGTTCGCAGGGGATCTCATCTCCTACGGGCTCGGACGCCGGCTGGGCCGGACATTCCTGCTCCAACACGGACATCTGGTGAGGCTGACGCCCGCCCGGTTGGCGCAGGTCGAGCGATTCCTGGCCCGTCACGGCGGCAAGACGATCATCGTCGGCCGCTTCGTGGGCCTGGTGCGGTCGATCGCGCCGTTCGTGGCGGGGTCATCCCACATGTCGGCACGCCGGTTCATTCCCGCGACGTTCGTCGCGGCGGGCCTGTGGTCAGCCACGTTCTCGACCCTGGGCTACCTCTTCTGGGAGTCCTTCGATCAGGCCGCTGCGATCGCCAAGGAGGGCACCTTCGCGCTCGCCGGCCTGCTCGTGGCCGGCGGCCTCGCGTTCGCCGCCTACCGGACGCTGCGCGACCCCGAAGCCCGCATGCGCCTGCGCGCCCGGATGCGAGGGCTCCGGCCGCGGTCGGCCCGAGGGACGTGATGATCGCCGGATGGGCGCTGACGCTGGGCGTGATCGCGGGCCTGGTGGCGTTCGACCTGTGGCACGGCCGGCGCCGCCCGCACCGGGTCGGCGTGCGCGAGGCCACCGCCTGGTCGCTGTTCTACATCGCGGTGGCCATGGTGTTCGGGGTGGTGTTCGCGGTCATCGCCGGCTGGGACCTCGGCGCCCAGTACTTCGCCGGCTACATCGTCGAGAAGAGCCTGTCCGTCGACAACCTCTTCGTGTTCGTGATCATCATGAGCGCGTTCGCGGTGCCGGCCGAGCACCAGTCGCGCCTGCTCATGATCGGGATCGTGGGGGCGCTCATGCTGCGGGCCGTGTTCATCGCGCTCGGCGCCGCCATGCTCGACGCGTTCTCGTTCACCTACCTGGTCTTCGGGCTGGCCCTCGCCATCACCGCGGTGCAGCTGTTTCGCCATCGCGACCAGGATCCGTCGGTTACCGACAACGCCCTGGTCGGGGCGGCGCGGCGGCTGCTCCCGATCAGCGACGGCTACGACGGACACCGCCTCGTCACCCGACGCGCCGGACGCCGGACGCTCACGCCGCTGTTCCTGGCGCTGGTCGCGATCGCGAGTACGGATGTGCTGTTCGCGCTTGACTCGATCCCCGCGGTGTTCGGGATCACCCAGCATGCCTACATCGTGTTCGCGGCCAACGCGTTCGCCCTGCTCGGGCTCCGCGCCCTGTTCTTCCTCGTGTCCGGACTGCTCGACCGGCTGGTGTACCTGTCCACCGGCCTCGCCGTCATCCTCGCCTTCATCGGCGTCAAGCTCATGCTGCACTTCGGCCACCTGCACAGCGATGCCGTCCCCGAGATCTCGACGGGGCTGTCGCTCGGGGTGGTCGCCGTGATCCTCACCACCACGACCGTGGCGAGCGTGATCCGGACGCGCCGCGACCCGCGCGCGCGAGCCCACGCCGGATCGCTGCGCCGCGGCGAGCCCGGGCGGGATCCGGCCACCCGCAGGTCCGGCCGCGCGCGCTCCGCCCAGGCCACGCGCCCGTCACGCGACTGGGGCTGAGCCCCGGTTGCGCTGCGGGGCCCCTGTCGACGACAATGGCGTGCATGATGCGATCGGGGCGCGTCAACGAGCGCAACGGTGGGCATGCGCGCCGAGCATGAGGGCGTGGGCATCAAGTACCAGGTCGCCGGCGAGGGCGCTCCGGTGGTGCTGCTGCACGGCTTCCCCGACACGGGGCGGCTCTGGCGCCACCAGGTCCCGGCGCTGGCCGGGGCGGGGTTCCAGGTGATCGTGCCCGACATGCGCGGGTACGGCCGTTCCGACAAACCCGCGGAGGTCGGGGCCTACGGGATCGCCTCGCTCGCGGGCGACGTGCTCGCCGTGCTGGCCGACGCCGGCGTTCCCCGCGCTCACGTGGTGGGGCACGACTGGGGCGCGGCGGTGGCGTGGGCCCTCGCCGCCCTCGCCGCGGACCGCGTCGATCACCTCGCGGTGCTCTCGGTCGGTCATCCCGCGACCTTCCGAGCGGAGGGGTTCGAGCAGCACGAGAAATCGTGGTACATGCTCCTGTTCCAGTTCACCGGGGTCGCCGAGGAATGGCTGTCGGCCGACGAGTGGTCGAACTTGCGCGCCTGGAGCCGCCATCCCGACGCCGACGCCGTGGCGGCCGAGATGGAGGCCAACGGATCCCTCACGCCCGCGCTGAACTATTACCGGGCCAATCTGCCGCCCGAGGTCTGGCTGACCAGCGGGCGCGCGCTCCCGCCGGTGACGGCGCCGACGATGGGGGTGTGGAGCACCGGGGACATTGCGCTCACCGAACGCCAGATGACCGACTCGGCGCGTCACGTCACCGGCGGCTGGCGCTACGAGCGCCTGGACGGCCCGGGGCACTGGATGCAGCTCGAGGCGCCGGATGAGCTGAACGGGTTGTTGATCGACTTCTTGCCGGCCGGATCGTGACGCGTACGACCGGGATCGGCCGAGGATCACCGAGGGGGTGACCGAGACGTGCCGAAGATCATCGTGTTGGGTGCCGGAGTGTCCGGGCTGGCGGCTGGGCTGCTCTTGTGCCGAGATGGCCATGACGTAACGGTGGTCGAGCGCGACGAGGGCCCGGTGCCCTCGTCAGTTCAGGACGCATGGGAGCGCTGGGGGCGTGAGGGGGTGGCGCAGTTCCGTCAGGCCCACTACCTGACCCCGCGCGGGCACGAGGTGCTCAGCGTCGAGCTCCCCGATGTCCGGGCCGCCCTGGAGGCGGCTGGAGCAGCGCGATTCGAACCGCTGCGCCTGACGTCGGCCGCTTTGGGCAACGGCGCATCGCGCCCCGGCGACGAGCGGTTCGTGACGCTGGCGACGCGCCGCGCGACGCTTGAGCAGGTCCTTGCGTCAGCCGCGCAGGAAGAGTCCGGCCTGGAGATCCGCCGGGGCACGCCGGTCGGCGGGCTGGCCACGCGCAGCTATGACCGCGTGCCGCACGTCACCGGTGTGCGGCTCGAGTCCGGAGATGAGCTCGCCGCCGATCTCGTGGTGGACGCGATGGGGCGTGGCTCGCGGCTCCCGCGCTGGCTGGCCGCCGTCGGCGTTGCGCCGATGCACGAGGAGGCCGAGGGTTCCGGCTTTCTGTACTACTCGCGATTCTTCCGGGCGCGCGACGGGGCGTGGCCGCAGTTGCGGGCGCCCATGCTGACCGAGCTCGGCACGTTCTCGGTGCTGACGATCCCCGCCGACGACGCCACGTGGTCGGTGACCCTGTATGCGGCGGCCGGCGACCAGCCGCTCAAGCGGATGCGCGATCCGGAGGTGTGGGGCGCCGTGGTGGCCGCGTGTCCGCTGCACGCCCAGTGGCTCGACGGCGAGCCGCTCACGGGCGTGATGGCGATGGGCGGAATCGTGGACCGCTACCGCCGCCCGATGCGCGACGGCGGCCCGGTGGTCACTGGCCTGGCGCTCGTCGGCGACGCGTGGGCCTGCACGAATCCTTCGTTGGGCCGCGGCATGACGCTCGCACTCATGCATGCCGCATGTCTGCGCGACGTGGTCGGGTCCCGGCTGACGGATCCTCTCGAGTTCGCCCTGACCTGGGATACGGTCACCGAGAGCGAGCTCACACCCTGGTACCGGGAGACCGTGGAGGAGGACCGCAGCCGCCTGCGCCACATGACCGCGTTGCGGGCCGGACGCGTGCCCGACCCGCCGAGCGGGCCGGCCGCGCTCCGCCTCGCGCTGCTGGCCGCGGTGCGCGAGAGCCCCGAGGCCTTCCGGGGCTTTGTGGCCAACCGCAGCTGCCTGCGACTCCAGAGCGAGCTGTGGGAGGACCCGGACCTCGTTGAGTGCGTCCGCGCGGGCCGCAGCGCCGGGCCGCCGGCGCCCTTCCCGGGACCCGACCGCGAGCAACTGCTGGCCCTGGTAGGTGATGCGGTGACGGCGGGCTGAGGGCGCCGAGCGCTTCGAACAGTCGTTGACGGCCGGGCGACGGGCTCACCGTGGGCGGGCTCGCTGCCGTTGTGTGGGGTAGCCGGAGCAAGGAGCCCCGGCTTCGCCTCACGCGGGCGACGAACAACGCAAGGAAGCGAAACCGATGAAACGTCTCATCGCAGCCGCGGCGCTGGCCGCGTTGGCACTCGTGCCCGCCGCCGCGCTCGCGCGCACCCCGAGCGCGAAGGTGTTCTCCGTGGACAAGCGCCACCGAACGATCGAGCTGGTGGATGCCGGTCACCTCGTTCACGCCTATGCCTATCGCGGCGCGCTTCCGCGCCTCGGCCTGGGGGACACGATCTCCTTCCGGCGCTCGGGCCACGCGATCTCGCACGTGAAGAAGATCGCCCGGGCGTTCGGGACCGTCGCCTTCTACGCGCGGGTCGTCCGCTCCAGTTCCGGCAAGGTCAGGCTGCGCCTGACCGACGGCAACGTCTTCAGCCTGTCGTCCAAGCAGGTCTCGACGAGGGCGATGGCACACGCAGCCGTGCTCGCTCGCGCCGAGGCCGTGCGACACGCGATCGCGCCGGTTACGGTCCAGATCCAGGGCTTGACCCCTGGGCTAACGGTGCTGATCAGCGAGACGGTGGACGCGCAGGGGCACTGGACGATCACCATCACCCTGCCACCGGCGGCGACCTCAGGCGGGACCGTCGCCTCCGGGGACGACCCGCCCGACGACGACCAGGTCGCCGAGGGGACGATCACGCAGGTATCGGGCGGCCGCGTCAGCATCGACACCGGCGCAGGCGTGCTCGCCTTCACCGTCGATCCGGCCGCGGGGCTGACCGACGGGTTCCTGGTCGGCGACATCGTTGACGTGACGTACGCCCAGAACGCCGACGGGTCTTTCAGCGCACACGACGTCGAGTACGTCGAGCAGGACGCGTCGGGACCGGTCACCGCGGTAAGCGACTCAAGGATCACGATCGCCGACCAGGCCTCGGGGGTCTCGTACACGATCAACGCGGACCCCACGCTGGGCCTCTTCACGGGGGTGCTCCCGGGCGATCAGGTCGATGTCACCTACCACCAGTCCGCCGCCGGCCTCGTCGCCGACGCGGTTGACGACCAGTCCTGGGACAGCTGACAGTGCGCGCCTTGCGGGGCGTGCACCTGTAGCTTGACCGGCAGTCGTTTGCATGTCTCCCCTATCCCTCAGCACCATGCGTCCCCCGCCACGTGCATCGCTCATCCCGTGCGTTCAGCGCTGCGCTCGATGCTCATGCCGACCCGCCCGTCGCCCCCAGTGTCACCGGGGCCGCGACGGCACGCGGGCCCGGCGGTCCCCCGCTCGACGATCGCGCGCAGCTGCGATAGCGAGCTCTCCGGTTCGCGCGCGCCGGCAGCGGTCAGGGGTACGGGCGCCGGCGGCCGGCGTTGCCCACGGGTTCGATCAAGCCATGCTCCTCCAGGCGACCAATCGCCCCGTACAAGGTGCCGGGTCCGAGCCGCACCCCGGCGCAGCTCTCGATGTCCTGAAGCAGCGCGTAGCCGTGCCGCTCGCCGGAGGCCAGGCTGGCGAGGATGAGGATCGTTGCGTCGTTCACCACCGCCGACTGACGGCGGGCGGGTGACCAGTCCCGTTCTTGAAGGGGCAGTCGTGGCTGACCGGCTGACGAAGCGCTACAGAAAACGCGCCGTTGAGAATCTCTCATTTTGCTGTGCGTCCAGGGGAGATCTGCGCTCTCCAGCGGCTGGCGCAACCTGCCGCTCTTGGGGGCTCAGCCGTTCTTGAACGCGTAGTACCCCAACTTCGGACGGCCCTTGTAGTCGAGTAGCCCGCCGCTACTCCCGTGCCGGGGGGGATCGTCCTGCAGGTGGATCCAGCCGAGCGCGTAGATGAAGGGTGAACTGCGAACGATCCGCCAGGCGTCGCGGATCCATTGTGCCTGGGTGGCCCGAGTCACGTAGAAGTTGAACTCGTCGTCCCATCGCGAGGTGGGGATCGTCCATTCCGACAGGAACAGCTTGATCACGTGACCCGGACGGGCCAGATACCTGTCCACCAGTCGCGAGAGGCGGCCGAGGTCGGAGAAATCGAACGCTCCGGCCGGAGACGGCGGGTTGGCGAGGTTGGGGTCACGGTAGCTGAAGGGGTTGTGGCCGTAGAGGTCCATCCGCGGGGGCCGTCCGTTCGGCAGGCGGAGGTTCTCGATCCAGAGCCGCACAGGAATGTCGCCCCAGGTGAAGGTGTCGCCACCGATCACGAGGTTGCGCTCGCTGACGCGTTTGAGCGCGGCGTAGCTCGCGTCGACCAGCTGCGCATAGACATGTGGAGCGCGAGCCTCCTCCGGCGTCAGCCGGCGGGTCCCCGTCGGCACGCGCACGTCGAGGGCGAAGTTTGCGTGGCGGTCGGGCTCCCCCCAGATCATCCACAGGTGAACCGCCGGGTAGCGACGCGCGGCTGCCGTCACGAACTGGGCGAACGCGTTCACGTGCGCGGGCGGGTACTTCCAGGCTCTGCCGCCATTGGCCCACGCCGGGGCCCCGATCGCCTGCAGCATGACTCGTATGTGGTAGCGCGCAGCCTCGGCATCGCGTAGCTGATGTCCTCCGGCCACCGGTACACGGGATCCGACGGGTCGGTCGGGTTGCGCGGCCGCGTAGGGGCAACGTCGGCCCAGTTCACGTCCATTTCGAAGATCCCGGCGCCGAGCGCGTGGTACACCGGGAACTCCGACTTCCCCACCAGGGTCACCGGCCCCCAGATCGCCTTCTGATCAGGGCGTCCTCCGTGCGCCGTCGCGGAGCTGCCCCCGAGCGCGACGAAGGCAACGAACGCCAACCCAACGAGCGCGCCGAACCGACGCGTGGCTGCACGGGCCCGCATCAGACTCACTGCACACGACGGCGCGCCGCCACGAGCAGCCCGCCGACCCCCAGCCCGCCGAGCACGATCAAGGCACCGATCAGGGCCACCGCGGGCACGGCCGACCCGTGGCGCGTGATCTGAGCGAGCACCGGGCCCGAGGCCGGGGCGGCGCCTGCGGCCCGGGCACCGGCGCCCCGCGACGCTGCGGCCGCGCGGCGACCGGCGGTCGTGTGCGCCCGTGGTGAGTGCCGGGATCCTGCGCCCCGCGGCGCCGAGGGCGACACCCCACCCCTCGCGCCGTGGGCTGAGATGCCGATCCCGAACAGCGGGGGCGACTGGTTGCCAGCCGGGACGTGCCCCGACGCCGCTCCCCGCAACTCCGAGAGCGGGATGCCGTACTCCTTGCCGGCAGGACTCCCGGATCGACGAAAACGCCGGGCTCGAGCGCCGCGGCCGGCCCCGCGATCGCCCAGCTCGCGGCCAGGGCGATGGCCAGCGTGGCGGCGAAGCGAACGCTCATCGTGCGTGCGAGTCTAGGTGCGCCGATCAACGTCGCGTCCCCGTTGCGGACGCGGCGAGCGCGCTCTTGAGGTCGGGCTCGAGCGGGTCCAGGGCGCGCGCGCGCGCGTAGGCAGCCCGCGCTGACGAGCGATCGCCGTGGCGCGTGAGCAGGTCCCCGACCAGCGCCCAGGTGACCCAGTTGCGCGGCTCGACCGCAACCGCTGGCTTCAGATCCGAGAGCGAGGACGGGAACGCGTGCAGAGCGGCGAGGCCCGCGGCTCGTAGCACGAGCGCGGGAACCGAGTCGGGGTCCTACTCGAAAGCCGTGGTGGCATCCATGACGGCGACGCGAGGCGCTCCGCGATCAAGGGCCCGCTGGGCTGCCGCCTGGGCATGGAGCGACAGTATCCGAGGCGCGATCGTCACCGCCCCGGTGATGGCGATGGCGGACGTGGCGACGATCGCCACGATCCGTGCCCGTCCGGCGAGCGCAACCGACCGGGACTCCGGTCCCGACGCGAGAGCGACCGCGGCGGCGAGCGCGATCGCGGTCACGCCCGGGATCAAGTAAGTCCAGTCGACGCTCGTCTGGACCAGCCACACTATGAATGTGCCGCTGGCGGCCACCGCCACGCGACGCGCCAGCAGATCGTCGCGTGCCCCCCGCGCGGTGCGGCGCACGCCGACCGAGACGGCAACCAGAAACGCCGCCAGCAACACGCCGCCCACGAGCCCGAGTTCGGCGAGCGTCTGGAGCTCGAGCGAATGTGGCTGGGTGATCGCCTCGGTCGTGCGACGGTGCAGGTAATACCCCGTGTCGTAGTTGCCCGCTCCGACCCCGTCCAGCGGCGCTGAGCGAAACTCGATCAAGGCGACGCGCCAGTAGTCGTAGCGATTGCCGGCCCCGGAAGCGAGGCGGGACCCGCCTGACCCGGGTGAGAGCTGGACAAACGCCTCGTACTGGCTGTGGATGCGGTGTCCGATCGCGTCGGCCTTCGCCCCGATTGCGACCGCCGCGGCAAGACCGAGCGCGACGAGTGCCGCCGACGCATACCTCCGCACGCGCGCGCGCGCCGGCGAGCCGGCCGGCGCGAGGCGATGGAGTGAGAGCACCACGATCGCCCAGACCACGCCGGCCCCGATTGCGCCGACGAGGATCGCCGCGGCCGCATGCCGGGCCGCACCGGGGGTGACGAGGCCGGTGACCGGGCTCGGGTGTCGCCACACCCCGGCGACCGGTGCGTAGATCGCGACGACGGTGGCACCCGCGAGGAGCAACGCGGCGGCCCGGCGGCGGCGGCCGGGGACCGCGACCTCGAGGACCACCACCGCCGCGACGAGCGCGACCTCCCAGCTGCGCGACTGGCACAGCAGTCCCAGACCGAGGAGGACGACCAGGGACGCCATCCCGATGCCCGCGATTACGCCCGAGGCTCGCGATCCACGGTGTTCGGCGAGCGCAAGACAGGGCCATGCCGCGACGAGCAGATATGCGGCTTGTCCGTTGACGTAGCCGAGCGGATCGTTCAGCCGGGTGGCGAGGAACAGTGCTTGCCCGTTGCCGTCGAGCATTCGCACCAGCATCCACGCGGCCACCACGAGCACGCCGGTAGCGGCCGACGTCAACAGCACGATCGCGCGGCGGCGATCGCGAGCGAGGACCCAGGTGAGCACGACAATCGCGGCGGCGTATAGCAACCAGCGGTCCGCGGCGACGTGCGCGGCGTCCGTCGAGTCGTCCCAGCCCGCCGACACCAGCGACCAGAGCCACAGGCCCAGTACGGGCGCCAGCAGCGACATCGGCGGGAGACGAGGAGCCGCAACGGCAAACGCCACCAAGAGCGCGAGCGCGCTCAGCGCGATCGGAGCCCACGCGGTCTCGTTGTAAACCCCGTCAAGAAGCTGGCTGGCGCCGAGGGCGACTCCGAGCGTGGCAAGTCCAGCCGCGGCGATTCGGTCGCTCCAGACCGTGGACCGGGGCGGCGTAGGATCCGGGACGGCGCCGCCGAAGACTCCGGCACGGGGTCCACGAGCGCGTGCGAGGTCATGGGCGGCCGCGCGAGAGCGCCGCCAGCTCACCGAGGAGTGCGTTTGCCACCGGGCCGGCCTCGCCCCG
This sequence comes from uncultured Actinomycetota bacterium, assembly GCA_963695625.1. Taxonomy (GTDB): domain Bacteria; phylum Actinomycetota; class Thermoleophilia; order Solirubrobacterales; family Solirubrobacteraceae; genus Palsa-465. The sequence continues at coordinate 964,326 of CAVOHJ010000005.1, read as the reverse complement.
GTCGCCCTCCAGGATCGTCGCATCGGCGATCGCGCGGCCGAGCGTCCGCAGCGACTCCTCGGGGCGCGCTTGTGCCGGAACCGTGTTGGCGAGCAGAGCGACCATGCCCTGCCCGCCCGAGAGTCGGTTCGGCTGCCAGAGGACGCCGGCTCGATAACGAGTGATGACGACCGCCGCCGTGGTGGCGCGCTCGTCCAAGGCAGCGAACCTGCCGCCGGGACCCGCTTGCCGCTCGCGGACCGCACTCGCATCGGCGCTCCTGATCGACAGCGGCCGCGGATAGGGGTGAACTAGGCCGGCGTCGTCGAGAACGGCGTACTCGTCGGAGTAGTAGGTGGCGCCGGCGTGCACGAGTGCCCGCACCAGCGTCGTCTTGCCGGCGAACGTCGCGCCCGGAATCAGGAGCGCGCGGTCGTCCACGACAACCACCCCGGCGTGAACAAACAGCCAATCCCGCGCGTTGGCGGCGATCGACAATCGCATCTGCGAGTCGAGCAGCGTCAGCGCCACCTCGAGCGAAGCATGCTCGACCGCCGGGGCCCCGCCGATCGTCACCTGGTAGGAATCGGGACCGGTCTCGCGCAACGCAAACACGGTCGACCCGGGATCCGACCGGGCCGGCGTCCACCCGGGCGGGAGAATCTCCTGGATACGCGGCTCCAGCATCGGGTCGTCAAAGGTCAGCTCGAGCCGCACGCCGAAGGCCTCGAGGCTCACCGTCGAGCCTGACCGTTTCCGCAGCCGCACCCTGGCGATCTTATGCTCTCGAGCACCCCCAGCCCCATCAGGACCGCGAGCGCGCCGGTGGGCCGGCCCTATGATTCGAGCCTGTGGATGCGCTGCTACTGAGCATCCGTTGCCTGCTCGCGGCGGTGCTCATCGTTGCCGCGATCGGCAAGCTGCTGGATCTCGGGGGCTCGCGCCGTGCGCTGGTGGAGTTCGGCGTGCCGGCGCGCTCCGCGCGGCTCGGCGGTGTCGTGCTGCCACTTGCCGAGCTGGCGGTTGCAATCGCGCTGCTGTTCGTGCCGACCTCACGCTGGGGCGCGGTCTGCGCGCTCCTGCTGCTGCTCGCGTTCAGCGCCGCCGTTGTGCGCGCGATGTCGCGCGGAGAGGCCCCGGACTGTCACTGCTTTGGCCAGATCCATTCTGAGCCCGCCGGACGCGGCGCGCTGATCCGCAATGCGGCGCTCGCCGGCGCGGCGGTGGTGGTGGTCGTGGCAGGACCCGGTCCGAGCCTTGACGGCGGCCTCGGGAGCCTGCACGGCGCCCAGATCGCACTCGTCGCAACGTCGGTGCTGGCCGCTGTGCTCGCGGTCGCGGTCGCGCAGCTCTGGGCGGATCGACGCCGTCTGCGGGCCGAGCTGAGCGCCGCGAATGCCACCGGAGCGCCTCCGGGCCTGCCACGCGGCACGCCCGCGCCCGATTTCGAGCTCGCCGCAGTCAGGGGGACGGCCGGATCGTTGGCCGAGTTGAGTGAGCGGGCACGGGCCACCGTTCTGGTGTTCGTGAGCACGGGCTGCGGTCCGTGCCTGACGTTGCTGCCCGCCCTCGCGCACTGGCAGGAGGCGTTGTCGGGCTCGGTGACCGTCGCGGCGATCTTCGAAGGTGCCCGCGAGGACGTCGAGCGCGTCAGCGCGGAGTATGGGCTGAGCCCCGTACTCGGGCAGAAGGAGCAGGAGGCGTTCGGGCTCTATGCGCTACAGGCGACGCCGTCCGCCGTTCTCATCGACGGGGATGGCGCGATCGCCGGAGCGCCGGCCGAGGGCGTGGCGGCGATCGAGGCCCTGGTCCGCACCGCGGCGGCGGCGCCGCGGCCGTTCGAGCTCATCGTGGACCCCGCGTGACCCGCTTGACGGCGGCTTGCGACGCTGGCTAGCCTGAGCTGCAGGGGGGAACTCTCATGCGCTATCGACCGACGGCCCGGACAGAGCACCTCGTACGCGAGCGGATCGACGACGAGCTGGTCATCTACGACCAGGTCAACCACGTCGCGCATTGCCTGTCGCATGACGCAGTTCTGGTGTGGGAGCAGTGCGAAGGACGCCTGACGGAAACCGAGATCGCCCATCAGCTCACGCTCTCGCTGGAGGTGGTCCAGCGCGCGATCGCTGCACTGGAAGAGCGCGGTCTGCTCGAGGACGGTGCCGCCGCGTCCGGCTACTCGCGGCGTCAGGCGGCGATCAGGATCGCCAGGATCGGCGGCGCCGCGCTGGCCGGGCCGCTGGTGTACTCCATCGATGTCGGATCCGCCGCGGCGGCCGCGTCACATCTGGCCGCGGGCTGCCCCATAACGGCGTGCACCGGCGTTACGAGCTGCCCGGGGTCCGGCACCATCGGGACCAACTCCACGTGCGCGTCCGGCCGCTGCTATTGCAGCACGATCAACGTAGGCGGGGCCGGCCAGAACCAGCTCCGATGTGCGATCTCATCGTCGTGCAGGGCCGACAATGCCACCTGCACAACGAACGGGACGTGCTGCGGGGGCCTGTGCGCGAGCACCGCTCCTAGGCGCTGTCGCGCCGCCGTCGCCGCCTGCTAGCGCTACGCCCGGCGGCGCCCCACGGACCGGCGGACTCGATACCACGCCCCGAATCCCCGCGGAGCGTGACGAACGAGCCAGGCTAGGCGCCGGATATACGCCGTTACCGAGCCGCGCCAACTGGCTGCTGCCAATGGATCGGACGCTCGGAGCAACCCCGGGTCAGGCGCAATGTTGCGCCAGACGATCTCGGCACGCGCCCGCAGCGTCGGCGCCCGCGCCAACTGCTCGAAGCCGAGCGCGAGCGGGGGAGCGGTGCTCGCCCGCAGCTCTGCCGTGACCGAGCGAACGTCCGGCAACGCCAGCCGGGCCGCGAGCTGTGACCCCGCCGCCGTGAGCCTCAGCCCAGCCACGAACGCCGCGGTGGCGCGCAGGCCAGCCGCAATCCCCGCCGCGCGCAACCAGAGCGCGTCGTCGCCGAGCACCAGCGCCCGCTCCAAGTCAGCCACCGGCTGCGTGCTGGGGCCGTGCTGAGTGGCGTGCAGCGCGATGTGCATCGCCCTCGCGGGACGGCAGAGGCAGGGCGCCGAACGCCCCCCGACGAGGATCTCGTCCACGTCCGCAGAAAGCACACGCCAGGCCGTCGCGTGATCGACGCCCACGCCGATCAAGGTGCGATGCAGGTCGACGGAGACCCGGCCGCCGGGGTGCGTCCATGCGACCGCGTGCCCGTACCACCACGCGGGCAGCCCCCACGGGTCGAGCAGCGGAACGTAGCCGAGCGATCGCAGCTCCCGCCCGGCGGCCTCGAAATCCCCAGGGGCGACCAGCAGGTCGCAGTCGTAATACGGCCGCTCGGCCGCGTTGGCGTAGAGCCAGCACGCGATCGAGGGCCCTTTCAGCACAAGCGCATGAAGCCCGGCGCGTTCGAAGCCGTCAAGCACGTCCGCCGTATCGCCGTCGGTCCGAAGTTTCGCGCCGGCGGCGGCCAGCCGCGCGAGCGTGTCCGCATCCTGTGGGGCCACGCGACATAGCGTAATCGCGGGAGGTGCCGGCCGGATGCGCCGGTGTCTGGCCTCAGCTCGGCGGAGCCGGGTGCCTTCGCCGTACCAGCCCGCGCGCGACCTTCGGGTCGTACCGCACGGCGATTGCGAGAGCTCGGACCGCTGCCGTTCGCCGGCGGCTGAGCGCGTAGGATCCGGCGAGCATCCGGTACAGGCCAGCGTAGGCCTGGCGCTTTCGCTCGCGGAGCGCCGCCGGAAGGCGCGGATCGGCGAACGCCTTGGCGAATGCAAGGGTCATGTCGCGCTCCATCGCCGCAATGTCGCCGCTCATGTTCGCTCCGTGCAGGCGGTAGCGCACGAGCGACTCGTCCACATACGCGACGGTGCCGGTGAGCGCCATCCTGAACATAAGGTCCCAGTCGGCCGAGACCGAGAGCGCGGGATCGAACCCGCCGATCTTCAGCAGCTCCTCGCGTCGCATGACTCCGGTTGAGCTGCACGAGACGGTCTCGGTGCCGTCGAACGTGAGCATTCCGGTGATCAGGTCCTGGCGTGGACGAAGCCGCATGGTGCGCAGGACGGTCTCGCGTTCGTCGACCACGTCCATTGCGCACAACGCGATCGCCGCGCTCCGATCCGCAAGCGCCTCGAGCTGACGTTCGAGCTTGGTCGGCAGCCACACGTCGTCGTGGTCGAGGAAAGCCACCAGCGTCCCGCGGGCGAGCGCCACGCCGCGATTGCGCGCGCGCGACACTCCCATGTGATCCTGCCGGACGTAGGCCACCTCATGACCGAACCGTCGGACGACCTCGGCGGTGTCATCGGTCGAGCCGTCGTCAATCACCAGGCACTCGATCGGCGGTCGGGTCTGACTGAGGATGCTGTGGATCGCCTCGGCCACGTACGCCGAGCCGTTGCGGACCGGAACCACCGCGCTCACTTCACTCCGAGCCGTCATCCTTGCCCACAGAGTGGACCAGATTCCCTCAGCCGCGGGCGCGTCGGTAGTGCACGTGATCTCCGATGCCGGCCCCCATCCGTACTTCCGGACGCTGATCGAGTCCGGCGGTCTTGGCAGCGGACCGCTGTGTGTGGGATGCGTCGGCACTGCCGGAGCGCTGCAGGAGGAGATGCGGTCTCTCGGCGTGGCGACGTTCGCGCTCGGCGCGCGCTCTCGAGGCGGCTACCCCGCTGCCGCCGTCAGGCTAGCTCGAGCACTGCGCCGGGGGTCGACCGACGTCGTGCAGACACATCTCATCGACGGTTCGCTCGTAGGGCTGACAGCAGCCCGGCTGGCGCGTACGCCCGTCGCCGTGATGACCGCCCACCACTCGCACGAGCTTCCGTTTCACGGGCCGAAGCTCGTGTGGGCGGAGCGGCTGTGTGCCGGCCCGCTGTGTGACCACATCATCGCTCCATCGCGTGACGTGCTCCGAACCCTGACGCAGATCGCGCACATCCCGCAAGCGAAGATCGAGGTCGTCCACCATGGCTTCAGCCTCGAGCGTCTCGACCCGCAGAACGCCGATCCCGCGCGCGTGCGGCGCGAGCTCGGCTTGGAAGGCAAGCTGGTGTTCGGCGCGATCGGCCGTCTGTATCCGCTGAAGAACTACCCCGCGCTCATCGAGGCCTTCGCGTCGGCGCTTGGCGAGGTTCGAGAGGCGCGACTCATGATCGTTGGAGCGGGGGACGCCTCAGCGCTGGCGGCAAGGGCGCGGAGCCTCGGCGTCGGCGACAGGGTCCTGCTGTGTGGCCCGCGCAACGACGTCCCCGACGTATTGGCCGCGCTTGACGTGTTCGTCCATCCGGCCATCGCCGAGTCTTTCGGGATGGTGATCGTCGAGGCGATGGCGATGGCGCGGCCAGTGCTCAGCACGCGGGTGGGGATCGCGCCCGAGGTGATCGAGGCCGGCGAGACCGGGCTCCTGTGCTCATCGCCCGAGCCGAGCGCGCTGGCCGCGGGGCTGCGCGAGATGCTCGCCCTTCGGCGCTCCTGGCCCGCGATCTCCCTCGCGGCACGCCGGCGGGTCCAGACCTTCACGGCGGCGTCGATGGGGAACCTCTACCGGGAGCTGTACGCGCGGTGGCTTGGGCACCTGGACACCTCCCGCTCGTGGCGCCGGACCGCTGTGTTCAACGGGCAATCGGGAGGGGGCGAGCCCGGGGGCTACGGCGGCGAACGCTGATACCGTGGCGCGGGAGCGTGCCCACGCGCTCCACCCAGATGAGGGTCGGGGAAGCCGCAAACCATGTCTGACACCACGCTCCGCCGCGCCGAGGGCCTGGTCCTCGTCGCGGTCGTGGTCTCATACGTGCTTGCGTTCGTGCTCAGGCGGTTGCGAAGCAGGCGTCCGGACTTTCGGATCGGCCGCCCCGTGGTCGTCGGATTCAGCCTGAGGCTGCTGGCTGTCGCGGCCATCAACGCGACCAGCGTGCAAGCCCAGCTACGCGGGGGCGACGAGGAGACGTTCTTGAGCTTCGCCCACGTCATTGCGGCAACGCCGTTCGGCCGAGGGTTCCTCCCGCACGGTTCGTTTCAGCTGCAGACCGTCGTGTTCGCCGTCCAGATCAAGCTGGTCGACCTCAGTCCCACCGCGCTCCGGGTGACTCAGATCGGGATCGCGATGCTGGGGCTCGTGCTGATTCTGACCGCCGTGCACGACCTCGCGGGACCACGCGCGTCGCGGCTGGCGGCCTGGCTGCTCGTGCTCGAGCCGGCGAGCATCTTCTTCAACAGCGGGCTGAGCAAAGAGCCGTTGATGGAGCTCGCCACCGGCCTCGTGGTCCTCGGTGGGACGAAGATCTGGCAGCGGCTCGATCTCATCGGACTATTCCTCTGCGCATTGGGCGGGCTGATCGCGATCGAGACCCGAAGCTACGCGGGCTGGTTCCTGGTCAGCGCGGCGGTCCTGCTGGCTCTCCACGCCGCTCTGCGGAGGATCGATCGGCCGCTGCGGGCGATGCCGATCGTGTACGCAGTTGCGCTGATCGTCCTGCTGGCGACTCCGACGCTGCTGAGCATCACGTCGCGCGCGAGTCTGCAGCGCCTCCAGCAGGCGCAGGACTTCACGACCGGGACGCAAGCCACCGCCAACGGCGGTCCCAATGCGGACAACCTGGCGCTCGAACAGGTGGATTTCTCGACGCGTGGAGCGGTGATCAGGAACCTGCCGAAGCGCATTGTCGATCTCGTCATCAGGCCTTACCCATGGCAGCTTCAGGACACGAGCCAGCGGCTGGGCGCGCTCGGTTCCCTCGTCGCACTCGCCGCCTTCGGGCTTGTGCTCGGCTATGCGTGGCGAAGCCGCGGGCACGTCCTGGCTCGCACAGCACCGATTCTCTACCCGCTCCTGTTTCTTCTGGTCGCGTATGCACTGAGCGCGGGCAACGCGGGGACCGGCTTCCGCTACCGCACCCATCTCGTCGTGCTCGCCGTAGCGATGCTTGTCGTGCTCCGCGAGCACGTGCTGCGTTCGCGCACAGGCGCGGCGCCCGTATCATCCCAGGAGTCGGCACCGTCGCGCGTGTCGTCTCGAGAGCGTCCCGACCCGGCAGACGAGTGGGCGCTGACGCCGACGCGAGGAGGATGAGGAGCTTGGCTCCGAGTCAGCCGGCCAGCAGGATCTCAGGACCTATCTACGCGTCTTCTGGCGTTGGAAGCTCCTGTTCATCGCTTTCGTGGTCCTGATCCCACTTGGGGCCTATCTCGTCGAGCGTGGCAAGCCCAAGATGTACCAGTCCAGCACGCTGATGGAGCTCCAGGACATCTCCCAGGGCATCGGCACAAGCGGCGCGCCGGTCGTAACCGGCAACCTGGCCGCCGTGGCCCGGCTCGCCACCACGACGCCGGTCGTCGACATCGCCGCCAAGCTACTGCACGAGCCACCCGGCTCGCTCGTCAACCAGGTTCAACCTTCGGCCGACCCCAACACGGGCTTTCTCACGATCACGGCAGTCGACCACGATCCTGTCCACGCGGCCGCAATCGCCAATGCGTTTGCCGCCGCGCTCGCGCGTCATCAGACCGACCAAGCGAACGCGGTCATCCGCGGGCAGATCGCCGCGGCCGTAAGACAGCTGGCCGCCACCCCCCGCTCGCAGCCCGGCCAACGCGAGACACTATCCCAGCAGATTGCCGAGTTGCGCGCCCTGAAGGGGTCCACGGGCTCTGGCGCCGTGGTCGTACAGGCGGCGACGCCGTCTGCCACGCCAATTGGACCCGAGACCCGGCGCGCAGTCGAGCTCGCGTTGCTGATCGCCGTGCTGCTCGGGATCGGTGCCGTGCTCGCCGCCGAGAATGCTGACCGGCGGCTCCGTACGCCCGAGGACGTGGAAAGCCTCACGGGCTGGCCACTGCTGGCGGCCATTCCGTCGAACGCGTTCTCGCCGGACCATCTCAGGGACCCGGCCGACGAGGAGGCCTTTCAGATGTTGCGCGGCGCGCTCACGTACTTCAACGTCGAGCAGCAACTCGGCAGCGTCGCGGTGATAAGCCCGATGGTCGGGAACAGAAAGACGACGGTCGCCGTGTGGCTGGCGCTCGCGACCGCTCGAGCTGGGAAGCGCGCGATCCTCGTCGACGCGGACCTACGGCGCCCCCAGGTCTGCGCAAGGCTGGGCCTTGACGCGAAAGCGGGCCTCGGCGCGGTCCTGGCCGGCGAGCGAGCGCTTGCGATGTGATGCTGGACTACCCACTTGAGGGGCCCGGGGCAGGCAGCGTGACGGTGCTCCCTGCAGGACCGCCGCCGCCGAATCCCGCCGCTCTGCTGGCGTCGGAATCGATGCGGAGGATCGTCCGGAAACTCGAGGGCCACGCCGATCTGGTGATCATCGACAGCGTCGCCGCGCTCGCCGTGAGCGACGCGCTACCGCTACTGCGTTCGGTATCCGGATGCCTGGTCATCGCGCGCATGAACCGGAGCTCGCGCGCGGCCGTCAAGCGGCTGCAGAAGATGGTCGGGTCGGCACACGGGACCGTGCTCGGCGTCGTGGTGACCGGAAGCGGGGCCGCGATGGGCGGATACGCCTCCTACCGCTACACCGAGAATGGGCACCGCGACGGCGCGCTCGGCCTGCTGCACCTGCGCGTCCGCGCTCTCGGAAGGCCGTCGACACCGCGCGCGCCAATGGATCAGCCGGGGACCCTGCAGGCGCGCCGGCGGGACAGTCGACCACCCACGCGGACTCCAGCGCTAGCCAGGGTGAAGCGACCGAATGACCGACCGAAGCGAGGACGGCCGGTCGATCGCACGAAGCGGCAGACCGTAGCCCTCGAACCGGCACTGCGTAACTGAGGCCAGGGCGCCCGCAGAGCCGAACAGGCGCCTGAGGACGCCGAACCGGCTGAGGAAGATCGCGTCGCTCGGGGTTACCACGTACCGGAACTGACAACGGCCATTCCAGACGGCCGTGAACCGTTGCCTCGAGCGTTCGTAAACACGCCAGTACGCGCTCTCGCGGTCGCTGTCAGCATCGGTCTGACCCAGATGGGTCATGGGAAAGTCGATCACGAACGCCGAGCCGGCGGCGGCGAGCGCGTGGAGGCAGACGTCTGCGCCGTAGAGGTGGAACTCCTTCAGCTCCACCGAGCAACGCGGAGCGTTACGCGGATTGAACACAAGGAAGTCCTCATCCAGAGTCACGACCTCGAGGGGAAGCGGCTCGCCAGTCGAGCCGCCGTGCCCGTCGACGAGCCGTCGAATCAGTCGACCGCTTCGCATGACTCCCGCGTTTCCCGCCACGACCCAACGCGGATCCTGCACGTCGAGCTCCCGAAGACGGGCGAGCAGCTCCGCTGCTCCGGCGCCCTGATCGGTGAACACGTCCTGGTGGCAGAGGATCGGATAGCGCGCGCTCGATGCTCGTCCGATGCGCGTGATCGTGGTGTATGGATCATCTTCGCGATCGCTGAGGCGGACGAACGCGTCCGGTGCGAAGCCGGCATCGATAAACGACTCGCGCATCCGCGCGTACAAGGCGTCGTCGTTGACGAACGTGTGGATCTCGAAAGGGGTCTGAGGGCTGCCGGACACCCTTGGGGAAGGCCGTCCACTGCGGTGCGGCGCGCCGACGGCGAGCGCGACCCTCGCCGCGCCGCGCCGCGCGGTCCTGGCGATGGGCGCCAGGCGCAGCACCGGCCGAACGGCCCGGAGTCGATCGATGGTCAGCCATAGACTCCGCGGAACCTGCGACCTGACCCGCTCATCGCCCAGCAGCGAGGGGACGCCGATCTCCACGACGAACAGATCGTGGGCGAGCGGGTACGCGTGATAGCCAGACAACTCGGCGAGGAACCCCTGGATGCCGCGATCGACGATCAGCCGGTCGTGGAACACGATCACGCCCCGATCACGAACGGCCCGGCGGCAGAAGCGCGCGTCCTGCAGCGCGGCCGCGTTCGTATGTTCACCGTCGATCAGACAGAGGTCGATGCGGAGGTCCGCCGGGTCCAGATCAACGGTGGTGCCGTCGATAGTGCTGAGCTTCGCCAGATCGGCGCCCGGCACTTGCGACAGGTGCTGGACCATCCAAGCTGTGGTGTTGTCGGGATACCGCGCCGCGCCCTCAGGCCGCTCGTCTGGTGAGACGACGTCGCGTCGGTCGATCGAGACGATGCTCGAGCAGCGCGAATCGACAATGAACGACTGCAGGCTGGCGCCGTGATACGAGCCGACCTCGAGATAGGTGAACTCACCTCGAGCGGCCATGGCCGCATGGACCGCAAGCAACGAGCGCCGATCCGCCGACGATGCGCACGCCCCGGGGATCTGCTCGAACAGCGACATGTCGAGACGATCGACGCGACTGCGGGGCGACCCGGACACGGGCACAATGTGACGGATGGTCGAGGAATCCGTCTCCTTCCTGCGTGAGGCTGCGCGCGCATTCGACCGTCGGGGGTGATCGACGTCATGGGGACGGCTCCGACGTTCTCGATCGTCGTGCCGACGTTCCGGCGCCCGGACGCGCTTGCGCGAGACACTGGCCGCGCTGCTACGCGCTTGACTACGACGCGGAGCGCTACCAGATCATCGTCGTCGACGACGGCGACGACGGCTCGGCCGAGCGGGTGCTCGAGTCGCCCGTATCGGGGGATCCCCGCGTTCCCGTGCGGCTGGGGACGAGGGGCAGGGGGATCGGCAGGGCGCCGCCCATGCCCGCAATCGCGGGGCTACGCTGGCGGACGGGGAGTTCGTGCTGTTCTGCGACGACGACATGGTCGTGGCTCCCTCTGATTACCTTCGACTGCGCCTGTCGCGCGGGAACATCACGGCGACGCCGCCGTGAGCGGCGCGTGGCGCTTTCGGCGGCGGTGATCGAGCGTCGGCGGCAGTCGCCGTTCGGGCGCTACCGGATCGCCCTGGAGCACGGTTTTCAGGACGGGGGCGGCGGTCGCCCCTCGCGGACGATCAGGATGCCTGCCGATGCAGCTGGTCGGGGCCGGGACCTCTCGCTCCGCCGTGACCGCTTCCGGGAGGTCAGCGGGTTCGACGGGAACTGCCCAGTAGCGGGAGCCGAGATCAGATTTCTCGATGCGGGCGCGGGCCGCGGGAGCGCTCCTGCTCCTCGACACCAAGATCCGTTGGTCCAGAACGACAACCACCTCACACTCCGGATTACTGACCCGGGAGCAGAGCAGCGCACAGACAGTCGCGTTCCTTGTTCAAGGAGCCGGGCGAGCTCGGCCAGGTGGCGGGGTACGTGCGGGAGAACCGCCGATCAGCCGCCGACCCTCCTCGGCTGGTGCGAAGAAACTGCTCAAGACGGCGCTCGCGCGCCCTGTGCTCCGTCGATCGCTGCGCCGGTTCGTGGGCCTGATCGAGGGCGCGCACCTCCCGGAGCGCCTGCTGCGGCGGCCGTACAGGGTGCTAATGGCGTTTACCTGTTCCGCAGGTTCCGCAAGGCATGGGGCCGGTAGCCGGACTCTCGATCGCCATCATCCTCCCGGACTCGGCGGTCAGCTCGCCGGTCCGCCTCGCTTGGGTCGTCCCGCGGTCGAGGCCGGGATGGGCCGAGGCGGTCGCCGTCGACGACGCATCGCCGGACCGCAGCGTCGCGATGGTCCACTGCGGAGTCCCCCCGGCGCAGGTGGGGACGCTCGAGGAGAACCGGGGCTTCCCGCCGGCGCGAACATAGGTCTGTCCGCAGCGGGCAGACGCTACCGGCTGCTGCTGAACCCCGACGTCGGCGCGTCGCCGGAAGGCCTCGAGACGCTCGTGAGGTGGATGGATGCGCATGCGGAGATGGGGGCGGGAGCCCCGAACCTGCCGCGACGACGGGAACTGGGAGTCACCCGGCCGCGCGATGCCCTCGGTCGCGAGGACGCTGCTCGAGCTCACCCGGCTGCATCGGCTGCTCCCGCCCGGAGCGCGGCCCAGGGTCCTCGGGGGCCGTACTGGCTAGGCGGCGATCAGCTCGACGCCGGCTGGGTGCCGGGCACCGCGATGATCGTTCGTCTGGAGGCGGTGCGACGGTCGGGGGCCCGCGCGAAGACATGTTCATGTACGGCGAGGACATCGAGTGGTGCTGGCGGATGCGCCGCGCGGGCTGGCGGGTCGGCGTTGCTCGGCGGTCTCGTTCGTCCATCGGCGTGGCTCGAGCGCGCGCCGCCTGGGGAGCGAGCGCGAGACGAGCGGCGGATCGTGGCCGGAGTGGACGCGGCATGCCGGATCGATGTACGGCGAGGCCACGCTCGGCGCTCGCGGCGGTGACAGCCTGTCGTTGTGGCTCGAGGCAGCAGACGGGGCGCGGACGGCACCGCCGGGTCGCTCGCGCGCCGAAGCCCGAACTGGGGCGTTGGCGATACGCGCTGATAGGTTGCAGGGATCGCTCGCAAGCGTCGTGATCAGCACCTACAACCGCGCCGACGCGTTCAGCGACGCTCGCCGCCCTCGGCGACCAGGATGTCCCGCCGACCGACTACGAGGTGATTGTCGTCGACGATGGCTCGACCGACCACCGGCAGTTGCTGAGCGCGGCTCGACGCCCTACCGGCTGAATACCTTCCGGCTGCCCGCCAACCGAGGAGTCTCGGCCGGGCGGAACGCCGGCTCGCGCGCCGACGGCCGCTACATCATCATGATCAGCGACGACCTGCTGGTCCCCGGACTTCCTCCCGAGCACGCCGCGGCGCTCGAGCGGTTCCCGGACGCCTGGGTCGTCGGCGGCTTCCCCCAGCTCGCGTAGCTCCAGAGACTTCCTTCGGCCGTTCCTGGAGGCCTGGAGCGGAGTTCAGGAGCTCCGGCTCGGTCGCCGACTCGGACCGGAGGTTGTACGAGATGACAGTGCCGACCGCGCGCAACCTCTCGATGTCGCGGGCCGACTCGAGCTGGTGGGCCTGTTCGACGAGCGCTTTCGCGTGACCTGCGAGGACCAGGACCTGGCCCAGCGCGCCCGGAATAGGCATCCGGTTCGTCTAGGACGCGGAGCTGGAGTACGTGCACAACGATCAGTTCGCCGACTCGCTTCGGTCCCTCGCTTTCAGCGCCTCGGCGCCCGCGACACCGCGCGGCTGTGCCTGGAGGTCTCCGACGTTCACCGGCGCTCGCCGATCACGACGCACAACGGCTCCGTCCGCCGCTCAGACGGGCGCCGACTCATCAATCGAAAGCTGGTCGAGCACATGCTCCTCACCCACCGCGCTGATAGCCGCGGGCCATCTGAGGGCGTCCAGGTGAGTGGCGGGCCGGCGGGTCCCGATGCCAGACGAGTGGACGGCAAGAGGCTCCGGTGACGTCAAAAGGCTCTACCACGTTGAGAGGCTACAGGAGAGAGCCTGCGTGAGTAACACCCAGGTGATGGGGACGCCCTGCAGCCCAATGGGAGAGCCCTCGTGGGCCGCCTCGAGCGGCTTCACGCCGTCCACGCGGTGAACTGGCAGTCGCGCGCGCGGTGCGGACCCCCCTGCGGACGCCTCGACCGCCCGCGCTCCGCGAGCTGACCGATGCGATGTCCTGCACCTCCCACACGCCGGCATGACCGACCATGAAGCTTCCAGAGCGGCGCCGCGCCAGCCTATCGTCACGCCGCGACGAGTCGGTGTGCGGACAGGTGTTCTGGCGCGGATCGGACGGCTACGAGCCCGAGATGGCGACACTTTTCTGGCGCTGGCGGCGGACGCGGGGGCGACCCTGGACATGGGCGCTCCTGTCGGGTTCCCGCGATCCTCGCCGCAATCGCGAACGAAGGCGGCTCCGTGCTCGCCTTCGAGCCGCTTCCTTAGTCTTCGAGCGCCTCCAGCGGAACCTCGCGTTGAACGGTTGCAGAAGTGACCGCGGTGCCGAAGCGCCGGAGCGATCGATGGATGGGCGCCCTTCTTCCACGTTCCGGGCCTGATTGAGTCCAGCTCCAGCCTGTCAGAGGCCTTCATCGCAGCCACCCCGGCCTCGAGGCCCTCCGTGTCGTCGTACTGCTCGACATCTTCGCTGAGGGAGAAATGGGCTGTCGACCATCGACCTGATCATCGACACGAGACGACCGAGCCCGACGTGTGATCGGCATGGGCCCGCTGCTCGGGAGCAGCCGACAACTCTTCTCCAGGTCCTGCACCGTGCCGCGGGGTACGCGCTCGACGGAATTCTCGAGCACTCGCATATTCGTTCTTACCTCATCACCGACGCAGGCCGCAGCGCGGGTCCCCAGGTGATCTGCAACGACTCTGGCGAAACCACATGTCCCCGCCCCGGGACCTCTGCAATTGGGCCGGTCGGCCGGTACCGTTGGCGGCTCCTGAGGGCGACGGCCGCGTCGCGCTGCTCAACGAAGCAGCCCGCCCGCGGCCTCGACCGCCGGCGCCGCGACGGTCCGCGCACCCGCGAGGTCCCGGCCGCGGGCCCGGCCAGATGCCACCTACAAACCCGTCGTTTGTGGCTTTGGCTGGGCGCGACCTCGAGGCCCGCTACAACCTGGCGCTCGGCCCGGCCTGGGTCGTGTTCCAGCCGCTGGCGTTGCCCGGGCGTTCACGTCGGCTTCCACCGCGTCGCGCACGCGGCAGACGGGAGGCGTTCCATACAGCCTGTTCCACTCACCGGTCTTGTGGGGTGGACCTATCCTCCAGGCGATTACGATGCCGGCGGTCGGGTTCGCCGGTGGCATTACCCGCCTCGTCCGCTGGACGCATGCCCGCGGATCGCGCTCCCGATGGCGACACTGGTGTCCGATCTTCCGTCATCGCGGTCCGGCCGCGGCGGCATCGTTGCGGCCGGCGTCACGGGTCCTGGCGATCCAGACGCTGCTGCTGCCTTTTCTCTTCTGCTGGTTGGTTGTCCTGGTGGCCGCTGTCGCCGTTCGTACTGTCGGCGGTCACGTTGCGGGCACGTACGTTGAGCTCACCCGTTTCTGCTCCAGGCGATGCTGTTCCTCTCCTGAGTGGTTACAGGCCTCGGAGCTCTCAGGTTGCTCCGGGCCGACGATCTCAATCAATCCTTTGACGGTGTCTGATCGACGCCTGGCGTGGTGCCTCTAGGATAAGCTGAAGCAACCGCTGGTCGTCTGCTGGCCCTGACGAGTGTGGCGTCGTGGTCGCTTGGCGGCTTTCAGATCGCTTGAGGTGTCGACGGCCGATGACATCTGAGACCGTGGATGAGGGGGCCGGGGAGCCTGGGTCGTCGCCGACGCCTGAGCAAGACCTACAGGCTGGCACTCCACCTCGGTCGAGGCGACGCTCAGGTACCTCGTCGGTGACGAACCGCGCGCGCCGCTCCTCGAGGCGCTCGCGAGGCCTCTTCGAGGCCACGCAGGCGAGTGCTTCGGGATCGTTGGAGCAACGGATCAGGGAAATCGACGTCTTCAGATACTCGCAGGAATCACTCGCCTACGAGCGGCACGATCACCGTTGACGGGAGGGTGCTTCCGATGCTGGCGGTCGACGGCTTCCACCGCGAACTGACCGGCGCGAGCAGCTTCCTGTACGGGACGATCCTCGGGCTCGACCGGCAGGTGATCGAAGGAAGCTGGAGGAGATCGCAACCTTCGCCGAACTCGAGCGCCACTTCGACACCGCTCAAACGCTATCGGTTGGGATGCATCGCGCCTGTGTTCGCGATCGCGATGCTGTTCCCGGCGAACGTCTATTGCTTCGACGAGGTCCTTGCGGTCGTCGACGGCGAGTTCAAGGACCGGTGCTTGCCGAGGTCAGAGCGCTGGCGGCGAAGGGGGCGACGGTGTTCTCCGTCGTCATGACCTGAGCAGACGTGGAGACGCTGTGCGACCGGGTGATGTGGCTACAGGACGGTGACGCGCGACAGATCGGCGACGCCAATCGGTGATCTAAGTTCAGCGCCACGTCACCCGTGCGGGCGCACCGTAGGTCCGCCTCAGTTACAGAGCGCACCGACCGGAACGCGGCGACGATCCTCTCCGCGTTCGCCTGCAGCGTGTAGCGCTGTGCGCCACTCGGCGGCCCGCCGGCCGACCCGCTCGCGGATCGGCGTCCCCGACGAGCCGCTCGACCGTCGCGACCCACTCGCGTCGTCCCTGGCGAGGAAGCCAGTCTCCCCGTCCTTGATCACCGTGGGATTGGTTCCGAGCGGCGTCGCGACCGGCGGTATCCCAAGCGCCATGTACTGGACGAGCTTCAGGTAGAACTTGTGCGGCGTCCATCGGGTGTGCGGCAGCGGCAGCAGGCCGACATCGAGCCACCGCAGATCCTCGACCTCGGTGCCGCCGCCACGGGACCTCAGTGTGGGGCACGTTCGGGGAGTCCGATCAGCGCGCCCCGATCAACGCAGCTCGACGTCAGCCCGCGGCGATCGGCGCGAGCGGGCGCGGATCACCTGCAGGTTTGCGGCCGTGCTCGGGCTACCGCTCCAGCCGACGCGGACGGGTCGCACCATCGCTCGTTGCGCGGCTTCCAGCCCGTGTACCAGTCGCCGTCGACGACGCTCGGGATCTCCCAGACGTTTCGTTGTACCTGCGCGCGAATCGCACGTGACTTGGCGAGTCGGCGAGGACCACAGTGCTCGATCCGGCACAGCGTCTTCACCTTCCCGAAGAACTTCAGGTAAGAGAGCCATCCGTTCGACGGGCTGCGATACGGGATGTAGAGAGGATCGTCGAGCAGATAGATCAGCGGCTTTCCGGTCGGGCCACCCGCCGCTCGACGATCGCCGGGCCGATCAGCGTCGCCTCGCGATTGATGAGCACGGCGTCGTACTCGCCCAGGTCGACGGATCTTGGGCGCGAACGCGCGTACGGCGCGTCATCTCCAGCGCTTCTGGGCGACCCTGCCCATTGCGTAGAGGATCCCTGGAGCCGTCGGTCTCGAACACCACGTAGTCGAGCGAGATCTCCGCTTCGCGCGAGCACGCGCTCCGACAGCTCGAAGCTCGAGCGTGGACCGGCGGTGGTGCCGTACGGATACGGCGTGAGGACGAGGACGCGCATGATCTGCCTCGATCTTCGTCCATCCGCGTTTGAGCGACGGGCCGACAGTAGGGCGGAATGCGCGGCTCGCGGTGGAGATGCATTGACTTGTTCGGGGTGCACGCCGTCGGCTGCACCGATTCCGCGGTCGCTCGACGAACGTCTAACCGCCGTCGAACGATCGGCCAGCCACCGCGCGACGCCGCGCGGCCGGCCGGAGACACCGATCCACGAGGGATGCGCAAGTGCTCCAAGCGGCCTGGCTGTTCTCGCCGGCCCGGCCTCGCGGCCCGGGCTGCGGCCTGCTCGCTCGCCGGGCTGCTGCTGACCTCGATCGTAGCCGCACTGGCCTCAGTCAGCGATGGAGCGACGGCGGGCCCTAGGCCATCTAGCGGATCACACGTATCGATCGGCGCTCGCGCGGCTCGCCGCCCGCCCCGGTTCTCACGGAGCCAGTCAGCCGCGCCCGCGCTCGCTCTCGCGGTCGGGTCGCTGCGACCGCGCCACTCGAGGGGATCTTCGAGAACTGCCCGCTGGACACCGCGATGGCGCTCTGCACGCAGCGGCTCGCGGCGATGCACGCGGGCGGGATCCGGGTCGTCGTCATCCCGGCCTGGAGCGGATCGCTGTCGTCGCTCACGGAGTATGCAGCGACCGCTCACGCGCTCGGCATGTCGGTCATGTGGGAGCTGAGTAACCCGGGCTGGTGGCGGGAGCCGACCACGAGCACCGACATGGCTGGTTACTTTCCCGCGTTCGCCACCGCATGCGGCTGCGACCAGAACGGCCCGCTCCTCTCCTACCTGATCGGCTGGCTCGGCGCGCTACCGGGCACATACGGCTACTACGCCGCCGACGACTCGATGCTCTCGGCCGGCGATCGAGCCGGCGTGGCCGCGTACGTCTCGCAGATCAAGCAGCGGGATCCCTGGCACACCGTGCTGATCGGCTCGTTCGGCCTCGGGCAGGCACAGGAGTACGAGGGGATCGCCGACTTGATCGGCGACGAGATCTATCCCGTCAAGACGACCTCGCTGCTACCGGTCAGCGCGCACCGCGGAGCCTGGAACTCGGTCGCCCAGACGGCAAGCCAGGCCCAGCAGGCGGCAGCCGTCGCTCACAGGCAGTCCGCGTTCATCCTCCAGGCGTTCACGTGGGGCGACAACGTCGACGACGGCACCGCCGTCGGGCCTGCTCCCCGGGCGAGAGCAACTGGCCTGCTACGCCGCACTGCGATACCCGACCCCGGGCGAGCAGCTGCAGCTGCGCAACGAGATCCTCCTTCACGCACACCCGAGGCTGATCCTGTGGTGGTCTTTCCCCGGCACGTACGGTCAGGCCGGCGACGACACCTACTCGATCTACCCAACCGGCGCGCAGGCAGCGTCCCGGTGGGCGGGCCTGTCGGCCGCGATCAAGGCCCCGATGCCACCGGCCGTCTCGCCGCGGGCCGCATCGGGCCCGGTGAGGTGCGGCGTCGCTACCACCCCTCGCGGCGGAGGAACACCTCGAGCGTCAGCAGCGTCCACAGGGCCCCGCCGCGCTGCCGCGTCCCGGCGGCATGCTCGGC
Organism: uncultured Actinomycetota bacterium; assembly: GCA_963695625.1. Taxonomy (GTDB): domain Bacteria; phylum Actinomycetota; class Thermoleophilia; order Solirubrobacterales; family Solirubrobacteraceae; genus Palsa-465. Next base: position 945,911 of record CAVOHJ010000005.1, on the reverse strand, counting down.
CAGCAGCGCATCGACGGCGTCGCCCCTGAGGTACCGGCGGATGCGAGCGTCGGGCGCGCCGAGCATGTGCTCGACGTAGCCGCTGCAGATCCTCGCGGAACCAACGATCGAGCGGGACGCCGAAGCCGTGCTTGCGGCGCCGGAGGATCTCCCGAGGAAGATCGTCGCGCAGCGCCGTGCTTGAGCGCGCGCTTCAGGGACAAGCCGCCGATCTTCAGCTTCGGAGGGAGCTGGATCGCGTAGCTCGCCAGCTCGGTATCGAGAAACGGCGAGCGGAGCTCCAGGCCGTGGGCCATGCTCATCCGATCGGCCTTGACCAGGAGGTCGTCCAGCAGGTACGTGCGCAGGTTCAGATCGAGCACGCGGTCGAGCGGTCGCAGGGCGCTCGTGGAACGCCACGTCGCGGCGAAATCCCGCCGCGCCCAGGGGTCGGGATCCTCGAGCAATGCTCGTCGCGTCGGCTCGTCGATGAAGCTGACCCACTCGAGATAGGCGTCCGGCATCCCGCTCTCGGCGACGGCGGCGAAGCGCTGGACGTTGCCGACGCGGCCGCGCAGGGCTCCGCCCGGAACGCCGCGCCAGCGCGCGGCGGGAGACGCTGCGCAGCGGACGCGGAATCGCGTTGTAGGCGCCGACAGCCAGCGACGCCGCGAACCGCTCGTAGCCGGCGAACAGCTCGTCGCCACCGTCGCCGCACAGGGCGACGGTGACGTGGCCGCGCGTCAGCTCGCCGAGCAGGTAGGTGGGAATCGCGCTCGAGTCGCCGAACGGCTGGTCGTGGTGCCAGACGAGCTTCTCGACCAGGTCGACGGCGTTCGGCCTGCACGACGAACTCGTGGTGGTCCGTCCCGTAGCGCCTGGCGACCATCCCGGCGAACGGGCGCTCGTCGTATCCGTCGCGCGTCATCGAAGCCGATCGTGAACGTCGAGACGCGTCCCGGGTCTGAGCCGGGCCATCGTCGCGACGACCGCGCTCGAATCGACGCCGCCGCTGAGCAGCGCGCCGATCGGCACGTCCGCGACCATGCGCCGCGCCACCGCGTCGGTGAGGAGGCGGCGTAGCTCGGACCCGGCCTCCTCGAGCGAAGGCGCAGCACGAGCCGGTCGACGCTCGCGGCGCGCGCGGCGTCCAGTAGCGCTCCAGCCGAGGCGGAGCGCCTGCTCGAGCGTCAGCACGTGACCGGGCGGCAGGCTCTGGATGCCGGCAAAGAAAGTCCGCGGGGTCGGGACGTACCCAAAAGTCAGGTACGCGGGGATCGCGGCCGGATCGAGATCGCGCGGAACGCCGGGTGGGCGAGCACCCCCTTGATCTCGCTGGCGAACACGAGCGCGTTGCCCGACGTCCAGTAGTAGAGCGGCTTCTTGCCGAACCGGTCCCGCCCCAGGATCAGGCGTTCGTCGGTGCGTCCCAGACCGCGAACGCGAACATGCCGTCGAGGCGACGGGCGAGCTCCGCCGGCGCGCATCGCTCGGCCAGGTGAGCGATGACCTCGGTATCGCATCGGGTCGCGAAGCGGTGGCCTTCGCCCTCGAGTTGCCGCCGCAGCTCGCGGAAGTTGTAGATCTCGCCGTTGAGGACGACGCCGATCGTGCCGTCCTCGTTCGTGATCGGCGGGTCGCCGTGTTCGATGTCGATGATCGCGAGCCGGTTCTGACCGATCGCACCCGACCGTTCACAAACGCGCCCTCGGCATCCGGGCCGCGGTGGCGCTGACAGGAGAGCTGTCGCCCGGATGATTTCCTCGGCGGCGGGGCGGCTCCCCACGAACCCGGCGATTCCGCACACCCGCCTACCCGCCTCCGGCGACCCGGTTGACCCCTCATCTCACCCCGGTAGCGTAATGCCTCAATCCGTCGCGCCCTTCTCAGAAAGCGCGTGCCGCTACTCCGATCGCTCTACGTCTGCTACCTCTCGCTCGACGATCCCCTCGTCGAGTCACAGGTGGTGGCCTATCTCGAGGGGCTTGCCCGGCAGGGCCACACGATCCACCTGTTGACCTTCGAGACCAGGCCACTGACCCGCGCCCGGCGCGCAGAGATTCGCCGTCGGCTTGCGGGCGCGGGGGGTGCACTGGCACGGCCTCCGCTACCACAAGCGGCCGTCGCTCCCCGCGACGGCTGTCGACGCGCTCTGCGGCGCGCTTGCCTGCGCGTGGCTGGTGCGGCGACACAGGCTCGGCGCGGTCCATGCACGTAATCACGTTCCGGCCGCGATGGCGATGCTCGCGGCCCCGCTCGCGCCGCACCGACTGATCTTCGACATCCGCGGGCTGATGGCCGAGGAATACGTCGATCTCGGCAGGTGGCGCAATGGAGGCCTTGCGTTCCGGATCACCAAGCGCACCGAGCGTGCGGCGATTCGCCGCGCCGCCGGAATCGTCGTGTTGACCGACCGCGTGCGACGTCTGCTGTTCGGCGCACACGAGCGCGAGGACGTGGTCGTGATCCCGTGCTGTGCCGACGTCGAGCGCCTCGCGAGCCGGCGAGCGTCCCGGCCGTCGTGCGGCAGACGCTCGGCGTCGGTGACCGACCGGTCCTCGCCTACGTCGGAAAGCTGGGCGGCTGGTACATGGACGCCGAGATGGCCGACTTCTTCGCTCGTCGCGCGAGACGCGATCCCCGGGCTGCATTTGCTGGTGGTCACGCAAGCCGACAGCGGTGCGATCGAACGTCAACTCGCCGGCCGGGGCGTCGAGCCGTCGGATTACACCGTCACGGCGGTCGAGCATCCTCGCCTCGGCGAGCTGCTCGGCGCCGCCGACGCCGCGATCGCGTTGATCCGACCAGTGCCCTCGAAGATTGCGACCTCGCCGACGAAGATCGGGGAGTGCCTGGCGGCAGGGTTGCCGATCGTCGCCACCGACGTCGGCGACGTCAGGCCGTTGCTGGAAGACTCCCGCACCGGCATCGTGCTGACGCGACTTCTCGAGCCCAGCCTATCGGGCCGCAGCCGGCGAGCTTGCCTCGATGCTCGCCGATCCGACGACAGCGAGCCGCTGCGTCGCGACCGCTCGGGAACACCTGTCGTTGCGGGAGATCGGGATCCCGCGGTACGACGCGCTTTACCGCGCCGTCGCGCGCGGGCCCGTCGATCCGAGCAATCGCCGGTAGAGCCCGTCGATGCGCTCGACCAGCGCATCGAGCGAGAACGCCCGCGCCACCTCCGCGCGGCCGCCGGGCTCGCTCCGTCAACGGTGGCGTCGTCGAGCACCCGCGACATGGCATCGGCCATCCCGCGCTCGTCGTCCGGTTCGACGATGAACCCGCCGATGCCGTCTCGCACCACGCTGGCCACGCCGCCGACTCGGGTGGCGACGACCGGCGTGCCCGCGGCCTGCGCCTCGATCAGGCTCACCGGCGTCCCCTCGTTGTCCGAGGTCAGCACGACGGCATCGCTGGCAAAGCAGACGTCGGGGATGTCGCGACGGAAGCCCGCCCAGGTCAGGCGACCGTCCAACTCGGTCGCCTCGGGGCTCGCCTGGAGCGCTCCGCGCAGCTCCCCGTCGCCGACGACCAGGAAGTGGACGCCCTGGCGCTCGGCGGCCAGACTCCGGGCGACGCGAAGGAAGCGGTCGACCCGCTTGATCGGCACCAGCCGGGCGATCAGCGTCACGACCTGGTCGTCGGCCGGAATGCCCAGCTCGGCGCGGAAGCGGTGCCGCCGGCGGGCTCGTTCGTCGGCACCCGACGCCGAACGGCGTCAGGTCGAACCCGAGCGGCACGACCTCGAACCGGTCGGCGTCCGCCACGCCGAGCGCGACGAGCTCGTCGCGGACCTCGTCGCTGACCGCGATCAGGCATCGGTGCGGCGCGCCAGCGACCGCTCGATCCGCCGGTAGATCGACGCGGTGCGCGGCGAGAAATAGCCGGTCAGCGAATGGCCGTGGTAGGTGTGGATCAGGACCGGTCGCGGGCCCGGATCCGAATCCCGACGATCAGCGCGGCCAAGCGTCCGAGCGTTCCGGCCTTCGCCGCGTGCGTGTGGACGATCTGCGGCCGCTCGCGCCGAATGATCCGGATCAGCGAGACCAGCGCCGGAAGGTCGCGCCAGCCCGGGTTGCGCCGCAGCGTCGGCACCAGCACCGGCCGCACGCCGAGCTGCGTCGGCCAGGTAGTCCATGTTGCCCTCGTCGGGCTCCTCGCGGCCGCGCACGAGCGTGGTCCGGTAGCCGAGCGGCTCGAGCCGCCTGGTCAGCGTGATCGCCTGGATCGCCGGACCGCCGATGTTCAGGCGGGCGATGATCCGGACGACGCGAATGGGTTCGCGAACGGCGTGCGCTGCCGCGTCGCTCATCGTCAATCGGCTGCGGTCGAGCCGGGACGGCGGCTCGGCCGCGGCGTCACTCCACGAGCTCCGACGGCGATCCCGGCCGGCCGCCAGCGCGCGCGTGTCGAGCACGGCGATCGCGACCAAGCCGAGCGAGACCGCGACAGCGCCAAGATCGCCAGGACGCTCGCTGCTCGACCGACCTCCGACGATCGCGAGCACGCACAGGATTGCCTGCACGGCGAGCGCGGCCGCGACCCCTCGTGGCGAGCGCAGCGCGCGGCAGCAGGCGATGGGTCAGATGGTCGCGGCCGCCGGTCATGAGCGTGACGCCGCGGCGCGTGCGCGAGACGCTCACGAGCGTGGTGTCGAGGATCGGGAGGCCGACCAGCAGCGCGCCGACGAGCACGCCGGCGTCTCCGACCTCCAAGTGACGCCCGGCGGCCATCGCCAGCCCGGCGACGAGAAACCCGATCGGCATGCTGCCGCCGTCGCCGAGGAAGATCTTCGCCGGCCGCGCGAGGTTCCAGCGCAGGAAGCCGGCGCACGCGCCGACAGGGCGAACGCCAGTCCAGCGACCGTGAGTCGCCGTTCATCGCGGCCAGCGTCCCGACCCCGGCGGCCGAGCGCACGCGACGGTGCCGCACGCGCCGTCGAGGTTGTCCATCAGGTTGAACGCGTTGACGAGCCCGACGACCCACAGCACCGTGAGCGCGACGTCGCCGCCCTCGCCGTACACGCTCCAGCCGAGGCCGGCGGCGACCAGCGCCAGCGCGACGCACGTCTCGGCCAGCAGGCGCCACTTCGGCGCGACCGCGATGCGGTCGTCGAGCGTGCCCAGCACCCACAGCGCGACGGCGCAGCGAGCAGGACGAGCAGCTTGCCGCTCGCGCCGACCGCGAGCGCCGCCACGATGAAAGCGCCGAACACGGCCGCGCCGCCGAGGAACGGCGTCGGCGCCCGGTGCTGGCGGTACTCGCGCGGGCGGTCGTAGAAGTCGGTCGCGCCGCGCGACGCCGATCGCCAGCGGCGTGGCCACGAACGCCGCGACGCCCGGCCACGACGACCCCGAGGACCGGCGCCAGCTCGCCGCTCATGCACCGACCATCCAGCGGCCGGTTCCCGCCGCCGATTCCTCCTCGCGGAAGTGCTGGATCGTGCGCTCGAGTCCGTCGCGCAGCTGCACCGCCGGCTCATAGCCGAGCTCCTGGCGGGCGAGCGACAGATCGGCGAGCGAATGCCTGACGTCGCCGGGGCGCGGCGCCGCGTACACGGGCTCGATGTCGGCGCCGAGCAGGTCGCGCAGCTCGCCGCACCAGCCGGTTGAGCGTCACGCGCTCGCCGCAGGCGACGTTGTAGACCTTGCCGGCGACGCTCGGGGCGTCCATCGCCAGCATGTTCGCCTGCACGACGTTGGCGACGTAGGTGAAATCGCGCGACTGCTCGCCGTCGCCGAAGATCACCGGTCGCCGGCCCGCCATCAGCGCGGTGATGAAGTTCGGGATCACCGCCGCGTACTGCGAGGTCGGGTCCTGGCGCGGCCCGAAGACGTTGAAGTAGCGCAGCGCCACCGTGTCGAGGCCGTAGACCCCGTGAAAGCTCCGGGCGTAGCCCTCGCCGGCGAGCTTCGCGGTCGCGTAGGGCGAGATCGGGACGGCCGCGTCGTCCTCGCGCTTGGCCGCGGTGCCGGAGGCCGAGCCGTAGACCGACGACGAGGAGGCGCACACGACGCGGCGCACTCCGTGGTCGCGCGCCGCCAGCAGCACGTTGAGCGTCCCGATCACGTTCGTCGCGTTGCTGGTGAGCGGATCCTGGACCGAGCGCGGGACCGACGGCAGGGCGGCCTGGTGGAGCACCACCTCGCAGCCGGCCACCGCCTTGTTGACGCGCTCGTAGCTCTGGATGTCGCCCTCGATCAGCTCGACCTCGCCGCCGAGTCGCTCACGTTCGAGCGCCGGCCGGTGGCGAAGTTGTCGAGGACGCGGACGCGGTAGCCCCGCTCGAGCGAGGTGCGCGGCCAGATGCGAGCCGATGAACCCGCCGCCGCCGGTGACGAGAACCCGCACCGTCACACGGGCTCCACCAGCCCGGCGCGGCGGGGCGGTCGCGGGACGCGAGTCGAGCGTCGCGAGGCGCTCTCGGCGCGGGCTCGTGCCTCGACGGCCAGCTCCGCGCGCTGGAACGCGATCACGTCGTCGAGGGCCTCGTCGAGTGTGCGCTGCGGCCGCCAGCCGAGCAGCTCCTGCAGCGCGCGTGATGTCCGGCGGGCGCCGCCCGAGCTCCTCGAAGCCCTCGTCGTACGCCTCCTCGTAGGGGACGAAGCGTGATCCGCGAGCTCGAGCCGGCCCGCTCGATGACCCGCTCGGCGAGCTGCGAGAATCGTGATCGGCGCCGGATTGCCGATGTTGAATGCGCGGCCGCTGGCGCCGTCGTTCTCGGCCAGCGCGAGGATCGCCGCGACCGCGTCCTCGCACGTGCAGAAAGCAGCGCGACTGGCTGCCGTCGCCGTAGACGGTCACGTCCTCCCCGGCGATCGCCTGACGGACGAACCGCGGTACGACCATCCCGTACATCGCCGCGCTGGCGCGGGCCGATCGTGTTGAACAGCCGCACACGACCGTGTCGGCGCCGTGCTCGCGGTGATAGCCGTGGGCGATCGCCTCGCCGTAGGACTTCGCGATCGCGTATGACCACCGGCTCTTGAAGGCCGAGCCGAGGACCCGGTCGGAGTCCTCGTGCAGCGCACCGTCCGAGTTCTTGCCGTAGACCTCAGAGGTCGAGGCGAACAGGACGCGCTTGCCGTGCCGGGCCGCGCTCGAGACGACGACGTCGGTGCCCTGGACGATCCGCCGCAGCGTCTCCAGCGGATTCGCGACGACGAGCTTGACGCCGACCGCCGAGGCGAGGTGAAGGCAGCAGTCGCACTCCGCCATCAGCTCGTCGACCAGCTCGGCGTCGGTGACCGAGCCCTCGATCAGCTCGGCCGAACCGCTGGCGACGAGATGCTCGATGTTCGCCCGCCGGCCGGTGCTGAAGTCGTCGAGGACGACCACGTCGTCCCCCCGGGCCACGAGCGCATCGGCGATGTGCGAGCCGATGAACCCTGCCCCTCCGGTGATCAGGTATCTCGTGGCGCCTCCCCCCGCACTCTCGCCTTGACCTTGCCGCTGCAAACAGCCGTCAAGGTTTGAACCAGACATCGTATTGGTCTCGGGACCAGCGCCGCAAGCCTGTCTGTGGAGGCGTGCTTGCGAAAGACGGAGTGTTGGCTGAGCGAGTCCACGCGGCAGGTCGAGCTCATGCGCGCATTCGTCACGCGCCTCCGCGGCGCCCCTGCGATCGTACGCAATACACCGGTTTCCGCCGCTGGCAGCGGGACCGTCAGCGCCTGCAACAGCGTTCGAGCCGGAGCGCCAAAAGAGCGCCGCTCGGGCGAGCATTGCATCGCGAACGGTCGACGGAACCTCTTTGTTCCCATTGCCAGCACCTCGGAGACAAAGAACGGGTTGCCGCTGGTGCGACGATGGAGCTCCACGCGTCCATCTCGAACGCCTCAGCGAGCGCTGCAACCGCGTCGGCTGAGAGCCGCGCTATTCCGGACCTTCGATGCCTCGGGCCGTGGCGAGCTCGCCAAACTACGACACCGGCGTCGTGCACCGCGGTCAGCGTCAGTGTGTTGCCCGAGCGCGACCAGCGGTAGGTTCCGAACGGGCCAGCGGGAGTGCAGTCCGTGCCTCCCAGATCGTGGTGCCGGTAGGCGGTTGTCGTGCTCTGGCCGTTGGCGAACGGCGCTGATGTGATCGGTGCATAGAGTGTCAGCTGGTCCCCTGTTGCCGAGATCTCGTTGGCCATGCCCTCCCTCAGCGGGTCAAGCTCCCATGCTCCGATCCGGTCGAAGGCGAGCGCCCAGCGTCCCGGTGGAGGTGGCCCGTCGAGCGAGCCAGCCTTGTGGTATCCCCTGCGGTGACGGTCCGGGTCCAGATTCCCTTCAGCGCAGCTAGCGGCCGGGGAGCGGGCAGGACGCGTGCGTTGACTCTGTTGCTCGCGGTGCGTCCGGTGAGGTCAGTGGCGCGGGCGACGAACACGTGCGTTCCGGGCCGCAGCCAGGTCGTGACGAGATAGCCCCGATGTGTGCCGTTATCGTCGCCTCCGAAGATGTAGGGGCTGGTGCGCTCGACCCGGACGAGCCGGCCGTCGATAAGAGAATGGACTTCCCGAACCTTGGCTGTCGGGATGCCAACAGCTTCGCCGGCAGCTACACCAGCACCCTCACGGTCGCGCTGGTAAGCGGCCCGTGAGCCGCGGCAGCCGCCATCCGGTCCGGCTGCTGACCTTGGGCTTCAGCGGCGGCGCTCAGCTGCCGACTAGATCCTGAGGACTCCCATATGCAATCCGCCTTCATCGCGCGCCAGCCCATCTTCAACCGCAAGCTCGACGTGGTGGGCTACGAGCTCTTGTTCCGCGGTCGGGGGTATGCCGGGGACGGACGCTCCGACAGTCCCCACCGCGCCACAGCGACTGTCGTCCTGAACTCCTTCACCGAGCTGGAGCTCAGCCGGATCGTCGGCCGCAAGCGCGCCTGGATCAACGTGGCGCGCGAGTTCATTCTGGGCGGGCTGGTCGAGGCCATCCCGCCCGGCCTCGGCGGCTTGGAGATCGCCGAGGACGAGGTGTTCGACGACGAGATGGTCACCGCGCTGCGAGACCTCAAGGACCGGGGCTACCGCCTGGCGCTGGACGGGTTCGGCTCGGTGCCGCAGCCCGAGTCGGTGCTGGAGCTGTTCGACGTGGTCAAGCTCGACGTCAGCCGGCTGCAGGCAGGCGAGCTGGCCGGCCACGTGGAAACGCTGCGGCCCTATCCGTGCGAGGTTCTCGCCAAGCGCGTAGCGACCCCGCCCGAGCACGAGCTTTGCGTCGACGCCGGGTGCGATCTTTTCCAGGGCTACTTCTTCTGCCAGCCTGCGGTCGTGGCGACGCGCAGCATCACCGCGAACCGCCTCGCGCTGCTCCAGGTGGTCGCCGCGCTGCAGCGGCCCGACGTGGAGCTCTCCGACCTCGAGCAGCTCATCGCGCGCGACGTGGCCCTCAGCTTCCGCATGCTCCGCTACGTGAACTCGGCGTACTTCGGCCTGCGCGGCGACGTGCGGTCGATCGGCCAGGCGCTGGCCCTGCTGGGCGTCGACAATGCGCGGCGCTGGGCGACGCTGAGCGTGCTGGCCAGCGTGGACGACAAGCCAACGGAGCTGACGCTCACGGCGCTCACGCGCGCACGGTTCTGCGAGCTCGCCGGCGAGCAGCTCCAGCTCGCGAGCCCGTCGGAGCTCTTCACCCTCGGCCTGTTCAGCGTCATCGACGCCCTCATGGACATGCCGATGCAGGATGCGGTGGAGTCGCTTCCGCTGGCCGATGACATGCGCGACGCGCTCATCCACCGCCACGGGCCGATGGGCGAGCTGCTCGAAACCGCCGCCGCGCGCGAGACCGGCGAGCCGGGTCCAGTCGCCGCGCTGGCGCACGCCGACGAGCTCTATCTGCGATCGGTGATCTGGGCCAACACCGCGGCCGAGTCGCTCTTTGGCGAGGCGCCGGAGGCACCCGCCCCGGAGCGCGGCCCACAGACGGCGCCCGAGGCGGCCGCGTCCCCCGCGGCGCCCGTCCTCGTCAGCCTCCGCCCCGAGGGAGGCACTCTGCGGCGGATCGGCGCCGCCTTCTCCGGCTTCTTCCGGCGCCTGGCCGGGCGAACCGCCTAGATGGTTGATTCCACGACCCCGCGTGCCGGATGAATCCGAATGATCGGCGCCGGATCGGCGTCCTCGGGCTCGCCCATACATCCAGTATGGGCTTCGCCCTGCGTCCTTGACCGGCTTGATCCTCGGATCCCCCGGCAACCACGCGGCCGCGGAATCAACCATCTAGCGCCTGTGATTGACTCGACCTCGGCACATCGTCGAGGATCGGGGCAGGATGGCAACGGCGGAGAAACGCGACTACAGCCTCATCGGACCCAGCGCCCAGCGCGCGGCCGAGCAGGGGCTGGTGGCGGCCGACTGGTATCACCCCGACGTCCCGCGCAAGCGCATGAAGGAGCTGATGCGGCGCCGTGACGCGCCCGCGCTGCGCGACACCGCGCTGTGGCTCGCGCTGCTCATCGGCTTCGGCGTGGCCGGCGGCCTGACCTGGGGGACATGGCTGACCGTCCCGTGTTTCATCGTCTACGGGGTGCTCTACGGGTCGGCCACCGACTCGCGGTGGCACGAGACCGGACACGGCACCGCGTTCAAGACCTCCTGGCTCAACGACGTCCTCTACCAGGTCGCATCGTTCATGAACATGAAGGAGCCGACGTTCTGGCGCTGGAGCCACGCCCGCCACCACACCGACACGATCATCGTGGGTCGCGACCGCGAGATCGCCGCGATGCGACCGCCAGACGTGGCCAGGCTGGTCGTCAACGTCGTGGGGCTGCGCGATGCCTGGGACACGGCGATCAGCGTCGGGCGCCACGCGGCGGGCCGGCTCACCGAGGAGGAGACGACATTCATCCCGGAGGGGGAGCGCTTCCGCGTGTACCGGGAGGCTCGGGCGTGGGTGGCGATCTACGTTGCCGTCGGAGCGCTGGCCATCGTGCTGCGCTCGTTCCTGCCGCTCATGTACGTCGGGCTGCCGTCGCTGTACGGCCGGTGGCTGGCCACCCTGTTCGGGGTCTCACAGCATGCGGGGCTGGCCGAGAACGTGCTCGATCACCGCCTCAACGCCCGGACCATCCGCATGAACCCCGTGTCCCGCTTCCTGTACTGGAACATGAACTACCACGTCGAGCATCACATGTTCCCGATGGTGCCCTACCACGCGCTGCCCGGACTGCACGCCGAGGTCGCCGCCGACATGCCGACCCCGTACCCCAGCCTGCTCGCCGCCTACCGGGAGATCGTCCCGACGCTGCTGCGCCAGATGCGCGAGCCCGACTACTACGTTCGCCGCGAGCTGCCCGCCGCGGCCCAGCCGTTCCGGCCCGAGATGCACGACGCGGTGTTCGAGGCGTGAGCGCCGTGGACGCGGACGGCTGGGTCGAGGCCTGCGCCGTTGACGACATCGAGGAGGAGGACGTGATCCAGGTGGAGTGCGCCGGCCGCACCTTCGCGGTGTACCGCAGCCCGCAGGACACCTTCCACGCGACCGACCCGTCGTGCACCCACGAGCGCGCCAACCTGGCCGATGGCCTCGTCCAGGGTGACATCATCGAATGCCCGAAGCACAACGGGCGCTTCAACTACAAGACCGGCGAGGCCACGCGCCCGCCGGCGCGCGTGAACCTCTGCACCTACCCGGTCAGGACCGCGGCCGGGCGGGTGTTCATCAAGCCGGGCTGAGGGCCGGGGCCGGCGCGGCCGGCGCGGTCGGCGCACAGCGGCCATGCCGGCGACCGCGCGGGCCGCCTGAGCCGCGTCAGCCCGGACGCGCCGCCTCAGTGTTCTCAACGATCGCGTCAATGATCTCGGGCCACAGCTCGCGCGGGAGATCGTGGCCCATGCCCGGGAGGATCACGAGGCGGGCGCCCGGGATCGCCTCCGCGGTGGCGCGGCCCCCGGAGACGTCGACGAGCGGATCGGCGTCGCCGTGGATGACCGTGGTGGGGGCGCGCACGCCGCCGAGGGCCGCCGTGCGGTCGGCCGCAGATACCACCGCGCCGAGCTGGCGTGCGCTACCGGCGGGGTAGACCCCGCGCTCGAACATGCGCGCGGCACGCTCGCGCTTGCGCTCCTCCTCGAAGTCATAGGCCTTGGAGCCGATCGCCCGGTAGGTCGCAATGTGATCCTCGATGTAGGCGTCGCGCTCACGCGCCCCCTTGCGCATCAGCCGCATCATCATCCGGGGCTGGGGCTTGCCCACGCGCGGGTTGCCGGTGGTGGACATGATCGAGACCAGCGAGAGAACGCGGTCGGGGTGGGTGATCGCCAGGAGCTGCGCGATCATCCCGCCCATCGACACGCCGACGACGTGCGCGGCCGGGATCTCGAGGTGGTCCAGCAGGCCGGCTGCGTCCTGCGCCATGTCGTCCAGCGTGTACGCGGCGCCCTTGGCGCTGCGCCGCACCAGCTGCCACCGCGTGGGGATGCGTGAGCCGCGCAGGTACGTGGAGCGCCCGATGTCGCGATTGTCGAAGCGGATGACGAAGAAGCCGCGCGAGGCCAGCTGCTCGCAGAACTGCTCGTCCCAGAGCAGCATCTGCGAGGCCAGGCCCATGATGAGCAGCAACGGCGAGGCCTTCGCCGAGCCGAAGGTCTCGTAGCAGAGCTCGAGCTCGCCGACCTTCGCAGTCTGCTCGCCAGACGACGTCGATTCTCGATCAGGTGCGGACAGGCGCGTCACCGTACCAGGGTCACGTGGCTCTCAAGCATGCGCACAGAGGGCACCTTGGCGGCGGAGATGCGCAGCTCGGCGCGCTCGGCAGCGTGACCCGCCGCGGGGAAACCCGGTCTGTAGCAGAGGTTGTGCTGGATTTGCGCTCGTTTTGATGCCCGCCACGTTGACGCGGGCCTCGGGGGCACGGAGAATGGCGGCGGCGCAGTTTCAAATGTTGTGGGATCGGAGGGGACATGACAGGGACCCATGTGGTGCTGTCCGGGAGTGACCGACCGCGGAAACACGATGCGGAGCGTGTGGGCGCCGTCGACCCTGGCGCGGGCGTCGAGGTCACCGTCACCGTGCGCGGGCCGGAGCTGCCGCAGGTGACGCCGGGACAGTCGATGAGCCGGGAGGAGCTGGAGCGCGTGTACGCGGCCAGCCCCGGCGACATGGATGCGGTGGCGGCCGAGCTGGAGCGCTATGGCCTGGAGGTGCTCGATCGCGCGCCGTCGGCGCGCAGCATGCGGGTCCGGGGCACGGCGGAGCAGATGGATGCGGCGTTCCGCGCCAACCTCGGGATCTACCGCCGCCAGGACGGCCGCGAGTTCCGGGGGCGCGAGGGCGCGCTGGAGATCCCGACACCGCTGGAGGGCATCGTCGACGGCGTGTTCGGGCTCGACCAGCGGCGCGTCGCCAAGCGGGTGCCGGGCATCCCTCCCTATCAGGGATCGGCCCAGGCGGCGGCCGAAGGCGCGCTGTCCCCGTCGGACCTGGAGGAGCGCTATCGGTTCCCCGCCGGGGAGGGCGAGGGCCAGACGGTGGCCATCGCCGAGTTCGGCGGCGCCTACTTCCCGGCCGACCTGACGACGTTCTGCAAGCAGCAGGGCCGTCCCGAGCCGACCGTCAAGCAGGTGGGCGTCGGCGTCCCGGTCCTCACCCAGGAGCAGGTCATGGCCATGGCGCCCAACGAGCGCGAGCAGGTGCTGGAGGCCGCGGGCGAGGTCAACATGGACGTCCAGATCGTTGCCGGCCTGTGCCCGGCGGCCGACATCGTCGTGTACTTCACGCAGTTCGACCAGAAGGGCTGGGTCGACTTGCTCAACGAGATCATCAAGGGCGTCCCCGCCGGCCCCGTGGCCGTGTCGGTCAGCTGGGGGCTGGCCGAGGACAGCCCCGACTTCTCTGCCGCCGCGCGCAAGGCGATCGATCAGCGGCTCCAGGCGGCCGCGCTCCTGGGCATCACGGTGTGCGTGTCCTCCGGGGACGACGGCTCGGGTGACCAGATGCAGGATGGCGGGGCCCATGTCAACTTCCCGGCGTCCAGCCCGCACGTGCTGGCCGTGGGCGGGACGATGCTGCAGGGCGACAGCGAGGTCGTCTGGTGGCAGTCTCCCGGCGACCGGGCTCACAGCGGCGGCGCCACCGGGGGCGGCATCAGCAGGGTGTTCCCGCAGCCCCATTGGCAAAACGTCGACGTCAGCGCGCCCGATGGCAGCGGCCAGGTGGGGAGGATCATCCCCGACATCTCGGCGCTGGCCGGGCCGCCCTATTACCAGCTCGTGATGCTCGGCAAGCCGGCCCCCAACGGAGGCACGAGCGCGTCAGCGCCGCTGTGGGCCGCTCTGATCGCGCGCTCGGCGGCGGCACTGGATCCCCCGCGCGCGCCGGCGTTCCTGGCGCCGCTGCTGTATGGGGCCGGGCCCGACGGCCACCCGCTGGGCACGTCCGTGTGCCGCGACATCATCACCGGTGACAACACCTCGACGCCCCCGGGTTGGGGCTTCAGCGCAGCGCCGGGGTTCGACCCCGTCAGTGGCTGGGGCGTCCCCGACGGTCCGCCGCTGGTGGGCACCCAGAAGGCGCCTGGCGCGGCGGCTGCGCAGACCTAGGCGGCGAGGTCAGGTCGGCGGGGCGGTCTCCAGGGCGGCCCCGCCCACCTCCGCGCCGAGCTGGAGCACGAGCCAGATCCGACCCGGGTCCATGAGCAGCCCGGGGTCGGCCACGACGTCGCCATCGACGACCACGAGGTCGGCGAGCTTGCCCGCCTCGACGGTGCCGACGTGATCCGCGAGCCCGATCGCCTTGGCGGCCACTGCCGTGGCCGAGCGCAGTGCCTCGGCTCCGCTGAGGCCGTGGTGGACCATCCGCGCCAGCTCCAGCCCCGTGTCGTCGCCCGACACGCCCTCGCGGTCTGAGCCGAGCGCGATCGGGACTCCGGCCGCGCGCGCCGCGCGCATGCTCAGCGTGCCCTGCTCGAGGTTGTGGTGGGCGAGCTCGACGATGCTGCGGAGCATGTGTGGGTCGACCGTTGCCGCCGTCGGGTCGATGACGTCGCCGAGTCCGCCCATCCAGTAGTAGCCGCTGAGCGTCGGCACCAGCACCTGACCGGCGGCCGCCATCGCGTCGAGCAGGTCGGGCCGCTGGTTGAGGTACATGCCGTGCTCGATCGTGTCCATCCCGTGGGCGATCGCCGCGGCTGTGCCGTCCAGCCCCTCGACGTGCGCTGCCACCTTGAACCCCATGCGGTGCGCCTCGTCAACGACCGCAGCGAACTCCGCGTCGGTCATCTGGGCCGGCTCGGGATCCTCCAGCTCGTTGGAGCGCGCGCCGGTGGTCATGACCTTGACGAAGTCAGCGCCGTCGCGCAGCTGCTCGCGGACCGCCTTGCGCATCTCGTCGGGGCCGTCGGCCTCGCGGTACATGGCACCGTAGAACCGTCCGCCAGGTGCGGTGGCTGAGATGATCAGACCGCAGGTGAGCAAGCGGGGCCCGCGGAACGCGCCGTAGCGCATCGCCTGCCGCGCCTCCTGGGGCTGGAGGCTCTGGGATCCGACGTTGCGCAGCGTCGTGACCCCCATGCGCAGCGTGTCGCGCAGACGCGACTGGAGGAAGTGGGCGCTGGTCCCCGCCAGCAGCGCCTCGGCGCCGTGCTCGCGGCGGGGCTCGTGTCCCTGCACGTGGACGTGGATGTTGATGAGGCCGGGAATGATCGTGCGCCCGCCCAGGTCAAGCGCGCGCGCGCCTTCGGGAACCGGCTCGCCGGCAGCGCCGACGCGCTCGATCGCGCCGTTGCTGACCAGCACGGCGGCGGCGTCGCGCACCGGCGCGCCGGTACCGTCGAACAGCCGCGCGCCGGTCAGCCAGAGGCGGCCCGGTGCGGGCGCGGGGGCGGCGAGGAGCGACGGATGGCGGTGGGGCACGGGCGCGCACACTAGCGCCCGACCGAGATCTGAAAGAGCCTTGCAGATCTGCACGCGACTCGGTATAACTACATCTGAAATGCTCTTTCAGAAAGCGTGGAGGTGAGGTCGATGCCAGCGCGCCGCCCGGTGCTGACGGATCCCGAGGTGCTGAAGGCGCTCGCGCATCCCGTCCGCCTCGACCTGCTCAGCTACCTGATGTCCAACGGTCCCGCCAGCGCCTCGACGTGCGCGCGGGCGGTGGGGGACACGCCGTCGAACTGCAGCTATCACCTGCGGACGCTGGCCCGCCACGGGCTGGTGGAGCGGGTTGAGTCCCCCGATCGCCGCCAGCGGCCCTGGCGAGCCACCATCACCGGCTTTGACCTCAACCTCGATGCCGCGCCGGCCAGCCCGGAGGGGCGCGGCGCCGCCGCGGTGCTTGCGGCGTCACTGGCGCTCGAGCAGCGCCTGCTCCGCGACTACCTCTCGCAGCGCGACACGGTGCCGGCCCGGTGGCGCGACGCCGACCTGGCCTCGAGCTACACGCTGCGCGTCAGCCCGAGCGAGCTCGCCGCGCTGGGCGGGCAACTGGACGCCCTCATCCGGCCCCTCATCGCCGCGGTCCGCCTGTCTGCGCCCGAGGACGCCGCGCTCGTGAACCTCGACCTGTTCGCGTTCCCACGCCTGGAGGCCCCGTGGAGTCCGGTGGAGCCCTGAGCGTCCCCGCGTTTCGCACTCTGTGGGCGGCCGGTCTCATCTCCGACGCCGGCGACTGGCTGCTGCTCGTCGCGCTGCCGATCGTCGTCTTTGGACTCACCGGCTCGCCGCTGGGGACCGCCGCCGCGTTCGCGGCCGAGCTGGCCCCGGGAGTCGTCCTGGCGCCGGTGAGCGGGCGGCTCGCCGACTCGGTGGATCGCCGGGCGCTGATGATCGCGCTCAGCCTGCTCCAGGCGCTGGCCCTGCTGCCGCTGCTGCTCGTCGGCGGCGGCCATGGGCTGGCGATCGTCTACGCGGTGATCGTGGTGCAGGCGAGCCTGGCCGCGCTGTTCGACCCGGCCAAGAACGCGCTGTTGCCGTCGCTGGTGGACGCGCGCCGCCTCGTCTCGGCCAACTCCCTGATGGGCCTGGGCAGCGCCGTCGGGCGGCTGGCGGGCGGCCCGCTGGGGGGGCTGCTGCTGGCCGCCGGAAGCCTTCACGCGATCGTCGTGGCCGACGCGCTGACCTTCGCCACCGCCGCCGCGCTCATCGCCCGGGTGCCACGAACGCCGTCGCCGAACGCGGCGCGGGCACGGGAGGCCCCGGCGACCGCGCGACTGTTAGCGGGCGGCCTGCGCGCCGCCCTGCGCGACGGCCGCACCCGGGCTGCCCTGCTCGTGGCCTTCGTCGCCTCGATCGCGCAGGGGATCTTCGTGGTCCTGTTCGTCGTGTTCGTCGCGCGCCGGCTGCAGGGCGGCGCCGCCGAGATCGGGCTGCTGCGCGGCGTGCAGGCGGTGGGCGCCATCGGCGGCGGGCTGCTGCTGGCGCGACGCGGGGACCGGTGGCAGCCCGTGATCCTGGTTGCGGCCGCGGCCGTCGCGTTCGGCGTCATCGACCTCACGATCTGGCACGGCCCGCTCATCACGCGGTCTGAGGCGGTCTACGTGGCGCTGTTCGTGCTCGCGGGCGCGCCCGGCGTGATGATGGAGACCGGCGGGATCAGCTTCCTGCAGCGGGTTGCCGGCGAGGGCGAGCGCGGACGGGTGTTCGCCGCTCTTGGCGTGGCCGGGAACGCCGGCGAGGCGCTGGGCATCATCGCCGCCGGCGTGCTGACCGCGCCTCTGGGGCTGATGGCAATCCTCAACGCCCAGGGAACGCTCTATCTCGTGAGCGGAGCGCTCGTGGCCCTTCTGGTGATGAGGGCCAGGCCGTCCCGCGCTGCCCACCGCCGCGAGGCGGGCAGCGGAGACGGCCTCGCCGTTGGGAGGAGAGCGTCCACGAGTTCTTCAGCGAGGTGAAGTTCTGGCGGCGGCGCGCCCCGCGATTACGATTGGGGGGGGTGACCCAGGTGACGAGACGCGGGCCGGACTCCGGCTGGCTGGCGCGCACGCCGTCCGCCGCGTTGGTCATCGGCGGGATCACCTCGGTGCAGCTCGGGGGCGCGCTCGCGGTGCATCTGTTCGGATGGGTGGGGCCCTCGGGCGCGGTGGCGCTCCGGCTGCTGTTCGCCGCGTGCATCCTCTTGGCGATCTCGCCGCCCCGGCTGGGCGGCCGGGCCCTGCGGCGGCTCCCGCTCGCGACGGCCTTCGGGCTCGTGCTGGCCGGCATGACCCTGAGCTTCTACGGCTCGCTGCACCGGATCCCGCTGGGGATCGCGGTGTCGCTGGAGTTCGTGGGGCCGCTGGCCGTGGCCGTTAGCGGGTCGCGGCGACCGTTCGATCTCGTCTGGGTCGCCCTCGCCGCCGGCGGGATCCTCGCGCTCACCCGCGGTGGCACGGAGCCGATCGACGCCCTCGGTGTCGCGCTGGCCCTGCTGGCGGGGTGCCTGTGGGGCGCCTATATCCTCCTCAGCGCCCGGGTGGGGCGGGCGTTCGAGCGCGGCGCCGGATTGACCTTGGCGCTGTGCGTGGCCTCGGTCGTAACCCTCCCGGTGGGCATCGCCACCGCCGGCTCGCACCTGCTGGAGCCGCGTGCGCTGGCCCTGGGCGCCCTCATCGGGATCCTGTCCTCGGCGATTCCGTACTCCTTCGAGCTCGAGGCGCTGCGGCGGATCCCGCCGCACGTCTTCGGCGTGCTGATGAGCCTGGAGCCCGCGGTGGCCGCGCTGGCGGGGTTCGTGATCCTGGGCCAACAGCTCAGCGCCCGGGCGGTGCTAGGGATCGCCCTCGTGGTCGCCGCCTCGGGGGGCGCCTCGCTGCGCACCCGGCGCGCCCCCACCGACATCTAGGCATTCCAGCTTGGCGTACGGCGGACGCCCCGATTGGACGGATAGTAATAGTCACGAGCGGCATATGGCGATACTGTGCGCCACGGCCACCACCCAATGTCGTAGCCGTCAGACAGATCTCCAGGAAGGAAGTGGATGGAAGCCACCTCGATTCCCACGCCCGCTGCCGCCGGGCAGAAGGCGCCGCGTCAAGAGCTCAAAAAGGGCGCGATCAGCTACGTCAGCAACGTCGTCATCGGGGTTGCGTCAACCGCCCCGGGTTACAGCCTGGCCGCCACCGTCGGGTTCATGGTCGGCGTCGCCGGAATCGGGGTCCACAACCCCGCGGTCGTCATCGTGTCGTTCATCCCGATGCTGTTCGTCGCCTGGGCGTACCAGTACATGAACGAGGTGGATCCCGATTGTGGGACGTCGTTCTCGTGGATCAGCCGGGCGATCAGCCCCGAGTTCGGTCTGCTCATCGGCTGGATCGTCATCGTCTCCGACATCGTCGTCAACGCCAACCAGGCGCAGATCGCCGGCAGTTATGGCTATCAGCTGTTCGGTCTCGACCAGCCTCGCGAACAGCACCGCCGCCGTGATCGTGCTCGGCGGCATCTTCATCATCATCCTCACCTGGATCTGCTGGAGGGGCATCGAGCTCTCGGCGCGGACCCAGCAGATCCTGCTGGGCTTCGAGATGACCACCCTGATCATCTTCGCCGTCGTCGCCCTGATCAAGACCTACGTCGACTCGCCCACGCACTCGATGCACGTGGCGCTGAACTGGTTCAACCCGTTCTCGGTCAGCGCCAGCGCGCTCCTTTCCGGCATGCTTCTCGGTGTGTTCCTCTACTGGGGCTGGGACACCGGGGTCTCGGTGAACGAGGAGAGCGAGAACGCGAATTCCGGGCCGGGGCGCAGCGCGGTGACGTCGACGATGGTCCTCATCGGGATCTATCTGCTGGTTTCGGTCGCCTCCCAGGCGTTCGCCGGCACCACTTACCTGATCAACAACGCCAACGACATCTTCGCGGGCGGCCTGGCCAAGGGCGTCCTGGGCTCGCTGCATTTCCTGCTGACCATCGCGGTGCTGACCTCGGCGACAGCGGCGACGCAGACGACGATCATCCCCGCCGCCCGCCAGGCCCTCTCCATGGCCCGTCGCGGTGCCATCCCGAGCCGTTTCGCCCAGATCCACGACCGAAATCTGTCTCCCGGCACCGCCACGATCTGGGCGGGAGTCCTGTCCCTCATCTGGTTCGTCGCCATTGAAAAGCTCTCGACCAACGTGCTGGCAGACTGCGTGGCAGGTCTGGGGATCCTGGTGTGCATCTACTACGGGTTCACCGGCTTCTGCTGCACCTGGTTCTACCGCTCCGAGCTCAGGAAGTCGGTACGCAACTTCTTCATGCTCGGTTTCTTCCCGACGCTGGGAGGACTGATCCTGATGGTGATCCTGGTCAAGGCTGTCCTCGTCTACAGCAATGCCGCCAACGACAGCAGCGGCGCCCTCCTGGGCCTCGGTGTCCCGGTGTGGATCGGCATCCTGGGGCTCGGGAGCGGGATCCTGGTCGTGCTCTACCGCAAGGCCACCGCGCCCGCTTTCTTCCGCAACGAGAAGCGGGTGAAGTTCGGCGATCCGATTGAGGTGGTCACGCCCGAGTCGGAGTTCGCCCCCCCAGAGACGATGCTGTAGGTCGGCGCCGCCGGGCCCGCGATGTCCACCACCCCGTCGTTCTGGCTCGACCAGCTCGGGTCTCGTCCCTCGCGGCCCGCGCTGGCCGGCGACCGCGAGGCTGACGTCTGCATCGTCGGCGGGGGCTTCACCGGGCTGTGGACCGCCTACGAGCTCAAGCGTGCCGACCCCAGCCTGGCGGTCGTGGTGCTGGAGGGCCATCAGGTTGGGTTCGGTGCTTCGGGCCGCAACGGCGGCTGGGTCCTGGGCAAGCTGGCGGGATCGGTGGAGGCGTGGCGGGGTCGGGGCGGGCCGGACGCGCCGCGGGTGATGGTGCGGGCCATCCAGCAAACGGTGAAGGAGATCGGGGCCGTCGTGGCCCTGGAGAACATCGAGTGCGACTGGAAGCACGGCGGCACCGTGACCGTGGCCCAGACCGACACGCAGCTGCAGCGGCTCCGGGCCCAGGCCGAGTCAGAGCGCCGCGAACTGGGGGAGGACCTCGCCTGGCAGGTGCTCGACGCCGACGCGATGGGCGCGCGCGTCCGGGTTGACGGGGTCCGCGGTGGGCTCTACACGCCCCACTGCGCCCGCGTGCAGCCGGCGCGGCTCGTGGACGGCCTGGCCGCGGCCGCCGAACGGGCCGGGGCGAGGATCTACGAGTCAAGTCCCGTGACCCGGATCGAGCCGGGCCTCGCGATGACGCGCGGCGGCGACGTCCGCGCGCGCTATGTCCTGCGCGCCACCGAGGGCTACACGGCGGACATGCCCGGCGAGCACCGGGCGCTGCTGCCGATGAACAGCGCGATGATCGTCACCGAGCCGCTGCCCGAGGCCGAGTGGGCGCGGATCGGCTGGGACGGCGCCGAGACGATGCTCGACGGCTCCTATCTCTACACCTACTCGCAGCGCACCGCCGACGGGCGGATCGCGATCGGAGGGCGGGGCGTCCCCTACCGCTTCGGCTCGCGCACCGACCGCGAGGGCCCGGTCCCGGGGCGGACCATCGGTGAGCTGCGCGAGCGCCTGGCCTCGCTGTTCCCGTCGCTGTCAGGCGTGGGTGTGGCGCGGGCGTGGCACGGGATCCTCGGCGTCTCGCGCGACTGGTGCCCCACCGTGACCCTCGACCGCGCCACCGGCCTCGGGTGGGCCGGCGGCTACGTGGGGGAGGGGGTGGCCGCCAGCAACCTGGCGGCGCGGACCCTGCGCGATCTCGTCCTCGGTCGCGACACCGACCTGGCCCGGCTGCCGTGGGTGGGCAACCCGGCCCGCAACTGGGAGCCCGAGCCGCTGCGCTACCTGGGCGCTCGCGGGATCCACACGCTGTACCGCCTCGCCGACCGCCAGGAGCGCGTCCACCACCAGCAGTCGCGGATCGCGCTGCTCGCCAACCGGATCGCCGGGCGCTAGCGCGATCCGGGCCGCCGTCGGCGGCCGCGACGGCTCAGCCGCGCCACGCCGCTGACGATGACCGTGGCCAGGAGCGCCGCCTGCGTGACGTGCTCACGCGCCCACCTCGGCGCCTGCCATGGTGACGCGTGCCGCGCCGCCTCGGGCTCGTGCATGGGGTGAGGCTCAACCTGAGTATGAGGGTTGGCACCATGTCCCTCATGCTTGGACTGAGGCACGCCCTCGGCCGTGCCGCGCGTCAGCGCCACGAAGACCTCCGCCGCCATGCTCGCGACCTCGTCGGTGGCCGGCGGCCGAGCTGCCGGGGCCGGGCGGGGGGTGGGTGACGCCGGGGGCGCCGGCGGCGCTGGTTCGCGGAGAGCGCCGCCGGCGTGTCCCGCGCCCGCCAAGCGCCGTCGGGTCTCGGGCAGCGCAAGGAGGAGTAGCCCAAGCAAGAGGGCCAGCAGCGCGGCGAAGATGACCCCGCCCAGCGATGAGGCGCCGGTCTGCGCCCGGTCGACGCCGGTGGGCGGCTGGACGGGAACGGCGTGGCGGCCGGCGCGGGGGGAGCGGGCGGCGTGAGCCGCGCTCAGGCTTGCGCTCGGGCCGGAGGGCGCGGCCGGTCCGGACGCGAACGCGGACGCGGACCTGGGCGCGGCGGCGCCGGTAGACCCGCTGGGCAACGGTGCCGCCGCAGCGGCGCAGCCGCTGACGGCGCTGCGCCTCAGCGCACGCACCGCCCGTCCCTCCAGTCTCCCCTCGCGGGCAACGCTCACCCGCAGGACCCGCGCCGTGCCGGCGCGACTGCGGGCCGGGCCATCCAACCCGGCCCGCAGCGACAGCAGGCGGCGTGCCCCAGCTCCAAGCGTTCGTAAACAGCCGCGCAGCCGGGCCACGAGGCGGCGAAGCCGCCGGCTCTCACCGGCGCCGGCGCGGCGCCGGTCCCGGGCCGAGTGGCGCAGAGGCGTCCCGCTCGGCCCCGTCCCTGCGCGGCTGCGGGGGAGCTTCGCGTGTGAGCCCGTGGCCACCGTCGGCGACGGCGTCGCGGCGGGGCTGGATCCGGCCTGAGCGCCGGTTCCGACCGGGCCGCCGGCGCTCGCGGGAACGGTCACGTTCGGAGCGGCGGAGGCGGGGACCCCCGCCGCTCCGGACGTTCCCGCTGCCCGGCGCGTCACCCCATTCACCAACGGCGAAACCTTGGAGGCGACGCTGGTCACCGGAGCGCCGGCGGTCGCCGGCGCGGGTGTGATCACCGTCGGGGTGCTCAGCGACGGATTGGTCACCGAGGGCGTCGTGACCGTGGGCGTCGTGACCGCGGGCGTCGTCAGCGTCGGGGTGGTCACCGAGGGCGTTGTGCCCACCGGCGTCGTCACCGACGGAACCGTGACCGTCGGCGTCGTCGTCGGCGGCAGCAGAGCCGCCGTCCCGGCCAGCGGGCGCGCGACGAGCACGCCGAGGGCCGCCGCCACGACCCCTACCACCACGCCCTGTCTGGTCCCCATGGCGGCTGTAACGACAAGCACTCACCAAACTTGCGGATTCCTGCCAATACCGCCCGAAAGGGTGGGTCAGCGGCCCCAGACCTCCTCGGCGACCCCGACGATCAGCTCGAGCTTGGCCCGCTCCTCCTCGATCGTCAGCTTGTTGCCCTCCTCGGTGGAGGAGAAGCCGCACTGCGGCGACAGGCACAGCTGCTCGACGTCGACGAACCGCGACGCCTCCTCGATGCGGCGCTTGAGCAGGTCGCGGTCCTCCAAGTCGGGCTTCTTGGTCGTGACCAGGCCGAGGACCACCTGCTTGCCCGGCGGCACAAACCGCAGCGGCTCGAACGTGCCGGAGCGCTCGTCATCGAACTCGAGGAAGTACCCGTCGACAGCGAGGTCGCCGAACAGCGCCTCGGCCACGAAGTCGTAGCCGCCCTCGGCCGCCCACATCGACTGGTTGTTGCCGCGGCAGAGATGGGTGGTCACCACGAGGTCGCTGGGCCTCCCGGCCAGCGCCTGGTTGATGTTGGCGATGTACTCCTCGTGCAGGTGCTCCGGGTCACCGCCGATCTGCTCGATGTGCCGGCGCTGGGCTGGATCGTTGATGTAGGCCAGGCTGGTGTCGTCGAGCTGGAGGTAGCGGCAGCCCAGCTCGTAGGCTCCCGTCAGCTGCCGGCTGTAGGCGGTGGTCAGGTCGTCCCAGAACTCGCCGAGCTCGGGGTAGACGGACTCGTCGATCGAGGAGTTGCCGCCGCGATAGTGGACCATGCTCGGCGAGGGCACGGTCAGCTTCGGGGTCTGCTGGGCGGACGCGTTGTCGCGCAGAAACCTGAACGCCCCGGAGAAGATCGTGTCCGGCAGGCCCACCTTTCCGCTCACCCGCATCGCGGGCGGGGCGTAGTCGTACTCTCCCTCGGCGCTGCGGAACTGGACGTGGATCGACGAGCCTTCGACCTGCGTGATCCCGTCCAGTTGGTAGATGAAGTCCATGTGCCAGGAGGTCCGGCGGAACTCGCCGTCGGTGACCGTGCGCAGGCCGGCCGCGCGCTGCAGCTCGATCACGCCGCGGATCGCCTCGTCCTCGGCGGCGCGCAGCTCCTCGCCCGTGATCCGGCCCGCCTTGAACTCGGCCCGCGCCCGCGCCAGATCCGGCGGGCGCAGGAGGCTGCCGACGTGGTCGGCGCGGAACGGCGGCTTGTCACGGGACGGCATCGGATCTCGCTTTCTCTGAGCTCAAGGTGGGGCGATTCAAGCAGAGGCCCGGGCGGATGTAGGCTCGACCCATGGTCGACCGTTACCGCTCCGTGCTGGCCGCCCCCGGCTGCGCTCGCGTGTTCGGCACGGCTCTGATCGGGCGGCTGCCACAGGGCATGACATCGCTGGCAATCCTGCTGCTGGTCCGCGCGCACACCCAGTCCTACGCCGCGGCCGGCGTCGCCGTCGGGGCCTACGACTTCGCCACCGCCGGGGGCGCGCCGGTGCTGGGGCGGCTGGTGGACCGGTTCGGGCGCCGGCGCGTGCTTCCCCCGGTCGCCGTGGCCCAATGCGTGGCGCTGTGCGCGTTGCTCATCGCCGCCCACGCCGGCGCCGGCGCCGGCGCGCTCATCGCCCTGTCGGCGATCGCCGGCTCCCTGATGCCGCCAATCGCGCCGGCGGTGCGGGCGCTGCTGCGCGACCTGCTGCGCGATCCCGACGTGCGCGAGAGCGCGTACGCGCTGGAGTCCGTCATCCAGGAGGTCATCTGGATCGCCGGCCCGCTCGTGGTGGGCGCCGTGATCACCGTCGCTTCGCCCACGGTCGCGGTGCTCGTCAGCACGGCGGTCTGCATCGCCGGGACCACCCTGTTCGTCACCTCGCCCGGCGCGCGGGGTCGCGGAGTCCGCGCGATGCACGCGCCGCCGCCCGCAGGTGTTGGCCATCGCGGAGCTGCGGGCGATGCTCGCGCCGATCTTTCTCAACGGCCTGGCGATCGGCGCGATCAGCGTCGGTCTGCCGGCGCTGGCGCTGCACGCCGGGTCGCGGCCGGCCACAGGCGTCCTGCTGGCGGTGTGGAGCCTGGGCAGCGTGACCGGCGGCCTCTGGTACGGGGCGCGCAACTGGCGGGCTCCGTTGGGCCGTCGCTACCCAATTCTGTTGCTCAGCGGCGTGGTGTGCACCGCTCCGCTCATCCTCGCCCGCACCATCCCCGAGGGCATCGTGGGCGCGCTGGTGGCAGGGCTGACGCTCGCGCCGGCGTTCTCCTGCCAGTACGCGCTCGTGGGCCGGGCGGTGCCCGACGGGGTGGAGACCGAGGCGTTCACCTGGGTGTCGTCCGCGCTGATCGGCGGCCTGGCCGCCGGGGCGGCGCTCGGCGGCGCCGCGGTCGCCTCGGCGGGCTTCAGCGCTCCGTTCGTCGTCGGCTGCGCGGCGATGGCGCTCGCCGGGCTCTCCGCCGTGCGACGGCGCGGGCACCTCGAGCGACAGCCCGCCTGAGCCCGCCGGTGCGCGGCCCGGCCGCCGGCGCCTGGCCGGGCGGCCGGACCGGGGCGCGACTCTTCTAGAAGTGCAGGATGTTCAGCGTTCCCGTGACGCGCGGGAAGGCATTCTTGTCGTAGCGGCTCGAGCTCTCGAAGGTGACCTTGTACTTGTCCTTGCTCGGACGCCCGCCGGGGTACAGCAGTGCCTTCTGCTTGAGCAGGCCGCACGGCCCGTGCGCCTTGCCGAACTTCACCTTGGCAACGACCTTCTTGAGGAGGTAGTAGCCGTAGATGTGCTTGCCCGGGACGAAGCCCGAGAACGAGAACGTGACCTTCTGCTTGCGGACGTTGCGCACGCTGCTGGGGCTGGTGGCGACGGCCAGGTTCGCCGACATCACGTTGACGGATCCCGAGAGCGTGCTGCCGTCAGGGTTGGTCGCGGCGGCGGTCAGCTTGGTCGTTTTGGCGCCGGGCGAGATCCCCGACAACTCGGGAGCAGCGGTGCTGAAGCTCACGTTGCCCGCGGCGTCGGCGGTGGCGTTGGCAAACGTGGTCCCGCCGGTGAGCTGGACGGTGCTGCCCGGCACCCAGCCGGCGCCGGTGATGGTCATCGCCGCGGGGCTGGCCGGGCCGCCGTTGACGTAGCACCCCTGGTTGGCGACCAGTGTCGCCGCCGAGGCCTGGGAGGCCAGCGCGCCGCCGGCCGACACCGCGCAGCAAGCCGCCGCAGCGATGCTCGCCAGTCGTCGGTGAGTAGCAATCATGAAATCTCCTGTTGTGTTGCTGGGACGCGCTGATGCGCACGGGCCAGGGGAGCCACGCGTGTTGCCCGCCCTACCCCTGAGCCTAATATCACCCTAACGTCGAGTCCTAAACCCATCAGAGGCCACGGAGTTGCTGCGGGGCCCGGCAAGCCGCCGGCGGCGCCGCGAGAACCTGGGCGGTCGCGTTGACGCCGCTGACCTGCATCTGATATATCAGCCGTATGGCCACTTCGGAATCGCGGCAGCTGCCCGCCCGCCAGCGCGTCGTGATCATCGGCGCCGGGATCGTGGGCAACAGCGTCGCCTACCACCTCTCGCGGCTGGGCGAGACTGAGATCACCCTGCTGGACAAGGGACCGCTGCCCAACCCCGGCGGCTCCACCGGACACGCCTCCAACTTCATCTTCCCCGTCGACCACTCCAAGGAGATGACGGCGCTGACCAAGGAGAGCATGCGCCAGTACAAGGAGCTCGACGTCTACCTCGAGTGCGGCGGGATCGAGGTTGCCCGCACCGAGGCCCGGATGCAGGAGCTCAACCGGCGCATGGTTTCGGCCAAGACGTGGGGGATCGAGCCCACCTCGCTGCTGACGCCCGCCGAGATCAAGGAGCTCGTGCCGTTCATCAACGAGGAGCTCCTGCTCGGCGGCTTCTACACCCCGGGCGCCGGCGTGGTGGACTCGCTGCGCGCGGCGACCATCATGCGCGAGCGCGCCGTCGAGGCCGGCATGACCGTGGCCGCCAACACCGAGGTCGTGGGGCTCGACATCGAGCACGGGCGGGTCCGTCGCGTGCGCACCGACCGCGGGGACATCGAGGCCGATCGCGTGGTCATCGCCTGCGGCTGCTGGAGCCCGCGGATCGCGCGGATGGCCGGGGCCCGCATCCCGCTCAGCCCCGCCGTGCACCAGATGATCGACATCGGCCCCGTGGAGCTCTTCCAGGACGCCAAGACGCTCGTTGACTATCCGATCGTGCGCGACATGGACACCAACATGTACGAGCGCCAGGACGGCGGTGGCCTGGAGATCGGCTCCTACGCCCACCGCCCGATCATGATCGACGCCGACGAGATCCCCTCCATCGAGGAGTCGGCGCTCAGCCCCACCGAGCTTCCGTTCACCCAGGCCGACTTCGACCTGCAGATGGAGCAGGCGCTCGAGCTCATGCCCGAGATCGTCGGCGACGAGTCCGTCGGCGTGCGCTATGCCATCAACGGCCTGCTGTCGGTGACCCACGACGGCCTGCCGCTGCTCGGCGAGACCCCCGAGGTCGCGGGGCTGTGGAGCGCCGCCGCAATCTGGATCAAGGAGGGCCCGGGCTCGGGCAAGACGGTGGCGGAGCTGATGGTCCACGGCGAGTCCGAGATCGACGTCTATGAGTCCAACATCGCCCGCGCCTACCCCCACCAGAAGACCAAGACCCACATCCGGGCGCGGGTCAACGAGGGCTTCAACAAGATGTACGGGATCGTCCACCCCGCCGAGCAGTGGGAGTCAGACCGGCGCGTCAAGCTGTCGCCGTATTACGAGCGCGAGCAGGAGATCCAGGCGGTGTTCTACGAGGCGGCCGGCTGGGAGCGCCCCCAGTGGTATGAATCCAACGCTCCACTGCTGGAGGAGTTCGGCGACCGCGTGACCCGCCGCGAGGCCGAGTGGGAGGCGCGCTGGTGGAGCCCGCTCATCAACGCCGAGCACCTGGCGATGCGCGACCGGGCCGGCTACACGGACCTGACAGCGTTCGCGCTCTTCGACGTCACGGGCCCCGGAGCCCTCGACGCCGTCCAGCGCATCGCCATGCGCCAGATGGACGTAGCGATCGGGCGCACCGTCTACACGCCGATCCTCACGCCGGGCGGCGGGTTCAAGGCGGACCTGACGATCATGCGCATGGCCGACGATGTGTTCCGCGTCGTCACCGGCGGCGCGTGGGGGATGAGCGACCTCAAGTGGTTCAAGGACCACCTGCCGTCAGACGGGTCCGCGCAGATCCACGACCAGACCAACGCCTGGACGACGCTGGGGATGTGGGGTCCTCGTGCCCGAGACATCCTCGCCAGCGTCACCTCCGACGACGTCTCGCACGAGGGGTTCCCGTTTGCCAACTGGAGGGAGATCGAGGTCGGGCCGCTCACCGTGATCGCCAGCCGCATCTCCTACGTCGGCGACCTGGGCTGGGAGCTGTACGTGCCCATCGAGCAGGGCGCGCGGCTATGGGACATCGTCGCCGAGGCCGGCCTGCCCCACGGCGCCGTCCCGGTGGGCGCCGGCGTTTACGGGACCACCGGCCGCCTGGAGAAGTGCTATCGGGCCTACGGCGCCGAACTGGAGGGCGAGTACAACGTCGTCGAGGCCGGCATGGCGTGGGGCAAGGTCAAGGACCAGGACTTCATCGGCAAGGCGGCGCACGTGCGCCATCGCGAGGAGCCGCAGGCCGTGGCCATGTGCACGCTGACGGTGGACGACCACACGTCCAAGTCTGGGGTCAAGCGCTACATGCTGGGCGGCGAGCCGATCCTCACCTCTGACGGCGAGCCGATCGCCGACGCCCACGGCCGCCGCTCCTACGTGACCAGCGCGGGCGCCGGCCCCTCGATCGGCAAGCACATCCTCATGAGCTATCTGCCACCCGAGCATGCCGTCGTCGGCGCCAAACTCCAGGTGCAGTACATGGGCGAGCTCTACCCGGTCACGGTCGCCACCAACGACTCGACCCCGGTGTTCGACCCTGACAACGCCCGAGTGAGGTCCTAGGTGAACGTCCTCGTATGCGTCAAGCGCGTGCCGCTCACCGGCGGCAAGATCACCCTGACCGAGGACGAGCGGGCGATCCAGACCCGGCACCTCGGGTTCACCGTAAGCCCCCACGAGGAATGCGCCGCCGAAGAGGCGATCCGGCTGGTGGAGGCCCATGGCGGCGAGTCGGTGGTGCTGACCCTGGGCCCCGCCGACGCCGAGGAGCAGCTGCGCGACATGATGGCGATCGGCATCGACCGCGGGATCCACCTGGTCACCGACGGCGGCGAATGGGACCCCCAGGCCACCGCGGCCGCCATCGTCGCCGCCATCCGCGAGGACGGGACGTCGTTTGACGTGCTGCTGTTCGGCAACGAGTCCGCCGACGCCGGCAACTACCAGGTGGCGGTGCGCGTCGCCCACGCGTTAGGGCTCCCGGCCGTCAACGGGATCAAGGGGATCACGGCCGATGCCGGCAGCCTTCGCTGCGAGCGCGAGGTCGCCGGCGGCCGGGACGTGTACGCGGTCCCGACCCCCGCGGTCGTCTCGGTGCTGGAAGGCATCAACCTCCCGCGCTATCCCTCGGTGCCGGGACGGATGCGGGCCAAACGCAAGCCGCTGGCCGCGTCTGAGCCGGCGCGAGCGCAGCCGCGTCTTGAGATGGTCCGCCTCAAGCTACCCGAGGGCTCGAGCAAGCAGGCCGAGGTCCTGGGCCGCGGCCCCGAGGCGGCGCCCCGGGTCGTGGAGATCCTGTCCGAGATCGGCGTGATGTGATGGCGACGCTCGTGTTCATCGAGGCCGCCGCCGACGAGCTCTCCCAGCAGGCGGTGACGCTCGCCCGCACGCTGGGAGACGACGTCTCCCCGGTGGCGTTCGATCCGTCGGAGGTCTACGCCCCCGCCGCCTGGGCCCAGACCCTGGTGGAGCTGGCCCAGCAGCGCTCGGCCGGCGCCGTGGTGGCCCCCGGCACCGATCGCGGCAACGAGGTGCTGGCCCACGTCGCCGCCAAGCTCGACCAGCCGATGTCGGCCAACTGCCTGTCGATCGCACCCGGGGACCCCGCCACCGTCGTGCGCATGCGGTGGGGAGGCAGCCTGCTCGAGGAAGCGCGCGTCCACGGGTCACCGCTGCTGGTGACGGCCGCGCCTCACGCCGTGGCCGCCGCGCCCCTGTCCGAGGTGGAGGTCGTGCCGGTCAGCGGCTCGGCATCGGAGGCCGACCGCGTGGTGCGGGTGAGCGAGACGATCCCCGCGTCGAGCGCGGGCGTGTCGCTGGCCGACGCCGACGTGGTGGTGTCCGGCGGCCGCGGCGTCGGCTCCGCCGATGGCTTCTCGGTGATCGAGGAGCTGGCGGCGCTGCTCGGCGGGGCCGTCGGGTGCTCGCGCGCGGTCACGAGCGCCGGCTGGCGCCCGCACACCGACCAGGTGGGTCAGACCGGCACCAAGATCTCGCCGGAGATCTACATCGCCTGCGGGATCAGCGGGGCCACCCAGCACATGGCCGGGTGCAAGGGCGC
Source organism: uncultured Actinomycetota bacterium (assembly GCA_963695625.1). GTDB lineage: Bacteria > Actinomycetota > Thermoleophilia > Solirubrobacterales > Solirubrobacteraceae > Palsa-465. The sequence goes on along the minus strand of CAVOHJ010000005.1, from coordinate 915,192 downwards.
CAAGCGGCTATTGGCGATCAACCCTGATGGCGAGGCGTCGATCTTCGCGTCCGCAGACTATGCCGTCATCGGGGACCTGCACGAGGTGGTACCCGCGATCTCGGCCGAGATCAGAAAGGTGCGCGGGACATAGGCATCGCCGTCTCCGCCGTCGTCCTCGCCGCGCTGGTGGCGGCGAGCGTGAGCCTCTTCACCGTGCGGGTTCGCTTCCTGGTGGCCCTGCTGCAGGCGGGGGCGCCGGTGGAGCGGGTCGGCGACCGCTCGCGGCGCGCCGAGCACGAGGCCACCATCGTGCTGGGCCAGCGCAAGCTCCTGCAGCGGCTCGGCCCCGGGCTCATCCACGCCTTCATCTTCTGGGGCTTTCTGGTGCTGGGCCCCACGATCGTGATCGCCATGATCGGCGTGGTGGACAAGCACGCCACCTTCCCGTGGCTCGGTCACCAGGGGTGGTACGCGTTCCTGGTTGACGTGTTCGCGGTGCTGGTGCTCGTCGGCGTGGTCAGCGCGCTGTGGATCCGCAAGGTGCAGCGCCCGCGGCGCTTCGAGGGCAGCCATCTGGGCGAGGCCGACCTCATCCTGGCGCTGATCGCCACCATCGCCATCACGCTGCTGCTGTGGCACGCGACGCGGATCGCGCTCGGCCTCAACGAGTGGCCGGCGTCCTCGGCGCCGGTCTCCAATCTGCTCTCCAAGCTGTTTGCCGACGACGGCCTCACCCGCGTGCTCGAGCGGGTGTTCGTGTGGGCCCACGTGATCACCATCCTCGCGTTCCTGGCCTACCTGCCGCGTTCCAAGCACCTGCACATCGCCTCCGCCGCGTTCAACGTTTGGTACGGGCGCACCGGACCGGGCGGCCGCCTGGAGCCGCTGCGCTTCGATGATCCCGACATCCCCGAGGAGGACATCCGCTTCGGCGCCGGGACCGCCGCCGATCTCACCTGGAAGCAGATGCTCGACACGTTCTCCTGCACCGAGTGCGGCCGCTGTCAGGACGCCTGTCCCGCGTTTGCCACCGGCAAGGTGCTGTCGCCCAAGCTGCTCATCATGGGGCTGCGCGACCAGGTGTTCGCCGACGGCGGCGCGATCGTTACGGCGCGGGCGGGCGGCGACGACGCGGCCGCGCCTCTCGACCTCGCCGCCCTGGTGCCCAACGCGGTGCCCGAGGAGTCGGTATGGGACTGCGTCACCTGTGGCGCGTGCGTTCAGGCATGCCCGGTGTCGATCGAGCACGTGGACCACATCGTCGACCTGCGCCGCCACCTCGTGATGGTCGAATCCAGCTTCCCCTCCGAGGCCGAGCCGATGCTCCGCGATGTCGAGCGGGCCTCCAACCCGTGGGGCAAGGCCCAGTCCGAGCGCGCCGACTGGGCCGACGGGCTCGGCGTGCGCATCCTGGAGCCCGGCGAGACCGCGCCCGAGTATCTGTACTGGGTGGGATGCGCGAGCTCGTTCGACGAACGGGCACGGACCACCGCCGAGAACACCGTGAAGCTCCTGCACAAGGCCGGCGTCGACTTCGCGATCCTCGGGGCTCGCGAGGCGTGCACCGGGGACCCCGCGCGGCGTATCGGCAACGAGTACGTCTTTCAGGCGTTCGCCGAGCAGAACGTGGAGACGCTCAACGCGGCCGGCATCACCAAGATCATCGCCAACTGCCCACACTGCTTCAACACGCTGGGCAACGAGTACGGGGACTTCGGCGGCAACTACGAGGTGATCCACCACTCCGAGCTGCTGGCACGGTTGGTGCGCGAGGGCCGCCTCACGCCGCGGCGAGCGGACGGGCTCTCGATCACCTACCACGACTCCTGCTACCTGGCGCGCCACAACGACGTCCTGGCCGCGCCGCGCGACCTGGTCAGCGCCGTCGGCACTCCGGTGGAGATGGCGCGCAGCGGCAAAGAGACGTTCTGCTGCGGCGCGGGCGGTGCGCACATGTGGATGGAGGAGCGCGCCGGGGCGATCAACGAGAACCGCGTGCGGGAGGCGGCCGAAACCGGGGCCGGCACGCTGGCGGTGGCGTGCCCGTACTGCACCGTGATGCTCGACGACGGGGTGCAGAGCGCCGGTGCCGACCTGCGCGTGGCCGACGTCGCGACGCTGCTGGTGGAGGCCGGCGCTGCGGATTAGGCGGCGAGCAGGCGCTCGAGCCCGCGCTCGAGGCCCGCGTTGCCGACCGGCCGGATCTCCAGCGGCAGCTCGAGGCGTTCCGCCGCCGCCTCCGCGCGGCGGCGGGTGGCCGGCGTGGGGCGCTGGGCCAGCCACACCACGCGCGTGTAATGGGCGAAGTAGGTGTGGCGGAGCTCCGGCCAACGGTCGAGCCCGAGCTGGCGCACGACCGTGTGCTCGAACGTGCGGGCCAGGAAGTCGGTGAGGAAGTAGGTGCCCGGCTCCTCGGCCAGCGCCCATTCCACCTCGTCGCGCGCCAGCACGTCGTAGCAGTGATCGCCGGCCAGACGCTGCACACCGGCGCCGGCCAGCACCTCGTCCAGCGCCCCGTAGGTGCCGCAGTCGGCGTAGGCCACGGCCACCACATCGTGGGTGGCCAGCGCCTCGGCCACCGCCGCGGGGATCTGCTCGGGGCGGTTGTGCAGCAGCGCCGGCACCGGGACCACGTCGACGTCCCAGCCGCGGCGCCGCGCGATGGAGCGCACGTCGAAGGCCAGGGCTCCGCAGGCCACAACGGCGGCACGCGTGGGCGAGGGGGTGCTCATCCTGGAAACGCGAGCTGGTCGATGAACAGGTCGTTGAAATCGGCGCGCCCGGACAGCTCCACGTACTCGACCTCGCGCAGGATCGACTGGGCCTCGGCGCGCTCACGCAGTGACAGGGCGGCGATCTTGGCGCCCTCCCCGGCCACGTTGCCGGCCGACACGATGCGCGGCAGCGCCAGCGCCGGCACCAGCCCGATGCGCACCGCGCTCAGGGGGGTGAGGTAGGCGCCGAAGCTGCCCGCGAGCAGCACCTGGGAGATGTCACCCGCCTCGACGCCCATCTCCCGCAACAGGATCTGCCAGCCGGTGGCGATCGATCCCTTGGCGAACTGCAGTTCGCGGACGTCGCGCTGGGAGAGGTAGACCGACTTGGCGGGATCCTCATCACGCCAGTGCAGCACGAACACTCGCTCCTCGCCGATCTTCGTCAGCCGGTTGCACAGCCCGGGGAACCTGTCGGCGGCGTCCTCGTCTGGGATGAAGCGGCCGGAATGATCCAGCAGACCGGCGTGGACGAGCTCGGCGACCGCGTCCACGAGCCCCGAGCCGCACATGCCGACCGGCTCGGTGTCACCGATCACCTCGAGCTCGAGGCCGTCGGCGCTCAGCTTGATGCCTTCGATCGCGCCGTCGGCCGCCCGCATGCCGCATTTGATCTGAGCGGCTTCGAACGCCGGTCCCGCGGGCGCCGCGGTGGCGAGCACGCGGTCCACGGAGCCCAGCGCGATCTCCGAATTGGTCCCGACGTCGATGAACAGGCGCAGCCGCCGGTCGCGGGTCAGGCCGGTGGCGAGCAGTCCGGCCACGATGTCGCCGCCGACGTAGGCGCCAAGCGATGGGAACACGTAGGCCGATGCCCGCGGGTGCAGCGTGACCCCGAATTCAGACGCGCGGGTGGGCGGGAACTCGTGCGTCGCGACCGTGAACGGCGCCATCGACAGGGGCTCGGGATCGATCCCGAGCGCGATCTGCATCATGGTGACGTTGCCGCACACCGCGATCTCATAGACCTCGTGCGGCTCGACGCCGGCGTCCGCGAGCACCTCACCGGTCAGCTCGGAAAACGTCTCGTGCGCGCGCTGCTGGAGCGCGCCGAGCGCATGCTCATCCATCATCGTCGCCGACACTCGGGTGATGACATCAGCCCCGTAGGGCTGCTGGCGGTTGAGCATCGACCTCACCGCGGCCGGCTGGCCGCTCTCGAGATCGAGCAGCGTTGCCACCACGGTGGTCGTGCCGAGGTCAAACGCGATCGCGAACCGCCGGCCCGTCGTGTCACCGGGCTCGACATCGATCAGCTCGTCGTCGCACACGACGGCGGTGACGTCGAAGTGCGACCGGCGCAGCGTGCCGCCGAGCGTCCGCAGCACGCCGAGCGACGCGTAAGGCTCGAGATCGTCGAGCGCGTCGCAGACTCGCTGCAGGTCAGACCGCTGATCCTCGAGCGTCGGCTCGTCGAGCACGAGGTGGCGCTTCTGGACGGCGGGGCGCAGGATCACGTGGCGGCCGACGCCGACGAGCGCTGCCTTGGGCCGGGTCTGGAGCGGCGGTACCTCGACGACGAGATCGCCGCGGGCGCCGGCCCGGCAGGCGAGCCGCCAGCCCGCGCGCAGCTCATCGGTGGTGAACGCCCGCGGGTCGACGCTGGAGAGCGGTACGTCGCCCGAGACGATGCGGACCTTGCACTTCTTGCAGGTCCCGTGACCGCCGCAGGTCGAGTCGATGGCGATGCCGTTCCAGCTGGCGGCGTCGAAGATCGGCGTTCCGCTCGGGACGCGGACCTCGCCGCCGTCGGGCAGGAACCGCAGGCGCACACGCTCGGCGCCGTCGGTCTCGACGACCGCCTCCTCGCGCTCGAGCGCGCGCCGCTTGGGGGAGGCGGCGCTCACGCCGTCGCGGCCTCCTGCGCCTGAGCGGTGGCCTGGCGGGCCCGGTGCGCGGCGATCCAGTTGGCGCCCCAGGCGTCGTGGCCGAGCAGCAGATCCGAGGCCCGCACCGACTGCACCACCACCTCGGCGGTCGACATGATGGCGCTGGTCAGCCCCGCCGCCATCGCCATCGGCAAGAAGCCGGCGTTGAGCTCGTGGCGGCGGGGGAGGCCGAAGGAGACGTTGGAGGCGCCCAAGCACATGTTCACCCCGAGCTCGTCCCGAATCAGGGAGATGGTGGCCAGCGTGACGGTGACGGCATCGGTGGCGGCGCCCACGGTCATGGCCAGCGGGTCAATGATCACGTCCTCGGTGGCGATGCCGTGGTCGTTGGCGGCCGCGACGATCTTGCGCGCGCACTCCAGGCGCTTCTGGGGCGTCTCGGGGATGCCGGTCTCGTCGTTGGCCAGGCCGATGACGGCGGCGCCGTGCCTGGCCACCAGCGGCAGGATCTCGTCCAGGCGCTCGTCCTCGGCGGTCACCGAATTGACCAGCGCGCGGCCCTCGTAGACCGAGAGGCCGGCCTCGAGCGCCTCGATCACCGAGGAGTCGATGCAGATCGGCAGGTCCACGGCCTCCTGGACGGCCGTGAGCATGGACTTGAGCAGCTCGGGCTCGTCCACCAGCGGAATGCCGGCGTTGACATCCAGCATGTTGGCTCCGGCCTCGGCCTGGGCCAGTGCGTCGGCGGTCACGGTCGAGAGGTCGCCGTTACGCAGCTCCTCGGCGAACACCTTGCGACCGGTCGGGTTGATGCGCTCGCCGATCACGCAGAACGGCTGCGTCGCGCCGATCGTGACGCTACCCGAGCGCGACCGAAGCACTGTATCCATTGGACTCTCTTTCGATTCGTGGGGGGATTCCGAGGCGACCGCAGAGCTTCGCGATGCCCGCATCCTTGCGGAACGAGATGAAGTGGAGACCGGCCACGCCAGGCTGGGCCAGCGCGTGGGAGGCCAGCTCGTAAGCGATGTCGAAGCACTCGTGCTCGGGGTCGGCCGACTGCTCGACGCGCCGCACGGTCTCGGGCGGCACGTCGATGCCGGGGACGTGGTTGGCGACGAAGCGCATGCCACCCACGCTGCGCAGGATGCAGATGGAGGGGATGAGGGCGAGACGCTCGGTGAGGCCGATGTCGCGGGCGGCGCGCATGAAGCGCTCCAGCAGCTCGGTGCGGTAGCAGAGCTGGAGCTGGAGATACTGCGCCCCGGCCAGCGCCTTCTGGGCGGCGCGGCGCACGCGGAACTCCAGCGGCGGCGCCGACGGGTTCTCCACCGCGCCCACGAAGAAGTGAGGCTTGGGATGGATCTCGCGCCCCGACAGATAGTGGCCACGGTCCAGCGTACGGGCGAGCGCGACGAGCTGGATGCTGTCCAGGTCGAACACGCGCCGCGCCTCGGGCTCGTCGCCCGCCGTGACGTCGTCGCCGGTCAGACATGACACGTTCTCGATGCCGTACATGGCGGCGCCCATCAGCTCGGCCTCGAGCGCCAGCCGGTTCTTGTCGCGGCAGACGAGCTGCATGATCGGCTCCACGCCGACCTCCTGCAGGCCGATGGACACCGCCAGCGGGGAGACGTGGGCGTGCGCGGCCGGGTTGTCGGTGGCGTTGAACGCGTCCACGAACGGCCGCATCGGCTCGAGCTGTCGCTGGAGCTCGGCGTGGCCGCCGCCGTCGATGACGGGCAGCTCAGCGGTGACGACGAACTCGCCGGCCGTCAGCTTGCGCTCAAGGTTGGACATCCGGGGCCCATCCCGCGGGGACCTCTTTGTCACGGCCGCTGAACAGGTTCAGCCACGACGACGTGCCCTTCAGGCGGTTGTCGACCGGCGGGCGCAGCTGGTCGATGTGCGCGTGCCAGAGTGGTAACCGCTCCGAGCGCTCGTAGGCCTTGAGCCACACGCAGCGCATCTCGGGCTTGACCTCGCAGTGGCCGTTGGGGCGCACGCCGCCGCACGGCCCGTTGCGCAGCGTCTTGGGACAGGTCATCGGGCATGTCAGACCGGTGTCGTGCAGGACGCATTGCCCGCACATCTGACAGCCCCAGATGGGACCCTTGACGGCGTGCTCCGCCTTCGCGAGCAGGCCGCGCGCCGTCACGCCGGTACCTTCTCCCGGCGCAGCTCGATCAGCTCCCGGGCCTTCTTGACCGCCGAGGAGGCGTCGGCCGAGTAGCCGTCGGCCCCGACCGCGTCGGCGTACTCCTGGGTGACGGGGGCGCCGCCGACCATGACGATCACGTCGTCACGGATCCCGGCCTTCTCGAGGGCGTTGATGTTGGCCTTGAACATCGGCATCGTCGTGGTGAGAAACGCCGAGAAGCCGACGATGTCGGGGTTGTGCTCGCCGATCTGCTCGATGAACTTCTCGGGCGGCACGTTGACGCCGAGGTCGATGACGGTGAACCCGGCTCCCTCGAGCATGATGTTGCAGAGGTTCTTGCCGATGTCGTGGACGTCGCCCTTGACGGTGCCCATGAGGAACGTGCCGGCGCCGGCGGTCCCGGTCTCGGCCAGCAGCGGGCGCAGGATGTCCAGTGCGCCCTGCATCGCCCGCGCGGCGATCAGCATCTCGGGGACGAAGTAGTCGCCGCGCTCGAAGCGGGCCCCCACCTCCTCCAAGGAGGGGATCAGCGCGTCGTAGAGCATGCGCTCGGGCTCGAGTCCGTCCTCGAGGCCGCCCTTGACGCCGTCGGAGACCACGGGGGCGTTGCCGACCAGGGTCTCGTCGTAGAGCATCTGCAGGATCTCCTCGTGGGTCATGCGGCGTGTTCTCCTTGCTCGGTGTTGCCGAGGCGGCGGCTCAAGGCGTCCGCCTCCTCAATCAGGATGGCCCTCAGCTCCCCGATCCGCTCCGGGGTCATCCGGACAGTCGGGCCGGTGATGCTCAGCGCTGCCACCACCTGGCCGCCCGCCCCGCGCACCGGGGCGGCGATGGCGGCCAGACCGACCTCCAGCTCCTCGATCGCCTCCGCGAAGGCATCGCGGCGCACGCGGGCGAGCTCGGCCTTGAGGCGGGTGGGGTCGGTGATGGTCTGCGGCGTGAGCGCGGGCGGGCGCGCCGGGATCGGCGCGCGATCAAAGGCCATGAACACCTTGCCGTTGGCGGTGCAGTGATAGGCGGCGGAGCGGCCGAGCCACTGGCCGGCGCCGAGGAAGTGGCGGCTCTCGACCTGGGCGATGTGCTCGACGCCCTGCGGCCCGGGCACGGCCAGGTTGATCGTCTCGCCGGTCAGCTCGCCGAGCGTGTCGAGCGACGGGCGGGCCAGCTCGAGGATGCTGCGCTCCAGCATGCTGCGCTCGGCGACCCGCAGGATCGCGGGACCGGGGCGCAGGCGTCCCCGCTCCCCGTCCTGCTCCACGAGACCCTGGCGCTCGAGCGCCGACACCAGCCGCGAGGCGGTGCTCTTGGGGATGCCGGTGGCGGACGCGATCTCGGCCAGTGCGATGGGCTCCTCTGACTCGAGCACGCGCACCAGCAGCTCGGCACCGCGGTCGATGGCGGTGGTGCCGGAGGCGCGGGAGGGGGCCGCAGCACCTTCTTGGAACTGTTGTTCCATGGAGGGATATATTACGGACGCACACCGCTCCGTCAACCCCGAACCACTTGAGAGAGGAAGCCCGCCATGTTCGTGAACGACATGCCCCGCTACGAGATCCTCAGCGAGGAGGCGATGGCGACGCTGGATCGCGGCTGGCGGCGGATCGTCTCGGAGCTGGGGATCGAGTTCCTGCTGCCCGAGGCAGTGGAGGTGCTGCGCGGCGCCGGTCAGATCGTGGAGGACGAGAACCGCGTTCGCTTTGACCCCGAGTGGATCCTCGAGCAGGTGGCCAAGGCTCCCCGGGAGTTCGAGCTGCAGGCGCGCAACCCCGCCAACACCGCCCACATCGGCGGCAACCACATGGTGTTCGCGCCGGTGTACGGGTGCCCCTTCATCCGCGAGGGCGACGTGCGCCGCGACGCCAAGATGGCCGACTTCGAGAACCTCGTGCGCCTGTCGCAGTTCTATCCCCAGCTCGATTCGCCCGGCGGCACCATCTGCGAGCCCGAGGACCGGCCGCTGGACAGCCGGCACCTCGACATGGTCTACGCCCTGCAGACGCTGTCCGATAAGCCCTACATGGGCTCGGTGACCTCAGGCCCCAACGCCGCCGACACCATCGCCATGGGCGAGATCCTGTTCGGCGGCCGCGACGCGATCGAGCGCGCGCCGGTGTCGATCTCGCTCATCAACGTCAACAGCCCCCTGCGCTACGACGACCGGATGCTGTCGGCGATGGTGGAGTACGTGAAGGCCAACCAGGCCGTGGTGATCACTCCGTTTCTGCTGATGGGCGCGATGTCGCCCGTCTCCCTCCCGGCCACGCTGGTCCAGCAGATGGCCGAGGCCCTGGCCGGCATCGCGCTGGCGCAGACGATCCGCCCCGGCGCGCCGGTGGTATTCGGATCGTTTCTGTCCAACACCGACATGCAGTCGGGCTCGCCGTCGTTCGGCACCCCCGAGTCCGGGATCGGGGTGCTGTGCACCGGCCAGATCGCGCGCCACTTCGGGCTCCCGTGGCGCGGCGGCGGCGCGCTCAACGCCTCCCAGACCGTCGACGCCCAGGCGGCCTATGAGTCATTGATGACCCTGCTGCCCACCTTCCTGGCCGGGGCCAACTTCGTGATGCATTCCGCGGGCTGGCTGGAGGGCGGGCTGGTGTCCTGCTACGAGAAGTTCATCGTCGACGTCGAGCTGCTGCGCGAGCTGCGCCACGAGTTCACCCCGCTGGAGATCGACGAGGCCTCGCTGGCCTTCGACGCCCATCAGGAGGTCGGCGCCGGCGGGCACTTCCTGGGCGCCGCGCACACCCTGGAGCGCTTCCGCGAGTGCTTCTACCGCCCGCTGCTGTCCTCGACCGAGAACTTCGACCGCTGGACCAAGCGCGGCGCGCGCGACACGACCGCCCGCGCCGGCGAGATCTGGCGCCAGGCCCTCGAGGACTACGAGCAGCCTCCCATCGACGGCGCCGTCGACGACGCGCTGCGCGAGTTCGTGGTGCGGCGGCGCGCCGAGCTGGGCGACTGACGCTTGGCCTCGTAGAGGCGCTCGTCAGCGCGCTGATGCAGCGTTGGTGTTCGGCACGGACCGGGCGCAGCTACAGCGCGTACTGACCGATGTGGACCGTGACGATGTCGCGGATCTCGGTGACGACCAGCACCACGTCCCCGCAATGCGGGCAGCGCGCCACCGGGCTGGGCGCCTTGGGGTAGACGACGAGCTCGGCGACCATGGACGGATTGCCGCAGTGCCCGCAGGTCCCGCGCTCGGTCGTCATGTCCCGGCCCATCGATTGCTCCAGCGCCCCTGCCAGCGCGTTGCCGTCGACGGTGAAGTCCTCCATGGCGCTCCTCTCAGCTCGTGGGTCCGAATCGCTCGGTCTTGACGCGTCCGGGGGAGTGCCCGCGCGCGACCATCTGCCGGCTGATCGCCTCGACGAAGCCGTTCGGGCCGCAGACGTAGATCGCCGGCATCTCGCTCGGTGCCCACGTGACCGCGTCCAGCAGCCGGTCGTCGACGCGGCCGCGGTGCCCGGTCCAGTCGTCGGGCCACGAGCGCGTGAGCGCGAAGCGGACCTCGACCCCGTCGGCCGGACCCTGCAGCTCCTCGCGGTAGATGATGTCGTGCAGCGACCGGGCCGAGTACACCAGGCGCGCCGGGGTGGGGTTCGACGTCGCGGCGCGATGGCGGAGCATCGCCCGCAGGGGGACGACTCCCGAGCCGCCGCCGAACAGCAGCAGCGGACCGCCCTCGGTCCCCTCCCACACGAACCAGCCCCCGATCGGGCCGCGCAGCTCCAGTTCGTCGCCCGCGCGCAGCTCCTCGGTGAGGTATGGCGACACCTCGCCGTCTGAGATCTCCTCCACGGTGAGCATGAGGTGGTCATCCTCGGGCGCCGAGGCGATCGAGTAGCTGCGCTGGGCCTGATAGCCGTCCTCGGCGGTGAGGCGGACGTCGACGTGCTGGCCGGCGCGATGTCCCACCCAGCCGGGCGCGTCGAGCACGAGCGTCGTGGTCTGGGCCGTCTCGGGCGTTGACTCCACCACCCGGGCGAGCTGCCAGGTCAGTCGCCCTGGTAGCGCTGCTCGCGCCATGGATCGCCGTAGTTGTGGTACCCGTAGCCCTCCCAGAAGCCGGGCTCGTCGGCGACGTTGAGGGTGAGGCCGCGCACCCACTTGGCGCTCTTCCAGAAGTACAGGTGGGGCACGAGCAGCCGCGCCGGGCCACCGTGCTCGGGCTCCAGCGGGCGGCCATCGTACTCGTAGGCGATCCACGCCTTGCCGTCCATGACGTCGGCCACGGGCAGGTTCGTGGTGTAGCCCCCGTCGCTCCACGCGGTCAGGTACGCCGCCCGGGTGGTCACGTTCGCAAACAGCGTGTCGACCGCCACGCCGCGCCAGGTGGTGTCGAGCTTGGACCACTTGGTGACACAGTGGATGTCCTTGGTGATCGTCTCCGCCGGCAGCTGCGTCAGCTCCGGCCAGGACCACGACACCGCCGACTCGACGGCGCCGTCGATCGTGAACGTCCAGTCGTCAAGCTGGGCCCGCGGCGTGGGGCCTGCGGATAGCACCGGGAAGTCGTGCGTGACGTACTGGCCCGGAGGCACCCGCGACGGATCGACCGTCTCGTGGCGCCGACCGAGAAATCCGCGTGAGATGGGCGACATGGTCCCAGCGGCGACTCTACCGGCCGCCGGTCAGCGTGTCATCCCTCGAGGCGGCGGACCTCGTAGCCGGCCGACTCGAGCGCGACGACGATCTCTTCGCTGTGCGTGGGGCCCCGTGTCTCCAGCGCGATCTCCACTCCGGTCTCGCGCACGTGCAGGGGCACCGCCTCACGCACATGGTCGGCGTGCACGACGTTGCCGCCGGCCTCCGCGATCAGCGTGAGGAGCGCGGCCAGGCCGCCGGGACGGTCCGAGATCCGCGTGAACAGGCGGATGCGGCGGCCCATGAGCGTCTCGTTGCGCTGGGCCACCGCCGCCAGCAACCCGGCGTCGACGTTGCCACCCGACAGCACGATCACGGTCGCGCCGCCCGATGGGGTCCCGCCCGACACGCGACCGGCCAGAAGCGCCGCGACGCCGGCCGCGCCGCCGCCCTCGACGACCAGCTTGGAGCGCTCGAGCAGCCACACCATGGCGTCGGCGATCTCCTCCTCGGAGACCACCACCATGTCGTCGACCCAGCGGCGGACGAGCGGAAGGGTGATGTCGCCGGGGCGCTTGATCGCGATACCGTCGGCGATCGTGGCCCGGGCGCTGAAGGTGACCGGGGCGTTCCCGCGAAGCGACTCGGGGTACGGGGCGCAGGCGTCGACCTGCACGCCCACAACGCGGACACGGTCTCCGCCCGCTCGCGCCTTGACGACCCCGGCGATGCCGGAGATGAGCCCGCCGCCGCCGACGGGGACGACCACCTGCGCCAGATCGGGGACGTCCTGAAGCAGTTCGAGGCCGAGCGTGGACTGGCCGAGGATGACGTCGGGGTCGTCGAAGGGATGCACGAACCCGGCGCCCGTCTCCTTGGCGCGGGCGCGTGCCGCGGCCACGCACTCGTCCACCGAGTCGCCCTGCAGGTGCACGATCCCGCCGAACGCCTCCACGGCGGCCACCTTGGCCACCGGGGCCTCGCGCGGCATGAACACCTCGCACGGGATGCCCTTGGCGCGCGCAGCGTAGGCGAGCGACTGGCCGTGGTTGCCGGCGCTGCCGGCTACGACCCCCGGCGCGTCCGTGAGGCGCGAGATCTTGTGGACGGCGCCGCGGAGCTTGAACGACCCGGTCCGCTGCAGGTTCTCGGCCTTGAGCAGCAGGCGGCCGCCACAGCGCTCCGACAGGCTGCGCGAGCTGAGCACGGGAGTGTGGCGGGCGAGCGTGGACACGACCTCGGCGGCCATCGCTGACTCGCCGGCGGCGATCCGGGCAGCCACCTCGTCGGCGGCCGAGGCCGGTGCGGAGGCGCTCATGAGGCGTGGCGAGGGGCTTGGCGCGGCATTCGGCAAATGTTAGACTCGTAACCGATGACTCATATATCAGTCGTCACCGCGGTGAGCAACACCAACGCGCCCGGGATGCGGCGTCGCTCACCGCGCGGCTGATCGTGAGCACGGAGACGAGCCAGCCCCGGATCGCGCGCGAGCTGCTCGCCGATCGCGCGTATGCCGACCTGCGCGACCGGATCGTAACCCTGCGCATCGCCCCCGGGGCGCCGATCGACGAGGACGTGCTGGGGGGCGAGCTGGGCATCGGGCGGACGCCGGTCCGGGAGGCGATCAAGCGGCTCGCGCTGGAGAACCTCGTCACCGTGTTCCCCCGGCGCGGCACGTTCGCCTCGGATATCAACATCACCGACCTGGCCGACATCTCCGACGTGCGCATGCAGCTGGAGGGCCATGCCGCCTATCGCGCCGCCCAGCGCCTCACTCCCGCTCTGCGTGCCGAGCTGGACGGCTTGCTGGCCGAACTCGACGGCAGTCGTGGCAGCGATGACACCCGGGCGCTGATGGCGCTGGACACCCGCGTCCATCGCTTCGTCCATCGGGCGGCCGGCAACCCGTACCTGGAGGAGTCGCTGGGACGCTACTTCAACCTGTCGCTGCGGATCTGGTACCTGGTGCTCGACCGGCTTCCGCACCTGCTCACGCGCGTGCACGAGCACGACGACCTGCTGCGGGCGATCGCCGACGGCGATCCCGAGCGCGCGCGAGCGATCATCACCGAGCACATCGAGACGTTCGAGCGCGAGATCCGCGCCGTTCTCTGAGAGAGGGAGTGACCTGACGTGCGCTACGACTACGTGATCATCGGAGGCGGATCGGCCGGCTGCTGCCTGGCCAACCGGCTGAGCGCGGACCCCGGCACCCGCGTGCTGGTGCTGGAGGCGGGCCGCAACGACTCGCTGTGGGACGTGTACATCCACATGCCGGCCGCGCTGTCGTTCCCGATCGGCAACCGCCTCTACGACTGGCGCTACGAGTCCGAGCCCGAGCCCTTCATGGGAGGGCGCCGCGTGTACCACGCTCGCGGCAAGGTGCTGGGCGGCTCGAGCTCGATCAACGGGATGATCTTCCAGCGCGGCAACCCGCTGGACTACGAGCGCTGGGCGGCGGACCCGGGGATGGAGACCTGGGACTACGCCCACTGCCTGCCGTACTTCAAGCGGATGGAGAACGCGCTCAACGCGCCGCCCGACAATCCGTTCCGCGGCCACGACGGGCCGCTGAAGATGGAGCGCGGCCCCGCGGTCAACCCCCTGTTCACGGCGTTCTTCGCCGCCGTTCAGGAAGCCGGCTATCCGCTCACGGACGACGTCAACGGCTACAAGCAGGAGGGCTTTGCCGCCTTTGACCGCAACATCTACCGCGGCCACCGGCTCAGCGCGGCCCGGGCCTACCTGCACCCGGTGGAGGACCGGCCCAACCTGGAGGTCCGCACGCGCGCATTCGTGTCCAAGATCAACTTCCAGGGCAAGCGCGCCATCGGCTGCGACGTCGTGCACAACCGCCGCACGGAGACGATCGAGGCCGGGGAGGTGCTGCTGTGCGGCGGCGCCATCAACTCGCCCCAGCTGCTCCAGCTCTCCGGCGTGGGCCGGGGCTCCGAGCTGCAGGCGCTCGGCGTCGACGTGGTGGAGGACGTGCCCGCCGTCGGCGAGAACCTCCAGGACCACCTCGAGGTCTACATCCAGTACTCCTCCAAGCAGCCGGTCAGCGTGGCGCCGGCGCTGAAGTGGCGCAACCGGCCGTGGGTGGGCACCGCGTGGCTGCTGGGCCGCCGCGGGCCGGGCGCGACCAACCACTTCGAGGGCGGCGGCTTCATCCGCTCCAACGAGGACGTGGCCTACCCGAACCTCATGTACCACTTCCTGCCGGTGGCGATCCGCTATGACGGGACCGCACCCCAGGGCCACGGCTACCAGGTCCACGTCGGCCCGATGTATTCCGACGCGCGGGGAACGATCAAGATCAAGTCCACCAATCCGCGTGAGCACCCGGCGATCCAGTTCAACTACCTGTCGACCAAGACCGACCGGCGCGAGTGGATCGAGGCGGTGCGCATCTCGCGCACGATTCTCAACCAGCCGGCGTTCGACCCCTACAACGGCGGCGAGCTCTCGCCCGGCCCGTCGGTGGAGACCGATCAGGAGATCCTCGACTGGGTGGCCAAGGACTCCGAGACGGCGCTGCACCCCTCGTGCACCTGCCGCCTGGGCACCGACGAGGACTCCGTGATCGATCCGCTTTCGATGCGGGTCCACGGCGTCGAGGGACTGCGCGTGGTCGATGCCTCGTCCATGCGCTACGTCACCAACGGCAACATCTACGCCCCCACGATGATGCTCGCGGAGAAGAGCGCCGACCTGATCATGGGCAACACGCCGCTGGCGCCGATCAACGAGCCGTTCTACGTGCACCAGATGGCCGAAGGCTCGTCGGCCCGATACGGCAGGGACGGCGGCGCCGAGTCCACTGCGGCCAAGCCCGCCGAGGCTGAGGCCTCCGCGCCGGCCGAGTCTGAGGCGCCGACCGCGGACGTGTAGACGCTCGTGACTTCGCCGGTGCCTCGCGCGGGGCACCGGCGAACGTCGACGACGGACTAGGAAAGGGCGGCCGGAGCGCCCGCGGCGGAATCCTGAACGCACAGAGCACACACCGCCGATTTCCCGACCGTGTGCTCTGTAGGTACAGCGGGCTGAACTCTCAGAGCACACGCCGTCCAAAACGGGACCGTGTGCTCTGTGGTGTCAGGAAATCGCCCCGGCTCCCCGGGAGGCGTCCGAGCCCCCTCCCTTCCCGAGCCCGCCGTTGACGTGCGCCGGGGCCACCGGCGACGTCCGCGGACGGCTTGGCCGTGCGGCCCTAACCGCCGGTGTGGGGCGAGAGCACGATCGTCTGCAGCTCCGTGAACGTCTGCATCACCGAGTCGCCGCCGACCTTGCCGATCCCACTGTCCGTGCCGGCGCGGCCACCGAAGGGCAGGTGGGCCTCCCAGTAGTTGGAGGACTCGTTGACGTTGACCCAGCCGGTGCGGACCTGGTCGGCGAACTCCAGGCCCCGTGAGAGGTCGGCGGTGTAGATCGCCGCCAGCAGCCCGTAGGGGGACTCGTTGGTCAGCCGGATCGCGTCCTGGAGCGACGTGATCTCCACGACGGGGGCCACGGGGCCGAAGGTCTCCTCGGTGGCGACGTGGGCGTCGGCGGGGACGCCGGCGAGCACCGTGGGCTCCCAGTAGAGGTCGGTGGGGAAGACGCTTGCGCGCGAGCCGCCGGTGAGCGTCTCGGCGCCGCGCTGCAGTGCGTCGGCCACGTGCTCGTCCATCTTGGCCGCCACCGGCTCGTTGTTGAGCGGGCCCATGGTGGTCTCGGCGGCGAACGGGTCGCCGAGCACGATCTGCTCGGTGACCGCGCGCGCGAGCTTCTCCACGTACTCGTCGTACACCGCACGATGCACGAGGATGCGCTCGCCGGCGGTGCAGCTCTGGCCGGCGCACAGAAAGCAGGCCACCAGCGTTGCCTGGACGGCGGCATCCACGTCGCCGTCGTCGAGCACCACCAGCGGGCCGTTGCCGCCCATCTCCAGCAGCGTCGCCTTGCCCGCCGCCGCGCCGGCCACAAGCCGGCCCGTGGCGGTGGAGCCGATGAAGGCCACTCCGTCGACCCCCGGGTTGCGGGCGATCTCGTCGCCCACGACGGGGCCGGGCCCGGTGACGAGGTTGAACACGCCCGGCGGCAGGTCGGCGTCGGCGATGCAGCGCGCCAGCTCGACGGCGCACACCGAGGTGGACGGCGCCGGCGTCCACACCACCGCGTTGCCGCAGGCCAGCGCGGGGGCGACGAGCTCGGCGGGCATCGTGTAGGGCCAGTTCCAGGGGCTGATCACGCCGACCACGCCCCGCGCGCGCCGGGCCAGCATGACGCGCTTGCCGGGGGAGAAGGAGTTGGGGAGCTCGCCGCCGAGCCGCTTGGCGTCCTCGGCGGCCATCCGCCAGTACTCGACCAGCTCGTCAACCTCGCCGTAGGCCTCGGCCTGCAGGGGCTTGCCCTGGTCCAGCGTGAGGATCCGCGCGAGCTCGTCGCGGCGCGTCTCGATGATGTCGCCGACCATGTGCATCTTGGCGGCCCGCTCGAATGCGGTCAGGCGCGCCCAGTCGTCGGCCGCTGCGCGCGCGCCCGCGATCGCCGCGCGGGCGTCATCGCGGTCGCCCAGCGCGACCGAGCCGATCGTCTCGCCCGTGGCGGGGCTCAATGCCGATGACGTTTCGCCGGTGGCGCTCGGGCGCCACGCTCCGCCGATGAACAGGTCCAGCTCGGTGACTGTGGCCATGGGACGCTCCCGGTCGGCCCATCCGGGCAAGATCATGCGCCGTCCGGGCCAATTGACACAATTCGACAACTGATATATAACAGCCGGATTCCGACTGGGTCAATGGACTCTCAGAGTGCCCCCGCGCCGAGGGCCGGGCAAGGATCGTGTTCTAAAGGCCGCGCGTGGAATGCGCGCGCGGACGGGGAGGTAGATTGATGGCAACGGTTGAAGCGCCCAAGACGGGCGCGGACAGTAGCGAACTCGCGGAGTTCGGCTACAAGCAGGAGTTGGACCGATCGCTGGGAAGCTTCTCCTCGTTCGCCGCGGGGTTCAGCTACATCTCGATCCTGACCGGCGTCACCGCGCTGTACGGATTCGGCTATCTGAACGCCGGACCTGGGGTGTGGTGGACATGGCCCGTGGTCGTCGGCGGCCAGATCCTGGTGGCGCTGTGCTTCATGGAGATGGCCGGGCAGTACCCCATCGCGGGCTCGGTGTACCAGTGGTCCAAGCAGATCTCCACCGGCTACACGTCGTGGATGACCGGGTGGATCTACATCGTGGGCGCGATCGTGACGATCGCCGCCGTCGCGGTCGACTGGCAGATCGTGCTGCCCCAGATCACCACGCACCTGCAGTTCTTCGGCGGGGCCGCCGACGCCGGGAGCTATCTGACCAAGGCCGGCGCCCAGAACGCGCTGGTGCTCGGCGGGATCCTCGTCATCATCACGACGATCATCAACATGCTCGGCGTCAAGCTGATGTCGCGCATCAACAACGTCGGCGTGATCTGCGAGCTGGTCGGCTCCACCATCCTCGTCATCCTGCTGCTGTTCAACGCGCACCACGGACCGCAGATCATCGTCCACTCCTATGGCTTCGGCGCCGGCCATCCCTGGGGCTACTTCGGGGCACTGCTCGTTGGTGGTCTGTTGAGCGCGTACGTCATGTACGGGTTCGACACCGCGGGGACGCTGGCGGAGGAGACCAACGATCCGCGGCGCAACGCGCCGCCGGCGATCATCCGCGCCATCGCTACGGCCGCGCTCATCGGCGGCCTCGTGATCCTGTTGGCGTCGATGGCCAACAAGCACATCCTGGACAAGAACGTCGGGCTGCTCGGCCTTCCCTACGTCATGAAGCAGGCGTTCGGAAACACCGTGGGGAACCTCTTCCTCGCGGACTGCGCGATCGCGATCTTCGTCTGCTGCCTTGCGGTCCAGACCGCCACGATCCGGATGCTGTTCTCGATGGCGCGTGACAACCGCTTGCCGGCGGGATCTGCCGTGGCCCGGGTGTCGGGTCACCGCAAGGTGCCGGTCGTGCCGGCTCTCGTGACCGGAGTGCTGGCGCTGGTGCTGATGGCGATCAACGTGGGTAACCAGAGCGCGTTCCTGGTGCTCACGTCGCTGGCGATCATCATGTTCTACCTGGCCTATCTGGGAGTCACCGTGCCGATGCTCGTCCGGCGGCTGCGCGGCACGTGGCCGAGGCAGAACCACGGTCCGTACTTCTCTCTGGGCCGCTGGGGACTGCCCGTCAACATCCTGGCGGTGATCTACGGCGCGCTGGTGACGCTCAACATCGCGTGGCCGCGCAACTCGATCTACAACGCGGTGGGCACGCCGCACTGGTACTGGCAGTGGTCGCCGTTCCTGTTCGTCGGTGGAGTGGTGATCATCGGGACCCTGTACTACTTCCTGGTCCAGGTGAAGAAGTCTCCCGACGTACTCGAGGAGCACCGCGCGTCGATCCCGGAGCTGCCCGGAGAGCACATAGCGCTCGGCGAAGCAGCGCCGTGATCGCCACCGTCCACAACTGACATGGGATGACGCCGGAGGAAGCGCGGCAGGCCGCCCGCTTTCTCCGGGCGCACCCTCCGTTTGACGCGCTCGCCGTCGACGACGTCGAGCGCGTCGCCGCGTCCGCGGAGCTCGAGTCCCACGGTGCCGGCGACATCGTGTTCGCCGAAGGCGCAGATGCCGTTCAGCATCTGCGGGTGATCCGCACGGGCGCCGTCGAGTTGGCCACGCGCGGCCGGGTGCTCGACGTGCTGGCGGAGGGCGAGGTGTTCGGTCATGGGTCGCTGCTGTCCGGGCTGCCGCCCGCGTTCAGCGCCCGGGCGACGGAGAACACGCTCTGCTACCGG
Source organism: uncultured Actinomycetota bacterium (assembly GCA_963695625.1). Lineage (GTDB taxonomy): Bacteria > Actinomycetota > Thermoleophilia > Solirubrobacterales > Solirubrobacteraceae > Palsa-465. Next base: position 896,051 of record CAVOHJ010000005.1, on the reverse strand, counting down.
ATCGCCGCCGACGAGGCCAGAGCGGTCCTGTCGGCGCCCGCGGGCGTCCGCTTCGTGGCGCGGTCGCTGCTCGAGGAGCCGACGGAGCTGCACATGCTGGCGCGCGAGCCGGCGGTCAACACCGCCGATCAGCCGGTCGGAAGCCTGGTGCGCGGCGAGCCCGCCGTCTGCAGCCCCGAGACCACCATCCGCGATGCGGCCAAGCTCATGGGCGCCGGGCCGGGGACGGCGGTCGTCGTCGACCTGGGCCAGGAGGGCTTTGGCATTCTCACCGACCGCGATGTGCGCACGAGGGTGGTGGCCGGCGGCCTGAGCGGCGAGGAGCCGGTCGCGGCCGCGATGTCGGCGCCGGCGTACACCGCCACGGCGGACCGGCGGGCCGGCGACGTCCTGGCGGAGATGTTCGAGCGCGGGCTGCGCCATTTCCCGGTGCTATCGCCCACCGGGCGCGTCATGGGGGTGGTCGAGGACGTCGACCTCGTCGCCCTGCGCACCCGTACGTCGTTCTACCTGCGCCAACGTCTCGCCACCGCACGCTCGGACGAGGAGCTCGTGACGATGTCGCGCGAGCTGCGCCCCATGGTCATCTCGCTGTACGACGCGGGCGTCGCCGCGGCCAACGTGATGGCCGTCTACGCGGTCTGCGTCGACGCCCTGACGCGGCGGCTGCTCATGCACGCGCTGGACCGCCGCGGCGGCGTCGGCGCCGACTTCGCGTGGCTGGCGCTGGGCAGCCAGGCTCGGCGCGAGGCACTGCCGAGCTCCGACGTCGACAGCGCGATCGTGTGGTTCGACACGCCCGACGGCAACGGGGACGAGACGGAGCCGCGCGCGGCCCTCATGGAGTTGGCGCACGAGGTGATGGGGGGGATGCGGGCGTGCGGTCTGCGGATGGATGAGAACGGCGTCAACGCCGACGCCGCGCCGTTCGTGCGCTCGCTCTCCTCGTGGCAGGAGGTCGCGCAGAGCTGGATGATCGACCCCACGCAGGAGAAGGCACTGATCCTCACGTCGGTGATCGTCGATAACCGTCCGGTGTGGGGCGTGCACACCGGCACCCCGGTGGCGGACACGTTCCGCCTGGCGGCCAGCTATCCGCGGCTTCTGCGGATGCTCGCCCGGTTCGCTCTGTCACACCGGCCGCCCACGCGGCGGTTCCGCGGTCTCGTCGTTGAGCACCGAGGCGAGCACCCGGGCACGCTCGACCTCAAGCACGGCGGGCTGATCCCCATCCTGGACCTGGCGCGGTGGGGGGCGATGGCGGCCGGGGTGACGAGCGCCACAACGCCGGAGCGACTGCGCGCCGCCGGCGAGGCGGGGACGTTGGCGCCGGAGGACACCCACACGCTGCGCGACGCGTTCGAGCTGATCAACAATCTCCGCCTCGAGCACCAGGTGGCCCAGCTGCGCGCGGGGCGCCAGCCCGATGACTACATCGACCCCGAGGAGCTGAGCCCGCTCATGCGCGTTCAGCTGCGCCAGACGTTTCGCGCCGTCGCCACGATCCAGAAGCGCGTAGCCGCCGAGCTCGACACCGGCACGCGCTGACGGCAGGTGTCATCGGCCGTGCGTCGCGCGAGGTAGGGTTGGGCGGGTCATGAACGACTGGCGTGTGTTCCGGCCGGCCATCTGGCTCGCGATGCTCGGGGTTGCGGTCATGCTCCTGGTGGCGCCGTTCTACCTCGGGGCAGTTCTGCTGGGCGCCGCAATCGGCGTCGCGCTGCGCATTGAGCAGGGACGCCGGCGCGTGGCGCGCGCCCAATCCAAGCGGCAACCCCGCAAGCGCTGACGCCGCGCGCCGGCGCGGAGGGCAGACGGGATCAGCCGACCGATCCCGTACCGTGGAGGCATGTCCACCTCGACCAACGCCCCGCCGGCCATCGCACCCGCCGACGGTGAGGCGGCGATCGTGGTGCGCGGCGTGGTCAAGTCGTTCGGCGAGGTCCGCGCCCTCGGCGGGGTGGACGTCACTGTGGCCAAGGGCACGGTGCTCGGCCTGCTCGGCCCCAACGGCGCCGGCAAGACGACGCTGGTGCGCGTCCTGACCACCCTGCTGCTCCCCGATTCCGGCACGGCCACGGTCGACGGCCTCGACGTGGTGCAGGATGCCGCGGCGCTTCGTCACCGCATCGGGCTGGCCGGCCAGTACGCGGCGGTCGACGAGAACCTCACCGGCCTGGAGAACCTGACGATGGTGGGACGCCTCTATGGCTCCACGCGCGCGGACGCCAAACGGCGCGGCGCCGAGCTGCTCGAGCGCTTCGACCTCACAGACGCCGGTGGGCGGGTCACCAGCACGTATTCGGGCGGCATGCGCCGGCGCCTGGATCTCGCCGCGGCGCTGGTGGCAAAGCCGCCGGTGCTGTTCCTCGACGAGCCCACGACGGGGCTGGATCCCCGCAGCCGCATCGGCATGTGGGAGACGATCGAGGGGCTGGTCTCCGAAGGCACGACGGTGCTGCTGACGACCCAGTACCTGGACGAGGCCGACCGCCTAGCGGACTCGATCACGGTCATCGATCACGGCCGGGTGATCGCCAATGGGACCGCCGACGAGCTCAAGGACCGCGTCGGCGGCGAGCACGTCGACGTCACGCTGGAGCGCGCCGAGGATCTGGACGCCGCGGTCCGCGCGCTGGCACCGATGTCCGAGGACACGCCGACGGGTCAGGGCTCGATGGTGAGCGCGCCGGTTAGGACACGCACCGGCACTATCGCTGAGGCGGTCAGGCGCCTCACCGACGATGGGATCGGAGTCGACGACATCGACCTGCGCCGGCCGACGTTGGACGACGTGTTCCTGGCGCTCACCGGCCACGCGGCCGAGGAGAACGGCGGCTCGGCGGCTGAGGGCTCGTGAGACGGCTCGCCACTGACACGCTGATCATCGCCGAGCGCAACCTGATCCGGCTGCCGCGCAAGCCGGAGCTGTTGATCGCGTTCACCGTCCAACCGATCATGTTCCTACTCCTGTTCCGCTACGTGTTCGGCGGCGCGATCAACACCGGCGGCGTGGCTTACGTCGAGTTTCTGGTCCCGGGGATCGTCGTCCAGAACATCGCGTTCGGCGGGTTCGTCACCGCACTGGGCCTCAACGAGGACATGCACAAGGGGCTGATCGACCGCTTCCGCTCGCTGCCGATGGCGCGTCCCGCCGTGCTGGCGGGCCGCACGTTGTCCGACGTGGTGAGCAATGCGATCTCGGTGTTCGTGCTGGTGGTCACCGGCCTGATCATCGGGTTCTCGTTCAGGACCTCGGTTCCGGAGGTAATCGCCGGCTTCGGCCTCCTGCTGCTGATCGGGTATGCGTTCTCGTGGGTGTTCGCGCTCGTCGGACTGGTGGCCACGACGCCGGAGTCGGCGAACTCCGTGGCCTTCATCGCGATCTTCCCGCTCACGTTCATCTCATCGGCGTTCGTGCCCGTGGCCACAATGCCGCCCGTGCTGAAGGCGTTCGCCGAGGTCAATCCGTTCACGATCTTCGTCGATGCGATGCGGGCCCTGTGGATCGGAGCCCCGGCGCACAACTACGTCTGGGGGTCGGTCGTGTGGGCGCTCGTGATCCTGGTTGTGTTCGCGCCGCTGGCGGTGGCGCGCTACCGGCGCGCCGCGGCCAGTTAGTTCTGCTCGCCCCGGGCCACCGCCAGGCAGGCCTCACAGCGCGGCCATGGCGGATTCCACGGATAGCCGGTGACGTCCTTGCCGCACAGCGCGGTGTCGGGATCCTGGTCGGTGACGAGGTGGCAGAGCTCCTCGAAGCCGTCGCCACTGATGCCCGGGACGTTGCGGCAGGCGGGGTGGACGTTGGGGATGCGGGTGGGGGTGTGCGGTTGCCCCGGCACGCTCTCACCCTACCGCGCGCAGGTGGGTGAACGGCCGTCCGTCGCGCAGCTCGCGCACGACGCCGTCCACGAGGCCGTCATCGGCGAGCACGCGCCCGTCGGTGACCGCGGCGACGACGGCGCGCTTGGACTGGATGAGCCGGGCCATCGTCTCGTCGATCGTGCCGGCCGCCAGCAGGTACCACGCGGTGACGGCATCGCGCTGGCCGATCCGGTGACAGCGGTCCTCGGCCTGATCGTGCATCGCCGGCGTCCACTCGAGCTCGAGGAAGGCGACGTTGGACGCCCGCGTCAGCGTGATCCCCTGCGCCGCGACGCGGGTGGCGCACACGATCAGCTGCGGCCCATCGGGCTGCTGGAACGCGCGGATCGCCGCCTCCCGGCGCTCGAGCGAGTCCTCGCCGAGCAGGTGCGCCGCCCGCGGGAAGCGCGCCACCACGGCGCGCTGGACCTCGACGTGGCGGGCGAACACCACCAGCGGCTCGTCGGAGGCCAGGAAGTCCTCGATCCACGCCAGCGCGGCCGCCAGCTTGCCGCGCGCGGCGAGGCGCTGCAGGGTCCCGAGCTGAGCCAGCCGCTGCGCGCGCAGCGTGGCCGCGATCCTGGCGTTGAGCTCGGAGAGGTCGAGTGGCTGGGAGCGCAGCCACTCGATCACGTCGCGCTCGGCCAGGCGGTACTCAGCCTCGTTGGTGAGCGCGACCGGGATGACCACCTGGCGCTTTGGCGGCAACTGCGGGAGCACCTCTGACTTGAGCCGGCGCACGAAGCAGGCGCGCCGCATGTGCCAGTGCAGCCGCTCTTCGCTCACCTGGCCGCGGAACTGACGCGCGAAGCTGGCGCCGGAGCCGAACTCCTCCATGCGCCCGATGATCCGCAGCTGCGCGATGAGCTCCTCGGCGTGGTTGAGCACCGGGGTGCCGCTCAGGGCCAGGCGCAGGCCGCCGGGGGCCACCGCCGCCGCCATCCGGCGCACCGCCTGGGTGCGCTTGGCCTGGGGGTTCTTGCAGTAGTGCGACTCGTCCACGACAAGCGCGCGCGGCCGCTTGCGCGTCAGCGCCTGGTGGTGGGCGGCGACGACCTCGTAGTTGACGATCGTGATCTCCGCCTCGCGAGGGACGGCACCACGTCCCTGGACGACCGTCACGGACCGGTGGGGCAGCCAGTGTTGCGTCTCGCGCTCCCAGCCGAGCTTCATCGACGCCGGGCACACCACGACCGCTGGGAAGGCGCCGTCGGCCTCGATCGCGGTCAGCGCCTCGACCGTCTTGCCGAGCCCCTGCTCGTCGGCCAGGAACGTGCCACGGGCGTCGAGGGCATAGCGGACCGCCGCCCATTGGAACGGGGCGGGCTCGCCGCCGAGCACGGCGGCGGTGTCGGCCATCGGCTCGGCCTCGGTGGCCCGCGACCGCCGCACCGCGTCGGCGGCGCTGCGGTGCGCGGCCAGGAGCCGCTCGAGCACGTCGATCGCCTCGCCGGCGACCTCCACCTCGTGGCGCGCGATGAAGGCGTCCAGGGCCTCGGCCAGCCACGGATCCAGGGGGACGCTGCGTGTGCCGTTCGCGCCGGGCAGCTCGGTGAAGGCGAGGCCGATGTCGGGATCCCACAGCACCTCGAGACGCAGCTCCTCGCCGTCCATCCCACGCACGTAGACCAGCCGAGCCGGCGGCGGGTCGCCGCCGCGCTCCACAATCTGCAGGCAGCGCTCGGCGGCGATGTCGAGATGCGCGGAGCGCTGGGCCCGCAGCGCCTCCGCGGCCGCCGGGCGCAGCGGGGCCAGCAGCCGGCCCTCGTGCTCGACGGCGCCCTCGGTCAGCGGCTCGGGCAGCGGGCCGGCCAGGGTCTTGAGCACCAGCCAGCCGCGGCCGTCGTAGCGCGTGGTGCTCACCGATCCGATCCAGCGTCGCCTCACCCCCGCCAGCCACTCCAGCACCTCGGAGCTGGGCGTGAGGTCGGGATAGCGCTCCAGCGCCTCGGTGACCTTCATCGCCGCCCAGTCGCTGGCGGGCGCCGACCACTCGCGCCTGTCCCAGTCAAACCGACGGTGAGGGATGGAGCGGCAGAGGTCAACCAGCGCCCGGTCATACGGGAAGGCCAGGATCACCGTCTGGCCCCCGTCGCGGTCGGGGCGCAGCTCCACGTGGGGGCGGTCGGGAACGAGTTTCATCGCCCGCTGGACGCTAGCGATCGCGACGGCGCCAGCTAGCCGACAACGACCGTGGCGCTGTCGTCGCGCCGCTCGGCATCGCGCCGGCTCGGCGGGCCCTCGACGTCCCGGAACTGGTCGGCGACGCGTCCGGCGGTGGCCAGGCCCCAGGCGGACGTCGTCACGAACGCCAGCACGAGGGTCATCACTCCGAGGCCCACCATGATCCACCAGCTCACATGGGTGGCCGCGGTGAAGCCCGGGCCGATCGCGACCAGGCCGCCGGCGGCGAGCGAACCCATCACCGCGACCCCGAGCGTCGACCCCACCTGACGGCCGGTCGAGGCCACCGCCGCGGCCACGCCGGCCTGCGACGGCGGCATGCCGGATACCGCGGTGTTGGTGATCGGCGGGTTGATCAGGCCCATGCCCGCCCCGAACAGGGCGTAGGAGACGACGAGGTAGTCAAACGACGTGTGGCGGGTCAGCTGTGTGAGCATCAACCCGCTGGCGATGACCCCGACGCTGCCAGCAACCAGCGGCCAGCGGTTCCCGATGTTGCCGACGATCCGCCCCGAGATCGGTGCCACCACCATCATCACCCCGGCCATGGGCAAGGTGTAGAGCCCGGCGTCGAGGGGTGAGAGGCCGCGGACGTTCTGGAGGTAGAGCGTGTTGAGGAACAGGAATCCGCCCATCGCCATGAACATCGCGACCGCGGTCGCTGTGGCCCCGGAGAAGGGCGCGCTGCGAAAGAAGCGGACCTCCAGCAGCGGCTCGCGGCGGCGCAGCTCGTAGGCGACGAGCGATGCGAAGGCGCTGAGCGAGACCACGAACAGGATCACCGTCTGCGCCGACCCCCAGCCGGCCTCCGGGCCCTGGATGATCGCGTAGGTCAGCGTGAACAGCGCAACGATCACCAGCACCTGACCCACCGGGTCGATCCGCCGCGGATGCGGCGCGCGGGACTCGGGCACGAACAGGGCGGTGAGGATGATGGCCACCAGGCCGATGGGGATGTTGACGAAGAAGACCGCCCGCCACCCCACCGAGTCCACGAGCGCCCCGCCCACCACCGGGCCCAGCGCCATGCTGATGCCCATCAGCGCGCCCCACACGCCGATCGCCTGGGCGCGCTCCCGCGGATCCTCGAACACGTTTCGGATGATCGACATGGCCACCGGGTTGAGCATCGATCCCCCGATCGCCTGGATGACGCGCGCCGCGATGAGCATCCCCAGGCTGGGGGCGAGGCCACAGAGCAGCGATCCCAGCGAGAACAGCGCCAGGCCGCACTGGAACACCCGCCGGCGGCCGAGGCGATCCGCGGTGGAGCCCGAGAGCATGAGCAGACTGGCGATGACCAGCGTGTAGGCGTCGATCGTCCACTGCAGGCCCGACAGCGGGGAGTGGTACGAGCGGTGGATCGCGGGGAGCGCGACGTTGACGATCGTGGCGTCCAGGCCGACGATGAGCAGGCTCATCGAGCAGATGCCGAGGATGACCAGGCGCGTCCGGCGATCCGGCACGGCCTGGTTCCTGGCTGCGGTGGCACTCACGTCGCTTCGATCCTAGCCGCGCGCCCTGGCGTGCCCGTGGATCGCGTCAGGCCGTCTCGACCCCCCAGGCCTCGATGAGCTCGCGAGCGGCCTCGACGTCGGGATGCAGCGGCCGGTCGCGGAGGTCGGGATCGAGCCGCTCCGAGGCCAGCGCCCACAGCTCACGCGTGCCGGCGCCCACCGGCTGCTGCCCGGCCACGCGCAGGGCCCGCACCGCGACGACGAGCTCGGTGGCGACGGCGACGCGCAACGCGTGCAGCGTCTCATGGGCGCGCCGCGCGGCGATCGGCGCGAGACTGGAATGCGACTCGACGCCGCGGGACACCGAGACGGTCTGGGCCGCCACCGGGGTGACCAGCGAGCGGACCTCGGCCACGGCGGCGTGAGCGGTGTACTCGAGCACGAGGGCCCCGGACTCGGGGCCCGGATGGCGGGCCAGGAACGGGGGCAGCCCGGTGAGGCCGGTGTCCAGGAGCGTCGACACCCGGGCCGCGATCAGCGCCGCTGAAGACGCCAGCGCGGTGCGCAGGCCGTCGATGGCGTTGGCCAGCGGCGCCGCGTGGGGGTTGCCGTTGGGCAGCGCGATGTCCTCGCCGGGGACGATCAGGGCGTTCTCGCCGGCGAAGTTGAGCTCGTGGCAGACGGTCTCCTCGAGCGCGCGCAGCGCGTCGTGCACGGCGCCGTCGACCTGGGGCTGGGCGCGGAACGGGTACGGGTCCTGGATCCCCAGCGGGCCCGGCTCGCGCGCGCGCTCCTCCAGGCCCGCCAGCAGCTCGCGCATGCGGCGGGCCACCGCAGACTGGCCCGGCCGGTGGATCGAGGAGTGGATGCGGGGGTCGAGCACCACCGGGTCGGCGGCGGCGGCCTCGAAGGACAATGCCGCCACCGACAGCCAGGCGTCGAGCAGGCGCCGCGCATCGACGACGAGCAGCGCCGCGTAGCCGATGCTGAAGGCGTTGGAGCTGATGAACGCGAGGCCGTCGCGCGGGCCGATGCGTCCTGGCTCCACGCCCGCATCGGCGAGGCCCTGCGCGGCGTCGATGAGGTCGTCGCCGCGCCACACGCGGCCCTCGCCCAACAGGGCCAGGGCCACGTCGGCCAGGTTGGTGAGGTCGCCGGTCCCCAGCGAGCCGAGCTCGCGGGTGAACGGCGTCAGCCCGGCATTGAGGGCGCCGACCAGGGTGTCGAGAAGCTCGCTGGCGACGCCCGCGCCGCCGGCGCCGATCTGGTTGGCCCGGGTGGCCATGGCGGCACGGACCACGGGTGCGGTGAGGATGAGACCGGCGCCGCAGGCGTGACTGCGCAGGAGGTTGAGCCCGTAGCGCTCGCGATCCTCCTCGGGCACCCGGTAGGCGCGGAGCGCGCCCACCCCGGTGGTGACGCCGTAGAGGTCGTCGCCGCGGGCCAGCAGTGCTGCGATCGCCTCGCGCGCACGATCGTTGCGCGCCCGCGCTCCGGAGGAGAGGACCGCCGCGGCGCCGTCGCGGGCGATCGCGGCCACGCCCTGCGGGGTGAGGTTTGAGCCGTCGAGCACAACGGGCGGGTGCTCGCCGTCGGTGAATGCCGGCGTCGACATGGCGCGGCACAGTATCGTCGCCTGCGATGCAGGGGAGCGTGTTGCTGGACGGATCCGAGCTGACGCCGCGGGATGTCGCCCGGATCGCGCGGGAGGGCGCGGGCGTGGCGATCGCACCGGAGGCGCGCGAGCGCATGCTCGCCGCGGCGGCGGTGGTGCAGCGGGCCGCTCGCGCCGGCACCCCGGTCTACGGCCTGACCACCGGCCTGGGCCCCCGGGTGGTGGAGCGGGTCGATGGGGCGGCGGCCGCCGAGTTTTCGCTGCGCACGCTGCGGGGCCGGGCGATGTCCGTGGGTGAGCCGCTGCCGGCGGAGCTCTCCCGGGCGGCGATGGCGGTGCGGTGCAACGGCCTGTGCGCCGGCGGCGCGGGCGCGAGCGTGGCCATCGCCGACGGGCTGGCGGCGCTCATCCGCGCCGGCGTGCACCCCTGCATCCCGCACACCGGCTCGGTGGGGGCGTCGGATCTGTGCATGCTCGCGCACGTCGGGCTCACGCTGATCGGCGAGGGGGAGGCGGAGCTGGACGGCGTGCGGATGCCGTCGGGCGATGCCCTGGCCCGCGCCGGCCTGGCCCCGGTGACGCTGGGCCCCAAGGACGGTCTGGCGATCTGCTCGAGCTCCGCGGTGTCCGCCAGCGCGGCGGCGCTGGCGCTGATCGACGCCACCGCGTGCCTGGAGACCATGCAGGTGGCGGCGGCGCTGTCGATGGAGGGATTCCGCGCGAACCTCAGCCCCCTGGACCCGCGCGTGGTCGCGGCGCGCCCGGCGCCGGGCCAGGAGTGGGCAGCGGCGGGGCTGCGCGAGCTGCTGGCCGGCGGTGCGCTCACCGAGCGCGGGGCAGCCCGGCGGCTCCAGGATCCGATCAGCCTGCGCTGCGCCAGCCAGATCCACGGGTCCCTGCGCGCCGCGCTGGACATGCTGGCTCCGGCGGTCGCTCCCGAGCTGGAGGGCGCGGCCGACAACCCGCTCGTCCTCACCGGCGACGATGAGATCCTCTCCACCGGCAACTTCCACGTGCCCGCGCTCGCTCTCGCCCTGGACGCGGCTGCGATCGCGCTGGCGCAGGTGGCGGCGGCAAGCGCCGAGCGCCAGGCCCGCCTGAAGACCGAGCGCCTCAGCGGCCTCCCGGCGGGGCTGTCCCCGCTGGGCGTGACCGGCTCGGGGCTGTCGCCGCTGAGCAAGACGGCCCAGGCGCTGACGGTGGAGATCCGCCACCTCGCCGCGCCGCTCTCGATCATGCCGACGATCGGTCTCGACGGCGTGGAGGACGACTCGACGGGCGCCACCCACGCGGCGCTGCGGCTACGCGAGCAGCTGCAGCGGATGTGGCTGGTGGCGGCGATCGAGCTCATCGTCGCCGCCCAGGCGGTCGACCTGGTCGCAGGGAGGCGCGCCGAGTTCCTGGGAGCGGGCACCGCCGCCGCCTTCGCCGTCGTGCGTGAGTGGGTGGACACGCTGTCGGAGGACCGGCCGGTCGGGCCTGACGTGGAGCGACTCGCCGCTCAGGCCCTCAGCGGCGGCGAACTCCTCGAGCGAGTGCGCGCCGCGGTGACGTTGGCGTGAGTGCCATCAAGCTGATCTACCTCAGCGGCGCCGATGTCGAGGCGCTGGCGCTGTCAGACGAGGAGATCCTGGAGGCGGTGCGGGGGGTGCTCGCCGCCCAGGGCCGGGGCGAGACCGTGATCGAGCCCCGTACGCACTTGTTTCCGCGCGCCGTGAACGGCCACTTCAACGTGCTGCGCGGCGCCGTGCCCGAGTTCGCCGGCGTCAAGGTGGTGGGCGACTACGTGGACAACCACCGCGCCGGACTGCCGTCCGAGCTGGCGCTGCTGCTGCTCATGGACCCGGCCACCGGCGTGCCCCGCGCCGTCATCGACGCCACCGCCATCACCGAGATGCGGACCGGGGCGGTGACCGCGATCGGCGCCGAGCACCTGGCCCGGCGTGGCGCGCGCGTACTCGGGCATGTCGGCGCCCGCGGGACGGCGTACTGGAACGTGCGGCTGCTGTGCCACGTGCTGCCGACGCTTCAGGAGATCCGCGTCCACTCCCGACGGCGCGAGAGCCGCGACGCGTTTGCCCAGCGGCTCACGGAGAAACTGCCCCCGCCCGCCCCGCCGGTGCGCGCGGTGGACAGCTGGGACGAATGCCTGCGGGGCGCCGACGTCATCGTCGAGGCCACCCGGCTGACCGAGCCCGAGCCGCTGTTGGCCACCGCATGGGTCCGCCCGGGCGCACTGGTCATCCCCTACGGGACGGTCAGCGCGGTGGAGTTGGACCTGACCGATGTGATGGACAAGATCGTCGTCGACGACTGGGGCCAGGCCGGCATCGGCCCGCTCGGGTCACTGCGCGCGCACGTCGACTCGGGCCGGCTCACCCAGGACAACCTCCATGCCGAGCTGGGACAGATCGTGTGCGGGGCCCGGCCCGGCCGCGAGCGCGAGGACGAGCGGATCCTGTTCTGGCACCGCGGGCTGTCGATCACCGATATCGCCCTGGGTCAGACGATGCTGGCCAAGGCGCGCGCGCTCGGCGTGGGCACGACGCTCCCGTACCGTTAGATCAGCGGCTCGGTGCCGAGATAGCAGCCCCGGACGATGTTCTGGAAGAGGCGGCGGGCGTTGCCGGCCAGCCCCGACCCGCGCGCGACGAAGGTGAGCGTGAGCGTGCCGTAGCGGTGCGCGATCGCGTACTGGACGACGAGGGGCGACGGCGACCCGTCGCCATCCAAGCGCTCGATCATCGTCACGCGGCCGAGCATGCCCTTGACCTTCTTGCGGGCCCGGCGGCCCTGCTCGACGCCGCTGCGATCGAGGAACGGCAGCGGTTGCGCCGCCAGCACCGCCGTCATCGTCGCGAGCACGCCGTGGTCGCCCTGCGTGGAGCAGATCGCCGCGGCGAGGAACACGTTGTCCGCGCGCTCGGCCTGTGCCAGCGGCATCGCCTCGCCGCCGAGCGAGGCGAGAGCGTCGCGGTGCTGCGCCGGCAGCCGCGCGGCGGGCACGAACTCGGCGGCGGGCAGCCGGGTCTGGAACACCAGCGGCGGCTCGCCGGCGCGCGCCACCGGCCAGGTCTGCGGCGGCTCCCAGCCGACGCGCGTGAGCATCCGGCTGGTCTTGCGCTCCGCGCGGGCGCTCAGCGGGTTGGAGACCATCAGTGGTTCCCACCCTACCCGCGGACCCCGGCCGGACGCGTGCTGCGGTAGCGTGCGGCGCCAATGAGCGCGACCGACATGGAATGCCGCGGCTGGCGCCAGGAGGCGGCGCTGCGGATGCTGCGCAACAACCTGCACCCCGACGTGGCTGAGAACCCGGCCGAGCTGGTGGTCTACGGTGGGATCGGCAAGGCGGCGCGCAACTGGTCCTCGTACCACACGATCGAGCGCGAGCTGCGCCGGCTGGGTGACTCCGAGACGCTGCTGGTGCAGTCGGGCAAGCCGGTCGCGGTGTTCGAGACCCACGACCAGGCGCCGCGCGTGCTGATCGCCAACTCCAACCTCGTCCCCCAGTGGGCGACCTGGGACACCTTCCGTGAGCTCGACGCCGCCGGGCTGATGATGTACGGGCAGATGACCGCCGGGAGCTGGATCTACATCGGCTCCCAAGGGATCCTCCAGGGGACCTATGAGACTTTCGCCGCCGCTGCGCGCAAGCGCTTTGACGGCACCCTCGCCGGCCGGCTGGTGGTGACCGCGGGGCTGGGCGGGATGGGCGGCGCCCAGCCGCTGGCGATCACGATGCTCGGCGGCGCCGCGCTGTGCGTCGAGGTGGACCTGCACCGGATCGAGCGGCGGATCGAGACCGGCTACCTGGACGAGCGGGCCGGCGATCTGGACGACGCGCTGCGCCGTCTGGACGCAGCGCGCGCCGAGCGCCGGGCGCTGTCGATCGGCCTGGCCGGCAACGCCGCTGAGATCCTGCCCGAGCTGGTGCGCCGCGGCGTCGAGGTGGACGTCGTCACCGACCAGACGAGTGCGCATGATCCGCTGAACGGCTACATCCCCATCGGGCTGACGCTGGAGCAGGCCGATGTGCTGCGCCGCGCCGATCCCGGCGAGTACATCCGGCGGGTGGGGGAGAGCGCGGTGACCCACGTGAGCGCGATCCGGGCGCTGCAGGAGTCCGGAGCGGAAGCGTTTGACTACGGCAACGCGTTGCGGGGCCTGGCCCGTGAGCACGGCGATCGCGACGCCTTCTCCTACCCGGGCTTCGTGCCCGCCTACATCCGGCCGCTGTTCTGCGAGGGCAAGGGGCCGTTCCGCTGGGTGGCCCTGTCGGGCGACCCCGCCGACATCCACGCCACCGACCGGGCGATCCTGGACCTGTTCGGCGATCAGGAGCACATCGCGCGGTGGATCAAGCTGGCCTCCGAGCGCGTGCATTTCCAGGGCCTGCCGGCGAGGATCTGCTGGCTGGGCTACGGGGAGCGCGACAAGGCCGGGGTGCGCTTCAACGAGATGGTCGCCAGCGGTGAGCTCAAGGGCCCGATCGTGATCGGGCGCGATCACCTGGACTGCGGCTCGGTGGCCTCGCCCGAGCGTGAGACCGAGGCGATGCGCGACGGCACCGACGCCGTCGCCGACTGGCCGCTGCTCAACGCGATGCTCATGACCGCGTGCGGGGCGAGCTGGGTCTCGATCCACCATGGGGGCGGCGTGGGCATGGGCAAGTCCATCCACGCCGGGCAGGTGACCGTCGCCGACGGGACGCCGGAGGCCGGCGAGCGAGTGCGGCGCTGCCTCACCGCCGACCCGGGCCTGGGGGTGGTGCGCCACGCCGACGCCGGCTACGAGGACGCGCTCGAAATGGCCCGGACGTCCGGGGTGGCCATGCCGATGCTGGACCCCGAGCCCGACGTGCGATGAGCGCGTGGTGAGCCCCGCGCCGCCGTCGCTGTCGATTACGGGCGCCGCCCAGGTCCTGCGCCCGCCCCGGGACCGGATGGAGCACCTGCGCGGCGACGAGCTGGGCGCCCAGACGCTCGCTCCCGGCTCGGTGGCGGCGCGTGACGGCCGGATCGCCGCACTAGAGGCCGACCCCATCGCCGAGGTGACCGTCGACGCCTCCGGGTGCGCGGTCATCCCGGGGTTCGTGGACTGCCACACCCATCTGCCGTTCGCCGGGTGGCGCTGGCGCGAGTACGAGCAGAAGCTGACCGGGGTGCCGTATGAGGAGATCGCGCGCAGCGGGGGCGGCATCAAGTCCTCGGCGCGGGCGCTGCGCGAGGCCTCCGACGACGCTGTCCTCGATCAGGCGTCCGGTCTGGCCGAGGAAATGCTGGCCGCGGGCACCACGACGTTCGAGTGCAAGTCGGGCTACGGGCTCTCGCGCGAGGGGGAGATGCGGGCGCTGGTGCTGGCGCGCGAGCTCGAGATCCAGGTCCCCCAGACGACCACGTCCACGGCGCTGCTCGCCCACGCCGTCCCCGAAGGCCACACCGCCGATTCGTGGATGGCGGTGGTGCAGGAGATGATGCCCGAGGTGGTGGCCGCGGGCAGCGTGACCGCGCTGGACATCTTCGTTGAGTCGATCGCGTTCGGCCTGAGGCATCTCGAGCTGATGGGGGAGCTGGCGGCGGCGTCGGGGCTGGCGCTGCGCACTCACGTCGAGCAGCTGTCCTGCCTGCGCTCGGTCCCGGTGGCGCTCGCCGCCGGCGCGCGCAGCGTCGACCACCTGTCGATGATCCACCCCGATGACATCGGCCCGCTGGCGCAGGCCCGCTGCGCCGCCGTGCTACTCCCGGGCGCGGAGTTCCTCGGCGCCGAGCACCGTGCCCCGGGACGGGCGATCATCGAGGCGGGAGCGATCTTCGTGCTGGCCACCGACGCCAACCCCGGCACCTCGCCGGTGTTCTCGATGCCGGTGGTGATCGGACTGGGCGCGCGCCTGTACGGGCTCAGCGTGCGCGAGGCGCTGGGGGCCGCCACGCTGAACGCCGCCTGGACGCTTGACCTGCACCATGACCGGGGATCGATCGAGGTCGGCAAGCGCGCAGACCTGGTGGTCCTGGACGGGCCCGCGGAGTCGGTGCCGTACCGCTTCGGCCACAACCCGGTGGCGATTGCGATCGTGGGCGGCGACGTCGCGTACGTGCGTGACGACGCGGCGGCGGAGAGGATCAGCGGCTCATGACCCGCACCGCCCGCATCCCCGCGATGGCCAACGCGCACTCGCACGCGTTCCAGCTCGACCTGCGTGGCATCGCAGAGCGGGTGAGCGCCTCGAGCGCCACTGACGACTTCTGGAGCTGGCGGACCGAGATGTACCGCCTGGCCGGCAGCCACACGCCGGAGACGATGGGCGAGGTCGGCCGCCGCGTCTACGGTCAGATGGCGGCGGCCGGCTACGGCGCCGTCGGCGAGTTTCACTACGTCCACCACCAGCCCGACGGCACGCCCTACCCCGAGCCCAACGCGATGGCGATCGCGCTCGCCGAGGCGGCGCGCGCGGCGGGGCTCGAGATCACGCTGCTGCCGGCCGCCTACCACCGCGGCGGGTGGGCGGGGTCCGACTCGCCGCCCGCTCCGGGACAGGTGCGCTTCTGCGACCCCTCGGTACAGGCGTTCCTGGAGCGCGTCGACGGGCTGCGCCGCTGGGCCGCGGGCGTTGATGGCGTGAACGTGGGAGTGGCGGCCCACAGCGTCAGGGCCGTCCCCGCCGAGTGGCTGTCGGAGATCGCGCGCTACTCCGAGGAGCACGGCTTGGTTCGGCACGTCCACGCCTCCGAGCAGCGGCGGGAGCTGGCCGAGTGCGACGCTGAGCACGGGTGCTCGCCGATTGAGCTCCTGGCGCGTACCGGCTTTCTCGGCCCGCGCACGAGCGTCATCCACGCCATCCATGTCTCCGACCCGGACGTGTCGCTGCTGGCCGAGACCGACTCGATCGTGGTCACCTGCCCGACCACCGAGGGCAACCTCGGCGACGGCTTCCTGCCGGGGCTGCGCTACCGCGACGCCGGCGTGCGCCTCGCCATCGGGACCGACGAGCAGGTGCGCATCGACCCCTTCGAGGAGCTGCGCGAGATGGAGACGCTGGGCCGCCGCGAGGGCCAGACCCGCTTCGCGCTGCTGGCCGCCGCCCACGGGGACCTGTGGGGGCAGACGGCGGCCAACGGGCGCGCCAGCCTGGGGCTCCCGGCAGCGCCTGTCGCCGAGATCGAGCTTGACCTCGACCACCCGGACCTCGCCAACGTGGCCGAGGTGGACCTGCTGCTGGCGGTGGCGACCTGCGCGTCGGCGGGGGTGGTCCGCGCGGGCGTGCGGCCGTGACGGTCACCCTCGCGCGCCGCGCCGACATCGACCTGGCCGCGTTCACCCGCGTGGCCTGGCGGGGTGAGGACGTCGCGGTGGCTCCCGCGGCGCTGGCCGAGGTGGCCCGCCGGCGCGCGGAGTTCCTGGCGCTGGTGACGGCCGACCCCGCCCGCAAGATCTACGGCGTCAACGTCCACGCCGGCGACGGCTCGGACCGGCTGATGAGCGAGGCGGAGCAGCGCGACTACGCCCGCGGTCTGCACAGCGCGACCTCGTTCGGCACGCCGTTCCCCCCGCGGGTCGTCCGGGGCTTCGTGCTGGCGCGGCTGGCCAACCTCATCGAGGGGCACGCCGGGGTCACGCCCGGGCTGGTGGAGGCGGTGGCCCGGCGGCTGGACGGGCGGGAGCTGCCGCCGGTCCCGCGGCTGGGCAACGGCGGCCCGGGCGAGATCCTGGCGCTCGGCTGGCTGTTCGAGGACGTCCCCGGGGAGATGGAGCTGGGCGTGAAGGAGGGGATGGCGCTCATCAACGGCGCCCCGTGTGCGCCCGCCCTGCTCGCCGACGCCACTCTGTGCACCGAGCACACGCTGGCGGTGGCGCTGGACGTGTTCTGCCTGGCGGTGGCGGCCTTCGGCGTCGCGCCCGCCATCTATGACGAGCGCCTCGAGACGCTGTGGGGCGATCCGGCGCAGGCCGCTGCGCTCCAGTCGATCCGTGCTGGGATCGCCGGCGGCGGGCCGCCGCCGAGCGCGGATGCGCACCCGCAGCCTCCCGTCAGCTTCCGGATCCTGCCGCGGGTGCTGGGCAACGCCAACCGGCTGCTCGCGGCGGCGCGCGAGGCCGCGGAGATAGCGCTGCCGGCGGTCAGCGACAACCCGGTGTTCCTGTTCGGGTCCGGGCCCGGGGACCCCGGCGACATCGTCTCCACCGGAGGCTTTCACAACGGCGCCGCGCCGGCGAGCATCGACGGGCTCACGTTTGCGCTCGCAGACCTGGCCCAGCTGGCCCAGCATCAGCTCCAGCGGCTGCAGACGAGCCCCGAGGCGATGCCCGGTCTGGACTCCCTGGCGCTGGGCACGATGCAGATGGTGGGCGCCGGCTATGCGGAGGAGGCGCGCGCGGCGGCGGTCCCCTCGCTGCTGCCGCTGCCCGGGTTCGGGCACAACGACGCGCCCGCGCCGTCGTTTCACGCCTGGAACCGCTTTGACCGCGTGCGCGGGTTCGCAATCGGCTCACTCACCTGCCTGGCCGCGATGGCGGCCCAGTCCTTTGCCCGCACCGGCCGGGCGGCGCCGCCGGCCCTGAGCGGCTTCTACGACCTCGTCATCGAGATCTGTCCGCCGATGGTGGAGCGCCGGTCGGTCGGCGCCGAGTTGGGCCGCCTGGCCGACCTGCTCGGGGGCGGCATTCCCGGCTAACTGTCTCGAGCCGCCGCGATTTTCCGGGAATTGCAGCTGGGAGATGACGATCTCGGCAAACCACAAGCCGATCGGGCGGTTTTCCGGATTTTGCAGGTCGCCGCCAACGTCACGACCTGCCCCTCGCCCGGGGCTGCGCCGAGGTGTACACCCCCGGGAGTACCGGCGGCGCAAAGACACATCCCCGGGGCGATTGTGCGGATCGCCGGGCGCCCACACAATCGAGTGCATGCTTCGATCACTCGCCAACACGCTGTCCGCCCACCCCCGCCGCACCCTCCTGCTCACCCTCGCGTTCGTCGTCCTCGCCGGCGCCATCGGCGGCCCGCTGGCGGGGTCGCTGAAGAGCTCCGGGGGGTTCGCGCCGCCCAACTCGGACTCGCAGGTGGCCACGCGGCTGCTCGAGCGCGCCAGCGGAACCGAGCCGGTCCCCGGAATCGTGCTGCTGGTGGACACCCCGAGCGGGCCGGCCGCCGCCCGCGCGCGGATTGCGGCGCTCAACGCGCGCCTGGAGGCGGTGCCGGGCGTCGCGCGCACGGTGGCGCCCGCCGACGTGGCCCGTGACCAGCGCCACGTCCTCATCACCGCCACGCTCGCGGCGCGGGCCGATGACAAGCACTCGGCCAAGGCGGCGGTGTCGGCGTTCGCACACGATCGCGACGTCACCGTCGGAGGCACCCAGGTCGCCGACGAGCAGATCAGCTCGACCGTGACCGCTGACCTCGGCTTTGCCGAGCTGCTGGCGTTCCCACTGCTGATCGGGCTCTCGATCCTGTTCTTCCGCGGGCGCGCCGCGCTGATGCCATTGGCGGTGGGCGTCACCACGGTCCTCGGCACCTTCCTCGTCCTCACCGGGGTCAACCACGTCTACGGGCTGAGCATCTTCGCCCTGAACCTCGTCATCGGCATGGGCCTGGGCCTGGCGGTCGACTACACGCTGTTCCTGGTCACGCGCTTCCGCCAGGAGTTGGCCGCCGGAGCCGACGTGGGCGACGCCATCGCCACCACGATGATGCGCGCCGGCCGGACGGTTCTGTTCTCGGCGGTCACGGTGGCCTGCGCGCTGGCCACGCTCACGCTGTTCCCACAGGGGTTCCTGAAGTCGATGGGAATCGCCGGAGCCGCGACGGCAATCGTGGCCGCGGTGGTGTCGGTGACTGTCTCCCCGGCCCTGCTGGCCCTGTGGGGCATCAAGCTGGCCCGCCCTGACGTGGACGCGGGGCGCGACCGCTGGTATCGCTTCGCCCGAGCGGTCATGCGCCGGCCCGGCATCGTGGCCGCGACCACCGCGGCGCTGATGGTGGTGGCGGCCCTACCGGCGCTCAGCACGATCTGGTCCTCGGCCAACGACAGCTCGGTCATCCCGCAGGGCACGAGCGCGCGCACGGTGGCTGACGCGCTGGCGCGGGACTTCGCCGGCGCGGGCCGGTCCCCGGTGACCGTGGCGGTCCGCGCGCCCGCGTCCGACCGCGCGGCCGTGGACGCCTACGCGCACCGGATCGCCGCCATCCCCGGCGTGGAGGGCGTGACCCCGCCCCGGCTGCTGGGCGACGCCACGTGGCAGATCAACGCGCCCGTCTCCGGCGACAGCGCCGGCGCCACGGCCCAGCGCGTCGTCAACCGGATCCGCGCCGTCTCCGTCCCGTTCACAGCCAAGGTCACGGGCGACGCCGCCACGTTCGTGGACCAGCAGAATGCGATCGGGTCCCACCTGCCGGAGGCGATCGGGCTGCTGGTGGCGCTCACGTTCGTCGTGCTGTGGCTGATGACCGGCTCGGTCGTGCTGCCGGTCAAGGCGATCCTCATGAATGCGCTCACCGTCGGCGCGGCGCTCACCCCGCTCGTCCTCATCTACCAGCACGGCAACCTCACCGGGCTGCTGGGCTACACCCCCGACGGCGGCGTGGAGCCCACCGACTTCGTCGTCGCCGCCACGGTCGTGTTCGCCCTCTCCACGGACTACGGCGTCTTCCTGCTCGGGCGCATCAAGGAGGCGCGCGAGGCCAACCCCGGCGATGAGCGCGAGGCGGTGGCCACGGGCCTGGCCGCCACCGGGCGCGTCGTCACCGCGGCAGCGATCCTGCTGGCGGTGGCCATCGGCGCTTTCAGCACGAGCTCGATCTCCTTCATCCAGGAGATCGGGGTGGCGGTTGCCACCGGGGTGCTGCTGGACGCCTTCATCGTCCGCTCGCTGCTGGTGCCGTCGCTGATGGCGCTGCTGGGCCGCTGGAACTGGTGGGCGCCGCCGGCCCTGCGCCGGCTGCATGGCCGGGTCGCGCCCCAGGAGGCGCGGCACCCGGGAGTGGCCGCGCCGGCCGTATGATCCGGGTGGCCGTGGCGAGACGCCTTGCCCGCTCACCGGTCGTGCTCGACTGGCTGCCCGTGCTGCTGGTCCCCATCGTGCTGATCATCGACGCGGCGCTCTCGGCGCAGGGCAAGCCGATCGGCGTGATCAACGTCCTCTGCGTCTTCGTCGCCTGCGCGCCGCTGGCGCTGCGCCGGCACGTCAGCTTCCCGGTGCTGGCGCCACTCATCGTCGGCGGAGTGACGCTGGCGCTGTGGCAGCTGCATCCCGCCAACACGGTCGTCGTCATCCCGATGATCGCCCTGTTCGAGTTGGCGCTCAACGGCGACCGCCGTCGCTCGCTCTGGATGAGCCTGGCCATCGTGCCGTGCGTGGTCATCAGCGTGATCCCGTTCGCCAGCGGCTTCTCCCACATCACCTCCATCGTGATCCGCAACACCGCCCTCATCCTGCTGGCGATCGCCGCCGCCGAGGTGATCCGGTCGCGCCGCGTGTCCGAGCAGCGGCTGGTGGAGACCGCCGAGCAGGAGACGCTGCGGCGCGTGGGCGAGGAGCGGCTGCGCATCGCCCGGGAGATCCACGACGTCGTGGCCCACGCGATGACGGCGATCAACGTTCAGGCGGGCGTCGCGGCGCATCTGCTCGAACGCGACCCCCGCCAGGCCTACGGCGCGCTGCGAAACATCAAGCACACCAGCGGTGCCGCCCTCACCGACCTGCGCTCCACGCTGGACGTGCTCCGCGACCCCTCGGCGGCGGCGCCCCTGGGACCTCCGGCCGGCCTCGGCGACATCGCCGAGCTGACCGGCGGCCTGCGCTCGGCCGGGGTGGACGTGACGCTGGACATCGACAGCGCCGCCGACGTCCCCGCGGCCGTACAGAGCGTCGCCTATCGCATCGTGCAGGAGGCGCTGACCAACGTGGCCCGCCATGCGCAGGCCACCACCACCACGGTCAGAGTGCGCCGGGCCCCGGGCGCGATCACCATCGACGTCGTGGACGACGGCAGTGCGGCGCCCGCGCCGGGCGGAGCGGCCGGGACCGGCGGGTCCGAGCCCGTGGGCAACGGCGTCCGGGGCATGCGGGAGCGGGCGGCCGCGCTGGGCGGGACACTCGAGGCCGGCCACCGGGACGCCGGGGGGTGGGGGGTGCACGCCTGGCTGCCGATGAGCGCGCCGGCGCCGAACGGAGGGGCGGCCCTGGTCGCCGCTGAGCGCAAGGGCGGCGAGTTGCGACGGTGATCACAGTCGAACTCGTTGATGATCAGGCCCTGGTCCGCGCGGGCTTTCGGGCGCTCCTGGACGCCGAGGAGGGCGTCAGCGTGGTGGCCGAGGCCGCCGACGGTGAGAGCGCGGTGGCGCAGGCGCGAGAGCATCGGCCCCAGGTCGTGCTCATGGACATCCGCATGCCCAAGGTGGACGGGCTGCAGGCCACCGCCCAGATCACCGCCGACCCCGAGCTGTGCGAGACCCGCGTGGTCGTGCTCACCACCTTCGAGCTCGATGAGTACGTGTTCGGCGCGCTGCGCGCCGGGGCGTCGGGGTTCCTGCTCAAGGACGTGGAACCCGCCGATCTGGTGGCCGCGGTCCGCATCGTCGCCGCCGGCGAGGCGCTGCTGGCCCCGCGGCTGACCCGGCGGCTGATCGAGGCGTTCGTAGCCGGGCCGGGCGGCGCGGGCGCCGGGCCGCCGGCGTCAGGCACCGCAGAGGCGCTGGAGCGGCTGACCCCGCGCGAGCGCGAGGTCCTGGCCCTGGTCGGCCGCGGCCGCTCCAACACCGAGATCGCCGAGCGGCTAGTGCTCTCCCCGCTGACCGCCAAGACCCACGTGGCCCGGCTGTTCTCCAAGCTCGGCGCCCGCGACCGCGCCCAGCTGGTGGTGACCGCCTACGAGTCAGGCCTGGTAAGACCCGGCGCCCACCCCCCCGATCCCGGCGGTCACCAGGTCTCGTAGAACGAGCGCTCGCGGTCGGCCAGGCGCGGCACCGCGTTGCCATGCCCGTGGCGCTTGAAGTGCTCGCTCTCGCCGTGGGCCCGGTAACCGGCCTCGTCCACATACTGCTCGTAGAGCATGAACACCCGGGGGTCTGAGGGATCGCGGTGGGCCTCGTAGACCAGGTTGGCCGGCTCGGCCCGAGAGGGCTCGATGAGCGCATCGATGGCCGCGGCCACCGCGTCCTCCTCGCCGGGCTTGGCGACCCAGCGGGCCACCACTACGTATGCCATCGCAGCTGCACTCCGGCGCCGTCCTCGTACAGGCGCACCGCGCTCATCTCCCCGGCGTCGTCACCGTAGACGGCGCGAGCGCGCCGGTGGATCTGCTCCACCAAAGACGACAGCTCGACGGACACGCCCACCTCGCGCGCCAGATCTACGGCCAGCCCCAGATCCTTGGTCACGAGCTTCATGGTGAAGCCGTCATCGTAATCGCCGCGTTCGAGCAGCGGCAGGACGTCGCGCTCGAGGAACACCGAGTTGGCCGGGGAGGCAACGAGCGCGGTATGGAGGCTGCTCAGGTCGACGCCGGCCTTGACGCCGATCGCAAGCGCCTCGGCGGTGGCGACCGCCTGGATGAACCAGGTGAGGTTGAGCAGGAGCTTGACCGCGTACCCGCAGCCGCCGGGGCCGAGCAGGAAGATCCGCTGGGGGTCGCCCATCGCTTCCAGCACCGGCAGCGCGCGGGCGAACGCCTCCGGCTCCCCGCCGGCGTAGATCGACAGGGTGCCGGACTCGGCGCCGATCGTCTGGCCGGCCACCGGCGCGTCGAGCAGGTGCACGCCGGCCGCCTCGGCGGCGGCGCGGGCCCGGCGGCCGACCTCGAGCGAGCTGGTGCTCATGTCCACCGCGACCGAGCCGGGGGCCATGGCGGCGATGGCTCCGCCGGCGCCGCACAGCACCGCCTCCACCTGAGGCGGGCCGGGGAGGCTGGTGAGCAGGATCTCGGCGTCGCGCACGCAGTCAGCGACACTCTCGGCGGGCCGAGCGCCGTCGGTGGCGGAGCGGGCCAGCGCGTGGGGATCGAGGTCGTAGGCGGTGACCTCAAAGCCGGCGGTGATCACGTTGCGGCACATGTGGCCGCCCATATGGCCCAGGCCGATGAAAGCGACGCGGGTGACCGGGACCACGCTCATCCGGCAGCCGCGGCGGTGTGGTGCGCCACCGCCTCCTCGTCGAGGACGATGCCGAGCCCCGGGGAGTCGGGCACGGCCAGGCACCCGTCGCCGCCGATCGTCAGCGGCTGCGCGAGCATGAAGTCGCGGCGCTCCGGCGTCCAGCCCGGAGGGTCATACGGGTACTCCAGATACGGTCCGCCGCCGACGCCGCAGCAGACGTGCAGGTTGGCGAGGAGGCCGAGGCCGTTGGTCCAGGTGTGAGGCGTGAACCAGCGGTTGCGCCGCAGCGCCAGGTCGGCGAGCGTCCGCACCCCGGAGATGCCCAGCGCCAGTACGACGTCGGGCTGGAACACGTCCAGAGCGTCGGCGTCCAGCGCGCGGCGCAGATCGTCGAAGCTGCGCGCCATCTCGCCGCCGGCGATACGCGTGCCGGTCGCCTCGCGCAGCATCCGCATCCCGGAGAGGTCGTCGCCGGCCAGCGGCTCCTCCACCCAGAGCACGCCGTGGGCGGACAGCTCGTCAATGACGCGGCGCGCCGCCGGGGGATCCAGGCCCGGGGCGATGTCACCGGGCATGCGCCACCACTGGTTGAGGTCGACCATGATGTCCAGGGCGTCGCCGACGGCGTCGCGCATGGCGCCCACCACCGCGATGCCCTCGGGGATGCGGTCGCGGGCGATGCGCACCTTCACTGCCCGGAAGCCGCATGAGACGAGCGCCCGGGCGTCGTCGGCGCGCTGCGTGGGGGAGCGCAGCTCGCCCAGTGAGGCGTACACCGGCAGACGATCGGCCGCGCCGCCCAGCAGGGTGGCCACCGGCGCGCCCAGCACCCGGCCGGCCAGGTCCCACAGCGCGGCCTCGAGGGGCCAGTAGCGCCCGGCGTGAAATGCGATCGTCTCGAGCGTCCGCGCGTGGGCTGCCAGCGCGAGTGGGTCGCGGCCCACGAACAGATGCGCGAAGGCCTCGAAGCCGTTCATGGTGTCGCCGCTGGCGGTCCCGGTGACGCCCTCGTCAGTGTGGACGCGTACGAGCGTCGCGTCAAAGCGGGTGCGCGGGTCCGGGTCCCAGGCGGCGTGGAACGGCGGGACGAGCGGAAGCGTCAGCCGCTCGAGCTCGATGGCGGTGATCCTCACGAGCCGCTGTAGAACGGGCTGGTGACGGTGTCGCGGCGGTCGACGAGGGCCTGCACGTCCGCCGCCGGGCGCCCGTGGCGGGCCGTGCGCACCCCTTTGAGCGTCGCGGCGCGAGAGGCGACGCGCACCGCCGTCTCATCGTGGGCGCCGGGATCGATGTAGATGGCGACGAACACGATCAGGTCGCCGCTGGCGCGGATGAGCTCCTCGGCGACGGCGTCGAGCACGCCCTGGGCGATGCCGAGCTGGGCCGCGCCCCAGGTGATCTTCTGGTGGGTTGGCTCGAGCGCGGTCTCCTTGTTGATCATGATCGTCGGCGGCCAGATCGGCTCGTAGTGGGCCTTGTCCTCGCCGACGACGACGAGGATGGGGGCGTGGCCGGGGGCGGGGGAGGTGAACGTCGTGAGCAGCGCCGCGGCGGTCGGGGTGCCGCGCTCGGCCAGGACGACGTTGACGTGGGCCCCGTTGGGGTCGGTGCCGCTCCAGCCCTCCCCGATGAGCCCGTCGTAGAAAGCACCTGGGTGGATCATGTGAGACCTCCTCCCGCGGCCGTCGCTCCCGCGAGCGACGGGTCGATGATGATGACTGACCGGTCCCCCTC
This sequence comes from uncultured Actinomycetota bacterium, assembly GCA_963695625.1. Classification (GTDB taxonomy): domain Bacteria; phylum Actinomycetota; class Thermoleophilia; order Solirubrobacterales; family Solirubrobacteraceae; genus Palsa-465. The sequence goes on along the minus strand of CAVOHJ010000005.1, from coordinate 871,113 downwards.
GCCGCGGCGCAGGCGGTCCATGGCGCCGGCCACGCCGTCCAGTTCGATGAGGTGCGAGACGACGTCGGCCAGTTCCAGGCGCCCGGACCGCACGAGGTCCACGAGCCCGGGGAGGGCCTGGACGGGATCGCCGGTGCCGTAGTAGCTGCCGATGATCGACTTCTCGGACAGGAACTCGATCGCGGGCAGAGAGACCTCGACGCCACGGGGCGCCAGGCCGACCACCACGGCGGTCCCGCCCGGTCGCAACGCGTCCCAGGCCAGCCGCATCGTGGCCGACGCGCCGACGACCTCGAAGGCGTGGTCGACGCCCCCGTCGGTGAGCGCGACGATCTCGGCGGCGGCGTCTGAGTCCGACCCGTCGACGGCATGGGTGGCACCGCGGCGCAGCGCGTGCTCGAGCTTCTCCGGGCGGCGGTCGACGGCGACGATGGTGCCCGCGCCCGCCAGCCGCGCGGCGGCGATCACCTGCAGCCCGACCCCGCCGCAGCCGATCACGGCCACGCGCTCGCCGATGCGCACGCCCGCGGCGTGGTTGACCGCGCCGAAGCCGGTGATCACGCCGCAGCCCAGCAGCGCGGCCTGCCACAGCGGGACGTCGTGGGGGATCGGGATGACGCTGCTGGCGCAGACCACGGCATGCTCGGCGAAGCACGCGATCGTCAGGCCGTGCTGGAGGGTGTCACCCGCAGCATCGCGCAATCGCCGGGCGCCCGTCGGCAGATTCCCGGCGACCGACTGGGCGCCCACCGGCTCGCACAGCGTCCGGTGCCCGGACCGGCACGCGGCACAGGTGCCGCACGAGGCCACCAGACAGAACACGACGTGATCGCCCCGGCGCACACCCGTCACGCCCTCGCCCAGTGCCTCGATCACCCCGGCGCCCTCGTGGCCCATCACCATCGGCCAACGCCCGTCTCCGAGCACGCCGTCGGCGAGGTGCACGTCGGAGTGGCAGACACCGGCGGCGGCGACGCGCACGAGCGCCTCGCCGGGCCCCGGCGGGTCGAGCAGCACCGTCTCCACGGCCGGCGGGCGGCCGGGCTCGCGCAGGACGGAGGCGCGGATCTGGAGTCCCGCCTGGGGCGGCGCGGTGACGATCGCGGTGTCGGTCATCGCGGGTCCCGGGGCACGCGCGGCGTTGTCGCACACGGGGTGAAGGCTGTCAAGAGGACCATCGCGGTCACACGCCGAACTGCGCGCGGACCGCGTCCATGAGGATGACCGCCGACGAGCTGGGATCCCGGCGGCGGGAATGGCACAGCGCGATCGTGCGCGGGATCAGCGTCTCCCGGGGCTCGAGCCACGTCAACGACGGCTCCACGGCGCCCGAGGCGCCGAGCCGGTCCAGACAGGCATGGCCGTAGCCGGCGGCCACCAGCCGCTGCAGCGCCAGGTTGTCATCGGTGCGATAGACGACGTGGGGCCGGATCCCGAGCTGGCGCCAGGCGCGCTCAAGGTCCTGTTGGGTGCGCCAGCGCCGGTTCCAGGCCACGACGTCGACACCGTCGAGCAGGTCGAAGGTGGGCCTCTCGGCCGCCGCCAGCTCGCTGTCGCGCCGGGTGAGGATCACCCACGGATCGTCGAGCAGGGGCACCGACCGGATCCGTTCGTCGGGCACGGGGTTGACGAGGAACGCGAGGTCGAGCTCGCCGCCGGCGAGGCGGTCGAACGTCCGGGCGTTGTCCTGGATCTCGGTGAGGACCACCTCGACGTCGGGGCGCTGCTCGCGCAGCGTGCGCAGCGCCCCCGGCAGAAGCTCGGTGGTGGCGGTCTGAAAGACGCCGATTCGGAGCGTCTGGCGCTCCCCGCGGGTGACGGCGGCGACGTCGGCGCCGAGCGTCTCGACCTCGCCGAGGACCCGGCGCGCCCGGGTGTAGGCGACGTCGCCGGCGGGGGTGAGCCCGACCTGCCCGCGGCCACCGGGCCGGGTGAACAGCGGGGCCGCAAGAGCGCGCTCCAACGTGCCGACCTGATGAGAGATGGCGGATTGGGTATAGCCCAGCGCCTTCGCCGCCGCGCGAAACGACCCCTGGTCGGCCACGGCCACCAGCGCGCGCAGCGCCTTCAGATCGATCGGGTTTCGATCAATTAGATCGATCATATGGAGCAAAAACGGTCATCTGTAACCGAACATCTGAATCGTACTATCTCCTGTAGATGCTTTTCCAGCGTTTTCATGTCCGCCCCCTTCCCGCCCGCGTGTCGCTCTGGCTGGTCTATGGCCTGTTCCTGGTGGCCGGGGTGGCCCAGGCCGCGATCGTCCCGTTGCTGCCGCGCATGTCCGCGGCCTTCGGGCTGTCGGCGTCGCAGACGGCGCTGCTGCTGGCCCTGCCCGGCCTGGCCACGTTGGCGGTCTCGGTCCCGTCGGGGATCGCCGCCGACCGCATCGGCGCCCGCCGCGTCACGCTGGGCGCCGGCGCGCTGCTGTGCCTGGCCTGCGTCGCCCAGTCGATGCCGTCGCTGGGGGCGGTGCTGGCGGGACGGATCGTGTTCGGCGTGGCCTTCGGGGTCGTGTGGACGAGCGGCATGGCGTGGCTGGCCGACCTCGACGCGGCCCGCGGCGGGTCCGGGCTGGGCCCGGCGGTGACCTGCTCCTCGGTGGGGATCATGCTCGGCCCGGCGGTCGGCGGCGTGCTCGCCCAACACAGCGGGCTCGGCGCGCCGTTCGCGGTCATCGCCGCCGCCGCCGCCGTGATCGTTGCGCCGCTGGCGCTCGGCACGACCGCGGCCCGCCGGGCGATCCCGGCGGCGCCGGTCCAGGCCGCCGATCTTCCGCTCGAGATCGCGTACTTCCAGCCTCCGGTCAGCGACGGGCCGGGACCGGTCACCCCGAGCGTGCTGCTGGCCCTGGCCCGCCGCCCCCGGGTGGCCGCGGCGGCGGGCGCGCTGGTGGTCTCGGGCGCGGTGAGCAGCGCCAGCCAGCTGCTGGTCAGCGGCGGCCTGCATCGCCTCGGCCTCTCGACGGGGCGCATCGGGCTGGCCTTCTCGGTGGCGGCGGTCTGTTACATCGCGGTCAGCGCGGTGGTCGTGCGGCTCGGCACCCGGGCGCAGACGCTGAAGTTCAACGCCCTCACTACGGCGGTCTTGGCCGTGGCCCTGCTGCCCGCGCTGGCCAGCAGTGGAACCCTGGCGCTGGTGATGGCGCTCCTGTTCACGGCCGCGCCGCGCGCGGTCATCAGCACGATCGCCTACTCGCTCGCCTCCCAGCGTTGTGATGAGGACCCCACCCACCCCCGCAGCGACGGCGTCGTGTTCGGCATGCTCAACGGCGCGTGGGCGGCCGCGACGGTGCTGATGCCGCTGGTCGCCGGCGCCGTCGAGCAGGCCGCGGGCGCCGAGATGGCTTATCTCGCGGTCATCATCCCCTCGCTGGTCGTCGCGGCCTGCCTGGTCGCGGGGGCCGCCGGACGCGTGGCGCCGCTACGTGTCGGCCTGCGCGGCTGGCGCGGCCTCGGCTGAGCCCTCGGTCGCCTGAAGGCGGCGCAGTTCGGCCAGCGGGATGTGGCAGCGGATCCCGTGACCGGCCTCCTCCTCGCGCAGCTCGGGCTCGGTGGTCTCGCAGATCTCGCCGATCTTCCGCGGGCAGCGGGTGTGAAACGGGCAGCCCGCCGGCGGATCGGCGGCGCTGGGGATCTCGCCCTCCAGCCGGATCCGCAGCCGCTCGGCGTCGTCCAGCGTCGGCACGGCGGACAGGAGCGCCTCCGTGTAGGGGTGCTGGGGACCGGTGAAGACCTTGTCGGCGGGCCCCACCTCCATCACCCGGCCCAGGTAGAGCACGACGATGCGGTCGGCCAGATAGCGCACGACGCCGAGGTCGTGGCTGATGAAGAGGTAGGCGACGCCCTCACGGCGCTGGAGGTCGGTGAGCAGGTTGAGGATCGCCGCCTGGACCGAGACGTCGAGCGCCGATGTCGGCTCGTCGCACAGGACGATCCGCGGATCGCCCGCGAACGCCCGTGCGATTGCCACACGCTGCTTGAGCCCGCCGGACAGCTGCGAGGGCCGCATCGGCAGGTAGCGCTCGTCCAGGCGGACGGACTTGATCAGCGACAACAGCCTGGCGTGCAGCTTGTCGCCGCTGTACCCGCCGAGCTTGGACAGCGAGCGTGAGATCAGCCGCTGGACGGAGTGTCTCCGGTTGAGCGCCGAGTCGGGGTTCTGGAAGACGATCTGGAGCGACTTCTGGTCAGCGGGCTCCCGCTTGGGGGCCAGGGGCGCGAGCGCGTGGCCGTTGAGGCCCACTTGTGACCCCGCGTCGGGGGCGATGAGTCCTATGACCACCCGGGCGAGCGTCGTCTTGCCGCTGCCGGACTCGCCGACCAGGCCGACGGTCTCGCCGGACCAGATATCCAGGTCGACGCCGTACAGGCCGCGGACGACCTGGCCGCCCATGTGAAAGGTCTTGCTGGCCGAGCGGACTTGCAGCAACGGCGCCTCGGAGGCCTTCCGCGCGGGCTCGGCGTCGGGCGCCTCGGTGGTGGCGCCGAGCGGGACGCTCTGCGCGCGCTCGTTGTAGTGGCAGCGGGAGCCCCGTCCCCCGCCGATCTCGTACATCGGCGGCGCCTCGGTACGGCACCGGTCGTCGGCCAGACCGCAGCGGTCCGCGAACACGCAGCCGGTGACGACCGACCCGGGAGCGGGCAGCGACCCGGGAATGGTTGACAGCGGTGCCCGGGCATCGCCAGCGCCGTTCTGCTGACGGCGGGGGATCGAGCGCAAGAGCCCGACGGTGTAGGGGTGGCGCGGCTCGCGGAACACGTCCTGCGCCGGCCCCTCCTCCACCAGTTCGCCGGCGTAGAGCACGCCGACTCGGTCGCACATCTGCGCGATCACCGCCAGGTTGTGGCTGATGAACAGGAGCGACGTGTGAAACTCGGAGCGCAGGCCCCGGATCAGGTCCAGGACCTCGGCCTCGACGGTCGCGTCCAGCGCCGTGGTCGGCTCATCGAGCACCAGCAGCGACGGTTCGGATGCGAGCGCCATGGCGATCACGACGCGCTGGAGCATCCCGCCCGACAGCTGATGGGGATAGCGGCCCATGACCCCCTCCGGATCAGAGATGCGGACCTTGGCCAGGATCTCCTGCGCCCGTTCCAGGGCCTGCTTGTGGTCCGCCCCGGCGATCTCGTAGACCTCGGCGACCTGGCTACCGATCCGGAGCGACGGATTCAGCGCCCGCCCGGGCTCCTGATAGACCATCGAGACCTGTCGTGCGCGCAACTCGCGCAACTCGGTCCGATTGAGCCCCAGCACGTCGGCGCCGTCGATCTCGATCGTCCCGTCGCTGACCTGTCCGTTGCGCGCCAGGTATCGCACGATCGCCAATGCGATCGTCGATTTCCCGCAACCCGACTCACCCACCAATCCGAACGACTCGCCGCGGGCGATGTGGAAGCTGACATCCCGCACCACGCGTTGGTCGACGCGGCGCACGCGATAGGCGATCTCAACGTGCGACAGCCGCAGCGCGTCGGCAGTCTCGGGCGTTTGCGCGTCCGTCGGCAGCGCGGTCATGCTTCCGTCGCCGATTCGACCGAGTTGGCGATCATGTTCACGCCGATCACGAGCGTCGCGATGGCCAGGGCGTAAAACAGGACCTCCCACCAGTAACCGGCCGCCACCTGACCGTAGTTGGCCTGGATATCCGACCCCCAGTTGGGGTCCGGAGGCTGGAGCCCGAACCCCAGGAACGACAGGGTCACGATCGTGAACACCGCGTACCCGAGCCGGACCGTGAACTCGACCATGATCGGGCCCATCACGTTGGGCAGAATCTCGGCGAACATGATGTAAAACGAGCTCTCGCCCCGCAGCCGGGCGGCGGCCACGTAGTCAAGATCGCGCTCCTGGAGCACCGCCGCCCGCACAGTCCTGGCGATCAGCGGCGTGAACACGATCCCGATGACGATGATCAGCGTGGCGTTGGACTCGCCGAGCGCGATCGTGCCGAGGATTGCGGTGACGACCAGCGGCAGCGCCAGGAACGCCTCGACGAAGCGGCCGGTCACCTCGTCCACGGCGCCGCGGTAGTACCCCATGAACAGTCCGATGGCGGTGCCGAACACCGTCCCCATCAACGTCGCCAGCGGCGCGATGATGAGGATGTTCCGCGCGCCGACGATCACTCGGGAGAACACGTCGCGGCCCAGCTGATCGGTGCCGAACCAATGCGATCCCGTCGGCGACTGGTTGATCGCCGACAGATTCTGGGCCAGCGGGTCGTGGGGCACCACCAGATTGCCGAAGATCGCCGCCAGGATCCAGAACCCGATGATGATGGCCCCTGCGACGAACGCCCCCTGGTGGGTCAGATCGTGCAGGAACTCACGGCGCAGGTCGACGCGGCCGGCGGAGACCGCCGCGGCCGACTCGACCGGGACGGTGTCGATGCTCATTCGACGCTCCGATAGCGCAGCCGCGGGTTGAGCAGGTTGAAGATGATGTCCGCGATCAGCGTCGCCACCATGTAGATGGCGCCGATCACGAGGACGCCGGCCTCCAACATCGGGAAGTCCTTGTTCGTGGCCGCGTTGTAGATCAGCGTGCCCACCCCGTTGTAGTGAAACAGCGTTTCCACCAGGACGAGACCGCCGATCAGGTATCCGGTCTGGCTGGCGATCACCGTGATCGTCGGCAGCAGCGAGTTGCGCAGCACGTGACGGCGGATCACCACTCCCCGGGGCAGGCCTTTCAGCGTCGCCGTCCGCGCATAGTCCGAGTTGAGCGCCTCAATCGTGCCCGACCGCGCCATCTGCTGGATGTACCCGAACAGGATCAGAACCAACGGGATCGCGGGGAGGATGAGGTGATACAGCTGCGTGCCGATACTCGAGCCGGGCGGCGTCGACGCCTGGATCGGGAGCACGTTGAGCCAGATACCGAAGATGAGGATCAGGATGATCCCGGAGACCAACTCCGGGATCACAGTCGATGACAACCCGACCACGCTGACCGTGCGATCCAGGCGCTTGCCGGCATTCAACGCCGACAGTACGCCGCCACCGATCCCCAGCGGAACGACGATCACGAACACCACCGCTGCCAGTTTGAGCGAGTTGACCAGCGCGGTCCCCAGCAGCGGCCCGATCGGAGCCTGGTATTGGTAAGACCTGCCGAGATCGCCGGTGAGGATGTTGCCGATCCAGGTGAAGTACTGCTGGATCACCGGCTTGTCGGTCCCCAGCTGGTGCGAGAGCGACGCCACGGCGGACGGCGCGGCGAGCGGCCCGAGGATCGCTCGGGCCGGATCGCCCGGCAGTACCTGTGAAGCGAAGAACACGATCACGCTCAAGATCCACAACGTGATCAGCCCCAGCCCCACGCGCTTGAGGATTAACGTGGTCATGGTCTGCCGGCTCCGCCGCCTACGCGCTCTTGAAGGCGTCCTTGAGGTAGATGGCCGAGATCGCCGTCGGATTGACCCCGTGGACGCTTGACGCGGTCGCCGTCAGCGCGTTGATGAAGTAGGGGATGACGATCGGTGTCTCGTTGAGCAGCAGGGTCTGGATCTGACCGGCCAGCTTCTTCTGGGTCTGGAGATCGGAGGCCGCGACGTACTGCTTGACGAGCCCGTCGTACTGCGCGTTCTTGAAGTGGGCCGAATTCCATGGGCCGTCCGACGTGAGCGGCGCCTCGAGGAAGACGTTCGGGACGCCGCGGTCGCCGTAGTCAACGAGGCTCACGATCGCGTCCAGCCAGTCGGAGTTGCCGTACGTGGCCTTGCCGTAATAGCTGCTCTGGTTCTCGACCTTGAGGCTCATCTTGATCCCGATCGCCTTGACCGATTCGGCGATGACCTGGGCAAGTTGCGGGATCTCCTGGTACTCCTCGGTGGTCAGCGTCGTCGAGAAGCCGCTCGAATGGCCGGCGGCCGCCATCAGCTGCTTGGCCTTGGCGACGTTCTGGGCCCGCTGAGGCACGCTCGTATCCGTGGACGGGAACTTGGGCGCGAACGGGCTGTCGTTGCCGAGGTCGCCGAACCCGCTGAGGAGCGCCTTTACCATGCCGGGCCGGTCGAGCGACAGCGCGACCGCCTGGCGCACTCTGGCGTCGGTGAACGGCGACATGTCGTTGCGCATCGACAGCTCGCGATGGTTGGCCGACTTGAGCTTGATGATGTTGTAGGAGGAGTTGTTGAGCAGTGACTGGGCTCCCTGGACGACGAACTGGACGATGACGTCGACCTGACCCCCTTGGAGCGCCAGGATCTGCGGCTGCTGGGACTGGTAGAAGGTGAACGCGGTCGAATCCAGGTGTGGCGCGCCGCCCCAGTAGCTCGGGTTGGCCGCGAAATTGGCGCCCTGGCTCTGGGTGTAGCTCGTGAGCTTGAACGGTCCGGTGCCGAGGAACGTCTTCTGCCAGCCGCCGAAGTCCGTTCCCTTCTTGACGATGATGGCGTTGTAGTTGTCCGAGGACACGATGTAGGGGAAGTTGCCGTTGGGGGCCTCGAGGTGGAACGCCACGGTTGCGTCGTCGACCTTGACCACGCCGCTCGGCTTCAGCACGCCCGTGAACGTCGACAGCGCGTTCGAGGCGTTCTTGGGGTTCGAGAGCTCCTGGAACGTGTACACGACGTCGTCTGCGGTCAGCGGGGAGCCGTCGTGGAACTTCACCCCCTGCCGGAGGTTGAAGGTCCAGACCGTGGCGTTCTTCGTCGGTGTCCACTTCGTGGCCAGCATCGGCTGGAGCTGGAGGAGTTGGTTGTTGTCAAACGCCAGGAACTCGCCGGTCTGGGCCAGCATGCACAGACCTCCGGCGTCGGAGACCGTCAGCGGGTTGATCGCCCCGGACGGCGCCTGGGTGGCGAGCTTCAGCGTCCCGCCCTTGGTGGGAGCGGCGCTGGAGGTCGAGGAGCCGCCGGCCGCCGAGGAGGACGCGGAAGAGGTGCCGACCTTGTTGGCGCCGCCGCAGGCGGCCAGGATCGCGCCCATCAGCCCGGTCGACATGCCGATCACGGCGCCCTTGCGCATGAACTGGCGGCGGTCGATCCGCCCGGCCACCAGTTCGTCGATGTAGTGGTTCTCGAGCTCCGAGCGATCGTTGCGGATCGCGTCAAGCCTCTTGTGGTCATTAGCCATGCTCCGTCACCTTTCTGTCGCGGGGGCGTGCGCCCTCGCCGCGAAGTCGGCCCTCCTCCGGGCATAGTTCGTGGACAGCCTCGCGCGGCGCATTCTCCACCGCCTCAGTGTAGATTGGGCGCAGATCATCGCATGCGCTGCAGCGCGCTGACGGTTCCTCGTCGCCCCTCCACTGGTCACGGTTCTTTCACACCCGCGACGCAGTGTCAAGCGCCGGTCGCCGCCAGTTCCCGCCGTAGCGTTGGCCGTTTGGACAATTTCGTCCATCTCCGCTCCTCTCGGGAGTATGAACTATGCCGCGGCCAGTTCGGCGCCGAGCACCGACACGACCACGCGTTCCGCCGCGAGGATCTCGTCGATATCGGCGCCCTCCTGCGGGGTGTGGCTTTCCCCGCCGTGCAGGGGCACGAACAACAGCAACGCGGGCGCGCGGGAGGTGACGTGCTGGGCGTCGTGCCCGGCCCCCGACCACGTCTCGGCCGCGGCGATCCCCAGCTCGCGCGCGGATCGGAGCGCGGCCTCGGCGAGCCGGCGGTCCATCGCCACCGGCTCGCCGGCGCGCGTGAGCTCGAGCTCTGCGTCAACCCCTCGCCGCTGGGCGATCTCGGTCACCGCGGAGCGGATCGCGGCCTCCACGCGGGCCAGGGACTCCGACTCGATCCCGCGCACGTCGATGCCCAGGCGCACGTGGCCGGGGATGACGCTGACCGCGCCGGGCGCGACGCTGAGCGTGCCCACGGTGGCGACGGTCTCGGGCGGCTCCGCGCGCGCCGCGGCCTCCACCGCGAGGATGACCTCCGCGCCTGCCGCCAGGGCGTCGCGGCGGTCGGCCATCGCAACCTCGCCCGAGTGGCCGGCCTGGCCCTCGATCCGCACCACGAACCGCCGCGGCGAGGCCACAGCGGTGACGACGCCCAGATCGCGCAGGGACCGGCGCTGCGCGACGTGGACCTCGGCGTGGGCGCGCAGGCGACCGAGCGGCGGCTCGACGCGCGGCAGGTCAGACAGCTCGTCCAGATAGGCGGCGAGCGCGTCGACGGCGCTGACCCCGTCGGCATCGTGCAGGGCGCCGAGGTCCTCGCGGGTCAGCGTCCCCACGAGCTGGCGGGAGCCCATCGTCCCGGCGCCGAACCGCGGCGCCTCCTCGGCGGCGCAGATGAGCAGGCCCGCGCCGGCGCCGAGCTCGGTCGCCGCCTCCAGGCCGAGCACGGTGCCGAGCGCCCCGTCGTAGCGGCCGCCATCGGGGACGGTGTCGACGTGGGAGCCCGAGGTGACCAGCGGGGCGTCCGCGCCGGCGGGGAGCGCCCACAGGTTTCCGAACGCGTCCACCCCCGGCTCGAGCCCGGCCTCTCGCGCCCACCCGGCCACCAGCCGCATGGCCGTGGCCTCGCCGGCGGAGTAGGCGGGCCGGTCGGCGCCGCCGGCGGGCCCGTGGGCGATCGCCCACAGCTCCTGCAGGCGCGCGGCGATGCGCTTGCGGTCAGGCAAGGGCGTAGTCAGCCAGCGGCTTGCCGAGCATCGCCTCGACCTCGGGGTAGACGCTGGGCTCACGGACGCCGTCGCCAAGGGGCACGTTGGCCTTGGGCACGTGGAGCACGGCCACTTCGTCGCCCTCCTTGAGGTGGGCGATCGAGATGATCCGGCCGGTGTGGACCGAGAGGGTGGTGAGCACGTCGGGGAAGGTGGCCAGGCGCTCGCCTCCCGACTCGGCGGTGAGGTACTCGTTGACGAACCCGAGCTCGAGGTCCTCCACCTCCACGCTGCCGATGTCAAACGCGTTCTCGGTGCGCAGCGTCCGGCGGCGCACCGGGCCGGTGGCCAGGATGCGCCCGCCCAGATGTTCCGCGGTGACGTCGATCATCCGCTGCGGCCCTTCGGGCTCGGCGGCGAGGATGGCCTCGCCGAGGTCCAGGGCGAAGCTGATGGCGCCGACGGCGGCGTGCTCGGCCACGAACTGCGCCGGCAGGGGGTTGCGGGCGCACGAGATGAATCCGCCCGACTGATCGGAGGCCGTGCGCAGCACGTTGGCGGTGTGGCGGACGGTGCCGCGCGTGACCACCTCGAGATAGCGGTTCTCGGAGCGGTTGCCGCCGGCCACCGCCTGCACGGTCTCGTAGTCGTCGTCGGCGGCGAGGCCGAACGAGCCCATCTTGCCGGTCGGGTGGGCGCGCCCGTCGCCGGCGGCGTCGACCACCACGGTGCCGAGCACGGCCGAGGCCACCCAGCCGTTGCAGGTGGTCGACGAGCCGTTCTGGGCGGTGACGGTGCCGACGATCGGGTCGTCCACGGCCTCCATGAGCAGCTCGAGCGCCCGCACGTAGTCACCGGGGCGCATCTCCCAGCCGACGGCGGCGGGAGCGCCGATGGCGCTGACGGTGGCCAGCATCGCGTCAGGGTGTAGCTCGTCCAGGCCGACCAGCCGCGGGGTTCCGTACTGGACGGCGGTGGTGCCGACGAGCAGGCCGTGGTCCACCCAGCCGCCGCCGCCGGCGGCCAGGACAGATCCGCCCGCCACGGCGGCGTGGACGGCGTTGAGGTCGAGCTCTCTCATGCCGAGGACCCTACGGATCCCACGCCGAGGTCGTGCGCTGAGGCACACTGGCGGGCCAGCTCGTAGCCGGCGTCGGCGTGGCGCAGCACCCCGAGCGCCGTGTCGACGTGCAGCGCCCCGCCCAGCCGGGCGGCGCCATCAGCGTTGCCGGTCGCGACCACGGTCATGCCGGCGCTCTGCGAGTACCCGGCATAGCCTCCGCCGCCGGCGTGCAGCGCCACCAGGTCCGCGCCGGAAGCGGTGGTCAGCAGCGCGTTGAGCAGCGGCCAGTCGCTCACGGCGTCGGACCCGTCGGCCATCGCCTCGCTGATGATGTTGGGGTGGGTCATCGCGCCCCCGTCCATGTGGTCGCGGGTGAAGGCCACCGGCGCGCGCAGGCGGCCGTCTGCGACGGCGTCGTTGACGGAGAGGGCCAGGCGGGCCCGCTCGCCGTGGCCCAGCCAGGCGATCCGGGCGGGCAGGCCCTGGCGGACCACATGCTCGGCGGCGAGGTGGATCCAGTTCGTGATCCGGTCGGTGCCGTCAAACAGCTCGAGGCAGAGCGCGTCGATGGTGGCGAGGTCCGCATCCTCGCCCGACAGGCAGATCCAGCGAAACGGACCGATTCCCTGGCAGAACAGCGGGCGGATGTAGCGCGCGGTGAAGATGTCGATGGTGAGCGCCTCGGGCAGGCCGCCGGTGGCGGCGTGGGGGCGGATGTTGTTGCCGTAGTCGAACACCACGGCTCCGCGATCGCGCAGCGCGAGCATGCCCTTGACGTGGCGCACCATCGTCGCCAGCGCCAGCGCCTCGAGCTTGCCGGGATCGCCGCGGCGCAGTGCCGCCACCTCCTCCAGGCTGACTCCGGCGGGCAGGTATCCGGTGCGCGGATCGTGGGCGGAGGTGAGGTCGGTGACGACGTCGGGGACGACATCGCGCGCCACCAGGCCCTCCAGCAGATCGGCGCCGTTGCCGATGAGCGCCACCGCGCGGGCCTCACCTGCGGCACGGGCGCTCCAGCGCCGCGTCCAGCGCCTCGTCGAGGTCCTCGGTGACGAGGTCGACGACCCCCGCGTCGCCGCGGCGGCGGACCTTCTCGGCGTCGGGGTCGGCGATCAGGCTGACGCCCTCGAGCATGCGGGTGATCGCCACCGGCTGGGCGGCGCCCATGCCGCCGAGACCGCCGCTGACCACCAGCCGCCCCCGCAGGCTCCCGCCGAAGTGCTCGCGCGCCACCTGGGCGAACGTCTCGTAGGTGCCCTGGAGCACGCCCTGGGAGCCGATGTACTGCCAGCAGCCCGCGGTGAGCCCGCCCCAGGCGATGAGGTTGCGGCGCTCGAGGTCATAGAACACCTCCGGGGTGGCCCAGCGGCCCACGAGGTTGCCATTGGCCAGCAGCACCGCGGGCGACCGCGGGCCGGTGGGCAGCACCGCGATCGGCTTACCGCTCTGGACCACGAGCGTCTCGCCGTCGCGCAGGTCGTGCAGTGCGGCGACGATCCGCGCCAGGCTCTCGTGATCGCGCGCCGCCTTGGCGTGCGCGGCGTACACCACGAGGTTCTCGGGGTCCTCTGCGATGGCCAGGTTGTTCTCGAGCAGGCGCAGGATCGCCTCCTGGCGCCAGCCGCGGCAGCGCAGGCCGCGGTCAGGCACCGGCGGTCACCGTGACTCGGTCCCGGCCGCCCGTGGCCGCCGGCACGAAGGCGCCCTCGCCGGGGCCGGCCAGGACGCGCTCCCCGTCCCACACCTGGCGCCCGCGGGAGAACGCGGCGATGACCCGGCCTCTGACCCGGCGGCCGGCGTACGGACTCCAGCCGGCGGCGGTGACGAGGCGGGCCGGGTCGATCTCCCATTCCGCAGTGGGGTCGAGCACCATCAGGTCGGCGTCGGCCCCCGGCGCCAGCGAGCCCTTGTGCGGCCACAGGCCGAAGCGCCGGGCGGGCCCCTCGCTGACCAGGCGCACGAGTGCGGCGGCGCCCAGCGCATCGTGGACGAGGGGGACGATCAGCTCCACGCCCGGCGCCCCGGAGGCCAGGGCGAAGATGTCGTCCCCGTGCTTGCGCTCGGGCGGCCAGCCGACATGGTCGGACGCGATGAGGTCCAGACCGTCGGAGGGCAGCGGCGCGTCTCGCAGCGGCGGGTTGATCTTTGCCTCGCCGCCCCGGCGGGCAAGCTCGGTCTCGTCCAACAGCAGGTAGTGCGGGCAGGTCTCGGCGGTCACGTCGACCCCGTCGCGGCGGGCGGCCACCACGAGTTCGACCCCGCGCGGCGTCGACACGTGGCAGACGTGGAGCCGAACCCCGGTGGCCCGCGCCAGCTCCAGGCAGCGGGCGATCGCCTCGTGCTCGGCCACGGGCGGGCGCGAACGGGCATGGGCGAGCGGGTCGCCGCCATGGCCGGCGGCCTGCTCGGCCGCGATGCCGGCGCGGACGATCTCGTCGTTCTCGGCGTGGACACCGGCCAGCCCACCCGCCTGCGCGATCGCGGCGAACGCGCGCAGCATCTGCGGGTCGGGGATGCGCGGGAACCGCTGCGGGTGGGTCTCGAAGGTGGAGAGCTTGAACGCGGCCGCGCCGGCATCCACCAGAGCACTGACCTCCTCGATCGGGCCGCGGGGCGGGACCGTCGCCCACAGCGCCACGTCGATGACGGCCTCGCGGCGCACGTCGGCGACCTTGGCCTCGAACGCGGCCAGCGAGTCGACCGGGCCGGCCGCGTCGTAGGGCATGTCGACGATCGTCGTCACGCCGCCGGCGGCCGCGGCGCGCGTGCACCGCTCGATCCCCTCCTCGGCGTAACTGCGGGTGTGGACGTGAACGTCGACCGCGCCCGGGAGGAGCAGCGCGTCGCCGAAGTCCAACGGGCCGGGGGACGGATCGCTCCAGCCCTCGATCCGCCCGTCGCTGACCCGGACGCCGGCCGCGCGGAGCGAGCCGTCCGGCATCATGAGCGTCCCCGAGATCTTCTCGCTGACTGGGATCCGGTCAGGATACACTTCCCGTCGACTCGTGACTGTCTTCTCAACGAACGAGACGATTGTCCTCTCAGGCGACGGGCTAAGCGTCGACCGACTCCTCGCCGTCGCTCGTGGTCGCGCGCGCGTCGCCCTTGACGAGGGGGCGTTGGTCAACGTGCGCGCGGCGCGCGACGTGGTCGACCGCGTCCTGGCCAGTGGCGAGGCCGTCTACGGGCTGAACACAGGTCTCGGCTCGCTCGCGCGTCATCGCATCCCGCTCGATGAGATCAGTGCGTTCTCGTTTGCCACCGTCGCCGACCAGGTCTCGTTCTACGGACGCCCGCTGGCCACCGACGTCGTCCGCGCGATGATCGTGTCGCGCGTCAACGGGATGCTGAAGGCCGGAGTCGGGGTGCGGCGTGAGCTGATCGAGGCGCTGGTTGACCTCCTCAACCACGGGATCCATCCGATCGTGCGCATGGTCGGATCCGTCGGCCAGGGCGATCTGTCGGAGATGGCGGACATCGGCAAGGTGCTGATCGGGCGCGGCTGGGCGGAATTGGAGGGCGAGACCCTCCACGGCGAGGAGGCGCTGGTCCGCGCTGGACTGCACCCGATCGCGCTCGGGCCCAAGGAGGCGTTGGGGCTGATCAGCTCCAACGGGGTGACGATGGGCCGCGGATCGCTCGTGCTCGTCGACGCGGCCGACCTCATCGAGAGCATGCAGATCGCGGCCGCGCTCAGCTTCGAGGCGTTCGCCACCAACCTGTCGGTGATCCATCCGGCGGCAGCGCGCGCGCGGCCTCACAGCGGGCTCGAGACGTCGATGTCGCGTCTGCGCGACCTGTTGGAGGACTCGTCACTGTGGCACCCGGGTGCGGCGCGCAACCTCCAGGACCCGTTGTCCATCCGCTGCGTACCGCAGACCCATGGAGCGCTCTACGACGCGCTCTCGGTGGGACGGGGGCTCATGGAGATAGAGCTGAACTCCGCCGCCGACAACCCGCTGGTGCTCGTGGACGAGGGCGTGATCGTCTCCGTAGGCAACTTCGACGTGACGTCGCTGGCGATGGCCTTCGACTACATCCGGCTGGGCATCGCCCACGCCGCTCAGGTCGCCAACGAGCGGGTGCAGAAGCTGCTGTGGCATCACTTCTCGGGTCTTCCGACGGGGCTGGCCCGGAGCGAGGGGCCCACCGGCGGCCTGAGACCGTTGGGCCGTTCCTTCGCGGCGCTCGCTTCCGAGGCGCGGTTCCTCGCCAACCCGGTGTCGCTGGACTACCGCGGGCAGTTGGCGGAGGGCGTCGAGGACCACGCCTCGATGGCTCCCCTTTCCGTCAGCACCACGTCGAACCTCGTCAGCCTGACGCACCGCCTCGTCGCGCTGGAGCTGATCATCGCGGCCCAGGCCGTCGACCTCCGGGAGGGCGCGGAACGGCTGGGGGCCGGCACCGGCCGCGCCTACTCGCTGGTTCGGGAGTACGCGAGTACGCTCAACGACGAGACCGAGTGGAACGCGGACGTCGAGGGGCTGGCCACGCTGGTCGGCGATGGGGGCCTGGCTCGCCGCGTGGCCCGCGTCGCGGGGAGCCGCCCGGCTCTATCGGCGCACGAGCCGCCCGGAATTTGATGCCCTCGGGCGCGCTGGAACGTGCCGTCGAGCTCCTGCACCACATCGGGGAGCAGTCCGCCGGCCCAACCGTCGCTGAACTTGCGACCGAGGCGGGGATGCCGATGAGCACCGCGTACCGGCTGCTGGCCGAGCTCGAACAGCACGGACTGGTCTCGCGGGGGCCCGACAGCACGGTTGCGCTGGGGACGCGCTTGGTTGCATTGGGGCGCACCGCTGAGGCGGGTTTGCGCGAGCGTCTGGTCGAGCCGGCGACCGCAGTGATGGCGGAGCTGTCGGAGGAGGTGGGGGAGACGGTGATCCTCACCGCGCCGTGCGCGCTGGAGGCGATCGTGCTCCACGTCGTGGAGGCCGAGCGCCATTCGGTGCGCCTCTCCTACGCGCTGTTCCGGCGCGGGCCGATGCACCGCGGCGCGTCGGGCAAGATCCTGGCCGCGTTCCTGGAGCCCGACGAGCGGGCGCGGCTGGTCGGCGCGGTCGGGGCGCCGGGCCTGGAGGCCGAGCTCGACGCGGTCCGGCGTGACGGGATCGCCGTCACCGTCGCCGAGCTCGACGATGGTGCCGCCGCAGTTGCCGCGCCGATTCTCGACCGGCGCGGGCGTCTCGTCGCCGGCCTGTCGGTGGCCGGCCCAGCCGAGCGGATCACCGCGTGCGTGCCCGCCCTGCGGGCCGCGGTAACCGCCGCGGCGGGCAAGGTGCAGCGCGGCTACGAGACCTGACCGCAACGCGCGCGTAGCATCTGGGCATCAGCCGGTGGGCTCGTCGCGGCGGCGAGGACTGCGACCGGGTGTGATCGGTTGAGCGACACGACCACAAATCCCGACGGGACGCCCGCGGCCGCCGCCAGGCGGGTGCGCGGTGCCGGCCGCTTCGGGCCCGGGGCCCGGATCGGCCGCAGCCGGCGCGCGGGCAAGCACGCCGACGCCGGCCACGACCTCGACGTCCCGCGCGGCTTGGCCGCGCTCAGCCTGGACGCGCTCTCAAGCGTTGCCTACGGCCCCGAGGCGATCATGCTGGTGCTCATCGCCGCGGGCACGTCGGCGCTGACGTGGACGCTGCCGATCACCCTGGTGATCACCGGGATGCTGGTGCTGCTGGTGATCTCCTACTCGCAGGTGATCATCGCCCACCCTGACGGTGGCGGCGCCTACGCGGTATCCAAGGCCAACCTGGGGCGCTGGCCGGCGCTGCTGGCGGCCGCGTCGCTGGTGGTGGACTACGTGCTCACGGTGGCGGTCAGCCTGGCCGCCGGGGCCGCCAGCCTGGGCAGCGTGTTCCCCGGTCTGTCGCACCACCTGCTGCTGGTCGCGGTCGGCGGCCTGGCGGTGTTGACCGCCATCAACATGTTCGGCATCAACGAGTCGGCCAAGGTGCTGATCCTGCCGGCGGCGGTGTTCCTGGTGAGCATCCTGGCGGTGATCGCGCTCGGGCTGGTCAACCCGGGGCTGCGGGCGACGATCGGCCATCACGAGACGTTCAAGGCCACCGAGGCGCTCGGCCTGGTGCTGCTCCTCAAGGCGTTCGCCTCGGGGTGCTCGGCGGTCACCGGAATCGAGGCTATCGCCAACGGCGTCCCGGCGTTCAAGAGACCGCGGGCACGCACCGCCCAGCGCACCGAGATCACCCTCGGGGTCCTTCTCGGGGTCCTTCTCGTCGGCCTGGGGGTGCTCATCCACATCAAGCACGTCGAGCCTCGCGGCGGCGTGACGGTTCTCGCGCAGCTGACCGCGGGGTCGCTGGGAACCGGGTGGCCGTTCTACGTGTCCAACCTGGCGGTGACGATCGTGCTGGGGCTCGCCGCCAACACGAGCTTCGGGGGCCTGCCCGTGCTCATGAGCCTCCTGGCCCGGGACCACCGCCTCCCGCATGTCTTCTACCTGCGCGCCGAGAAGCCGGTGTACCGGACCGGGATCGTCGCCCTGGCGGTCGCGGCGCTGCTGCTGCTCCTCGCCTCGGGCGCCGAGGTCTCGCACCTCATCCCGCTGTACGCGATAGGCGTGTTCGTGGGCTTCACCCTGAGCCAAGTTGGCCTGGTGCGGCGCTGGCGCCGGGACCGCGGGCCACACTGGCGGGCTCGCTCCGCTCTCAACGCCGCCGGCGCCGTGATCACCGCCGTGGCCGTGTGCGTGCTGCTGGGCACCAAGTTCCTGGAGGGCGCGTGGGGAGTGGTGCTGGCCATCCCGCTGATGATGCTGCTGTTTCACCGCACCGAGCTCTACTACGCGGAGGTGGGGCGCGAGCTCAGGCTCGGCTTCACCCCGCCGCACCCGCGACGGCGCCAGAGCATCGTCATCGTGCCCACCTCAACGATCAACCTCCTGACCGAGCGTGCCTTCAGCGCGGCCATGTCCATCGGCGACACCGTGATCGGGGTGGCCGTCGCCGGCGATGAGGAGGAGCGCAGGCGGATCGAGCGCAACTGGACCGAGTGGGCGTGTGGCGCCACGATCGAGGTCATCATCGACCGGCACCGGTCCCTCATCCGCTCCGTGCTGCGCTACGTCGCCTCCATCGAGGACGAGGACGCCGTGGTCACGGTGCTCATCCCGGAGATCATCCCGCGCAAGCGCTATCACGAGATCCTGCACAACCAGCGCGGTCGGCTCCTGGCCGCGGTGCTCAAGGCGCGCACCGACGTGATCGTGGCCACGCTGCCGTTCAAGCTGCACGAGTGACGAGTGACGAGTGACGGGGGGCCGGGTGGCGACCTGTCAAACGTGCCAAACCTGAGCGCCCGCGCGAGGTTGGCACGAACTTCACCCTCATTCACATCCCTCGCATCCCGCGCTAACACAACACACACATGGTGAGAGGATTCTCACCTGGCGGCGAGACCGGTAACCCGCGGTTCAACAACCGCCGCACAGGCTCCGAATACGGTCCGCGCCGGGCGCACGTATCCAATTGACAGGACCTTCAATGAAGAGCCGCCACCAAGCTCCCCTGGGCGCCGGCCACCGATGGCCTGCGCAACATCACGGGGCGGGTCAACCGCGACGGCTCGGTCACCATCTGGGCCGTGACGTCAACGGTGAGCGGGTCAGGCGATCAGGGCGCCGACCCCAACCAGCTGGTCGCCGTCACTGACAACCCGTCGCCGACGGCGACCGCGCCGGCGGCCGGCGAGGCGTTCCACACAGTCGTGGCTCCGGACTACGGCCGCGTCGTGCGCGGCGTCTCGCTGACGCCGGGCGGCTTCGGCGGCCGCCTCACGCACGGACGGGATCACGCGCGGGGGCGCTCTCGCCGGCCCCGCTGATGCTCTTGTGCCTCGGGCGCGGAGGGTTCGGCAGCAGCTGATCCTCCGCGCCCGGGCGCAGGACCACGATCTCACCGGGCGCGTGGTCCAGTAGCCAGGCCACGTCCTCGGGGCCGAAGCCCGGACCGCCGTCGCTGGCGGCCGCCATGACGATCCGCTCGAAGCGCTCGGTGGCGATGGTCCGGCGCAGGGCGTGGCGGTAGGTCCGGCCTCGCTCGATGCGGGCGTCGATGGGCACGCCGAAGGCGGCGGCGCGCTGCTCGATCGCCTCCTGGAGCGGCAGGCAGACCGACGCCTGGCGCGGCAGCGGTGATTCCAGCGGCAGCGTGAGGGGCACCCGGGCCAGGAACACCGGCAGCAGCGTGGCGTCCTCGGCGCGGGCGAGGCGCAGGGCGGCATCCAGCGCGCGCTGCGACAGCGCCGAGGCGACGAAGGGGAAGAGGATCCTGCGCGTGCCGGGCCGGGGCGCCGCCGCTGCCGGGCGCCTGCGCAGGCTGCCGAGGTGATACGCGGCCAGGGCGGCGAGGGCCGCGGCGAGCACGGCGATGATGACGACGAGCACGACGGTCATGGCGCCTCCATTCGCTGAGTCCGGTCGGCCACGATCCGCAGATCGACGCCGGGCAGCAGCGTCATCAGGCGCGCAGGAAGCCCCGGGTCCATCAGCCGCCGCAGTGCGCCCTGCGGACTGGGCGCGCCCATGAGTACGTAGGTGGTGCCGCGCTCGCGGGCGACCCGCTGGGTCACGAGCGCGGTATCGGGGCCGCGCTCGACGAGTAGGTGCGCGCCGAGAACACTCGTCAGCTTCCGCAGCGCGGCGAGCTGCTCGGTCTCGTCCGCGGAGGGCTCCTCCTCCGCGGTGACCCAGAGCACGTCGAGCTCGGCGCCGAGACGCTGGGCCGAGCGCCACGCCCGCCGCACGATCCGCTGCGAGGTCGGGTCGGGCCGGACGAGCGCCAGGAGCCGCTCGCCGATGGCCGAGGGGGCGCCGCCGTTGACCAGCCGCTCGTCCCGGCCGCGGGGCCGAGCGCCCTCGGCATCGAGCGGGTTGCGCTTGTGCTCGACCTCCTCGGCGACCTGACGCAGCGCGACCTCGCGCAGCGCCGAGAGGTTCTCCACCTTGAAGAAGTTGTTGAGCGCCGTCTGGATGCGCTCGGCGGGGTAGACCTTGCCGGCGAGAAGGCGCTCGATGAGGGAGTCAGGGGTGATGTCGATGAGCACGAGGTCGTCGGCGGCGGCCAGCACCGCGTCGGGTACGGTCTCGCGCACCCGGGTTCCGGTCAGCTCCGCGACCTGATCGTTGAGGCTCTCCAGGTGCTGGACGTTGACGCTCGAGTACACGTCGATCCCGATGGCCAGCACATCCTCGACGTCCTCGTAGCGCTTCGGGTGCTCGGTGCCCGGCGCGTTGGTGTGCGCCAGTTCGTCGATGAGGCAGAGCTCCGGGTCCCGGTTCAGCACCGCGGGCAGGTCCATCTCCTCGAGCACCGTGTCGCGGTAGCGGACGAAGCGCCGCGGAACCACCTCCAGGCCCGCGGCCTGTTCCATCGTCTCGACGCGCCCGTGCGGCTCCAGGTAGCCGATCACGACGTCACGCCCGGCCAGCGCCTCGGCCTGCCCCTCCTGGAGCATCCGGTAGGTCTTGCCGACGCCCGCGGCCATGCCAAGAAAGACCTTGTGACGACCTCGGGTGACCGCCATGGGCTCATTCCTCGACGTCGAGCCAGCGCGCCGCCATGTCCAGCGCGCCCGCCAGCACATCGGCGTGGCCCGGAGTGTAGACCGGCCCGCCGCCGTCGCACAACAGCGTCTCGAGCCGGACGATCCCGGCGGCGGCCACCGTCGCGTCGGAGCGCAGCCGCTCGGCCAGCGAGGTGATCTGGTCCCGTGTCGCGACGACCGACGCGCGGCACGGCGGGACCGCGCCGCACGCCTGCTGCGAGCGGGGGAGGGCCGCCGCCGACACGATGTTGTCCAGCGCGGCGGCCAGCCGCCGGCGGTGCCGGAGGCTGGTGAGCTGGCACATCCGCGCGCTGTGCTGCGGCGACCGCCAGCCCGCGATCCCGGCGGCCAGGTCACGATCCAGCGTCCGGTGATGCAGGCGCGCGCCGAGCGCTACCAGCGAGGCGGGCCGGGGAGCCGGGACGCGATGCGGCCGCCCGGCGGAGGAGAGCGCGCCGACCGCCATCAGGCTCCCAGCAGGTTGTGGATGATGAGGTCGATGAGCTTGATGCCGATGAACGGCGCGATCAGGCCGCCCAGCCCATAGATCAAGAGGTTGCGGCGCAGCAGCGCGCTGGCTCCGATCGGCCGGTACGCCACCCCCTTGAGCGAGATGGGGATCAGCAACGGGATCACCAGGGCGTTGAAGATAATCGCCGAGATGATCGCCGAGCGCGGCGTGCCGAGGTTCATGATGTTGAGCACGTGCAGCGGGCTCTCGCCGCCCTTCGTCGCCGCCCAGGTGGTGACGAAGATGGCCGGCAGGATGGCGAAGTACTTCGCCACGTCGTTGGCGATTGAGAACGTGGTGAGGGCGCCGCGGGTGATCAGCAGCTGCTTGCCGACCTCGACGATCTCGATGAGCTTCGTCGGATTGGAGTCCAGGTCCACCATGTTCCCCGCCTCGCGGGCGGCCTGCGTGCCGGTGTTCATGGCCACACCGACATCGGCCTGCGCCAGCGCGGGCGCGTCATTGGTGCCGTCGCCGGTCATCGCCACCATCCGCCCCTGGGCCTGCTGCTCCCTGATGAGCCCCAGCTTGGCCTCCGGTGTGGCCTCGGCCAGGAAATCGTCGACCCCGGACTCCTCGGCGATCTTGGCCGCGGTCAGGCGGTTATCACCGGTGATCATGACCGTGCGGATCCCCATCGATCGCAGGTGGTCGAAGCGCTCGCGCATCCCCTCCTTGATCGTGTCCTTGAGGTAGATGACGCCCATGACCTGAGAGTCACGGGCGACGGCCAGCGGCGTGCCGCCCTCGCGGCCGATGCGGTCGAGCACCGGCTGCAGCTCGGCGGGCGGCTTGCCGCCCTCGGCGATGACGAACGCGATGATGGAGTCGCCCGCGCCCTTGCGCAGCTGGTTGCCGTTGAGGTTGACGCCGCTCATGCGCGTGTTTGCGCTGAAGGGGACGAACTTGGCGTGCAGGCTCTCCATGTCGTGCTCGCGGATGCCGTACTGCTTGGCCAGCACGACGATGGAGCGGCCCTCGGGCGTCTCGTCGGCCAGGGAGGACAGCTGCGCCACCTCGGCCAGCTCCGCCTCCGGCACCCCGGGCATGGGGATGAACTCCGAGGCCAGGCGGTTGCCGATCGTGATCGTGCCGGTCTTGTCGAGCAGGAGGACGTCGACGTCGCCGGAGGCCTCGACGGCTCGGCCGGAGAGGGCGAGCACGTTGCGGCGGACCAGCCGGTCCATGCCGGCGATGCCGATCGCCGACAGCAGCGCGCCGATGGTGGTGGGGATGAGCGCCACCAGCAGCGAGATCAGCGTCGTATCCGAGATCGACGTGTCGGCGAACAGCCCGAACGGCCGCAGGGTGGCGACGACGATCATGAAGATGAGTGTCAGCCCGGCGAGCAGGATGTTCAGCGCGATCTCGTTGGGCGTCTTGCGCCTCGCGGCGCCCTCCACCAGCGCGATCATTCGGTCCAGGAACGAGTGACCGGGCTCCTGGGTGATCTCCACGACGATCCGGTCCGACAGGACGCGCGTGCCCCCGGTGACCGCTGAGCGGTCGCCGCCGGACTCGCGGATGACGGGCGCTGACTCGCCGGTGATCGCCGACTCATCGACCGAGGCGATGCCCTGGATGACCGTGCCGTCGCCGGGGATCAGCTCGCCGGCCTCGACCACCACGACGTCGCCCTTGGTGAGCTCGGAGGCCGGGCGGGTTCCGCCGTCCTGCATCCGGGCGACGGTCTCCTGGCGCATGGAGCGCAGCGTGTCGGCCTGTGCGCGGCCACGGCCCTCCGCGAACGCCTCGGCCATGTTGGCGAAGATCACGGTCAGCCACAGCCAGAACGAGATGACGAACGTGTACCAGGCCGGGTCGTGGCCGCCGAGCGCGTTGCCGCCGAAGAGCTGGATGAACCAGGTGACGGTCGTGATGACGGCGCCGATCTCGACCACGAACATGACCGGGTTACGGATCTGGACGCGCGGGTCGAGCTTGATCACGCTGTCGATCAGGGCGCGCACCACGATGTCGCGGCGAAACAGCGAGACGGCGCGGCGCTCCGAGCCCTGTGCGGGCCCACGCCGCTGCTCCGCGGGCGGGGCGGGGACGTTGACGGTCATCAGCGACCTCCTGCGGACACGCGGTTGAGGGCGAGGTTGAGCTGCAGTACGTTGACGCCCTGCTCACCGACGAACCCGAGCCCGCGGCCCCCGGTGTAGGTCGAGATCAGATGGTTGACCGTGCTGAGCGGAAGGTGACGCACGGCGGCGATGCGGTGGGCCTGGATGTGGGCGTTGGCGACGGAGATGTCCGGGTCGATGCCCGACGCCGAACTGTTGGCCGCGTCGACCGGGACCTGGGCCGCGGTCAGGCGGCCGGGGTAGTAGCGCCGGTTGAGCTGGATGTAGGCGGCGATGTTGGCCACCAGTTCCTGCTTGGTCGCCACGCTGTTGGGGCCGAGGTTGGAGAATGCGGTCGCGGCGGCGTTGTCCGACGGGAGGGTCGCCGACGGCCGCGTCTGGAAGTACCTGGGATCCGGCGTTGTCACCGGGTTGCCGTTGGAGTCGAGCTTGGGCTTGCCGGTCTTAGGATTGATGACGGTCCGGCCGAAGTTCTGGCCGATCAGCTTGGAGCCGACGAGCTTGCCGCCGACGTCGACCTGCTGACCGTTGGCGTTGCCCGGGAATGCCACCTGGCTGACGCCGGTGATGACCAGCGGATACAGGATGCCGCAGAGCAGCGTCAGCGCCAGGATGGCGAGGACGGAGGTGAGGATGTCTTTCTTGAGTGTCATGAATAGAGGTGTCCGGTGAGGCCCTGAACGATCGGGCCGAGGAGGAGGGCGGGGAAGAAGGTGAGGGCGCCGACGAGGACGATCACGCCGATGAGCAGGACGACGAACGTGGGGTTGTCGGTGCGCATCGTGCCGAGGCCGGCCGGGCTGATCCGCTTGCCGGCCAGCGAGCCCGCGACGGCCAGGGCGAACAGGATCGGCGCAAACCGGGCGAACAGCATCACCAACCCGCCCAGCAGCGTGGCGAAGGTGATCCCGTGCGAGCCCAGGTTGCCGGCGGCGGGCTGGATGAAGCCGGTGTAGCCGGCGAAGGCCGAGCCGTTGTTGTTGGCCTGGCTCAGGTAGGCGTAGAGCGTCTCGGAGAAGCCCTGGGGCCCGCCGGCAGCGGCGGCGGTGATCGATTGACGCCCGGCGCTGGATGCCACGGCCAGGGCGGTGGCGAACAGCGCCGCGAGCGGCGTGATGAGGATGCCGAGGACGACGAGCTTGATCTCGCGGGCCTCGATCTTCTTGCCCAAGTACTCCGGCGTGCGGCCGACCATGAGCCCGCCGATGAACACCGCCAGCAGGACGTAGAGCAGGATCGAGTACAGGCCCGTGCCGACGCCGCCGAAGATCACCTCGCTGGCCGACAGGTTGGCGAACGGGACGGCGCCGCCGATCCCGGTGAAGGACTCGATGGCGCTGTTGACCGCGCCGCATGAGGTGACGGTGGTGATGACGTCGAACAGCGCCGAGCCGGCGATGCCGAAGCGCTGCTCCTTGCCCTCCATGTTGCCGCCGGTGGAGCCGGGGATGACGCCGGTGTGCAGGCCGGCCGCGTGCTGGGCAGGGGAGCCGTGGGCCTCGGCGATGTACGCCACGACGACCGCCCCGACGAACATGATCATCATCGTCGAGTAGATGGCGTAGCCCTGACGGCGGCTGCCGACCATCTTGCCGTACATGAACACCAGCGACGCCGGGATCAACAGCACGGCCAGCATCTCGACAAGGTTGCTGAAGCCGGTGGGGTTCTCGAACGGGTGGGCGGAGTTGGTGTTGAAGATGCCGCCGCCGTTGGTGCCCAGTTCCTTGATCGCCTCCTGGGAGGCGACGGGGGCCCGCGCGATCGACTGAATCAGGCCGGTGGGTCCGTGGGCCGTCAGGTAGGCGCCGAAGGTCTGAAGCGCTCCCTGGGAGACGAGGACGATGGCGATGATGATCGAGAGCGGCAGCAGCACGTACAGGACGGTGCGCACCATGTCCTGCCAGAAGTTGCCCAGGCTCCGGCCACTGCGCGAGATGATCCCGCGAATGAGCGCCACGGCGACGACGATGCCGGTGCCCGCCGAGACGAAGTTCTGCACGGTCAGCCCGACCATCTGGCTGAAGTAGCTCATCGTCGTCTCGCCGCCGTAGTACTGCCAGTTGGTGTTGGTGACGAAACTCGACGTCGTGTTGAACGTCACGTTCCAGGGCGCCGAGTGAAAACCTTCCGGGTTCAGGCCCGTCCAGTTCCACAGCGTCTGCGTGCGCAGGATGAAGTACAGGAGCAGCCAGCCGGCGAGCGAGAACAGGATCACGCTCTTGGCGTAGGCCTTCCAGTCCTGGCCGCTCTCCGGGTCCACGCGGATGACCCGGTACAGGAACCGCTCCGGCACCCTCAGGAAGCGATCCATGAATGTGTGCTCGCCGGTGTACACGGCGGCCATGTAGCTGCCGAGGGGGATCGCCAGGGCGGTGAGGATCCCGCAGAAGAGAACGATGGTGAGCCAGCCCGCGAAGGTCATGGCGGCCCTTAGAACCTCTCTCCGCGCAGCAGCGCGTAGAGGAGGTACAGGCAGACGAGGGCCGACACGATCAGCCCGAAGAGGTCGGCGCCGCTCATATCCGGTCGATCCCGGAGATCAGCGACAGCAGGATGGCGAACATGAGAACTCCCAAGAGCACAGCGACGATGTCCATGTCGCTCATCTTGGGGCCGGGTTCGTCAAGGACCCATGAAGGAACCGGCGACCCTCATGCAGATGTTGTGAAGGGGCGGTTCAGGCCCGCGCGCTAGGTGAGAGCTACCGCGCCACGGCCCGTTACCGCCGGCGCCGGGACCGGCAGATGCTCGGTCGGGAGCATCCGGTCAAGCAGCGCCAGCGCCGAGTCGGCGAGCCGCTCGAGCGTCGGCTCCAGAGCCGCCTGGGCCGCGGACCGGGCACCGGCGAGACGCGCCGAGTGCCGCGACTGACGGACCGCGATCGCCGCCGCGTCACCGGCGGCCGCGCGCGCGGCGGCCCGGGCCCGATCGCCCGTGATGTCGCCGATGCCGACCCGGGCAGCCGCCCACGCGCCCGCTCCGGCGCAGGCCCACGCGGCCTCGCGCCCGGCCATCCCGGCGGCCACGGCGGCGGCCCAGCCGGTGGGAAGCGGCGACCCGAAGGCGCGGGCGCGCGCCGCCCGAGCCTCGCGGCGCGCCGTCTCCAGCAGATCGAGCGCGCGGCGCAGGCTGTCGGTGTCGGCGACCTCGCCGGCGGCCTCGAGCGCCGCGGCGCTGTCCGACAGGCCGGCGAGCGCGAGCCACGCGGGCGTGTAGACGCGGGTCAGCCAGTCCATCGCGAGCCAGCCGCGCGTCGCGTCCAGGC
Organism: uncultured Actinomycetota bacterium; assembly: GCA_963695625.1. Lineage (GTDB taxonomy): Bacteria > Actinomycetota > Thermoleophilia > Solirubrobacterales > Solirubrobacteraceae > Palsa-465. The sequence continues at coordinate 844,067 of CAVOHJ010000005.1, read as the reverse complement.
CGTCGTCGGCGGTGCCGATCGTGCGCGTCAGGTAGGGCCGGAGCCGCTGGCGAGGCTCCTGGTCGAGCCCGTCGTTGAGCGCGATGCACATCGCCCGCAGGACGGGGCTGACGCACACCGGCTGGTCTGAGTGAGGCTCGCCGGCGAGGTAGCTGACCCACTCCATGGCACAACGGCCGTCCTGGGGTGAAGCGTGGGTTCCGTAGGCGAGGGTGTAGTCGCTGCTCATCGAGCCTCCCGTCTCTGCCGTATCAGTGCCTCAATTGTGGCGCGCTGGAGGCTCGAATGCCAGCGCCCACCGGCGTGATCACATCGCGACTTCGGAGTTCGTCATCGCTGTACGGGGGCGCGGCAGGTCGAAGTGCTCGATCGGCGTGGCGGCATTGCGCGCCATGGCTACGAACATCCGCTTGCGCCAGAGCGACATGCCAGGGGCATGAGTCGGGACGATCGTCATCTTGGAGACGAAGTACGAGGCGTGCTCGAGGTCGAGGTTGCGGTCCAGGTACCCGAGCTTGCGGGCCATGGCCAGTGCCTCGGGCACGTTCCAGCCGTCGCGGTACCCCACGCGGATGTTGACGTGGACCACCTTGAACAGGCCCTTCCCCAGGCGCTCGGCTGTGAACCGGTCCTCGCGATCGACACGAGGGATGCTGACCGGCGTGACCGAGACGATGACGATCTTCTCGTGCACCGCGTGGTTGTGCTCCACCAGCGTGCGCAGGGCCAGCGGCGTCGTTTCCGTGCCGGGGTTGAGATAGATGGCGGTCCCGGGTAGGCGGATGATCGGCGGCTTGGCGTCGCAGAGCCCTTCGAGGAACTCGTCAAGGGGGCCTTCGACCGAGTTGCGGTTCGCGGTCACGATGTCGCGGCCTCGGCGCCAGGTCATCATCACGCCCGCGATGACGAGGCCCACGGCGAGCGGCAGCCAGGCCCCGTCCGTGATCTTGGCCAGGTTCGAGGTGAAGAACGCCACCTCGACGGTGAGGAACAGGGTGCCGAGGATGGCGAGCCGCCACCGCGGCGTCTTCCACAGCGCGCGGGCGACGGCCAGGAATAGGATCGTGTTGAGGATGAACGTGCCCGTCACCGCCACGCCGTAGATGTCGCCCAGGCGATTGGAGCTCTGGAAGACAAGCACGAGCGCGGCCACACCCGCGCACAGGAGCCAGTTGATGACCGGCACGTAGATCTGGCCCTCCAGGTTGGAGGTGTGCACGATCCGCAGTCGCGGGAGGAAGCCGAGCTGGACGGCCTGCTTGGCCACTGAGAAGGAGCCGGTGAGCGCGGCCTGGGAGGCGATGATCGTCGCCAGGGTGGCCAGCACCACCATGGGCACGAGCAGGCTGTGGGGGATGATCTGGAAGAATGGGTTGAACGAGGAGCTGTTGACGCTGCGGGGGTGCGACAGGATGAACGCGGCCTGACCCAGGTAGGACAGCATCACGGCGGGGAACACGACCGCGAACCAGGTCATGCGGATGGGCGAGGCGCCGAAGTGGCCGCGGTCGGCGTAGAGCGCCTCGGCGCCCGTGCAGCAGAGCACCACGCCGCCGAGCGTCAGCCACGCCTGAACCCCGTGGTCGACGAAGAACCGAACCGCCCAGATCGGCGACAGGCCCTGGATCACCCCGGGCTGCTGGACCACCTGGTGCAGGCCGGCCACCGCGATGACCGCGAAGAACAGCCCGATCACCGGACCGAACAGCCACCCCACGGCTCCGGTGCCGAAGCGCTGGACGGCGAACAGCCCAACCAGGATGGCCAGCGACAGGGGGACGACGAGATTGGCGAGGGCGGGGCTCACCACATTGAGCCCGCCGACCGCCGAGGTCACGCTGATCGCCGGCGTGATCATGCCGTCGCCGAAGAAGAGCCCGGCGCCGAAAATGCCCAGGGTCACCAGCAGGAACGTGCGCCCGATCCTCTTGCGCTGGACGAGAGCGGTCAGCGCCATGATCCCGCCGTCGCCGCGGTTGTGCGCGCGCATGATGAAGCCGGCGTACTTGAGCGAGACCTCGATCATCAGCGTCCAGAAGATCAGCGAGGCGATGCCGTAGACGCCGGCGACGTTGGCGTGAGCCGCGTTACGGTGCGCCGTGAAGATGAACTGCTCGGTGTAGAGCGGGCTCGTCCCGATGTCTCCGAAGACGATCCCGAGGGCCCCCAGCGCCAGGACGGCCTTACCGGCGTGCGCCACGACGTCGCGTTCGTCGTCGGTGGCGGCCCGCATGGCGGCCGACGGCGCGCGCTCCTTGGGGGCCTCGGGTCGCACCGGCCAGTGGCCGAGCTTATGGGCGGCCTCATTGAAGTTGCGCTTGACGGGCCGGGCCGGCGCCTCTGCCACCGATACCGCTCCGTCGGTCTTGTGCGCTTCTTCCGACAGCGTCCGCGGCCCACTCTCCGGCGTCATTTCGCCGGTCCTCGCGCCGCGCTGAGGGGACGGCGGCAAAGGGCAGGGGTTGCTGTGGCGAGGACGCCCACATGTTCATCCTCGGTCGCCCGGTATCAAGAAGCCGTGAAGGAAAGGCCTCCCGGTATCAAGATTCTGTGAAGACGCCCCGGCGGGGCTGCGCTCACATCTCGACCTGGGAGCCCGTCATCACGGTGCGCGGACTGGGGAGGCGGAAGTGGTCGATCGGGCTGGTGGCGTTGCGCGCCATCCCGATGAACATCTGCTTGCGCCAGCGCGACATCCCCGGCGCGGCGGTGGGGACGATCGTCATCCGTGAGACGAAGTAGGAGGCGTGCTCGAGGTCGAGATTGCGGTCCAGGAAGCCGTGCTTGCGCGCCTGCACCAGCGCCTCGGGGACGTTCCAGCTGTCGTGGTAGCCGACGCGGACGGTGATGTGGTGGATCTTGAACAGGCCCTTGCCCAGACGCTCGGAGACGAAGCGATCCGGCTTGTCCACGCGCGGGATGCTGACGGGCACCATGGAGACGATCACCACCTTCTCGTGGAAGGCGTGGTTGTGCTCCACCTGGGCCTTGAGCGCCAGCGGGCAGGTCTCCTTGCCTGGGCTGAGGAAGATGGCCGTCCCGGGCAGGCGGACGATCGGCGGCTTGGCGTTGCAGAGCTTCTCGAGGAAGGCGTCCAGGGAGCCCTCGTGCACCGTCCGGTTGTGGGTCACGATGTCCCGGCCCTTGCGCCAGGTCACCATGATCATGGCCACCAGCAGGCCGACGCACAGCGGCAGCCACGCGCCGTGGCCGATCTTGCTGAGGTTCGACGTGAAGAACGCGGTCTCGATGGTGTAGAACACCGCGCCGAGGATGGCCAGCTTCCACTTGGCCGTGCCCCACAGCGCCCGTGCCACCGCGAGGAACAGCGTCGTGTCCAGCAGGAAGGTGCCGGTGACGGCGACGCCGTAGATGTCGGCCAGATGCGTGGAGCTGCGGAACACCAGCACGAGCGCGATCACGCCGGCGCACAGCGCCCAGTTGATGAGCGGCACGTAGATCTGTCCCTCGAGCTCCGAGGTGTGGACGATCCGCAGCCGGGGCAGGAAGCCGAGCTGGACGGCCTGTTTGGCGACGCTGAAGGATCCGGTGAGTGCGGCCTGCGAGGCGATGATCGTCGCCGCGGTGGCCAGGAACACCAGCGGCAGGCGCCCCCAGCTCGGGGCCAGCAGGAAGAACGGATTGCGCGCCGCGGCGGGGTCGTGCAGGATGAGGGCGCTCTGGCCCAGGTAGGAGAGCAGCACCGCGGGGAGCACGATCCCGAACCACGTCCTGCGGATGGGCGTGGCGCCGAAGTGGCCGCGATCGGCGTACATCGCCTCGGCGCCGGTGAGGCACAGGACCACGCCGCCGAGGGTCAGCCAGCCGTCGACGCCGTGGTCGACCATGAAGCGCACCGCCCAGGTGGGGGAGAGGCCCTGGACGACGCCGGGATGCTGGACGACCTCGTGCAGCCCGAGGGCGGCGATGATGACGAACCAGACGAGGATGACGGGCCCGAACAGCCAGCCCACCGCGCCGGTGCCGTAACGCTGCACCGCGAACAGGGCGACGAGGATCCCCAGCGAGATGGGGATAACGAGGTGCGAGAGCGATGGGGTAGCCACCTTCAGGCCCTCGACGGCGGAGGTAACCGAGATCGCCGGGGTGATCATGCCGTCGCCAAAGAACAGCCCGGCGCCCAGGAGGCCCAGCGTCACCAGCGCCGCGGCGCGTGGCACCTTGCGGCGCTGGATGAGCGCGCTCAGCGCCATGATGCCGCCGTCACCGCGGTTGTGGGCGCGCATGATGAACCCGGCGTACTTGATCGAGACCTCGATGATGAGCGCCCAGAAGATGAGCGAGGCGATCCCGTAGACCCCCGCGACGGTCGTGTGCGCGGCGTCGCGGTGCTGGGTGAAGATCGTCTGCAGCGTGTACAGCGGGCTCGTGCCCAGGTCGCCGTAGACGATCCCGAGCGCGCCCAGGGCCAGGACAAGCTTGCCGGCATGCGCGACGACGTCGCGCTCGTCATCGGACGCGGCGCGGATCGCCGCCGACGGTCCCGTGTCCTTGCGCGGCGCCTGGGTGACGGGCCAATAGCCGAGCTTGTGGGCGGCCTCGTTGAAGTTGCGCTTGACCCCCGGCCGGGCGCCGTCGGAGGCGTGCGCCGCGCCCGTACCGTCGGTCGGCGGCGACTCGATCTTGTGGGCGCCCTCGGAGCGGGCGCGGCGACCCGCGGTCGGAGTCGTTCCGCCGCGTTCCGGGCCGCGCTCAGGGCCGGCCATGTGATGTGCCCCTCAGGCTGATCTGCACGTCAAACGCCGACGATAGCGGGCGATTTTCCGTGTCGATCCGCCGGTCCACGCAGATGATCGTGGCGTGTCGGCATCCTTTCCGCAACCGCAGCTTAATTCACCCGGCGAAGCGGTAGCCCACGCCGGGATCGGTGCGGATGTAGCGATGCCCCCCGGCGCCGCCCTCGGTGTCTGCCGGCTCGATCTTGCGCCGCAGGTTGGCGATGTGCGCCCGCAGGACCTGGGTGTCGTCGGCGTAGCCCGCGCCCCACACCGAGCTGAGCAGCTCGCGGTGGGTCATGAGCCGGCCGCGGTTGCGCGCCAGCAGCCGCAGCAGGTCGAACTCGGTGGGGGTCAGGTGGACCTCCTCGCCGGCCAGCATGACGACGCGCGAGGCCAGGTCCACGGTGAGGTCGCCGGCGGTGATGACCGTCTCCTCGCGCTCGGGACCGACCCGGCGCAGGCTCGCCTCCAGCCGGGCAATCAGCTCCCGTGGCCCGAACGGCTTGGTGACGTAGTCATCGGCCCCGGCCGCAAGCGCCCGGACCTTGGCGTCCTCCTCGCCCACCGCCGAGAGCAGGATGATCGGCATGTCGGTCCACTCGCGCAGCCGCCGGCACAGCTCGACTCCGTCGATGTCGGGGAGGACGAGGTCGAGGATGCCGGCACTCGGGCCGCGACACTGCGGCGACGTCCAGCGCCTCCTCGCCGGTGCTGGCCGGCAACGCCTCGTAGCCGTTGTCGCGCAGGATCACGCGCAGCGCGCGCAGGATCTGCTGCTCGTCGTCACAGACGAGGACCTTTGGCTTTCCCGGGGCGCTCATGGAGTCGTCCTGACCGCTTCGGCGGCGGGCTCGGAGGTATCGGGAGTCTCGCGTTCGGCCACCGGCAGCAGCACGTAGAAGGTCGTCCCCTGGCCGGGCAGCGACTGCACTGAGATCGAGCCGCCGTTGGCCTCCACGAAGCCCTTGACGATGGCCAGGCCCAGGCCGGAGCCGGTCCAGGCCCCAACGCGGGCGGTGCGTCCGCGGTAGAAGGGCTCGAAGATCCGCTCCTGCTCGCCTGCGTCGATGCCGGGCCCGCGGTCGGTGACGGTGATCAGCACGCCCTCGCCGGCGGGTCCGCCGCCACGGCGCGCGTGCACCACGATGGGCCCGCCGCCGCCATAGCGGCCGGCGTTCTCGAGCAGGTTGGCGAACGCGCGCTCGAGCTGCGCGGCGTCGGCGCGGACCTCGGGCACGCCGGGATCGACGGTGACGCGCACGTCCAGCGGAGCGCCGCGCAGACCCTCGGCGGCCGCCGACACCAGGTCCTCGATCGAGACCCAGTCCGATCGGGGCGTGGCGCTCCCCGCCTGCAGCCGCGACAGTGCGAGCAGGTTGTCAACGAGCCCGGCCAGGCGAGTGCCCTCCTCCACCACGGCGGTGCTGAGCTCGGCACGCTCCTGGTCAGTAAGCGAACCCGCGCCCAGCGCGTGGCCGGCGGCCACGATGGCGGTGAGCGGCGTGCGCAGATCGTGCGAGACGGCGCGCAGCAGCGCCGTCTTGATGTCATCGGAGCGGCGCAGCGCCGCGGTCTCCACCAGCTCGGCCTGCATCGCGTCGCGGCGCTGGGCGATCGCCACCAGCGCCTCGAGCGTCGGGACCACCTGCGTGCGCAGCCTCTGCTCGGTGTCGGACGGGAGTTGGGCCGGCACCAGGAGCGTCGCCATCTGCTCCCCGTCCACGCCGCGGAGAGGGAGGGCCATCCGGCGCGAGTCCGGCGCCGGAGGCAGGGTGCGATGTGGGTCCGGTGGGGCGCCGGGAGGGCGGCTCGGCTCGATGGCCGCCGATGGCAGCCCCAGCGCCTCCGCCACCCGCCGCGCGGCGGCGGCCAGGGCGGCCTGGGTGTCCTCGCCGAGCAGGAGCTCGTGGGCGAGCGCCGCGGCGAGGTCCGCCTCGGCGCGTCTGCGCTCGGCTTCCTCGGCGCGCGAGCGGGCCAGCTCGGCGATCGTGCTGGCCACGACAGCGACGATCATGAACGCCGCCAGCGCCACCCAGTTGCGGCTGTCGACGATGGTGAACTTGCCGGTGGGGGGAATGTGGAACCAGTTGAACGCCGCTGCGCTGAGCAGCGCCGTGAACAGGCCCAGGGTCAGTCCCCAGAAGGTCGAGATGAGCAGTACCGCGGGGAGATAGACGACGCTGAGCGACACCACCGGTGCGATCCGGCGCAGGAAGTAGATGCCGACGGTGGCGAGCGCGACCGATGCCACCGCGGCGGCGACGCCGAGGCTGCGCGGGGGCCGCTGATGGCGCAGCGTGGCGGCGCCCAGCTGCGTCGTCCAGCCGCGGATCCCGGGCGTGGTCCCGTGACGACTACTCACTAGGCCCCTCCGTAGGAGCCCGGCGGGGCCGAGGCGGTCCGGTTGGTGGTGATCTGCGCCAGCAGCGCAGACGGGCTGGTGCCCCCGAGCACCCTGAGCCGCGGCAGCCGGTAGGGGTCACTGGAGGGCGCGGCCCACCCCGGGATCACCGTGGTCGAGCCGACGTAGCCGGCGGCGCGGACGGCATCGATCACCGTCGTGTCGTAGTGGCCAGACGGGTAGCAGAACCAGTTCACGGGCACGCCGTAGCGGCGCCGGATCGTCTTGCGGGCGCTGTCGATCTGGTACTTGAGCTGCGCGGCATCGAGGGTGATGAGATCGGCGTGGCTGATGCCCTGGGTGTCCAGCTCCCAGCCGGCGTCCACCATCGCCTTGACCTGGTCGTTGGTGAGGCCACCCTGGGACGGCGGCAGGCCGCTGAGCTGGATGTTCTCGTCCGCCACCCACCCGAGCCTGCGCAGCACGGGCAGCGCCTCGCTGTACTGCGAGTGATAGCCGTTGTCGAAGGTGATCACGATCGGCTTGCCGGCGGGAAGCTTGGCGCCCTTGGTCCAGTAGGCCTGAAGCTGGTCGAGCGTCACCGCGTGCCAGCCTGCGACCTTGAGTGCCTGCATCTGCGAGGCGAACTCCTGCGGTTGCACGTAGAGGCCCGGGAACGGCGCTCCGCTGGGCGGCGCGGCGATCACGTGGTACATGAGGACCGGCACCGATGCGGTCCCCTTGACCCCCGTGTCCGGGCCGAGGACCGCCGCGGTGGACTCGCCCCGGGTGTGGCGGTCCGCGGCGTGATGGGACCGGGTGGTGGCGTGCGTCGTGGCGCGGGGACGGCCGGCCCGCTTGGCGGTCGTCTGCGTGGGGGTGCCGCTGCCGCTGGCCGACGCGATCGCCACGATCACGGCCACCGCCAGCACCGCCAGGGTCGCGCCGATGCCGACCCGCCGCCGGACCCGCCGGCGCCGCCGCGCGCGGGCCCGCTCGTCCCGACGTCTCTGAAGCTCCTCGGCATCCATCGGCTATAGATTGTCACGGGGTGCCGACCGCAACCCACACCCGGACGGTGCGGTCGGGCGTGGTGTCGCTGGCCGTGGCGTCCGCCGGCGATGCCGGGCGTCCGACCGTGGTGCTGGTCCACGGCTACCCGGACACCAAGGAGGTGTGGGACCTCGTGATGGCGCGGCTCGCGCCCCGCTTCCACGTCGTCGCCTACGACGTGCGCGGGGCGGGTGCGTCCAGCGCGCCCCGCGGCCCCGCCGCGTATGACCTGGCGCGCCTGGCCGATGACTTCGCCGCGGTGTGCGCCGTGGTGGCGCCCGGACGCAAGGTGCACCTCGTTGGCCATGACTGGGGTGGCATCCAGGGCTGGGAGTTCGCCACCGCCGAGCGCTTCGCCGGGCGCATCGCCTCGTTCACCAGCATCGCCGGGCCGGCGCTCGGGCATGCGCTCGGCGCCACCCGCTCCGCGCTGCACGCCCGTGACCTGCCGCGCGCGCTGCACCGGGCGCGGCGCTCCTGGTACATCCTGCCGCTGTGCCTCCCCGGCGGCCCGACGCTGATGTGGCGCGTGGCACTGGCGGGCGGACGCTGGCGACAGTGGCTGCGAGTGGTGGAGCGGCTGCCCGTCGACGGCAGCTACCCGGCGGCGACGGCGTGCCGCGACGCGTGGCACGGCGCCAACCTGTACCGGCGGAACATCCCGCACCGACTGTGGCGCCGCAACCCGCTGGCGCCGGCGCACGCGCCCGTCCAGCTCATCGTCCCCACGCACGACCGCTTCATCTCGCCCGCGTACTACGACGCCGCCGAGCGGGTGGCGCCAGGCCTGCGCCGCCTCCAGGTCCCTGGGTCGCACTGGGCGCCGCGCGCGCAGCCGGATCTCGTCGCTGGGTGGATCGCCGGGTTCGCTGAGCTCGCCGAGGAGACCGGCTCCGCATAGCGCGCGCGAGAAGGAGTCGGGGGGCCCGGGGCGAAACGCACCAGCATGCTGCTCAAACATCGCTCGCCGGGGATCGACGCCAAGTCCGTGCAGCCGCGCGCGGGCTTCGAGCACCTCGACCGCAAATCGCTCGCCGTACTGCGCTGGCTCAACGCCAGCCATGTGGACTACGTCGTCGTCGGACCCGTCGCACACGCCGTCCGCGGCGACACGACGGCCAAGGGCCCCGTCGCCATCGTTCCCGCCCCCTACAGCCGCAACTGGGACCGCCTGACACGCGCCCTGGTCGCCGAGCACGCCGGGCTGCGCAGCGACCGTGGGTTGGCCGGCTCCGCCGAGCGCGGGGACGCCGTGAACGTCAAACTGACGCCCGACAAGCTGGCCCGCGGCCGCCGCTGGATGCTGCGCTTCGGCGAGTTCGACCTCGACGTCGAGGGCTCGGGAACCCGTGCCGCGGGCGCCCGGTCAGGCCGCTCCGCGGAGGAGGGCACCCGCGCGCCCCGCTACCAGGAACTGCTCTACGAGGCCAATCGGTTCGATCTCGCCGACGGCATCGTCGTCGAGGTGGCGTCCCCCGAGGATCTGGAGCACTTCTCCCACGTGCGCCGCACGGGCACCGCGCCGGAGTTCAGAGTTACGCGCAACGCCGAGGCGACCGGCCCGGAGGACGCCGGCGCGACGCGAGCGGCCGAGCCAGCCGAGGCGGCCCAGGCGCAGCCCTCCGACGCCGAGGACTCGAGCGCCGCCCCCGAGACCGCGCCTGACGCCTGACGCGTCGGGGCCCGCCCGCCGGGGCCCCCGGGGGGCGGAGCTACGCTCTCTTCATGCCCAGACGCGCTCGGATCGCACTGACCGGCGCGGCGGCGGGCGTTGTCCTGCTGGCGCTGACCTGGTTCATGTCGCACTATGTCGGCGTCGGCCAAGCAGGCCGACGCGTCGATCCTGCGCGGCTTCGCCGACCTCACGCGTCCGCGCCTGGACCGGGTCACGAACTTCATCGCCCACCTTTGCAATCCGGACGAGTACGTGTTCCTGGCCGCGGTCCCGGTGGCAGTGGCCCTGGTTCGGCGCCGGCCGCGCGTGGCGGCGATGATCGCGCTCGTGCTCCTCTGCGCCAACGAGACCACGCAGCTCCTCAAGCCACTTCTGGCGGGTCCACGAGATCCGGTCCGATGGGTTCCGATTGACCCAGCGTCCTGGCCCAGCGGGCACGCCACCGCCGCGATGTCCCTGGCCCTATGCGCCGTGATCGCCGCGCCGGCGCGGCGCCGCCCGGCCGTGGCGGCGGCGATGGCGGCGTTCGCGATCGCCGTGAGCTACTCGTTCCTGGAGCTTGGTTGGCACTACCCGTCCGATGTCCTCGGCGGCTTTCTGGTCGCCGGCACGTGGACCCTGCTCGGGATCGCCGGCCTGTCGATCCTCGAGGCGCGTCGCGCCGGCGGCCTCGCCGACACGGCGCGGGCGCGGGCGCGGCGGCCGTCGTTCTCGGTGGGGGAGGCGCTGGCGCCCGTGGCCGTGGTCGTCGGCGTGGCCCTGGCGCTGGTGGGGCTGATCGTGCTCGCCCGCCCGCATGAGGTGCTCGCCTACGTCCGGGACCACCAGACGTTCGTGGTGGGCGCCTCCTTCATCGGCGCCCTGGGGATGATGCTGGCGTCGGGGCTGTCGCTGATGCTGCGCCGCCAGTGAGGGGCGTGCAGGCCGTTACTCCCGGTAGCGCCCGGGTTCCCACAGCGGCTCGTCGCCGTCGTTGGCGCCGCGGCTGAGGATGAAGAGCAGATCGGACAGCCGGTTGAGGTAGCGCACCACCTCGGCGCTGATCTCGCCACCGCAGGCGATGGCAGCCCGCTCGGCGCGCCGGCAGACGGTCCGGCACACGTGCAGATGCGCCGCCGCCGCGGTCCCGCCCGGGAGCACGAAGGACCGCAGCGGCGTGAGGCTCGCGTTGACCTCGTCGCAGCGCTCCTCCAACCACGTCGTCTGCTCAGGGAGCACCCGCAGGCGCTCGCGCTTGGCCTCGGCCACCTCAGGGGCGGCGATATCGGCGCCGACGTCGAACAGGTCGTTCTGGATCCGCGCCAGCCACTCGGCGTACTCCGCGGGCAGGCCCTCCACCGTCCGCGCCAGCCCGATCTGGGCGTTGAGCTCGTCAATGGTGCCGTAGGCCTCGATGCGCGGGTGGGTCTTGGGCACCCGGCTCATGTCGCCCAGGTGGGTCTCGCCGCCATCGCCCAGGCGGGTGTAGATGCGGGTCAGGTTGACCGTCATGGTCCCTGAGTCTACGTCCAGCCACGGCGGGCGCGGTACGATCACCGCGTTCAAGGTCGGTGGCATGGGAAGCCGGTGAAAGTCCGGCGCGGACCCGCCACTGTGATCGGGGACGTCAGCGCACAAAGGTGCCACTGGCCGGTCTCTCGCCGGCCGGGAAGGCGTGGCTGATAGGCCCGAGAGCCAGGAGACCAACCTCCGACCGCACAGCCAATAGCCCTCGTGGAAAGGGGTGGCCCCTCATGAAGATCAGCCGTTTCGCAGCCCTGGGCGGCGTCGCTGCCGTCCTCGCACTCGCGCTGAGCGCTTCGGCGCTCGGCGCCAAGCCCGGCGTGACGGTGCGCGTTGAAGGCGTCAAGCGCACGCTGCTGCCGGCCACCGTCGCGCATGCCGAGTCAGGCTCCATCACCAAGGGCCGGACTCCCGCCGGAGCCTGCCCGGGCAGCTCTGCCGCGGGTTTCTTCGACAGCGCTACCCATCACCGGTGGAACGGGTCGTACAGCAACGGGCTCGGCGTCGAGGTGACCAGTGTGCTGGGCGAGACTCACACGTTCAGCGCCAAGGGCTACTACTGGAGCCTCTGGGTCAACAACAAGTTCGCCTCGGCCGGGCTGTGCGATCTGAAGCTCAAGCCGGGCGATCAACTCCTGCTCGCGGCCGCATCTGAGACCGGCACCACGTACCCGATCATCCTGAGTGCCCCCGCCCACGCCAAGGCCGGAGCGCCGTTCTCGGTCAAGGCCTCGTACATCAAGAAGGGACCCGCCACGCCGCTGGCCGGCGTCAAGGTGACCGACGGCGGGGCCGCCACCGACAAGCACGGCGTCGCGACCGTCACCGCCACCAGGGCGGGCAAGGTCACGCTCGTCGCGACGCTCAAGGGCTACATCCGCGCCGAGGCGACCGTCACGGTCACCCACTAACCCCGCTCGCGCCGTGTCGTCCCGAGCCCGCATCATCGTCGCCGCGCTGGCCGTCGGGCTGGCCTGCGGCGGGTGCGGGCTCGGGCCGGGCGCCGGCACCAAGCGCGTGAGCCTCACCGTCACGCGCGGTTTCGGCAGCCGGCAGATCCACACGGTCACCAAGGGCAAGGTCCCCGGCTCAGAGACGGTGATGCGGATGCTGGAGCGCTCGTTCAGCGTCTCCACCCGCTACGGCGGCGGGTTCGTGCAGTCCATCAACGGCCTGGCGCCCAGCGGCGCACACGCCGACTGGTTCTACTACGTCAACGGGGTGCAGGCGGCCAAGGGAGCCGCGACGACCGCGGTCCACGCCGGCGACCACATCTGGTGGGACCTGCACGACTGGAGCGCCACCGAGACGATCCCGGCGGTCGTGGGGTCCTTCCCGGAGCCGTTCACCAACGGCATCGGCGGCAAGCGCTACCCGGTCACGCTGGAGTGTGCGGGCGACGTGAACGCAGCGTGCCAGCAGGTGACCGAGGCGCTCACCGCGGTCCACGTCCCCGCCTCCAGTCAACTGCTGGGCACCGGGTCGGGCCCGGACACGCTGGGCGTGGTGGTGGGAACCTGGAGCGAGATCCACTCCGAGGTGGCGGCCGAGCTCGTTGCGCATGGCCCCGGGGCCAGCGGGGTGTACGCGCGGTTCTCCGGCGCGGACGGCGGTGCGCTGCAGCTGCTGGACCCCAGCGGGCGGGTCGTGCGCACGCTGCGCGTCGGCGCCGGGCTGATCGCGGCCACCGCGGACACGTCCTCGGTGCCGACCTGGCTGATCACCGGCACCGACGCCGCCGGCGTGGCGGCAGCCGCGCGGGCGCTCACGCCGCAGGCGCTTCACGACCATTTCGCCCTCGCCGTCAACGGGTCCGAGCGGCTGCCGGTGCCCCTGCAGGGCTCGCAATGATCTACCGCCGGCGCGCCAGCCCCCTGCACGCCGCGCGCGCCGCCGCCGGGTGCGCGTACTGCCTCGCAATCGCGATAGCGACGCTGATGGCGTCCAACCCGATCATCCTGGGCGCCGTGGTGGCGGCAGTGCTCGCCGCCGGCGTGGCCGCCGGGGTGGGCCGGCCGCTCTGCCGGGCGGCCCTGTGGGGGCTGCCGGTCGCCGCGGTCATCATGCTCGTCAACGCGCTCGTGAGCCGCGATGGGCTGACCGTGATCGTCCGCCTCGGGAACTTGCCGATTCTGGGGCACACCGACGTCACGCTGGAGGCGGCCGTCTACGGGGCCGTCCTGGGCCTGCGGGCGGTCGCGCTCATCCTGTGCGGCCTGCTCTACACCCTCGCGGTGGATCCTGACGAGGTGCTGCGCCTGTTCCGGCGCGTGTCGTTTCGCTCCGCGCTGACGGCCACGCTCGCCACCCGGATGGTGCCGATCCTCGTCCGTGACGGCCGGCGGCTCGCCGAGGCCCAGCGCTGCCGGCCCGGACCGCCGCCGTCGCGCCTTGCGCTGATGCGCGCGGCGTGCACCGGCGTGCTCGACCGCGCGCTCGACGTCGCCGCCGCGCTGGAGGTGCGCGGCTACGGGGCGGCGCGCCGCCCGCCGGCCTATCGCGGGGGGGCAAGCTCGTATTCCCGCCATGACGCGGCCTTCCTGGGCTCGGCGGTGGCCGTCGTGGCGCTGTCGGTGGTGGCACGCATCGACCCGGCCACGACCTTCGCCGCCTACCCGTCGCTGCGGCTGGCGGCGGGCCCGCCCACGCTCCTGCTCGCAGGGGCACTCGTGGTCGCGGCGCTGCTCCCGTTCGCCGACCGCCGAGGGCTCTAGATGACCGCGGTCGCGCTGCACGGCGTGAGCTACACCTATCCGGGCGCGTCCGCCCCGGCGCTGCGTGATGTCACGCTCGAGATCGCGCCCGGGGAGCTGGTGGTCGTCGCCGGGGGGTCGGGATCGGGCAAGTCGACGCTGCTGCGCGCGATCAGCGGGCTGGTGCCCCACTTCCACGGCGGCACCTTCGCTGGGCGGGCCATCGTCGCCGGCATGGACACCCGCGAGCACGGCCCCGGGGAGGTCGCCCAGGCGGTCGGCACCCTGTTTCAGGACCCCGAGACGCAGGTGGTCACGGGCACCGTGCGCGCCGAGCTCGCCTTCGGGCTGGAGAACCGGGGGCTGTCACCCGCCGAGGTGGCGCGCGGGGTGGAGGAGACGGCGCTGGCGCTCGCCATCGATCAGCTCCTGGACCGGTCCACCGCCGAGCTGTCGGGCGGCGAGCTACAGCGGGTGGCACTGGGGGCGGCGCTGGCCGCGCGGCCGGCCGTGGTCGTCCTGGACGAGCCGACCTCGCAGCTGGATCCGGTGGCCGGCGACGAGCTGATCGGGCTGCTGCGTCGCGCCAACGAGGACTCCGACGCCACGATCATCCTCGCCGAGCATCGCCTGGAGCGCTGCCTGGGCGCGGCCGATCGCGTGGTGGCGCTGGCGGGCGGTGAGATCGTCTGCGACGCGTCGCCCGCGGAGTTCCTCGCCTGGGCCGCGCGCGCCGCGCCCAACCTCCAGACGCCCGGCGCCAAGCTGCTGCACTCGGTGGGACAGACGCCGGCGGCCGGCGTCAAGCGCGCCCGCGCGGCACTGCGCGGCGCCGACCTCCTGCCCGAGACCCACCGGGACATCGATACGCCCCGAGCGGCGCCCGCCTCGTGGCGGACGCGGCGCCGATCGCGTGCGGCGGCGACGCCGGCGGCGATCGAGTTCGACCGCGTGTGGCATGAGCTGCGCGCCGGCCCCGCGATCCTGCGCGACGTCTCCCTCAGCGTGGCCGCGGGGGAGCGGGTGGCGCTGATGGGGCGCAACGGCGCGGGCAAGTCGACGCTGCTGCGCCACGCCGCCGGCCTGATGACGCCCACGCGCGGCGCCGTGAGAGCGGCGGGACGCGTCGCCCTTCTGCTCCAGAACCCCACTGACTATCTGGTGCACGAGACGGTCGCTGACGAGGCTCCCGCCGGCGCCCTTGGCCCGGTGGGGCTGGCCGGCGACGCGTTCGCGGCGCGCAACCCCCGCGACCTGTCGGGCGGCGAGAAGCAGCGGCTGGCGCTGGCGGTCGTCCTGGGGGACATCAGCGACGCGGCCGCGCGCCCCGCCGTCGTGTGTCTGGACGAGCCGACCCGGGGGATGGACCGCGACCACAAGCAGGAGCTGGCCGACCTGCTGGACGGCCTGGGCTCGGCGGTCATCGTCGCCACCCACGACCCCGAGTTCGCCGCCGCCTTCGCCCAGCGAGTCGTGCTGCTGGCCGACGGCGCGCCCATCGCCGACGGCAGCGCGTCCGAGGTTCTGGCCGGGGGCAGCTACTTCGCCACCGAGACCGCCCGGATCCTCGGCGGCGCGGGCGGGGCGTTGACCCCGGCCGACGGCGCCGCGCTCATCGCGCAGCGAGCCGCGGCCAGGGAGGTGATCGCGTGAGCTGGCAACTCGGCGCCTTCGGACTGCTGGCGGTGGCCCTGGGCGCCGGATTTGCCTGGTATGAGCGCGAGCGCCCCGACGCCCGGATCGTCGCTCTGGTGGGGACGCTCGCGGCCTTCGCCGCGCTGGGGCGGATCGCGTTCGCGGCCGTCCCCAACGTCAAGCCGACCACGGACATCGTGCTCGTGGCCGGCTACGCGCTCGGCGGGGCCCCCGGGTTCGCCGTGGGCGCCCTGGCCGCGCTGACCTCCAACTTCTTCTTCGGGCAGGGCCCGTGGACGCCGTGGCAGATGGCGGCATGGGCCGCCACCGGCATGCTCGGCGCGCTTCTGGCGTGGGGAATGCGGACCCGGGCGCGCGCCGACGATCCGCCCCCGCTGGGCCGCTGGCCGCTGGCCGTCGTGTGCTGCGCGGCCGGCTTTGCCTTCACGGTGGTCCAGGACGTGGGGGACTGGGTCTCGTTCAGCGACCACAGCTGGGCCCAGCTCGGGGTCTACGTGGGTCAGGGCCTCGGCTTCGACGCCATTCACGCCGCCGGGTGCCTGGCGTTCGCGCTCGCGCTGGGCCCGGCGCTCACCCGGTCGATCCAGCGCTTCGCGCGGCGCACCAAGGTGACGTGGGTGGCGGCCGAGCGAGTGGCGGCGCCCCTGTTGGTCGCTGCGCTGGTACTGGGCGGGCTCGGGCTGGGGCTGGGGTCGCGCGGACCCGCGATCGCCCGCGCGGCGGCGGTGGTGCGCTCGCCCACATCGGTGACCGCCGCGGCCGCCAACTACCTGCTCGGGTCCGAGAACGCCGACGGGGGCTTCGGTCCCGCACCCGGCCAGCCCTCGGATCAGCTCTACGCCGGCTGGGCGGCGCTCGGCCTGGCCGCCGCCGGGCACGACCTCAACCAGATCGGCGACGCCGCCGGTCTCATGGACTACATCCGCGCTGGGGCCGGCACTCGCGACGTCGGGGCACTGGAGCGCACCATCCTGGTGGTGCGCGCCGCCGGCCTGTCCGCGCATTCGTTCGGCGGTCGCGACCTGTCCAGCGAGCTGCAGCGGCGCGTCCGCGGCGACGGCTCGATCTCGGACCAGGTCAACCTCACCGCGTTCGCGGTGCTGGCGCTGCGCGCCGACGGGGTGGGGCCGAGTTCGAAGACGATGCGCTGGCTCGTGCGCCAGCAGGACACCGACGGCGGCTTCAGCTTCTCGGGCGCGGGCGGCTCCAGCGACATCGACGACACCGGCGCCGCGCTCGAGGCGCTCGCCGGCGACCCCGGCGCCGCCGCCTCGCGGTCCCGCGCGGCGGCCTTCCTGCGCCGGCAGCAAAACCGCGACGGCGGCTTCCCCTCCCAGCCCGGCATGGGGTCCAACGCCCAGTCGACCGCGTGGGCCATCCAGGGCCTGGACGCCGCGGGGGTCTCCCCGGCGGGCCTGCACCGCGGCGGGGCGGTCTCGCCGCTGGCCTATCTGGATTCGCTGGTGGCCGCCAGCGGCGCGGTCCGCTACTCGCGGGGCGTGACCCAGACCCCGGTGTGGGTGACCGGCGAGGCGCTCATGGCGATGGAGGGCGTGCCGCTGCCGGTGGCCGCGCCCGCGGCGCCTGCGGCGCGCCCGGTACCCGCGGCGTCCGCCTCGAGCCCGCACGCGCCGGCGCGGGCCACCGCGCGTCCGTCCGCCGCGCCGGCCCGCTCGCCCCAGCGTGCGCCTGCTCACACAAACGCACGTTCGAGGCGTAGTCCGCGGCGTCGTGGCGACACGTCCGCCGCAATAGTCAGAAATCAGGTGTTTGTGGGGCGTTTCGCCCACGCGGTCGGCGTGCTGACGGCGCTGGTGCTGGCCCCGGTGGGGCTGGGCTGACGCGGCGACGGGCCCGACCCGCACCTCCTCGCGGCGCGGCAAACGGTACGCTGCGCGGCCCGCATGCGGATCGGAGTCCCGAAGGAGACAACTGAAGGCGAGCGCCGCGTCGCCCTCGTGCCCGAGGTGGTCGGCAAGCTCACGCGCGGGGCGGGCGAGGACGCCGCGGGGGCGGTGGTGCTGGTGCAGCGCGGCGCCGGGGCCGGTGCGTTGATCCCGGACGAGGCGTTCGTGGAAGCGGGCGCGGAGCTGGTTGACGAGGCGCCGTATGAATGCGACGTGGTGGTCAAGGTGGGCGCCCCGGACGCGGAGGAGATCGCCCGGCTTGGTTCTGACGCGGTGCTGATCGGCTTTCTCGGCCCACTGACCAACGGGGACGGCGTCCGGGCGATCGCGGAAGCGGGAGTGACGAGCTTTGCCATGGAGGCGATCCCGCGGATCAGCCGCGCTCAGTCGATGGATGCGCTGTCCTCGCAGGCGAACATTTCGGGCTACCGCTCGGCGTTGATCGGGGCCCAGGAGCTCGGCCGCTTCTATCCGATGCTGATGACGGCCGCCGGGACCATCCGGCCCGCGACCGTGCTGGTGCTGGGCGCGGGCGTGGCCGGGCTGCAGGCGATCGCCACCGCGCGGCGGCTGGGCGCGGTGGTCCAGGGGTTTGACGTGCGTGCCGCGGTCAAGGAGCAGGTCGAGTCGCTCGGCGCAAAGTTCTTGGAGTTTGATGTGGGCGGCGACCTGGAGGGCGCGGGCGGGTATGCCAAGGAGCTCACGGCCGAGCAGCAGGCTCGCCAGCAGGAGCTGATGGCCGAGGCGATCGGCAAGGTCGATGTGGTCATCACGACGGCGCTGGTGCCGGGCCGCCGCGCCCCGATCCTCGTCACCGCGGAGGCGGTCCGGCTGATGAAGCCGGGCTCTGTGATCGTGGACCTGGCCGGTGAGGCCGGCGGCAACTGCGAGCTGTCTGAGCCCGGCCAGTCAGTGCTGGTCCACGACGTGAAGATCCTGGCGCCATTGAACGTGCCCTCGACGATGGCCGAGCACGCCTCGCAGTTGTATGCCCGCAACATCCAGGCGCTACTGGGACTGATGATCGACACATCCGGGGAGCTGTCGCTGGACTTTGACGACGAGGTCATCGCCGGCGCGTGCATCACGCGTGGCGGCGAGATCGTGCATGAGGGCGCGAAGGCCGCCGCGGCCACCGCAAGCTAAAGGGAGGCCGACCATGGGCAACACGTTCGTCATCGATCTGTCAGTGCTGGTGTTGGCCGGGTTTGTCGGCTACGCGGTCATCTCCAAGGTTCCCAACACGCTGCACACGCCGTTGATGTCGGGCACCAACGCCATCCATGGCGTGGTCGTGCTGGGCGGCCTCTTGCTGATGCATATCGCCAACGGGTGGCTGGAGCATGTGCTGCTGGTGATCGCGGTGGCGTTCGGCACGATCAACGTGATCGGCGGTTTTCTGGTCACCGACCGGATGCTTGAGATGTTCAAGGCCAAGGAACCGCCGCAGGCGGAGGAGACGGCGGCGGCGCTGGAGGAAGAGACCAAGTGATCGCGTTGGGCACGGTCTTTTTCCGGACCTCCTACTTCATCGACGCGGCCTACGTCGTCGCGTTCTCATTGTTGATCTACGGCATGACCGGGCTGACGGGCCCGCGGACCGCGGTGCGCGGCAACCAGATCGCCGCGGTGGGCATGGCCGTCGCCGTGGTGGCGACACTGCTGACGCCGGGTGTGTGGGAGGGGACCTCCACGGTGATCTTGATCATCGTCGGCGTGGCCATCGGCGCGGCGGTCGGCATCCCGGCGGCGTTGAAGGTGCGGATGACGGCGATGCCGCAGATGGTGGCGATCTTCAACGGCGTCGGCGGCGGCGCGGTGGCGCTGATCGCCTGGGTGGAGTTCCGCCATCATTTCGCGCCGGGGTTC
Source organism: uncultured Actinomycetota bacterium (assembly GCA_963695625.1). Lineage (GTDB taxonomy): Bacteria > Actinomycetota > Thermoleophilia > Solirubrobacterales > Solirubrobacteraceae > Palsa-465. The sequence continues at coordinate 824,631 of CAVOHJ010000005.1, read as the reverse complement.
TTCCCGCTGCGTACCGAGATCTTCGAGCTGTTCGCCGCGATCGTGGGTTCGATCTCGTTCTGGGGGTCCAACATCGCGTTCGGCAAGCTGCAGGAGATCCTGCCCGGCCGGCCGATCAAGCTGCCCGGGGCCAGTCAGACAATCGTGAACCTGGCGCTGTTTGCCATCGCCGTTGCGAGCGCGATCATCCTGTGTGCCGGCTCGCACTCCCAGGCGCTGTTCGTCGTGGGCATTCTGGTGGTGTCGGCGATCCTGGGCAACTTGGTGGTGCTGCCGATCGGCGGCGCCGATATGCCCGTGGTGATCTCGTTGCTAAACGCGTTCACCGGTCTGTCGGCAGCCGCGACGGGCGTGGCCTTGAACAACACGGTGATGATCGTGGCCGGGATGATCGTGGGGGCGTCGGGCACGATCCTGACCAACCTCATGGCCAAGGCGATGAACCGCTCGGTCCCGGCGATCGTGGCCGGCGGGTTCGGCGGCGCGGTGGCCGCGCCGGCAGGCGCCGCCGGCGACCTCGAGGGCCGGACGGTGCGCTCCACCTCAGCGCAGGATGTCGCGATCCAGCTTTCCTACGCCCGCCAGGTCGTGATCGCCCCAGGCTACGGGATGGCGGTGGCCCAGGCCCAGCACGCCGTGCGCGAACTCGAGCGCGCGCTCGAGGCCAAGGGCGTCACGGTCAAGTACGCGATCCACCCGGTCGCGGGGCGCATGCCCGGGCACATGAACGTGCTGCTGGCCGAGGCCGACGTCCCGTATGACCTGCTCCGCGAGATGGACGACATCAACCCGGAGTTCGCCCGCACCGACGTCACCCTGGTCATCGGCGCCAACGACGTCACCAACCCCGCGGCCAACAACAACCCCGGCAGCCCCATCTACGGGATGCCGATCCTGGAGGTCGACCGCTCTGGCTCGGTGATCGTGCTCAAGCGGTCGATGGCCTCCGGCTTTGCCGGGATCGACAATCCGCTGTTCTACGAGCCCAAGACCGCGATGCTGTTCGGCGACGCCAAAGCCTCCGTGAGCGAGGTCACCACCGAGGTCAAGGCCCTGTAGTCAGATCTCGGGGCAGCGCGGGTTAGAGCTGCCGCGCGTCCGGTTAGAGTCGCACTGACACCACGCTGACACTGAGGACCTCACGCTATGGATCCAGCCCGTCTGACCGCGATCCCGATCTTCTCCGACCTCTCCGACGAGGAGGCCAAGCGCCTGGCAGCGTTCGCCACCGAGACCAGCGCCGCCCAAGGGCAGATGCTGATGAAGGAGGGCGACTACTCGGTGGAGCTGATCGCCATCGAGGAGGGGACTGCCGACGTCATTCAGGGCGGCAAGACGATTGCCTCGCTGAGCTCGGGCGATCTCATCGGCGAGATGGGGCTGCTGGAGCGCCGGCCGCGTAACGCCGACGTCATCGCCAGCTCTCCGATGCGCCTGATCAAGCTGACGCATTGGGAGATCCGCCGCATGTCCGAGGACACCGTCAACCGGATCAAGGCGACGATCGAGGAGCGGCGGCGCAGCGGGGTGGCCGACCCCGCACATAAAGACGACTAAAGGCGACCGCTTTTCTCGCATTCCGTCGGCAGTTTTTGGTAGCGTGCCGGGCGCCGAGTTCCCGGAGCGCCGCACCGGGAAGCGGGGAACCCAATTCGTTGGGGCGAGTCTCACGGTGATCCGTGGGAAGCGCTCTTGTCCAGAGCGCGAGCCCGTCAGCTAACCCCGTAGGCACCAGGCGCCCCTACGCAGGACCGCCCCAAACGGGGCCGATTGTCCGTGCTCGCATCCGCCAACTCCATCGACCGCTGCGCCCCCACAACGCATCCGAGCCAGGATGCGATCCGGTCGGTGTCGAACTCCGAGGTGGAATGAAGCTGGTCCGTCGGCTCATGCTCGTGGCCGCGCTGGCGGTGCTCGGTGCCGCGGGCACCGCCGCGGCCGCGGGCACAGGGATGGTGGGCGGCGCCGGGCTCGTCGGGTCCGGCAACCCAACCGGGATCGTCGATCCCGGCGCCCGGGCGGTGTTCAGCCGGACGCTGCGGATGGGCTGCCAGGGCAACGACGTCACGACCCTGCAGACGTGGCTGTCCGACGTCGGCTACGCCGTCCCCGTGACCGGCCGCTTCGACACCGTCACCAAGCTGGCGGTCAAGCGCTTCCAACTGGCTCGCCACCTGGCGCCGGCCAGCGGCACCGTGGGCAACCGCACGTCGTCGACGCTGCTGGCGGCCGTGCAGAACGTCACCAAGACAACCGCGGTGCCCGTCTCCACGGGCGGGCCCAGCGGGCTGGTGTTCCCGCTCAAGCCGTTGTCACGCGTGCTGCCGCCCAATGACTGGACCCTGGACCAGGGGATCGACATCGGCACGGTCAACAACGACTGCGGCCCCCAGGTCACCGAGGTGGCCATGGCCCCGGGCACCATCGTCAAGGAGGGGATCGACGGCTTCGGTCCCGCCGCCCCCGTCCTGAAGGTGTCCAGCGGGGCCTACAAGGGCCGCTACATCTACTACGGCCACGCCCTGCCCGCGCTGGTGCCCGTGGGCACCGTGGTGAGCGCCGGCGAGCCCATCGCCGAGGTCGGGTGCGGCGACGTGGGCCTCTCCTCGGCCCCGCACGTCGAGATCGGGATCAGCGCGCCGGGCGGACCACCATGCTGCCCGGGCTACCAGGAGACCTCGCCGGCCTGGTACCAGGTCGTGCTGGGGCTCTACCGCCAGGCCCAGCACTAGGGCCCGTCGCCGCCGGCGGCGCGTGCCGGACGCGAGCGACGGTGAGGCTGGCTTGGGTTCAACGTCGCGCCGCATTCCGGAGGATCGGGATCAGGCACTAGGCTCCCCGGCGCGATGCGCGCCCGTGACGATGCCCTGGCCGTTCTCACCGAGCACCCCTACGACGTGCTGGTCATCGGAGGCGGCATCACCGGCGCCGGGGTGGCCCTGGACGCGGCCTCGCGCGGCTACAGCGTCGCGCTCGTGGAGCAGGCCGACTTCGCGTCGGGCACGAGCAGCCGGTCGTCCAAGCTCGTGCACGGCGGCCTGCGCTACCTGCAGAACTTCGACCTGGGCCTGGTGCGCGAGGCGCTGCTCGAGCGCCAGCTCATGGTTCGGCTGGCCCCGCATCTGGTGCGGCCGCTGCCGTTCGTCCTGCCCGCGTTCGACGGCTCGCGCCGGCCGGACCGGCTGACCGGGATCGGGCTCAACATGTACGACGTCATGGCCGCACCGTCGCTGCGCGCGCGGCGCAACGCCCGGCGCGCCACGGCGGCCGACGGCGATGCGGACTGGAGCCCGGCCCGCCACCGCCTCATCTCCGGCGCGGAGGCGACCGAGCTGCTGCCGGCGATCGCGTCGCGACATCCCACCGGCGGCTACCTCTTCTACGACTGCCAGACCGACGACGCCCGGCTCGTGCTCACCGTTCTGGGGGAGGCGGAGCGCTTCGGCGCCGTGTGCGCCAACCGGCTGCGGGTGACCGGGCTGCGCGCCGTGCCGGGTCAGGAGAGCGGCGCCGTGGTGGAGGACCGCGAGGGCGGCGGCGCGTTCACCATCCGCGCCGACAACGTCGTCAACGCCACCGGGGTGTGGGCGGACCGCATCCGTCCCGGCGAGCTGCACTGCGAGGCCGAGCTGCCGCAGATCGCCCCCAGCCGGGGCACCCACGTGACGCTGCGCCATGAGGACCTGCCGCTGCACGCCGGCGCGATCGTCCCCGCGGGGGAGGGGCGTTCGATCTTCGCGCTGCCATGGCTGGGGCGCACGCTGGTCGGGACCACCGACAACAACTACGACGGCGACATCGACCACGTGCGCCCGTCCGCGCGCGACATCGTCTACCTGCTCGGCGCGGTCAACGACTTCTTCGGCACCGCCCTGGGCCCCGGCGACGCCACCGGCGCCTACGCCGGCGTCCGCCCGCTCGTCTCCAGCGGCGACAGCCGCAAGTCGGTGGACATCTCGCGCAAGGCCGAGCTCTATGAGACCTCCAGCGGCCTGATCACCATCACCGGCGGCAAGCTGACCACGTGGCGGCGCATGGCCCGCCTGGTGGTCGACCGGATCGTCGAGCGCGACGGGCGCGAGGCGCCGTGCCGCACCCATGAGATCCCCCTCGGCGCCCCCGTCGACGCGGCCGAGCTCTCGCGCGTGGACGGCGTGCCCGAGGTCGCCTACCCGATGCTCGCCGGCCGCTACGGGCATGAGGCCGAAGGCGTGCTGCGCACCGCCGGCGCCACGCCGGGGCTGGCGGCGCCGATCGTGGACGGCCGGCCCGACCTCGTCGCCGAGGCCGTCTTCGCCGCCCGCCACGAGCAGGCCCGCACCGTCGGCGACGTGCTCCTGCGCCGCACCCGCCTCGGGCTGCTGGCGGCGCGCGAGCTGACCGGCCCTGGCGCCACCGGTCCCCGGCGGGTGGCGGAGGTGATGGCCCCGGTGCTCGGCTGGGGCACGGCGCGCGTCGACGCCGAGGTCGCGCGCTTCGCCGCCGAGGCGGACGCCGAGGGGCTGGTGGTCTCGCCTGTCGGCGGTGCACAGCGCGCGGGAGAACCGACCGCGTAAGCTCGGCGTGAGCGATGGATGACCTGGCCCGATTCTGCGCGCGGATGCTGGGGGACGGCCCGGCCGCACGGGCCGCCGAGGAGCAGGCGCGCGCCGGCGCCGGCGCCGACGGCGACCGCACGGCGATGCTCCACGCCGCCGCCGTGGCGATCCGCCAGGGCCGGGACCCCGGGGCCGATCCCGACGCCGCGGACCCGCCAGACCCGGCCGGACTATCGGAGGCGGTCGCCCGTGAGCTCGCCGCCGCCACCGGCCGGCTGCCGATCGCCCAGCGCGAGGCGCTGGCGCTGCGCGAGCTGCTGGGCCTGAGCTACGACGAGATCGCGGCCGTCGCCGGAGCGCAGGCCGACGCCGTGCCGCTGCTGCTGGCCCGCGCGCGCCTTGACCTGCGCACCGAGCTGCGCGGCGCCGGCGCACCTCAGCCTCCGTGCGACGAGCGTGAGCGCGCGCTGCGCACGATCGCCCGTCGCCAGGACGCCGAGGGGGCCTCCGCCGCGGACGAGGACTGGCTGATCGACCACCTGGGCCACTGCCGCGGCTGCCGCCAGGCCCATGCGGCGATGCTCGAGGCATCGGCGTGCTATCGCGCCTGGGCGTCTCCGGAGGTTCTCGCAGACGCCGTCGCGGGCCCCGGATCGTGAGCGCGCCCGAGCGGTCCCTGGCGACCAGCCGCGGTGAGCTGGCGCTCGGCGGCCGGCCGCTGCTGATGGGCATCGTCAACGCCACGCCGGACTCGTTTTCCGACGGCGGCATGTCCCAGACGCTCGAGGCCCGCGTGGCCCTCGCCCGGTCGCTGCTGCACGACGGAGCGGACCTGATCGACATCGGCGGCGAGTCCGGGGTGACCAACCGCCCTCCGGTGAGCGCCAAGGAGGAGATCGAGCGCGTGGTGCCGCTGATCGAGCGCGTGGCCGGCGGGCTCGGCGCCCGCGTCTCGGTGGACACCTACAAGCCGGCGGTGGCCCGCGCGGCGATCGCCGCCGGGGCCTCGATCGTCAACGACGTCAGCGGGCTGCGGGATCCCGAGCTGGCCGACGTGTGCGCGCAGAGCGGGGCCGCGCTGGTGATCATGCACACCATCGCGCCGCCCAAGGAGAAGCTGCTGGATCCCAGCCTCGACGAGCAGATCGTGACCGACGTGCAGCGGTTCCTGGCCGAGCGCATCGAGCTGGCCGTGTCGCGCGGCGTCGCCTTCGAGCAGATCATGATCGACCCCGGCCCGGACTTCTCCAAGACCCCGGCGCAGACGGTGGCGGTGCTCCGGGCGCTGCCCGCCCTGCACGAGCTGGGGCGGCCGATCCTGCTCGCGGTCAGCCGCAAGGACTTCGTCGGCGCGCTGACCGGCCGCGCCCCCCGGGCCCGGCTGGCGGGGACGCTGGCCGCGATGGCCCACGGGGTGGGCGCGGGCGCGCACGTGCTGCGCATCCACGACGTCGCCGATGCGGCGGACTTCCTCGCCGTGACGGGCGCGCTGCGCGGCAACGCCGACGTGGACTCCGCGCTGCGGCTCTCGGACGGCGTGCGCTGGGACCAGTCGGTGTCCGACGCCACAGCACGCTAGATTCAGGTTCACGAATCGCCGGTCGCTGGCCCAACGCGACCGGAGCCCACCGATGCCGAGCCAAAGGAGCAGTTATGTCCGTCCTCGATCGCAGTGCCCTGGAAGCGAGCCCCCTGGCCGACCTCCACGCGATCGCCTCCGAGCTGTCCATCGACGGTTACCGCCGTCTGCGCCGCGCGGAGCTGATCGACGCCATTCTTAACAAGCAGGAGGGCCGCGGTAGTGACACCGGCCCCGAGCCCGACGCCGAGGAGCCCGATGCCGTCGAGGCGAACGCCGCGGAGGCCGACGCCGCGGAGGCCGACGGCGACGGCGCAGCCGCAGCCCCGCCGGCGGACGACGAGGAGGAGGAGCCGGCCCCACGCCGCCGGCGCGGTCGCCGAGGCGGTCGCGGACGCTCCGCACCGCGTGACGACGCCGATGACAAGGCGGGCGACGATGAGCCGCAGGCCGAGGCCGAGGCAGAGGCCGACGACGACGCTGAGTCCGACGCCGAGGCCGGCGATCAGATGGTGGAGGGCGTCGTGGAGCTGCTGGCCAACGGGTCGGGGTTCGTCCGGGTCGATCCACCCGATCCCTCCGATGACGACGTGTACATCTCCTCGGCGCAGGTCAAGCGCTGCGAGCTCGTCTCCGGGGACCGGATCGCCGGGCCCAAGCGCGCCCCGCGCCGCTCCGAGCGTTTCGCCTCGCTGATCCGGATCGAGACGATCAACGGCCGCCCCGCGGCCGAGCTGGCCGACAGTGTTCGCTTCGACGATCTGCCCGCGGCGTTCCCCACCGAGCGGCTCAAGGTCGGCTCCGACGATCCCACGCTGAAGGCGATCGAGTGGCTGACTCCATTCGGCAAGGGGTCGCGGGTGACGATCGTCGGCGGGACGCGGGCGGGCAAGACCGAGGCGCTGCACCGACTGGTGGTGGCGTTCGCCGACCAGAAGGAGCTGACGGTGTCGCTCGTCCTGGCCGGTGTGCGTCCCGAGGAGATCTCGGAGTGGAACGGCGGTCCCGTGCTCCCGACCGCGGCGGTCAGCTTCGCCGGGTCCGAGGAGGCCCGCAACGGCGCCGTCGAGCCCGCCATCGACCAGGCCCGGCGGCTGGCCGCCCGCGGCTCGGACGCCGTGGTCTTCATCGACACGCTTGACGGCTGCAGCCCGCAGCTCGCTCGCAAGGCGCTCGGCGCCGCGCGCAACATCGTGGACGGCGGCTCGGTGACGATCATCGCCACCGCATCGGCGCCGATCGGCGGGGAGACCACCGTCATCACCCTCGATGCCGCGCTCGCGGGCGCCGGGCGGTTCCCGGCCCTGGACCTGGGGGCCAGCGGCACGATGCGACCCGAGCTGCTGGTGGGCGAGGCTGGGGCGGAGGCGATCGCCCGCACGCGCGCCGAGACAGAGGACTGAAAAGCCCGCGGCTCGCGCTTACGCGGGCGCGCTGACGAACAGCCGGCCCCGCATCTGCTCCTCGCTCTGCGGGTGCAGCTCCCACAGTCCCTTGAGCCGCGCGCGCAGGTCGGGCGGGAGCCGATCCACCCCGTGGTGGTCAATCTCCACCAGGTTGCCGGCCGGGTCGCGGATGTACATCTGCACGACGTTGCCGGGCAGCTCCACGAGATGATTGCCGAAGGCATTGTGGTCAAACGCGTCGCGCCGCTCGGCCGCGCGATAGGCCGGCTCGATGTCGGCGACGGTGATCCCGAGGTGATGGTGGCTGGTGGGAGAGAGGTCGCGCTCGAACAGGTGCAGCTGGGTATCGCCCAGCGCCAGCCATTGCACCGGGATACCAAAGTTGGGGGTGGGGATGAGCTCCGCGCCCAGCAGGTCCACGTAGAAGTCCACCGACTCCTGGAGGTCGAGGGCGTTGATGCTGACGTGGTTGATCTGCGCGCTCATTCTCGGTCAGGTGAGTCTGTCACGGCCGGTCGGTCCGTCAATACGCGGTGCAGCGCGAGCGGTGACGCGGTGACGCCTTGTAGTGCGGCCGCTGGCCCCGCTGCCAGAGCAGCTGATCGACCTCGGCGGCGCTGAGTCGCGACTCGGCGGAGGCGGCGACGAGGAGCTCGACGGCGTGCACGGCGCACGCCCTGATCTCCACTTCCTCCGCAGATCCGTGCTCGATGAGCTCCTCGCGGTCGATGCGCGCCACGAGCTCGGGGTCAAAGCGCAGGATCCCGTCCAGGCGCAGGACGTGGGGGACGAGGTTGTCAGCGAACATCGTCAGCCGGGGGAGGTCCGCGAAGCCGGCCACACCGGCACGGTGCAGGTCGGCGGCGGCGATCTGCGCGCGCTTGAGGAAGGGGACCTCCAGCTCGCCGTAACGCGAGCAGTCGGCGAACGAGGCCCAGGCTCCGAGGCGCCGCGCCAGCGCCACCGCCGAGCCGCCGGCTGCGTCGGCCACCGCGGCAAAGGTCCCGTCGTGCTCAGCGGCGACGTGACCGCCGAGGTCGCGCAGCGAGGCCGCGTAGAGGTCCATGAGCTTGTGATCGCGGTCCTGGCCCAGCGCCGGGGCGAGCGTCGCCGCGTCGATCTCAGTCAGCTCGCGGGCGCTCCAGGCGCCGTCGCGGAACCGGTCTGAGAGGGCGGCGGCGATCGTGTTGTAGCCCGAGAGCCCGGCCCGCTTGCGCAGCGTCGGAAACCACCCGGAGCCGAAGTTGATGGCGTCCATCGTCAGCCAGTAGGCGGCGCGCGCCTCGCGCTCGGCGGGGGTGGCCGGCGGCGGCTGCGGGTCGGGGTCGTGGCCGGTGCGAAGCGCGGCCGCGTAGGCCGGGATCGCGGCGGTCACCACCGTCACGCTGCGGGCCCGCGCGGCCACCGTGGCGCAGACCTCCCGAAGCTCGTTCATGGCGACAGGATGACGCTGCGTTCGCCCGCCGGGCCTGCCGCTAACGTCAATCCGGCACCCATGACCGAGCTCACCAGCGATCTCGAGGCGCTGCTCAGCGGCCTCAACGACCCTCAGCGCGACGCCGTCACCTACGGCGAGGGCCCGCAGCTCATCCTGGCGGGCGCGGGCTCGGGCAAGACCCGCGTGCTGACCCACCGGATCGCGTACCTGGTGGCCACCGACGCCGCCAAGCCCAACGAGATCCTGGCCATCACCTTCACCAACAAGGCGGCGGGGGAGATGCGCGATCGCGCCGAGCTCTTGGTCGGCCGCCGCGTGCGCGCCATGTGGGTGATGACCTTCCACGCCGCGTGCGCGCGGATGCTGCGCGCCGAGGCCGCCCGCCTGGGCTACACCCGCCAGTTCACGATCTACGACACCGCGGACTCGCGCCGGCTGATCAAGCGCTGCCTGGACGAGCTCGGCATCGACCCCAAACGCTTCACCCCCGGCTCCGTCCACGCCCAGATCTCCGACGCCAAGAACAAGCTGCGCGACTCCGACGAATACGCCCAGATGGTCGGCTCCTTCTTCGAGCAGACGGTCGCCGACGTCTACCGCGCCTACGAGCGCGAGCTGCACCGGATGAACGCCATGGACTTCGATGACCTCCTCGTCCGCGCCGTCAACGTCCTCGAGCTCTTCCCCGAGGTCCGCGAGCGCTACGCCACGGGCTTTCGCCAGGTTCTCGTGGACGAGTACCAGGACACCAACCACGCCCAGTACCGCTGGCTGCAGCTGCTCGCCGGGGAGCACCGCAACCTGATGGTGGTCGGGGACGATGCCCAGTGCCTCGTCGAGGGTACGCCGGTCACGATGGCCGATGGCTCGCAGCGGCCGATCGAGACGATCGCCCCGGGCGATCAGGTGCTCTCCGCCCACGGCAGCGGCGACTTCCGCGCTGCGGAGGTCCAGCGTGTGCATCGCTCCGAGCGCGCCGACGGTATCGCCATCACCACCCGGTCGGGTCGTCGGATCGTCAGCACACCCGAGCACACTCACTTCGCGGGCCACCCGGTGGGTCGGTTCCCGCACGCCACAGAGGAGTTGTGGGAGATATTGGCTGGCAGACAGACAAGATCTCCCAGAAGTCCCGACTCGCCGGTGTCTCCGGGGCTCTCGGCTTCGTCGCCCGGCCGCGACGATCGTCTGATCCCGGGACGGGCGCGCGTCGACGTGTCGCTTTGTGACGGGCAGGCTGCGGGCATCCCTACCCATACGGTGCGGGTCGCGACGCCGGACGGGCGCGGATTTGGAGGGACGACGGCGACGATGGCCGCGGCGCAGAACGCCGTGAGCCACATCGCGGCGGAGTTGGGTGACGTCGCGATCCACCCGAGTGCTCGTCTCGGCCGAGGCGGCGGCTCGCTGCCCTTCGCGCCGGCCTCGTCAGTTAGGCCGGGGATGCTGATGTTCGACGAGACGGGCGGCTACGACATCGTCGAATCAATCGAGCGCGTCACGCTGGATCGTCCGGTCTATGACCTGGACATCGCCGGCACCCACAACTTCGTCGCCGGCGGCCTGGTCACCCACAACTCCATCTACGGGTTCCGCGGAGCGGACATCAGCAACATCCTCGAGTTCGAGGACTCGTATCCCGACGCGCACGTGGTCAAGCTGGAGCAGAACTATCGCTCCACGCAGACGATCCTCGACGCGGCCAACGCGGTGATCCGCAACAACCGGGGGCAGAAGCTCAAGTCGCTGTGGTCCGAGCTGGGGCAGGGTGATCCGATCAAGATCCGGGAGCTCGACGACGAGCACGCCGAGGCGCGGTACGTGACCGGCGAGGTCCAGCGCATGGTGGACGAGGGGACGTCGCGGTCGGAGATCGCGATCTTCTACCGCACCAACTCGCAGTCGCGGGTGCTGGAGGACACACTGGTGCGGGCCGAGATCGCCTACCAGGTGATCGGCGGCACCAAGTTCTATGACCGGGCCGAGATCAAGGACGCGATCGCGTACCTGACGGTGCTGGTCAACCCGCAGGACGTGGGCGCGTTCACCCGGATCGTCAACTCGCCGCGGCGCGGGATCGGCAACACGACCATCTCGCGGCTCCTTGCCCACTCCAACACCACGGGGGAGACGGTGTGGGAGCTGGCGGCGGCGCCCGAGGGCGTCCCCGGCCTGGGCGCCGCGGCGATCAAGTCGCTGCGGCGGTTCATGGGAACAATGGAGGTGCTCGCCGAACGTGTATCCGCCCCCACCCACCCCGGGATCTCGGTGCTGCTCAAGGAGCTGCTGGCGGAGACCGGCTACCTGGAGGCGCTGGAGAATGAGCGCACGATCGAGGCCCAGGGGCGGATCGAGAACCTGGAGGAGCTGGTCAACGTCGCCGTGGAGTACGACGGGGAGGTGGCTGGGCGCGAATCCGCCGAGCCCTCGCTGGAGGAGTTCCTGCAGGCGATCGCGCTCGTCGCCGATGCCGACACCCGCGAGGATGATGAAGGCCTCGTCACCCTGATGACGCTGCACAACGCCAAGGGCCTGGAGTACCCGGTCGTGTTCATGATCGGGTGCGAGGAGGGCGTGTTCCCGCACAGCCGGGCGCTTGACGAAGGGGGCCTGGAGGAGGAGCGGCGCCTGTGCTACGTGGGCATCACGCGCGCCGAGCGCGACCTGTACCTCACCTCGGCCCGGACGCGGACCGTGTTCGGGGCGCGCAACTTCGGCGCGGCCAGTCGCTTCATCTCCGAGATCCCTGCCGAGCTCACCGACCGCGAGAGCCAGGCGCCGCGCGCGTTCGGCTCCGTGCGCGCGCGCGCGACGTCGTGGAATACGAACCCACCCACCTCAGACCTGCCGTCATCCGATCAGCCGCCGCCGCCCGCCTTCCGGCTGGGCGACGACGTGGTCCATGCCGCGTTCGGCGAGGGCGTGGTCACGGGCCTGGAGGCCGGCGGAATCGTCGTCATCCGCTTCAGCACCGACCGGAGCGAGCGCAAGCTCGTTGCCGACCTGGCGCCCATCTCCAAGCGCTGACATGCCCAAGCGCGGCCGAGGATCCAATACCGTGGAGCCCTGATGGCGACGGCGACCAAGGACCACCAGGCGCCTCCGGCCGGCGAGGACACGGCCGCCGAGGCTCCAGCGCGGGCCCCGCGCATCCGGGTGGGGGCGCTGGTGAGCGCGGTCGGCGCGCTCGCGCTGCTGGTCATCCTGTTCTCCATGGAGTGGTACGGGGTGGCCGGCGTGCCCGATCCGTCAGCCGTGCGCCCCGCGGTGTCGACGGCCGAGAACGGCTGGCAGGCGCTCACCGTGACCCGCTGGGTGCTGCTCGCCACGATCGTGGCCGCCGTCGGCGCCGTGGTCCTCCACGCCTCCCAGCGTGAGCACGGCAACAAGACCGACACCAGTCTCATCGTCGCCGTCCTGGGCGCGGTCAGCGCGGCCCTTCTCATCTACCGCGTGCTCATCGTGCTGCCCGCCGGGACGCGCGTCGTTGACCAGAAGCTCGGCGCCGTCCTGGGCCTCCTGTGCGCCCTGGGCATCGCCTGGGGCGGCTACGAGGCGATCCGGGAGCAGCGCGCCCGCGTGCGCGCGACGGCCGGCAGCGGTGCCCCGCGGCGCCGGCGCCCGCGCCTTTCCAGCCGACGCTCCGGCCAGTAGTCTTTTGGTGACCTCCGGGAAGGAGGTAGGCAGGAGGGCGTCAGTAAATGGCGAACACACGGTTCGCACACGACTGACCGGTGACCAATCAATAGGAGGGGTAGTCGTGAATTTCTCTGACGTATCCAGAGACGACCGAATCTTGGCGGGCGTGGCGGTGCTGCTCGTCATCGATCTGCTGTTCCTGCCCTGGTTCAGCATCAGCTTCGGGCCGATCTCGATCACCCTGACCGGAACCGACGACCCCGACGGCTGGCTGGGAATCCTTGCCGTGCTGTCCGCGATCGCGCTGATCGCCGACCTCGGCATCGAGCGGCTCTCGCCCGGGACGACGCTGCCCAGCGTCGGCGGCAGCCGGGCCAACACCCGCTTCGTCCTCGCCTGCATCACGGCGCTGTTCGTGGTGCTCAAGTTCCTGTTCAACATCCACTTCTCGGACTTCGGGTTCGGTTTCTACGTCGCCGTGATCCTCACCGTTGGGCTCGTCTGGGTTGCGCTCCAGGCACGCAACGAGAAGTCGGTGATGGGCGGGAACATCCACATCGGCAGCTAGGGCCCTCGCCTCGCGTCATCGCCGCGGCGGATCCGTGCTCCTGTCACGACTACGCCGCGGCGAGATCATCGCCGTCCTCAGCGCGGTGGTGCTGGTGGCGCTGATGTTCCTGGTGCCGTGGTTTCGGTTCGCGACCCCCGGCGGCGGCCACACCAGCGCCAATGCGTGGACGAGCCTTCCCACGCTGAGGTGGCTGCTGTTGGTGACCGCCGCCGCGGCGCTGCTGCTGGGATACCTGCAGGCCTCGCGGGCGGCGCCCGCGCTGCCCGTGACGGCGGACGTGATCGTCGTGACGTTCAGCGCAGTCATCACCCTGGTGCTCCTCATCCGCCTGCTGACCGGCGCCGGCAGCCCCCTCATCGGGGCCTTCGCCGGACTGGCGGCGATCGCGGTCCTGACCGCCGGGGCGTTCATGTCGCTGCGACAGGAGGGTGGCTGGACCCCAAGCCCCGACCGTCCCGTCGAGACGATCGCTCTCGGCCGGCCGGGCACCCCCGACCGCGGCTGATCGGCGCGCCACCACTAAAATCGCCCGAGATGCTCGAGCGCGCACAGGTCCTTCACGTCGCCCGCCTGGCCCGCCTCGGCCTGACCGAGGAGGAGGTCGAGCGCATGGGCGTGGAGCTGTCCAAGGTACTCGACCACGTCGACCGGATCCGCGAGCTCGACCTCGAGGGCGTGCCGCCGACCTCGCATGCCGTCGACGTGGCCGGCGTCATGCGGGCCGACGAGCCCGAGCCCTGCCTGGACCGCGACGTGATCCTCGCGGCGGCCCCCGAGCCCGTGGACGGCGGCTTCGGCGTCCCCAGCCCCGGACCCGGCGACGAGTGACGCGCGTGCCCGGGACATGGCAGCTCATCTGGCGGAGCCGGCCGTGAGCGAGCTCATAGAGCTGACCGCGGCCGAGGCGGCCGCCAAGCTGCGCGCGCGGGAAATCGAGCCGGTGGAGCTGTTCGAGGCCTACCGTGCGCGCGCCGCCGCCACTGACCTCAACGCGTTCACGTGGGTCGCGCAGGACGCTCCGGCGTCTGACCCGGACGCGCCGCTCGCCGGCGTGCCCCTGGCGGTCAAGGACCTGTTCTGCACCGAGGGCGTGCCCAGCCAGGCGGGCAGCAGGATCCTGGAGGGATACCGGCCGCCCTACACCGCCACCGTGGTCTCGAACGTCACGAAGGCCGGCGCCACGCTGCTGGGCAAGACCAACCAGGACGAGTTCGCCATGGGCTCGTCCAACGAGAACTCGGCGTTCGGGCCCGTGCTCAACCCGTGGGACCGGGCGCGGGTCCCGGGCGGCTCGTCCGGCGGCAGCGCCGCCGCGGTGGCAGCTGGGCTGGCGCCGTGGGCGTTCGGCACCGACACCGGCGGGTCGATCCGCCAGCCGGCGGCGCTGTGCGGCATCGTGGGCATCAAGCCCACCTACGGCGCCTGCTCGCGCTGGGGGATGATCGCCTTCGCGTCCTCGCTGGACCAGGCGGGCCCCTTCACCCGCAACGTGACTGACGGCGCGCTCCTGCTTTCGCACATGGTGGGTCACGATCCCAGGGACTCGACGTCGGTCGCGATGCCCGAGCCGATCCAGCTGCCCACCGCCCAGGATCTTCGGGGGATCCGCCTCGGCGTCCCCGAGGAGCTTCTCGGCGGCGCCGACGAGGACACCGGGATCGAGCCCGGAGTGCGCGAGAACTTCGAGGCCACCCTCAAGCTGGCCGAGAGCCTCGGCGCCACCGTGGACACCTGCCATCTCCCGCACGCGCCACATGCCCTGTCGGCGTATTACCTGATTGCGCCGGCGGAGGCGTCGGCCAACCTCGCCCGCTATGACGGGGTGCGCTACGGGCTCCGCGTCGCCGGCGACGCCGATCTGGAGACGATGTACAGCCGCACCCGCCAGGCCGGTTTCGGGCCCGAGGTCAAGCGGCGGATCATGCTGGGGACCTACGCGCTGTCCAGCGGCTACTACGACGCTTACTACGGAACCGCGCTGAAGGTGCGCACGAAGATCTCCGAGGACTTCCGGACGGCGTTCGGTGACTTTCACTTCGTGGTGACCCCGACGAGCCCGTGGACGGCGTTCGAGCTCGGCGCCAAGACCGCCGACCCGCTGGCGATGTACCTCAACGACTTCTGCACGGTGCCGATGTCGCTGGCCGGCATTCCGGGGATCTCGATCCCCTCGGGGCTGAGCGACGGCCTTCCGGTGGGATTCCAGCTCGCCGGACCCGCGTTCTCAGAGAGCCGGCTGATCGATGCCGCCTACGCGCTGGAGCAGGCCATCGGCTTCGACGGGAGCGCGGCACGCGCATGAGCAGCACCGAGTACGAGCCCGTCATCGGCCTGGAGATCCACGTCCAGCTCAAGACCCGGACGAAGATGTTCTGCGGCTGCGAGCTTTCCTTCGGCGATCCGCCCAACATCCATTGCTGCCCGGTGTGCCTGGGTCTGCCCGGCGCCCTGCCGGTCGTGAATGCCCGCGCCGTCGACTTCGCGGTGATGATCGGCCTCGCTCTCGGCTCCGACATCGCCCCTCGTTCGATCTTCCACCGCAAGAACTACTTCTATCCCGACTCGCCCAAGGCCTACCAGATCTCCCAGTACGACGAGCCCATCTGCCGCGGCGGCGGCCTGGGGGACGTGCGGATCCACCGTGTGCACCTGGAGGAGGACGCCGCCAAGCTCGTGCACGTGGGGGAGAGCGGACGCATCCATGGCTCGGATCGCAGCGTGGTGGACTTCAACCGCTGCGGGACGCCCTTGGTGGAGATCGTCACGGAGCCCGACCTTCATTCCCCCGAGCAGGCACACGACTGGCTCATCCTGCTGCGGACCACCCTGCGGCAGCTCGGCGTGTCCGACGTCAACATGGACGAGGGGTCGCTGCGCTGCGACGCCAACGTGTCGATCCGCGCGACCGGCTCCACCGAGCTGGGCACCAAGGCCGAGCTCAAGAACATGAACTCGTTCCGCTTCCTGGAGCGGGGCGTCCGGGCGGAGATCGAGCGCCAGAGCAAGCTGGTCGGAGCCGGCAAGCCGGTCGTCCAGGAGACTCTGCACTACGACCCGGTCACCGACCGGCTCACGTCGCTGCGCTCCAAGGAGGAGGCCCACGACTACCGCTACTTCCCCGAGCCCGACTTGGTGCCGCTACTCGTCACCGACGAGATCCGCGCCGGAGCGCAGGCGGCGATCCCCGAGCTGCCGGCCGCCCGCACCGAGCGGTTCGAGCGCGAGCTGGGACTGGCCCCCGGGATCGCACGCGATCTGGCCTTCCGCCTGGAGCTCGCCGAGTTCTACGAGGGTGCGCTGGCGGCGGCCCCTGCGGGTGGCGTGGCCCCCGTGGAGCTCGCCAACTGGATCCCTCAGCTCGTCGAGCGGATCGGATCCGGCGCGGACCCCGCCGACAGCCCGGTGTCCCCGGGCGCGCTGGCGGCACTGGCGGCGATGGTGTCGGCCAAGGAGGTCAGCCGCGACGCTGCCCGGGAGGTGCTCACCAGGCTCGTGGCGGAAGGCGGAGATCCGCGCGCGATCGTCGAGCGCGAGGGCCTGGGCGCGATCAGCGCCGACGACGGCGACGGTCTGGTGACGATCGTGGATGCGGCGATCGCGTCGGACCCCGACGCGGCGGCCAAGGTCAAGGAGGGCAACATGAAGGCGATCGGCCCGCTCGTGGGCTACGTGATGCGCGAGACCAAGGGCCGAGCGGACGGGGGCGAGGTCACCCGCCTCATCCGCGAGCGCGTCGGCGCCTAGCGGCCACCGCGTCCTAATAGGATCCCGAGGCGATGACCTCCCTGAGCGGCCGCCCTGTCCTCGTCACCGGGGCCGGAGGCTTCATCGGCGGGCATCTGGTGGAGGTGCTGGTGGCCGAGGGCGCATCGGTCACCGCCCTGGTGCGTTATAACAGCCGCAACGAGCGCGGGACCCTTGACTGGATTGCGCCCGGCGTCGCGTCCGAGGTCCAGGTGGTCCTCGGCGAACTGCGCGACATCGAGTCCGTCAGCCGGGCCGTGAAGGGCTCGGAGATCGTCCTGCACCTCGGAGCCCAGATCGCGATCCCCTACTCGTACGTCAATCCACGGGATTTCTTCGAGGTCAACGTGCTCGGCACGCTCAACGTCGCCCAGGCGTCTCTCGCCGCGGGCGTGCATCGGGTCGTGCATACGTCGACGAGCGAGGTGTACGGGAGCGCGCAGCAGGTCCCGATCACCGAGGCCCACCCGCTGGAGCCCCAGTCGCCGTACGCCGCCAGCAAGCTGGCTGCCGACAAGCTGATGGACAGCTGGCATCGCTCCTTCGATCTGCCCGTCGTGGTCCTGCGCCCGTTCAACACCTACGGTCCCCGCCAGTCGGCGCGGGCGATCATTCCCACCATCGTCAGCCAGGCGCTCGCCGGGGACACCCTCAGGCTGGGATCGCTGCATCCGCGCCGCGACCTGACGTTCGTCCGCGACACGGCGGCCGGCATGCTCGCCGCCGCGAGCGCGCCGGATGCGGTGGGTCAGACGATCCAGCTCGGCACCGGACACGCGGTGTCGGTGGGGGAGATCGTGGAGCTCGTCAGTGAGCTGGTGGGCAAGGAGCTGCATCCGGTGCTCGACGAGGCGCGGGTGAGACCCTCCAACAGCGAGGTCGATTTGCTGCTCTCAGAACCGGCGCGGGCGCGGGAGCTGCTCGGCTGGGAGCCCCAGGTCGCGCTGCGCGAGGGCTTGGAGCAGACGATCGAGTGGGTGGGGCTCAACGCGACGCGGTATCGAGCCGATGAGTACGTGATATGAGAGCTGTGATCCTCGCCGGGGGGTTGGGCATGAGGCTTCGCCCCTACACGACGATCCTCCCCAAGCCGTTGGTTCCGGTTGGCGATCGACCGATCCTCGAGCACATCATCCGGCGGCTGGCCGCGTGCGGGGTGAACTCGGTGGACGTGTGCGTGGGACATCTGGGCGAGCTGATCCGGCTGTACTTCTCCCAGCAGGACAAGCTGCCCGCCGAGCTCCAGCTCCGCTGGCATTGGGAGGACGAGCCGCTGGGAACTGCCGGCGCGCTCGGAACCGTGCCGGGGCTCGACGAGACCTTCATCGCCATGAACGGCGACGTGCTGACGACGCTGGATTACCGCGAGCTCATCCAGTACCACCGGGAGCACGACGCCGTGCTGACGGTGGCCACGCAGGCCAAGCGTGTGGACATCGACCTCGGCGTCATCGAGAACGATGGCGGCCTGATCACCGACTACCGCGAGAAGCCCTCGCTCGATTACGAGGTGAGCATGGGCATCTACGTCTACGAACCCCGGGTCCTGGACTACCTGCCTGAGGGCATCTGCCAGTTCCCCGATCTCGTTCTCAAGCTGCTCGCCGCGGGGGAGCGCGTCGCGGCGTTCCCGAGCGATGCCGAGTGGTACGACATCGGGACCACGCACGAGTACGAGCGCGCGCTGGAGGCGCTGGAGCTGCGTCCCTCGGCGTTCAGCCTCGAGGGACCGATCCAGCCCCTGGAGGCTGAGATCGACTCAGCCCTGCGCCTCCACCGGCACCGCTGACTCCGGAGCAGCCGGAGCGGCAAGGGTGGCCGCGACGGGCGCCGGCGGCAGCGGGCGAGGGCGAGGGCGGCGGCGGAGGTTCATCGCCGCGGTGACCCGGTTGACCGAGACCGGGTGGCGGAGCACCACGGTCACGAAGGTCCAGTAGAGGATGCGCAGGTCGAGGCCGAGCGACGCGGTGCGCGAGTAGAGCCGGTCGAGCGTCAGCTTCTGGGGCAGGATCCGGTTCACGTAGTCCTCGACCGGGCTGTCGGAGTCCACGATCTCCGCCTCGGCCTTGTAGGCGATCTGGGACAGGCCGGTGATGCCCGGGCGCACCGCGAGGATCTGGCGGTACTCGATGTCATGCAGCGCGACGAAGCCGGGGTCCTCCGGACGGGGTCCGATCAGGCTCATCCGGCCGCAGAGCACGTCCCACAGCTGCGGGAGCTCGTCCAGGCGCGTGCGCGTCAGCACGCGGCCGAGGCGAGTCAGGCGGGGGTCGCCGTCGATCGTGAGGGGGCCGCCGCGCGCGTCGTTGCGCATCTTGCGGAACTTGAGCATTCGCAACGGCCGGCCGCGGTAGCCGACGCGGCGCACACGGTAGAAGACCGGACCAGGGGAGTCCAGCTTGATCAGCAGCGCGATGATGGCGAAGACGCCGACCAGGCAGACGAGCAGCAGCGCGGCGACGACGATGTCGAACGCACGCTTGTTGGTGTGCCCGGGGGCCTGCACCGATGCCCGGGGCGCGCGCAGACCGCCGACCGGGCGCGCGGCGGTCGCGGCGTTGGCGTGCACAGCAAGCTTGACGGTGTCGTCTCTCATCGCGGTCGATCGGATGCGGCGTTGGGCGCCGCTGCCCCAGCGATGTGCCGACGAACCGGCCGTCCGGGCCAGGGCCACCGCTACCTCTCCGGTCGGCCGCTCCGGCCCCTTCGGCCACCCGGGTTAACTACGGAACGTGCAAGAACCCCCCAATTGACGGGCTCTGGACAGGTATTGGAGGTTTGCGCCCGCTGGCCGGATGTTCGATCCGGCGGCCGCCCGATCCCCCGGCTACGCGGCGCGGGCCGACTCGGCAGCCGGCCTGTCCGCGGCGGGGCTCGGATCGCGCCTGGAGATGACGGTCACGGCCGCCGCAGCGGCCGGCGGGTTGCCGCGCGGCCGCCGGCGAAGGGTCAGTGCGCCGGTGCGCCGGTCGACGGAGACGCGCTTGCCGGCGAGCATGGCCACGGCGGTCCAGGCCAGGACCCTCAGGTCCATGCCCAGCCCGTAGTCCCTCGCATAGAGCGTGTCGAGGCCCACCTTCTGGGGCAGGATGCGCCCGACGTAGTCACCGATCAAATCGGACTGGTCCAGGATGAAGTGCTCCTCGGCGAAGGCGAGCTGGGAGAGGCCGGTGATGCCCGGGCGGACCGACAGGATGCGCTGGTAGGCGTCGGGATGCAGGGCCACGAACTCGGGCGCCTCGGGCCGCGGGCCCACGATGCTCATCCGCCCCCGGAGCACGTCCCAGAGCTGGGGCAGCTCGTCAAGGCGGGTGCGGGCCAGGATCGTGCCGACGCGGGTGAGACGCGAATCGGCGTTGGCGGTGAGCGGGATCCCACGGGCGTCATCGTGCATCTTGCGGAACTTGAGCATCGTCAGCGGGCGGCCGCCGAAGCCGACGCGCGACACCCGGAAGAAGACCGGTCCGCGCGAGTCCAGCTTGACCGCGAGCGCGATCAGCACCAGTGGGATCGCCAGGAGCACCAGCAACCCGAGCGCCATGGACACGTCCAGGACCCGTTTCGTCACGGCACGCAGCGCCACCGGGCGCTCGGCCTGCGTGGCGGTGCGACGCCCTCCGGCATGCGGCCAGAACGCGATGCGGGCCAGCTGCTCGCCTCGTGCTGACAGGTAGGGCTTCTCGGGCCGGTTCATCCGGCGCGCTCCTTCTTCCAATCGCTGTTCGCCGACCCGATCCGGCGTCCGGTTCCTGATGCCCACCTACGCCCCCCTGCCGACTATCGATCCGCCAGGCCTCTGCCCATGTGCGCCGCCGGACGGGGCGGCGCGAGCTGTCCCGGAGGAATGAGGAAGAATAACACGAGATAGTTAGGAATTAGCAGAATTTGGAGAGTTCAGTCGAGTTGCGTATGATGCCGGAGCTTCCGGACGTTGTTGTCAGTAATAGGGGGCGCAGCGGGAGGCCAGTTCCCCGGGCTCCGGACGGGGATCACGACCCGCTGGAATGGGTCTCACCGATCAGTCCAGGCCCCCGTGTGCCGTCCTCAGCTACTGCTACATTCACTCGGCTTAAAGCTCTAAACCTTCTGATCAGAAGTTATTCCACAAAAAGGAGCGTAAGGATGCGTAAATTACTACTTCCTTGTCTATGCGCCATCCTGCTCGGAACCGCGGCCCCCGCATTGGCCAACTCTCCGTCGCAGGGCGCGTACGGCGGAACCGGCAACAACCAGCTCTCCCAGGTCCAGGGCGACACCTCGAACACGACCGCCTCATCGAGCGGCACGCTGCCCTTCACGGGTCTCAATGTGCCGGTGGTGGTGGCCATCGCCGCCGCGCTGCTCGGAGCCGGCGTGGCGCTGAGGATCAGGACGCGGACAGACTCCTAGGCCGACACGTTCCGCTTGCCGCGGCCGCCTGATGGCGGCCCGGTTGGCGTACGTGCTAGAGCGCGCGGGAGGGCTCGCCCGTGGCGGCTGAGACCGCCTGGATGACCTGGTCCTGCTGGGCCGGGGTCATGTGGGCAAACAGGGGGAGCGTCACCGTGCGCGCCGCGTAGGCCTCGGTGACCGGCAGGGGCGGCTGCGTGCCGTAGATGGAGAAGCGATGCACCGGTGGGTAGTGCACGCTGGTCTGCACTCGCGCCCTCGCCAGGCGGGTTCGGAACGCGTCGCGGTCCTGGCGGGGCTCCAGGATCACGCAGAACAGATGGTGCGCCGAGCTCGCGGGAGGCTCGGACGCGAGCGCGCACGCCAGCCCCAGGGGCTCCAGACGCTCGCGATACACGACGTCACGCCGGCCCCGGTCGTGGTTGTCGGCGTCGAGCCGCCGTAGCCGGGCGGCTGCGAGCGCGGCCCGCGGCTCATCGATCCGGTAGTTGAAGCCGAGCGCCACGACGTCGTAGCCGGTGGCGTGCCCGCGGTGGCGATCCCACGTCAACGTCGTCATCCCGTGGGAGCGGAGCAGTCGCAGGCGACGGTCGAGGTCGTCGTCGTCGGTCACCACAGCGCCGCCCTCGCCGACGGCGAGGTTCTTGTTGGAGAAGAAGCTGAAGGCTCCTGAGGCGCCGAAGGTGCCCACGTGCCGGTCGCCCAGGCGGGAGCCAAGCCCGTGGGCGGCATCCTCGAGCAAGGTCAGGCCGCGCTCGGCGCACAGCGCAGCGAGCTCGGCAATCTGGCCAGGATGGCCGCCGTAGCTCATCGCGATGACCCCCCGCGTCCGATCCGTGACCAGGTCGCGGACAGCCTCCACGGAAAGCCAGGGCTCGGTGAGCGAGACGATATCGGCGAAGACGGGCCGCGCCCCGGTGTACGCCACCGCGTTGGCGGTTGCGACGAACGTCATGGACGGAACGATGACCTCGTCACCGGGACCGAAGCCCGCAGCCAAGCACATAACATGAAGCGCCGCGGTGCCGCTCGAGACGGCGATGGCGTGCCGAGCCCCGACGTAGTGGGCGAGTCGCGCCTCGAGCTCCTCGGTTCGAGGGCCCATGCTCAGCCATCCGGAGCGATACACGTCCGAAACCACCCCGATGTCCTCATCCGTGACGATCACATCGGCCAGCGGCACGTCCCATTGGGCCACGGCGTGACCTTACCAACCGACGTCGCCGCGCCGCCGCGCCCAGCGACGCCGTCAGACGCCCGCCGGGACCTGCGCGCGTTCGTGCCCGCGGCGGTGATCGTGGTGATGTGGCTGGTGTGGGTCGGGGCCAGCGGAGGCTACGCGGCGGAGACCTGGTATCCGAGCGCGCTGCTGATGTTCTCGCTGTGGGTGGCGGTGATCGGCTTCGGCGGCCGGGTTCTGCCGGCGAGCCGCCCCGCCCGCATCGCTCTGCTCGCGTTCGCGGCCCTCGTCGGGCTCAACTACCTCTCCATCATCTGGGCCGGCGCCCAGGGGAGCGCCCTCGGCGCCTCCAACCAGCTCGCCCTCTACCTGCTGGTGGCCTGGATCTTCGCCGTCCTGCCCTGGACCCCCCGCGCGCTGGTCGCTGTGCTCGGCGTCTGGTCGGTGGGGGTGTGCGTGTTCTGCGCGGTCACGCTCGTCGACGCGACCTCGGCCCATACGCTCACCAGCTTCTTCATCAATGGCCGGTTCTCGACGCCGATGCAGTACTCCAACGCCACCGGGGCACTGGGAGTGATGGCGATGTGGCCCTCCCTGATCCTCTCTTCCCGGCGCGAGCTGCCGTTCTGGCTGCGCGCCGGCTTCCTCGGCGTGGCGGCCTTCCTGGCCGGCTTCGCCACCCTGCCGCAGAGCCGCGCGGCACTGCTCGGCCTCATCCTCACGGCTCCCGTCGCGTTGCTGGCCAGCTCGGACCGGATCCGGCTGCTGGCACGCATGGCGGTGGTGGGCGGGACCCTGGCGGTGTGCCTGCCGCGGACCGTCAGCGTGGACAACGCGGTCAGTGCTAACGGCAACGTCTCGCCCGTCCTGGCGCATGCCGCCACCGGCATGTGGCTGTGTGGTCTCGCCGCGATCATCGTGGGGCTGGCCCTGGGCATCCTGGAGGACCGGTCGGCGGGGCCGCTGGCGCGGCGGCGCGCAGGCGCGGCGGCTGGCGGTCACCGGCGTCGCCCGAGCCCTCGGGTCGCGCGCCGCGGAGCCGTGGCCGCCGCGCTCGTGCTCGTGGTGGCCGCGGTGGCCGTGGCAACGCCGGCGGTGGTCCACGTCGTGCATACCGTGGTCCGCAACGGGAAGACCGACGCGTCGACGGGCTCGACCCGGCTGCTCTCGACCAGCCCCGAGGAGCGCTTCGACTACGCCCGGGTGGCGCTTCGCCTGTTCTCCGGTGCGCCCGTGCTGGGGATCGGATCGGGGAACTTCGGTCGTCGCTACGACGCGCTGCGCCGGTTCGTCAAGCACTCCCAGTACACCCACAACCTGCCGCTCCGCGTCCTCTCAGAGACGGGCTTGGTCGGCGTGCTCATCTTCGGCGTCTTGGTGGCGGCGCTCATCGCGGGGCTGGTGATGGCGACGCGGCGGCGCAACGACCTGGCCCGAGCCGGGGCGGTCATCGCGCTGTGCGTGTCCGGCTATTTCCTGGTGCACAGCTGTCTGGACTGGGTCGACGAGTTTCCGGCCCTGGCCGGCCCGGCGATCGCGATCCCGCTGGCGGCGATCGCCGCGGCCACTCGCCCGGGCGAGGACCGTGCCACCGACGGCGGCCCGCGCGCCGCACGTGTCGTCGGATCACGGCTGGCCCGGCGCGTGGCCATCGCAGCGGGCGCGCTCGCGGCAATCGCGGTGCTCGTTGCCCTCGGCACCTCCTACGTCTCGCTGCGCCTCGTCGACCGGGCCTTCGCGACCTTCCGCTCGAACCCCCGCCAGGCCTACAGCAATCTGTCCACTGCACAGTCGATCGACCCGCTGAACGCCAACCCGATCACCAGCGAGGGCACGATCGCGCTCTATCAGGGCGACACCGGCCGAGCGACCCGGGCGTTCGAGCGAGCGCTGCGCCGCCAGGACGACTGGTACCCGCGGCTGGAGCTGGGCCTGATCGACGCGCAGGCGGGGCGGTTCGCCGAGGCGCTGGCGCAGATGGACGCCGCCGCACGGCTCGACGTCAGCGATCCCGTCCTCGACCAGGCGCGAGCCGCCGTCGCCGCCCACCACCAGCTCGACCCGTTCACCGTGAACTCGCAGGTCCTCAACGAGGGCAACGTGACGAGCGCGGTGCAGTCGACGGTTCGCTGACGCGATGCCAGACCAGATCGACGTCAGCGTGCTCATCCCCGTCCTCAACGAGGAAGCGCACCTGCGCGCGGCGGCGGACGCCATGCTCGCCCAGGACTTCCCCGGGAATGCGGAGTTCCTGTTCATCGACGGCGGGTCAGAGGACGCCTCCGTGGCGATCCTGCGCGAGCTCGCCGCATCCGACGACCGTGTCCGGGTCCTGGCCAACCCGGCGCGGCGCACCCCGCAGGCGCTGAACATCGGGCTGCGAGCCGCGCGGGGGACGTTCATCGCGCGGATGGACGCCCACACCCTGTATCCGCCGCGCTACCTCGCGAGCGGGGTGGAGCGGCTGCGCCGGGGCGATTGCGCGTGGGTGAGCGGCCCCCAGCTCGCCGTCGGCGTGGACCGGGGCTCCCGGTTGGTGGCGCGCGCGCTCGGCGCCGCGCTGGGCAAGGGCGGGGCACGGTTCAGGGACGCGCTGGAGCGCGAGCACGAGGTCGACAGCGGCTTCACCGGCATGTGGCACCGCGAGACGCTCGAGCGCCAGCGCGGCTGGGACGAGGAGTGGCTCAACGATCAGGACCTCGAGCTCGCCGCGCGGATCCGCAAGGCCGGAGGCCGGATCGTCTGCATTCCGGAGATGGCCGCGGAGTACGTGCCGCGCAGCAGCCTGCGGGCGCTGTCGAGGCAGTACCTGACCTACGGGACCTATCGGGTCAAGACCGCGCGGCGACACCCCGAGACGTTGCGGCGCTCCCAACTGCTGCCCCCGCTGGTCACCGTCACCGCCGCCGGCGCGCTCGCCGCACCGACCCGCCGCGTGCGCTCGCTGGCCCGCTGGGGGCTCGCGATCTACGGGGGTGCGCTCGCGGTCTCGGCCGCGCGCGCCGCCCGTGGCGGTGCGCGCTCCGACGTCGCCGCGCTGCCCGGCGTGTGGGCGGTCATGCACCTCAGCTACGGCGTGGGCTTCCTGAGGGGCAGCGCGCGCTACGGCGCGCCGATGGAGGCGGTCAGGCGCGCCGCGGGCCTGGGATCCGGCAGGGAGGGCGCGGGCGGCGCCGGCCCCGGATGAGCCGGATCGCCGTCTACACCGACTATCGCTACGGCCGGCACGCGGGCCGGGTCTACGCCGAGCGGGCGTTCGCCCTGTTCCTGGTCGCGCTGGCGCCGAACCTCGACGGCCTGGTCATCGTCGGCAAGGTCGAGCCGGAGCTCGGCGAGTCGCACTATGCGCTGGGGGACGGGGTGGAGTTCGCCGAGCTGCCCTACTACTCGTCGCTGACCGCCCCGAGGGAGGTGGGCCGAGCGGCGCTCCGTTCCGCGGTCGCGTTCTGGCGGGTGCTCGGAACCGTCGACGGCGTCTGGCTGCTGGGGCCGCATCCGCTCGGGGTGGTATTCGCGGGGCTCGCCCGCCTGCGGGGCCGACGGGTGACCCTCGGAGTGCGCCAGGACTTCCGCCGCTACGTGCGGGCGCGCCACCCGGGGCGGCGGTGGGTGCGTCTGGCCGGCGATGCCCTGGAGGGGATCTGGCGGCTGATGGCCCGGCGCTACGGGATGGTGGCGGTCGGCCCCGACCTCGCCGGCCAGTACCCCCGGGCCCGGACGCTGGAGCTGACGGTCTCGCTCGTGCGCCGGGAGGACATCAGGGATGCCGGCGACGCGCCGCCCGACTTCGCCGCTGACGAGCTGCGCGTGCTCAGCGTCGGGCGCCTGGAGCAGGAGAAGAACCCGCTGATGCTCGCCGACATCATCGCTCGGCTGGCGGGCGCCGATCCGCGGTGGCGGCTGATCGTCTGCGGAGAGGGCCCCCTCGAGGAAGGGCTGCGCCGGCGGCTGGATGAGCTGGGAGCGGCCGGGCACGCCGAGCTGCGCGGGTACGTGTCGCACGATCGGGGTCTACGGGACGTCTACCGGTCGAGCCATGCGCTCCTGCATGTCTCGTGGACCGAGGGTCTGCCGCAGGTGCTGTTCGAGGCCTTCGCCGCGCGGCTGCCGGTCGTGGCGACGGCGGTCGGCGGGGTTCCCGCGGCGACCGGCGACGCGGCGCTGCTCATCGAGCCCGGCGACGCCGCGGCTGCGGCGAGCGCGCTACAGCGGCTGGCTGGCGCGCCACAGCTGCGTGAGCGTATGGTGGCAGCCGGAGTTCAGCGGGTGGCCGCTCACACCCTGGAGTCCGAGGCCGCCCGCGTCGCCGCGTTCCTGGAGGGCCCTCGGCGGTGACCTGGGGCGCGGGCGCGTCGGGGACACGACCGCAGACAGCCCTCGCGAGGCGGGCTCCCGGTGCCGATAGAGAGGTTAACATTGCTGCCCCGGGTAGCTCTACCCGCGGTGGCGCGATCTTCGACCTTCGGACCGCAGGGCATTGAGGTGTGATGGCTAACGTGAATTTGCCGGGCGGAGCGCCGCCCTCGTGGATCGGGCCCGATCGCGAGGAGAGCGATCTCCGGAGGCACCTCATGACGCTGCGCCACCGCGGCTGGCTGATCGTCGTCACGGTCGTGCTGGCGCTCGTGGTGGCTGGGATCTACGTCGAGACCGCCACGCCCGTTTACCAGGCGTCGAGCAGCCTGCTGGTCAGCGCCGTGCCGACCGGCGGCTCGATCCCGACCAACCTCCCCGGCCTGCTCTATCAGGGGCCCGACCCCACGCGCGACATCCAAACGGCGGCCACCGTGGTGGACTCGATGACGACCGCCCGCGCGGTCAAGCGGTCGCTGAAGCTCGGCGATTCGCCGGCGACGATCCTCAGCAAGATCGCGGTCCAGCCGGTGTCCGACAGCGACGTGCTGGCCGTGACCGCGAGCGCCGACAGCGCCCCCGGGGCCGCCCGGCTCGCCAACTCGTTCGCGGCGCAGACAATCGCGCTGCGCACCGCTCAGTTCCGCGCCGCGGTCGACCAGCAGATTGCCAGCCTCAAGGCCCAGATCGCCGCCTCGCCGAGGACGAGCAGCACGAGCGCCGGGAACAGCGGCACGTCCCCCGCCCAGGAGCTCACCGAACTGCAGACGCTCCGCACCGCGCCGCTGCCGGACATGAGCATCTCGGCCCTGGCGACGCCGCCGACCGGACGCACGTCGCCCCGGGCGACGCTCAGTGTCGCCGCCGCGCTCGTAGTCGGTCTCGTCCTCGGGATCCTTGCGGTGCTGGCGCTGGAGGCGTTCGACCTGACGTTGCGGCGCGAGGACCAGCTCAAGTCGCTGTTCCGTCTCCCGATCCTGGCCCGGGTGCCGCGCGAGGGCGAGGGGCGGTCCTGGGGGCTGCGCCAGTCTCACGAGCCCCGGACGCCCGATTCGCTGAGCTTCCCGGCGCTCGAGGCGTTCCGCACGTTGCGGGCGATGGCGCTCGCCTCGCGCTCGCCTGGCGATCCGGTGCCGCGGTCACTGCTCGTCACCAGCGCCGCTCCCGGCGAGGGCAAGACGACGACCGCGCTCAACCTGGCCGCATCGATCGGGGCGTCGGGCTCGAGCGTGATCCTCATCGAGGGTGATCTGCGCAAGCCCGCGATCGGCGGCACGGTGGGGCTGATGGCCCCATACGACGTGACGAGTGTCGTGACCGGCGAGGCCACGCTCGATCGGGCGCTCGTGACCACCCAGCGCTACCCCAACGTCCGGTTCCTCCTCGCCGAGGGCATGCGTTCGAGGGGGACCACCGGCGACGCCCTGTTCCTCCCGGCCGCGACCACGATGCTGGGAGAGGCCAAGGAGCTGGCGGACTTCGTCATCGTCGACTCCCCGCCGCTGTTGGCGGTGATCGACGCGCTGCAGCTGGCCCGCGAGGCCGACCTCGTCCTCATCGTCGCACAGCTCGGGCGCACCGACCTGCGCCGCTTGGCGGCACTCGGCTCCCTGCTCGCCGAGGCCCACATCGACCCGGCCGGGATCGCGCTCATCGGCGCGGCGTTGCCCGGCGGCACCGAGGTGTACGGCTATCAGGCGCCCCCCGGAGGCATCGATGGCCCCGGGCGCGCCGCCAACCGGGTGCCCGACGCCCGCGGCGCGGAGGACGACCCGTTGACACCGCAGCCCTCACGGCGGTCGCGCCGGTCGCGCCGGCGGCTGCCCGGCGAGCCTGACCGCGCCACTCGATGGCCGTAGCCGACGCCGGCCGGGCCCCCGGTGAGCTGCCGGACCGGTCCGTGCTCGGTCGGGCGGCGATCGCCAGCGTCGCCTGCCTGCTGGCCGCCGGGATCGGCGCCCTGGCGGGGGCCTCACCGTCGGAGGCGATCGGCCTGGCCGCCGTCGCCGCGTTCATCCCGATCATTGTCACGCGCTTCACCGTCGGCGTCGGCATCTTCATCGTCAGCACCTTCCTCGGCCTTTCGGGCACTGCGCAGAAGGGGATCGGCCTCGTGGTCATCGTCGCCGCGATTGGCCAGCTGCTGGCCGACCGGCGGTCCACCCCCAACTTCCTCGCGGACCACCGGCGCCTGACGCTGCTCATCCTCGCCTACCTCGCGTGGTGCGTGGTGGGGATGACCTGGGCCCAGAACACCGGCGACGTGACGTACTCGCTGGAGCGCTACCTCCCGAACTTCCTGGTCTTCATCGTCGTCTACACCGCCGCGCGCGACCGGCTGGACATCCGGCTGCTGGCGGGGTTCTTCGTGCTCGGAGCAGCAGTCGCGGCCGCCGACGCGATCCTCTCACCTCCGCCGGCCAGCGCCTATGCTGACGTCTCGCGCTCGGGCGGGACGTTCGGGGACCCGAACTACTTCGCCGCGGTGCTGGTGACGGGCTTCGCGCTGGCCATGGCGCTCAGCCGGGCCCGGTCGCTGACCGTGTTCGGGCAGGCGATGGCCCTGGTCGCCGCCGGCCTGTGCCTGCTCGGGATCATGCTGAGCGTGTCCCGCGGCGGTCTGATCGCGCTCACGGTGACGCTCCTGGCCGCCGTGTGCTTTGCCGGTCGGTGGCGGGGCAGGCTGGGGGCGGCCACGGTCGTCGTCGCCCTCGTCGCCGTCTTCTACTTCGTGGCCATCGCGCCGCCGGACGCACGACAGCGGCTCACCGGCAGCCAGGGCGGCGGCAGCGGCCGCACGACCATCTGGAAGGTCGGCTGGCGCGAGGTCCAGCACAACCCGATCCTCGGCGTCGGCGCGGGCAACTTCTCCGACGCGGGCGCCCGGTATTTCCTGGCGCCGGGGCTGATCGACCACAACGCCGGTGGGTACACGGCCTACTTCATCGACACGCCGACCGTCGCCCACAACACGTATCTGGAGGTGCTCGCCGAGGAGGGGATCATCGGCGCGGCCCTCTTCCTGGCGATCATCGTCTCCTCCCTGGAGTGCGCGCGCCGCGCCGCAGTCCGGTTCCGGAAGGCCGGGGATGAGGAGATGGAGCTGATCTCCTACGGGCTGTTGTGCGGCGTCCTCGGGTTCCTGGCCGCGTCGTTCTTCCTCAGCGAGGAGTACAGCAAGCAGCTGTACCTGCTGCTGGCGATGGGGCCCGCGCTGCTGCACGTCGCCACGACGCATCGGGCCGCCGCGCCGGCGGCGGCACGGGCGGCTCTGCCTAGGCCGAGCGCGCGGAGACGCGCCGCGACAGCCGCCGCTGCGCCGTTCGCAGCACGGTGACGCCCAACGCGCGCCGGTCGCGATCGATGACGGCGAGCACGAGGCAGTAGACGGCAGCGCCGAGCACGACCTCGGCGACGAGCAGCAGGGCCCGCACGCCCTTGCCGTGGGCGAGCAGATCGACACCATGGTCGAACAGGACCATCGCACCGATCATTACCACGGACGCGATCACCGGGCGCGGCATCCCTTCAAACAGCGAGTAGGGCGGGATCTGGAGCGCGCGGCCGAGCGCGGCCATCGCGTAGACGGCCGTCAGACACGTGCTCAGCGAAAGGGCGATCGAGACGCCGATCAGGCCCCACAGCAGGCCGCCGACCGTCACGCTCACGGCGACCAGCGTGATCCAGGTGGCGTGAACGTGCAGCTGCAGGCGCAGCGCGGCCACGGCCTTCATCAGCTCGCCGCTGATCGACAGCAGCGTGCCGCCCAGCACCAGCCCGGCCAGGCCGGCGATGGCGTGCCCAGCCGGGCGCCAGCGGTCCCCGAGCAGGATCACGGCAACGGGAACGCCGAGCGGGATGCAGGCCAGGCTCGTTGGGAAGATGACCGGCGACGCCAGCCAGAACGCGCGGCGGGCGGCGCCGGCCAGGCGCGCAGGCGCCGCCGAGATGCGCGCGAAGGCCGGCAGGATGACGTAGGCCACGACCTGGCCGAACAGCCCCGCGGGCTGCTGAACGAGCATCTGACCGTTGCGGTACTGGCCGAGGGTGGCTGCCCCCGAGAACCTGCCGAGGATGAACACGTCGATCTGGGTGGTGATGCGCCGCAGGACCTCGCCGGCGACGAGCGGCCGGCTGAAGGAGACAAGCTCGCGCCAGACATCCCGCGAGACCAGCCGTCGGCGCGGTCTGAACCCGGAGGCGATCCACGCCGCCACCGCCTGGACGACGATCGACGCGTACGCGCCGGCGACCATGGCCCACACTCCCGCGCCGCTGGCGGCGAGTGGAATCGCTGCCGCTGCATAGGCGATCACGCCCAACGGGTCGACGGCGACGCGGCGCAGGAACGAGAAGCGCCGCTGGAGCAGCGCGTCCGGGACGATCGTGATGGCGCGGACGAGCAGCCACCCCGAGAGCACTGCGGTCACGGCGCCGATCCGTGCACTGTGGAAAATGAGGCCGACCAGCGGGGCGAGGGCCAGCGACAGCAGCGTGAGCGCGACACCGCAGACGAGCAGCCAGGCAAACGCGGTGCTGGCGGCCTCGTCGAGACGGTCCTCGCGTTTGATGAGGGCGGCCAACATCCCGGACTCGGCGAACAGGCCGCCGATCCCGGTGATGAGCGTGCCCGCCGCATACAGACCGAAGTCCCGCGGGGTCAGCAGGCGTACGAGAACGAGGTACGCGAGGAAGTTGAGCGCCTGTGAGAGGGCATAGCCGGCGCCGGCCAGGCTGATACCGCGCAGGGTGGTGCGCGTCAGCGACTCGGGCGCCTCGGGATCGAGCACGCCGCCCGGCTCGCTCGGAGGCGCGGGCCCCTCCCAATCGGGGCCGTCGGGGCCTCGCGTCATCGCTCCCCCGAACGCGAAGCCGGGGTGCATCGGGCGCTCGGCATGGGACGGGCGACACGATAGCCTGCGGCCGTGAGCGCAGACGCGGGGCGTCCGGCAGCCGATGGCGACGACACCCCGCCCGGCGACGCGCCGCGCGGGCGCGAGGAGCCGGCGTTCACGATCGTCATCCCGGCCTACAACGCCGAGGCGACGCTGACGTCGTGCGTCCGCTCGGCCCTGGCCCAGACGGAGTCAGACCTCGAGGTGGTGATCGTCAACGACGGCTCCAGCGATGGAACCGGCGACGTGGCGCACGGGTTCACCGATCCGCGGGTCCGCGTGCACACGCAGGCCAACGGTGGCCTCCCGGCGGCGCGCAACGCGGGCATCCGCCACGCCCGGGGCGATGTCGTCTGCTTTCTGGACGCCGACGATCTGCTGCTGCCGCATTACCTTCGCACCGTGCGCGAGATGTTCGCGGCCGATCCGGATGCCGCCTTCGTGTACGGCGACGCGTGGACGTTCAATGACCGCACGCGGCGCGTGCGCAAGCGGACGACGACGTACTACGTGGGCATGCCGCGGCCCGCGCCCACCACCGCGGAGGGGATGTTCGCGGAGCTGATCAGGCGCAACTTCATCATCATCCCCGTTGCCGTGCGACGGGACGTGATCGTTGCCGAGGGGATGTTCGACGAGGCGATGACATCCGCGGAGGACTGGGACATGTGGCTGCGGCTGTCGGCCGGCGGACATCTGGCCGTCGAGGCTCCCGGACAGCTCGGGCTGCGTCGCGAGCACCCCTCGCAGATGTCGGCCAACCCGGAGCGGATGATCGCCAACCACGTCTACATGTTCGAGAAGCTGCTGGCCGGCACGCCGATGACCCCCGAGCGCAAGGCCCAGGTCGGGGCACGGCTCACCAGCGCTCGCCGCGCCCACCAAGCCATCCTGGGCGAAGACCGTGCCCGGGCGCTGATGCGGGCTTCGCGGCTGCGCCTGGGGGTGGTCAAGCGCCGTGTCGGGCTGGGCGCGCGGTGGTACCGAGAGCCGCCGCCCGTGGTCACCGCGGCCTTCGGCGACCTGTCTCAGGTCTAGCGGCGATCGTCGACCGCTATCGCGTTGCCGTCCCAGAGGGTCCAGGTGGCCAGGAGGGTGGGGCTGGTGGGGGTGGTGCGGTAGTCGTGGGTGGTGGGGTTGGCGAGGTTGGGGGCGGTGGTGGTGTTGTTGGTGAGGGTGATGCCGGTGGCGTTGGCGGTGCCGCCGGGGTTGTTGTAGAGGACGTTGTTGGTGAAGGTGTTGCCGGGGCCGAGTCCGCAGCAGGTGGAGATGCCGACGCCTTGGGGCAGGCCGGCGTTGGGCAGGCCGGTGGAGTTCAGGATGATGTTGTGGTCGATGGTGTTGTTGGCGACCTGGCTGCTGCCGCCGATGACGATGCCCGAGCCGGCGCTGTCGATCACGTTGTCGTAGACGTGGGCGTTGCTGGCGGCGGGGTAGATCTGGACCCCCCAGCCGTGCGGGTCGTTCCAGAGCCAGTTGTCATAGATCTGCACGCCGGTGCCGTGGGCCAGGTAGATCATCTGGTCAAAGGCCATGCATTGCCCGAGGTCATGGATGCGGTTGTTACGGATGATCGCGTTGTCGGCAGGGTGATTCCAGCCGATGCCGATCCCGATCCCGCGGAGGCTGGGGATCGACTGGTAGAAGTCGTTGTTCTGGAAGATGTCGCCGGCGCCGTCGATCTCCAGGCCGTTGGAGACGGGGTAGGGGCAGCTGGTGCCGGCGCGCTGGACGTCATACAGGTTGTTGGACCCATCGATGGTCAACCCCGACACCGTCGTATAGGACCCCTCCAACTCCACCAACCCCACCACCTTCACCAGCGCACCGGGAGCATTGGTGATCGTGATCTGACCGGTCGCGGTACCGTCGGTGGTTAGCCGGTGGGTGGTGGAGATCGACCCGTACGTCCCCGCCAGCAGACACCCCGTCTGACCGGGCTTCAGCGCCCGGTCCAGGCCCGCGATCGACGCCAGGGGGCTGCTCAGCTGACCGGTCCCCGACCCATCGGACCCGGACGGCGACGCGTACCGAGCACACCCCGCCGTCACGTGCGCGGGAGACGGCGGCGGATCTTTCAACCCGGCGACCCACGCCAGGGCGACGACCACCGTCACGGCCAGCACCGCGATGCCGAGCAGGAGCAGCCAACGGTGCATAGGTTGCAACGGTAGCCCGTGGCTTGACCGGCGGCGGCACGTATACTCGCGGCGCGGGCGACCGGGCGCTCGGGGCACGTGAACGCGGGCATCGGGCCCTGGCCGAGACCTCGAGCCCGTCTTCACGATGTCAGCCGCCGCGGCCCCGCACGCCGACCTCACGAAGGTCGCCTACCTGGTGCTCTCCCATCAGCACCCGCCGCAGGTCATGCGACTGGCCGACCGGCTACTGGCGTCCGACCCGACCGGGCACGTGGTCATCGTCCACGATCAGGCCGGCGGGCCGCTGGACCCCGGCGGGCGAGCCGGCGATTCCCGGCTGCACCTCCATTCCGGGACCGAGTCCCGGCGGTGGGGCGGCTACGCGCTCGTGGGCGACGTCCTGGACGCGATGGCGTGGACCATGCAGGAGCTCGACGTTGGCTGGCTGACGGTCATCTCGGGTCAGGACTATCCGCTGCGGCCCCTGTCCTCCTTCGGCCGTGAGCTGACCGACAGCGGCTGCGACGCGTTCATCTCGGCGCGCCGGTTGTCCGAGCAGCGGCCGCCGGCGTCCGACAGCGCCGCCCTTTATGCGCACGCCCGCTATCACTACCGCTGGTACCGGCTGCCGCGGTGGGTGCTGGGGTGGGCGGACCGGGGCCCGGTGGAGCGCGTGGTCCGCGGGGCTCAGCGCCGGCTGTCGGCCGCGCAGCCGTTCGTGTTCCTGTGGTCCCTGCCACGGGGTGCAGGAGACATGATCGGGATCCGTCGCCGCCGTGTGCCGTTCGATTCCGCCTTCCCGTGCTGGATCGGGACCCAGTGGCTGACCCTCTCCCGAAGGGCGGCCGCGGCCATGCTCGCGTTCCTGGAGCGCCGGCCCGACGTAGTGGGCTTCTACCGGCGCTCGATCATCGCCGACGAGTCGCTCCTGGTCACCGTCGTCAGCAACGCGCCAGGCCTTCGCGTCTGCTCTCCCAACCACCATCACGTTCGCATGAGCGGCCCCGGCCAGTCCCACCCCGACGTGTTTCGGTCCAGCGACATGGAGGAATTGCGCGCGTGCGGGCGGCCGTTCGCGCGAAAGTTCGACGAGCGCGTCGACCGCGAGGTGATGGACCGCGTCGACCGGGACCTCCTCGGCCTCTCGCGGTGAACGTGCGCCGGGGACGCGTCCCGGGCGGCACCGGATGGTCAGGCGCGGCGCGTCGCCGTGCGCTTGGCCTTGGCCTTGTGCGTGCGCTTGGGCCGCCTGTGCGTGACGCGGGCGATGTGGGCCCAGACCCGGCGCTTGGCGTGAGCGACGCGCTTGGCCTTGCGCGTGGGCGTGCCCTTCTTGGAGGAGGTCATCGGGGGGCCGCTCGTGATGGCCGTGCCGGTGGTCCCGGTCGTCGTCCCCGTGGCGCCCGAGGTGGTTCCGCTGCCACCGGTCGCCGTCGGGTTGCCGGGGAGGGTGCCGAGGTTGCCGTCCCAGAGGGTCCAGGTGGCCAGGAGGGTGGGGCTGGTGGGGGTGGTGCGGTAGTCGTGGGTGGTGGGGTTGGCGAGGTTGGGGGCGGTGGTGGTGTTGTTGGTGAGGGTGATGCCGGTGGCGTTGGCGGTGCCGCCGGGGTTGTTGTAGAGGACGTTGTTGGTGAAGGTGTTGCCGGGGCCGAGTCCGCAGCAGGTGGAGATGCCGACGCCTTGGGGCAGGCCGGCGTTGGGCAGGCCGGTGGAGTTCAGGATGATGTTGTGGTCGATGGTGTTGTTGGCGACCTGGCTGCTGCCGCCGATGACGATGCCCGAGCCGGCGCTGTCGATCACGTTGTCGTAGACGTGGGCGTTGCTGGCGGCGGGGTAGATCTGGACCCCCCAGCCGTGCGGGTCGTTCCAGAGCCAGTTGTCATAGATCTGCACGCCGGTGCCGTGGGCCAGGTAGATCATCTGGTCAAAGGCCATGCATTGCCCGAGGTCATGGATGCGGTTGTTACGGATGATCGCGTTGTCGGCAGGGTGATTCCAGCCGATGCCGATCCCATTCCCGCGGAGGCTGGGGATCGACTGGTAGAAGTCGTTGTTCTGGAAGATGTCGCCGGCGCCGTCGATCTCCAGGCCGTTGGAGACGGGGTAGGGGCAGCTGGTGCCGGCGCGCTGGACGTCATACAGGTTGTTGGACCCATCGATGGTCAACCCCGACACCGTCGTATAGGACCCCTCCAACTCCACCAACCCCACCACCTTCACCAGCGCACCGGGAGCATTGGTGATCGTGATCTGACCGGTCGCGGTACCGTCGGTGGTTAGCCGGTGGGTGGTGGAGATCGACCCGTACGTCCCCGCCAGCAGACACCCCGTCTGACCGGGCTTCAGGGTCCAGTCCAGCGCCTCAACCGAGCCCAGCGGGCTGCCGAGCGCGCCCGTGCCCGACGTGTCCGACCCCGACGGCGACGCGTACAGGTTGCACGCGGTGGCAGCCGAGGCGGAGCCGGCGCCCAACACACACCCGAGGAGTCCCGTGATGAGCAGGAGCAGCAGCGTCCGTCGGGATGCGCGCATGCAACACCGATCGGCTCGCCGCCCGGAGTCCACCTGCGTGAGACCCAGGACCTCAACGGATGATCGAGAGGCCCGCCTCAGCGGGCGGTGGACCGGCGCCACGCCGGCGTCCGCCGGTGGTGATGCCTGCGCTTCTTGGCGTGGTGCTTGGCCGCCCGTTGCCGGTGGATCACTGAGGGCTTGGCCTGCGCGTGGGCCGCGGCGGCCGCTGGCACCGAGGGCGTGTCCGATCCGCCGTCCCACAGGTTCCAGGCGCTGATCGCGTCCGGGGTGCGGGCGGTGGTGCGGTAGTCATGGCTGGACGGGCTCGCGAGCTGGGGGGCGGCGGTGGTGTTGGCGCTGACGGCGATGCCGGTGGCGTTGGCGATGCCGCCAGGATTGTCGTAGACGACGTTGTCCGTGAAGGTGTTCCCGGAGCCCAGTCCGCAGCAGGTGGAGAGGCCGACGCCTTGGGGTAGGCCGGCGTTGGGCAGGCCGGTGGAGTTCAGGATGATGTTGTGGTCGATGCTGTTGTTGGCGACCTGGCTGCTGCCGCCGATGACGAAGCCCGAGCCGGCCCCGTCGATCACGTTGTCGTAGACGTGGGCGTTCGTGGCGGCGGGGTAGATCTGGACCCCCCAGCCGTGGCGATCGTTCCAGAGCCAGTTGTCATAGATCTGCACGCCGGTGCCGTGGGCCAGGTAGATCATCTGGTCAAAGGCCTGGCACTGACCGAGGTCGTGGATGCGGTTGTTACGGATGATCGCGTTGTCGGCGGGGCTGTTCCAGCCAATGCCGATCCCATTCCCGCGGAGGCTCGGGACCGACTGGTAGAAGTCGTTGTCCTGGAAGATGTCGCCGGCGCCGTCGATCTCGAGGCCGTTGGAGACGGGGGAGGGGCAGCTGGTGCCGGCGCGCTGGACGTCATAGAGGTTGTTGGAGCCATCGATGCTCAGCCCCGACACCGTCGTGTAGGCCCCCTCCAGCTCCACCAGCCCGATGACCTTGGCCTGCTGACCCGGCGCTGAAGTGATCGTGATCCGCGCGCCGGGGGTGCCGTCGGTGGTCAGACGCTGGGTGCTGGAGACCGACCCGTAGCTGCCAGACAGCAGACACCCCGTCTGGCCGGGCTTCAGCGTCCAGTCCAGGCCCGCGACCGAGCCCAGCGGATGCGTGAGCGTGCCCGTGCCCGACACATCGGACCCGGTTGGCGACGCGTAGCGATCACAGCGCGTGGCGGCCGACGCCGTCGAGGCCAGGATCGCACACGCGATCAGTCCGACGACCACCATCGCGGTGGCGACGCGCCCTCCCAGGTGCATGCCCCCACGATCGGCAGGGTCTCGCTGTTCTTTAAGGCCTGGGCGCGCACATGCAAGGGTTGCCCGGGCGAAACCTCTGCACTTCACGCACATCACCTTCCCGCGAGGGTGGTGCCTTGCGGCGCGCGCACAGGTTTTGTGACGAAAAGAGCAAGGTTGGCGGTGTGTCAGGGGAAGGCCGTCTGGTGGCGGCCGCCGGGATAATCGGCGCGTGCCAGCTCCCGCCACCCCCAAGCCGCACATCCTGACCCTCACCGACGTCGTCGGCCTCGGCGGCGCCGAGCGGATCGCCGAGGACCTATCCGTGCTTGCCGATCCGGAGCGGTTTCGCCGCTCCCTGTGCGTGACGCGCCCGACCGGGGACGTGCCCGGATCGGACGCCAGCCTGGCGCGGCTGCGCGACGCCGGCGTCGACGTGGTGTTCCTCGAGCGCCGGCATCGGTTCGACATACGGCCGCTGGCGCGCCTGGCCCAGCTGCGCCATGGCCGCGTGGACGTCATCCACGCGCACAAGTTCGGCTCCAACGTCTGGGCCGCGCTCCTGGGCCACGCGCTCGGGGTCCCGGTGGTGGTGGCCCACGAGCACACATGGTCATTCGAGGGCCAGCTGGGCCGCCGCCTGGCGGACCGCCACCTGGTGGCACGGTTCTCCGACGCCGTCATCGCGGTGTCCGAGGCCGACCGGGCGCGCATGGTGGCCGAGGTGGGCATGCCGGCCGGCCGCGTCGTGCTCATCCACAACGGGATCGCCGAGTGTGAAGGCGGGAACGGGCTTGCCGTGCGCCGGGAGCTCGGGCTCGCCCCGGGTGCGCCGGTGCTGCTGCAAACGGCGACGCTGCGCCCGCAGAAGGCCGTCGAGGTGATGATCGCCGCCACGGCGCTCCTCCGCCGAGTGAACCCGGACGTGCGGCTCCTCGTGGCCGGCGAGGGCGACGTCGGCCGGTTGCAGGCGGTCGCCGCCGCGGAAGGCGTCGCCGACGCCGTCTCGCTGCTGGGGCCGCGCACGGACGTGGCCGATCTGCGAGCCGCGGCAACCGTGGGCGTGCTCTCCTCGGATTTCGAGGGGATGCCGCTGGCGGTGCTCGAGTACATGGCGGCCGGCCTGCCCGTGGTGGCCACCGCCGTGGGCGGGCTGCCCGAGATCGTCCGCGACCGCGAGACCGGGTTCCTGGTTGCGCCTCGCGATCCGGCGGCCCTGGCCGAGCGGATCGGCCGCCTGCTCGCCGATCCGGCGCTGGCGCGCGACATGGGCGAACGCGGCCGCCGGCGTCAGGAGGAGCAGTTCTCGCGCGACGCGATGGTCGCCGCGGTCACCGGGCTCTACGCGCGGCTGCTGGCGGCCA
Organism: uncultured Actinomycetota bacterium; assembly: GCA_963695625.1. Lineage (GTDB taxonomy): Bacteria > Actinomycetota > Thermoleophilia > Solirubrobacterales > Solirubrobacteraceae > Palsa-465. The sequence continues at coordinate 785,585 of CAVOHJ010000005.1, read as the reverse complement.
AGGGCGTCAGCGTGCCCAGTGGGCCCCACCGAGGGCCGACCGCCGCAGCCGCCGGACCGGTCCCGCCACCTTGAGGCGGAACCGCCGCCAGCCGTCCGGGTGGTAGATCCCCACCCGGGGGAACCGCAGCGGGCCCTCATGCCGCAGATCGGAGGCGAGCTTGGCACCGGCCTCGTAGCCGGCCGCCGCGGCTGCGGCGGCGACGCGGGCGTCGACGTCACCGTAGGGGTAGGCGATCGACCGGCACGGGCGGCCCAGCTCCTGGGTGCAGCGCTCGCGCGATCGGGTCAGCTCCTCGCCGAGGGTCGCGTCGTCGAGCGTGGTGAGATGCGGGTGGCTGCAGGTATGCGAGCCGATCTCCCAGCCGGCCTGGGCGAGCTCGCGCAGGTCAGACCAGTCCATGGCGGCCAGCTCCCCGGCAAACTCCGACTCCTTCCAGTGCGCGACGCCGGGCCACTCCAGGTCGGTGCCGCCGTCCATGAACGCGGTGGGCGCGAACACCGTGGCGGGGACGCCGTGGCGGTGCAGGATGGGGGCCGCATGGCTGCGGACCGACGCGAACGCGTCGTCGAACGTGACGGCGAGAGCGCGTTGCGGCGAGCGGCCGAACACCGCATCGGTGAACGTCGTTGCCCGCCAGCCACGATGGACGAGGTACCCGATCTGGCGGTCCAGCGTCTCCGGCGTCACCGACAGGTCGGCGTCCCAGTCAGGGCTCACCGCGTGGTAGCAGAGCACGATGAGCTCGCCCATCGGTCAGATCCGCGTTGTCCGCGGGGAGGGCGAGCCGACAATCGAGTTTGGACCTAGGGCCAATGCGCTCACGGGGTGCGGCGGTCACCATAGCCGTCATGAACAGTCCTTCCAGCTCTCCGCGGATCCTGCTCCTCGCCGATCACCGCACGCCGCCGGCGCGCGGGAGCGTGCGTGTACAGCGTTACCGCCTGGCACGCGTGGCGCGCAGCCCGCGCGCGGACGCCGGCCGGCGTCTCGCCGACCCCAAGCGCATCTGATCGCCTGACCCGGGGGGCCCCGGCCGCCGGGAGCGCTACGATCTGATCATGGATTATCAGGTTGAGCCCACCCGGTCGCGCCCCCCGGTCCTCAAACGGGTTGCCGCCGGCTTGGTGTTGATCGTGGCGGCGGCCCTCGCCGTCCACTTCATCATCGGTCTGGTCTTGACGGTGTTCTGGATCGTCGCCATCGCGGCTGTGGTGGTAGCGGTGATCTGGGCGCTGAAGACGATCTGACGCAGGGACCGTGCAGGGCCTCGGGCTGCTCGTCATCCTGTTCTTCTTCGGCTTGGCCGGAGGCGTGGTGGGGCGCATCAAGGGCAGCTCGTTCTTCATGTGGTTTCTGGTCTCGTTCTGCGTCCCCTTCATCGGGCTGTTGGCCGCGGTCTGCTACCGCTGGGACCGCGACGAGCTCCGGCGCCAGTGCCCGTCCTGCGGGAAGGTGATCAAGCTCCACGACGCGGTGTGCATTCGCTGCGGCGAGGAGCTGGAGTTCCCCGAGGTGGCGCTGGCCTCCGAGCGCGCCTCGACGCTCACGCAGATTCGGTCGCCGAGCTGACCGGGTCGGCGGGCGCCGCGCCCAGCTCGCCGGCGAGGAAGCGGTCCAGCGCCGCCTGGGCCTGGTCCTGGGCCCACCCGGGGCGGAGGGTGTGATCGTTGACCGCGATGTGCTCGAACGAGATGGCGGGCGATTGCTCCAGCCGCGCGCGCCATCCGGAGCGCGCCAGCTCGTCCGACAGGGGCTCGCGCTCGGAGAAGAGGATCAGGACACGCCTGCCGGAGTCGCGCAGAGCGCCCAGGACCCGATCGGTCTCGCTGCCTTCGGCGGGCCCGCGGCGTGAGGACAGCAGCGCGCGAAACCCACGGGCGGGCAGCGCGACCAGCCAGCGCACGACCTCGCGGACGAGCTGCGGCGAGGCGGCGCGCCGGATTCGGGCCAGGGACGGCCGCTGAGTGAGCAGGACCCGGACGTAGCGCCCCGCCGCCAGTCCCTGGTCCCATGCCACGACGCGGCAGTTGAGCATGGCTACCGCCGCGACCCGGTCGTCGGTGACGCAGACGCGCAGGCTCCAGTAGGCCCCGGAGCACAACCCGGCGAGCAGGAACGAGTCGCCGACGCCGCGCTCCTGGAGGTTGTCGAGCGCGCAGCGGACCTGGTCGAGCAGCTCGCGGCGGTGAAACAGGCCGTCGTCGGGATAGCCCACGGCTGGGCCGCCGGCGTCGCCGATGCCCTCGATGTCGAGGCGCAACGTGGGGATGCCCCGCTGCGCCCACCGCCGGGCGGTCTGCACCCACAGGCGGCTCGGCCCGATCCGGCGCACCGCGCCGGCGTTGAGCAGCACGGCGCACAGGCCCGCACCTGCGGGCCGCATGGGCTCGGTGAGGATCCCGGAGAGCGTGACCCCGCGGCGGTCGAAGCTGACCGGGGTCTCGGTCCAGCCCTCCTCGCCGCACTGCATCCGCTCGGCAGCCACGACCTCGCGCCCGGCGTCCGTGCTCGGTCCGGGGCGCGCCGGCGCGCCGGCCGCCCCCGCGATCCAGCCGGCGACGCGATCGAACACGGCTGCGGCCGGCTGGGCGCTCTGGGGATGCGAGGTCATCTCGCCGTAGCCGTCGCCCGGCGCCGTCGTCACCGCCGCCCCGAGCTCGGCCAACCGGTCATGCAGGCGGGAGTCGACGGCGATGCCGTCGCGCTCGAGCATGAGCACACGGCGGCTCCGCGCATCGCTCAGCGTCAGGGTGATGAGGTCCAGGGCCTCGATGTCGCGAACCGTCTCGGCGCTGAGGCGGAACCCGCCGGCTTGGAGCTCACCCTCGGGAAGCGGGGGCGGGTGGGGCAGGTCCTCGAAGAAGCGCTCGGTCTCCAGCCGGGAGAAGGCCAGCAGCTGGCGGACCACAGCCCGTCCGCGGGCACTGACGGACCACAGCACGAGGTCGTCGATGTCGCCGCCGTCTGCGGCGCAGCGGTAGGCGAGCATCCCGCCGAGCTCCATCCCGACGGCGACGATGCGGCGTGCGCCCGTCTCGCGCCGCAGCCAGGTGGCGGCCACACCGATCGCGGCCGTCCACGCCGCGACGCGGTCGGGATCGTCAACCATACCCCCGCTGTCACCGGTCGATGGGAGGCTGATCCGCAGCGCGGTGTACCCGGCCTCTGCCAGCGACTGCGCCCAGACCCGGCGGGGACGGTAGGAGGCCACCTCCTCCCAGCCGAACGGCGGGCAGAGCAGCACCGCGGTGTCCGACCCGTTTACGGCGCGATGAACGGTGACGAAGCTCGTATCCCGACCCATCCGCAGGTAGAGCGGCTGTTCGATCACTGGCACGTGGGGAGCGTAGCCACGGGCAGCCCAGGCAGAGGGGCCGTACACTGGGGCATCGCGGGCGCGCGCATGCGCGCGCGCCGTCATCTGGAGCTGTCGGAGATCCCGGAAAGGAGGAAAGCGAATGCGCGCAGTCGATGCGTTGATGGAGTGCCTGAAGGCGGAGGGTGTCGACGTGGTATTCGGTCTTCCCGGAGGGGCGAATCTCCCGACCTACGACGCCTTCTACGACGCCGGCATCCGGCACATCCTCGTCCGTCACGAGGCGGGCGGCGGTCACGCCGCCGAGGGCTACGCCAAGGCCACCGGCAAAGTCGGCGTGTCCCTGGCCACGAGCGGCCCGGGGGCCACCAATCTGGTGACGCCGATCACCGACGCGATGATGGATTCGGTCCCGGTGGTGTTCATCACCGGGCAGGTGCGCACGGAGCTGCTGGGCACCGACGGGTTCCAGGAGGCCGACACGATCGGCATCACCATGCCGATCGTCAAGCACAGCTTCATGATCCAGCACCCGCTGGAGCTGCCGCGGACGATCCACGAGGCGTTCCACCTCGCCCGAACCGGCCGGCCCGGCCCCGTGGTGGTGGACATCCCGCAGGACCTCAGCCGGGCCGATATCCCCTACGAGCCGGTGGACGACGTGCACCTGCCCGGCTACCAGCCCACCACTGACGGCAACCAGAAGCAGATCAAGCTGGCGGCCAAGGCCCTGGCCAACGCGCGCCGGCCGGTCATCTACGCCGGCGGCGGCGTGGTCTCGGCCAACGCCGCCGCCGAACTCACGGAGCTGGCGTCCGGTGACCGGTTCCCCGTCACCTGCACGGTGATGGGGCTGGGCGGGTTCCCCGGCACCCACGACCAATGGCTGGGGATGCTGGGCATGCACGGCACGCGGACCGCCAACTACGCCATGGACGAGGCCGACCTCATCGTCGCCGTCGGAGCCCGGTTCGACGACCGGATCACCGGCAAGCTCAGCGAGTTCGCGCCCCGGGCCAAGTTCATCCACATCGACATCGACCCGGCCGAGATCTCCAAGAACGTCCCGGCCCACATCCCGATCGTCGGCGACGCCAAGAACATTCTGCCGCGGCTCACCGCCGAGTACAGGGCGCTGTCGGCCGATCCGGCGCGGCTGGAGGAGTGGTGGACGCGGATCCGGCTCTGGCAGGAGCGCCATCCGCTGGGCTACACGGACTCCACTGACTCCGAGATCAAGCCGCAGTACATGGTCCAGGCCCTGTATGAGGCGACGAACGGCGACGCCATCGTCGTGTCCGACGTCGGCCAGCACCAGATGTGGACGGCTCAGTACTTCCACTTCGCCAGGCCCCGTCGGTGGATCAACTCCGGCGGCCTGGGCACGATGGGCTTCGGGCTCCCGGCGGCGATGGGCGTCAAGGTGGGGTGCCCGGACGACACCGTGGTCTGCGTGGCCGGCGACGGCTCCGTGCAGATGAACATGCAGGAGCTGGCCACCTGCGCCCAGGAGAACATCCCCATCAAGGTGTTCATCATGAACAACGGCTACCTGGGCATGGTCCGCCAGTGGCAGGAGCTGTTCTGGGACAAGCGCTACAGCCACGTGGACATGGGCCAGTACCCGGACTTCGTCAAGCTGGCGCAGGCCTACGGGGCCACCGGGATCCGGCTCGAGGACAAGGCGACGCTCGTGTCCGACATGCGCGAGGCGATCGCCACCGACGGACCTGTCCTGGTGGACGTGCGCGTCACGCGCGAGGAGAACACGTATCCGATGATCGCGCCGGGTCAGGCCGCGCGCGACATGGTGGGATGAGGCGAGCGATGGGTGAGCCGGGAACCAAGGAGATCCTGTCGCTGGACCAGCTGGAGGCCGTGTCCGGTCTGAGGACCGGGCGCAAGCACATCCTCTCGATCCTGGTGGAGAACAAGCCGGGCGTCCTCACCCGGATCGCCGGGCTGTTCGCGCGCCGGGGCTTCAACATCGACACGCTGGCGGTCGGACCCACTGACGACGAGACCGTGAGCCGCATCACGCTCACCCTCGACGGCGCGGTGCATCCGATCGACCAGGTGACCAAGCAGTTGCACAAGCTGGTCAACGTCCTGAAGATCCGCGATCTGGAGCCGGTGGAGACGCTGGCCCGCGAGCTGGCGCTGTTCAAGGTCAACGCCGATGGCTCGTCGCGGGCCGAGGTCATGCAGATCTGCGAGATCTTCCGCGCGAAGGTGGTGGACGTAACCAAGCGCTCGGTGGTGATCGAGGTCACCGGCACGTGCGACAAGGTCGACGCGTTTGAGGCGCTCGTCCGTCCCTTCGGGCTGATCGAGATGGCACGCACCGGCGAGATCGCGATCTCGCGGGGGCGCACCGAGACCTGATCGCGGGCGCGGCGTCGCGGCCGCAGAGGCCGGGCCTCTACCATCGAGGTATGCCACCACAGCTCGCTTCCTCTGCTGTGGGGGCAGCGAATCAGGTGACCTGGTCGCAGGGCGCCTTCGTGTCGGCCTACGCCAATCGCAACCTGAGGCCGGTCGAGGTTCTGCTCCTGGTGCGCCTGCGGGAGGACCTCTCCGGAGCGGTCCTGGAACTGGGCTGCGGCGCCGGGCGGATCGCGGGGTACCTGGTGGCGCTGGCGCGCGAGTTCCACGGCATCGACCTGTCGCCGCAGATGATCGCCGAGTGCCGGCGCCGCTACCCGGGAGGCGACTTCGCCGAGGGTGACATGAGCGACATGACGCGGTTCGCGGACGGCTCCCTCGACGCCGTGATCGCCGGCTACAACCTGCTCGACGTCTACGACGACATCGAGCGCCGGCGGGCCCTGCGGGAGATCGGCCGGGTGCTGGGGCCGGGGGGCGTGCTGGTGATGTCCTCGCACAACCGCGCCTACCTGCCGCGAATCCGGTCGCCGTGGCATGTCCGGGTCGCGGGGCTGCTGCATGGTCGTCCACGCGGGGTCCTGGAGTTCGGCGCCGACGTGATGCGGGCGCCGCGGCGGATCCGCCGTCACCGGCGTCTGCGCCCGCTCGAGCGCCGCACTGCCGACTTCGCACTGGTCAGCGACGGCTCGCACGAGTTCAGCCTGGTGCACTACTTCACCGATCCGGCGGCGCAGTTCCGCCAGTTTCGCGAGGAGGGGCTGGAACCCGAGCTCGCCGCCGATCTGGACGGGCGTGCGCTCGCGGGTGGCGATGCGGCCCCCGATTGCCCGGAGATCCACTACGTGGCCCGGAAACCGGTGAGCTGACCCGCGCCCGTCCGGGAGGCCCACTGCACCGGTCAAGCATCCGGTGCGGTGTGCCGAATACCCTTCAGAACATGCGAGGCGTGGGGATGGACCTTGTCGAGATCGCGGAGGTGCGCGAGTCGATGCAGACGTTCGGGGAACGCTACCTCGAGCGCGTATTCACTCCCACGGAGCGACACGAATGCGGCGCGAGTCCGGCCCGCCTGGCGGAGCGATTCGCGGCCAAGGAGGCGATCTTGAAGGCACTTGAGGTAGACGGGCCGGTCTCGCTGGCGGCAGTCGGTACCCGGGCCGCGGGTCGCAGGGTTCTGACCGTGCACCTGGCCGGGGACGCGGCCGAGCTCGCGGGGCGGCGGGGCGTGGGGCGGATCGGCGTCAGCGTCAGCCGCGGCCAGGGCTACGCCGCCGCGGTGGCGGTGGCGGGGTCGCTCTGATGGCCGGCGGGTACGACACCGAGATCCGGACGGTCCTGCGCGATCACGCGCGGCTGCCGGTCAACGTCGACACCCTCGGCGACGACGCTGACCTGTTCGCCGCCGGGATGAGCTCCCACGCCAGCGTCAACGTGATGCTCGCGCTCGAGGACACGTTCGAAATCGAGTTCCCCGACGTCATGCTCAAGCGCAGCGTGTTCGAGAGCATCTCCGCCATCGACGCCGCCGTCACCGAGCTTCGCCCCGCGACATGAGCCTTGCCATCGACGCCGACCGGGTCTTCGTGGACCAGGTCCGCCGGATCGGGGAGGAGGTCGCCGCCGTCCACGCCGACGCGGTGGATCACGCCGCCCGCTTCCCCGAGGAGGCGATCACCGCGCTGCGCGACGTCGGCGCGCTGTCGGCCTTCGTCCCGGTCGAACTCGACGGAGGCGGCGTCTCGATCTCGGGACTGGCTCGCGCCTGTTACGAGCTGGGACGACGCTGCTCGTCCACCGCCATGATCTTCGCCATGCACCACATCCAGGTGGCCACGATCGTGCGCCATCTCGAGGGCGCGTGGTTTGAGAGCTACCTGCGTCGCGTCGTGGCCGAGCAGCGGCTGATCGCCTCGGTCACCTCGGAGATCGGCACCGGCGGCGACATGGGCCGCTCGATCGCGCCGGTCACGCCCGACGGCGACGGCTTCGCGCTGGAGAAGCAGGCCCCGACGGTGAGCTATGGCGCCTACGCCGACGATCTCTTCACCACCGCACGGCGCTCGCCGCAGTCCGAGCAGGTCGACCAGGCCCTCGTCCTGCACCATCGCGACCAGACCGAGCTGGAGCCCACCGGCACCTGGGACACGATCGGGATGCGGGGCACATGCTCGCCGGGGTTCACGGTCCGGACCCACTTCAGCTTCGATCAGATCCTGTCGGCGCCGTTCGCCACCGTCATGAACGAGTCCCACGTGCCCATCTCGCACATCCTCTGGTCGCACGTCTGGCTGGGGATCGCCACGGAGGCGTTCGAGCGGGGCCGGGCCTTCGTCCGGGCGGCAGCGCGCCGCAACCCCGGCTCCCCGGTCCCGGCCGCTCACAGCCTGTCGCGGGTAATGAGCGAGCTGACGATGATGCGGGCCGAGGTCGAGTCCGCGCTGGCGGACTTCGTGGCTTTCAACGATGATCCCGAGCGGCCCGACCTGGCCACGCTCACCTCGGTGCTGCGCTTCAACAACCTCAAGCTGGCCGCCTCTGAGCAGGCGCCGCGCATCTGCAGTGGGGTGCTCGAGGTGATCGGCATCGCCGCCTACAAGAACGACTCGCCCTACGGCGTCGGGCGCCAGCTCCGCGACGCGCTGTCGGCCCGGTTGATGGTGGCCAACGAGCGCATCCACTCGGTTGACGCCGGCCTGTTGATGATCGCCAAGGAGGTCTGACGGCGTGTTCCCGGAGGTTCGCGAGGCGTCGCCTGACCAAGCCGAGTTCCTCGCCGAACTGATCGCCCATGGCCATCTCCTCGAGTCCGGCGTCCCCGGCGTCTACGGCCACGGCTCCGTATTCGAGGACGTCCGCGGCCGGCTCGATGCGCGGCTCAGCGCCGAGGCGGCCGATCGCGGGGCCGAACGGCTGCGGTTCCCGCCGCTGCTGCCGCGGCGCCAGCTGGAGTCCAGCGGCTACCTGGCGTCGTTCCCGCACCTGGCCGGCAGCATCTACTCCTTCGACGGCAACGAGCGCCAGGCGGCGGCGCAGAGCGAGCGGGCTGCGCGCCACGAGGACTGGAGCGAGTTCCAGCAGCCGACCGAGCTCACGCTGATGCCCGCCGCGTGCTACCCGGTCTATCCGGCGATCGCGGCGCGGGGACGGCTGCCCGAGGGCGGCGCGTTCGTGGACGCCGGCGGCGCCTGGGTGTTCCGCCACGAGCCGTCGCACGATCCCGCGCGCCGTCAGATCTTTCATCAGCACGAGCTGGTCCGCATCGGCGAGCCGGAGGCTGTCTTGGAGTGGCGCGAGGAATGGGCTCAGCACGGGCTCGAGCTCCTGCGCTCCCTCGGGCTCGCCGCGGACCTGGACGTCGCCAACGACCCGTTCTTCGGGCGCCGGGGCCGGATGCTGGCCGCCAACCAGCAGGCGGAGCGGCTCAAGCTCGAGCTCCTCGTCCAGATCGCGGGCCCCGAGCCCACGGCCTGCGCCTCGTTCAACCACCATCGCGACCATTTCGGGTCCACGTGGGGGCTCGAGCTGGCCGATGGCGGCACCGCCCACACCGCCTGCCTCGGCTTCGGTCACGAGCGGATCGTGCTCGCGCTGCTGCGCACCCACGGTCTGGATCCCGAGGTGTGGCCGGCGATCGTGCGCAGGCAGCTCTGGCGATGACCGTTGCCGGCTCGGGCCGCATGCTCAGCCTCTCGGGCAAGCACCCGGATGGGTACGAGCGCCACCTCCTGCACTCCACGGCGCGGTCCTATCCGGAGACCAACTGCTACACCGACGTCATCATCGAACTGCTGCACGCCTGTGGGTACGAGCCGCTGGCCGCGTTCGGGCATCTCGTGCGGATGGACTTCGAGGGCGACCAGTGGACGTTCTTCAAGCCCCCGCCGGAGGACCTGGAGCGCCTGTTCGGCATCGACATCCACGAGATGCAGCCCTACCGGCCGCTGCCCGCGCAGGTCGCCGACCAGCTGGCGCAGGGGCGCACGATCATCGTCGAGCTCGACAGCTGGTATCTGCCCGACACCGCGTCGACCAGCTACCGAGCCGAGCACGTCAAGACCTCAGTCGCCGCCGACGGGCTTGACCCGGAGCACGAGGTCATGCGCTACTTCCACTCCGCGGGGCTGTACGAGCTGCGCGGCGAGGACTATCGCGGGATCTTCCGAGTCGGCTCAGACGACGACGTGCTGCCCCCCTACACGGAGGTCGTGCGCTTTGACGCCGGCGAGCGGCTGGAGGGCGACGCGCTGCGCTCCGCCGCGGCAGAGGCGCTGCACAGCCATCTTCGCCGCCGGCCCGCCACCAATCCGTTCGAGCGCTTCGGCGCCCAGCTGTCCGGGCAGCTCGCCGCGCTGCTCGAGTGGGAGCTTCAGGACTACCACGCCTACGCCTTCGCCACCGTGCGCATGGCAGGGTCGGCATTCGAGGCCCTGTCCGATCACGCCCGCTGGCTGTTCGGTGACGACGCCGCGCCGGCGGCCGAGGCCATGGCCGAGATCGTCGAGGCGTGCAAGGCGCTGTCGTTTCGGCTGGCCCGGCGCCGGGAATTCGATGGCGGGCCGCTGATCGCGACGCTGTCCGACGCGTGGGCTCGAGCCATGGACGGCTTGAACGCCGCCGCCGGCTGATGCTGAGCGACGGCTGGGAGGTGGCGCCGAGCCCGCCGGGAGGGTGCGCCGGCCCCGCCGAGCTCGACGGGCTGGCGTGGCGCGCGGCACGGGTGCCGGGCACGGTCGCAGGCGCCCTCGGCGAGGATGCAGCCGGCCGCGATCTCGACGCCGAGGACTGGTGGTTTCGCTGCCGCTTCGATGCCGAGCCCGCCGCGGACGGCGAGGAGGTGGTGCTGGCGCTCGGGGGCCTGGCGACCGTCGCCGAGGTCTACCTCAACGGCCTGCTCCTCCTGGAGAGCGAGTCGATGTTCGCGGCGCACGCGGTGGACGTCTCCCGGCGCCTGCGCGGCGCCAACGAGCTGGTGATCTGCTGCCGGGCACTCGCGCCTCGGCTGGCACAGCCGCGCAAGCCCCGCGCTCGGTGGCGGACGCGGCTCGTCTCCAACGGGAACCTGCGCTTCTACCGGACGATGTTGCTGGGGCGCGCGCCGGGCTTCGCGCCGGGGCCGGCGGTGGTGGGGCCGTGGCGGCCGGTGTCGCTGGAGCGGCGGCGGGGGTGCGTGCTGGACCGCGTGCGGCTGCGCACCCGGCTGGACGAGGACGGGACCGGTCGGCTCGCCTGCCGGGTCGCGGCCCGGGCCGTGGCCGGGACCGCGCTGCCGACGGAGCTCGACTTGAGCGTGGCCGGAGCCGGCGCGACAACCATCGCCGTCGATCCGCTGACCGGCGTCGGAGATACCTCACTGACGCTGACCCGCGTCGCTCCGTGGTGGCCCCACACTCACGGCGAGCCCGGGCTCCACGACGTGGCCGTGCGGGTCGGCGGCGAGCTGTTGCACCGCGGTCATGTCGGCTTCCGCCGCCTGCAGGCGCCCGCCGACCTCGACGCGGATGGCCTGAGCCTGCGCGTCAACGGCGTGCCGGTGTTCGCGCGCGGGGCGGTGTGGACGCCGCTCGACCTTCGCGCTCCCCACGCGGGCGCGGCACGGCTGCGGCCGGTGCTCGAGCGGGTCGTGGCCGCGGGCATGAACATGCTCCGCGTCCCCGGAACCGCCGCCTACGAGTCGCCGGCGTTCTACGACCTCTGCGACGAACTGGGCATCCTCGTCTGGCAGGACTTCATGTTCGCCAACCTCGACTACCCCCAGTCCGACGACGCCTTCACCGCCATCGTGGAGTCAGAGGCGGGCGACATCCTGGATGGGCTGGCCGGCCGGCCCTCCCTGGCGGTGCTGTGCGGCGGCAGCGAGGTGGCCCAACAGGTGGCCATGATGGGGCTGGATCCCGGACTGGCCGACGGCCCGCTCTACCGCGAGCTGCTCCCGCGCCTCGTCCGCGACGCCGAGACCGAGGCGCCGTATGTCCCGTCGGCGCCGTGGGGGGGCGACCTCCCGTTCCGCACCGACCGTGGCGTGGCCAACTACTACGGCGTCGGGGCCTATCGGCGGCCGCTGGAGGACGCGCGCCGCGCCGAGGTCAGGTTCGCCGCCGAGTGCCTGGCCTTCGCCAACGTGCCTGACGAGCCGGCCGCGGTCACGGCGGGCGTGCCGCGCGACGCGGGGGCCGACTGGGACTTCGAGGACGTGCGCGACCACTACCTGGGGCTCGTGTTCGGGGTGGACCCGGTGTCCCTGCGCAGCGCCGAGCCCGACCGCTACCTGGAGCTGTCTCGCGCCGTCAGCGGTGAGGTCATGGCCGAGGTCATGGGGGAGTGGCGCCGCGCCGCGTCTCCATGCCAGGGCGCGCTGACGCTGTGGCTGCGCGACCTGGCGCCGGGGGCGGGCTGGGGTGTGCTCGATCACCGGGGCGAGCCCAAGGCCGCCTTCGCGCACCTGGCGCGCGCGCTGGCGCCGGTCGCGGTGTGGAGCACTGACGAGGGGCTCGGCGGGATCGACGTCCACGTCGCCAACGACCGGCCCAACGTGCTGGCGGCGCGCTTGCGGGTGGCGCTGTACCGGGGGTTTGAGCAGCTCGTTGACGAGGTCGTGGCCGATCTCGAGCTGGAGGCGCACGGCACGCTCACCCGCAACGTCGAGGCGCTGCTGGGGCGCTTCGTCGACGTCTCCTGGGCCTACCGCTTCGGGCCGCCCGCCCAGGATCTCGTTGCCGTCAGCCTGGAGGCGCCGACCGGCGAGCTGCTCTCGCAGACGTTTCGCTTCCCCGCCGGCCGCCCGCTCGGCCAGGAGCCCGCGTCCGACCTCGGGCTCGAGGCGACGTTCGAGCGCACGCCGGAGGGCACCGTGGTGCGCGTGACCAGCCGCAGGTTCGCCTACGGGGTCCGCGTCGCGGTCGACGGATGGGGCGCGTCCGACGACGCGTTCGGGGTGGAGCCGGGGCACGAGCGGCGCGTCGCCCTGCGGCCTACGTTCGGCGCCCGGGAGCCGGCGGCCGGCGCAACGCTGCGCGCCATCAACCTGCGCGGATCGGTCCAGGTCGCCGGCGCGTAGTCGCTCTCACCGCCCCGCGGACGCTAGGGCCGGGCGATAGCCTGACCGGGATGCCGCGCACCCTGGCCGTCACGGAGGGCAAGCCGTGGCTGGACGCCGGCGCTCGGCGACGGCTGGAGCGCCGTGCCGAGACCACGCTGCGCCGGGCCCGAGCCGCCGGCACACCGCGGCTGGTGAGCGTCACCTGTGCGCTGGGCCGAGCGAGCGACCCGAGTGCCGTGATCGCCGGCTCGCGCCGGCCGGGCGAGGCGTGGTTCTGCATGGAGCAGCCGGAGCGCGACGGCGTCGCGGTGGCGGCGCTCGGCCGCGTGCGGGCCCTGGAGGCCGAGGGCCCCGGGCGCTTCGGCGACGTGGCGGCGCAGTGGCGGTCGCTGGCCGGGCAGGCGCTGGCAGACGACATCGATGGCCCCAGCGGCACCGGGCTGGTGGCCGTGGGCGGGTTCGCGTTCGATGCCGTGGGCGGCCGGTCGCCGGCGTGGAGCGGGTTTGCCCCGGCCTCCTTGATCGTGCCGGAGGTGTCGCTCGCCCGGCGAGGTGACAGCACGTGGATCACGGTGAACGCCGGCGTCGATCCCGATGACACCGTCGCTGACGTCATCGCACGCATCGACACCCGGCTGTCGGAGCTACGCGAATCTCCGCTGCCGCTGTTCGATCCGGCTCCCGTCGGCGAGTACGAGGTGGTCAGCGCGATGCCGCCGGCACATTACGAGACGGCGGTGGAGCGGGCCGTTCAGCGAATTCGCGCCGGAGCCTTCGAGAAGGTGGTGCTGGCCAGGGAGGTGGATGTCCACGCCCCGCTCGACCACGATCCGGCGGCCGTGTTCGGGCTGTTGCGCGAGGCGTTCCCGAGCTCGTTCGTCTACGCCGTGGGTCGCGGCGACGCCACGTTCATCGGCGCCAGCCCCGAACTGCTGATCCGTCGCCAGGGCCAGCGGGCCACCACGGTGGCGCTCGCCGGGTCGGCGCGCCGCAGCGCCGATCCCGCCGTGGACGACCATCTCGGCGAGCAGCTCCTGCGCTCGGACAAGGACCGCGAGGAGAACGCGATCGTGGCCCGCCGCATCGCGCGCACGCTGCGCCCATACTCGGTCTGGGTGACGGCGGCACCCGAGCCCGTGGTGGTGCGCGTCGCCAACATCCAGCACCTGGCGGCGCCGATCCGCGCCCAGCTCGCCGCGCCGATCGAGGCCGTCGAGCTCGTGGGCCGGCTGCACCCGACGCCGGCGGTCGGCGCCGAGCCCGCCGCCGCCCTGGACGTCATCCCGGCGCTGGAGGGCTTTGACCGCGGTTGGTATGCCGGGCCGGTGGGGTGGACCGACGCCTCGGGCGACGGGGAGTTCCTGGTGGCGCTGCGCTGCGCGCTGGTGCGCGGCCCCGTGGCCCGCTGCTACGCCGGCTGTGGCATCGTGCGCGACTCCGACCCGGCCGCCGAGCTGGCCGAGACCGAGGTCAAGCTGCAGGTGATGCTGCCGGTGCTGTCGGGCTGAGGGCTCGTACGGCGGCCAGCCCCGCGTCGGCGAGGCGGCGGTGCAGAGCCAGGTTCTCGGCGCGGTCGGTGCGCACCTCCACGATGCCGGGCCGATCGAGGGCGTCGGCGAGTTCGCCGGCCGTGTTGACGCGCGAGTGGTCCAGCCCGTAGAGCGCGGCCGCCTTGGCGAAGTCAAGCCCGTGCGGGGTGGCCACGTGCTCCTCGAAGGCGTCGCTCTCGCCGCTCACCGGCAGGAAGTGGAAGATCCCGCCGCCGTCGTTGTTGACGACCACGATCGTGAGGTCGAGCCCCAGTTGGCGCGCGGCGATGAGGCCGCCGACGTCGTGGGCGAGCGCGACGTCGCCAATGAGCAGGACGACGGGCCCGTTTGAGGCGGCGGCGACGCCAAACGCCGTGGAGACCGTGCCGTCGATGCCGTTGGCGCCCCGGTTGGAGAGGACACGGGCGAGGGTGCGCCCGGCGGGGAAGTAGAGCTCGGCGTCGCGGATGGGCATGGAAGAGGCGACGACCAGCGTGGCGTGCGCCGGCAGGTGCTCGCCGAGCTGCCGGGCCACCGCCGGCTCGGACAGCGCGGCGCCGATCTCTCGGGTCATCGCGCTCTGCGCCGCCTCGTCGGCGGCGGTCCAGGCGGCGAGCCAGGTGGGATCGGGCGCGGGGGTGGTGAGCGCCTCGAGGCTGGCGACGGGGTCACCGGCCACGATCTGGGAGACGACCGCCGCCGGATCCTGCCACGCGCCCTCCGGGTCAAGAGCGAGCTGGGGCACGTCGTCCAGGCCGGCCAGCCACGCCCTGAGCGGCTTCGACGTGGGCAGGTCTCCGACGCGGATGACCGCCTCGGGCGCAACCCGCGCGGCGAAGCCGGGCTCGCGCAGCAGTACGTCATAGGTGGCGACGGCCACGCCGCCGTGGCGCGCGCCCGACAGGGGGTCGGCGAGAAGGGCGTAGCCGAGACGCTCCGCGCACCGCGCCGCGGCAGCGCCGATCCGGGGGTCGCGCTCCTCACGCCCGGCGATGACGACGCCCCGGGCCGGAAGCTTGCGGGTGGCGCCGGGCACGGCGGGCCCCGGCGCCAGTTGCACCCACGGCCGGCCGCCGGCGCGGCCGGGGACCGGGTCCTCGGGCAGCGGGGCGTCGAGCACCAGCGGCTCGCGCAGCGGGAAGTTGAGATGCACGGGGCCGGGCCGCCCCGACGCGGCGGTCCAGTAGGCCCGGCAGGCGAGCTGGCGGATCCAGCGCAGCGAGTCGGCCGAGGCGGTGTCCACGCCGACCTCGACGAACCACTTGACGGCGTCGCCGTAGAGCTTGAGCTGGTCGATCGCCTGGCCGGCGCCCACGTCGCGCAGCTCGGGCGGCCGGTCGGCGGTGAGGACGATGAGCGGCACGCGGGCGTGGCTGGCCTCCACCACCGCCGGCAGGTAGTTGGCGGTGGCCGTCCCCGAGGTGCAGGTCACGGCCACCGGGCGCCCGCCGGCCTTGGCGGCGCCCAGCGCGAAGAAGGCGGAGCAGCGCTCGTCGATGTGCGACCAGGTGCGAATGCCCGGCTCGCGCGCCAGCGACAGGAGGATCGGCGTGTTGCGCGAGCCCGGCGAGGTGCAGGCGTGCTCCAGGCCGCAGCGGGCGAGCTCGTCGCAGAAGGCGCGCAGGAGGAGGTAGGTGTCGGTTGTGGTCATGATGGGGGCGATGGCGCCGAACCTCGTCCTGCTCCACGGCTTCACCAACACGGGCGCAAGCTGGGATCAGGTGGCGTCGGCGCTCCCGGAACGCTATCGGTCCCTCGCGCCCGACATCCGGGGACACGGGAGCGCATCGGCCGTGCGGCCGGTGTCGCTGGCCGGCGTGGTGGCCGACGTCGGGGCGGCGGCCACCGAGCCGTTCGAGCTCGCCGGCTACTCGATGGGCGGCCGGCTGGCGCTCCACGTGGCGCTGGCCCTCCCCGGGCGGGTGCGGCGGCTGGTGCTGATCGGGGCGAGCCCGGGGATCGCCGATCGCGGGGAGCGCGACGAGCGGCGCGCCGCGGACGATCGGCTGGCCGCCGAGGTCGAGCGGATGACGATCGAGGCGTTCGCCGAGCGCTGGGCCCGGACGGGCGTGCTCGCCGACCAGCCGGCAGGCGTGCGGGCCGCGGTCCACCGCGACCGGCTGCGGAGCACTCCGGCCGGCCTGGCCGCGGCGCTGCGCGGGCTGGGCACCGGAGCGCTGCCGTCCCTGTGGGAGCGCCTCCGCGAGCTCGACGTGCCGGTGGAGCTGGTGGTGGGAGAGCGCGACGCCAAGTTCCAGGCGATCGCAGCTGAGATGGCTGGCGCGCTGGCCGACGCGCGGGTCCACGTGGTCGGTGGCGCCGGTCACGCCGTGCATCTCGAGGCCCCGGGGCTGGTGGCGGACGTGATCGAGGCCGGGGGCTAGTACCAGTCGCGCAGGCCCTCGCCAAGGCCCGGGCCCGCCGGCGGGACGATCGACCCGCGCGCCGGGGGCAGCGGGTCGCCCGGGCCCTCGAATAGGCCCAGCGTCGCCAGCCCGCAGGCGCGGTCGGGGCTGACGACGGCAGCGGCGTGCAGCGCGGCGGCGATCCCCAGGGGGCCGTCCAGGGTGGAGGCGAGGTAGACGCCGTAGCCGGCGGCTCGGGCGCGCGCCGCGGTGTCGAGGAGCCCACTGATCCCGCCGCAGCGCGAGATCTTCAGGCAGATGAAGTCGGCCGCCCGGCGCCTGAGCGCCTCGGGGTCGCCGGCGGATTCGTCCAACGCGAGTGGGACGCGCGTCAGCGGTCGCAGCGCCTGGATGGCCGCGAGGCCGCTGACCGGCTCCTCACACAGCTCGATGCCCACGGGCTCCAGGACGTTGAGAGCGGCCTCGGCCTCGGCGGGCAGCCAGGCGCCGTTGGCGTCGATTCGGATCGCCATGTCGGGCCCGCCGAACGCCCGCACCGCGGCCAGGCGGCCGGCGTCGTCGCCGATCGTCACCTTGACCTTGACGGTCCCGTAACCCGCGGCGCGCGCGGTGGCGGCCTCGTGGGCGGCGCCCGAGCGGTCGGCGGCGGCGATCGTCCAGTTGACCACGACCGGCCCGGCGTGTCGGGCGCCGAGCAGCCGCCACACCGGCTCGCGGGTCCGCCGGCCCGCCAGATCCCAGAGGGCGAGGTCGATCGCGGCCAGCGCCTGGGGGAGGACGGTCGCCTCCGCGCACCGGGCCAGCACGTCGGCGATCGGCGCCACGTCGCGATACGCGTCGAGCACCGGGGCGCACGCCTCCAGCGCCGCCCGTACCTCGGCCATGCTCACGCCGTCATAGGACTCGAGCGGAGCCGCCTCCCCGTAGCCCACCAGCCCGTCGGCGGCCCGCAGCTCGACGAGCAGGAGACCCCGGTCGGTGACGGTGCCATGGCCGGCGTGAAACGGGGCCCTCAGCGGGACCGTCATGGGTGTCACCGCGAGCTTCACGGGGCGGAGGTCAGCGGCTGAGCAGCAACCCGGCCGAGAGCAGCATGCAGAACGACAGCTGCAGCATCCCGCTCTGGGCGAGCGCCCCGTTGAGGGAGGGGCCATCGGTGCGGCTGCGCACGGTCCGGCTGACCGAGGCGGCCAGCGGCAGCGTCAGCCACGGAAGCAGCACCCAGGCGGTGGTCGGTCCGAACAGCCACGTAACCGGGGTGAGGAGGTAGGCGACGTAGACCACGCCGGCGTACATGACCCGCGTCCGCTTGCGCCCCAGCTTGACCGCCAGGGTGCGCTTGCCAGCGCGGCGGTCCGAATCGATATCGCGCACGTTGTTGACGACGAGGATCGCGGAGGCGAGCAGGCCGACCGGCACCGCCAGCGCGAATGCCTCCCACGTCAGCTTCTCGACCTGGACGAAGAACGACCCCACCACGGCGACGATGCCGAAGAAGAGGAAGACGAACACCTCGCCCAGGCCCTCATAGCCGTAGGGGCGAGGGCCTCCGGTATAGGCCACGCCGGCGAGGATCGAGGCGGCGCCGACGAGCAGCAGCTCCCAGCCGGCCACGGCGATGAGATAGATGCCGAACAGCACGGCCAGGCCGAAGCTCACGTAGGTGGCGATGAGGACCTGGCGCGGCGGGACCAGCCCGCCGGCGGTGACCCGGACGGGTCCGAGGCGGTCCTCGGCGTCGGCGCCGCGGCGGGCGTCGGAGTAGTCGTTGGAGAGGTTTGTCCCGACCTGGATGAACAGCGCACTGAGCAGCGCCGCGGCGAAGCGCAGCGGATAAAACACGTGGGCGAAGCCCGCCAGCGAGGTGCCCACCAGCACCGGGGCGACGGCCGCCGGCAGGGTGCGCGGGCGCGCCGCCATCAGCCAGATCCGAAAGCCGCTCATGCTCAGCGTGGGGGCGGCGTCCTACGCCCGGCGCGGGAACTTCGAGTAGTCGGGGCGGCGCTTCTCGAGGTAGGCGTCGCGGCCCTCCTGCGCCTCCTCGCTCATGTAGAACAGCAGGTTGGCGTCGTGGGCGAGCCACTGGATCCCGGCCATCCCGTCCTCGTCGGCGTTGAAACTCGCCTTCATCATCCGCAGGGCGAACGGGGACATGGCGAGCATCTCCCGGCACCACTGGACGGTCTCCTCCTCCAGGCGCTCAAGCGGGACGACGGCGTTGACCATCCCCATGTCCAGGGCCTGCTGTGCGTCGTACTGCCGGCACAGGAACCAGACCTCCTTGGCCTTCTTGGGGCCGACGAGGCGCGATAGCGCGCTGGCCCCGAAGCCGCCGTCGAAAGAGCCGACCTTCGGGCCCACCTGACCGAAGCGGGCGTTGTGAGCGGCGATGGTGAGGTCGCACACGACGTGGAGCACGTGGCCGCCCCCGATGGCGTAGCCGGCGACCATGGCCACGATCGGCTTGGGCATGCGCCGCATCTGGATGTGCAGGTCGGTCACATGGAAGCGCCCCACTGCCTGCTGCCGGCCGGCCGCCGCCGGGTCCGCGCCCGTGACGTAGCCGCCGCGGCTTCCGCGCACCCGCTGATCTCCGCCCGAGCAGAACGCGTCCGGGCCTTCGCCGGTGAGGATGATCACCCCGACCGAGTTGTCCTCGCGGGCGCGCTCGAACGCGTCCGAGAGCTCGATGACCGTCTCGGGCCGGAAGGCGTTGCGGACCTCGGGCCGGTTGATGGTGATCTTGGCGATGCCGGCGTCATCGCCGGTGGCCAGCTCGTAGCGGATGTCGCTGTACTCGCCCTCGGGCTGCCAGCTGGTACTCACGCGTGCTCCTATCGCGGGTGGGGAACGGCGACCAGGACTCTAGGCCAGGAGCGGGAAAGAGGCCGGGTGGCCGTCACGTCTGATACCTCTGATACCGGCCATCGCGCTCCGTCTGTTAGGGTTGCCTAATGGCCAGCGCGACGCGCAAACGCCTTGGCTGGGGTCTGCTGGCGATCGCCGCTGCCGGGCTGTTCGTCTGGCAGCTTCTCGGCGCCGCAGGCGGCACCCCCGATCCCACCGATCCCAGCACCCATCTCAGCCATCTGGCGGTTGTCGTGGATAGCGGCATCCTGGTGCTGCGCGAGGGGCTGGAGACGATCCTGGTGCTGGCGGTCCTGACCGCCAGCATGCGCGGCGACAACAGCGTCTACCGCAAGCCCTTGGCGCTGGGCGGGGCCGCCGCGCTGGGCGTAGCGGTCGCGACGTGGTTCATCGCCATCGCAGTCACCAACGCAGTCGGTCCCAGCAGCCTCGACCTCCAGGCTGCCACCGGACTGCTCGCCATCGTGGTCCTGCTGGTGGTCATGAACTGGTTCTTCCACAAGGTGTACTGGACGGGCTGGATCGCCAGCCACAACCGCCGCCGCAAGGCGCTGATGGGCGAGGCCGGCTCCCCCGGCGCCCGGCGCGCGATCCTCGGCCTCGTGCTGCTGGGCTTCACCTCGGTCTACCGCGAGGGCTTCGAGGTCGTCCTGTTCCTCCAGAACCTCCGCCTGCGCTACGGCTCGGGGGTCGTGCTCGAGGGGGTCCTGCTCGGCCTGGCGCTGGTGGCGGCGATCGGCTGGTTGACCTTCGGCCTGCAGAGCAAGCTGCCCTACAAACGGATGCTGGTGGCCACCGGCGTACTGCTCGGCGTCGTCCTGCTGGTGATGGTCGGCGAGTCCGTCCAGGAGCTCCAGCAGGCGGGCTGGATCGGAACCACGCCGATCAACGTCGCCATCCCCGGGTGGATGGGCCTGTGGTTCGCGATCTTCCCCAACGTGCAGACGATCGTCGCCCAGGTCGTGGCGGCGCTGCTGGTGGTCGGCTCCTACTTCCTCGCCGAGGAGCTGCGCGTGCGCCGCCCGCGGCGGCACGGGGGGCAGGCGGCTGTGCGGCCCAGTGCGCCGCCGGCGGTGCCCACGCCGACGCCGACGCCGGCGCCGTCACGGGCGCGGGTCGCCACGCTCGACCGCCGCTAGGCCGAAGCGGACTCTTGGGAGATCTTGGCTGTCTGACAGCCATTTGCTCCCACAGCCCGATGGCGGCCAGGGGCCACCCGAGACTAGGCTGACAACCCCATGGAATCGTGGCTTGCCCGCGCTGCCCGCGTTCACCCCGGCCGCGCCGCCGTGCGCACCGGCGACGGCACGAACACCACCTACGCGGACCTCTACGACCGGGCGGCCGGCGTCGCCGCAGCGCTCCTCGAGCGCGGGGTCGTACCGGGCGACCGCGTGGCGCTGGCGCTCCCCAGCGAGGAGCTGGTGGTGGCGCTGCACGCCTGCCTGCTCCTCGGCGCGGTGGCGGTCCCCGTCGACCTGCGGCTCACCGAGGCCGAGCGGGCGTACCGCATCGCGCAGGCGGCGCTGGTGATCGACGCGCTCGACACGCTCGGCGCCGCCGGGCCCGCGCCCGAGCCGCGCCCCGTCGACCCCGACGCCACCGCCACGGTCATGTTCACCTCCGGCACCACCGCGGGCCCCAAGCCGGTAGCGCTCAGCTACGACAACTGGCTGTGGAACGCGCTGGGGTCGGCGCTTGCGCTCGGGCTCGATCCCGAGGAGCGGTGGCTGTGCCCGATGCCACTGGCCCACGTCGGCGGCCTCTCCATCCAGATCCGCTCGGTGGTGTACGGCACTACGGTGCTGCTGCACGGGCGCTTTAACACCGACGGGGTCCTCTCCGCCGTCATGGACCCGGCCGAGCGGGTCACCCTCGTCTCGCTGGTGCCCACGATGCTGTCGAGGCTGCTCGACGCCGGGCTGCGCCGGCCGCCGACGCTCCGGCGCGTGCTGCTCGGCGGCGGCCCCATCGCGCCGGCCCTCTTGGCCCGCGCGCGCGAGGCGGACGTGACCGTGTCGCCGTCCTACGGGATGACCGAGGCGTGCTCGCAGATCGCCACCGACGGGGTGGCGCTCCTGGGTACGGAGCTGCGGATCGCCGACGACGGCGAGGTGCTGGTGCGCGGCCGGACCGTCGCCGCGGGAGCGCTGGGCCCCGACGGGTGGCTGCACACGGGCGATTTGGGCGCGCTTGACCCCGCGGGGCGGCTGGTGATCGCCGGTCGCAAGGCGGACACGATCGTCACCGGCGGCGAGAACGTGGCGCCGGTGGAGGTCGAGACGGTGATCCTGGAGCATCCGGGCGTGGTGGACGCCGCCGTGTTCGGCCGCGCGGACCCGGAGTGGGGAGAGGCGGTCGTGGCCCAGGTGGTGCTGGCCGATGGGAACGATGTCGCGCCCGAGGCCCTGCGCGCACACTGTGCGGCGCGGCTCGCACCCTTCAAGGTGCCCAAGGCCTTCGAGCCGGTGGCGGGGGTCCCCCGCGGCACGACCGGCAAGCTGCTGCGCCGCGAGCTGCGCTGAACGCCGAACGCGGTCAATGTCACATCGTTTGATGTAACGTCAGTCGCCAGTATCATCCCGGCATGCCCGCCGATCTCACAATCGAGCAGCTCGCCGCCCAGACCGGGATGACCGTGCGCAACATTCGCGCCCACCAGGCGCGGGGGCTGCTGGACCCGCCCGAGGTGCGCCTGCGGGTCGGCTACTACGGCCCCGAGCACGTCGCCCAGCTCCAGCTCATCCGGGACCTCCAGAACGACGGGTTCAACCTCGCCGGGATCAAGCGGCTGCTCGATGACGACCAGGCGACGGCCCAGCGCCTGGTCCGCTTTCGCCAGGCGCTCAACGAGACCGCGGAGACGCCCCAGACGCTCACCGTGGCCGAGCTGGGCCGCCGCTTCCGGGTGAGCGCGGAGGAGGCGCCGAGAGTTCTCGCCCGCGCCGAGACCCTGGGCGTGCTCGTTACCGCCGGGGCGGGGCGCTACGAGGTCCCGAGCCCGTCGCTGCTAGAGGTGGCCGAGCAGGTCGTGGCACGAGGCGTCTCGCTCAACGAGGCCCTCACCGTGTTCAAGCAGGTGGAGCTGCACTGCGACGCCGTGTCGGCGGCGTTCGTGACGCTGTTCATGCGGGAGGTGTGGGAGCCGTTCCAGGCCGCTGGGATGCCCACCGACCGGTGGGCGGAGATCGACGCGACGATCGAGCGGCTGCGCCCGTTGGCCACCGAGGCGCTGGTGGCGATCTTCGGCCAGCGGATGAGCGCCCAGATCGACGCGGCGTTCGGGCAGCTCACGCAGGGATTGGCCCCGCCGTCCGCGGACGCGCCCGACGGATAACCTGCCTGATGTGACCCCCGCCGACCCCGAGCAGCTGCGCGCCGTCACCCGCGAGACGTGGGAGACCGCCGCCGGCGGATGGGGCAAGCGCGCCGACCGCGTCCGCGCCTGGGGCATGCCCGTCTCGGTGGCGATGGTGGAGTCGCTTGACCTCCAGCCCGGGCAGCGGGTGCTGGAGCTGGCCGCCGGTCCCGGTGACACCGGCTTCATGGCCGCCGAGCTGGTCAGGCCCGGTGGCACGCTCATCTCCAGCGACGGCGCCGAGCCGATGATCGAGGTGGCGCGCCGGCGCGCTGCCGAGGCCGGAATTGACAACGTCGAGTTCCGCCAGCTCGAGCTGGAGTGGATCGATCTGGAGACCGCCAGCGTCGACGCCGTGCTGGTGCGCTGGGGCATCATGCTCGCCGTCGATCCCGACGCGGCGGCGCGGGAGATCCGCCGCGTGCTGCGGGCCGGAGGGCACGCCGCATTCGCGGTGTGGGACACACGGGAACGTAACCCGTGGGCGACGATCCCCGGTAGCGCGCTCGTTGAGCTCGGTCACGCCGACCCGCCCGATCCCGACGTTCCCGGCCCCTTCGCGCTCTCGGCCCCCGGCGCCCTGGCGGAGCTGCTCGAGGACGCCGGCTTCACCGAGGTGGAGGTCACCGAGGTGGAGCTCTCGCGCCGCTATGACACCGTCGCGGAGATGGTCGAGGAGAGCGCCGATGTGTCGCCGAGCTTCAGCTCGACGTTCGGCGGCCTGACGGCCGACCAGCAGGCCGAGGTGGCCGACCACATGGCGGCCGGCGCGGCGCCCTTCACGGATGCCGACGGGTACGTCACGGTGCCCGGCGTCTCGCTGGTGGCGCGCGCCGACGCCTGAGCTCCGTTGCGCCGCCGTTCGGGCGTGCGATGCGATGTGCCATCGCATGACAGCGATGTTGCACGGTGAAACCGCAATTGCAGGGGTTTCTTGTCCGCGTGGCAGCCAGGACACTGTCGCTCATGCGCACCTGGAAACTTGCTCTTGTGACCCTGACCATCGCGGTGGGCGTGGGGACGCCCGCCACCGCCTCGGCCGCCTTTCAGCATGTCGTCGCCTCGGGCGAGACGTTGAGCTCGGTCGCGGCCGCCGATGGCCTGTCGGTCTCCCAGCTGGCCGCCGCCAACGGCATGTCGTCGGACGCCCAGCTCATCACCGGCTCATCGCTGGCGATCCCTCCGCAGGGAGTCACCCCGACCGCCCCGACCACCGGCGGCGATGACGGCACCGTCGCCGCGCCCAGCTCCGGCGGCGGGTACGTCGTCCAGCCCGGCGACACCCTGAGCGCGATCGCGGCCCGCCTGGGCGTGAGCGTGAGCTCGCTCGCCGCCGCCAACGGCCTGGACCCGTCGCGCCTGCTCCTGTCGGGCACGACACTGCACGGCTCGCCGGCGGGCTCGGCGCCGGCCCAGGCATCAGCGCCGGTCGCGGCGAGCGCCGGTGGCTATGTGGTCCAACGCGGCGACACCCTGAGCGCGATCGCCGCCCGGTACGGCGTGAGCCTCGATGCGCTCGCATCGGCCAATGGCCTGGATCCGTCCGGCCTCCTGCTGTCGGGGACCACGCTTCACATCGCGGGCGCGAGCGCGCCGGCGCCCGCCTCGGCGAGCACCGAGATGGTGTCGACCTCGCCGTCCGCCGACAACGGCGCCCAGCCGACCGGGGAGATGGTGAGCGCGTCCCAGGTGGGGTCGATCGCCGCCTCCGAGGGCGTGCCGTCGTCGCTGGCCGAGGCCGTCGGCTACCAGGAGAGCGGCTTCAACAACGCGATGGTGTCGTCCACGGGCGCCACCGGCGTGATGCAGATCATGCCCGGCACCTGGAACTTCATCGGGCAGAACCTGGCGGGGCCGCCGCCGCTGTCGCCGACCTCGGCGGCCGACAACATCCGCGCCGGCTCGCTGCTGCTGCACTCGCTGTTGAATCAGACCGGCGGCGACACTGCAATGGCCGTCGCGGGCTACTACCAGGGGCTGCAGTCCGTCCAGCGCAACGGCCTCTTCCCCGACACGCAGGCGTACGTCAACAACGTCCTGGCGCTTCGCGGCCGCTTCGGCGGCTGACCGCAGCACCACGGTACCGCGGCTCGCAGGCCGCGCCTTGTAGCCTGCGAGCCATATGTACTACGACGACGACGCAGATCTCTCAAAGCTCGACGGCAAGACCGTCGCGATCATCGGGTACGGCTCTCAGGGCCACGCCCACGCCCTCAACCTCAAGGACTCAGGTGTCAACGTCGTCGTCGGGCTGCGCCCCGGCTCGAGCAGCGTCGCCAAGGCCGAGGGACACGGGCTGAAGGTGCTCGATCCCGCCGATGCCGCCAGTGAGGGCGACATCGTGATGGTGCTCGCTCCGGATGAGCTGCACGGCCAGATCTGGGACGACGGCCTCAGGGACGGCATCGCCGCCGGGAACATGCTGCTGTTCGGGCACGGGTTCTCGATCCACTACGAGCAGATCGTCCCGCCCCCCAACGTGGACGTGGCGCTCGTTGCCCCCAAGGGGCCGGGCCACCTGGTGCGCCGCCAGTACCTCGAGGGCTCGGGCGTCCCCTGCCTGGTCGCCGTGCAGCAGGACGCCTCGGGCGACGCCCTGGCGATCGCGCTGGCCTACGCCAAGGGCATCGGCGGTACCCGCGGCGGGGTGATCGAGACCTCGTTCAAGGAGGAGACCGAGACCGATCTGTTCGGCGAGCAGGCGGTGCTCTGCGGCGGCGTCACCGAGCTCGTGCGCGCCGGATACGAGACGCTGACCGAGGCAGGCTATGACGAGCGCCTGGCCTACTTCGAGGTGCTCCACGAGCTCAAGCTGATCGTCGACCTGATGTACGAGAAGGGGATCAGCGGCATGCGCTACTCGATCTCCAACACCGCCGAGTACGGCGACATGACGCGCGGCCAGCGGATCATCGGGGAGGAGACCCGAGCCGCGATGAAGCAGGTGCTCACCGAGATCCAGAACGGGGACTTCGCCCGCGAGTGGATCGCCGAGAACCGCGCCGGCCAGGAGAACTTCAAGCGCATGCGCTCCGAGCAGGCCGGCCACCAGGTGGAGGTCGTGGGCAAGGAGCTGCGGTCGCACATGGACTGGATCGACACCGAGTTCCAGGAGTAGCGCCCGCCCGCCGGGGGCATGCCCCATCCACGAGCCCCGTTCCCCGAAGGACACATGACCCAGACCACGACTGACCTCAGGATTCCTGACGAGCTCAAGCCTGTGGACGGGCGATTCGGCTCCGGGCCGTCGCGCGTGCGCCCGGAGCAGCTCCAGTACGTCGCCGGACCCGGCGCCGCCGTGATCGGCACATCGCACCGCCAGAAGCCGGTCCGAGCGCTCGTGGGCCGCGTGCGCGCCGGCATCTCGGACCTGCTGTCGCTGCCCGACGGCTACGAGGTCGTGCTCGGCAACGGCGGCACCACCGCCTTCTGGGACGCCGCCACCTGCTGCCTGGTGCGCGAGCGTTCGCTGCACCTCGCGTACGGGGAGTTCTCCTCCAAGTTCGCTGCCTGCGCGAAGGCGGCGCCGTTCCTGCGCAAGCCGGTCGTGATCGAGGCCGAGCCCGGCGACGCCCCCGACCCGGCGGCCGCTGAGGCCCCGGAGCCGGTCGACGTGATCGGCTGGGCCCAGAACGAGACGTCGACCGGGGTCATGGTCCCCGTCACGCGCCCGTCGGGCGTCAGCGAAGCGCTCGTGCTCATCGACGCCACCTCCGCGGCAGGCGGACTACCCGTGGACGTCGCCAGCGCCGACGTCTACTACTTCGCTCCCCAGAAGGGCTTTGCCTCCGACGGCGGCCTGTGGCTGGCGGCGATGAGCCCGGCCGCGCTCCAGCGCGTCGAGGAGCTCGCCGACGGCTCGGACGGCCGCTGGATCCCGGACTTCCTGTCGCTGCCCACGGCGCTCGAGAACTCGCGCAAGGACCAGACCTACAACACGCCGGCGATCGTCACCCTGCTGATGCTCCAGAACCAGCTGGAGTGGATGCTCGACCAGGGCGGCCTGGACGCCATGGTGCAGCGCACCACCGCCTCGAGCACGCATCTTTACGAGTGGGCGATGGCGCATGAGTCAGCCACCCCGTTCGTCTCTGATCCGGCCAAACGATCGCTGGTGGTCGGCACGATCGACTTCGACGAGGGCGTCGACGCCGCCGCGCTGGCGGCGACGCTGCGCGCCAACGGCATCGTCGACGTGGAGCCGTACCGCAAGCTGGGGCGCAACCAACTGCGCGTCGCCATGTTCCCCGCCACCGACCCCGCCGACGTGCAGGCGCTCACCGCCTGCTTCGACTGGGTCCTGGAGCGGTCATGACGCGCGTGCTCGTGGCCGAAAAGATCGGCGACTCCGGCGTCGACCTGCTGCGCGAGCACTTCGAGGTCGACCTGGGCGTCGGCTGGGACCGCGACGAGCTCGAGCAGCGCATCGGCGACTACGAGGGGATCCTCATCCGCTCGGCGACCAACCTGGATGGCGATCTGCTGGCCAAGGCGACGCGCCTGCGGGCCGTCGGGCGGGCCGGGGTCGGCGTGGACAACGTCGACGTCCCGGTGGCCACCAAGCGCGGCATCGTCGTCGCCAACGCGCCCGAGTCCAACGTCATCACCGCCGCCGAGCACACGATGGCGCTGCTGCTGGCGCTGGCGCGCAACATCCCGCAGGCGCACGCGTCGTTGACCGGCGGCGCCTGGGAGCGCTCCCGGTTCTCCGGCGTGGAGCTGTATGAGAAGACGCTGGGGATCCTCGGGTTCGGCCGCATCGGCCAGCTCGTGGCCCAGCGGGCGCATGGGTTCAACATGCACGTGATCGCCTACGACCCGTTCGTCTCGGGCGAGCGCTACCGCGAGCTTGGCGTCGAGCAGGCCGGCTCGCCCGACGATGTGTACGCGGCGGCTGACTTCATCACCCTGCACCTCCCCAAGACGCCCGATACCGAGGGCTGGCTCAACGCCGAGGTCCTGGCCAAGTGCAAGGACGGCGTCCGCGTGCTCAACGTGGCCCGCGGGCCCCTGGTCGTCGACGAGGACCTCAAGTCCGCGCTGGACTCCGGCAAGGTCGCGGGCGCGGCGTTGGACGTGTTCCGCTCCGAGCCGATCACCGACCACCCGCTATTCGGCTATCCCAACGTGATCGTCACCCCACACCTCGGTGCCTCCACCGCCGAGGCCACCGACCGGGCCGGCTACCAGGCGGCCGAGCAGGTGGTGGCGGCGCTGGCCGGCGGCGTGGTCACCAGCGCCGTCAACGTGCCGTCGGTCTCCGCCGAGGACCTCGAGGTCCTCGGGCCCTACGTGCCGCTCTGCGAGTCACTGGGGCGGATTGGGATCGCCCTAGCCGTGGCCGACAGCGGCTCGGTCGAGCGCGTCCAGATCGACTTCTTCGGCCGCCTGGCCGAGCGCGACACCCGGCTGCTGGCGATCCACGTGCTGCTCGGCGCGCTTTCGGGCCACACCGAGGAGGACATCAACGCCGTCAACGCCCAGGCCGTCGCCGAGGAACGTGGCATCCGCTTCGTCGAGTCCAAGCACACGGCAGCCCGCGACTACACCGACCTCGTGCGCGTTGAAGTGACCACGGGCTCGGGGGCGGTTCGCGTCGCCGGCACACTCTTTGGCCGCCACAACCGGCCCCACCTGCTCGAGGCTTGGGGCCAGCGCTTCAACGTCCAGCTCGAGGAGCACGTGACGCTGTTCCGTTACAGCGACGTGCCCGGGATGCTGGGACGGGTCGGCACGCTGTTCGGCCGGCACGGCGTCAACATCATCTCCGCCGCCGTCGGGCGCCTGCCCGACGAGCACCCCGGCGACGACGCTCACCTGGCGGCGATGGCGATCACCACGGCGTCCCCGGTGCCCACCGAGGTCGTGCAGCAGATCGTCTCCAGCGAGGGGTTCGTGGCCGGCCAGACCGTGGGCCTCTAGGCGCGCGTGCGTCAGGAGCCGCGGGGCAGGAACACGACCTTGCCGCGCAGGCCCTCCACGACGCCGCCGTCGATGTCCAGGGTCGCGCCGAAGTCCTCCAGGGAGGAGAAGCCGCTGACCTTCTCGCGGCACTCGCAGATCTGGGTGGCCAGCTCGCCGTCGATCCCGGGCAGCTCGAGCAGCGCGGTGACCGACGCGTTGTTGACGTCCACGAGGCCGCCATCAGCGGCGCCGTGGCGGTCGGGGCGGCCGACGCCGATCTCCTTGGCCAGCCGCGGGTTGTGCTCGGCCAGGCGCTGCGCGCGCCGCTGGTCGGAGAGGCGCTGCTCTCCCTCCTCGATCGCCTTCTCGAGCCGTGAGCCCATCTGGCGCTGGTACGCGGGGCGGATGATGAACGAGGTGGCAATCGCGCCCACCCAGCCGAGGATGAAGAGGCCGCCCGCGGAGTCGTTGTTGCCGTGCCGCCCGGACACCGTGGTGGCGTTGACGGCAAACGCGGCGATGATGATCGCCGTCCACAGCAGGCCGAGGGCGATCCACAGCGGCCGCCGCGCCTTGATGCCCGGATAGATCGGCGCCCACGCCCCGAACCCGAGCGGCACCAGGGAGATGAACGCCCAGTGCCGGTCCAGGCTCAGGCCCTGTGAGCTGATGACGGTCTTGTTGGATCTCCTCGCCATGCGCACAGGATGCCAGCGCGGGCGCCCCGAGAGCGGAAGGCATTGATACGCTGTCCGTCGAATGTCGCTGCGCCTTGACCTTCGACTCCTTCTCCTCCCCCGCAAGGGGGAATAGCGCGTGGGCGGCCGCACGTAGCCGCGAACAACAGCACCGAGAAGCAGTCAAGTTCGAGCCTAAGGAAGAAGCGACATGACACCACCTGACGATCCCAACCGAGTACTGATCTTCGACACGACGCTGCGTGACGGCGAGCAGAGTCCGGGCATTTCGCTCAACACGCAGGAGAAGCTGGAGATCGCGCAGCAGCTCGCCCGGCTGGGCGTCGACGTGATCGAGGCTGGGTTCCCGATCACCTCGCCCGGCGACTTCGAAGCCGTCCAGGCCATCGCGCGCACCGTGGAAGGTCCGGTCATCGCCGGACTGGCCCGCACCCACGTCGCCGACATCGACGCCGCCTACAACGCGGTCAAGGACGCCGAGCGGGCGGGCGGGGCGCGTATCCACACGTTCATCTCGACGTCGGATATCCACATCCGCTATCAGCTGCAGTCCACGCGCGAGGACGTCAAGGGCCAGGCGCGGGCCGCGGTGGCGCACGCCAAGCAGTACCTGGACGACGTCGAGTTCTCGCCGATGGACGCGACGCGCGCCGATCTGGACTACACCGCCGAGGTGTGCCAGATCGCCATCGACGAGGGCGCCACCACCATCAACATCCCGGACACCGTCGGCTACACGATGCCCCAGGAGTACGCCGAGTTCCTGAGCCGCCTCTACGCGGCGGTGCCGGACCTGCGCGACGTCGTGCTCTCGGTCCACTGTCACGACGATCTGGGCCTGGCCGTGGCCAACTCCTTCGCCGGCCTGCAGGCGGGCGCGCGCCAGGTGGAGTGCGCCATCAACGGCATCGGCGAGCGCGCCGGCAACGCCTCGCTGGAGGAGATCGTGATGCTGCTGCACACCCGTCAGGCCGACGTCGGGCTGTTCACGGGCGCCAACACCCGTGAGATCGCGCGCACCTCGCGCCTGGTGTCGCGGCTGACCGGCTACGCGGTGCAGCCCAACAAGGCGATCGTGGGACGCAACGCGTTCGCGCATGAGTCCGGCATCCACCAGGACGGCGTGCTCAAGGAGCGCACCACCTACGAGATCATGGATGCCACCACCGTCGGCCTGGACGCCAACTCGATCGTGCTGGGCAAGCACTCAGGCCGCCACGCGCTGGCCCAGGCGCTGGCCGAGCTGGGGATCGAGCTCCAGGGTCAGGCCCTCAACACAGCGTTCAAGCGCTTCAAGGAGATCGCGGACAAGAAGAAGCAGGTCACCGCGCTGGACCTGGAGGCGCTGGTCACCGACGAGCTGCGCCAGGAGGTCGCCGGTTACACGCTCGAGTGGTTCGACGTCGAGGCCTCGACCCGCCGTCCCCCGCACGCCACCGTCGGCGTGCGCGGTCCCGACGGGGAGGAGCTGGTCGGCTCGTTCACCGGCGACGGCCCGGTTGACGCCATCTTCCACGCCATCAACGCGGCCACCAAGGTCGACGCCAAGCTCCGCGAGTTCCGCGTGGACGCCGTCACCGGCGGCCAGGACGCCCTCGGAGAGACCTCCGTCGTCCTGGAGGTCAGCGGCGTCACCGGCGCCGGGCAGGGTGTGTCGACGGACATTCTCGAGGCTGGCGCGCGTGCCTACGTGCGCGCGCTGTCCAACGCGGTGCGCCGCCACGGAGTGCTCGCCGAGCGCGAGGCCGCCGAGGAGCCCGTCCCCGAGGTCGTCCGGGCGCCGTAGCCGGACTACCAGCGGCCGTTGCCAGCGGCCACCATCAGTCCCTGGCGGTAGGCCGCCGAGAGGACGCGAGTGCGCGGCTCCTGGTCCATGAAGTTCGAGCCCATGGCTGCCGCGCACTCCGCGTTGGGCGCGATCGTGAGCACTCGCGCACCCCGGCGCCGCAACGCGAGCGCCTCGACGCTCACCGCCGACCGCGCCACGTTGCGCATCACGGTCAGCATGGTGTGCCGGGTGGCGAGGCTGGCGGTGGGATTCAGGCACAGTACGTGGGTGTCGCGCCCGGCCGGGGCGGCGTCGAGGTTGGTCGGGCTCCATACGCCGCCGTCCACGTACTCGCGCTCCCCGATTCGCACCGGGGCGAACAGCCACGGGACCGTGCACGACGCCTCCACCGCCTCGCCGACGCTCGCGGCCGGAGCCCCCGGGCTGCCGAAGACGACGCGCCGGCCGCTGGCCCGGTCCACGGCGGTGATGCGCAGGCGCCCGTCGAACCTTGCGGCCGAGCGCTCGATCTGGGCGCGCAGGCCGGCGAGCGTGTCGGGAGGGCGGGGGAGGCCCCGCAGCAGCAAGGCTCGTACGAGCGCTCCACCCGGCGCGGCCATGCCGAGCGCGAGCGGCGCGAACGCGGCGCTGGCCGAGAGCGCCGCCTGGCCGGCGCGGCGGGCGGCCGCTGCGGCCGCCACGGCCAGCCCGCGGGAGGGGCCGCCCTGCGCGAGCTCCATCTCGGTGCTCACGGCTGAGGGGCGCCGCGGGGCGTTGCCGGCCACCAGGTGGGCGGCGACGATCGCGCCGGCCGAGGTCCCCACGAAGGACTCGCACTCGCGCAGGTCGAGGTCGGCGCCGTCCTCGAGCCCCGCCAGGACGCCCATCATCCAGGCTTCGCCGAGCACGCCGCCGCCACCGAGAACGAGGACATCGGGGCGCGTCCGCACGAGCCCCAGGCTACCCGGGCGATCGTCCGCGCACCGGGCGCACCTAACAGACGTTTGTATGTGATAGCGTACGGCCGATGGCGCTGGCCGAACCGAACCTGACCTCTCCGGAGAGCCTCGGCGCCCGCATCCGCGCCCTGCGCGAGGCGATGGACCTGTCGCTGCGCGACCTGGCGGTGCGCTCGGGCGTCAGCGCACCGATGCTGTCCCAGGTGGAGCGGGGCGAGACCAGCCCGACGCTCCAGGTGGCCACGCGGATCGCGCATGGCCTGGAGCTCCGCCTGTCCCAGCTGCTGCGCCTGGACGAGGGCGGCGCAGTGACGATCGTGCGCAGCGGCGAGCGCCGGACCGGCCCCGCCGCGGCCTCGGGCCACGCCTACGAGATCCTCACGCCACCGCTGCCCGGTCAGCGCGCTGAGCTCTCGCGCCATACGCTGGCCGCGGGCGCGGTCACGGGCGGACCCGGCGACCCCCCGATGCACGAGCCGGGCAGCCGGGAGACGGCGCTGGTGCAGGAGGGGCGCGTAATCCTGCACTGCGACGGCGCCCACCACGAGCTGACCGCCGGCGATTGCGTGACGTTCGACGCCGACCTTTCCCATCACTTCGAGAACCCCGGACACACCGAGGCGGTGCTGCTGGCGGTGGTCAGCGCAGGCCTCAGGAGGAGCTAGCCCACACGATGCCCAAGAGCCTGTTCGACAAGATCTGGGAGGCCCACGAGGTCGCGCCCGGCCTGCTGTACATCGACCTGCACCTCGTGCACGAGGTCACCAGCCCGCAGGCGTTCGACGGGCTCCGCCTCGCCGGCCGTGCCGTCCGCCGGCCCGATCGCACCCTGGCCACGGCCGACCACAACGTGCCCACCGACGGCACGCCGGTGGCGGCGCGGATCAGGGACGAGCTCTCGCGGGTGCAGGTGGAGACGCTGGAGCGCAACTGCGAGGAGTTCGGCATTCCGATCTACTCGCTGGGCTCGGACCGACAGGGGATCGTCCACGTGATTGGGCCCGAACTGGGCGTCACCCAGCCCGGCATGACGATCGTGTGCGGCGATTCGCACACCGCCACCCACGGGGCGTTCGGTGCGCTGGCCTTCGGGATCGGCACCAGCGAGGTGGAGCACGTGCTGGCGACGCAGTGCCTGGTGCAGCGCAAGCCCAAGTCGATGCGCATTCGCTACGAGGGGGCGCTCGGGTTCGGCGTCACCGCCAAAGACCTCATCCTGGCCACGATCGGGCAGATGGGCGTCGACGGCGCGGTCGGCCACGTCGTGGAGTACGCCGGTCCGGCGATCGAGGCGTTGACCATGGAAGGGCGCATGACCGTGTGCAACATGACGATCGAGGGCGGCGGCCGCGCCGGGATGATCGCCCCCGACGACACCACGTTTCAGTGGGTGATCGGGCGGCCCGCTGCGCCGGCCTCGATCCCCCAGGACTGGCGCGGGCTGCTCTCCGATGAAGCGGCGACGTTCGACAAGGAAGTCGTCGTCGACGCCGGCGCCATCAGCCCGATGGTGACCTGGGGCACCAACCCGGAGATGGTCGTCGGCGTGGACGAGGCGGTGCCAGACCCCCAGGACGACGGCGACGAGCGCGCGCTGCACTACATGGGCCTGGAGGCCGGCACGCCGATCGCCGAGATCAAGCTCGACCGCGTGTTCATCGGCTCCTGCACCAACTCGCGGATCGGCGATCTGCGCGCCGCCGCCGAAGTGGTCAACGGCCGCAAGGTCGCGGAGGGCGTCTATGCCATGGTCGTCCCGGGCTCCCAGCAGGTCAAGGCGCAGGCCGAGCGCGAGGGACTGGACGAGGTGTTCCGCCAGGCCGGGTTTGACTGGCGTGGCGCGGGCTGCTCGATGTGCCTGGGCATGAACCCCGACATCGCGGCTCCCGGCGAGCGGGTCGCCTCGACGTCGAACCGCAACTTCGAGGGGCGCCAGGGCCGCGGCGCGCGCTCGCACCTCGTCTCGCCCCAGATGGCCGCCGCGGCGGCGATCGAGGGCCGTTTCGTCGACATCCGTGAGTGGGAAGGCGCGCAGCCATGAAAGCCATCGAGACCATCACCGGCCCCGTCAGCGTGCTCAGCCGCGACGACGTCGACACCGATCAGATCATCCCCAAGCAGTTCCTCAAGCGGGTCGAGCGCACCGGCTTCGGCGAATTCCTGTTCTACGACTGGGCCAAGGAGCCTGACTGGAACCTGCCGGCCAACCCGATCCTGGTGACAGGGCGAAACTTCGGCTGCGGCTCCAGCCGCGAGCACGCGCCCTGGGCGTTGGAGGACTACGGCTTTCAGGCGATCGTCGCCTCGAGCTTCGCCGACATCTTCCGCTCCAACTGCACGAAGATCGGGCTGCTCCCGGTGCAGCTGACCAGCGACGAATGTGCCGCGATCGCGCAGGCGGGACAGGCGCAGGTCGATCTGGCGGGGCAGGAGGTGCGCTGGCCGGGCGGCAGCGCGCACTTCGAGATCGACCCCGATATCAAGCACCGGCTGCTCAACGGCCTGGACGACATCGCGCTCACGCTCGAGCAGGAGGACGCGATCGCCGGCTACGAGCAGGACCGGGAGCGCTCCGGGCCGGTCACGAGCGCGTTGTGATCGCGACCAAGGAGGCACGTGAGCCATGAGCAGCACCCGAGACTGGGATGCCACCACCTACGACCGCGTCTCCGCGCCTCAGCAGCGCTGGGCCGCCGAGCAGCTGGACCGGCTGGACCTCGCCGGCGACGAGGTGGTCCTCGACGCCGGCTGCGGCAGCGGCAAGATCACCCTGGAGCTCATCCGCCGGGTGCCGCGGGGACGGGTGTACGCCGTCGACGCCGCGCCGTCGATGGTGGCCCACACCCTGGAGGCCGTCGGGGACCGGGCCACGGCGCTGTGCCAGGACCTGGCCGAGCTGGCCCTGCCCGAGCCCGTGAACGTCGTGTTCTCCAACGCCACCTTCCACTGGATCCCCGACCACGATGCGCTGTTCGCCGCGCTGCATCGGAACATGACGCCGGGCGGGCGCCTGCTCGCGCAGTGCGGCGGGCGGGGCAACATCGACCGCTTCCGCCGGCTCGCGGACGAGGTCGCCTTTGCCGAGCCGTTCGCGCCGTACTTCGCGAACTGGGTGCGTCCCTGGAACTACGCGACCGCCGAGGACACCGCCGCGCGGCTGGAGTGCGCCGGCTTTGAGGGCGTCTCGACCTGGCTGGAGGCCAAGCCCACCGAACTCGAGGAGCCGCGCGCCTTCGTCAGCACCGTGTGCCTGGTGCGCCATCTGGACCCGCTGCCCGTCGAGCTGCGCGACGACTTCATCAATGCCGTGCTCGCGCGCTACGGCACGCCGGTGGTGCTGGACTACGTGCGCCTCAACATGACCGCGCGCCGGCCGGCGCTCACTTGATCCCGGGGCGAGGACAAGATCGGCTACCGTGCCGGTCGGTCATGGCCTCCCGCGTCATCCTTCTTCCAGGAGACGGCATCGGCCCCGAGATAATCGGGCCCGCCGTCGAGGTCCTCAACGCGGTCGCGCCGGGGCGGTTCGAGTACGAGGAGCATCTGTTCGGCGGCGCCGCCATCGACGCCCACGGCACCGCCCTCAGCGACGAGACGCTCGACGCCTGCCGCTCGGCCGACGCCATCCTGCTCGCCGCGGTCGGCGGGCCCAAGTGGGACACCACCGACCCGGACAAGCCCCGGCCGGAGCAGGGCCTGCTGGGGCTGCGCAAGGGCCTGGGCCTGTTCGCCAATCTGCGCCCGGTCAAGCCACTGCCCGCGCTCTACGACGCCAGCCCGCTCAAGCGCGAGATCATCGACGGCACGAACATGCTCGTGGTCCGCGAGCTCACCGGCGGGATCTACTTCGGTGACAAGACCCGGACGGAGGACAGCGCCTCCGACGCGTGCGTCTACACGCGCGCGGAGATCGAGCGCATCGCGCGCGTCGCTTTCGGCGCGGCGCGCTCCCGGGTGACGAGCGTGGACAAGGCCAACGTGCTGGAGACCAGCCGCCTGTGGCGCGAGGTGGTCCGCGAGGTGCACGCCGGCGAGTTCCCCAACATCGAGCTTGAGCACCTGCTGGTGGACAACGCGGCGATGAAGCTCGTGGCCGCGCCCCGGCACTTCGAGGTCATCGTCACCGAGAACATGTTCGGTGACATCCTCTCTGACGAGGCGGCGATGCTCACCGGCTCACTCGGCATGCTGCCGAGCGCGTCGCTGGGCGATGACGGGCCCGGCGTGTTCGAGCCGGTGCATGGATCGGCACCCGACATCACCGGCCAGGGGATCGCCAATCCGCTGGCGATGTTCCTGTCTGCGGCGATGATGCTGCGGCACGGATTCGCCCTGGAGGAGGAGGCTGCGGCGGTAGAATCGGCCGTCGATCGTGCGCTGTCCGAGGGGCTGCGCACGCCCGACCTGGGGGGCGAGGCGACGACCGCGCAAGCCACCCGGGAAGTCCTGCAACACCTGTAGCCCGTCCCCCGCCGGATCGTCTTTCAACTCAAGGAGCAGTCGTGGAACAAGCCGACCTCATCTGGCACAACGGAGCACTCGTTGCCTGGGAGGACGCGAAGATCCACGTGCTGACCCACGGCCTGCACTACGGCACCGGCGTGTTCGAGGGCGAGCGCGCCTACGACACGCCCCAGGGCCCCGCGATCTTCCGCCACCACGACCACCTCAAGCGGCTGTTCGCCTCGGCGGAGCTGTACTACATGCCGATCCCCTACACGCTGGAGGAGCTGCGCGGCGCCACCCATGAGCTCATCGCGGCCAACGGCCTGGCCGAGTGCTACATCCGCCCGATCGTCTACCGCGGCTACGGCCAGATGGGGCTCAACCCGCTGGACTGCGAGGTGAGCGTGTCCATCGCAGTGTGGCCATGGGGCGCCTACCTCGGCGAGGATTCCGCGACCCGCGGCGTGCGGGCCAAGGTGTCCAGCTGGCGGCGGATCTCCTCGGACTCGCTCATCCCGCATGCCAAGGCGTCGGGCCAGTACCTCAACAGCGTGCTGGCCAAGGTGGAGTCGGTGAAGGCCGGCTACCAGGAGTCGATCCTGCTCGATGCGCACGGCATGGTGTGCGAGGGCACCGGCGAGAACGTCTACATCGTGCACGAGGGCGTCGTGCTCACGCCCCCGCAGACCGCCGGGATCCTCGACGGCATCAGTCGCAAGTCGATCCTCCAGATCGCCCGCGACCTCGGCTACGAGGTGGTGGAGCGCGACCTCGCCCGCGCCGAGCTCTACCTCGCCGACGAGGTGTTCATGTCCGGCACCGCCGCGGAGATGGTGCCGGTGTGGGAGATCGACGACCACCGGATCGGTGAGGGGGCGCGCGGACCGGTGACGCAGGCGATCCAGAGCGTGTTCGTCGACGCGCTGCACGGCCGCGACGAGCGCTACCGCGAGTGGCTGGACGTGGTCAAGGTCCCCTCACGCAGCGCCGCCCCATGACGGCCCGGATCGAGCTCTACGACACCACCCTGCGCGACGGCATGCAGGGCGAGGGCATGTCGCTGTCGGCGGGGGAGAAGCTGCGCGTCGCGCACCGGCTCGACGAGCTGGGCCTGGACCTTATCGAGGCCGGCTTCCCCAGCTCCAACCCCAAGGAGCTGGAGCTGTTCGGCCTGCTCGCGGGCGAGACGTTTCGCCATGCCCAGATCTGTGCGTTCGGGATGACCCGTCGGCGCGGGGTGACCGCGGACGCCGACCCGGCGCTGCGCGTGATCGCCGACTGCTTCGCCCCGGTCTGCACGCTCGTGGGCAAGACCTGGGCCCTGCACCTCGAGAAGGTGGTCAAGGTCGACCGCGAGGAGAACCTGCGCATGATCGCCGAGTCCGTGGCGTTCCTGCGGGCGCAGGGCAAGCGGGTCATCTATGACGCCGAGCACTTCTTCGACGGCTACGCCGACGACCGTGATTACGCGCTGCGATGCCTGCGAGCGGCGGCGGAGGCGGGCGCCGAGACCGTGGTGTGCTGCGACACCAACGGAGGGACGCTCCCGCACGTCCTGGGCGCTGCGATGGCCGACGTGGTGGGTTCGTTGGGCGGCGAGGTGCGGGTGGGCATCCATACCCATGACGACGCCGGCTGCGGCGTGGCCAACGCCCTCGCCGGCGTGCTGGCGGGCGCCACGCACGTCCAGGGCACCATGAACGGCTACGGCGAGCGCTGCGGCAACGCCAACCTCATCTCGATCATCCCCAACCTCCAGCTCAAGCTGGGCTACGACTGCCTCACCGACGCCCAGCTGGCCTCGCTGACCCCGACGGCCCACTACATCGCCGAGCTGCTGAACTTCACGCCGGATCCCGACGCGCCCTACGTTGGGCGCAACGCGTTCGCCCACAAGGGCGGCATGCACGTCGCCGGCGTCGCCGCCGATCCCGCCACGTTCGAGCACATCGAGCCCGAGGTGGTGGGCAACCACCGGGAGATGCTCATCTCCGAGCTGTCGGGCAAGGGCACGGTGCAGTCACGCGCGCGCGAGGCCGGGATAGAGCTGGATGACGACGTCGCCTCCCGCGTGGTGGAGCGCGTCAAGGAGCTCGAGCACCGCGGCTACCACTACGAGGCCGCCGACGGCTCGTTCGAGCTCTTGCTGCGCAAGGAGACCGGCGAGTACGAGCCGCTGTTTCATCTTGAGTCGTTCCGCGTCATCGTCGAGAAGCGCGCGGACGGCCGGGTGGAGACGGAGGCCACGATCAAGATTTGGACCCCGCCCGGCCCTGGCGGCGAGCGCTACGTGCGCACCGCCGAGGGCGACGGCCCGGTCAACGCGCTCGATCGCGCGCTGCGCGAGGCGTTGGTGGAGATCTATCCGCACCTGCGCGACATCGAGCTCGTTAACTTCAAGGTCCGCATCCTCGACGAGACCAAGGGCACCGACGCCGTCACGCGGGTGCTGCTGGATGCGTCCGACGGCGAGAAGGTGTGGGGGTCGATCGGCGTGTCGGAGAACGTGATCGAGTCCTCGTGGGAGGCGCTGGTCGACTCGCTGGAGTACGGGATGCAGCGACCGAGCCGCAGCCGCGTGCCCGGCGACGCGGCCGCCGCGCCCCAGAAGTCGTGACCGCCGCCGGCGTGGAGCAGATCCCGCTCGCCCGTCCCATCCTCGGCCCCGAGGAGGAGGAGCGGGTGCTGGCCGTGCTGCGCTCCGGGCAGCTGTCGCTCGGCCCGGTGGTGGGCGAGTTCGAGCGCGCCTTTGCCGCGAGAGTGGGCGCCGCGTATGGGGTTGCCGTGTCGAGCGGAACCGCCGGCCTCCACCTGGCGTTGCGTGCGGTGGACGTCTCGGACGGCAACGAGGTCATCACCAGCCCGTTCTCGTTCGTCGCCTCGGCCAACGTGGCCTTGTACGAGCGGGCGCGTCCGGTGTTCGCCGACATCGATCCGGTGACGCTCAACGTCGACCCCGCGGCGGTGGCGGCCGCGGTGACCTCGCGGACGGCGGCCCTCCTGCCCGTGCACGTGTTCGGCTACCCGGCGGACATGGTGGCGCTGGAGCGGCTGGGGCTGCCGATCGTCGAGGACGCCTGTGAGGCGCTGGGCGCGACGTACGCCGACGGCGTCGCGGTGGGCGCGCGCGGGCACCAGGCGGTGTTCGCGTTCTACGCCAACAAGCAGCTGACCACCGGCGAGGGCGGGATGGTCACGACGTCCGACGCCGCCGTCAGGGAGCGGCTGGACTCCGAGCGCAACCAGGGCCGCGCGCCGGACATGGGCTGGCTCGACCACGACCGGCTGGGCTTCAACTACCGCCTCACCGACATCGCCTGCGCGCTGGGCGTGGCTCAGCTGGGCCGCCTGGACGACATGCTCGCCGGGCGGGCCCGGGTGGCCGAGCTCTACCGGGAGGCCCTGGCGGGCATCGAGGGACTGGCGCTGCCGTGCCCCGATGGGGGCCCCACCCACCCAGGCAACCGCCGCGGCTGGTTCGTGTTCGTGGTCCAGCTCCCCCGCGAGGTCGGCCGCGACGACGTCGTCCGGGCGCTGGCCGAGCGGTCCATCCCGTCGAAGCCCTACTTTCCGGCGATCCACCTCATGTCGTTTTACCGGCAGCGGTTCGGCTACCGCGAGGGGCAGTTCCCGGTCTGCGAGGACGTGGCCGCACGGTCGATCGCGCTGCCCTTCTTCCCGACGATGACCGAGGGCCAGGTCGCGCGCGTCGCCACCGAGCTGCGCTCCGTCCTGGGGCGCTGACGGGACTCCGATGTCGCGCTTCGCCGAGCCTCCTGACGCGGCCTTTCGCCGCCTGAACGACTCGATCGGGTTCGACTGGCGGCTCAGTCCGTACGACGTGGACCAGTCGATCGCCCACGCGACGATGCTCGCGTCCCAGGGGATCATCTCCGAGGCCGACGGCGCGGAGCTGCGACGTGGGCTCGAGCAGGTGCGCCAGGAGCTCACCGACGGGACGTTCCCGTTCGCCGACGGCGACGAGGACATCCACATGGCGATCGAGCGCCGGGTCACTGAGATCGTGGGGCGCGTGGGCGGCCGCCTGCACACCGCGCGCTCGCGCAACGACCAGGTGGCCACCGACGTCGCCATGTTCGTACGCGCCCACGCCCACGAGGCGCTGGAGCGACTCAGCCGCCTGGCGCAGACCCTGGTGGACGTCGCCGAGCGCCACCTCGACTGGCCGATGCCCGGGTACACCCACATGCAGCGGGCCCAGCCCATCTACCTCAGCCACCATCTGCTGGCCTACTTCTGGATGGCGGCCCGCGACATGCGCCGCTTCGAGAGCGTCATCGCCGCCACCGGCCGCCTCCCGTTGGGCGCGGGCGCGCTGGCCGGCGTCAACTTCGACACCGACCGCCGGTCGGTGGCGTCGGCGCTGGGGTTCTCCGGTGTCGCCGAAAACTCGGTCGACGCGGTCTC
Source organism: uncultured Actinomycetota bacterium (assembly GCA_963695625.1). Classification (GTDB taxonomy): domain Bacteria; phylum Actinomycetota; class Thermoleophilia; order Solirubrobacterales; family Solirubrobacteraceae; genus Palsa-465. The sequence goes on along the minus strand of CAVOHJ010000005.1, from coordinate 744,518 downwards.
CAACCGCGACTTCGTGCTCGACTACCTGGCGGCGGCGGCAACCTGCGCCACCCACCTGTCGCGCCTCGGGGGCGAGATCGTGCTGTGGTCCACCGAGGAGTACGGGTTCTGCGAGGTCTCCGACGCGTGGGCGTCGGGCTCCTCGATCATGCCCCAGAAGAAGAACCCCGACGCCGCCGAGCTGCTGCGCGCCAAGGCGCCGCGGCTGGTGTCCAACCTCATGGCGCTGCATGGGGTCATGCACGGGCTCCCGCTCACCTACAACAAGGACATGCAGGAGGACAAGGAGCCGCTGTTCGACTCCTGCGACACGCTCGAGCTGTGCCTGGACGCCGCCACGGGGATGCTTCAGACGATCACGTTCAAGCGCGACCGGCTGGCCGCCGCGGCCGCCGATCAGTTCCTCGCCGCCACGGACATCGCTGACCTCCTCGTGCGCCGTGGCGTCCCGTTCCGCGAGGCCCACGGCGTGGTGGCCGGGCTCGTCCGCGAGGCCCTGGGCGCCGGCAAGTTGCTGTCGGACCTCACGCCCGCGGAGCTGACCGCCCAGTCACCGGCGCTCGACGAGGAGTTCTACCGGCTGCTGCAGGACGGAGCCTGGCTGGAGACGAAGGTGTCGGAGGGCGGGACCTCGCTGGCACGGGTGCGCGAGCAGCTTGAGCGCGCGCGTGCGGCCCTGCGGTGAAGCGGGCCTTCTTCGTCCGGCCGGTGCTCGAGGTCGCCTGCGACCTCGTGGGCTGCGTCGTGACGCACGGTGACACGGCCGGGGTCATCGTCGAGACCGAGGCCTACCACCACTCTGAGCCGGCGTCCCATGCCTTCGTCGGCGTGACCCCGCGCACCCGGACGCTGTTCGGGCCGCCCGGCCGCGCCTACGTCTACTTCTCCTACGGGGTGCATTCGCTGTTGAACGCCGTGTGCGAGCCCGAGGGGGTTGGCGCGGCTGTCCTGATCCGCGCGCTCGAGCCGCTGGAGGGGATCGACCACATGCGCGAGCGCCGCGGGGTCGATGCGCTGCGCCAGCTCTGCTCGGGCCCCGGCAAGCTCACGCAGGCGCTCGGGATCGGGCTCGAGCTCAACGACACCGACCTGTTGCACGGCCCGGTGAGGATCGGCGACCGGCCGCGGGCCTGGCGCGACGTCGCGATCGGTGTTGACAAGCGGGTGGGGATCACCAAGGCCGCCGACCTGCCGTGGCGGTTCCTGGCCGCCGGGAGCCGGTACGTGTCCCGGCCGGTCCGGCGCGTTGCTGCCTAGCCCGTTCCCCCGCCTCCGCCGCCGAGGCCGGCCCCTCCGTTGCCGCCACCGGTGCCCCCGCCCGTACCGCCACCGGTGCCGCCACCCGTACCACCGCCGGTACCGCCACCGGTGCCACCACCCGTACCGCCACCGGTGCCGCCACCCGTACCACCGCCGGTGCCGCCACCGGTGCCTACCGCCCGTACCGCCACCGGTGCCACCGCCCGTACCACCACCGGTGCCGCCGCCCGTACCACCGCCGTTGGTGGCCGTGCCGCCGCCGGTGCCGCCGGTGCCCCCCGTCGTCCCGGTGCTGCCACTCGGCGGAGCGCTCGGGGTCACGCCGGTCCCGGTGTTACCCGAGCCCACGGTCCCGGTCCCCGTCCCGGTCCCGGTCGAGCCCGAGGCCTTCTTATGGGGGTGCTTGCCGAACTCCACGGCCTCCTGGGCCTGGATCTGGAGCGCCTGCACCATGAAGTCGTGCCAGATGTTGGCCGGGAAGGTGCCGCCCTCGACCGGCTGGCCGTTGTAGAGCGTGCTCATTGGGATCAGCTTGTTCGGGTAGCCGACCCACACCGCGGTGGTGATCTGCGGCGTCCAGCCCACGAACCAGGCGTCACCGTAGTTTGAGGTGGTGCCAGTCTTGCCGGCCACGTCGACCCCGGAGATCGCCGCCGAGGTCGCGGTGCCGTGCGCCACCACGCCTTGGAGCAGCTCGTGGATGACCGCGGCCGTGGTGGCCGGGATGACACGGTGGTAGTGGGGGGTCGCGTACAGCTCGCTCTTGCCGCGGCATTTGATGGTCAGGCATTGGATCTGGGCGATGCCGACCGGGCCCTCGTTGGGCGCGCCGAGGCCGGGCGAGTAGACACGCAGTCCGCCGGTAGCCAGCGTCTCATAGGCATGCGCCATGTCCAGCGTGGTCACACCTTGCTTGAGGCCGCCGATGATCATGGCGTAGTTGGTGGAGACCGGCGACCGGATCCCCATCGCCGTCGCCATGCTGGAGATCCGCTTGGTCCCGACCCCGGGGGAGAGGCCGAGCTGGGTGAACACGCTGTTGTCGGAGACGATCGTGGCGGAAGCCAGGCTGATCGGCCCCGAGTACTCGTTGCCGAAGTTCTTGACCATGTAGTGCTCCTTGCCGCCGCTGTTGGGCACGATCAGGTCAAGCGGCCGGGAGTCGAACACGGAGCTGGGGCCGTACCCGTGCTGCAGCGCCACCGCCAGCGTGAACGGTTTGAACGCGGATCCGGGCTGGCGGAACCCCTCGGTGGCGAGGTTGAAGGGGTACTTCTGGAAGTTCTCCTGCCCGTCCACGAGCGGCCCGCCCACCATCGCGCGCACCTGGCCGGTCCGGTTGTCGATCGCGACCAGGCTCGCCGCGGGCAGGTCGGGGCCCTGGGGGAGATCCTGGGTGATCGCCTGCTGCGCCGCCTGCTGCATGCGCAGGTCGATGGTGGTGCGGATCTTCAAGCCGCCGTAGTAGGCGCGGTACTCCGCCACCTTGGCCGGCACCCCGCCGCGCTCCATGGCCGCGATCAGCTGGGGCTGCAGCCAGCTGGTGAAGTAGGGGGCCGCCGGGGGCTCCTCGGGCTGCGCGATGTCGGCCGCGTTGGGCAGGGGCTCCTGGAGGCCCTCCTTACCCTCGTACTGGGCGCGTGAAATGTAGCCCTGGCGGTGCATATCGCTGAGCACCAGGTCGCGGCGGGCCCTGGCGGCGGTGGGGAAGGCGATGGGGTTGAACGCCGACGGGTTGGCGATCATCCCGGCCAGCAGCGCCGCCTCGGCGGGCGACAGCTCTGAGGAGCACGAGGGCAGCGGCGCGTCCCCGCACCCGGTCTTGGCCGTGGCCGCGGCCACGTCGGGGTTATAGCCGTGGAGCTTGCCGAAGTACACGCGCGCGGCCGACTCCGCGCCGTAGGCCCCATTGCCGAAATAGATCGAGTTCAGATACTCGGTGAGGATCTTCTGCTTGGGCCACTCGCGGGTGAGGTGGTAGGCGAGCGCCGCCTCGCGCAGCTTCTCGAACACCGTGCGGTTGTCCTCGGCGGCGAGTGCGTTCTTGACGAACTGCTGCGCGATGGTGGACGCTCCCTGGCGGGCGCCACCGGTCACGTCGGCCATGAAGGCGCGGGCGATGCCCTTGATGTCGACGCCGGGATCGGTCCAGAACCGCTTGTCCTCCACCGAGATGACCGCATCGGTGACCATCGACCCGACCTGCTTGTAGGTGTCAATGACCTCACTGTTGGCGGGCGCGAAGATCCCGATCTTGCGCCAGTGGTCGTCGTAGAGGTAGGAATTCGCGCCCAGGCGCTTGTACTCGGCCCGGTTCTCGATCTGCGGGAGATCGGAGGCGACGGCCATCATCATCCCGAAGATGGTGGAGACGATGGCCAGGGCGCCGAGGCCGAGCAGGATCCAGAACAGCCGCAGCTTGCGAACCTTGGGCTTGCGGCGCCGGCCGTCGCGATTGCGGCGGAACCGCCGCTTCGGGGGCGCGAAGGGGATCGGAGCTGTGTGGTCCCGAGGCTCGGAGAAGATGTCGTCGTCGTCGTCGCTCATGCGATCGAAACCGGCGCCGGCGCGGATGGCCGACCATGGCGACGGCGCGTCGGCTTTTGTGGAGAGCCCAGCGTAACGATGGACGGACGGGGCTTCCGGGCGGCCGCCAGAGTTTAGTGCAACGTTCACGGAATCTGTTCACCCTCTGGGGCGGCGCGCGAACGCGCGACGGACCCACCCGGCCCATCGCCATACCACCAAAGCTCTTTCGCAACGCTGCACTAGCATTGGGCCGGATGGGGCCCGACACGTCTCATGCTGCCGCCGAGACGGCCGCCTGGCTCGCTCGCAACACGGTTGACTGCCTGCCCGAGGGGGGGCTTGAGCGCAAGCTGGCCGAGGGGCGCCCACTGCGGGTCAAGCTCGGCATCGACCCCACGGCCCCCGACATCCACCTCGGCTTCACGGTGGTGCTCCAGAAGCTCCGGGAGTTCCAGGATCGGGGGCACAAGGTGGTGCTCATCGTCGGCGATTACACGGCGCGCGTGGGCGATCCCAGCGGCCGGTCGAGCACCAGGCCCGTGCTGGATCCGGCCGAGATCGACGCCAACGCCGTCACCTTCCGCGAGCAGGCGCTCAAGGTGCTGGACCCCGACCCCGACCGGCTCGAGGTCCGCTTCAACGGCGAGTGGCTCGACATGCCGATGTCCGACCTGTTCGCCCTCATGCGCACCGCCACGGTGGGGCAGATCCTCGAGCGCGACGACTTCGCCAAGCGCTACGCCGCCAACCAGCCCATCTCGATGCTCGAGCTGCTCTACCCGCTGCTCCAGGGCTATGACTCGGTGGCCGTGCGCGCCGACGTGGAGCTCGGCGCCACCGACCAGAAGTTCAACCTCCTGCTGGGGCGCGACGTGCAGCGCGCCTACGGCCAGCCCGAGCAGGTGGTGATGACGCTGCCGCTGCTGATCGGGACCGATGGCCAGATGAAGATGTCCAAGTCCTACGGCAACTACATCGGCGTGACCGACGCGCCCGAGGACATGTACGGCAAGACGCTCAGCATCCCCGACGAACTGCTCGCGAACTGGTACACGCTCCTGCTCGGCGCCGACCCGCCGGCCGGCCTGGGCCCGCGTGATGCCAAGCGCGCCCTTGCGCGGGCCGTCGTGGAGCGCTTCCACGACGGCGAGGCTGCTCGCGCCGCCGAGGAGGCGTTCGATCGCGTGCACATCCGCCACGAGCTGCCCGATGACGTCCCGACGCTCCAGTGGACGCTGAACGGCGGGTCCGTGCATCTGCCGGCCCTGCTGGCCGAGGCGTTCGGCATCTCGACGTCGGAAGCGCGGCGCAATCTTGCGCAGGGGGCCGTCCGGGTCGACGGACAGGTGCTCCCGCCCGACTCGCTCGATGTGGGGCCGGATCAGCTCGCGGACCGCGTCCTGCAACTCGGCAAGCGGCGCTTTGCGCGCGTGACCTTCCCAGGTCCGCTCCCACCCACCCAATGAGCTCCCGGTCGCGCCCATGACCGTCGGCGGGGGCATGCTGCGCCTGCAGACGCCAGGGAACGGGCACATCGTGGACCTCACCGAGGGGGTGGCCCGGATCGTGGCCACCGCCGGCGTGGACCACGGCGTGGTGACGGTCTTCGCCGTCGGCTCGACCGTGGGGGTGACGACGATGGAGTACGAGCCGGGTGGGGTCTCGGACCTGCAGCGACTGCTGGATCGGCTCATCCCGGCGCAGGGCGACTACGAGCACAACCGGCTCAACCACGACTCCAACTCCCACGCCCACCTGCGGGCCGCGCTCATCGGCCCGTCGGAGACGATCCCGGTGGTGGACGGCCGGCTCGCCCTGGGCGTCTGGCAGCAGATCGTGCTCCTCGACTTCGACGACCGGGCACGTGAACGCACGATCAGCGTCCAGGTTCTATCCTGACCGTCCCGCACGAGTGGCCCCCGACACGGCTTGCGTCGCCCTCGCGACGAGGTCGGTTTTGGGCGCTATACTTGTGTGTCCGCCCCGGGACCGGTTCAAGGACCCGGGCGCGCCCCTGAGGAGGATTACCCTTCTCGAAGAGGTGCGACGGTCTTTGAAAACTCAACAGCATGCACACTCTTCGGCCGGACCCCGGCCGAGGATTGTCCAGGTTCGACGCCGTCGCTCGAACGCTCCCCTCGGGGAGCACCTCGATCGGCGGTTCCAGAATTAACCCCGTCTTGCGCTTCGGAGCCCTCTGTGTACATCGGGCTCCAGCCCCCGCCTTTGTCGGCGGGTGGTGCGGTATCCGTATCGGCCTCGTGCCGGCGGACCGTGGGCGCAAGGGTCTGATCCCACCAGGGACAGGCCCAGGATTCGGAGCGTCGCCGGTCGCGACATAGTTTGCGGCCGCTCGAGGCTCCGGCGAATTTCCTGACGACTCTTTGTGGTAGTTCTTCACGGAGAGTTTGATCCTGGCTCAGGACGAACGCTGGCGGCGTGCCTAACACATGCAAGTGGAGCGACGAACCGGGCTTCGGCCCGGGGCAAAGCCGCGAACGGGTGAGTAACACGTGGGTAACCTGCCCTGATGATCGGGACAACCCGAGGAAACTCGGGCTAATACCGAATGTGCCCTCTGGCCGTAAGGCCTCTGGGGAAAGGAAGCTTCGGCCTCCGCATCGGGATGGGCCCGCGGCCCATTAGCTTGTTGGTGAGGTAACGGCTCACCAAGGCTACGATGGGTAGCTGGTCTGAGAGGACGATCAGCCACACTGGGACTGAGACACGGCCCAGACTCCTACGGGAGGCAGCAGTGGGGAATCTTGCGCAATGCGCGAAAGCGTGACGCAGCAACGCCGCGTGGGGGAAGAAGGCCTTCGGGTTGTAAACCCCTTTCAGTTGGGACGAAGCTTCGGCGGTGAATAGCCGCCTGGAGTGACGGTACCTTCAGAAGAAGCCCCGGCTAACTACGTGCCAGCAGCCGCGGTAATACGTAGGGGGCAAGCGTTGTCCGGAATCATTGGGCGTAAAGAGCGTGTAGGCGGCTTGGTAAGTCCGCTGTGAAAGTCCAGGGCTCAACCCTGGAAAGCCGGTGGAAACTGTCAAGCTCGAGTCCGGAAGAGGCGAGTGGAATTCCTGGTGTAGCGGTGAAATGCGCAGATATCAGGAGGAACACCAATGGCGAAGGCAGCTCGCTGGGACGGTACTGACGCTGAGACGCGAAAGCGTGGGGAGCAAACAGGATTAGATACCCTGGTAGTCCACGCCGTAAACGATGGGCACTAGGTGTGGGGGGTGTCGACTCCCTCCGTGCCGACGCTAACGCATTAAGTGCCCCGCCTGGGGAGTACGGCCGCAAGGCTAAAACTCAAAGGAATTGACGGGGGCCCGCACAAGCAGCGGAGCATGTGGTTTAATTCGACGCAACGCGAAGAACCTTACCTGGGCTTGACATGTTCCTGACAGCCGTGGAAACACGGTCTCCCTTCGGGGCAGGATCACAGGTGGTGCATGGCTGTCGTCAGCTCGTGTCGTGAGATGTTGGGTTAAGTCCCGCAACGAGCGCAACCCCCGTCGCATGTTGCCAGCATTTAGTTGGGGACTCATGCGAGACTGCCGGTGACAAACCGGAGGAAGGTGGGGATGACGTCAAGTCATCATGCCCCTTATGTCCAGGGCTACACACGTGCTACATTGGCGCGTACAGAGGGTTGCGATACCGCGAGGTGGAGCGGATCCCTTAAAGCGCGTCTCGGTTCGGATTGCAGGCTGAAACTCGCCTGCATGAAGGCGGAGTTGCTAGTAATCGCGGATCAGCATTGCCGCGGTGAATACGTTCCCGGGCCTTGTACACACCGCCCGTCACACCATGGGAGTGAGCAACACCCGAAGCCGGTGGCCTAACCCTTTTGGGAGGGAGCCGTCGAAGGTGGGGCTCGTGACTGGGGTGAAGTCGTAACAAGGTAGCCGTAGCGGAAGCTGCGGCTGGATCACCTCCTTTCTAGGGAGCCCTCCTATGCGAGGGCACCGAATGCCCCGAGGCGGACGCCTCGAGCTCCTCGGAGCTCCCGCGTCCGAAGCTTGGGAGTGCATTCGGTCACTAGATATGTCGACCGGACCTGGCAGGCCGGGCCGCCGGCGCCGCAAGGCGCAGGTGAGCGCGGTCGCATGCTGTTGAGTTTTGAGAGACCGGCGCGCCGCCGGCGCTCAGAGGGTCTTTGGCCCCTGGTCGTCGCGCCGACGCACCTCGCCTCTTCGCGGACCTTGAAAACTGCACAGTAGCCAATGAAACGGGTATCACCGGGCGAGGATCTTCGTGATCCTCTCCCAAAAAGATCACCGTCAAGATAGTAAGGGCACATGGTGGATGCCTTGGCACCAAGAGTCGATGAAGGACGTGAACGGCTGCGATAAGCCGCGGTTAGGCGCTGAATAGCCATTGACCCGCGGATTTCCGAATGGGTAAACCCAGCGTCGGTAATGCGACGTTATCCCGCGCTGAACACATAGGCGCGGAGAAGACAAGCGGGGGAAGTGAAACATCTCAGTACCCCGAGGAAAGTAAATCAACCGAGACTCCCCGAGTAGTGGCGAGCGAAAGGGGATGAGCCCAAACCTGTTGCGTGTAAGCGGCCACGCGTTGCGCAGCAGGGGTTGTAGGACGTCTGGTCCGAGCTGTGGCTGGCTCGGCGGAAGTTACAAAGTCATGTGGTAGTCGAAGCGTGTGGAACCGCGCACCAAAGAGGGCAATCGTCCCGTAGACGAAACTGCATGATCTTCCGCAGATGTTCCTGAGTAAGTCCGCACCCGTGAAACGCGGACTGAACCTGGGGGGACCACCCTCCAAGGCTAAGTACTCCTTGGTGACCGATAGCGGACTAGTACCGTGAGGGAAAGGTGAAAAGTACCCCGGAAGGGGAGTGAAATAGTACCTGAAACCGCGTGCCTACAAGCGGTGGGAGCAGACTTGTTCTGTGACCGCGTGCTTTTTGCATAACGAGCCGGCGAGTTACTCGTCTGCGGCAAGGTTAAGCGATGAGCGGAGCCGTAGCGAAAGCGAGTCCGAATAGGGCGACATAGTCGTAGGCGGTAGACCCGAAGCTGAGCGAGCTACCCATGGGCAGGTTGAAGCGGGGGTAAGACCTCGTGGAGGACCGAACCGACCTAGGTTAAAAACTGGGCGGATGACCTGTGGGTCGGAGTGAAAGGCTAATCAAGCTCAGTGATATCTGGTTCTCTCCGAAATATATTTAGGTATAGCCTCGGATAAATTCCGTTGCGGCCGTAGAGCACTGTTTGGACTAGGGGCCCTACCAGGTTACCGAATTCAGGCAAACTCCGAAGACCGTCACGGTTACTCCGGGAGTCAGTTGCTGGGGGATAAACTTCAGCGTCAAAAGGGAAACAGCCCAGACCGCCAGCTAAGGTCCCTAAGTACTAGCTAAGTGGTAAACGATGTTCGAATGCACAGACAACCAGGAGGTTGGCTTAGAGGCAGCCACCCTTGAAAGAGTGCGTAACAGCTCACTGGTCAAGTGTTCGAGCGCGGACAATGTAACGGGGCTCAAGCTAGTCACCGAAGCTGCGGGTGTGATCTTCGGATCACGCGGTAGGAGAGCGTTCCGCCGCCAGTGAAGCAGCGCCGTGAGGCAGCTGTGGAGGCGACGGAAGTGAGAATGCCGGCATGAGTAACGAAAGAGGGGTGAGAATCCCCTCCGCCGATTGCCCAAGGTTTCCTGAGTAAAGTTCGTCTGCTCAGGGTTAGTCAGGACCTAAGGCGAGGCCGAAAGGCGTAGTCGATGGCCAACGGGTTGATATTCCCGTACCACGTCGCGACCGTTTGACCGAACGGGGGGACGAGGAAGGCTATGGGATCCCAGGCGATGGTCGTCCTGGGGTAAGCACGTAGGGGTGGCTCTAGGTAAATCCGGAGCCGCGTAACCTGAGGTGTTATGCCAGCTGGCTCTAAGCCGGCGAGTCCCGGATGCCATGCCTCCGAGAAAAGCCTCTAGGGAGGTCGCGCGTGCCTGTACCAAAACCGACACAGGTGGGCAAGTGGAGCACACTAAGGTGATCGAGATAACCCTCGTTAAGGAACTCGGCAAAATCGCCCCGTAACTTCGGGATAAGGGGCGCCCCAGTAGGGTGAAACCCCTTGCGGGTGGAGCCCGAGAGGGCCGCAGTGAATAGGTTCAAGCGACTGTTTACCAAAAACACAGGTCTCTGCTAAGTCGAAAGACGACGTATAGGGGCTGACGCCTGCCCGGTGCCGGAAGGTTACGTGGAGGTGTTAGGGGTAACCCGAAGCACCGAAACTAAGCCCCGGTAAACGGCGGCCGTAACTATAACGGTTAGTGAACTGGCTGTTATCAAATTCAGCTAAATGCTGGAATATCTGAGTATCCCGCACTACTCGTTCTGTCCGGAGTGGGCAGTACAGTGACAATGTGTCGGGTGCAGACAATCAGCAGGAAAGACTGTCGAGTCAGGAGCAACGTCGCTGGTGGTTAGCCGGCTTCGTTGAAGGAGAAGGCAGCGTGTGCGTGTCGCTCAAGCGACATCCCACGGTTGCGTTCGGCTACTTCGTTCAACCGGAGTTCTTTCTGTATCAACACCGGAACCGACGGAGCCTCCTGGAGTTGGCTGCGGAGGAGTTCGGGTCCGGCACGATTTTTCCCAAGCCCGGGAATGAAGACGTGCTGGTCCTGAAGATCACGGCCCGTCAGGTCCTTCGGGACCGCGTCGTTCCGTTCCTCCGACGCTACATGCGCTACTCCGCGCGTGTAGCGGACTACGAGATCTTCGCGACCGTTGTCGACCTGGTTTGCCAGGGGCGGCATCGGCGTCTCGAAGGGATCGTGGAGCTCGTCGACCTTGCCTACACCATCAACGGGAACGGCAAGAACCGGCGGACTCCAAAGAGTGAGGTTCTCGACAGAATCCTCAGAGGCCATACGCTGAACATCGCTAGCCACGGTGAAGAGATGGTCCGACCTCCACGGCGACGTGGAGAGCTAGGCGGAAAACAAACGACCTAGCCCGACCGACGCAATGTCGGCGAGTAACAAAAGTGCCTAAGGTAGCGAAATTCCTTGTCGGGTAAGTTCCGACCTGCACGAATGGCGTAACGACTTGAACGCTGTCTCAACGAGGGGCTCGGTGAAATTGCAGTCTCGGTGAAGATGCCGAGTACCCGCGGCTAGACGGAAAGACCCCGTGAACCTTTACTACAACTTGGTATTGGGGTTCGATGCATTTCGCTCAGGATAGGTGGGAGGCTTGGAAGCGCCGGCTGCGGCTGGCGTGGAGCCAACCTTGAGATACCACCCTTGGTGTATTGGATCTCTAACAGTGCGCCCTGAATCGGGGCACTGGACAGTGACAGGTGGGTAGTTTGACTGGGGCGGTCGCCTCCCAAAATGTAACGGAGGCGCGCAAAGGTTCCCTCAGCACGGTCGGAAATCGTGCGTAGAGTGTAAAGGCAGCAAGGGAGCTTGACTGCGAGACCGACAGGTCGAGCAGGTGCGAAAGCAGGCCTTAGTGATCCGGCGGTAGCAAGTGGAAGCGCCGTCGCTCAACGGACAAAAGGTACTCCGGGGATAACAGGCTTATCGGGCCCAAGAGTCCACATCGACGGCCCGGTTTGGCACCTCGATGTCGGCTCGTCGCATCCTGGGGCTGAAGTAGGTCCCAAGGGTTGGGCTGTTCGCCCATTAAAGCGGTACGCGAGCTGGGTTCAGAACGTCGTGAGACAGTTCGGTCCCTATCTGCCGTGGGCGTTGGAGAGTTGAGAGGATTCGTCCCTAGTACGAGAGGACCGGGATGAACGCACCTCTGGTGTATCTGTTGTCCTGCCAAGGGCACCGCAGGTTAGCTACGTGCGGATCGGATAACCGCTGAAAGCATCTAAGCGGGAAGCCGGCCTCAAGATGAGCTCTCCCATCTCCTAGAGAGAGTAAGACCCCTGGAAGATCACCAGGTTGATAGGCCGGATCTGGAAGAGTGGTGACACTCGTAGGAGACCGGTACTAATGGGTCGAGGGCTTGACGGATATTTTTGATATCCGGTTCATTGGCGCTGTGTGGTTTTGAAGGCCCGCGAAGAGCGGTCCTCGTCCTCGTGACGGGGCGACGCGGTCTTGACAAGTTTCCGGTGGCCATGGCGAGGGGGAAACACCTCTTCCCATTCCGAACAGAGCCGTTAAGCCCCTCAGCGCCGATGGTACTTGGCCCGCAAGGGCCTGGGAGAGTAGGTCGCCGCCGGTTCTTCTATACGAACCCCGCTTGCTTCTTGGCAGGCGGGGTTTGTTTTGCTCTTATCGCTGTCTTCGGGGGCCGCACGCTCACCAGCGCCGCTGCCCTGGGCTTCACTTGCGGTGCGCGGGCGGGGGTCTGTGGCGGCGCCTCGACCAGGGCATCGGCGCGCCCCCGCCGGTCCCGTCCGACAGACGCACGTAGGCCGTCAGCGTGCGGGGGGGTGTGTTAGAGCCGGCGGGCCCTCCAGGCCTGCGGTGGCTCGGGTTGTGGCTCGAGCCGCCGCGGTGGGCGGCTAGATGATGCGTTCGATCTTGAGGCGTCGCTCGCCGCGGGGGGTGGCGACGGAGACAACGGTGCCGGCGGGCTGATCCATGAGTGCCCTGGCCACCGGGGACTCGGCCGAGAGCTTGCCGGCAGCCCGGTCGGCCTCGGTGGCGCCGACGATCGTCCAGGTGTGCGTTTCTCCGGTGCCCTCGTCTGTGACCTCCGCTGAGCGACCGAAGGCGAACGTGGAACCGCCATTGGCGGTCTCGCTCTCGACGTCGACAACAACTGCCTTGCGGAGGCGTTGGCGTAGCCGGAGGATGCGCGTCTCGAGGTGGGCCTGGTCCTCCTTGGCGGCGTGATACTCGGCGTTCTCCTTGAGATCGCCGTGGCCGCGGGCGGTGAGGATGCGGGCGGCGATGTCGCGCCGCGCGACGGTCTCCAGCTCACCGATCTCGGCCTTGAGGGCCGCCAGCCCCGCTTCGGTGATGGGCTCGCCTTCGTGGTCTGATGTCGTCATCGGAGCATTCTGGCAAACCTGCCGCCACCGCCACGGCCACCGCGACCGCCTGCCCGGCGGGCGTGGCACCATCACCAGGTGATGCGAGCCATGGCCAAGTACTTCCGGGCCAATCCGCAGGTATTCGTGCTGTTCGTCATCTGCGTGGTGCTGGGCCTGGGGACATTCATCGCGGTGCTCATCGCCCTCGCCCAGGCGGGCCCCAACGCGTCGCCGACGGGCGAGCCGTCGGGCGTCATCGCGCTCGCCACCACGCTCGTGCCCTGAACGCCAGGCCCGGCGGCCGGGCTCAGCTCTTGTAGTCGTGCATACCGTCGAACCAGGCCAGTGGGCGCCAGGGCAGATGCCAGGTGCAGGCTCGCCGCGAGGGCTCCTCTTCAAACGGAGGCTCCCAACCGCGATCCTGCAGGAGAAGCATCGCCTCTCAAGGCTACTCCCGGCGTACACGGGGTTCGCCGGTTCTACCGCCCCACGCGTCGGCCATGACAGCGTGCGAACGCTCGCACCGAGGGGCGGAGGCGACGCCGCGGCTAGGGGCGGAGGCGACGCCGCGGCTAGCTCACGCGCTCGCGCCGGACACGGCCCAGCTGGGGCCGCACAGGGGAGAGGCAGTGCATCGGACGCATCGCCACCGACCCGGCGCGCCGGTCGCGCTCGATCCGGACCGGCCGGCGGTGGGGGTGCGGTGCGGCCGGTGGCGGCGGATCGCCGAGAACGTCGTCAAACAGCGTCAGGAGGGCGCGGAATCGCTTGGCGGAAGCCTGGAACATATGTTCGTAAAGGTACGGAGGGGGGCGGACAGAACCGGGGGTCTGCAACGCATCTTGCAGGGAGGCGCCCCAGGCCCGGGCACGTGCTCAGGAGCCCAGCGAGGACCAGACGTCGAGCTTGGTGCGGATCCGGTCCACCACGGCGCCGGTGAACTCCGTGGTGCCGGTATGGCCCCCGAGGTCGGGCGTCTTGATGCCCGAGGCGATCGTCTCCAGGGTGCCCTCATAGATCGCGCGCGAGGCTCGCTCGCAGGCCGGGCCGTGGCGATCGGCGGCGTGGCGCAACAGCGCCCCGCAGGCCAGGATCATCGCCAGCGGGTTGGCCACGTCCTTGCCCAGCAGGGCCGGTGCCGTCCCGTGCGGCGCCTCGGCCATCGCGCAGGTCGTGTCGTACTGATCGTCAAAGGCGAGCAGCACCGATTCGGCGCCGGCGATCGAGCCGAACATCGGCAGCACGAGATCCGAGAGGCAATCACCGTCGCGGTTGAGCGCGGGGATCACGAGCGGCGCGTCGGTTGCGCCCGACAGCAGCCCGGCGTACGTCGCGTCGATGAGCACCGGCTGGTAGGGGATCTCGGGGTGGCGCGCTGCCGCCGCGTCCATCTCCTCCTTGAGCATCCCCTCGTAGATCGGGGAGACCGTCCACTTCGGGCCTCCGTACACGCGCGCGCCCATCTTGGCGGCGGTCCGGAACGCGAACTCGGCCACCGCGCGGCACGTGGAGCGGGTGATCTTCTCGGTCCGGTAGGCCACTTCGTCCGGCGCACCCTCCGCGCCCTCGCGCCTCTCGGCGGCCCCGTAGGCATCCTCCACCGCCATCCGCACCACCGAGATGGGGTGATAGACGCCCGCCATCGGCGCCACGCCCGGGAGGCGGCGCCCGGTGCGGACGATCACCTTGCCGTCGACCTTCTCGCGCAGGATGCGGTTGGGCGAGCCGACGTCACCGGCCCCCTCGGGCGTGATCGTGGCCGCCTTCAGTCCCAGGCCCGCCTCGCGCATGGCCACCGCCGCCTCGTCGACCACCCCGTTGGACGTCGCTCGCCGATGCTCGAGCGACAGGTCGAAGCGCGCCAGTTCCAGATCGAGGCCGAGCAGCTCGCGATCGAGCACGCGCAGGGACTGCTCGAGCAGCTCCTGGCCCGTCTCGTCGCCCTCGAGGACCACGACGGAGACCGGGGCCACGGCGCGCGCCGCCTCTCAGTCTCCGTCGGCCGCTGCCGCCGCCGGCATCAGCTCGTCGCGCCGCTCGGCCAGCGCGGCGATCACGAACGCCAGGTGCTCGTCGAAATCCACACCGAGCTCCGCCGCGCCATCGGTCATGTCCTCACGGCTGACCGCGGCGGCGAACGCCGGTGTCTTCATCTTCTTCTTGACCGACTTGGGCGTCATGCCCACCAGCCCGTCCGGCCGGACGTACGCGCACGCGAGGAGGAAGCCGCACAGCTCGTCAACGGCGAACAGCGTCTTCTCCATCGGCGAATCGCGCGAAACACCGAGATAGGTGGCATGCGACGCCACGGCGCGCACCAGCGCCGGTGGGTAACCCCGTGCCTCCAGTTCAGCCAGCGCATACCGAGGATGGCCGTCCTCCAGGGACGGATGGCGCTCGTAATCGAGGTCGTGCAGGAGCCCGGTGAGGCCCCACAGCTCGACGTCGCCGTCAAAGCGGGACGCGTAGGCGCGCATGGCCGTCTCCACCGCCAGCATATGGCGGCGCAGGGAGTCTGACTGCGTCCATTCGCAAAGGAGGTCCCAGGCGTCAGTCCGCGAAATCTCAACCGGCATGGCCGTTACCCTAGCTCAGCGCTCGGCCCCGGGACCGCCGGAGACACAGTCCCCCACGGTACCGGCTACGCTGACTGGCCACCGCCCATCCACCACCACAGCGGGGTCGATCAAACTGGAGAAGTTCGTTATCGAAGGCGGTGTGCCGCTGTCAGGCACCATCACCGCCGCGGGGAACAAGAACGGCGCGCTGCCGATCCTTGCCGCGTGCTTGCTCACCGAGGACGAGGTGATCCTGCGCAACGTTCCCCAGATCTCGGACGTCGAGGCGATGGCGCGCCTGCTCCAGGTCTTGGGCGCCCGGGTGGACTGGGTCGGCACGAGCGAGGTCTTGATCGATTGCTCCACCGTGGAGAGCACACGCGTGGATCGGGTGCTGGCGGAGCGCATCCGGGCTTCGTTCCTGCTCGCCGGCCCGCTGCTGGCGCGCTTCGGGTCAGCCCACATGCCCCCGCCCGGCGGCGACGTCATCGGACGCCGGCGGCTGGACCCGCACCTGGACGCCTTTCGCGCCCTCGGCGCGACCGTGGACAACCGCCCTGACGAGGTGGCGCTGACGGCGCCGGCGCTCGGTCTTGGCCCTTGTGACTTCCTCATGGACGAGCCGTCCGTGATGGCCACCGAGAACGCGCTGATGGCGGCGGCCCTGACCCGGGGCACCACCGTGATCCGCAACGCCGCCTCCGAGCCCCACGTGCAGGACCTGGCCCGGATGCTCGAGCAGATGGGCGCCGACATCGACGGGATCGGCTCCAACGTCATGACCGTCCACGGGCAGGCACGGCTGCGCGGTTGCACCCACACGATCGCGCCTGACCACATCGAGATCGGTTCATTCATGGCGCTGGCCGGCGTCACCGGCGGCGAGCTGGTGGTCAAGGACACCCGCCCTGACGATCTGCGCATGATCCGGCTGGTGTTCGAGCGCCTAGGCCTGCGCAGCGAGCGCCAGGGCGACGACATCATCGTGCCCGGCAACCAGGAGCTGGTGATTCGCAACGACCACGGCGATCACATGCCCAAGGTCGAGGACGGCCCGTGGCCGGCATTCCCCGCCGACCTTACGAGCATTGCCCTCGCGCTGGCCACCCAGGCGTCCGGCTCGGTCATGATCCACGAGAAGATGTTTGAGAACCGCCTGTTCTTCACCGACAAGCTCGTGGGCATGGGCGCGTCCATCACCATCTGTGACCCCCACCGGGCGATCATCAACGGGCCGCGCCCGCTGCGCGGCTCTCGTGTGGAGTCTCCCGACATCCGCGCCGGGATGGCGATGCTGATCGCCGCGCTGTGCGCCGACGGGGTCACCGAGATCGGCAACATCCGCCAGATCGACCGCGGCTATGAGCGGATCGACGAGCGGCTGCGAGAGCTCGGCGCCCGAATCACCCGGCTGGAAGACGCTCCCGTCGCCGCGTGAGCACACTTCGCTCGACCCGCGGTGGCGGTTTCGAGGCGATGGTGGACCGAATCCCAAGCGGCACCCGCGACGTTCTCCCAGACGAGATGGGAGAGCTCCGGGCGATGACCGACCGGATCCGCGGCGTGTTCGCGGATGCCGGCTACGGCGAGGTCTACACACCCGCGCTCGAATACGAGCAGACCTTCCAGCGCGCCAACATCGGGGGCGCCCGGCCCGCGTACCGCGTGTTCGACGAGCACGGGAGCGTGCTGGTACTCCGGCCCGACATGACGGTGCCGATCGCCCGGGTGGTGGCCACCCGTTACGCACACGTGGAGCCGCCGCTGCGCTTCTGCTACGTCGCACACGCCTACCGGGGCGTGCGCCCGCAGCGCGGACAGAGCCGCGAGCTGTTGCAGGCCGGGGTGGAGCTCATCGGCGTGCCCGGTGCCGAGGGGACCGCCGAGGTGCTCAAGGTCCTGTGCGCCGCGCTCGACGCCGCCGGGCTGGACAGCTACCGCGTCGGGCTGGGCGATGCGGCGCTGCACCCGTCGCTGCTGGAGACTTTCGGCGTGGACGCCGACCGGCGCGAGCTGATCCTCACCGAGCTGGCCGCCGGGGACTTCGTCGGCGTGGACCGCGAGATCCGGGCGCTGGACCTCGCCGCTGACGAGGCTGACCTACTGCTGCGCCTGGCCCACACCCGCGGCGGTCCCGAGGTCCTGGAGAGCCTGGAGGGAGCCCTGCACGACGCCCTGAGCGGCATGCGCGAGGTGCATGCCCTGCTGGGGCCCGGCGTGGCGGAGCGCATCATCTTCGACCTTGGCCTCGTGCGCAGCCTGGGCTACTACACCGGCCCGCTCTTTCAGGTCTATGACCCGGCCTACGGCGTCCCCCTGGGCGGAGGCGGCCGCTACGACGAGCTGCTCGCCTCGTTTGGCCGCCCGCTGCCGGCGGTGGGATTCGCGCTCAACGTCGAACGGGTGCACATCGCGCTGACGGGAGAAGAGCGGGGCCGGGTCCGGTGAGCGACCTGCGGATCGCCGTTCCGCGCGGAGCGCTGTTCACGGAGACGCTGGACCTCCTGGACCAGCTGGGCCTGGACACCCGCGAGGTGCGCGACAACGATCGCAAGCTGCTGTTCGAGGACGTCGGCATCGTGACGATGCGGCCTTCCGACGTCCCCACCTATGTCGAGGCCGGCGCCGCAGACATCGGGATCACCGGCAAGGACGTGCTCATGGAGCAATCCGAGCGCGAGGTCTACGAGCTTGTCGATCTCGGCTACGGGCGCTGCCGGATGGTGCTGGCCGGCGTCGCCGGCGAGGACCGTGCCGAGGAGGCGCTGCGGCGGCTGGGCGTCGTGCGCATCGCCACCAAGTACCCGCGGATCGCCAGCGCCCACTTCCTGCAGACCGGCCGCCAGGCCGAGATCGTGGAGGTCAAGGGATCGGTGGAGCTGGCGCCGCTCACCGGGCTGGTGGAGGCGATCGTCGACCTCACCGCGACCGGGACGACCCTGCGCGAAAATGGCCTGGTGGTGCGCGAGGAGATCGCGGTCTGCACGGCGCGACTCATCGCCAACCCCGTGGCGCACAAGCTGCGGGCGCCGGTGATCGACCGCCTGCTGGAGCGCATCGATGCAGTGTGACCGCCTGAACCTCTCCGGCGACCCCGCGGGGCTGGCCCAGGAGCTGCGCGAGCTCGTGCCCGCGCCCGAAGCGGTCGCCGATCAGGTGAGCGAGATCATCGCCCGGGTCCGCGCCAGCGGTGACGACGCTCTGCGCTTCTACACGCGCGAGTACGACACCGGCGGCAGCACCCCGTCGGCTCTGCGCGTCCCCGAAGCCGAACTCGACACCGCCGAGGCCCGCCTGGACGAGGCGCTGCGCGACGGCCTGCGCCAGGCGATTCACAACGTCACCCGGGTCGCCGAGGCCGGCTTGGCCGCCGAGCAGACGGTGTCGTTCGAGGGCCACGAGGTGATCCTGCGCGAGGTGCCCGTGGACCGCGCCGCGGTGTACGTGCCCGGCGGCCGTGCCCCGTACCCGAGCACCGTGGTCATGGGCGTGGTGACCGCGCGCGTCGCCGGCGTGCGCGAGATCGCCGTATGCGCGCCACCCGGCGCCGATGGCGAGGTCAACTCCGCCGTGCTGGGCGCGTGCCGGCTCGCCGGCGCCTCGGTGGTGTACCGGATGGGCGGCGCGCAGGCGATCGCCGCGCTGGCGTTCGGGACCGAGACCGTCCGGGCGGTGGACGTCATCGTAGGACCCGGGAACCTGTACGTTCAGGAGGCCAAGCGCCAGGTGTTCGGCCGGGTGGGCATCGACGGCTTCGCCGGCCCGAGCGACCTGATGGCGATCGCCGACCGGGGGGCTGACCCCGAGGTGCTGGGCCTCGACCTGCTCGCCCAGGCCGAGCACGGGGCGGGCTCCCTGGTGGTGGCGATCTCCAACTCGGCGGAGCTGATCGACGCCCTCGAGCAGCGGATCGGCGATGAGCCCGAGACAGAGGCCGTGGTGCGGTTCGTCCGCGTCGACGACCTCGAGCAGGCGCTGACCATCGCCGAGTCCTTCGCCCCGGAGCACCTGCAGCTGATCGGCCCCGACGCCGAGGCCCTGGCGCCTGACGTACGCCATTCCGGCTGTGTGTTCGTGGGCTCCGCCAGCGGCACCGCGTTCGGGGACTACATCGCCGGCTCCAACCACGTGCTGCCGACCAACGGCGCCGCCCGCTTTGCCTCGGCGCTCTCGCCCGTCCATTTCCGGCGGCGCTTCACCGAGGTCCGGATCGGGTCTGACGCCGCGACACTGGCTCGGGCGGCCGCCCCGATCGCCCGCGCGGAAGGCTTCGAGCTGCACGCCCGGTCGATGGAGGCGCGCATTCGCGAGAATGGCACGTGATGGCACGTGCCGCCGAGATCGACCGCCGCACCGCGGAGACCGACATCCACCTCACCCTTGCCCTCGACGGCGAGGGCGAGGGCGAGCGCGACACGGGCGTCGGGTTCTTTGATCACATGCTCGATCTGCTGGCGCGCCACGCGCGCTTCGACCTGACGGTCCAGGCGCGCGGCGACCTGCAGACGGGCGCTCACCACACCGTCGAGGACGTGGGCATCTGCCTCGGCCAAGCGCTCGACCAGGCGCTGGGCGACCGCGCCGGGATCCACCGCTACGGGCAGGCGACGGTGCCGATGGACGAGAGCCGCGCGTCGTGTGCCGTCGACATCTCCGGCCGCGGCCTGCTCGCCTTCTCGGCACCGCTGCCGCCGGGGGCGATCGGCAACTTCGACCACGAGCTGACCGAGGAGTTCTTTCGGGCGCTGGCCTCCAACGCCAAGCTGACCCTCCACCTCTCCGTTGAGACGGGCACCAACGCCCACCACGTCATCGAGGCGGCGTTCAAGGCGTGCGCCCGCGCGCTGCGGGCAGCCGTGGCTCTCGATCCCACCGAGCGGGGTGTGCCGAGCACCAAGGGGACGCTGACGTGATCACCGTCGCGGTGGTGGACTACGGGATGGGGAATCGCCGATCGGTCGAGAAGGCGCTCGAGCACGTCGGCGCCCGCGCGCTCATCACGCGTGAGCGGGCAGCGCTGGAGGAGGCCGATGCGCTGGTCGTCCCCGGCGTGGGCGCGTTCCCCCATGGCATGCGCAATCTCATCGAGCTCGGCCTGGACGAGCGGATTCGGGCCGCCGCCGCAGCCGGCAAGCCGGTGCTCGGAATCTGCCTGGGCATGCAATTGCTCTTCGAGCGCTCACAGGAGCACGAGGTGACCGACGGCCTCGGGCTGCTCGCCGGCGAGGTGAGCCTGCTTGACGGCGGCGGGCTGCGGATCCCGCACATCGGCTGGAACGACGTGCGCTTCGAGCGTCCGTCCCCGCTCACCGCTGGACTGCCCGGAGAGGGCTGCGCCTTCTACCACGTGCATTCGCTGGCGGCACGGCCCGAGGATCCGGCGGACGTCATCGCCACCACCGAGTACGGAGAGCGATTTGCGACCGTCGTGAGTCACGGCAACGTCTTCGGCGTGCAGTTTCACCCCGAGAAGTCCTCGCGCGACGGGTTGGCGCTGCTGAGCAACTTCGTGACGCTATGCCGCGACTCGGCGCCGGCCGGGTGGGCGGGATCGGCGTCGCCGTGATCCTCCTGCCGGCGATCGACATCCTCGATGGCAAGGCGGTCAGGCTCGCGCGGGGCGAGTTCGACCAGCGGACCGACTACGACGCCGACCCGCTGGACGCCGCTCGCCGCTGGGTGAAGGCGGGCGCCCGCGCGCTCCACGTCGTCGACCTGGACGGCGCCCGCAGCGGCGAGCCGGCCAACCTGCATCACGTGGAGCGGATTGTGGCCGAGGTCGATGTGCCGGTCCAGCTCGGCGGCGGATTGCGCACGATCGACGCGGTCCGGCGGGCGCTGGCGGCGGGCGTGACGAGAGTGATCCTGGGGACCGCCGCCTACACCGATATCGACTTCCTCGATGAGACGCTCGCGGCTCACCGCGAGCGGGTCGTCGTCTCCGTCGACGCCCGCCACGGCAAGCTCGCCGCGTCGGGCTGGACCGACCAGACCGACATCCCCGCCGAGGCGGTGATCGAGACCCTGGGTAAGCGCGGCGTGACCCGGTTCGTGTACTCGAGCATCGAGCGCGACGGAATGCTCTCGGGGCCCGATCTCGGCGAGGTGGGACGCATCGCCGACGTCGTGCGCGGAACGTTCGTGTACTCCGGCGGGGTGTCCTCAGTGGAGGACCTGCGGGCACTGGCGGCCCTGCGCCAGGTCAACCTGGCCGGCGTGATCGTCGGCAAGGCCCTGTACGAGGGGCGCCTCGAGGTGGCCGACGGTCAGGCCGCTCTGGCGGGACGCGCCGGGTGGGACGCGGAGTAGGGCCGCTCGTGCACTACAAGCGGGTGATCCCGTGCCTTGACGTCGACCGCGGCCGGGTGGTCAAGGGCGTCGGGTTCCTGGACCTGCGCGACGCCGGCGACCCGGTGGAGCTGGCCGCCCGCTACGACGCCGCCGGCGCTGACGAGCTCGTCTTCCTGGACATCACCGCGACCTCGGACAAGCGGGCCACGGTGGTGGAGTTGGCGCGCCAGGCCGCTGACGAGCTGTTCATTCCCTTCACGATCGGCGGCGGGATCCGCTCGGTGGCCGACGCCCAGGCGGTGCTCGACGCGGGCGCGGACAAGGTGAGCGTCAACTCGGCAGCGCTCCAGCGTCCGGCGCTGCTGGATGAGCTGTCGCGGACCTTCGGAGCCCAGTGCGTGGTGCTGGCCATCGATGCCAAGCAGACCGGCTCAGAGCCCACCAACCCCGGCTGGGAGGCCTACCTGGCGGGTGGGCGGACGCCTACGGGCCGCGACGCCGTGCGGTGGGCGCGCGAGGGCGAGGCCCGGGGGGCAGGGGAGATCCTGCTGACCAGCATGGACCGCGACGGGACCAATGCCGGCTACGACCTCCCGCTCACGCATGCCGTGGCCCAGGCGGTCGGGGTGCCCGTGATCGCCTCGGGCGGCGCCGGCCGCCTCGAGGACCTGGCCGATGCCGTGCAGGCGGGCGCCGACGCCGTCCTGCTGGCGTCGATCCTGCACTACGGCCATCACACGGTGGGCGAGGTCAAGCGTTTCCTGGCCGACAGCGGGATTGCGGTGCGGCCTCAGGTGGACGCGTGACAGCGCCCGCGCCGTGGCGTGACCGCCGTAGGTAGATGAAGTTTTGTTGGGGGACCCGAGCTGCGAACAGACCGCGCGGTTACGCGGCCTCTTCTACGTAGCCCGCGGCAGCGCACGTATCGCAGTACGCGGCAGGCGGGACGCGCGGCTCGTAACAGCCGGGACGGCAGCAGGTCGAGGAACGCTTGGGCCGGCCCCGACCGATGCGGGCGGCAGCGGCGTCCTTGAGCTCCTCGCGCATGCGATCGAGCTCCGCCGCGTGCTCCGCGCAGAACCGACGGCCCTTCTCGGCCGGCTGCGTACAGTGACTTCCACTACGACAACGCATAGACCTATAATCATAGCAAGAAGCCCTGCATCGGGCCGCATTAGCGGCGGATCGGACGCGCCGGGGGGCTGGCGCAACAGAGTGTGACGCCCTGAGGACCAGCGTCAGGCGGGGCTTTTGACCGCGTTCGGCCGGTCACTTCTTCTGCGTACGCTGCGCCTGGCGCACCTTGCGCTTCGCCGTCCTCTTGGCCTTCTTCTTGGCGTGCTCGGCGTGCTTGGCAGCGTGGTGAGCCGCCGCGCCGGCGCGGCGCCTGGCCCGGCGCTTGTGGCGGGCCGTCGGCGCCCGTCCGGGGAGCAGCTGGTAGATGCTGGAGTAGCCGTCGAGATAGAGCGCGTGGTAGTCCGCGATGATCGGCGTGAAGGCGCCGTCGCGGAACGAGAACACCTGCTTTCCGGTGACCACGTTGAGCCCGGCCGTGCTCTTGCTGCCCAGGCTGGAGAAGTAGACGACGTTCCCGATCACGGTCGAGGAGCCCGAGATGCGCCCGCCGGCCTGGTGCTTCCAGCGCACCACCCCAGACTGCGCGTTGAAGGCGTACATGTTGCCGTCATAGGAGCCCACGTACAGAGTGGGGCCCAGCCCCTTGGGATCGGCCACCGACGCCGAGGCATACACGTAGGACCCGGTCGCCGTCGCCCACGCCAGCGCGCCGTTGCGGGCACCGAACGAGTAGACGCGGCCGTCGGTGTTGCCCATATAGACGCGGCCGAAGGCGACCGCGGGCGTGGCGTAGAAGTTGCCGCTGCCGAAGCCGAAGTGCGTGCCGCTGGTGCCGACGGCCCACACCTGGTGGCCGCTGACGGAGTTGACGGCGTACGCACGTCCGGAGTAGTCGCCGAAGTACAGGATCCCGCCCGACAGGGCGGGCCCGCCCTTGATGGGCCCGCTGGCGTGATAGGTCCAGTACAGGTGGCCGTTGGCGACGTTGCGCGAGTACAGGTTGCCGGCCTGGTCGCCGTAGTAGACCGTGATGCCGTGGACGATGGGGGAGGACTCGGTCCCCCGGCCCACCGGACGCGACCACACGATGTGACCGGTCTTCATCGAGAGCGCCACGAACCGCCCGTTGCCGGGAGCGGTCCCGCTCGTCGACAGGGCGGGCATCACCACGACGCCCGCCTGGGGCGCGATGGCGGGCGATGCTGCGCACAGCGTACCGATCTTCCGAAACCACCGGACGTGGCCGTTGTGGATGTTGATGGCCCGTGCCGAGCAGTCGTCATCGAGCACGAACAGCGTCTCGTGGTAGATGACCGGGGGGAACTCGAGCAGCGCCCCGTCGCCGAACTTCCAGCCGACGTGCAGCGGTGGCGCCAGGTTGGCCGGCGCGGCGAAGAAGCGGGTGCGGCCGCCATTGAGCCCGTACCAGGGCCACTGGAAGTTGTTGACCTGCTTTTTGGCATGGGGCTTGGGCGCCGGAGCAGTGGAGGTCGTCGGAGTGGTGAACTCCAGGTCGGGGTGCGAGACATTGCCGGGAGCGTGCGCCAGCACGAACGCAACCGCTGCGCCCGCAATCACCAGAACGACCACCGCCGCGAGGAGCCCGCGCCACAGCCAACGCCGTGAGACGGGGGGCATGGGTCGGGATGCTAAACGGCCCGATCCCGGCGCGGCGCCGCGAGGCGCGACATCATGCTGACGCGATGTCCGAGTCCGCCGCAAATGGCCTGCTCCGGCGCTTCTCGGCGCTGCCGGCGGCCCGGCCGCTGCTCGAGCGCCTCGGCGGTACCGAGGCGGTGTATCTGGTGGGGGGCGCCGTCCGCGACCTGCTGCTGGGCGTGGATCCGCTCGACCTCGACCTGGTCGTCGACGGCGAGCTCGAGCCCGTAGCCGCGCTGCTGGGCACGTCCGAGCGCATCCACGACCGCTTCGAGACCCGCACGGTCACGATCGATGGCTTCACCTATGACCTGGCCCGCGCCCGGCGCGAGCGCTACGCGCGTCCCGGGGCCCTGCCCACCGTCGGTCCCGCCGGCATCGAGGAGGACCTTGAGCGCCGGGATTTCACCGTCAACGCCCTGGCCCTCGGGCTCGCGGGCCCCCGACGCGGCCACCTGCTCGATGTCGCGCACGCCGGCGAGGATCTGAAGGCCGGCCGCCTCCGTGTCCTGCACGAGCGCAGCTTCATCGACGATCCCACGCGCCTCCTGCGCCTGGCCCGGTATGCGGGCCGTCTGGGCTTCGCCGTGGAGGACCGTACGCGCGCGCTCGTCCAGGCGGCCGTGGACGCCGGCGCGCCCGCCACGGTGAGCGGCACCCGGCTCGGCACCGAGCTGCGGCTCCTGGCCGAGCAGGGCGATCCCGTCGAGGGCTTCGGCGTCCTCCATACGCTGGGCATCGACCGCGCGATCGCGCCCGGGTTTGGGATCGCCGGCGAGGATCGGGCGGCGCTGGCGCGGCGGGCGCTGGGGCTGTTGCCCAGCGACGGCGAGGCCGCGGACCTGGTGCTGGCGGTGGCGTCGCTGGACGTTCCCACCGGCGCCCTGCGCGAGCTGCTCGACCGCCTCGCCTTTCCAGCCGGCCGCCGTGACCGGATCCTGATGGCCGCGACCCGCGCCGCCGAGCTGTCCGGGCGACTCCAGGCGGCGCGCGAGTCATCCGAGATCGCCGCGGCGGTGGGGTCGGGACCAGCGGAGCTCGTCGCTCTGGCAGGGGCTCTGGGCGCCGACGCGCCGGCCCGGCGCTGGCTCGATGAGCTGCGCCACATCCGCCTGGAGATCGACGGCGACGATCTGATGGCAGCCGGCCTGGAGCCTGGGCCCGCGTTGGGCGCCGGGCTGGCGGCCGCTCGCGCCGCGAAGCTGGACGGGCGCGTGAGCGGGCGCGAGGCCGAGCTCGCCGAGGCCCTGCGGGCCGCGGGGGAGCGGGGGTAGGCTGGGAGCCATGGAGCCCGCCGAGCCCTTCTACGCCCTCGGGCACCACTTCGCCATCGACCTGCCCGGGGCGCGGGCGGCGTTCTCGACCCGACGAGGGGGCCACTCGGCGGGGCCGTACGAGAGCATGAACCTGGGCTGGCTGACCGACGACGACCATCGTTGCGTGACGCGCAACCGCGCCACGCTCGAGGCGGAGCTGCGCGCGCCCGCGCTGAGCTTCGTGCACCAGGTCCACGGGGCGGACGTGCGCCGGATCACCGCCGGGACGGCAGCCCCGCCCGAGCGGGTGGGTGGGATCCGAGTCGATGGGCAGGCCACCGACCAGCGCGACGTCGCGCTA
The DNA here is from genome assembly GCA_963695625.1 of uncultured Actinomycetota bacterium. Classification (GTDB taxonomy): domain Bacteria; phylum Actinomycetota; class Thermoleophilia; order Solirubrobacterales; family Solirubrobacteraceae; genus Palsa-465. Next base: position 718,562 of record CAVOHJ010000005.1, on the reverse strand, counting down.
TGTGCGCTGACGGCCGATTGCCTGCCGATCGCGCTGGCCGCTCCAGGGGCGGTGGCCATGCTCCACGTCGGCTGGCGCGGATTGGCCGCGGGGATGATCGCGAGCGGGGTGCAGGCGATACGCGAGCTCGGCGCCGACGGCGCGCTGAGCGCCGCGATCGGGCCAGGGGCGGGGCCTTGCTGCTACGAGGTCGGCGACGAGGTCCACGCGCCGTTCGCCGCTATCCCCGAGGCCCACGCCGGACGCCATCTCGACCTCAAGGCGATCGCCGCCGATCAGCTCCGCGCGGCGGGGGTGGCGACCGTCGCCGACATCGGCATCTGCACGATCTGCGCCGACCCCGCACTGCTGTTCTCCCACCGGCGCGACCACGGCGTCACCGGCCGCCAGGCGGGCGTGGCGTGGTTGACCTGATCCACGGGCTGCGCGCCGAGGTGGTGGCGCGCAACCTCGAGCGGGCGCGCGCGGCGATCGCCGCGGCGGGGCGAGACCCGGCCGGCGTCGAGATCCTGGCCGCGGTCAAGTACCTGCCCGCCGAGGAGCTGCAGGCGCTGGCCGACGGCGGCGTGACCGTCGTCGGCGAGAACCGCGCCCGGGAGCTCGCGGTCAAGGCGGCGGCGGTCCCCGAGCGGTTCACCTGGGACTTCATCGGCCATCTGCAGAGCCGCAAGGTCAAGGATCTGCTGCCGCACGTGCGCTACATCCACTCGATCGCCTCCGACTCCGCCCTGGACCAGCTCGGCCGCCACGGCGGGCCCGCGACGAAGGTCCTGATCGAGGTCAACGTCGCCGGCGAGGCCGGCAAGAGCGGCATCGCGCCGGCCGCCCTGCCCGGGTTTCTGGCCCGCTGCCCGGTGACCGTTGTGGGGCTGATGACGATGCCGCCGTTCACGGCCGACCCGGAGGACAGCCGGCCGCACTTCGCCGAGCTGAGGCATCTGGCCGACCGTCACGGGCTGCCGCAGTTGTCGATGGGGACCAGCCAGGACTACGTCGTGGCCGCACAGGAGGGGGCGACGATCGTCCGCCTGGGAACGAGCCTGTACCGCGACAGTCCGTGAGCGCGTCATAATCACGGGCAGGGAATCGCCGCAAATGCGCGAACCTGCAAACGCACATGGCCTTTCGAGACAGCTGGCACCGCACCCTCGTCTACTTCGGCCTCGCCGAGGATGACGCCTATGACGATGAGGACCTCGAGCCCAACAACGAGCATGAGGCCGAGCTCCAGGACAGCTACCGCGAGCGTCCCAACGTGCGCAAGCTGAGCTCCCGGCGCCGGCGCGACGAGTTCGACGACATCTTCGCCGACGAGGGCGCCCCCAGCGAGCGGCGCACGACGTCGCTGCGCCCCGTGGGCGGGCGCACCGCTAACGGGCGCGCCGGTGGCGATGTCGAGGTTCACTTCGTCGCGCCCAAGAGCTTCAACGACGTCCAGAACGTCGCCGACAAGTTCAAGGACACGGTTCCCGTGATCCTCAACCTGCAGGGCACGGACAATGATCTGTCCAAGCGACTCATCGACTTCTCCTCAGGGCTCACCTACGCGCTCGACGGCGGCATGCAGCGGATCGCTGACAAGGTGTTCCTGCTCACGCCGCGCAACGTCGAGGTCTCCGCCGAAGAGCGGGCGCGCCTGGTGGAGAAGGGCTTCTTCAACCAGTCCTGAGCGCGGCAAGGATCGCCTCCAGCGGCGCGGTGGCGGCCTGCGCGCGCCGCGCAGGTAGATTTCAGCGGATGCGAGTAGGTCTTATCGGAGCCGGCAACATGGCGCGCGCCATGGCCCGCGGCTGGGGAGACCCGGTGCTGTGCTCGGACTTCGGCTCCGGCCGCGCCCAGGCGCTGGCCGACGAGCTCGGTGGACGGGCGGCGACCAACGCCGAGGTGGCGGCCGACGCCGACCTGGTGATCCTCTGCCACAAGCCCTACCAGCTCAACCAGGTGGCCCACGAGATCTCAGGCCGGGCCACGACCGTGGTCTCCGTTCTGGGCGGCGTACCCACCGGCAGCCTGAAGTCGGTCTATAGGGGTGCGCAGGTGTTCCGCCTCATCCCCAACACGCCGGTCGAGGTCCGCCGGGGCGTGAGCGTGTACGCGCCCTACTCGGGAGGGGACGGCTACGTCATCGATCACGACCTCGAGCGCGAGGTCATCGCCCTGTTCGAGCGGCTCGGGACCGTCGTCACGATCGACGAGAGTCTCCTGGGCGTGGCCACCGGCGTGTCGAGCGTCGGGCCGGCCTACCACGCCCTCGTGGTCGAAGCGCAGGTGGACGCGGCGGTGCGACATGGCATCAAGCCGGCCGTGGCCGCCCAGTTGGTGGCCGAGACCATGTCGGGCACGGCGGAGCTGCTGCGGATCCGCGGCTACGACACATTGACGGTGCGCCGCGAGGTCACCTCGCCAGGCGGGTCGACGGCCCGTGGGCTGGATGCGCTCGAGCGCGGTGGGCTCCGAGCGGCGTTCTCGGCGGCGATGGACGGCGTGCGCGAAGTGGCGAGCTGATGCTCATCGAGGCCATCACCCGGAGCAACGTCGCCGATTACGTCAGCGCGCTGTTCGAGGTCTACATCGTCCTCATCTTCCTCTACATCCTGCTCAATCTGCTGTTCTCGTTCGGAATGCGACTCCCGTACTCGCGCTGGAGCGACGTGCTGCTCAACTTCCTGCGCGACGTCTCCGATCCCTACCTACGGGTGTTTCGCAAGTTCATCCCGGCCGTCGGGGCCTTCGACTTCTCGCCGATGATCGCGATCATCGTCCTGTACATCGTCCAGCGGCTGGTGGTCAGTGCCATCCGCGGCTGAGCCGATCGGCACGGGGATGTCCAACCGCACGGCGGTCAGGTCGACTCGGGCTCAGCGGATGGTCGCGTTCGGCCGCGTCGCCGCGCTCGTTGCGGCGGTGCTGATCCTCGATCGGCTGACCAAGCATGCCGTGATCGCGAACATCCCGCCCGGGACGACCCAGAAGTTCCTGCCCGCCATCAACCTCGTCCACATCCACAACAGCGGGGTCGCCTTCGGCTTCCTCGCCGGCGGCGGCGCCGCCGTCCTGGTCCTGACCTTCACCGCGCTGGCGGCCCTGGTCATCTACTTCCTGCGGCGCCCGACGCGGCCGTGGCTGTGGCTGCCCACAGGGCTGCTCGTCGGCGGGGCGCTGGGGAACATCATCGACCGACTCGCCCACGGCTACGTCACGGACTTCATCAAGCTGCCGGCGTGGCCCGCGTTCAACGTCTCCGACATGGCGATCACGTTCGGAGTGCTGAGCCTGATCTACGTGCTCGAGGGCGGCCCCTCCCGGCGCAAGAGTGAGTGAGCGACGCTCCGCTGAGGCTCTCGGTGCCGGCGACGGCCGCCGGGCTGCGGCTGGACCGCTTCCTGTCTGAGCCGCTGGGGTCCCGCGCGCGGGCACAGGCGCTGATCGACGCCGGCCGGGTCCGGGTCGACGGCCGGGTGCGCCCCAAGCGCCACACACTGAGCCCGGGGGAGGTCGTGGTGGTGCAGGCGGACGATCCGCCCCAGGCGGCGCCCGCGGGACCGGAGGTGCGGTTCGGCGTCGCCTACGAGGACGACCATCTGGTGGTCGTGGACAAGCCGGCCGGCCTCGTGGTGCACCCGGCGCGCGGGCACCGCACGGGTACCCTGGCTCAGGCCCTGGCCGGTCGCGCCGCCGGGGGCGAGGACCCGTATCGCGCGGGGATCGTGCACCGGCTGGATCGCGATACCTCGGGGCTGCTCGTGGTGGCGAAGTCAGACGACGTGCATCGGGCGCTCAAGGCCCTGCTGGCGGACAGACAGCTGCGCCGGGAGTACCTGACGCTCGTGGAGGGGCGCCCGCCGGCCCGCACGGGCACGATCGACGCCCCGATCGGGCGCCACCGCAATGACCGCGTCCTCATGTCGATCGACACCGACCAGCCGCGGGAGGCGCGCACCCACTTCGAGATCGAGCGCATGTTCCCCGGGGCTACGCTGCTGCGGGTGGTCCTGGACACCGGTCGCACCCATCAGATCCGGGTCCACCTGGCCGCCATCGAGCACCCGGTGTGCGGCGACCCGCAGTACGGCACGGCCGGGCAGTACGGCCTGCGACGCCAGTTCCTGCACGCCGCCCGGCTGGCGTTCGCGCATCCTGTGACCGGCGAGGACATCGACCTCAGCTCCCCGCTGCCCGAGGATCTGGCGGCCGCGCTGGCGCGGGCCGAGGCCGGTCAGAAGTAAACGGCGGGGCGGCCCGTCCAAAGCCGCCCCGCCGATATGGCTGGCGAACCGACCACCGGAGGTAGGGGAAGGGAGGTTCGGTTCGCGCTACGAGTCGTCGTGGTGGTAGGGGGGACGACGACCCGCTGACCCCTGCAACGACCGCCACCAAAGAAACTTGCGTAGACTCGAAGAAAATTCATCTCGACCCCGCCGAATCGCGGATCGCGACCCTCCCCTGGCGTTGCCGGGGGCGCGCATTCGACCGGCGGGCAGCAGTCAACACAACCCAAGGGAGCAGTTTCAGTGGCTGATATCGGCATCAAGGAGCTGCTGGAGGCCGGCGTTCACTTCGGCCACCAGACGCGACGTTGGAACCCCAAGATGCGCCGCTTCATCTTCGGAGAGCGCGACGGCATCTACATCATCGACCTGCTGCAGACCGAGGCGCTGCTCGATAACGCGCGTCGGTTCGCCGCCGACCTGTCGCGGCGCGGCGGCACGGTCCTGTTCGTGGGCACCAAGAAGCAGGCCCGGGACGCCATCAAGGACATCGCCGACTCGGCGGAGATGCCCTACGTCAACCACCGGTGGCTGGGCGGCCTGCTGACCAACTTCCAGACGATCTCGCTGCGCATCAAGCGCCTGCACGACCTGGAGCGCTACGAGACCGAGGGCCAGCTCCAGCTTCTGCCCACCCGCGAGCGCATGGCCGCCCAGGCGGACCTGGAGAAGCTGCGCGCCAACCTCGGCGGAGTCAAGAACATGCAGCGCGTCCCCGACGCGGTGTTCGTCATCGACCTCAAGACCGAGGCGATCGCCGTGCGCGAGGCCCAGCGGCTGCGCATCCCGATCATCGGCCTGGTCGATACCAACTGCGATCCAGACGGCATCGACTACGTGATCCCCGGCAACGACGACGCCATCCGGTCCTGCGCGGCGATCACCCGCGCCATCGGCGACGTCGTGGCCCAGGGCCACGGCGTCTTCCGGGCCGAGGAGGAACGTGCCCGCCTCGAGCGCGAGCGCCAGGAGGCCGAGGAGCGCGCCCGGCGCGAGGCCGAGGAGCAGGCGCGCCGCGAGGCCGAGGAGCAGGCCCGCGCCGAGGAGCAGGCGCGCCGCGAGGCCGAGGAGCAGGCCCGCCGTGAGGCGGAGCAGCAGGCGGCGGCAGCCGTTCCCGCCGAGGCGGCGCCGACGCCGGCGGCCCCGCAGGCAGGCGCCGAGGCCCCCGCTGAGGCTCCGGCCGCTGAGGCCCCCGCTCAGGCACCCGCCGCCGACGCCGCGCCCGCCGCGGCGCCGACCCCGGCGGCCCCGCAGGCAGGCGCCGAGGCCCCCGCTGAGGCTCCGGCCGCTGAGGCCCCCGCTGATGCTCCGGCCGCTGAGGCGCCTGCGGCTGCGGCTACGGCGGCCGAGGCGCCCCCTGCCGAGGCGCCCCCTGCCGCGGCTACGGCGGCCGAGGCGCCCCCTGCCGATGCCCCCGCTGCCGATGCCCCGGCCACGCCCGAGCCCGAGGCGGCGGCCACGCCTGACGCGCCCGCCGAGGCGGCCACTGCCGAGGCCCCGCCGACCGAGGATGCGACCACCGCCGCCGACTCGGCGGACAAGTCATGAGTGACTACGCCGCCAAGGACGTCAAGGAGTTGCGCGACCGTACCGGCGCGGGCATGCTGGCCTGCCGTGACGCGCTCAAGGAGGCCAACGGCGACATCGAGAAGGCAGTGGAGATCCTGCGCGCCAAGGGCGAGGCGTCGGCGGCCAAGCGCGCCGGGGCTGAGGCCTCGGAGGGCGTGATCCAGAGCTATATCCACGCCAACAACAAGATCGGCGCGCTCGTGGAGGTCGACTGCCAGACCGACTTCGTCGCCCGCAACGAGAAGTTCGTCGAGTTCGCGCGCGACGTGGCGCTGCACGTGGCCGCCGCGCCCGGCGTCATGGCCATCACCGATGACGAGGTGCCGGCCGAGGATCGCGACCGCGAGACCCGCATCGCCACCGAGCAGGCCGCCGACCGCCCCGAGAACGTGCGCGATCGCATCGTCCAGGGCAAGCTGGACAAGTGGCTCGACGAGGTCGTCCTGCTGCGCCAGAAGCACGTCAACGAGGACAAGCATGGCGGCAAGACGATCGATGAGCTGCGGCTGGCCCTGTCGGCCGAGACCCGTGAGAACATCGTCATCCGCCGCTTCTCCCGGTTCGCCGTCGGCGGCTGAGGTAGTGTCCGGCTCGTGGCCCCTGAGGTAGATACGCTCGCGAGGGACCACTAGGGTCCTGAGAGCGGAGGGTCTTCAGATGAGCGAATCGGAGATGATCGACGAGCTGCTGGCCGACGGCCGCGAGCGGATGGCCAAGTCCGTCGACGCGATGCGCCACGAGTTCGGATCGGTGCGGACCGGTCGGGCGAGTCCCGCGCTGTTGGACCGGATCAGCGTCGATTACTACGGCGCCTCCACGCCGCTCAAGCAGCTGGCCACGGTCAGCGCCCCCGAGGCCCGTCTGCTGACGATCCAGCCGTACGACAAGACCTCGATCAAGGCGATCGAGCGGGCCATCCTCGAATCCGACGTCGGGCTGACGCCCGGCAACGACGGCAACCTCATCCGTCTCGCGGTCCCCGAGCTGACCGAGGAACGGCGCAAGCAGCTGGTCAAGGTGGTGCGCCAGATCGCCGAGGAGGGCCGCGTGGCGATCCGCAACATCCGGCGCGACATCATGCACGACCTACGCGAGCTCAAGGAGGCCGGCGAGGCCGGTTCTGACGACGAGCACCGCGCCGAGGTGGAGCTCCAGAAGGTGACCGACGCCAGGATCGCCGAGCTCGACGAGCTGCTCAAGCACAAGGAAGAAGACATCCTCGAGGTGTAAGGGAACGTGGTCGCCGGACAGGAGGAGACGGCAGAGCCTTCGCAGTCCGGCGCCCCGGGCGCACGGGCTCGATACGTCGCGATCATCACCGACGGCAACGGCCGTTGGGCGCAGCGGCGCGGGTTGCCGGTCATCGCCGGGCACGAGGCGGGTGCCGACGTGGTCAAGGCGCGGCTGCGCGACGCCGCGGAGCTGGGCGTTCGGGAGCTGACGGTGTACTCGTTCTCCACCGAGAACTGGTCGCGCGAGGACGCCGAGGTGGCCGCGCTGATGGAGATGTTCGGCCGCCGCATCGAGCTGGAGACCCCCGAGCTGCACGCCGAGGGCGTCCGGATGCGCTTCGTGGGGCGCCGCACCGCGCCGGTGGCGCCGGCGCTCGTGAAGCGGATGGAGTGGGCCGAGCGGACGACCGCTGACAACGACCGCATCACACTTTTCGTGGCCTTCAACTACGGCGGGCGCGCGGAGATCGTCGACGCTGCGCGCAGCTTCACCGGAACCACCGAGGAGGAGTTCCGCCGCCACCTTTACGCGCCGGACATGCACGATCCCGACCTTGTGATCAGGACCAGTGGCGAGGTGCGCATCTCCAACTACCTCCTCTGGCAGGCCGCATACTCGGAGTTCGTGTTCCGCGACGAGCTGTGGCCCGACTTCTCCCGGCACGCGTTCGAGGAGTCCCTGGACGAGTTCGCGGCGCGCCGGCGCCGCTTCGGGGGCCGCTGATGTCGCCGGCGTCACGCTCACGCGGCCGACCTCCGCGCGATGAGCCCCCGCGCCGTCGCTCCGGCGGACCCGCGCGCCGGTCCGCGCGTCCGGCGGATCGCGCCGGGGGCCGGCAGCGCCCGCCGCGGCGCAGCTCGGATCTACTGGCGCGGCTTCTCGTGGCAGTGCCCGCGGCGGTGGTGGCGATCGTGTTCGTCGACCTCGGCGGGACGGCCTGGGCGCTGTTCATGCTCGCGATCTCGTGGGTGTGCCTGCACGAGCTCTACCGGATGCTTCCGCGCTGGCGTCCGGCCCCGGTGGTCGGCTTCGCCGCGGCCGCCGCGATGGTGCTGGCCGCGCGGTTCGGCAACACGCGCGACGTGCTCGAGATCGCGATGGCCTCGATCCCCGTCGCGTTCCTGGCCGTCGTGGCGCGCGCCCCCGGCGGCACCCCCACCGTCTCGATCGCCGGGACGCTGCTGGGGGTGTGGTGGCTGGCCCTTGCCTTCGCCCACGCCGTGCTGCTGCGGCGGCTGGACAACGGCGCCGGGATCCTCATTGACATCCTCGTCGGAACCTTTCTGGCCGACACCGGGGCCTACATCGGCGGGCGGCTGTTCGGGCGCCGGCCGCTGGCGCCCGGCATCTCTCCCAACAAGACGTGGGAGGGGCTGTTCTGCGGAATGCTCATCGCGATCCTGTCCGTGTTCATCGCCGGGCTCAACCAGGACTGGCTGACCCAGGGCGACGCCCTACTGCTGGGGGTCACGGTGGCCGTGCTGGGTCCGATCGGGGACCTGTTCGAGTCTTTGATCAAACGCGACGCCGGCGTCAAGGACGCCGGCAACATCTTCGGCGCTCACGGCGGCGCCCTGGACCGCCTGGACGCCGTCATCTTCACCGTGGTGGCGGGCTATTACGTCTGGGTCGCGCTGCCCCACGTGCCGCACTGATGCTCCACGGCGATGTCGGCGGCCAGGGTGGGGCGACGGTCACGCTGGGCGACCCCGCCCGCTACGCCTGAGCGGGGGACGCCGGGCCTACAATCGGCCGCGTGCCGCGCCGGCTCGTCATCCTGGGGTCAACCGGGTCGATCGGGGTCCAGGCCCTCGACGTCGTGTCGCGCGGCACCGAGGACGAGCTCAAGGTGGTGGGGCTGAGTGCCGCCAGCGGATGGGAGGCGCTCGTGGAGCAGGCCCGAGCGCACGGCGTCCAGCGGGTGGCGCTGGCCGACCCCGACGCGGCGGCTCAGGCCGCGGAGGCCTGGACCGACGGCGAGGTCCTGTCAGGGCCCGACGGGCTCGTGACCCTCATCACCGAGGCCGGATGCGACCTCGTGCTCAACGGGATCGTCGGCTCGGCCGGACTCGTGCCCACGGTGGCCACCCTGGGCGAGGGCATCGACCTGGCCCTGGCCAACAAGGAGTCGCTGGTGGTGGGCGGGGAGCTGGTTACGCAGCTGTCCGAGGCCACGGGTGCGGCGATCATCCCGGTCGACTCAGAGCACTCGGCGCTGCACCAGCTCCTGGCCGCCGAGCGGCCCGGCACCGTGCTGAAGCTCATCCTGACCGCGTCGGGCGGCCCGTTTCGCGGCCGCAAGGCCCATGAGCTGGAGTCCGTCACCGTTGAGGAGGCGCTGGCGCACCCCACGTGGTCCATGGGCGGCAAGATCACCATCGACTCGGCGACCCTCATGAACAAGGGGCTCGAGCTGATCGAGGCCCACCACCTGTTCGGCACGCCGTATGACGACATCGACGTCGTGGTGCACCCGCAGAGCATCGTCCACAGCCTCATCCAGCTCTGCGACGGCGCCACGCTCGCCCACCTCGGCTACCCGGACATGCGGGTCCCGATCTCCTACGGCCTGCACTATCCCGAGCGCGCCGACGTCCCGGTGCGGGCGCTGGACCTGGCCGAGCTGGGCGCGCTGACCTTCGAGCCCGTGGACGCCGACACGTTCGCCTGCCTGCGTCTGGCCCGCGACGCCGGCAGGGCGGGCGGCACGGCGCCGTGCACGCTCAACGCCGCCAACGAGATCGCCGTACACGCGTTCCTCAACGGCCGCCTGCGCTTCCTCCAGATCGCCGAGGTGATCGAGGAGACGCTCACCCGGCTGCCCGAGCAGCGCGTCCACTCGTTCGACTCGCTCGCCCAGGCCGATGCCCAGGCGCGCCGCGTGGCCACCGAGCTCGTGGAGGCTCTGGCTCCCGCGTAGCGCGCCTGCGCGTGGCCTTCATCGGTTCTTAGGCGGGCCTGGCACACTCGGGACGCGCGCATGTCGTACCTCCTGGCATTCCTCGGCTTCGTCGTCCTCATCTTCCTGCACGAAGCCGGACACTTCGTCGCCGCCAAGGCCGTGGGGATGCGCGTCGAGCGCTTCTCGCTGTTCTTCGGGCCGATGCCGATCAAACGCACCGTGGGGGAGACCGAGTACGGCATCGGCGTCATCCCGCTCGGGGGCTACGTGAAGATCACCGGGATGAACCCCAACGAGGAGCTGCCGCCCGAGGTCGCGCACCGCGCCTACTACAACCAGCCGGTCTGGAAGCGGGTGGTCACGATCCTGGCGGGGCCGGTGGTCAACATCGTCATCGCCTTCGCGATCGTGTGGGGGCTGCTGTACGCCCAGGGGCAGCAAGTGGTTGTGCCGACCCAGCAGGTCGCCACGGTGGTCAAGAGCACCCCAGCGGCCACGTTCCTCAAGCCCGGCGACACGATCGTGTCCATCGACGGCGTGCGCGGCTCGCCCGCCGTCCTGCGCAACCACATCCTCACCCACCGCTGTGCCGGCGCCCAGACCGACGGCTGCACGGCCGCAACGCCGGCCACCGTCGTCGTGCGCCGCCATGGCCGGCTCATCACCTTCCACGTCCGTCCCCAGCAGGTCTCGGGCCATCCGGAGCTGGGCTTTGACTTCAACGGCCGGGTGACGGGCACGGTCTACCCCAGCGTGCCCGGCGCCGCCGGCACCGCGGCGTCCAAGCTGTGGTACGTCACCACGCAGACCGTGTCGACGATCGGCCGCATCTTCCAGCCCCAGGAGCGCAAGCAGCTCAACAGCGTCGTCGGCGGCTACACCGTCACTCAGGAGGCCTTCGCCAGCAGCGCGACGCTGGCCCTCCAGGTGCTGGCGCTCATCTCGCTGTCGCTCGGCGTGATCAACCTGTTCCCGTTCCTGCCGCTGGACGGCGGCCACATCTTCTGGGCCGTCGCCGAGAAGCTGCGCGGCCGCCGGATCCCCTTCAGCGTCATGGAGCGCGCCAGCGTGGTCGGCTTCGCGCTCATCATCCTCCTGTTCGTCATCGGGCTCTCCAACGACATCTCGACGCTCAGCGGGCCGGGATTCAACATCCGCTGAGTCCGCGCGGTAGCGTTAGCCCGCGGACGGACGAGAACGGGGACCAGGAGGAGACGATGGACAGCAGCACGACGATGACGACGCCCCAGAGCGCGGTCGACGCCGCGACGGTGGCCGAGGCGGCCCGCCGCACGGCCGCTGACCACCCTGACCTCGTTGCCGTGCGCATGCCCGACGACAGCGTGTCGCTGACCTGGCGCGAGCTGCTGGAGCGCGTCGACGCTCTCGCCGGCGGGCTGGCCAGGCTCGGCGTCTCCCGCGGGCAGTGCGTCGCGCTCATGCTGGCCAACCGCCCGGAGTTCCACATCGCCGACCTGGCCACGATGACCCTCGGAGCGACCCCGTTCTCCATCTACGTCACCTATCCCGCCGCCGAGATCGAGTTCCTCATCCGCGACTCGGGCGCCCACGTGGCGATCGTCGAACAGGCGTTCCTGCCGGCGATGCTCGAGGCCCGGCGCGGGCTCCCGGAGCTCGAGCACGTCATCGTCGTCGACGGCGAGCCCCCGCCGGGCGTGCTGGCCCTGGACGATGTGGAGGGCTCTGACCCCGGATTCGACGGTGCCGCCGCCGCCGCCATGGTGTCGCCGGACGATCTGGCGACCCTCATCTACACGTCGGGCACCACCGGGCACCCGAAGGGCGTCCAGCTCACCCACCATGCGGTGATGTTCACCGCCCAGGGGGTGCGGGAGGTGATCGAGTTTCCTGTTGGTTCGCGGGTGATCTCGTGGCTGCCGGCGGCCCACATCGCCGAGCGGATGGCGCACCACTACATCCCTGTGATCTACGCCGGCACCGTCACCTGCGCGCCCAACCCTCGGGAGGTCCTCTCCTACCTGCCCCAGGTGCGGCCCAACTGGTTCTTCGCGGTGCCGCGCATCTGGGAGAAGCTCAAGGCGGGCTTGGAGGCGATGCAGGCGGCGCAGCCCGAGGAGCAGCGCCGGCCCGTGGCGGAGGCGCTGGCGGCCGCCACCGAGCGCGTGCGCCTGCGCCAGCAGGGCCGACCGGTGCCGCCCGAGCTCGAGGCCGCGGTGGCCCGGGCGGACGAGGAGATCTTCTCCAAGCTGCGCCAGATGCTCGGCCTCGACCAGCTCGTGGCCGTCAACGTCGGGGCCGCGCCCACCCCGGTGGAGGTGGTCGAGTTCTTTCACGCCATCGGGATTGAGCTGGCCGAGCTCTGGGGCATGTCCGAGACCTGCGGAACCGGCACCTGCAACCGGCCCGGGCAGGTCAGGATCGGCAGCGTGGGCCCGCCGTCTCCCGGCGTCGAGATCAAGCTCGCCGAGGACGGCGAGGTCCTGTGCCGCGGCGAGTTTCTGATGAGCGGCTACCGCAACCAGCCGGAGAAGACCGCCGAAGCCGTGGATGCCGAGGGCTGGCTGCACACCGGCGACATCGGCGCGATCGACGACGACGGGTACGTGTCGATCGTGGACCGCAAGAAGGAGATCATCATCAGCGCCGCGGGCAAGAACATGTCCCCGGCCAATATCGAGGCGGCGGTGAAGACCTCGAGTCCCATCATCGGGCAGGCCTGCTGCATCGGTGACGGGCGCCCCTACAACACCGCGCTGATCGTGCTCGACGCCGACTTCGCGCCCCAATGGGCCCGTCAGACCGGCCTCGGCGAGCGCACCCTCGAGGACCTGGCCGGCGAGCCCGAGGCGATCGCGGCCGTTCAGGCGGGGATCGACGCGGCCAATCAGCGGCTGGCCCGCGTCGAGCAGATCAAGAAGTTCACGATCGTCCGCGGCGATTGGCTGCCCGGCGGCGACGAGCTGACGCCGACGATCAAGCTCAAGCGCAAGCCGATCGCCGCCAAGTACGCCGACGCGATCAACCGGATGTACGCGTAGCGCCTCAGCCGACCGCCCGGAACACCACGACCTCCGTGATGCCGGTCCCGTCGACCTGGTAGGCGTAGCAGCCGCCGGCGCGGATCCGGGTGTAGGTCACCCAGGCGCGGCCGCCGCCCGCCACCCGCGGCGCACCGCGCCCGGCGTCCAGCAGTTGCAGCTCGTCGTAGGGCGTGGCGCCGGCCCCGAAGCCGATTGCCCCACCGCCCAGCATCGCGCCGCGGATGAGCACCGGACCGGTGTACGTGGCGGCCGCGACCCAGGTCACGCGGGCGGCCAGCCACTGGCTTCCGCTGATCCGGCGAAAGCCGACCCCGGCGCTGATCTCCTGCGGCGAGACCGGGCCGTTGACATGGATGGTGATGGGGCAGGGGCCGCCGTCGTCGTTGGGCAGGTCAAGCGGGCGGCGCAGCGTGGTGGGCACCGAGCCCGTGCACGTTCCCTGGCAGAGCTCATAGGTGCCATAGCCGGCCGTCCGGCTCAGCCCCGCGGGGGCCGCCGGGAGCCCATGCTTGCCGTGACCTCGGCTGCCCGGTCCGGAGGAGGTGCTCGTCGACGTCGACGCCGACGCGTCGCCGGTCGACGTCTCAGGGGGCGCGGTGGTGGACGGAACGCTTGGCGTCGCGGCGCTCGAGGACCCGCCGGATGACCCGGCACTGCAGCCGGCCAGCGCGAGCATCGCGAGCAGCGCCGCGGGCGCGACGGGGCGCGACCGCATTTCCTACGTCAGGCTCGCCGCGTCGATGGAGCGGCTGAGGAGCTCCACGGTGTGGTGGATCGGCAGGGGGCAGCCGAGCTCGCGCAGATGCAGGTCAAGCTGGGCGGCGCATCCCGGGTTGCCGGCCGCGATCGCCTGCGCGCCCGTTTCGATGAGATGGCGCGCCTTGCGGGCACCGAGTGCGGCGGCGGCCTCGGGCTGGACGAGGTTGTAGATCCCGGCCGACCCGCAGCAGACCTCACGCTCGGCGCCGACCTCGACGATCTCGAGCCGCGGAATCGAGCGCAGCACCTCGCGGGGGGCGCTGCGCACACCCTGGGCGTGGGCGAGGTGACAGGCGTCGTGGTAGGCGACGCGGAGCGGCACCGGTCCGCGCGGGGCCCGCGGCTGGACCGAGGCCAGTAGCTCGGTCACGTCGCGTACCTTCTCGGAGAACGCCCGCGCGTCGGGCGTGTCGAGCAGATCGCCGTACTCCTTCATCGCCGAGCCGCAGCCGGCGGCGTTGACGACCACGTAATCGACGCCGGCCTCCGCGAAGGCCGCGATCGTCTCCTGGGCTCTTCGCACCGCGGCGGCCTCCTCGCCGCTGTGGAACTCCAGCGCCCCGCAGCAGTCGGGGACGGTCGGCGCCACCACCTCGAAGCCCTCGGCGCTCAGCGCGTGGACGGTGGCTCGGTGAACGCCCGGATAGAAGACCCGCTGCACGCACCCCAAGAGGAGGCCGACGCGGCCCCGGGGCGTGCCGACGGCGGGGGTGAGCTCGGGTACGCGGGCCTTGGCGGCGCGGCCGGCAGGCGCCTGGGGCGCGACCTTGGCGACGGCCGCCAGCCGCTCGGGCAGGCGCTTGTCCACCCCCAGCCGGCGTCCGGCGGTCAACATCGGGGCCAAGGCCCGTAGGCGCTTGGGGTGGGGGAGGGTCTCGAACAGGAGGCGGCGCAGCGCGCGCTCGGCCGGCGTGCGGCGGTGGTGGCGCTCGACCTGGGGGCGCACCCGCTCGATGAGGCGGTCATAGCGCACGCCCGAGGGGCATGCGGTGACGCAGGCCATGCAGCCCAGACACCGGTCGAAGTGCGTGACCATCGCGTCGGAGAGCGGCTCGTCGCGGTTGAGGCCGTCATTGACGAGCACGATCCGCCCCCGCGGGGAGTCAGCCTCGGCGCCCCACAGCACGTAGGTGGGGCAGGTCTCCAGGCAGAAGCCGCAGTGCACGCAGTCGTCCACGACCTCTTGCTCGGGCGCTCGGTGCAGGTCGAACGCCGTCATCAGATCCCTCCCACGAACAAGCCGGGGTTGCAGGTGCCGGCGGGATCGAAGCGCGCCTTCACCCGGCGCATGAGCTCCAGCTCGGGACCGGGCTTGGCGCCCCACGGGTCGCCGGCGGCGCGCAGCGCCGCCGGACCGTCAAGCAGAATGGCCCGCGCCCCCGCCGGCAGGGCCGTGCGCAGTCCGCCCACCAGATCGGGCGCAACCTCGATAAAGCTCGCGCCCAGCGCCGCGCGGCCGACGAGCGTCCCCTCGCAGGTCTCCGCGGCAGCGACGACGGCGGCCAGGGACGTGGGGGCCGCGGCCACGCGGACCAGGGCCTGGTCGGCTGAGCGCTGCCCGGCGCGCTGGCGCTCCCACAACTGGCCGTCCTCCTCGGTGACGTCGACCTCGGACAGACCGGCCTCGGCCATCAACGCCGCCGCCCGCTGGGCTCGCCGCGCCGCCTCGCGCCCGGCGCTGCGGGCGAGCAGTCCGCCCCGCCCCGCCTTCCAGGCGACGTCGAGGGCCTCGAACTCGAGGGGGGCGGCTGACAGGGCGACCGCCGCGGCCGACAGGGCCGTGGGGTCGGAGGCCGAGCCGAGCGCGGTCACGCTCGTCTCGTGCAGCGGATGCAGCCGCACGTTGACCGACAGGATGAGGCCGAGGGTCCCGAACGCGCCGCTGAACAGCTTGGCCAGGTCATAGCCGGCGACGTTCTTGATCACCTTCCCGCCCGCCTGGGCGATCGTGCCGTCGCTGAGCGCCACGGTGGCGCCCACCACGAGGTCGCGCGGAGCTCCGTAGCGGTGGCGCAGCGGGCCGGCGTCGCCGGTGGCCACCACACCGCCGATCGTCGGGTGGGCGGGGTCAGATTCGGGGTCCGACTCGGGGCTCTGAAGCGGCGGGTCGAGCGCGAGCATCTGGCCGGCGGCGGCAAACGTGCGCTGCGCGAGCTCCAGCGGCACGCCCGCCTGGAGCGTGGCGGTGAGATCGCCGGCGTCGTGTGCAACCACCTCGTCCAGGCGCGTGGTGTGGAGCTCGATGTCGGCCGTCACATCGCCGCCCCAGCCGAGCTTGGTGCCGGCGCCGACGATGCGCACGGTGCGCCCCTCGTGGGTGGCCGCCGCCAGTGCAGCGGCGGCGTCGTCAAAGCTGCTCGGGGCCAGTGTGGTCGCGGTGGCCATCGGGATTTCAGAAGCGCTCGGCCACGCCGGCGCGCTCCAACGGGTGCTCGCGGTAGGGGCCGGGCACCTCGCCGCACAGCCGCGGAGTCGGCATCACCTTGCCGGGGTTGGCCAGGCCGTGGGGATCGAAGGCGCAGCGCAGCCGCTGGAACGCCTCGAGATCGGGCTCGGCGAACATCGAGGGCATGTAGGCCTTCTTGTCCACGCCGACGCCATGCTCGCCCGTGATCGAGCCGCCGGCGTCCACGCACGCCTTGATGATGAGGCCGGCCAGCTCCTCGGCGCGCGCGGCCTCGCCCTCGACGCTCGAGTCGTAACAGACGAGTGGGTGCAGGTTGCCGTCCCCGGCGTGGAAGACGTTGGCCACGCGCAGGTCGTAGTCGCCGGCCAGCGCGTCGATCTGGCGCAGCACCTCCGAGAGCCGGGTGCGCGGGATGACGCCGTCCTGTACGTAGTAGGCGGGCGCGATCCGCCCCATGGCGGCGAATGCCGCCTTGCGTGTGCGCCAGATGAGGTCGCGCTCGGCGTCTGACTGGGCGATGCGCACGTCGAGCGCCCCCGCCTGCGCGCACAGCTGCGTGAGCCGCTCGAGTCCAACCAGGCACTCCTCGCGCGGGCCGTCCAGCTCGATGATGAGCGCCGCGCCGGCATCGAGCCGGTAGCCGGCCCCGGTGGACTGCTCGGCGGCCTGGATCGACAGCCGGTCCATCATCTCGATCGCGCCGGGCACGATCCCGGCGTCCACGATCGCGGTCACGGCCTCGCCGGCGGCCCCCGTGTCGGCGAAGAACGCCAGCATCGTGCTCACGCTCTCGGGCGCGGGTATGACGCGGAGCGTGATCTTGGTGGCGACGCCGAGGGTGCCCTCCGAGCCGACGAACGCGCCGAGCAGGTCATAGCCGGGCGCGTCGCGGTCGAGCGTCACCATCGTGCCGTCGGAGAGCACCACCTCGAGCCCGACGACGTAGTTGGTGGTGAACCCGTACTTGAAGCAGTGCGCCCCGCCCGAGTTCTCGGCGACGTTGCCGCCGATCGAGCAGACGATCTGGCTGGAGGGATCGGGCGGGTAGAAGTGGGTGGGGGAGACCGCCCGGGTCACGCTGACGTTGGTAACGCCCGGCTCAACCACCACCCGGCCGTTCTCCAGATCCACGGACAGGACCCGCCGCAGGCGGCTGAGGACGATCAGGACGCCCTCGGCGACCGGCAGCGCGCCCCCCGACAGGCCCGTCCCCGAGCCGCGCGCCACCCACGGCACGGCGGCCTCAAAGCACGCCCGCACCACCTGGCGCACCTGCTCGGCGGTGCCGGGCAGGACAGCGGCCACGGGGACCTCGCGGTAGTGCAGAAGCCCGTCGGAGCGATAGGTCGCGAGCTCGTGCTGGTGCGTCAACACGAACTCGCGACCGCAGATCTCCTGCAGCTGGGAGATGAGCGCGGGCGAGCCGGACGGCATCGCCTTCAGTATCCCCCTTCTGCGGGGGCTAACGCACTGTGATCTTGAAGCTGCGGCTGAACACCGTCTGTCCGAGGTCCGCCATCGGCAGGAACGAGTCGGTCAATGGATACGTGTACGCCAGCCGCACCGTGCCGGACTTGGGGAACTTCAGCTTGGTGTCGAAGTAGCCGCCGGAGGCGGTGACGTTCAGCGTCTTGATCGTCTGACCGTTGAGCTGAATCGAGACCGTGGGCGTGCCGGCGCCGTCCTTCGTGGCGAACGGCGCGGGCCGCGCCGCGCCCCAGATCTCCTCGTTGCTGTTGCGTGAGAACGAGGTGCTGGGCATGTACACCGGCAGCCGGAACGCGTCGTAGCTGGCCTTGTGGCTGCCGTTGGAGAAGTCCAGGCCGCTGGCAAAGCCGTTGTACGGCGACACCCCTTTGATCGGGGGCGGGTCGGCCAGCAGGTACTGCATGTAGCTGGCGACGCGGCTCTGCTTCCAGCTCAGGTACTCGGCCCAGTTGATGTAGTAGGCCGCCGTGGCGGGCGAGACGTAGCCGGGGTGCGGCGGGTTGGTGATGTACCCGTACTCGGTGTTGTAGATCGGGAACTTCTTCTGCGACCCGTAGACGCGGTTGACGTGGTCGATCGTCGCCTCGACCTGGGGGATGTCCTGGAAGAGGGCGTAATCGACCTTGTTGCCGGCCTTGCTGACCGGCGACTGGGTCTGGCCGTAGGGGTGCAGCGACAGGCCGCTGACGTTGAACAGGCCGGGGTTCTGGCTGCGGAACTTCCGGCTGGCCGCCGAGGAGGTGGGGCAGCCGACCGCCTTGGCGGCGCTGCCGCGCAGCGGATTGAAGCTGTTGTCCACGCAGTACATCTGGCGGATGAACAAGAGCGGCCGCGTCTGGCCGAAGTTGCCGGGCAGTCCACCCGTCTTCTTGGGGAACGGGCCGGGCTCGAAGCCCTGGGCGGCGAACTCGCCGATGAGGATCGTGTTCTTGGCGTGGCCGGTGGCCTTGAGCGCGTTGTAGCCCTGGTTGACGAGGCCGCGGTAGTACATCGGCGCGGTCAGGACCGTTGAGTCGTTGATCGCCTGTGGGCCGAGGTCCTCACCGAAGTTGGGCTCGTTGTAGAGCGCCCAGACGTGGACTCCCGGCACCGTCGCGCTGGCGCCCTTGGGGGTGAAGTGCCCGCTGTACCGCGTGCCCACCGCGCGCACGAACTGACCATACGCTGCCGCATTGGGCTTCCAGCTGATGAACGCGCCGTTCTGGCCCGGCGCGGCCGGCGGTGTCGCCTCGGCCCAGCGAGGAGCACCCCCGGAGATCGTCAGGTCGATGGTGATTCCGTCCGCCGCCGCAGTCTTCATGATCGCGTCAAACGGCGCCCAGTTGGCCGCCGGGTAGGCATTGGGATCGGTCGCGTTGAAGTTGGGCTTCTTCTTGGCCGTCGGGCTGGGGGCGACGGCGGCCCAGGGGATCACGACCCGGACGGCGTTGGCGCCCAACTGCCGAAACTCCTGAAACGCCCCGGCGGGATTGTTCAGATCGCTGCCGTCCTGGATGATCACCAGCTGGTTGTGGCTGGCGGCGGCGGTCGCCGGAAGCGACGCGAGGCCGGCCACGCCGACGGCCGCCCCCAGGGCGACCCGGCTCCAGCGACGGACGAGGGCTTTGGAGGCTGGGGGAGTTAGGCGCATGGTGTCGATAACAGCTCCAGGCGGATCAAAGTTGCGGCCGCACGAGGCCACGTCCGCGGTCGAAGGTCAGGCAGCCAGACAGCGGCCCAGGGACGTCTGGACGCGCGCCCACGGTGGCAGACACGCCCGTGCTGCTGGGGTCGAGGCTAGCGCAGGGTGGCGTCGACGGTGGGGCTGAACGGCCCGCAGGGCCCGTGGTTGTGCCGGTCCTCGCCGTGGGACCCGGAGCTACACTGCCGCCGCATGCTCCTCCAGGCCCGAACGGGCGCCTCCGCGAGCGAGCGAACGGCGCCCGAGCGGCGGCCCTTCGGAGCCTCGACGGAGACCTGGATTGTGGCCGGACTCGTCGTCCTCGCCGCGGTCCTGCGCTTCGCCACGATCTCCAGTCAGAGCTACTGGCTGGACGAGTCACAGGCGGCCCACGAGCTCGGCCTGTCCTTCGGCGCGATGCTGCGCGCGTGGAATTCGGCGGAGTGGAACCCGCCTCTGTACCTGATCGTCGCCTGGCCCTGGGCCAAGGTGTTCGGCACCGGGGAGGCGGGCCTGCGGTCGCTGTCGGTGGTGCTCGGGGTCGGGCTCGTCCCGTTGCTCTACCTGTGCGGGCGAGAGCTGGTCTCGGCCAGGGCGGGCGTGGTGGCCGCCGCCCTGGCGGCGGTGAGCCCGTTCATGATCTGGTACTCGCAGGAGGCCCGGGAGTACATGCTCCTCGTGGTGCTCTGCACCGCCTCGATGCTGTTCTTCGCGCGCGCCTGGCGCACGGGCGCGACCCGGGACCTGGTGTGGTGGGCGGTGTTCTCGGCGCTGGCGCTGCTCACGCAGTACTTCGCGGGATTCCTCGTCGCCGCCGAGGGCCTGCTGCTGGTCTACCGTCTGCGCACCCGGGCCAGCCTGATCGCGCTCGCCGCGCAGGCGCTCGTCCTGGCGCCGCTGATCCCGCACGTCGTCCCGCGCTTTCAGCAGAAGGCCGCGTTCATCACCAGTCAGGGGCTGGCCACCCGCATCCAGCAGGTCCCGGTCACCTTCGGCCTCAACACACTCTTCAAGACCTCGGGCGTGTCCTACGGGCTGTGGGGGGCCGCGGCACTGGGCGCGATCGTCATCGCGCTGCTGATCATCGGCGCCAACGAGCGGCAGTTGCGCGGGGCGGGTCTGGCCGCGCTGCTGGCCGCGGTCGTCCTGCTCATCCCGCTGGCGCTGGCCCTCGCCGGCCACGATGACTACATCGCCCGCGGGCTGATGCCGGCCTGGCCGCCGCTGGCGATCGTCCTCGGCGCTGCGTGCACCGCGCCTGGCGCGAAACTTCCCGGCGCTGCCCTCGTTGGCGTGCTCGTGGGTCTCTTCGTCTGGGCCGGGATCAAGATCAACCACGACACGTTCCTGCAGCGGCCCGACTGGCGGGCGGTGGCGTCGGCGCTGGGGTCGCACACGGGGACGCGTGCGATCGTCGCCTACGACGGCCAGTTCGCCACCGGCCCCCTGTCGGTCTACATGCGAGGGGTCCCGTGGTCGGGCCCGGGCGAGCCGGCCGGCACGGACTCCGGTCCGGTGACCATTGACGAGCTCGACATCGTGGGTGACCGGGGGCAGCAGCCCACGCACCCGTCCGGCGGCATCCGCCGCATCAGCGGCCGCGACGTCGACGGCTACCTCGTCTACCGCTTCAAGCTCCCTCGGCCCTGGCGCACGACCCCGGCCGAGATCGAGACGCGCGCGCTGCAACTGCTGCCCGACGGGCCGCCGGTCCCCCCGATGATTCAGCGGACTTCCGCATAAGCTTGTCGCCGATGAGAGGGAGGACGAACCTGCTGGCGCTGGTGTGCGCCCTTGCCGTACTGGTCCTGTCGGGCCTCGCCGCGCCCGTCGCGCTGGGCGCCGGGGGCAACGCGATCATCAACGACTGCCAGTCCACCGGCCGGCTCACGCACAGCTACACGCTGCAGCAGCTGCAGCACGCGCTGGCGGTCATGCCGGCGACCGTCAAGCAGTACACCAGCTGCTACGACGTCATCAACCAGGGGATCCTCACCGTCCGAGCCGGCCACGAGACCGGGCCGAAGGCAGGGGGCGGCGGATCGTTCCTGCCCACGTGGGTGATCGTGATCCTCGTGGTGCTGCTCCTCGCCGCCGTGACCTTCGGCGCGATCGCGATTCGCCAGCGCCGGGCCGGGCCCGGTGGCGGCGCGCCGCCGGACGCCGGCGGGCCCGGAGCGGGCGACGAGCCGCCCGGCGACTCGGCGTAGCTCAGCACCCGCTCTACACTCAGGGCCATGCCCTCTCAGCGCCAGATCCGCGTTGGTGACGTGTTGATCGGCGGCGGAGCCCCCGTCGCTGTGCAGACGATGACCAAGACCGAGACGGCCGACCTGACCGCCACCATGGCCCAGATCCGCCGGGTCGCCGAGGCCGGCGCCGACATCGTGCGCGTCGCGGTCCCGCGCGAGCAGGACGCCGAGGCGTTGCGCACGATCGTGCGTGAGTCCCCGATCCCGGTGATCGCCGACATCCACTTCAACCACACGCTGGCGCTCAAGGCGCTCGACGCCGGCGCGCACTGCGTGCGCCTGAACCCCGGCAACATCGGAGGTCCCGAGAAGGTCGCCGAGGTCACCCGGCGCGCCACCGAGCTCGGCATCCCGCTGCGCGTGGGGGTCAACTCCGGGTCGCTGCCCAAGCACCTGCGCCAGCTCGAGTACTCAGACCCCGTGGAGGCGCTCGTCACTGCCGCGGTCGAGACCGTGGAGCTCATGGAGCGCCTGGACTTCACCAACTTCAAGGTGTCGATGAAGTCGACGTCGGTGCCCAACACGATCGCGGCCAACCGGCTGCTGTCCCAGCGCATCCCCTACCCATTGCACCTGGGGGTGACCGAGGCCGGCACCAAGTGGTCGGGCTCGCTGAAGTCGGCCGTGGGCCTCGGGACCCTGCTGGCCGACGGGATCGGCGACACCATCCGCATCTCGCTCTCCACCTTCCACGCCGAGGAGGAGGTCAAGGTCGCCTGGGAGATCCTCAAGGCGCTCAAGCTGCGCGAGCGCGGCCCGGTGCTGATCGCCTGCCCCACCTGCGGCCGGCTCCAGTTCGACATGGACACCGTCGTCGCCGAGGTCGAGCGGCGCCTCGAGGCCTACGACGACCCCATCGAGGTGTCGGTCCTCGGCTGCGCGGTCAACGGCATCGGCGAGGCCCGCCACGCCGACTTCGGCATCACCGGCGCGAAGGATGCCGGCGCGATCTACTCCAAGGGCAAGATGCTGCGCAAGGTGCGCACCGAGAACCTGGTGGATGAGTTGTTCGCCGAGATCGACAAGTATTACGCGGCCGGCAAGCGCGTGATCCGTGACGAGCGCGCCGCCGCGGAGGCCGAGCAGTGGCTGGCCGAGAACGAGGACGCGACCGCCATGACCCCCGAGCGTATGGCCGCCCTGGAGGCCGAGGCCGCCGGCGAGGAGAACGCCGGGATCATGCGGCGCGTCGAGCGCCTGGACGAGTCCGAGTCGCCGGTGGCGGGGCGGCGGTTCACCCGGGCCTAGCTGAACGGCCCGCGCCGTGGCCGGCGTCGACTACGAGGCGTACTACAGCTCCAGGCCGGGGGTCGACGGCGACCGCTCCGCCCGCTGGCGCCAGTTGAGCGCGGTCATCAAGGCCGACCACATCGCCACGCTGCTGCGCCGCGCCGGTCATGGCGCACCGGCGACGATCCTGGAGGTGGGCTGCGGCGACGGCGCGGTCCTGACGGCGCTGCACCACGGCGCCGCGCCGGAGGCTCGGCTCGTCGGCGCCGAGACCTCGCACACCGCCGCCGACCTCGCACGCCGGCGCGCCGAGGTCGCCGAGGTCCGCACATTCGAGCCCCGGCGGCGGCTTCCGTTTGACGACGGCGTGTTCGCGCTGGTGATCGCCACCCACGTGCTCGAGCACGTGGACGATCCGCTCGCGGTGCTACGCGAGCTCGCGCGGGTGTCGGAGGGTCTCGTCTGCGTCGAGGTTCCGCTGGAGGCCAACGCCGCGGCTCGGCGCGGCCAGGCGGTGGCGCGCTCGGTGGCCGCGGGCCACGTGCAGCGCTTCAGCCGCGCCGAGATGCGCCGGCTGATCGCCGCGGCCGGCCTGACCCGTCAGGCTGACCTCGTCGACCCGCTGCCGCGGTCGGTGCGCGTGTTCCAGGATGGGCCCACGCTCGGGACGGCCAAATGGGCGGTCCGTGCGTTGCTGGCGCTGCCTCCGGGGCTCGGCGAGCGGGTGATGACGGTCCACTACGCAGCGCTGGCGACCTGCTGAATGGGTGCGCGTTGCTCCCGGCGTTCGCGGTGACGTGGGGCGAACGTGAACGACGGCTGGGGAAGGACCGTCGGCGCGGGCGGCCAGTCTAAATCCTGCGGCTTTGCAGGTACTTTTGGTAGATAATGGCTCTGTCAGCGGCAATATCTACCAAAAGTCCTCGGAAGGACGCGACGACGGCTGCCCCCTACTCGATGCTGCCGTTCTACGACGTTTCGAGCCCCGGCGCGGTAGACGGTCCCCCGCCGGCCGCGCCGAGGCCGAGGCGCAAGAAGTTCCTACGAGGCCTTGCCGTACGCCGCCGCCACCGCTGGCCAGTTGACCACGTTCCACCAGGCGTCGATGTAGTCCGGACGCCGGTTGTTGTAGGTCAGGTAGTAGGCGTGCTCCCAGACGTCGATGCCCAGCAGCGGGGTCTTGCCGTCAGAGACAGGGTTGTCCTGGTTGGCGGTGGAGACGATCGCCAGCCCCGAACCGTCGTGGACCAGCCAGGCCCAGCCGGAGCCGAAGCGCCCGACGCCCGCCGCCTTGAACTGGGCCTTGAAGTCGTCGAACGAGCCGAACGCGGAGTTGATCGCGTCGCCGAGGGCGCCGTCGGGCGCGCCGCCGCCGTTGGGGGCCATCCACTCCCAGAACAGCGAGTGGTTGTAGTGGCCGCCGGCGTTGTTGCGGACCGGGCCCTGCTTGTCCGCAGGGAGGGAGCTGAGGTTCTTGAGCACCTCCACGACGTCCTTGTCAGCCCACTCGGTGCCGTCCAGCGCCTTGTTGGCGTTGTCGACGTAGGCCTGGTGGTGCTTGTCGTGGTGGAGCTTCATCGTCGCTTCGTCGATGGTGGGCTCCAGCGCGTTGTAGTCGTAGGGGAGGGGCGGTACCGAATAGGGCATGACACAGCTCCTTTTCTCAACCTCAAGTTGCGAGCGTTGTATCAGAACATAGCTCCACGCTGGCTGAGGGCACGAACAAGCATGATCGCTCGTGCCCAGACCCGATCGCCGGGTACGCTTGGGCCTCGGTGACCCGGCTTTCGACCTATTTCCTGCCCACGGAGCGAGAGCCTCCGGCTGACGCCGAGGCGATCTCGCACAAGCTCATGGTGCGCGCCGGTCTCATCCGCCAGGTGGGCTCCGGATTGTGGTCCTGGCTGCCGGCCGGCTGGCGGGTGCACCAGCGGATCGCGCAGATCGTCCGCGAGGAGATGAACGCCATCGGCGGCCAGGAGATGCTGATGCCGGTCATGCATCCCGCCGAGCCGTGGCGCCGGACTGGCCGCTACGACATCGAGGAGTTGTTCAAGCTCAAGGACCGCAAGGGCGCCGACATGGTGCTGGCCCTGACCCACGAGGAGATCGTCACCGGCCACGTGGCGGCGGCGGTCAAGTCCTACCGTGACCTCCCGCTCATCCTCTACCACTTCCAGGTCAAGGAGCGCGACGAGGCGCGGCCGCGCGCCGGCGTGCTGCGCACCCGCGAGTTCATCATGAAGGACGCCTACACCTTCGACCGCGACCGCGAGGGTCTCGACATCGGCTACAACAAGCACGCCGAGGCCTACGCGCGCATGCTCGACCGCTGCGGCCTGGAGTGGTACCGCGTGGAGGCCGACGTCGGGATGATGGGCGGCCACGGCGCCGACGAGTACATGGCCCCGTGCGCCGCGGGCGAGAACGATGTGGTGCTGGCCCCCGGCTACGCGGCCAACGTCGAGGTCGCCTCCGCCGACGCCCAGCCCGTGCCGCTGCCGCCGGGGCGCGACGCGCCCGAGCTTGTCTCCACCCCCGGCGCGACGACGATCGAGGCGCTCGTCTCCTCGCTCGAGGTCCCCGCCGGCGCCACGCTCAAGGCGTTCCCGATCATCCTGGACGGCGACGAGATGAGGATGGTGGTCGTCCGCGGCGACCACCGCGTCAACGAGATCAAGCTCCAGAACGCCCTGGGCCGGCCGTTCCGCGCCGCTCGCGCCGACGAGATCGAGCAGCGGATCGGGCCGCCGGGCTACATCGGCCCTGTCGGGACCGGGCTGCCGGTGCTGCTGGACGCCGCGGTCACCGCCAACGGGGCCGGGTCCTACGTGGCCGGCGCCAACGAGCCCGACGCCCATCTGCGTGGCGTCGAGCCGGGGCGGGACTTCCCCTACGACACCGTGGATGTCCGCACCGTCGTTGCCGGGGACACCATCAACGGCACCGCCATTCGGATCGAGCCGGCGATCGAGGTCGGCAACATTTTCAAGCTCGGCACCCGCTACTCCGAGCCGCTGGGCGCCACCTACCTGGACGAGAACGGCAAGACGCAGCTGATCTGGATGGGGTCCTACGGCTTCGGGCCGGCGCGTACGGCGGCTGCTGCGGTGGAGCAGTACGCCGACCAGGAGGGCATCTCGTGGCCGCGGGCGGTGTCTCCGTTCGATGTCGAGCTGGTGACGCTGGGCAAACCCGGCAGCGAGGAACGCGACTTCTCCGATCGGCTCTACGAGGACCTCAAGGCCACCGGCCTCGAGATCCTCTACGACGACCGTGACGCCGGACCGGGGGAGAAGTTCACCGACGCCGAGCTGCTCGGCTGCCCGCTGCGGCTGACCGTCGGGCGCCGGACGCTCGCCGCCGGGGAGATCGAGGTCCAGGTGCGCCGGGGCCGCGAGTCGCGGACGATCCCGGTCCAGGGGGCCGCGGAGGCGGTGGCCGAGCTCTGGCGGGAGCTCCCGTGAGCACGCCCCTGCTGGGGTGAGCCCTCGTATCACCAAGCGGCGGCTGTTCGGGATCGATCGCTCTGGGCCGGCGCCGGCCCAGACGCGCTCGGACCAGCCGCTGCACCCGTGGACGATCCCCAACGCCATCGGCTTCGCCCGCCTCGCCGGCATCCCTGTGTTCCTGATCGTCGCCCTGTCCAGCGGCGACGGTCACTCCACCGCGGCGACGATCCTGTTCGCGGTGATCGGGTGGGCCGACTACCTGGACGGCTTCGCCGCGCGCCTGACGGGCCAGTACAGCCGCCTCGGAGCGCTGCTGGACCCCATCATCGACCGGCTCCTGGTCGTCTCGGGAATGGTGGTGTGCTGGCACTTCTCGCTACTTCCGCGCTGGGCCATCGCCCTCGTCGTCGCCCGCGAGGTGTTCATGCTGGCCCTCAGCCGCTACGGGCTCTCGCGCGGGATCGACGTCAACATCAACTGGGCGGGGCGCGTCGGCGTCGCACCGACGATGGGCGCGCCCTTCTTCGCGATGGCCGGCGTCCACTGGCTGGCGCTCATCATGCTCTACGTCGGGCTGGCGCTGGCCCTGGTGGCGACCGTTCTCTACATCCGCAGCGGCCTCCGGCAAGCGCGTAAGCTTGGACAAGGCGCGCCCGAGCGACCGGTCCCGCCGCGCTCATCCTGACCGCCATCCGGTCTCATTCGCCGCGGGCCAAGCGGGCAGACTCTCAAGCTCAGCTTGACCCTCTGGAAGACGAGGTTATACTCGCCCACCTACACACGAGAGGGAACGAACAAGCATGGACACCACCTTTCCGGACCTCGGGTCGCTGACCGACCAGGAGTTGAAGGACCTGATCAAGCAGCTGACCGAGGAGGAGATGGAGATCTCCTATCGGCGGCGGATCCTCCACGGCAAGATCGACATTCTCCGCGCCGAGCTGGTCAATCGCCTGCGCAAGAAGGACGAGGGCGGGGAGCTCATCATCTCCGGCGCCGACGTGCAGCAGTTGACCGACATCCTGGCGGGGCGGGTGCCGGCTGACCAGCCCGAGTAGCTCGCGTCAGGCCCGATGGCCCAGCACTGCCCCGAGTGCGGATTTGCCAACGATGACGGCGCCAGCTACTGCCAGCGGTGCGGCGCGTTCCTCGCGCAGAGCGAGCAGTCTCCGGGCGTCTCGACGGCCACCTACAAAGTCGGCGAGACGGGGGAGCTCGAGGTGGTGGAGCTGGAGGACGTCGTGCGTCGCGGCGCGGCGCTGGTCATCCGCGCCGGCGGCGGGCGCGCCGGCGAGAGCTTCCCGCTCCAGGGCGACCGAATCACCGTGGGGCGGCGCCCCGAGAGCGACGTGTTCCTGGACGACGTCACGGTCTCACGTGACCACGCGGTGATCGTGCGCCGCGGAGCCGACTATCACCTGGACGACTGCGGCTCGCTCAACGGGACCTACATCAACCGCCGGCGCATCGACTCCCAGCGCCTGAGCGACGGCGACGAGCTGCAGATCGGCAAGTACAAGCTGGCTTTCCTCAGCCGCTGATGAGCACCGACACTCCCGCATCCGAGCTGGAGCTCCCCGAGCCGCCCGAGCCCGATGACCAGCGACCGCGTCAGAAGGCGGTGACGATCGGCGCGGTCTGCAAGGCGCTGCACCAGGAGTTCCCCGACATCTCGATCTCCAAGATCCGCTACCTGGAGGATCAGAAGCTGCTGGCCCCCCGGCGCACCCAGGGCGGCTACCGCCTCTACACACAGTCAGACATCGCCCGCCTGCGCACGATCCTGCGCCTGCAGCGCGACGAGTTCCTTCCCCTGCGCGTCATCCGCCGGGAGCTGGCGGGCGGCCGCGCCGACCGCGACGTCGCGCCGCCCACGGGCGAGCGTCCCGCGCCGCGCCGCGCCGGCGTCCGGGTCCGCGACTCGGGCTCGCTGTACTCGCTCGAAGACGTCGTCGAGGACACCGGGGCCGACCCCAAGCTCGTGCGCGAGCTGGTGGAGTTCGGCGTCATCAAGGGCGAGAACCGCGGCGGCACGCACTACTACGACGAAACCGAGCGCGAGATCATCCGCGCGGTGTCGGAGCTGGCCCGCTACGGCGTCGGCGGGCGCAACCTCCGGGTGTTTCGCAGCTCGGCCGATCGCGAGGCCCAGCTCCTGCAGAGCATCCTGGCGCCGGCCCTGCGCTCGCGCAACCCGGAGCGGCGCAACGAGGCGATCGAGGCCCTGGAGAACCTGGCCTCGGTCACCACGCACCTCAAGCATCTGCTCCTCATCCGCGACCTGCGCAAGATCGCGACCTGAGTCCTCCGACCCGCCGCCCAGGGCCACTGGCGTGACGATTCTTGATCTGCGTGCCTTCGTCCGCGACATCCCGGACTTCCCGCGGCCAGGGATCCTATTCCGCGACATCACGCCGTTGCTGCTGGACGCGACCGCCCTCGACGCCGCGGTGAGCGGCCTCGCGGCGCGGGTCACGCCCACCGACGTGGATTACGTCGTCGCCGCCGAGGCGCGAGGCTTCATCCTCGGGGCGGCGCTCGCCCGCCAGCTCGGCGCCGGGTTCGTGCCCGCGCGCAAGCCCGGCAAGCTGCCCGCGGAGACGATCAGCGCCGAGTACACGCTCGAGTACGGTCTCGACGTCCTTGAGGTCCACGCCGATGCGCTGGCCCACGGCGCCCGGGTGCTCATCCACGACGACCTGCTGGCCACCGGCGGGACGGCGGGCGCCCTGTGCGATCTCGTGGCCGGCCTGGGCGCCGAGATCATCGGCTGCGCCTTCCTGGTGGAGCTGTGCTTCCTGGAGGGCCGCCGGCGGTTGGCGCCGCACGACGTGTACTCGCTCATCGAGTACACGGAGTAGGGCCGCATGACGGTCGCCCGGCGCAGCCGCACACTGCCGGCCTCGCAGCAGGAGCTCTGGGAGATCGTCTCCGACCCCCATCACATGCCGCGCTGGTGGCCCGGCGTGGACCGCATGGAGGCGGTGGAGGACGACCGCTTCACCCAGGTCCTCAAGACCAAGCGGGGGCGCCCGGTGCGGGCCGACTTCCGGCTCGTGGGCTCGGAGCCGCCGTGGACGCGGTCCTGGGCGCAGGAGGTCGCCGGGACACCGTTCGAGCGGGTGCTCACGGAGTCAGTGGTCGAGGTGCGGCTCGAGCCGGCCCCGGGAGGTACGGAGGTGACGCTCTCCCAGCAGCAGAAGCTCCGGGGCTATTCGCGGACCGGCGGCCTCCTGCTGCGCCGCGCAACCGAGTCCAAGCTGGACGAGGCCCTGGACGAGCTGGCGCGGATCTGCCGCTGACCGCGGGGCCTTGCCTACAGGTTGGTGAGGGCGCCCTGCAGGATGATCGTTCCCGGCGCCTTGGGGGACGCGGTGGTCTCCACGGTCACGATCAGCTGCTTGTAGTGCGAAGCGTTTGTCGGCAGGGCGCCGGCCGTTGAGAGCCGGCCGGTCTTGCCGACGCCCGGATTGACGAAGCCGAGGATCTTGGCGTCCTTGGGCGAGTTGTAGAGCCACACGGCATAGGCATCCGGCGGCTTGGTGCTGTTGGGCGGGACGTTCTGGGCAACGATGGCGACGCCGTCGGTGCTGCCCTCGTTGAGCACCTCGGCGATGCCCGCGGCCTTGCTCTTCTTGTCGCTGGACGGCGGCGTGAGATTGATCTGCGCCACGACCTTGGCGCTGGTCGCTGACGATGTGGTGGACGACGCGGTGGTGGGCGTCGTGGCGCTGGCCGCGGCGCTGCTGCTCGCGGTGCTGCTGCTCGCGGTGCTGCTGCTCGCCGCGGCGTGGTTGTTGGAGTGACCCCCGCGCAGCACGAAGAACAGGACCGCCCCCACGGCCACGACCGCGAGAAGGATGACCAGGGCGCCGCCGAGACGTGAGCTGCGCCGCGTGTCGGCGGGCGCGGCCTCGGCCTCGGGCTCGGTGCGCTGACGGCGCCGGCGCCCGCGCCGCCGCTTGGACTCGGCGGGCTCAGACTCCGGCTGGGCGGGCCCCAGCCCCGCGATCGGCGCGTCGGCGGTGCGGGCCGGCGCGAGCGTCGGCTCGGGGTCCGCGTGCGCCGGGACATGCTCGCCGGGGGATCCCTCGGCCGGGATCTCGGGCATCGGGTGCTCGCCCGCCAGGGGAGCCAGCTCGGAGGAGACGACGCGGGCCCATGCACGCGCGCCGGGGGAGCTGGCCAGCAGGTCGCGCACCTGCCCGGCGTCGGCGTCGGGGAGCTGGCCGAGCAGGTAGTCAGCGATCCGGCCCTGCTCCTCGGGAGCGACGTCCGTGTGCGGGCCGAGGGTGTCCAGCGCGAGCTGGGCGCGCTCGCGCACCGCGGAGGGTTTGATCGAGAGCAGCCGGCCGATCTCGTCGTAGCTGCGGCCGCGGCTCAGCACGAGTTGCAGTACCGCGCGCTGATCGCCCGGAAGGCTGTCCAATGATGCCATGCTCGCTCACAGCCTAGTCGCTCGTGCCGAAGTGGAAGCGAAGAATGGCCAGCCTGAGAAGCCGCTTGCAGTAGGCAAATCATCAAGCCGGGTAAGGTGCGCAGCCGCGATGGCACTGGAGCTCCCCTTCGAACCCGACCTCGGCTTCGACCGCCTCTACGGCCTGGAGATCGGCGAGATCTCCGACGGCATGGTGCGCGGCCGCGTGCCCGTGCGCGACGACCTGCGCCAGCCGGCGGGCCTGCTCCACGGCGGCGTCTATGCGGCCATCGCCGAGAGCTTGGCCACCAACGGCACCGCCGCCAAGGTGTTTCAGGATGGCAACACGGCCATGGGGCTGTCCAACCAGACCAGCTTTCTGCGCCCGGTGACCCAGGGCGCGGTCAACGCCGTGGCGCGTGCCCGCCATCGGGGGCGGACCACCTGGGTGTGGGAGGTGGAGCTCACCGACGACGACGGGCGGCTGTGCGCGCTGACCCGGGTCACCGTGGCGGTGCGCCCGCGTTAGCTGCTCGGAAGCGCCCGGGTGCGACGAGGCGCGGCGCGTCCCAGCCAGTACTGGACGAAGGACCGCAGGTTGGGATCGGTGGGGGAGCGGACGTGCACCATGTGCGCCCAGGCCAGCCCGAGCACCCCGGTGGTGCCGGGACGGTAGGCCAGGACGGCGGCCTGCCCGGTGGCGGCCAGCGCCGGGGTGAAGGGGGGCGCGATCGCGCCGGCAACCTCGGTCAGTCCCGCGGGCGGCTTGCGGGTGCCGTACATCAGCACCACGTCCCCGACCGACAGCGCCTGGAGCAGCTGGTCATCGCTCAGCTGCGCGCCGTTGCGATCGGTCGCCGCCGGCAGGTGGGCGCCGCTGGTGGGCGGTGTCGAGTCATAGCGAGGGCGGCCCTGGCCCGGCTTGAGCGTGGCGTTGCCCTGGTCGGGGAAGGCCACGCCCGGGCCGCTGGCGGCGCCCGACACGCCCGGGCTGTCGCGGCCGGCGAGCAGACCGCCGGACAGGAGCGCGATTACGCCGATCGCCACCGCCAGCGAGGCAACGACGATGAGCAGCCGCTCGATCAGCCGGGGCATCCGGATGGTCCCGCGCGGCGGTGGGTCACTCCGCGGAGCGCACCGCGCTGCGGGTGCGCTCCCGGGTTCCGTCGCTCGAGTCGGCGCCGGCGGCCGCGGCGAGCTCGTCGATCGAGGCGCGCAGCTCGTCGGCGAGCGCCTCGAGGTCGGGCATGGCGTCGTAGTCGGCGTTCAGCCCGAAGTTGAGCTGCCCGTTGTAGCTCATGATCGCGACGCCGAGGGCCTGGTTCTCGGCCAGGGGCACCATCGGGAACATCGCGTCGAGCTCGCGGCCGAGCATGTAGAGCGGGATCTGAGGGCCCGGCACGTTGGTGACCACGAGGTTGAAGAGCCGCTGGCGTGCCTGCAGGCGTGCCGCCTGCGCCATGATCGTCGGCGGGGCGAAGCCCGAGAGCTCAGTGAGCACCTGGGCGCCCACGGCCTGCCCGGACTCCTTGATCCCGTCCATGTCCCGGCTGATCGTCAGCAGCCGCTGGACGGGGTCGGTCATGCCGATCGGCAGCGGCACCCACATCGCGGCCACGCGGTTGCCCAGGGCGCCGCGCTCCACCTCTGCGCGGACCGAGATGGGCACCATCGCGCGCAGGACGGTGTCCTGGGTGGCCTCGCCGTGCATCCGCAGGTACCGACCCAGCGCGCCGGCCACCACGGCCAGGACCACGTCGTTGACGGTCCCGCCCAGCGCGTTCTTGATCGCCTTGAACTCCTGGAGGTCGCCCTGGACCCAGGTGAACCGCCGGTGTGGACCGATGCGGACGTTCAGCGGGCTCTGCGGGGCCGCCTGCAGACCCGCCCGCGCCACCGCCGTCACGCCGCCCGCCGCGCGCCCGAGGCGCGCGGCGACCATCCGCGGCCCGCGCAGTGTGGCCCTGACCCCGCGCACGATCTCGCCCGGGACGGTCGTGCGCTCGATCAGGGCATCGGCCAGGAGCTGGGCGCCGCTGGGCAGCGGCCGGGGGACCCAGTCGTCCTCGGGCGGGGCCACCGGCATCGGGTCCGGCGAGGTGTCGAACAGCACCGTGGCGATGTCGACGCCCGACACCCCGTCCACGAGCGCATGGTGGGTCTTGGACAGCAGGGCGAACCGCCCATCGCACACGCCCTCGACGAGCCAGATCTCCCATAGCGGCCGGGACCGGTCCAGCGCCTGCGAGAACACGCGCCCGGCCAGCCGCTTGAGCTGGGCGTCTCCGCCGGGGCTGGGCAGCGCCGTGTGGCGCACGTGGAAGGCGATGTTGAAGTGCGGATCGTCGACCCACACCGGCCGGCCCTGGTGGAAGGGCACGAAGGCGAGGCGCTGGCGATAGCGCGGCACCAGGTGCAGCCGCCCGGCGATCTGCTCCACCAGCTCGTCGTAGGTGGGCGGCTCGCCCTCGAACACCATGCAGCCGGCCACGTGCATATGCGCGGAGTCGTGCTCGAGGTGCAGGAAGGAGGTGTCGAGCCCCGTCAGGCGGTCATGGTTGGCCACGCGCTGATTCTGCCACGACTCCTGGGTGTGACGAGGCTCACACAAATAGGTTCAAGAAGCTGCGAGCCTCGCCGACTTCTAAAACGACCTGCCGAATCGACCCTGCCCGGAGCGGGGGCGAACGGGGGACCCACCGCCGGATGGCAGTTCCGCAACCGGCCTGGGGCGAATCGGTCGCCTGGCGCACACCAGGCGCGACCGTAGCGACCTCTTGAAGAATCGCCGTCCGCAAGCCGGCGATTCGCAGTGGCCGCGAGCCCGACAGCTAACCCCGTAGGCGTCCGGTCGAACCTAAGGAGGTCCTCGAGTTGAGGCCCAGATTCCCGCTGCGCCGGATGCGCTCAGTACATGTGATCATCGCTACATCGATGCTGGCTGTGCCCGCATCGGCGTTCGCCTTCACCGGCGTGACGTCCCAGAGGGCCCCGTCAGCCCAGAATCCTGTCCAGACCCCCCTCAACCTGCAGGTCAGCCCGCGCCGGATCAGGTTCGGCGGCACGGTGGCCATGAACGGCACCGCGCCGGCGAGTCACGCCGGCCGGCGCGTCCTGGTGCAGACCGCGGCCACGAGCCGGGCGCCCTGGCGCTCCCTCGCGACGGCCACGGTCAGCACCTCGGGCGGCTTTCACGTGCGCGTCAAGCCGCGTCGCTCGGGCCTGATGCGCGCCGTCGAGCAGTCGCCGGCCCCCGCCGTCGCGGCCGTGTCGACCGCCGCAGGCGCCCCGACCGCCGCGAAGCCCCGCCCACAGCCAACCGTCACGGTCGGCGCCCGGTTCACGCCGGCCCGTCACCAGTCCGCCGTGCTCAGCACCCGCCCGGTTCACGTCGGCGGCACGCTGTTGCCGGCGGTCGCCGGCCGCCGCGTGCGGCTGGAGGCCGGAGCGGGTCGCGGCTGGCGCACCCTCGGGAGCGCCCGCACCGGCGCCCGCGGCGACTATCGCCTGAGCGTCTCACCCAGCGCGGCCAGCGGGCGGCGTCTGCGCATGGTGTTCGGCGGCGACGGCGGCAACGCTCGCGCCGTGCGGCCGGCCGGGAGCGTCAACGTGCTGCACCCCGCGCTCGCCTCCTGGTACGAGGACGCCGGGAACACGGCATGTGGGTTTCACGCCGGTCTCGGCGTCGCCAACCGCACGCTCCCGTGCGGCACCAAGGTCGCGTTCCAGTACGG
Source organism: uncultured Actinomycetota bacterium (assembly GCA_963695625.1). Classification (GTDB taxonomy): domain Bacteria; phylum Actinomycetota; class Thermoleophilia; order Solirubrobacterales; family Solirubrobacteraceae; genus Palsa-465. Next base: position 684,168 of record CAVOHJ010000005.1, on the reverse strand, counting down.
CGGCCGCACCGTGACCGCGGTCGTCGATGACCGTGGCCCCTACGCCGGCGGTCGTGAGTGGGACCTCAACCAGGCCACCGCCTCCGCGCTCGGCTTCGCGGGCGTGGGGACCGTCTGGTCCAGCCGCTAGCCCAACCGGGCACGCCTGCCCCGGGCCGCCGCTTCGGTGACGGCCTCGGGGCGGCGCCCGGCCCCGCCGGGCGACCGTCTGGCGGTTGACCTACTGTCCGGGCCATGGTCGGACGCTGCATCGCCCATGTCGACATGGACGCGTTCTATGTGTCGGTGGAACTGCGGCGGCGTCCCGACCTGAGAGGTCTGCCGGTGATCGTCGCCGGCACCGGCCCACGCGCCGTCGTCACCACGGCCTCGTATGAGGCCCGGCGCTTTGGCGTGGGCTCGGCGATGCCCGCCGCGCGCGCCCGGCGCCTGTGCCCGGACGGGATCTATCTGACGCCCGACTTCCCGTACTACCGGGAGGCCTCGCGCGAGGTGATGGCGTTGGTGCGCGCCTGCTCTGACGACGTGGAGGTGGTGGGTCTCGACGAGGCCTATCTGGACCTGTCGGGGCTCCCGGCGCCGCACGCCGCCATGCGGCGGCTGGCACACGAGATCGCCCGCCACACCAGGCTGCACTGCTCGATCGGGATCGGCCCCAACAAGCTCGTGGCCAAAGTCGCTTCCGACGCGGAGAAGCCCCGCGGCTTCGTCGTCCTCACCCGCGACCAGGCCTACGAGCGCTTCGCGCAGTCGCCCTGCGGGCTCATCCCGGGCATCGGGCCCAAGACCGCCGAGCGGCTGCGCCACGGCGGGCTGGACACCCTGGCCCAGCTGGCGGCGGCGTCGCCCGAGCAACTCGCCGCCCAGTTCGGCTCCCGCTTCGGCGCCGCGCTCCAAAGCCGGGCGCGGTTCGAGGACGACACGCCGGTGACAGAGGAGCGCAAGGTCATCTCAGAGTCACGCGAGACCACGTTTGACTACGACATCGCCGACCCGGCGGCGCTGGAGCAGGTCATGGAGCGGCTGACCGAGCAGCTGTGCTCGACGCTGGTGCGCCAGGAGCGCCACGGGCGCACGATCGGGATCAAGGTGCGGCTCGACGACTTCTCCACCCACACGCGCGCCCGGACCCTCGCCGAGCCGGTGGCCTCGATGGACCGCGTGCTGCCGGTGGCCCTGGACCTGCTGCGGCGGTTCGCGGCGCCCCGGCCGGTGCGGCTGCTGGGGGTCCGTGTGGCCGGACTGGAGCCCGCCCGGCCCACGGCCGAGGAGCAGCTCACGCTCGCGCTGTAGGGAGGGCCGGGGGCGGCTCAGTACAGGGCGCTGGCCAGGCGCCGGCGCGAGTCGCGCGCCAGCGGGTTCTCGACGCCGAGCTCGTCCAGGATGCCGACGACCACGCGGCGGATGTCGTCCTTGGCGCCGTCCGCCGAGGGCAGGGCGCCGATGAGGAGATCCAGCGCGCGCTCCTGATCGCCGGCGTCCAGCGCCGCGAACGCGTCGCGCAGATCCTCGGTGGGATCGCCGTTCTCGAGCTCGATCCGGGCCGCCAGACCGTCGGCGGCAAAGCTGCCGGGCACCTGCCGGAGGATGGCCAGCGCTCCGTCGCGGTCGCCGCGCCCGTGCAGGAGCCGCGCCAGCGGCACGGCGGCCTCGGCGCGGGATGGCTCGAGCTCCACGGCCCGGCGCAGAGACTCCTCGTCGCCGCGCGCCACCAGCTCGTCGGCCTCGGAGGGCAGCAGCGAGTCGAGGAAGCTCTCGACGGCCGCGGGGGGCTGGGCGCCGACGAACTCGGCGACCATCTGACCGTCGCGAAACGCCTTGACGGCGGGGATGCTCTGGATGGCGAACGCGCGCGCCACCTGTGGGTTGGCGTCCACGTCGATCTTGGCCAGCTCCACCTTGCCCTCGCGGGCGGCGACGGCGCGCTCGAGCACTGGCCCCAGCTGCCGGCAGGGGCCGCACCATTCGGCCCAGAAGTCGACGACGACGGGAACCGCGCGCGAGCGCTCGATGACGGCTGATTCGAAGGTGCTGTCGGTGACGTCCATGGTGGCTTAGATGGTAGCCACCGGTCCGCGGCTGCTAGATACGAGGGGTGTCCGATTACGACGTGCGCCGCGGAGCGGTGACCCTGGGCGTGAGCGATGCCGGCGACGGGCCCCCGGTGGTGCTGGCGCACGGCCTCACCGCCACGCGGCGCTACGTGGTGATGGGCTCCAGCGCCCTGGAGCGCTCCGGGCATCGCGTCATCGCCTACGACGCCCGCGGGCACGGATCGTCGTCGCCGGCGGAGAGCGCGGAGGCCTACCGCTACGAGGACCTCGGCGCCGACCTGGAGGCGGTGCTCGACCACGCCGGGGCGGAGCGCGCCGTGCTGGCGGGGGCATCGATGGGCGCCCACACTCTCGCGTGGCTGGCGCTCCAGCGACCCGAGCGGGTGGCGGGACTGGTGCTCATCACGCCGGCGTTCGCCGGCGGGCAGGACGATGCCGGGCGGCTGACTCGCTGGGACGCGCTGTCCGACGGGCTGCGCCGCGGAGGGATCGACGGCTTCATCGCCGCCTACGGGGAGCCCCAGGTCCCGGAGCGCTGGCGCGAGACGGTCATCAAGGTGATCCGCCAGCGCCTGTCGCTGCACGAGCACCCCGACGCGGTGGCCGACGCGCTGCGCGCCGTCCCGCGTTCGCGCCCGTTTCAGTCGCTGGCCGACCTCGAGGCGATCGCCGTGCCGACGGTGGTGGTGGCATCCAACGACGAGGCCGACCCCGAGCATCCGCTGGCGGTGGGGGAGGCGTACGCGCGGGCCATTCCGGGCGCGCAGCTGGTCACCGACGAGCCCGGTCGCTCACCGGTCGCGTGGCAGGGCAGCCAGCTGTCCAGGCTGATCGCCGACGTGGTGGAGCGGGCGGGACTCCGGCCCGCCGGACGGCCGCTCGCCTAGCCCCATCTGCCGGCGAGCGTCTCGACGGGCGGCATGCGTAGCGCCTGCCGGAACAGGCGGTCATCGGCCGAGTCGAAGACGTGCTTGCGCACCCAGCAGTCGAACAGGTCGTCGACGTCGGCGTCATAGGCCGCCTGCCGCACCGGATCGACCGCGTCCACGTCGGGGCCGTAGCCGTCGATCGGAATCCCCAGGCTCGCCGCCACCGCGTCGCGCAGCGCCTGGCGGACCTCCGGGGGGATCGCCAGCAGCGTCGCCGCCGCAAAGCGCGACTGCGGCGAGTCGGGCAGATCGGCGATCCGGCGGGCGAGATCGGTCGGCGCGAGGGCGGAGTTGAGCATGAGCGGGGGTGTTCTACCCCGAATGGCCCCGAGCAATTCGTCACCGACGGCACAAATTCCTCGCGTTTTGGCGCAAATTGCTGCGCGCGTGCGCGGGACAGGGGACCGGGATAGCCTCCCCGCCGATGCCAAGCGCCAACCCCGCCGGCTACTCAGGCACCCCGCTGCCGCGCAAGCTGGGCATCAAGCCGGAGGCGCAACTCGGCCTGATCGGGGCGCCCGACGGGTTCGAGCGGGTGCTGGGAGAGCTGCCGCCGGGAGTGTCGACGCGCCGGCGCCTGCAGGGCTCTTTCGACGTGATCGTCGCGTTCTTCGTAGCGCGCTCAGAGCTCGAGCGGCGCCTGCCGGTGTGCAAGAACGCCCTGACGCCGGCCGGCGGGCTATGGGTGGCGTGGCCTAAGCGCAGCTCCGGCGTCGCCACCGACCTGGGGGAGGGGGCGGTGCGCGAGCTGGGGCTGGCGACGGGGCTCGTGGACAACAAGGTGTGCGCCATCGACGCCACTTGGTCAGGTCTGCGGTTCGTCTACCGGCTGGCCGACCGCCCCTCCTAGACCTTGTTGAGCAGGTACACGCGGGCGCAGCCGAACGTGTGCACCGCGGCGAGGCGGGGCCTCAGGCGGCCGGTCAGATCGGCGGGGTGCCGGCAGTCAGACACGAGGATGGACGCGCCGGTGGAGGCGACGAACGCCCGGGCGTCCGCCGGTGACATACGGCCGCCAAACAGGCGGTCGACCTCGCGTGCCTGCACGGGGTAGTTCTGGCTCCAGTAGCCGTGGCCGACCCACACCGCGCGCCCAGTCTGTGAGGGTACGACGGCGGCGAACGGCGTCGGCGCCAGGATGCCGCCTGCGGGCGCGTGGTGGCTGACCCAGTCCAGCGCCTGCGCGTCTGACGACGGCAGGTAGTACTGGACGAGGTTGTTGCTGCGGGCGGTGCGAACGAACTTGCGCGCGTTGAACGCCAGCCCCGGGATCGTGACCAGCGCCACCGCCGCCACGCCGAGCGCCGCCGGCAGCCGCAGCCGGCGCCAGCCGCGCACCGCCAGCACCGCGAGCGGCAGGCTGAGGCTCTGGAAGGCGTGGGGCGCAAAGGAGTCGTTGGCGAAGTAGGTGATCACGGAGCCGCCCACCCACAGCAGCAGCGCCTGCTCGATGAGAATCCCGTCCGGCCGGCGCAACCCGAACGCCGCGATCAGCGCCAGCGGGCCGAAGCCGGCCACCAGGACGACGGCGGACAGCCGCGGGATCACCTCGTAATGGGATGCCAGCTGCCAGGCGGAGTCGTGGTGGGAGAGAAGGTAGTAGTAGAGGAGTGGGAGGCCCGCGCCGATCGCCGGCACCGCCAGTGCCGCCCACTGCCGCAGGCGGCGTAGCAGCGCCAGGCCAACGTAGATGAGGCCGAGCGTGATGCCCTGCCACGGGTGAAGCCAGGACGCCACCAGCGACGCCAGCGCCGCCACCACCAGTGGGGCCGCCGCCACCGTGTCCCGCCGGTAGGCATAACGCGAGCGCGGCGCGCCGAAGTCGGGCTCCTGCGCGCCATGCAGCGCCCGCTCGGTCGCCAGCAGCGCCACCGGGACGAGCGCGACGCCGATGGCGCTGGGGACGTATCCCCACAGCTTGTCGGCGGCTAGGAGCTCGTCGCCCAGCAGGTAGAGCTGAAAGCGAAACGAGCCCGACGCCCACTGTGTCCAGCTGAACAGCGCCGCCACCGGGGTGCAGAAGAACACCGACAGCACCACGACCGCGGCGCGCGCCGGCAGTTCGGTCTCGAAGAACCGCCGCGCCCAGGCCACCGCCGCCAGCCCCAGAACGACGATCCCCACCGGCTTCCACAGCAGATAGGCCAGGGGCAGCGAGAGCCCCAACCGGTACAGGGCACCGGTGATGGCGAACATCGGCTGGAGGTAGACATGGCCGCCCTGGGAGAAGCTGAACAGGTCCGAGGCCAGAAGGCCATGGGCACCAGCGTCCCGCGCCCACGCGAGGTACTGGAGCTGGTCGGCCCCCAGGACGCCGTCAGCTCCGATCAGTCCGTCGGCGCCGGTGAACCGGGCGTGAAGCTGGCCGTCGTGGACGAGCAGCAGGACCAGCGGGAACAGGGCCCAGACGGTGAGGCCCGCCAGCAGCGCCACCTCGATGGGCGAGACTCGCGGCCCTCTCTGCGGCATGGCGGGCAAGACTATCCGCGGCCGCCGCGGCGGGGGGCCGAGGGGTCTCCGCCGGTACCGCGGGCGCCCGGCGACGTGGCCCGGCGCGCGCGACCGCTCTCAGCGGGCCGTCACGTGGTCAATCCGGTTGACCGGTGCGATGTAGCCGTTGCCGCGGAAGTCCACGGTCACCTTGAGCCTCGCCGGACCCCTACCGCGCAGCCTGCGGAAGCTGGCTCCCACGGAGAACCTGCAGTCGGCCTGCACGGGCGCGACGACGAACGCCAGCTGATGCCGTCCGTTGTGGAAGCGCACGCCGACGTTGCCGGTGCACCGCTGCGCCGCGGGGATGAAACCGGCGCCCCCGAGGGACCCCGATGTGGTGAACGTGTACGGCGAGCGCCGGTCGCGTCCGGGTGAGGTGTGCGCGGTCATCTTCGGCACCGGCCGCTTGGAGGGCTCGGTGAAGAACGTCGCGTCGGCACCCGCGGACACGATGCTCGAGCCGTGGTAGGCGACGATGCGGTAGTGGAACAGCGTGGCCGGCGCAAGGCCGGTCAGCGGCGCTGACACCGTCAGCGCAGTCGTCAGCGCGGGCAGGGTGCCGGCGAAGTTCTGCATCCCGTACGCGGTCGTCAGGCCGTACTGGATGGTCCACGTCGTCGTCGCGCCCTCGGGGTTGATGACGCCGGTGGGGGTGGCCACCGTCTTGCCGACGGAGACCGCGCCGCCGGTGACGACGGAGGCGGGCGGGTGCCCGGTGGTGGTGAAGCTCCGATCGGCGCCGCCCACCACTCCGCCGGAGCTGGCGGCGCTGATGCGGTAGTGATAGGTCGTACCCGGCGTCAGGCCGGTGATCGCGCGACTTACGGCGACCGCCTTCGTCCCCGCCGGGACCGTCCGGACGGTGCTGGTGGCTCCATAGGCCGTCGTCGGGCCGTAGACGAAGTCGTACTGCGTGGCGTGCCCGTTCGGATTGATCGTGCCGTTGAGCACCGCCGTGCTGTTGGTCACCTTGGTCGCCGCCCCAGTGGCGGCCGACGGCGAGGTCGCCGCCAGCGCGACGCCGGCGATCGACGCCCCGACGACCAGGGACAGTAGAACCACCTGCAACATGCGCCTCATTCGAAACCTCCTCGCCGCGGATTTCCGTTGCTTTCTATACCGCTCCACGGTCGGAAGTTGCGGGCTTCGCCGCTGGTCATCGGCCAGGTCCTGGGCGTCCATCTCGACGAGTCTGCAATCGTCGACGGCGCGGTGGACACCGCCGGGCTGCGGCCGGTGGCCCGGCTCGGTGGCCCCGCCGACTACACGGTGGTGAGCGATGTCTTCCAGATGGTCCGGCCCAGCGAGTAAACGCGGCAGGACGCCTTGAGGAAGTGGTGCAAAACGAGCGACGGGGATCGTCGTCGAACCGTCCGGGGTATCTATCCCGGAGTGAGCGGCGCGGGAGAGGCCTGGTGCCGGTGAGCTTGCAAGGCTCCCGTGAGCGCCGCGCGGGCCGGGCCGGGAAGGTTTCGCCCGAGCGGGCGTCCTGGGGTCCTAGATGGCAGTGGTGATCTCCGACCAGCTGCTGGATCGCAGCGACCGGCTGCTGGATGCTGAGCCGGACGAGCATCTCGTGGCGCTGGCCCAGACCGGCCACGAGGCGGCGTTCGCCGCAATCGTCAGGCGCTATGAGCCCGAGCTACTGGCCCAGGCGCGTCGGCTGAGCTCGGACGGCCGGGCCGAGGACGCCGTCCAGCAGGCCTTCCTCAACGCGTTCGCCGCCCTGCAGGCGGGCCGCGAGGTCCGCCACCTGCGGGGCTGGCTGCACCAGATCCTGCGTAACGCCGTCGTCAGGGGGAGGGTGCCCGTGGACGCCCCGCTGGATGCCGCCTCGGCGTACGGCGAGCCGCTGGAGGAGACCGTCCAGCGCCGAGCCGAGGCGCACGCGACGCTGCTCGAGCTGAGCGCGTTGCCCGACCGCCAGCGCGACGCGCTGCTGGGGACGGCGGTGCTGGGCTTCCCCCGCGCCCAGGTGGCGCAGCGAATGGGGCTCTCCGAAGGGGCGGTGCGCCAGCTCGTGCACCGCGCCCGCCTGCGCCTGCGCCAGGCGGCGACGGCGCTGGTCCCGGTTCCGCTGGCCAAGCTGTTCGCCGCCGTTCGCTCCGGCGGCGGCGCGACGGGTTCCGAGGCCGCCATCGGCGCCGGAACCGCCGCCTCCGGGGGCCTGGCCATCAAGGTCGGGACTCTGGTGGCGTCAGGCGTGGTGGCCACGGGCCTCGCGGTGACCCACACGTTGCCCGGCCACCATCACCACACCGGGTCACCCACGGGGACGCGCCACCACGTGGCGCGGGCGCGCGGCGCCGGGCGGCTGACCGAAGTGCCCGCGTTCCGGGCCGCTGCGTCCGTCGCGGTAGCAGCGAGCCTGATCGTCGCCCCTGACCGCGTGAGCGCGCCGCACGACGGCAGCTCGGGCGGGCCGGCGCGCCTGCACGGCTCCGGATCGGGCCGGAGCGGCCCGGGGCCGGGTCGCGGGCACAATGGCGGCCACGGACCCGACTCCGGGGCACGCGGGGACCAGGGGTCCGGCCAGTCGGCCCGCGTAGGGGACGGCGGTGCGCGCGGCTCAACCATTGACGACGGGGGCGGCAGCCGTTCGGGATCGACCTCCGGTTCCGGCCACTCGGGCTCGGATTCCGGGGCGACATCGTCGCGGGGCAGCGGCGCGGGCCACGACAGTTCGGGAACTGGGGGCGACGGCGGGGGCTCCGGAGATGCGTCCGCACTGAGCTCGACGGGCGCCGACGGGGCGCGCGTGGGCACCGACACGTCCTCAGGAAGCTCCGCCAGCGGCTCGGATGGCTCCGGGGGCAGCGGAGCGCGCCCTGGCTCAGATGGCTCCGGCGGGGCCTCGGATGGCTCCGGCGGAGGCTCGGGCACGAGTGGCGGCACGACCACGAGTACGCAGAACGTCACGCAGCCGTCTTCCGGCGGCGGGACGACCTCGGGATCTGACGGCGGTTACAAAGATTCCGCGGCGTCGCGTGACCTTTCCGGCTCGCTCGACTCTTCCTCCTCGTAACCCCGGACTTGTCGCCGCCAGGATGCGGTGGCGAAAGGAGGAACTCCTCGATGCGAAGGATCCTGTTCACGGTGCTGGCGGCGACGGCGCTGTGTGGCGCGGCGCCGACCGCGGCCCTGGCCCACAACGGCCGTCATCACAAGCGCCACCACCACGCGCGCGTGCGCCACGAGTTCTTCAAGGCCCACCGCCACGACAGCAGCACCACCACGACCGGCACCACCACCGAACCGACCGCCGGCACGGTGACCTCGTTTGCCAACAACGTCCTCATGATCACGCTGACCAACGGCAATGTCGTCAGCGGTGAGGTCACCAACGACAGCGAGATCAAGTGCGACAACCCCCAGATGCAGAACGGGGACAACGACGCTGACGACAACGGCGCCGGCGACGAGCACGGCGACGCCGTCTTCCAGCACAGCGACGGCGGCGGTGACAACGGCGACCAGGGCGACGACAACGCGACCAGGGCGGCCCGGGCAACGACCAGATGTGCACCCCTGCCGCAGGAATGGCCGTGCGTAAGGCCGAGCTGACGATCAACGGCAACGGCGCGTTCTGGAGCGAGGTTGAGTTGGTCAGTACCAGCACCGGCACCACCCCGACCAGCACCACCGGCAGCCAGTCCTAGCTCCGAGTCGGGCGGTCCGACTCGAACCGGCGAGGAGACGGTGGCGGCCCGGCATGTCCGGGTCGCCACCCTTCCCGTTTGCCCGGGGTCAGGCGGCGCGGAGGAAGGCGGCCAGCTCCGCGGCCACCTCCTGGGGCCGATCCTCGACCAGGAAGTGGGAGGCATCTACGCCCCGGCCACTGACATCCGGGGCCCAGGGGCGCCAGACGGCCAGAACGTCGCCGTAGAGGAAGGGGAGGGCGCCGCGGGCGCCCCACAGGCAGAGCACCGGACACGGGATGTGGCGGCCCCGATCGGCTTCGTCGAGCTCCCGGTCGATCGTGGCGCCGGCGCGGTAGTCCTCGCAGATCGCGTTGACCGCGCTGACGTCGTCCAGCTGACGGCGGTACGCGGCCATCACCTCGTCGGGATAGAGCTCGGGGTCGGTGCCCAGTCCGATCATCAGCAGGTGATAGTCGAAGTAGGCGTCGGGGTCGCCGGCGATGAGCCGCTCCGGCAACGGGGCCGCCTGGGCCAGGAAGCCCCAGTGCCAGTAGACCACGGCCAGCTTGTCATCAGCGCGCGCCCAGACGTCCGCCGTGGGCACGATGTCCAGGACCGCCAGCGCGCTCACCCGGTCAGGATGGTCCAGCGCCATCCGGTAGGCGACGCGGCCGCCGCGATCGTGGCCGGCGACGGCGAAGCGGTCGTACCCGAGCGACGCCATCGCCTGCACCTGGTCGAGCGCCAGCGCTCGCTTGGAGTGCGGGGCGTGATCGCCGGTGGGGGCCGGTCGCAGCGACTCGCCGTACCCGCTCAGGTCCGCGGCGACGACGGTGAACTGCTGCGCCAGGATCGGCGCGGCGGCGTGCCACATCAGGTGCGTCTGCGGATAGCCGTGCAGCAGCAGGAGGGGAGGGCCGTCGCCGCCGACCATGGCGTGGATCGGGCCGCGCTCGGTGGTCAGGTCGCGGGCCTCGAAGGCGTCGAACATGCCGCACACCGTAGCCGCCCAAGCCCCGGGTGCTCAGCGATCGTTGAGGTCGAGCACGGGGATCGGCGGCTCGCCGGTCGCGCCGCCACCCGTCGCGATGATCGCGGTGCCGATCGCGAAGAACTCGATGACATGGCTTCCCCAGCCGTGGCTCTTCTCCGAAAGGGTCACGCCCACCACGCCTTCCGCCTCCAGTTCCTGGGCCTCGGTCTGCATGCGCTGCATCGCCAGTTCGCGCGCCTCATACAGGGCCTGGGTGTAATTGGGCAGCTCAACGTTGCGGCCGGTCTGCGACATCGTGCGCAGCGGCCCTCGCCGGCCGACGTGGTAGACGCAGTTGCCCATCACCATCCCCACCGGCCGGTGACCGGTCCGCAACAGTGTCCAGAACTCCTGCCCGGAGAGGTCGCTCTGGAAAGGCCGCCCGTTCGGCGCGCGGTGCAGGACCCCCTCGCGGTGCTTGACCGCGGTCCCGATGGCGATGAACTCCGCCATGTTCGCTCCCCACTCGTAGCGGCCGATATCGAGGTGGACGCCGACGATGCCATCCGCGCCGAGCTGGTCGGCCTCCTCCTCCATCCGTGTCATCGCCAGCTGGCGCGCGCTGTACATCGCCTGTGAGAGCACGTCGAGCTCGCGGCTCGTCGTGGGCCCGGCGACCTGAAAGCCGATGTGGAAGATGGAGCTGCCGACGACGAGGCCCACCGGATCAAAGCCCGCCTCGGTGACGAGCAGGAACTCGTTCACGCTCAGGTCGGAGGTGTAGAGGCCCTGGCGGTTCTGCTCCAGCCGCTCGCGGCCGGACTGCGGAACGCCCTCGAGTGACCCGGGTTCGTATTCGTTCACGTGGCTCCCATTCGGACGGTCGGCTTGACCCGGAACCGCGACGGTCCCGATCGCGGACGGATGGCCGTGCCGGCCGCGTGCATCGTGATGACCCAACCGCGGCGTTCGGCGTCGCCGCGGCCAGAGACGTAATACGGCAGGCCCAACCGCCCGCGATTCCACCCGCGGTAGGGCGCGGTCTGCAGCGACGAGCCCAGCGGCAGCTTGTCCCGATGAATCGAGTGAGACAGCGTGACCCCGACCGCGCCGACACCATCCGCGTCTGACACCTGCCCCTCGAGCCGGGCTCGCACCGTCTCCCGCGCGATCCGGAACGCCTGGCTGAGCTCGTCCAGCTCCTGGTTGCGCTGGATGGTGCGTGCGCGCTGCAGGCGGAGGGAGACCGGGGGGGAGGCGAACACCACGGCGGTGGTCGCCAGGAAGCCGACGGGCTCATGGCCCGCTGAGTGAAGCCGCCAATAGTCCTGGACCGACAGGTCGGTGATCACGGGCCAGGTGGCGCCGGCCGAGTCCGCGAGCCGGATGGCGGTTCCCGACACGACGTACTCGATCGTGCCGCGCCCAAGGTCATGTTCGCCCCGGTGCAGATGGACCCCGACAACCGCGTCGGCGTTGACCTGCAGCGCCTCCTCGCGCAGACGGTCCAGCGCCCGGCGCCGCGCGGTGGTCCAGGCGTCGGTCAGCACGTCGAGCTCGCACACCACCATCGCGTGCCACCGATAGCTGCGGATCTGCGACATCGAGGGCTCCGTGAAGGTGTTGACATAACCGGGGGTCTGCGACGTGAAGTAGGCAGCTCCTCCGGCCGACTGCCTGACGATCTCTCCCGGAGGGAGCGGCGGGAGGAACTGCCAGCCGGCGCGGATGACACTTGCGCCCATCACCTGAGCCAGGGGCTGCGGGCCCATCCGGCCCAGGAGCGCGAACTCATTGACAGACAGACCGCTCGTGAACAGCGAACCGTCGGCACCCAGATCCTTCAGGCGCCGCTGGGCGCCGAGCGGGATCCCGCCACTCTCGATCCGCTTGCGCGACTCGGCCTCATCCCGGTCGTCCTCGTCTCGGCTTGTGAAGAACCCCAACCCTCAGCTCCCTCGAGGCGCGCGGCTCGCGCGCCCGCGACCTACGATCGGCTCAGATTACGCGCTGGTGGCCATGGAACCATGCTCAGACATCTCGGCGAGCTGGGTCGAGACGCGCGGCTCCGGCTAGGGCAAGGACTCGCAGGCCTGGCCGTCGTGGTCGCGGTCGAGGCCGGCCACATCGTTGGACGCGGAGCCCCCGTGCGCCGTGAACCAGTGCTGAGCGGCGGAGTGAGTGTTGAAGTCGCTGCAGTTGACGTCGGCGGTGCCGACCGGGCCGGACGGGCTGGCCGGCCGCGACGGGGCGGGGCTCGCGGCCGGCGCGGTGGCGCTGCTCGCCCCCTGGCTGCGGGCCCAGCCCGGCCAGTTGGTGGCGATGATGTGCTGGGCCTGTGCGAGGGGCATCTGCCCATCGCACACCATGCGGTGCAGCGCGTTCTCGATCGCGTCCTTCGGGTTTGGGGACGCGCCTGACTCGGGCCACAGGTTGCGCGGGTCGTTCACGGCGCCGCCCAGCTCCAGGGAGACCAAGTGGTCATATTCGAAGTCGCTCGGCGAGCGGTCCGCGTAGCCGTACGCGGCCATGCTGGCAAGCTTCTCGGGCTCGGTGATCGACTCCGACGGTCGGATCGTCGCGCTATAGCCGGACATGCAGATCGTGTGGGCGATCGTCGCCTGGGTCACCGCCGGGTTCACGGCGCCCGGGGTGCAGCGCGGGTCGGGCATCACCAACGTGCGGTGGCCGGAGGCGTGACAGGAGCCGGGCGGCCGCTGAGGCTGCACCTGCTCGCCCGACACGGATGAGACCGCCAGACGGCTGGGTGAGCGCTGACGAGGTCGCGGCCTGGCTCGGGGCTTGGGGCGTCCCCGGGGCTTCGACCGGTGATGCCTCGGAGTCGTGTGAGTGGTGGGAGCCGGCTGAGGCGGAGCCTCGCCGGTTTGCGTTGAGGCGGACTGGGTCGCCGCGCCACAGCCGGCGAGCGCGGCCGCGACCAACAGGCCGATCAGGGTGCGGCGCACGGACTCAGGCTACGCCTCGCGGCAGCGGCGGCGTCGGCATGGCCGTCCCGTACCGGGGTGGCAGGACCTCGAGCGCGCCTGGCGCGCTCGCCTGCAGCGAGACAGGCCCCTCATTTCACAGAATCAATGCTCGATAATCGGGCTTATGTAGACCTGTAAGCGAGAACGCGCGCCTCGGGGGCACGGCACTTGACGCTCAGCCGACGGAGAGCTCCGTAACCTCGGCGCGTCGGATGGTCAACGGCAAAGGTGTGGGACTCGCGGCGCTGGCGGTGCTCGCGCTGCCTGCCACCGCGCTCGCGCTCGGGATGCGAGCCGCCGCCGGCCGGCCGGCAGCTCAGGTCGCCCACATACCGACGTCGACCACGTCGAGCGGCGTCCCCGAGATCGGGGCTTTGTACGCCAACGCACGAGCCACGAAACACGGCTGCACGGCCAGCGTGGTTCACAGCCCGCACGGCGACACCCTCATCACTGCCGCCCATTGCGTCTCGGGCAGCGGCGCCGGAATGGTCTTCGTGCCCGGCCAACATGGGACCCGGGCGCCCTACGGTCGCTGGGTGGTCACGGCCGCGCACGTGGAGCCCAAGTGGGTGACGCGCCAGGATCCCGACGGCGACGTGGCGTTCCTCACCGTCGCAGCGCGGACGATCAACGGTGTCCGCACCACGATCGAGCGGGCCGCCGGCGCCTACACGCTGGGCTCGACCGCCGTGCGCGGCCAGCAGGTGACCGTCACCGGCTATCCGGCCGGCGGCACCAACAACCCGATCACCTGCACCGCGACGGCGTACCTCACCAAGGAGTTCCCGTCCATTGACTGCCGGGGGTACGTCAGCGGCACCAGCGGGACCCCATGGCTCCACGTCACGCGGCACGGCACGGCAATCGTCGGGGTCATCGGTGGCCTGAATCAGGGCGGCTGCCACGACTACACGTCCTACAGCTCTCCGCTGGCAGCGGACGCCGACGACGCCTTCCATCGGGCCTCGGACCACGCGCCCGCGGACGTCGCTCCGCAGCCTGGCGGCGACGGCTGCTGACCGCCCGGCATCCTTCGTCGCATCGCTGAGCCGGTCACACACACGTTCCGCGCCGATGACGGGCTGACGCTCGTCTGCCACGAGCTCGGGACCGGGCGGCCCGTGCTGTTGCTTCACGGCTACCTCTCGACTGCCCGCGAGACCTGGGTGCGGACCGGAATCGCGACCCGGCTCGCGCGCGACGGACGTCGTGTGGTCATGCCGGACTTCCGTGGGCACGGCGACAGCGCCAAACCTCACGACTCGCGCGCGTACCCTCCCGACGCGCTCGTCAGCGACGCATTCGCGCTGATCTCCCACCTCGCCCTCGGTGACTACGACCTTGGTGGGTACTCGCTCGGGGCCCGGATCGCGGCGCGGATGCTGGCACTCGGAGCCCAGCCCGCTCGTGGGCTGCTCGGCGGCACCGGCCTCGAACCGATCGTCCATGCCGCGGGACGCGGCGAGCGCTACCGGCAGATGCTCGGGGCGTTGGGCACGTTCGCGCCCGGCTCGGTCGAAGCGCAGCTCGAGGCGTACCTGGCGAGCGTCGGCGCCGACCCGGTCGCGCTGCTGCACGTCCTCGACACCTTCATCGACACGCCGGTCGACGCGCTGGCACGGAGCAGCGTGCCCACGCTCGTCTTCGCCGGTGACGCCGACACCGATCGCGGTTCGGTGGAGGACCTGGCCGCGGCGCTGCCGCGCGGTCGACTGCTTCGCGTGCCGGGCGATCACAGGACCGCGCTCATGGCTCCCGGACTGGGAGACGAGCTCGCGGAGTTCCTTCGCTGCCCGGGCGCCCTACCTGACCGGCTCGTAGATCGCGATCACGACACCCTTGGTGGTCACGACGCTGTCGGTGAGCCGTAGCGAGGTGTGTACGCCCTCGGGGAACAGCCGCCGCCCGGTGCCGAACACCAACGGGTGGATCATCAGCAGGTACTCGTCGATCAAGTCCGCGGCCATCAGGGTGCCGATGAGCTCGCCACTGCCGAGGATCGTCAGACCGTCGACCGCTCGCTTGAGCTCCGCGACCGCCTCGGCGGGGTCGCCGCCGATCAGGAACGAGTTGGACCAGGGCAGCGGCTCCGTCAGCGTCCGCGAGACCACGTACTTCGCCGTGCGGTTGAGGACGTCGCTGACGGGGTCGCCGGTTCGGCTGGGCCACACGGCGTAGAAGTCCTCGTAGGTCCGGCGGCCGAGCAGGAGCCCACCCCGCCCGCTCCCGCCGCCCTCGGCCATCCGCCGGCCGAGCGTTGCGGCCATCACCTCGTCGTTGTTCGCGGTCGCCCAGCCACCGTGCTCAAAGCCGCCGCGGGTGTCCTCGTCCGCGCGGGCCGGAGCCTGCATCACGCCATCCAGCGTCATGTGATTGACGACAACGAGCTTTCCCATGAGCCTGTCCTTTCGGTTGCGAGGCCGCGACGTCCACCGCCTCTCTCACTCCGTACACGAACGGACCTGCCGAGATCGACAGTCCTGCGGTTCGGCGAATCGCGGCGAGCACCGCGTCGGCGCCGGAGCAGGTCTGGCCAGCACAACGACGAACCCAGACGATAGGCTGCGCGCGATTGTTCGGCGCGCGCCGCGGCGCCGGCCCCCAGGCCCGTCGGCGCCCCGAGATCGTCCACGACCGATGACCCCCCGGAACCGCGCCGTCGTTCGCCCTCTGCTTGCCGCCCTCATCCTCGGTGCGGCGTTATGTCAAGCCGCCCTCCCCGCGCGGGGGGCGGGCGGCGGGGGCACTGCGATCGGCTCGTCTCCACCCCCCGCCGCGGGCTCCGGCGGCGCGTCGGTGCTCGGCGGCGGCCTGGCCCCGGTATCCGCCACCCCCACCGGCATCCCCGCACCGCCCAGCAAGCACGCCAAGGGCAGCTGGCTGAAGGGCGTGGCGATCACCGAGTACTGGCCCGCGCCGGAGTCGTGGTTCGTCGGCCGGATGGTCCAGGCGCCGGGCCTGACGGGTCTTCACCGCATCGACTGGCTCTACTCGGCCAACGGGCTGTCGATGGAGGGCTCGGGCATCGGCCTGGACGGCCGGCTGTACCACATCGACACGCTGGGCGACGGCGGCTGGATCACCGCCACCGGCGCGTCCACGTCGCCGGGCGACGGCTGGTCGGCCGGCGCCCCGTACTGGCGCGCCGGCGGCTACTGGCGCAACGCGAAGCGCGGGGTCACGTTCCCGCTCAGCGCCGGCGGCTGGGCCAACGGCCGCGGCTCCAGGTACGTCCCGCTGCGCGATGTCACCTTCGCCGCCGGCTCGAGTCTGCCGCTGCACTATTACCAATCGATCGCAGTGGATCCGAGCGTCATCCCGCTGGGGAGCCGCGTCTACGTCCCGGCCTATCGCAACGACGGGTACGGCGGCTGGTTCGTCGCACAGGACACTGGCGGCGCGATCAACGGCCGTCACGTCGACGTGTACCGATCACCTCCCGCCAGCCCACTCGACATCGGTCAATCTCTCGCCGCACAGCGCATATTCGTGATCAAGCCCAAGCACTAACGAACCAGTGGCCACTCGCGCAAATACGCTCGCATTCGAGGCGCACCTGGCGGCGCCAGGCTTTGTCCTCGGACCCTCGTGTAGCGCTGCTACACGTCGGGTCCTGCGTCCTCGCCTGGCATCCACCAGTCGCACCTCTCGGTGCGACCGTACCTGTGCGAGCGACCACTAGACTCAACGACATGCCCAAGCAGCAGCGAACGATGAGGGTCGAGCAGCGCAGCCAGCTGGCTGCCATGCAGCAGATGGAGAGCCGCAGCGACGAGGAGCTCGAGGCCGAGACCAAGTTCAAGGCGGCGGCCCAGGCCATCCTCGGTGCCCGCGCGGCCGAGCGCTATGACGCCAAGGCGGCCCGCGCCCACTTCCAGCGCGCCATCGCGGCGGCCCGCCCGCAGGAGCGCCTGCAGCTGCGGCGGATGGCCGACGCGTCGCTGGCTCTCGCCGAGCGGCGCGCCGACGATCTCAAGCGCGCCACGGAACGGCTCGGCGTCGAGGCGCCGAGCAATCGCCAGCTGCTTGGCCTGCGGTTCATGGGCCTGGTGGCGCCGCCCAAGAGTGCGGGCGTCCTGGCGCGGATCCGCGGCGTGCTGATCATCATCGCGCTGGTGGTCGGGATCCTGCTGCTGGGCTTCGGCATCGTCAGCCTGGTGGCGCTGCCCGCGGGCGGCATGTCGCTCGATCTGAGGATCTTCTGGGGCTTCGTGCTCGTCGTCGTCGCGATCGGTGTGCTCGCCTTCTTCGGACGAAGGCGGCAAAAGCGCGCCCAGGCCGATCGCGCCGAGCAGATCGCGGCGCGCAGCCGCTGATCGCATCGAGGTCTGGCCTCGTGTGCGGCCGCTACAGCCTCGCCACGCCCGATCCGGGCGACCTGCGGGCCCGGTTCGGGATCGGCGAGTCGGTCGAGATCAGGACTCGGTACAACGTCGCGCCCGGTGACGCGGTCCTGGCGGTCACCACGGACCGTGAGGGGCACCCGCGCGGCGAACTGCTGCGCTGGGGCCTGGTGCCCTCGTGGGCCAAGAGCCCCGACACCGGACTGAGGATGATCAACGCGCGGCTCGAGACGGCCACCGAGAAGCCGGCGTTCCGGCGCGCCTTCGAGCGCTTTCGCTGCCTGATCGTGGCCGATGGCTTCTACGAGTGGCGCCGGGCGCCGGCCGGGCCGAAGCAGCCGTTTCACATCACCCGCACCGACGGACGGCCCTTCGCATTCGCTGGGCTGTGGTCGATCTGGCACGACGACAACGACGGCGGCACGCTCCGGACGTGCACGATCCTCACCACCGCCGCCAACGCCGCGATCGCCTCGCTGCACGACCGGATGCCGGTCATCCTCGATCCCGGGGCCGAGTCAAGCTGGCTGGATACCTCCACCCCCCGCTCGGAGCTGCGCGAGATCCTGGCGGGGCTACCCGCGGAGGGCACCGCGGTGACCGAGGTGGGGTTCGCCGTCAACGACGCGCGCTACGACGGCCCGGAGTGCCTGGCGCCGCCGGCGCCCAGCGTCCAGGAAGCGCTGTTCTGATCGCGGCTACTGCTCGGGCGCCGCGAACGTAACCCCGCCGAGGTTCACGGCGCCACGGGTCACTGACGCGGGCGGGGCCGGCACAGGCGTGGACGCGCCGGGCGCGACCACCATCGGATGCGGACGGTGCGGCACGGTGTCAACGAGCCAGTCGTTGAAGACGTCGGCCGGCATCGGCTTGGAGACGTGGTAGCCCTGGGCCAGATCGCAGCCCAGCTGAGCCAGCTGCTCGAGCGTTGAGCTGTCCTCCACGCCCTCGGCGATGACGTTGAGGCCGAGGTCGTGGCCGAGGTTGATGGTGGAGCGGACGATGATGAGGTCGCTCTCGTTGCGCAGCATCGGCGACACGAACGAGCGGTCGATCTTCAGCTCGTCGATCGGCATCTTGCGCAGGTTGGCCAGCGACGAGTAGCCGGTGCCGAAGTCATCGACCGAGAGACGCACGCCGAGGGCGCTCAGCCGGCTGACCGTGGCCAGCGCCCGCTCGGGGTCGGACATGATCATGCTCTCGGTGATCTCGAGCTGCAGTGCCTCCGGCGGGAGGCCGTAGACGCCGAGCAGCCGCTCGATCTCCTTGGGCAGATCGCGGTCCAGCAGGTTCCGCACGGACAGGTTCACCGCCACCGACATGTGGCGCCCGTCCGTGCGCCAGGCGGCGCACTGGGCGATGGAGCGTTCCAGCACGTGGCGGGTCAGCGGACCGATCAGGCCGGTCTGCTCGACCGTCTGCACGAACGCCCCGGGCGGGATCAGCCCGTGCTCGGGATGCTGCCAGCGCACCAGGCCCTCGGCGCCGCGCACCCGCAGGTCATCGAGGTCGATGATCGGCTGGTAGTGCACGACGATCTCGTCCTGGACGAGAGCGTGGCGAATACCGCTCAGCACGGCCAGGCGCTGCTTGGAGTGCTCGTCCTGCTCCTCGGTGTAGATCTTGTAGTCGGTCTGGGCTTCCTTGGCCGTGTACATGGCGATGTCAGCGCAGCGCAGCAGCCCGTGGGAGTCTTCGCCGTCCTTGGGGAAGCGGGCCACGCCGACGCTGGCCCCGACCTCGAGCGACAGCTCATCGATCATGAATGGCTGGCTGACCGACTTGAACAGCCGCGTCATGATCACGTCCAGCACCGCCGGGTCGTCCGTGTCCTCGGCCAGGAGGATCCCGAACTCGTCCCCGCCCAAGCGCGCTACGAAGCCCCCGTCGCCGATCGCGGAGGTCAGGCGCGGTCCGAGCTCCCGGAGCAACAGGTCGCCGTAGTGGTGGCCAAGCGTGTCGTTGATCTCCTTGAAGCGGTCGAGGTCCATGAGCAGCACCGCGAACCGGCCGCTCGACTCGACAGCAGCGGCGATGCGCCGCTGGACGACCTCGCTGAAGTACTCGCGGTTCCCGAGCCCCGTGAGCTCGTCGGTGGTGGCGATGCGCTGAAGCTTGTCGCTACGACGCTTGGACGTGAGCAGCTCACCGATGAGGTACTGGAAGATCACGAGGACGAGGCCGAACAGGATGAAGCCGGTGACGCCGAGCCGATGCGTCAGGTACACGGCTGCGACGGTGAGAAGGGCGGAGAAGAGCTCGGCCGACAGCAGCGGGACCAATGACTCGCGTACCTTCTGACCGAGCGACGCGCCCTCGAGCCAGCACATATAGCCCGCGCTGAGCAGAAAGTTGAAGGCAAGGGCGACCACGAACGTGGCGAAGACCAGCAAGTAATAATCGGCAGCTTCCGGCCCGAGATGCGCAGCGGAGGCAAGCTCATGGAAGAAGACGCCCGCGGCCAGCGTAAACCCCGTGTAGTTGGCGAGATTGCTGACGAAGTAGTGCGCAGGCTGGCGATGGAAGACCCAGCTGACAATGATGGAGCCAGCGGCTAGGGCCGCGCCTGGACCCGGACCCAGGATGGTGGCCGCGACAACGAAGCCGAGGAAGCTGCCCGAGACTCTCATCATGGGCCCCGTCTCCACGGCAGTGACCTCCGCGAGCACCGTGAAGACCGCGATCACCGCGAACAGTGGCCACGACGAGCGACTCGCCCAAGAGGTGGCTCCGGCCGCCAGCGCCAGAAGGGCGCTCAACGTGATCTGAGCCGCAAGCGCTGGTGCCGGCGAGTGGGCGCGCGGAGCCATCCGTGTCTCCGAATCGGACATCGTGCCCCCACCATCGGCCACGCAAAGACCAACCTGAACGCGTGTCCATAGGTTTTGGACGCTTTCTCAAGCTCTCGCGCGGGAAGCCGATCTCTACTCCCGACTGAACAAAGAAGTGGGGCCCGCCTTCCACGCGGGCCCCTAAGAGGCGGCCCCTAAGGGCCAATCTTGTAGGCCAACGCGTCCTCCTTTCCCAGCGGAGCGATGTGGCCAACTTATGTTCATGCACGAGAGTCGGCGTCGCGCATTCCCCGCGCGGCGCCGACTTCCGTGGCAGATATTGCCTGCGAGTCCGCACGGAATCAATAGGTGCAACGCGCCGTGGGGCTAGTACGTTCGTCCAGCGGGTGTTTGGTGCTATTGAGTTCAGGGCAGTGAACGCCGACAGCGGGTGGGTTTAGCCGTCTAGGCCTAGTGCCCTGAGCACCGGATTACGGGGCACTGCTCATGGCCCCTCGTGTCCGAATTCGGACGCCCATCTGGGGGTACCGAGGGGATCGGGGTTCAATTCGAGCCGCGAACGTCCGATTGCGCCGGCCGGCAGTACTGCCTGAGGCGTCAGGCGACTTCGAGGAACAGCTGCTCGTCAGAGCTCAGGCGCTCGCGCAGCCCGCGCTTGACCTTGCTGTGGATCTGGCAGACGCGGCTCTCGGACACGCCGAGCACCTCGCCCACCTCGCGCAGGGTCAGGTTATGGACGTGCAGCAGCACGGCCACTTTGCGCTCGCGCTCGGGCAGCTGGTCAAAGGCGGCGCGGAAGCGCGCGACGGCACCCTCGCGCATGGCGGAGTGCTCGGGATCGCTGTCGCGGTCGAGGCTGGGGAGGATGTCCATGCGCTCGGCCGGGTTGTCGTCGTCGCCGGCGACGCTCGCGTTGAGCGAGCCCACCTCGGAGCGATCGATATCGCTGATGAGGGCGTCGAGCGCGATCGGCGTGATCGCCAGTAGGTCGGCGAGCTCGGTCCGGCTGGGAGCGCGGCCGTGGATCGCGTTGAAGCGCTCGCGCTCGCGGTTGAGCTCACGCTCCATGCGGCGCAGCGAGCGCGGCGCCCAGTCGAAGCGGCGCAGCTCGTCCAGGACCGCGCCGTGGATCCGGGTCCAGGCGAACTGCTCAAGCGTCGCGCCCTTCTCGGGGTCGTAGCGGTCGATGGACTTGATGAGGGCCTCGAGGCCGCAGGAGATGTAGTCGTCCACCTCGCGGTAGGCGGGGATCTCGCGGATCTTGCGGTAGACGATCGCCTTCACGACGGGTGCCAGCGAGAAGACCAGGCGGTCGCGCGCTCTGATGTCCCCGGTTTCCTTATACGCGCGCCAGAGGCCGAGGAGGGCCTCCTGGGACATGCGTCCACTCTGAGTGCTGGGCTTCACAATTCCTCCGAAAGGGGTCGCTCAATCGGGAAGCCCGACACGTATCGGCCCCCGGACCGCCGGTCTGACCGCAGGGACTGCTGACTGCCATCCGTAGGATCTACCGAGTTTCCGGCGTATGCGTGCGCCAGAAGTCATAACGCGGCGCATTGGATAATCCGGACCGTCCTTCGCCGTTCCCTGCGATGCCCCTCTCCCCTCTCCTCCAAAACTACGATCATGTGCTGCTCGACCTCGACGGGTGCGTCTGGGTGGGCCAGACCGCCACGCCCAACGCCCGCGAGGCGCTGGCCGAGCTGCGCAACCACGGTAAGACGCTGGCGTTCGTCACCAACGACAGCCGCAAGGCGCCCGAGGAGTACGTGCGCAAGCTGTGGTCCATGGGCCTCCAGGCCTCGCTCGAGGAGATCGTCACCGTCGGATCGGCGATCCAGTACGTGCTCGCCGATCGCCGCCCCGGGACCCCGACGTTCGTCATCGGCTCCGCGGCGATCTTCCGGCACGTCGCCGACGCCGGGCAGCGGATCGTCAACGGCACGGATCGCGCCGCCAGAGCTGAGATTGTGGTCGTAGCCGGACATGACGACTTCGACTTCGCCGAGCTCCGCACGGCCACGCAGGCGGTGCTCGACGGCGCCGAGATGATCGCCGCCGGGCGCGACCGGACGTTCCCGATGGCCGACGGCTACTGGCCTGCCACGGGCTCCGTCCTGGCGGCGCTGGAGTACGCCACCGACCGCACCGCCCGCAGCGTGGGCAAGCCGGACGTGATGCTGTTCGAGACGGCGCTCGACCGCCTGGGGCCGGGCCGCGCGCTGATGGTGGGCGACCGTCTGGACGCCGACCTCGGCGGCGCTGCCGCCGCCGGCCTCGATGGCGCGATCGTCCTCACGGGCGTCACCACGCGGGCTGAGGCCGAGGCGGCCGAGAACCCGGCACCGGTGGCCGTGGCCGAGAGCCTGTACGCGCTGGTGACCGGGTGACGCTGGCGCTGATCGTCAACCCGTTGGCGGGCGGCGGCAGAACGGCACGGGAGCTCAACGGCGTGCAGGCCACGCTCCACCAACTGCACCTCGAGCATCACGTCGAGCGCACACGTAGCCTCGACCACGCGCGTGAGCTCGCCCGGACGGCGGCCGAGGCCGGCGAGGTCGCGGTGGCGTTCGGCGGCGACGGGCTGATCGGAGCGGTGGCAGACGCGCTGCGCCACACCGACGGCGTGCTCGGCGTCCTGCCCGGCGGCCGCGGCAACGACTTCGCGCGCATGCTGGGCATTCCGGGCTCGCCGCAGCCGGCCTGCGAGGTGCTGGCCCATGGGGAGCAGCGCCGGATCGACCTGGGCGTCGTGGGCGATCAAGCGTTCATCGGGATCGCCAGCTGCGGGTTTGACTCCGTGGCCAACCGGATCGCCAACGAGACCAAGCTCGTGCGCGGCCGCCTCGTCTACGTTTACGGACTGCTGCGGGCGATCGCCGGCTGGAAACCGGCGTCGTTCACCGTCACCATCGACGGCGGCGAACCGCGGACGGTGTCGGGGTACACGATCGCCGCGGCCAACTCGCGCTACTACGGCGGCGGCATGATCCTCGCGCCCGACGCCACGCTGCAGGACGGCATGCTTGACGTGGTGATGATCACCCAAACGTCCAAGCTCCGCTTCCTGGCGCACGCCCCGAGCGTGCTCACGGGGGCCCACGTCCGGCTGGACAACGTCGAGGTGCTGCGCGCCCACACGATCGAGATCGCCGCGTCGCGCCCCTTCACCATGTATGCCGACGGCGATCCGATCGCCGAACTGCCAGTGACGGTGAGCGTGCTGCCCGGAGCCGTATGCGTGCTCGTGCCCGCGGAGACCCGGCCGGAGCCGGCATGAGCGTGCTGGATGCGAAGATCGTCGCCGCCCGCGCCGTGGGCGAGCTGGCCCGGCGGGCCGGCCGCGGCGGGGGGACGAGCCTGCCGGGCAAGGTGCTGACCCGGCTCGACCCCCGCGCGATCGAGCGTCTGGCCTCGCGGCTGCCGCGTGGCTGCTCGGTCATCTCCTCCACCAACGGGAAGACCACCACGGCGGCGATGGCGGCGGCGGTGCTCGAGCGGGCGGGGACCACGCTGGTCCACAACCGGGCCGGAGCCAACATGGCCGGCGGCGTCGCCTCGACGCTGCTGCAGGCAGCTCGCCGCGGCGGGTCGATCGACGGGCAGCTCGGCCTGTTCGAGGTCGACGAGTTCTGGCTGGATCGCGTGGTGCCCCAGCTGCACCCGCGTGCCGTGCTCCTGGGCAACCTGTTTCGCGATCAGCTCGACCGCTACGGCGAGCTTGAAACGATCGCGGACCGCTGGGCGGCCACGGTCGACGGACTGCCCGCGAACGCCGCGCTGGCCTGCAACGCAGACGACCCCCTGATCGCCGACCTCGGCCGCCACCATTCCGGGGTCACCTATTTCGGCGTGGAGGATCCGGCGATGGCCACCGCCGAGATGCAACACGCCTCGGACTCCAAGCACTGCCGGCGCTGCGGGCATGCTTATGAGTACGAAGCGATCTACCTCGGCCACCTCGGCGTCTACCGCTGCCCCTCCTGCGGTCAGGCGCGGCCTGTGCCGACCGTCTCCGCCCGCCACATCCATCTGCACGGGACGCAGAGCGCCGCCTTCGAGCTCCACACTCCCGTCGGCGTCGCCGACATCGCGCTGCCCCTGCCCGGCCTCTACAACGTCTACAACGCCCTGGGGGCGGCGACGCTGTGCCTCGGCCTGGGTGTGCCGCTGGAGGCGATCACGGCGGGACTGGCCGCCGTCAGCCCCGCGTTCGGCCGCGCCGAGCGGGTGACCATCGGCGAACGCGAGCTCTCGATCCTGCTCATCAAGAACCCGGCGGGCGCCAACGAGATCATCCGCACGCTCGTGCTCGAGCCCGGCGAGCTCGACCTGCTGGCCATCCTCAACGACCGCACCGCCGACGGCCGCGACATCTCCTGGATCTGGGACGCCGACTTTGAGATGCTCGCCGGTCGGGTCCGCCAGGTCACTTGCGCCGGCACCCGCGCCGCCGAGCTGGCGCTGCGCCTCAAATACGCCGGGCTGCCCGGCGAGCGGATCGGCGTGGTCCCGGCGCTCGGCGCCGCGCTTGACGCGGCGCTGGAGGCCGGCCAGGGCGAGCGGCTGTTCGCGCTGCCCACCTACACGGCGCTGCTGGAGCTGCGCCAGGAGCTTCAGCGCCGTGGCCACGTCGCGGCGTTCTGGTCACGCGAGCCCACGGAGGCGCGCGGGTGACCAAGGCGATCTGGCACGACCTCGAGTGCGGGAGCTACACGGCGGATCTCCCATTCTGGCGAGCGCTGGCGGAGCGGACCGGCGGCCCGGTGCTCGATGTCGGCGCCGGCACCGGGCGCACTGCGCTGGAGCTCGCGCGCGAGGGTCACGAGGTAACCGCCGTCGACCTCGACGACGAACTGCTGGAGGCGTTGCGCGAGCGCGCCGGAGAGCTCGACGTGACGACACTGGTGGCCGACGCGCGGGCGTTCTGGCTGGGGACGACGTTCCCGCTGATCATCGTCCCGATGCAGACGGTCCAGCTCCTCGGCGGCCCCGCGGGCCGCGCCGCCTTTCTGGAGTGCGCGGCCTTTCACCTCGATTCACCGGGCGTGCTGGCCATCGCCATCGCCCACGAGCTCGAGCTCTTCGACGTCAGCGACGGCGCGGCGGCCGGGCCGCTGCCCGACGTCGTCGAGCGCGACGGAATCGTCTACAGCAGCCGGCCGCTCGCGGTGCGCGCCGACGCCGACGGGTTCGTGCTCGAGCGCCGCCGTGAGACGGTCACCGCCGCCGGCGAGCACCGGACCGAGCAGGACGTGATTCATTTGGACCGGCTGGACCCCGACACGCTGGAGGGCGAGGCCGAGGCGGCCGGCCTGCGACCCGCGAGCCGACTGGAGATCGCGCCGACCGAGGACTACGTGGGCAGTACGGTCGTGATGCTCCGTGCCTGAGCGCCGGTTGCGGGTGTGCGCCCTGTACCCCGACCTCATGAACATCTACGCCGACCGCGGGAACCTCATCATGCTCGAGCGCCGCTGCGGGTGGCGCGGGATCGGCTTCGAGCTGCTGGCCAGCGGCCTGAACGAGCGCCTGGACCCTGATGCCGCCGACATCTACTACATCGGCGGCGGGCAGGACCGCGACCAGAAGCTGTGCGCCCATGACCTCGCGGAGCGCAAGCGCGACGACATCCACGCGGCCGCCGCCCGCCGGGCGGTGATCCTCGCCGTGTGTGGCGGCTATCAGCTGCTGGGCCGCTCCTACCAGCTCGGGGACGAGACGCTGCCGGGTGTCGGGCTCGTGGACCTGCACACCGTCCGCGGCGACGGCCCCCGGTTGATCGGCAACGTCGCGATCGAGGTGGAGCTGGAGACGAGCCCGCACGCCCGCCGCCGGGTGCTCGCCGGGTTCGAGAACCATGGCGGCCGCACCTTCCTGGGGGACGCCCAGCCGCTGGGGCAGGTGCTCAAGGGACACGGCAACAACGGGGGCGACGGGCGCGAGGGGGTGCGGGCGGGCAACGTGATCGGCACTTACCTCCATGGCCCGCTGCTGCCCAAGAACGCGTGGTTCGCGGACTGGTTGATCGAGACCGCGCTGGGCCTCCCCTCCCCGCTGGCGGCGCTCGACGATGCGCTGGAGGATGCCGCTCACGCGGAGGCGCGGCGGGCCGCAGGGCTCTAGGATCGCCAGGCAGCCCGTCGATGCATCGTTCCGGTTCTGCCCCAACCGCCGCACGTCTGGCCACCGCAGTCCTGGTGGCGCTCGCCTGCGTGGCCTGCGGCAGCTCCGGGACGACGTCCTCGACTCAGGGCGCCCCCACGTCGTCCTCCTCCACGACGTCGGCCTCCGCCAGCGCGACCACCAGCACCGCGACCAGGAGTGCCGGCGCCACCACCGCGGACACGACGGCGCTGCCGGGAGCGGGCAAGCCGGTCATCACCGTCGGCGACAAGAACTACGCCGAGCAGTTCGTCCTCGGCCAGCTCTATGCCCAGGCGCTGCGCGCCCAGGGCTACAGCGTCAACGTCAACCAGAACATCGGGCCCACCGACGTCACCGTGCAGGCGCTGAAGAACGGGTCGCTGACCGTCTACCCCGAGTACCTCAACACCTTCAACACGGTCGTGGCAGGTTACCGGCACGGGTTCCGCACGCTCCTGGACGCCTACGACGGGGCGGAGCACTACGCCCTGTCCCACGGGATGCAGGTGCTGGCGCCGACCCCGTTCTCAGACACCTCAGCCATCGCGGTGACCGTCGCCTACGCGGCGCAGAACCACGTGCGCGGGCTCGGCGACCTCGCCCATCTCACGGCCGATCTCACGCTCGGCGGCCCGCCCCAGTTCCAGCAGGGCACGCCCGGGCTGCCGGCGCTTAACGACGTCTACGGCTTCGTGCCGATCGGCTACCGGCCGATGGCGGTGGGCGACCAGTACTCGGCGCTCAACAACGGGGCCATCCAGGCCGCTGAGGTCAACAGCACTGACGGCGAGCTGGCCACTGGCGACTACGCGGTCCTGCGCGACCCGCGCCGCGTGTTCGGGTGGGGCAACGTGGTGCCGGTCGCCTCGGCCAAGGCGATGGTGACCGAGGGCCCGGCGTTCGCCGACACGATCCAGCGCGTGAACGACACGCTGACCACGACCTCCATCCGCCAGCTCAACTACGCCGTCTCCATCGCCGGCAAGGATCCCGCCTCGGTGGCCCGGCAGTTCCTGCAGACACACGGGCTGCTGGCGCCGACGACGCCGTAGTGGCGTCAGCTTCCGCTGGAGCCGAATCCGCCGGCGCCGCGCTCGGTCTCGCCCAGCAGCTCAACCTCGACCGGCGTCGCAAGCTCGATGCGGACCAGCACGAGTTGGGCGATGCGGGCGCCGGCGGTGATCTGAAACGCGTGCTCGCGGTCGGTGTTGAGGAGCAGCACACGGACCTCGCCGCGGTAGCCCGCGTCGATGAGGCCGGGCGCATTGACGACCGAGATGCCGTGGCGGGCCGCCAGGCCCGAGCGGGGCAGGACCAGACCGGCCTGTCCCGGCGGGATCTCCACGGCGATGCCCGTGGCCACCGACGCCCGCTCGCCCGGTGCCAACACGGCATCGTCCAGCGCGAAGAGGTCGAGGCCGGCGTCGCCGTGGTGGGCTCGGGTCGGGAGCCGCGCGCGCTCGTCCAGGCGCGCGATGCGCAGGGTCATCCGTTGGCCGCAGGGGTGAGCGCAAACGAGGCGTAGCGCGCGGCCACGCTGGCCGGCAGGCGCGCCGAGACCCGCACGCCCTCGGGCGTGTCCTCGCGCTCCAGGTCCCCGGCCAGCTCGTGCAGCTCGGCCAGGCGGCCGCCCTCCTCGTAGGGGACCAGCAGCTCGACGTCGGACAGGCGCCGGGCGAACTCCACGGCGATGCGGTCGATCAAGGCCGGGATGCCCTCGCCGCTCACCGCGGAGACGAGCAGCGCGCCCGGATGGCGGTGCGACAGCTCGGCGCGGCGCTCGGCGTCGATGCGGTCGGCCTTGGCCAGGACCAGGAGGCGCGGCGCCTCGTCGGCCCCGATCTCGTGCAGGACGTCGTCCACCGCGCGCGTCATCGACAGCAGCTCGTCCTCGTCGACCGAGGCGTCGACGACGTGCAGGACCAGATCGGCGCGCCGTGTCTCCTCCAGCGTCGCGCCGAAGGCGTCTACGAGCTGGTGGGGCAGCTTGCGGATGAACCCGACCGTATCGGTGAGCAGATAGTCGCGGCCGCCGGCGCGCAGCACGCGGGTCGTCGGGTCCAGCGTGTGGAAGAGGCGATCGCGCACAGGGACGGTGGCGCCGGTGAGCGCATTGAGCAGCGTGGACTTGCCGGCGTTCGTATAGCCGGCCAACGCGATCTGCGGGAGATGGGCCCGCTCGCGCTCGGCGCGCATGACCGATCGTGTGGACCGCACATGGGCCAGGCGGCGTTTGAGCGCGGCGATCCGGTCGCGGGCCAGGCGCCGGTCGGTCTCGATCTGGGTCTCGCCGGGGCCCCTGGTGCCGATGCCGCCGCCGAGCCGCTCGAGGTGGGACCACAGGCCGCGCATGCGCGCCAGGTTGTACTCGAGCTGGGCGAGCTCCACCTGGAGCTTGCCCTCGGCGGTGTGGGCGTGCGCGGCGAAGATGTCCAGGATGACCGCAGTGCGGTCGATAACCGGGATCCCGAGCGCTGCCTCGAGGTTGCGCTCCTGCCGCGGCGAGAGCTCGTCGTCGCACGCGACGAGGTTGGCGTCGGCGGCGGCGATCTGGCTTTTCAGCTCGTCGAGCTTGCCGGCGCCGAGATAGGTGTTGGGATGCGGCTGATCGCGCCGCTGGACCATCGCCCCCACCGCGGCGACACCGGCGGTGCGCAGGAGCTCCTCGAGTTCAGCGAGATGGTCGTCCTCCCCCGCCGGTACGGCAGCGACCATGACGGCGCGCTGGCGGGCCCGGCCACGCTGGCGCTGGCCATCCTGGCGCGACGCGCGGCGTCCGTTATCAGTGGCTCTGCTTTCGCCCAACTCCCTGAGATGGTAGCCCCGTGGACCGTCCCACCCCCCGGAGGGGGTCAACGGGGGTTGCGTCACAGGCGGCTGAGGCGCTGCACCGCCTCCAAGAGGCGGTCGTCAGGCGCGGTCAGCGAGATGCGGAAGAAGCCCTCCCCGTTCGGCCCATACGCGCCTCCGGGCGAGACGACCACCGCCGCCTCTTCGAGGACGTGCTCGCAGTACTCGGCGGCGGTGTTGAAACCCGCGGGCACCGGGGCCCAGATGTAGATCGTCGCCTTGGGTGGCGTGACCTGCACTCCAGCCTGGGCCAGGGCGTCGCAGACGAGGTCGCGCCGGCGCGCGTAGACCGCGTTCATGGCCTTGACCTCGGCGTCCACCTCAGGCTGGAGCGCCGCCGCCCCGGCGAGCTGGACGGCCTCGAAGTTGCCGGAGTCGATGTTGGACTTCAACCGCCAGTACTGCGCGATCGCCTCGGCGTTGCCGACGATGGCGGCGCACCGCCAGCCGGTCATGTTGTAGCCCTTGGACAGCGAGAACACCTCGACGCCGACATCCTTGGCGCCGGAGGTCTGAAGGAACGAGGGCGCCACGTAGCCGTCATAGGTGGTCTCGCTGTAGGCGTTGTCGTGGACCACGAGGAAGTCGTTGGCCCGGGCCAGCTCGATGACGGATTCGAAGAGGCCTTCGGGCAGGACCGCCCCAGTGGGGTTGTTGGGGTAGTTGATGAACATCAGCCGCGCGCGGCGCAGGTGATCGGCGCTGATCGCTCTCAGGTCCGGAGCGAAGCCCAGCTCGGGCACCAGCCCCATGAGCGCCGCCTCGCCGCCGGCCATCAGTGGCCCGCCGGTGTAAACCGGATAGCCGGGGTCTGAGGCCAGTGCGACCTCGCCGGGGTCCAGGAAGGCCAGGCTGAGGTTGAAGATGCACTCCTTGGCGCCGATCGCGGCCATGACCTCGGTGTCGGGATCCAGGGTGACGCCGAAGCGCCGCTGATAGAAGGCCGCCACCGCCTGGCGGAACTCGGCCCGGCCGCGGTTGGTCGGATACGTGTGGGTGCTGGGGTCGGCGACCGCGCGCTGCGCCGCGGCCACGATCGACGGGTAGGTGGGGGTGTCGGGGTCCCCGATGCCCAGGCTGATCACGTCGATGCCGGCGGCGCGCTTCTCGGAGATCTTGCGCTCCAGTTGGGCGAACAGGTACGGCGGGATCTGGTCCAGGCGACTACTCGGTCTCATGCAGCTCCTTGACGAAGTCATCGGCGAGCGTGCCGGAGAACACCGGCACCGCCCAGCCGCTCAGCGTAACGTGGAGGTCCTCACCCACCTCGACCTCCAGTTCCCCGCCGTCGAGGGCCACGGTCACCGGGGATTCGCCGCCCACCAGCATGTGTGCCACCGCGGCTCCGGTGGCGCCGGTGCCGCTGGCCGAGGTCTCGCCCACCCCGCGCTCGAAGATCCGGGCCCGGATCCTGTCGGGCGCCAGGGGCGTGTACCAGGAGACGTTGGTGCGCTGGGGAAACGCCTCGTGGTGCTCGATCCCAGGGCCGATGGTCGGCAGGTCCAGCGCCTCCAGTTCGGCCACGTCGGCCACGCGGATCACGCACTGGGGGTTGCCGACCTGCACGTGCTGGAAGCGCCACTGCCGCCCGCCGGCGCTCAGCTCGCCGGCGCCGTCATCCGCTCCGGCCGGGTAGTCGACCGAGCGCAGCCGCGCGCGCCCGATGTCGAGCCGGGCCGTGGTGGGCGAGGTGATCGTGGGGCGGATCTCACCGGCGGCGGTCTGGATGGAGAACGTGTCGCTGGCGGTCCAGCCGCGGCGTCGCAGGTACAGGACCGCCTCGCGCGCCCCGTTGCCCGACAGCTCGGCCTCGGAGCCGTCGGGGTTGAAGATCCGCAGCCGGGCGACGTAGCCGGGCGCGTCGGGGGGCGAGAGCAGGAGCACGCCGTCGGCGAAGACCCCGGTGTGCGCCGCGCACAATCTGCGCACCCGCGCCGGGGTCAGCTCGAAGGGGAGCGCGTCGCTCTCGGTGATGAGATAGTCGTTTCCCAGCGCATGCCACTTTTCGAAGTACACGCGGCGGCAGTGTATGTGTACTGTCGCCGCCGCCATGCTTAGGGAGCCGACCCGTCCCCGTGTCCTCGCGCGCCTCCGCGCCTCGACGAGCGCGCCCATCATCGGCCTCATCCTGGTCTCGCTGCTCTCGCTCGGCGCGCGTAGCCTGCTGCTCGACGAGCCCTGCCAGTCACCGTGTAACACCGCCAGCGACCACACGCTGGTCTTCGACGAGGCCTACTACGTCAACGCGGCGCGCGTGATCGCGGGCATCCACCCGCCGCAGGGTGATCACTACGACGACTCGCCCCTTGGCACCGACCCCAACGCCGAGCACCCCCAAGGCGCCAAGCTCATCGTGGCGGCGTCGATCGAGCTCTTCGGCGACGGGCCCTTCGCCTGGCGGCTGGGCAGCCTCATCTTCGGGTCGATCGCGCTCCTGGGCATGTATGCGCTCGTCCGCAGCGCCGGCGGCGGACGGTGGTCGGCGCTCGGCGCGACGACCCTGATGGCCTGCGACAACCTGCTGCTCGTCCACGGCCGGATCTTCACCCTCGACATCTATGTCGTGGCGATGATGATCTGGGGCGTCGCGTTCTACTTGCAGGACCGTCCCGTCTTAGCCGGCGTGGTCCTGGCCATCGGGTTCTGCTTCAAGCTCGTGGGACCGTATGCGCTCGGAATCCTGGGGCTGCTTGAGCTGGGGCGCCTGTTCGTGCGGTGGCGCAACGCCGACAGCCCGCCCGAATGGGGCCTGCGCGGAGTGATCGGCCGGTTCGTGCCGACGGTGTTCACCAGCGCCGGGGTGTTCGTGGGGCTCCTGGCGATCATGGGGCTGATCGCGACGCCCTACGCCGACGCCGAGGCCAAGCTGATCACCGGCGGCCCGTTCGCCCACATCGCGCACATGTTCAGCTACGCGGCCCAGCAGGTCAGTCCCAACGGCCCGCAGGGGATCGCCTCCTATCCGTGGCAGTGGCTGGTGGATCTCAAACCGATCCTGTACCTGCGCATCAACCCCTCCCTGCCCGGTCAGGACTTCCACGCGATCCATCCGGTCACCGCCTTCTGGGGGATGCCGAGCCCGGTCATCATGGCGCTGGGGATTCCGGCACTGGCGTTCTGCCTCTACCGTTTCCTGCGCCGGCGGCGGCCGGGGCAGTCCCCCGAGGACCAGCAGCTGGCGATGCTCGCAGTGATGTGGTTTCTCGGCGCGTGGGTGCCGTTCGCCCTGCTCAGCCTCATCGATCAGCGCACGAGCTACCTGTACTACATGGTGGTCGTCATGCCGGGCATCTACGTCGCGGCCACCTATGTGGCGGCGCTGGGCTGGCGGTTGGGGCGAACCTGGCTGCGGGCGCTGATCGGCGTCTGGGCGCTCGGCGTCGTGGTGGCCGTGGTGCTCATGTACCCGTTCGTGGCGGTGTTCTGAGCGCCGTGGAAGGCTGGGGGGCGCCCCGCCAGGCGGTGAAGATCTCATCGGCGATGGCTTGCGCTGGGCGGTCCGTGCGATCGATCACGATCACCCCCGCCAGCTTGCGCATCCACGTCAGCTGCCGGCGCGCGTAGTTGCGAGTGCGCCGCTTCATCTGCTCGATGTCGCCGGCGAGCAGGTCGTCGAAGCCGAGCGCCTTGCGCGCGGTGGGTGAGGCGCCGGCGCTCTGGGCGCGGCGGACCTCGTCCTGGACGCCATCGGCGAGCATCTGGTCGACGCGGGCGTCGATCTGCTCGTAGAGCCGTTCGCGATCCATCACCACGCCCATGAGCAGGGTGCTGCGGCGCGTCTCGGCGGCCCACAGCTGCGATTCGCCGGACGGCGGCTCGAGCTCGCCGCTGTCGAGCAGCTCCAGCGCGCGCACGATGCGCTGGCGGTCGGTGGGCTCGATCGTCTCGGCCGCCCACGGGGCGCGGCGGGCCAGGACCGCGTGCAGCGCCGCGGGGCCCCGGCCCTCGAGCTCGGCGATCCAGCGCTCGCGGACGCCCTCGGCGGGGACCGGTCGCAGGCTGAGCTCCGTGAGCGCGGCGCGCAGGTACAGACCGGTCCCGCCGACGACGATCGGGCGTCGCCCGGCAGCGAGCAGAGCGTCGATCTCGGCATGGGCCAGCTCGGCGTACTGGCCGGCGCTGAAGGTCGCGTCGACAGGCAGGAAGGACAGCAACCGGTGCTCGAGCTGCGCGCGTTGGCGAGGGGTGGCCGCACCGGTGAGGATCTCCAGGCCGTGGTAGACCTGAAGCGCGTCGGCGGACACGGCCACCGGCCACTCCCCCGCTTCGCGTAGCCGCCGGGCGAGGGCGATCGCGACATCGGTCTTGCCGACGCCGGTGGGTCCGAACAGGGCAATCACCTCGGCCGGGGCCATGGTCCGCAGTATCGTGCAGCGATGGACGTGTGTGCCGGGGGGACGAGATGAGGATCGGAGCAGGGCTATCCGACGACCTCGATCCGGCCACCGGAGCTACCACGGCCGCACGCGCGGCGGCACGGGAGCTGGGCGGCGCCGAGGCGGATCTGGCCATCGTGTTCGCCAGTGGCGCTCACCTGGCCTCGCCCGAGGAGACCCTGGCCGCCGTCCAGGCGGAGCTCGCGCCCGGGGCGCTGGTGGGCTGTGGCGCCGGCGGCGTGCTCGGAGGCGCCCGGGAGCTGGAGGGCGGGACCGGCGTGTCGGTGTGGGCCGCGGCGCTCGGAGAGGGCGAGGCCCGGCCGTTTCACGCCATCGTGCGGGGCGAGGAGGACGTGGGCGTGCTCGAGGGCATGCCGGAGATCGGCCCCGAGGATGCGGTCATCATCCTGTCGGACCCTTACTCGTTCCCGACCGACGCGGTCCTGGACGGGATCGCCGAGGCGGCGCCCGGGGTGCCGGTGCTGGGTGGGATCTCCAGCGCGCGGTCGCCGCTCGGCGCAGCGGCCCTGTTCGCGGGCGACGGCGTACGCGAGGAGGGCGCGGTCGGAGTGTGCCTGCGGGGCGTGGAACTGCTGCCGTGCGTGTCGCAGGGGGCGGCGCCGCTCGGCCGCGAGATGACGGTGACGGCCGCCGAGAGCAATGTCATCTACGAGCTCGCGGGGCGTCCGGCGGTCCAGGCGATCGAGGAGGCGGTCGCCGAGCTACCCCTGGACGAGCGGGCCCTCGTCGCCGCCGGGCTGCTGATCGGCGTCGTCATCGACGGTGGCAAGCCCGAGTACGAGCAGGGCGACTTCCTGGTGCGCGGCGTGACGGGCGCCGACGCGGAGACGGGCGCGATCAGCGTCGGGGCGGTGGTGACGCCCGGCGAGGTCGTCCGGTTGCACGCCCGGGACGCGCGGTCCGCCCACGAGGATCTGCGTCGGGAGCTTCGGGTGCGCGCGGCGGCCATCGGCGGTGAGCGCCCGGCCGGGGCGCTGGTGTTCTCCTGCAACGGCCGCGGGCAGTCCATGTTCGGGGAACGAAACCACGACGCGGCGCTGGTCCAGGACGAGCTGAGGTCCCCGCCGGCGGCGGGCTTCTTCGCCGCCGGGGAGATCGGGCCCGTGGGTGGGCGCAGCTTCCTGCATGGCTTCACGGCCACGCTCGCGGTGTTCCCGGCCTGACGGACGGGCCGCGCCTACACTGCCCGCGATGGCGTCACGGGAACGGCTTCAGCTCGCCGGGAGCACCGCGCTGGTCACCGGCGCCACGGGGGGCATCGGCGAGGCGATCTCCCGTGCGCTGGCCGCGCGCGGCACCCGATTGCTGGTCAGCGGGCGCCGCGAGGCCGAGCTGTCGCGGTTGGCCGAGGATGTGGGCGGCCAAGGGATCGTCGCTGATCTCGCCGTGCCCGAGGACGTCGACCGCCTGGCCGCTGCGGCGGTCGAGGCCGGCGTCGAGGTGCTCGTCGCGAACGCGGGCGTGCCCGCCAGTGGGTTGCTCGCCGAGCTCTCGCAGCCCGAGATCGATGGCATGCTTGCCGTCAATCTGACGGCGCCGATCGCGCTGGCCCGCGCCCTCTCGCCGCCGATGGCGGCGCGCGGCCAGGGGCACCTCGTGTTCGTCTCCTCGCTGCAGGGCAAGGCCGCGGTGCCGCAGTCCTCGATCTACTCGGCCACCAAGTTCGGGCTGCGCGGGTTCGCGCTGGCGCTGCGTCAAGATCTGCGCGGCAGCGGTGTCGGCGTGTCGGTGATCATCCCGGGGTTCATCCGGGACGCCGGGATGTTCGCCGAGTACCGGTTACAAGCTGCCGCCCGGCGTGGGCACGAAGTCTCCCGGGGATGTGGCCAGGGCGGTCATCGCGGCGATCGAGCACAACCGGGCCGAGCTCGACGTCGCGCCGCTCGGGCTGCGCGCGGGGGCGGCGATCGCATCGCTCGCGCCGGGGTTCGCCGAGCGGGCGAGCCGGCTGCTCGGTTCGCACCGGATCGCCGCCGGGGTCACCGCGCGCCAGCGTGATCAGCGCTGAGCGGTCAGTGCTGGGCGCTGCCGGCGGACTCGTGCTCGCCGGTCACCGACGACAGGGCCATCATGATCTCGTCGGCGAGCTTGGCGCCCTCGTCGGACATCTCGGGTGTCGCCTGCACGCGGACCACCACATCATCGCCGTCGACCTCCTCCAGGAGCACCGAGGCGCCGTTGCGGGTGGCCGTCGAGAGCTCCTGATCCAGGATGGCCTGCACCTGGCTGGGCCGCACGCCGGACGACAGCCGGACCTTGACGTCGACCGAGTCGGGCTCGCGCAGCGGCACCACGGCGGCCGCCAGCACGACGTTGTTGGGGATCATGATCTGATCGGCCCCTGCGCTCAGCGTGGTGTAGAGCAGGCCCAGCGAGCTCACGATGCCCTCCACCTGGCCGCCAACGGCGCCGGCCTGGAAGCGGACCCGCTCGCCCACGCGGAACGGCCGGGCGCTGAGCAGCACCATCCCCGCGATCACGTTGCCCAGCGTCTGCTGGGCCGCGAGGCCGATGATGACGGCGGTGAACGCCCCGCCGACCGCCAGTGCCCGGAGATCCACCCCGGCGATGCCGAGCGCCGCCAGGATCGCGATCGCCATCGTTCCCAGCCGCAGCACGAAGCCGAACGTGCCCGCGGTGGCCGGGTCCATCCGGCGCATGAACGTGGGGCCGGCGAAGCGGCCGACGGCCCGCGCCAGCCCCCAGCCGAGCACCAGCACCGCGATCGCCGCGGCAATGTGAACGACCGTCTCAAGGCCGGCGCCGCCCCAATGAGAGAGCAGGGAGACCTGCCGGCAGTTGGGGGCAGTGGTGCACCCGTGCGCGTCGTGGCTCTTGCTCAGCAGGATGTGCGTGGCGACGAAGACCGCGATGATGGCGAGCCCGAAGAAGATCGCCTGGTGCTGCGCGCGCTTGACCTCCTTCTTGTTGACCTCGAACGACAGCCCCACCTTCTCCCAGGCGTCGCTGCGAGTTTCGAACATCCGGTCGAGATTGAGGTCCTTACGTGGCCTGAATTGCCTCGGCATGGCTCCTAAGCGTTGTGGGTCTCGTGATCAGATAACACGGCGGGCCGGACGAAGGTTTCACGACGAGCCGTACAACTCGAATAGTGACTCCTGCTGCGGCTGGCGCACCGGAGGCGGCGGATCCGGTGGCCTCAGGAAGGCTCCTCGTCCGCCCTCCGAAGGCGCCAGATCCGAACCACGCACCAGCTCGGCCAAGCGCCTGCGCTCCGCCTGCGGCGCGTATGCGCCCCGGCGGTAGAGCTCACGATAGCGCGGCAACAGGTCGGGACGATGCTCGGCCAGCCACTCCATGAACAAACCGCGCACCTCCCCTCTCAAATGTAGTGCAATACCGGAAACATAGGCCGCGCCGGCATCGCTCGCCATTTCCAGGATCTTCGCCACCTGGGCCGGGTCATCGTTGATCCCCGGCATCAGTGGCGCGATCAGAATGCCCGTTCGGATTCCCGCCCGCGTCAGCTCCGCCACCGCTTCGATGCGCGCCCGCGGGTTGGGTGTGTGCGGCTCCGTCGCGCGCCACGCCTTCTCCTCCATCGTCGGGATCGAGAGCGCCGCTCCGAAGTCCGCACGCTGCGCCAGCTCCGTCATCATGTCCAGGTCCCGGAGCAGCAGGGGCGACTTGGTGAGGATCGAGCCCGGGTTGCGCGCATCGATCATCGCCTGCCAGATCCCCTGCATGAGCTTGTAGCGCCCCTCCACCCACTGATACGGGTCCGTGTTGGTCCCCATGGCGATGTGCTCACCCTTCCAGGAGGGCTTGGCCAGCTCGGCGCGCAGCCGCTCCGGCGCGTTGACTTTGACGATGATCTCCCGTTCGAAGTCCCGGCCGGCGTTGAAGTCCAGGTACGTGTGTGTCGGGCGGGCGAAGCAGTTGTGGCTGACGACGCCATTGGCGATGAAGTCGCCGGTGCCCGTGGTGATGTCGTAGAGCGGCAGCCCGCGGCCCAGCGGCTCGATTTCGGCCACGCGGAGGTTGGCGAACGTCGTGACCACCTGGCCCTCGATGTCGCGCTTACGACTGATCGCCGGATCGGTGAGATGGAAGAAGCGCAGGTGCTCTGACAGGCCCCCGCGGATCCGGACCGTCTTCGCCCCATCGCTGCCGGCATTCTCGAGGCATGCGTCGAACCCGACGCGGCTCGCGCAGGCTTCGATCCATCCGAGGATCTCCGGGTCCTTGTTCGAGATCCGCAGCGCGTTGGCGCTCCGGCAGCCCTCGGCGTCGAAGATCCCAGCCAGGAAGCCCCTGGACCAATCCGTGCTGGGGATCAGTGGCCATTCGATAAGTTCGGTGATCCGCGCGTACGAGGCGGCGCTACCGGCGTAGATCGAGCGGACCTCTCGGTATGTCCCCACTGCCTGCTGGAAGACTCGCTCACCGGTAGTGACCTCGTCCATTGCGAGAAACTCGCGAGCCCGACGCAGTGCCTCGAGATCGACGAGGGCTAGCCGAAACCCGTGCGTGTGTCGACCCGGACGGTTTCGGACCGGGTACCTCCCCAGCGTTCCATCGCCTCGCACGATCCCGCAGAGATAACCCCGCCGGTAATCGGACGTGTGAGCCGGCTGCGGTGCGAAGGGCCCGGTGCCGACCAATTGGTTGCGCGTCGTGAGGTGGGGACGATCGGGCTGCCCACGGTCGCTGTTGAGGACGTGCTTCCACCCGCGGTTACTGAGGAAGCGGTGGTCCCCGCTCACGGTCAGCTCAGTTCCGCCCTCGAGCTTCAGCCGGTACGTCGGCTTGATCGTGATCCACTTGTCGAGCACCGTCGTACGCACGTAGCGCCGGTACCCGGACTCCGCCACCTGCGTCCCGTAGATCGCATCCCCGATGTCCAGCTCGTACATCGGTTCGTGCCGCCCATCGGCCATCAAGATGGGCGTGTGTCCACCCACACAGAACACGCATGCGTGCGTGCAGCCTCGGTAGGGATTGATCGTCCACCGGAAGGGCATCTGCGACGCCTCGGGCACCCGGTTGAGGATCGATTTGGCCCGGACCTCATAAAAACGGGTGGGGACCGCATCCGGCGCCTCGAAATGGCGGACCACGGCGTCGTCGCGATAGCCGGGCAGGCGGGCCCGTTTTTCCTCCTCGATGCTCAGGTTGCTCCAGCGCACGAACATATGTTCGCATAGGACGCGGACGGAGCGCCACCACCGCCGTCTCCCCCTTGCGGATGAGCCGCGCGTCCCCGGCCGGGCGGAGGCGCGCACGGGCCGCCCGGCCTACCCTCAAGACGTGTCCCGCCGCACGGAACGCCCGCTGACGACCGCGCTCGGCTGGCGGCTGCCGTGGTGGCTGCTGGACATCGGGCCTGTGGCATTCATCTTCCTCGTCGGCGCGGCCGCGCTGGCCTCCAAGCACGCGGTCGGCCACGTGACGCACGCCGTGCTGTTCCTGGGTCTTGTCCTGGCCACCGCGGCGCTGCTCGTCCGCCACCGCGCCCCGCTGCTCGTGCTGGGCCTCATGCTGGCCATCCAGATCGCGTTGGGCTGGGGCCCGGTGGTCCTGCTCCCGGTGCTGCTGGCGGTGTTCACGGTCGCCGAGTACACCGACCGGTCGATCGTCATCGGCGCCACCGTCGTCACGGCCGTGGCAACGATCGCCACCCTGGTCCTCCATCACAACAAGGTCACGCCCGGGACCGTGGTGTCGCGGTTGGTCGTCATCGGACTCGCGGTGGCGGTGGCCCTCTACCTGCGCGCGCGGGCCGATTACATCAACGGGCTCAAGGAGCGCGCCGAACGGCTGGAGCGCGAGCGCGAGCTGCTGGCCCAGCAGGCCGTCGGCGATGAGCGCGTGCGGATCGCCCGCGAGCTGCACGACGTCGTGGCCCACAACGTGTCGCTGATGGTGGTGCAGGCGCAGGCGCTGGCCGCCACCGGTCCGCAGGAGTCCCAGCACGAGGCCCTGGGCCACGTCGCCGACCTCGGACGCGAGGCGCTGTCAGAGATGCACCGCATGCTCGGCGTCCTGCGCCTTCAGAACGGCGGCGCGCCCGAGCTCGAGCCCCAGCCGGGCGTGCGCGATCTGCCAACGCTCATCGAGCGCACGCGCCAGGCCGGCCTCGAGACCACGCTGACGATCGACGGGCCGCCGCGCGAGCTCCCCGCCGCGGTGGACCTGTCCGTCTATCGCATCGTCCAGGAGGCGCTCACCAACGTCATCCGTCACGCCCATGCCCACCAGGCGGCCGTCACCCTCGGCTATGCGCCGGACACGCTGGAGGTGACCGTGCTCGATGACGGTGCCGGCGCCAACGGCGACCACGGCGATGGCGGGCACGGGCTGGTGGGGATGCGCGAGCGCGTCGCCCTGTTCGGCGGCGAGCTCGAGACCGGGCAGCGCAGCTACGGCAACGGGTTCCGCGTGCGCGCCCTCATCCCCACCCACTGATCCCATGGCCGAACGCTGATGCCCAAGCTGCGCCTGCTCATCGCCGACGACCAGCCGCTCATGCGGGCCGGCTTTCGCGCGGTCCTGGAGGCCACCGGGGAGATGGAGGTGGTGGCCGAGGCCGGCGACGGCCTGGAGGCGGTGAGCGCGGCACGGGCGACCAGGCCCGACGTCGTGCTCATGGACATCCGCATGCCCCACCTCGATGGGATCGAGGCGATTCGGCGGCTCCCCACTCATCGGGTCCTGATCCTCACCACGTTCGGCCTGGACGAGTACATCGTCGAGGCGCTGCGCGCCGGCGCCAGCGGCTTCATCACCAAGGATGTCCCCGCCGCCGAGCTGGTGCGCGCGGTCCGCGTCGTCGCCGCCGGCGAGGCGCTGCTCACCCCCGCGGTCACGCGCCAGCTGCTTGACCGGGTGGCGCGGCGGCTGCCCGCCCCGGTGGCCCACACGCCGGAGTCCCTGGCCGAGCTCACCGACCGCGAGCGCGAGGTGCTGGAACTGCTGGCGCGGGGCATGTCCAACGCCGAGATCGCCGAGGCGCTCGTGGTCGGCGACGCCACCGTGAAAACGCACGTGTCCAACGTGCTCATGAAGCTGGGGCTGCGCGACCGGGTTCAGGCCGTTGTGCTGGCGTATGAGATCGGGCTGGTCAAGCCCGGCGCCGGCGCCGAGCCTCCTCCCCCGTAAGGGGGAGACGCGACCACGCGTCCGCTGCGCGCCGGAGGCGCCAATCGCACCAGCGGCCGACGACACGACCGCCGCCCACGCCGATCATCTCGGCATGCCAACCACCACGAACATCATCGAGACCCGCGGGGTCGCCAAGCGCTTCGGCGCCCGCCCCGCGGTGATGGACCTCGACCTGACGGTCCCGCGCGGATCGGCCTTCGGGTTCCTCGGCCACAACGGGGCCGGCAAGACGACGCTGATCCGGATGCTGCTCGGCCTCACCACGGCCGATGCGGGCACGATGCGGATCTCCGGGCGCGTGGTCCCCAAGGAGCGGGCCGCGGTGCTGGCCCGCGTGGGGGCGATCGTCGAGGAGCCTCACTTCCACGGCCACCTCACCGGGCGCGAGAACATGCGCGTCATCGCCGCCGCCCGCGGTCCCGAGGTCCGTGGGCGCATCGACGGCGCGCTGCGGCGTGTCGGGCTCAGCGATCGCGCCAACGATCGGGTTAAGACCTACTCGCAGGGCATGCGCCAGCGGCTGGGGGTGGCGCGCTGCCTGCTGGCCGACCCCGAGCTGCTCATCCTCGACGAGCCGATGAACGGTCTCGATCCGGGCGGCATCCTCGAGTTCCGCACGATGATCGGCGAGCTCACCGGCGAGGGGCGCACCGTGTTTCTCTCCTCCCACCTCCTTGACGAGGTGGAGAAGACCTGCGACGCGGCCGCGGTCATCGACCGCGGGCGGATCATCGCCCAGGGGCCGATCAGCGAGCTCGTCGCCGACGACCATGCCGAGCTGGACGTCGGGTGCGACGATCCGCACGCGGCGCTGGACCTGCTGGACGGTCACCCCGCGGTGGCGGCGGCCTACCCGACGCCCGACGGCATTCGGGTCACCCTCGGCGGCATCGATGGCGCCGCCTCGATCAATGCCCGACTGGTGACCGCCGGCGTGTCGGTGTCGCGCCTGGAGCCGGTGCGCGAGTCGCTGGAGCAGCGCTTCCTGGAAATGACGTCTCGAGTCGGAGGTCAGTCATGACGCTCACCGTGGCCCGCCAGATGATCGGCGCCGAGATCCTCAAGGTCCGGCGCAACCGCAGCGTGATGGCGTTCGCCCTGCTGCTCACCGCCGGCGTGGTGGTGCTCATGTTCGGCTACACCGCCATCGAGCACGCCTCCAACCCGGCCCAGAACGCACCTGCCGGTGGCATACGGGGGTTCGACCGTGGGGTCCGCGACCTCGGTCTGTTCTTCGGGATGCTCACGGCGGTGCTGATCGGCGCCGAGGTCGGAACCGCGGATCTCTCGAGCGGGGTGTTCCGCGACCTGGTCACCACCGGGCGCTCGCGCCTGGCGCTGTTCGGGGTGCGGTTGCCGGCGGCGGCGGTCGTCAGCGTGTGCCTGAGCGCGATCGCCTACGTTCTGGTGCTCGTCGGGACGTTCGTGTTCGCCGGCGGGACGCCGACGCCCGACCTCGGCCTCATCCTGCAGGGCGCCGGCTGGATCGCGATCGCGAACATCGTCATCGCGGCGATGGCGGTCGGCGTAGGCTCGCTGACCGGGTCGCGTGCTCTCACCCTCACCGCAGTGATCGGCTGGCAGGCGATCCTCACCAGCCTCCTGGTCAACGTCACATCGCTCGGTTCGGCGCGTGACCTTCTCCTGACGCCCGCCCTGTCGAACCTGATGCCGGTCAGCGGCGGCGACAGCGCCGTGTTCATGGCCACCGCAACCGCGGTCGCCGTCGTCTGTGGGTGGCTGATCCTCCCCCAGCTCGCCGGAGCGTGGCGCACCGAGACACGCGACGCCTGACCCCGACTGAAGCGCTCGATCGCGCCGCGGGCGGCTCAGCCCGCGGCGCGGGCCAGCAGCGACGCCTCGCCGCTCAATGTCTGGCTGGTGGCGGCGGTGATCTGGACGTCCACCAGCTCGCCGGGCTGGCCGAGGCCGTCGAAGTTGACCACCTTGTTGTGGCGGGAGCGGCCGCGCAGGCGGGTCGGATCGGTGCGCGACGGCCCCTCCACCAGCACCTCGACCGTCCGGCCGACGAACCGCTGGGCCCGTTCGCGGGCACGCCGTTGGATGACCTCCACGAGGCGCTCCATCCGTTCGACCTTGATCTCGTGCGACACCTGGTCGGGCATGTCCGCGGCTTCGGTCTCACGTCGCGGCGAGTAGACGAACGTGAACGCGCCGTCGAACC
Organism: uncultured Actinomycetota bacterium; assembly: GCA_963695625.1. GTDB lineage: Bacteria > Actinomycetota > Thermoleophilia > Solirubrobacterales > Solirubrobacteraceae > Palsa-465. The sequence goes on along the minus strand of CAVOHJ010000005.1, from coordinate 641,249 downwards.
CGACCTCCTCGGCCACCGCGAGCGTCTGCGCGAAGTCGCCCTCGGTTTCTCCCGGGAAGCCGACGATGATGTCGGTGGTCAGCGCGCAGTCGGGCACGTGCTCGCGGATGAGGGCGACGCGGTCCAGGTAGCGCTCACGCGTGTAGGTGCGCCGCATCCGCTTGAGCACGGGGCTCGAGCCCGACTGCAGCGGGAGGTGGATGTGCTCGCACAGCGCGGGCAGATCGGCGTGGGCGCGGATGACGTCCTCGCGCATGTCCTTGGGATGCGGGCTGGTGTAGCGGATCCGCTCGACGCCCGGCACCGCGTCCACCAGGCGCAGGAGCTCGGAGAAGCTGATGCGCATCTCGCGCGGCAGATCGCGGCCATAGGAGTTGACGTTCTGGCCCAGCAGCGTCACCTCGCACACGCCGTCGGCGGCGAGGCGGTGGACCTCCTCGATGAGCTCGGCGGGTCGGCGGCTCACCTCGCGCCCGCGGGTGGAGGGCACGATGCAATACGAGCAGACTGAGTTGCAGCCCACGCTGATCTGCACCCAGCCCTGGAAGTCCCGCGCCCGCTTCGCCGGCAGGTGGCCGGTGAAGCCCTCGAACTCGAAGAAGCCCTGCGCGGTGAGCGAGTCCGAGGTGAGGAACTCGGCCAGCTTGTGCACCTGTCCGGGGCCGAAGGCGACGTCGACGAACGGGAAGCGCGCGAACACCTCCTCCTTGACCGACTGCGCCCAGCAGCCCCCCACGCCGATCACGCGGCCGGGCTGCTCGCGCTTGAGGCGCTTGGCCTCGCCCAGGTGGGCCACGAAGCGGCTGTCGGCCGCCTCGCGGATCGAGCAGGTGTTGAACAGGATGAGGTCCGCGTCGGCGCGGGTCTCGGACTCCACGTAGCCCAGCGACTCGAGCATCCCCTTGATGCGCTCGGAGTCATGCTCGTTCATCTGGCAGCCGAACGTCGTTACGTGGTAACGCCTCACTGCTGGGCAAGGTTACCGTGGCGCCTCCGTGCGGCCAGCCGATGCGACCGCCGAGAATCTCTTACGACCGGGGTCCGGATCACCACGTCCGACGACTGCCGCCATTCGGTCTTCCCAGGTGTCCAGAAGAGATACTCTCCGTTCCGACACCGTGGATCGCTTCAGCGGCTTCGTGCTCATAATTGTGGTTCTTTTGGAGCCCTTTCTCGTTGCGCTCTGGATCGCGGTCGGCACCGGGCGGCAGAGGCAATCGCATTTCTGGGTTCGCGCGTTACTCGCTGCCCTTGCTCTGCCCGCGTTGATGGCGGCTCTCGTTGGGGTCGCCCGCCAACGCGTGCTATCGCTACCGGACAACGAAGCCGGCAAGGAGCTGTTGTCGTTGTTGTTCTTCGTTGGCGTCATCGCCTTGATGTTCGTCCCTCGGCTGCTGTACCGCCGTGCAGATCCGTCACCGGGTCCTTCTGAGTCCGACGGTGGCGGCGGCTCCGGTCCCGGGCCATCCCCCCCGTCGCCCGCTGCCCCGCGCGGAGGCATTCCGCTCCCGGATGCTGACCAGGCGCGCGCACGGGCTCGTGACCATCACTCACCGAAATTGCATGACCGGAAGCGGCGAGGGCCGGCGCACGAGCCTCGGCGCACACCGGCGGCAACGAAGGGGTAGCACCGACGAACCTGCCGTGTCTGGCGGCGGTGCCGCGGCGTGCGCGTCGTGTGCCCGAACGCGGCGACGCCCCGGCTCATCACCGGGGCGCCGCCCAACACCAGACCCGATCCGCGGGGGCTAGCTGCAGCTGGGGGCCCAGGTGCAGGCGTCGAAGCCGCTACCGCCGGCGTCGGGGGCCGACGGCGTGCCGATCACGTTGCCGCCCGAGTCGATGAGGTCCATCGCCTCCGACGAGCTGAGCCTGACCGGGGTGCCGTTCGTGGTCCCCGACGAGAACGCCGGGTTGGTGAGGTTCGGCAGCGCGGCGAAGCCGGCGTTGGTGCCGATCTCCAGCGGCGTCTCCTCGATCCACTCGGCCGTGGCGTGGGTGGACGGGTACGGGACGGTCGTGGAGAACGACTCGTTCTTGGTCACGTCCTGGATGGTGATGTCCCACACGTCGGCGTCGTTGACGACCTCGGCGATCGAGGCGTGCATGTGGTCTCCGGGCGAGACCGTGAGGTTGCTGATCGAGATCGAAGGCGCCGGGACGAGCTCCCACCACGCCGAGTAGCTCGGCGCGCCGGTCGCATCGACGTCCTGCTCGGTACCCGTCTGGATCAGAGTGCTGTCGGTGACCGTGCAGCCGGAGTCGACGCACCCGCCGCCGATCCCGATCCAGTCCGACGACGCCTCGGCCTGACCCGAGGTGTGCTGGGTGACCGGGAACTCAGTGCCGCTACCGGGCGTACTCGATGGCGCGCGACTCGCGGATGACGGTCACCTTGATCTGGCCGGGATACTCGAGCTCCTTCTCGATCTCGCGGGCGATCTCGTAGGACAGGAGGGTCGCGGCGTCGTCGTCGATGTCCCCCGGAGCGACCATGACCCTGATCTCGCGTCCCGCCTGCATCGCGTAGACCTTGTCCACGCCCTTGTGGCGGGTGGCGATCTGCTCCAGGTCACGCAGGCGCTTGACGTACTGCTCGAGCGACTCGCCGCGCGCGCCCGGGCGCGCTCCGGACAGTGCGTCGGCGGCCTGGACGATGACGGCCTCGATCGTCTGGGGCTCGACCTCGTTGTGGTGCGCCTCCATCGCGTGGGCCACCGCGGCGGACTCGCCGTACTTGCGCGCCAACTCGCCGCCGACGAGCGCGTGCGGACCCTCGATCTCATGGGTGACCGACTTACCGATGTCGTGCAGAAGGGCGGCGCGGCGGGCGGTCTTGGCGCTGGCGCCGAGCTCCTGCGCCATCATCGCCGACAGCTGGGCGACCTCGATCGAGTGCGCCAGCACGTTCTGGCCGTAGCTGGTGCGAAAGCGCAGCCGGCCCAGCAGCTTGACGAGCTCGGGGTGCAGACCCTGGACCCCGGCGTCAAACGCGCCCTGCTCCCCGAGCTCGACGATGTGCCCCTCGAGCTCGGACTTGGTCTGGTAGTACATCTCCTCGATCCGGGCGGGATGGATACGCCCGTCCTGGAGCAGCTTCTCCAGAGTGAGGCGCGCGATCTCGCGCCGGACTCCGTCAAAGCCCGAGAGCACGACGGCGCCGGGCGTGTCGTCGATGATGAAGTCGACGCCGGTGAGGTTCTCCAGAGCGCGGATGTTGCGTCCCTCCCGGCCGATGATGCGCCCCTTCATATCGTCTGTCGCCAGCTGGACCACTGACACGGTGGTCTCGGCGGCGTGGCCGGCTGCGAGCCGCTGCATGACCACCGAGAGGATGTTGCGCACACGGCGCTCGGCCTCGCGCTTGGTCTCCTCCTCGATCTGGCGGATACGGCGCGCGGCGTCGTGCTTGGCCTGCTCCTCGATCTCCTGGAGCAGGATCTCCTTGGCGCGGGCGCCCGACATCCCGGCGAGCCGCTCGAGCGTGCTCTCCACCTCGGCGCGCTGCCGGGCGAGGTCCTCCCGCTGGGCGGCGACCTCGGCTTCGCGCCGCTCGAGCGCCTCCTCGCGCCGCTCCAGAGCGGTGCTGCGCTCGCCGAGCGCGGCCTGGAGCGCCGCGGTGGCCGTGGTGTCGCGCTCCGCGCTCGCCGGGCCGGCCCCATGGCTGCGCCCGTAGAGAACCGCGGCAACCACGATTCCCACCGCAATGAGCGCTGCGGCACCGATGATTTCCATGGTCGTTTCCTCTCATCCGGCCCGGCAGGCCCGGGCCCGAATCCGACTGTTTGAGCTTGTGTTGGGAGCGACCGAGCGGCCCGTGCGGAGGCACGGGTGAGCCAGTCCCAGGCAACGCCACCCAGCGATCCGGCTAGACGGCTAGCCCACGCAGCCTGAAACCGATCTGGACCGACGCACCGGTCCGATGTGGATTGGCGTCAACACTGATGATCTCTGTGTTCTGATATCTGGGTATTTGCTGGCTTTTTGCGGCCGCAAGGACCGTTCGTTCACTGGTCCCATCGTAGTACCGCGCAAGAGCGCGCGCAACGCGTTCGTAACATCCGGGCGCGCCCGTGCAGGCGTGCTCAGCCGGCTTCGCGCGCGCTGAGCGGCTGTCCCGGAAAGAACGGCCACTCCTCGAACGCGCTGCAGCGGGCGTCGGCGTCCAGGGTGACGACCCAGAGGTCTCGATAGACGTGCGGCTCGGGCGCGCCGTAGGCGACCTCGACGCGTGCCACCCCGACGCCGCCCTCGACCGCGACGGGCTCCCACCCCATCGTGAACGGCTCGTCGGGGCCGTCGCGCTCGGCCTCCCAGAAGGCCGCGATCGCGGGGAGGCCGACGACGGGCTCGTCGAATGGACCGCTGCGGTAGACGGCGTCCGCCGCGAACAGCTCGTCCAGCGTGGCGGTGCCCGCGGTGCGCCAGGCCCGCTCGTAGGCGACGATCCACCGGGCCAGGTCCGCGCGATCCATGACCTCAGGAGCGGCCCATGCGTCAGTCGCCCCGGGCGTGGGCGGACAGGGCGTCGAGCGCGAGCTCGCTCTCATAGCCCTTGCGCAGCAGCAGGCCGAGCGCGCGGTTGCGCTCGCGGCGGTCCTGGGGCGGGTCGGGGAACCGGCGGCGCAGTACCGCCAGCGCCCGGTCAAGCTCGGTCTCCGGTTCCGGCTCGCCGCCGCGACCGGCCGTGCCCTCGCTGCCCGCCCCGCCCATGTCCGCGCCGTCTCCGTCCGGGGCGGCGCCGTCCTCGGTGAGCGCGGCATCGGCGAGATCGCGTTCGATCCCCCGAGCGAGCAGGCCGCGACGGATGCGCTCGCTGCCCCACTGCTCGAGCTGGCGCTTGTCGGCCACGAACAGGCGGGCGAACCGGGCGTCGTTGAGGAAGCCCTGCTCGGCAAGCGTTCGAATCGCCACCTCGGTCAGCTCCTCGGAGACCCCGCGACGCTGCAGGCGCAGGCGCACCTCCTGAACGGTGCGATCACGCGGGTTCAGATACGCGTAGGCAAGGTCCAGCGCCTTCTGGAGGCGCTCCGCCTCCGTCATGGCACCATGGACGCCCCCGGGGCCGACCGGCCTCTCCGGGGGCTCCTGATCGCTCTCGAGCCGCCTCACGACCTCTTAGGTCCGCTCTCGCCGGGCGCGCGTCCTCTCTAGGCCGCCGGCGCGACGGCGGCCAGCGGCGCATCCTCGTGCTGGGCCTCGTCGTGCTGGATCTCCTTGACCAGATCGCGGCCGATGCCCAGCGCGGCATAGACCTTGGCCTCAATCTCGGCGGCCATCTCCGGATGCTCGTCCAGGAACGTCTTGGCGTTGCCGCGGCCCTGCCCGAGCCGCTCGTCCCCGTAGGAGAAGAACGAGCCGGACTTGGAGATGATGTTGTGCTCGATGCCGTAGTCCAGCAGGCAGCCCGAGGTGGAGATGCCCTTGCCGAACTCGATGTCGAACTCGGCCTGCTTGAACGGAGCCGCCACCTTGTTCTTGACCACCTTGACCCGCACGCGGTTACCCACCGCCTCGGTCCCGTCCTTGAGCGTCTCGATGCGCCGGATGTCCAGGCGCTGCGAGGAGTAGAACTTCAGCGCGCGGCCGCCGGGCTGGGTCTCCGGCGAGCCGAACATGACGCCGACCTTCTCGCGGATCTGGTTGGTGAACACGCACAGCGTCTGCGCGCGGTTGAGGTTGCCGGCCAGCTTGCGCATCGCCTGGGACATCATCCGGGCCTGGGCGCCGACCGTCTGGTCGCCCATCTGGCCCTCGAGCTCCGCCCGCGGTGTCAGCGCCGCCACCGAGTCGACGGCGACCAGGTCAACGGCGCCGGAGCGGATCAGCATGTCGACGATCTCCAGCGCCTGCTCGCCATAGTCGGGCTGGGAGACGAGCAGCTCATCGATGTCGACGCCGATCTGCTGGGCGTACAGCGGATCCATCGCGTGCTCGGCATCGACGAAGGCGCACACCCCGCCGAGCTTCTGGGCTTCGGCGATCAGGTGATAGACGAGCGTCGTCTTACCCGAGGACTCCGGGCCGAAGATCTCCACGATCCGGCCGCGGGGCACGCCGCCGATCCCGAGTGCGATGTCCAGCGACAGCGCGCCGGTGGGGATCGCGTCGCAGTTGACCCGGGCGCCGGGGTCGCCCATCCGCATCACGGTCCCCTTGCCGAACTGCCGCTCGATCTGGGTCAGAGCGCCCTGAAGGGCGGCCTGCCGCTTGACGTCGGCCTTGGGGTCAGACGCGCCGACGGTTGCGCCTTTCTGGTTCTCGCTCATGCTTGCTGCGACTCCTTGTTTCTGCGCGTTTGAACCTGTGACGGTAGGGCTGGTGGCGGACGGAAAACCCACGCTAGCCCGGGCCCTTGTGACGAAACAAGACGCGTTCGTGACGACGCGAGAACAAATGCGTGACGATTCTGCGCATGAGACCGGACGCGTCCTTCGCCGACATCCCCGGCGAGGTCCGTCGCCGGGTGGACGGCGGCGAGCGCGTCGCGCTGCTCCTGCTCGATGCGCTCGGGCTGAGGTTCCTGCATCGCCACGACGACCATCCGCTGCTGCCGCGCCTCCAGGTCACCCCGCTGCACTCGCAGTTCCCCTCCACCACCACGGCGCACGTGACCACCGTGCACTCCGGGCTGCCGGTGCAGGAGCACGGTCTCTACGAATGGAACGTGCTCGAGCCCGAGCTCGACACGATCATCTGCCCGCTGCGCTTCACCCTTGCCGAGTCCAAGGTCTCCGATGAGCTCGAGGGCCGGCTGGACCCGGCCGCGCTCCTACCGGGCCCGACGCTGTATCAGTCGCTGGACGTCCCCAGCTTTGTGCTCCAGCCGCGGGCGATCGCCGACTCGGCCTACACGCGCCTGGCCACGCGCGGTGCGCGCGTCCACGGGTTTGACGAGCCGGCCGACGGCCTGCGGGCGCTGTCTGCGCTCATGGGCACCGTGGACGGGCCCGCGTACGCCTTCCTCTACTGGGACGCGATCGACCGCGCGGGCCACGAGACCGGCCCGGACTCGCCCGCGTTCGGAGACGCAGCGCGCGCGGCGCTGGACGCGATCGCCGCGCGGCTTGACGACCTGCGCGATGTGACCGTGCTGGTGACCGCCGACCACGGCCAGGTCCCCGTCTCCCCCGACCGGGTGGACTACCTCGACGAGCTCTGGCCCGAGCTGCGCGCGATGCTGTCACAGCCGCGGCCCGCGGGCTCCTCGCGCGACGTCTTCCTACACGTGCGCGAGGAGCATGTGGAGACCGTGCTGGCCGAGCTGCCGGCGCGACTTGACGACGGCGCCCGTGTGCTGCCGGCGGTGGAGCTGTTCGATCGCGTCGGGCCGAGGCTGGCGGCGCGCCTGGGCCAGGTGGCCGTGCTGCCGGCGCCGGGGCGCCAGGCGTGGCTGCGCTCGGCGCCTGCCAACGAGCGGTGGTTCCGCGGCCAGCACGGCGGCCTTGACCCGGCGGAGACCGAGACCTACCTGGCCGAGGTGCGGCCCGGGTAGCGCCGGGACGGTGCTGGGCGCCCGCTCCTTGCCTCCGCAGCCGCAGTACCCGCGTGGGCTTCCTGAGGGGGTCCGCACTCAGGCCGGCCGCACCGCCGGGCAGGACCGAAGCTGGTTACATGGAACGTTGTCTACGGTGAACCGCGCTCGCGTGCCGCCGCGCGTCGGATCTCCCGCCGCCCTAGTTGCGAGAATTGCGAACTAGACATAACTAACGACCCTTTTGGAGAGACCGTGACCCCTCTCGTCGAAGCTCTCAAGAACGAGCACACCAAGCGCATCCTCTATGTCACCGGCGTCCGCCGGCCGTCGCTCACGCAGCGCGAGACCCCGCATTACCGGATGCCCAAGCTCCAGGCCAACGGTGGATATCTGCGCCTCAAGAAGTACGACGGGCCCGAGATCCCGCGCGAGGAGTACGAGAACCTCACCTACACCACGTACTCCTCAGACGACGCCACCACGTTCGCGCCGATCACGTCGTGCACCGGGGAGCTGGAGCTCAAGGGCTTCGAGTCATACGGCAAGCCCGACCTCGACGGCATCTGGACCGAGAACGCCAAGCAGTGCCCCACGATCGTCAAGTACGTCGAGTCGATCGGCGCCCGCTTCGGCCGGGTCCAGCTGCTCAGGATGAAGCCCAACACGATGCGCGAGTGCCGCTGGGGCCTGCACCTGGACAACAACAACGCGGCCAACAAAGCCGACGAGAACGGCTGGGTGGTGCGCTGTTGGCTGGAGCTGACCGACGATGACTCCAGCGCGCTCGTGGTCCGGCGCGACCAGTTCTCCAAGGCGTCGGAGGTCAAGATCGGGCTGCCCAAGTACCAGCAGGCGGTGGTCGACTCGGAATTCCTCTACCACGGGGGCTATCACCACGGCCCCGGCATCCGGTACGCGCTGATCACCAGCGTGGAGAGCGGGCCGGCGATGGAGCAGTGGATCGAGTCGCAGCTGCCCTAGGTCAGCTGTCTCAGCTAGACAGCGTCACGCGTGACAGCGCGTCATAGCGCGCTGGGCCCCGGCCCAGGCGCGACCGGTACAGCGTCACCGTGTCGCCGGTGAAGCGCACGGTCTCCGGCGCGGGGACCTCTTCGCCCCGGGGACGGCCGTCGTGCGCGACGCGCGCGACGGTGACGTGGGCGAGGAACGGGCGCGACTCCGGCTCGTAGAAGCCGCCGCCCTGCAGGGCGGCGGCCAGCGTGGCCCGCACCACGGCCAGCCGCTCCTGCGCGTCGGCCAGCGTAACGGTGAGCACGCGCGGGCGCCGGGGCGGCAGCCACCGGGCGGCGCTGAGCGTCAGGTCCGCCGGCGGTAGGCCCGAGACCGCGCCGCACGCGGCCGCGATCGCATCGATCTCGCCGGCCGGGCGCGACCCCAAGAAGCACAGGGTCACGTGCAGCGACTCGGGCTCGACCAGCCGGACCCAGGCCATCCCGCCGACGTGCTCGCGCAACCAGCTCTCAAGCACCGAGCGCACCTCGGCGGGCAGCTCCAGGGCCACGAACAGCCGCGCCTGGCCGGCGCTCACGGGACCGCGTCGGCGCCCGCGGCCGGGGCGGCCTGCCGATCGGTCTCGCCGAGCAGCACGCGGCGCAGCAGGTGCATCGCCACCGTGACCGAGCGGTCGCGGATGTCGCTGCGATCGCCCGGCAGTCGGGTGCGGCGGGTCAGGTGGCGCGGCGGCGCCCCCCCGCTGCGCATCCAGACCGAGAAGCAGACGGTCCCGACCGGCTTATCCTCCGTGCCCCCGCCCGGGCCCGCGATCCCCGTGATCCCGGCCCCCAGCTCGGCGTCGAAGCGCTCCGCGATGCCCTCGGCCAGCGCCTCGGCCACCTCGGTGGAGACGGCGCCGAAGCGCTCGATGAGGCCGGCGTCCACCCCGGCGAGGTCGATCTTGGCCTCGTTGGAGTAGACCACGCCACCACCCAGGAAGTAGGCCGACGAGCCCGCGCGGTCGGTGATGCGTGTGGCGAGGCCGCCCCCCGTGCAGGACTCGGCCACCGCCAGGGTGTGGCCCGCGAGCAGCCCCGCGAGCTGCTCGTCGATGGTGGAGCCGTCCTCGGAGTACAGAGTGTCGGCGTGGCGCTCGCGGATGAAGCGCAGCAGCGCGTCATAGGCGGGCTGGCCGGCGGGCTCGAACTGGGTGGCGATCTCGATCTCCCCCCGCCGCAGGCACGTGGTGATCTCCAGCGGCGCCAGGTCCAGCCCCGAGTCCTCCGCCGCGCGCAGTGTGTTGGCGATCTCTGACTCCGGGATCCCGAACAGCCGCACGATCTCGCGCCGGTAGCTGACGGCGCCCGCGATCGCGGCGGAGAACGCCTCGGTCCGCCGCGCGGTCTCCCACATGGGCTGAAGCTCCCGCGGCGGGCCGGGCAGCACTACCACCGTCGGCCGCTCGCCCTCGAGCGGCGGGACGACCAGCCCCGGGGCCGTGCCCACCGGCTCCAGGACCGTCGCGCCGTGCGGGATGACCGCCTGCTTGCGGTTGGAACGGCGGATCGCGTCGGTGTCGAGGTTGGGCCAGCGCTCCATCATGGGGCGCAGGATCTCGCCGATGCGCTCCTCCAGCCCCGGGTCCAGGACCATCTCGCGGCCGCTGAAGCGCCCGACGACCTCGGCGGTCAGATCATCGGCGGTCGGCCCCAGGCCGCCGCTGGTGACGATCAGCGCCAGGCCCTCGCCGCGCATGAACTCCAGCGCCGCCAGCAGGTCCTGGGGCCGGTCACCCACGATCTGGATGACGGCGGCGTCGACGCCCAGCTCGCGCAGGCGCTCGGACAGCCACGGCCCGTTGCGGTCGGAGATGATCCCGGTGAGGACCTCGGTCCCCGTGATGAGGATCCCGGCCCGCGGGGCGCTCGTGGCGGCACTGTCGGTCATGCGCACTGGGGTTGCTTGCCGGCCGGCAGCATCGTGTGCGACGCCGGGGTGAGGTCGAAGCCCACGGGGCTGCCGGTCGAGGGCACCGTCACCGACACTCCGTTGACCTTCATCCTCACCGACGCGTTGCCGAGCGTCAGCAGCAGCTTGGAGGAGGTCTTGACCGGGATCGTCTGCCCGGCGTTGAAGATCTCCCCCGGGATCAGCTTCTTGCCCTTTCCATCGACCAGGCAGACGTACACGGCCCCGGTGGGCACCAGCTGGAGCTTGACCGTCGAGGCCACCGTCCGCGTCCGCGGTGCGCGATGGTGCGTGGCCTTGTGGCGAGCGGGCGGAGTGGTCGCCTGGGTGGTCGCGGGGGTCGTGTTCCCGCCCTTGCCCTTGATGCCCAGGAAGTACAACGCGACGACGATGCCCACCAGCACCACCCCGATCAGGACCCACGGCGGGATGAGCGGTCCCCGCGGCTGCCGGTGGCGCTCGCGCTCGCGGCCCAGCGGAGTGATCGGCCGCAGCTCATTGTCCGACGGTCGCTCGTAACGGCGCTTGTAGTCGTCGATCAGCTGACGGCTGTCGAGCCCCAGGTACTCGCTGTAGGTGCGCAGGAAGCTCTTGACATAGACGTCCCCGGGGAGCAGGCCCCATTCCTCGTTCTCGATCGCGCGGAGATATTTGGCGCGGATCTTCGTGCGCGTCTCGACCTCGTTGATGTCGATCTTGGCGCGCATCCGCGCCTCCCGCAGGGTGGCGCCGATATCTGCCATCGCGAAACAGGCTACCGGCGCAGCCCCGCCCGGTTAGCCCGGAAACTCCTGGGGATCGCCGGGATCGTCGAGGTCGGGCGGCGGCGTCTGCTCCGGCGGGCCGGCCGGCGGATCGGCCGCGGGCGCCGGGCTCCGGCCGGCACCCGGCCCCCCGCCCTCGGCTTCGGCGAGGTGGGAGAGGATCCGTGGCACATCGGCCTCGGTGATCAGGACCTGGCGCGGCTTGGAGCCCTCGTAGCCGGAGATGATCCCCCGGCGCTCGAGCATGTCGATGAGCCGGCCGGCGCGTGTGTAGCCGAGCCGCAGGCGACGCTGGAGCATCGACGTGGACGCCGTTCCCATGGAGGCCACCAGGTAGATGGCCTCCTCGAGCAGCGGATCCTCGTCGGCGTTGAGCGCGTCCTCGTCGCCGGCGGGCCCCTCGTCTTCTGACTCGACCTGCTCCAGCAGCTCCTCCTGGAACTCGGGCTCGCCCTGGCGCCCCCAGCTCTCGGTGAGCTCGAGGATCTGCTCCTCGTCGATGTAGGCGCCCTGGATACGCTGGAGCTTGGAGGTTCCGACCGGCGAGAACAGCATGTCGCCCTGCCCCAGCAGTGACTCGGCCCCGTTCTGATCGAGGATCACGCGCGAGTCGGTCTGGCTGGAGACCGCGAAGGCGATCCTCGAGGGCACGTTGGCCTTGATCATGCCCGTGATCACGTCCACCCGGGGGGACTGGGTGGCCAGCACGAGGTGGATGCCGACCGCGCGCGCCTTCTGGGCCAGACGAATGATCGAGTCCTCCACGTCGGCGGGCGCGACCATCATCAGGTCGGCGAGCTCGTCGATGACGCACAGGATGTAGGGCAGCCGAGGCTCGCCGCGCTTGTCACGGGCCCGGTTGAGCTCGGGAAGGCTGCGGGTCCGGGCCAGAGACATGATCCCGTAGCGCTGCTCCATCTCCTTGACCAGGTTCTGCAGCGCGTTGGCGGCCATGCGTGGGCTCGTGATCACCGGAGTGAGCAGGTGCGGCACCGACTCGTAATGGTTGAGCTCCACCTGCTTGGGATCCACCAACACGATCCGGACCTCGTGCGGCGTGGCGCGCAGCAGGATGCTCGAGAGCATCGCGTTGACGCAGGCCGACTTTCCGGCGCCGGTGGTGCCCGCCACCAGCAGGTGCGGCATCTTCGCCAGGTCGGCGCCGATCGCGCGTCCCGCGATGTCCTTGCCCAGCCACACCGTCAGCGGCGACCAATCCGCGGGCGGCTCCTGATAGACGTCGCCGAGGTGCACGATCTTGCGCCGCGCGTTGGGGACCTCGACGCCGACCGCCTGCTTGCCGGGGATCGGCGCGAGGATGCGGATGTCGGTGGCCGCCAGCGCGTAGGCGAGGTCGTCCTTGAGCTGCGCGATCTTGGCCACCTTGATCCCCGGCGCGAGCCGGATCTCGTAGCGGGTGATGTGGGGGCCGGTGACGCGGCCAATGACCTTGGCGTCAATGCCGAAGTGACCGAGGGTCTCCAGCAGCGTGCGCGCAACCTGCTCCTGCCCGGCCGTGTCGGGCTTGGCCGCCTCGCCGGTGGAGCGAGTGAGAAAGCGCGTGCCCGGCAGCTGCCATTCGAAGTCGGGATCGTCGGTGATGGCCTCCCGGTAGCGACCCTGGGGCGTGAGATCGGCCGGGTCCACGGATGGACGCGACGGGCGCTCGGGGTCGGCCCCGGAGTCCGGGCGCTCGTCCGAGGCCATGATCTCGCCGTCGTCGTCGGGATCGAACAGCGGGGGCGCGGCGTCGGAGTCGTCGACCTGGCCGTCATTGGGCGGCGCCTCGACGTGGGTGGCGCGGACCACGAGCTCGGCGGTGTCCGGCTCCGGGGGCAGCAGGGGCTCGGGCAGCAGGTCGGGATCGAGCAGCCGGTCGGGCACCGGACCGCTGCTGTCGCCCCCGACCACGCTGCCGACGTCCGCTCGGGCGGCCGCGGTGGCGGGACGCCGGGCGATGGTCGCGCTCAGGCTGTCGGTGGAGCGGCGCACGGCGCGGCCCGTGCCCACCATCCCCGCGCCCGTCACGCGTACGAGGCTGGCCAGGGTGGCGCCGGTGACCAGGATGAGCCCGGCCGCGAGCAGGAACACGGCGAGGATGTCCGCCCCAAGGGTCGAGAGCAGGTGCGAGCTCCCCCAGAACTCGGCCTGGCCGATGACGCCGCCGCGCCGCTCGAAGGCCGCGGCGTGCCAGAACTGCGAGCCGGCCGCGGGCCCGGGGCCGACGCCCAGCGTCCCGGCGGCCAGCATCAGGGTCAGGGCTGCCACCAGGCAGATGAGCCCGGTGCGCAGTGGGCGCGCGGGCGGGCGCAGCTCGCGCATGAGGATGAGACCCCCGGCCACCACCAGCGCGACGGGCACCGCGTAGCCCAGAGCGCCGAACACGAAGCGCGTGGCGCGGACGGCCCCATCGCCCAGCGCCCCGCCGGCCCAGTGCACGTAGGAGACCCCGCCGAGGAAGATGCCGATCGCGATCAGCGCCAGGGCGAGGATGTCGATGTGGTGGGGCTCGAGCGCCACCGCGGGCAGCGTCGGGCGGCTCGCCAGCAGCGAGCGACGCGCCCGAGGCGGGGGTGACTTGCGCCGCGACTTGGGCTTGGGGCGAGGCTTCGTGCTGGTGGCCATGTCCGAAGAGCCAGCTTCGACGGCGATGGCCCGGCTCCTGCCATGGGTAAGGGTCTGATAAGGGCCTGAGCGATCCCCGCGCTTTCACCCTTACCATCTGGCTCCGCATGGTCGATTTCGAACGTCCCCCCCGCGTGCTGGTCGTCGAGGACGACGACGCCATCGCCCAGGTCCTACAGCGCTCGCTGCGCATGGAGGGCTACGAGGTGCGCGTCGCCGGCGACGGGCCGGCCGCTCTGGAGGGCGCCCACGCGTTCCTACCCGACCTGGTCCTGCTCGACCTCGGCCTCCCGGGGATGGACGGGATCGAAGTGGCCAAAGCCCTGCGCCAGGCCGATGACGACGTCCCCATCCTGGTCCTCACCGCGCGCGACGCGGTCGAGTCCCGGGTCGAGGGGCTGGACTCGGGCGCCGATGACTACCTGGTCAAGCCGTTCGAGCGCCAGGAGCTGCTGGCGCGGCTGCGGGCGCTGCTGCGGCGTCGCCCGCCCCGCGGCCAGGCGCACCTGTCGGTCGGTGATCTCAAGCTCAATCCCGACACCCATGAGGTCGTGCGCGGCGACCGCCACGTCGACCTCACCCAGCGCGAGTTCGAGCTGCTGGAATATCTGATGCGAAATGAGCGGATCGTGATCTCGCGCCAGCGCCTGCTTGACGAGGTGTGGGGGTATGACCCGTTCTCGATGACGAACACGATCGAGGTGTTCGTGTCCAACCTACGACGGAAGCTGGAATCCGGTGGCGAGCCACGGCTCCTACATACGATCCGCGGCGCGGGCTACGTACTCCGCGTATAGGTCGGTCCCGATCCGGTGGCGGCTGGCCGGAGGTTCGGCGGCGCTGACGTTCGTGATCCTGGCCGGGTTCGCGGTGATCGTCGGTACGCTCACGAACCGGCAGGTGCGCACCCAGTTCAACGACCAGCAAAGCTCGGCGGTCAACCGCCTCTACCAGGAGCTCAACGGCAAGCTGACCTGGGATCAGAACGATCCGACCGAGATCGGCTGGGGCAACGTCAACGTCTCGCTGGGCGACTTCGCCAGCGCGCAGCACGCGGAGATCCGCGTGTTCGACACGTCCGACGGCTTCCTGCTCGGCACGCAGGGCAACGTCCAGATCCGCGGCGTGAAGGCGCCGCCCAATCCGGCTCTGTTCAGCTCGATGCCGGTCCGGGACGACGGCTACTACACCCAGTCGGGCTACCGCGTGGCCGTCCGCCAGCTGTCGGTGAAGCCGGTTGGGCAGGTCAAGATCCTCTACGCCCTCCCGCTGTCAGATATCAACCACACGCTGCGCCGCGTCGACGTCTTCCTCCTCCTCGGCGTGGTCGGCGGAACCATCCTCGCTCTGCTGGCCGGCCTGTTCGTGTCGGCCCGGGCGATGCGGCCGATCGCGGAGCTGACCGACGCTGCCCGCGAGATCGAGCGCACGCGTGACGCCAGCGCTCAGGTGCCGCGGCCCGACGCCGACGACGAGATCGCCGAGCTGGCGCGGACCCTGGCCAGCATGCTCGCCGCCCTGGACGCCGCGCGCGCCGACACCCAGGCGATGCTCGACCGCCAGCGCGAGTTCGTCGCCGACGCGTCCCACGAGCTGCGCACCCCCTTGACCAGCGTGCTGGCCAACCTCGACCTGCTCACCGAGGAGCTGAGCGGCGAGCAGGCGGAGACCGCCGAGGCCGCGCTGCGCTCCACGCGCCGCATGCGACGGCTGGTGGGCGACCTGCTGCTGCTGGCCCGAGCCGACGCGCGGCGGGTGCAGCCCCACCGCCCCACCGACCTGGCCGAGGTCCTGATCGAGGTCGCGGCCGAGCTGGGGCCGATGGCCGAGCGCCACGACCTGTCGATCAGTCCCGAGCCGGTGATCGTCGACGGCGTGCGCGACGAGCTGCACCGGCTGATGCTCAACCTGCTGGAGAACGCGGTGCGTCACACGCCGCCGGGGACCCGGGTGCACGCGTCCACCGAGGCCCGCGACGGCGAGGCCGTGGTGATCGTGGAGGACTCGGGTCCCGGGATCCCGCCGGAGCTGACCAACCGCGTGTTCGAACGCTTCGTTCGCGGCGGCCGCGACGGCGGCAAGGGCTCCGGGCTGGGACTGGCGATCGTGCGCTCGGTGGCCCAGTCGCACGGCGGCACGGTGGACCTCGAGGTCCCCGCGAACGGCATCGGGACGCGGTTCGTGATCCGGATCCCGATCATCCGGGTCGTCGCCGCGTCGGCCGCCGCTCCCGCCGAGAATGGGGCAGCTCAGACCTCGACGACGACCGGCAGGACCATCGGCCGGCGCCGCAACCGCTCGTAGACGAACGCGGCGAGATCGTCGTGCAGGCCCTGCTGGAGCAGGTCGATCTCCCGCACGCCCTCCTTCGCCGAGACGGTCAGCGAGCGCTCCACCTCCTCGCGGATGTCGGAGACGAGCTCGTCGGCCTGCTCGATGAACGGCACGCCGCGGAAGATGACCTCGGGCGGCACGACGGACTCGCCGGTCTGCTCCGAGACGGTGGCCACCACGATGAAGATGCCGTCGGCCGAGAGCATCCGGCGGTCGCGCAGGGCCACGTCGGCGGGGTCGCCGATGTCGACGCCGTCGACGAAGATCATTCCGGCGGTCTGGCGCTCGCCGATGGCGGCGCCCTGTGCGTCGATCTCCAGCGGCAGCCCGTTCTCCAGCTGGAACACCGCCTCGGGATCGATGCCGACCGCGTCGGCCAGCTGGGCGTGCAGGTGGATGCGCTTGTGGTCGCCGTGAATGGGCATGACGTAGCGCGGGCGGACGAGGTTGAGCATCAGCTTGAGCTCCTCGACAAAGCCGTGCCCGGAGGCGTGGATGGGGGCCTCGCGGGGCGTGATGACGTTGCAGCCGATGTGGTAGAGCCGGTCCACCGTCTCGTTGACAGCGCGTTCGTTCCCGGGGATGGGCGTGGCCGAGAACACCACGGTGTCGCCGCGGCGCAGGGTGATCTGGCGGTGGTCGTTATAGGCCATCCGCCGCAGTGCGGACAGGGGCTCGCCCTGGGAGCCGGTCGAGATCACCACCACACGGTGATCGGGCCAGTCCTCCACCTCGTGGGGCTGGATCATCATCCCCTCGGGCACCTCGATGTGGCCCAGCGAGCGCCCGATGTTGACGTTCTTGCGCATCGAGCGCCCCACCAGCGCCACCTTGCGCCCCAACGCGGCGGCGGCGTCGATCACCTGCTGGACGCGGTGGATGTTGGAGGCGAAGCTCGTGACCACGATGCGGCCCTCGGCGCGGCTGAACACCTCCTCCAGGTGAGGGCCGACATCGCGCTCGGACGGGGAGAAGCCCGGCCGGTCGGCGTTGGTGGAGTCCCCACAGAGCAGCAGCACGCCCTCGGAGCCCAGCTCCGCCAGCCGTGAGACATCCGCCGGCTGGCCGTCGACGGGGGTCTGGTCGAACTTGTAATCGCCGGTCAGCAGCACCGTGCCCAGCTCGGTGCCCACGGCCACTGCACACGAGTCAGGGATCGAGTGCGTCATGTGGATGAGCTCCAGGGAGAAGGGGCCCATCTGGAGCTGCTCGCCGGCGGCGACATCCTCGAGGTCGACGTCTCGCAGGTTGTGCTCATCCAGCTTGGAGCGGGCCATGGCGATCGTGAGCGGGCCGCCGAGGACCGGGATGTCCCCGCCGGCATCGAGCTCGCGCAGCACCCATGGCAGCGCCCCGAGGTGATCCTCGTGGCCGTGGGTGACGACGATGGCCTCGATGTCTTCGGCGCGTTCGCGCAGGTAGGCGAAGTCCGGCAGTACGAGATCGATGCCGAGCATGTCCGCCGTCGGGAACCGCAGCCCGGTGTCCACGACGACGATGCGGTCCTCGTACTCGACGACCGTCATGTTCTTGCCGATCTCGCCCAGGCCGCCGAGCGGGAGGACGCGGAGCTTGCTCACCCGGTCACGTGTTCACTGTGTTCAGGCCGCGGCGAGCATGCCGTGGCGCTCCAGCATCGCGCGCACGACCGCCTGCTCGTCCGCGTCGAGTTCGACGTACGGGAGCCGGGGCCCGCCGACCGGGATCCCGATCATGTTGAGGGCCGCCTTGTTGCTGCAGGCCAGCGGGGCGATCGACATGTCCCGGTAGACGTCCTGCATGCCGGCGTCGATCTCGCGCCGGTGCTCAGGCTCGTCCACCATGCGGCGCATCTCGTCACCGAACACGTGGGTGCAGGTCAGAATGCCGCCCGCCTCCCCCATCTCCAGCACGTCGACGAACATGTCGTCGTTCCCGGCGTAGATCATCAGCCCGTCGACATGGGCCAGGTTGGCGGCGTTGGCCTGCTTGACGCCGACGATGTTGTCCATCTGCGCCAGCTCGGCCAGCAGGTCGTTGGGCAGGTCCGAGCCGGTCCGCTGGGGGATGTTGTAGAGCAGGATCGGCAGGTCGCTGGCCCGCGTCACCTCGCGGTAGTGGGCGATGATCCCGCGGTGGCTGGGGCGGTTGTAATACGGGTTGACCGACAGCAGGCCGTCGGCCCCGAGGGCCGTGGCCCGCTCGTGGAGCATGACCGCGTGGCGGGTGTCGTTGGAGCCCACGCCGGCGACGATCGTGCAGGTGCCGCGCATCTCGGTGGCGGCCAGCTCGACCATCCGCAGGTGCTCCTCGTCGTTGAGGGTGGCCGCCTCACCCGTCGTGCCACAGATGACCAGGCCGTCGGAGCCGTGCTCGGCGAGGTGGTTCATGAGGGTCACCGCGGCGTCCTCGTCGAGCCTGCCGCGCTCGTCGAAGGGCGTGACCATCGCGGTCAAGATCGTGCCGAAGTTCACAGTCATCGCCGCATTATCGCAGGGGGCGAGGCGGCTTTCAGTCGGCCGCGGGCGGCGCCGAGGGCTCGGCGCCGGGCTCGAGCAGCCGCTCGTACACGCGCCAGCGCTTGACCAACCGGCCGCCCATGGCCTCCAGGCCGCGGTTCATGGAGCTGTTGACCTCCAGGATGAAGCTCGCCTCCCCCTCCTTCTGGCGCACGCGGCTGGCGACGTCGAAGTGCTCCAGGTAGAGCGCCGCGGCGACACCGGTGTGCTGATACTCGGGCAGGACGCCGAGGAAGCCGACCCGCACGCGGTCGATGATGCGGTTGCGGGCGAGGTAGTAGAGCCAGCCGAAGGGCAGCAGCCGGCCCTTCATCTTCTTGTAAACCTGGTGGATGTCCGGGATGGTGATGGCCATCGCCACCGTCTTGCCCTCCTGCTCGGCGATCATGAACCAGTCGCGCGAGAACACCAGCTGCATGTCGATGGTGTAGGCGTCCAGGTCGGCTTTGGAGTAGGGCACAAAGCCCCAGTTGTGCGACCAGGCGGCGTTGTAGACCTTGGCGAACTCGTCCATGTCGCGGCGCAGGCGCCGCCGGGACATGTGGCGGATGGTGATCCCGTGCTTGGTGTGGGCGCGCTCGGCGACCTTGGGCAGGATCGGGTTCATGCGCGCCCGGTCGTTGATCGACAGATCCCAGCCGAAGAGGTCCATCGCCTTGATGAGCCCCGGCGCCGCCTCGAAGCGGGCCTGGTAGTACGGCGGGTTCCACGGCTCCCGGATGAGCGGCTCGCGCTCAAAGCCCTCGATCATCACCCCGGCCTCGTCGTTGATCTGGAAGCACATCGGGCCGACCATCCGGTCACAGCCGCGAGAGCGGCACCACGTCTCGGCGGCGGCCAGCAGCGTATCCACGATCTCCTGGTCGTCCTCGAACTCGAGGAACCCGAACATCCCCCAGCGGCTCCCGTGGAACTGGTTGAAGGCGAAGTCGATCTGGGCCGTGACCCGGCCCACCACACGGCCGTCGCGGCGGGCGAGGAAGTACTGGGCCTCCCCGTGGCTGAAGAACGCGTTGAGCTTGCGGATCAGAAACGCGTAGCGCTCGAGCTTGAGGGGTGGGATCCACGGGGTCCCGGCGTGCAGGCGGAACGGCAGCGCGACGAACTCGCGCAGATCGCTGAAGCCTTGGACGGCGCTAACTTCGATCGGCATCGGCTCGCAACCGTATCGGAGGTGAAACGCATTGGGCCTCGAGGACGCGGCGCCACCGGCGCTCGACCACGTGCAGGTGGCCGCCCCGGCGGGGTGCGAGGCCCGGGCGCGGTGGTTCTACGGCGAGCTGTTAGGACTCAATGAGGTCGAGAAGCCGTCGCCGCTGGCGGGGCGCGGCGGGGTGTGGTTTGCGCTGGCGGACGGGGCTCAGCTGCACGTGGGGGTGGCCTCCGACGCCTTCGTGCCGGCGCTCAAGGCCCATCCGGGGCTGCGCCTGCCCGACGTTCGCGCGCTGGAGGCGGTGGCGGCGCGGCTGGGGACGGCGGGTTTTGGCGTGATGTGGGACGAGGAGCTGCCGGGGGTTCGGAGGTTCTTCACCGCCGACCCGTTCGGCAATCGTCTGGAGTTGCTGGCGCGCGAGCCGTAGGAACGGCTTGGCTTTCGAAGGGAGGCCGGGCGGTTGGCGGTGGCCTGCAGGAGGGTCTGGTAGGAAATGGCGCTGAGAGGACCAAGATCTCCCAAACCCCCTCGGCGGGTGGCCGCGGCACTCCGTCCCCGCCTTCGAAAGCCCGTCGTTCCCGGGCCCCAGGGCAGCCCCAGGCAACCCTACGCAGCCGCCCCGACCTGCTCCCCGCTCCCCCGCACCTTCGGCCCGTGGTACGGACCCGGCTTGGGGCGCGAATGCCCGCCCGGCAGCGCCAGGCGCAGGATCGTGCGCTGCACCATGCCGAGCTGCTGGTGGAACGGCCCCGTGTTGTAGGGCAGCTCGTAGCGCCCGCAGATCTCACGGACCTTGGGGGCGATCTCGCCGTAGCGTGTGCTGGGCATGTCGGGGAAGAGGTGGTGCTCCACCTGGTAGCCGAGGTTGCCGCTGATCACGTGGAACAGGGGGCCGCCGTCGATGTTCGCCGCTCCGAGCAGCTGGCGCACGTACCAGCCGCCCCGTGACTCGCCGTCGGTCTCCTCCTCGGTGAAGGTGAACGTCTGATCCGGGAAGTGCCCGCAGAAGATGATCGCGTAGGACCACACGTTGCGGATGAGGTTGGCCATCACGTCGGCCGTCAGCGTTCGCACGAACGGCTCCCGGAACGAGCGGCGGGCGATGAGCTTGGACAGCAGCCCGTCGTCGTCGCCGGCCCTCCGCGCGGCTTTGCGCACCGCCCGGCGCGCCTTGCGGGTCAAGCCCTGAGCGCGGCTCTCATCCCGGGCCTTGGCGGCGAAAACGCCGGCCTCGATCGCGGTCATCACCAGCCCGCTGATCATGGGCCAGGCGATGTAGTCCTTGGTGATCTGGGCCCGGGCCTTGCCCGCAATCCCCTTGAGCTCCTTGCGGACCTGCTTGATGTCCTTCTCGCCGGCGCGGATCGCGTCGAAATCGAGGTCGTGGACGGCAACCCCCCATTCGAACAGCATCGCCAACAGGACGTTGTAGAACGGCTGGAGCAGATAGAACGGGTGCCACTTCTGCGCGGGGTCGATCCGCATGATCTCGTAGCCGAGGTCGCGGTCCTTGCCGATGATGTTGGTGTAGGTGTGGTGGATGAAGTTGTGGGAATGGCGCCAGGCTTCGGCCGTGGATGCGGTATCCCAGTCCCAGGCCCGGGAGTTGATCACCGGGTCGTTCATCCAGTCCCACTGGCCGTGCATGACGTTGTGGCCGATCTCCATGTTCTCCAGGATCTTGGCCATTCCGAGGGTCGCCGCTCCCAACGCCCACGCCACCCGCCAGCGAGAGGCGATCAGCTCCGCCCGGCCAATGAGCGCGAGACGTCGCTGGAACGCAATCATGGAGCGGATGTACCGGGCATCGCGTTCGCCCAGGTCAGCCTTGACCTGCTCGTGCAGCTCATCGAACTCGCGTCCGATCTGCTCGATCTGCTCCGGCGTGAGGCGATGCAGCGGATTCTCGGAGCTGTCGACCTCGGTCGGCTCGGCCGGGCCCTTGCCATTTTGGACGGCGGTCGTAGTCATGGGGTCTCCTCCTAGAGTTCGATTTCGATGGGTCCTTCAGGGGCATGGATGCAGGTCCGGATGACCTCGCCCTCCTCGCCGTGGACCTTGCCGTTGCGCAGGTCGCGCACCCGGCCGGAGCGCAGCTCGCCCACGCAGGTGTGGCAGATGCCCTCGCGACAGCCGTAGGGGAGGTCCAAGCCCGCCTCCTCGCCGCAGACGAGAATCGGCCGGCTGCCGTCGGACTCGGCCTCGACGTCGGAGACCAGGAAGCGGACCGTGCCGCCCTCGCCCTCCTCGCCATCGCCGAGCCCCAGCTTGGGCTGGAAGCGCTCCATGTGCAGGCGCTCGCCCACCCCGGCCTCCTCGTAGTGCTCGGTGAACGCGTCGAGCATCTCGTTGGGGCCGGAGATGAACGTCTCGCGCTCCCGCCAGTCGGGGCACAGGCGGTCCAGGTCGGCCGGGCCCATGCGCCCGTTGTCGGCGGTGAGCTGCTCGTGCAGCACGAAACGGTCGTGACGCCGGGCGAGCGCGCGCAGCTCGTCACCGAAGATGACCTCGTCCGTGCGGCGCGCCGAGTGCAGCAGCGCGGCGTCGTGGAGCTCGCCGCTCTGGTCGAGGTGGCGCAGCATGCTCATGATCGGCGTGATGCCACTGCCGGCGCTGATGAACAGCAGCCGGCCGGGCAGCCTGTCGGGCAGCACGAACTCGCCCTCCACCCCGCCCAGCGAGACGATCGTCCCGGTCCGGCCTCGGCGCACGAGGTACGGGGAGACCTTGCCCTCGTCGACGTTCTTGACCGTGATCGAGATGAGGCCGTCCTTGCGTTCCGGGTCCGACGTGAGCGAATAGGCGCGCCAGTGGCGCACGCCCTCGATGTCCAGGCCGATCCGCAGGTACTGGCCCGGCTCGTGCCCTCCCCACCGGTATCCGGGCTTGATCAGCACGGTGGCGGCGTCCCGGGTCTCGTGCTCGATCGCCTCGATGCGTCCGCGCAGCTCGCGCGTGGACCACAGCGGGTTGATCAGCTCCAGGTAGTCGTCGATGAGCAGGGGCGAGCTCAGCGACGCCATCGCGTCGAGGATCCGGCGCTGGATCGGGTGGACATTGGGTCTGGTTCCGCGCTCGGGCATACCTACCTACTCATCAGTAATATCCGTTTCAGTAGATTCCTACCCGGTTTGTCCCATCCTGAGGCCACAGCTCCTGGTCGCAGTCGCAGCCGGGCAGGGACGCAGGGAATGCCGCGCTCGGTGCGCGAGCAGGTGATCCTGCGCGTCGCCGGGCAGGTCTTCGCCGAGGGCGGCTATGAGCGCGCGTCCATGGACCGCATCGCCGGACTGGCCGGTGTGTCCAAGCCGATGCTCTACGCCTACTTCGGCTCCAAGGAGGGGCTCTACGTCGCCTACATCGAGCGCACCGGCGGCGAGCTCGTCCAGCGCCTGGTGGGCGCCGACCGCGCCGACGGAGCCCATCCGCCCACCGGCAGGCTGCGCGCGGTCATCAACGAGTTCCTGGCCTTCGTGGAGGAGCACTCAGACGGCTGGACCGTGCTGTTCCGCGAGCTCAGCGCCCGGCGGCCACTGGCCGAGCAGGTGGCCCGGCTGCGCTCCGAGATCGTCGGCGAGGTCCAGCGGATGCTCGAGGGCCAGGGCGACTCGTCGTGGGCGGGCCTGAGGCCACCCGCGTCCGAGGGCGTGGCCGAGGCGATCGTCGGAGCGGGCGAGGCGCTGGCCAACTGGTGGCTCAAGAAGCCCGACGTGCGGCGCGAGGACGTCGCCGAGTGGTACGTGGGGCTGGCCCGGGCGGCGATCTCGACCGCGGTCCGCGACGACGGCTGAGGCCGTCCGGCGCTGCTACGCCCCGCGCGGGCCCACCACGTTGAAGTGGCGGCGCAGGCCGGTGAGTTCCAGCAGGCGCTGGACCGCCGGCGGCCCTGCGGTGATGGCGACGTGGTGCCCCGGCCGCTTCGGGGAGGCGAACGAGAGCAGCGGCCGTAGCCCGGTCAGGTCCATGAAGGCCACGCGGTCCAGGTCCACCAGCACGGTACGCGCCTCCTGGACCGGGTCAAGCGCCAGCTCGCGCTCCAGCAGCGGCGCCGTGGCCAGGTCGACCTCGCCGCGCAGGGCGACGATCACCTCGTCGTCGCGGCTGACGCTGACGACGTCGAAGTCCGGCAGCACAAACTGGAAATCGCCCGCGCCCATCGCCTGCCGTCCTGACATAGCCACGGATTCTCCGCTCCGAACCCATGAAAGTCCATCGCCAATATGAGGGATCTGGGTGTTCAGGTCCGTGAACGCGTGACTCAGCGGCGGGCGTCGCCGAGATCGAGCCGGATCTCGCCGGCGCGCACCCCCAGCGCGATTGCGTGCGCCCGGTTGCGGGCGCCCAGCTTGGCCAGGCAATGGCGCACGTGGGTCTCGACGGTGTGCGTCGAGACCCCCAGCGACGACGCGATCTGGGTGCTCCCCATGCCCATCGCCACCATGTTCAGGACCTCACGCTCGCGCTCGGTGAGCAGCTCCGAGGTCCTCGGCGGCCCCGGCGCGGGGTCGCTGTCGCCGTCTCCGGCCGGCGGGAACATCAGGATCGAGAGGTGGCGGCCGGGCTCGATGTGGGCCGTGGCGCTGTACTCGACGGCGAGGCGCGGCCCGTCCGGCATCTGGAGCTCGAACGCGCCGCGCTGGGTCCCGTCACGCAGGAACGCCGCCCACAACTCGTCGATCGCCGGGCGCGCCTCGGGCGGGCTCAGATCGTCGATCCTGAGGCCGAGCACGTCGGGCTCGGCCAGCCGCAGCAGCAGGCACGCCGCGGGGTTGGCGGCAACGTAGCGGCGCTCGTTGTCGGCGATCACCATCGGCACGAGGCTCGAGCGAAACGACGGCCCCGACATGGGTCCATCTTCGCGCAGAGGCAGGTGCTCGCTGAATGACTTTTCTCTTAGAGAAGGAGCTTCTCGAGCCCGACCACGGGCGACTCGGTCAGCCCGCCGACCGCGCGGACCGCCAGCAGCACCCCCGGCATGAACGACTCGCGGTCGACCGAGTCGTGGCGGATGGTGAGCGTCTGGCCCACGTCGCCGAGGATGACCTCCTGATGGGCGACCAGGCCGGGCAGCCTCACGGAGTGCACGGGAACCTCGGCGCCCCCCGCCTCCCGCATGAGCGCGGCGGTCCGCGCCGCTGTCCCGCTCGGCGCGTCGACCTTGGTGTCGTGATGGAGTTCGATGATCTCGGCCTTGGCCATGTGGCGGGCCGCCTCCACCGCGAACCGCATCATCAGCACCGCCCCGATGGCGAAGTTGGGCGCCACGAACACGTTGGCCTTGGCGTCGCGCAGATCCTCCAGCTCGGACACGTCGAAGCCCGTGGTCCCGATGACCACATGGACACCAGCGCCGACCGCCTGGCGCGCGTTGGCCAGAGCGGTGGTGGGGATGGTGAAGTCCACCAGCACGTCGGGGGCCGCCGACAGCGCGTCGTCCAGCGTCGTGGCCAGCGCCGGGTCAACCCGCGCCACCAGCTCCATGTCCTCGGCGCCCTCGACGGCCCGGCACACCGTGGCTCCCATCCGCCCGGCGGCGCCGGTGACGGCGACCCTGATCGGCGACCCGGCCACCGGCCTAGGCGACGGGCATCTCGGCCAGCACGGGGGACACCGCGGCCAGGGCCTCGTCGAAGCGCTCGGCCTCGGGACCGATGCCGGTCGCCGACAGGCGCTCGGGGTCCCACAGCTCGTCGGTGAGGGCCACCAGGTCCTCCAGCGAGACGGCGTCGATGCGCTCCACCACCTCGTCGAGGGCCATCAGCGGCGAGTCGGCCAGGACCTCGGAGCCCAGCCGGTTCATCCGCGCCCCTGTGGACTCCAGCGCCAGCACCACGCGCCCCTTGAGGTTCTCCTTGGCGCGGTGAAGCTCCTCGGCGGTGGCCGGCTCGGCGCGGAAGCGCTCCAGCTCGGTCCCCACCACCGACAGCGCCTGGACGAGATTGTCGGCGCGCGTGCCGACATAGAGCCCCACCTGGCCGATGTCGGAGTAGGCGCTGGTGAACGAGTACACGGAGTACGCCAGGCCGCGACGCTCGCGCACCTCCTGGAACAGGCGGCTCGACGAGGTCCCGCCGAAGATGGTGTCCAGCACGCGCAGGGCGAATCGCCGGTCGTCGTGGCGCGACAGGCCGGTACCGCCCAGGCACACGTGGTACTGCTCGGTGTCCTTGCGCTCGAACCGCCGCCCGGGCTCTGGGGGCACCACGGCGGCGTGGTGGGCGGGCGTCGGCGCCGCCGGCCCGGCGCCGTTGGCGGGGCCGCCGGGATCACAGCGCTCGCGCGCCAGGGCCACGAGCGCGTCGTGGTCGATGGCGCCCGAGGCGGCGATGACGACGTTCGTCGGCCGGTAGCGAGCGTGGTGAAAGCGCGCGATGTCGGATGCGGGGGTGCCCGAGATCACCGGAGCACGCCCGATGATCGCCCGGCCGAGCGGGTCTGACCCGAACACCGCCTCGCCGAGCATGTCGAACACCTTCTCCTGGGGATCGTCCTCGTACATGGCGATCTCCTCGAGGATGACCTCGCGCTCGGAGTCGATGTCGGTGAGCGCGGGCCGGAAGACCATGTCGGCCATCACATCGAAGGCGTCCGCGAGGTGCTCGTCGATCACCCGCGCGTAGACCGACGTGGTCTCCTTGCCGGTGCCGGCGTTGAGCTCGGCACCCATGCCGTCGAAGATCTGGTCGATCTGCAGCGACGCGTACTTGGCCGTGCCCTTGAACAGCAGGTGCTCGAGCAGGTGCGAGAGCCCCGCCTCGGCCTCGGACTCATAGCGCGAGCCCGTGCCGATCCAGAACCCCAGCGACACGGACCGGACGGAGGGCATGCCCTCCGTCACGATCCGGACGCCCGACCCGAGCGTCGTCAGGCGATGCTGCACCACCAGCGGAGGTGGGCTAGGAGCGCGGCCGGTCGGGGTCGCGGTCGCGCACCCGGCCGCGGTCACGGTCACGGTCACGGTCGCGGTCACGATCCCGGTCGCGTCCGCCGCGGTCACGGCCGCCGCGGTCGCGTCCGCTCCGGTCACCACCGCCGGAGCGCTCGCGGCGCTGACCGCCGTTCTCGGCGGCGGCGATGGCCGACAGCTCCTCCGGCGTCTTGCCCTGGATCTCGGGATCGTCGGCGAGGCGCAGTCCGATGCGACCGCGCTCGCGGTCGACCTCGACGACCTTGACGGCGAGCTCGTCGCCCTTGTTGAGGACCTCCTCAACGGTGGCGATCCGTCGCCCGGGGGCGACGTTGGAGATGTGCAGGAGCCCGTCGGTGCCCTTGGAGAGCTCGATGAAGGCGCCGAACGTGGTCGTCTTGACGACCTTGCCGGTGAACTCGTCGCCGACCTCGACCTCCTTGGTCATCGAGCGGATCCGGTCCACCAGCGCGTCGCCGCGCTCGCGGTCGGCGGCGTAGACGAGGACCATGCCCTCGTCGTTGACGTCGATCTGGGACTCGTACTCCTCCTGGAGCGCGCGGATGGTCTCGCCGCCCTTGCCGATGAGCAGGCCGATCTTCTCGGGATCGATCTGCACCGATGCGATGCCCGGCGCGTACTTGGACAGCTCCGACCGCGGCGTATCGATGACGGTGCCCATCTCGCCGAGGATGAACTCGCGCGCGACCTTGGCCTGGGCCAGCGCGTCGCGCATGATCTCGAACGTCACGCCGGTGATCTTGATGTCCATCTGCAGGGCGGTGATCCCGTCCTTGGTGCCGGCGACCTTGAAGTCCATGTCGCCGAGGTGGTCCTCGACGCCGGCGATGTCGGTGAGGATGACGTAGTCGTCACCCTCCTTGATGAGGCCCATGGCGATGCCCGCCACCGGCGCCTTGATCGGCACACCGGCGTCCATCAGCGACAGGGTGGAGCCGCACACGCTCGCCATCGAACTCGACCCGTTGGACTCAAAGATGTCCGAGACCACGCGGATCGTGTATGGGAAGTCCTCCTGGCTGGGGATCATGGGGACCAGGGCCCGCTCGGCGAGCGCGCCGTGGCCGATATCGCGGCGCTTGGGACCGCGCATGAAGCCGGCCTCCCCGACCGAGAACGGCGGGAAGTTGTAGTGGTGGAAATAACGCTTGGTCGTCTCCAGCCCCAGCGTGTCCAGCCGCATCTCCTCGCGCGTGGTGCCGAGGGCGACGACCGAGAACGCCTGGGTCTGGCCGCGGGTGAACAGCGCTGAGCCGTGCGTGCGCGGAGCCACGTCGACCTCGATCGAGATCGGCCGGATCTGATCGGTGCCGCGGCCATCGGGCCGCTTCTTCTGCACGGCGATCCGCTCGCGGATGAGCGTCTTCTCCAGCTTGTCAAACGCGCGCTGGGCGTTGGCCCGGTACTCCGCGTAGGTCTCGCTGGTGGTCTCGCCGGAGTAGTGCTCGAGGATCTGCTCCTCGACGGCCTTGGTGGCGTCCTGGCGCTCGAGCTTGTCCTCCACCTGAGTGGCGGCATCCAGGGCCGCGCCGTGCGAGCCCTTGATCTGCTCGTAGAGCTCGGCGTGCACCTGCGGGATCTCGACCTCGGTCTTGGGCTTGCCGGCCTTCTCGGCCAGTTCGCGCTGGGCCGCGCAGAGCTTCTTGATGTTCTCGTGGGCGATGTCCAGGGCGTCGAGGATCTCGGCCTCGGGGATCTCGTTGGCGCCCGCCTCGACCATGAGGATGGCCTCCTCGGTGCCCGCGACGATCAGGTCGAGGTCGGTGCCGTCGACCAGCAGCTCCTCGTCAGGGTTGACCACGAAGTTGCCGTCGATCTTGCCCACCCGCACCGCGCCGACCGGCGCCGGGAACGGGACGTTGGACACCATCAGCGCCGCGGAGGCGCCATTCATGGCGAGCATGTCGTACGGGTTGACGTGGTCGACCGACATCGGCAGCGCCACCAGCTGGGTCTCATACCGCCAGCCCTTGGGGAACAGCGGCCGGATGGGGCGGTCGATCAGGCGGGCGGTCAGCGTCGCCTTCTCCCCCGCGCGGCCCTCGCGCTTAAAGAATGAGCCGGGAATCTTCCCGGCCGCGTACATCCGCTCCTCCACGTCGACGGTGAGCGGGAGGAAGTCCACGTCGCGGAGATTGCCCGCGGTCGCGGTACACAGGACCATGGTGTCGCCCGTTTGGACGACGACGGCGCCGGAGGCCTGCTTGGCCAGCTTGCCGGTCTCGAACGAGATCTCTTTGCCCTCGATCTCGACGGAGACGCGCGTAACGGCGTCAGACATATTCAATTCCCTTCTGCTCCGCCCTTCGGTCGGCGGAGTTCGTTTCTCTTCGATTCGTTCCGAACCCTGGTGATGCTAGCGGGTCGCCCCGTGCGTTCGCCCTGTCGCGGGCGCCGATGATTCCGGGGTCCGGCGGCGTTCTTAAGCGACGTTGACCACATATAAGCGGACCGTACGGTCCGCTTGTGGTACGGTAAGCGGACCGACAGGTCCAGTTTAGCGCCGAAACCGTCTTAGGAGCGCCGATGAGCGAAGTCCTCACCCCCGCCGCCACCGTCGTCGAACCTCTGCCCCGCGCAGCCGCGAGCAAGTGGCTCGTGCTGGTGATCGCCTGCATGGCCCAATTCATGGTGGTCCTCGACGCGTCCGTCGTGAACATCGCGCTGCCGTCCGTGCAGCGCGGCCTGCACTTCGCTCCGGACAACCTCCAGTGGGTCGTCAATAGCTACACCCTGGTGTTCGGCGGCTTCCTGCTGCTGGGCGGCCGCGCCGCCGATCTCCTCGGCCGGAAGCGATTGTTCGTGGCCGGCGTCCTGCTGTTTTCCATCGCCTCGATGCTCAACGGCTTCGCCCAGACCTCGGGGATGCTGATCGTCGGACGCGGACTGCAGGGTCTCGGCGGCGCGCTCGTCTCCCCCGCCGCCCTGGCAATCATCACCACCACCTTCACTGACGCCAGCGAGCGCACCAAGGCATTGGGCGTCTGGAGCGCGATCGCGGCCTCGGGCGCGGCCGCCGGACTGCTCATGGGCGGCGTCCTCACCGACCTCGCCTCGTGGCGCTGGGTGTTCTTTGTCAACGTGCCCGTCGGCATCATCACGGTCGCCCTGGCGCTTCGCTACGTCGCCGAATCGCGCGTCGAGGTCGAGCACCGCTCGTTCGACCTGGCCGGAGCCGTGACCGTCACCAGCGGCCTGGTCGTGCTCGTCTACGCCATCGTCAAGGCGCAGTCATACGGCTGGGGCTCGGGCAGGACGATCGGGCTGCTGGCTGTCGCGGCGGCGCTGCTGGGTGCCTTCCTCGCGATCGAGGCCCGCAGCAAGGCGCCCCTGGTGCGTCTCAGCATCTTCCGGGTCCGCGCCCTTGCCGTGGGCGACTCGGTGTTGCTGTTGGTCGCGTCGGGGATGTTCGGGATGTTCTTCTTCGCCTCGCTCTACGTCCAGGAGATCCTCGGCTACAGCCCGCTGCGCGCGGGTCTGGCCTTCCTGCCGGTGACGGCCGGGATCATCATCGGCGCCGGCGTGGCCCAGCCGCTCATCAAGCGCGTCGGCGTGCGCAACGTCTCCACCGGCGGCATCGCGCTGGCATCCCTCGGAATGCTGGTCCTGACCCAGCTGCCGGTGCACGGCAGCTACGTCTCGGACCTGCTGGTGGGGCTGCTGCCGATGAGCCTGGGGATGGGCCTGACGTTCGTGCCGATCACCCTGCTGGGGACGAGCGGCGTCAGCGACGAGGACGCCGGCCTGGCCAGCGGCCTGTTCAATACCGCCCAGCAGGTCGGCGGCTCGCTGGGGCTGGCCATCCTCTCGACGTTGGCGGCCAGCCAGACCGCCCGTGTGCTGCATGGCACGAGCGAAGCGGCGGTGCTGGCCGCGCGCGTCTCCGGCTACCACGTCGCCTTCCTGGCGGCGGCGCTGATGCTGGGCGCCGGCGTCGTCATCATGACGGTGGCCCTGCGGCCGCGGCACATGCGCGAGGTCGAGCAGGCCATCGAGGCGGGCGTCCAGCCGATCCCGGCCTAGACTGGACACTGGAGTTCATCACGCAAATGGAGCAGAATCCCGCATCGATGGAGGAAGGTCAGCGCCGCACCATGCGGGCGGACGCCGAGCGCAACCGGCGCCGGCTCCTGGACGCCGCCACGCAGATGTTCTGTGAGCGGGGCCTGGAGGTTGGCGTCGGCGAGATCGCCCAGCAGGCCGGCGTGGGCCGCGGGACGCTGTTTAGGAACTTCCCCTCCAAGGAGCACCTGATCGCGGCGATCGTGGTGGAGCGGATGCGCGAGTCGATCAACCGCGGTCACGCGGCGCTGGAGGCGTCCGATGCCGGCGAGGCGCTGTTCGGCCTCATCGAGCAGTCCGTGGGCCGCTCCCAGACCGACCGGGCCCTCTTCGACGCCATCGCCGAGACGTGGCTGGCCAACGACGAGATCCGGGAGATCCACGGCGAGCTCATCGGCGTGCTCGACGCGCTGGTCCGCAAGGCCCAGGACGCCGGCGTGGTCCGGACCGACATCAGCGCCGTGGACGTGGTGATGATGGTCAAGGGCGTCTGCGAGGCGGTCGGCTCCTTCCAGCACGTCAAGCCCGACGTGACGCTGCGCCAGCTCGATCTCGTCCGCTCGGCGATCAGCGCCCCCGGGATGGAACGCCCGCTTCGCGGGACGCCGCCGTCGCTGCAGGACCTCGAGGACGCCAAGGCCCCCCAGCCCGCGGCCGCGCCCCGCCGGGCCGCTACGGGCTGACGGCCCCGAAGCGCCGCTCCAAACCGGCCACGTCGACCGGCTCGGCGTGGCCCTCGTGCCACGCAAACAGCGCCGGCGTGGTCACCACTCCCGCCCGTACGCCGGAGCGAAAGTCGGCCTTGACGCGCTCGCGCACCTCGTCGAGGCGCCGGTCGGCGTCAAAGCGCTCCACGTCGAGTCCCAGCACCCGCGCGCGATCCCACAGGTGCGGGTCCTCGAGCCGCGCCTGATCTCCGAACAGGAGGTCGTGCATCTCCCAGAACCGGCCCTGCAGCGCCGCCGCCTCGGCCGCGCACGCCGCCGGCCAGGCTCGCGGATGGCTCGAGCGCACCGGGAAGTGGCGGAACACCACGGCGATCGGGAGGACACGGAGGCGCTGCTCGGTCGCCGCGCAGTACGGGCACTCGAAGTCCGCGTAGACGATCGCCACCGGGCCCTCGCCGCGGCGGTGGTCCTGCTCGGAGGGCTCGGGAACGGGAGCAGAGCCGAGCTCGCTCACTGAGCCTGCGCTCCTAGGACTCCAGGCCGTCGAAGATCAGGTTGGCGCCGGGCAGGTCGCCGGGGGAGGCCGCCTGGTAGGACCAGCGCACCACGCAATCGGGGCCGATGATGGCGAGGGCGCGCTGGGGGAAGCCGCCCTCGTGATAGGCGTCGAAGGCGCGGCAGACGGCGCCCTTGGGCTCGAAGTCCGAGAGCTGCTCGATGGTCACGCCCAGTTGCTCCCGGAAGGCGGTCTGCGAGTACGTGGCGTCGCACGAGATGCCGTAGAGGGTCGCCCCCTTGGCGCTGAAGTCCTCCAGCATCTCCTCGTAGAGGTTGAGCTGGTCGGTGCACACGGGACTGAAGGCGAAGGGATAGAAGACGAACACGGTCGTCTGGCCCTCCAGGTCGGCACGCGTGAAGTCGCTGCCGTCACCCCGCTTGAGGGTGAACTCGGGGACCGGGGTCCCGCCTGCGATCACCGTCGCAGGCCGAGCTCACGGATCAGCGCGCGGTAGCGCTCGAGATCCGTCTTGCGCAGGTAGTTCAGGAACCGGCGGCGCTGGCCGTTGAGCATGAGCAAGCCGCGGCGCGAGTGATGGTCCTTGGCGTGGGTGCGCAGGTGCACCGTGAGCTGGTTGATGCGCTCGGTCAGCAGCGCCACCTGCACCTCGGTCTTGCCGGTGTCGGTGGGGCTGTCGCCGAACTTCTCGATCAGCTCCAGCTTGCGTTCCTGGGTCAGAGACATGCGGCCGGTGAGGCTAGCAGAGTGCCGGCGGGTCAACGCCCGGCCGCACCGGATCGAGTCATCCGCACGCCCGGCGCGTCTGCGCGACGTCGAGCCGCATCTGCTCCACGAGCGCCTCCACCGTGTCAAACCGGCGCTCGCCGCGCAGGCGGGCGAGGAAGTCCAGGCGCAGGACCTGGCCGTAGAGGTCGCCGTCGAAGTCCAGCAGGTAGGCCTCGACCAGCACCGCGCGCCCGGTCCCGAACGTCGGGCGCACGCCGACGCTGACCGCGGCGCACGTCCCATCGGCCCGCGCGGCGTAGATCCCGTGGCCGGGGCATACGAACTGCTCGTCGGGCACGAGGTTGGCGGTCGGAAACCCCAGCTCCCGGCCGCGCCGGTCACCGGTCACCACGTCCCCGCGCAACTGGAAGGGGCTGCCGAGGAAGCGGGCCGCATGCTCCACGTCCCCCGCCGACACCAGCGCCCGGATGTGGCTGGAGGACACGACCTCGCCGTCGACCTCCACCAGCCGCACGACGCGGGTGGCGAAGCGCGGGTCGGCAGCCAGCATGTCGGGGTCGCCGGCGGCGCGGTGGCCGAAGCGGAAGTTCTCCCCCACCGAGACATGCGTGGCGCGCAGCCGCTCGATCAGCACGTGGTCGATGAACTCCTGCGGCGTCTGAGCGGCGAAGCGCCCGTCAAACGGGATGAGCACCAGCTCGGCGACGCCCAGCTGGGCGATGAGCTCCGCCTTGGCTTCGAGGCTGGTCAGCAGCCGCGGCGCCGCCTCCGGGCGCACCACGGCCAGGGGGTGGGGCTCGAAGGTCAGCACCGTGTCGCTGCCCGCGATCACCTCGCGGTGGCCGAGATGGACGCCATCGAACTCGCCCACCGCCACGCGGCGCGGGCGGGCCTCGACGTCCGCGAGCATCGTCACCTGCATCGTCGCGAAGCCTAATCGGCCCCGGCGCGAGACCCCTCGCCGGGGCCCGTCAGCCCCGGAACCCGACGATCGGCTTGAGCTGGAGCGTGCCGGGGACGGGCTCGGCCAGCGCGATGAGGCCGTCCGCGTCCGTGAGGCGCACGGCGCCGGCGCCCACATCGCCGGCGGCACGGGCGGCCACCGCGGAGGCCTCGACGCGGACGCCGTGGGCCGCCCGGCGGGCCTCGTCCCCCTCCAGCCGCACCTCGGGCAGGAAGGCAAGTGCTTCGGCCAGCGCCACAGGGCGGTCGCGATCCGCGTCAGCGACGTCGAAGGCGCCGATCCGGGTGCGCCGCAGCTCGAGGCAGTAAGCGTCGCCCAGATCGGCGATGAGGCTGCGCACGTAGGTGCCCGAGGAGCACTCGATCGCGAACGCCCGGCGATCG
Source organism: uncultured Actinomycetota bacterium (assembly GCA_963695625.1). GTDB lineage: Bacteria > Actinomycetota > Thermoleophilia > Solirubrobacterales > Solirubrobacteraceae > Palsa-465. The sequence continues at coordinate 607,225 of CAVOHJ010000005.1, read as the reverse complement.
CCCTCGTGCCAGAGCTGCTCGAAGCGGTGCACCTGGACCTCCCGCTCGGTCAGCTCCGGGGGCGTTCCGGCGCGCGCCAGCTCGTAGGCCCGCCGCCCGCCCACCTTCACCGCGGAATACGCGGGCGGCCGCTGCCTGACCCGGCCGGTCGGCAGCGTCAGGTCCCCGGCGGGCACGTTGCCGGTCTCAGTGATCTCGCCCTCCGGGTCCCCGGTGGTCGACACCGCGCCGAAGCGCGCCACCACCTCGTAGCGCTTGGGCAGCGCCATGAAGAAGCGCTGGGCCCGGGTGGCGCGCCTCACCAGCACCAGCAGCAGCCCGGTGGCGAACGGGTCCAGGGTGCCGGCGTGGCCCACCTTGGTCTTGCGCGGCAGCGTCCGGCGCACCGCGGCCACCACGTCATGCGAGGTCACGCCCGCGGGCTTGTCGTAGAGGAGGAGGTGGTCCGTCCCACCCACCCGCTCAGTCAGATCTGCGCGGCGAGCTGCTCGCGCAGGAACGACACCAGCTCGTCATAGGAGAGCTCGGTGCTGAACCCGGCGGCCTGGCGGTGGCCGCCGCCGCCCTGGGCCCGGGCGATCGCCGACACGTCGATGGCGTCGTCCCCTGCCCGCAGCGAGACCTTGCGGCTACCGTTGCCCGGCCCGCTGAGGCGGTCGCGTACGAGTGCCGCCAGGCGTGTCCCCTGGACGGCCCGCAGGTGGTCGATGACGCCCTCCGAGTAGCTCTCCTCGGCGTCGGAGTCGTTGAAGTCGACGGTCGAGAGGTCGGTGATCGTCAGGCGGCCGTCGTCGTAGCGCTGGACGTTGGCCAGCCCCCGCGCCAGCAGCGCCAGCTTGCCGTAGGGAACCCCCTCGTACACGCGCCGGTAGATGGCGTGCACGTCGACGCCGGCTCCGATGAGGTCAGCCGCCATGAGGTGCGCCTGGGTCCCGGTGTTCTCGTACATGAAGCGCCCGGTGTCGGTGATCAGCCCCACGTAGAGCGCCTCGGCGACCGTCTTCGTCGGCGTCACGCCCAGCGCCCTCATCAAGTCCCACACGATCTCGGCGGTGCACGATGCCTCGGGCACGACGAGGTTGACGGTCCCGAAGTGGGTGTTGTCGTGGTGGTGGTCGATATTGAGGAGGTGCGCGCCTGGATGCCGGAATGCCTCCGCCGGGTTGCGCTCGATGTTGCCGCAGTCCAGGAACACGATCGTGCGCTCGTTGACGTCCCCCGGGGGCTCGGACACGAGTCCCTCCAACGGCAGGAAGCCGTACTCCTGAGGCAGGGGCAGGTCGCGCTCGGCGATGAACATGAGACAGTCCTTGCCGATCTCGGACAGGATGCCCTGCATCGCCACCAGGGAGCCGATGGCGTCGCCGTCGGGGTTCTCGTGGGCGACGACGACCAGCTTGTCGGCGTCGCGCAGCTCGGAGAGCACCCGGTCGCGGGCGGAGCGGTCGCCGTTGCCGGTCACCCGTCCGCCTCGGAGTCGTGGTCGGCCAGCAGGCTCGAGATGCGCATGCCGCGGTCCACGGAATCGTCGTACTCGAAGGTCAGCGAGGGCGTGTGCTTGAGCGTCAGCTCGCTGGCCAGACGGCGCTGGAGGAACCCGTGGGCCGACCGCAGGCCGTCCATGCTCTCGCTCCGCACCGGCTCGTCACCGAGCACGCTCACATAGACGCGAGCATGGCGCAGATCGGGGCTGGTCTTGACTCCGGTCACGGTCACGAAACCCACACGGGGGTCCTTGAGGTCCTTGGCGATCGCGTCGGAGAGGACGGCTCTCATCGCCTCGTCGACGCGCCGCATGCGGCTACCGCGCATCCTACCCTCCGCACAATCGTTCGCGCTGCGACCTCATGTCTCATCCTCGCAGATCCTCCACGGAGGCCACCAGGCGCTCGACGCTCGCCCCCTCGGGGCAGCGGGCCAGGACCCAGCGCTCGACCTCATCGGCGGCAGCGGCCAGCCGCCGCAGCGATCCTCCGGTGAGGGCTGCGGTCAGCGTCGCGCGCTGCCAGAGATCCTGATACCCGGTCTCGGACACGGCGACGCCCAGGCGTCCCCGAAGCTGCGCCTTGATGGAGGACAGCTCCTTGCGCTTGCTCTTGAGGCTCCCCGCGTCGGGGAAATGCAGGTCGATCACCAACACGGCGACAAATCCTCCGCTCGACGGCCGCGACACGGCCCCGCCGTCAGGTGAGCTCGCGCTCGACCTGGCGGGTCGTATAGGTCTCGAGCACGTCGCCTTCCTTGACGTCGGCATAGTCGCGCAGCACGATGCCGCATTCGTAGCCCGCCGCCACTTCGCGGGCGTCCTCATTGAAGCGCCGCAGGCTGGCGATCTCACCATCCCAGATGACCGTCCCGTCGCGGACGAGCCGCACCTTGGAGCCGCGCGTGATCCTGCCCTCGGTGACGTAGGAGCCGGCGATCGTCCCGACGCGCGAGGCGCGGAAGATCTGGCGGACCTCGGCGGAACCGAGGGCCTCCTCGACCTCCTCGGGCGCGAGCATGCCCTGCATGGCGCTACGCAGCTCGTCGATGGCGCGGTAGATGACCGCGTAGCCGCGGATCTCGACCCCCTCGCGCTCGGCGACCGCGCGCGCATCGCCGACCGGGCGCACGTTGAAGGCCATGATCACGGCGTCCGATGCCGCGGCGAGCATCACGTCGGATTCCGTCACGGCGCCGACGGCGCGGCGAATCACGTTCACCGAGACCTCGTCCTGGGGCAGCTTGGCGATCTCGTCCTCGATGGCCTCGAGCGAGCCGGCAACGTCGGCCTTGAGCAGCAGGTTGAGCTCCTGCAGCCCTGACCCGAAGATGTTCTCCAACGAGACGCGCTTGCCGCTCTGGCGGGCCAGCGACTCTGCCTTCAGGCGGGTCGCCCGTTCGCCGGCCAGTTGGCGGGCGCGCCGGTCGTGCTCGACGACCCGGACATGCTCGCCGGCCTCGGGGACGCCGTCGAAGCCCAGAACCTCCACCGGCTCACCGGGCAGCGCCTGGCCGATGCGATTTCCGCGGAAGTCGTGCATCGCCCGCACCCGGCCCCATTGAGCCCCGGCGACCAGCGCGTCGCCGACCTCCAGGGTGCCGCGGCTGACCAGGATGGTGACCACGGGGCCACGGCCCGGGTCGAGCTTTGACTCGATCACGGTGCCCGAGGCGGCGGCATCCGGGTTGGCCTTGAGCTCCTCGACCTCGGCCATGACGATGATCGTCTCGAGCAGGTCGTCAAGGCCCTCGCGGGTCTTGGCCGAGACGTTGACGAACTCGATGTCGCCGCCCCACTCCACCGGCTGCAGTCCCAGCGCGGTCATCTCGGTCCGCACGCGGTCGGGCTGAGCGCCCTCCTTGTCAACCTTGTTGACGGCGACCAGGATCGGAACGCCCGCCTCCTTGGCGTGATCGACGGCCTCCTGGGTCTGGGGCTTGACCCCGTCGTCGGCGGCGACCACGATGACCGCGATGTCGGTCACCTTGGCGCCGCGGGCGCGCATGGCCGTGAACGCCTCGTGGCCCGGCGTGTCCAGGAAGGTGATGGCGTGGCCGTCATGGCGGACCTGGTAGGCGCCGATGTGCTGGGTGATGCCGCCCGCCTCACCGGCCGCGACCTGGGTCTCGCGGATCGCGTCCAGCAGCGACGTCTTGCCGTGGTCGACATGACCCATGATCGTCACCACGGGGGCGCGCTCGACCAGGTCCGCCTCGGCGTCGTGAAAGACCGGCTCGGCGATCGTCTCGTCCTCGGAGTGGACGATCTCGACCTCCTTGCCCAGCTCGACCGCCAGGACCCCGATGGTCTCGTCCGACAACGTCTGGGTCAGCGTGCGCATCTCCCCGAGGCCCATCAGCTTCTTGATGATCTCCGAGGTCGAGACGTCCAGATACTCGGCCACGTCCTTGACCGTCGAGCCCGAGTTGATCTGGATCGCGCTCGGGTCGGCCAGCGCGGTCCGCGAGGGACGCGCCTCGGCCTCCTCGTCATAGACCCCGCGGCGGCGCCGGCCCCGGCGTTGGCGGCGCGGAGGCTGGTTGGACTGCGGCGGCCCGCCGCCCGCCCCGGGGCCGCCGCGGCGGGAGGCCTGGGAGTCGATGACGACGCGGCGGCGGCCGCCGGCGTTGCCGGGGGCCCGCTCGCCCTGAAGGGAGTCGCGTGTGGGGCGCTTGTGCGTGTCGGCGCCCGCGGCGTGGCCACGTCCCCCGTCGCCACTCTGGGCCGCGCCGTCATCGGCGCCCTCGGGCTCCTGCGCCTCGGCGGCGGGCGCGGGAGCCGCGCTCTCGGCCGCCGGCGCCTTGGGCTTGTCAGCGGGCTTGGCTTCCTCGGCCCTGGTGGCCTTGGCGCCATCGGCCTTCGCCCCCCTGGCGCCCTCGGCGGTCCGGCCCTTGGGCCGGTCGGCCGCGGTGGCCTTCTCGGGCGCGCCGTCGGCCTTGGCCGAGCGGCCCGACCGTGCCTCGCCGCCGTTGGCGAGCACGCGCGAGGCCACGTCCTCGTCCACTGACGACGACGATGCCTTCACGTCGACGCCGGCCGCCTTCAGGCGCGCCAGCACATCCTTGGCGGGAAGGCCGCGCTCCTTGGCGATTTCGTGTACGCGCTTGTTGCCCATGGCTGACTGAGTCTACGTCGCTTACTGGCCTGCGCCGTCCGGGGCCGCGGCCTCTGCCGCACCATTTGTCGGTGCATCGGCCCCCACCTGGTCGGTGCCGGTGCCGGCGAGCGCCTGGTGGGCCTCGATGCCGCAGTAGCGCGAGCCCGGCAGCGCCGCGTTGGGACAGCGGCGGCCGTTGGTGAGGATGGCGGCGCAACGACCCTGCAGCTCCTCCTCCTCGTAGCCGTGCTCGGCCTCCTCGGCGGCGAACTCCGTCTCGGACCGGATGTCGATCCGCCAACCGGTGAGCCGCGCCGCCAGCCGGGCGTTCTGGCCCTCGCGGCCGATGGCCAGCGACAGCTGGTCGTCGGGGACGATGACGGTCGCCTGCTTGCCGGCGTCGTCAACGAGCACCTCGCGCACGCGCGCGGGCGACAGCGCCTTGGCGACGAAACGGGCGGGCTCGTCGTTGTAGGGGATGATGTCGATCTTCTCGCCGCGCAGCTCGGAGACGACCATGCGCACCCGGGAACCTCGCGGTCCCACGCACGCGCCCACCGGATCGACGCCGTCGACGTGGGAGACGACCGCGATCTTCGACCGGTACCCGGGCTCGCGGGCGACGCCGGTGATCTCCACCAGCCCGTCGGCGATCTCGGGCACCTCCAGCTCGAACAACGACTTGATCAGCTCCGGGTCGCGTCGGGACACGATGATGCTCGGACCCTTGGTGGAGTTCGAGACGTCCTTGATGACCGCCTTGATCCGCTGGGAGTGGTCGTAGCGCTCACCGTCGACCTGCTCGGACTTGGGCAGGAGCGCCTCGACGCGCTCGCGCAGCTGCACGAGCGTGTAGCGCGAGTCTGACTGCTGCACGATCCCGGTGATCAGCTCGCCGACGCGATCGCGGTACTCCTCGAACATCATGTCGCGCTCGGCCTCGCGGATCCGCTGGAGGATGACCTGCTTGGCCGTCTGCGCGGCGATCCGGCCGAAGTCGTGCGGGGTGACGTCCTCGATCTCGATCTGGTCCTCGTACTCCTTGAGCTTCTCCATGTCGATCTCGGGCTCGGGGGCGTCGCGCATCTCCCCCGTCTCGGGGTCGACGGTCGGCTGCGCGTCCGTGCTGGCCTCGATCAGGAGCTGCTCCTCGAGCTCCGGCGGGATCTTCAGCTCCCACACGATGAAGTCGCCGCTGTCACGGTCCATCTCCACCTTGGCGTACGGAGCCGATCCGGGAGTCTTCTTGTAGGCCGACAGGAGCGCGTCCTCGAGCGCCTCCATCAGCTTCTCATGTGAGATGTTCTTCTCCGCTGCGAGGCCCCGCACGGCCTCAACGATTTCCTTGGACATGGATCAGTCTCCGGGTACGAGGTTGGAGCGGACGATCTGCTCATACGGGATCGTGAGGATCCCGTCACCGGCGGCGATCGTGACGTCGCTGTCTGAGGCGCCGACCAGCTCGCCCACCACCGTCTGCGACGGCAGTGCCGGCTGCTTGTGGCCTTCGGCGGCCTCACGCAGCCGCACGCGAGCCCGGCGGCCGAGGAAACGGGTGTAGTGCTGGGGCTTGGTGAGCGGACGATCCTGCCCCGGCGACGAGACCTCCAGCGCGTAGCGCTGCCGGTACTCGGCGAGGTGGCCCGTGACCCGCTCGCACAGATCCAGGGTCACGCCGTGAGGATGGTCGATGAACAGACGCAGAGTGGGGCCTGCGACCTCTGCCAGCAGCACCTCGACCTCAGGCTCGACACCCGCGAGTCTGGCTTCGATCTCGGTCTGTAGGGCACTCACTGTCTCCTCCATAAATCTCATAAAAAAAGCGGGCGAGCGCCCACTTTCAAAAACGGCACCGGGAACGCCCGGCCGGAAAGCTGTGACCCTCAGGTTAGCACCGCAGCGGTGGATTGGTGAACGCTTGGGCGGCCCGTCAACCGGCCGACTGCCGGTCCGCGGCGGCCCGGGCGCGGTCCCGGTAGACGCGGTAGTCGCGTCGCCCGGGCTGCAGGCAGGCGGCGAGTACGAGCGGCTTGCGCGCCTCGTCGTGGCGGCCGAGCAGCTGCAGGCAGCGGCCAAGGCAGAACTGCGCGTAGTCGTTGGTCGGGGCCCGTTCGATCACCGCGCGGAACTCCTCGGCGGCCTGCTCATAGCGCTGGATGTGGAAGAGCGCCCGCCCCAGCGCCTCGCGCACGGAGGTCTTGTCCGGCGCCAGGTCCCGGGCCCGCGCCAGCGGGACTGCGGCCTGGTGGTGGTGGCCGGCCTCGAGCAGCGCGGTGCCGCGCTGAAACAGGTCATAGACGTCTTCCACCCCTACGAGTCTAAGACCGCTCAGAGCCGGGGCGGCAGAGCCCACAGGGCGCGCATGCGCCCGATGAAGCCCAGGCCGCGGCCCAGCTCGCGGCGTAGCGCTCGGCGCTGGGCCGAGCTGGGCGTGCCCGTGCCGGCGCCATAGCGCGACAGTCGCAGCGTCCGGACGTAGGCCTCGGCATCGGGGGCGCTGTGCAGCCGCCGCTCCAGCGCGACGAGGGTGATCCCGTCGTGCAGCGGGCGTCCCGTCCGGGCGAGGGCGCGCTCGAGCTCGGAGAGCAGGTCGGTGCGCCTGGCCTGCGTGCCCGCCAGGCGCCGGAGCGCGACGGCCAGCACGAGCACGAGCCCGACGATGGCCGGGATCAGCCACCACACGCTCGCCGCGCCGCCGCCGGAAGGGTGGCGCGTGGTGGTGGCGGGGGTGGTCACGCCGCCGATCCCCCGCCGGGGATCGGCGTTGGCGGCCGCCGCAGCACCGCCCAGCGACTTGAGCAGTGCCGGGATGGCAAGGCCGCCGCGCGCCGGGGCGGTCTTCGGGGTGGCGTCGAAGCGCACCCACCCGTAGCTCGGGAACCACGCCTCCACCCAGGCGTGGGCGTCGACGTCGGTCACCACCCACCGCCGGGTGTCCTTGTTATAGGTCCCCGGCGTGAAGCCGGCGGCGACGCGCGCCGGGATCCCGCCCATGCGAAGCAGCAGCGCCATCGCGCCCGAGAACTGCTGGCAGTACCCCTCCTTGTCGGAGAACAGGAAGCTCTCGAGGGGGTACTGGCGCCGGGGCGGGTTCTGGGTGTACGAGTAGCCGTGGGCCTGGCTGAGGAAGTTGCGCACCCTCGTCACGAACGCGTACGGGGTACGGGCGTGGGCGGCGAGCCGGCGGGCCAGCGCGTAGGCCTGCGCGTAGGGAGAGACGCTGGCCGCGGCGGCGCTGGTCGCGAGCAACGGACCGTGGGGAACGGTGGGGTGCCTGTGGGAGTGAAACAGCGGGAAGGTGACAGGCACCACGGCCGTGACCCCATTGGGCGACGTCCCGGCGCCGACCGGGAGCCCGAGGGTGAGGTAGTTCTCCATCAGCCGGGTCGGGTAGTCGCGGCCGGCGGTGGACAGCTCGTGGGGTGCGGGATGCGGCGAGTAGCTCGAGAGCTCGTAGCTCGTCCCCGGGCCCATGGGGCTGTCCGCGATCCACGTTCCCCCGTCGTTTCCCTGCGCGACGCCGTTGGGCACCGACGACGGCTCGCCGGCCTCGCCGGCGGCGATCACATCCGACGTCTTCATGCCGACGATCGAGACGCGCAGCGACTGCGTCCAGCGCGCCAGCGCGTCACCGCTGGGCGGCGGCAGCGGCGGTTGGGGCTCGTGGACGCCCGCCACCCAGCGGTAGCCGTTGAACGTGTCCAGATCCTCGGCCTTCCAGTAGTCGCCGTATTTGCCGGCCTGGACGGTGAGCACCTCGTGGCCGTTCTGGGGCCAGCGCAGCGGTCCATAGGTCTGGTTCCAATTGAACGTGTCGACGTGAACGCGGACGGGGGCGCCGGCCCAGGCGCGATAGTCGACCCACGGCGAGCCGCGATCGATGCGAGGGGCCGCGATCGCCGCCGCGACCCCGGCCAGGGCGACGATGCCGACCGCCGACGCCCTCGCCCCGGCGCGGACGCGCTCGCCCCACATGAACGCCGCCAGCAGCCCGAACAGGACGAGGCCCTGCATGTAGGGCAGCTCGGGCCGGATGAGCGTCGAGGGCACGACCGCCAACGCGATGAGCGGCAGAGCGGCCGCCGCCCGGCGCCCGTCGCCCAACGGCCCCGGCGCGAACGCCAGGACCGCGGCGGCGTCGAGCACCAGCACCGCCGCCCCCAGGAGGATCACCAGACGCACGTCGTGGCTGGGGCCCAGGTAGGGGACGAGCGCGTTGGGCAGAAGGCTGAGCCCGTGCCCGATCCGGTCTGCGGTGCGCGCGATGCTCATGTGCCTGAGCCAGTGCCAGCGCAGTCCCGAGACCGGGAAGGCGAGGAGCACGATCACCACCGAGGCGCCTGCCGCCGCGGCCCGGCTCACGCGCGCCACGAGCGGGACGGCGCCCGCCATCGCGACGGCGAGGGCCAGCAGGCCCAGCAGCCGCCAGCCCGGCTGCGGCCGCATCAGACTGGCCCAGCGCACCAGCCCGTAGCCGGCCAGCGCGGTGAAGGTGACCAGGCGGACCACCGGCCGCTCCTGGCCGGTGACGCGCGCGGCCGCGCGCGGCCGCGGGCGCGCGAGCCAGCGTCCGAGCCCGTTCAGGGTCGGCGCGCCGGCGCTCATCGCGGCCGTCCGAGGGTCATGCGACCAGGTCCTGCGGCCGGGTGCGGTCATGCCGGCGCCCGGCGCCGAGCACGAAGCCCTGGCAGCCGCTCACCGCCAGCGCGGGCCGCGCGGCGCCGCCCACCCCGCGCGGGTGGCCGCCGACGATCTCGGCCTCGGGCACGACGAGCACGATCGGCCCGCCTCCCGGGACGCTGAGGATCGCGCTCAGGCGCTCCACCGGCGAGGCGGCCACGTAGATCATCGCCCCGCCGCGGGCCGTCAGCGTGCTCAGCGCCGGCGGCCGGGAGTCGCTGCCGCCCTCCACCAGCGCCAGGCGCGCATATGCCGCCGGCCAGTTGATCAGCTCGCGGTCGATCTTCGTGGCGCGCTGCTCGCCCGGCAGCAGCAGCCCGCACCCGCCGGCCCCGGCGAAATCCAGGACCAGTGATGCGGCGGCGCGTACGGCGGCGTCGAGCAGGTCGCGGCCGGCGCGGCCGGCGGAGGCGGGCGTGCGCGCGTCGAGGACAACGAGCGGACGCGCGTCGCCGTCGGCGGCGAGCCGGCGCTCGATCAGCCCGGCGCCGCGCGCCACCGCGGGCCAGTGGATGCGGCTGGCCGGGGTCCCCTTGCGGTAGGGCCGCAGGCCGTCGAGGTCGACGGCGGCCAGCGCCTCAGAGCCGGCGTGGCCGTCGGGCAGCCGCAGCCGGCGGGTGGCGCCGGGGCCCAGCCAGCGCACCGGCTCGGTGCGCGGCAGGACGAGGACCTGCTGGTAGCCGACGGCGCTGATCGCCTCGACGCGGGTCAGTTCGAGGGGATCGCGCACGGTGAGCGCGGGCGCGGGCAGGCGATGCAGCCCGCGGCGGACGAAACGCGAGGTCACGCGCACGCTGGTGGTGCGGTCTCCCCGGACCGGCGACAGCTCGCCCGAGAGCTCGAACCGCGACCCGGTGAACGGATCGACCACCTGGGCGCCGGGCAGCCCCAGCACCCCGCGGCGGACCTCGATGGTCGCCTCCACCGGCTCGTCCTCGATCACCCGCTCGGCGGGCAGGTGACGGCGCGTGCTGGCGCCTCGGGCGGCCAGCCATAGCCATGCGGGGGTCCCGGCGCCGATGGCGATCAGCCCGACGGCGGGGACGAACAGCGGCGCGGCGTCGAAGACGAGCGACACCAGGCCCAGGACCACGCCGCACAGGGCCACGGCGGCGGCTCGCTTGGCGAACAACCGCGGTGCGCCCATGGAATGCATGGGCGCCCTACAGCGCCCTCGTTGAGCCGACGGCGTCGAGGATCACGTCGCGCGCCGCCGCGCGGGGGGTCTCCGGAGCGAGCACCAGCCGATGGGACAGGACCGGGACCGCGAGGGCCTGGACGTCGTCGGGAAGAGCGTGATCACGCCCGCTCATCATCGCGTTCGCCTTCGCCGCCCGCAAGAGCATGAGGCCGGCCCGGGGACTTGCCCCGAGATCGACGCGCGGGTCCTCGCGCGTACGCCACAGCAGGCGGACGATGTAGTCGCGCAGCGGCGCGGTGGCCCGGACGCGCGCGGCGGCGTCCTGGGCGGCCAGCACCTCGGCGGCGGTGACCACCGGGCGCAGCGACATCACCTGGTCGCCCGTCTCGTGTTGGGCCAGCATCCCGGCCTCGGCGCTGCGGTCGGGGTAGCCCATGGAGAGGCGGACCATGAAGCGGTCCACCTGCGCCTCGGGCAGTGGGTAGGTGCCCTCGTACTCGAACGGGTTCTGCGTCGCCAGCACCAGGAACGGGCGCGCCAGCTCGTGGGTTTGCACGTCCACGGTCACGCGCCGCTCCTGCATGCACTCGAGCAGACCGGACTGCGTCTTGGGCGAGGCCCGGTTGATCTCGTCCACCAGCACGACGTTGGCGAACACCGGGCCGGGGCGAAACTCGAAGCGCTGTTCGCGCTGGTCATAGACGTTGGTGCCCACGACATCGGCCGGGAGCAGATCCGAGGTGCACTGGACCCGGGCGAACTGACAGTCGATCGAGCGTGCCAGTGCGCGGGCCAACGCGGTCTTCCCGACGCCGGGGTAGTCCTCCACCAGCGCATGCCCCTCGGCCAGGAGCGCCACCAGCAGATGGCGCAAGGTCTCGGGGCGGACCTGCACCGCCTTATTGATGTTGGCCGTCAGCGCGCGCGCAACGGCGGCGAACGCCTCAGACTCCTGCGGTGCGAGCGGGGTCTGTTCTGATGGCTCGATCGTCTGACTCCTTGGCTAGCAGCTTGTCGACCTCATCGAGGACGCCGTCGGCTATCTGCTCCTTCCTCGACCTACGGAGCGGGCGCTCGGATCCGTCCGCGATCAGGATCGTGACCTCGTTGTCAGCGGCGTCGAATCCGATGCCGGGCCGCGAGATGTCGTTGACCACGATCGCATCCAGGCCCTTGCGCTCCAGCTTGCCGCGCCCGTACGCAATGGCGCCGTCGCCGTGCTCGGCGGCGAAGCCCACCAGCACCTGGCCGGGCCGGCGCCGCGCGGACAGGCCGCTGAGCACGTCCTCCGTGGCCTCGAGCTCGACGCGGGGCGCGTGGGTGGGGTCGGTCTTCTTCAGCTTGTGGTCGGCGGGGTCGCGCGGGCGGAAGTCGGCCACCGCTGCGGCCATCAGCAGCACGTCGGTGGTGTCAAAGCGCTCGCTACACGCGGCCGTGAGCTCGGCCGCCGTCTCGACGGGGACGACGGTGACGCCCGGCGGCGCTGGCAGCGCGACGTTGGCGGCCACCACGGTGACCTCGGCGCCGCGGCGGGCGGCTCCCTCGGCCAGCGCGAAGCCCATCCGGCCGCTGGAGCGGTTGCCGATATAGCGCACGCTGTCGATCGGCTCGCGGGTGCCGCCGGCGGTGACGAGCACTCGGGTCCCGAACCACGCCCCGCCCACCCGCTCGAGCGGTCGGGCCGCCTCGGCCAGCCGGGCCTCGACGGCCGCCAGCAGTTCGGGGGGCTCGGACATGCGGCCCACCCCATGCTCGCCGTGGGAGGCGAGGTCGCCGGTGCCGGGGCCGACGATGGTCACGCCGCGGTCGGCCAGCAGCGCAAGGTTGGCCTGCACCGCGGGGTGCAGGTACATGCGGTCGTTCATCGCCGGCGCGATCAGCAGCGGAGCCCCGCCCATCCCGGTGGCGGCGAGCGCCGTCGTGGCGACCAGGGTGTCGGCGTGGCCGTGGGCCAGCTTGGCGATCGTGTTGGCGCTGGCCGGGGCGATGAGGTAGACGTCAGCGTTCTCGACCAGCGCGAGGTGGCTGATCGGGGCCCACCCGGGCGCCGGGTCTCCGGGGTAGGCGCCGCGCAGCGGGTCGTCCTGGAACTCTCCGGTGAGCACCGGCGCACCGGTGATCCCGGCAAACGACGCCGCACCGACGAAGCGCTGGCTGGTCTCGGTCTGGATGACCCGCACGCTGTGGCCGGCTTTGATCGCCAGCCGGGCGGTCTCGAGCATCTTGTAGGCGGCGATCCCCCCGGTCACCCCCAACAGCAGTCGCGCCACCTGTCTACCGCCTTTGGTCCTGGCCGAGTGCTTCCTACACCCGCGCGGCCGCTAACGGTAGTGGTACTTCAACTTGCCCTGCGCCACTTCCTCCAGGGCGATCGTCAGATAGTTCTTGGACCGGGTATCGACCATCGGCGGCGGGAACTCGTCGAAGGTGCCCTCGCCGAGGTTGTGGTAGTAGGAGTTGATCTGGCGGGCGCGCTTGGCGGCCACGAGCACACTGGCGTAGTCGGAGTCGACGTGGTCCAGGAGCTTGTCGATACGGGGTGAGATCAAGGTTGGCCCTTCGCTGGTTGGTTACCACCAAGGTTAGCGGGCGATGTGCAGGGACATGCAAGGCCAGGAGCGGTCGGCGACCGCCCTGAGCTGCGACCGCTACTCCAGGGCGGCGGCGCCCAGCTCGCCCTGCACGATGTCCACGAGCTCCTCGAGGGCGTCCTCGAGGCGGTCGTTGACCACGACCCGGCTGAACTCCGATTGCGCCTCGAGCTCGCCCTCGGCGGTGCGCAGGCGCGCGTCCACCTGCTCGGGGGGGTCGGTGCCCCGGCCCACCAGCCGGGCCCGCAGCGCCTCACGGCTCGGCGGGGCGATGAACACCTGGAGCGCCTCGGGCATCGCCTCGCGGACCTGGCGGGCGCCCTGGACCTCGATCTCCAGGACCACGGGCTCGCCGCGGCGCAGACGTCCCTCCAGCTCGGAGCGCAGGGTGCCGTAGCGACGGCCGGAGTAGGTGGCGTGCTCCACGAACTCGCCGTCGGCGACGCGGCGAGCGAACTCCTCGGCACCGAGAAAGTGATAGTCGACCCCGTGGGTCTCCCCCGGGCGCGGCGCCCGAGTGGTGGCCGAGACCGAGAGCCCGAGCTGGGGCACGCGTTCCAGCAGCCCGCGGATGAGCGTGCCCTTGCCGACGCCAGACGGACCGGTGATCACGAAGACTCTGGCCACCGGTGAAGCGGGACTGTGCTCAGCGGCGGCGCAGGAGCGCGACGAGCTCGCCGCGCTGGCGCTCGGAGAGCCCGCCGAGCGTCTTGCTCGGGGAGATCCTGCACTGGGACAGGATCTTGTTGACCTTCACGCGGCCGTACTTGGGGACGGCCAGCAACAGGTCGAACACCTTGGCGGTCTGCAGGTAGTCCGGCGGCTCGAGTAGCAGCTCGTGGATCGGCGTGCGGCCCGCTTTGAGGTCGCGCTTGAGCTGAGCGCGCCGGCTGCGGATATCGTTGGCGCGCTGCAAAGCTTCCATGCGCTGCACGAGTGACCGCTCCGGCGCGGCCAGCTGCTTGGGGAACGATTCACTGACCGGCGGCATGGGCGGCGACTATACATCTTGGGGCGGGCCGATCAAGGCAAAACGACCCAATTCGACTCAAGCTCAGCTTGAGGTTCAGCATTGTCGAGCCTAGTTTCGGCATTTGCGTCTGTTTGCAGGGGGTTTTTGACACTCTTATCAGGTCGGTCGAATCAGCCCCGGAGTTCCGCCAGCCCCCGCCCGGAAAGGCGGGGGTCAGCTCCCGCGACATCCAACTCGGCGGCGATTCGCGCGCCCGCGGCGGGGTCGCGGAAGCTCTCCGTGCCGACGGCCACCAGCGCTGCGCCGGCGCGGATCAGCTCGGCGGCGTGGCGGCCGTGGCTGACGCCTCCCATCCCGACCACGGGGATCGACACCGCCTCGGTGACCGAGCGCACCTGAGCCAGCGCGATCGCCCGCACGGCAGGACCCGACACCCCGCCGGTGGTCCCGCCCAGCCAGGGGTCGCCGGTGCGCGGGTGCAGAGCCATTCCGCGGATGGTGTTGATCAGCGAGACCGCGCTCGCGCCCTCGCTCTCGGCAGCGACGGCGACGGCCGGCACGTCGGAGGCGTTGGGCGTGAGCTTGACGATCAGCGGCTTATCGGTCAGCGGTCTGACCGCGTTGAGCAGCCGCGCCACCTCGTCAGGGTCGGCGCCCATGACCAGCCCGGTCTCGACGTTGGGGCAGGAGACGTTGAGCTCGAGCGCCGCCACCTCGTCACGCTGCGCGAACGCGGTCACGAGCGCGGATACCTCATCCCGGCTGAAGCCCATCACGTTGACGATCAGCGGAACCGGCAGACGCGCCAGCTCGGGCAGGTCGTGGGCCAGGTAGCCCTCCAGGCCCTTGTTGGGCAGCCCGATCGAGTTCATGAGGCCGGCGGGCAGCTCCCACAGCCGCGGCGGCGGGTTGCCCTGGCGGGGCCTGAGCGTGACCGTCTTGGAGACGAACGCGGCGAACGGGAAGCGGGCGAGGAGCTCGTCGCCGAACGCCCGCCGGGCGGCGATGGCGTCGAACGTCCCGGATGCGTTGATGACTGGGTGGGCCAGCTCGATGCCGCAGAACTCGACCGCCGTCAATGGCCCGCTCCCGGGGTCAGCGCGGTCTGGAGGCGCGCCGCCTCCACGACCGGGCCGTCCACGCACAGCCGGATGTAGCCGTCGGTCGTGGGCACGACGCAGCCGAAGCAGGCGCCATAGCCGCACGCCATCCCGGACTCCATGGCGAGCTGGGCGGGCACGTCATGCTCGGCGCACAGCACCCGGACGGCCTCGAGCATCGGCGGCGGTCCGCAGGCGTAGACAACCGCGTGCGAGCTGTCGCGGAGCGTCTCGACCAGCAACTCGGTGACGAGGCCGTGGTGGCCGACGCTCCCATCGTCGGTCGCGACTCGGGGGTCGCGCAGCAGCTCGCGGCCGGCCCCATGATCGGCGTCGCGGAAGCCCAGCAACACGACGGTGTCGTCCTCCAGTTGGTCCTGCCAGATGGCCAATGGGGCGATGCCCACGCCCCCACCGACGAGCAGCGCGGTCCGTCCGTCGGACGGCGGCGTGAATCCGATCCCGAGCGGGCCCACCAACGACAGCTCGTCACCCTCGTGAAGCTCGCACAGGCGCTCGGTGCCTGGCCCGACGTCCTCGATGAGGAAATGCAGCTCATGACCGTGAGCCGGGGCGCGCAGCACGCTGAACGCGCGGGGCAGGTAGGGCCGCTCGTCGGCCCCTCCCCCCCAACGCTGCGCCGCCATCAGCATGTAGAACTGGCCCGCCTGCGGGCGCGGCCCCGACGCGTCGGCGCAGCGCAGCACGGTGTAGGCGCCGTGGTGCTCGCGGCCCACCACGGGCGCCGGGCGGGCGCCGAACGGCGCCTGCACGCGGTCCAGGGTCGCGCCGCTCACGGAGAGGTCACCGGCCCGCTCGCTTTCGCCGAGCGGGTTCGATGCAGCTCCTGGAGCGAGACGACCTCTGGCTCGCCTCGCTGGGCGGAGATGATCGCGCGGGCCGCGGCCAGGCCGCCCGACATGGTCGTGATGCAGGGGATCCCCCGGGCGATCGCCGCCGAGCGGATCTCGTACCCGTCAGACCGGGCGCGCGTGCCCGTGGGGGTGTTGATGACCAGGTCCACAGCGCCGCGCTCGATCCAGTCCACGACGTTGTTGGGGCCCTCGTTGAGCTTGTTGATCGCGGTGGCGGGAATCCCCATGCGCCGCAGCGACTGCGCGGTGCCGCGCGTGGCGATGATCTCAAAGCCGAGGTCGTGCAGCAGGCTGGCGATCCCGGTGGCGGCGGGCTTATCCCCGTCGGCGACGGTGAGGAAGACCGTGCCCTCGTCAGGGAGCTGTGCGCCCGCCGCCGCCTGGGCCTTGGCGAACGCCGTGGGGAAGTCGGCGGCGATCCCCATCACCTCGCCGGTGGAGCGCATCTCGGGGCCGAGCAGGGAGTCGGCGCCGGCGAAGCGGCTGAACGGCAGCACCGCCTCCTTGACGCACACATGGCCGCATCCGGTCGTCTCGGGCAGGTCCAGGTCGGCGATCCGCTCGCCGAGGAGGATCCGGCAGGCGAGCTTGGCCAGCGGCTGGCCGATCGCCTTGGACACGAACGGCACCGTGCGCGAGGCCCGCGGGTTGGCCTCGATGACGAACAGGCGGTCGTCGCCGCGGATGGCGAACTGGACGTTGAGCAGCCCGACGACACCCAGCGCCCTGGCGATCCCGGTCGTCTGCTCGCGGATGCGGTCGAGCATGTCCCCGCCCAAGGTGTGGGGCGGCAGCACGCAGGCCGAGTCCCCGGAGTGGATCCCGGCCTCCTCGACGTGTTGCATGATCCCGGCGATCCAGACCTGCTCGCCGTCGCACAGCGCGTCGACGTCGACCTCGATCGAGTCCTCCAGGAAGCGGTCCAGGTAGATGGTGGGGTGGCTGGGGTCGGCGTCGGCGCCGACGCGCTTCAGGTAGTCGCGCAGGCCCTCGACGTCATAGACGATCTCCATGGCTCGGCCGCCCAGCACGTAGCTGGGGCGGACAAGCAGCGGGAAGCCGACGCCGGGCGCGGCGGCCAGCGCCTCCTCGGCGCTGGTGGCGGTGGCGTACGGCGGCGCGCTGTAGCCGAGGCGGTCCAGCAGGGCCCCGAACCGCGAGCGGTCCTCGGCCAGGTCGATGGCATCGATGCTGGTGCCGAGGATCTTGACCCCGGCGGCCTCCAGGCCGGCGGCGAGCTTGAGCGGGGTCTGGCCGCCGAACTGAACAACCACGCCTTCGGGCTTTTCCAGCTCGCAGACGGCGAGCACGTCTTCGTGCGTGAGCGGTTCGAAGTAGAGGCGGTCCGAGGTGTCGTAGTCGGTGGAGACGGTCTCCGGGTTGCAGTTGACCATGACCGCGTCCCGGCCCTGCTCGCGGACGGTCTGGGCGGCGTGCACGCAGCAGTAGTCGAACTCGATCCCCTGGCCGATCCGGTTGGGCCCCGAGCCGAGGATGACGACGCTGGGCCGATCGCCCCGGACGACCTCGTGGCTGGGGCCGTCGGCCCCCGGACGTTCCCACCCCGAGTAGTAGTACGGGGTGCGCGCCGCGAACTCGGCCGCGCAGGTGTCGACGGCCTTGTAGGTGCGCTCGCCGGCGAAGGGCGCGTCCGGATCAGCCACGAACTCGGCGAGCTCGCGCAGGAACCACGGGTCGATCGAGGTGCGACGGCGCAGCTCGCTGATCGGGGTCCCGCGGCGCAGGGCCTCGAGCAGGAGGTCGTAGCGCTCGGCGCCCGGCATCTCGAGCAGCGTGAGCAGCGCCTCGTCATCCTCGGGCGAGACGGCCCGGGTGTCGAGCTCGCGCGAGCGCAGGGCCTTGGCGAAGGCCTGCTTGAACGTCCGCCCCAGGGCCATCGCCTCGCCCACGGACTTCATGTGCGTGGTGAGGCCGGCCTCGGCGCCGGGGAACTTCTCGAAGGCGAATCGCGGCCACTTGACCACGCAGTAGTCGATGGCCGGCTCGAAGCTCGCCGGGGTGGCCCGCGTGATGTCGTTGGGGATCTCCTGCAGCGTGTAGCCCACTGCAAGCCGTGCGGCGATCTTGGCGATCGGGAAGCCGGTCGCCTTGGACGCCAGGGCGCTCGAACGCGAGACGCGCGGGTTCATCTCGATGACGACGATCTCGTCCGTGGCGGAGTTGACCGCGAACTGCACATTCGAGCCGCCGGTCTCGACGCCCACCGCGCGGATGACGGCGATCGCCTGGTCGCGCAGCGCCTGGTACTGCTTGTCGGTGAGCGTCTGCTGGGGCGCGACGCAGACGCTGTCCCCGGTGTGGACGCCCATCGGGTCGAGGTTCTCGATCGAGCACACGATCACGACGTTGTCAGTGTGGTCGCGCATCACCTCGAGCTCGAATTCGCCCCAGCCCAGCACCGACTCCTCCAGCAGCACCTGGCCGATCGGCGAGGCGGCCAGCCCCCCGCCCACCACGCGCTCGATGTCCGCCGCGGAGTGCACGACGCCTCCGCCGGTCCCGCCCAGCGTGAACGCCGGCCGGACGATGAAGGGCAGCCCGAGCTCGTGCAGCGCGGCGCGGGAGTCGTCAACTGAATGGGCGATCACGGAGCGTGGGACACGCAGACCGGCCGCGGTCATCGTGTCGCGGAAGCGCTCGCGGTCCTCGGCGCGGTCGATGGCGTCGTAGTTGGCGCCGATGAGCTCGACGCCGAAGCGCTCCAGCGTGCCGTTCTCGTACAGGGCCTTGGCCAGGTTGAGCGCGGTCTGGCCGCCGAGGGTCGGCAACAGCGCGTCGGGGCGCTCGCGCTCGATGACCTGCGCCACCGGCCCCGGGAGCAGCGGCTCGATGTAGGTGGTGGTGGCCACCTCGGGGTCGGTCATGATCGTGGCCGGGTTGGAGTTGACCAGGACGACCTCGTAGCCCTCCTGCTCGAGCACGCGGCACGCCTGGGTGCCCGAGTAGTCGAACTCGGCGGCCTGGCCGATGACGATCGGGCCGGAGCCCAGCAGCAAGATCTTGTGGATGTCGGTGCGGCGGGGCACGGGACTACGCGGCCGCGGCAATGGCGTCGACGAAGCGGTCGAACAGGTACAGCGAGTCGTGGGGGCCGGGGCCGGCCTCCGGGTGGTACTGGACGGTGGCGCCGGGGACGTCGCGCAAGGTCAGGCCCTCCACGGTGCGGTCATAGAGATTGATGTGGGTCAGCTCGGCGGCGCCGAAGTCCGTCTCCCATCGCACCGGCTCGTCGTCATCGATCGTGCGCGCGCCGCCGGGGCCGAGCACGGCGAAGCCGTGGTTCTGGCTGGTGATCTCGGTGCGGCCGGTGGCCAGGTCCTTGACCGGGTGATTGGCGCCGTGGTGGCCGAAGGGCAGCTTGTAGGTCTCCAGCCCGACGGCTCGACACAGCAACTGGTGGCCGAGGCAGATGCCGTAGACCGGCAGCTTGCCCACCAGCCCGCGGACCGTCTGCACGACATAGTCCAGAGCGCCGGGATCGCCCGGGCCGTTGGCCAGGAACACCGCGTCGGGCTCGGTGGCCAGCAGCGCGTCGGCGCCGGCGTGGCAGGGATGCAGGGTCACGGTGGCCCCCCGCGCCCGCAGGTTGCGCACGATGGAGAGCTTGACCCCGGTGTCGATCATCGCGATCTGCATGCCGCTGTCGCCGCCGATGGGATCGTGCACGCCCGCCTGTCCCGGCGTGACCTCCCGCGCCAGATCGCGCCCGGTCATGGACGGCTCCGCCTCGATCAGCGCCCGGGCCTCGTCGGGCCCGATGCGCGCCGGGAACAGCCCGCCGCGCATCGCCCCGGCGTCGCGGATGTGGCGCACCAGCGCCCGGGTGTCGAGGTCCGTGATCGCCGGGACCCCGTTGGCGGTCAGCCAGCTCAGCCAGCCAGCCTCGGCCCCCGGGGCGTCGTGGCGGTCCACCGCGGCGCGCATGATGGCCGCACGAGCGTGGACGCGGTCTGACTCCATGGCCTCCGCGCTGACGCCGTAGTTGCCGATCTGGGGGTAGGTGAACGCCAGGAGCTGACCGACGTAGCTGGGGTCGGTCATCGCCTCCTGGTAGCCCGACATCGAGGTGGTGAACACGATCTCCCCGACCGCGTGGTCGTCAGCGCCGCAGGCGATGCCCTCGAACCGAGCGCCGTCCTCGAGCAGGACGTAGGCGGTGGCGGCCTGCGCGGCCATCTACTGGCCCCCGTTTCGGGCGACGCCGGCGGCGGAGCGGGCCTGCTCTTCGCGGACCAGCATCGGACGCCGGTACACGACGGCGCCGGCGGCGAGCGTCAGCAGGACCCGGCCGTGGAGCGTGCGGCCGTGGAAGCAGGAGTTGGTCGAGCGGCTGACGTAGCCGTCCTCGCCGGCCACCCAGGTCGTCTCCAGGTCAACGAGGCACAGGTTGGCCTCCTCGCCCACGGCGATCCGTGGCGTGGGCAGCTCGTAGAGCTCGGCGCCCGCCGTCATCCGCTCGATCACAGTGGCCAGCTCGAGCTCGCCCGAGAGCACCAGCTCGGTGTATAGCGCGGCGAACGCGGTCTCCAGCCCGGTGGTCCCCATCGGCGCCTGCTCGAACGGCACCTCCTTCTCATGCACCGCGTGCGGCGCGTGGTCGGTGGCGACGCAATCGATGACGCCGGTGCGCAGGCCCTCCACCAGCGCCTGGCGGTCTGACTCGGTGCGCAGCGGCGGGTTCACCTTGAAGCGGCTGTCCAGCGTGCGGACCATGTCGTCGGTCAGCGTCAGGTGGTGGGGGCTGGCCTCGCCGCTCACCCGCGCGCCGGCCTTCTTGGCCGCGGCCAGCGCCTGGACCGACTCGGCGGCGGACAGGTGCTGGAAGTGGACGCGCGCGTTCTCATAGAGGGCGAGCGCGCCGTCGCGGGCGATCATCGTGGACTCCGAAAGCGACGGGATTCCGGCCAGCCCCAGGCGCGCCGACACCGCACCCTCATGCATCACACCGTCCATCGACAGCGCCGGGTCCTCCTCGTGCAGGGCGATCACTCCGCCGGCCAGGCGTTGGTACTGCAGCGCCTTGCGCAGCATCCCGGCCGACACGACTGGCTTGCCGTCATCGGTGAAGCCGATCGCGCCGAGGTCGCGCATCTCCGCCATCTCGGTGAGCTCCTCGCCGGCGAGCCCGCGCGTGATCGAGGCGAGGAAGCCGACCGGCACCCGCGCCTCGCGCTGCGCGCGTTCGATCAGCGATCCCAGCACCGCCGCGGTATCGACGGTCGGGCTGGTGTTGGGCATCGCCACCACGGCGCAGAACCCGCCCGCGGCGGCGGCCGCGGTGCCGGTGTCGAGGTCCTCCTTGTACTCCTGCCCGGGCGTGCGCAGGTGCACGTGGGGGTCCACGAAGCCCGGGAACACGTGCTTGCCCGCGGCGTCCACGACGTCGATCTGGTCGCCGGCCGGCAGCCCGCCGGGCTCGCCCAGCTCGGCGATGCGCCCGTTGCGGATGAGGATGTCGTGGGGCCCATCGACGTCGGCGCGAGGGTCCAGGACCTGGGCGCCGCGAATGAGCAGGTCATCGCCCGGGCGGACGGCGTGGAACAGGCGCTGAGGACTCATCACGCCACCGCCGCGAGGATCGGGGAGCCGACGAGCAGCTCATAGAGAACCGCCATCCGCACCGCCACACCGGCCTTGACCTGATCGCCGATGAGGGCCTGCTCGGAGTCGATGGTGGCCCCCGACAGCTCCACCCCCCGGTTCACCGGGCCCGGATGCATCACGAGCTGGTCGGGGCGAAGGCGCGCGTCGTTGATCTGATAGCGCGCGGCGTACTCGCGCAGGCTCGGCACGAAGGACTGCTGCATGCGCTCGTGCTGCATGCGCAGGACGTAGATGACGTCGGCTTCCGCAATGCGTTCCAGCGTCGGAGTGGCCTGGCAGCCGAGCGCCTCGATGTGGCGCGGCAGCAGTGTCGGTGGGCCGCACACGGTGACCTCGGCGCCCATCCGGGTGAAGGCGAGGATGTTCGAGCGCGCGACGCGCGAGTGGCTGACGTCCCCGACGATCCAGACGTTGAGGCGGTCCAGGGAGCCGACCCGGCGCCGCAGCGTGAACACGTCCAGAAGGGCCTGGGTGGGGTGCTCGTGCTTGCCGTCGCCCGCGTTGACCACCGCCGCGTCGGTCCAGCCCGCGACGAGCTGCGCCGCGCCCGCGTACGGCGAGCGGATCACGATCGCCGCCGGGTCATACGCTGACAGCGTCTGCACCGTGTCCTTGAGCGACTCGCCCTTGTCGACGCTGGAGCCGGCCGAGCGGATGTTGACCACGTCGGCCGAGAGGCGCTTGGCCGCCAGCTCAAACGAACTCGAGGTGCGAGTGCTGGCCTCGTAGAACAGGTTGACGATCGTGCGCCCGCGCAGCGCGGGGACCTTCTTGATCTCGCGTCCGGAGACCTCGGCGAAGGACTCGGCGCGGTCGAGCACGCGCTCGATCCCGCTGCGGTCCAGGTCGTCGATCGAGATGAGGTGGCGGGGCATCCTGGTGGCGCTCACGCTGATCGCCTCCGCTCGCCATCCAGACTCGCCTGTATGTCGGCGGCGTGAGTCATCCGGCTTGCGGCTTTGATCCTCGGCTGGTTGGCGGGCCCGACGGTGACCTCGTCAACGCCGTCGACCTCGTCGACGTGGACGTTCACGCGCTGGTCCTGCGAGGTCGGCAGGTTCTTGCCCACATAGTCAGGGCGGATCGGCAGCTCGCGGTGCCCGCGGTCCACCATCACCGCCAGCTGCACGCGCGCGGGGCGGCCGTAGTCGAAGATGGCGTCGATCGCCGCGCGGACGGTGCGTCCGGTGTAGAGCACGTCGTCGACGATCACGATCGTGCGGCCGTCGAGGCCGAAGTCCAGCTCGGTGTCGTGCACCACCGGAGAGCTGGACCGGATCGTCAGGTCGTCGCGGTAGAAGGCGATGTCGACGGAGCCTAACGGGACCGGGGAGTCGAGCAGCTCGGAGGTGAGGGGCTGCAACCGCTTGGCCAGGTGCGCGCCGCGGCGGTGGATGCCGACGAGCGCGATGGCGCCGCCGGGGTTCTTCTCCACGATCTCGTGAGCGATCCGCACCAGCGTGCGGCGCATGTCATCGCGGTCGAGCGCGACCGTCACGGCGTCCAACGTGGCTCCTTCCTGGCCTCACAGGACCGGGTTAAAGGGGCGGGCGGCTTGCTGGTTGCGGAGCGTAGCAGTGCCTCCGGCGGTCGGGAGCGGGGCGCGCCGGCTCCGGGCCGCGACGGTAGAGCACGTGGGCGAGGCCGGCGTGCTCGAGCGGCCGGTCGTATTCGAAGCCCGCCTTCTCCATGACGCGGCGCGAGGCGAGGTTGTCCGTCAGGGTGATGGCGATGACCTCGTCCACGTCGAGCACCTCGAACGCCACCGTGACCGACGCCCGGGCCAGCTCGGTGGCCAGGCCCTGCCGCCACCGCTCCGGCGCGATCGCCCAGGCCGCCTCGACAGCGAAGCCGCCGATCGCGCCGGTGTACTGCAGGCCACCGCGCCCGACCATCACGCCCGTGGCCCGGTCGCGCAGCAGCCACAGCCCGAAGCCGTGGCGCTCCCAATGCTCGCGCTTGTCCAGCAGGCCCGCGCGCACGTCGGTGCGGGTGGGCGGGCAGGACCACGGCCACAGGGTCCGGTAGACGCGCGGGTCCAGCGTCAGCTTCGCCAGCTCCGTCTCGTGCTCGGGACCGACCGGCTCGCCGGTCATCCGCGGCGTCTCGAGGATCGCGGGCGCCCGCGGCTTCCTCACGACGCCGGCGCCGCGGGTTGCTCGGCGGCCATCCGCTCGCTCCAGCGGATGAGGCCCGGCTCACCCCGCTCGGCAAACGGGATCTCGATGGTGTCGAAGTCCCGGGGGACCACCGTGTTGGGGAACAGCGCGCGGGCCTCGTCGCGCAGCTGACCGAGGGGGTGGCGCGTCGAGACGTGGTTGAGCGCCAACAGCGTGACCTCGGCCTCGCGGGCGATGGTGGCCGCCTGCTCGGCGGTCGAGTGCCCGTTGTCGGCGGCGCGCTCGCGCTCCTCCTCGGCGAACGTCGCCTCGTGGACGAGCACGTCGGCGCGGTGGGCGGCGATCCGCAGGGCCTCGCACGGGCGGGTGTCCCCGGAGAGCACCAGCTTGCGCCCGGGCCGCGCGGGCCCGAGCACCTGGTCCGGGGTCACTCCCCGGATCGTCTCGCCGCGCTGGACGCGGCCGAACTCCGGCCCCTCCTGGAGGCCGAGGCGCAGGGCCGTCTCCTTGTGAAACTCGCCGGGACGCTCGTCCTCGTAGAGCGCGTAGCCGAGCGCCGGCCCGCGGTGCGAGACCGCGACCGGGGCAATGCTATAGCCGTCGCGCTCCAGCTCGTCGCCGGGCTCGAGCTCGATCAGCTCCAGGTCGAAGCCGACCGCGCCGGCCATCCGTAGCGCGAGGCCCATGAGCGCGCGCAGCCCGACGGGACCGCAGATCGTCAGGGGCATGTCGCGGCCGCGCAGGTCGAAGGTCTTGAGCATGCCCGGCAGCCCCAGCCAGTGGTCGGCGTGAAAGTGCGTGAGGTAGATCTCGGTCAGGTCGGCCAGGCCCACCGAGCTGACGAGCTGGCGCTGGGTCCCCTCGCCGCAATCGAACAGGAGCCTGTCGCCGCCGCGGCGCACCAGGATCGATGGCAGGCCCCGGCGCGCGGTGGGGATTGAGCCGCCGGTTCCGGCGAAGAAGATCGAGAGCTCCATCAGTGCGGTCTGAGTGTGTCAGTCACGGCGCCAGGTCGATGAGTTCGAACTCGAGATGGCCGCCGCGGACGTGGCAGACGCCCATCGTGTGTCGCGGCTGGCGGCGCCTGTCGGTGGGGCTGCCCGGGTTGAAGATCTGAAACCCGTCGGGCGCCCGCTCGCGCAGTGGGATGTGCGAGTGCCCGAACACCACCGCGTCGGCGCCGGGGAACCGCGCGTGGAGCCTGCGCACGCGCCCCGCCGCGGAGCCGGCGTCGTGGACCACCCCGAGCTGGCATTCGCCCACGGGGATCACCGTGCTCTCGGGGAGCGCCGCCCGCAGCCGTGCCTCGTCGGTGTTGCCGTACACGGCGATGACCGGACCGAACGCCTTGAGCTCCTCCAGGACCTCGAGCCGGCTGAAGTCCCCCGCATGCACGATCAGGTCCGCCGCCTCCAGGCGACCGACGCATGCGTCGGGCAGCCGGCGAGACCCGCGCGGCAGGTGGGTGTCCGAGATGATCGCGATCTCCACGATAAGTCTGGATCCAGGCTAAGCCTGGATCCAGGCTAAGCTGGCCTGCGATCTTCCCCGATCACAGAGCGCCCGTAGCTCAGGGGATAGAGCGTCCGCCTCCGGAGCGGAAGGTCGCAGGTTCAAATCCTGCCGGGCGCGCTCTGCCGTGCAGGTTGCGTCTTGACGAAATCTGCACGCGTGCGCCCGCTTCTTCACAGAGTCCTCACGGGGGCGGACCTAGGCTCGGTTTGTGCCTTTCCACTGCTCCGGCATCACCGCCCAGTCGCGGTTCGGAGCACTCACAGACCCGGTTTTTCATTTCACAGGAGCGCCTCATGCCGACCATTTCTCTCCCCCCGCGTGGCCAGCTCACCACCGCCCCGCGCCACGCCCGGACTGACCGTTCCCGCCGATCGCTCACTGTGCGCGCCCAGGTGGCCGCGCAGCGCTGGTCGCTGACCCGCGAGCTGTCCGACGGCACGGACCCGGCCTCGTCGCCGGCACTGACCCTGCGCGCCGAGCAGCTCACCGCTGACCGTGAGCGCAGGGCGGTGGCCCGATCACTGCGCCACATCGTCCACGAGGCTCGCCACCCGGCGCCGCGGCGCCACGCGTTCGGTCTCGTCCGCCGCGCCGCGGTGATCGACGCCGAGGACGCCATCGACGTCCTGGTCAAGCGGCTGTGCAGCCCCGAGCCCATCGCCGCGCAAGGAGCCGCCCTGATCGAGCGGCTGCTCAGTGACGGCGGCTGGAGCCCGCTCTACAGCACCGCGCCCGGAGGCGCGCTGCGGCGGCTGGTGGTGCTGGCCACCGCCGCCCTCGAGCCCGGGGCCGCCTCCGATCGAGGCCGGTGAAGTACCGTCGGGCCTCGATGCCGTCTCCGCTGGAACCGCCGCCCCCTCCCCCGCCGCGGTGGCGGTTCCTGCGGGAGTTCGTGGAGTCCTTGCGCGATCTGAGCGCGGTCGGCAAGCCGTGTACCTGCGGCAACCCGAAGAAGATCGGGCCCTGCCCCCGGCACGGCAAGCTCACCTGACCCGGGTTTCAACGGGCGACCCGCGCGGGCGAGCGGTGCCCCTCGCGGCGGGCTAGCAGCCCCGCCCGGGCACGACGGACCCGGGCGCCAGGCACCCGATCACGATCTTCGGATCCCGGCCGGTGCGCATCGTGAACACGAACGCCTTGCCGATCGCGTTGCGCTGGCTCACCGCCACCGTGAGCACCGTCGCAGGGCGCAGCCGATGCCCGCGCAGCACGGGGGCCACGTTCACCGAGCCCGTCGCGGGACGGCTGATCTTGTGTGGGCACTTCGCCCCGCGGCACCCGCGCGGGACCGACACCTTGAGCGTGCGCGCGCCCGGGCAGCCCGAACCCCGGCACAGGAGCCGGACCCGTGCCGCCACCGGCACGTCATCGGCCACCAGCGAGTCCACGGTGGTGAACGAGCGCCCAGCGTTGAACAGCCAGAACATCGACGGGTTGATGTGCCCCAGCACGCGGTAGCTGCAGACGATGCGGGCCTGGTTGCCGGCCTGGTCAGAACCCGTCAGGCGCGCGCGCTTTACACCGGGGGTCGCCACCGCGGCAGGCACGGAGACCGTCTGGCTCAGCGGTCCGGACGTGGCATCGCGGACGGTGGCCGTCACCGACGCCCCGCGGCTGCCCTGGACGAAGGCGGGCGCGCTCCGGGCGCACGCGAGCCGGGGCGGCGTGGCGTCCACCGCGATGCTCGTAACGCTGGGGACCTCGGCCTGGCCGGCATCGGTGATGCTGGCCGCGAAGAGCACATGCCGGCCGTCACCGGCGATGTCACCCCCGGCGCCGGCGAACGGGCATGCGCCCGGCAGCGCGCCGAACGCCGCGGGGGCGCTGCCGTCAAGCCGGCAACGGGTCTGGGCCACCGTCCCCACGAGGCTGCGGGCGCTGACCGCGGCATGGACGGCCGAGCGGTACCACCCGTGCTGTCCGTTGGGTGTAGCCGGCGACAGTGCGACCGTGGTGACGGGCGGCGGAGGCGCCGGGCTCACCGCGGCGACCGTGTCGATCGTCACCGCCGAGCCGCCGCTGTCGTGGACGACCACCCGGATCGGGATCTGGCCCGACCCGGCGAAGGTGTGCGATCCGCTCACTGCGAACCCCCCGGGGACCGCGGTCACGGTCCCAGCCGTCATGGCCTCCGTGCCCCAGGCGATCGCCGCGGTGAAGTCGGTGGCCTTGGCGAACGGGTTGGGGTCGGCGAAGGTGGCGACGGTCCCGGTGAACGGCGCGCCGGCAACGGCGGTCACGACGTTCCCCGCGCCCGTCAGCGTCGCGTCGCTCACGGTGGCGGTCGTCATCTTCGAGGCTGACGCCCCGATCACATCCGCGGTGGCCGCCACGTGCTGGATGCCGACGGTCACCGGGAAGCTGCCGACGTGCGCGTAGACGTGGCTGCCCGAGACCTGGATCGGCTGCCCGACGACCGCCTGGCTGACGGTGGCGGACGTCGTGGCGCCGTCACCCCAGTTGATCGTGGCGGTGAACTCGGAGGCCTTGGCGAGCCGGTTGGTGTCGATGAAGCTGGCAACGCCCCCGGAGAACGTCGCCCCCACCACGGGCGTGATCGGCAGGGCAGTCTCGACGATGCTGTTGGGGTCGTCGGTCACCGTCGCCGTGGCGGCGTGCGTTCCGAAGAGGGGGCCGTTGAAGGAGACGTGGTAGGTCCCGGGCCGCGCGTACGTGTGGGGAGTGGTCGCCGCCGAGACCGTCCACACCGGGTCGGCGCATCCGGCGGGGCAGGACGGCACGGCGGCGACGTGCGTCGGATCGGTGCCGTCGCCCCAGTCGATGTCGACGAACGGGTTCAGCCCACTGCACGGGCCGCCGAGGCAGCTGCTGGCGAACGTCGAGACGTCGCCGAAGAACGGCACGCCGGCGGTGGCGCTGAACGTGGTCGTGTCCGCATGGGCCACCGCCGGCCACACCGCGAGCGCGGAGACGACGCCGAGTAGTAGCCGGCGCAGCGCCGGGCGCGTGAGGTGGTCCCTGTTCATGATTGTCCGCCCCCCGTGTGGCGGGCAGTCCTTCTAGGGACGCGGTCGTCGCCGGTTTCTTCCCTGCGTGTCCGACGTCACACGTGGGCGGCGGCGAGCAGCACCCGCCGGTAGTCGTCCCAGGTGTCGACGTCGAGCGGGATGGTGCCGTCCACCGGCACGTCGGCGATCGCGCCGGCGTGGCGGTCCAGGAGCTTCCACACCCCTTTGTCGCCGTGCAGGCCCGCCAGCTCGGAGAACATCGCCCGTGAGAACGCCAGCGGATGGCCGCGGCCGTCGCTGTAGGCGCACGCCGCAACGGCGGCATCGCCACGGCCGGCGAGCAGCGCCTCGACGGTGGCGACGTGCACCCCCGGCTGGTCGCCGAGCATGAGCACGAGCACGTCGCAGCGATCATCGATGTGCTCCAGCGCGCCGGCAATCGACGACGAGCAGCCATCGCCGTAATGCACGTTCTCAACGACCTCGACCCCGCGCAGGTCCACCCAGCGCCGCACCTCCGCCGACGCGCCGCCCACCACGCACAGCAGCTCATCGAACGGGCAGCCCCGCGCGGTCTGGAGCACGTGGCCGAGCAGCGGGGCCCCGCCGTAGGGCAGCAGCTGCTTGGCCTGACCCAGGCGCTTGGAGCCGCCGGCGGCCAGCACCAGCCCGCTGATCCACTGCTCGCCGCAACCCGGCTCTCTCATGACGGCCGCGCGGCGAGGTCGGCGGCGTAGGTGTCGCGGCACCGGTCACAGCAGAAGTAGACGAGGTCGCCGGCGATCTCGAGCCGCGGGGCGGCGTCGGTGACCGCCACCTGCATGCCGCACACGGGGTCGGTGGCCACGGCCACCACCGCGGGCGCGGGCGCCGTGGCCTCGGCGCGGCCCGGGACGGGATCCGCGTGCTGGCTGCCGATCATCTGGGCCAGGATCGAGATGGCGATCTCGGCGGGGGTGCGGGCGCCGACATCGAGGCCGGCGGGCGTGTGCAGCTGGGCGGTGAGCTCGTCGGGGACGCCGAGCTCCGCGCGCACCGCGGCGCCGCGCTTGGGGCTGGCCACGAGCGCCACGTAGCCGACGCCGGCGCGCAGCGCCTCGGCGATGACGGCCTCCTCGCCGTTGCCGTGCGAGGCCACGATGACCGCCGCTGCACCGGCCACGTCGGCCTCGGCGCCGACCGCGGCGCGCACGACGTCGTAGCCCGACGCCCTGCCCACCGACACCACGGCCTCGGCGATCGGCGAGCCACCCACCACCACCAGACGCGCCGCCGGCAGGTGGGGCTCGATGAAGATCTCCAGCGCGCCACCGCTCAGGCACGGGTTGCGCTCCACCACCGCGCCCTCGATGGCGTCGGCGCCCTCGGCGTCGCCGTCGTCGGGGACCAGTCGCAGCAGCAGCGGCTCGCCGGTCTCCATGGCGCGCAGTGCGTGCAGGCGGACCGAGGACTCGGCGCACACGCCGCCGACGAAGCCCTCCATCGTGCCGTCGGGCAGCACCACGGCGGCGTTGCCGGGCCGGACGCTGGTGGGCCGGCGCGCGCGGACGACGGTGGCCAGGACAAACGGGGTGCGCTCGGACAGCAGGCTCTGGACGTGGATGGCGAGATCGCCCTGGATCATGAGTTCACACCTTCCCTTGCATAGCG
The DNA here is from genome assembly GCA_963695625.1 of uncultured Actinomycetota bacterium. Classification (GTDB taxonomy): domain Bacteria; phylum Actinomycetota; class Thermoleophilia; order Solirubrobacterales; family Solirubrobacteraceae; genus Palsa-465. Next base: position 577,403 of record CAVOHJ010000005.1, on the reverse strand, counting down.
TCCCACACGCGCCCGGGCGTGCAGGGCATATCGACGTGCCGCACGCCGAACGGCTTCAGCGCGTCGCACACGGCGTTGACGATGGCCGGCGGCGAGCCGACGGTGGCCGACTCGCCGATCCCCTTGGCCCCGAACGGATGGTGGGGCGACGGAGTGACCGTGTGGCCGGTCTCCCAGTCGGGCACCTCCAGCGCGGTCGGGATCAGATAGTCCATGAGCGAGCCGCCGAGGCAGTTGCCGTGCTCGTCGAAGGTGATCATCTCCATGAGCGCGAGGCCGACCCCGTCGGTGAGCCCGCCGTGCACCTGGCCCTCGATGATCATTGGGTTGATCCGGGTCCCGCAGTCGTCGACAGCGACGAAGCGCTCGACGCGGACCTTGCCGGTCCCAGAGTCCACGCCCACCACGCAGATGTAGGCGCCGAACGGAAACGTCAGGTTCGGCGGGTCGTATACGGTCTCGGCGTCCAGCCCGGACTCGACCCCCGGCGGGAGCTCGACCGAGCCGCGGGCGGCCATGGCGATCTCAGGGATGGTGGCGCCCTGCTCGGGGTCGCCCTTGACGAACCAGCGCGCTGGGCGGGCGGGATCACCGTCATTGACCCATTCGAGGTCGTCGGGCGAGACCTCGAGCATCGCCGCGGCGACGAGCCGGGCGCGGTCGCGGACCTTGCGTGCCACGAGCGCGGCGGCCGCACCGCTCACCGGGGTGGAGCGCGAGCCATAGGTCCCGAGGCCGTACGGCGTGGCGTCGGTGTCGCCGTGCACGACGTCAACATCCTCGGGGGCGATCCCCAGCTCGTGGGCGACGATCTGGGCGAACGTCGTCTCATGCCCCTGCCCCTGGGTCTGCACACTGATGGCCAGCTGGGCCTTGCCCGTCGGCGAGATCCGCAGAGCTGCGCCGTCGTTCATGCCCAGGCCGGCGATGTCCATGTGCTTGCGCGGGCCCGCCCCCACAGCCTCGGTGAAGAACGAGATCCCGATGCCCATCAGCTCGCCGCGCTTGCGGCGCCGCGCCTGCTCGGCGCGCAACTCGTCGTAGCCGATGAGCTCCAGCGCCGCGCGCAGCGCCCGCGGATAGTCGCCCGAGTCATAGACCCAGCCCGTCTGGCAGGTGTACGGAAACTGCTCGGGCGCCAGGAGGTTGCGCAGCCGCAACTCGGCAGGATCGATCCCCAGCCGGCCCGCCAGCATCTCCACGAGGCGCTCCACCAGGTACACCGCCTCGGCCACGCGGAACGAGCACGCGTAGGCGACCCCGCCGGGCGCCTTGTTGGTGTAGACGCCGCGGACGTGGCAATGCGCGGCCTCGAGGTCGTAGGAGCCGGTGAATACGTGGAAGAACCCGGCGGGGAACCGCGTCGGCTGAGCGGTCGCGTTGAACGCTCCGTGATCGGCCAGCACGTCGACGCGCACCGCGCGGATGCGTCCGTCACCGTCGGCGGCGATGGCACCGCGCATGGTGTAGTCGCGCGAGAAGCCGGTGGACATGAGGTTCTCCGAGCGGTCCTCCATCCACTTCACCGGCCGGCCGGTGCTCATCGCGCCAACGGCGGCGCACACGTAGCCCGGATACACGGGCACCTTGTTGCCGAAGCCGCCGCCGACGTCAGGCGAGACCACCCGGATGCGGTGCTCGTCGAGCCCGAGGATCCCGGCATAGAGCGTGCGGTGGGCGTGCGGCGCCTGGGTCGTTGCCCACAGCGTGAGCTTGCCGGCGATGCGGTCGAACTCGGCCACCGCCCCGCACGTCTCCATCGGCGCGGGGTGCGAGCGCGGGAACACCATGTCCTGCTCGAGCACCACCTCGGCGTCGGCGAACACCTGCGAGGTGCGGCCGGCGTCGCCGGCCTCCCAGTCAAAGAGGTGGTTGCTGGTGCGGCCGGGGTGGTCGTCGCGGATGACCGGGGCGTCGGCGTCCAGCGCCCGCCATGGGTCCACCACGACGCCGAGCGGCTCGTACTCCACCTCCACCAGTTCGAGCGCGTCGCGGGCCGAGTAATGGTCCTCGGCGATCACGAACGCCACCTCCTGGCCCTGGAAGCGGACCTTGTCAGTGGCCAGGACCGCCTGCGTGTCGCCCGACAGGGTCGGCATCCAGGCCAGCCCCCGCGCCTCCAGGTCGCGCCCGGTGATGACCGCCAGCACCTTGGGGTGCGCCAGCGCCGCGGACGCGTCCACCGACACGATGCGGGCATGGGCGTAGGGGCTGCGCAGCATTGCGCCGTGGACCATCCCCGGGCGCTGCACATCGTCCACGAACAGCCCGCGTCCGCGGATGAGCCGCTCATCCTCCTTGCGCGTCATGCGCCCGAACCCGATCGGCCGCTCGGCGCCGGCGTCGGCGCTGGGAGGTGTCTGCGCGATCGCCATGCTCACCCGCCCGCCCTCGGCCGCCGGGCGGCCTCGACCGAGACCTCGGTGGCGATGTTGACCGTGCGGCAGCGCCCGCACCGGACGCGCACGCGGCGGGTCATGTACGCGGGGTCCATCCCGGAGGCCAGGACGTTGCCGCAACTCACGCACGCGTAGTCGTAGTCGCCGTTGCCGCGAAACACCGGGCGGTCCGGGTGCTCCTGCACGGCGGTCCCCCCGTCAACGGGGACCTCGCCCGCCCGGACCTCCCGCATCGTGCGCACCGGCATGTGGAGCCTCTCCTCCCGCTAGGCCGCAGCGACGAAGTTGTCGGTGAAGTCCTTGATGAGCGCTTCGAGCACGGTGGCGACGGTGCCCTCGCCCATCGACGCCGCCTTGCCGGTGATCTGCGCCGCGGTGTGGATGTTGCCGCCGCCGTCGGCGAGCGTGAACGTCACGTCGGCGTTGGCGTGCCCGGACCCGCCGACCTCGCGGGCCTTGACGCGCAGCAGCGCGCGGTGCGCCGCAGGGTCCTGCTCGACGACGCTCACCGTGCCCGCGAAGCGCATCGACATCGCGCCCATCTTGACCCTGATCTCCGCCTTGACCTCGTCGTCCGAGACCTTCTCCTTCACAGTGCCGCCCTGCACGCAGGGCACCAGCCGCTCGAGGTCGGTGACGAGCTTCCAGTTGTCGTCGAGCGACTTGTCTGAGGTGATCGGATGGTCGATCTCAACCATGTTCAGGTGTCCTTTCGCAGGTATGTTCTCGGGAACTGCTCAGAGGCGCGACAGAAAGAGATCCAAGCATGGCGATACAGCCGGGAACGTATGAGCTGGGCCCGCAGGACGGAACGCTTCTCGTGCGTACGCGCAAGGGGGGCGCGGCCTCCAAGGCTGGACACAACCTGCTCATCGAGGTCGAGCGCTGGGGCGCGACCGCGCAGTTCGCTGAAGATCTGTCCCAGAGCGTGCTGGAGCTCACGGCGGACTCCACGTCCTTCGCGGTCAAGGAGGGCACCGGCGGCGTGAAGTCGCTGGGCGACGACGACAAGTCGGGCATCGCCCAGACCATCAACCAGGAGGTGCTCAAGGGCACCCCGATCTCGTTCAAGTCGACGGCGGTGCGCCCCGACGGCGACGAGCACCTCCACGTCACCGGCGACCTCGAGCTGGTCAACGGCGTGAACCTCATCGCCTTCGACATCGCCGTGTCTGACGGCGGACGCCTCACGGGGAAGGCCACCGTCAAGCAGACCGAGTGGGGAATGAAGCCGTACACGGCGCTGTTCGGGACGCTCAAGGTCACAGACGAGGTCGGCGTTGAGATCGACGCCAAGCTGCGGCCGACCGGCTGACCGGGGAGTCGGTGCATCAGCCGCGGTAGACCGTCTGCGCGTCCAGGCCGCCCTCCACGCCGGGCGGGAGCGCGCCGGTGCCGTGTGCGTACATGGCCATGTCGGCGATCGTCCGCGAGCGCTCCGGATCGTCACCGGCGCTGAATGCGCCATTTGCCCAGGTCAGCGCGTCGGGCGCCGAGTCGAGCGCCATGCCGGCCAGCAGCCGTGCCTTGGTCAGGATCTTCTCGGTTGCGGAGGTGACCGCTGACGACGTCCCGTCCGACGGCGACGTGTTGAACCCGTGGCCCTCGCCGAAGCGGTCGGTGTCGGCCGGGACCACCTTGACGTCGAGCGACGGGATCCCCAGCTCGCCGGCGACCTGCCGCGCGTAGTCGGCCTCGCGGCCGTCGGCCTCGGTCGTCAGGCTGAGCACCATCTTGCCCGTCGGGTGCACGCGCAGGAACACCGCGCGGTATGCCTCATTCGCCATCGCCTACTCCCTCCTTTGGATGTTGCTCGGCCGCCAGTCGCCGGCGCTCCTGGTGGGCGGTGAGCGCGTTGTGCTCCTCCAGGTCGCAGAAGCTGGGCTGGGGTCCGCCGAGCAGGTGAGGCGGCACGGCGGGGCGCGTGCAGCCCGGATAGATGCAGATCTTCGGGGGACGCCCGCCGGTGACGCCATGCTGCGGCGGTGGCGGCTCGGGGTCGCCGTGGAGTGGGCCGAGCGGGCGAAGCGTGGTCATCGACCGAGGCTCCATCCCGGCGTCGTCCGTCCGCGACTGGGCCCATAGCCCGACGGCATCGCCACCGAGCTGCCCGGGACCGGCGTGGCGCTCGGCCAGGGCTCCTCCTCAGAGACCATTCCCGCACACCCCACCAGTTCCGCGGGGCGCGCGCCGCCGTCGGCCCGCCGGGCGCCGATGGCGTCGACCACCCCGTGCAGCGCCTCCAGGCTGTGGCCGCTGACCAGCGCGTCGCAGTAGGGCAGCGCCGCCGCCATCCCGCCGGCGCGGGGGGCGAAGCCGGCCGCGGCGACGCGCGGGTTGACCCACACGATGCGATAGGCCAGGCGTGACAGCCGTTCCATCTCGCGCCCCACCAGCCCGGGGTCGCCGCGCTCCCAGCCGTCGGACAGGATCACCACCACCGCCCCGCGGGCCATGCCGCGCCGCCCGTGGCGGTCGTTGAAGGTCTTGAGCGCGTCCCCGATGCGGGTGCCGCTGGACCAGTCCGGGGCGGTGGCGGCGGCGCGCTGGATCGCGCGCTCGGGGTTGCGCGAATGCAGCGCGCGCGTCAGCCGGGTCAGGCGGGTGGCGAACACGAACGCCTCCGCACGGCTGTGGCGGTCGCCGCCCTGGGCGGCGCAGGTGAGGAATTGGAGGTAGGCCCGCGCGTAGGGCTCCATCGACCCCGAGATGTCGCACAGCAGCACGAGCCGCCGCCGCGCGACACGGCGGCGGCGGCGAGCCAGCCGGATCGGGTCGCCGCCGGTGCGCAGGCTGCCGCGCAGCGTGCGGCGCAGGTCGACGGTGGCGCCGCGCCGGCAGCGCTCGGCGCGGCGGGTGCGCCGCCGGGGCGTGGCCAGCACCAGGCGGGACATGAGCCGGTACAGGGCAGCCAGCTCGCCGGCGTCGAGCGCATCGAAGCGCTTGGAGCGGATGAGCTCCTCGTCAGACGCGAGCACCCCGACGGGCAGCTCCTGGTCGGCGGCGTCGCTGCGGTTGCGCGAGGGCGCGGGGGCCGCCCCCGCCGCCCAGGCGTCGTCCTGATTCGCGCCTCCGGGGGTGACGGGCAGGTCCGCGACCGGGCGATCGTCATCGGCGGCGGCGGGGACCTGGCGAACGTCCTCGATCACCGAGTGGTCCTCGTCGGCGGCGCCGGCGCCGAACACGTCGGCGAACACATGGTCGAAGATCCGCACCTGCGAGGGGTCCGTGACGAAGACGGCACGGGCCGTCCAGTACAGGCGGCGGCGGGCCACCGGACGCGTCAGTCGCAGCGCGGCGGCAAACCGGGCGGCGCGATCGGGCTCCACCGGGACGCCCGCGTCGTGCAACCGCCGGCCGAAACCGCCGGCGAGGTCCGGCAGGTCAAGCTCGATGGTCTCGACGCCGAAGTCGGGCATGTCAGCCCACCATCCGGGCCAGCCCCGCAGCGCGGACGAGCTCCTGGTCCTCGCGGTACTTGAGCACCGAGCCCAGCGTCCGCTCGACCGCGAGCTCGTCCAGCTCGCCGATGCCCAGCACGCTGAGCGCGGCCAGCCAGTCGATCGCCTCGGCGATCCCGGGCGGCTTCTGCACGTCGGATTCGCGCATGCGGCTGACGGCGTCGGCCACCTGCACCGCGAGCGTCTGGGCGGCGCTCGGCACTCGCCGGCGGATGATCTCCACCTCGCGCTCCGGGCTCGGGTAGTCGATCCACTGGTACAGGCAGCGGCGCTTGACGGCGTCGTGCAGATCGCGGGTGCGGTTGGACGTGAGCACGATCTCCGGCGGGTGGGTCGCCGTGATGGTGCCGATCTCCGGGATCGTCACCGTGGCCTCGGCCAGCAGCTCCAGCAGGAACGCCTCGAAGTCGTCGTCGGCGCGGTCGATCTCGTCGATGAGCAGCACGGCCGGCCGAGGTCCCGGGTGCCGGAGGGCTTGGAGCAGCGGCCGCGCGATGAGGTAATCGGGACCGAAGAGGTCGGCCTCAGACAGGTCCGCGCCACGGGCGTCGGCCAGCCGGATCGACAGCAGCTGGCGCGGATAGTTCCACTCGTACAGGGCCTCGGCGGCGTCGATGCCCTCGTAGCACTGCAGGCGCACCAGCGGGGTGTCGAGCACCGCCGCCAGCGACTTGGCCGCCTCGGTCTTGCCCACCCCGGCCTCGCCCTCCAGCAACAGCGGCTGGGGCAGGGTCAGGCTGAGGAACATCGCCGTGGCCAGCCCCTCGTCAACGAGGTAGTCCACCGACGCCAGCCGTTGCGCCAGCGTCTCGACGTCGGGGACCAGCTGGCGGATCTCCTCCGGGTGGGCGGGGACCGATCTCGTCTCCATGTGGGAGCCGCCGGCCATCACTGGGGGGGCTCGGGGCGCCCCTGCATCGCCGCCCACACTCGCGCCGGGGTGCAGGGCATGTCGACGTGATCGACGCCGTGGGTCTGGTGCAGCGCGTCGATGATCGCGTTGACGATTGCGGGCGGCGAGCCGACGTTCGGGGACTCGCCGACACCCTTGGCCCCAAGGGGATGGTGCGGGCACGGCGTGACGGTCTGCCCCAGCTCGAAGTCGGGGCACTCCAGCGCGGTCGGGATGAGGTAGTCCATGAACGATGAATTCAGGCAGTTGCCCTCTTCGTCGAAGGTGATCACCTCCATGAGCGCGATCCCGATCCCCTCGGCCAGCCCGCCGTGGATCTGGCCGTCCACGATCATCGGGTTGATCCGCACGCCACAGTCGTCGACGGCGATGAACCGCCGCACCGTCACCTGGGCCGTGTCGGGGTCGATGTCAACGACCGCGATGTAGGCGCCGTAGGGGTAGGTGAGGTTCGGCGGGTCATAGATGACCTGCGCGTCCAGGCCGCCCTCCATGCCCTGAGGCAACGACTCGCCGCTGTAGGCGCGGGCGGCGATCTCCTCGATCATCGCGCCCTTCTCCGGGTCGCCCTTGACATACCAGCGGCCCTTCTCCCACGCCAGATCCTCGGGTCGGGTCTCGAGCATGTGGGCGGCGATCAGGCGCGCCTTGTCGCGCACCTTGCGCGAGACCACCGCCACCGCGGCCCCGGACACCGGAGTTGACCGCGAGCCGTACGTGCCCAGCCCGTAGGGCGTCTTGTCGGTATCGCCGTGGCGCACCTGGATGTCCTCGGGCGGGATCCCCAGCTCCTCGGCCACGATCTGGGCGAACGTCGTCTCGTGGCCCTGACCCTGGGTCTGCGCGCTCAGCGACACGACCGCCCTGCCCGAGGGGTGCACGCGCAGGTCGGCGCCGTCGTTCATCGACATGCCGAGGATGTCCATGTGCTTGCGCGGCCCGGCGCCGACGCCCTCGGTGAAGAACGACACGCCGATGCCCATCAGCTCGCCGCGCGCCCGTTTCTCGGCCTGCTCTCTGAGCAGGTCGTCATAGCCGGCGAGGTCCATCGCCACCTTCATCGTCTCGGCGTAGTTGCCCGAGTCATACGTCCACCCGGTGGTCGTCTCATACGGGAACTGGTCCGGACCGATGAAGCTGCGCATCCGCAGGTCGATCTGGTCCGTGCCCATCTCGAGCGCCAGCGCGTTGACCATGCGCTCCACCAGGTACACCGCCTCGGTGATGCGGAACGAGCACCGGTAGGCCACGCCGCCGGGCGCCTTGTTGGTGTAGACCGCCTTGACCTTGACGTGGCTGGCCTGCAGGTCGTAGGAGCCGCAGCAGATGTGGAAGAACCCGGCCGGGAACTTCGTCGGCTGGGCGGTGGAGTCAAACGCGCCGTGGTCAGCGATCACGTCGACGCGCAGGCCGGTGATCTTGCCGTCCTTGGCGCACATCTGCGCCCGCATGATGTAGTCCCGGGCAAAGCCCGTGGACATGAGGTTCTCCGAGCGATCCTCGATCCACTTCACCGGCACGCCGGCCACGATCGACCCGGCGATGGCGCACACGTAGCCCGGGTACACCGGCACCTTGTTGCCGAAGCCGCCGCCGATGTCGTTGCAGCGGATACGGATCATGTGCTCGGCCAGGCCGGCGACGTGCGCGTACACGGTCCGGTGCACGTTGGGCGCCTGGTTGCCGTTGTAGATGTCCAACTGCCCGGTCTTGGGGTTGAAGTCCGCGATCATGCCGCACGTCTCCAGCGGGGCCGGGTGGCAGCGCGGGTAGATGATGTCCCGGGTGGCGATGACGTCGGCCTCCGCGAACACGCGATCGGTGGCCTCCTCGTCCCCCGCCTCCCACGTCGCCGACGCCAGGTTGTCGGTCTGGCCGTCCTTGTCATCGCGGATGAGCGGCGAGTCGGGGTCCAGCGCCTTGCGGGCGTCGACGACCGCGGGCAGCGGCTCGTAGTCGACTTCGATGAGCGGGAGCGCGTCGCGCGCGATGTACTCGTCGGTGGCGATCACGAACGCCACCTCCTGGCCCTGGAAGCGCACCTTGTCGCCCGCCAGCACCGCCTGGGTGTCATAGGAGATCGTCGGCATCCAGGCGAGGCCGAGCGTCTCCAGGTCCTTGGCGGTGATCACCGCCGCCACGCCCGGCAGCTCCAGCGCCGCCGAGGTGTCGATCGAGTTGATCTTGGCGTGCGCGTAGGGGCTGCGCAGCACCGCGCCGTGCACCATCCCGGGCAGGCGGATGTCGTCGAGGTAGGTGCCCTTGCCACGGATGAACCGCGCATCCTCCTTGCGCTTGAGGCGGCCGAATCCGATCGGCCGCTCCTGGCCGGGACTCGGAAGGTTCTGCTCGGTGACGGCCATGCTCAGACCTCCTGTCCCTGTCGATTCGCGGCCTCGTGTTCGGCCGCCCAGCGAACTGCGCCCACGATGTTCTTGTAGCCCGTGCAGCGACAGATCGCACCCGAGATGGCGATGCGGATCTCCTGCTCTGACGGGTCGGGATTCTCATCCAACAGCGCCCGGGCGGTCATCAGCATCCCCGGAGTGCAGAAGCCGCAGTGCAGCGCGTGCATCTCATGAAAGCCCATCTGGATGGGGTCGAGCCGGCCGTCGACCTCCAGCGACTCCACGGTGCGGATCTCGTGGCCTTCGCACATCACCGCCAGCGTGGTGCACGACTTGACCGGCTGGCCGTCGATCTGCACCACGCAGGCGCCGCAGTTGGAGGTGTCACAGCCCCAGTGGGTCCCGGTGAGTCCGGGGGTGTCCCGGATGAAATGCACGAGCAGCGTGCGCGGCTCGACCTCCCGGGAGACGTCCTGTCCGTTGATCTTGAGCGTCACTTGCATCCGTGTCATGCCTCCTGTTGCAGCGCGCGGGCAGTGGCTTTGCGCAGCGCCCGGGTGGTGAGCACCCCGGCGAGATGGCGCTTGTAGTCGACCGGTCCGCGGCCGTCGGCGGAGGGCGAGCAGTCCTCGGAGGCAATCTCGCCCGCCTGGGCGAACAGCTCGTCCGAGGGGGCCTGGCCGGTGAGCAGCTGCTCGGCGCGGGTCACGTGCACCGTGGTGGGGCCAACGGCGCTCAGCGCGAGCCCGGCGTCGGTGATCGTCCCACCGTCGATCCAGACTGCCGCCGAGGCCGCCGCGATGGCCCAATCGCCGGCACGGCGCTCCACCTTCTCGTGGCAGGACCCGCAGCCGCGCCGCAGCGGCACCCGGACCTCGGTGAGCAGCTCGCCGTCGCCCACGGCGGTGACGTACGGGCCGATGTGAAAGGCGTCCATTTCGACGACCCGCTCGCCGTCGGCGCCGCGGATCACCGCCGAAGCCTTGATCGCCGCGCAGACCGAGCTGAGGTCCTCGGCCGCGTCGGCCTGGCACAGGGAACCGCCGATGGTGCCGCGGTTGCGCACCACCGGGTCGGCGATGACCATCTCGGCGTCCGCGAACACCGGGAAGTGCTTGGCCAGCACCTCGGAGTGCAGCAGCTCGATGTGCCGCGTGAGCGCCCCGATCCGGATCTCGTCGGCGAACTCCCGGATGTAGGAGAGTTCTTCGAGATCGTTGATGTCGATCAGGTGCTCGGGCTGGGCCAGGCGCAGCTTCATCATCGGCAGCAGCGAGTGCCCACCGGCGATGATCCGCGCCTCGCCATCGTGCTCGACCAGCGCCGCGATCGCGGCATCGACGCTCGCGGCGCGCTCGTAGGTGAACGGTGCCGGGGTCTGCATAGCCGTCAGCTCCTTTCCGACGACGTGGCGGGCATGCGCCGGCGGGGGCCGCCGACTTCTTCATCCGGGTCGTACTGCACCGGTGATTCGGTCCCGATCACCGGCGAGCGCGGTAGCACCTTGGCGTGCAGCTCCCGGCCGTCCGGGTACAGGGTCCGGGCGGCGCTCGAGCCGTAGGCCGGGTTGCGCAGCGCCGGGCCGTTGGGCGAGGCGGCGGCGATCGGCGCCTCGCGTCCCAGCCGCGCCAGCGTCAGGGTCCCGCGGGTGTAGACCTCGGCGATCCGGGGCACCTTGACCGTCTTGGACTCGGGGAACTGGCGCAGGCCCGCCGCCGCCGCGCCGGGGTACAGGCCGTCGACCAGGCCGACCGCTTCGGTCAGCCCCGCCTTCTTGACCAGCAGGCCCTCGAGCAGATCGACGCCCGCGTCCAGGTTCGCGTTGATGTCCGCCACCACCGGGGCGACGGGAGCGCTCTTCTCGATGATCTCCCCCACCCCGCCGATGGCGTCGTCGAGGCTCGCGGTGATCTTGCGCAGGGCCACAATCGTCGCGACGAGGTAGAGCACGATCGCCGCCACGATGAAGATGACGGCGACGATCATCACCACTCCAGCAGCCGGCATCGCCTCACGCTCCTTCCGCGTCGTCGAGGATCACGTCCAGCGAGCCGCCGTAGTTGGCGGCCGCCTGAATCGTCTTGGCAACCTGGTCCTGGGTGGTCAGCAGCAGGGGCACGGCGTCGAGGTCGGCCGAGCCGGCGCGGGCCGCACGAGCGATCCGCTCCACGCTGGGCACGATCCCGTTGGCGGCGGTGAACACGCCGAACAGCAGGTAGACGACGACCGGGAGGATGACCACCAGCAGGATCACGTCCCCGATCCATTCCAAGGTCATGAGGGCCTCCTCTCGGCGACGACCGCCGCCTTGGCGGCGATCCCGGGCAACGCGCCGACGATGATGTCGAACTGCGCGTTGATGGCCTCGACGGCGGGCTTGAGCGGAGCCAGGTGCTCGGCTTCCACGCCCTCCAGGGCGTCGGCGAGCGTGGCCAGCTTGCCTGACGTCGAGATCAGCCCGGCGCGGATCATGATCAGCGCGCCGGCGAGCACGGCGACGATGACGAGCGCCAGCACCACGCTGAGGATGGTCAGGGTGGTGGAGCTCATGCCGTCACCCCGCCGTACCCGTCGGTGAGGGCGTTCATGTAGCCGTCCTGGATGATCGCCTCGTCCACGATCTGGCTCAGCACCGGCGCGGTCGCCTGGAGCTGAGGGATGTTGGCGGTATTGGCGGCGACCTGGCCGGCCACCTCGAGCAGCTGTCCGGCCGAGCGGTCGATGTCCTGCACGGTGCGGATGAGCACCACCAGCAGGGCCGCGACGGCGAGCGCGGCGAGGAGCGCGATGATGAGGCCGATCCCCCAGGCGCCATGGTCTGTGAGTGCGTAGACGGTCATTTGCCCACCGCGACCTTGCGCAGCGCCCGGGCCGAGTGCAGGATCCGCACGCCCGAGTCGTTGATCTGGCCGATGCCGCTCAGCGCCTCGGTCTGGGAGCGCACGACCTTCACGCCCTCCACGGCGCCGGCGGCCTGCTTGGCGATCCGCATGGCCAGGGCGACGATCGTGATCACGATCGCCGCAGCGACGATCACCACCACGACGCCCAGGATCAGCCCGATGGTCCAACCGCTTGAAGCTCCTGTGACGATGGGCACCTTCACACCTCCTCCTTGGTCGGCACTCTCTCTCGCTCCGCTGCCCAGCGGATCGATCTCACGATCGTCGCGTAGCCCGTGCAGCGGCAGATCTGGCCGGAGATCGCCTCGCGGATCTCCTGGTCGGTCAACTCATCCAGCGTGGCCGCACTCGCGTGCCGGTCCAGCAGCGCGCGAGCGGTCAGCATCATTCCCGGCGTGCAGAAGCCGCATTGGAGCCCGTGCTCCTGACGGAAGCCCTCCTGCACCGGATCGAGCCGCCCGTCGACCTCCAGCCCCTCGACAGTCCGGATCCGATGGCCGGCGGCCGTGGCGGCAAGCACCGTACACGACTTCACCGGCTCGCCGTCCATGAGAACGACACACGTCCCGCAGTTGGACGTGTCGCACCCCCAATGGGTCCCGGTCAGCCCCAGTTCGTCGCGCAGGAAGTGGACCAGCAGCAGGCGCGGCTCCACCTGCCGGGTGTGCTCCTGTCCGTTGACGGCGACGGTCACCTGCATCACCCCTCCGGCTCCGGCCGCGCGCGGGCCACCGACCGCTGTAGGGCTCGGACGGTGAGGACACCGGCGACGTGGCGCTTGTAATCGGCCGATCCGCGCTGGTCCGCGACGGGCGAGCACGCGGCGGCGGCAGCCGCGCCGGCGCGCTCCAGGACGGCGTGCGTCGGGGCCTCGCCGATGAGCTCGTCACGGGCCTGGGCGCAGGCGATGTGCGCGCCGACAGCAGCCAGGGCAACCCCGGCCTCGGCTACGACGCCGTCATCATCGAGGCGCACCGACGCTCCGGCGGCGGCCACCGCCCAGTCGCCGGCGCGCCGGTCCACCTTCTCGTAGGCGCTGCCAAAACCGCCCCCACCCGCCCGCAGCGGCACGCGGATCTCCAGGAGCATCTCGTCGTCGGCGACGGCGGTCTGGTACGGGCCCCGATGAAAGTCGTCGATGTCGAGGACACGGTCGCCGTCGAGACCGCGCACCACGGTCTGGGCGCCAATCGCCGAGCACACCGCGCCGAGGTCCTCGGACGGGTCGGCCTGGCACAGCGCGCCGCCGATCGTGCCTCGGTTGCGGACGATCGGGTCGGCGATGACGCGCTCGGCGTCCGTGAAGATCGCCACCCGCTCGGCCAGCAGCGGGGAGTCCAGCAGTTCGCGATGCCGGGTCATGGCGCCGATTCGGATCTGGTCGCCCTCCTCGCGGATGTAGCCGAGCTCGTCCGCCAGCCCATCGATGTCGATCAGGTATCCGGGCGTGGCCAGGCGCAGCTTCATCATCGGCAGCAGCGAGTGGCCGCCGGCGAGGATGCGCGCCTCGGGTCCGAGCTGGCGCAGCAGCTCCAGCGCGTGGTCCACGCTGGTCGCCCGCTCGTATTCAAATGGTGCCGGGACCTGCACGGAGTCCTTTCCAACAGCGGGCTCCGGGCCCGGCCGCCGGGGGATGCGGCACTAGACCCTTCTCTCCATGACTAGGATTCTCCTCGCTGCGCAGGGGCGCCGCAACTTGAGTTAAGTGATCGCTTAGGCCACTCCCAAGATGACCCTCGCCCAGCTCCAGTCGTTCGTGCTCGTGGCGCGGCGGGGCTCCGTCAAGGCCGCGGCGGCAGAGCTGGGCGTGACCGAGCCGGCGGTCTCGGTCGCGGTGGCGGCGCTGCGCAGGGAACTCGGCGACGAGCTGTTCGTTCGCGACGGCCGCGGGATCGCGCTCACCGCCGGGGGCCGCCGCCTGGCCGCGCTGGCCTCCGAGATCCTCGGGCTGGCCGAGCAGGCCCGCCGCTCGGTCCAGGACACCCCGGGCCAGGCGCGCCTCATGCAGGTGGCGGTCACCAACGTCGTGGCCGAGCACGTCGGTCCGTTGATCGACGCCTTCACCGCCCGCGACCCGGGGCTCGACGTTGCCATCGAGTCCGTGCCCGGCGAATCGCTGGCCGAGCTGCTCGAGCATCGCCGCGCCGACATCGCCCTGGGACCGGCGCCGTCGCCCGAACGCGCCGCCACGATCGCGTCTGTGCCCTTCCTGCGCTGCCGGCTCGTGGTGGTCGCCGCCCCGGGCCATCCGCTCGCGGCGCGGCGCGACATCCCGCCGGAGGAGCTGACCGGCGAGCGCTGGCTGCTCGGGCCGCCCGAGCTGGATCCCACGACGGGCGCCGGTCTGCTCTTCGCCCGCACCGGCATTGCGCCAGACGACGTCGTCGGCTACACCTCGCACGCGGCCGCGGTCGCCGCCGCCGCGGCCGGCGACGGTGTGGTCCTCACCCTCGCCCACACGGTGATCTCCGAGCTGCGCCGCCGCGCGTTGGCTCGCATCGACGTTCGCGGGACGCCGATGCTCGAGATGTGGCATGCCTCGACGCTCGGCTTCGGCCGCGCGCTGCCGGCGGCGCTGGCGCTCCAGCGGTTCGCCACCAGCCCCGAAGCCACGCAGGCGATCTCGACTGGCCGAGCCGGCACGGCGCCGTCACGGGCGCGGCCACGCCCGCACGTGACGCTGTGGAGCTCGGTGGCCGCCGGCCTGCGGTCCGGCGAAAATGCCGGCTGATCCGCGCCGCGCGGATTTTGCGACAGTTAGGGGCGCAGGACATTCGTCGCCGCGCCGGAGAGGAGAACCCATGACAGAAAGCACTCGCGCGATTGCCGCCACCGTCGCCGCCCTGCCCAGCTCCGCGGCGCAGCGCTTCGGCGATCACCTGGCGGCACGCCACCGCGTGGACGGCGAGTGGCGGGAGCTCACCTACGCCGAGGTCGTGGACGCCATCGGCGAGGTGGCGCTGGGTCTCGCCGACCTGGGGATCGCACCGGGCGACCGCGTCGGCATCCTGGCTGACACGCGGCTGGAGTGGACGCTGGCCAGCTACGGCATCTCCGCAGCGGGCGGTGTCGTGGTCCCGGTTTACCCCACCAACTCGCCGCGCGAGTGCGCCTGGGTGCTCGGCAACTCGGGGGCCAGGGCTGTGGTGTGCGAGAACGCCGACCAGATCGCCAAGGTCGCGGCGGTCCGCGGCGAGCTGCCGGACCTGGATGTCGTGGTGGCGATCGAGGGCGACGCCGGGGACATGACGCTGGCGCAGCTGCGCGAGCGCGGCGCTGCCCACGACCGGACCGAGCTGGAGGAGCGCCAGTCCGGGGTGTCACCTGACGACCCCTACACGATCATCTACACCTCCGGGACCACGGGCCCGCCCAAGGGCGTCGTGCTCACCCACGCCAACGCGATGAGCGTGTGCGAGATGGTGGAGGAGATCGCCTTCATCGCGCCCGACGAGACCACCTACCTGTTCCTGCCCCTCGCCCACGCGTTCGCGCTCACCGCCCAGCTGGCCTCCTATGACCAGGGCACGGCGATCGTTTACTACGGCGGCGACACCACGCAGATCCTGCCCGAGCTCATCGACACCAAGCCGACCTACCTGCCGTCGGTGCCGCGGATCTTCGAGAAGCTCTACACGGCTGCGCTGAAGATGACCGAGGCCGGGTCTGAGGAGGAGCGTGAGCGATTCGGGCAGGCGGTCAAGATCGGCGTGGAGGTCCGCCGGCGGCGCGACCGCGGCGAGGAGATCCCCGAGGAGATGCAGCAGGCCTTCGACCGTGCCGAGGAGGCGCTCTACTCCCGCGTGCGTGGGCTGTTCGGCGGCCACATCCATCAGGCGGTCACCGGCGCGGCGCCGATCGCGCCCGAGATCCTCGAGTTCTTCTACGCCTGCGGCGTCCCCGTGCTCGAGGGCTGGGGCATGACCGAGACCACCGCCGTCGGCACCGTGTGCACGCTCGAGCACATCAAGTTCGGCACTGTGGGACGGCCGCTGCCGGGCGTGGAGATCCGGATCGCCGAGGAGGACGACGAGATCCTCGTGCGCGGGCCCCACGTCTTCCGCGAATACTGGCGCAACCCAGAGGCCACGGCCGAGACGCTGGTGGACGGCTGGCTGCACACCGGCGACGTGGGCGCGGTCGACGACGAGGGCTACCTGTCGATCACCGGCCGCAAGAAGGACATCATCATCACCGCTGGCGGCAAGAACCTGACGCCGTCCAACATCGAGAACGACATCAAGCAGAGCCGCTACATCTCCCAGGCGGTCATGCACGGAGACCGCCGGCCCTACCCGGTGGCGCTCATCACGCTCGATTCCGAGGAGATCCTTCCCTGGGCCAAGGAGCAGGGGCTGCCCGAGGACGTCGGCGAGCTCGCGCTGGCCGACGAGGTTCGCGCGCTCGTACAGGAGGAGCTCGACCGAGCCAACGCCCACTACGCCCAGGTCGAGCAGATCAAGAGGTTCGCCATCCTGGACCGCGACCTGACGGTGGAGGACGGGGAGCTGACCCCGACGCTCAAGGTCAAGCGCGCGCTCGTCAATGACCGCTTCGCCGACGTGTTCGAGTCGCTGTACTCGCGCTAGCCGCTCAGGTAGGCGGGTGGATGGATGGACGGACGGGTGGGGGTTTTCGAGCCACGAACGTCCCGGATCCTGCTCCGGGCTCGATTTCCCCCGCGAGGCGAGGGTTTCCGAGCCACGAGGCCCTGGAGCGGCTGACGTGGCTCGGTTACCCCACCCGCCCCACCCGCGGCCGAAGACCGGTCGCTCTAGATGGGGCGCGGGTTGGGGCCCGGCGGATCGGGCGGGCCGGGCGTCGGTCCGGGCGACGGGGGGGTCGGGTCGGGACCGGGACCGGCGCGTCGTGTTTCCTGTGCCCGGGGCCGGGTACGCGTCGTCACATGCGGCTTCTTGTCCTCACCTCGGCACCCGTGACCGCGGGCCAGCTACGCGACGCCCTGCCCGGCGAGGCCGACCCCACCGACGCCGAGGTGATGGTGGTCGCGCCGGCGCTGCACGACAGCGCGCTGCGGTTCTGGCTGTCCGACGCCGACGCCGCCATCGCGCGCGCCGAGGAGGTCCGCGCCGAGAGCCTCGACAGGCTCGGCGAGGCCGGCGTCCCGGCCAGCGGCGACATCGGGGAGAGCGACCCCGAGGACGCCATCGACGACGCGCTCAAGACGTTCCCCGCTGACCGCATCCTCGTCTTCACCCATGGCGGCGACGAGCAGCGCTACCGCGAGGACGTCGACGCCGACGCGCTGCAGAGCCGGTTGGGGATCCCGGTCACGCAGAACCGGGTCTAGGCGACGGCGCGCGACGCTCCGAGCCGGCGCGCCAGCGCGCGGGCGTTGGCGGGCGCGAAGCCGCGCCAGTCGTTGTTGAAGTACGCCCACACCTCCTGGCGCCGGCGCCACTGCGCGATCCGGCGCGCCCACTGCTCGATCTCCGTGGCCGAGTAGTTGCCGGCCCGCCCGCGCTGCCCGTAGTGGAAGCGGACGAACCGCCACGACGCCGTGCCCTCATGGGTCTGGAAGGGGCGCTCGGGATGATCGCCGATGGTCATCGCCACGTCGTGCTCGCGCAGCGCCCGCATCACCGGCGCGGAGAACCAGCTCTCGTGGCGGAACTCGATCGTGTGCCGGCCGTCGGGCAACGCATCGAGCCAGCCCCGGAGCCGCGCGTCGTCTCGTGGGAAGTTCCCCGGCAGCTGCCACAGGACGGGCCCGAGCCTGCCGGCCTCGATGAGCGGCTCGATGCGCTCGTAGAACCGGGCCACCCCCTGGCTGAGGTCGGTGAGGCGCTTGATGTGGGTCAGGTAACGGCTGGCCTTGACCGCAAAGCGGAAGTCCGCGGGGGTCTGCTTGACCCAGCCGGCGACCGCGTCGCGCCGTGGGAGCCGGTAGAAGGTGGTGTTGACCTCGACGGTGTCGAAGCGCTGCGCGTAGAGCTCAAGCCACCGGCGCTGCGGCTCGCGCTGCGGGTAGAACGTCCCGCGCCAGTCGGCGTAGTTCCAGCCCGAGCAACCGATGCGTGCCGGCTTCATCGAGGGGGTAGCGAGACGATCAGTCGATGACACGGAACACCCGCTACCCGCCGGGGAAGCCATCAATCGCGGGCCGTACTGCGCCAGATCCCAGAGTAGACTCGGCGACCCGTCCTGCCTCATACCACCGTACGTACGCCATGCTCGAAGAGTCGAAGCCCGAGATCACCCCCGGCGACGCCGAGTCGGCCGTTTCCCGGCCACTGGAGATCTCCAACGCAATCAGCCGTCTGCACAAGGAGTTCATCGGCCGCGGGCCCACCAACTCGCGGACGACGATCGACGGCAACCTCGTGGTCTGCCTGCTCGAGGGTGGCTACACCCGCGCCGAGCAGACGCTCACCGCCAACGACAAGGGAGACATCGTCGCGGCCGGGCGGCTCGGGCTCCAGGATGCGATGCGCCAGGCCATGATCGCGGCCGTCGAGCAGATCACCGGCCGTCGCGTGTACTCCTTCATGAGCGCCAACGACCTGGAGCAGAACCACCAGGTGGAGGTGTTCGTTCTCACCCCCGAGCAGGGCGAGGTGGAGAACGGGCTAGGGGGCTGACGCGCCAGCCGCCGCCGATATGATGGCCGCGTTCCGGGGCCCGTCGGCTCGGCGGCGACCGGACCTGATCAAATCGATGGGAGGCAACCGGCGGTGTTCCGCCGACGCAGACCGTCGCA
The DNA here is from genome assembly GCA_963695625.1 of uncultured Actinomycetota bacterium. GTDB lineage: Bacteria > Actinomycetota > Thermoleophilia > Solirubrobacterales > Solirubrobacteraceae > Palsa-465. The sequence continues at coordinate 558,658 of CAVOHJ010000005.1, read as the reverse complement.
CAGACTTCGGACGAGGGATGCGTGTGCCTGAGGTGGTGCGAGTGGTCGACGGCCGTCGTTTGGCGACGTGACACGTGACGGCTGACCGCGAGCCGCCCGGGAACCTCTCGACCGACGAGCTGCTGCGTCGCTATCGGGCGGCCGAGGATCCGGCGCTGCTCGAGGAGATCGTCCTGCGGTTCGAGCCTCTCGCCCGCAGCGTGGCCCGTCGCTACCACGCCCGCGGCGAGCCGCTGGAGGACCTCACCCAGGTGGCCATGGTCGGCCTGCTCAAGGCCATCGCGCGGTTCGATCCCGAACGGGGGTTCGCCTTCACCAGCTTCGCCACGCCGACCATGCTCGGCGAGCTCAAGCGTTACTTCCGCGACAGCGGCTGGGCCGTGCACGTCCCCCGCGGGGTCAAGGAGCGGGCCCTGGAGCTGGCCAGCGTCACCGATCAGCTGTCCTCGAAGCTGGGACGATCACCGTCGCTGTCGGAGCTGGCCGAGGCCCTCGACGCGACCGAGGAGCAGACGCTGGAGGCGGTCGAGGCCTATCACGGCCGCCACGCCGCGCCGCTGGAGGCCGGATCAGACGATGACGAGGCCGGCGTGCCCTCCCTGGCCGCGGTGCTCGGTGCCGAGGACGTGCGCCTGGAGCAGGCCGAGTACCTGACCATGATCGCCAAGGGGGTGGAGACGCTGAGCGAGTCCGACCGCCTGATCCTCTACCTGCGCTTCGGGCGCGACCTCACCCAATCTGAGATCGCCAACCGGATCGGTACCTCCCAGATGCAGGTGTCGCGCCTGCTGCGCTCAGCGATCGAGAAGATCCGGCGCGTCAGCGGGGACACCGACGCGCCCGCTCCCGGCTGAGCGCCGACCCCTGCGCGGCGGCCACCCGGGTCAGGCCGCGAACCCTCAGCTGGTGATGTAGGTCGGCGTGCCCAGCGGGATGTGGTTGATCAGCCACCGGCCCTCGGCCAGCGTGAGCCGCAAGCAGCCATGGCTGACCGCCTCGCCGATCGTGTTGGTCTCCGGCGTGGAGTGGATGGCGATGCGATCACCGCCGCTCCAGTCCTGGATGGCATGCGGGGCCTTGGCGGTCAGCGCCAGGATGCAGCAGCCGTACGGCCCCGACGGGTTGCCAGTGAGCAGGCGGTCGCTGACGGCGAAGCGCCCCGTCGGCGTGGGGGCGTCGGGCGCCCCGGTGGCGACCGTGTAGCGCTGGGTGACCCTGCCGTTGTCAAGCACCGTGACCTTGCGCGCCGACAGCGACACCCGCAGCTGCCAGGTGACCCGGCTGAGCGACACCCCGGATGCCGGGATCCAGCCGACGCGGTTGTTGCCGGCCGTGGCACTGACGACCCCCAGCCAGTGCCCGGACCGCTGCGCCACCCAGAGCACCTGCGGCGAACCGAACTCGGTCTTGGTACCCAGCCGGGCCAGCACGCGGCCGCCGGGGCGGGCGTGCAGGGCGGTCGGGCGAGCCAGCTGGGCGACCAGCGCCCCGGGGCCGACGGGCAGCTTCAGGCCCGCGGGCTTGGGCTTGGGCGCGGGCGTCTGGGCCGCCGCGGCGGGGGCGAACTTCGTCGCGGTCGCGGTCCCAGCGTTGGCGGGGACCGCCGCCGAGCCGCCGCCCCCCGCCAACACGAGCGCGATCGCGATCGGCACCAGCGGGACGAGGACGGCGATCGCCGTCACCCTCGCGCGGGGCGAGGTCTTCTTGGATGGGGTGGGCTCGGGCTCGCTCATCTCGACCAATTGTTACCCATCGTTTATCGGCGGGACGCCGCTCGACGCTGAGCCCTTGGTGGTGCTCTGAGGCCCACCGCCCGCGATCCGGAGCGATTAACCTTTGGTGCATGTTCGGATTGCGCGAGAAGGCGAGGCACCGGTGTGCCGGCGCAGACCGACGTGGTCGCGTCCCCCGCCGACGTCCCGGCGCCCGCCGCGACCTGGCGTGATCGAGCCGACCGCCGCCCAGATCGAGAGCTACCGCTCCGACGGCTTCCTCATCGTCGAGCGCTTCCTGGAGCCAGGCGCGCTCGAGGAGCTGCGCCGTCACTTCATGGCCGTGTTCGAGCACCACTGGGAGACCGGGCTGACGCCTGACGAGGTCAACTACACCCCGGGCGTCACCCCGCCCGACCTGACGCGCCAGATGTGCAACGTGTGGAAGGCCGACCGCGTGCTGGCGAGCGTGACCCTGTCGCGCCAGGTCGGGGAGTTCACCGCGCGCCTGGGCGGGCTGCCGGGCGTGCGTCTAGCCCAGGACAACGCGATCTGGAAGCCACCGTCGGGCAAGGCGCTGCTCTGTCACCAGGACGCGGCGTACCTGGACCATCTCGACCCTCCCAACATGACGACCTGCTGGATGGCGCTCGACGACACCGCGGCCGACACCGGCACGATCTACTACGTCCGCGGCTCGCACCGGTGGCCGCACGCGGCGCTGGGTGGGACGTTCCACGCGCCCGACGACTGGCTGGGGCACGCACGCGACTCGGCCCCACCCGGGACCGAGCTCGAGCTGGTGCCGATCGAAGTCCCCGCCGGCGGGGCGGCGATCCACCACGGCTGGACCTTCCACGGCAGCCCGCCCAACGAGCGCGCCGACGCCCAGCGCCGCTCGATCATCAGCCACCTCATCTCCACCGACACGCGTTGGAACCCGGAGCACACCCACCCGATCTACTCCCGCTACCGGCGGCCGGGTGAGATCGAGCTGGACGAGGCGTTCTTCCCCGTCCTGTGGCGCGACGGCTATCGCACGCCGTGGCTCGATGCGTACGGCATGGAGCCCGCGGCGGCGTGAGCGGTGGCTCAGCCGCCGGCGACCGCCGGCAGGATCGTCACCTCGTCACCGTCCTTGACCTGGGTGTCCAGGCCGTCGAGGAAGCGGATGTCCTCGCCGTCGACGTAGACATTGACGAACCGGCGCAGGCCGCCGTCCTCGGCGATGCGGCTGCGCAGCTCGCCGAAGCGCGCATAGAGGGAATCGAGGACCTCGCCGACGGTGGATCCGTCGACGCTGGCGGACGCTTCGCCGTCGGTGGCGGAGCGCAGCTGGGTGGGGATCTTCACGCTGACGGCCATGGCGCACATCTTAGGCGAGCGCGGTGACGCGCTCGTTGGCCGCCTCGAAGGCCGAGACGGTGGGGTCGATCTCCCACGCCTCGAACGTGCCGCGCACCGCATCGAGGGTCTTCAGGCCCTCGCCGGTGATGTAGGCGACCACCCGTTCGTCAGGGTCGATGTCGCCGCGTTGGGCGAGCTTCGCCAGCACCGCGGTCGTGACCCCGCCGGCGGTCTCGGTGAAGATGCCGGTCGTCTGAGCCAGCAGACGGATGCCCTCACGGATCTCGTCGTCGGTGACCGAGTCGATGCTCCCGCCGGTGGAGCGGGCCAGGTCCAGGGCGTAGGGCCCGTCGGCCGGGTTGCCGATCGCCAGCGACTTGGCGATCGTGTCGGGCTTGACCGGGCGGCAGAAGTCCTGGCCCTCCGCGAAGGCGCTGGCCACCGGCGAGCAGCCCGCCGCCTGGGCGCCGTTGAACGTCGGCAGGGTGCCCTGGACCAGGCCGAGGTCGATCCACTCGGTAAAGCCCCGCGCGATCTTGGTGAACAGCGAGCCGGAGGCGATCGGCGCCACCACGCGGTCGGGCAGTTGCCAGCCGAGCTGCTCGGCGGTCTCGAAGGCGAGGGTCTTGGAGCCCTCGGCGTAGTAGGGGCGCATGTTGATATTCACGAACGCCCACTCGTGGTCGCCGGAGAGCTCGGTGCAGAGGCGGTTGACATCGTCGTAGTTGCCCCGCACGCCGACGACGTTGCTGCCGTACACGCCGGTGGCCAGGATCTTCTGCTCCTCGAGGTTGGAGGGGATGAAGACGTAGGACTCCAGGCCCGCCGCCGCCGAATGGGCGGCAACGGCGTTGGCGAGGTTGCCGGTGGAGGCGCAGGCGATCGTCGCGAAGCCCAGCTCGCGGGCGCGGGCCAGTGCCACCGACACCACGCGGTCCTTGAACGAGTGCGTCGGGTTGGCGGCGTCGTTCTTGATCCAGACCTCCCTGAGGCCCAGGCGCTCGGCCAGCCGGTCGGCCCGCAGCAGCGGCGTCCACCCGGCGGGCAGGTGGCCCTGCGGGAGCGTCTGCACCGGGAGGAAGTCCCCGTAGCGCCACAGCGAGTGCGGCCCGGCCTGGATGCGCCGGCGCAGCGCCTCCGGGTCGGCGGCGTCGGACCCGTCCCACGCGGCGTAGGCCACCTCGAGGGGCCCGAAGCAGCGCTCGCACACGTAACGCGCGTCAAGCGGGTAGACCGACTGGCATTCCTTGCAGCGAAGCGACTCTGGCGGCATATGAAAAACCTCCGCCGGGGTCAGTGGTCGGAGGTCAATGAAACCGCCCTGCCACATCTCCCAGGCCTTTGTAGTTGGAGCCTGATGGACTTGGCACCTTTCCCTTGCGGGAGGTTGCCGGGGTTTCGTAGGGCCATATCCCTCCACCCCTCTCGATGCGTACTGCTATGTCTGCGGAAGTATATCGGTGCCGGGCGCCGAACTCTGTACCGTCCTGCACTCCCATGGCCACCGCCTCCTCCGATCCCCTGGCGCGCCTCGAGGCGATCCTCGACCTGGAGCAGTCCGCTGCGCCCAGCCGCCGGATGCTGGTGATCGTCAACCCGTACGCGACGACGGTGTCGGACCGCCTCAAGAACCTCGTGGTCTACGCGCTGCGCGGGCGCTACGACGTCCATGCGGTGGACACCGAGGCCCGCGACCACGCCACCGAGCTGTGCCGCGAGGCGGCATCGGAGGGCTATGACGTGGTGGTCGCGTTCGGCGGCGACGGCACCGTCAACGAGGCCGCCAACGGCCTGGTCGGGTCCGACACGCCGCTGTGCTGCCTACCGGGCGGGCGCGCCAACGTCTACTGCCGGATGCTGGGCATCCCCGCCGACGTCGTCGACGCCACCGAGCACCTGCTCGCGATGGCCGACGACTGGCGCCCGCGCCGCGTCGACGTCGGCCGCGTCAACGACCGCCACTTCACCTTCTCCGCGGGCGCCGGGCTGGACGCCAGCGTCGTGGAGATCGTCGACGCCCATCCCCGGCTCAAGGCGCGGCTGGGCGAGTGGTACTACACGTGGGCCGCGGTCAAGACGTTCAACCGCCGCTACCTCGTCCACCCGCTGAGGCTGCGCACCGAGGTCGGCGAGGAGACCGTGGACGGCGTCACCGCGATCGTCCAGAACGCCCACCCCTACACCTACTTCGGTGACCGCGCGGTCCGCATGGCCGAGGGCGCATCGCTGGACAGCGGCGACCTGGCCGGCATCGTCCTGCGTCGGGCCAACCCCCTCGATGTCCCGTCGATCGGCTGGCGGGCGCTGTCGGGCCGCTCCCACGTGGTCGGCCACCGGCACGTGCACGGCTACAGCGGCGTGGGCCAGGTGCGCGTCACCAGCCTCGACGAGCGCCCCCTGCCCCTCCAGGTCGACGGCGACTACATCGGTGACGTGCAGGAGGCCGTTTTCAGCTGCGTGCCCCATGGCATCCTCGTGGTGTCCTAGGGGCGTCAGATGCTCCGCCGGTCCCTCCCCCTGATCCTGTCCGTGGCTGCGGCGGCGGTCGCCCTCGCCCAGGCGCAGGCCGCCCCCGCCACGGGCGACCCACAGACTCTGCCCGGCACCAACTGCCCCGTGTTCCCGGCCGACAACCCGTGGAACCAGAGGGTGGATCGGCTGCCCGTGGCCACGGACTCCGCCGCGATCATCGGCGCCATCGGCCCGACCAACCCCGTCCACCCCGACTTCGGAACCGTCTATGCCGGCGCTCCCAACGGCATCCCGTATGCCGTCGTCACCAACCGCACCAGGCGCGTCCCGGTCAGCTTCCAGTACGCCTCAGAGTCCGATGGCCACCGCTACCCCCTGCCGCGCAGCGTCGCGATCGAGGGCGGGCCGCGCTCGAGCGGCGACCGCCACGTGATCGTCGTCAACCGGGACACCTGCACGGACTATGAGCTGTTCGCGGCCTATCCGCACAACGCAGGCGCGCGGTGGAGCGCCGGCTCGGGCGCCATCTTCAACCTGCGCTCGGACAAGCTGCGACCGGCGGGATGGACCTCGGCCGACGCGGCCGGGCTGCCGATTCTGGCCGGCCTGGCCATCTACGGCGAGGCGGCCTCGGGCGCCATCCGCCACGCCCTGCGCTTCACCGCGCCGTGCACGGCGCCGCGCTACGTCTACCCCGCCCGACACGAGGCGGGCAGCTGCCATGGCCCCGGCGCGCCGCCGATGGGCATGCGCGTCCGCCTGAAGGCGAGCGTGAACATCTCGCGGCTCCCCCGCCAGGCCCGGATCGTCGCCCAGGCGCTGAAGACCTACGGGATGATCCTGGCCGACAACGGCAGCCCGTGGTTCATCTCGGGGGCTCCGAGCCCGCACTGGAACGACGATGCGCTGCACCAGCTCGACCAGCTGTCAGGGCGCGACTTCGAGGTCGTGGACACGAGCTCGCTGCCTCATCCCGGGCGCTGACCGTGCTGACAGGGGGGTGAAAACCTCCCCGCTGCAGGCTCTTTAACTACATGGAGCCGTCACGTGCGCGAAGCGTCCAGCTCACCGACGCCGATCGGGCCCTGCTGGCCTTCGCGGCCGAGCACCGCTTCGTACTCGCCGCCCAGGTGGCGCTGCTCCTGGGGGCGAGCGAGGCGCCGGCCGGGGCGCGGTTGCGGCGGCTGGGGCGCGCGGGGTACCTGCGTCGCGTCCGCGAGCTGCATCGCGGGCCGGCGTGGCATCAGATCACCGCCTCCGGGCTGCGCGCCATCAGCAGCGAGCTGCCCGCTCCGCGCGGGTTCGATCTGGCCACCCACCGCCACGACGCGGGGCTGGGGTGGCTGATGCTGGCAGCGCGCGTCGGGCGCTTTGGCGGCATCCGGCGGGTGGTGTCCGAGCGCGAGATGCGCTCGGGCGACGGGCGCGCGTCGGCGACGGATCCGCGCTACGGGGTGCGGCTGGGCGGCGTGGGCCCGGGTGGGCGCGACCGGCTGCACTACCCCGACATGGTGGTCGTCACCCGCGGGGGCCACCGCGTCGCCTTCGAGCTCGAGCTCTCCACCAAGGAGCCTGAGCGCCGCGCGCGGATCCTCACCGGGTATGCCACCGATCCCCGCATCGACGCCGTCGTCTATCTCGTGGACCGCCCGGCGGCGGGCCGCGCCATCGAGCGCTCGGTGCGGCGCCTGGGCCTGCGCGAGCTGGTGACCGTCCGCGACGTGAGCATCGCGAGTCGCGTGCGGGCCCCGCAGCCCGCACGCGACGCCGACCGCGCGGGCGCCCGTCGTCTCGCGCCCGAGGCAGCGCGGTGAGCCCGGAGTCCCGGCGCAGCTCCGCCGCGCGGCGCTACGGCAGCCTCGCGCTGTACATCGCGGTGCTGGGCGCGCCCTCGGTGGGGGTGGCCGCCGCGCTGCTCGCCGCCGGCCTGGCCGTGATGCTCGCGCCCGCGCTGATTCGCGCCGCGGAGGCGCGCGCCGGGGCCCGCGCCGCACGCCGCGAGGCCGATCGCTCGGTGGTGCTCGGCAGCGACCCCCGCGGCCGGGTGGTGGCGCTGTCTGACCACCAGCTCGCCGCGCACGCCCTGATCGTGGGCGCGAGCGGCGCCGGCAAGTCGACGACGATGCTCGGCATCGTCGCGGCGCAGATCCACCGGGGCCGGCCGGTGATCGCGATCGACATGAAGGGCTCGCCGGCGTTCGTCGCGGCACTGGAGCGCGCCACCGCGGCGGCGGGCCGCGGCCTGCGGATCTGGTCTCCCGACGGCCCCGGCCACTGGAACCCGCTGGCCCACGGCAACGCCACGGCGCTCAAGGACAAGCTGATCGCGACCGAGCGCTTCTCCGAGCCCCACTACCAGCGCGCGGCCGAGCGCTACGTCCAGACTGTGATCCAGGTGCTCCACGCCCGGGGCCCGGGGACGCCGGCGCGGCTGGACGAGGTGGTGGCGCTGATGGAGCCGGGGCGGCTGGCCACGGCGCTGCGCGGCGTGCCGGGACCGCTGGCCGAGCGCGTGGAGGACTACCTGGGCAGCCTCACCGGCGATCAGGTCAGCGCCGCCCGCGGGCTGGGCACACGCCTGGCGCTGCTCAGCGAATCCTGCGCCGGGCCCTATCTGGTGCCGGGCGGGCGCGCGGAGACGGCGATCGACCTGGGCGCCGGGCTGGACGGCGGGGACGTGATCCTGCTCAGCCTCAACGCCAGCGTCTACGGCACGCTGGCGGCGCAGCTCGGCGCGCTCGCCATCCAGGACCTCGTGAGCGCCTCGGGGTATCGCCTGGCCGGTGCCCAATCGTCGCGGCTCCCGGCAACGATCGCCATCGACGAGTTCTCCGCCCTGGGCGACGACCATCTGCTCGCCCTCCTGGCCCGGGCCCGCGAGTCGGGTATCAGCGTTCTCACCGCCACTCAGGAGATGGCCGATCTCCAGCGCGCCGCGCCGGGGTTCCGCGACCAGGTGCTGGGGATCGTCGGGGTGAAGATCGCCCACCGCCAGGACGTCCCCGAATCGGCGGAGATGATCGCGAAGATGGCCGGTACCCGGTGGGTGTGGGACGAGACCCGGCACGTGCGGGGCCTGCTCTCCGCCGGCGGCGGCGCGCGGGCGAGCCGGCGTCAGGTGGAGCGCTTCCTCGTGGACCCCAACGAGATCAAGACGCTGCCCGTCGGTCACGCCGTGGCGCTGACCAAGCTGCCGACCTCGGAGGTGCGGCGGGTGCGCGTGGCGCGGGCTGAGCGTGGTCGCGACGGTCCGAGCCTCGGCTAGTGGGGCGGTTTTGGCTTGGGACGTGTGAGCGAGGTATCGGCCAAAGTCAACGACGGGCTTTGGAGGGGTGGGTCTGGGCCTTTTCGCTGGCTTTGCAGGGGGTTTTGGGAGATCTTGCCTGTCAGAGAGGCAATATCTCCCACACGCCCGCCGAGAGGGGCCATCTGGGCCGATGCCGCCCGCACCCTGCTCCTCGACAGCCGCCGTTGACGTGCGCCGATACCCCGCTGGCCGCGCCGACGGAGGCCCCGTCAGCCCAACTGGGCTACCCAGCGCCGGGCGTGACGCGGTAGGCGTCGAACACCGCGTCGATGTTGCGCAGGCGGTTGATCGCCTGATCGAGCGTGCGGGTGTCGCCCACCTCCACCACGAACCGGTTCTTGACCATCGGGTGGTTGACGGTGCAGCGGGCGTCGAGGATGTTGATGCCGGCCTCGGCGAAGGTGCGCGACATGTCCTCCAGGAGGCGATGGCGGTCCCAGCCGTCGACCTCGATCTCGACGCGGAACGAGGTCTCGGCGTCGCCGTCCCAGGAGACGTTGGTGAAGCGCTCTGGGTCCTTGCGCAGCACGGCGACGTTGGGGCAGTCGCCGCGGTGGATTGTGATCCCGCGGCCGAGCGAGATGTAGCCCACGATCGGGTCCCCTGGCACCGGCCGGCAGCACTTGGCCAGGCGCAGCATCACCTCGTCGATCCCCTCGACGGCGATGCCGTAGCGCGAGGACGAGGTGGTCGGCCGGGTGCGGCGACGGCTGGTCTGGATGAGATCGTCGGCGGCGGTCGGCTCGGACTCGGCGGCCTCCCCCTGCTTGAGGCGCTGCATGACCTTGTTGACGACCGTGGTGGCCGAGACCTTGGCGCCGCCCAGCGCGATGTAGAAGTCGTCGCCCTTGCGGAAGCCCATCTCGCGGATGACGTCGGCCAGCAGCGGGGAGCCGACGAGCTTCTGGGCCGGCAGGCCCGCCTTGCGCAGGGCCTCCTGGAGTAGCTCGCGTCCGCTGTGCTCGGTGTCACGTCGGCTCTCGGCCTTGAACCACGCCTTGATCTTGTTGCGCGCGCGCGTCGTCTTGACCAGCGCCAGCCAGTCGCGGGAGGGCCCGCGCTCGCGCTTGGAGGTGAGCACCTCGACGATGTCGCCGGAGCGAAGCTGGTAGGAGAGCGGGACGATCTTGCCGTTGACCTTGGCCCCGACGCAGCGGTGACCGACATCGGTGTGGATCTCGTAGGCGAAGTCCAGCGGCGTGGAGCCCGCCGCCAGCGACTTGACCTCGCCCTTGGGGGTGAACACGAAGACCTCGTCCTCGAACAGGTCGACCTTGAGGTTCTCCATGAACTCCTTGGGGTCGGCCATGTCCTGCTGCCAGTCCACGAGCGAGCGCAGCCACTTGAGCTTGCCGTCGGAGTCACGCGGTGCGCGGCCGCGGTCGGCGCCGGGCGCGCCCTCCTTGTACATCCAGTGCGCGGCGATCCCGAACTCGGCGAGATCGTGCATCTCCCGGGTGCGGATCTGGATCTCCAGCGGCCGGCCCTCGGGCCCGATCACCGTCGTGTGCAGCGAGGAGTACATGTTGAACTTCGGCATCGCGATGAAGTCCTTGAAGCGCCCCGGCAGCGGCTTCCACAACGAGTGGATGACGCCTACCGCGCCGTAGCAGTCCTTGACCGATTCGACGATCACGCGCATCGCCGTCAGGTCGTAGATCTCGTTGAACTCCCGCCCCTTCTTGGTCATCTTGGCGTAGATCGAGTAGAAGTGCTTGGCGCGCCCGGAGATGTCGGCGTGGATGCCGAGCTCGGCGAGCTCCGTAGCCACGATGTCGCCCGCCTCGTTGACGTAGCGCTCGCGCTCGCCGCGCTGCTGGGCCACCAGCTCCTTGATGTCGTTGTACTTGCGAGGGTGCAGCGTCTGGAAGGCCAGGTCCTCCAGCTCCCACTTGATGGCGTGGATGCCGAGGCGGTGCGCGATCGGCGCGTAGATGTCCAGCGTCTCGCGCGACTTCTCCAGCTGCTTCTGCTTGGACATCGCCGAGATCGTGCGCATGTTGTGCAGGCGATCGGCGAGCTTGATGAGGATGACCCGGATGTCGGTGGCCATCGCCACCACCATCTTGCGGTAGTTCTCGGCCTGGGCCTCGTCGCGCGACTGGAAGGTCAGGCTGTCGAGCTTGGTGACGCCGTCAACCAGCCCGGCGATCTCCTCGCCGAAGGTCTCGGCCACCTCCTCCAGGGAGGCGCTGGTGTCCTCGACGGTGTCGTGCAGCAGGGCGGCGCACAGCGTCTCGGTGTCCAGGCGCATGCCGGCGCAGATCTTGGCCACGCCGACGGGGTGGATGATGAACTCCTCGCCCGAGAGCCGACGCTGGTCGGCATGGTGGAGGCATGCGTAGGCGAAGGCCGCCTCCACCTGGTCGCGGTCGACCGCCAGCGCCTGGTCGGCGTGCTCCTCGACGATCGCGAACAGATCCCCCAGCAGCCGCTGCTCAAACGGCGAGAGCTGGGGATTGCTGACCGCCAGGTCGCCGCTGGCCGCGGCCAGACCATCGACGCGCACCCGGTCAGAGGCCAGCACCGTGGACACGCCGTCGGCGTCGGACTTGTCCTTGGGCGGCTTGCCGTTGGGGCCCGCGTCGCCGCGACCCATGGCTCGGCTCAGGCGCCGGCTCGATGATTTGCGCTGTTCAGGTATCGCTGACCGTCCTCGTACACCTGAGAATAGAACCTGAAGGCGGCCGAGCGGTGAAGCTCGGTCGGCGCATGATCGAGGATGGCGAGGGCCGGGGGATCGCGCTCCAGACGCACCAGCGCAAGCTCTGACAGAACGCGCACGAGCCGCCCGGCCAACCGCGCCGAGCGCCCGGGGGCGCCGTCTCCACGCAACAGCCGCTCGAGCTCGGCGCCCTCGGCCCCCTCACTCGCGCGAAGCCCCCGGTAGAACGAGGCGAGCGAGTCGCGCAGCGCGTACTCGTGCTCGTGCAGCTGGCGGGCGAAGCGCAGCTCGGGCTCGCCCCAGGCCAGCGAGGCGATCCCCTCGCCCGACCGCAGCGCCCGCTCGCCACCGGGCTCGGCGGGCGGGTCGAGCGCCACCACGTGCGCATAGGCGAGCGCCGGCGAGGGGTCGCGCTCAAGCTCGGCATAGGCGGTGAGGGTGAAGCCGCCCACGCGATCGCGCAGACCGCGCAGCCGGCGCGGCACGTCGGCGCACAGCGCCATGACCGGCTCGCCGCCGGCCACCGCGTCCACGAGGACCGCCAAGGGGCTGTGCCCGCGGCAGTCCACCACCACACGGGTGGCGCCGGATCCGGCCGCCGGTCCCGCGGCCGGCTCCAACGCCGCGTCGACCTCGGCGAGCACCGCATCCAGGTAGCGATCGGGGGCGGGGAGCGCCCGGATCGGGGCTGGGGCGCACGGCTGAGCGTGGCGCAGCACCAGCCGCGGCTCCACCGCGCCGTTCCAGGCGTTGCGCTCCAGCCGGAACGTCGCGTCCACAGGGCGGTCCGGATCGTCGGTCACCTTCCCGTCGCAGCCGAAGGCCACCGCGCGGGCCCGGACGCCCCCGGAGCTGACCGAGAAGCGGGCGTGTCGCCCCTCCCCCATCGGCCGCACGTCGTCAAAGCGCCCACCCGGCACGAGCAGGCGCGGCGAGGGATTGCCCATGCCGCAGGGCTCGAGGCGCTCGAGCTCGTCAGCCAGCCCCAGGCCGAGCTCGTGGCCGGAGACCACGGCGTCTACCCGCTCGACGGGTTCGAGCAGGTCGGGCGTGAGGACCGCCTCGGCGTGGTCCTCGAACGCCGCCCGGAACGCCGTCAGCTCTCCGGCGTCGATGGTCAGCCCGGCGGCGGCCCGGTGGCCGCCATAGCGGCGCAGGTGCGCCGCCCCCGCGTGCAGGGCGCCCAGCAGGTCAAAGCCGGGGATGCCGCGGCCCGAGCCGCCCCCCACGTCTCCGTCGATCGCCACCAGCACCGCCGGGCGGTGGTGGCGCTCGACGATCCGCGAGGCGACGATCCCGACGACGCCTGCGTGCCAGTCCTCGGACCACAGGACGTAGCCGGGTCGTGGCCCGAGCTCCGCCACCTGGGACTCGGCTTCCCACAGGATGCGCTGCTCGACCGCGCGGCGCTCGGCGTTGACCGCGTCGAGCTCGGCGGCGATCGCCCGGGCACGCGCCGGGTCCGCGCACAGCAGCAGCTCGAGCCCGGCGTCGGCGCGCCGCAGCCGGCCCGCGGCGTTGATGCGCGGCGCCAGCCGGAAGCCGAGCGTGCCGGTGTCCAGCGCGCTGGGGTCCGCGCGCGAGACAGCCATCAGCGCCCGCAACCCGGGCTTGCCGGTGGACGACAGCGCGGCCAGGCCCTGGCGCACCAGCCGGCGGTTCTCGCCGGTGAGCGGGACGAGATCGGCCACGGTGGCCAGCGCCACCATGTCGAGATCGTCGTCCGCGGTGCCGGCGCCGAGGGCGACGGCGAGCTTGTAGGCCACCGCGGCCCCGCACAGCGTCGGGCACGGGTAGTCACACAGGGCGGGATGCACGATCGGGCAGTCGGGCAGCACGCCGTCGGCGCGCGGAGCGTGGTGGTCGGAGACCACGACGTCAAGGCCGGCCGCCCGCGCGGCCGCGACCTCCTCCACCGCGGTGATGCCGCAGTCGACGGTGACGATCAGCGCCGTCCCCCGCTCGGCCAGGCGGGCCACCGTGCCCGCCGACAGCCCGTAGCCGTCCTCGGCACGACTGGGCAGGAACCACCCGGCGTCGGCGCCCAGGTCGCGCAGCGCCCGGATCATGATGGCGGTGGCGCAGACCCCGTCCACGTCATAGTCGCCGTGGACGACGATGCGACCGCCCGCCGCGATGTGCCCGCGGATGACCTGCATGGCCCGCTCGATGCCGGCGAACTCCGACGGGTCGTGCGCCTCGCGGGCATCGAGGAAGCGGCGCGCCTGCACCGGATCGCCGAGCCCGCGACGGACGAGGATCTGGGCCAGCACGTGGCCGACGCCGAGCTCGCGCGCAAGCGTCAGGGCCTCCGCCGCCCGATAGGCGGGGATCTCGAGCCGGGGGCGAGCGGCTTGCAGGCGTCCGGACGGCGCCGCGTCGGCCACCCGAAGGGCAGGCGGGGCGCCACCGGGTTCGACTTCGGGGAGCGGCTGGGCGAGCGCGGCGGCCTGGACCATTGGGGCGCCAGCGTAGGCGCCGCCTCAGACGGACCGCGGGGTCAGAACCTGACGGGACCGGCGTGGCCGGCGCGCTCGCGGCGGACGCCCTCCGCGTACACCAGCCCGATCCCGATCAGAGCGCCGGGAATGGCCTCCAGGGCGGTGGCGATGGTCGTGTCGTGGCGCCCGGGGATCTCGAAGCCGTTGACGATCAGGCCGAAGGCCACGGCGCCGACTAGCGCGCCCAGGAAGGCGCCCACGATCCCGCCCCAGGATCGGTCGGGCAGCCAGATCGTGAAATGCCATAGGGCCAGGCCCATCATCACCCAGGCGAGCGCCCCCATCAGCGACGCCTCCCATGGCGGCGGTTGCGCCCGCGTGCCTTGCCCGCGGACCGGTCCGGCTTGGGAGTGCGCGCGATCCCGCCCTCCTCGGCCTCGTCCGGAGCGTGCTGGAAGTCCTCGCCGCCGAGCGGCTCATCCAGATCGACGTCGGCGTCGGGCGGAGTGGGTGGCACGGCCGGGGTCCGTGGTGGAGCCGGGCTCGGCGGCGGAGTGGGTGCGGCGCCCTGCCCCCCACCGTTGCCGGCGCTGCGCGGGGCGCGGCCGGCGCGCCCGCCCTGGCCCTCGCGGGTGCGGGCCAGGCGCTTGGTCAGCGTCGAGGTCGGCCGGCTCGGCTCGGCCTCCTCCTCGGCGATGTCGCGCTTCATCTGCTCGAACTCGGCGGCGGTGACGCCGTCGGGCTCGGGCTCGGTGATGCGGCTGGTGCGACGGCGGCCACGCCCCCGGTCAGGCTCCACGTCGGCCCCCGAGGCGGCGTACGCGGGGACCATGCCGTACTCGGTCTGAATGCGCTCGCGCCGGTGGCGATAGAGAGGCTCGCGCTCCTTCCAATGGGTGAGCACGGGCGAGGCGATGAAGATCGACGAATAGGCGCCCGAGGCCACGCCGATGAGCAGCGCGAAGGCGAAGTCCTGGAGCGTGGAGCCGCCGAACAGCAGCAGGGCCAGGATCGGCAGCAGCGTGCACGACGTGGTCGCCAGCGACCGGGTCAGCACCTCGGACATGGACCGGTTGACGATCTGCGAGAACGCAGCTCTGGGCATCCGCGGGATGTTCTCCCGCACACGGTCGAACACGATGATCGTGTCGTAGAGGGAGTAACCCAGGATGGTGAGCAGGGCCGCGACCGTGTCGACCGTCACCTGCCTTCCGGTCAACGCGTAGACGCCGCTCGTGATCAACAGGTCGTGCATCAGTGCGATCAGCACCGGCACCGCGAACTTCCAGTCGAAGCGCAACGCCACGTAGGCCGAGATGACAAGCAGCGAGGCGATGATGGCGATGACGGCGCTGTGGGCCACCGTTCGCCCGAACGTCGGGCCCACCGTGTCAGATGAGAAGCCCTTGACGCCGTACTTGGCGTTGAGCGCCTGTTGGACGCTGTTGGTGCTCTTGAGGGGCTTGGAGGTGATCTGGAACTGAGTGCCCTTGCCGCCGACCTCCTGCACGACCGGGTCCGACACCCCCTCACTGGCGACGACCGACCGGATCGAAGACGCCGTGGCGGGATGGCTCAGGGCCACGTCGATGCGCGCGCCCGAGGTGAAGTCGATGCCAAGGTTCAGCCCGCGGCCGCCGATCGCCAGCGCGCCGATCAGCAGGATGACGCCTGACAACGAGAAGAAGTACTTGGAGGAACCCATGAAGTCATAGCGCCAGACGCGGTGCTTGCCGCCGGCGCCGAGCGCCGAGGGCCGTGCGATCGTCCGCGAATCGCTCATGGTCATGAGGATCGCCTGGGTGGCCAGCACCGCCGTGAACAGCGACACGATCACCCCGATGCCCAGCGTGAAGGCGAAGCCCTGGACGTCAGAGGTCGCCAGCACGAACAAGATGAACGCGGTCATGATCGTGACCACGTTGGCGTCGATGATCGCCGTGAGGCCCTTCTTGTAGCCGGTGGCGATCCCGGCGCGAATCGAGCGCCCGGCGCGGATCTCCTCCTTGACGCGCTCGAAGATGACGATGTTGGCGTCGGCGGCCACGCCGATGGTGAGGATCAGCCCGGCGATGCCCGCCAGGGTCAGCGTGATCGGGATGAGCTTGATCAGCGCGTAGAAGTACAGGCCGTAGACGGCCAGGCCCGCGACCGCGATGAGGCCGAGGATGCGGTAGTAGGCGATGAGGAAGATGGCGACGACGAGCAGGCCGATGGCGCCGGCGACCAGGCCCTGATGCAGCGCCTGCTGGCCCAGCGTCGCCGAGACCTGCTCCTCGGAGATCCGCTTGAGGTTGATCGGCAGCGCGCCCAGGCGCAGCTGGGTGGCCAGGTCCGAGGCCGTCTGGCTGGTGAAGCCGCCGGTGATGTCAGCACCGCCCCCGCCGACGATCCCGTCGGGGTACTGCTTGAAGTCGATCTGCGGGACGGTGACGAGCTGGTTGTCCAGCGCCACCGCGAAGTGCTGGTTGAACGTGTTGCCACCGAGGCTGACGTTGGCGCCGCGATGCGCGATCTGGCCCGTGACGTTCTGGAACGCCGACTGGCCCGAGCCGTTGAACCCGAAGGTGACGTCGGGGGACCCCGACTGGTCGGTGCTCGGCTGCGGGTTGGTGATGTCGGTGCCGCTCAGGGCGACGTTGTCGCGCAGCACGAAGTACTGGGCGTTGGGGCTGCCCGGCTTGACCTGATCGGACGCCGAGGGGTTGGCCGCCTGGAGCACCACGGTGCCCTGCGGCACGGTCACGAGCTCGGTCTCGGCCTTGGTCACCCCGGGCGGCAGCGACTGATAGACGTCCGGCAGGCTCGAGTCCGGGCCCGCCAGCAGGCAGTGCTGGCCCTGCACGGGCGTGGTGCCGTTGGCCTTGGCCGCGGCCTCGCACGCCGCGCTGCCGGACGCGCCGAACAGGTAATAAGCCGGCCCCTTGCGCGACTGGGTCTTCGAGAGAGGCTGCGGCGGCTGCTTGGCCGCGAGCTTGGTCGCCTCATACAGCGGCATGCCGCCCGCGCCGGGCACGCCGGGACCACCGCCCGCGCCCTGGCTGATCGTGACGGCGTTGGGGTCCTGGGTGATGAGCTGCTCGGCCACGGTCTTGCCGTTGGGCGTCAGCGCGTTGGCCTCCCAGTCGTAGAAGTGCAGCTGGGCGGTCTGCCCCACCTCGTTCTCGGCCCGCGCGACGTCGTGGACGTCGGGCAACCCCACGGTGATCAGGTTGTTGCCGGTCGTCTGGATCGACGGCTCCGACACGCCGAGCTGGTCGACGCGGGACCGCATGATGTCGACGGCGCGGTTGAGCGCGTCCTGGGTGACATGTGGGGTCTGCGGGCTGGGCTCGCCCTGGTAGACGAGCTCGATGCCCCCCTTGAGGTCGAGGCCAAGGACCGTCTTCTGGGTCAGCAGCACGAAGACCGAGGCGGCCATCAGTCCCACGACAAGGAGCAGGACGAAGCCGTGACGCTGGCGATCTGACATCAGCTACGCAGGATGCTAATGGCTGGGACGCGAGCCGGGGCTGCCGCTCGGCTAATGATGGTTGCTAGGGGTCAGCACCACTAGGAGACCCCCCTCATCATCATCGTATGCAGGGAAGATGTCGGCGACCGCGCGAGCCGGCAGATCGTGCTCGGCGTGGACCTCCACCGGCTTGCCCTGCACGCGGACCTCCCACTCCAGCACGGTGGCGACGTGATCGGCGCCGTCGTCGAAGCGCAGTCCGAGGACCTCGCGCACCGGCCGGCCGATGGCCTGCTCGGTCTTGAGCCCCGTCAGCTCGAACGAGCCGCGGCCGCAGTCCACGATCCGCCCGTCGGAGTCGCAGGCGAAGAACGCGGCGTTGGGCGCCGGGTAGTAGTCGTCCAGGAGCTCGAACAGATATGCGAATCCGCACCTGTCACAGCCCCTCGCCTCCCGCCGAAAGCCGGCATTGCGGTCGGTCCCCATCGAACGCGTGCCGCAGTGCGGACAGATGAAGTAGTGCTCGCGCGCCATCGGCGCCTCAGGATAGAGGGACGTGCTTAGGAATAGCCGAAGAACCCGAGGAGCTGGGAGCGACCTTGCAGAGCTCAGATGAGGCGGGCCTGGGCCGGCGTCTGCGCGGGCGCCTCGAGCCCGAGGTGCGCGTAGGCCCGCGCCGTTGCCGCCCGCCCGCGGGGCGTGCGCTCGATGAGGCCGCGCTGGAGCAGGTAAGGCTCGTAGACGTCCTCGATCGTGTCCTGCTCCTCCCCCACCGCCACCGCCAGCGTCGACAGGCCGACCGGGCCGCCACCGAACTTCTCGCAGATGGCGCGCAGGATCTCGCGATCCAGGCGGTCAAGCCCCTCCTCGTCGACCTGGAGCAGGTCCAGCGCCTCCGCCGCCACCGGCTCGGTGACGAGGCCCCCGTGGCGCACCTCGGCGTAGTCACGGACGCGGCGCAGCAGCCGATTGGCCACCCGCGGGGTACCGCGGCTGCGCCGGGCGATGGCCACCGCCCCGCCGGGCTCGATCTCCACGCCGAGCAACCGCGCCGACCGGGTCACGATGCGCGCGAGGTCCTCGGGCCCATAGTGTTCGAGCCGGTGCTGGATGCCGAAGCGGTCGCGCAGCGGCGTGGTCAACAGGCCGGCCCGGGTGGTCGCCCCGATGAGCGTGAATTGCGGGAGCGGTAGCGTCACGATGCTCGCGCCCGCCCCCTGGCCGACGGTGATCGGCAGCACGCCATCCTCCATGGCGGGATAGAACGTCTCCTCCAGCGCCCGGGGCAGGCGGTGGATCTCGTCCACGAAGAACACCGCCCGCGGCTCCAGCGCGGTGAGGAACGACGCCACGTCGCCCTTGCGCTCCAGCGCCGGGCCGGCGGTCTGCACGAAGGGGACGTCGAGCTCGGCGGCGACGATCTGAGCCAGCGAGGTCTTGCCCAGCCCCGGCGGGCCGGCCAGCAGCACGTGGTCCAGCGCCTCGCCGCGGCTGGCGGCGGCCTCGATGGACACCGACAGCTGGTCGCGGATGGCCTCCTGGCCAACGAAGTCGTCGAGCCGGCGCGGGCGCAGCGAGCGGTCGAGCTCCAGCTCGTCGCCGGGCAGCTCCTCGGGATCCTGGAGGCGCGAGACGCTCATCGGCGCGCGCTCCTCAGCGCGTGGGCGATGAGCTCCTCGGTGCTCTCGCCGGCCGCGCCCTCCAGCAGCCCGTCGATCTCGGTGGCGTTGTAGCCCAGGCCGAGCAGCGCCTCACGCGCCAGCGTGGACGGTTCGTCGGACCGGGTGACCGTGATCGAGTCCTCGGGCAGCGTGGCGCCGACCTTCTCGCGCAGCTCGACGATGATCCGCTCCGCCGTGCGCTTGCCCACGCCCGGCGCCGCCTGCAGGCGCGCGGCGTCGCCGGCGGCGACCACCCTGAGCAACTCCCGCGGGGGTGCCCCCGACAGCACGGCCAGGGCGACCTTGGGGCCCACCGCCTGAACGCCGAGGAGCATGAGGAACAGGTCGCGCTCCTCCTCGGTGGCGAAGCCGTAGAGGGCCAGCGCGTCGTCGCGGACGATGAGATGGGTGTGCAGGACTACGTCCCGTCCGACGGCGGGGACGTGCTTGAGCGTCTCCGCCGACACCGCCAGGCGGTAGCCGACTCCGCCGCAGCTGACGACCACGTGGTCACCGCGGCGCACCGCCACGGTCCCCGAGACGAGCGCGATCACGCCGACACCCCCGCGACCGCGCGGGCCAGCGGCGAGTGGTTCAGGTGGCAGATCGCCACCGCCAGGGCATCGGAGACGTGGTCCGGCGTCGGCGCCGCCGCCAGGCCGAGCAGGCGCGTCACCATGCGAGCCACCTGCTCCTTGCCGGCGCGCCCGTTGGCGCACACGGCGCCCTTGACCTGCTGGGGGGTGTAGGACCGGGTCGGCACGCCCCGCTGGCCGGCGGCGAGGAGGATCACGCCGCGGGCCTGGCCGACCGCGAACGCGGTGCGGACGTTGGCGCCGAAGTACAGCTCCTCGACGGCCACCGCCTCGGGCTGGTGCTCGTCGAGCAGCTCGCCGACCCGCTGGTGGATGTCCGCCAGCCGCCGCTCCAGCGGCACGCCGGCGCGGGTGTGGATCATGCCCTCATCCACCGCGCGCAGCCGCGATCCGACGCCTCGGACGACGCCGTAGCCGGTGCTGGCGGTGCCGGGATCGATGCCGAGGACGAGCATGCACAGACATTCTCCGCGGGCGCCCGGACGCCTCCCCCGCACTGGCGCCGACGACGTCAGATCCGTGTCAAAGGCTCGCCGGCGGCGCAACCCGCGGCCGTCTCTGATGTTCTAGCGGATGTCATCCTCTCGGCCCGTTCATCTCTCTGCACCGGGGCGTGGCGCAGGGCGCTGGTCCTCCTGTGCCTGTCTGCGCTCGCCGCCGGGGCCGCCTCCGCGCCCGCGGACGCGGCCGGTCCGCGCAGCCCCACCCTGGCCCCCAACGACGCGGTCATCGATGGGCCCAGCGCCGACATCCAGTCCCTGAACGCCATGTCGATGGCCCGGGACGGCACCGGCGCGCTCGTCTACCTCAAGGACGTACTGGGCGTCCCCCACGTGTTCGTGTCGCGCCTGGCCGGAGGCGTGTTCACGGCGCCGGTCCAGGCCGACCCCGGCCTCCTGGGCGCCTCCTCAAAGCCCGTGATCGCGTCGGGGCCAGGCGGGCTGCTGCTGCTGGCCTTCGTCAACGGCGGGACCCTCTACGTCGACCAGGCGGCCACCTCGACCTCGCCGCTGAGCGCGCCCGCTGCTCTGTTCACCGGCGCCGCCAGCCCCTCCATTTCGATCTCGAACTCCGGCAAGGCATACCTGGCGTTCACCGACACGGGCGGCGCCGGCGGCGGGGACGTGAGAGCCGCCTACTACTTCCAGGGACAGTGGGCGCTGGAGTCCGTCCCACTGGACGCCAACCCCGCCGATGCCGCCGGCACGGGCGCCGGCCGCGCTGACGTGATCGCGGCCGGGGACGGCGTCGGCATCGTCATCTGGGGCGAGGGCGGCCACATCTACACGCGCCGGGTGGTCAAGACGACGCCCAGCGCCGTCGTCGAGCAGGCCGATCCGCCGTCGTTCGCCGGCTGGTCCGAGGTCTCCGCCGGCCTGCCGTCGATCTCAGCCGGAGGCGACTCGACATACGCCTCGGTGACCTTCCGCGAGCAGCTCACCAATGGCTCGGCCGTTCAGTCGCGGGTGCTCATGAACCGGCTGCACGCGGCCCAGTACGACGGCGCCTCCGCCGCCGACGGCGCCGGCACCGGCGGGCCCGAGGGCGCCGACCAGCCCCAGACCGCGGTGACCGAGTACGGCGCGGGCTTCGTCACCTCCGAGACCGACCAGACCCACCAGCTGTACACCACGACGGTCGGCTCCAACGACGTCACGGGTCAGACCGAGCGCGTTGACAGCCTGCCCAACAGCGATCCGCCCGACGCCGTCCCCGCCACCGCCGGTCTGGTCTCCAACCTCATCGCCTGGCAGCAGACCCCCGGCGAGGCCGGCACCGCCGAGATCCGCGTGCGCTACGCCGCCGACGGCTCGGACTTGGGGCCCGAGCAGGTGGTCTCCAGCCCGTCACTGGGCGCCACCGAGGCTGACGAGGGCCTCGTCGCCGCGGGCGACGTCTCCGGCGACGCGGCCGTCGCCTGGGTCCAGGGGACGGGCGGCGAGCACGTCCATCGTCGCCGTCCAGCTCTTCCAGGCGCCCGGCGGCTTCGTGGCCTCCAACAGCTTCCGCTGGACGACCACGGCGTCGCCGCCTTTCCTGTGGTCGGGCGCCGCCGAGCTGTGGGGCTCACCCACGTACGTGCTGCGCATCGACGGCGTCGTTGTCGGTCAGACCACGAGCACGCAGATGGTCGCGCCGGCGCCGCTGGCCAACGGGCGCCACTCCTACCAGCTCACCGCCGTCAACCTGGCGGGGCTGCGCACCGCCGCGACGCCGGCCACGATCTTCGTCGACACGGTCCCGCCGAAGGCGACCCTCAAGCTCAGCGGCACGTCGATCGTCAACACGCGCGAGTCGCTCCGCGTCGCCTACACCGATCCCCCGCCGCGCGGACTGCCCGCGGCCGACGCCTCGGGCGTCTCCACGGTGATGGTGAGGTGGGGCGACGGCTCACCCCAGGCGCGGATCCGCCGCACCACCGCCAGCCACGTCTACGCGCGCGTGCGCACCTACACGCTCAGGCTCACCCTGACAGACCGGGCCGGCAACACCACGGTGATCACCCACAAGATCACGATCAAGCCCAAGCCGAAGCCCAAGCACAGGAAGCGGCGCGGGAAGCGCAAGCGTGCCCACGCCGCGCGGGCACGGGCCCAGCTGGTGATCAGGACATCATCCGGAGGGGGCGGCCTGTGACCGCGTGCCGGCTCAGCCGTTCAGCCGCCGCCGACGCAGCCGCTGCTGGGCAGCCGCGGGTCGGTCAGGCGGACCACGCGCCACGGCCCGACGGTGGCCACGGTCTCGGCGTGGGTCAGGCGCGGGTCGACGTGGGCAGGCCCACCGATCTGCGCCGCGTGGGGCCCGATGAAGTCCACCCCGGGCGCGCGCATCGACGTGCCGACGCGCTGGAGGGTCACGCCGAGCTTCCAGGCCAGCGCGGTCTGGGCGGAGTGGTTGACCGCCGTGAAGCTCGACGGGCACGGCAGGACGCCGTGCTTGCCGCCGGCGGCGGCCACCGCCTGAGTGAGGGTGTCGAGCAGGTGGGCGCCCTGGGAGGCGCTGCGTTCGTCAGTGCGCGCGATGCTGATCTGGGTGGTGGTGAACGGGACGCAGACCGCCCCGAGGACCACGGCCACGCCCACGGTCACCGGGCGGCGCAGCGAGCCGGCGAGCCCGCCGGCCAGCCGGGCCAGCTCCGCCAGCCCCACCCCGCCGAGCACCGTCGTCAGCGCGGCGGCGGGCAGGAAGAAGCGCTCCAGGCCGGGGTAGCCGTCAAGTGTCTCGCCCACCACCACCACCCACCAGCCGGCGATGAAGGCGCCGATCGCCAGGATGGCCCGGTTGCGGTCGCGCACCCAGGTGATGACCACGGCCGCCACGGCCAGGATGAGCGCCGGCAGCAACTGGTCGCGGACCCCGCGGACCAGAATCGAGCGCAGGACGTTGGAGCCCAGATGGCCGTTGTAGTCGGCGGCGTGGGTGGCGGCCAGGAACGGCTGGCCGGTGGTGATCCACGGCGGCACGAACCAGCCGATGGGCTGGACGGCCAGCCCCGCCACCAGCAGCAGGCGCATGCCCGGGCTCTTGAAGCCGGGGTGGCGAAACCACAGCCAGATCGCATACAGGCCCAGGAACGGCCACCACTCGGGGCGGATGAGCCCGCCGGCGACCATGAGCAGGTAGGCCTGGCCGTGCTTGCCGTCCAGAATGCGGTCCACCGCCCACACGGTGACGCCGACCAGGATGGCCTCGGAGGTCCCGTGCAGGAAGTAGTAGTACCAGGCCTGGTCGTGGCGGCCGGTGAGCACGATCCCGATCGCCGCCAGCAGGCCCGCGAAGGCGCCGAGCCACCCGCCGCCGGCCAGGCGGCTTGTCAGCTTCCACGTGCCCCACAGAGCGAGCAGCCCACCGATCCGCGCCGTGATCACCCACAGGGTCGGCGCCGCGCCGCCGAGCACGCCGTAGATCGTCGTGAAGATCATCGGCAGCGGCTTCCACGACGGGCCGCCGTTGACGATGAAGCTCATGTGGGGATCGGTGACCTCGCGGCCCCAGACGATCCACGACCACGGGTCGTAGCTGGGCACGGTGGGCAGGATCGCCGCCGACAGGGCCGCCAGCACCACGCACACGAGCACCGCGATCACCGCCGGCGAGCGCGGAACACGAATGCGGGAGCGGAGCGATGAGGCTCCGCGAGACTCTCCGGAGCCGACAGAGCCGCTCGCGGATGGCCGCTGCTGCGGCGAGTCGACGGCTGACATCGGCGGGCGATTGTAGCGGCGAGCCCTGGCGCGTCGGTAAGGCGGGCCGCGCCGTCCTGGCGGCGGCCCTGGCCGTGCTGGCGGTGCTCGCCTCCGGCGCCGCGGTCGCGGCGCCCGCTCAGGCCCAGCCTGGACCCGCCTACGCGGCGACCCCGCCCACGCTCGGCGCCCTCTACCGGGACGGGCCCGACGATCGCTGGCTGCTGGGCGGAGCCTGGCTGTACCGGGCCGACCCCACCGCCGCCGGCGCCACCGCCGGCTGGTGGCGCAACGTCGCGAGCACCGACGGCTGGTCCCCGGTCACCGTCCCCAACTCGTTCAACGCCGGGGACTTCTCCACCGCCAGCATGAACGGATCGGTGGGCTGGTACCGGCGCGACTTCACCGTGCCCGCCAAGGCGTTCGCGTCCTACGTGCCGGCGCGGTTCCGCAGCTGGATCATCCGGTTCGAGTCGGTCAACTACGGCGCCACGGTGTGGCTCAACGGTCGCAAGATCGGCACCCATGCCGGCGCCTACCTGCCATTCGAGCTCGCGCTCAAGGGGGTGCGCCCGGGGGTCAACCGCCTCATCGTGCGCGTCGACAACCGCCGGAACCCGGGCGATCTTCCGCCGGGCCCGGGGGGCGGCTGGTGGAACTACGGCGGCATCAACCAGGAGGTCTACCTGCGCTCGGTCCAGGCGGTGGACATGTCGCCGGTCGTCATCCGGCCGATCCTGCCCTGCCTCACCTGCGCGGCTCAGGTCCAGGAGCAGGTGTCGGTGCGCAACTGGACCAGCGCCGCCCAGACCGTGAGCCTCCAGGGCTCCTACGGATCGGCCAGGCTCAATTTCGGCGGCCACACGATCTTGCCCGGCGCCACCTGGGTGGCGCAGGCGGCGGTGAAGATCGCCTCCCCCCACCTGTGGGCCCCGGGCGACCCGTTCCTGTACCGCGCGGGACTGACCCTGTCAGACGCCTCCGGCCGCAAGCTCGAGGGCTACACGGACTTCAGCGGGATTCGCAGCATCGCCGTCGGTCCCGGCGGCCAGCTCCTCCTCAACGGCCGGGTGCTGGACCTGCGCGGCTTTGACCTGCATGAGCTCAACATCCAGACGGGAGCGGCCCTGAGCACCGCCCAGCTCCAGGCGATGGTCGGCTGGGTGCGCGAGCTGGGCGGGAAGATCATCCGAGCCCACTATCCGCTCGACCCCCAGATCGAGGAGATGGCCGACCGCGACGGCATCCTGCTGTGGTCGGAGATCCCGGTCTACCAGGTGAGCTCCCGGTACCTGACCCGCTCCGGCTGGCTCAACGCCGCGCACACCAAGCTGCGCACCAACATCCTCACCAACGAGAACCACCCCTCGATCCTGGTCTGGAGCATCGCCAACGAGCTCACCACGCCGCCTGACGACGCCGAGGCTCGCTACATCGCCGGCGCGAGCCAGATCGCGCACCAGCTCGACCCGACCCGTCCGGTCGGGATGGCGATCTCCAACTGGCCGGGCGTGGTCTGCCAGGCGGCGTACGCCCCGCTCGACGTGATCGGCTTCAACGACTACTTCGGCTGGTTCGACGCCGGCGGCGGCGGCACGGACGACCCTGACCAGCTGAGCCCCTTCCTGGACTACCTGCACGGCTGCTATCCGACCAAGCCGCTGATGATCACCGAGTTCGGCTTCGAGGGCAGCCAGAACGGCCCGCCCGAGCAGCGGGGGACCTACCAGTACCAGACCGCCCAGGCCGCCTTCCATCTCGGAGTGTTCGCGTCCAAGCCCTACGTCGCCGGCGCGATGTGGTTCGCGCTCCAGGATTTCGCCGCCCGGCCGGGCTGGAGCGGCGGCGATCCCTTCCCCCACCCGCCATTCGTGGAGAAGGGCGAGATCGACCTGCAGGGCAACCCGGTGCAGCCCCTGTTCTCGACGATCCAGTCGATCTACACCTCGACGGCGCAGATCGGGCCGGCGCCCGCACCGGCGCGCCGGCGCGTCAGCGCCTCAGGACGCTAGGTCTTCGGCGAGAGGCGGCAGCGCACCAGGGTCCCGATCACGCGGAACCCGTCCCGAGCGGTGAGCTTCTTGCCCTCCTCGGTGGCGCGCGCCCGGTAGTGGACCGGGACCTCGAAGATCCGCTCGCCCTTCTGCACCAGGCGTGCGGTGATCTCGGGCTCGATCGAGAACCCCGCGGAGCTCAGCGGGAGGCTCTGGAACAGCTCGGTCCGGATCATCTTGTGGCAGGTCATGATGTCGTGCAGGTACACGTTGAAGAGCAGGTTGCACGCCAGCGTGACACCCTTGTTGCCCAGCACGAACAGGAACGAGTGGCTGGTGTAGCCGTCAAACGCGCGGACGCCGAAGCAGGCATTGGCGCGCCCGTCCATGAGCGGAGGCATGAGCAGCGCCAGGTCCTCGGGGTCGTACTCGAGATCGGCGTCGAAGATGCATGAGTAGTCCCCCCGCGCCTCGCGCAGGGCGGTCTGGATGGCGGCGCCCTTGCCCTGGTTGTGCTCGTGCTCGATCAGCCGCACCCGCTCACCCCACTCCCCGTTGCGCAGGATGTCGCGGGTACCGTCGGTGGAGCCGTCGTCGACGATGATGAGCTCGAACTCGGTGGGCAGCTCGGTCGCCAGCACCTCGGCGATCGCCTTTTCCACGCGTTCGCGCTCGTTGTAGACGGGCATCAGGATCGAGAGCATCTGTACGTACCGGATGTGGGTTCAGCTAGACGGGCACCGCAAGCCTGAGGGTGCCCGCGAGGAGGCGACGATGCTAGCGAACGTCGCCGTCATCAGAGAGGATGCGGCGATGGACTTTGACGCCGACGGACTGCTCAACGGGCTTGAGGGCGAGGAGCGGGCGGCCCGCCGCAGGCTCCTGGAACGGCTGCACCAGGACGGATTCAGCGAGCGCGAACTGGTCCGTGCGGTGCAGGAGAACCGCCTGGCGCTGCTGCCGGTGGAGCGGGTGCTGGGCGGCACCTACACCGCCGCCGAGCTGGAGGAGCGTTCCGGCCTGCCCGAGGGGACCATGGCGCGTATCCGGCGCCACCTCGGGCTGCCCGAGCCCGAGCCCGATGACCGCGTCTTCGGCGATGATGACGTCGAGGCCGCCGGGTCGATGAAGCTGTTCCTCGACGCCGGTTTCGCCGGCGACCGCATCGACGAGATCACCCGCGTGCTCGGCGAGGGCATGGGTCGGCTGGCGGCGACGATCGCCGCGTCGTTCGTCGCCACGTTCCTGGAGGCGGGCGAGAGTGAGGCGGAGGTGGCGCTGCGCTTCGCCGAGTTGGCCGACCAGCTCACCCCGGCGTTCGCCCCGATCCTGGTGGCGGGCTTCAAGGCCCACCTGCGCGACAGCGTCCAACGGGGCGTGCTGGGCCTGGCCGAGCTCGAAGCCGGCGACATCGCGGGCGCCCAGGACCTGGCGATCTGCTTCGCGGACCTCGTCGGCTTCACGCGGCTCGGCGGCCAGGTGGAGGTCGGCGAGCTGGGCACTGTTGCCGGGCGGCTCGCCTCCCTGGCGGCGTCGGTGACCGTCGCGCCCGTGCGGCTGGTCAAGACGATCGGCGACGCCGCGATGTTCGTCAGCCCGGAGCCAGGGGCGCTCGTCAAGGTGGCGCTCAGGCTCGTGGACGTCTTTGAGGAGGAGGAGCTGCCCAGCCTGCGCGCCGGCATCGCCTTCGGGCCGGCCCTGGTGCGCGCCGGCGACTATTACGGCAACTCCGTCAACCTCGCCAGCCGTGTGACCGGCGTCGCGCGCCCCGGCAGCGTGCTGTGCACGCGCGAGGTCCGCGACGCCGCCGGCGACGCCTTCCAGTGGTCAGCCGCCGGGCGCCACCGCCTCAAGGGCGTGTCGGGCCTGACGCCGCTGTACCGCGCCCGCCACGGGGACGCGGCCGCCTGACTACGAGACGCCGTGCAGGTCGATGACGAAGACCAGCGTCGAATTCGCCGGGATCTTGGACTGCGCGGTGGCGCCGTAGCCGAGGCTCGGCGGGATGATGAGCTCGCGCCGGCCGCCGACCTTCATGCCGGGGATGCCCTGCTGCCAGCCCTTGATGACGCCTGAGAGTGGCAGGGACACCGGCTGGCCCGAGCCGTCGTTCCAGGAGGCGTCGAACTGCTTGCCCCCCTTGTAGAGCTCGCCGACGTACTGGACGTTGACCGTCGAGTTCGCGGTGGCGGCGGGCCCGGTGCCCTTGATCAGGTCCTTGACCACCAGGTTCTTCGGCGGCGCACCGGACGGGATCGAGACCTTCGGCTTGGCCTTCAGTGCCGCCGGCAGCGGCGTGTTGCTCGTGGTGGTGCTGGTGGCGCTGGCCGAGGCGCTGGTCGTCGAAGCCACAGCGGTGCTGGTGGCAGCCGTCGCGCCCGCTGACGGCGCTGGCGTGACGCCCGGGGCGGCGGGTTGGCTGCTACCCCCACATCCGGCGATCGCGGCCGCCAGCGCGAGCGCGGCACAGGTGATGGTTGTCGTCTTAGGCATGAGGGGGCCGAGAGTAGCGAG
Source organism: uncultured Actinomycetota bacterium (assembly GCA_963695625.1). Classification (GTDB taxonomy): domain Bacteria; phylum Actinomycetota; class Thermoleophilia; order Solirubrobacterales; family Solirubrobacteraceae; genus Palsa-465. The sequence continues at coordinate 530,311 of CAVOHJ010000005.1, read as the reverse complement.
CGCGGCGAAGAATCGCCGAAGGACCCGCACCTGAGGTGGCCCGAGCCGCCTTAGGAGGCGATCCGCTCCAGCACGTCGGCGTCCACGTCGAAGTTGGCGTGCACCGCGCCGACGTCGTCTGACTCCTCGAGCATGTCGATCAGCTTGAGCAGCCGCGACGCGTCTGACTCCTGGAGCGGCACCCGGGACTTGGGCCGCTGGGTGACGTCGGCGGACTCGATCTCGACGCCCGCCTCGGTCAGCGCATCGCGCACGGAAACGAGGTCCTGAGGCTCACACACGATCTCGTAGACGTCGTCATCGCGCGAGATGTCCTCGGCGCCGGCGTCGATCGCGACCAACAGGTCCTCCTCGTCATAGCGGGAGGCGTCGACCACGATCACCCCACGCTTATCGAACAGGTAGGACACGGAGCCCGGCTCTCCGAGGTTGCCGCCGTGTTTGGACAGCGCGTGGCGGACGTCGGCGCCGGTGCGATTGCGGTTGTCGGTCACGGCCTCGATGAGCAGGGCCACGCCCCCGGGGCCGTAGCCCTCGTACAGGACGGTCTCGAGCTGGTCGGCGTCAACGCCCTCGCCGGTTCCCTTGGCGATCGCGCGCTCGATGTTGTCCTTGGGCATCGAGGCGTCGCGGGCCTTCTGGACCGCGAGCGCCAAGGACGGATTGCCGTCGATGTCGCCCCCGCCCTCACGCGCGGCCACGGTGATCGCGCGGCTGAGCTTGGTGAAGTGCTGGCCGCGGCGCTGGTCGACGACCGCCTTCTTGTGCTTGATGGACGCCCATTTGGAATGTCCGGACATGCCCTGTAACTATAGGAACACGCGGAGCGCCTGCGGGTGCTCCCGATACCAGGCAATCGTGCGGCGCAGGCCCTCCTCCAGGCCCACCGCGGGCGCCCAGCCGGTGAGCTCTGACAGCTTGGCGGCATCCACCCACTGGCGGTCGATCTCGCCGTGCGGGGTCCCGGTCCCCAGGATCTGGGGCGTCAGCCCGCCCCCGGCCAGCCGGCATATGAGCTCGACCACCTCCGTCACCCGGTGGGGCCGGCCGCCCCCGGCGTTAAACGCCTCACCTCCGGCTCGCCCGGCCAACAGCGCGCCCCACAGCGCCAGATAGGCCGCCACCGCGTCCTCCACGTACAGGAAGTCGCGCTCCGGCGACCCGTCGGAGCGGATGACGGGGGGCCGCCCGGCCAAAGCGGCGCCGACCGCCTCGGGCACGAGCCGGCTGGAGTTGGTGTCCCCGCCGCCGTAGAGGTTGGCGAATCGGGTGACGGCCACCGGCAGCCCGAAGGTGTGCCAGTAGGAGCGTGCGATGAGGTCGGCGGCGGCCTTGGAGACGTCGTAGGGGAACGTCGGGGTCAGCGGTTGGGTCTCGCGGTAGGGCAGCTCGCGCTGACGGCCGTATGCCTTGTCCGATGAGGCCACCACCACGCTGCGCACGCCGTGGGCGCGACAGGCCTCAAGCAACATCCAGGTGCCGCGGATGTTCGTCTCGAACGTCGAGCGGGGCGCGCGGTTGGCGGTCCCCACCAGCGTCTGGGCGGCGAGGTGGAAGACGCTCGACACCTCGTACTCGTTGAGCGCGCGGGCGATGAGCCCCTCCTCGCAGATGTCGCCGTGGACGGTGCTCACCTCGCCGGCGCGGCCCAGCAACTCCAGTGCCGACACCGCCGGCTCGTCACGGCGCACCGCCACCACCGCGTGGCCGGCTTCCAGCAGCCCGGCGGTCAGCCACGCGCCGAGCAGCCCGTGGGCGCCGGTGACCAGCACCGATTGCGGGCCCATGGCCGCTACGGCCACAGCTTCCACGGCGCAGCGCCGGTGGCCCACAGGTCGTTGAGGGCGACCGCATCCTTGTAGGTGTCCATGCAGTCCCAGAACCCCTCGTGCCGGAACGCCCGCAGGTCCCCCGCCTGTGCCAGGCGCTCGAGCGGCTCCCGCTCCAGCACGCTGTCTGGCGTCAGCAGCTCGAGCACCGCCGGCTCGAAGCAGAAGAAGCCGCCGTTGATCCACTGCTCTGAGCGCGGCTTCTCGCTGAACCCGCGGACGACACCGTCGCCGTTGAGATGCGCGACGCCGAAGGGCAGCGCCGGCCGTACCACGGTCATCGTGGCCGCCGCCCCATGGTCCGCATGGAACGCCAGCAGCGCATCGAGGTTCACGTCGGCCACCCCGTCGCCGTACGCCAGGCAGAACCCGCGGCCATCCAGGGCCTCGGCGGCCCGGTGCACGCGTCCACCGGTGGGCGTGTCGGCGCCGGTGTGCAGGCAGCGTATCTCTGCGTCCGCGGGCCAGCTCTCGGACACGACGAACCGCTGCACCTGCTCGCCCAGATATCCGGTCAGCAGCAGGAAGCGCCGGAACCCCTGGGCGAGGTAGATCTGCAGCACGTGCCACAAGATGGGGCGCGCGCCGATCTCGACCATCGGTTTGGGGATGGCGTGGGTGCGTTCCTGCAGGCGGGTGCCCCGCCCGCCGCAGAGGATCACCACGCGGGGTCTCACGGCGGCGAATTATCAGGCATCATCTTGTGCCCGGTGTCCGAGCTCGCCCATCCCGAGGTGTTCAAGGCCTATGACGTGCGCGGCCTGTTCGGTGACGAGCTCGATCCGGGCGCGGCGCGCGCCATCGGCCGCTCGTTCGCGCGCGTCATCGCCGGGATGGAGGGCAAGCCGACGTCCGCGGTGCGCCTGGGCCTCGGGCGCGACATGCGCCTGACGGCGCCGGAGATGGCCGAGGCCTACCGCGCCGGAATGATCGACGAGGGCGCCACAGTGCTGGACGCGGGGATGGTGGGCACCGAGATGCTCTACTTCCTCGTCGGTTCGCGCGATCTCGACGGCGGGCTGATGTGCACCGCCTCGCACAACCCCAAGCCCTACACCGGCGCCAAGCTGGTGAGCCGCGGCGCGCTGGCGCTGTCGGGGGATGCCGGGCTGGGCGAGGTGCGCGACGGCATCCTCGACGGACTGGGCGACGCCCCCGGGGGCGGGTCGGTGGAGGAGGTGGACGTCTACGACGAGTTCCAGGAGGCGGCGCTCAAGCTCATCGACCAGTCCACGATCCGCCCGCTGAAGGTGGTGGTCGACGGCGGCAACGGCATGGCCGGCCCGATGCTGGGCCCGCTGCTCGAACGCCTTGGCCTGGACCTGAGCGAGGCCTACTGGACCCCCGACGGGAACTTCCCCGACCACGAGCCCAACCCGATGCTGCCCGAGAACCGCGAGTTCATCATGCGCGAGGTCGTGGAGCGCAAGGCCGACCTCGGGATCGCCTGGGACGGTGACGCCGACCGCTGTTTCTTCATCGACGAACAGGGCCAGTTCGTCGACGGCGACTTCCTCACCGCGCTGCTCACCGAGTCGCTGTTGCAGAAATATCCGTCCCCACCCACCCAGACCGTCCTCTATGACGTGCGGGCGAGCCGCGCCGTCGCCGACGTCGCCAAGCGGGAGGGCGGCCGAGCCCTCGTCAACCGCGTGGGACACGCATTCTTCAAGACGCGCATGCGCGAAGAGCACGCGATCTTCGGCGGCGAGGTCTCAGGCCACTACTACTTCCGTGAGTTCTACAACGCCGACTCGGGCACCCTGCCAGCCCTGCTCATCCTGGAGCTCCTGTCCCAGCGCGGTGCGCGCATGTCCGAGCTGCTCGAGCCGTATCGCAGCCGCTACTTCATCTCCGGCGAGATCAACAGCACGGTCGATGACGGCGACGCCAAGATGGCGGCGCTGGCCGAGCGCTACGCCGATGGGAAGCAGAGCCGGCTGGACGGGATCTCCGTGGACTACGAGGACTGGCACTTCAACGTGCGGGCGTCCAACACCGAGCCGCTGCTGCGCCTGTGCCTGGAGTCGCTGGTCTCCGTGCAGGACATGGAGGCCAAGCGCGACGAGGTGCTGGGCCTGATCCGCTCGTGAGCTCCGGGGACGCCGGCGCCCGGGACCAGGCCGCCCAGCCCGAGCAGCTGGTCGCCGAGGCCGGTGACGCCGGAATCCATCTCATGGCGGTGCCCACGCCGTTCCTCGTCGGGCGGGTCAACTGCTACCTCATCGAGGACGACCCGCTGACACTGGTCGACACGGGCCCCAACAGCGGCAAGTCGCTCGACGAGCTCGAGCAGGCCATCGGCGACCTCGGGCACCGAATCGAGGACGTGGGCCTGATCGTGATCACCCACCAGCACATGGACCACCTCGGGCTGCTGGAGATCATCGCCCGGCGCTCGGGCGCGGAGGTGGCGGCATTTCACCAGTTGGGCCCGTACCTGGAGGACTTCAGTGCCAGCGCCACGGCCGACGACGCGTTCTCCATGGACATGATGCGCCGCCACGGCGTGCCCTCGGAGCTCGCCACCGCGCTGGGCTCGGTCGGCGCGGCGTTCCGGGCGTTCGGCTCCAGCGGACACGTGACGGTGCCCCTGCGCGACGGCGACGAGATCACCCTCCGCGACCGGACGCTCACGGCTCGCCACCGCCCCGGCCACAGTCCCTCGGACACCGTCTTCTGGGACGAGCGGCGCCAGATCCTCATCGCCGGCGATCATCTGCTGGCGCGCATCTCGTCCAACCCGCTCCTGTCGCGGCCGCTCGACGCCCGGGCGAGCGACGATCTCGCCGAGCGGCCGCATGCGCTCGTTGACTACATGTCCTCGCTGCGCCGGACTCGGGAGATGCCCGCGCAGCTGGTCCTGGGCGGCCACGGCCCGCCCATCCGGGATCACGCCGCCCTCATCGACGAGCGGTTTCGCATGTCTGAGCGGCGAGCCGCCAAGGTGCGGCGACTGCTTGAGTCCGGGCCTCAGACGGCGTACGACCTCGCCAGCCAGATGTGGGGCAACGTCGCGGTCACCCAGGCCTATCTGACGATCTCCGAGGTCCTCGGCCACCTCGACCTGCTCATCGCCGACGGCCGGGTCGCCGAGGACGCCACCGAGCCCGTCACCCGGTTTACCGCCGGCGCTCCGTAGTAAGTACGAGTTCAGGCCGGCAGCCGCGCTGCCGATCACGACCACAGATATGCCTGACCGCCGAGCGCACGGCGGGCACTCGATGGCGGAGGCCAAGACCGGGGCCGGCGCCGCCGAGCCGCCTCAGCCTGACTACTCCGGACTGTTGGAGCGGGTTCCAGCGATCCTGTACACGGCCGACGCCGGCGGCGAGGGCCGCTGGCACTACGTCAGCCCCCAGATCGAGGAGATCCTCGGATTCACCCCGGAGGAGTGGTGCGCCGACCCCGGCATGTGGGCGCAGCGGTTGCATCCCGACGATGCCGCGCGCGTGATCGCCGACGAGGACGACTTCGCCGGCGGCGCCTCCACCCTGACCAGCCCGATCGAATACCGGCTGCTGCATCGCGACGGCCATCCCGTCTGGGTCCGCGACGACGCGCAGATGGTGGAGGGGGCCGATGGGGTCAAGCGGTGGCACGGTGTGATGTCTGACATCACCCATCAGAAGGACGCCGAGGCCGAGCTCGAGCGGCGCGCCGCCCAACAGGCCGCTGTGGCGCGGCTGGGGGAACACGCGCTCGAGGGCGCCAGCCTCGCCGACCTCATGCAGGAGGCCGTCCGGGTCGGAGTCGAGCTGCTCGGCCTGGACGTCGGCGCGGTGGTGGAGTTCGTCCCCGCCGAGGACGCCGTCGCCTTCCGCGCGACCCAGGGCCTGCCCGGCGTCGCGCTCAACGATCGCGTGCCCGCCGGCCTGGGCTCGCAGTCCGGGTACGCGCTCCTCAGCGGCAAGCCGGCGGTCGTCACCGACTGGGAGGCCGAGCGGCGCTTCGAGCGCTCGCAGGTGCTGACCCGCATGGGCACGCGCAGTGGCCTGACGGTCGTCATCGAGGGGCGCCGCGATCCGTACGGCGCGCTCGGGTTCCACTCGATGGCGCCGCGCGAGTTCAAGGCAGGCGATGTGGACTTCGTGCAGGCGCTGGCCAACGTGCTGGGCGACGTGGTGGAGCGCCAGGCCACCGATGACGGCATCCGCCACCGCGCGCTGCACGACCCGCTCACCGGTCTTCCCAACCGGCTGTTGTTCCTGGACCGCCTCCAGCAGGCGACCGAGCGACAGCGCCGCCGCCGGGACACGCTGACCGCGGTGCTGGCCCTCGATCTGGACCGCTTCAAGCTCGTCAACGAGAGCCTGGGCCACCGCACCGGCGACGAGCTGCTCGCCGCCGCAGCGCCCCGCCTCAAGCAGGCGGTGCGCTCCTCCGACACCGTCGCACGGTTCGGCGGCGATGAGTTCGGCATCCTGCTCGAGGACATCGCGGGCGAGCAGGACGCCATCGACATGGCCGAGCGGATCGCGGGCATCTTCACACGCCCATTCGTGCTGGACGGCGACGAGCAGTTCATCACCACCAGCATCGGGATCGCGCTGGCCGAGGGCGGCGAGCGCGCCGAGGACCTGCTGCGCGACGCCGACGCCGCCATGCACCGCGCCAAGGAGCGCGGCCGCGCCCGCTACGAGCTGTTCGACGAGGCGCTGCGCGGCCGGGCACTGTCGCGCCTGCGCGTGGAGAACGACCTTCGCCGCGCCCTGGAGCGCGACGAGCTGACGCTGCACTACCAGCCGCTCGTCTCCCTGCCGGATCGCACCATGGTCTCCGTCGAGGCGCTCGTCCGCTGGGATCACCCCGAGCGCGGCCGCATCTCCCCCGTCGACTTCATTCCGGTCGCCGAGGAGAACGGGCTCATCGAGCCCATCGGCCGCTGGGTGCTGGAGCGCGCCTGCCGCCAGGCCGCGATCTGGTACCGGCAGCGGCCCGACACGGCGCCGCTGACGATGAGCGTGAACCTGTCGGCCGCGCAGGTCGCCAACCCCGCGCTGGCCGAGACGGTGGCAGAGACGCTGCGCACCTCGGGGCTGGATCCGTCGTGCCTGGCGCTGGAGCTGACCGAGAGCATGCTGGTGGGTGACGACGACGAGCTCACCGAGACGCTGGTGGCGCTCAAGGCGCTGGGCGTGCGGCTCGTGCTCGACGACTTCGGGACCGGATACTCCTCGCTGTCCTACCTCACGCGGCTGCCGCTGGACGCGCTCAAGGTCGACCGGTCGTTCGTCGACGGCCTGGGCACCGAGCCGCGGGACACCGCGGTGACCGAGGCGATCGTGGCAATGTCACGCGCCCTGTCGCTGCACGTGGTCGGCGAGGGCGCGGAGACCGACCTTCAGGTCGCCGAGCTCGCCCGGCTGGGCTGCGACTTCGTCCAGGGCTTTCACTTCTCCCGGCCGGTGCCCGCCGAGGAGATCACGCGCATGCTGGCCGAGCGGCCGGCCTGGGTGCCCGAGCCGGCGCACCGGCGGCGGGCGGCGTAGTGTCCTGAACCGGGCGCTCGGCGGCTCACTGGTAGGCGGAGCCTCCCGGCTGCAGCGGCGACACCGTGGTCGCGCCGCATTCCGATGCGCCGTTGGGGATCTGCACCTGCAGCGTTGCGGTGTCGTCGGGGGCGATCACCTGCAGGCCGTACGCGGTAGCGCACCCCGCGTCCGAGCCGCCGCCGTGCGAGACCCCCAGGCGGAATGAGGCGGTCTGGCCGGGACCGAGAGAGAGCGGCTTGAGCGGCAGGCTGCCGAAGAAGTCGCTGGTGGTGTGCTGCGGGGTCGTCGGCAGCGCCGCGCCGTCCTTGGCCAGGAACTGGATCCCCGGGTAGCCCCCCGTGTTGCAGGTGGAGCCGGTGTTCTTGAGTGCGAAGCCGAGCTCACCGTGGCCGGTCGCGCCCTGCCCACCCAGGAAGGAGAGGCTGAGTCCCGACGCCGTGCACTGGTCGGCGGACGCACCGACGCTGGCGCCGCCGCTGGCCGCGGGGGCTCCGGTGGATTGCGAGGCGGTGGTGGTGACCGCCGCCGACGAGGTGGCCGTGGTGGCCGTGGCCGATTGGCTCTGGGTGCCGGCCGGAGCGGTCGAGGTCTGGCCGGCGGTTGCCGCCGCGGAGCGGGAGCCCTGCGTGCTCGCGGTGCCGCCGCCCCCGCCGCAACCGGCGAGCGCCATGGCCGCGAGCGCCGCGCCGGCGCCGATGAGTCTGATGCGCATCGTCAACATGTTCGGGCACCGTTCGGTCAGATCCTCCCCCTGCCAGGGTGCGACCGCAGACGTTAGCGAGGCTTCGGCGGCGCCCACGCGTGCCAGTATCCAGCCGTGCCCACAGATCTCGAACACAAGGTGGAAAAGGACGTCCGCGCCACGCTGATGCGCTACGACCCCTATTGGGGCGGCCAGCTTGTCCTCGGGGCGGCGATCCTGCTCGGCCTGACGCTGTCCGAGAAGCTGACGCCAGGGCCCAACTGGCTGCTGCCGGCCTTGACGGGGCTTGCGCTCGTGGGACTGACGATCGCCTCGCCCCATCCGCGTATGCGCCACAACCCTCTGCGCCGGCACCTGGCGCTCACCCTGATCGCGATCGTCTCGGCCGCCAACGCCTACTCGCTGGTCATGCTCTGCCACTACCTGCTCCGCGGCGGCAGGGCCAGCGGTCACGCTCTCATTGGCTCGGGGATCGTGCTGTGGGTCAACAACGTTCTGCTGTTCGGCGTCTGGTACTGGCAGCTGGACCGAGGGGGACCGGCGGCCCGCACGCTCAAGCGCAAGCCCCATCCGGATTTCCTGTTCCCCCAGATGACCGACGACGGGCGGAGGTTCGCGGCGCCCGGCTGGGAGCCAACCCTGCTGGACTACCTGTACACGTCGCTGACCAACGCAACGGCGTTCAGCCCCACCGACACCATGCCGCTGACGCCGATGGCCAAGAGCCTGATGGCCGGCCAGGGCCTGGTGGCGCTCGCCACGATCGGGCTCGTCGTGGCCCGGGCGGTCAACATCCTGTGAGCTGATGGCCCATCACCGCCACACCCCCGGCACCCAGCACCCGCGCCGGCGCCGCCAGCTCGATTGGGAGCTGATCACCTGCGGGATCAGCGGCCACGTCCTGGTAGGGCGCGATGCCGGCCCGGCCCGGCCCGAGGACGCGCTGCTGGTCCAGGACCACGGGGACGTGCGCTGGCATCGCTGCCTGCGCTGCGACACCTGGGTCCCGCTGCCGCTGCCCGAGCGTCCGGCGCGGTCCCATCCTCCGGATCGGTCCGATGTCGTCATGCCGCTCCGGGGCCGGGCCCTGCGCGACCGGATCGTGCTGCGGCTCATCGCCGTCGACCGCGTGTTCCACTTCATCGTGCTCGCCTTGCTCGGGGTCGGCGTGCTGGCCTTCGCGGCGCACAAGGCGTCGTTACGCGACGCCTACTACCGCATCCTGTCCGCGCTCCAGGGCGGCGTGGCGGGCGGCCCGGTGCAGACATCGGGCCACGTCGGGATCCTCCACGACCTCGACCGTCTCTTCAGTCTGAACTCCGGGACCCTGCACGAGTTCGGTTTCGCCGTGCTGGCCTACGCGCTGCTCGAGGGCACCGAGGCGATCGGCCTGTGGTACGGCAAGCGGTGGGCCGAGTACCTCACGTTCATCTCCACCACCCTCCTGCTCCCGCTCGAGATCTACGAGATCATTCATCACGGCACCGTGCTCAAGGTCATCGGCTTTCTCATCAACCTGGCCGTCGTCATCTGGCTGCTGTACCGCAAGCGACTGTTCGGCCTACGGGGCGGCGGCGACGCCGACGAGGCCGCGCGGGCCCACGACATGAGCTGGGAGGAGATCGAGCGCGCCACCCTGGCCACGCCGGTCCCGGCCCCGGTGCCGGCGGCGGCGACCACGTCGGGGGCACAGCCATGAGCGCCCCGGCGCGGACGGGTGCGCGACCATGAGCGTCCCGGTGCGAGCGGGTGACCCCGCCGTGGAGACCGAGCTGCGCCAGGTCGGCGAGAGGCTGGCGGCGGCGTTCCCGGCCGCCTCGCGCCAGCCGCTCAAGGCCCTGGACGCCCGCGCCATGGACATGGCCTCCACCGACCGTGAGCTGCGGGCGGCGCTGTTTCGCTTCGTCGACGTGGTCCCGGCGTGTCGCTCGCTGGACGATCTCGCCCGCCATCTCGTGAGCTACCTGGAGGAGGTGCCCGAGACGCCCCCGCCGCTGTCGGTGGCCATGAAGATGTCGGGCACGCGCGCAGGCCGAGCCGCGCTGGGGGCGGCGGCCGCCGGCGGCGTGCGCCACCTCGCCCATCGCTTCATCGTCGGCGAGACCCCCGCCGCCGCCCTCGGGACGCTGCGCAAGCTATGGGAGCGCGGCGTGGCCAGCTCGGTGGACCTGCTGGGGGAGGCCACCGTCACCGAGGCGGAGGCCGATCGCTACGCCGAGCGCTGCCTGGACGCGATCCAGCAGCTCTCCTCGGCCACGCGCGGCTGGCCCGAGCGGCCGGTACTCGAGGCCGACGGGGTCGGGCCGCTGCCGCGCGCCAACGTGTGCGTGAAGGTGTCGGCGCTCACCCCGATGCTGCGTCCCGACGCGCCGGAGCGGGGCCAGCGCGATGCCGCCCGCCGCCTGCGGCCGCTGCTGCGCGCCGCCCAGGCCTCCGGCGCGCACCTGCACATCGACATGGAGTCGCTGGACTCCCGCGAGGCGGTGCTCGAGCTGGTGTTGGAGCTGCTCGACGAGGACGAGTTCCGCGAGGGGCCGTCCGCCGGCCTGGTCCTCCAGGCCTACCTGCGCGATTCGCCCGCGCAGTTGGAGCAGATCGTCGCCTGGGCGCGCGCCACGCCTCGCGTTCCGCCGTTGACCGTGCGGCTGGTCAAGGGCGCCTACTGGGACCACGAGCTCGTCCAGGCGCGCCAACACGGCTGGGACGTGCCCGTGTTTGAAGACAAGCACGAGTGCGATCGCAACTTCGAGGCCCTGACCCGGGAGCTGCTGGCCGCGCGGCCCGCGCTGCGGGTGGCGGTGGCCTCGCACAACCTGCGCTCCGTGGCCCACGCGATCGCGTGCAACCGGGTGGGTGGCGGCGAGGATCGCGACCTCGAGCTCCAGGTCCTGCGCGGCCTGGGCGACGAGCTCCAGCACGCGCTGGCGGCGTCCGGATTCCGGGTGCGCACCTACTGCCCCGTCGGAGACCTGGTGGCCGGCATGGCCTACCTCGTGCGCCGACTGCTGGAGAACACCTCCAACGAGAGCTTCCTGTCAGAGCAGGCGCGAGGGGTCCCGGTGGAGCAGCTGCTCGCCGCGCCCTGAAACCGGTATGTCCTGACCCCGGATAGTCTCCTGCGGATCGTGAAGCGTGTCCTCCTGACCCTGGGCGCCGCGGCGCTCCTGGCTCTCCCCGCGGCCGCCGTGGCCCGCGTGGGCGTGAGCGGCGCCGCCAAGGACCCACTGGTCCATGCGGCGATGGGGGCGACCGCGCCGCGGCAGTGCACCGCGGTCTACATTGCAAGCGTCAACAAGTTCTGGGGCGCCGTGTTCTACAGGCCGGCCAAGGGCTGGGGATCGCGGTGCCAGGCGTTTCACAAGGTCGCGTGGACGGCACTCCACCACACCCGCGGGCGCTGGCGCGTCGACCAGAGTGGCGATAGCGACGCGTGTGTCGCCGTGCACGTGCCGGTCGCGATCCGGCGCGACCTCCAGATCCCGTGCTACCCGCTCCTGCCGTGACGCGCGAAGGCTGAGAACGCCTCCGTAACTGAAGGGGGACGCGCGCGGCGACGCTGCCGGCTACGCGGCGTTCTAACCTCGCGGTCCCCACCATGCCCACCCCGTTCACCAACGAGCCCATCCTCGAGCTGCGCCGCTCCGCCGTGCGTGCTCAGCTGTCCGACGCGCTGGCGCGCGTGGACGCCGAGCTGCCGTTGGACGTGCCGGTGCTCATCGGCACCGGCGCCCGCTCGGGCGGCACGCTGACGAGCACCGACCCGGGCGCCCCCGAGCGGGTCGTCGCCGAGGCCGCGGTCGCCACCACAGCCGACGTCGACGCCGCCGTGGCCGAGGCCGAGGCGGGTCGCGCCGCCTGGGGCGCCACCTCCGCCGAGCACCGCGCCGCCGCCCTCATCGCCGCCGCCGACTGGCTGCGCGAGCGCCGGCTCGAGATCGCGGCGCTGGAGGTCCGCGAGTGTGCCAAGCCCTGGCCCGAGGCCGACGCCGACGTGTGCGAGGCCATCGACTTCCTGGAGTACTACGCGCGCGGCGCGCTGGAGCTCGAGCGGGGGCGGCCGCTGCTGCAGGTGCCGGGGGAGCGCAACGAGCTGCGCTACGTGCCGCGCGGGACCGTCGCCGTGATCTCTCCCTGGAACTTCCCGCTGGCCATCCCGTGCGGAATGACCTCGGCGGCGCTGGCCACGGGCAACGCCGTGCTGCTCAAGCCGGCCGAGCAGTCGCCCGCGCTCGCCCACCAGCTGGTGCAGGCGCTGCGCGCGGGCGGCGTGCCGCCCTCGGCGATCGCGCTGCTGCCCGGCGAGGGCGACGTCGGCGCGGCGCTGGTGGCCCATCGCGATGTCCACGCCATCGCCTTCACCGGCTCGCTGGCGGTGGGGCGCGAAATCATCTCCAGGGCCGCGCAGCTGCGCGACGGCCAGCGCCACTTCAAGCAGGTGGTGGCGGAACTGGGCGGCAAGAACTGCGTGATCGTCGCCGCGGACGCCGACCTGGACGAGGCCGTCCCCGGGATCGTCGGCTCGGCGTTCAACTACGCCGGCCAGAAGTGCTCGGCGGCCTCGCGCGTACTGGTCCACGAGGCCATCGCCGACCAGCTGATCGAGCGGCTGGCCGGCGCCGTGCACACGCTCGTGGTGGGGCAGGCGCAGGCGCTGGGCACCGACGTACCCCCGGTCATCGAGCGCGAGGCCCAGGAGCGGGTGGGCCGCTACGAGCAGGCCGCGCGTGACGGCGGGCGCGTGGTGGCCCAGGCCGAGGCGCCCGGCGGCGACGGCTGGTTCTGTCCGGCCACCCTGGCCGCGGACCTTCCCGACGGCTCGCCGGTGCTGGAGGAGGAGATCTTCGGCCCGCTGCTCGCCGTCCAGCGCGTGCGCGACGTCGAGCACGCCTGCGACGTCGTGGACGGGCTGGCGTACGCCCTCACCGGCGGGCTGTTCACCCGCGATCCGGGAATCGTGCGGCGGGTGCGCCAGCGCTCCCCGGTCGGCAACCTCTACGTCAACCGCGGGATCACCGGGGCGATGGTGGCGCGCCAGCCGTTCGGCGGCAACCGGCTTTCGGGCACGGGGCTGAAGGCCGGGGGACCCGACTACCTGCTGCAGTTCGTCGAGCAGCGCGCGCTGAGCGAGAACACCATGCGCCACGGCCTCGAGGTCTGAACTCCGCGGCGGCGGGGTTGACCTACTGGTCAGTCGCCCCCATCATGGGCACATGCCGCCGTCCCTTGCCTGGAAGCTGGCGTTCGCCGCGGTCCTCGTGGCCGCCATCGCCGCCAGCGCCTGCGCCCGCGCGCCGCGCCGGGCTGCCGACCCGGTCGAGCTGCGCCGCCTGGTCATCTGCGCGCTGGGCCTGTACGGCATCGGCGGGCTGGCCACGCTGACCCACCACTCGGTCCTGGCCGCGGTGGTCTACGCGACCGGGATCTCGGTCGCGGCCCTCGCCGCCTGGCTTTCGCGCGGACGCGATCAGGAGGACCCCCCCGACGGAGGCTCCGAGCCGGTCGACGAGCAGCCCCCGCCCCGGCCCGACGGAGTCCCCTGGTGGGACTGGGAGCGCTTCGAGCGCGAGTTCCGCGAGTACGCGCAGCGGCGCTCAGTGGATCGACATCCGCTCGGCCGATAGGTACGTCCGCGCCGCCCAGGACACGGGGTCGCTGGCGAAGTCGTGCTGCAGTGCGTTGTCGTTGAGCGCGTCGTCGATCGCCGCCATGATCATCGACTGGTCGAGCACCAGCCGCCGATGTCCGACCGAGCCCGTCTGCGGGTTCACGGCGTCATAGAAGCCGCCGTCGGCGCTGTAGACCCCCGGGTAGAGGGTGCGCAGGGCCTGCAGGTTGGCGTAGGCCGCCGTCGGGGTGACGGTCAGCGCGATCGCCGACGCGTGCGGGCTGACCGTCGTTTCCGCGGCGCAGGTGGTGCATTGAGCCAACCCCTGCCCTGCCGGGAAGGCGAGCCCCTCCACGCCGAAGCCGCCGTAGTTGCCGGTGTCATCAGCGGTGCTCGACGGTGACAGACCCCAAACCGGATAGTGGAGGACATTGGTGGCGTACATCTCCTGTACCTGGGCCCACCGGAGGTCCGCAAGCCCGAAGCTGTGCGTCCCCCACGTGGTCTCCGGCACGACGAGATTCGCCATCAGGCCCTCGAACATGCCACCGGCGAAGGTGGGGATGAACGTCAGGCCGGTTTCGGGGTACACGTAGTGGCCCTCCCAGACATCGAACTGCCGGTGGCTGACGGGATCGGTGATCGTCTGCCAGTAACCGGGCACGGGCCACTGGCCCTGCCAGGAGAAGTCCGGGTCGGTGGGGCAGCGCTGCGGCGGCAGCGTGCGCCACGTCCGCCACCACACGTCGCCGGGCATCTGGTGCAGGCCCATGCCGACGTACATGGAGATGCGCGGGTCGGAGTACAGCGCGCCGTTGTGGTACCCGGCCGGGCCTTGGTCGACGTAGAAGCCGCCGTACTGCTGGCCGGTGGGCTGGTTGCCCGGCAACGACGCGTTGGTGTTGCAATCGGTCTGGGGACGGTTGTCGTAGAAGATGGAGAAGTCCATGTCTCCCAGCAGCCGGCTGGCCAGCTCGCGCACGCCCGGCAGCGCCTGGCGCGCGACGATCAGCCCCGACGCGTACCAGCCGTTGTCCACAGCCGAGACGAACCAGCAGTTGTCCTGGGAGGGGGTCGTCTCGGCGCAGTCCCCCTGACCGGGGTTGAGCAGCACGTTGCCGTTGTCGGTGTCATACCACTGATACAGGAAACCCTTGTAACGCTTGAGCGACGCCACCTCGTGCAGTGTCGCGGCGGCCAGCCGCTGCGCGGTAGCGGTGTCGATGAGGTGCATGTCGCGGGCGGCGACGACCGCCCACAGGTACACGCCGATGTTCGCCGACGACGTGTAGGCCCCGCGCACCGCCCCCGGACCCAGGTTGTCCAGGGGCAAGTGCGTGACCGGATCGACGTCGGCGCTGTAGAACCGCCAGCTATCGGCGGCGATGCCGTGCAGCACCGTGCGCTGCTGGGCCGTCAGGCCCTGACCACCGCCGTCGGCGAGGGCCTGCCCGGACAGGCCCGCGCCCAGCGCGGTGGCACAGAGAACGCCCAGTAGCGCAAGGTGCCGGCGCATCATCAGCCCACGTTGAACGTGGCCGCGTTACCGCCCACCGAGCTGTCGCCGGCCCACAGGTGGAACTGACCGGGCTCGATCACGAACTGGCCCTGGTCGTTGTAGAACCCGAAGTTCTGGCGGCTCAGGGTGAACGTGACCGTCGTGCTCTTGCCCGCCGGCAGCGACACCCGCTGGAAGCCCTCCAGCTTGCGTACCGGCTGCAGGATGCTGGTGAAGTCCTGGTGCAGGTAGAGCTGGATGACGTCGGTGCCGTCGGCGGAGCCGGTGTTGGACACCGGCACCGTCACACGGAGCTGCCCGTTGGGGGACACGCTGCCCGAGGACAGGTGCGGGGCCCCGACGTTGAACGTCGTGTACGACAGCCCGTAACCGAACGGGTACTGCGGCGTGTTGTCCACGTCGAGGTACTTCGACGTGTACTTGTTGTTGGGGTCGGCGGGACGGCCGGTGGGCAGCTCGTTGTAGGAGATCGGGATCTGCCCGACGTTGCGGGGGAACGACATCGGCAGCTTGCCGCTGGGGTTCACTTTCCCGAACAGGAGGTCGGCGACCGCGTCACCGCCCTCGGTCCCCGGGTACCAGGCCTCCAGCAGCGCCGGCGCGTTGTCGGCCAGCCAGGGGATGGTCAGCGGTCGACCGTTCATGAGGACGACGACATACGGCTTGCCGGTGGCCGCGATCTGCTGGATGAGCTGGAGCTGGCTGCCGGGCAGATCGATCATCGACCGAGATGACGCCTCGCCGCTGTCACCCGCGGGCTCGCCAACCACGACGACGGTCACATCGGAGCCCTGCGCCGCCGCCACCGCTTGGCCGAACCCAGTCGTCTCGTTGCAGGGGTCGCTGACGGTGAAGGTCGTGCATCCCGGCGCGTAGTTGACGGTGGCGTGCGGCAGCGCGTTCTGGATGCCCTGCTTGACGGTGACGATCTTGTCTGCGCCGCCTGGCGCCACCGCGGCCTGGCTGGTGTCATAGCCAATCGGCACGTCCGGGCCGAGCTGATTCACCGCATCGTCGGCCAGCGGCCCCACCACGGCGATCGACGACGTCGAGGTGCTCAGCGGCAGCGCGTGGTTGTTGTTGTTGAGCAGGACCATCGACTCATCGGCGGCGGTCTGGGCCTGGCTCACGTTGGCCGGGGTGAGCTCAGCGGTCTTGACCCGGTTGGGGTCGGTGGTGGGATTCTGGAACATCCCGGCCAGGTACTTGAGCGTCAGCACGCGACGCACCGCGTTGTTGAGCTCGGTCATCGTGATCTTGCCCTGTGCCAGAAGCTGCGGGCCGGCGTTCGCGTACGTCGAGTTCGTGCTGGGAACCTGGACCGCCATCTCGATGTCCACGCCCGCGGTCAATGCCTCCTGCGCTGCCTGGGCGTCGTTGGCGGCGTAGCCGAACTCCTCCAGCTCCTGGACCGCCTGGTAGTCGCTGACGACCGTGCCGCCGAAGCCCCACTCGTCCCGGAGGATCGTCTGCAGCGTGTACGGGTCGGCGCTTGCGGGGACGCCGTTGAGCGAGTTGAACGCGCTCATGACGGTGGCCACTCCGGCATCGACACCGGCCTTGTACGTCGGCAGGTAGTCGTTGAACAGCTGCTGGGTCGACATGTCGACGGTGTTGTATTCACGGCCGGCGACCGGGGCGCCGTACGCGGCGAAGTGCTTGATGGTGGCCGCCATCTTGTCCGCGGCGCTGTAGGTCGCGCCCTGATACCCGTGGATGCGCGCGGCCGCCAGGGCGGCGCCGAGGAACGGGTCCTCGCCGCTGGTGCCCTGCACGCGGCCCCAGCGGGGGTCGCGGGTGACATCGACCATCGGGCTGAAGGTCCACTTGATGCCGTCGGCGGCGCCCTCCGCGGCCGCCATCGACGCGTCCTTGCGCGCCAGAGTCGGGTCCCAGCTGCTCGACTCACCGAGGGAGATCGGATACATCGTCTTGTAGCCGTGGATGACGTCCAGGGAGAAGATCAGCGGGATATGCAGCCGCGACTGCAGCGCGGCCTTCTGGACGGCGTTGATGTTGTCCACGCCGGTCAGATCGAGCACCGAGCCGATCTGTCCGGACTTTGCCAGGGGAATCAGGTCGCTCCCGGTCGGCGTGCCGGGCCCGGCCATCTCAAGCTGGCCGAACTTCTCCGCCACCGTCATCTTGGCCAGCAGCCCGTTGACGAAGTTGCTGGCCGCCTGCTGCTGCGGCGTGAGCCCGGACTGGCTGTGCGATTGCGCGGTGTGGTCGGTCTTGGCCGACGGGGCGGCCGTGAACACGCCTGCCACCAACAGTGCCCCTGCGGCGACCAACGCCGCCACCAACGAGCCCAGCCCAACGCGGCGACGCGGCCGTGTACCGGCCACGCGCCCTACGCGCTTCGCCATCTCTACCTCCCTCGACGCCTCTAGTGGTCACCTCAGGTACCCAGGGGGTCGCGGCGCGAAACCGCCGATGTTGCGGGCGATACGCGCGCAGGCGGTGCACCGTGAACCGGCGCGTTGGGTGGCGGCCGACCCGGAGCGGCTGCGTGGGGTCCACCCCACGCCACACACCGCGGTGTCGGACGGTGTGTGCTCTGTGGTTTCAGCGGGCTGAACTCTCACGCCACGCGCCGCGGTAACAGACGGTGTGTGGCGTGTGGCTTCAATCGCGCGGTGTCGTGCCCCCCGGCTGGCGCACGCGCACCGGGCGTTTCAAGAGGGCGGGGCGCGTGGCGCCAACATGCCGGGCAGAACCGCACGCAGCCCCTGGCATGCGGCGCCGCGTGTGCAGTTGCGACACTGCCGGCAGGCCCGCCAACGCCCGCACCGCTCTCCTCGAAGGCCGCCGTTGACGTGCGCCGCGCGTCACCGCAAACGCGTGGGCAGACGCGTCACGCGCTCACACGGACACGGCGGCCAGCAGCAACTCGTGCAAGCGCGTCTCGCCGGTCAGCTCGGGATGGAACGAGACCGCGAGCACATTGCCCTGGCGCACGGCGACGGGGTGGCCCTCGACCTCGGCCAGGACCTCGACCTCGGGGCCGGTGTCGGCCACCCAGGGGGCGCGGATGAAGACGGCGTGGACGGGTCCTCCGGGCACGCCGGTCACGTCCAGGTCGGCCTCGAAGGAGTGCAGCTGGCGCCCGAACGCGTTGCGCCGCGCCTCGATGTCGAGCACGCCGAGATGGGTGCGGTCGAGCATGATCATGCCGGCGCAGGTGCCCAGCACCGGGGTGCCGGAGCGGGCGAGGTCGCGCAGCGGGTCGCCCAGCCCCTCCCGCTCGATCCCGAGAGTCATGACCGTCGACTCCCCGCCGGGAACGATCAGCGCGTCAAGGCCGTCGAGGTCGCCGGGGACGCGCACCTCGCGTGCCACTGCGCCCAGCCGGCCCAGAATCGTGGCGTGCGCCTCGAAGTCGCCCTGGAGCGCGAGAACTCCGACCAGCGGCGCGCGCTGCGCCGAAGGGTCGGGCACGGCTACCAGCCGCGGCCGGCGAGCAGCTGCTCGGACTCGAGCTTGGAGGACTCGAGGCTCACCATCGGCTGCCCCAGGCCGGCGGAGGCCGCCGCCACGCGAGCGGGGTCCTGGTAATGGGTCGTGGCCTCGACGATCGCCCGGGCACGGCGCTCGGGGTCCTCTGACTTGAAGATCCCGGAGCCGACGAAGACGCCCTCGGCGCCGAGCTGCATCACCAGAGAGGCGTCGGCCGGGGTGGCGATGCCGCCGGCACAGAAGAGCACTACGGGGAGCCGGCCCTCGGCCGCGACCTGGCGGACGAGCGGCAGCGGCGCGCCGAGCTCCTTAGCGGCGGTGGGCAGCTCCTCATCATCGAGCACTCCGAGCCGCCGGATCTCGCGGCGGATCATGCGGAGGTGCCGGACCGCCTCGACGATGTCGCCGGTGCCGGCCTCGCCCTTGGAGCGGATCATCGCCGCCCCCTCCCCGATCCGGCGCAGCGCCTCGCCGAGGTTGGTGGCACCGCAGACGAACGGGATCTTGAAGTTCCACTTGTCGATGTGGTTGGCCTCGTCCGCCGGCGTGAGGACCTCGGACTCGTCGATGTAGTCGACCTCGAGCGCCTCCAGCACCTGCGCCTCGGCGAAGTGGCCGATGCGGGCCTTGGCCATCACGGGGATCGTCACCGTTTCCTGGATCCCCTTGATCATCTCCGGATCGGACATGCGGGCCACGCCGCCGTCGCGTCGGATGTCGGCGGGGACCCGCTCGAGCGCCATCACGGCGGCCGCACCGGCGTCCTCGGCGATCTTGGCCTGCTCGGGGGTGACCACGTCCATGATCACGCCGCCCTTGAGCATCTCGGCCAGGCCGGCCTTGACGGTGAAGGTTGCCTCGTCGCGCGGGGTGTCGCCGTTGGTGTCCATGAGGGCCAGTGTAGCCGGGCGCTAGGTTCTCCAACCGATGACTCCGGACGCCGTGTTTGTCCACGATGGCGATGCGTTCACCGCCACCGACCTCGCACTGGGGCCGTGGGCGCCGGGCGCCCTACATGGCGGCGCGCCGGCGGCGCTGATCGCCCACGTCCTGGCCGGCCACGCGGGCGGGCGGGGACGTGATCCCGGCCTGCGGCTGGCCCGGCTGACCTACGAGTTCGTGCGGCCCGTCCCGGTCGGGCCGCTCACCGTCCGGGTGGAGGAGGTGCGACCGGGCCGCCGCGTGGCGCTCCTGGACGCGTTCGTCACCGACCCCGACGGCACCGAGGTGACCCGGGCCCGGGGCCTGCTGCTGCAGCCGTCCGAGATCGAGGCCACCCCGGCGCAGCCCCCGCCGTTTCCGGGGCCCGAGGACGGAGCGGTCAACGACTGGGACGAGCAACGGCCGATGTTCGCCACGCACGCCATGGAGATCCGGTTCGTGCAGGGCCGCTTCCGGGAGCCCGGCGCCGCCACCGCCTGGTTTCGCCTACGCGCGCCGCTCATCGCCGGCGAGCCGACGCTGCCGCTGGACCGGGTCGCCGCGGCCGGCGACTTCGGCAACGGGATCGCCTCGGTGCTGGACTGGGGCGCGCACGTGTTCATCAACCCGGATCTGACGCTGTACCTGGAGCGCGAGCCGGTGGACGAGTGGGTGGCGCTCCAGTCCGAGATGCGCGTGCTGTCGGGCAGCGCCGCAGTGGCCGAGAGTGTGCTGTGGGACCGCCGCGGACGGATCGGCCGCGCCGTGCAGTCGCTTCTGGTCGGCCTCCGCTCGCCGGCTACTTGAGCCGGAAAGCCTTGATCCGCACGTCGTACTGCTGGGCGTCCCGGGCATAGACGCCGTAGGCCAGCGCCTGGATAAGGGACAGCAGCGCGGTGTGCGAGCGCACGAACGCGGGCGTGTTGGACGAGTAGTAGAGCCGGATCCGGGCCAGCCGAGCCACCTCGGAGAGGGTCGCGTCGGTGATCGCCAGGGTCGGCGCCTTGCGATGGCGGGCCAGCTTCATCGTCCGGGTGATGAGCGGGTGCGGCCGTCCCGCCGACAGCCCGACCACGAGCGTGGTGGGGTCGATCCGGCTGAGGCGGCCGAGCGCCTCCTGCGAGGGACTGGCCACGATCTCGGCACGGAGGTCGAGCAGCATGAGCAGGTGGCGCAGGTAGCTGGCGAAGAACGCCATCTGGTCGGTGCCGGCGATCAGGACCTTCTCGGCGGTGACGATCGCGTCGACTGCCGCCTCCACGTCGGAGCGGCTCAGCTTGTGCGCCGTGTCCTCCACGTTGACGTGATCGGCGGCCAGCGCCGCTTCGAACTCGGTGTGGTCGAGCGAGAACAGCGGGGTGGCCACCGTCAGCGCCTCGGTGGCGACGCCACTCTGGCCGACCCGCCTGCGGTACTCGTCGCGGGCGGCCTGCTGGAGCTCGGGGAACCCCTCGAAGCCGAGCGCCTGCGAGAAGCGCACCACCGTGCTCGAGGACGTGTTGGCCCGGCGGGCCAGCTCCTCGGCGGTCTGGAAGGCGGCTTCGTCGAGGTGGTCGACGATGTACTGCGCGACGTCCTTCTGCGAGCGGCTGAAGTCGTCGAAGCGCGCTCGGATGTAGCCCGAGAGCGCCTGGTGACCGTGGTTGGTCTCGAGACCTGCCGTAGGAGTGGATGACTGCTTCATGGGCAGGCGTCTGTTTCGACACCCCCCGCCGCCGTTCCTTCAGCGGGCCGCGCAAAAGGACCTTCAGGACCCCTTCGCCGGCCTCCGCCGCACCTCCCTACGGCACGTGCTCACGGTAGCGCGCGGCTCGCTCCTGGTTCTGGCGGCGCTCGGCCAGCACCACGCCGACCGCGTAGACCACCAGGAGGTTGACGACGATGCCGATCCCGATGAACGTGATCAGCAGTGCCAGCGTCTCGCCGGAGGAGCTGATGGAGTGCCCGAGGCCCAGGATGTCCGCGGCTGAGAGCATCGCGAAATCATACCCGCCGACGCGGCTCCGTTCGGTCGCGCCCGCCGAGCCGGTAGCGTGCTCAGCGGCCCGGTAGCTCAGTCGGTCAGAGCAGCGGACTCATAATCCGTCGGTCGTGGGTTCGAGTCCCACCCGGGCCATGCGCCGGCGGCCGTGTACGATCCACGGTGGAACCGGGAAGGGGGACGACGGGCATGGAGCGCGGGACCGCTCCGGACAGTCAGGGCGATGGGACCGCCGCGCGCTCGGCATCGGTGCGCCGGCGCTGGTGGCTCCTGGGCGCGGCGCTGGTAGCGGCGCTCGCGATCGGCTTCGGGGTCGGAACCGCGGTCAAGTCCTCGTCGTCGCAGACGACCACGGGCTCGCTGGCGTCCGGCGACTCCGCGACGTCGGCCACCGTCTCGGTGAAGCGCCTCGGCGCGATCGTGCCGGTGCCGGCGCTTAAGCCACGCGTCACCCAGACCCACACGTCGACATCGAGCACCTCCGCCAACGTGACCGCCACCACCACCGTCTCGAGTACGGCCACCACCGTCATCCCCCAGACGAGCTCCACTGCGATCCACACCACCACCGTCGTCACGACCAGCAGCGGTGGCGGTGGCGGTGGCGGTGGCGGTGGTGGCGGCGGCGGTGGCTAGCGCGGGCGATCCCTACGACCTGCATCGCTTCGAGGCGGCCCAGGGCGGCGTGTACGGGTCCGCCCTGGCGGAGCTGCGCGCGGGCCGCAAGACCGGCCACTGGATGTGGTTCGTGTTCCCCCAGATCGCCGGGCTGGGGCTCAGCGCCATGTCGCAGCGATACGCGATCTCCTCGCCGGCGGAGGCGCGCGCCTACCTCGAGCACCCGGTCCTCGGTCCGCGGATCGCGGAATGCGCTCACGCGCTCACCGACCTGCACGGGCGGAGCGCCGAGGAGATCTTCGGGGGCATCGACGCGGTCAAGCTGCGGTCATCCATGACGCTGTTCGCCCGCGCCTCGGACGGCGACCCGACCTTTCAGGAAGTGCTCGACCGGTACTTCGGCGGCGAGGCGGACCCCCGCACCGACGCGCTGCTCTGACCGGCGAGCCGGTTGACCGCACGACGGCCTCCCCGGATCATGTCCGCGTGGGCATCGACGGACGAAGGCCGCTTCCCGCCGCGCTGGCGGTCGTGGCCGCCACCGCGGTCACCGCGGTCACCGCGGTCACCGCGGGCGCCGGCGTCGCGGCGGCGCAGAATCCCGTGGGGGCACACTCCATGGTCCAGCTCGACGACCCGCCGTCGTTCATGGAGGCGATGTTCGCCCAGGCCGCAGCCATGCACGCGTCGGCGATCCGCGTCGACGTCGCGCCCGCGCTGGTGTTTGCCAGCCAGTCGCAGCCGCCCGACTTCTCGGGGCTGGACGAGGTGATGTCGCTGGCGCGGGCCTACCGCCTGAGGGTGGTGGCCGACCTGGTGACGATCCCGACCTGGATGGCGGATTGCGCCACCCCCGCCTCCGACACGAGCCGGTGCGCCACCGCCGACCTGCCGGGCTACGCCTCGGTCATCAGCCAGATCGTCAGCCATGCCGACCCGGTGATCCGCGACTGGGAGGTGTGGAACGAGCCCGATACCGCCGCCTTCTTCAACGGAACCCCTCAGCAATACGCCTTCATGCTGCGCGCCGCGCATGACGCGATCAAGGCGGTCGATCCCGCCGAGGACGTCGTGCTGGGCGGCATCTCCGGCGTCGCCGGCATGGACTGGCTGGGGCAGGCGTTCGCCACCCCGGGCGCCGACGCCGCGCACGCGTTCGACACCGCCAACGTCCATGAGCGCGGCGATCTGTGGTCGCTGGCGTCCGACCTCGCCGCCTGGCGGCGCTTCCTGGCGGCCGACGGCTTCACCGGCCCGCTCTGGGTCACCGAGCACGGGTACCCGTCCGACCCCGCCTACCAGTACGACCCCGGCTACACCGGCGGCGAGGGCGCGCAGGCCGCGTACCTGGCCGCCTCCATCCCCACCCTTGTGGACGCCGGCGCCGCCGAGGTGTTCGTCACCGAGCGCGACAACCTGGGCGGCCAGTTCGGCTCCGAGGGCGTCCTCGGCGGCGACGTCTCAGACCCGCCGGTGGCAGATCCTGAGATCGTGCCCAAGCCGTCGTTCGCCGTCGTGCAGGCCATCGCCGAGTGCTACGAGGAGATCGGGCGTGACTGCCCCGGCGCGCGTCCGGCCGCCTCACCCTCAGCGGTGACGATGCCGCCCGTCCCGCCGGGGCAGACGAGCGGCCGGCAGGTCACCGTGACCGATCCCGGCGCCCAGCCGATCCTCCTCGGCGCCGCCACGCTCGCCGGCCCCGAGGCCGGAGGGCTGGCCGTGGGGCAGAACGGCTGCGCCGGCCAGGTTCTCGAGCCTCGCGAGGCCTGCGTCGTGTCGGTGCTGTTCAGGCCGGGAGCCGGCGGCGAGGCCGTCGGAGCCCTGGAGCTCGCCTCAGACCAGGGCCCGCTCGACGTGCCCGTCCGCGCCGCGGCGCCCTCGCTGTCGGTCCTGCGATCGCCCGAGCTCCCCGCGGAGTTCACGCCTGCCGGCGCCGGCGATGGCGTCGGCTACCCGCAGCACTGGATCCTGGTGCTCACCAACCCGCTGAGCGCCGGGGTCTCGATCGCGCGCGCCTCGCTCTCGGGCCCCGACGCGCCGCGATTTCGCATCCGGTCAGATCGCTGCGCCCACGTCACGCTGCGACCCGGCCGCAGCTGCGGCCTGACCGTGCTGTTCACCCCCACCCGGGCCGGCGTCGCCCGGGCGCAGCTCACGCTGTGGGGCGCCGGAGTGCCGCTGACCGCGCCGCTGCGCCCCGTGGCGTTCCCGCTGCCGACGATCACCCGGCTCGTGCCCGCCGGCATCGGGGGCTGCGTGATCTCGGCCGGGGACCCGATCATGGCGGCCACCAGTCAGCCGGCCACCGTGCGCTGGACGCTGACGCGCGCACCGGCGAGCGTGCGGCGCCGCTGCGGGCGCACGTCGGCGCCCGCCGGCGCGGTGGTGGCGGCGGGCAGGGTGAAGACCGCCCGCCGGCGCGGCCGGGTGGCGGGAACCCGGGGCTACCGGGCGCAGTGGCACCTCGGCGGGGCGGGTGGGCCGGGTTGGCCGGGTCCCGGCCGCTACGTGCTGACGGTGTCGGCCACCAACGAGCATGGCGCCGGCCCGTCGCGGTCGATGACGGTGGCGATCCGGTCCTGAGCTCCGCCGGGGCCGGGGGCGGGGCCCGGCGGAGCCGGGCCGACGCCGGTGTCCTGGGATAATCCGGAGGATCGTTCGTCCGTCCCTGGGGACTCTCTCCTGACCGCTCTGTCCGTACCACCGGCCCGCCGGGAGCTACCCGGGTGGGAGTGGCTGCGCTCGCACGACCGCGGCTTCACGGCCCTGCGCCGCGCCACTCGCGCGGCCCTGATCATGCCGGCCCTGTTCGCGCTGGCCGGCCCGGTGCTGGGCAACCCGGCGCTGGCGACGTTCGCCGCGTTCGGGTCCTTCGCGATGCTCCTCCTCGTGGACTTCGGCGGGTCGATCCGCAACCGCATCCAGTGCCAGGCAGCGCTCGGGGTCGCCTGCGCCGCATTCATCTGCCTCGGGACGCTGGCATCGCGCACGACGTGGCTGGCCGCCGTGGTCACCGCCGCGCTCGCCTTTGCCGTCCTCTTCGCCGGGGTCGTGAGCTCGGTCCTGGCCGGCGCCACGACGGCGCTCCTGCTCTCGCTCATCCTTCCGGTCTCCCTGCCCGGCCCGGTGTCGTCGATTCCGGACCGGGTCGCGGGATGGGGTCTGGCGGCGGCGGTCTCGTTGCTGGCGATCTCGCTGCTCTGGCCCGCTCCGGCCCGTGACCCGGTGCGCAGCTCGGCGATCACCGCGTGCCGAGCCTTGGCGGCGCGGTTGCGCGCCGAGATCGCCTTCGTGATGGCCGGGCGCCCCGCGTCGGGGGAGGCCGCTTACCAGGAGGCGGTGGCCGCGGCGGATGGCGCCGTCGAGGCGGTGCAGAGCGGCTTCTTCGCCACTCCGTACCGGCCCACCGGGCTGAGCACATCGGCGCGGGCGGTGGTCCGCCTGGTCGACGAGCTGCGGTGGCTCAACACGGTCGTTTTGCGCAGCGTGCTCACCGCGCCCGCCGGCAGAAAGCCGATCGAGGAGGTGTGCGCGGTCAAGCAGGCCGCCGCCACGGCGCTCGACGCCGCCGCGGACCTCCTCGAGTCCCCCGGGCAGACCGGCGAGGCCCTCAGCACGGCCGCCACCCAGCTGAGTGCGGCCCTCCAGGAGCTCGAGCGCACGAGCACGGCGGCGCTGCCGGAGGCCGCGGCCGCCGACGACAACGAGAATGCCCGCCGGGTGGTCAGCGCCCTGGACCCCAGCTTTCGCTCGCAGGAGCTGAGCTTCATCGTCCTGCAGATCGCCGCCAACGTGGACTTCGCGGCGCGCGCCGAGCGGCGGACGTGGCTGGAGAAGGTGCTCGGCCGCCAGCCGGAGGGCTTTGTCGGGTTCCTGGCCGCCGCCCACCAGCGCGCCGGGTCGCACGCCGAGCGCAACTCGCTGTGGCTGCACAACAGCCTCCGGGGCGCGGCCGGCCTGGGTCTCGCGGTGCTCGTCGCCGACCTGTTGACGGTTCAGCACGCCTTCTGGGTCGGGTTTGCGACGCTGAGCGTGCTCCGCTCGAGCGCGCTGAGCACGGGGCAGAACCTCGCGCGGGCGGTCATCGGCACCACGGTGGGCTTCGTGATCGGCGGCGCCATCGTGGCGGTCGTGGGCACGAACACCGCTGTGCTGTGGGCGCTGCTCCCGTTCGTCGTCCTGCTCGCCGGCCTAGCGCCCGCGACGGTGTCCTTCGCCGCCGGCCAGGCGGCGTTCACGTTGACGCTGATGATCCTGTTCAACCTGCTGGCGCCGGCCGGGTGGAAGATCGGCCTGGTACGGATCGAGGACATCCTCCTCGGCGGCGCCGTCAGCCTCGCGGTCGGGCTCGCCCTGTGGCCCCGTGGCGCCGGCGCCGCGCTGGGCCGGGCGCTGTCGGCGGCCTACGCCGATAGCGTCAGCTACCTCACCAGCGCCGTGGCGTACGGCCTGGGCCGCTGCGACTCGGGTGGGCCCGCGCCGGGACCACCGGTGGAGCAGGCCGCCCAGGCGGCGGCGGCCGCCCGCCGGCTGGACGACACCTTCCGCGGCTACCTGGCCGAGCGCGGCGCCAAGCCGCTGCCGATGGCGGAGGTGACGGCGCTCGTCACCGGCGTGGTGGGGCTGCGCCTCGCCGGCGACGCCGTGCTCCAGCTGTGGGACGGCGACGCCGCCGACGGGGGCGACCGCGCCGCGGCTCGGCGCGAGCTGCTGTCGGGCTCCGACATGGTGCGGGGCTGGTACGCGCGCTTTGCCGAGAGCCTGGTCGGCCAGGGCGCGGTGCCCGAGCCCCTGAGCCCCGACGCCGTCGCCGACGGGCGCCTCGTCAACGCCGTCGGCCAAGATCTGCGCGATCGGGACGGCAACGCCAGCGCCACTGCCGTCCGCGTGATCTGGACCGGCGACCATCTCGACGCGGTTCGCCGCCTGCAGTCGATGCTGGTCGGGCCCGCGCAGGAGGCGGTCGCCCAGGACGCCCTCGGCTGAGCGCGCCGGCGTCTAGGCCCGCTGGTGAGGTTCGCCGGCGCCCCGATGCACCAACGAGCGAGTCAGGGGCGCTGGTCTCGCCGCGCCGCCCCCCCAGCGCTCCTCGATGCGTCCGAAGCGCCACACCGTCAGCGACAGCGCCCACGTGGTCAGGAACAGCCCGGCGATCATGAAGCCGACGACGTTGAGGTCGATGTGCTCGAACCAGCTCCAGAAACCGCCGCCGAGGTTGAGCTGAACGGCCAGCAGCCCCCCGAGCTCGATCGTGCCGATGACCAGGGCCACCGCCACCGAGAGCCCGGTGACGGTGAGGTTGTAGAAGACCTTGCGCACCGGCTGAGACAGGGCCCAGCCGTAGGCGAAGTTCATGAACGAGCCATCGATGGTGTCCATCAGCGACATGCCGGCCGCGAACAGGACCGGCAGGCACAGCACCGCGTACCAGGGCAGCCCGGCGCCGGCGGCCCCGCCGGCGAGGACGAGCAGGGCGACCTCGCTGGCGGTGTCGAAGCCGAGGCCGAAGAGGATGCCGACGGGGTACATCTGACCAGGTCGGGTGACGGACCGGGTCAGCCGGCCGAGGACCCGGTTGAGCAGGCCGCGGCGATGCAGCTGCTCCTCCAGTTCGGCCTCGTCGTAGCCGCCGGCGCGCATCTGCCGGAACACGCGCAGGATCCCGAGCAGGATGACCACGTTGAGCGCGGCGATGAGGTACAGGAACGATCCGGAGACGAGCGTCCCCACCACCCTGGCGATCTGGTGCAGGTGCGAGCCGCCGTTGACCACGGGTCCGTCCACAGCGCGTACCCCCACCGAGATGAGGAAGGCCAGCGCGAACACGATCGTCGAGTGCCCCAACGAGAACCAGAACCCCACGCTCAGCGGCCGGCGCCCCTCGGACATGAGCTTGCGCGTGGTGTTGTCGATCGCGGTGATGTGGTCGGCATCGAACGCGTGGCGCAGCCCCAGGGTGTAGGCGGTGATCCCCACGCCCACCGTCAGCGCGCCGCCGGAGCCGAGTGGCGCGGGCGTCGCCAGCGAGATCAGGAGCGCGAAGCCGACGACGTGCAGCCCAACGACGACGGCCATCATCAGCACCAGGGTCCGCCGCTGCCCCGGGGTCAGGGAGGACCAGAACGCTCGGGGGCGCGGCCGGCGCATCCCCGGCACCGTAGTCCCGCTCGAGGCCGGACGCAATTTGCTGTGCTCTGGATTACCGGTGGCTACATCCCCGGAGCGCCGAAGCTCGAGCGCAGCCGCCGCGCGAGCGCCCGCGCCCGGTCCGAGCCCCGCCGCCCCGCCCACGGGTGCGGCCCGGAGGCCCACGGATGCCAGCCCAGCGTGCCGTAGTGCGCGCGCACCACCGCTTTGAGCTCCCCGCGGTGCTCGCCGCAGGCGTAGCGCACCGGCCCGTAGATGCCGCGGCCGTGCCAGGTCAGCCACCGGCCGGGCTCGGCGTCGACGTACTCGCCGTGGCGCAGGTCCAGGAGCTGTCGCTGAAGCGAGATCTGGGTCTCGGGGTCGGGCCTGGCCCCGCAGATCTCACACCGGAACACGACGGTGACGGGCACCGGCTACCACCTCGGCTCATAGCCGGTGGTCAGCGTCGTCCCCGGCGCGCGCCACTCCGGCTCGCGGTCATAGCGGGTGCGGATGGCGTACCGACGCAGGTGGCGCAAAACGGGGCCGAAGGTGAGCTGGGAGGCGCGGGCGGCCACGAGACCCTGCGGGCTGGCCGCCATGAACGGCATGAACTTGTCCGGGAACCCCGGCATGGTGCAGGCGATGCAGATGCCGCCGACGTTGGGGCATCCCCCGACGCCGCCGATCCAGCCGCGGATGGGCACGTTGCACATCGTCACCGGTCCCTTGCAGCCGAGCTTGACCAGGCAGCCGCGGCTGTCGGCCGGGCTCCGCGCGTGCTCGCCCTGCTCGGCGAAGCCGGCCCGGCCGCACCCCTGCTGCACGGTGCGGGAGAACAGCCACCGCGGGCGGCCCTGCGCGTCGAGGTCCGGCATCGGCGCCGCCCCGGCCAGGCGCAGGGCCACGTGCACCAGCGTCTCGGTGATGTTGTCGGGCTGGACCGGGCACCCCGGCACGTTGATGAGCGGGATGTCGCGGTGCGAGATCCACCCAGGCCCGAGGTAGTCCCCCAGGCCCATGGCGCCCGTGGGGTTGTTGCGCATCGCCGGGATCCCGCCGTAGGCGGCGCAGGTTCCCAACGCCATCACCGCGCCGGCGTGCGGCGCCAGGCGGTCGATCCACCGCGCGGTGGTGATCGGCTCGCCGCTGTCTGGGTCGACGCCAAACGCCGCCCAGTGGCCGTCGCCGCTGATCTGCTCGTTGGGCACCGCCCCCTCCAGCACGAGGATGAACGGATCCAGCCGCCCGTCGGCGGCGTGGAACCAGGGCCGCATGAACTCCTCGCCGGTCTCGTATGCGAACACGGGGTTGTGGATGATGAGCGGCGGCAGCCCAGGGAAGGCGCCACGCTGGAGGTCCTCGAGGCTGGGGTTCCGGGCGGCCGTCAGCGCGATCGACTCCCCGTCGCAGCCTAGGCCGCTGGTCAGCCACAGGACGCGGATGGGGCGAGGGGCGCTGGCGCGCTCAGCCAGCACGCTGGTCGCTCGGTGTCGAGTGCGCCGCCAGCGAGGTATGGCGCTCGAGCAGCACCTCGAGCTGGTACTCGAGGCTGCCGTGCAGACGTAGGTCGTCGGCGGCCCCGCTGATCAGCCCCGCCTGCGCCAGGCGCTTGAGCGCGTGGGAGATGGATGGGCGCTCGGCGGCGACCATCTGGCCGAGCAGGCGGTGGGTGAGCGGTAGGCACAGCCGCACCGAAGCCGGCTCCACCCGCCCCCAGCGCGCCGCCAGGTGCCACAGCAGCAGGACGAGGCGGACCTCCAACCGGGGCTGGGAGGTGATCGCGCGCAGGACATCGAGCTCCGCGGCGCGCCGGCAGGCCCGGCTGACCAGCGCGCGGACGACCTGCGGGAACGGCCGCACCCGATCGACGAAGTCCTCGTCGAGCAGCGCGAGGCGGGTGGGCCACAGCACGCGCCACTGGCAGCTTCGCTCCAGCAGATCATCCGTGAGCAGGCTCGGCGCCTGGAGCAGGTCGCCCGCGCCCAGCAGCTCGGCGGCGACCCGGTCGCCGGTCCGGGTCTCGAAGGCCAGGAGCCCGTCGAGGATGAGCAGGCCGGGCCCCTGTCGGGCGATGTCGAACCAGTCGGACAGGTCGCAGTCCCCCACTCCCACCTGCAGGACACGCGCGGTGGCGAGCTGGCGGACCGCGACCCGCCCGCGGACGTCGAACTCCTCGGCGAGCTCGTCGTCGGCGTCGAGCAGGTAGGCGTAGAGCGCGGTCGGCTCCGGGCGCCGTGGGACGAGACCGGGCGTCCCGGGCCACCGAAACGGCCCACGTTGGACGCTCCTTCCGTCTCTCACAGTCACGGCAAGCCGTCTCCTACGTCGCACGGACCGTCGGAACCTGGGGTGCCACCCTACAGCCCCCGGACTGGTCTTGGGAAGGGGTCATCCGGCTTACCGCGAGCCGAGGTAACTCGGGTTACCACGGTTCGTGCGAGGCCCCAGGGCGGTGGTAGAACGGATTTGTGTGCTTGGCAATACCTGGTCAAGTCGTCGAGATCGTCGATGAGACCAACCGGCTGGCCAAGGTGGATGTTGCCGGCGTGCGCCGCAACGTCAACGTCGGGCTGCTCGACGATGACGGCGGCGGGGTGGGCCCCGGGGACTGGGTGCTCATCCACGTCGGGTTCGCCATCTCCAAGGTCGATGAGGAAGAGGCGCGGGCGACGCGCGATCTCCTGGTGCGGATGGGCGCCGACTACGAGCAGGAGTTGGAGGAGCTGAAGGCCAGCGTGATCGAGTGACCGCCGACTGCGACTCGGACCACTGCATCACCTGCGGTGACATCGCCGTGGAGATGACCGTCCTGCGGGTTGACGAGGCTCGGGAGCTCGCTCTCTGCGCCGCGCCCGACGGACGCCACGAGACCGTCGAGATCGCGTTGGTCGCGCCGGTGCGTCCCGCCGAACGCCTCCTCGTCCACGCCGGAACCGCGATCGCCCACCAGGGAGGCGTTGTGTGAGGTTCGTCGACGAGTTCCGCGACGCTGAGCTCGGCCGCGCCGTCGCGGGCCAGATCCTGTCGCTGGTGGAGCCCGGCCGCCACTACAAGTTCATGGAGGTCTGCGGCGGCCACACACACTCGATCTACAAGTACGGGATCGACGACCTGCTTCCCGCCAACGTCGAGCTCGTACACGGGCCTGGATGCCCGGTGTGCGTCATCCCGATGGGTCGCGTCGACGACGGGATCAGCATCGCCCATCACGACGGCGTCATCTTCACCTGCTTCGGCGACATGATGCGGGTGCCGGGATCGCAG
The DNA here is from genome assembly GCA_963695625.1 of uncultured Actinomycetota bacterium. Lineage (GTDB taxonomy): Bacteria > Actinomycetota > Thermoleophilia > Solirubrobacterales > Solirubrobacteraceae > Palsa-465. The sequence goes on along the minus strand of CAVOHJ010000005.1, from coordinate 498,788 downwards.
GGCAGCCTCCTTGATGCCAAGGCGGCGGGCGCGGACATCCGCATGGTCTACTCGCCGCTGGACGCGCTGCGCATCGCCAAGCAGAACCCCGACCGCGAGGTCGTGTTCTTCGCCATCGGCTTCGAGACCACCGCGCCATCCACGGCGCTCACGCTCAAGCGGGCCAGGGCCGAGGGCCTGCGCAACTTCAGCGTGATGTGCAGCCACGTGACGATCGTGCCGCCGCTGCGGGCGCTGCTGGAGTCCCCCGACCTGCGCCTCGACGGCTTCATCGGCCCCGGCCACGTCTCCACCGTCGTCGGCGCACGCCCATTCGAGTTCATCCCCATCGACTACGCCCGGCCCGTGGTCATCGCCGGGTTCGAGCCGCTGGACATCCTCCAGGCGATCGAGATGATCCTGCGCCAGATCGAGTCCGGCCGCTGCGCGGTGGAGAACCAATACAAGCGCGTCGTCCCCTACGAGGGCAACCTGCGCGCCTTGCAGGTCATGGCCGAGGTCTTTGAGCTGCGCCCCCACTTCGAGTGGCGCGGCCTGGGGTTCATCTCCCACAGCGGCCTCAAGCTGTCCGACGCCTACGCCGACCTCGACGCCGAGGTCCGCTTCAGCATCCCCGGCGTGCGCGTGGCCGACCCCAAGGCCTGCCAGTGCGGCGAGGTGCTGAAGGGCGTGATCAAGCCGTGGGAGTGCAAGGTGTTCGGGACCGCGTGCACGCCGGAGCGGCCGATCGGGACGTGCATGGTGTCCTCTGAGGGAGCCTGCGCCGCCTACTACAACTTCGGGCGCTTCGCGCGGGAGCGGGAAGTGGTGTGATGCCCGATCCGGCCGGTTCGGCGATCTCCGATCGAGAGCAGACGATCCTCCGGATCATTGAGACGGCCCGCGGCAAGCGCGCCAAGTTCCGCGACGCGCGCATCACCATGTCCCACGGTGCCGGCGGCAAGGCGACCCAGAGCCTCATCGAAGGGCTGCTGGCCCCGGCGTTCGCGTCCGAGGTGCTCGACGAGATGGCCGATGCCGGCGCCGTCCAGATCGACGGCGCCGAGCTGGCCCTCACCACCGACTCCTACGTCGTCAGGCCGCTGCGCTTCCCGGGCGGCTCGATCGGGGAACTGGCGGTCAACGGCACCGTCAACGACCTTGCCGTGTCCGGCGCGCGCCCGGTGGCCCTGAGCGTGTCGCTCATCCTCGAGGAGGGGCTGCCCGCCGAGGATCTGCGCGCGGAGGTCGAAGCCATCGCCCGGGCCGCCGACGCGGCCGGGGTCGCCATCGTCACCGGCGACACGAAGGTGGTGGAGCGCGGTCACGCCGACGGGATGTACATCTGCACGAGCGGGGTGGGCCGGCGCGACCCACGGGCGCGGCTCTCGCCCTCGGCGCTGCGGCCGGGCGATCGGATCCTGCTGTCGGGCAGCATCGGCGAACACGGCACCGCGATCATGCTCGCCCGCAACGAGTTCGACCTCGACGCCGAGATCGAGTCCGACACCCGCTCGCTGTGGCCGGTGGTGGACGCGCTGCTCGAGGCCGCCGGCCCGGGGCTGCGCTGCCTGCGCGACGCTACCCGTGGGGGCGTGGCCTCGGTGCTGAATGAGCTGGCGCGCGCGTCGTCGGTGGCGATGATCGTGCGGGAAGGCGCGGTGCCGGTCCGTCCCGAGGTGGCCGGCGCGGCGGAGATCCTGGGCATCGACCCGATGTACGTGGCCAACGAGGGCAAGCTGGTGGCGTTCGTGGAGCCTGACTCGGCGGACGCCGCGCTGGCCGCGCTGCGCGCGGCGCCGGGGTGTGAGGCGGCGGCGGAGATCGGCGAGGTGCGCACCGAGCCACCCGGGATGGTGCTGGTGGAGACGAGCTTCGGCGGGCGGCGGGTGATGGATCAGCTGGTTGGCGACCCGCTGCCGCGTATCTGTTGAGCGAGAGGAGACGGGATGGCGACACAGGCGAGTCCGTATGCGAAGCAGAAGGAGACCGAGGCGGTCACGGCCCATGTGCTGTGGATGACCACGGGTCTGAGCTGCGAGGGGGACTCCGTGGCCATGACCTCGGCGACGAACCCGAGCCTGGAGGACATCATCCTGCAGGCGATCCCGGGCATGCCCAAGGTCGTGGTGCACAACCAGGTCGTGGACTACGCCGTGGGCCAGGAGTACGCCCAGGCCTGGTTCGATGCCGAGAACGGCGAGCTTGATCCGTTCGTGCTGGTCATCGAGGGCTCGCTCGGCAACGAGGAGATCAACGGCGAGGGCCACTGGACCGGCTTCGCCGTCAACCCCGAGAACGGCCAGCCGATCACCATGAACGAGTGGATGGACCGCCTGGCGCCCAAGGCCGCCGCGGTGGTCGCCGTCGGCACCTGCGCCACCTACGGCGGTATCCCCGCCATGCGCAACAACCCCACCGGCGCCATGGGCGTCCCGGACTACCTGGGCTGGAGCTGGCGCTCCAAGGCAGGGTTGCCGGTGGTGTGCATCCCCGGCTGTCCCGCCCAGCCCGACAACATGACCGAGACCCTCCTGTACCTGGCCCTGCACCTCGCCGGCCTGGCCCCCGCCCCGGAGCTCGACGAGGCGCTGCGGCCCAAGTGGCTGTTCGGACGCACGGTGCGCGAAGGCTGCAATCGCGCCGGGTTCGCCGAGCAGGGCGACTTCGCCACCGAGTATGGATCCGACCACCGCTGCCTGGTCAAGCTCGGCTGCAAGGGCCCGGTGGTCAAGTGCAACGTCCCGGTCCGCGGCTGGGTCAACGGCGTGGGCGGGTGCCCCAACGTCGGCGGCATCTGCATGGCGTGCACGATGCCCGGCTTCCCGGACAAGTACATGCCGTTCATGGACGAGGACAAGTGGGGAGCGGCGGCCCAGCGCATCATCCAGTTCAGCTACGGGCCGATCGTGCGCTTCATGCGCCAACGCCACATCAAGACCAAGTACGACGTTGAGCCCGAGTGGCGGCGGCGCGGCAGCACGCTGACCACCGGCTACCAGAAGCGGTGGTGACAGTCACCGCCCACTGACACTGACCGCCGCGTGAGATTGGAGAGACGAGATGGCAGTTGACACAGGGCAGAAGGTCGTCGTCAAGGAGATGTCCTGGGACCCGATCACCCGGATCGTAGGCAGTCTCGGCATTCACACCGAGATCGACTTCACCAACCAGCAGGTGATCAAGTGCTACAGCACGTCGATGATCTTCCGTGGGTTCGACATCTTCATGAAGGGCATCGACCCACGCGATGCGCACTTCATCACCAGCCGGATCTGCGGCATCTGCGGTGACAACCACTGCACCTGTTCGTGCCTGAACCAGAACATGGCCTACGGCGTCAAGCCACCCAAGCTCGGCGACCTGGCCTTCAACCTGGCCGAGACCGCGGACTACATCTTCGACCACGCGATCTTCAACGACTGCATGGCCAATGTGGACTTCTGCGAGCAGATGGTCAAGGAGACCAACCCGAGCCTGCTGGCCAAGGCCGAGAGCACCGCCGCTCCCAGCTCGGACATCCACGGGTACAAGACGATTGCCGACATCATGCGGGCGCTCAACCCGTTCACCGGCGAGTTCTACCTCGAGACCCTGCACGTGGCGCGCTACACCCGGGAGATGTACTGCCTGTTCGGAGGGCGCCACACCCACCCCTCCACGATCATGCCCGGCGGCTGCAGCGCCGACATCACGCACCAGACCTGCACCGATTACTACGTTCGGCTGATGCGCTACTTCGATTACGTCAAGCGCAGTGTCCCGATGCACGACGACCTGTACGACTTCTTCCTGCAGGAGCTGCCCGGCTATGACATGGTCGGCTTCCGGGAGACCAACCTCGTCAACTGGGGCTCGTTCGACGATCCGGACTACGTCGATTACGACTACCGCAACATGACCGAGTGGGGCCGCAAGCGCTACATCACGCCAGGCGTGGCCATCGGCGGCGAGCTGATCTCGACCGACCTGGTGGAGATCAACCTCATGATCCGCATCCTGCTCGGCTCCTCCTACTTCGACGGCTGGGAGAACGAGCCGACGTTCGTCACCCACGACCCGCTCGGCAATCCGGTGGACAAGAACCACCCGTGGAACAAGGTCACCCTCCCGCGGCCGCAGAAGCGCGACTTCGCCGACAAGTACACCTGGGTGGTGTCGCCGCGCATCTACGACAAGCGCACCGACACCCACGTCTGCTGCGACACCGGCGGCGGCCCGTTCGCGCGCCAGTGGTGTACGGCCAAGGCGGGACTGGTCGATTTCGGCTACGCCAAGGCCACCGGCGAGTCGATCCAGATGGTGCTCCCCCGCTCGCCCAACATGCCCGAGATGGAGCTCGAGTGGAAGGTGCCGGAGAAGTCCAACGCGATCGAGCGCGACCGCGCCCGCACGTACCACCAGGCCTACAGCGCGCTCATCGCGCTGCACTGCCTGGAGCGGGCCATGAAGGAGGTCCAGGCGGGCCGGACCAAGAGCTGGAACAGCTTCAAGGTCCCCGAGAGCGCCGTGAGCTGCGGCTTCCACGAGGCCGCGCGCGGCGTGCTCTCGCACCACATGGTCATCCGCGAGGGCAAGATCGCCAACTACCAGCCCTATCCGCCGACGCCGTGGAACGCCAGTCCGCGCGATGTCTTCGGGACCCCCGGCCCCTACGAGGACGCCGTGCAGAACACGCCGATCTTCGAGGAGAACGGCCCGGACAAGTTCAAGGGGGTGGACATCATGCGGGCTGTGCGGTCCTTCGACCCCTGCCTGCCGTGCGGCGTGCACATGTACACCGGCGGGGGCCGGGTGCGCAAGGTCATGCACACGCCGACCGCGATGGCCTAGCGCGATGCAGACTGACGCGCGGGTGGTCGGGGACGCTGTCCCCGAGCAGTTGGTCCAGTCCATCCAGGACCTCCAGGAGCGACTGGAGACGACCGGCGACACCGCCACGCGGGAGGTGGCCGATCAGCTGGTGTCGGCGGTCGTCCGGATGTACGGCGCCGGCCTGGAGCGGATCGTCGACGTGCTCGCCGCCGCCGGGCCGGACGGCCGCCGGATCGCCGACGCGCTCTCCGAGGACGAGCTGGTGTCCACGCTGCTGCTCATCCACGACCTGCATCCGGTGCCGCTCGATGACCGGGTGCGGGCGGCGCTCGACTCGGTGCGCCCGTACATGGAGTCCCACGGCGGCAACGTCGAGCTGCTCTCCGTGCAGGACGGCGTGGCCACGATCCATCTGCGCGGCAGCTGCTCTGACTGCGCCGCATCGGCGGTGACGCTGGAGTTGGCGATCAAGCAGGCGCTCGAGGAGGCCGCGCCCGATCTCGAAGGCCTGGAGGTGCTGGGCGTTGCCCCGCAGACGACTGGTGAGCCCGGACTGCCGATGGTCAGTGGCAGCGTGGGTGGGTGGGAACCGGTGACTGGCATGGAGCTCCCCGTGGTGATGGCCGGGCCGGCTCCGCAGCCCTCGTGGGTGGAGGTGCAGTCGGTGGCCGGGCTCGCTGACGGCGCCCTGGCCGCCGTCAGCGTCGCCGGGTCAGATCTCGTCGTGGCCAACGTCGACGGCACGCTGCTGGCCTACCGCGATCGCTGCGCCAACTGCGGCGCCGCCGTGCACGCTGGGGCGCTCTCGGCGGGTGCGCTTGCCTGCCCCGAGTGCGACCGGTCGTTCTTCTTGCCCCGCGCCGGCCGCTCCCTGGATGACGAGCACTTGCAGCTCGAGCCGGTGCCGCTGCTGCGCGACGAGGGGCGCGTCAAGGTCGCGCTCACGCAATGACCGTGCGCCGTCCGGTGGCCGACGCGGTCGCCGCCCGGCGCCGAGCGGACCTCGTGTCCGGGCTGCGCGGGCTTGCTCGGCCGCGCGCGGCGCCCGCTGCGTCCGCGCCGGCGTCGTTGCCATCCGGCCCACCCCTCGGCTCTGACACCGAGGCGTGCGATCTGTGCGGCGCCGGCATCTCGTCCAACCACCGCCATCTCCTACATCTGGCCGAGCGGCGGATCGTGTGCGCCTGCGAGACGTGCTGGGCGATGCGCTCCGGCGAGGGCGACTACCGCCCCACGGGCAACCGGACGGTGTGGCTGGCGGGCCTCGACGTCCCCGACGACCTATGGGCGACGTTCCAGATCCCGATCGGGCTCGCCTTCTTCATGGAGTCGACCGTCACCGAGTGCATCGTCGCCATGTACCCAAGCCCCGCGGGCGCCACCGAGAGCGAGCTGCACTTCGAGTCCTGGCGGCGCATGCTCGAGCGCAACCCGGTCCTGGAGACGCTCGAACCCGACATCGAGGGGCTGATCGCCAACCGGCTGTCTGACCCGCCCGTCTACGTGATCGCGCCGATCGACCGCTGCTACGGACTGACCGGGACGATCAAGGCGGCCTGGGAGGGCATCTCGGGCGGGCCCGAGGTGCAGCCGGCGGTGGACCGCTTCTTTGACGATCTGCGGGTGCAGGCCGGCATATGACGGACGCCGCCGCCCCCGCCCCCGCGGCCGCCGACGGCGCCGGGCCCGCGGACCCGCCCGAGGTGGAGTTCACCGTGCTGGGCGCGCGCCCGGTCAAGTACGCGGCCGCGCCGATGCTGGCGCTCGACGTGCAGATCACCGAGACGGCGGGGCGGCCGGTGTACATGCTGGCGCTGACGATCCAGCTGATGATCGAGCCCGCCCGCCGCGCCTACGACGAGGCCACGCACGAGCGGCTCGTCGAGCTGTTCGGCGCCCCCGAGCGCTGGGCGGTCACCACGCGCAGCCTCGTGTGGGCTCAGCTCGACGTCGTGGTCCCGGCGTTCACCGGCGCGACGACGGTGACGGTGCCGATCGCGTGCCACTACGACCTGGAGCTCGCCGCCGCCAAGTACCTGCACTCGCTGCCCGACGGTGAGGCGCCCCTGGCGCTGCACTTCAACGGGATGGTCTATTACCCCGGCGAGGACGGGAGGCTGCAGATCGTGCTGCTGCCGTGGAGCACCTCCATCGGCTTCCGCATGCCGGTGCGGGTGTGGCGGGAGACGATCGAGCACTACTACCCCGGCACCGCGTGGGTCGGACTGCGCGCCGAGACGCTCGAGGCGCTGCAGCGCGCCAAGCTCGAGCGGGGGCTGGCGACGCTCGACGCCACCGTGGCCGCGATGCTGGAGGGCGAGCGCGATGAATGACCACCTGGAGGCGCTGCTCGAGTCCCTGCTGTGGGAGGGCTACGCGCTCTACCCCTACACGCCGGGAGCGACCAAGAACGCGACCCCCACCCCGTTCGGGATCGTCTATCCCCCGGTGTACGCGGCGACGCTGGCCAGCACGTTCGATCACCTGGAGCTCCGCTGCATCGTCCAGTCGCCCCCCGACGCCGTGCTCAGCGCCGAGGTCCGGTTCCTGGAGGCCTCGGGCGAGCGCCACCAGGGACAGGCCCGGCGCGTCGAGCTGCCGGGAGCGATGGCCGGCGCGCTGAGCGGGCGCGCGGCGGTCAAGGCCGTATCGGTCGGGGCGCTGACGCTGGAGCTGTCACTCGAGACCGTGCCGCAGCCGGCCGAGGACGAGTACGAGGTGGTCCTGCGGGTGTCCAACCGGACACTCGTCTCCTCGGGCCTGGAGCGCGCCGGCGCCCTGGCCCGCTCGCTCATCTCGACCCATCCCGTGCTGCGCGTGGCCGGCGGGCGATTCATGTCGGCGCTGGAGCGGCCGTGCGCCTCGGTCAACACGTTCCCGGTGCTGGCCTCCAACGCCGACGACGTGATGCTGGGCGCGGCCATCGTCCTCCCCGACCACCCGCGGCTCGCGCCCGAGAGCCTCGGCGGGCTGTTTGACTCCACCGAGATCGAGGAGGCGCTGCTGCTGCACGTACGCACGCTGTCCGATGGTGAGCGGGCGGAGATCGAGCGCCAGGATCCGGCGGTGCGCGCGATGATCGCCCGCGCGCAGAGCGCGACGCCTGAGGACATCGTGTCCCTGCACGGCCGGGTCCAGCTCCGCGACCCCGTGACGCTCGAGCCGCCGTCGGAGCCGCCCGGCCTGGCCGACCCGCGCGCCGGCGACCTCGTGCTCGACGTGGGCGGCCGGACCTTCCGCCAAGGCGGGAAGGTGGTGATCCGCCCGGGGCCCGACGCCGACATCCAGGCGCGCATGCTCGACGGGCGGCGGGCGACGATCGAGCGGATCTTCACCGACTACGACGGCAGGGCCCATCTCGGCCTGACAATCGACGACGACCCGGGCCAGGAGCTGATGCGGGAGACCGGCCGCTACCTGTACTTCTTCGCCCCGGAGCTGGAGGTGGTGCAACCATGACCGAAGGGGCCCTGCGCAGCATCCTGATCGCCGGCGTCGGCAACGCCTGGTTGCGCGACGACGGGTTCGGCGGCGAGGTGGCGCGGCGCCTGACCGAGGTCGAGCTGCCGCCCGGGGTGTCGGTGATGGACGCCGGGACGGGCGGGCTGGACCTGGCCTACGAGGTGATGCGCGGGTACGACGCGCTGGTCATCCTCGACGTCTCGCCCCAGGGCGGTGAGCCCGGGACGTTGTACGTCATGGAGCCCGAGGAGGAGTCGGTGCCCGGCGGGATCGAGGACGGGGACGTCATCAATCCCCACGCCATGGATCCCCAGACAGTCCTGCGCTTCGTCAAGTCCGTGGGGGCGTGGCCGGGAAAGGTCGTGGTCATCGCCTGCGAGCCCGAGCAGGTCTCTGAGATGGGCTGGGGCCTGACCGAGCGCGTCCAGGCAGCGGTGGCGCGCGCCGTCGCGCTGGTGCTGGAGACGGTGGGTGATCTGCGGTCGGGCGCGCTCGCGGCGCCCGCGGAGTGAGCGCGTGCACGAGCTGTCGCTGAGCAGCGCGATCGTCAACACCGTCGCCAAGCACGCCGGCGGACGGCGGGTGACGGTCGTCTCGCTGAGGGTGGGCCGACTGCGCCAGGTGGTCCCCGACACGCTGGAGTTCTACTTCGAGTTCGTGGCCCGCGACAGCGTGTGCGAGGGAGCGCGCCTGGAGCAGGAGGTCATCCCGGCGAGGCTGCGCTGCCGGGGCTGCGGCCACGAATGGGAGATCGAGATCCCGGCGTTTCGCTGTCCTGCCTGCGCCGGGAGTGACGTCGAGGTGGCCAGCGGCGACGAGTTCGAAGTCGAGTCAATCGAGGTCGAGGAGGCCGAATGCATCGCACCAAGGTGAGAGTGGTCGAGGAGGCGCTGGACGCCAACAACACCATCGCCGCCGCCAACCGGGCCGACTTCGACCGCGCCGGCGTCACGGTCGTCAACTTCATGAGCGCCCCCGGCGCGGGCAAGACGACGCTGCTCGAACGGGTCGTGACCGATCTGCCCGGGGTGCGGGTCGGCGTGCTGGAGGGCGACGTGCAGGGCTCGATGGACGCCGACCGGCTGGCCGGCCTGCACGTGCCGGTGACCCAGATCAACACCGGCGCCGGCTTCGGCGGCGAGTGCCACCTCGACGCCAACATGGTCCGCTCGGCCATTCCCGCGCTGCCGCTTGACGACATCGACCTGCTCATCGTGGAGAACGTGGGCAACCTCGTCTGCCCGGCCGAGTTCCGGATCGGCGAGGACGCGCGGGTGATGGTGAGCGCGGTGACCGAGGGCATCGACAAGCCGCTCAAGTACCCGCTCATGTTCCGCGCCTGCGAGCTCGTACTCGTCAACAAGATCGACCTGCTCCCCCACCTGGACATCGACCTCGACCACCTGCTCTACAACATCGACCAGGTGCATCCCGACGTGGAGCGGATCGTGCTCAGCGCCAAGAGCGGCGAGGGCGTCGACGCGTGGCGCGACTGGCTGACGCGGATCGCCACTCGTCAGGGGGCGGTCGTGTGAGCGAGGCGGCGCTGGCGGCCGACCCCAGCGCACGCCTGACGGCGCTGCTGGCGGCGCGCACCGAGGCCAACGCCCGGTTCTTCGACGCCGAGGCCGAGCGCCTGGCGCGGCTGTGTCACCTGATGGCCGAGCGCTTTGCCCGCGGCGGACGCCTGGTGGCGTTCGGCCGCTCGCCGGCGGCACGGTCCGACTCCCGCCACGTGGCCGTGGAGTTCGTGCACCCCGTGATCGTGGGCAAGCGGGCCCTGCCCGCGATCGGGTTGGCGGGCGAGGGCGGCGAGCTCGCCGCGCAGGTGGCGCTGCTGGCGGGGCCCGACGACATCGCCATGGCCTTCGGCGCGGGCGACGGCGACGGCGAGGCCGCCGCCGCGATCGGTGTGGCGCGCCATCGCGGCTGTCTGACCATCGCCTTCGCGCGGGGCGGCGCCGAGTGGGAGTTCGTGCCCCCGACGTTGGACTCCGATGTCGGCCAGGAGCTAGTGGAGACGCTCTACCACGTGCTGTGGGAGCTCGTCCACGTGTTCTTCGAGCACCGCGGCCTGCTCAGCGGGCGCGCAGAGCGCCGCACCCACGACGCGGGCGCGTCGAGCTTCCTCTACCCGTTTCTGGACGAGCGCGAGGACCAGCTCGAGCCCGTGGTGGACGACGTGCGCCGCTCGGTGCTGCTCAAGTCGGCCGAGATCGGCGAGTTGCGGGCCCAGACGCTGACCGAGAACGGGGCGACGCTCGGCGAAGCTGCCGCCGCGCTGCGCCTCGCCTTCGAGCGGGGCGGAAAGTTGCTGGCGCTGGGCAACGGCGGCTCGGCCACCGACGCGATGGACGCGGTGGCCGACTTCCGGTCCGCGGAGCGGCCGGCGATCGACCTCACCGAGGACCCGGCGATCCTGACCGCGATCGCCAATGACATCGGCACCGAGGCCATCTTCAGCCGGCAGGTGATCGCCTACGGCGCCGCCGGTGACGCGCTGCTGGCGCTGTCGACGTCGGGGAACTCCACCAACGTGATCGCCGCCCTGGCCGAGGCCCGCCGGCGGGGGCTGGTGACGATCGCGATGGTCGGCTACGACGGGGGGCGGATCGCCGGCGACGGGCTCGCCGACCACGTCGTGGTCACGCGCTCGGAGCACATCCCCCGCATCCAGGAGGCCCAGGCGAGCGCCTACCACGCGCTGCGGGAGCTTGTGGGATGAGCCTGGGCGCGCCCGTCCGGGACCGCCGCCGGACGCGCGTGCGCGTGCACGGCACCGTCCAGGGCGTGGGCTTTCGCCCCTACGTCTACCGACTGGCCGGGGAGCTTGGGCTCGGCGGCTTCGTCTTCAACGACGCGCGCGGCGTCGTCGCCGAGGTGGAGGGCCGGGGCGCGGCGGTGGAGGCGTTCCTGGCGCGCCTGGCCCTCGAGGCGCCGCCGCTGGCCATGGTGGAGGACGTGGCCGCCGAGGAGCGCGCGGCCTGCGGTGCCGAGAGGTTCGTCATCCTGGAGAGCCCGCGGGGCGAGGCGCCCGATGCGCCGGTCACGCCGGACACCGCGGTGTGCGCGGAGTGCCTGCGCGAGCTGGGCGACCCCGGCGACCGCCGCTTCCGCTACCCGTTCATCAACTGCACCAACTGCGGGCCCCGCTTCACAATCGTGCGCGGCATCCCCTACGACCGGCCGCTGACCACGATGGCGGGCTTTGCCATGTGCGCCGCCTGCCGCGCCGAATACGAGGACCCGGCCGACCGGCGCTTCCACGCCCAGCCCAACGCATGCCCGGCCTGCGGGCCGTCGGTGAGGCTGCTGCCGGGGACCGGCGAGCTGGTGGGCGTGTCTGCGCGCGATCCCGTCGTCGCCGCCGCCGACGCACTGCGCGACGGCGCGATCGTCGCCGTCAAGGGGATCGGCGGTTACCACCTCGCCTGCCGGGCCGATGACGAGGACGCCGTGGCCGCGCTGCGCGCACGCAAGCACCGCGAGGACAAGCCGTTTGCCCTGATGGCCGGCGACATGGCCGCGGCGGAGCGGCTGGTGGTGCTCGGGGATGTCGAGCGGGAGCTGCTCCAGGCGCCCGAGCGGCCGATCGTGCTCGCCCCGCGGCGCGCCGGTCGCCCCGGTCGCGCCGTGGCCGGCGCCGTCGCCCCGGGCGCCCCCGAGCTGGGCGTGATGCTCCCCTACTCCCCGCTGCACCACCTGCTGCTGGCCGATACCGGCGTCCCGCTGGTGATGACCAGCGGCAACGTCTCCGACGAGCCGATCGCCTATCGCGATGACGACGCGCGCGAGCGGCTGTCGCGGATCGCCGACCTGCTCCTGGTGCACGACCGCCCCATCGAGACCCGCACGGATGACAGCGTGGTGCGGGTGGCGCGCATCTCAGAGCGGCCGCAGCCGGCCGTCCTGCGCCGCTCGCGGGGCTATGTCCCGGCGAGCCTGGGGCTCCCCGGGGCCGGGACGCCGCGGCCGCTGCTGGCCTGCGGCGCCGAGCTCAAGAGCACCTTCTGCGTCGCCCGGGCTGGGCGCGCGTGGGTCAGCCACCACATTGGCGACCTCGAGAACTACGAGACGCTGCGCTCGTTCACCGACGGCATCGACCACTTCCAGCGGCTGTTCGCGGTGGCGCCCGAGGTGGTGGCCCACGACCTGCACCCGGAGTACCTGTCCACCCACTACGCGCTGGACCGCGAGGACGTGGAGCTCATCGGCGTGCAGCACCATCACGCCCATCTGGCGGCGTGCCTGGCCGAGCACGGCGAGCTCCGCCCGGCGGTCGGCGCCATCTTCGACGGGACGGGCTACGGAACCGACGGGACGGTGTGGGGCGGCGAATTCCTGTTCGGGGATGTGCGGTCGTGCGCGCGAGTCGGCACTCTGGTGGCGGTGCCCTTGCCCGGGGGAGCAGCGGCGATCCGCCAGCCGTGGCGGATGGCGTGCGCGTGGCTATGGACCGCACGGGGCCAGTCGCCGCCGGTGCCTCGCTCGCTCGCGGGAATGGTGGATGCGCGCTCCTGGGCCCAGGTGGGCCGGCTGGTCCAGACGCGGACGGCCTCACCGCTCACCACGAGCATGGGGCGGCTGTTCGACGCCGTCGCCGCGCTGAGCGGGATCCGGGCCGAGGTCAGGTTCGAGGGCCAGGCGGCGATCGAGCTCGAGGCGGCGTGCGACCTGTGTGAGACCGGCGCGTACCCGATGCCGGTCACAGACATCGGGGCGATGGCCGTCATCGATCCCCGGCCGGCGATCGAGGCGGTCGCGGCCGATGCGGATGCCGGCGTGCCGGCGAGCGCGATCTCCGCGCGCTTCCACGCCGCGGTGGCGCAGGCCACCGTCGCGGTGTGCGCCCGCCTCGCGGCGGCCCATGGCACCGATCGCGTGGTCCTGTCGGGCGGGGTGTTCCAGAACCGCCGGCTGCTCGAGTCGGTCTGGGCCGGGCTGGAGCGGGCGGGCCTGCACGTGCTCGTCCCCGAGCGCCTGCCGATCAACGACGGCGGGATCGCCTACGGCCAGGCGGCCGTCGCCGCCGCCGTGATGGGGGCCCGATGACCGCCTCGGTCAAGGACATCCTTCAGCAGCACGTGTTCATCGGGGGCGCTGACCGGCGGTTCGGCTCGCTCAGCGCCGCTGACGCGCGCGCCCATGCCGACGAGCTGCGCGCCGCCGTGGGCTGGGGGCCGACCGCCCGGATCGCTCCGGTGGCGCAGGCGTGGCGGGAGCTGTCGCTGGCCATGGACCGCGCGGGCGCGGCCGCGGTGTCCGATCTGGAGCCCGACGTGCTCGTCGAGCTGGCGCCGCGGCTGTGGGTGACGCTGCCGGGCTAACCGCTCGGCCGCGCGTCTGCGGGGTTGGCCCCGCGAGCCTTCCCCACGAACCTGCAAATCCCGGCAAACCTCGTGGTCCGCGTGAGGTCTTCCGGATTGTCCATCCCCCAGATGCACCTCCCGGCAAACTCGAGATCCGGGGCGAGGTTTTCCGGGGTAGGCTGGCGCCCATGATGGCGTCGGTCGCCTTCCGCTCCCCCGTCGCGGGCGTTTCGTTCGCCCACTGGCATGTCTGAGGGCGTGGCGCACCGCCGGCTCGGCGGTTCTCCGCTCGTTGTCTCGCGGATCGCGCTCGGCTCGTGGCGCACATTCGAGCGCATGGATCGCGCCGACGCCGAGGCCGTGCTGGACCACGCCCTGCGCGCGGGCATCGACTTCCTCGACGATGCCCGGTACAACGACGAGACCGGGCATGCGCCGCTCGCCACGGGATACTCCGAGGTCCTATTCGGCGAGCTGTTCCGGGCGGTGGGCGCCGACCGCGAGGCGGTCACCGTCTCCAACAAGCTGTGGTGGGAGTTCTGGCCCGAGCAGGACGCGGTGGGCGAGCTCGAAGGGTCCCTGGAGCGGATGGGGTTCGATCGGCTGGACGTGCTCTACTCCTCCACCCTGCCCGATGCCGTCCCGGTGCCGGTGGCCGTCGAACAGATCGCCGGCGTGCTGGCCACCGGCCGCGTCAAGGCGTGGAGCGTGGTCAACTGGAGCGCTGAGGCGATCGCCGCGGCGTCCGCAGAGGCGACACGCCAGGAGATCCCGCAGCCGTGCGCGGCGCAGCTGCCATACAGCCTGGCTCGCCTGGACTGGGTGGAGGACCCCGCCATGGAGGCGGCGCTGGAGGGCACCGGCGCGTCGCTGGTGCCGTCCGCGACGCTGGCCGGCGGCGCGCTCACCGGCAAGTACGCCGGCGCAAACCCCTCCCCAGCCGCCCGCCTGAGCGCCGAGCGCGATGACCCGCGCCGCCGGCGCGACCTGGCCCTCGGCGCCGCGCTGCGCGAGCCGGCGCGGCGGCTGGACACCACGCCGGCGACGCTCGCGGTCGCGTTCACGCTCCTGAATCCGCGGACGGCAAGCACCTTGATCGGGGCCACCGCTCCGGCTCAGATCGACGCCGCGCTGGATGCGGTGTCGCTGGCCGAGCGCCTGACCGCGGCCGACGTGGATCAGCTGCGCGAGCTGGCCGCCGGCGTTGTCTAGGCGCGCGGCGCTGCACGGGCCGCGGCGCGCAGGCGCAGCGCCAGCGTCGGGCAGGCGTTCACCGTGCGGCGGGCCAGGCCCTCGAGCGATGCCGGGATCGGCGTCGGGTCGATGAGCGGGTAGCCCCACTCGTCCAGGCTGATGCGCTCAGGCAGAAGCTCGGCGCACTGGCCGTGGGCCTCGCAACGGATCGGGTCGACGTCGATGCGGCTGTTCATGCGGCCAGGCTGCGTTCGCGGGGGGTGATGAGGACGGAGCGGCGTGCGCAGGCGTCGCAGGGGCCGTGGCGCGCGTGATCCTCGAACTCGGAGCGGAACACGCGCAGCGCGCTGGTGACGAACGCCGCGGTGCCGTCGGGGTGAGCGCACGCGCCCCGGCCGACGACGAGCTGGGACCAGCGCAGGATGTTGCTGAAGGCGTCAGGGCCGCCGCGGCCTTCGGCCACGTCGGCCAACGTGTCGGCGATGCAGGCCAGCCCGTTGACGCAGGGTCCGCACTGCGAGGCGCTCTCGTCGGCCATCCACCCGGCCACACGGGTCACCTCGGCGACCGGACAGGCGCTGTCGGGCAGGACGACGATGACCCCCGCGCCCAGCGAGCCGCCCAGGGCCTGCAATGAGCCGCGTGACAGGCGTAGCGCGGTGGCGGCTGCCGCATCGATCCACGTGCCACCGTAGCCGCCGACCAGAAACGCCCGCGCCGGCTCGCTGACCCCGCCCGCGGCGCGCAGCAGGGAGGCGAGGTGGGACCCGTGCGCGATCTCGTAGACGCCGGGTGCGCGGATGCCGCCGCTGAGGGTCACCAGCGCCGAGCCGGGCTCGTCGCTGGGCCCGATCTCGCGAAACCACTCGGCGCCGTGGCGGGCGATGAGCGCGACGTGCGCCAGCGTCTCGGCGTTGGACACGAGCGTCGGGCGGCGCCCGATGCCGCGCTCGCTCATGCGTGGGGGCTGCGTCATCGGCCGGGCGATGCCTCGGTTGACGAAGTTGACGATCGCGGTCTCGTGGCCGGTGACGTAGCCGGCGGGCACGACCACGATCCGCGGCTGTCCCCCGCGCCGTCGTGGCTCGGGGCGCTCGGCCAGCGCGTGGCGGATGACGCCGGCGGCGTCGCGCAGGGGCTCGTCGAGCGCGATCACGACGTCCCTGGTACCGAGCGTGTCGGCGAGGCCGTAGGCGCCGTCGAGCACGAGATGGGGCAGGGCCTCGAGCAGCATCCGGTCCTTGACGCTCATCGGCTCGCCCTCGGTGCCGTTGACGAGGACGACGGGCGCGCCCCGGGAGCGCGCGACGGCGTCGAGCTTGGCGGCGAGCGGGAAGCCGCCTCCCCCACGACCTCTCAGCGCCGCGCGCGTGAGCTCGGACACCAGGGGCGGCGGCAGGCCGTTGCGCGTGCGGCGCCCGGCGGCGGGGAGCTCGCCGTGGATGCGACGGTGCGTGGCGTAGTCCATCGTGTCGGCGCCGACGCCGAGCAACAGGCGCGGCAGGCTCATGAGCGCCTTCCGCGCGCCGAGTGACTGAGCAGCGAGGTGGGCGTGCCGGCGCGGCGGGCCCAGCCCTTGCCCAGCGGCCCGCCGGGCAGCCACACCAAGAGACCGAGGGCGAAGCCGGCGGCGGCGCCGAGAGCGCCGATCCGTAGCCGGACGTTGGCCGGCCAGCCGATCATGGCTCGGCCGATCACGGTGGTCAGCACCGCGATGATGCAGGCGACGTTGATGGCGATGAGCCATGTCTGGTGCACATCGCTCCCCGTTCCGAAGCCGTGCAACACGGCCACCGGCCAGGCGGCGTAGGCGAGCCAGTGGATGCCGCGCCACGCCGAGTGACCCACCCGGGCCCGGACGAGGCTGGTGATCGCGACCGCCAGGAGCAGGTCGAACGCGACCGTCCCCAGCCCGAGCCAGAACGGCCGGTAGGAGCCGGCGAACGGGATGACGGCGTCCACCAGCGAGATCGAGGCGAAGCTGTCCAGGACCGCGGTGAGAATGTGCACGACGAGGAACGCCACCGCGAGCAGCGAGGCGGTGCGATGCACCCCATCAACGACGAACCGGGGCACCCCGGGGCCGCGGAGCCGGGCGATGGCGGCGACGCCGAGCACGACGCTCGCGGTGAGCAGGATGAGCGCCACGGTTCCGCTGGCACGCGTCACGTACCAGTAGGCGCTGGGACCGACCGTCACGCCGGCCAGCCTCCCTGCGTGTGCACCGTCCCGTCGAGCGCGACGAGCCGAGCCGGCAGCGAGTGCCGCGCCAGCCACCCGGGTGCCTCATCGCCGAGCACGACCGCGGCGGTGGCCGCGATGTTGGCGTCAGCGCACGTGTCCGCGGCGACGCTGACGGTCCGCCACGGGCCCGGCACGGGCTGACCACTCCGGGGATCGAGGATGTGATGCATCGGCCGGCCGTCGTGCATCCAGCGGCGGGTGGCGATGCTCGAGGTGGCCAGGCCACCGGCCTGGATGGCGACCCGTTGCCCGGGGGCGTCGGGGCCATCGCGGTGGTCGTCGGTGACGTGGACGGTCCAGCCCTCCACGGGCGCGGCGCCGCAGGTGGCGATGTCGCCGCCGAGCGCCACGAGAACGCCGGCGCCCGCGGCGTCGTGGGCGGCACGGGCGGCGCGGTCGGCGGCCAATGCCTTCGCGGTCGCACCGAGATCGAGCACAAGCCCGGCGGGCACCGTGATCCGCGGCGGGTGCTCGCGCACCTCGATCTGGGGCCAGCGCGCGGCCCGGCGATGCCGGACTACGATCCGAGAGCCGGGCGCCAGCGGCGCAGCCGATGGGATCACATCCAGCTCGGACCAATCACGGTCGTAGCCCAGGCCGATGAGCGCCTCACCAAGGGTCGGATCGACGGCCCCGTCTGACACGTCTGCGGCGCGGATCGCCAGACGCACCGCCTCGGCCAGCAGCGGGCTTGTGCCGATCGTGCCCCCGCCCTGCTCGCCGAGCGCGTTGACACGGCTCAGCTCGGAATCGGAGCGAAAGCGGCTGGCGGCGGCGTCGATGGCCGTCAGCTCGGCCCGCACCGCCGCCACCACCGCCGGATCTGACGGGCCGGCATGGCGGACGACGACCGTCGTCCCAAGTGCGGCCCAGGACTCGGTCTGAAGCTCCGCCGCGGGCGCTGCGGCCGGCATCACGAGCCGCCCGACACCACCGGGGCCGGGGCGGGCTGGGGCGCCGGCTGGGGCGCGCTGGGGGTTGGCGCCGGTTGGGGCGCGCTGGTGGTGGGCGCCGGAGTGGGCGCGGCTGAGTGCGTCGTGGTGGGAGCGTGCGCCGGCGGGCGCAGCGCGCCCGGTGCGTGGTGCCGCGCGTGGCGGCGGTGGTGGCGGCGGTTCTCGCCCGCCGTGCGCCGCGCCACATGTGCGCTCGGGCTGGCCGCGGTCGCCGTCACGCTGCGCTTGTGTCCGGGAAAGGCGTGCGCGGCGACGTCGGTGATCAGCCCGGTGCCCGCTACCGCGGCACCGATCAGCACGCGGTTCAGGGTTCGGAGGCGGCGGAGCCCAGCGTCGCGCCGAGCCGGCGTCGATGTGCGCGTGAAACGGCTCATGACGATGACTCTGTCCAAGTTCGCTTAACTGACATTTATCCCTTGATGAGAACTCTCTGTTGACCGTGTTTGCAGGAGGAAAGGGCCCGTATGATGAGCGCGTGGCCAACATCGTCCTGATCGAGGACGAGCCGGGCATCGTGGATTTCATCGACCGTGGCCTCAGCGCGCGGGGCTTCGAGGTCCGGTCCGCGCTCGACGGTGAAAGAGGGCTCGAGGTGGCGCTCGGCGACCACGTCGACCTGGTTGTTCTGGACCTCATGCTTCCGGGCCGTAGCGGGATGGAGGTCCTCGCCGACCTCGCCGCCCAGCGCCCCGGGCTGCCGGTGATCGTACTCACCGCGCGGGGCGAGGTCGAGGATCGCGTCGGAGGCCTGAACGCCGGCGCCGTCGACTATCTGGTCAAGCCGTTCGCACTGGCCGAGCTCGAGGCGCGCATCCGGGCGCAGCTGCGCGCGACACGGCTGGCGCCGCCGACGCTCATGCGCGCCGGCGACCTGGAGGTGGACCTGCTCACCCGCGAGGTCCGCAGCGCGGGCGAGACGGTCCGCCTCACCAACACGGAGTTCGACCTGCTCGCCTACTTCATGAACCATCCCGGACAGGTGCTGAACCGCCAGCAGATCCTCCGGGCGGTGTGGGGCTATGGCCATGACCCGGCGACGAACATCGTCGACGTCTACATCGGCTATCTGCGTCGCAAGCTGGCCATCGGCGGCCGGCCGGTGCCGATCGTGACCGTGCGCTCCCGCGGCTACCGTCTGGAGGAGGACGGGGGATGATCGCCCGCACCAGCGTCCGCTGGCGACTGGTGGCGTGGGTGACCGGGGTGCTGCTGGCGGTATCGGCGGTGATCTTCGCCGTCGTGTACGAGCAGACGGGCCGGGAGCTGCGCGCCGAGGTCGACCAGGACGTGGCCGGCGATGTCGCGCAGCTCTCGCAGGCGGTCAAGAGCGTGCGCGCCTCCTCGCCCGAGGCGCTGCTGGCGCAGATGGGCGCCTACCTGCGCGGCCAGCATCTGAACGCGGGGTCATCGCTGCTGTTCGCCTCCATCCCCGGCCACGGGTCGACGAGCAACCCGCCGCAGCTGCTCGGCAACCCGGTGCCCGATGACGGGGAGACGGCGGCCGAGCAGAACGGTGAGAACGCCATGGCCCGGACGCTGCTCGTCGCCCCCACCCGGATCACCACGCAGCGGGCGCCCGACACCGGGGACGTGCGGATCGACGAGCGCCTGGTGCGGGTCGGCTCCTTCGACGTGCGGGTCGGAGCCGGCGAGCCACTGGCCATCATCACCCGGGCGCAGCGCAGCATCGTGCGGTCGTTCGTCATCGCGGGCGCGCTGGCGCTCGTGTTGGCGCTCATCGCCTCCTACCTCGCCGGCGCGTCGGTCTCGCTTCCGCTGCGGCGGCTCGCCCGGGTGGCGGCCCGCGTGGACGACGGAGACCTGGACCCGCGCATGGACACCTCGCCGCTGGCGGCCGGCGAGATCCGGGTCCTGGCCGATGCCTTCAACCACATGCTCGATCGCCTCGCGGGCGCGTTCGCGGCCCAGCGCGACTTCATCGCCGACGCCTCCCATGAGCTGCGTACGCCGCTGACGGTGATCGCCGGACAGCTCGAGGTGCTCGCGGCCCAGGAGCATCCCGAGCCGGCGGAGGTCCGCCGCGTCGAGCGCCTCGTGGCCGCGGAAATCGCGCGCACCTCGCGGCTGGTCGACGACATGCTGCTGCTGACGCGCGCCGAGCACCGCGATTTCCTTCAGTACCGGGAGTTTTCCCTCGAGCCGTTCGTCAGCGAGCTGTGGCTGACCGCGCGCCTTGGCGAGGAGCGCGACTTCGAGCTGGGGCCCGTTCCCGACGCAACGCTGACCGCCGATCCCGACCGGTTGGCCCAGGCGCTGCGCAACCTCATCCGCAACGCCATCGAGCACACCACCGCGCCGAGCGGGCTGGTCCGGCTCGAGGTCACATCGCGGCCGGGAGGCATGGTGCGCTTCGTGGTCCTCGACGACGGCCCCGGCATCGCGCCCGGCGAGCTGGAGTTGGTGTTCGAGCGCTTTCATCGGACCGACGGCGATCGCAGCCGCACGACGGGTGGCGCTGGGCTGGGGCTGGCCATCGTGCGAGCGATCGCCCGGGCGCATGACGGAGACGCGCGCGCCGTATCCAACACCACCGGGGCCCGCCTGGAGCTCGAGCTGCCCCGGCTGCGGCTGCATCAGCCCGCCGGCGGGGCCGCGGCGGAGGACCTTGCGCCCGCGGGCGCCGACATCGCCCGCCGGGGCGCGAGCGGTCCGGCGGGGGTGGATCTGGTTCGGGCGAGCGCTCCGCGAGGAACTCGCTCAGCCCGTCCGCCTGGATGAGGGCTACTCGCGGCGCGCTTCGGGAGGCGAGGCGGCGGCCTCGTCGCGGTGGGCCACCGTCGGCTCGTCCGCGGGGTCGCGGTGCACGACAGTCGGCTCCTCGTCGCGGACGACGTCGCGGCGCGCCCCAGCGGGCTCCTCCTGTGCGACGACGGGGTCACGCTCGGCGACAGGCGCGGTGTCAGCCACAGCCGTCTCCTCCGCCACGACGACGGTGCGCCGGCGTCGCGGCACCAATGTGTTGAAGAGGAGGATCACCGCGCATGCGCCCCAGGCGAGTTCGGTCCAACCGTTGGCGGCGGCCATGCCGAGGACGTCGCCGCTGATCAGCGCGATCACCGCGGCCGCGCCGAGCGCGATGCCGACGATGAGGCTCATCGTCTTGGCGAGCAGGTGCTGGGCGGCGCCGAACAGCAGCAGGCCACCGCTGACGGCGGTGAGCATCCCCGTCCAGCCGTTGGCAGCGAAGAGCCCGAAGATGTACTCCCCGTCCTTGGGCGCATCGCCGTTCGGGAAGTTGGAGAACGGCGGGAACGTCCGGGCCTTGTAGAGCAGGTACAGCCCGGCGGCGGTCAGAATCGTGCCAAGGATGAGCGCCGGCCCCCTGGCAAGGCTCATTCCCTTCTCGGTGCGCGTCGTGGTGGGCGCGGCGGTCCGTTGTGCCGCGGGATACGCGGTGCGCGGTCCTGAGGGGTTCACGGTAGTCATGCCTTAGCTGTACCTCCCCTCGTGACGGCCGAAACAAAGCCGCGCGCCTCCCGCCTTCACACCCGATAGCGGTCCAATGCTTCCCTGCGGGCCTGGGCATGATCCACGATCGGATCCGGGTAGTCGCGGCCGATGAGACAACCGGCCCGCTCCTGAACGTCGGCGGGCATCGTCCACGGCTCGCGCAGGTACGCGTCGGGCACGTCGGCCAGCTCGGGCACGTAGCGGCGCACGTACGCCCCATCGGGGTCGAAGCGCTCCTGCTGGCGGCCGGGGTTGAAGATGCGCCGGAACGCCGGCTGTGGGTCGACGCCGACGGAGGCGATCCACTGCCAGTTGCCGTTGTTGGACGCCTCGTCGCCGTCGAGCAGCATGCGCATGAACCAGCGCTCGCCCCAGCGCCAGTCGATGCCCAGATCCTTGGTGAGGAACGAGCCCACCAGCAGCCGCGCGCGGTTGTGCATCCAGCCCTCACGGCGCAGCTGGCGCATGCCGGCATCCACCGCCGGATAGCCGGTCCGGCCCTCGCACCAGGCCTCGAAGGGCCGGCGGGCCCGGCTCCACCGGATCGCGCCCCGGTAGCGCTCCTGGAACTCCGAGCGAGCGTTGGCGGGGAAGTGACCGAGCACGTGGGCATAGAAGTCGCGCCATCCCAGCTGCCGCCGGTACGCCGCCGGCCCCTCCCCATGTGGCAGGCGCTCCTCGATCTCCCTCGGTGACACGCATCCGAAGTGCAGGTAGGGCGACAGCCGGCTGACCTCGTGACCGACCAGCCGATCGCGCGCGTCGGCGTAGGACCCCACCGGGCCGGCGAGGAAGCGTCGCAGCACCTCGCGGCCGCGGCCCTCGCCCCCGCGCGCCGGCTCGGCGCACTCCTGCGCGAGGCCGAGATCACCCAGCGTGGGCAGCGAGCCGGCGTCGAGGCCGCAGGGCGGGGACGGTAGGCGACGGGGCGCGGCGAGCACCTCCCGCCGGGGCTGCGCGGCCCAGTTGCGCTCAAACGGCGTGAACACGCTGTAGGGGTCACCGCCCTGGGTCCGGATGGCGTCGAGGCGGTCCACGGCGAACAGGCCGGGGTGCACGCACAGCTGCACGCGCGATCCGAGCGCCTGCCTGACCTCGCGCTGGCGGCGCCGCGCGAACGGCCCCACGTCGCCGGTCAGGTGCACCGTGACGGCGCCGGTCTCCTCGGCCAGCGCCGGAAGCTCGCGCTGAGGAGGTCCATGGCGCACGAACAGCCGGCTGCCGCGCTCGCGCAGCCGCGCATCGAGCTCGCCCAGACACTCGAGCAGGAACTGGGTGCGTGGACCCGAGGCGTGGCGGCCGTAAAGGAGAGCGTCGTCGAAGCAGAACACGGGCACGACCGTCTCGGCGGACTCGAGCGCCGCGTGCAGGGCGGGATGGTCATGGACCCTGAGCTCGCGGCGGAACCAGACGATTGCCACCATGGCGCCCAACAGCCTCCCCTACGCGCTCAGGACATCCTTGAGCGCCGGCTCGATCCCCGGGTGGCGGAACTCGTAGCCCAGCTCCCCCAGCCTGGCCGGAATGGCCCGCTGCCCGGTGGTGACGATCTCGGCCATCTCGCCGTAGAGCAACTTGATCGCCATGCTGGGAACCGGCAGGACGGCGGGTCGCCCCAGCGCATGCCCGAGCGCGCGCGACAGCTCGGCGTTGGTCACCGGGGTCGGCGCAGTGAGGTTCACGGGCCCGGCCGCGTCCTCGCGGTCAAGGCAGTGCATCAGCCCGCCCACGACGTCGTCCAGGTGGATCCAGGGGACGTACTGCTGGCCCCCGGCGACGGGGCCGCCGATCCCCAGCTTGAAGAATGGGAGCATCTTGGCCAGCGCTCCTCCGCTGTGGGAGAGCACCACGCCGGTGCGGGTGCGCACGACCCGCATGGCGGATTCGGCGGAGCACGCCGCTCGCTCCCAGGCCACGGTGACCTCGGCGAGGAAGTCGTCGCCGGGCGAGGCCTGTTCGTCGAGCGGAGCATCGCCGCGCGGCCCGTAGTAGCCGGTGGCCGACTGTGAGATCAGGGCCCGCGGCCGGCCGCTGGGCGGCAGCTCGTTGAGCGCGGAGACCACCGCGCGGGTGCCCTGGACCCGCGACTCGCGGATGCGCTGCTTGGCGGTGTCGGTCCAGCGCTGGGCCACCGGCTCGCCCAGCAGGTTGACGACCGCGTCGACTCCGGCGAGCGCCTCGGCGGGCGGCGCCGAGCTCTCGGGGTCGGGCCACGCGTGCACCTCCACCCCGTCGCCCAGCACCCGCTGTCCCCGCTCGGGATCCCGGGACAGCGCGACGACCTGGTCCCCGCGCGCCGTCAGCGCGTCGGCCAGGGCAAGCCCGATGGTTCCCGTGGCGCCCGTGATCAGCACTCGCATCGTCTGCAGCTCCCCCTCGTGGCTGGGTGTTGGAAAAAGCTCTACAAGTTGTATCGTTTTCCCATCTCGAACGTCGCGAACCCAGACCTGACCACCGCCCAGCTGGCGGAGCGGACCGGGCTGACGGCCGGGACGCTGCGCATGTGGGAGAACCGCCACGGCTTCCCCGACCCGGCACGGCTGCCGGGTGGGCACCGCCGCTACTCCACCGTCGACGTCGACCAGGTCCGCGAGGTGGTCCGCCTGCGTGACCACGGACTCTCGCTCTCGGCGGCCATCGAGCGCGTACGCAGCCGGCGGCGCGATCCCGCGGCCTCGGTGTTCGCCGGACTGCGCCGGCGCCGTCCTGACGTGGCGCCAACCGTCCTGCCCAAGCCGGCGGTGCTGGCGCTCAGCCGGGCCATCGAGGACGAATACTGCGCGCGCGCCGCCTCCGGCGTGCTGATCGGGTGCTTCCAGCGCGAGCGCTTCTACCGCCACGCCGAGCGCCGCTGGCGCGAGCTCGCCCGCACCGCCCAACTGGCGGTCGCGCTCGCCGAATTCGCGGGACCCGCCGAGCCGGCCGGCGGCCCCGCGGAGGTGCCGATCGATCGCCGCCACGCTCTGTCGCGGGAGTGGGCGGTGGTGATCAGCGCCGACGGCGTGCAGGCCTGCCTGGCCGCGTGGGAGCAGCCGTCCGAGAGCCCGCTGCCCGATGCACAGCGGCGCTTCGAGGTGCTGTGGTCCTTCGACCCCGCCGTCGTCGCCGACGCGGTGGCGGTCGCCGTCGAGCTGCTCTCGCCGCTGGCGGCCCCGGTGGCGGCGCGGCTCGAGGCCGCTCGCGCTGACGGCTGCGCGGGCCCCGAGCCCGGCACTGACCCGGAGCCGGCGCTGCGCCACGGCGGGGCGCTGGCGCAGCGGATGATCGGCTACCTCGGTCAGCTGCTTTCGGCCCCTGGCGAGGCGAGCCGCCACGTGTCACCCTGAGCCTCGGACATCCACCCCCTCCGCGGAGGCGACATGAGGCTCGACGGACTGCACCACATCACGATGATCACCGGGGACGCCCAGCGCAACGTCGACTTCTACGCCGACCTTCTCGGGCTGCGCCTGGTCAAGACGACCGTCAACTTCGACGCGCCCGAGGCCTACCACCTCTACTTCGGCGACGAGACCGGCAGCCCGGGCTCGATCCTCACCTGGTTCGAGTTCGCGGGCGCGCCACGCGGACGAGCGGGCAACGGCATGATCCACACGCTCCAGCTCGGCGTGGCGTCCGCGGCGGCGCTCGACTTCTGGGCGGGCCGCCTGTCCGACGGCGGCGTCGCGTACGAGCGCGCGGACGGCGCGCTGCGCTTCCGCGACTACGACGGCCTGGGCTTCGAGCTCGTCGTCGCCGAGTCCGGGAACCCGCCGCTGACCGCCCTGCACCCCGAGGTCCCGGCCGAGCACGCCCTCATTGGGCCCCAGGGCGCCCGGGCCTACGGTCGCGAGCCCTCGGGCGCGGCGCCGCTGCTCACCCAGACGCTGGGTTTCGACGCCGCCGGCGGCGGCGCCTATCGGCTCGCCGGCGAGCATCGCGCGTTTGATTGGAGCTACGACGAGCCGCCCGGCGATCCCGGGCGCCAGGGCGCCGGCACCGTGCACCACATCGCCTGGGCCTGCCCCGACGCGGAGCAGCTGGACTGGCAACGGCGGGCGCGCGACGCCGGCGCGATGGTCACCGAGGTGCGCGATCGCGACTACTTCCGGTCGATCTACTTCCGCGAGCCGCGCGGGATCCTGTTCGAGATCGCGACCCTCTCCCCCGGCTTCGCCGTCGACGAGGATCCCGACCATCTCGGCGAGGCACTCAAGCTCCCGAGCATGCATGAGCATCTGCGTCCGCAGCTCGAGCGGATGCTCACCCCGCTCGTCAACCCGCGCGCTCGGCGGCGCCACTCGATCCAGGCGTGACCGCGGCGGGCGCCGGCTCGGCGTGCTCCCGCGCGCCGGCGAGAGCCACCTCGGCCGCGCACAGGGCGCCCAGGAGCGCGGCGATGAGCGCGCCCACGACCCAGGCCGGCAACCCGCCGCTGACGAGGTAGAGCACCATCAGGGCGGCGGCAGTCAGCAGGCGGCCGTAAGAGCGCTCGCCGAGCATGCGCAGGCGGAAGGCGGCCAGCCCCACCAGATAGATGGCGGCGCCGGCGCACATCGCCAGGCGCCCGGTGTCGGGCATCGGCAGCGAGACCGAGTCGTGAGCCACGAGCTTGACCCCGCCGGCCAGGATGATGATCCCGGCCACGATGATCAGGTGCATGTAGCTGTAGGCGTCGGCCGCCGCCAGCACCGGGTCGCCGTGCGCTCGCAGCCGCTCCTGGGCACTGTCGGCGATGCGGTCGAAGTATGTCCACCACATCCCAACGACGATGAGCAGCGCCAGCACCGAGCCGATCACCAGTCCGGGGGTGAGGTGCCGTTCGGGGGAGGTGACGCCGGCCCCGATGGCGACGATCGATTCACCCAGGCAGATGATCACGAACGCCCCGTAGCGTTCTGCGAAATGCGCCACGGCCACCTGCTGCAGGCCGCGCAGGCGCTCGCGGGTCAGCCATGCCGGGCCCGCGTAATCGATCGCCAGCGCGACGGTCCACAGCACGATGCGCTCCCACCCGTGGGTGATCGCCCCGGCGACGAGCAGGACCATGCCGATGACGACCGTGACGGCAAAGGAGAGAATCGCGGCGCGCGACGCGTTGCCGCGCCGCGAGGCGTCGATGTAGAGCCCGAGGTGCAGGAATCGCACCGCGGCGTAGGCGAGCGCGAACAACAGGGAGTTGCGACCGAAGGCGTTGGGCACCGACAGTCCCACCACGAACACGAGCACCGTGCCGGCCAGCAGGCATGCCCGCAGCGTCCGCGACTGCTCCTCCTGGGCGTTGGCCGCCCACACGAACGCCGACCAGGCCCACCACACCAGCGCCAGGACCAGCATCGCCTCGCCGAACCGCGCCCAGCTCGTGCGGTGCGCGAGCAGCGTCGTCACCTGGGTCACCGCGAACACGAACACCAGGTCCCAGAACAGCTCGACCGGGGTGGTCCGCCGCTCGGCCGCCGGCTGCGGTGCTGATGACGCGTCGCTCACTCAGACCAAGTATCGCCGCGCCGGTGGCGCTCGCCTGATTGGATACCGCGCCTGAGACGGCAAGCAAGGCGGAGGAGAGTGCATGGCTGAGCGCGCGGCGATCGTGACGGGAGGTTCGAGCGGGATCGGGTTGGCGATCGCGCGCATGCTGCTGGAGGAGGGCTTCGGCGTGACCGTGGCTGCCCGGCGCCCCGACAAGCTGGCCGAGGCGGCGGCGGAGCTCGCCGCGGGCGGCGGCGAGGTGGCCCAGGTGGCCGCCAACATGGGCACCGAGGACGCCGTGGCCCAGGTCGTGGCCGAGCACCGCAACCGGTTCGGCCGTCTCGACGTCCTGGTCAACAACGCCGGCGTCGGCGTCGGCGCGCTGGTCGCCGACATCGAGACCAAGCGGCTGGACATGCAGCTGGCCGTCAACCTGCGCTCGGTGATCCTGTTCTACCGCGAGGCCGCCTCGCTGCTGCGGACCGCCGGGGCCGAGCACGGCAACGCGCTGGTGGTCAACACGTCCTCGATCTCGGGCAAGTCCGGCGAGCCGTGGCTGTCGGTCTACTCGGCCACCAAGGCCGCCGTCGTCGGCTTCACCGAGGCCATGAACAAGGAGCTGGGCAAAGAGGGCATCAAGTCCTGCGCGCTGTGCCCGGCGTTCGTGGACACGCCGATGACCGACTTCGTCAAGCGATCCGTCCCCGCCGAGTCGATGATCCAGGTGACCGACGTCGCCGAGGCGGTGCGGATGCTGCTACGCCTCTCCCCTGGCTGCGTCATCCCCGAGATCATGTTCCAGCCGCCGGGCACGATGCCGGCGGGGCTGCCTGTCTAGCCGGTGACTGCGGGCTCGGCCGACTCGGCGCGGGTTCGCATAGCCTGTGCCGCCCGACGGGTGAGCGGCTTGGCCACTGCAACCGGCGCCGTCGAGGCCCTCAAGCGATCCCCTGGCGACGAAAGGAACCTTGCATGAAGCTCGGAGTGAACGTTGGCTACTGGGGCTTCGGGATGGGCCCGCAGGAGCAACTCGACGTCGTCCAGGAGGCCGAGCGGCTGGGCTATGACTCAGTGTGGGCTGCCGAGGCCTACGGCTCGGATGCGGCGACGGTGCTCGCCTGGCTGGCCGCGGGGACGTCGAAGATCAAGCTCGGCTCGGCCATCTTCCAGATGCCGGGCCGCTCGCCGGCGATGACCGCGATGACCGCCGCGACGATCGACGAGCTCTCCGGGGGACGGATGGTGCTGGGGATCGGCTCCTCGGGGCCGCAGGTGGCCGAGGGGTGGCACGGCCAGCGCTTTGGCCGCCAGCTCCAGCGCACCCGGGAGTACGTGGCGGTGGTGCGCAAGGCGCTGGCCCGCGAGCGGCTGGAGTTCAAGGGCGAGACGCTCGAGCTGCCGCTGCCCGACGGCCCCGGCAAGGCGCTGAAGCTGATGATCAACCCCGTGCAGGAGCGGATCCCGATCTACCTGGCCGCGATCGGGCCCAAGAACACCGCCCTGGCGGGCGAGATCGCCGACGGGTGGATCCCCACGTTCTTCTCCCCAGAGTTCGTCGGTGACTTCCGCCGGCTGCTCCAGGAGGGCGCCGACCGCTCCGGGCGCTCGCTGGACGACTTCCAGATCGCGCCGACGGTGTCGGCCTTCGTGACCGACGACCGCGAGCTGGCGCGCAACATGATGCGGCCGGGCCTGGCGCTCTACGTGGGCGGCATGGGCTCGCGCCAGCAGAACTTCTACAACAACCTGGTGCAGCGCTACGGCTTCGAAGAGGCGGCGAAAACCGTCCAGGACCTGTACCTGGCCGGCAAGAAGGAGGAGGCCGCCGCCGCGCTGCCCGACGAGCTCATCGACATGGTCTCGCTGTGCGGGCCGGGCGACGTGGTGCGCGACCGGATCGCCGCCTTCCGCGACGCCGACGTGGGCACGCTGATGGTCATGCCGATGGCGTTCACGCGGGAGGACCGCATCGAGCAGCTGCGCGCCGTGGCCGAGCTCGCGGGCTGAGCGAGGCGAACCGCTGCGGGTCTTCCTCGGCGCCTTCGGCCAGCCCGGCCACGCCTTTCCCATGCTGGCCCTGGGCGCGGAGCTCGTCGCGCGGGGCCACGACGTCACCTACGAGACGTGGAGCCGGTGGCGCGAGGAGGTGGAGGCGCAGGGGATGCGGTTCCGCGCCGCCCCCGAGTACCCCACGTTCCCGACCCGCGAGCAGCCGCTGGGACCATACGAGGCGGTGGTGAGGGCCACGGCGGAGACGCGCCCGGCCGTGGCCGAGGCGCGGCCGGACGTGGTGGTGCACGACATCCTCACGCTGGCCCCGGCGCTGGCGGCCGAGCTCGAGTCAATCCCGGTGGCCACCCTGATTCCGCACGTGTACCCGGTGATGGAGGCCGGGTTCCCCCCCTACGCATTCGGCGCTCGCCTGCCGCGCACGCGCGCGGGCCGGACGCTCTGGCGTGCCTTTGACCGGCCGGTCCGCGTAGGGCTCGAGCGCGGGCGCGAGGAGCTCAACGACACCCGCGGCCGGCTCGGCCTGCCTCCGGTCAGCCGCCTGCACGGCGGCCTCAGCCGGCACCTGACGATGGTGGGGACATTGCCCCAGCTCGAGTACCCCCGCCCGTGGCCGGGCCACGTGAAGGTGGTAGGGCCGCTGATGTGGGAGCCGCCGTCTGCCGAAGTCGCGCCGCCGCCCGGCGACGCCCCGCTGGTGCTGGTGGCGCCGTCCACCGCCCAGGACCCGTCGCACCGGCTGTTGCGCGCGGCGCTGATCGGCCTGGCGGGGGAGCCGGTCCGCGTCCTGGCGACCTGGAACCGGCGGCCGCTGCCGGGCCCCGTGCCGGTGGCCGCCAACACGCGGCTGGTCGAGTGGCTGTCCTACGCGCGGACGATGCCGGGGTGCGCCCTGGTGATCTGCCATGCCGGCCACGGCACGATGGTGCGGGCGCTGGCGTCCGAGTGCCGGGTGCTGGCGGTGCCCCACGTCGGCGACATGGCCGAGAACGCCGCGCGGGTCGACTGGGCCGGTGCGGGCGTGCGCCTCCCATGGCCGCTGCTGAGCCCGATGACGCTGCGGCTCGCGGTCCGGCGGGCGCTGGGCCGGCCCGAGCTGGGATACCGCGCGGCACAGTTCGGCGCGTGGGCGGCGAGCCACCCGGGCCCCGCGCGCGCCGCCGACCTGGTCGAGCAGCTCGCGGCGCGGCGCTGACCGGCGCCGCCACCGCCCCGGCGCGCCGGCCCCTGACCCTGATCGTGCCCTCGTCGGCCCCATCGAGCTCAAGCTCGCAGCCGCCGTAGTCGCCCCCGCTAGGCGGTCGCTCGCCCCCGCTAGGCGGTCGCCGCGGCCGTGACCGGATGCGCCTGCGCCCAGGCGACGATCCGGCGCGAGCCCTGCACGACCTCCCCGTCGTCAGTCACCAGCACCGGCACCCAGTAGTTGCCGGTCAGCTCCTTGACCTGCTTGCGGGGAGTCAGATCGTTGATGAGACCCGGCAGCGGGCCGAGCCCATAGGAGCGGATCACCCGCGGCTCATGTCCGGTGGCCACCAGCGCGCGGTGCGCCTCGCCGCAGGGATGCTTGTGGATCGACCCGCCGGCCGTCCAGGTGCCGTAACAGACGTAGAGCTTCAAGGTCTGAGAGCTCCGGGGGTGGGACTCGAACCCACAACATTTCGGTTAACAGCCGAACGCTCTGCCATTGAGCTACCCCGGATCAGGGTGTACGAAGCTGTCCTTTGCAGGTCGCCCGCCCAACTTTACTCGGAACCACGGCGCGGATCTTTAGCGAGAATCCTCACATGGTCTTCTCGAGCCGCGCCACCGCGGCCCGCATGGCGTCGCGCACGTCCTCGCGCCGGCGGGCAAGATCGCTGGTGCCCGCTCCGTCGGACCGGGCGCGGATGATGGCGCGGTCCAGCCGGTCGAGATCGAGGATGAGGCGCGCGTGCTCCAGGCGGTCGGCGCTGGGATCCGGGACCCGGCCGGCCAGCTCGACGAGGCCGCTGATGGTGCGGGCGAACTCCTCGTCGTCCTCGGGCAGGTCGGACAGCGGGGAGCGGACGTGCTGGGCCAGGTGGCGCGCGGCGCGACGCAGCGCCGTGCTCGTGAGCAGGTCGTCGATGTCGATCTCGCCGAGTAGCCGGGCGCCCACGTCCGGCACGGCCAGGCACAGGGCCAGGAAGAGCCGCTCGCTGCGCGCCGCGTGGCCCGGGCCGCCGGCCACCTCGGCCCGCGACGGACTCGCGGCGCCCCCGGGACCCCTAGGGCCCGCAGGACCCGACCCGTTGCCGGGACGCCCCGGGCTCAGCGCCCCTCCGGGCGAACCGCCGCCGGCCAGCAGCGTGACCAGCCGACCCTCGGTCAACTCCAGGCGGCCGGCGACCCGGCGCACCAGCTCGTCGCGCAGGACGCTGGCGGACAGCTCGTTGAGCACCGGGCGCAGCTCAGACAACGCCCGGTCGCGCCCCTCGGCGGAACGCGTGTCGGCGCGCTCGAGGATGCGGTCGACGTTGAAGACGACAAACGGGGTCGAGCGCTCCACCAGCGAGCGCAGCGCCTCCACCCCGTCGCGCTCGATCAGGTCGGCGGGATCGGTGCCCTCCGGGAGCGGGACGACGCGGAGCTCCAGGTCGCGCCCGGCGGCCAGGCGCGCGGCGCGCAGCATCGCCTCCTGGCCGGCCCGGTCGGCGTCGAGGCACAGCTCGAGCACCTTGACCACCCGCTCGAGCTCGCGGATCTGCTCCTCGGTCAGCGACGTGCCCATGATCCCCACCGCGTTGCGGATGCCGGCCTGGTGCAGCGCCAGCACGTCGGTGTAGCCCTCCACGAGGATCATGCGACCGGCCCTGGCCGCGGGCGCGCGGGCCAGGTCGATGCCGAACAGCACCTCGCGCTTGTGGTAGAGCTCGCCGTCGGAGGTGTTGAGGTACTTCGCGCCGCCCTGGTTATCTCGCATGCGCCGGGCGCCGAACCCGTGCACGCGCCCGCGGGCGTCGACGGCCGGGAACATGATCCGCTCGCGGAAGCGGTCATAGATGCTGCCGGGCCGGTTGCGTGAGCGCTGGGCCAGGCCGACCGCCAGCAACTCGTCATCGGAGTAGCCGGCGCGGCGGGCGGCGAGCAGGATCCGGTCCCACGCGCTGGGCGCATAGCCGACCCGGAACTCCTTGAGCGTGTCCTCGGCCAGGCCGCGCCCCAGCAGATAGGCGCGGGCGTTCTCGGCCTCGGCGGCCTCCCACAGGTAGCGCGCGTAGTAGGTGGTCACCCGGTCCAGCAGCACGTGGAGGCGCTCGCGCCGCTGGCGCCGGGCCGCCGCCCCCGGGTCCTCATCCTCGGTCTCGAGCTGCACCCCGAAGCGGTCGGCCAGCGCCTCCATGGCCGCCTTGAAGTCCAGCCCCTCGGTCTGCATCACGAAGTCGAACGGGTCTCCGGACTCCTGGCAGCCGAAGCAGTGGTAGTGCTTCTCGTCGGGCCGGACGTGGAATGACCCGGTGCGTTCGTCGTGGAACGGGCAGATCCCGAAGTAGCTGTCGACCCCGGCCCGGCGCAACTCGGTGCGCGTGGAGACGAGAGCGAGCATGTCGACCGCAGCGAGGATGCGGTCGCGCGAATCGGCGGTGTAGCGGCTCACGGCGCGAACGACACCGGGACGCTGAGCTGCTCGAACGCCCGGATGCAGAAGCGATCGGTCATCCCGGCCAAGTAGTCGGTGACCCGCGTGGACAGGTCCCCGTCGGGGATCGACGCGGGGATCTCCTCGGGGTGCTCGCAGTAGTGCTCGAACAGCACGTCGATGACGCGGTTGATCTTGACGTGCTCACGGGTGGCCACGGGCCCGAGGTAGACGCGGTCGAACATGAACGCGCGCAGGTCAGCCATGGCGCCCCCGATCAGCTCGCCCTGGGCGATGTCGCCCGCCGCCTGGGAATGCTCGACCAGATCGTGGACGAGGCGGTCGATGCGCTGCTGGCCGGTCCCCCCCAGGATCTCGATCGGGCCGGCGGGTAGGTCGGCGGTGGCCAGCACCCCGGCACGGACGGCGTCGTCGATGTCGTGGTTGATGTAGGCCACGCGGTCGACGAGGCGCACGATCTTACCCTCGAGCGTGGCTGGCGTCGCGGAGCGCCCGGAGTGGGTGACGATGCCATCGCGCACCGGCTCGGTGAGGTTGAGTCCGCGCCCGTCGCGCTCCAGCCTGTCCACCACCCGCAGCGAATGCTCGTAGTGGCGAAAGCCGGTGCCGAAACGCTCGCGCAGGCAGCGGTCCAGCGCGTCCTCGCCGACGTGGCCGAACGGCGGGTGCCCGAGGTCATGCCCCAGTCCGATCGCCTCGGCGAGGTCCTCGTTGAGGGCCAGTGCCCGGGCCACGGTGCGCGAGACCTGGGTCACCTCCAGCGTGTGGGTCAGCCGCGTGCGGTAGTGGTCCCCAGTGGGCGCCACGAACACCTGCGTCTTGTACTTGAGACGGCGGAACGCCTTGCAGTGCACGATCCGGTCGCGATCGCGCTGAAACGGAGTGCGCAGGCCGCAGTCGGTCTCGGGGTGTGGCCGCTGCGCCGGATAGGAGCGGGTGGCCAGTGGCGACAGCTCGGCCTCTTCCCGGGCGCGCATCCGCTGCGCGAACCGGTCGGCCACCGGTCCGGTGGGATGCTCGTAGCCGAAGGTCGTCGTCTGCTCGCTCACACACCGATTCTGACAGCGCTCCGCGCGCCGCCGCCGGCTTTGTCGCCAATCCGCGACGTTTTCGCATGGAGCTCAGGCGGCCAGCAGCGGGCGCAGGCGCACGTGGGCGTGATGCTCGGCAGTGTCGCCGATGGCCCGCTCGACCTGGCGCAGGGTCAGATCCGAGCCATCGGGCGCCTGAGCCAGTGGCGATCCGAGCGCACCGACGAGGAAGCCGTAGGCGTCCTGCGAGAGCGAGAACGCCCCGGCCTCGCAGGCGTTGCAGACCACGCCGCCAGCGGCGCCCGAGAAGCCGCTCAGGTGCTCGGTCTCCCCGCACACCGCGCAGGCGGCGAGCTGGGGCACGATCCCCGCCGCCAGCAGGAGCTTGAGGCGGAAGGCCAGGCCGTTGCCGGGGCGCGCCTGGGCGGCGTCTGCCTGGAGCAGGCCCAACTCGTTGACCAGCAACTGGAAGACCTCGGGGTGAGGTTCGGACGTCTCGAACAGTCGGCTCACCGCGTCGCAGGCCCGCGCCGCTGCGTCAAGCGTGGCGGCGTGCTCGCGCAGCGCCCCATGGGCGGCGATCGTGTCGACGCTGGTGACCGTCAGCAGCTCGCTGCGCCCCTCGTGCAGCCCCGCGCGCACGTGGAAGAAGGGCTCCAGCCGGGCGCCGAACCTGCTGCGCGCGCGCCGCGCGCCCTTGGCGATCGCGCTCAAACGACCGTGATACGGGGTATAGAGATGAAGGATGCGGTCGGCCTCGCCGTAGCGAATCGACCGCAGCACGATCGCCTCGGTCTTCAGCGGGCCGGGCATGATCCACCCCGCGCTATACTTAATGAAGCTATGAAGCCGGTCACCGTCTACACCACGGATTTCTGTCCGTACTGCTCGAGCGCCAAGAACCTGCTGGCCAAGCGATCGATCGCGTATGAGGAGATCAATCTGGCACGCGACCCGGACGGCCGCAGCAAGCTCGCCGAGCTCACGGGAATGATCACCTTCCCCCAGATCGTCGTCGACGGCGAGACGCTGGGCGGTTTCCAGGAGTTGCTGGCCGCAGACCGTGCCGGGACGCTCTCAGAGCTGCTCGCCGCCTGAGGCGGCGGGTCCCGCGCCCACCGGACGTCCTCGCCGCCGGCCCGCGTTCCGTGGCCGCGGCTGGCAGCGCTCGCACACGTAGGTCCCACGCCCGCCCACCACGAGCTTGCGGATTGACGTCCCGCACACCGGGCACGGCTCGCCCTCGCGCTGGTGCACGCAGAACAGGTCCTGGAAGGAGCCCTGAGCGCCGTCGACGTGGCGGAAGTCGTCGATCGTCGCCCCCTTGGCGTCGATCCCGGCCGTCAGGGCGTGCTCGATCGCCTCGCGCAGCGCCTCGAATTGCGAGCCCTTCAGCGAGCCCGCCGGGCGCAGCGGATGGATCCCGGCACGGAACAGGGCCTCGTCGGCGTAGATGTTGCCCACGCCGGCGATGCGGCGCTGGTCGAGCACAAAGGACTTGACCGGCGCGCTGCGCCCCCGGGCCTGCGCGCGCAGGTGCTCGGCGGTGAAGGCAGGGGTCAGCGGCTCGATGCCCAGCCGCGCGCTCAGGTAGGCGTCGCGCGCGGCGGCGCCGGTGACGAGGTGCCCGGTGCCGAACCGCCGCGGGTCGTTGTAGACGAGCCGGTGCCCGGCGTCCAGCGCGAAGCGCACACGGGTGTGCGGCGGGTCGGCCGGCGGATCAAACAACAGCGCCCCGGTCATGCGCAGGTGCATGAGCAGGTGGCGGTCCCCGCTCAGCCGCCACACCAGGTACTTGCCCGAGCGGCCCACCTCCTCCACCACGCGGCCGCGCAGCCCCTCACGCACCGCCTCCGGCGGGTCGGGACGCGTCCAGCGGGGATCGAGGATCTCGACCGCACGCAGCGTCCGTCCCTCCAGGTGGGGCGCCAGCTGGCGACGGATCGTCTCCACTTCGGGAAGCTCGGGCACGAGCTAGTGGTGTTTCCCGTGGGTCCGATCGCACCAAGAGGCGCCACTGGTGGACGCTGCGCGAGGACGCAGGACCCGACGTGTAGCAGCGCTACACGAGGGTCCGAGGACAAAGCGCAGCGCCGCCAGGGGCGCCTCGAATGCGAGCGTACTCACGGGAGCCACCACAGATTAAAGGAAGGACCGGCCCGGGAGCTCAGGCGCCCGGGCCCCGCCCGCCAGCCATGCCAGCGCGCTGGCGCCGACGTCGGCGAGCTCTCCGTCGTGGCGGCGGCCGTGGTGCCCGACAAAGCTGGCCAGCAGCGGGGCCTGCTCGCGCGTGTGGTCGGTGCGCGGCGAGGTCAGGTCGCAGCCGTGGTCGGCGGTGAGCACGAGCAGGTCGTCAGCGCGCAGCCGCTCCAGCCACCCGCCGACGCGCTCGTCGATCGTGCGCAGGGCCCCGGCGAACCCCTCGAAGTCGTGCCGGTGGCCGTAGATCTGATCGGTCTCGATCAAGTTGGTGAACACGAGGCCCCGGTCCAGCTCGGCGATGAGCTCGCTGGTCTCCTCCAGGGCGCGCTCGTTGGTCGCGCCCGGATGCTCGACGTCGATGCCGACGCCGGCGAACAGCTGCGCCACCTTGCCGACCGAGTGCACGGGAACGCCGTGGGCCTGCAGCACCTCGAGGTAGCTGGGCGACGGTGGGGGCAGCGCGTAGTCGCGGCGGCCCTCAGTGCGCTCGAACGCGCCCTCGGCGCCCGCGAACGGCCGCGCGATCACTCGGCCCACCGCGTGCTCGCCGGTCATCCCGGCGCGCACCCGCCGGCAGATGTCATAGAGCTCGTCGGGCGCCACCACGTCCACGTGGGCGGCGATCTGGAGCACCGAGTCCTGACTGGTGTAGACGATGAGCTCCCCGTTCGCGACGTGCTGGGCGCCAAAGTCCTCGATCGCGGTCAGCCCGTTGTCCGGTCGGTTGCAAATCACGCCCCGGCCGCCGGCCGCCCGCACCAGGTCGATCACCTCCGCCGGAAACCCCGACGGGTAGGTCGGCGGACGGCCGGCCGTCACCCCCATCAGGCCCCAGTGACCGGCGGTGGAGTCCTTGCCGGGGCCGAGGGGGCACAGGCGACCGTGAACCACCGGCGCCGGCGCCGGAGGCATCCCGGCCAGCGGCAGGATCGAGCCCAGTCCGAGGCGCTCCAGCGCCGGCAGCTCCAGGCCCCCCAGATGCTCCGCCAGGTGCCCAAGCGTGTTCGTGCCGGCGTCGCCGTAGTCAACGGCATCAGCGGCGGCGCCGACGCCGCAGGCATCCAAGACCACCACAAACGCGCGCCTCATCGCCGCGATTCTGCCAGCCCGGCGGCGGCGCGCTGAGGCGTGATGGTCGGGCGCACCGGTCTGCGCGCCCCCCGGCGCTTCAGTCCTCGCCGTCCCAGTAGTCCACCTGCTCCACGCGGGCGACCACCCCCAGCCCGCGCCACGCGACCTTGCCCGAGCGCGGGTAGTAGCAGGCGTCGCCGGGCTCGCGGGTCCCGTAGGCCAGGCAGGTCAGCTCGGTGTCGCCGCGCAGCGCGTGGGCCAGCCCCGTCCCCGCCGGACGGCCGATCACGTGGCCGGGCCGGACGGGGATCTGCTCGTCGCCCAGGAGCAGGACGCCGGAGCCCGCCAGGATCACGAAGATCTCCTCCTCTAGCGAGTGACAGTGCTCCGGGTTGGACAGCTTGCCGGGGGCGACCTGCATCCACTGGAGGCCGGCATCGTGCGAGCCGGCAGCGCGGCCGAGATCGCGGCGGCTGCGATCGACGCGCGGTCGCCGCACCACGCTGGGCTCCACCTCGCTCACGTTGACGATCGTCGCGGGCCGCGGCGGGGCGACATCCGAGTCTGCCGGAAGCTCCGGAGGCCCGATCTCAGCCTCGCGCACGAATTGGATCGGGGTCCCGTCGTCGGGCCCGGCGACCGACTCCACGGCGCGGCCGCCCAGCGTCGAGATGCCCAGGCGAGGTAGCCGTAGCGCCTCGTCGTAGGCCCGGGTCCCGAACGCGAGCACGTCGAGCGGCTCCTCGGCGTAGAGCGTGTGCGGACCGCGCCGCGCCCGGTAGACGATGCAGTCCCCGGCCCTGATCGGCGCCGTCCGCCCCCGCTGCCACGACAGGCCGGTTCCCGCCAGCACGTAGAAGATCTCCTCCGAGCGGCCGTGCTCGTGCGCCGGCGTGGACCAGCCCCCGGGCTCGATCTGGATCCGGCGCACGCCCGCCGTCTCGCAGCCGGCGGCCTCCCCCAGCATGGTCCAGCGGTTGCGCAGGTGCCCGAGCGCGTACTCGCGCGAGGGCGCCTCGTCGAAATGCGTCAGCCCCACGGCTAGCCGCCGGGCGGCGCGTCCGGGGCGTCTGGCGCGTCCGGGGCGGCGGGGGCCATCTGCGCCCGCGGGTGGGCATCGAAGTAGACGTCGCGCAGACGGTCCGCCGACAGATGGGTGTAGACCTGGGTCGTGCCGATGTCGGCGTGGCCGAGCATCTCCTGCAGCGAACGCAGGTCGCACCCGCCCGCCAGCAGATGGGTGGCGAACGTGTGCCGAAGCGTGTGCGGGCTCATGCGCCGCTCCAGGCCGGCGCTGCGGGCGTGGCTCTGGACGATCCGGTACAGGCCCTGGCGCGACAGGCCGCCTCCGCGCTGGTTGACGAAGACGTGGGGCTCGTCGCGGATGCCCACCAGCCGCGGGCGGCCCTGTTCCAGGTAGACCGTCAGCGTCTCCACCGCCTTGGAGCCGATGGGCACGAGCCGCTCCTTGGAGCCCTTGCCGCGGGCCCGCAGCATCCCCGCCTCGAGGTCGATCTCGGACAGCTCGAGCGTGATCGCCTCGCTCGCACGCAGGCCGCAGGCGTACATGGTCTCCAGCAGCGCACGGTCGCGCAGCGCCGCCGGCGCGGTCCCGCGCGGCTGGGCCAGCAGGCGGTTGACCTCGTCGCGTGTCAGCACCTTGGGCAGGCGCCCCCGTGAGCGGGGCGGGCGCAGCTCGGCGGTCGGATCGTGGCCGATGATCTGCTCGCGGCGCAGGTGGCGGTAGAACGACCGTAGGCACGCGATCTTGCGCTGCAGCGTCGCGGGCGCCACGGGCGGCTTGTCGTCGCGCCCGTCGGCCAGCTCGGACACGAACGCCGACAGGTCGCTCGGTCCGACCTCGAGCGGGTCGCGGTCGCGGCGGGCCAGGAACGCCCCGAACTGCTGCAGGTCGGAGCGGTAGGCCTCCAGGGTGTTGCGCGACAGGCCGCGCTCGAGCTCCAGGGCAGCCAGGAACTCCAGGGTGAGGTCGGTGAGCCGGCGCTGGACGTGGGATGCCTCGGCGATGGCCATGTGCGGCCGTATTCGCCCAGTGCGGGGGCGTCTCCTGCGGCTGGGCGCGCTCTGTCAGCCGGTGGCCGGCTCGCCACGCTCTCGCGAGCGGGCAAGCCAGAGCAGAGCGATGAGCGTCTTGGAGTCATCTGACTCGGCCAACGCGCCGTCGAGGTCGTCCAAGGGCCACGGCACGATCTCGATCCGCTCGTCCTCGTCGGGCTGCGCCCCGCCGTCGGCGTCGGCCAGATCGGTGGCCAGGAACACCCACACCCGCTCGTCGCTGAAGCCGGGACTGGTGTAGAAGGCCTCGATCTCCGTCCAGCGGCCGGCCTGCTTGCCGATCTCTTCCACCAGCTCGCGCTGGGCGCAGGCCAGCGGGGCCTCGCCGGGGACGTCGAGCTTGCCCGCGGGGATCTCTAGCGACGCCGTCATGCCCGCCGCCTCGCGCGGCTGGCGGGTCAGCCACACGTGCGCATCGTCGACGGCGAGGATCCCGACCGCGCCGGGGTGCCAGACCTTGTCGCGGACCACCACTGAGCCGTCGGCATGGCGGAAGTGCTCGACTCCGGCGGTGACCACCCGGCCGCGCCACTTGGTCTCCGAGCCGACCGCTTCGAATCCGTTCACACGGACCCGTTCTGTGTCGAGAGGGCGCCGGCGGGCGCGGCGGCGGCAAACTCCGCCGCGGCCTCGTCCAGGAGGGTGATCGCGACGTCGAGCATCATCTCGAGGTCCTGGCTGCTGATCCGCTCGCCGGGCTCGTGGTTGTGCTCGGTCCCATCGGCCAGGCAGGTGCAGGCGAAACCGGCGGCCTCGAACGAGTTGGCGTCCGACGCACCGCCCGACGCGATCGGCCGGGGCTCGTAGCCGCAGGCGCGCAGCGCCCGCTCGGCGACCGCCAGCTGGGGCGCCCGGGGCTTGGTGCGGTAGCCCGAGAACATCCGCTCGACGTTGACGTCGAGGTCGCACTCGCCGGCGTTGGCGGCGTCCTGCAGGTGGTCCACGGTCTCGGTGGTCACGGCCGCCGCCCGCTCGGGGTCCAGGCTGCGCACCTCGGCCTCGATCCGGCAGCGCTCGGGGATGACGTTGATCGCGCTGCCGCCGTCGATGAGCCCGACGTTGGCGGTGGTCTCGGCGTCCAGCCTCCCCAGCCGCATGGCCGCGATCGCGTTGGCCGCCGCCACCACCGCGCTGCGCCCGGACTCGGGGCGTACCCCGGCGTGGGCGGCGCGCCCGCGGAGCTCGGCGACGATCCGGTAGTGGGTGGGCGAGGCCACGACGATCTCGCCGATCGGCGTGGCGTGGTCGAAGACGTAGCCGAACACGCTCTGCAGCTGCGAGACGTCGAACTCCCGTGAGCCGCGCAGCGAGACCTCCTCGCACACGGTGAAGAGGACCTCGATGCCCACCGGCGGCGGCGGCGCGCCGGCGCTGACCCGCCGGGCCAGCTCCAGGATGACCGCGATCGCCGACTTGTTGTCGGCGCCGAGGATGCCGTCGTTGGCGTTCTCCCAGCGGCCCTCGACGAGGACCGGCTCCAGGGGCGCGGCCAATGGCACGGTGTCCATATGCGCGCACAGAACGATGCTCTCGGGCCGCCGACCCGGGATTCGGGCGAGCAGGTTCCCGGCCTCAGACCCAACCACCGGGCCGCTGTCGTCCTCGCTCACGTCGAGCCCCAGGGCCTGCAGCTCCTGCGTCAGCCAGTCGGCGCAGGCGCGCTCGTGGCCGGAGGGGCTGGGGATGCGGCACAGCGCCGCGAAGGTCTCGTGCAGGCGCTCGCGCTCGGCCGCGGTGGCGCGCCTCACGAGGCGGAGGTGCGCGAGACGCGCACGCTGGGCTCCTCGCGGGGATGCGACGGCTCGGCGGCAGCGCCGGACTCGGCGTGCGCCAGCGCGGCGCCGACGAACTCGCGGAAAAGGGGCGCCGGGCGCTCGGGCCGCGACTTGAACTCCGGGTGGTACTGGGAGGCGACGTAGAACGGATGGTCGGCGGAGGAGAGCTCGATGGCCTCGACGAGCCGTTCGTCCGGCGAGGTCCCGGAGCAGACCAGGCCCACGTTCTCGAGCCGCCGCCGCAGATGGTTATTGACCTCGTAACGGTGGCGGTGGCGCTCATAGACCACCGCGTCCCCGTACAGCTCGCGGATCCGGGTGCCGTCGTGGAGCTTGACCGGGTCGGCGCCGAGTCGCATCGTCCCGCCCATGTCGGCGATCTCCTTCTGCTCGGGCAGCAGGTCGATGACCGGGAACGGGGTCTCGAGGTCCATCTCGGTGGAGTTGGCGCCATCCATGCCGGCGACGTGGCGGGCGAACTCGCTGACGGCGACGTGCATGCCCAGGCAGATGCCCAGATACGGGATCTGCTCGGTGCGGGCGATCCGCGCGGCGGTGATCTTCCCCTCCCAGCCACGGCCGCCAAAGCCCCCGGGGATGAGGATGCCGTCGGCGCGGTGCAATCGCTCGCTGACCTCGGGATCCCCGACGGTCTCGGAGTCCACCCAGTCGAGCTCCACCACCGCGTCGTGGTGGATACCGGCGTGGCGCAGCGCCTCGGCCACCGACAGGTACGCGTCCTCGAGCTGGACGTACTTGCCCACCAATGCGATCCGGACGCGGCGCCGGGCCTCGGCGGCGCGGCGGGTGATGGCCGCCCACCCGCTCAGGTCCGGCGCGCCGACGTCAACGCCGAAATGCTCGGAGAGGATGAACTCGTCCACGCCCTGGTCGTTGAACACGAGCGGCACCCGGTAGACGTCTGAGACGTCGTAGGCCGAGACGACCGCCTCCACGGGCAGGCTCGCGAACAATGCGATCTTGGAGCGGATGTCGGTGCCCAGCTCCGACTCCGAGCGGCACACGACCATGTCCGGGGCGATACCGATACGACGCAGCTCGTTGACCGAGTGCTGCGTGGGCTTGGTCTTGAGCTCTCCGGCGTGGCCGATATAGGGCACGAGCGTGAGGTGGATGAACATGCAGCGCCGCCGGCCGACGTCGACCGGGAACTGACGGATGGCCTCCAGGAACGGCAACGACTCGATGTCGCCCACCGTCCCGCCGATCTCCGTGATGACGAAGTCCACGTCGGAGGAGTCGGCCATCAGCTTGATGCGCTGCTTGATCTCGTTGGTGATGTGGGGCACCACCTGGACGGTCGCCCCCAGGTAGTCGCCCCGGCGCTCGCGCCGGATCACCGTGTTGTAGATCCCGCCGGCGGTGACGTTGGAGGCGCGGCTCGTGTTGGCGTCGGTGAAACGCTCGTAGTGCCCGAGGTCAAGGTCGGTCTCGGCGCCGTCCTCGGTCACGAACACCTCGCCGTGCTGGTAGGGCGACATCGTGCCGGGGTCGACGTTGATGTACGGGTCGAACTTCTGCAGCTGGACCGACAGGCCCCGCGCGACCAGCAGCCGGCCGATCGACGCGGCGGCGATGCCCTTGCCCAGCGAGGACACGACCCCGCCGGTGATAAAGATGAAGCGCGTCTCGCCCTGTGCCATCGACTGGTAACGAGTCTATCGAGGGCTCCGGCGGGTTCCTCGTCAGCGGCGAACTTGCCCGCTCATAGCGGGCAAACGTTCGTCATGCGGCGCGCAAAAGCTCCCGGGCGTGCTCGTTGGCCGCGCGGTCCTCGGCGCCGCCGCCGAGCATGCGCACGAGCTCGGAGACGACGTCGTCCCCGTCAAGCGCGGTCACGGTGGTCGTGGCCGGAGTCACGCCGGTGGTCTTGACGATGGTGAAGTGGCGGTCGGCGAGCGCCGCCACCTGAGGTAGGTGGGTGATGCAGAGGACCTGCCGCCCGGCCGACAGTGCCCGCAGGTGCTCGCCCACCGCCCGGGCGGTGTGCCCGCCGATGCCCGCGTCGATCTCGTCGAACACCAGCAGTGAGCCGGACCCGTCCGCCCCGCCCTCCGGGTCGGCGGTGCCGTGGGCCACGCTCAAGAGCGCCAGCATGACCCGTGACAGCTCGCCGCCGGAGGCGACCTCGCGCAGCGGCCCCAGCGGCCCGCCGGCGTTGGCGGCGATCTGCATCTCGATGGCGTCGGCCCCGCGCGGCCCGCAGCCGTCGGGCCGCGGGGAGAGCTCGACCTCGAAGCGCGCGTCGGCCATCGCCAGCTCGGCCAGCCGCTCGCGCACCGCGGCGGCCAGGCGCGGCGCCGAGCGCCGGCGCGCCTTGCCCAGCCGGCCCGCCAGCTCGTCACGCTTGGTCCGGGCCTCCGCGAGCTCGGCCTCGATGCGCTCCAGCGCCGAGTCGGCGTTCTGCAGCTCGCTGCGGCGGGCGCGACACCGCTCGGCGTGAGCCAGCACGTCGGCGATCGTGCCTCCGTGCTTGCGCTCCAGCCGCGCCAGCAGAGTGAGCCGCTCCTCGATCTCCTCCAGGCGCGCGGCACCGACCTCGCCCCCGCCCTCGAGCTCGGCGAGATAGCCGCGCAGCTCCGCGACAACGTCCTCGCTCTCGTAGCGCAATGTCTCCAGCCGCTGTGCCAGTGCCTCCAGGCGAGGATCGACCGCCATCACGTGCTCGAGACGGGCGGCCGCCTCGGCCAGCAGCTCGGTGGCCCCCATCCCCGCCTCGGGGGTGAGGTTGTGCGCGGCCACGGTGGCTGCCTGCGCCAGCGCCTCCTGGTGGCGCAACCGGTCGCGCTCGGCGCCGAGGCCGGCCTGCTCGGCCTCGGTGGGCGCGGCGGCCTCGATCTCCTCAAGCTCGAACGTCAGCAGGTCCAGCTCGCGGTCACGGGCGCCGGCCAGCTCGCGCAGCTCGGCGGCGCGGGCCTCGAGCTCGCGGACGCACTGGTGGGCGCCGCGCAGGGTGTCGCGCAGCGTACGCTGCGCGGGGCCGATGTAGGCGTCCAGCAGCTCCAGCTGGGCGGTCGACAGCATCAGCTTGCGGTGCTCGTGCTGGCCGTAGAACGACAGCAGCTGGCTGCCCAGCTCCTGCAGGTCGGCCTGGGTGGCGGCGCGTCCGCACACGTAGGCGCGGGTGCGGCCATCGGGCCACACCCGTCGCGCCAGGACGATCTCCTCGGCATCGGTGGGCAGCCGCTCGGAGTCCGCCAGCGCCGGCGGCAGGGCGAATACGCCCTCAACATAGGCCTCGGCCGCCCCGGGGCGGACGACGTCACGGCGCGCCTTGCCGCCCAGCAGCAGGTCCAGGGCGTGGGCCAGCAGCGTCTTGCCGGCGCCCGTCTCGCCGGTGAGCAGGTTCAGGCCCGGCGCCAGCCGCAGCTCGGCGCGTTCCATCAACAGCAGGTTCTCGACGCGCAGTTCGTAGAGCACGTCCCCGGTCTACCAGGCGCGCAGGACGGAAATCCGCGTGTGGGTCGCGCCCCGCCCGCGCGGCCCGCGCGGCGAGCCCGGCCCCGGTCTACGTGCCCGGGGCGACCTGGTCCTGGGGGTTGAGCGTGGCCGTCCACGCGAGCGGATGCTTGAGCGTGCACGGCCCCCCGGACGCGGTCACGGTGCCCGCGATCTTCGTCGCGCTCTTGACCGTGCCGGCGATCCGGATCGTGAGCTTGAACTGCTTGATCGGACTGCCGAGCACCTGCTGGTGACGGTCGATCCTCTGGACTGAGAAGCCGAGCGTGCCGTGCCTGAGCTTGAGCCTGGCGCCGGGGAAGCTGAATAGCGCGAACGGGGTGTTGCCCTTGGCCAGGCCCGGGTTGCGCGGGGCGCTCGGGCACCGCACCAGGCCGGTGCTGAGCGCGTACTGGGATCCCACCGGTGGGGTCGCGGGCCCGGCCACGAGCCGGCTGGCGCTGGTGGCGCTGGTGATCAGGGTCAGCGTGAAACGCGACGTGACGCCGCCGCCGGTGTCATAGACCTTGCCCTTGTGCAGCGGGCTCGCGGCCAGCGCGACCCCGGCCGCGACCAGGCTCACCAGGACAACGGTGGCGCCGGCCCGGCGCACGATCCCCATGGACATCCGATCCCCCTCCTCGTGCTTGCACTCTGTGGCGCGGGCAGT
The DNA here is from genome assembly GCA_963695625.1 of uncultured Actinomycetota bacterium. Lineage (GTDB taxonomy): Bacteria > Actinomycetota > Thermoleophilia > Solirubrobacterales > Solirubrobacteraceae > Palsa-465. The sequence continues at coordinate 454,000 of CAVOHJ010000005.1, read as the reverse complement.
CTACGGACCGCCGTGTGAACGGATGGTTAGAGCGGCGTGGCCATCCGGCCGAACTTCTGGCGCAGGCGGTGGTAGAAGGTGGTGCCGGGCACCTGGGCGAGGGAGCCCTGATCGATGACGAAGCGCGCCTCGACGCGCTCGCCGGCCTCCAGGATGCCGATCGGGCGCCCGTCGACCGTGACCTCCACCGGCTCCTCCCGAGAGCGGTTGTCCACCTGCAGGCGGTCGCCGGGGGCGATCACGAGCGTGCGCGCGGTCAGCGAGTGCGGGGAGATAAACGAGACAACGTAGCCGTGCACGCCCCAGGCCATCACCGGGCCCCCGTTGGCCAGGTTGTAGCCGGTGGAGCCCGCCGGGGTGGACACCACCAGCCCGTCGCAGCGCACCCGGCCGACCTCGTCACCGCCGACCGAGTACTCCAGGTCGGCGACCCGCTTGCCCGGCTGGCGGTGGATCGAGACGTCGTTGATGGCCAGCGCCTTGGTGCCCGCGCCCGAGATCTCGATGGCCGGCAGCGAGAGCACCTCGAAGTCCCCAGCCAGCGCCCGCAGCGACCCGGCCCACGCCTCGTCGCGGTCGACCGTGGCCAAGAACCCCATCTCGCCGAAGTTGATCCCGAACACGGGGACGCCAGTGCCGGCGTAGCGCCGCAGCGCATTGAGGATGGTGCCGTCGCCGCCGAGGGCGAAGCAGATGTCCACATGGGGGTCCAGCGGCGCGTTGCGCTCGACGAAGCCGTCCTCGGCGATGTCGTGCTTCTCGGTCTCCTCGGGGTCGAAGCGCAGGGTCACCCCGGCCTCCTGGGCGAGCTCGATCAGCGTCGTCAGTGCCGGGCCGGTGTCCGCCGGGCGGCGGTGGGTGAACACCGTGGCTGTGCGGATCCGCCTCACGGCTCCACCTCCCGCGCGCCGGCCTCGAGATCGGCCAGTCCGCCGCGCGCCGGCTCGGCGAGCCACGCGAAGGTCTCCAGGTTGCCCTTGGGCCCCGGCAGGCCTGAGGCGGCGTAGCCCAGGACGGCGGCGCCGAGCGCCTGGGCGGCCCGGCCCACAGCCACCAGCGCGCCACGCCGCAGCTCGGGGTCGCGCACCACCCCGCCCTTGCCCACGCCGGCGCGACCGACCTCGAACTGCGGCTTGACCATGGCGAGGCAGTCAAAGCGCTCGGCCGCGACCCCCAGCACCGCGGGCAGCACCTTCGCCACCGAGATGAACGAGAGGTCGATGACGATGAGGTCGGGCGCGTAGGGCAACGCCCCTGGCGTCAGCGCGCGCGCGTTGCTGCGCTCGATGACCGTCACCCGGTCGTCGGAGCGCAGCGACCAGTCCAGCTGCCCGTAGGCGACGTCCAGCGCCACCACGTGCTCGGCGCCGTGCTTGAGCAGGCAGTCGGTGAAGCCGCCGGTGGAGGCCCCGACATCCAGCGCGCGCCGGCCCGCCGCGTCGAGTCCGAACGCGTCCAGCGCGTTGGCCAGCTTGACCCCGCCCCGCGAGACGTACGCCGGCGCGTCGGCCAGCTCCAGCCGGACGTCCTCGGGGACGAGCTGGCCCGGCTTCTCCGCTCGGCGGCGCTCGGGCAGGAGGAGCACCTCGCCGGCCAGCACGGAGGCGGCGGCGCGGCTGCGCGAGGGGAACATCCCGCGCTCGGAGAGGAGTGAGTCAAGCCTGACGCGCTTCATGTAGTTGCGCGGAAAGGTACGGGATCGGGGTGCGCGTGTTGAGTCGGCTGGGGTAAGCAACGAGTGGGTGCGTCGCGGCGAGGCTCACGAACGACGGCTTTCGAAGCTGGGTGCTCGGGGGTCGTGGCGGATTTTGAAGCTATGTCATGCAAGATCCGCCACAGGTCCCGCTGCTGCCATCCGAACCGGCCTTCCCCAGCCCGTCGTTGACGTGCGCCAGTGCCCCGCTCAGACGTCCGCGGAGACGGCCCGCTCAGGCCACGTGCGAGTGCTCGGCCACCGCGGCCTCGATGCGCTCGGCGATCCGCTCGCCGGTGAAGCCCACCTCTTCGTGCAGGAGCTTGGGCGCGCCGTGGGTGACGTACCGATCGGGCAGTCCCACGCGGAAAATACGTGCCCCACCCACCCCCAGGCCGGCATCGGACAGGGTCTCCCACACCGCCGAGCCGAAGCCACCGGCCAGGACGCCCTCCTCGACGGTGACGAGGAGGTCATGCTCGGCGGCGAGCTGGGCGGCGAGCCCAGCGTCGATGGGCTTGGCGAAGCGAGCGTCGGCGACGGTGACCGAGATGCCGTGCTCAGCGAGGATGTCGGCGGCCTCCAGCGCCTTGCCGACCCCGGTGCCGTAGCCCAGGAGGGCGACGCGAGTGCCGGTGCCCTCCGCGTCGCGGAGGATCTCGCCGGTGCCGATCTCCAGCTCCTCGGGCCGCCGTGGCAAGGGCACGCCAACCCCGTTGCCGCGCGGGTAACGCAGCGCGATCGGCCCGTCGTCGTGGCGCAGCGCCGTGTGGAGCATGTGGACGAGCATCGCCTCGTCGCGCGGGGCCATCAGCACGATGTTGGGCAGGCAGCGCAGGTAGGCGATGTCAAAGGCGCCGTGGTGGGTGGGCCCGTCGTCGCCGACGAGGCCGGCGCGGTCCAACGCAAACACCACGTTGAGCTTCTGCAGACAGACGTCGTGGACGATCTGGTCATAGGCCCGCTGCAGGAACGTCGAGTAGATCGCCGCGACGGGCTTGCAGCCCTCCAGGGCCAGGCCGGAGGCGAGCAGGATCGCCTGCTGCTCGGCGATGCCGACGTCGAAGTAGCGGTCGGGCAGCTCGCGCTGGAGGATGTTGAGCCCGGTGCCGGAGTTCATCGCCGCGGTGATCCCGATCACGCGTTCATCGCGCTGCGCCTCGGCCACCAGCGCCTCGCCGAACACCTGGGTGTAGGCGGGTGGCGCCGGCTTGCCGGCGGAGGCGCCACCGGATACGCGCGCCGGGGCCGGGGCGGGGGCGCCGTTGGCGATGGACTTGGGCTTGGCGGCGTGCCACTTCTCCATGCCCTCCAGGCCGCCCTCCTCGGCGGGAGCGAAGCCCTTGCCCTTGACGGTGGCGCAGTGCACCACCACCGGGCGCTCGGCGGCCAAGGCCTCGCGCAGGGCGCGGCGCAGGGCGCGGACGTCGTGACCGTCGATGACGCCCATGTAGGCGAAGTCCAGCTCCTCCCACCACAGGCCCGGCGCCCAGAATGCCTTGATCGACTCCTTGAAATGCGGTCCCAGGCGCTCGAAGGTGTTGCCGATGCCCGCCGGCAGCTTGGTGAGGCCGCCCTCGACCCCCTCCCGGGCGTGCCACAGCTTGGGGTTGAGGCGGACACGGTTGAAGTAGCGCGACATGGCGCCCACGTTGGGCGCGATCGACATCCCGTTGTCGTTGAGCACCACGACGATCGGGGTGCCTTCCCCTCCGGCCTGGTGCACCGCCTCGAAGGCGACCCCGCCGGTCAGTGCACCGTCACCGGCGACGGCCACGACGTGCCCGTCGGGGGCGTGGCCGCGGCGCATGGCCTCCTTGATGCCGACGGCGTAGCCGATCGCGGTGGAGGCGTGCCCCGCCCCCATGACGTCGTGCTCTGACTCGCCCCGGGAGCAGAACGGGGCCAGCCCACCGTACTTGCGGATGGTCGCCAGCTGGTCGCGGCGGCCGGTGAGGACCTTGTGCGGGTAGGCCTGGTGCCCGACGTCCCAGAGGATCTTGTCCTTGGGCGAGTCCAGCACCGAGTGCAGCGCCACGGCGATCTCGCAGGTGCCCAGATTGGCCCCGAAATGACCCCCGATCTCGCCCACCGTGTCGATGATGTGCTCGCGGACCTCCTGGGCCACCTGCTGGAGCTGCTCGTCGGTCAGTCCGTGCAGGTCCTGCGGCCGGTCGATCCGGGATAGGAGGTGTTCGGTCACTAATAGCTCCGGGTTGCGATGAAATCCGTGATCTGCTCGAGCTCGCCTGCCTGAGCCCCTGCGGCGGCGGTGAGCGCCTCGCGGGCCCGCTCATGCGATTCCGCGGCCATCCGGCGCGCCCCGTCCAGCCCGAACTCGGTGACGTAGGTGCGCTTGCCCAGCCGCTGGTCAGAGCCTTGCTGCTTGCCCAGGGTCTCCTCTGAACCGGTCACGTCGAGGATGTCGTCGACGATCTGGAAGAGCACACCGAGCTCGCTGGCAAACGCCTGGAAGGAGTCGATTGTGTCAGGTTTGTGATCGCCCAAGACAATTAGCACGCACCCGATGCTGGCCCCGATCAGCCGCCCGGTCTTGAGCTCGTGCAGCCGCCGAAGGCCGGCCGCCCCCTCCGAGGCGGTCTCGGCGACGTCGATGTACTGCCCGCCGACCATCCCGCCCACCCCGGTGGCAGAGGCCAACTCGCGCGCCGCGGCCAGCAGGTGCGCCGGCTCAGCGCGCTGCTCGGTGAGCAGCAGCCGGAACGCCTCGGCATAGAGACCATCGCCGGCCAGGATCGCCACGTCCTCGCCGAACGCCTTGTGGCAGGTCAGCCGTCCGCGGCGCAGGTCGTCGTCATCCATGGCCGGGAGGTCGTCGTGGATGAGCGAGTAGGTGTGGATGAGCTCGATCGCGCCCGCCAGGGGCAGCACCGCGTCCCGCGGATGGCCCAGCGCCTCCGCGGTGGCCAGCGACAGGACGGGGCGGATCCGCTTGCCGCCGGCCAGCAGCGAGTAGCGCATCGCCTCCTCCAGCCCCGCGGTGGCGAACTCGTCCGAGAAGCGGATCGCCTCCAGATAGCGCTCCACGTCGGCGCGCAGATGCTCCGGGTAGGCCGGCCGTAGCGTCGGTATTGCGGGCAACCCGACTGCCTAGGCCGCGGGCAGCGGAAGCTGACCGGGAAGATCGGGCAGCGGCTCCAGCGCGGCGCGAACGCGCTGATCAACCTCGGCGCTGGCCTCCGACGCCATCCGCGCGCATTCCTCGATCAGCGCGAGGGTGGCCTCTGGCTCCAGGTCGCCGGCGCGCAGCCGCGCAGCCGTCTCGTGCAGCGTGGCGCTCAGTTCGAGCAGGGAATCACTCACGGCCACAAGGTTATCGACCGCTGGGCCGTCCCGGCTCGCTGCGCCGCAGGGCCTAGGACCAATTGCCCCTGGAAAGTGCGCCCGCCCGAGCGCCACCATGGCATTCCTGAGAGACAACTCACGCACGGAGCATGCCATGACCACTCATACCGGCACCCACACCGCCAGCGCCCAGATCACCAGCGAGGTCAGCTCCTGGCCCGGCATCGAGGCCGGCTACGGCCGGCGCGGGGAATGGGCCTTCCGGCTGGGCCGCCACGAGATCGGGCACCTGCACGGCGATCACGCCGCGCACTTCTTCTTCCCCAAGGATGTCTGGCGCGAGCTGCGTGACGCTGGGCGGATCGTCGATCACCCGGTGTTCCCGGGCCGGGTCGGCCCCGCCGCCCGCCGCATCGAGGGCGCCGGGGACGTCGACGATGTGATCGGCCTGCTGCGCCTCAACTACGAGCGCTTCACCGCTCGCCGTCCAGAGCCTCGTTGACGAGGGCGTCGGCGCGCGCGTTCTGGGCCCTGGGCACGCTGCGGATGCGCCAGCGGTCCTCGAAATTGCGCCGCAGTGCGGCGATCGCCTCGTCATAGAGCGGCTTCATCGCGGGGTGCTTGACCTTGTAGAGACCGTTGATCTGCTTGGCGACGAGCTCGGAATCGTTGACGAACTCCGCCTCGCGCGCGCCCGCTGCCGCCGCCCGCTCGACGCCGCGCAGCAGCGCCCTGTACTCGGCCACGTTGTTGGAGGCCACGCCGATGCGCTCGGCGAACTCCTCGAGCACCGCGCCACCGGGCACGGAGACGACCACGCCCACCGCCGCAGGTCCCGGGTTGCCGCGCGCGCCGCCGTCGACGTGCACCACAACCTTGGGCACCGCGTGCGTCTCGCCGGTGCTCAATCGCTCGCGAGCTCGGGCATCTCGCCGGTGACGCGGGGACGACGGCGATCGCGGACCTCGCGCATGCCGCCGCCCGAGCTGCCGCTCTCACGGCGGCTCGACTTGCGCCGGTCGACGATCACCGTGACGTGGGGGTCATCGGCGTAATAGCTCTCCAGCTTCGGGAAGAGCTCGTCGGCAAGGGCCTCGGGGACCACGCAGTAGATCACGGACATGATGCTATCCAGCAGTGCGGTTTGTTCGCTATCGAACGTCCGTCTAGGAAACGGTCAGCTGGCCAGCCGCAGACGCCCGCGATCATCGGCGATCGCGTTGTTCTGACGCTCGATCTCCGAGAGCTCGGACAGCTCATAGCCCTGCTCGCCGACGCGCACCGTCGGGACCTCGTCACGGAGGTCGACCTCGTAGCGGTACCAGCACAGCTCCCACGAGATCACGACGTGCACGACCGAGCCGTTGGCGTCGGAGGGATGCACCGAGACGTCGGGCAACCCCAGCGAGCGCCCGATGCCGGCCACCGTGCGGGGATGCTCGGAGTCGTTGAACAGGCCGACCGCCGAGGAGATCTTGTGCTCGATGCTGGTGGGCACGGCGCGCACGTGACGCGGCTCGCGGCTCGCGCCGGCCAGGCGCGACGCCGCCCGGCTGACCGGGGCCGGCCAGGAGGGCGATGACGGCTGCGCCCGCGGCCGTGGCTGCGCCCGCGGCGCCGCCGGGGCCGGAGGGGCCTCGTCCTCGAACGTCGGTGGGAGCGCGGGCAGGTCGTCCAGCGCCTCGGGCTCCCGCGTCTCCCTGGCGTCCCGCGGGTCCCGGCGGCCGCGCAGGCGCCCGAACAGCGACCGGCGGCGGTCCGGGCGGCTGCTGGACTCGTCGTACGCGGGCACCTCGCCCTCGCGGACCCAGCCTCCGTGCAGCGCCCGCGACGTGCACAGCTCGCACACCGAGCGGCGCGACCCGCCGCTGAGGTAGATCTCGGCCCGCTCGCCGCGCAGCAGCGTCCGGCCGCACACGTCGCATGCGGCCTGGGTCGTCGAGGTGCGAATTGCCCTGGTACTCACGAACGTCTGAGCGTACTACGCCTTGACGGCTTCCCGCTCGGCGCGTGCCTCATCGACCACCTTGGCGGCCAGATGGCCGGGGACCTCCTCGTAGCGCTCGAACTCCATCGAGAACTCGCCCTGGCCCCCGGTGATCCCGCGCAGGTCGGGCGCATAGGAGAGCATCTCGGCCATCGGGACCTCGGCCTTGATCTCGGTCATGCCGGCCCCGACGGGCTCCATGCCCAACGGCCGGCCGCGGCGCGAGTTGAGATCGCCGATCACATCGCCGACGGTGTCCTCGGGGGCGTTGACGGTGACCGTCATGATTGGCTCCAGCAGCACGGCGCCGGCCTGCTCGAGCGCCTGCTTCATGGCCTGCGAGCCGGCCACCTTGAACGCCATCTCCGAGGAGTCGACGGTGTGGTAGCTGCCGTCATAGACGCGCACGCGCACGCCCTTGACGGGATAGCCGGCGACGGTCCCCTCCTGCATCGCCTCCTGCACGCCCTTCTCGACGGCGGGGATGAACCCGGACGGGATGACCCCGCCCTTGATCGCGTCGACGAACTCGAAGGGGTGGGCGGGGTCGTATTCGATCGGCTCGATCTCGATGTGGCAGTCACCGAACTGGCCGCGGCCACCGGTCTGCTTCTTGTGGCGCCCGTGGGCCTTGGCCGGCCGGCGGATCGTCTCCTGGTAGGGCACGCGCGGGGGCTTGAGGCCGATCTCGAGCCCAAACCGCGACTTCAGCCGCGTCACGATCACCTCGACGTGGACCTGCGAGAGCCCGGCGAGGATCTGCTCACCCGTCTGCGGGTCCCGGTGCAGGTCGATCGTCGGGTCCTCCTCCTGGAGGCGGCGCAGCGCCGCGAACACCTTCTCCTCGTCGCCCGATGACCCTGCCACCCCCCCGATGGCGAACGCCATGACGGGCGCCGGGAGCTTGATCGACGGCATCGAGATCGGCTCGTCGCGGGCGGCCAGCCAGTCGCCGGCGCGGGTCTCCTTGAGCTTTGCCACGGCGCCGATGTCCCCGGGCCCGAACTCGTCGAGGTGGCCGGGCGTGGTGTCCCTGCCCTCGAATGTCAGCAGCTGCCCGATCCGCTCCTTGTTGTGAGTCGTGGTGTTCAGGACCTGGGTGTCGTGTTTCATCGTGCCCTGGTAGACGCGGAACATGTTGATGCGCCCGGCGAACGGATCGGCGCGGGTCTTGAAGACGTAGGCGAACAGCTCCTTGTCCTCCACGGGCTCGAGCGTCACCTCGCCGACCTCCAGGCCACCGTGCTTGACCGGCGACGGGAGGTCCTCCACGATCGCGTCCAGCAGGCGGTTGGTGGCGAGGTTGCGGGTGGCGACGCCGCAGGTGACGGGGAACAGCGAGCCGTGGTTGGTGCCCTCCTTGAGCGCGGTGACGATCTCCTCGTGGGAGATCTCCTCGCCCTCGAGGTAGCGCTCCATAAGGGCGTCGGAGGTCTCGGAGACCTCGTCCATGAGGCGCTCGCGGTACTCCTGGGCCTGGTCGGCCAGGCCGTCGGGGATGGGGATCTCGCGGCAGTTGGCCGGGGTCGGTGGGGACGAATTTGTGTACTCGTAGGCCTTCATGTCGATGAGGTCGATCACGCCCGACACCTCGTGCTCGGAGCCGATCGGGATCTCGGTGGCCACCACGTGCTGGCCGAACGCGGACTTCAGCGAGTCCAGCGTGCGGAAGAAGTCGGCCCGCTCGCGGTCAAGCATGTTGACGAACACCAGCCGCGCCAGATCCAGCTCGGCGGCGCGCTGCCACAGCCGGCTGGTGTGGACCTCCACGCCCATCACGGCGTTGACGACGAACACCGCGGCCTCGCACACGCGTAGCGCGCCCAGCGCGTCGGCGATGAAGCTCGAGTCGCCGGGCGTGTCGAGGAGATTGACCTTGCGGTCCTGCCACTCGAACGAGCTCAGCGCCAGGGAGATCGACATCTGGCGGGCCTTCTCATCCGGATCGGAATCCGAGACCGTGGTCCCCTCGACGACGCTTCCGAGACGATTGACGACCCCTGCTTGGAACAGCAGCGCCTCGTGTAGCGACGTCTTACCACTGCCGCGGTGGCCGACGAGGGCCACATTGCGGATTCGATCCGCGGCCTTGTGCATGGCTGGTCTCCTCTCACTCGTGACGGCGAAAGGACAAACTTACCGATTGGATGTTCCGATTGGCACGTGTGGGAACCGGACCCCACCCAGCCCCTGGCGCATGCAGGAACCGAAACCCGCCCGCCCCGCGTCGCATACGACCCGGCCTCGACGATCTTGCTATTCGAGCTCCCCCGCGAGCTTGGAGCGCAGGCGCAGCACGGCCTTGGTGTGCAGCTGTGAGACGCGGCTCTCGGTGACCCCGAGGACCTCCCCGATCTCGCGGAGAGTCAGGTTCTCGTAGTAGTAGAGGGCGACCACGAGCTTCTCGCGCTCGGGCAGGGCGGCGATCGCGTCGGCGATCCGGTCGCGCAGCTCGGACTGGTCCACGAGGACCTGGGGGTCCGGGGCGCCGCGGTCGGGCAGGGTGTCCAGCAGCGACACCTGGTCACCGGAGGCATCCGACACGCTCCACAGCTCGTCGAGCGCGACGATCGTGGAGTTGGAGATCTGGAGCAGCGCATCCTGGAACTCGTCCACCGTCATCTCGAGCTCGGCGGCCATCTCCTCGTCAGTGGGCGCCCGCTGGAGCTTGGACTCGAGCTTCGTGTTGACGCGCTCGAACGAGCGGGCGCGGGCCCGGACCGAACGGGGCACCCAGTCCAGGGTGCGCAGCTCGTCGATGATGGCGCCGCGGATGCGCGTGATCGCGTAGGTCTCGAACTTGATCTCGCGGGTGAGGTCGAAGCGCTCGATCGCCGAGATCAGCCCGCCCAGGCCGTAGGAGATGAGGTCGGCCTCCTCGACGTGCGCCGGCAGCCCGGAGCCCATCCGGCCCGCCACGTACTTCACCAGCGGCGAATAGGCGACGACGAGACGCTCGCGAGCGCGCTCGTCCCCCGTGGCCTTATAGCGGCGCCACAGGTCCTGGAGCTCGATCGCTTTGACGTTGGTTTCCAGTTTGAGTTACTCCATGCTCGCTATCAAGCACGCGGATGCGAGCTTACGTATGCCTGCCGGAGTCGCGCCGACTCTACCCGAGTGTAAACCTGAGTCGTGGAGATGCTGGCGTGGCCGAGCAGCTCCTGAATCGCGCGCAGGTCGGCGCCGCCCTCCAGAAGATGGGTCGCAAACGAGTGACGCAGGGCGTGCGGATGGGCCTCGGCGAGCGCCGGAGCGCGTCGCGCGGCCAGCCGCGCCCACGTCCTCAGACGCCGACGGATGTCGGAGGTCCCCAGGCGCCGTCCGGACTTGGACAGGAACAGCGCGTCCGCGTCGTCGACGCTGAGCGCGGGACGTCCGCGGGCCAGGTAGCGCTCGAGTGCGGCGAGAGCGTGCTCGCCAGCCGGCACGAGCCGCGTCTTGCCGCCCTTGCCCTCCACGCGGACCGTCTCGGAGTCGAAATCGACCGAGCCGACATCGAGGGTGACGAGCTCTTCGGCGCGCAGGCCGCACGCGTAGGCGAGCTCGAACAGGGCGCGGTCGCGCAGTTCCAGCGAGCCGGTCGCCGGGATCCGGTCAAGCAGCGCTGCGACCTCACCGGCCTTGAGCACCCGCGGCAGGCGCTGGGAGCGCTTGGGCGAGCTGAGCAGATCTGCGGGGTTCTCGCCGCGCGCGCCGATGCTCACCTCGTGCTTGAACAGGCCGCGCAGCGCCGCGAGCTTGCGCGCCACCGTCGTCGGCGCCTGACCGGCCTCGGTCAGGCCCGCCACGTAGCGCCGCAGGGCGCGGACGTCCACCGCCGACGGGGCCAGGCCGTGGCCGGTGGCCCAGCGCCCGAACTGGTGGGTGTCGATCGCGTAGGCGCGACGGGTCTTGGCCGCGACCGCGCGGCGGCGTAGGTCGGCGTCGAAGCCGTCGAGAGCAGCCTCCCATTCGGGGGCGAGCGGCGTCGTGACAGCGGCTGTGCTCATATGCGTCCTGGCTATTCGCCGCCGGCGCGGCCAGCCCTGCCCGACGCGGCCGGAGCGGCCGTCCTCAGTGGACGTCGACGAGCGTGCCGATCGGGGTGTACGGGTAGACCTGCGCCGCCACGCTGAAGGGCATCTCGACGCAGCCCAGGCTCTGCGGAGATCCGTACGAGGCGCGGGTGAAGCCGTGCAGGGCGTCGCCGCCGTTGAAGTAGCTGACCCATGGGATGTTCGGGTCGCTGTAGTGGCTGCCGTCCGGATTGGTCCCGCTCATCGTCGTCGAGGTGAGGTGCTCGTAGACCGGATAGGTGCCGGTGGCGGTCGGCGCCGACGGAATGCCGGTGTTGACCGCGGTCGAGCCGATGACGGTCTTCCCGCTGTGCCACAGGTTCAGCGACTGCGAGGCCACGCTGACCGAGACGAAGGTGTAGCCGAACGTGGACCCGTGACCGCTGATGGCGGCGCTGATGAGTGCCTTCCACACCGCCGGCCCGGCGACCCCGTCCGCGGTCATGCCGTGGTCGGTCTCGAAGGCCATGAGCGCGCCCTTGGTCACCGTGCCGTACGCACCCGGCTGCCAGAAGCTCTTGAGCGCGGAGGGTGTGTTGGCGTACTTCCAGCTAAACGTGCCCTTCGGCGGGTCGACGGCGGCGGCCTCCTGCGCGGTGTTGGTGAGCGGCACGGCGGCGCCCTTGAAGGTCAGGGGCAGGTAGCCGAGTTGGGCCAGCAGCTGCTGGACGCGCACGATCGAGCCGCCCGGGACGGTGTAGGCGGCGGTGTTGTCGCTCGCGCCGGCTTGGCCGCCGAGGACGCGCACGCCGCTGGGCAGCGCGACCTGGACCTTGGCCGCCAGACCGTAGCCATAGCCGGTCGGCTCAAAGCGGATCGTGTGGCTGTTGATGGTGTGCCAGGCGCCCGCGTCAGGCGACACGGGCGGCAGGTGGGAGCCCAGCGCCTTGCTCACCGGGTTTGAGAAGGTGAGCGTGATCGGCGTGTCGGGCTTGATCGTGGCGCCCGGGGTCGGCGAGGCCACGGCCGTGGCAGTCTTGCCCGCCGGGAAGTAGGAGACGCTCGCGGTGCGGGACTTCTCCCAGGTGCGCGGCACCGCTGAGAGGTACACGGTGCCGGCCAGCCCCGTGTGGGGCAGGGTGACGACGTTCGCGGGCTGGGGCAGGACGGTACGGGTCATGTGGGCCGGGGAGGTGCCGAAGGTGTATGCGCTGATCGGCGCCTTGAAGTGGGCGCGCAGGTCGCCGCCCTTGCGGATCGTGATGTAGTGCGAGCGCAGGCTGGCCACGGGGGTGGTCAGCGTGAGCGTCAGCTTCTGCTTGGCGCCGGCCAGCCAGCTGATCCAGCCCGGGCGCTTGACCACGACCTGGATCTGGAGGCGTTCGTTGGCCGCGATGAGCTGGTCGGGGGTGATCTTGCCGTCGTGCAGGCTCACCGCCACGGGCTGGCTGTGGGGCCCGGTGACGACGCTGAGGCTCTCGATGGTGCCCCCGCCCAGCGGCATTCCGACCTTGGCGATGGCCAGCGGGTCCGCCGTGAGGCTGGCCTTTGCCGACGTCAGCGCGACGCCGGCGACGACGACCCCGGCCACCGCCAGCAGCATGAGCCCGGCGAGGATGTAGCGCACGGGGCGGCGGCCGCGCGGCGCGTCATTAACCCCGCCGCGGCTCTTTCTCCATGCCCGCCGAGTCCCCGGGGCGCGCAGATACGAGACATTCGCCACTGGTTGCATGGTACTGACCGATGAAGCTCGATCAAGCAGCAACCACCGGCCGGGCGGTTTCTGCAACCCGGCTTGCGTTTCGGCGGCTTGGTACGTCGATTGTGCGCAGGCTCCTGGGGCGAAGCTGCAACCAGAACGTCATCCTGCCCGCATGCAGTCGCGTCAAAACGTGACGGCGCCCTGGGCGGCGCTCGACACGAGCTTCGCGTACTTGCTCAGGGCGACGCCCGGGAAGGGGCGCTCGGGCGCCTCGTAGGCCTCGGCCCGGCGGGCCAGCTCGTCGTCGGACAGGTCCACGTCAAGGCGACGGGTCTCGACGTCGAGGGTGATCCGGTCGCCGTCGCGGACCAGGCCGATCGGGCCGCCCCGGACCGACTCGGGGGCGACGTGGCCGGCCATGAGGCCGCGGGTGGCGCCGGAGAAGCGCCCGTCGGTGAGAAGCGCGACATGCTCCCCCAGGCCCTCGCCGACCAGCGCGGCGGTGACCGCCAGCATCTCGCGCATTCCGGGGCCGCCGGCGGGGCCCTCGTTGCGGATGACGACGATGTCGCCGGCCTGGATCTCGCGGGCGATCACGGCGCGCATCGCGTTCTCCTCGGACTCGAACACCCGCGCAGGGCCCGTCTGCGAGCGGCGCTCGTAGCCGGCGAGTTTGACCACGCAGCCGTCGGGCGCGAGATTGCCATGGAGGATGGCGAGGCCGCCCGTCTCCTTGATCGGGTCGTCAAGCGGCTTGACGACGACCTGGCCGGGGGTCTCGACGGCGGCGTCGGCGATCTCGCCGATCGTCTGGCCGGTCACGGTGATCGCGTCCTCGTTGAGCAGTCCGGCGTCCTTGAGCCGCTTCATGACGACGGGCACGCCGCCGGCGGCGTAGAGGTCGGGCGCGGTGAACCGGCCGCCGGGCTTGAGGTCGCACAGCAACGGCGTGCGGTCCGAGATGCGGTCGAAGTCGTCGATGTGCAACTCGATGCCCATCTCCCGGGCGATTGCCAGCAGGTGCAGCACCCCGTTGGTGGAGCCGCCGCTGCAGGCGATTCCGGCGATGGCGTTCTCCAGGCTCTGGCGGGTGATGATGTCGCTGGGGCGCAGGTTGCGCTTGAGGATGTCCATGACCAGCTCGCCAGTGCGCTCCGCGACATCGCTCTTGCGCGGGTCGACGGCCGGGACCATGCTGAAGCCCGCCGGTGAGATGCCGAGCACCTCGAACGCCATCGCCATCGTGTTGGCGGTGAACTGGCCGCCGCAGGCGCCGGCGCCGGGCGACGCGACGTCCTCGATGGCGGTCAGCTCGGCGTCGGTGATCGTGCCCGCAGCGTGCGCGCCGACCGCCTCGAACACCTCGCCGATCGTCACCTCCTTGCCCTGGTAGTGGCCGGGCATGATCGAGCCGCCATAGAGCATCGCGCTCGGGATGTCCAGGCGGCACAGCGCCATGACGGTGCCGGGGATCGTCTTGTCGCAGCCGCTGATGGCGATGACGGCGTCGAACATATGGGCGTCGACCACGAGCTCGATGCTGTCGGCGATCAGCTCACGGCTGGCCAGAGAGGCCCGCATCCCCGGGGTGCCCATCGTGATCCCGTCGGAGATCGCGATCGTGTTGAGCTCCATCGGGGTGCCGCCGGCGGCCTTGATCCCCTGCTTGACCTTGGCCGCCAGCGCGCGCAGGTGGAAGTTGCACGGCATCGTCTCGATCCACGTGTTGGCGACGGCGATCAGCGGCTTGGCCAAGGCGTCGTCGTCATAGCCGATGCCCTTCAGATAGGCGCGGGCGGCGGCGCGCTGCGGCCCCTCCGTGAGGGCGCGGCTGCGGTGCTTGAGGTCCTGCTGGGTGGAGGTGCTCATGGGGGCGGGAACACTAGCGATGCGAGGACGCGGGCCGCTCGCGGGCGGCCGCTTGTGGGCGCGGGCGGGGGCGGGCGGCCGGGCGCCGACGACGTCATGTCGATTTGTTACGCCACGCGGTACATATCCGGATCACGTCTGCCGGAGCACCGCGGACGGCACGGCTGCTGGCCGCCGTCGGTCTGAGCGTCTGATCGTCTACTCAATGCGTTCGCGGTGACGCGGTGCGCACGTCAACGGCGGCTTTTGAGGAGCGGGGCGGGGCCGCTGGCTGGCCTGCCGCCACTGGCGCGACTACAGACGCAGCGCCGTGTGGCGGGCGGTGCGTGCGTTTGTGCCCGCCATGTGGGCACTGCGCGGCCCGCTGCCGTGAAACGCCCGGTGTGCGTGCACTTTCACCGTCCATCGGCCGCTGGCGATTGAAACCTCACGCCACGCACGACCGCATCCCGCGGCCGCTCCGGACACCCTTCGAAAGCCGCCGTTGACGTTCGCCAGTGCCCCGAGACCCGCTCCGAGCAAACCCGCGCCACCCAACGCGCCGGTTCACGGTGCGCCGCCGCCCCACGGGGCCGACCCCTCAGTTGGAGGTGTCCAGCGGGGTGGAGGTGGGGCTGCGCTGGGCGGCCTCGCGCATGCGCGCCCGCTCCCACTGCGACAGGCGCCACAGGTCGCGCTTGACGCGGGTGGGGTCGAGCTGGCGCCCGGGCAGGTGCATGTTGGCGGTGGAGATGAGTCGCTGCTCGTCGCCGGTGAGCGCCATCCATTTGGCCAGCACGTCGTCAGAGTCGGGCAGACGCGCGCTGCCATAGGGGCGCGTCTCGTCCGGGAAGGCGACGCAGTACTCGTTGAGCAGCCGGTGGGTCTG
The DNA here is from genome assembly GCA_963695625.1 of uncultured Actinomycetota bacterium. Taxonomy (GTDB): domain Bacteria; phylum Actinomycetota; class Thermoleophilia; order Solirubrobacterales; family Solirubrobacteraceae; genus Palsa-465. The sequence goes on along the minus strand of CAVOHJ010000005.1, from coordinate 438,580 downwards.
GGCCAGGTAGGCGACGATCGCGCGGTGGGGATAGATGAGATACGCGTAGGCGGCGCCCCCGGTGCCCTCGGAGTCCATGGGACCGTCGGACTGGCTCCCCCAGACCCGGATGAACCCCAGGTCCCGGTACATCGCCCATTCCTCCTCGTTGACGCAGGAGCGCAGCAGCTGGCGGGCGCGCGCCTCGGCGCGGCGCTCGCGGCCCGGGTCGTAGGGCATCACGGGCGCCATCCGCCGCCGCGCGCGGTGGCGCTGCCACATCTCCTCGATGCGCGGCATCAGCTCCTCTGAGAGCAGGGCCACGGCGACCAGCGCGGTCGCGACAAGCGCGAGGAGCATCTCTACAGCCCCGCTCCGCCCCGGCGGCGCCTACCGGCCGCCGGCCGCGCGAGGAAAGAAGATCACGCGGTCTGCATCGCGGGGGACGTCGTCAAACGTCTTGACCATGTGCGCCTGCCGCCGCCCGGAGGCGTCCAGCGTCGGCACCGCGGCCCACAGACCGGCGTCCAGCTGGAGGCGGAATTCCTCGATGAGCCGCTGCTCGTCCTCCGCCAGCTCGACGTCACCCTCCGCGATCAGCACCTCACCGTGTCCCGGCTTCATCCTCAGAAAGCGCACCTCACAATTATGTCACGCCCAGGATGTTGACCGGCCCAGCACCCGCCCCCACCCCACGCAGCCCGTCGCGCACCGCCTCCGACGCGCGGCGCTTGGCCACCGTCGCCGCCTCCAGGGGCGAATCGCCCCACGCCAGCCGCGCGGCCAGCACCGAGGAGTGCGTGCACCCGGACCCGTGGGCCGCCCCGCCGGGGTAGCGCTCGCCGGGCAGCTCCACGAGCTGCGACCCGTCACAGAACACGTCGATCGCCTGCTCCCGGTGCCCGCCGGTGACCACCACCACCTCGGGCCCGAGCTCCCTCAGGGCGCGGGCCAGCGCCCCGACGTCGTCAGGTGCACCGGGTCCGCCCAGCGCCCGGGCCTCGGGCAGGTTTGGCGTGATCACCAGCACGCGCGGCAGCAGCAGCTCGGTGAGGGCCCCGCGCGCCGACGCCTCGAGCAGCTCCGCGCCCGACTCGGACACCATCACCGGGTCGAGCACCACCGGCGTCCCCGGCGCGAGTAGCTCCAGCGACGCCGCCACGGCCTCGATCGTCGCCACGGTGCCGAGCATCCCGATCTTGACGGCGTCGACGCCGATGTCCTCGGCCACCGCCTTGACCTGGGCCACGATCACCTCGGGCGAGATCGCCTCCACCGCCGTCACCGCGACGGTGTTCTGCGCCGTGATCGCGGTGATCGCCGTCATCCCGTGCACGCCACAGGCTGCGAACGCCTTCAGATCCGCCTGAATCCCGGCGCCGCCCCCAGAGTCCGAGCCGGCGATCGACAGGACGCACGGCGGCCGCTCCGGGGGAGCGCCCCCACCACCGCTGTCCGTCCGTGCAGATCCGTAGGCGGCCATCTCTCCGAGCCGAGGTTATGGAGGCCGGCCCGCCTATGTCGTCAGGGCACCACGCAATAGCGACCTCCCGTCTGGCGCCGTACGTAGCCGCCGATCTCCAGCGCCGCCAACGCCGCCAGCCCGGCCTCGGCGTCCAGCCCCGCTTCGGCGAACGCCATCGGCAGCTCGTATCCGTCGGCGAGCGCCTCGAACAGGGGCACCAGGCTCGGATCGCGGGGCCGGTCAGGCCCTGGCGGCCGCGGCGGCAGGCAGGCGTCGTACACGGCGGTGAGCACATCCAGCGGCTCGGCCACCAGATAGGCGCCGTACCTGAGCAGCACATGTGGCCCAAACGACAGCGGCGCGGTGACCTGGCCCGGCACCGCGCCCACCTTGCGTCTGAGCTTCCTCGCCTCCGATGCGGTCAGCAGCGCCCCGGAGCCCTGCCGGGCCGCCACGACGACCGTCATGTCGGCGAGCGCCGCGATGATCCGGTTGCGGGCCGGGAACATCCACCGCCGCGCCGGCACCCCGGGCCCAAGCTCTGACACCACGGCACCGGCGGCGATGATCTCGCGGTGCAGGCGCCGCGCTGATGGCGGATACGGACGCTCGGGCGAGCACGCCAGCACGGCGATCGTCGCCCCACGGCCCTGCAGAGCGCCCTCGTGCGCCGCCGTGTCGACGCCGGACGCCATCCCGCTCACCACTGTTAGGCTGCCGGCGAGGCCGCGCGCCAGCGAGCGAGCGTTCTCCATCGCGTAGGGGGACGCCCGGCGGGCCCCGACGATCGCCACCGAATCCTCGCCGGCCAGCTCGAGAAACCGCTCCAGGCCTCCGGCGACATGCAGGACGGCCGGCTCGCCCTCCAGCGCCCACAGCCTGGAGGGGTACGCCGCGTCACAGCGGCACAGCGTCTCGACCTGCGCCGCCTCGCAGCGCTCCCGGTAGGGATCGGCGTCAAAGGACGCCCACTCGGCGCGCACCTCGGCCGCGCCGCCGCCGGCGACCACTTCGATGAGATCCTCGTCGTCCCGGTCCAGCAGCTCCGAAATGCGCCCACGCTCGACATCGAGGTGAGCGGCAAGGCGCGCGAGTAGCCACGCGCGCCGCAGGCACTCCGGGCACGCCCGCGCGGCGCTCACGCCGCGGCCTCCAGGTCGTTAGCGGTGCGCTGGCGAAGACTGAGGGCGAGCAGGATGTCCTCCCGGCTCACCTCCTCCCGGCCGCCGAGGTCGGCGATCGTCTGGGCTACCCGCAGCACGCGATGACGGCCCCGCGCGCTGAGCCAGCCGTACTTGTAGGCGTGGTGCAGCTCGGTGTCGGCCCAGTCGTCGAGCCGGACAACCGCGGCCGCCGCGCGGGCGTCCATCTCACCGTTGCATTCGGCGCCGGTCCCGACGAGCCGCCGGCGCTGGCGCTCACGGGCCTCCGTCACCCGCGCCAGCACCTCGGCCGAGCCGCGGCGGGCCGGACCGCGGAGCTCGTCGCCGTCGGGCCGCAGTACGTCCACCAGCAGGTCCATGCGGTCCAGCAGCGGCCCGCTGAGGCGGCGGCGATGGCGACGCAGGTCCGCCTCGCCGCACGTGCAGCGCTCGTCCACGCCCGCGAAGCCGCACGGACACGGGTTGGTGGCCGCCACCAGCATGAACGCGGTCGGGAAGGTGAGCGACTGCTGGCCGCGGACGATCGTCACACGGCCGTCCTCGATCGGCTGGCGCAGCGCGTCGAGGCTGGAGCGCTGGAACTCGGACAGCTCGTCGAGAAAGAGCACCCCGTGGTGGGCCAGGGTCGCCTCGCCCGGCCGCGGCGGCGACCCCCCGCCGGCCAGGCCCGCTGGCGAGATCGTGTGATGGGGCGCGCGGAACGGCCGCGCGCTGATCAGGCCCCCGGCGTGGACGCCGGCGACGCTGTGGATCCGTGTGACCTCGATCGCTTCGGCACGGGTCAGCGGCGGCAGGATCGTCGGCAGGCGGCGGGCCAGCATCGTCTTCCCCGTCCCCGGGGCGCCCTCCAGCAGGAGGTTGTGCCCGCCCGCCGCGGCGATCTCGAGGGCCAGCAGCGGTGCCTCGTGCCCGCGCACGTCGGAGAGGTCGGGCGCGTGCTGGACGGGCCCGTGGGCGGGCGGCGCCCCAGGGAGGGATGGCGCGGCGCCGCCCGCCAGCACGTCGGCGGCGGCGCGCAGGCTGGCCACCGCAATGATCTGCAGGTCTTCGACGAGCGCGGCCTCCCGCCCGCGCGTGCGGGGGACGATCAGGCGCGTGCAGCCGGACCCCTGCGCCCCCTCGGCGACGGCGAGTGCCCCGGGCGAGTCCCGCAGCTCGCCGCCGAGGGACAGCTCTCCGAACACCGCGTAGTCGGCCAGCGCATCGGCCGGGACCTGCCCGCTGGCGGCCAGCACCGCCAGGGCCAGCGCGGCGTCGAAGCCCGGCCCGGCCTTGCGCATGAACGCTGGGGCGAGGTTGGCGGTGATCCGTCCCTCGGGGAACTTGAAGCCGGAGTTGAGGATGGCCGAGCGGATGCGGTCACGCGACTCGCGCACCGCGGTGTCTCCGAGCCCCACCACGGTGAACGCCGGCAGCCCGCTGCGGATGTCCACCTCCACCCACACCTGGGATGGCTGGACCCCGTCGATGGCGAATGTGGCGACCCTGGCGAGCATGTCCGGAAACGCTAGGGGAAAAGGTGTGACTCGTGGGTGACGAGCCGTACCAAATGTGCGCCTTTTACAGGGTCTTTTGTGACGCGATTGGCACAATTCGGCACACACGTGTCACGTTTTTTGGGGTAGCGTTTCCGGCATGGGCAACGATCTCGAGAACAGCCTCGGACGTGCCGGCGAGGCGCTCGCCGCCGAGCATCTGCGGCGGCTCGGCTACGAGATCGTGGAGCGCAACTACCGCACCCGCTGGGGCGAGCTGGACATCGTCGCGCGGGCCGGCGCAACACTGGCGTTCTGCGAGGTCAAGACGCGCCGGGCGGGTGGCCGCGCCGGTGGGCCGTTCGACGCGGTGGGCCCTGGCAAGCAGGCGCGCGTCCGCAAGATGGCCGGCAGCTGGCTGATGGAGCGCCGGGAACGGCCCTACGCCGATGTGATCCGGTTTGACGCGATCGGAGTCATCGTCGACGGGGCCGGCCGGCTGATCTCGCTCGAACACCTGGAGGGGGCGTTCTGATGCGCTGCCCCCACCCTGCGGGGCCATGGAGCGCGTGCCATACGCTGCTCCATGGCCCCTCGGGCGTCGGTCAGGGAGGTGTCGTCACTTCGCGATCGCGAGCGTCTTGGTCACCGTCTGCTTGGCGAAGGCGCTGGAGCCTGCCCATGAGACGGTGAGCCTGACCTTCCGGGCGTGGCCGCAGCCGCGTGGGAGGGCGAAGCCCGACGAGAAGCGGCGGTTGCGGGCCGTGACCGTCCGCTTGGCGGTGGATGAGCCGCAGGCGGCGGACACGGCGAGCTTGCCGGTGAAGCCCGAGACCGTGCTGCCGGCCACCGCGACCCCGTGCTTGTGCGAGGCCGCGGCCTTCGTCAGCTTGAGCTTGGGCGAGGGTGGCGCCGGCGGCGCCGGGGTGCCGACCGTGACCGCCGTGCTGGCCGCGCCGTCGACCTCGCCGGAGTTGGGGCCCTCGATCCAGGTGCACACCAGGTAGAACCCGGTCCTCTGCTTGGTCGTCACCGTGTTGGTGGCGGGACCACCGAACACGGCCGTGGACCCGAAGCCGCTGAGGACCGTCTCCACTCTGCCCTCCTGCTGGTTGAGATCGAAGCTGGCCGGGCACGGCCCCTGATCGGTGGTGTAGATCACCGACTCGAGCGAGAGCTGCTGGTCGGTCTGGGTCGTGTAGCTGATTGGGAAAGTGACGTTCGGCTGCAGCTCCTTGGGCACGGTCACGGTCAGCTGGCTCACCTGCGGACCGCGCGCGGCCACCGTGAGCGTGGCCGGCGAGCTCACGGGCTGGTCGGTGCTGTTCTGGTTCTGGGCCAGCCATGCGCAGACCTGGTAGGAGCCGGGCGTCGGCGGCTTGAAGCTGCCCGACACGTCATAGGCGCCCGGTGAGACCGACTCTGCCCCGGGGGCAAAGATCGGCACGTCCTGAGCGGGAAACGTCGAGGTGTCCTCCTGGTAACTGGCCAGGCACGCCAGGCCGCCGGCCGGACGCACCACGGCCTCGACCTCGGCGGTGCCCGTCAGGCCGTTGGTCCCGCTGAAGGTCAGGTCCACCGGGACTGCCTGCTCGGGGGTGGCGGTGGTGGTGGCAACGGCGATGGACGACGGCGTGTCGGCCATCGCCGGAGCGGCGAAGCCGCCGGTGAGGACGGCGGTGGCGACGATGACGGCAGCTGAGATTTTCCGCGTAGACCGCGGCACGAGATGCACCGGCATATCCGGTTCCCCTTCCCTTGAGATGAGATGGTTCGGGCGCGCCCGAGCGCCCGAACCGGCGTGTGCTGCCGGGCGCAGATGGCGCCCGACCACTTATGGGGTCAGACGCCGTCTGCGTCCGACCACCCCCTTAAACGGGTTAGCCGAGCGCGAGTTGCTGATATGCGGTGGACTGAAACGAGAGACGGTGCAGCGGCGAGACACCGAGGCGCTCGATCGCCTCCCGGTGCTCGGGCGTGGAGTAGCCGACATGGGTGGCGAACTCCCAGCCCGGGTGGGCGAGATCGGCACGCCGCATGTAGCGATCCCGCGTCTCCTTGGCCAGCACCGAGGCCGCGGCGATCGCGGCGCTCTTGGCGTCACCGCCGATCACCGCCCGCTGCTCGTGGGCCACCCCGGAGACGGGAAAGCCGTCGCTGAGGCAGATGCAGCCGTCGCATGCCACCTCGTTGAGAGCGTCGCGCAAGGCGGCGAGGTTGGTCTTGTGCAGTCCGCGGGCGTCGATCCCCGGCGCACAGCGCGTGACGATCGAGACCCGCGCGGCGATGCCGAGGATCACCGGATAAAGCGCCGCGCGACCCTCCGGGGTCTGCTGCTTTGAGTCGTTGAGCAGTCCGAGCGCCCGCGCCTGGCCCGGCCCGACGCGGTCGAGATCCAGGAGCACCGCGGCGGCCACGAGCGGACCGGCCAGGGAGCCGCGTCCGGCCTCGTCGGCCCCGGCGACAAAGCGCACGCCGAGCCCGCGGTCAAAGCCGAGCAGGCGGCGGCCCGGACGGGCCGACTTGCCCCGCGCCGGGCGGGGCCGGTCAGATCGTGCCGATGCGGTCCGGGGGCCAGTAGGTGAAGAAGGCGACCCCGATGACCCATTTGTCCGGGACGGGACCCCAGAAACGGCTGTCGTCCGAGAGGCCACGGTTGTCTCCCATCATGAAGTACTCGCCGGGCGGAACCGTGATCGGCTTCGGGAAATTGCAGGAACTATCTGCTCCACAAGGGGCGATGTAGCTGTCCTGCTCCTTCACTCCGTTGCGGTAGACATGGCCGTCGCGGATGAAGAGCCTGTCCCCCGGTCCGGCCACGACACGCTTGATGAACGTCTGCGTGGACTCCTGAGGCGTGTGCGTGTCACAGGCCTGTGCGTGGCCGGTGCCCTGGTTGGGATCCCCGCAGACGGGGCTGTTGAAGTCCGCGCCGTGCGGGGGATGGAACACGACGATGTCGCCGACGCTGGGATGGTCGACCAGCCGGTTGGTCAGCACGCGCTGGCCGGGGACGAGCGTCGGCACCATCGACGAGCTGGGGATCCGGTAGGGCTTGACGATGAACGCCTGGATGAGGATGGCCAGCCCCACCGCGACCGCGATGGTGACCACCAGCTCCACCAGGGAGCCGAGAGGGGATCTCTTCTTCTTGCGGGACACGGACATCCGGTGTGGGGTTAGAGAAGCCCGATCCGATCGGGAGGCCAGTAGGTGAGAAACGCCTTGCCGATCAGCCACGCCTTGGGCACCGGGCCCCAGTAGCGGCTGTCGAGCGAGTCTGGGCGATTGTCGCCCATCATGTAGTAGTCACCCTTGGGTACGGTGATCGTGGCACGGAAGTTGCATTCCCCGACATCGCCGCATGGGACCGTGAACGCGCTCGGCTCGAGCCGTCCGTCGCGGTACACGCGGCCGTTCACGATCGAGAGGCGGTCACCCGGGAGGCCGACGACGCGCTTGACGTAGGTCTGCGAGGACTCGTGCGTCTGGGCGACGTCACACGCCGCCGACGCGTCCTGGCCGGCGCCGTTCTCCCCCTCGTTGGGATCGGCGCAGGTCTCGGTCGCCGGCGGGTGAAAGACGAAGATGTCCCCGATGTGCGGCGTGGAGAAGTGCATTCCGACGCGGTCCACCAGGATCCGCTGGTTGATGCGCAGCGTCGGCTCCATCGACGCGCTCGGGATCTCGTAGGGCTTGACGATGAATCCCTGGATGGCCACGGCCAGACCCAGGGCGATCGCGACGATCACGACCAGCTCCGCCACTGAGCGCGCCAGCGGCTTCTTGGTCTTCGTCACACCTACTCGTCGTCCGTCGCTGGCTCTTCCTCGCCCGCGTCGGTCGCGTCAGCGCTGGCTGCGGGCTCGGCTGCGTCGGTGCCTTCAGCGCCGGCTTCGGGCTCGGCCGCCTCGGACTCGGCGGCGACGCTGTCGGCGGCGGGCGCCTCCGCGGTGTCGGCCGCGGCCTCCTGTGCCTCGACAGCCTCGGCGACCGTCTCCTCCGCGGTGGCGCCCTCGGCATCCACCGGCGTGGGCTCGCCGTCGCCCTCGGGTCCGTAGAGCAGCTCGCGCTCCACGGCCACCTCGGGTCCCGTGGACCGGCGCTCGCGCACGCGGGCGCGCTTGCCGATCCGGCCGCGCAGGTAGTAGAGCTTGGCGCGACGCACGTCGCCGCGAGCCGCCACCTCGATGCGCTCGATCTTCGGGGAGTGCAGCGGAAACGTGCGCTCCACGCCCACGCCGAACGACTGCTTGCGGACGGTGAAGGTCTCCCGGGCGCCGTGGCCCTGGCGCTTGATCACCACGCCCTCGAACACCTGGGTGCGGCGCCGCGTGCCCTCGATGACCTGGAAGTGCACGCGCAGACGGTCACCGGCGTCGAACGCGGGGACCCGGCGGAGCTGAGATCGCTCCAGGCTTTCGATGACTGTGCTCACGGGGAACTGAAGTTTGGGAGGACCGGCTGGGATTGCATGGCGCCGGCCGTGCAGACCACCGGGTCGCGTGCGCAAACGCGCCGCTGCCCATGCGGCGGTTCATGGTAGCGGGTCACCGCCGACGGCGATGTTGACGCTGCGCTAAGCCCGGATCCGCCGATCCTGGGGTCGTCTCGCCGCCCATTATCGGTGGATCCAGGCTAAGTCCCTCGCTCGCCGCGCAGGCGGCTCTGGGCCAGCCGCCACTCCGCGATCCGGGCGTGATGGCCCGACAGCAGCACGTCCGGCACGCGCCAGCCCCGGTGCTCGGCCGGCCGGGTGTAGTGGGGGTACTCGGGGCCGCCCCCGAGCGCCGCGCTGAAGGACTCCTCCACGGCCGAGCGCTCATCGCCGAGCGCGCCGGGCTGCTTGCGGAGCACGGCATCGCACACGACCATCGCCGCGAGCTCTCCCCCGGCGAGCACGTAGCGCCCGATCGACACCCGGTCCGAGCAGAAGTGCTCGACGATGCGCTCGTCAAACCCCTCATAGCGCCCGGAGAGCAGGGTGAGCGCCGGCTGCGCGGCCAGCTCGTCAACCAGGGCGTCGTCCAGCAGCCGCCCGCCGGGGTCCAGCGCGATCACGCGCCGCTGCTGCGGCAGCTGCACGGGGTCGACCCCGTAGCGCCCCCGCAGCGCCGCCTCCACGACGTCGACCCGCAGCACCATCCCCGCCCCGCCCCCGAACGGCGTGTCGTCGACCTGGCGGCCGCTCAGCGGCGTGTGGTCGCGATAGTTGACGCGGTGCAGCCCGTGACCCAGAGCCAGGGCGTTGGCCACGTGGCGCTGGCCCACGAACCAGTCAAACGCCTCCGGGAACAGCGTGAACACGTCGATCTGCATCACGCCTCGCCCAGGAACTCCAGGTCGACGTCGATGACGCGCCGGTCGAGATCGACGTCGCGCACCGCGTCGCGCACGAGCGGCACGAGCAGATCGGGCGCGCCGCCCGTGCGCTTCACCTCCAGGACCTCGCATGAGGGCAGAGCCAGCAGCCGGGCGACGACCCCCAGCTCGCGCTCGCCGTCACGCACGGTGCAGCCCTCGAGGTCGGAGGCCCACCACTCGTCCTCGTCCAGCGTCGGCGCGGCGACCCGCGCCACCAACAGCTCCTGGCCCCGCAGCGCCTCGGCGGCGTTGCGGTCCTCGCACCCCTCCAGGCGCACGATCGGCCGTCCGTCGTACCCGGCCAGGCGGACGATCGAGCGCAGCGTGCCGGCAATGCGGACCTCGGTGCCCAGCTCGAGCAACGCCGCGACGGGCTCGGCCACGTGGAAGCTCCCGTCCAGCCCGTGCGGGCGTCCGACGACACCGGCGCTCAGCCAGTGCTGCGTCTCGGCCACCTAGTCGTCGACGATGTCCACGAACACGCGGCGCTGCTCCCTGACCGCGGCCGCCTTGATCACGGTGCGCAGCGCCTGGGCGGTCCGCCCGCCGCGGCCGATCACGCTGCCGTAGTCGTCCTCGTCCACCGACAGCTCGAGCACGACGGTGCCGTCGCCCTCGTCGATCTCGGTGACGCGGACGGCGTCGGGGTGCTCCACGAGTCCCCGCACCAGGTACTCCAGGAGATCCTTCATGCGCGCCCTGACTAGCTGATGCCCTGCGTGCGCAGCAGCTTGCGGACGGTCTCCGACGGTTGAGCGCCGCGCGCGAGCCAGTCGCGGATGCGCTCCTCGTTGAGGACGATCGTGGAGGGATCGGTCTGGGCGTTGTAGTGCCCGACGGTCTCGATCACGCGACCGTCGCGCTTGGAGCGCTGGTCGGCGACGACGACGCGCCAGATGGGGTTCTTCCGCCCGCCGATGCGAGTGAGTCGAAGTCTGACTGCCATTAGCGGTGGATGAGGTTAGCGTGCCTGGCGCATAAGCGCACCGAGATCGGGCATCCGGCCCTGGGAGACCTGGCGCATGACCTTGCGCATCTGCTCGAACTGCTTGATCAGCTGCTTGACCGCCTGCACGTTCGTGCCCGACCCCTTGGCGATGCGCAGGCGCTGCGAACCCTTGATCAGCTCGGGGTGACGGCGCTCCTGCGGCGTCATCGACAGGATGATGGCCTGAAGGCGGTCGAACTCCTTCTCGTCGACCTTGACGCCGCGCAGCTCCTTGCCCATGCCCGGGATCATCCCCAGGAGCGACTGCAGCGGCCCGAGCTTGCGGATCTGGCGCATCTGATCGAGGAAGTCGTCGAGGCCGAACTCCTGCTTGCGCAGCTTGCGCTCGAGCTCGGCGGCCTGCTGCTCGTCAAAGCCGGCCTCCGCCTTCTCGATCAGCGTCATGACGTCGCCCATGCCGAGGATCCGCTGCGCCATGCGGTCGGGGTGGAAGCGCTCGAACTGGTCGAGCTTCTCCCCGGTGGAGGCGAACAGGATCGGCTTGCCGGTGACCGCCTTCACGCTGAGCGCCGCGCCGCCGCGGGCGTCGCCGTCGAGCTTTGACATCACAACGCCGTCGAAGTCGACTACGGCGGCGAACTGCTCGGCGACGTTGACCGCGTCCTGGCCCGTCATCGCGTCGACCACGAGCAGGATGTCGTGCGGGTTGACCGCCTTCTTGATGTCGGCCAGCTCCGTCATCAGCTCGGTGTCGACGTGCAGGCGGCCGCTGGTGTCGATGATGAGCACGTCCTTGCCCTCGCTACGCGCGCGCTCGGCGGCCCACCGGGCGATGTCGACCGGGTTGCGGTCGGTGCCCTGCTCGTAGACGTCGACACCGGCCTGGTGGCCGACCTTGACGAGCTGATCCACCGCCGCCGGGCGATAGACGTCGCACGCCGCCACCGCCACGGACGAGTGGTGCTCGGTACGCAGGTAGCGCGCCAGCTTGCCGGTGGCGGTTGTCTTGCCCGAGCCCTGGAGGCCGGCCATCAGCACGATCGTGGGCGGTCGCGGCGAGAACGACAGCTCCCGCGAGGCCCCGCCCATGAGCTCGGTGAGCTCGTCGGAGACGATCTTGACAACCTGCTGGCCGGGGTTGAGCTTGCCGACGATGTCGGCCCCGAGGGCACGCTCCTTGACCGCGGAGGTGAAGCTCTTGACGACCTTGAAGTTGACGTCAGCCTCGAGCAGCGCGAGACGAATCTCACGCATCGCGGCGTTGATGTCGTCCTCAGTCAGGGTGCCGCGACCGCGGACCTCGGCCAGCGTGGCCTGGAGCTTTTCGGCGAGGGAGTCGAACATGGTGCGTTCTGCGTGCTCAGGCTACTAGGCGGCGGGTGCGCTCAGGATGGGAGCTGGCCCCGCGAGTTGGCGCCCGGCTCGGCCGCCGCCCCCCCGGCGGGCTCGCTCGCCTGGCTGCTCGCGAAGGCCTTGGTGAGGCCGCCGAACGCCTCGGCGAACTCCGAGGGGATCACGAACACCTTGTTGGCGTCGCCGCGAGCCAGCTGCGGCAGCATCTGCAGGTACTGGTAGCTCAGCAGCTGGGGGTCGGGCTTGCCGTCATGGATGGCGGTGAACACGGTGGCGATCGCCTCGGCCTCGCCCTGCGCGCGCAGGATCGCCGCCTGCTTCTCGCCCTCGGCCGTGAGCACCGCGGCCTGCTTGGCGCCCTCCGCGGTGAGGATCTGCGACTGCTTGATGCCCTCGGCGTTGAGGATGGCGGCGCGGCGATCGCGCTCGGCGCGCATCTGCTTCTCCATCGCCTCCTGGATGGTCCCCGGCGGATCGATCGACTTGATCTCGACCCGGTTGACGCGGATGCCCCACTTGCTCGTGGCCTCGTCGAGCACGGTGCGAAGCTGAGCGTTGATGTGGTCGCGGCTGGTCAGGGCCGCCTCCAGGGTCAGGGAACCGATCACGTTGCGCAGCGTCGTGACCGTGATCTGCTCGATCGCCTGCAGCGGGTTGGCGACCTCGTAGGTTGCGGACTTGGCGTCGTTGACGGTGAAGTACAGGACGGTGTCGATGCCCACCACCAGGTTGTCCTCCGTGATGACCGGCTGTGGCGGGAACGACACCACCTGCTCGCGCAGGTCGATGAGCGGCTTGAGCCGGTCGATGAAGGGCATCAGCACCGACAGCCCCGGGTTGAGCGTGCGGTGATAGCGCCCGAAGCGCTCGACGATCCCCGCCCGCGCCTGCGGGACGATCCGCACTGTCCGCGCGAACGCGATGAGCAGAAAGATGATGACGACGGCGGCGACGATGGCTTCGACCATGACCCCTCCTATTCGCTGACGAGCGCTGTCGCGCCCTTGATATCGACGACCTCGACCCGCGCACCCGGCTCGATCTCCTCATCATCGTAGAGCGCGCGCGCCGTCCAGACCTCGCCGTCGATCTTGACGATCCCGACGCCCTCGCTGTTGGCGATCCGCTCGAGCACGATCGCCTGCCGGCCGATGAGCGCGGCGGCGCCGGTTCGGAGCGCAGGCGGCATCCGGACGTGGGAGCGCACGATCGGACGGATGAGCAGCAGGGCGAGCAGCGACGCGACGACGAACACCGCGATGGAGACCGCGCCCCCGGCGATCGCCTCCGCGGGCGCCGCCAGCGCGGCGCCCAGGGCGAATGGCGCGAGGAAGAACCCGCCCGAGAGCATCTCGCCGACGCCGAAGGCGCACGCCAGAATCACCCAGAGGACCCAACCGGCCATTTGCCGCGAGAGTAGCGCGGCGCGGGGCCCGTCAGGCCACCATCCGCAGAAGATTCCTCCCAGCGCCGCCCCGTCGCTCAGGAAACCAGCGCGCGGGCGAAATCGGCGGCGTCGAACGGCCGCAGATCCTCGAGCTGCTCCCCCACCCCGATGAGCTTGACCGGGATGCCCAGCTCGTGGGCAATGGCGAGGGCGATGCCCCCCTTGGCCGTGCCGTCGAGCTTGGTCAGCACCAGCCCCGAGACGTCGATCGCCTCAGAGAACGCCTGGGCCTGGCGCAGCCCGTTCTGCCCGGTGGTGGCGTCGACGGTGAGCAGGGTCTCGTGCGGCGCCTCGGGAATCTGCTTGGCGATCACCCGCCGCACCTTGGCCAGCTCGGCCATGAGGTTGTCCTGGGTGTGCAGGCGCCCGGCGGTGTCGATCAGCACCACGTCGGCCCCCTCGCGACGGGCCATGGCGATCGCGTCGAAGGCCACCGACGCCGAGTCGGCGTCGAGGTCCCCCTTGACGAAGTCCACGCCCGCCCGCTCGGCCCACAGCTCCAGCTGCTCGACGGCGGCGGCCCGGAAGGTGTCCCCGGCGGCGAGCACCACCGAGCGGTGAAGCTCCCGGCTCAGATGCCAGGCGAGCTTGCCCAGCGTGGTGGTCTTGCCCGTGCCGTTGACCCCGGCCACCAGGATCACCGTCGGCTCCGGACGCAGGTCGATCGTGTCGTCGCCGGTCGTGGCGATCTCGGTGAGGAGCTCCACCAGGCGATCGGACAGCTGCTCGCCACCCGACCATTTGTTCTCGGTGGCCTCCTGCTCGAGCTGGGCGACCACCTTGGCGGTCGTCTGCGCGCCGACGTCGGCGTAGATGAGCGCCTCCTCGAGCCGCTCCCAGGTCTCTTCGTTGAGGTCCTCGAACAGCGTCGCCTGAATCTCCGATTGCAGCGCCTGGCGGGTCTTGCGCAGGCTCTCCCGGAGGCGGCGGAAACGGCCCATGCGCCGCTCGGGCTCCTCGGGCGCACGGGGCGCCCCGGCCTCAGCCTCGTCGATGATGAACAGCTCCCGCCAGTCGCGCGCCATGACGGCGGCGACGTTATCAGCGGCGTCAGGCGGCCTCGGCCTCGGCGTCGGGCTCCGCCGGGCCGGCGCCGCCCGAGAGCTTGCGTGAGATGACCTTGGAGATGCCGTCGGAGCCCATGGACACCCCGTAGAGCGAGTCGGCGGCCTCCATCGTGCGCTTCTGGTGGGTGACCACGATGAACTGGGCGCGCGAGGAGTACTGGCGCAGGAGGGCGAGGAAGCGGTCGATGTTGAGGTCGTCGAGCGCCGCCTCGACCTCGTCCAGAATGTAGAAGGGACACGGGCGGGCCAGGAACACCGCGAACAGGAAGGCCAGCGCGGTCATCGACTTCTCGCCGCCGGAGAGCAGCGACAGGCGCTTGCACTCCTTGCCCGCCGGCGTGATCTCGATCTCGACGCCGAGGAGATCCTCGTCGGGCTCCAGCCCGTCGTCATCGGCGCCGCTGTCCCCATCCTCGCCGTCGGCGTCCCCGTCGTCATCCGGGGCGTCCTGGCCGCCGATCACGCGGGCGGGGCCAGTGCGCTCCGAGACCAGGCGCAGCCGCCCCTCGCCACCGGGGAACAGCTGGGCGGCGAGCTCCTCGAACGCGCTGGCGGTGGCGTTGAACGTCTGCTCGAACGTGGTGCGGATCTGCTTGTCGGTGTCGGCGATGAGCTTCTCCAGCTCGCGCAGGGCCGTCTCCAGGTCGGCGCGCTGGGTCTCGAGCTCCTCCACGTGAGCCACGGCCTCGGCGTATTCCTCCTGGGCCAGCGGATTGACCGGCCCCAGCTGCTCGCGGCGCCGCGCGACCCGCTCCAGGCGCGCGTCGAGCGTCTGGCGCTCCTCGTCTGAGAGCGATTCCTCGGCGGGCTCGGCGGCCAGCTCCAGCCGCTGGGCGATCCGCCCCAGCTCGGCGTCGGCGTCCGCGGCCTGGTCCCGGGCGCGCTGGAGCCGGACCTCGGCCTGGGTGAGCGCCTCATTCTCGCCGCTGATGCGCGTGTGCAGCTCGGCCTCCTGCTGCGCGCAGGTGCGCAGCTCCACCGCGACATGCTCGCCGGCCTCGCGATCGGCCGCCAGGGCCTCGTCGAAGCCCGTGAGCCGCTGCGCGATTGCGCCGGACACCTCCTCGAGCGCCGCGATCACCTTGGCCACCGCGGGCACGAGCTCGCGGTCGCGGGCCAGCCCGGCGCGGACACGCTCGGTCCGCCGCGCGCGCTCCGCCCGCTCGCGCTCCGCCCGCTCGAGCATCCGGCTCTCGGCGGCGAGCTCGGCAGCCAGCTGGGAGCGGCGACCCGCCTCCGGACCATCGTCCGGCGCCGCGCGGCGGCGCTCGATCAGCGCGCCGATGCGGCGCTGCTCCTCGCGCAGCTCGTCCAGCGTGCGCACCGCGGCGCGGTGGGCGTTGGTGAGGCGGTCCCGCGCCGAGTCGGCCTCGGACATCGCGGCGGTGGCGTGCTCCACGCCGGCCCGTGCGTCGAGCTCGGCCTGCGCGGCGCGCTCTGACTCGGAGACGAGCTGATCGCGCCGGTTGCGCTCGGCCAGCACGCGGTCCTCCCCCACCGCCGGCGCCTGGCGCAGCTCGTGCGTGCGCGCCGACCAGACGCGTCCCAACCGCGTGACGGCGACGCCGCGGAAGTCCGCGGCCACGTGTTCGAGATCCTCCACCAGCCAGGTTTCGCTCAGCAGCGCTCGTGCCACCGCGAGCGCGCGGCCCCGGGCGCGAACGTGGTCGAGGAGCCGCGCCGCTCCCGGCGCCGGCGCCGCGCCATCGGCAGCGCCCGGCGCAGCGGTCCCACCGGTGTCGCCCGTGTCGCTCGTGTCGCTCGTGTCGCCGACCACCAGCGTGCGACCGCCGTCGGCACCGGCGCGATCCAGCAGCGACGCCGCCGCGGGGCGGTCATCGACGACGGCGGCGCGCAGGCGCCCGTCGAGCGCCGCCGCCACCGCCAGCTCGTAGCCGGAGTCGACGTCCAACTCGTCGGCGAGGGCCGCCGCGCCGTGCGGCGCGCCGGCGTGGTGGCGCAGGAACTGGTTGGTGGCGGCGAGCTCAGAGCCGACACGCGCGGCCTCGCGCCGCCCCGCCTCCACCGCCCGCTCCGCCTCGCGCAGCTGCCCGCGGACCTGCTCAGCCGCGGCCTCGGCGGTCGTACGCTCGGCCCCGGCGGCAGCGACGGCCTCGGTCTGCTCGGCCACGCGGCGCCCGGCCTCCGCCAGCTGGTCCTGGAGCTCGGCGAGCTGCCGGGCGAGCTCGGCCTCGCGGTCGCGGTCCAGCGCGGCCAGCGACTCCTCCAGCCCGGCAATGCGGCCTGCCGCCTCCGGGTCGTCCTGGTCGGCGGCGGCCTCGTCTTGGAGCGTGGCCAGCAGCTCCTGGTAGCGGGCGACGCGCGCCTCGACCGCCGCCGCGGCCGCCCGGGCGGACTCGGCGCGGTAGGCGATGCGCTCCACCGCGCCGCGGGCCGCGTAGGCGCGCCGCGACAGCTCCTCGCGCTGCGCGCTGCGGGCGGCCAGGGCCTCTTCGGCCGCCTCGCGGCGCTTGGCCACGGCCTCCAGCTCCGCCTCGAGCGCCCGGCGCCGTTCGCGGACCTTGGCGGCCTGGGTCTCGGCGGAAGCCATCGCGGCGCGGTAGCCCCGGACGTCGTTGCGCGCGAGCTCCCAGCGAATCTCCAGCGACTGGCGCTCCAGCCGCGCATGCAGCTCGGCCGCCTCGGCCTGGCGCTTGAGCGGGCGCAGCCGCGAGCGCGCCTCGCGCTCGACGTCGAGGGCCCGGTCGAGGTTGTCCTGGGTTCGGGCCAGCTTGAGCTGGGCGCGGCGACGGCGCTTGCGGTGCTTGCCCAGCCCGGCCGCCTCCTCGATGAGCAGCCGGCGCTCCCGCGGCTTGGAGGTGACCAGCGACTCCACCCGCCCCTGGGAGATGACCGAGTGCATCTCCTTGCCCAGGCCGGTGTCCGAGAGCAGCTCAACGACATCCACCAGCCGGCACCGGGCCCCCGCCAGGCGGTACTCGCCCTCGCCGTTGCGGTCCAGGCGCCGGAGGATGGAGATCTCGGGAACACCGAGGCCCAGGCTGCCCTCGCTGTCGTCCAGGATCAGCTCCACCTCGGCGTGGCCGCCCGCCTGACGGCCGGGCGCGCCGCCGAAGATGACGTCCTGCATCGACTGGCCGCGCACCGCTCCCGGCGACTGCTCGCCGAGCGCCCACAGCACCGCGTCGGTGACGTTGGACTTCCCGGACCCGTTGGGGCCGACGATGACGCTCACGCCCGGCCCGAACTCGAGCTTGGTCCGGTCGGGGAACGACTTGAAGCCCTTGACCGTGATCGACTTCAGATACACGCCGCCGCGTCCTCGCCCCCGCGAGCGCCGCCGTCACCCAGCGTCACTTGGCCATGGCCTCCAGCGCGGACTGCGCGGCCTCCTGCTCGGCGTCCTTCTTGGAGCGGCCCACGCCGGAGCCGATCTCCTTGCCGCGGATCGTGGCCTGGACCGTGAACGTCCGGTCGTGCGGCGGCCCCTGCTCGTCCACCACGGCGTAGCTCACCAGCTCGCCCCGCCGGGCCAGGCGCTCCTGCAGGGCCGACTTGTAGTCCACCGAATGCTCCAGAGCGTCCTCGATCTCCGGCGCAAACGCGTCCACCACCGCCTCGGCGGTGGCGTCGTAGCCGAAGGTGAGATAGCAGCCTCCGATGACCGCCTCGATCACCGACGCCAGCACCCGCTCGGTGGAGATCAGCGCCTCCAGTCCCGGCGCATCCGACGCCGGCGCTGCCGCGCGCAGCCGCTCGGGCACCCCCAGGCGCTGGGCCACCGCCCGGCAGGAGCGGCCTGACACCGCCTGCGCGCGGATCTTGGTCAGCCGTCCGGGGCCGAAGCGCTCGGCGTCCAGCCGCGGAAACAGGTGGGTCGTCACCGCCAGCCCGAGCACGCTGTCGCCCAGGAAGGCGAGCCGCTCGTAGGAGTCCGAGCGGCGCGTCGTCCACGAGGAGTGGGTGAACACGGAGCTGAGCAGCTCCGGCGCAAGACGATCGAGCATCTCGGCCAGGGCCGCGCCGGGGACGGGCGGGCCCGACCGGATCCCAGGCGGGGTGTCCGGTTCCTTCCGCTGGCGTTGTGGTGTCACTCAGGGTCAGGGGATTGGCTCGCGGTCGCCGGCAGGGCCCCGCTGGCCAGCACGAAATCGACCGCCTGGCCGACTGTCAGGATCCGGCTGGCCTCCTCGTCGGAGATCCGCACGCCGTAGGAGTCCTCCAACTCCTGCACCAGCGTGTACAGATCCAGCGAGTCGGCCTCCAGATCCTCACGGAAGCGGGTCGACTCGGAGATCGAGCCGGGATCGACCTCCAACTCGTCGACCAGGTGCGCGCGGATCAGCGAGAAGACTTGCTCTCGATTCATCGACGCCACACCGTAGACGTCCGCCCGGACGCGCAGTCCGTGGGCTTACTGACCATCGCCGTCCTCCTCTCCCTGGCCGGGGGTGCGCAGTGCGCCGGCGGCCTTGAGCGCGGTCCGCGTGGCGCTGATGACATCTTCCTCCACTCCGCGCGCGGCCACCTCGATGGCACGCGCGAAGCCGCGGCGGGTAAAGCGCCCGTGGGCGACGACGCCGAGCTGCCGCAGGCCCAGCATGTAGGCGCCGCCCGGGCCCTCGGGGTCGATCTCGTCGCGCAGGCCCTGGATCGCCGGTTTCAGCAGCCAGCCGCCAAGCTTGGCGCGCGTGCTCCCCATCGCGACGTCGCGGATCGCGCGCAGCGTCCGCCCCGACACGCCCTCGATGAGCTTGAGCGTGATGTTGCCGGTGAAGCCGTCCATGACCACCACGTCGGCGGCGTCCTCGAACACCTGGGTGCCCTCGATGTTGCCGATGAAGTTCAGGCCGGTGCCCCCCTCTCCGGCCAGCTGCTCGTGGACCTCGACCAGCTCCGGCGTGCCCTTGACCGGCTCCTCCCCGTTGGACAGCAGGGCCACCCGGGGCGACGCGATACCGAGCACCGCCTGCGTGAAGGCCGAGCCCATATGGGCGAACTGGACCAGGTGCTCGGGACGGCAGGTGACGTTGGCGCCAACGTCGAGCAGCATCACCGGCCGGCCGCCGGGCACGGGGACCGGCAGCGCGAGCGCCGGGCGGTAGATCCCCCGGTCGCGGCGCATGTTGAAGAGGCCCGCGGCCAGGGCCGACCCGGTCGATCCGCCCGAGACGAGCGCCTGGGCGCGTCCGGCGGCGACCGCCTTGGCGGCCTGGACGATCGAGGCCTCGGGAGTGGAGCGCACGGCGTACGCCGGGTCGGCGGCCTTGGCGATCGAGACGGGGGCGTCGACGACCTCCACCCCGTCGGGCACGGGCCCGATGTCGGCGGCGGGGCCGAACAGGAGCACGCGGGTGCCCGCCGCGGCGGCGATCGCAGCGCCGGCGGCGACCTCGGCGGGACCCAGATCCGCCCCGCCCGCATCAACGGCGACGGTCACCATCGCGGTGTGGCTCTAGGCCGACTGCTGGCCGGTCTCGGCGATGACCTCGCGGCCCCGGTAGCTCCCGCACACCGGGCACACCCGGTGAGGTATCCGAGGGCTGTGACACGTGGGGCAGGCGTTGTAGGTGGCCGCCTTGACCTTGTGCTGCGAGCGTCGTTGGGTCGTGCGCGCGTGGGATTGCTTCTGCTTGGGGACCGCCATGCGACGCAGGAGGCTAGCAGGCGGGTAGGGTGCGGCCGGTGCCGGTGGGGCCCTCTAGACGCGCCCGGTGTCGGTGCGCCGGCCGCGACGCGGGGGCGGATCGGGGACCAGGTGCCGGCGCAGCAGTGGCGTCATCTCGGCGGCGGGCAGCGGCTCTCCCAGCATGTATCCCTGCGCGCGGGAGATTCCGTGGCTGAGCAGGAACTCCAGCTGCGCCTCGGTCTCGACGCCCTCGGCGACGATGTCGGTGCCGCACGCCGAGGCCACGTCGAACACAGCCCGCAGCAGATTCACGGCGGTCACGTCGCCGGGGACGTCGCGCAACATCCCACCGTCGACCTTGATGACGTCGAAGCTGAGGTCCAGGAGTCGCGACAGCGATGAGTAGCCGGCCCCGAAGTCGTCGAGCGCCATCGGGAACCCAGCCGTCCGCAGGTCCTCGATGACCTTGAGCGTCTCGGCAGAGTCGACTGTCCACGCCGACTCGGTCAGCTCCAGCGCGAAGTTGCGCGGCGACAGCCCGGCCTCGCCGACCTGCGCCGCGAGCCGCATCGCGAAGTCGGGCACCAGCAGCTGGTGAGGCGCGATGTTGATGCCGACGATGGGAGCAAGGTCCTCCGCCTGCCAGACGCGCCCCTGGCGCCAGCACTCGTGAAACACCCAGGCCATGAGGTCGTCGCCCGCGGTGCTGCGCTCGGCCAGGTTCATGAACGCGTCGGCGGTGAGCAGTCCGCGGTCGGGGTGGCGCCAGCGCAGCAGCGCCTCGAGACCGGAGATCGTGCGGGTGGGCGTCAGGGACCACACCGGCTGGTAGTGGAGCTCCATCTCGCCGGCGTTCAGGGCGCTGCGCAGCTGTGCCGTCAGGCTCGCGCGTCGGGACCCGCGGGCGTCGGAGCGCTCGTGGAAGACGAGCCGCCCGCCGCCCGCCGTCTTGGCGCGGTACATGGCGACATCGGCGTGGCGCAACAACGCCTCGGTGTCTGCGGCATCGTCGGGGTAGAGGCTGATGCCGATGCTGGCTCCGGTGCGGACCTCGGTCCCGGCGACGACGAAGGGCTCCTGCAGCGCGCTGAGCAGCTTGCCGCCGACGCTCTCGGCCGCCGCCGTCGGGTCGTCGGTCAGGTCGCCGAGCAGGACGAGGAACTCGTCGCCGCCCTGGCGGGCCAGGACGTCGGAGTCACGCAGGACGCCGCGCAGCCGTGCCGAAACACTGGCCAGCAGCCGGTCGCCGGCAGCGTGCCCCAGGCGGTCGTTGACCTCTTTGAAGTCGTCGAGGTCGACGAACATGAGGGCCGCGGCGGCGCCGGCGCGGCGGGCGCGGGCCAGCGCCAGGTCGACCTCCTGCTCAACGAGGATCCGGTTGGGCAGCCCGGTGAGCGCGTCGTGGTAGGCCAGATAGGCCAGTTGCTCCTCGCCGCGGCGGCGCTCGGCGATGTCGCGCACGATCCCGTAGAAGGAGGGGCCGGTCCCGCCCGACCCCTCGACACGGGCGACAGTCAGCTCCACCGGGAACTCGCTGCCGTCGCTGCGCGTCGCGGTCGTCTCGATGCGCCGGTCCAGCAGGCTCGAGCCCGGGTTGTCACGGATCCGCTGGGCGAGGCTGCGGTAGTACTCGCGATTGTCCGGGGGGACGAGCACGTCGGCCACCTCGCGGCCCAAGACGTCCTTGGCCAGGTAATCAAACGTGCGCTCGGCGGCGGGGTTGAACTCGATAAGGCGATCCTGCTCGTCCACGGCGACCACGCAGTCCAGGGTCGAGGCGATGACAGCGCGGTAGCGCGCCAGCGACGACTCGAGGGCCGTCATCTGCCGCGAGCTCTCGATGGCCAGTGCGGCGTGCGCGGCCAGCGCGCTCAGCATCACGAGCTGCTGATCGTCGGGTCTCAGCCCCGAGACGGGCTCATCGACCGAGATGATCCCGTAGGGGCGGCCGCCGGAGCCTTCCAGTTTGGCGAACAGCGCGTCGTCGGTGTGCCAGCTCTCGCCGGTGACTTCGGCGGCGCGGGCGTTGGGCAGGGGCCGGTACCAGGTGACCGTGGGATCATTGAAGTCCAGCGATCCCTCAGGGATGAAGTAGACACCATGGCGGCGAAACCGCTCGTCGAGCAGCGGCTTCCACGTCTCGGGCCTGGTGGTCGAGCCGAGCAGGATGTCGCTGGCCCGCTCGCTGCCGTGGACGGTGACGACCTCGTAGAGATCGCCGTCGGCCCGATAGGCGTTGATCACGACGGTGGCGAAGCCGACCGCGTCGGAGACCGCCGAGGCGACGGCGCGCAGCGTCTCGAGCAGCGTCGGCTGGCGGCGCGCGATGCGCGCGAACTCGAGCAACCCACGAAGGGGCGCGATCGCCTCCCCAGCTCGAGCGGGGCCCGACGAGTCGCCGACACTGTGCATTCCCATCAGTAATCGACCCAGATCGCTCTGAGCTTGAGGAAGTATGGACGCGGCGAACGAAACGCACGGGAAATCTCGACCAACCCGCTCAATAGCTCCTCACGCGTCAGTCGAGGTGCAGCTCGGAGAGCTTGGCCCAGCGCGGATCGGGCTCGCGCTCGTGCCCATGGCCGTCCCCGGCCTCGTTGAGATCCACCCCGCACTCCGGGCACAGCCCGGCGCAGTCGCGGCGGCACAGCACCTGGGTCGGCATGGTGAGCGCCAGCGCGTCGCGCGCCCACGCCCTGAGGTCCAGGACACCGTCCGTGACGTAGGGCGATTCCAGCTCCTCGCCCTCCCCGGGCAGTGATATCTCGCGGGCCAGCACCTCGAACATCGGCTGCGCCGGCGACAGGCACCGCATGCAGGGCCCGTTGAGCGTCGCCGCAAAGCTCAGCCGCAGCGCGTAGCCGGAGCCGGTGGTGCGCGAGATGTCGAGCTGAGCCGGGGTCACGCTCGGCTCCACGGTGTAGCGCTCGCCGCCCAGCTCGAACGGGTCGATGCCGACGTACAGGTCGAGTCGGCGTCCCTCGCCGGAGCTGAGCCGCAAACGCCCCAGATCAAATGTGTCGGTACGCAGGGGCATACCCACGAGATTAACTCCCCCGGACGACGGGGCGGGTCGGGGCTCAGCGCAGCTCGCGCTTGAGGATCTTGCCGGTGGCAGTGCGTGGAAGGTGGTCCACGAACACGACCTCGCGCGGCACCTTGTAGCGGGCCAGGTGAGTGCGCACGTGCTCCTGGAGCTGAGCCTGCGAGAGGTCGGCGCCCGGGTTCAGGCTGACCACCGCGCGCAGGCGCTGGCCGAACTCGTCGTCGGCCACGCCGACGACGGCCACCTCGCGGATCTCGGGCAGTTCGGCGAGCAGGTCCTCCACCTCTCCCGGGAACACGTTCTCGCCGCCTGACACGATCATGTCGTCGTCGCGGCCGTCGATGAACAGCCGGCCCTGCCCGTCGAAATGACCGACGTCGCCGGTCGACATGAGGCCGCCGTGGCGGTCCTTGTCGCCGCCGCCCGTGTAGCCCTCGAACAGCATCTCCGAGCCGACGAAGATCCGGCCGCTGGCGCCGGCCGAGAGCTCCTGTCCGTACTCGTCGAGGATCTTCACCACGGTCCCGCGCGGCGGCCGGCCGGCGGTGCCCGGGGCCGCGCGCAGGTCGGCCGGCTCGGCGACGGTCGCCCACGCGACCTCGGTCGACCCGTAGAGGTTGTAGAGCGTGTCCCCAAACGCGTCCATGACGCGGTTGGCCAGCGGCCCGGGCAGCGCCGACCCGCTGACCGCGATGACCCGCAGCGCCGAGAGGTCGAGGCGCCGGCGCTCGTCGGCGTCGGCCTCCAGGATCCGCTGGAGCATCACCGGGACCACGACGAGCACGTTGGCGCGGCGGTCGGCGAGCGCCCGCACGGCGTCGAGCGGCTCGAACCGCCGGCGCAGGACGATCGTCGAGGACAGCGCCGTAGCGAGCAGCATGTGGGCGAAGCCCCACGCGTGAAACAGGGGGGCGGAGATCAGCGTCGTCTCCCGCGCGCGCAGCGGGATGGCCGACAGCAGCGCCGCCATCGGCCCCATCGAGCTCGGGGCCGGGCGGTTGGCGCCCTTGGGCGTCCCGGTGGTCCCGGAGGTGAGGATGACGGCGCGACCCGCCACCGCCGGCGGGGGCAGCGGCGCCTCGACGCGGGTGGCGATGAGCTCGCCCAGGGACGTGTCCTCGCCGCCGCCGTCGGCCACGAAGCAGACCCGGCCGACGCGGGCGTCGTGCACGGCGTCGCCGAACTCGCGGTCGTAGACCAGGGCCGCCGCCCCCTCGCGCTGCACCACCTCGGTCACCTGGGGCCCGGCGAAGCCGGTGTTGAGCAGCACGACGTGGACGCCCAGCTTGGAGCAGGCGGCGCACACCTCCATGAAGCCGCGATGGTTCCGGCACATCACCGCGATCGACCTGCCTTCGGTCAGGCCGTGGCCGGCGAGGCCGCGAGCCAGCGCGTTGCTGCGCCGCTCGAGGTCGGCGAACGTGATGGTTCCCGCGTCATCGATGATCGCCGGCGCGGCGGGGAAGCGGGCGGCGCCGCCGACGACGCCGGCGGCAAGCGTCGGCCCGAAACGCCGCAGCCCCACAAGCGCGCGCACCGCGCGATCGGGGCGCGATGGCCGCATCAGGCCGGCGCGCGCGAGCGTGCCGCCGACATGGATGCCGTCTGAGATTGCCACCGCCATCGCGGTATCCAATCACGCTCGTGCTGTGACCGGATTTCGGGGCGCTGGGGCCGGCGTCGGCCCGGGGGTGCGGGCACGGGGGCGTGGTGGCGCGCCAACGGCGATGATTAGCCCCGATGTCGAATTGGTTTCGAACCTATGGCTTCGCAGAGGTGCACGACGGGCTGACGATCGGCGCTTATCCGTTGGACGCCGATGACGTCCGGATGCTGGCCGCGATGTCGGTGCGCCAGGTGCTCAACCTGGTCGAGGACCAGGAGTACGGCCCGGGCCGGAGGTACGTGGTCGAGGCAGCGCTGCGCGAGGCGCGTATCGAGGAACACCGCATGCAGCTCACCGACTTTGGGCACCTGCCCCCCGAGCCGCTTGAGGAGGCCGTCCGGACGGTGGTCAGCTGGCTCAAGGCCGGGGTGCCCAGCTACGTCCACTGCCGCGCGGGCTGGCAGCGGTCGGCCGCGGTCGCCGCGGGCGCCGTGGCCGTGTACGTCGGTCTCGGAATCGACGAGGCCGTCGCCTACGTCCAGGAGCGCAAGCCATCAGCTGACCCGCTGCCGCATCAGCGCGATGATCTGCGCGCGTGGTGGACCGCGCGCAGCCACTTGCATCCCTCGCGCTAGGTACGTGACGCGCCAGGCTACTCGGCGGCCCGCAGGCGGCGGGGGCGCGGCGGCTCGGCGGCGAGGTCTGGCCCGAGGTCGAGCTGCAGCGCGGCGTTCTGCACGGGGCGCGCCGAGACGGTGACGGGCTCGAGCTCGGGCAGCTCTGAGCCCTCGGCGACGGCTCCGTGGTCGGCGAAGCGGCGGGCGCTGGGCAGGACGCGCGCCTCGTAGGAGCCCACCGTCTCGTTGTAGGCGCTGACCGCGCTGGTCATGCGAGTGCCGAGCTTGGCCAGCATGCCCGAGAGCCGGACGAGGCGCCCGTAGCAGCTCACGACCGAGCTCGGACATCTCCTGGGCGGACTCGGCGACACGTTCCTGCTGCCAGCCGTAGGCGACGGAGTAGAGCAGCGCCAGCAGCGTCGTCGGCGTCGCGATCAGGACGCGCTGACTCATGGCGTCCTGCATCAGCGTCGGATCGGCCTCCAGCGCCGGTCCCAGAAGGGACTCGCCGGGCAGGAACATCACCACCATGTCGGGGGTCGTGTCCAGCCGCGACCAGTACGCCTTGTCGGCGAGGGCCTTGACGTGCTTGCGCAGCAGCCGGGCGTGGTCGCGCAGGAACTGCTCGCGCTCGGCCTCGTCCCGGGCCTCGTGGGCATCGAGTACGCCCTGCAGCGGCGATTTGGCGTCGACCACCACCTGCTTGCCCCCGGGCAGGTTGACCACCATGTCGGGCCGGAGCGTCGCCTCCTCGCCGGCGTAGGAGTGCTGCTCCACGAAATCGCAGTGCTTGAGCATCCCCGCCGACTCCACGACGTTGCGCAGCTGCATCTGGCCCCACTGCCCGCGGGCGTTGGGCTTGCGCAGCGCCGTGACCAGCGCGCTGGTCTCGGTGCGCAGGCGCTCGCTCGTCTCGGCCAGGGTGCGCAGCTGGGCGCTCATCTGCCCACGCGACTCGCGGCGATCCTGGTCCAGGCGCAGCAGTTGGCTGTCGACGCGGCCGAGCTGCTCCTTGAGCGGCGCCACCAGCTGCTCCACCGCCTGCTGGCGCTTGTCCAGATCGCCCCGCGCCTCCGTCTGCACCGCCTGCAGCTGCGCGCGCGCCAGCTCGGTCAGCTGCGACATGCTCGACTGCAGAGCCTCCGCGCTCAGCGCCTTGAATGACGCCGACAGACGCTCCTGGGCGTCGGTGAGCGTCGCCAGCCGCTCGGCGGAGAGCGATCGCTCGTGGTCGAGGTCCGCCTGCGCCTTGACCAGGCCGCGCTCGAGATCCCCGGCGCGGCCCGCCTCCTTGGCGAGCCCGCGCAGCCGCGGACGCACCGCGAGGACGACGATCGCGGCACCGATGACCACGCCGAGTGCCAGCCAGAGAGCGTTCATGGGCAATCCAGGATGGCGGGGGGCGCGGACAGAACGAGCCCGCTGCAACAATCGGTGCAATGAGCCCCGAGACGATCCGGCGGCGCCTCGTGGTTCACGGCAAGGTGCAGGGAGTTTTCTTTCGCCACTCGACGCGGGAGGCGGCCCGCAACGAGGGCGTGGCCGGCTGGGCCGCCAACCGCGCGGACGGCGCCGTCGAGGTGGTGCTCGAAGGGCCCCAGGATGCGGTGGACTCCGTGGCGGGCTACGTCCGCCGGGGACCCTCATCGGCTCGGGTCGACGACGTCGAGAGCTACGACGAGACGCCCGAGGGGCTCAGCGACTTCGAGATCCGGTAGCGGCGCCGCATCCGCGGCGACGCCGGCGGCCGGCGGATCCGGTGCTCTCAGCGCACCGTCACCGCCGACCTGTTCGTTCGATCTCGGAGTGGGTCCGACCGTCCGCTTACCCGGCGATCCTCGGCCGCCCGGTCGAGCTGGTCCGAGCCTTCCGGCGATGGCCAGCGGCGGCGGCGGCGCCGAGCCCTGCGATGGCGAACACGACGCCGCCCGCGAGGACATAGATCAGGTCAGAGCCGCCCGCAGCGGGGTGATTGACCACGGCCCGAGGGGTCGCGGTCGCAACCGGCGCGGCGGTCGCCTCGGGGAATCCCTTCATGTGCGCTGGCACAAACGGGGGCAGAACCTCGCCGTAATAGGCCATGTGCAGTGGAGGCATGTCCGGCGGGAAGGTGGCCTTCTCGTGGTGAGGCAGAGAGCCCGCGGGCACGGACGAACCCTGCGGGGTAACGTCGATTTGCCGCGCCGCGGCCGGTCCGGCGGCTCCGAGCGCCAGGGCGGCAGTCAGAGCGCCGGCGGTGCAGCGGTTGCTGAGCTTGCGATTCATGGTGGTCCCCCTTGTGGTGGGCCGGGTGGCGTCACGCTCCCGGCCCGCTGGTGTGATGGGAGCGATGATCGGGTCGGAGAACACCCGGGACCATGTCCCGGCGGGGGTCAATCGCGTGCCGGGCCGGTAAGGGCCAGCTTGCCGGCGGGACAGCTTTCACGGCCCCACCTTGCCGGCGGGCAAGGTCGACCTTGCCCGACCGCCGTCGTTCCTTTACCCGACGCCTATGGCCGCGCGTCGCGGGAGGGCGGATGATCGACACGTGAACGCGAAAGCACGCCGAGACGTCTACGCGGTGTCAGGCCCGCGCAGCTCCGCCAGCGATACCGCCCCACGGCGCAGCGCCTCGTTGGCCAGCCGCGAGCGCCGGCTCGAGTCCTCGGCCGCCACCCCGAACTTGTCGTACAGGTTGGCCAGATGCTGCTTGACAGCCGCCTGCGTGATGACGAGCTCGTCGGCGATGGCGCGCGTGGACGCCGGCTCCGTGAACATGTCACGGTCCAGCAGCGGCCGGCAGAGGGCGAGAAGCACATCGCGCTCGCGTGTGGTCAGCGACGGGGAGGCGTCCTCGGCCTGGGTCTGGGAGCCGCCCGCGCTCAGCGGGTCGCGAAAGATCAGCCGGGTCTGGCCGAGGCGGATCTCGTCTCCGTTGCGCAGCCGCCGGGACGCCCAGATGCGCTCGCCGTTGACGAAGGTGCCGTTCGAGGAGCCCAGATCGGTCACGCACCAGCCGGCCGGGTATCGCTCCAGCGTCGCGTGCAGGTGGCTGGCCCTCGGATCGTCGGCCAGCGCGATGTCGTTCTCGGGGGCCTTGCCAACGGTCGTGCGCTCGGATCGCAGCTCAAACCGCCAACTCTGCACTCCGAACATCACTTCGACCTGCGGCCCCATGAGGCGTAGAGTAGGCCACGACCACAACGCCGGGAAGGGGACCACCGGCCGATGGCAACGCTGATCGGGGAGCGCTACGAGATCCTGGAGACGCTGGGGGCGGGCGGCGAGGCCCGAGTCGTCAAAGCGCTCGATCGCCGGCATGGTCGCCTGGTCGCGCTGAAGATCCGGCCGGTCCGAGACGGACAGGAGCGCGACGATCTGCTCAACGAGGCGCGCATCCTGCTGGCAATCCCTCCTCATCCGGCGCTCCCGCTGGTGCGTGAGGACTTCTTCGACGACGACGACTACGTGGTGGCCATGGACTGGGTCGACGGCACCGACCTGGCCAGACTGCTCCAGGATCGCGGTCGGCCCGGCTTGCCGCCGTCCAGCATCCTGGCCTACCTGTCCGACGCCGCCGAGGCGCTGACGCATCTGCACTCGTTGCACCCTGCGGTCATCCACGGGGACGTGAAGCCCGCAAACCTGATCCTGACCACCGGTGGCCGGGTCAAGCTCGTCGACTTCGGGATGTCGTCGGCCCCCAATGCACTGAGAAGGAGGAGTGGGACGCCCGGGTATCGCGCACCCGAGCTCGCCGCGGGCGGTCCGCCGTCGAGGGCGGGCGACATCTACGCCCTGGCCGCCACCGCGTTCGCGCTGCTCACGGGATCCCCGCCCGCCGGGTTCCTGCCCTCATGGAAGGGGATCGACCCAGCGCAGGCCGACCAGCTGGAGACGGCCATCCGCCTCGGAATGGCCACCGATCCCGCGCGACGCCCCGCCACGCCCGGCGAGCTCGTCGAGCGGCTGCGCGCGGGCTGGGCGGCGGCGCTGCCGACCGGGGTCATCACATTCTGCATGTCGAACATCGAGGGCTCCACCGCCATGTGGGAGGCCGAGCCGGCGGCGATGGCGGAGGCGCTGGTGCGCCATGACGAGCTGATCGCCGACTGCATGGCGGTGCATGGCGGCCGGTTCATCGGATCGACTGGCGAGGGAGATGCGGCCGTCTCGGTGTTCGACTCGGCCCCGGCAGCGGTGGCAGGAGCGCTCGCGGCGACGCGGGCCCTCGCGGCCGAGCGATGGCCGGGAGACCTGCGGATCCGCGCGCGCTTCGGCCTCCACACCGGCGAGGCCGACCGGCACGGAACCGGCTACGTCGGTCCCGCGATCAACTTGGCGGGACGCCTTCGCGGCCAAGCCGGCGGCGGGCAGATCTTCCTCTCCTCGGTGACCGCGGACCTCGTCGCCCGGCATCTGCCGGCCGGCTGCTCGCTGGTCGATCTCGGCCCGCACCGTCTTGCCGGGGTGGCGGCCCCCGAGCGCATCCATGCGCTCAAGGGCCCCGGGGTCTCGGCCCCGATGGCCGCGACCGAGTGCCCGTACCGCGGGCTGCTCGCCTTCGAGGCCGAGGACCGCCACTTCTTCTTTGGCCGCGAGGCGGTCGTCTCCGAGCTCGTCAGGCGGGTGGCGCCCGCTCGGCTCCTGGCGGTCGTCGGCGCGTCCGGGAGCGGCAAGTCGTCGGTTCTGCGGGCCGGCGTCATCGCCGCCGCGCGGGCGGGCGAGATCCGCGGCGTCCGCACGGCACGACTGCTCACCCCCGGCGCGCGGCCCGACCCGCCCATCGAGGACGACCCCGCCGAGTTGATCGTGGTCGACCAGTTCGAAGAGCTGTTCACCCTGTGCGATCACGCCGACCTGCGGCGCCTGTTCATCGACACGCTGCTGTCGACCGCGAGCCCGGTCGTGATCGGTCTCCGGGCCGACATCTATGGACGCCTCGGCGCCTACCCGGAGCTCGCCCGCGCGGTCTCCGCCAACCAACTCCTGCTTGGGGCGATGACCGGCGACGAGCTCGAACGGGCGGTGGTGGAGCCCGCGCTCCTCGCCGGGCTGCGGCCGGAGCCCGGATTGGTGGAGCTCGCCGTGCGCGAGGTGGCGGACGAGCCCGGGGCCCTGCCGTTGCTCTCCCACGCGCTGCGCGCCACATGGGAGCGCCGGGACGGGCGCACGCTCACCGTCGAGGCATACCGCGAGAGCGGCGGCGTCGCGGCCGCGATCGCACAGACAGCCGACGAGCTGCTCGCGGCGATGCCGCCCGAGCGACAGGAGCTCATCCGCAGGGTGTTCATCCGCCTGACCGACGTCGGCGAGGACGGCGCCGCCACCCGCCGCCGCGTGCGGATCGAAGAGCTCGTGCCGGAGGGGGTCGCCGGCGAAGATGTCGAGGCGCTGCTGGAGCGGCTCGCCGACGCGCGGCTGCTCACACTGGGCGAGGGCAGCGCCGAGGTCGCCCACGAGGTGCTCATCCGCGAATGGCCGACCCTGCGCGGCTGGCTGCAGGAGGATCGGGAGGGGCTCCGATTGCATCGCCAGCTCGGGGATGCCGCACGCATATGGGATGCCGGTGGCCGCCAGCCGTCGGACCTGTACCGGGGCACCCGCCTGGTCGCCGCGACCGATTGGGCCCAAGGACACCGCCCGGAGCTCAACGCGACCGAGCGCAGCTTCATCGACGCCAGCGTGCAGGAGGCCGACCGCGAGCGCCGGACACAGCTGCACGCCAACCGGCGTCTGCGCGCCCTGCTGGCGGGGACCGTGGCCCTGCTCGTCGTAGCGGTGCTGGCTGGCGTCATCGCGATCATCCAACGCCACAAGGCTCAGGCACAAGCGCTCACGTCCGACGCCGAACGCGTCGGGGCCCAGGCGCTCACCGAGCAGAGCGTCGACCGTGCGATGCTGCTCGGCGTCGCCGCGGTCAAGCTCCACAACGGGGTTGAGACCCGCTCGGACCTGCTCGCCGTGCTGGAGCGCAATCCCGCGCTGACCCACTTCAGCCATCCGTTCGACCTACCTGGCACCGCGGCTGATGTGAGCCCTGACGGCCGGCTACTGGCCGTCGCCGACCAGACAGGCGGCGTCCGCTTCTTCGACCTGACGACGTGGAAGCAGATGGGCGACATGGCGCAAGTGGGTACCGGCGTCGCGCCCGCGGCGATGAGCTTCTCGCCGGACGGGCGCACGCTGATGGTCGTCACGATATTTCCGGTCGGCTCGTCGCTCCAGGCGATCGACGTCGCCACACACACCGCGCGCATCGTCCGGACGTGGGGCAACGCGAATCCGCACCCGCCACTCGGCTCGAACGCCGTCGCCTACTCGCCCGACGGCCGGTCGGTCGCGGTGAGCATCGTCCAGGAGGCCGTGGAGGACGGGACGCCGACGGCCGTTCAGCTGATCATGCTCGACGCGGCGACGGACCGTATCCGGTGGCAGCGTCGCTATCCGATTCGACCGGGGCAGGAGGAGCCCCACGTCGTCTTCACCCCGTCCGGCGTGCTCCTCACCTCCGCCCAGCGCGGCGACACCATCCTCTGGGGTACCGCGAGGGGGCGGGTCCTCCGGCGGTACCGAATCGGTGGCGTGCCGGCTGTCTCCCCAGACGGCCGCGAGGTCGCGCTCGGACGCAACATGCCCGTCAGCGACCCGATGGCGAGCTCATCGGTCTCGGTGCTCAACCTGCGGACCGGCGGCCACCGGACGCTGGCGGAAAACCTGTCCACGGCCTCTATCACCGGCCTCGCCTTCTCTCCCGACGGGTCGCGGATCGTCGCCGATGCGCTGGACGGCGTGCACGTCTGGAATGTGGCTGCGGGCTCGATCGTCGAGTCCTTCGCCGGTCAATCGGGTCAGCCTTCGGTCATGGCGGTCGACGCACGCGTCACGACCGCCTTCGTCGAGTTCCTGGACGGAAGCTTGGCCGCGTTCGATCTCTCCGGCGCGCGTCGCCTGGGCCGGACGTTTGCCTGGAATCCCCCCGTGGATGTGTGCGCAGGGGAGTCGCCTGGACCCTGTGACGCCGTAGACCCGCGGGGTGACCTACTGGCGGACACGCAGAGCAACGGCGCGGTGGCGATCGTCGACCTCCGTACCGGCCGCCGGGTGAAGACGCTGCCGGCTCGCGGCGGGAGCGTCGCCGACGCCGTCTCGTTCCTGCCCAGTGGCCGCGCGCTGGTCGACGGCGGCAACAACGGGCACGTCACCCTGTGGGACACCGCAACGTGGAGACCGGTTCGCACGCTGCGCTTCCCAGAGCCCGTAGAGCTGACCGCACCGAGCTCCGACGGCCGGCTGCTGGCGGTCGAGACGCAGAGCGAGACGAGCTCGAACTCGCACGTCGTGATTGTGCGGCTCGCCGACGGCCGGGTGCTGAGGACCTATACAGTCCCGCAGGGCAGCGGCGGCCTGCGGTTCACTCCTGACGGCCGGGAGTTGATCGCGGTCGGTTGTTGCCTGGATGCATCGGCTGTGGCGTCCATCGACGTGCGCAGCGGCCGTGACCTGTTCCAGGCCAGGCTCAGCGAGTCATACGACACGATGGCCGTCAATCCGCGCTCGGGAATGATCGCGCTCGGCGGCGAGAAGGGCGATGTCCGGTTCCTCGATCCGCGGACCGGAAGAACGGTGCGTCCGCCGCTTCAGGCGGCGAACGGCAACATCGATTCCGTCGCCTTCTCACCAGACGGACGCACCCTGGCCGTAGTCGGACCCGACAACGCGATTGACCTGTGGGACCTCCGAACCCGCAAAATCATGGGCACGCCCTTCGGTCCCTACCCGGACATCATCCCCCGGGTGTTGTTCCAGCCCGACGGGCGGCTCCTCGTGATCCTGCGCGAGCAGGCGATCCAGTGGCCCATGGACGTGCGCGCCTGGAGGCGCTTCGCGTGCCAGGCCGTCGGCCGCGACCTCACGCGTGCCGAGTGGCGCGACGCGCTGCCCACCCGCCCCTACGAGGCGGTGTGTCCGAAGATGGGCTAGCCACGGCTGTTTCAATACGCACGAGATGCTCCCTACCGACCATCTCCCGGCGTTCCTGCTCACGGTCTATGTGCTCATCCTGGTGCCCGGGCCGAGCGTTCTGTTCGTGGTGAGCCGCGGCGTCGCGCTGGGCCGTCGGGCGGCGCTGGCCACGGTGCTGGGCAACACCGGCGGCCTGGCCTTCCAGGGCACGCTGGTGTGCCTCGGGCTGGGCTCGCTGCTGGCCAGTTCCGACGCGGTGTTCACGACGCTGAAGCTGATCGGCGCCGCCTACCTGATCATCCTGGGCATCCGGACGATCCGGGACCGTGGCCATCTCGCCGGCGCCCTGAGCGCCATCGACACCCAGCCGCGCAGCACGTCGCGGATCCTGCGCGAGGGGTTCGTCGTCGGCGCCACCAATCCCAAGGGTCTGCTCATCTTCACCGCGGTGCTGCCGCAGTTCATCGAGCCGGCGCGCGGCCACGCCACCCTTCAGCTGGCCACGCTGGCGGCGATCTGCTGTGTCGTGGCGGTCCTGTCGGACGGCACGTGGGCGCTGGCGTCGGGCACGGCGCGGGAGTGGCTGGGGCGCTCGCCGCGCCGGCTGCGGGCGATGAGCACCGGAGGCGGGATCACGATGATGGCGCTGGGAGTCGCGCTGGCGCTCACAGGCCGCAAGCGCTGATCGCGTCGCGGAAGGCGTGTGCGGCCTCGCCGCCGCGCACGGCGAAGACGACGCGCTGAAGGCCGCTGCCCGCATCCAGGTGGGCGCGGACCGCCTCGGCCTCGATGCGGGCCGCGTCGCGCATGGAGAAGCCGCCGACCCCGGTGCCGAAGGCCACGAGCGCCAACGAGGTGGCGCCAAGCGCGTCCGCGTGGGTCAGCGTGCTCTCCGTGGCCCGGCGGATGATGTCGGCGGAGGTCGGTCCCCCTAGCTCCATCGTGGCGGCGTGGATGACCCACCGGCAGGGCATCTCTCCGCCGGAGGTCTCGACGGCCTCGCCCAGTGAGATCGGCGCCTTCGCGCTGCTCTCGGCCTGGACGACGGGACCGCCGGCGCGGGCGACGGCACCCGCCACACCCCCGCCGTGCTTCAGCTCGGTGTTGGCGGCGTTGGCGATCGCGTCGACATCGAGCGACGTGATGTCGCCATCGATGACCTCTACGACCGTCAGGAGACTTCGGCGGGCTCGTCCTTGCCGGCGAGCCGGTCACGGCCGCGCTGGACGGCGGCGATGAACTTCGAGAGGTTGACCTCGAGGGTGTTGAGGATCTCGTCGGCGTAGTCCTCGGCGCCGAGACGGATCTCGCGCTCCCGACCACGGGCGTCCTCGATGATGTCCTCGGCGGCGCGCTCGGCCTGCTTGGTGATCTCCTCGTCGGAGATCAGGCGCTCCTGGCGCTCGCGCGCCTCCTTGACGATCCGCTCCGCCTCGCGCTTGGCCTCGGCGAGCATCTCCTGGCGCTCCTTGACGATCCACCTCGCCTGCTTGATCTCCTCGGGGATCGTTGCCCGCATCTGGTCGAGGATGTCGTAGATCTCCTCCTTGTCCACGCGGACCTGGTCGGTCAGCGGGACCGGCTTGGCGTTGTGGACGAGATCATCCAGCTTGTCGATGAGTACTAGGACATCCATTTTGCGACCTCTGTTTCGTCAACGGCCGACCCGTTCCTTCAAGGCCTCGGCCACCTCCACGGGCACCAGATCATCGATGTCACCGCCGAACGTGGCGAGCTCCTTCACACCGCTCGACCTCAGGAAACTGTACTTGGGCGACGCCATCAGGTAAACGGACTCGATGTCCGGGGCCTGCCGCCGGTTGAGCTGATTCATCTCCAGTTCGTACTCGAAGTCGGAGATGGCGCGCAGTCCCTTGATGATCGCCATCGCCTTCTTCTCGCGCGCGAAATCGACCAAGAGGTTAGAAAACGTCTCGATGGCGACGTTGGGCAGGTCGCTCGTGGCGTTCGCGAGGAACCCAATCCGCTCCTCGGCGGAGAACAGCGTCTCGCCCTTGCGCCAGGGCAGATTGACGATCGCGACGATCACCTCGTCATACATCGCCGACGCGCGGCTGATGACGTCGAGATGGCCGTAGGTGACCGGGTCGAAGGTCCCGGGACAGATGGCGATGCGGTTATCAACGGGCATGGATCTGGATCAGGGTGTCGCCGTAGCGGCGCTCGTCGGTGAGCGCCAGCTCGAGCCCGAGCGGGCTGCGCCGGTCACTCTCCGCCACTACCCGCGCACCGGCTGCAAGTATCGGCCTCAGTGCCGACGACAGCTCCCGTCCGAGGGCGCTCGCGTGGCGGTATGGGGGGTCGAGGAACACCAGATCGTATTGACGCGCGTCGCGAGATGCGGCCTCGAGGAACCGCAACGCCGGCTGGCGGACCACCTCGGCATCCAGGCCCAGCGCCTCCAGATTACGGCGGATCGCGGCCACCGCGGGGGCCGCGGAGTCCACCAGACTGGCCTGGGTGGCCCCGCGCGACAGCGCCTCCATTGCCAGGGCGCCGGACCCGGCGAAGAGGTCGAGAACGCGGAGATCGCGGACGTCTCCGAGAATGCTGAACAGTGCCTCCCGGACTCGATCTGAGGTGGGCCGCGTTGCTCTGCCTTTTGGTGCGATGAGCTCTCGGCCGCCGTGGGTGCCGGCGATGATGCGCATGGGGGTCTGATTGTGGGGGGTGGTCTGCCGCGGGACGTCGGGCCAGGGTGTCAGCGCACGTCAACAGCGGGCTTGGAAAGGGTGGGCTGCAGCGTAAATGTTGTGCTTTGCAGGGATTTTTGGGAGATAATGCCGCTGTGAGCGTCAATATCTACCAAAACCCCTTCGGAGCGACGCCTGCCGCGCCCGTCCCCCGTTCGATAGCCCGTCGTTGACGTTCGCTGACACCCTGGCCAGACGTCCCAAGAGGACCACCACCACCCCGACCACCCTCAGGCCCGAATCGGCGCCCGCGCCTCCTCCCCGAACAGCCCCGCCAGGGCCTCGGCCAACAACGCGTGCTCGGGCAGCTCCAGATCGGGGTCCACGGCATCGATGCGCTCGGCGCGCATCCGCGCCCGCTCCTGGAGCTCGCGGTCGCGCGGCAGCTCCGCGACGCGGAACTGGGCCAGGCCGCTCTGCCGCGTCCCCACCAGCTCGCCCTCTCCCCGGAGCTCGAGGTCGATCTCCGCGAGGCGAAACCCGTCCGTGTGCGAAGCGAGAGCCCGCAGGCGGGCCGATCCCTTGGGCCCGAACAGCAGGCAGAGCGACGCGTGCGCGCCGCGCCCAATCCGTCCGCGGAGCTGGTGCAGCTGCGAGATCCCGTAGCGGTCGGCGTCCTCCACCAGCATCACCGTGGCGTTGGGAACGTCGATGCCCACCTCGATCACCGTGGTGGCCACGAGCACGTCGGCCTCCCCGGCGGCAAACGCCCGCATGACCTCCACCTTCTCGGCCGGGCGCAGCTGTCCGTGCATCAGGACCACCCGGAAGTCGCGCAGCTCCCCCGCCTTCAGTCGCTCGTACTCGACGGTGGCGGCGCGGGCGGCGAGCGCCTCTGACTCGGACACCAGCGGGCACACCACGAACGCCTGGCGCCCGGCGCGCAGCTCCTCGCGGATGCGGTCATACGCCCGGGCGCGCTCGGCCTCGGTGGAGCAGACGTGCGTCTGGATCGGCTGGCGGCCCTTGGGAAGCTCGCGGAGCACGGTGAAATCCAGGTCCCCGTACTGCGACAGCGCCAGCGTGCGCGGGATCGGCGTCGCGGTCATGTGCAGCACGTGGGGGCTTGAGCCCTCCGGCGCCTTGGCGTCCAGCGCCGCCCGCTGGCGGACGCCGAAGCGGTGTTGCTCGTCGACGACGGCCACGCCCACCGCGGCGAAGCGCACCGGGTCCTCGATGAGCGCGTGGGTCCCCACCACCAGCGACAGCTCCCCCGAGCCCAGCTTGCCCAGCAGGTCGGCGCGTCGTCGTCCCGGGGTGGAGCCGGTCAGCAGCCCGATGGGGACCGCCTCGCCGGGCATCAGCGCCTGGATGGTGGCGAAATGCTGCTCGGCCAGCGGCTCGGTGGGGGCCATGAGCGCCCCCTGGTAGCCCTGCTCCACCGCGCGCAGCAGCGTGTAGAGCGCCACCACGGTCTTCCCCGACCCGACCTCCCCCATGAGCAGCCGCTGCATCGGCCGGTCCCCCGCCAGGTCGGTGTCAATCTCCGCCATGGCGCGGCGCTGATCGGCGGTGGGCGCGAACGGGAGCATGTCGGACAACCAGCGGGCGCTCAGCTCGGGCGAGCCGTCCAGCACCGGCGCGGTGCTCCCGGCGCGGCGCAGCCGCCGCCGGCGCAGGAGCGCGAGCTGCACCAGCAGCAGCTCGTCGAAGGCCAGCCGGCGGCGGCCCAGCGCCTGCTCGGCGTCGCCCTCCAGGTGCACGGCGGCGAGCGCGCACCGACGACCGGGCAGCCGCTCGGCCACACGCAGCTCGGCGGGTAGCGGCTCGGGCACGTCAGCCAGGGCCCCGGCGTGCTCGCGCACCATGGCCAGGATCTGCGTGGAGGACAGCCCCTCGGTGGCCGGGTAGTGCGCCACCCCCTCGGTTCCGGCGCTGGCCTCGGTGGTCCGGGCGTGGCCCTGGACGCGGAAGCGGTTGCGGGCCTCGAACTTGCCGTGCAGGACAAGCCGCGTGCCCGCGGGGTACTTGCCCGCCAGCCACGGCTGGTTGAAGAACGTCGCCTTCATGGCGCCGGTGCCGTCGACCACCGTGGCCTCCACCAGCGGCCGCATCCCGCGCCGCCGCACGGGCCGCGATGCGATGGAGCGCACTTCAACGACCACCGTGGCCGTCTCTCCCGCCACCAGCTGCGCCACCGAGCGGGCCTCGCGCCGATCGCGCGGGAGGTGCTCCAGGAGATCGCCCACGGTCACGAGGCCGAGCCCGGCGGCGGCCTTCTCGGCCTTGGCGTGGTCGTAGCGCAGGCGGACGGCCAGCGCCGACGGGCGCGGGTAGCGCACCGGGGCGCCGGCGAGCTCATCGGGCTCGAGCGCGCGGGACTCGGAGAAGGCGGTGATGGACATCCGGCGGCCCGAAGATGATGACCGGCGCGCCGGTCAGGTCCGCGGCGTCACTCAGCCGAGAGCAGCCACCAGTAGCTGGGCTGCCCGCCGTCTGACAGCTCCAGCTCCGCGCCGTCGCCCGCCAGCGCCTCGACCGCGGCGTCGTCCAGCGGGGCGTCGGCGCCGCGCAGGCAGGTGATGAGCTCAGCGTCCTCACCGAGGCGGCCCAGGACGTCGCGCAGGGTCTCCCGGGGCGAACCCCAGGCCACCAGCTCGTCCTCCACGAAGCCGACCGCTTCGCCGGCGTGGAAGCGGCCCTGGGCGTCATCGCGGGCGGCCGGAGCCACGGCGCCGGTGCGGACGCGTTCGAGCGTCTCATTCATCCCCGCGGCGTTCTCCCGCGCCCGCCGCGCCGGATCGAGGCTCACGGCGGCGGCCAGGCCGGCCTGAGGCGACCGCGAGGCGACCACGCGCACCGCCTTCTCCGACAGCTCGGCGGCGCGTTCGGCCGCCATCACCACGTTGGCGCTGTTGGGCAGGACCACCACCTCCTCAGAGGGGACGGCGTGGATGGCCGCGAGCAGGTCGTAGGTGGACGGGTTGAGCGTCGGCCCGCCGTCGAGCACCCGGAACCCAAAGCCGACGAAGAGGTGTGCCATCCCCTCGCCGTTGATGACGGCCAGCCCGCCGCACACGGTCGGCGCGGCGGGCGCCTCCAGGCGCTCGTCGCGGCGCTGAATCTGCTCGCGCATGTCGGCGATGTCGAGATGGGAGACGACGCCGACGTCGGCGAACAATGCCGTGGCGGCGTCCGGGTCATCGGTATGGACGTGGATCTTGAGCGTGGTCTGGTCGCCGACCACGAGCACCGAGTCGCCGAGCGTCTCCAGCTCGGCGATGTGGCGGCGCTGCTCCAGGCCGGCGCCGGTGACCGCGAAGTTGGTGCAGTAGCGGAACGTGCTCGAGGCGTGCTGAGGATGGGTCACGCGCGCCGCGCGATGGTGCTCGAGCGGCGGCGCCTCGGAGCCGCGCAGCGCGCCGACGATCCCCGCCAGCAGGACGGTGAGCCCATAGCCGCCGGCATCCACGACGCCCGCCTCGCGCAGCACCGGCAGGAGATCGGGGCCGCGCTTGACCGATTCCTGGCCGGCCTCCAGGGCGCTTTCGATCACGCTGGCGATCGCCATGTCCTGCTCGCCCGCGGTGGCCTCGGCGCCCAGCCGCGCATCCGGAATATGAGCGATTTCGGAGGCGACGCGGTGCGCCATCTCGCGCACCACGGTGAGGATCGTCCCTTCGGCCGGGTCACGCACCGATCCGTAGGCCTGGTCGGCGGCGCGCGCGAGCGCCGCACCGATCAGCACCGGATCCACCAGCTCGCCTGGCCGGCTGATCAGCTCCTCGGCGGCGCCGCGGATGAGCTGCGACAGGATGACCCCACTGTTGCCACGCGCGCCAAGCAGCGCCGCGCGGGCCACCGAGGCCACGATCTCGTCGCGTCCGATCTCGTCAATGGTGCGGCCCTCGGAGGCGCCGGCGAGGCGGTCAAGCTCGGTGAGGACGGCGCGGAGGGTGAGCACCATGTTGTCGCCGGTGTCCCCGTCGGCGACGGGGAACACGTTGAGGTCGTTGACCTCCTCGCGGCGTGCCTCGAGCGCCGCCAGGCCCGCCTCCACCAGGACGCGAAAGCGCACGATGCTGGGATCAGAGATCCCGGTCTGGTCGGTCGCTCGCCCGGGTGCGGCCACCGTCAGTGCTCTCCTGCGATCGTATTGGCGGCGGCGAGCACGCCGCTCTCAGCGGGCTTTGGTGATCTTGCCGGCTTTGAGGCAGCGCGTGCACACGTACACGCGTCGCGGTGTCCCGCCGTCGTCGATGCGGACCCGCTGGAGGTTCGGATCGAAGCGGCGCTTGGTCGCGACCATCGAATGGCTGCGGTTATGGCCGAAGGACGGACCCTTGGCGCACACGTGACAGACTTTGGGCATCGCGCGCAGTATAGGAGACGCGACCGCCGGACCCCACGACCCCTACCATCCGTATCTGATCGTGGATTTGAAACGAGCCAGCCGGGTACACAACCGCCCCAATGGGTTCTAGAGGGCAGTCCCGGGCAGAGCCCACCGAGCTGCGCCTTCCGGACCGCTACCGGGTCCGCCGCAGGCTCGCCACCGGCGGCATGGCCGCCGTGTGGTGCGCCGAGGATCTGGTCCTGGGGCGCACGGTGGCGGTCAAGGTGCTGGCCGAGCGCTTCGCCCATGACGACATGGCGATGCGGCGGTTCAAGCGCGAGGCCCGCGCGGCGGCTCGCGTGTCCACGCACGCCCATGTGGTGACGATCTACGACGTCGGCGACCTCGAGGCCGACGCTCGCGACATCGGATCGGTGGCGCGCCCCTTCATCGTCATGGAGTACCTCGCCGGTGGCACCGTCGCCGATGCCATCCGCGTGGGCGCCGTGCGCCGCCAGGAGGCGGTGCGGTGGATCCGCGAGGCCGCGTCGGCGCTGGACCACGCCCATGCGCGCGGGATCGTGCACCGCGACATCAAGCCCGCCAACTTCCTGCTCAACCGCAGTCGCGTGCTGCACGTGGCCGACTTCGGGATCGCGCGACTCGTGAGCGAGGACACCATCACCAGCACCGGCGAGCTGTTCGGCACCGCCGCCTACCTGTCGCCCGAGCAGGCGCTGGGGCGCGAGGCCACCGGCGCCTCAGATCGCTACGCGCTGACCGTCGCCGCCTTCGAGCTCCTGGCCGGCGAGCGCCCCTTCGAGGCCCAGCACTTCGCCGCGCAGGCCCGCCAGCACATCGAGGACGAGCGCCCCTATGCCTCCGAGCGCGACCGTACCCTGCCCCCAACCGTGGACGACGTCCTGATCCGCGGGATGGCCAAGGAGCCCGACGCGCGCTTCGAGACCGCCGGCGAGTTCGTCGACGCGCTGGAGACTGCGCTGTCGGGCGGGATCGCGGTGACAACCCAGCGGCTCGCCACCCAGCGCCGCCGCTCGCGCGCGCCCGGCCCCCATCTCGGCGTGCCGGCGGTCGGTGCCAGCGCCAACGGCAACGGGGGCGGTCGCGGCGTCGTGCCCCGCACGCGTCAGACTGGCTCGTGGCACCGCCCCTCCCCCGCCCACGGCTCCACCGGTCACACCGGCACGTGGAACGTGGCCAGCTCGATCCAGCGCGGATCCTCGGCCCGCCGGCGCACGGGACGGCTGGTCGCGCTCGTCGCGCTGCTGGTGGCCATCGGCGGCGTCGGAGCGCTCGCGCTGGCCGGGCTCGGCGGCGGCTCCCGGCACCCCACCGCGGCTGCATCGCGCGGCACGACGCACGCCAAGACGACCGTGCACCGGCGCTCGACCACCGCTGCCAAGCAGCCGGCGCAGGCCACCACCCCCGCGGCGTCGACCACCACCACCACCGCCCCGCCCGCCGCCTCCACCCCGCCGACCGCCGAGCAGCTCCAGCTCGCCGGTCACAACGAGTTGACGGCGGGCGACTACCCGCAGGCAATCGCCACCCTGCGCAAGGCCCTGGCGTCGGCCGACAGGACCAGCCTCACCTACGCCTACGGCCTCTATGACCTCGGCGTGGCGCTGCTGAAGTCCGGCAACGCCGCGGCCGCCGTGCCCGTCCTCGAGCAGCGCGTCAAGATCCCCAATCAGACCGCCACCGTTCAAGCGACGCTCAACGAGGCGTTGCAGGCGAGCGGCCAGGTCCCGCCGGCCCCCGCTCCTGGCGGGGGGCACGGCAAGGGCAAGGGCAAGGACAAGGGCAAGGGCCACGACCACGGTCAGGGGCCCTCGGGCGGGGCCGGGATATCCCCGAACGGCCCGGGCGCTAACGAGCAGCCGAACTTCGTCGACTGAGGCTCGCCCAGGAGGCGATCAGACCGCGAAGCCGGCCTTGCCGCGACGGCCGGCCAGCTCGTCCTTGACATCGAGCGATGCCAGCACCGCCTCGACGGCGTGCCGGCCGGTGTCGCGTTTGGAGCCCCCGGTCACGCGGGCCAGGGCCTGCTCCATCGTGTCAACGGTGAGCACGCCGAACCCGCACGGCACCCCGGTGTCCAGCTGCACCTGGGTGATGCCGTCGGTGGCCGCCGAGCACACGTAGTCATAGTGGTCGGTCTCTCCGCGGATCACCGCGCCCAGGCAGACCACCGCGTCAAAGCGGCCGGACTCGGCGGCGAACTTGGCGACCAGAGGGAGCTCGAACGCCCCTGGCACCGAGAAGTCCTCGACGATCGTCACCCCGGCCTCCTCGAGCGCGGCCCTCGCGCCCTGCTCCAGCTTGAGCGCCAGTTCGGTGTAGAACCGCGCCACGCACAGCGCGACGCGGCGGCTAGCCATCGCGGCGGTGGCGGTCCTGCTCGTGCTCGCGCTCGATCATCTCCTCGTCGAGAGCAAGCCCCTGATGGTGCAGGGTGTGGCCGAGCTTCTCGCGCTTGGCGCGCAGGTACGCCTCGTTGTGGGGGTTGGGGGCGTGCTGAATCGGGAGCTGATCGCTCACCGACAGGCCGTAGCCGGCCAGGCCGGAGATCTTCTTGGGGTTGTTGGTGAGGATGCGGATGCTCGACAGGCCCAGGTCGACGAGGATCTGCGCGCCGATGCCGTAGTCGCGCAGGTCGGCGGGCAGGCCCAGCCGCAGGTTGGCGTCGACGGTGTCCAGCCCCTGCTCCTGCAACTTGTAGGCCTTGAGCTTGTTGAGCAGGCCGATGCCTCGCCCCTCCTGGCTGAGGTAGAGCAGCACGCCGCGCCCCTCCTGCTCGATCATCGCCAGCGCCGACTCCAGCTGCTCGCCGCAGTCGCAGCGCAGCGAGTGGAACACGTCGCCGGTCAGGCATTCGGAGTGCACGCGGACCAGCACATCCTCCAACCCCTCGACGTCGCCCTTGACCAGCGCCACGTGGTGCTTGTTGTCCACGAGCGAGCGATAGCCGACGGCGACGAACTCACCGAACGCCGTGGGCAGCTTGGTGTCCACCACGCGCTCTACCAGCTTCTCGTGGCGGCGCCGGTAGGCGACGAGGTCGGCGACCGTGATCATCCTCAGCCCGTGGCGCTCGCAGTACGGGATCAGGTCAGGCACCCGGGCCATGGTCCCGTCCTCGTTCATGATCTCGCAGATGACGCTGGACGGGTTCAAGCCCGCCAGGCGCGACAGGTCGACGCCGGCCTCGGTCTGTCCGACGCGCTCGAGCACGCCGCCGGCCTTGGACTTGAGCGGGAACACGTGCCCGGGCTGGACGAGCTCGCGGGGGCTGGACTTGGGGTCGATGGCGACCTGGATCGTGCGCGCCCGGTCGGCGGCCGAGATCCCGGTGCTGACGCCGGAGCGCGCCTCGATGGACACGGTGAACGCCGTTTCGAAGGCCGACTCGTTCTTGGCCGCCATGAGGTCGAGGCCGAGGTCGTCGCAGCGCTCAGGGGTGAGGGCGAGGCAGATGAGGCCGCCGCCCTCCTTGCGCATGAAGTTGATCGCCTCGGGGGTCACGAACTGGGCGGCCATGGTGAGGTCGCCCTCGTTCTCGCGGTTCTCGTCATCGCAGACCACCACCATCTTGCCCTGGCGGATGTCCTCGATGGCCTCCTCGATCGTGGCAAACGCTGACCTGGTGGAGCTCATCGTCCGGTCGCCACCAGCCTCTCGACGTATTTGGCCAACACATCCACCTCCAGATTCACGGTTGTCCCGACCTCGGCGTGGCCGAGATTCGTGCGCTCGAGCGTCTCGGGGATCAGAGAAACGGTA
The DNA here is from genome assembly GCA_963695625.1 of uncultured Actinomycetota bacterium. GTDB lineage: Bacteria > Actinomycetota > Thermoleophilia > Solirubrobacterales > Solirubrobacteraceae > Palsa-465. Next base: position 394,721 of record CAVOHJ010000005.1, on the reverse strand, counting down.
AACGATGTGTCTCCGAGCCCCGCGATCGTCAGGGACACGCCGTCGACCGTGACCGACCCCTTGTGGACGACGTAGCGCAGGATCTCGTCGCCGGCTTCGATCTCGACCCGGCGGGCGAACCCGTCGGCGACGACCGAGCGCACGGTGCCAACACCGTCGACGTGCCCCTGGACCATGTGGCCGCCGAGCCGGTCTGACAGCCGCATCGCCAGCTCCAGGTTCACCCGGGTCCCGGTCCGGGCCTCGGCGAGCGAGCTGAGCCGCAGCGTCTCGTTCATCACATCGGTGGAGAACGCCGTCGGCTGCACGTTGGTCGCGGTCAGGCAGACGCCGTTGACGGCGATCGAATCGCCCTCGCTCAGATCCGCCGCCAGCGACGACGAGACGATCAGCCGGACGCCGTCGCCGGAGCGCTCGACGTCCTCGATCCGGCCGAGGTCGGCGATGAGCCCAGTGAACACGAGCTCACCTCACCACACGCGGATGCGAGCCGACACCAGCAGGTCATTGTCGATGCGCTCGCACTCCAGGGTCAGGGCGTGGACGGCGTCGGCGATCTGCTCGGCGCCCTCCCCCTCCAGCGGGTCGCGCGCTGTGCGGCCGCCGAGAATGAGCGGCGCCAGGAACAGGCGCACCTCGTCGATCTCGCCGGCGTCGAGGAACGCGCCGGCGAGCCGGGGGCCGCCCTCGAGCAAGATGGAGCCGATCCCGGCGGCGCCGAGCTGGTCCAGCGCCGAGACGACGCGCGCGGGCTCGTTCTCGCCGGTGGCGACGATCACGTCGGCGCCGTGGGCCTCCAGCGCGTCGGTGGCTGCCCGGGGCGCGGCGCGCGAGACGACCACGGTGAGCGGGATCCTCCGCGCGTCGCGCACGAGCTGGGCCTCGAGCGGCAGCCGCCCCAGGGAGTCGAACACCACGCGGCGCGGCTGGCGCATCACCCCCGGGATCCGCGCGGTCAGCAGCGGGTCGTCGGCCAGCGCGGTCCCGACGCCGACGGCCACGGCGTCGCACTCGGCGCGCCAGGCGTGCGCCCGCGTGCGGCTGGACTCGCCGGAGATCCACTTGGAGTCGCCGCGGTGGGTGGCCACCTTGCCGTCGAGCGTCATGGCCGACTTGAACAGGATCCAGGGGCGCCCGGTGCGGGCGTGCTTGCGAAACGGCTGGTTGAGCAGCCGCGCCCGGTCGGCGAGCTCGCCGTCGTCCAGCACGACCTCGACGCCGTCGTCGCGCAGGATCCCCAGGCCACGGCCGGAGGCGTGCTCGGACGGGTCATCGGAGGCCACGACCACGCGGGAGATGCCGGCGTCGCGGATAGCGTCAGTGCACGGCGGGGTGCGCCCGTGGTGGCAGCACGGCTCCAGCGAGACGTACAGGGTGGCGCCCGCCAGGCTCCGGTCGCCCGCGGCGCGGATCGCCTCGACCTCGGCGTGCGGCGCGCCGACCTCGCGGTGATACCCCTCGCCGATGGGCCCGTCGACGTCGGCGATCACGGCTCCGACCAGGGGGTTCGGGCTCACTCGGCCGCGACCCTGCTCGGCGATCTCAATCGCGCGGGCGAGGTGGCGGCGATCGGTATCGGCGATCGTTGTCATTGCCACTTCGGAGCATAGTTCGCGGCACATTTACCGCTCCTAAGGGGTCGTGGCAGAGCCCGTCTGCGGGGTCTGGCGACAGTCTCGGAGGTGATAGACGCTCATCTCGGGGCCGGGACGGGCGTACTGGCCGGGGTAGTAGTCGATCGACCAGTCGAAGCTGAACGGGACCGCCCGGTCGCCCTTGGCGAAGGGGCTGATGTGGAACACCAGGTCGGCCTGGTTGGACAGAGCGGCGTAGTAGGCGATGGCCGACGGCGCGATCTTGGGCTGAGCGAACGAGCGCCCCGCCTGCAGCGAGCCGATCACCACCCAGCAGTATCCGCTCTTGGCGTACTCGGTGAGCAGCTCGGGCCGCAGGGTGCGCTCGTACTCGTCGATCGCCACGTAGCGATGCTCGCCCGCCGGCAGCTGGTTGCCCCGGGCATCCACGTCGGTGACGTACGGGTTCCACAGCTGCCAGCGCGCGCCGCTGGACGTCCACGGCAGCGAGCGCCCGATGTCCTGGCCCCAGTCATTGGAGACGACGGGCTCGACCACCACCTTGGCGCCCGCCGGGACGTGTCGGACCATCCACTGGCGCGTCAGGTTGCGGGTGTCGGCGCGCGACAGCACGAGGTCGTTGTGGATGACGCCGGCGAGGCTCTGGCCCAGCATCACGATCGCCGCCGCGCCGGCGGCCAGCACCACCGGCATCCGCCGAGCGCGGATGAGCCAGCGCGCCGCCTCCACCGCCGCGTAGGCGGCCAGCAGGGCGACGATCGGAAACAGCGGCATCAGCCAGCGCCCGAAGTAGCGCTGCTGGTCGCCCATGAACACGATGAACGCGATCGGCGCGGGCAGCAGGACGAGCGCGAGCGCGAGGCGCCGGCGCACGATGAGCAGGATGCTGCCGCCCAGGGCGGCGATCGACGGGGCCCAGCCCAGTCCCCACGTGAAGGTCCAGATGTAAAAGGCCGAGCCCCTGGCGGCGGTGGTGCCGAGCTTCTCCGGGTCAGAGCCGCCGGCCAGCGCCTGCTGGGTCGTCACGCCGGCGTGGAAGGCCGAGAAGTCCAGCACCGCGTACGGGTTGACGGCGATGAAGGCCAGCACGGCGCAGCCCAGGGCGAGCAGCAGCCGGCGCAGCGCCTTGGCCGGCGCGCCCCCGGCGGCGTCGCAGATGCCCGCCGCCACCAGGCACACCGCGGTGATCGCCCCGGTGTACTTGGTGGCCGCGGCCAGCCCGATGCCGATCCCGGCCAGCACGTAGTCCCGCCGCGAGCCGTTGCGCAGCACCCCGGCCACTCCGTAGAGCGAGAGTGCGACCGGCGCGAGCGCGGGGACGTCGTTGAGCGCGAGATGGCTGTAGAAGATCGGCAGGAAGGCCAGCCCGAAGATCGCCGCGCCCAGCAGCGCGACCGTCTTGTTGAACAGGCGCTCGCCGGCCAGGTAGGTCAGCCACACCGCCACCGTCCCCAGCACCGCGGCGACGACGCGGGCCACCACAAACACCTCGGTCGGGTTGGAGATGTAGGCCCGGCGGGCCGCGTCGGCGCTCCCGAACCACAGCTCGAAGACGAAGTGCAGGAGGTAGGAGTACGCGGGCGGATTGAGAAAATACTGAGGGTTGTAGTCATGGCCGAAGAACGCGATCGCCCGGGGGACGAAATGCGTCGCCTCGTCCGAGTTGTAGCTGTAGGGCAGCCCCTGCTTGACCCCCCAGAGCCGCAGGGCCAGGGTCAGCGCCAGCAGCAGCCACAGCGCGGGCCGGTGCAGGTCAGAGCGCCGGCCGCCCAGGGACCGGATCCAAGCACCGCGACGGCGGCCCGGGGCGTCCGGGCCCTCCCGCAACGACGGGAGCCGACGGGGTGGCTCGGGCTTGCTTGCCGTTGCCGTGTCCATCTTCATGCACGAGTATCCCGCTACCGTGTCTTAGATAGCGCCCCCCTGCGGAGCAACGACCTGTCCCCACCGCCCCCGGCGCGGCGCGGTCTAGCCGCACAGAGCTGGGCCTCGGCACCATGAAGCTGATCATCCAGATTCCCTGTTTCAACGAGGAGGCGCAGCTGCCCGGGACGCTGTCGCATCTCCCGCGCGAGGTTGAGGGATTCGACACGGTGGAGTGGTTGATCATCGACGACGGCTCCAGCGACGCGACGATCGCCACCGCGAAGGCCCACGGCGTCAACCACATCGTCCGTCTCACCAACCACAAGGGGCTGGCCGCGGCGTTCCAGGCGGGCCTCGACGCCGGGCTCAAGCTCGGCGCCGATGTGATCGTCAACACCGACGCCGACAACCAATACGAGGGGTCCGACATCCCCAAGCTGGTGGCCCCGATCGTGCGCGGCGAGGCGGACATGGTGATCGGCGACCGCGGCGTGGACTCAAACGAGCACTTCTCGCACTCCAAGCGCCGGCTGCAGCGCCTGGGCTCGTGGGTGGTGCGCCAGGCCTCCTCCACCGAGGTCCCCGACACGACGTCGGGCTTTCGCGCCTACAACCGCGAGGCGGCGCTCCAGATGCAGGTGGTCTCGAAGTTCACCTACACGCTGGAGACGATCATCCAGGCCGGCAAGCTGCTCGTCGCCGTCGATCACGTTCCGATCCGCACCAACCCCAAGACGCGCGAGTCGCGGCTGTTCCCGTCGATCCCGGCCTACATCCGCCGCAACGGGCTGTCGATCTTCCGGATCTACGCCCAGTACGAGCCGCTGCGCGTGTTCTGGGGCGGCGCGCTGATCGCCGGCGTCGCGGCGATGGCGTTCTTCGTGCGCTTCCTGATCGACTTCATCTCCAGCGGCGGCGTGGCCGGCCACATCCAGAGCCTCATCTTCGGCGCGGTGCTGTTCAACGCCGCGATGCTGCTCGGCGCCCTCGGCGTGATCGGCGACCTCCTATCGGCCCAGCGGATCATGTTGCAGCGGACGTTCGAGCGCGTGCGGCGGATCGAGCTCCAGCTCGGCGTCGAGCCCTCGCACTACGAGCCAGGCGCCAGCGCCACTGACAAGGCAGCAGCGACCGGGGACCGTGAGGCGGTGGAAGTGTGAGCTCGGGCACCGCGGTGCCCACGGGCAACACCTACGACAAGTACGGCTCGACCAACCCGGTGGTCCGCCGCCTGATGGCCGGGTTCGAGCGGACGCTGGACGAGCTGTTCGCGCAGGCGGCGCCGGGCTCGGTGCTCGATGTCGGCTGCGGCGAGGGGGTGCTCACCGAGCAGTGGGCCGATCGGATCGCGCCCGGACGGATCGTCGGCATCGACCTCGAAGACCCCAAGCTGGCCGCCGAATGGGCGGGCCGGCAGCGCCCCAATCTGACGTTCGCGGCGATGGAGGTGGAGCGCCTTGAGTTCGCGGACAAAGAGTTCGAGCTCGTGGCGGCCACCGAGGTGCTCGAGCACGTCACCGACCCCGAGCGAGCGCTGGCCGAGATGGCGCGCGTGGCCGGCCGCCACCTGCTCGTGTCGGTGCCCCATGAGCCGCTGTGGCGTGCGCTCAACATGGCCCGCGGAGCGTATGTGCGCCAGCTCGGCAACACGCCGGGGCACCTCAATCACTGGACGCGGCGCTCGTTCGTGCGCCTGCTGGGGCGTTACGGCGAGGTGATCGAGATCCGGGCGCCGTTCCCATGGACGATGTTGCTCGTCGCGGTCCGCGCGTGAGCTCCACGACGACGGCGCCGCCCTCCGGGCCGGCCCCCGCCGGCGACGACGGCTCCGGCGGCGGCGCCCCGCCGCCCCAGTCGTTCGCCTCCGGGGCGCGCGTGCTGACGGTCGGCATCGCCTCCACCGGGATCTTCACCTTCCTGTATCTGGCCACCTCCAGCCACGTGCTGGACGCGCCGTCCTACAGCCGGATCTCCCTGTGCTGGGCGATCATGTTCGTGATCCTCTCGGTGATCTACCGGCCGATCGAGCAGCTGCTGTCGCGCACGATCGCCGACCGCCGCGCGCGCGGGCTGCACGGCCATCCGCTGCGCGTGCCCGCCGCCATCCAGTTCGGATTCGCGCTGCTGTTCCTGATTGTGGCGCTGGCGCTGCGCGACCAGATCCAGCAGGGCATGTTCGACGGGTCGGCGGCGCTGTACTGGATCCTCGTCATCGGCGTGCTCGCCTACGCCGGAAGCTACTTCGCCCGCGGCTGGCTGGCCGGCCATCAGCGCTTCGCGCTGTATGGAGGCCTGGTGTTCCTGGAGTCCACGTCGCGCTTTCTGTTCCCGCTGGCGGTGGCACTCGGGATCGGCTCCGGGCAGGACCTGGTCGGCCTGGGGATGGCGGTGGCTCCGTTCGCGTCGCTGAGCGTGATGCCGTTCGCGTTCAGCCGCATCCGGATGCCCGCGCCGGACACCGACGTGATCGCCGCCGACGCCGCCGGCGCCGGCGAGGGACCGGTCCAGGCAGCGCTCGAGGAGGAGAGCAACGACCTGACGATGCGCCACGGCGCCCGCTTCGCCGGCTCGGTCGTCGGGATCATGTTCTCCGAGCAGATGCTGCTCAACGCCGGCGTCCTCATCGTGGCCGCCAAGACCGGCGGTGGCGATCTGACCACCGGGATCGTCGGCTTCGTGTTCAACGTCATGCTCATCGTCCGCGCGCCGCTGCAGCTGTTCCAGGCGATCCAGACCTCGATCCTGCCCCACCTCGCCGGCCTGGAGGCACGCGAGGGCGCCGCCGAGTTCCACAAGGCGATCCGCACCACGGTGATGGTGATCGCCGCGTTCGGACTCTCCGTCGCGCTCGGGCTGCTGCTCATCGGGCCGGCCGTCATGACCGCTCTGCTCGGTGACAAGGGCGGGTTCTCGTACGGGCGTGTCGGGCTGGCGGTGGTCGGGCTCGGGATGGGCCTGCACCTCATCTCGGGGACGCTGAACCAGGCCGCGCTCGCCCGCGGCCGTGCGTCGCAGGCGGCCCTGGCCTGGCTCGTGGCGGCGGCGGTGTTCGTGGCCTTCGTTGCCACCGGGAGCGGCACCGGCGATGCCATGGTCACCCGCGTTGAGGTCGGCTACTTCGGAGCCACCGCGATTCTCTGCGCTCTGCTGTGGCTGCTCTACCGGCTGGGGCCGGCGCGGCCGAAGGTGGCGCCCAGCGCCAGCCCGGCGTGAACGCCGCGAAATCCTGGAACCGTGCGCCACACATCGCGCCCGTGCGGGGCGTGTGGCGTGGATCAGGACCCCTGTTGGAACCTCACGCCACGCACCTCGAGATCGGGCGCCGTGTGGCGTGAGATGACAATGCGCCACCCCACGCCCGCCGCCGAGGCGCGCGCTAGAGCGCGCCCGCAGCGGTGACGATCCTCTGGTAGGCCGCCGCCGGGTCGTCTGACCCGAACACGGCCGATCCTGTGACGAGCAGGTTGGCGCCGGCCTGGACGACGGGCCCGGCGGTCGCGTCGTGGATGCCGCCATCGACCTCGAGCGCCACGTCGGCGGGCAGGGTGTGGCGCATACGCTCGAGCTTCTCAAGGGAGTGCGGGATGAACGTCTGGGCGCCCCAGCCCGGGTTGACGCTCATGCACAGCGCCAGGTCGAGGGTCTCGGAGGCGACCTCCCGGAGGGCGTCGATCGGCGTCGCGGGGGTGAGAGCCGCGCCGGCGGTGCAGCCGGCCTTGCGGATCTCGTCCAGCGTGTAATGCACGTGCGGTGTGGCCTCGACGTGGATGGTGATGTTGTCCGCGCCGGCCTTGGCGATGTCGCCGACCACGCGCTCGGGCCGCTCCACCATGAGGTGGACGTCCAGGACGCCGCCGGCGTCGTGCACCAGCTCGGCGAGGGCCCCGACAACGATCGCGCCGAACGTGATCGGGGGAACGAAGTGGCCGTCCATGACGTCGACGTGGATGACGCGGGCGCCAGCCGCCAGCACCTCGGAGACCTGGGAGCCGAGCTTGGCGAAGTCGGCCGACAGGATCGATGGCGCGACCCGCCGCTCGCGCAACAGGCCCGCGTGACGGCTCATCGGAGCGCTAGACCTCCTGGAGCATGCTGCCCTGGCAGTGGTTGCACTCGACGATCGCCGTGCTGGACATGCGCACGATCGTGGAGTGCTCGCCGCAGTTGGGGCAGACGGACACCAGCTCGTAGCGCCGCAGGCAGTAGACGCAGCGGTAGTTCCCAGGGACCGCGGTCGGCCGCAGCCACGGCTCACCGCAGCCAGGACACTCAGGGCCGAGTTTGGGCGCTGCCTCGCTCATTACTCGAAGACTAACCGGACCGTGGTCGTCACGGCGGCCACGGAGTCAGCCGGCTCAGGCGCGCCGCAGCCGGGCGATGAAGAAACCGTCGGTGGCGTCGGTGTCCGGGGCCAGGCGCAGCGGCGGCTCGGTCATCCACCCGGGATGGGCCGACAGGAAGCCGTGCACCACCGCGTCAGACTCGGCGCGGGAGATCGTGCACACCGAGTAGACGAGGGTGCCGTCCGGTGCCGTGGCGGCGGCGCCGGCGGCCAGGATCCGCGCCTGCAGGCCCGAGAGGTCGGCGATCCGCTCGGGGCTGGTACGCCACCGCAGGTCCGGCCGCGATTGCAGCGTCCCCAGCCCGCTGCACGGCGGGTCAACCAGGACGCGATCAAAGCCAGGCCCACGGCGCGGCGCGGCCGCATCGGTGGTCTCGACCGTCGCGCGGCGGACGTGCATCCGCCCCAGGGTGGCCCGCAGTGCGTCGGCGCGGCCGGGGTGGCGCTCCACCGCCACGAGCTCGCCGGCATCGCCGGTGAGCGCGGCGAGATGGGTCGTCTTGGCCCCCGGGGCCGCGCACAGGTCCAGCACCCGCTCGCCGGGCTCCGGAGCGAGCGTCCGCGACACCGTCATCGACGCCCGCGATTGGGGCATCAGCTCGCCGCGGGCCCAGCCGGGCGAGGCGAAGGCGTCAAACGGCGCGTCGAGCACCAGGCCCTCCGGGATCCCGGGGGCGGCGTGCCAGGCGACGCCGAGCCCATCGGCCAGCTTGCCGACCGAGCCGACGAGCGTGTTGACGCGCACGGCGGACTCGGCGGGCCGGTTGACGGCGGCCAGCAGGGCGCGGGCGCGCTCGGGCCCCAGCTCAGCCCACCACAGTTCGGCCAGCCACACCGGCACGGAGTGCAGGACAGCGGCATGCGCGGGGGTCTCGTCATCCAGGGCATCCAGGAGCGACCGGCCCTCGCGCAGCGCCCGGCGCAGCACGGCGTTGACCAGCCCGCTGCCGCCCCGGGCGTGGCGCTTGGCCAGTTCGACCGATTCGTTGACCGCAGCGTGGTCGGCGACGCCGTCCATGAGCAGGATCTGCATCAGCCCCAGTCGCAATGCGGCGAGTATGGGAGCGTCAAGGCGCGCCGGCGGCCGCTCCGTGAACGCGGCGGCGACGTGGTCCAAGGTGGCCTTACGCTGGATGGTCCCGTAGGCCAGGGCCATGGCGAACGCCCGGTCGCGGCCGTCCAGCCGCCGCGCCCGGGCCTCGGCGTGCAAGGCGCGGTCGGCGTAGGCGTCCTGCTCGAACACGCGGCGCACGACCGCGTACGCGCACGCACGCGCCGCGGACACCCCTTCCGCCATGGTCGTCAGCTCCGCAGGCCGCGCAGGTAGGAGTTGCCGGGCATCTGCCGGCGCCCCGCGGGCTGCACGGTGGTCAGGGCGAGCGTCCCCGGCGTGCACCCCAGGGTCGGGACGGGCGTATCCAGGCTCAGCTCGCCGGGGCGTGGATCGCCGGGCTGAGCCGGGCGAGCGGTGGCCGCCCACACGCCGAGGCGCTCACCGTCAGGCCCGATCACAGCCGCGCCGATGTGCGGCGAGAGCGCCCGGACCACGCGCTCGAGCTCGACCGCCGGGCGCGCGGGCACGGTGTTGAGCACGCGGTCCTCGGCGGTGATCTTCTCGGCATAGGTGGCGGCGGCCTCGTCCTGCTCGTGGAACGGCGGCGAGGTGTTCAGCGCCTCGATGAGCAGCCGTGCGCCGAGCGGCGCCAAGCGGTCGGCCAGCGTCCCGTAGGTCTCCTTGCGACCGATCGGCTCCTCGGCGGCCAGGCACACCGGCCCGCTGTCCAGGCCGGCGGTCAGGCGCATGATGCTCACGCCGGTGCGCTCGTCCCCGGCCATGATCGCCCGCTCGATCGGCGCCGCGCCGCGCCACCGCGGCAGCAGCGACGGATGGACGTTGAGCATCGGGTACTCGGAGAGCAGTGGCTCCTTGATGAGCGCGCCGAATGCGCACACCACAACGGCGTCCGGCGCGGCGGCGGCGATCCGCGAGCGCGCGGCCTCGTCATTGACCGACTCCGGCTGGTCGACGTCGATCCCGAGCTCGCGCGCGGTGCTCAACACCGGCGGCGAGGCCAGCTTGCGGCCGCGGCCGCGCGGCCGATCGGGCCGCGTGACCACCAGTTCCGGCCGATGCGGCGACCCGGCCAGGACGCGCAGGACCTCGGCGGCGAACTGCGAGGTGCCGAGATAGACGGTGCGCAAGAGCGCGGCGCTCAGGCCGAGGGCAGCGCTTCGCGCAGGGCGCGCATCGCTTCCTTGCGCTGCGAGCGCGAGATCCGGTCGAGCACGAGCACGCCGTCGAGGTGGTCAATCTCGTGCTGGATGACGCGCGCCTCCAGCCCGGAGGCCTCGATTGTCAGCGGCTCGCCGTACTCGTCCAGCGCGCGGACCACGATGTGGACCGGGCGCTCGACGTCGACGTGTACGTTGGGCAGGCTCAGGCAGCCCTCCTCCAGGATCTCGAGCTCGTCGCCGACCCACTCGATCTCGGGGTTGACCAGAGCCGTCACCGGCGACTGCTGGTGCACTCGGTAGACGAGCAGGCGGTGCAGGACGCCGACCTGGTTGGCCGCCAGGCCCACGCCGATCGAGTCGATCATGAGCTGTCCCATCCGCTTGACCTCGTCGCGCAGGGCGTCGTCGAAGCGCTCCACCGGCCGGGCGCGGGTGCGCAGCACCGGCTCCCCGAACTTCCGCACATGGGCCAGCGCGGCGGCGCGGCGCGCCGCCACTTCGGGGTCGAGCTCGGGCTCGACACCCCCCTCGGGCTCGGTCACCTCCGAGTCGAGCTCGACCTGATCTGTGGCGCTATCGGACATCACCATTGAGTCTAGTTATGGGCCGCGTCATGGGCCTGGCCGGCTACTGGGGATCGACGTCCACGCTGACCGCGGCCCCGCGCCGCGCCGCGCCCGGCGCGATGCGGTCCACGGCGCGTCCCACGGCGTCGATCGCGGGCCGGCGGGTGGTGGCCTTGATCACCAGCTGGCTGCGGGCTCGGCCGCGCAGGCGAAACAGCGGCGCCGGGCCGAGCACCGCCGCGTCCAGCGCCGCCAGCTCACCGTGAATGGCGGTGGCCGTCTCGCGGGCCAGCGCCTCGTCCTCGGCCGAGCTGACGACGCGGATGAGCGAGGCGTACGGCGGATAGGAGAGCGCCCGGCGGCGCTCGAGCTCGTCACAGATGAACCCGTCGGAGTCGTGGTGGACGGCGAAGCGGATCGGGCGCGCGTCGGGGGCGAGCGTCTGTACCAGGACGCGGCTGCCGAGGGCCCCCCGCCCGGTGCGCCCGGCCAGCTGGGTGATGAGCGCGAATGTCCGCTCCTCGGCGCGGAAGTCCGGGAAACGCAGCGTCTGGTCGGCGTCGAGCACCACGCCCAGCGAGACGTCGGGGAAGTCGTGGCCCTTGGCCACCATCTGGGTCCCGACGAGCACGCCGGCGGACGCGTCCTGGAAGGACTGGAGCGTGCGCGCCCGCTGGGGCAGCGTGGAGGAGTCGGCGTCGAGCCGGAAGATCGGAAAACGCTCCTCCCCCAGCGCCTCGCGGAGCTCATGCTCGATGCGCTCGGTTCCGGCGCCGTGGCGCGCCACGCTCACCGACGCGCAGGCGCCGCAGCGCTGGGGCATGCGCTCCCGGTGGCCGCAGTGGTGGCAGGCGATGAACTGCCCATGGCGGTGCAGGACGAGCGCGACGTCGCAGTTGGGGCACAGCCACACCCGCCCGCAGGCGCGGCAAGAGAGGAAGTTGGACCAGCCGCGGCGATTGAGCAGCAGGATCGCCTTGCCGCCGGCACGGCGCAGGTCGGCGAGCGCCATCCGCGTCTCGGGGTGTAGCGGCTGGTGGCGGTCGCGCATGTCGAGCACCTCCACCCCGGGCAGCGGCCGGCGGTCCACGCGCTCCGACAGGCGCAGGCGCGTCATCGCCAGGACGCTCTCGGGCCGCGGGGTGGCGCTGCCGCAGACCAGGACCGCACCGTGGCGCGCCGCGCGCTCGCGCGCCACGGTGCGCGCGTCGTAGCGCGGGTCGCCCTCGTGCTTGTAGGAGCTCTCGTGCTCTTCGTCGATCACGATCAGCCCGATGTCCGCCAGCGGGGCGAACACCGCCGACCGTGGGCCGACGCACACCCGCGCCTCCCCGGTGCGCAGGCGCATCCACTCGTCGTGGCGCTCGCCCGTGCTCAGCGCCGAGTGCAGGACGGCCACGACATCGCCGAAGCGGGCCTGAAAGCGCCACAGCGCCTGTGGGGTGAGCGCGATCTCCGGCACCAGGACGATCGCCGAACGGCCCCCGGCCAGCGCCGCCGCCACCGCGCCGAGGTACACCTCGGTCTTCCCCGAGCCGGTGACGCCGTGCAGCAGGTAGCCGGAATGGCCCGGATTGGGCCGGCCCAGCGCCGCCACCAGCGGGGCCAGCGCCTGCGCCTGCTCGCCGGTGAGCGGGGGCGCGGCGGCCGAGGCGCTGCCGATCTGCACGCGGGCCGGGCGCCGCGGCCGCGCACGCCGGTCGATGGCCACGAGGCCACGGCGCTGGAGGCGCCGCAGCCCGGGGGTGTCGAGCTCCGAGGCGACGGTGGGGCCCCGCTCGCCCAGCGCGCCGAGGAGCGCGCGCTGGCGGTCGTTGAGACGGGCGCCGGGATCGCCGAGCGCAGCGCGGCCCTCGGGCGTGAGCTCAGCGACGAGGGCCAGCTTGGCGCCGGTGCCGGCGGACGCGCCCGGGGCGAGCATGAGCTGGAGCGCCCGCGACGGCGTCGAGCAGTACTCGCGGGCCATCCAGTCCGCGAGCGCCACCAGGTCGGCGCCGACGCCGGCCCCGATCACCGCCTCGGGCTCCATCAGGCGCTCGGGATCGAGCTCGGAACGCTCAGCGAGCTCGACCACCACGCCGAGCGAACTGCGCGCCCCGAACGGCACCCGCAGCAGCGATCCGACCTCGACCTCCTGCCCGGACGCCAGGCGGTAGTCAAAGGGGCCGCGCACCGCGCGCGTCCGGGTCAGGGGCTGCACGCGGGCGATCATCGGCGACCGAATGTAGTGGGAGCGGGTGTCGCCACGGGCGCGCTCGCCGTTACTCTCCCGGGCGTGGACCCGGAACCCGGCGAGGAGATCTTCTTTCACGGCCATCCCTCGTGGCGGTCGCTGGGGCTGTTCTACGCCAAGGGGCTCGTCATGGTGCTGCTGGCCGGGGTGATCGCCGGCATCGTCACCCGGATCACGGCGTCGCATGTGCAGGCGGGCTGGGTGAGCGTGGCCGTCGTGGTGGTGTTCCTGGCCCTTGTGATCATCGGCCAGGTCCGCCGGATCGGGACCACCTACTCGATCACCAATCAGCGGCTCACCATCCAGACGGGCATCCTCTCCCGCGACGTCCACCAGACGCGGCTTGAGCGCATCCAGAACGTCAACTCCAGCCAGGCTCTGTTCGAGCGGCTGCTGCGCATCGGGACCGTCGAGTTCGACACCGCCGGCGAGTCCCAGTACGACTTCGCCTTTCGGGGCGTCAGCAACCCGGCCGGGATCGTGCGCACGGTGGACCGGGCGCTCCATGTCCTGCGGGGCGCGCCGCCAGCGCCGGGCTCCGACGTCTGAGCCCTCGCGACGGTGGGGCGCGGGGCTACGGCTTGATCGCGGCCGTGACCTGCGTGGTCGCGTCCGTCGCCCCGCGCGTCGAGGTCAGGCCGACGCCGGTGACGCGCTGCAGATCGGGCAGCAGCCGGCTGCCCAGCGAGCCGGCGGTGAGCCCGGTCTGCTGACCGGCCCCGATGAGCTGGGCGAGGCTGGCGAACACCAGCGAGGTGACCCTCGCGGGTGAGCCGGCGATCGCAGCCCGGAACGCGGGAACGCGCGCGAGCGGGCGCGACCGCTGGGCCACCGCCTCGATCCCCTGCAGGCTCGTGGAGATCACCACCAGGCCGCGGAAGACGGCGTAATCGAGCTGGAATCCGGTGGCGAGCTGAAGCTGGTGTGCGGTGATCCCCGCGACCTGGCGGTCGTTGAAGACCGGTTCGGAGCTCTGGTTGGCGCCGGGCGCCGAGAAGAGCTGGGCCAGCGGCGCCTCCAGCTGGGCGAGCTCGTTCTGGGTCCGCCGCTGGTCGGGCGCGCGGGCGACGACCACCAGCGTGGGCGACTGGCCGGTGCCGAGGATGGCCACGGCCGTCTCGCGGTGGAAGATGGCCAGGAGATCGGAGACGTCGACGCCCTCGGACTTCAGCGCCAAGCCCAGCCGGCTCAGCAGCGGCCCGATCCCGCCGGCGAGCCCCGCCGCCGAGCCGGCGTTGAGCACCTCGGGCGCGACCTTGTCCAGGCCCGTGACGTCGAGCATCAGCGATGCGCCGGCCGGCATCACCGACGGCAGCGACGGCGAGAACGCGGCCGTGCCGTCGGCGCCCGCGCCCACCCCGACGAGGGCCGGGTCCAGCGCGCTGTGGATCCGGATCCGTGCACCCGCCCGGGTCGGCGCCAGCGAGATGGCGACGCCCTGCAGCGCCGGCTGGTAAAGCAGATCGCCGGCGGCGCCGAGGACCCCGCCCTGGTCGGCGAGCACCCGGCGCACGCCGGCGGACGACGCGTACGCGCCCATCACCGTGCCATCCGGTGTGCCCGCGGCCGCCCGCCGGTATACCGCGCTGGCCGCCAACGAGGGGGCGGCGCCGGCGGCGACGTCGATCGCGCTCCGCACGCTCTCGTCCTGGCCGATCGCGAGATAGCGGCCCAGGAACGCCAGGTCGCTGCCGTTGGTCGTCCGTAGCAGGGCTCGCCCGCGATAGCTGCCGGCCGATGCCACCCCCTCCGAGCGCAGGAACGAACGGGCGCGGTCGCGGTCTGACACCTCGACGAGGATGAGCGAGCCCGCGGTCGACGTGGTGGTGTTGAGCAGCGCGACCGCGGCCTCACCGCCCAGCCATGGGAGGACGTCCCGGGTGACGTCCACTGCGCGCCCGCCGCCCACAATCGCGCCCAGCTTGTCCATCGCCTCGCCGGCGAGGACCGGGAAGTCAGGGAAGCGGCGCGCGATCGCCAACGCCTGCCCGACCGCGGGGGCATGGCGGTCCAGCGACACGTTGACGTAGGCCAGCGCGTCAGCGGGGACGACCGCCGCCGGCCCGTGGGCGCCTCCCCCTCCGTCGGCGGCGCCGGACGCACCGCCGCCGCTCAGCGCGACGGCGAAGAACGCCGCGACGGCGGCCACCGCGAGCAGCACGATCGCCGCCGCGGTACGCCGGCGGCGGTATGTCTCAGCGGTGGGCGCCGAATGAGCCACGGCGCAGTGCTACCCGTTGTGGGGCCGATCACATCGCCGGGTCAGGCGCGCCCGAGGGCTCGGCCTCGGCGCGTCCGCGTCCGCGTGCGGACTTGCGCTCCGCACGGTCGGCGGGTGCACGGCGCTCGTTGCGCTCGACGAAGTCGATGATCGCGGGCACGCCCTCCAGCCGGTAGCGCTCGCGCAGGCGGTTCTCGATGAAGTAGGCGTAGTCACGGGTCACGCGGGCGCGCGAGTTGACCTGGATCGAGAACCGGGGCGGGCGCTCCGCGGTCTGGGTCATGAACAGCAGCCGCAGCCGGTGGTTGGCGGCGGCGCCGCGTGCGCGGACGGGACGCTTGCCCACCGGCGGCTGCCGGGCGGCCACGACTTCGGACAGGAAGCGGTTGAGCTGCGGGGTGGGAATGCGCGTACGGCTGCGATCCGCCAGCGCCACCGCTTCGATGAGCAGCCGGTCGACGTGGCGGCCGGTCTTGGCCGAGGCGGTGAGTACGCGCGGGCGCAGACGCAGCTTCTGGTGCGCGCGGGCGCGCTCGTGATCGAGATCGATGCCGTCGGAAATGTCCCACTTGTTGAGCACCAGCGCGGTCGCACAGCCGCTGTGCATGGCCAGCTCGGCGATGCGCAGGTCCTGGCTGGTGACGCCGTCCACGGCGTCGCAGACCACCAGCGCCACGTCGGCGCGCTCCGCCGCGCGGCGGGAGCGCAGCGACGTGTAGTACTCGATCGACTCCCCCACCTTGGCCTGGCGGCGGATGCCGGCGGTGTCGACGAGGATCAGCTCCCGGCCGTTGAACGTGATCGGCAGATCGATGGCGTCACGGGTCGTGCCCGCCACCGGTGAGACGATGACCCGCTCGGAACCGGCGAAGCGGTTCAGCAGCGAAGACTTGCCGACATTGGGGCGGCCGATCAGGGCCAGGCGGATGGCGTCGTCCGCGTCGTCGGACTCGGGAGCGTCCGGCGCGAGCGCTGCCACGCGGTCGAGCAGGTCGCCGGTGCCCAGGCCCTGCGCGGCGGAGACGGCGATCGGCTCGCCCAGCCCCAGCGCATGGAACTCCGCGGCCAACGAAAGGTCCTTGGCGGTGTCGATCTTGTTGGCGGCCACCAGCACCGGCAGCGGCGACCGGCGCAGCAGCTCGGCCATCTCCTGATCGCCGGGGCGCAGCCCCGCCCGGGCGTCCACGACGAGCACCGCTGCATCGGCGTCGGCCAGCGCGGCATGGGCCTGAGCCTGGATCTGGCGCGCCAGCGCGTCGCGATCCTCCAGGTCGACGCCGCCGGTGTCGATCAGCGTCAGCACGCGCCCGTTCCACTCCGTGCGCAGCTCCTTGCGGTCCCGGGTGACGCCGGGCCGCTCGTGCACGACGGCCTCGCGAGACTCGCTCAGGCGATTGACCAATGAGGACTTGCCCACATTGGGATATCCGACGATGGCGACCTTCATGGTGCGTCGAGGCTAGCCGACGCCGATACGGGCGACGCACGAGGCCGGCCTCCTGTCGGCCCCAGGGCGTCGGATTGCGTCGGTCAATGAGTGCTCCTGAAGACCCTCGGCGCGGCGAAATCTGCGCTTGGCCGGCAAGCGCCCGGGCCCGGGGCTCGCTCCTGCGAGCACCGGGACCGCCGCTGCGTTCTTGGAAGCCGGCGGCTAGTGCATGTGCGGGTCTACGTAGAAGTCGTAGACCTGAAAGTCACTGCTCCTGCCGCCCGGCACCAGCGTGAACCGCACCAACTGCCAGCCCGGGAGGTTGCCGGGGTGGATGTTGAACGTGTTCGACAGGCTCCAGGCGGACTGCTGTCCGTGGACCTGCCCCGTGTTCTGCGCCTGACTCTCCGTCCTGGTCCCCGCGTAGGCCACGTAGACCTGGACGCCCTCGCTGCCGGCGACGTCGCGTACCATCGTCCGCGCCGTCGGATAGTCCGACGCCACGCACACCGGCGGGCTGACCGCCTGCGAGCCGCTGGGCAGGTCCAGCACCGAGCCGGCGCCGCTCTGCCCGGGCTTGATCGACGCGCCCCCGCTCAGCGTCCAGCCGGCACCGTTGAAGGAGCCCGGGGTCTCGCCCGGTGTCAACGTGTACCAGTTGCTGTCCTTCGCCGAGAGAAACGGCTGGGTCAGCGCCGGTGCGGTGCACGAGGAGGTGTCGCCCCACGCCAGGCCGCTCTCGTTGATCGGGGCGGCGAGCGCGGGACCGGCCGACAGACAGGTGGCGACCGTGGTGAGGATGCCGCACACGCCCACCGAGAGTGAGCGGCGGCTGATTCGGAACTGCTTCATTGTCTTGCTACGCACCTTCCTTGGTGAGCGTATGCAGCCGGACGCTCTCGGCCATCAATGCCAGGCGCCGCCGCTGCGTGTCCCCCGGCTCCCTGCCGGGCGTCCGCTCAGTGGTGATTCGACGTCAGAACTGTCGGCACCGTAGCGCGCGTTGACGCGGTTTTGACAGCGTTATGGACGCTTGTCCATGTCCGCGCGCCGCCGACTCACCAGGGACACGATGCGGTCCACCACCTCGGGGAGGGTGAGATCGGTGGTGTCCAGCGTGTGGGCGTCCGCGGCCGCGTGCAGGGGGGAGTGCTCCCGGCCGGTGTCGCGCTCGTCGCGGATCGTCTGCTCGGCGAGGACCGTCGCGGGATCGACGCCCAGTTCCGCAGCGCGCCGCCGGGCGCGGGCTTCCGAGCTCGCCGTGAGGAACACCTTGACCTCGGCGTCGGGGGCCACGACGGTGCCGATGTCGCGGCCTTCGGCCACCCAGTCCCCCTCAGCCAGCAGCCGCCGCTGGTGGGCGACCATGGCCTCGCGCACGGGCGGCTGCGCCGCCGCCACGCTCGCGCCCTCCGACACCTCGGGTGTCCGGATCTGCTCGGTGACGTCGCGCCCGTCCAGGCGGACCCGGTCGCCCAGTTCGATCCGGAGAGACGGCGCCACCGCCGTGGGAGGCTGCCTGCGCTCGCGCGCCGCCAGCGCCACCGCGCGGTACATCGCGCCCGAGTCCAGGTAGGTGAAGCCCAGCTCGGCCGCCACCGCGCGCGCCACGCTGGACTTCCCGGCCCCGGCGGGCCCGTCGATGGCGACCACCATCAGCCGGCCGCCAGCGTCGCGATGTCGCGGGCAAAGCCCGGGTAGGAGACGGCGGCGGCCTCCATCCCCACCACCTCCACGCCCTCCTGGGAGGCGAGTCCGGCGACGGCGCCCAGCAACGCGAGGCGGTGGTCGCCGTGGGCGTCGATCACGCCGCCGCGCAGGCCACCGTGGCCGCGGACCGCGAAGCCGTCCTCGAGCGCGTCGATGTCGGCCCCCAGTCCCCGCAGCCCGTCGACGACGGTGGCGATCCGATCTGACTCCTTGACCCGCAGCTCGGCGGCACCGCGCACCACCGTCTCGCCCTCCGCAAAGCAGCCCAGCAACGCCACCAGGGGAAGCTCGTCGATCGCCAGCGGCACCTCGTCGGCCGTAACCGTGGTCGCCTCGATGGGCCCGTAGCTGACGTCGAGGTCGCACACCGGCTCGGCGGGATCGAACGCGCCCGGCTCCTCCAGGTCGCCGACCACGATCGCGCCCATCCGCCGGAGGATGCGCACGAAGCCGGTGCGCGTCCAGTTGACGCCCACGCCGTCAAGGACCATGCGGGCGCCGGGGACGAGCACGCCCGCGGCGATGAGGAAGGCCGCGCTGGAGGGGTCTCCGGGCACGCGGACCTCCTGGAGTTCGAGCTCGTCGGCGTTGCCGACGGTGGAGGCGTACCCGCCGTCCAGCGGCCGGCGGTCGACCCGTGCGCCGGCGCGGGCCAGCATCCGCTCGGTGTGGTCCCGGCTGGGAATCGCCTCGACGACGGTCGTCGCGTCGGTGGCGAGGCCGGCCAGGAGCACGCACGACTTGACCTGGGCCGATGCCACCGGGAGCTCATAGGTGATGCCCTGCAGCCCGGCGCCGCGCACCGTGAAGGGCGGGAAGCGCCCCTCGGTCGCGTCCAGCTCGGCGCCCATCTGCTCCAGGGGGACGGCGATGCGGTCCACGGGGCGCCGGCGGATCGAGGCGTCGCCGTCCAGCGTGAACGAGGCGCCCTGCTGGAAAGCCAGCCAGCCGGGGAGCAGGCGCATCAGCGTCCCGGCGTTGCCGACGTTGATGGGGTCGCCGGGAGGCTGGGCGTTGCGCATGCCGCAGCCGCGGATGAGGACCGCGCCGTCGCGGCGCTCCACCAGCGCCCCCACGCGGCACACCGCCTCGAGCGTCGAGCGGGTGTCGTCGGCGTCCAGATAATTGAGGATCCGGACCGGCTCGGATGCCATCGCCCCGATGATCGCCGCCCGGTGCGAGATCGACTTGTCCGCGGGCGGCGACACGCGGCCGCGCAGCCTGACTCGGTCACGCCCACCCCCGAAGCGCGCGTTCACGGCCGCGCCACCGGGAAGCCCAGGCCGGCGATGAGCTCGAGCGCGCGCTCGCTGGCGGCCTCTCCGGCGATCCACATGGCGATGACGCCCTCGGTCATGTCGCTGGCCGGGTACAGCGCCATGTCGTTGATGTTGACCCCGGCGCGCCCCAGCTCGAGCGCGATCTGGGCCACCACGCCGGGGCGGTTGGGCACCGAGGTGCGCAGCTCGTGCAGGTCCCCGCCGGCCAGCTGGGCCTCGAGCAGCCGCCGCCGGTCCGCCGCCGCCCGCTCGTTCCAGGCGGTGATCGCCGGCCCGTCGGCCCCGGTCAGCGCCGCCCGGACGGCTCCCAGGCGCTCGATGGCGCCGTCGATCTCGTCGGTGAGCGCGTCCCGGTTGGACAGGTAGATGTCGGTCCAGATCGCGCTCGGGGCGCCGGCCACGCGAGTGGCGTCGCGGAAGCTCGGTCCGGTCGCGGGCAGGCGCGCGGGCGGCTGGGAATCGTTTTCCAGGGTGGCGGCGGCCTGGGAGACGAGCACATTGGCCAGCACGTGGGGCAGGTGCGAGACGGCGGCGAGGATGCGGTCGTGGGTGTCGGCGTCGATCGCGGTCGGCCGCGCGCCGATGCCGTGCAGCAGCCGGTGCAGCCGCTCGTAGAGCATCCCCGAGGTGCCGGCGCTCGGGGTCAGGTACCAGGTCGCGGCGTCGAACAGGTCGGCGCGGGCATGCTCGACACCGGCGTTCTCGGCGCCGGCCAGAGGATGGCCGCCGACGAACCGGGGGTCGATGTGGGCGGCCACCACCTCGCGCTTGGTCGAGCCCACATCGGTGACCACACAGTCTGCGGAGGCCGCGGCCAGCGCCTCGCCCACCAGCTCGGAGAGCCCTCCGACCGGCACGGCCACGAACACCGCCTGGGCGTCGGCGACAGCGTCGGTCACGGAGCTGCGCGCGCAGTTGAGCGCGCCGAGCGCCAGCGCGCGCTCGAGCGCCTCGGGCGAGTCGTCGTAGCCGGTGACCTCGGCGCCCAGCCGCTCGCGCGCCGCCAGCGCCACCGAGCCGCCGATCAGTCCGACGCCGAGGACCGCGAGGCGCATACGAGATTCGAGCCCGCCCGCCCGTTCAGGCCGCGCGGCGGGCGCGCACGGCGTCCGCCAGGCCGTCGAGCACCTCGACGGTGGTCTCCCAGCCGATGCAGCCGTCGGTGATGGATTGGCCGTAGACGAGCGGGCGCGCGCCGTCGAGGTCCTGGCGCCCGGCGACAAGGAAGGACTCGATCATCACGCCGACGATCTCGGCGTGGCCCGTGGCGATCTGCGCGGCCACGGCCGCCGCCACCTCAGGCTGGCGATCGGGGTCCTTGCCGCTGTTGTCGTGGCTGAGGTCGATCATGACCCGCTCGGGCAGCCCGCCGGCGCCCAGCAGACTCACCGCGCCGGCGACGGCGTCAGCGTCGTAGTTGGGGACGCCGCGGCCGCCCCGCAGGATGACGTGGCAGTCGCGATTGCCGCTCGTGTGCAGGATCGCGGAGCTTCCGTTTACGTCGATGCCGGCGAACGCGTGCGACACGGCGGCGGCGCGGACGGCGTCGACCGCCACCTGCACGTTGCCGTCAGTGCGGTTCTTGAAGCCGACGGGCATCGACAGGCCGGAGCCGAGCTGGCGGTGGATCTGGCTCTCCACGGTGCGCGCCCCGATGGCGCCCCAGCAGACGGCGTCGGAGATGTACTGCGGGGTGATCGGGTCCAGGAACTCGCAGCCGACCGGCAGCCCCAGGGCCAGCACCTCGAGCAGGAGCCGCCGCGCCACCCGCAGGCCGGTGTTGACGTCTCCGGAGCCGTCGAGGTGGGGGTCGTTGATGAGTCCCTTCCAGCCGATGGTGGTGCGCGGCTTCTCGAAGTAGACCCGCATGGCCAGGCACAGCTCGCCCGCCAGCCGCTCCACCTCGCCGCTCAGCCGCTGGGCGTAGTCCCGGGAGGCTTCGACATCGTGCACGCTGCACGGGCCCACGACCACGAGCAGCCGGTCGTCGCGCCCGTCGAGGATCGCCTGCACCTCGGAGCGGCCCCGCAGCAGGACGTCGACGTGAGCGTCGGTGAGCGGGAGCTCCTTAATCAGGTCGCGCGGCGCCGCCAGCGGGACCAGCCGCTCGATCCGCCGATCTCGGACCGAGTCCGAGCGCTCCGTGCCGGTGAAGGTCACGTCAGGTGAGCGCGCCCGCTCGCCACCGGCTCCTCCCACAGCGCCTTGCCGGCCACCGCGGCGGCGGCGCGAACCCGGTCCAGGTACTCGGGGAATTCGTCGGCCACCAGCTGCTGGGCCGCGTCGCAGATCGCCTCGTCAGGGTTGGGGTGGACCTCCACGATGAGCCCGTCGGCGCCCGCGGCGGCGGCCGCCAGCGACATCGGCGCCACCAGGTCCCGCCGGCCCGCGGCGTGGCTGGGGTCGACGATCACCGGCAGGTGCGTCATCTCCTTGAGCACCGGGATCGCCATCAGGTCGAGCGTGAAGCGGTAGGACGTCTCGAACGTGCGGATGCCGCGCTCGCACAGGATCACCGCCTCGTTGCCCTCCTTGAGCACGTACTCGGCCGCCATCAGCAGTTCCTCGAGCGTGCTCGAGAGCCCGCGCTTGATCAGGGCGGGGCAGCCGCTGCGGCCGATCTCCGACAACAGCGCGTAGTTCTGCATGTTGCGCGCGCCGATCTGGACGACGTCGGCCACCTCCAGCACCGGCTCGAGGTCGCGGGCGTCCATGACCTCGGTGACGATGGGCAGGCCGGTCTGCGCCTTGGCCTCGGCCAGCAGCCGCAGCCCCTCCTGGCCCAGCCCCTGGAAGGCGTATGGCGACGTGCGCGGCTTGTACGCGCCCCCACGGAACATCGTGGCCCCGGCGGCCGCCACCGTATGCGCGGTGACCAGCGTCTGCTCGCGCGACTCGATCGTGCACGGCCCCGCGATCATCGTGAAGTGGTCGCCGCCGACGCGGCGCCCCGCGATGTCCAGCACGCTGCGCGCGCCGTGGGTGATCTGGCTGGAGGCCAGCTTGTACGGCTTGGAGATCGGAACCATGTGGTCGACTCCGGGCGTGCCCTCGAGGTTGAGCCGCGCGACGTGCTCGGCGTCCCCGATCGCCCCGATCACGGTCAGCTCGTCGCCGTAGATCACGTGGGCGCGGGCGCCCACGGCGTGTACTCGCTCAACGACGGCCTGGACCTCCCGCTCGGTGGCCGCCGGTTTCATCACGATCATCATCTGCCTGTCAGTCCTTTCAACGCGCTTCGAAACGATACGGAAGGTCGAGCCCCGGGCTCGTTGCGGACGGGTGTCCGCGACGGTGAGACGGCGCCCGGCCTCCGGGTTTCTCCGCACGTCGTGAGCGCGGACGGGGGGCTGTGGCCGGGCGCCTAGCTAAATCGCCAGGCGTAGAAGCGCGCGTAGTCCGACCAGCCGAGACCGGCGAGGGTGCTGCAGGTCGTTGAGGCGTGGTCGCGCATGCGCTGGCCCGGGTTTGTAGCACGGCGGCTGTGGGGTTGGCAACGCGCAGTGCGCTGTGTGCGTAGGTGCACAGCGCGCGTGGACGTCAACGGCGTGCGCACAATGGGTCGCGTTGGGTGGTCCCTGAGGGACGTGCGTCATCTGGTGGTTGCTGAGCAGCCCTAATCCGCATCACCCCCTGCCGGACCGGGAAGAACCGCCCGTGCCCCGCCCCGACGCGCGCGAAGCGCGACCTACCCGAAGTCCGTATCGGCCTTCAGCTGGTCACACCGGGCCTTGACCGAGGCCGGGAGGTTGTATAGCCGCACCTGCCACCCGTTGTCGTGGGGCTTGAAGAGGACGATCTGGTTCCCGCCCCCGATCGACTTGCCGGGCTTGTAGCCGACGTTGCCGACGTTGAGGTCCACGTACCAGGCCACGGTGCTCTGGAAGCCGACAAGCGACACGGGCTGGCCGCAGGACTTGATGGCGTCCGGGCCCCCGTCCTTGTCGATGACCTTGTGGAGGCGGTCGATCTGCTTGGCGGAGTGCCGCGAGTCCGCGAGGAGGCTGCGCACGGTCCGCACGCGGGTGCTCGCATCGGGAGCCAGGGCGACGATGAGGGCAAGGGCCGCCACCGGTCCCAGCCAGCGCAGCACGCGCGAGGTGCGGGTGTCGGCCAGCAGCCAGCCGATGCCCGCGCCGGCGACGGTGACCATCACCGCCGCGGGCTCGATCATGTAGCGGCTCACCGCCGACCAGCCGTGGTAGGCGAAGGCGATCTCGATGACCAGCCATACCGCGGCGGCGGCCACGACGAGCAGCGTCGCGCGGTCGCGGCGCAGCACGGCCAGCACTACCCCGAGGAGCATCGCCAGCTGCATCGGCAGCTCGTAGAGGCTGCGGAAGCGGTTGACGACGCCGACGATCTTGTTGCCGTGGATGACCGTCTGCTGGTTGAGCGCGAGGTCGCCGGAGATGAACCAGCTGTGGGAGGTCAACGCCGGGACGCTGAACCAGAAGACGGGGATGAGCAGCAAGCCGGCCACCGCCACCACCCGCATCGAAAGCGTCGGGACCTTGACGAAGGCCCAGGCGCCGTATCCGCCTGCGAACACCCACGCCTCGGGCCGTCCCAGCGACGCGAGCACGAGCATGCTGAAGGCCAGCTTGTGGCGCCCGCTCAGGTGGCAGTCGATCGCCGCCAGGCACACCGCCACGATCAGGGGGTCTGAGTTGGCGATCAGCACCAGGTGCATGTAGGTGTTGATGCCGAGCACTGCCACGCCGGCGAACGCGCCGGCCACGTAGGGCGCGTAGCGGCGCTCGGACCGGTCCCCACCCGTCCCGGTCAGCCGGTAGGCGACGCGCGCAGCGAACACCGACCCGGCGACGGCGCCGGCCACCGCCGTGCCCATCCACAGCCACATCTGGCCTCGGCCGGCCACCGCGTACGGCACCGTGAACAGGAACGGCAGCGGCTTCCAGGAGGGCGCGCCGTCGGTGTTGAGGTTCCAGTGCAGCACCTCCCGGCCCCACACCATGAAGCCGAAGCCGTCATAGGAGGGCCGCATACCCGAGACGACGACGAACAGCGCGGAGATGACCGCCACGCCGAGCACCACCCACGGCCACCACCGCCGCCACGGTGGACGGCGCCGCGGGGACCCCGCCAGGCGCGGCGCCGGGCCTCCGAGCGGGGACTCTGTCAGCGACAGCGAGGTGGTCACGTATCAGCCGTATCCGGAGGCATGGGGAAATGCGTCGCCCGTGCAGACGACCACTAGAGCAGTTCTCCCAGTGCGCCCAGGAACCGGCTGTTCTCGGCGTCAGTGCCTACCGTCACCCGCATCGATCCCTCGCGTCCCAGCGCGGCCCCGGCGCGGACCAGCACTCCGCGTGCTGCAAGTCCGCTGATGATGTCGGCCTCTACGGTGTCCTCCCGAAGATGGGTCCAGACGAAGTTGGCATCGGACTCGGCCACCCACAGGCCCAGCGCGCGCAGCCCCTCGATCAGGTCGAGGCGCGCGGCGACGGTGTGGGTGACGCGGCGCTCGACCTCGTCCTGGTGACGGAGCGCCTCCACGGCGGCGGCCTGCGCCGCCGTGTTGAGATAGAACGGCTGGCGAACCTGGTCCACGGCGGCGCGGAAGTCCTCAGAGCCACACAGGCCATAGCCCACGCGCAGGCCGGCCAGCCCGTAGGCCTTGGAGAACGTCCGCAGCAGCACGACGTTGGGCCAGCGGCGCAGCAGGTCCAGCGACGCGTAGGTGTCGCCGAGGGCCAGCGCGAACTCGCAGTAGGCCTCGTCCAGGATGACGCACACGTGGCGCGGCACCGTCTCCATGAACGCCGCCACGGCATCGAGGGACAGCGACGTCGAGGTCGGGTTGTTGGGGTTACAGACGAGCACCAGGCGCGTGGCCACCGTGATCTCGGCCGCCATCGCGTTGAGGTCGTGGCGGTCCTCGTCATCGAGCGGCACCTCGATGGCGCGCGCGCCCGACGCGGCGGCGAGGTGCGGATAGACACTGAACGCCGGCCAGGCGTAGACGACCTCGGCCCCGGGCTCGAGCAGAGCCTCGCCGGCGGCGAGCAGGATGTCGCAGGAGCCGTTGCCCAGCGCGATGCGCTCGCGGGGGACGCCGTAGCGGTCAGACAGTGCCTGACGCAAGGGCGCGTAGGCGGGGTCGGGGTAGCGGTGCACGCCGCTGAGAGCCCGCGCCGCCGCCTCGATCACCCCGGGCGCGGGGGCGAAGCAGGACTCGTTGGAGGCCAGCATCGCGGTGCCGGCGCCGAGGTCGTACCCCGCGGCCAGCGGGTACGACGGGATCCGGCGGATGCGCTCTCCAAATTCGATCGCCATCTCAGCAGCCCACCCTATTGTGCCGCGTCGAGGTCGGATCGGAGCGCCCGCGCCTCGCCCAGGTAGACGTGCTGGGGCCGGTGGTCCTCGTCGGCGTAGTAGTGCAGCATCAACCGCACCACACGGGGCATCGACCCTGGGACCGGGATCTCCCGCGCGCACAGCAGCGGCACCATGGCCAGCCCCAGCCGGCGAGCGGCGAGGGCGGGGAACTCGGCGTTGAGGTCGTCGGTGACCGTGAAGATGCAGCTCACCATCGCGTCGGTGGTGAGCGCGTTTCGATCCATCAGCTCGCGGATCAGAAGGCTCGTCCCCTCCAGGATCGCGCTCGCCTCGTTGGCCTCGACGCTATTGGCGCCTCGGAGCGCGAACAGCCGCATTGGGTGGTAATTCTGCCAGAGGTCCCGCGGCATCCGCGGGCTGTCCGAGCTCGTAGACGGTGGCGCAGCCGAACCGCCGGGTGGCGACGATGAGCTCGCCCAGCGAGCGTCGCAGGTCGACGTGGGGCGCGCAACTGGCCAGCAGGAAGCGGGCGCCGCTCTGCTGCACCAGGTGCCGGGCCTGCGCCCGGGTGTCCTGGCCGCGGAACAGCGCGTCGGCGGCCTCGGAGCGCGGCATGCAGTTGGGCTCTGACCACAGGCAGTTGCCCACGAACGTCCGCCGCCCGGTGGCCCCGGGCACCGCCTCGCCGAGGTAGAACTGGGTGAGCACGCCGCCTTTTTCCGGGCTCTTGGCCAGGTAGTGAAGCGCCGCGTGCTCATCATGGGTGATGAAGTTGGCGTTGCCGCCGGCCGGATCGACGTACTCGTGCGCTGTCGCCAGTGCGTAGGCGTTGGCCGGGATGACGCCGAGCGCGATCACCGCTACTGACACCAGTCGGGCCCGCGGCATCGTGCGCAGCACCGTGGTGCGCGTGACGCCCTTGACCGCCAGCACCGCCAACGGGACGGTGATCCCGTCGAAGGCGTGCAGCGGCGTGGCGCTCAGTCCGGTGGCGGAGAAGATGTAGATGACGACCGCCACCGGCGCCCACACCCGCAGCAGCAGCTCGAGGAAGCTGTCGGAGCGCCCGCGGTAGCCCAGCAGCGCGGGGATGGCCAGCGGCGCGATCCCGATGGCGATTGCCGACAACGGGAAGGCATGCTTGCTCTGGACGCGGGCCAGCTTCCACGAGAGGTCGACGTGGCCCAGGAGCAGGTAGTACAGAAGTGGCAGCGCCGTCAGTCCCACGGTGAGCGCGGGCAGAGCCAGCCGGCGCCACTGTGCCGTGCGCCACCAGAGCAGGCCGTCGCGCCAGCGGATCGCCTCGGCGAGAACGATGAGCAGGATGAGCGTCTCGCCCTGCCAGGGGTGCAGCGTCGAAGCCAGCCCACCGAGCAGTCCGCAGATCCAGTCTGGCCGGCCGGCGACGCGCATCCGCTCGTAGCGGACGAGCGCGAACGTGATGACGGCGACCGAGATGAGGCCGAACGGATAGCCCCACGACAGCCACGTAGGCATCAGGTCGCCCACGATCCCGAGCGCGCCGAAGATCACCGTGAACGAGCCGAAGAGCACCCCCAGCGTCAGGGCGGCGCGCCGCTCCCCGCGGATGCTGAAGCTGCGGTAGGCGACCGCCCGCATGGCGAGGAACAGGCTGACGACGGCCACGGGCTTCCACAGCAACAGCGCCAGCCACGCCGGGACCCCGATCGCGGCCACCGCGCCCGAGATGAGGATGGCGGGCTGGAAGTAATCCGACGGCGTCGAACGCAGCACGAACAGGTTGGAGATCAGCCCGTGGTGCGCCGCGGACTGGATCCAGGACAGGTACTGCATCTGGTCGACGATGTAGTAGCCGTCGGTGCCGGTCCAGGTCAGGCCGTCGCGGGCGGCGTGGAAGACGTCGAGCCCCACCACCCACGTCGACAGCGCCCCGAACACCGCCAGCAGGGCGATCTCGAAGCGATCCAGTCCGCGCGTGCCGCCGGCATGGGGCGCCACCGGGGACGGGCCCGCGGCGGAGACGGCCGGCGGAAATTGGACGCGCACGGGCCGGTAGCTAAGCAGAGCAGGGAACGGTCGGCGGCACGGCTAATGCCCGAGCTTATATTGAAGTGACGAGCTCGCTCGCCCGGCCGGCGTCTTGAGCAGGTGGATGTTGTGGTCGTTGGTGTAGGTGTTGACGGCCGGGAGGAAGACCAGCAGCAGGTAGACGGTGAGCACTGCCGCCAGCTTGCGCAGGCGCACGCTCGTGCCCAGGGCCGCGAGCGGCAGCAGCCACACGACGTACCACGGCATCAGCCAGCTGAGGCTGGCGATGAGCGCCAGCGTCGACCATCCGGCCCCGCCGATCCAGTCACTGTTGCGGTAGAACTGGTAGGCGACCACGAGCACCACCCCGACGGCGGCGAGCTTCAGCAGCGCGGGCGTGCCCCCGACCCCGAGCAGCAGACCGAACACGTTGGTGATGCTGAAGTCGGTGAGCAGCGTGCTCTGCTGGGAGAGGTTGGGCAGTGAGAACCCGAACAGCGCCAGGTCCAGCGCGAGCAGCGGGAGCGCGGTGGCGGCGGCGCCAACGAGCACACCGACCCGCCGCTGGCGGGTGTGGGCCGCCAGCAGCAGGAAGGGCAGCAGCAGGATCGCGGTGAACTTGACCGCCACCGCCAGCATGAGCACGCCGCCGGCGGCGCGGTCGCGTCGCGCCAGCACGAGCGAGATCGCCCCCAGCATCGGCGCCAGCATGAAGAAGTCGTTGTGGAAGCCCTCGACGGCGTAGATGAGGAACACCGGGTTGAGGGCGACGAACGCCACCGGGAAGCGCGGGTCGCGTCCAAGCTGGCGGGCGATCTGCCAGATGAGGGCCACGAAGGCGAGGCTGACAACGACCGTGGCCAGCTTCACCGCCCAGTAGGCGATCGGCAGCGACACGAGCGCCAGCGGGTAGGTGAGGGCGATGAACAGCGGCCCGTAGGGGCTGCGCAGGTTGTGCCAGCTCGAGAACCCGTAGACCGGGTCAAACAGCTCCTGGCGGATGACGTGCGTATACGGGTTGAGGTGATGCAGCGCCCCCAGCCGCGCGTAGCCCAGATAGTTGAACAGATCGGTGAGCTGCATCGGCGGGCTGAGCAGCAGGATCACGTGAAGCGCCACCACGGCGATCGCGATGCTCCGCATCGACAGGCTGCGCGCCGACGCCAGCGCCGCGGCGTAGGCGAACAGCATCACCACCAGCACGACGCTGAAGACCAGGCCCACCGTCTGGGGGTCGGTGATGAGACGCGGGATGACGGTGTGCAGCGGCCCCGCCTCCCAGTTGGGGAAGATCTGGACGCTGCGCGGCACCAGGATCGAGGGGCCCGAGCTCGCCGCTGCGACGATGGCGAACGTGGCGAAGACAATGGTGCCAATCGCGATCCGGCCGGCCACCGGCCCGAGCGTCACCCACGGGCGTGAGCCGGTCAGGTCGTCAGGGATCGACACCCGCGGCAGCGTCACCGGGGCCTCCGCGCCGGCGAGCGTGCCCGCGGTCGAGGCCAGCGCCACCGGCGGCTCAGGCGTGCCTGGGTCCTCGCGCATGCGTTGAAGATAGTGCCGACAGGCCCGCTGATGGCGCCGGATGCCCCCGTTGCGATCGGGTTAAGGGCCCGTTGGACCGCGACGCGGACGCGGTTGCGGACCGCCCGCGCTCGTTTACGCTCGCCCCGTGAGCGTCGGCTCGCTATCGCAGCACGGCCTCCGCAGCCCTCTCAGCGGCGGTCGGCGCGCCGTGGGAGCGGGCGCGTTCGCGGCGCCGGCGGTGGCGGCGGTGGCCGCGCTCGTGGCCCTGGCGGCGGCGCTGCGCTTCTACGGGATCGGCCACCAGGGGTTCTGGTTCGACGAGGCCAACACCGCCCAACTGGTGCGCTTCTCGCCGGGCAAGATGCTGGGGCTCATCCCGGAGAGCGAGTCGACGCCGCCGCTGTACTACTGCGTCGTGTGGGTGTGGGCCCGCGTGTTCGGCCACGGCCAAGTGGGCCTGCGGTCGCTGTCGGCGCTGTGCGGCGTGCTCGCAGTCCCGGTCGCCTACCTCGCCGCGACGCGGCTGCTTGATGCCCGCGCCGGCTTGATCGCCGCCGCGCTCACCGCCTGCAACCCGCTGCTCATCTGGTACTCCCAGGAGGCCCGCTCCTACTCGATGCTGGTGCTCGGAACCGGGTTGGCCCTGTTGGCGTTCGTCGTCGTCCGGGAGGCGCCGTCGCCCCGCGGGCTCGGGCTCTGGGTACTGTCCTGCGCGCTGGCGCTGGCCACCCACTACTTCGCTGCGGTCGCGGTCGTGCCGCAGGCGGTGTGGCTGCTGGTCGAGCACCGCCGGCGAAGAGCCGTGCGCGCGGCGGTGGCCGTGATCGCTCTGTGCGGGCTGGCGCTGATCCCGCTGGCCATCTCCCAGAACGGCACCGGTCACGACAGTTGGATCGCCTCGGCGCCACTGGGCATGCGCCTGCGCCAGATCGTGCCCCAGTTCCTCATCGGCACGGGGGCGCCCGCGCGCACCGTGCTGCGCGACGCCGCGATCGCGCTCGCGGTCATCGCGCTGGCGCTCCTGGCCGCCGACGGGCCGTCGGCCCTGCGCCGCGGGGCGGGGGTGGCCGCCGGGCTGGGGCTGGCCGGCTTCGCCGTGAGCCTGCTCCTCATCGCCGTCGGCTTCGACGATCTCATCACCCGCAACATCCTCCCCCTGTGGCTGCCCGCCGCCCTCGTCGTGGCCGCGGGCTTGTCGGTGCAGCGGTTCGCGCCGCTCGGCATCGCGGCGGCGGTCGCGCTGTGCGCGATCGGAGTGACCGCAACGGTCGGCGTCGCCGCCGAGCGCAACCTCCAGCGCCCCGACTGGCGCTACGTCGCCCGCGCCCTGGGCACTGCCCCCGCGCCGCGCCCCGGCATCGCCGGGCGAGCCGTCCTCATCCAGCACTACCGCACGCTGCTGCCTCTGTCGCTGTACCTCCCGGGGCTCCGCGTCATGCCGGCGGCGGGAGCGCGGGTGACCGAGCTCGACGTCATCGCCATGAGCTCGCCACAGGAGCCGCTGTGCTGGTGGGGCGCGGCGTGCAACCTCATCCCCTCGCGCATGCAGCGCCGCTACGGCATCCGCGGCTTCCATGCCGCCTGGACGCACCACGAGCTGCAGTTCACGATCAAGCGGCTCATCGCCCGCCGGCCGGTCCTGCTCACGCCCGCCCGGGTCGCCCGGGCCCTGCATACCACGAGGCTGCGCCGCGACGTCCTGGAGCTGCAGCCCGGCTGAGCGCGTCGATCTCGGCGCCGCTGAGGCGTCGGTGGGTCCCCGGCGCCAGCGCGCCGAGCGTCAGCGGGCCGAAGGCCACGCGCTCCAGCGAGCGCACGGGATGGCCGACCGCCTCGCACATCCGCTTGATCTGCCGGTTTCGCCCCTCGTGGATGGTGAGCTCGAGCACGTCCCGGTCCCGGCCCAGCCGTCGCACCCGCGCCGGGGCGGTGCGGCCGTCCTCCAGCTCGACGCCGTTGCGCAGCGCTCGCAGGGCGCGTTCTGAGACCGGCGCTCGGGTGACGGCGGCGCGGTACGTGCGCGGCACCTGGAAGCTGGGGTGGGTGAGCCGGTGGGCCAGGTCGCCGTCGTTGGTGAGCAGGATGAGTCCGGTCGTGTCGATGTCGAGCCGGCCCACGGGATACAGGCGGACCGTGGACGGCACCAGCGAGACCACCGTCGGTCGGCGCTGGGGATCGCGGGCCGTCGACACGACGCCGGCCGGCTTATTGACCGCGTAGACGGCGCGCTCTGCCTCGGCCCAGACGGGCGCGGCATCGACGCTGACGCGGTCATCCTCGCCGACGTCGCGCGCGGGATCGGTGACGGTCTCGCCGTTGACGGTGACGCGCTGCGCGCGCACGATCTCCTCGGCGGCGCGGCGCGAGGCCACGCCGGCGGTGGCCAGGAACTTGGCGAGTCGCATCGGGCTGCCACCATAGTCAGCATGGATCTCGAACTGCTGACCTCGACGCTGCGGGAGCTCGGCGAGCCCGCCTACCGCGAACGCCAGGTATGGCGCTGGGCGGCCCAGGGCGCCGCGGGCTTTGCCGAGATGACCGACCTGCCCCTGGACCTGCGCGCGGCGCTGGGAGAGGCGGTGCCGTACTCCAGCCTCACGCTCGTGCAGGAGGCCCACGCCTCCGACGGCACCGTCAAGGCGCTGTTTGAGACGGGCGACGGGCGCCCGGTGGAGGCGGTGCTCATGCGCTACCGCGACGGACGGCGCTCCCTGTGCCTGTCCTCGCAGTCAGGCTGCCCGTTGACCTGCACCTTCTGCGCCACCGGCCAGATGCGGTTCGGTCGCAACCTCAGCGCCTCGGAGATCCTCGATCAGGCGCTGCATTTCCGCCGCACCGGCAACGTGGACCACGCCGTGTTCATGGGCATGGGCGAGCCGATGATGAACCTGGACGCTGTGCTCGGCGCCTGTGAGCGCATGCCGGCCCTGGGGATCGGCCACCGGCACACCGCGGTGTCCACGGTCGGCTGGATCCCCGGGATCCAGCGGCTGGCGGCCCAGCCCATGCCGATCCGGCTGGCACTATCGCTGCACGCGGCCGACGATGCGCTGCGGTCGGAGCTGATGCCCGTCAACGACCGCTACCCGCTGGCCGACGTGCTGGCCGCGTGTCGCGCCCACTACGAGCGCAAGCGGCGGATGGTGTTCGTGGAGTACGTGATGCTGGCCGGGGTCAACGACTCCTTCGCGCAGGCCCGCCAGCTCGCCGAGGTGCTCGACCCGCGCGCGTTCAAGGTCAACCTCATCCCCTACAACCCGACCGACTCGCCGTTTTCAGGGTCCAGCCCCAAGGCGATCGAGGCGTTTCGCGCCGAGCTCGAGCGCCACGGCGTGGGCGCCACGGTACGCCTCACCCGCGGCCGCGACATCGCCGCCGCGTGCGGGCAGCTCGCGGCGAAGACTGGCGTCAGCGGGCGCGCAGCAGCATCCCCACGTTGACGGCGCGGGCCATGGCCCGGTAGCCGGCGGCGTCGGGGTGCAGGTGATCGCCGCTGTCAAACGCCGGGGCGAGCTGCTCGGGATCGCCGGGGTCGGCCAGGGCGGCCGCAAAGCCGATCACGCCGTCGAACGCCCCGCTGTCACGGATCCAGCGGTTGACCGCCTCGCGCTTGGCCTCGCCCGCGGGCGTCCAGTACCGGGCGCCGCGAAACGGGGCCATCCGCGCGCCCCGTATCCGCATCATCCACGCGCCACTGATTCCTTTTGAACTCACGTTCCTTGTGCGATCAGGCGTTCGATCAGCGCGCGCACGTCGCCCCCGTCGAGTCCTTGGGCTGTGAACCGTGCAGCGTCCTCAGCGTCGCGCAGGAACACGTGGAGTCGTTGCGCCCCGCTCGCGAGTATCAGGTCGGTGCTCTCTCGCGCGCCATCGTCCTGCCAGTGGGTCACGGTCACGAGCGCAGTCTGCGGACTCGCCGCAAGAACCGCATCGAGATCGGCGTTCCTGGGGCCTCGATCCCCGCGGGGCAACTGCTCGGTCAGCCGGCGCAGCGCCTCAGAAGTCTTGCGCAACGAGTAGAAATGGATCCCCAGGGCATCGATCCGGACCTCGAGCGTAATCTGCTCCGGCTGGGGCATGAGCAGAATGCGCCACGGAGTGTCGGGCTCGGTCCCGGTCAGGCGGGTATCGAGAACGACGCGGCTACGTTGCTGGAAAGCCAAGCCGATCCCGAGATCGCCGCGGACCTCAATGTGCTCCTCGCCAGTCTCGGTAGTGATCAGATCGCGTGCAGCTAGGGAGCGGACGGCCTCGGCCAGCGGCTCGGGGCCTGGCTCGTGCTCGAGCCAATCGATCAGTCCGCCGACCGCGGCGATCTCAGCCGGCGTGTAAGCGCCGAGCGGCACCGGACCGGTGCCGACCAGGTTGACCACGGCCGTGATCAGATCAGATCCAGCCCCGTCCTTGGTCTTCCCGTCGCTCATTGAGCCGACTCGGTCGCCGGGAAGATCCGTATTGCGCAGGTCAGCTTACGCTCGTTGACAAACTCGATAGTGGCCGGTCGGCTCGCGCCGAGCTCGGGGAGCGACCAGCTCGGGGGGTCGTGCTCATGGCTGAGGAGCTCCCGAGCGAGGTCCGATGGCGTCCTCGTGATCCAGACATCAGACCCGCCAAACAAGCCGCGGCCCTGAGCTATCCCCTTGAACTCGAGCTCGCGCAGGTCGCTCGCGCGCTCCGGCGGAGGGAAGCGATCCGCGAGTCCGGGAGATGCCGATGTCGCGTCGTCATCTTCCTCGATCTGAGAGATCATGCCCGTCAGCTGATCGCTGACCGCCTGCGGGATCGGCACGCGTACGCCGAGGTCGGGCGAGAGGTACATCGGGCGCTTCTCAGTCGATCCGGAACGGCCCCATGGGCCGACGTTGCTACGACTCAGGCGGTACACGACGTAGTCGGCCAGGTGCTTGACGTCGTTGAACGTCGGTACCTTGCGCTTGCCCGCAGTCATCGTTGCCGGCGTCTTCTCCAGCTGGACCCAAGTGCCGTGCGCAGTGCGACCGTGGAGCTTCTCCCGCACGAGCGGCCCGCGCATCCCGTAGTCCGGATATTCGCGCTTGTCGACCTCAGGATGGTGGCTCGAGATCCGCTGGTGGCTGACGCTCGGGAACAACCAGCGCTCGTATAGATAAGGCTCGTCGACAAGCACGTGCGCGCCGTGCAGGAGATCACGTAGCTGCGTTACGTCGAGCCCATGGGCCTCGAGGTCGGCAACAATTGCGGCCTCTTCGGGGGTGAGTCGCGCGGCGGCCTGCAACAGCCCGCCGCGGAACCGGCCCCCGCGCGCCGTGATCTCAATCATCAGCCGCACGCGGGCGCGGATCCGCTCGGTCTCCTCGGGACTCAGTTTCGACTCGGCGGCCGTCGAATCACCAGTCATCAGCTACAGCACCGATACGGCACCATGATGACCGATTCCGCCGATGTAGGAACACGCTTCGCACGCGGGAACCCGGGTCACTATTGCGCCGCTCACCGAACCATTGACTGTCGAACGGCCGAGCCTCCAGCACGCGCGCTGGTGATCAGTATGTGACCGCGCGTGGTAGCGCTTTCGCCTCATCGATCCAGTGTGTGACCTCGCTGGGCGAGGGGACGCGCCGGACCAAGCGCCTGGACTCGTTGACCTCTTCGAGCTTCTCGGCGAGATTCTCCGCGTTGCGGTGGCCAAGCTCCACGACCGTGTCCACTCCGGCTGCCTCCAGCAGCTCGGCGTACTCCCCGGCAACGCCGTTGATTCGGAACAGGTCGGCGTGGTTGACCCACTTCAGAATGCGATCGTCGCTGATCCCGGACGCCTCGGCGATTTGCTTGCGACCGGCGGGTGTCGCGCCCTCGGAGAGCAACGCCTCGACCGTACTGACGCCCGCCTCATGGAGCTTTGCCGCGTACGTCTCCGCGACCCCCTCGATTTCAACAAGATTCGTCACTGCTACCTCCTCGCGTGCTTAGTTCTGCTCGTCTGGTGCTGCAGCGGACGCCTGCCCATGCGCTCCCGGCTCCTTCAGTGCTTTCGCTGCCTCCTTCGCTTTGTCCGACAGCGTTCCGCCGCCCCTGGCGATGTCCGCCAGTTCGCCCGCATCCTCCTCGAGCGACTTGGTACCGCCGCGCTTCTGCAGGACATCGCTCGCCTTGTCAGCAAGCTTCTTCCAGTCAACCATGATCTCTGGCCTCGAATGTTCTAGGAGTACTCGCGGCGTTCGCTAGCTCGAGCCGCCGCCTGCGAGCTGTGCCGCGGACGGGATCTGATCCGGAACCGGGAGGCCAGCCGCGCTCGCCAGGCCCGACACGCTCGTGATGTCGCCGTTCGCCGATGACAGCGACGAAGCGTCCGGCGTCCCGCTCTTCACACTCGAGCCAATCGACTTGATCTTGTCCGCGAGGGCAGTGACAGGCGCCACCAGCTTCGCCAGCTTCGGACTGGCCTGCGCATCCATCACCGCCAGCTTCAGCTCGTGATAGGCGAACAGTCCCGCAAGTCCCGCCTTCACGACCGTAAACTTGTGCTTGAACAGACCGCCCGAGAAAGCGCCAGCCTTGAACGGCTTGTAGATATAGCGGTGAAACGCGCCGAACGCCAGGCCCGCGTGCAGTACAAACTTCACCGTCGGGAGTCGGCCGACATTCGGCGTGCTCGAAGTCGAGGTCGAACCCGACGAGCTCCCGCCAGCCGCGCTCGACGAGCTCGAGCTGCCACAGCCTGCGGCGGCGAGCGCCACCATCACCAGGAGCACCACGACGCACTTGGGGCCCACAACCTTCATATCTGGCCTCCCGGCTGCTCAGTCCTATGATGCCGACCGCCATCAGGCTAGCTCGATCCAGCCAACCGTCAAGGCAACGGACCGCGATCCGCCGGCTCCTCAGACAGCCCCACATTCCGCCCCGCCATCATTGCCCAGATCCGTCTCTCACCTTGACGTCTGGACCAGCAATCTCCGGGGGTTCGAGACGGGTAAGGCAGTCGATCGACTGGGAGTGGGCTGTCGATCGACAACGGAGCGCTCGGACCGTCCGTCGACGGCCTTCCGCGTCAATGCCGCCGACAGCTCACAAGCCGAGAACGGTGCTGGACGTCCGTAAACGAGCGTTCGCGAGACACTCGCGCGGCGCCTCGGCATCGCGCGAGTTACAGGCGTCGCCCTGTCGCATTCCGATGATGCGCCAATGTCGCCGGACACCTTGTTACCCAAATCGGCGTAGGGCGACCGTAAGCCGCCTCACGGGATGCTTATGTAAAGCGCGATGACCGTCCTCGCCCAGCGGCTCTCGGCTCAGCTTCTCGCCGGCCGGCCGGCCACGAACCCGCTGCAAATCGCGGAAAGGCTGCTCGCCATCCAGGCGCAGGATCCGCGGGGGGCGCGGCTGGCGATCCGGGCCCGCGGAACCGGGATCGCCGCCGCCGACATCGATCGAGAGCTCACCGAACAGCGTTCGCTCGTGATCACCACGCTCAACCGCGGCACGCTGCACCTCGTGCGCAGCGAGGACTACCCGCTGCTCCAGTCGCTGACCACGCCGCCGCTGCTGACCACCAACGCCACCCGCCTGGCCCAGACCGGCGTGGACCCCCGCACGGCGGACCGGGCCTTTGACTTGATAGATCGCTCTATCGGCGAGGACGGGCCGCAGACGCGCGCGGCGCTCCGGGAGCACCTCGAGCGCGCCGGCATCCCCAACCTGCAGCACTCGATGGTCCATCTCATCTTCGGCGCCGCGATCCGGGGCCGGATCGTCCGCGGCCCCGTGGTGGGCCGCCAGCACGCCTTCGCCCTCGTCCGCGACTGGCTGCCCGCCTCCCCGCCGCCGGCCCGCGACGTCGCCCTGGCCGAGCTGGCACGGCGCTACCTGGCCGGGCACGGCCCGGCCACCGAGTCTGACCTCGCGCGCTGGGCGGGCCTGCCGCTGCGCGACGCCCGCGCCGGGCTGGCGCGCGATCGCCCGCGAGCTGCGCCGGCTCCCCGGCGGGCTGCTGGACCTGGCCGGGCGCGGGCGAGCCGCGCGGCTGCCGGCGCCCCGCCTGCTCGGCGCCTTCGAACCGCTCCTGCTGGGCTGGCGTTCGCGCGCGGACGTCCTGGGCGACCACGAGCCCCGCGTCGTCAGCGGCGGCGTGTTCCGCAGCTTTGCGCTCGTCGGGGGCCGGGCCGTCGCGGTGTGGCGCCTGTCGGGCGATGGCGGCGTCGAGATCGAGCCATTCGCCGACCTCGACGCCGCGGCCGCGAGAGCGCTGGAGCGCGACGGCGAGGCGCTGCGTCGGTTCCTCGGCCTGGCCGCTCAAGACACGCTCTAGGCACCACCGCAACCACCGCGTCCGTGTACGGTTATGGAGGTTGTGTCAGAGATGCAGAAGATTGCGCGCCCACGGCGCTACGTCTCTCCGCTGAAGCTGTACGCGATGCTCCCGGCACTGCGCTACAGCTACGATCGGGGCGCCTACGTGCTGCGCTTCGTGGGCGAGACCCACGGCCCGGTGTTGCGCAAGGATCGCCGGCGCGGCCGGCTGGCCTACGCGGGACCGGAGCGCCGCCTGGCGATGGACGGGCTGGCGGTCGATCCCGCCGAGGCCTCCCGGCCCAACGGCGGGGTGCGGGTCGTGGCGAAGACGCCGGCCGCGAAGGCGCCGGCGGGCTCGACGGCGCCGGCGGGCTCGAGCCGGCCGGAGGCTAGTCGTCGCCGTCCGCAGCACGGCCGGCAACGACCGCCGCGGCCGCGTCACTGACGCCGGCGCGCGCCTCACCGGCGCGGAGCAGGCGGTCGCGCAACTCCTGCTCGAACTCGGGCGAGGGATCGAAGCCGGCGATCTCGGGCAGCTCGCTGACGGCGTTGAGCCCGAACAGTTTGAGGAACAGCTCGGTGGTGCGGTACAGGACCGCCCCGAACTGCGAACGGCCCGCCTCCTCGATGATGCCCCGCTCCAGCAGCGTCGCCGCCGCCGACTCGGCGCTGACACCGCGGATGCGCGCGATCTCCGGCCGCGACACCGGCTGGAGGTAGGCGACGATCGCCAGCGTCTCGGCCTGCGCGGAGGTCAGCGGGGGCGTGCGCGGCTTGGCCAGCAGCCGGCGGGCGGCCGGCTCGGCGTCGGGATGGCTGGTCAGCGTGTAGCCGCCCGCGAGCTCGCGGACGACGAAGCCCCGGCGCTCGAACTCGTAGTGCTCGCGCAGGCGCTCCAGCGCCGTCACCACCTCGTGCAGCTCGGCGCCGGTCGCGTCGGCGAGCGCGGCCGCCGGCACGGGATCGGCGCTGAGGAACAGCAGGGCCTCCAGCGTGCGCTCGAGCTCGGCGGTCACGCTGACAGCCTCGCGGCGGCGGACCGGCGCTCGGCCAGGGTCGGCAGGCGGTTGGGCACCGCCAGCGCCTCCACCGTGATCTCGGCGAACGGCTCGTCCTGGGTCCAGGTCGCCTCCCCCTGCTTGTAGAGCTCGAGCAGGGCGTAGAGCGTCACGGCCACGGTGACGCGATCGGCGCGCCCGACGGCCTCCGAGAAGGTGAAGCGGCCGCGCGACAGCAGCGCGCGGAGGTGGACGAGGCGCTCGGCCACCGTGACCTTGGCGATCGTCATGTGGCGGATGTCCACGGGCGGAGGGACCTGGAGCAGGTCGCCGATCGCGCTCGCCAGGCCGGCCGGGTCATACACCGCGCCGGCGTCCTTCAGCGACGCCTTGCGCAGCTGCGGGGGCAGCGGCGCGGAGCGGAAGCGGTGGCCCTCCTCGTCGGTCAGGCGCTCCCTCAGGTACGCCGCCGCGGCGCGGTAGCGCTGGGCGCCCAGCAGGCGCGCCAGGAGCTCCTCGGCGGCCTCCCCGGGATCGAGGTCGATCTCCTCCAGCTCCTCCCCGGGCAGGAGCAGCCGGGACTTGAGCTCCAGCAGCGCCGCGATGAGGACCAGGAACTCGGTGGCCGCCTCGAGGTCGAGCTCCCCTTTGCGCTCGAGGTGGTCGATGTAGGTGATGACCACGTCGGCCAGGTCGACCTCCAGCAGGTCCACCTCCTCGCGCAGGATGAGCGTGAGCAGGAGGTCGAATGGGCCCGCGAACACGTCGAGGTCCAGGTCGAGATAGGTCAGCGTCACCGCGGGGGCCTCCGCATCCCCAGAGAGACTAGTGTCGGGGTCGGACCGGTCCGACGCCCATGGCGTCGCGCACATCGGCGAGCGTGTCGGCGGCGATGGCCCGTGCCTTGTCGGCGCCCTCCGCCAGCGTCCGCTCCAGGCCGGCCTCGTCAGCGCGCAGCTCGTGGTAGCGCTCGCGCACCGGCGCCAGATAGCTGATCACGGCGTCGGCCACCGCCTGCTTGAAGGCGCCGTACCCCGCGCCGTCAAACTCGCGCTCCACCACCTCGGGCTCGATCCCGCGGACCGCCGCGAGGATGTCGATCAGGTTCGAGACGCCGGCCTTGTCCGGGCCGCGCCGGACCTCGCTGCCCGAGTCGGTGACGCTCGAGCGGATCTTCTTGGCGATGACGTCGGGCTCGTCGAGCACCAGGACGGTGCCCTGCGGCGTGCCGCCGGTGGTCGACATCTTGCGCTCGGGCGCCTGAAGATCCATGATCCGAGCCCCCACCGCGGGGATGCGGGCCTCCGGGACCACGAGTGTGTCCCGGAAGCGGGCGTTGAAGCGCTGGGCGGCGTCGCGCATGAGCTCGATGTGCTGGCGCTGGTCCTCGCCCACCGGGACCTCGTGGGCACGGTAGGCGAGCACGTCGGCGGCCTGGAGCACCGGGTAGAAGAACAGCCCCGCGGACACCAGGTCGCGCTGGGCGCCGGCCTTCTCCTTGAACTGGGTCATGCGGTTGAGCTCCCCGAACGAGGTCACCGCCGAGAGCAGCCAGCACAGCTCGGTGTGCTCCGGCACGTCGCCCTGGCGGAAGAAGATGCAGCGCTCGGGGTCCAGCCCGGCGGCCAGCAGCGTGGCCGCCGTGTCGTAGACGGAGTCGCGCAGCGCACCGGGCTCGTACGCCACGGTGGTGGCGTGCAGGTCGACCACGCAGTAGATCGCCTCGCCCCGGTCCTGGCCCGCGACGTACTGGGTGATGGCGCCGATGTAGTTGCCCAGGTGCTTGCGCCCCGTGGGCTGGATGCCCGAGAAGATCCGCACGGACGGCGAGGCTACACGCGCCGCCGCGGCGGCGTCGTCTACGGGGTCAGCGCCCGGTCCAGCGACTGGTGCAACGGGCGATGCGCCGGCGGATGGGGCTCGCCGTCGCCGCCGCGGGGGTCATGCCTCG
This sequence comes from uncultured Actinomycetota bacterium, assembly GCA_963695625.1. Taxonomy (GTDB): domain Bacteria; phylum Actinomycetota; class Thermoleophilia; order Solirubrobacterales; family Solirubrobacteraceae; genus Palsa-465. The sequence goes on along the minus strand of CAVOHJ010000005.1, from coordinate 354,184 downwards.
CCTGACGCCCGGCCAGGAGCCACGCGGCAACGACGCCCCCGATGGCGCCGCACACGTGGGCCTGCCAGGAGACGCCGGCGTGGGGCACGACGCTTGACAAGAGGGCTCCGCCCCACACCGCGCCGACCACGACGCCGGTGAGGATCTCCACGGCGCTGCGATCGAACAGGCCCCGCGCGAAAAGATAGGTGGCGTAGCCGAAGACGACGCCGCTGGCTCCGATGGTGTTCGTCCCCGCGGGGGCGATGAGCCACGTGCCCAGCCCGCCGACCACGATCACGATCAGCGTCACCAGCGCCAGGCGCCCGGCGCCGCGCAGGGCGATGATCACGCCCATGAACACGAACGGGATCGTGTTGTCGATGAGGTGCTGGAAGTTCGCGTGCAGGAACGGCGAGGTGAAGATGGCCCACACGTGGTCGGTGCTGCGGGGGATGATGCCGGCGTCGGTGGTCAGGGCGTTGGCGTCGAGCGAGTTGATCACCTCGATGACCCACATGAGCGCGACGATCGCCGCCAGCAGGGCCAGGCCTTCCACAGACTGGCGCGCCGCCAGCCCGCGGCGACCGCTGAGCGATGGTGTGGACCGGCTGCTGGTCATCTCAGCCGAAAGGATGGCAGGTGCCCGCGGCGATCCCGGCGGCACCGGCGGAGATCTTCACTGACTCTTCGTCAGGGTCTTGGCCAGCCGGCTAGGCCAGCACCTCGTGGGCGATCGCCAGGGCCACCTCGGCGCGCTCACGCAAGGTGGGCTCCATCACGAACTCCCCGGGCGTGTGGGCCCCGCCCCCACGAGGGCCCAGGCCGTCCACGGTCAAGGCGATCGTGTCGGCGAAGTGGCTGGCGTCGCTGGCCCCGCCGCGCGGGACGCCGGCGATCGTCCGGCCCAGCCGCCGCGAGGCGCGGGCCAGGAGGTCGCGGGTGACCTCGGTGGAGTCCATCCCCGGCCACTTGCGCTCCATGCTGGCGTCGAGCGTCACGCCGTCGAGCTCGGGGGCCACAGCCGCCAGCACCGCGTCGAACGCCGGCAGCCCCTGTGCCCTCAGGTCGAAGATGAGCTCGCCGGCGGCGGGCACGACGTTGAACGCGTCGCCGGAGCGCATGACCGTGGGGACGACGCTGAGCTGTTCGGGGCCGTGGGGGTCATGGCGGGCGGCGACGGCGCTGGCGGTCTGCGCCAGCGCCAGCAGCGCGTTGAGGCCGTGGTCCGGGGCGCTGCCCGAGTGCGACGCCCGGCCGGTAGCGAGCACCTTGAGGGTGCCGGCGGCCTTGCGGCGCACCACCACGCCCTCGTGCCCGTCGTTGTCCAGCTGACCGCCCTCGAAGCACAGGCAGGCGTCATAACCGGCAAAGCGGGGCGCGTGCACGAAGGGCCGGGTCCGCCACTCCTCGTCAGTGACCATCAGCACCGCCAGCTCGGCAAACGTCTCGGGCCGGCGGGCCAGCGCGCGGGCGACGCCGAGCGCCAGGATGTCGCCGCCCTTCATGTCGACGGTGCCGGTGCCGTACAGGCGGTCGCCGTCGCGGCGCAGCGGCTGATGGGCGCCGTGACTGACCACGGTGTCGACGTGGCCGAGCAGCATCACCTTCCTGGTGCCGGTGCCCGTCACCGTGCTCACGAGGTCCGGGGCGTGATCGGCCGAGGAGCACTCCGGTCGGTGCACCAGGGCGCCCTCGGGAAGCAGGCGCACGCACACCGCCAGCGCCCGCTCGGCGCCGGCGATGTCGCCCGACGGCGAGGAGATGTCCACGAGCTCCTGGAGCTCACCGGAGGCCGATGCGGCGATCTCCTCGGCCGCGGCGGCGACGAGCGGATCGGTGACCGCGCTCATGTCCGGACTGCCAGGACGTCGTCGGCGCACACGCTCCCGGGAGCGCGGCCGTCGCGCGCCGCGCCGGCAGCCAGCGCGCACAGCCGCTCGTTGATCGGCGTCGCCACGCCGTGAAGGCGCCCCAGCAGGACGATCTCGCCGTTGAGATAGTCGGTCTCCAGTGCCCCGGTTCCCCGCGCCAGGCTCTGCCAGGTCGACGATCCAGCGCGGCGGCGGCCGTCGATGTCGCGCACCCCCCAGCGCCGCCAGCGGCCCTCGACGTCGGAGATCTCCTCGGCCGCGTGGGGGATGCCGGCCGCCTCCAGGACCGCCCGGCCCTCGGCCGCCACCAGTTCGGACAGCCTGGTGCGGCTCGCGCCGGGCGCGCACAGCGCTTGGACGGCGTTGCCGAGATTGAGCAGCAGCTTGGCGTACTTGAGCCGCATGACGTCGGTCGCCGGGTGCGAGCTGATCCGCGACCCAGACAGCGCCGCGCAGATCTCCTCGCAGCGCTCATCCACGCCCTCGGGATAGCAGCCGACGTCGACCATGCCGGTCATCTCGGCGCCGTAGGCCTCGACCGTCCCGGGCTGGAGGTGCGCGGCCGGAAGCATCACCACCGCGCCGTAGACCGCGTCCATCAGCCGCAGGGCCACGCGCTCGTTCTCCACACCGTTCTGGAGGCAGACCACGGGCACGCCGGGCCCGGCCGTGTCGCGCAGGGCGCTCACGGCCGCCAGCGTGTCCTGGCTCTTGGTGGCGAGCAGCACTACGTCCTCGCCGGTCCACTCCAGCCCGGCGGGGTCCGCGGCGACATCCAGCCGCAGGACGGCGCGCTCGACCGGGGTCAGCAGCGTGAGCCCGTCGCTCCGGATGGCCTCCAGATGGGCGCCGCGGGCGATCAGGCTGACCGCATGCCCGGCCTGATGCAGGCGCGCGCCCACCGCGCCTCCGATGGCGCCGGCGCCGAAGATGACGAATCGCATGGCCCCAGCCTACGACGGGGCGGCGGGAGGCGTCAGCGCGCGGCGAGCTCGTCAGCGTCGGCCAGGTGGCGCGCCGCCCTTAGAACTGAGGCGGAGCCTCGGCGATTAACTCAGGGGCTGGCGCACGATCGGCCGCCGAGCCGCCGCGGCCTCGTCCAGGCGCCGCACCGGCGTGGTGTGGGGCGCGGTGCGGGCGATCTCGGGATCGCCGGCCGCCTCGCGCAGGATGTCCACCAGAATCTGAGCGAAGCGGTCCAGGGTCTCCTTGGTCTCGGTCTCGGTCGGCTCGATGAGCAGCGCCTCCTCGACGAGGAGGGGGAAGTAGACCGTCGGCGGGTGCACGCCGTGGTCGAGCAGGCGCTTGGCCAGGTCCAGGGTCCTGATCTCCAGGTCGCGCTTCATCGGGGCGCCCGAGAGGACGAACTCGTGCATGCAGATGCGGTCATAGGCGACCGGCAGATGCTCGAGCACGCCCTCGGCGCGCAGCTTGGCCAGCAGATAGTTGGCGTTGAGCACGGCGACCTCGGAGACGTCGCGCAGGCCCGCTGCGCCCAGCGAGCGGATGTATGCGTAGGCACGAACGAACACGCCGTAGTTGCCCTGGAAGCCGCGCAGGCGCCCGATCGACTTGGGCCGGTCGTAGTCCAGGTCGAAGAAGGGCTCGGCGCCGTTGGCGTGGGTGGGATCCGATACCCGGACCACCTGTGGGCGGGGCAGGAACGGCTCGATGCGGTCGGCCACCGCGATCGGCCCGGCGCCGGGGCCGCCGCCGCCGTGGGGCTGGGTGAAGGACTTGTGCAGGTTGAAGTGCACGATGTCGAAGCCCATGTCCCCGGGCCGGCAGATGCCCATGATCGCGTTGAGGTTGGCGCCGTCGTAGTACAGCGTCGCGCCCACGTCGTGGACGATCCGGGCGATCTCCTCGATGCCGTGCTCGAACAGCCCCAGGGTCGAGGGATTGGTCAGCATCAGGCAGGCGACGTCCGGCGTGACCTTGGCCCGGAGGTCATCGAGGTCGACGTTGCCCTCCTGGTCGGTGCCGACCTTGACCACCTCGTAACCAGCCATCGTCACGGTGGCGGGATTGGTCCCGTGGGCGGTGTCGGGCGTGAGCACCTTGGTCCGGGTCTCGCCGTGGTCCTCGTGGAAGGCACGGGTCAGCAGCACGCCGGCCAGCTCGCCGTGCGAGCCGGCGGATGGCTGCAGCGACACGTGGGGCAGCCCCGCGACCGTCGCCAGCGACTCCTGGAGGCGCCACATGAGCTCCAGCGCCCCCTGGGCCCGGCGCGGGTCCTGGAACGGATGCAGCTTGGCGTGCCCGTCGAGGGCGGCCACGCGCTCGTGGAGCTTGGGGTTGTGCTTCATCGTGCACGACCCCAGCGGGTAGAAGCCGGTGTCGAGGTCGAAGTTGCGCTTGGACAGCCGGTTGTAGTGGCGCACGATCTCCGGCTCTGAGACCTCGGGAAGACGAACCCACCCGCCCTCGGCGCGCCGCAGCCGTGCCGGGATGAGAGTGTCCAGGGGATGCTCGGGGACGTCGAGCGCCGGAGCCACGAACGCGCGCCGACCGGGCTTGGAGCGCTCGTAGATGGTCAGCTGGTCATCCGCCGCAGCTGCCGTCATCACGCCGCTCCCACGTGATGGGTGTCGCGGCTGCGCTCGGCGGCCACTGCCTCGCCCAGCACCTCGGCGAGGCGGTCGATCTCGGCGCGCGTGCGCTTCTCGGTGATCGCGATGAGCAAGCCGTCCTCGTGCTCGGGATAGTCGCGACCGAGCGGGTGGCCGGGGTTGATGCCGTGGGCGACGCAGTGTTCGATCACCGCCGCCACCGGTGCGTCGAGCGTGACGGCGAACTCGCGCACGACCGGCTTGTCGTGCAGCGCGTGGACGCCGGGAACCGTGGCCAGGCGCTCGCGGGCGTAGGCCGTGCGCTGAAGCATGAGCTCCGTCAGCTCGACGATCCCGTGCCGGCCCAGCCAGCTCAGGTAGATGACGCCGGCCAGCGCGTTGAGCGCCTGGGCCGTGCAGATGTTGGAGGTGGCCTTCTCGCGGCGGATGTGCTGTTCGCGGGTCTGGAGAGTGAGCACGAAACCGCGCCTGCCGTCGGCGTCGACGGTCTCGCCCGCAATCCGGCCGGGCACTCGGCGGATGAGGGCGTCGGTGACGGCGAAGAACCCGAACGACGGGCCCCCGAAGTCCAGCCGGTTGCCCAGCGTCTGGCCCTCCCCGACGGCGACGTCGACGCCGCACTCGCCCGGCGCCCGCAGCAGCGAGAGCGGCAGCGGGTCACAGGCGGCCACGCACAGCGCTCCGGCCTCGTGGGCGGCGCCCGCGAGCGCCTCGAGATCCTCGACGGCCCCGAGGAAGTTGGGTTGCTGCACGATCACCGCGCTCACGTCGGAGCCCAGCGCCGGCAGCTCGGTGACGCCGTTGTGCAGCGGCGCCTCCACCACCTCCATCCCCCAGCCGCGCGCGAGGGTGGCCAGTGTCTCGCGGGAATGGGGATGCACGCCGCGCGACACGACGAAGCGTCCGCGTCCGTTGGCCAGCTTGGCCACGTAGCCGGCGGCGGCCACGGCGCTGGGGCCCTCGTAGACCGAGGCGTTGGAGACGGGCAGGCCGGTGAGCTCGCAGATCGCCGTCTGGTACTCGAACATCGCCTGCAAACCGCCCTGGGACACCTCGGGCTGGTAGGGCGTATACGGGGTGAGGAACTCCGAGCGGGAGGTGATCGAGTCCACCAACGCCGGGACGTAGTGGTCATACATGCCCGCGCCGAGGAAGCACACCTCGTCCTCGGTGCTCGTGTTGCGGGCCGCCAGCGCCCGCAGCTCCTCATAGACCTCGAGCTCGGACCTGCCGGCGCCGAGGTCGAGCGCGCCCGTCAAGCGCAGGTGGGCCGGGATGTCGGCGAACAGCTCCTCGATCGACGAGACGCCGATCGTGCGGAGCATCTCGCCGCGGTCGGATTCAGTCGCTGACGTGTACCGGCTCAAGTGAGGGTCGCCTCATACGCCGCCGCGTCCAGCAGCGCCTCCTGCTCGCCGGGATCAGACAGCCTGACCTTGACCAGCCAGCCCTCCCCGTACGGGTCCTCGTTGATCGTCTCGGGGGAGTCGCCGAGCGCGTCGTTCACGGCCACGATCTCTCCCGACAGCGGCGAGATGACGTCCGACACCGCCTTGACCGACTCGATCTCGGTGTATGCGGCGTCCTTGATCACGGTGGTGCCGACCTTGGGCGGGTCGAAGAAGACCACCTCCCCCAGCGAGTCCTGGGCGTACCAGGTGATCCCGAACGTGGCCTCCTCGCCGTCCACCCGAGCCCAGTCGTGCTCGGGGTGGTAGAGCAGATCCTCCGGGTAGCTGGGGTCAGCCATCTATGACTCCTTCGGCGGGTAGAGGGGTTTGCGGCGGACCACGGCGCGGCGCGGCGTGCCCCGGACGTCGATCTCCAGCTCGGTCCCGGGCACGGCGCGATCGGCGGGGACGTAGCCCATCCCGATCCCGCGCTCCAGCGACGGCGAGAAGGTGCCGCTGGTGACGACGCCGCCCCCGGCGATCGGGTTGCCCTGCCGGGCGATCCCGGGCCCGGTCATCTCGAAGGCCACGAGCTTCTGCGCCGGGCCCTCGGCGCGGGCGCTCGCCACCGCCTCGGATCCGACGAAGCCGGTCTCCTCGCGGCAGCACCACCCCAGCCCGGCCTCGATCGGGCCGTGGTCGCGGTCGAGGTCGTTGCCGTGCAGGTGGTAACCGACCTCCAGGCGCAGGGTGTCGCGCGCCCCGAGCCCGGCGGGCGTCGCTCCCGCGGCCAGGAGCGCGTCCCATACCTCGCCGGCCTGCTCCGGATCCATCATCAGCTCCACGCCCGGCTCGCCGGTGTAGCCGGTGCCACACATCAGCATCGGGACGCCGGCCACGGTCCGCCCGGAGCAGTGCATGCGGGGCACGAGGGGGCCATCCGCCAGACCGGAGACGAGATCGCGGGCGCGCGGTCCCTGCACGGCCAGCATCGCGAACTCGTCGCGGCGTTCGATCACGTCGGCGTCGAAGTCCGGAGCATGGCGCTGGAACCACTCCAGGTCGCGCTCGTGGTTGGCGGCATTGGTGACGGTGAGAAAGCAGCGCTCGGCCAGGCGGTAGGTGAACACGTCGTCCAGCACGCCACCCTCGGGGGTGCAGATGACGCTGTACTGCGCGCCGCCCTCGGGCAGGCGGCGCACATCATTGGAGAGCAGGTGCTGGAGCAGGTTCTGGGCGCCGGGGCCCGCCGTCTCGATCTGGCCCATGTGAGAGACGTCGAACACGCCCGCGCTGGTCCGGACGGCGAGGTGCTCGGCCCTGATCCCCGTGTACTGGAGGGGCATCTCCCAGCCGGCGAACGCGATCAGCTTGGCGCCCGCGGCGCGGTGGCGGTCGTAGAGCGGACTGCGGCGCAGGGCGTCGGTCGTCGAGGGCACGCTCAGCAGGCTAATACATGCCCCCGGCGTTCCGAGCAGCTACCGCGAGGGGGGCGCCGGGGCCGCGCTCAGCTCGGCCAGGTCGGCGTCGACCATCCGGGCCACCAGCTGCTCGAAGGTCAGCGTCGGCGCCCATCCCAGCTCCGTTCTGGCCCGGCTGGGATCGCCCACCGGCGGGGTCATCTCCGGGGCGCGCACCAGGTCGGGATCGGTGCGAACGTGTTCGGCGGGATCGAGGCCGGCGTGCCCGAAGGCGACGCGCAGCAGATCCGCCACGGTATGGCCGACGCCGCTGGCCAGGATGTAGTCGCCGGGCCGATCCTGTCCGAGCATCAGCCGGCAGCCCCGCATCACATCGGGCGCGAACGACCAGTCGCGGGTGGCACTCGTGTCGCCGAGCGTGAGCTCGTTGCTCAGCCCCAGCTTGATCGACGCCGCCGCCCGGGTGATCTTCCGCGTAACGAAGTTCGGCGGGCGCCGCTCGGACTCGTGGTTGAAGAGGATCGCCGAGCACGCGAACACCCCGCTGTGGCCCCGCATGATCCCGACGAGCTGGTGGGAGGCCAGCTTGGCGGCGGCGTACGGCGTGCGCGGGCGGCACGGCGTGTCCTCGCGCTGCGGGGTCTCCGGGGCGTCGCCGAACATCTCCCCGGAACCGGCCACCAGTATCCGGGTATGAGGGCTGTGCGCGCCGACGGTCTGAAGCAGCGTGGCCGTGGCGGCGGCGATTGCCGTCATCGTCTGTGCCGGGTCCCGCCAGGACTCGGGGACGAAGGTCGGCGCGGCGAGGTGGTAGAGCTCGTCCGGCGCCAGGTCCTTGACGGCACTGACCAGCGTGTCGGGGCGCAGCAGGTCACCGGCGATCCGTTGCACGTCGCCCCGGAGATGCTCGGCGCACCCGAGGGCGGCGCCGGGCTCCTCGCGGACCAGGCCGATCACCTCGTAGCCGTCGGCCAGCAGCTGCTCCGCCAGGAAGGAGCCGTCCTGGCCGGTCAGGCCGGTGATGAGCGCGCGCCTGCGCTCCGGGCTCACGCCGGCCCGCGGCCGGACAGGATCTGCTGGTCGGCGTCGACCATCAAGCGGATGAGCTGCTCGAAGTTCGTCTCGGGCGTCCAGCCCAGGTCGCGCTCCGCCTTGGATGCGTCGCCGATGAGCTGGTCCACCTCAGCGGGACGCTTGAGCGACTCGTCGATCTGCACGTGATCGGCGATCTCCAGCCCCGCCTGGTCGAACGCGACCTCCACGCATTCGCGCACCGAGTGCGTCACGCCGGTCGCGATCACGTAGTCCTCCGGACGATCCTGCTGGAGCATGCGCCACATCGCGTCGACGTAGTCCTTGGCGTAGCCCCAGTCACGCTCGGCATCAAGGTTGCCCAGCGTGAGCTTGTCCACGATCCCCAGCCTGATCGCGGCCGCATGCCAGGTGATCTTGCGGGTGACGAACTCCAGTCCCCGCCGCGGGCTCTCGTGGTTGAACAGGATCCCGCAAGTGGCATGCAGGTCGTATGACTCGCGATAGTTGACGGTGATGAAGTGGCCATAGGCCTTAGCCACCCCATAGGGCGAGCGCGGATAGAAGGGCGTGTCCTCGTTCTGCGGCACCTCGCGCACCTTGCCGAACATCTCGCTGGACGACGCCTGGTAGAAGCGCGCCTCCGGGCACACCTCGCGCACGGCCTCGAGCATCCGCGTGACCCCGACGCCGGTGAACTCGGCGGTCAGGGTCGGCTGGATCCAGGAGACGGCGACGAACGACATCGCCGCCAGGTTGTAGATCTCGTCGGGCTGGGCGGCGCGCAGCGCGTCCACCAGCGAGCGCTGGTCGAGCAGGTCAGCCTGGTGCAGGGTGACCTGGTCACGCAGATGGTCGATCCGGTCGAACTTCTCCGTGGAGGAGCGCCGCACGAGCCCGTGGACGGTGTAGCCCTTCTCCAGGAGCAGTTCAGCCAGGTAGGAGCCGTCCTGCCCGGTGATGCCGGTGACGAGTGCCGAGGGAATGCCGTCGAGCCTAGTACAGCGCTCGCGATGCGGCCCGTTGTGGGCTAGCGGTCCTTCAGGAACGACGGGATGTCGATGTCGTCATCGGAGATCTCCAGCGAGGACCGCTGGCGGTCGTCCATCGTGACGTCCCGGTCGCGCCGCTCCCGCCGTGTGGTCTCACGCGCCGTGCCGACGCCGGACGGGCCGCGCCCGTGGTCGAAGCCGGTGGCGATGACGGTGACCCGGACCTCGTCGCCCAGCGCGTCGTCGATCACCGCGCCGAAGATGATGTTGGAGTTCTGATCCGCTGCGCTCTGCACGATCTCGGCCGCCTCGTTGACCTCGAACAGGCCGAGGTCGTGGCCGCCGGTGATGTTGAGCAGGATGCCCATCGCGCCCTCCACTGACTCCTCGAGCAGGGGCGAGGAGATCGCGATCTTGGCCGCCTCGGCCGCCCGGTTCTCCCCGGCGGCCGTGCCAATGCCCATGAGCGCGCTGCCCGCCTCGTGCATGATCGTCCGTACGTCGGCGAAGTCCAGGTTGATCAGCCCCGGGATCGTGATCAGGTCGGTGATCCCCTGGACGCCCTGGCGCAGGACGTTGTCGGCCTCGCGGAAGGCGTCGAGGATGGTGGTGCGGCGCTCCACGATCGACAGCAGCTTCTCGTTGGGGATCACGATCAGCGTGTCCACGTTCTCGCGCAGCCGCTGGATCCCCTCGGCCGCCTGGCGGGCCCGCTGGGTGCCTTCGAAGGAGAAGGGCCGGGTCACGACCCCGACGGTGAGCGCGCCGATCTCGTTCTTGGCGATCTCAGCGATGACCGGCGCGGCGCCGGTACCGGTGCCGCCGCCCTCGCCCGCGGTGACGAACACCATGTCGGCGCCCTTGAGCGCCTCCTTGATGTCGTCGCGCGACTCCGCGGCCGCGCCGTGACCAACGTCGGGGTTGGCGCCGGCGCCGAGTCCCTTGGTCAGCTGGTGGCCGATGTTGAGCTTGATGTCGGCGTCGCACATCGCGAGCGCCTGCGCATCGGTGTTGCAGGCGACGAATTCGACGCCGCGCAGTCCGGCGTCGACCATGCGGTTGACGGCGTTGGTACCGCCGCCGCCGACGCCGACGACCTTGATGACTGCCAGATAACTTCCGCTGTCCATGAGATCTCGTCCGACCCTCTAGTTAGGGTTGAAGGTTTGCCCACGCGAGGGCTGCGTGACCAGTTTGTCACGTTAGAACCTAGCGATGCGCGAAGTCAACGTTGCGCACGCTTTCGCAACGGACGTTGCAAATCGCCCAACTCTCGACGATAGCCGAGAGTTGCCGATTTCCGCCAGGTAAGGCTCTAGTTGAGGTTTAGCCTCCGGCCGTGGCCCCCGCCGCTGCTGCGGATCCGCTCGAGTCGAGGCTCGCGCCGGTGCCGTCCTGGGGGCTCGCGGACGACCTGCTGGCGCCGGTGTCAGACCCCGCCCCGGCCACCGGCCGGGACGGCACGGTGACGTCGATGTAGTCGGCCCCGGCCGAGCCGGAGTCCGCGAGCACGGCCGCGGCGGCGGCCCACTTGGCGCCGAGATCGCCGTCGGTGCCGAACACCACCTTGGGCCCGTTGCGCAGTTGCGCGACCAGCCCGATGGCCCCGCTGTCGGTGGCCTGGCTCACCTTGGACAGCAACTGGTAAGGGGCAGCGGCCAGCAGCCGCACGATCCGCATGGTCGCCGCTGTCACGTGGGTGCCGCCCGGCGACACCGCGAGCGGGATCGTGGGCAGCGAACCCGGAATGGCCGAACCGTGCAGGAGCGTCCCATCGGCCGACACCGCCACCTGCTGCCCCGCCGCCGAGATCGTCGCCACCGGCACCTGCTCGGTCACCTGGATGCGCATCCGATGGGGAAAGTCGGTGACGACGTGCAGTTGCTTGACAACCGGGAACGGCTCCACCGCGGTGCGAAGGGCACCGAGCTTGACGTTGAGCGTGGTCATGCTGCGGGCCGCCGTGATCAGCGCCGCGCGGATCTGGCCGGCGTCGCGGCCGCTCACCCCGACCACGGTGACCCGCTGCACGGCCACCAGCGATGAGTTGCGCAGCCACAGCCAGGCGCCCCCGGCCAGCGCCAGCACGGCCACGACCACGGCCAGGGCGCGCGGCCCTGGCCGGGGCAGGCGCCGACGCCGGCGCCGGGACAGGCGCACCGACGCCGACCGCACGCCGCTCATGGTCGGGTCCAGTCGGCCGGGAACGCGACCGGCCCGAGGGTCTGGACCTCGGGCTCCAGCTCGACGCCGAACCGCTCCTTGACGCGTCGCCGCCCCTCGTCCATCAGCGCGACGACGTCGGCGGTGGTGGCATCCCCGAGGTTCTCCACGAAGTTGGCGTGCTTGGCCGAGAATCCGGCGCCGCCGACACGCAGCCCGCGGCAGTCCGCCGCCTCCAGTAGCTGCCCCGCGGTGCGGCCCTCGGCCCGGGGGTCGGCCGGGTTCTTGAAGGTGGAGCCGAACGTCTTGATCCCGGAGGGCTGGGCTGCGCGGCGCTTGGCGCGCATCTCGCCGAGCGTGCGCTTCACCTCGTCGGAGGGCAGCGGCCGGAGCGCGAACGCCGCGCGGGCCACGACCTCGCCGCGGCGCAGCCCGGAGCGGCGATAGGCGAAGCCGAGCTCGCCGGGCGCCCGACGGGTGGTGCCGTCGGCGCTGCAGACATCGACCCACTCCAGCGCCCGCGCCAGCTCGCCACCGTAGGCGTTGGCGTTCATGCGAACCGCGCCACCGACGGTGCCGGGGATGTTGACCCCGAACTCGATCCCGCTGAGCCCGGCGCGGGCCGCCTGGGCCGAGACGGCGGGCAGGCGCGCGCCGCCCCCGCAGTGCATCCGGGTGCCCTCCACGGCGATCTGGGTGAGCTCGTGATCAAGTTTCAAGACAAGTCCGCGGACGCCGGCATCCGCTATGAGGAGGTTCGACCCCGAGCCCACGACCCCTACTTCCACGCGCTGGTCACCGGCCCACGCCAGGACGGCCTCGAGCTCTGCCACGGTGCCCGGCCGGGCGAACAGCTCGGCGGGCCCGCCCGTGCGGATCGTGGTCAGCCGCGCCAGCGGATATTCGCGCTGGACCCCCTCGGGAACATCGCCGCTCATCCAGGCCAGGCTAATCGGCCATTCAGACGACGAGCGAGCGCCCCAGGGCGTCGATGTTGCCCGCGCCCATCATCAGGCACAGGTCGCCGGCGCGCAGGAACGCCCCCAGGTACGCCTCGGCCTCGGCAAAGCCTGGCAGCCACGCCACCGATCGTCCCTCCCCGGCATCGGCCGCGTACTCGGCCACGATCCGCCCGCTGACCCCCGGGAAGTCCTCGGACCGCTCGCGCGCAGGGTAGATGTCCAGGACCACAACGGCGTCGGCTGCGGCCAGCGCCCGGCCGAATGGCCGCGCGAGGGCGCGCGTGCGCGAGTAGAGGTGCGGCTGGAAGACCGCCACCAGCCGCCTCGCCGCCAGCGACCGAGCGGCGGCGACCGTCGCGGCCACCTCGGTGGGATGGTGGGCGTAGTCGTCGTAGACCACGGCGCCGCCCGACGTCTCCCCCACGCGCTCCATCCGCCGCCGCGCCCCGCTGAACCCGGCGAGCGCCGCCGCCGCCGTGGCGGGATCGGCGCCGGCGAGCGCGCAGGCGGTCAGGGCGCCGGCGGCGTTGACGGCGTTGTGGGCGCCCGGCACCGACAGGCTCACCTCGATGCCGCGCCAGCGGAACCGCGAGCCCCCCGGATGGAGCGCCACGTCACGGGCGTCGTAGGGGACGCCGCCCCCGGGACACAGCGCGCGCAGCTGGGGCCGATCCCACACCACCGCGCCCTCGCCCGCCCGCGTCATGAACGTCCGGAAGGTCTCCTCGAGGTCCAGCAGCGAGGCGTACGTCGAGTGGTGGTCGAGCTCGGCGCTGGTGAGGATCGCGATCTCGGGTCGCAGCTTGAGCAGCGAGCGGTCGGACTCGTCGGCCTCGACGACGATCCACTCCCCCGCGCCCCAGCCCGCGTTGGCGCCGGTGGAGCGCAGCTCGCCGCCCACGACGTAGGACGGATCCATCCCCGCGCCCTGCAGGGCGGCCACCGCCATCCCCGTGGTGGTCGTCTTGCCGTGGGTCCCGGTGACCGCCAGGCAGCGTCGCAGCGCCGCGATCTCGGCCAGCAGGTCGGCCCGGTGCAGCTCGGTGGCGGCGGCGAGCCGCTCCGGGTTATCGGCGGGGACGGCGGTGGAGTAGACGACCTCGGCGCCGGCGGGGACGTTGGCGGCGGCGTGGCCGAAGACCGGGTCGATCCCATGCTCGCGCAGGCGCTCGGTGTAGCTGGAGGGCGCGCGGTCAGAGCCGCTGACCTCGGCGCCGAGGGCGGCGGCGATGAGCGCCAGCCCGCTCATGCCCGCGCCGCCGATCCCGACGAAGTGCAGGCGGCGACCCGCCCATGTGGTGTCGCTGTTGGCCGCGGTGCTCATTGCTCGCGGGCGAGGCTATCTGAGGCTCGGGACAGGCCCTCCGACGAACGTCTGCCTGGCGTCAAGGGCGGCAGGAGGTATCCGGCCAACGTGTGTGCGCAAAGCGGGACAAAGATTCGCCCGACCTGCACACACCGTTTTCCGGTCTTGGTTAGGGTGGATCACCCACATATGCACTCCCTCACCGCCAAGGGCTGGGGCCACCTTCGCGCCCGGCTGGTTATTGCCGCCGCCGTCGCGGCCGCCGGGATGGGTACGTTCGCCGCGATCTCACTGACATCGGCAGCGTCCGCCCGCTCGGCCGTGCCCCACGACGCCCAACAATGTTCTGAGCCGTACTCGAACCAGAGAGACCCCAGCAACCCGCTGGCCCTGCCCACCCCACCCGGAGCCGACCCGCTCAACGGGGCCAACTTCTACGTTCCGGGCCCGCGCAAGGGCGCGGCGGCGGGCGCGATCGCCTCGCTTGTGGGCCTCAACCCCGACGACATGCCGGTGAGCGAGTCCTGGGCCGACTTCCAGGCGCGCCTCGGTCAGGGCGAGATCGCCGCCAAGTTGGCGCACAACAAGTCGCTCGCCCAGAAGGTGGCGATGCTGTCCAAAATCGCCTCCGAGCCGGAGGCCCAGCGCATCAGCATCTACTCGATGGGAGGAGGTCCCGGCGCGATCTTCGGGCAGACCGAGAAGATCCTGTGCCAGAACCTGACCGCGGACCCGGGGTCGATCGCGATGTTCAACACGTACTTCCTGCACCCCACGCTGGGTGGATGCGCGAACGGGCCGCAGATCAAGGCCTACATGCCAGTGTTCAAGCGCCAGATCAACGAGATGGCCGCCGCCATCGACCGCCGGCCCGCTTTGGTCCTGGCCGAGATCGACGCGCTGGGCTCCTCGGCGTGCATCGGCCGTCACGGCGGGTTGCCGGCCTGGGAGGCGGCGCTCAAGTACGAGGTCGACACGTTCCAGGCGCTCCCTCACACGGTCGTCTACGTGGAGGGTGGCTACTCGGATTCCAACTCCGTGGGCTACACGGCAAAGGCCCTGAACGCCATCGGCGTCAACGAGATCCAGGGGTTCTTCACCAACGACACTCACAACCAGTGGACGATCGACGAGGTCCGCTGGGCGACCCAGGTCTCCAAGCGCACCCACGGCGCCCACTTCATTGTCAACACCGCCAGCAACGGGCAGGGCCCCAAGCTCAATCCCCATCCCACCACCCAGGGCGTGGAGGATCTGTGCAACCCGCCTGGTCGCGGACTTGGCCCCAAGTTCAACACCAACACCGGCTACCCGGGCGCGGACGCGTTCATGTGGACGCATCCCCCCGGCAACTCGAGCGGGTGCGGCGGTGGCCCTTCCGGTGGTGTCTTCTGGCCCGCATACGCCATCGGGCTGGGGGAGCGCGCCAATCAGCAGCTGGGTCCCGGCTTCGCGAGCCGGCCGTACTGAGCGGACGCACGGCGGACAGACGCAGCGCGCGCGATGCGGGGTTACGTCCGGCCGCCGCGACTGGATGTCACCGTGCCCGCGTGGAAGCAAGCACCTCCGCCGCGATCCGGCGGGCAGCGTCCGGGCGCGCCAGCTTCAGCGAGGCCCGGCCCATCGCGGCCAGCCGGCCCGGATCGCCGAGGAGCATCCCCACCTCCTGCGCGAGGCGCGGGCCAGTGAGCTCAGCGTCGGGGATGACGACGGCCACTCCCTCATGCTCCATGTACCGCGCGTTCTCGGTCTGGTGGTCCGCCGCGGCGTAGGGATAGGGGATGAGGATCATGGGGCGCCCGTGGGCGGCGATCTCGAAGATGGAGCCGCCCGAGCGCGCGACCACAAGGTCGGCCGCCAACAGCGCCTCGCCGAAGTCCGTGATGTAGCCGCGCAGGTCGTAGTGCGGGCCAGGAGCCTCGAGGTCGGGCAGGTCGCGCGTCCCGGCGGCATGCAGGACGCGGAAGCCGGCGCCGTCAAAGGCCTCCACGGCGGCGCGGTTGATCGATCGCGCGCCCTGGGAGCCCCCGAAAACGAGGACGACCTGCTCGCCGGGCGCGATCCCGAACCGCTCCCGCGCCGCGCTGCGATCGGTCGCCGGCGCCGGGCCCGGGCGCCCGGTGACCAGGTAGCGGGGCCCGTCGCGGCCGGGCAGCGGAAAGGTCAGGCAAACCCGGCGCGCCGCCGGCGCCAGTAAGCGGTTGGTCAGCCCCAGATGGCTGTCGGCCTCCATCAGCACCAGCGGCACCCGCCGCGTCACCGCCGCGAGGCCGACCGGCCCGGCCGCATAACCACCGGCGCCGACTACCGCCGCGGGCTTCAGCCGTCTGATGAGCTCTCGCGCCGTCATGACGGCCCGCCCGGCCACGATCACCGCGCGCGCGGCGCGCACCGGATCGCGCCGCGCCAGCTGCGCCACCGCGAGGGTGTGGAACTCGTACCCGGCCGCCGGCACCAGCTCGCGTTCGGCCCGCTCGCCGCCGACGAAGGCGACCCGCGCGCCCTCGGCGCTGAGCGCGTCGGCGACGGCGAGCGCCGGGACGACGTGCCCCGCCGTACCGCCGGCGCCGATGACGATGAGGGGCGGGGTCACTGGGTCGCGGAGCTTGGCACAAACCTCCGCGGCCGAGCGATCAGCCCGCGGAGCGGCGCGTGCCGGCGCCGGCGCGGCGCTGGTTGCGCTCCTGCCGTCGACGGTCGCGCTCGGCATTGCTCGTGCTCGGCTTGCCCTCCACCACCTTGAGACGCCGCGCTCCCGGCCGCGAGATGTTGAGCAGTAGCCCGACCGAGGCGAGCATCACGCACAGGTTCGTGGGCGCGTAGGAGACGAACGGCAGGGGCACGCCCGTCAGCGGCGCCAGCCCGAGCACGACGAAGATGTTGAGGATCCCCTGGCAGAGGATCAGCGACGTGAGGCCGCTGGCCAGGAGTTTGGGGTAGCGGCCCACGGCGCGGCGGGCGGTCCGCAGCCCGGCGTAGGCGATCATCCCGTACAGGGCGACGACGCCGCAGATGCCCAGCACGCCCAGCTCCTCGCCCACGACCGCCAGAATGAAATCGTTCTGGGCCTCGGGCAGATAGAAGACCTTCTGCACGGACTTGCCGAGGCCGACGCCGAGCAGGCCGCCCGAGCCGAGGGCGATCTGCCCCTGGACGGCCTGGTAGCCGGCTCCGGCCGCCGTGGCCGCCGACCAGGGGTGCAGGAAGGAGGTGAGCCGCGCCTGCTGGTAGGGCTGGGCCAGCACCATCAGCACGACCCCGACCGCCGCGATCGCGCCCAGGCGCCCCAGGTAGCGCATCGGCATGCCCGCGGCGATCATCAGCGCGGCCACGGTGAACGCGACCACGAGCCCCGTCCCCAGGTCGGGCTCGACGACGATGAGCAGGATGGCGGGCCCGGCGGCGAGAAGAATCGGCGCGACCGCCTCGCGGAAGCCTCGCATCCGCTTGGGGTGGTCGGCCAGGTAGCGGGCGACGTAGAGCACGAGCGCCAGCTTCATGACCTCGGAGGGCTGGAACTGGATGGGCCCGACGGAGAACCAGCGGCGCGCGCCGTTGACGACGACCCCGAACCCGGGCACCAGGACCAGAACGAGCAGCGCGAACGCGCCCAGCAGCATGAGCCGGCACAGCTGAGGGGTCAGCAGCGCCAGGCCGCGGCGCTCGAGGATCTGCATGGCGGCCAGGCCGATCCCGCCGAACACGAGGTAGCGGATGAACTCGCCCGTGCCGCTGCCGCCGTGCGGGCTGAGGACGCCCAGCGGTGATGATGCGCTGTACACCATCACCGCGCCGAAGGCCAGCAGGCAGAGCGCCGCGGTCATGAGGATGCGGTGCTCCAGCGGCGGCGCAACGCGACGGCCGCTGCTGCGACGCCGAGCGCCCCCGATCCCCGCCGGCGCGTCGGGGCTCGGGCGGCGAGGCGAGGCGGTGGCGCCCGCCACCTAGAGCTCTCCCACGAGCACGCGGAAGTGTTCGCCGCGGGCCTCGAAGTCCGGGTACTGGTCGTAGCTCGCGCACGCCGGGGAGAGCAGGACGGTGTCGCCCGGGCCGGCGGCGGCCGCCGCGGCGGCGACGGCGGCGCCCAGCTCGCCCTCCCGGCGCAGCGGCACGCCGGCGGGCGCCAGCGCATGCTCGAGATCGGAGGCAGCCTCGCCGATGAGGTAGACGGCGCGGCAGCGCTCGGCAACGACCGGGGCCAGCGCAGAGAAGTCCTGGTTCTTGCCGCGTCCCCCGGCGATGAGGTGCACCCCGCCGGGATAGCTGCGCAGGGCGACGAGGGTGCTGGCGACATTGGTGGCCTTGGAGTCGTTGACGAAGGCCACGCCGTGACGGGTGGCGATCGGCTCCAGGCGGTGGGCGACCCCGGGGAACGTGCGCAGCGCGGCGGCGACAGCGTCACGGTCGATGCCCCGGGCCAGACAAGCGGCCGCTGCGGCCATCGCGTTGGCGCGGTTGTGCGCCCCCGGAAGCGAGATCTCGGTGACCTCCAGCAGCGGCTCCTCGTCCCACCACAGGTATCCCGCCCGATCAGACAGCTCCGCGCCCGCCGAACCGAACGGCACCCGGCGCGCGCACCCGCCCAGATCCTCCACGCCGAGGTCGAGAGGGGCGACGGCGACGTCGTCATTGCCCTGGTTGGCGAAGATCCTCAGCTTGGCGGCAACGTAGTCCGCAAACGTCCCGTGCCGGTCCAGGTGGTCGGGCTCGAGGTTGAGCAGCACCGCGACCTCGGGCGCGAAGGCGATCGTATCCTCGAGCTGGAACGAGGACGCCTCGCACACGATGGTGGCCTGCGACGGCACCGCCCCCACCAGCGACGTCAGCGCGGTCCCGACGTTGCCGGCCACCGCGACCGGCAGGGCCGCCTCGCGGTGAATGTGGCCGATCCACTCGGTGGTCGTCGTCTTGCCATTGGTGCCCGTCACCGCCACGAATTCGTTCTCCAGCAGCCGCCAGGCGAGCTCCAGCTCCCCGAGGACGGGGAGGCCACCGGCTCGCGCCGCCGCCACGACGGGGGCGTTCTGGGGGACACCGGGGCTCTTGATGAGCGTCCCGGCGCGGGCGGCAAGGGCGTCGCCTGACGCATCAAGGTGGACTTCGACGCCGGCGACGGAAAGCCTCTCCGCCGCATCGTCCAGTGCCGGCGTGCCCGGCGGGCCCGCATCGCATCCGATCACCTCCTCTCCGCGGGCACGCAGTGCGAGTGCCGCGGCCACGCCCGAGCGGGCCAGCCCGACGATCAGGTACGGCCCCCCCGGAAGCGGCGGCCGCGGCTTGGAAGCGCCGAGGGCGGGCATCAGTGGGCCTCGAGGGTCCCGGGGACGCCCACTAGCCCCTGACGCTGAGCTGGTAGAGGACGAAGCCGATGGCGCCGAAGGCGGCGGCGACGATCCAGAAGCGCAGGATGATCTTGGTCTCAGACCAGGCTTGAAGCTCGAAGTGGTGGTGGATGGGCGCCATCAGGAACACCCGTTTTCGGAACACCTGGAACGAGAACACCTGGATGACCACCGACAGGACCTCGATGACGAAGATGCCGCCGAGCAGGATGAGCAGCGTCTCGGTGTTCGTCATGACCGCGAGGCCGGCTATCGCGCCGCCTAATCCCAGCGAGCCGGTGTCCCCCATGAAGATGCTGGCGGGGAAGCTGTTGAACCAGAGGAAGCCGACGCACGCGCCCACCAGGCAGCCGGCCAGCAGGGCGAGATCCGTGCCGCCGGTGATGAACGTGATCCCGATGTAGGCGAGCAGGACGATGGCCGCGCACCCGGCCGCCAGACCGTCGAGGCCGTCGGTGAAGTTGACCGCGGTGGTCGTGCCGGCGACCACGAGGTAGATGAACACCGGGAACAACGGCCCCAGGTCCACCGAGGCGTCGACGGGTCTGAGCCTGATCGTCGGCCCGATGTTGGCCTTCTGCGTGGCGATCCACCACAGCCCCAGCGAGATGGCGATGGTGACCGCCAGCTTCGTGCGGGCTCGCAGCCCCAGCGACCGCCGCCTGACGATCTTCGTGTAGTCATCGGCGAAGCCCAGGAACGCGCAGGCGATCGCGGCGAAGAACACCCCCAGCGACTGCCAGTCGCGCTTGGACAGCAGCACGTAGGGGATCGTGATGGCCAGGAAGATGATGATCCCGCCCATCGTCGGCGTCCCCGCCTTCGTGTGGTGGCCCTGCGGGCCCTCCTCGCGGATGTTCTGGCCGAACTCGCGGCGGCGCAGGAACTCGATGAACTTCGGGCTCAGGAACAGGCACATCAGTAGCGAGGCGGTGCCGGCGATCAGCACCCTCCCGGATGCTGAGCCCGTCACGCGTCGTCTTCCCGGGCGCCGAGGGCGCGGCAGACGAGCTCCAGGCCCACGCCGCGAGAGGCTTTGACCAGCACCACGTCACCGGGGGCCAACAGCTCGGGCACGACCGCGGCGGCCTCGCCCGCGTCCGACACCGTGTGGGTCTCCCCTTGGAAGCGATCGGCGATCGACGCCGCCAGCGGCCCGACCGTGACCAGCACGTCGACGCCGGCCGCGCTGGCCTGATCGCCCAGCTGGGCGTGGAACTCCCGCTCGCGGGGTCCGAGCTCGAGCATGTCGCCGAGCACGGCGACGCGGCGAGCTGCGTTGCCGGTGTCGGCGGTGTGCTTGAGGTCGCAGAGGGCAGCGCGCATCGAGATCGGATTGGCGTTGTAGCAGTCATCGATGACTGTTACGCGACTCGGTGTTACGTAGCGCTGGCCCCGGCCGGGGCTGAGCGCGAGCTCGACGCGGCCCGTCGGGGTCACCCCGACGGCGCGTGCGGCAGCCACCGCGGCGAGGAGGTTGGAGCGCAGATGTGCCTGCGTGAACGGCACTTCCAAAGTGAGGTGCTCCCCTTGGGCATCGATCTCGATGCGGTCGGGGTCGACGTGACTCAGACGCACATCACCGTCCTGGCCGAATGTGACCGTCGTTACATCGCTGCGCAGGTGCGGCTTGAGCAGCCGTTCGCCGGCGGGCACGATCGCCGTCCCTCCTGCCGGCAGGCCCGCGATCAGCTCGGCCTTGGCCGCGGCGATGGCCTCGATGCTGCCCAGCAGCTCGAGATGCACCGGGCCGATGCTCACGATCACCGCCACATCGGGCTCCGCGATCTCGGCGAGCTCGGCGATCTGACCTTTGCCCCGCATACCCATCTCGAGCACCACAACCTCGGTGCCGGCGGGCGCGTTGAGGATCTCGAGCGGGAGGCCGATCTCGGTGTTGAAGTTGGCCCGGGAGGCGACGGTCCGCCTGCTGGGCGCCAGCAGCGTGAGGAGCAGGTCCTTGGTCGAGGTCTTGCCAGTCGACCCGGTGACCCCGATCACGCGGGCGCCGAGCTCGCGCCGCCACGAGGTTGCGAGCGTCTGCAGGGATTTCAAGGGGTCAGGAGCGGCGAGGACGACGCCAGTGTCGCCGGCGGTGAGCTGCTCGGCATGCTCGGGCCCCACGAGCACGCCCCATGCCCCGGCCTCGAGGGCCATAGCCGCAAAGGTGCCGCCGTCGACGTTCTCGCCGGGAAGGCCGACGAACAACGTGCCCGGACCCGTGGCACGCGAGTCGATGGTCACGACCTCGGGGCCGCCAGCGTGGCCGCGCGCGCTAACGAGGACCGCGCCGGCCGCCGACGCAACCGTCTCAGGTGTCCATTGCTTCATCTGGTAGGGGTCGCGGCGTTGGAAGCAGCTCCACGCAGGATCTCACGCGCGACGGTCACGTCGTCGAACGGGATCTTTCGTCCGCCTTCGAACTCCTGCCCCTGCTCGTGGCCCTTGCCGGCGATCACCACGACGTCACCCGGAGCCGCCGTGGAGATGGCCCGCTCGATGGCGATCCGGCGGTCCACCTCGTGCTCCACGTCCGGGCCGGCGCCGACGAGGATGTCCTCGATGATCGCCGCGGGATCCTCAGAGCGGGGGTTGTCGGAGGTGACGATGACGCGGTCGGCGAGACGGGCGGCGATCTCCCCCATCAGTGGGCGCTTGCCACGGTCGCGGTCCCCGCCGCAGCCGAAGACGACGTGGAGGCGGCTCTGGGTGAGCCCGCGGGCCGCCCGCAGGACGTTCTCGAGCGAATCGGGGGTGTGCGCGTAGTCCACGAGCACCGCGTAGTCCTGGCCCTCGCCAACTGACTGAAAGCGCCCCGGCACCTGCCCGGCCGAGGCGATCGCCTCGATCGCGGTCGCCGCGTCCACGCCCAGCGCCCGGGCCGCGGCAAACGCCCCCAGGACATTTGAGACGTTGAAGCGCCCGGTCAGCGGCGAGCTGAGCTCAAACACGCCGTCCGGCGCCGTCACGGTGAACTGGGAGCCGTCGAGCCCGGTCTGAATCGCGCCGGCGCGATACGACGCGTCGTGCTCAAGCGCGAAGGTGATCGCCGTGCCCTCCAGCTCAGCGGCCAGCCGAGCGCCGTACGGATCGTCGACATTGACCACCGCATGCGCGGGCAACAGGTCGGTGAAGAGCAAGCGCTTGGCCCCGTAGTACTCCTCCATCGTCTCGTGGAAGTCGAGATGGTCCTGCGTCAGGTTGGTGAAGACGGCCGCGGCGAAATGGATCGCGTCGGCGCGGTGGAGCGTGAGCGCGTGGGACGAGACCTCCATCACGCACGCCTCATCCCCGGCGTCGAACATCTCCCGGAAGGTTCGCTGGAGGTCGATCGCCTCGGGCGTTGTGCGCAGGACGTCGTGCTCGACGCCGCCGATCACGCTCTTGACGGTGCCCAGCAAGCCCGTCTGGCGTCCGCCGGATTCCAGGAGCGCACGCATGAGAAACGCCGTCGTGGTCTTGCCGTTGGTCCCGGTGACGCCGACCGTCTCCAGCCGAGCCGTCGGATCGCCGTGGAACCGCGCCGCGACCGGAGCCATGGCGGCGCGCACCGACGGGACCCGCACCTCCGGCACCCCGGCGCCGGTGGGGCGCTCGACCACGAGCGCGACCGCGCCCCGAGCGACGGCGTCGGCCGCGAAATCATGCCCGTCGCGCGTGTAGCCGGGCACGCAGAAGAACAGGGCCCCGTCGGTGACGAGCCGGTTGTCGTAGGCGAGCGAGGCGATCTCGACGTCAGCGGCGGACGGCGAGAGCTCATCGAACAGGAGCGCCAGGCGCATCGCCCGACAATAGCCGCCACCCCTCCGGGAAAAGCGGCTACGCCCCGGGCGCGACCAGCCGGTGCCGGATCTTCTGGACCGCCGCGACCCAGCTCAAGCCGGCCGTAGACCACCACCCGGGAGACGGACCGCCGCAACGATGACGAATACCGCTATCGCCAGCAGATAGCCGGTGTGCGAGAGCACGAACCGGTGATCTGAGACCGGCCACGCCAGGGCTACGCCGGTGTCTGACTCGGCCATGTCGCGCCAGAAGTGGATGGTGAGGCCGATGGCGACGCCTAGCAGGACGTCGCGGCGTGAGCGCCAGACCACGGCGGCAAGGAGCACCACGAGGACGCTCAGCACCGAGTGTGTGTACGGCCGCGGTGTCCCCCGGGTGAAGACGTCATCCCCCAAGGCCCCGGGCACGTGATCGACGTCGATCGCGACCGACGCCACCAGCGCCGGAACCAGGAAGCGGTCGCAGACGCGCCTCCCCAGCGCCCACAACACGATCAGCGCCGTCAGCAGGTGCGCGGTCTCGTCCAGCGGACCGCCCGGCACAACGGAGTCCCCCGCCAGCCGGGACGCCCAGTCGGCGAGACCGAACACCACCGTGACCGCGACCAGGAGGCGGGGGGAAGGCCGGAGGTGACGCACCCGGCGCAGTATCCCGGAAACACCGGGGTCTTTCGGGCTAAAGGTCTGGCGCGCGGAAGACGATAGAAATAAAAGCAGTTGATCAGACGGGAGATTCGAGCGGAGGTCCTCTGAGCATGCTTCTGACCATCGTCGCCATATGGGCGGTCGTTATCCCTCTCGTCATCCTCGGCGTCAGCTGGCAGGCCGCCAACCGGCGCGATGCCCGCCCCGCGCAGGCCCGGGGCCGGTCAATCCCGACCCACCGCCAGCCCGGTGTGCCCGAATGCGTCGCGCGCGCCGCGCGGCCGAGCCGGACGACCAGGCGGCGCGTCTGCCCGCAGTTTGCGCGCGGCGCCCGGCGCCGCCCGGCTTCGGCCTGATCCGCGCTGTCGCCGCTAACCCCCGAAGCCGCGACCGCGGCTGGCCAGTTCGCGCCGCTCCAGCACCCGGTCCACCAGCCCGTAGGCCAGGGCCTCCTCGCCGGTGAAGTAACGGTCGCGCTCCATGTCGGCGTGGACTCGCTCCACCGATTGGCTGGTGTGCTTGGCGTAGATCTCGTCGACGCGGGCGCGGAGCGCGAGGATCTCGCGCGCGTGAATCTCCACGTCCGTGGACTGACCCTCGAACCCGCCGGAGGGCTGGTGGATGAGGATGCGACTGTTGGGCAGGGCCATGCGCTTGCCGGCCGCGCCGCCCGCCAACAGAAGCGAGCCCATCGACATGGCGATGCCGTAGCAGATCGTCTGCACGTCGGGGCGGATGAACTGCATCGCGTCATAGATCGCCAGCCCGGCGTAGATCGAGCCGCCGGGCGAGTTGATGTAGAGGTGGATGTCCTTGTCGGGGTCGTCGGACTCCAGGTGGACGAGCTGGGCCACGATCAGGTTGGCGATCTCCTCGTTGACCTGGCCTCCCAGGAAGACCACGCGGTCGTTGAGCAGGCGCGAGTAGATGTCGAACGAGCGTTCCCCGCGAGCGGTCTGCTCGACGACCATCGGAACCAATGTCATCAGGGCCTCCTTTTGCAGCGCTGATATTGTGCAACGAACAGGTTGCACACGACCGTAGCAGATGCGCAACTTCCGAGTTGCACATCTCGATCGCAAAACCCCAATGCTCCGGGAGGCCTCATGACCGACACCATCGAACGCGAGATCGAGCTGCCGGCCACCGTTCAGACGGTCTGGCAGGCGGTGACCGACCCCGACTGCCTGTCGGAGTGGCTGGCCGACGAGGTCTCGCTCGACCTCCGGCCCGGCGGCGAGGCATGCTTCACCAGCGGCGAGGAGGTGAGGACCGGCTGGGTTGAGGAGATCTCACCGCCCGGCGACGAGGGCCCCGGCACCGGCCGGCTGGCGTTCTGGTGGGCGGTGGGCGACGAGCCGGCGTCGCGCGTGTGCTTCTCGGTGACCAGCCGAGACGATGGCGCAACCGTGCTGCGGATCGTCGAGACGCGGCCGCTGGCGGTGCTGGACCTGGTCGGCGTCCCGCTCCACGGGCACGGCGGCACGACCTACGGGCCCGCGCTCGTCGCGATGGCCGCCTAGGTCGGCGGCGAGGCTACGAGCGGCAGGCGATGGCACGGCGATGACCGACGACGAGGCCGGGCGCGTCTTCAGTGCGCTGGCCGACCCGACGCGCCGGCGGCTGCTCAGCGCGATCTCGGCCACGCCGGCGACGGCGACGGAACTGGCCCACGACCTGCCGATCTCGCGCCAAGCGGTGACCAAGCACCTCAGTGCGCTGGCCGACGCAGGCTTGCTGGAGCGCGAGCGCGTGGGCCGCGACATCCGCTACCGCGTCACCCCCGAGCCGCTGACCGAGGCGGTGTCTTGGATGGCCGCGGTGGGCGGCGAGTGGGACATGAGGTTGGCGTCGCTGCGCAGCACCTTCGACGCGCCCCACAACCGGGCGTGACGGCGTAGACGAACGGGAGGACCGGCGGACGCGAGCCCGCCCGGCGCCTGCCGGCGTGCTCACTCCTCGGGCGAGATGCGCAGGATCCCGGGTCCCAGGCCACTCTCGTGGTCAAGGATCAGCTCGGCGGCAGCGCTGCGCGAGCTCACCCCGAGCTTGCTGAACGCCGAGGTCAAATGGCTCTTGACGTTGCTCTCGGTGACCACCAGCGTGCGGGCGATCTCGGCGTTGGAGAAGTCCAGCACCACCATCGCCAGCACCTGGCGCTCGCGCGGGGACAGCGGCGGGCGCTCGAGCAGCTGCCGCACCGAGCGCGGCACGACGCACTGGCCGCTGGCAACCGCCCACAGCGTGGGCAGCAGCGCGCGGCGAAACTCCCGCGCGAGCACCGCCCCGTCCACCAGCGCGTTGACGGCGCGAGCCCCGCGCGCCGTCGGGAGCTCGGCGAGCAGCGCGACGATCGGGCCGTCGTGACGCTCGCGCAGGCCGTCCAGCGCGGCGACCTCGTCGCGCGTCGCGTTCGTCCATCCGACCACGCCGATGACCCCGGGCTCGCCGCTGTCCTGCACGCGGACCTGGTCGCCGAGGACCCTCAGGGCGCGCGGCCAGATCTCCGCCTCGTCGAGGAGCAGATGGAGGGTTGGGACCGAACCAGCCACGCGCGCTGCCCGAACGATATCGACGGGGCCACCGCCTTCCGCGGTGGCCTACGCGCGCTCTGACTCCGCCTTCTGGAGCTCGACGAGACCGCGATCGAGCAGGTCGTTGCAGAAGGCCACGAAGTCCTCCTCCACGATGTCGGGATCCTGGTCGTACTCCGACGCGACGCGCTCGGCGGCGGAGCGGACGTCCGCCGACTCGTTGAGGACGTCGAGCATGTGCCCGCCCATCGGGTTGAGCCCGTGGTACTTGCCCGTCTGCAGGTTCAGGACGACGGTCTCGGCCACGAACGTGCGATGCACGACGTGCTGGGGGAGGCGCAGCCGCGCGCTGAGGAGAGTGTCACGGTCGACCATCAGAGGTTTCGGTTCAGTAGACAATGTGCGGGATCGCCGTCGGCGCGAGTCCTATCCGGAGAGGAACTGTGTCGTCGGCCACCGCGCGCGCCAGAGCCAGGCTGGTCAACCTCCGCTGCGTCGGGGAGGGATGTGCGCCGAAGCGGCGACCGTCTCCTCCTTGAGCTTCCCACTGCCACGGCCGCCTAAACGCTATCGTTTTTTGCACTTGCCTTCACCGGATCGCAGCCAGCGCGACGAGCCGGGACCGCGCGCGGCGTATGTCGATGCGTACGGGCTCGAGGTCGAGGCGGACATCCATCTGCCCGGCGCGCGATCAACGCGCACCGGCGGTCACGGTCACTGCCTGAAGCTCGTGCGAGCAGCGGCTCACGACCTGCCACCGCTCCTGGACCGCCCGCGGTTCCTGCGCAACCTCCAGGCCTACGACGGCGCGCCGTTCGCCATGCTCGAGGACCACAACGGCGAGGTCCTCTTCGCCTACGGACGCTCGGCGTTGGTTCACCTGCCCGCCGATCGCGCCACCCTCCGCTACGCCGTCGCCGACGCGGAGGATCCGGCGTGGCAGCGCGTCCTCATGGACACGATCCTGTGGACGGCCAGCCTGCTGCGCGGCTTCGAGCTGCTGCACGCCGGGGCGGTCAGCGACGACCGCGGCCTCATCGCCCTGGTGGCCCACACGGGCGGCGGGAAGTCCAGCCTCGCCGCTGAGTTCCTGCGCCGCGGCGCCGTCCTGTTCGCCGATGACATCGTCGCGCTCAGCGACGCCGGCGGGACGGTCGTGGCCCATCCCGGTCCGCCGCTGATGAACCTCCCGCGGGCCGTCGCGCCGGACGGAGTCGGCGCGCGGACCGTGGCCGACTTCGGCGAGGAGCGCTGGGTGGCGCTCGATCGCGGCGACGTCGCCCCCGGACCGATGACGGCGGTGGTGCTCATCAACCGGGTCGCGGGCGAGACGCTGCGGTGCACGCCCACCCCGGCCACGAGCCTGACCCTGCTGCCCCACGCGGTGACGCTCCCCCACCTCCAGGACCGCGCGCGCCGGCGCTTTGACATCT
Organism: uncultured Actinomycetota bacterium; assembly: GCA_963695625.1. Lineage (GTDB taxonomy): Bacteria > Actinomycetota > Thermoleophilia > Solirubrobacterales > Solirubrobacteraceae > Palsa-465. The sequence continues at coordinate 326,752 of CAVOHJ010000005.1, read as the reverse complement.
TCGGAGCCCTGGTGGCCCACGCGCCCGTCTTCTCCCTGCACGCCGACCCGGCCGTGCCCCCGTCCGATCTGGCCGACGTCATCGAGGACCGGCTCGCGGCGACGTGACCGCGTCCGACGGATCTCAGCCCGGGCCCTACCGATGCACTGCGTTCGGGCTCGAAGTCGAGTCCGATTGGCCCCTCACCGGCTCGACCGCACAGGCGCCGGCCGCGGCGCCGGGGGCACGGGTGACGCGGGTGCGGCGCGTCGGCACGGCCGAGATCGAGGACGGATGGGCGCAGAGCGCGGAGGTAATCCTCGAGCACCGGACGGACGAGGGCGCCGTGTCGTTCACCGTGGAGCGCTCCTCTGAGCACTACCGGTTCTGGCTGGAGGGCTTCGGCCGTTATCTCGTGGCCAGCGATGGGAGCGAGATCGCCTGTGAGCGCGGCGCCGCGGGCGAGCGCCACGAGCGTTTCGTCCTGGCGCACGCGCTGCCGGTCGCCGCGATCCTGAGCGGGTATGAGGTCCTGCATGCCAGCGCGATCGGGGGTGACGGCGCCGCGGCGGCCTTCGTCGGCGCATCGGGCGCCGGCAAGACCGGCATCGCCACCCGGCTGGTGGCCCGCGGCGCCGCCTTTCTCACCGACGACGTCCTGGCGGTGGAGCCCGCCGATGACCACGTGCGGGCCCATCCGGGCCCGGCGTTCATGTCGATCCGTCCCGACGACGCCGCCATGATCGCCGAGATCGGCGGCCAGCTCGGCGCCGCCGCCGGGGCCACTGACAAGGTCCACGTGTCGCCGCGGCGCCGGGGACAGGCGAGCCCGCTGCGCGTGATCTACCACATCCAGTGGGGCGACACGTTCGAGATCGCCGCGCTGGAGCGCGCCGAGCTGCACCGGGTCCTCTCCCTGTCCTTCGTGCCGTATCTGACGACTCCCGAGCGACTCATGCGCCACCTCGCGATCGCTCAACTGCTGGGCGCCGGCGTCGCCCAGTTCCGGCTGCAGACGCCGACCGGCCAGCTGCACGACGAGATGCTGGCGAAGCTCGAGGCCCACATGCGCGACGCCGGCGTGTGATGCTCGGGCTCTACTGCCGCACGGACCGCCCACCCGCGGAGCTGACGGAGTTCGCCGCGCTGCGGTCGCTCGCGCCTGACCGCGAGGTCATGGTGCGGGGCCCGCTGGCGGTGGCGCCGCCCGCTCACGAGGGGCCGTGGTGCGCCCAGGAGGGCGCGGTCACGTGCGTTCTCGACGGCGCGCTGTACGAGCCAGACGCGCTCGCCCGGGCCCTGGGCACGGACGCCGACGCGGACGCGCGGCTCGTGGCGCGGGCCTATGGCCGCTTGGGGGCCGAGGGCTTCACCCGGCTGCGCGGGCGCTTCGCTGTCGCGGTGTGGGACGAGGCCGCCGGCGCGGGGGCGCTCACCTCGGACCTGTTGGCCACGCGTGAGCTGTTCTTCGCGCAGACCGCCGGCGCGACCGTGTTCGCAACCGAGCTGCGCGACGTCCTGGCGCTCCTGCCCGCGCGCCCGGGCCCTGACGCCATCGGCTTCGGCACCTGGCTGGGCGAGGGCACCTGCCCCGCCGATCGCACGCTCTACGACGGGGTCTTTCGCCTGCGCGCCGGCGAGCTGCTGGCGCTCGGGACACGGTCGGCGCAACCCCGCCGCTACTGGCGACCGCGACCCGAGCCGACGCTGACCGGCTCGCGCTCGCAGGTGGTGGACGGCCTGCGGGCGCAACTGGAGCGCGCGGTGGGCAAGCGGCTGTCGCGACGCTCGAGCGCGGTGATCCTCAGCGGCGGCCTGGACTCGTCGGTGGTCACCGCCGTCGCCGCCGCCACCAGGCGGCCCGAGGCCGGACTGCGGAGCTACTCGGCGGTGTTCCCCGGCGAGGATTACGACGAGACCGCGAAGATCCGTCAGGTCAGCGCACGGACGGGTGTCGCCCCCGGAGCGATCGAGATCGCACCGCAGGGGACGCTGTGGCTGGCCCTGCGCTACACCCGGTCCTGGCAGCTGCCGCTCATCGCGGCCGGCTCTCTGATCGACATCGCGGCCACCGCGGAGGCGGCACGCGACGGCGCCGAGGTCGTGCTCGACGGCCAGACCGGGGACGAGCTGTTCGGGCTCTCGCCCTACCTCCTGGCCGACCGCATCCGGCAGGGACGCCTGCTGGGCGCGATCGCCCTCACCGACCGGTGGCCGATCGGCCGGCGCACGACCGTGCGCAACAAGGTGTGGCTGATCAAGGAGCTGGGGCTCAAGGGGGCCGCGCCGCATCGCCTGGGGCGGGTGGTCCAGCGCCGCCGTGACGACGCGAGCGCCGGGCCGCCTTGGCTGGCACCGCCGCTGCGACGGGCGTTCGCGGCACGCGAGGACCGTTGGGCGTGGAAACTCGCCGCCCCGGGACCGTTGTGGTGGCGCTTTCTCTCGGACGTGCTCATCGACGCGCCGCACCGGGAGCTGCGTCTGGAGTACCTGCGCCACCGCGCCGCGACGGAGGGGATCGTCTCAGAGCCGCCTCTGTACGACGTGGACCTGATCGACTACTGCCTGCGCGTGCCACCCGAGCTGGCCTTCGACCGCCGGTTTGATCGGCCGTTGGTGCGCGAAGCAATGTGTCACTTATTGCCAGATAACGTGAGACTTCAGACACAAAAGGCTGACTTCACGAGGTTTTGTGAACGTGCAATGGTCACCGCCGACGCTCCCGGGATCGCGCGTCTGCTCACCGCGCCCGATGCGCTGATCGGTGACTGGGCCGACCTCCGCTGGGTGCGGGAGAGCTGGGGTCGGATCGCGGCAGGAGAGCACCATCCCCAGTGGCTGGCGCCTCTGTGGCGAGCCACGGCGGCCGAGGTGTGGCTTCGGGCTGAGGCGGACCCGGACTTCGCCGACACCGCCCTGGCACAGCCCGATGTCCCGGCACCATCGGTGCGGCGGGTGGCGCTGGGCTGACGCCGGCACCTGCACCTTTTCCATACCTTCTGGACTGCACCTTTTCTCGACTGGTGCCGGTTCGGGGTCGCACCTACACTTGCCTTCAATCAGTGACCAACTGAGAAGGAGTCACATGGATCCCATCAAGCAGAACGAGCAGCAGACTGAGACCCTGTCGTACGAGCGGCCCCAGGTCACCGACTACGGCACGCTGCAGGAACTGACCGAGGCGGGCGGCTCGGTGAACCCCGCGGACGTCCCGCACGGGCACCCGGGGACCGCGTTCCCGCTGTCCTAGCTGTCGCTCTGAGCGGCCGGTCGCCGGCCGCCGACAGACGTCGTGCTCGAGCCCCGGCCCCGCCGGGGCTTTTGCACGTCTCCAGTACCGTGTCCACGTTGCGCGCACTACCCGGCACCCGAGCCACACCGGCGGAGAAGCTCATGCTGGTGGGCGAGATCCTCGGCGTCTACGCGGTGACGCGCTGGCACATGCCGCGCGGCGACATCCGTCAGGTGACAGCGAGGACGCGCGCTGAACTGGACCGCAGGCCTGCGATGCAACCGCCCGCCGACCAGGACAGCTGGGAGGTGGCGGCGCACCTGGGCCGCGCCGTCTACCGGACGCTGCGCGTGCTGCCGACCGATTCGCGCTGCCTGGTCCAGTCACTGGTGCTGTCGCGGATGCTCGCGGCCCGGAGCATCCCCAGCACGCTGGTCATCGGCGCCCACTCGCGGCCGGACTTCGAGGCTCATGCCTGGGTCGAGCACGAAGGACGCCCGGTGCTGCCGCCGCGGGGCTTTCAGGACTCGCGCCTCGTTGAGCTCTGAACTCGGAGCTCCTGCGAGGGCCAAGACGCCCCGCTCAGAACTCCATGATGGTGCCGCGCTGCCGACTCACCCGCACTGCTAGGGCGAGGATGGCGATCGAGGCGGGCATGAGCACGGCGGTGAAGCCGACGATCTTGAGCAGCTCCAGCCAGACCGCCTCGGCGGGCCGAGTGCCGACGAGCAGGTGGCGGAGGAGGTCCACCGTCGGCGTGTAGGGCTGGACGTCGGACGTCCAGCGGATCCAGCCCGGGAACAGGCGCAACGGGAAGTACGCGCCGCCCAGCAAGCTCAGCCCGGCGATCACCCAGGTGGCACCGAGCGCGGACTTGAAGGCGATGAGCGCGGCGACGAACAGCAGCCCGATGCAGGTCAGGGATACCGCGCCGAGGATCCCGACACCGAGTGCGGGAGCGATGCCCCCGGGGTGCAGCGGCACGCCGAACGCCAGCGACGCAACGGCCAGCATCACCCCCGCGAACACCGTCGAATAGATGATCGGGAAGGCGGCGACCGCGATCACACCCCATACCGGACCGAGCGGCGAGATGAGGATGCGCTCGAAGTTGCCCTGCATGAGCTCCCCGCGAACGATCTGGGCCGTGCCCAGCGCCGAGGTGAGCACCGCCGTCGTGACGATGCCGACGACGGCGAACGCGAAGTAGTCGCCGTGCGGGCCGATCGCCCCTGCGGGCACCAGCTTGCCCACGTAATAGAAGATGGTGAGACTGAACAGCATCGCCATCGCCTGGCTGAGGACCCGCAGGCGGTAGCTGATGAAGATCAGTGCATCTCGCTTCATGGTGGCCAGGACGGCGCCGAGGTAGGGGGCGACGGCGGCCATTTCAATCGGGCCTCAGCAGCCCGTCCTTGATGACGAAACGGCGGTCGAAGCCGACAGGCTGCTCCTCGCCGGCCGGCGAGCACCAGATGACCGCTCCCCCGCGTGCCAGCACCTCGGCGATGGCGACCGACAGCATTGTCAGGCCCTCGTCATCGAGGCTGTTGCGCGGCTCGTCGAGCAGCAGGACCTTTGGCTGGTGCACGAGCGTCAGCGCCAAGCGCAGCCGCTGGCGCTGCCCCTGGGACAGGCGGTCGGCGCGGCGCTTGGCCAGTTCGGTGAGGCCGAAGCGCACCATGGCGTCGTCCACCGCCTGCCGGCGCAGCGCCGGAGGGATGAACGCGATCCGCGCGCAGTAGTCGAGGTGCGCGCGCACGCTCACCCGCGCGTAGAGGCCGCGGTCCCCGGCGGACAGGAAGCCGATCCGGCGGTGGTACTCACGCCAGTTGCCGTCGCTGGGGATCCCGTCGATGGTCACCGTTCCGGCGTCCGCGATCAGGATCGCGGTGGCGATGCGCAGGAGCGTCGTCTTGCCCGCCCCGTTGCGCCCGCCGACCCCGATGACGGTCCCGGGCGCCACATCCAGGTCGATGCCGCGCAGGACGGCCCAACGGTTCTTGCCGCGCCCCCAGTGGCGCCAGATCCCGTTGAGGGACACCACCGGCGCCACATGCTGGGGCACCGCGGGCAGCGCCGCCGCAGTCTCGCGGGTGAAGATCGACCCGCCGGTCACGCCGACACCCGCTCGCCCAGATCCGCCCCGGCGCCCGACTCCGAGCGCCTGGCCCTCGCCGTCGCCGGGGCCATCGCCAGCGTCCACCGACGCAGCAGTCGCAGCAGGTGCTCCCAACGGGCGAGGTGCGCCGACAGATCGTCGTCACGGGACAACGGGCGCTCGAGGCCGGGCGGGATCTTCTGCCGCTCACGTCGCAGCGAGGCGCGGGCGCCGCCCGGAGGGGCAAGCAGCAGATCGACCAGGCCCACCTTCGCCCTCGCCTCGGCCAGCGTGATCTCCTGAAACGGCGTCGCCAGCTGGCCGGCGACGCGGAGTCGGACGGACTCCGCCCGCTGGTAGGTCGGAAGCCCCACGAGCGCTCCCAGCAGTTCGGCTCCAAGTCTCAGCGCGGGCGCCCAGCTCGGGGTAGCGGATCGCCGTCTCCTCGATGATCTGGTCCGCATTCATGCCGACGCACCTGGTGTCCCACCACGCGCCGGCGTCGGCGGGCATCCGCAACCCGGCAAAGCCGTCCCGCGCATAGAAGAGAACGAGCGCCGCCAACCCGTCTCCGGGAAGCATGACCAGGGGCTCATGCGCAGCCGCTCGCTCCGCGCGGGCCAGCGCGTCGGCGGCGAATCGGGTCTCGTACCAGTGCACCCGCCAGTGCAGCTCCACCCGAGGCAGCGTCGTATGCACCAGTGACTCGTGCAGGACGGGCAGGGGAGCGGCGCGTGACGCGATGGCCTGATGCGCCCACCCCATCCGCGCGACGATCGCAACCGCGGCAGCGAGATCCTCCGCCGCGACCAGAATGTCGATGTCGCCCGGGCTGCGCACGCCGACGTCTCCGTAGAGCTCGCGGGCCAGAACGCTTCCTTTCAGCGCCAGCGCGCGGACCCCATGACGCTCCGAGTTCCTGCAGGATCGAAAGCGTCGTGAGCTCGTGGATCCGCCCGTGCTCGCGCGCCCACGTCGCAGTGGTGTCGATCCTCTCCTCCAGCATCGGGCTGGCGTCGCCGACGAGCTCGAGGAGCCGCTGGCCGAGCAGGACGGTGACGTGGAGCCGCTCGAGCAGGGCGAGTAACTCGGTGGGGTCGGCGGCGGCCAGGAGCGCCGCCGCCTCCTCGGCCCGCTCGCGGCGGGTCGCTTCGGTCCCGGCCAGCAGTACAACCAGCCGCTGCTCAGGTGGTCCGTGGTCATGGCCGAGGGCGCGGTGCGGTCGTTGGTACACGCTGCGCCGGCTCCGTGTTACGTGGAGTGAAGTTGTGTTCACCGCGCTCAGTATGCCCACCCTGGAGTTCTCTACGCCGAGGTGGTGGCGTTCAGCCGGGTGTCCGAGCGTTGTCTAAGTGGCGAGAGACCACTAAGGGGCCCAGCAGCAGGAGGTGGTGCTCCTGAGCGCCTGCAGGTGACTCCATGGGAACAGCGCGAGGACGTTGTTCGGGTACATGTTCTCGAAGGCCGCGGGCCACGGATTGGCCTTGCTGACCGGGTCCTGTCCATAGAACACGACCGAGCCCGCTTTGTCGCGCACAACGATCCCGTAGTTCTGAGCCGCCTTGGCCAGCATGGCGTCGATCGGCGGCAGGTTGAGGGTGTCGATGTCCAGCTTCGGGTCCAATCGGAACCGCATGCCCTCCGGGATCGCGGCGGTGATGCCCTTGGAGAAGGTGTTGCCGTCCGTCCGCTGCGCCGGCCAGGTCCAATCGGCACGCTTGGTCTCGACGAGCGCCATCGCGAGCGCGTGATTGATATAGCCGCGCTGGAGGTCGGCGAACGTGACCAGGCCGCCCAATAGCGGCAGGCCCGTCGCCGTCGCGCCCCAGTTGTCGGTTTCGCCCGCATGGGTGAAGTACCCCGGACTGCTGGAGACGTTGTCCATCTCGCCACCCCAGCGCGCATGCCATTTGCCCTTGACGCGGCGCATCAGCCAGAAGTCCCACAGCCGGTTCGTCGAGGGCTGCCAGATGCTGAGGCTCTTGTCCGTGCCGACGGCGGCGCGTGCCGCGCGCGGGATCGGCACCGCGCTAAACGCCTGCTGGAGATCGGGTCCCCAGGTGTCGAGCTTCACGCGCTGGGTGGGCTGGTGCGCGCCGACGACGTACACCGGGACGCTGTACGAGGTCGTGTTGAACCAGGTGTGGTAATCGTGCACCTGCCGCATCAGTTCCGCCACATAGGCGCGCGAGTTGGCGCGAACGGGAGCATGCGCGCTCAGCGGACTGTTCCAGAAGCTCCTGCGGGAGAATGGGTTCCCGGGCCACGGCGCGGAATCGGCGGCATGGCTGGCCAGCCGCGCCTCGAGGTCGGTCGTCTCCTGGAGGGACATGCCCGCGTTGGGCGTGGGCGTACCCGACGTCTGGGACGGCACGGTGGTCGTCGCGGGAGACGTCGTGGCGGCGGCCCCGAGCGGCAGTGCCATCAGGCCGAGCGTAGCGATGATGAAGATTAGCCGCAAAAGACGATGCTTTGCAAGGTTAAAGTGTCATGTTCACGTGTCGACTCACCACTAATTGGTTGCCGACCCTTGCTTGCACTAAACATCGTGCACCCCCCGCGGCTTGAGTCATGCGTCTGCTGTGCGTTAATCGGCGGTTCGCCGCGAGGAGTTGAGCGTGTTCGGGCATTTCCGGGCCCCGCCGGGCCCGAGGCAACCGCGGACGCGTGTACTAGGCTCCGAGCGACCGGATGACGGATAGCCGAACCGCCAGTCAGCGACGTCCAGACCTCCGCCGACCGCCTCACTCCGCCGCAACGGGGCCGATGAAGCGGGCAGCTTGGCGTGCGACGGCTCCGTCCGGGCGGATCCGCCAGATCGACGTGCTCAAGGGCCTGGCGATCCTCGGGGTGATGGTCCAGCACGCGTTCTCCCCGCGGTTCCTCTATGACTCGTGGGACATCCTGTGGGCCGGTCAGGCGGTGCCGATCTTCTTCATCCTCATGGGGCTCAACGCCACCCGGTCGATGGACAAGAGCGAGGCCGCGTCGATCGGTGACCTCTACACGCGCCGCTACCTCGTGGGCCGGTTTGATCGGCTCGTCATGCCGCTGTTGGTCACGTGGGTCCTGGCCCTCGTGGTCGCCGTCATTGTCGGCGAGGTGCACATCGGTCCGCTGGTGGTGGTCGGCGTCCTCCCTCTGGCCAGCGCGCCCGGCAACTACTTCGTGACGATCCTCCTGGAATTCGCGGTCCTGTTCCCGGCCGTCTATTGGTGCTGGCGTCGCGCCCCGGTGGCCACCACGGTCGTGCTCGTCGCCGCCAACATCGGCTTCGAGCTGCTCGCCCCGCACGTGCACGCGCTCACGGCGTCAGGCATGGCCAACGGCTATCTCTATGAGGCGGGGATCTTCAAGTATCTGGCGGCGATCGCAGCCGGCATGTGGCTGACCCGGATCACGATCACGCCCCGCGTGTTCCTGGAGCTCAGCGTCCTCGCCGCGGTCAGCTTCGGCTACCTGGTCGTCCTGCACCAGAACCCGGGGCATTTCGGCTGGCTGATGCCCTCGTTCGGCCGCAGCACCAACTTCCTCAGTGTGTTCTACGCCGTCTGGCTCACGGTTGCGGGCCTTCGCTGGCTCACGCCGCGCTCGTGGCGGGGCGCCTACGCCGCACTGGAGCGCCTTGGTCAGGCGTCGTACCACATCTTCCTGCTTCAGATCGTGTGGTTCGGCGCGATCACCAACCGCTCCGGGGTGGTCGGCATCCTCGGGATCGTGGCCTGCTGCCTGCTGGGGCATGCGTTCTACAAGGCCATGGGTGGGCCGGGGCGGGTTAGCCGCGAGCGGGGCTGGCGAGCTCCGAGGCGGTCAGCTCGCGCTTGACCGAGGCGGGAGCGCCCGCGGCCAGAACCCCCGCGGGAATCTCGCCGCGGACCACGGAACCGGCGGCGATCACCGAGTCCTCGCCGATGCTCGCCCCCGCCAGCACCACGCAGTTCGCGCTGATCAGCACCCGGTCGCCAACCTCGATCGGCGCCGCCTCGTAGCCGCTGAATCGCGCCTCGAGGTCATCGAGGGGCTCGATCACGTGGTTGTGGTCGATGATCGAGACGCGCTCCCCCAGCCGGACGTCGTCGCCGATCGTGACCTCGTGCATCGCGGCCAGCATCACGCCGCGGTTGCAGAACATGCCGCGGCCGATCCGCAGCGTGCCCTGTACGCTGAGCGTTAGGTCGCGGCGAGCCACGAACCCCGGTCCGATGTGGATCCGCGCGGTGGGCGAGATAAGGATCTGCGTGGCGGGCGCCAGGCGCAACCGAGTGCCACGCAGCGCGGGATGTCGGGCCGAGACCCAATGAGAGCGCAGGCGCGCGACCGCGCGTGCGGGGATGGAGTCCTCCAGGGCCGGGGGAACGATCCGCATCTGCAGGCAGGGTAGCCACGGATCCGTGGAGGAGCGTGTACTAAGTTCTCGGCGATGCTCGACCGTCCCGAGGCGAGCGCTCGCGTTACCGTCTGGCGTGACGAGGTGCTGCCCAACTCCGAGACGTTCATCGTCAACCAGGCGCGGGCGATGCGTCGCTACAGGCCGCAGCTCGCGGGACTGCGCGCGACCCCCAACACGCTCGGCGCCGTAGCCAACTTCACGCTCGAGGGCTCCCCCACCCCAGCGCACCGCGCCGACCGGTGGTTCTACTGGCGCACCGGCACCAGCCCGCGCCTGCACCGCCAGCTACGCGGCACTGCGGTCGTGCATGCCCACTTCGGCCCGGATGCCACCCACGTCGTCCGCGCCGCCCGGCTCGCGCGCCGGCCGCTCCTGGTCACGTTCCACGGCTACGACGCCACCGTGGCCCCGGCCGAGCTCGGCGTCGACTACGGGGCGTTGTTCCGGGGCGCCGCACGCCTGGTCGCCGTCTCGGACTTCATCCGCCGGCGGCTGGTGGGCGCCGGCGCGCCGGAGGGCAAGATCGCAGTCCGCCACATCGGGATTCCGGTCCCCCCCGATCGCCCCCGCCCCGTCACGATCCCGCAGCTTCTGTTCGTGGGCCGCCTCGTGGAGAAGAAGGGCTGCGCCGATCTGTTGCGGATTATGTCCGGGATGGCGGACGCCCCGCCCCTCCGGATCATCGGCGACGGCCCCCTGCGCAGCGAGCTCGAGGGGCTCGCCGAGCAGCTCCGCGTCAACGCCCGGTTCGTCGGCGGACAGGGTCCCGACGCCGTCGCCGCAGCGATGCGGGCGAGCACCGCCCTGTGCGTGCCGTCCCGAACGGCGACCAACGGCGACGAGGAGGGGCTGCCGATGGTGGTGCTCGAGGCGGCCGCGCACCGCCTGCCCCTGATCGCCTACACGGCCGGCGGCATCGCGGAGGCGGTCACGGACGGGGAGACCGGGTTTGTGCTCGCGCAGGGCGACACGGCGGGGTTTGCCCGGCGCGTGCAAGCGGTGCTGGGCGACGACGAGCTGGCGCAGCGGCTCGGCGGCGCGGCCCGCCGGCGCCTGGAACAGAGCTTCGAGATCAATGACTGCACCGCGCGCCTCGAGGACCTCTACGACGAGGTGTCCCCCGGGGCGACCCGCTGAGGGGCGCGACCGGCTCTATGCGACCTGCCTGCGGCGCACCACCGACTTGACGTCGGTCAGCGTGCTCGGATCGACCAGCACGAGTACCCCGGCGTAGACGACCGCGCCGACGAGCACCTGGAGCACCAGGCAGACACCCATGGGAATGACGTGGTCCAGGATCGTGCCCAGCGACCACACGCAGCCGGCCATCAGCACGGCGGCGTAGAAGGGCAGGGCGGCGGCACGCAGCATGGGCGCGGTCCCGATGTCAGCGGCGCGGCGCATCGGCACGAACGCCAGCGGCAGCAACAGGTAGGCGCGCACGGCGTACGCGATCGCGACCCCCTCCGCCCCCCAGGGCAGGCCGATGAGGATCGCCGCCACCACGCTGATGCTGGACAGGTTCCCCCACGTCGAGAGCAGCTTGGTCTGGCCGACGGCCTGGCACACCAGTCCCGAGGTCGCCGCCACGACCTGGGGCGCGCCGGAGATGGCCAGGATCGTCAGCAGCGTCACCACCCCGCTCCAGCGCGGTCCGAACGCCACCAGGACGAAGTTGTGCGCACAGCCGGCAAGGCCGAACAGGATGGGAAAGACGAGCACGCCGCTGGTCCGGCACACCCGCAGGACGCCGCGGCGCAGGCGCTCGCGATCGTCCTGCAGAGAGGAGAACACCGGCAGCAGCACTCGGCCCAGGACGCCGTTGACCTGGTTGATCGGCATCAGCATCAACATGTACGCGCGGTTGTAGAAGCCCAGCTCCGTCGGTCCGGCGAAGCGCCCGAGGAGCAGGTTGTCCGCGTTGCGCGACCAGTAGTTGATGAGGTTGAACCCGGTCAGGTGACCGCCGAAGGAGAACAGGCGCCGGGCGCTCGCCCGACTGAAGCGTGCCCGCGGCAGCCAGCGCGCGGCCACCAGCGAGGCGATCGACGTCATCCCGGTGGCGGCCAGCGGCCCGATGACGAGGCTGTAGGCGCCGAGCCCCGCCACGGCGCAGGCGATGCTGATGAGGAAGCCCAGCGTCGACGATCCGATGTCAATCGCGGCGACCAGCCCGAACTTCATCTGTCGCTCGAGCAGCGCAGTGGGCACGGTCGAGATTGCGATCGTGAACCCGACGCTGGCCAGGGCCAGCAGGCCCGCGAGGCGCGGCTGCCCGAACAGGTTGGCCAGGGGCACGCGCAGCAGCACGACGATGCCGGTCAGCACCAGGCCCGCCACGGCGTTGATGTAGAACGCCGTGGAGGTCTCGCCCTCGGTGATGCGCGGGCTCTGCACCAGCGAGCTCCCGAGACCGAGGTCTGAGAAGAGGAAGGCGAACCCGGTGAACGTCCAGACGATCGCGACGAGACCGTAGGCGCTGGGATCGATGAGGCGGGCCAGCACCAGCGAGGCAAGGAATTGCACGACCTGACTGCCCAGACGCGCGCCGGCCACCCAGGCCACGCCCTGGGCGGCGCGGGCGGCGAGCGGTCCCGAGGCCTCGAGGTTGTGCGCGAAGTGCTGCTCGGTCTCGGCGGTCTCGTGCGCGAGGGGCTCGACGATGGCCATGGTCAGGCCGCCGCCGGGCGCAGGTCGAGCACCGTCGAGTCCACGAGGTCGAGCATGCCCGGCTCGGCGGTGTCGTCGAACTTGCGCGCGAAGGGCCGCCCGGACCGCACGGCCTCGTCGAGCGTCTCGCGGTCGATGGTCACCGGGTGTGGCTTGGTGACGTCATCGTGCCAGCGCAGCCACGAGATGCTCTCGCGCTTGACACGGATGGCCGGCGCGCTGGCCAGTAGCGTCGGGAAGTAGGCCTCGTCGGGGATGAGGGTGGTGGCGAAATAGCGTTGCCACCTGTCGGCCAACGGCCCGTCGAGCGCCACCGCGGCGGCGCGGCGCGACAGCGCGGCCCATTGCTCACCCTTGTAGCTGGGGGTGTCGGCTGTCCACGGCACGCGCCGGCGTCGCACGCCGAGCACCCATCCGTTCTGACGTGGCAGCTCATTGAGAGTCACCACCGCTTGGAGGTCGTAGACGTACCGGTACCACACCGCTTTGACGGTCCTGACCAGTGAACGGGGCATGCGGGGAACGACGCCCAGCCGCGGCAACCGGTACCAGCGGTGCGTGTAGCGCATGACCAGACCGTCCTCGTCGCGGCGGGGCCGCAGACCGAACGGGCCGAAGCCCAGTGGCTGGCCGGGCACCACCGCGTCGTAGCCGCCCTCGAGCAGTTCGCGCTCCCAGGCATCGAGGTCGCGAATCGGATAGTCCTGCCCGGAGATCAGCACGATCCAGTCCGGGTCATGGCGCTCGCGGGCGTAGCGGAAGGCCTCCAGCGCCGCCTCAACCAGTGACCAGTCACCCCAGCGGGTCCTCAGCGCGCTCAGCAGCAGATCGGCCCCCGCATCAGCGGCCATGCGGTGATCGATGTACCCCGTGGGCCGGTTGTGGCGCAGGATCACCCGAGCACGCGGGCTCAGTCGCCGGATCGTGGCGGCAAGCCTCAGCGCCTGTGTCGCCCTGTCGTGACACAGAATGACGTATGCCACCGTTTTGTCAGACATTGTGGCTTTTGTGCCTTTTGAGGCGGCGGGCGGTATGCCCGTAGGAGAGCTCATGCACGAGATCGACGCATCCGTCGAGCATCGTGACCACCGGTCCCCCGTTGCGCTCGCGCGCCAGACGCCGGGCGGTACGGCGAGTGTGCCGGGCAATGGCGTGCAGCGGATGCAGCGCCGGCTCGATGGGTGCGCCCCGGTCCGCGTAGGCATAGCGCAGCACGGCGTTGCTCCGGCCGTACTTGGCCCACTGCTCGAGCAATTCGCCAACGGCGGCTCGGGGGCGCCACTCCATCAGGGGCTCCTCGATCGCACGAACGGTGTCGAACCCCGCGAGCTGCACGCGCCAGCAGAAGTCGGCGTCGCCGCCGCTCGGCATCACGCGGAAGCCGTCGACCGCCTCAAGTGCCGTGCGCCTGACCGCCAGGTTCGCGGTGGGGAAGTACGGCAGGAAGTAGGGACGCTCGGCGTAGTGGCGCGCCAGCAGGTGCTGGCGGTGCTGCGCGACGCGCTCGGCGACCCGCGCGCCCCCGCGCACCACGATGTCGGAGAAGATCAGGTCACAGCCATCGGCGGCGGCATCGCGGACGCGCTCCACCCAACCTGGCTGCGCCACGCAGCGCACATCGGTGAACAGCAGGTAGGGATGCGCCGTCGCCGCCCAGCCGTCATTGCGGGCCGCGTACGGGCCGCCCGGGGTTGCACGACGTAAGACACGGGCGCCGAGGCGCTCCGCCACGCCTGCCGTTCCATCTGTCGACGCGTCGTCGACGACCACCAGCGAGTCCTGCGGCGTCAACTGGCTGCGAATGGGTCCCAGGCAATCGGCGAGAAGCTCACTGGCGTTCCGGACCGGCACTACAATCGCGATGGCGGGCCGCTCTGCGGCACCGCTCATTGACTTTTCGCTGGTCGGACGAGCAGGCGGGCGAGTTTATCAGCGGCCCTGGTGTCGCCCCGAGGCTGCGCTGCACCGTCACCGCGCGGCGACTCGCCATTATCTGCTCAGTGCCGACCCATCGATAGACAACGTGTCGCAACCGTCCACCGCCACCGGCTCCCTGCCTGTCTCCGTGGTCATCCCGGCGTACAACCGGGCCGACCTGGTTGGCCGTGCCATTCAGAGCGCCCAGTCGCAGCGGCCCGCTCCGCCCGCGGAGATCATCGTCGTCGACGACTGCTCATCCGACGCCACCACCGCAGAGGCGGAGAAGCACGGCGTCGTGGTGGTGCGCCACGAGGAGAACCGCGGTGAGGCCGGCGCCCGCAACTCCGGGCTTCAGCGGGCACGCTTTGACTGGGTGGCGTTTCTGGACTCCGACGACGAATGGCTGCCCGACCACCTCGCGACGCTGTGGCCCAGGCGCGGTCCACACGTCGCCGTGTCGAGCACCGCGGTGTACCGCCTCGACGGCCGTGTGCGCCTGCTCGGCCACGCGGCTTCAAGCCCGACGGTCATCGACCGCCCGGATGGACTGGTGTTCCCGAGTAATCCGATGCCGTTGAGCGGCGTCCTCGCCGATCGCCGTGTGTTGCTGCGGCTCGACGGCTTCCGTTCGTGGAAGACCGGCGCCGACCTGGACATGTGGATCCGCGCCGTGCAGGAGGGCACGATGCTCGCCTGCCCGGAGCCCGGTTACATCTACCACCTGCATGACGGGCAGGTGTCGAGCGACAGTGAGCTGATGCGAGGCAACCTGCTGCGGCTGGTAGAGAGTTACAGCGACCAGCCGTGGTGCACCGACGAGGTGGTGGACCGCGTCGCCGCTGTCAACGCCTGGGATGCGCTACAGGCCGCGCGCAGTTCGCGTGACTTCGGCGCGGCGGTACGGGAGGCGCGCTGGCTCGCGGCCCGGCCCCTCCGCCTGCGGGCGCTGATCGAGCTGTGGGCGTGGCGGTTCCGGCTGCGCCGGCGCACCGACTCGCTCGCGTTGCCCGAGAGCCATTTGCCGCCGGACTGAGCGGCTGCCATGCCGGACGCCGAGCCGGCTCTCTCCCTGCGGCCGGCTGCGTCCATTGTGTTAGTGGCGTTCGACACTTTGCAACCAACACGCACGGAAAATGACGCATGGGTGTGTGGATTGCTGCAGTATGGGTACACCCTGACGAGAGGCGCCGGGGCCATTGCTAAGGTCCGGTGTGCCTTGGAGCTTTGAGTCGCATTCGCTCCACCTTGATTGCCTATACTGTCGACGGCGTCGTCGTACATGGCGCTGGCACTCCGAGCACAGCCACCGCTCGGCGGCATCGCGAAGCACCCGGTCGCCTCTGACTCCCGGCGGCCGCGCACGATGCAGTCCGTCGCGCAGGGACCGCTCCGCTTTCTGTCGTCAGCCGGTGGCCTTGGCATACGGAGCCCCGACGAAGTTGCCGCTGGAAAGCGTTTGACATCGCCCGCGAGACCAGGGAACAAGACACCCAATGACCACATCCGTCCGACAAAACCGTTCGACCGCGAAACCGCCCACGGCGGCGCCGCGACGCCAGACGCCACACACCGAGCTTCCGCCTGAGGAGCAGCGGAGGTTCACCTTGGCCGGCGCCGTCCGCCGCCACTGGGTCCTCACGCTGGTTCCCGTCGTCATCCTCATGGGGATCGGCCTGGCCGTGGGCGCCGGCAAGTCGCCGACCTACACCGCCAGCGCGACTGTCAACGTCGGCAAATCGGATATCAACACGCAGGCGACGCCCGGCTATCTCGTCGCCGCCGAGGCCCTGGCTAGCAGCTACAGCCGCCTGGTCGCGAGCAGCCACATCTCGGTGCCCACGGCCGCCAAGGTCGGCGAGACACCCGCGCAGGTCGCCACGCAGCTGAGCGCGGTGCCGATTCCGCAGGAGCCCACCTTCACCATCAGCGCCACCGGGTCCTCCCCCGCTCGTGCCACCGCGCTCGCTAACGCGGCCGTCGGCGCCCTCCAGGCCTATGTGGTGCAGTCGGCCAGCCAAGGCGGCGGCCCCTCGCAGCTGCTGGCCAAGCTGACCGCGGCGCAGGCGCGTCAGATCAACCTCCAGCAGCGGGTCACCGACATGACCAACCGCGACATCAAGGCGGCGCTGCGGGACCGTCCCTCGGCCAACCCCAGCACCGTGGTCCTGAGCCCCAGCACGCAGGCCAAGATCAACGCCGCCAAGGTTGCCGCGCAGATGGCCCAGCTCCAGGTGCAGTCGCTGACGGGCCAGTACGTCAACCTGTCGACCAACGGGGTCGCCCCCACGCTTGACGTGCTTGTTCCGCCCACCGGGGTGACGACCAGCAACCGCTCCACCAACTTCGAGAAGTATGTGGTGATCGGCCTGGTCGGCGGCTTGGTGATCGGGATCGCGCTCGCCGGCCTGACCGAGGCCACGGAGATCCGCCGGGCCCGCCCCGCCGCCCAGCCCGCGGCTTAACCGCCCCGTCTCGATGGCTGTCGCACACGAGCGCACCAACCGCATCACGCTGCTGTTCGCCGCTGCGGTGGCGGTCGGCGGCGTGGGCGGCCTGCTGCTCTCGCACCGCGTCCAGAGCCTGGATCCGTTCACCGGCGCCGTGATCGGGATGGCCGCTGGAGCTGGCGCCGTCACGTGCCTGCTCGTGGTCGAGCCCGCGGTGATCCTCACCGCCGGGCTGCTGCTGTCGGTGTTCTCGGGCTACTGGGGCGACATCGGCATCCCCATCCCGCTCGACCGTGTCGCCATCGCGTGCGGCATCGGGACCGTGCTGGTGCGCTCCATCCGCAACGGCGAGGGCCCGCGGATCCGCCCGATCCACTGGCTGATGCTGGCGCTGCTGCTCTATGCGGTCGCCTCGGCCGCATGGTCGGACACCATCACCACCCACGGTCCGCTGTTCGCGCTGCTCGACCGACTCGGGCTCATCCCGTTCATGCTCTATCTGGTCGCCCCCGTGGCCTTCCGGACCGAGGAGCAGCGACGCGTGCTGGCAATCGGGATGCTGGCGATGGGCGCCTATCTGGGCCTCACGTCGTTGTTCGAGGCCGTGGGCGCCAAGAGCCTGGTGATTCCCCACTACATCACCAACCCGAACCTCGGCCTGCACTATGACCGCAGCCGCGGCCCGTTCCTGGAGGCGGGCGCCAACGGGTTGGCGATGTTCAACTGCTTCATCGCCGGCGCGATCACCCTCCCTTACTGGCGCGGTCGCCCCTGGGTCCGTGCCCTGGTGGTCGGCATCATGATCCTCTGCGTCGGCGGCATGGTGTTCACCCTCACCCGCCAGGTGTGGGTCGGCGCCGCGCTGGGCGCAATCGTGGCGATGCTCTGCGACCGGCGGCTGCGCCGGTGGGTTCCAGGCGCCGCCGTGGGCGCCGTGCTGCTCGTGCTGCTCGCGCTGGCGTTCGTCCCCGGCCTCCAGACCAACATCAACTCACGCGCCAACGACCAGGGCTCGGTGTGGGATCGCCTCAACTCCGATGCGGCGGCTCTCCGGATGGTCTCGGCCCGCCCGGCGATCGGCTTCGGCTGGGGAAAGTTCGGCAAGGACAGCGTCCCGTACTACCGCCTGGCCGCCACCTATCCCCTGTCCAGTATCACCGTGGCCCACAACATGACGCTCTCCAACGCGGCCGAGCTCGGGTTGCTCGGCGCCGGACTGTGGCTCGTCATCGTGTTGATGGGCATCGTGGCGCCCGTGTTCGGGCGTGCACCGCCGTCGGTTGAGCCTTGGCGCCTGGCGCTCATCGCGGGAGCGATCGCCTGGTTCATCCAATCCAACCTGAGCCCTCTGGACTATGCGTTCGACAACTACGTGATCTGGCTGTGGGCCGGGATCGTCGTCGGCGGGCGCGAACGGGCCCCGGCCCGGAGCAGCGAGCCCCTGCGAGACGCGGCGCGAGCCCTGCGCCTGAGCCCGGCGTGAGCCTCACCGGTTCAAACCGCACCGCTGCGGTGACCCGCGCGCGGCGGCCGAGCATTGCGGCCGCCGGCGCCGCTATTGCGGTGGCGATCGCCGCGGTGGCGGCGATGATCGTGTTGGCGACCTCGGGTGGCTCGGGCCCGTCCGGCCAGGCGCGCCCGTTCGCCGCCAACGCCGTCTGGAACGCGGCGCTGCCGGCCGACGCCCCCCTCGCGCCCAATTCGAGCACGTTGGTCTCGCAGCTCGAGTCCCAGGTCAAGGCCAAAGGGCCGTGGATCAACACGTCGCCGTACTCGATTCCCGTCTACACCGTCGGCAACGACCAGCCAACGGT
Organism: uncultured Actinomycetota bacterium; assembly: GCA_963695625.1. Taxonomy (GTDB): domain Bacteria; phylum Actinomycetota; class Thermoleophilia; order Solirubrobacterales; family Solirubrobacteraceae; genus Palsa-465. The sequence continues at coordinate 308,199 of CAVOHJ010000005.1, read as the reverse complement.
CCCCGTCACGCTGGACCAGCACGGTCCCGGTAGCGTCGGAGAGCTGGCCAGCGTCCTGGCGGCCGGTGTGCCCATCCCCAAGGACGCCCACGCGGCTGCGGGCACGGACAAGTCGCTCGTCATCTGGCAACCCGGGCGTGATCGCCTGTGGGAGTTCTGGCAGGCGCGCAAGGTCAACGGAAAATGGAACGCGGTGTGGGGCGGGCGCATGAACAACGTGTCCCGCAACCCCGGCTATTTCGACGACCCGAACGACTGGGGCGGATCGGCGACCAGCCTCGCCCTACTAGGTGGGCTGATGCGCATCAGCGAGCTGCGCTCGGGCCAAATCGACCACGCGCTGGCACTCGCGATCCCTGCGGCCGCCAAGGGCCGGTTCGTGTATCCCGCGCAACGCGGCGACGGCGTCGACACCCGTCCCAACGCGATCCCCGAGGGCACGCGGTTCCGGCTGGATCCGAAGCTCGACATTAACGCCCTGCAACTGCCGCCGACGACGCGCATGATGGCGCTCGCCGCCCAGCGCTTCGGCATCATCGTCCGCGATCAGTCGGGCTCGGTCTCGTTCTACAGCGAGGACCCGACTACCACCGGCTCTGACCCCTACGGCGGGACCTATGGCCTGTTCGATGGGCTGTCGCCCCACGATCTGCTGAAGAACTTCCCGTGGGGCCACCTCGAGGTGGTCAGCCCCTCCTGGCGCCCGGGGCGCTGACCGCATAGAGGACGTTGGTGTAGGCCGAGTCCGGGCGCCGTGGGCTTGCGGTGTCCGAGGCGGCGTCGTAGATGTAGGGCTCGTAGCCCAGCTCGGCCATGAAGTCGTCAATGTCGGGACCAGGCGTCTCGATCAGCGTGGGCGGAAGTGTGCGCGTGAGCGTCTCGCGGAGCCCTTGGAGCGCGGGCAGCTCAAATCCCTGAACGTCGAGCTTGACGAAACCGGGAGACAGCTCCAGGGTGTCGAGGGCGCGCACCGGTACGGTGCGGTGCGCCACGGCGAAGTCCGGCGACTGCATCCGCGTGTCCAGCATGTCGCGCAGGCTCGTGCTGCGCTCCACGAAACCGGGGATCACCGACGCCTCGGCAGTGATGGGCACGCCCTTGTACATCGGTACGTAAAGCTCGAGGGTGTCGTCGCTGGCGCCGGCGGCCCACAGGCGGAAGTCGTGGCGGCCCGCCAGGCGCCCGGCCCAGCGAAGGTTGCTCGCGTGGTATGGGTTGGGCTCGATGGACAGGATCGGCGCTCGCTTCTGGGCCAGGCGGAACGAGAGCGCCGACATGCCGGAGTTGGCTCCCACATCGAGGAACACAGCGTCGGTCTGCTCGAACAGCCCGAACACCCCGTACTCGGGGTCGTGCGGGCGGCGCAGCAGATAGCGCGCAGTCACGTATGGACGCATCGAGAGCGTGTACATGCGCGGGCTGCGCATCAGCGCAACCTTGAGCTCCTGCTGGTCGGGCAACCAGCCTCTGGCACGAATCCCCATGGCGGCCATTGTGCCATCGTCTGCCCCGGTGACAGGGCGCGCACTCACTTTGTCGGAACGGATGCTCCGGCCGGGCTTGGGGCTGGCGGCGTCTGCCTGCCAGTCATGGCTGGCCGCCTCGACCGGATACCTGCTGGCTTTGCTGGCCGCGGGCGCGCGCTATACGGACCCGCCGCGTCCGGGCAGAGGCGCCCCGCCGCACCTCGCCGTCCTGGTCCCCGCCCATGACGAGGAACGCGGGGTCGCCGAGGCGGTCCATGCCCTGGTCGGCCAGGAGTACCCGGCCGACCAGCTCGACGTGATCGTCATCGCCGACAACTGCACCGATGACACCGCGGGCGTGGCCGCTGCGGCCGGGGCCACCGTGTGGGAGCGCCGGGACCTCAGTGCCCGCGGCAAGGGCCAGGCGCTGGGCTGGGCGCTGGCGCGGCTGCGCGCGGCGGTCCGCCGCCCCGAGGCGGTGCTGGTCGTCGACGCCGATTGCATTGCCTCGCCCAACCTCTGCACGGTGGTGGCCGAGGAACTCGCAGACCCAGCCGCGCGCGCGATCCAGGTGCGCTACGACGTCTCCAACCCGGACGCGTCGCCCACCGCCGCCCTGCGCGCCGCCGGCTTCATCCTCAAGCACGTGATCCGCTCCCGGGGCCGAGCCCGGCTCGGCCTGTCGTGCGGCCTGTTCGGCTCGGGCATGGCCTTTCGCACCTCCCTGTTCGACGAGGTCCGGTGGCCGACGTCCGTGACCGAGGACACCGAGCTGCACCTGGAGCTCATCCAGCGCGGCGTCGTGGTCCGCTACGCCGAGCGGGCCGCGGTGCGCTCCGCCATGCCCACCACGGCGGCGGCCGCCGTCGAGCAGCAGCTGCGCTGGGAGAGCGGGAACGCCCAGCTCGCGGGAGCCCACCTACTTGGCCTGATGAGCCGTGGCGCGGCCACCGGCGACTTGCAGCTGCTCGCGGCCGCCGCCGAGCTGCTGGCGCCGTCCCAGTCCATGCTCGCCGCGGGGAGCGTCGGGCTGGGCACGGTGTCGGCGCTGGTGGGGCGCCGGCGGACGGCCGCCCTGGCCGCATTGACGCTGGCCAGCCAGGCCACGTATGTGCTCGGCGGCTTGCTGGCGGCGGGCGCGCCGCCGGCCAGCCTGCGCGCGCTCGCCCACGCGCCGGGCTTTGCTCTGGCGCGCCTGCGGATCCTGGGGCGGGTGGCATCAGGCCGGCGCGCCGAGACGTGGGTGCGGACGACCCGTCCCGACTAGACCGTGGCGCCCGATGGCGTGCTAGTCGAGCACGTCGAGGATCTCGCTGTCCGCGGCGGCGTCGAACTTGCGGGCAAACAGCTTGGCTCGCGCCGGCCCTCCAGCTTCGGACTCGTCGCCGGCGGCGTCAAGCAGCGCGTCCGAGTCACCGGTGTCGAGCACGCGGGGGTGCTTGCCACCGTCGCCCCAGTCGATGAACCACAGGTTCTCGTTGACGATGTGCGTCTGTGATCGGGCGTTCATCAGTGCGGTGTGGATGAACATCTCATCCGGGATCCAGGTGTGGCGGTAGAAGCGCACGACGTCAGGGCGATGAGAGGTGAAGCGCAGGATGTCCTCGATAGCGCGTCGCGACAGCATCGACCACGCCGAGCCGCCGAATGGCGTGATTCCGCGGGGCAGGCGGCGCGGGATGGGAAGGCGGAAGCGGTGGCCGCGGATCGGATGGTGCCAGTAGCGGACGCGCTCCATCCCCCCGCGGCGGCCCCACATCGGCGTCGGCAGCTCCCAGGTCGAGACGAAGCTCGTGTCAGGGTTGCGGCGCGAGAAGCCCTGAATCTCGGCCGGCGGGACCAACGGGTAGCCCTGCCCACTGAGCACGATGGCATGACGCGCGCCGTGGTCGTGGGCGGCGCTGAGCCCGCTCAGCATGGCCTCCGGGATGCCCCAGCCGGCCCAGGCGGTGCGCCTGCGCGGCAGCAGCCGGACGGAGCCGCGTCGGCCCGCGCCCCACACGAGGTCCTCGAAGACCTCCCCGCGCACCGCGTCGTCCACGTGCAGGAAGGTGGGCGCGTCGCGGAGGCTGTCGATGAGCCGGAGCACCTGTCCGGGGCCCTGGTGCGCCAGGATGACGAACGCGCAATGCCGGGTGTCGTCGCCTGCCGTCACGCGGAGACCGGCACCCGCCCTGGCTCGCCGACGACGGCGACGGGTGCGGGGCTGCCGAACAGCTCCGCGAGCTCGCGTGCCGAGATCCGAATGTCGTATTGCGCTCGGACGCGGCGCTCTCCCTCCTGCGCCCACCGGGACCGGAGCTCGGGATCGGCGGCGAGGCGCGCCAGAGCGTCCGCGAGAAGATCCACGCGTCCCGCCGCCACGACAGCGCCGTTGAGACCGTCCTGGACGAGCTCGGACACGCCCGCGATCCTGGTCGCCACCACCGGAAGGCCGTAGGCCATCGCCTCCATGAGCACCACGGGCAGCCCCTCGGCAAAACTGGGCAGGCAGAAGGCGTCAGCGGAGCGGTACAGCTCAGGCAGCCGGTCTTGGTCGACCGCGCCGGCCAGCACGACGCTGTCGTCGATGCCGAGCCGGCGCACGGCCTCCATGAGCGCCGGACGGTCGGGTCCGTCCCCCACCAGGGTGAGGCTCACCGCCACGCCCCGGTGGCGCAGCTCGGCGACCGCCTCCAGCAGCAGCAGCTGGCCCTTGTCGGGCACCAGACGTCCTACGGACAGCACCTGCAGTGGCCCGCCGCCGTCTTGCGCCGCGACGTGCGTCAGGGCCGAGGCGGGGATGCGGTCGAAGGCCAGCCCGCAGCGAACCACCGACAACCTGTCCCAATAGCGTCGCTCGACGAGCTTCATCAGCTGGGAGCGGCAGTAGTCGCTGATGCACGCGACGAACGCGGCGGAACGGATCTTCTGCCCGATCGCGAACCGGGTGACGTCGTCGAACTCGGTGGGCCCGTGCATCGTGAAGCTCCAGCTCATCCCGTCGCGCGCGCCGAAGGACGCGCTGAGCATCGCCACCGCGCTGGCGACGTTGGCGAAGTGGGCGTGGATGTGGTCGATGCCGCGCCGGCGGCACTCGTCCCACAGGAGGATCGCCTCCGCGAAGTAGAAGAGCTGCCACAGACTTGCGCGCGCGCCACCGGCACTCAGCCGAAGCGCGCGCGTCAGCGTTGCGCCGTAGCGCAGCGGGTGGGCGCGCAGCGCCCGCAGATGGGCGCCGACGAGCCGGGCCGGGTTCGGCGGCAGGATCGCGAAGGTCTCAGCGGCGGCGCGACGGTCGCCGTCGGTGAGAAGCTGATCGTTCGGCGTCCGGCGAACGGAGAACGTCGTCAGATCGACGCCGAGCTCCCTCAGCGCCGCGACCTCGCGGTCGATGAAGGTGTGCGAGATCTTGGGATATTCGGCCGTCAGGTAGCCGATCCGCTTGGCTGTGTCGCGCGCTGGCACGCTGTCAGACCGCCGTCCGCGCGATGTTCGCGGATCGCACATTCGACGGCCTCGGCCAGGTCCGGCGCGTCGGCGCCTAACTGAATCGTCCGCACGCCGAAGGCCTGGCCGGCCTCCACATCGCTCGCCAAGTCGCCGATCATCACCGAGCGGCCGACGTCGATGGCGGGAAAGCGGTCCAACGCCGTGCGAACAGCCCGATGCCGGGCTTGCGGCAGTCACACTCCCCGGCGTTGTGGGGGCACACGAAGGCGTCGATGCGTGCGCCCGCCGGCTCGATGAGCGCCTGGAGCCGGTCGTGCATCCCCTGAGCCGTCCTCGGCACTCATCCGGCCGAGGCGATGCCTCGCTGGTTGGTCACGACCATGACGAGCACACCGGCGTCGTTCAGCCGGCGGATGGCCGCAGCCGCTCCGGGCAGCAGCCGCACCTGCTCCGGCGCGGTGATGTACTCGCCGTCCGGCGCCTTGACGTTGATCGTCCCGTCGCGGTCGAGGAATGCAGCGCCACGCCGCGCTAGCTCGGCATAGCTCGCGTTCGACCAGTTCGAACACGCGTGTCCCGAGTAGGAGTGGCCCTCCTGGATGCCGGCGGTGCGTGCGCCGGGGACCGCGAGCCCGTGGTCGGCGACCCCTCCATCGGCGAGCCTGGGCGACCCACGAGCGCGACGGGCACCATTCCCGCGCCCGCGCCGACTCCAGCGCCGCCACGACGTTCGCCGACCGCCGGACGTGGACATCCGATTACCACGTCGCCGGCGCTGCCCAGCGCCATGACCGCCCGCGCGATGCATCCTCGTAGTCGTAGTCGTTGGCGATCGCGGTCAGTGCGGCCACGTTGTTGCCACCGCGATCGCCGGCAAGGGCCCGCTCCATGCAGAAGCGGCCGATCAGCTCGGCCGCCAGGTGCTCGGCCTCTGCCGCGCTTCCGCCGTTGCCGCACAGCAGCACCTTGCCGCCGCCCTGGATCGAGGTGACGATCGCCTGACGATGCGTCGCACTCCCCCGCGACCTCCTCGTCACCCGAGGAGGTGCTCCGTCATCGTCAGCGACTCGCAGAGGCGATCCTGCAGCAGTCCGCCCGTACGGCTCAACCCTCGACATACGTCCACGTCCGCATTCCCTCCGGCTCAAGGCGAACTCCGTCTCGCTCAGCCCATCAGCTCATCCTTGCCGGACGCGATGGCGGGAGCCTGGTCGGCAGTAGAACAGCATGAATCCGCCTCCACCGGCGCCGGTGATCTTGCCACCGATGGCGCCGTGGGCCATGGCCTCCGGTAGGCCTCGTCGACATCGGCGTCGTGATCCCGGGCGACATCCGCTTCTTGTACTCCACGCGGTGCCCAGCAGCTCGCCGAAGGCTGTTAGTTTGCCACGCAGCAGCGCATCCTTCATCGCCACGCCAGCTCCTTCTGCATGCTCAGGCCTTCCATCGTCTCACCCTGAGGACTCGTACCGCTTGTCTGGTCATCGATGATCCGTCGCCGGCGCGGGTGGTGCCGGTGAAGCACAGCAGCAGGTTGGCCTCGAGCTCGTCGATGGTGGTGCGCGTGATCCGCAGCGGATTGACGATCACGCCGTCGGAATGGAACTCGATGAAGTTGAAGCCACCGAACGCGGCCGCGTACTGATCCTGCAGGCCGCCCTTGAGCCCCAGGTCAAGCCGCTCCACCTCCCAGGCGAGATCGGCGATCTCATAGTCGGTCAGCGCCAGGCGATGAAAGTCACGCAGCAAGCCGATTAGGCTGACCATCAGCGCCGAGGAGGCACCCAGCCCGGACCCAGGCGGGGCCGAAGTGTGGAGGAACAGGTCATGCCGCGGGCCTCATCGAGCGCCGCCACGCGCTGGATCGCCGCCTTGACGAGATCAGCTGACCGTCGTAGTGGATCGGATCGTGCGCGCCATACTCAAGCGCGGTGCCGAGATCCAGCGACTCCACTGACCCGGCCGTCGGTGCGGGGACGCAGAATGCCGTGCGCGTAGCGGTTGATGGTGGCGCTCAGGACTAGGCCGCCCTCGCGCTCGGGGAACGGCGTCACGTCGGTGCCGCCGCCGGCGAAGCTGACGCGCAGCGGGGCCTTCGCGCGGTACAGGGGCTGCGACCGAGGGCGAACGGTGGGCGCGGGCGCGGGTGACCGCGGCCGGGTCATCAGATGCCCTCTCACTCGTCGGTGGTGATCGCTTGGTCGGTGGTCGACACGCTCACTCTTTAGCTGCCGCGCGGCGCTCTCGATACGAGGTCCAGAACAGCCGCAGCGCGAAGGGACCGCCCTCCACATGTACCGGCGCGCGAGGCGGCGCGGCTCCTGGACCAGTCGGTGCACCCACTCCAGCCCCCGTTCTGCATCCAGGGGGGCACGCGAGATATCGCCGCAGACGAAGCTGAAACTGATCCCGAGGCCAAGGAACCATGTGCCGGGCAGGCTGGACGCAGATCCGCGGTCAGCGGCTCGCCTTGGGAAACGGCAGCCCCACGTAGACGAAACGGGGTCGGCGGCGACGAGCCTCGCGGATCCCTCCAATTCCCGGGGATCCGCTCGTACCCGAACGGCGGGCAATAGGTGCCGATCCGTTCAGCCCGGCGCGCGTCGCGCAGTACGTCGGCAGCGCGATCCGCCGTTCCCGGCCCCCCGCCGAGGAGAAACAGGCTTGCCCGGCGGCGCGATCTCCTCTGCCAACGTGAGGATCAGATCCGAGCCGGCGACACGCGCGGGAAGCGGACGCCCCTTGATCCGGCTCGCCCACAGCAGGGGCATCCCGTCCGCTACACGGAGCTCCGCCCGATGGCCCGGTCCCTCAGGTCGCGGTCCCGCGTGAGGGCGTACATGTTGTCCAGATTCGGCGTCACGACATAGCCACCTTTCCTTCGGAGGACTTGTCGATCAAGTGACGTATGACGCTTTCCCTAGTGAACGAATGCAACGGGAGCCCCATCACCTCGATCTGCCGGGCGGGCTCTGTTGGCGAGGGATCGGCGATGACGTTGGTCACTAAGTTCCTGCCTCTTTGGTGTCGTAAGCGTTCATGTGTGTTTATGCCTATGTGGCACGACTAAGCGACGGCCATGGCACTGCACCTGAGTCCCCCTCGGCCGACTCGTCTCCCCACCCTGTTGGTTCCCCTTTCGGGCGCATTTCAAAATCGTGTGCACGGGGACAACTGCAATCCCGCGTTTCAGCCGCGTCAGAAGTCTGCGCTGCGGTCAGGTGCCACGCATCACCGGCCACGGCGTCTCAAGACGTAGGGAACCGTTCGCAGCAGAATCTTCAGGTCGAGCCATACGGACCAGTTCGCTCCGTATAGATAGTCGATCTTGACCATTTCATTCATCGGGATGCGCGAAGAGCCGAAGATCTGCCACATGCCAGTCATCCCGGGCTTGACCGCCAGCCGTCGACGCTGCCACCCCTCGATGAGCGCATCCTCGTCCTGTACTAGCGGCCGCGGTCCGACGAGACTCATGCTCCCACCGAGCACGTTGAGCAGCTGCGGTAGCTCGTCCAGCGAGGTGCGCCGCAGGAATCGGCCCACGCGGGTGATCCGAGGGTCGTTGGTGATCTTGAACAGGCCGCCGTCAACCTCGTTGCGGTCGCGCAGCTCGCCCTTGATCGCGTCGGCATCCTTGACCATCGAGCGGAACTTGAGCATCAGGAACAGGTCTCCGCGCCCCCCGATCCGCCGCTGCCGGAAGAACACGGGACCCCGCGAATCGAGCTTGATCACGATCGTCAGGAGGACGAGCAGCGGCGCGAGCAGGAGCAGGCCGATCCCGCGCCAACGATGTCCATCGCGCGCTTCAACGCCGCCGAGGACTTCGAGAGCACTCCGTACTGCCGTACCCCGAGCAGCGTGATCCCGTCGACGTCCTCGAAGGTGGAGGAGGAGCCCACCACCTCGAGCAGGCGCGGCAGGACGCTCACCTTGATCCCGAGCGCCTTGATCAGGCGGATGGCATCGAGGATCTCCTCCTGATCGTGGCTATCGGGAGCGATGATGACGCGTTCAACGTCGTTGGCAACGATCAGCTGAGCGAGATCGTGGCCATTGCGCAACGGACCGTTACCAGTGTGCTCACGTGTCGGCACTTCGTCGAACTGCAGTGCCGCTCGTCCGACAACGATGGCATTGACTCCGGGAGAGGTTTCGAGCTTGTCGATGATGCGCGCCGTGTCAGTCGGGTGACCGACAATGAGGCACCGTTCACGTGGCGTGACATTCGTCACGACCGCGCGCGTGAGCCCCCGACCGACCGTGGTGAGGACGAAGGTCATCAGGGCCAGAGCGAATACCTGCGGTCGCGTCAACCAGCCGTGAAACAGCACATCCTCGGCCAACCAGACGGTGAGGGCGTACAGCACCGACAAATAGATAAGTGACGGAACCTCGTCAAGTGTCGTCTTCCGTAGCACATCCTGGTCGCGGTCATACAGGCCGAGGGCCTTGGCAGCGAGGATCACGAACGGCACCAGCAGGATGTCAGTCACCCGCAGGCCCATGCCCGGGCCCCAGATGGCCGGGCTGAGCACGAACAGCACCGCCAGGATGGCGGCGGCCACGTCCGACAGCGCCAGCGAACGGCGAAGGATGCGATCTCGCTCGCGCGCGCCGGCCGCGCCGGCGATGCCGGGCGCGTCCGGGACCATTTCCCAGACAGGGCCCGCGATGTCGTGCAGCGAGGGCCCCTCAGCGAGGCGTGGGGTGTCGGCATCGGCGCGATCTGACGTCTGCCCGTCAAACGCGCGGGTCCGCGCGGCCGCGGACGTGTCGCCCCGCACCCGCTGGCGTGCGCCTGCGGCCGATCGCCGGGTCTGCTGCTTGCTCTCCGCGTCTGCGCTCAAGCGGCACCTGCTCCAGTCGTCGGATTTGTCGATCGGACGCAACCGCGCGGCCGAAACGGGACACGGTCGCGGGCCCGGGCCGGTGAAGACGGGCCGGTGCCGATACCAACAGTTACATCGAGCAGAGGTTTCGGTGTGACGATTGTGTGCATGAGGAGAGTGGGTGACAGTTGTGTGCTTCGTCACCAGCGTCGAAAAAAGAAACTTGGTCTTCGTGCGAAATGGCACAGAGTCACGTGCCGTCGCAGCGGACGGCGAAATGCTCAGGACACCTTCAGTTGGGTGCTGCTATGAACGCAGGCGAGAGTGTGGTTACTCGATCAGGGCCGATCGGAAACCCGACGCCTGCCAAATTGACGTAAATCAACTTCAGGGATCCCGCTCCTTCCCCGAGCATGTAGCGCGGGTTCCCAGGTACGTTGCCGCTAGATCATACGTTTAGCACACCCCAGCGCCACCGGACAAATGTACGAAGGTATTTGCCCGTACTCCGCCCTACGGATAGGACGTAAAGCGGAGATTCATCAGCATTGATGTCTTTAAGAGGTTGACTATCCACCCATGTCGGGTAGGTGACAAATTCACGTGGAATGTTCCGCCCGGCCCTGAGAGGACCCCGCCCGGCACGTGCCTTCTCGCCGTCAGCGTGGGGGGATCCCGAGGTACGGGACGGCCCAGCCGACGATCTTCTTGAACGCGGGCGCGGCCACCGAACCGCCGTAGATCGACCCCTGGGGCTCGTCCACCATCACCGCGACCACGAGCTTGGGGGCGCTGGCCGGCACCATGCCGATGAACGAGGCGATGTACTCGCTGCTGGAGTACTTGCCGTCCACCACGACGTTGGCGGTGCCGGTCTTCCCGGCCAGGTCAAAGCCGGGAATGGCGGCTCCTGAGGCGGTGCCGCCATCGGCCAAGACGCCGCGCAGCATGTCGCGCACCTCAGCGGCGGTGTTCTGCGAGATGATCCGGTGGCCCGCCGGCAGCGGCTGGCGCTTGCCGCCGATGGACTGGACGATGCGCGGCGGGCGCAGGATCCCGCCGTTGGCGATGGCCGAGTAGGCGGCGGCCATCTGGATCGGAGTCACCGACTCCCCCTGGCCCATGGGCAGGTTACCCATCGACGAGCCCGAGTATTGGGAGCTGTGCAGGACGATTCCGGTCTGCTCGCCGGGGACGTCGACGCCGGTGCGCGAGCCGAACCCAAAGCGATGCACCCAGTAGTCGAAGCGCTGGCCGCCGAGTCGCATCCCGATCAGGTCGGCGCCGATGTTGCTGGAGAACTTGAGGATCTGGGCGGTGTTGTACTGCACGTAGCCGTGCGACTCCGCGTCGTGGATCTGACGATCGGCCACCTGGAGCATGGGCGGGATGTTGAACTCGGTAGTGGGGGTCACTACACCGTCCTGGAGCGCGCCCGACACCGTGATCGCCTTGAACGTCGAGCCCGGCTCGTAGCTGTCGGCCACCGCGTGATCGCGATCGGCGGGGCTGGGGGCGGCGTTGGGGTCGTTGGCGTTGATCTCGGGCCAGTTGGCCAGCGCCAGGATCGCGCCGGTATTGGGATTCATGGCGATTGCCGTGGCCGCATGGGGCGAGTACTGCGCCCCGACGCCGGCCAAGACCTGCTCGACCTCGTTCTGCAGTCCGGCGTCGAGCGTCAACTGAAGCGCCTTGCCCGACTGCATCGGCTTGACGTCATCGATGGAGATGGGCTGGTGGATGGCGTCGTTGACGATGCGCCGCGCGCCGGCCTTCCCCGACAGGATCCGGTTGTACTCGTATTCCAGGCCGGCGTCGCCGGCGCCGGCGCCGTTGACGCCGCCCAGGACCTGGGCCGCGGTCCAATCGCGCGGGTAGACGCGCTTGACGTCGGGCGTGGTGGTGATGCCGTTGATCGGCTTGCCGCCGAACCTCAGGCGCATGATCGCCTGGGCGCTGGCCGGCGCGATCTCGCGGGCCACCACGACGTAGCCCGTGTGCGGCTTGGTCAGATCCGTGAGGACCTTGAGGACCGGCATTTGAAGCAGCGGCGCCATCGCCTGGGCCATCAGCATCGGATCGCCGCGCTTGACCAGATACGGATCGGCGATGATGTCGGCCGCCGACTCCGACAGCGCCAGTTGGACGCCGTCGCGGTCGGTAATCGCCCCGCGCGTGGCTGGGATCGGCACGTTGGTGATCTGCTGGCTGACCGCGGCCTGCTCGAGGGGGCCAGCCTTGATCACGCCCAGGTAGGCCGCCGGACCACCGCCGCCGCCAAAGCGCCAGGAACCCGACGAAGAGGTAGCCGACCCGTCGATCGATCGCCACCATCGGCGGGAGCGCTACCCGCCGACCGGCGTCGCGCCGCCGCTGGACGATGCGCTGGACTGCGTGTCGGTGGTCGTGGGCGCCCCCGCGGCGGTGGTCGTCGGCGCCGTGGCGGCCGACGTCGGCGCCGATGCGATTGTCGTGGCCGCCGTGCCGGCCGTCGTGGCGGCGGTACCGGCCGTCGTCGCCGTGGCGGCGGTCGTGGACCCCGTGGCGGCGGTTGTGGACCCCGTCGCGGTCGCCGAGGCCGTGGTGGCGGGCGCGATCCCGACCCCCACGTTCGTCGACGGGCCCGGGCCGCCGCCGGCGCGCCGATCGGCGGCAGCGCCGCCTCGAACCCGGTGGCGTCGGGCGCCTCGATGCCGCCCAGTGCCTTGTCGACGTTCGCGGAGCCGGTATCGACGAAGCGCATCTGCTCCGGGGCGGGCATCACCATGCCCATCTGAGCCGCGATCCGCTCGATGCGCTGCTCGTCCGACAGCCGAGTGACACCGGCGCGCAGAAGCTCATTCTGGGCCTGCAGGGCCGAGGAGCGCTCGAGCGAGCGCCCGATTCCGGCGTTGAGCTTGAGGACCTCCACCTGCATGGCCACGATGCCCGCCAGCAGGACCCCGAGCAGCGGGATCCAGGCGCGACCGCGAATGATGCGGTCGAGCAGGGCGTGGTCGGGCAGCGCGCGGACGTAGGCCGCCGAGCGAGCGCGCCATGGGGCCTTGGCGCCAGCCCGGCGCGTGCGCGGGCGCGACGGGCGAGCGCGGGCCGGCGCGCGCGTGGGCGCGTGGACCGTGGCCGTGCGCGCCGCGGCTGTCCCGGCCGCCGGGCCCGACACGCGCCGGAGGGCCCGCGGCGTGACCTGCCGGCGCACCTCGGGGCGATGCCCGGCGCCGCGTGCGGCGGAGGGGCGCGAAGGACGGTCCGTACCTGACTTGTTCGTCCTTCCCCGGGCGGCGGGGGTGAGCGCGGATGGCGTCATGTCGGAATGGCCTCCAGCTTTCGGGCGGCACGCAGGTGCGCCGACTTGGATCGTGGGTTGGCCGCCACTTCGCCCGGTGTCGGAGCGACAGCGCGACGCGTGATCAGCTCGGCCTCCGGTTGGCGCCCGCAGACGCACACGGGGAACTCGGGCGGGCAGACGCATCCCCGTGCCCGCGCGACGAGGAACCGCTTGACCAGCCGGTCCTCGAGCGAGTGGAACGAGATCGCGGCGAGGCGGCCGCCGGCGCTGAGCAGCTCCCAGGCGATCGGGAGGGCCTCCTCCAGCTGGGCGAGCTCGTCGTTGACTGCGATACGCAGTGCCTGGAAGGTGCGCCTGGCGGGATGGCCGCCCGCAAACTGGGCCGGGATCGGGACCCCGGTCTTGATGACGTCCACGAGCTGCTGTGTCGTGGCGAACTCCTGGCGCCGGCGCGCGCGGGCGATGGCGCGAGCGATCTGGGGCGCGTAGCGCTCCTCGCCGTATTCGCGCAGCAGACGGGCCAGCCGCCGCTCGTCCCAGGTGTTGACGACCTCGGCCGCGGTCAGCGGCTGCGACGGGTCCATCCGCATGTCCAGTGGCGCGTCGTAGGCGTAGGAGAAGCCGCGCTCCCACGTGTCGACCTGCATCGACGACATGCCCAGGTCCAGGTACACGAGGTCCGCCACCAGGCGCTCCTGACGCAGCTCGTGCAGCGCGGTGACGAAGTCGGCGCGGATGAAACGCGTCTCGCACGGCACCTCGGCGGCCAGGGCGGCGAACCGCTCCTCGGCGAGCGGATCGCGGTCCACGCCGATGAGCATCCCGCCGGGGCCCAGGCGATCCGCGATGAGCCGCGCGTGCCCACCGCCGCCGACGGTGCAGTCCACCGCGGTCTCTCCCGGCCGTGGATCGGCCAGCTCGATGAGCTCGCCCGCCAGGACCGGGATGTGCGTCTTGGTCATGTCAAGCAGTGTTGCCAAGGCTCGCCGCGATGTCGGGGATGCGGGTCAGGACGTCCTCGAAGTTCTGCGCGTAGCGCGCGCGATCCCACACCTCGAGGCACTCGCCGGAACCGGTGACGACGACCTCCTTGGTGAGGTCCGCGTACTCCATGAGGGGGGTAGGGATCATCACGCGGTTGGCGGCGTCGAGCTCGGTGTCAAAGGAGGCGTTGAAGAAGAACCGCTTCAGCTCCCGCGCCTTCGGCGAGAACGGGTTCAGGCCGGCCAGGGATGTGCCCGTGAACTCGTCGTAGGCCTCGGGGGTCCAGATCGCGACCGTCCGCGGCGCCCCCGCTTCGACCTCGTGCGATGGAGCGAGCACCACGCCGTTGGCCAGCACTCCGCGGAACTTGGCCGGAATGGTCAACCGGTGCTTCGCGTCGAGCGCGTGTTCGAAGGTTCCGCGGAAGGTCAAGGGAGCTCATACAGGCTTGATGCTCAAACCCGGGTGGCTGGGTGGGAGGAGCCCTGCCACCCGGGTTCCTGAAGCGGCGCCCACAGTATCCCACTCTCTCCCACAATGCAACCCAAATCGCACCTGTTGCCCCACAAAGCGGCCCACCGGGGCCGCGGCCGGTTGAAAACCCTCACCCTTGCAGGCGATCTGGGGTGGGACGCCGTCCCACCGAGGGCCCGGTGAGGCTGCACGAACGCGTGCAGATCGCCGGTCTGCGGACCTGGCTTGCAGATCGGGCGCGATTCCGTCCGGGGCGTATGCGTGGATACGCGGGCGCGGAGGCGGTGTTTGCCTTGCCCGGGGGGCGCCTGTGACCCCGGTTGGTCTACGCCGTCAGCCCGCGGAGCCCTGCGTGTGCACGTCGACCGGCAGTTCCAGAACGAGCCGCGCCCCACGCTCTGTGGGCGCCGAGGCCAGGCCTCCCCCGTGCGCCTGCGCGACCTCGGCGGCGATCGCCAGCCCCCGCCCCCGCGCGCCCCGCCCCCACCGCGGGCGCCGGATCAGCGCGGCCACTGGCGCCTGCAGCCCCGGCCCATCGTCTGAGATGACGATCCGGACGCTTCCGTCCCGCACCGCGCCCGCCACGTCGACCGGCCCCTGCCCGTACTCGATGGCATTGGCGATGAGGTTGCCGATGGCCTGTGCCAGGCGCAGCCGATCACCC
The DNA here is from genome assembly GCA_963695625.1 of uncultured Actinomycetota bacterium. GTDB lineage: Bacteria > Actinomycetota > Thermoleophilia > Solirubrobacterales > Solirubrobacteraceae > Palsa-465. The sequence goes on along the minus strand of CAVOHJ010000005.1, from coordinate 293,058 downwards.
CACACGGCAGCCTCCTCCCCACTCCATCCCACCGCGACGATGGTGCCCGCGGCGGCGGCGCTCGCCTGCCACGCCTCGGCGGACTCCGCCACCAGCGTGCGACGTCCACCACGTCGAGCTGCCACATCCGCTGGCCGCTGCCGGCGGCGCTCGCGAGGTCGTCCAGCGCGAGCGCGGCCCGGCCCAGCTCGGTGTCGATCGCCCGCAGCCGCCCCGCGAGGCGCCTCGTCCCGTCTGCCAGGAGCCGTCAGTCCCAGGCGAGCTGCGGCCAGCGGACCGCGAAGCTCGTGACACGCGCGCGCCACGGCCTCCATCCGGTGGCCATTGGCGCGGCGCGCGTCATCACGAGCGCGGCGGCGAGCCCCGCCGGACCCAGCCGGCCACCGACGCGGCGGCGCTCACTACGAGGTCCCGATCCAGCAGCCTGTAGCCGACCCCCCAGACGTTCACCATGTACCGTCGGGGGCCGCCCTGGCTTTCGGCGCAGCCAGCGTGGGAGTCCGGGTCCTGGTCGCCCCCGGCGACCGAAAGCCCCAGACATCGGCGCAGGAGCTCCGCGCGCGTGAACACGCGTGTGGGCTCGGTGGCCAGCAGCAGGGCGAGCGCGAACCCTTGTTGGTGAGGTGCAGGGGCGTCCCGTCCACCCACGTGTCGCGTGACATCGGTTCCATCTCCAGGGTGCCGACGCGCATCCGGCCAGCCTGGGCCGCGCCCGGCAGCGCCGTAGCAGCGCGTCGAGCCTGCCCCGCAGCTCCGGGAGCTGAACGGCTTGATGAATAGTCGTCGGCGCCGCGCTCGAAGCCCCGCATGCGGTCGAGCTCGCGCCCGCTCGCTAGGACGAGCATGGGGAGCTGGGCGTCCATGGGGCCGCGCCACCGACGGTTCCCGGACCTCTGACAGCAGCTCCAGCCCGTCGCGATCGGGCAGCCGAGGTCGAGATCGACGACCTCGGGCGGGGGCGGGGATCCGTCAGATGGCCTCGGTGGCGGACGGGGCCTCGAGTGGCTCGAAGCCGTCAACGGACAGGTTGTCGGCCAGGAAGCGTGGCGTAGTGGTCCTCGACGATCAGGATCGAGTTGATCGGGCTGCATGTAGTTAAAAGCCTCGGGCCCGTCACCTTCCACCCCCCCGGCTCTGCAACATCAATTTCAGGGGTCCCGGAGGAGCAGGATTCCCCCATATGATGGCGACGCGATGTACAGACGCGGGAACTACAGCTCCGGCGACGACTTCGTGCTGGAGTACGGAGACTGCGTTCACGTTCAACGAGCGCGACTTCCGCGAGCGCTGCGAGCAGGCCGCGCGCAAGCTCGGCTTCATCGACGGGGCGGTCGAGGAGGACGAGGCCGAGGACCTGATCAACCTTGTCGTCAACGGCGAGGTGACCGATCCGGCGTCGGCGCTGGGCGAGCACGTCAACGAGTGCTGGCCCGAGCTGGTCGGACCGTCGGAGCGTTCGCTCGTGCACTGGCTGCGGCGGCTCATCTTCCGCGGCGCCTGGCTCGACCAGCGCGTCAAGGAGGGCGAGCTCGACATCGCCTTCGACGAGGACACCTGCGGCTTCCTCTACGTCCAGCCGACCGCGGCGGCGAGCCGATCGAGCTCGCGCCCGAGCCCAGCTGGAACCGCGTCGCCTACGACGGCTGACGCGTCACCGGCGCGACCGGCTAACCGCCGGCGCCGGTCACCCCGACGTCGCTGATCAGGGGGCGGCGGGTTGTCCAGCAGCAGCCGGGAACCGTGCCAGCTTGTAGCCGCGCCGGCGGAGAGCCTTGATGATCATGTGGCAGCGCCGCACCGTCTGCGAGCGGTCGCCGCCGGCGTCGTGCAGCAGGATGATCGCCCCGGGCTGCAGCGCCGGCGACCGCCGTTGACGATCGCCTTGACCCCGGGCCGTAGTCGTCGGTGTCGACGGTCCACATCACCATCAGCATCCGGTACTTCTGGAGCAGCGCGAGCGTGTCGGTATTCCACAGCCCGTAGGCGGGCGGAACATGCGGGGGAACGGGGCGCCGTAGGCGCTGATGGCGGATCTGGAGCAGCTCGCCTGCTGAGCTGGCGGTGAGCTCGGACATCGGGGCGTGGTGACGGTGTGGTCGCCGATCGGGAAGCCGTCGGCGACGATCGCAGCGGTGCCGGCGTGGAAGTACTGCAGCTGACCCCCACCTCGAAGAACGTCCCCGGCGCATCCTCCCGCTCGAGGATCCGCACGATGGCGGGGGTGTACGGGCCGGGGCCGTCGTCGAACGTCAGCGCCATCTCCTTGTGCTGGGCCCCGGCGATCCGCACGTACGGCGTGTAGGAGAGCGTCCGGTTGATCGCGGCGTTCTCGGCGCGCTGCTCGGCCACGACGAACGAGCCGGGCCCGGTACCCGCGAGCGTCTGGACGCGCGGAAGTATCCCTTGGGCGAGTGGAACGCGACGAGGTGGGCACGCGGTCGACCTGACGACGCCGCTCCGGCCGCGACGCCCGCGACCAAGGCGACCAACGCGACGCCTCCAGGCCGCCGCGGCGCGGCGGCGGCGGTGTGCGGCCCAGCGCGGCCCGCGCGACGCGGGCGATCCACCCGGGCGAAGGCCCGGGCCGGACCTGTTGCAATGCAGAGTGACCGTCGTCCATCGACAAGTCCCCGGCCGGATGATGCCGGGCCGGGGTTCGGCCTGCCTGCGCAAGCCCCGCCCGTCGCCGGTGCACGCCCGCGCCCGCTGCGCGGTCCGCTCGAGGCCACCGTGGAGGCACGCGCTGCGCCCTGCCACTACTCTGCGGCCGCCAGCGCCCACTGTCTGGTCGTGATCCCCACCTACAACGAGGCCGACAACGTCGAGGGGATCGTGCGCGCCGCCGCCGCCGAGCTCCAGCAGGCCGCGCCGGGCGGTCACCAGATCCTGGTCGTCGACGACAGCTCCCCGGACGGCACCGGCGAGATCGCTGAAAGCTCGCGCCGAACTCGAGGGTCGAGGTGCTTCATCGCCCGGGAGGATGGGCTCGGGCACGCGTACCTCGCGGGTTCGAAGCGCGCTCGCCGGCGGGGCCGCTGGTGATCCAGATGGACGCCGACTTCTCCCACGATCCGGCGTACCTCCGGATCTGCTGAGGGCCGCCGAGGATGCCGACCTCGTGCTCGGATCGCGGTACGTGGCGGGCGGTGGGGTTCGCGACTGGGGGCTGGTGCGGCGGATGATCAGCCGCGGCGGTGGGTTCTATGCGCGCCTGATCCTGCGTCGACGTCCACGATCTGACTGGCGGCTTCAAGTGCATCCGGCGCCAGGTACTCGAGGGAATCGACCTGCCGAGCGTGCGCGCCGAGGGCTATGTGTTCCAGATCGAGGTCACCTATCGGGCGCATCCTGGCAGGTTTTCGCGTTCGAGAGGTCCCGATCGTGTTCACCGACCGCGCTGCGGGTAGCTCCAAGATGTCCCCTCGCATCGCCCTCGAGGCGATGTGGCTCGTTCCAGCGATGCGCCGCGAGCGCCCGCGGCGTCGCCCGCGCCGGGTCCGGTCGCTCCAAGTTGCTCAATAACACGATCCCAATGTTCGTCAAACTGCATCAGGGCCACGTCCGGGCATCCTGCCAGAATGAGTGCACCAGCCCAGCGAGCGCGATTCCGCCAAGTGGCGGTTACCCGCTGCCCGCAGGCGGCCGATGGCGGCAGGGCCGGCCCTGACGTAATGCCAGCGCCGCCCTCGACGTCGGCGCCGCCCCGATCGTCGCGCTCCCGCGAGCCCGGGGATCGCGGTGCCGGTCACGGCGCCCGCGCCGCTGCCGGCCGGCCCGGGATCGGGCGCGAGGTCGCCATCGGGCGCCGGCAGAGCCGGCTCGCCCTCTGCGCGGTGGGCGGGGTGGTCGCGTCCGGGACGCTGGTCGCCCTGGCGGCGGCGCACACCCAGTCGCTCCTGCCCGAGTCGATCCGCCCCGTCCAGCCAGCGCTCGCCGGGGCATTCGGATCGCTGTTCCTCAACCTCCACGTCGGCGGGCGATCGCGGCGCTGGTGCTCATGTTCGTCTCCTACGCGGCCGTCGTCGCGCTCTCGGGGCAGTTGTCGGCGCGGGTCGTCCTGATCGCCATCGTCGCGGTGCACGTGGTGGTGCTGCTGGCGCCGCCGATGGCTCTCCACCGACATCTTCAGCTACCAGGCGTACGCGCGGATGGGCGACGTCTATGGGATCAACCCCTACACCCACGGCCCGTAGGCGATCGAGCCGGATCCGTGTGTTCCCGTACGTGGGCCGCCATGTGGTCATACATCCCCAGTGCCTACGGACCGGTGTTCACGGTCCTCAGCTACCTGCTGGCGCCGCTCACGATCGCCACCAGCGTCTTCGCCTACAAATCGATCGCCGTGGTGGCCAGCTTGGCGCTGGTGGCCGTGATCTGGCGGTGCGCGCTGCTGCGTGACAAGGACCCAGTGAGGGCCGTGGCGCTCGTGGGCCTCAACCCCCTGCTGGTCGTCTACGGGGTGGGCGGCGGCCACAACGACCTGCTCATGCTGCTGGCGATGGTGGGCGGCGTCTACGCCATCCTCGCTTCCCGGGAGGTGATCGGCGGCGGGCTGAGCGTGCTGGCCGCCGGCGTCAAGCTGACCGCCGGCCTGGTGCTCCCGTTCGCGCTCGCCGCCGGCGGCCGCTCGGGCCGTGGCCACGGCCGCCGCGGCCGCTTCGCGCTCGGCGCCGGGCTCGGGCTGGCCGCGCTGGCGGGGCTGAGCTTCGGGGTCTTCGGCGCCGGCTCGCTTCGACATGCTGGGGACCGTCATCAAGAGCCAGAGCGAAGGCGGCTGGCTGAGCATCCCCGGCTTCATCACCACCAAGCTGGGCCTGCCGGCGGTGGGGCACATCGCCGGCTTCGTGCTGGCGGGCGGGTTCTCGGCGCGCTGTGCTGGCTGCTGCGACGCGTGTGGCGCGGCCAGATGGACTGGATCGACGGCGCCGCCTGGGCCATGCTGGCGATGCTGGTGGCCTCGAGCTCGCTGCTGCCCTGGTACGTGGCCTGGCTGCTGCCGCTGGCCGCGCTGGGCCGCGACCGCCGCCTGGCCACCACCGCGATCATCTTCACGGGCGTCATCCAGGGCATCGAGCTGCTCGGGTACATCCCTCATGGACTCTTTTGACCGTCACGCCGCCGGGGACCCAGCCCGTACGATGAGCCGATGAGCGTCGCGACGAGAGTCTTCGACGGCGAGCCCCGCGAGCTGACGCTGGTCAGCGTCGTGGCGCCGGTCTACAACGAGGACGCGACGATCGACGAGTTCTACGCGCGGGTCTGCTCCGCGCTCGGCGCATTGCCGTTCGAGCTCGTGCTCGTGGATGACGGCTCCACGGACGGCACGCCGATGAAGCTCGACGGCCTGGCCGCCGCCGACCCGCGGGTGCGGGTGGTCTACCTGTCGCGCAACTTCGGGCATCAGACCGCGCTCACCGCGGGCCTGGACCACGCGCGGGGCGACGCGGTGGTCATGATCGACGCGGACCTCCAGGACCCGCCCGAGCTGATCTCCACGATGCTCGACCACTGGCGCGCCGGCTGCGATGTCGTCTACGCGGTGCGCGAGCAGCGCGAGGGCGAGTCCCGCTTCAAGCTCAGCACCGCCCGCTGGTTCTACCGGCTGTTCGACAAGCTCGCCCAGGTCGAGCTGCAGCACAACTCCGGTGACTTCCGGCTGCTCGATCGGCGGGCGCTGGACGCGCTGCTGTCGATGCGCGAGCGCAACCGGTTCCTGCGGGGCATGACCGTGTGGGTCGGCTACACGCAGGCCGCCGTCCCCTATCACCGTGATTCGCGCTACGCCGGCGAGACCAAGTACACGATCCCGAAGATGCTGCGCTTCTCGCTGGACGCGATCTCGTCGTTCTCGCACCGCCCGTTGCAGCTGGCGACGCTGCTGGGGTTCCTCATCTCGACGCTGGCCTTCATCGCCATCCCCGTCGTCGTCGTCCTGCGGATCCTCGGCTCCTACCTGCCGGGATTCAGCGCGCTCACCATCCTGGTGCTGCTCCTCGGCGGCATCGAGCTGATCGCGATCGGGATCATCGGCGAGTACGTGGGGCGGATCTATGACGAGGTCAAGGGCCGCCCGCTGTACCTGGTGCGGGCACGGCGCAACATGACCGACGCGGACGTGGTCGCAGACCGGTCCTCTCTGCCACCGGTGCACGCAGCGCCGGCTCGCGACGCCGGCGACGACCCTATCCGCCCGCTGGACTAGGGCCCACCGAAGGGTTGGAGCGCCCGTCGGGCTGTCCGCCGGCGGCCCGGCGCAGCGGTCGCACCTCGCCGGCGGGCTGGTCGTGGCCCTCGTCGGCCGCCTCGAGCGCGGTGATCCGGCTGGACAGCCCCCGGATCGCGTCGGCCACCGGGTCGGGCAGGTGGATCCAGTCGGTGTCGGGGCCCTCGGGCCGCCGTCCCTCCACCCGCACCGGATGCCCCGGGTTGCCGACCACCGTCGAGTTGGGTGGGACGTCGTGGATGACCACGCTGTTGGCGCCGATCTTGGCGCCGTGACCGACGGTAATCGGGCCCAGCAGCTTGGCGCCGGAGCCGATCGTGACGTTGTCCTCGACGGTCGGATGGCGTTTGCCGGTGGCAAAGCCGGTGCCGCCGAGGGTCACGCCCTGGTACATGGTGACGTCGTCTCCGATCTCGGCGGTCTCGCCGATCACCACGCCCATCCCGTGATCGATGAAGAACCCCTTGCCGATCCGGGCCGCCGGGTGAATCTCGATGCCGGTCACCGCCCGCGCCAGCGCCGCGATCAGCCGCGGCAGCACCGGCACGCCGGCACCGTAGAGCGGGTGGGCGACGCGATGGGCCAGCAGCGCGTGCACCCCCGGCCACGCGGCGAGGATCTCCAGCGAGCCGACCCCGCGAGCGGCGGGATCACGGCTCTTGGCCGCGGAGACGTCTCGCCGGATCTCCGCCCCGGTGCGCGCTATCAGGCCGACGCCGAACATCTGCTGAAGGCTACAGATCGCCCTGGGCCCCACAGCCTGTACGGATCTTCCAGGTCCTGCCGCCGGACCCCACGACAGCGTCCGCAGCCGGTCCCTACCTAGGCTCCGCTCGATGTTCGGATTGATCATGGTGGTCGGGCCCGGCGAGCGCAAGGTTTCGCGGATGCACGACACGTTGGCCATGGTCGCCGACTACGAGCGCGCAGCGGACATCGATCTCGTCGTCATCGACGATGGCGCGGAGCCTCGATCCGGGGTGGCCGCAGCAGATTGTGGTCTGCAGGGCCCTGCAGCGCAGTCGTAAGCCGGACCCGCGCACCGCGATGACCGCAGCGATGATCGAGGGGCCGCGGGTACCGTGAGCATCGAGTTGAGGTGGCGGTCAAGCCGGAGACCGACGTCGCCATCATCGCGCCATTCCCCACAACGATCCTGCAAGCGCTGACCGATCGGCGAGTCGGAGTCGTCAGCCCACGACCGCACGAGCAAAGGGGCAGAGCGGAGTGGTCGGTCTGGGAACGTCCGCTCTCGCGCGCGGATCGTACCTGGAGCGTCACGCGCCGAGCCGACGGCGGCCGCGTTCTGGTATCACAGCCGCCCTGACCGCCAGCACATCAGGCACATGAGGCCCAGGCGGCCAAACGGGCTCCGGCGGCGGCGCATTGCCTCGGCGGCGCCGATGCCGTCTCGAGCAGGTGCTTCAAGCGCGCGGAGCCGACGTGACGGGGCCTGGATGGGCACCGATGTCGCCGGGACGTGGTCGGGGGGGTGCTGTGCGCGGCAAGCGATCTCGAGATGCGCAGCCTGGTCGGTTGCGCAGAGGCTGTTCGCACTGACCTTGCGCGGGCTGCCCGCATCACCCGAGGAGATCCGCGCCCAGGACCACTGTGTCGTGCGCTCCGTCAAGGTCGAGACACTCGAGGCGGAGCTCCGGCTGCGCGCGCCGCTCAGGGGCGGTCGCGCGACATACAGGACGGCCTCGTGCCGTAGCCATCGTCGCGGCCCGCAGCTCGTAGTTATGCTCGGTCGGTGTTCGGATTGGTCATGGCGGTCGGGCCCGGCGAGCGCGAGGTCTCGCGGATGCAGGACGCCCTGGCGATGGTCCAGGCGCACGAGCCGCCCGAGAACGCGCAGCTGATCCTGATCGACGACGATCCCGAGCCGCGCGCGCTGGACCCGCGCTGGCCCCACCAGACCGTTCTGCGTACCGAGTTGCGCCAGCGGCGGAGGCCCGATCCGTTCAGCGCCATGACCGCCGCGACGATCGCGGGCCTGCGGGCCTGTCGCGATCGCGGGGTCGACATGGCGGTCAAGCTCGACACCGACGCAGCCATCATCGCGCCCTTCAGCGAAAGCCTGCGCCAGGCGGTGGCCGCCGAGCACGTCGGCATGGTGGGCTCCTATGATCGGGCCAGTACCGGCGCAGTTCGGGATTGGGCGATGTGGGAGCGACCTCTCGCGCGGGCCGACCGCAGGTGGAGCATCACGCGCCGCGCGGACGGAGGTCGTGTGCTCTGGCACAAGAGCCGCGCGCAACAGCGACAGGTGCGTCACCTGCGAACGGCGGCGGCCGGGCGCGCGCCGGTCGGTGCCCACTGTCTGGGCGGGGCATACGCGGTGTCGCCCGCATTCCTATCGCGCGCGGAACTGGAGTGGCAACCGTGGGTCGGGACCGACCTGAGCGAGGACGTGGTCGTGGGAACCCTGTGTGCCGCGAGCGGGCTCGAGATGCGCAGCCTCGTGGCCCCCGGAGAGCCGTTCGCCCTCGCCTGGCAGGGTCTGCCGGCGTCGCCGCAGGCGATCCGCGCCCGCGCGCACAGCATCGTGCATTCGGTCAAGGCCGACACGCTCGAGGAGGAGCGGCGACTGCGGGCCGCGTTGGCCGGCCCCGCGTAGGCCGCTACGGCGCGAAGAACGGCGTCGAGACGTAGCGCTCCCCCGAGTCGGGCAGGATCGTCGCGATCCGCGCCCCTCGCGACTCGGGGCGCGACGCGATCTGGAGCGCTGCCCAGACGGCCGCGCCGCAGGAGATCCCTGCAAGGACACCCTCGCAGCGCGCGAGCATGCGTGCCATCTCGATCGCGTCCTCGTCGTCGACGGCGATCACCTCGTCGAGAAGCTCACGGTTAAGCACCTCGGGCACGAAGCCCGCTCCGATCCCCTGAATCTTGTGAGGTCCCGGCGGTCCGCCGGAAAGGACCGCCGAACTGCGCGGTTCCACCGCGATGATCCGGCACCCGGGATTGCGCTCCCTCAGCACCTCTCCAGCCCCCGTAATCGTCCCTCCCGTTCCGACGCCCGCGACAAACACGTCGACGCGGCCGTCAAGCGCATCCCAGACCTCCGGGCCGGTTGTGCGCCGGTGTATGTCCGGGTTGGCGGGATTGGAGAACTGATCGGGCAGGAACACATCATCACGAGCGGCGAGCGCCCGGGCCGCCTCGACCGCCTCCGTCATCCCGCCCAGCGACTCCACCACCTCGACCGAAGCTCCGTAGAGTCGTAGGAGCGCTTCACGCTCTCGGCTCATGCCCTGGGGGAGGGTGAGGATCAGGTCGTAGCCCTTGGCCGCGCAGACGAACGCCAGCGCGATCCCGGTGTTGCCACTGGTTGCCTCAACGATCGTGGTCCTCCCTGGCTCCACGCGGCCCTCACGCTCAGCGGCCTCAATCATCGCGACGCCGATTCGGTCCTTGACGCTGCCACCAGGGTTGCACGCTTCGAGTTTCGCGAAGAGCTCGACCTGCGGAGCCGCGCCTAGACGAGTCAGCTTGATCATCGGCGTGCGGCCGACCAGATCCGTGATGTTGGTCGCGATCCCACGCATGCTGGGAGACACCCTAGAGAACCTCCGGGTGCGTCGCTCACGGCGCCGAGCCACGACTGACGCCGGCGACGCGCACTAGGTCGCGAGCGCCGTCGAGTCATCAGGAGCTGGTCGAGAGCTGCGTCTGCATCGCCTGGAGATGGCTCCAGGGAAACCACGAGAGAAACGTGCCTTCGCTCCAGCCGTCAAAGGGACCGACCCATGGATTGGAGCCCGTGGTCGTCGGATCCTGGGCGTAGAGCGAAACGCAGCCCGACTGGTCGCGGATGACGATGCCATAGGTCTGAGCGGCCTCTGCCAGCATGCGGTCCAGTGCCGGAAGACCGAGGCTTGCCACGTTGATCATCGGATCGAGGCGAAACCTCAGTCCCTCGGGAAGAGCGACGCCGCCCTTGAAGCGGCCATCGGTCCGCTGCGCCGGCCACGAGAACACTCCCTGGGTGGCCTGCGGCACGGCGATCGCGAGCGCGTGGTTGATGTAGCCGCGCTTTAGATCGGCGATCGTCACGAGTCCCCCTATCAACGGCAGACCGGTGGCGGTGGCGCCCCAGTTGTTCGTCTGGCCGGAGTGGGTGAAGTAGCCGGGGTTGGTCGAGACGTTGTCCATCTCCCCACCCCATTTCGCGCTCCAGGCGCCCGAGGAAGACTGAGTGAGCTGCCAGAAGTCCCACATCTTGTCTGTCGACGGCTGCCACACCGTGAGGCTGCCGTCTGTACCGGCGCCCGGCTTGGCGCCCGGGGGAATCGGCACGGCATTGAACTGCTGCTGCAGGTCCGGACCCCATGTGGCGAGGCGGACCGTCACGGTGGGCTGAGTCGCGGGCACGACGTAGGCCGGAATGCTGTACGACGTCGTGTTCATCCACGCGCCGTAGCTATTGACCTGGCTCACCAGATGGCTCACGTAGCTCTGCGAGTTCGGGTCCACGGGTGCGGTCGCTGCCAGCGGCGTGTTCCAGAAGCTCGTCGGCGCGAACGCGTTGAACGGCACGGTGGAGGCCTGCGAGGCGGTGAGGCCGGAGTTGGTCCCGATGTCATCGGTGGCCGGAGGCGCGACCGGCGAGGTCGGGGCGGTTACCGTCGGGCTGCCGCCCGTCGTCGTGGTGGTCGTGGTGGTGGCGGGGGAGGTTGTGGTTATGACCACCGTCCCGGCGGTGGTCACGCCCGTTGGGACCGTGGCGGTGGTGGCGGACCCAGCGGTCGAGGATGGCGACGTGGACGTGGCCGCCGGAGTGCTCAGCGGCATTGGATTGGTCGAGGAGGGGTCGGAGACCGACGGAACAGCGATCACCGCGCTGCCCACGGGGTGCGCAGCGCTGCCGATCACGACGACGGTGGTCGCGGGAATCGTCGCTCGGACTCTGCCCCTTTGGCGCCCGTTGACGCGCAGGGAGGCCCCCTGATGGGTGCGATCGAGTACCACCTGGACGAGCTGGGGCCAAACCGGGAGCGCGACCCTGCCGACCGTGCGCACCTGCCGGCCGATCGTCTGAGTCAGCGCGAGCTGACGGGCTCCGGTCGCGACGACCGAGACGCCGCCCGCCCGGGACGTGAGGAGCACTGCCCCCCGCGCGACGTGTCCGCCCTCCACGCAGAATGTAAGCCAGGCCTCCCCCACGTTGACGCTCGGCTGGATTGTCCGCGGCGCCGTGGCGCCAGGGGTGCTGATCGTGGTAGCGAGGCCGCGAGTGACCACCACGACCGAGCCGGAGACCCTGGGCGATCGTGCACCGCCGCTCGCCAGGAACGGCGCCGTCGTACGGCCGCTCGTACACGACTTCGCCGAAGCGGCGAGTGCAACGTCGACACCGACGGGCAGTGACGCCGTGAGGGCGACAGCGAAAGGCGCGGTAAGCGCGGTGATGAAACAGACAACCCGTAGGGCAGGCCGGGAAGAAGAACGCATAGTCGACTGTCCCCTGACGGTAAAGGGCGATAACCAGGGTCCTGCGATTGGGTCGTCTTTGTGTCACTAGGGCGTGAGTCCAGAGCAAGCGGCTGGCCATCTGTCCTGACCCGCGGGCGCGGACGGATATACGAGCGCACACGTTTGCGCCTGGGTCCGAGCGGCGCTCCCGTCTCCCGTTCGTGGGGTACGCGTAGGTTTGTGGAGGGTCGCCCGGGCTCTGGACCACGAGGAGCGGCGTGGGCCGGCGGACGGAGGACCCTCCACCGGAGTGGAGGATCGGACCCGGATCACCTAGATGTGGTACATCGGCGCGCCCGCCGACCGGATCTCCTGCTCGGCCACGGAGGCCACAGTGGCCTCGGCCAGGACCGAGCGCGCCGCCTCCGCGGCGGCCCCGAACACGCCGGTGGCGTCGGCGCCGAGCGGCCCGTCGAGGAGCTCGACGAGCTCGAGCACCGTCACCTCGTCACTGGGCCGCGCGAAGCTGTAGCCGCCCTTGACCCCGCGCTGCGAGCGCAGGATGCCGGCCCGGCGTAGGGTGGCGAACAGGTGCTCGAGGAACTGCACCGGGATATCGCGCCGACGGGCCAGCTCAGCGATCGGCACCGGGCCGGCGCCGCCCTGGCGGTCGAGCTCCACCAGCGCGCTCAATGCATACGGCGACTTGGTGGTGATGGAGATCACGGGCGCCCGATGCTAGTAGGCGCTGCACTGCGACGCTGCGATCAGATCCAGCCGCGCTCGGTGGCGATGAGAACCGCCTGGGCGCGGTCCATAGCGCCCAGCTTGCCGTAGACGTTGTGCAGGTGGGTCCGGATCGTGCTGGTGGACAGCCCAAGCTCGGACGCGATCTGCTTGTAGACCATGCCGCGAGCGAGCCGGCGCAGGACATCGACCTCGCGGCTGGACAACGGGCACGGCTCCACCTGGCGGGGACGCTCGCCGGAGGCCGGGAGCGGCAGCTCGTACATGACCTTGCGCAGGCCCGCGGGGGTCAGGCCAATGGTCCGGGCCACCGAGAGCAGCTCGGACGGGGTGATGGAGCCCCCGAGAACATAGTGGGCCAGCATGTCGGCCAGGCGGACGAGAGCCGCCTCGCCGGTGGAGTCCGCAGCGTGGTGGCGCTCGATGACGCTGGCGATCGACTTGGGCAGCGTCCAGCGGCGGGCGAGCACGCCGCCGACGAGCGCGTGGTCGACGCCGAGCTCCCGGCGCTCGCGCTGGAGGCGATCCTCCGGCGTGCGGGCCTCGCCGTGGACCTGTGACGGATAGCCGGGGTAGGCATGGACGAGCACGAGCTTGCCGATGTCGTGCAGGAGCGAGGTCACCATCAGCCGGTCACGGGCCTCGAAGCCGATCTCGCGCGCCAGGCGATCGGCGGCGCGCTGGGTTGCCACGGAGTGCAGGCGGAAGCGCTCGGGGATCCCCTGCCACACGGCGGTGCGCTCGAAGAAGTCAAAGGTGCGGGCGCGGCTGGCGATGGCGTGCACGGTGCGGGGGGTGAGCACGTCGACTCCGGCGACCACGCTGTCGACGCGACCCTGCGTGGGGCCCTCGACCTGGTTGGCCAGTCGCACCACGGTGACCGCCAGCGCGACATCGGCTTCGACGGCGGAGACCACGTCGCTGACCGACGGTTCGCCGTCCTCGAACAGGCGCAGGACGCGGTTGCGGGACTCCACGAGCACCGGGTAGGCCTCGAGGGCCTCGAAGGCCGTCGTCAGCCGTCGGCCATGGCCTTCGTTGTGGTGGCGCTCACGCGTGGCGTATGGATCAGTTGGCACAGCAGTCTTCAAAGCAGCAGTCGCCACCGGGATCTCGTCCCTTCCTACCCACGTGCGGGCGCGTCGGATTGGTATCGCTCGGTTCGCTCCCAAGCATTGCCCTTGTTATCGGCAGCTGGGAGCGCCGGTTTAGCCCTTCCGAGCCTGCGGGTCAGTCCTCGTCCCGCACGCGGGCCAGTGCGGAGTCGATCCTGGCCAGTGTCTCGTCCTTTCCGAGGAGCGCAACGCTCTCGAAGATACCGGGGGACACGGTCTGACCGGCGATGGCAACGCGCACCGGCTGAAACACCTTCCCCGGCTTGGTCTGCAGCCGCTCCACCACGCCGCGCAGCGCCGCCTCCACGTGCTCGGCATCGAACGGCTCGGCCTGCGCCAGGGCGTCGCGCGCCGCGCTCAGCGCCTCCGCCCCGCCCTCGCGTCGGATCGTCTTGTCAAATGCCGCTGGATCATCCACCGGACCGTCGAAGAGGAACGAGACGAGGGGCCAGAAGTCCGCCAGCGTCTGGATTTTCTCCTCGGAGATCTCCACAGCGCCGCGCAGCCCCGTCCGTCCGGTGAAATCCTCGAGGCGGGCGGTCAGCTCGCTGGTTCCCAGCTCGCGCAGGTGGCGCCCGTCGAGGTGGCGCAGCTTCTGCTCGTCGAAGATCGCCGGGTTCTTGGACACGCGCTCGAGCCGGAAGCGCTCGGCGAGCTGAGGGAGGCTGAAGAACTCCTCGTCGGAGGCGAAGCCGGCGCCGAGCAGCGCGATGTAGTTGTCGACCGCCTCGGGCAGGTAGCCGGCGTCGCGCAGCTCCTGCACGGACGCCGCGCCGTGGCGCTTTGACAACTTCTTGCCGTCCGGGCCGTAGAGGAGAGACAGGTGCGCGTACTGCGGGAGGGGCGCGCGCAGCGCCTCGAGCACCCACATCTGCTTCGGCGTGTTGGAGATGTGGTCCTCGCCCCGCACGACGTGGGTGATACCGGCGTCGAGGTCGTCGACGGCGACCGCGAGGTTATAGACCGGAGTGCCATCCGCCCGGGCGATGACCGGGTCGTCCTGGTTGGCATTGGGGAACGCGACCTCGCCGCGGACGACGTCGCAAACCACGGTCTCTCCGGTGTCGGGGACCCGCAGGCGTACCGCGCCCGAGTCCTCCGGCTCTCCGCGGAAGCCGCGATCGCCTCCGTGGCGCTCCTTGTACGCGCGCACGTCGTCAGTAGTGGCGTTCGAGTGGTACGCGTGCCCGTCGGCGAGCAGCTGGGCAACGACCTCGGCATGGCGCTCCGCGCGCTCGGACTGGAAGATCGGGCCCTCGTCATAGTCGAGCTTGAGCCAGCGCAGCGCGTCGAGGATCTGCTCGACGTTCTCGGGCGTCGAGCGCTCGCGGTCGGTATCTTCGATGCGCAGCACGAGGGTGCCCCCTTGGCCCCGGGCCAGCAGCCAGTTGTACAGCGCCGTCCGTGCGCCGCCGATGTGCAGGGCCCCAGTTGGGGACGGAGCAAAGCGAACACGTAAGGACATGGTCACAGCATGCTAATCGGCGCCCACGTATCTCCGGCCGGCGGTCTGGACAAGGCGATCGAGCGCGGCGTGGAGAAAGGCTGCGAGGCGATCCAGATCTTCAACCAGAGCCCGCGCATGTGGAGACCCACCGCGTACGGCGAGGACGACTTCGCCGCCTTCCGGGCGGCGATGAACCCCAGCCCGGTCAAGGCGGTGCTGATCCACGCCGTGTATCTGCTCAACTGCGCCTCCGAGGACGCCGAGATCCGCGACAAGTCACGGGCCTCACTGATCCAGTCGCTGCGGGTGGGTGCCGGCATCGGCGCCGCCGGCGTCGTCCTGCATCCGGGGTCGGCCAAGCAGGGCGATGTCAAGCAGGCGATCAAGCGGGCCGGCAAGATGATCAAGGAGGCGCTGTCGGAGACCGACCGCTGTCCGCTTCACCTCGAGGACACCGCCGGGGCGGGCGGGACGCTGGGACGGTCCTTCGAGGAGCTGGCCGAGCTGCTGTCGGCGGCGGGCGGCGGCAGGCGCCTCGGAGTGTGCCTGGACTCCTGCCACCTGCTCGCCTCCGGGTACGACATTCGGACCGCGGCCGGGCTGACGGAGATCATCGACGCGTTCGACCGCACGGTCGGCATCAAGCGGCTGGGCTCGCTGCACCTCAACGACTCCCAGACCAAGCTGGGCTCCAACCGCGATCGCCACGCCAACATCGGCACCGGCGAGCTCGGCGATCGCGGCTGCGCCGCGTTCCTGTCCGAGCCGCGCTTCGAGACGCTGCCGCTGGTGATCGAGACCCAGGGGCCCGAGCGCCAGGGCCCGTCGCGCGAGGAGGTTCAGCTCTGCTTTGAGCTGCGCAAGCGCGGCAAGGCGTCACGGGCGCGCACCAAGGCCCGCCACACGAAATCCCGCTAGCGTCCGGGCCGCCGATGAGCAACCTGACCCGCCCCGGAGACGCCCTGGTGGTGTTCGGCATCACCGGCGACCTCGCGCGCAAGATGACGCTCCGCTCGCTGTACCGGCTGGCCGCGCGCGGGCTGCTCGACTGCCCGGTGATCGGCGTCGCCGTGGAGGACTGGGACGACGACCATCTGCGCCGCCACGCGCTTGACGCGGTGAAGGCCACCGGCGAGCCGATCGACGATGCCGTCTGGACGCGCTTTGCCAAGCAGCTGTCGTTCGTGAGCGGCGACTTCGACGACAGCGCCACCTATGCGGCGGTCGCCTCCGCGCTGGGCGACGCGGCCAATCCGGTCTTCTACCTCGAGATCCCGCCGTCGCTGTTCGGCATGGTCGTGGCGGGTCTGGCCAAGGCCAAGCTCGTGCAGGGAGGCCGGCGCGTGGCGGTCGAGAAGCCCTTCGGGCACGACCTCCAATCGGCGCGCGATCTCGCCGCCGAGCTGCACCAGTACCTTGACGAGCCGCAGATCTACCGGATCGACCATTTCCTGGGCAAGCTGGGCGTCGAGGAGGTCCTCTACCTTCGCTTCGCCAACGCGATTCTCGAGCCGGTGTGGAACCGCAACTTCGTCTCCTCGGTGCAGATCACGATGGCGGAGAGCTTCGGCGTCCAGGACCGCGGCCATTTCTATGACCCGGTGGGAGCGCTGCGCGACGTCGTGGTCAACCACCTGCTGCAGATCGTCGCCACTGCCGCGATGGACCCTCCCGCCGCAGCCGACCCCGATAGCCAGAAGGACGCCAAGCAGGCCGTGTTCGCCGCCATGGCCGACGCCAAGCCCGAGCACTACGCCCGGGGCCAGTACGAGGGCTACCGCGACATTGACGGGGTGCGCGCCAACTCGTCGACCGAGACCTTTGTGGCGCTGCGCCTGGACATCGACAGCTGGCGCTGGTCCGGAGTGCCGTTCTTCATCCGCACCGGCAAGCGGCTGCCCCTCACACAGACAGAGCTGCGCCTCGTGTTTCGCAACGCGCCCCGACTCTCGTTCATCGCGAGCGGGCGGCGCCGCCCCGGGCCCAGCCAGATCGTGTTCCGGATCGATCCGCACTCCGGCATCCGGATCTCGCTCGATGCTCTGCGGGCCGACCGGCCGGGCGTCAGCGAGATCGACCTGAACATGGAGTTCGCCAAGGAAGGTGGCGAGGGCGCCACCCCCTACGAGGTCCTTTTGCACGCGGCGCTCGTTGGCGACGCCAGCCACTTCACCCGCCAGGACAACGTCGAGGAGTGCTGGCGGGTGGTTCAGCCCCTGCTCGATGCGCCGCCCAAGGTGCGGCCCTACGCCCAGGGCTCCTGGGGACCGGAGGAGGCCGCGAAGGTGACTGACGGGTTCGGCGGCTGGCGCGGGCCGTGGCTGCCCACCTAGGCCGGGCCGGGGTGCGTCGAGCGCGCGTGGAACGGGTAGGCGGCGCTGAGGGAACGCCAACCACCGTGAGGAGAGACACGTGAGATTGAGCCTGACCAGTGTCGTGTGGCTGATCGTCGGGGTCCTGCTGGCGTCGTCGCACAACTACCTGCACAACGTCAACGCGGTCAAGCCGATCATCTCGGCGCTGCTGGCGATCCTCCTGTGGCCCCTGCTCCTGCTGGGGATCAACCTCCACGTCCACTGAGGGCGGCGGAGCAGCGCCGCCGCAGGGCTACGCGACGCTGGCGGCTTCCGGCTCGCGCGCGGGGGCGGCCTCGGGAATGAGCGCCGAACCGAGCAGGGCGTCGAGCTCCGCGTGCAACCCAGCGCTGTGAGACACCCGGTAGCTGGGGCCGAGCTTCAGCCGCCGGTGCCCGACGGTGGTGCTCAGCTCGATGACGACGTCCGACTCGCCGGGGAAGCCCGACAGCAGTTCCTTGAGCTCGCCCAGGACCGATGCCGGCAGCGCAGTGGCATCGAGGTGCAGCTTGAGCGAGCTAGGGGTCAGGGCGGGCTTGGCGGCCTGCACCTGCGCGTCTAACACCTCCTTCTCGGTGGGCTCGAAGCGCTCGACCTGCTGGGCGATCAGGCAGGTGGTGTCGCGGTCCTTATGGTCCACCTTGCCCCGCACGAGGACGATCGAGTCGGTCTCCAGCACGTCCTCACACGTGGCCAGGGTCTTGCCGAACACGATGATCTCGACCGACGTCTCCAGGTCGTAGAGCGTCGCGAACATCATGAAGTCGCCCTTCTTGGTCTTGATCTTCTTGGCCTGGGTGACCATGCCGCCGATCGTGACCCAATCACCGTCGCGACGCGCGGAGAGCTCCGCCAGGGTGCTGCCGGCCTTCGCGCGCAGCGCCGGCCCCAGGTCCTTGAGCGGGTGTGCGGAGATGAACAGGCCCAGCGACTCCTTCTCGGCGGCCAGCAGCTCGGTCTGATCGAACTCGTCCCCCGGGATGGGAGCGTGCGTGGGCCCGGCGAACGCGCCCGCGGTTCCGTTGCCGTTGCCCGCCCCCTCGCCGCCGAGGTCAAGGCCGAGGTCGAAGATCGACCCCTGCCCGATGAGCGCGTCCTGCTGGGCCTTCTGGCCCGCCGCCTGCGCCTGCTCGAGGACCATCAGCATGCCCTTGCGCGAGTCGTTGGTGGAGCCGAAGGCGCCGCACTTGATGAGCGCCTCGATCGCCTTCTTGTTGACCGCGCGGTTGTCCACGCGCTCGCAGAAGTCGAACAGGCTCGTGAACGGACGGGGCTCGCCGTCGTCCCCCCGAGCGCTCTTGATCGCCTCCACGGCCTGGTAACCGACGCCCTTCACGGCATCGAGCCCAAAGCGGATGTTGCCGTCGACGACGACGAACTCGTGGTCGGACAGATTGACGTCCGGCGGCAGGATGGCGATCCCCATCTGCTCGGCCTGAGCGACGAAGAACGGCACCCTGTCCTTGGTGTCCATCACCGAGGAGATCAGCGCCGCCATGTACTCCGCCGGGTAGTTGGCCTTCAGCCACGCGGTGCGGTAGGAGATGAGCGCGTAGCAGGCGGCGTGCGAGTTGTGCGAGACGATCCCATTGGCAATGAAGTTGAGAGGGCCGTCGGGCGCCATCTCGACGTCGTACGTCATCTCGAGCCCTAGCGCCTCGATCGATACGACCGGGTCCCCGTTCTCAGCGTGAGAGGTGGCCAGGTGGCGCGCGACGCGGAACTTGAAGTCCTCAGGCGTCACGACGACGAACGGCAGGTCGGCGTACTTTGCCTCGAAGTACTCCGGCACCCGGTCCATGCCGTCCATCTCCCAATAGACACCGGCGAAGTAGAAATCGCACATGCGCCCGCTCGGCAGCGGCTTGTGCATCTCGAACTCAATGCCCTCGTCGATCAGCCACTCGCACATCTCGCGCTCCGGCCAACTGGCGCACCACATCCCGTTGCTCGCGATGGAGCAATGTCCGTATCCCGGACCGGTGGCGTACGCGGCCTGCACGGCTCGCAGCGAGTTGTTCATTTGGCGCAGGCGCCACTCCGGATCATTCGCCCACAGCCACCGGACCCGCTCGTGCATCGCCGCCACCCCGTTGCGCGTCAACTCGGGGTGGAGATTGTGCATCAGCTTCATATGGGAGGCCTTCTCGGCGTACGGGCGCGAATCCTGGTAGGCCTTCATGCGGATGGATCCCGCCCGGTCCCAGGCGGCACGCTCGGCGCTGTGCGCCAGCCGAGTCATCGTCTTCCAGCGTGCCTCCCGCTGCTGCTCACTGATCATCGGGAGCGTGATGAGCTCCGTCTCCCCCACGGTCATCTCGCCGACTTCGACGTAGCCATTGGTGGTCAGGAGCCGGTGCTCCGCCGTGACGCGGATCTGGCGGCCGCTCTCACATGTCACGCGGTAGACCTGCTTGCGTCCGGTCTTCACGATCTTCGCGACCTTGTGCGGCCTGACCGTCCCGTCCGCCCACATGGACATCAGCTCGGCCGGCTGGGTCCTGAACGCCTCCGACAACCGGATCCGAACTCCATCCGGAAGGATCACCCGAGTCCGTCCTGACGCGCATTTGTTAAACGAGTAGTCGGCCGACTTCTCGTTCGTGGTCCACAGCATCTCGATGACCGACTCGCCGGTCCCGGACTTCCGGCACCCCTCGACGAACTCGGGCTTGAGCTTGGCCATCGCCTCGCGGTTCTTCTTGCCGATCGCCTTGCGCAGGTCATCCGCCTTGGCGCCGCTGAAGCCGGCCAGCTCCTTGGAGATCTGCATCGCCTGCTCCTGGTAGATGATCACGCCCTTCGTGGACTCCAGGATCAGCCGCAGCCGCTCATCGGCGTAGGTGATCGTCTCCGGGTCGCGCTTGCCGCGCGCGTAGGTGGGGATCTGGTCCATCGCGCCGGGGCGATAGAGCGCGCCCAGCGCCACCAGGTCGTCGAACTCCGTCGGCCGGACCTTCTTGAGCGCCTCGCGCATCCCCTCGGACTCGAACTGGAACACGCCGACCGCATCGCCCTGAGCCAGCATCTCGTAGGTGGGCACATCATCGAGCGGCAGCGTGCTCATGTCCGGCCGCTCGCCGCTCGAGCGCTCCACGATGTCCAGCGCGTCCTCGATCACGTCCAGGTTGCGCAGCCCCAGGAAGTCCATCTTCAGCAACCCGAGCTGCTCCACCGGCTTCATCGAGAACTGCGTCACGGTCCGGAAGATGCGATCGCCGTTCTCGTCGGCACCGGCATCGGCGATCTGCAGCGGCAGGATGTCGGTCAGCGGCCGGTCCGAGATCACTACCGCCGCGGCGTGGATCGAGGAGTTGCGGACGATCCCCTCGAGGCCCTGGGCGACGTCGACGATCTGCTTGGCCGTCCCGTCGCGGTCGACCTCGGCGCGCAGCGGCTGGCCGAGGGCCAGGCAGTCCTTGAAGCTGGGCGGGCGTCCCTGTTGGGGATCGGGGATGAGCTTGGCCAGCCGGTCCCCCACGCCGTACTCGTGCCCGAGGACGCGGGCAGCATCGCGGGTGGCCGCGCGCGGGAACATCTTGCCGAAGGTGATGATCTGCGCGACCGCCTCCTTGCCGTACTTCTCGGTGACATAGCGAATCACCCGTTCCCGGCCGCGCACCGAGAAGTCCATATCGATGTCGGGCATCGACACGCGCTCGGGGTTGAGGAAGCGCTCGAACAGGAGGTCATAGCGCAGCGGGTCGACGTCGGTGATCTGCAGGCAGTAGGCGACGATCGAGCCGGCGGCCGAGCCACGGCCCGGTCCCACCGCGATGCCGGCGTCCTTGGCGTACTTGACGAAGTCCCAGACGATGAGGAAGTAGGCGTTGAAGCCCATCCGGTCGATGACGCCCAGCTCGTACTCGGCGCGCTCGACCGCCGCGGCGGGAACCGGGTCCCCGTAGCGGCGGCGCAGGCCCTCGTCGACGAGCCGGCGCAGGTACTCCCCTTCCCCGCTCCCGTCCGTCGTCGGGTAGCTGGGGATGAGCTGCCGTCCGAGCTCCAGTTCGACGTCGCAGCGCTCGGCGATCTCCAGCGTGGAGGCGATCGCCTCTGGCCACTCGGAGAACGCATCGGCCATCTCCTGGCTGGAGCGCAGGAAGAACTCGTTGGTGTCGAAGGTGATCTTGGGCTGGCTGAGCGTCGACTTGGTCTGCACGCACAGCAGCGCCGCGTGGTGGTGGTAGTCCTCGCGCCGCAGGTAGTGCACGTCGCCCGTGCCCACGAGGGGGCGCCCCAGCTCCCCGGCGATCCGGACGATCTCCTCGTTGCACTTGTCCTGGACGGGGAGGCCGTTCTTCTGAACCTCAAAGTAGACGTTGTCTGGGCCGACGGCGGTCATGAGCTCGTCGGCGTGGGCGCGAGCCAGGTCGGACCGATCGCTGATCAGGTGCTGGCAGAACCGGGACTGCAGGCACCCCGACAGCGCGATCAGCCCGTCGCCGTGCTCGGCGAGCTGTGCCATGTCCACCGATGGCTTGCCGCGCTGGTAGCCCTCCAGGAAGCCCCGTGATGACAGCTTGACCAGGTTGCGGTAGCCCGTGGGGTTGGCGGCCAGCAGCGTGAGGTGGAAGCGCTCCAGCCGGCCAGGCGCCCGACGCTCGTGGTCATCCACGATGTAGACCTCGCAGCCGATGATCGGCTTGATGCCATGCTTGCGGCAGGCCGTGAACAGCTCCACCGACCCGTTCATCACGCCATGGTCCGTGAGGCCCAGCGCCGGCTGCTCGAACTCGGCGGCCCGCGCCGCCAGCGCGTCGATCTTGCACGCCCCGTCCAGCAGCGAGTACTCGGAGTGGACGTGGAGGTGGGCGCAGACAGGGGTCATGAGACGGCGCTTTCTAGGTTAGGCGCCGACTCGGACGCAGCGGCTGAGGCACGGCACGACAGGCCCGCTTTTACTCGCTCTGTGCGCGTTTGATCCACCTGCGCACGGACAGGAACGCCCCCACGTCACCGGTGACGCGGATCCCCGGCGCTGGCTCTCCGGCGAGCGCCGCCAGCAGGTGCTCGGTGGCGCACGTGAGCGTCGTGGTCGCGCCGCCGTCCGGGGCGAGCCGGGTCGCCGTCAGCGGCCGCCCCTCCCGCACCACCAGATATGTCCGCGTCGCCTCCGGCGTGGCGTGGGCGAGCGTGAAGCGCTCGGGGGCGGTCCAGGCCGGGTCGATCATGGCGGCCAAGAGCGCGAACGTGATCACCGGGTCGGGCCGCACCCCGGCGCGATGCAGCGCCCCGAGGTCGAGCGGAGCGCCGAGCAGCGCCGACAGAGCCACCACCCCCTCGCGCCGCCCGCGCACGCGGGCCGTGCGGCCGAATCGGCGCTGGAACCACCCGGCGGTGAGCAGGCGGGCGAGCCGCGCCGGCTCGCCCTTCACCTGGAAGTCGACCTCCCGCCGCGGACGCGCGGCGCTGTGGACCTCGATCACAGGCGTGCCGTTGGGGACCGACACCCACACGCAGCGGTCGTGGGCCAGCACAAGGTCGTAGGTCACCGCGTGCGGATAGACGACCCGCTGGAGCGGCAGCAGTTCCAGCAGCAGCCGGCCGGCGGCGTCCGGATCGGTGCGTGCCATCGCCCGGAACGCGCGCTCCAGCGACGGCCGGGCGAGCGCCTCGTGCATCGAGGGCGCGGGGGTGATCGGGGCACCCGCGCCCCGATCCGGGGCGTCCTGGGGGTCGATCGTCCCGCGCAGCCGCGTCAGCGCGTCGTTGAGGCGGGCCGGCTCGACGAGGGCGGCCTGGGGCGGCTCTCGCTCCGGCCGCGGATCGGGCTCCGGTTCGGGCTGCGGCTCGGGCTCGCGCTGCGGCTCGGGCTCGGGCTCGGGCTCGGGCTCCGCGCGCGCCTCGGGCTCGGGAGCGGTCTCCGCCTGGGGCGGAGCCGCGGTCTCCGGTTCGGGCTCCGGCGTCGCCAGCCGCGTCAGGGCCTCGCGCAGCTCGCCGATCGCCCGGTAAGCCCCCAGCGACACGGCCCGTTGGCCGCGCAGCTCGCTCTCCAGTTCGGCGGCGCGCCGCTCGGCGTCGACGCGGAGCAGCCGCTCGCGGGCCAGCTCGTCGGCCAGCGACTCGAGCTCGACGCGAACCTGGCCGAGCGTCTCGGCGGTGCGCGACTCCAGGGGCACCCGGGCCGCCAGCCGGGACTCGGCGTCGATCAGGCGGGCGCGCAGCCCAGCGTCCTCGCGGGCGCGCGACTCCAGCTCGGCGCGCAGGCTCGCGACCACGGCCGGCGGCGGCACCAGAGGGTCCACAGGGGGCACCAGGAGCTGCAAAGGCGGCTCCAAAGGGGGCTCCGGCGCCGGCTCCACGGCCACCGGCGCCAACTCCGGCGGCCGGGGCGGTACCCGCGGCAGAGGCTGCGCCGGTGCCGCAGCGGGGACCACCGGCTCGGCGGGGATTCTCGGCGCCTGGCCGACCCAGCGCCCGCGCAACTCATGCTCGAAGCGCAGCCGGGCGGTCTCCGACGCGGCGGCCTCGGGCCGCCGCTGGAGCTTCTGCTCGGCCAGCTCGCGTTCGCGCTCGGCTCGCTGGCGGGCGGCGGTGGCCGCGGCGGCCACCTGTTCGGCCTCGTCGCTGCGCCGCCGCGCTTGGTGGAGCTCCCCCTCCAGGCCGCGGATCCGCTCCTCGGCCGCGGCCAGGTCCCCCATCGCCTCGCGGGCGCGCTCGGCCTCCGCCGTGCTGGTCGACAGCTGGCGCGCCAGGTCACGCCGCAACGCCTGCTCGGCGTGGGCCCGCTGCTCGGCGATCCGGCGCTTGCGCTCGCGCTCCTCCAGCGACGCGGCGAACTCGTCGCGCACCGACCGGGCTGTCCGCAGCTCCTCCTCAAGCCCCTCGACCCGCCGCGTCAGCTCGGCGACGCCGCGGGCATCCTCAAAATCCGGCGGCTCCTCGGGCTCGTCCGGCGCGCGCTCCAGCGGCAGCGGCGGCGGGACCGGCTCATCGTCAGGCGGGTGCGGCGGGCCTGTCATACCCTGGCCCCGACCCGCCGGGGGCTCACCGGGAGCGGGCACGGCGACAGGCAGCGCCACGATGACCGTGCCGAATTGGAGCCACGTGCGGCCCAGCTCCGGCGCCAGCCAGCCTGGGACGGTGAAGCTGAGCCTCCATAGGCCAGGGCCGGTCCCGCCCACGCTCGGCGGCTCGGGCATGGCAGGAAAGCGGTGGCGCCGTCCCTCGGCCTCGATGACGAGCGTCGGCTGTCCGGTGCTCACGGGGCGGCGCCGGCGCCACCGGCCGGTGATCCGGACGTTGAGGTTCCCTCCGCTCACCGCGGACCACTCGACCGTCTCGATTGCGACCGCGGAGGTCCCCGGCAAGTCACTCACGTCCGCGACGGTACGTCCCCCGGCGGACGGATGCGGAGGCTAAACGCGCTTACTGCGAGCTTTGCGAACGCAGTTGCTGGCTCAGGCTCCGGGCCTCGGCGAGGAGGCGCTGCGCCTCGCCCAGGTCCCCGTCCTGCGCCGCGTGGTGCTCGCGCGTGGCCGCGAGCTCGCTGCCGAGGCGCTCGAGCTCCGCGCGCAGACCGGCGGCCTCGCCCTCGGCGGTGTCGCGCGCGACCTGGGCGAACGCCAGCTCGTCGCGGAGCGCTGCGAGCTCGGCGGCGTGTTGTTGATGTCCGGCCTGGGTCGTTGCCAGGCGAGCGCGCAGGTCGGCGACCTCGGCGGTGAGCGCGTCGCGCGCGGCAATCAGCTCGGCCAGCTCGCGCCGGAACCGCTCGCCCGCGGCGTCCACGTTTCGCTGGGTCATTGCGTCCGACGCCGCCAGCTGCTCGCGCAGGCGGCCGCGCTCGGCCTCGGCGGCGACCCGCTGGTCCTCAGCGGTGGCCAGCCGCCGCTCGAAGTCCTCGCGCTGGACACCCACCGCGGACATCAGCTCCTGCAGCTCGCCGCGCAGGTCGCTCTGCGCCGACTCGAGCGCCGCCTGCATCGCGGTCCGGGCCTCCAGCTCGGACTGGGCGTCGGCGAGCGAGCCCTGGAGGCGCGCCACGTCGGTCGAACGCTGCTCAAGCTCGGCATGGAGGGCCGACACGCTCTCCTTGAACAGGAGCTCGGCAAGGGGCCCGGTGCGCCCGGTGTCGACGACGGAGTCGGGGAGCTCGCCGGGGCGCAGCCCCTCCGGCGATGCCGGAGCCGGCGGGACGGGCGGCGCGACAATCGATCTGGGCGCGGGCAGCGGCACCGGCACCACCGCGGTGCCCACCCACAGGGCGGCCTGGCCCTCGCGGTGGGGCTCAGCCCACGATGGCAGGTTGAACGTCGCCTCCCAGGCGCCGTTCCTCGTGGCGGGTCCGTCCCCGCCATCGGCGGGCGCGAAGCGATGGCGACGACCCTGGACCTGGACCACGAGCAGCGGCAGGCTTTGGGCGGCGTCGGCCGGCCTTAGCCAGCGCCCGGTCATCCGGAGCGTCACTCCGTCCCCCCCGCCGCGCGCGCGGTCGACGCGGTCGACGGCCAGGGGGATGTCAGCGGAGGCGGTCTCAGTCATGGCGACGTGAGCCGCCCGTCAGATCCACCGGGCGGACTCGCGTGCGTCCATTCGTCAGGCGCACGGAAGTGCCTCCCTAAAGTTCCGCAAATCTACGGTTTATTGACTTGACGTCGGCTGTCGGCCGGCGAGCGCGACGCCGGCGAGCACCAGCACGCCGGCGCCCAGGATGGCGGCCTTGCCCTTCGTGCCGCCCACGCGCCGGCGGACATACAACCTGCTGCCGTGCCAGACGGCGTAGCCCAGAATCTTGTAACCCATTTGATTCGATGCTACCTCAGGGTTGGGGGCCGCAATCAGCGCGTTGGGCGTGTGGCGGGCCGCGGGGCGTCTACGGCCAGGCGGGCACAGGGATGGCCGGACGGCTCGCGCCAAGCCCGATGGCGACATTTTGCTGCGTATCGCATAAAAACATCGCAACTCTCATGAGTGGAGGCGTCAGCTCGACGGCAGGTCCTGCGCGACGTGGCGCAACGTCCGCACCGCCGGCGCCAGGTCATCGACCACTGTGGTCCGGGCGATCAGCCCCGTGAGCTCCAGCACCCGCCGCGGCGGCGAACCCGGCGGGCACACGACGATCAGCTTCTGCGAGCGCTCGCGCAGCCGCCCGGCCAGATCGTGCAGCATCGAGATGCCCGTGCTGTCCATGTAGGTGACCAACCGCAGGTCCACCACCAGACCCGGGGCGAAGTTGGGTAGGGCGATGAGCCGCCGGGTGACGTCATCGACGTTGGAGATGTCCACCTCGCCGGTGATGGCAGCCACGTGGACGCCGTCGTGGTCCTGGATGTCGACGCGCGCCAGATCGCTGGACGCAGGGCGGGTCGGGGCAGACCCTGCCCCAGGCCCGGCCGCCGGGGTGGACTCAGACCCCGCCTGCCCGGCCACGGGGCGCGGCTCGCCGGCCGATGGATCGCTCATGAGGCGGCCCGCCGGGGCTGGGGAGCGCGGTCCAGGCTGCGGCGCATCGTCACCGTGGTGCCCTCGGAGCGCCGATCGACGCGGACGTCGTCGCACAGATGGCGCATGAGCGCGATGCCGCGACCGCCATGCTGGCCCCGCGGCGGGCGCCACTGGCCGGTGTCGCGCACCTCGAGGGAGACGGCGTCGCCGTCGCGGGCGGCGGTCGCGTCGAAGGAGGCGTCGTCCGGGCCGTAGGCGTGGCGGATCACGTTGGTGCAGGCCTCAGACCACGCCACCTCCAGGTCGCTGCGGGCCACGGGATCGAGCTCAGGCACGTTCTCGTCCAGCCACACGCGCAGGCGGTGTCGCGCCAGCGGGACCGACCCGGCCTTCGCGGGAAGGTTCAGCTCCAGCGCCCCGAGCGGCGGGCCGAGCACGCGAACCGCCAGCAGGGCGATGTCGTCGTGGCTGGCCTGCTCGGTCACGGTCCGCTCGAGCACATGGTCGCACAGGGCCTCCACGTCGGTGGGCGCGTGCCGGAAGGCGTCGCGCAGGCGGTCAAAGCCGGTGTTGATCGACTCGCGGCGGCGCTCCACCAACCCGTCGGTGAACAGCAGCAGGGTGTCGCCGGGGTTCAGGGGGTACTCGGCCTCGTCGGCCGAGACGCGGTCGTCGATCCCCAGCGGCAGCGTGCCGCCGGTCTCCAGGAAGCGGATCTCCCCGCTGGCGGTGCGCAGCGCCGGCGGCGGGTGCCCGGCGCGTGAGATCGACACCGTGCCCTTGGACGCGTCGATGATCAGAAACAGGACGGTGGCGATCATGCCGGGGCCGAAGGTCGCGTGGACGACACGGTCGAGCTGATGGAGCGCCGCCCCCGGACCGTGCCCCTCGACGGCGAAGGCGCGCAGGGCGTTGCGCAGCTCGCTCATCGTCGTGGCCGCGCGGACGCCGTGGCCCACGACGTCGCCAATCATCACCGCGGTGCGATCCCGGTCGAGCTCCAGCGCGTCGTACCAGTCGCCCCCGATCTGCGGCGCCAGCCCGCTGGGCAGGTAGCGCGCCGCGAGCTCGAGGCGCGGATGATGGGGCAGCCGGTCGGGCAGCAGGCTGCGCTGGAGCGTCTCCACCAGCTGTCGGCCGTGGGCGAAGCGCTGGACGTGGTCGATGGCAATCGCCATGCGGTCGGCGGCGAGCGTGAGCAGCTCCAGATCGCCGGCATCGAAGCGGTCCTCGGCGGTGGCGCCGAGCACCAGCAGCCCCAGCAGCTCGTCGGAGGCAACGAGTGGCACCGCCATGACGCTGACGATCATCTCCTCGTCCTTCGCCGAGGCGGCATCGGCGTCGGCGCCGCCGGGAACCTCGTCGCCCACGAGCATCCGTGGCCGCCGTTCGACGGCAAGACGGCCGAACGTGCCCTCCCCGAGCATGACGCGGCCTTCCACGGGCACCGGCAGACGACCGCGGGTGGCGTGCACGCCCAGGCCCGGCGCGTTCTCGTCGCGCAGGAGCAGGCAGGCGGCGTCGGCCTGGAACAGGGTGGCGGTCCGCTCCACCAGCTCGGAGGTCAGTCCGTGCATCTCGAGGTGCGACAGCGCCGCGTCGGACAGGATCTGGAGCGTGCGCACGGTGCGGGCCACCGCCTCGGCCTCCGCCCGGGCGCGCGACTGGCGCACGCGCTCGCCGCGCTCGCGGCTGAGCTCGACGAACACCGACACCTTCGCCCGCAGGATCTCGGGCTCGAAGGGCTTGATCACGTAGTCGACCGCGCCCGAGGCATAGGCCATCGCGATCTCCTCCACCTCCGATACCTGGGCGGTGAGGAAGATGATGGGGATGTGGCGCGTGCGCGGCCGCGCCCGGATGATGCGCGCGGTCTGCAGTCCGTCCAATCCCGCCATGCGGACGTCGAGCAGGATCACGGCGATGTCCTCGCGCAGCAGCGCGCGCAGCGCCTGCTCGCCGGACTCGGCCGTGACCAGGCGCTCGCCCAGCGGCTCGAGCACCGCCTTGAGCGCCGCGAGGTTCTCCCGGTGGTCGTCAACGAGCAGGATGCCGACCTGCTCCTCCTCCCCGGGTACATCCGGCACCATCGGGGGCGTGAACGCCTGCTGGCGGTCGGGGTCGGGGGCGGCCTGCAGCTGCGGCTCCGGGATTCGGTCGGTGCTCACGCGCTCCTCGCGCCGTCGCGCGGCTCAGACACAGAGCCACCCGTTGACGAGCGAGATCAGCTTGTCAGGGTCGACCGGCTTGGTGATGTAGTCCGACGCGCCGGCGGCGATGCTCTTCTCCCGGTCGCCCTGCATCGCCTTCGCCGTCACCGCGATGATCGGCAACGTGCGCAGCGCGGGCATCGCGCGGGCGGCGCGGATCGTCTCGTAGCCGTCCATCTGGGGCATCATCAGGTCCATCAGGACGAGGTCGATCCGGCGGTCGGCGGACAGGATCTCCAGCGCCTCGCGGCCTGTCTCGGAGAAGACGACGTCCAGCCCGCGGTCCTCCAGCAGGCTGGCCAGCGCGAACAGGTTGCGGACGTCGTCGTCAACGAGCAGGATCCGCCCCTGCAGCCTCGGGGACGCGGCCTCCTGGGCGTCGCCGTCGCCCTCGGGCCCGGCCACCGCCGGTCCGCTGGCGGGATGGAGGATGAGGGCGGCCTCGGCCGCCAGCGCCTCGTCGGACTCGGCCACGCGCGGCAGCAGCGCCGGCTCGTAGCGGCGCAGGCGCGCGCGGTCGCGCTCGGTCACGCGGCGGTCCAGCCGCAGGATGACCGGCATGCGCTTGATCTGGTCGCGCGTGCGCAGGGCGTCGAGGACGGCGAACACGGACGTCTTGGACAGCCGCGAGCCGATCACCAGGCAGTCCGGCAGCGAGGCGTCGATGACGGCCAGCGCCTCCTCGGTCTCCTGCGTGCTGGTCAGCTCGACGCCGTGGTCGCGGCCCACCAGGCCGCGGATGGCGTGGAGCGCCAGGCCGCCTCGGTCCAGCACGAGCAGGCGCCGCGTCGGCGTGACCGGCCGGCCGGGCAGCCGGGCAGCCGCCCCGTCGTCAGCCGTCTCGGCGGTCTCGGCGGTCTCGCCGTTGGGACGCGGCGTGGCCGGCGACAGGACCGGGGCGGGCATGAGCGCGCCCGCCGACAACGGCGAGTCCGGCGAGACGACCGGAGCGTCGGGTGAGGCGTCGAGGCGCAGCCGCAGGGTGAAGGCGCTGCCCTGGTCCACGGTGCTCTGCACGCTGATCTCCCCGCCCAGCGCCCGGGCCAGCTCGCGGCTGATCGACAGCCCCAGTCCGGTGCCGCCATAGGTGCGGCTGGTGGTGCCATCGGCCTGCTGGAAGGCCTCGAAGATGACCGCCAGCTTGTCCTCGGCGATGCCGATGCCGGTGTCGATGACGCTGAAGGTCACGACGTCCTCGCCGGCGCGCTCGATGCGCAGCGTCACCCCGCCCTCGGCGGTGAACTTGAACGCGTTGGACAGCAGGTTGCGAAGGATCTGCTGGAGGCGCTGCTCGTCTGTGACGATCGCCGTCGGCACGTCGTCATCGAGCGCGATGTCGAGGGTCAGCCCCTTGTCGGCGGCCACCGGCTCGAACGTGCGCTGCACGTAGGCGCAGATCCCCGCCACCGGGATCGCGTCGAAGAGCAGGTCCATCTTGCCGGCCTCGATCTTGGACAGGTCGAGGATGTCGTTGATGAGCTCGAGCAGGTCCGATCCGGCGGCGCGGATCGTGCGCGCGAAGTCCAGCTGCTTCTCGGTGAGATTTCCGGCCTCGTT
Organism: uncultured Actinomycetota bacterium; assembly: GCA_963695625.1. Taxonomy (GTDB): domain Bacteria; phylum Actinomycetota; class Thermoleophilia; order Solirubrobacterales; family Solirubrobacteraceae; genus Palsa-465. The sequence goes on along the minus strand of CAVOHJ010000005.1, from coordinate 262,600 downwards.
GTCGAGCAGCAGCTTGGACAGGATGAGCAGGCTGTTGAGCGGCGTGCGCAGCTCGTGGCTCATGTTGGCCAGGAACTCGGACTTGTAGCGGCTGGACAGGGCCAGCTGGGAGGCCTTCTCCTCCAAGCCCAGTCGCGCGAGCTCGATCTCGCGGTTCTTGCCCTCGATGTCGAGGTTGCGCTCCTCCAGCAGCTGCGCCTGCTGCTCGAGCTCGGCGTTGAGCGACTGCGATTGCTGGAGCAGTTCCTCGGTGCGCATGTTGGCGATGATCGTGTTGAGGACCACGCCGAGCGTCTCCATGAGCTGCTCCAGGAAGGTGGTGTGGATGGTCGACGGCGGCCGCAGCCACGCCAGCTCGATCACCCCCAGCACCTGGTCCTCGAACAGGATCGGCATGATCAGGATGCTCGCCGGAACCGACCGGCCCAGCCCCGAGCTCACGCGGATGTAGTCCTCGGGCGGATCTGAGATCTCGATCGTCTTGCGCTCGAGCGCCGCCTGGCCCACGAGCGACTGGCCCATCGAGAAGCGGTCAGGCACGTCGTCGCGTCGCGTGTAGCCGTAGGAGGCGATCAGCCGCAGCTCGCGCAGCTGGCCGTCGGCGTCGGACTCGGCGAGGAAGAACGCGCCGTGCTGCGCGGTCACCGTCGGCGTCAGCTCGGACATGATCAGCTGCGTCACCGTGGCCAGCACCCGCTGGCCCTGCATCAGGCCGGAGATCCGCGCCAGGTTGGTCTTCAGCCAGTCCTGCTCCTGGTTGCGCTGGGTGGTGTCGCGCAGGTTCGCGATCATCTGGTTGATGTTGTCCTTGAGCTCGGCCACCTCGCCCTGGGCCTCGACGGTGATCGAGCGGGTCAGGTCGCCCTGGGTGACCGCCGTGGACACCTCGGCGATCGCGCGCACCTGAGTCGTCAGGTTGCCGGCGAGCTGGTTGACGTTCTCGGTCAGCCGCCGCCACGTGCCCGACACGTCCTCCACCTCGGCCTGGCCGCCCAGCTGGCCCTCGGTGCCCACCTCGCGCGCCACGCGCGTCACCTCGTCCGCGAACGACGACAGCTGATCGACCATCGTGTTGATGGTGTTCTTCAGCTCCAGGATCTCGCCCTTGGCGTCGGCGGTGATCTTCTGCGAGAGGTCGCCCTGGGCCACCGCCGTGGTCACCTGGGCGATGTTGCGCACCTGATCGGTCAGGTTGGCCGCCATCAGGTTCACGTTCTCGGTCAGACCGCGCCACGTGCCCGAGACGCCCTGCACCTCTGCCTGGCCGCCGAGCTTGCCCTCGGTGCCGACCTCGCGGGCCACGCGCGTCACCTCGGCCGCGAACGAGCGCAACTGCTCCACCATCGTGTTGATGGTGTCGGCGAGCGCCGCAACCTCGCCCTTGGCCTCGACGGTGATCTGCTTGGACAGGTCGCCCTGGGCCACCGCCGTGGTCACCTGGGCAATGTTGCGCACCTGGGTGGTGAGGTTGGCCGCCATCAGGTTCACGTTCTCGGTCAGACCGCGCCAGGTGCCCGACACGCCCTCCACCTCGGCCTGGCCGCCGAGCACGCCCTCGGTGCCCACCTCGCGGGCCACGCGGGTCACCTCGGCGGCGAAGGCGCGCAGCTGATCGACCATGGTGTTGATGGTGTTCTTCAACTCCAGGATCTCGCCCTTGGCGTCGGCGGTGATCTTCTGGGTCAGGTCGCCCTGGGCCACCGCCGTGGTCACCTGCGCGATGTTGCGCACCTGATCGGTGAGGTTGTTGCCCATGCCGTTGACCGACTCGGTGAGCCCGCGCCACGTGCCCGACACGCCCTGCACCTCGGCCTGGCCGCCGAGCTTGCCCTCAGTGCCCACCTCGCGCGCCACACGCGTCACCTCGTCAGCGAACGACGACAGCTGATCGACCATCGTGTTGATGGTGTTCTTCAACTCCAGGATCTCGCCCTTGACGTCCACCGTGATCTTCTGCGTCAGGTCGCCCTGGGCCACCGCCGTGGTCACCTGAGCGATGTTGCGCACCTGGCTGGTCAGGTTGTTGGCCATGCCGTTGACGGAGTCGGTGAGGTCCTTCCAGGTCCCGGCGACGCCCGGCACGTCGGCCTGGCCGCCGAGCTTGCCCTCGGTGCCCACCTCGCGGGCCACGCTGGTCACCTGCTCGGCGAACACGCGCAGCGTGTCGGTCATCGAGTTGATCGTGTCGGCCAGCGCCGCCACCTCGCCCTTGGCCTCCACGGTGATCTTCTGCGTCAGGTCGCCCTGGGCCACGGCGGTGGTCACCTGAGCGATGTTGCGCACCTGGTTGGTCAGGTTGTTGGCCATGAAGTTCACCGACTCGGTGAGGTCCTTCCAGGTCCCGGCCACGCCCGGCACCTCGGCCTGACCGCCGAGCACGCCCTCGGTGCCCACCTCGCGGGCCACGCTGGTCACCTGCTCGGCGAACACGCGCAGCGTGTCGGTCATCGAGTTGATCGTGTCGGCCAGCGCCGCCACCTCGCCCTTGGCCTCCACGGTGATCTTCTGCGACAGGTCGCCCTGGGCCACCGCCGTGGTCACCTGAGCGATGTTGCGCACCTGATCGGTGAGGTTGTTGGCCATCGCGTTCACGGACTCGGTCAGCCCGCGCCACGTGCCCGACACGCCCTGCACCTCGGCCTGGCCGCCGAGCTCGCCCTCAGTGCCCACCTCGCGCGCCACACGCGTCACCTCGTCAGCGAACGACGACAGCTGATCGACCATCGTGTTGATGGTGTTCTTCAACTCCAGGATCTCGCCCTTGACGTCCACCGTGATCTTCTGCGTCAGGTCGCCCTGCGCCACCGCCGTGGTCACCTGAGCGATGTTGCGCACCTGGCTGGTCAGGTTGGACGCCATGAAGTTCACTGACTCGGTCAGGTCCTTCCACGTGCCCGACACGCCCTGCACCTCGGCCTGGCCGCCGAGCTTGCCCTCGGTGCCCACCTCGCGCGCCACACGCGTCACCTCGTCGGCGAAGGCCGAGAGCTGGTCGACCATCGTGTTCACGGTGGTACCGATGGTGAGGAACTCGCCCTTGAGCGGCTGGCCGCCGATCTTGAGCGCCATCTTCTGCGAGAGGTCGCCGTCGGCGACGGCGCCGATCACGCGGGCCACCTCGGTGGTGGGGCGCACGAGGTCGTCGATGAGGGCGTTGAGTGCGTCCACGCTCGTCCCCCACGCCCCGCCCGCGCCGGCCAGCTCGACGCGCTCGGTCATGCGACCCTCGCGGCCGATGATCTTGCCCACCCGGACGAGCTCCCGGGACATCTGGTCGTTGCGCTCCAACAGGCCGTTGAGCGCCTCCGCCACCTCGGTGGCCAGCCCGTTGTGTCGGGGCTTGAGGCGTGAGGAGAAATCGCCGTCGCGGGCGGCGCGCAGCGCGGTCAGCAGATCAGCGAGGTCGGCTTCGTCCAACGCGGCCCCATTGTGGCGGACTCCTTCCGCCCCATCATCGCGAATCATGTGTTCGATTGTCCTCTCGCGGTATCGCGTTCCGGCTCACGCGCGGCCTGAACCGAGCCGCGGCCTATTCAAACACTAACTGGCGTATCACGCTGCGGGGGGCGCTTCAAGTCAGACCCCGGACACCTTCCGCCTCGACTAGACAAATGTCTCACGAACCAGTGCGCGCTGGTGGGTGGAGGCCAGATCGGCGAAACGGTCCCCGAACTCGGCGCGCGCCGCCCGCTCGTCGGCGCGCAGGCGCTCCACCAGCGTGCCCATGGCCATGCAGGCGGCCCCGCCGCCCGGCAGACCGGCCACCTCCTCAGCGCTGGCGTCCAACATGGCGATCTGGACCTCGCGGTCCTGGTGGCGGCCGAGCACGTCCTGGAGCCCCTTGAGCGATTTCACGAACGGGGTCACGGCCTCCTCGTCAAACAGCTTGACGCCGAAGAGCTCGAGCAGATAGCGCAGCTCCTTGGCCTTCTTGCGCAGCTCGTGGTAGGCCTCGGGCGGACTGCCCTCGTCGATGGCCCAGCCCATGCGCACGATCCGTTTGTAGACCTTGCGGACCCGCTTGCCGGAGACCGCGCCGAGCGGACGCTCGGCGTCCGGCCGGTCCTCCGGCGAGAGCTCCACCAGGGTCTCCAGCATCCGGTCCCAGTCCTCGAGCAGATTGGCCGTGCGCACGGAGCGCAGCGCCCGGGTCATCTCGGCGCGCGCTGCCAGGCGGCTGTGGGCGAGCACCGGGATCAGCGGGTCAAGGTCACCGCGCCGCGACTCGGGGAGCATCTCGCGCAGGCTGTCGAGCTCCTCGAGATACACATCGAGGTCGCGGGCCGGCCCCGTAGCCTGCTGAAGCCAGCGAAACTCGGCCCGAAAGCCGGGCAGCTCCGTGGGCGGGAACACCCCGGCGAGCTGGCGCTGGACGGTCCGGGTGCGCCGCACGGCGATGCGCAGCTGGTGGAGGTGCTCGGGGTCCTCGCCGCTGATCGACCCCTCCATGTTGTCGTCGATGACGCGCAGCAGCGGGCGCAACACGGCGACCGCGCCGGCGTCGGCGCGCTGGCCGTGGGCCAGTGGCACGTCGACCTTGGCCTTGACCACGGCCGCGCTCATGCCACCAGCTCGGCCAGACGCGACAGCGCCTCGTCGATCTCGGCCTCCGTCACGATCAGCGGGGGCTCGAAGCGGATGGTGGCCGGCCCGGTGGCATTGAGGACCAGGCGCTGCTCGGTCAGCGCGCGCTGGGCCAGCAGCGGCGCCGAGACGCCGTCGTGGAGGTCGACGCCGATCATCAGGCCGCGGCCGCGGACGGTGGCCACCATCGGCAGCTCCTCCAGCCGCGCCGCCAGGCGCTCGCCCAGCGTGCGCACGCACTCCAGCAGCCCCGGGTCAGAGCAGATGGCAAACGCCTCCAGCGCTGCCGCGGCGACCAGCGGGCCGCCGGCGAACGTGGAGCCGTGGTCGCCGGGCTGCAGCACGTCGGCCAGGCGCGGCCCGGTGACGAGGGCCCCGATCGGCAGCCCGCCGCCGAGCGCCTTGGCGCTCGTCAGCGCGTCGGGCACGACCGGGGTCTGCTCGTAGGCCCACATGCTCCCGGTCCGCCCCATCCCGGTCTGGATCTCGTCGAAGATGAGGGCCGCGCCCGTGCGGTCGCATACCTCGCGGGCCGCGACCAGCAGCGCGTCGGGCAGCGGGTGGATGCCGGTCTCGCCCTGGATGGGCTCGAGCAGCACCGCCGCGGTGTCGTCGTCAACGGCAGCGGCCAGGGCATCCGGGTCCTTGGCCACGACCTCGAACCCGGGCACCAGCGGGGCGAACGGCGCCTGCTTGGACTCCTGCGGGGTCGCCGACAGCGCGCCGTAGGTCCGCCCGTGGAAGGCCTCCTGGAGCACGACGATGCGCCCGCCGGGCCGGGCGCGGCGGGCCAGCTTGATGGCCGCCTCGTTAGCCTCGGCGCCGGAGTTGCACAGGAACACCTTGCCCCCCAGCGAGCTCTCGGACAGCGCCTCGGACAGCCGCATCGCCGGCGCGGTGTAGAACAGGTTGCTCGCGTGCGTGAGCAGGCCAACCTGCTCGCGGACGGCCGCCACGACGCGCGGATGGCAATGCCCGACGTTGAGCACCGAGATGCCGGCCAGGAAGTCCAGGTACTCGTTGCCCTCGGAGTCCCACAGGCGCACGCCCGAACCGCGCACGAACTGCACCGGGGCGCGCGCGTAGGTCCCGATCGCGTAGCGGCGCTCGAGCTCCTGGAGCTCGGAGAGCGACGGCGCGGTCATCGGCTCACGCCGCCGGTCCGATCTTGGTGCCCTGCCCGGCGTCGGTGAACAGCTCGAGCAGCAGGGAGTGCGGCACCCGCCCGTCGACGATGTGGGCATGCGACACCCCGCCGTTGATGGCGTCCAGGCAGGCGGCCAGCTTGGGGCGCATGCCGCCCGCGACCGAGGGCAGGGCAGCCTGCACCTCGTTGGCGCTGATCTCGGAGATGACGCTGGCGGGATCGTCGGGATCGCGCAGCCAGCCGGCGACGTCGGTGAGGAACATGATCTTGTAGGCGCCCAGCGCCCGGGCCACGGCGCCCGCCGCCTCGTCGGCGTTGATGTTGTAGGAGTTGCCGTCCCGGTCAGCGCCGACGGAGGCGACGACGGGGATGTAGTCCTGGGCGACATGGTTGAGGACGTCGACGTCGACGCGTTCGATCCGCCCCACGAACCCGATGTCCTGCCCGCTCGGCGCCGCCTGGCGCGAGGCTCGGAACAGCAGGCCGTCATCACCGCAGAGCCCGATGGCCGGCTGGCCGTGGCGGTTGAGCAGCAGGACGATGTCCTTGTTGACCTTGCCGACCAGGACCATCTTGGCGACCTCCACCGTCTCGGCGCTGGACACGCGCAGCCCGTCCACGAACTCCACCGGGAGGTTCAGCCGGCGCATGTAGCTGGAGATGTCGGGGCCGCCGCCGTGGATGACGATCGGGTTCATTCCGACGTACTTGAGCAGCACCACGTCGCGTGCGAACTCCTCCTTGAGCTCCGGATTGCTCATCGCCGCGCCGCCGTACTTGATCACGACCGTCTGGCCATGGAACTCCCGGATGTAGGGGAGCGCCTCGAGGAGGGTGGCGATATCGCGCATGACTCTGTCCCCGCCCACCCTCAGGTGGTGTACTCGGCGTTGATCGTCACGTACTCGTGGCCGAGGTCGGAGAAGAACACCTCGGTCTCGACGCCCTCGCCGGGCAGGCCGATCTCGTACTCCACCTCGTTACCGGCCACGGCCTCGCTGAGTGCCGCCGCGTCGTAGGCGACGACGCCCCCGCGGGCGCATACCGGTATGCCCTCGATGGCGATGTCCACCGGCAGCGGCGCCGTGCCCGGCATCGCGCCGCCGACGGCCTGGATGATCCGCCCCCAGTTGGGGTCGCCCCCGTACAGGGCGGTCTTGACCAGCGGGGAGTTGGCCACCGCCCGCGCGACGTCGTTGACCGCGCCGGGCTCGCCGCCGCGCACCACCACGCGCCCGACGCGCCGCGCGCCCTCGCCGTCGGCGACAACGAGCAGCGCCAGTTGGCGCATGAGCGCGTCCAGGGCCTCGCCGAAGCGCAGCTCGTCCTCGGTCTCGGGCTCGACGGACACGCCCGACGCGCCGCTGCACTGGAGGATCACCGTGTCGTTGGTGGACAGCTGCCCGTCCACCGACACGCGCTCGAACGAGCGCTTCACGCACACGCCCAGCAGCAGGTCGGCGGTCTCCGCCGAGAGCCGGGCGTCGGTCTGCACGAACACCAGCAGGGTGGCGAAGCCCGGCTGGATCATGCCCGCGCCCTTGGCCTGGGCGGTGAGCGTCACCGCGCCCGAGGGCAGAAACGCCCGCAGCCGCGCGCGCTTCTCGAAGGCGTCGGTGGTCTGGATGGCGGTCGAGAACGCGGCGTCTCCTTCGGGGGCCAGAGCGTGCGATGCGGCGATGATCCCCTGGGTGATCTTCGGCATCGGCAGCGGGACGCCGATCACTCCGGTGGAGCACACCGCGACCTGGTCCTCCTTGACCCCGGCGACGAGCGCCCCCATGCCCTGCATCTTGGCGGCGTTCTCAAAGCCGGAGCGCCCGGTGGCGGCGTTGGCGTTGCCCGAGTTGACCACCACGGCGCGCAGCGCGCCCAGCCGCGCGCGCTCGCGGCACAGGAGCACCGGCGGCGCCTGGGTCCCCGAGGCCGTGAAGCGAGCGGCGCTGGTGGCCTCCGGGGCGTCGCACACCATCACGCCGACGTCGGGGGCACCCGAGGGCTTGATGCCGGCGGCGACGCCGGCGGCGCGAAACCCGGCGGGGAGCCCCTCTCCGGCGAGCTCAGTCACGTGCTCGGGATGGGGGACCCAGCGGCTGGAGAAGAAGGAGCTCACGCCGCGATCCCCTCCCCTTCGGGACGCCCGAACATGAGGTTGAGGTTCTGGACCGCCTGCGAGGAGGTGCCCTTCCACAGGTTGTCGATCACGCTGAACACGATCACCCGGCCGGTGCGCTCGTCGGCGTGCACGGAGACGCGGCAGATGTTCGTCTCGCGCACGGCGCGCACCCCCGGCGGCCCGCTCACCACCTCCACAAACGGCTCGTCGGCGTACGCCTCTCGATAGATCGCTCTAGCGTCTGATTGGCTCAGGCCGCCGTTGCCCGGGGTCACGTAGCAGGACACGAGTTCGCCCTGATCGAGCGGGATGAGGTGGGGCGTGAACGTGATCGGACGGTCGGCCCCCAGCACCGCGAGCTCCTGCTCGATCTCGGGCGTGTGGCGGTGGCGAGGCACGCTGTAGGCGTTCATGTTCTCGTCGACCGAGACGAAGTGCGTTGCGTCGGTGGCGCCGCGCCCGGCGCCCGACACACCGGACTTGGCGTCGATGACGACGTCGGCGATGAGCCCGGCGCGCGCCAGCGGCGCCAGGCCGAGGATCGTCGCCGTGGGGTAGCAGCCCGGGTTGGCGACCAGCGAGGCGCCGGCGATCTGGTCGCGGTAGTGCTCGGGCAGCCCGTAGACCGCCTCGCCGATCAGCTCCGGCTCGGGGTGCGGGCGGTACCACTCCTCGTAGACGGCGGCGTCGCGCAGGCGGAAGTCGGCGCTGAGGTCGACCACCTTGACCCCCTGCCGGTGCAGCTGGGCGACCAGCTCGGCGGCGGCTCCGTGGGGGTAGGCGACGATGGCGGCGTCGACATCGGCGTGCCGTTCGAGGTCCAGCTCCTCGAGCACCATCGGAACGCGATGCTGGGGATAAAGCTCGTCGACGCGGCGGCCGACGTCGGAGCGCGACGTGACCGTCGTCAGCATGAAGGACGGATGGCGATGCAGCAGCCGGGCGCACAGGGCGCCGGCGTACCCGGAGGCGCCGAACACGGCGACGCTAGGAGTCACGGACCCTCCCCTGAAGCTGGGAGGTCAGCGCCGATGCGATCTTGCGCCGCCGGGTGGCCACCTCCTCATCTGTGAGGGTGCGATCGGGCGCGCGGAAGCGCAGACGCAGCGCCAGCGACACGTTGCCAGCGCCGATCCGCTGCTCGTCGCGGTAGACGTCGAAGACGTCGGCCCCGGCCAGCAGGGAGCCCCCGGCGGCGCGCACCACGTCCAGGACCGCGGCAGCGGTCACCGTGTCAGCCACGACCACCGCCAGGTCCTCGCGCACCTCGGGGAAGCTCGTGAGGTCCTCGTAGGTGGCGAAGCGCACGTGCGCCGCCGCCACGTCGAGGTCGACCTCGAAGGCAGCGACCGCCTCAGACCAGTCCCAGCTGGCGGCCACGTCAGGGTGGATCTCGCCGATCCAGCCGGCGGCGCCGCCATCGATGAGGATCCGCGCGGCCCGCCCCGGGTGCAGGAACGGCGCCGCGTCGGGGTCGGCCTGCAGCGTCCAGGGGACGCGAACCGTGTCGAGCATCGCCCCGAGGACGCCCTTGGCGGCGAAGAAGTCGGCCGCGCGGGGCTCGGGGTCGCGCCACGTGGCCGGCCGCACCGCGCCCGACAGCAGCACCGCCACGTGGTAGGGCTCTGACGGCAGGGCCTCGCGCCCGCCCGCGTCGGGCAGATAGACGGCGCCGGCCTCGAACAGCGCCAGCGCGGCGGCGCCGCGCGAGCGGTTGCGTTGCCCGACATCGAGCAGCGAGCCCAGCAGCGTGGTGCGCAGCCGCGACTGGTCCGAGGACATCGGGTTCTCGAGCTCCACCACCGGGCGGTCGGCGATGCGCAGCCGCGCCACCTGCTCGGGCCCCTCGAAGCTCCAGCCGACGATCTCGTGTAGGCCATGGCCGGTGAGCGCATCAGCCGCCTGGCGGCGCAGGCGCTGGACCTCGGTGAGGCGCCCGGAGGCGCCGTGGCGCGAGGGCAGCGTCGCCGGCAGATCCTCGAGCGCCCCCAGGCGCGCCACCTCCTCGATGAGATCGGCCTCGCGTGTGACGTCGGAGCGGCGGAACGCCGGAACGAGGACATCGAGGCCGTCGGGCGCGACCGTAGGCGTGAACTCGAGCGCGGTGAGGATCTCCGCGCAGCGCTCGCGCGGGACCTCGACCCCGAGCAGGCTGGTCACCCGGGCGTCGCGCAGCACGACGGTCTTGAGCGGCGGCCCGTCGCCTCCGATGTCGATCGTTCCCGGCAGCACCGTGGCCCCGCACAGGTCCACCATCAGGCGGGTGGCGATCGCCTGGGCCTCCATGGCCTGCTCGGGCTGCAGCCCCTTCTCGTTGCGGCCGGACGCCTCGCTGCGCAGGCCGAGCTTCAGCGACGTCTTGTGGATGTTGGCCCCGTCCCAGTTGGCGACCTCCATCAGCACCCGGGTGGTGGATTCCTGGACCTCGGACCGGGCACCGCCCATCACGCCGGCGATCGACGTGGGCCCGTCGGCGTCGGCGATGAGCACCATCTCGGAGTCGAGCGTCCGCGTCTGGCCGTCGAGCGTCTCCATCGTCTCGCCGTCACGCGCGGTCCGCACCGTCAGCTCGTGGCCGGCGATGCGGTCGAGATCGAACGCGTGCAGAGGCTGGCCGGTGAGCAGCATCACGTAGTTGGTGATGTCCACCACATTGGAGATGGGGCGCTGGCCGGCGGCCATCAGGCGCGCCTTCAGCCAGCGCGGCGACGGCCCGATCGTCACGTTCTCAAACGCCCGCGCGGTGAAGCGGGGGCACAGGTCGGGGCACTCAACGGTGATCCTCGCCGCGTCGAGCTCGCCGCCGACGGCGGCGCTGTCGTCGGCCCACGGCGGCGGTGCCAGTGGAGCGCCGGTGGCGGCGTGGGCCTCGCGCGCGATGCCGTAGATCCCGAGACAGTCGGGGCGATTCGGGGTGATCTCCAGCACCAGCACGTCCGTGGCGATGGGCAGCACCGAGTCGAGCGGAGTGCCGGCGGGCAGCGCCTCGTCCAGGACCATCGTGCCGGCGTGGTCGAGCCCGATGCCCACCTCGTCCTCGGCGAGGATCATCCCGTTGGAGGCCTGGCCGCGGAGCTTGGCCACCTTCAGCCGCGTGCCGTCGGGCATGACCGCGCCGGGCTTGGCCACCGCCACGGTCTGCCCCGCGGCGACGTTGGGCGCGCCGCACACGATCTGGGAGGGCTCGCCGTCGCCGGTGTCAACAAGGCAGACGCGCAGGCGGTCCGCGTCCGGGTGCTGCTGCGCGTCGAGGACCTTGCCCACCACGAAGTGCTCGAGCGCCGTCACGCCGTGGCGCTCCACCCGCTCGACCTCGGTGCCGGTCATGGCCAGCCGCTCGGCCAGCGCGAAGGAGGTCAGGTCCGGCGCGCAGTACTCATGCAGCCATGTCAGGGGAACACGCACGGTCTCAGAACTGCTCCAGCAGGCGGATGTCGTTGTCGTAGAACAGGCGCAGGTCCGGCACGCCGTGCTTGAGCATGGCGATCCGCTCGATCCCCATGCCGAATGCGAAGCCCTGGACCTTCTCGGGGTCATAGCCGTTGCTGGCCACCTCGGCGAGCACGTTGGGGTCGACCATCCCCGAGCCGAGGATCTCGATCCAGGCGGTGCCCTTGCACAATGGGCAGCGCTGCCCGTCGGCGGTGATGCCGTCGACGCAGTTGAAGCAGGAGACGTCGACCTCGACACTGGGCTCGGTGAACGGGAAGAAGTGGGGGCGCAGGCGCACCTGGCGCTCCTCGCCGAAGATCGCCCGCGCGAACGCCAGCAGCGTGCCCTTCAGGTCGGCCAGGGTCACGTCCTCGTCCACGGCCAGCCCCTCGATCTGGTGGAACTGGGGCGTGTGGGTGGCGTCGGAGTCGGGCCGGTACACCCGCCCGGGCATGATGATGTAAATGGGCGGCGGCTGGCTCTGCATCGCGCGGACCTGCACCGGCGAGGTGTGGACGCGCAACAGCGGCGTGTGGGGGTCGAAGATGTCCACCCCCTCCTCGCGGCTCTTGACGTAGAAGGTGTCGGTGAGCAGGCGCGACGGGTGCGTGCGCGCGTGGTTGAGCGCGTCGAAGTTGTAGTAGACGGTCTCCACCTCGGGGCCCTCGGCGACGTTGAAGCCCAGCCCGACGAACACGTCCTCGATCTCGCGTCGCGTCTGGGTCATGAGGTGCAGGCGCCCGATCGCGGGCAGCGGGTCCGCGGGCAGGGTGACGTCGATGCGGTCGGCCACGAGCCGCTGCTCAAGCTCGGCGCCGGCCAGCCCGGCCGCGCGCGACTCCATATTCGTCTCCAGCGCCTGGCGCGCCTGGTTGGCGGCCTTGCCGGTGGCCGCGCGCTCGTCGGGCGGCAGCTCGGCGACGCTGCGCAGCAGGTTGGGCAGCTCGGCCTTGCGACCCAGGTAGCGGACGCGCACGTCCTCGAGGGCGGCCGTCGTCGCGGCCGCCGCGATTGCATCCAGCCCCTCCTGCAGGATCTGCGCGATCCGATCGAGCGTGCTCATTTGCGCGCCATCCTAGACGCCTCATAGAGCGCCACCGTCGCCGCCATCGCGGCGTTGAGCGAGTGGCTGGCGATTGGGATGTGGGCGACATGGTGAGCGGCCGCGATCACCTCGGGCGGCAGGCCGTTGCGCTCACCCCCGATGAGCAGGGTGGCGTCGGACAGCGCCAGCGTGTCCAGCGGGACACCGGCTCCGGCATCGAGGGCCACGGTGGCGCCGGGCAGCTCGTGCAGGGTGGCCGCACGCGCGAGCGCCACGGTGAAAACCGCGCCCATGCTGGCGCGCACCGCCTTGGGCCCGAACGGATCGGCGGTGCCAGGGCCAATGGCCACGCCGGCGGCGCCGAACGCCTCGGCCGAGCGCAGGATCGTGCCGACGTTGCCGGGATCGTGGACGCCGTGCAAGTAGACGCACAGCGGCCCGGCGGGCGCCGGCGCCCAGCGCTCCTCGTAGACGGCCAGCGCGCGCGTGCCCGAGCCCAGCTCCGAGGCCGCCGCCAGCAGCTTGGGCTCCACCGCGGTCCCGGGCAGGCCGCTGCCGGCGGCGCAATAGCGCTCGAGCGGCTCCCAGCCCGCGGCGTCGGCGGCGACGAGCAGGTCCTCGCCCTCGGCCACGAACCGTCCCGCCGTCTCGCGCGCCCGGCGGCGCTGGTTGAGCTTGCGGATGGCCTTCAGGTGCTCGTTGTGGGGGCTGGTGATCATGATCGGATTGAGGTTTGAGCCGACCCACAAAAAAAGGCGCCGGCTTCAATGAAGCGGCGCCCGGGTGGCGGTGCTGGTTGGTCGGCTGGGTTCGCTCAGCCGGCCGCCAGCGCCTCGCGGGCGCGGTCGGCAAAGCGTCGGAAGGTGTCGGCGTCGTGGACGGCCATGTCGGCCAGGATCTTGCGATCCAGCTCGACACCGGCGGTCTGGAGGCCGTGCATGAACTGCGAGTAGGACAGCCCGTTCTGGCGGGCGGCGGCGTTGATGCGGGTGATCCACAGGCGGCGGAAGTCGCGCTTGCGGTTGCGGCGGTCGCGGTAGCGGTACTGGTCGGCCTTGAGCACCGCCTCCTTGGCGGTCCGGTAGTGGCGGCTGGCGTCACCGCGGTAGCCCTTGGCCAGCTTGAGCGTCGCGCGGCGCTTCTTGCGGGCGTTCAGCGATCGCTTGACACGGGTCATGAGTGCTTGGCCCCCAGCAGTGTCTTGACGCGCTTGGTGTCGTGCTCGGAGATCATCGCCGGCCGGCCGAGCCGCCGCTTGCGCTTGGGCGACTTCTTCTCCAGGATGTGGCTGGTGAAGGAGTGACGGGCCCTGACCTTGCCCTTGGCGGTCAGCTTGAAGCGCTTCTTGGCGCCCGAATGGGTCTTCATCTTCGGCATGACGAGTCGAGAGTAAAGCAGACCCTCAGCCTCCGCCCCCCGCATGTATGACATCGGCCGTCGAGGCCGTGACAAACGGCTACGCCGCGGCGTCGCTCGGGGCCGGCGACGGGGTGTCGACGTCGGTCGCCGCCGCCGCTGGGGCGTCGGCGTCACTCGGCGCCGGCGCGGGACTCTTGGACTGCCCATTGTCACGCCCGTTCCGGCCGCCTTTGGCGGCCGGGGCCTCGCTCTCGGCGGCGGGCTTGCCGTCCTTCTCGCCGGCCAGCACGGCCTTGGAGGGGGCCAGCATCATCGTCATGTTGCGCCCGTCCTGAAGTGGGGTCTGCTCCACCACGGCGATCTCCGACAGCTCGCCGGCGAGCCGGTCGAGCAGCGCGGTCCCACGCTCGGGGTGCGTGACCTCGCGCCCGCGGAACATGATCGTCACCTTGACGCGGTCCCTGCCCATCAGGAAGCGCTTGACGTGACCCTTCTTGGTGTCGTAGTCGTTCTGGGCGATCTTGGGCCGGAACTTGATCTCGCGGATCGTGATCTGCTGCTGGTGCTTGCGCGCGGCCTTCTGCTTCTGGGCCTGCTCGTACTTGTACTTCGAGTAATCGAGCACCCGGCAGACGGGCGGGCGCGCGTCGGGAGCGACCTCAACGAGGTCGAGGTCGCGCTCCTGGGCGTAGGCGAGCGCCTCCGACGTCTTCACGACGCCAATCTGCTTGCCGTCCTCGCCCACGAGCCGGACTTCCGGCACGCGGATCCGTTCGTTGGTCCGAGTGAGGTCCCGCTCGGGCGGGCGCCGGTCAAACCTGCGGGGGACCGGCACTAGCTGCGTGCAGCGGCCGTCTGGGTCAAGCGGGGCCGCGCCGTGTGGGATGAAGTTGGATCAACGGATCCCAGTATAGCGGCGCGATCAGCCCTCGGAGCGACTTTTCGTCTCCTCGACGACACGCTGAGCGAAGGCCTGCACCGACACCGATCCGGTGTCGCCGGCGCGGTGCTCGCGCACGCTGACCTCCTCAGCCTCGGCCTCGCGATCGCCCACGACGAGCATGTACGGGATCTTGCGCAGCTCGGCGTCGCGGATCTTGCGTCCCACCGACTCGGTCCGGTCATCGAGCTCAGACCGCACGCCCGCCTCGATCAGCCGCGCGTTGACGGCGGTGGCGTACTCGAGGTGGCGGTCGGCGATGGGCAGGACGATCGCCTGGGTCGGCGTCAGCCATACCGGGAACTCGCCGCCGTAGTGCTCGATGAGGATCCCGATGAACCGCTCGAAGGAGCCCAGGAGCGCCCGGTGGATCATCACCGGGCGGTGCTCGGTGTTGTCGGCGCCCACGTACGCGGCGTCGAGCCGCTCGGGCATCTGGTAGTCGAGCTGGATGGTGCCCAGCTGCCATGAACGGCCGAGCGAGTCGCGCATGTGCAGGTCGATCTTGGGGCCATAGAACGCGCCGTCGCCCTCGTTGACCTCGTAGTCCAGGCCCTTGCGATCCAGCGCGTTGCGCAGCGCGGCCTCGGCGTGATCCCACATCTCGTCGGAGCCGAGGCGCTTCTCCGGCCGCGTGGACAGCTCCAGCCTCGGCTCGAACCCGAACACCTGGTAGAGCGCGAACCCGAAGTCCAGGCAGCCGACGACCTCGTCCTCGATCTGCTCCTCCAGGCAGAAGATGTGCGCGTCGTCCTGGGTGATGTGGCGCACGCGCATGAGCCCGTGCAGCGTCCCGCTGGGCTCGTGGCGGTGGACCAGACCCTGCTCTGAGAAGCGGATCGGCAGCTCGCGGTAGGAGCGCGGCACATCCTTGAACAGCTGCACGTGCCCCGGGCAGTTCATGGGCTTCAGCGCCATCGGGTGGTCCTCGACGTCGGTGAAGTACATGTGGTCGCGGTAGTTGTCCCAGTGGCCTGAGGCCTTGAACAGCTCGACGTCGAAGAGGATCGGGGTCTTGACCTCCTGGTAGCCGCGCCTCCGGTTCTCGGTGCGCCACAGGTCGGTGAGCTGGTTCCACACCGCCATGCCCGCCGGCTGCCACAGCGGCATGCCGGGCGCGAGCTCGGAGAACGTGAACAACCGCAGCTGGGGGCCGAGCCGCCGGTGGTCGTTGGCGCGGGCCCGCTCGAGCATCTCCTCGAACGCCTTCAGGTCCTTGTCGGAGAAGAAGGCCGTTCCATACACGCGCGTGAGCATCTGGCGGTTGGCGTCCCCGCGCCAGTACGAACCGGCCACCGACTGGAGCTTGAACGCCTTGATCCGCTTCGTGCTGGGGGCGTGCGGGCCGCGGCACAGGTCGGTGAACGGGCCGTTGGTATAGAGCGAGACGGTGGTCGCGCCTTCGTTCTTGATCAGGTCTTCGATCAGCTCCACCTTGTACGGCTGCTTCTCCAGATGGAAGCGCTGAAGTGCGTCCTCCACGCTGACGTCCTCGCGCACGAACGGCTCGTCGGCGTCGATGTGCTGCTTCATCGCCGCCTCGATCCGCGGGAAGTCCTCGTCGTTGACCACGACCCCATCGGGGAAGTCGAAGTCGTAGTAGAAGCCGTTCTCGATCGCTGGGCCGATGCTGATCTTCACGCCCGGATAGAGCTCGAGCATCGCGGCGGCGAGGACGTGCGCCGCGTCGTGGCGCACGAGCTGGAGGGCCTCCTCCCCGCTGCGCTCGGTGAGGATCTCGAGCTTGGGCGTGTGGGTGCCGTTCTCCGACGGGAGCGGGCGGCGGAGATCACGAAGCTCCCCATCCACCTTGATCGCCAGGGCCGCGCGGGCCAGCCCCGCACCGATGGCGGCGGCGGCGTCGGCGCCGGTGGCGCCGTTTTCAAGGCTCAGGGTCGTCCCGTCGGGCAGCTCGTAATCCATCCCGGGCCGGATGCTAGCCCGGTGGCCAGCGGTGGCGCGGGGCGCCTTACGAGCGGCGCCGGACCCGGAACCCGAAGCGTGCAATCGTCTGCGGGCGCACCGCGATCATGGGGCATAGCCGCGGGGGCACGCAGATTAAGCGCACAATCTGCACGACCCTCCCGTGAAACGTGCCGGTGCACCAACTGCGGGTGAGGCCGTTCCCCATCCGCGCCGGGCTCAGCGCCACGCGGATGACCTGGTTGGGCGCCCCGATGGGCAGCGCCGTCGTGCCCGAGCCCACGCATCCCGAGCGGCGTGGCCCGCTGACGTTCAGCTCGTCAAAGCGCTCCAGCGTGCCCATCGTGCCGGTCTGGGACGGGTTGCGCAGGCTCACCTTGAACGTGGTGAGCGGCCCGCCGGTCCCGGGTGTGACGTGGACCGTCACCGGGGTTGTGGTCTGTAGCGCGATCGCCGCGGCCAGCGGAGCTTGCGCGAGGATCGCCAGCCCCGCGGCGACGATGAGCAGAAACCGCCTCATCACGGCCAAGTCTACCCACGGAGGGGCCTCGCTCACGCTACATTTACGTCCTCCCGGACGATTAGCTCAGCTGGGAGAGCGCCGCCTCGACAAGGCGGAGGTCGCTGGTTCGAGCCCAGCATCGTCCATCGTCGTCAGTGCTTCGGAGCGGCCCCGGCCCGGTGATCAAGCGCCGCCAAGGTGATCCACGCCGCCGCCGCGGCGAACACCGCGGCCGACACCGTGTCCAGGCCGTTGTGGCCGACGAGCAGCGCCGAGAACACGATCGGGGTCAGCATCAGCCTGGTCGTCGCGGCCATGCCCCCTGCGGTGCCGACGGCGACCGCCAGCGTCGGCGAGACGCCGAACCAGATCTCGGCGAGGGTGGCGAGGGCGACGCCGAGGAAGATCGCCGGGAACACGGGTCCGCCGCGGAAGCCGCTGCCGAGGCTGATGGAGTAGCCAACCGCCTTTGCCACCAGCAGGATGAGGACGACCTTGGTCGAGGTCTGGGCGATGAGGTCCGGGATGCCGGTCTGGCCGGAGAACAGCACGTCCTGGGAGTTGGCGCCCAGCCACTGCGCCGTCTGCGCCAGTAGACCGACCGCGAGCCCGCCCAGGAGCAGCAGGGCCGGCATGCTCAGGCGCCGGGGTCCACGCGCCTCCAGCATCCCGGCGTAGCGACGCACCGTGGACACGAGCAGCGCCGCGGCCACGCCCACGCAGATCCCGACGAGCAGGTCAAGGATGTGGGTGCCCTGGTAGAGCGGGAGGCCCGGAACCGAGATCGACGCCTCGTGCAGGCCGCCCCAGTTCCCCAGACCGATGAACAGCACGTAGCCGGTGGCGGCGGCCACGAACCCCGGGATCAGGGCAGGGATCAGGGCGGCGCCGAGCCCGACGCCGCTCTCGACCATCAGCATCCCGCCGACGATCGGGCCCCCGAACAGCGACGCGATCGCCGCGAAGGAGCCCGCCGCCGCCAGCACGGCGCCCTCCTTGGGCCCGGTCCTGGCCATCTTCGCCACCGCCAGACCGGTCGCCGAGCCGAGGGCGATGAGCGGGCCCTCCGGACCGAGCACGGCGCCGAAGGACAGCGTGCCGATCGTCGCCAGCGCGATCCCGGGGGCGTAGCGCAGCGGGGTCGGCCCCTCCCCGGTGAGGCCTTTGAGCGGGCGGTTGCCGCCATCACCCGGCAACAGCCTCCGCGCCACGATCACGACCGCCGCCCCGACGACGGGCAGCCCGATCACCAGGTACCAGGGTGGCCCCTTGGTCCCGAGATCCTGCGGCAGGTCGGTCCAGAGCCAGTGCTCGACCTGGTGCACGGCGGCGAGAAGGAGCGCCGCCACCAAGGCGGCGGGAATGCCCAGAACGGCGCCGATAAGGATCAGGCGCAGCGCCCTCGCCCCGGAAGGACCGCCGGGCGGCGCCTGAGACGGCGCGGTCGCGGTGCTCACGTCACGCGCCGGCGCGGCGCGCCCACCGCCGCAGCCCACTATGTTGCTGCCTCCAAGCGCTCACCACGGCCACCTCGTCACTCAGCCTGCTCTGGTCCCGGGCGGACAAGCTCTCGCCGGCGCGACCGGGCGGCATCACCTGTTTTGGATGAGGGTCGAACTCAGGTGTAACGGACGCCCTGGCGGTCCAGCTCGGCCTGCACCCAGGCGTCAGCGGGTGATGGCGGCGGCGACGGGCAGCGCGCCCACCTTGATCGGCTTGAACGCCGTGCGGGTCCGGGTGTTGAACAGGCGGACCGTGCCGTCGTAGGTGCCGAGCACGACTGCGAGCCCGCCTCCGGGAGCGAGCGTGATTGACGTCGGGTACGAGTAGGTCCCCACCGAGATGGGATGTCCGGCGTGCCCGGTCGCGGTGCTGATCGGCGTGACGGTGCCGGTGATGGTGCTGACGACGAAGGCGGTGCGTCCGCTCACGGCGACCGCAATCGGCGAGCTCCCGACCGGCGTCGGCCGGCCCGCGCGGCCGCGGGCGGTGTCGATCGGTGTGACCTTGTCCGTGGCGCCGTCAACGACCTCCGCGGTGGCGCCGTCGGGCGTGAGAGCGAGCGCGTTGGGCGCCTGGCCGGCGGGGATCGCCGGGCCCGCGGTCTGGGTGGCGGTGGTGATCGGCGTCACCGTGCCCGAGCCGTAGTTGGCGACGTACACCGTCCGCCCGGCGGGATCAACCGCCGCCGCCGCCGGGAAAGCGCCGACCGTAACCGGCGCGAGCGCGCGGTTGCTGGCGGTGTCGATCGGCGTGACGGCCGCGCCTCCCCAGTCCAGGACGTAGAGCGTGCCACCATCGGGCGTGAGCGTCAGCGTGCGCGGCTGCGCGCCCACCGGGATCGGCGCGCCCGGGGTGCCCGTGTGCAGGTCGATCGGCGTCACGGTGTCCGCGCCGCTGTTGGCGACGTAGGCGGTGGTGCCGCTCGGGGCGATCGCGATCGCGCGGGGATCGCGACCCACAGGGATCGGCGGCCCGGCGCGCCGCGTGGTCGTGTCGATCGGCGTCACCGTGCCCGACCCGGAGTTGACGACGAGCGCGGTGCGGTCGTCGGGCGTGAGGGCGATCGCTGAGGGGTTGTGACCGACGCGGATAGCCCTGCCCGCGCGGCGCGTGGCGAGCGCGATCGGCGTCACGGTGCCGGCCTGGGAGCTGACGACAAAGGCGGTGGGCTTCGCGGCCGCGGCGCGGGCCGTCGCCGGGACGCGGGCCGAGCGCTGGAAGATGTCGTTGACCGGGTCGGCGTAGCGGTCGTTGGCGGTGAGCGTGCCCAGTCCGAGGGCGCCCTCGATCGTGCGCAGCAAGCTGTAGTGCGTGTAGCGGAGCGGCGAGATGTAGCCGCGCTTGACCCCGGTGGAGCCGAGCACGAGCGTCGGCACCCACTGGGCGGGCCGCTCGTGGTCGTAGCCGTCCTCGTCCCAGGTGATGATGGCCAGCGAGCGCTGGGTGCGCCACGCCGGCGAGCGCATGATCTGCGTCAGCTGGGCCTTCAGGAAGCGGTCGCCCGCGGCGATCCCGCACCCCTCCATGTCGTCGCAGTCGTTGGCCCCCACCCAGACGAAGTTAGGAGTCGTCGCCGTGCTGGCCAGATCCGGCGCCATCGACTCCAGCGGCAGCACATGGCCGGCGCAGTAGGTCGGGCGCTGGCGGACGTCGGCGAAGTACAGGAATGGCAGGTCGTCGTTCCAGTAGTAGCCGTGGACGGTGTCGTCGCAGGGGCCGGCGGCGCTCTCGTTGTAGGCCCTCCACGTCTCGTGCCCGGCGTTGACGAGGTCGCCGATGTTGCGGGCGCGGATCGTGTACTGGGAGTCGTACTCGAGCGGGTCGTCGAGCGGGATGCCGAAGGCACCGCCGCCGGCCAGCGCCAGGTAGTTGGCGTCGGACGGGTGCTCCTCGGCGAAGAACCGGCCCAGCTCGCTGCCCTGGGACAGCAGGCTGTTGACGTACGGGGCCTGGCGCCGGTTGCCGATGATCGCGTGCACGTCCTGGTTCTCGAAGTAGAAGAGGAAGACGTGGTCGTAATGCGGCACGCGCATCGCCGGGGCACGCAGGGGCGCCGGCCGGCGGTGGGGCGCCGTGACCGAGAGGCGGATGTCGTCGGCCGCCGCACGGTCATAGCCCACCAGGGGGGCGTTGGGGCCGTCGAAGTTGGTCAGCGACGTGGCGAGCGTCAGCGTGACCTGCGCCCGGACCGCCCCGCCCGGCAGGCGCCCGCTCAGCGTGCGGGCATGGAGCGCGGTCACCACGGATCGCCGGGGGCCGGAGACCGGGTTCAACCTGCGCCGCCCGAGCACGCGGCCCCCGGCCGAGAGGAAGGTGAGCGACACACTCGCGCCGCTCGTGGTGGTGCCGCCGAGCGCCGCCGACAGCGCGTAACCGGTTCCGGCGGAGAGCCGTCCGCCGTCAGGCGCGCCGAGAGCCACGATCTGGGTCAGTCGCGCGGTTCCCCCCGCCCCTCCGACGAAGAGCCGGCCGGCCGGACCCTTGGGAAAGCTGCGTGTGCCGTAGCTGACGACCGTCGGCAGGCCGTTGTCCACGCTCCAGCCCGGGATCGTCACGGCGTCCCAGCCCTGCGCCGAGGCGGCGCCGGCCTCGGCGCCCGGGTTGCGCAGGAGGTTCTGGCCGGTGGCGGCGCCCGCCGGTCCGGGGAGCGCCATCAACGCCGTCACCGCGCCAACGACAGCGGTAAAGCCCGATCTCATGACGCGCACACCGTAACCGTGACGGTCGGCGCCGTGTGTTGGAATTTCGGGACCCGCCGCTCAGGCGCGCGCGGTGAAGCTGCACGGCACCCGCTTGATGCCGTGGATGAAGCCGCTGCGCAGCAACTCGGGCTCGCCGGCCTCGATGTCGGGGATGACGCGCAGCATCTCGCCGAAGATGGCGTTGAGCTGGACGCGGGCCAGGGCCGCGCCCATGCAGTAGTGCGGGCCGCCGCCGCCGAACCCGAGATGGCGGTTGGGGCTGCGGGTCACGTCGAGCGCCCAGGGGCGGTCGAACGCGCTCTCGTCGCGATTGCCCGAGTGATAGAAGAGGACCACCTTCTCCCCCGCCGGCAGCGTCTGGCCGTGGAGCTCGACCTCGCGCGTGGTCGTGCGGCGGAAGGTCAACACGGGGGTCGCCCAGCGCACGAACTCCTCGACGGCGTCGGGGAGCCGGGCGTCGAGGTCGCCGGTGAGCGTCTGGCGCTGATCCGGGTTGACCGTCAGCGCTCGGATCGCGTGCGACGTGGTGTGGCGCGTGGTGTCGTTGCCGGCCACCGACAGCAGGACCAGGAAGGCCGCGATCTCGGCGTGGGTGAGGCGGTCGCCGTCGACCTCCGCCTGCACCAGCGCGGTCATGAGGTCGTCCCCGGGGTGCGCCTCGCGATGCTTGGCCAATTCGGTGGCGAACTCGGTCAGCGTCCACAGGGCGGTGCCGAGCACCTCGATCGGCTGGCGGTCCCCGAAGCAGTCGGGGTCGGCGGCCATGATGAGCGTGTCGGCGGCCTCCATGACGCGGTCACGGTCGGCCTCTGGGACGCCCAGCATGTCGGAGATCGTCTGCAGCGGCAGCCGCTTGGCGATCAGGTCCACGAAGTCGCCGCCACCGGTGGGGGCGGCCTCCGCGATGATCCGCTTGGCGCTGACGCGGATGCCATCCTCGATGCGCGCGATCCGGCGCGGCGTGAACGCGGCGGAGACCAGCCCGCGCAGCTTGGTGTGACGCGGCGCGTCCATGGCCAGGAACGACTGCGAGGCCTCGAGCATCTCCGCAGGCGCGTCGGCGAACTGCACGCCCTCTCCCGAGCAGAACGTGGCCGGGTCGCGCGAGATCCGCCGGATGTCCTCGTAGCGGACGATCGCCCAGTAGTGCAGCCGGCCCTGCTGGGGCAGGCCGAGGATGTCCTCGGGCGGCTCGTGCCGGGAGATCGGCTCGCTGTGGCGCAGGTGCGCGAAGTACTCGTCGCGGATCT
This sequence comes from uncultured Actinomycetota bacterium, assembly GCA_963695625.1. GTDB lineage: Bacteria > Actinomycetota > Thermoleophilia > Solirubrobacterales > Solirubrobacteraceae > Palsa-465. The sequence goes on along the minus strand of CAVOHJ010000005.1, from coordinate 240,097 downwards.
CCGCGGGCCGGCCCCAGAACTCCAGCGACCCCAGGTCGACGTCAGCGAACTGCGTGGCGCTCATGACGCGACTCTATCTCGGGGCGGGGTCGCCGCCGTGGTCGCCAGGGGCGGGTGGGCCCGCGGCGCGGGTCAAGGGCTGCTTCCGTCGGGGGCGTCCCGGGGCCGGCGTGGGCCAGAGGCTCCGTTTGCAGGGGAAACCCCGACGCAAACCCCGGAGTTCGTGTCGGGTTTCCCCGGCCTGGCCCGGGCCCACGGGAGCGGCGCGCGGCAGCGCCACCCCGGCACTTACAGCGCAACGGCCGGCCCCGCCGTGGTGGCGGGACCGGCCGTCGCGGTTGAGGGTTAGTAGGTGAGGCGACTAGCGGCGATGGTGGCCGTGACCGTGGTCACCGCCGCCGGCCACGCCGAACGCGTACGACGTGTTGGAGCTGAACGTCCCACCGTGGGCCAGGACCACCGACGGCCACGCCGGATCACCGATGTGATGCGGCGAGTCGGGGTAGTGCTGGGTCTCCAGCGTGAACGCCTGGGTCTGCCGGTACACGCTCCCGCTCGTGCCGATCAGGTCTCCCACCTGGAAGTTGCTGGAGTAGAACTGCACGCCTGGCTGATCGGTGAACGTCTTGAGGACGATCCCGGTCTTGGGGTCGAGCGCCGTGGACACCAGCCGGTAGCCGGAGCCGTTGAGCACCCAGTTGTGATCGTAGCCATGGGCGATCTGGAGCTGCTTGAGCTGACCGGCCGGCGGCGTGTAACCGTCCGGCAGGTTCGTGTTGCGCAGGTTGTCGCCGATCGCGTGCAGGTGCCGGAAGTCGAACGCCGTCCCGGCCACGTTCACGAAGAACGGGCTCTGCGGGATCAGGTTGGGGTCGACCGGCGTGTACTTGTCGGCGTTGATCTGCAGCAGCTGGTTCTCGACCGTTCCGGACGCCTCACCGCCCAGGTTGAAATACGTGTGGTTGGTGAGGTTGATGACCGTGTCGAGCGTCGGTGAGCCGTTGATCGCGGTGTAGGAGATCTTCAGCTGGTTGTCGTTGGTCAGCGTGTAGACCACCGTCGCCTGGACGTCTGCGGGGAAGCCGGTGCCGGTGCACGGTGTCGTGGCATTCGTGCGGTCACACCCCTCTCCGGCCTTGAACGTGTTCGTCAGCTCCAGCGAAGCGGACCCGGGGCCGGTTGACGTCGCCGCCGACCACACCGCCGTGTTCCAGCCCAGGAAGCCGCCGTGCAGCGTGTTCGGGCCGTTGTTGGCGTCCAGCGTGTACGTCGTGCCGTTGAGCGGGAACGACGCGTTGGCGATGCGATTCGCGTACCGGCCGATGATCGCTCCGAAGAACGCGTTACCCGACCCACCAGGGGCTGGCCACGGGACGCCGGTGTGGCCTTGGAAGAAGTCGTTGACGTAGTCCGACAAGGTCGCGAAGCCCAGCGCGACGTTCTTCGTCCCGCCCCGCTTGTCGGGGACCCAGATCGACTGGACCACACCACCGAAGTTGGTGATCTTGACCGTCATGCCCTTCGAGTTGCTCAGGGTGTAGAGGTCCGCCGTCACCCCGTCGGGGGCCATGCCCCAAGGCGAGAGTTTCGAGATCGTGACCCCACCGTTGCCGTGGTGATGATGCCCCTTGTTCTTCGACACCGCGTGCGCTGAGGCCCCGGCGGCGAACGCCGCAAAGATCAATGCGCATGCTGAAAGGAACGCGAACAGCCTCCTGCTGCCGCGGAACGCGTGCTGCATTTCGGCTCCCTTCGATATGTGTACGCGCGCCGCACCGGCCTCCGCGGACGCGTCTCCCTCGTTGACACTGTTAACGCTAACACGGTTCGAGCGCAGGTGTCAATCGCTACTAATCCTCACGAAAGGCGCCGAGCCCTGGCCGGGCTTCACGCGGTGCTAGCGTGGCGCTGTGGCCGCGATCGGCGTCTCCGCCCCTCGTCGTGATTCCGAGCCCAAGGTCCGGGGCACGACCCAGTTCGCCGGAGACCCCCCCGTACCCGGGCTGCTCCACGCCCGGCTCGTCCTGGCCCACGAGGCCCACGCGATGATCTCCGGCATCGACGCCGAGCAGGCGTCGGCCCTCCCCGGGGTGGTCGCCGTGCTCACCGCGGCCGATCTGCCCATTGTCGCCGCCGGCAAGGGCCGGCTGTATGAGCCGCTCGCGCGCCAGGAGGTGGTCTACGCCGGCCAGCCCGTAGCGCTGGTGGTGGCCGAGACCGAGGCCCAGGCCGAGGACGCGGCGGGGCTCGTGGACGTGCAGCTCGAGCCGCTGGAGCCGGTGGTGGACCTCGAGGCCGCCGCCCGGCCCGGGGCGCCCCGAGCGCGCGTGATCGAGGCGGCCGCGGACGAGGGATCCGACATCGCCGACGCCCACGCCGCCGTGGCGGCGGCCGGATTGGAGGGCGAGGAGCTCTCCGAGAACGTCCTGGGCACAGCGCGGCTGGCGACGGGCGACGTCGACGCGGCGCTGGCGGCCAGCCACGTCGTGGTGCGTGGCCGCTTCGCCACCCCGTGGATGTACCAGGGCTACCTGGAGACCCAGACGGCGACTGCGTGGCTCGAGCCCGAGGGCGACCTGGTGGTCCGCAGCTCCACCCAGGCCCCCTTCTCCACGCGCGACTCGCTGGCCAAGCTGTTCGGTCTGCCCACCGAGCAGGTGCGGGTGCGCAGCGCTCCGCTGGGTGGGGCGTTCGGAGGCAAGATGCTCATCATCGAGCCGCTGGCCTGCTCGGCCGTCATGGTCCTCAAGCGGCCGGTCCGCCTGGCGCTCACGCGCAGCGAGGACATCGCCGCCACCAACCCTGCGGGCGCCGAGGTGCTGACGCTGGAGCTCGGGGCCGACTCCGACGGGCAGCTCACCGCCATCCGCGCCCGCGTGCTCGTTGACCGCGGCTCCACCGACGACTTCGGCGTCGAGTCGATCGCGGCGATGCTCGCCGCCGGCCCGTACAAGTGGTCCGCTCACGAGCTCAGCGCGCTCGGCGTGGCCACCAACCGGGTGACCTTCGGCGCCTACCGTGCCCCCGCCGCCGCGCCGGCGGCGTTCGCCGTCGAGTCGCTCATCGACGACCTGGCGCGCCGGCTGGACCTCGACCCGCTCGAACTGCGGCTGCGCAACGTCGCCGGCGAGGGTGACGTTGCGCCATCGGGCCAGACCTTCCCGGTGTTCGGGGCGCGCGCCTGCCTGGAGCGTGTCCGCGCCCATCCGCTGTGGGCGCGCCGCGACGCCGTGGGCCCCGATGAGGGCATCGGCGTCGCGATCGGCTGGTGGCCGGGCGGCTATGAGCCGGCGGCGGCGGTGTGCCGGCTGGACGCCGACGGCCGCCTGACCGTCATCACCGGCGCGGCCGACATGACCGGCGTCGAGACCGGGTTCGCCGCGATCGCCGCCGAGGCCTTCGGCGTGGACGTGTCACGCGTGCGCGTGGTCAATGCCGACACTTCGAGCGCTCCCTACGCGGGGACCAGCGGCGGCAGCAAGGTCACCTATACGGTGGGGCGGGCGGTCGAGCGCGCCGCGATCCAGGCGCGCGAGCGGCTGCTGGAGGTCGCCGCCGACGAGCTGGAGATCTCGCCCCTGGACCTGGAGATCGTCAACGGCTCGGTCCAACCCCTCGGCGTCCCGGCCAAGGCCCTGCCGATCGATGAGCTGGCGCCCAAGATCCTCAGCTTCGGCAGTCGGCACATGCCGGTGGAGGGACACGGCCGCTCGGCCCAGACCCCGGCGCCGCAGGCCGCCGCGCACCTGTCGCATGTGCGCGTGGATCGGGAGACCGGCGCCGTCAGCGTCATCGCCCACGTGATCGCCCAGGACGTCGGGCGAGCGCTCAACCCCGCCCTGGTCGAGGGCCAGATGCAGGGCGGCACGGCGCAGGGGCTGGGGTGGGCGCTGCTCGAGGAGCTGGCCCACGACAGCCACGGTCAGCTCACCACCGGCACGTTGGTGGACTACGCGATGCCGACGGCCGACTGCACGCCGCCGATCGACGCCCAGATCGTCGAGGTGCCGGCGCCCGAGGGCCCCTTTGGCGCCAAGGGCGTGGGCGAGGCGCCGATTGTGGGCGTGGCCGCCGCCGTGGCCAACGCGATCGCCGCCGCCACCGGGGGCGTGCGGCTCAGGCGGTTGCCGATGACGCCGCAGCGCGTCTGGCGGGCGATGTCGAACGGGCGCGACGGCGCCCCGGCTTGACCGCGCGTCGGAGGTCCTGGGACCATCTGCGGTGGGATGACGGCGGCGCGAGTCTCGGTACCGGGCAGCCCGACGGCGGCGGCAGAGCCGGGGTCGGAGCAGCGGCGTGCGCTTGGTCCGCGCCCGGAGGCGGCCGCGTCACGCACGCTCGCCCGATGCCCCAGCTGCGGCGGACGATGCGGCGGGACCTGCGGTACGGGCAAGACCGAGCCCGACGAGGATCTGCTGGCCACCGGCCAGCAGGCGCTGCGCCGCGCCGTACTGGCCCGGCGCCGGCAGACGGTCAGCCCGAGATCCTGAACGTCACCGGCCCCAGGACCGCGACCACGCGGATGAACTGCGGGCACATCATGCCCGAGGCGCACCTGGGCCGCTGTACCACCTCGACCCGCGCCGTGTAGGTCCCCGGGCACCACGGGCCTCCGAGCTGGGCGGGCCCGACCGCCACGTCGACCGTGTGACCGGCGGGCTCGGATGGGACGGCCTCGTCATGGACGCCAACGCAGCCGGTCTGATGCGGTCCGACGATGCTCAGCGCGCTGGAGGACTGCGTGCTGGCCTGCGTCGTGGCCGCTGCCGGGGAGGCGAAGCTGAACCGCATCACCGACCGTTGGGACCCGACCGTGGGGCTGACGCTCAGCGCCGAGGGGCCGCCACGCGGGGTCGTGGCCGAACCCGTGGTGCTGGTGGTGGGCGGGCTCGTCGCGCCCGCGCCCGAGCTCGTGGTGTTCGAGCTGGCGGCGCAGCCGGCGAGGGCGGCGACGAGCGAGACGAGGGCGGCCAGCGTGAGCCCAGTGCGGGCGCGGCGTCTCATCGCGCCGTCCCGTCGGCGATCCCCGGACGCCCGCTCAGCCGACACTGTCCACGAAGGTGTGAAGCTGCGCCTTGGCCCCGGTCACGACGGGCTCGCCATGGGCGAGCAGTAGGCGGTCGAAGTCGAGATCGAGCAGCCCCCGGTAGGCGTCGCGCAACCCATCCTTGGTCGCGGACGGCTCGTCCATCAGCCAGTCGGGGACGAAGGTCAGGCCTTCGACCCCCGGCCAGCGCACCACCCCGTCGGCGCAGGCCAGAGCCCGGTGGGCCGGGATGTGCAAAGCGGTCTCGTCGGGACAGATCGCGTCCACCTCGTGGACGACGATCCCGCCGGGCAGCTCGTCGCCGAAGTGAAACGGCGTCACCGGCCCCCGGCCCTCGAGCTCGTGCAACCCGTTCGCGATGCAATGCACCTCGCAGCCGAAGATCTCGTGCAGCTGCCAGGAGTCGCGGTCGTGATGGCGGTTGGACAACACGACGTGCCGGGGAACCGAGTCGCGCTCGGCAAACCAGTCCGGCCCCTCGGGCGGGAACAGCGGATCGATCAGCACGGCCGAGTCCTCGAGGTAATACGAGCTGACTGTGCTGCCGATATGGGAATGACGGGCCGTCCAGTGCCACAGCCCTGGAGCGATTTCGTCCACGGTCTGAGGCTACCCCGGATGGGCGAAATGGATTTAACCGTTGGTAAGGCAACTAGACTCTGAGCATGGAGACGTTCGCGGATACAGGCCTTGAGGGCGCGGCCCTCGACGCGTGGCGCAGCTACCTGCAGAGCCACGCGTCCATCGTGCGCGTGCTCGATGCCGACCTGGCCGCCGAGCACGGTATGACTACTAGGGACTACGAAGTCCTGCTGTATCTGTCACAGGCCGAAGGCGGACATCTTCCGATGTCGGCGCTGGCCGAGAGCACGATGCTCACGCGGTCCGGGATCACCCGGCTCGTCGACGGGCTCGTGGAGGCGGGGCTCTGCGAGCGGGTCGCCTGCCCCAACGACGCCCGTGTCTCCTACGCCCAGCTGACCGATCACGGCTACGACAAGCTGCGTCAGGCCGGGTGCTCCCACGTGGCCAGCATCCGCCGCCTGTTCTTGCAGCACTTCTCGCCCGATGAGATCGACCAGCTCGCCGCGCTGCTGGGTCGCCTGCCCGGCGCCCAGGCCAACGGGCGCTGTACGGTCGAGTAGGCGCGGTCGCCGGCCGGGCGTGGGCCGAGCGTCGCGGCGTGACCCCGCGGGGAAATGCTTGACAGCGCAACCATTTGTGCTATCTTGGTTGCGTAGTCAACAATCCCCAAGGAGATCCCGAATGTCCGCAACCACGCTTCAGCAGATCCCCACCGGCACCTATACCGTCGATGCCAGCCACTCCAACGTCGGCTTCGAGGTCCGGCACATGGGTATCGCCACCGTCCGCGGCCGCTTCGGCGCGTTCGAGGGCTCGATCGACGCCAGCGGTGACGCCCCCGTCCTCGCGGGCACCGTCGACGTCGCCACCATCGACACCGGCGACGCCAACCGCGACGGCCACCTCAAGGGCCCCGAGTTCTTCGACGCCGACCAGCAGCCGCAGATCAGCTTCCACTCCACCGCCACCGAGGTCGGCTCTGACGGCCACATCACGCTTGCGGGCGAGATCACGATCAAGGGCATCACCAAGCCGATCGAGCTCACCGGTGAGATCGCCGAGAACGGCGAGGACCCGTGGGGCAACGAGCGGATCGGCCTCGAGCTCCAGAGCGCGATCGACCGCCGCGACTTCGACCTCAAGTGGAACCAGACCCTCCCCAACGGCAATCTCCTCGTCGCCAACGAGGTCAAGCTGCTGGTGAGCGTCTCCGCCGTCAAGAGCGCATAGTTCAATGCGGATCCTCGGAATCTCGGGCAGCCTGCGCGCAGCGTCGTACAACACGGCGCTGCTGCGGGCCGCCGCCGAGGTCGCGCCTGAGGGCGTGACCATCGACATCTACGAGGATCTCGAGCTCCTGCCTCCGTTCAACGAGGACCGCGAAGACGCTCCGCCCGCCGAGGTGGAGCGTCTGCGGGCCGAGCTCGAGAGCGCCGACGCCGTGCTGTTCGCCACCCCGGAGTACAACACGACGATCCCCGGCCAGATCAAGCACGTGGTCGACTGGGCGTCGCGTCCCCACGGCCCCGATTCGGCGCTGTGGGGCAAGCCCGCCGCGGTGGTCGGCGCCAGCATGACCGACTACGGCGCGATGTGGGCCCAGGACCACCTGCGCAAGGCGCTGGGCATCGCCGGCGCCCGCGTCCTAGACCAACAGCTGCCGATTGCCAAGGCCCAGGACCTGTTCTCCGATGACGGCGAGCTGGTGGACCCCGAGATGCGCGACCGGCTCGCTGAGTTGGTGGCCGACCTTGTTGCTCACCACAGCCGCTTCGCCACGGCGGTGGCGGCGTAGCCTGAAGGGATGGATCCGATGAGCCAGTCCCCCATCTCCACCGCCACAGCCATCGCCGCCGGCACGGCCATGGGCGAGGTCAGCCTGACCGTATCCGACCTCGGGCGTAGCAGGGCCTTCTATGAGACCGCGCTGGGCCTGAGCTCACGCGAGCGCGAGGACGGCGGGGTGGCCTTCGGCGTCGCGGGCGGGGCCGATCTGGTGACCCTTCACGGCGACGCCTCGGCCGCCCGGCTGGACCGGCGCGCCACCGGGCTCTACCACCTGGCGATCCTGTTCGGATCGCGCCTTGACCTCGCGCACGCGCTGGCCCGCCTCGCGCGGGCGCGCTGGCAGCTGGACGGCGTCTCTGACCATCTCGTCTCCGAGGCGCTGTACCTGTCCGACCCTGACGGCAACGGCATCGAGCTCTATCGCGACCGTCCGCGCGACGAGTGGCGCTACCCCGGCGGCCAGCTTCAAATGGAGACCCTGCCGCTGGACCTGCGTGGGCTCGCCGGCGAACTGAGCGCCGTGTCCGAGCCGCAGGCGAGCGTCCCGGCCGACACGACGATCGGCCACACGCACCTCCAGGTGGCGGATATCCCCGACGCCGAGGCCTTCTACCACGGGGTGCTGGGCTTCGACGTCACCGCGCGAGGCTACCCGGGCGCGCTGTTCGTCTCGGCCGGCGGCTACCACCACCACATCGGGCTGAACACGTGGCACAGCGCCGGGGCGGGCCCGGCCGCGCCCGGGTCGGTGGGCCTGCGCTCGTTCGAGATCGTCGTCCCCGATCAGGGAGAGCTCGGCCGCGTGGCCGAACGCATCCACGACGCCGGGCGCGAGCTCGTGACCGAGAGCGCCGACCGCGTCGCCGTCCGGGATCCATCGCACAACCTCGTCGTCCTGCGCTGTCGCTGAGACCCCCGAGCGGCGGGCCGGGGCGACCCCTGCTGCGCCGCTACTCTTGGATGCCTCGGCGACGTGGCGGAGTGGCTACGCAGCGGCCTGCAAAGCCGTCTACACCGGTTCGATTCCGGTCGTCGCCTTCCCGGGTTAGCAGGTAAAGCGCCGCTTGTAACAAACCGCATGTGTCCCCCGTAGCCGAAGCGGCTTGGAGTCCGGGTTGACGCTGCCGGCGCGGCCGCGCAGATCATCCTTTTCACCGATGCATGGTGGGGGTGGGGTGATCTAGTCCTTTTTGGCTGATGCGCTGCCTCGCGCCGCGGCATAGCTTGATGGCATGGAACTCAGAAACAGGATGGACATATCAACGCGTCGCACGGGTCGCGCCGCGATGCGGACTGCGGTCGCGACGGTTGCCGCCGGCACCTTGATCGTGCTGGCCGGTTGTGGCGGCAGCAGCAAGCCGGCGTACTGCACTGATCGCACCAATCTCGAGAACTCGATCAAGAATCTGCCGAGCGTCACCTCCAGCAGCGGCGTCAGCGGCCTGAAGTCACAGATCAACACGATCGTCAGCGATGCGAACTCGGTGGTCAGTTCGGCCAAGAGCGACTTCCCGAATCAGACCAGCGCCGTCAAGACGTCGGTCGCCGGACTCCAGACCGCCGTCAAGGCGCTCCCGGCGAGCCCGTCAGCCAGTCAGATCGCCGCGATCGGACTCAGCGCCAAAAACGTCGTGACCTCCGTCCAGGGCCTCACGAACGCCACCAAGTCGGCGTGCAGCTGACACGTCAGTCCGCCAGGGCGGGTCGGGGTGCTTGCCGGCTCCTTGCTTGGGCTTCAGCGTGGCATCCGTGCTCCGATGACGAATGTCCCGGACTGGGTGGACCGTGTGCGTTGATGAGCTTTCGATGCTGAGACCGTGCAGCAAGAAGATGATCAAGAGGCCGATGGTGATGCCGGGCGTTCCGATCAGCGGTCGCTCACCCCCGCTCCCCCGGCCGGGGGGTGTGACGTGGCGGGAATAAAACGGCCACGGACGATCGAGCGCCGTATGAACCGGTTCCTACGCGAGCCGATTTCGGTGCGCAACGCCGCGAGCGTGATCGTGACGGCCACGTTCATCGTCGTGGTCGGCGGCGGGATCGCGATCAGGGCGATCGACCATCGCGAGTACTCGAGCATCTGGGAGGGCATGTGGTGGTCCCTGCAGACGGTCACGACAGTCGGGTACGGAGACGTGACGCCCAAGGACACGGCCGGCAGGATCGTCGGCGCGCTCGTGATGCTCGAAGGGATCGCGTTCCTCGCGATCGTCACCGCAGCGATCACCTCCGCGTTCGTGACACGGGCGCAGCGCGAGCAGAGATCCGGAGCACCGGCGAAGGAAACCCCCACGGACGCACCCCCCGACCCACAGCTCACACAGATCGCAGCGCGGCTGGAGCGAGTCGAGTCGCTACTGCTGAAGCTCACGAAACCGTGAGTCGCATCGCCACCGGGCCCCAATCCGCAACAGCACCCGCCCCGATCGCGGTCTTAGGTCCGCCCACCTCGGGGACGCACGCATCCTCTTCCGTCGCCGGTGATTTCATGGCCCGAGTGGCGAAAACTGTTCGAGCTGCACCGGGAAGCGCTCAACGTGCAGCGCCGGCTCAGACATGAGTGCTGACCCCGGCGACCGGAGCTTGCCGCCGTCAGAGGGCGCCAGCGAACCCGCGAAGGATGGGGCGCCAGCGGCGGATGACACGTCGCCGGATAGCGCGCCGGCGGGCTCGAGAAGACGGATCGGGCGCACGCTGTCAGAAGGGTGGCATCTTGCGGTGGTTGCCTATCGCGATCCCGAGCATGTCGCCGAGCGGATCGCGCTGAACAGCACGCACAGCCTCGGCGAGCCATCTCTGGAATGGGCGCAGCGCGTCCGCCAGGAGCGTAAAGGTGTTCCGCGGGCGGTTATCGCCGAGCAATTGCGGACCGATAGCGCGAAGGTCGCGGCGATTGACGGAGCGATCGCCGCGACGCCGTTCCTGATCGCGCTGGTCCCCGGCTACCTGCTCTACCTCCGCCAGGAGGCGCGGATGGTGCTGCGCACCGCGGCGCTATACGACCGCGACCCACGGGAGCTCGAGGCCGCCGCCGAGATGCTGGCGCTGCGCGGTGTGCACCCGACGGTCGACGATGCCCGCTCGGCCCTGCTCCCGGTTCGAGACACGCCGATGCCCGAGAAGCCAGCCAAGCGCCGCCCGTGGCGTACGTGGGTCCGCAGCATCTACGTGCTGCTGATCTACGGCGGGTTTCTCTCCGCGCCCTCCGACAAGAGCAAGGAGGGCGCCCATCCATGGGTGAAGACCGCGATCGGGGGCCTGTTCGGACTGACGGTCTGGGTGATCACGTGGGTGTTCCCGCTCAGCTTCATGATCGCGCTGGGCTGGGGCTGTGACTCCAACGCGCGAAGCCTCGGGCAGCGAGCGCTGATCTTCTACGACAGCGAGCCCGACAGTGCGCAAGCGGCGATCGCCGCCGCCAAACGGCAATGGGACGCCGGACACAACAAGCGCCAGATCCTGCGCACCACGCTGCTGATTCTCTCCGTTGCGATCCCGATCGCATTCATCGCGTTCGCAAACCACGAGCGCCAGCGCACCGGCATCACCCCGTTCACCGCCCTCGGCGGCCTGGTCGCGCTCTCACTCGTGATCGCAACCGCCGTCATCGCCACCCGCCGCTGAGCGCGGTCGGATGGCTTTCATCGCAGGCGCGCCGCCACGCATGGGCGGGGCCTGAGGATCTCCTCTTTCTGGAGGCTCTGTTCAGAGGCCCGTCTTGGCGGTGATCTTGCCGGATTTGACCGCCGCCGCGAGGGCTTGGTAGTCGCTTTCGTTTTGGTCGGCGTACGCTTTGGAGAACTCGACGATCGCGCGGTCGAAGCTGTCGCCGTTGCCGAGGTACGCTGCGATCGCGATCCGATCGCCGCTGCGGGCGTGCGCGCGGGCGAGCGTCCAGCCGCAGAGCTTGCCGTAGGTGGCCATGCCCTCGGGGACCATCTGCTCAATCTCCGCGGAGCCCTTCCAGTCCTTGAGCTGCCGGGCGTAGAAGTCGCGGGGTTTGCCGTCAAGCCCGGTGTCGACGTGCAGCCAGCCGAGGAAGATGTCGCTGACGGCCTGCATCAGGCGCTGTCCGACGACGACGCGTTGGCCGTGGTTTGAGAACTCGCTGGGGCCCAGGAATTCCTCCAGCACCGACGCTTCGGCCTCTTTCATCTGGAGGAACAGCGGGTCCTGGCCGTCGCGGCCGAGCATCAGCGCGATGTAGGCGCGGGTGCCGACGCTGCCGACCCCGACCACCTTGCGGGCGAGGTCGGTCAGCTCGAAGGCTTCGAGCAGCACTCGGCGATCGAACTCGAGCGTCCCGCGGTAATCGCGCAGCAGTTGATGAAGCCCTTCGACGATCTCGTCAAGCTCGCCGCCTTCGGCGAGCTGGTCGATCGGCACGATCAGCGGCGACTGGTCAACGATCCGTACCGTCCCGTCGACGACGTGGGTCAGTTTCGAGAAGGCGGTCATGCTGTCCTTGGTGCGAGCCTTCGCGAGCTGCTTGTCGGTGCGCTTGACCTGCTTGGGCTTGAACTGCGATGCGTGCTTCTGGAGCTCGCTCTGGATATCCAGGCGCGCGTACCACACATCGAGCTGCTTCATCGCGGCGAACTCGGCCATCGCGGTGCGGTACTGCTCGACGGTGTCGAGCACGACCCGGTCCTGCTCCTTGTCGCCAAAGCCGTTGGAGCGCGCCGCGATCAGCATGCTCACCGCCAGGCGCTTGACGTCCCATTCCCACGGGCCGGGGAGCGTCTCATCGAAATCGTTGACGTCGAACACCAGCGCCCGCTCGGGCGAGGCGAACACCCCGAAGTTCGACAGGTGCGCATCCCCGCAGCACTGCACCATCAACCCCGAACGCGGCGTCGCGGCGAGATCATGGGCCATGATCGACGCCGCACCGCGATAGAACGTAAACGGCGAGACCAGCATCCGCCCGTAGCGGATCGGCACCAACTCCGGCACCCGCGTCTTCGCCTGACGCTCGAGCAGCTCGACCGGATCAGCGCGAGTCGGGAGCGGCTCGAACTTCGCGTGATCCGCGCGCGGCACCTCACTCCGCGCCGCCTTACCACGCGCAACCCGCTCAGCCACCGACAAATGCGGAACGGCCGCGGGCTCCGACTTCGTCCCCGCCGCGGCCGTCCCATGGCCTGCAGCGGCCGTACGTTTACTTGCAGTTGTCGCCGCCATCGCCGTTCCTTCCTTCAATCAGATATCGCGCCAGCGCGTTTCACAGCCACCGACAGTTCACAATTGGTGTCGCATCAGGCTATGGCGCAGAGCCAGGCAGCGCATCAGCCAAAAAGGTTGAGATCACTCGCTGGCGCTCACCTGCAGGCCCCTCGCCAGCGTCAGGCGGCGCTGGCTTGTGGTGCTTGCGGGACCGCTTTAGTGGCGTGCTTTTGCAGTCGGTCCGCTATGAACATGACGATGACGGCAATCCCCACGCCGGCGAGCGTGAACAGGATCCTGCGTCCCTCGCTAGCAAAGTTGGAGGGGTGGGGCACGTCCATGGCGATCAGGAGCCCTCCGGCCAGGGCTGCCGTGTACCAGGCGAAGTTGACGAAGCGGATCGCCGCCGCCAGGGCGAACAGCAGGACGATGATCACTTCGAGGGCGGTTTTGTTGTCGACGGCCAACAGGACGATTGCAGCCACCGCGGCGCCCAATGCCGTGCCGGCGACGCGCTGTACGGCGGCGAAGGTGGATTGCTGAAGGTCGGGCTTCATCGCGATAATGACGGCAATCGGCATCCAGTAGGCGTTGGGCAACTGCAGCCCGAAGGCGATCGCGACGGCGATCGACACGGCGACGGCCCGGATCACCGCGAACAGGATCATGGGCCGGGTCAGCGGCCTCGGCGAGATATCCCCGGGGATCTCGGCGGCAGGCTGGGGCGCCGACACCCGTCCGCGCGCCAGCCACATGATGAAGGTGTAAGCGATCCACAGTGCTGATCCGGTGAGCCAGGCCAGCGCCTGCTTCCACGGTTCGGTATGGATCAGGCCGGAATGGAAGGCGCGGGGAAGGCCGAAGGAGAGGAGCGTCGGCAGGCCGAGGACGATGATGAACCAGATGTTGAGAAGATAGGCCGCGACGAATCTGTGCAGGCCGTATTTCACCGCGAGACCGGCCAGCGACGTGGCCGCGAAAGCGGCCAGTACCACGAACCCCCACGGACCGCCGCCGATGCCGAACCCCAGGGCCGTCAGCAGCGCACCGGCCCCGGCCATCGCGGCCATCGCGAGCACCCGGGGGCCGTATTTTCCGCCGGGGTCGCTCAGCGCCACGAGCAGCGCCCCGAAGATCGCACTGAGGAAGTACCTCCGCTCGTGCGGGAGCACGCCCACAACGATCAGCAGGCCCAGCACAACCGCAAAGACGGCACCTCTTCGTAGGTTGAGTCCCTCCCACTTAACGTCGAACACCTTCGCTAGCCGAGTCATCCTGATCCTCGATCCGGGTTGCTGCTATTGCTGCTGTGGTGACGCAGCCCGACCGGCGGCGTCCGGCTGCACCCGCCTGGCATCATCCCGTGGGTCGTCCCGACCCCGAGCTGCGGTTCGCGGGGCGAAGGAACGCGGTTCTTCTCGTCGTCGTTCTGGGCGAGCCGTGGCGCTCTTGCGCCGCCAAGCCAAGGGGGTGCGAGAGGGTGCCGGCAGGGTCGAGCGGCGGTTAGGCGGGTAGTGCGTTGAGTTCCTTGGCGAGTTCCTTGCCGTCAGCGTCGATCTCCTTCTCCTGGCTCTTCTCGGCATGCGTCAGCGCCTTGTCAAGCTGCTCCCCGACGCGCGACTTGCCGATCACCACCAGCGCGGCCTCGCCGTCGTTGAGATGGTCGCCAAGCTCCTTGGCGTCACCACGCGACATGCCACCCATCACATGCCCGATCCCGCCGCCCGCCGCGGCACCAACCAACGCCGAACCAAGAATCGCCGGCGGGAAGATGACCCCCACCAACGCGCCGACCGCCGCACCCGTCCACGCGCCATGCTGGGTCGGCTTCTCGTGCTTGGTCACATGCACCTTGCCGTCGTCATCCTTGTACACCAGCGCCACGTCATAGGTCCCCACCAGATCAGCCGAATGCAGATCAAGCAGCGTGTCGTAATCAGCCTCAGCATCATCACGACCCGCGTACACCGCTCCATACACAAACACCGGATTGTCCTTACTCATGTCCTGCTCCTTTCCGGTCAACTCGACCGCGACAGCCATCACGGCAGCAGACAACACCACGCCCGGGCGCAAGCCATCCCCGACACTGCGACTATCGCCGCCAGAAACACAAACCCTACGACCCCCACCCCCACCCCACATCGGCCAAAAAGGATGAACCACCCTGACCGCCACACCCACCCAGATGCACGCCTGCGATCGTGGCTCTGCTGCCCGGACGGCCGGGTTACTCGGCCACAAAGTGGGGCACGGAATCGTTGCTGGCGAAGCCCCCCATCGACGCGCACCAAAGCCACCCTCGCCCTGATCGAAGCCGACTAGATCCGCACACCGGGGACCCAGTGTCGTTCAACGCTGCCGGAAATCGCCTACGCGACGTGCAACACCAAGCTTTTCCGCCGGGCCTCAGGCGGCTACGTCCGGGGTATCGGCCTGCGAGCGACTCATGGAGGGCGCGTCACCTTCAGACGAGCCCCAACGCCCCGCCTGACCCCTCAGCCGACGGCGCTCGGCATCCCGAGGCCAGTCGAGTTCGGGACCCGGCATCGTGGCGTTGGTTTCTGTCGATTCGAGGCCGGCGTGCTCGATGACTTCGACAGCGTCGGATCGGCCCGTGACGCCGAGCTTGTCGTAGATCGACGCGACGTGTGTCTTGACCGTAGGGCGCGCGAGGTGAAGACGATCGGCGATGTCCTGAAGCGAGAGATGCGTCCGAAGGAAGCCGACGAGCCGGAGTTCGGCAGGCGTGAGTCCGTAGTCCTGTCCTCTGCTGATCCGCGCTTGGAGACGTTGCAACCGCGCCGGGAGCGTTCCGGCATCGGGATATCCCTGTAGTGCGTCGCCCGCAACCTGTGCGTGTTCGAGGGCGCTGGCGACGTCGCCGAGGTCGAGGCTGATGTCGGCGCAGCGCAGGGCAAGATCGGCGTTGAGCCACGGGCCGGTGCGGAGCAGTGGGCGGAGCCGCCGGACGTTCTCGAGCTGGCGTGCGGCCTCGGTCTGGTCGCCGCGTTGGTTGTGCGCGAGTGCTCCCGACGTGTACGCGATGGCGCCGTAGATCGTGTCGTGGAGGCGTTGCTGGGTGACCAGCCAGCCCGCTTCGACCGCCCAACGTTGCGCATTTCGCCGATCGCCCAGCTCGGCGGCCGCGAAGACCAGATAACCGAGGGTGAAGACCCGAGTGTGGGCGAGATCGGGTCGGTCTCGCGAAAGCGCGAGTGAATCCCGCAGCACGGCGATTGCTTCTTGCGGCTGGCCTAGGAGAACGTACGCCGCACCCATGGCGCGACGGGCGCTGAGAAGCCAGCGGCCGCCCATCTTCTTCTCATATGCGTAGCCGAGCTCGGCATCGCGCAGCATCTGCGGGATCCCGTCCGGGGCCATGGCACTTCGGAGGTTCGCCAGTGCCGAGCGAAACGAAGCTGCCTCGTCGGCGGGTGCCGAATCGAGCGAAGCCCGCTCCGCTGTGACCAAGAACCGTCTCGCCCGAGCCGCGTCGCCAAGATACCCGAAGACCCATGCGGCCGCGATAGACAGCTGTGGGTCTGCCTCGATCTCCTTGTCGGTGCAGCGGTCGAGCCAGAGCCGGAGGCTCTCGATCTGCCCGCGGCTTGCAAACTCGTCCCGGTACGAAAGCGCGATTCGGCCGGCGTGAGCGAGATCGCCGGTCTCATGCGCGTAGGCAAATGCTTCGCCGGGCGATCCGTGCTGCTCGCACCAACCTGCTGCCCGTCGGAGGTAGATAGTGAGCAACTCCGGATGGCGCCGCTTGAGCTCCGCACGGAGGAGATCCCTGAACAGATGGTGGTAGCGATACCACTCGCGGTGATCGTCGAGCGAGACGACGAAGGCATTGGAACGTGCGAGGTCCTCAAGCGAACCAGCAGCGTGGTCGGTGCCGAGCACTGCATCGCACAGGGGCGCCGTCATCTGATCGAGGATCGACGTCCCGAGCAGGAAACGCTTGAGATGGTCCGGCTGGCGCTCCAGCACCTCTTCGAGGAGGTAGTCGGCGATCTGCTGCTGATCGCCGGACAGGCGGGCAGCCCTCTCGGCGGCATCGGGACGGCCGCGAAGTGCCAACGTGGCCAGCGCAACCGCGGCGGCCCAGCCCTCCGTCCGCTCGCACAGGGCCTCGGCTGCCACCGGCGACAGCTCCAGTCCTCTGCTCGCGGCCATATCACGGGTCTCCGTCGGGTCCAGGGCAAGGAGCGCGGTCCCGAGCTCGACCAGATCCCCGCTGGCGCGCAGCCGGCCGAGCGGCACCCCCGGATCGCCGCGCGTGACCAATATCAGCTGACAGCCGGATCGAACCTGATCGACGAGACACGCGAGAATCGCGCGGCTCTTCTTGGCCGTTACGACGTGCACATCGTCCAGCACCAGAACGAACGGATCGCGCTCGCCGAGGTCAGCCGCGAGGAGAGGAATGGCGACCTCATCGATCCTGGGCATCCGTCCTGACAACTCCTCCAGGAGCTCACCGCAAACCGGGCCAGTGCGTTCAAGGGCCGCCACGACACGGGCGAGCAGCACGACGGAGTCGTTGTCGCGCGGGCCGAGCTGCACGCATAGGCTGGGCCTCGGATCGAGCTCACTCCACTGCGCGACAAGAGTCGACTTCCCGTAACCCGCCGGCGCAGAAACCAGCACCACCCGGCTGCGCTCGGCGGCGCTCTGAAACGCGGCGAGGCGCGGTCGCGCCACCACCCGAGGCAGGACCGTCGAAACTCGACGCTTCGTCTGCCCGAACAGCGGCCTGGTGTCGGAGAGCGCGACGCTACTCATCGCTCGGCCCTCCGCGCCCCCCTTTTCCCTTGATCACGAACGCACGCATGCCCATAGCCGCACTCACCGCAGGGCGCGAGCGCATCAATATCTCGGACAAGTTGGTGACCTCCTTTCGCGAACCAGGTCCCATTACCCAACGCTCAGCAAGGCGGTCGGCCGCATCAGGTGATGCCACTTCTCGCTGCCCAAAAATGGACAGCCAAGACGGTACTTGGACCCGACGGACGTGGGATCCGTGAAAACCCCCATAGAACCCGTCGGGAAGCTGCGAAGTCGGCGGCACGTCTCACCCGCCCATGGGGATGGGGCTGCGATCGCCCCCATCCCAGAGCGACCGTCAGAACCCGGTCACGGGATCGGTTCGAGGGAGGGGGCGTTGGCACAGCGATATCAGCCAGATTGGCCGATAACGAATCGACCGCCCGCGACGTACCGTGAAGCACCATCACCAGTCAGCCGAAACCGCCCAACACGAACAAGTCCCGCAAGACTGTTTGCCTGACGCCAGCCGAGACACGCGTCCTGACGCTCCTTACCACGTATCAGACGCTCGCCGGCATCGGCGGCCAGCTCGGCATCGCCCGTCCCACCGTGAAAACGCACGTCCAAAACATCTACAAGAAACTCGGGGCGACCAAACGAGCCGAGGCAGTGAAGCTGGCCGAGAGCGCGGGCCTCCTGCCGGATCGCGCCGCGCTGATGAGCGGGAAGGATCCCGGGATGGTGTTGAGTCAGCCGCGTCCGCGTACCGATCCGCGAGAGCGTGGCGGGCAGGTCGAAACCGAGCGGGAGACGGTCGAGCTCGACCGCTCATCGGTTCAGACGGGTCGGGTGCGGAGATGAGCTCGCACATTCATGCTGAAACGTCGCCGGGACCGGCGGCCACGGCGAAGAGCGTTGGCGCTGCGAAGATCGCCTTGATCACGCTGGCGGCCGGGCAGTTCGTGATGGCGCTGGACACGACGGTCATGAATACGGCGATCGCGACTGTTGCCAAGGACGTCGGAACGACAGTGACCGGGATCCAGACCGCGATCACGCTCTACACGCTCGTGATGGCGTCACTGATGATCACGGGCGGGAAGATCGGTCAGATGATCGGGCGCAAGCGCGCGTTCGCGATTGGATGCGTCATCTACGCCTGTGGCTCGTTGACCACCGCGCTGTCTCATAGCCTGGCGGTGCTGATGTTCGGCTGGTCGTTCCTGGAGGGCTTGGGGGCGGTGCTGATCATGCCGGCGATCGTGGCGCTGGTCGCGTCGAACTTCGCAAAGCCCGAGCGTCCCCGCGCCTACGGGCTGGTCGCCGCTTCCGCCGCGATCGCCGCGGCGCTCGGCCCGCTGATCGGCGGCATCTTCACCACCTACGCCTCGTGGCGATGGGTGTTCGTCGGGGAGGTGCTGATCGTGCTCGTGATCCTCGTCCTGGCTCGCCGCATGAACGACACGCCGGCCGAGGAAGGAGCGCGGCTTGACCTGGTGGGCACGGCTCTGTCCGCGCTCGGACTCGGCGCGATCGTGTTTGGGATCCTGAAGTCAGGGACCTGGGGCTTCATTAGACCGAAGCCTGACGCCCCGGCATGGCTCGGGCTCTCCCCCGTGATCTGGCTCATCTTCGCAGGAGCCCTGGTGCTCGTCGGGTTCGTGTGGTGGGAGGGCCGGCGCATCAAGCGCGGCGAGGGCGTGCTGGTCGAACCCACGTTGCTGCGCAACCTCCAGCTCCGCAGCGGGGTCATGTCATTCCTGTTCATGTTCCTGATCCAAGCCGGCATCTTCTTCACCGTCGCTCTGTTCCTGTCGGTCGCGCTCGGAATCTCGGCGGTCCAAACCGGCGTCCGGCTGCTGCCGCTGTCGCTGTCGCTGCTCGTGTTCGCCATCGGCGTCCCCAAGCTGCGCCCCAACGCGAACCCGCGACGAGTCGTCCGTGCCGGCTTCATGCTGCTGTTCGCGGGTCTCGTGCTGCTGGTCGCGCTGCTCGACGTCGGCGTCGGCCCCGAGATCGTGACCTGGCCGCTGTTGCTCGCCGGCGCCGGCCTCGGCGCGATGGCCTCGCAGCTCGGCGCCGTGACCGTCTCAGCGGAGCCCGACGAGAAGAGCGGTGAGGTCGGAGGGCTCCAGAACACCGGCACCCAGCTCGGCGCCTCGATCGGCACCGCCCTCGCAGGCGCCGTGCTCATCTCCGCGATGACAGCCGCGTTCTTTACCGGCATCCAGAACAACCCCAACGTTCCCTCCAGCGTCGTCTCAAAGGCAAACACGGAGCTTGCAGGCGGGGTGCCGTTCATGTCAGAAGCCGACGTCAAAGCCGCGCTCTCCAAGGCGAACGTGCCCTCGGCGACCGCCAACGAGATCATCAAGGTCAACAAGCAGAGCCAAATCGACGGGCTACGCGCCTCGGAGGCCATCCTCGCGCTCTTGGCGCTCATCGCCCTCCCGTTCACTCGGGGGATCCCGACCGTGCAACCCGGCGCCCAAACCAAACCCACAGCACCCAAGGGATAGAGAGGACCGTGCCCGTCACGGCACACTCACTTTGACTTCACAAGTCATGGCGGTTCGAAGGCATCCAGAGGTCCCGGACAGCACGGCCGTGCGGTCCCATCGCGCCATCGACTCGTTCGCGGGACTGTCAATGGCGCAGTCCGCGCTCGAGTTCGCCTCTGACCGCCACGCCGATCAGTACCGGGAGATCGACCACGCACCCTTCATCGCCCATCCAATCGAGGTCGGCTCGCTACTGCACGGGGATGGGCAGCCCGAGGAGGTCATCGCCGCCGGTTTGCTTCATGATCTGCTCGAGAAGACCGAAACTACGCGCGCGGAGCTTCAGCGGCGGTTCGGAGCCTCGATTGCCAGGCTTGTTGAGTCGGTCTCAGACGATCCATCGATCGACGATTACGAGTCGCGCAAGCACGAGCTACGCGATCGCGTAGCGCACGCCGGCTCCGACACGGTCGCGATCTTCACCGCGGACAAGATCTCCAAGGTCCGGGAGCTCGCGCTGCTGCCAACCTCGAGCCTTGACGACACATCGACCCGCGTCAAGCTCGCCCATTACCGGGCGAGCATCGAGATGCTCCGCACAGTTGCTGGGACCAGCGCCCTCGTCGACCATCTTGGCGCCGAGCTCGACCGGCTGCGGCACAAGCAGTCACCGGGACTCGCCGACGGCGCGACCTAAGGCACCGCAGGCGCGAAGCCCCTGGAGTGCCGCTTGGACGGCGTTCGAAGGTCAGCTGCTCGGCAGTGCGGCGGGCCCGCGGGTTCGGTGCTCGTGCATCGGTTTGCTCTCCATCACAGGGGGGTGCTTGTCCGCGGCGATTTTGTACCAGTTCGCGTAGCGGCCCACCAGCGGCGCCGCCGAGAGCCCGTGCACGAGAACCGACAGGCCGACGGTCAGGTAGGTGGCCGCGACGATGGTTGGGGCGTGAGCGAGATGAGCATCCTCGACCATCACCGCGAACACGATCGATGCCAGCCCGCGTGGGCCGAACCAGCCCATGAACGCCACCGTCGGGCCCAGCGCGTGGGTGCCCCAAAGCGAGATTGCCACCGGCAGCATCCGCACGATCGTCAAGCTGAGCACGGCATACAGGGCGATCTGCCAGCTCACGTGCTCGAACACCGGGCCGAGCAGCACGGCACCGAAGACCAGGAACGTGACGGTGTCCAGCGCCGACCCGGTCTCCTCGGTGAAACGCATCATCGACGTAAGGTTCTCGCGGGCGATCAGGCCGAACAGCGATCCGGCAACGAACGCGGCGATGAACCCCGAGCCCCCCAGGTCGACCGCGATTCCGTACGCGAGCACCGCGGCGGCCACCGGGATGATCTGCCGCCAGGCATCGTCAATCAGGTGCCGTCCTTCGGCCGCGTTCACGACCACGGCGGCGAGGACTCCCGCGGCGACGCCGCCGAGCAGTCCGTAGCCGATCTCCTCGGCCACCACGCGCAGCGGGTGAGACTCGCCGCCGGCGCCGGAGACGGTCGCCAGCGCGATCAGCAACAGGGGTACGCAGATCCCGTCGTTGAGGCCGCTCTCGACGTTGAGCGACTGGCGCACGACCTGCGGGAGTCTCCCGTCCGTGACGACGGCGCTGCCGAGCCCGGCGTCGGTCGGCGCGAGGATCACTCCAAGGATCACTGCCTCGCTGACCGAGAACGACCCAAACAGGAGTACCGCGACCAGCCCTCCGAGCACGACCGTCAGTGGCAGACCCACGCCTAGCAGACGTACCGGCATCGAAGCCTGGCGCCGCAGCGCCCGCAGATCCACCCGCGAGGAGTCCGAGAACAGCACCACCGCGAGCGTCGCCTCGGCCAACGTCCGCACCGTCGCACTCGTGGGATGCACCGCCAGGTCATCAAGTACCAGCGGCCCCACCAGCACGCCGATCGCGGTCACCACCATCGCCGGCGTGACCGGCGTGCTCGACAGACGCCGCGACACTGCCGCCACGAGCAGCAACGTAAGACCGACGATCGCAAGCCCGGAATTCACCGCGCTTCCTCCTCTGCGGAGGCTTTCGGGCACGACATGCGCTGCCTCGCATGCCACGCGGTGTGCCGCGCTTCACGGTGAGCGGGTTCAGAGTCCACCGGTGATCCACCACCCGAGAATCGTTGCCCGCTGAACCCGATTCCGAGCCCCGCTTCGCGGCGGACTAACCTGGCCATGCGGCCAGCAGGGCCAGGACAGCAGCGCTGCGTCAACGATCGCGACTGATCCACACCCGGGGAAGAATCCCAGGGCCACCGTCAAGTTGCGTCGGCCAAAAGGGATGATCTCGTTTGTGGTCAACCCCTCGGGGACGCGATCACGCCCTTTGCCGAGCGGATCACGCGCTTGGCTTCGGCGGAGCGCCGCGTGCCGCGCCCGAGGCGCTGGCCCGCGTGCGTCGAGGTGGGTATCGCGGCTGGGCAGATCATCCTTTTCGGCCGATACCGCGCGGCGGCCGCGCATGCGAGTCTTTCTGAGTTACACAGATAGGTGGAATCGGCGACAGCGCTCGTGGCGATAGATCCGGAGCTGGTGCCGCGGGTTCTCGGCCGCAGCGCGGAGGCAAGACATGGCCGTTATCAAGGTTGATGAGCGCCGATGAGCTCTCCCGCGGCACCCAATGTCTCCGGTGTTGAGGCGCCGGGTCGGCGCTCGGTCTACAGCATGTGTGGCATGTGCGCGGTGCGTTGCGCGATGGAGGTGACGGTCGAGGACGGTCGGGTGACCTGGCTGCAGGGCAATACGCACGACCCGGTGCTCGGCGCCAGCCTGTGCGCGAAGGGCGCGGCGGGCCTGTTCCTCGAGTCTGATAACGAGCGGCCGCAGACGCCACTGATCCGGGCGGGTGCGCGCGGCGCCGGCCAGTGGCGACGGGTGTCCTGGGACGAGGCGCTGGACTACGTCGCGGAGAAGCTGAGGGACACGATCGATGCCTTCGGCGGCCGCGGGATCGCGCTGTCCGATCGTGGCGGCCCCTTTGTCGACCTGACCCAGACGTTCGTCAAGGCGCTCGGCTCGCCGAACTACTTCAATCACGATGCCGCCTGCGCCGGCAATGTCCATAACGCGATGCGTTCGCTGTACGGCTTCGGCGTCGCTGGGCTCATTTTCGATTACTCGCACTGCAAGCACCTCGTGCTCTACGGCCGCAACGTCGTCGAATCGCTGATGGTCAAGGAGGCAAAGGTGTTCATGGCCTCGGTGTCGAGGGGGATGCGCTGCACCTACATCGATCCGCGCGCCACGATCACGGCGTGCAAGGCCACCCGCTACTGGCAGGTGCGACCCAAGAGCGACTACGCGCTGAACCTGGCGATCATCCATGAGGTCCTGGAGCGGGAGGCCTACGACAAGGACTTCGTTGCCCGCTTCGTCTCGGGGCTGGACTATCTGCGGCAGGCGGTCAAGGACACGACACCCGAGTGGCAGGAGCCGCATACGGGCGTCTCCGCCGGCGAGCTCCGCGAGTTCGTCACTGAGATCGCCGCCGACGCACCACACGTGATCTTCCATCCGGGGTGGATGTCGGCTCGACACAAGCAGTCGTTCTATGTGAGCCGCTCGGCGCTGATCCTGAACGCGCTGATGGGCAACATCGAGGTTCCGGGCGGATGCGTGCTCGCGAAGGCGCCCGAGCATTACGGGCGCAAGGGGCTGAACCATCTGGCGGACCGTGTGCCGGAGGTCACGGAGCCGCGCGTGGACGGTGCCGGCGGCGAGCGGCCGCAGTGGGATCCGGCCACCGGGGTGGTGCACCGGGCGTTCGCCGCGATGGAGACGAAGCAGCCCTACGGGATCGGGGCGTACATCGCCTATCGCCACGACCCGTTCACCGGCCTGCCCGATCCGGAGGCGGGGCAGCGTGCGATCGAGAAGTTGAAGCTGCTGGTCTCGATTGACGTGCGCTACTCGGAGATGGGCTGGTTCGCCGACGTGATCCTCCCCGAGGCGACCTACCTGGAGCGCGCGAACATTCTGTGTCAGATGAACGGCCCGGTGCCGGTCTTCGCGATGCGCGACCAGGCGATCACGCCGCGCTTCGACAGCCGTCCGGCGTGGTGGATCTTCCGCGAGATCCTGCACCGGATGGGGATCAAGCAGGCGCTCGACTTCGAGACGATCGAGGAGCTGTGGAACTACCAGCTCGACGGCACCGAAGTCACCGTTTCGGAGATGCGCGAGACCGGCATCGTCGGCTTGGCGGCGGCGCCGAAATTGATCCCCCGCGACGAGCTCGCGTTCCCCACGCCGTCGGGGAAGATCGAGATCGAGAGCGAGGTCCTGAAGCAGGCGGGGCTTGAGAGCCTGCCGGCCTACGTCCCCAAGGAGGGGCCGACCGGCGATCAGTTCACGCTGCTGTTTGCGAAGACCGCAACGCTCGCGCAGGGTCAGTCGCTCAACAATCCTCTCCTGAACGAGAGAGCGCCCAAACAGGTGCTCTGGATCCACCCCGAGCGTGCCGCGGCGCTCGGGATCGCCGACGGCGACGAGGTCGAGGTCAGCGGCGGTGGCCGCTACAGCGGCCACCTGCCAGCGAAGGTCACGCGCTGGATCCATCCCGAGGCGGTGTTCATGTTGCATGGCTATGGGGCCACGGTGCCGCTCGCCACGCGCGCGCTGGGCCTGGGCGTCGCCGACCAGCGCCTGCAGCACGGCAAGCTCAATGACTTCGATCCCGCCGGAGGTGGCGCTGCGCTGACCGAGACGGTCGTGCGGGTAAAGCCTCGGACACCGGAAGGAGTTGCCGGATGAGCAAGTACGAGCTTCGCCACGACGAGGCCAACTGCATCGGCTGCCTGGCCTGCGAGGTCCATTGCAAGACCAACAAGCAGTTGGGTCCCGGTCCCGATCCGTGCCGGGTTATCGCGCTGGATCCGGTCGAGGTCGACGGACTGCCTCGGTCGCATTTCGTGTTCATGCCGTGCTTTCACTGTGAGGATCCGTGGTGCGTCCGGGCGTGTCCGACCGGCGCGATGCAGAAGCGAGAGAAGGACGGCATCGTGTTTGTTGAGGACAGTCTCTGCATCGGCTGCAAGAGCTGTATCGCGGCCTGTCCGTGGGGCACTCCGCAGTGGGACCCGGCCACGAACAAGGTGGTCAAGTGCGATTACTGCATGGACCGGGTCGACGCCGGGCTGGAGCCAGCCTGCGTGACCAAGTGCGTGACCGGGTGCCTGTCCTTTGGCGAGGCCAACGAGGTGCCGGACCCGCGCCGCGAGCGCTACGCCCGTCACATCCTCGCCGAGCCGTCAGGCGGCGATGACGCGTCGGCATGAGCGCGCTTGCGACGCTGCCGAGTTGGCTTGACGAGGGCGCCGCGGCCGTGGCGGGTGCCACGCCGCCCACGCTCGCCGGCGCGTTGCCGGGCCTCGCCCAGGCCCAGGAGCTGGCGCCGTTGCAGCGGTTGCAGCGCCTGCAGGAGTCGGGCCTTGCGGAGAGCAGCGGTGCGGGCGAGCCGATCTATCTGGCCTGGCGGGGCTTCCTGCGCGGCCGTGGCTCCTCGGTGCTGGTGATCGATGCGACCGGTCTCGATGTGCGCGCCCGTGGCACGGCGGCTGTCCTCGATGGAGCTCCGCGGCTGTTGGTCGAGGGGGTCCTGATCGCCGCCGGCCTGCGCGACAGCCGCCAGGTCCAGGTGCGCCTCCCGGCCGAGCTGACCGGTCACGAAGCCGCCCTTCTGAACGCCGTCGACGCGATCCGTTCGCTCGCCCACGTAACCACGCCCCGCATGCAGCTGGACATCCAGCGTGACAGCCATCCAGGCCCGTGGACCGAGCAACCGGCCACCGACGCCTCGCGCCTCGTCCACACGCCTGAGACCTGGTGTCGGATCGCGCTGCTGTTCGCCGGGGCGTCCCGCCAGGACGCGTCGTTGCTGACGCTGCGGCGCGGCATCAAGCAGCGCGGACTGGTCGAGCTCGCCCATTCACAGAGCCTGCGGGCGCAGATCGACGGCTGGGGTGGCGGCGTTGAGGTGGAAAGCCAGGACCCGGTGCTCGTCCTCGACGATGGCCTGGGCGGGTTCCTGCCGTTCTCCGCGGCCGACGTGTCGTGCCGACCGCTGTCGCTCGCCGCCGCCGGCGTCGTGCCGGTGCCGTCCACGCTGATGGTGATGGCCGAGGGGGCGTGCCTTTTGCGCCAGACGCGGCGCGCGCTCTACCGGCATTGGCAGCTCGCCGACAACCCCGAAGGCGATCCGGTGCGCCCCCTGCTCGCCCGCGCCGGGCGCCTTGTGGCCGAGCTAACGCTCGGACGCGGTGACGCCGCCCATCTTCGCGCGCTCGACGAAGTCGCGCTCGAGCTGGGCGCACAGGGGCTCGCGGCAGCCTGGCCGCTGGGCAGCTCGCTGCGCTACTACCGCGATCAGTGGGAGAGTCACGCCCGGCGCGAGTCCTGCCCGGAGGGCCTGTGCTTCGAGCACCAGGCCGCGCCCTGTCACGGCACGTGCCCGGCCAACATCGACATCCCGAGCTTCGTTGCGCACATCGGTCACGGCGACTATCGAGCGGCGATCGAGGTCATCAGACGCGATAACCCGCTGCCCCTGACCTGTGGCCTGGTCTGCCCGGCGCCGTGCGAATCGGCCTGCGTTCGCGGCGGCAGCAACGGCGCCGTGTTCATCCGCCCGCTGAAGGCCAAGGCGGCCGAGCACTGCCTCGCCGACGGCGGCTACCCGAAGCCCGAGATCGCCCCGGCCAGCGGCAAGCGGATCGGGATCGTCGGCTCCGGCCCGGCCGGTCTCACCGCGGCCTACTACCTGCGTACGTTTGGTCACGAGGTCGAGATCCTTGAGGAGCAGGAGAAGGCCGGTGGCATGCTGCGCTACGGCATTCCAGCCTACCGCCTCCCGCCCGACCTGCTCGACCGGGAGCTCGACGAGATCCGAGCGCTGGGAATCACCATCCGCACCAGCGCCGAGGTGGGCAGCCTCGACGCCTTCCGCAAGAACTACGACGCCGTGTTCCTCGGCCTCGGCACCCAGCGCTCGCGCCCGATCCCCATCGAAGGCGTCCACCAGTCCTTCGTGCTCGGCGGCATCGATTTCCTGCGCGACGTGCGCAGCGGCGAGCCGGTCCGGGTGGGGCCGCGGGTGATCGTCATCGGCGGCGGCAACGTCGCGATCGACGTCGCCCTGACCGCGTTGCGCCAAGGCGCAACCCACGTCGACATGGTCTCGCTGGAGAACCGCCGCGAGATGCCGGCCAGCCCCCACGAGATCGAGAACGCCGTCGGGGAAGGCGTGCAGCTGCACCCGGGCTGGGGCCCCGTCAGCATCGGGGAGGACGGCGAGACCACCTTCCAGTTCTGCGAGCAGGTCCACGACGCGACCGGCGGCTTCGATCCGAAGTTCGACGCCGCCCGCCGGCTGACACTCGAGGGCGACCAGGTGATCCTCGCCACCGGCCAAGGCACCGACCTGACGATCCTCGACGGCAGCGGGGTCGAGACCACTCACGGCTTCATCCTCACCGACCCCAAGAGCCTGATGACCAAGGTGCCGGGCGTCTACGCGGGGGGCGACGTGGAGCACGGCCCGCGGACGGTCGTGGAGGCGATCCGCTCCGGGAAGATCGCCGCCAACGCGATCGATGCCTGGCTGCGAGGTACGGCCATGGACCCCGCCGCCGGCACGGCGGTGCGCCGGGCCGACGTCCTGCCCCTGCAGGTCACGGCGAATGAGCGCACCCATCTACCGCGGGCCGTGATGCCCGAGAGGACTGTCGAAGAAGTGCTCGGGCTGGGCAACTACGTCCAGATCGAGGAGGGGCTGACCGACACGATGGCACACGACGAGGCGCGCCGCTGCCTGCGCTGCGACGTCTGCATCGGCTGCGGTCTGTGCATGGCGGCCTGCAGCGAGATGGGCGTCGACGCGCTGCGCATGTCCGACACCGACGCCGGCCGCCTCGCCTACTTCGACTTCACCCGCCCCGCCGAGCTGTGCATCGGCTGCGGCGCCTGCAGCCAGGTATGCCCGACCGGCGCCATCCGAATCGACGATCAGGTCAGCCTGTTCGCCGGCGGCACCCTCGGCGGGGCCACGCCGGACCTCATGCGGCGCACAATCATCACCGGAACCGTCGTGTGCGAACAGCCGCTGCTGACCTGCAGCGAATGCGGAACGCCCACGCAGACGCCCGCGCACCGGGAGTTCATCCGCAATCGCCTGCCCGATCACATGGCGGCTCTCCTGGACCGTGAGCTCTGCCCGTCGTGCGCACGGCTCCGGGCCGACCGCCCCGCTGAAAGCGCTGCCGGGCGAGGGGCGGCGCCGACTCTCCCTCGACTGGGAGGTCAAATCTCGGTGATTCCGGTCGCGCCTGCCGCGCACCGAACCAGGCAATTGGAGGAGGGACCATGAAGGCCGTCACGGTCCAGCCGGGGGTTGCCGGGTCTGCTCGCTTCGAGGAGGTCCCCGAGCCGGACGAGAGCACCGGGTCGATCCTGGTCGAAGCGGTCGCCGTGGGCATCTGCGGAACCGACGAGGAGATCGCCTCGGGCGCGTACGGATGGGCGCCGCCCGGGCGGGAGCGGCTCGTCCTCGGGCACGAGTCGCTGGGACGAGTCCTCGACCCCGGCCCCAACGCGGGCAACCTGCAGAAGGGTGACCTGATCGTCGGGATCGTGCGCCGACCCGACCCCGTGCCATGCCCCAACTGCGCCGTCGGGGAGTGGGACATGTGCCGCAACGGACAGTACACCGAGCGGGGCATCAAACAGATCGACGGGTTCATGTCCGAGCGGTGGCGGATCGAGCCGGGCTTCTACACCAAAATGGACCCGTCACTCGGCCTTCACGCGGTCCTGCTCGAGCCGACCACGGTGGTGGCCAAGGCGTGGGAGCTGGTCTCCGTGATGCGAGCCCGGGCGTTCTGGGTGCCGCATCAGGTGCTAATCACCGGTGCCGGCCCGATCGGCATGCTCGCCGCCATGATCGCCGTCCAGCACGATCTCGACGTGCACGTCCTGGACCGGGTCACCGACGGCGCCAAGCCAGAACTGGTGCACGACGTCGGGGCCACGTACCACTCCGGGGCGATCGCCGACATCGGCTTCGACCCCGACGTCATCATCGAGTGCACCGGAGTCGGCTCGGTGATCATCGACTCGATCCGCCACGTCGCCGCCGGCGGCGTGGTCTGCCTGACGGGCGTGGGCGGCGGCGGACAGGCCAGCGGACTCTTACCCGCCGATGTGGCCAAGGCGCTGGTCCTGGCCAACAACGTGGTCGTCGGCTCGGTCAACGCCAACCGCCGGCATTTCTACCGCGCGGCCGAGGCGCTCGCTGCGGCCGACCGGGCCTGGCTCGGGAAGCTGATCTCGCGTCGCGTCCCGCCCCAGAACATCGCCGAAGCGCTCAAGCGCGGTCCGGACGACATCAAGGTCGTCGTCGACTTCGGAGGCTGATGATGTCAACCAGTAAACAAGTGCAAGACGGCGGCGCTGTCGCCTGCTCCACCAAGCAGACCCAGCTCGGCGAGGGCGTTCGCTGGGACGCCCGTCGTGGCGAGATGCTGGGCGTCGACATCCTGGCCGGGCGCGTCGCTCGTGCCCGGATTGCCGACGACGGTTCGCTGGCCTACGTCCGTGAATACCAGCTGCCTTGGACCGTCGGGATGATCGCGCCCGTCGACGGTGACGGTGGCTGGCTGCTCGGCGCCGGGCGAGGATTCGTCTACCTGGCGCCCGATGGCACCCACCGGGCCATCGCCGAGCTTTCCCCCGTCGGGACGCGGATGAACGACGGCGCCTGCGACCCCCAGGGCCGGTTCTGGGGCGGGACACTGGCCGACGACCACCACGAGGGAGGCGGCGCGCTGTACCGGCTGGACCGGACCGGCCAGACCGAGACGGTGCTCGGAGATCTCACGATCTCCAACGGAATCGGCTGGAGTCCGCGACAGCGGGACGATGTACCTGGTGGACAGCGGCCCCCGGGTGATCCACGCATTCGCGTTCGACCCCGACCACGGCACCATCTCCGATGGCCGCATCCTCGTCACCGTGCCCGAGGACGTCGGCGCACCCGACGGGATGACGGTCGACGCCGCCGGGGACCTGTGGGTCGCGATCTACGGCGGTGGGCGGGTCAACCGCTACGCGCCCGACGGCTCGCTACGCCACGTGTACCCCATCCCGGCGCGCGAATGCACATGCTGCGCGTTCGGTGGACCCGGCCTGAACCAGCTCTTCGTCACGACCGCGACCGAGGGCTGGACCGACGCGCAGCGCCGCGCCGACACCGCGGCCGGGCTCGTCTACCGGCACGACACCGACGCCGTCGGCCTGCCAGCCGCACCGTTCCGCCCAGACCCCGACTGGTGGCACGAGCTGACCGCTTAACGGCGTTGCACGCGCGGAAGCGTCTCAGCGGGCCTCGCGCGCTGGTTGGCGGATCCCCACCGGGGAATCGGCGCAATGTCGCCCAGTGATCCTCGACGCGCGTCCGGGCCGTTGAGGCACACGCGGCTCGCGGAGCTGATCTCGGGATCGACAGTGTGCGCCCCTAGTCACACTGGCATATGGGACCGGGGATCTGAGCGGTCGCTCACACGCTAAGGACGCACTTGGTCCCGCGGCGAGTCCACCTCTACTCGTCGGTGGCCCAGTCGGTGCATGACAACGACACGGTGGGCTCAGCAACGGCCATCGATGGCCTTCGGCTCGGGCCTACCGCCCCCGCGGATTGGTCGGTGGTTGTCTCAGTGGTGCTTTCCCCTCATAGCATGGACGAGGGCGACGAGGACCAGTCCGGCCACGGCGACTATGGCGACGGTGCGCATCACGTCGACGTTCTTTTCGGCCATCTGCTGGGCCCGCTCTGCGGCCTGCAGGACGCGCTGAGCGTCCTCGCGTGCGGACTGCGCCGCTCTCGTCTCCGCGTTCTTGATGGCTTCTTCTGCCATGATGATCTCCTTCCTCTCGAGGCTGAATTGAGGACCGTTGCTGGTTCTTCCTATGGCCGGCAGGAAGCACACATCCTGCGCCCACGACGCCCGGCCCGCATCGGCCAAAAGGGATGATCTGCGCGGCCGTGACGCCCACGTCCACCCGAGCCACGAGGCCGCACGCTTCTGACGCCAAGCGGCACTCATCCGAACGCGACCGCGTGACCCTGTGTCGCTCGGCGCGCCACGCGGTAGCGACGCGTGGCCGGCCGCTCAATTTGAGCGTCTCGGTGCCCGCGGCCGGTTTACCGGTTGCCCGGCGTCGGGCAGAGCACGGCTCGGATTCAGAGAGCTACGCGCATGATCGGTCTGGCCCGTGTGTCAGGCCAACAAGTCAGAAAGCTCCCTTAGACACCTGCGCTGGACCTGTCTCGGTCGGGGCGGTGAACACGCACTCGAGCTGGTAGGCGCTGCGGTGGGGAACGGCGATCGCCTCGAGAGCTTGCATCCGTTCGCGGATTTCGTCCCGCTCCTGAAAGCTCTGGTGGTCGGCTGCTGAGCGCATCGTCGAGTACGACACCACCTTGCTGCCATCGAGGCTCGCGTGAATCCGCCCATCGACGAACCCGTCGATGATTCGCATCTGCTCCAGGAGCTCGCGCAGCGCATCGATCACCTCCCGCTGGCGTCCGGGAGGGACCTCCCACATGTCCATGATGACCGACTCCTGCTCGTTGGGTGACATCACAACACTTCCTTTCTGATCGGCTAGCGGGACCGTGCGTGGGTGAGAAATCACAACCGGGTTCCTCGTGTCATCACGACCTCAATGACGCGCGCCAAGCTGCACGACTCGTAGGTTCAGTAGCTGCATTGGGCGGCTCTTGGTTGGTTAGCCGGCTGTAGTTGGCGAACGAACGTCATATCTCGGAACCGCGTCAACGCCACTCGGAGACATGGCCACCATCGGACCGAACCGACGACCGAAGGAATCTCGGCGCAGCGGGGTGTCGCGACTGAGCCGCCGTAAGCGTGAAGGAGTCGACGTGAACGTGGCCACGGGCATCGGCACCTCGACCACACAGCCGCCGTGCACATCCCCAACGCGCTTCTAGAGATAAGAGTATGGGTCGTGCTGTTGAGGTGCTCACCACTATTGCGAGGGTAGTGAGCGCCCCGCCAGCGCGCATCGTCCAATGAGTATGATCTCCACCGCCGCGGCTGCAGGCGTCGGCGCCGCCGGAGTCGAGGCCTCGCGCGCTCTCGGGACCTCCAAAACGAGCGTCTCGGTGTCCGCGGGACATCTCGCTGATCGACCACTGGCCAGCGTCGGCGTGACGGATGATGCTGTGCGCTCGTGACTTCATCCGATCCGGGTGATGCGACAGCCGAGCTTTCTAACGATTATCGGAATTGAGCTTGCCCACAATCCAAGGGAACGCGATGACAGACGCATCCAAGACACCCCTCCTTGACACACTTGCCGCCATGACCGCAGAGTCGGTCGCGCGGTCCGGACTGGACGCCAATTCGCTCATTGCCGCGCGGATCGCCGCCTTGGCGGCCGTCGGTGCGCCTGCGGCGTCGTATCTCATCCACGTCGGCCCTGCGATGGACGCGGGGGTCACGGTCGAGCAGATCCAGGACATCCTGATCGCCGTCGCTCCGATCGTCGGCACGCCGCGGACGATGGACGCTGCCATGAACGTCACCGAGGCGTTGGGGATCGTCATCGCCGTGCTCGAGGACGAGCTCGAAGCTGAGGAGGAGGCGCAGTAGTGTCCAGGCCAGGACGCGTGAAGCGTGCCTCCGCGCAGCCCCGCTAGCGGGGCGGCACGACGCTAGCGGCCGTTCTCGCTCTCGCGCGCGGAGCTAGCGTCTGCGGTCGCGTCGCCGCTCGCGCCTTCTCACCCCGCATACAGATACAGGCGACAGCGGCCGCCCGAACGGGTCGATGAACAGCGTGACGGGCCCAGTCTGCATGGGAACCGTCCCCTCGAGAGTCTCGATGGAGTAGGTGAGCTGGCCTCTCTCAAGACGCGGTTGCCGGATCACGACGACCGCGTCTTCGGGTGCTTCATCGCCGGGCTCGAGGAACGCGAGCACCGCGTTGGGCGGGTCTGCCTCGAAGCTGTTGTCTCCTTCGGCCCAGAGGTCGACGAAGTCCACGGTGGTCATGTGTCCCACAATCCGTTTCGGGCGATCGGAGAAGTAGAGCGTCGATGGTGTGACCTCCTTCAGTGTCAGGGTCGTACCGTCGCTCGTCATCGCGTTCGCAGTCTGCACGAACATCGACTGCTCGGCCTCGAGCTCTTGCACCATCGGCTCGTCGGTCATCTCCTCGTCTCTCATTTCAACGTTCCTTTGTCGTCTTAGGGGCCTGTGCGACCGCCATTCGACGCCGGTTGCCCGAGCGATGAGGGCTCAAGCAACCGACGCAATTTAGGCGAGTGCGGTTGCGGCCCTATGCAACGCCAGCGGCCCGTGGAGTCGGGCCGATCAATGCGCCAATGATCCAGAGGAACGGCAGGAAGAATCCGATCCAGAACATCCAGTAGTGCCCTTTGCGGAATGTTGTTAGCCCGAAATACAGCCAGCACGCCACGTAAATGATGCCCAACAGAATCCAGATGAATGTCATTTTGGTCCACCGCCTTCGAAATAGGTCTCCGGGGCCGTCAATATCCCGGGCCGTCGTGTATGTGGTCTTCCTTGCTAAGACTGCACCCCGCGCTCGCTATATGCAACGTGTGAAACCGCGGTGTGACTCAGTAGTTCCGTCGGAAACGCTCCGCCGACCTACCGCCGCTCATACACTCCCAGGAATTCGGTGCGCGCCTAAGCCAACCTCCACTGTCCGAGCTCGGATCGTAGAGCGGCGACAGACCGGGCCTATCTCCCAAACGCGTGCGGCGTTGCGGTGCGAGAGGGTGCCGGCAGGGTCGAGCGGCGGTTAGGCGGGTAGTGCGTTGAGTTCCTTGGCGAGTTCCTTGCCGTCAGCGTCGATCTCCTTCTCCTGGCTCTTCTCGGCATGCGTCAGCGCCTTGTCAAGCTGCTCCCCGACGCGCGACTTGCCGATCACCACCAGCGCGGCCTCGCCGTCGTTGAGATGGTCGCCAAGCTCCTTGGCGTCACCACGCGACATGCCACCCATCACATGCCCGATCCCGCCGCCCGCCGCGGCACCAACCAACGCCGAACCAAGAATCGCCGGCGGGAAGATGACCCCCACCAACGCGCCGACCGCCGCACCCGTCCACGCGCCATGCTGGGTCGGCTTCTCGTGCTTGGTCACATGCACCTTGCCGTCGTCATCCTTGTACACCAGCGCCACGTCATAGGTCCCCACCAGATCAGCCGAATGCAGATCAAGCAGCGTGTCGTAATCAGCCTCAGCATCATCACGACCCGCGTACACCGCTCCATACACAAACACCGGATTGTCCTTACTCATGTCCTGCTCCTTTCCGGTCAACTCGACCGCGACAGCCATCACGGCAGCAGACAACACCACGCCCGGGCGCAAGCCATCCCCGACACTGCGACTATCGCCGCCAGAAACACAAACCCTACGACCCCCACCCCCACCCCACATCGGCCAAAAAGGATGAACCACCCTGACCGCCACACCCACCTCGACATACGCGCCAAAGCGCCTCCGAGGCGCCAGACTGAACCCCTGAAGCCGGAGCACGTGAACCGATCCTCCTCGCCCGCCGGCACCCCCGCCACCCGCGCCGCATGAATGAAGGAGACCCGGCGCGGGCCTTGCGCGAACAGCAGGAGGCGGCCGCGGGCAGAGCCGCTTCACGTAGCAGAAGTCGTCGCCGTGGCTACCGCCGAACGAGTGCGTTGCGGACGAACGGGATCGCCGCCTCGCAGTCCACCAGCTGGCCGCTCGTCGTGGGATGCGGCCACCGCGGCTTCGTCGTGCCTAAGGGCTGGAGTAAATCGGCCATTTCCGGGCCGATCGAGCCGTTATGGGTCGGGCTTGGTCGGTTTCAGTGCGGGCAGGCCCGTTGATGTCACGGGGCCGTGACGGGGTGTCGCGCCGTGAGTCGTCGCGGTTCGGCTTGGTGTGTGTCGCTTGAACCGGTGGTGCGGGTCGTGTCGCACGTCAGGCGCTCGTGGCTACACGGCGGCTGTCGATGGTGACGCGGAGCGTCACGAGACAGACGAGATTGACCGCGGGGGCGAGGAGATTGAAGTCGGCGTTCACCTTCGCGCGGCCGCAGACACGGGCGCGTCTGCCGCCGTGCCGACGTTGCATCAAATGGCCGAGGCTTGGGCAGCGTGACCAGCTCGCTGGCAAGGACGACGCGCAGCGTCTTGCGGCCCCGTTCGGGGGCGATTCTGTGGCCTCGTTTGTGTCCCCAACTCGGGACACAGAGCGAAACTCAGAAGAACGAGCGACCCTAACGACGGGGACAGGGGAGCCATCCTGACCCCCCTGTCGTTGCCTGCAAGGCCGTCTACACCGGTTCGATGCCGGGCGCCGCCTCTCTCACCGCTGCCTCATTGGGTGAACACGTTCGTGCCGTTGTCGAAGAACGCGTTGTGGTTGAGGCCGTTGGCCTGGACGTTGGCCGTCCTCCAGATCCCGAAGGTGTTGTGGGCGATCACATTGCCCAGCACCCGGGTGTCGGAGACAGGGATGACGGCGGAGAAGAGGATGATCCCCGTCGTCTGCAGGTCGCCGGAGTCCGTGTCGCCGGCCGTGTTGTTGGTGCCGAAGTAGTTGAACAGCACCTTATTGCCGTTGACGTCTTGCAGCGGGGCGTGGCTGTGCAGCTGGAAGCCGCCCTCGCCATTGCCCGCGACGATGTTCTGGACGAACGTGTTGTCGTACGCACCGGTGCCCGGGTAGGGCGTCGCGTCCAGCAGGCCGGCTCCGCCGTTGTCCTTGGACACGTTGTGCACCACGAGGTTGTCGTACACCCCCGCCAGGCTCGGCTGGGGCTGTCCGGCGTTGGCCCCCGCCATCGCCACCGCCCGCGGGTCATGGCTGGGCAGCGTGACCCCGCAGTCAAACGCGTTGTCGGTGCTGATGTTGAACGCGATCAGGTTATGGGCGGCCGGGCCGACGGAGGTGGGGCCGCCCGTGGCGGTCGGCAGCCCGCCGTCGGAGAGGAGGATCCCGCCGACGTTGTGGGAGACCTGATTGCCGACCACCCGCGAATACGTGGTCCCAAGCAGGTGGATGCCCTCGCCGCAGTCGTCGCTGTCGGTCGGTGAGCGGGGACAGGCGGCGAACGGGTTGGGCGCGGTCGTGTCGTAGGCCTGATCGTTGTGCGCCACCACGTTGTGCTCGACAGTGACGCCGGACAGGTTGGCCGGGGCGGCCGCGGGACTGCTCGGCCAGGTGCTGGGCGGCGGCTCGACGAGGATGCCCTCGAGCTGGGCGTTCTGCACCGTGAAGCCGCTGATCGTGGTTCTGTTGGCCTGGTCGAGGATGCCGTTGAGCTCGCCGGTCGCATCGATCACGGCGCGGTGTCCGGAAAGCGTGAGGCCCGACAGACCCGCGCCGATCAGGTTGGCCCCGCCCCCGGGATTGGCTGACTCGGGGTACGTGCCGGGACCGACCGTCACGCGAGAGCCGGCCGACGCCTGGCTGAGCGTATAGCCGATCGTTGCGCAGGCATGGGCAGGCGCTCGGCAGTTGCCCGAGTCGGTCCCGCCGGCGGAGACGTACAACGTGGAATGCCCCCAGGCCAACGCCGCCCCGGCCGACCACAGCGAGGTGGCAATGGCGACGACGACGACCGCCACCCCCATGGACACCGGCCCACGTGGTCGCAGCGACGCCAAGCGCGTGCAGGAACTGTTCATCGAACCCCCCGTTCTAGACCCGTATGTTCGAGCTACCGACTCCGCCCGCGGCGAAGCGCGCGGGGAGCCTATTGGGGCGCTCGGGCCGGAGACATTAAGGTTGAGTTACACGATGTCGCCCCCGGGCGGCGTGATCTGCCGCGTCTGCGCGATGACATCGCGCCTTTGTCCTGTTCGGTTTGGTCGCGCGCGGGCACAATGCACCTCGTGAAGCTGGAGGGCATCCCGGAGAACCCGAACCCGCCGCGAGCCGGCCAGGTGGTTCTGACGCCGGTCCAGCCGGACCTGGCCCCGTCCAGCCAGGTCGAGATCCTTTACCGCCTGAGCGACCCGGCGCTGTCGGAGCTCGGGCTCGACGAGTTCCTCGACGAACTGCTCGTCCGCGTTCGCAAGGCCCTTGACGTCGACAGCGTTGCGATTCTGCTCTACGACGCTCCCACGAACGAGCTGCGGGCCCGCGCCGCCAAGGGCATCGAAGAGGAGGTGGAGCGCGGCGTGCGGCTCCCCCTCGGCCAGGGCTTCGCTGGCCGCATCGCCGCTGAGCGCGTCCCGATCTTCATCGCCGACGTCGATCACGCCGACATCCTCAACCCGATCCTGCGCGAGAAGGGGATCCGGTCGCTGCTCGGTGTGCCCCTGATCGTGGAGGGGCAGCTGATCGGCGTGCTCCATGTCGGCTCGCTGCGCCCCCGCCACTTCAACGAGCGCGACCTGGCGGTGCTCGAGGTGGCCGCGGCGCGCGCGGCGCCCGGCATCGAGCGCGCCCGGCTCTACTCCGCCCTGGAGCGCGAGCATCGCGTGGCGATGGTCCTGCAGCGCAGCCTCCTGCCCAAGCGGCTGGTCGAGGTCGTCGGCGTCCAGGCCGCCGCCCGCTACCTGCCCGCCAGCGACGAGGTGGGCGGAGACTGGTACGACGTGTTCGAGCTGCCCCGCGGCCGGTTGGGGGTCGCGATCGGAGACGTCGTCGGCCATGGGATCCGGGCCGCGGCGCTCATGGGCCAGCTGCGTACTGCGCTTCACGCCTATGCGATGCAGGACTATGGGCCGGCCCGGACGCTGGAGCTCGTCGACCGCTACGTCCAAGCGATGCCTGATTATGCGATGGCCACCGCCGCCTACGCGGTGCTGGAGCCCGACACGGGAGAGGTGCAGATCGCCAGCGCGGGGCACCTGCCGCCGGTGGTCGTCGGCGACGGCGGAGGGCGCGTGCTGGAGATGACGCCGTCGGCCCCACTTGGCGCGTTCTCCTATGGCCGCGTCCAGGAGCACGAGCTGATCCTGTCGCCGGGCTCGACCCTCGTCCTCTACACCGACGGACTCGTCGAGCGGCCCGGAACGCCGCTGACAACCTCGATCGAGAAGCTGGCGGCCGTGGTGGGCGCCGCCACGTCCGTGGACGACCTGTGCCGGCGTGCGCTCGAGCGGATGGTCGCGCCCGGCGCCCTGCGCGACGACGTCGCCATCGTCGCCATCCAGACCACCGAGATCGCCGACGATCTGGACCTCAGCCTGCCC
This sequence comes from uncultured Actinomycetota bacterium, assembly GCA_963695625.1. Taxonomy (GTDB): domain Bacteria; phylum Actinomycetota; class Thermoleophilia; order Solirubrobacterales; family Solirubrobacteraceae; genus Palsa-465. The sequence continues at coordinate 201,988 of CAVOHJ010000005.1, read as the reverse complement.
GCCGACCCCAAGATCCTGGCGGAGATCAGGCACCTGCTGCGCCGCTGGCTGCGCCACCACGGCGCCACCGACGCGCAGACACTCGAGATCACGCTGGCGGTGAGCGAAGCCTGCACCAACGCCATCGAGCACGCCTACTCCCCCGCTCCAGCCCAGTTCACCCTGACCGCCAGCGCGCGCGAGGGGCGCCTCACCTTCGTGGTCAGGGACGCCGGCCACTGGCGGCCGCCGCGGGGCCAGGATCGGGGCCGGGGGCTGACGATCATTCGCGCTGCGATGGACGGTGTCGAGGTGGAGTCGTCCGAGACCGGCACCGAGATCGTGATGCACAGGCGGATACAGCCGTGAACCTGGCCGACATCCACTTCTCGGACCACGAGCGAGTGGTGGTGGCACGGCTTATCGGCGAGGTGGACCTCTCCAACGCGGGCGGGATCGAGAGCGCGATCGCCGAGGCCACGCCCAACCACGCGGTGGCGCTCATCCTCGACGTCAGCGCCTTGGACTATCTGGACAGCGCTGGGATCCACCTGATCTACAAGTTGCGCGAGAAACTGCGGGCGCGCGGCCAGACCCTGCGCCTGGTGATCCCTGCCGAATCGCCGGCCAACGATGCGCTGCGCCTGGCCGGCGTGTCGCGGGCCGTGGACACGGCGCAGACGCTCGAGGCCGCACTGGAGGAGTTCGCCCCACCGGAGCCGGCCCGGTCCGAGGTGTCCGATCCAGGCCCGGTCTGACGTGGCGAACCCGCCGATCGCCGCGCTCCAGGCCCCCGACCTTCCCGAGCTCACCTCGGCCGTGCCGGCTCCCGGTGATTCCGGCGATCTCGAGCTGTCGGGCGCGCGGGTGACCGGCTCCGGCGCTGCCGTCGCGGCCCGGCGCGTGCGGGTGCGCGAGTCCGAGCTCGAGAGACTGGAGTTCGAAGCGGGCAACGCTCCCGGCCTCAGCCTCGTCGACGTCGTGATGCGCGCCTGCAACCTGTCCAACCTGGACGCCCGCGAAGGCCTGCTGACGCGCGTGACGATGCACGGCTCGCAACTCGTCGGCTTCGGCTTCACCCGCGGCGAGATCCGTGACCTGCACGTGACCGACTCCTCGCTCCAGCTTGCCTCGTTCGCATCGGCCAAGCTGCACAACGTCGTCTTCGAGCGTGTCAACCTTGCCGAGGCGTCGTTCATGGAGGCGCGGCTGGAGGCCGTGGCGTTCATCGACTGTCGCCTCGACGGCACCGACTTCCGCCGTGCCACGCTGAGCGGCTGCGCGATCCGCGGCGCCTCCCTGGACGGCGTGCTCGGCGTCGAGTCCCTGCACGGCGTACGCATGCCCTGGGCGGATGTCGTCGGCTCTGCGGGCGCCCTGGCGGCGGCGCTGGGCATCATGGTCGAGCACCACTGATCCCGGCGCCGCCACCCTTCATCCCTGGATCGGAGCCTCGCGTCGCGTCTTCCCGTCCGCGGCCCTCCGCTAACCCGGATTGCCGTCCTGGCGTGCACCTGGTCCCGGTCCCCGGCCGCTCGCGCCGCGGTGGGTTCAGAGCGGCGGGGGCCGGTTATACTCCGCGACCTCGCGGCTGTAGCTCAGTTGGCTAGAGCGTCTGCTTGCCATGCAGAAGGTCGAGGGTTCGAGTCCCTTCAGCCGCTTCGAGAAAAGCCCCGCTCAGGCGGGGTTTTTTGATGCTGCATTCGGAGTCGACCAACAGCGGGTGAGCAGTTTTCGAGACTCGCTACGAACTCACTACGAGACCCCCGCTGCGAGCCGCGCCGTCGGGACACTAACCGGCCACTCCTGGCGCTCAAAGACCACGCGCTGCTTCCGGGGTCCGAATGCGACCCGGGGTCGCGGACAAGCGAGCGACCGCGGCGCTGCGCTTCAGGGGCGGCGTCGCGAAACGAGCAGGCCGGGCATGCCTGCCCGCTGGGCGGCGCTCCTGGTTGAGAGCTGGCTGATGACATCGCCGTTGTAAATCGCGCGGGCTTCGACGAGCATGCATCCAAGCAGCCCCTCGAGGGTCTCGACCGAGCCGGGGTGGCAGCGGCCTCGGGCTGGCGATCGCGCGCGCGATCGTCGAGGCGCACGGCGGATCTATCACGGCCGAGTCAGAGCCCGGCCATGGCGCAACCTTCCGGATCGTGCTGCCAGGATTCACCGCGACGAGCTGACGCGTTCGACTGCCACGCCGCTGCTGACCGCGCTGCCGCTCGGCCAGATCCCGGAGATCGGTCGGCGCGCACGCGAGCATTCCACCCTCGCGTGCCACCCGCGGAGCGTGGGTGGTTGGTCCAGGAGGCCTCGGCGTCGATTACCGCGAGGCGCGAGTAATCCGGGAACCCCGGTCGCGAGTGCGGCCACCGTCGATGCGATGAAAGCGCTCGAAGATGGTTTCGAGCTGGTCGGCGGGGATGCCCGAGCCTGCGTCCGCGATCGAGATCGCCAGCCGGCCGCCGTCGTAGGCCCGAGCCGTCACGCTGATCCTGTCGCCCGGCTCGGTGTGGGCTACCGCGTTGCGGACGAGGTTGCGCAGAACCTGCGTCAGCCGGTCGGGGTCGGCGTGCAACGTGCCGCTGACCGCCTCGAGTTCGAAGTCCCGTTCGCCGTAGAGCGGGAGATCGCGGCGGAGGTCCTCGAAGTAGTCATCGAGGTCGATCGCGCGTGGCTCGACCAGCCTCCCGGCCTCGGCGCTCGCGAGCGTCAGCATGTCGCCGACGAGCCGGTCGAGCTCGTCGAGGCGTCTGAGCAACGTCGTGGTGCTCTCGTGCCGCCGGGGGGCGCTGGTCTCGCGGTCGAGCAGCTCGACCTGCGCGCGGATCACTGCCAGCGGCGTCCGCAGCTCGTGCGAGGCGTCTGAGACGAAATCGCGCTGGCGCTTGAACGCGCGTTCCAGCCGCTCGAGCATGTTGTCCAACGCCTGCGCCAGTACGCGCACCTCGCCGCGCCCGGCGTGGGCCCCGGCACGGAGCGAGAGATCGCCTTGTTCCACGGCGGCCGCGACCCTCGTCATCCGCCGGATCGGCGCGGCGATCAGCGTCGCGAGCCCGATCCCGCCAGCGTACGTTCGTCTTCGATCAGGAGGACGCGCATCTCCGATCGATGCTAAGCGCGCGCGGCCGGCGAATCGTCCGGAAACAGCCGCGGCGCGCGGTGGGTAAACCCGTTCTGAACCGGCCCTTACCGCGCTCTTGAACGCCACGGGCAAGCTGATCAGCGTCAACCACCGCGCCGCGTCCGAGGACGCACAGCGCCCACACCTCGATCAAGGAGGAACCACCATGCTCACGTCACGCACGATGGCAGTCACCGGCGCGATCGCCGCGCTGTCGCTGGCCGCGGCGCCGATCGCCTCGGCGTCCATCGATACCCACAGCGGCACGTCGAGCCCAAACCGCATCCAGCGGGTCGACAAGAGGTCCCCTGACAAGACGAACTCGCGCGACCGGCCCAACTCGCACGACAGCAACGCCCAGCGCGACTCGACCAACCACCGTTGACCACGACGGCCGGCGCGGCGGGCGGGCACCCTCGCCCGCCCCGCCGCCCCAGCCACCAACCGACCCCTGCCCGAGCAACCACACCCCGTCTGAGCTGAACCGATGTCCGAACGAATCCGCCTCACGATCGCCGTCGCGATGACGATCCTGCTGTTGGTCGCCGTCAGCGCAGCCGGCATCGCCCTGCACACAGGCTCCCCAGCAGCGACCGCGACCGCGCCGGTCCCGCTCGCGACTCAGGCAGCGCACCCCACCCTCACCCCGAGCTGGCATGAAGAACATGACTGAGAACGCCCCCGCCCGCCGCCCGCTGTACCGCACGGTACTGAGCCTTGCCGTCGCCGCGGTGGTCGCGGCGTGGCTGCCATTCACCGTCTTCTACGTCACCGCGCTCAACCACAAGCCCCCGGCGCAGGTCGCGTCGCTGACCTACAGCCACGGCAGACGGATCGTCACGACCCGGACGAGCGGCGGCCAGATCGTCCGCACCGTCGTCGGCGCCGGCGGCAACCAGCAGACCACGTCGGTCACGCCAGTGACAACACGCGTTTCATGACCACCGTCAACCCCACGCATCAACTGTTCTGGTTCGCCAGCCGCGCGTTCGGAATCGTCGCGATCGTGATGCTCGGCATCTCGGTCGCGGTCGGCCTGATGATGTCGGGCCGCCTGATGCGGCGGCCGGGCATGAACGCCAAGCTCCGGCGGTTCCACGAGGCCGCGACCCTCGTGACGCTCGGGCTGATCGTCGCGCACGGCGGCCTGCTGCTGTTCGATACCTACCTGCGGCCCGGGCTCGCCGGGGTCACACTGCCGTTCGCGATCGGCTACCGGCCCGTGTTCACCGGGCTCGGGATCATCGGAGGCTGGCTCGCAGCCATTCTCGGGCTCAGCTTCTACGCCCGCCGGCGGATCGGCGCCAAAACCTGGCGCAAGCTCCACCGCTACACCATCGTCGCCTACCTACTCGCGCTCGCGCACGTCGTCGGCGCCGGCACCAACGGCACCAGCCCATGGATGCTCGGACTGCTGACCGCGCTCACCGCGCCGATCGTGTTCGCATTCACCTACCGGATGCTCCCAGGTACGCCACGGCGAACGCCGCGGCCGGCGCGCGTGCAGCGTCTCGAAGCTGACGCCCCTCGACCGGCTCCGGCAAGCTGAACCCCGTCGCCCGACTCCGGGAAGCTCGACATGGCTGACACGGAGCAGCGCCCGAACCGCGCCATCCAGTCCCTTGCGACCTGCTGGGCACGCGCACCTCCCTCCGCCTGCGATCCGCAGCGTGAACAACTCCGAATGCGTTCGGGCCGCGGCGCGGGAAGTCACGGGCAACGACCCGAAGTGCCACCAACACACCAGGCAGCTCCCTCCTCAAACCCTGCTCATCCGCCGTGTCCACGCGACCGCTCCCGCAGCCGAAACCGCGGCTCCACGGTCGATCAACCAGACCAAGGAACGGACAACAAACCGCAGCTGTCTTGATTAACCTGCCGACGGTGCGGTGCTTGATCATCGCGATGCGACGGCCGCCCCAACACGATCCATTAGCTGACTCCGTGACCGGCACCAGATCGACGGCCGCCACCACGAGCGGCGTCCCCGTGTGAGGAGAGTCGACAACCGACCGCCACCCGATCAGACCAGCACTCTCTCCGGCGGGGGTTTGCCGCGCCGGCGCTTTCCACGGTCGAACTCGCTCGCCGGCATGCATTACGCGCGACCGTGACCAGAGCTTCTCGGCACGGTTAGGTGGTTCCTGGCCGGGCGGCCGCGATCACGATTGCGGCGCTGGTAGCGGGTATGTAGACAGCGTATGCACCGCCAGAGGGTGTCACGGTTTCGGAGGACGCGCGACCGAACCACTGGACTTGAGCATTAAGGCGTTGGCCGTCGAGCGTCACGGCTGTGGTCGCCGATGCTGAGGGCGCAGTCAGCCGCTGAACGCTGGCGGGGCCGACGGCCGGCAGGGTCAGGCTGACCCTCGTCGCCGACCGGCTCTTGTTGATCAGCAGGATGTGTAACTGCTTGCCGTCGAGCACGGCCCACGCTTTGAGATCAGCGCCCGGCGTGGCCCGAACGCGCGCGGGCAGCAGTTGCGGGTCAGTCCCGAGCGTCCCGGCGTAGGTGATCAGCCCGTACAGAAGCGGGAACGCGACCAGGCCCCGGTTCGTCAGCGAAAAGGCCATGTTGATCGTGCTGTCGCGGACGTGGAGCGCTGCCGAGCGGACGCCCGCGCGGATCAACTCGAGCAGCGCGTCCGGCGCCCACAAGGCGGTGGCGAAGGTGTTGCTGACGCCGCGGGTCCCGCCGCACGTGACCGAGTTGAACTCGGTCAGGCGGACCGGGAGATGCGCCCGGCGTGCCAACCTGATCGCCGGTTTGACCGAAGCCGCCATGCCGGACGTGTCGCGCTCGCTCAGCAGGCGGCCGACCGCGGGCACGTGCGGGCCGGACCGAGCGCACGCCGACAGCGGGTAGCGGTGCGCGGTGATCGCGGTCAGCCCGTGGTGCGTACCGGTTAGCAGCGCGCTGATCCAGCTCAGGTTCTTTTGCGGATCGGCCAGTGCGGGCGCAAACAGGGGGATCCGAGGCACCGCTTTATCGAGCGCCCGATCGTAGGTCCGGTACGCGGCGGCATAGCTCGCGGCCGTCAAACGCGACGGGATCTTGGTGGGTCCCGAGGTGATGTTTCTAAATGACGCCGGGTTGTAGATGTCCGGTTCGTTGCCGATCTCGAATCCGATCACGCTGCCCCGGGGCAGCTTGCGCTCGGCTGTGCTGGCCCATTTCGACGCCGCCGCGGGCGTGGCGCTGAGGAGATTCAGGTCGAGTATCAGCTTGACGTGAAGTTGCCTGACGATCTCGCTCGTCTGCGCCAGCCACGAGGGCGTCAGCTCGAACACCCACTCGGGCAGCTCCTTCTTGGGCGACCAGATCGACCGATCGGCTGAGTTACCGCCGATCCGCAACACCACCGGTCCCTCCTGTGCGATCAGCGAGAACACACGCCGCAGCAGGCTCATGTGCTTGGCCCAGGACGGGATCGTCCAGTATTCGGTCGAGATGCCGAGAAACGATCGCGGGACGATCAACCGATGGTTCCTGTAGGCGACCTCGACACAACTGGCAGATCCCGTTGAGGGGAGCCGCCGCGTACGGGAAGGCGAATGGGTCAGCCCAGTACCAATCCCAGCCTGGACAGCGTGAGCTGCAGGTCGAGGTTCAGCGCGTTCGCTCGCTGGCCGGCAAGACCGTCGTCTTCTCAGCCGCAGGCATGACCCTCGGCAAAGCGAGGGTGTCGGCGAGGGGCCAAGCAGACATCACCCGGAACACTGACCTCGGGCAGAAGGTCCCATCGATCGCCCACGGCTCGAACGTGACAGTCCGGACGACCGGCGGCAAGCTGATCGTCTCCGGACGGTTCTAGACCGTCGCGCCACCGCTCACACTGCACCAACGCCGCGGGCGGCAGGGAACATCCCTCCCGCCCCGGCGTTGAGGCGCGTCACGGTTCGTGCCGCTGTGGCCGCAGCTCGGCCCGCGCGCCGGGCTTCCTCTTTGGGACTAACGACAGGCGTCTCGCCAAGCCGATCGGTCACTCGCGCTGCTGCACCTTCCACCGGCTGCTGCGGATCGACGTCGCGCCGGTCCAGATCGCGGCGTCACGGTGCTCGACCTCCCGGGACGCCTTCCCCTGCCCGCGAAGATCTCAATCGAGCTGCTCGTGCCGATCCACCAGCGCGAGGAGCGCGGCGGCGCCGGCGGCGACCCCGACGCGGGCAACGAGCTCATCGCGGGGCGGATGCCGGACGCGCTGCGCGAGCTCGACGAGGCGCGCGCGCTGCCGCTGATCGGCTGAGCGACGCTCCTCGCTCCCCGCGCGCGATGGCGAGCATGACGTGAGCACGAGCTCCACGGCGATGGCGAGAATGAGGAAACCGAGGGCCGCATGAAGACGCCGACCCCGATCGCTCCGAGCGCCCGATGAGCGGCTCGCCCAGCAGCAGGCCGCCGACACAAGACCGCTCCGGATCATTCTTGTTGTTTAACCGCGGAGCGCGCGTAATGCGTTGAGGCTCACGGCCAGGTCGATCGCTTCTTGGAACAGCGCTCCGGCGAGGGGTGGTAGGTAGCCGCCGGCGGCGACCGCCATCGCGGCGAGGCTCAGGCCCATTCCGGCGAGGACGCTCTGGCGGGCTATGTGGAGCGCGCGACGCCCGGTGTGGACGGCGTCGGCGACGCGTTCGACGCTCGACGGTGATCACCGCGTCGGCGGTTTCGGACGAGACGGTGGCGCCGGCGGCTCCCATCGCGATCCCGAGGTCGGCGATCGCGAGCGCGCGGGCGTCGTTGACCCCGTCGTCTATAACGCGATCACCCTCGCGGTCGCACTCGTGCTTTCGGTCCGTGCCTTGTGGCAGAGCACGTCAAAGCCCATCGCCCGCATGTGCCGGCCGCTCCTGCGTTCACGTGACCATCCGGAGCACCTGCTTGCCGTTCGATGCGTCCATCGATCGGGCCGATCGCCTCGACGTCCCCGTTGTCGTGAATGATCACGCCGCCGTGCTCGGCGAGCACCTGACGAGCACGCTCGGGTCCGAGCAGCAGCGCCATCTTTGAGAGGGTCTCTGCCTCGAGCGCGCTGTCGCCGATCGCAGTGGCTCCGACCAGCCCGCTCCATGCCGGACCGCCGGTGCTCGGATCCAGCAGATGGTGGCCGAAGCTGTCATCGCGGTTTCGCCAGATGCGGACGTTCAAGCCCGAGGTAGCCACACCCCCCTTCGCGAGGCGCACCACGCCGATCGATTCACCGCTGATCGGGTGCTCGACAGCGATCTCGTACGGCTCGAGGTGCGCCCCGACTCCACCTACCGCGATGTCCCCGCCGCAGTCGATGACGAACCGCGTGTAACGCCCGAGGCGGTACGCCACGGCGTCCGCGCAAAGGCCCTTGCCGGTCCCTCCCGTGTCGATCATCAGACCGGGCGGACGGACGATCACGCCCGCCTCCTCATCGACCGCAATCGCTCGCCACAGAGCCTGCGGATGCGGTCGGGCGGCACGGCGCATCGGCGCGTGGGCCAGCGCCTCCTGTAGCGGGGCAGGGATCACACCGTCCAGTGAGCTGGAGTAGCCGCTACGCTCGAGCGCTCGCACAAGTGTCGGGTCAACCAGCCCGCCGCTTCGGTTCGCCGCCCACACGCCAGCGCTCACGGCTGCGCGGAGGAGAGCAGAGGCGGCGACCCGAGAGCTCGGATCTCGGTTCAGCGCGGAGAGCTCGCTGTCGGGCGAAAACCGCGACAGCCGGTGAGCGAACGCGAGCACGAACTCACGCTCACGATCGGCCGCCTCCGGGGCTGGCGGCGCGCCCGGGTGAAGCGGACGGCCGATGAGCAGGCGGACGTCGCTGCCCATCGCGGGGAACGTGTAGTCGAACTCACCAGCCATCAGCTCACGGGTAGATCTGCTCGCCTGTTTGCTCGTCGGTAACGATGATCGCTCCGGCTGGGCATGCCTGGGCGGCTTTGAGGATTGCCTCGTCGCTGCCTTTGCCGCTGACGACTGCGATGTCTTCGATCGTGAAGACTTCGGGTGCTGCGAGCGCGCAGTCGCCGTGGGCGGCGCACGCGAGCTCGTCGATGTAGGGAATCAAGGTCATGCCGCGTTCCTCTCGTGGTTGTCGGTACTGGTCGCGTCGTGAATCCGTTGGCGGAGCTCTGGGAGCGCGCGTGGGCGCCCGACGAGCAACGCCGCGACGGGCCGATCGTCGTGGGTGAAGAGTGCGGTGAAGTCTCTGGCGGCGGGCTGCCCATCGATCTCGAGCCGATCGGCGCCGTAGGTGTCGCCAACAAACTGGATGCGCACACCGTGCTGGTCGCTCCAGAAGCTGGGCGGAGCGGCAGCGGGCGTGTGCAGGCCGAGCATCGCCCGCGCGGCGCTGGCGCCTTGACGGGCGGCTGCCTCCCAGTGCTCGGTCCGGACATAGGCGTTGCGCCGAGCCTCGAACTGGGCGCTGGCATCGCCCGCCGCGAAGATGCCGGGAATCGCCGTGCGTCCGGCGGCGTCGACGCGCACGCCCCCTTGATCAAGCTCGCTGTCGCGCAGCCACGAGGTCGCCGGTTCGGTTCCGATCCCGACGACGAGCAGGTCGCATTCGATCCGGCGCCCGTGCTCGAGCTCGACGGCGTGCACGGCCCGAGCGCCGTGGAAGCGGGCGATCCGCGCGGAGAGCACGAGCTCGATCCCCTCCCGGCGGTGAAAGTCAGCGAACCACTCGCCGAGTTGCGGTCCGAGGATCGCCGCCAGGGGGGTCGGCGCCGCCTCGATGATCGTCACGGTCGCGCCGAGCCGCTTTGCCGTTGCCGCGACCTCTTGACCGATGAAGCCGGCTCCGATCACGATCAACCTTGGTCTTGTGCAGAGCGCCTCGCGCAGCGCGCGGGCGTCGTCGCGCGTGCGTAGTTCATAGACGTTTTCGTAGCGCTCGGTGCCCGCCAGGCGGCGTGGCGCGCTGCCGGTGGCGATCAGCAGCTGCTCGAACGGGACCCTGTCGCCGCCCGCCAACCGGACCTCGCGGCGCGGCGCGTCGAGTCCCGTTGCGCGCTCGCCGAGCAGCAGCTCCACGTCATGCTCGGCATACCACCGCTGCGGCCGGAACTCGAGCGCCCGCTCGTCCACCTCGCCGGCGAGAAACTCCTTGGACAACGGTGGACGGTCGTAAGGTGCATGGGGCTCCCGTGCGATCACGCGGACCGCTCCGTCGTAGCCGTTGCGGCGCAACGTCTCGCTCGCGCGGTGGGCAGCGAGACCGCCGCCGGCGATCACAACTCCGGCCCGGCATCGGCGAATCGGCGTCAAATGGCTCATGGCCACAGCATCCGAGGCGGCGGTGAGACACCGGTAAGACGGCTGCCAGAAGCCTCTTACCCAAGCCCGCACGGCAAGGCCCCAGCGGACGACGTGCAACAACGCTCGAGAACGCCTATCCAGAAAACCCGGGCGACAGAATCGCCCGGGCAGCTTTCCAACTCGCCGGACCTAAGACGCCGCGACGGTGCTCAGTGACTGGCCCTGCAACCAGCCGCGGACGGGCGCCTCGATTTCATTCACCTCCAAGCAGCTTGGTCCCCGCGTCGACTCGAATCCGCGTACCGCCCGGCAAGACGACGGCCCGGCGACGCTCGACGACCGATCGGTTCCTGCGCTTGCCGCGTTGCTGTCACACCGACACGCTACCTCGCTCGACTGGGCTTTCTGTCGCGCTTGGCACGCACCGGTGCTACACCGGCTCCTGAGATCCGGGGGCGCCTGTAACCGGTCCAAAAGCTGCTGATCGGCAGAGAGCGGACCGGTGCGCATGGCCGCCGATTGCGCGAAACCCCCCGGCCGCAACCGGGCAACGCGCCGGTCGAGGGTCGCAGTGGACGCCACCACCGACCACCGGCGCGGCCGCGACCTTCGCTCCCCCCGAGCGACAGGGCGTCATCGTCTCAGCCGGACAGCTGGTGCGCGTCCAGTCGGGGGACCAGCGTCGGCTTCGCCCGGACGTGCGCTCCGCGGCGCCGGCGAGGATTCTGTTTCGCGATCAGACGCGCAGAAGGCGCAACACCCCGAGCATCGTCCCCACTCCGAGGGCCGTGCCCAGCGCCCAGGCCGCCAGGGCCTCGCCGGTGGGAGTTGCCAGCTCGTAGAAGTTGCGCAGGAACGGCACGACCAGCGCCAGGCCGAAGAGCAGCAGCATCAGCGCACACAGCCCAGCCACCGCTAGCCGTCGGCGCCCGGGCTCGGTCTCGAGCCGCATCACGACGGCGAGCCCGCAGACGACCACGATCCCGGTGGCGACGGTGCGCGAGCGGGTCAGGCCAAGGTCAAATCCGTAGCGGGCGAGGAGGTAGCCGGCGATGATCCCGATCCCGATCGCCACCCCGGCCGGGATCGCGAAGCGGGCGACCGACTGCAGGAAGCGCTCCGGTCGCCACGCTCCGGAGCTCGGCGCGAGCGCGAGCACGAAGGCGGGAATGCCGATCGTCACGGTCGAGGCGATCGTGAACTGGCGCGGGAGGAGCGGGAAGGTGCCCGTCGGGATCGCGACCGCCAAGCCGACGGCGGCCGTGAACACGGTCTTGGTGACGAAGAGCTGGGCCACCCGTTGGATGTTGCGAAGGATCTGGCGGCCCTCGGCGACCATCCCGGGGATGACCCCGAAGTCGTCGCGGACGAGCACCAGGTCGGCCACCGACCGCGCCATCTGCGTCCCGGAGCCCTGCGCGATCGCCAGGCGCGCCTCCTTCAGCGCGGGCACGTCATTGACACCGTCGCCCACCATCGCGACGTAGCGACCGGCATCAGCGAGCGCGGCCACAACGGCCCGCTTGCCCTCCGGCGAGATCCGCCCGACGGCGGGCGCGGACAGGACCGCATCGCGAAGCGCCGCCGGCTCGCTCGGCAATGCCTGACCGTCGAGCGCCGGTGCCGAGCCCGGCACGCCCGCATCGTGGGCGATCGCGCCCACGGTGGCCGGCGCGTCACCCGACAGAACCTTTAACTCGACCCCCTGGGCGGTAAAGAACGCGACAGTCTCCCCTGCGTTGCCCCGCAAGCGCTCGGCAAGCACGACCAGGCCGAGCGCCTGCACGTCGTCGGGGAAGCGCGGATCGGAGTCCGCGGCAGGCAGCCCCGACTCGCTACGGCCAAGCGCCAGCACCCGCCGCCCCGCGCTCGCCTCCTCCCGCGCACGGACGCCGAGGGCCGAGTCGGCGGTGGCGAACCGCTCCGGCGCACCGAGCACGAGCCGCTCGTCGCCCAAATCAAGGGCGCTCCAGCGACGCCGGGAAGAGAACGGCACCTGAGCGACGACACGGCGGCCCCCGACGTCCGCCAGCTGGGCGTCGGCGATCGCCTCGAGCGTAAGGTTGCGAGACGGGGCGCTGGCGGCGTAACTGGTCAGCTCACGGCCGAGGGACGTCTCGTCCTCGCCGCCGGTCGGGACCACCCCGACCACCCGCAGTGTCGGCTCGGTCAGCGTGCCCGTCTTGTCGGTACAGACCACATCAACCGACGCGAGCGACTCGATCGCGTTGAGCTGTTGCGCGAGCACGCCGCGCTGGGCCATCTTGAACGCCGACACCGCTGCGGTGACGCTGATCAACAGGATCAGCCCCTCGGGAACGAGGTTCACGATCCCGGCCGTGACCGCCTGCACGCGAGCGTTGGCGGACTCGGTGTGGGCAAAGACCGAGATCGTAAGCCCGAACGCGAGCGGGACCGCGAGCACGATCAGCCACAGCAACAGACGATCGTTCGCTCGCTCCAGCGGAGACCGGGGATGACGAAACGCCCTCGCGGTGGCCGTCAGTTGCTCCGCCCGACTGTCCGGCCCCACGGCCGTGGCCTCAAACAGCGCGGCTCCCTCGACGGCAAACGAGCCCGACCACACCGCCTCCCCGGGACCCCGCACAACGAGCTCGGACTCGCCGGTCAGGTTCGCTTCATCCAGCGCGAGCCCGTCCGCCGACACGACGGTGCCATCAGCGACCACCTGGTCTCCCGCCGCCAGGCGGACCAGGTCCCCCACCACCACCCGGTCGACCGGCACGCGGCGATCGACCCCGTCGCGCACCACGACCGCCTCCGGCGCGACCAGCGCCGCGAGCCGGTCAAGCGCCCGCTTGGAGCGGATCTCCTGGAAGGACCCGACGGCGATATTCGAGACCAGGATCCCGAGGAACAACGCGTCCCGCCATGACCCAAACGTGATCGTCAGCACCCCGAACAACAACAGAATCCCATTGGGAATCGTGACCGTGTTGGCCCGAACGATGCTGGCGTAGGAGCGACTCGACGGCCGGCCACGCAGCTCCCCGCGCGCCTCGAGCCGCCGCGCGGCCTCGGCTTCAGTCAGCCCGGTGGATGTGATCACAGCGCCCAACGCGACCCACCGACACTACCGGCCCCCAAGCGCCGCGCCCGGGCGAGCGCGACCACGACCGGCAACAGCGAGCTTAACCAGGCGTCGTGCCCGCCCCGCCCCCGCACCGGGCGACCGATCGCGTCAGCGCTCCGGCGATGCGCGTGGCTATCCGGGCCGCGCTCTCGCTCCGGCGCCAGGACACGTCCGCTCCTCAACCGCCGCAAGACTCGGCGCACATCTCTCCCCGAACCTGGCGGGCGCGCACAATGTCGTTGCGGGCGCGTCTCCTACGATTGGAGCCGCGGCTCAAGGACCACAACCGCGGTCTCCATGGAGCGACGCGCGGCGTAGGCGTCTAGGTTCTTATCGAGCTGTCGCCATCGAGCCCAGAGCCGCTCGCGCTCTTCGCCCTGTGCTGCCCGGCCGGTGAGCTGACGAGAACCGTCGACGAGATCCACCGTCACGTCCGGGTTCGCTTGGAGGTTGAGCCACCACGCCGGTTCGGCGTCGCCCCAGCCGTTCATGGCCATGGTGACGAGGTTTGGGCCGTCTTCGAAGTAGCCGACGATCACAGCCCGGGCGCGGCCCGTCCGCCGCCCGATGGTGGTCAGGCGCATGATGCCCCAACCGCCGGGCCTCGGTCGCCACAGACCGAGTCGGCCACCGGTCCAGCGGTACAGGCGGCGATGGGTGATCCAGAAGAGCCGGATGAACCAGCGGGGAGGAAGTCGTGCCTTCGCGGGTTTCGGGTCAGGCATGTTTCGACCTCCGTGCTATCAGCATCGGTTGGGCTGGTGGGTCATCACATCGGCGTTCTGCGCCATGAGCCGAACTCGACCGTAGAGGGTCAATCCTCGGACCGATGAGTTCGCGCTCCTCAGCAACCGAGTCGGCGCCCTCCAGAGATGCTGCCAGCGACACGACCAGGCCAGATCCGCGAGCCTTACCTGTCGGCGTGCGGAGAGTTGCGCATCCCGCGCGCAGTGGAGGGCCGCCGGCCCGTGCGTTCACAGGCTCGTCCGGACCCGAGAGCCGGTCCGGGGGCCCGGCGATCGCAAGCGTGGGCAGTGCGAGCGTCCCATTGCCGACGACCTGCGCACGCCGCGGGAGACGGCAGGCGCGCCAAAGTCGCACCCGCTTGTCGGCTCAGTTGCTGTCATGTGCCGCCGAACGGTGGGAGCCTACGAGTCATCGTCAACGACCGCTGGCTTGAGGTGTGATGGCTGAAGCGATAATCATTACGGCTCGGGGCGAGTTGCCCGCCTACCTCGCGACGCCCGCCGGCGAGGGTCCCTGGCCGGGCGTTGTGGTGATTCACGACGCAGCGGGGATGAGCGCGGACCTAAGGCACCAGGCCGACTGGCTGGCCGGCGAGGGGTATCTGACCGTGGCGCCCGACCTGCTGTATTGGGGCAGGAAGTTCACGTGCTTGCGCTCGATCATCCGCGATCTCAGCGCACGCCATGGCAGGTCCTTCGATGATGTCGAGGCGGTCCGTGCGTGGCTGGCAGAGCGGAAGGACTGCACCGGCAGGATCGGCGTGATCGGATTCTGCATGGGCGGAGGGTTCGCGCTCGTGCTCGCCCCAGCCCACGGCTTCTCGGCCTCGAGCGTCAACTACGGCTCCGCCCCGAAGGACGCCGAGAGCTTACTCGCCGGCGCGTGCCCGATCGTCGGCAGCTACGGCGCCAAGGACCGGACGCAGCGTGGCGCAGCCGACCGGCTTGAGCGCGCCCTGACGCTCAACGGCGTGGAGCACGACGTCAAGGAATATCCCGACGCCGGGCACTCGTTCCTCAACGACCACCAGAGCGTTGTGTTCAAGATGCTGAATGTCGTCGGGATCGGCTATCACGACCCGTCCGCCCAGGACGCACGCCGACGGATCGCCTCCTTCTTCGATGAGCACCTGCACTCCAAGGACTGAGCGTCTCCGCTCAGCAGTTAGGGAAGCTCGAGCGGAGCTTGATGCGCCTGCTTCCCGTGCTTGACGGTCATCCCGCGAAGCCGCCGCGCGAGCGGCAGCCCAGCTGCCGAAGCACCTGGTGACCACGCTCGCAGCTGGCCAGTCTCCTTGGGCCAGCCGTTCCAGCGCCCCTCCCCCACGCCGGCGCGCGTGTGTCCGCGACCAGTCGTGAGACGACGGCAGCCGTCCGTGCCGTTCACGCCACTCGCATTGCGACCAGCACACCCTCCCGGGTCCAGTTCCGCTCGATCGCGCCCGGATGGCACCCCCTCCAGTACGCGTAGGCGTCACCCTTGCCGTTGCGCGGCTGCGTGTACGCGCCACAGCCGCGGCACACGCCGACATAACGGGCCTTGACCGCCCGGGCCTTTTCGCCGATCGGGTCGTGGAAGTACGCCTTAACCGTCGCCGGAGAGCGACCGAGACGGTCGGCGATCTGCCTGATCGAGAGGCCCTCGAACTCGCGGTAATGGCGCGCCAGGGCGACCGCCCGTCGACGCTCGAGAACCCGACCGGTAGGGCTTCAGGTCGAGCAGCGCGGCGACGTCGGCGACCGCCCGCAACGCGTCTTCACAGGTACGGAGCATACGTTGCGTAGCCGCGCGTTCTGGGTCTGGCCTCGCGACAGGTGTACACAGACGGCGCCGAGCTCATTTACGACTACGCCACCCACAGCGACGACGAGGAACTCCTTACGGTGGTCCGGACCGGTCAAGAGCATCTCGCGGAGGTGATCCGCGACTACCTGCAACGGATTACCTATGGCGACGACGGCTGGGCAGCGCGCATGCGGCTCCCGGCGTATCACCACGCTGAGGTCACGGTGGACCCAAGCCAGGCGTTCGGTCAGCCGCTGGTGGTCCATGGCGGCGCCAGGGTCGAGGACCTCGTGGACCGCTTCAAGGCCGGCGACGGCTTCGCCGACATCGCGGCCGAATTCGACGTCCCCAGCGTCGAAGTCGAGGACGTCATCCGGGTTGCCCTCAGCCTCCCCGCCTGAGTTCTTCATCGACCGCAGCCTCGGCAGGCACATCGTCCCGGACGCGCTGCGCGAAGTTGGCGCGGTTGTGCACGTCATGGCGGAGGTCTACGGCGAGCGGATCGGGCCAGGGCCTGCCTGACACGGACTGGCTTCGCGATGCCGGTAAACACGGCTGGGTGGTCCTCATGAAGGACGACAGAATCCGCTACCGCCCAGCAGAGCTCGAAGCGCTCACCGTCTCAGCCGTCCGCGCCTTCTGTCTGACCAACGCGAATCTTCGGGGCACTGAAATGGCGCAGCGGTTCGTCGAACAGCTCCCGAGGATCAGCCGGATCGCCAACGACCGGCCTGGTCCGTACGTCTACGGCGTGTACGCGGACGGGGTTCGGCCACTTTGGCCGCGCTGACCGCTCGCGCTGGACTCAGCCCCAGAAGAGCGCGGTCGGGTCGCGTTCGACCTCATCTAGCAGTGCTGTCACGTCGGCAGCCGGCGCGGCACCGCGGTACCGGTGCCAGTGCTCATCGCGGTCGCGCCAGAACAGCGACCAATGCTGATGCTTGTGGACATAGCGCAGCCGGGCGATGGGCTGCGTTGCCCATTCCGCGCCGGCCGCCGCACGCCACGGAGGCCGTCGTTCAGCGATCGTCACGGCGTTGCCCTCTACGATCGCATCGACGCGGACCTGGTCAAGCGCGTGAGGTGGAACGCGCTGCTCGCAGTACGCCTGGATCGCGGCGACATCGATGGGCGGTGGGCCAGCCATCGACACATCGAATCAGGACTGCGACGTCTCTGGCTCCTGGACCGGGAGCGGTCTTGTCTCGAAGATCGCGTCCATCCGCTCGGCGAGCTCAGTGAGCGGCCGGGCCTGCAGGTATCGCTCCGTTGTGGTGATCTTGGAGCGGCCCATGAGGACTTGAACGGTCGCCGGATCGAGGCCGCGGATCGCCAGCGTGGCGAACGTGTGCCGTAGGTGGTGGAACGGCAGCGGGGGAAGGCCGGCAGCGTCGCAAGCCGCGTTGAAGCGGCGGTGGAGCGCGGACTCCTCGATCGGATCTCCGGCCGGGCCGCAGAACACGAAGTCGTCGAGGCTGGTGAACCACTCCCGCCGGCTGAGCTCGTCAAGGGCGACGAACGCTTCGCGCGCAAGTGGGACCGCGCGCCACTTGCCATGCAGAAGGTCGAGGGTTCGAGTCCCTTCAGCCGCTTTCACAAAAGCCCCGGTAATCTGGGGTTTTCTGTTGCCCGGGGGTCGGTTCATACGGGCGAATCTGCGGCGGTGCTACCAAACGGCACGCACGCGCCAGTCCGATCACCGACGCGCGGGCCGAACTGGCCTGCGCGGCACTCTCACGAATTATGAGAACCGGACGCCGCTCCAAGCCAGGGCAGCACTTCGCCGAGACCGCACCCGATGCTCGGCACGACCTCCGCGAAGGCAACCACCCACCCACGGAAGCTGCAGTTCGGGCGATAAATGCGGGGCGCATGAGCCACGAACCGTGCGATGCGGGCGGGGGCCTCGAATAGTCACCTCTGCGGTGCCGCATGAGATGCGGCATGGAGGAATCGCACAGCTTTCGCGCCCAGCAGATGACCTCCGCCAACCATCAAGTTCCGCGATGACGGTTTGCGCCGCAATCCTCCCGGTGGCCCCGGCGGGTTCGTAGCCGTGTCCCCGTCAGTGCGTCTCAGAGCCTCCGGACGTCATGGGGTAGGCGGACTCAGGTCCCATTCTGGGGCTCTTGACGTCAGCCGACCGCGCAGCACGGCACGCTCGGCGGGTTGCTCGAGGTCATGATGGATGGCGTCGGTGAGGATGCGGATGACCTCCTCGGGGGGTACCGGGCGTCCACCCGCGCGGCCCCCGAGCCCCCAGATTGCAGCTGGCGTTCCGTCGGACTTCTCGAGTGCGACCGCAACCCACCACAGGAGGTTCAGGCGCTCCCCGGTCCCGCCCGGCGAGCGCGGAACCGTCGGGTCGTGGACCACGAGGCGCGCGCCACCCTCGCGCAGCGCCGCCCACGTCGCCGTCCCGGGCTTCGCCGGAGGGACCGCTGTGCGCAGCCAGGCGGTCAACGCGGCATCGCCCGCGACTTCTGCGGCAACGCGGCGGAGCACGCCTTGCTGAACGAGGTCCACATTCGAGACGTCAGCGACGGTCTCAAGCGCTAGGTCGCAAAGCATCTCCAGTCCCGGCGGCACGGCAGGCGCCGGCACGCGACCGAAGGCCATCGTCACGGCTGTGCCGCGACCGTCGGGCCCGGGGGCGATACTCAGCGCGTGGGCCACCGCGCCCACCATGGCCAGGCCGTGGCCGATCCCGGGCGAGTCCTGACGTAGCCAGATACCGGCGCCCTCGTCGACCACTTCCACGACGAAGCGCTCGCCGTCCGCATGGCAGCTGACGCGGACCTGCCCCCGTTCCCGGCCCTCGTAGGCGTGGACCACTGCGTTGGTGACAGTCTCGGACACCGCCAGGGCCACGGCCTGCGCCACCTCCTCCGAACCGGACGCCATGGAAACGAATTCCGCGGCGCGACGCCGCAGCTCGGGGACCGCCGACGGCGTGGCATCCACCACCCACGCAGCGCTTGGTCTCAGCGGGAGGCCCACCACGAAGACCCTACCTCCGGGCGCTGCGGAGCGTGGCGGCGCGCGCCATCATCACGAGCTCATCGATCGCTGCCGTTGACGTCTTCCTTCTTCGCGAGAGAACGACGCGCCCGCATGGATGTGCCGGGAGACCAGGCGCCCAGCTCCTGCTCTGTTTTGTCAGCCTCGTGTGGCTTGATGGGGAGTGCTGAGCGGTTCTGAGGCGGTGACCGGTCCATAGACCCATGCATCGGCGTCGTTGTGTCGGAGGGCGTGTGCCACTGACACCCTGTGGCGGCCATCGATGACGTAGTAGCCGTCCGGGCCCTGGAGCAGCTCGATCGGGGGCAGCGGGATGCTGCGGCGCTGAGCGAGAGCGACGCGCTCCCAGCGCTGCCGGAGCATCTCCGACGCCGGGCGAAACCACGCGTCGAAGTGACTGGTGGGGTCAACAGTGCCGACGATCTGGCCAAACGTCGGACCCAGTTCGGTAAGCCGCTGGTGAGGTTCCAGATCATCCAGGACCGGCTCGTGAGGATGCTCGCAGAGGTGACCGCATGCAGCTGTATTGCCTCCAGATCGGGCGGCTGGCCGAACGCGACCAACTCACCGACACCATCGCGGGCCTGGCCAAGCTCAACCATGCAGACGCTCATCGTCGGCCGAGACATCACCGGCGTCGGAGCGTTTGCCTAGAACTCCGCGAGACAAGGAAACCCCGCCGGAAATCGAGCTCGGGGTATCGCCGCGCGGCCCCTCTCAACGGAGAGTGCGGCTGGCGTCAGCTTGGACTCAGCGGGCTGCTTCCCGTGGTGTCAGCTTTCCGCCGCTCTGCCTCGGCAGCGCGCAGGCGTGCTTCTGCTTGCTCGCACGCTCTTTGGAGTTCGCGCATTCGTGCATCGCTGGTGGGCCGCTGTCCGTAGGCCCGGGCCTTGTATAGGTCGTAACGTTGGCGGGCATGTTGAGCTTGGGCGCGCAGCTCATCCAGATGCCTGGTGGACATTGCTCAGTTCTCGAGGGAGAGGCGCAGCCGGTCCATGGGTGCCGAACGGGTCAGCGGCGGGCGAGTCGGCGCCCGCTCTCGGTCTCGGGTGGCGTGTAGTTGAGCTCGAAGTGGTGGTACAGGGCCGATTCGTCGGCCTGAGAGAGCTCCTCGCCGTGCTGTTCGATATTCGGCGCGGACTCGACCTGATATTTGCTGACTGTGACCTGCAGGTCGTCAGGACCGACCGAGATCCCCCCGAGCGGCACAAACGTCAAGTGGCGGCCGATGAAGCCCTCTTTGACGGTCGCAAACTGCGGCTCGTCGTTCTCCACGTCGACGTAGACGTCCTGCAATTTGCCGATCTTCTCACCGTCGCGATCGACCAGCATCTTGCCGTGCCACTCCGCGACGTTCCAACTGGCATTTTCCTGGTGCTCGGACATCGTCGACCTCCTCGTTCCCATACGTGCCCGCTGATTCCCAAGTTACAACCACAGTCCCGGGAGCATGTTCACAGCCCAGGTGCGGGCGTTCATCCGCACTAACCCGCAGCAGGTATCCGTGCACTGTCGCTATCGGCTTGAGGCTCGGTCACGATGGATTGATCAGTAGAGCTGACAGTTGGTCGGGTCGGCTTGAGGCGCAACGGCGCCGGGATCATGGCACAACAACCACCACGCCTTCCCAACCTCCGCCCACCACGGCCTCACTGGTGCCCAACTCGACCCCGGCGGCTCGCTGATCGACCTGCTCGAACGGCTCGGGTTGGCGTGGGAGGTCATCCGGATCACCCCCACCGACCAACAAGCCAAACTCGCCGCCAGCCAGCGTTGACCGCGGTCGGGCGCGGCCAGCCACTAACCGCCGCCTCCCTCAAATCCGGGCGATTCAGTCGCGCCGTTCAACCCGGCGCGCCGTCGAGCCGCTCGGCGAGTTCGACGATCAGGCCCTCGGGTCCGCGCACGTAGCATAGGAACGTGTTCTCGAACTCGACGATGTCCCCGACCGTTGGCCTCTCGGACGCGGTCAACGACGCCACCTGTCTGGCACGCTAGAGCCCTGTTTGTGCTCTGACGCGTCCGGTTTTGACAGCGGTACTGAGGGCGGCATAATCGAGTTCGTTTTGGTCGGCGTAGAGCTCGGCGAACTCGGCGAGCGCTTGGTCCAGTGCCGCGCTTGATCCAACGTAGGCGGCGATCGTGACGGCGTCGCCGGAGCGTGCATGCGCGCGGGCCAGCGTGCGGCCGCAAATCTCGGCGTAGGCACCCAGCTCTTTGGGGTTCATGCCGTCGATGATCACGGACCCCTTCTGGTCCCAGAGCTGGCGGAAGTAGAAGTCGCGCTTGACGTCGTCGAGTCCGGTCACGCGGTGCCAGCCGAGCATGATGTCGCTGGCGGCCTGCATCAGTCGCTGTCCCTCGACGACGCGCTGGCCGTGATTGTCGTACTGACTCTTGCCGAGGAACGGTTCGAGCACCGACGGCTGGGCCTCCTTGAGCTGCAGGAATAGCGGATCGTCGTTGTCGCGGCCGAGCATCAGCATGATCCAGGCGCGGGTGCCGACGCTGCCGACACCAACGACCTTGCGCGCTGCGTGCACGTAGCGGAAGTGCTCGAGCAGGCGTTTGCGATCGCCCTGCAAGGTACGGCGGTACCCGCGGTTGACATCTCGCGCAAACTGCTCGATGTCGCGGCCGCCGGCGAGGTCCTCGACCGGGACGATCAACGGCGGGTCTGAGACGATCCGCGGCTCACCGTCGACGGTCGTGGTGAGCTTTGAGAACGCCCGCAGGCTGTCCTTCGCCCGCGTCTTGGCGAGGTTCTTCTCCATCAGCTTGCGGCGCTTGTCGCTCGCGGCGCTCTGGAACTGTGCGAGCAGCGCCTCGGCATCGACCCGCGAGTACCACAGATCGAGCGTCTTCAACGACGCGAGCTCCCGGATCGCTGCGCGATACGCGCCGGTCACCGCCACATTCACCGTGCGGCGCTGCTTTGCCGGGAAGTCGAGGTCGCGGCCTGCGACCTCGAAGCTTGCGACCAGCCGCTTGAGATCCCATTCAAACGGCCCCGGCAGCGTCTCGTCGAAGTCGTTGATGTCGAACACCAGCCGTCGGTCCGGCGCCGCGAACGCGCCGAAGTTCGACAAGTGCGCATCGCCGCACAGCTGCACGCGCAGCCCGGTTCTCTGCGCACCGGCGAGGTCCGCCGCCATCAGATACGCGGCACCGCGATAGAACGTGAACGGAGAGACCAGCATCCGCCCGTAGCGGATCGGCACCAACTCCGGCACCCGCGAAGCGGCCTGCTCCTCCAAAAGCTCAACCGGATCGCGACGACCCGATGGCGCTGACCACTCGCCGTGCACGCTCCGCGGCACCTCGGCCCGCTCCGCCTTTCCGCGAGCAGCGCGCTCCCCCAGCGACAGATGCGGGACCTTGCCCTTACCCCCGGACTCCTTGGCGGTGGTATGCGGTGCGACCGCCACGTCGCCCGCAGCGGTCGGTTCCGTGCTCCTTGTGCTCATCTCTGCGGCTCCTTGCGACGCTGACCCCGATGGCGGCCGGTGGCGATCCGGATCCCGAAGCGCACCGAACCAAGCCCAGCATCGTGTGCGCGATCTGTAAACGGCGCATCACCCAGATCGGACGACGCGCGTCCAGCGCACGCTGCCTAGCGTTTCCGTCGTGGCCGGCCGCTCCAACGTCCTGCTGATCCTGACCGATCAGCTGCGCTACCCCCCGCCGTACGAGTCCGAGGAGCTGCGCCAATACCGCCACGAGCAGTCCGCCGGGACGGTGTCTCGTGATCGCCGACCACCCAGTGATTAGCCGATGGTCCAGTGCGGCCGGATCCGGATGCCGGTCTGCTGATGCCTAGCAAGGATTTCGGCATCGCGCTGATTTCTGCGATCTGCCTTGGTTGAGTCACGCAAGCCTGACGAGCAGGCGGAGGTCGAGTGCAACATGGGCGCACTCGATCCCTGGTCGGTCAGGATGGGGCAGGTGTGCGGATGAGCGCCGACGCGCGTACTGGAGCGCCGCAGGTCGGGGCGGAAACGGCGAAGGCGGCAGGCGCGGCGGGGATCGTCCTGATGACCCTGGCGGCCGGCCAGTTCGTCATGGCGCTCGACACCACGGTCATGAACACGGCGATCGCGACCGTCGCCAAGGACGTTGGAACCACGGTAACCGGAATTCAGACCGCAATCACGCTCTACACGCTGGTGATGGCGTCGCTGATGATCACGGGCGGGAAGATCGGCCAGATGATCGGGCGCAAGCGGGCGTTTGCGATCGGGTGCATCATCTACGCCTGCGGCTCGCTGACCACCGCGCTGTCACAGAATCTGACCGTGCTGATGATCGGCTGGTCGGGCCTGGAAGGGCTCGGGGCGGTGCTGATTATGCCGGCGATCGTGGCGCTGGTCGCGTCGAACTTCGGCAAGCCCGACCGTCCGCGCGCCTATGGGCTCGTCGCCGCCGCCGGCGCGATCGCGGCGGCGCTGGGGCCGCTGGTCGGCGGCCTGTTCACCACCTACGCGTCGTGGCGGTGGGTGTTCGCCGGAGAGGTGGTGATCGTGCTGGTGATCCTCTTGCTGACTCGGCGCATGAACGACACGCCGGCGGAGGAAGGAGCCCGGCTCGACCTGGTGGGCACGGCCCTGTCGGCGCTCGGGCTCGGTGCAATCGTGCTCGGCATTCTCAAGGCCGGGACATGGGGGCTCGTGCAGCCCAAGCCGGACGCTCCTGAATGGCTCGGGCTGTCTCCGGTGATCTGGCTGATCTTCGCCGGCGCCGTGGTGCTGGTCCTGTTCGTCTTGTGGGAGAACCGGCGGGTCAAGCGTGGCGAGGGCGCGCTGATTGACCCAGCGATGCTGCGCAACATCCAACTGCGCAGCGGAGTCATGTCCTTCTTCTTTCTGTTCCTCATCCAAGCGGGGATCTTCTTCACCGTCCCACTGTTTCTGTCCGTCGCGCTCGGGATCTCGGCGGTCGAAACCGGCGTGCGGTTGTTGCCGCTTTCGCTGTCGCTGCTCCTGTTCGCAGTCGGCGTCCCCAGGCTGCGCCCAAACGCCTCACCCCGGCGCGTCGTCCGGCTCGGATTCATCATGCTGTTCGCGGGCCTCCTCCTCCTGGTCGCCTTGCTCGACGTCGGCGTCGGCCCGGAGATCATCACCTGGCCGCTGCTGCTCGCCGGGTCCGGGCTCGGGATGATGGCCTCCCAGCTTGGCGCCGTGACGGTCTCATCCGTACCCGACGAGCAGAGCGGCGAGGTCGGCGGACTCCAGAACACCGGCACCCAACTCGGCGCGTCGATCGGCACGGCACTCGCCGGGGCGGTGCTCATCTCCGCGATGACCGCGTCGTTCTTCACCGGCATTCAGAACAACCCCAACGTTCCCGACAGCGTTGTCGCCCAGGCACAGACCCAGCTCGGCGGCGGCGTGCCATTCATCTCGGAGGCCGACGCCAAGGCCGCGCTGCAAAAGGCGAACGTGCCCCCCGCGACCGCCGACGAGATCGTCAAGCAGAACACAAAGAGCCAGATCGATGGACTGCGCGCCGCCGAGTCCATCCTCGCGCTCCTGGCGCTCATCGCCCTCCCGTTCACCCGAGGCATCCCGACCGTCCAACCTGGCGCCCGAGCCAACCCAACACCCTCCCCGGCATAGCCGACCCAGCCGCCTCTCGGAACAAGCCGCCGCGTCTTAGCGGTAATCGGTGCTGCTGCGGAACTTGGATCGGGGTCCGGCATCTCCGCGATCTCTTGCCCCGCGGCGACCATGTGTGTCGCCGCGGAGGACAACGGACGGATTCTCATCGCCAGACCAGCGACCCGCCGCCGCTGTCCCTGCTCGGTCCCTCGCGGCCGCTTGTGATCTCAGCGGCGAGCGGCGGCTAGATCGAAACGTGGCACAACGGCGATGACGCGGCTGTCTGAGCCCTCCGGGGCCTCAGACTGCTTCTCGCAGATCCAGCGGAGCAGCGGCGGCTTTCGACTGAAGAGGCGCTTCGTGGTGAGGCCCTTGCGCGAGCGTCTTGCGTAACTTGACGAGGGGTGCGCTGCCGACCAGCGCCGGCACCCAGAGCGAGATCGCGTGGTAGACGAGGACGGCGGCGGTGGCCTGGGCGACTGGCTGGTGGTAGAGCGCGAACGTGCCAACGAGTCCTCCATCGATGCCGCCCAGTCCGCCGGGGATGGGTAGGTTGCCGCCGAGTTGGCCGATCAGGTAGCCGAGCACCAGCACGCCGACCGGCGGCGAGCCGCCGAACGCGCGAAAGCACGCTCCCAGCACGGCGAGGTCGAAGGCCACCGTTCCAAGCGATCCCGCGATCACGCTGCGCGACCGCTGGCGGAGCAACATCAGCCCGTCGCGGACGCCCTCCGCCACCGAGTAGCGAAGGAGGCGCAGCACGGACGTGAGCTTGCTCGACTGCGCTGTCTGCGGCGTTAGTGATGGCGGGCGCTGTAGCACGGTCGGAAGCGCCAGCACGAGCGTGGTTGCGATCAGCGCCGCTGCACCGAACGAGTAGGTGAGCCCGGGGTTGGGGTCATGGCCGAGGACCCCGAGGAGATAGAGCGCGGCGAACGCGATCACGCCCGCGACATTGGCCATGCTGGTGAGCAGAAAGAACGCAGCTGTGCGGCGGGCAATGCGCTCGCGGCTCATCCCGAGCCGGTGAAGTGCCCACACGCCGACTGCCAGTCCGCCGGCGCCGCTGGCTGACAGCAGCGAGTTGGCCGCCTGTTCGGCCATCCCGATCTGGTAGCTCAGTCGCCACCTCATCCCGGCGCAGAACACGGACCGGAAGATCAGTACGTAAGAGAGCGTCGAGAGCACCTCGAGCGCGGCAGCGCCGGCCACCCAGCCCGGCGCGGCGTGCGCGAGATGACCGCGGAGCTTGCCGAGTCCTGGCAGCTCGAGCACCAGCACGACCGCTATGAGCAGAGCCGCGGCAGATTGGAGCAGTCGTCGGCTGACCCGCGGGGGACTCAGCGGCTTTGCCGGAGCGGAGGGTTGACGCTCCGCGAGGTTGGCTGCGTGTGGGAGGGCGGACATCGCACCACGTGGTCGCCGGTGTTCAGTGGGCGGTCGCCGGCGAGGAGGCCGTGTGAACGGTGAGTGCTTTGGTGCCGCGCTCGAACAGCGCTGCTGCGATCACGGCGCCGGCCGCGAAGAACGCGGCGGCCCAGGCGAACGCGGTGGTGTCACCGTGCAGCGCGGCATGGGCGAGCAGCTGCCTGGTGGGGTGCTTGCCGGCGCTCGCGATGTAGCTGGTGATCGCGCTGGCCGCGACAGTTGTGAGCAGCGCGGTGCCGACCGACCCACCGATCTGCTGGGCGGCTGAGACGGTCGCCGACGCGACGCCGGCGTCGGTGGGCTGGACGCCGAGGGTGGCGCTGTTGATCGAAGTGGAGATGATCAGCCCGAACCCGAGGCCGAGCATGATCAGTGCCGGCAGGATGCCGGTGGCGTAGCTCGAGGCCACGGTCAGTCGGGTGAGGTAGAGCATCCCGCCGCCGCCGAGCAGCATCCCAGCGACGACCAGCGGGCGCGGCCCAAGGCGGGGACGGAGCTTGTTGGTGGCGACCATCGCCGCGAGCATCACCGCCGCGGATATCGGCAGGAACGCGACGCCTGTCCTGATCGGCGTGTAGCCGCGGACCTGCTGCAGGTAATAGGTCAAGAACAGGAACACGGCGAACACGGCCGCGCTGGCGATTCCGATCGACAGGAACGACCCGCCGCGGTTACGGTTGGTCACGATCCTGAGCGGCAACAGCGGGGTCCGGCTGCGGGACTGGATCAGCACGAACAACCCCAGCAGCAGCACACCGGTGATCAGGAACGCGATCGTGATGTGGTTGCCCCAGCTGGTCGTCTGTGCGTGCGAGAAGCCATACACGAGCGAGAACAGACCAGCCGACACGCTCACCACGCCGGGGATGTCGAGCTTGGGCTTGATCGCGGGCGCCTGGTTGTGCAGCAGTGCCAACGCACCGGCGATCGCGATCGTCGCGAAGATGAGGTTGACGTACATGCTGTAGCGCCAGCTGAGCGTCTGAGTAAGCACGCCGCCGAGGATCAGTCCGATCGCGGCGCCGCTGCCGGCGATCGCGCCCCAGAGTCCGAACGCCTTGTTGCGCTCGTCCGGTTCGGTGAAGGTGGTGGTCATCAGCGACAGCGCAGCCGGCGCGAGTAGCGCCCCGAACGCGCCCTGCGATGCACGCGCGGCGGCGAGCATCCCAAACGATTGGGCGGCGCCGCCGACGGCGGAGGCCGTCGCGAACCCGGCCAGCCCGGCGACGAACGTCCACTTGCGGCCGAGCAGATCCGAGATCCGGCCGCCGAGCAGAAGCAGGCTGCCGAACGCAAGCGCGTAAGCGGTCACGATCCACTGCCGCTCGGAATTGGCGAAATGCAGCGCGCGTTGCGCCGAGGGCAGCGCGATGTTCACGATCGTCGCGTCAACGACGACCATCAGCTGCGCGATCGCGAGAATCGCCAGGATCGTCCAACGCCTGGAGTGATGGGGGTTGTTAGTGGTCATTGCTGGCTCCGGTTGTCAAGAAGGGATGCGAGGCCGTTTCGGTGTCTACTTGCATAGACAGGACGGCGAGCACGAACGTGACATCCGCGCGTCGATTCGCTGCGCGTGAGCTCGCTCGCTCGTGGACCGCGCTACTTGCAGATGTGGTCCGCTCACAAGACCACCGCCCGGTGACGATCGGGCTGCTTCCGCTCACCGGCGGCCCGTTCGCGCCCGCCAACATCGCCGACCTCCTCGACATGCTGGTCGTGCACCGCTCCCCCACCACCGGCCAGGCACCACAGGCGATCGCGTTCCGTGTGGCTGTCTGCGCAGCGTATCCTCGTCAGTCTGCATGGTCCGCGCGCTCGTCACCGGAGCATCCGGTTACGTTGGCAGTCGATTGGTGCGCGAGCTTCACGCGCTCGGCGAGCCAGTCGGGTGCATCGCGCGCGACCCGAGCCGTGTCGCCTTCGATCCAGTCGTCACGGTTCATCGCGGCGACATGCTCGACGCGAGCTCGCTGAGCACGATCGGCGATGGCTACACCACGGCCTACTACCTCGTTCACTCGATGGGTCGAGGGGGCGGCTCCGACTATGAACAGCGCGATGCGCTCGCCGCCTCGAACTTCGCGCGTTTCGCGACTGACGCCGGCATCGAGCGGATCGTGTACCTGGGCGGTCTCGGCGATCGGCCTGGATCTCAACATCTGCGATCACGACTCCGCGTAGGAGAGATCCTGCGCGACGAGGGACCGCCGCTGACTTGGTTCCGCGCCGGCATGGTGGTCGGCGCCGGCTCCGAGAGCTACCGGACCCTGCGCTCGCTTGTGGAACGGTTACCGGTGATGCTCGCACCGTCGTGGCTGGCCACGCCCACGCAGGCAGTCGCAATCGACGATGTGCTGCGGTATCTGATCGACTGTCCTCGCATACCCGAGACGCGCTCCCGAGAAATCCAGATCGGCTCGGCAGAGATACTCACATACGGCCAGATGCTCGACCGGATGGCCGATGCGTTGGGATTGCGACGACGCCCACGTATTCCGGTGCCGCTGCTCACGCCTTGGCTTTCGTCGCATTGGATTGGCCTGATCACACCGGTCGACGCGGGCGTTGCGAGGCCTTTGATCGAAGGGCTTTCCACCGACACGACCGTCACAGACCCGTCCGGAATGGCGCTCTTCGCCTTCGTGCCACGCTCGTTCGACCAGGCATTGCGGGAGGCTATCGCCGAAGAGGTCAGATCCGGCGACGACCCGATACCCGCGATTTAGGGCGAGCCGCACCACGTCGTCGCCCAGCTTCCCGGACGCGCCGACGATGCAGACCTCACGGTGCCACGACTGGCTCCGGTGCCGCGAGGACCGGGATCAGCGGGCCGTCCACGCCGGTGTGGCGCCCGTCGTCGTAGAGGACGTGTGACGGCTTAAAGCCCTTCACGATCAGGTAGATGCCCAGCGACAGTTCCCAGACCGCCTCCGGCAGCGTCAGGATGAACGACGCCCCGGAACTCTGCTCGTAGGCGCCGAACAACACGAGGAGCGCCGTGACTAGGGCGAGGGAACCACCGGCGACGCCGAACTGGGCGAAGCGCCGCGGCACCAGCCCGGATCGCAACATCAGGTAGCCGAGGATGAGCCCGTTGCCGATTGCCGCGCAGAATGCCGGGCCGAGCAGAAACGTCGCGTCATGGACGGCGACCAGCGACCGGCCACTGAGGATGAGCGACGCGGTGTCGGTCCCGGCGGCGCCGGCGAGGTCCCGGCGCAGCGTTACCACCGCGAGCAGGCTGACGATGCCGACCGCGATGAGGCAGGACTCGACAACGCGCACGGTCACATAGCCGAGCGCGAGGCTTTCGCTCTGGCGCTTGAGGACGGGGTACAGCGTGACCGCCATGCCGATGCCGGCGATGAGAGTGAGGATTTCGAACAACGCACCCACGTACACGCGCGCGTCGCCGCCGCTGCCGACGATGAAGTTCGTGTGGTGGAGAACCTGGTCATACAGCGGCAACGCCGGGATGGAGATGAAGGTGATGACCATGAAGATGCCCGCGAGCCGCGCGATCCTCCTGGACGGCGCGTCTCCGGGTCGATCAAGTGGTGCGCGGAGCGCCTGCTCCGGCGGTGCGGAAAGCGTCATTCCCGGCTCCTTCGTGTGGGAGGCGCGGACCGCTGAGGGTCGACGTGCCAAAGGCCGGCCAGGAGTGGGAGCCGCAAGGGCTACCCCGCCAAGTGTGAGGCGAGGTTTCAATGGACCATACATCCTGGGAGCCCCGCCGATTACCTTCCCGCGCGGCAGATGCCAGCGCCGCCCACCGGGGCTCTGCTGAGGCACCGTGAAGTAGTCCCAGTCCTCCTCGGCGTGCCACAGCTCGTCGCTTCTCCCGGGGTCGTGAACCGCCGGGTTCTCTGCGTCGCCGCTGGCCTCCAGCAGCAAGACCCGGCAGTCGGTCTCGTCGATCAACCGGCGCGCAATGACCGACCCAGCACGCCCGACCCGACCATGATCACGTCGTGGCTCATCCAGCGTCGCTCCAGGTCGTGAATGCTCGAGCGTGATCTGCCGCTGATCCCAGCGCCGCCTCGGCCGAGCCGAGGCGGTTCCGCACCGCGTCACACACCGCTGATGGTAGGCCGACATGTTTGAGCAGCCCATCGGCGATCCGCACGTCCTTGGCCAGCAGGCCCAGGGCGAAGCCGGTGACGTACTCCTCGCTGAGTACCGTCGGCATAACAAGCTCGGAGATGAAGCTCCGGCCAGTGGAGGTGTTGATGATCTGCACCATCGTCTCGCGCGACAGGCCCCACCGTTGGCCCGCAATGAGCGCCTCCGAGGTGGCCACGAAACAGGTGCCGGCGATGAAGTTGTTCAGTGCCTTCATGGCGTGGCCGGTGCCCACGCCGCCCGTCCGCACGACCTCTCGACTGAGTGGGCCAACGACAGTCTCGGCCATCGCGGCCGCTGACTCGTCGTCGGCCCCCAGCATGATCGTCAACGTGCCGTCAATCGCCCGGGCGACCCCTCCCGAGACGGGGGCGTCGACGAGCGGAAGGTCGCGACCGCGCAGCGCCTCGGCGAGCTCCCGGGTGTCCTGGGGATCGGACGAGCTCATGTCGACGACGACCGTGCCAGGCGTCAATGACGACGCCAGATCCGCCGTGCCGATCATCACGTCGTGGACCACGGCGCTGGTGGGGAGCATCAACACCACCGCTCTCACATCGGCAAGCTGAGAAGGATCGGCGTAGGCCGCGCCGCCGACCTCGTCAGCGAAGCGAGCCGGCCGCTCCGGATCGGCATCGACGGCCACGACCGGAAAGCCGGCGGCGACCAGATGGCCGGCCATCGGCCACCCCATGTTGCCCAGTCCAACGAACGCGACGGTGGGGAGCCCGAGACTCGCCACGGCGTCAGTCCTCCATAGTCAGGTCATCGCCGAGGACCCTCGACGCGGTGGCGAATCCGTCGACCATCGCCGGGATCCCGCAGTAGAGGTGGGCTTGCAGCAGCAGCTCACGGACCTCCATCGGGGTGACGCCGTTGGCGAGCGCTCCGCGCAGGTGGACCGCGACCTGGTTGGAACGGCCGAGCGCGACCAGCATCGCCACGGTGATGAGGCTGCGCTCCCGCCGCGTCAGACCGGGCCGACTCCAGATATCTCCGAAGCAGTTCCGGGTGACGATCTCCTGCAGCTTGTCGGTGAACTCCGTCGTCGACTCCACCTGCGCTTCAGCGCCCTCGGCGCCGAACATCTCACGGCGGATCGCCAGCCCGCGTTCATACAGCTCGTCTGTGATCACGTCGTCTCCTGTCATCGGGTGGCCGCAGATCTACGGTGACATCACGCCGGATTGCTCGTCGGTGGGCGAAAACTGATGCAGAACCGGCGACGTCGTGATCGGTGGCGCTACGAGGCTCTGGCCCTCCCGCGTCGCCGGCTGGGGGAACCCTTGAGGCGCTCGAGCTCGGCAGCACGCTGCGCGATCCGCTCCTCGTCGGTGATCAGCTGCCACACCGTTGAGCGGCGTGCTCCCGAGCGGCGGACCTGCCCGGCGGCCTCCAGTTCGTGCAGCAGCTTAAGGGTGCGGCTGTAGCCGGCGCCGGCCTGCTTGGCGATCGCGTTGGCGCTCAACCCCGAGGCGCTGTCGGCCAGAAGCTCCTCGAGCTTCTTGGTCCCAACCGCGCCGCCGCCGAGACGCGGTCGCCCCACCGTTGCCCGCCGCTTGCGCACTGACCGCGGCGGGGTCGCGGGCCCCTCGGCGTCTCGCGCCGCGTTGACTGGCTCGGATGCGCCGGTGCGAACCATGGCCGGTTCCGGCTGCCGAGGTGGCGGTGTCGGACGACGGCGCGCTGCTCGGCGCCGCGAGCGGGTGGCTATGGCGTCGGTGGTGACCACGGTGGCTTGGCCGCCGGCGCGCGGGGCGGCGAGTTGCGCCTTGGCGGCGTCGAGCGCGCTGACCTCGGCCGCGATATCGGCGAGGCGACCGTCAATGGCGGCGATGAGCTGGGGGATGTCTGGCATGCGCCGACGATACGAGAGACGACGGCGGCACGATTCTCCGCAGGCAGGCTGCCGTCCACTGCGTCCCCGCGACGGCACGCCGCATTGGGCGGCTGCATAGCTGCGCGTCGGCGGGCGCCGTTACGCCTCTGTTACCCCCACACGACTACAACTGGGAGGTGGCGTCCCAGGCATCGACGGTCCCCTTGCTGGCGGCTCTGACTACCGTAGTCGTCGCGGCGTGCGGCAGTTCGGGATCGACGGGGTACCACAACCCGAAGTATCCGTACGGAGCCCCCAATCTCCCGGCCTCGGTGTCGAAGTGCATGCGTGCCAACGGCGTGAGCGGCTTCCCCGACCCGCGCGAGGGTCCGAACGGCGGCGGCGTTGGCTTCCCCGGCGGCTTGATGATGCAGCCGGACGGGAGCATCGTCGTGATGGGTCAGCCGTTCGGGGGGCCCGCGGTCAGACATGCGGAGCGGGTCTGTAAGGCGTACATGCCGCCGGGCGGCCCCGGACCAACGGTCTCGGCTGCACAGAAGGCTTCGGCGCTCGCGGCCGCTGCATGCATGCGCCGCCATGGCCTGTCGACCTTTCCCGATCCGACGTTCAACGGTGGCCATGAGTCGCTGAACCCCGGCCCAGGGCTCGACCCCGGCTCGCCGGCATTCCAGCGAGCCGCACAGGCCTGCGGACTCGCGAACCGGCAGGCGGCCGGTTAGCCGGAGCTGCCAGCCATAGATCGCGAGCGTGAGCTCACCCGAGGCTTGACGGGCCGAGCGACGGCGCCAAGTCGATGGGCGAGATGCGGGTCTATTTGGGTTGGCGTGGGCGGAGCTGCTTCCTCGCGGGGAGTGGTGCTCGGTCTTTCTGCATGGCGTGCGTGAGCAACGCTCGGGCTAGGGCATCTGTGAGCCAGGCTTCGGCGTCATCCCAGGCGAGCTTGTAGCTGTGGATCAGTTCGCGCCATGCTTCGTGGCTGGTGCTGAGCGCGAGCAGCGCTTGGGCGCGTTCGGGCTGCACGTCGTCGCGGAGTCCCTCGAGTTGGAGGATCCGGCCGATGGTGATTCGGGCTCCTTCGCGGTGGCGTCTTTGTCCTTCGGCCACCGCGTCGGCGAGCTGCGGTTCGGCGCCCGCGGCCGAGAACAGGGCGCCGATGATGTCGCCGCAGCGTTCCTGGAAGACCCGCGTGAGATGGACGCCGGCGCTCAGGGCTTCGGATGGGGTCGAGGCGCTCCGGACCTGCGCGACGAGCAAGTCAACACCGGCCTCCTGGTCGATGAGATCGATGAGCGCGATCAGCATGCCCCGCTTGGAGCCCAGCCGCGCGTAGATCGTCTGCACCGCGACGTCGGCCTCCTCTGCGATGTCGTTGATCGAAGTGGCTGCGTAGCCACGTTGTGCGAACAGGCGCCGGGCCGCGATGAGGATCTCACCGCGGGTTTGCTGCGCCATCCGGTCCCGACGGTCAAGGGGTGCTCTCGGCATGCTTGACAGAATAGCGTTTAGCTGACTAGAATCCACTTCTAGCAATCAGATGTGCCTTCTACCTACCGTTCGAAAGGAGCAACGATGTCTTCGAACACCAGCATCGACGCAGCGACGCGCGTGCAGCTCGATTACTACGGCGGCGGCCGCTACGACCTCGCCGAGAAGTCGGTGACCGCAGACTACGTCGACCACGAGGCACCTCCCGGAACTCCCGTGGGCCCGGAGGGCGCCAACGCCGTGCTCCGCTGGCTGCGAGGAGCATTCGACGATCTCTCCTACGAGATCCTCGATGCCTTCGCCGACGGCGACCGGGTGGCCATGCGCCTCGCGACGCGCGGAACACACACGGGCGAGTTCATGGGCAAGGCCGCCACCGGCAGGCAGTTCGAGATCGAGTCGGTCCACATCTACCGGATCGAGAACGGCAAGGTCGCTGAGCACTGGGCCAAGCGCGACGACGTCGGGCTTGCCCAACAGATCGGCGTCTTTGGGACCTAGGCCGAAACGATCGAACGGAATGACCGCGGGGCGTGGTTTCGCGGCCGGGACCCCCGCACATCGAGGATGAAGAGTGAGCCTGTTGATTGAATCCGATCATGCCGCGCGCGAGGTCCTCGTCGCTGTGGTGGCGGCGGCAGCCGTGGCGGAGGTCGTGGCGACCTATCTCGGTCAAGCGCGTGACGGACGTCGCCGGATAGGGCGGAGTGTGGCCGAGGCGCTGTTACTCACGCGGCCGCCCGACCGTGTTCAGGCGAATGACCGTGGTACGAAGCAGATCCTGGTTATCGCTGCTCTCGTTGGCCTGCTTGGTGGGTGGCGGATCGCCCACGCACCAGCGCTCCAGACCTACGCCAATACCTGGTGGACGCTCGCCCTCGGTGCGAGCATCACACTTGCGGGTGTCGGCCTCCGCTCATGGTCGGTGTGGACGCTCGGCCGCCACTTCCGGCGAGAGGTGACAATCGAGCCCAATCAGCGTGTCGTCACCACCGGCCCCTACCGATGGCTGCGCCACCCTGCTTATGCCGGCAACCTCCTGACCTACGGCGGCGTCGGGCTTGCGTTTGGAAGCTGGGTGAGCGCCGCCGTCGTCCTCACCGCCGCATTCGTGGGCCTTCTCCCACGCATCCAGCTCGAGGAGCGAACCCTGGAACAAGCCTTCGGGCCGACGTATGTTGACTACGAGCGCGCGACAGCCCGCCTGATCCCGCACCTCTGGTAGAAGGCCCACCCCGCGCTCCGTGATGGACGCCGACCTGATCGAGGTCGCGCGCACGTCGGCTCGCGACCCGCGCAGCCGCGATCGGTTGTTAGGTCGCGCCTCCGCGTAGGCGCGCTCGCGGGCCGCTGGACCGTTTCCAGCGTCGGCTGCCTGCGTCGAGAACTCCGGAGCGGAAGGCGTCAGGGCTGCAGACTGAATGGCGGGTAGTCGTCGGTGATTAGCAGGAAAGCGTAGGCCCCGACGCGGTTTTGCCACCGGATCACGCCCTCGATGTAGTCAAACAGTGACCGCGGGTAGCGGCCGGTGAACAGGATCGCAACCCAAGCGAAGATGGCAGCGAACACGGCGCCAATCGTCAGGAAGAACAGGATGATGTAGTGAGGGATCGCCAACAGCCATTTGACAAGCGGCAGGCCGCGGCTGAGGTCGTGTTCGGCGTCGGGATAGGGGAAGTCGAGGTGAACGGCCTGTTGCTCGTCCGTGGACGGGTAGTGGTCGTCCATCAGCGCAAAGTAGGCCACGATCCGATTACTGAAGCGGCTCAGCTGCAGGTTCCACTCGTACCACCAGCGCGGGTACTTCTTGCGGAATAGCAGCATCAGCACGACGGGGATCACGAGGATCCCAATGCCACCGCCGCCGTAGCGGACGCCGGTGCCGCCCGCATGGGAGCCAAAGCTGCCGCCTTCCAAGGTCGCAGCGAGGATCGCGATCGGAATGATCGTGAAGATGCGAAAAGCGGTGCTGAGGCGGTTGAGGTCGCGGTCGGGATAGTCGACGGAGAAGGTCAGCGGGTAGCCCTGGCCGCCGCTTGGCGGCACCGCATCGCTCGGCGGAGGTGAGGGGATCTGCCCAGAGCCTTCCATCCTCACGCGGCTTTCGGCGCGGCGATTACATCTCCTGCTTCGGACGTTGCCATCGATAGCCCGACCACCGGCTCAGCCTGGCGACCGATGTGGCGCTCGTCAGGTCGCCGGTCCCATCGATCGGAGCGATCTGAACGCTGCGCGCATCTCTTCTGCGAAGAGTTGCGGCTGTTCCCACGCAGCGAAGTGGCCGCCGCGTTCGAGCTGGTTGTAATAGATGAGGTTGCGGGATACGCGCGCTCGGCCCAGCTCCGCGGGGCCTGGTAGGGCTCGTCGGGAAAAGCGCTGATGGCGGACGGACAGCGACGACACCGCTGTGCGTCCTTTCCACGTCGGTTGTCCGGAGGCGGCAACGCTCTGGCGAAGGTTGGGCTCGGCCGGGAGCGTCGACCACGCCGGGCGAGAATGGCGGCTGCGAGCAAAGGCCGGGCGGGTCTAAGCCGTCGAGACCACACGCAGGCGCGAAGCAAATCTGCTCGTGATCAAGGGCACGGCGGCGACGTGGGACCGATAGCGAGGAGCACTTCCTGCGCAGTCTGCTCGCGAGCGCGCGCGATGTGGGCGATCCACCTCCGATCGGGCTTGTGGACGATGTGCCTGTCATCTCAACATGCTCTTGTGATCAATCGTTGGTGAACCAACTGACGTAATCCGCGACGGCGCGGTCGAGGTCGTACTCCGGCTCGAAGCCGGTGTCGGTCTGCAGGCGGGTGATATCCAGGTAGGCCACCTCGCCGTGGGGACTCCGGCCCGGCGTGAGCGGGAGCTCGGCGCCGGGTACCGCGCGCTTGATGGCCGCCACCACCTCCGCGTTGGACGTCGCGCGGCCGGAGCCGACGTTGTAGGTCGAGTGGGCTAGTCGGGCGGCGGTCGCCAGCAGCGCGATCGCGCGGGCGCAGTCCTTGACGTACAGCACGTCGATGGCGTCGTCTGCGTAGGCGGTCGGGGGTGACTCGCCGCTGACCGCGGCGTGGATCAACCCCGGGGCGGCAAAAAAGCGCGATTCCTTGCGCCCGCGCGGACCCCAGACTGCCGGAAGGCGCGCGCTGATCGCATCGACGCCGCGCTCGCGGAACACTGACACGACCAGCTCGGCGCTCTTCTTCGAGGCGGCGACCACGTTGCCCCCGGCGGCCATCTGCAGCGGCAGCTCCTCGCTGACGCCGCGCAGCTCGGGCACGCCGTCGTAGACGCCGATCGTGCTGGCGATCGTGACGCGCCGGACATCCCAGTCGATCGCGCACTCAAGCACGTTGAACAATGCATCCGCCCCTGCGCGCATGTCGGCGACAAGCGTCGCCGGCCCGCCGCTCGGATCGCCGAGGTGCGCGAGCGCGGGGTCTGCGAGGTGGACGATGCCGCCGATCGCATGCCGCTCGCCGAGCCCGACCATCGCGTCTCGGTCAGCGACGTTGACTTGCTCGATCGAAATGGTGTCACCGAGGTCGCGGGTCCTTCGGTGGCTCGTGACCACGCAGCGGTGGCCGAGGTCGGCGAGCGCCTCCACGGCGTGCGAGCCGATGAACCCCATCCCGCCAGTCACCAGGATCACCATGCGACCGCCCCGTGGCGGTCGACGAACGTCCCCGTCGGCCCCGACAGATGGAGCTTCGCCATCGCGACGATCGCGTCGGTGCCTTCCTCGACGCTCTGCGTGCCGTTATGCCGGTTCAGGTCGGTGGCGGTGTAGCCCGGGTCGACGGCGTTGATCCGGATCTGCGGGAACGCCTTCGCGTACTGCGTCGTGAGCATGTTCACGGCCGTCTTCGAGGCCGGGTACCCGATCCCGACCAGCGTCGACTCGAACCGCTCTGGGTCGGTCGTTACGGCGATCGACCCCATTCCGCTGGAGACGTTGACAATCACGGGGCCGTCCGAGCGCATGAGGAGTGGCAGGAACGCGTGCGTGACGCGCACGACCCCGAATACATTCGTCTCAAACACGCTGCGCACGTCGTCGGCAGTGACCTCGCCAACGGGCTTGCGGCCGCCTGCGACACCGGCGTTGTTGATAAGCACATCCAATCGACCGCCGGTGGCGGCAGCGACCAGCGCGGCCGCTGCGGTGACACTGTCCTCGTTGGTCACGTCGAGCTGAACGAACCGGGCCCCGAGTTCATCGGCCGCTGCGTGGCCGAGCGATGCGTCCCGTGCGGCCAGCCAGACCTCGTGTCCGTCGGCCAGCAGCCGCCGCGCCGTCTCGCGGCCGAGGCCCTTGTTTGCACCTGTGATGAGCGTTGTCCTGATCATGAGGCCGATCGTCCGCCTCGCCGTCCTCGGTCACAAGAGGACGGCGCTGCCTAGGACTGACAGTGCGACCCTCGGCGGGCTGCGGTGCGCGATCATTTGAAGCCGTGACGCTCGCCCAGGAAGAGCTCGCCGGCTGCCTGCGCTCGTGGCGCGAGCGGCTGACCCCGGCCGAGGCGGGTCTGCCGGCCGGGCGCGGGCGCCGCACTCCGGGCCTCAGGCGGGAAGAGGTCGCCCGGCTCGCGGGT
The DNA here is from genome assembly GCA_963695625.1 of uncultured Actinomycetota bacterium. Taxonomy (GTDB): domain Bacteria; phylum Actinomycetota; class Thermoleophilia; order Solirubrobacterales; family Solirubrobacteraceae; genus Palsa-465. The sequence continues at coordinate 163,943 of CAVOHJ010000005.1, read as the reverse complement.
GTCTCGCTCGACTACCTCGCACGGCTCGAGCAGGGGCGGGCGCAGAGCCCATCCCCGTCGGTGCTCGCGTCGATCGCGCGGGCGCTGCGGCTGACCGATGACGAGCGCGCACATCTGTTCCGGCTGGCCGGCCACGTCGAGCCGGGGCCCGGGACCATCAACCGCCACATCACGCCGAGCCTCCACCGGCTCCTGGACCGACTTACGGATGTCCCCGTGATGGTCATCGACGCGGCCGGCGAGGTCGTCGCCGCGAACCCGCTCGCGAACGCGCTGATGGGCGACCTCTCCGGCGCCTCACGGCGCGAGCGCACGATTCCGTGGCGCCACTTCAGCGGGATGGCATCGCGGCTCGCGCGCACGCCCGAGGAGCACGCCGAGGCGGAGGAGGCGATGGCAGCAGACCTCCGCGACGCGGTTGGGCGCTTCCCAGACGATGAGCCCCTGAACGAGCTGATCCGAGACCTCCGGGAGCTGAGCCCGCGGTTCGCGGAGCTGTGGGAGAAGCGGCCGGTCGCGCACCGACCGTCGCGCCGAAAGAGCTTCAACCATCCGGAGATCGGGACGATCACCCTCGACTGCGACGCGCTCGCCGTGCAGGGTTCGGATGTCAGCGTGATCGTGTACACGGCAGCGTCGGGGTCGCCGGACGCTGAGGCCCTTGCCCTGCTAGGCGCGATCGGGCTCCAGAGCTTCTAACTGCCCGCACCCGCATGGCTCGGCACGTCGACTGGGCTCGCGCGGGCGAAGCCGCTAGTCGCGTCCACCGCCGAACAGCTGGAGCAGGAGCAGGAAGACGTTGAAGATGTCGAGGAAGATGCTCGCCGCGATGGGCACGGCACCGGCCGCGTTCGATCCACGCGCACGATTGAAAATCGAAGATCGTGAACGCCCCGAAGATCGCCAGCCCGGCCAGGGCGTAGATGATGTGTGCCTGCGGGATCAACACGAACATCAGCGCGATCCCGAACACGATCAGACCCAGTAGCGCCCAGAAGAGCGTCCGGACCCATGCACATCCCAGCAACCACGGCGACTCACGAAGCGAGCTGCACAGAAAGGCGGCAAACGGCAGCGCGCCCTCCCATCCAAAGCTGCCGCTCGGGAGCCGGCGCACCGGAGCATGTCGCCCCGCAGTTACCAGTGCAGATCGATGAGTGTGCTCGGCACTGCGCGAGCCCCGCCTTCGGTGACGTGCGGCTCTCACGCACCAACGCTGAACGGACCTCGAGACCGTGGCCGGTACGTGGGTCTGGAGCGTTCTTACCAAGAAATGCGCATCACTTCCGCCGGTCGCCCACGACTCGATCCCTCTGTATACGTGAGCCGCGTTAAGTGAACCGTCGCGACTGCGAGCCCGGAGAACGGCCGCTCTGTGCGGCCGTTCCCGCGGTCGCTGCGTGCGATTGAGCGCCTAGCCGGGAAGCGGTTCTTGCGCCCGCGGCCCGGAGGTGTACGCGTCTGCCGGTTCGAGGAATCCGCGGAGCTGCTCGCGCATCTCCGGCGTGTCCTCGTGCCCGTGTACTGAGGCCGCGTGCTCCGCCGCGGCGCGCACGACTTCGTCCTCTTCGCCGATGATCACCAGCGAGCAGTTGGTCTCGCTGGGCCAGCGGCGACAATCAGCCATGACTCTGCTCATGACCTCTCCTTCCGGTCGCCTGAGCGCATCGTGGCGCTTCGATCGCGCGCCGTCAATAGCCCGCACGGGAGCTGCTGCCATCCGCGCCGCCGCTGACCGATCTGCGACACCCGCTCGCTGGATCGATGAGCGCGAGCGCTCTGACGCGCCGGTGCCAGCAGGACTTCAGCGCTTGCGCAGCGTTCGTGGGCGACGCTTGGGAACCCTGAGCGCTGTCGGCAGGGCCATGGCGAGGAGGAGGTCACCACGCACCTTGAGCTTGCCCGCGATCAGGAGTCGCTCGGCGCTGGCGGCACCGCCGACCAGCCGCAGAAACGCCACCGGTTCAAGCTCGAGCGTCAACGCCGGCCTATGTGCGTCGCGTCTCGGTCTCCTGCCCCGGCCGTCGACAAGCGCGAGCTGGTAGCGATCGACGCCACCGTCTCGCCGGCCGGTGATTCTGAACTCCACGACCGCGTCGACGCGAGTGTCAGGCTGTGCGCGCCGGCGGATCGTGCGAAAGATCTGCCACAACACGACGCCGCGAAGCCGGCTGCCCATGACCGACCGGAGCGTCCGCTCTGAGGACGTCCTCACCCACCATGCAAGCGCCTCGGCCTTCAGGTCAGCAACCACCGGCATCCGGCTCACCGCAATTGCCGCAGCGGCCGCAGGATCATGCCGCAGGGCGCCTGACGGAGTCGCGCACGCTCGCGGCGCCTTCGGCGAAGGCGGCCTGCGCTTCGGGCGAGCTCTCGATCCGCCAGTCCGTCTCCTTGCGAACGTTGAACCAGATGATCGAGCGGATGTACTTGCGGCGACGGATCTGGGCGAACATGCTGCGAATCCATTTGGCCTTGTCACCTCCCTGCTCGGTGCTCCCGACCTCAGTCAGCTCGACCGGCTTGCCCGGCGCGAGCGTGTGGATCGCGTCGAGCGAGGGGTCGAAGAGGCTTGTGAACGAACGCCACCGTCTGCCATACAGGACCGTGCCCCCGTTGAAGCCTGAGAGGCCGACGGCGTCGACCTCGGAGGATCCCGGGTACTCCGAGGTTGGGATCGTGCCGACCACCGGCGACCAGATCCACGTGACGTTCGTCGCGCCGGCCGCGGCGAAGATCGCGTGGACGTGGCGCCACGCCTTGGCGAACTGACCTCGCGAGTTGCCGTTCTGCGACTCTGACCATGGATACCAGGTGCCGTTCATCTCCTGCGCAAAGCGCAACCGCACCGGCCCCCCGTAGCGCCTCACTGCCTCAGCGAAGCGGCGGACGTAAACGTCGTGGCGGCCGTCGATGATGCTCTCGAGCGTGTACTCCCGCTGGGGATGCCCCAGCCCGACGCGGGAGTCCCACGGCTCCCACGAGATCTCGGGGACACTGCCGCGCCTCGCGACGGCGCGCGCCTGACCCGCGTCGAACGTGCCGCGCTCCCAGTCGGTGAACCACATGACGATGTCAGCGTGGAGCCGCGCATGTTGCTCGAACGCGTTGACCTCCACGAGGTCGGCCGGCTCCCATGCCCGGAACGAATTGCGCGCGAGCGAGACCGTCGTGACGCCGATCGCGACGGCGCTTGGCGGCGCGACCGGCCGTGGCTGCGCGACCGGCTGTGGCTCCGTGGCCGGCGGTTTCTCGCTCGTCCATGGCCCGACCCATTGAAGCGCCAAGAGGCTGAGGATCACCGCGACCAGGACCGCCGAGAACAGGTAACCGCGCAGGACGCGCCACGTCATCCGAATGCCTGGGTCAGGGGCGCCCAAGCGACCGCCACCGCCACTCCCGAAGCGGCGAACAGCGTCGCTAGCGTGACGAGAACGCCCGCGCGAGCGCGCAGCGCCGCCCCGCGGCTTCCCAGGCGCCGCCGCAGGGCCTCAAGCTCGAGCCCGATCGCGGTGATCAGGAACGCCAGCACGAATGCGGAGTTCAACAACACGAGCCCGAGATAGCCCTGAGCCTGCCCATGGTCAATCCAGACTGAGTACACGAGGACGGCGCTCACACCGATCGCCAGTAGCCCGAAGAACAGGCCGTACACACGTCGCCCGCTCGGAACGCCGTCCGCCTTCGCCCCCTTGCGGGTGATCATGTACGGGCGCTTGATGCCCAGGATCACGTTGATCACGGCGAGCAGCACGATCGGCCAGCGAGCGACCTCCAGCACAACGGCCCGCCACGACAGCCGAACCTCCTGCGGCTGGAACCAGTGCCGGCTTGCCCACCACATCAGCGTCGACGTCAAGACCGTCGCCAGGTAATAGGCGAGGAACTCCACTACCGGCATCGTCGTAATCGGCCGATCGCTGTACAGGGCCGCGATCGGCAACAGCCAGAGCACTGCGATCGTCAGCGACCAGAACGTGTACCAGCTCTGCGCGATCAGGAACTGGGCGCTCTGGCGCCAGGTGTAGCGCCGCAACTGGTGCGGCATGTGGAAGAGCAGGATCTGAACCATCGAGTACGCCCAGGCGAACTGCTGGCCGAGGTACGTGCCCAGGTCCTCGGGTCCCTCGCCCTCGGCGAGAATCTCGGGCACGTAGACCCCCTTGTAGCCGGCGGCGGAAAGCACGACCGTGTCGAGGTGATCCTCGGCGCGGGTCGGCTGAAAGCCGCCGATCGCCCGCACGGCGGCAGTGCGGTACGTCGTGTGCGAGCCGATGATGAAGGGGGTGTCGCTGTGCCCGTAGAAGCCCATCTGCAGCGGGCCCTGCAGCACGACATCCTGCTCAGCCTGGCCGCGCGCGGTCCAGGAGTCCAGGTTGGCGTTGACGCTCGGCGCCTGCACCCACGCAACAGCGGGATCGTTGAACTGCCCGAGCGTGCGGTCGAGGTACTCAGGCCGCGGCTGATGATCGATGTCGAGCTGCACGAAGATGTCGTAGTCGTCCCCCGACCTCGCCAGCGCATCCAGCCAGGCGTTGACGTTCCCCGCCTTCGTCCGTGCTTGGAACGGCGGACCGGGCTGGTTCCACCGAGTCACCCCGTTGCGAGTGAAGTAGCGCACACCGAGCGAGCGCGCGACGCGCTCGACGTCCGCGTCGCCCCCTTCGTCGAGCACCCAGCTGTCGTGCGGGTATCGGACCGCCGCGATCGCCCGCAGTTGGCGCTCGACGATGTCGATCGACTCGTGTGAGGGAACGCAGAGGGTGATCATCGCCACGCGCAGGCCGGGCGGTGCCGGGACGTGCGGAGGGCGGCGCATCCGGCCGACGTAGAACCAGTAGAACGTCGGCAGGCCCGTCAGCAGGTACGCGAACGCGAGCGTCGCCGGAATCCACAGGACCAAGGCCCCGCGATGGTCAGGCCGGAGCCAGAAGATCCAGAAGCGGACGTTGACGATGAGCCATAGCCCAAGCAGAAGGATGTAGACCACCCGACGACCGGTCGACAGCGCCGACTCGCTATGTCCTGACGTGGCCGGTTCTGGTGCAGCGACGGTCGCGCCCGCATCCAGGGCCTCGTGTTCGAGAAGTTGAGAGTTGGTGGAGCTGCCCATCACGCCTCCCCCCAGAGAGATGCTGATGGACGACCCGCACCGTCGACATCCGGAGCTTTCACTCGCGGCCACGTGGGAAGTTACTGCCGCTGTCCCGAGTCGCGCAACAGCGGCTCGACGCGTCACGGGGTCTCATCCACCGCTTCTGAGCGGAGACGCAGCGCGGCGCCGCGGTGTCGGCGGCTTGGCGGGCGCGCGCCTATAGTCCGGTGAACCTCGAGAGGGACATACCAGCCATGACCGCAGCCACACCCCTGCAGAGCAAGTTCGGCCCCATCGTCGCTGACGCCGCCGGAACGATCACCGTTCAGGAGGCAAGCGACGTCCTGGACTGCTCGCGCTTTCGTGTCGGCGAACTGCTGAACGCCACCGCAGGGCGCGTGCTCGTAACCGACGTGCTGGCGCTCACATCCCTCGTGCCGGACAGACCACGGTCAGCGGCGCCCGCCTGGGTCTGTAGCGCTGGGATTTGGGCGTACGCTCGCGTGTGTGAGCTACACGAAGGACCTGCGCGTGGAGGCCTACATCGACGGTTTGCCACCGTGGCAGCAGGCGATTTGCCAGCGCGTGCGTGACCTGGTCCACGCCGTGGATCGTGAGGTCCAGGAGACGATCAAGCGGAGGGTGCAGCCCTACTTCGTGCTCGAGGGCAACATCTGCGCGCTGCTGGCCACGAAGGACCACGTCAACGTCTTTCTCTATGACGGCGGGATCGTGCCCGACCCGGCGCACATCATCACCGGCGGCCATGACAACAAGACCGCGCGGACCGTCGCGATCTACGAGAACGAAGTCATCAACGAGGCGGCGTTGGCGGCCATGTTCGGCCAGATCATCGCCAACAATCGCGCCGGCGGCTGGCGCAAGCTCAAGACCAGCCGAGATGACCGCTGACGCCGCCACCGACACCGGAGCCGCTCCCCTTCACCCGGCTTGGAGTCGCTGGCGAACCCGCACGTAACGACCTCCGACGGTCAGTCGGGGGCGATCGTGTAGACGATGGCGACCGTTGCGTCGACCTCCTCGGCGCCGGGGTGGATGTTCGTCGGAGTCGTTGGCGTGGAGGTGGCCCCCGGGGCCGCGCCGCCACCACTCACCGGCGACACGACAGTCGGGTGTGGGTTCAGGTCGACGGATTGCACACCTGTCACGCGGTAGCCGAGCGACGCCGCCGCTGCGTTGCCACGCCGGCGGGCGTCCGCCAGCGCGGCGTTTGTCGCGGCCAGGACTCCGGCGGATGGATCGGAGAACGAGAAGTCCGGCCCGTCGATGCTGTCGGCGCCGGCGCGCGTGGCTGCGTCGATCACGCGTCCGACGATCGATGTCGTTGAGGCGATCGAGAGCGACTCCGTCGCCGTATAGCGCCTCACCCGATGCTGGCGTTGACGCGGCCCCACCCGTACGGTCCCACGGGACACATCGATGGAACTCGTCTGGATCCCGGCCTTGGGCACGCCAGCCGCGCGGATGGCAGCAACGATCGCGCCGACCCTCCGGTTCGCGGCCGACAGCGCGACAGCGGACCTCGGAGCCGACCGAGCCACCGACACCGACAACGACGCCACGTCGGGCGTCACCATCACCGACCCCGACCCGTCGACGCTCAGCGTCGACGGCGAGGTCGCATCGGCGACGGCTGCCGACGCAAAGATCAGCGACAAGACGGCCGCGACGGCCACGATCCGGACAGGCATAGAACTCCCTCAATCGACTTGCCGAGTAGTGCAAGCTATACGCCCAGCAACAGATTGCAGCACGCCGCACCAACGATCCGATGCCTGTGCGTTTCCGCTGAGGACAAGCCCATTTCGTCGCCCGGTGGCGGGGGCCATTCGGCGACGGCAGCCGCGATATATCACCCGAATGGGATGACCCGCGCTCACGCGCGCGGTCATATTCTGGCCGCCGCTCGCTCCGAACAGGTTTGAGGTGAGGGTGTGCGGGATGCGGTGGTGCCGCGATGTCCTCGCAGCAGCGATGTCAGGATCGACGGTCAAACAACCACTCCCCGGGAATCGGCGAGCCCTGACGGCCGCGGCCGATAGGACGCGTCGACGCCGACCCGGACGGCGCAGATAGAGAGGACACTCATGGCCGAACTCAACCTTGACCAGCTTGGACCCGTCGAGTACGTCGTTGTCAGGTTTCCTGCCGACAAGGCGGACTTCTCGGGTGCGATGGCCGACGAGCTGAAGAAGCTGATGGACAGCGACACGGTACGGGTGCTCGATCTCCTGATGGTCAGCAAGGACGACGACGGCACGGTGGCGGTAGCCGAGTTGCGGGAGCACGACGAAAGTGAGCTTGGCGAGCTGCGGTCCCTCGAGGCCGATCTGTCGCTCGTGCTGGCCTTGGAGGACGTCGAGCAGGTCGGCGCTGATCTCGAGCCCGGCAGCGCGGCTGCCGTGCTCGTCTGGGAGAACACGTGGGCTGCTCCCTTCGCATCGGCGATTCGCCATTCCGGCGGCGAGCTGATCGGCATCGGTCACATCCCCACTCAGGCGCTCATCGCCGCAGCCGAGGAGGACCGCGAGGCGGCCGAGGCAGGGGCCTGAGGTGGGGTCTCTGACAAGACGAGGTGGTCGTCCCGTCCCGTGATCCGAGGTCGGGGCCCGAACACCCCTTCGATGGTCGCGCGGGGGACGTCACCCCGGGCGGTCCGCCAGAGGAGGTCAGGGTTTCTCGTGCCCTCCGGAACGACGACGAGCTGAGGGTCTCAGCCTGTGGCGCGCGCTGACCTGTCGCCCGACACGCGCCTACAGCTAGCGCCGGGCATTCGGACGCGTTTGGACGCAGCCGGGCACGTGCTTGTCGACGCGCCGGACGGCACGATCATTGATGTGGGTCCGAACGGGTTCGTGACGTTGTCGATGTTCGCCCGACCGCTCAGCCTTGGAGCGGCGATCGAGCGACTCGAGGACGGCAGCATTGGCTCGACTGATTTCGTGCCGACGCTGAGTGTGATCAACATGCTGATCGAGGAGGGCGCGCTCGTGGCGCCCGACGCGGATCGGATCCCAACCAGGGGCTGGGCAGATCCCGTTGAGCACGCGCGCATGCTCCATGACGACCGCCGGACTGGTGACTACATCGCCGCCCTGCGCAACGCGGTGCGACCCGCGGACATCGTTCTCGACATCGGCACCGGTAGCGGCGTGCTCGCGATCGCCGCCGCCCGCGCGGGAGCGCGTCACGTCTACGCCGTCGAGGCCAGCGATATCGCCGATGTCGCCGAGCGTGTGTTCGCCGCCAACGGCGTCAACGACAGGGTGACGCTGATTCGCGGCTGGTCCAGAGATATTGAGCTGCCCGAACCGGCGGACGTCCTCGTGGCGGAGGTGATCGGCAACGAACCATTTGAGGAGGAGATCCTCGAGACGACGCTCGACGCCCGGCGCCGGCTGCTGAAACCCGACGCGCGGCTCATTCCGCACACGCTCGAGCTGATCGCCCGTCCGCTGCTGATCCCGGATGCGGAGGCCAGGCAACGCGCGATTGGCCCGCAGGCCATCCAACGCTGGCGACAGCTTTACGGGATCGAGTTTGAGCCGCTGCTCGACGCCGCCTTCCCCGGTCCGGTGAACAACCCGACCGAAGCCGATGTCCTCGCCCGCTGGCCACCGTCGGGTCCGCCCGTCACGCTCGCCACCGTCGAGCTCGGATCCTACGAGCGACCCACCGTCAACGCATGCGCCGAGCTCGCCGTCGCGGACACCGCATGGGTCAATGCAATCGCCATGACGTTCCGCGCGCACCTACACGGAAGCGTCGTTCACACCCTTGATCCATGGAGGTGGCCGTCTTCGAGCTGGGCGACGTCGGTGTGGGTGCTTCCTGACCCCGTCCGGCTCGGGTCCAGCGACACCTTGCGGGTGCGCTACTGCCGCCGGGTACGGGGCCGGGCCGACGGATTGACCTGCGAAGTTTCGCCCTTTTTGGGTGATGCCGCGACAGCCCCAACGGGCACGATAGAGCTGGCCCGGTTCCGGTGAGGTCACTGGAGCCGTGATGTCAACACCGTTCATGATCAGGAGGACGCGATGGGATTTGTACGTCGACGCGCTCGCCGCCGGACAGCGCTGGTGGTCGGAGGAGCGGCCTACGCAGCAGGCAGGCACGGAGGCCGTAGACGGGGTTACGACGAGGGTTACGACGACGCCGGGCAGGACGACGCAGCAGGCGGCACCACCGCCGCAGGCAGCGCCTGCGCCCGCCCAGGCGAGCCCGAGCATCAACTACGGCGAGCTCGAGCAGCTCGGGAAGCTGCACGCTGACGGCACCTTGACCGACGAGGAGTTCGCGGCCGCCAAGGCCAAGATCCTCGGAGGCTGACCCACGCGATCGCCGCAATGCGATCGTGTGTGCCCGAGCCGACGGGCCGGTCGCCCGAACTCGTCGTCGAGGACTCGCCCGACGCGGCCGACCTGGCGCTGCTCGAGGAGCAGGTGGCGGCCGCCGCGATCGCCGCCGCCGGACTTGGTGACGAACGGGAGTTCGGGATCTTCGGTCGGGACGACGACGGTCGCATCGTGGCGGGCATCTCCGCCATCGTCTGGGGCGGGTATTGCGAGCTGCAGGCGGTGTGGGTCGAGGAATCGCTGCGCAACCGCGGGCTGGCGCACGCACTCTTTGCCGGGGCGGAGGCCGAGGCCCGCCGGAGAGGCTGCGCGCTCGTCGTGTTTCATGCCTACGACCTGCTCGCTCGCGGTCTCTACGAGCGACTCGGATACGAGACGGTCGGTGTCATCGAGAACTGCCCGGCGGGAAGCGCCGCGCGCTGGTACCGCAAGGTGCTGTGAGCGCGCCCGCCGACGCGGCCCGCCAGATCCGGCCATTCCCTGGCCATCGCCACGCCATGCTTCGCGACATCAAACGCGTCTTCTCCTCATGGCCGGGCTTGAGCTTCCGGTCCCGCTCGCGATAGAACGATCTCAGCGTCCGGCTCCGAGCCAACAGTGACTAACGGGCTGAACCGGCCCGCGTAGCCTCCGATCAGGCTTTCGCCCAGTCGTAGCCGCATCTAAGGAGCGGAACAGTGAACGAGCACACGCCATCCATCGATTTCGAGAACCTGCCGGCCCCGAGCGAGGGATTCCTCGTCACCCAATTCATCACCGTGCGGAACGTTGCTCGGTCGCGCGCGTTCTACTCCGAGGTTCTCGGCGGCCAGGTCGTGCTGGAGGAAAACCCATGCATGATCAAGCTCGCCAACTCATGGGTGATCATGAACCCAGGTGGTGGCCCGACGCCCGACAAGCCCGACATTTCAGTCGTCGACCACGAGCCCGGGAACACGGTGTCCAGCTTCATGAACCTGCGTGTCGCGGACATCCAGGCGTGCTATGAGCAGTGGAGCGCGAAGGGGGCCGAGTTCGTGACGCCGCCGATCGATCGCGGCGCTGAGATCCGCTGCTACATGCGAGACCCCGACGGCTACATGATCGAAGTCGGCCAGTCGACCGGACTGCTCGAAGGGCATCTGGCCAAGAAACGCCCGGAAGACCTGCCCGGCTAAGACGACAGGCGAGCGCTTGCGGAGCTACCACTCCGGACGCCGGGGACCTTCGCGCGTCTAAGCTCGGGTGAGCACTCTCTCACGTCAGACTTACGGCGTTCTTCGAGCGGCTCGGGAGTATCGCCGGCGGACCGAAACCGAACGACTCGGGCCTGCTTATCCGATGAACTGCCCCGCCCGGACTCGCCACCCATGAGCGCTCCCCGCCCGAGCCCGGGCGGAGCCGAGGACGATGCCCGGCGACTGGGCTGGGCGCTGTTCCCGCTTCGCCTCTTCCTTGGCGTCACCTTCGTCTACGGCGGCATTCAGAAACTGAGCGATCCCGGCTTCCTGCACGCCGGCGCCCCGACCTTCATCGGCACGCAGCTGCGCGGGTTCGCCAACGGCACCCCCGGCGGCTTCCTCCTCCGCGCCTTTGCGATCCCGCACCCCGTGCTGGCGGGGGTCGGAGTCGCCCTGACGGAGATCGCCGTTGGGTTGTTGGTCGCCAGCGGGCTTCTCACCCAGGCGGCGGCAACCGTCGGTCTGCTCCTGAACCTCTTGCTGTTCCTCACCAACAGCTGGCATACCTATCCCTATTTTCTCGGCTCAGACATCGTGTTCGTCTTCGCGTGGTTGCCGTTCGTCGTCGCCGGCGCGGCGCGGCAACCAACGCTGGAATCGACCGTGCGGAGGTTCTTGACGCCCCGCGCTCCGGCGCAACGGCGCGTCCCGGGCGCTGCCGCGTCAACTGCGCGTCCGCGCTCTGCGCCCTCCGGAGAGCCGGGGCTCACCCGCCGCGGCGCGGTGGCCGCGGCGCTGAGCGGCGTGGCGGCGGTGACCGCCTTCATCGCCGGGATCTCGGTGCTGCTGCGGGGCGACTATCGGCCTGCGCACACGCTGAGCGCCTCGGACTCGCCGCGGTCCAGTGCGACCGCAGGCTCGACGCATCCGACGTCCCGGCACCGTTCGACGGCCAGCCACAACTCCACGACCGTCGCCCGATCCACCGGTGCCGGTTCGTCGAGCGGCCTCCCCGCCGGAGCGGTCAGGCTGGGGGCCGCGAGCCAACTGCCCGTCGGCCAAGGAGCCACCTATCAGGATCCGGGCGACGGCCAGCCCGACATCGTCATCCGCCAGGCGAACGGCGCGCTCGTCGCCCATAGCGCCGTCTGTACCCACGCCGGGTGCGAGGTCGGCTACCAGGGAGGCCAGATCATCTGCCCGTGTCACGGATCGGTCTTCGATGCGAAGACGGGGGCCGTGATCACCGGTCCAGCGGTCACCGGCCTGTCCCCGCGGAAGGTGATCCAGCACGCGGGTGAGATTTACGCACTACCGGCCTGAACGCTCGTCGAGGCCACAGCCCGTGCACTCGACCTCGCCGCCCGGGGGCCGGCCGGCTTCGGCAAGCGCGTGACCGAGAATCAGCGGGTTGGACGATGGTGCTGCCCATGAGTGGCCGCGACTTGTGTTCAGGGCGGCGCGGAATCCCTCGCGCCAGGGCTCGATTCGGCCACGCCCAAACGCTCGTGCAGGCGGCGCAGTGGGCGGGGTGACCACCAGTTCGCGCTGCCGAGCAGCCCCATCAGCGCGGGTACGAGGAGTGCGCGGACGACGAACGCATCGATCAGGACTGCGAAGGCCGCGCCGACACCGAGTTCTTTGAGGAACACGAGTTGGCTGGTTACGAACGCTCCGAGCGCGACCGCGAGGAGGATCGCCGCGGCGGTCACGATCGCGCCGGTGCGTTGCAGGCCGACGGCGACGGCGTCCGCGTTGGCTAGTCCGCCGTCGTGGGCCTCCTTGATCCGGGCCAGCAGAAACACGCCGTAGTCGGTCGAGAGGCCGAACACGATCGCGACCAGAACGAGGAAGTCGGTTTGCTCGATCCCCTCGGGCCTGGTGAACCCCAGCGGTCCTGTGAGGTTGCCGTCTTGGAAGACCAGCACCAGGATGCCGGCGGTGGCTGCGGTGGTGAGCAGGGTCATCAGCAGCGCCTTGAGCGGCAGCACGACGGAGCCGGTCATCAGCCACAGAACGCTTGTCGTGAGCACAATCAGGAGCGCGATCGCGATCGGCAGCGTTCGCGAGGTCGCGGCGTGCTGGTCGATCAAGTCGGCGGTCGCACCACCGACTGCCACGGGATCGGGCGCGGGCTGTGCCCGGATCGCGGTCACGACGTCCTGCGACTGTTGTGTGATCGGCGTGCCGCGAGCGTCGACGTTGATTTCCCAGGTGTCGCGGCCCAGGTCGCGCGGGGCTGAGACGTGGTAGACGTCAGGGATCCGCTGCAGCCCGGCGGCGTAGGTGTGGATCGCCGGGCCGGCATCGGTGGGGGCGCTGAGCGCGAGGATCACGGGGGTGGAGTCCGCGCCGGGGAAGTCCCGCGCGATGGCGTCCGAGACTGTGCGTGCGCTCTGGCCGGTCGGCAGCACAGAGGCGTCGATCCCGCTCCAGCGAATGCCAAGCGCGGGCGCGGCGAGGAGCACGAGCGCGGCCGCGGTCACCGCTGCAACCATCCCGGGGTGTCGCATCACGAGTCGGGCGAGGCGATACCAGTATCCGCTTTCCTCGGGACCCGGCGTGACTTTCCCTAGCCGTCGTCCCATCAGCACGAGCAACGCCGGCAAGAAGACCAGCGTTGAGGCGCCCGCGACCAGTGCGACCACCAGCCCGCCGAGCCCCATCGAGACCAGGAACCGTTGCGGGAACACCGTCAGGCACCCCATTGCGGCCGCTACCGTCACCGCGCTGAACAGCACCGTCCGACCGGCGGTCTGCATCGTTCCACGCACAGCTTCGGGCACGTCGGCTCCGCCGCCGAGCTCCTCGCGGAAGCGCGAAACGCAGAACAGGCTGTAATCGATCGCCAGCCCCAGACCGAGACCGATCACCAGGTTCAACGCGAACGGCGAAAGCGACAGCACCGAGTTGATCGCCCGCAGCACGGCGAACGCACCGAGAACGCTGAACCCCCCGATCGCCACCGGCAACAGCGCCGCCACCCCACGGAAGAAGACCAGCGACAGCAGCACGAGCAGCGGAAACGCGATCAGCTCCGCGATCGCTAGCGAACTCGTCGCCAGGGAACCCGTCTGCTGGCCCGCGACCGCCGACCCGCCGAGCACCACTGCCTTGTCCCCGGCGAACGCGTGCTGGAGGCGCTTGACGACACCACCGTCGCTCGCCCCCGCGCGCAGCGTAGCGGCGACAAGCACCTGCCGACCGTCGCGTGAGACAACCGCCGATCGGCCCGAAGACGGCGGAAGCGACACACGGGCAATCCCCCGCTCCGTACCGAGGGTACGAGCGACCCGCGCCACCTCGGCGCTGGAACTCGGCGCGCGCACAAGCGCGACCACCCCGGCGCTCGCCGCCTCCCCCGTCGCGCGCTCGACCTGCTCCCGCGCACGAGTCGCCTGAGAGCCGAGATCGTCAAACGCGTTCGGGGCGCTGAAGCTCCCCGGCGCCGGACCACCAATCACGCCAACGATGAAAAACAACAGACCACCAAGCACGGCGACACGACGCGGCCGCGAGCACGACAGGTTCGCCAAACGCCCGAGCACCGTCAACAACCGCCCGCGGCCAGAAACCCGAGCTCACTCAACGCAACCCCCTTACCCCGAGGATCAGTCGGACGCAAACCTTCGAGGATCGCCGCCGTCGTCGCCCTCCCGATCGATGCGTTGTTCATGCCGCCACGCTAAGCGCCGGTGGCCAATCGCACATCGCCCCACGGGCCCGAGTTAACCTCCGACCACAGGCGGAGGCGCTGACGACTACGGCCGTCCGGGACCGGGCGTGACCACGCCGTGGTCGTAAGCGAATACGATCGCCGCGGCCCGGTCGCGGACGCCGAGCTTGCCGAAGATGCTCCCAATATGGGTCTTCACCGTCGCCTCAGCGACATACAAGGCGGCGGCGATCTCGCCGTTGCTCGCGCCGCGCGCCATCAGCCGTAGAACGTCGCGCTCGCGCTGGGTCAGCAGCTCGAGCCGCGCCGCCTCCCGGGCGGCCGGCGCGACCCGCCGGCGGTAGTGCTCGAGGATCCTCGGTGCAACAGCGGGATCGAACCACGCCGCGCCGGCCGCAACCGCACGAACCGCGGCGATCAGCTCCTCCGCCGAGGCATCCTTGAGAACAAACCCCGCCGCGCCCGCCTCCAAGGCGCCCCACAGCACCTCATCCTCACCGAACGTCGTCAGCACGAGCACAGCGATCGTGTCCACCGATCGGCGCAGCTGCGCCGTCGCCGCGATCCCGTCCAGGACCGGCATCCGGATGTCCATCAGCACCACCTCTGGGCGCAGCACGGGCAGCTCCTGCACAGCCTGGCGGCCATCGGTGCACTCTGCGACGACCTCAAACCCGTCAGCCGGCGAGAGGATCCGCGCCAATCCGGCGCGAACAATCGCCTGATCGTCAACGAGAGCGACCCGGATCATCCGGTCGGGAGCCCTCCCTCCGATGGCTCGTCCGCGACCTCCAACGGGAGCTGGCAGCTCACCCGCCACCCGTCGGAAGTGGGCCCTGCGGCGAACTCGCCGCCGAGCGCTGTGGCACGCTCTCGCATCCCGATCAGCCCGTAACGGCGTCGCTGCGGCTCATTAGCCGGCGCGGCGACCACCGGGCCGACGGTCTCCGCGACGAGCGAAACATGCCCATCGGACAGGTTCAGCTCGAGCACCGTCCGCGCCCGCGGCGCATGACGAGCCGCGTTCGCCAACGCCTCCTGAACAATCCGGTACACCGCTATGCCGACGCTCGGCGGGATCTCCGCCAAGTCGCCGCTCAAGCGCAGCTCGACCGCGAGGCCCCCGGCCCGAGCATGGTCAACGAGCGCCGGGATCTCCACCGCCGACGGAACCGGCGGCAGCACCCCCGGCTCGTCATCACTGCGCAACAACGCGACCGTCCGACGCAGCTCCTGCATGCTGCGACGGCCCACCTCCTCGGCCGACAGCAGCGCCTCCTCTGCCGCCGCCGGGTCGCGACGGAGCACGTGCCGGGCGCTCGTCACCTGCAGCATGACCGCAGCCAACCCGTGACCCACGAAGTCATGGACGTCACGAGCGATCCGACGGCGCTCATCCAGCATCGCCTGCTCGGCCAGCTCACGCCGCGTGGCCTGCAGCGCAGCCGCCAGCTGCGCCTGGCGCAAGACCGCGCGACCGATCAGCCATGGAAAGGCGATCCCCAGGATCCAGATCGCGACAGAAATATTGCCTCGGGCCTCGATCAGGCCCACCACCACCGGCGAGGCGACCGCCAGCAAGCCGAGCACGAAGGCCGTGGGAAGCGACCCCGACCAGCGCCCCACAACAAACGCGAGCACCGAGACCTCGAACATCAGCGGCTCGTGGCTTCCGGAGCGCTGGACCACGACGACCGGCACCACCACCGCCAGAGAGACCACCCAAAGAGGCACGTTCCGCAGCCAAGTCCATAACACGAACGCCGTGACAGGGATCGCCATCAAAATCAGATCAGCGACCGACGACGGGTCAGCCAGAGCACCCACCACCGCGACCGCAAGCGCGAAGATCGGAACGAGGAGGCGCACCTCATCTGCTTGGGCCCACGCCCGACCTGACTCGTCACCCACGCCGGGAAACTACCGCGCCGCGACGGCCTCGGCATCAACCCACAGACGGAACCGGGCACCAGACCACAGATGGACGCGGGGCTCGGAGGTGTCACAGCCGGGGCTGCTGTCTTGTCTTGCGAGGTGTAGGTGATCAGTTGTTCAACCGAGCCAGGTCCGGACCGGACACTCGCTCGCTGCGGTTCCTGGATCGGACGTCACAATTCAAAGGAAGGATCATCAAATGAGCGTGCAGATGGCGCAGGCCAAGGTCAAGGCCGAAAGCGTGACCGACGTTCAGGTGGCGGCGAAGAAGATGTTCGCGGCCCTCAATGCTGCACAGCCCGACGGCATCCGCTACGCGTGGTGTCTGCTCCCCGACGGCGAGACGTTCGTCGCGCTCGCGCAGGTCGACGACGGTGTGGACAATCCGCTTCCAGGTCTCCCCGAATTTCGGGAGCTTCAGGAACGCGTCGAGGGCTGGCTTGCCGAGCCGCCGAACGCTCAACCGCTAACGGTCATCGGCTCGTACCGATTGCTCTGAGAGCTGCAGCTGAGTCGCCGAGCGCCGAGCGTCACGCAAGCGCACGGCGAGGCACGATCAAAAGGAGTCAGTGATGAGAGTGTTAGTGGCGGGAGCGACGGGAGCGATTGGACGACAGTTGGTGCCGCGTCTGGTTGCCGCGGGTCATGAGGTTCATGGCATGACGCGTAACGAGTCAAAGCGGGCGATGCTGTACGAGTTGGGCGCCGTGCCGGTGGTTGCGGACGCGCTTGATCCCGATCAGGTCGCGGAGGCCGTGGCGCGGGCGAGGCCGGACGTGATCGTCCATCAGCTGACCGCGATTCCAGCGACGTTGGACATGCGTCACTTCGATCGTGATTTCGCGCTGACCAACCGCCTGCGGACCGAGGGGACCGACCATCTGCTCTCGGCCGGGCATGCGGTCGGGGTGCGGCGGTTCGTGGCCCAGAGCTATGGCGCGTGGCCGTACGCACGCACCGGCGGGCCGGTGAAGAGCGAGGAGGACCCGTTCGATCCCTCGCCCGCCCGTGCGATGCGTGAGTCGTTCGCGGCGATACGTCACCTCGAGACAGCGGTGCTCGGCACCGACTGGACCGAGGGGATCGTGCTGCGCTACGGCGCGTTCTACGGGCCGGGCACATCGCTCGCCCCCGGCGCGGAACAGGTCGAGCTGGTCCGCAGGCGCAAGTTCCCGCTGGTCGGCGAGGGTGGTGGCGTGTGGTCGTTCATCCATGTCGCCGACGCGGCGGAAGCGACCGTGGCGGCGATCGAGCGCGGCAGTCGTGGTGTCTACAACGTGGTCGATGATGACCCGGCCCCGGTCTCCGAGTGGCTGCCGGCGCTGGCTCAAGAGCTCGGCGCCAAGCCGCCGATGCGCGTGCCGCGGTTCGTCGGGCGGCTTTTCGCCGGTGAGGTCGGCGTGGTGATGATGACCGAGATCCGCGGCGCGTCGAACGCCAAGGCCAAGCGCGAGCTTCAGTGGCGCCCGGCGCACCCCAGCTGGCGGCAGGGGTTCGCAACGACCTCGCTCCGGGCGGCCCTGACCGGTGGCGTCCCGGCATGAATGGACCGCTCGAGCAGCATGACCTCGTCCAGGGCGAGGACGACCACGCGATGACGGCCGTGTACGACCAACACCCCGAACGCATGCGCGCGATCATCGCCACGGCCTGGGGCGGGGCTGACCTCCTCGCCGAAGCCGAGGTCGACCCGCCCGCGCCGGGCCCGACGGAGGTGCTCGTGCGCGTGCACGCCGCCGGTGTCAACCCCACCGATTGGAAGCAGCGCGCGACCGGCGGCTTGGGCCTATGGAGCGATCCGCCCATCCTGGGCTACGACGTCTCCGGGACCGTCGCGGCGGTTGGGCTCGGTGTCGATTTCTTGTCGCCAGGCGACGAGGTCTTCGGCATGCCGCGCTTCCCGTCCCAGGCCGGGGCGTACGCGGAATACGTCGCCGCGCCGGCGCGTCGGTTCGCGCTCAAGCCGGCATCGATCGATCACATCCACGCCGCGGCCCTTCCGTTGGCGAGCCTGATTGCCTGGCAGGTGCTCGTCGACACCGCGGATGTCCAGGAAGGTCAGCGGGTCCTGGTCCACGGCGCCGCCGGCGGCGTCGGCCACCTCGCCGTGCAGATCGCCAAGACGCGCGGCGCCTATGTCATCGGTACCGCACGCGCCGAAAATCACGAGCTGTTGCGCTCGCTGGGCGCCGACGAGCTCGTCGACTACGCCGAGCGCCCGTTTGAGGAAGCGGTCGCGGGTGTCGACGTCGTCCTCGACACGATCGGCGGGGACTACCCGGCCCGTTCGCTCACCACGCTACGCCGAGGCGGGATCCTCGTCTGCCTCGCGTCACCGTTCGACCCGCCCGCCGCGGTTTTCGAACAGGCCACCCGCCGCGGAATTCGCACCTCATCCCCGCTCGTCGAGCCCGACCGGCTCGCGCTGACCGCGATCGTCGACCTGGTGACCGCCGGTCGCCTGCGCCCCGAGATCGCCGCAGTTCTGCCGCTCGCCCAGGCGCAGCGGGCACATGAGCTCGGCGAGACCCGTCGCACACGCGGCAAGATTGTGCTGCAGGTGATCTAACCCTCGTCGGGCAGGAGTGGCGCGACGACGCCGAGGAACCTCAGGCGCTGCCGGTGTCTCCAGTTCGGGTTCTTGCTGCTCGCACCGCTTTGGCGAGCTCGTGGACGCCGGCGCGGATGGCGGATTCGGGCATTTGCGCGTAGCCGAGCAGGAGGACTGGCGGGCGCCCGCGGATGTCGGGTCGGTAGTCCGCCATTGTCTCGAGCTCGACGCGCCGGTTCTGGGCCTCTTCGCGGATCGTCTGCTCGTTGTCGCTGTCGGGCAGCTGGACAGTGACGTGCAGCCCGGCGGCGACGCCGCGAACAGCGGCTTCTGGGAGCGTTGCGGTGAGCGCGTCGACGAGCGCGTCGCGGCGGCTGCGATAGCGGGCTCGCATACGGCGCAGGTGGCGGTCAAGCTCACCGCGGGTTAGGAAGTCGGCGAACGCGTGCTGTTCGATGCGGGCGGTCCCGCGGTCTGCGACGAGTTTCTCGTGGCTGACGGCGTGCACGAGGGAGGACGGCACAACTAGCCAGCCGATGCGGAGCGCGGGCGCCAGGGTCTTGCTCGCCGAGCCGGCGTAGATGATCCGCTCGGGGTCGAGGCCTTGGAGCGCTCCGATGGCGGCACGGTCGTAGCGATACTCGGCGTCGTAGTCGTCCTCGATTGCGAACCTGTCGCTCGCACGCAGCCAGGCCAGCACGGCCGCGCGCCGCTGGCCGGTGAGCACGACGCCGGTGGGGTGCTGGTGGGCGGGCGTCAACACGACGGCGTCGGCGTCAGCGCGCTCGAGTTCGTCGACCCGTGTGCCGGCCCCGTCGACCCCGATCAGAACCGGTTCCAGGCCGGCGTGTGCGGCAACTAGGCCGTCTTCGGGGTTGCTCGGGTCCTCTAACGCAATCCGTGTCCCGCCGGCTGCCGCGAGGGCGTGGCAGACCAAGCCGAGGCCCTGCGTGTAGCCGTTGGTGATGACGATGTGCTCGGGATCGGCAACGACGCCGCGAACGCGACCGAGGTAGTCCGCCAGAGCGGAGCGCAGCGCCTCGACCCCGCGGGGGTCGCCGTAGCCGAGGTCGGCGTCGGTGATCGTCGCGAGCGCCTGGCGCAGCGAACGCAGCCATGCCGCTCGCGGGAACGTTGAGACGTCAGGCACGCTGGGACGGAAGTCGAACCGCGCGTGCGGCGCCGCCGGCCCCACCACCGCCCGCGCTTGACTCGCCACCGCCGCCGCGTCCGAGACACGTGGACGGGCGCCCTGCCGAATGGTCAGATAGCCCTCGGCCGCCAGCTGAGCATAGGCGTCCACCACGACCCGCCGCGAAACGGCGAGCTGGCGCGCCAGGTCACGTGTGGACGGTACCGCTGCACCCGGTCGCAGGGCACGATCTCGGATCGCCCGCCGAAGCTGGTCCTCGATCTGTGCTCCGAGCGTCCGGGAGCCATCGCGGCTCACAGAGAGGAGCAGCTCTAGTGGCTGACTGGTCTCCTCCAAGGCCATGATTGTGGATCTTCCATCTGTACCAGTAAAAACCTAGCATCGAGGCATGCACTCGATCGCCTCATCCACCGGCCTACGCCGCCTGTTCGCCACCTCGATCCTCGCGCGGTTGCCGTTGGAGATGCTCAGCATCGGGCTGCTGGTCCATGCCCAGCACCTGACCAGCTCTTTTGCCACGGCTGGCTTGGTCACCGGCGTCTACGCGATCGCGGTCGGCGTCGGCGGGCCACTGCTCGGTCAGTTGGTTGACCGGCGCGGACAGACCTCGGTGCTGCTGGCCAGCGCCACTGTGGCCGCTGCGCTGCTTGTCGCGATCGCGGTGCAGCCGGTGGGGGCTTCGCTTGCCGTGCTTCTCGCGCTCGCAGCCGGCATCGGGCTGGCCACCCCGCCGATCGGTGCCTGCCTGCGCACCCAACTCCCAGCTCTTCTATCCGATCCCAGCGCCGTCCGCGCCGCCTACGCCGTCGAAGCGTCCGTCGTCGAGCTGACGTTTATCTTCGGGCCTCCGCTCGCGCTCTGCATCGGTGCGCTGTGGTCCACCGGCGCAGCCCTGGCGGCGGGTGGGATCCTCCTGCTGCTCGCGACCACGGCGTTCGCCGCGCAACCGGCCTCACGCAGCTGGCGACCGGCGGCGGCGAAACGGCCACGCGGAGGCTCGCTGCGCGCGCCCGCGATGAGAACGCTGGTGATCCTCCTGATCGCCGTCGGCGTGCTGCTCGGCGCCGACGAGGTCGCTGTCGTCGCGGCCGCCAAGACGCTTGACAGCACCACGGCGGCCGCCCCGCTGCTCGCCCTCTGGGGCGTGGGGTCGTTCGCGGGCGGGCTGCTCGCCGCCCGCCTCGGCGGCGGAGCCCGCACCGCCGTCGGCCTCTCGCTCGTCCTCGGCGCGCTCACCGCTGGACACCTAGCCCTGATCCCGGCGGCCGGCAGTGTCGTTGCACTCGGGGGTGTCCTGTTGCTCGCCGGCGCCGCGATCGCGCCTTCCGAAGCCACCATCTACACGATGGTCGACCACGCCACCCCGGCCGCGACCGTGACCGAGGCGTTCGCCTGGCTCGCCACCGCGATGGCAGTCGGCGGTGCCGTCGGAGCGGCCAGTGCCGGCCTACTCGTGGACCGTGCCGGTCCCACGGCAGGGTTCGCGCTCGCCGGCGGAGCCGGCGCGCTCGCGATGCTCACCACCCTGCTGCGGTCGCGCACCCTCACCCCTCGGCAGACGCCCATGATCACCCTCATCGACACCGCCACCGATGAGCAGATCGCCCGCCAGGCAGCCGCCTGACCGTCGTTCTGGGCGGCAAGCGCCAACGTGAGCACGCTTACGATGACGAGGGTGATCCCACCCGCCGTGACAATCCGCGCCGGCGATCGACGCCACCGGCTCCCGGCTCGCCACCGACTATGAACACCCTCCCGATCATCGATAGGACCCAGGACCAGCGCCTGCTTGGCATGACGTGGAGCCCACTCGGAATGACTGGGACCCCCGCCAGCCTCAGCGTCCACGCGCGCCTGCGGCGAGAGTCATGAGCACCGAGACGGATCGCTCAGCCCAAGACCGCCATGAGGTTCGATGAGCGCCGTAGCCTCGGTCCGGACTGATGACGGGATCCGCCTGGAGGGGCTGGCCAAGACCTTCCGCGGCCCCGACGGACCGATCCACGCGGTGCGAGGTATTGACGTCTCGATCGCGGCCGGTGAGACCGCCGCACTGCTCGGCCCGAACGGCGCCGGCAAGTCCACCACGATCGACATGGTGCTCGGGCTCGCTAAGCCTGACGGCGGCATGGTCTCGGTCTTCGGTCGCGCGCCGCGTGACGCCGTCGACGCCGGTCTCGTCGGCGCGATGCTGCAGACGGGCGAACTGATCCGCGACCTCACCGTGCGCGAGATCGTGGCGATGATGGCCTCGCTGTATCCGGATCCGATGGGCGTCGACGAGGCGCTTGAGCTCACCGGGCTGAAAGACACCGGCGGGCAGAGAACGCAGAAGCTCTCCGGCGGTCAGACTCAGCGCGTTCGTTTCGCGATCGCGCTGGTCAGTAATCCCGACCTGCTGGTGCTCGACGAGCCGACGGTCGCGATGGACGTGGAGGGCCGCCGGGAGTTCTGGGTGATCATGCGCGAGTTCGCGGCCCGAGGCAGAACGGTCCTGTTCGCGACGCATTACCTCGAGGAGGCCGATGCCAACGCCGACCGCGCGATCCTGATGGCCCACGGGCGCATCGTCGCTGACGGCCCGACGACCGAGATCAAGGCGCGTGTCGGTAGGCGGACGATCCGCGCGACGCTCCCGGACGTCGATCGAGAGAGACTCGCTGCTTTGCCCGGCGTCGCCTCAGCCGATCGGCACGGCGATGCCGTGATCCTGAGCTGCACGGACTCCGATCAGGCGATCCGGGCGCTGCTGGAGAACCACCGGCTCGCTCGTGACATCGAGATCACGGGGGGAACCCTCGAGGAGGCGTTCCTTGAGCTGACGGGCGAGCCGGATGTTGACGAGTCCGGGCGGCCGGCGCGATGAGCGGGGCCGCTTACACCCGCTACGAGCTGCGGCGCACTTTCCGCAACCGCCGCTTCTTCCTCTTCTCGCTGGGGTTTCCGCTGGTCTTCTACTGGCTGCTGGCGGTGCCACAGAGAAACAACCACAACTTCGCGGGCAGTGGCCTGTCCGTACCGCTCTACTACATGGTCGGGCTCGCCGCGTTCGGCACGATGGTGTCGATGATCTCGACCGGCGCTCGGATCGCCGGCGAGCGCCAGGCCGGCTGGACCCGCCAGCTGCGGATCAGCCCGCTGTCGGTGCGCGCCTATTTTCGTGCCAAGGTGCTGACGGGATACGGGATGGCGCTGTCGAGCCTGCTCCTGCTCTACGCCTCCGGGGTCGCGCTCGGCGTGAGCCTGCCTGCTCAGCGCTGGTTGGAGATGACAGCCCTGATCCTGGTCGGTCTCCTGCCGTTCGCCGCGATGGGAATCCTCATCGGCCATCTCGTGACCACCGACTCGGTCGGCCCGGTGATCGGGGGCGGGGTGTCGATACTCGCCTTCCTCGGCGGGACATGGTTCCCGATCACCAACGGCTTTCTGCACACGCTGGGGCCGTTCCTGCCCTCGTGGTGGCTCGTTCAGGCCAGCCACGTCGCGCTCAACGGCCAAGGATGGGGCGCCCGCGGTTGGATCACGGTTGCTGCCTGGACCGCACTCCTCTCCGCCGCCGCCGGTTGGGCCTACCGGCGGGACACGAATCGGGTGTAGTTGGAGACCGGCTGCGTCGAGGGGTCACCGATAGAACTTTGGTCCAGGTCGCCCAGCAATAGCTAAAGATTGAACGTGATGGCTAAAGAAAAGCGCTCAACAAGCCGATGAGGTGTTGGGGGATCCCACAGGTCCCCGTCCGCGCGCAGCGCGGGCCCAACGTCCGACAGGAGGAAGCTGATGCGCGTGCTCGTCGTCGACGATTACGACCTGTTTCGGACAGGGCTCGCGAAATTGCTCGGGTTAGAACCGGGCATAGAGGTGGTGGGGCAGGCGTCAACTGGCCACATGGGAGTGCGGCTGGCGGAGGAGTTGCACCCCGATGTCGTGCTGATGGATCTCCGAATGCCCGACCTCGACGGCTCCGAGGCCACCCGCGCCATTCTCAAGAGCCAGCCGTCCGCACGGGTGGTCGCGCTCAGCGTGTCGGTCGAGGAGGCCGATGTGGCTGCGGCTATGCAGGCTGGTGCGTGCGGGTTCGTGGTCAAGGACGCGCCCATCGATGAGGTGGTCGTGGCGATACGCGCGGCGGCTCAGGGTGCGACTTGGCTCTCGTCCCGCGCCGCCGAGGTCGTGCTGCGAGGCTTGCGCCGGGCGCCCCCCGAGCCAGAGGTCGGTGTCGTGCCAGTCGAGCAGATCTCGCCGCGCGAGCTCGAGGTACTGCGCTTGGTCGCCCGGGGGATGGAGAACGCCGAGATCGGCGAGACTCTGAGCATCAGTCCCCGGACCGCAAAGAACCACGTCTCCAACATCCTGGCCAAGCTCAGGCTGCCGGGTCGCGTGCAAGCGGCGACCTACGCCGTCCGTTGCGGCCTGGACTGACGCCGTCCAGCCCAAACCGGGCGCCGTCACGGGCTGGACCCGAGCGCGTCTCCGATCGACCGGCTCTGTTATTCCCGGTGAGACAATGGTATGAGTGCTGGAGCGGGTGCTGTGTCCACGACTCGTGGGGCGAGACGAGCAGCTATTCGCCCTGGAGGATGCCCTGCTCGCCGCCCACGGCGGCGAGAGCCGGGTCGTCGCCCTCGGCGGGGAAGCTGGCATGGGCAAGACGAGGCTCGCGAGCGAGCTCGCGAAGCGCGCCCAACGCCTGGGCTGGACGGTGCTGTGGGGCGCGTGCAGCGCGTCCGAGCTCCCGATCCCGTATCTCCCCATGGTCGAGGCGCTCGGCAACTACCTCTCAAGCCAGGACACCGCCCGAGTAAGCGAGTCGCTCGGTGCGGCGAGACGGGAGCTCGCGCAGCTGTTCCCGCAGCTGGGTAACGATGAGCCTGTCACACCGGTTGGCGATCCGACGCAGGCGAAGCTACGCCTCTTCGAAGCGGTTGTCGGGCTGTTGGGTACGGCGGCTCGCGACCAGGGGCTTCTGCTGATCCTCGAAGACGTGCACTGGGCGGACACCGCCACGCGTGAGCTACTCGACCACCTCAGCCGCCGCCTCACCGCCATGCGGGCGCTGCTGCTGCTGACGTATCGCACCGACGAGCTCGACCGCCGCCACCCCTTGGCACCCGTGCTGCAGAGCTGGCGTCGCTCCGGCACCGCGGAGCTGGTCACGCTGGCGCCACTCGATCGAGGTCACATCGCTGAGATCATCTCGGCGATCCTCGATGGCGAGCAGGTCGAGCCAGAGTTCAGCGAGCTGATGTACGAGCGCACCGAGGGCAACCCGTTCGTACTCGAGGAAATGCTCAAGGAAGTTATCGATCGCGCCGACGTGCCGCGCTTCGGAGACAGCTGGCAGCGGCGGTCGCTTGAGCAGCGGCGGATCCCCGACACGGTCCGCGACACGATCCTCCTGCGCTTTGCCCGACTCGATCCTGCCGAAGCGGAGGTGCTGCAGGCCGGCGCCGTGCTGGGCAGGACCTTCGACTACCCCACGCTGCTCACCACCTCGGGCGCCCCGGAGGCCGCGGTGCATCGCGCGCTTGAGGTCGGGGTAGCGCAGCAGCTGCTGGACGAGCTCGCCGACGGCACCGCGAGCTACCGCTGGCGGCATGCGCTGACACAGGAGGCGATCAGCACGGAAACCGTGCTACCGCGGCGCCAAGCACTGCATGGTCGTGCGGCGGACGCGCTCATCGCCGCGGGGGCGGGCCCTCTCGTGGTCGCGGGGCACCTGCTCGGCGCGAGCCGTTTCGAGGAAGCGGTGCCAGCCTGCCTGAGCGCGGCCGAGGACGCGGAAGCGTCGCTGGCGTTCGCCGATGCGCTCGAGCTGCTCGAGCGGGCGCTGCCGCACGTACAGGGGCCGCTGGACCGGTTTCGGATCCTGTGCCGCATGGGTGGCTTGTTGTGGATGGACGACAAGAGCGTGCACGCCGCCGAGGTGCTTGGCGAGGGCATCCTCGGGCTCGAGGGCTACGGCGACGAGCTCGAGGCTGCGCGCTATCGGCTCGTGCTGGGCCGCTGCCACTGGGAGGAGAGCAGACCGGACCTGGCGCGCGAGGAGTTCGAGCGTGCACGCCGCACCCTGGAGGAGCAGCCTGCGTCGGCAGATCTCTCGATGGCGTACATGCGGCTCGCCGGGCTCTACCAGTTCGACAAAGACCCCCACGCGCTCGAGACCGCGAGAAAAGCGGTTGAGGTTGCGCGCATTGCAGGTGCCGATTTCGAGCGCGTTTGGGCGCAGTCATTCGTCGCGCTCGCCATGCTCGACGCGGGCGCGACCGCCGAGGCGAGGTCACTCCTGGATGGCTGCTTCGCAGAGGCGCGCCGTCGCGGCTTCTCGATGATCGCCCACAACATCGCCTACAACGACACGTGGACACGCCTGCACACGATGAGCGCCGGCGTAGCGGAGCGCCTCGACCTCCTCGCCTCGGAGCCCGGACCGCCGGTAATGACGAACATGATCGAGACGTCGAGGAGCTGGACCCTACGTTCCAAAGGAGAGCTTGCTCTCGCCCGCGCCGTCATTGAACGCCAGACCGCGCTGCGCAGCGTCAGTGACAAGGTGCGCTGGCGCGCGCAAGTCGAACGTGCCGAGGTTCTGATCGAACTCGGGCGGCTGGAGGAGGCCCAAGCCGTCCTTCCCGGTACATCGGAGCGGGCGGAGCTCCAGGACATCGTCTACGACGCCGGTCCCCAAATACGGCTCCGACTGGAGACCGGCCGCATCGATGAGGCAGTCGAACTCGCGCGTGAGATCGCGTCGCACGCCGCTCGGCTTGCACCATACGATGACGCGCTCGCGGTAGCGGTCGAGGCGCTGGTCAAAGTCGGCCTGCTCGATGAGGCCCAGGCCGGCGTGGACGCTGCCCGATCGCTTGGGCTTGACATCGGGGAAGCATTCCTCGACGAAGCGCAGGGCCGCATCCTGCTTGCCCGAGGCGAGGCCGCCAAGGCCAAGCCGATCCTCGAGACAGTCGCGAGCACCGCCGCCGTGCGCGGCTTTCGCCTCGTCGAGTGGCGCGCGCGTCTGCTCGTCGCGGAGGCGCTCGCCCAGCTCGGCCGACCGCAAGCCGCAGAGGGCGAGGTGAAACTCGTCGTCGTGGCGGCCGATGCCGCGGGTGCGGCCCTGATCGCAGACTCCGCGCGGACGATCGCCGCGAGCCACGGCCTCAGCCTTCCGCCGAGCGCCCCCGCCACCTCCGAAGGGCCGGAGATCATGCTGGCCGGAGAGCGCCTCGTTACTTCGATGTTCGCCGACGTCCGCAACTACACCGCGCTCACGGCCGCGACTTCACCGGCCGAGATGGCCGAGCGCGTCACCACGCTCTACCGCTGGGCCGCCGCGGAGGTCAGCCGCCATCACGGCGTCGTGAACAAGTTTGCGGGCGACGCGGTGATGGCCACCTTCAACGCAACGGGCACGCGAATCGATCACGCATGCGAGGCGCTTGAAGCCGCAATCGCGCTGAGCGGCAAGGCCGCGCTGCTAGAGCTCGGGGTGGGTATCGGCATATCGGTCGGTCCCGCCGTCGTCGGACCGAAGACAGCTGATGCGGACATCTTGGTGCTGGGCGAGGCCACGAATCTCGCCGCGCGGCTGCAAACCGCGGCCAGGGCGGGCGAAATCGTCTTAAGCGACGAGGCTCACCGGCGGGTCGCCGCCTGGCTGAGCGAGCACGGTCTCGAGGCGACGCGGGAACCGCTGGAACTCAAAGGGTTCGACGGCCCACAGCCCGCGTGGCGCCTGCGTGCCGGCGCCACGACGCCCGCGCACCCTTAGGGGCTCCACGAGCTGTCTCAGCCGAGCACCTTGAGGCCGCTCGCAAACCCGGTGCCGAGCGACTGCTGCACCGCCATGTGCAGGTAGCCGAGCGCTTCGAGTTCGTGTGCTCGAGCCAGCGCTCCTGCGTCGACGGCGCGCAGGCCGCCGGTCTCGACGAGCTCGCGGACTGTTGCCTTGGCTCCTTCGTCATCGGATGCGAGGAAGACATCGAGTGGCTGTCCGGCGACGGCCCCGGTCGCCAGGGTGGTGGCGAACGTGGTGTTGAAGGCCTTGACGACCTTCGCACCGGGAGCCTTTTCGGCGATTTCAGCGGCTGCCGACCCGGCTTCGACGCTCAAGGGCGTGAACGATGCGAAGTCAACCGGGTTGGTGATGTCCACGACGGCCTTGCCGGACAGCTGGCCGCCGTAATGGCCGATCACGTCATCGATCGCGCTGTATGGGATGGCGAGCACGACGACATCGCCGGCGAGCGCGTCGCCGACCGTGCCTGCGCGGGCGTCCCCAGCAAGCTCGTTGGCCAGGGCCTCCGCCTTACCGGCCTCGTGGCCGAGGAGGGTGACGGAGTGACCGCCCGCCAGCGCGCGGGTCGCGATGCCCCGGGACATGTTGCCGGTGCCAATGATGGTGATCTCCATCGGACTGCTCCTATCGGTCTGCCCAGCGGAATGGGGTCATCAGTCTGCCGCGAGCGGGTCAGGGCGGCCGCGCGAGCGCCTCAGTCTATGCGCCGGTTCAGCTTGCTGCACCAGGCATTTTCAGTACGGGCGTCACGACGCTTCGCGCGACCGGATCTTCGCCGGCCTGCCGGCCTGAGACGATCCCGGCACGTCTCAGCGTCGCCGACGGATATGTGTTGTAGCGCGCGTGATAGAGAGCGGCAAAGCGGCCTGCGTGCGGGAAGCCCCATTTCGCGCCGATGCTGGCCACGGTGGCGTCGTCGGTGCTGGCGTTGACGAGATCGTGGTGAGCTCGCTCGAGGCGCGTGTGTTGGATGATCTGGTATGGCGTCGCGCCGAACGATCGTTTGAAACCCTGCTGGAGCGCGCGGATGCTGACACCCGCCGAAGCGGCTACTTGTGAGACTGTAAGCGGCTCGTGGGCGTGCTGCTCGATGTATTCATCGGCGCGCCGGACAGAGGTCGGGCCGATGCTTCGCGCGGGCGCGTCGAGCTGCGCGCGGAGATCGTGGTCGGCGCTGAGGAGGAGGCCTGCGAGGACGGCGTGGACGAGGGGAACGGTCATGATCGGCTGGCGGAACAGCGACTGAGGATCGAAGAGGCCGGTGGCGAGGGTGAGCACCACCCGGTTCCAATCGGCTGCGGCGCGGCGGGAGAGGTCGAGCGCCAGCTCGAAGGCGATCGGCCCCGTGACCGGTCGATGCAGCAGTTGCCGCAGCTCGTCCTCGAGCGCGTGTCGATCGATCTTGATCGCGAGCATCTGCCCGGGGGTGCGCCAGCCCGCGAAGCCGGCCGGCCTGTCGGGTCGGAAGATCATGCCCCTCGTTGATGTAGCGACCATCTGATCCGATCCGCAGTATGCACGCAGCTGACCAGCACTCACGAGGTTGACCTGGTAGGCATCTGCCTGTGGTTCGGCGTCGACCCGAATCTCGGTGTCGAACGAGAGCCAGCCGAGCGTGATCGGACCGAGCGTGATCGGACCGACCGACGCGGCGTCGAAGCCCATCGTGAGAGCACGATGACCGCCCACGATCGTGAGGAGGTGCTCGTGGTAGACACCCGCGGCGACCGCGCTTGCCTCCACGGGATCGCGACTCCGCAGACTAACCTCGTGTCGCTCGCCCGGTCCGTCGTCCGTCGGACGTTCAGCGCTGGCCATACTGTTGTCCCGATATTAGGCGTCGATCGGCGGCTATCCAGATTGCGAAGCCCACGATCCGGATTGCGTACTCTTTCATCTGCGGGGACTTGTTGCAAGCTGATCAAACCGGTTTGCTTCGCCAAGCCGGCGAAGGTTCAACGCGGACCGGCACGCGGGCAAGTTGTCCGAGAGGAGGAGTCGCACCCATGTTTAGTTCTAGGCGCGCGCGCAGAGGCGCGGGCGCGGTACTGGTAGCCATCATCGCCGCGGTTCTCGGGGGATGCGGGTCGTCGTCGTCGACGTCGTCGAGCGCGGCAGCGGCCGGGGGGTCGTCGTCGAGCACGTCGGCGGCCGCGGCAGCGACCACTTCGAGCACATCGGCGGCGAGCGGGTCGGGGACGCGGATGGCGATCTTCTATTACAACCCGAGCCCGTATGGGATCGCGTCGCTGAAGGGCGCGCAGGCGGAGGCCGCGAAGCTGGGCATCAAGCTCGATGCCTTTGACGCCAATAACAACCCACAGCTGCAGTCCACGCAGATCCAGGACGCGATCACCACTGGCAAGTACAAGGCCTTCTGGGTCTGGGGTCTGAACGACGTCGCTCTCACGCCGATCATCAACAAGGCGCTCAGCAGCGGCATCAAGGTCGCGGCGGCCGACTACACGTGGGGACCGCTGTCCACCCAGAACGTCCTGACCGCGAACAAGCACTTCGTCACGACCGTCGGCCAGTCGATCGGCGCGGAGTCGACGAACCTGATCGCGGCGATGAACGCGGCCTGCAAGAAGCAGGTGGGAAGCGGCCACTGCAACATCGCCTTCCTGCCGGGGCTCGCCAACTACCCGACCGATACGGTTCGGATCAACGCGATGACCGCGTATTACAAGGGCAAGCCGAATTACACCTTCACCGTGCTACCGCCCGGGATGTACGACCAGGCGGCCTCGCAGAAGGTCGCCCAGACGTACTTCAACGCGAACAAGAACGTCAACGTGTTCGCGACGTTCGGCGACCAGATGGCGGCGGGGGCGGTGACCGCGCTGAAGCTAGTCGGCGGCTACACGCCGGGCAAGAACATCGCGATCATCGGGTACGGCGGCGCGAAGGAGGCCGTCGCCCAGGTCCAGAACGGGACTTGGGACGCCACCCTCGGCCTGTACCCGGCGTCTGAGTCGGAGGTCGGCATCGCCGCGCTGAACGATGCGCTGAGCGGGAAGCCGACGCCCAACCTGGTCAACATCATCAACCCCGCGACCCGCCCGGCGATCATCGACCAGGCGTACCTGAAGGCGCATCCGAGCTTCCACCCGGACTGGACGCTCGAGGGCGGAATCAATTAGGCAGGTGAACCCCGGAAGGTCGAGGACGAGCCGGATGAGAGATCGAGCACGAGTCGGATGAGTGCAACGGCGGTTTCGCCGGTCCGGCTCGTCTCGATCGGCAAGCGGTACTCCGGCACCAAGGCGCTCGATGACGTGAGCGTCGAGGTTGCCGGAGGTACCGTGCATGCGCTCGTCGGCGCGAACGGCGCCGGGAAGTCGACGCTCGGGAAGATCGTCGGCGGCGTGATCCGCCCCGACGACGGACAGCTGTTCATCGACGGCCGGCCGGTCCGCTACGCGAGCCCGCGTGAGGCGCGGATCGACGGCATAGCGACGATCGCGCAGGAGCTCTCGCCGGTGCCGCAACTGAGCGTGACCGAAAACGTCTTCCTCGGCATCGAGCCGCGTCGCGCCGGCGTGGTCCAGTGGCGACAAATGCGCAAGCAGTACGAGGAGCTCATCTCACAGTGGGGCTTCGAGCTCGACGGGCATGCCAAGGTCGGGGCGTTGCGCACGGCCGACAAGCAGAAGGTCGAGATCCTGCGCGCGGTCGCGTGCGAGGCGCGAGTGATCGTGATGGACGAGCCGACCTCGTCGCTGACCAACGTCGAGATGGAGAGGCTCCACCGGATGATCCGCGCGCTGCGCGCGAGCGGCAGGACAATCGTCTACGTGAGCCACTTCCTCGACGAGGTGCTCGAGCTTGCCGACACGGTGACGGTGCTGCGCAGCGGGCGCCTCGTGCGGACGGCGCCGGCGGCGCAGGAAACAGAGGAGAGCCTCGTTGCCGGCATGTTCGGTGCCGCCGCGGAGGCGGAGAACTTCGAAAAGCCGCGAGGCTCGACCGCACCCGTTGCCCTGGAGGTGTCCGGTCTGCACCGCAAGGGCGTGCTCAGGGACATCTCGCTGCAGATCCGGGCGGGTGAGATCGTCGGCCTCGCCGGCCTTGTGGGCAGCGGCCGCTCCGAGCTCGCTCGCGCGATCGCCGGCGCCGATCGGATCGATGGCGGCACGATCGTCGTCGACGGCACGGCGCGCCACATCCGCTCGCCCGCGGACGCGATGGCGGCCGGGATGGCGTTCCTGCCCGAGAGCCGCAAGGACGACGGTTTGTTCATGGACCTCTCCCTTGCGTCGAACACGACATTCGCGGATCTGCGCGCCGTCGCCTCGCGATTCGGCGTACTGCGGCGCGCCCTCGAGCGCGCGAAGACGCGCGCGCTCCTGAAGTCGCTGTCGGTCGAGCCGCCGAACCCGTCGATGAGGGTGGCGAACCTCTCCGGCGGCAACCAGCAGAAGGTCCTGTTCGCCCGCTGGTTGTTCCGCAACCCGCACGTGCTGATCCTCGACGAGCCGACGCGGGGCGTCGACGTCGCGGCGCGCGCAGCGATCCACCGCCTGATCAACGACCTGGCCGCCCAGGGCACCGCCGTGCTGCTGATCTCGTCGGAGATCGAGGAGGTGCTCGGGCTCGCCCACCGCGTGCTCGTGATGCGCCTCGGCTCGATCACCCGCGAGTTCGACGCCGACCCGCCGTTGGAGGCCGTGATGGAGGCCGCGTTCGGCCTCGGAGGGAGCACGACCGCATGAGCGCGCAGCCGCCCGATCCCGTAGCCGGGGACCCCGTTGTGGCTCAGGACCCCGATGTGGCCGGGGACGCCGTCAGCGCAGACGTGATCGCCGCTCCGCGCGTGCGCTGGCAGCGCCGGCTCAAGGCTGAGCACGTCCGCGACTACGGCATCGTCGTCTTCGCGATCGGGCTGTTCATCTATTTCTCAATCGCCTCGTCCGTCTTCCTCACCAAGAACAACCTCCTCAACCTCGTCTTCCAGAACGCGACCATCGGCGTCGCCGCCTGCGCCGTCACCTTGACGATCATCGCCGGCAACTTCGACCTCTCCCTCGGGTCAATCTTCGTCCTGGCAGAGGTGCTGGCCGCATACGTCGCCGTCCACTGGGGAGTGGTGTGGGCGTTCCCCATCGCGCTCCTCTCCGGCGCGGCGATGGGCGCCATCAACGGGTTGCTGGTGACGAAGCTGCGCATCAACGCATTCCTGGCCACGCTCGCGTCCGCTCTCACGTTCGGCGGCATCGCGGTTGGAGTGACCAAAGGGGGCCTGCTGATCACGCCCACCAGCAGCGTGTTCACGTTCATCGGCCAGAACCGCGTCGCCGGTGTGCAGTACCCCGTTGTCATCTTCGCCGTCGTCGCGATCGTGCTCCAGCTCGTGTTGGCCTACACGGTCTTCGGTCGCCACCTGTACGGCGTCGGCGGCAACCGCGACGCGGCGCGGCTCTCGGGGATCAAGGTTCACCGCACCGTGATCATCACGTTCGTCGTCACCGGCGCCGCCTGCGGCCTTGCCGGCCTGATCGACGCTTCGACGACCGGGTCGGGGTCGAGCGACATGAGCGGCCTGGGCGGCCAACTGGCGCTGCTCGCGATCGCCGGCGTGGCCCTCGGCGGCACCAGCATCTTCGGCGGCGTTGGCTCGGTCTGGCGCACGGTCCTCGGTGTGCTGATCCTCGGCATGATCACGAACGGCTTCGACCTGCTCGCGGTCCCGGACTACTGGCAGGACGTTGTCCGCGGCATCCTGATCATCGCCGCGGTCGGGATCAGCTCGGTCGTCGACCGCCGTTGAGCGGTCACGCCCGGGCTACTCGGCGGAGGGCGCCTCGATGACGCCCAGGGCGATCAGCGCCGCCTCGGCCGTGCGCATGGCCTCCATCGCCGCCGGGACGCCACAGTAGATCGCCGTCTGCAGCAGCGCCTCCTGGATCTCCGTGGCGCTCACGCCGTTGGTGACGGCTCCGCGCACGTGGACCTCCAGCTCGTGCCGGCGCCCGAGAGCAGTGAGCATGACGATGTTCAGCAGGCTGCGCACCTTGCGATCCAGCCCGGGACGCGACCACACCGCCCCCCAGCAGTACTCGGTGACGAGTTCTTGCATCGGGCGAGCAAAATCGGTGGCCTGGCCCAACGAACGGTCGACGTGTTCGGCGCCCAGCACCTCGCGCCGGGTCTCAAGGCCGACCTCGAGCTTCGTCTTGTCGTCCATACGCGCGTCCTTTGGCCATGTTCCCTAATTCTGTATGACAATCATACATGCTGAGTCGCCCGTTGCGGCCCCCCTGGCGGCTCCGCGCCGCAGGAGAGATTGTCAGACAGGTAGACAAACTGTTAGGATCGCGACACTGTGGCCGATCTCGCGAGTTGCGAGCTGGAAGGAGCCGTGGCGATCGTCACCGGCGCCGCGGGTGGCGTCGGAAAGGCGACCGTCGAGCTGCTGACCGCGCGCGGCGCGCGCGTCGTCGCCGAGGACCTGAACCCCGCGGTCGGCAACCTCGAGGGCGACCACGTGGCGGCGGTATGCGGCGACGTCGCCGAGCCTGGCACTGCCCGGCGGGCCGTCGCCCTGGCGCACGAGCGCTTCGGCGCGCTGCACATCGTCGTGAACAACGCGGGGCGCTTCCTTCTCAAGCCGACCGTCGACACCACCGAGGGTGACTGGGACGAACTGCTGCGGGTCAACGTGCGCGGGGCGTTTCTGCACTGCCGCGAGGCGCTGCCGGCGCTCAGCGAGCGCGGGGACGGCCGGATCGTCAACGTCGCCTCGATCTCGGGCACGATCGGGTTGCCGGGGCAGACCGCCTACTGCTCCACGAAGGGGGCGATCGTGCAGCTCACGCGGGCGCTGGCCATCGAGCACGCCCCGCAGGTGCGCGTCAACGCGGTGGCGCCCGGCGCGATCGACACCGGCTTCACTGACGAGGCGATGGCCGGCGTCCCGGACCGCGAGGCCAGCCTGGCGTCGGTGGCGGCCGCGCACCCGCTCGGTCGGCTGGCGCGGGCCGAGGAGATTGCCGAGGTCATCGCCTTCCTGGCGTCGCCGCGCTCCAGCATCGTCACCGGAGCGATCCTGATGGCCGACGGAGGCTTCACCGCGCAATGATGCAGGGGCGCGGGTCGCCCGATACCGAGGAGAGACAGGTCAGATGAGAGCAGCGCTGCTGGCAGCGGTCAGCGAGCCCTTCGTGGTGGAGGACATCGAGTACCTCGACCCGGCGCCCGGCCGTGTGCTCATCCGCACCGGCGCCTCCCCGTTCTGCTCAACCGACTGCGTCAACTGGCGCGGCGAGCTGTTCAAGATCCCGCCGACGATCCTCGGCCACGCCTCGATGGGAGAGGTGCTGGAACTGGGCGCCGGCGTCGACCACATCACGGTCGGCGACCGTGTCATCGTGCCGGGCACGTCGGAGTGCGGGGTGTGCTTCTACTGCTCGATCGGCCGCCCCGATCAATGCTCGGAGACGTTCGATCGAGGCGGGATCTGGCCTCATGTGGCGAACCGCAAGACCGGCGAGCCGGTCAGCGCAGCCGGCAACGTCGGGGGTTACGCCGAGGTGATGAACGTCACGGCCAGTCAGGTCTTCCCGGTGCAGACCGATCTGCCCGACGACTGGCTGAGCCTGCTGGGCTGCGGCATCACGACCGGCGTGGGCTGCGTGCACAACGTCGCCAGAGTGCAGGCCGGCTCCAGCATCGCGATCTTCGGGCTGGGACACCTCGGGCAATGGATGGTGCAGGCGGCCCGGATCGCCAACGCGCGCAGGATCATCGCTGTGGACCCGATCGCCGAGCGCCGCGAGCTGGCCGGTCGCTTCGGAGCCACCGACACAGTCGACCCCGAGGCCGGCGATCCCGTGGAGCAGGTCAAGGCGCTCACGCACGGGCGCGGCGCCGACTATGCGATGGAGGCGGCGACGGTCGCGTCGGCGTTCCCCCAGACAATTCGGGCCGCTCGGCGGGCCGGAACCGTGGTGCTGACCAGCGTCGAGCGCGGCGGCGCCGAGGTGACCGTCCCCCAGCTGGCGCTTTCGGTGGAGGGAAGGGCCATTCTCGGCGCCCAGAACGGCAACGTCCGCATGCGTCGGGACCTACCGCGGTTCATCCGGATGATGGAGGACGGGTGGCTGGATCCCCGCCCGATCATCACCAGTCGCTATCCGCTCGGCCGGATCGATGACGCGCTCCATGCCTCGGCGGAGAAGCGCGATCTGAGCGGCCTGATCGTGCCCAGCCTGGCCGGTTAATGGGATGGGGACCACCACCCGCATCCCGGTGCCCGAGCCGACGCTGACGGCCGAAGAGATCGTCGATCGCGCCCACGCTCTGCATGAACGAGTGATGGCCGAGGCCGCCGACGCCGAGGAGCGCGGCACGTACTCCGCCGAGCTTCACGAGCAGTTCGTGGCCGCCGGCTTCCATCGGATACTGCAGCCGCGCCGGTTCGGCGGCTACGAGTTCGGTCTGGACACGTTCTACCGGGTGATCATCGAGATCTGCAGCGCAGACGCCGGCATCGGCTGGAACCTATGCCTGGGCGCGGCGCATGCGCTCCAAGTGGCCACATTCTTCGTAGAGCAGGCGCAGGCGGAGTTGTTCGGTCCCGATGGCCATTTCGTTGGACCGTCCCGGGCGATCCCGCGCGGCGAGGCGGCGGCGGTGCCGGGCGGCTACCGCGTGAGCGGCCGCTGGGACTACTGCTCGGGATCGACCTACTCCACCCATGTCGTGGCCCTCGCCCGCGTCGCCGGGTCGGACGAGCGCATCATGGTGGCGATTCCGCGCTCTGACTACGAGATCCTCGACGACTGGGGCGGCGGTACCACGATTGGGCTCGGCGGCACCGCCTCCAACACGATCGCCGCCGATGACGTGTTCGTGCCCGCGCACCTGACGGTGCGTTATGACTGGAAGGACTTCGAGATGCCCCCGGAGGGCACGATCGGCTTTCAGTTGCACGGCAACCCGCTGTACCTGGCCCGGGCGATGACCTTCTTCTACGCATCGCTGAATGCCACCCAGATCGGCAACGCACGTGCGGCGCTCCAGGAGTACGAGGCGATGATGACGAGCCGCCCCACGAGCTTCCCGCCGCCCATCCCCCGCTCGGAGTCCGTCGACTACCAGCGATGGTTCGGGGAGGCGTACAGCCTCGTCGACACGGCGGAGCTCGCCTTCTTCGGCGCGATCGCCCGCTTCGCCGATAAGTGCGTCGGCTTCGCGGAGCGCGGTGAGGAGTTCACGACCGCCGACGACGGCGCGATCCGCGACGTGCTCGCACAGTGCGGCAAGCTGGCCTGGCAGGCGGTCGACCTGATGTTCGCCACCGGCGGGTCGAGTGCCGCCCGGACAGGCTCACGGCTGGAACGCTGCTTCCGCGACGCGTCGATGTTCCGCACGCACATCGGCGCCCAGTACGACGTCGTCTTCGCCTCCACCGGTCGCGCGCGCCTGGGACAGCCGCTCACTCACTGAGGCGTGAGCTTGCGCGCCGCCCAATCGGTGAGCACGCGCAGCGCCTCGGCATGGTTGCGCTCGATCATCATCATGTGCCCGTTCCCGTGGACGCCGTGATCGGCCAGCCGCACGAGCTCGACGTCGCATCCGCCCTGGGCGAGGAACTCGACCAGGTGCCGGTCGAACCCCAGGAACATCGACGACTCCGCGGTCACGACGGCAATCGGGAACTGACTGAGGTGAGCGAGCCGGCGGGCCGGCTCGCGCTGGAGCGTGATCGGGATGGGGCCGAGCTCCGCACGCTCCTCGGTGACGGTGTCGAGTTCGGACGGGTCGGTGACCGGAGGGTCGTAGGCGATTGGCGCGCAGGCAAGCCCCCAAGCCAGATCCATCCCCATCTCCGGCCGCTTCAGGAACGGGGGGCCGAGGGTCTCGATCGCGAACAGCGCCGCCACCTTGTCCGGCCGCGCGTCTGTGCCGGCAAACGTCCCCGGACCTCCGGCGGAATGGGTGACAACGATCGCCGGGCCAACGAGGTCCAGCAACTCGGCGAGCCGCGCCCCCTCGAGCGCGTGCATCTCGCGGGGGTCGGCCAGCAGCGGCCCGGACGTGCAGAGGGACTGGTCGTAGACCGGGTCGCCCGGCTCACGTCCGCCGGGCCACTGCGTATGCAGGCGAGCGGCCGGATTGCTGTCGGGGCCCTCGGGCGGTGGGATGAAGATCGGGCGCAGGAATTCGTAGCCGAGTTGCGGGCCCATCGGGCCCAGGATGTCCGGGTGATGCGGCGACCGGCCATGGCCGGGCCGGTCGACGACGAACACGGTGTGACCCTGCTCCACGAGCAGCCGCGACCAGCCGCGGCGGCCGTCCGGGGTAACCGTGTAGTCGATCGCCTGACCGCCGCCCCCATGCACCAGCACCCACGGCGGGCCGGGCAGCGGGTCGGCCGGAGCCTCCCACTCCACGAACATGGGACCGCGCATGACGGTGCCCAGCGGGCCCGGAACAGGCTCGATCCCCACCCAGAAGGAACCGCGCCGCGAGGTCGTGACCGCGGCCGAGGCAATGATGTTCTGCATGGATGGTTCCATGAACGCCCTCTCCTCGTCAGGTCACCGATCGAGCTCCGCCGGATCCCATCGGCCGGCCCCGCCAGACGGGCGCAATGAGTTGGTCGTGGTCGCGCCACCGTCCACAGAGACGACCTCGCCGGTGATGTAGGCGGCGTCGTCGGAGAGCAGGAACGCCACGACCGATCCGATCTCGTCCGGCGTGCCTGGTCGCCGCAGCGGCGTCGTGGACGCGCGGTGGGCCATGTCGCCGCCGCCGCCGACGGCACCGCCGGCGCCGGCGAACAACTCGGTGGGAACGATCCCCGGCGCGATCACGTTGACCCGGACACCGAGCGGACCCCCGTACACGGCGGCGCACCGCGCCAACCCCAGCACGGCGTGCTTGGAGGTGTGGTAGGCGAAGAGGTCGGCGCTGCCGCGGAGGCTGGCGATCGATCCGGTGACGACGACGGCGCCACCGGACCCCTGCGCCGCGAACTGACGAAAGGCGCCTCGCAGGCCCAGGAACACGCTCGTGACGTTGACCGCCAGCACTCGTTCGAAGCCCGCCACGTCCAGCGACGGCAGCGGATCCAGCGAACCCGGGATGCCGGCGTTGAGATGGTGCAGGTCGATGCGCCCGAAGCGCTCCACCGCCACATCGAGGTAGCGCTCCACGTCCTCCTCGCGCGACACGTCGGCCTCGACCGCGACGCCACCGATCTCGGCCGCCACCCGCGCGGCGCCGTCCCCGTCGATGTCCACGGCGACGACTCGGGCGCCCTCGCTCCCGAGGCGCCGGGCCGACCCTCCGCCCAGGCCGCCGGCGGCGCCGGTCACCACGGCGACCTTGCCCTCCAGACGCATTCCGCTCACTCGCCCATCATGATCCCGGCGAGAATCCCTCCGTCAACGGGGAAGGCGTCGCCGCTGGCGTAGGTGGCGTCGCAGACGATGAAAAGCATCGTCCGGGCCACCTCCTGGGGCGTGCCGAACCGGCGCAACGGGTACTTCGCTGCCATCCGCTGCTCCGGCGCACCCTCGGTCATGGCGGTGCGGATCATGCCAGGGTGCAGCGAATTGACCCGGATCCCGTCGCCGCCGAGCTCGAGTGCCGCTGCCTTCGTCAAGCCCGCGATCGCATGCTTGGACGCGGTGTAATGCGCCAGCTGGCTGACCGCGATCTCCGAGGTCATTGAGGAGGTGTTGACGATCACGCCCCCTCCGGCCCGGCGCATCGAATTCACAACCGCGCTGATCCCGAGAAAGTGGCCGGTCAGGTTGACGTCGATGGTCCGCCGCCAACGCTCCGCCGACAGCTCCGCGATCGGGGACGGGTCCATGATCCCGGCGTTGTTGATCAGGATCGTGACCGCGCCCGGGCCCCAGCCGTCCTCCTCGGCCGCGGCCACCGCGGCGGTCCAGGCCGCTTCGGAGGTGACATCCAGCATGACGGAGCGAGCGCGTTCGCCCAGTTCCTCGGCCAGGGCCGCGCCCTCGTCGGCGAGCACGTCGCCGATCACCACGTGCGCGCCCTCGCCGGCCAGCGCCCGCACATGCGCCGCCCCGATTCCGCGCGCCCCGCCGGACACGATCGCCACGCGCCCCTTCAGACGTCCCTGGGTCCTCTCCGGGCGCAGCGTGCTCATCCCATGGTGTCCATCGCCTGGGCCAGCGCCGGCAGCGCGAGCGCGAACGATTCGACCCCGATCCCGCTGGCGAGCTCGAACACCTCCATCAGCTCCTCCGCCGTTGCGCCGTAGCGGAGAGCGTTGGCGATGTGCTGACGCAGGCCGACGGCGAACATGTGCGTGGCCGAGGCGTCAAACGCGCAATAGATGAACTCCTTGACCTTCGGCTCCAGCGTGCCGTGCTCCCAGGGATGCGACGACATCGCCGTGTAGGTGGCGAAGAACTCGGCGTCGAGCCGGAGGAATCCTTCCCAGAACTCGTTCCAGTAGCCACGCTTGGCGGTGAACTCGGCCTTGATCTGCTGCTGGCGCTCAGTCAGCGCAAGCTCCATGTCCACGGGCCGTCCGGCGACCGCCAGCTCCTCCAGCAGGATCGGCACGCCGGTGTTGGCGGCGTGGATGCCCATCGTGCTCGTCAGCTCCAGCGTCTCCAACACCTCGGCCGGTGTGGCTCCGAGCGCCAGCGCCCGCCGCACGTTGTCGGCCGCGCCGGGTCCGTGCAGGTGCGAGGCGGCGCTGTCGACCGCCAGCAGGACCAGCGCCTTGACCTTTGGTTCCAGCGGACCGCAACGCCAGGCATGAGCGGTGAAGTCCAGCACCCGCGCGAAGTAGCTGGGGTTCTGTCGCAACAGCTCCTCGGCGGCCGCGTTCGGCGGCCCGTGCACCTCGGTCCATCCCTCGCGCAGAGCGCGAGTGTCGATCGTCGTGTCGGTGGTGGTCATCGGTCACTCCTGGTCGTTCCCATTGCTGGCGGGGTCACCTCGGGCCCTTCGGCGTCTGCACGTTCCCCACTCCCCTCCGCGGCAGACCGAGGTGCTCGCGGGCCAGCTCGCCAAACGCCCACTCCCGCAGCACCGTGTTGCGGTGGCTGTTGAGCATCGAGAGATCGCGGTAGATGCGCTCGAACCGTGATCCGTCCACGGCGGCGCTGGAGCCGGCCGTGCGGAAGATCTCCGACTGGAAGATCTCCCATGCCTGAATGATCCCCTCCCTGCCGATGCAGCCGATCCGCATGTCCTCGCCGTACGTGTATGGGATCCCGTCCTCGGCGGCCCGGCGACACGCCTCCATGTGCTGGTCGACGGCGTTGTACATGGCGGCCTCCGCGGTCGCGAGCTTCGCCAGCGCCGAACCGAACCAGCGCTGAAACGTCTCGTCGCTGATGCGCGGCACCATCGGTGGCAATGGCGTGAGCCGGGAGTGCATCATCGCCTCGTACTCGTCCAGCGCGGCGTAGGCGCCACCGATCGCTGCGGCGGTGAGCGTGAGCGTGAAGCAGGCCAGCGCTCGCCCGCCATACATGGGGTTGCCGTGCAGCTCCACCCCGGGAGCACCTCGACCGGCGACATCGAAGTCGACCATGAGCGCGTCCTCGATCGCCCAGTGCGCCGGGATTCGGCCGCGATCGAACGTGATCGTGTTGGAGCCTGACCCCTTCAGCCCCATCAGACGGCCCCAGTCGTCGAGGATCTCGAACTCGCTGCGGGGCGCGACGAACAGCAGCATGCGCTCGGTGGGCTTCCCGTCGTCGCCGGCGATCAGGGCCTGACCCATGTAATGGGTTGAGAGCGGGATGCCCGAGCAGTACCCGACCTTGCCCGTCAGCTCCCACCCGGCCCCGCTCCGCACGGCGGGACCGATGGGAGCGGCCACCGCTGCGCACCGCAGGTCGCCGTCGCCGAAGATCTCCTGCTGCGCCGGCTCCGGCCACCAGGAGGCGATCTGGAGTGCGTGGGCGGCGGCAAGCGCGATGCACCAGCCGGTGCTCAGGTCGCCCCGTGAGAGCTCCTGCACGACC
This sequence comes from uncultured Actinomycetota bacterium, assembly GCA_963695625.1. Lineage (GTDB taxonomy): Bacteria > Actinomycetota > Thermoleophilia > Solirubrobacterales > Solirubrobacteraceae > Palsa-465. The sequence continues at coordinate 122,229 of CAVOHJ010000005.1, read as the reverse complement.
CGCATGAACGTCGGCGCTCCGAACTCGTAGCCGCCGTAGCGCCGCGGGATATAGCACCGGTAGAAGCCGGCGTCCAGGCAGGCCTGGTGGATCTGATCGGACGGATAGGTCCGCCGCTCAGTCTCCGCCGACTGCTCGGACAGCAGCGGCCGCAGCGCGACGGCCCGACGGATCATCTCCTGCGGGGTGAGGTCGGGCTCCGGCGGCGAGATGCTTGCCCCGGCGTCGGCGTCGGCGCCGGTACCGACCGCCATCAGATACGGGCGGCGGTGTCGGAGAAGGCGCGCACTGGCATCGGTGTGTGCTGTGAAGTCGTTGCGACGACGGCGTTACAGTAGCATCCTACTGCCTGATCGTCATACAATCCTGTTTGATCGGCTCCGTCGGCTTCGACCGATAAGAGGGAGGTTACGTGCATTCGTTCCCACGGCCCCAGGAGCGTCACCTCGCCGTCGTGCGCGCACCCGCCGAGGGGGCCTGTCCCGAGTGCGGCGCCGCCGAGCTCGCTGACTACCGCGTGCTCAGCGAGGGAGGCTGGTGGGACGTCTGTAAATGTCAGGCCTGCCTTCATTCGTTGTCCCGCCGGCCGGCGCCGGCGTTCGGCTCCTATCGGCCTCTCGGCCTGGAGATCTAGAGCGTGCTCGGCGTAGACATCGGCGGCACATTCACTGACGTGGTCCGCGTCCGAGAGGGACGCATCACCGTCACCAAGGTCCCGAGCGAGCCGGCGGATCCGGCGCGGCCAGTCGTGGAGGGAAGCCGCCGGCTCGGGGTCGAGGGCAGCGCCGTGTTCAACCACGCCAGCACCGCGGGCCTCAACGCGGTCATCACCCGTCGCGTGCCCAAGGTGGCGTTCCTGACCACGGAGGGCTTCCGGGACATCCTGGTCAAGGGCCGGCTCTGGCGACCGCTGGACGCGCAGACTGACGCGAGCTGGCGCCGGCCATTTGGCGATGCGGCCCGGCCGCTGATCCCACGCTACCTGCGCCGCGGCGTCGCTGAGCGGATTCTCGCCGACGGCCGCGTGATGACCGAACTCGACGAGGACCACGCCCGGCGGCAGTTGGCGGTTCTGGAGCGCTGCCACGTGCAGGGCGTCGCCATCTGCTTGCTCAACTCCTATGTCAACCGCAGCCACGAGGAGCGTCTGCGCGACCTGACGCTGGAGGTCCTGGGCGACGTCCCGGTCTCCATCTCGGCCGAGACCTCGCCGCTCGCCAAGGAGTACGCGCGCGCGTCGACGACGGTGATCGACGTGATGATGAAGCTGATGTTCAGCGGCTACGCCGCGGAGCTTGACGAGCAGTTGAGGGCGCTCGGGTTCACGGGGGAGCTCAACTTCGCCGACTGCGCGGCCACGCTCATACCGTGGCGTGACGCGTTGGCCCAGCCGTTTCGGATCGTGGTCGCCGGACCGGCGGCGGGAACGACGTCCGGCGCACGGCTCGGCGAGGCAATCGGCGAGGGCGACCTGATCTGCTGCGACGTGGGCGGCACCTCCACGGACGTCTCGCTGGTGCAGCATGGCCAGCCGTTCGTCAACGACACCTTCTCGCTGGAGCACGACCTGATCATCAACGCGCTCTCCACCGAGATCTCCAGCGTCGGCGCCGGCGGGGGCAGCATCGTCTCGATCTCACCGGCGGGCGACGTCCTGGTGGGCCCGGCGAGCGCCGGCGCGGACCCCGGTCCCGCCTGCTACGGGCGGGGCGGCACGGCGCCGACGATCACCGACGCCTGTCTACTGATCGGGATCCTCGACCCCGACGGGTTCGCTGGCGGGGAGATGCGGCTCGATCCGGAGCGCGCCAGGACTGCGTTTCAGTCACTCCGGACCAGATTGTCACTCGATGACCGCGTCGCGTACGCGTACCGGATCGCAGTCCACAACATCGCCGAGGAGGTGACGAACGTCGCCATCCGCCACGGCGTGGACCTGCGCGACTTCACTTTGCTGGCCTACGGGGCCGCGGGGCCGATGTTGCTGCCGGCAGCGCTGGAGCAGCTGCAGGTCAGACGGGTCGTGATCCCGCCGCACCCAGGGCTGTTCTCGGCGCTTGGGTTGCTGGCCACCGACCTCGTCTACTACGACAGCCAGAGCGCGTACATGGTGCTGACGCCGGATGCCGCGCCGCGGGTCTCGGCGATCTTCGACACGATGGAGCGCAAGCTCCGGTCGCGCGTCCGCAGCGGCGCCGAAGAGGTGATGATGCGGCGCAGCTTCGACGGACGGCTGCTGGGACAGAGCTGGGAGACGCCGCTCGTGGAGGTGCCTCAGGGTCCGATCACCGAGGCGACCGTCCAGCGGATGATCGACCTGTTCCACGACGAGTACGAGCGGCGCTACGGCAACCGCTTCCCGGTCATGCCCGTACAGGGCGTCACCTATCGTGTTCAGCTGGTGGTGCCGGTCGACAAGCTCAGCTACGAGCCCTTGCCCTCGGCCCACGACGATGCCGGGCCGCCCGGCGACCCGCGCCCCACGCGGACACTGAAGGTGCACCACCTGGAGGCCGAGCCGTTCGACGCGCTGGAGTACGCGCGTGAGACGCTGACCCCGGGGATGCGCCTCACTGGCCCGGCGATCATCCGCGAGGGACTGTCAACGACGTTCCTATGCCCCGGACAGCTGGCGCTGGTCGGGCGGCTCGGAGAGATCTCGATCGAGTCCGGTCAAAGGAGGCCGTGACCATGTCGACCACCAGTACCTCGGCGCGGGCCACCCTCATACGGGACCTGGATGCGGACGAGTTCACCCGCCGTTACGGCGCCGACCGGTTCACGTCGACGGTCCTGGCCAACCGTTTCCGCTACATCGTCGGGCACGTCTGCGGCCGCCTGCTGACGGCCGCGTTCTCCCCCATCCTGCGCGACTTCTACGACTTCGCGGCGACCCTCACCGGGCCGCCGGCGCTCGATTACCCCACGCCGGCAATGAGCAACAGCATCGTGCTGTTCACCGGCACGATGACGGACTCGGTCCGCAACACGATCAACGAATATGGGCCCGAGCGGCTCGTGCGGGGCGACGTGATCGTCGCCAACGACCCCTACCGGACCGGGACTCACGTCAACGACCTGCTGTTCTGCAGACCCGTCTACGACGGCGACCGGCTCGCCGGCTTCGTGAACCTCAAGGCTCACCAGCTCGACATGGGCGGCCTCGTGCCCGGGGGGTTCAGCCTCACCAAGCACAACGTCTACGAGACCGGGCTCGTCGTCTCCCCCCGCGCGCTCTACCACGCCGGCGAGCCGGTGCGTGAGACCTGGAGCCTGATCTTCGACAACGTCCGCTTCGGTGAGATCCTGTTCCCGGACATGCAGACGATCTGCGCCGGCCTGACGCTGGGCGAGCGGCTGCTGACCGAGACGATCGCTCGGTACGGCTTCGATGCCGTGCAGGGCGCGATGGGCTACGTCTGCGACGCCGCCGCCGAGCGGATGTCGCTGGCGCTGGCGGCCATCGGGGACGGCGAGTGGGAGGGCGAGGACGCGGCCGACTGCGACGGCGTCGACGAGTCCGAGGAGTACCGCGTCCGCGTCAAGATCACCAAACGCGGGGGTCGCGCCGAGGTCGACTTCAGCGGCACGTCCCGTCAGGCCCGCACCTGCATCAACGCAACCGCGCTCGATGCCAAGACGACCGTCGGGGTGGCCTTCAAGTACCTGTTCGATCCGCGGGCTCCGTTCTCGTCGGGAACGTGGCGCGATATCGACATCGTGATTCCCGAGGGCACGGTGGTCAGTGCCCTGCCGCCGGATGGCGCCGTGTTCCTGTACTACGAGCAGAGCCAGGTGATGATCGGGGCGTTGCTGCGGGCACTGGCCAAAGCGGTCGGCTCGGCGGCGATCGCCGGCGACCGCGGGACCACCGACATCCACAGCGCCAGCGGCGTTCACCCCAACGGCATGCCGTGGGTGTCGGCCGCGCAACTCGGCGGGGAGCTCGGCCCGTTCGGTGCCACCGAGCACGGGGACGCCGACACGTGGATGTTGTCCTACCAGGCCAACGGCATCGTGGGCGCGGTGGAGGCGATCGAGTCCGACGTGCCGGCCGTGCTCCTGCGGGAGGAGCCCGTCCCGGACACTGGCGGCCCGGGCCTCAATCGCGGTGGGCTCGCCGTCCTGCGCGACTCGCTGTGGCTCCAGACGGCCAACCACAATCTCATGTCGCTGCACTACAGACGTCCGGCCGGGTTCGGCGTCAACGGCGGGGGCGACGGGCGCAACGGCGGCGTGTGGATCTGGCCACCGGACGGTGAGACGCCGGCGAGCCCCACGACCGGCGACGACGCCTACGCCGACTCCGTCCCGCTGGCCGGTCTGCTGAACCCCAGCACGAACGCCCCGGACCCCAGCGGGCGGTTCCTGTATCCCTACCGGGAGTCAAGCTGGCACACCGACCCGCTCACCGTGCTGCGCTACATCAACCGCGGCGGCGGAGGGTGGGGCGATCCGTTGACCCGCGAGCCCGAGCGGGTGCTGATCGACGTGCGTGACGGCTACGTCACCATGGCCGGAGCGGCGCGGGACTATGGCGTCGTGGTCATCGGCGACCCCGATGAGGACCCCGAGGGCCTGGTCGTCGATGAGGCCGCCACCGCACTGCTCCGAACCGCCAGGCAGCCGACATGACCGGGCCCTCGAGAGTTGTGCCGTCCGGTGGTCATGATGCCGACCTGTCGATGCGGGTCGGCCGGGTCGCCGCGCCGTTGCGCGAGCAGGTGCTCGACGTGCTGCGTCAAGCGATCCTCGAGTTCCGCCTCAAGCCCGGCCAGCGCTTGATCGAACGCGAGCTGATCGAGCAGACCGGCGTCTCGCGCACCACCATCCGCGAGGTGCTGCGCCAGCTCGCCGCCGAGGGGCTGGTGACGACGATTCCCCAGAAGGGCGCGATCGTGGTCGTGCCCTCCGCCCAGGAGGCGGCCGACTTGTACGAGGTGCGTGCCGCGCTCGAGGCGCTCGCCTGCCGCCGGTTCGTGCGCCACGCCACCGACAGGCAGGTCAAGCAGCTGCGCAAATCCTTCAGGGAGATCGAACGGCTCGCCAAGCGGCGGGACTCCGACATCCAGGAGATGCTGGCGGCGAAGGACGACTTCTACGACGTCCTGCTCGAGGGCGCCGGGAACAAGGCGATCCGTGAGATGCTCGACAGCCTGCGGGCGCGTGTCAGGCTGCTGCGGGCCACATCGCTCTCGCAGCCCAATCGCAGTGCGGGCACCGTGTCCGAGATTCGCGAGATCGTCCGCGCTGCGGAGGCCCGCGATGAGGACGCCATGGCCTCCGCTTGCGAGTACCACGTCAACCAGGCGGCCCGCAGCGGCCTCAGTGGTTTGGTGGAGCTCGACCACGAGGCCGCCGGCGTTCTCGAGGTGCTCGGCGGCTAGGTGCGCATCGACGCCGGCCAGATCCCCTGCTTGCCGGGGGCGAGGATCCCGTTGGGATCGACGGCGTCCTTGATCGTCTCGGTGAAGCGCCGGTAGGCGTGGTCGCCGAAGCTGTATTGGTCGGCGGCGATGTCCATGAAGTCCAGATGAGCCCGGTATTCCCCGTAGCCGTGTTTGGCGGCCTCGCGGACGAGCAGCTTGGACGTGTCATAGGCGCCGCGGACCTGCTGCTCGTTGGCGGTGTCGAACAGGACCATGGTCACGTGGATGAAGCTGCGGGCGTTGATCATCAACAATGCCCCCAGGTAATCGAGGCTGGCCCTGCCCTCGATCAGACCGCGCATCAGATCGCGGATCGTGAGCGCGTCGCGGCCCGTCAGCGGCGCCACCGGGGAGAAGCCGACGTGGCCGCCTGACTCCTCGCCTCCGTACCACCCGGTCATGAAGTTCATCTCCAGATCGGGGACGCCGGCCTGGATCCGCTCGGCGGGGTGCTCCAGGGTCTTGGCCTTCTCCGGCGTCGTCTTGGTCCCCCAGACCTCGACGCCGGGGATCTGCTCGAACGCCGCCTTGACCTTGGCGAAGCGATGATTCACGACGGCCTCGTCGCCGTACAGCGCGGCGCGCATCATCCATCGACCGAGCTCGAGTTCGCGCGCGATCCGGTCGATGACCTCATCCGGGATCGGCCCGTCGCCGTCCCACCACTGCGTGCGACGCGTCATGAACGAGGCGTAGATGAGCGTGTTGCAGATCTGGGGGACCATCCGGATCGTGTCGTCGAGCGACAGCCGACGCAACGTGTCGACCAACGGCGCCAGATCGTCGTCGTTCCAGGCTCGGACCCAGATCGGCATGTACGTTTCGGGGTAGGGCATCAACCAGACGCCCATCTTGGTGACGATGCCGTAGTTGGACTGCATGAACAGCTGGTCGAGCGTCGGCCCGAGGCCGCGCTTGTAGGTATGCCATGCGCGGTTGCCCGGCATCGCCCCCATGCCGGTCCTCAGCAGTTCGCCGTTGGCGAGAACGACCTCGAGTCCGCACGCCGCCGACATATCGACGCCGTACGGAAGGTAGGTGCAGCCGTGATCGAGCGTGTTGCCGATCACGCTGCCCCAGCCCAGGTCGGCACACGACAGCATCAGGCGGTGCCCCCCGGCCTGGATCGCCGCATACAGGTCATACCAGCTGACGCCCGGTTCCACCTCCGCGTATCCGAGTTCCTCGTCGATTGCCAGCACCCGGTTCATCCGCCTGAGGTTCATCACCACGGATCCACGGACCCGGGGCGACGAGCCCCCGTACCCGTTGTTGCGGCCCTGCGATGTGGTCCACAGCGGCACCCGGTGCTCGTTGGCCAGCTGCACGATCGCCTGGACCTCCTCAACCGACGCGGGCTGCACGACGGCGCTGGCCTCGTACTCGTCCCAAGCGCCGTGCCAGAACGGATCCCGGAACTCCCGCATCTGGTCCGGACCGGTGAGCACGTGTTCAGAGCCCACCACCTCGCGGAAGGCTTGCACAGCACGCTCCAGGGAGCGCTCTGAGATCTCAGGCGGCAGGACGATGCTCATGGCGCGGCCGTCTTCGCCCCCCATAGCTCCTGACTTGCCAGCCGCGCGCCCTCGGCGAGAGCCGCGAGCTTGGCCCACTGGATCTCGGGGTGGACTCGGTGGATAAACGCCCCTTGGGCGAAGCCGCAGTCGGTCCCGGCGAGAACGTTCTCCTTGCCAACGACGTTGGCGAGCCGGACCAAGCGCTGCGCAACGACATCCGGATGCTCCACGACGTTCGTGTGATGGGTCACGACGCCCGGGATCAGCTTCTTGCCCTCAGGGAGGGGCACGTCCTCCCACACCCGCCACTCGTGCTCATGGCGCGGGTTGGCCTGCTCCATCGCGTAATAGCCGGCGTTGACCTGGAGGACCAGGTCGATCGTGTCTCGCAGCGGCGGGTCGTAGGCGTGGGGGCCGTGCCAACTCCCCCAGCACACGTGGTAGCGCACGCGCTCCGGCGGGAGACCCTCGAGCGCGTGGTTGAGCGCATCGACGCGCAGTTGCGCCCAGCTGCGGTAGTCGTCGTCGGTCTGTCCGCGCGAGAGCATCGAGTCCCATTCGTGCATCAGCACGGCGTCGTCAACCTGAAGGAGGAACCCCGCATCTACGATCGCGCGGTATTCCTCACGCAGGGCGTCCGCCAGGCCATAGACGAACTCCTCCTCGCTGGCGTAATGCTCGTTCCTGAGCCAGTACGCGCTCGCCGGGGCAACGACCGGCATGAACGCCTCCACGTCGTCATGTCCTTCGAGCGCTGCGCGTAGGTTGGCGATGTCGCGGTCCAGCGCCGTGCGGTCGTACGTGATCGGCCCGGTGCACACCCACTCGATCGCCTGGTTCGCCGCCGGCTCATCCTCGCGCCCGCTCGAGTCCGCGGCGCGGTTGCTCTCCCGGACGGCCGCCTCGTCCAACGCGTCGAGCGCCGCGTAGGCGCCGGGGAACTGCTGGCGGTCGCGGCTGGGCGGCATCATGCTGGCACCCTCGAGCGTCATCACACGCGCCTCCAGGCCGCTGACCCGCTCGTAGAGATAGGTGATCCAGCTCGCCTTGCCCATCTCCCCGTCATCGACGATGTCGAGGCCCACGTCGATCTGGCGGTTGACGACGTCGTGCACCGCACCCCGCAGCGTTTCCGCGTACGCGTCCTCGTCATAGCTCTCCCCGCGCTCCCCCGCGGCCAGAAACGCCAGCAGCTCAGGTGGCCTGATCAGGCTGCCGGTGTGCGTCGCAAGGATCTTGCCCATTGAGTCTCCTAGTCCTCCACGTGGCCGTCGGCCTTGGCGCCGCAAGCAGCCCTTTGCGCAAGCAAACACGAGCCGATGCCGAAATGCAAAGGGTCGCTGATTGAGATGACTTCTCGCGCGGATATGCAGGCACGGCGGGACCGCCTCGGATATAACCGGTCGTACACGGGCGCCGACCGGCGGACGAGGAGGATGAGGATGAAGGTCAGTGTGTTCGAGCAACTGCCGTATCGGTATTTGCCCGCTGGCTTCGAGGATCGCTACAGCTCGGTGGTGACCACGCCGTATTTCGATCTGGTGGAGCCTGAGCGGATGCAGGAATCACTCCAGTCCGGGTACGCGGAGCTCTTGCACGCGGCCCGAGCCGGCTTTGACGGTGTGTGCCTGACCGAGCACAGTCAGTCGGTGTACGACATCTCGCCAAACCCCAATTTGATGGCGGCCGCGGTGGCGTACGCCACGCAGGCGGAAGGCCTTGATGTGGCTCTCACCATTCTCGGACGCTCGCTCGGCAAATCGCGAGAGCCGCTGAAGGTCGCCGAGGAGTACGCGCTGCTCGATTGCATCACCGGTGGCCGGCTCATCGCCGGCTTTCCGGTTGGACTCAGCTACGACGCCAATCAGAACGGCGCCATCCCAGCGATTGAGACCCGCGAGCGCTACAACGAGCACCGGGAGCTGATCCTCAAGGCGTGGGCCGAACCCGAACCGTTTGCCTGGAACGGCCGATTCGAGAAATACGGCCAGGTGAACCTTTGGCCGCGGCCGATTCAACAGCCGCATCCCCCGATCTGGATCCCGGGCAGCGGGTCACCGGGCACGCTGCTGGACATCCTTCGGCGCGATTACGCGTTCGTGTATCTGAGCTGGAGTGGGCCCAAGCTGGTCGGGCGCCAGGTCTTTGACCGCTACTGGGAGATGGCGGACAAGGAGGGGCGCGACCGCAACCCATACCGGTTGGCATTCCTGCAGGTGGTGGCGGTCTCCGAGACCGATGCGCGCGCCGAGAAGGAATACGCGGCGCATCTGGAGACGCATTACCGCTCCGGCCTCGGGGGCGTCCCCGCGTCGGGCTTCGCGGTACCCGGCTACGCGGAGCCGGCCGGGATCGAGCACATGATCCGCAATCCCGGCGACCTCGGCATGTTGGCGAAGATGCGCGACATCACCTACAAGGAGATCGTGGACACGCAGGTCGCGATCGTGGGCAGCCCCGCGACGGTGGCCGACCAGATCGAGGAGTTCGTCAAGGAGTTCCGCATCGGGAACCTGCTGGTGATGCTGCAGAACGGGTCGATGCCGCGCGAGCTGACCGAGAAGAACATCTCGTTGTTCGCGTCGGAGGTGTTGCCGCGGCTGCGGCCGATCTGGGATGAGGAGGGATGGGAAAACCACTGGTGGCCGCGCGGGTCTGAGATCAAGAGCGCCGTCGCGGGTGCGGCGGCCGGAGGGGAGGCGTGATGGCGACCGGTCTGGCCGACGTGCATGACGAGGTGGTTGAGGTGTGCGACGGCCGGCTGCGCCTCCACGTCAAGGTGGCGGGCAATGGTCCGCCCGTGGTGTTCTTCCATCCGCTGCCCGGGCTCGAGTGGCAGCCGTTGCTCGAACGGCTGGCCGAGCACTACACCGTCTATGCGCCGGAGCATCCCGGTACCTCGCCGGGCGACCCGCAGGCGATCCGCCAGGTTTACACGCTCTGGGAACTGCTGCTCGCCTACGAGGAGGCGCTGCGAGCGCTTGGGCTGGAGCGCCCCGCGGTGGTCGGCATGTCGTTCGGCGGGATGATCGCGGCCGACCTCGCTGCGAGCTTCCCCCAGGCGTTGAGCCGGCTGGTCCTGCTGTGTCCGATCGGACTGTGGCGAGACGACGCGCCGATCCGGCTCGTGGAGATGATCACGGGCCCGCCGGAGGAGCTGCCGAGCTACCTGTTCAAGTACCCCGAGAGCGAGGCGGCGCAGGCGCTCATGGCGCTTCCCGACGATCCAGACCAGGTCCCGACGGCGCTCGCGCAGGGGGCGTGGAACGTCGGCTGCACGACGAAGTTCGCGTGGCCGATCGCCGACCACGGCCTCGCCCGGCGACTGCATCGGATCGCGGTGCCGACGCTCGTGCTGTGGGGCCGCGACGATGCGCTGGTCCCGGTCGTCTACGCCGAGGAGTTCGCCAGCCGGATCGAGGGCAGCCGCGTCGCGGTGCTCGATGACTGCGGCCATGCCCTTCAGGGTGACCAGCCCGAGCGAACGTTCAACCTGGTCACAGAATTCTTAGGCTGAGATCTGAGGCGAGAGGAGAAGAGGAATGCGATTCGGAATTGGCGGGGTCTGCACCGACGAGACGCTTCGCCCCGCAGACGTTGCACGGCGTGTGGAGGACCTCGGGCTCGAGTCGCTGTTCCTGGGCGAGCACTCGCATATTCCGTGGTCGCGGGAATCGGCCTACCCCCTGGGCGAGTTGCCTCGCAACTACTGGCGGACGCTCGATCCGTTTGTGGCGCTCACCGATGCCGCGGCCGGCAGTTCGCGCATTCGCCTCGGAACCGGCATCTGCCAACTCGCGCAGCGCGACCCGATCGTGTGCGCCAAGGAGGTGGCGAGCGTCGACGTGCTGAGCGACGGCCGGTTCGAATTCGCCGTGGGCGCGGGGTGGAACCTCGAGGAGATGCGAAACCACGGCACCGACCCCGCTCAGCGGTTCGCGATGATCGAGGACCGTCTGGAGGCGATGCGCGAGATGTGGGCCGAGGACGAAGCCACCTACCACGGTCCATACGTGAATTTCGACCGCATCGCGGTGTGGCCCAAGCCGGTGCAGAAGCCACACCCGCCGGTGTTGCTGGCCGGTAACGGCCCGAGCGCGGAGAGGCGAGTGCTCGACCACGCCGACGGATGGGCGCCGGTGGGCGTGCCGGGCATCGCCGACCGGGTCCGGCGGCTGCAATCGGACGCGCTCGCCGCCGGCAGGAAGGTCTCGGTGACGATCGTTGCCTGCCCGCTCAGCGCGAAGGAGTTCGAGGAACTCGAGGACGCGGGCGTCGACCGCTGCCTTCACTGGGTGGACTCAATGCACCCGGACGACTTCGACGCGCAGATGCAGCCCTTCCTGACGGCCATCGAGGAGTACGGGTGGGATCGCGCCGAAGCGACGCCTGCCCGGTAACGAGGGGACTGGATATGTACAAGGTGGTTTGGATCGCGCGTTACCGCAAGGACATGACCAAGCAGGAGGCGAGTGACTACTGGGCGACTCTGCACGGGCCGCCGATGAAGCAGGTCTCGCCGGTCGCAGGTTACGTGCAAAGCCACGTTCAGGGGCCGCTCCCGGCAGTGTCCGGAGTAGCGGAGGAGGAGACGCTGTTTGACGGATACTCGTCTGCGTGGTGGAACGACCGCGCGGACTACCAGAAGGCGATGAGCACGCCGGCGTGGCATCGGATCCTTGAGGACGGCCCCAAGGTCTTCGACGTGGATTGGCTTTGGAACATGAGCGCTCACGTCGAGGAGCACCCGATGATCGAGGGGCCGACGAGTCCATACAAGGTCGCTTGGATCGTTCGCTTCAAGGACGGTATGACGCGGGAAGAGGGCCGCGAGTATTGGCACAACGTCCACGGCCCGATCTTCAAAAAGCTGGACATCGATCGCTACGTCCAGAACCATGTCGTCGGCCCCATCGGGGAGGACGGCGAAACCGACGATGCCCAGATCGGCTTCGATGGCTTCTCGGAGTGTTGGTTCCGCGACGAGGGTCAGTTCCGAGCCGCCGTCGAGTCAGACACGTGGGCCACCGCAGTTGAGGATGCGCACAACGTCTTTGACATGACCCAGATGTGGGGCGCCGTGCTCAAGGAGAACGTCGTCATCGCGCCGCAGCTCGTCGGGGCCTAGGCGGCCCGCCGCACATGGAGCAGCTCGAGCCCGTCCCGCCGAATCTGGAGCTGATCGCCCGGTTTCGGGCGACCCTCGCGCAGCCGCTTGAGCTCGGGCAGACCCCGTGGGGGCGACGGCGAGTGATCGGGGTCACCGGAGGCGACTTCGACGGGCCGCTGCTGTCGGGCAAGGTACTGCCCGGCGGCGCGGACTGGCAGGTGGTCCATGAGGACGGGACCGCGACGATCGATACCCGTTACACGCTCGAGTGCCACGACGGCGCTCTCATCTCCGTCGCCACGCGGGGGTGCCGCCATGGTCCGCGCGAGGTGCTGGAGCGGATCGCCCACGGCGAGCGTGTCGATCCTTTCGAGTACTACTTCCGCGTATCGATTCAGTACGAGACCGCGGCTCCAGACTACGAGTGGCTGAATTGGGTCGTGGCCGTCGCCTCCGCCGTGCGGCTCCGGGACCAGGTTGTGTACGACGCGTACGTGGTGCGGTGACGTGCGCGCGGTGACGGTCGCCGAGGACCGCCGCTTGGTCGCGGTCGAATGCCCGGCGCCCGAGCCGGACCCGGGGCAGGTGGTCGTCGAGGTCTCGTACTGCGGGATCTGCGGCTCGGACCTGCACTTCCGGGAGGTGCCGGAGCTGTTCCCGCCCGGCACCGTCCCGGGGCACGAGTTCTCGGGCCGGATCATCGCCGTCGGCGACCGCGTCCGCGGGTGGAGTGCGGGCGACCGGGTGTGCGTGCTCCCGTTCGGGCAGTGCGGCGAGTGTGCAGCCTGCCGGGCCGGCAACGAGCAGGTGTGCCCACACGCGGTGAGCAACGGCGTCGGCCTCGGCACCGGCCGGCCTGGCGCCTATGCCGCACAGGTCGTGGTCGACGAACGGATGCTGTTCTCGCTGCCCGACTCGGTCGACGACCGGGCCGGGACGTTGGTCGAGCCGTTGGCGGTGGCGATCCGGGCTGTCGACCAGGCCGGGGTGGCCCCGGACGAACCGGTGCTGGTGTTGGGCGCCGGCCCGATCGGCCTGCTCACGGCGTTGGTGCTGCGCCACCGGGGCATACGGCGGATCGTGGTCTGCTCCCGCAACCCGGCCCGCGCTCAGCGCGCCGCCGCGCTCGGCCTCGACACCGTCTCGATCGCAGAGGTTGCCCAAACCCCGCCGGCCGACAGCCCGGCGTGCGTCTTTGAGTGCGCGGGGACTCCGGCCGCGGCGCAGCTCGCCGTGCAGATGCTGCGCCCGCTCGGGCGACTGCTGCTCGTTGGCCTTTCCTTGACGCCGCTTGACCTGCCGGCTCCCGCCATCGTCATCAAGGAGCTGGAGATCCGAGGCGTGATCGCCTATCGGCGCGCCCAATTCCAGGCCGCGATCGACCTGCTCGCTGCCGGCGCGATCCCCGTCGGTGAGCTGATCACGGAGATCGTGCCGCTGGTGGAGGCCGAGGCGGCCTTCCAGTCACTGACGGCGCGCGGCAGCGAAATGCTGAAGGTCCTGCTCGCGCCCTGATCGGTTTCCCCAGGCGTTGATCGAACGATAGGAATGTCTCTGTCAGCTGATGACCTGAGTGACGGACGCGTTGATCAGCTCCCAATCCAGATCGACGCCCAGACCTGGGCCGGTCGGTGCGTGGATATCGCCGTGGGTGTCGATGACCGGGAAACCGGCTAAGCCGTAGCTCAGATGCTCGAGAGTGTGATCGCCCGTGCGGTTGAAAGGCAGTACCTCGAACCAATCGCAGTTCTCGATCGCCATCGCAACGTGGAGGTTGGCGACGTTGTTCATGGCGTTGTAGCCATCGTGGATCTCGCAGGGGAGGTTGAACGCCTCCGCAAGGTGGGCGATCTTCATCAGGCCTGTGATTCCTCCCTTGATGACGACATCGCCGCGCAGGTAGTCGGTCGCCTCGCTCACGATCCAGTGGGTGAGAGCCGCCAGTCCGCCCGGCGTCACCTCTGTCGCCATCAGCGGAATCCGCAGGTTCTGTTTGAGCCGACGGTAGCCGTGGATGTCCAGCGCCGGAAGTGGATCTTCGTACCAGAGGTAACCCAGCTCCTCGATCTTTGACCCAACTTCCAGTGCGGCCGCGTAGGAGTAGCTCCAGGTCGCATCGAGCATCAGTGTCATCTCGTCGCCCACCTCGTCGCGCACCCGCGTACAGGCGTCGATATCGAAGGAGATCGGCGGCGGTGCGTCTGTGCGCCACGGCGCGCGCGGCGGGTGCAGCTTGTACCCACGCCACCCCTGCTCGCGCCAATAGGCCGCCTCGTCAACATAGTCCTGTGCACTCGCGTGGTGCGCGGACGACAGGTACACAGGCAGCCTGTCCCGGCAGTTGCCCAGCAGCCGGTGAATCGGTAGCCCGGCAGCCTGGCCCGCGATATCCCAAAGGGCGACGTCGACGACGCCCAACGTGATCGGGCTGATGAAGTGGCCGAGGCTGCCCAGGCGACGCCAATGGCGTCCTATTTCCAGCGGATCAGCTCCCAGCAGCAGCGGCTTCACGAATGTGACGATCTCGCGCGCGATTGCCTCCGGGCCGGGACCCGGATAGCTCAGGAAGTTCGTGCCCTCGATCCCCGCGTCGGTCCGGATCCTGAGAACTCCCATGGGAAGCTTCCCGTCCCTGGTTCCGAAGACCGCCAGCCGAGGCGACGAGCGCTCGTGCATCGCGATGGTGATATCGGTGATCTGCAACCCGAGCCCCCTTAGCTGGCTCAGGCGGCGCGTATCGACGGTGCGGGAAGCATCTCCGCGACAGTGATCCGGTCGAGCTCGGACTGGACCGCCGCGCTGGCGCGGCGGTCGATGGCAGCGAGGTGGTGCTGGATCGCCTGGCCGACCTCGCATCGCGGGTTGACGTGGTGGAGGCCGAGCAGCCGATCGTCGGCCTGGATCGCGCGCCAAACGTCGCCGAGCGTGATGTCCGCGGGGTCGCGCACCAGCCCCCAGCCTCCCCCGACACCGGGGCGTGAGGAGACGATGCCCGCCTCGCGCAGGCGGCCGAGCACGCGGCGCACGTACACGGGGTTGGCGTCCGCGCTTGCGGCCATGTCAGCTGAGCTCAGCAGCTTTGGGCCGCGGCCCGCGAGCAGCGTGAGCATGTGGACCCCGACGGCGAACTGGGTGTTGGTGGGGTACGGCATGTCGTGATGGTGACAAATTCGCAATCGATTTGACTACAGTTCATTTGTACTCGCCTTGACTACGAATACGGAGGTTTTCATGGTCGTTGCCATCACCGGTGCATCTGGCCACCTTGGCCGCAAGACGGCGGGGCTCATCGTCGATCGCCTCGACCCCAGCGACGTTGTGCTCCTGACTCGCACGCCTGAGGCCCTCGCAGACCTCGCCGGTCGCGGCGCCGCCGTTCACCGGGCTGACTTCGACGACCCGCAGTCGGTCCGCGATGCCCTCGCCGGCGTCGAGCGCATGCTCCTGATCAGCGCTGTCGAGCTTGGGCACCGGGTGCAACAGCACCGCGCCGCGATCGACGCAGCACAGCACGCGGGCGTGCGCCACGTGCTCTACACGTCGGTCCCAAACCCGGTGCAACAGAATCCGGCCGGCGTCGTGCCCGACCATCGCGCGACCGAGGAGGCGCTCAAGGCAAGCGGGCTGGCGTGGACGTTCCTGCGCAACAACCTCTACGCCGAGTATCAGGTGCCGACTGCGGCGCAGGCGATCGCGACGGGCCAGCTCGTCACGAATGCAGCCGGCGGCCGCACCGCGTATGTCTCGCGTGATGATTGCGCCGCCGCCGCGGCGGCTGTCCTGGCCTCCGCAGGACACGAGAACAAGTCATACGACATCACCGGGCCCCAGTCGGTCAGCGTCGAGGAGCTCGCCGCGCTTGCGGGCGAGATTGCCGGCCAGAAGATCGAGCTCGTCCACGTCACTGACGACGCGTTCGTCGCGGGATTGACCGGCGCCGGCGTCCCCGAGGAGGCCGCTCGCCTCTACGCCAGCTTTGGCGCGTCGACGCGCGATGGGTTCCTCGAAAGCGTGTCGAGCGCGGTCGAGGATCTGACCGGCGAACCGCCGCGCTCGCTCCGCACGGTACTGACGGCCGCCAGCGGCGACCTGGTCGCGGCCTGAGCTGGACGAGTCGAACACCGCTGGCGATGGCGCGAGCGGTCAGCAGACCGCCCGCGCCGGAGCGGCGATGGGGAGCCGGGCCGGGGCCGGGCCCAGGAGGCGAGCGGCGAGTCGAGCATGGCTCGTGGCGGCGGCGCGGTTGATCAGCGCGGCCGGCACCACCAGCGCGAGCCCGAGTGCCGTGGTCACCAGTGCCCAGCCGGTCGAGGTGACGGTGTAGATGCCGAGGTTGAGCGTCGCGTACTGCGTGTGCGGATCGGAGATCGCCCACCACCACAGCGGCATCAGGATGTAGCCGATGACCAGCCCGGTGGCGGTGAGTGCGACGGTGGCCAGGATGAAGCCGATGGTGGAGTTGAGGATCAGCCAGATGAGGTCGCGCCGCGTCTGCGGATCGGTGGTCACGACGCGCAGGCGGTCCAGGGGGCCCAGCGCGACCGGCTCGCGGTAGACGCCGCGGATGCGAGTGCGCAGATACCAGCCGGCAACGCGCCTGTCCACGCTCGCCGCGGCACGGAAGGCGCGCGCGGATGCGAGCCAGACCAGCCCGCCCACGACCAGCACCAGCAGCGAGGCGGTGACGGTGACACCCGTCACCCAAAGGACGAATCCGACGAGGCTCAGCGGGAGGACCGCCGCCACGTAGGCGAGGTCGCGACCGGCTCGGTGTGCGTATGTGCGTGCTCTGTTCATGGCGTTCATGATCGATCGCGCCGGCGGACGCGGCAATGAGGCCAGCAGGAGCCCGGGGTGGGGTTATCCCCCGGCTACGGCGGCGCCGCGCCAGCAGTATGCGCGGTACTCGGGGTTGGCGAAGTCCAGCCGGCAGCCCGCGTCCCAGAGGCTGAGCTGGGTGCGTCCTCACGCGAGCGCGATCGCCGACGCGGCCCCGGGCGACGTGGCCCCCGCCTCGAGCACATGGGCGCGGAGGAACGCGATCTCGGCATCCAGCGTGGCCTCGTGTGCCTCTCCGAACGCCGCGTAGTGATCGCCGGGCAAGCGCACCAGCTCACCGCGCGGCGCGCGCGCGGCGGCGCTCACCGATGGACCGGTGAGGACGCTTTGGTCGTTGTCATAGGCCACCACCAGCAGGGGGCAGGCGATCCGAGCGGCGGCACGACCCGGCCGATAGAAGGCGGCGCGCAAGGCTGAGGCGGCGGCGACGGTCTGGTCCCAGTCCGAATAGCGGCCGTCGGGGTCCAGCGCCTGCGGACCGCGGGCGCCGTCCGGTGTCGTCAGCGAGGCCACCGCGCCGCGCGGGCCCGAGAGCGGGACGAGCACCGGCGCCCGGCGCAGGAGCCGGCGGCGCAGGAGATCGGCCGCGGCGCGGAGATGGAGCCACAGCGCCGCCCCCGGCGTCATCGCGCGCATCGCGTTGAGCGCGATCGCCGGCCCGTCGGCGAGCGGGGCCTGGGCGATGGCGGCGGCGAGGCCCGGCTGGCGGGCGGCGACTCGAAGCACGTGGCCACCCGCCAGCGAGAAGCCCCAGACGGCGATGCGTCGCGGGTCGACCTCGGACAGGCTGCCCGCGAAGGCGAGCGCCGCGCAGTAGTCAGCGACCTGGTCGCCGACGCGGACGACCTGGCGTGGCGTCCCGCCGCTGGCGCCCAGCCGCCGGAAGTCGAAGGCCAGGACACTGAAGCCGGCCGCCTGAAGGCGCGGAGCGAAGGGGTCGGTCGCGGGCTCCTTGGTCACCCCGGTGCCCCCGGCCATGACGACGCAGGCGCCGGTGGTGCCGGGGTAGTGCAGTGCTGCGATGGTGGTGTCGCCGCTGGGAAAGCGGACGTTGTGGCGTGTTGCAGTGGTCATGGCGATATAGTTGCGCTAAGAAACTAGTTGCGCAAACGATCCAGAAAAGGTCACGAACTAGTTGCCACAGAGAAACCACACCCCGGCCCGCCCCGCACGAGACGCGGTGGAGCTCGCGCTCGATGTGCTCATGGATCGCTGGACGTTCCTGATCCTGCGTGAGGCGTTCTTCGGCGTTCGGCGCTACGGGCAGATGCAGCGCAACCTAGGCATCGCCCGCAACGTGCTCGCGGACCGGCTCAGCCGGCTGGTGGCCAACGGGATATTCGAGAGGGTGCGCTACCGCACCGATCCCGACTGGTACGAGTACCGGCTCACCGACCGCGCGCTCGATCTCTATCCGGTGATCATCGGGCTCATGCGGTGGGCTGACACGCACCTGGCGGGCACAGCCGAGCTCATCGACGTGCAGCTGACGCACCGGGACTGCGGCGCGGCGACCGAGCCGTACCTGGCCTGTTCGCACTGCCACCAGCCCGTGGCCGGGCGCGACATCGAGGCCACGGTCGTCCGCCCCGCGTGACGGCTGGGGCACCGCTCGGCACCAAGCGGCGGTCCCGCGCCGCGCGCCACGCACCGCGGCCTAACACCGGACATATGCCGGATGCGCCAACATCCCGCCCTCATGTCGGCTGAGCGCCTTGGCGGGACAGGACACACACTGACGGCGTCGCGCAGCCGGCGTGGTCTGGCCACGGCGCTCGCCGGCTCGGTCGCAGTGGGGATGCTCGTCTGGGTCGCCGCGCCCGGGAAGGTGCTCAGGCAGATCGACAGCATGAACGCAGGGTGGGTGATGGCAGCGGTCGCGCTGGAGGTCGCCTCGTGCCTGAGCTATGTGATCGTGTTCCGCTACTTCTTCCCCGAGCCGTCCTGTGCGACCAGCCGCCGGGTGGCGTGGATGGCGATGGGCGCGGGGGCGGTGTTGCCCGGGGGGAACATCTCCTCGGCGGCTGCGACGGGCCTGCTGCTGCGGCGCTCCGGGTTGGGGACGCGGCAGCTGGCGGGGCGCTGCGCCGCGCTGCTGTGTCTGCTGACCGCCTTTGGGTTCGCCGTCAACGGGGCGGCCGGCGCGCTCCTGCTCGCGGGGGTGCCGGACGGCCCCCTCGACCTCAGTCACACCGGCATTCCGATCGCAGTGTCCGCGGTGGTCCTGTCCACGGCGGCCACGGTGATGCTGCTGAGCCGGCGGTTTGGCGGACACACCCCCAGGGTGGTTCGCGGCGTCGCCGCGGGACTGGAGGGCGCCTGGGCGGCGGTCGCTCATCCGACCTGGCGGCTACTCGGGGCGGTCGGGTTCTTTTCCCTGGACGTGGCGGCCCTGTGGGCGGCGTGCGCGGCGACGGGACACCGGTTGGGCTTTCTGGCGGTGTTGATCGCCTATTGCATCGGGTACCTGGCCACCGCCGTGCCGATGCCGGCCGGTCTCGGGGTGCTCGACGCGGGGCTTGCGGGCGCCCTGGTCCTCTACGGGCTTCCGGCGACGGCCGCGGTGGGCGCAGTGCTCGTCTATCACGCAATCTCCATCTGGGTGCCCGGGTTGGGAGGGCTGACCGCCTGGCTGGCGACGCGTACCTCGGCACGGCGCGCGCGCCCGGACATCGGCCCTCCACGGTTCGGCGCGCTCAAACTCGCGGAGGTGGCCGAGACGCACGTCGACGTCGCCGCCGGGGTCAGCGGTTACCCACGGTCGATCACCGCCGATTGACGCGATCTCCGGCGGTTTCCGGCCAGGTCCGGTATCGTCGGCGCAGGCCGGGCGCCCGCTCGGCCGTAGCGTAGTGCCCGCGTGTCGCTGGTTCGTTGCTCGTCAACGGTGTCCGGGTCCGCTGTGCACGAGAGCGGAGGAAATCCAGAAATGCCCACAGGAACTGTGAAGTGGTTCAGCGACGAGAAGGGCTTCGGCTTCATCACCCCCGATGATGCGGGCAAGGACCTGTTCGTCCACCACACCTCGATCCAGGGAGAGGGCTACAAGTCCCTCGCCGAAGGCGCCCGGGTCAGCTACGAGACCCAGCAGGGGCCGAAGGGGCCCGCGGCGGCCAACGTGGTGACCGTTTAAGCCCATGAGCTGACCGGCGTGGATCTCGGATCGCCGATCTCCTACGAGGTGCTGGCCCCCGGCACCCCCGTGTACAGCATCGATGGCGAGCGAATCGGCAAGGTCTCCCACGTCCTTGCCGCCGAGGACATGGACGTCTTCGACGGCGTGATCATCGCAGAGCACGTCTTTGGCGACGATCATCGCTTCGTCGACGCGGAGGAGGTCGAGGCGATCTACGAGAACGGGCTCGTGCTCACGCTGCGGCAGGCCGAGTGCCACGAGCTGCCCAAGCCGTCGGCCAACCCGGCGGTGATGCGCGATGACCCCGGCGAGTCCCGGGCCGAGGTGCGCCACGAGAAGCTGCGGCGCGCCTGGGATCTCATCTCCGGCAAGTACTGACGCCCGCGCTCAGCCCTGGGCGAGAGCGTTACCGAGCCGGGTGCGGGCGTACAGGATCATTGGCTGTGGCGCCGGCCGGCGTCATAACGGCGCCGGTCGCGCTTGGTCGGGCGGCCGCCGAGGTCGGCGGGCCCGGCGAGCCGGCGTAGCTCCGCCTGGCGCTCGCGCTCGGTGACGCTCTCGGCGGTCTCGGCGTAGAGGCTCGCTGCCTCCGAGGCCGACACGCGCCGCTCGGCCGAGCCGCGCACGACCACGGTGCGCCGCAGCGCCCCGACGGTGATCTCCAACTCGTCACCGGGTGCGACCTCCCGGCTGGGCTTGACCGCCCCGCCGTTGACGTGCACCCGGCCGCCGCTCACGGCGGCGGCCGCGAGCCCGCGGGTCTTGAACAGCCGGGCCGTCCACAGCCACTTGTCGACGCGCATCAGCCTCCGGTGAGCCTCCGCCGGCTCACAGCGGGAGCGCGCCACCCCGCTTGACCATCTTCATGGTGAACTGGGAATTGACGCGCGCAAGCCCCGGGAGCTCGGCGAGCTTGTTCATGTAGAAGCTCTCGTACGCGGCCTGGTCGGCGACGGCGACGCGGATGATGTAGTCCGGGAGGCCGAACATGCGCCGGCATTCGACGACCTCCGGGAGGGCGGCGATCCCGGCCTCGAAGCTCTCGACGGTGGCGCGGTCCTTGAGGGTGAGCTCGACGTGCACCGTGACCTCGAAGCCGCGGCCCACGGCCTGAGGATCGATGTCGGCGTGGTAGCCCCGGATGACGCCGGCGTGCTCGAGCGCACGAACGCGGCGCAGGCACGGCGAGGGCGACAGCCGCACGCGCTCGGCCAGCTCGACGTTCGTCAGCCGCCCATCCGTCTGCAGCTGGCGCAAGATTGCGCGATCAAGCGCATCCATTGGCAGATCATGCCACACACGGCGCCCACACAGCCATGAAAGGCACCACCTGCCCGACACCCCGGCCTACGATTGCCCGATGGCCACCACGTATGTGCGAACGCCGGACCGGACGGTGGCTGACGCGGCCGGCATCGGGCTTGGCGTCGGCATCTACGGCATCTCGTTCGGTGTGCTCGCGGTGGCGGCTCGGCTGAGCCCGGCCCAGGCGTGCGTGATGTCGATGCTGACCTTCACCGGCGCGTCGCAGTTCGCCTATGTCGGCATCCTCGCCGGGGGCGGCGGGGCGCTGGCCGCCATGGGCCCGGCGGTCATGCTCGCCGTTCGCAACGCGGCCTACGGCCTCTCGCTGGCGCCGATCCTGCCGCCGCGGCTGCGCGACCGGGCGCTCGCCGCGCACCTGGTCATCGACGAGAGCACCGCCATGGCCCGCGCCCAGAACGAGCCGGCCGAGGCGCGGCGGGCGTTCCTGGCCACGGGCATCAGTGTGTGGGTGGGCTGGAACCTCGGCACGCTCGCCGGCGCCCTGCTGGGGGGCGGGCTCGGCGACCCGCGCGCGCTCGGCCTCGACGCGATGTTCCCGGCGGCGTTCCTCGCGCTGCTGGCGCCCCAGCTGCGTCGCCCGGGCGCGCCCGCCGCCGCGGTGGGGGGCGCCGTGATCGCCGTCGCGCTCCTCCCCTTCGCGCCGGCCGGAGTCCCGATCGTCGCCGCGCTCGCCGGCGTGGTGCCGGGCGTGCTCGTCGCCAACGCGCGAGCGCCGCGCGCGTGAGCTGGACCGCGCTGCTGGCGCTGTGCGGCGTCTCCTACGCCCTCAAGGCGGTGGGCCCCGTGCTCGCGGGCGGACGCCGGCTGGGGACGCGGCTGCGCGGGCTGCTGGACCTGGTCGCGGTGCCGTTGCTGGCGGCGCTCATCCTCGTCCAGATGCTGGGTGACGGCCGGCGCGTGGTCATCGACGCCCGCGCACCGGCACTGGCCGTCGCCGCCGTGCTCGTCTGGCGGCGCGCCCCGTTCCTGGTGGTCGTGCTGGCGGCGGCGGCCACGGCGGCGCTCCTGCGCGCGCTCGCCTGACCGGGCACGCCGCCCGGATCGCTAGCGGAGCGCGGCCGGAAGCAATGCCGGCGTGAAGCGCAGCGTGCGGCGGTCGAGCACCTTGTCGGGCTCGATGGCGCCGGCGGCGGTCACTCGGTAGAAGCCCGGGCGGCACCCATCGCGGCGGTGCTCGCAGATGAGTCCGCCGTCGCCGGTCTCATGGGCCAGCAGCCAACCCGGCACCGCGCTCTCCAGCAGGCGAAAGCTGACCACGGCGGCATGGGTGACCGTGTCGAGGACCGACGGAGCAAGCGGGGCGATTGTGGACATGAGGGGGCGGGGGGTTCCAGGGATGCGAAGGACGGGTGACCGTCCTGCTCCCTTCATCGGACGCTGAGGCCCGGGAGTTGAGCCACCATCGCGACATCACCGCGGAGAAGACGTTCCGGGCGTCATGATGCGCCCATGAGCGATTCGGCCAGCGCGGCTCAGCGGGTGCTCGTCACCGGAGGTGCCGGCGGGATCGGCCTGGCGATCACGCGGGCGTTCGTGGACGCCGGCGCGCGCGTCCATGTCGCCGACCCGGACGGCGCGGCGCTCCGGGCGGTCACCGATACCGCCGACGCAGTGACCGGAAGCGTGTGCGACATCACCGACCCCGCTGCGGTCACGGCGATGATGCAGGACCTCGTCGCGGCGCTCGGTGGCCTGGACGTGCTCGTCAACAACGCCGGCATCGCCGGCCCAACGGCTCCGGTTCACGAGTACGCGCCCGACGCGTGGGATGCGGTCGTTGCGGTGAACCTCACCGGGACGTTCCACGTGACGCGCCGCGCCATCCCGCTGCTGAAGGAGTCGCCGGCGGGCTCGATCATCGTCATGAGCTCGCTGGCCGGGCGTTTCGGCTACCCCAACCGGGTCGCATACTCGACGACCAAGTGGGGCCTCGTCGGCTTCACCAAGACGCTCGCGCTCGAGCTCGGCCCGTTCGGGATCACCGCCAACTCCATCCACCCCGGGGCGGTCGAGGGCGAGCGGGTGCGCCAGGTCCTCCGCGGCCGGGCCGAGCTGTCAGGGAGGACCGTCGACGACGAGGCCGGGCGGGCGCTCGACAATCAATCGATCCGCCGGTTCGCCGACCCCGCCGCCATCGCGGCGCTCATCTTGTTCCTGGCCGGGCCGCACGGCCGCTCGATCTCCGGGCAGATGCTCCCGATCGACGGCGACTCCGGGTCCGCCCAGTAGCGCGACCGCCCGGCGAGGACTCCCCGGGCAGCGCGAGGGCGCTTCCGCCGCCGAGGCGGACCGGTTCGGCGATCGCCTCGGCCTGGCCGTCCGGAAGCATCTGCAGCGCCGTTGCATCCCCCGGATAGTTGTCGAGCGGGAGGATCGGCCCGGTGGCCAGGGAGAACTTCTCGCCGTACTGGCTCGTGAGCTGCTGGGCCAGCGCGCTGTTGTAGAAGTCGGGCTCGGCCTCGGAGGTGTCCGACGACGAGTTGGTCTGCGCGACTCGGGGCGCGGCCAGCGCGTCGGGCAGGCTCATGCCGAAGTCGACGTGATTGATGAGCGTCTGGACGACGGTCTCGATGATCGTGGACCCGCCCGCGGCCCCGATGGCGAACACGGGCCGGCCGGTCTGCAGCGCGATGACCGGGCCCATGCTCGACCGCGGCTCCTTGCCGGGCGCCGGCAGGTTCGGATCTGACCCGCCGGGCGCCGGCGCGGCGAAGTCGAAATCGGTCAGCTCATTGTTGAGCAGGAACCCGTAGCCGGGCACCACCTGGCCGCTGCCGCCGAAGAAGTTGATCGTGTTGGTGTAGGCGACCACGTCGCCCCACCGGTCCTCGGCGACGATGTTGTTCGTGTGATGGGCCTCGGGCGACGCCGTCGAGGCGGTGGTCGGCGCTGAGGTCCCACCGCAGCCCGCGAACGGCGCGAACGGCGCGCCGGCGGCGACCGGGGAGACGGCCGCCGTGTCCCCGATGAGGCATCGGCGGGTTGCCGCGAACGCGGGATCCAGCAGGCCGGAGAGGGGCACGTGCACGAAGTCCGGGTCGCCGACGTAGGCGTTGCGGTCAGCGTACGCCAGGCGGGAGGCCTCCAGGTACTGGAACAGCGCCCGGACGCGCGGCTCCGAGCTCAGCGGGAAGCCGTTGAGGATGTTGAGGATCTCGCCCTCGGTCGACCCCCCGCTGGACGGCGGCGCCATCCCGTAGACGTCCAGTCCCCGGTAGTTCACGTGAGTCGGCGCGAGGATCCGGGTGCGGTAGGACCGCAGGTCGTCCAGCGACATGATCCCCGGGTCGGTGACCACGGTCTGTCCGGGCGTGAGCACCGGGTGGTCGTCGGCCTGCACCACCGCCTGGCCGATCGGACCGCCATAGAGCGCCGACGGGCCCTGACGGGCGATCAGCTCGTACGTGCGCGCCAGATCCGGATTGCGCAGCCACGTCCCCACGGGCAGCGGGGCGCCGGACGGGGTGAGCAGGAGCGACCGGCTCGCCGGGTACGCCTGCAGCGTGGACAGGCTGGACTGCTCGAGCTGGTTGAAGTCGAAGTTGACCGCGAACCCTCGCCGGGCGACGCGGATCGCCGGTCGCAGGTCCTCCGCGAGCGAGAGCCGGCCGAAGTCCCGCGCGGCCGTGGCCCACGTCGCGACGTTGGACGGCACGCCGGTGGCCAGCGGCTGGTCGGAGGCCGCTGTGTAGCCCATCGGCCGGCCGGTGGCCGGGTCCACGAACATGCTCGTGGTGCACGCCGCGGGGCAGGTCTCGCGGCCGTCGATGGTCGTCACCGCGTGGGTACGCGCGTTGTAGACGACCATGAACCCACCGCCGCCCGGGCCGGCCACCCACGGAACGGTCACCCCGAGGGCGCTGGCGGTGGCGACGGCGGCGTCGACGGCATTGCCGCCGCGCCGGAGCACGTCGATCCCGGCCGCGCTGGCGCCCACGTCCATTGAGGCGACAGCGCCGCCGGCGCCGGCGGCGACCGGCGTGTCCGGGTAGCGGGCGTGGCCCCGGGCGGCGGACGCGGCGGCCGGGAGCGTGGCGCCGACGGCGGCGCACACCACCGCGGCGAGACTGGCGACTGAACGACGGCCCATCGACACCCACCTCCCGTTGATCGCAGACAGACCTGAGCATTCCCACGAGAGAGGCGGGCAAACCCTTCGATGCTCAGCGCCCCGCCCAGTCGCGCAGGCCGGTGCGATCCTGGGGGATGAGCGGCGTGCCCGCGCGAGCCCTGATCTCCTGCACCGCCCACGAGTTGCCGTCGGGATCGTGGAAGCCGAAGAACGTCCCGCCATCGGTCGGGGCCATCACCATGAGATCACTGACCTCCACGCCGCGATCGGCCAGCTCCTGCCGTGCCGCGGCGGCATCGCTCACCACGAGCTGAAGCGCCTTCATCGATCCGGGCTCCATCTCGTTCTGTGACGGCAGGTCCCCGAACACGACCGAGCAGCCCGAGCCGGGGGGCGTCAGTTGGACGACATGCATGTGCTCGTTGTGGGTGTCGTGGTCCAGGTGGAAGCCGACCTGGTCGCGGTAGAACGCGACCGAGCGGTCGATGTCGCTCACGGGGATGACGACCACCTCCAGAGTCCAATCCATGGTTCGCTCCTCTCGTAACGTACGCCCATGTTCGCAGCCGATGTGATCGTTGTCGGGCTCGGCGCGATGGGCAGTGCCGCCTGCCGGCAGCTGGCCGAGGGCGGAGTGCCGGTCATCGGGATCGATCAGTACGCGCCACCGCACGCGTGGGGCTCGACGCATGGGGACACCCGAATCACGCGCCTGGCGATCGGCGAGGGCCGGGAGTACGTGCCGCTGGCGCGCCGCTCGCACGAGCTGTGGCGCGAGCTGGAGCGGGCCAGCGGCGCGGAGCTCCTCACTCAGCCCGGGATCGTCATCCTCGCGCCCCCCGCCAGCACGTTCCTGCGCGAGACCCGGGCAGCGGCGCGCGAATATCGGATCGCGCACCGGGAGCTCACCAACGCCGGACTGCGCTCCGGCTTCCCGATGTTCGCCGTGGATGACGAGACGGTCGCCTATCACGAGCCGGAGGCCGGCTACGTCCGGCCCGAGCGCGCCGTCGCGGCGCAGCTCGCCCTGGCACGGCGCGCCGGCGCCCGGCTGCGGCTCGGGGAGCGGGTGCAGCGCTGGAGCGCGTCGGCGCGCGGCGTGACCGTCACCACCGCCGCGGGCACCTACACGGCGGGACAGTTGGTGCTGTGCGCGGGCGCGTGGATCGCCGACCTGTTCCCGGAGGGGCGCGACCTCTTTGCGATCTACCGGCAGCTGCTGTTCTGGTTTCCGATCCGCGAGCGCTACGCCGAGCTGCGCGACATGCCGGCGTTCGTGTGGGACATCGGTGGCGACCAGCGGGGCTTCGTGCATCTCGACGGCTTCTACGGATTTCCCGCCATCGACGGGCCCGGCGGCGGCGTCAAGGTGGCCGCCGAGTCTTACGAGCACACGACCACCCCCGACGGCCGCCAGCATCCGGCGAGCCGAGCCGAGATCGCGCGCATGTATAGCGGGTGCATCGCGCCCCACCTGCCGTGGCTGGGCGCGGAGCCGCTGCGGACGGTCTCCTGCCTGTACACGAGCACGCGCGGCAGCCGCTTCGTGATCGACCGTCACCCCGAGCACGGCAACGTGCTCATCCTCTCCGCCTGCTCGGGCCACGGCTTCAAGCACTCGCCGGCGATCGGCGAGGCGGTCGCGCAGTGGCTAACCGGTCGGGTCCCGGACATCGACCTCGGCGCGTTCAGCTTCGATCGCGCGCTCCGGGCCGCGCGATAACGGCCGCATAACAGCGTTACGTCGCTGTTAGACGGCGCGCCGTACAACCACGGTCGTGCACGCCGTGAGATTGCCGTTGACGCCCGCGGTCGCTGCGGCCACGTTGGCCCTCGCGGCATGCGGGTCGCGCGGCGGACCGATCGCATCCGCCCAGACCGGGTCGGGACCCGGCCCCGGCACGGTGGCGTTTGCCAAGTGCATGCGCGGGCACGGCGTCCCTCAGTTCCCCGACGCCGGCGGTCCGCGGCCGGCGGGGTCGACGGTCTCGATCCTCGGTGCCGCGCTGCCCCCGACCATCAACATCAAGTCCCCGGCGTTCCGGTCGGCGCTCAGCACCTGCATGAAGCAGTTCCTCGCGGCGCACCCCCGGCCACCGTTGAGCGCGGCTCAAAAGGCCGCCGCGCTGAAGTTCGCCCAGTGCATGCGCGCCCACGGGGTGCCGCACTTCCCCGACCCCCGGTTCCCGGCCGGCGGCGGGATCGCACTCGGCACGCCGGCGGGTGTTGACGCGAACGCGCCGGCGTTCCAGCACGCCCAGCAGGTGTGCGGGAGCCCCTGATCTAAGCCGCGCTAAAGGGTCACGGCGTCCGACCGTGCTCAACCGCCGCGGCGCCCGTCACCGCCAGCGATCTGGTGGCGCCGCCGTCGGTGACGGAGATGGCGGCATCGGCCACCGAGCAGTTCTCGACGAGGCGCCCGGGCCCGCGCGGGCTGGCGTAGTCCCAAGTGACCGTTGCGCGCTGTGGTGCTGTGAGCTCGAGCGCCACGGCGGCGCCTGATGACAGCGCTACGCGCACCATGGTCCGCTCGCCGGTGCGCTCACACGCGACGCGACGCAGCGGGGCGGGCGCGTACCGGCGGCCGTCGAGGGAGAGCGCCCCGGAGGCGATCCACGGCGTGACCACCGGGCCGATGGCGATGCGCACGAGCGCGAGGTCGAGCCAGCCGCGGCGGTCGTCACCGAGGGCGCCGGCGTGGATCCAGCACCACTCATGGGCGTGCTCGGCGCCCCAGTTGTGGCCCACCATCGCCTCCCACCCGTCGATCGCCACCTCGCTCCCATCGAGCACCACCGCGCCACTCGCCGTACCCGCGGGCATGAGCACGGCACCATTGGAGCGCGGGAGGCGCCGGTCATAGAGCCACCGCGCCGGCAGATAGGCCACCTCGCCCGCGCGCGGCTGCCAGCTGAGCTCCCAACGCGCGCCCGAGGCATCGTCCAGCTCGCCGCGCGCGCCACCCGGCCCCATCTCCCCCAGGCGGCAGCGCCACCACCCCTCCCCCGGATCGCTGACCGGGTCAGACGCCGTCACCCTCAGCGCCCGCGGCGCCGCCGCCGAGGCATCGAAGAACGTGAGCCAGGCGGTGGGACGCGCCGGCTCACCGGGGCGCTTGAGCGCGGTGCAGCGCAGCCATAGCGCCCGGCCCCCGGCGGGATCGGTCGCGGTCAGGTAGTGCGACTCATACAGCGCGGCGCCCGGGGGCGCGGCAGGGGATCGCGGGCGGGCAAGCGGAATCATGAGCCGGCCACCCATTCTCGCCCGGCGGGCAACCCCGCGGCAAGGTCGCGGCAAGCCGCGGTCAAGCCGTCAACCACGACCGCGCGGCGGCCGTCCCCGCGCGTGGTTGACCCGGCTCGTAGCGCGCTCTACGCTCGGCCGGTGCCGGGCCGCGTCTCCCCGCCGGGGGTGCGGCAGCTGGCGCGGCAGCCGGTGACCAAGCCCGACCCGCAGGCGGCGAAGAAGGCCGCGCTCGATGGGCTGGCCAAGAAGAAGAAGTGGAAGGAGCTGGCCGCCGCGCTGGCGGGGTTCTCGGACGCCGAGATGCCGTCCTGGATCCCTGCGCTCGGCAACGCGTTCGCCGACTTCATGACATACCTGCTCCAGAACCCATCGGCCGGAAACGACCGGGTGTTCGCGCGAGCGACCTATGCGGACTTTCAGCGACAGCACCCGCGCGTGAATCCGTTGGAGAACGAGATCGTGCTCAAGGAGGGCAAGGCGAGCAAGAGCTGAGCGTTGGCGGCGGCGAGGTGACGGTACGGACCGGAGAGACCCATGCCACGAAGCACGACTTGGGGAATCCTGAGGACCGCAAGAAGTTTGGCTACTCGGTCTCCTACAAGGGCAAGGACAGCGAGCGGTCGCGATGGATCCAGTTCGTCTGGATCGAGGCGCTAGCGGAGCGCCCGGGCGGACCGCCCGGCGGCACGCCCCTGCCGTTCGAGGTTCCCGCCGCGGGCCTCCCGATGAAGAGCACGACCGACCACGGCAACCCGGATGTCACCGTCGATACCGGGGGCACCACCCCCTTCTACGAGGACGGCGGGGCCAACAACCGGACGGCCGACTCGACCACCATCTTCGACAACCCGACGTCGCAATCAAGCGCCTGGGACCATGTCTTCAAGGAGGCCTCGCCGCCCACCAGGGTCACCGCGATCGCCCACATGATCCAGTACCTCGTCCGCGACGATCAGGTGCTCTGCCGGGTCAACCTCGAGGCCAAGTGGGTGTTCACCGACGCCACGGTCCCCACCCCCACCTTCACCGAGCCGCGCCTCAAGGCCGTGTCCGAGCTCAACCCCGACCATCACCGCCGGCTCAAGGCGCAGTTCCCGGGCTTCACCTGGATCCCATAACCCGCCGCTGCAGTCTCGGCGGTTGCTGCCGATGACCCGGTAGATGAGCGACATTCTGGGGGATCAGGCACGCCTGGAGGCCGTGCGGCGATCGGCGCTGATGGATTCCGAGCCCGAGGAGGTATTCGACCGCCTCACTCGCTTGGCGTCGAAGCTGCTCCGGGCTCCGGTGGCCACCATGACGCTCGTGGACGGCGATCGCCAGTACTTCAAGAGCGCGGTCGGCACGGCGGTCACGCAGACGCCGCTGTCGCACTCCTTCTGCCGGCACGTCGTCACCGACGCTGCGCCTCTGGTGGTGGCCGACGCCCGCCGCGACCCCCGACTGCGCGACAACCTGGCGATCCGCGACCTCGACGTCGTGGCCTACTGCGGAGTGCCGCTGACCGACGCCGACGGCCACACGCTCGGCTCGTTCTGCGCGATCGCGCACTCCCCTCGCGAGTGGACCGAAATCGAGATCGAGATACTCACCGAGCTCGCCCACAACGTCATGACCGAACTGGACCTGCGGGCGGCCAACCGCGCCCTCGCCGCGCGCGAGCGCGAAACCCGATCGATCATTGAGAGCGCCCACGACGCCTTCGTGGCCACTGACGCCGGGTACCGAATCGTGGACTGGAATCCCGCCGCCGAGAGGCTGTTCGGCTGGAGTGCGGCGGAGGCCATCGGCCTGTCGGCGTGCGAGACGATCCTGCCGGATCTCACTCCCGGATGCGCGCTGGCGCAGCACATCTCGGCCGGGGCACCCCACCTGCCGGCGCTGCCCATCGCTGTGACCGCGCGCCACCGCGACGGGCACGAGCTCGAGGTGGAGGTGTCGGTGGCGCGCGTCGATACCCCGCGCGGGCCGCGGTTCAACGCGCTGGCTCGCGACGTCGCCGAGCGCCAAGCCGCCCAGATCCAGCGTGAGCAGCTCGCCCGGGTGGTCGAGTCCACGCCCGACGCCGTGATCACGGTCGACCTCGATGGCGCCATCACG
The DNA here is from genome assembly GCA_963695625.1 of uncultured Actinomycetota bacterium. GTDB lineage: Bacteria > Actinomycetota > Thermoleophilia > Solirubrobacterales > Solirubrobacteraceae > Palsa-465. The sequence goes on along the minus strand of CAVOHJ010000005.1, from coordinate 91,454 downwards.
AGCTGGAACGCCGGCGCTGAACGCCTCTACGGCTACACCGCCCAGGAGATGATGGGCACCACGCAGTCGCCCGCCGCGCCGGTCGACCCCGGCTGTCCCGACGCCGAGCGCCTCATGCCGCGGCTGTTGTCCGGCGAGGACGTGACGGTTCGAGCCCTGCCCCGCCGCCACCGCGACGGCTCGCTCATCTACGTCGACCTCAGCGCCGCTCCGCTGCGCGACGAGGCCGGCCGCGTCATCGGCGCGACCTCGATCGGACGCGACGTCACCGAGCAGCACCGCCTGGAACTGGGTCTGGAGGAGTCCGAGGCGCGCTTTCGCGAGACGTTCGGCGCGGCGCCGATCGGGATCGCGCTGGTGGGGCCCAACGGGCGCTGGCTGGAGGTCAACCGCGCGATGTGCGAGATCGTCGGCTACACGGAGGCCGAGCTCCTGGAGCGCAGTTTCCAGGACATGACGCATCCCGACGACCTCGACGCCGACATGGAGAAGCTGCGCCAGGTACTGGCCGGTGAGATCCGCACCTACCAGATGGAGAAGCGCTACTTCCACAAGGACGGACACGCCATCTGGGTCAAGCTTTCCGTCGCTCTCGTGCGCGACGAACGCGGCACGCCCCTGCACCTCGTCTCCCATGTGGAGGACATCACCCGGGCCAAGGCCGCGGAATCGGCGCTGCGCGAGGGCCGGCGTCTGCTGGACGAGTCCCAGTCGGTCGCCGGGGTCGGGAGCTGGACCTGGAATCTGGACAACGGCGACCCCGCCTGGTCGGTCCAGCAGTATCTGCTGCACGGCGTCAACCCGCTGGCCGACGCGCCGCGCCTGGAGGAGTTCCTCGCCCTCGTGCACCCCGAGGACCGAGCGCGCGTGCGGGCCAAGATCTTCGAGATCGTCAGGACGCGAGAGGCGTTCGTGGACGAGTACCGCGTCGCGCTCAACGGCTCGCGGGTACGCACGCTCTCGGTCCGCGGCGACTACCTGGCCGCCGACCCCGGCGTCGGCCTGCCGCCCCGCATCGCCGGTACCGCGCAGGACGTGACCGCGGAGCGGTCGGCGCGGATCGCTCGCGAGGAGACCGAGAACCGCCAACGGGTCCTGCTCTCCAGCCTCCCCGACACGATGGTCGTGCTCTACGACCACGACCTGCGCTGCCGCTTCGTCCAGGGCGCTCTCATGGAGGAGCTCGGGGTCGATCGCGAGGCGTTCGAGGGCAAGCTGCTCTCCGAGGTCGTGGCACCCGCCCAGTTCGAGGTGCTCGAGCCGCCCGTCCGGCGGGCGCTGGCGGGCGAGTCGGGCTCGCTCGAGTACACGGCCGGCGACGGTCGCACGTACGCGGTGGACATCGCGCCCTACCGATCCGACGACCGGTCGATCACCGGCACGTTCTCCGTGTGGCGCGACATCTCGGATCGCAAGCGGATGGACGACGAGCTGCGGGCCAGCCGCGAGAAGGCGCTCGAGGCGTCGCGGCTGAAGTCGGAATTCGTGGCCAACATGAGCCACGAGATCCGCACCCCCCTCAACGGCGTGGTCAGCATGGCCGAGCTGCTGCTCGAGACGCAGCTCAGCGCGGAGCAGTCCGAGTACGCGCAGGTGACGATGACCTCGGCCGAGGCGCTGATGCGCGTCATCAACGGCATCCTGGACTTCTCCAAGATTGAAGCCGGCAAGCTGGAGATCGTCAGCGAGGACTTCTCTGTGCACGCCGCGCTGGATGAGGTGATCGACATCGTCGGCATCAAGGCGGCCGAGCGCGGCCTCGCGCTCGAGGTGTCGGTGGATGACGACGTGGCTCCGGTCCTGCACGGCGACGGCAGCCGGGTACGCCAGGTCCTGACCAACCTGCTCTCCAACGCCGTGAAGTTCACCTCCGAGGGCGAGGTGAGAGTCAGCGTGGCGCTCTTCGACGGCCCCGGGAGCGAGCGCCGGCTGCGCTTCGAGGTCTCGGACACCGGCATCGGGATCGACACCGAGCGGCTCGCCGCGTTGTTCGAGCCCTTCTCCCAGGCCGACGCCACCACCACTCGCCGCTACGGGGGCACCGGGCTGGGGCTGTGTATCTCCAGGCAGCTGGTGGAGCTGATGGGCGGCGACATCGGCTGCGAGAGCGAGTCGGGCGCCGGCAGCCGCTTCTTCTTCACGCTTCCCTACGTCCCCGGCGTGGGCCTGGAGGCGGACCCGCCGGCCAGCGACCTCACCGGCACGGGGGTGCTCGTCGTGCACGCCGACGCCGCCGACCGCCAGGCGCTGGAGAGCCGCCTGGCCAGCTGGGGCATCAGCCCCGACAGCGCCGCCGACGGCCCCACGGCGCTGCGGCTGCTGCGCCAGGCTGCCGAGGCCGGACGCCCGTTCGAGGCAGCTCTCATCGCCGTGGACCTGCCCGGAATGGACGGCCTGGAGCTCGTGCGCCGGGTCAAGGACGTCCCGGCCTTGCGCTCCACCCGGCTGATCATGGCCGTCTCCTCGCCCGCCGAGGCCGCCGACGCCGGCGCAGCAGGCGTGGACGCCCAGGTCGCCCGACCGATCCGTCCCTCACGGCTCTACAACCAGCTGCTGGCCACGCTGCACAAGGGGCGCTCGGGCCAGGCTGCGATCGGCGTGGCCGCGCCGGCGCCCGGCGCCGACGGGGCCGAGAACGGGCGCCGCGTGCTGGTCGCCGAGGACAACGAGATCAACCAGTTCGCCGCGATCCGCCTGCTGCGCAGCTTTGGCCTCACGGTCGATGTCGCCGCCAACGGCCGCGAGGCCATCACCATGACGGGTCGCAACGAGTACGCCGCGGTGTTCATGGACTGCCAGATGCCCGACGTCGACGGCTACACCGCCACCCGGGTCATCCGCCGCCGCGAGCGGCAGACCGGACGCCGCACCCCGATCATCGCGCTGACCGCCCACGCCCTGGAGGGCGACCGCGAGAAGTGCCTGGCCGCCGGCATGGACGACTACCTGTCCAAGCCGCTGCGCCGCCGCACCATCGAGGACCTCCTCGGGCGCCTGCCCGAGCTGGGCGCCGACCGCGAGGACAACGGCTGCCAGGACGTGTTCGATCCCGGCCCGCTCCAGGAGATCGCGGACCCCGAGACCGAGGCCGCCCTGGCCACGATGTTCCTTGACCAGTCCGCGGACCGCCTGCCGGCAATCCGCGCGGCGATCGCGGCCGATGACGCACCGCGGCTGCATGGCCTGGCCCATGGGCTCAAGGGCTCGGCCGCCACCGTCGGCGCGACGCGGATGAGCGAGATCGCCCGGGCTCTGTGCGAGCTCGCCGCCGCCGGAAAGACCTCGGGCGCCGTCGAGCTCCACGGGGAGCTCGCCGACGCCCTGGCGCAGACCAGCGCCGCCTTTGACCGCCTCCTCAGCCGGGACTAGTACCCGCTGCGGGAGGACCCGGCCGACGCGGCGCCCGAGGAGCCGCTCTTGGTGATGGCTGTGCCCGAGGGGGCGACCAGCCACCACTTGGCGCCGAACCCGTCGTTGCCCTGTCCCGTGATCGAGCCGGTACCCGTGTCCTCGGCGAAGTAGTAGAGCGGGTGGCCGTCATAGGTCACCTGCTGGCTCCCATTGGATCGGGTGATCGTGCCCAGCTGTCCCGCGGTTACGCCTGCGGCGGCGACGGGCGCCGACTTGGTCAGCAGCGGCGGCCAGAACTTGGTGCACGCTCCCGCACACACCGACTTGTCGTTCGGGTCAGCCACCCACAGGTACAGGGCGCGCCCCGACGAACCGACGAGGTACCTCCCGTCCGCTCCGCTCGCTATACGCACCGACGCCGTGCTCGCACCGGAGGCCGGCGCATGGTTGGCGGCGGAGGCGGCACTCGAGTTCGTACCACTGCTGCCGCAGGCCGCGACGACCACGGCCACCGTGGCCATGGCAATGCCACCGCCGATCCGGATCCTCGCTGCTCTCCAACTGCTCATCATGATGCATCTCATTTCGTGGTCTTGCCCGCCCACTTGTGTGGCAGGGCGGGGTCACTAATCAAGACCCCGAGGTCAGCGATTTCTTCCCCGTTTGCAGCTCAGCGGGCGGCGAGCTCGCCGGGTGGCGAGGGGGACACCGGCGACGGCGATGAGAGCTGGCGGTCTCGGCCGGCGGCCACCCCGACCAGAGTCTGCGGCACGACCAGCGCCAGCAGCAGGATGAGCGGCGGCGTCCAGGACCCGCTCAGCCCGTGCAGCGCGCCGACGGCCAGCGGGGCGAACGCCGCCAGCACGTAGCCGACCGACTGGGCGAGCGTGGACAGGCCCTCGGTGGTGGCGACGCTCCCGCCGCGCATGACGATCAGCATCAACGCCAGCGGGAACGCGGCGTTCTGCCCGAGGCCGAGCAGCACCACCCAGACGTACGGGGCCGACATCGGCGCCACCAGGATCCCGGCCAGCCCCACCGCCATCAGCGCCGAGCACGCAATGACCAGCCAGCGGTGATCGCGCTGGCGCGCGGCGATGTAGGGGACCGTGGTGGCAGTCGTCAGCCCCACCACGATGGAGAGGCTGAGCAGGAATCCGGCATGGGATTCGCTGGCGCCGTGGCTGCGGAAGATGTCGGGCAGCCAGGCCAGGGTGGCGTAGAAGCCGCCCGACTGCAGCGCGAAGAACAGCGTGACCCACCAGGCCAGGGGCCGGCGCAGCAGCGGGCGCACGACCGGCGATCGTGGCGCGGGCGCATCGGTGGCCGCGTCACGGCGCACGAGCGCGGGAAGCCACGCCAGCGCCGCAAGGGCGGCGGGAACGGCCCACACGCCCAGGCCGAGGCGCCACCCGCCCCCCAGCCAGTCGGCCAGCGGCACCGTGACCCCCGCGGCCAGCGCCGCGAAGCCGATGAGTGACGTGGTGTACAGGGCCATCGCCGTGCCGGTGCGGTCGGGAAAGTCGCGGCGAACGATCACCGGCACAAGCACGTTGGCTGTGGCGATCGCCGCCCCCGCGAGCGCCGTCCCCAGGAACAGGAATCCGGCGCCGGGAATGAGGCGGAACAGGATCCCCGCCAACAGCGCGCACATGGCCACGGCGATCGCCGTGTGAATCCCGAGGCGGCGCGCCAGCGGCGGGGCCAGCGGCGCGAGCAGGCCGAAGCACAGGACCGGCAGCGTGGTCAGCGCGCCGGCCCACCCCGAGGACAGCCCGGCATCCGACTGAATCCGGTCCAGCACGGGGCCGATGCTGGCCGCGGCCGGGCGCAGGTTGATCGCGACCAGGATCACCCCGCCGGCAAGCAGCGCCGGCGAGAGCGACGGCCGCCCGTGGCGCTCAGCTTGCACGGCGCCTCACGCTAACGGCCGGCGGCTCAGACGCGGACGCCGGCGGCGGTGGTGATGCGCCCGGCGAACAAGAACGCGGTCTGGCGCAGGCTCGACTCGAGGTCGAACGGGTCCAGGGCCGAGACGGCGTCCCGCGGGATGACCACGTCGTACCAGCGCAGCGCGGCGCTGGCCGCGGTGTAGTGGACGCAGATGTTGGCGACCGTGCCGCAGATCACGAGCGTGCTCACCCCCCACAGGCGCAGCAGATGGTCAAGGGGCGTGCCGTAGAAGCCGTCGTAGCGGACCTTGCGGATCACGGTCTCGTCCTCCCGGGGTGCCAGCGCCTCGACGATCTGCCAGCCCCAGCTGTCCTCGCGGGCGTGCTCGGGCCAGATGCGCCACTCGGGATCGCCGTCGCGGTGCGTGTCCTGCGTGAACACCACGCGCATCCCGTACGCTCGCGCCAGTTCCAGCAGCGTGCCGATCGCCGGGATCGTGGACTCAGCGTCGGGCACGACGAGGCTGCCGCCCTCGGTCACGAAGTCGTTCTGCATGTCCACCACCACGAGGGCCGCGCGGGTCGGGTCCACGCGGACCTCGTTCTGCAGTTCGTAGGCGGGGACCTCGACGGTCTGGCTCATGATGTGAACGCTAGCGACCTCGTGGTGGTGGTCTGGGCGTTGGTGCGCAACGCGGCGAATGTCAAGGGCAGCTGGGGAAGGCGGGACATGTGCGGCTCTGGGGGGCCTAGAGGGGGTGATGCGGATTGGGGCTGCTCAGCAACCACCAGATGACGCACGTCTCTCAGGGCACTCAAACGCGACCCCACGACAGCCGTGGTTGACGTGCGTTTGCCTCGTGACCCAGCGCCGGACCCCCGGGTCGGGAGCGGCGCCTTCGTTCGGGCGGTTGGTATGGTGGCCGCCGTTTCAACGCCCTGTCCCGGGGCGACACAGAGGAGCTTTGCTATGAGAAGAATCACGGCCGCGCTGGCCGCGAGCGCGATCGTGGCGCTGGGCGCTGCCGCGTCGGCAGGCGCCGCAGACGTCGATTACTCGCAGGTCGCGCGCAACATCATTCCCTCCGGTCAGCCCGGCGGGCTGCCCGTCTCGCCGGTGGCGACCGCCCAGGCACAGATGTACAACGCGCTCACCCCACTGTTCGACCACGTCGCCAGCGCCGATCTGTTCAGCGATTTCAAGTCCGAGCAGTTCGGGCTCGGCACCGACGGGCCCGGAACGGTCGAGCCGGTCCCGTTCCCGGGGGTCACGATCGTGCGCGACCGCTTCGACGTGCCCCACGTCACCGCTACCACGCACGCCGGCGGCGTCTGGGCGGCGGGCTGGATCGCCGCCGAGGACCGCGGGCTGCTGCTCGACGAGGCGCGTGACAACTCGCGCGTCGCCGCGCTCGACGTGCCCGGCCTGACCGCGATTGGACTGATCGAGAAGCTCCAGAACTTCCAGCCCAGCGCGCAGACCGAGACGGTCCTGTCGCGCCAGACCAAGGTGCTCGAGAACGCCGGGCCGGAGGGACGCGACGTGCTGGCGGACATCGACGAGTTCATCACCGGCATCAACGCCTATCTGAAGATCCACAGCCCCACCACGCCGCCGTGGACCCGCAACGACATCTACGCGCTCAACGCGCTCAAGGACCAGTTCTTCGGCGAGGGCGGCGGCCGCGAGGCGCAGAACTCCGAATTCCTCGGCGCGCTCGAACATCGGCTCGGGGTCACGAAGGGCTACAGCGTCTTCAACGATCTGCGCCAGAACACCAACGCCGGCAGCCCGACGACGGTGGACGGCACGTTCAACTACGACCACACCCCGTCTAAGCCGGGCGCGCCCGGGAGCGTGGTGCTCGACCCCGACAGCTTCCACGCCACGCCGGCGGTGTCGGCCAAGGAGTCCCGGGCGTTCGGTGGCGACGCGCCGCGGGCGCACGCGTCCAACGAGCTGATGGTGGAGGGCAACTACTCCACCTCCGGGCACCCGCTGCTCGTCGGCGGACCCCAGGTCGGGTACTTCTACCCCGGCCTGACCTACGAGATCGACATGCACGCGCCGGGTCTGGACTGGCGCGGGGCCACCTCGGCCCCGTTCCCCGGCTACATGCTGATCGGCCGCGGGCCGGACTTCGCCACGACCCTGACCTCGGCGTCGGGCGACGTGGTCGACGAGTACGCCGAGACGCTGTGCGGACACAGCACCACCAAGTACCTGTTCAGGGGCACGTGCCGGTCGATGGTGCACTTCGACGCCGGGACGCTCGACGGCAAGACGGTCGCCTTCAATATGACCGTGCACGGCCCGGTCGTCGGCTACGCCCGCGTCCACGGCCGCATGGTGGCAATCTCCAGCAAGCGCTCGAGCTACGGCAAGGACGTGCTGGACCTGCTCTACAACCGACGCCTGTCCGACGGCCAGGTCCACAGCCCGCAGTCCTTCTTCGCCGCCGCGAAGCTGACGCCGCAGACGTTCAACTCGTTCTACATCGATAACAAGCACGTCGCGGACTACACGACCGGGCTGCTGCCGGTCCGCCCCAAGGGCACCGACCCCAGCCTGCCGACGATCGGCACCGGCAAGTGGGAGTGGCGCGGGACCGCCCCCGCCAGTGTGCACCCGCGGGGTATCGACCCGGTGCACACGCCGGTCAAGGGGACGATGACCAACTGGAACAACGTCTCCGCCCACGGCTTCGGCGCCGCCGATGACGCGTGGAACGCCAACGGCACGTCGGCGCGCGTTGACCTGCTCAACTACAACCTGGCGCGGCTGCGCTCCCACGGCAAGTGGTCGCTGGCCACCGTCACCTCGGCGATGAACTCGGCCGCCACCCAGGATGTCCGGGCGATCCTCACGGTCCCGGTGCTCCAGGAGCTGCTCAAGGGAGCCAAGGCGCCGACCCGCGAGGCGGCCAAGATGCTGGCCCTACTCGTTTCCTGGCGCAAGGCCGGCGGCAACCTGCTGGACCTCAACAACGACGGCAAGATCGACAACCCCGGCGCGGCGATCATGAACGCGGCGTGGCCGAAGATCGCCGCCGCGTTCATGCGGCCGGAACTGGGACCGCTCGAGGGCGAGTTCAGCTCGCTGGTGAGCGTGTTCGACTCACCGCCGGGCGGCCAGTTCAGCGGCTGGTACCAGTACTTCGACCGCGACGTGCTCAAGCTGCTGCACATCAAGCAGCCGCAGCCGTTCGCCAACGGCTACTGCGGTGACGGCAACCTGCGCCGCTGCCAGCGGTCGGTGTGGGCGGCGATCGCCGTGGCCGGCCACGAGCTGGCCAAGCAGCAGCACACCGCCAACCCCAGCGCGTGGCGCGCCAGCGCGACTGCCGAGCGGATCACGTTCATCCCCGGGATCCAGAAGTACACGATGAGTTACACCAACCGGCCGAGCGGGATCCAGCAGGTGATCAGCTTCAACCGCCATCGCTAGATGACCTGTCCGCCCGCCGGCGCCATCGCCGGCGGGCTGAAGTCGCGGACCGCAGGCGTCCCCAGCGCAACGGCGAAGAGCACGAACGTCACACCGGCGGCGCAGTAGAGCGTCGTCGAGAGCCCCAGCGTGGCCGCCACCGGGCCGCTGAGCGCCTGGCCGACGGGCAGCATCGCCGTCGATCCCAGGTAGTCCCAGGAGAACACCCGGGCCTGCTCGCCGGACGGGATGTCGGACTGCACCGACGTGAACCAGAAGGTGTTGAACATCGTGCCGGCGCTCCCGTCGATCAGCGCGAGGGCGAGAATCAGCGGGAGCGGGGCGTGCGCCGCCAGCGACGCCATCATCGCCGGCGTGACCGTCACGAACACGCACATCGACATCCGCAGCGGGTAGCGCGGCCGGAACCGCAGCGCGATGAGTCCGCCCGCGACCGATCCGACCCCGAGGGCGACGACGATCGCCGCCCACGCGCCCGGCCCGCCCTGCGACTGGCGCGCGATCTGCGGCCCCAGCACCTGCCAGGGCGCCCAGCCGAACCCGACGTACAGCGTGAAGCACGCCACGGTGATCCACAGCCAGCGGCGGGCACGAAACGCGCTCCAGCCCGCTCGCAGCTCTCTCAGCATCGGGGCGCGCTCGCGCACCGCGGCCACCACCGGCGGCATGGCGGCCACGCATGCCGCGCTACCCAGGAAGGTGGCGGCGTCGAACACCAGCCCCCAGCCGGGGTGCGAGGCGGCGACGATCACCCCGGCCACCGCCGGCCCGATCACCGCGGCGACGTTGCCGCTGAGCGCGAGGAGGCTGTTGGCCTGCTGGAGCTGCGAGGTCTCCACCGTCTCGGGGACGAGGGCCAGCGCCGCCGGTCCGAAGAACGCGACCGCGGTGCCGTAGACCGCCTGGAGCACCACGAGCTCCCACAGGTGCGCGCGCCCGGTGAGCAGCAGCGCACCGCTGGCCCCCTGCGACACCGCCCGCACCAGATCGGAGGCGAGCATCACCCGGCGGCGCGACAGCCGGTCGGCCCAGACACCGCCGAAGAGGACGAACGCCACGAGTGGAATCGTCTGGGCGGCCAGCACCGCGCCGAGCGCGGTGGGCGAGCCGGTGAGATCCAACACGGCGAAGGCGAGCGCCACCGGCACCAGTCGATCGCCCAGCGACGAGATCGACTGGGCCGCGAACAGCAGCCGAAACGCTCGTTGCGCCGGGACTCCTCCCACCCGGTCAAGGCTACGCGCCGTCCCGGCATGACAGCATCCCGCCCATGGCCGAGGTCATGATCGAGACGCCGCGTGGGGCGGCGAGGGCTCACCTCAGCGTCCCGCGAGGATCGGAAGCCGGCGGGGCGCTGATCCTCGGCCATGGCGCCGGCGGCGGAATCGCAGCGCCTGACATCCAGGCGGCCGCCCGCGCGGCACAGAGCCTCGGCGCGGCAGTGGCGCTGGTGGAGCAGCCCTATCGCGTGGCGGAGCGACGCGCGCCCGCCCCGGCAGCGCATCTGGACGAGGCCTGGGTGGCGGTGGTGGCGCGGCTGACCGACCGGGAGCTCAGCGGGTTGCCGCTGGTCACCGGCGGGCGCTCGATGGGCGCCCGCGTCGCCTGCCGAACCGCCGCGGCCACCGGGTCGGCGGGTGTGCTGTGCCTCGCCTTCCCCTTGCAGCCGCCCCGGCGGGCGTCGGCGGCCACGCCCTCCCCGAGCCGGCTGCCGGAGCTCGACGCGGTCGCCGTGCCGACGCTGGTGATCCAGGGCGTCAACGACCGGTTCGGGATGCCGCCGGGCGGGCCGACGCGCGTCGTGGTGACGGTGGCCGGTGACCACGGGCTCAAGTCCGACCTGCCCGCGGTGCACGATGCCGTCGCCGGATGGCTCGCGGGACTGCTGCGCCGGTGAGCGGGACCTCGGCCAGCCGCGGTGAGCCCGACGCCGCCTCCGCTGACGTGCCGTGGCGCGAACCGGTGCGCGGCGGTCACCCCGACGCCGCCCTGGCCGCGCAGCCGGGCATCGAGCTCCTGCGCGCCATGCTGGCGCGCGAGATGCCGGCGCCGCCGCTGGCGCGCCTGACCGGGATGCGGCCGGTCACCCTCACGGCCCGGTCGGCTCGGTTCGACATGCCGCTGACGGGGTGGCTGTGTGCCGAGGACGGGCGGGTGCCGCTGGGCGTGCTCACCATCCCCGCCGACGCGGCAATGGCATGCGCGATCATCGCCGAGCTCCCGGCGGGCGTGGCCATCAGCACCACCGAGCTGGCGCTGCGCCAGGTCGGCCGGGCGCTGCCGGGACGCACGCTGCGCACCGAGGCCAGCGTGATCGACATCGGTCCGTCCGCCCGCGGCATCGCCCTGGCGGAGGTGACGCTGACCGACGACACCGGCGCGTTGATCGCGCGCGGCGGATCGCTGTGCGTGCAGCTCGCGTCGGCGGCGGGCGGCGAGCCCGGATCCGACGGCCTCGGCGACGCGGAGGCCGCCGGCCCGGACCCGTGGGAGCGCCCCGCGCCGGAGGCCGGCCTCGGGCGGCTCACCGGGTTGCGGCCGATCTCCGTCGCGGACGGCGACGCGACGTTTGCTCTGCCCGCCACTCGCTGGATGTGCGCGCCGCCGCCCGGGCGTGCCCAGGGTGGCACGGTGGCGATGTTGGCCGGCGCCGCGATCGACGCCGCCGTGCAGTCCGCTGCCCCGCCGGGCGCGGGTTTCGTGCCGCTGGAGCTCAAGGTCAACTACCTGCGGCCGCTGGCGAGCGACGGGCGCGAGGCGCGTGCGCACGCGACCCTGGTGCACGGCGGCCGCCGCACCGCGGTGGCCCGCGCGGACGTCGTTGACGCCGACGGGCGAGGGATCGCGGTGGCCAGCGGCTCCGCCATCGCCGAAGGCGCCGGGTACTAGGAGCTCGCCTGAGACCGGCTCACCGGGTCCGGGGTGCCGGCATCGTCGAGCTCGAGCGTGGGCCCGAAGCCGATCTGGAGCAGTGCGCCGCCGCCGGGGGCGTTGACGGCCCGGACGAAGCCACCGTGGGCCTCGGCGGCCTGGCGCACGATGGCCAGCCCCAGGCCGGAGCCGGGCTGGGAGCGGGCGTCACGGGCGCGGTGGAAGCGATCGAAGACAAACGGCAGGTCCTCATCATGAAAGCCCGGCCCGTGGTCGCGGACGCTGAGCACACCATCGGCGAGCGTGACCTCGATGACGCCGCCCGCCTGACCGTACTTGGCGGCGTTGTCCAGCAGGTTGGCCACGGCGCGGGCGATCCGGTCGCCCTCCCCGTGGACGAGGGTCGGCTCGATGGCGGCCGCAACGCTGAGCTGCGGTGCGCGCCGCCGCGTCCGTTCCACCGCCGCGGTGACGATCTGGTCGACGCGCACCTCGGCCGGCTCGCCCGCCAGCTTGCTGCCACGGGCCAGCTCCACCACGTCGCCAACGAGCGCGGTGAGCTCGTCGAGCTCCTCGATCACGTCACGTCGCAGCGCCTCACGGTCCTCGGGCGAGAGCAGCTCCTCGTCGCGCATCAGCTGAAGGTTGGCGCGAATGGTGGCGATCGGCGTGCGCAGCTCGTGCGACGCGTCGGCCACGAGGTTGCGCTGGGCCTGCACCGACGCGTCGAGCGCGTCGAGCGTGTTGTTGAAGGTCTGGGCCAGGCGGGCCAGCTCGTCGCCGCCGTGCACGTCGACGCGCTCGGTGTCCAGCCGGTCCGGGTTGGCGGCGATGGCCTCGGTCTGGCGGGTGAAACGTCCGATCGGGGCGAGCGCAGTGCGGGCCACGAGCACGCCCAGCAGCGCCGCCAGCGCGATCCCGGCGGCGGCGATGATCACGAGCAGCAGCAGCTGGTGCGACAGCGCATCGTCGACCTGGGTCAGCGGCAACGCGACCTGGACCGCCCCGTAGCGTCCGGCGCCGTGGCCGAGGACGCGCAGGTGCTGGCCGCCGAGGGTGACGTTGGTGAGGTACTGGCCGGTGCCGCTGCGCGCCAGCGCCTTGACGGCATCGTCGACCGGCAGCTTGGTTGTCTCGCCGGTGGCCAGGCACACCGAGCCGTCGGGGCTGACCAACTGGACGTAGCCCTGGGGCCCGCCGAAGCCGCCGCCGCGGGCGTTGTCGAGGCCCAGGCCGTGGTCGCAGTCGTTCTGGGTGAACCCACCGCCCCCAAAGCCGGGGGCGCCCCTGAACCCCGGAGGGCCCTCGTCCCCGTCGCCGCCGGCGCCCGCAGCCGGGCCCGTGGCCACGCCGGCGTGGACCAACAGCGGATGGATAAGCGCCGACAGCGAGGTGTCGAGCTGGCCCTGGAGCTCAGAGCGAGTGCCCGCGTAGGCGGAGACGGCGACGGCGATCACGGCAATGGCCACCGCGACCCCGGAGGCCAGGCCCATGCGGGCCCTCAAGCTCATCCGCTCGGCTCCCGCAGCGCGTAGCCCACCCCCCGCACGGTGTGGATGAGGGGCCGGGCACCGGCATCCTCGAGCTTGCGGCGCAGGTACCCGACGTAGACCCGCAGGGCGTTGGAGGTGGGCCCGAAGTCATAGCCCCACACGCGGTCATAGATCGTCGAGTGCGGCAGGACGCGACGGGGGTTGAGCATCAGCAACTCCAGCAGTTGGTACTCGGTCCGGGTGAGCTCGACGAAGGTGCCGGAGACCTCGACTCCGTGGCGGGCGGGGTCGAGCGTGAGCTCGGCGAACGTCAGTCCCCCCTCGACGTCGCCCTCCCCGCCGGCGCGCCGCAGCAGCGCGCGGATCCGGGCGCGGAGCTCTTCGACGTCGAACGGCTTGATCAGATAGTCGTCGGCGCCGGCGTCGAGGCCGTCGATCCGGTCCGAGACGGCGTCGCGGGCAGTGAGCATGAGCACGGGCACGCGGTTGCCCTCGCGCCGCAGCAGCCGACACACCTCCAGCCCGTCGATGTCGGGCAGACCGACGTCGAGCACGACGGCGTCGGGGATCGAGGTGGTGACCTCGGACAACGCCTCGGCGCCGGTGGTGGCGAGCACCACCTCATAGCCCGAGAGCGACAGGGCGCGGCGCAGGACGTCGCGCAGGCCGCGGTCATCGTCGACGACGAGCAATCTCATACGGGGATTGTCGCCCGTGAACCGGCCGGGCGTGAGCAACTCCTACGTTTGGCTTACGTCCGCGGGCCCTCGATGTGCTCGCGTAGGACCGCGCCGAGGATGCCGTTGATGAACGCGGGCGCGCCAGAGCCGCAGAAGCGCTTGGCCGTCTCGATGGCCTCGTCGATGGCGCCCTCGGGCGGGATCGGCTGGTCCGCGGGCACCACCTCGGGGTAGAGGATCTCGAGCAGCGCCACCCGCAGAATCGAGCGCTCCAAGGGCGCGATGCGTTCCAGTGGCCAGTCCTTGGCGTGGCGGCGGATGAGCTCGTCGAGCTCGGGCTGGTGCTCGCGCACCTGCTCGGCGAGGGCAAGGGTGAACATGTGGACGTCGCGCGGCAGCATGTCGCCGAGCGGCCGCTCGAGCAGGTCGCTCTGATACAGCGCCCACACCGCGGCGCGCCGCTGCTCGCTTCGACGGGCCACGATCAGCCGACGGTGATGAGTTCCTTGGGCACCGAGGTGAGGATGTCGCACGCCGTGTCGGTGATGACGACGAGGTCCTCGATCCGCACCCCGAACTGCCCCGGCAGGTACACCCCCGGCTCCACGGTCACGACGTTGCCGCTGACCAGCACGGAGTCCGAGCGCTGGGACAGCCGCGGGGCCTCGTGGATGTCCAGCCCCACGCCGTGCCCCAGCCCGTGGCCGAAGTGCTCGGCGTGGCCGGCGTCGCCGATCACCTCGCGCGCCGCCGCGTCGGCCTCGCGGCCGCCCACGCCGGCCTTGAGGGCCTCCAGCCCGGCCCGCTGAGCCTCGCGCACCAGGTCATACACCTGCAGCGTGGCGTCGGCGAGCTCCCCGGTGGACAGGGTGCGAGTGCAGTCCGAGCAGTAGCCGTCCAGCTCGGCGCCCCAGTCGATCACCACCAGCTCGTCACGTCCGATCTCGACGTCGCGAGGCTGGGCGTGAGGCAGCGCGCCGTGGGGACCGGCGGCGACGATCGGGTCAAAGGAGGGCCGCTGGGCCCCGAGGTCGCTCATGGCGCGCTCCAGGGCAGTGGCGACGCTCACCTCGGTGCGCCCCACCATCCCCCGCTCCATGATCTGGCGCAGCGCCGCGTCCGCGAGCCTGGCCGCCTCGGCGATCCGCCGGATCTCCTCAGCGTCCTTGACCGCACGCAATGACTCCACGGGGTCGCCCCCGGCCACCAGCTCGATGCCGTCCCCCACCAGGTCGCGCAGCCGGCGGTGCGAGCGCACGGTCAGGTGGGCGTCCTCGAAGGCCAGGCGCGCCGCGCCGCGGGGCAGCAGGTCGGGGATGGTGTCGAGCAGCTCCGGCGCGACCATACGGTCAAAGGCCGGGTCGACCTGGGCGGCCGACTGCTCGACGTAGCGGAAGTCGGTGACGAATGCCCGGGTGTCGGGACCCACCAGCACGAGGCCGTTGGAGCCGGTGAACCCGGTGAGATAGCGGATGTTGACCAGCGAGGTCACGACCAGCAGGTCGGCCCCGATCTCCGGCAGCCTCTCGGCCAGGCGGGCGGCGCGGTCGGTCATACCGCGCTCGAGAGCTCCTCCGCCAGCCGGCTCAGCGCCTCGCGGTAGCCGTCCTTCCCCTTCCCGGCGACGCGAGCGAAGCACAGGTCGCGGATCACCGACTCGCGCCGGAAGGACTCGCGCTCGTCCACGTTGGACAGATGGACCTCCACCGCCGGCAGGCCCGTCAGCTCGAGGGCGTCGCGGATGGCCCACGAGTAGTGGGTCCACGCGCCCGGGTTGATGATGATCCCGTCCGCCAGCTCGGCCAGCCCGTGGAGATGCTCCACGAACGCGCCCTCGTGGTTGCTCTGGAAGAAGCGGGTCGCCAGCCCCAGCTCGGCGGCCGCCTCGGAGATCCCCAGCTCCAGCTCGGTCAGGGTGAGGCTGCCGTAGTGAGCGGGATCGCGGCGGCCCAGCTGGTCCAGGTTGACCCCGTGCATGACCTCGATCCGATTGCGAACGTCCATGGCCCTGACGCTAGCGTGCCAGTTCTCGCACGGCGGCGATGAGCTCGCGCGGGGCCACCGGGCTGCCGGGACGCGGATCGCCGGGCTCGGGCAGCAGGACGAACGGGACCGGCCCCTCCCCCATGCGCTTCTTGTCGCGCGCGGTGGCCATGACCACGGCGTCGGGGTCGACGCCGCGGAGCTCGGTCGGCAGGCCGCGGGCACGCAGCAACTCGGACACCTCGGTGCGCAGGTCGTCGTTGCCCGAGAGCCGGAGCGCTGCCAGCAGGCCGAGCGCCACCGCCTCGCCGTGGCGGTAGGCGGCATAGCCGGTGACGGCCTCGATGGCGTGGCCGACGGTATGGCCGAGGTTGAGCGACTGGCGCGCGCCGCCGTCGCGCTCGTCGCGGGCGACGATGCGCAGCTTGGTGTGGGCGCAGGCGGCCACCACCTCGGGGGATGCCGGCGGCGCGCCGGCGCGCACGAGCTCCCACAGCCCGCCGCCGGCGATGAGCGCCGTCTTGACGACCTCGGCGTAGCCGGCGCCCAGCTCCGCGTCCGGGAGGGTGGCGAGCGCCTCGGTGTCGGCGATCACCGCCTGGGGCTGGTGGTAGGCGCCCACGTAGTTCTTGGCCTCCGGCAAGTCGACGCCGGTCTTGCCCCCGAGGGCGGAGTCCACCTGGGCCACGAGCGTGGTGGGCACCTGGACGACACGCACGCCCCGCTGGTAGGTGGCGGCGCAGAACCCGGCCAGATCGCCGACCACCCCGCCGCCGAGGGCGACGACGACGTCGGCGCGGGTCATGCCGGCGCGCGCCAGCTCCGTCCAGACGATCTCGGCGTGGGCGATCGTCTTGGACTGCTCGCCGGGCATGATCGTCACCCGGCCGTCGAGCGGCTCCAGGCGCTCGGCGTACAGGCGCCCGGCGTTGTAGTCGGTGACGAGGAAGCGCCGCCCATCCACGGTCCGGGGCCAGAAGGCGCCGCCGTTGCCGCGGGCGAGCAGGCCGGGGCCGATGTAGACCGGATAGTCGCCGCCGGCGCTCGTGGCCCACAACAGCCTGCCGCCGGCCGGCATGGCCTCGAGCGCCTCCAGCACCGTGGCGATCTCGCCGGCACGCGAGTGGGGCACGATGACGTCGGCGGTGCGGGCGTACAGCGGCTCCTGGGCGGCGAACACCGCCTCGAACCGCGCCCGGTCGGCATCAGCGCCCTCGCCAGCCTGCCAACGGTGCCACGCCGTGTCGGGACTGACGTCAACCCAGATCACGAGATGGCGGGCCACCGCCTCGCGCATCGCCGCCACCTCCAGCGCGTCGCTGCGGAGCGTGATGATCTGGCGGTGCGGGGCGTCCGCAACGTCGCGCGCCGAATCAGCGGCCACGACCGTCCCGCCGCGGGTGTCCCCCAGCACGTGAGCCGCGGCGCGGGTCGCCTCCTCCAGGAACCCGACGAACACGACGTTGCGGGTGTGGGCGATCATCACGGCCGCTGCCAGCCGATGCGCGCGCGGTAGGCGTCGAGCGCAGCGCGCACGTCGTTGATGTGGTCACCCCCGAACTTGCGGCGGTAGGCGTCGGCGACGACGAAGGCCACCATCGCCTCCGCCACCACCCCGGCGGCGGGCACGGTGCAGGAGTCGGTGCGCTCGCGCAGGGCCTCGGCGGGCTCGTGGGTGGCGATGTCCACCGACCGCAACGGCTTGGTCAGCGTCGGGAGCGGCTTCATGTAGCCGCGGACGACGAGCGGGTCGCCGGTGGTCATCCCCCCCTCGAGGCCGCCGGCGCGGTTGGTCTCGCGGTAGAAGCCGCGCTCGTCTGAGTAGAAGATCTCGTCGTGGGCCTCAGAGCCGGGGAGCCCGGCGACCTCGATGCCGTCGCCGACCGCGGCGCCCTTGACGGCCTGGATCGACATGATCGCCTGGCCGAGGACGCCGTCGAGGCGCTCGAGCCACGACACGTGCGAGCCCAGCCCGGGGACCACCCCGAAGGCCCGCACCTCGAACACGCCGCCGAGCGACTCGTTGGCCTTGCGCAGCCGGTTGATCTCGGCGACCATCGCGCGCCCGGCCTCGTCATCGAGACAGCGCACCGGCGACTCGTCGACCGCGGCGAAGTCCTCCGGGGTCAGGTCGTCGCGGCGCGGGGCGGTCACCCCGGTGATCTGGATCACGTGACTGAACACGCTGACCCCCAGCACGCCCAGGAAGGCCTTGGCGACGGCGCCGCCGGCCACTCGCGCGGCCGTCTCCCGGGCGCTGGCTCGCTCCAGGATGTCGCGCACGTCGGTGAGGCCGTACTTCTGGGTGCCCACGAGGTCAGCGTGGCCTGGGCGCGGCAGGTGGACCTCGGCCGTTTCCGCCTCCACCGGCCACGGGTTCATCCGTTCCTCCCAGTTGGCAAAATCCCGGTTGGTGACGGTGAGCGCGATCGGCCCGCCGAGAGTGCGGCCGTGCCGGATCCCGGCGGTGACCTCGACGCGGTCGCGCTCGATCTTCATCCGCCCGCCCCGCCCGTGGCCGAGCTGGCGGCGGCCCAGGTCGCGATCCAGCGCCTCGCGCTCGAGCACCAGCCCGGCGGGCATCCCCTCGAGAATGCAGGTGAGGCCGGGCCCGTGCGATTCGCCGGCGGTGGTCAGCTTGAGCGCCATGGGGACGACGAAGGTTAGGTGCCGCCCTCGGCGGGGTGCTCCTGGGCGTTGCGGCCGGGGATGCGCCGGCCCGTCCCGTCACACCACGGGCACACGACCTCGTGGGGCGTCCCGCCCAGCCCCGATGTGAGCCGGCCGGTACCGCGGCACGGGTTGCAGATCTGGTCCTCGGGACCTGACTCCTCGGTGGCCATGGCGGCGGAGGTTAGCCAGCCGGCGAGGGCAGCGCGGCGCGCATGACCTCCCGCGAGGCGGGCACGCCGGTGAAGATCGCAAAGCTCAGGGCGCCCTGGCCGATGAGCAGCTCGAGCCCGTCCACGGCCGGGATCCCCCGCTCGCGGGCCCGGAGCACGAGCGCGGTGCCGGTGGCCGTGTACACCAGGTCCACGACGCAGCCATAGGAACCGAGGTCCTCGGGCGTCAGCGGCAGCCGGTCAAAGGGGTCGGACCCGTCGAGGCCGACGGCGGTGCAGTTCACCAAGACGTCCGACGCGGTGGCGCGGCCGGTCGGCGTGGCCCCGAGATCGTCGGACAGCTCGCGGGCGCGCTGGGCGGTACGGTTCCACACCCGCACCTCGGCCGCGCCGGCATCCAGGAGGGCCCACACGGCCGCGCGGGCGCTCCCCCCGGCGCCGAGGACCATCGCCGTCCGGCCGGTCACCGCGAACGGCAGGGCGGCGATCAGCGCCGGCGCGTCCGTGTTGTCGGCGGCGATCGCCCCGTCGGGCGCAAACGTCAGCGTGTTGGCCGCGCCGATGGCCCGGGCGCGGGGCGTCGCGTCGGTCGCCAGCGCGAGCGCGGCCTGCTTGTGGGGGATGGTCGCGTTGGCCCCGGCGAACCCGGCGCCGGGGAGGGCCGCAACGGTCTCGGCGAAGAGCTCAGGCGGGACGGGTAGGAGCTGATAGCGCCAGTCCTGCAGGCCGGCGGCCTCCAGCGCCGCGTTCTGGATGGCCGGCGATCGGCTGTGCGCCACCGGCCAGCCCAGGACGCCGAGCCGGCGCCGCTCGGTCATTTGCAGTGCGGACGCCGGTCGACGGCCAGCAGGTGCTGGAACTGCGCGTAGCTGGTGGCGAACACGGTCTGGTTCGAGCACGGCTTGGCGAAGAAGTAGAGGAAGTGCGTCCGCGCCGGGTGGGCGGCCGCCTGAATCGACGCGAGGCCGGGGCTGTTGATCGGCGTCGGCGGCAGTCCGAAATGGGTGTGGGTGTTGTAGGGCGAGTTCGACTTGAGCTGGGACACCGTCAGCGGCCTGGTGAAATTGCCGGTCGCGTACTGGGTGGTGGTGTCGAACTGGAGCATCATGTGGTCGGCCAGCCGGTTGTAGATGACCGACGCGATGAGGGGGCGTGCCTTCTCGGAGGCCGCCTCGGCCTCGATCAGCGACGCGACGGTCAGAACGTCATACGCGGACAGGTGCTTGGAGCGCGCGTAGCTGAGGTTGACGCGGGCGAACCGCCGCTTGAAGTCGCGCAGCTGGTCGGACGCCAGCGCCGAGACCTTGACCGGCTGCACCAGGGTGAACGTGTCCGGGAAGAGGAAGCCCTCCAGCGACGGGACGGAGCGGGGAGCGCCGTACTTGTGCGGATCCAGCAGCGGCGACCGGCGGGTGGCCGCCATGTAGTTGCCGCGGATCTTCTGCTTGCGCAGGAGCGCGGCCACGTACTGCCGGGTGTGGCCCTCGCTGATGGTCAGCTGAGTCGTGGGGGCGGCGCGGGGCGTCTTGGTCAGCGCGCTGAGCACCGCGGCATAGCTCATGTCCTGTTGGAGGTGGTAGGTGCCCGACCGCAGCTTGCTGCGCTCCCCGGCCAGCGTCGCGCGCAGCTCGAAGAAGAAGCTGTGGGGGATGACGCCGTCGCGCTGCAGGAGGGAGCCGATCTCCTTGGCGCTCGAGTGGGGCGGTATGACCACCGTGACCTGGCCGTGCGGCGAGGTCCCGAGCGGCTGGAACAGCTCGACCAAGAACCAGATGAACGCGCCCGCGAGGATGACCGCGATCAGCGCACCGATCCGGCCCGCCCAGGAGTGGCGATGATGGCCCTGCGGCGGGCGGCGGCGCGCCGGGCGGTGGGCGTGGGGGCGCCGGGAGCGCCGCTCCATGTGGCTGATGCGTCGCGTGCCCGACGGGCGCTCGTCCGTAGCGGCCGCGCCGAGCCCGGCGTCGTTTCCGTCGTGGAAGCCGAACTGGTCGACGTCGTCGTCGTCGTGATCGTGATCGGCACCCCAATCGGCCGGCGGCTCGGGGTCAGTGTCGAGGTCGGGCTCGGGGGCCGGTGGGGGCAACGCGTCGCCGTCGGGCTGGTTGAAGACGCCAGCGCGCTGGCGCCGCGCGGCCTCGCGCTCGTGCCGCGCCGCCTCGCGCTCCTCGGCGCTGCGATCGTTGTTGTCAGCCATGTGCGACCTCGGCGGCACCCCGGCGGGCCAGCCAGCTCTCCAACAGATGCGCCGCCGCCCGCGAGTCCTCGCTGGCGCGGCCCGGCGTCTGCTCGGCCAGCCGGGTGGTGAACCGCTCGTCGTAGAGCTCGACCGGGATCGACAGGGCGCGCTCCAGGCCCGCGGCGAACTGGCGTGCCTCGGCGGTCTGTGCGGAGTCGGCGCCCGACAGCGACAGCGGCAGACCCACCACCAGCCGCTCGGCGCCCACGTCCCGGATCAGCTCGCGCAGCCGGGCGCGGCCACGGCGCGAGGTCACGTCGGTGACGGGCTCCAGCGGCGTGGCCAGCGTCCCCGTCGGGTCGCTGACCGCGCATCCGCAACGGGCCCTGCCGTAGTCGAGCGCCAGTACGCGCACAGGCTCAGGCGTTGAGCGCGGCTTCGATGGCGGTCCGGGCAGCATCGATGGCGGCCGGCAGCTGGGCGGGGTCCTTGCCCCCGGCGCGGGCCATCGTGTCACGGCCGCCGCCACCACCGCCCACCTCGGCCGCGGCCACCTTGATGATCTCGCCCGCGCGCACCCCGCGGGCCACCAGGGCCGGGGCCACGCTGGCCACCAGGTCCACGCGATCCTCGCCGGCGCGACCCAGCACGATGGCGGCGTCGCCGAGCCTGCCCTTGAGCCGGTCGGCGAGCTCCAGCAGCGCCTGCCCGTCGGCGACCTCGACGGCGGCGGTGAGGATGCTGGCGCCGCTGGTCTGAGTGGCGGAGGCCACCAGCTTGTCCACGTCGACGGCGCCGTTGCCGGAGCCGCCGCGGCGGGCCGCGCGCTCGAGTTCCCTGACGCGCTCGGACAGCTTGCTCACCGAGTCGACGACCCGGGCGGCCGGGACACGCAGCTGCTCGGCGACCTCGCCCAGCTCGCGGTCGCGCTCGCGGACGAAGGCGATCGCCTCGGGACCGCTGATGGCCTCGATGCGCCGCACGTTGGCGGCGCTGGACGTCTCGGTGACGATCCGGAACAGCCCGATCTCAGCGGTGCTGTGGACGTGGGTGCCGCCGCACAGCTCGCGCGAGAACGACCCGTCGCCGACCTCGACCATGCGGACGATGTCGCCGTACTTCTCGTTGAAGAGCGCCATCGCGCCGAGGCGCTTGGCCTCGGTCAGCGAGGTGCTGAGCGCGCGCACGGGGTGGCTCTGCACGATCCACCCGTTGACGTCGTCCTCGACCTGGCGCAGCTCCTCGGCGCTGAGCGAGCTGCCGTGGGTGAAGTCGAAGCGCAGCTTGTCAGGCCCGACGTAGGAGCCGGCCTGGTGCACGTGGGTCCCCAGGCGCCGACGCAGCGAGGCGTGCAGCAAGTGGGTCGCCGTGTGGTTGCACGCGGTGGCATGGCGGGCGGCGCGGTCGACGTGGGCATGCACCCGCTCGCCCGGCTCGAAGGTCCCGTGCTCGGGCTTGAGGCGCACGACCTGGTCGGTGCCCAGGCGGATGACGTCGGTCACGGTGGCGCGACAGCCGCCGCCCTCGCATTCGAGGACGCCGGTGTCAGCGATCTGGCCGCCGCCGGTGGCGTAGAACGGGGACTCCACCAGTTTGACCAGCAGGTCGCCGTTGTCCGACCGCGCGGCCCCGATGGTGGTCTCCGCGTCGGTCGTCTCGTAGCCGACGAACTCGGTCGCGAACCCCGCGCTGCCCGACAGCGCAGCCGCCTTCTCGCGCATGCCGTCGCCGCCGCGGTCTCCGCGCGAGCCCTCGCGCGCCCGTGTGCGCTGGTCGTCCATCAGTGACTCGAAGCCGGCCTCGTCCACGCCGAGGCCGTGCTCGGCGACGATCTCGAGCGTCAGGTCGATGGGGAAGCCGTAGGTGTCATGCAGCAGGAAGGCGTCGGCGGCGGCGATGCCCTCCGCGTCCTCGTCGCGGGCCTGGGCAATGAGGTCATCCAGGCGCTTGAGCCCCTGCTCCAGCGTGCGCCCGAAACTCTCCTCCTCCGAGCCCATCCAGCGGCGGATCGTGTCGCGCTGCTGGTGCAGCTCTGGGTACTGCGAGCCCATCAGCTCGGTGACGACGTCGGCGTAGCGCTGCAGAAACCCAGTCTCGAGCCCCAGCCCGCGGCCGTGCTGGATGGCGCGGCGCATGATGCGCCGCAGCACATAGCCGCGGTCCTCGTTGGAAGGCACCACGCCGTCCCCGAGCAGGAAGGTCATCGCACGGCCGTGGTCGGCGAGCACGCGCAGCGCCCGGTCGGTCGGGAAGTCCTCGTCGTAGCGGCGGCCCGACAGCTCCTCGCCGAGCGCGATGAGGGGGGCGAACTGGTCGGTCTCGAACACGGTCGCCTTGTCCTGGAGGATGCAGGCCAGCCGGTTGAGGCCGAGACCGGTGTCGATGTTCTTGGCCGGCAGCGGCGTGAGGACGTTGACGGGGTTCTGGTCGAGCTCCATGAACACGAGGTTCCAATACTCCATGAAGCGCTCGTTGTCGCCGCCGGGCAGATCGTCGGGCTTGCCGTGATCGACGCCGCGGTCCAGGTACAGCTCTGAGCACGGGCCGCACGGGCCCGTGGGGCCGGCCTGCCAGAAGTTCTCCGAGCGCGGGCACTCCACGATCCGCTCGCGCGGAATCCCGATCTCCAGCCAGGCGTCGATCGCCTCCTGGTCGGGCCCCAGGCCGAGCTCCTCGTCACCCGCGAACACGGTGATCCAGATGTCATCGGGCGTGAAGCCAAACCCCTCGGTGGACAGCGTCCAGGCAAACCGGGCCGCCTCGCGCTTGAAGTAGTCCCCGAAGCTGAAGTTGCCCAGCATCTCGAAGAAGGTGAGATGGCGGGTGGTGGTGCCGATGATCTCGATGTCCGGAGTGCGGAAGGTCTTCTGGCACGTCGTCACGCGCGGATGCGGCGGGCGCTCGACGCCCTGGAAATACGGCTTGAGCGGATGCATCCCGGCCACGGTGAACAGCGCCGAGGGATCGTGCTCGGCGGGGACGAGCGACGCCGAGGGCAGGCGCAGGTGGTCCTGGGACTCGAAGTACTCGAGGAAGGCGCGGCGGATGTCGTCAGAGGTCATCGGCGTGGAGTTTAGGTATGACCCCGGCCCGCCCGCCCGTCAATCGTCCCCCACCCCACCACCAGGTCGCCGTCCATGAGGCAGGCCAGCTGGCCCGGCGCCGCGCCGTCGACCGTCTCGTCGAGCTGGAGCGCCAGCGCGCGGTGCCGCCCCTCGGCGGCGCTGCCGACCAGGCGGCCCTGCAGCGGACGCTGACGGTAGCGCAGCTTGACGCTGTTGACGCGGCTTCCGTCGCGGTGCAGGCGCGCCGCCCGGATGCTCACGCGGTCGGTGCGCAGCTCCGCGCGCGTGCCGACGGTGACCCGTCCGCTGGCGCCGTCCTTGTGCAGCACATAGAGAGGCTCGCTGGAGTTGACGCCGATCCCGCGACGCTGTCCGACGGTGAACCGGTGCTGCCCGTCGTGGCGCCCGAGCACCGCGCCGGCGCTGTTGACGATCTCGCCGGCGCGGGCGCCGATGTCGCCGTGGCGCTCCATGAAGCGAGCCCGGCTCGTCCCCGCCAGGAAGCACAGGTCCTGGGAGTCGACCTTCGCCGCGACCGGCAGGCCGGCGTCGGCGGCGATCCGGCGCACCTCGGGCTTGCACAGCTCGCCCAGGGGGAAGCTCAGCCGCGCCAGCGACTCCGGCCTGAGGGCCGCGAGCATGTAGGTCTGGTCCTTTGCCGGGTCGGCGGCGGCGCGCAGCAGCGGGCCGCGCGCGTCGTCTGACTCGGCGGTGCGCGCGTAGTGGCCGGTGGCCAGGGTCGCGCACCCCAGGCGGTCGGCGAGCTCGAGCATCGCGTCGAGCCGGACATGCCCGTTGCAGCCCACGCACGGGTTGGGCGTCTCCCCCGCCGCGTAGCCGGCGATGAACGGATCCACCACGCCCGCGCGGAACTCGTCGCGCAGGTCGATGGTGAAGTGCGGGATGCCCATCCGGTGGGCCAGCGACCGCGCCTGCGCGACCGCGGTGGCCGAGCAGCAGCTGCTTTCGGCGTCGTTCTCGGCGTCGGCCCACAGCTCGAGCGTCACCGCGAGGGTTGCCACGGTTTGCGCACACAGATGAGCCGCGACGGCACTGTCGACGCCCCCGCTCATGGCCACGAGCGTGGCCGGCCGTGCGGGATCGGGCGCGAGGCACGCGTCGGCGCGGACGGCCGCGCCCAGGGCGCGTGCCAGCGCATCGGCGGCCAGCTCGGCGGCGTGGAGCTTGGCGGTGCTCAGCCCCCCGAGCTCGTCCGCGATCTCGCCCGCGCCGATGCGGGCGCCGGTGAGGATGCCGGCGCCCCGGGCCAGCGTGACGGCGGCGCTGGCGGCGGCGGTGGCGGCGCCGCAGCCGTGCGCGCTGAAGCCGGCGTCGGTGACCTGGCCGCCGTCGATCGCCAGCGTGATCGTGATCTCGTCGCAGCAGGCATACCCGCCGGCCGTGGCCGAGTGCCCGGGCACGGGCCGGTGGCCCCGGCCCTGGGGCGAGGTCAGGTGGTGCTCGAACGCCAGCGCGTCCATGCCATCCCAGGTTAGGTCAGGTCCGGACGATGCTGACCGGCATCGCGCCGATCTCCGGCGTCATGAGCCCCTCGGTGACCGCGGGATCCGCGCCGGCCAGCGCGCGGACCTCATCCTCTCCGGCGGCCTCGATCACGCCCAGACCCCAGGCGCCGCTGCTATCGCGGACCGGCCCGTAGACCACGATCTTGCCGGCCTGCGCGAGCTCGCCGTAGTAGGCGGCGTGGCGCCCCATGATCTCGCGCTCGCGGTCGTCCATGTCCTGGTCGAAGGTCGGGCGCGGCGGGATGAGGCGGACGACGTAGTGGGTGCCGGTGGTGCGTTCGACTCCGGCCATCGGCGTGCCTACCTCAGCCTCGCAGCCGAAGTCCGAGCTCGCGCAGCTGGATGTCGTCGACCGGAGCGGGCGCGCCGGTGAGCGGGTCGGCGCCGCTGGTGGACTTCGGGAAGGCGATCACCTCGCGGATGTTGTCGCGGCCCGCCAGCAAGGCCACGATCCGGTCGATCCCGAAGGCGATCCCACCGTGCGGCGGGGCGCCGTATCTGAGCGCGTCCAGCAGGAAGCCGAAGCGCGCCTGAGCCTCCTCCTCGCTGATCCCGATGAGGTCGAATACGCGTGACTGCACGTCGGTCCGGTGATTACGGATGGAGCCGCCGCCGATCTCGTTGCCGTCGAGGACCAGGTCGTAGGACCGCGACAGGAGCGCCCCTGGGTCGTCCATGTCGGCCGCGGTGGCGGGGGTGCCCGCGGCGGTGGCGGGCGCCGTGAACGGATGGTGCTCGGCGTCCCAGCGCCGCTCCTCGGGCTTGAACGCGAACATCGGGAACTGGATCACCCAGCGGATGTCGTGGGCGCCCTCCGGCACAAGGTCAAAGCGGCGCGCCATCTCCAGGCGCAGGGCGCCCAGGACCTGGTTGGCGGTGGCTGACTCGTCGGCGACGATGAACAACACGTCGCCGGGCTGCGCGCTCAGCGCCTTGGTGACGGCGTCGATCTCCGCGGGCTTGAGGAACTTGGCGATCGGCGAGCGCCACGGGCCGTCGGCCCGCTCATCCTGCACGAACGCCCACACCAGGCCCTTGGCCCCGTGCTGCTTGGCCAGTTCGGTGAGCGCGTCCAGATCGGAGCGGGTCAGGTCTCGGGCCCCGGCGTTGATGCCGCGCACGACGCCGCCGGACTCGAGCGCCCCGGAGAACACCTTGAACTCGCTGCCGGTCAGCGCGCCGCCGAGGTCGACAAGCTCCAGGCCGAAGCGCGTGTCGGGACGGTCGGAGCCGAAGCGGCCGACCGCCTCGGCGTGGGTCATCCGCGGCCACGGGGGCGCCGGCACGTCGAAGCCCACCTGCGCGAACACCGCGCCGAGCGCCGCCTCGCTGGTCTCCAGCACGTCCTCCTCATCAACGAACGCCATCTCGACGTCGAGTTGGGTGAACTCCGGGAGGCGGTCCGCGCGCGCGTCCTCGTCGCGGAAGCAGCGGACGATCTGGTAATAGCGCTCCAAGCCGCCGATCATGAGCAGTTGCTTGAACAGCTGCGGGCTCTGAGGCAGGGCGTAGAACGACCCCGGCGCGATCCGCGCCGGGACCAGGAAGTCCCGCGCGCCCTCGGGAGTGGAGCGCGTCAGGAACGGGGTCTCGATCTCGAGGAAGTCGCGGTCGTCCAGAGCGTCGCGGATCGTCCTGACCACGCGGTGGCGCAGGGCGAGCGCGTCCTGCATCGGCGCGCGGCGCAGGTCCAGGCTGCGATGGCGCAGGCGCAGGTTCTCATCCACGGCGCCGTCCTCGTCGACCGGGAACGGGGGCGTTTCGGCGTCGGCGAGAATCTCCATGTCGGTGACGGCGATCTCGATCTCGCCGGTCGCCAGGTTGGGGTTGACGTTCTCCGGCGCGCGCCGGGCGACTGTGCCCGCCGCGGTGATGACGTCCTCGGAGCGCAGCTTGTGCGCCTCGGCGTGGGCCTCGCTCGCGGTGGCGGGGTTGAAGACGAGTTGCACGATCCCCGACCGCTCGCGCAGGTCGATGAAGATGAGTCCGCCATGGTCACGGCGGCGGTGCACCCACCCTGACACCCGCGCGCTCGTGTCCGCCCGCTCTCCGTCCAGCTCGCCGGCCCAGCTGTCACGGAACGTGTTGGCGCGGGGCGCCCGGATCACGCCACCCGGCTCCCGCGCAGGATGGCCGGGATCACCGCCGCCGGCTCGACCTCAGTCTGATCCCCGGCCTCCATGTCCTTCAGGCTGATCCGCATCTGGTCGTCGATGATCGCAACGTAGCGCGCGCCGAGGCGGTCCGCGTGCCTGAGCTGGCCCTTGAGCCCGCGGCCGGCCAGCTCGAGCTGCGCGCGCAGGCCCGCTCGGCGGGCGTCGTTGGCGAGCTTGAACGCGGCCTGGTGTGAGCCATTCGGCGCGATCGCCACGAACAGGTCAACGAGCTCGGCCACGCTCGGCTGCTCCCCGGCGGCCAGCAGCATCCGCTCCACGCCCGCGGCCCAACCGCATCCCGGCGTCGCGGGGCCGCCCAGCTGCTCGATGAGCCCGTCGTAGCGCCCGCCGCCGCCCACGCCCGATTGGGCGCCGAGGGCGTCGGAGGTGAACTCGAACACGGTGCGGGCGTAGTAATCGAGCCCGCGCACCAGCGTCGGGTCGAGCTCATAGGTGAGGCCGGCGTCATCGAGCAGCCGGCGGACCTCGGCGAAGTGCTCGGCGTCCTCGGGGGCGAGCCGGTCCAGCAGGATCGGGGCGTCGCGCATCGTCTCCTGGGTGCGGCGGTCCCCGGCGTCGAACGCCCGCATCGGGTTGAGATCGATCCGGCTGATGACCTCCGGTGAGAGGCCATCCTCATGCGCGCGCAGGAACGCCGTCAGCTCCTCGCGGTACTCCCGGCGCGTCGCGGCGGTGCCGAGGCTCGACAGGCGCAGGCGGCTCTGCGTGACGCCGACCGCCTGGAGCAGATCGGCGAGCAACAGGATGAGCTCGGCGTCGGTCTCGGGCCCGGCGGAGCCGATCGCCTCGGCGCCGACCTGCCAGAACTGGCGGTAGCGCCCCCGCTGCGGCGCCTCGGCGCGGAAGAAGCTCGACAGGTACCACAGCTTCACCGGCTGGGGCTGCTTGTGCATCCCGTGCTCGACGTACGCCCGGCAGACGGGCGCGGTGCCCTCGGGCCGCAGCGTCATGGAGCGCCCGCCCCCGTCGTCGAAGCTGTACATCTCCTTCTGGACGATGTCGGTGGCCTCCCCCACGCCGCGCGAGAACAGCTCCGTCGCCTCGAACGTGGGCGTCTCGATTCGCCCGTAGCCGGCGGCGCTGAGGATGCGGCGGGCGTGCTCCTCCAGCGCCGTGCGGCGCGCGGCGTCGGCGGGGAGCACATCGAATGTGCCTCGGGGGGCCTGGAGCGAGCTCATGGCTGCTCTGTGGAGGCTAGGAATGGTGCGCGAGTTCGCGCAGGAACGGGTTGGTGTCGCGCTCGACGCCCAGCGACGTGATGCCCATGTGGCCGGGATACACGGCCGTCTCGGCCGGATAGGCGCGCATGAGCGAGTCGATCGACTGCAGGAGGGTGGGCCAGTCGCCGCCGGGGAGGTCGACGCGGCCGACCGAGCCCTGGAACAGCACGTCGCCGGAGAACAGCGCGTTGTGGTCCCGCAGGG
This sequence comes from uncultured Actinomycetota bacterium, assembly GCA_963695625.1. Lineage (GTDB taxonomy): Bacteria > Actinomycetota > Thermoleophilia > Solirubrobacterales > Solirubrobacteraceae > Palsa-465. Next base: position 62,522 of record CAVOHJ010000005.1, on the reverse strand, counting down.
CGTAGGCGACGTGGCCGGGGCTGTGGCCCGGCACGAATGAGACCTCGAGCTCCATGCCGGCAAGATTCAGGGTCTCGCCGCCCTTGACCGTCTCGTCGGCGTCGTAGCTCTCGAACGGGCCGAAACCGGGCAGGCGGACGAAGGAATTGATGTCGGCCAAGATCTCGGTCTCGAGCTCCGGGCAGTAGACAGGCGCTCCGGTGGCTCGCGCCACCGGGGCCACGGCCCCGACGTGGTCGAAGTGGGTGTGAGTGAGCAGGATCGCCTCGACGGTCGTGATCCCGAGGGCCTGGAGCGCGCCGATCAACCGCTCGGCCTCGTCGCCCGGGTCGATCATCACGGCCCGGTCGGCGTCTCCGAGACGGACGATGTAGGAGTTCTCCTGCACCGGCCCGACGGTGAACATCCGGACGTCGATCACTGCTTCTGAAGCTGCTTTTTCTGGTAGCGGCGGTACATGTACCCGTCCAGGTAGTACCCCGACGGGATGTACAGGAGCATCGCCAGGAAGGCGAACACCAGCGCGGGCACGACCCGGAACTTGTTGGTGACCAGCAGGAAGATGAAGATGAAGCACGTCGCCAGCGCCGCCTTCTTGATGGCGCTGGTCCACGTGGGCGGCTTGGGCACGCGGGCTTGGCCGCGGGTGGCGCGCTCCTGCTTCTTGCGCTCCTCCGGCGTCGGCGGGCGCCCCGTGCGGCCGCGCGCCTCGATCGTGCCCGCGGCGTTCCCGCGGTGCTTGCTCCGGCGCTTGCGCTTGGTCTGTGCCATCTGTGCAGTGGAGCTTACGCGGTGTGGGCCCGCCGGTGAAGGGATTGCTCAATCGTGGCGTATCCACGGAGCGGGATGTCTGTGGGGAAGTCGACGAACGCCGCCTCGGGGGCGAGGCCCACGAGCTCGGCGCCGGCCACTGGAGCGTGCCGGGCCACCGCCTCCACGACGGCGCGCAGCGGCGTGGCGCGGTGGTCCTCGACGTTGGTGGAGACCTGGGCCAGACCTGACTGGGCCAGCCACAGCCCGATGGCCCTGAGCTTGGGCAGACCCTCGGCGCCGCCCTCCCGGATGAGGGCCGCGATCCGCTTGGCGTCCTCGACGGCCGCGGGCGGCGCGAGCTCGACGTTGAAGGCGACCAGCGGCGGACGAGCCGCGACGAGCACCGCCCCGGCGGTGGGATGAAGGTTGGGCGGGCCGAAGTCCGGCCTGAGCTCCCCGGCGTCGATCCTTCGCTGGAGCTCGGCGGGCCCGCCGCGCCGGAGCTCCGCCCGGGTCCGGCCGCCGGCAAGGGCGCCGTAGAGGAACACGGGGAGCTCCAGCTCGGTGGCGAGGCTGTCGGCCAGCACAAGCGCCTCGGCGGCGGCCGCGCCGCGATCCTCCTCGTTCAGGTAGATGATGGGGGCGACGTCCACGGCGCCCACGCGCGGGTGGACGCCCTGGTGCGCGTCGAGCCCGATGGAGGCGACGGCGGCGCGCGCCCCGCGGACCACGGCGTTCGCCAGTTCGCCGGGCCGGCCCGCCAGCGTGTAGGCGCTGCGGTGGTGGTCGGCGTCGGAGTGCACGTCCAGGAGCGCGTCGCCGAAGGCCTGGGCGACCCGGTCGATCGTGGCCTGGTCCTGGCCCTCCGAGACGTTGGGATATGCCAGCAGCGTCGCCGTCAAGGGCGCCGGATCATACGCCCGCAGGTTGTGAGAAGACCTGGCGGACGAGTGCGATATTTGTGCGGGATAGCTGCACTTTTATCGCGCATCGCCGCCCCTCAGGTCGCCGGGAACCGCGCCGCCCACGGCTCGAGCGGGATCCTCGCGGCGTTGATGACGCAGGCGAGCGTGCGGTACCAGCCTGCGGTGACGATGAGCTCCAGCAACTGTTGCTCGCTGTAGCGCGGGGCGAGCTGGGCCCACAGGTCATCGGACACGGTGGCGGTGTCGTGCAGCTCGTCGGCGAGGCGGATCAGGAGCGCGTCCTGCTCTGGCCAGCATGGGTCCTGGGCGGCGCGGGTGCCGCCGGCCGTGGAGGCGAGCTGCTCGGCGGTGAGCCCCACCTGCCGGGCGTAGGCCACCGCGTGCACGCCCCACTCGTACTCCGCTCCCGCGCGCGCACACGTGCGGTGCAGCACGATCTCGCGGTCGCGCGCCGGCACCACGCCGTGGTTGAGGATCCCGGAGCCGAGCGGTCGCATCCGGGACATCAGCTCCCCGTGGACGGCGAGCGTCCGGAACAGCGCCAGCGGCTCGATCGCCGCTCCCGGCGGCATCCACCGTCTGAGCATCTCCTCCACATCGGGCTCGTACGGGGGCTCGAGGGCCGGGATCCGTGACTCCGCGCGCGTGGCGTCCATGGTCATCGCTAAGCTCCTTCAGCTTCGAAAACAAGAGCAACCTCGTTCTCATGGTAGCTTCGAATTCCAAAGCGCGCAAGGCCGACGGGGACCCACGGCCCGGGCGGCCCGCCCGCGGGTCAGCCACCGGGCGGCCGATCATGGCCCTCCTGGATCTCCTGGGCCGGCGCTGGGCGCTGCGCGTCCTGTGGGAGCTGCGCACCGGCGAGAGCCTGACCTTTCGCGAGCTCCAGGCCCGCTGCGCCGAGGTCTCCTCCAGCGTGCTCAACGACCGGCTGCGCGAGTTGCGCGGTGCCGGCATCGTCGTCTCCGAGCGCGGCCGGGGCTATTCGCTGACGCCCGAGGGGGCGCGCCTGCTCGAGGACCTCGCCCCCTTGGACGACTGGGCCAGGCGCTGGGCGCGACGCGGTGCCAAGAGGTCCAGCGGCTAGGCTCAGCGCGCCGACATCTCGTCGATGCAGACGGTGGCGGCGACGATCAGCGCGTCGTCCTGCCCCGGCGCGATCTCGATCCCGTAGGTGTCGCGAACGCGGAACCAGCGCTTGGAGATCTCGGCCACCTTGTGGCCGTCGCGCTCGATCTCGTACTCATGGTCGACGATGTTGCCCTTGGCGCTGAGCTCCCCTCCCTCCTCCAGCTCGATCGAGAATCGTTCGCGCAACGGAGTGATCAACGCCTTCTTGATCGTGGCCACCGTGTCGCCGCCGCGCTCGACCTCCATCGTGTCGCGGATGTGGAGCTTGCGCTCCTGAATCTTGAACAGCTCCTCGCCCGACGGGTCCTCGAGGATGAACGTGCTGCGGGCCCGCAGCGCCTTGCCGTCCACCTTGAACGCCCGCTCGCCGCCCTCGGTCTCGACCCAGTAGTCGTCCCCGATGGCGAACAGCTTCTCCCGCATCTGATACCGCGTGCCCTCCGCCTCATCATGCCTGCGCAGAAAGCCCAAGACCCGCTCCTTTCAGATCGCTCCGAGACCAGTCTTCAGCGCGATCCCGCGGCCCGCAATGGTGCGCACACGCCAATCGCCCGGGCGCTCGCGCGGAGGCCGCATCCGCCCCCCGTCGTTAGACTCCGCCCTCCCCGCCGGAGTAGCTCAGTCGGTTAGAGCAGCGGAATCATAATCCGCGTGTCGGGGGTTCGAGTCCCTCCTCCGGCATCCCTGAAAGCCCCGCTATTGGCCGGGTTTTCTTTGTCCATACACACACTGTGCAGCTTGGCTCGTACCCCAAGCTGTCCGAGCAACAAGCCCGAGCTACATCCTGAGACCGCTCAAGGCCCAGGTCAGGCCGGGGTGACGACCCCGACGACTGCGGACGGGCTGCTCGAGCACGTCGCGAGCGGCGGTGGCGATCCAGGTGCGGTCGATGCCGGCGCGATGGAGAAGCTCCTCGGCGCGCCCTGAGGTGGGCATGGCGTGAACCGCGAGCCGACGCACGCGGGCGTCGGTGTCTGCGTCGGCAAGCGCCTCGAGCACGGCATCGGCCAGCCCGCCGTGGGCCCAGTGGTCTTCGGTGACGACGAGGTGGCCGGTCTCGCGGGCCGCCCTGGTCACGCTCTCCGCATCCAACGGCTTAACGGAGTAGAGGTCGATGACGCGGGCGCGCACCCCGTATCTCGCGAGGATGTCGGCGGCCGCGACTGACTCGTGGACGGTGACACCCGCGGCGAGCAACGTGACGTCGTCGCGGTCGGAGGAACGCACGGCGCACGAGCCTCCGATGGGGAAGCGGCTGCCGGGCTCGTAGATGACCGGGGTCTCCATGCGCAGGGTGCGCAGATAGACGACCCCGTGCCGATCGACCATCGCCTCGACCAGAGCGGCGGTCTGGTTGGCGTCCGACGTGACCAGGACGGTGCTGTCGTAGACGGCGCGGAACGTCGCGATGTCCTCGAGCGCCATCTGCGAGGGGCCGTCCTCCCCGACGGTGACGCCCGTGTGCGAACCGACGAGACGGATGTTCGCGCGGCTGACCGCGGCCATCCGGATGAAGTCGTGGGCGCGCGTCCAGAAGGCGGCGAACGTCGACGCGAAAGGGATCCAGCCACGAGCCTGCAAGCCGATCGCGGCGGCGACCATCTGCTGCTCGGCCACGTACATCTCGAAGTATCGCTCGGGGTAGGCCTCGCGGAAGATCGCGGAGTAGGTCGAGTTGCCGACCTCGCCCGCTCACAGGAATACGCCCACCAGCAGCCCTCGCTGACTCCCAAGAAGCTCCGCCCGCCTGGAGATCACCGCTGGCGCACCCAAGTACACCCGCCGCGCCGCCGGCATCTGGTCCACGAACGACCTCGTGCGCGAGGCCGAGCTCGAGCTCGCGCGCCAAGCCGAGACCTCATACAAGCGCACAGTCCAAGACCAGCAGGCCGGCGTCCGGGCGAAGAAAGCGGGCGCGAGCGTGACACTGGAGCGCGCATGGATAGGTCACTCAAATGAGGACAAGCCGCGCGGCAGACCACAAGCTCCTGACGTCTGCGCTTCGCTACGTCATCGGCTCGCGCCCGCCCGAGAACCTACGCCTCGACTGCCGCCCTGACAAGACCGAGGAGGACACCCGCTCCGCAAATACCGGAACCGACTTGACTTCAATCGGCCGATCGGAGCGGTGGCAGCAGCAACCCAAGCACATAGGCGCGACTACAGACGTCCCCGATGTTGCCGGAGGAGGATCTCGTCGAACAGCAGGACGTATCCGCAATGGCCGCAGGCGGCAACGAACGCCGGCGATCCTCCAACTTGCTGCGGGGCATCCCGGATCTGCCACTCCTCGACCCCGCACAGCGGGCACGAAGTCGAGGCGCCCTTCGCCTCGAGAAATCCCTTCAACTCGTCTGGCGTCATGTCGCTTCCTTCCTCAGCCTCGTCGATGCGCTCGCGCTCGTTTGATTCCAACGGTGTTGTCGAACAGACGATCGCCTGCGCTTCGCTCTCTTGTTGCGTAGCTGCGCAGGCGGGGCTGCCGACGCGCTGCGACATGATCCCAAACCCTCTCCGATCTGAGCGTCGCTGTAAAGCTGCTAGCTCCAGGGTGGCCCCGATCCCGCGTCCCGAGTCAACCGCTTGACCAGTCGTCACGGCATCGCTGGATCAGGTCGTGAGATTGAAGACTTGTGTCAATGCCTACTGCAGCTAGCCGAACGTGAACACGTACGCCTCGGCGCCGCGTTCGAGGAATGTGATCTCAAGCGTCTGCTCGTGGACCGTGTCGTGTTGGCGTACGAGCTGGTATAGGCGGCCGTCCCGCAGCACGCCGGTTCCGTCCTCATCGACGTCGACGCCTGCTGACGGGCCCGGAGCCTCGCCATCAAGGAGTACCCGGAAGGGAATCGGCGCTCGTGCTCCGGCGGATAGCACGAGATGCGCGTCGCGCGCGCGAAACCGGAAGGCGATGCTGCCACCAGCCTGGTCAAGGACAACGTTCTCGCTCCCGATCGTCCAGTCGCCGGCAAGCGCCCAGTGGTTGACCTGCAACCGCTTCGGTAGCTCGTAGGCGCGGGGCTCGAGCGTGGCACCGTCAGCGGGCGCGAAGCGCTCGCTGCGCCCGTAGCCGAGGTATGTCTCGGGAGTCTGGAGGTGTTCCCAGTCGGCTGCCGCCTCGACGCCGAGCCCTTCGACGGAGACGAGTTCGCGCCGCACGCCGAGCAGCTGCTGGATGATCTGCTCGGATTGCTCGTAGCGGCCTTCGCCGAAGTGGTGGTCGCGAACGATGCCCTCCTTGTCGACGAAGTAGAGCGCTGGCCAGTAGTGGTTGTCGAACGCGTTCCAGATGTCGTAGTGGTTGTCGACCGCGACCGGGTAGTCGATCCCTCGCTCCTTCGTGGCCCGCCGGATGCGGTCGATCTCATGTTCGAAGGAGAACTCCGGTGTGTGGACCCCGATGACGACGAGTCCGTCGTCGCTGTATGCCTGCGACCACGCGCGGACGTGCGGTTCCTGGCGCAGCCAGTTGATGCACGTCAGCGTCCAGAAGTTCACCAGGGCGACGTGGCCCTGGAGCTCGGCGGGGCCGAGTGACTCGGAGTTGAGCCACTGCGTCGCCCCGGCGAACGGAGGCATATGCAGCCGTTCGAACATGGTCTCGCTACCGCAGCGACCGGAACGCTGCGCGGACCTCTTCGGAGAACAGTTGCGGTTCCTGCCAGGCGGCGAAGTGCCCGCCTCGGTCGACCTCGTTGAAGCAGATGAGGTTTGGGTACGCGCGCTCGGCCCAGCTGCGCGGCGCTTGATAGCTCTCGCCGGTGAACACGGTGATCGCCACTGGCACCGAGATCTCGGTGGTCCGCTGGGCTGCCGCGCTGTTCGGGTTCGCCCCGCCGTTCTCCCAGTAGATGCGTCCTGCCGAGGTCCCGGTGTTTGTGAGCCAGTAGAGCGTGATGTCGTCCAATACCTCGTCTTTCGTCGGGGACCGTTCGCCGTCATCCTCGTAGGTCCACTCGGTGAAGCCTCCGTGCACGAGCATCCACGCCGCAAGGCCGGCGGGGGAGTCCGCCATGCCGTAACCCATGTTCTGCGGTCGCGCGGTCAGCATCGCGAAGTAAGCCCTGCCGCCCGTCTTGCTGCCCGTCGCGAGCTTGTCGAAAGTCGCGCGTTCGGCCTCGGACAGCCCGTCCGGCGCGGGCGCGCCGGCGACGAGCGCCGCGGCCACGTCGGCCGGGACAGTTGCCGGCAGGTTGACGTGGATGCCTAGCAGGCCTGCTGGGGCCTGTCGGCCCACCGCCTCGGCGACGACCGACCCCCAGTCACCGCCTTGGGACACATACCGCGTGTATCCCAAGCGAGTGACGAGCTCAGCCCAGGCTCGCGCGACGTGATCGGGGCTCCAACCCGCCGACGTCGGCTTCTCCGAGAAGCCGAAGCCGGGCATCGACGGCAGCACCAGATCGAACGCATCTTCGGCGCGCCCCCCATGCGCGGACGGGTCGGTGAGCGGGCCGATGGTCTTCAAGAGCTCGACAATCGAGCCGGGCCAGCCGTGCGTCATGATCAACGGCGACGCGTCGGGGTGGGGCGGGCGAACGTGGATGAAGTGGATGTCGACTCCGTCCAGGCTCGTTACGAACTGCGGCAAAGCATTCAGCCTCGCCTCGAATCTCCGGCAGTCGTAGTCGGTGCCCCAGTAGCGAACGAGTTCCTGGAGCTTCGCGAGCGGCGTTCCCTGTGATCCGTCATCGACCGTCTCTTTCTCCGGCCAGCGCGTCGCCGCGATGCGCCGCCGCAACTCGTCGACCTCTGCCTGCGGGATCTCGACGCGGAACGGCCGGACCGCTGTGGCCCCCGCTCGCTTTTCGCTTGTGGCAGACATGCCGGCCTCCTTGCTCGACGACGGCGCCAAGCGTGATCGCCTCGCATCCACGCGGCGCCCGTGACTCCCTAGTCTGCTCCCTGGTCTCCCAGATTGCCAGGGAGTCACGGGCGCCAGCCTGACAAGCCCGCATCACGCCCGCCGCGGAGCCGAACCGCGGCCGCAATCGGACACCCGCGGAGCGGACGTGTCCGCGCCCTCAATCGACGACCACGCGGAACGGCTTCTCTTTCACGACGACATACCTGGCCAGCAGCGCCACGCCGCCGCCGCCGACAGTCCGCACCGAGTGGACCGTCTCGGCGGGACCATCAACGCATCGCCGGTGTTGTAAGTCGCCAGCGCCTGACCGTCGATCGACTACCCGACCGATCCCTCCAGCACGCAGGTGATCTCTTCGCCTGGGGTGCTTGTGTCTCAAGGCTGGCGCCTCAGGGCTAAGCTCGACGCGGTCCTGGATAACCACGCGCCCAGCAACCTGCAAAAGCTGAATTGAGGGCTGTGGACGGCCCACTTGGACGGTCGCTCTCGACATGACGACGACCGGCGCTCCTACGAGAAGCCCGATCCCTCAAAGGGCGGCGCGCCGACGTGGCAGTAATGCTGCTCCCGTGACGAAGTCTGTCGCTCCCGCTTCGGTAGGGCGAAAGGCAGCCGGACGCTCGCCGGACGATGAATCGGCCCGACCCCGACGCACCGGCTCTGCTGCACTCGCGAGAGACGACGGGTTACGCGCGAGGACGAAACTGGGGAGCCTCAGACCCACTGATGCGGTCATCCAGCCTCACGCAACCGTCCGACGAAACGGGAGCGCCGTGCTGGCGGCCGCCACGAGGGGCTCCGAACCAGCGGAACGCTGCCGAAGCGACTCTGCGAGAACGAACGAGGGAGCGATGAACGCGATCGTGAGAACCCAGCGGACGGACACGTGGCGGACAGGCAAGATCCCGGGCGCTGGTCCGCCGGCCGCAACCAGACACCGGCTTGGAACCATGCTGCCGCTCCGCAGGCGGGATCACGCTGGTGTGAGGTGACAGCGTCCGCTCTGCGGTTGCCGGTCGGGCTCGATCACGGGTGCGCTGTGAAGACGTGGGCGACGGCTCCGCGGCTGAAGGCGCTGGTGCTCACGGGGTCGATGGTGAGGGGTGCGGTGAACAGCCGCTCGCCTGCACCGAGGACGATAGGGTGGACGACGAGGCGGTACTCGTCGATCAGCCCGGTCTCGACGAGCGATCGCGCGAACCGGACGCCGCCCTGCGCGAGCAGGTATCCGCCTAAGCGCTCCTGCTTGAGACGCGCGACGGCGTCAACCAGGTCTCCGGTCGCGATCGTCGTCTCGCCCCAGTCGGCGGACGTGAGCGAATGCGAGAACACCACCTTGGGGATCTCGTTCATCGGCGCCGCGAACGGCCCGGATGCACCGGGCCAAAAGCCGGCCCAGCGCGCGTAGGTCACGGCGCCCACGAGGTGCGCGCCGGCGTTGCTCACGGTGTCCAGGACCCACTCGGCGCCGTCGCGAGAGCGTCCCGCGGCCTCCCAGTCAGAGCTCCCATCGGCCGGTTCGACGTACCCGTCGAGCGAGACGGACATCTTCAGGATGAGTGAGGTCATGCGCAGCTGCCTTTCCGGTAATGGATGACATACCGCTATGGACTCCACCGACTTCGGAAAGTCATTGGTGGCGAGCGCGACGGCGAGGGCAAGGGGCAAGCGAAGACGCCGCAACGTTCCGATCGCGTGGATCCACTCAGACGTGAGACGGCAGAACCCCAAGGCGCCGAGCGATCGGCGGCGCGAGTGCTTTCACCCTCGAGGCGCGACGCGGGACGTGTCCATGGGCGACGTTCCGGTAGCGCCTTCCGGCCGAGGCTAAGCGGAGGTCGGCCGCGTCGTCCTCCCGGCACATCGTGAGGGTCGCCGCCCAGTCCCGAGATTGGCGAGGACCGACAGAGACTTCCGGATCGAGTCGCACGCGGGTCACGGCGTTTGAGAAAGCTGGCAGACAGCGGCCAAGTGAGGATCAGGCGCGAGAACGCTCGTGTAGCCGTGTGATCGCGCCGGTCATGTGAGTCACTCGACGTGTGGCGGCCGGCCGGGGCTCGGAGATCCGTCGGCGTTGAGATCGGTGCTCAACGCGACAGGTCTGGGAGCCCCGGAGGCTGTCTCTGCCGGCGGGAGGGCCGCTCGGCCGGCTGCTGGTCGAACTAGTTTGGGTCGATTCGCAGGATCTGTCCGAAGCCGGGGAGCGTCGGGCCGAACCCTTGGTTGGAGACCCAGAGGTCGCCGTCGGGGCTGATCGTCATTCCCGTGGGGAAGGTCAATCCGGAAACGATCGTCGTGCGGGCGCCGGAGGGGTCGATCCGCACGATGTCTCCCATGCCGGGCGCTGGAGCGCCCGCGTGGTTGGAGGTCTCGAGCACGTAGATCCGGTGTCGGTGGCCGAACGCGAGTCCGAGGATCGTCGTTAGTCCCGTCGCCCAGGGCTTCAGCTCACCGCTTGGCGTCAGTTTGAACACCGTTTGGCTGGCGGGTATGACCGGGAACTCGCCGAGGTTGCCGAGGTAGAAGTTGCCGTTGTAGGCGAGTGCGGTCGGGACGATGTGGCCCTGGCTCGCTGACACGTCGACTACGCGGCGGATCGCGCCGGTCCAGGGATTGACGCGGTCGACCTCGCCGTGGTTCGGTTCCACCGCATAGAGCGCGCCGCGAGCTGCGACCATCGAGTACCAGGTGCCGTCGGGCTCGAAGTCGGCGGGATCCGGGTTCGCCGCCGGGTTCGCCTTGATGAAGGCGCTGAGGTCGGCGACTTGGGTCGTTGTGCCGTCGTTGTTGACCCGGCTGATCCCGTTGTCGGCATCGATGTGGCCGTGCGAGCAGCCGGCCCCGGCGATCAGCGCGTACAACCGGTGACCGACGAACGCGACATCGGCAACGCCGCTCCTGAAGCTGCGCGCCGGGCCCGTCTGGTCAGACGGGAGGCCGGAGGCGACGACTGTCTTGGTTCCTTTCGGTGTGAAGCGGACGATGTCGGCGGTGAAGCCGCCCGTGTAAGGGCCGATGATCGGGGGCACTTGCTCGCACTGCGCGGGAGTGGTTGTCAGCGTTCCGCCGAGGCCTCCTTCGGCGACGTAGAGCTTCCCGTCAGGGCCGAACTCCAGCCCGCGCGGGTTATTCAGGCCCGTCGCGAACACCGTCTGCGACGCCGCCGCCGCGGTGCCGGCAAGCGCGAGCGCGGCCAGCAGCGGAACGGACAGGATCCCGAGCCGCGTCAGAAGACCGACTATTGGTGATGTCGAACTCATCTCTGCTCCTTGCTGCTATGGGGTTATCGAGGCCACGGCCGCGGACTGCTCGGCCCAGTGGCTGGTGTCATGGCCTGGCTGTCGCGCCACGGGCGATCCGTGCTGAACAAGGGCGAACCGGTCTCGGTAGGCGAGCAGTCCGAGCGGGCCTTGAGCCAGGTCCGGCTGGCTGCACGGTGTGTGGGGCTCTCCCGGGCTTTGCTGTTAGGCGGCGCGACTGGGATCGTTGGTTTTCGCCGCTTGAAATCAGCTCGCCGTGCGTGACTGGGTCCGCCGGTGCGCGAGCAGGAGCGTGCCACCGATGGCGGCGAGCGCGAGCCCGAGAGCGGCGCCAGCGCCGATGCCGGCGTCGCCCCAGTCAAAGCCGCCGTCGCCGGAGACCATCCGCACGAGCGTGGGTGGGACTCGCGCGAAGTCATAGCCATTGGTGCTTGAGACATCTGAACCGGGCCCGGTGCTGGTGGGCGTAGCGGCCGGGCGGCTCACTCTCGAGCCGTAACCGCCGCCGGAGCAGGCCTCAGAGCACAGTCCCGTGTTGGCGATCGTTGAGCGCGGCTGGGTGCTCGTGGGTGTAGCGGCTGGTCGGCTCGCGCCCGGGCCGTAGCCGCTGCCGGAGCAGGCCTCCGAGCACGGCCCGGGGCTGGCGGATGGGGGCGTTGCCAACGCTGGCGATGCTGCGATCGCAGTGAGCGCCAGCGTCAGGGCGGCAGCGCGCGCGATGCGTTCATGGTGGCGGATCATGTCCACTCCCTGTTGGTGCTCGATCGCCGGTTGCGATCGGTTGTGCGGCGGACGCTGGCGTGCGCCGGTTGGGCGCGGGTTGGCGGCGGTTGGAAGCGGGTTGGGTGCCGGTTGGGCGGGGTGTTCTGCGGCGCCCCGTGGGCGGTGTAGAGTCGTTGCGACCACGCTTGGAGGGTTGTTGTGTTGCGGTTCCGCATCCTTGGCCCGCTGGAGGTGATGGAGCGGGACTCGCCGCTGTCGCTGGGCGGGGCGAAGCAGCGCGCGGTGCTTGCGATCCTGCTCCTGCACCGCGGTGAGGCCATCTCCAGCGAGCGGCTGATCGAGGAGCTATGGGGCGAGCGACCGCCTGCGACTGCCGCCAAGACGCTGCAGGGATATGTGTTTCACCTGCGCCGGGCGCTGGGCGATGGCTTGTTGCACACCCGGCGGCCGGGGTATGAGCTCGCGCTCGCGCCCGATCAGCTCGACGCCGATGAGTTCGAGCGGTTGGCCGCCGAGGGCCGCGCTGCGCTTGATGGCGGAGATCCCGGCGCCGCGGCCTGGTGCCTTCACGATGCGCTGGAGCTGTGGCGCGGTCCGCCACTGGCCGACTTCGCCTACGAGTCGTTCGCTCAGGCGGAGATCGCAAGGCTGCAGGAGGCTCGCTTGGCAGCGTTGGAGGACAGGATCGACGCTGATCTCGCGCTCGGCCGCCAGGAGCAGCTGGTCGGCGAGCTGGAAGCGCTGGTCCGCGAGTTCCCTTTGCGTGAGCGGTTGCGCTCCCAGTTGATGCTCGCGCTGTACAGGTCCGGCCGTCAGGTCGAGTCGCTGGCCGTGTATCGCGACGCGCGGGAAACACTCGTGCACGAGCTCGGGCTCGAGCCGGGTCGATCGCTGCAAGAGCTTGAGCAGGCGATCCTGAGGCAGGATCCGCAGCTCGGCGCGTCGGCGCGGCGGCCGCCCCGTCCCCGCGCGCCGCGCCGGGCGGCTTTGCTGATCGGGATCGGCGGCCTGCTCATTGCGTGCGCCGCGGCCGCCGCCGGGATCGTGGCGCTGACCGCGGGCGGCGGAGGCGACCACGTCAAAGCACTCAGCAGCGGCGTCGTCGCGATCGACCCGGGGACGGGCCGCCTGGCGTCGTTGAGCGAGACCGTGACAGCTCCCAGCAACGTCGCCGTCGGCGAGGGGGCCGTCTGGGTACTGAACACCGAAGACAGGACCATCTCGCGGATCGACCCGAAGACCAGGAAGGTCGTCAAGCGGTTTGAGATCGGCGGCGTGCCGAGCGACATCGCCGCCGGCGCGGGAGCGCTCTGGGTGGGGAAGGGCGGCGGCGCGCAGAACAACGGCACCGTCAGCATCTCTCGCGTCGACCCCCGCTCGAACCGAATCACGCGCACTGTGCCACTGCCCGACACGGCGAGCGGCAGTCAATGGCCGACCGTGGGCTTCCCCGGCATCGCGGTCGGAGCCGGCGCGGTCTGGGCGATCAACCCCGACCAGACGATCTCGCGCATCGATCCCAAGACGGGCCTGAGGGTCGCCACGATCAACGCCCGAGCCAGCACGATCGCCACGGGCGACGCAGGCGTGTGGTTCGTCGACGCGGATCGCCCTGCCGTCACGCGGATCGATCCCCGCACCAACCGGGTCGCCCAGACGATCTCGGCCGGCGCGAACGTCCTGCTCGGAATCGCCGTCGGCGCCGGGTCGGTCTGGGCGACCGGCGAGAACGAGGGCCTGGTGTGGCGCATCGACCCGGGGCCACATCCGGTGACCAGGAGCATCGACACCGGCGCCGGCGTGAGCTTCATCACGTTCGGCAACGGGACGGTCTGGGCGGCCAACGACGTCGACGGCAAGGTCTCGCGGATCGACCCCCACACCAACACTGTCACGGCAAGAGTCCCGATCGGAGCCTCACAGGCGATCGCCGCCGGCGACGGGTCGGTGTGGGTGAGCGTCGCCGGTGCGGCGACCAACGGGGCCTTGCCGGCGTCCTCCTGCGCGGACGTCGTCTCCGGCGGCAGGACACCGGACGTGCTGATCGTCTCCGACAACCCGCTCCAGGGCCCCAACAGCGGCGGCCCGCGCGCCATGACTGACGCGATCCGGCTCGCCCTCGAGCAGCACGGCTTCAGGGCAGGCAAATACGCGGTTGGCTACCAGTCCTGTGACGCCTCGACCGCACAGAGCGATACGTTCGAATTTCGCAAGTGCGCGGCAAACGCGAACGCGTACGCGCGCGCGAAGCGACTCGTGGCCGTGATCGGCCCGTACAACTCCCAGTGCGCGACCGTGGAGATGCCGATCCTCAACAGTGCTCCCGGGGGGCCGCTGGCAGAGATCAGCCCGTCGAACAGCTACCCCGGCCTGACACGCCCCGTCTCCCTACCGGCGAAATGGGGCGGCTCCAGAAACGAGCCGAACACGTTTTACCCGACCGGTGTACGGCACTACGTCCGGCTCGCGGCCAACGACGACTTCGAGGGTGTCGCCGACGCCATACTGGCCAAGCGGCTCGGGCTCAGCAGCGCCTACCTCCTCGACGACGGCCAGGGAGCGGAGGACGTGTGGATCACGAACTCGTTCCGCCGGACGGCCCGCAGGCTCGATATCAGGATCGCTGGAGCGCAGCGCTTCGACCCGTCGGCGAAGAGCTACGACGCGCTCGCCGAGAAGATCGCCCGCTCGGGCGCGCAGGCGGTGGTCATCGGCGGCGACGTCTTGCAAGGCGGCGACAGGCTGCTCAAGGCGTTACGCGCCCGCCTCGGCGCGCGGACCACGATCATGACCGGCGATGTGGGGTTCACGCCGGTCTCAGAGGTGCTCAAGCGTGCCGGGCGGGCCGCACTCGGGCTGTACGTCAGCACGGTGAACATCCCCGGTGCAGCGCGCGACCTCAGTCCCGCCGCGCGACAGTTCCTGCGCGATCTGGGCACCCCGGAGCCCCTGCCATGGGTGCTCGAGGCAGGTCAGGCGGCCGAGCTCGTGCTGCAAGCGATCGCGCGCTCAGACGGGACGCGCGCGTCAGTCCTCAAAGAACTGCGGGCGGCTGACGTCAAGAACGGCCTCCTCGGCAGCTTCCACTTCAATCGCAACGGTGACATCACGCCGGCCACGGTGATCATCGTCCGGATCACCGGCAGCACCCCGCCGGGCAGCGGCTTGGACAGCAGCCTTCAGGGAGCGGTCCTCGACCGCATCGTGAAGATCCCGGCCGGCCTCGAGGGCTGACCCATCCCACGCGCACCGCGCGGCCACCGCCTAGAACTGCCGTAGGCCTGCGCCGAGCCCGACAAGCAGGCCGTCGGCCTGCACGGCGGGGCTTGAGGTGAGAAAGAGCACCACGCCGGCCTCGGGCGCTGTGATCGTCGCGACAACGTCGCCGAATCCATCGAGCACGCTCCCGAGCCGATCGCCAGCTGCGACCCTGTCACCGACGTCCACTGCGGACTGCCACCAGCCGGGAGTCTCGGTGCGCAGCCATAGGAACCGCTCGACCAGCAGCTGGCCCGCGGGAGGCGGCTCCGGCGCGCCGTCAAGCACACCCGCGGCCCGAAGCGTGCCGCGCAGACCCCGCATGTGGCGCTCGACCTCGACCGGGTCAAGCAGCCCGCGGCCACCCGCCTCGGCGATGAAGCCCGGGATCCCAGCTGCCGCGGCGGCCGCGCTCGTGGTCCCCCCGAGCGTGTCAGTGGTGTCGCACACCACGTAGCGCAGTCCGAACGCCCGGGCCAGCTGCTCCGCGGTCCCGCGGACCGCAGAGTCGTCGTAGAGCGCGAACGGCTCAAGCGCCTCAACCATGTCGCCGCCGTGCAGGTCGATGAGCACATCGCTGCCGGTCGCGAACTCCGAGAAGACGTGATGGGCGAGCACCTCGGTGAACGACCCGTTCGAGTCTCCCGGAAAGGAGCGATTGAGGTTTCGACCATCCTCGGGCACCACGAAGGGACATCGCGCGGCGAACGACGTTGGGGACACGATCGGCACCGCGACAATCGATCCCGCCACCGTCGAGACGTCGAGCTCACGCATGAACTGCCTGACGGCAGCGATCGAGGAGTACTCACATCCGTGCACCCCAGCAAGCAGGCAGACCCGCGGCCCGTCGCGTGCGCCGACCGCCTCGAAGACCGGCCATTCAAGCCCGGCCAGTGTGGAGCTGGGGAAGCGGAGGAGGCGGCGGGTGACCACCTCTAGAGTTTCTCAGCCTCCGCGCGCCTGGGCGGCGAGCACGATTCCTGCGACGCGCCCAGCCGGCGATCACTACCTGTCTGCCCGGAGAGCTGGATGCTGCTTACTCTCATCAGCGAAGCGGGTCTGATTGGGGCGAGCAGTACGTAGCGGGGAGCGCAGGCTTAGGATCCCGAGCTTGAGTTCGCTGACGATCAAACCGGTGGCCCAGGCCGATCAACCCAGGGTGATCGCCACGCTGGTGTCGGCGTTCATCGCCGATCCAGTCGAGCGGTGGCTCTACCCGCAGCCTTTGGCATACCTGACTGAGTTCCCGGCGTTCGTCGCCGCCTTCGGCGGCCAGGCGTTCGAGAGGGAGACGGTGTGGAGCTTGGACGACTTTGCGGCGGTGGCGATCTGGCTGCCCCCGGGTGTCCAAGCCGACGGTGATGCGATCGTGACGGTCTTGAGCGAATCGGTTTCCACCGATAAGCACGCGGACACGTTCTCCGTCCTTGAGCAGATGGACACCGCCCACCCGACCGACCCCCACTGGTATCTGCCTTGGCTCGGGGTCGATGCCGCTTGCCAGGGAGTCGGCCTTGGCGCAGACCTCCTCCGGCAATGTCTGATGCGCGTCGACGCCGATCACAGCCGCGCGTTTCTTGAAACGCCCAACCCGCGAACCGTGCCGTTCTACGAACGCCACGGGTTCCGAGTCACCACCGTGTCGCAAGCCGGGGCCTGTCCGCCCATGACCAGCATGCTGCGACCTGCGCAGTGACCGCTCGGCGCCCAGCCCACTTGGGGCGCGTGCGGCCGCGAGCAGCGGGCGCGGCGACTGATCGGTACTCAGGGTGCTTCTAGGTGCCGGAGCCTCCGAGCGCGTCGGTGATGTCCGCAATCACCGCGTGCTCGGGCCCGCTGACCGCCATCCCATCCTCCTTGTGGGCGTTGGCCACCTTGTCGGCGAGCGTGAGCACGAACCGCCGGTAGTCGTTCACCTCGTCGGGCGTCGCTTTGGTCTCGAGCACCTGGACCGCATCGCGAACGTGTTGAAGACCGTGCGACTTGACCTCCTCGGGTGAGTGACCCAGATGACGGTCGACCTCGGGCTTGGCAGACACGATCGCGTCGAGGATCTCGCTCGCGCCGTGCTCCTGGCGGGCCTCGGCATAGGACTTCGCGATGGCGAAGCTCTCGCGAAACGTGCCGCCCCTGGACGCGGTGGCGACGATCGTGCCCGCGGCCGGTGGTCCCTGCAGGACGGCGTCCCACTCCTGTTCGGTGAAATCACTCTTGCCGGTCATTGCTCTCTCCTCAGCCTCGGGTGGATTGGCGAACCTCGATCAGTCGTTCGTCAGGGTCGCCAACATAACAGCGAATTTCGGTGGCGCTGGTGGGAGGCGTCAGGGAGTCGCGCCCCTTTCGAGCTCCGCTCGGCGTAGATCCTTCGATGTCGGCCGCGCGGATCTCAACTGGGTGGGCACGGCGACGCATGGCGACTGCCCGCTCGACCAAAGCTCGGCGTTGGCCGCCAAGCGCGACTGGAACGCATGGGCCCGACTCACACTCGCGCTGCATGTGCTGACCCGCGGGCGTCGGCAGCCCGATGGCTGGTAGGCCAGTTCCGGCCCGGCGCGGCCCCGCGCTCCCCGGGCTAACCGTTGCTGAGTGCGGGCAACACCGCTTGGCCGAACAGGCGGACCTGTTCGACCAAACTTGGCAGACCCTCGATCCCGGTCCCGGCCCAGGAGTGAAGCGTGAACGGGTCGGTGAACGAAACCAGAGCGTGGTCATAACCGGCCGCGGAGTACGTCTCGGTGAGATAGCACAGCCAGTCGTCGGGTGTGCCGGCAACGACTGAGCGATCGGCGATCGAGTCCGGGCCTCGGCGGCCGCGTCTCTGGCGCTCGTGGCTGCGCGGTCCGCGGGAAGAGGAGCGGTCTAAGGGAACTGGCCCTGTGGACGACAGACAAGCGGCCGGATCGGAGCTGGTGCCGATCCGGCCGCGCTTCGGGTTCTTGTTATCGCGCGCGACGACGTGATGTAGTTCGTAGCTCTGCGTTCGCGGTGGCCCGCTGGCCCCGCCGGCAACTTCGCGGACCGCGGGGAGCAGACGCTCCCTCCTCCGGTTTTGTCGCGGGTGATCGTTTCAGTCTTGGTGGGGTCGACGCAGAAGACAGCGCGATCGTTCAGTAGCTGAAGACGGTCGTCTGGTCGTCTGCGATCCAGTCGAGAAGGGGGGTGGCGCCGCCGAGTCGCGCGTTCGGGACGAGAGCATTCTCGTCAAGCTGCCGCGCGCTGAAGCAGATCGGGCACGCGATCAGCTCGCCACCGCCCTCCGCGTACTGCTTGAAGAGCCGCTCCAAGGGTGGGCAGCCGTTGCACGCGACACCTTCGGCGTGGCCTGGCAACGCGAGTCGAACTGCATCCTTGGTAAGGAACATCGCCGTCGTCTTGCCTTTGGCAACAGCAGCGGTGCCGATCAGGAACGCGATCGTGACGCGTTCAGGATCCTCAAGGCCCGTCGCCAGGTTGACCACCATCTTGCTTGCCATGTGTTCCTCTGTCGGTAGTGGTTCTGAGAGCGTGTGGGCGACTGACCGGCGGCTACGCCTGGACGGGCTTCGGGTCGGGGCGGACGATGACGGTGTCGAGGATGGGGATGACCTCGTCGACAGGGAGTTCGGCGAGCGACGCATGCATGCGGATCGCTTCCGGGCTCGCTGCCTGGTAGATGCACACGGTGCCGAGCATGCCGGCACCCTCATCGAACACGTAGCTGCGGATCCAGCGAACCTCGTCGCCCATCTGCTCGTCGGCGGCCTTGGTCGACCTCGCAGCGGCGGCGGCGAGCTCGTCGGCTGAGAGCCAGCCGCCTCGTCTGAGAATCGCGTACAGCTCCATCGTTACCTCCTGACGCTGTTGGTTGCTGAGCGCACGGTAAGCAGCGGCTCTCGAACCGCCATCGGGAACATTCCCTATCTCCAGGCCAGTCTTGGGCGCCGCTAGGCTTCGGCGCGTGAAGGCCGAAGCCGGCGACCGGTCACCGCAGAGCGGACCATTGGAAGAGCTTCGGCCGCGGCTCGTTGAACTGCTCGCAGCGTTGTCCCTGGCTGCAGACCTCGGGCTGGGCCAACCGATGGAGCACGGGATGCGCGCCTGCATCATCGCCGTGCGGCTGGCAACCACACTCCGGCTCGACACCCAGACGCGCGATGACCTGTACTGGGTCAGCCTGCTGGGGATGGTCGGATGCACGGCTGACTCCTACGAGCTACGGCAGATCTTCGGCGATGACCTGGCGTTGCGGGCCGGCATGTTCCAGGCTGGCCCGTCCGAGCTCTCGATGGCCGGCTACTTCCTGGCGCGCGCGGGATCAGACGGCGGTCCCGCGCGACGCGCTCGTGAGCGCGCACGCCTGCTGACGACCGGCATGCGGGCCGTCGCAGAGTCGTTGACGACGCACTGCGCGGTCACCGGACGGCTCGCCGAGCAGCTCAGTTTCGGCACCGGTGTTCGCGATCCGCTCCAGCACACCTTCGCGCGGTGGGACGGCAAGGGCGTCCCGCGCGGGCTCTCCGGTGACGCGATCGAGCTCGCCGCTCGCGTGTTCGTCGTCGCGAACTACGTCGAGGTCGAGCATCGGTCCCACGGCATCGAGGCGGCAGTCGCGTTCGTTCGCCGATTTGCCGGATCAGTCATGGACCCGGAAGTGGTCAACGGCCTCGTGAACGGAGCGGCCGAGATCCTTGACGGCCTCGACGAACACAGCTGGGATGCCGTGATCGCGGCTGAACCAGGCAGCCGTCCACGACTGCTCGGCGCGCAGCTTGACGCGGCGCTCGCGGCCCTCGGCGACTTTGCCGACCTCAAGTCCCCCTGGTTCAGCGGTCACTCACGACGGGTCGCCGAACTCACCGCCGCAGCCGCGGCGGAGCTTCAGCTTCCACAGCCCGCTGTGGTTCGGTTGCATCGGGCCGCGCTCGTCCATTCGCTCGGCCGCGCCGGCGTGCCCAACACGATCTGGGACAAACCCGGCGCGCTCACACCAAGCCAGCGAGAGCGGATGCAGCTCCACGCCTACTACACCGACCGAATCCTGCGTCGGGGCAACCTCGCCGGCCTTGCCGAGCTCGCGTCAAGCTCCCACGAGCGACTGGATGGCAGCGGCTACGCACGCGGCCTGACCAGCACAGCCATCCCCCAGCCAGCACGACTGCTCGCCGCGGCAGACGTCTACGACGCGCTAACCAATGCCAGACCGCACCGCGAAGCGCTCCCGATCGATCAGGCCGCGAGAGAGCTACGACAACAGGCACGCGCAGGCCGACTCGACGGCGACTCCGTCGACGCAGTCCTAGCGGTCCTCGGACACGGCCCGCCGAAACGGCCCACTGCACCTGCGGACCTCACTGCGCGAGAGGTCGAGGTCCTGCAGTTGATCGCGATCGGGCACACCACCACTCAAGTCGCGCGGGCGCTCGGCATCTCGCCGAAGACCGCCGACCACCACATCCAACACATCTACGCCAAGATCGGCGCCTCCAACCGCTCTGTCGCGACGCTGTTTGCGATGCAGCGCGGGCTTGTCTGAGACTGCGAAAGCATCAGCGACGTTGCCGACCCATGGCGGCCAGCCAATCGCCTGCGCTCGCCGGCCAGCCGCGGGCACGCTCAAGCCAACCAGGCTCAGAGAGTCGCGGCACGCGGGGCAAGCGAGGCGTGGTGCCGGTCGCGGGAGGCCAAGGCGAGGTGCGGATGCGCGGATCGGACTACCATTCCGTGGGGCGGGGGATCGCGCGTCATGTGCCTGTCGCAGGGGTCTTCTCGATCGATACCAATCGGCGTGCTGGTCACGCCCGTCTCAGGAGTCTGAGTTGATGATCAGTCGTTTTTCTCGCTGGCGCACGTGCGCGCTCATGACCGGCGCGGTCGCGGTCGCCGCGCTGGCGGCCTCGATCGCGGTCGCCACCCCCGCCACGGCGGCGCCGGCGTCGTGCGACGGCATCAGCTTCACGGTGCTGCACAACGATCAGTCGGGCGGCGTGATCCTGCCGGGCGGCAGCTACACCGTCTCGAGCCCGAATCTCGGCTGCCTGACCGCGTCGAACTACTTCACGACGTTCCTGAACAAGTACAACAATGCGATCCCCGGCTGGGCGGGAGTGGAGATCGCCAAGGGCTGGGGAACATACATCAAGAACGGCAGCAGCACGCAATTTACCGTCAAGTGGAGTAAAGCGAAGCGCGGTGCGACCAGCGCTTGCGCGACCTCGGCGCTGAAGGTGTCGCTCGGTCCGGCGAACGGCGCCGCGGGGACGGTGTTCTACCCCCTCAACTTCGTGAACACGAGCAAGCTCGGGTGCACGCTGCGCGGTTATCCGGGCGTGTCTGCGGTGACGGGCAGCGGCAAGCAGATCGGTAGCCCGGCGTCGATGATCCCCTCCAGCTTCAAGACCGTCACGCTCCTGCCTGGCAAGGCGCAAAGCGCGCTGGTCGGGATCGTCGAGACGGGTAACTTCTCCCCGTCGCAGTGCGCGCCGGTCACAGCCGCCGGACTGAAGGTGGTCCCGCCCAATCAGAGCAAGGCGGTGACGATCAAGAAGACGTTCTCGACCTGCTCGAGCACGGCCGTGATCTCGTTGACAGTTAGGCCGGTCAACTAGCGGGCGCGCCCGGGTGTGCGCGACCGGGCGGTCGCGCACACCGAGCCCGCCGGCCAGCGATAGGTGCTTGGCCACGACGAAGGCGATGGTCAGCTGCTCGGCCTGTACAGACGATCTCGTACCAGCGCGGGTTGAGCGCACGGCCGTGCCGGGCTGCTCCTTCATCGCGCCATTGGAGCACTCTCGATCTGACTCGCGAGGGCGTTGGGCTTTCGAGTCCTCGTTCAGACGCGGCGGGGGTCGTTCTGTGGTTCGTAGGATGGATAGTCGTGGCAGCGCTACTACCAGGCGTTCGGCGGGTTGGCCGATTCGGATGACGCCCGGCGATTCATCATCCCCGCGGGCGTAATGGGCGACCATCTCATCGTGCTTCATTCTGCGGTGCGGGCCTGCGCGGGCTACAGCCGCCACGACGCTCCCTCGATCCTGTTGGACGGCTCATCGGTGGCGCGCGACACGGAGCACGGTCGCGCGATCACCGCGCAGCTGACGCGCCGCCACGGAACGCTTGAGGAGGCGATCGCTGCTGCGGTCTTCGCGCTTGGCGCAGCGGGGTTGTCCAAGAGCATCCGCCGTCAGGCGCGCGCGGCGTGCGAGGACTACTTCTACAGCCGGCTCGACCTGACGCCGAGCCACGAGTTGGGCGGACGGGAAGAGATCGTCGAATCGCTCGAGCTGATGCCAGAGCCGATGTACCTGGCACTGGAGGACGTCGTCGGCCTCATCGTGGACGGCGAGTACGACGAGCTCAGCGTCGCGTCAGGCGATCGGCTCGGAGTGGAGGACCTGCGCCGTCGCGTCGAGGACGACTGCCAAGAGTCGCTCGTGCTCCCGCCGCGCGAGATCTACCAGGTCGAGGCGGTCGCCAGGTCCGACGATCCGGACCTGCCGGGCTGGGCCTACTTCCTCGACCTCTGGACCGAGAGCGGCCCGGCACGCCTGCACATCGAGGGCGAGCTCGAGGAGTCGGGCGAGCGGTTCACGGCGACGCTGAACGACATCCTGCCCTGATCCGCCGCGGTCCGGCGCTGTTAACGCGGAAAGCCCACCCGTAGGTGGACTCTCGGCCATCAGAAGATCAGGCGGCTTTCGCGGCAAGGGGACGTTCAGATGAAGGTCTCGCCCTCGGGTTGCCATCGCTATCTGACCCTCCCAGCGTAGCGCACGCGCCTCCGAGCATCGCCTCTGTCGCGGCACCCGACGTTGTCCCGTCACCGCTGGCGCAGCAGCTACCCCGGGGCCGGTCGAGCGTGCGCAGCAACACCCGCCGACGTCGCGCCGCGTCCAGCACTTGAGGAAACGCCGATTTGCGCCGGTGCGCTTCGTAACCATGTTGTCGAGCCCGCTCTCGTCATGCTCGAAGCGAGCGATCGAGCGCGCGCGCGACCTGCTCACGTGAGCGGGCACCAACCGCAGACGTCAGGGCAACACGCCAGCGTTCGGGAGTCCCTGCGGAGCACTCCAGCCCCAGATCCGCGAGGACCGCGGCTTGATCAACGTAAACGGCGATCTGCTCGGCGCGGCGCTGGGCCGCGATATGTTGGGCGCGCGCCAAAGGCGTCCGGCCACCATCACCGGCAAGCCGGACCAGATCGTCCGAGACGAGCTGTACCGCCCGCCGCGCGCACCGCTCCCAGGGCGCGTCAGCCGCCGAATCAACGACAACCTGGCGTACTACTCGCCAGCCAGCATGGCGGGAATCGCAACGCGCAACGAGAAACCGGGCCAGCGCGTCGGCCACCCCCACAGCTCCAGGCTCAGACCCGTGAGCATCCAGGTGCCGCAGTGCGGCACCCACGTCCCGGCCGCCCTGCACTGCGCTGGCGAGCTGCCGCGCAGACCGCCGCGGCTTGCGTCGTTCATCATCGATCTCTCCAGCGTACCCGGCCCGAAAGCCTCGACTCTTACAACCAGCATCGATCGCCGCAAAAGCCAGTCACCCGGTCACGCCGGCGCCCGGGACCCGCTCTTCGTTGACGCCCGCCGCCGGCCATCCCACGAGCCCGAATCCGGCTCATCGCCCCCCAACGAGTCCAGGCCCTGCGGACGCCGGCGGAGCTCCCACAGAAGCGGACGTCGCCCGGGTCAGGGCGCCCCCGGGCACGGGCCGCCATAGCGGCAGCTGACCACGCTCGGGCGCTCGACGGGGCGCCCGGCGTCGATCGACCAGGCCAGCCGGATGAACTGCGCGTGTGTCCATCCGAGCGGGGTGGCCGAGCCCGTGCCGGTGCCCGGGAGGCGACCGGCGGTGCCGGACGGTGGGTTGTCGTCCCATACCTGCTCAGGGAGCATGAACCCATCGTTGGCCGTGTTGGCGATGGCGTCAAGTCGCTTCATGGCGGCGGCCCGACCGGCGGCGAGGTCACCCGAGAGTTCGGACGCGGCGAGCTCGTACTCGCCGCGCTCGCCGGCGAAGATCGGCCACAGACGCCCGATCCCGTCGTTGGTGCCGAACGGCCGGCCGTCAAGGGTCTCGCCATAGCCGTCGTGGTTGTACCTGTGCCAGAACTGTCCGCTGGGAGTATTGACACCGAGCTCGCGGTCGACCACGGGCAGCGTGGAGAGCACCGCTGGGTCGTCGGCGCGGAGGACGCCGAGCCGGACGAGCTCTAGGAAGCTCGTGTCCACGACGGTGCGCTGATCGACCGTCGGACCGCCGTCGGAGAGCGTGTAGGCCGTGCCAGCGTTCGCGTCTCCGTCGACGCTGAGTCGGAGGAAGTACGGGGAGGAGGACAGCGGTCCGTTGGTGGTCACGGTCCAGTTCCCCAGCTGTGCGCGCCAGCCGTCCGCCGTCGACAGGTAGCGGGCGGCGTCGGCGTTCGCGCCGTTGGCCTGCGCGATCTGCGCGGCACAGACGAGACCGGCGATCTCGGCGGCAATGCTCGCGGGCGAGTAGCCTGTCGCGTTCTCCCACCGCTCCTGGGTCACCGGACCGTTGGCAAGGATGCAGTCCGCGGCGCGCTGAACGTGACTCCACGTTCCCGCGTCGGTGCGCCCGAGCTGCCAGGAGAGGAGGATCGGGTCGGCGACCTCATCGAGCTGGAGGCCGCCCCAGTGTGGTGAGCCATCGAGATTCGAGTTCTGGGGCAGGCAGCCGTCGGGCTTCTGCTGGCGCGTCCAGAGGTAGTCGAGCCCTCGCCCGGCGGCCGCGCGATCGCCGGCGGCGAGCTCGGCGGTGGCCATCTCGTACAGATCGCGCGACCACACGAGGTGGTACGGCCCGTTGTAGCCGGGGATCTGGCCCCAGACCCAGGCCATCGTCGGGGAGGCGATGAAGGCCCCGCGGTAGGTCTTGTCCTCCGAGGCGGCGAGAACCATGAGCGAGACGTCGTACAGTTCCTCGTGACGGGCCACGCTCGACGGGCGCGCGCGGCCCGCGAGGTAATCGTGCCAGCCGGACTGGTACGCGAGCTGGGTGGCGCGGAAGCCGGCGGCCAGCGAGGCGTTGGCACCGTTCAACGCTCCGGATGCGGAGCCCCCGAAACCGAGTGCGAGCGTGGCGTCCTGGCTCCCTGACTTGCCGGTCAGCGCCAGACGACCCGTCTGCACCACGTTCCCGTTCGGGGCTGACGTGTAGTTCCAGTCCATCGCATAGTCCGAGCGCAGGTCGGTCCATCCGTCGCTCGTGCCCAAATAGCCGCTGGAGGTCTTCGTGAACGCCGGAGCAGCGATAAGAGCGCTGGCTGCCTTGGCATCGGATGTCACCAGCGCGGCGCCGACGGTCGAACCGGAGTCATCGTCACCGTTGCCAGACAGGCTCGGGTCGTACAGCACGTAGAGCCGCAGCGGTTCGTTGGTCAGCGACTCGAAATGCACCCGCATCAGCAGCGCAGAGCGCCTGGGGTCCGTCGTGTACGTCTTGGTGATACGAAACCGCCCCGCCGGGTCGGTGTTGACCTGCTGGTAGGAGAGGCTGCGCGGGTCCGTGAGCGCGAGCGTGTGGTTGGTGTCCTCGCTCTCCCGCTCCACCCACGACTTGCCGTCGGTGACGACGAACTGCAGGTCACGCACCGCGGGCGTTCCGAGGTTCGGGTAATAGACCTCGGTCAGCTCACCGCCGCCGAGGGTGAACCAGGCCTTGCTCCCCAGCGTCGTCGAGGTCCCGAAGCCATCCTTGTTGCCGGACGTCCACAGAGCCCTGGCGCCCGGCGCGCCCGGAGCCACGCCGCTCGCCGCCTTGGCGCCGGGCACCGCCATCAGGGCAATTGCGGCAGCGACCCCCAAACCCCTGGCGAACAGTGCGTACCTCATAGAACTCCTCCTCCCGATGCAAAGACCGCTGCCGCACGTTTGGCTACCCCGGGTCCGGAGAGCCCAACCACGCTCGAGGCCGACCGCGCCGGACAGCCCAACCCCCGCCTGAGTCCGCCCGACGAGCCCAACCGGGCTCCAGGCCGCCTCAGCGACCGGCACGAGTCGCTACTCGAACGGACCGCCGGCGACACCGGGCAAGTAGCGCTCGCCTGACTGCTCGCTCGCAACCCCGCGGATCCTGCCGAGCGCGGGACGGGCTCGGCGCAGCCCCTCGAGGAGAACACCGCGACCGCCGAGCTCTACCTCACCGCCGATGAACATCCCGGCTGCTGCCCCTGGCTGCGACCATGCTTCGACGTAG
Organism: uncultured Actinomycetota bacterium; assembly: GCA_963695625.1. Lineage (GTDB taxonomy): Bacteria > Actinomycetota > Thermoleophilia > Solirubrobacterales > Solirubrobacteraceae > Palsa-465. Next base: position 36,402 of record CAVOHJ010000005.1, on the reverse strand, counting down.
CGGTCGATTTCCTGCGGCGCGTACGGCGGGCTGGCGTCGTGCAGGAAGTGTCGGAACAAGTGCCAGTTCTCTCACCCCAAGGAGGTCGCGGAGGTCGCGATGACCACCGTCCGCACCTGTTCCCGGTAGCTGGCCTGATCTGATGGCCGCGAGCGAGGCTGGTCTCGCCTAGGCCGCTCGCTGGCATCGAGGCCGCCGCTCTCGGCGCAAAGCGGCGGCACGGATGAGCACGACGATACGGCCCGCATGGCTAGCGGACAAAGGAACTATCCGACTCCTGGCCACGATGCCCGGCACACGATTGATCCAGGTCTCACCACGGAGGCCGTCACCGGTCTCGCCAAACCCGAGGCCGGGCGATCAACGGCTACGTAAGCAAATGTGAGGTTCTCGGCCGCATAGCGTGGGCCCTGCATCCGGCGATGCAGATGTGCACGTCGGCGGTGACCGCTGCGGCGGTTCGGACCGCGCTGATCCCGCGCGCGGACCCGCATGACGCTCAGTGAACGACGAGCACGTCGCAGTGCGCGTGGTGCGAGACGGTGTCGCTAACGCTCTGGCCGAAGAGTCGGCCGAGGAAGTTGTGGTCCCGCGTCCCAACGATGATCAGGTCCGCGTGGCGCTGGCCCGCGAACGCAATGATCGCGTCGGCGGGTTCGCCCACGATCTCCTGGTAGGCGGCGGTGACAGCTTGGCCTTCGAGGTACTCCCGGGCGCGGCCGAGCTCTGCGGCATGCTTCGCCGGCGAGTCGACCGAGTCGACCCCGCCCCCTCCGCGGGCGCCGCCGGGAGCGAGCGGCGCGACGCTGACGACCGCCAGGTCGGCGCCAAGCGCCTTGGTGATCTCCACGGCGCGCTCCAGGGCGCGCTGGGACGGTTCTGTGCTGTCATAGCCGACGACGATGTTCTTCATGGCGATCCCACTCCCGATTAGTACAGCTGCAGGTAGTGATCCATCTCTGACTGGGTGATCTGCTCGTGCGCCGCCTGCCACTCGCGGGGCTTGACGTTGGCGTAGTAGTCGGCATAGCCGCGGTCGCGGGTGGTGCCTGGCGCACGGCAGCACGTCGTTGTGCTCGAGCTCGCGGACGGCGTCGAGCCGGCTTGGCCGGCAGCAGCTCGATTCCCCAGCTCTGAGCGCTGCGCGTCGCTCATCTTGTAAAGGGTGGCCGAGTTCGGCTCTCGGGGCTGGAGCCCCCGCTCGATCCCATCCAGGCCCGCGGCCAGCATCGCATTCGCGTGCCGTTGTTGTATCCGTAGCTGCCGTACGCCGGCGCCCAGGTGGCCCCGCTGGTCGGCGCGCCCATCACCAGACGCTTGTACGAGTTGACAGGTGGCGCGGTCACCGCGATATACGCCGTCGAGTCGGCCTACAGCCCGCCGATGAACTGGCGGGCCAGCCCGGGCACCGCCTGGGAGACCTGGGAGACGAAGCCTAGGGTGCGGGTCACGGCCCGCATGTCGCAACAGGACAAGTCGCGCGTCGAGCTGGAGAGAGAGCCATAGACGATGTATATCCCCGGCACCGAGCGTGGGCAATAGCCGTCAACACCCTTTAGCGGAGGCGACGATGTGCGCGTCGCACATAGGAGACACGTCTCATGGATACATCTGACCTTCTCCAACGTCGGCTATCTGGCCTCGTTATCCCGGTGCTGATCGGCTACTACCTGCTGCGCAGGCACCGGCCTAACTTCCGACGGCCGTCAAGCTGCCCGAGTGGATGAAAACGTCGCGCTGGCGATGGCAGCGCTGTACCTGGTCATCTAGGCCTACGGCGGCCCGGCCTATGCCAGCTGCACGTCCTCGCGGGCAGGTCGTTCCACGCTTTCCTGTTACTTCATCGGGATCGGCGTCGTACTGATCTACTTGCCGCTTTATTGCTGACGCAAGCGCGACGACACGCGCGCGCTCGGCTGAAGCCTGTGGCTGTGAGAACCGACGCGATCATCCCGGATGCGGCGATCGAGGGCGCGGCCTGCCCGCAGCGATGACCAGCCACAAGCTAACGGCCGCCCTGGCGATGCGCGACCAAAAGGGACCTGGCGATGACCCAGATCGGCTGTGACGCTCGGGCTCAGCCGCTGCTGGCCCTGATCGGAGGCCAAGGCCTCGTTCCGTCGACGAACCGAGAATTCGATGAGGCCTTCCTGAGCGATCAGGATCGCTGGCCGTCAGGCGCGGGTCTACCGAAAGAAACCGCTCGCGGTGGCGCCGACGACACTGTCGACGTCGATGATCACAGCGACGCCGGAGCGGTCGGGGTCCTGCTGACGCTCGGGCTCGAGGATGGCGCCGTAGACCTCGTCGTCGAGCTCGTCGGCGACCCGAGCCCGACCTTCGATCGCCAGGTAACGCGCTCCGGGACATCCATCTCAAAGAACACGAGCGAGACCCGGGGGCGCTCGCGAGCTCGGACGAACTGCGGGGCGTATGTGCTGCCGCGGACGGAGACTGATGGGCTCCCGTCATCGCGGACGCAGGCCAAGTCCAGCTGAATAGACGACCGCGAGCATCGGACTGCGAGCCCGACGTCGGCTCGCGCGCGTGACTGCCGACGTCTCAAAGCAGCGACGGCGGTGGTGCCGCTGCTTTTCGAGCCGTGTGGGATCTACACAGCCCAGCCTTAGGGGGACGCACTCTCGGCTTGTCGCGCGCCGTGACGGCTCTGCACCTCGAACAGGATCCCCGCGAGATGCTGGAGGAGCTTCCACATCACGTCAGGATTCTTCTTCGCGAACGCCCTGAAATCCCAGAATCGGATCGTGTGGCAGCGCATCGTCGTAAGCGCCTCGACCGTGGCGATCCGCTCGCGTTGGCTGATCATCGCGAGTTCGCCGAAATAGTCGCCAGGCCCCAACGTGGCGACCCGCGCGCCATCGACGATGACGGCGGCCTCGCCCTCGGCGATGACGAAGAAGGCGATACCACTCATCTCCCCCTGCTCGGCCAGCAGCGTGCCGGCGGGAACGCGACGCTCACTGAAGTCTTTGACCAGCTGGCGCAGCTGGCGCTGGCTGAGTCCACTGAATAGCGGAACCCGCTTTAGGTCCTCGGCCACGCTCGGCACGCCCGGACTCTACCTAAGGCACGCGTATCCGTGGGCGCGAGACAGCGCCGCGGCTCCCGTGGTCAAGCACGCGTGCGCTCGAGCGCCGGCGAGCAGACGAATGCGATCGCACGAACCGGCGATTCGGGGACGTGGTTGTCGCCGAAACCGGGGCGCACAGTGCGGCCCGCGGAATCGACCAATTGCATATGCTGGTTGTCGCGGGCAACGCGGGAACTCAAGCGACCGCGGGTTCGCGCTGGTCGGCTGTGGCTGACAGGAAGCTAGCCGTGCTTGGGGGCGGTCTGGGCGAGCGCCTCCTCCAGTGCGCCCTTGCCGCCGGGCTGGCCGGTGATCGCGAGCTCCGAAGACCAAGTGGGGACGCGGCCGACGAGCGCTGCGGCGCGCTTGCGGCCGGCGACCTCGATGGGTGCACGCTGACGGAGCTCAGCGAGCAGCCGGGTGCTGTACTGCTGCGGTGACTCCTCGGGCGCGATCGCGGGTCGATCGAACGCGAAGAACTCGACCCGCACGTCCGGGCGCGCTCTGGGAAACCGCGGGAGCGCGACCGTGCCGTTGCACGCCACCCCGACGATCGTCGCCTCCGGCACCGCCCGCGCCACATACCCGACGCCGCTACGAGCCCGCAGCGCCCGGCCCAGCGAGCGTGTCCCCTCCGGGTAGATCCCGATACATGCGCCCTTGCGCAGCTCCTCGATCGCGCGATCAAGCGCTCCACTATCACCAGAGCCACGCTCGATCGGGATTTGGCCCATCCCGGTCAGCACCGCGCCCAACAACCTGTTCTTCCACATCGAGGACTTCGCCAACGCCCTGATCTGCCGGCGCGGCATCGCCGCGATCCCAGTCGCCACGGTGTCCCAGTAGCTGTCGTGGTCACCGACCAACAGCAGCGGCCCCACCAACGGCAGCAACTCCAGCCCGATCACGTGCAAACGGCCCCACCAAACAACACCAGGAGCCGAGGCGATCAGCACACCACGATACGCCGGGGACATGGACTCGATGCGATCCGACATCGCCCCCGCAGGCTACCCGGACTGCCGCTACGAAGCGGAGAGCACGGGCGCGGCCGAACGATCGCTTCTCGTAACCGCGTATCGGGTTCACGCACGATCGCGAGGGCCGCGACTTTGCGATCGCCCTGGGCGGTGGTGAGGGAGCGTTGGCCGGAGCCGCCGTGGTCGGTAGAGCTAGTTCGCTGGCAGCTGTAGCTGTGCCTTCTTCTGAGTCAGGCAGCCCTCTAAATTGTGGCGCGGCTCAAAACGCGTTGCGGCTCCCGCACGGCGGCGCTGGGCATAGGAGCAACGCATGGGGCCGAGTATTGCGCCGTCGTCTACAACGGGAGCCGAGCACGATGGGTCAAGCACGCGACCCGATCGTGTGGGAGAGTTAGGGGATGGCCGGTGAGCGTGACGAGACCGCCCGCCCCACGCGAGGCGGCGAAGAGCGGTCCGCCGAGCGCCCACCGTCGCAGGCAACACCCGCGATCGACGCTCGCGCGGCGCGCGTGCTGGGACTCCAGCGGGCGGTCGGCAACCGCGCGACGGCGCGGCTGCTCGCTCGCGATGACACGCCGAGTCTGCTCGGCCCGACGCCCCGCCTGCACCTCGACCCGCAGTTCATGCCGCCGCCGACGCTGTCCCTCCCGAGCTTGGGCTCGAGCCTCCCGCGGCCGGGCCAGCTGCCGCCGCTCCCGGATCTCCACGACCGGCAACCGAGCATCTCCGACTATCGGTCGCCTGCTGGCGCCGGCGCGATGGCGCCGGATGTCGCGGCGAGGCTGTTCGACTTCCGGGCGATCCTGCAGTCGCTCCCGCAGCCACCTGACACGATCACCGTCCCCGCCGACCCGGCGCCCGACACGCCAGACCCCTTCCAGTTCCAGGCAGGCATGCAGTGGAGCTGGTCGGCTGGCAAGGCCGCTCCTGACCGGACGGTGCAGCTCCAGCTCCAGCGCGGCGTCTACATCCTGCAGGCGTCGGTCAACATCGACAGCGGCCAGGTCCAGTGGCTGGGTGGAATCAACCCGCAGATCAGCACTCGGGAGGTCCACTTTCTCGGCGCCGTGATCAGCGCCCAGGCGTTCCTGCAACTGCTCGCCGGCGTCACCTCCGATCGCGGCGGGACGATGCAGGGCCAGTTCACCTTCCAGGCCGCCGCCGGCCTGCAGCTGACGATCAAGATGGGTCCGATCACCGCTCAGCTCCAGGTGGGCCCGCAGGCGTCGTGGTCACCGGGCGGTGGCTGGGGCTTCGCGTTCAACGCCGCCCCCGGCGCGGGCCCGACCAGCGGCGTCCCGGCGCCGATGGATCCCCCGAGCGCCTCAGGACTGCCGCCGGTGCACAACGCGATCACGTTTGGCTTCAACTTCTAGCTCGACAACACGCGCAAGTCGCCCGCCGCGGCCCAATCCGACAACGGCGCCGGGGCCGACCGACGGCAATGTGACGATTCGATTGCCGCGACCGCGATCAACTGTCGTTCGCGAATGTCCAGGTACCAAATGGGGTACCAAACTGAGCGAAACTCCCCGAACTGCGAGCACCTCACAGCCTGATTCATCGGGGGCCGTCATCCTGCGGAACGCCCTGGGGGCCGCTCATACACCGAAGGTCGCGGGCTCGAATGCGACCGCCCGCAGACCTGAAGGGCGCTCTGACATCAGTGCTAGCCGCGGCGCCGTTCGGAAGCGGTGCAAGCTTCTCCAGGTGCGCCTTGCGAGCGCACATTCCTGGCTTGCCTAGAACCGGCTGTCAGCCGTCGTGTAGGCAAATCGTTGGTCACCTCGCACCCAAACGCGCTCGCACACTCAGTAGCGACCGTCGGGTCTCCTGAACCCGACGACTCTTGCGCCAGCTGGTACCTCGCCCTGGAGCGCGTCCCGCACAATCCTCCTGGCGAAATCACCGCAGCGCATCGCGCTCCGCGAGCCGAATCCATAGGCCGGGATGAACTCAAGCGGAGATCAATGCTGCTAATCATTGTTGAGTCGCCAAAGACGTTGGTTGGCCCACCGGGCGGGGGCAGGTCAGAGCGCTCGTCGGCAAATGCGGTTGTTGCACGCGGAGTCGTCACGCGGGACGGCGTGTCAGTCTATCGGTCGCCGTGTACCTCCTGGATGAGCGAGAGCACGAGGTCGCGCGGCAGTCCGTGAGTGTCGTGTAGATAATGGAGTTCAAGCTCGCCCAGCGGTCCCCGGCGTAGTTCCCGTTCCACGAGCGGGCGGCCGCGATCGATGAGTGAGCGGAACCGACGTTCCTCCGAGAGCAGGATGTCGCGGACGACCGGAACGCCGCCGCGCAGGCCCATCAGCTCGAGCGTGCAGCCGAACGGGCTGTCGGGTAGGTCGCGGAGTGTCCGGTCGCCGCCGTCGTCCCATAGCTCGGTGAGCGTCCGGCGGATGAGCCTGCGCAGTACGTAGCCGCGGCCGGTGTTCGATGGGCGCACGCCGTCGGAGCACATCACGGTCACGGAGCGCAGATGGTCGGAGAGCAGCCGGCGGCGCGTCTTGTCAGGAGACCAGAGCCGGTCGAGCTCGAGCGTCCACGAGGTGAACAGGTCGGTGTCGTACACGCTGTCGACGCCTTGGAGGACCATGAGCGTGCGCTCAAGGCCCATGCCGGTGTCGACGTACCGCTGCGGGAGTTCGACCAGCCCGCCGCCGTTCTCGCGGTAGCGCATCGATACGTGGTTCCAGACCTCGACCCAGCGCTCATCGGTCGACGGGTTGCCCTCGGGGTCGCTGTCGCCGGTCCACACGAACATCTCGCTGTCGGGCCCGCACATGCCGTCCGGTCCCGTCCACCAGTTCTCTGTTATCAGCGGGACGATGCGTTCCAGCGGCAGCCCGAGCTCTGAGCACACCTGCTCTGATCGGATGTCCCGGTCGCAGCGCTCGTCTCCGCCGAACACGGTGACGGACACCATGCGGGGATCGACGCCGAACCCTTCTGTCAGCAGCTCCCATCCCCATCGCAGCGACTGCTCGTGCGGGTAGTCGCCGAGGCTCCAGGAGCCGAGCATCTCAAATACCGTCAGGTGTGTTGAGTCGCCGACGTCGTCGAGATCGGTGGTCCGCAGGCACCGTTGCGAGTTGACCAAGCGCGTTCCCTGCGGGTGCGGTTCGCCCCGTAGATACGGGATGAGTGGGTGCATGCCGGAGGTGACGAACAGCACCGGGTCGTCTGGCCGGGGCGGTATCAGCGAGCTGGACGAGACGCGCTCGTGCCTGCGCTCACGGAAGTACTCGATGAATCGGTTGCGGGTGTCTTGGGTATTCACGGCGGCGTTCCTTTCGGGTTGTGGCGACCGGAAAGGGGCCGACGGGCGGGGCGGAGAACGCGATGGCCTCCGGCTCACCGGCGGACCGTTCCCGGTCGCCGGTGACAAGAGCGAGTCTGGTGTCAGGCAGCGGCGACCGGCGAGCTTGACGCTCGTGCGGCGGCCGCGGCAAAGGTGACACCGATGACGCTCATTACTTTCACTGTAGGGCCCCAGTCAAGCCGGCGCGATCGCTCTCGCCATCCGGTCGCCTGGCGTTCGCGCGATTGGATTGGCGACGAAGTTCAGCCGCAGAAGGCGACGGCCGGGCGAAAACCGTGCTTGCGCTTCGCCCAATCGCGCAACCCAGGCGCGGCTACGAAACGCGCAGCGAAGCGCTGGGGAGCATGAAACCTGCGGTCATCGCCTCCTAGCGGATGCACCCGCACGCCGCGCGCCGATAGCGACGCGAAACTAATCGTCCGCGCGCGTTCGCGTCGATGATGCGGGCAGGCGACCACCAAGGCCCGCGACCTCAGAACAGCGGATCATCTCAGCACAGGCGCGTCAGTCGTCGCGCCCCAGGGCAGCTCACCACAGACTCCGCTGGAGAGCCTCGTCGACGAGTGGTAGTGCCCGCAAAGCGGCCGCAGCGGCCTCGACCGTCGGCTGCCCCGGCGCGGCCCTGTAGGTGAGCGTCTCCTCGCGCCGAATCCCGTCGCGATCATCGATCTGAACCGCCAGGCTCACCGTCTCGTCGTGCGAATGCTGGCGAGCAGCCAGGTACCTCGCCACGGCGCGGAGTGCCCGGGCGGTCACGATCACCGCGACGGTTCTCGTTCCACGGTCGCCATAACCACCGATCGGGGGCGAGTCATCGGGCAGGACCGTAGCCTCCGCACCCACGTCATCGGCCAACTCGCGCGCATCGGACCCCTCCAGGCCGGTGAACCGAAGGACGAGTCGCTCATCGATCATCATTGCCTGCGCATCATGCACGACCACCACCGCGGGGGTGAGTCGCCACGCAACGCACCAGACGCGCCCGGCGCTCCGATCACGCAAGGCCAGCAACCGGGCTCAGTTCGTTTCGCCGCTGACGACGCCCGCGGGCGCTCAAATCGCGCACAACCGCAGCGGCGCAAGTCTGGACTCGCCGGACCAGCGTTCGGTCCCAAGGGACTCGTCAGACAGGCAACGCGCGGGACGCAAGAGCAGTTGCCCCCGAGGTGCGGTTCCACGAGTTCCGCGCCGCGGGTGGCATCGGGGCTACCACGCGCGGGCGCTCGGAGCAGGTCAACCTGAGCACACGTTGGCCGGGCTCTCAGGGCCTGGAGGCGGGGCGATGACGAGCGCACCTTCTAGAGCTTGAGCGCTGCCGCCGTCGAGAGGGGATGGCCGAGGAAGGCCTCGAGCGCGAGCCAGGTCGCAGGGTACGCGAGAGGTCAATGCCGGTTGCGGGGACGCCATCGAGGACCAGGGCGAGAGCAGTGGCGCTCGCAATCCGTTACCGCGTGTTGCCGCGTTGTTGCCGCGGGACGCAAGAGTAGCCCGGTCATGCCGCGAACAGCGAAGCGAGGAGGGACCGTGCAAAACCAGCCGGAGCTGGCACGGCACGCCAAGCCGACTGTTGTCGACCGCAGCCGCCGGGTCCCAGAACTTCTGGGCGCCGTGCGCGATCGCTCACGATGGCGAGAACCGGATGAGCCCAATGTCGCCGATGCGCGTATCGGGCATGCGCAGTTTCGGTGGGGGACGGTAACCGGTCGGCAGCCCGCCGAACAGGGCACCGCTCATACGTGTGCCATGAGTTCGACGAAACACAGATTCCTAAGAGGAGGTCGATCATGAGAGGAAGAGACCGAGGACACGTGGGCGTGCCCATTTGCGTGTTCGCACTTGTGCTGGGGGTGTGCTTGGCGGCCAATGCCGCGAGCGCGTTGGCCGACGCAATCAACACGCCGACGGTCATAGGCGGCACAGCGCAGTCGGGCAAGCAGATGCAGTTCTCGTTCACCGGGTCAGCCGATGCCAGCGGGACCTGGCTGGAGGTCCTTGTACGCCCGACCGGACCGATCGCCTGCCAATCGACGTTCGACAACGACCAGGCGGCGGTTCCCGGGTCGGCCACGATCTTCAACCGCAACTACACAGTCGGGCCGGGCCAGTTCACTGCGTCGGCGACGTACACGCCGTACACCGAGTCAGAAGCAGCTCCCGAGTCGTTTGTCGCCTGCGTCTGGCTGATGCAGCCCAACGGTCCGCCCCCGGCCGGCACCACGACTGCCGGCCCGGTGAGTCTCACCTTCACGGTCAAGCCGCCGCCGCCACCACCCCCACCAGCGCCATCGTCACACCAATTCAACGGCTCAGGGATCCTGACGCGTCCCGCGGTTGGGATGGACAACAGCGGCGATAGGTACATCTTCTGGCAGGGCGGGGACCACCAGCTGTGGGAGAGCTACTACGTGTACTCCGGACAGAACGTCGTCAAGGTCGGCCTTGCCGGCAAGATCCACTCCGCGCCGGCTCTCGCGGTGCACGGAAACGGCGAGCAAGACGTATTTTGGAAGGGTGGTGACGGTCGGCTATGGGAGGCTTGGTGGACCGGCAACTGGCATGGCGGGATCGACCTCAAGACGCCGGAGCTGACCTCTGATCCGACCGCCGGCCTTGACTCCGCCGGACACGAATGGGTGTTCTGGCGGGGACCGAAGAACATCCTGTCGGGGATGCGCTACAACGGCAAAGCGTGGGGGCGTCCGTTCCACGTGAGCGGCACCGGCACGCTGACCTCTGGTCCCGGGGTTGCGGTCAACCCTGACGGGAGCGCCGTCGTGGTCTTCTATCGCGGTAGCGACAAGGGCCTCTGGGCTGAGACCCTCACCGGCAAGAGGTGGGTGAAGTCCAAGCTCGGGAACGGCCCGCTCGGGTCAGCGCCGACCGCAGGCGCCGACCGGTCCGGCAACCTGTACGTGTTCTGGCGCGGTACCCACGGCGGCCTTTGGGAAGCGACCCGTCAGAGCGGAAAGTGGCGCGCCGCCTCGCAGCTCGACTTTGCAGGCACGCTGGGAACCCCGCCGGGCGCGACGGTCGAGGCCAACGGTGCGCAGCACGTCTTCTGGGGCGGCGCCGACCAAAACCTGTGGGGCATCGAATACGAGAACGGCCATTGGTAGGGACCCGGCCGCTCCCGGCCAGGCTGCAGCACATGAGCGGCCGTCCCATCCAGGGCGGCCGTTCGTCCATAGTGAACACGCTCAGCACGATCGACGAGGTCACGGCATGCGGATGGACGCCAGCCTGCAGTCAAACAGCTTCAGCCACTGCGGCCGCGCGCCACCCGCAAATACCGATCCCTCGCGTGGGCAACGCAATTGCCCCGCATGGGCCCGGCCGCACGACTCCTTTTGTCGCCAAAGCGCTGGCCTTGCGTGGTGGTGGAGATCGCGAATGCGATTGTCCGCTGAGTAGGTGTCGACCGAATGGCGGGCAGTCCTGGTGGCGGAGGTCGGCTCCCGAGGGAGGTGCTCGCGCCGTGGATTACGATGGCTCTTCGGTTCCGGGCGTTGGGAGGGTCGAGGGCGATGGACGGAACGATCGGGGTAGTGCTGTCAGGCGGCGGTGCACGCGGGGCTTACGAGTTCGGGGCGCTGGAGGTGCTGGCGCCCGTTCTCGAGGAGCCGGCGCGGATCATCGTCGGGACGAGCGCGGGCGGGTTGGGTGCCGCGTACCTGGCCGCCGATGCGCACGACGGGCTTGAGGCCGCGGCGCGCTCGGGTGCGCAGAAGTGGGGAGAGGTCGAGATCGGTGAGGTCATCGGCCCGCTGTGCTCGCCGCGTGAGCTCGCGCGTCTGCTGCTCTACGGACTGGAGCTGGTGGGGATCCGCGCGCCCGCCCCGCCGAGCCTCCTTGACAGCAGTCCGCAGCCGCAGACGATCGCGACGCTGATCGACTTCGAGCAGCTGGCCCGCAACGTCGAGGATGGCACGCTGGCCACAGCGGCCGTCGTCGCGACCGACTACGCGACGGCACGAAGCACGGTGTTTCACTACGGGGGCGCGTCACCGCCTGTCGATAACCAACGCGGCATCGACTATCTCGCTACGCGGCTTGGGGTCGAGCACGTGTACGCCTCCGCCGCGATCCAGTCGCTGTTCCCGGCAGTCCGCGTCGGTGACCGCTGGTACGGCGATGGTGGCGTACGCCTCAACACGCCGCTAAAGCCGGCGCTGAAGCTGGACGCCGGTCGGCTGGTGGTGATCGGGCTGAACTCGGTCGCCGGGCCCCCGCTGGAGGCCGGTGGTCGGCGCCCGGACGTGTTCGACGGTGCCGCCGCCATCGTCCAGTCGCTGCTCGCCGACCAGCTCGCGCACGACGTCGACACACTGGCCACGATCAACACCGATGTGCGGGAGAGCCGTAACCCGATCACGCACCGCCGCGTGCCGTACATCTTCGTCGCGCCGGCGGATCGGCTCGCGATCGGGCGTCTAGCCATGGACATCTACAACCGCCATTACGCCGGCGCGCGCGGGCTACGCCGCAACCGGGAGCTGGCGCTGCTGGGACGGCTGCTGGATGCCGGGCGCAACCCGGTCCGTGGCGACCTGCTGAGCTACTTGTTCTTCGCGCCGGAGTTCATCGAGCCGCTGACTGAACTCGGTCGGCGCGACGCGCAGGCGTGGCTTGAGCGACAGGGCCGCACGGATCCCTGGCGCACAGAGCACCCCTGACCTGCCGCCCGAGAGCTGGGTTGACTGGCTGCGATCAGAGAAGCGCTTTGCTGGCCGCAGGTCCGGCTGCGTGTAAACGACCCCGCTGCAGCGATCCCGACGATCGCAATCCTCGCCTCGCCCTCCACCGGGGAGCGAGCGCCTCGGCGACGACTCGCTGGGGCCGTGTTAGCACAGCACGGGTGCCGGGGTTGCAAACACTTTGCAGATCCCGCGACGGACGCAGAATCCGGTCGTGCAGGTTGGCGCCGTGCAGTGGGGCACGAGCGGGGGTGCCTGAGGCGCGGGCTGCCGGCCCCGGGCACCACCGTCGGGTGGCCGGAAGCAGATGCGGACTCAGCTCGGGAGCGTTGGGCCGGCGGGGATCATCGGTGCCGGCCGCTCGTGGACCGCGTGGATGATCTCGGTGTTGTCAATCCCGCGCAGGTACGCGGAGGTGATCCCGAGATCGGCATGCCCGAGCTGGCGCTGCATGACCAGCAGGGGGATTCGCTCGCGTGACATCTCCACAGCGTGAGCGTGCCGAAGTTGGTGTGGCGCGAACCGGCGGCGAACGCCCCACGGTGAGCGCGGTGCGATGCAACTGCGCGCGGATCGCGGCCCGGGGCGCACGGCCGGCCGCGGGTCGCACCGCGCATCACGCAGAACAAGGCGCCGACCGGGAGCCTGCTGCGGAGCTCGAGCCAGGGGTCAAGCTGCTCCCACGCCCAGCGGTTCCATCCCGACCTCTCGCCGACGACCGGCCCCAGCGAGTCGTCGCCAGGCAATCGTCGCCCGGCGGGACAGGCGGAAGGCCAAAGCGATCGTCCGATGCCGCCGCGGCGCACGCGTCCCTTGTGGGCGAAAGCACGAGCGGCGCGAATTTGCAGAGGCCGCCGGGCGGGTGGGTGCGGCGAAGTTCACTTCGCTGACGAGATGCACCTCCGACGCGTAACTTGCAGAGCCCGTGCGTGCAGCATATGAAGACCGTGCGCCCGCAGGGTGGCGCGTCCGCTGTCAGCGACGTTGCGCCACCGCCACGCCGCGATAGGGTTGCAACCGCGTAATCTCAGGCAACGCTAGGAGGAAGATCATGGCCAAGAAGGACGCCGATCTTTTCGATCGCCTACGACATGTCGGCCTGCGCAAGCAAGCGGCGAAGGCGCTCAGCGGGGTGAGCGACAACGCCGGCAAACAGGCCCAGCGGGCGGCCCGTGCCGCCGTCTCCGAACTCCGCGCGGTCGCCGACGAAATCGAACGGCGGCTCCCGGCCGCCACGCCGACGTCCGGCTCGAGCGGCGAAAAGACCGCAGCAACGCCACGCGCTCGCCCGACGACACGGGGTAGCACGAAAGCTTCCGCCGCGGGGACGCAAAAGGCCGGCACCGCGAAACCCAGGCGCGCACCCCGCAGCGCGACCGCCCCTCGGGCAGGCCGCGGATCCCGCTCACGGTCAACGCCGCGGCCTGCGGCGAGCACCGAGGGCACCGCACCGACGCCCGCTAATGCAGAGCCGCCGCCCGCCGCGAGTACCGAGAGCGCCGCACCGGCCCCCGCTACCGCAGAGCCGCCGCCCGCCGCGAGTACCGAGAGCGCCGCACCGACGCCCGCTACCGCAGAGCCGCCGCCCGCGGCCAGCATCGAGCGCGACGCACCAGGGCCGGATACGCCATCGCCGCCGTCGCGGTGACCTGAAGCCGCATACACCGGGATCGCTGGGATCGGCCACGAGCACAGGCGCTGGGGCGGCGTCGTCCGCCGCGGTCGCTACCGCTCTGCTGCTTGCTGGCGGGTGCGGGCTCGCAAAACCGCGGCGCTGGGGCACCGGTCCGAGCGGATTTCAACCGCTTGCGCGGACCTGACGCCGGCGCGGATCGAATGCGCGCTTCTGGCGAACTCGAGGTGTAGGAGCACCTGTTGGAGGCTGACCCGCTCTCGCGCTTGCTTGGGGTGGCGGTCATCGACGTCGGTTGCGGCTAACTGCTGATCCCGGGGAAATGGCGCGGGGGGGACGAGCCAGCCGGCGGGGCAGGACGCGCTCGGCTGTGCACGTTTAAGCGCTGAGTCGGGTCAGTTCGGCTCCGCCGCGGAAGGTGCGGCGGTAGGCGCTCGGTGTCGTATGCAGTCCGTCGAGGAAGCGTGCGCGTAGGTTGGCCGCGGTCGCGAACCCGCTCGCTGCGGCGATCCCCTCGACCGAGAGGTCGGTCGTCTCCAGCAGGCGTTGGGCCAGCTGCAGACGCTGGCGCAGGATCCAGTGGTACGGGGTGGTGCCGAGGGCGGACTGGAACCGGCGGGCGAAGTTCCGTTTGCTCATCGCCGCGCGCTTGGCCAGACCGGCGATCGTGATCGGCTCGTCAAGGTGTGCCTGGGCCCAGCTCAGCACATCGAGGAATGGATCAGCCGGATCGAGGGCGGGCAGCGGGCTTTCGATGTACTGGGCTTGGCCGCCCTCGCGAAACGGGGGCACGACCAGCTCGCGGGCGAGCCGTGCTGCAATCTCGGCGCCGTGGTCACCTCGCACGATGTGCAGGCAGAGATCGATGCACGCGGCGCTGCCGGCTGAGGTGAGGACGTCACCGCCGTCGACATACAGCACGTCCGGGTCGACCTGCACGAGCGGATACTCCATCGCGAGCTGCCCGCACTCCTCCCAGTGGGTCGTGGCACCACGCCCGTCGAGCAGTCCGGCGGCTGCGAGCACGAACGCGCCGGTGCACAGCGCGACAATCCGCGCCCCGTGCCGGTGTGCCCGCCTCAGCTCTCGCAACAGCAACTCGGGCACGGGCGCCTCCGCCTTCAGCGGCGGGACGATCACCATGTCCGCATCACGCAGTGCCCGCAGTCCGGACGCGCCGGCGATTCGCAGCCCGCTGTCGGAGGTGACCGCTCGGCGGCCGCTGGCGCAGACCGTCAGCCGGTACCACGGAACGCCGTAGTCAGCGGTCCTGTCGAGGCCGAACACGTCGCTCGCAACTCCGAATTCGAGCAACGCCACTCCCTCTCCAGCGACCAGTACGACGTTGGCAGCTTTGTTACGCACTATGGCAATGATGCCACTTCCCACGCGAGACTTCCAGCGCGATCATGGGCGTCATGCCCAACCTTCTCGACAACATCGCGTTACGCCTCAACCGGGCGCGTTTGGACGCCGACCTCGCCGCCGGCCGGCCACCAGAGACCAGCCCCCGGCACGCAGCCCGCGCGCGCGGTCTCGTAACCCCGCGGAGGCGTCACGCACTCGCCTCCAACTGGGAGCACCTGCTCTTGACCGCACAGGGCCCGACGCGCGGACCGACAAACCGGGCTCCGATCCGCCATGAACGCGTACACCGCGCCGAAACCGAGATTCGCGAACTGATCACAGCACTGCGAGCGACCGGACCGATCCCCGCTCGCGGAGTTGCGATAGCCACCCGCCTGCTGACCGACGGACGCGGCCCGATCTACAACCGCAACGCATCCGACGACCTCGCGGCAACACTGGTGGTCGCCCTGGAGCATCTGGATCCGACCCAGCCGCTGACCTACGACCTCATCGAGTTCGCGCGCGACTGAAAGAACCGCCTGGCCGAGTACCTCCTCGACCCCGACAACCATCGGCTACCGCCACTCGGTTTCGCCCACGCCGTCGGCGACAGGCAGCATGCGTCGGACCAATCGACAGCGAGCACCTCCGTAGCGCGAAGATGCAAACGGACTGCTCAGTGCTCTCGACGCACACCCGCTTCCGCGCCGCGACCAGCATGCGCTCAGACCGAACGAGGCGCCTCGAATATGCGGAAGCGTGCATTTCGCGAGCGATCGCTTTCGCCTCTGAAGCAGCCTCAGAGCCGAGGACTGCATCGGCGACGTTTCGTGTGCGCGGCACCCGCGAGTTCGCCGACGGCCTGGACGATCGCACCGTCTCGCCGGCGCCCCGGGTCCGATCGCGAGGCGCGTCGGCCGCGCGGGAGCCAAGCCCGAGCGGTGGCGGCCAGTGTGCTGGATCCGTGTGCGGCCGACTGGCAGCTGGCGCGTTGTGGCTGAGTTTGTCGGAGAGCGGTTATCGCGAGGCCGGCCTTCCGCCGTGGGCCAGGTTGTCGGAGAGGGGCAGTCTCGAGCGCCGCGGCACCGGTCTTCGAGACTGCCCCTGCTTCGTGGTTTTGGAAGTCTCGGCGACGGGACAGAGCCGTCGTGATCCCTTTGCTTGAGATTGGTCTTCGGGGTGAGTTTGGGGTGGGCGCAGCTCCCGCGGGCCGGAGCTGCGCCCCGCGACGACACGGTGGGCCAGCTGACCTCGTGTGGCGTCTGCGAGCGCCAGATCGGCTGAAGCGCTCAGCCCGCGGCGACGGGAACGGCTACGGCATCGGGGCCGGCGGCCTCGCCGGTGCGGGCCGCCTTTGAGTGTTCGTGGCTGTCGCGCGAGGAGATCAGCACGGCCGTGAGGATCGCTGCGGCGACGGCGATGCCGGCGCCGACGAGGAACGCCCGTTCAAAGCCTTTGGTCAGCGCCACGGCCGAGCTGTGGACGCCGGCGTGGAACAGGCTTTGGGTGCGGCTGTTGGCGATCGTGGCGAGGATCGCGAGCCCGAGCGCGCCGCCGACCTGCTGGGAGGTGTTGATCAGACCGGAGGCCAGGCCCGCCTCGTGTGGCTCGGTTCCGGTGACGGCGGCGATCGTCACGGGCACGAACGCCAGTCCGAACCCGACGCCGGCGAGCAGCGATGGGCCGAGGACATCCGCGGCGAACGAGCCGCCTGTCGATGGGACGTGTGAGAACCACAGCAGGCCGCCGGCGACGAGCAGTATGCCGGCGATCAGGGGTGCTTTGAAGCCGACGCGGGTGACGAGCTGGGAGGCGACCCCCGCCGCGATGATGATCCCCACCGCCAGCGGGAGGTAGGCGAGGCCGGTTTTGATCGGCGAGTAGCCGAGTACGTCCTGGAGGTAGAGCGAGATGAAGAAGAACATCGAGAACAGCGACATGCCGATCAGCAGCCCGACGATGTTGGCGCCGCGCAGGGTCCGGTTTCGGAAGATCGCGAACGGCATCAGCGGATCACGCTGGCGCCGTTCGATCGCCACGAACGCGATCAGCAGCACCACGGCCGCGGCCAGGCAGGCGATCGTCTGGGTCGATCCCCAGCCGACGTTGACCGCGTCGACGACGGCGTACACGAGCAGCGCCAGACCCGCGGTGACCGTCACCGCACCGGGGATGTCGAAGGAGTTGGCGGCCTCTTCGCGGCGGCTCTCGCCGAGCGTGCGGGGGGCGAGCGCGGCGGCGACCAGCCCGATCGGGACGTTGACGAACAGCACCCAGCGCCAGCTCAGCCCGCTGGTCAGGATCCCGCCCAGCAGCACCCCGGCGGCGCCGCCGGCGCCCGCCACCGCGCCCCAGATGCCGAGCGCGCGGTTGCGCTCGGCCCCGTCGGCGAACGTGGTGGTGATGATCGACAGCGCGGCGGGGGACACGATCGCGGCGCCCAGGCCCTGGACCGCCCGGGCGGCGATCAGCCACGTCTCAGACTGCGCCAGGCCGCCGGCCAGCGAGGCGAGTGAGAACACCACCAGACCGAGCATGAACATCCGGCGTCGCCCCAGCAGGTCGGCCATCCGCCCGCCCAGCAGCAAAAAGCCGCCGAACGTCAGCGTGTAAGCGTTCACGACCCAGGTGAGGTCGTCGCGGGAGAAGTGCAGGTGAGCGCCGATCGACGGCAGCGCGACGTTGACGATGGAGGCGTCGATCACGATCACGAACTGCGTCATCGCCAGCAGCACGAGCGCGAGACTCTTGGAGCGGGGCGTGTGCGCGATCATCGGCTCATCCCCAGCATCCGGCCCAAGCCCGACAGCGACGCGAAGGCAAATCGCTGCAGGCGCGAGGTTCGGATCGCGGTCGGGTGGGCTTTGAACAGCATCGCCGCGTAGATCGCTTGACGCGGACTGTGAGGTGCTCCGGCGCCCATCCTCCCGGTCGATGTCAGCGACGCCATGTCGCGAAAGAACGCCTCGTAGTCGGCGGCGGGGCGGTGGCGATTGATGAACCTCACCGGCTCATCGTGAGTGTTTCGCAGGGTGTGCCGGTGACCGGGAGCCGCTGCGGCGCGCTCTCCCGCACCATAGGTACGCCAGATGCCGTCGAGCTTGACGTCAAGTCGGCCCTCGACGATCTCAAAACTGTCTTCAGCATTGTCGTGCACGTGCACCGGGGGGCTGGGTTGGTGGGGACCGAGCCAGCCATTGACCTCAAGAACTTCACCATCGGTGTCCTCGCCGTTGCGCACGATCTCCCACCACATATCCATGCCCGGGCGAAAGTCGATGCGCCGCATCACGGCAGGGCGGCTTGCAGGGTCAAGGGAAGCAGTATTCACAGGGGCTCCATTCGGTCATTGGTTCTTTATCGGTGGCAACTCATGCGACGGGTCGTCGTGAGATTGACGTGATGCAGCCCTAGCGACGGCGCGGCATCGACGTTCAGAACATCTCCAAGTCATTCACCTTGGTTGACAACTCGAGACAACCTTCTCACGGCGCGTCGCGTTTGTCAAGCGAGGTGAACTACAATCGTGTGGACATGCCGAAGAGCCTCCAGCTCCTTTTCCGCGACGCCCGCAACGCGATCGAGGCCGCCGTCCGCGCCGATCTCGCACAGAACGGCTTTGGCGATGTCGCGCCCTCGCACTCCGCGCTCTTGCGCAACATCGGCGACGACGGGGCTCGCCCCAGCGACCTCGCCGCACACGCCGGCGTCACGCGCCAAGCCATCACCAAGCTCGTAGACGAGCTCGAGCGACTCGATCTCGTGCGCCGCGACCCAGACCCGGACGACGGGCGCGGCGTGATCGTCAGATACACCGACCGCGGACGCGCCGGCGTCGCTATCGCTCGCAAGCGGATGCTCGCGCTCGAGCGCGACTACGCCGCGCAGGTCGGCGCCGACCGCTGGGCCGAGGTGCGCTCAACCCTCGAAACCCTATTCGGTGACGACCCTCACGAGGACCTAAGCCCGCCCGCCGCCCCCGACCTATCCAACCGCCAACGCCTGCACCAGAATCAAGCACGCGCGACCGATGAGTGACCGGTCAGGCAGCGGGTCCGCGCCGTGCGCCAACCACCCACCAAACCGCCTGCACCAACGCAAAGACACCCATCTGCCGCTGGGAAGCCGACCGCTGGGATTCGCGACCGATCGTCGGCGGCCGCTCCGTCGCCGACGCGGAACCCAGCTGCGCAGTGCTGGTCGCGCCGACTGCCAATGTTAAGCAGCACCCTGGACCGGCGCCGTTCGTGACTCGCGAAGGGTGCCCGCACACATTGGCGTTGTTGATCTCCCATCTATACAGCCCGTCGAATGGAGGCGCCCGCCGCTCGATGTCACCCAGGGTCGGCGAGATGGAAAATGGACGGGTTGTGGATCCGGCTGAGGAGTTGGAGCTGGCGATCGCGCTGGCTGTGCGTGCGCATCGCGGGCAGCGCTATCCATCCCCCGAAACGCAGCCCTACATCCTGCATCCTCTTCGTGTGATGCTCGGGGTGAGTGGCGTCCGCGCGCGAGCAGTGGCTGTCTTGCACGACGTCTTGGAGGACACCGCGGTCACCGCCGAGGAGCTGCGGGAAGCGAACCTGTCCAGCGAAGTGGTGGATGCCGTCACCGCCCTGACGAGGAGGTCGGGCCAGACGTACGAGCACTACATTGAGCAGGTCGCGGGCAACGCGATCGCGCGCTCGGTCAAGCTCGCGGATCTGGCAGACAACCTCGCCAACAACAAGCGCCTGGCGAGACGTCCTGTCGTCGTGGCACGCATCGAGCGCTACGAGCAGGCCATCCGCTCGCTGCAAGCACCCGACCTGCCGAGCTGATAGTCGCACGGGACCGCGCGTGTGGGAATGCTTGGCCGTGCTCGCTACCGAACCAGCAGCGACGGTCTCCCGGTCCCGACCACACTTCTGCTCGGCCGCCCACGCGACAGCCTCGCCCAGACTGCCCGTCTCCGCACAGAGCAGTCGTCACGCCAGCGCGACCGCCTCAGGCATCACGGAAGCACGGCCCCGACGTCGTCGCTGACGACCGGTTTCGTCTTCCGACGGTTACCGGAGCTCACGAGTGCATCAGCGACGAAGTGCAGCGTTGGGCGGTTGCATAGGTGCACGTCGGCCGGCGCAGGCTCGAGTTTGGCGATTGCCGAGACCCGCGATGCCTGCAGGTCGACGCATCAGGAATAGACGATCCGCTACCTACGCGATCCGAGGATTGAGCGCGACCTTTCGACGGGCCTGGCGGCGCTCCGGGGCACGGGCACTGGACAGCTCCTCAGCCATCGCCGGCTCAGCGGCGGCGGCGATCGCTCGCAGAGCCGCCAGGTGCCCGCGCAAGGCCGTGCGTCCTGGCTGGGTGAGCGTGACCCGCCGCCGAGAACGTGAATCAGCCCGCACACGGGACACCTCCACGTACCCGGCTCCAGCGAGCGCGGACAGGTGCTTGCTCAGAACCGAATCCGAGATTTCCAGGCTGTCCCGAATGTCGGAGAACGGCAACCACCGCACCGGCGAGAGCATCGCGCATATTTGTAGACGCAAGGGCGCGTGGATCAGCTCGTCGAACGCCGCTTCGCTCATCGTTGCCACGCCTGAGATGCACGGCGCCGATAGGAAGCCTTCGCGGCGAACAGGCAGGCCGCAACGACCACAGTCACGCCTGCACCAAGTCCCCAGCTACCAAGGGCCGAATTGCTGTGGCTGGCGAGCAGATGGGGGCCGATCACGCCGCCAACAAGCGCCGCGACAGAGATGAGCGTCACTTCAGTGACGCCCCACCTAGGCTTCGGCAGTGAACGCAACGGACGCCACTGGTTACGAGCGGACATCTTCAGCAGCTCAGCAAGGAACCACACGACGGCGATGATGGTCACCACGTTTCCCGGTCCCTTGTACCGCGGCGCGGCCGTCTGCGCTCCGCAGAAGACGCTTAACGCGAGGATGAACCCCGCGGGGGCCGTCGCACGACAAACCGACGCGTCGTGTGCCTGGCGGGCGGCCCGTAGCTGCTCTCGGGCCGCGCCGGGAGGGATCGAACCCGACGACCGCTTTTCCATACCGGAAAGTTAGCATGTAACTTGCCGATACGGAAAGTCACGCGAGCTTTGCTACGTAAGTGCGATCGTGCGACCACGCCGGAGGGACGGCTGAACTTGGGGGAAGTGGGATGTGCTGGCCGCGGCGAGGCTCTGGGTTCGAGCCGAGCGGGCGCTGCGTGTGGCGTCGGCTCGAACCACTTTGGCTTACGTGATGTCGGACGCCTGTGCCTGGTGGATGAGCTTGAGCCCGTCCGCGAGGGTCAGGTAGCGCTGTGCAACGAGGCCGAAGACGTCTCGGATCACGCCACGTACATACGCGCCGTGGGTCGGGTAGAGCGACTGCAGTGTCGCTTGATCGAACGGCACGACGTGCCCGACGATGAAGCAGAATCCCGGTCCGGTGGAGCTGCCGAACCAGGTGCTCGTGGGGACGTCCACGAACGGCGACCTCAGGCCGCCGGTGACGTTGCCGAACTGGTCGAGCACTGGGGCGCCATTGACCACGTTGATGTCGCGGCCGGGCGGCGGCTTGAGACGGTAACGGACCCAGAGGTTGAGGTTTGTCATGGCCGCGTCAAAGTGGATGGAGCTCGGGAACGGACTCCGAGGCCCCTGGTCGCACTCCGTCGGAACGTCGCGGCCGGCCTTGATGATGTCCGCGGGCGCGGCCGAGTACTCAAGCTCGTCTGGCGTTGCGTGCGCGGCACCGGCCATCTCGTAGTGGCGGTACTGATCCGGCGCGCTGTTGCCGTCTGGCCGTCGCGAAGCGATTCCGAACAGGTAGTCCGACTGGGACATGACCTGAATCACCGGGACGCCGACGTCCTGTATCTGTGTGCGGGGATCGGGCGGCAGCGGTGCCGGCGAGCACTGATTGATCGGCACTGTCCCGACGAACCCGCCGCCGGCGACGCCGACGAGGTAGCCGTCATAGATCGATCGGCCGTCGGATTTCACCACGAGTGGGTTGATCGCGTTGATGTAATCGATCAGGTAGCCGCCGGTCTGCGAGTAGCCGAAGCCGTAGGCCTCCTGCACGAGGCTGTGGCGGTGGCCGTACGTCAATGGGTTGCTGTGGGCGCCGCTCTTCAGCCACTCGCCGACCTGACTGTAGATATCCCAGATCAGGCCATCCTCAGTGGTGCGCGAACGCAGCGCAGACGGGTCCACCACCGTCTGAATATCTGTGCAGTTGCGTGGATCGCTCAGTGGCAGTGGGTTCGCGAACGACAGCGAGCCGTAGCGCTGCGGATCGAACGTCTTCAGCGCCACGACATCAATCGGCTTGGCCGTGATGCCGACCCACACATCCCCGCGGCGCATGAATTGGTCATGCATCAGCGCCCAACCGATGTTGAGGTCATACAGGTTCGACGGGTTCAACATCTCGACCACCACGTTGCCGCTAAATCGCCGCGGATCCGCCGGACGGCGCACGAGCACCCGCGTCGTGTACGGCGCGTCCGGCGTGCGGACGACCGCCGGGCCGCCCGCCGGCCAGTCATAGACATTCGCCGTGCCGCTGACGAGATACTCCTCCTCGACGTATCCCTGCTTACGCAGATCCTCGGGCACGAGCTGGTGGTTGGCAGCACCGAAGGGATACGAGTCGGCCGTGACCGGCAACGGGCCCACGACACTCGGGACTGGGGTCCTAGCTCCCGCCGGCACCGCGAGCACACAGATCACCGCGATCGCCAGCCCGAGCACGTACACAACGCGCCGACCACTCCGAGAGCGCGACATTTGCTCCCTCCTTCAACCTCCGCCGACCGAGCGGACACCCGGCCCGTCTCACTCGTAACGGTACCAGAGCGTTCAGTCACGGTGGGAGCTCTTCGGGCAGCCAGCCCCAAGCCTGCTCCAACGTGGCGGTCTTCGGCGACCAAGCCTCGCCCGCATGTCGCGCTGTTTTGTTCCGCGTGATGGACGTACACGCGACAGCGGACAGCGATGGCTTCGCGCGTTTCGCAGCGGTGGCCGCGTGCGCGCGGTCGCCCGCCGCCGACCTCGGAGATGCTGGATCAGCGCGGCCGAGCGGCGAAGCACACGTGTCCCGGGCGCCAGCGACCGCTTCTCGAGACCGCGGACGCCCAGCGATACCTATGCAGATCGGCCATTGTGCTCGCCGCTGGGCGCGCCCCGGTTTCGGCGATGGGCGCGTCCTCATCTCAGCGATCGGACCGGGTCGAGCGCTCACAGCAATGGCTCTGAGCGCCGAGCGAGATGGCCCCACCTCGTGAGGCGCGCCGTCGAGAGGGGCTCTCGCCATCGCTCGTGACTGCTCGCCGGCCGGGTAGCCGACCTAGTCAGAGGTGGTCGATGCGCGCGGGGGTCGGGGTCGCTGCGCAGCGAGTCTGGTGAGGGCGCTGAGCAGCCGGTCGACCGAGTCCTGTGCGTGGTGGTGTGCGGCGAGCGCGCGAAGGGCGGGTTCGTTGGCCGGGTAGGCGTCGCGTCGGCCGGGCGGGAGCGCGACGGGGAGATCGTCGACCGGCCGCACAACGGTAATCGCGGCCTGGAGGTACTCCCGGTCCGCTGCGCGCAGCGGGCGGTCGCGCAGCACGCCCGCGATATCTCCGTGGCGGCGGATCATCGCCGCCGCGGTCACAGCGCCGACGCCCTTGAGCCCGGGAAGGCCGTCGGAGGGGTCGCCGCGCAGGATCGCGAAGTCGGCGTATCGACGGCCGGGGATCGCGTAGCGGCGCGTGATCTCGGTCTCGTCGATCACCGCCAGCCCCGTCCGCTCGGGATACAAGACGCGCACGCGCGGATCCTTGACCAGCGCGAACAGATCACGGTCACCGCTGGCGATCTCGACGGTCCCGGCGGCAAGCCGGGTCAGGGTGGCGATCACGTCCTCGGCCTCGTAATCAGCGACACCAACGACGTCGATCCCGATGTGCTCAAGCAGCCGGGCGATCGCCGGAAGGTCGGGCACCAGCCCGGGTGGAACCGGCTCAGCGACCCGCTGGGCCTTGTAGTCCGCGATCAGGTCCACTCGCCACTGGGGCCGCCATGCCCAGTCCTCGGCGATCACCAGCCGGCGGGGTCGCCGGTCGGCGACCAGCCGCGCCAGCCTGTCCAGGAAACCGCCGATCGCGTTCCCGTCAGTCCCCGACACCCGCGCACCGGCCAACGCGCCGTAGTAGGCGCGAAAGATCAGGCTCGATCCATCGATCATCAACCACTCACAGGCCATCCCCCACCCCATTCTGCCGCGCCCGTCACGCCGTCACACTCCTCCGGCGCACGGGCAGATCGGCCGAGCCGCACGATCGCTCGGCCGCCGAGGCGCTCGTCACGATGAACCTGGGTGAAGAGGGAAAAGATCGCCCAGCCGCCTTCCCGCGAAGCCGGCCGGCCATGGCGGCGAGGCGATCAGTTACCACCGATCAATGACCGCGCCTCCGCGGGGCCGACTACGAGATCGTGAAGGTCGCCGCCCACCTCGAGTCGACCGGACTGTTCGACGCCGCCGACCTTCACGGGCTCGAAGCCGGCCGTTCGGATCAACCGTTCGACCTGCCAGCCGGCACGCTTGTCGTCCGTCGCATAAAAGAGAACGGCCAGCTCCGGTGACCGGTTGCTAGAGGACTCGAGGAGATCGCCCGACATGCTGCCAAACGCCATCGCCAGGCGGGCTCCCTCCGGCAGCCACCCAGCTACAACCTTGCCAGAGGATTGCCGTTGCGGCAGCAGACGCACGATCTTCCCTTGTGCATCGAGGCCGACCGGGTTGCTCGGAACGACCACAAGCTTGTCGGTTAGCGAGTCGGCGATCTCTTCTATGACGCCCTTCAGCACGCCAAACCGCAGCGCGAGGATGACGGCATCGGCGCCCTGCAAGGCGTCGCGGTTGTCGCTGGCAGCGGCCGCACCTAGCCCGATCGCGGCAGCCAGCGTTCGTGCCGACTCTGTGTCGGCGCTCGAGAGACGCAGGGTCTCGCCCCCTGACGCGAGCCGGCGGACGATGACCGACCCGAGCCCTCCAGTGCCGATGATTGCGGTGCTCATGACCCGAACCCGTCTGTCAAGTCGTCTGCTCGGATGGCCAGTGAGCGGGCGTCCAGTCCCCCTCTGGGTCGGTGGTTTGTCCGACTTCGATGATGTGTCCGTCGGGATCGCGGATGTAGCAGCGGATCTCGTACTGGTGCTGTTTGGGCGGCGTCAGGAATTCAGCGCCACGGGCGCTCCATTCGGCGTACACGGCCGCGATGTCCTTGACCCGGATATTGAGGAAGCTGCTGACCCGGTCGGGATCGCGTGGCGTTTCCAGGGTGACCGTAGGCTTGTCGTCCGTCGGTCCACCGCCAACGCTGATGACGATCCAGCCGTTGGATAGTGCGACATTGGTCGGCTCTCCGGACGGCTTTCCGGAGAAGACGACCCTGCCGCCGAGTACGTCGGTGTAGAAGCGCCGAGAGCGCTCGACATCTTCTGAGACGATGAAGCGGGTCAGCGCAAGCCCCACTGGGGGCGTACTCGATGGCCAGTGAGCGGGCGTCCAGTCCCCTTCTGGGTCGGTGGTTTGTCCGACTTCGATGATGTGTCCGTCGGGATCGCGGAGGTAGCAGCGGATCTCGTACTGGTGCTGTTTGGGCGGCGTCAGGAATTCAGCGCCACGGGCGCTCCATTCGGCGTACACGGCCGCGATGTCCTTGACCCGGATATTGAGGAAGCTGCTGACCCGGTCGGGATCGCCTGGTGTCTGCAGGGTGACCGTAGCCTTGTCGTCGGTCGGGCCGCCCCCGACGTTGATGATGATCCAGCTGTTGGATAGCGCGACGTAGGTCAGCCCTCCGGGGCCGGAGAAGGCCACCCTGCCCCCGAGTACTTCGGTATAGAAGCGCCGAGAGCGCTCGACATCGTCCGAGACGATGAAGTGGGCCAGCACAATCCCCTCCGGGGGCGGTGGGAGCTCTGCCATCTGGCACCTCCACTGGTTGGGCCTCATACCCCGCTCACGACCGGGTCTGGAGGCGGTGTCCTATCGAACGCGCATTCCATCCCCTTCCACGGCACGGGTCAAGAACCCGTTCGATTCGCGTCGGCGTGGGTGGAGGTCGGTGCCGGACGTCCAACTATCTCCTCGAGTGGGCCGATATGCAGGTCCCGTCGGTGAGCATCGACGGCGTGCCGGCGTCGTTTCGCTTCGCCCACCCGGCCTACCCGGATGATCCCAAGGGGCCCGACGACCTCCGATCCCCGCGCGTACGAGGCCTCGGCGAGCAGGCCTTGCCCGAGATCGGCGCGCTCTGACGTAGTTGAGAAAGACCCCGGGTTGGCAGCCCGTTCATCTCACAGTGAAGGATGGTCCGCGACCATCAATAGTTCACCTTCCCTCAGCACGCTACTGGCGACTCACACTGCGTTCGACGGGCTGAACCAAGCACGTTGACCTTCGATGCAGTGCACCGGTAACGCCCACACCGCGCTGAGGACCCGTCCAAATGCAGTAGGCATATATACTAGTGGCCCCGTTCTCCCATATTCTGGCATGCACGCTCGCGGTGGAATGCGCCGGGGAAACGCTCTTAATTCAGCAAGGTCGCCACATTCGGTCGCCTCGGTGACCAACACTTCCCGCCGCCTGGCAGCGCCGACCGCCCGGGACTCGCAAGAGACAAGAGCGGATCGGACACCTGGCCCACCTCCCTATTCACTGCCCACCGGCAACGATGCGTCGCCCCGGCGTCGGTTGCCAGCAAGGACGCCGACGCCATGTCTGCAACCATCAACCCAGATCATCTGGCCGATCCCGCGGCTCTCGCGAGGGCCGGCCGGAAGCTCGCGGCGGCTGCCGGGAGCGCGTCCGGCCCGATCGCCGCCCTGCCCACGGTCGCCGTCGTCGGCCTCGGGTACGTCGGCCTGCCGAGCGCTTTGGCCCTCCAGGCCGCCAGCTTCCCGGTCATCGGCCTCGACATCTCGGAGCGCAGGCTGACCGCCATCGCCGCCGCCACCGTGGATCTGCTGGCCCGCGACCGTGCCCTCCTCATCGACGCTCTCGACAGCGGACGACTGCACCTGAGCAGCGACATGTCGCGGATTGAGGCCGCCGACATTGTCGTCATCGCGGTGCCGACTCCGGTCGACGCCGGTCTCAACCCGGACCCCCGCGCGGTGCATGCTGCGTGCGCGGCGGTGGTCGAGCACGCCCACGCCGGTCAGACGATCATCCTCACCTCGACGACGTACGTCGGCACCACTCGGACGCGGCTCGTTGAGCCGCTCGCGGCGCGGGGACTGATCGCCGGGCGCGACGTCCACGTGGCCTTCGCGCCGGAGCGCATCCTCCCCGGCGACGAGTCCGTCTCTCAGACCGAGACGCCCCGCGTGCTCGGTGGCGTCACGCCGGCCTGCACCCAGGCGGCCCGCTCGGTGCTCGGACCGATCGTCAAGACGCTGCACACCGTGTCGTCCGCGGAGGCCGCCGAGGCCACCAAGCTGCTGGAGAACACCTTCCGCGCGCTCAACCTCGCGTTCGCCAACGAGATGGCCGGCGTCGCCAAGCACTACGGCCTGGACATCGTCGAGCTGATGGATGCCGCCGCCACCAAGCCCTATGGCTTTCTCGTTCACTACCCGGGCGCGGGCATCGGTGGCCATTGCATCCCCGTCGACCCGTACTACCTGTTGGCTCCTCTCGCCGAGGCCGGCGTCGCGACACCGATCGCCACCACCGCGATGCGCCGTGTCGCCGAGCGCCCCGCTGACGTGGCGTCCCGCGCTTTGGAGGTTCTCTCCGAGCGCGGGCTTGCCCCGGAAGACGCTCGGGTACTCGTGGTCGGCATGGCCTATAAACCAGGCGTTCAGGATTATCGCGAGTCGCCGGCGTGCGCGATCACCCAGCACCTCGCCGCCACCGGCGTCCGCGTCGACTACTACGACCCGCTCGTGGAGTCCGCCGAAATCCCCGGCGCCGGTACTCTCAGCTCCGTCGCCGGTCCCGTCGCGGCCGACTATGACCTCGCGCTGGTCGCCACCGTCCACCATGGCTTTGACTACTGCTTCCTGGCGGACTGCGCGGATGTGCTCGACGCCACCTACCGCACG
This sequence comes from uncultured Actinomycetota bacterium, assembly GCA_963695625.1. Taxonomy (GTDB): domain Bacteria; phylum Actinomycetota; class Thermoleophilia; order Solirubrobacterales; family Solirubrobacteraceae; genus Palsa-465. The sequence goes on along the minus strand of CAVOHJ010000005.1, from coordinate 8,242 downwards.
CCCGGCGGGCGGCAGCGGCACACGGTCTGATGCGCGGTCGCTTCCTACGCGGCGCGGTCGCCCCCGCGCGCGCTCAGCGCGGCCAGATCGACTCGTCACCGCTCCACCCGAGCCGCCCTGACACCGACCATCAGCCGCCGACTGCCACTGACACCGCCACCGCGCCCGTCACGGCCAGTCACACTGACATAGATACCGACATCGATGTCGCGCGGACGCTCTCCGAGCTCATCGAGCGCTACGGCGTCCCAGAGGACAAACTGGCCGTGGCGCTTGGATGGGAACCAGGGGTGTTGGCGGCCCGCCGCGCTGAGCTCGCTCCGACGAGCTCGAGCGAGACCCAGCCGGCCGCCGAAGGGGTCTGGACTGCGCCGGCGCCGCTTGCCCCCGCGGCGCCGGCGGCCCCTCCCCTGCCTGCTGCGCCCGTCATGGAGCAGCCGGGGCGCCTCGATGGCGTCATCCGCTGGCTAGCGGGCGTGTACCTGCTCGGTCTGCTGTCCGCCGTCATCTACTACAAGAGCGCGTTCATCCAGATGCTCACGGTGTCCCCGGTTCTCTCCGCCTATGGGCTCATCGTGGTCCTGTACATCTCGAGCCGCTTCTTCTTCAGCGCGTTCTACCGCCCCTCCACAGACCACGGGATCGAACCTCACGTGGCCATCGTCATGCCCGGCTTCAACGAAGAGGCGGCGATCGCACGCTCCCTGCGCTCGCTCCTGGAGCTCGAGTATCCGGCGGCCAAGCTGGAGATCGTCGCCGTCAACGACGGCTCGACCGACGCCACTCTGACCGAGATGGAGAAGGTCGCGGCCACCGCAGGAGGACGGGTGCAGGTCATCGACTTCCCCCAGAACCGCGGCAAGCGCGCCGCCATGGCGGCCGGCATCCGCGCCACGCAGGCCGACATCATTGCCTTCGTCGACTCTGACTCGGTCCTCGATCCTCACGCCATGCGGATCCTCGTCCAGGGCTTCCACAATCCGAAGGTCGGCGGCATCTGCGGCCACGCCGACGTCCTCAACGTCCGCGAGAACTGGATCACCAAGATGCAGGCGGTCCGCTATTTCGTGGCGTTCTCGGTCAACAAGGCGGCCGAGTCGGTGTTCAGCATGGTCACCTGTTGCAGTGGGTGCTTCTCGGCCTACCGCCGTGAGGCGATCATGCCCCATCTCGACTGGTGGGAGAACCAGAAGTTCCTCGGCCGGGAATCGACCTTCGGCGACGACCGATCGCTGACCAACTGCGTCCTGAGGGGCTGGAAGGTCAGGTACGAGTCGCGAGCGGTCAGCCACACGATCGTGCCCGACAACTTCCGCCAGTTCATGCGCCAGCAGCTGCGCTGGAAGCGCTCGTGGACACGTGAGTCGCTCATCCTCGCGCGGTTTGCCTGGAGGAAGAACCCCATCCCGGCCGTGTGTGCGTACGTCGGCATGGCGCTGCCCATCGTGGCGCCCGTTATCGCCGCGCATGCCATCCTCCTGATGCCCGTTGCGGGCGCCGGCGCGCCCGTGCTGTACCTCGTCGGCATCTACGCGATGAGTGTCTGCTATGGCCTGTACTACGCCGCACGCCGTCCGCGTTATGACTACTTGTGGGTCTATGGGATCGCCTTCTGCTTCTTCTATCTGGCTTTCCTGCTGTGGCAGACCTACTACGCGATCGCCACCACGCGCTCGGCCTCGTGGGGCACACGACCGGCGAGCGCCGGCCTAACCCCGTCGACAGCTGCGGAACTGACGTGATGAGGGGTCTCGCACACAACATCGCTAGGGGTCTGCGGCGGCTCGGCTCCATCATGCTGCTGCCGTTGTCGGTGGTCCCGTTGCTCGCGGTCCTGCCGACCGTCTTCACCACCCATCGCACGTACGTGCGCTACTACCAGACGCCACCACTGGCGGCACCGGGCGACGTCCTGACGGACGCCGAGCAGCGCGCCTTCAAGCCGTTGCCACAGTACGTCGACGCGATCCCGGTGCTCGCCTACCACGGCATCAACGTCCGCGACGATGCCTACTCGGTGAGCCAGCGGACGTTCGCGTCCCAAATGGAGATGCTCAACCGGGCTGGCTTCCACACCGTGAGCATTGCCCAGTACAACGCCTTCCAGGAAGGTGACATCAGCGGCCTGCCGCCGCGGCCGATCCTGATCACGTTCGACGATGGGCGCTTTGACTCATACCGGGGCGCCGACAGCGTGCTCAGCCGCGAGGGGTTCCGGGCCACGATGTTCGTCATCACCGGCGACATCGCCAGCCGCAACCCCTTCTATCTCAACTGGACCGAGCTGCACCGGATGCGCGACTCCGGGCGCTGGGACATCCAGCCCCACGCGTACCGGGGCCACACCGAGATCACGGTGGACGCCCGCGGAGACGAGGCGCCGTTCTACGCCAGGCGTCGCTGGCTGCGCTCGACCGGCGAGGAGACGTTCGCCGCGTTCCAGCGCCGTGTGGGCAGCGACCTGTTCACCCTCGCGAGCCAGTTCCGCGCACAGGGCATCCCCGTGTACTCGATCGCCGTCCCCTACGGTGACTACGGGCAGCAGGATCCGCGCAACGACTCCCGCGTCGCTCCGTTCACACTCGGCCTGATGCGATCCCAGTTCGGGACGGTGTTCATCCAGGACGACGCCAACGACCCGGGTTACAGCACCCCCGCTGGCGGCGGCCCGCAGAAGCGCTGGGAGGCCCACACCTCCAGCTCGGCCGCCCAGCTCTACCACTGGCTGTGGGCGAACGACCCGGCCCGCCCCGGCGTCGGCTCGTCGGCCGCGCCCGCGCAGCCGAACCCCCTGACCACCGACAACACGGAGTAGGACCATGTGTGGCATCACGAGCTACGTCGGGCGTCGCCCCGCGACCGACCTGCTGCTGTCCGGATTGCGGCAGCTCGAATATCGCGGATACGACTCCGCCGGGATCGCCCTGCTATCGGACTCGGGCGGCATCAAGACGGTGCGCGCGATCGGCAACCTCGTCGCACTGGAGGCCGCCGTCGCCGACCGCGTGACGGTGCCAGCCCGCGTGGGCGCCGAGGACGCCGACGCGCCTGACGCGACGACCGGCATCGGCCACACGCGATGGGCTACCCACGGCGGAGTGACCGTCGTCAACGCTCACCCCCACACCGACACCGACGAGCGCATCCACATCGTCCTCAACGGCATCATCGAGAACCATTCCGAGCTGCGTCGCTGGATGTCCGCTCAAGGCGCGACCATCCGCTCTGAGACCGACGCGGAGGTCCTCGCCCACCTCATCGCCCACTACGACGCGGGCGACCTGGTGGAGGCGGTCGCGAGCGCGCTTGCCCACCTCGAGGGCCATTTCGCCATCGTGGCGATGTCGGCCGATCATCCGGGCCTGCTTGTCGGCGCCCGCCGCGACTGCCCGCTGGTGGTGGGGTTCGCCGGGGACGGTCACTTCATCGCGTCGGCGCTCCCGGCGTTCCTCTCGCACACGCGGCGGATGAGCGGGCTGGGCGACGGCGAGCTCGTCGTCGCCACCGCGGACACAGTGGAGTTCCGCGATATCACGACCGGTCGCGTGCGCGCGGCCACCCCGGTGACGGTGGACTGGGATCAGGACCTGGCCGAGAAGGGCGGCTACGACACCTTCATGCGCAAGGAGATCGACGAGCAGCCCGAGGCGGTCGGGGCCACGCTGGCCGGCCGGCTGAGCGCGGGCGCCGCGAGCCTGGATGACTTGTGGTCAGGGCTGGCGCCGGACACCCGGCGTGACCTCACGCGCGTGCGGATCGTCGCCTGCGGCACCTCGTACAACGCGGGCCTGCTGGGCCGCTACCTCATCGAGGAGTGGGCGCGGGTGCCGGTCGAGCTCGACGTCGCGTCCGAGTACCGGTACCGAAACCCGGTCCGGACGACCGGCGAGCTCGTGGTGGGCATTACCCAATCGGGTGAGACCGCGGACACCCTCGCCGCCATGCGGCTAGCGCGCGAGCGCGGGGGCTTGGTCCTCGCGCTCACCAACGTCATGGGCTCACAGGCGACGCGCGAGGCCGACGCCGTGCTGTTCACCCGCGCCGGCGTGGAGATCGGCGTCGCCGCGACCAAGACGTTCACCGCGCAGGTCGCCGCCCTCGCGCTGCTGGCGCTGTCGCTCGGCAACGCCCGCGGCGCGCTGAGCGACACCCGCGCCGCCGAAATCGCCGACGCGTTGAGCCAATTGCCCGAGCTCATCGCCCAGGTCACCGCGACCGCCGGTCCATGGGCGAACGCAATCGCAGTGCAGCTCGCCGCGCATGACTTCTGCATGTTCCTGGGTCGCCACGCGGGACTGCCGGTGGCTCTCGAGGGCGCCCTCAAGCTCAAGGAGGTCAGCTACATCGCCTCCGACGCATACCCGGCCGGCGAGATGAAGCACGGGCCCATCGCGCTCCTGTCCGAGGGCACGCCCGTCGTCTGCGTAGCCACCGACTCGCCGGTGCTCGGGAAGCTGCTCTCGAACGTGGCAGAGGTTCGAGCCCGAGGGGCGCGAGTGGTGGCGGTCGCGGGCGAGCGGTCCGACGAGGTCGCCGAATACGCCGACGACGTGTTTAGGCTCCCGGCCGCCGATCCGCTCCTGCAGCCCCTGCTGGCCGTGATCCCGCTGCAGCTGCTCGCCTACCACGCCGCGCGGGTCCGTGGCCTGAACGTCGACCAGCCACGCAACCTCGCCAAGACAGTGACGGTGGAGTAACCGATGGCCCGGTTCCTCACGATCCTCGCCGTCGCGGGGGCGCTCCTCGCGGCCCCTGCGGTCGCCGGCGCACACACCTCCCCCGCCCATCCCATGCAAGCCTCCGGCTGCGCGAACCTACAGCCCACCGCGCTGCGGTTCAGCCGCGCGAACGGCCGCTCGTTCGGCACGCTGACGTGGAGCCCGGGCGCTGCCGCCCCCAGCGGAAGCCGGTACCGGGTGCTGCGCAGCGGACATGTCGTCGGCCAGACGGTCGGCAGCTGGATGCGTGTGAACGTGAGCATCGGCCATCGCTACACGCTGAGGGTGCTCCTCATGGGGACGAACGGGGCGCCGCTGGGTTGCGCTCACGCAGTCACGCGCGTGACTGTCAGCTACCGGCGTCCCGGGGCGCCTCGCTTCGCCTCGGCGAGGAGCGCGACCACGAAGAGCGTGACCATCACCTGGCAACGCTCGATCGCGGGCGACGGGGCCGTCGTCGGATACCGGGTGTTGCGCAACGGTGCCGTCTACGGGCAGACCGAGCGGACACGCATGGTCATCACCGTCGCTTCCAACCGCACGTATACCTTTAGGGTGGTTGCGGTCGACCGCAACGATCGGCTGTCGCGCCCGAGCGCGGCGGTGACGGTGCATACCGGCCACAAGGCCCCGCCTGCCCCGAGCGGACTGAGCGCGAGCGCGGTGGGATCGACCGGCGTCGCGCTCGCCTGGCACGCCAGCCGAGCCGTGACAGGACACATCGCCGGCTACCGCGTGCTGCGCAACGGAGCGCCGGTCGGCCAGTTCGCCATGACCAGCCTCCGCCTCGGCAACCTGACCCCGTCCACGACCTACCGGTACAGCGTCCAGGCGGTGGACAGCCTCGGTTACGTGAGCTCCGACAGTGCCGCGGTCACCGTCCGCACCGGCACGCCGACGCCGCCGTCAACGCCAGCCTCGCTGCTCGCCGCACCGCTCAACGACCGGACGGTCGCCCTCAGCTGGCAGCCCAGCCAGCCGGCCCAGGGGCGGATCGCCGGCTACAGAGTCCTGCGCAACGGGACGCCTGTCGGCCAGTACAGCGCGACGACCGTCAACATCACCAACCTGGCTCCGTCGACCACATACACCTTCACGGTGGTCGCCGTCGACAGCCTCGGGAACCTGAGCGCTCCGAGTACGCCGGCCACCGTGGTGACGGCCAACCCGACACCGACGAGCGGTCACGTGTACGCGTTCCTTCTCGCCGACACGGGCCAGAGCTTCACTGACTTCCAGGCGCACTACCAGGAGATCGGCACCGTCTCGCCGACCTACTACGACTGCGACGCCACCGGCCATCTGACCGGGATCGACGTCCCGCTCATCACCCAGTGGGCGCAGGCTCGCAAGGTCTCGGTGCTCCCGCGGTTCAACTGCCAGCGCAGCGCCGTCCTCGACGCCATTGTCAACAACCCCAGCACACGGCAGTACTGGCTGGACAGCATCATGGCCCAGGTCAACGCCGGCGGCTATGACGGGGCGACGCTCGACTTCGAGGCCGGCTACGCCCAGGATCGCAACGCCTTCACCTCGTTCGTCACCACACTGGCCGGGCTGCTGCACAGCGAGGGCAAGACGCTGACGCTGGCGGTCTCACCGAAGACCGCCGACGTTCTCAACCATCCGCGCTCAACGTTCTTCGACTACAACGCCCTCTCGGCCGAGGCCGATGAGATCTTCGTCATGGCATGGGGCATCCACTACGCGACGTCGGCCCCTGGCGCCCAGGACGATATGACCTGGCAGAGCCAGGTGATCAAGTACGTCGCCTCACTGCCACGGGTCAACAAGTACGTCCTCGGCATGCAGCTGTACGCTATGGACTGGCCCAATGGCGGCGGGGCCGCCAATCCGGCCTCCAGCTATGAGTACACCGGCGCGATGGCGCTGGCCCAGAGCGTCGGCGCCACTCCGACATTGGATTCCGCCGCGGACGCGCTCACGTTCCGTTACACGGACGCGTCGGGCACCCCCCACGTCGTGTGGTTCACGAACGCCTCCACCGAGGGCGACCGGATCGCGCTGGCTCAGGCCAACGGGTTCGGCGGCGTCGGCGTGTGGCGGCTGGGTGAGGAGGATCAACAGCTGTGGGCCAATCCGCTGCTCAGCGGCACGTGGTGACGTACTCGCGATAGACGACGCCGGTGTTGAAGCGGCGCACGTCGACGCGCCCGGCTGCGCGTGTGTGTTCTCAGGCAGCGCGCGCTTGCCGCCGCCCACCACGACAGGAGAAAGGAACAGCGGGCATTCATCGATCAGGCCCGCGGTGAGCGCCTGCCCGGGTGTCCAATCACTACCGCTCCGGCTCCTACGTGGAGGCGGCATGCCGAATGCGCCCGCACACGACAACCAGGAGACGCAAGCTCCGAAACCCGGCGCCACCCGCCTTTCGCCCAAGCAGCCACGGCGGCGAGACTGCTGCTCCAGGCATCAAGCGGCCGCGAGCGGAGCGAGTGGTCGCTGGGGTCACCGCCAAGGCGGCCGGCACGCTTGCATATGCACCGGGCCGAGCCTGCACGTCTGGCCGGGCCCTCCGACCGGCGCCCGGGGCGAATCGGCCGATCCTCTCGCGCTCGCCTTCGTGTGCCGGCGGTGCCCAAGCGGAGGAGTGCTATGACACCGAAGGAACCGCCGCGACGCACGGTCAGCGTCAGTCGACGACGGTGACGCCACGCCCCGAGAGAGCGCGCGCCTCGGTTTGGCCCGCCGCGGGCGCGCCGATAAGCCGTAGCACGCGCAACGCCGCCGCTCGATCGATCCAGGCGAGGTCTGCCACCTGCGTGCCCGTGAGGTCGAGCTCGGCTGCGTCGGTCACGGCTGGAAGCTGCGCGACCTCCGCGAGCGTCGTGATCGGCGTGTCGCGCACGATGAGTCGGCGGAGCATGCGCAAGCCCGTGAGCGGCGACAGGTCGGAGACTGCCGTGTTGGAGACGTCGAGGTCCTCGAGGCGCTCCAAGCCCGCGAGGGGCCCGAGGTCTGCGACTCGCGTGGAGTTGAGCTTCAACGACTCGAGCTCGTGCAAGTCGGCCAGTGGCGACAAGTCGGTGACGCGAGTGCGTGACAGGTCCAGGCGCCGCAAGTGCGTCAGGCCACGCAGCGGCGTGAGGTCCTCAACTCGCGAGCGGGGGATCTCGAGCACGGCGAGCCCGGGCAGGTCCGCGACCGGCGATAGGTCGCGCAGCGGGTGCTCGACGGTCCGGTGCGGGTTTGTGGCGTGTAGGCTGAGCTGGCGCAACCCCGGCAGCGCGCTTAGCGGGCCCAAGTCGTCGATCCGGACGTTGACGCATTCGAGAATCTCGGTGTCCGCGGGCCACTCTTTGTCGCAGAATCGCACTCAGAACCCCTTGCGATAGTGCTTGACCAGCCAGTCGATCAGCTTGCGATCATCGGCTGCGTTGCCAGTGAGTTCCCCATAGCCGGCAATCGCGCCGTCGATCACTGTCTTGACCGCTGCCGCCTTTTTGACCTTGGTAGGCACTGCCTGTTTGGCGGCATTGTCCTGGATCGATCCCCACCAGCGA
>CAVOHJ010000004.1:0-1000301 GCA_963695625.1 uncultured Actinomycetota bacterium | reverse complement strand
CTCCGCGCGCCCGCTGACGCGCGACCGAAGGCTGGCGGACCATCCCTATGTTGCGCCAATGCCGGCGTTCATCGAGACCGTGCGCGAACTCGCCGCATGCCCGAGCGGCGAAGCGCAGCCCGATCGCACGCGCTAGTCGGCCGACGCCTCTTGCGAGATACCTGCCCTCGCGCCCAGACGGGCCGTCTCGCACCCCACGGGTCGCGACCCCTCAGCGCGGAAACCGAGCATCCCGCTGGTGATCCCTTTCGTGTTTCGGACCGCGGCGGAGCGCGCCACTGCAATGGCGACCGAGCGCAAGTCCGCGGGCGCGCTGCGTCAGCCGGCGAGGAGCGAGCGCAGGTGCTCTCCGCAGGCCGGGTTACGACGGGCATCCAAGCCCGTCGCAAAATCGGGGTCGATGCTGTACGGGTCGAGAGGATCTCGCTGGATTTGAGAGATCATCCAAGGAGAATCCTCGCCCCGACGACGGTGGCGGTCAACGAGAGCGACGACCACCCGGACGCACCCGACCTTGAGCATTTAGACGATCTTTGCGTCTGAGGACGAACGTTGCCCGACACGGTTGCCTGCACGTCAGCCAGGGAGGCCTAGAAATCAGAAACATCAGCTGTACAGGCCTTTCTGGAAGCGGACGACGGGCCTCGAACCCGCGACCTTCGGCTTGGGAAGCCGACGCTCTACCAACTGAGCTACGTCCGCGTCTCGGGCGATTCTAGGGGTCCGCATCCGCGCCCGCGGACGGGTCTACGCAGACGGCGGGCGGTCCTCGGGCTCAAGTGGCTCGTCGACCCAGACGCTGAACAGCGGCAGCCCGGCAAACCCCGACGCCGGCCCTGGCGCGGCGCCCGAAGCCCGCCCAGACGAGGCGGGCCGCCCGGCGATCGCCACCGCGGCATACGGATGGTCAAAGCGCAGGACGGCGCTGCGCTGGAGCGTGCGCTGGACCGGCAGGCGGGCGGCGCTGGCCCGCGCCGCCATCGCCGTCACCGCGGCGGCCTCGAAGCCGTAGCGGGTGAAGGACGCGACGGCGGTCTGCGCCGCGTCACAGACATCATCAACCCCGGGCCCGATCAGCCGCCGCAGAGTCTCGAGCGCCGGGCGCGTCCCAAAGCGCACTGACCCCAGCAGGTCGAGATCGCCGCGCACGCTCCACGCCGGGAGCGCGGCCCCGGCGATCCGCTCCAGCGGTGCCTCCTTGACATACGTCGGCACCTGTTCCTCGGAGATCTCCCAGGAATGCCCCGATCCGAGCGGCAGGTCATACAGCGAGCACGCCTGCGTTCCCCAGTCCTCGCCGGCGGCGAAGGCCGCCATCTCGTGAGCGGCGGCCAGCACGGCCTCGCGCTCCACCCCGGGGTCCGCGGACACTGAGACCACGGTCAGCTCCTCCCGCGCCACGGCGCAATGGGCCGCGACAACCCCCGCCGCAGCGGTCCGGGCGATCATCGCCCGCTCCCCTCCCCGCCCCAGGCTGTCCCAGAGCAAGCGCTTCACCGTCCCCTTCCACGGGCTGGCAACGCCCAGATGCTCGTGCGCCGGCACCACCTCGAACGGCACCTGCCACGACACCCGGGTCGCCAGCGCCGACGCGAGCACCACACGCGTCAGCTCGTCGATCCGAACCGGGAACGACTTGATCAGCCCCAGCGTCTCGCGCGCGGCCCACGCGTCGGCCTCCGCCTTCACGGGCATGAAGCCTGACTGAACGCCGGGCGGCAGGTCTCGCACCCAGTCGGCCAGCGCGTCCGTGGCATCGCGCGCGCGGACCCACACCGCGATCGCCGCCTTCAGCGCCGGCGGCGGCGCCGCCATGAAGTCAGCCAGGAGCCGACCCGCGGAAACGCCGGAACATCCGAGCGCCTCCTCCAGCGACGCCCGCTCCGAACCTTCCGCCACACCCACGCACGCGGCGAGCAACAGCCACACGCCCAGCGGCGAGGCGACCGAGGCGCGGGGGTGCTGCTCGAGCACCGCCGGGCTCACGTGGCGGGCGTAGGCGCTTACGAGTACCGGAAGACGCTCGACCGAACCGCCGACGTGAACCCCTTCCGGCCTCATTGGCGTCATCATGGCACCCACCACCAAGCTCCCACCCTGGACGCCGTGCGACCACTCGATGCCGCCGTCGGGGCTGAGCTCGCCAGCCGCCTGCTCGGCGCGACGGAGCAACTTCAGCGGGACGTGGCCATCGCCGCCGCGGTCGCCGCCATGCGCGGCGCCCGGTTGTCGCGCCCCCTGCTCGACGAAGCGGTGGACGATCTCGTCAGACGGAGCTACGGCGGCGCCCGGCGCGACCAGGTCAAGACTCTCGAGCTGGAGCTCGACGAGCGCGCCTGGATGATCCAGTCAGAGCTCGACAGCGGCGGCGGCGACGCGGCCGAATACGAGAACGCCTTCCGGCGGGCGCGCGCCGCCGGCGCGGTCAAGATGGCCCTGGACGCCAACCCCCGCACCGCGGTGGCCGAGGCCGTCTACGAGGGCGCACATGCGGTTGACAGCCGGGAGCGGTTCGCGCAGCTGCTGGACGCGGTCCTCGTCCTCGTCGAACCCGGGAACCATGCGGCGGCGCGGGACCTGGCGGGCCTGTTCTGGCCGCGATTCGTGGAGGTTGACGGCTACGTGCTGATCGCCGACCACTTCGAGCCCGATACCTTCGCCGAGTTCCGTGAGCAGCGCCCGGACAGCCGCCCGGCCGTGGAGGACATGATCAACCACGTCCACGTCCTGGAGGTCGCCGGGCCCCACGCCCGGCCCGAGGCGGTCGGGCAGGCCTGCCGTCACATCACGCAGGCGTGGCGCGACACGCTGGACGCGACCCTCCCGCGCCACGACGTCACTGTCGACTGGGACCCGCAGGAGCGGATCGTGACGGCCTTCTCACACGCCCCGGGGGCGTGACCGCGATGACCGCAGCGACCTAGTGCAGGTGCGTGCTGTGAGCCTGGACGACCTCGTGCCAGAGCTCCTCAAGCGCGATCACCTGGGCGATCCGGGCGCGGCGGGCGGCGCCGTCGCGCTCGAGGTCGGCGAGTCGCTGCTTGTTGTGCTGGCGCTTGGCGGCGCCGTCCGGCATCTCGTCGTAGATATCTCGCGGAATCATGGTGGTCTCCTTGACCTCGACTCTCTCCTTGACGTCGGCGCCCGGGGCTCGGGCGCCGATACCCCCGCTTATCGGCCGGCGCCCTCCCCTCTTCAGCCGGACTGCACCCCAGTGGACGAACGTCCAGGGGAGCCGGGGCGGGCGCGAGCCGACCCCCATTACCATCAGCCCGTATGCGCCGGTTCATCCTGCCCGGGTTGGTCGCCGCCGCCGCGGTGGCGCTGCTGGCGCTGCTCACCTTCGGCGTCTCCAACCAGGACGACACGTCGTCGATCGACGCGCTCGTGCACCAGGGGAAGTTCCCGGCCGCCCCCAACGCGCGCCAGGCCCTGCCGGTCCTCGGCAAGTCGGGGAAGGCCAGCATTGCCGACTTCCGTGGCAAGGTCGTGGTCCTGAACGTGTTCGCGTCGTGGTGTGACCCGTGCCAGGCCGAGGCGCCCATCCTGGCCAAGGAGCAGCTGATCCTGGCCAAGCGCAACGCGACGATGGTCGGGGTCACCTACGAGGACCTGTCCACCGCCTCCGAGAAATTCGCCCGGCGCTACCACATCACCTATCCGGTGCTACGCGACGTGACCGGCGACTTCGTGCGCTCGTTCGGCACCACGGGTGTACCGGAGACGTTCGTGATCAATCGCCAGGGCCGGATTCAGGCGCTCCAGCGCTACCCGGTGACCACCCAGTGGCTCAACCAGACGCTCCCGCGCATTCTGGCGGAGAAATCGTGACCGCCCCCCGCCGCCGCCGGAGGGCCGCCGCGATCGCGTTGGCCACCGCGTGGCTGACCGCCGCAACCCTGACCGCAACCGTTGCCGGCGCCGTCACCGCCCAGGCCGACGTCACGCCGCGGGCCTCCTACATCGAGGTCCTCAACGATGTGATGTGCGTCGTCTGCCACGAGCCCCTGGCGGTGGCCCAATCACCGGAGGCCTTCCAGGAGCGCCAGTACATCCGCACGCTCATTGCCCAGGGCGAGACCACGCGGCAGATCGAGCACAACCTGGTGGAGCAGTACGGGCCGGCCGTGCTCGCCCGACCCCCGGCCCATGGCGTCAACCTGCTCGTCTACATCGTGCCGCCGCTCGTCCTGATCCTGGGGCTGACGACGCTGGCGATCTTCATCCCTCGGTGGCGGCGCCGGGCCCGGCAGAGCGACGCCGAGGCGACGCGCGCCGCGGCCCCGCTGGACCAGGCCGACGCCCAGCGCCTCAACGACGATCTCGGCCGCTTTGCCTGAGGCGCAGGATCTACATCGAGTCCGGAGCGCTCACGCCGAGCAGCCCGAGCGCGACGCCGATCGTCTGACGCGTGGCCTGCGATAGCGCGATCCGGAACGACTCGGTCGCCTCGGGCGTCGCGCCCACCACCTTGCAGTCGCGGTAGAAGGCCGTGAACTGCTGGGCCAGCTCCAGCACGTAGACGGCGATGTGATGTGGCCCGCGGCGGTCGGCGGCCTCGGCGACCTCGTCGGGGAAGTCCACCAGCGCCTTGACGAGGTTGCGCTCTGACTTCTCGAGCTCGGCGCCGTCCCAGTCCGAGGCCGCGTCCAGCGCCGCCGCCACCCGATCTGCCGAGAGCTTGCCCAGCATCGACACGATCCGCGCGTGGGCGTACTGCACGTAATAGACCGGGTTCTCCGGCGACTCCTGCTTGGCCAGCTCCAGGTCGAGGTCCAGCGTCCGGTCGTGGGAGCGCTGGAGCATCCAGAAGCGGGTGGCGTCGACCCCGACCTCATCCAGCAGGTCGTCAAGCGTGATGAAGTCGCCGCGGCGCTTGGACATGCCCGCCCGTGCTTCGCCCTCCACGAGATGGACGAACTGGATGATCGGCATCTCCAGTGTCTCGGGATCGCCGCCCAGCGCCGCCCAGCCCGCCTTCATGCGCGCCACGTAGCCGTGATGGTCAGCGCCCACCGGCAGCAGCTGGAGCTCCACTCCGCGCTCGCGCTTCTGCAGCAGATACGCGACGTCGGCCGCCAGGTAGGTGGGGACGCCATCCGAGCGGCGCAGCACCCGGTCCTTGTCGTCGCCGAACCTGGTGGAGCGCAGCCACAGGGCGCCCTCTGACTCATAGGAGTGGCCGCCCTGGGCGACCACCTCCAGGGCCCGATCCAGGTAGCTGGGCGAGCCCTCGTGCAGGGTGCGCTCGGAGAAGTACTGGTCGTAGTGCACGCCATAGCGCTCGAGGGTGCCCTTGATCTGCGCCAGCAGCAGTTCCACCGCGCGTGCCGATGCCTCCTCCACGCTCAGCGATGCGACGTCCGGGATCTCGCCGGCGAGGTCGCGCACATAGTCGCCCTGGTACCCGCCCTCGGGGACGTCCTCCCCGCGGGCCCGCGCGATCACGGACTCGCCGAGCAGGCGGATCTGCCCACCCGCGTCGTTGAAGTAGTACTCCCGCCACACGTCGTGGCCGTGGTGTTCGAGCACGCGCGAGAGCGCGTCCCCGTACGCCGCGTGCCGACCGCCGGCCGCCACCAGGGGGCCGGTGGGGTTGGCGGAGACGAACTCAACGAGCACCCTGCGCGACACCGCCGCGCCGCCGGCGCCGAAGCGCTCGCCCGCGTCGAGCACCGTGCGCAGCGCCCGCCGGTGCCAGTCGTCTGACAGGAACATATTCACGAAGCCGGGACCGGCGACCTCGAAGCGCACCAGATCGGAGGCGAGCAGCTCGCCGAGGGCGGCGCCGACCTGTTCGGCGATCTCACGCGGCGCCTTGCGCAGGGCGGGCGCGAGGAGCATCGCCATGTTGGTCGAGTAGTCGCCCTGCCCTTCGCGCTTGGGGCGCTCCACGCGCACCGACGACGCCGCGCCGCCATTGCTGCCCAGGTCCGCGGCCGCCCGCGTGACCGCCGAGCGCAGCTCCTGCAGGGGCTCGTTCATCGGGCCGGCACCGCCACAGGCTGGAACATCGTCTCCAGGCGCTCGAGCGCGGCCGGGGTGCCGATCGCCACCAGCAGCTGTCCCGCCTCCACCACCGAGTCGGGCGCCGGCTGGGGCTCGAGGCGGCCGTCGGTGTGGCGCACCGCCACGACCACCGCATCGCCGCGCACCTCCTCGATGGTCTGGCCCACGCCCTCGCAGGCGCCGCCGACCTCGATCTCCTCCATGCGGTAATCGGCCACCTGGACAGCGCCGCCCACCTGTGGGTGCAGGGCCAGCCGCGCCATCTCCGAGCCCGAGGTCTTGTAGGGCGAGATGACCCGGTCGGCGCCGGCGCGCAGCAGCTTCTTCTCCGCGTCCTCGGCCGAGGCCCGGGCGATGATGAGGATGTCGGGCCGCAGCTCCCGCGCGGTGAGGGCGATGACGATGTTGTCCGCGTCGGAGTCCACGCAGGCGATCACCGCCCGCGCGCGCCTGATTCCGGCGCCGAGCAGCGCGTCGTCGTCGGCGGCGTAGCTCTCGATGTAGCGCACCCCCAGCGACTCCGCCTGCTCGCGGTGCGAGGGGTCCGAGTCAACGGCCACGTGCTTGACCCCGGCCAAGCCGAGGTCGCGGGCAACCTGACGGCCCACGCGGCCGAAGCCGCAGATGATGAAGTGGTCTGAGTAGGAGTCGATCATGCGCTGGTTGCGGCGCTCTTCACGCAGGCCGCTCAGCTGGCCGGAGACGAAGAACTCCGCCACCGTCACCAGTCCGTAAAAGAGCGTACCTATGCCGAAGAGCTCGAGCAGGACGATCACCGTCCGCCCCGCGGCGTCCGGCGGGTCGCGCAGCGCCCCGAGCGTCGTCACCGTGTCCAGCGTCCACGCGAACGCATAGGCCACCGACACCCCCTCGGTGACGCAGAAGGCGATCGTGCCGAGGACCACCACCCCCACGAGGACGCCCAGCAGGATCATCAGGCGCCGGGTGAACGCCTCGAGCTCGCGCCGCGCGGCGCGGCGGCGCTCGAGGGCCTGATGGTGGCTGATGCGGCGGCGGTCGACGGGATTCGGCATGCTCGGTGGCTACCCAGCCGGGCGCGCTAGTAGTGGTAGGGCTCGCGCGCGAGGATCTTGTGCCCGCGGTAGAGCTGCTCGAGTAGGACGACACGGGCGAGCTGATGTGGCAGGGTGATCTCGCCCAGGGACAGCCGGTGGTCGACGTGGTCGAGATCGAGCCCGAAGGGCCCGCCGATGATGAAGCACAGGTCGCGGCCGCTCTGGCGCCGGTCCTCCAGAAAGCGCGCGAACGCGAGCGAATCGGGGCTCTCGCCGTCGCGGTGCAGCAGCGACACGAACGACCGCTCGGGCACCCGCCGCACCACCTGGTCGTCCTCGCGGACCTCCACCAACTCCAGCCGGGTGTGGCCGGCGAGCAGCTTCTGGTAGTGCTGGACATCGTCGGCAAATGGAGGCCGCAGCTTGCCCACGGCAACGACGACGATCCGCACGGTGAGATACTAAGTGGATATGGACGATCCCAACACGCCCGAACGCCACATCAACATTCACTTCTCGCCGGACATCATGGCCGGCGTCTACTCCAACTTCGCCAACGTCAGCCACTCGGACTACGAGTTCACCATCACCTTCGCCCGCGTGGACCACGAGGTGGAGGACGAGGAGATCCCCGGCGTCGTCGTCTCCCGCATCAACCTGTCGGCCCGTTTCATGCGCGAGCTGATCGAGGCGATGCAGGACAACTATTCCAAATGGGAGACGCGTGAGGGGATCAAGAACCTGCCCGAGGTTGGTGGCAACCGACCCTCGGAGTACGGTCCCGACGACGAGACCTAGCTCGCCGCGGGTCCAGGCAGCGATCACGCCCGTCCGATGACGGGTACCGTGGCAGCGACGACGCCTGACCGATGACGGGCATTTCCGCCTTCCGCGCCCACCGATGACGGACACCACCCAGCGACCCCGCCTCAGCACCGCGCCGCGCCTCGGCGTGCTGCTGCCCAACTTCGACGCCGTCAGCAGCGGCAAGCCGCTCCCGATCGTGGCCGCGGCCCGGCTTGCCGAGGAGCTCGGCTTCGACGCCGCCTGGGTCGGCGACCACCTGGCCTGCCCCGCGCCCGGCCTGGATGCGCCCTCATGCCTGTCGGCCGCCGCCGCCGTGACCGAGCGGATCAGCCTGGGCATCAGCGTGATGCTGCTCGGCCTGCGCCAGCCGGCGTGGTCGGCCAAGATCCTGGCCACGATCGACCACCTCTCCGGCGGACGCCTTGTGCTCGGCGTCGGCGTCGGCGGGGAGTTCCCGGTGGAGTTCGAGGCCGCCGGGGTGCCGCTGCGCCAGCGCGGCGCCCGTCTCGACGACGCCCTGCACGTGATCGGCGACCTGCTCACCGGCCGCCCCGTTGACTACGAGGGGCGGACGGTGACGGTCAGGGCGCCGTCGCTGCAGCCCGCGATGGCCGCTCCGCCGCCGATCTACGTCGGGGGCCGCGGCGAGGCCGCGCTCAACCGGGCGGCCCGCCACGGCGACATGTGGCTGCCGATGTGGCTCACCCCCGAGCGGGTGGCCGAGCGCTCGCAGACGCTGGCGGAGCTGGCCGAGCGCGAGGGCCGCCCCACTCCGGGGACGGCCCTGCTCATCGGCGTCCACATCGATGACGACCGTGCCCGGGCGCGAGCCGAGGCCGAGCTGCACATCCGCGGCCAGTACCGCATGGGACTGGAGAAGATCGAGCACTGGACGCTGCTCGACAGCGTGGATGGCGCCGTCGAGCAGCTCGAGGCCTACAGCGACGCGGGCGTACAGGAATTCCTGTTCATGGCGCTCGGCCGAGAGCCCCTGAGGCAGTACGAGCGCCTGGCGGAGGTCCGCCGGCGCTTTGCGGCAGTGGTCGTTCGATCGGGGGCGCCGGCAAGGGCCCGCGGTTGAGCGGCGCCGGTCCGTACCGCTACGACGCGTCGGCGTTTCGGGCCGTCTTCGAACAGCACTTCACCTACCTGGCCGGTGTGTACCGCAACAGCCACCGCTACGCCAACCGCCACGCCGTGCACGATCCGGCCACGGGCCGGCGGTGGACCTACGCCGATCTGTGGACCGACGCGGGGCGCCTCGCCGCTGGGCTGACGGCCCACGGCGTCAGCCGTGGAGACGTCGTGGTCTTCGACCTGTTCAACAGCGCCGAGTTCGTGCTCGTGTGGCTTGCGGCGCAGCGACTGGGCGCGATCGCGGCGCCGATCAACTTCCGCCTGTCCCCGGGCGAGGTGGCCCACGTACTTGACGACAGCCGCCCCGCCGCGTTCGTCTACGACGCGGCGCTGGCGACCACCGCTGCCGACGCCCTGGCCCGGGCCACCCATACACCGGCCCTCACGGCCGTCGTCGGAGACCAGGACACCACGACCCCGCTCGCTGAGCTCATCGGCTCAGAGACGGTGCCGGATCTCCCGGACGCCGTCACCACCTACGACGAGACGACTCGTCTGTACACGTCGGGGACCACTGGAATGCCCAAGGGCGTATCGCTGAGCGGCATCGTCGACGTGCTCTCCGCCCATGACGTGATCATGCACTTCCCGCTCTCGCCCGAGGACCGCACGCTCAACATGACGCCGTGGTTTCACCGCGGCGGCCTGTACTCGGGCGGCCCCAACCCGGTGCTGTACTGCGGCGCCGAGGCGGTGGCCCTGCGCCAGTTCGACCCGGCCACGGTGCTCGACTGGGTCCAGGAGCACGGCCTCACCTTCCTCATCGGCGCGCCCACCAGCCTGGCCATGCTCACGGCCGAGCAGACGGCCCGGCCCCGGGACCTCTCGACGCTCAACGGCATCGTCACCATGGGCGCGCCGCTGGACCGCGAGGCCTGCCTGCGCTACCAGCAGACGCTCACGCCGCGGATCTTCAACGGCTACGGGACCACCGAGGCGTTCTGGAACACGTTCCTGCGCCCATCGGACCTGCCCGAGCACTCCGGCTCGGCCGGCCGTGCGTGCACCGATGACGACGTCGCGGTGGTGAAGATCTACGAGGACCGGCACGCCACCCCCTCTGATCACGCCGCCAAGGATGGGAGCGAGGTCGGCGAGGTCGCGGTGCGCTCGGTCAAATCCGGCTATGCCTACGTCAACCAGCCCGGCGAGCAGGCGGCCCACTTCCGCGACGGCTGGCTCTACATCGGGGACCTCGCCACCTGGGACGAGGACGAGTACCTGACGATCATTGGGCGCAAGGACGACATGATCATCTCGGGCGGCGAGAACGTCCACCCGACCCAGGTCGAGGCGGTGCTGGCCGAGCACCCCGCGATCGCCGACGCCGCCGTGGTAGGGCTCCCCGACCAGCGATGGGGCGAGCAGGTGGTGGCCTACGTGGTGGCCGCCGACGACACGCTCGACGCCGCCGCCTGTGAGGCGCACTGCAACGCCCATCCGATGCTGGCCGCCTACAAGCGGCCCCGCGCCTACCGGTTCGTGCCCGAGCTGCCGATGACGGCCACCGGCAAGAAGCTCCACTACCAGCTGCGCGAGCAGGCCAAGCAGGACGCCGCGCAGGGATTCTTCCAGCGCCCGTGAGCACCCGCCATCAGCGCCGCGACCCGGTGGTGACCGGGATCGGCGCCATCACGCCGGTCGGCAAGACCGCGCCCGAGACCTGGCAGGCGCTGCTCGAGGGACGCTCCGGCATCACCGCCATCGAGAGCTTCGACGCGTCGGACCTCCCGGTGCGGATCGCCGGCGAGATCCACGGCTTTGACGGCGAGGCGCTGCTCGGCCCCAAGCGCTTTCGCCGCTCGGCGCGCTTCAGCCAGCTGGCCATCGCCGCCGCCCGCGAGGCGGTTGCCGACGCTCGGCTCGACACCGCCCCCGAGGCCGAAGACATCGGGGTCGTCATCAACGCCGCGGTGGCGGGCGGTCCGGAGATCGAGCGTAACGTCCGGGCGCTGGTCGAGCGCGGGCCGCGAGACCTCAGCCCGTACTTCGTCCCCTCCACCATCCTCAACATGGCGGCGTGCGAGGTGGCCATCGACCTGGGCGTGCACGGCCCGGTCAACGCCTCGGCGCTGGCCTGTGCCAGCGGCACCGCCGCGCTGCTCGAGGCACGCCGCCTCATCATCGGCGGCGAGGCCGACGTGGTCATCGCCGGCGGCACCGACGCCGGGATCTCGCGGTCGATGTTCGCGGGCCTGGCGCTCATGGGGCCCCTGTCCGAGCGCAACGACGCGCCCGAGGAGGCCAGCCGGCCGTTTGACGCCGATCGTGATGGCTTCGTCTTCGGTGAGGGCGCGGTGGTGGTCGTCGTCGAGTCCGCCGCGCACGCCGAGGCGCGCGGCGCCACCGCCTATGGAACGGTCGCCGGGGGCGCGCTCACCTCCGACGCCTTTCACATCTCGGCCCCGGAGCCATCCGGCATGCACGCCGCGCGGGCGATCGAGCTGGCGCTGCGCAACGCCGGGGTGGCGCCGGCGGAGCTGGACTACATCTGCGCCCACGGCACCGCGACCAAGGCCAACGACGCCTCTGAGACGCGGGCGATCCGCATGGCGCTGGGCAAGGCCGCGTACGACGTTCCCGCCAGCTCGCCCAAGTCGATGGTGGGCCATCTCATCGGAGCGGCCGGGGCCCTGTCGGCGATGGTCTGCCTGCTGTCGATCCGCGACGGCGTGCTCACGCCCACCACCAACCTTCACACCCCCGACCCCGAGTGCGACCTGGATTACGTGCCGCTCACGGCGCGGCGCGCGGAGGTCCGAACTGCGGCCGCCAACGCCTTCGGGTTCGGCGGGCAGAACTGCGTCGTCGTCATGCGCGCGCCCGATCAGCGCTAACAGGCCGTCTCAAAGCCCCGGCGCACGTCTGGCTCCTCTACTCGGTCTGGGCGAAGGCCACCGCGGCGCCGATCCGCTCGGCGGTCGGCGGGTGCGTGGCCAGCACGCGGCTGACCCAGCGCGGCGGGTCCACGTCGGCGACGTTCTGCAGCGCGATCGACCGCTCGAAGGACACGAACGCGTCCGGCGCGCCCGCCAGGTCCAGCGCGAACTGGTCGGCGCGGCGCTCGATGGCGCGCGACAGCCGGTTGCCCAGCAGGCCGATCGGCCCGCTGACGAGCATCGCGGCCAGGGCTACGGCGGGCAGCGCCGCGGGCGTTCCGCGCTCGCGCGAGAGCGCCCAGCTCAGCTGCTGCACCGCCAGGGCCGCCGCCGGCGCCACGATCGCGGCGTAGAGCACCCCGCGCTGCACGTCGCGATGGCGGACGTGGCCCAGCTCGTGGGCCACCACCAGCCGGACCTCGTCGCGGCTGTAGCGGTCCAGCAGGGTGTCGAACAGGACGACGCGCTTGGTGGGCCCCAGGCCGGTGACGTACGCGTTGGCCGCCGTCGTGCGGCGGCTGGCGTCCACGGAGTAGACCTCGCCCACGTTGACGCCGGCGTCGCGGGCCAGCGCCACGACGTCAGCGCGCGTCTCGCCGTCGGGCAGGGGCTCGAAGTCGTTGAAGATCGGGTCGAGCACGACGGGTGCGAGCGCGGCCAGCCCGGCGCCGAACGCCACGGAGCCCACCCCCAGCGGCGCCCACCAGGCGCGCGGGAAACGGCGCGTGACGGCCACCACGGCAGCACCCCCGCCGGCGAGGAAGACCATCTGGATGGCGCTGGCCTTCGCCACGTCGCCGGCCCACGCCCCCCAGGACTGGGTGTCGAGCCCGACCGCCATCGCGCGGCGCCGCGAGACGGCGCGCAGCGGTAGCGTCGGCACCGACAGCGCCAGCCCGAGGCCGGCGGCGGTGGCGGCACCCCCGGCCGCCGGCGCCGCCCAGGACCGGCGCAGCGCCTGGGGCGGGCGGCGGACGAGCAGGGCCAGTACCGCGACGTCGATCAGGCTGCGGCTGAGCACGAGCGCCAGCTGCGGCCGGGCATAGCGACGGCCCCGCGCGATCTCCTCCGCGCTGAAGTACGTCTCCACGTCGACGCGCACGGGCGCCGGCACGGACGAACGGGGGGTCAGCGCGCGGCGCGCCACCTCGGCTGCGACCCCGGCCGCCAGCGCCGTCCACAGGACCCGAACGCGTGAATGCCTTCTCACCAGCGAGACTGTAGTGATGCGCGTCGCCATCGTCTCCGACATCCACGGC
This sequence comes from uncultured Actinomycetota bacterium, assembly GCA_963695625.1. Lineage (GTDB taxonomy): Bacteria > Actinomycetota > Thermoleophilia > Solirubrobacterales > Solirubrobacteraceae > Palsa-465. The sequence continues at coordinate 987,194 of CAVOHJ010000004.1, read as the reverse complement.
AACCGCCAGGCGTTCGAGGCGGTCCTGGACGCCATCGGCGAGACCGACTGCGGGGAGCTGTGGTGCCTGGGTGACCTCGTCGGCTACGGGGCCGACCCCGACGCATGCGTGGACCTGGCTCGCGAGCACGCCGCAATCTGCCTGGCCGGCAACCACGACCTGGGCGTGCGGGGGACGATCCCGCTCGAGCAGTTCTCCCGCGGCGCGGCGCTGGCCGCCACCTGGACCCAGCAGCACATCAGCCCCGAGACCCTCGCTTACCTGGAGAGCCTGGAGCCCCAGAACGTCGAGGAGGCCGTCGCGCTGTACCACGCCAGCCCGCGCGACCCGGTCTGGGAATACGTGCTCTCGCCGCTGCAGGCCGAGCTGTGCCTTGACGTGCAGGCTCGGCGGATCTCGCTCATCGGCCACTCCCATGTGGCCCTGTCGTTCTCCCGCGTCCCCGGCTCCCCGGCGACCGGCCAGACACGCGCCGCCGGCGAGGAGCTCGACCTGCAGGAGGGCGAGTGGCTGGTCAATCCCGGCAGCGTCGGCCAGCCCCGTGACGGGGATCCGCGGGCTGCCTGGATGGAGCTGGACCTCGACGGCTGGCGGGCGACGTACCGGCGCACCGAGTACGACATCGATGGCGCGGCGGCGGCGATCCGGGCGGCTCGGCTCCCGGATTCACTGGCGGAGCGGCTGCTCTACGGCCAGTAGGCGGCTTTGCGCCCGGCTGCAGGCTAAAGTCAAGCGGCGCATGGGCTTTGGCTCTCGAGCATTCCTGGCCGGCGGCCTTGGGTTCGCGGCCGCGTTTGCTGTCGCCTGCGGCAGCACCAACGGGCTGCTCTCAGCCGATCAGAACAGCAGCCTGACCAGCCAGCTGGACTCCGTGTCGCAAGCGGTGGACGCCCACAACTGCGGCCAGGCCAACAGCGCGTCCGCCGCGCTGACCAACGCGGTGACCAACCTCCCCTCCACGATCAACACCACCCTGTCGCAGAACCTCAGCCAGGGAGCGAGCACCGTCAGCGAGCTGGCGGCCCGGGATTGCACCAGCTCCAGCAGCTCCACCAGCACCTCTCAGAGCTCGAGCTCCTCCACCACCACGACCTCCAGCACGAGCCCGACCACCAGCACGACCACTTCGACGAGCACCTCGTCCAGCGCCACCGGAACATCGTCCGCAACGAATCCGACTCCGCCGGGTACTTCTTCTACGTCCAACAACGGCGGCGCGAACCTGAGCGGTACCGGCACCGCCGCGAACGGCAACGGCGGCCAGGGCGCGAACGGACAATGACCGGCACCACCACCATCGCGGGCAGATATCGGATCGAGGGCCGCCTCGGCGTCGGCGGAATGTCGACCGTCCACCTCGCCTTCGACAATCGCCTCGAGCGCTACGTCGCGCTCAAGCTGCTGGCCGAGCACCTGGCCGACGACCCGACTTTCGTGTCGCGCTTCCGCCGTGAGGCGCTCGCCGCCGCGCGCCTGGTGCACCCCAACATCGTCCAGGTGTTCGACTTCGGCTTCGACTCCGGCCACCACCAGCACTTCATCGTGATGGAGCACGTGACGGGCAACTCGTGCGCCGAGCTGCTGCGCGACCACGGCCACCTCCAGGTCGGTCAGGCCGTGGACATCGTCACCCAGGCCTGCCGTGGCCTGGACTACGCGCATCGCAACGGCGTCGTGCACCGCGACGTCAAGCCCGGCAACCTGCTCGTCTCAGACTCCGGCGGGGTCAAGCTCGCCGATTTCGGCATCGCGCGGGCCGTCGACCAGTCGAGCATCACCCAGGTCGGGTCCGTGCTGGGCACCGCCGCCTACCTGTCACCGGAGCAGGCGCGGGGCGACGAGGCCGGCCCCCAGGCAGACCTGTATTCGCTGGGCGTGGTCACCTACCAGCTGATCTCGGGCCGGCTGCCCTACGAGGCCAGCTCGCTCTCCGAGCTCGCGCTCAAGCAGCAGCGTGAGTCGCCCATCCCGCTCGACGAGCTCAACCCCGCCGTCCCGGCGCCTCTCGCCCACGCGGTGGCGCTGGCGCTGGCCATCGACAAGCGCGACCGGCCCGCCGACGCGATGGAGCTGGCCGAGGCCCTGCGCGAGGGCGCCCGCGGGGTCGGCCCCACCGGCCCTCTCACCGGCGGCTTTGCCACCGGCGCCACCCGCGTCGTCCCCGGCGATCCGACGGCCTCCACGCGGGTGAGCCCGCGCACGCGCTCAGAGCCGGTCACCCCGGCCCGGGCCCCGCGGCAGGTGCCGGCCCGCCGGCCCGAGGTCGCCGCCTACCGAACGGCCGAGGAGCGCCAGCAGCCGCCGGCCCGGAGCGGGCGCGGGTTCCGGCGCTTGATGGCCGTCCTGGCGCTGGTGGCCGTGCTGGCCCTCATCGTGATCGCCGCGGTGACGATCTCCAACAGCACCTCGAACACCGTCGTGCACTACAAGAAGATCGTCGCCCACGACGCCCAGTCGGCCATCAACCAGATGCGCGACCTCATCAACCAGTACACGAAGTAGGCGCGGCCCCCTCCAGCAGGGCGCCCGCGACCTCCTCCAGCCGCCCGGCTGCGATCGCCCCGCGCAGGTCCGCCATCAGCCGGGCGATGAAGCTGAGATTGTGCAGCGTCACCAGCCTCAGGCCCGTGAGCTCGTGCGCGCGCAGCAGGTAGTGCAGGTAGGCGCGGGAGAATCCGGCCGAGCACGCGGGACAGGGGCAGCCGTCGAGGATCGGCTCGGTGGCGCGCTGCCAGCGGCCCTTGACCAGGTCCACGCGCCAGCGGCCGCCGGGATCGGGGACGAGCGCCACGCCGTGCCGGCCCAGCCGGGTCGGCATGGCGCAGTCGAACGTGTCGATGCCCTGGCGCACGCCGGCAATGAGGTCGTCAATCTCGCCGATCCCCAGCAGGTGGCGAGGCCGGTCGGGGGCGACGCGGTCCAGTTCGGCCGTCGTCCAGTCCACCACCTCGTGCATCTGCCCCTTGTCCTGCCCCAGCGAGCCGCCGATGGCAATCCCGGCGCAGCGGCTGGCGGCCACCGTGGCGGTGGAGATCATGCGCAGATCGTGTTCCACGCCGCCTTGGACGATCCCGTAGACGACCTGCCCCGCGGGCCCGCGGCGGTCGTGCCAGTCCAGGCAGCGGTCCAGCCAGCGATGGGTGCGCTCCATCGAGCGCGCGGTGTAGTCGCGGCTGACGTGGAACGGGGTGCACTCGTCAAACACCAGCGCGATGTCGGAGCCGAGCGCCGCCTGGACCTCCATCGACGTCTCCGGGCCCATGAACCGCTGCCCGCCGTCCAGATAGGAACGGAACCGGACCCCCTCCTCCTCGATGGCCAGGATCGTCCCGTTCGAGTCCCGTGCGCCGCGGCCGGCCGCCGGGGCGCCCCGGCGCCCCTTGATCTCGTCGGCGACGCCGCCGTGGCCCATGGAGAACACCTGAAAGCCGCCGGAGTCGGTGATGATCGGCCCCTCCCAGCGCATGAACCGGTGCAGGCCGCCCAGCTCGGCCACGAGCTCGTGACCGGGAGCCAGGAACAGGTGGAAGGTGTTGCCGAGCACCATCTCGTAGCCGAGCGCGGCGACGTCGCGAGGTTCGAGCGTCTTGACGGCACCGCGCGTGGCCAGCGGGACGAACGCCGGGGTCTGGACCTCTCCATGCGCGAGGTGGAGCGTCCCGCGCCGCGCGCGGGAGTCCTGGCTGCGCGCGGCGACCGTGAACACGCCCAGGACCCTATCCGCCGCGTACGCTGCTCGGCGTGACCCGCCGGCTTGTCGTCGCGCTGCTGCTGGGATCCATGGCCATGTCCGTCTCTGCGTGTGGCGGCAGCGGCCAGGCTCCCGGCTCGTCATCGGCTCGGGTGCTGTTCGACCACGCCTGCGGGGCGTGCCATACGCTGACCGGCCACAACGATCCCCGCCACCAGGGCGGCGACCTGTTGGGCTTCCACGCCACCCGCCCGCAGATGCTCCAGCTCGCGGGCGAGATGCCGGTCCGCCGCCCGCTCAGCCAGGCCCAGCTGAACGCGGTGGTCCGCTTCGTGATGGAGATGGAGGGCGGGCGCTCCTAGGCTGTGAATATTCTCACCGCCCGGACAGCCAAGGTTTGGGCTGCGGCGGTCACACTGGCCCCGTGCCCGGACGCGCCGTGACAGTCGCGCTGGTGGTGGCGCTCGCGGTCGTCGCGGCCGGCTGCGGCGGGAGCCACAACCAGTCCCCGCGACAGAACCGCTCCACGACCTCGACCGCCCCGACCGTGGGCCGAGCGACGGCCGACGCCGCCGCCGACGCGCGCGAGCCGGTCAACGTCTACGCCGCCGACGGCGCGGGCATGTTCAGCCCCCAGGTCCACGGCGACCCCGGGCTTGTCTACGTCCCCAACAGCATGAGCAACACGGTCGACGTGATCAGCCAGCGCACGATGCGCGTCGTTGCGAGCTTTCCCACCGGAGCGCTGCCCCAGCACGTCACGCCGTCCTGGGACCTCAGGACGCTCTACGTTGACAACGACCTCGGCAACAGCCTCACCCCGATCGACCCGCGCACGGGCCGCCCGGGCCGGCCGATCGCGGTTGAGGATCCCTACAACCTGTACTTCACGCCCGACGGGCGCTTCGCCATCGTCGTCGCCGAGCGGCTCCAACGCCTGGACTTCCGGCGGCCCGGCTCGATGGCGCTCGTGCACTCCCTGTCGGTCCCCGTCTGCCGCGGCGTGGACCACATGGACTTCTCCGCCGGCGGCCGCTACGCCTTCGCCAGCTGCGAGTTCAGCGGGCGCATGATCGAGGTGGATCTGCGCACGCAGCGCCTGATGCGCGTGCTCGTCCTCAACAACGGGGACTCGAGCCCTCAGGATGTCAAGCTCGCGCCCGACGGGCGCACGGTCTACGTCGCCGATCAGCTCGCCGGCGGGCTCTGGGAGATCAACCCGCGAACCTTCCGGGTGATCGGGTTCCTACGCACTGGCGCGGGCGCCCATGGCCTCTACCCCAGCCGCGACGCCCGGTTCCTGTACGTGTCCAACCGCCAGGCGGGCACAATCTCGGTGGTGAGCTTTCGCAGCCGCCGCGTCGTCGCGACGTGGCAGCTGCCGCTGCCCGCCAGCCCGGACATGGGCGGCGTCTCGGCGGACGGGCGCACGCTGTGGCTGAGCGGACGCTACAACGCCGTGGTCTACGCGATCGACACTCGGACCGGCCACCTGCGGGCGACGATCCCGGTGGGCTCCGGCCCGCACGGCCTCTGCGTGTGGCCGCAGCCCGGGCGACACTCGCTGGGCCACACCGGGATCATGCGCTGACGGCGGGCTCCGGCCGGGCGGCCCGGGCCCGGACGCGGGTCAGGCCCGGACCGTGCGGCGATCCGGGCCTGAGTTGGTCGGCACCTACGATGTCTGTGCGCCTACGCGGCGGCGGGGGCGTCAGAGCTCTCGGAGCTCTCGACCGTCTGCGACTCGCCGGCGGCGGCGCCACCGACGGCGATCTGCACCTTGCGCGGCGCCTGCTGCGCCGGCTTGGGGACCGTCACCTCAAGCACGCCGTTGTCGAACGTCGCCTTGACGGCATCGGCGTCGACGCCCTCGGGGAGGGTCAGCGACCGGCGGAAGGAGCCATAGCTGCGCTCGACGCGGTAATAGCCGGCCTTGCGGTCCTCGTGCTCGGCCTTGCGCTCACCGGAGACGGTGAGGACATTGTCGTCGAGCTCGATGTTGACGTCGGACTGTGACAGGCCCGGCAGATCGGCCTTGAGCACGTAGCTGCTCTCGGTCTCGACCAGGTCCATCGCCGGGATCCAGCGGCGGAACGTGGTGCCGTTGGCGGGCGTGGGCGTGTCGAAGAAAGAATTGAAGAGCCGGTTCATCTCGTTCTGGATCGTTCCCAGCTCGCGGACCGGCTCCCAGCGGATAAGTGCCATCTCATACCTCGTTTCGAAGATCTGCAGAAGGTTGGAACTGCTTAGGTCAATAGTATGAAATCTTAGTCTAGCAATGTCAAGTTTTCTATTCGACAGTTGCGGAGAACGGCTTAAGCGCGGAGGCAGGCGACCCCGCCCGCCGGTACTCTGGGGCCGTGGCCGGCGCACCGTTTCTCGTCCTCCAGATCAGCGACCCGCACATCGGCGCGGACTGGGGCGACGGCGAGCGCGGGTGGGGTGGGTGGGATCCGATTACCGGCCTGCGCGACGTGATCGACGAGGTGCGCCGGCTGCCCGACCGGCCCGACGCGGTGCTCCTGACCGGCGACCTCAGCGAGCATGGCGCCGCCGCCGAGTGCGCCACCGTGCGCGAGATGGTGTCCGCCATCGGGGCGCCCCTGCTTGCGATCCCCGGCAACCATGACGATCGCGCCGCCCTGCGCGCCCAGTTCGGCCTCCCCGGATCCGGCGCGGAGCCCGTGCGCTATGCCGCCGAGCTCGGCCCGCTGCGGCTCATCGCCCTCGACACCACCATCCCGGGCCGCGCGGCCGGCGCGGTCGACGCCGACCAGCTCTCGTGGCTGAACGCCGAGCTGGCCGCCGCCCCGTCCCAGCCGACCCTGCTCGCGCTGCACCATCCCCCCATCGCCACCGGCGTCGCGCCCTGGGACGAGATCGGGCTGGCGCCGGCGGACCGCGCCGCCCTCGGGCGCGTCGTGGAGGCCCACCCGCAGGTCAGGCGGCTGGTCGCCGGGCACGTCCACCAGACCATCACCGGCAGCCTGGCCGGCCGCCCGGTCCTCACCGTCCCCAGCACGTACCTGCAGGCGCGGCTTGACTTCACCGCCCCCGAGCTGCAGCTCGGCGCCGGCCCACGCGGCTTCGCCCTCCACGCCGTGGTGGACGGCGAGCTCGTCTCCTACGTGCGCACGCTGGGCTAGCCGGCGATCAGCGACGTGCCGGTCATCTCGGCGGGCTGCTCGATGCCCAGCATCTGCAGCAGAGTCGGGGCCACGTCGGCCAGCACTCCGCCGTCTCGCAGTGACAGCCCGGGCACGGTGACGATCACGGGAACCGGGTTGAGCGAGTGGGCGGTGTTGGGCGAGCCGTCGGGCTCGAGCATGTGGTCGGCGTTGCCGTGGTCGGCGGTGATCAGGCACGCCCCGCCGGTCTCGAGCACAGCCTCCACCACATCCCCGAGGCAGCGGTCGACGGTCTCCACCGCGGTCACCGCGGCCTCGATCACGCCGGTGTGGCCGACCATGTCGGCATTGGCGAAGTTGATGATGCCGAATCGGAACCCACCCGCCCGATCCGTCCGCCACGCGGTCACGAATGCCTGTGACGCCTCGGGGGCGCTCATCTGCGGCTTGTAGTCATAGGTGGGCACGTCGCGCGCCGAGGGCACCAGCTCGCGCTCCTCGCCGGCGTAGGCCGCCTCCTCGCCGCCGTTAAAGAAGTATGTGACGTGCGGGTACTTCTCGGTCTCGGCCACGTGAAGCTGGCGCTCGCCGCGGGCGGCGATCACCGCCGACAGGGTCGTCGGCGGGCGCTCGGGCGGGAACGCGATCGGGTACGGCCAGCCCTCCTCATACTCCGTCATCGCCGTGTAGCGCTCCACCGGCTCGCCGCCGTCGCGGTCGAACCCGTCAAAGCCGGGCTCGGCCAGTGCGCGGGTGATCTCGCGCATGCGATCGGGGCGGAAGTTGAGGCCCACCACCGAGTCCTGCGGGCGGATCCGGGCCTCCTGCCCCACGAGCGTGGGCGTGATGAACTCGTCAGTCTCGTCGCGCTCGTAGGCCGCGCGCGCCGCGTCGGCCGCGGTCTCGGCGCGATGCGCGGCGCGTCCGTGCACGAGCATGTCGTAGGCGAGCTTGACGCGGTCCCAGCGCTTGTCGCGATCCATGGCGTAGTAACGCCCCACCACCGAGCCGAACCGTCCGCAGCCGCTGTCCGTCATCCACCCGGTCACCTGCTCCAGGTACCCGGCGCCGGACTTCGGCATGGTGTCACGGCCGTCGGTGAAGGCGTGGACCACGAGGTCGGGGACGTCCAGCGCCGCTCCCATCTCGATCAGCGCGTGCAGGTGGTCCATGCTGGAGTGCACGCCCCCTTCGGACACCAGCCCAATCACATGCACCCGCGGCGCCGCGGTGAAGGCGTCGCGCAGGGCCGCGTTGTGCGCGAACTCGCCGCTGTCGGCCGCCGCGTCGATCCGGGTGAGGTCCTGCATGATCACGCTCCCGGCACCCAGGTTGAGGTGGCCGACCTCGGAGTTGCCCATCTGCCCCTCGGGCAGGCCGACGGCCGTCCCGCAGGCGGTCAGCCTGGTGGTGGGAAACCGCGACGACAGGGCGTCGAACACCGGCGTCTCGGCGAGGTCGATGGCGTTGCCCGGACCGGGATCGGCAATGCCCCAGCCATCAAGCACGATGAGCACGGCGCGCGCGACAGGGATCTGTTGGGGGCCTTCGGTCATCGCGCTAGGGCGCCGCGGCGTTCACGATCGCGGCGAACGACTCGGCGTCGAGGCTCGCGCCGCCCACCAGCGCACCATCGACGTCGGGTAGGGCCAGCAGTTCGGCGGCGTTGTCGGGCTTGACGCTCCCGCCGTAGAGGACCCTCACGCGAGCGGCCTGCTCCCTGGAGCGATCGCCCACCAGGGCCCGCACGAAGGCGACCGCATCCTGGGCCTGCTCGGGGGTCGCCACCTGCCCCGTCCCAATCGCCCAGATCGGCTCGTAGGCGATGACCACGTCGCCGAGGTGGTCGGTCTCGACTCGGGCCAGGTCTTCCTGGACCTGGTGGCGGAGCTTGCGCTGGGTGTCGCCACGCTCGCGCTCGTCCTCGGTCTCGCCGACACACAGGACGGGCAGCAGTCCGGCGGCGAGCGCGGCCGGGACCTTCTGAGCCAGGGCCTTGTCGGTCTCGCCGAAGTACTCGCGGCGCTCGGAGTGGCCCAGGACGACCCCGTGGACGCCGAGGTCGGTGAGCATCGCGGCCGAGACCTCGCCGGTGAAGGCGCCATGGTCAGCCTGATGCATGTTCTGCGCGTAGACGGCCACGCGCGAGCCGCGGGTGGAGTCGACCATCGCCTGCAGCGCGGTGAACGTCGGGCAGATGGCCACGTCGACGCCGCTCACGGAGGACACGCGCGGGAGCAGCGCTCCGATGAACGCCTCGGCCTCCGCCACCGTCTTGTACATCTTCCAATTGCCGGCGATCAGCGGCGTCCGCGATGCCCGCGGCGCAGAGTCCGGGGGGGTCATACCAGCGCCTCCACCCCGGGCAGCGCCTTGCCCTCGAGCAGCTCGAGGGACGCGCCCCCGCCCGTTGAGAGGTGGGTGACCTTGTCGGCGAGGCCGAAGCGCTGGAGCGCCGCCACCGAGTCGCCGCCACCGACGACGGTCACCGCCGCACTCGCCGCAACCGCCTCGGCCACCGTGCGGGTGGCGGCCGCGAACGGCGCCAGCTCGAAGGCGCCCATGGGCCCGTTCCAGAACACGGTGCCCGCGGTGGCCACGATCGTCGCGTACGCGCCCGCGCTTCGCGGCCCGATGTCCAGGCCCATCATCCCGTCGGGGACGTCGACCCCGTCCAGCGGCACCGCCTCGGCCGCGGCATCGAAGCGGTCGGCGATGACGAGATCGGAGGGCAGCTGGATCGTGGCCCGGTCATCGCCGCTTGCCGACGCGATCACCGTACGCGCCAGCTCCACGTCCTCATCGGCGCACAGCGAATCGCCGATCGGGTGGCCCTGGGCCTTGAGGAACGGGAAGCACATGGCCCCGCCGATGAGGATCTGGTCGGCCACCTTCTGGAAGGCCTCGATCACGCCGAGCTTGTCAGACACCTTGGCGCCGCCCAGCACCGCCACCAGGGGACGCGAGGGGTCCGTGAGCAACCCCGACAGGGTGCTCACCTCGCGCTCCAGCAGCAGCCCCGCGGCGTGGTGGGGCACGAGGTGTGCCACCCCCTCGGTGGAGGCATGGGCGCGGTGGGCGGCGCCGAACGCGTCGTTGACGTAGACGTCGGCGAGCTTGGCCAGCTCGCCCGCCAGCTCGGGATCGTTCTTGGTCTCCCCCGGCTCGTAGCGGATGTTCTCCAGCAGCAGCACGTCGCCGGCCGACATCTGCTCCTCCAGCGCCAACACATCGGGGCCGTGGGTGCCGGGCGCCAGCTTGACCGGGGCGCCGAGGAGCTCGGACAGGCGCTCGGCCACCGGGCGCAGCGACAGCTCGGGCTCGCGGTCCTTGGGCCGGCCCAGGTGGGAGACGAGGACCAGCTTGGCGCCCTGGCCGCGCAGCTGCTCGATCGTCGGCAGCGCCGCGCGAATCCGGGTGTCGTCGGCCACGGCGCCGTCCTGGAGCGGGACGTTGAAGTCGACCCGGACGAGGACCCGCTTGTCCCGTAGCTCGCCCAGATCCGACAGGTGTTTCATAGCAATCGCTGCACGAGGTCGGAGACGCGGTTGGAGTAGCCCCACTCGTTGTCATACCAGGACACGACCTTGACCATCGTCCCGTCCATGACCGCGGTGAGCTCTGAGTCGAGGATCGAGGACGCGGGGTTCTTGACGATGTCGGTGGAGACGATCGGGTCCTCGTTGTAGATGAGCAGGCCCTTGAGCGGGCCGTCGGCGGCCGCGGCTCTGAGCGCGGCGTTGACCTCCTCCACCGTCGTCTCGCGGTTGACCTCGACGGTGAGGTCCACGACGCTGCCGGTCGGCACCGGGGCGCGCACGGCGAAGCCGTGCAGCTTGCCGTTGAGCTCGGGGATGACCAAGCCGATCGCCTTGGCCGCCCCGGTCGACGCGGGGATGAGGTTGATCGCCGCGGCCCGGGCGCGCCGCAGGTCGCGGTGGGGCATGTCCTGGAGGCGCTGGTCGGCCGTGTAGGCGTGGATGGTGGTCATCAGCCCGTGCTTGATGCCGATTGCGTCGTGGACCACCTTGGCGACGGGGGCCAGGCAGTTGGTGGTGCAGGAGGCGTTGGAGATGATCTGGTGGCTCTCGCGGTCGTACGCCTCGTCGAAGTTGACGCCGAGCACGACGGTGGTGTCCGGATTGGTCGCTGGCGCGGAGATGACGACCTTTTTGGCGCCGGCCTCGAGATGCTTGGAGGCGTTCTCGCGGTCGGTGAACAGGCCGGTGGACTCGATCACGACGTCGGCGCCCAGTTCTGACCACGGCAGGTCAGCCGGATCGCGCTCGGCCAGGACGCGGATCTCCTTGCCGTCGACGGCGAAGCCGGCGTCGGCGGCCTCCACCTCGCCGGGGAACGGCCCGTAGTTGGAGTCGTACTTGAGCAGGTGGGCGATCGTCTTGGGATCGACCAGGTCGTTGACCGCCAGCCACTCGACGTCCGCACCGCTCTCGTACGCGGCCCGGAAGACGTTTCGGCCGATCCGTCCGAAGCCGTTGATTGCGACGCGTACCGCCATTCGTGCTGCCTCCGTTTCCCGCGTTAGCCGTTCGAAACCTCAGTGGGGGGGCCGCTGGCGTCCCACGACCGCCATCGGCGTCCCGGCGTGCGACAGGCTACCTCAACGGGCTTGAGATCCCCCGTCGCGCCATCGCACCCGCCCTACCGCCGGGACACCACCTCCACCCTCAGACGGTCCGGATCGAGCAGGTATGCGGCGTAGTACCGCCGCCCGTACTGGGGGCGCTGGCCCGGCAGGCCGTCGTCGGCGCCGCCGTTGGCCAGCCCGGCCGCATGGGCCGCGTCGACCGCCGCCTTGCCGCTGGCCTGCAGCGCGAGATGGCCGTAGCCGGGCGCCGGCGGCCGCCCGCGCGCGACGAAGAAGAACAGCGGCGCGTTGACGCCGTAGGCCACCAGCTGCTCCGATTCGGCCAGCCGGCGAGCCCCCAGCGCGAAGAACACCGCGTCGTAGAAGCGCGTGGTCCGTTCGAGGTCGGCGACCTCGAAGCCGACGTGCTCGATCATGCCCGCTCGCCGACGTCGCGGTGCAGCACGTCCACCAGGTAGCCGGTCTGCCCGGAGTAGCGGTCGGCGAGGTGCAGCGCGATCGCGACCGACCGATGCCGGCCCCCGGTACAGCCGATGGCGACCACCAGGTGGGCCTTGCCCTCGGCCAGGTACTGCGGCAGCAGGTAGTCGAGCATCGGATGCAGATGGTCGTAGAAGGCGTCGAGCGCCCCGTCGCGGTTGATGTACCGGACAATGCGCGGGTCGGCACCGGTGAGCGGGCGCAGGTCGGGCTCGTAGTGCGGGTTGGGCAGGAAGCGCACGTCGAACAGGAGGTCGGCGTCGCGGCTGGGCCCGTACTTGAAGCCGAAGCTCTGAAAGGTGATGGCCAGGCGCCCGGGCGTCTTTGACGGCAGCAGCTCGTCGGTGAGCTTGCGCCGGAGCATCGCGGCGGTGAGTGGGCCGGTGTCGATGACGACGTCGGCCCGCTCCCGCACCGGCGCCAGCAGCTCGCGCTCGCGGCGGATCCCGTCGGCGACGCTGCCGCTGGGGGCCAGCGGATGACGGCGGCGAGTCTCCTTGTACCGGGTGAGCAGCGTCTCCTCATCCGCCTCCAGGAACAGCACCCGGTGTCGGACACCCGAGCTGCGCAGGTCCTCGAGCATGGCCGCCAGGCCCTCGAAGTAGCTGCCGCCCCGGGCATCGGAGACGACTGCGGCGCGCGCCACCTTCGAGCCCTCGTGCATGAACAGGTCCACGAGCGACCGGATCATCTCCGGAGGCAGGTTGTCCACGCAGAAGTAGCCCTCGTCCTCGAAAGCCGCCATGGCGGTGGATTTGCCGGCCCCCGAGAAGCCCGTGATCACCACCAGATCCGTGAGCGCCGATGCCTCCATCTCTCTCAAAGCTTGACGGGTCAAGCGGACACGCGGTGACGTGGATGTGTACCTCGTGTGGCAGTATGGGCCGTCGTGCTTCGCCGTCGCGCCTGCATTGCCGTCGTGGCGGCGCTCGGATTCGTGTTGCCCGGGGCGGTCGCCGCGCACGCCGACGTGCTCAGCGCCAGCGTCTCGGCGACGCCCACCGGCCAGTCGATGGCGTCCGGCTTCTTGGGCGCGTCCTTCGAGTACCGGGCGCTGCATCAGTACACCGGCCGGGATCCCCGGGCGGTCGATCCGGTGCTGCTTGGCCTGCTCTCGGGGCTGGCCCCCGGCCAGTCGCCGGTGATCCGCATCGGCGGCGACAGCACGGACGGGAGCTGGTGGCCGATCCGCGGTCAGATCGCCCAGGGCGGGATCTACTATCCGATCACGAAGGGCTGGCTGCGGACCACGCAGGCGCTCGCCGCCGATCTCGGCGCCAAGCTCGTCCTCGGCATCAACCTCGCCGCCGGGCGTACCGCGATCGCCGCCGCCGAGGGGCGCGCGTTGCTGGACGGGATCGGCCGCCGGTACATCGACGCGCTGGAGATCGGCAACGAGCCCGACCTGTACAACGTGTTCCCCTGGTACAAGGACCGCCGCGGGCACATCTACCGGGCGCGCGGCCGGGGCTACGGGATGGCGGACTACACCAAGCAGTTCACGCAGTGGGCCCGGGCGCTGCCCAACCTGCCGCTCGCCGGCCCGGCGGTCTCGGGACCCGGCTGGCTGGGCAAGCTCGGGTCGTTCATCGGCGCCGCGCCGCGGCTGGGCATGGTCACCTACCACCGCTATCCGTTGCGCGCCTGCGTCACGAACCTCGCCAGTCCCGGCTTTCCGTCCATCGCCAACCTCCTGGCCGATGGCGCATCCGCCGGTCTGGCCGCCCCGATGGCGCCATTTATCAATGTCACCCATCGCCACAATCTCCCGTTCCGCGTCGCGGAGATGAACTCCGCCTCCTGCCAGGGCGAGAAGGGCGTCTCGGACACCTTCGCCTCGGCGCTGTGGGCGCTGGACACCATGTTCAGCTTCGCCTCGGTCGGCGTGGACGGCGTCAACTTCCACATGCTGCCCGGCTCCAACTACGAGCTCTTCACCGTCTCGCACAACAGCACCGGCGCCTGGCAGGCCTTCGTGCACCCGGAGTACTACGGCCTGCTCATGTTCGCCCAGGCCTTCCCCCCGGGAGCGCGGCTGCTCCAGACCACGGCGCCGACAGGCCCGGTGAAGGTATGGGCCACCCAGGGCGGCGACGGCGCGGTGCGGATCACCCTCATCAACAAGGACCCCGCGGCCGAGCACGACGTCTCGATCTCGGTCTCCGGCGCCACCGCACCCGGCTCGCTCGAGACCCTGCAGGCCCCCGACGTCAGCGCCACCAGCGGGGTGACGCTGGGCGGGCAGACCTTCGGCGACGAGACGACCACGGGCACCCTCCCCCCGCTCTCGACCACCCCGGTGGCGCCGGTGGCCGGCACCTACACCGTGCCGCTGCCGGCCGGCAGCGCGGCGCTGCTCACCATCGGCGGCGGTGGCGGCGGCGGGATCGGACTCAACACGCGCTAGACGCCCGTCTTGTGCAGCTCGCGGTACATCTCGCGGGCGAGCTTCCCGGGCAGCCCCGGCACCGACTCGAGCTCCTCGCGGCTGGCGGCCAGGATGGCGTCGGGCGAGCCGAAGTGGGCCAGCAGCGCCCGCTTGCGCGCCGGGCCCACGCCCGGCAGGTCGTCCAGGACCGAGGCGGTCATGGCGCGGTCGCGTCGGATGCGATGGTGGGTGATGGCGAAGCGGTGGGCCTCGTCGCGGACCCGCTGGAGCAGCTGCAGCTCGGGGGTCTCGTGGGCGAGGACGAGGGGCTGGGCGCGGCCCGGGATGAAGACCTCCTCGATGCGCTTGGCCAGCGAGATGACGGTCACGCCGCGCTCGCGGAAGCCCTGGAGCGCCCGCAGCCCGGCCGCCAGCTGCCCCTTGCCGCCATCGATGACCACGACGTTGGGCAGCGCGGCAAAGCTGGGGTCGTAGTCCTTGTCATGGGGCGAGACCTCGCGCTGCTGCTCCCAGCGCGCGAAGCGCCGGCCCAGCACCTCCTCCATCGCGGCGAAGTCGTCGGGGCCGTAGTCGCCGTTCTCGCCGGGGGCGGCGGCGTCGCCGACCGTGAACACCCGGAAGCGGCGGTAGTCAGACTTCTTCGGCGCGCCGCCCTCGAAGACCACCATCGACGCCACCGTGTTGGTGCCCATCAGCGTTGAGATGTCAAAGCACTCGATCCGCAGCGGGATGGTGTCGAGCCCGAGCGCCTGCTGGAGGCCGTCGAGCGCCTCGACGCGCTGCTGGCGCCGGCGCTCGGAGCGCAGCTTCTCCTGGTCGATGGCCAGGATGGCGTTGCGCTCGGCCAGTTCGAGGATGCGCCGCTTGTCCCCGCGCTCGGCGGCGCGGATCTCGACGTTGACCCCGCGGCGGGCGCTGAGCGCTTCGGTGAGGGGAGCCAGATCGCCGGCGCTCCACAGCTCGCGCTGGACGACGACCAGCGGCGGGACCGACATGGCGCTGGCGTAGTACTGGAGGATGAACGCCTCGGCGACCTCCGCCGGCTCGGCGCCGGCGGCGTTGTCCAGGTAGAAGCTCTGGCGGTCCGAGAGCACGCCGTCGCGGATCTGGAACACCTGCGCGTTGGCCTCCCCCTCGGCCACCGCCACCGCGATCGCGTCCATCGACCCGTCCTCGTGCGCGACGCGCTGGCGTTCCAGCAGCGAGCGCACGGCCCGCAGGCGATTGCGCTCGCGGGCGGCGTCCTCGAAGCGCTGCTCGGACGCGGCCAGCTTCATCTCTTCGTTGAGCGCCCACTCGATCTCCTTGTAGCGGCCGGAGAGGAAGGCGATGACGCCGTCGATCGCCTTGCGGTAGCCCTCCTTGTCCACGTAGCCCACGCACGGGGCCTCGCAGCGCTTGATGTAGTAGTCCAGGCACGGCGAGCCGCTGCGCCGGCCCGGCTCGGGCCCATCGCAGGAGCGGAACATGAACACCTTGCCCAGCACCTCCAGCGTGGAGCGCACCCGCTTGGCGTTGGAGTACGGGCCGAAGTACGCCCGATCGCGGCGATGGCGCTCGCGGGTGAAGTACACCCGGGGGAAGTCCTCGTCCAGAGAGATCGCGATGTACGGGTACGACTTGTCGTCGCGCAGGCGGATGTTGAACCGCGGCTTGTACTGCTTGATGAAGTTCTGCTCCACGAGCAGCGCCTCGGACTCGGTCTGGACCACCAGCGCCTCGATCTGGTCGATCATCGGCACCAGGTCGCGCCCGGCGCGGGTGCTGGGATTGGAGAAGTGCGAGGCGACGCGCTTCTTGATCGACTTCGCCTTGCCGACGTAGATCACCTTGCCGCGCTCGTCACGGAACAGGTACACGCCGGGCTGGTCGGGCAGCTCGCGACGCCGGTCAGCGGGGAAGACAGCCATGCCTACTCGATGTTAGGACCGGGTCGGGTCTATTCCCGTCCGCAGCAGGGTCGGCGCGGCGACGCTCTGATTCACTCGGCGCTGAACCCCAGCGCCACGCCCACAGCCCCCAGCGCCAGGGCCGCCAGGGCCAGCACCTCCCCGCCGCCAGAGGTCACCGGGTTGGCGGTATCGCCCGGCGGGGTCAGCGTCGGGTCGAACACGACCGCCCCGTTCGTCGGGGGCACGCTGAGCGCGTGGATCACGAACACCAGCGCCACCGCCAGGCCCAGCGCGAGGGCCCGCCGCGGCCCCCGCCCCCCGAACAGCGCCACCAGGAGCAGACCGCCTGCCACCAGCGCCAGCAGCACGTCGGCGGCCGAGTACACCTGCCAGGCGTTAGGGGCGGCCGGGACCCCCGCCAGGGCCGCCGTCCCGCCGTAGCGGGCCTCGAAGCCCGGGGACAGCTGGTGGCTCCAGGTCAGGAACAGCGACCCCAGCAACAGCGGACCGGCGATCGCCATCAGCCAGTCCGAGATCGTCTCGCGCACGCCCTTGCTCACGGCGGCGGCAGTGTACGGGTCATCGTGATCTTCGAGGTAATCGTCAAACCGGGGGCGGCCCCCGTAACGTATGCCCCGATGGCGATCGTGGGACACCGCACGGCCTACCGCACCTGCCCCCTGTGCGAGGCGACCTGCGGCCTGGAGCTGACTCTTGACGGCGACACCGTCGCCGCGATCCGCGGTGACGCCGCTGATGTCTTCAGCCGGGGGTTCGTTTGTCCCAAGGGGGCTGCGCTCAAGCAGCTGCA
The DNA here is from genome assembly GCA_963695625.1 of uncultured Actinomycetota bacterium. Taxonomy (GTDB): domain Bacteria; phylum Actinomycetota; class Thermoleophilia; order Solirubrobacterales; family Solirubrobacteraceae; genus Palsa-465. The sequence continues at coordinate 970,194 of CAVOHJ010000004.1, read as the reverse complement.
CGAGGACCCCGACCGCGTCCGCACTCCCCTGATCAAGCACGGCGACGGCTTCCGGCCGGCGAGCTGGGACGAGGCCTTCGCGGTTATCCACACGCGCCTCTCCCCCATCCTGGACGCGGATCGCAACGCCGTCGCGGTCTACCTGGGCAACCCGAACGCCCACAACATCGACAGCCTGCTCTACGGGCGGGTGCTGCTCAAGGCGCTGTCGACCCGCAACGTGTACTCGGCCTCCAGCGTGGACCAGATCCCCAAGCAGCTCGCGGCGGCGCTCATGTTCGGCACCGGCACGACGGTGCCCGTGCCTGACCTCGACCACACCGACCACCTGCTGATGCTCGGCGCGAATCCACTGGCCTCCAACGGCAGCCTCATGACCGCGCCGGACATGCGGGGGCGGCTCCGCGCACTGCGCGCCCGCGGCGGCAAGCTCGTCGTGATCGACCCGCGGCGGACCAGGACGGCGGAGGAGGCGGACGAGCACCACTTCATCCGCCCGGGGACCGATGCCCTGCTGCTCTTCGCGCTCGTCCACGTCCTGTTCGAGGAGGACCTGGCTGACCCGGGCGAGAAGCTGACGGCCCTCAGCGACGGCATCGACGAGGTCCGAGCGCTGGCCGAGCCATTCACTCCGGACGACGTCGCACCCGCCTGCGGGATCTCGGCGTCCGAGATCCGCCGCCTGGCCCGCGAGTTGGCCGCCGCGCCGGCGGCGGCGGTGTACGGACGCATCGGCACCTGCACCCAGGAGTTCGGGACGCTGGCGAGCTGGCTGGTCGACGTCCTCAACCTCCTCACCGGCAACCTCGACCGCGAGGGCGGCGCCATGTTCCCGCTGGGCGCCGCCGGACACTCCAACGGTGCGGGGCAGCCCGGCCGGGGACGCGGAGCACGCATCGGCCGGTTCGCCAGCCGGGTGCGCGGTCTGGGCGAGGTGCTCGGGGAGCTTCCCGTCGTCTGCCTGGCCGAGGAGATCGACACCCCCGGCGAGGGCCGGGTCCGCGCGCTCGTGACGCTCGCCGGCAACCCGGTCGTTTCAACGCCCAACAGCGAGCGGCTGGGCGCCGCCCTGGCCACACTGGATTTCATGGTCTCCGTCGACGTCTACGTCAACGAGACCACGCGCCATGCCGACGTCATCCTGCCCGCGCCATCGCCTCTGCGCCGCAGCCACTACGACCTCGCGCTCTACCTGTTCGCCGTCCGCAACGTGGCCAACTACTCGCCTCCGGCGCTCGAGCCCGATCCCGACCTGCCTGACGAATGGGTCACGCTGTTGCGACTCGCCGGCGTCGCCGCCGGGATGGGTCCCGACGCTGACGTCGCGGCGCTCGACGAGGGGGTGGCCCGGCTGGCCATCGCCCGCGAGATCGACACGCTCGGCTCACCGGTGGCGGACCGGACGCAGGACGATGTCCTCCAGGCGCTCGAGCCCCGCGTCGGCCCCGAGCGGCTGCTGGACCTGATGTTACGCGCCGGGCCCTACGGCGACGGGTTCGGCGCCCGGCCCAACGGCGGCCTGAGCCTCGCTGCGCTGGAGGCGGCCCCGCACGGGATCGACCTCGGGGCGCTCCAGCCGCGCCTCCCGGAGGCTCTGCGGACGCGCGGCGGCATGATCGAGCTGGCCCCGGAGCCGCTCGTGGCCGACGTGCCCCGGCTGCGTGAAGCGCTCGGCCGCGCGCGGGGAGGCGGCCCGGTGCTCGTCGGGCGGCGCAATCTCCGCTCCAACAACTCGTGGATGCACAATCTGCCGATGCTCGTGCGGGGCCCGTCGCAGTGCACCCTGCACGTCCACCCCGAGGACGCCGAGCGCTACGGGCTCACGGACGGCGCGCCCGCGCTGCTGCGCTCGCGCACGGGCAGCATCGAGGCCGAGGTGGAGATCACCGACGCGGTGATGCCCGGCGTGGTCAGCCTCCCCCACGGCTGGGGCCACGATGCTCCCGGGGCGCGCCTGAGCGTCGCCGCCGCGCACGCGGGCGCGAACAGCAACGTGCTCTCGGACGAGATGCTGATCGACGCTGTCTCGGGCAACGCCGTGCTCAACGGCATCCCCGTCACGCTGGCGCCCGTGCCGGCGGCGGTCCCCGCCTGACGGCGGTCAGTAGCGCCGGGCAGCCCAGATGATGGAGAAGCCGACGTAGATCGACGCACCAACGAGCGCCAGCCAGGCGATCTCCCCGGCGGGAGAGCTCCACAGCTTGTGGGTGGCCGTCAGCGTGACCGCCAGGACGCCGGCGGCGCTGTAGAGCAGGGCGCGCTTGCCGTCCCCGAGCAGGTACAGCGCGCCGCGGTGCTCGCGGTACATGATCGCGGCCACCCACACCAGAGCGCCTAGGAAGACCAGGTAGAGCCCGGTGACCACCACGCTGGCGCCGGTCCCGCCGCCGGGGAGGATCGCCACCATTGCGGCGATCACCGCGATGATCGCGACGTTGCGGACGGTGGGGTTCATACCGACAGCGTACGCCTCGCCGGCTGGCTGGGCGATGGTGCGACGGCCGGCGCGGGCCGGGCCGGCGCGGGCGGGGCCGGCGCGGGCGTGGCCGGGGCGGGCTCGGACGGCGGGACCGCCCCGCCCGCGGGCGCGGCGGCGAACCGGTAGCCCACGCCGAAGTGCGTGTGCACGTAGCGCCAGCCCGGTGAGATCGCCTCGAGCTTCTGGCGCAGCTTGCGCACGAACACATCCACCGAGCGGTCGCCGCGCGCCATCGTGTAGCCCCACACCCGCTGGTAGATCTCCTCGCGCTCCAGGACCCGCCCGCCGGCGCCGGCCAGCTGCGCCAGCAGTTCGTACTCCTTGCGCGAGAGGGTGGCCGGGACGCCGTTGGCGTAGGCGTCGAAGCGGTCGGGCCGAATGGCCAGCTCGCCGGCGGTCACGATCTCGTCCCGGGTGGGCAGCGCGCCCGCCCGGCGGCGGCGCAGCACCGCCTCGATGCGGGCCACCAGCTCGTCGGGATGGCAGGGCTTGGCGATCCAATCGTCGGCGCCGGCGCGCAGGGCGCGCACGCGGTCGGCCACCGGCGCGGGGCGGCTGCACACCAGGAGCGCCAGCCCGGGCAGCCGGTCGGCGACCCATTCGATGTAGCCGAGCCCCGTGATGGCGGGGTTGACGATGAGGGCGTGGAGCTTGAGCGCGGTGAGCTGCTCGGGATCGGCGGCGTAGCCGATCACCTGGCTGTCCCACCGGTTGGCGGCAAACCGCCGGTCCAATACCGTGATCATCCCGCTGTCGTCGTCGATCAGCGCGATGCGTAGACCCGAAGCCGGAAGGGGCTGGGGCATTGATTTTCAGTGTAGTGGGGCGTCCCGACGGCCCGTCACCTCAGCCGGCCACGGCCTCCCAGCGCTCATAGAGCTCCGCCACCTTGAGCTTGGCCTGCTCGTGGCGCGCCTGCGAGCGCGCGGTCGCCTCGGGCGTGGCCCACGCCGCTGGATCCGAGAGCGCGTCCTCGATGGCGCGCAGCGCGGCCTCGGCGGCCTCGATCTCGGCCTCCAGGCCCGCCGCGCCTCGCCCCGGCTTGGACTTGGGCCTGGGCGGGTTGCGCTTCTGGTTCGGGCCGTTCGCGCCCGCGGCGGCCTTGGCGGCCGGCTTGGGCGACGCGGCCTTGGCGGGCGCGGGCGCCTTGGCCCGCTCCTCGCGGACGCGCAGGTACTCGGGCCAGCCGCCGACGTAGCTGTGCAGCGCGTGATCCTCCAGCGCGATCGTGCGGGTCCCGATCGCATCCAGCAGCGCGCGATCGTGGGAGACGAGCAGCAGCGAGCCGGCAAATCCGTTGAGCGCCGCCTCCAGTGCCTCCCGGCTCTCCAGGTCGAGGTGGTTGGTGGGCTCGTCGAGGATGAGCACGTTGGCCCCGGAATGGACCAGGACGGCCAACGACAGCCGCCGGCGCTCGCCTCCCGACAGCCCGTCGAGCGGCTTCTCGGCGTCCTCGCCGGAGAACAGGAAGCGCCCCAGCAGCGCCCGCGCCTTGGCCGGGGTCAGGGCGGTGGCTCGCTGCGTCGCCTCGAGCACAGTCCGCGCCGTGCCGGCGTTGAGCTCCTCGGCGTGCTGGGAGAGGTAGCCGACCTTGACGTTGTGGCCGGTGAGGAGCTTGCCCTGCTCGAGCTCCCGCTTGCCGGCCAGCGTCTCGATGAGCGTCGTCTTGCCGGTGCCGTTGGCCCCCACCAGCGACACGTGCTCGCCGCGCTCCAGCCACAGCTCGGCGTCGTGCAGCAGCGCCTTGTCGCCCGCCGAGAGCTCGGCGTGCTCGAGCTCGAACACGACCCGGCCGCTGCGCTCGGGCGGCTTGAAGGCGAACTGGAGCGCCGCACCGTCGGTGGGATCCGCGCTGAGGCGCTCGATCTTGGAGAGCTTCTTGACCCGCGACTGGGCCTGGCGAGCCCGGGTGCCGGCCCGGAAACGGGTGACGAAACGCTCCAGGCGCTCGATCTCGGCCTGTTGGCGCTCGATCGCCCGGCCCAGGGCCAGCTCGCGGGCGGCGCGCTCGCGGCGCCACTCGTGCCAGGTGCCCGAGAAGAACTTGCCGCGGCCGGCCTCGAGTTCCAGCACCGAGGTGCCCACGGACTCCAGGAACCAGCGGTCGTGCGCGACGAGCACGATCGCGGCGTCGAGGCTGACGAGATGGGTCTCCAGCCACTCCAGCGACTCGATGTCGAGATGATTGGTTGGCTCATCCAGGAGCAGCAGATCAGGCGCCCCCGCCAGGGCACGACCGAGGGACGCACGGGTCAGCTCACCCCCGGAGAACGTGTCCAGCGAGCGGTCCAGGTCGGCGTCGTCGCGGAAGCCCAGGCCGTGCAGCGTCGACAGCGCCCGGTCGCGCCAGCCGTAGCCGCCCGCGTGCTCGAGCCGGGCCTGGGCCTTGGCGTAGCGGCCGAGCGTCGCCTCGTCATGGGCGCCCTCGGCCATCGCCTGCTCCAGCGAGGCCAGGTCCTGCTCGATGGCCACCAGCTCGGGTGCGCCGGAGAGGATGTAGTCGCGCAGAGACAGGTCGCGGTTGCGGGGCGGGCGCTGGTCGTGCAGGGCCACCTTGGCGCCCTTGCTCAGCACCAGCTCCCCGGAATCGATCGACGCCTCGCGGGAGAGCATGCGCAGCAGCGTGGTCTTGCCGGCGCCGTTGCGGCCCGACAGCGTCATGCGGTCGCGGCGCTCGAGCTTGAAGGAGATGCCCCGCAGCAGGGGCTCGCCCGCGATGTCCTTGCCCAGGTCGGATGCGATGACGACGGCCATGGAGCTGATGGTAGGAGCCACGCGGAGCGTGGGTAGCATGGCGCGGGTGCCCCGGTATCGCCGTCAGACCTACGCCCCCGTTCCCCCGCACGAGATGCTGCCGGCGCGGACAGTCACCGTCCCTGGCCGCGGCGAGTTCTTCCTGCGCGACAGCGGCGAGACCGATCCGGCCCGTCCCACCGTGATGCTGCTGCACGGCTGGATGGTGACCGCGGACCTCAACTGGCACGGCGCCTACGACGCCCTGGTGCAGGCCGGCTACCGCGTGCTCGCGATCGACCACCGCGGCCACGGCCGGGGCCTGCGGGCCATGTCCCGGTTTCGCCTCGACGATTGCGCCGCCGACGCCGCCGACGTCCTCCGCCAGCTTGGCCTCGCCCCCGCCGTTGTCGCCGGCTACTCGATGGGCGGCGTCGTCGCCCAGCTGATGGCGCGCGATCACCCCGACGTGATGCGCGGGCTCGTGCTCAGCGGCACCTGCCAGCATTTCCAGGACCCCGAGACGCGGCGGATCTGGAAGTGGATGGGCGTCGTGGGCGTGGCCCTGGGACTCGCCCCGCGGCAGTTCTACCGCGGGTGGTTCCGCAGCGCGAAGGTCGAGCCCAACGAGGTCACGGCCTGGCTGCTGTCCGAGCTGATGCGTCACGAGGCCCGCGACATCGCCGAGGCCGGTCGCGAGCTGGGCCGCTTCGACTCGCGGCCGTGGCTGGGCTCGGTGCGGGGCGTGCCGGCGGCGATGGTCCTGACCGCCCGCGATCAGATGGTGACCCCGGCCAAGCAGCGAGAGCTGGCCGCCGCCGCCGGAGCCACGGTGTTCGAGGTACCCATCGACCACCTCGAGGTCACCGACCGCGCCGACGTCTACAACCCCGCCCTCATCTCGGCGGTGGCAGCGGTCACGGCGCCCCACGGCGTCCCGGTCGCCTGACAAAGCGGTACGCTTGAGGTCGTGACGCGCCGCGCCCGGATCATGATCGCGCTGACCCTGTTCGTCGGCACCCTGCTGACGTTCGCCCCCGCCGCCCTCGCCCACGCCAACGGCGGCCAGGGCTGGTTCGGCGAGACCAACGACCAGCAGATCACCAACGTCATGTTCGCGGTGATCGCGTTCTTTCCCACGGTCATCGTGGTGTTCTCGCTCATTCAGTGGAGGCTGGACAAGCGCAAGCACGCGAGGGAGGACGCGGTCAAGGCCCGGGAGGCCAGCGCGGACTGGCGCGGCGGCTGGTAGCCGCGCGGCGTCCGCCGCTCTTGCATTGCGCTGCGGCGCGCCGGCGTGACCGCGCCGCTGCCGGCACGGGAGTTCAGCCCCGGATGCGCAACCAGGCCACGCTGCCGAGGTACACGAGTCCCGCGATGGCCGCCAGCCAGTCATATGGCGCCCCGTCGTGCCCATTGGCCACCGACACGATGTAGGCCACCAGCACCGCGATGAGGAGCGCGCTCCCGGACGCCAGTGTGGCGCGCATGTCGATCGCCTGGAAGCGCTCGTCGCGCCCGTCGCCCCGCAGGCCCCGGATCGTTTCGCTGCGCCCGCCGAGCAGTACGACGGCGGCGAACGCCGTCATCACGCCCAGGCCGAACAGCCCGTCGCCCGCCTTGTGACCGAGGATTCCGGCGCCTAACAGCACGAAGCCCATGGCCACCGAGAACGCCGGGACCACCCATTTCGACGTCCTACAAGTCCGCATCGAACACCTCCTCCACCGTCGCGCTGAAGAACCGGGCGAGCGCGATCGCCAGCGGCAGCGAGGGCGTGTAGCGATCCTTCTCGATCGAGTTGATCGTCTGTCGCGACACATTCATCGCCGACGCCAGTTCCCCCTGGGAGAGGCCCCGCTGGCTGCGCAGTTGTCGTATGAGATTCCGCACTCCGTGTAAAGCTCACTTTACACCAAATGTCAAGCGTGCTTGACACTGTGGTCAGCCTCCGTCGCCACGGTCGCTGAAGCGCTCCGCCAGCACGGTACGCAGCACCGGGACGATCACCGCGGGCACGAGCAGCGGCAGGAGCAGAAGGTGGAGCCAGTCCCACACGGTGTTGCCGGCGAAGCCCGTCCAGGCCCAGCGGGCGAGGTAACCGACCAACACCACCGCGATGAACACGACCGCGACGATGGACAGCGCAACGGCGTGGCGGCGTCCCCACTCCGAGCGCAGCTCGAGCAGCACCGGGATGAGCGCCACGGCCAGCGGCAATGCGCCGAGGTTCAGCCAGTCCCACAGCGTGTTGCCGACGAAGCCCGTCCACGCCCACGGCACGAGATAGCCGGCGAGCACCACGCACACGAACGCGGTCAGGAGCGCCGCCACGCCGGTCATCACCGCGCCGCCCATCTGCGGGCGGTGGCGCAGCCACAGCGGCAACACCACCGCGGCGATCGGGAGCATCAGGAGGTGCAGCCAGTCCCACAACGTCGCCGTGGCGCCGTTGACGCCGACCCAGCGCCAGTGCTCCCCATAGCCGCCGTAGACCACGAGCGCCAGGACCACCAGCGCCACCGCGCCGCCGATGCCCGCGGCTGCGCGACCGCTCACCGACGGACGGGACGCGTCGCCGGACTGGGCCACTAGATCCGGAAGACCTGCATCAGCCGCTGCTCGTGCTCGGCGTCGATCCGCGCGATGACCTCGATGTGCTCCTCCAGCCCGGAGCCGCGCAGCTTCTCGGCCAGCAGCTCGTCCACCTGGAAGATCCCGGCGCTGTTGGACATGGCGATCTCCACGCGGACGGCGCGGTCGCTGCCGGGGCTGATCTTGACCTCGTCGATGGCGTAGGCGGAGATCGAGTGGATGTTCTGCTGGCCGGCCTCGAACGGGATCCGGGAGCGCCCCCGGGCCATGTCCAGGGCATCGGCGACGCGCACGATGCCGGCCTCGATCGTGAACGGGGCGCCGTCGCTGCGGTGGCCGATGATCGCGTGCAGCGTCTCGGCGACGATCACCGAGCGCTCCGGCTCCTCGTAGACGCCCTCCAGCAGCTTGCCGAGCTTGTCCGCGGTGAGGAACAGGCTGTAGCGCTCGTGGTCGCGGCGGTGGATCGACATGCCCACGCAATGCATGAGGCACCCCGCCGCCACCACCACCTCGGCGTCGCGCTCGGTCATGGCGAAGTCGGCCACCACGCTGGGGACGACCCCACGGCGGAACAGCAGCCGGGCGAGGCGCAGCCCGATGTTCAGCACGATCTGGATGTGGACCCAGCTGTGGTCCGACATCCCCAGCCGCCGGGTGGCATTGACCGCCGAGACATGCCACCAGGTCTTGAGCTGGTCGTCGCTGTTGACCGCCTCCAGGAACCGCTCGAGCCGCCGGTTGCCGCGCGTGGGCGCGCGCACGCGCACCTCGGCGATGGCGTCTCGGGGCGGGATGGCGGGGTCGGTGCTCACGCTTGGACTGCTTCTAGCAGCACGCCCTCGCGGATGCCACCCCGCCCGATGTGGACGGTGGCCTCCAGCAGCCGCGACGCGCCCTGGAGGATGAGCAGGGCGGCCGGGAGCAACCGGGCGCGCTGGGGGTCGATGAGGAACCGCTCGGCCACGAGGGCCGACGGCGCGCCGCCGAGAAGCTCGAGGGCCCGATCGAACGCGCCGGCGTCGAGCACGGGCCCGGTGACGCGTCCCAACGACGTGGCGCTGCCGCCAACCGCAACCGCCGCCTGCGGGCACGGCGGGGCCAGCCCCGCCATCGCTGCGGACACCTCCGCGCGCGCGGAGACGACCTCCGCGGGCGTGGCCGGATCGGAATGCAGGCAGTGCTCGGTGAGAGCCCCGGAGCCCAGCGGCACCGACGCCCACCAGCTGACGCGGTCCGGCGCGCTACCCACCACGACCTCCGAAGAGCCCCCGCCGACGTCGATGACGCCGAGGCTGGCCGACGTCCCCAAGGCGTCCAGAAACGCCGCGGTGTCGGCGTCGAGCATCGCCGCCGCGCCCCGGAAGGCCAGCCGGGCCTCCTCCTCGCCGGACACGATCTCGACCATCAGGCCCGTCCCGGCGGCAATCGCCTCCACCAGCGCGGTCCCATTGGAGGCGACCCGGATGGCCGCCGTGGCCACGCCGCGGATCTCGTGCGCGCCGTGCTCGCGGGCCGCCGCCATCTGGCCCTGCACGACGGCGACGACCTCCTCGATCTTCGCCGCCGCGATCGTGCCGGAGCTTCTCAGGCCCTGACCGATGCGGGTGAAGGCACGCTCCTGGTGGACCTCCCGCAGCTCTCCCTCGACGCAGTCGGCAACGAGGAGCCGGGTGGTGTTGGAGCCGATGTCGATGCAGGCGGCGCGCACGCCCACGGGACTGTGCACTAAACGAGCGACTTACCGCGGGTGATGGCCGCCTCTTCGGCGGCGACGTCGACGGCCGGCCGGTGCTCGGGCCGCCGGGCCCGGGTCGAGCGGAACGCGAACGGCACCGCGACAGCGAACAGCAGCGACCCCGCGGCGGCGACCCCGAAGGCCGCCCGCGCGGACGCCACCTGGGCGATGACGCCGCCGAGCACGATGCCCACGCCGGGCGCCAGCATCGACATCGAGTCGGTGAGGCTCATGATCAGGGCCATCCAGCGCTCGGGAGTGCGCTCCTGGACCGCCGTGCGCCACGCGACCCATTCGAGGCTGTTGCCGGCGCCGCCGATCACGGCGCCGCACAACGCCACCGGCAGACTCGGCGCGACCGTCATCACGGTGAAGCCGATCGCCAGCGACAGCGCGCTGCTGGTGATCAGCGCCGGCGCCGAGCGCCGCCGGAACCGGGCGTAGACGACGCTACCGGCCACCGCCCCGGCGCCCCACACGCCGAGCAGTAGGCCGTAGCCCCCGGGCCCGGCGTTCAGCGTGTGCTGGGCATAGATGACCTCGACGGGAACCGTGATCGTGAAGATGCACAGGCCGACCGCCTGAATGAGCAGCAGACGGCTCAGGACGCGGTCCGAGCGGACGTGGGCGATGCCCTTGGCCATCCGATCCCAGATCGAACCGGGATCGGCCTTGGCGCCGGGCAGCGCGGTGATGGCCAGGAAGAATGCGCAGGCGGCGAACAGGCCGCAGTTGACCAGAAGCGCCGCGACCGTGCCCCCGGCGGCGACCACGATCCCGCCGATCACCGGTCCGGCCATGAACGCTCCGGAGAAGCCGAACCCGCCGAGGGCGTTGCCCTCCTGGAGCAGGTCGACGGATTTGAGGATCTCGGTCCGCGTCGCCGTGGCCAGCGACCGCGCGGTGGCGGCGATCACCCCGTCGACCAGCGCCAGGAGCAGCACTGGAACCAGCGAGAAGTGGTTCGAGAGGTAGGCCAGGACCGCGAACAGGACGCTTTCTGCGGCGTACAGGACGGGCAGCACCTTGCCCGGCGCGGCTCGGTCAAGCCGGGCGACGAACGCCGGCGAGAGCAGCGCCGGCAGGAACTGCGAGCAGAGGAAGAAGCCGGTGGATCCGATCGCGCTGCCGGTGCGATGAAAGACGAGGACAGCGAGCGCGAGGGTCCCGACCGACCAGGCGAGCTCGTTGAACACATACGCGGCCAGCAACCGGCGGAACGCGCGCAGCCGCAGGCACTTAATCACGCCGTGAACCCCTGCATATCAGGCGAATCTGCAAAACAGCTCGTTCCCTCGTTGGCGCCTTGACGCCTTATGACGCGGTGGCCTGTCCCGCGCGGGCCACTGGTCAATGCTATTAAACCTCGGACCCGAGGACCCACGCGGCCAGCCTGGACGGCTGTCATGCTCCGGATCAGACATGTCGAAGCGCGCACGCTCCTGGCACCGCAGCCACACGTTCCACCACTCCGAGTTCCCGCCCGAGCGCCTGGCCTCCGAGCGCCGCCAGACGGTGTCGGTGTGCCTCCCGGCGCGCAACGAGGAGCGCACCATCGGCGCCATCATCCGCGAGCTGATCCCGCTGCGCGACGCGGGCGCCATCGACCAGATCGTCGTCGTTGATGCGTCCAGCGATGCCACGGGCCGGATCGCCAGGGCGCTGGGAGCCGAGGTCCACATCCAGGACCAGCTCCGGCCGGAGCTCGGGCCCGCGCTGGGCAAGGGGGACGCCATGTGGCGCTCGCTCGCCGTCCTCACGGGCGAAGTCGTCTGCTTCCTTGACGCCGACTCCGAGCATTTCGGGGCTCATTTCGCGTGTGGACTCCTGGGTCCTCTCCTGTGTGACAGCGAAATCTCATTCGTCAAGGGCTTGTATCGGCGTCCGTTCCGGGTTGGTGAAACGACGCTGCCCGAAGGCGGCGGCCGGGTGACGGAGCTCATGGCCAGGCCGCTGCTCAACCTGTTCTACCCCGACCTGGCCGGCGTGGCCCAGCCGCTCGCCGGCGAGGTGGCCGCGCGCCGGGACCTGCTCGAGCGGTTGCCGTTCGTCACGGGCTACGGAGTCGACATCGCGCTGCTGCTCGACGCGTATGGGGCCGTCGGGCTCGACGGGATCGCCCAGGTGGATCTCGACGTGCGCCAGAACGCCCACCAGTCGCTGCGCGACCTGGGCCCGATGGCCTTCGCGGTCCTGCGCGCGCTCGCCTCGCGCCTGGAGCGCGACGGCCGCCTGCAGGGCCCCCTCCCCACGACGTTCGTGGTCCCGGGCGCCGACGAGCTCCCGGCACTGGGCGGCGAGCCGGTGGAGCGCCCGCCGCTGGTGACGCTGCGCGCCGCCGCCTGAGCCTGGCGCAGCCTAGAACGCTTCCCGCACGGCGCCGACCCCTTCGGCCATCTGGTCGAAGTAGCCGTAGGTGCCCTCCTCTCGCAGCTCGCGGGCGGCGGTGACGAGGGCCCCGAGCGCAGCGAAGGCGAACGCGCCGCCAACGGAGATCCGGCTTACGCCGAGCCTGGCCAGTTCGGAGACAGGGGGCGCGCCATTACGGGCGAGGACGTTCACCGGGCGGTCCACCGAGGACACGATCGCCGACACGGTCTCGGGGTCGACCGGCCCGGGCGCGAACAGCACGTCGGCGCCGGCCGCCTGGTAGGCCTGCAGCCGCGCGACCGTCTCGTCGAGGTCGGGGCGACCGCGCAGGTAGCCCTCGGCGCGGGCGGTGACGACCAGCGGGCCTCCGGGGGCGGCATGAGCGACCTCCACGGCCGCGCGCACCCGCTCGGCCGCGAGGCCGATCTCATAGATGCTGTCGCTCGCGCCGGAGTAGTCCTCCACCGAGAACCCGGCCAGGCCGGCGGTGACGGCGCCGCCGGCGGTCTCGGCCACCCCGTAGGGCTCGTCGGCAAAGCAGTTCTCCAGATCCGCGGACACGGGCACATCTGTCGCCGCGGCGATGGCGGCGGCATGGGTCAGCGCCTCTTCGCGCGTGACGCCGCCGTCGAGCCGCCCGAGCGTGGCGGCGAAGCCGCTGCTGGTCGTGGCCAGGGCCTCGTAGCCGAGCGAGGCCAGCAGCTTGGCCGAGCCGATGTCCCACGGATTGGGCATCAGCAGCGGGTCGCCGGGGCGATGGAGCGCGAGGAAGCGAGCGGCCTTCGCCGCCTGGTCGGTCACGCCGCCACCCGGGCCGCAAGCAGGACGCGCGCGCCCGCGGCGGAGAGGCTGTGGGGTCCCCGGTCAGGGTTGAGCAGGACGGTCATGATCTCCTCCAGGCGACGTCGAAAGAAGTGGTGGCCATCGTCAGGGTCGACGAAGATGCGGCACGCCGGCAGCGACACGGCCAGCTGCAGAGCGTGCTCGAACATCCCGCCGACACCATAAGCGGTCGCGCCGAGGAAGCTCGACCCGACGGCATGGCGCTCGCCCGCCTCGGCCAGGCGCGCACGCTCGGTGGCGCGGCATGGGCGGAGATGACGCGATGCAGGATGCCGGGATGCCGACGCAGGACCGGCAGCGCCGGTGGGCGGCGGCCAGCGGCTCGGTGACGAGGCTCCAGATCTGCCGCGTCGTGCCCAGGCCGTGCAGGAGCACGAGCGGCTCGCCCTCGCCGATCTCGTTGACCGCGATGACGGGCGCCGGCGAGGGTGACGTACGCTGGATGGATGAGTACTCAAGCACGCGCATTGTCCACGCGGCCGGAGACGAGTGACGACGGATCGTTCCAGCGCCAGGAGTCGACCTTCCGTTCCTTCGTCTCCCCGGACGGGTCGACGGGCTTCCCGCTGGCCCCGGGCCGCTATCACCTGTACGTCGCCCGGGCGTGCCCCTGGGCGCACCGGACGCTCATCGGCCGGATGTTGATGGGCTTGGAGGACGCCATCTCGGCGTCGTTCGTCCATCCCTTCCGCGACGAGCGCGGATGGGAGTTCCCCGGCGGCGGCTACGAGGACCCGGTCAACGGCTTCCGCTATCTGTCCCAGGCCTACGACGCGGCCGACCCGGACTATCAGGCGCGGGTGAGCGTGCCGGTGCTGTGGGACTCAGAGCGCGGCACGATCGTCAACAACGAGTCCGAGGACATCCTGCGCATGCTGTCCACCGTGTTCGCGCCGCTGGCCGAGCACCCGGTCGAGCTCGTGCCGGAGGCGCTGCGCGAGGACATCGACGCCCTCAACCAGCACATCTACGACACGGTCAACAACGCCGTGTACAAGGCCGGCTTCGCGCGCAAGCAGGCCGTGTACGAGTCCGAGGTACGTGCCCTGTTCGCGACGTTGGACGAGCTCGACGCTCGGCTCGCTCGGAATCGCTTCTTGTTCGGGGATGCGCCCCTGGAGACCGATTGGCGGCTGTTCACGACCCTGGTGCGCTTCGACGCCGTGTACCAGATCCACTTCAAATGCTCGCTGCGCAAGCTGACCGAGTACTCCTGCCTGTGGCCGTACGCGCGTGACCTCTACCAGTGGCCCGGCGTCGCCGACACCGTGTCCTTCGACGAGATCCGCGCCCATTACTACGGCACCCACCCCATGCTCAACCCATCCGGTCTGGTGGCGGTGTTGCCTGCCGACGACTGGAACGAGACGGCCGGGCGCTGAGGTTGTGACGCCTTTCGTGCGGGCTGTATCAGAAGTGCAAAAACCACTGGCTTAGGAGGGGTTGGGGGCGGTCGCGGCCTGCAGACTGGGCGCGTGGACTCGGATCCTGACGCCGTAAAGCACACGCCCCCCGATCCCCCGCAGCGCGCTCTGTCGCGTCAGCGGGACTCGGGTGCTGAAGCACGCCGCGTGCGCGTGCTCGGCGTGCGCTCTGAGGTGTCAATCGCAGGCTCTCGGGATGAGCGGATCGCCGACGTCGCCGGCCGTCAGCGGGGCCGGATCGCGCGACGCCAGCTGTTGGCAGTGGGTGTCAGCCACTCGAGCATCGTCTGGCTCGTGACAAAGGGGCGCCTGCTCCCCTCCCTTCGATGCGTCTTTTGTGTGGGCCACGCCGCACCGACCGCGCTTGGTGCAGAGACTGAGGCGTTGCTGTCCGTCCGGGACGGCGCCGCGCTGAGCCATTGGTCGGCAGCCGCGTTACTCGGATTGTGGACGCCGGCTCCGCGTGAGGTCGAGGTCGTCGTCGACGTATGGGAGGGCGCCGCCAACCCCGGCGTCCGCGTGCACCGCAGCCGGATCCTCGAACCCAGAGACGTGTGGATCCGCAACGGGCTTCCGGTCACCTCGCCCGCCCGCACGCTTCTCGACATCGCGGTATCCGCCACGGACCGCCAGCTGGAGGTCGCCTTCGACCGCGGGATCGTCGAGCGGACCCTGCGGCGCTCGCATGTGGCCGACGTGCTCGACCGCGCGGGCGGTCACCGCGGACGCGCTCGGCTCGCGGCGCTCCTGGAGCAGGAGCGCGACGCATCCACGATGACCGAGTCAGAACCGGAGGAACGCATGCTGGCCCTCATCCGGCAGGCCGGCCTCCCAGCTCCGCAGGTCAACTTCCCGTTCGGGAACTGGAAGCTCGACTTCTACTGGCCCGATGCGCGCTTCGTCCTCGAGGTCGACAGTTACACGTACCACTCATCCCGTTACAGGTTCGAGCGCGACCGCCGCAAGGACAACGCCCTCCGGCGCGCCGACATCGAGGTCATGCGCATCGTCCGGCGGGAGATCAAAGACCGCTCCCACGGCCTCATCGCCGATGTTGCACGGGCGCTGACCCGCCGCGGGCTCTAGCTACGCCGTCGCAGGCGCCGCCTCAGCAGCAGGAGCGCCAACAGCAACACGATCAGAGGCGCCGGGTTGCTCTTGACCCGCTCCACGATCGTGGTGCGAGCAAGCGCCGCGCCGTCCAGCGGCTCGCCCTCCTCGGCCGGCGGCGGTGGAGGCGGAGGCGGCTCGGGGGCCGGGGGCGGCGCGGGCTCCGGCGGCGGTGGTGGTGGAGGAGGCGGCTCGGGGGCCGGGGGCGGCGCGGGCTCCGGCGGCGGTGGTGGTGGAGGCGGCGGCTCGGGCGCGGGCTCAGGCTCCGGCGGCGCGGGCTCGGGCTCGGGCGGCGCGGGCTCGGGCTCCGGCGGCGCGGGCTCGGGCTCCGGCGGCGCGGGCTCGGGCTCGGGCGGCGCGGGCTCGGGCTCCGGCGGCGCGGGCTCGGGCGCGGGCTCGGGCTCGGGCCGCGCGGGCTCGGGCTCGGGCTCGGCCGGCACCTCGGCCGCGGGGGGCTGGGACTCCTCGGAGGCCTCGGGCATAACGGCCGCGAGCTCGTCCTCGGCCACGGCCTCCTCGGCAGACCCGGCCTCGGGCTCCGGCTCCGCCGCGGGCTCCGGCTCCGCCGCCTCGGGCTCCGGCGCCGCCGAAGGCGGCTCGGAGGCCGCGGCCACCGCCTCGGCGGCAGCGGCGAGGTCCTTGCGCGGCTTGCGCTTTGACTTCTCGGCCTCGGATTCCGGCTTCGCGGCTCCGCCCTCCGCGGCCGCTACCGCCGACACCGCAGGCACCCCGATGAACGTCTCGTACTCCCCCGGCCCGGCCAGCATCGCCTGCAGCGACGCCGCGAACTCCGTGAGCAGCCGGTTGCCGATCTCCTCGATCATCCCGCCGCGCCCGAAGCGGGCCAGTCGGCCGGTGATGCTGTAGTCGGTGGAGACCTCGACGACGGTCTGGCCGGGCCCGGTCTCCTTCAACAACGAAACGATCATGGCCTTGGCGCCGCCCTGGCCGCGCCGGTCGGTGCCCTGGGCGTGCATGGTGGCGGTGTGGGCCGCGTCGTCGACGCTCTCGATCTCGAGCTTGCCGACGTACGCCGCCGCGGTGGGGCCGATCTTGACCCGGAAGGTGCCGTTGTAGCTGCCGTCCTCGTTGCGCCCGGAGATGTCGGCCCCCGGCATGCAGGGGGCGACGCGCTCGACGTCGATCAACGCGGCCCAGACGCGGTCCAGTGGTGCGGCGACTTCAAAGGACTGCTCTAGCTTCATCGCGGACCTCCTCCAGGTCTTCAGGGGTATCGACGTCGCGCCCGGAGCATAAGTGCCCGACCTCCAGTTCCGGTCCGCCTCGAAGGAGACCTCTCGCGCCCTCGTCGCCGGCCAGCGAGGTCAGCGCCGCGATCTCCTCCGGCCCGAGCACCACAGGATGCCCGGGGCGGCCACCGTACACGGCTCGCGAGCGCGGCGGCGCGTCGACGAACAGGCGGATCACCTCCGGCGTCACCAGCGGCGCATCGCCGAGGGTCACGACGACCGACGAGACGGCGCCCCCGACGCTCAGCGCCGCCACCCCGCGCCGCAGCGACCACGCCTGCCCCGACGCCCACTCGTCGCACACCACGGTCTCCGCCCGGCCGAAATCCACACCGCCGCGGATCTCGGAAGCGTGCGACCCCAGCACCACGACCACCCGCTCCAACCCAGCCACCGAGCATTGCGCGCGCACCGCCCACTCCAGCAAGGGGCGCCCGTGGAAGTCGGCCAGATGCTTGGGCGAGGCGCCGAAGCGCGTCCCCCCTCCCGCGGCCAGAACCAGGCCCGCGGCGGCCACTTACGCGCGCGCCTCCCGGATCGGGCCCTCGGCGGCCCGCAGCCGGCCGCCGTCGCGGTCGTGCGACACCGCCACGATCTCTCCCAGGAGCGACACCGCCGTCTCCATCGCCGTGCGGGCGCCTAGATCCAGCCCGATCGGGCCCGACAGCCGCGCGACCTCCTCCTCGGTCAGCCCGGCCTCCAGCAGACGCTCGCGACGCCGCCCCTGGGTACGCCGCGACCCCATCGCGCCGACGAACATCGCGGGCGAGCGCAGCGCGATCTCCAGCGCGGGGTCATCCAGCACGGGATCGTGCGTCAGCACGGCCACCGCCGTGGACTCGTCGACCCCGCCCAGCTGCGCGAAGGCCTCCGCCGGCCACGCGGCGATCAGCTCGTCAGCATCGGGAAATCGCTCGCGCGTCAGGTGCCGCTCGCGGGGATCGACCACATACGTGTGCCACCCCAAAGCCCGTCCCAACGCGCTCAGCGCGGCCGCCAGCTCGACCGCACCGAACAACACGAGGCGCGGCGGGGGATCCGGCACAACCTCGAACGCCGGGCCGTGCAGCTCGGACGTCTCGAGCCATTCCGCATCCACGGGCTACATCTCCTCCAGGATCGTCGCCAGCTCTTCCAGCGACGCCAGCGAGTTGCCGGCCAACAGGCGGTCGGTGTGCGGAACCGCGGCCTGCATCCCGCGCGCGAGCGGCTGGTAATCCGGGTGCGCCGCCAGCGGGTTGAGCCACACCAGCCGGTACGCGGCACGCCGCAGCCGCGCCATCTCCACGTCGAGCTGCTCGGGCTCGCCGCGGTCCCAGCCGTCCGACAACACGATGACCACGGCCCCCCGGCCGATGCGGCGACCGTGCACGCGGTTGAGCTCGGCGATGGCAGCGCCGATGCGGGTGCCGCCGGAGAAGTCGGTGACCGCTGCCGCGGTGCGGTCCAGCGCGCGGTCGTGGTCTCGCCCCGCGAGCTCCTGGGTGATGCGCGTCAGCCGCGTGCCGAACGCGAACGCCTCCACCCGCCGCTGTGCGGCCACGCAGGCGTGCATGTACTGCAGCAGCATGCGCGCATAGGGCGCCATCGAGCCCGAGACGTCGCAGACGAGCACCATCTGGCGCGGACGCTGGGTGGGCGCGCGCCAGCGCCGGTGCAGTGGCTCCCCGGCGGTCCGCAGCGACGAGTGGACCGTCGCCCGCAGATCGGGCAAGTGCTCGCGCCGGCGGGAGGGCCGCGTCCGCCGCGACAGGCGCATCGGGTGGCGGCGCGCGAGCCGGTGGATGAGCTCGCGGGCGAGCGCCATCTCGGCCTCCGTGTAGCGCGCGAAGTCCTTCTCGCGCAGCAGTTCGATGTCGCTCCAGGCGGCGGGGACGATCTCAGACTCCTCCCCCGCCGAACCACCGCGCGGGTCGGCGAGGCCCATCACCGGGGCGGGACGCTCGATGTGCCCCAGCGCCCCGAGCGGATCCTCCGGGCTCAACGGCACCTGGCCGTCCCCGAACACCGCGGTGAAGGCCAGGTCGAAGCGCTCGAGGTCGATGTGCTGCGAGCACAACACCGTCCGGAGCGCCAGGCGCACGTCCTCGCGGGAGGCGCAATCGATCTCCTCCAGGCAGCGCACGGCATTCAGGAGCTCACCGACACCCACGCGGGTCCCCTGGGCGCGCAGCACGGCGGTCACATCGCCGAGCTTGCCCACCATCCCGTCG
This sequence comes from uncultured Actinomycetota bacterium, assembly GCA_963695625.1. Taxonomy (GTDB): domain Bacteria; phylum Actinomycetota; class Thermoleophilia; order Solirubrobacterales; family Solirubrobacteraceae; genus Palsa-465. Next base: position 951,439 of record CAVOHJ010000004.1, on the reverse strand, counting down.
ACCAGCGGCCCCAGGGATTCGCTCACCGACCCGGCGGGATCAGACACCTTCCAGCACTCCGCGCTCGCGCACGCGCAGCACGTCCTCGTGCACCTTGAGCGCCACGCCGAGCGTCTCGTCCAGGGATGCCTCGTCACCGAGCGCCAGCAGCGCCTGGGCCCACACGATCGTCTCCCCCACGCCGGGCAGCTTGTACAGGTCGCCCTGCTCGCGCAGCCGCGCGACGGCCTCCACGACCCGCACCGCGATCTCGTCGGGCACGCCGGGCAGGCGGGTCTCCACGATCTCTCGCTCGCGTTCGGGCGTCGGGTAGTCGATCCAGTGATAGAGGCAGCGGCGCTTCAGCGCGTCGTGCAGCTCCCGCGTCCGGTTAGAGGTCAACAGGACGATCGGGCGCCGCTGCGCGGTGATCGTGCCCAGCTCCGGGATCGTCACGGCGAAGTCCGACAGAAACTCCAGCAGGAAGGCCTCGAACTCGTCGTCGGCACGGTCGATCTCGTCGATGAGAAGCACCACTGGCGTCGAAGACTCGGACTCCAGAGCCTCGAGCAGCGGCCGCCGCAGCAGGAAGCGCCGGGAGAACAGCTCGCCCTCGTCGACGCCCTGCTCGGTGGCGCGCAGCGCCAGGAGCTGGCGCGAGTAGTCCCAGTCGTAGACGGCGTGGTGCAGGTCGATGCCCTCGTGGCACTGCAGGCGGATGAGCTTGGCGCCGATGGCGGCTGACAGCGCGCGCGCCACCTCGGTCTTGCCGACCCCGGCCTCGCCTTCGAGCAGCAGCGGCTGCTCGAGCACGCACGCGAGGTGCACCGCCATCGCCAGCGGGCGATCCGCCAGATATCCCTGTCCCGCGAGGGCTTCCCTCGCGGCGCCGACCGTCTGAAGCTCCGCGAGCGTCACCTTCGCTTCGATGTTATCCGCCGCCAACGGCGTCCTGGATCGCGCGGCGGGTGAGCACCCGGGCGAGATGGCGCTTGTACTCCTGGCTGGCGTTGAGGTCCGCGGGCGGGTTCGTCCCCTCGGCGGCCTGCTCGGCCGCCTTGGCGATGTTCTCCGCCGACAGCTCCTGACCGCGGAGGGCCTCCTCGGCCGCGGTCGCCCGCAGCGGCACCGAGCCCATGTGGGTCAGGCCGATCCGGACGTCCTCGCACGTCTGACCGGACGCCCTGACCACGGCGCATACGCCCACCATGGCCCAGTCCTCGGAGCGGCGGTTGAACTTCTGGTGCCCGTAGCCCCAGCCCTCCATGGTCGGGATCCGGATCTCGGTCAGGACCTCCTGCGGACCGACCTCGGTGGTCATGTAGCCCTTGAAGAGGTCAGCGGCCGCGACCGACCGCTGCCCGTCCGGGCCCTGGAGGGTGACCTCGGCCTCGGTGATGAGCATCGCCGCCGGCAGATCCGACGCCGCATCGCCATGGGCCAGCGATCCGCCGATGGTGCCGCGGTTGCGCACCTGCATGTCGGCGATGGTCGCCGCCACGGCCGAGACCACGCCGAGGTCGGGGGTCTGCTCCAGCATCGTATGCGTGGTGAGCGCGCCGACCCGCCAGTGGCCGTTCTGGCGCTCGACGCCGTGCAGGCCGGGGACCTTGCGAAGGTCCACGAGGATCGACGGCGCCGCCAGGCGCAGCTTCATGAGCGGGATGAGCGAGTGGCCGCCGGCCAGCAGCTTGGCGTCCTCGCCACCATCAACGAGCGCGCTGATCGCATCCTGCAGCGACTCGGGTGCCGTGTAATCGAACTCGGCGGGGATCATGACTGCCGGCCTCCCTCCGGGCTCGCGCCCTGTCCTTGGTTGATGGCCTCCCAGATCCGCTGCGGGCTGAGCGGCATGTTCATGTAGTCGACGCCCAGCGGTCGCATGGCGTCGATGACGGCGTTGGTGACGGCCGCCGAGGCGGCGATCGTACCCGCCTCCCCGACCCCCTTGGCGCCCAACGAGTTGACTGGAGACGGGGTCACCGTCCGGTCGGTCTCGAACGAGGGCATCTCGGCCGCCGTGGGGATGGCGTAGTTGACGAACGAACCGGTGGTCAGCTGGCCGCTGTCGTCGTAGTGGACGCGCTCGTAGAGCGCCTGACCGATGCCGTGGACCACGCCGCCGTGGATCTGGCCGTCGATGAGCATCGGGTTGATGGCGTTGCCGCAGTCATCGACGGCGACGTACCGGACCACCTTCACCTTGCCCGTCTCGGGGTCAACGTCAACAACGCAGGCGTGGGCGCCGAACGGGAACACGAAGTTCTCAGGGTCGTAGAACGTCGTCTCCTCCAGTCCGGGCTCCATGCCCTCCGGCACTGCTCCGACGTACGCGATCCCGGCGACGTCGGCCAGGGCCATCCCCTTGTCCGGAGATCCCCGGACCGAGAACTTGTCGTTGGCGACCTCGATGTCCTCGGGCGCGGCCTCGAGCTCGGCCGCCACGATCGCCTTGACCTTGGCCACGACCTTGTCGGTGGCCTTGGCCACCGCCTCGCCGCCGGTGGCGAGAGAGCGCGATCCGTACGTGTTGCGGCCCTCGGGCCCCATCGACGTATCACCGTGGATGACCTCCACGACCGAAGGGTCGACGCCGAGCTTGTCTGCGGTGATCTGCGCCATGGCGGTCTCCAGGCCCTGTCCGTGCGGGGAGGTTCCCGTGTAGACGGTGACCGCGCCGGTGTTGTGAACCCGGATCATCGCCGACTCCCACAGCCCGGCCTGGACCCCGACGCCGTTGGGCCCGGTGATGCGGCTGGGCGCCAGACCGCAGATCTCGGTCCAGGTGCAGAAGCCGATGCCCCGGTAGATGCCCTGCTTGCGCAACTCCTCCTGCTCGGAGCGGAAGGCGGCGACGTCGACATGCTCCATCAGCTTGTCAAGCGTCTTGTGGTAGTCCCCGGAGTCGTAGATCACGCCCGTGGCGACCGCCGCCGGGAAGTCCTCCTTGGGGATGAAGTTCTTACGGCGCATCTCCAGCGGATCCATGCCGAGCTCGTGGGCGAGCTGGTCCAGCGTGACCTCGATCATCTGAGTCGCCTCGGGCCGCCCGGCGCCGCGGATGGCGTCCGTGGGGCACTTGTTGGTGAAGACCCCGGTGATATCGGTCTGGACGTTGGGGATCTTGTAACAGCCGCCCATCACGAACGCGCCCAGCGACGGGATCAGCGGCGTGAGGATCATGTTGTAGGCGCCGAAGTCGGCCAGGATCTTGACGTGGAACGCCGTGATCGTCCCGTCGCGCTTGGCCCCCATCTTCACGTGGGCGATCTGGTCACGGCCCTGGTGGGCGACGGACATGTTCTCCGAGCGGGTCTCGATCCACTTGATCGGGCGCCCAAGCTTGCGTGACGCCCAGCAGGCGAAGAGCTCCTCGCCATAGACCTGGAGCTTCTGGCCGAAGCCGCCACCGACCTCGGGAGCCACGACGCGCACGTGGTCCTCGCCGATCCCCAGCAGGAGCGCCATGAACAGGCGCACGAAATGCGGCACCTGGGTCGACGTGTACAGCGTCAGCGAGCCCGCCCTGTAGTCCGCGAGCACGCCGCGGCACTCGATGGGAGCCCCGGCGATGCGGTGGTTGACCACGCGTCGTTCAACGATCACGTCCGCTTCGGCAAAGCCCGCCTCGACGTCACCCCCGGCCAGCGACCACTCGTGGACCTTGTTGGTACCGAACTGCTTGTGGACAAAATGGCCGCCCTCCCCTGCGATGGCGGCCTCCGGGTCGATGATCGCCGGCAGGGGCTCGTACTCGACGATGACGTCCTCGACCGCGTCGCTGACCGCATATCGGTCGTCGCCGACGACGACCGCCACCGGGTCGCCGACGTGCTTGACGACGCCGCGCGCCAGCGGCCAATGCTCAGGGTTGTTGACCTCGACCCCCGGGGGGACCCAGGCCATCGGCAGCGGGCCGCCGAGGTCGGCCATGTCCTCGCCGGTGAAGACCGCGTGGACGCCCTCCCGGGCGGCCGCCTCGGAGGTGTCGATGGAGACGATCTCGGCGTGGGCCTCGGGGGAGCGCACGAACGCCGCCCACAGCTGGCCCGGGAGCGACATGTCATCGACGTAGCGGGCCCGGCCCGTGATCAGGCGGGGGTCCTCCTTGCGGCGCAGCTCGCGCCCGACATGGCCGGCGGGAGCCGCATCGGCGACGCTCATGCCTGAGCCCCCGACTTCGACGCGGCGTCCAGGACCGACTTGACGATGTTGTGGTAGCCGGTGCAGCGACAGAGGTTGCCCTCCAGGCCGTGCCGGACCTCGTCCTCGGTCGGGCTCGGATTGCGGGCCAGCAGCGCCGAGGCCGACATGATCATGCCGGGGGTGCAGTAGCCGCACTGCAGGCCGTGGTTGTTCCAGAACGCCTCCTGCATGGGGTGCAGGTTGTCCTCGGTGCCAAGGCCCTCGATCGTGGTGATCTCGGCGCCGTCGGCCTGGACGGCCAGGATCGTGCACGACTTCACCGCTTCGCCGTCGACATGGACGGTGCACGCCCCGCAATTGGACGTGTCGCAACCGACGTGGGTCCCAGTCAGGCCGAGGCGATCGCGCAGGGCGTGGACGAGCAGCAGCCGCGGCTCGACCTCGAGCTCATGCTCGGTGCCGTTCACGTTTAAGCGCACGTTGACAGTGCTGCTCATTCCTCTCCTCCTGGTTCGATCGGCAGCTCTTCCGGCTGTGGGCGGGGACCTTACTCCTACGGGAGTCCCCGGGTCCAGTCGTTGCGAGCGCAAGCTTTGCTAAGGTCGGCCGCATGAAAATCGGACGCCTCATCCTTCGCTTCATCGTTGGGGGCTACTTCTTCGGCCACGGAACCCAGAAGCTGTTCGGCTGGTTCGGTGGCTACGGTCCGGAGGGCACGGGCCAGTTCTTCGAGAGCCTCGGGCTCCGTCCGGGCAAGCGGCACGCGATCGCCGCCGGCGCCGCGGAAGCGGGTGGCGGCGCCCTGCTGGTCGCCGGTGCCGCGACCCCCCTCGCGGCAACGGTCCTGACCTCAACGATGCTCACCGCCATCAATCGCGTCCACCTCAAGAACGGTCCGTGGGTGAGCAACCAGGGCTACGAGTACAACCTCGTTCTCATCGCGGCGGTCATCGCCCTCGCGGAGACCGGCCCTGGCAGCCCGTCGATCGACTCGGCGATCGGCGCGAAGTGGCACGGTCCGGGGTGGGCGCTCCGGGCGCTTGTTGCCGGCATCCTTGGCGCGATCGGCGCCCACATCATCGCCGAGCGCGCTCCGGCGCCCGAGCCGACCCCGGCCGAGACCACGGCCGAGTCCAACGGCGGCGGCGCGGCGCCGGCCGAATCGGCCGAATCGGCCCAGTCGGCCTGATCGGCGCGCACGCTGTGGAAAGCGCGGCCGGTTACGCGACCGGTCGCGCCACCGGCTGGGCCACGGCCCCGTAGAGCTCGGGGCGCCGGTCGCCGAGCACGTCGGCGAGCTCGGTGTAGGTCTTGTCGTGTGAGCGGGCCAGGTCGACGGTTGCACTGGCCGGGCCCGCGCCGGTCTGGGAGGCGAGCACCCAGCCCTCCTCGTCCATGATGCTCGTGCCGGCGGTCCAGTGCTGCCCGCGCTCGGTGCCGGTGCGATCGCAGCACGCGAGGAACACGCGGTTGACCCGCGCGGCGGCCATGCCGATGGTCACCTCGGGCGGGCGCTCGCCCTCGGGGCGCTCCACGTAGGGCCAGTTGGTGGGCACGCAGATGAGTTCCGCCCCGGCCAGCGCCAGCGTGCGCGGCATCTCCGGGAACTCGAGGTCGTAGCAGACGAGCACGCCGATCCGTCCCGCCGGGGTGTCGAACACCCGCGGCGGCTCGCCGCCCGGCGCGAACCAGAGCTTCTCGCGGTCCCACAGATGGACCTTGCGGTAGACGCCGATCACGCCCGACTGGTCGACGACCGCGGCGCTGTTGTAGACCAGGCCGTCATCACCGCGCTCGGCAAACCCGCCGATCACCACCGCGCCGCCGGCCTCGGCGGCCCACTGCTCGAACAGCGCGTGATCGGGCGATATCGCCACCGAGGCCGCCTCCTCGCCGGACTCGAACACGTAGCCGGAGGTGACCAGCTCGGGGAGCACGATGACGTCGGCGCCCGCCGCGGCCGCGTCGGCGATCGCGCTCAGCGACAGCCGCCGGTTGGCCTGCAGGTCGGCGATGCGGGGGGCGACCTGCTGGCACACGATCGTCGTCATGTCCGCATCGTAGTCCTCGCTCACGCGGGCTTGGAGGCCAGAACCTGGTACACCGACGCCCACCCGGTGGCGAAGCCGGCCCGGGCGGCGCGCAGGTAAAGCTTCCACACACGCGCGCGCTCCTCGCCGGCCAGCCGCACGGCCTCGTCGTAGCGGGCCTCGTAGCTCTCGATCCAGTAACCCAGAGTCCGCGCGTAGTCCTCGGGCAGCCCTTCGACGTGACGGACCACGAGCCCCGTGCGCTCCATCGCCTGCGCGACCCGGCTCAGTGGCAGCGGCACGCCGTCGGGGAACACGAACCGCTCGGAGAATGCACCCTCATCGCGGGTGTCGAAGTCCATGAGCTTGGCGATGCCGTGGTTGAGCAGGCGCCCGCCGGGGCGCAGCAGCCCGTGCAGCGTGCGCATGTACAGGTCGATCCGCTCCTCACCCACGTGTTCCACCATTCCGATCGACGAGATGGCGTCGAACTGCTCGCGGGGTGGGCGGGGAAGCAATTCTCGGTAGTCGGCCAGGCGGAGGGTCACCCGGTCCTCCAATCCCGCTTCGCGCACCCGCTCCCGTCCGAGCTTGACCTGCTCCTCCGACAGGGTCACGCCGAGGACGGAGACGCCGTAGTGCGTCGCCGCGTGGATCGCGAAGCTGCCCCAGCCGCAGCCGACGTCGAGCACCCGCTCTCCCGCCTGGAGGGCGAGCTTGGTGCACACCAGCCCCAGCTTGGCCTCCTGGGCCTCCTCGAGCGTCTGCGCGCCGCCTTTGAAGTAGGCGCAGCTATAGGTCATCGACGGGTCGAGGAACAGCTGGAAGAACGCGTTGCCCGCGTCATAGTGGTAGCTGACGGCGTTGCGATCGCGGGCGGTAGTGTGGCGCTCGCCCTTGAGCCGCAGTTCCGAGGCGGGCGGCCGCGGCGGGCGGACCAGCCCGCAGGCGCGAACCAGCGCGATGCCCAGCCGCGCCATCTGGCGTGGGGACAGCCGTGGCGGCTCGAACGTGTCCACCACACGCAGCGACTTCTCGATGTCGTCGGTCTCGACCAGGCCCAGCACGTAGGCGCGCCCCAGCCCGAGCTCGCCCGGCGCCCGGATGACGTGCGCCAGCGCTTCGGGCGAGCGGAAGCTGAACGTCGGCGCGTCGGCATCCGTGGCCGGCACCTCGGTGCCGTCCCAGAAGCGGACGACGAAGGGGCGTTGCGGAAGCGCCGCCGCGAGCTCGCGGCGCAGTGGTGCGGTGTTGGCGAAAGGCAAGGCCGCGGGAGCTTAGCCGCCGCTCGCGGACCGGCGCCCGGCCACCCGCTCAGCCCTGCTGGACGGCGAGCTTGCGGTCGCGCCGCGCCGGGTCGACGCGAACGACGTCCCACGCCAGGCCCGTCATCTCCAGCACGCGGATGATCGCCGCCGACGGATCGAGCTGCCACCGGCGCAGCCCGTGGCGGTAGGAGGTGGGAAACGCGTGGTGGTTGTTGTGCCACGCCTCGCCCCATGTGGGGATCGCCAGCCAGAACACGTTCTTGGACTCGTCGCCGGTGTCGTAGTCAGCCCGGCCGAAGTAGTGGCAGACCGAGTTGATGCTGAATGTGGCGTGGTGCATGAAGAAGATGCGCGCGGCGCCGCCCCACAGCAGCGCCGTGAGCCCGCCGGTGACCGTCCCCGTGAGCGCGACCCCGAGACCGAAGGCGGCGCCCAGCCCGACCACGACCCACACGACGAACGTGCGGTCCACGAAGCGGATCCACGAATCGTTGAGCAGGTCCTTGGCGTAGCGGGTCTCGTCGGCGACCTCCATGTCCGAGAACACCCACCCGATGTGGGCGTGGACGAGTCCCCACAGTTGGCCTCGCCAGCCGTCTCGATGGTCCAGATGCGGGCTGTGTGGGTCGCCGTGCTCGTCGGAGAACTGGTGGTGCTTGCGGTGCGTGGCGACCCAGTCGATCACGGGTCCCTCCGCGGCCGCGGAGCCCAGCGCCGCGAAGAAGGCCCGCGTGAAGCGGTGCGTCTTGAAGCTGCGGTGGGTCAGCAGCCGGTGAAAGCCGACGGTGATCCCCGACCCGATGACCATGTAGAAGATGGCGAGGACGAGTAGGTCCTGCCACACCAGCAGGCCGTGGTTCCAGCCCAGCCACATGCCCAAGAGCACGAGGACGGGCGGTGCGCCGGTGACGACCGCGCTGGCCACCCGGTCCACCAGCGGCATCTTGACCGCGCGCACCTCACCGGCGGGGGAGCCGGTGGTCAGGTCTGAGTCTCGAGCGGAGATGCGCGCGGCATCAGGCGTCGAGGGCGCGGCAACCGCGGTGGGTGCGTCGTGGCCCATGGCGTCCCGGCCGATCCTACCCGGTTAAAACCAACCTGCGACGTAAGAATGGCTTTAGGTGTGGCGCGAACGCCGTCGGCCGGGCGCCCACCCCGGCCGGCTGACCGCTAGCCCAGCGCGACCGGTTGGTTCGTGTAGGCCTTGTACGCGCGGCAGGGCTCGCCCCGGAGCCCCGGGCACGGCGGAAGGCCGGTTGGGACCCTGACCCCCGGCACCACCGGCATCACGAGCCGGGAGGCGAGCTTGGGGGAGTGGGCGATGAACACCTTGGCCGTCCCGTGCGGGTTCAGCTCCGCGAACCCCCAGACCGGCTGGTCGCCTCCCGGGGCGGCGATCGTGACCCGGATGCGGGAGCCCTTGCGGTAGACGTGGCCCTCGTAGTACAGGGGGACGGTGACCTGGGTGTAGCGGCCCGCCGGCAGGGGGGCGACGTCGGCCCGGCGGAGGCTGAGCACGGGCGCGAGCAGCGTGCTCTGGGCGGCGTCCAGCTTGCGCTCGGAGGCGCGTAGCCAGCCGTCCTGCACGAACGTCTCCTGGCCGTCGGGCCGCACCTCGGAGATCGTGGCCTGGAGGTCGACGCTCGGCGCCGAGGCCTTGACCCAGAGCTGCACCGCGCCGCCGCCGATCACGGTCGTGTTGGTCGTCAGCGGCGCGCTGACATACGAGGCGGCGGTTCCGGCCGGGTTGACCTGCCAGTGGTAGTCCGGCGTCGCGCTCCACAGGCCGCCCGGCCCGTCCTTGCCGCTGTAGCTCGTGGCTGAGCGTGCCTTCGGCTTCCAGGCGAACTCGTCGCCTGACGTGGACGTGGCCCTGCCGGCGCTCAGCGTCCCGTTGGCCGACAGATACCAGGACCGCGCCTGCGTGCCGGGGATCGGGAAGCGGGAGAAGGACTGCTCGAACCCCGGGTAGGGCGCGCCCGGCGTCGAGCTGCCGGCGCCGTTGTCGAACATCACGCGGATCGGCTTGAGCGCCTGGAAGGCCGACAGGGCGGCGGCGTATGAGGGCTGTGCCTGGATCGGGTCAGCCGGCAGCGTGATGTCGTCGATGCCCATGGCCGTCGTGTAGACCGTGGGCGCCAGCGCCTTGGTGGCGTCCGAGAGCTGGGGCTCGCGATGCGCGACGTACAGCTCGAGGAAGTCGTACCAGCGGTTGAACGTCTGGGGATCCAGCGAGTCGACGTGGGCGCCATTGGTGAACGTGAACCACTTGCGCTTCGTGCCGGTGAAGTGCTCCGCCAGGTCGGCGCAGTGACCGCCGGTCTGCTCGTCGGTGAACTGGCAGGCGAGATACACCGGGACGTGGATCTTGCGGACGAACGTGACCGGCGCCAGCGGGTTGGCCACCGAGGGCACGAGGTAACGGTTGGTGCGGGCCTTCTCCACCTGGCTGACCGCCTCGCCGTGCAGGACCTGATTGGCCTTGCACGTCCGATCGCCCTGCTGGATCCGTTTGAACGCCCACGGCTCGCCGCCGGTCCGCGAGGCCGGCAGCGCGTCGTGGTCGCGGTCCCTGGCCCAGCCCAGCGTGAAACCGGTGTTGAGGATGCCGCCCGGGTACAGCGTCGCGGCGGTGCTGTCGACGACCGACAGCGGCGCGATCGCGGCCAGGTGGGGCGGGTCGGTGGCGCCGACGAAGAGCTGGCTGATGCCGCCGTAGGAGATGCCCAGCATCCCGACCCGGTGCCCAATCACCCACGGCTGGCGGGCCACCGTCTCGATCACGTCATAGCCGTCGAGGTTCTGAAGGGGCTCGAAGTAGTCAAACGAGCCGCCCGAGCACCCCGTGCCGCGCATGTTGACGTCCACCACCGCGAACCCCAACAGGTTGGCCACCTGGCTGATGCCGCTCTCCGCGCCGGCGGGATCGGCGTAGCCGTACCCGGCGTACTCCACAAGCGTCGGATACGGGCCGCCACCCGTGCTCGCCCGCCCGGGGAGGCGGACGTCGATGGCCAGCTTGGTCCCGTCACGCGTGGTCAGGTAGCCGTAACCGCCCTTGGGGATTGTCTGGTCATAGACCGTCGTGCTCGGCGGCGCCGAGCGGTCGGGCATGACCGTCACCGCGGCCGAGCGGGTGCCGCCGTCGCGCAGTCGGTAGCCGGGTCCGGGCGAGACCTGGCGAAACACGATCCCGCCCAGGGAGTCGGCCTTTTGGGTGGCGATCACCCGGCCGCTGCGGTCGAGCAGCGCCACGCGCGCGTGGGGCTTGAGCCCCACCGCGTAGACCTGCTGGACGCTCCCGTGCGCCTTGACCGCGGCCCGCGCCTGGGCGGCGCCCACGCACAGCCCCATCATCAGCATCACGGCCAGAGCCGCCACCCACGTCCTCGTCATGGCGGCGCAACCTACACGTTCGGGTGGGGCGAGGGCGCCGTTCCGGGCCAGGCGGCGCCGGGCGGTCGCGGCGCGGGTCAACGACCGACGGTGCGCACGAGCCCCCGCGCCCGCGCCGGCACGGCCGACAGGGTCTCGCGCACCTGCGACAGCCCGGCGCGCAGCTCCGGATCGCCCACCTCGACCGGGAGCATCGAGTCCTGAAGCTCGGCGATGGCCTGGTCGGCGTCATAGGCGGCATCGCCCGCGCGCTCGATCAGGTCGCGCACAGTCTGGGACTGCGCGCCCGGCGAATGGGCGTCGAAGCTCCGGGCGTGGAGCTGACTGCGGCTGGCGAACTCCGTGTAGGTGCGCTGGGCGCGGCCGTAGGCGGACTGGACGGGCCGGAACAGCTGCTCCTCCAGCACGTCGGCGTGCTGCTCGTCAAGCTGCTCGTAGGCCTCCCCCAGGCGCGCGAGCGCGTCGGCGATGTGCTCGATGGCAGCCGCCAGGTCACTCAGCACCTGCTCTCGGCCTTCGGCGGTTGTGTATGCCATCTGCCTACAAGATTAGTTCGCCCTGATGTCGAAAATGAGAGCGGTCGATCGTCGTCGCGTTAGACCCCTCCTCCACTCAACAAAAGGAGCCCCGCCCCATGCGCTTCATGATGATCATGATCCCCAACGTCACCGACGAGAACTGGGAGCCGAACGCTGAGGAGATCGCGACGATGTCCAAGTACAACGACGAGCTCGCCAAGGCCGGTGTCCTGCTCGCGCTCGACGGCCTGGCGCCGCCCGCCAAGGGCGCGCGCGTCTCCTTCGCGGGCGGCAAGCCGTCCGTCACCGACGGCCCGTTCACCGAGGCCAAGGAGCTGATCGGCGGCTACTGGCTCATCCAGGCCCGGTCCAAGGAGGAGGCGGTGGAGTGGGCCGCCCGCTGCCCCGCCGAGGACGGCGACGTCATCGAGGTCCGCCAGGTGTATGAGATGTCGGACTTCACCGAGGCGGCCTGACCGGTCATGGCCGAGGAGCCGATCCGCCCGCCTGCCCGGGCGGACGCGGGGCGCGCCATCGACGCGGTCTGGCGGATCGAATCGGCGAGGGTGATCGGCGGTCTGGCCCGGCTGGTGCACGACATCGGCTGGGCCGAGGATCTCGCGCAGGACGCGCTGCTGGCGGCGCTTGAGCAATGGCCGCAGTCGGGCATCCCGGACAACCCGGGGGCCTGGCTGATGGCCACGGCCAAGCACCGCGCGATCGATCAGCTGCGCCGCCAGCGCATGGCCGAGCGCCGCCACGACGAGCTGGGACGCCGGCAGGAGCGCGAGCACGCCACCGGCGAGCTCGACCTGGCGGCGTCCGCGGACGACGACATCGGCGACGACATGCTCAGTCTGCTGTTCGCCACCTGCCACCCGATGCTCTCGGCTCAGGCCGGGGCGGCGCTGACGCTACGGCTGTTCGGCGGTCTCAGCACTCCGGAGATCGCGCGCGCGTTCCTGGTCTCGGAGGCCACGATCGCCCAGCGCGTGGTCCGCGCCAAGCGCACCCTGGCCGAGTCGCGGGTCCCGCTCGAGGTGCCGACCGGAGCCGAGCTGGGCCCCCGCCTGGCCTCCGTGCTCGAGGTCATCTACCTCATCTTCAACGAGGGCTACGCGGCCACGGCCGGCGCGGATTGGATGCGGCCGACCCTGTGCGAGGACGCGCTGCGCGTGGGACGCATCCTCGCCGAACTCCTGCCGGCCGAGTCCGAGGTCCACGGCCTCGTGGCCCTCATGGAGATCCAGGCCTCGCGCGCCCCCGCGCGCGTGGGACCGTCCGGCGAGCCGGTGCTCCTGCTCGATCAGGACCGCGCGCGCTGGGACCGCGTGCTCATCGGCCGCGGGCTGGCGGCGCTGGCCCGCGCGGAGCGGCTCGGCGGCGCGCTGGGACCGTACGCGCTCCAGGCCGCGATCGCCGCGTGCCACGCGCGGGCGGCGACGCCCGAGCAGACCGACTGGGGGCGCATCGTGGCCCTCTACGACGCGCTGGCCCAGCTGTCCCCGTCGCCGGTGGTGGAGCTCAACCGGGCGGTGGCGGTGTCGATGGCCTACGGGCCCCGGGCCGCGCTTGAACTCGTCGACGCGCTGGCAAACGAGCGCGCGCTGAACGACTACCACCTGCTCCCCAGCGTGCGCGCCGATCTGCTGGCGCGACTGGGCCGCGTGTCGGAGGCCCGCGCCGAGCTGGAGCGGGCGGCCGCGCTGACCCAGAACGAATCGGAGCGCCGCCTGCTGGGCGAGCGCGCCGAGAACCTCTAACCAGACGCCCGGCGATCGGCGTCCGCCGGCACCGGCGGGGCGAACAGCCCGACGAAGTCGGCCGCGGCCTCCGGGTCTCCGGCGACGCGCAGCGCCCCGTCGCGCGCCGCCTCCGCAAGCGGATGGCCGTGCCAGAGGACGGCGGCCAGCGTCGCGGTGTCGGTGTGGATCGCCGCCGCCGGCGTGACGCCGGCCGGCGCCGCGCCGCGAGTCACCTCGAGCCGGCCGGCGGCCACCTCGAGCGTGAACACCTGGTCCTCGAGCGTGAGCTCGTACACGGCGTCGACCCAGCCGGCGGCGTCGGGATCGAACGTCGTCTGCAGCGCCACCACGGCCGCGTCCACCCCGAGCGGCGGCGCCTGACCCGGCAGCGGAGCGCGGCTCCCCCACCGTCCCAGCGCCAGCAGCACCGGGGCGAGATCGGCGCCCCACTCGGTCAGCGCGTACACCTTCGACGCCGCCGGCGGGGGCAGGGTGGCGCGCCGCACCACGCCCGCTTCCTCGAGCTCCCGAAGCCGCGCCGCCAGCATGTCGGGGCCCACGCGCGGCACGCCCGCGCGCAGGTCCGTGAAGCGCTTGGGCCCGAGCAGCAACTCGCGGACGACGAGCAGCGCCCAGCGCTCGCCGACGACGTCCAGCGCGCGGGCGATGCCGCACGCGTCTCCGTACGTCCGTCGCTTCATTGTCATTGGTTTTTCCAACTATATGGTACGGTACACCAACTAACAAGGGACCGAGTACGAGAGGAGCTGACCTGATGAGCCGACGTGAGGACTATCCCGCGGGCGTACCCTGCTTCGTGGACACGCTGACCGCCGACCTCGACACCGCCATGGGCTTCTACGGCGGGATCTTCGGTTGGGAGTTCGCCGGGCCGGGCCCGATGCCCGGGGACCCGCCCGGCGACTACTACGTTGCCCGCCTGCACGGGGACGACGTCGCGGGAATCGGCACTCTGCCGGCGTCCGGCGCCGCGCCGACCCCGCCGGCCTGGAACACCCATGTCGCCGTCGACAGCGTCGGTGAGACAGCCGACCGCGCCCGCGCCGCGGGCGCCACGGTGCTCGTCGAGCCGTTCGGCGTGCCCCCGGCCGGCCGGATGGCCGTGATCGCCGATCCCGCGGGTGCTGCCTTCGTGGCGTGGGAGGCGGGCGACCGTGCCGGCGCCGCTCGCGTCAACGAGCCCTCGGCGTGGGCGATGAGTCTGCTCACCACCCCCGACCCGGCTGCGGCGCGCGAGTTCTACGGTGAGCTGTTCGGCTGGCAGGCCGAGGAGTTCGGCCCATCGCTGTGGCTCTTCCGCCGGCCGGGCTACGTCGGCGGCGAGCCGTCCCAGCCGGTCCCCCGGGACGTCGTGGCCGCGATGGCCGCCGGTGAAGGGCCCGCCACGTGGAGCGTCGACTTCTGGATTGCGGATGCGGAGGCCGCGGCGGCGGCCGCGGCGGAGCTCGGCGGCACCGTCGTTGCCGAGCCGTTTCACGAGGCGATGTTCCACCGCGCCATCCTGGCGGCTCCGGACGGGGCCACGTTCAGCGTCAGCCAGCTTCAGCTCAGCGGCTGAGCACCCCGGTGCGCGTCGGACAACCGCCAGCACAGCCCGGCGGTGACCGCCGACACCACGAGCACCGACGGCCATGCCCCGATCACATGACCGAGCACGTGCGAGAGCGCAAACGCCACCAGCCCCGCCACGGTGAGCTGCGCCGTGACCCTCGCCCCGTCGCGGCGCAGCCACACGGCGATGCACGCCAGCCCGCACGCGGCCAGAACGGCGCCGCCGAGCGGCCGTGACCCGGTGGCGTCGGCCACGCCGAAGCCGGCGATGAGCCCGGCCGCGGCGATCGGCGCGGTCGCCACACGGTCCAGGCGCCCCGGGCGCGCGGTCGGGCCCGGTGCGGTCAGCTCATCTGTGGTCATTGCGCGATCATCCCAGAGCTGCCTCCGCAGAGCTTGTCTCACCGCTTGCGACACCGGTCTGGGGGTAGCGTGTGACGTCACCGCCCCCGTCCACAGGAGAGCAGATGGGTTTTGACCAGTATCACGAGCCGCCGGAGGAGCTGCCGGCCGCGACGCGCACCTTCGCCCGGCTGTGCGCGTCGCTGACCGAGGAGGCCGAGGCGATCGGCTGGTACGAGCAGCGGCTGGCGGTCGAGACCGACCCCGAGGCGGCCGCGGTCATGCGCGATGCCGTGGGCGAGGAGTTCAAGCACTTCAGCATGGACCTGGAGGCGCTACTGCGCCGCACTCCCATCTGGCGCGAGATCGCCCAGGGCATCCTGTTCAAGACCGGCGACATCGTGGAGCACGGCGAGGCGGCCGAGGCCGAGGCCGCCGGCGATGACCCGGCGACCGCACAGGACGGCACTGGCTCGCTGGGCATCGGCAGCCTGAGAGGAGCCCTGTCATGAGCAACCATCTGCTTCGCTCGCACGCCCCGATCAGCGACTCCAACTGGAAGCTGTTGGACGAGGAGGCCCGCGATCGCCTGGGGGTCCTGCTCGCCGCGCGCAAGCTCGTGGACTTCTCCGGCCCCCACGGCTGGGAGTACTCGGCCACCAACCTCGGTCGCGTCGAGTCCGTGGCCAAGGCGCCGTGCGACGGGGTCAGCGCGCTGCAGCGCCGGGTCCTCCCCATGGTGGAGGTCCGCGCCGAGTTCGCGATCAGCCGCGCCGAACTGCGCGACGACGACCGTGGCGCCGCCGACGCCGATCTGGAAGCACTCGATCGCGCCGCCCACCAGATCGCGGTGGCCGAGAACCGGGCTGTCTTCCATGGCTGGAAGGAGGCGTCGATCGCCGGCATCGCCGAGGTCTCGCCCCACCAGGGCCTTCAGCTGGGCAACGAGCCCAGTGGATACCCGCGCCCCGTGGCCAGCGCCGTGGAGCAACTGCTGGGCAACGGCATCAGCGGCCCCTACGCCCTGGCGCTGGGCAACGAGGAGTACAAACGGGTCGTCGAGACGGCCGAGAACGGCGGCTACCCGCTGCTCGAGCACCTGCGCAAGATCGTCCAGGGCGAGCTCGTGTGGGCGCCCGGACTCGAGGGCGCGGTTGTGGTCAGTATGCGCGGCGACGACTTCCTGTTCGAGTCAGGCCAGGACCTGTCGATCGGCTACCTGGACTATGACGCGGACGAGGTGCGCCTCTACCTCGAGGAGAGCTTCAGCTTCCACGTCGCCACCCCCGAGGCGGCGGTCCCGATCAAGGCCTGAGCAAGGCCTGATCACTCCGGAGGTCCCAACGCGCCGTCTTCGAGGTCGCGCCAGCTGAACCCCGGGTCATAGCCGAGCACCTCCCGCGCCCGGCTGATGTCCAGCAGCGTGTCGTTGCCCGACACGCTGTCGGCCACGGGCACGTCGGGATAGACCTCGGCCATCAATTCGCGGCTGGGACGGCGCATCACGGTGTCGGCGGCGGCGATGATGAAATTGTCGGTGCCGTGGATGTCGGCCTCCAGCGCACGGTCGACGCTATGGGCGACGTGGCTCTCGTCCACGTAGCCCCACAGGTTCCATTTGCGCGCGTGGGGATCGTCCTGCCAGGCGGCGAAGCGCGCGTAGTCCGAGCGCACCATCACGTTGGAGAAGCGCAGGCCGATGATGGGGATCGCGCTCCAGCGGTGAAACGCCCGCGCCATCTCCTCGCCCGTCACCTTGGACAGCGCATAGGAGGTCTCCGGGCGGATGTGCTTCTCGTCCACGGGCGCGTAGTCAGGCGGCGTGTCGAAGGGCAGGCCCAGAGTGGTCTCGCTGGAGGCCCACACGATGCGACGCAGGCCCAGCCGCTGCGCAGCGGCGAACACGGAGTGCGTGCTGGTGGCGTTGACGCGCCAGACCTCGCTGGCCGGAGCGTGGGCCGGCGAGGGGATCGCCGCCAGATGCACCACGGCCTCGATCCCGGGCAGCGTGTCGCCGCCGCTCAGCGCCTCCAGCGCCTGGCCGAAGTCGGTGACGTCGGCCCGCAGGAACGGGATGGGATCCTCGGGATGGTTGGACTCGGGCGAGCCCACCTGATCGATGTTGAGAACCTGGTGGCCGCGTTCGAACAGGTGGCGTACGACGACCCGGCCGGCCTTGCCGCTTCCTCCGGTGACTGCGATCTTGGTCATGCCCTGAGCTGTAGCAGAGGCGACCGCGAGCCGTCGTCTGATGGGGCGGCTCGTTAGGCTGCGCGCCATCGAGAGCCGCACGATCGTCTTCTTCCCCGAGGGTGCGTTTGGTCCCACCAACAACTGTGTGGGGATCGGCGACGTGCTGCGCCGGCGCGGCCACCGGGTGGTGTTCGTGGCCGAGGAGTCGTTTGCCGGCACGCTCGAGGCCAAGGGGTTCGAGGAGCGGCTCATGCGGCTGTCCACCGCTCCGGAGATGCCCGAGCAGCCCGGCCAGTTCTGGAAGGACTTCATTCGCGACACCGCGCCCGTGTTCCGCTCCGACACCCAGGAGCAGCTCGGCGGGTTCATCCTCCCGACGTGGCAGGCGCTCATCGAGGGCGCCCGCTTCGTTGACGAGCGCCTCACCGAGATCTTTGACGAGCTCGACCCCGACGTGATCGTGGAGGACAACGTCTGCGCCTTTCCCGCGATCCCGGCCAGCGGCCGCCCCTGGGTCCGGATCGTGTCCTGCAACCCGCTGGAGGTCACCGACCCCGAGCTCCCGCCCACCTTCTCCGGGCTTCCGCTCGAGGATCGCACTCACTGGGAGGCGTTCCGCGCCGAGTATGCGCGCCAGGTGGGCGATCTGCAGTCGTCGTTCTCGGAGTTCTGCGTCGAGCGCGGTGCGCCGCCACTGCCCGCGATGGACATGATCCACGAGTCGCCGTGGCTGAACCTCTACCTGTATCCGCGGGAGCTCGACTACCCCCGGGGCGTGACGCTCGGCCGCACCTGGCACAACCTCCACACGTGCGTACGCAACACCGATGATTCGTGGGCACCGCCCGAGGACCCCGAAGGCCGCCACCTCGTCTATCTCAGCCTCGGATCGCTGGGCACGGCCGACGTGGCGCTGATGCAGCGGCTGGTGGAGTTGCTGGCCGACACGCGCCACCGCTACATCGTCAGCAGCGGTCCGCGCCACGACGAGTACGAGCTGGCCGAGAACATGATCGGAGAGGAGTTCCTGCCCCAGACCTCGGTCCTCCCCCACGTCGATGCCGTCATCACCCACGGCGGCAACAACACCGTCACCGAGTCCATGTGGTTCGGCAAGCCGATGCTCGTGCTCCCCATCTTCTGGGATCAGCACGACAACGCCCAGCGCGTGCACGAAACCGGCTACGGGATCCGTCTGCCCACCTACGCCCTGGAGCGCGACGCGCTGGTAGACGCGGTCCAGCGGCTCCTCACCGACGGCGAGATGCGCCGGCGGGTCCGCGCGGCGGGCGAACGGCTGCGCGAGCGACCGGGCACGGAGGCGGCGGCCGACCTCATCGAGCGGGTGGCGCTCACCGGCGAGCCCGCCGACATCGGCGTCGCCGGCTGACCCAGAAGAGGCTCAGCGGACCTCGAACCCAGCGAGGCTGTGAAGAACCCGTGAGCCGCGGCCGTCCGTCTGGACGGATCGCAGGCGCGGCGCCCATCCCGCCCTGAGCGGGGCTTTCCTGGAGGTTAGGTGCCGCCAACCAGGCCTTTGAGCGCACATTTCGCGCCCGGGCACAAGTTTTCGCGGCGTCTGCCGATTAACGGCCGCATGAGGCTTGTACGCATCGACTGGATCCAGGACGGGATGGAGCTGGCGCGGGATATCCCGTCCGCCGCCGTCGGCGCCGCGCCTCTGCTGCGGCGCGGGGTCCGCCTGTCCACGTCCCTGGCCACCCGCCTGTCCTCGCTGGGCATCCGCGCGCTGTGGATCGAGGACGACATGGGCGAGGGGATCATCCCCGCGATGCCGCTGCCCGACCACATTCGCATCTCCACCGAGGAGGCCGTCAGCGCCTGCTTCGACGCGGCTCGCGCCGTCGCCTCCGACCTCTCCGAGCTTCCCCTCAGCGCGCTCAAACAGATCGAGCACGCCGCCGACAGCCTCATCCAGGCGCTCGCCTCCTGCCCCGAGGCGGCGCTGGCCTTCGACGACCTCGCCGCCGCGGACAGCTACACCTACAGCCACTCCATGCGCGTCGCGACCCTGGGCCTCCTGCTCGGCCAGCGGATCGACCGGACAGACGGCTGGGTCGACTACCGCGGCGAGGTCCGCCACGATCGCATGGTCGAGCGCATGACCCAGCTCACCATGGGCCTGCTGGTCCATGACATCGGCAAGCTCGCGATCCCGGATGCGATCCTCAACAAGCCCGGCAAGCTGACCCCCGAGGAGTGGGAGCTCATCAAGACCCACCCCGCCGCAGGCGCGTCGCTGCTGGATTCCGACCGGATCTCACCGCTCACCCGCGCCGTGGTGCGCGACCACCACGAGCGCTGGGACGGCCAGGGCTACGCCGCCGGCCGCGCCGGCACCGACATCCACCAGTTCGCCCGGATCGCCGCCGTGGCCGACGTCTATGACGCGATCACGGCCGACCGCCCCTACCAGCCCGCCAATCCGCCGCACGTGGCGGTCAAGGCCGTCCGCGAGGGCGCCGGGACCCAGTTCGACCCCCAGATCGTCCACCACTTCCTGCGGATCGCGATGCCCTACCCGGTGGGCTACACGATCACGCTGCCGGACGGCAGTTCGGGCGCCGTGGTCGGCGTCGACCCCGAAGAGCCCGACTATCCGGTGGTCCGCTACCGCGAAGGCGGCACATTCACCGAGGTGGCGCGCCACATCGTCGACGGCGTCGTCCAGAGCGGCAGCGGCGCCGCCGCCCCCGAGCCGACGCCGCTGCCGACCGCCCAGCCGGCCGCCTGGCGACCGGCCGCCTGAGCGCCCCCACACACCCTCGGTGACCGGCCGCCTCGGCGCTGATCTCGTCAGGACGATCGACAGTAGGGCCGGCGGCGCGCTGCGGCTGTGTCAATCTCGTTGGCGCGCGGTAACGATTTCAGTCCGCCGCCGCGCCCGGCGGCGGCGACGCCTCCACCGCCTCCTTGATGCGCTGCGCGAACGCCGGCGCATCCTTGGTGGCCGCGCGCGCCGCGAACCCGACCACCAGCTTGCCGAACCCGTGGCCCTCGAACTGGTTGTGGACGGTGACCCGGGTCTCGGTGTCGGACACCTGCTCCAGGTCATAGCCCCCGTCGGGCACGGTGACCATGTTCTTGGAGCGCTCCGTCCAGCGGATCTTCGTCGGCGCCTCGACCGCCGTCAGCTCAAAGCTCCGCTTCGTCGTCATGCCGGCGTCCTTGACCGTGCTCTCGAACACCGTCCCCACGCCGGCCGGACCGTCGGTCGTCTTGCGGATCTCCTGCACCCGCGGGCTGAACTTGGGGTCGTTGGTCCCGGCCGCCAGAAACGTGAACACCTCGTTGATGGGCCGGTCGATCACCGTCGAGCCACTGAACCCGTGTGCCATGGCCTACAGCTCCTTGGTTGGCAACGCCGTTCGGGCCACCCTAGCGCCGCGCGGACCCGGCGGGTGCGTTTGCGCCGGCGGCCGTGACGCGGATAGAGTCGCGCCAACTCTGACAGCGATCAGCTCTCAGACGGGACCGAATGGAATTTGCCGCAGCGCAGTTCGCCGACGTGGGCGGCCGACGGCTGGCCTACGAGGAGGTGGGCCCCGCCGATCCGCAGGGGTCGCTGCTGCTGCTGTGCGGGCTGGGCGCCAAGCGCCAGGGCTGGTACCGGCAGCTGCCCGTGCTCGGGGAGCGCTTCCGCGCAATCGCCGTGGACTACCGCGACGTCGGCGAGAGCGACCTCGCCGAGACGCCCTACTCGATCATTGACCTCGCCCAGGACGCCTACGCGCTGGCGGGCGAGCTCGGCCTGGAGCGCGCCTCGCTCGTAGGCATCTCGATGGGCGGCTTCATCGCCCTGGAGCTGGCGCTCGCGCGCCCCGCGTTCGTCGATCGCCTCGTCCTCGTCGTCACCTCGGCGGGCGGCGCCGCGCACGTGTCGACCTCACCGGAGGTCATGCGCGCGCTCATGCCGGGCGATGAGGCGGTGGAATCGGGTGCCGGCGCGCGCCGCGTGTGCTCACTGGTGGCCGGACCGGGCTTCGCCGAGCGCCATCCCGGGGCGATCGACGAGTTCGTCGAGATCGCACGTCATCACCCCATGCCGGCGGACGCGTACCTGCGCCAGCTCGCCGCCTGCCGTTCGCATGACGTCGCCGAGCGCCTGGGGGAGGTCACGGCGCCGACGCTGGTGATCCACGGCGACAGCGACCCCCTCGTCCCCTTGGAGAACGGGCGGCTGCTCGCCGCCGGGATACCCGGAGCGCGGCTCATCGTCTATCCCGGAATCGGCCACATTCCCGAGGTGGAGTGCTTCGAGCGCTTCAACGCGGACCTGATCGCGTTCCTGTCGTGACCGTCAGCTGGGACGACAGCCTCGACGCGGTGTTCGCGGGCGATCTCACCGCCGGCCTCGGCTACCGCACGCCCGCGGGCGGCGTCGTGGTCCAAGCCGTGGCGCCAATCGGGCTGCGCGACCGCGCGCGGGGCACGCTCGGCTTCACGACCTCGCTGGGGTTCAGTAAGAAGCTCGACCGCCTCGCCGCCGACCCCCGCGTCGTGCTGGCCTTCCACGCCCGCGAGCACGGGCGTGCATCAAGCGCCCGCTACCTCTTGGCGCAGGGGACGGCGCGGGTGGTCGACCGGCCCACAGAGACCGAGCGCGATCGGGTCCGTATGCTGGCGGCCGAGCGCCTCGGCGCCCCGAAGCGCGGCCGATTCTGGGACTACTGGCTGCGCGAGTACTACGTCACCCGCGTGCCTGTGGAGGTGAGCGTGACCCGCATCCAGTGCTGGCCGACGCTCGACGCCGCCGGCACGCCCGAGCTCGTGCTGGGCGAGCCGTTGCCCGCCCCACTCCCTGCGTCCCAGTCGCCGCCGGGCCGGGGGACTGCGCCGCGGATCGACGTGGCCCGCGCCGCCCGACGGCTACGCCGCGCCGGGCTCACCGGCCACACCTACCGGGCGCAGCTCATCGGCCTGGAGACGCGCCAGCACACCGGCTGGCTGGAGGTGTCGCCGGCGGGCGCGCGCTACGCGCCCCACACCGAGGTCGGGTACCGGGCGCCGGCCAACAAGACGTTCCTGCTCCTCCTCAACGGGGCGCTGGCCAAGCGGGGCGTCCGCCAGGCCCGGGGGGGCGCGCGATGAGCCTCGCCGGCGCCGCGGGTCCCCTCACGGCCGCCGGCGCTTCTCGTGACGACCGCGTCCTGCCGGCGACCCGCACGGCCAGCCTGATCGTGTTCGCCATCCTGGTGCCGGCCGTGATCGTGCTCTGGGGCACCCCCGGCCACACCCCCGACCGCTGGGCCTGGACGATCAAGCCCCACCTCACCGCCATCTTCCTCGGCTCCGGGTACGGCGCGGGCACGTTCTTCTTCTGGCGCACCTATCGCGCCCGCTACTGGCATCCGTCCTCGGCGGGCGTGCTGGGCGCCTCGGTGTTCGCCACCCTGATGCTGGTGGCCACGCTGCTGGGCTGGAGCAAGTTCAACCACGGCCACGCCCCGTTCCTCGGCGCCTTCGCCTTCTGGGGCTGGACGATCGTGTACATCATCTCGCCGCCGGCCGTATTCGCGATTTGGTGGCGCAACCGCCTCACCGACGTCGGAAAGCCGGTGCCCGGGGACGTCCGCGTCCCGGCGCTCGTGCTGGGCGCGGCCCGGGTGTTCGCGTGGGTCGCCCTGGCGGCGGCGGCGGTGTTCTTCATCTCCCCCGCCACCGCGATGCACCTGTGGTCATGGAAGCTCACGCCGCTGACTGCCCGCGTGCTGGCCAGCTTCACCGCGCAGGTCGGCGTGGGCGCGATGGTGCTCTCGTTCGAGTGGCGCTGGAGCGGGTGGCGGCTCATCGTGCAGACGTTCTTCGTCGCCACCGCGCTGCTGCTGATCGGAGCGCTGCGCGAGTCCGCCGATTTCGGCCCGAGCGCGATCAGGACCGCGCTGTATATCGGCGGGCTGCTGGCATCCGACGCCGCGCTGCTCGCCCTCTACGTCCACATGGAGCGCGGAGGCGTCAGCCGGCGGCGAGCGCGTCGGTGACGGCGTCGATGGCGGCGAGCCGCCCCGCCAGCTCGTCGCTGAGGCCGTAGCGAGCCGCGAGCTCGCTGGGCGAGGCATAGGTCAGCTTGGTCTGGTCCCCGTCGCTCCAGATGAGCACCTTGAGCGGGAGGTCGAGCGCCGCCTCGGGCACGGCCTGCATCACGGGGGTGCCGGCCTGGGGGTTGCCGAAGATCGCGACCTTGGTGTCGCGCAGCGCAAGCCCGACCGCCTGGGCCTCGCCGCTGTGGTCGATGACGTCGAACAGCTTCACACCCTTGGCCTGGAGCAGCTCGCGCAGCCGGGTCACCGCATCGGGCACCGACAGCGCGGTGAGCTTGGTGGTCAGCCGGACACCGCCACCGGTCCGGCCGGCGCTCGGCGGCGGGTCCAGCGGCCGGTCGCGGCCGCCCACGAACACGTCGTGGACCATGCCGGGCGGGAACAGTCCGTGCCCGGTGACGCCGGGGACCTCGTCCAGGAAGGCCGCCAACGCAGCGGGGTCCTCGACGCCCCCAGTGAAGTCGGCCAGGACCCCGCCCTCGGGGGTGAGCAGCGCGCCAGGGCGCAGTGTCGCGTGCTCAACCATCCGCAGCGTCGCCTGGAGCCCGAACGGGTCGAGCTCCAGCGGCACCGGGGGATGCAGGGCCGGGACCAGCTTGTCCTCGGACACGATGACCACGAACCGCGCGGCCGCCGCGGCCACGATCTTCTCGCGCAGATGGGCGCCGTGACCGCCCTTGACCGTCCACCAGTCCGCCGCGACCTGGTCGGCCCCGTCGATGGCGATGTCCAGCCGGTCGAGCTGGTCAAACGGCTCGACCGGCAGGCCCAGGCCGGTGGCGACCTGTTCGGTCTCGGGGGAGGTGGCCACGCACCGCAGTCCCTCGAGCCGGCGCTCGGCCAGCGCGGGTAGCAGCCTGGCCACCGTCCGGCCCGTGCCCAGACCCACGCGCATGCCCGGCTTGATGAGCCCCGCGGCGCCCTCTGCCGCCTCGCGCATCTGATCTTCCTGGACGGCCACGGCCGAATCGTGTCACGGCATGCAAGTCACCAATGGCATGTCACGGCCCGAACACGTCGCCGATCACCTGCAGTTCGCTGATCGTCAGGTTGCCGGTGGTGGGGCTGCCCGGCGACTGGCTCGTCATCTCCAGCTTGACCCGGGTGGTCGTCACCGGCCGGAACGTGATCGAGGACGGCTCGTCCGAGGCGGCCGCGAACTGCACCTGCTGGCCGCGGACCGGCTCCCACGCCAGTCCGTTCCAGTAGGACACGCGCACCGTGGCCGGCAGCTGATCGGCCGAGTCGACGGTGAAGTACGGCCGCAGCTCGCCGAACGTCTGCGGCGAGGGCCAGCTCACGCTCACCCAGTCACCCGCCCGCGCGTTGCTGACCTGGTTGAGCGTCTGAGTCGGGCCCTTGCTGTACCGGTTCGACCAGCCGCCCGAGGTCGTGTTCCCGTCGATCAGCGCCGCCGGCACCGTCGTGCTTGTCCCGAAATCGGACGCGTCTCCGTTGAACACGCCGCCGGAGAAGCTGGCGTCGGCGGTGGCCTGCTGGGGCCCGCTCGCCAGCGCCAGGTTCTGGCCCGTTGTCACCTGGCGCGTGACGGTGACCAGCAGTGGGGCCGGGACCGAGAGTCCGCTCACCCGCCCGCTGACCGAGAATCGCCCGGGCCGGCTCACACGGCCCGCGGGGATGCGCGGCCAGTGCACCGGCAGGTACTGGGTCACCCCGTCCGAGTAGACGACCTTTGTCGCCGCTGGAGGCACAGGCGTCATGCCCACCGGGACACGCGTGCGCACGGCCTGGACCCAGGCGACGGACGCGACGGTGACGATCGCGCGCGCGGGGATCCGCGCGCCCTGGACCACGCCGGCGACGCTGTAGGTGCCGGGATGTGCGCTGGCGCCAGGCCCGCGCGAGGACCAGCTCACCGGCGCCCACTGGGTGGTGCCGTCGCCGTTGACGACCTCGACGCGGCCGGGCAACGACGCCGGTGTCCCCTGCAGCGTGCGCACGTATGCCGGCGCCACCGCGACCGCGCCGGACTGGCCGGCGGGCACCGAGTACACGGTCGTCGTCGCCGGAAGCAGCCCGGCCGAGGACACCTTCACCGTGATCGGGCCGGGATGCGTCGCCGACTCCACGATCGCCAGCACCTGGCCGTTGAAGGCGTCGTGCCGCGGAGAGGTGTAGCCCTCGGCGTCGTCCTCCTTGCCATTGTCGGCGCCGGCGAACGTGCCGGCCCCGCTGACCGACGTGAGGACCGAGTTGTCGGCGTCGGGGACCTCCACGCCGTGGCGATCGACGACTCGGACGGTGAGGTAGGACAGCGACTTGCCGTCGGCCGTCAGCACGGTCTTGTCGGGGGTCACGCTCAGCGCGTACGGGCGCCCGGCGGTGTCCTCCTCGTCTCGCGCCACCACGTGGCCGCTCGCGTCCTTGGCGACGGCGACGAGCCGCCCGCGCTGGAACGGCACGTTCCAGCGCAGCTTGAGGTTGCCCGAGCTGCCGTTGGGGCTCTGGTAGCTGCCGGGACAGGCACCGCCGGTGACCGTCTTGTCATTGCCGGGGCACTCGGTCGTCTCGAGGTAGTTCTGACCGAAGGTCGTCGTCTTGACATCAAACGACTTCGCACCCAGTGACTTCCCGTTGAGGAACAGCTCCACCGTGGGCTCGTTCGCGTAGGTCCACACCTGCACCGTGTCTCCGCGGCGGTAGTTTGTCCAGTTCATCGGAACGATGTGCACCATCGGTGCGCTCGTCCACTGTGACTTGAACAGGTAATACCCGTCCTTGGGGAACCCGGCGGTGTCAGCCAGGCCGAAGAAGCTCGTCTTGACCGGGAACGTCGTGTACGGAGTGGGTTCGCCGATGTAGTCCCATCCTGACCACACAAACTGACCGATGAAGAATTGCCGGTCACGCACCTTCTGGAGGTCGTACTGGTTGCTCAGCGTCCAGTCGTCGAAGTTGTTGTCATAGGACGAGAGCTCCATCCGGCCCGGGGTGAAGTTCTGGCCAGTGTTGAGCAGCTCCGGGTCCTGGTAGTAGCCGCGGGTCGAGGTCTCCGAGGACGACTCGGACTCGAAGAAGAACTTCGTCGGATACTGGGCGTGGAGGCCGTCGATCGTCTTGGCGGTGTCGTAGTTGAGGCCAAGGCCGTCGATGTTCTGCAGCATCTGGTCGGCCACCGACCCGGGCTTGGGCACGCTGCGGTAGCGATCCGATCCGGCCACGATGGGCCGGGTGGTGTCGATCGACCTGATGTCGGCGATGAGTCGCTGCTCGATCGGCAGCGCCTGGGACGAGGTCCAGTCCGGGATCTCGTTGCCGATTGACCACATGATCACCGCGGGCGAGTTCTTGGCCTCGTTGACCATCTCCTCGATGTCGTACTCGCTCCACTGGTTGAAGAACAGGTGATAGTCGGCCGAGAGCTTGCCCACGTCCCAGGCGTCAAACGCCTCGACCATCATCACGATGCCCAGCCGCTGGCAGATGTCGATGAGCTCCGGCGACGGCGGATTGTGTGAGGTGCGGAACGCGTTGACGCCCATCGCCTTGAGCTGGCTCATCTGGCGGTACATGGCGTCGTAGTTGTCCACCGAGCCCAGCGCGCCCTCGTCGTTGTGCAGGTCCACTCCGTGCAGCTTGAGCGGCTGGCCGTTGAGGGACACGCCCTGGCTGGGGCTGAACACCAGCCAGCGCACCCCGAACGTGGCAGTCGCGCTGTCCAGCTGCGTGCCCGAGCCCGAGACCGTCGTCTGCACCGTGTACAGGTATGGATCGGTCGTTGACCACAGGTGCGGGTTGTCGAGGCGGACGTCGGCGGAGGTCGCCGTGCCGGCGGCGGGAACGGCGACGTTGCTGGTCGTGGCACTGGCCATGACATGGCCGGCGGCGTCGCGGATCACGTAGTGGACATCGACCGTGCCCGCCTGACCGCTGTCGTTGGCCAGTTGCGTGGCCACGTGGACGGTGGCGTAGTGCGAGGCGATCGTCGTGGCCAGGTCCGGCGTGGTCACCGTCGTCCCCCAGCGGGCGATGTGAAGCGGGTTGGCCACGGTCAGATGCACGTGCCGGGTGATGCCGCTGCCTGAGTACCAGCGACTGCTCGGCTCCTGGTTCTGCACCACCACGGCGAGCGCGTTGGGCGTGTGCCCGTCGGTGTGGACCAGGCCGGAGACGTCGTAGCTGTAGCCCGTGTAGCCGTACGGGTGGTTGCCCAGCAGTTGGCCGTTGAGGTAGACGTAGGAGTTCTCGAACACGCCGTCGAAGTCGATCGAGAGGCGCTTGCCCGTCATCGAGGCCGGCAGCGTGAACGTCTTGCGATACCAGCCCAGGCCGCCGGGGAAGTAGCCGGTGGCGTTGCTCTGGCTGGGGTCGGGAGCCTGGGTGATGCTCCAGTCGTGTGGGAGCGTGAGCTGCTGCCAACCGGAGTCGTCAAAGCCGGGGGCGTCGGCCTTGGGGTCGGCCGAGGTCCCGTACGTGCCGCTGGGGTCGGTGGCATCAGCGGTATTGACGAGCTTGAACCTCCAGCCGCCGTCGAAGTTGAGGGTGCGCGCACCGTCGTTGAGCACGCCGAGGTTGGGATCCCCCGAACCCGAGCTCCAGCCCACCGGGCCCAGATCGCTGGGGGATGTCGTCGCCGCCTCCGCGGCCGCGGTGGAGAGCACCGCAAACGCACCCGCCAGCACCGTCGCCGTAACGCGTGCCATCAACCTGAAAGCCATCTCCGTCTCCCTCTCCCGTTCTACCCTGGCGACCGCGCGGATACCCCTGAGCGTGAGGTTGAAACCCGAAATTGTGAGCGCTCACACGGCAGGGTCAGCGAACTGACCACATACGCTTCCCCCGTGCCTTTGGATTGGCTGGCGCCCACGGAGCTGCGCATCGGCCTGGGCTGCATGCGGCTGTCGACCGATCACGATCGCGATCACCGCCGCGCCCACGCCACCATCGCGGCCGCCACCGAGGCCGGCATCACCGTGTTCGACACCGCGCGCGCCTACGGTCGCGATGCCACCGAGGTCGGGCACAACGAGCGGCTGCTGGCCGCGGCGCTCGGCGAGTCCGGGCACGCGCGCATGGCGCGCATCGTCACCAAGGGAGGTATGACCCGCGAGGGCGGCGCGTGGGTGCCCGACGGCCGCGCCAAAGCGATCCGCGCCGACTGCGAGGCGAGCCTCGCCGCCCTCGACGGACTGCCCATCGATACCTACCTGCTGCATGCGCCCGATCCACGCACGCCATGGTCGACATCGGTGCGCGCGCTCGCCGGGCTCGTTGACCACGACCTCGTGTCCCGGGTGGGGGTGTCCAACGTCAATCGCCGCCAGCTCGACGAGGCCCTCGAGCTCGCCCCCATCAGCGCCGTGCAGGTCGCCCTCAGCGTGCATCACGACCAAGCCCTGCGCGGAGGGCTCGTGGACCGGTGCGCCGAGCTGCGCATCTCCCTGATCGCGCACTCGCCCCTGGGGGGTGTGCGCCGGGCGGGGTCCCTGGGCCGCGACGAGGCGCTCGCGCAGGTCGCCGCTCGCCGCGGTGCCGAGCCCGCCGAAGTCGCGCTGGCGTGGCTGTTGTCCCTGTCCCCCACCATCGTGGCCATTCCCGGCGCGCGGCGCCCCGAGACCGCGCGGAGCGCCGCGCGCGCGGCCACGCTCGCCCTGACCGGTGATGATCTGGCGGCGCTCCGGCGCCCGCGGGGGATCAGATCACCCCACTCCGCACGCGATGTGGAGGTGGTCATCGTGATGGGGATCCCGGGAGCCGGCAAGACCCGCGTGGCTCGCGACTACGTGAGCCGCGGCTATGACCGGCTCAATCGAGATGAGCGAGGCGGCTCGCTGCGCGACGTCGCGGACGCGCTCGACGAGACCCTGGCCTCCGGCGCGGCGGGGGTGGTGCTCGACAACACCTACCTGACGCGCGCGGCCCGCAGCTATGTCGTCGAGACCGCCGCCCGGCACGGTGCGCCGGTCCGCTGCGTGTGGCTCAACACTCCGCTCGCCCAGGCGCAGGTCAACCTGGTGGGACGGCTGATCGAGCTGTTCGGAACCGTGCCGGCGCCCGAGGAGCTGCGCGCACTGGCGCGCGCCCACGAGGGGGTGATGGCGCCGACGTCGCAGATGCGGGCGCTGCGCGAGCTCGAGCCGCCGTCGCTGGACGAGGGGTTTGCCAGCGTCGAGGAGGTGCCGTGGGAGCGCGCCGTAACGCTCGAGCGCCCGGGCGTGTTGGTCGCGGCGCCCGCGCTGGAGCGGCCCGGGTGGGAGGCGGCGATCGCCGATGCCCACCCGTCAGCGCCGCATCTGGTGTTCGACTGGAACCCAAACGGCACGCCGGACGCGCTCGACGGCGTCGTGACCCGGCTGCGCCGCGTCGTCAGCGGACCGGTCGAGAGCGCCGTCTGCCCTCACGGTGGCGGTCCGCCCCGCTGCTGGTGCCGTCCGCCGTTGCCAGGGCTCGCGCTGACCTTCGCCGCCACGCACGGGCTCGAGCCGTCGCGGAGCACCGTGGTGGGGTCTGGACCCGCCCACCGCACACTCGCCAACGCCCTCGGCGCCCGCCACATCCAGGTCGTGCCGTAGAACTTCGGACACGACATGGCCAAGCCCGAGGAGATCATGGTCGACGCGGACGGGCGCGAGGTGCGCGTCTCCAACCCCAGCCGCGTCATCTTCCCCGCCACCGAGCGGACCGCCGAGGTGACCAAGGGCGACATCGTGCGCTACTACGTCAGCGTCGGCGGCGGCATCATGCGCGCGCTGCGCGAGCGCCCCACCACCCTGGAGCGCTGGCCCAAGGGCGTGCATCCCGGGATCGTGCTCTCCACCCGCGAGCGGGGGGGCGGCGACGCCTTCTACCAGAAGCGGATCCCCAAGGGCGCGCCGGACTACGTCCAGACGGCGCGCATCCAGTTCCCCTCTGGGCGCGATGCTGACGAGGTGTGCCCCACCGAGCTGGCCGTCGTCGCCTGGGCGGCCCAGATGGGCACGATCACCTTCCACCCCTGGCCGGTGCGCCGCGCAGACCCCGACCACCCTGACGAGCTGCGCCTGGACTTCGACCCCCAGCCGGGCACCGACTT
This sequence comes from uncultured Actinomycetota bacterium, assembly GCA_963695625.1. GTDB lineage: Bacteria > Actinomycetota > Thermoleophilia > Solirubrobacterales > Solirubrobacteraceae > Palsa-465. Next base: position 921,155 of record CAVOHJ010000004.1, on the reverse strand, counting down.
CGCCGACGCGGCCCGGGTCGCGGGCGAGGCGCGGGCGCTGCTGTCCGAGCTCGGGTTCACCGGCTTTCCCAAGACATCGGGCGGCCGCGGCCTGCACGTCTACGTGCGGCTCGAGCCACGCTGGACGTTCATCGACGTCCGCCACGGCGCCATCGCCTTTGCCCGCGCGCTCGAGCGGCGGCTGCCGGACCACGTGACCACGAGCTGGTGGAAGGAGGAGCGCGGGCAGCGGATCTTCATCGACTTCAATCAGAACGCCCGTGACCGAACCATCGCTTCGGCCTACAGCATCCGTCCCAAGCCCGGCGCGCCGGTGTCGGCGCCGCTGGACTGGGACGAGCTGCCTGACGTCGCGCCCGAGGACTTCACCGTCGCCACCATGCCCGCGCGCTTCGCAGACAAGGGCGACGTCCACGCCGCCATTGACGACGCCGCGTACTCCCTGCAGCCGCTGCTGGACCTCTATGAGGCCGACCTCGCCGCGGGGCTGACCGACATGCCCTACCCGCCCGACTACCCCAAGATGCCCGGCGAGCCCAAGCGGGTCCAGCCCTCGCGGGACCGCGACCGCCCCCGGGAGTAGCTAACGCGACTGCTGGGGCAGCGTCTTCTTGACGCCGCGCTTGGCGGGCGCCGAGGGCGGGGGCACCACGGGGCCGATGTCGCCGTCGGGCGCCTCGTCGAGGTCGACGATGACCGGGGCGTGATCGCTGGGGCCCGATCCCTTGCGCGCCTGGCGATCCACCCACGCCGCCTTGACCCGATCGGCCACCGGCGCGGACGCCAGCACCAGGTCGATGCGCATCCCGAGGTCCTGGTGGAACATCCCGGCTCGATAGTCCCAATAGGTGAAGACCCGCTCCCCGGGCCAGCGGTCGCGCACGACGTCATGCAGTCCCAACGCCTGCAGCTCGGCCAGCGCCGCCCGCTCCGGCGGCGTCACATGGGTCTCGCCAACGTAGGCCTCGGGGTCGAAGACGTCCTCGTCGGTCGGCGCGATGTTCATGTCGCCGGTCACGATCGCGGCCTCGGGGCCGGCGGCGACCATCTCGCGCAGCGCCGCCAGCCACTCGAGCTTGTAGCGGTAGTGATCGGAATCGGGCTCGCGCCCGTTGGGCACGTACACCGAGGTGACGCGGATCCCGCCGCAGGTGGCCGACACCGCCCGGGCCTCGGGGTGCGGGAAGCCGGGCCCATCCGGGATGCCGGTCACCACGTCCTCCAACCCCACCCGCGAGAGGATGGCCACGCCGTTCCAGGCGGCCTCCCCGTGCAGCGCGACGGCGTACCCGCGGTGGTCAAGCTCGTCAGCCAGCAGCTCGGTGAACGCGGCGTCGGCGAGCTTGGTCTCCTGCAGGCACACCACGTCGGGCCGGCGGTCGTCCAGCCACGGCAGCAGGCGCGGCAGGCGCTGCTTGACGGAGTTGACGTTCCAGGTCGCGACCCGCATGCAGCGCCCACCGTAGCGCCTCCCTGCGCGGTCAGTGGCTGAGTAGCTCCATGCCGCTCGCCGCGTAGCGGGTGGCCGCCACCCCGCCCGACGGGACCGCCGCGTCGAGGGCCTCGACGTCCCCGGCCGAGAGCACGATCTCGGTCGCGGCGACGTTCTCCTCCAGACGCCGCGGGCTCTTGGTGCCGGGGATGGCGACGATGTCCTCGCCCTTGGCCTGGACCCAGGCGAGCGCGAGCTGCGTATTGCCGGATGCCGCGGATGGGCATGCCGGTCGCGCGCGCAGCGTCAGCAATTGTGAGCCCTGCCTGAACCGTCACGAATCCGAGGTTAGGACTAAGAGCGCGCTCTAAGTCAAGTGCCTGTGAAGATGGGGCGCACGATGCTGTGGCGCGAATCGGAGCATGAGCCGGTCACGGAGCAGTTCTGGACCGCCGGCTGGGCACAGGCCGCCCTCGAGGAGATCGTGATCGATGCCGAGGCGGCGGCGACACCGGAGGGCGCGTGGCCGGTTCACCCCCGCGACGAGCCCGAGGAGGAGGACGAGGTCTGGAGCGGCCTCTACCTCGGATCGGCCGGGATGGCCTGGGCACTATGGAAGCTCGGCTCCGGGTTTGACGCGGCGAGCGCGGTGGCGGCCGCCCTCGAGCGCTATCGCGTGACGCCGGACTTCGCGCGGGACCCGCACCCGCCGAGCCTGCTCTGCGGTGAGACGGGGATCCTGGTGGCGGCCGAGCGCGTCGGCTCGCCCGCCGCCGACCGCGAGCGTGTGCGGGAGATGATCCGCGCCAACCGCCGCCACCCGACCTGGGAGCTGATGTGGGGGTCGCCGGGCACGATGCTGGCGGCGCGGGCGTGCGGGTTCGAGCACGAGTGGCGCGAGAGCGCCGAGCTGCTGTGGGCCCAGTGGGACGAGGACACCGACCTCTGGACCCAGCATCTCTACGGCCACGATGTCCAGTGGCTGGGGCCCGTCCACGGGTTCGCCGGCAACGCCGACGCGCTCCGCGGCTTCGTCTCCGACGACGCGCTGCGCGAACGGGTGGCGCGGCTGCTGGAGCGGACCGCGATGCGTGACGACGGCCTGGTCAACTGGCCGCCCGTGCCCGATGACGAGAAGATCCGCGTTCAGTGGTGCCACGGCGCGCCCGGGATCATCACCACGATCGGCGACCTGCTCCCGTGGGAGCTCGCGCTCGCGGGCGGCGAGCTGACGTGGCGCGCAGGGCCGCTGCGCAAGGGGCCGGGGCTGTGCCACGGCACCGCGGGTAACGGCTTCGCCTTTCTGCGCCTGCACGCCCTCACTGGCGACGTGATGTGGCTCGATCGCGCCAAGCGCTTCGCCGTGCACGCGGTGGAGCAGGTGCGGCGCGAGCGCGTGACGGTGGGCCGCGGTCGCTACTCGCTGTTCACCGGCGACATCGGCGTGGCGCTGTACCTGCGCGCGTGCCTGGATGCGAACCCGGCGTTCCCCGTCATCGACGTGCTGTAGCGGGCTAGTGGTGGTGCGCCACGCCGTCGGGCAGCGTCACCCACGCGTGCTTGCGCGACTCCCATACCGAGACGGTCGGTTGCGGGAAGTTCGGCTCAGCCAGCGCGCCGACGGGGATCGCCAGGAGTTCCGCGTCGGTGAGGTAGTAGACGGTCGCGCCGCACTCGGGGCAGAAATAGAACCGGCGCTCCTCCTCGCCGTCGTCTGAGATCCGTACGAACTCGTGGGCCTTGCCGGTGATGCGCACCGCCTCCCGCGGCCACCTGGCCTGGACGGAGAACGCGCTGCCGGTCCGGCGCTGGCAGGCCAGGCAATGGCAGGCCGACACGCGCACGGGATTGCCGTCCACCTCGGCCCGGAGCTGGCCGCAGCTGCACACCGCCTCATGCGTCGCCATGGCCGAGAGGTTAGACCGGCCCGGAGATCAGCTCGGAGGGGGTGGCAGCCTGATCCCGCAATGTGACGCGGCCTGCCGGAATCCGGGGGTCCCCGGGTCGAGGTCCGGGCCCGGCTTGAACATCATGCCGCGCAGGGAGATGATCGGGCCCGATCCCGCCGGGAAGGACGCCAGCGGATCGGGGAAGTGCGGCAGTCCGTGACTGCGCATGCATCTGGCGAAGGCGAGCGCCGCCGCGAACTGCGCCTTCGTCGCCTTGCGCGGTCCCGGGCCGCCACCGGGGAGGAGCTTGCCGCACTTCTTCTGCGCGGCCTGGAAGGCCGGGGACTGCGGGTTCAGCCCCGAGCCGGGGCTGATCTGGATCCCGCCGCCCGCGCTGGGGTCAGGAAAGTTCGGCACCCCGTTGGCCCGCATGCACCCGGCGAACTTCAGCGCCTGGTTGAACCCGCCCGCCGCGGAGGTGCCCGTGCCGCCTGACTGTCCCGAGCCGCCGCAGGCGGCGACGCAGAGCACGGTGATGAGAGCAAGGACGGTGCGCATCTGGGGAGGGCCCAGCCGAGGGTCCGACTGCCGTTTTTAGCCCTCCGTCAATAACAGCGGCGTAACGGCGTTATCGGAACGTTAGGCGCGGCTATTGGGCATTGAGGTAGGTGATCACCGCTCTCACGCGCCGATGGTCGTCAGGCGACAGCGGCAGGCACAGCGAGCCGAAGATGTTCTTGACGTGCTTCTCCACCGTGTGCTCGGTGACGAACAGCCGCTCGGCGATCGCGCGGTTGGAGCGCCCCTCGGCCATCAGGGCGAGCACCTCGCGCTCCCGCTCGGTGAGGTTGTCCAGCGGGTTGTCACCGCGCCGGTGGCGGCCGACGAACTCGTCAACGACCGCCGGATCCAGGACCGACCCGCCGTGGCCGACCCGGTTGACGCTGGAGGCGAGCTCGTCCAAGTCGGACACGCGCTCCTTGAGCAGGTAGCCCACGCCGTCGGTCCCTGTCGAGAGCAGCTCGAGCGCATACCGCGCGTTGACGTGTTGGGAGAGGACGAGGATGCCCACCGCGGGCCACCGCTCGCGGATGGTCTTGGCCGCGCGCAGCCCCTCGTCAGTGTGCGTCGGCGGCATGCGGATGTCCACGATGGCCACGTCGGGCCGCGCGGACTCCACCAGCTCCAGCAGCTCGTCGCCGTCGCCGGCGAGGCCCACCACATCGAACCCCGCCTCGGTCAGCAGCCGGGCGAGCCCTTCGCGCAGCAGAACCGCGTCGTCGGCGAGGGCTACCCGCACGGGATCTCCGCGTCCAGCGTCGTCCCCCGGCCCGGCGGGCTGGACACGGTGAAGCGGCCGCCCAGCGCCTCCACGCGGTCGGCGAGCCCGCGCAGCCCGGAGCCGCCGGCGGTACCGGCCCCGCCGATGCCGTCGTCTGACACCTCGACGGCCAGCGTCTGACGTGTGCACGTGGCGAGCACGCGCACCTCGCTGGCGTGTGAGTGCTTCGCGGCATTGGTGAGGGCTTCGCTGACCATGAAGTAGCCGGCGCTCTCGACCGCGTCAGGCAGGCGGTGGTCGACCTGGAGGCGCAGCTGGACGGGCAGCGCGGCGCGGCGGCACAACTCGTCGAGCGCCGCCGCCAGTCCCTGCTCCGCGAGCAACGGCGGGTTGATGCCGTGGGTCAGCTCGCGCAGCTCCGCGAGGGCGAGCGTCAGCGCCCCGCGCGTCTCGTGCAGGAGCGGTCGCGCCTCCCCCTCCCCAGCCGGCAGCTTTGACTCGAGCAGGCCCAGCGACATCGCGATGGAGACGAGGCGCTGCTGGGTGCCGTCGTGGAGGTCGCGCTCGATGCGACGGCGCTCGGCGTCGGTGGCGCCGACCAACCGCGCCCGCGACGCCTGCAACTCGACCAGCCGCGCCCGCAGCTCGGCCTGGAGGCGCTCGTTCTCCAGCGCCAGGCTCGCCGCCGCGCACACGGACTGCACCAGCTCGGCGTTGTCCTCGAGGACCGGATCGTGCAGGAGGGCGGCGATGGGCTGGCCGTCGCGCTCGACGACGGTGGCGCTGCGCCCGGCGTCATCCTCGGGGAGCCGGACGGGCGCGCCGTCGCCGTCGACGTAGCACTGCTCGGCCGGGAACCAGAAGGCGAGCTCGAGTGACGGGTCGCCCAGGGTCCGGGCGAGCGCCAGGCGCAGGTCGGTGCCGGCATGCGGTGTCCCCAGCTCCACGACGAGACCGGCGATGCCGCCGCGGTCGAGTTGGCGCTGCAGGAACACGTAGAGGACCGCGATCGGCACCGTGGCCGTCAGGTAGAAGAACACGTGGGCGGGCAGGGCGCTCAGTGGAGCGCCGAAGAGGTCGAGCGTGGCCGTCGCCGCCAGGGCCACGAACGTCGCGCAGCCCGCCACCAGCACCGGCGCCACCGCACGCCGGCGGGGCGCGGTGGCCCTCACCCAACGGCGGATGAGCACGATCACGATCGCGAGGAGAAGCGCCGAGCCCAGAAGGCGCTGCAGGTTGAGCAGGTTCATGGCCTCGCGGTTGTTGTTGACGATCTGCAGCAGGTTGTCGGGGCAGTCGGGGCACCGCAGACCCGCCTTGTTGCCGTCGAGCATCGCCAGGATCGGCAGGCACAACAGGGCCACGACCGCCCCCATCAGCCAGCGGTCCAGCCGGCCGGTCAGGCGTCCCGACGGGAACGAGAGCAGCAGGTAGAGGACTCCGATCAGCCACAGGTACTGGACCGCGGTGCCGATCGTGTACAGCCACGCCGGCGAGGCCTCGGTCAGCTGGGAGGCGAAGAAGCCGAACGCGGTCAGCACCATGACGGGACCGAGCCGGTTCTCGGGCCGCGCCCGCCACGAGGCCAGGCCGCTGCCCAGCAGCGAGGCGCCCAGCACCACCGTGAGCACGGCGTTGGGCTCGCTCGGCCGGTCGGGCGACTGGTGCGACGCCAGCACGACGGCGCCGATCATCGCCAGCACACCGGCGCCCGCGACCACCCACAGCCTCGGCTTCATCAGGCCTGCATTGTCGCCGTGATCGGTCACCGGCACCAGACCGTGCGTCGTCACTCCGTGGCGATCGCGGCCAGCACGTCGAGCCGAGCGGCGCGGCGCGCCGGCCAGGTGGCGGCGGCCAGGCCGAGCAGCGCGGAGAGGATGAGGAACCCTATGAGGCTGGCGACGGGGACCGACAGCGCCGTGACGCCGTTGTTGCGCAGCGCCCGGGCCAGCGCGACGCCCAGGGCGGTCCCCACGACGATTCCGACGACCGCGCCAACGAGTGCCACGATCACCGACTCCGCCCGGATCATGGCCCGGACCTGGCCTCGCTTCATCCCGACCGCCCGCAGCAGTCCGATCTCATGCGTGCGCTCGAACACCGAGAGCATCAGGGTGTTGACGATCCCGATCAGCGCCACGACGATGGCCAGCGCCAGCAGGACGTAGATGAGGCCGATCTCCTGGTTGACCTTGCTCTTCTGGTCTGACTCGAACTGGGCCCGCGTCTTGGCAGAGACGTTGGCGTAGGGCACCAGCGCCCGGTTGAGGGCCCGGTCCAGGGACGGCGCGCCCGGAGCGGTTCTCAGCAGCACGCCGGTCGGGAGCGGGTTGTCGAAGTGCGCGCGGAAGAAGCTCGCGCTGACGATGAAGCTGCCCACCAGCGGATTGGGCTTGTAGATGCCGCCGATGCGCATCGTGGTGGCGCCCGTCTGAGCGAACCTGACCGTGAGCGGCGAGCCGACGGAGAGGTGGTCGTCACGGGCGGTATTGGTGTCGATCAGCAGCCGCCCCGCGACCAGTGCCGATGCGCCGCTCCCGGCTGTGAGGGGCAGATTCACCGTCTGTGAGAGGCGCATCGGGGTGACGGCGGCGAGGCTGGCGAGCGCGCCGCGGACCTCGAATTGTCCCTGGTAGACCGTGGTGGCGGTGGTGACACCGGGCAGGCGCGAGACCGCGGGGACCACTGACTGGCTGAAGCCACCCGAGCCGGTGACGATGTAGTCAGCGTTCACGGCACTGTCGACCTGGTTGGCGGCGGAGGTGCTCAGCGAGGCACCCAGGACGGCGATAGTCGACACCAGCGCCAGCCCGATCATGAGCGCGGCGGCGGTTTGGGCCGTGCGCAGCGGGTTGCGCATCGAGTTCTCGCGGCCGAGCCGACCCGCGACGCCGAGCGCAGAGGCGAGGGGGCGACCGAGCGCGCTCGCGAGGGGCCGGGCCAGGACGGGTACGAGCAGGCCCGCCGCCGCGAACACCCCCAGCGCGCCAAGCCCCACGAGCACGACCGCCGGTTCGATGAGGCCGGCCACCGCCGCCGCGACCCCGGCGATGGCCACGACGATCCCCGTAACGAGGCGTCGGCGTCCCACAGACCCGACCTCCGGCCCGTGGTCGGTCAGCGCGGCCACCGGTGGGATCCGCACTGCGCGCCGAGCGGGAACGATCGCCGACAGCAGGGTGACGCCCACCCCGACCGCGATGGCGACGATCGGCGTGCGCGCCTGAAACACCAACGGCGCCGCGGGCAGCGTGATGCCGAATGCCTTGAGCAGCGCCTTGAGGCCGAGCGCCGTCACCACGCCGAGCCCGAGGCCGACGAGCGATGCGATCAGCCCGGTGAGGGCGGCCTCGCCCAGCACCGAGCCGAACACCTGGCGGCGCCCCGCCCCCACGAGGCGTAGCAGCGCGAGCTCGCGGGTGCGCTGCCCGACGGTGATCGAGAGCGTGTTGAAGATCGTGAACCCGCCGACGAACAGTGCGATGGCGGCGAAGATGAGCAGCGCGGTCGAGATGAACGACAGGGCGTTGTCCACGGCGGTCGACAGCTGGCTGGCCGCGGTCTGGCCGCTGACGACCTCCACGCCCGGAGGCAGGAGCCGGACGATGGCGGCTTGGAGCCTGACGTTGTCGACTCCGGGCTGGGCGAGGACGTTGATCGTGTCGTAGGAGCCTCGCGAGTGAAACAGCGCCTGCGCCGTGGGCAGGGCGAACCCGGCCAGGGTGACTCCGGCGAGGTTGTCAGCGGAGCCGTAGGTGATGATGCCGGTGATCGTGAACCTCTGGGCCCGGTCAGGCAGGTTCATGAGCACCTGGTCGCCGACCGCGAAGCGGTACTTCTTGGCGGTCGCCTTGTCCATCACGACCTCGTCAGGGGCGGCCGGGGCAAGCCCCTGCACGAGCCGGTAGGGCGACAGCCGGCGGTTGGGGTCAAACGAGAAGCCCAGGGTGGAGCCGCCGCCACCGCCGATGGCGTCGCCGTTGCGCGCCAGGAACTGCGCGTACCCGCCGACCGACCCGTGCACGTAGGCGACGCCGGGCAGCCGGCCGACCCCCGCCGCGATCGACGCGGGCACCGGGCGACGGTTGGCGGTGCTGTTCACCGAGGTGTCGGTGCCGGGCAGCGTCGCCTTGCCGCGGATCTGGAAGCTGACGTGCTGGTAGGCGGTGCCGATCAGCACGTTGAACGTGCGGTTCAGGGTGTCACCGAGGACCAGCGTCCCAGTGACGAACATGACCCCGAGCACGATGGCGAGCGCCGTGAGCGACAGCCGCAGCTTGCGGGCGGCGAGGCCTCTGCGCGTCACGCGCCACACGTCAGCCGCCCAGCCGCTTCATCTGCTCGAGCACGGCGTCGGCGCTTGGCGTCGCCAGCTCCCCGACCACGGCCCCGTCGGCCAGGAACACCACCCGGTCGGCGTAGGCCGCGGCCTGCGGGTCGTGGGTGACCATCACAATGGACTGCCCATGCTCGTCAACCGCCTGGCGCAGGAACGCCAGCACCCCGGTGGAGGCGTTGGAGTCCAGGTTGCCGGTGGGCTCGTCAGCGAAGATGAGCTCGGGCCGCGTGACCAGCGCGCGGGCGCACGCGATCCGCTGCTGCTGGCCACCCGACAGCTCACTGGGCCGGTGGGTGAGTCGGTCGGCGATCCCGAGCTGCCTGACGAGCTGCTCTAACCACGCGGAGTCGACCGCGTGCCCCGCGAGGTCGGCGGGGAGGGTGATGTTCTCCGACGCCGTCAGCGTCGGCACGAGGTTGAATGCCTGGAACACGAACCCCACCCGGTCGCGGCGCAGCTCGGTCAGCCCCGAGTCATCAAGCGGGCCCAGCTCCACGTCCCCGATGAACGCCTGGCCCGCCGTCGGCGCGTCCAGCCCCGCCATGCAGTGCATCAGCGTCGACTTGCCGGACCCGCTCGGCCCCATCACCGCCGTGAACCGCCCCCGCTCGAACCCGACGCTCACGCCGGCGAGCGCCCGGACCGCCGTGGCGCCGCTGCCATAGGTCTTCGTCAGGTCGATGGCGCGGGCGGCCGGGCCGGGGGCGGGGCGCTCGCTGTGGGATGCCTCGGTGACCATGACCAGCAGCCTGAACGCTCGCGGGCGCGCTGAACAGCCGGGCAGCAGGAGTCCGGCGGGGTACGGCTAGCTGTACCACGTGACACCGCCTGCCCGCGGGTTGGCCGCTCCGCCCCCGGCAGGCAATACGCTGTGGCCGATGGCTGACGCTCAGGCCCTGATCGACCCGGTCCGCACCTTCCTTGGCGCGCCGCGCTGCGCTGTCCTGTCGACGATTGGCACAGACGGGGCGCCGCGTCAGATCGTCATCCACTACCTCCTGGGAGACGACCATCTTCGGATCAATGGCCACCGCGATCGTCACTGGGTGGCCAACCTGCGACGGGACGCCCGGATGTCGCTCATCGTCCACGACGAGGCCAACTACCTGCATTACGTCTTGATCCGGGGAACCGCGACCATCCTGGATGAGGGCGACGCGGCTCTGGCGGAGGCGATCAGGCAAGCCGAGCGCTACGGCGAGGACCCGCAGGGGTTCGCGGGCCAGCCACGCGTCAGCTTCCGCATCAACGTCGGACACCTCGCCGAGTACCACTGAGGCTCGTCTGCTGGGGCGACCGATGAGTTTCGGCGCCCGTGCCCGTTTGACGTAGTGAGAGCAATGAGCGACCACAGCGACACCATGGATCAGCGCCGGCTTCTGGCCGCCGCGCAGGCGGGTGACGAGCGCGCATTTCGCGAGCTTGTCGGGCCGTATCGCCACGCGCTGGACGTGCACTGCTATCGGATGCTCGGCTCGGCCCACGACGCGGAGGACGTGGTGCAGGAGACGCTGCTGCGGGCGTGGCGCTCGCTGGAGCGGTTCGAGCCGCGGGCTCAGTTTCAGACCTGGCTGTACCGGATCGCCACCAACGCGTGTCTTGACGAGCTCGAGCGCCGCCCACGCCGGCCCGAGCTGATCGACCCCTTCCCTGACGCGTTGCCGGGCGAGGCCACGGCGCCGACGTACGACCCGGTGGCCCGGTACGCCATTCGGGAGGGGATGGAGCTCGCGCTGCTGCACGCGATCCAGGAGCTGCCCGGACGCCAGCGCGCGGTCTTGATCTTCCGCGACGTGCTGGGGTGGACCGCTCCGGAGGTCGCCGATCTCCTTGAGTCCACCGTGGCATCGGTCAACAGCGCGCTGCAGCGCGCCCGGGCGACCATCGACCGCCACCTGCCGGCCCCGACCCCCGCGGCCGCCGCCCCGGCCGAGCGCGAGCTGTTGGACCGGTACGTCGACGTGTTCGAGCGCGACGACCTCGACGGACTGGTGTCGCTCCTGCGCGAGGACGCGATGCTCAGGATGCCGCCGCAGGCGTCGCTGATCGGCGCCGTCCACATCGCGCGATTCTTCCGGGAGACCGTCGGCCGGGGAGACCTCTCGCACTTCAAGCTCACACCGACCCGCGCCAACGGCCGTCCCGCCGTGGTCATCCATCTCCGCACCGAGGATCGCGGCCTGGTCCCCCACGGGATCACGACGCTTCAGATCGAGGGCGGGCAGATCGTCGCGATCGACGCCTTCATCGACCCGGGGCACCTGCCGCGGTTCGGATTCCCGGCGCACGACCGGAGCGCGCGATCGCCGTAGCGATCGCCCGCCGGCACTCTCCCTCTCCCCTCACCGTCCATTCCTTACCAGGCCACTGGAGGTCCGATGACGTCCCCATCCCCCGATATCCCCCATCGCTGGCGCGCGTTCGCGCTGCTGGCGGTGTCGTACTTCATGACGATCATCGATCTGACGATCGTCAACGTCTCCCTGCCGACGATCGGTCGCGATCTGCACTTCAGCGAGACCAGCCTGCAATGGGTCGTGACGGCGTACGCGCTCACCTTTGGCGGCTTCCTGCTCCTGGGCGGGCGCGCCGCCGATCTCCTGGGCCGTCGCCGGGTCCTGATGATCGGGCTCGCCCTGTTCACGGCGACGTCGCTCGGGTGCGCGCTGGCCGGCGGTGACGCCGTCCTGATCGCGCTGCGCGCCGCTCAGGGCCTCGGTGCCGCGATCATGCTGCCCGCCGCCCTGTCGATCGTCATGAACATGTTCAGCGAGGGCGCCGAGCGCAACAAGGCGCTCGGGATCTGGGGCGGTCTCGGCGCCCTTGGCGCGACCGTCGGCCTGATCGCCGGCGGGGTCCTCACCCGCTACGCCGGCTGGCAGTACATCTTCTATCTCAACGTCCCGATCGGGGCGGCCGTGCTGCTGCTGGCGCCGCGCGTCGTCCCAGAGAGCCGGCTCGCGGCGACGCGCCGCCGGTTTGACGCGGGCGGCGCGATCGCGGGCACGGCCGGGCTGGTGCTCCTGGTCGACGCGATCTCCGAGGCGCCGCAGCACGGCTGGGGCGCAGCCAGAACACTGGCGCTGCTCGCCGCGGCGAGCCTCTTGCTGGTCGCGTTCCTGGTGATCGAGAGCCGCGTGAACGAGCCGATCCTGCCCCTCCGGATCTTCCGGCTGCGCACGCTCGCCGGCGCCAACGTGGCCGGGCTCCTGCTTGGCGGCAGTTTCTACGCGTTCATCTTCGTCGGCACCCTGTACATGCAGCAGGTGCTGCACTACAGCGCGCTTCAGACCGGTCTGGCGTGGCTGGCCGCGTCACTGACGTCGATCACGCTCGCCGGGCTCTCGCAGTGGCTGGTGACTCGCGGCGGGGCCAAGGTCGTGATGGCGATCGGGATGACGCTGATCGGCGTCGGCGTGCTCTGGGCCACCCAGGTCCCGGTCCACGGACATTTCCTGGCCGACCTCGCCGGCCCGATGGTCGTGGCCGGAGCGGGCACCGCCTTCTCGTTCATCCCGATCTCGATCGCCGCGCTCGCCGGCGTGGCCGGGCACCAGGCCGGGCTCGCGTCCGGGCTGCTCAACACCTCCCAGCAGCTCGGAGGAGCCATCGGGATCGCGATCGCCTCGAGCGTTGCCGCCGCCCACACGCAGTCGCTGCTTCACACCGGCGCTGCGGCTCCCGAGGCGCTCACGGGCGGGTTCCGGCAGTCGCTGTGGGTGCTGGGCGCGATCGCGCTGCTGGCCATCCCGGCGATCTTCGCGCTCATCCGCGGTGACGAGCTTTCGGACGCCGTGGCAAAGACCACGGGCCGGGAGGCACAGCCCGCGCTCGGCGCCGCCAACTGACACCACATCACGAACAGGAGACATCACCATGACCGCAACAGACAACCTCTCCGACACCACCACGATCGTGGTCGGCGCAAGCCGTGGCCTGGGCCGTGGGATCGCCACCGCCCTGGCCGATGCCGGCGCCCCGGTGATCGCCGTCTCGCGCACTGCCGCCCAGGCGGCGAGCGGGGCCCAGGACATCACGTGGGAGGTCGCCGACGCCGGGGACCCAACGGTGGCCGGCGGCCTCCTGGACCGCCACGAGCCGCGTGCCGTCGTACTGGTGGCCGGCGCCACCCCGCTCATGCGCCCACTCCAGCAGCAGACGTGGGAGACCCTCTCGGTCAACTGGCACTCGGACGTCCGGATCACGTTCCAATGGGTCCGCGAGGCGCTGCTCAAGCCGATGCCACCCGGCAGCCGGGTCGTCGTGATCAGCAGTGGCGCGGCGCTCCAGGGGTCGCCGCTCAGCGGCGGCTACGCCGGCGCCAAGGCCACGCAGCGCTTCCTCACCGCCTACGCCCAGGACGAGTCGAGGCGCGCCGGTCTCGGCATCACCTTCACGGCGGTGCTCCCTCGTCTGACCCCGCTCACCGAGCTGGGCCGCCCGGCGGTCAGGGCCTATGCCGCCCGCAACGGACAGTCCGAGCAGGAATATCTCCAGTCGTTCGGCGACCCGCTGACCCCGGCGATCGCCGGCGCCGCGCTGGTCGAACTGGTGCAGGCCGAGCCCGACGCCCTCGCCCCCGGCTATCTGCTGACCGGCGACGGGCTCAAGGCCCAGACGTAACGCCGACCGATTCCTTTTCAGCTCGGGGCGCGTCCAACCCTCCGACGGCACTTCATCAACTGAAACGGAGGGACGATGACCACGGCGAATCTCTCGCTCGGCGAGCAGCTCCTGTTCGAGCACTACGCGTCGACCAACACCGCCACCCGCGGCAACCTGTCACCGGAGACGGCGCGCGAGTTCGACCAGCGGTGGGGCGACATCGCCACCGAGCCCGGCGGCGTGGACTACCTGGAGACCGAGGCGGGGGGAGTCGCGGGGATGTGGCTGGTGCCACGTGCCGCGACGGACGGCCAGGCGCTGCTGTGTCTGCACGGGGGCGGGTTCATCGGTGGCTCGATGTACTCGCACCGGCGCATGTTCGCCCACATCGCCAAGGCCGCGGGCACGCGGGCGCTGGTCCTCAACTACAGGTTGCTGCCCGACCATCCCCACCCCGCCGCAGCCGAGGACACCGAGGCCGCGTACCGGTGGCTCCTGGGGCAGGGCTTCAGCCGCGTCGCCGTGGTCGGCGATTCCGCGGGCGGTGGACTGGCCCTTGGGCTGGCGATCACCACCGAGCTCCCCGCCCCCGCGGCGATCGTCGGCCTGTCGCCGTGGACGGACATGACACTCTCGGGACCGTCCATGGAGACGAACCGCGCCAGCGATGCCCTCTTCGGAGGCGAGCACCCGATGGATCTCGACGGCATGGTCGACTACGTGCTCGGCGGTCCCGGGCAGGACCGACGGGACCCGCGCGTGAGCCCGTTGCACGGCGATCTGACCCGGCTCCCGCCGACGTACCTCCAGGTCAGCGGGGCCGAGATGCTCCTCGACGATGCCCGGCGCGTGGCCGATGCGGCGCCTGACGTCGTGCGGCTGGACGTTGTGGAGGGCCAGCAGCACACCTTCCACATGTCCGCGGGCCGCTCCGCGGTGGCCGACGAGGCCATCGCGAGGGTCGCGTCGTGGGTGCGCGGGCGGCTCGAGGCAGCCGAGCGGTGACCGAGGACGAGTTCACGCGGGAGGCCGAGCAGCTCCGCCGCGAGCTGCTCGGTCACTGCTACCGCCTCTCGGGCTCCGTGCAGGACGCCGAGGACCTCGTGCAGGAGACCATGCTCCGCGGGTGGCGGTCCTACCGGCGCTTCCGCGGCGAGGCGACGGTGCGCACGTGGCTGTATCGGATCGCCACCAACGCGTTCCTCAGCAGTGCCCGCCGGCGCCGGTACGTCCCCTCGGGGCTCGGCCCCCCGACGGCCGACATCTCTCTCGACGTCGTGATCGACGACGACAGCGCCTGGGTGGAGCCAGTTCCGGATGCGCTCGTTGCATCGGACGCTGATCCGGAGGCGGCCGCTGTGGATCGCGACCAGCTTCGGCTCGCGCTCATCGCCAGCCTGCAGCGACTGCCACCGCGCCAGCGCGGCGCGCTGCTGCTGCGGGAGGCGCTGGACTTCTCGGCGGCGGAGATCGGCGCGACGCTCGACGTCAGCGTCCCCGCGGCCAAGAGCCTGCTGCAGCGCGCCCGCGCCACGCTTGACGTCAGCGACGAGCCTCTGAACGATCCCGACGAGCCGGTCGCCAGGGAGCTGCTCGATGCCTACATGCGCGCCTTCGAGGAATCAGACATCCGGCTGCTCGAGCGCACGCTGCGCGACGACGCGATGTTGGAGATGACCGGGACACGGACGTGGTTCTCGGGCCGCGCGACCTGCCTGCCCTACCTGGAGACCGTGCTTGGCAAACCGGGAGAGTGGTCGATGCATCGCACGCGCGCCAATGGGCAGCCGGCGGCGTTCGCGGAGTGGCACGGTGAGCCCTTCGGGGTGGCGGTCCTCGGCCTGCGCGGCGGTGGCCTGACGAGTATCTCGCTGTTCACAGACTCCGCCGTCGTCGAGCGCTTCGCCCGCCTCGCCCGGCAGGCGCCGTCGTCTGTGCAACGATGAACTTCTGTCGGGAGCTGCCGGTCTCCTCGTCCTCGTCGTCGGAATCGTCGTGGTCGTCTTTGCGGCCGACGTGTTCGTCGACGGGCTGCTGGGCATCGCGCGGACGCTGGGGATCTCCGCCTTCGTGCTCTCGGTCGCCCTCTCCGGGTTCGAGACCGAGAACCTCGCCGCCGGGATCGCGGCGAACGCGAAGGGCCTGCCCGGGGCCGCGGCGGGCACGTTCCTGGGTGGCGTGACGTTCCTGGCGTTCGGCGTGGCGGGACTCGGCGGCCTGATCGCGCCGATCCGTGTCGAGCTCCCAACGCGGTTCGCGGTCTGGACCGCCGTCGCACCGGTCCCGCTGCTGGCGTGCGCGATCGACGGAAATATCTCCCGTGCCGAGGGCGGGCTCCTCGTGGTCTGGTCGGTGATCGCACTGGTGGGGCTGGCCCGCTCGGGACGGGCGCTGCTGGCCTCCGAGCACGAGGAGGAGGAGATCCGACGGCCCGGCCTGCGGCTCGTCATCGGGCTGGCGCTGCTCACCGGTGGGGGGTGGCTGATCGGCCAGGGTCTGCGCACGACGGTGCGCCAGCTCGGGGTCCCTCAGACGCTGCTCGGCAACACCGCGCTGGCGGCGACCGTCGAGGCCGAGGAGCTGGCCCGCTTCGCGGTGCCGGCACGTCGCGGACGGCCCGAGATCGGCCTCGGGAGCCTCGCCGGGACGATCGTGCACTTCGTGGCTCTGAACGCGGGCATCATCGCCCTCGTCAAGCCGCTCACGCTCGGCCCGCAGACGACCCGCTTCTACCTGCCCGTCGCGGTCGTCAGCCCCGCGATATTCGCGGCACTGCTGATGGTCCGCAAGCGACTGGGCCGGATCGAAGGCGCCGCGCTGACAGCGCTCTACCTCGTTTACGTCGCGGCCGCGATCCTGGTCTCGACCTGAGCTCTTCAGCCGGTCTGCGGGACCTCGGAGAGCGCCGCGAGGTCCAGCTCGTTCATCCTCGCGACGGCCTCGCTGACGCAATCCCTGAGGATCACGTAGCGAATCGCGCCTCGCAGCAGCCCGTAGTTCTCCACGGTGCGCTGGTCGGCGATCTCGTACAGGTGAATCCCATCCGTGAGGTACTTCATCGTTACTCCCATCCGTGAGCTACATCGCACACCCCAATAACGGGTTTCGACGCCCAAGATTTACTGGGGCGGAGCCTCCGAGAGCCCGCGCCCGCGGCAGGATCTCTAGGCCGCTGGCGAGGTCTCCACGAGGCCGGCGACCGCCAACCGTCGGCGACACAGCCCCAGGGCGTACTCACGGGTGGCGGCGGGCACCGCGTCCCCCCAGGCCCCGGCGGCCTCGGTGGCACGGGCCAGGACCTCCTCGAGCACGAGGTCGGTATCGGCGGCCTCGGTCAGGCAGCGTACGCCGAAGCCGACGTGCCAGCGCTCGTCGAGATCGGCGTGCGCCACGCCCTCGCGGATTCCCGGCAGGACGCCGTCCTCCAGGTCGTCAAGGAGCGCCCGCTGGCCGGCGGTGAACACCGCCCCCTCGAGCACCATGTGATAGAGGCCCACGCCATCGGCGATGCCGGCGCGCCCGGCGGCCAGATCGGCAGCGATCGCGGGCAGCCGTACCTCGAACAGCTCGAGCAGTGCTGGCGGGACGAGGGGGCGCGCCGCGGCGCGGCGCTCCGCCGGGGTGTGCCCGGGCAGGCCGAGCACCTCCGCGGCGACGCGGTCGAAGAACTGCGCGTGACGATCCTCGTCGCGGCGCTGCAGGAAGAAGATCCACATCATCATCGTGTCCACGTGCTCGGCGACGTCGGCGAACGGCGTCAGGTGCTCTGCCACGGCGTCCTCGGCCACGCAGAAGCCCGCCAGCAGGGTGGTCAGGCGGCGGCGGCGCTCGCCGCCAAGTTCCGGCCACGCGCGGGCGTCAGGGGCCAAGTCGATCGTCGCCGGCTCCCACTGCAGCCGGGCGACGATCTGGGAATAGGTGGAGAGCCGCGGGAACATCAGCAGCTCCGAGCGATCAGCGCTCGGAACGCTGAGCCCGCCGGGTCCCATGTTGGGGTTACGATCCGTCATCGCTCAGACCCGCTCCGGTCGTTTCATCGTGCGGTAGACGAACTCGTCGGTCTGCGCCGACTCGCGCACCGACACCACCTGCGCGTGCTGCGGCGAGAGCCGGCAGACGGGATCGGTGGCGGCCGCGTCGCCCGTCAACCGGAGCGCCTGGCACCGGCAGCCGCCCCAATCCTCCTCCTGGCGCCCAAGCGGACAGGACCGGCACGGCTCCTGCATCCAGCCGGTGCCACGGAACCGCTCAAACGCCTCGGACCGCTCCCAGATCCAGTCGAGCGAATGCTCGCGGACGTTGTCGAACACGAGCCCCGGGATCGTGGACGCCGCCTGGCAGGGCAGCACCTCACCGTTCGGGCTGACCACGATCGCCGTCCGGCCCCAGCCGCCCATGCACGGCTTCGGCAGCTCCTCGTAGAGGTCGGGCAGCACCCACAGCACGTCGACCTTCGGGCCGACGCGCTCGCGGAATCGCTTGACCGCCTCCTCCCCGCGCCGGAGCTGATCCCAACTCGGCAACAGCGCCTCCTGGTTGAGGACGGCCCACCCGTAGTACTGCGTGTTGGCGAGCTCGAGGCGCTGGGCGTCCAGCTCGAGCGTCAACTCGAGCAGCTCCTCGATGCGGTCGAGATTCTGCCGGTGCAGGACGCAGTTGATGGTCAGAGGGAAGTCGAGCTCCCTGACCAGGCGCGCCGCCGCGATCTTCTTCTCGAAGGACCGGTTGCCCGCGATACGGTCGTTCTCCTGCGGGTCGGGGCTCTGAATCGAGATCTGCACGTGGTCGAGCCCGGCCGCCTTCAGCGCCTGCGCACGCTCGGGCGTGAACAGGGTGCCCGCGGTGATGAGCGACGAGTACAGCCCCGCCTCGGCCGCCGCCGCGCAGAGCTGCACCAGATCGCGGCGCAGCATCGGCTCGCCCCCGGTCAGCGCGAGCTGCAGGACGCCGAGCCCGCGCGCCTGTCGCAAGGTCCGGACCCACTCCTCGGTGCGCAGCTCGTCGCGATAGCGCTCGCCGCCGATCTCCACCGGATTGGAGCAGTACGGGCAGTGCAGCGGACACTGGTAGGAGAGCTCGGCGATCAGCGTGAACGGGCTAGGGGGCGCCATCGACCAGCAATCCTCTCTGGGTCATGGCGTCCACTAATTCCCGGACGTCGTCGCTGACGTCCGACCCGTGGTAGCGCTCGGTCATCACGACGATGATGTCCTCCAGCGACCGGCCTCCGTCACACAACCCCAGCACCTCCGCGGCGGTCGGGTTGAGCCGTACCGCGCCTTCGGGGACGAGCAGCAGGTGCTCCTCGCGCACCTCGTCGTAGCGCAGCCGTGCACCGGTGACGAGACGAGGGCAGCTCATACGCGCGGGGTGGGCGAGATCTCGCTCTGGGAGTCGCCGCGCTCGATGGCGTCCAACTGCGCCCAGAGCATCTCGGTCTTGAAGCGCAGCGCCGCGACCGCCGCCTCCTGCTGCTTGCGCGTGCGGCAGCGCTCGACCGTCAGCCCCAGCGCGTAGTCCGCATCGCGCGGCGCCTTCACGAGCCGTGTGCGGAAGTACTCGAGCCCCGCGGCGTCGATCCACGGGTAGTGGCGCTCGAGCGCCTCGAGCCGCACGCGGATCGCGGCGGGCCCGAACAGCTCGGTGAGCGATGAGGCGACGGCCTCAACCCACGGCCTCCGGCGGGCGAAGGTCACGTAGGCATCGACCGCGTACCGCACCGCGGGCAGGACGCCGCGCTCTGACTCCAGATGGTCCCGGGAGACGCCGAGCGCCTCACCGAGGCGCAGCCAGGACTCGATGCCGCCGGTCCCCTCGCTCCTGCCGTCATGGTCGATGATGCGCTGGATCCACTCGCGCCGCACCGCGACCTCCGGGCAGTTGGAGAGGATGGCCGCGTCCTTGAGCGGGATGGACTTCTGGTAGTAGAACCGATTCGTCACCCAGCGCTGGAGCTCATCGCGGCTGAGCTCCCCCGCATCCATCCTGCGGTGGAAGGGGTGCAGGTTGTGGTAGCGCGTTCCCTGAGCGCGCAGTTCGGCGATGAACGCCTCTGCCGGCGCTGGGCGGCGCTCCTCGGTCGGTGTCAGGGCGGTGTCGGTCACAGTTCGACCTCGAGCCCATCGTAGGCAACCTCGACTCCCGCCCGGGTCACCGCGGCCCGCTCGGGTGAGTCCTCCAGCAGGATCGGGTTCGTGTTGTTGATGTGGACGAGCGCGGTGCGCGGCCGCTCCAGCCGGGCGAGCACCTCGAGCGTCCCGTCGGGGCCCGACAGGGGCAGATGCCCCATGTCGCGCGCGGTGCGGGTCGAGATGCCGAGCCGGGCGAGGTCGTCGTCGCGCCAGAAGGTGCCATCAACGAGCAGCAGGTCGCTGGCGGCGAACCGGCTGAGCACGTCGGCGTCCAGCCGCGCCAGACCCGGGACGTAGGTGACGACGCTCGCACCGGCACGGTCACGGAAGACCATCCCGGTCGCGCCGAGCGTCACGCCTGTCCCGTCCAGGTAGCGGGGCGCGTCACCGCCGACGTCGAACGATTCGACCGTGAGACTCGATCCCTCCAGCGCCATCGCGCGTCCCGGCTCGAGCGTCCTCCACTCCACCCCGGAATACCGCTCGAGGATCGACAGCACCGGATACCCCTGCCGGAGCGCGCTCTCGACCCCGGAGTCGCCGTACACGCGCACCGGCGCCGAGGACTCGCGCAGCAGCAGCAAGCCCGCTGTGTGGTCGATTTCGGCGTCGGTCAACAGGACGCCCGCGACGGGCGGCGCCCGGACGCCGTCGACCACTGGGTCGCTGAGGCCCTCGAGCTGCTGGCGTGCGTCAGGCGAGGCGTTGACGAGAAACCACGGGCCATCGCGTCCGCGGATGGCCAGCGAGGACTGGGTCCGCGGCTGCGCCCGTACGCCTGCACGAGCGGCCTGGCACGTCGGACATCGGCAGTTCCACTGCGGAAAACCCCCGCCTGCGGCCGAGCCAAGAATCCGAACGCGCACGGGAGGAGGAAGCGAGACGTAGCCTCAGGCCAGCGCCGGAGGCCACGTCGGCTTCAGCCGTCCTACCTGTGGTAGAGGTAGGACGTCACTTCCGAGCACATCTCGATGAACTCAAACTTCGGCTTGATCCAGTCCATAGGATGCCTCCCTCCTAGAGTTCAACGGGCAGAGTGTCATCTTAGCGGGAGGTGTCAAGTTGACCGGATCATCGCGGCACACGATACGCGTCGAAGTCACTCTCAGCGGAGCCGACACGGTCGGCGCGGACCTCGTCGCCGTGGCGGCGGGAGCACCGGCGGCGGAGCTCGGGGCGCCGGAGCGCGCGGTGGCGGATGCGGACCCGCTGGCGCTCGTCTACCGGGACGGCGCCCCCTTGGCCGTCCTCGCGCTCGAGCCCGACGTCGAGGGCCTGCGGACGGCGGCCGCGCGCGCGGTGCGAGCGTGCCGCCACGGCGAGGCGGTCGCGTGGGCGCTCGACACGTCCCTGCCCATCCCCGCCGCCGAGCAGGTGCGGGCGCTGGCCGAGGGCGCGGTCTTAGGCGGCTACGACGGCCGCCGCTGGCGAAGCGAACCGCCGCCCCGCGGCGTGCAGCGCTTCGTCATCTGCGGCTGCCCCGAGGAGCTCGCGCGCGTCGCCGACCGCGCGGCGCTCATCGCGCGATGGACGAACATCGCCCGGGAGCTGGTTGACGCGCCCCCGAACGTGGTCTCGCCGGCGGGGTTCGCCGAGCGCGCCGCGGCGTTTCCGCACCTCGGCGTCGACGCCGTCGACCCTGACGAGGCGGGCCTGGCCGCGCTCGCCGCCGTCGGTGGGAGCAGCCCCGCGCGGCCGTTGCTGCTGGTTCTGCGCCACGAGCCCGTGGGTGCGCCCGCGGCACCGCGGCTTGCTCTCGTCGGCAAGGCCGTCACCTTCGACACCGG
The DNA here is from genome assembly GCA_963695625.1 of uncultured Actinomycetota bacterium. Lineage (GTDB taxonomy): Bacteria > Actinomycetota > Thermoleophilia > Solirubrobacterales > Solirubrobacteraceae > Palsa-465. The sequence continues at coordinate 899,687 of CAVOHJ010000004.1, read as the reverse complement.
CGGATACTTCCTCAAGCCGCAGTCGGACATCGTGCGCCAGAAGGCCGACATGGGGGGCGGCGCAGCCGTCGCCGCGGCGCTCGGCGCCATCGCGGAGCTCGGACTGCCCCTGTCGGTCACCGGGGTCATTCCGACCTGCGAGAACATGCTGAGCGGCTCAGCGATCCGGCCCACCGACGTCATCGGCACCGCCGCCGGGCTCACGGTCGAGGTCACCAATCCCGACGCCGAGGGCCGCCTGATCCTGGCCGATGGCCTGTGGTACGCGCGCCGCGAGGGCGCAACCCACGTCGTGGACCTCGCGACCCTGACGGGCGCAATGCGCGCCGGCATGGGCGACCTCTACGCGGGCGTCTTCTCGCCTGACGAGGCGTGGCGCGATGAGGTTGTGCAGGCGGGAAATGCCAGCGGGGACCTGGCCTGGCCGTGGCCGCTTCACCGGCGCTACCGGCCCCTGATCGACTCGACCGTGGCCGATCTGCGCAACACGGCGGGGAAGGGGTTCGGGTATCCGATCGTGGCGGCGACGTTCCTCCAGCAATTCGCGGGCGACGGGCCCTGGGCGCACGTCGACATGCTCGGCCCGGCGCTGCTCGACGACGATCGCGGGGACGCGTTCGGCCCCGGCGCCTCGGGCTACGGCGTCCGCATGCTGGTCGAGCTCGCCGCACGCCTGAGCGCGGCGGCCGCGTCGTGAGCGAACCCCCAGGCGTTACGCTGGCCTCATGAACCTCGGGGATGGCGATCGGCGAGCCGCGGCCGCCACGCCGGGGCGCGTGGTCGACGCCTCGAAGTTCGACCTCGCCGCTGCAGAGCAGGCCGCGCGCGACCTGCTGCGCGCGATCGGCGCCGACCTCGATGCACCCGAGCTGATGCAGACGCCGCGTCGCGTCGCCGCGTCGTTCGCGGAGTTGGTGACGCCCGCCGGCTTCGAGGCGACCCTGTTCCCCAACGAGGGTTATGACGAACTGGTGCTGGTCCGCGACATCCCCTTCCAGACGCTGTGCATGCATCACCTGCTGCCGTTCCACGGCGAGGCCCACGTCGCGTACCTGCCGGGAGACACCATCGTCGGGATCTCGAAGCTCGCCCGCGTGGTGGAGGCATTCGCCCGGGACCTGCAGCTGCAGGAGCGCATGACGCAGCAGATCGCCGACTGGCTGGAGCAGGAGCTTGCGCCGCGCGGGGTCGGGGTGGTGCTGAGCGCCGAGCACATGTGCATGACGATCCGCGGCGTCCGCAAGCCGGGGGCGCGGACGGTCACCTCGGCGGTCCGGGGCGCGCTCCGTGACGACCCGCGCACCCGCCAGGAGCTCTTCAGCCTTGTCAGCTGACGCCGGCGAGCCGTCGCCGCTCATCGAGACCGTGGTCACCACCACCGGGAGCGACGGTGAGGTCAACTGCGCGGCGATCGGAGTGCGCTGGGGGGAGGAGGAGCTCGTGTTCTGGCCGTTCCAGACCACGCGCACGCTCCGCAACCTCCGGCGCCACGGCGAGGCGGTGGTCCATCTCACGGACGACGTGCTCCTGTTCGTCCAGGCGGCGCTGGGCCATCCCCGTCCGGCGGTGCGTCCCGCGAGGGCGATCGAGGGCTCGGTGATCGAGGAGGCGAACGCGTGGCGAGAGATCGTGGTGACCGAGATCGCTCCGGACACGGGCGACCTACCGCGCTCTCGGGTGCGCGCCCGGGTGGTCGCCTCGGGCACCGGCACCCGGCAGCCGCTGGGCCTCTGCCGCGCCCGGCACGCGGCCGTCGAAGCGTCGATCCTGGCCTCTCGGCTGCCGTGGCTGGGAGCCGAGCACGTGTCGGCTGAGCTCGGCCGCCTGCAGGAGCTGGTGGACAGGACCGCCGGCCCCCGCGAGCGCGCCGCGATGGACTACGTCCGGCGCTACGTGAGCGAGCGCGCGTGAGCGAGATCGTGGTCACCGCGCCGGCGCGGCTGCACTTCGGCATGCTCGACCCGGCCGGGCTCGGGCCCCGGCGGTTCGGGGGATGCGGCGTGGGCGTGGAGCGTCCGCGAGTGGTGGTGGGGATCAGCCCCGGGTCCGGTGACGACGTCGTCGCGCACGGGTCGCAGGCCGAGCGCGCCACCGCGTTCGCGCGGCGAGCCCGCGACGCGTTCGGACACCAGGGGGGCCTCGACGTCGAGGTGCGCGAGGCGATCCCGCCGCACGTCGGCCTCGGGTCGGGCACCAAGCTCGGCCTGGCCATCGCCCGCGGAGTGGCCGAGCTGGCGGGCGTCCATGCCGGGCCCCAGGCGCTGGCCGACGCCAGCGGCCGCGCCGCGCGCTCCAGCGTGGGGTGCTGGACCTTCGATGGACCGGGTCTGGTCGTAGAGGCCGGGGTGACCGAGGACGGCTCCGTCAGCCCGCTGGTGGCGCGCCACCTCATGCCTGAACGGTGGCGGTGCGTGCTCGCCCTCCCCCTCGGCGAGGAGGGGCTCTCCGGAGATGTAGAGGAGCGCTTCTTCAAGGAGCTGCACGAACGGGCGGGCGGCGAACCGCGCGTCTCGCGGCTGCTGCTGACGGCCCTGCTTCCCGGCCTGGTCACCGGCGACATCGCGGAGTTCGGTGCCGCCCTCACGGAGATCCAGCGTGAGATCGGATCGATGTTCGCCGCCCGGCAGGGCGGCACGTTCCATCCGCACGCGGCTCCGATCGTTGAGGCGCTCGAGGCCCTGGGATTGAGGGCGGTGGGACAGAGCTCGTGGGGCCCGACGGTGTACGGGATCGTCGACGGCCCGGAGCGCGCCGCCGATGTGGCCGATCGGCTGCGTGCCATTGCCGACCCTGCCACCGACGTGCGCGTGGTCGACTTCGATCGCCGGGGCGCCTGGGTGGCGCGCGACGGATCGGAGCGGGCGGCGGCATGAGACTGCTCGTGAGCGTCGTGTCCGCCGCGGAGGCGCGCAGTGCCCTCGCCGGGGGCGCCGACATCATCGACGTCAAGGATCCGGGCGAGGGTTCGCTGGGGGCGCCGGCGCCGGGCGTCCTCGCCGACGTGATCCGGGTGGTGGGCGCGCGTGCCCCGGTGAGCGTGGCGCTGGGTGACCTGCCGGACCTCCCCCACACCGCGGCGCTCGCCGCGCGCGGCGCCTCTCTCAGCGGCGCGGCCTTCGTCAAGGTGGGCCTGCGCGGGGTGCGCGAGCTCGATCGCGCACTGGCGGTGATGAGCGCGGTCTCCGAGGCGGTGGAGCCGCACACCGCGGTGATCGCGGCCGCATACGCGGACGCCGGCGCGCTGGACCCTCCCGCGCTCCCGCCCGCGTGCCTGCCTGCCCTGGTGCAGCGGACGGGGATCGCCGGAGCGCTCGTCGACACGTTCGTCAAGGACGGGCGCGGACTGTACGCGTGGCTGTCGGAGTCCGAGCTGGCCGAGCTGATCGCCCGCACGCGCCGTGCGGGCGCGATCTTCACCGTGGCCGGACAGCTGCGACGTGGCGAGCTGCGCCGGGTGGACGCCGACGTCGTTGGCGTGCGGTCGGCCGTGTGCCGTGACGGCGATCGGACGGCGGAGCTGCGGCCCGAGCTCGTGGCCGCCGCGGTGGGCGAGCTGCGCGCCGATGCAGGCGCTCAGGCGGGCACGACCCGCGTTCCCGCCGCGCGCGCGGGGCCGGGCTCCCGGACATCGACAGCAACGCCGGTGCGGCGCACCGCCTCGGGCAGATAGGGGTCGACGGCCCGCCCGCCGCCGCTGTCCTGCAGCGCCTGCAGCTGTCCGGCGGTCAACCGGGCGACCGGGGGGTCATCCGACGGCCACCGCGCCAGGATCCCGGCGACCGGCTTGAGCAGGACCGCCTCCTCCCCCCCGACGGCCGCCGCCGCCAGCACCGCCAGCGAATCACTGGTGACCGCCCAGGACCGCGGGATCTCGGCGCGGTCCGCGAACGCCCGCGCCGCCATGAGCAGGCCCAGCCGGCGGGGCGCGACGAGACGCTCGAGCGGCTCGGCGCCCGGCAGCAGCGGCGCCAGCAGCGCGCCCAGCTGATCCATCGCCCCCAGCGCCAGCGCATGCGCAACGTCGTCGGCAAGGCCCACCTGGGCATCGACGGCGCGGACCGCGTCGGCGAACGGGCCGCCTCCCGGCACGACGAGCACCGGACGTCCGGCGGCCAGCTCGGTCACCTCCGCGCACGCCCGGCGCAGCCCGGCCAGGCCGCTGGATCGCAGCAGCCCGCCGCCGATCTTGACGACCAGCGGGCGGGGCTCACCCACCGCCCAGCACCGACAGGGCGACCGCGGCAGCGACCTCCCCGCCCTCGCCTGCGAGCGGGAAGCCGGGACCGTCGCCGGGATGGACCGGCAGGCCGCAGCGCGCCGCCGCCTCGCGGGCCAGGAACGCGCCGACGCCCACGGCGACCACGGGGACGCTCGCGGTCAGGCGCGCGGCGACCCGGCGAAGCGCCGCCGTGATCGATGCCAGCTGCGCCTCCTCGACGGCTCCGGCGATCGCGTCCAGGTCACCGTCGGCGAGCTGCTCGGGGTCGGCGCAGACGACGCGCGCCAGACGCGAGCGGACCTCTGCGGGAGAGGTTCCGCGATCGTCCGGGAACGAGCACGTGCACTGCTCGGGGGTGAGGTTCCCCCGCAGCAGGTGGGCGTCGGCGGCGATCGCGAACAGCTCGGCGGTCACCGGGCAGGGCCGCCCACCGATCGGGACGTGCGAGAGCACGGCGGCGATGCTGGTCCGCAGCGCTCCGGTGTAGACCAGCTCGCCGGCGAGCAGCCGCTCGAGGTCGGTGCGGCCTTCGGCGACAACCGTGCCGCCGGCGATCGGAATGAGGTCCGTGGTGGTGCCGCCGCAGTCCGCCAGGATCGCGTCGGGCAGCGCGCGTGCGACCACCAGCGCGGTTGCCATCCAGTTCGCCGCCGCACACGCCAGCGGCGCGGCCCGGGCCGCGTCCAGGCTCACCAGCTCGCCCCCGGTGGTCATCACGCGCAGCCGGCGCCCGCGCAGAGCGTGGCCCGCGGCCTCCAGCACGTAGAGCACTCCCTCGCGCTTGCTGGCGAACACGTCGACGAGCTCGGCCGTGGTGGTCAGCGCCACGGGCGCGCTCTCGAGCCCCAGCCGCCTGACGACGTCGGCGATCACGTCGGCCATGGCGTCGAGGTCGTGCCACACCTCGTAGGGCTCCGAGACGATCCGGACCCGCCGGTCGCTCTCCACCACCGCGGCCTTGGTGTTGGCGCCGCCGATGTCGAGCCCGATCACGGGAGCCATTCGGGCATCATGACGCGGACCATGAGAATCGTGCCGGTCCTCGATCTGAAGGGCGGGATCGTCGTGCACGCCCGCCGCGGCGCGCGCGCCGAGTATGCCCCGCTGAGCAGTCCCCTGGTGGAGGGGTGCGAGCCGGTGCCGGTGGCACGCGCCCTCTGCGCCGCGTGCCGGAGCAATCGGTTGTACGTCGCCGACCTCGACGCGCTCGCGGGCGAGCCGGCCGGCGAGGCGGCCCTGGCCGGCCTGGCGTCGGTGGCGGAGACCTGGGTCGACGCCGGCGCGACCACGCCCGAGCGGGCGGCGGCGCTGGAGCGCGCCGGCGCGGCGCGCAACGTGGTGGGCACGGAGTCCCTGGGCCCCGAGGCGGCGACGGCCGGCTCGGTTCCCTCTCCCCCGCCGCTCGTGCTCAGCGTGGATCTGCGCGGCGGGCGGCTGATCTCACCCGATCCCGCGCTGCACGGCCGCGAGCCTGCGGCGGCGGCTCCGCTGGCGCAGGCGCTCGCCGTCTCAGAGCTCCTGGTGATCGACCTCGCCCGCGTGGGCAGCGGCTCCGGGCCGCCGCTGGACGCGGTGGCCGAGCTCGCCGCGGCGCTGCCCGGCATCGCGATCTACGCCGGTGGCGGAGTGCGCAACGACGAGGATCTCCGGGCGCTCGAGTCAGCGGGGGCCACGGGCGCCCTGGTGGCCACGGCGTTGCACGAGGGCCGCATCACGCCCTGATCAGTGACTCGCAGGCGCTCACAACTCGGGCGGTCAGATCCTCGGAGCAAACGGACTGCAGCGCCTGCCAGCCGGGGATCCCGTTGACCTCGAGCACCACCGCTGCGCCGTCGGGCGCCACGATCAGGTCCACGCCGGCCACGTCGGCCTCCAGGGCGCCCGCCGCCGCGAGGGCGAGGCCGCGCTCGCTCTCGCCGAGCGCGACGACGCGCGGCCGGGCCCCGCGCGCGATGTTGGCGCGCCACGAATCGGTCACGCGCTCCATCGCGCCGGCCACCTCGCCGCCGACCACCAGGACGCGCAGATTCCGCCGGCCCACCGGCGCGACCGTGCGCTGCACGTAGTAGACGGTCCTCTCCAACTCGAGCGCGCGGAACACTCGGTGGGCCACATCGCGGTCCTCCACGCGGACGATCCCGTTGCCCATGGCGCCGAACAGAGGCTTGACGACCACGTCGCCGCCGAGCTCATCGAATGCCCGCATCGCGCCGTCATAACGCTCGCACACGATTGTCGGTGGCGTGGGCACTCCCGACAGAGCGAGCACCGCGCCGGCCCACGACTTGTCGACCGTCTTCTCGATCGCCCGCGGGCTGTTGACGCAGCGGACGCCCTGCGCGGCAAGGACGTGAAGCGCATCCATCCGGAAGATCACCTGCTCCAGCGAGCCACGCGGCAGTCCGCGGACGATGAGCAGGTCCAGCGCATCGAGCACGACGTCCTCCGGCCCGAGCACCCGGACCTGTCCACCGGCGTCGACCTCCGAGCGCAGCCGCGTGGCGGGGATCGCCACCACCTCGTGGCCGCGGGCCGCCAGCGCTCCGGTCAGGCCCCGCGTGTGCCAGGAGCCCGTCGCGCCCAGCACCCCGACCCGCAGCCGCGCGCTCACCGCGTGAACGACCGCTCGAGCACCTCGGGCGCGAGCCCGCCTCCGTGATGCGCGCGCCCGGACTCGGTGCTCGTCAGGGTGACCTCGGCGGGGCTGAACAGCATCGGGTCGATGTCATAGAAGTTCCAGTCCGCCGCCGCCAGCAGCTCCCCGAACGGCGTGCCGAACGCGTCCGACGCCGCTGACGGCAGGCGCCGCGCCAGGTCGGCCGCCTCGTCGTCGCCGGCCTCGATCCACAGGTGAACCGTCCCGCCATAGAGCACCGCGTCATTGGTGCGCCCGATCGCGGCCGGGTCATCGGCCGCCACCGGCGCGACGGGGCAGCACCCCCACCCGTGGCGAACGCGGCCGGGATCGACCCCGAGCTCGTGCAGCTTGTGCAGCGCGGTCTCGACCACTCGGGCCGAGATCTGCACCGAGCCGCACACCGAGGCGGTGGGCGCGATCAGGAACGTCACCGCGGACGCCGGCACGCCACAGCGCTTCGCCACCTTGTCAACGATCGCCGCCGGCGGATCCTGGCGCGTCTCCAGGCAGAGGACCGCCCGCTCGGCGCGCTCCTGCCAGGCCAGCTCGTCAAACAGGTCCTCGGCGCGCGCCAGCGCGCGGCCCGGGCCGCTGGCCATGGCGAAGAAATCGTCGTGCTCGAGCTTCCAGCCGGCGTACTGAGCGGCCAGGCACGCGGCGGCGGGTTGATCGGTGCTGACGGCGACGCCCGGCCAGGTTCGCGGGCCCACAACGACCGGCACGGGGCCGATCTCGCCCAGGCCGCCCATGCACACGGCCGCAAAGCCCACGCCGGCCTGGAGGCCACCGCGCGCCCGGGCGCCGCAATCCACGAGCCGGGCGCCGGACTCGAGCGTCCGGACCTCGATCCCGAGGGCCTGCGCGTCGGCAACGAGCGCGTCCACGAGCGCCGCCGCACGTTCGTTCATCGAGAGGGTCATTGGCCATCCTCCTCGCTAAAGATCAGGATCTCCCCCCGGCCGAGCTCGGTGCGGTCGCCTGACCAGCGCGCCCAGGTCCCGCGCAGGAGCGCGTCGTCGACGGCCAGCCCCAACTCGCGTACGCGCCGCAGCTGCACACGGAGTGCCGGCGGCCGAAAGCGAGCGGCGAATGCGTAGCTGGGCAGGGGATCCAGCGCCCGCCCGGAGACGAGGCTGCCACGCTTGTTGCCCATCCCGGCCTCCGCGCCGATGCCGCCCAGCGCGATCACCGTGCCCGCCAGCATGCGCAGACCGGCGCCGCTCCCCGTCCGGCCGCCAACCGCTACCAGGCCACGCCGCATGCCCGCGCCCGCCTCCTGGCCGGCATCGCCCGAGACGACGATCTCGCCGCCGGTCATGCCCGCACGGGCACCGGTGTAGGCGGCCCCCAGCCGGGCCCCGGCCTCCCCGGAGATCCGCAGAACGCCGCCGGCCATCTCGGCGCCCGCCCAGTCACCCGCCGTCCCGCGCACCTCGATCTCGCCGCCGCTCATCCGCGCGCCCAGGTGATGGCCACACCGCCCCTCCACCAACACCGCCCCGCTGTCCATGCCCATGCCGATCCCGTCGAGGCGGCGCAGATCGCCGCGCAGCACCACCCGCTCATCGGCCGTGCCCGACACCTCGAACAGCTCGCCCACGGCCAGCGCCTCGCGCCCGCAGCGCACCGTCAGCGCGGCCACCTGGGGTGCGGAGAGACCCTGCAGGCGCCGGGGAACCAGTGCGGAGGCCCACACCCGCGCCGCGGGCGCTGACCGGAGGGTGAGCGTCAGCGTCACGGCGGGTCGCGCAGATCGGAGAGCGGGAAGTGGAACTCGCCCAACTTGCCGCCGAAGTTGGCGGCGGTCAGATGGGTGGCGCCGGCGCCGGCGGCCGCGTGCAGCCCGCGGCGCATCGCCTCGCGCACCGCCTCCTCCGAGGCCCCGTCGATCACGATCTCGAACATCGCGCCGACGCCGTCTGGGACGAGCGTGTCGGGGATCTGGGCGCGCAGAGTCGGGGCCAGCGGGTGATTGGTCGAGGCCGGCATGGTCTTCGAGGTGCGGGCGCCGACCTTGCTGCCACTGCGGACGATGCCGCCCGGGAACGGCAGCGCGATCCCCTCGCCGCGCATCGCATCAGCCGCCGCCTGTGCGGCCGCCAGCGCGGCGTCGTCATCGCCGGCCCCGATCACCAGGTTCCCACCGCCGACCCCCCGGCCGACCCCGACCGACTCTGAGACCAGGAACTCGCCGTCCATCACCGGGATGCGCCAGAAACGCTCCCCGGCGATCACCTTGCTCGCCTGAAAGCCGTCGCCGAAGTAGCGCAGGCTGCTGCCCAGCGCCGCCGTCCGCTCGGCGCCCGGGAGCCCATCGAAGCACGCGGTGGTGGGGCAGGTCATGACGCTCTGGCCGACGCGCTCGAGGATGCGCTTGCCCACGCCCTCGCGGTCCATCGCGAACAGCAGCACGGCGATCCCCGGCCGGCCGTCGGGTGTGTCCTGGGCGGCGAGCCGACGCTCGATCGCCGCCTCGCATTTGCAGCCGATCACCGAGGTGGCAAAGCCGGTCATCGAGCGCGCCGCCTCCAGCGCCCACGCATCGGTCGCGGCCGTGATCACCACGCGCCCGTAGCGCATGGGGAACGCCTCGGCGAACGTGTCGGCAACCACGGTCTCACCCAACACGTAGCCGCTCACGTGCCCGCCTCCACGATCCGCACAGGCTCGCGCAACGCCGGGTCGCGGACCGGGTAGTGCTCGAACGCCACCGTGTAGCGCCGGCCGAACCGGGGCTCCAGGACGCGGGTGATTTCGGGGTCGAACCCGGCGCGGCTGGAGTGCAGCAGCCCATCGTCGGACCGGCGCAGCTCGCCCTCCTCCACCGCGAGCTCCCCGCCCTTGATCACGTAGCGGGGCGTGGCGAACATCTCCTCGCGATCATCGCGGTCGTGGTAGATCGTGACGTCGGCGTCGGCGCCGACCCCGAGGTGCCCCTTGTCACGCAGGCCCAGCCGGCGCGCGGGTGCCGCCCGGGTGATGATGGCGATCTCGTTGAGGGTGTATTCGCGGTCGAGCCCGTCGAGCAGCGCGGTGCGCCGGATCGCTCGCTGGTTCGCGCGGCCGATCTGATCCTCCCGGAAGGCGCGGTCCATCAGCAGCCGGATCAGCTTCGGATAGGAGAGGAACGAGCCGCCGTTGGGGTGGTCGGTGGACAGCATCACCTGCCACGGGTCCTTGCCCAACAGAAACAGCTCCAGCCCGATGCCCCACTGCAGGGCATGGACGTAGCTGCCGGCGCGGTACCGGTAGGGGACGATCCCGCACCCGGTCTCCACCTCGGTGTCGTGGTTGAGCCATTTGCCCCCGTCGAGGTCGCGCAGGACGGCTGAGAGCGGCCCATCGGCCGTCATCGTCACCGCCGGTCCGAACATGACCTGGCCGACATCCGCGGTGATCTCCGGATGGGAGGACAGGTACTCGACGAGCTCGGGTGCCCGGGAATACGTCCCGCCCGCCCGACCACCGGGCCGCCCCCCGTAGCAGTGGAACTGCAGGTGGGCGAAGTGCGCCTGGCGGCCGGACACCGTGCGCATCGTCTCAAGCGTCGTGTCGGCGTTGCCGGGGACCCCGAGGTTGTTGGCATGGATGTGGACGGGATGGGGCAGCGCGAGCTCATCCACCGCCCCGCCGATCGCCTCCAGCACCTGCCGTGGGGTCACGGCAAAGCCCGGCACCTCCTCGTCGAGCGAGTGGACGTTGCCGTTGTCCTGCTTGAAGACCTCAACCCCGCCCGGGTTGACGAGCTTCACCCCGTAGCCGCCCGTGGCGTCCAACCACCACGCCACGGCGTCGCGCAGCTGCGACGAGACAGCGCCGCCGGACTCGCGGATCAGCTCGAACAACACCTGGTTGTTGCCCAAGAGGATGAGGAATGCCGAATCGATCATCGGCGTGTCGCGCAGCTCGGAGAGCACCTGGCGCGCAGCCAGCGGCGGGGCGGCCGCCTCCACGACGGTGGTGTAGCCCAGCAGCGAGTAGCGGTACCCGGTGGCGAACGTTGAGGGAACCACCCCGCCGGTGCCCGATCGCAGCAGCTCGGTGCGCTCCAGCGGGTCGTCGCGGCGCTCGTCCGGCGTGAGCTTGCGCGCGGCGTTGACCTTGGGACCGGCGATGTGAGCGTGGATGTCGACGCCGCCGGGCATCACCACCATCCCGCGGGCGTCGATTCGCCGTGCGTCGGGACCGACGTCGGAGACGACCCTGCCGCCGTCAATGCACACGTCCCGGATCTCACCGTCGACCCCGTTGGCCGGGTCGTGGACGCGGCCTCCCGTGATCCGGATCGCGGTCACCGCGCCACCTCCGCCAGCAGCCGTGTCAGAAGGGCGGCGGCCGTCGGCGCGCCGGCCGGCCGCGGCGCCTGCAACGCGAGCGGCACGCCGTCGAGCCGGTGTGCGGTCCCGCCCGCCTCCACCCCGGCCGCGGCGATCCGGATCGACACCGCCGGGTCCGGTCCGGCCTCGTCGGCGGGCAGGCTGCACAACGCGATCTCCGCGACCCCGGCCGCCAGTCGCGCCGGGGCGCCGTCGATGCGCACCGCCACGTCGATGCCCTCGGCGTCCTGCAGCGGCTGCGTCGTGCTGAGGAGCTCCGGATGACCGCTTGCGAGATCGACGTTGCCGGCGTAGCCGGTCTGCCAGGCCAGCGCGTCCTGCGCACCCACGGTGCCGGCGGCGCGGGGCAGCGCCAGCGTGACGACGTGGCGCTCGTGGCTGAGCGCCCGGGTCAGCTCGTTGAGCGCGAGCGCGCGCCGCTGGCCGCCGTCGCCGCCGGTCAGACCCGGCCCGTGCACAAACGCGACATGAGGCACGTCCTCGATGTGCCCCATCAGGGCGCGCAGCGGCGCTTCGAGGTCGCTCGGCGCCGGCGCCGGGGTCCGTTTCAGCGCATGCAGCGTGACGAGCGCCTCCAGGTCGCGGTCCCGCGGCCAGGTGAGCCTGAGCATGGCGCGCTCCGCGGTGCCGGTGTCCCGGTCATCGACGACGACCAGGGCTCGCGGCGCGCCGGACGGCGCGGGCGCGTCGGCGCCGAAGCCGAGGCGGTCGAGCAGCCGTGGGTGGGTGGCCTCCGGATCCTCACGCCAGACGACCACCGCGCGCGACCGGTCCCGGATCTCGCCCAGCGTGGCGGTGGTCGCGCCCCGGAGCGCAAGCGCCGCGGCGCCCGGCCACGGACCGGTCGGGGTCTCGGTCATGACCAGGGCCCCCAGCCGGTCGGCCAGCGCGACGGCCGCCCGGGCGTCCTCCACCGTGGACCCCTCGAAGCCATAGAGCATGGGGCGGCGCGCGTGGCGCAGCAGCTCGGCGGCGCGGGCGAGCGCCGCCTCGACCTCGACCGGCTCGCCGTTGATCAGCGCGCCCGGCGCATCTCCTGGCCGGTGAACGCGCTCGGTGAACCATCGAGCGCCCAGGGCGCACGCCGGTTGCAATCGCACGGCGTCGCCCGAGCAATCCAACGTGACGTCATCGCACAGCAGGCCGCAACCCGCGCACGTGACAGGGCCGATCCCGGCCTCAGCCACCGACCGGCACCGCGTCGGGGAGGGCGGACAGCAGACGAGCGCCGCGCTCGACGAGCTCGGACACGTCGGCGCTCTGTGAGACCAGCGTGCACACGGGGGCACCGCTCGTGATGGTCTCGCCGGCCCGGGGGATGTCGCGCACCAGGCCCGCCGGCCACCAGCCGGGATCGGGAGCGCACACCGTGCGGTCCGCGAACAGGATCAGCTTGACTGCCGCACACCTCCGGGCCGGCGGGACGCCGGCGGCGGGCAGGCCGAGCCCGCGGGCCCCCCGGACGTGGGCCTCGAAGCTGCCCGGGCCGAACAGCTCCAGCGAGGCCGAAGGCCGCGGGTTGACCTCCAGCACCCACGCATGGCGGCCATCCCAGACCGCGTCGACCCCGAATGCGCCGCGCACGCCGAAGCGCCCCGCGACCTCGGCGCACACCGCGCCCAACCGGCCCTCGAGCTCGGCGCGTTCTGCTTCGGGAAGGCGCGGCGGGGTCACGTTGCCTGTCCATCGGAATCCCGGTGGGAGATGGAGCTGCTCGGTGAGCCCGAGCACCACCGCGCTGCGGCCGTCTCCGATCGCGACCGCCGAGCACGACAGCCCTTCGACACGCCGCTGGAGCACCTCCGTCGAGCGCAGCAGCCCGCCCCTCCATCCGCTCACTCCGTGGCCGCCGCCACTGCGCCGCGGCTTGCGCAGCCAGCCATCGCGCCGGGCCGCCTCGGGCACGTCGCCCGGCGCCCGCGTCTCGGGTGCGCGTGCCCCGGCCGACTCCGCCGCCGCGCCCACCGCCCAGGGGTCGCGGACCGCCTCCAGCAGCTCCGCGGGGGTCCCGAGCAGCTCGCGTCCCCTGGCGAGCTCTCGCACCAGATCCGGCCGGTTCTCCAGTCCGGCGCCGTAGACGAGCGCGTCGGCGTCGATCCCCGCGGCCAGCGCGGCGAGCCCGTCACTGGTCGGCGCCGTCGCGCCGGGAGCGAATGCGCGCAGGTCGACGTCGCCGAACCGGTCAAGCGCGGTCACCGCGTACCCGTCGGCGACCGCCAGCTGGGCGAGCATCCGCGCGCTGACCGCCACAACGAGGACCTTCACGGCAGCCGCACCCCGGTCAGCAGCGCGGCCAGCAGCGTGGCCGCGACGAGGTCTGCGGTCGTCCCGGGGTTCAGCCGGCCGCCCGCGCTGCGCATCAGGCGGTCGAGGTCCGACAGTGACCGGGTCCCGTCGCGCACGGCCCGAGCCGCCTCCGTAACCTCCCGCGCCGCCGCGTCGCCCGCCTTGCGCGCGATCAGGGTGTCGGGGTGGGAGGCCAGCAGGCCGACGTGGAGTGACACGATCGCCTTGAGCGTGGACCGGCCGTCGCGCACCCCGGCGTCGAGCAGAGGCAGACCGGTGTCGAACACGATCGCGTACCCGGTGGCGTACTCAGAGGCGATGCTGTCGCGGTGCGCGGCGGCCTCCATCGCCTCGCGCAGCGACACGCGGGCCGGGGCCCGCACGTCATGCTCGGGCGCATCGCCCAGGCCGCCGGGATTCGCGCGGGCGATCGCCGCGAACGCCGCGGCGGCGTCGCCGACGTCGAGCTGCGCCAGCGTGCGCTCGAGCGCACCGCGTAACGTCTCGTCGGCTCGCCGGGTGAGCTCCGCCCGCACGAGCGGCGCGAACAGGAGCACGATCCCCAGGTTGGTGTTGGCCCGGGCGACCTGCGCCGTCGCCTTAACCCCGTCCGCGATCAGCTCCCCGACCGTTCGCCGCAGGGCGGCTTCGCCTGCGAACACCGGGCCCAGCGCGAGCGCCGAGCGGACCATGTCGGTGTAGGTCACATCCGGGAAATCGTGGGCCGGCGTGATGTTGCCCGGCTTGGCCGCTGACACCTCCAGCAGGCACGCGAGCTGCACCTGATGCTCGAGCAGGTCCCCACTCAGCCTTGAGGAGTGAGCTAGGGTTGCGTTCACCCGCGTCACAATACGAGAGGGAGGTAACCGCAATGGCCATCACGCTGGCGACCGGGGAAGCCCTGACCGGAGACGGTAACGAGCTGGCGCACATCGACCTGTTGCTCGGGTCGAAGAGCGGTCCGGTGGGCGAGGCATTTGCCAACGCCTTCGTCAACGAGAAGGAGGGCCACACGAACCTGTTGGCCGTGGTCACTCCCAACCTGTTGGCCAAGCCGGACACCGTGATCACCAACAAGGTCACGATCAAGGGTGCGACGCAGGCGGTGCAGTTGTTCGGCCCCGCTCAGGCCGCCGTGGCCCGCGCCGTGGTGGATTCCGTCAAGGATGGCGTGATCCCGAAGGACCAGGTAGACGATCTCTGCATCATCGTCAGCGTCTTCATCCACTGGGAAGCCGAGGACGACCAGAAGATCTTCGACTACAACTACGAGGCCGTCAAGATGTCGATCTCGCGCGCCATGAACGGCGAGCCGAGCATGGACCAGGTACTCGCCGACACACCCGCCGCGCGGCATCCGTTCGCCGGCGGCGCCGAGGGGTAGCGGCGGCCGGCCACGAGCCACTGAACGCGCAGACCGGAGAGCGCCCGCTCGCTGGTCTGCGCGCCGTCGTCACCGGAGCGGGGTCCGGGATCGGAAGGGCGATCGCTGTCGCGTTCGCCGCGGCCGGGGCGCGCGTCGGCCTCGGCTTCTGGCAGTCGTCGGACGCCGCCCACGCCCTGAGCGCCGAGCTCGGCCCCGCCCACCCGCTGCTCCGGGCAGACCTCAGCACACTCGACGGGTGCACCGCGATCGTGACGGACGCATTCGCCGCGCTGGACAATGTCGACGTCTGGGTCAACAACGCCGGCGCTGACGTGCTCACCGGCGACGCCGCGCGGTGGCCGGCGGAGCGCAAGCTCGACGCGCTCCTTGGCGTCGACCTCAAAGCCACAATCCGCTGCTCGCGGCTGGTCGCCGCCCGGATGCGCCCCGGCGGCTGCATTCTCAACATCGGCTGGGACCACGCGACGATCGACGGGATGGCGGGTGACGACCCGGAGCTGTTCGCCGCCGTGAAGGCCGGCGTGCTCGGCTTCTCCAAGTCGTTCGCGCGGTCGGTGGCTCCCGATGTCCGCGTCAACGTGCTGTGCCCCGGCTGGATCGAGACGGCGTTCGGCGCCGGCGCGGACCGCGCCTTCCACAACGAGGTCGCGGCGAGCACGCCGCTGCGACGTTGGGGCCGGCCGGAGGACGTCGCGGGCGCGGCGGTGTGGCTGGTATCGCCGGCCGCGGCCTTCGTCACGGGCCAGGCGGTCAACGTCAACGGCGGCACCGTTGCCTGACACGCTGTTCGTCACCGGCCGTCTGGCCGAGCCGGCCCTGCGCGGCGTCATGTCCGGATTGGACGTCGGCCACCAGATCGCCGTGATGAACATCAGCGTCGCCGCCCTGATGACGCCGCGCTGGATCGCTCGCCGGCTGACGGTGCCCCCGGGGGTGGACAACATCGTCATCCCGGGCCTGTGCGACGGCGATGTGGAGGCGCTCGAGCAGGCCACCGGCCTGCCGGTGCGAAAGGGCCCTGCCGACGTCCGGTCGCTGCCGGAGTGGTACGGGCGGGCGGCCGTGCGTGCGGAGCTCGGACCGCGGGACGTGCGCGTGTTCGCCGAGATCAACGACGTCCAGACGCTGTCGCGCGAGCAGGTCATCGCTCGGGCGGAGGCCTACCGCGCGGACGGAGCCGACGTCATCGACCTCGGTCTGTCGCTCGATCGCTCGTGGCTCGCCGAGGGGGCGGCAACAATCGCGGCGCTGCGCGAGCGCGGGCTGGCGGTCAGCATCGACACGCTCGACCCCGAGCACATCCGGATGGCCGACGCGGCCGGCGTGGACTACGTGCTCAGCCTCACCCCCCGGACCCTCGAGATCGCCGCGGATCTGCGCGCGACCCCCGTGCTGATCACCGATGACCCCGATGACGTCGATGGCCTGGGACGGATGGCCGCCCACATGGAGCAGCTCGGTCGGCCGTACCTGCTCGACTCGATCCTGGCTCCGATCAACTCGGGTTTCGCCGCATCGCTGGCACGCTACGTTGAGGTCCGTCGGCGCCATCCCGCTGCCGGCATGCTGATGGGTATCGGCAACCTGACCGAGCTCACCGAGGCCGACTCGACCGGGGTCACGGCGCTGCTGATCGGCTTCTGCCAGGAGGTCGGCATCGGCGCGGTGCTCACGACCGAGGTGATCGGATGGGCCCAGGGGGCGGTACGCGAAGCGGTCCTGGCGGCCCAGGTCATGCACGTGGCCCAGCGCGAGGCGCGGCCGCCCAAGCACATCGACCCCGGCCTGGTCACGGCCCGGGACGAGTCGATGCGCGCGCCGTCAGAGCCGGAGCTGCGCGCGATGCAGGAGCAGATCTCGGACGCCAACTACCGTCTGTTCGCCGATGCCGACTGGCTCTACGCGTTCAACGGCGAGCACTTCATCCGCGAAGCGAACATGTACGCGGTGTTCGAGCAACTCGGAGTGACCGACCCCGCGCACGCCTTCTACCTCGGCAAGGAGCTGATGAAGGCGACGATCGCCCGCGGACTGCGCAAGAGCTATCGCCAGGAGGGCCCGCTGGATTGGGGCCTGCTGAGCTTCCCCGAACCTCGACGGGAGGACATCCGATGAAGAAGATCCTGATCCAGCTCGACACCGATGAGCACCCAAGCGCGTTTGACGCGATCGCCGCGTACGACGCCGACGTGGACGTCGTGCTCGGCTATGGCCAGGTGACAGCCCAGAACCTGGAGGGCGTCGTCCAGGGCGCGATCTTCCCCCGCGGTCCCGACGGCCTGGCCAACACCGCCTTCTGGGTCGGCGGGTCGAAGGTGCGCGACGGCGAGGCGGTGTTCGAGGCGGCCCAGAAGCTGTTCTTCGAGCCGTTCAAGCCGTCGATCATGCTCGACTCGGACGGCTCGAACACGACGGCCGCTGCCGCCGTGGCCCGCGTGCGGGGCGCGGTGACGCTCAACGGCGGCCGCGCCGCCGTGATCGGAGTGGGACCGGTCGGACTCCGCACCGCGGAGCTGCTGCGGCGCGAGGGCGCCGAGGTGACCCTGCTGACATTCCCGCCCGACGTCATGAAGGGCGGGCATCGCCGCGCCTCGGGCATCGCGGTGGCGCAGGAGGCCGGCTTTGAGGTCATCGAGCCGGCGTCCAGTGGCGAGGTGGACGCGGCTCTGGCCGGGCACGTGGCGATCTTCGCCGCCGGACCCGCCGGAATCCAGATCGTGAGGCGCAGCGGCTGGGCGCAGAGCGGCGTGGGTGTGGTGGTCGACTACTCGGCGGCGGAGCCCGTGGGCGTGGAGGGCGTGGACCGGGGAGACGACCTCGAGGAGGAGGACGGCGTCCGCAAGCTCGGCGCGCTGGCCGTCGGCGGCCCGAAGATGAAGCTCCAGAAGCGTTGTGTGCAGCGGATGTTCGAGGCCAAGGGCACGGTGCTCGACCTCAGCGGCGTTTACGACGTCGCCCTGGACACGCTGTGAGTGCTGGTCAGGCGCCGGCGCCCAGGCGCGACTTAGAGAACACGAACTTGCCCATCGGCCCATCCAGCGGGCTGTCGCCCTCGGGCCGCCAGAGCACGGTGTCCTCGATCTTGCGAGCCAGCGTGAAGTCCTTGTCGGTGATCCCGCCGGCCGAGTGCGTGGCCAGCTTCACCCAGAGCTTGCCCCAGGTGACGTTCAGGTCGGCGTGATGGCCGGCGGCCTCGCACAGGTAGCCGACGGCGTTGACGGCCATCAACGTGGTGGGCCAGCCGTCGGTGTTGTACTTGCGCCGGATCCAGTCACCCTCGTAGTACCACTCGTCGAGGCCCAACTCGGACAGCTTGGCGGGGATCTCCGCCTCGGTGTATGTCCGTTCTTTGGTCATGGTCCAATCATATGCCCCGGGTAGCCGGTGTCGACCCAGGAACCGTGTCGTTCGACCTGTGCGTGCTGCAGGACGGGGAGCCGGTTCTCGAGCAGGTCTTCCAGGCCGGCGCGCTCAGCCAGGACAGCGGTCCGCTGCTTCAGGCGCTCATCCGCCACGGCCCCTATGACCTCATCTACGGTCCGAGCGGCTACGGATTGCCGCTCATGGCCGCAGCGGCCATCGGGGAGCGCGAGCTGGCCGAGATGGTGTTGGTGCGGCCCGACGAGACGCACGCCGACGCCGGCGTCGGCGGGCTGCGCTCCCTGCTGCGCGCGCTCGTGAACAGCGGACTGCCCGTGGTCTTCGGTCCCGGCGTCATCCACCTGCCTTCGGTCCCGCCGCACCGCAAGTACAACCGCATCGACATGGGCACGGCGGACAAAGTCTGTGCAGCGGCGTGCGCCATCGCCGACCAGTCGGCGCGGCTGGGGATCGCTCCCCACGAGAGCTCCATGATCATGCTGGAGCTCGGGGGCGCGTTCACGGCGGCGCTGGCGATCGACTCGGGGCAGATCGTCGACGGGATGGGCGGCTCGTCCGGGCCTCTCGGCGTGCGCGCCGCCGGTGCGCTGGACGGCGAGGTCGCCTACCTGCTCGCCCCCGTGCTGCGCAAGGACACCCTGTACACCGGCGGGGCCCTGGACCCGCGCGGCTCGCTGGGAAGCGCTGACCTCGACGCGCTCTGGGCCTCCGCGGATCTCGCCGAGGGCTGGGCCGCTCTGCGGGAGGCTGCCGCCAAGGCGGTACGGGCGCTGCTGGTCAGCGTGCCGGCCCCGCGCGAGATCGTCGTGTCCGGTCGGCTGGCCCGCCTCCCCGCGCTCGGCGAGGCGCTGGCCGGTTCGTTGGCAGACGTCGCCCCGCTGCACCCGATCGTTCCCAGCCGAGCCAGCGCGGCCGCACACGGCGGCGCGCTCCTGGCCGATGGCCTCGCGGGCGGCCGGCACGCGGCCCTGGCGCAGGCGCTGAGACTGCGGGAGGCCAGCGGCACCGCACTTGACCATCTGCGGGTCGCCGGCGCCGACACGCTCACGCTGGGCTGACCTTCGAGCACGGCCTGACCGTTTTGTCCGATCGGTCAGTCACTTCTGACTGACCGGTCAGTGTCAGTACCTACCCGATCGGTCAGGTTCACACCCTGACCGATCGGTCTTTCTCTCGGACGCCCGGTTGTGTCACGGTCGTGCCCCTGTTAGGTTCGTTTTTGCCCATTTTCCGGATGGAAGGAGAGAGTCGCCGTGAGCTCCACTGCCGATAAGACTGTTCTCGACGGGCTGGAGAAGCAGAACGGGGTGACGATTGGGCGCGTACTCGGCCGCGGCAACGTGGAAGTGGCCGAAGAGGGCGCCGACGGCAAGATGCACGCCACCGTCCGGATCCCGCTGGACGAGCTCATCTTTGACCCAAGGGTTGTCGTCATGCCGCACGCGGGCACGCTCGAACTCGAGATCATCAACGACGACAACAACTCGCACTGCGCCGTCCTGCCGTGCAACGGTGATGCCAAGTTCATCTGGCTGGTGAACTTCTCGAAGGGCAGGGCCACCCTCGAGCTCGACGGCCCGGGCTACTACTGGTATGGCTCCCGAACCGGAAACGACGAGGGAGGGGGCTTGACCGGCACGATCGTCGTCGGCGGTGAAGTGCCCGACGAAGCCAAGCTCGACCGTCCGCCTCAGCCGCGGCCATAGAAAGGAGCAGTTGATGGCAACTGAGACCGAGTATGTCGACGCAGGCGAGGCTGTTGACTTCCGGAATCTGAGCCCAGGCTACGTCGGCAGCGCGCCGGACGTGGCGAAAGGCGTCAACTACGATCGAATCCTCAAGGCCCGCGAAGCGGAGCCCCACAACTGGCTCACGTACTACGGCGCCTACGATGGGCAGCGCTACAGCCTGCTGGACCAGATCAACACCTCGAACGTCAAGGATCTGAAGCCCGAATGGGTCTTCCAGTGCGGCTCGGTGGGCATGCACTCGGGTGCCTCGACCTACTCGTTCGAGGCGTCGCCGCTCGTCGTTGACGGCACCATGTACGTGACCGGCTGGGACGGCTGGGTGTGGGCGCTTGACGCCAAGACGGGAGCGGAGCTGTGGCGCTATCACCGCGCGTCTCCGTATGACGTGCGGCTGTGCTGCGGCAACGTCAACCGAGGTTGTGCCATCGCCAACGGGATGGTCTTCATGACCACCCTCAACGCCCACGTGATCGCCCTTGACGCCAAGAGCGGAAAGCTCATCTGGGATCAGCCCTACGGCGACGTGCGGGCGGGCGAGAGCGCGACCGTCGCCCCGCTGATCGTCAAGGACATGGTCATCGTCGGAAGCTCCGGCGGGGAGTTTGGGGTGCGCGGCCACTCCGACGCCTTCAAGCTCGAGACCGGCGAGCGCGTCTGGCGCTGCTACATGGTCCCTGAGCCCGGGGAGCCCGGCTCCGAGACCTGGCCCTCCGACGGCGAGGCTTGGGCGCGGGGCGGCGCGAACTGCTGGACCACCCCCACGTACGATCCGGACCTCAACCGCCTGTATTTCAACACAGGCAACCCGTGCCCGGACTTCGACGGTGGCGTTCGGGAGGGGGACAACCTCTTCACGAACTGCGTCGTGGCGGTGAACCCGGACACCGGCGAGAAGCTGGACCATTACCAGTACACGCCGCACGACGTGTGGGACTACGACTCGACGATGGAAAACATCCTGTTCGAGATGGACGGGCGCAAGTGCTCCGGCCACTTCGACAAGAACGGGTACTTCTTCGTCCTGGACCGCACCGACTGCAGCCTGATCCGGGTCGTCCCGTTCGTCGATCGCATCACGTGGGGCGAGATCAGCGCCGACGGGACCGTAACGGCGCGGGTGTTCCCCGAGAAGGAGGGGGACCCGGTCCACTTCTGGCCCGGTCCGGCCGGCGCCAAGGAGTGGACGCACGCCGCCTACAGCCCGAAGACCGGCCTCTTCTACTGTCCGGTGCAGGATGTCGGTGCGACCGCCACGCGGCGGCGCCGGGAGTTCAAGGAGAGCATCCCGTACTGGGGCGCGGGCGTCGCGGTGGACACGGAGGACGTCGCCGGCTACGTGTCCGCGATCGATCCGGCCACGGGCCAGGAGAAGTGGCGCTACCGCAATGAGCACCCGATGACCGCGTCGGTGCTGGCCACGGCCGGCGACCTCGTGCTCACGGGAGACCCCGCAGGGATATTGCGGGCGTTCAACGCCAGCAGCGGAGACCTGCTGTGGCAGTACACGTGCGGCAGCGGTCACCACTCGAGCCCCTGCACCTACAGCGTCGACGGGAGGCAGTACATCGCCGTTCCGGTCGGGTACGGCGCCTGGACCGAGGGGTTCTATCCGGGAGCCCTCGCGCAGGCGGGCGGATCCGCGCTCTTCGCGTTCGCGCTGCCGGAGTAGGCGAGAAACCTAACCATCAAGACGGTCCGCCACGCGCCGCACCCGGGCGTGGCGGACCGCTGGCACGCCGTAGCCGGCACGAGCCTGGGCCTGCTCGGGTATTCGCCCTGGCTGGCGCCGCCCCTGTTTGGATTCACCACTGCGGCGGCAGGGTGCGGGATCGCTACCTCGGACGTAATCGACGGCGCGCGAAAGGGGCGCGAGCCTTTCCCTCCCGACAACGACCCCAGGAGGGACGCATGGCCGACACCAACACGGTCGTCCACAACTACATTGCGATGTGGAACGAGACCGACCCTGACCGCCGCCGCGAGCTGGTGGCCCAGACGGTGACTGAAGACGCGGATTACATCGACCCGGTCATGGAGGGCGCCGGCGTAGACGGGATCGCCGGGATGATCGGCGCCGCGCAGGCGCAGTTTCCCGGTCACCGCTTCACGCTGATCGCCGGGCCCGAGGCCCATCACGATCGCGTGCGCTTCACGTGGTCGCTCGCCGCTGACGGCGCCACGCCGGTCGCGATCGGCGTCGACTTCGCCCGTCTCGGCGGCGACGGGCGCATGCGGTCGATCACCGGGTTCCTCGAGCCGGCCGCCTGAGTCACACGCGCGGAGCGCCCGCCCGGCTGACGGGCGGGCCCTCCGTCCGCAACCACGTCGCCGTCATGCTGAAAACCGGTACGTTTTCACCCCATGGGGTTGGACATCGGTGGGAGATCACCCGACGAAGGACGGCTCGAGATGTTTGAGCGGTTCGGCCGTGATGCGCGGAGGCCGAGGCGCACCGCTCGAGCGAGATCGGCACCGAGCACATCCTGCTCGGCCTGAACAGGGACTGCTCGTCTAGGACCTCGAGGATCTCGAGGACACGCGCGTCGCGCTCACAGACGCCGGCGTCACCGCGGTGCAGCAGTGGCTGGAGTGACGCCGAGCGTCAAGCGCGGCGTTGGCGGG
Source organism: uncultured Actinomycetota bacterium (assembly GCA_963695625.1). Classification (GTDB taxonomy): domain Bacteria; phylum Actinomycetota; class Thermoleophilia; order Solirubrobacterales; family Solirubrobacteraceae; genus Palsa-465. The sequence continues at coordinate 877,066 of CAVOHJ010000004.1, read as the reverse complement.
TATGCTTCCCGCGCCCGCAGCGCAACCTGCGGTCGAAGGTCGTAAGGACGCAGACCGTCTTCTCGTCGGACGCACCCGGTATTTCGGGGCGCCGATTATTCAACCGCACACCTGACCCCATCCATCGGAGTAGTGATGATCTCTGGCTCGAGCCGTTTGCCGTGGCAGGAAGCCCTTGCACCGTTCGCCGTACCCTGCCCCAGGCGTGGCGCGTTCGCCCTCGCGACATCAGCGGTGCCGTACCTCGCGCTGTGCGCGGTTATGTACCTGACGCTGGGCGACTCAGCCGTACTGACGATCGCGCTGGCGATTCTCGCCGCAGGATTCCTCGTTCGTGTATTCGCCGTGTTCCATGACTGCGCCCACGGCTCCCTGCTGCCGTCCCGCCGCGCCAACCAATTCCTCGGGACCGCCCTGGGCCTGCTCGTTCTGTCGCCGTTTGTCCGCTGGCGCCATGACCACGCCGTGCACCACGCCACCTCGGGCGACCTCGACCGGCGCGGCGTGGGCGATGTGCTTACGCTGACGGTGAGTGAGTACCGGGCACGACCCCCGCGTGGCCGTCTCGCCTACCGGCTCATCCGCAACCCGCTGGTGATGCTCGGCCTGGGACCGGTGATCGCCATGATCGTCGGCCCCCGCATCGTCTCCCGCGGCGCGCGGCCCCGGATGCGCAACAGCGTGCTCGCCACCGACGCGGCCCTCGCCGTCCTCGTCGGCGCCGTGTGCTGGCTGATCGGCTGGCGGGACTTCCTCATCGTGTGGGCCCCGGCCGCCATGCTCGCCGGCTCGGCCGGCATCTGGCTGTTCTACGTCCAGCATCAGTTCGAGGACGCCTACTGGCAGAGCGGCGACCAGTGGAGTTACGCCGACGCGGCTTTGCGCGGGAGCTCCCACCTCAAGCTGCCCGCCGTGCTCCGGTTCTTCACCGGCAACATCGGCCTGCACCACGTCCACCACCTCAACGCCCGCATCCCCAACTACAACCTCCAGCGCGCCCATAACGCCAGCCCGATGTTCGCCGACGTCCCGACCCTCTCGCTCCGCGACGGCCTCCGTGCCGTCCGGTTGAAGCTCTGGGACGAGCAATCCGGCCGGCTGGTGACGTTCGCCCAGGCCCGCCGCAGCCTCCAGCCGGCGCCCGCCTGACCGGCCGGCCGCGGGCGGGCGGCTCCCGGATCGGCCGGCGCGAAGAGCGCGCCAGATCACGCCCGGGTGCCCGAGCAGCTTCGGAGCGATCACCAGCGCAAAGACGCTGAGCGACAGCCAGGGCCGCAGGTGCGGCCGGATGCGCGTGATCCGGCCATCCGTCCCGAGCTCCACAACCATCGCGTCGCCCAAGCGCAGCCCCGCGATCCGGCAGTCGCCCGTCACGACTCGCACGTCCCCCGTGCCGATCTCCTCCTGCCACCGCAGGCCGGTGAGGCTGCCGTAGACCGCGGCGAGCAGCACGCGCACGTCGTCGCGACCCCGGAAGACCATGTGTCCCGACAGAGGCGGGACGAGCTCGGCGTCGGGCGCCAGAGCCTCCATCAGTGCACCGATGTCGTTGGCTTCGGATGCTGCCCGGAAGTCGGCTACGGCGTCCACAAAGGGTCGGTGTCGTCCGGCGTTCGTCATGACAGAGGTAGAGTCCGCGCCCGATGATCGGACAGGGCTTCGACTCCTTTGGCGCTTCGGATCGCGCCCTCGACCGCCGGGCACGCAAGATCTGAGGGCCATGACCCCGACGATCGACGAACTTGACAAGAAGGCTCGCAAGCTGGCGGAGCATGCTCTTGGCGACAGCGAATCGCTTGTCGCCGTCATTCGTGGCCGCTCCAAGCAGGCGATGATCGTCACCGACCGGCGCATCGTGATGGTGAAGCCCGGGCTCTTGGCCGGCGCATGGCTGGGACCCAAGGTGGCCGCTTTTCCGTTGACCGAGATCACGACCGTCAACACCCACTCCGGGCGCGGCATGGGCGCGCTGGAGCTTGTGATCGCCGATCGTCCGAGAGAGGCGAAGGCGGACCTGACGACTGCGTTCCAATCGCCACGGTGGCTGCCCTGCGACCCCTCGGTGAGCGGTTCACCCTTGATCGGCGACCTGCGGACGTATATCCACAGCGACGGTCGGTCACGATCGGCTCGTGCCGAACTCGGCGCCTTCGACGGCCGGATTGGCGGGCGCACCGACGTTCGCTGACGGGCGCCGCCCCTGGTCGCGTGCGCTCCGTTCCTGCGCGCGACCGCTGCGCTCACGCGGGTGTTGGCAGTGGGTGGAGGTCCGGATCCACCCAGACCCCCCGCGCGCGTTCGCCGAAGATCAGCTCGGGTGAGTAGAAGTGTTCGAGCAGTTTGCGGTCGAGTAGGTCGGAGTTGCGCTCGATGAACGTCTCGAAGCTCTCCGCCCCCCAGCGTCGCGTGTGCACCGCCACGCAGCGAAGCCACGCGCGAGTGATCGTCTCGTGATACTTGTTCTCAGCCCCGTGCCGTCGAGCGATGTGCCGAATCGCAGCGGTCATGACGCTCTCCGCTTCCTCGATCGGATGGACGCGCAGGTAGGTCCACGCGAGTTCGAGGTGCTCCCGATGCCCAAAGCCGCCGCGGGTTCGAACGATCTCGTGAAGGATCTCGACGTCGGAGCTGCGCATGCGCGGACGGTAGCTGCGGCGACCGCACAGCGCAAACTCGATTGCAGAGCGCCGAGGGCGCGCTCGTCGTCGATGGTCGCGCGTGGGCAGAGCCGCGGCGCGGGTCGTCGACCCGGCCTGCGCGCACGCCAGTCCCCGGCTCGGGTCGGTGCTGAAACATCGGGCGATCGCCCGATGCCAGCGGTGCCCGGCCGCTATACGGTCGGCGCGTGCAGTTCGACTCGGCCATCGCCCGACACGAGATGTGGGAGCTGGGTGAGCGGATCGTCGAGCGCGCGGGCGTGCTTACGGGCGAGGACGTACTCGACGTCGCGTGTGGCACGGGCAGCGCGGCGATCCGGGCGGCGCAGTTCGGGGCGCGCGTGGTCGGGCTGGACTTAACGCCGCCGCTGTTTGACGCCAGGCGCCGCGAGGCCGCGCAAGCCGGCACCGACGTGCGGTGGGTCAGCGGCGATGCGGCGGCGCTGCCCTTCTCTGACAGCAGCTTTGATGTCGTGCTCTCGGCGTTCGGCGCGGCGTTCGCTCCGCGCCAGCGCGCCACCGCCTGCGAGCTGGCGCGGGTGCTCCGCTGCGGCGGCCGGTTCGCGATGTTCAACTGGACCGCTCGCGGCGGCCCGGGCGAGCTGCTCTCGCTGCTGGCGGCCGAGGCCGATCAAGCAGAGCCTCCACTGGGGTGGGGCAACGAGGCGCATGTGCGCCTGCTGTTCACCGGTACTGGATTGCGCCTGTCCTTCAGCCACGAGATCGTCCGTCAGCCGCTGCGCGGGATCGGCGCTCTCGCTGAACCCCTCGAGCACCACGCTGGGATCGTCGGCCCGCTGATCGCGTTGCGGCGCGCCGCTGAGCGGCGGGGCAGCTGGCGTGCGGTTCACGCGGACGTGGTCGCGCTCTGCGCCGCCGACGGCGTGTGCGCCGACGGCCAGTACCTCGTCGTGCTTGGTCGCAAGACGGTTGACGTTCATCCCCGCTCGCGGTACAGGTAGCGCATGGACCCGCGAACTGATCGCTCACAAGTTCGCCTCGCTGAGCTGGTCGCGGCGCTGTCGCTGGGCATCGACCTCGGCTTTGGGCAGCCCATGGAGCACGTCTTGCGGCAGTGTTTGATCGCACTGAGGATCGCTGAGCGCGTGGACATGCCTGAGGGGGAGCGGGCTGCGATCTACTACTCCGCGCTGCTGGTCAACGTGGGCTGCCACGCGGACGCGCACGAGCAGGCGAAGTGGTTCGGGGACGACATAGCGCTGAAAGCCAACAAGTTCGCGCCATACGACATGCGTAGCCTGCGGGCTTCGCTCGCCACGATGGGCAGGATCGGCGCCGGCAACCAGCCGTTGCACCGCCTGCGTGTCGCGCTCGAGTTCTTCGTGTCCGGACACCACGAACTCGATGGCATGATCGAGACGCACAACACTTTTGCGCGCACGTTCGCGCTCGAGCTGGGCCTGCCACAGGCCGTGGGCGACGCCGTTGCCACCGCCTATGAACGATGGGACGGGCGCGGCTGGCCGGGCGAGCGGCGCGCAGAGGAGATTCCGCTCGCCTCGCGCGTCGTGCAGCTGGCGGAGCATGTCGAGGTCATCCACCGCATGGCCGGGACCGCCGCCGCCTGCGCGCTTGCACGCGAGCGGGCCGGAAAGCAGTTTGATCCCGCGCTCGCCGAGCTGCTGGTCGGCGATGCTGACGCGATCTTCGAAGGCCTCGACGCGGTGGGTCAGTGGCAGTCGGTGATCGCCGCCGAGCCGTCACTTGCCCTCGTCCTGTCGGGCAAGGACTTCGATGCTGCGCTGGCCGCCGTCGCCACGACGGTCGACATCAAGTCGCCTTACTGGCTGGGGCACGCACAGGCGGTGGCCGATCTCACGGCACGCGCGGGCGAGCAGCTCGGCCTGCCCGAGGCCGAGGTGCGAACGCTGCACCGGGCGGGTCTCGTCCACGGCTTCGGCCGCCTGGGGGTGTCAAACTCGATTTGGGACCGCTCTGGCCCGCTGGGTGCTGGAGAGTGGGAGCGCGTCCGCATGCACCCGTATCTGACCGAGCGGATGCTCCACCAGTCTGAGGCGCTCGCCCCGCTCGGGGCGATCGCCGTTCAGCTGCGCGAGCGGCTCGACGGCTCGGGCTACCCTCGTGCGCTGTCCGGCGCCGCCATCAACCGCCCCGCAAGGCTGCTCGGGGCCGCCGACGCATACCAGGCAATGCGCGAACCGCGCGCTCACCGGCCAGAGCTCTCGGGCGACGAGGCGGCGACGCAGCTGCGCGCCGACGTCACTGCCGGCACCCGTGACGCCGAGGCGGTCGACGCTGTGCTGGCCGCCGCGGGCCACCGAGTTTCGCGTCGGCGCGAGGGGCCTTCCGGGCTCACGCCGCGGGAGGTCGAGGTGCTCAAGCTGCTGGCCCTGGGCCTGTCGAATAAGGAAATCGCACAGCGCCTGACGATCTCGCCGAAGACGGCGGGCAGCCACGTCGAGCACATCTACTCCAAGATCGACGCGTCCAGCAGGGCGGCCGCCGGCCTGTTTGCCGTGCAGCACGGGCTGCTGCCGGCCGAAGAGAGCGCCAGCGCTGCCTGATCACGAAGATCGGGCGAATGCCCGATGTTTCGGGGCGCGGGCGCACATAGCCTGCGACGCACCCAACCACAGGAGACGACGCAGATGCCGAAGGTATCGAAGGACAGCGCCGCGAATGTCGAGCGCCACGGTCCGGTCGAGGACCGCAATGAGGACGTCGATGGCTACACCGTCAACTTCGTCAGGTTCGATGCGGACATCGACGGCACCCCGCTGCTCGAGGGATTGCCCGAAGACAACTGCCCGTGCCCGCATTGGGGGTACGTGCTCAAGGGTCGCGTCACCTATCGCTTCGCCAACCACGACGAGGTCTTCGAGGCCGGCGACGCGTTCTACCTGCCGCCCGGTCACATCCCGATCGTTGACGCCGGCTGCGAACTCGTGCAGTTCAGCCCCGCCGACAAGCTGCGGCAGGTCACCGAACAGATGACGGCCAACATGCGGGCTGCTCAGGGCGCCAAGGCCTAGGGATCGGGGCGCTCTAACGGGCCAGCGCGCGCCCGGCAGCACATCACCGCGTCGGGCATACCGAGTCTCGTCCTGCGGTCATGCTCGTCGTCGACAGCGAAGCGATGCGAAGCCGGGAGGCGATCGATCGCTGGCTAGAAGTCCCAGCGGCTGGCCCCGTGTGGTGGGCGTAGACCGACGCCGAACACCGTGGCGGTGCGGAACCGAAACAGGTGCCACGGCCCAGGCCCTGCACTCTGTGCGCTATAGGGAGCAGTGATCGCGTCGCCGTCTGCCCGCGCCGGCCAGCCACCCGCCGCGTAGGCGGCGGCCACCGCAGTCAGCGTCGCGGGGTCGGTCTCGCGGCGCGCCTCGCCCTCGAAGACGAGATCGATCCCATCGAGTCGCATGGAAGGGGTGCATCCGGGGTTGGCGAGCAGGTTGCGTGTCTTCTGCGCCGAGCGACCACTGGTGAAGAACAGGTCGCCGTCGTGCGCGACCACACCCACGCCGGCGGAGTGCGGGCGCCCGTCAGGGCGAATGGTTCCAAGAAAGCACGCCGGCTCGGGACCGAGTGAGCCCGTTCCGAGCGCCTCGGCGGCGCGACTCCAGGGCATCAACTCCTGGTCATAGAGGGTGGCGAGGTTTGTCGTCTTGCGCGGGTCGAGCTGTCCCATGGCGGTCCTTGGCGTTCCGCTCACGCGTCGGCAAGGTCAACGGCCCGCACGACAGCGAGGCGAGGGCTGCTCAGGACAGGGATGGAGAGATCCCCGACCAGATCGGCGGCGGGGGCCATGCTTGCCTGGGCGAGCACGACGACGTCGACGTCTTCGGAAAGGGCCCGGACGTGCCGGGCGACACGGTCAAGGTAGCCGGCGTAGTCGCCGGCCTCGAATCGTTCCCATGCGTCCAGGCACGGCGCATCGACGAGCGTTACGGCGCTCCCGGCGTTGGCGGCGCATTCCTCGAACAGCTGCCGAGTAGCCGCAAGCGTCGAGTCAACGGCGACCACGAGCGCGACCCGGCCGCCGTGAGCGACGGCCTTCTCGGCCATTGGTCGGTCGATGCGCACGACAGGAGTCTCGATCTCATGCGCGAGGCGTTCCGCCGATCCGCCGAGCGTCGAGCAGGTGCAGACGATCACGCCAGGCTCACGCACGGCGAGCTCTCGCAGACGTGCCAGGACGCGCGCCTCGACACCGGCATCGAGGCCGTATCTACGTGCATCGCTGAGCAGCTCTGCGTCAACGACGTGCACATCGATCGCTCCCGGCGCGACCTCACTCAGCAGCCCGCTGAACGTCGCAACGTGCACGTCGGCCGTATGCAGGAAGGCAACCGGTCGCACATCAGGAGTGAACCACGTCCGGTGCTGGCTGAAGCTCCCCGCAGCCGCCGCCATTCGCCCGACGGACGCTGGCAACGCGGCCGGGCGACTCGACGGGCTTCGCGGAGTGGCTACGGACCGGGCTCGCTCGGAGCCCCCGCTGCCTTCCCTCCCGTGTCCGGCTCTCCAGCCGGGAGCGCGGACGGCTGGGCGCTGGCTCCGACCTCAGCCTTGAGCTTCGCGAACTCGTCGTCCACCGCACTCTTGGCGCCGAGCTCATCGAGCTGGCGGTCGACGTCGTCCTGCGCGGGACCCAGCGTGGGCAAGTCCTGGAAGGTGCCGGCCGCCTGCAGCTCCTCGACGGCCGAGGCTCGCGCCTGCATTTGGTCGGTCTTGTCGATCGCGCGCTGCATCGCCGCGCCGACATCGGCCATCTCGTCTCCCACCCCAGTGGCCGCCTCCGAGATGTGCACCTGCGCCTCGGCCGCCGAATACTGAGCCTTGATGACCTCCTTCTTCGACCGAAACTGCTCAACCTTGGTCTGAAGCTGCTGCTCGGCCGCAGTCAGCTTCTCCTGCTCTGACTCGAGCTCTGAAACCTGCTGATCGAGCGAGCCGATCTCCTGGGCGATCAACTGCTTGCGCTCGAGCGCGGCGCGCGCAAGGTCCTCTCGCGCAGCGGACATCGCTTCTCGCGCCTGACCGTCGAGCTTGTCCGCCTGCTGGCGCAGGTCCTCCTCCTGAAACTGCAGGCGCTTCTTCGCGGTGACCACATCCGCGATCCCCTTCTTGACGTTCTGTAGGTCCTCAAGCTGACGCTCGTAGGCGTAGTCGAGCGTCTCTGCAGGGTCCTCTGCGTGATCAAGCATGTGCGAGATCTTCGCCTTGGTGAGGGTCGAGATACGGCCGGAAAGTCCAGGCACCGTCGGAGCGCGCATGCATCGCGCCGTGCGCGATCGTCGACGACCGGAGGACTCGAGGACTGTTCTCCCGCTCCGGCGACGCCGCATCGGTAGTTGGCCGCAGCGAGGTACGGAATCCGCCGGTGCCATGACCACCACGGCTCCGCCAACATCAGACCATGAGAGCGAAGGGGCCGGAGCATGACGGTGACGCGCGGGCGTTCCCGGGGCCTCGAAGCCCTGCGACCAGCCGCTTGTCGTCTGTGCCCGCGGACGACCCCGGGCTGTTGACGGCCGCCGACACCTCGCTGCTGATCGATCAGTGTGAGCTGGCGATGGCGGCGAGCTACCAGGCCCAGGGAATGAACGGCGTCGCGATCTTCGAGCTCTTCGTCCGTGACCTTCCCCCGGGCCGCGATTGGCTGCTTGCAGCGGGACTGGGACCCGCGCTGCGCATGATCTCCGGATTGCGCTTCGGCCGGCGGGAGCTGCGCTTCCTGGAGCGGACCGGCTTCACCGCGCCCCTGCTGTATTACCTGGAGCGATTCCGCTTCAGCGGCGATATCGATGCGAGTCCAGAGGGAACGATCGTGTTCGCGGGGGAGCCGCTGGTCCGCGTCGTTGCTCCCCGGATCGACGCTCAGCTGCTGGAGACCCTGCTCCTCAATCAGATCAACTTCCAGACCGCCATCGCCACCAAGGCGGCGCGGATCGTGCTGGCCGCGGGCGGTGGAGAACCTGGCGCAGGCGAGCACGTGATCGACTTCTCACCCCGGCGCGATCACGGGGTGGACACGTCAATCAAGGCAGTCCGAGCCGCGGGCATTGCCGGCGTCACCGGCACCTCAAACGTCGGCGCCGCGATGCGCTATGGCCTGACTCCTGTCGGGACGATGGCGCACTCCTACGTGTTGTCGTTCGCCAGCGAGCAGGAGGCATTCGAGGTGTTCATGCGCGACACACCCGACAACGCGATCCTTCTTGTCGATACCTACGACACCATTGACGGCGTCCGACACGCCATCGCCGCCGCCCAGGCCACTCGCATCCCACTGAAAGGGGTCCGCGTGGACTCGGGGGACCTGCTCAGCCTGTCGCGTGCCATGCGTGTGCTTCTCGACGAGGCAGGCCTGAAGCAGACCGCGATCGTCGCCAGTGGTGATCTCGAGGAGCATCAGATCGCGGCGCTCGTGGCCGCCGGCGCGCCAATCGACGCCTGGGGGGTCGGCACTGAGCTTGGTAGCAGCGGCGACGCGCCCGCCCTCGGCGGGGTCTACAAGCTCGTGGCCGACGCCGCCGCCAACGGCTCCGGCTGGCGGGCGGCTGGGAAGCGCTCCCCCGCGAGCGCGACGATCCCCGGACCCAAGCAGGTGTGGCGCCGATATCGCGACGGCACGATGTGTGGCGACCTGGTGACCGAAGCCTCTGAGAGCGCCCCGGGGCGGCCGCTGCTGGTCCCGTTCGTGCGCTCTGGTCAGATCCTACGGCGCGAGACCCTATCCACCATGCAGACCCGAACGCTCTCCGAACTGCATGCGCTCCCTCCTGAGCTGCGCCAACCGCAGCACGCTCCCCGTGAGGCCTACCCCGTCAGGTACTCGCCCCGCCTCCTGCAGCCCGTCCGCGACCTCGATCCACCACCTCACGTTGCCCCCGCAGCGCACCCGGTCAGCTCCGGCTGATCCGCTCGCATCCCTCGCCACCGCCACTCAGCCGGCGAGAAGCCCCGGCAGATCGGCGATCGAGTCGATCACCGCGGTGGGGTGGATCCCTGACGCGCCGACGCGGTCCTCGCGGAACTTCCCGGTACGCACGAGAACCGCTGCAAGCCCGACGTCAAGCGCGCCGCCGATGTCTGACTCGATGTCGTCACCCACCATCACCGCCGACCGGGGCGCGACCCCCAGATCGTCAAGCACCTCAGCGAAGAACCCGCGCGTCGGCTTACCGACGACGTAGGCCTCCTGGCCGGTGGCGTACTCCAGCGCAGCCACAAACGGGCCCACATCCAGTGACAGCCCGTCCGCTCGCAGCCAGTAGCGATTCTTCTGCAGGGCGATCAGCTCCGCCCCCTCCATCACCTGGCGAAACGCACGGTTCAGGACGTCGTACCCAAACGCGGAGCCCAGATCGCCGACGATGACCGCCTGCGCGCCGTCCGCGGTCTCCTCCAGCCCGGCGAAGTCGCGCTTGACGTCATCGTTCATCACCAGGACCGCCCGCCGATGACCGCGACGGCGGCAATAGCGCACCGCGAGCGCAGCCGGGGTCATCAGCTCAACCTCCGCAACCGAAAAACCCAGCCGCGCGAGCTTGGACACAGTCTGATCACGGGCATGCGCCGTGGTGTTCGTGACAAACCTCAACCCCAGCCCAGCCGCCCGCAAACGCTCCACCGCCGCGACGGCCCCCTCCACCACCTCCTCCCCCACATACAGAACGCCATCAAGATCGATAAGCACGGCGGTAACCTCGGCGGGCATAGCCTCACAATCTCACACCGTCCCCGGGAGCTGCTCACCGCTCGGTGTGGACGTAGTCTGCGGCGCGGAGCTTTGGCAGCAACTGCCGTCTCTTGCGGTGATGCCGTTCCATCCGGCGCAGAATGTCATCAAGCACGGAGATCGCCTCAAGGATTCGCGGCCCCTTGTTCAGCATCACGCACTCGGCCTGCACGCCCATTGCCGCGTCGGTGATCTCGGCGCGTGACGGCCGCCCGGTCTTGGCGAGGCGATCGAGCACCTGGGTGGCCCAGATCACGGGGAGATGCGCGGCCTGACACAGCCATAGGATCTCCTCCTGTACCTCTGCGAGACGCTCGTAGCCGCACTCCACGGCAAGGTCGCCGCGGGCGATCATCACTCCCGCGGATCGCTCGCTTCCCAGCGCGGCCAGCAGCATCCCCGGCAAGTGCTCGAACCCTCGGCGCGTTTCGATCTTGAGGATCATTCCGACCTCAACCCGCGCATGGTGATCGAGGTACTCGCTGACTCGCCTGACGTCACGAGCGTGGCCGACGAACGAGAGTCCGACGATGTCCGCGGCCTCAGTCGCGAACTGCAGTGCGTTCGCACTGTGCGGCCCGATCACGTCAATCTCAAGCGCGGCGTCTGGGAGGTTGATGCCTTTGCCCTCGCGCAACTTGGAGCCCTTGGCCCCAGCCGAGGTGATCCTCAGTTCGATCGAGTCCGGGCCGACCGATTCCACGACGGCACCGAGCTTGCCGTCATCAAACCACACGTGGTGCCCGCGGCGCGTGGCACTGAACGCCTCCGGGAGTGAGCACGCGATCCGAGCAGGCCGAAATGCGGCGCCGTCCGGGACCGACGTGGCGCCCGGGCGGGTCAAGGCGAGGCGGTCCCCCACCCCCAGCCGCAGATAGTCGCCCTTGGTGTCACGGCTCGCCGGCGAGGCCAGCGGCCCCGTGCGAAGCTTCGGTCCCGGCAGATCAACCACGACATGCGCCCGCCGCCCGGTTTGATCCTCAGCGGCACGCAAATTCTCCAGCATCAGGCGCCATTGAGGCGCTGAGTCATGGGCGCAGTTGATCCGCATGCAGTCCATGCCGGCAACGAGCATCCCGCGCACCAGGTCCGGGTCGCTGGCCGCTTCGGTTGGCATCGTCACCATGATTCGCGTTGGTCTCCCGCGCGGAGCGGGACCGAGCAGCGCGGTGGCCCTGGCCGCAAGGAGCTCGCGGCTATGCCCGAAGCCGATCGGGGCCACGCTCGGTCGCGGCGGCCGTGGATGGTCGCCGAGCACGCTCAGCGCGTCGAGCACCGCGTCGACGCTGGCCTGGACATGGCCCTCGCTGCGTCCGAGCGAGGAGAGCCCGAGCTCGCTCAGCGGGTCCTGGAGATCACGAAGGTCATGACCACGCAGCGCCAGGTACTGCAGAAGGTTGCGGGCGCTCGCGTCGCGATCCGCCGCCCGCCCCTTCACCCACGGGCGCCAGCTCGCCGCCGCCTCCGATAACTCCTCACGGATCGCTGACAACCGCTCCAGCAACACGGCTGTCCCCTCGGCGCCCATTGAGCGCGCTCGTTCCGCTCCATCATGTAGCTCAGGCGTTCGGTCGCTGACCATCGGAACCCCGATCGAAGACAGACGTCACAGCAGTTGATCGTGGCGGGTCCACTGGGGCGCAGCATCAGGGAGAACCACTTAGCTCCGATCCGTACGGTCACAAGCTGGCAACATCCCCGTTCGGCCGGGCGCCGAGCCGGCACGGAAGCAAGGATGCCCGCGCGACAACGAATGCCGCGCATTGCGAGCACGCCGCTGCAGCTGAAGGCTTCGGGCGGTTCGAGCTCACCTCGACCCATGAGCGGCCGACTGCTCTATGCCGATTGGCAAGACGATTCCCTAGACGGACTGTACGAGGTGGCTTTCGAACGCCCAGACGGTCGCGGCACTCCGGGTTCGCACGCCCGTCTTGTCGAAGATGTGCTGGACGTGGTGGCCGGCCGTCTTGGCGGAGATGCCGAGGGTCTCGGCGATCTCCTTGTTGGTCTTTCCGGCGGCGAGCGCGAGCAGGACCTCGTGTTCGCGGTCCGTGAGTCCCGCGGGCAGCTCGCGTGGCCGTTTGGCCACGCGGTGTCCGGCCGCGGCGAGCACGGCATCGACCGCATCGGGGCACAGACGGCCCTCGCCCGCCTCGCGCAGCAGTTCGGCCTCGGCGCCGGCAGCGTCGAGCGCGGGCCGATGCGGGCGCCGCTCTCGCATCGCCTGGTAGCAGTCGGCGGCGGCAACGATCCGCGCCGCGCGGCCGAGCCCCGGCGCCTGGGTCTTGCGGTGGTAGCCGGCGCCGTCGAGCCGCTCGTGATGCCCACCCGCCAGGTCGCCGATCGGCGCAAGTGCGGGCGCGTGGGCGAACGAGCGCTCGGTGAAGTATGGGTGCAGCTGCACGCGCTCCCAGTCAGTGAGACCGAAGGGCCCGGGCTTCTCCCAGATTGCGTTCGAGACCGCGACTCGGCCGAGGTCGAGTGCGAGCGCGGCGCGCCGCACCATTATCACCTCGTGCTCCGGGAGACCAAGGCGCCAGGCGGCCGCCTCGGCGAGCTGGGACGTGCCATCGGCGTGTCCGCGCAGCCAGTACGACTTGAGGTCGGTGAAAGTTCCGACCACGCGGAACGCGGCGTCGATCTCGTCGCCTGTCATCCACCGCTGGGGCGGCGGCTCGGCGGCGATCGCCTGCTCCCAGATCAGCGCGTCGTCGAGCCCGTCGAGCAGCTCGGCGAAGTGCTCGGTCGCGAGGGCGGCCAGGTGCGGGTCATAGGCGCCGCCCGCGCGCTGCTCGATCACGCCGGCGGCCCGATCGGGGCCCCCGGCCGACAGGAAGACCGAGATGTCGCGCGCGACATGGAGCACCCGCGCCGGTAGTCCGATCGCCTCCCCCGCCGCCGCGCCCGGAAACCCGTTCCCGTCCCAGCGCTCGAAGGCGTACGCCAGGTTCGAGATGACGCCGGGGCCGAAGCCGAGCCAGCCGGCGAAGCGCTGCGCTACCTCGCAGTGCAGGGCGAACGTCGAGCGCGCGATCTCGAGCGCGTTCTCGAGTGCGTGGGCAACCATCGCCTCACGAACCTCAGGCGGTCGTCCCTGTCCCACCACGTCCTTGAGGAACGCGCCGACCTCTTCGGGGTTGCCCCCGTCGACGAGTGCGAACTTGGCCCGCGGCTGGATGTCGTCCCCAAAGAGCTCCGTCTGCTCGGTCGCGTCTGACGTGCAGCCGAACGAGTGCAGCAGGGAGATGTAGTAGGCGTCCACGAGCTCCGGCGGCGAGAGCTCCGCGAGCTCACCGAGGCGGACGGCGAGGATCGCCGTCCGTAGGGCATGCTCGAGGGGCTGACCAGTGCCCAGATCGGTCGCTATCGACATCGCGCCGATGACCTCGGCAGCGCGGATGGGCGCCTCGGCCCCAGAGGATCGCGCTGCGGACGGGCTGCGGCCGTCGGGCGTCATGGGGGAATCCTATGTGAGGGGCAAACGCCGAGGGTGGACACCGCCGATGACCTCGGCGAGCCGTTCGACCGCCCACAGCATGCGTCGAGCCCGGTGGGAGCAGCATGACGAAGGAACTCGGAACACCTGAAGGGGGAAGCCGCCGCGCCGGTCGCTTCCCCCTTCATCGGCGGCGTCCGCGTCTACGCCACGGCCTGGAGGTGCTCGTTAGGGTCGATCGCCCCCAGGCTCTCGACGACCTCGAGGGTGCTGTTGCGCACTTGGGCGATGTACGTGTTCAGTCGCACATGGTGCTGGCCGGGCATCATCTCGGCCGGCCCGCCCGGGCCCTCGCCGATCTTCGCGTGGTCGAGCGCCGCGACAACGGCATCCTGGTCGACTGAGCCTGCTTCCGTCACGGCGGCCTCCCAGAGCTTGAGGCCGCGGTACATACCCGTGCACCCGCTTCCGGCGCTGAAATGGGGGCCGTCCGGGAAGCGCGCGTTGTAGCGGCCGAGCAGCTCCTTGCTGAACGGGTCGCTCACCGACTGGTAGTAGTCGATGCACCCGTACAGCCCCTCGACGTGCTGGGGCGGCAGCGCGGCGACGAGGTTCTCGTCGAAGTAGGTCGTGACGACCCGGCCGCCACGCTTGGTGAAGCCGGACTCGCAAAGCGCCTGGAGGAATGGGAAGCACCCGGGAGGGACGGTCGTGTTGAACACGACATCCGCCTCGCTGGAGTTGATCCTGTCGACGGTCTCCTCCCAGTCGGCGTGATCGACGGGGAAGTACTCCTCTCCCACGATCTCCCCGCCGTTGGCCGAGGCGACTTCGTGGACCTTCCTGTTCATCACATGCGGCCAGATGTAGTCCGCCGAGGGCAGGTAGAACGTCCTTGCCCCGGTTTGCTGCATCAGCCACGGGATGAGCGGCTCGACCTGCTGTGCGGGAACGGCGCCGGTGCAAAACAGGAGCGGGTGGTGCTCTTGCCCCTCGTACTGCTCGGGGTAGATGTAGAGCGTCTCGCCCTCCACCACCGCCGGGTCCTTGATGGCCTGCCTGGTCGAGCTGAAGATGCCGCCCAGGACCACGGCGACGTGGTCATCCTGGACGAGCTTGGTGGCGGCCGCCGCCGCCTGCGCGTCGTCGGTGGCGCTGTCCTCGATGAGCAGTTCGACGCGACGGCCGAGCAGCCCGCCGGACGCATTGATCTCGTCCACCACCAGCGTCGCGGTGTTGGCCTGAGCGCCGCCCATGGGGGAGAGGGCGCCCGTCTGGTCGGCGATCACGCCGATCTTGATTGCATCTCGCATGACGTCGCTCCTACGCCTCGTAGCGGCCGCTGAGCTCCGGCACCTGCGGCCGGCCCCTGTGCCCGGCCTCCTGCATGATCGGCGGGACATCAGGGTCGGACGCGAAGCTCTGCCAGCCGTCGAGATCCCAGTCGAAGATCACCCAGACCCGGTCGGCCTGGTTGGGGTCACGGAACACCAGCGCGCCCTTCGAGCCGTGCTCCTTGCGCTTCTCCGCACCCTTGGTGGAGAAGACACTCGTGAAGCGGTCGAAGTCCTCGACTGTGGTCGTTGCCAGGAGCATCCTGGTCCTCCTTACGTTTCCGGCGTCTCCGAACGACGCCGAGGTTGGCGCGAGTATGTGCTCGAGGGCGCTCGACGGACATCGGGCAAATGCCCTATGCCTGGATCGGTTGCCGAACGTTCCCACCAGACGGTCTTGAATCGCGACAGGGTCCCTCACAGGTTTGTTCAAGAGCTCGATGGCGGCTGGACACTTCGCTCGGACGCGTCCGGCGACACCGGCGGCATCTCATAGACCCCACGCCCTGTGGACGCGTTTGGGCGAGAGCGGGGGCGTGGCGCTTAGCTCGGGCCCGCCACGCGAGCCTGGCAGACTGTCGTCCGCGCGCCGACCGCGACACCCTGAGTCGAGATCCGAGCCCCATGAATGCAGTCCGTTTCAACCGGTTCGGGGGCCCAGAGGTCCTCGAGATCGCAGATCTCCCCGATCCGCATCCGGGTCCCGGCCAGATCCGGATTGCGGTGCGCGCGGCCGGCGTCAACCCGAGCGACTGGAAGAAGCGCAAGGGCTTGATGGATGAGGAGCTCCCGCAGACCATGGGCCACGAAGCGGCGGGCGTCGTCGACGAGCTCGGCGAGGGCGTTGCGGACGTGGCCGTCGGCGATCGCGTGTTCGGCTTGTCCGCCGAGGGGGCGGCCCAAGCCGAGCTGGCGGTGCTGTCCTACTACGCGCCGATCCCGCCCTCGCTTGACTTCCGCGGCGCTGCCGCGCTGCCGGCCGCGATCGAGACGGCCACGCGCGCGCTCGACCAGCTCGGCGTCGGGAGCGGCAGCACGCTGCTGATCAACGGCGCCTCCGGAAGCGTCGGCAGCGCGGCGGTCCAGCTCGCCGCGGTGCGCGGTGCGCGCGTGATCGGCACCGCCAGCCCGGCAAACGATGAGTACCTTCGCTCGCTGGGGGCCGAGCCCGTCGCCTACGGCGAGGGAGTTGATCGAGTCTGGGCGGTTCTCGCTCCCGGTCGCACAGACCTTCCCGCTCGCCGAGATCGCGAAGGCGCACCGAGTCAGCGAGGACGGTCAGGTGCGCGGGAAGCTCGTGCTGGTGGTCGGCTCTCCTATGTCCGACTCCAGGTGACGCACCCGGACACGACGACGGTGGCGCGGTAGGTGCTGGCGAGCTTGTCGCATCGGGTGGCCAGAGTCCAAGCCCCGCCCTCGCCATCGCAGATGCGAACGCTGACCGGACACTCCGAAGGACGGCTGCGTACTCGCCGCGGACGGCGGAACCACCGGATAGGAGGCTGCGGACGCGCGGCTAGCATCCTGCTGATGGCCGACGACAGATCTGATGCCGGATTCGAGCCCGAATCGATGAGGCCTCCGGTCGATCGCGATGTCCTCCGGTGCTCGTTCTGCGGAAAGGTCTACGCCGATGTCGAGACCATGGTCTGCGGTCCTACGCCCGCGGTCGCGATCTGCAACGAGTGCGTCGCGTTGGTTACCGAAATGATGCGTGAGGAACGCGGCGGACCGAGTCAAGCGGCGTAGGACCCGTCCCGCCACGCGTCCCGATCAGTCGCGCCTCCAACGCGAGCGCGACGACACCTCGCCGGCGGCTGGTCTAGGGCAGCCTGGCGTCGCGAGTTTTCCAGGTTGAGAGCTCGCTCCTTTCCTGTGTCAACTTGGTTAGCCGCGCCGTTGTGCGGTTTTGGGCGCGCTGGTTCGGGCTATGTTCGAGCCACCCGTGGCTTCGAGCGGCCCCTCAGCCGTTCGTGGCACCGTGGATCTCAGAGGTTCGCGTTGACGCGTCGAGTGGTTCCTTCCCCGCGCCGCTGCGGCGGTCAGACGCGGCGCCGGCCGGTGCGGCTTGCGGTCACAATCGCATTAGCGGCGACCGTTGCGACGCTCCTTGGCGCGATCGGCTCGGGCCGCCTGGCGCCCGCCGATCGCGCCCGCGCGGCATCCTTTGGTCGTTCCACGGTAGTGACAGTGGGCGCGCCGCTTCATGTGCGCCCGCTGCCCAGCGGCTTCATGGGGCTCTCGCTCGAGTATCGCGCGATCGAGGAGTACGGCGGGCACGATCCGAGGACGATCAATCCCCTGTTCCTGCGCCTCGTCACGGAGCTCTCCCCGGGCGAGCCTCCGGAGCTGCGGATCGGAGGCGACAGCACCGACCGCGCGTGGTGGCCGGCGCGGGGGGTTCACAAGCCCCTCGGGGCCTACATCCGGCTCAATGCCAACTGGGGAGCGGTCGCGAGGGTCTTGGTTCGCTCGACCGGCGCTAGGGTCACGCTCGGCATCGACCTCGAGGCCGACAGTGGCGTGTCGGCACGTGTTGAGGCAACGCGGCTGGTGTCGGCGATCGGACGCCATTGGGTGCAGGCGCTCGAGCTCGGCAATGAGCCCGAGCTCTATGGCGCCTTCACCTGGTACCACGTGCACGGGCGGAAGATGCCCGGACGCCCACCAGGCTGGAATGTCGCCCAGTACCTGCGGGAGTTCTCGAGGATCGCCAGATCGCTCCCTCGTCTTCCGCTCGCCGGTCCCGCGGCAGGCTCGCGGAAATGGATGGGGTACGTCGGCCGGTTCATTGCCGCCGAACCACGGGTCCGGATCGTCACGCTTCACCGCTACCCGCTCCAGCGCTGTTACGTGGCACCACGCGCCCGACGGTACCCGACGATCGGGCATCTGCTCACACCGGCGTCGACGAGTGATCTCGCCGACAGCGTCGCAGCAGATATCGCCCTCGCACACGCGCACGGGCTCCAGGTCCGGATCGACGAAGTCAACACGATCTCCTGTGGTCGAGTACCTGCGGTGGATGAGTCATTCGCCTCGGCGCTGTGGGTCCTGCAGACACTGTTCGCGTTCGCCCGCACGGGCGCCGACGGAGTCAACATTCACACCTACGCGGGCTCGCCATACGCGCTGTTCAAGTTCCACGATGAGCACGGCGATTGGAGCGCCGTTGCATACCCCGAGTACTACGGGATGCGAATGTTCGCCCAGGCGGCCCCGGCTGGATCACGACTTCTGTCAGTCGCCGGCGCCCAGCGAGCAAGCGTCCAGGGGTGGGCCACCCGCGCGCCCTCCGGGCAAGTCCGTGTGGTCCTGATCAATCCTGGTCCACAAGCGCGCACGCTGGCGGTACGCGTCCGCGGCGGGAGCGCCGGCGCAACCGTCGAACGGTTGCTCGCACCAAGCCTTCACGCTCGGACCGGCGTGACCATCGGTGGGCAAAGCTTCACGGCAACGAGCGCCGTTGGCGTCCCGTCCGGGCAGGCCAAGATCGAGCATGTGGCGCGTTGGCATGGCGCGTACCGCGTCAGGATCCCGGGAGCGAGCGCTGCGCTGCTGAGGGTCGCACCGCGCTAGCGCTCAGACGACGGTCACCGAGCGGACACGACACCAGGGGCCCAGCCCACGCCTGCAGGCGTAGATTGCAGGCATGAAAGAGCTGCGAGGAGCCGCGGCCACGCTGGTGCCCGCGCCGCTGGCACAGTGCCTTGCTCTGGTCGAGGCGGTTGACGGATACCCGGACTGGTATCCGGAGGTCGTCCGCACGGTCGAGGTGCTCGAGCGCGACGCGCGTGGCGTGCCCAACAGGGCACGGACTCAGCTGCACGTGTCGGCTGGGCCGCTGACGAAGGACTTCGACCTGCTGATGGCGGTCACGGTCGAGCCACCGGCTACCGTCAAGCTCACCAAAGTCGGCGGAACCGCGAAGTTCGACGTCATCTGGCGCCTGAATGACGGCGAGAACACGCGCATCGAGGTTCACCTCGACGCGAATCTCGAGGTCCCCCGGTTCCTCCCGCTCGGCGACGTTGGAAACTCGGTGGCGCAGGGCTTCATCTCGGCTGCGAGCGCGGAGCTCGCACGTCGTGGACACGGATAGCTTCCAGGGCCGTAGCACACAGCCAGCAGGTGCGACCGGCGCCGCCTCTGATCAAGGTTCCGTGGTGTTTTCCGCGTATTGCTCGGTCGGTGTGGTCGCCCTAGCCGCGGCCCTACGCGTACGGAGTACCGCGACGGCGATTGCGATCGCCACGACCGCGATCGTGATGAGCAATGCATAGTGGGAGATCGCCTTGGCAACCTGGACCGCGGGATGTCCGACCACGTAACCGAGGCCGACGATCACACCGATCCACGAGAGCATCCCGACGAGGTCAAAGACCATGAAACGACGGAAGCTCATCCCGGTCCAGCCGGCAGCCGCGTAGACGAACGACGAGGGAACCGGAAGGAATGGGGCCAACGCCACCGCGAGCCCGCCGAAGCGTTCCAGGTGAGCGCCGGAGCGGTGCGCCCATTTCTCCGCGTTCGGGTGGCCACCGCCCAGCGTGGCCGCCGCCTTTGGACCCCACAACCGGCCCGCCCACCAGAAGAACGGCGTGGCGAATATCAGCGTCGGAAGCGGAGCGAGAACGGCGAGCACGAGCGATGCGTCGCCCACTCGGGCGAACGCGCCACCGGCTGCCATCGCTGACGTCGATCCGCGCAGCGCCTCCAGGAGCACGGGATCGGTCCCGAGCAGGGAGGGCACGAGGGGCAAGAGCGCGAGGGCAAAGACGGTCTTGAGCGCGATGCCCGTCACGCAGGCGATCTCGGCGCGACGCCGCCGGGCCCCGCCGCGCGTCACCTCATCACCGGCCGGGACAGTCGTCGTCATCTCCCCATTGTCGCCTCATCCATCCCGCGGCGCTCTTGCCCAGACCGCGGCAACTCGTCTGGCGGACCGGCCGTCACGCGCTCCCGGAGAGCCAGTGCTGGTCGTCCTGCCGCGCTGTGCTCGTCAACGAGCGACATAAAGCACCGCGCGCGCTTGACCCGTTGCGTCCTCAACTATATGATAAACGGACCGTGCGGTCCACTAGCACGGGTCCGCTCATCGTGTCCGGGCGGATCACCAATCGACACCGTCACGAGGCAACCATGCGCTCCTTCCGCACCCGGCGACGCCACCCGCTCGTAGCGGCTACTGCCGCGGTGGACCACGTTGTCCTGCGCCATTTCGGTCTCCAGCTGACCCGTCCGGAGGCCAAAGGCTCGCCCCCTCGGACACCGGAACGTGCAGGGCGCCGTACCTCGCCTTAGAAACGGGATCCTGGCGGCGGCCGTGCCCGAGCTTCCCGCCGAATGCCGCCCGGTCCGGCTTTGGCTCCTGCTGAGGTCCGAGCAGCCGGTAAGCCCGGCGTAGGAAGGCTGCGGCACCGATTGGATGCCCTCCCAAGTCGAGTAGCGGCATCTGGAGGGGGCTTCGTTATGGCGCGATGTTGTGGTTGAGGTGGAAGATGTTCTCCGGGTCGTAATGCCGTTTGATCTCGCGAAGCCGCGCGTAGTTGGCGCCGTAGGCGGCCTGGATTGCGTCGTTGGCTTGGTCGTCACCTAGGTAGTTGAGCCAGCGTCCGGTCGCGAAGCCCGGGCGCAGGTCGGCGTAGGTCTCGCGCGTCCAACTGATGTTGGCGTCGGTGTCAGCGGCGTCGGCCCACACGGAGGGGATCAGCAGGTTCCAGCCGGTCTCGCGGTGCGGGACGGCCGTTTCGGTCGACCCGATCCGGGTCACAGCGCCGTGGAAGTGTTCAAAGAGGATCGAGCTCATCGGTGAGGGGACACTCGTGAACCGCTCAACCGCGGTATCGATCAGTTCGTCTGATAGGCCCTGCGTGAAGCTCGAGAGCCAGTAGTTGAAGGCTCCGTCTGGGAAGCCGGCATCCAGCAACGTGTTCATCTGTGGGTAGGGCATCCGGTCCACCTGCACCACGAGTGGCGATCCGAACGTGAGAAACGGGGCCAGCTCGACATCGGCCTGGTCCGGGTCGCCGGCATGGAACACGACGAGCGCGGCGAGCTTGGCGCCGGAGCCGTCGGGAGCGTGGACGAGCCCGGCGAACACAGTGAGGTCGTCAGACGCGCCAGCCACCGCGTCGCGATAGAAGCGCAAGAGCTCGGGCGCGGCGTCGATCTGGTGCGCAATGAGCCCGCCGGTCACCGTCTGCACCGGGTGCAACCGGTAGGTGAGCGAGGTGGCGATGCCGAAGTTGCCGCCTCCGCCGCGCAGCGCCCAGAACAGTTCCGGGTGGGTGGTCCCGTCAACCTCGAGCACCTCGCCAGATGCGGTCACCAGCTCGACGGCCTGAAGGTTGTCGGCGGCAAGCCCGTACTTGGACATCAGCCACCCCAATCCCCCGCCGAGGGTGAGACCCGCGATGCCGGTCGTCGACACCGCGCCTCCCGTCACCGCCAGGCCGTGTACGGCGGTGGCGACGTTGAGCTCACTCCAGCGTACGCCCCCCTCCGCGGTGGCCATCGCCTGCTCGGGATCGACCGTTATGTTCTTCATCTCAGCGAGGTCGATCATCACTCCACCGTCAGTGACCGCGCGCCCGGCGACGTTGTGCCCGCCGCCCCGCACAGACACTTCCAGCCCCGCGTCCCTCGCCATCGCGAGCGCGGCGACGACATCGCCGGTCGTGTGGGCGCGAACAATGAGCGCCGGCCGACGGTCAACGAGACCGTTGTGGACGGCACGTGTCTCGTCGTAACCCGCATCCTCAGCTGACAGGACCGGTCCTGAGATGCGGCGCTGGTATTGGTCAAGGAGGCGGGGTTCTAGCGTGGTGCCCATGTGCGGTCCCTTTCGTCGGTAGCACGGTCCGTCGGCGCGCGGCTAAGCCGGCAAGCCCTCGAACTCCATGATGCCGCCATGCACCCAGGGCTGCCATGGGGTCCACCACTCATCTGCGCGCGGACCACGCTGGGCCGAGTTGCGCCACGACTTGCGGTTGCCATAGGATCGCGTCGACTGGATCTCTGGCGAGGGAGGTACGACGTGCGCAGCCGAGCCTATGTGTCCGCGGTGCTGGGTTCAGTCGTCCTTCTGGGACTGTTGTTGGCGCCAAGCGCATTCGCACAGAGTTCGACGACGGTGTCTTACGCGAGCGCCGTCAGCGGGATGATCTCCCCGAGTGGGACCACCGCTTCGCCGCCGAGTGCCTCCCTGGCCACCCCGGCGACGGTGCCGGCTCGCGGCGTGCGCCGGATCCCTCACGGCGCGGCTGCGACGCCCTTGGTAGCGGCGACGCCACAGGCAACCGGGGCTGGCCTGACCAGCACGCCGCCCTCGCTGCTGGCCAATTTCAACGGGGTCAGTAGCCGCGACAGTGCCGTGACCAACTTCGGTCAGGAGTTTGAGCCACCCGATCAGGGGCTGTGTGTCGGAAACGGATTCGTCGTTGAGATGGTCAACTCCGCGTACACGGTCTACCGTCCCGACGGGAGCGTCGTGGCTGGGCCGTTCAACGTCAACGGACCGTTTGACGAGGGGCTGCGGGAGTTCACCAGCGACCCCCGCTGCCAGTACGACGCGGCTACCCATACGTGGTTCGCGACGATCCTGTTCATTAACGCCGACAGCACGCAGTCCCGTGTCGATCTGGCCGTCAACACCTCGGGCGACCCGACGACGCCGTGGACGACGTATCAGATCGACACGACCGACATCGGGGGCAAGACCGGTCCCAAGCATCCCGGTTGTCCGTGCCTCGGCGATCAGCCGACGCTAGGCATCGACCCGCTCAACGTGTACATCACCACTAATGAATTCTCGCTTCTCGGCCCGCAGTTCAACGGCGCGCAGGTGTACGCGATCGCCAAGAGCCAACTCGTCGCGGCCGGCCCGACCGCCACGCCGGCGCACTTCGTCCACTTCGACAAGCTCAACATCGGCGGCGCGGTGGCTGCATCGATCCAGCCGGCGCTCACCACCGGGAACCCGCCCGCCGAGTACTTCCTGAACTCGCTGGATCCCAACGGCACCTTTGACCAGCGAATCGGCGTCTGGGCGATGACCAACCGTGGCGCGGTCGCCACCGGCGGCAAGCCCACGCTCTCGAGCGTGGTAATCGGATCCGAGGCGTACGGGATACCACCCGGAGCCGAGCAGAAAGGCGCGACCAGCCTGCTGGACGCCGGCGATGACCGCATGCAACAGACCCAGTTCATCAACGGCGACGTCTGGGGCGAGCTCGACACGTCGGTCACCATCCCGAACGACTCCGCGGCCCGTGCCGGCGCCGCCTGGTTCGATGTGCATCCGACCGTAGGCAACGGTGTGCTGACCGCGGCGCCGCTGCGCCGCCAGGGCTACGTCGCGCTGGCGGGGAACTACCTGCTCTATCCGGCGATCCAGGCCACCCCCGCCGGGAACGCGGTGATGGTGATGACGCTCTCGGGCCACACTCAGTTCCCGAGCGCGGCGTACTCGGTGCTACCGAGCGGCGGGACGTCCTTCGGCAACGTCACGCTCGCCGCCGCGGGCAAGGACAACTACGACCCGACCGCGACGCGTTGGGGCGACTATTCATGGGCCGTACTCGACCCATCCGGCGCCTCGGTATGGATGGCGACGGAGTACATGCCGCCGAAGGCGAGCCAGACTCCCGACGGTCTCACGAACTGGGGCACACGCGTTCTCGATCTCGGCATCCGCTGACGACCCAGCCGGCGGCTGACGGTCTGGGCTAGCGGATCCCGCTGTCAAACCGGATCGTCACCGACGTGAAGTGGTGGCGGCTGACCGAGATCAGGCGCGGCCGAGCTCGCGGGTACGGCTTTCCGTTGTGCGGCTGGAGCAGATAGCGACCGGCGCGAAGGCGCGCGGTGAACCGACCATCGGCCCCAGACCGCACGAGAGCGGCCACGGTTCCGTCCGGCTCACGTTTGATCGTGATCGAAGCCTCGAAGGGGCGAACGCATGAATGGCCGGGACGCTGCACCGGGCACGTCGGCCCATAGAGCACCAGGCCATGAATCCCCGAGTCGGAACGCTGCTGCGCCGCGCCGGCAGTTCCGATCGAGAGGGCGGCAACCGCAGCCACCGTCCATCCCGACAGTTCGGTGACCCGCACACGGTCATCTTGAACCGCTTTGCCATCGCACGCAAGCGAACCCCGCGTATGCGACGACTCCGCGCCGGCGCGGCGGCGCACTTGTTGGTGGCGCTGATCGAAACCCTGGATTGAGCGTGCCGTTACCGCCAGGACTCCCGGGAACGCCCTGCGAACGGTCTGGGCCTCACACTGACGCTCCGGCCCTGACTGTCGCGGGAATCACGATCGTGACCGGTGCTCTCTGCTGGCCTTCGGTCTTGGAGCCGCGGTTGCAGGAGAGGACTGCTGCTGGCCCTCGCGCCCGTCATCGCCGACGTTAAGTGCGGACGTCGCTGCAAACGTCGCGTCGATCGTCGCCCGGACTTCGTACTCCTCGACATCGATCGGCATGTCACGGCTATCTGCAGCAGCCGAGACCCTGCGGATGCCGCCCGGGCGATCCGCCGTGTCCGGCTCGACTAGGCACACCAAGCCGTCGAGGGTCACGCCGACGCCGGCAGCGTACGCCTGGGCCTTGCTTCGAGCATCCGCGGCCGCCTGCCTGGCCGCCTCCAGACGAGCCGGGTGAGCTGGCGTCACGAACCAGTGCGGGCCGTCGATACTGGCCCGGAGGTCCTCGCTGGCTCGCGAGATCGCCCTGCCGATCACCTCAGGATCGGCGAGTTGCACCGCGATCCGTGCCGTCGCACGATGACCCAGCCCGCGGTTACCGCGCGTTGGAGGATCGAACTCCTCCGCGACCGACACGCCCGCTGTCGACCGATCAGCCTCCCGTACGCCCAGCTCGTCCAACAGCGTGCCGAGCGCGTCGGCACGCTGGGCGACATCCCCTAGCGCCTTACCCGGCGACTCCTCAAACGCGCTCAACGTGATCCACAAGGTCGCCGCATCAGGCTCGGTACGAACGGTGGCCTGACCGCGGACAGTCACCGTGGCCCGCGCTGGCGCACCCTCCCGATCGGGCGAAGCGATCGACACGATCTCCATCGTCGCAGATGCCACGACACACACCGATGCCCGACTCGTGAGCTCAGCACCGGTGCCTTCGCACGGCGTACGCCTCACTGCTCGCCGTCTACGGTGGATCCCGCCGGTACCCGTTTTTGTCCGGGCCCGCGTCGAACCCTCCTGACGGAACTGACGGCGCAGCGGTGTCTACACGGGAGCCGTGAGCCCGAGCCGCGATGCCGTTGAGGCGGCTTCGCCGCGCGTGCGGACGTTCAGCTTTCGCAAGATGGCGGAGACGTGATGATCAACCGTCTTGGGCGAAACGACTAAGCGATCGGCGATCTCGGCGTTGCGCAATCCGTTGGCAAGCAGTGCTAGCACTTCGGCCTCTCGCGGTGTCAGGCCAGCCGGATTCGCGCGTGTTTTCGGGCGCGGTCCGCGGGGCAAGTCGCGGGTACCGCGCTGGCGTAGCCGACGCGTGACGATCGCGGCTGCGGAATGGGCGCCGAGTGCTCGCAACTCCTCGAGCGACCGGCGGACGTCGTCCTCATCGTCACTGTGAGCGAGCGCAATGGCTGCCTCGTACTGGCATCCCAGGTTGCGCCAGTGCGTCGCAGCTCCGGACCAGTCGGCGGCGACCTCGAGCGCGTAGGGCCCTGCCATCTCGTCGGCAGCCAGCTGATCGACGATCCCGGCCCGCCTGCGCCATACCGCGAGCTCCGCCACAACCCAACGTGATCGTCGAAGCCGGGCGAGCGTCAGCACCGCTGCAGTCGCCCGGTCTACTCCGTCGCGATCGTTGTCCAGCCACGCGGCCTCTGCCCGCGCCGCCGCCACGGGTTCGCTCGCTTGCAGCTCTTCGCTCCGCTCCGCGAGCGAGAGTGCCTCCGCGAGTGGCGGCCAGATCTCGGGATCATCCCGGCGAGCTCGGACGCGCCCCACCACCGTGAGCGCGATGATCTGTGGGATCCGGGAGCGGCGCGGCTCGCGAAGGATGAGCGCTGCCGTGTCGACGGCCTCCGCCCAACGTCCCAGGTCGAGCTCTATCTGGGCTCGGTAAGCAAGCAGATAGCCGCGCCACAGCTCCAACCCGCGCTCGCTCGTGTACTGGAGCGCCGGCTCGAGATACTCATAAGCGACATCAAAAGCTCGGTGGCGTCGAGTCACCCATACGAGATGGGTCATTGCCCGTCCGACGTGCTCCTCGAGTCGGGCCTCGGTGGCAAGAGCAAGGCTGCGGTGCAACTGCTCTTTACCGTCGGTGTCGCCGTTCAGGAATCTCGCGGTGCCGATGCTGTTGAGAGCGTGAATGGCGATCTCAGGCTCATCGAGCGCTTCGGCCAGCTCGAGCGCTCGCGTGCCCCACGCGACCGCGCCGTCAACATCCTCAGCGTCCATGCTGAGTTGCGAGATGCGGCTGCAGGCCATCACCAGCTCACGACCCGGCTGGCCAGTCTCCAGCACTGCCACCGCCTGTTGTGCCGCCTCCGCGGCCTCGACGACGTAACCGGGGCACCACAGCACGTTCGAGAGCAGCTGCAGTGCCTCTGCTTCGGCGCGGACGTCGCCGAGATCGTTGCGGATGGCGATCGCGCTTCTAAGCGCGTCGATCGCGTTGCCGCTCTGGTCGGCCAGCATGCACTCGTACGCGCGACACTCGAGCAGTTCGGCCCGCTCCTCCTGGGAGAATGTGTCAGCAAAGCGGAGCGCACGGGCATATTGCGCCGCGCTTTCACGGTGTGCGCCGAGCGCCGACGCGTGCCTGGCGGCCGCCGGGGCGAAGCGCAGCACCGCGCTGGCGTCGCCGGCGGCGTCTGCGTGATGCGCGAGCCGAGCATGATCGGCCGAATCGGACAATGCCTGCAGCGCCCGCGCGTGGAGGGCAACGCGTCGATCGGGAGCCATCGACTCCCCGATCACCAGCCGAGCAAGTTCGTGCCGAAACGCTACGCCGCGTCCCGCCGGAACCACCATGCCAGAGCCGATGCACTCGTCGAGCCCCTCCACCGCCTCCCCCGTGATCGCGCGCAGTACGTCGATTTCCGCTGCCGGCGGGGCGACCGTCAGCGCCTGCAACAGCGTCCGCGCCGGCGCGCCGAGGAGTGCCGCGCGCGCAAGGACCGCATCGCGAACGGTGGACGGAACCTCCTTCGTTCCCGCCGCCAGCACTTCGGAGACAAAGAACGGGTTACCGCTGGTGCGTCGGTAAAGCTCCTCCGCGTCTACCTCGTGCGGCGCGGCGAGCGTTGCGACGGCGTTGAGCGACAGCCGCTCCAACTCCAGACTTTCGACCCCGCGGGCTCTGGCGAGCTCACCAAGTACGACACGCAAGGGGTGACGCGCGTCGAGCTCATCGTCACGATAAGTAGCAAGAACCAGGGCGCCAATCCCGTCGATACGGCGGCCAAGCAGCCGGAGGACATCGAGCGTCGCCTCGTCGGCCCAGTGCAAATCCTCGAGCACCAGCACTGCCGGCGTGACGTTTGCCAGCTCGCGTGCGAGAGCGGACAACACCTCATGCGGACGGCCGCCACGCTCTACGAGCTCCTCGAGCTCGCCGCCGACCGACTGCGCGACGTCGACAAATGGACTCAACGCACGCGGTGTAAACAACGCCTCGCAGGCCCCCCACAGGATCCGGCCTGGCGACCGATGGGCCGCGCAGAACCGCCGCACAAGCAGAGTCTTTCCGACCCCCGCCTCCCCTCGCAAGAGCACCAATCGCCCCTGACCGGTGCTCGACACGGCAGTCAGCGAGTCGCTCAACATCCCGAGCTGCTCGGATCGCTCGAGCAGTTCGACCGACTTCTCCAACGCGGCGACTTCTGAATTCTCCACGCTCACCTAGGCGACCCCGTGTCCCATGCCTTCATTCTTGAGGCACGAGCGTAGACCCGCAACCCGTGACGACGCGCGCTGACTCTGGGCGGTCCCGTTTAAAGCGGATCGGTGCCCCGCCACGGCAGCGGCGGCCGCGGGCGCCGGCGCCGGCGCCGGCGCGTGTCAGTGCCCCAAGGCTGAGCCAACAGGCCCCCAGGTCGGGTCAGAACTGGGGATCCCAGTACGGCCGGCGCTCGTCCTCGGCGGACAACTCGCCCTGCTGCTGCGCGGCTGCTCGTGCGGTCATTGCTTGACGAGGGTGCCCACCGTGACGTGCGGCCAGTGGATGCCATTGAAGTCGAGCATCACCAACTGCGTGTACTGCAGCTGGTGCTTGTCCGGCTGCCCTCCGGTCCCCGCGATCGTCTCGATCCAGAACGTCGCCCCGGCCTGGGTCGCTTTGGCGTTGCCTCCGGGCGGGTTGCCGCTCGCTGCCAGAAATGCGGTGTTCGCGGTGCCGCCGCCAGCCTTGATGATGGTGTGGTCGGTCGCCACGTGCAGGAACGTCCGGCTCGTCATGGTCGTGCCCTGGAGCGAGGACTGGAGCGCGTCCTGCAGAACGCTGTTGGGATTCTTGACGATGTCCTGCGTCACTCCCGGAGCCACGAACCGAAAGGCGGTTGGCTGGGACAGGTCCAGCTCGGTAAACGTCTGCGCCACTGAGTTGAAATCGCTGTTGGCTGGTGCCGGGCTCCCGAAGAAGAACGGCAGGATGTTGTTGTCGGGAATGTGCTGCGGGCCTCCGGGATGCACCTCGGCGACCCCCTGCGCGAGAATGACCGTCCCGTGCGGGATCGACGCCATTCGGACGACCGAATCCGGCTCGTTCGGATCCGTTGTGTGAGGCACCGTCGCCCAGATCCCGGGCTCGATGTGGAGCCCAGCGCCGGTACTCGATTCGCTGATCTGCTGCATGTACGTGAGGCCGAACATGTCGATATCGGCCATCGCCAATCCCCGGTTCGGGATCGGCCCGTTGATCCGCGTGAAAACGAGCGTCTCGTCGGTCTTGTTGAGCTCGAGAAACCGGTCCTGCTGGTTGGCCGGATTGTGCGGCCTCCAGATGGCGTTGAACCCGTGGCCCTTCCACGTCCCCTCGAGCGCGGCCAGGGCCCCCAGCGGATCGGCCCCTGCCGCGAGCGCCTCGACCGCCTCGGGCGTGGGCGCCTCGGGAGTGGCGAGCCCCGCGAACGCGAAGTCTGAATCCGTCTGCGTGCCTGCTGTCATGATGACCCCCCTTAGGACCAGTAGCCGCTTGGCCCGGCCCCGGCCAGAATGAATTTCTCCCGCGACAGCCCCGTCGCGAAACCCCCAACCCGGCCAACTTATCTTCCGGCTCGAGCCGGGCGCCCCCCGCGTCGGTCCTTGCAGCGCTCTGTGCCATGAACCTATGCGCAGGAGATCAGCACGCTCACCACGGGGCTCCTTCCGCGGAGCTCAAGCCGGAATGCCGGGAGGGCCGAGGATCTCGAGGCCGTGGTCGGCGGCAGCCTGCAGGACCGGCGCCATGTCGGGCGGCGCGACCGGCGGGGGCGGGATCTCCGCGATACGAGTGGGCGTCCCGAGCGTGCGGATGAAGCCCTCGAACCCGGCCGCGTGGGTGACCAGCAGGAAGCGAGCCTCGCCGGAGCTGACGATGAACGTGTGCGGCACGTCCCGCGGGCCGAACACGAAGGAGCCTGCCGGAGCAACGACCGTCTGACCCGCGACCCAGATCGTGAGCTCGCCCTCGAGGATGTAGAACCACTCGTCCTCGTTGTGGTGGACGTGCAGCGGCGAGCCTGAGCCGCGCGGCGCGGTCTGCTCCGTCAGCAGCATGCGGCCGCCGGTCCCCGCGCCATCGGCCTTGATCGTCGTCAGGCCCCCGAAGAACGAGAAGTGCTCTCCCTCACCGGGACCGAGAGCGATGGGTGCGAGCGCGCCGTCCGGCGCGGTCGTGGTGGTGTCTGCTGCGTTGATGGATGTCATGCATGCAGTCTGATCTCCGCGACCGGCGCCGCCCACCCCCCGCGTGTGGGGATCTTTCTTGCGCGGGGTGCGAGACTGATCCGCATGGCACGGACGGCCGGGCGCCTGATCGAGGACATAGACCTGCTCGGCTCACGGGGACTGCCGCTTGAGACGTTCTTCGCTGAGCTGTCCCCACGAGTGCGCAACGTCATCGACAACGACGCCAGCTGCTGGCACACCCTGGACCCCAGCACGCGGCTGCTCACCAGCGACGCGCCCAAGGAGCTCATCGAGGCCGGCGTGTTCGCACTTGACACGGCCCCGGCCGCCGGGGAACTGATCGTCCGCAGCGAGTACATGGTCGACGACGTCAATACCTTCGCCGGCCTCGCCGGGCGGCGGGTGCCGGTCGGCATCCTCGACCACGTCACCGGCGGCGAGCCCCAGCGCAGCCCGCGCTACCGCGACCTGCTCCTGCCGGCCGACATCCCTCACGAGCTGCGCGGCGCATTCGTCATCCGCGGGCGCGTGTGGGGCGCCGTGCACATCGCGCGCCGAGCGAGCAGCGGCGCGTTCCAGCAGCGAGACGCCGCCGCGCTCGCCGCCCTCACCGGAGCGATCGCCCGCGGCATCCGTGCGTCGCTGCGCTTCGATGCAGCCCGCCGTATCACGGGCGTCGAGGCGCCGGGGATGGTCGTGCTGGGCCCGCAGGACGAGGTTGAGCTGATCACCCCTCCGGCACGCAAGCTGCTCGCCTCGTTGCATCCGACGGGGTCGGGCTACACCGACGAGACGATCGCCACGCCGGTGCTCGCGCTCGCGTCGTTCGTCCGCTCCTCGCCAGACCGCGGTCAGGGCGGCGGCAACGTCGTCACCGTGCCCGGCAGCGGAGGTTGGGTGACGCTGCACGCTTCGCTGCCCGGCCCTCAGGAGCACGGGCGGGTCGCGGTCGTCCTCGAACGGGCGACCGGCGCGCGTTCTGCAACGGTCCGCCTCGAGGCGTTCGGCGCAACCGCCCGCGAGCGCGAGGTCGCGACGCTCCTGGCCCGTGGCCTCTCCCGTGCTGAGATGGCCGAGACCCTCGTCGTCTCCCCCCACACGGTGGAGGACCATGTCAGGAACCTCTATGAGAAGCTCGGCGTCGCCTCCCGACAGGAGCTCGTCGCTCGCGTCTTCCTCGACGAATACCTCCCCGAGGTCGTGCGCCAGACGCCGCTGACGTCGCGCGGGCGCTTCGACCTCACGTAGCTGTCTCGCGCCGCAGCGCAACGACACTCGCAGTGCGGCCGTGATGCGGCATCACCGCGAACGAGGCGGCCGCTTTGCGGCCGCCTCGTCGCGTGTTAGCCGCCGGCGCGAGCGCCGCCCCCTCCCGGGCCGGCAGTCCTCTACGGCTCGATGTTCTGATTGATGTGGAACAGGTTGTTCGGGTCGTACTTGCGCTTGATCTGCTTCAAGCGCTCGTAGTTTCCGCCATATGACGCCTGCACTCGCTCCTGGCCCTCGTCCATCATCATGTTGACGTAGGCGCCGCCCATCGAGTGGGGGTGCAGCGCGTCGAAGTAGTCGACCGTCCATTGCTTCAGCGCCGGGGCGTTGGCCGGATCGGGATCGACTCCGACGATGACCTGCCCCCACCTGGCATCGCGATAGGCCCACGGCGTCGCATCACCCCGGACCCTGGAGGCAGCGCCGTCGATCGGGTACAGGTGCATCGTCGACTTCCACGTCGGCATCCGGGAGGCGTGTTCGACGTGCGCCTCCACGGCCTCGTCGGAGATCTCCTTGACGAAGTCGGCGCGCCAGTACCACTGGTCGCCGTGTGGGTAGAGGCCGTCGAACATCGACTGCAGGACGGGCAGTGGCATGGGGCCGATGCCGTCCAGGTCGGGGTGCAGCTCCCGGACCGGTTTGAACGCCTCATCGGCATCCTCCGGCGGACCGGCGTAGCACCAGACCACGCCGCACACCTTCTTCAGGTGCAGCTCCTCCGGGAACGGCGGCGCCGGCGGGACGGTGAGGAAGGCGAAGAACCCGCTGAGCTCCTCGGGCGCGTTCGGGAGGAACTCCCGGTACCAACGAAGGATCTCCGCTGAGCGTTCGAAGGCGAACAGCGTGGGGCCCCCGACGACCGTACTGACGGGGCTGAGCCTGAACGTGAACGCGGTCACAACTCCGAAGTTGCCGCCACCGCCTCGCAGGGCCCAGAACAGGTCCTCGTGTTGATCCTCGCTGGCCGTCACGAACGACCCGTCCGCCAAGACGACGTCCGCGGAGATGAGGCTGTCGACGGACAGGCCGAGCTTGCGGGTCAGGTGGCCGATGCCTCCGCCCAGCGTGAGCCCGCCGACGCCCGTGGTGCCGATGATCCCGAACGGAGCCGCCAGCCCGAAGGCGTGTGTGGCGTGGTCGACATCGCTGACCAGCGATCCGCCCAGAACCTCGGCAGTGCGGCGCTCAGGATCGACTCGCACGCCGCGCATCGCGGACAGGTCGATCACGAGCCCATCATCGACGCTGCCGAGCCCGGCGCCGTTGTGCGACCCGCACCGAACCGCGACCTCGACGCCGTTCTCCCGGGCGTAGCCGACCGCGGCGATCACGTCGCCCGCGTCGACGCAGCGCGCGATCATCCGCGGCCGCCTGTCGATCATCGCGTTGTAGAGCGTGCGGGCATCGTCGTAACCGGCGTCATGCTCGCCGATCACCTCTCCGCGCAAGAGCTCCGCGAGCGCGGCGGTCGCGTCCAGCCGCTCCTGAGTCGTGGATGTCGCTGTTGCCATCGGTCCCTCCTGATGTGTAAGTGTGTTCCAGTCGGGCGCCAGTCTCGACCAGCCCCGTGTCCAGGCCGCGAAGCCCCCGTGATCGCCCCGTGAATCGAGCTCAGAGGAGCTCGGCGAGGTGCTGGGCGGCCCGGCGAGCGCCGTCGCTCTCGACCGGGCGGTAGTCCACGGCACGCCCGATCTCGGCGGCGATCGCATCAGCGATCACCTCGGGTCCAGACGCGTCGATGTCCATGCAGCGGCCCGCGCGGTAGCGCTCGAGGCGATGCCGGACGTGCACGTTCTGCTCGAAGTGGTGCTTGAGCGGGAAGTACAGGAACGGCCGGCGGTTGGCGGTCAGCTCCATCGCGGTGGTCAGCCCGCCCTGCACGACCGCCAGGTCGCACGCCGCGAGGTGACGGTAGAGGTTGTGGACGTAACCAACGACGGTGAGGCCGTCGTGGCGCGGCAGCGTCTCGGGCGCGATCCGGGGGCCCGCGACCACGACCGTGCGCAGGCCCGGCACCCGAGTGGCGGCAAGCGGATGCGCGTCGATCACGCGCCGCAGCAGATGCTCGCCGACCCCAGACCCACCGACGCTCACGATGCACACCCGCTCGTCCTCGCCGTAGCCGAGCTCGGCGCGGAGCGCTGCACGATCGCGGAACCGGGCCGGGTCAAAACCGGAGACATAACCGGCGAAGGCGTAGTGCTGCTCGGTCCAGTCCCGGATCGCGGGCAGCTCGGGCCCAAACTCATCCGGCACCACGTCGTCCGGATTGCCGACGAAGATCGCCCGATCGCGGACGCGCGGGAAGCGCGCGATGTGCTCGATCATCTCGGCGTTGTAGTCAGCCGTCAGGAACGCCTCGCGCTCACCTCCGTCGGCCATCGGCAGCCAGCCGACGAAGTCGGTCAGCCAGGCATAGGCGGAACGCTTGCACTCGGGGTTCTCGTGCAGGTAATAGTCCACCTCCCACGCCTCGTCTCCGATCCACAGGTCGTATTGCTCGGCCTCGACCAGATCGTGGAAGACCATGAAGTTGGCGACCAGGATCTCGTCCATCCGCCGCCACGCCTGAAAGCAGTGCAGGTCGTGCTCGGCCGATTCGGACTCGATATGGCCCGACTCGTTTGCCAGGTGCGCGCTGGCCGGATGAATCCGCTCGCCCTCTCCCGCCAGCACCCTCGTCACCGGGTCCTGGGCGAGCCAATCGATCTGAAGGTCCGGCACCAGCGTCCGCAGCTCCCTCGCGATCGCAACGTCGCGCTGCGCATGGCCAAGCCCGATTGGCGAGGAGACGTACAGCGCGCGCTTACCGCGTGCCCGCGCGCGCGTCCAGGCCGAGGTCGGGGTGCGACTTGGTCCGATGAAGTCGCGCAGCAACACGTTGACCTTCACCGGGTCGCGGGCGTGCGGGCAGTGGCCCGAGCCCTGAAGGCTCACCAGGGCCCCATTCGTCAGCTCGGCGAGCGCTGCGCCGGAATCGTGGGGCCGGATGGCATCCTCGGTCCCGTGAATGACCAGCACCGGGCAACGAGTGCGCTTCGCAAGCGCAGATATAGCGGCCTCGTCGCGGCGTTCGGCGAGCTGGGTTGCGACGAGTGTCTTCGCATCGGTCTCCAGCGCCCAGCCGACCGAATCCTCGCGCTGCTTGGTCGAGTGCGGCTCGGTGAACACCTGTGAGAAGAAGAACTCCACGAACTCCGCGTAGTGCTCGAGCCAGTAGGTGCGGTTCCACTTTCCCCAGCCTTCGTAGGAGGCGCGCGGCGTCGTGAACGCCGACTCGGCTCCGGCGCGTGGTGCGCTCGGCGGCAACGGCACGGCAGGTGCGATGAACACCATCGCGTCGACCCGATCCTGATGCTCTGCTCCGAGCAGCAGGCACCGCTCGGCGCCGCGAGACAGCGACACCAGCACCGCCCGGGCCGTCCCGGTGGCATCCATCACCGCGAGCGCGTCTGCGGCGAACTCGTCCGCGGTGTACGCCTCGGGCTCCCGAGGTCTGTCAGAGCGCCCGTTACCACGGCCGTCGAACGTGATCACCCGGAAATGGCGCGCGAGGTACGGGATCTGCGCCTTCCAGCTGCGCGAGTGGACGATCGACCAGGTCGGCAGCAGCAGAACTGTCGTCTCGCCGGCTCCGTAGCGCTCCCAGAAGACCTTCACCCCGTCTCGGTCGACATAGCCCGTTTCGTCCGGGTAGCGCGCCCGGGTCTGCTCGCGCGTGCTCCCTTGCCCAGCAAGTGATCTGTCGATGACGCTCATCCCCGGTCTCCTCGTCTAATCGTGACGATCCCACTCTCTCTTCCTCGCGTGAGCGCCCCGTGTAAACATCGCGAATTCTGCGCGTAGCTGCGCTTTACGCTACGCCCATGCTTCACATCCGGTTGCTCGGAGACCTGGAGCTCGATCTCGACGGGGTCCGGATCGACCCCCCCGCCAGCCGGCGGGCTCGCTCGCTGCTGGGGCTGCTGGCGCTCGATCGCAGGCTCCATCCGAGACCGCAGCTGGCCGCACGCTTCTGGCCGGACGTGCTCGACGAAAGCGCACGTACCAGTCTGCGCAGCGCGCTCTCGGCGCTGCGCCGGTCGCTCGGGCCCGAAGCAGATCGGTACCTGGTCGCGACGCGCGAGCGAGCCGGGCTGACGGACCACGTCGACACCGATGTCGCTGAGTTCGAACGGCTTCGTGACGCGGAGCGTCTCGAGGAGGCCGTGGAGCTATGGCGCGGAGATCTCCTCGCAGGTCTCGACGACGACTGGGTGCTCGTCGCCCGCGACGAATGGCGCCAGAAGGTCGGGGGCGTGCTCGGCGAGCTCGCGACCCGGGCGCAGAACGCCGGGGACCTGCACGCCGCTCTCGCCCATACCCGGCGGATCGTCGCGCTCGACCCGCTCAGCGAGGAGGCTCAGCGGGCGCTGATGTCCCGGCTCGCGGCGACAGGCGATCGCGCCGCGGCGCTCGTCGCATACAACCGGTACGCAGATCGGCTCCGCGCCGAGCTGCGGATCGCGCCGTCGCCGATCACGAGAGCGCTGGCGGAAGAACTGCGCGGCTCAGGTGCCCAGGACAAGTCGGAAGCCCGCGAGCCTGCGGTCTCGGTGGGCGTGCCAGCTTCTGTGGCAGGGACGGTGACCCTCTTGTTCACTGATCTGGTCGGCTCAACCGAGCTGCTCGACGATCTCGGTGACGAGCAGGCCGAGCAGCTGCGTCGCGTCCATTTCGGTCTCCTGCGCGAGGTCGCCCTCAGTCATGCCGGCCAAGAGGTGAAGAGCCTCGGCGACGGACTGATGGTCGCATTTGCCTCGAGCGTCGACGCGGCGGCGTGCGCGATCGGGATCCAGCGGGCCGTCGACCGGCGCAACCGGGGGGAGGGTAGCGTGCGGCTCAGTGTCCGGATCGGCCTGCACGTCGGCGAGCCGATCCGCGATGAGGACGACTACTTCGGCACCTCGGTGGTCGTGGCCAGGCGTCTGTGCGACCGCGCGGAGGGTGGCCAGATTCTCGCCTCCGAGCTGGTGCGACAGCTGATCGGTGGGCGGGGTGGCTTTTCGTTCCGCCCGGTTGGCGAGCTCTCGCTGAAGGGCTTCACCGAGGCCGTGGGCGCGTGCGAGCTCGGCTGGGAGCGGATCGGCGAGCAGCGGATTCCGCTGCCGGCAGAGCTGCATCGTCCGCGGGGAACGTTCGTCGGTCGGCAGGCTGAGATGGCTGCGATCCAGAAGGCCTGGGAGCAGGTGCGGGCCGGCCGGGCCACGGCGGTGTTCGTGGCCGGCGATCCTGGAATCGGCAAGACCAGGCTGGTTGCCGAGTTCTGCGCACGTGCACATTCCTCCGGCGCCGCCGTCCTCCTGGGCCGAAGCACCGAGGAAACGCTCGCCCCCTACCAACCGTTCATCGAAGCGCTGCGTCACTACGTCGCCTCGTGCCCGGCGGATGAGCTGCTGCTGCAGATCGGCCCACGCCGTGCGATCCTCGCCAAGCTCGTGCCCGAGCTCGGCACGGCGGACGGCCCGGCGGTCCACGACCGTGCCGAAGCTCCGGGCGAGGGCGAGCGCTATGAGCTGTTCGATGCCGTCGCGTCGCTGCTGCGGGAGGTTGCAGGCAGCCGGCCAACAATCCTCGTCCTCGACGACGTGCACTGGGCCGATAGTTCGACCCTCGTCCTGCTCCGATATGTCGCTCGAGCCGTGGGGGCGGCGCCGCTGCTGATCCTCGGCACCTACCGGGAGACGGAGGTGCCGGAGGGCCATCCGCTCTCCGACACCCTCGCCGAGCTGCGACGAGCACGCGCGCTCACGATGGTGTCCCTCGCCGGGCTCGATACGGACCACGTCGCCGTGTTGATCCAGGACCGTGGCGCACAGCTCGCGGAGGGGGTTGTCCACGCGGTGGCCCGGCGCACAGAGGGCAATCCGTTCTTCGTTGAGGAGGTGGTCCGTCACATTGACGGCGACCTCGAGTTGGTCCTGCCCGAGAGCGTGAAGGACCTTGTGGTGCGCCGGCTGCGCCGACTTGACGCCCCTGCCCGGCAAGCCCTGGCTGCCAGCGCGGTCCTTGGTCCTGAGATCGAGCTCGATGTGCTCGCGCGCGTGCTCGAGGCGACCACCGACGAGTTGCTCGAGTCGATGGACCTAGCGCTCACGGAGCGCGTGCTGGTCGAATCGCCCGATGCAATCGGCCACTACGGGTTCGCGCATGCGCTCATCCGCGAGACGATCTACGAACGGTTGTCCGTAACGCGACGTGCACGGCTCCATGAGCGGGCTGGTCAAGCACTCGAGGCGCTCAGGGCAGACCGGCTGGATCGGTACGCCGAACAACTCGCCCATCATTTCGTTCGAGCGGGAGACGAGGGCAAGAGCTTTGAATACCGGCTGCGCGCGGCGAGGGCGGCCGCCCGCGTAAACGCCACCCAGAGCGCGATTGCCCACTACGACGCGGCGGTCGAGACCGGGGGGCGACTCGGGCTGTCGGCCGCCATCGACGAGCGCATGCGCCGGATGCTCGTCGAGCGTGGTTGGCTGCGCTACGTCGCCGGCGATGTCGAAGGTGGCCTTGGGGACTACCAGTGCGCACTCGAGGCGGCGCGGAGCGCGGCGGATGTGTTCGTGCAGGCCGATGTGCTCGACCGGTGGGCATTCATCGACAAGCTCGCCGACGCAGAGCGTTCTGAGGCGCAGCATCGCCAGGCGCTCGCCATGGCGCAGGAGCTGGGTGACTCGCAGCTGCAGATCCGAGTCCTCAGCCGCCTCTCGCTCCTCCTCTCCAACCAGCTCGATCTCGAGGGCGCCGTGCGGCTCGGCGACCGCGCCCTCGAGCTCGCACGCGCCAGCGGTAACGAGCGCGACCGGGCCCTGGCCATGGATGCTCTCAAGCTTGCTGCGCTCCAACTCGGCGAGCCTGACCGCCTGCTTGAGCTCACGGCTGAGCTCGAGGCGATCGAGCGCCGAAGTGGCGAGCTCTGGTATCTGCAATGGACCCTGCTCGAGTCTGCGTTCGCTCCTCTTGCCAGAGCTCGCTGGGACGCCGCAGAGAAGCGGCTCGCAGAGGCGCTTGCGATCACCACCCGGATCAACGATCCCCTGTGTCGACCCCTGATCCACGATGCGACGGGCTGGCTCGAGCGCGGACGGGGGGACTACGCGCGGGCCCTGTACGAAGGCCGCACGGCCATCGAGCTTGCCGCGCCCGGCAAACGCGACCGCTGGAGCGCCTGGACGCACGCAACGTTCGGCTGGACCTTGCTCGAGCTGCGCGCGGCGCAGGATGCCGTCGAAGTCCTGGAGCGAGCGCTCGCCGCCAGCGAGCTCGCGACGGACCGTTTCCGCGCTGCGGGGCACCTCGCCTGGGCCCGCGCCCTCGCCGGGGATCGGGAGGGAGCCACGAGCGCAGCCGGGGTGGCCGACGAGACGCTCTCGCGGCTACGGGCTCCCCCAGGTGGGGCGTTCCTGTTCGGGTTCGGAGCGATCGTCGCGCTGGCGCGAGCTGAGCTTGCGGCCGGCCGTGACGAGCGAGTGGAGGTCCTGCTGGCGCCGGTGTGTGCCGCGGCGCAGCGGCTCGGATGGCATGAGGCCGACGCGTCAGCGTCGCTGGTCCTGGGCCTGTGTCACCAGGCCCTGGGCCGGAGTGACGAGGCTCGGGGTTGGCTCACTCGCGCACTCAACGTCTCCCAAGACCACAGCCTGCCGGGAATCGAATGGGAGGCGTGCGCGGCGCTTGGACTCCGGGCCGAGTCAGACGCGATCGTCAAGCGGCTGGCGCGTCACGTCGGCGACGACCGGCTCGCCGGTCAGCTCCTCCGTGCCGCGCAGCGCTGAGCTCGGCACCTCCCAGCTGACCTCCCACGCGAGCGCGCGCGGGTCGTCCAGGGGGGCGAACGCGTATCGATCCAGCGCCGCGCGCTGAGACTCATACAAGGCCAGCGCCTGGAGCTTTCGTGTACGGCTGGGAGCGTCGAGCGGATGAACGCGCCGGACGAGCTTCTGCACGACCAGCCCGGCTTCCCGGAGCGCACGGTCCCAGTCTGCCGCAACGCCTCTCGCCGGCGCTGACGACTCCCCAGACAACCACCCCGGCCAGCCGCGAGCGGTCGCGTGCGGCAGATCCGCATACAGCACGACGGCCCGACCCGCGCGCGCGAGCTCCAACGCGGCGTCGCGAACGAGAACGTGGTCTGGATGGCCGTCGAACGCGCCCGGCGCGTGGATGATCGCCTGCGGCGCAACTTCAAGGGTGATCCGCTGGACGACCTCGCCCAGCGACATCTGGGCGCTGCGGTACTGATCGTCGAGCAGGCCGAGCTCCACCGAAGACCTGCCCATGAGAGCCAGCGCCGCGGCATCCTCCCGGTGCCGTTCGCGCATGCGCTCGACAGGATCGGTTGCTCCGGTCGCGCGGTCCCACCACGGCGGCGGAGTCCCGGCCGGAGGTTCGGCCGTGAAGACGTTCACGACCGTCACGTCGGCTGGACCAGCCATGAGCCGCCAGCAGGACAGGACGGCGTCGTCGAAGTGAGGAGAGAGGATCGCGTGGAACATCCCGCACGACAATCTCAGAGGTGCGTGGCGCGATCGTGAACCTAGCGCGAACTGCCGGAGGGGGAACTCGGCATGGGCCGCCGCTTCCGCCGCGCGGTCAGGGCCCTCGCGCACCATGACTACGCCGCAAGCAAGTCGAGCACGGCCAGTTCGATCGCGATCCGACGCTCCTCTTGCGGGAGACCCCGTTCCTCGATGCGTGCCAGCTCGCCCGCGATGGTCCAGCCAGACAGGAAGCGGTCGAACACGCGCGGATCGATGTAGGACCCGCGGGCGACGGCCGGCGTGTTGCCGAGTACCTGGGAAACGT
Organism: uncultured Actinomycetota bacterium; assembly: GCA_963695625.1. Classification (GTDB taxonomy): domain Bacteria; phylum Actinomycetota; class Thermoleophilia; order Solirubrobacterales; family Solirubrobacteraceae; genus Palsa-465. Next base: position 836,924 of record CAVOHJ010000004.1, on the reverse strand, counting down.
CGGCCGTCGCCTGGCGAATCGCCCTGCGCCGCCCTCGCTCGCTGACGCAGTCCGCTTCGCAGCGGGCCAACGCCACGGCCGCCAGCACCGTGCCGTTCCAGGTGCGGAAGTTCTTGGCGCTGAACGAGTCCCCGATCAGGCTCTTCAAATGCGCGTTGATAAGTGGGGCGTAGACCTGGTGCCACGCACGCCCCTCGCGAAACGCGAGCAGGTGGTCACCGCCCCCACGTCGTCTTTTCAGGCCACCGACGATCTCCACGCAGCACGGGTCCGCGACCGCATGGACGCGATGGACGCCCTCCTTGGCGATGTAGTCGAAGATCGCGCGCCCTTTCTCGATCGAGACATTGGCCTTGGCGATCGTGGCCAAGCCCAGGTGGCCGTCCTCCTTCTCGTAGACCTCGCTGCCGATCCGGAACATTCCGACGTCAAGCAGTCGCACGGAGCAGGCCAGCACTCGCGCTCGATTCAGATCGCGTCCGGCCCGCATCGTCGCGACCACGCGCTCACGCATCGTCGGCAGGGTGCGGGCGAAAGCGACCATGTGCTCGAACTTCGCGTGGGTCTGCTGCTGGCTCCACAAATCGTGGTAGCGGTATTGGCGACGGCCTGCCGCGTCCACGCCGGTTGCCTGGAGGTGGCCGAGAGGGTCCGGGCAGATCCATACGTCCCGCCACGCGGGCGGGATCGCCAGCGCTCGAATCCGAGCGATAGCGGCCAGGTCTGTCAACGGAGCTCCGTCGACGTCGAGGTAGGCAAACCCGTCGCCGGCAGCGACCCGCGCAAATCCGGCAAGCGCCGCGTTGGACCGGTGAAGCCTGGGCGAGCGGCGCGGGGCCGTCTCAGCAGCCGACGGCGTCACGGAACGCCCGGCAAGCCTGGGCCATTCGGGGCGCGGGGAGCAGCGTCACCCGCCGCCGAAAGGCCGACCTCGAGACGGTGTGAATGTTGTCGAAGTTGACCACGCATTCGGTCGGTACGCCATCATCGGTCGGCGTCAGCACCAGCTCGGATACGAGCCCGCGACGCGTCCTCGTGAGCGCCGCCACGACGACGGAACCGACCCGGTCGGCGACCGGATCGCGCGTCAAGACCAGCACCGGCCGGTCCCCACCTGGCGTCGCGGCGAACCAAACCTCACCCCTCAGCATCGGCCCAGTCCGCCCAGTCCTCCGCCGGCCCCCAGTCAGCGATCTCGGACAGCCCCAGCTCCATGCTCGTAGCCGGCTGCTCCTCCCACTTCTCGGCGTCGGACTCCCCGTTTAACACAACCAGGTGCCGGTGCAAAGCATCGCGGAGAATCTCCGAGCGATCAACGCCGAGTGCCTCGGCCCACCGCTGCACCTCAGCCGCATCGTCATCAGGCACTCGAAAGCTGAGCATCGTCATACAGCAAACGCTAACACGTATGACACTCCCGCACCTCCGGACGAGGGCCAGGCGAACGCCCACCGTCGCCGATATCCGGCGCCCGCGCCGACGCCCCTCATCGAGGAACCGCCCCCCGCTGGTTGCGGAGGGCGGTTTCGAATACTTCGCGGAAGTGGAGACGGCGGGAATTGAACCCGCGTCCGCAGTCGCGTAAAAGGTGGCGTCTACGAGCGTAGCCGGCGCTCTGATCTCATCCTCCACTCGCCTCGCCGGCGGGGTTGTGGCGAACCAGCTTCATGAAAGTCCCCGGATCGGCTGAAGCGAACCTCACCGAGCGAGCCTGCTGCTTGATCCCAGCCACCCCGCCGCAGGCGAGCGAGGGGCCGAGAGCTCACGGCTTAGTGCTAGTGACTAAGCGGCGAGCGCGTACTCATGTGAGTCCGCACTTATGGTTTTCCCGGGTGTTTAGCGAGGCCTCCCGGGACCTCGACTCGCAACCACCCCCACGAACCGACCACGTCGAAGCCTGTCGTCCCCGGGGGTATGTGTTGTCCTTGCATTATAGGACGGCGCCGCTTCCCCCAACAATCGTCCAGCGCCACTGAAGACCTGCGTAAGAGGCCCGCGCGGGCTGCGACAATCAGTAGTTGAACATGGAGTACGGCGAAACGCCCAACCCCTACGGGCCCCCACCCACCGGCTCCGCGACGCCCACGCTGCCCGAGCCGGCGGTGTATCCGCCGATCGGCCTCGACCCGCGCGAGGAGCACGATCCCAACGCGACCCTGGCGCGCCCGCAGAGTCGCGAGTCCTTTTTCAAGCGCCGGATCGCCCCCCTTGGGGCGGCGCTCATCGCCCTGCTGGCCAAGCTCAAGGCGATCCTGCTGCTGCTCCCGCAGGTCAAGATCCTCACCACGGCGGGCACGATGGCCGTCTCGATCGCGGCCTATACCACGATCTGGGGCTTCTGGTTCGCAATGGGCTTCGTGGTCCTGCTGCTCGTCCACGAGATGGGCCACGTGATCCAGCTGCGCCGCGAGGGCATCCGGGCGTCGGCGCCGATGTTCATCCCCTTCCTCGGCGCCGTGGTCGCCGCGAAGTCCCTGGGCGAGAACGCGCTCGCCGAGGCGCGCGTCGGCCTGGCCGGCCCCGTCCTGGGGACTGTCGGCTCCGCCGCGTGCCTGGTCATCTGGCAGATCACCGGCCACGACTACTGGCGGGCGCTGGGCTACACCGGCTTCTTCATCAACCTCTTCAACCTGCTGCCGGTGGTGCCGCTGGACGGCGGCCGCGCGATGGCGGCCATGTCGCCGTGGATGTGGTTCCTGGGCTTCGCCGGGATCGTCGTGCTGGCGTTCGCCTTCCCCAACCCGATCATCCTCATCATCGCGCTGTTCGCCGCGTATGAGACGTACCGGCGCTGGCAGCACCGCCGCCAGGGCGACGTCGTCACGCAGTCTTACTACCGCGTCAGCCCTCGCAACCGGCTGCTCGTCGGCGCGGTCTACCTGGGCCTGGTGGCGCTGCTGGTGATCGGCATGGACGCCACGCACCTTCCCCGCACGTTCGGCTGAGGCCGGCTACGGGTTACTGGTAACGGGTCGGCTGCTCGTCCCGCGGCACGTACCTACGGGTCGTGGTGGTCCGGTTCTGCCGGGCCCACACGAACGTGTAGAGCAGGGAGATGACAAGCCCGATGATGCCCAGCACGAACAGGACGGTGCCGGCGGTCTGGAGGTTGATCCCGCTCACATGGGCGGTCACCGCCCACTTGAGGATCGCTCCGATCGCGATGAGCAGGATTGATGTACCAATGGTCATGTCTCGGTGCTACCCCGGTTGATGACCACGCACGCATCGCTTCGCAACAGCGCTTGCGGCCGCGACGTTGGGACGTGCGTCATCTCATGGTTGCTCAGCCACCACCAGACGACGCACCCCCTCTGTGCGGCGCTGGAGAGCGACGGTAGAGAGGGCTAGCGGCCGACTTCGCGCAGCTCGCGCTGGATCTCGCGCGCGACCTCGCGCGTGCGGATGGTCTGGCGCTTGTCATACAGGTCCTTGCCCTTGGCCAGGGCGATCTCGACCTTGGCCCGGGAGCGCGGCTCCGAGAAGTACATGCGCGTCGGGACCAACGTCAGTCCCCTTTCCTGGGTGCGTCCCACGAGCCGCTCGATCTCGGACTTGTGCAGCAGGAGCTTGCGGGGGCGCTCGGGATCGTGGTTGTCACGCGCCGCCGCGCCGTAGGGCGGGATGTAGACGCCCATCAGCCACACCTCGCCGTCGCGCACCGTCGCGTAGGCGTCCTTGAGCTGGGCCTTGCCCTCGCGCAGCGACTTGACCTCGGTGCCGGTCAGCACCATCCCCGCCTCGAAGCGCTCGAGCAGGTTGTAGCGATACGACGCCTGCCGGTTGGTGGCAACGTCGCCCGGTGCCGTCTTGCGCTTCTTGCCCTTGGCCATGGTCCTCCTCACTCCTCCCCGAGCTCATCCACGGGCAGAAGATCCACCCTACCCCGTGGGGTGTCGATGCGCCCGACACGGACCGCGACCGGGTCGCCCAGGCGCATGGCGCCGCCGCTGCGCGTGCCCACCAGCATCGTGCCCTGCTCGTTGAGCTCCCACCAGTCGCCGCGCAGCCGGCGCACCGGCAGCATGCCCTCGTACTGCAGCCGGTCCCCGAAGGCCACGAACGCGCCCGCGCCGATCAGCCCCACGATCTCGCCCTCGAAGGCCTCGTCGCGATCGCCAGACTCAAACAGCTCGCGCTCAAGCAGGAAGCAGCGGGCCACGTCGTCAGCGTCGCGTTCGATCGTCATCGCCTCCCGCTCCCGGGTCGACGTCCACGGACCGGCGCCCGCCACCCAGGAGGCATCCGGCGTCGGCTCCCCCGCGATCGCCGACAGCAATCCGCGGTGGCAGATGAGGTCCGGGTAGCGCCGGATCGGCGAGGTGAAGTGACAGTAGTGCGTCAGCGCCAGCCCGGCGTGCCCGAGGTTGCGAGGGTCGTAGTAGGCCTGCTTCAGAGAGCGCAGCACCAGGCTCGTCAGCGCCCGCCCGCCCCGGCCGCTCCGCCGCACCCAGTCGGCGACCATCACCGACGCCTCCCCCACCACGTCCGCGGCCTGCTGCGGGGTCATGTGTCCGGGAACCGGCGGGGTGGGCACGCCCAGCGATTCGAGCTGGTCGATCAACCGCTCCACCGCCGGCGCGTCCGGTCGCTCGTGTACGCGGTACAGCGTCGGGATCCTGTGGTCTGACAGAAACCGGGCCACCTGCTCGTTGGCGGCGATCATCAGGTGCTCGATGAGGCGGTGGGACTCGGTCTGCTCCGCGACCTCGGCGGTGACGACGTTGCCGTCGCGGTCGAAGCTGAACTGGGGCTCGGCCGAGTCGACCTCGAGCGCGCCGCGCCCGCCCCGCTCCGCGACCGCGCGCCGCACCGCGCCCAACGCCGCTGACGCCGCCCGCGCCGCGGCCAGTGGCCCCCCCCACGGCTCCGCGGCGTCCTCGGAGCCGGCGAAGATCCGGTCCACGCGGTCATAGTCAAGGCGCTCGTCAGAGCGGATGACCGAGCGGTACATCGAGGACCGGCGCACCCCGCGCTCGCCCACGACCATCTCAACCGTCACCGTGGCCCGAGGCGCGCCTGGCACCAGCGAGCACGCTTCGTTGGAGAGATCGCGCGGGAGCATCGGCTCGACCATCCCGGGAACGTAGACGCTCGTGGCACGGCGATAGGCCTCCCGATCGACCAGCGAGCGCGGCGTCACGTAGGCGGCGACGTCGGCGATGTGGACCCACACCCGCCAGGACCCGTCGCCGATCTCCTCCGCCGACACCGCGTCGTCGAAATCGCGAGCCGTCACCGGGTCGATGGTGAACGTGGGGAGATCGCGCAAGTCGCGCCGATCAGAGCCGGGGACACCGGCGTCGTCGTCGCTGCCGGAGGCGGCCAGCCGGGCCTCGCGCTCCACCGCGGGATCGAAGCTGCCGTGCAGCCCGCGGTCGAGCATCAGCGCTCGGATGACGTCGCGCGCCACATCGGGCCGCCCCAGCCGGCGCGCCACGGTGGCCCGGCGCGACCCCCGACGCCCGTTGCCGTCCCCGCCCCCCGAGAGGACCACGAGGTCGCCCACGCCGGCGCGCTTGTCGCGGCTGACCACCAGCCGCGGCCCGGAGCCGAAGAACGGCTCGGCGACAAGGAATTTCCCCTGGCGGACCAGCAACGCCACCCGCGCGCCGGAGCGCGGGTGTGCGGCCCGAGCGGCCGGCGGCGTCACTGCCCGAGCTCGGCGGCGACGGTCTTCTCGGCCACCGTCAGCGCGGTGTCGGTCTTGGCCGTCGACTTCGTGAACGCATAGATGTTGGGCTGGATCCCGGCCCCGCGGCGCACGCCGCCCCCGCCGAGGTTGCGGCCGGTGGGCGTGAAGTACTCGCCCACCGTGAAGTCCAGCGCGCCGCCGTTGGACAGGGGCTCGATCTCCTGGAAGACGCCCTTGCCGTAAGTGTGGGTTCCCACCACCTTGGCCCGCCCGCGATCCTGCAGCGCCCCGGTGACGATCTCCGCCGCCGACGCCGTGCCCTGGTCCACGAGCACGACCATGGGGATCTTGGGCGCGATCGCGTTGCCCTTGGCCATATAGACCTGCCGCGGCTGCGCGCGCCCGTCCGTGGAGACGATCGTGCCGTCGGGGATGAAGACGCTGGCGACGTTGACGGCCTCGTTGAGCAGCCCGCCGCCGTTCTCGCGCAGGTCGAGGATGAGCCCGCGGGCCCCGTCGCGGAGCATCCGCTGGACCTGGTCGTGCACCTGGCTGCCCGAGCCCGAGGTGAAGCTCGTCAGCTCCACGTAGCCCAGCTTGGCCCCCTTGTAGGTGAGCAGCCGCCCGGCGGTCACGGGCACGACGATGTTGGCGCGGCGCACGGTGATGATCCGCCGGCTCGTGCCCCGCTCGACGGTGAGCGTGACCTTGGTGCCCGCCCGGCCCTTGATGAGCGACGCCGAGAAGTCCGCGGATCGGTTGGCCAGCGACGTGGACCCGACCTCGACGATCACATCGCCGCGCGCCAGGCCCGCCTTAGCCGCGGGCGAGTCCTGGAACACGTCCTGGACGAGCAGGCCCTGGGAGTCGGGCTTGATGTCGATCCCGATCCCGCTCAGGTGGGGGTTGTCCTGGTTCTGGAAGCTGCGGTAGTCCGACGGGTCGTAGTAATGGGAGTACGGGTCGCCGAGGCTCGCCACCGCGGCCTGGAGGCCCTTGTCAATGAGCTGGCTGCGAGCGACCTTGCGGTAGTAATCGTTCTGGATGAGCCCGAGGACCTGGTTGACGAGCTTGTCGTCTGAGTTCTGGGACACGAACACGCTGCGGATGGGCCCCGGCAGCCAGCTCGGGTGCCCGCCGAACCAGACGCCGACGAGCAGCACCAGGACGCCCAGGACAACCAGGACCAGCCGGGGGACTCGTTGACGGCGCGCGTACATAGTGCGGCTACCCAGGGTAGCTGGGCGCGCGCGCTCGACCTGGCGGTCAGACCCGGAGGAAACGGCGCAGCGACAGGCCCGACCCGAGCGCGGAGACGAGCACGCCGGCACCCATGAGCACGATGACCAGCGCCGTGAACGAGATCGTTCGCGGGGCCGCGATCAGGGTCCAGTTGTTGGCCAGCGGATCGAGCAGCGCGACCTTGGTGACCGCCAGCACCGCGATGGCCAGCAGCGCGCCCGCGGCGCCCACCACCACGCCCTCGATCACGAACGGCCAGCGGATGAACCAGTCGGTGGCGCCGACCAGCTTCATCACCTCCACCTCGCGTCGGCGGGCGTACAGCGACAGCCGGATCGTGTTGGCGATGAGCAGGATCGAGGCGATCGTCAGGAGCACCGTGAGGGCCGCCGCGGTGATCGTCACCAGGTTGGTGACCTCGAGGATCTTCTTGGTGTCGTTGCGCTTGTTGGAGATGCTCTGGATCGATTGGTCGATCGTCCCGGGGTGGGTGGGATCGGATCCGGTCGGCGGCGACAGCGAGTTGTGCACCGCCAGCACATTGGACGGGTTGTCCGGGATCACGTGGAAGGTGTCGGGCAGCGGATTGGTCCCCAGGAGCTTGTAGGCGGCCGGGTCGATCTTTGACTGCTGCGCATACGCGGCCGCCTTGGAGACGAACTGGACGTGCGCGACGTGCGGTACGTTGGCCAGCTCCTGGCGCACCCGGGCGTCGTCAGCGGCGGTGGCGTTCGTCTTCATGTAGACGTCGACTTCGACCCGGCTGCGCACGCTGTCGGCGGCGCCGTTGGTGGCCTGGACGATCGGAATGAACACGCCGAGGACGAGCAGGGTCACGAGCACCGTGGCCAGGGCGGCGAAGCTGGGGGCGGCGCTGCGGCGCACCGCCCGGATCGCCTCGCGCAGGAAGAAGCCGATCCGCATGCGCTACTCCAAACCCGGCGGGGGCGTCGACGGGGCACGCAGCCGGCGGGCCAGGTCGCGGGTGGTCTCGTCGCGCGTGTAGAGGCCGGCCGCCTCGTCGCGGACGACCCGCCCCTGCGAGAGCTCGAGCACGCGGCGGCGCATCTTGTCCACCATCGCCTGGTCGTGGGTGGCGACCATCACCGTGGTGCCGGTCCGGTTGATCCGGTAGAGCAGGCGCATGATGTCGATGCTCGTGTCCGGGTCGAGGTTTCCGGTCGGCTCGTCGGCCAGCAGCAGCGGCGGGTGGTTGACGAACGCCCGGGCCACCGAGACGCGCTGCTGCTCGCCGCCCGAGAGCTGGTGCGGGTAGTTGTGCAGCTTGGTCGAGAGCCCGGTGAGGCGCAGGATGTCCGGCACCTTGGCGCGGATCTCCTTACGGCTGCCGCCGGTCACCTGCAGGGCGTAGGCGACGTTGTCGTACACGGTGCGGTTGGACAGCAGCTTGAAGTCCTGGAAGACGACGCCGACGTTGCGGCGGAAGTACGGCACGCGCTTGCGCGGGATCTCATCCAGCGCCTTGCCGGCGACGCGGATGATCCCGCTGGTCGGATCGAGCTCCTTGATGAGCAGCCGCATGAGCGTCGACTTGCCCGAGCCGGTCGAGCCCACCAGGAACACGAACTCCCCGCGTTCGACGGAGAAAGTGGCCTCCTCAAGGCCGACGTCGCCGGCGTAGAGCTTTGAGACGTTGCGGAATTCGATGACCGGGCGCGCGGTGCGAGGACGGCGTGCGTCGGGCCGAGGATGCTGAGTGGAGGCCGCGCGAGCCCGGTCCTGGGCGCGGCGCGAAAATGAGATTCGAGTAGCCATAGGTCGCGGCGCAGCGTAGCGGCAGCCCACGGTGGTTGTCCTGTGTGCGGTGGGCTTGCAACGCGATTTGCAGGCCTATTGAACCACGACGGGCCGACCCACCCCGGTCTCCCGCGCCGAGCGCTACCGTTGTCCCAGCAAATGGCCGACATCACGGTGACCACGCTCAACAACGGCTTGCGGCTGCATCGCGTTGCGGTGCCGGGCACGCGCGCGGTGACGATCCTGGCGGCCTTCGACGCCGGCGCGCGGACCGAGCGGGCCGCGGAAAACGGGATGGCCCATTTTCTGGAGCACCTAGTATTCAAGGGCGGAGAGAAGTACCCGACCTATCGGGACGTCAACGAGGCCGCCGAGAACATCGGCGCCGTGCTCAACGCCTACACCAGCCACGATCTCGTGGCCTTCCACATCACCGCGCGCGCCCAGCGCGGCCTCGAGGCGGCCGATCTGCTCACCGATTTCGTCGGCCGGCCGCAGCTGGACCAGGAGGAGCTCGACCGCGAGCGCGGGGTCGTAGTCCAGGAGATCGCCCGCGCCGAGGACCAGCCCGCCACACTGGCCGAGCACCTCATCGATGAGGCCGTGTTCGGCGATCATCCGCTCGGCCGCCCGGTGCTGGGACCCACCGAGCACCTCCGTGACACCTTCACCCGGGAGGGCATCGTGGCCTTCCGCAGCCGGCGCTGGTCGCCGTCGCGGGGCGCCGCCTTCGCCGTCGGCAACCTCGAGGGGCTGGGGGACAACGGCGACCTGGAGGAGCTGTTCGAGCGCTTTGCGCCCGCCCCGGAGCCCGGGCCGTTCGACGCCGCGCCTCCTCAGGAGCCGCGCCTGCTGGTACGCGAGCGGGACTCCAAGCAGTCGCACCTGCGTATGTCATACCGGCCCATGGTCGACGTTCACAACCCCAAGCAGCGCGCCGCCCTGATGGTCTACGGGACGCTGCTGGGCGGCTCGATGGGATCGCGGCTGTTCGACGAGATCCGCGAGCAGCGCGGCCTCGCCTACTCGGTCTCGGCCTTCCCCCACGCCTACGCCGACGTCCCGGTGCTGCAGCTGTCCGCGGGCCTGGAGTCGGGCAAGTGCATGGAGGCCTATCGCCGCATGCGCGACATCGTCACCGAGCTGCGCACCGACGGGCCCACCGAGAGCGAGGTCAAGCGCGCCCAGGCCTACGCCGCGGGCGCGCGGACGCTGGCCTTCGAGAACACCGGCGCGGTGGCGCGGTATGCCGCCCAGCAGACCATCGTCTACGACGAGGACGCCGATCCGGACACCACGATCGAGCTCCTGGACGACGTCACGTTCAGCGAGGTGCGAGAGGTGGCCGCCGGGATCGCTGACGAGCTGTCGGTGGCCGTCGTTGGACCCCACACCCTGGAGGAGCTGGAGACCGCCTGAAACGCTGGCTTGCCGCAGGTTTGGGGGTAATCCTCTTGGTCGCGGCGATCACGCTGGCCGTGTTGGGCTCCCTCAGCCACACCAGCACGGACGATGCGCAGTTCGACGCCGGTTCCGCCGTCGTCGCGCCCACCAAGAAGCCGCAGCCCACCCGCCGGCGTGGACACGACCCGGCGCTGTTGACCACGCGCGGCCAGCACCCGCCGCTGTCGCCGCAGGAGGCCCGCCTCCAGGCGACGATGTCCAAGGCGCTCAGCCAGGCCGGCTCGCAGAGTGGCGCGCTGGTGTTCGATCTCGACGCCCAGACCGAGCTGTTCGGGCTGCGCCCCACCGTCAAGCGGCCGCCGGCCTCGGTGGAGAAGCTGTGGACTACGGCCGCCCTCATGGACAAGCTCGGTCCCAACGCCCGCCTGCACACGACGGTGCTGGGCACCGGCTCGCTGCGCCATGGCGTGTGGCACGGCAACCTCTACCTGCGCGGCGGCGGCGACCCCACCTTCGGGGACCCGACGTTCAACCGCGTGTGGATGTTCGGCTACGGCCCCACCGCCAACCAGCTCACCCACCAGCTCAGCCGCCGCGGCATCACCCGCGTCACCGGTCAGATCTACGCCGACGAGACCTTGTTCGACCGCAAGCGCGGCGGGCTGATGACCAACTATCAGCCGGACGTCCCGGACTTCGGTGGGCAGCTCAGTGCGCTGACCTATGACCACGGCTCGGTCGTTCCCCACTATTCGCCCGCGGTGTTCGCCGCACGTCAGCTGGCGCTGACCTTGAAGAGCTCTCACATCGCCGTCCGGGCGTCGCGCCATGCGGAGAAGACGCCTGACGACGCCAGGGCGCTGGCCACCGTGAGCTCGCCGCCGATGTCGGTCATGACCCGTCTGATGGACGTCCCGTCCGACGATCTGTTCGCCGAGCTGTTCGCCAAGCAGCTCGGGCTCCTGTTCGGCCGCGGCGGATCGATCTCGGCGGGGGCGCAGGTCATTGGCCGCACGATGGCCGACACCTACGGCCTGCACCCCAAGATCCTCGACGGGTCCGGCCTGTCGCGCAACGACCGCTCCTCGCCGCTGGAGGTGGTCGACCTGCTGCGCGAGGTGTGGGGCACGCCGATCGGCCGCGAGCTTGTCGCCTCCCTGCCCACCGTCGGCAAGGAGGGGACCGTGCGCGGGATTGGGCTCAAGACCGCCGCGGTGGGCAATTGCGTCGCCAAGACGGGCACGCTGAACTACGTCACCAACCTGGCGGGCTACTGCCACAGCCGGGGCGGGCACACGCTGGCGTTCGCGCTCTTCGTCGACGGGCCGGACAACGGCACCGCGGTGTTCCTGGAGAGCCGGATGCTTGGCGCCATCGCCCGTTATTGACGAGCGTCGCCCCCACCCTGCACAATCGGGATCACTAGTGGAGCTGGCCACCGCTCTGAACCTCGGTGAGATGCAGCGCTACCTGAACCGGATCGGCGACCGCTGGCCGCTGCAGGTGGTGATGCTCGGCGGCGCCCGCGTCGACGACGTTCGCGGCGCGCCGCCTCAGCGTGAGCGCGGCCCGGAGTTCGTGGTCGTGCTGGTGTCGCGTGCCTTTGACGGCATGCCGTGGCTGGAGCGCGTCTACCAGGCAACCTCGCTCTGGGACGCCATGGAGATGGGCGACGGCGCCGATGTGCACTGCTACACCCTCGACGAATTCCAGCGCAAGCGCGTCACGACGCCCGGGGTCAGGGCCGTCGCCGAGCGGGGCATCCTCCTCTACGAGGACTCAGACCCGCTGTATCCCCTGCCCCCCGACATGCCGGGCGACGGGATCTAACTGATCGCGACCATCCGCTCGATCGGGACCCGCGCCCGGTCGGCGATCTCCGCTGAAACCTTGACCTCGTGAACGCCGTCACGCAGCGCGTCGCGGAGCTTGGGCAGCGTGATCATCTTCATAAAGCGGCATGACGCCGCCTCGTTGGCCGCGATGAACTCGACGTTCGGGGCGGCTTGGCGCAGCGGGTGCAGCATGCCCGTCTCGGTCGCGACGATCGCCGTGGGGTGATCGCCGGCGTCTGACTCCAGCGCACGGGCGTACCCGAGCATCCCGCCGGTGGAGAGCATATGGACGCCCTGCGAGGCGATGTCCCCGGAGGCGACGTACTCCATGACGCTCGTCGAGCAGCCGCACTCGGGGTGGATGAGGAAGTCGGCGCTGGGGTGCGCCTCGCGCACACTGGTGATGTCGGCGGGCTTAATCCCGGCGTGGACGTGGCACTCGCCGTCCCAGACGTGCATCGCGCGGCCGAGCGTCCGCTCCACGTAGGCGCCGAGGAACATGTCGGGGCCGAAGAGGATCTCGGTGTCCTCCCCGTGGGTGGCGTAGATGTGCTGGACCACCTGCACCGCGTTGGCAGAGGTGCAGCAGTAGTCGGTCTCGGCCTTGACCTCGGCGGTCGTGTTGACGTACATGACGACGACGGCGTCCGGATGCTGCGCCTTCCAGTCGCGCAGCTGGGCCGCGGTGATGGAGTCCGCCAGCGAGCATCCGGCATCGAGGTCCGGGATGAGGACCTGCTTGTCCGGACACAGGATCGAGGCGGTCTCGGCCATGAAATGCACGCCGCAGAACGCGATGGTGCCGGCGTCGGAGGCCGCCGCCTGCTGGGAGAGGCCCAAAGAGTCGCCGACGTAATCGGCGATGTCCTGGATCTCGGGCAGCTGGTAGTTGTGGGCGAGGATCACGGCCCCGCGGGCCGCCGCCAGCTCGCTCACCTCGTCCTGGAGGGCGGGGATGTTCTCGAGCATGAGCGGCGCCTCGGTGGCGCTGAGCATGGGCAGGTTCATGGCAGTGGATTCAGGAGGAGGGAGAGATCGAGGGCCGGCGCGCTGTGGGTCAGCGCGCCCACCGAGACGAAGTCTACGCCGGTGCTCGCGACCTCCCTGAGCGTCTGAAGCGTCACGCCCCCGCTGGCTTCGAGAACGGCGCGGCCCGCCACATGCTCCACCGCCGCGGCCAGCTGGGCGGGGCTCATGTTGTCCAGCAGCAGCCGCGGCGCCCCCGCGGCGAGCGCCTCGTCCACCTCGGCCAGGTCGCGGCACTCCACTTCCAGCGGGAGGTCGGGAGCCCGGGCACGCGCCCGGCGGACCGCCTCGGCGACGCCGCCGGCCAGGGCGGCGTGGTTTTCCTTGATCAGGATCGCGTCATAGAGGCCGGCGCGGTGGTTGGTGGCCCCGCCGGCCGCGACCGCGGCCTTCTCGAGCGCCCGCAGGCCCGGGGTGGTCTTGCGGGTGTCGAGGATGCGCGCGTCCGTGCCTTCGATGGCCCGCACCGCGCGGGCTGCCATGGTGGCCACGCCCGACAGGCGCTGGAGGAAGTTCAGTGCGGTGCGCTCGCCCGAGAGCAGGGCGCGGGCATGGCCCTCGACGCGCAGCACCTCGCCGCTCTCGCGCCAGACCCCCTCGTCCACGGCGCGGGCGAAGCTCGCGTCCGGATCCAGGGAGCGGAACACCTGCTCGGCCACGTCCACGCCGTAGATTACGCCCGGCGCCTTCTGGCGGATGATCGCCTGCGCCTGAGTCTCGGCCGGCACCGTGGCCGCGGTGGTCACGTCGCCGTCGCCGAGATCCTCGGCCAGCGCACGGGCGACGACGTCAGCGGAGGCGGCGATGAGAGTCCCCATACCCGCCGAGGATAGATCGAGAAGTTTTCACACCATTTGTAGCCATTTGGTTATCGTGGGGGCTGGCCGGACTACGACCAAAGGGGGAAGTTAGTGCGCATTGGGAGTCGGACGGGGATCGGGGCTGCCGTGGTTTCAGTGGCGCTGATCGCTGCATCAGGAGCGACGGCCAAGTCGCTCACAAAAACGGTGTTTGCGGGGCCGCCCCCGCCAACACAGGGAATCGCGGCAAAGCTGCTGCCCAAAAGCTTCACCAAGGTCTACAACCCGGACATCAACGCGTTCTTCAACAAGAAGACGACGATCAACGTCGGGGACGCGGTGTCGTTCCAGCTCTTCGGCTTCCACACCGTCGATTTCCCGGGCACGGCCGGCGGCGCCCAGCCGCTGATCGTCCCCGGCACGACGATGGCCACAACGGTCGACGCCGCGGGCAACCCGTTCTGGTTTGACGGCAAGGTCCCGAACGTGGGCCTGAACCCGGCACTGTTCGCGCCGGGCAAGGCCAAGACCTACAACGGCAGCCAGCGGTGGGACAGCGGGCTGCCTCTCGGCAAGCCGCACCCGTTCAAGCTCACGTTCACGAAGCCGGGTACCTACAAGTACTTCTGCGACGTGCACCCGGGCATGATCGGGACCGTCGTGGTCAAGCCCGCGGGGGCGACGATCCCGACGGCCAAGCAGGACGCCGCAGCGACTGTCGCCCAGGTGACGGCAGACGTCAAGGCCGCCGCCAAGGTCGCCAAGGCCAAGCCACCGGCCGACACGGTCAGCCTCGGCGAGTCCGGGCCGGGCGGCGTGGAGCTCTTCACGATGTTCCCGTCCACGCTGACGGTCAACGCCGGCACGGTGGTGACCTTCCAGATGTCCAAGCACTCGTTCGAGACCCACACGGCGACGTTCGGTCCGCCGTCGTACCTCAACGCGCTCGCCAAGGGCTTCACGGGAGCGAACTTCCCGGCCCAGGCGTGTATCCGAGCGATCCTCCGGGGACGATCACGGAGTCGCCGACCGCGCATGGGAACGGCTTTGCCAACGTCGGCGCGCTGGACAACAATCCAGCGACCAAGCCGATCCCGTCGTCGGGGAAGATCGACTTCACGACGCCGGGGACGTACCACTTCATCTGCCTCATCCACCCGTTCATGCACGGGACGATCATCGTCAAATAACGGTGGGCGCGGGCCGTACGGTCCGCGCCCATTCGCACTGGACGGGCCATGGATCCGGGCGCTTTTCGCCCGGATCCGCCCGTTAAGGGCCGGAAACCGTCCCCGAGATCCCCGCCACCGCGCCGTTGTCCGCGCGCGTGGCGGCCAGCACCCGCACGGTGGTGAAGCTCGGGTCAGCCGCGCCGTGCAGGCGGGCGCCGGCGGCGGTCAGCGCGCGCAGGTAGGAAACGACCTCGGCGGTGACCCGCTCGCCGGGCAGCAGCGTCGGCACGCCCGGCGGATACCCGGCGATCGACTCGCACGAGATCCGCCCGATGGCCTCGTCCACCGGCACGGTCTCGCCTTCGCCCAGGAACGCCTCGCGGATGGGCACGACGCTCTGGTGCTCGAGCGACACGTTGGGCGAGGCGATCGCGGTGCTCTCGCCTGGCCGTGCCAGGGTACGGACGGTCTCGGCGAAGTCGTGGGCGAAGCGCTCGAGCGGCTCGACCGGCTGGCCGAGTCCGAGCACGAGCACCAGCGTGGCGTGCGTCGCCAGCTCGATGTAGATGTCGTACGCGGCGCGCAGCTCGGCGGCCAGTTCGTAGCCGGTGGAGCCGGTGCCACGCACGTCTATGACGATCCGCAGCGGGTCCCAGCCCGCGATCCCGGGCCGTCCCACGAGGTCCTCACCGACGATGGCGATGCCCGGGATGCCTTCGATCGCCTCACGGGCGCGCGCCGAGGCCGCAATCGTGCGGTCCAGCAGCGCCTCGCCGTGCGCCGCCAGCTGCCGGCGCGCGCTGTCCAGCGAGGCGAGCAGCAGCGAGTTGGGGCTGGTGGAGCGCACCAGGCGCACGCACCGGGCCACCTCGTCAGCGTCGACCAGTCCGTCGGCGGCGACGTGCAGCATCGCCGACTGGGTGAGGCTGCCGACGATCTTGTGGGTGGAGGCCAGCATCGCGTCGGCGCCCTCGTGCAGCGGCGAGTCCGGCAGGGACGGGTGAAAGCCGAAGTGCGACCCCCACGCGCAGTCCACGATCAGCGCGGTCCGGGCGGCGTGGGCGACCTCGGCGCAGCCCCGGATGTCGGCGGCCATCCCGTAGTAGGTCGGCGAGACGATGAAGGCGGCGCTGATGTCCGGCGCGCGGGCCAGCGCCTCCTCGAGCGCCTCCGGAGTGACGCCGTGGGCCATGCCCAGCTCGGCGTCGTACTCGGGCGCCACGAAGCTCGCCAGGCCGCCGGAGAGCACCAGCCCGTCGACGATGCTGGCGTGGGAGTTGCGCTGGACCAGGACGTGGCGGCCGGGCTTGGCCAGGGCCAGGCAGAGCGCATGGTTGCCCTGGGTGGCGCCGTTGGTGAGAAACCACGTCTGGCCGGCGCCATACGCGGACGCGGCCAGCTCCTCGGCGCGCTCGTAGGGGGTGGGCGTCGGCCCAGTGTCGATGCCCTCGATGTCCTGGCAGATGTCGAGCGCCAGCGCACGCTCCCCGATCGCCGAGCGCAGGCCGGGATCGGCGCCGGGGCCCCCCTTGTGGCCGGGCACGTGGAAGCGGACCGAGCCGCGGAAGCCGTAGGAGACGATCGCGTCCAGGTAGGGGGCGGTCGGGTGCTGGCGGTGCGGACGCCGCGTGTCGGCAGGATCGCGGGGCTCGGAAACGAGCGCGGCGTCGCGCAGCTCGCTCTGCGCGCCGTCGTCGCGCGGATCGTGGGCGGACGGGGACGGGCTCATTTGGCCACCTTGAGCAGGTAGCTGCGGATGAACCCGTCGAGGTCCCCGTCCAGCACGCGGTTGGCGTCGCCCATCTCGAAGTCGGTGCGGTGGTCTTTGACCATGGTGTACGGATGCAGGACGTAGGAGCGGATCTGGGACCCGAAATTGACGTCCTGCGCGTCTCCTTTCTCGCGGGCGATCTCCTCGCGGCGCTTGCGCTCCTCCATCTCCAGCAGCTTGGAGCGCAGCATCGCCATCGCCTCGGCCTTGTTGGAGGACTGCGACCGCTCGTTCTGGCACTGCACGACGATCCCGGTCGGCTTGTGGGTGATCCGCACCGCCGAGTCGGTCTTGTTGACGTGCTGGCCGCCGGCGCCGCTGGCCCGGTAGGTGTCGATCTGGAGGTCGTCGTCGTCGATCTCCACCGCGGAGGCCTCCTCGACCACCGGCGAGACCTCGACGCCGGCAAAGCTCGTCTGGCGGCGGTTGGCCGAGTCAAACGGTGACAACCGCACCAGCCGGTGGACCCCCTTCTCCGACCCGTACAGCCCGTAGGCGTTCTCGCCTTTGACGCGGAAGGTCGCCGACTTGATGCCGGCCTCCTCCCCGGGGGAGGCCTCGAGCAGCTCGACATCGAAACCGCGCTTCTCGGCCCAGCGCATCTCCATGCGCAGGACCATCTCCGCCCAGTCCTGGGCATCGGTGCCGCCCGCGCCGGCGTTGACGGTCACGAGGGCGTCGCCGGTGTCGTAGCGGCCCGCGAACAGGCGCTCCTCCTCCAGCTCGTCCAAGCGCGCTTGCACGGTGGCAATCTGCTCCTCCAGCTCCGAGGCGATGTCGGGGTCCTCCTCGGCCAGCTCAGCCAGCGGCTCGAGGTCCTCGACGTCTGATTCGAGCTGGCGGAACACCCCCAGCTTGCGGCTGGCCCGGGCATGCTCGGCGCTGACCTTCGCCGCGCGCTCCTGGTCATCCCAGAAGCCCGCCGCTCCCATCTCGTCTTCCAGCGCGCTCGCGCGCTGGGCTAGCGCAGCCGGGTCAAAGATAGTCCGCAAGCAGTTTGAGCTGCCCGCGGATGGCGGCGAGGCGCTGGGGAAGCGGCTCTGAGGGTGCGGTGGCCATACGAGTGATGACGTTAGCAACCGCGGTGACGGCCGGTTTGAGATCCGCTGATTGGGTAGGGATTTGGTGTAACGGCTGTTACTTGAGAGGGAGGCTCCGCCGTGTACAAACAGGTTCTCGATCCTGTATCCCACTCGCTGGGACTCACATCGATCTTCGCCGTTCTGCCGCTGGTGACGCTTTTCGTCCTGCTGGGCGTGGTGCGGCTCAAGGCCCAATGGGCGGCGCTGGCCGCGCTCGCGGTCTCGATCCTCGTCGCGGTCATCGTGTACCCGATGCCGGTTGGGCAGGCGGTCGACTCCGGCCTGGAGGGTGCGGCGTTCGGCTTCTGGCCGATCATGTGGATCGTCATCAACGCCCTGTGGATCTTCAACATGACCGAGGCCACCGGGTACTTCAAGGTGCTGCGCCGCGCGTTCGCGATGGTCTCTGACGATGTCCGCGTCCAGGTGGTGGTCATCGCCTTCTGCTTCGGGGCGCTGCTCGAGGCGCTCGCCGGGTTCGGCACGCCTGTGGCGATCTGCAGCGTGATGCTCGTGGGCGTGGGACTCAGCCCGCTGCGTGCCGTCGCCGTCGCGCTCGTGGCCGACACTGCCCCCGTCGCCTTCGGCGCCATCGCGATCCCCATCACCACGCTCGGGCAGGTCAGCGGGCTGCCCGTCCATGACCTGAGCAGCATGGTGGGCCGCCAGACGCCGTTCCTGGCGCTCATCCTCCCGTTCATCCTGGTGTTCATGGTGGACGGGCGCCGCGGCGTGCGTGCTGTCTGGCCGGCGGCTCTGCTCGCCGGCTTCGTCTTCGCCGTGCTGCAGTTCGTCATGTCCAACTACATCTCGATGGAGCTGACCGATATCGTCGCCTCGCTCGGCTCGGCCGGCGCGCTGGTCCTGTTCCTGCGGGTGTGGCAGCCGGCCGCCTCGGTGGCGGCGGCCCGCCGCACGCGGCACGAGCCGGCGATCGCCGGCGGCGCGACTGGCGACGCCGCCTTCGAGCGCGACATCAACGCCCGCTCCGGCGCCTCGGGTGACGACGACCCGCCCAGCCGCAAGGACATGATCCTGGCCTTCGCGCCCTACGCGATCATTGTGGTCGTCCTCGGCGTGATGAGCCTGCACCCGGTGCTCAACTGGCTGGACGGAGCCACGACGAAATTCTCCTGGCCCGGCCTCCACGTGCTCAATGGGAAGGGCAAGGCGCCCACCAGCGAGCTCTTCAAGGTCAACTGGTTCACCGCGGCGGGCACCGGGCTGCTCATCTCGGGCATCCTGACCGCGTTCGTGCTGCGGGTCAATCCGCCGCGGGCGCTGCGCCTCTACTGGGAGACGCTCGTTCAGATCAGGTGGGCGCTCCTCACGGTCTGCACCGTGCTGGGCATCGCCTACGTCATGAACATGTCGGGCCAGACGATCACGCTGGGCACCTGGGCGGCTGGGGCGGGCGGCTTCTTTGCCTTCCTGTCACCGCTCATCGGCTGGTTCGGAACAGCGGTCACCGGCTCTGACACCTCCACCAACTCGCTGTTCGGAGCGCTGCAGGTGGCTGCTGCCAAGCAGTCGGGCCTGTCCCCGACGCTGCTGGCGGCAGCTAACAGCTCCGGCGGCGTGCTGGCCAAGATGGTGTCGCCCCAGAACCTCGCCATCGGCGCCGCCGCGGTGGGCCTGGCTGGGCGCGAGGGCGACGTCTTCCGCAAGGTCATGGGGTGGAGCGTTCTGCTCGTGCTGCTGATGGCGGTGCTGGTGCTGCTGCAGTCCGGGCCGCTGTCGTTCATGGTGCCCTAGCGGGTTGGGGGTTGTGACGCGTGCCGGTGCGGGGGCGGCCGGCGCGCGTCAACAGCGGCTTTGGAGGGGCGGCCGTGCGGCGGCTGTCCGTGGTTGTGGTCGATCTTGCAGGTATTTCCTGCACTATCGACCACGACCGGAGCGCCGATCCGCTCATCGCTGTCGATCGCCGCGGGTGACGTTCGCCCGCGCCCCTGAGGGCGACGAAGCTCAGTCCAGGTACTCGTAGGCCTCGAGCGTCAGGAACTCCACCAAAGGCTCAGCCAGCGCGACGCGCTCGAAGATGGCGCGGGTCTCGTCGGGCCGCCCGGCCTCCCACGTCTCCTCCCCCACCGCCGCGCGGATCGCCGCGGTCTCCTCGTCAAGGACCTGCCGCACCAGCTCCGCCGTGACGGTGCGCCCGTCCTCGAGCTCGCAGCCGTGATGGACCCACTGCCAGATCTGCGAGCGCGAGATCTCGGCGGTGGCGGCGTCCTCCATCAGCGAGTTGATCGCCGCGGCGCCACGCCCGCCCAGCCAGAACGAGACGTACTGAAAGCCCACGTTGACGTCGGTGCGCAGGCCCGCCTCGGTGATCGCGCCCGGCGTGTCGGCCAGTGAGAGCAGGTCCGCCGCGCTCACCGACACGTCGGGGCGCTGGACTGACAGCTGGTTCGGCGCCCCGCCCAACCCCGTCTCGAACACCTCGTGCGCCACCGGGACGAGATCGGGATGCGCCACCCAGGTGCCGTCGTAGCCCTGCTTGACCTCCCGCTCCTTGTCGGCGCGCACGCCGTCCAGCGCCTTCGCGTTGGCCTCCTCATCGCGCCGAGAGGGGATGAGAGCGGCCATCCCGCCCATCGCGTGGGCTCCGCGCCGGTGGCAGGTGGCGGCCAGGAGCTCGGTGTAGGCGCGCATGAATGGGACGGTCATCGTCACGTCGCCGCGGTCGGGGAGCACCATCTCGCGACGGTCCGCGAAGCACTTGATCGCCGAGAAGATGTAGTCCCAGCGCCCGGCGTTGAGCCCGGCGGAATGGTCGCGCAGCTCGAACAGGATCTCGTCCATCTCAAACGCCGCCGGCAGCGTCTCGATCAGCACGGTGGCCTTGATCGTGCCGCGCTCCATGCCCACGCGGTCCTGGGCGTAGCAGAAGACGTCGTTCCACAGGCGCGCCTCGAGATGGGACTCCATCTTGGGCAGATAGAAGAACGGCGCCAGGCCCGAGGCGATCAGGGGCGGACCCGAGTGAAAGAAGTACATCCCGAAGTCGAACAGCGCCCCCGACACCGGCTCGCCATCGACGCGGACGTGGCGCTCGGGGAGATGCCACCCCCGCGGCCTGACCAGCAGCGTGGCCGGATCGTCCTCCAGCCCATAGTGGCGCCCGTCGGAGCCGTCGTACGTGATCGTCCCGACGATGGCGTCGCGCAGGTTGATGTGGCCCTGCACCATGTTGCGCCACGTCGGGGAGTTGGCGTCCTCGAAGTCGGCCATGAAGCCGTCAGCGCCGGAGTTCAGCGCATTGATGACCATCTTGCGATCGGTGGGCCCGGTGATCTCCACCCAGCGCTGCTGGAGTGCCTCGGGCACGGGTGCCACCGTCCAGTCGCCGGAACGGACGTTCTCGGTCTCGGGGATGAAGTCCAGCATCTCGCCCTCGGCCAGGCGCGCCCGGCGCTCGACACGCGCGCGCAGGAGCTCCTGGCGGCGCTCCTCGAACTCGGTGTGGAGCTCGCACACGAACTCCAGGGCGTTGGGGCTGAGGATCTCGTCGAAGGCGGGATCAGCCCGCCCCTCCAGCTCGAGTCGCGTGCGCGCGGCCATCGCATCCATCCTTTCCGAGCCACGGGTGCCGCAAACGCTGCGTCAAGTTCGTGATCACACCCACCCGGGCCGGGTGCGTCACCAGAAGCAGTAGTCAGAGGGGGTGCCGCGGCGGCTCAGGCGCCGTGGCACCGCTTGTACTTCTTGCCCGAGCCGCACCAGCACGGGTCGTTGCGCCCGATCTGGTCGGTCTCCTCCACGCGGCGCTGCTGGACCGGCTCGGAGGGCTCCTCGGCGTAGGCCTCCTCGCCGCCGGCCGCGCCGCCCGCCGCGGCGGCCATCGCCATCGCGCCGGCCGCGGTGTTGCCGCCCGAGTAGGTGACTTGCCCGCCGCCGGTGGCCGAGGACGATGACGAGCTGCCGCTGCGGCGCGGCTGCTGCTGGGGCGGGAGCGGCTGGCCGTTGGCGTCGTGGACGGTGACCTCGACGTGGTAGATGAGCCGCGCGAAGTCCGCCCAGATGCTGTTCATCAGGTCCCGGAACAGGTCGAAGGCCTCGTTCTTGTAGGCCACCAGCGGGTCCATCTGGGCCAGCCCCCGCAGGCCGATGCCGTGCTGGAGGTAGTCCATGTCATAGAGGTGCTCCTGCCAGCGCTGATCGATGAGCTCGAGCAGCAGATAGCGCTCGATGTTGCGCATGAGCTCCTCGCCGAACTCCTCCTCGCGCCCGTCGTACTGGGCCAGCGCCTCCTCCTGGAGGCTGGCCACGAGCTCCTCGCGGTCGGTGCGGCCCGGCTCGGGCCACACGAAGTCCTCGCCCGGGATGAACATCTCCTCAACGCGGCGCATCAGCCCGTCGATATCCCAGTCCTCGACGAATTCCCCGGCGGTGTACTCCTCGACGATGCGGTCGATGAGGTTGACGATCTCCTCCCGCGCGACATCGCTCATGTCGCGGCCCTCCAGCACCTCGTCGCGGTAGGTGTAGACCACCTCGCGCTGCTGGTTGAGGACGTCGTCGTACTCAAGGGTGTGCTTGCGCTGGAGGAAATGCTGCTCCTCGACCTTGCGCTGGGCCTTCTCGATCTGCTTGGAGAGCATCCCGGCCTCGATCGGCTCCTCGTTGCCCTCGTCGTCCACCGAGCCCAGGCGGTCGAGGATCTTGTAGATCCGCTCGCCGGCGAACAGGCGCACGAGGTCGTCCTGGGCCGACAGGAAGAAGCGCGACTCGCCCGGGTCGCCCTGGCGCCCGGAACGCCCGCGCAGCTGGTTGTCGATCCGGCGCGACTCGTGGCGCTCGGTGCCGATGATGAACAGGCCGCCGGCCTCCATCACCTGCTGGCGCTGGGCCTCGACGCGCTCCTCGATGGTCGGGAGGACCTTGAGCACGTGCTCCTCGTAATCGGGGTCGTCGGGCTGGAGGCCGAGCTTGGCCACCTCGAGCGTGGCGAGATGCTCGGCGTTGCCGCCGAGCTTGATGTCGACGCCGCGGCCGGCCATGTTGGTGGCGATCGTCACCGCGCCGGGCGCCCCCGCCTCGGCCACGATCTCGCCCTCCCGGGCGGCGTGCTCGGGCTTGGCGTTGAGCACGGTGTGCTTGATCCCCCTCTTGGTCAGCTGCGCCGAGAGGAGCTCGGAGACCTCGACGGCGATCGTGCCCACCAGGATCGGCTGGCCGGCGTTGTGGCGCGCCTCGATCTCGCGCGCCACCGCCGACCACTTGCCGTCCTTGGTCTTGTAGACCTGATCGTTGCGGTCGTTGCGGACCATCGGCCGGTTGGTCGGGATCTGGACCACCGGCAGCTCGTAGATCTTCATGAACTCCGTGGCCTCGGTGAGCGCCGTCCCGGTCATGCCCGAGAGCTTGTCGTACATCCGGAAGTAGTTCTGGAGCGTGATCGTGGCCAGGGTCTGGTTCTCCTCCTGGACGCGCACGCCCTCCTTGGCCTCGATCGCCTGGTGCAGACCCTCGGACCAGCGCCGGCCCTCGAGGATGCGCCCGGTGAACTCGTCGATGATCTTGACCTCACCGTCGATCACCTCGTAGTCGTAGCCGCGCTTGTACAGCGACTCGGCGCGCAGCGACTGCATGAGGTGGTTGACCAGATGGCCGTTCTCGGCCCGGTAGAGGTGGTCGATGCCCATGAAGCGCTCGGCCTTGGCCACGCCCTGCTCGGTGATCGCGACGGTCTTGTGCTTCTCGTCGAACTCGTAGTCGAAGTCGGCGACGAAGTCCTTCTTGGCCCGCGGATCCATGCCCTCCGGGGTCTTGCCGGCGCTGAGCTTGGGCGCCAGACGGGCGAACTTCGCGTACAGGTCGGCGGCCTGCTCGGGCGCGCCGGAGATGATCAGCGGCGTCCGGGCCTCGTCGATGAGGATGTTGTCGACCTCGTCGACGATGGCGAAGCGGTGATAGTGGGTCTTGCCGTCCGCTTCCTTGGCACGCCCGCCGTGCTGGAACTTCTCCTCCAGGCTCTTGGCCATGTTGTCGCGCAGGTAGTCGAACCCGAACTCCGAGTTGGTGCCGTACGTGACGTCGGCGGCGTAGGCGACATGCTTGTCCTCGAAGGGCTGCATGTTCTGCAGCACGCCGACGGACACGCCCAGCATGTCGTAGAGCGGCTTCATCCAGAGCGCATCTCGGCGGGCCAGGTAGTCGTTGACCGTGACCACGTGGACGCCCGTGCCGGGCAGCGAGTTGAGCACCACGGCCAGCGTCGCGGTCAGCGTCTTGCCCTCGCCGGTCTTCATCTCGGCGATGCACCCATCGTGCAGGACCATGCCGCCGATGAGCTGGACGTCGAAGTGGCGCATGCCCATCGAGCGCTTCCCGGCCTCGCGGACCAGCCCGAAGCACTCGTACAGCAGATCCTCGAGCGACTCGCCGTTGCGCGCCCGCTCGCGCAGGCCGTCGGCTGCCTCCCGCAGCTCCTCGTCGCTGAAGTGCTCCAGCTCCTCCTCGAAGCCGTTGATCCGGGAGACGCGCTGCTCGTAGCTCTTGAACTTCTTGGCCTCGCCCATGCGAAGCGCGCGGTCCAGGAAGGACATGGAATTAGGGTAGCGCGGGGGGCCCGGGGGATCGTAAGTGATTGCGAAGGCCTGCCCCGCAGGGCGCGGGCCCGTCGACGAGGGCGTTGCCCCACACGCCGAGCACTGCGGCGACGGGGGCGGCGCCGACCAGCGCATTGATGAGACACAGGCCGGCCAGCCACGCCGCCCTCCGGCGCGGCGTCACGCAGCCGACGAAACGTCCCCAGGCAGGACTTGGCTCGCCGCTACGCGGGATTCGCGCCGTTTGCGCCGCTTGTCCCGATGGCGCTTGACCTGAACGGCCAGCTCGTCGGAGCACAGGTTGATCGAGTGGATGAGATCGCCCGAGGCGTCCCGGGCCCGCAGCGTCACCCCCTTCAGGTGCAGGGTGGCCTCCGCCACCTTGGAGTCGGGGTTGGCCGGATTCCGCTCCTGGGACAGCTCAACCTCCAGCTCCGCCAGCTCCGAGACCTGTTTGGAGATCTTCCCGAAGCGCTTGACGACGTGCTCTCGGACGTCGTCGGAGACGTGAAGGTTGCGACCCTTGACCTGGATACGCATCGTCGACCTCCCGACTGAAGCGATGACCTATGTGAACAGAACGTTATTCCTGCGACCGGCGTTTGTCGAGCGTCACAATGTCCCTCGTTGCTGCCCAACGTTGCTCCAACCGTCGCATGGACTTTCGAGCCGTCGGTGCTGATCGGCGTTGCCGCGCTCGCCCTGGTCTACATCCTGGGGTGGCGGCGGGGCCGGGCCACGGGCTCCTCCCACCAGCCGGGCTACGGGCGCCTGGCCCTGTTCGTCGCCGGGCTCCTGGTGATCCTGGCCGCGCTGGTCTCGCCGATTGACGTCCTGGGCGACCAGCTGCTCGTGATGCACATGCTCCAGCACATCCTGCTGCTGGACATCGCCCCCATCCTGCTCATCCTGGGGCTCAACAAGGTGCTCCTGCGGCCGGTCAGCCGCCGGGTGCACGCGGTGGAGCGCCGGGCCGGGTTCTTCGCCCATCCCGCGTTCGCGGTGCTGGCCTACGTCGGCTTCATGTGGGCGTGGCACATCCCGGCGATGTACGACGCCGCCCTGCACAGCACCACGATCCATGCCCTGGAGCACGTGTGCTTCGCCGCCGCCGGGACCCTGTACTGGTGGCACCTGCTCTCGCCGATCCGCAACCGGCAGCGGCTCAGCGGCATGGGCCCGGTGGCCTACATGACCTCCACCAAGCTGCTGGTGGGGCTGCTCGGGATCGTGCTGGCGTTCGCGCCGGCGTCCTTCTACCCCTTCTATGAGCACCACCCCCGCTACTGGGGCCTGTCCCCGTCGGAGGATCAGTCGATGGCGGGGCTGCTGATGGCGCTGGAGCAGTCGATCGTCATGGGGATCGCGCTGGTCTGGGTGTTCGTCCAGATGCTGGGCGAGTCCGAGCGCCAGGCGCAGCGCGAGGAGCGCTACGAGGTGGTGTGAGCCGCGCCCGCGCGGGGGGGTTCGATGCCCCCCGCGCGGTGCAACGGTGTCAGCTCACTTGCTGCAGGGGGCCGAGCCCGGGACAGTCGTGACGTTGTTCGGACCGGGCGCGCCGGTCGTCGGGTCCGGCAGGTTCGCCGTGAACGTCATTGAGTACGGCCGCTTGCCCTTGAGGCAGCCGACGGACGCCGAGGCGGCCACCGTTTTGCCGTTGACAGTCTTGGTCACCTTGAGCCAGTTGAGGTGCTCGGTCTCGAGCGAGCCTGCTAGGCCAGGAGCGGGGAAGCTCACGTACTTGGGGACCGGGACGTCGACGACCAGGTACTTGCCCACGGTCTTGGCGGTGGCCGGGTACGGGCCGACCTGACCGGTCTTCAGGGCGCCGTTCAGGCACTCGTGGTTCGGGGTCTGGGTGACGTAGAAGAACGTCAGCTTGCCCTGGCCGCTGTTCCAGACGTGCAGCAGGGGGTTGCACGCCGCACCGGCCTGGGTGAACTTGGTCGACGAGCCGACGGATGCCGTGATGGCGCCGGTCGCGACCAGCGCGTCCTTGGGACAACCGGTGTCGTTGCCGGCGGCGGCGATCTTCGCGGCGCTGCACTGCGGGAAGTCCTTCCCGTCCGCCTTCAGACCGTAGATCTTGGTCTTGATGTCGGTCAGGACCGCCGTCCGGTTGCCGTTGAGGCCGGTGGCGATGATCTTCTGGACATAGCCGATGGGGACCGGCTTGGCCGCCGTCCCGGCCTTCTTGGACGAGAACGAAAACGTCGCCGTGTAGGAGTTGATGGCGGCGGCGTATGCCGCGCCGGCCGCGACGAGCACCCCAAGTGCCGCGGCGATCAGGACGATTTTCTTCAAGTGACTCCTCCTGTGGATGGGTCGTTGGTCTCCAGCGAGCTACGCCGGTGTGCGTCAGCGCTCACGGAAGAGGTTGGAGATGGGGGAAGGTTTGATTCTGGCCCGTGGTCGTGCTGCCGAGCGGCGGTTGAGCCTTGCACGGCGGCCCACCGGGCGTTGGCGTGAAGTAGTACTTCTCTACGAGTTGCGCGAGGGTTAACACAGTTCCGGTGACGGAAGTTGTGCTCTGCGACAGAGATGAGCCTATCGCCGGCAGCGGGTTGCTGGTGCAGAGGAAGCTCCCGAACACGTTCAGGCCGGTGAGCAGTTGGTTGTAGCCGCCGGGCGCCATGTAGGCATTGGAGCGGTTGCTGTCCGGCCGCACCGCGTAACCGGTCAGCAGCTCGGGGTTGATCGGGTTGGAGATGCGGACATAGTGGGCCCGGCCGCCGTTGGCCGAGGAGAATTGGCCCTGCGCGGTCGCCGCGCTGTTGGCAAAGAACGCGGTGATCTCGCGCCGGTAGTCCTGAATGTAGTCGATCACCGGCACCAGCTCGCCCAGATAGGGCGTCAGGCGGACCAGGAACGGGATCGTGTCGTTGAGGAAGTCCGTCAGAGCGGGGAAGCCGGCCTTGGAGGCCTGGGTCAGCGGGGCGATGACGACCATCAGGTCGCGCAGCTCCGGGGCCAGCACGGTGAGACCCTGCAGCGCCGGGGTGAGCTGGACGGCGGCGGGACGAAGCTCGTCGATCAGCGGCTTGGTCGTCTGGGCGAAGCGGCCGACGCGGTTGATCGTGGTGCGCGATTCGTTGAGGAACGCCGGGAAGGCCCGGATCGTGTCGGCCAGGTCGGCGTTGCGCGCCGCCGTGGCGGCGAACAGGGCGTTGGAATTGCGCACGAACCCCTGGAGCGCCGCGGGCGACCGGCTCAGCGCCGCGAACACCTGGGCGCCGTCGCGCAGCAGCGTCGTGGTTGCCGCGCTCTGGCGGTTGAGCACCGCCAGCACCGACTCGACGTTGGTGGCAAACGGATACAGCTGCGCGAAGGCCCGGTTGAAGTCCTCGCCGCGGCCGGTGAGGGCGATGCCCCCCTGCTGCATCCAGATCTGGAACGCCCGGCGGGTCTTGGGGTCGAGCGCCGAGAAGATCTGATCGAGCTGCACGGTCGGCGCCACCTGGGCCTGGGGCAGGCTGCCGCCGTCGGGGAGCTTGGCGCCGTCGGGGTTGCCCGGCGAGAGCTCGACGTAGGTCTCCCCCAGCAGCGTCTTGGAACGAAGGATCGCCCGGGTGTCGGCCGGCCGCGGCGCGTATTGCTTGTTGATCTCGATCACGGCCCTGGACAGGCCGGTCTTGTGGTCGAGCTCGACGCTGACGACGTGGCCGACGGGCACCCCGGAGATCTGCACCGAGGCCTGGGAGGCCAGCTCGACGGCCTGGTCGAACTCGACGCTGAAGCGATAGCCCTGCGCCGCCAGCGGCAGCGACCCGCCGAACGAGATCCACAGGAAGATGAGCAGGCCGATGCACGAGGCCGTGAAGGCGACCATCGTGAACATCGCGAAGTTGGAGGGCCGCTGCTTGTTCATGGCGTGCTGGGGCAGTTGAGGAGGCTGGTCCCCGGGATCGTCGTCACCCCGGGCAGCTGGCTGACGTCGGGCGCGTTGAGCAGGTCGAGGATGACCCCGAGCGGCTCGCTGTTGGGCTGCAGCTGGTTCTCGAAGAAGTTCAGCTCGGCGCACGTCCCCATGAAGATGCCCTGCAGCACGGGGCCGTTGGCGTCCTGAGCGTCCACGAGGCTGTCGGCGATGTGCGCCAGCCACGAGCCCCAGAACAGGTAGCTCTCCTGGCCGCCTGATTTGTGGGCGAGCTCGTTGAACAGGGTGTTGAGCACCGAGATGGAGCTCGTCAGCGCCGGGATGGTCGCCTTGAGCTTGGGCGCTCCCGCCGCCAGCGTCCGCGCCAGCGGCTGCACGGCCACGCTGAACGGCCGCAGCTGGTTCTCGATCACCGGCGTCGTGTCGCGGAACAGCGGCCGCGAGGCCTTCAGAGCCGGGCCCAGGTTGCGGGCGAACGGCTGGAGCGCCTTCAGCGTTGGGGTGCTCGCGGTGGCGAAGGCCTGGACCTTGGTGAGCGTCTGCTGAGTCTGCCGCAGCGTCGGCGGGAACTCGGTCAGGGTCTGCTCGAGCTGGGTGTCGTTGGCGGCGATCGCCGAGAAGTTGGTATCCGACGCGCTGATGAGCGAGGCCAGCTCGTTCTCAACGCCGCCGAACGCGTTGGTCACCAGGTTGAGGTTGTGGATGGCCCGGCGGATGTTCCGCTGGCGGGTGGCCAGCAGCGTCGCGAAGCGCTGGGTCTCGCGGTCAAGCGGCGCGAAGCGTTTGAGCGTGCCCCGCAGGTCGGCCACCGCCGCTCGGCTGGGCGG
Organism: uncultured Actinomycetota bacterium; assembly: GCA_963695625.1. GTDB lineage: Bacteria > Actinomycetota > Thermoleophilia > Solirubrobacterales > Solirubrobacteraceae > Palsa-465. The sequence goes on along the minus strand of CAVOHJ010000004.1, from coordinate 807,944 downwards.
GACCTGGGTCGCCCCCGGGTCATGGAAGGCCTGCGCGCCCGAGGACAGCAGCAGCACGAGGTAGTTGCGCGTGTCGGCGTCCAGCGAGGACAGGATCTCCGAGAGGTCGACGTCCGGCTGGGTGTTGGCGGCCGACAGCGTGCCGCCGTTGGGGACCGCGCCGGCGTCGCGGGTGCCCGGATCGAGCTCCAGGTACATGTCCTTGAGCGGCGTGCGCGGCCGCAGCAGCACCGTGGCGTTGCGGTAGATCGGCGCGTACTGCTTGTAGATGTTCATCGTGACCACGGCTTGGCCGTTGTGCAGGCTGACCCCGCCCACCTGGCCGACCTGGACCCCGGCGATCGTCACCGCCTGGCCCTGACCGGATGTGACCGCGGCCGCGGTGCTGAACGGCGCGCGCACGCTGTAGTACGTCTGGCCGAAGACGAACGAGGGCTGGTGTTCGAGGATGTAGACGGTCACCGCGATCGCGGCCACCACCAGCACGATGATGGCGGCGAAGTCGACCCGATGAACCCTGATCGCGCGCTTCACGGTCCCACCCCGGTCTTGGCGGCGTTGAGGTCGGGCGGCGCGTTCTTGAAGCACGGGATAGTGCGGACCATTGGCGGCTGCCTGCCGGGGTTCGCGGGGCGCGTCGCCAGCGACGGGAACACCGCGTTGCCGTACAGCGGGCCGCCGCCAGGCAACGACGCGGTGGCGACTCGGTCCGAGCCCCCGCCGGCCGCTGATCGCACGTATCGCCCGTTGCCGTCGAAGTTCTGCCCGATCCCGGCCAGGCCGACGGCGGACTGGAACAGCTCCTGGTAGACCTGAAGCCCGGTCGTCAGCGGTGGGTCTGACAGCCGCTCGTTGCCGGTGGGGATGACCGTATGCACGAAGCACCTGGCCAGCTGGTTCGAGCCGTTGAGCAGTGCCTTGGAGGAGTTCAGCGTGCTCGCAGTCCCCTGCACGGCCGGGGTCAGATAATTGAGTAGGCCGCCGAGTTCTGAGGGCGAGAGCAGCTGCTCGGACTGCGCCAGCCACGGCAGCCCGGCGGTGATCGTGGGCGCCGTCTGCTCGACGCTGGGCGTCAGCAGCTTGGCGAACTCCTGGGTGGGCCCGAACGAGGCCTGCAGCGGGCCGAGCGCGTTGTCGGCGGCGCGCAGCGTCGGGGGCAGCAGCGAGATCGTCGTCGAGAGCTCCTGCTGGCGGGCGGCCAGGGCGGCCATCGTGGCGTTGAACGAGGTCACGAAATGCTCGAGGTGGCTCTGCGACGCGGCCAGGGCGCCGAACGTGTGCGCGGTGCCGGTGACGACGCCCGACAGGTCGTGGGGCTGCTCTCCGAGCAGTGCCGCGTTGACGATCGCCGACGCCTTGAACGCGCCGGCGGCGTACTGCAGCGACTGGTTGAGCGCTTCCCCCGCGGTCAGCCCTCGCACGCTGGGATCCTGGGTGGCGTCCTCTGCCGCCGTCGGCCGGCCGTTCAGGGAGGCGCCCAGCCCCTGCAGGACGGTCTGCAGGTCGGCCCGTGTGTTGGAGCGCAGCGAGGACAACACCCGGTCGAGCTGGACCGGCCCGCTCGTCTGGGAGGCCGGCAGCGTGTGCCCCGAGTGGACGATCGGCGCATCTGGCGTCCCCGGGTGCAGGTCGACGTAGAAGTTGCCTTCCAGGAACAGCCGAGGGCGGATGTCGGCGGTGGCGTCGGCGTGGAGAGGCAGGCCGTTCTGCTGGATCGTCATCGTCGCCACCGCCGCGCTCGACGAGCCCGACACCCGATTGACCGAGGTGACAGTGCCGACGTTGACGCCGGCGATCCGCACCGGCGAGCCGAGATGGAGTTGCGTCTCCACGGTGAACGCCGCCCGCAGGGTGAACGGAGAGCTCCGGAACGGCAGCGAACCGCCGAACACCAGGTAGCAGACGCCGAGGATCACGACGGTGGCTATGAGGCCGGCGGCAAGGTTGCTGACGCGGGGCTGATGGCGCCTCATGACCCGCTCCGCGTCGTCTTCTCGGTGTTGATCCCCACGTTGCCGGCCGGGTTGCCGATCACCGCGCGGTTGGGGTAGGGCTCGTTGCCTGCCGAGCACTCCCGGGGCTGGCCAGGCGAGGCGGTGTTGGGATACGGGTTGACGTGAAGCGGCCCCGATGCGCTGCCGGTGGAAATGTCTCTGAACGGCTTGCTCGAGGGCTCTGACTCATAGCCCGGCACGTCGTCGATGGCGATCTGCACGAAGCGCAGCATCGCGCCCTGGCTCACGTGCTCGGACAACAGGCTCTGGGTGTTGCGCAGGAACAGGGTCACGTAGTTGCAGGTCGTCTGGGCGGGCGTGATGAACGCCAGCGGCGGCCCCAGCCGCGACAGCGTCAGCGTCAGACGGTCCAGGCCCTGCTGGACCGACGGGTTCTGGGCGTAGGCGGCGGTGTTCTTGGCCAGCGTGACCGTGCGCTGGTCCAGGGCCGCGGTGCCGGGCAGGTTGCGCGTCCCGATCGCGAAGGCGCTGGCCAGCACGGGGGCGCTCTGGGGCAGGGTGTCGATCCCGGGGCGCAGCTCGGAGAACAGCGACGCCGTGTCGGTGAGGAACGGTCGGATCACCGGGGCGTTGGCGATCGTGGCGTCGAACATCGGCGGCGTGTCGGAGATCGTGTCCTGCAGGAACGGCACCGCGACGCCGGCCAGAGCGTGGAACGTCGTGTCGAGGTTGGCGAACAGCTGGCCCTGCGCCTGGGCCACCGGGGTCAGCGCGCTCGTGTAGTTCTCGAGGCTGCGGAAGAAGCCGCCAAGGTTGGTCGAGGGCGAGGCCAGGTTGGCGGCCACCGGCCGCAGGTCGCGCAGCAGCGGCAGGAACGCGCCGATCGCGTTGTTGATGTCATAGCCGCGGCCCGCCAGCGCCTGGGCGAAGCCGATCGTGGACTGCTGGACGCCGATGCGCGTCGGCAGATCGAACATCGACAGCACCTGGTCGAAGTCGACCTCGGTGCTCGCCTGATGGATGGGGACGGTCGCGTTCTGGGGCCATCCCTGCTGGGCGCGGCCGAGCGTGATCTCGAGGTACTTGAGGCCGATCGCGCCCTTGAGGCGGATGGTGAACTTCGAGTCCACCGGCAGCGGCTTGATGCTGTTCTGCAGCTGGAGGTTCAGCAGCGCGATCGGCCGGCCGTTGGGCAGCCGCGAGGGCGTGACGGAGGAGACGACGCCCACCAGCGCGCCGCCCATGTTGACGTTGTCGCCGTGGCCGAGCTCGCTGGCGTTGGCCGCCTGGACGTGGAGCTTGTAGGTCGGGACGAACGGGAGCCCGTTGGTGGCGTTGTAGGCCAGATACACCGCCACGATCGTCACCAGCACGGTGAGCGCGCCGATCAGCACCGGGTTGCCGGCCAGGCCGGGGTCGCGGCGGCCGCGCCCCCTCACTGCCCGCTCCCCATCAGGAAGGACAGGAGCCCCTGCATCGTCGCGCCCGACCGCGATTGCTCGCCCGCCGACTGGACCGCCTGGGCGACCACGCGGTCGGCCTTGGCGCCGGCCTTGCCCGTCCGGCCGTCGCTGGCCACCGACGCGCTCGTCGCGCTGGCCTGCGTGAAGTCCGACGAGCACCCCGGCACCGGGGTGGTGGCGTAGTTGGTGCAGCTCGAGACCAGCGGCTCATCGCGGACGTAGTGGCCCAGCTGGTTGAAACCGTTGCTGGCGATCGCGCCGTTGAACAGCAGCCGCATGAGCTGCTCGATGCCGCCCGTGTTGTCGAGGCTGGTCGTCAGCTTCTGGAGGTTCGCCGAGGTGGGCTGGCCCGCCGTGCCCAACTGGTTCAGGCGATCCGCCAGCGGCTGCGTGGCCAGCAGCGACGGCTGGGACTGCTGAGAGGCGGCGCCGAGATTGATCAGCGCAGTGCGCGCCGCGGCGGCGAACGGGGTCAGGTTGGCGAACTGCTGCCCCAGCGCGGTGGCGCTCTGCCCCAGGCTCTGCATCAACGGGGTGCCCTGGTCGGCCAGCGTGCCCAGGTCGGCCAGCAGCGGCCGCAGCTGCGCCAGGTAGGCCGGGAACTTGTGGAACGTCTCAGAGATCGCGTGCGCGCGGGCGGCGCTGGCCACCGCCGTGGTGTTGGCCTGGGTGATGAAGCCCGAGATCTGCCTGCGCTCGCGCGCCAGCGGCGCCAGCACCGTGTCGGAGTCCGTGGCCAGCGCCGCCAGGGTGCGGTTCTGGCCCGCCAGGATCCTCAGCACCTTCTCGGTGTTGCCCAGGGCCGGGTTGGCGCGGTGGATGACGGCGTTGAGGTCCGATCCGCGGGCCGCCAGGCCAGTGCCGAACTCGTTGATGATCACCGCCAACGACTGGCGCACCGGCTCGGTGGAGATGTCCTGGACGATGTCGGAGTCGATCGGCGAGCTCGTCTGCGTCACCGGCAGGTAGTAGCTGCCCCTGCCCGGGCCGAGGCGGATCCGCGGCAGCGGCGGCTGGCTGCTCGTGCCGGGTGTGCAGTCCACGTACTCCTCGCCGATGAGGCTCTGCGGGCGAATGGCACAGTGCGCGTCCACGTGGAACGGCGCGAAGTCCTTGTTGGCGATGGCGATCGTCACCGCCGCCTTCTTGGCCGCCGTGACCCCGAGGGAATCGATGCTGCCGACGTTCGCGCCGGCGATCCGCACGTCCTCGCCCACGGCCGCGAACGACGCGTCGTCGAAGATCGCGCGCACGAGATAGGGCCCGCGCGTCGAGGAGCCCGAGGGCCCGCGAATGATGGCCACGGCGATGGCCACCGCGATCAGCGCCGCCGCGATGAGGGCGATCCGCCTCACGGTCCGGGGGGCACCGCGCTCGTGCTGCAGCCGGGGACCGACTGCGGCGCCGAGCCGTCGGGGGTGGCCTGGGACGCCGAGCCCGGGCAGCGGTCGTGGACCGCCTTCAGCCGGTCATAGCGCTGGGAGGGGAACTGCGTCTGCAGCTGGTTGCCGGAGTCCAGCCCGAACGGGAACAGGGCCGGCTGGGTGCGGACGTAGTGGCCGTTGGCGTCGTAGTAGGCGCCGGCCTGGCCGAGGTTGGTCAGCGCCGCCATGACGTCCGGCGTGTAGTTGCGCAGGTAGGCGACCTGGGCCTGGGAGTCGTTGAGCTGCTTGACCATCTCCGGGAACGCGGTGGCCGCGATCCGCGCCAGCTCCGGCGTGGACTGGGCCAGCGTGGTGAGATCGCCCGTGCCCGCCGGGTTGTGGATGAGGTCGTTCAGCGCGCCGATCGTCGGGATCCCCACGTTGATGACCTTGTTCAGGGAGGCCAGGAACTGCGGCAGCTGGCGCACCGCCGGCTTGGATGCGGCCACCAGCGGATCGAGTGAGTCCAGCGTCTTCTGCAGGCCTCCGAACGTGGTGGTGGCCCGGCGCAGGGTGCTCGGCAGCAGCCCCAGCGCCTGCTGGAGCGCCTGGCTCTGCGACGCGATCGCCCCGGTGGCGGTGCTCGTGTTGGCGATGAGCTGGCTGAGCTCGTTGCTGCGCGAGGCCAGCGCGCTGAGGGCATCGGCTCCCTTCACCACGAGCTGGTCGAAGGTCGGTTGGTCGCGGGTGAGCTCGGCGGTGAGCTGGCTGGTCGTCTGCAGGCCCGGCGCCAGGTACTTCAGCGCCTGGTTGGCCTCGACGCCGCGACCGTCCAGCGACGCCGCCTGTCCGCGGATGAACCCCTGCAGGCCCGCCAGGGTGAGCGGGTCGAACGTGTCGAAGAGCTGGTCGATGTTGACCTCGGAGTAGGTATGCGTGGCGGTGATGAGGCCGTCGTCCGGGATCTCCGGCGCCTGCCTGGGCCCGGGTTCGAGCGCCACGTATCTGCTGGCGATCCCCGAGAGGGAGTCCTCGAAGATGCGCGCCACGGTCCCCTGGTGCAGTGGGCCGACGTCGCCGCGCAGCGACATCTGCACACGGGCCTGGCCGTTCTCGCTGAGGCTGATCGAGTTGATCGTGCCCACCGCGGCCGGCCCGATGAGGACGTTGTCGCCCGTGACCAGGCCGCTGGCGTTCTCGAAGTCCGCGTTGAGCGTGTAGCTCGAGCCGCCGCCGAGGATCAGCAGTGCCACTACGAGCAGAGCGAGGCCCAGGGCGCCGATCGCCGCCGCCCGCGCGGCGACGCCGGAGCGCCGCGACCCCCCGCCCGTCAACTCCTGGTCGACCGACGCGGGACGCCCTTCGGGACCTCCTGTCGTGCTCTCATGCGGGCCGATGCGGCTCTCCTCCTCCTCATAGCGCCAGGGTCATCGACACTGCGCGTTGGCATCCTGCCAAAGCCGACGGCCATCCATCGCCGCCGACGCTCATGTTCGCGACGGAAAAATAACCGCTGTGAGCGGGACGTGGGCCGGTTGAGGTGCTTGGCGCCGCGGAGATCGGCGCTACGCGGCCAGCAAAGCGGCACCGATCGCGCCGCCGAGATCCCCCAACGCGGCCACGCGCACCGCGGGCGGCCGAGAGTCGTTGAAGAGGTGGGGATGCATCTCGGTGGAGATCCGCTCGGCCATCGGCGGCCCGAAGCGGACCCCGAGGCCGCCGCCGATGAGCACGGCCTCGATGTCGAGGAGATTGACCGCCGAGGCGATTCCAGCGCCGAGCGCCTGGACCGCCCGGTCGATGAGCTCGGTGGCCAGCGGATCCTGCTGCTCGAGCGCCTGGCTCCAGATCGAGCTGGTCAGGCGGTTGCGCCCGCGCGCCTTCATGAGCTTGAACAGCTCGGTCTTGGCGCCCTTGTCGGCCTCGTTGCGCGCCCGGGTCTCCATCGCGCCGCGGCCCGCATACGCCTCCAGGCAGCCGCGCCGCCCACAGGCGCAGAGGGCGCCGCCGCGCCGGACCACGGTGTGGCCGATCTCGCCGGCGGCGCCGCGGCCGCGCCACGGCGTGCCGTTCAGGATCAGGCCGCCGCCGACGCCGGTGCCCCAGAAGACGCCGAGTACCGAGTCATAGGGCTTGCCGGCGCCCAACTGGAACTCGGCGCGGGTGGCCACCTGGACGTCGTTGCCGAGATGCACGGTGGCGCCGAGCCGCTCCGAGAGAGCCGCGGCCAACTCGAAGGGGGCGATCCAGTCCGGCAGGTTGCGGGCATTGGCGACCGTGCCGGCGGCGTCGTCGACGTCCCCGGGAGAGCCCACGCCGATCCCCTGTAGCGACGCTGTCTCCACGTCGGCCGCTTCGGCCGCCTCGCTCATCGCCTCCGCCATCTGGCGCGCGACCCCGGCCGGGCCCCCGTCGGTGGGCGTCGGCTGCCGGTTCTGACCGAGCACCTGGTTGTCAGCGTCCACCACGATCGCCTCGATCTTGGTGCCGCCAAGGTCGATACCGCCGCGCAGCTGTCCGTTTTCACTCATCTGCGGTGGAGGCTACCCCGCCTCTCGGCGCTTCAGGCCCAGGACTGGCGATAGTCCTGCTGCTCGGCGGTCGGCTCGTCGATCTCCACGCCGAGCGCCGCCAGCTTGAGCCGACCGACCTCCCGGTCCACCGCCGCGGGCACCGAATGAACGCCGGGGCCAAGCTCGCCGCGGCGGGCGACGAGCTGCTCGACGCCCAGCGCCTGCAGCGCAAACGAGACGTCCATCACCGCGGCGGGGTGGCCCTCGGCGGCGGCCAGGTTGACCACCCGGCCGTGAGCGAGCAGGTTGATCCGTCGTCCATCGGCGAGCCGGTACTCCTCCACCAGCGGGCGCACCCTGCGATGGCCGGTGGCCAGCTCGCCCAGCTCGCCGAGGTCGAGCTCCACGTCGAAGTGGCCGGCGTTGGCCAGCAGTGCCCCGTCCTTCATCCGCTCGAAGTGCTCGCGGCGCAGGACCCGGCGCGAGCCGGTGACGGTGATGAACACGTCCCCGCGCTCGGCCGCCTGGAGTGCCGGCATGACCTCGTAGCCGGCCATCCGCGCCTCGAGCGCCCGCAGCGGGTCGACCTCGCACACGATCACCGCCGCGCCGGCGCCGCGGGCACGCTCGGCCACGCCCAGGCCCGCCCAGCCGTAGCCGATGACGACCACCGTGTTGCCCGCCAGCAGCACGTTGGAGGCGCGGATGATCCCGTCCAGGGCCGACTGGCCGGTGCCGTGGCGGTCGTTGAGGGCTCGCTCGGTGCGCGCCTCGTTGACCGCCAGCACCGGGCAGCGCAGCGTCCCCTCCTCCTGGAGGCGGCGCAGGCGCACGAGACCGGTTGTGGTCTCCTCGGTGCCGCCGATCAGGCCGTCCAGCACGGCGCCGCCGCGGGCATGGGCGGTGACGAGCAGATCGGCCCCGTCGTCGAGGGTGATATGAGGCCCGGTGCCGTCAGAGGTGTCGAGCAGGGCCAGGACGTGCTCGACGTAGGTATCGACGTCCTCCCCGCGCCGCGCTCGCACTTCCACGCCGTCCTCGAGCACGAGCGCCGCGGCGACGTCGTCCTGAGTGGAGAGCGGGTTGGCCGAGCACAGCGCCACCGTGGCCCCGCCCGCGCCGAGCGTGCGCACGAGGTTGGCCGTCTCGGCCGTGACGTGCAGGCACGCCGCCACGCGGATGCCGTGCAGGGGCCGCTCGGCGGCGAACCGAGCCCGGATCTGGGCGAGCACGGGCATCTGCCCGGCCGCCCATTCGATCCGCAGCTCGCCGTCGGGCGCCAGCCCGAGGTCGGCGACATCGTGCGGGGGGACCGCGGTCCGCGCCATGGTCCTCGCACTCCCCCCTGGGTCCTACCCGCCGCTAGTAGCGGTAGTGGTCGGGCTTGTACGGGCCCTCCGCCGGCACTCCGAGGTACGCCGCCTGCTCGTCACTGAGCTCGGTGAGCTTGACCCCCAGCGCGCCGAGATGCAGCCGTGCCACCTTCTCGTCCAGCGCCTTGGACAGCGTGTAGACCTGGGTCTCGTACTCGCCCGTGTTGCCGTACAGCTCGATCTGGGCCATCACCTGGTTGGTGAAGGAGTTGGACATCACGAAGCTGGGGTGCCCGGTGGCGTTGCCCAGGTTCAACAGCCGGCCCTCGGACAGGACGATGATTGTGCTGCCGTTCGGGAATACCCACTCGTCCACCTGGGGCTTGATGTTGATCCGCTTGATGCCGTCGGTCTTCTCCAGGCCGGCCATGTCGATCTCGTTGTCGAAATGGCCGATGTTGCCCACGATCGCCTGGTGCTTCATCCGCGCCATGTGCTGGGCGGTGATGACGTCCTTGTTGCCGGTGGCGGTGACGTAGATGTCGGCCCTGTCCAGCACGTCCTCGATGCGGGCGACCTCGTACCCGTCCATCGCCGCCTGCAGCGCGCAGATGGGGTCGATCTCGGTGATGATGACCCGCGCGCCCTGGCCGCGCAGCGAATCCGCACAGCCCTTACCGACGTCGCCGTAGCCGCACACCACGGCGACCTTGCCGCCGATCAGCACGTCGGTGGCGCGGTTGATGCCGTCGATCAGCGAGTGCCGGCACCCGTACTTGTTGTCGAACTTGGACTTGGTGACCGCGTCGTTGACGTTGATCGCCGGGAACAGCAGCCGGCCCTCCTTGGCGAACTGGTAGAGCCGGTGCACGCCCGTGGTCGTCTCCTCGGTGACGCCCTTGATGCCCTCGGCCATCCGCGTGAAGCGCTGCGCATCCTCGGCCAGCGACCGGGTGAGCAGGCTCAGGATCACGCGGTGCTCGTCGTTCTCCGCCGTCGAGGGATCGGGCACCTGCCCGTCGGCCTCGTACTGGACACCGTTGTGGACCAGCAGCGTGGCGTCGCCGCCGTCGTCGAGGATCATGTTCGGGCCCTCGAGACCATCCCCACCCCCCCACGACAACGCCTGGTCAGTGCACCACCAGTACTCCTCAAGCGTCTCGCCCTTCCAGGCGAACACCGGCACGCCCTTAGGATCATCGGCTGTCCCCTCGGGGCCGACCACCACTGCGGCGGCAGCGTGATCCTGGGTGGAGAAGATGTTGCAGCTAGCCCAGCGCACCTCGGCGCCCAGCGCCGTCAGCGTCTCGATCAGCACCGCCGTCTGGATCGTCATGTGCAGCGATCCCGTGATCCGCGCGCCCTTGAGCGGCTGGCTGTCGGCGAACTCCGCGCGGGTCGCCATCAGCCCCGGCATCTCGTGCTCGGCCAGCGTGATCTCCTTGCGGCCGAACTCGGCCAGCGACAGGTCCGCGACCTTGTAATCGACCTTCTGGGCGGTGGTGCTCATTCTCTCTCCAGGCTCGTTGTGTTCAAGTTGTGTGTCGTGGGCCGGCGGCCGGACCGCGGGCGGCGTCAGACGGCCGCGGCGGCGGCGAGCAGCCGCTCGTGCTTCTCCTGCTCAAAGCGCAGCCAGTCCTCGGCCTGCACGTCCTCGGGCCGCCGCGCCTGCGCGCTCAGCCACGCCTGAACTGCGTCCTGCAGGTCGGCTTCGGCCGCCATCCGGGCCGCGAAGGCCACGTCGGACAGGGATACGTCGAACTGGGCCAGCAGTTCCTTGAGCGTGCGCAGCCGCTGCAGCTCCGCCGCGCCGTACAGGCGATACCCCGACGCCGACCGCGCCGGCGCCAGCAGGCCCGCCTGCTCGACGTAGCGCAGCATCCTCGGCGACCATCCGGTCGTGGCGGCCGCTTCGTTGATCGTCAAGGACTCCACTGCGACCCAAACCTTACCACGAATGTGTCAAGGTTTCGAGGATGCGGGCGCGGGCCCGCGCCCCCGCGATGCGTGCAGTTTTCGCCGGCGCTCAGCCGTTGCGCTGCGCCAGCGCGGCCTTGAGCTGGTTGATCGGCGCGATGTCCACCGGGTCACGCCCCGCCAGCACCGCCATGTACACCGAGATGAGGTCGCCGAGCAGCACCAGGGACACGAGCCGGTCCACCCGCGTCTGTCCCAGCGTCTGGATGCGGTGGGTGGCCGCCGCGTGGCCGCCAATGACGTCGAGGGTGAGCTCGATCCGCGCCCGCACGCGTGGGTGCAGGTCGCAGTCATCCAGGAACACCGCGCTGAAGCGCCCCAGGTCGGGCGCGCCCTCCCAGCCGACGATCTCGTTGTGGTCGAGTTCGGGCAGCTCGGAGGCGAACGCGGGGGCGCTGGCGTTCTCGTTGATCTGGGTCTTCCAGCGGTAGGCGATCGGGGCCGTCAGCCCGGCGCCGGCGATCTGGGGCGTGGTCTGATGCAGCGACCGGGCCAGCGTCTTGGCCAGGGAGTCCTCGGGGGCATCGGGGCCCCACTCCTCCACCAACTGCTCGGCGTGGGCGGCGGCGACGTCGATCTCGGTATGCAGATGCTCGCCGCAGCCGGCCAGCGCCGCCACCTCGAGCGCCACCACCAGCCCGTAGCCCACCGCCGCCCGGGGCTGGAAGCCGCCCGGCAGGGGGATCACCGGGACGCCGTCGGCGCGGGCGCTGCTGGCCAGCGCGCCGCCGGTGGTGGACACGATCCGCCGGGCGCCCAGTGCCCCGGCGGCCTCATAGGCGGCCAGCGTCTCCTCGGTCTCCCCGGAGTAGCTGGCGCACAGCACGGTCGTGTCGGGCGTCGTCCATGCGGGCAGACCGTAGTCGCGCGTGCCGAAGATGGGGCGCGAGGCGCGGTCGCCCAGCACCGCGACGGCGAGGAGGCCGCCGACGCCAGATCCGCCCATCCCCGCGACCACCAACCCACCGGGCGAGTCCTGGGCGCTGACGTTGGCGGACTCCACGCGCCACAGAGCGTCGCGCAGGTGCTCGGGCATGCCGAGCACGTCGGACAGCTGGCCGGTGGAGTCGACCGCCGCGATCGCCTCCCGGGACAGCAAGCTGGTGGTACTCAAAACGCGATGGCTCCGTCAGGGAGCGTCACGCCCGGAAAGATACGGATCCCCGCCAGCAGGGTGTTGCGCGACCCCACGTTCACACCCTGGCCGAGCACGACCCGGCCCTCGATGCGGCAGCGGTCGCCGATGCGCGCCCCGGGCCCGATGATCGACGACGTGATCCGGGTGCCCTCGCCCACGGTCGCGCCGTCCAGCACCACGGAACTCTCGATGTGCGCCCCCCGCCCCACGCTCACGCCCCGGCCGAGCACGCTGCGGCTGCCGACCACCGCGTCGGCGGCGAGGCGGCAGTCAGACCCCACCAGCGCGGGGCCGTGCACGATGCCCGCGCCGTCGCCGCCGTGGCGCAGGACGCCGCCGGCGGCGGCCACCTGGCGGCCCACCTCGGTGCGGACGTCGCCCTCGAGGATCTCGAAGGTCGCCTGCAGGTAGCGCTCGGGCGTCCCGATGTCCAGCCAGTACCCCGCGGCCTCATAGCCGTACAGGCCGTTGCCGACCAGGGTCGGGAACACCTCGCGCTCGATCGAGATCTTCGTCCCGGCCGGCGCCAGCCCGTCCAGGACGTCGCGCTCCAGGATGTAGGCGCCGGCATTGATCAGATGGGTGCCGCCCTCCTCCGGGCTCGGCTTCTCCACGAACTCCCGGACGCTGCCGTCCCCCCGCAGCCGGACGAGGCCATAGGACGACGGGTCGTCCACGGCGATGAGCGCCAGCGTCGCCCGGGCACCGGTCTCCTCGTGCTGGCGCAGTTGGGCGGTGAGGTCCATGTCTGAGAGCACGTCGCCGTTGAGCATGAAGAAGCGCTCCTGGAGCAGGTCTTCGGCGTACTTGAGCGCGCCGCCGGTGCCCAGCGGGCTCGGCTCCTCGATGTAGCGCAGCCGCACGCCCAGCGACGATCCGTCGCCGAGCACCGCACGCACGCCGTCCGCCATGAAGCCGCAGGCGAGGATGACGTCGTCCACGCCATGCCCGCGCAGCCACTCGATCATGTAGGCGATGAACGGCCGGTCCACCAGCGGGACCACCGGCTTGGGCACGGTGGAGGTCAGGGGCCGCAGGCGGGTCCCCTCGCCGCCGGCCAGGATCAGCGCCTGCACGTCGGCCGTCCCGCCCTGGAGATCATCGCCCGATCCCCTCGTACACGAATCCGGCCGCCGTCACCAGTTCGCGGTCGGCGAAGTTGCGCCCGTCGACGACCAGATCGCCGGCCATCCGCGCCTTGACCTCGCGCCAGTCCAGGTCGGCGAACTCCGGCCACTCGGTCACCAGGATGGCGGCGTCGGCCCCATCGACGGCTTCGAGCGCGGAATGGGCGAATTCGACGCCGCTCATGCGCTTGCGCGCCTCCGCCTCGGCGATGGGGTCATAGGCGCACACGTAAGCCCCCTCCCCCTGCAGCCGCGATGCGAGGACGAGCGAGGAGGCCTCGCGCATGTCGTCGGTATTGGCCTTGAAGGCCAGGCCGAGCAGGGCCACGCGCCGTCCCACCAGCGACCCCAGGTGCTTCTGGAGCTTGGCGATGACGCGCCGCTTCTGCAGCTCGTTGACCTCGATGACGGCGGTCAGGAGCTGGAAGTGGTAGCCGGAGTTCCCGGCCAGCTGCTTGAGCGCGGAGACATCCTTGGGAAAGCAGCTCCCGCCGAACCCGATGCCAGGCTTGAGGAAGTGCTTGCCGATGCGCTGGTCCAGGCCCATGCCCCGGGCCACCTCCAGCACGTCGGCGCCGGTCTCCTCGCACACGTTGGCGATCTCGTTGATGAAGCTGATCTTGGTGGCCAAGAACGCGTTGGCGGCGAGCTTGACCATCTCCGCGGAGGCGATGTCGGTGCGGACGACCGGGGCGTCCAGCGGTTCGTAGAGGTCCACAACGGCGTCGCCGGCCCAGTTGCCGTCGTCACCCACGACCACGCGGTCGGGCTCCAGGAAGTCCTGCAAAGCCGAGCCCTCCTTGAGGAACTCGGGGCAGGACACATAGGCAAAGCCCTCCTTGCCGTGCTCGGAGAAGATGCGCTTGATCGAGGCGCCCGTTCCCACCGGGACGGTGGACTTCATGACCAGCGCGTGCTCGTCTGACTGGGGCACCGATGCCACCACGGCGTGCACCGCGGACAGGTCGGCGTCCCCTGAGTAGGTCGGCGGGGTGCCCACGGCGACGAACAGCAGCCGGGCGTGCTCGACCGCCGGCGCCAACTCGGTGCCGAAGTGCAGGCGCTCGTGGTTGCGCGCCACCGACTCCCCCAGCCCGGGCTCGTAGATGGGGATCTCGCCGCGCTGAAGGCGCGCGATCTTGTCGGCGTCGACATCGACGCACCAGACCTCTGAGCCCAGCTCGGCGAAGCCGGCGGCGGTCACCAGGCCGACGTAGCCGGTGCCGATGACGGCGATGGGTTGGCGCGCTGCAGCCATGAGGAGGCGAGGGTAGCGAGGTCGAACGAGGCGGCGCCCGCGGGATTAGCGCGCGAGCGCCAGGGAGGCCGCGATCCCCACCATCTGCGGGTTGGGGATGGTGCTCGTCAGCGTATTGGAGATCCAATAGACGTCCGGCCCGTTGCGCCACGCCACCGTCGTCAGGCGGCCGCCGTTGGCGTACAGGAGCAGCTTCTTGCCGTTGATGTCGCGCGTCCCGCTGGGACTCCGCAGCAGCGGTGCGCTGGTCCACGTGGTCCCCTGCACGCCGTAGTACTCGCCGAGTTGGGAGTTGAGCACCAGGGTCATCCGGTAGGCCGCGTGCGGCTGGCCCCGCTGGTCGCGGATGATGTACTGGCGCGGGTAGGAGTGCTCGTACTCCGCGGGGGGCTCGACGTAGCCCACGCAGTTGCCGGTGACGCTCATGCAGTAGGTGCTGCCGGCCTTGATGAGCCGCGGGTAGTACACGGGCATCCCGGCGCGGGTCAGCGCCGCCGCCTGCTGGCGCCCATCGCTGACGTCCGCGGTCAGGCCACCCATGGGGATCTTGGCGATGCGCTTGTGGCCCTTCAATGACGCCGGGGTCACCTTGGCCTTGTTGGCGGCGGCCGTCGCGGCCTTCGGCGTGGCCGCCATGAACCGCTGGAACGCCGCCTGCTCGGCGGACTGGTTGCTGGTGACGATGCACGAGGTCGCGGTGCATGGCTGCAGGTCGGCCGGGAACGCCACCTGATGGACGGTGCTGGCGTCGGAGTTGAGGACCAGGTTGAAGAGGTCGAGGATCTGATCGGTCGACTGCAGGCCCTTGTCCAGCGTCGAGTGCTTCCCGAAGATCCGCAGCAGCTGGTCCTTCTCGGACAGCAGCTTGGAGACGCTGAACTGGTCCTTCGCCCAGCGGATGAAGTCCTGCTGGCGGGCCTCGCGCACGATGTCGGAGTCCAGGTGGCGGAAGCGGACGAACGGGAGCGCGCCGCTGACGGACTGGTTGTCGCCGCACAGCTTCTGATAGCCCGGCTGGATGTCGATGCTCGAGTAGTTGTCGGCGCCCGGCGCCGTCGCGTTGTAGTAGCGGCGGTCCACGTCGGAGTAGACGCACCCGATCGCGTCCACGAGGTCCGAGAAGCCGGTGAAGTTGGTGTCGACGATGTGGTTGACGCGCAGGTCGGGGAACACGTTGGCCTTGATCGTCTTGATCAGCAGCCCGTAGCCGCCCTCGCTGTAGGCGGCGTTGATCTTGGCGATGCCGTGGCCGGGAATGTCGACCTGCAGGTCGCGGGGGATCGACATCACGTTGATCGTGGAGGACTTCGCGTTGAGGCGGACCAGCAGCATCGTGTCCGTGTTGGCGTACCGGAACGGTTCGCCGGCCCGATGGTCGGAGCCGATGATGAGGAGGTTCTGGGGGGCGCCCGCGGCGGGCAGGACGATCTGCTTGCTCACGATCCCGGGGTTCACCGAGAGGATTTGGACGACGTCCTTGACCTGCAGCAGGCCGGCGACCGCGGTCGCGCCGGCGCTGGCGGCGATGACCAACACCCCGGCCAGCACAAAGCGCCACGCCATCCCGAACCGGCTGCGCGGGATCACGCCGCGCCTCCGTCGACAGCGCGCAGCGTCCCGCCGCCGCTCTCGAGCTGGGCCAAGCGCTCGGGGAGGGCGCGCACGAAGTCGGCTAGCGCCCGCCGGTAGCGCTGCAGCGAGGACACGGAGACCCACTCGTCGGGGCCGTGGTGCCCGCCGCCGTGGGGCCCGAACTCCACCGCGGGGATCCCGGCCTCAATGAAAGACGCGGCATCGGACGCGCCGTCGCGCCCCACGCTCATGACCTCACCGCTGATGGCCTGCGACACGGCATCGCGCAGCGCCCGCACGTAGGGATCGCTCCGCGACACCGTCACCGTCGGGTGGATGAACGTCCGCGTGACGTCGATGTCCGGGATGGCGCGGACCTGGGAGAGGATCTCGCCAGGGTCCTGGCCGGGCAGGTAGCGCACGTCGACGGCCATCTCGCAGCAGTCGGGCACCTTGTTCAGCGCGTCGCCGCCGGCGATCCGCCCCAGGTTGATCGAGGGCCGGTCGAACATCTCCGACGACTCGCGGCTGAAGGGCAGGGACTCGATCGCGCGGAACACGTCGACGGCCTTGAGCACGGCGTTGTCCCCCAGCCACGGCGTGGAGCTGTGGGCGGAGCGCCCGTGGACCACGATCCGCATCGCCAGCACCCCCTTGGCCTGGATGCCGATGTGCATGTTCGTAGGTTCGCCGGTGATGGCGAAGTTCCCGCCCAATCCGGCGCTCACAACCGCATCGGTGGAGCGTTCGTCGATCTCCTCGGACTCCTCGTCGGGCACGCACACGAACCGCACCCGCACGCCGTCCTGCACGGCGAGGTCCTTGAGTGCGCACATCATGGCCGCCAGGCCGCCCTTCATGTCATAGGCGCCACGCCCGATCAGGCGATCGCCCTCCACGCGGGCCTCGAACTGCTCGGGGCGGCCGGGCACGACGTCCAGATGGCCATGGAAGATGATCGACGGCGCCCGCTCCGAGGTGGCGCCGACGTCGGCCAGCAGCACCGGGGCTCCGTGGTGGTCGTAGTCCCGCACCTCGATGTCGCGGGATTCCAGCCACCCCTTCACGAATCCGGCGGCGGCGACCAGCGCATCCGAGCGCGAGGTCTCATAACCGATCAGCCGCTCGGCCACTACCAGCTCGTCAACCATGAAGGGCGGAGGGTAGGCGATCCAGATGACGACGAGCTAAGGGCACGGCCGGCGGGCGACTAGGCGCCTTCGGCGATCCTCAGGAACGCCTCCCAGCGGCGCTTGTCGCGCTCGGCCACCCGCCGCTTCTCAGAGTCCTCGCCCGAGTTGTCGAGCTCGCGCTCGGCCTCCTGTAGGCGATCGCGCAGCACCGCCGCGTCCAGCGACCCCGGCTCGTGGGCCTCCTCCACCAGCAGCAGCGCGCGGTTGTCGGCCACCTGGAGGTAGCCCTCGGACTGCGCGAAGCGGACGACATCGGAGTCGGACCGGTACAGCCGCAGCTCGGTGGGGTCGAGCATCGCCAGCAGCGGCGCGTGGTGGGCCAGCACGCCGATCGAGCCGATGGTCGTCTTGGTGGAGATCATCTGCACGTCCTCGGCGAACACCTCGCCGTCGGGCGTGAGGACCTCCACCGGGAACTTCGAGTGCTCAGCCATCGACGATCAGGACTCGTCCTCGGAGTCGCCGGTGTCCTGCGCCTCCTCGGACCCGCCGGAGTCCGATTCGCCGGAGTCCGACTCGCCGGAGCCCCCGCCCGCTTCGGCGACGACCTCGTCGATCGTGCCCTTCATGAAGAAGGCGCGCTCGGGAATCTCGTCGTGCTTGCCCTCGAGGATCTCCTTGAAGCCGCGGATCGACTCGGCGATCGGCACGTACTTGCCATCGATACCGGTGAACTGGGTGGCCACGAAGAACGGCTGGGACAGGAAACGCTCGATCTTGCGCGCCCGCTGCACCGTCACCTTGTCCTCATCGGATAGCTCGTCGATGCCGAGGATGGCGATGATGTCCTGGAGCTCCTTGTAGCGCTGAAGCACCTCCTTGACCCGGTTGGCCACGTTGAAGTGCTCCTCGCCGAGGATCTCGGGCTTGAGGATCGTCGACGTGGAGTCGAGCGGGTCGACCGCCGGGTAGATCCCCTTCTCGGAGATCGACCGGCTCAGCGTCGTGGTGGCGTTGAGGTGGGCGAAGGCGGACGCCGGCGCCGGGTCGGTGAGGTCGTCGGCGGGAACGTAGATGGCCTGGATCGAGGTGACCGACCCGTTGCGGGTCGACGTGATCCGCTCCTGTAGCTGGCCCATCTCGGACTCCAGCGTGGGCTGGTAGCCCACCTGGGAGGGCATGCGGCCCAGGAGCGCCGAGACCTCGGAGCCCGCCTGCACGAAACGGAAGATGTTGTCGATGAACAGGAGCACGTCCTGGTGCTCGCGGTCGCGGAAGTACTCCGCCATCGTCAGTCCGGACAGCGCGACCCGCATGCGGGCGCCGGGCGGCTCGTTCATCTGCCCGAAGACGAGCATCGTCTTGTCCAGCACCCCGGACTCCTTCATCTCCAGCCACAGGTCGTTGCCCTCGCGGCTGCGCTCGCCCACGCCGCAGAACGCCGACAGACCGCCGTGCTCCTGGGCCAGGTTGTGGATGAGCTCCTGGATGATCACGGTCTTGCCCACGCCGGCGCCGCCGAACAGACCGACCTTGCCGCCCTTGGCGTAGGGCGCCAGCAGGTCGACCACCTTGATGCCCGTCTCGAACATCTCGGTGGTCGGGGTGAGGTCCTCGACCGTCGGCGCGGCGCGGTGGATCGGCCAGCGCTCGGTGTCATCGGGGATGTCGGCCCCGAGGTCGATCGGCTCGCCCAGCAGGTTGAAGATCCGCCCCAGGGTTTCGCGACCGACGGGCACCGTGATCGGCGCGCCGGTGTCGATCACCTCGGTCCCGCGCGACAGGCCGTCGGTGGTGTCCATGGCCACGGCGCGGACGCGCTCGTCACCGAGGTGCTGCTGGACCTCGCACGTGAGGTACGGGTCGTTCTGTGCGGCGATGTCCTCGTCCTCCTCGGCGCGCGCGGCCTCGGGCCGGAGCACCTTGATGGCGTGGTTGATCTCGGGCAGCTTGTCCGGGAACACGGCCTCGATCACGACGCCCTGGATCTCCTCGATCCGCCCGACGTTCTGCTGCTCGGTGCCGCTGGTGGTTTCGGTTTCCTGGGTGGCAGACATGCGTTGTTCTCCTTATCCGAGGCCTTCTGCGCCGGCCACGACCTCCATGATCTCCTGCGTGATCTCGGCCTGGCGGGCCCGGTTCATCTCCAAGGTCAAATCGTCGATCAGCGTCGACGCGTTCTCCGACGCGTTGCGCATCGCCGTCATGCGGGCGCCGTGCTCGGACGCCGTCGACTCCAGCAGCGCCCGGTAGATGGAAATCTCGACGTAGTCGGGGACGAGGCGCTTGAGGATCTCCTCCGGGTCGGGCTCGTACTCGACGAGCGCCCGCGGGTGGCCCTCCTCCCGCTCCGGCTCGTCCTCGTCGGCGCCCTCGTCCAGCAACGTGGCCCGCTGCAGCGGCAGCAGGGTCTCGCGCCGGATGATCTGGGACAGCGGCGAGATGTAGCCGTTGTAAAAGATCTCGACCTGGTCGACCTCGCCATCGACGTAGGCGGCCATCAGCCGCTCGGCGATGCGCCGCGCGTCGTTGTAGGCCGGGCGGTCGGTGAAGCCGGTGAAGCTCTCGGCGACCTCGAGTCCGCGGAAGTTCAGCGATGACGCCGGGCGGCGACCCGAGGCGTAGTAGACGACGTGGTGGCCCTGGCCGCCGTGTTCGCGCCCGGCGGCGACGCCGGCGCGCACGGCGTTGGAGTTGAACGCCCCCGCCAGGCCGCGGTCCCCCGCCACCACCAACAGGCCGACGGTGTTGACCGACTCGTGCTCGAGGAGGATCGGCAGGCGCGGCACGTCGCCGGCGGCCTGGGCCGCCTGCCGGGTCATGCGCCGGATCGCGTCCGCATAGGGCCGCAGCGCCTCGATGCGCTGCTCGGCCCGGCGCAGCCGCGCGGCGGCCACCATCTCCATGGCCCGGGTGATCTTCTGGATGTTCTTGACCGCCGCGATGCGGTTGCGAACGTCTCGCTGCGAGGTTGCCATGACCTACGCCGGTTGCGGCTGCTCCTCACGATCGCCGGACTCGGCCTCGGTCTGGTCCCCGTTCGAGGACTCGTCGGGCTCGTCGCGCCGCCGCGGCTCGGGCGCATCGCCGTCCTCGATGGTATGGCCCTCCTCGTCAAGGTCGTAGCCGAAGTCCTCGGCGTAGGTGTTGACCGCCTGGTCCAGCGCGTTCTTGGTCTCGTCGGACCAGTCGCCGCCGGCGATCTTCTTGAGCAGTTCCGGCTCGTTGCCGCGCAGCGATTCGCTGAGGTCTGAGAGGAACTTCTCCACCTTGTCAACGAGGATGCGGTCCAGGTAGCCATTGGTGGCGGCGTAGATCTGGGCCACCTGCACCTCCACCGGTATCGGCCGGCGCTCGGACTGGTTGAGCGTCTTGACCAGCCGCTCGCCCCGGGCCAGCGTGCGCTGCGTGTCGGGGTCCAGCTCTGAGCCGAACTGGGAGAAGGCCTCGAGGTCCCGGTACTGCGAGAGCTCGAGCTTCAACGTACCGGCGACTTTGCGCATCGGGCCGATCTGCGCGTTGCCGCCCACCCGGGACACCGAGATCCCGACGTTGATCGCCGGCCGGACGCCTGAGTAGAACAGCTTCGGCTCCAGAAAGATCTGCCCATCGGTGATGGAGATGACGTTGGTGGGGATGTAGGCCGACACGTCGCCGGCCTGGGTCTCGATGATCGGCAGCGAGGTGAGCGAGCCACCGCCGAGGTCATCGTTGAGCTTGACTGCGCGCTCCAGCAGGCGGCTGTGCAGGTAGAACACGTCGCCGGGGTAAGCCTCGCGTCCCGGCGGGCGGCGCAGCAGCAGCGACATCTGGCGGTAGGCGTAGGCGTGCTTGGTGAGGTCGTCGTAGACCGTCAACGCGGCCTTGCCGTTGTAAAGGAAGTGCTCGGCCATCGCGCACCCGGCGTAGGGCGCCAGGAACTTGATCGGCGCCGCCTCGTCCGCGGCCGCCATGACGATGATCGTGTTCGCGAGCGCGCCGGCGTCCTCGAGCACCTTGGCGAGCTGCACGACGGTGGCCTTGCGCTGCCCGATCGCCACGTAGACGCAGATGAGGTCGCGGTCCTTGTTGTTGATGATCGTGTCGATGGCGATCGACGTCTTGCCGGTCTGGCGGTCACCGATGATCAGCTCGCGCTGGCCGCGTCCGATCGGGATCATCGAGTCGATCGCCTTCAGGCCGGTCAGCATCGGCTCCTTCACCGGCTGGCGCTGGACGACGCCGGGGGCCTTGTGCTCGGCCGGCCGGGTCTCTGAGGTCTCGATGTCGCCCTTGCCGTCCAGCGGGTTGCCCAGCGGGTCCACGATCCGCCCCAGCAGGGCCTCGCCGACGGGGATGTCGAGCAGGCGCCCGGTGCGCTTCACGGTGTCGCCCTCGGAGATCCTCTCCCACTCGCCGAACAGCACGGCGCCGACGTTGTCTGACTCCAGGTTGAGCGCCAGCGCGGTGACGTCGTGGGGCAGTTCGAGCATCTCGAAGCTCATGCAGTTCTCGAGGCCGTGGACGCGGCAGATACCGTCGGCGACCGACAGCACGGTCCCGACCTCGGTCAGCTCAGCCTCGGAGGTGTCGAGGCCCTCGATCCGGCTCTTGAGGATCGAGGTGATCTCATCGGGTTTGATCTGCATCTCTTAGGTCGCTCCCTTCACAGGCGTGGCCCTACGCCTGCGCCACTTGCTTTCGAAGTTGTTCCAATCGGTTCTTGATCGAGGCGTCGAGGATGACGTTGCCCACTCTCAGCACTACCCCACCAAGGATGTCGGGATCGACATCGGTAGTCACTTCCACCTGACGGTCGACCTCGTGGCCGATCCGCTCGCCCAAGCTCTTGACCTCGCTGTCGTCCAGCGCGATCGCGCTCGTGATGTGGACCGGCAGCAGCTTGCGCGCCTCGTCCCACAGGCGGTTGAACTCCGTGCGGATGCGGAAGATCGCCGGCATGCGGTGGCGCTCGATCAGCGCCTGCAGGAAGTTGGTGAATGCCGCGCTGGCGCCGGTGACCGCGCGGGCCAGTCCGTCCTTCTTATCCGTGACGGAGAAGTAGGGCGAGAAGAAGAACGTGATCAGCTCCCGGTTGGCGTTCATTGCGTCGGCGAACGTGCCGAGCTCGTCATGGACCTGGTCGAGCGTGTCCTGCTCGGACGCGACCTCGAACAGGGCGCGCGCGTAGACCTGGGCGATCTCTTCCATCGCTGGCTAGTTTCGCTCCGCCTCGGAGGCCAGGGCGCTGAAGTCCAGCTCCGACAGGGCGTCCTCCACGAGCCGGCGCTGATCGTCCCCGGTCAGCGTCTTGCGCGTCACCTTCTCGGTGGCCATCACGGTGAGGTCGGCGACCTCGCGGCGGATCTCCTGGATCGCCCGGCGGGTCTCGGTCTCGATGTCGCGGCGCGTCTGCTCCATCAGCTGCTCGCGCTTGGCCTGGGCGGCCTCCTCGGCCTCACGCTCGTGGACGTCACCGGCCCGGCGCGCGCGAGAGACGATCTCGTCGGCCTGACCGCGGGCCTCCTTGAGGCGCTCGCGGTACTCGTCCAGGATGTCGTCGGCCTGCTTGCGGACCCGCTCGGCGTGATCGATGGACTCCTCGATCGCGTGCTGGCGCCTGTCCAGCGCCGCGGAGATGCGCGGGAAGGCGAGCTTCCACAGGATGATCATGGAAAATCCGAACAGCAGCAGCGTCCAGATCATCAGCCCGACGTCGGGGGTGATGAGGAACGAGCCGCCGGAGGCGGCAGTCACCGGGGCGGGCATCGCTACTTCAGCACCCAGGAGAGCAGGCCGGCGACCAGCCCGTAGAAGAACGTCGCCTCGGTCAGGGCGAAGCCGAGCCACTGGATCTGGGTGATCTCGTCGCGCATCTCAGGCTGGCGGGTCACCGCCTCGATGACCTTGCCGAAGATGATCCCGATGCCGACGCCGGCACCGACGGCACCCAGTCCGCCTCCGATCCCGATGCCGAGTCCGGCGCTGACGGCGCCGAACGAGAGGAGGTGTGTAAGCGCTAGCACTGTGACGTCAGCTCCTTGGTTTTAGTGATGAGTTGCCGCGCCGCTGATGTAAATGGCGGCGAGGGTCGCGAAGATGAAGGCCTGCAGCGTCGCCACCAAGCCCAGCTCGAAGAGGTAGAGCAGGATCGCAAACGGCAGGGTGAACCAGCCCAGGAAGGACAATCCGAGCAGCACTGCGAGTCCGCCGGCCATGAACAGGATGATCAGGTGGCCGGCCAGGATGTTGGCGAAGAGTCGGATGGTCAGCGAGAGCAGCCGCATGAACGTGGAGATGACCTCCAGCGGAAAGATCAGCAGCAAGATCGGCCCGGTAACGCCGCCCGGGATCAGGCTTTTGAGATAGCCGATCGGGCCCTGGGTGCGGATGCCCACCCAGTTGAAGGCGAGGAACACGATGACGGCGAGGATGAGCGGCACCGAGATGTTGGCGGTGGCGGCGTAGAGCGCGAACGCCGGGATGTGGGCACCGAAGATGACGAATTCCTGGCCTGAGTTGGTCGGCAGCGGGATGTACCCGATCAGGTTGTTGAACCAGATGAAGAGAAACAGCGCGCCGAGGAACGGAAACCACTTCGCCGCCATCGAATCCGGCATGTTCCCGCGGGTGATGTTGTCGCGCATGAGCGAGAAGAGCACCTCGACGGCGGTCTGGACCTTGTTGGGCCGCTGGTGCATCCGGTCGGCGATCCACACCATCGTCACCACGGTGAGGATCGTGGCGAGGATGAGGTAGAGAACCGCGCGGTTGATGCTGAAGACGCCGAGGTGGAGCCAATTGTCGAGCTTGAACTCGTTCTGGACCTGGAAGCTGTGGTTCTGGTGGCCGAAGCCGAAGAGGATGATCAGGACCACAATCCCGGCCACGTAGAAGCCGGTGATGGCCCAGAGGAGCTTGCGGGTGGTGGTCATCGGGGCCTCGTGCGGGTCATGGCCGAGATGGCCAGCGACATGGTGTAGGCGAAGACGATCACGGCCAGGCACGTGACGCCGGCGTCCTTGCCGTAGACGTTGCGGGCGATGATCACCGCGATGGCCAGGGTGAAGAGCCGAGCGAGCATGAAGCCCAGCCGCAGGCCGATCTGGCGCTGAGCGTCCATGCTCGCGGTGACGCGGTCGACCCCCACATTGGCGGCGCGCAGCGCGATCCACGCGCCGGCGCCGATGGCGTAGCCGGAGGCGGGCACGCCGATGAGCAGCATGATCGGCGCGGCGACCACCAGGACGATGACGTCGAAGTAGGCGAGCACGCTCATGGGTGGCCTCTCAGTAACCGCGGAAGCGCCTAATGACAAGGTAGATCCCCACCAGGAAGCCGATCAGGAAGCCGATGATCCCCAGCGCCAGGGCTGCGCCGAACAGCGCACCAATACCCGCGCCCACGGCCGCGAACAGAAGATTCGCCGACAGCAGGAAGAATCCCGCTCCGGCCACGTCTTTGCCCGTCAGGGGCGAACGGCTGCTTTTTTGCATTGGGTCTGCTGAAGCTGCTTCGCAAGCTGACGGTACTGGGTTGAGGGGCGCGTAGGCTATCGGCGCGGCACTCACAGGCATCGCCTGCATTTCAGCGCCGGAGCGGGCAGCGCGCCACTACCAACTGGGTAGTGGAGAGCCGCCTTTGGTTAGAAGGAGGTTAGCGTGCCCGAGCCGGTAGGCGCGTGCTCCCCGACGTTGCAGAACGCGGCCGTTCTGGCTTCCACAATTGGCCCTCCGCCCACATCGCCGCGAGGCTCGCGCGCGGCAGTCCGAGCGCCCCCTGGTACACGAGATACCGGGGCTCCCAGCGCGGGAAGAACTTGGCGTTGAACCGGTACAGGCTCTCGATCTGAAAGAACGGGTTGCCGGCGGCGATGAGCTTGCCGAGCGCCCGCTCGGCCGTCCGCTCGGGGCTGTGCATCCACCGGGCGAAGGCGGCGAAGTTGAGGGACATCTCGTCCACGCCGCGCTCGCGCAGCAGCTCGACGGCGCTGACCACCATGAACTCGGTCAGGCCGTTGGGCGTCCGCGGGTCGCGCCGCATGAAGCTCAGCGACATCGCCGAGCGCCCGTAGCACGGGACGAAGTGCAGGACGCCGCGGATGGGGTGGGTGGGGACGGATTCATCCCGGGCGAGGACAACGAGCGTGTCCTCATCGTGGTCGCCGTGCAGGGAGTCCATCGCCATCGAGAAGCCGCGCTCGGGCGCGCCCTCGCGTCCCCGCTCCAGGACCCCCTCCGCCTCGGCGGCGACGGCCGGATCGAGCTCGGAGACCCGGTGCAGCTCCGCGGTGAAGCCGGCCTTGCGCAGGCGGCTGACGGACTGGCGCACCTTGCGGATCGCCCGGCCGTCGAGCGAGAAGCTCGCCAGGTCGATGATCGCCTCGTCGCCCAGGTACATCGTCCGCAGGCCCAGCTCCTCCCACAGGGGCACCAGCCGCTCGCTGGCGCCGATCGCGCCGAGCTTGAGGCCGCGCACCTCCGCGAACGCCCTGAGGTCTGCCAGCAGCTCCGGTACGGCCCCGTCTGCTCCCACCGGATCGCCGGACAACAGCATCACGCCGTTCTCCACCCGGTAGCCGACGAACGCGGAGCGATCGGAGCTGAAGAAGTAGTGCTTGTCGGCGCGCAGCTTGAAGAACGAGAGCGTGTCGCTGCCGTGCGCGCGGACCAGCTCGGCGGCGGCGCGGCGCGTCGCGGGCCCCGGCAGCGAGGCCGGCGCGGCCAGCGGCCGAAACACGACGTACGCGATCGCCAGCAGCGTCCCGATCTCCACGAGGTGCACGCCCAGCGGGACCCACGCGAACGCGTGGTGCGCGATGGCGTGGCGCTCGAAGTGCAGGGGGCCGCCGGAGCGCCAGGTCAGCAGATCGCCGGTCTCGCGTGCGACGGCGCTCCACGACGGCCGACCGCCCGACACCCAGGCGGCGAGCGCCGTCAGCGCCAGGCCGAACGCCCCCAACAGCGGCACCCGCCAGACCGAGCTGCGCAGCGTGATCGGGTCGTGCTCGACGCGGAACTCGGTGGCGCTGGCGAACAGCATCGCGGCGGCGGCCCAGGTGAGCAGGGTCTCCTCCACGTCCAGGCCCTTGAGCAGGTCCAGAAGGCCGAGCGCGAGCATGAGCGCGATCGCCACCTGCCAGGCGCGCCTCCGGCGCTTGAGCAGGTAGGGGCTGACGAGGAGCAGAGCGGCGCCCGCCGGCAGGGCGAAGGCGTGGAACAGGCGCATGGCCTGGACGGGCTCGACCTCGAGCAGCAACCGGCCGCGCCAACGGATGTTCGGGGTCAGCGCCGACCCGACGTTGATCAGGCCGGCCAGCGCGGCGGCGATCGCGGCGAGCGCAGGGGTGCAGCGTGCAGTACGTTGGCGAATGCGGGACATGGAGCGTGGCGCCGGCCCAGTGCAGGGCGCTGAGGCCGAAGGACCTGACGGTGCGACACCTCAGGCCGGCGTCTCACCGCAATTTACAGCGTTAGTCGGCGGTGGTTACGCTTGCGACCGTTGCCGTTGTGTTTGTCCTGCGTGCCGGGGCGAGCGTGTGACCGCCCGCGAGCACCGCGGCAGCGCCGCGGACCGGATCGCGCCGGACCGGCAGCAGCAGGCTGAGCGCGAGTGCGCCCAGCGGGAAGACCACGAGCAGCTCGAACACCGAGCGCAGCCCGTGGGCGTCGGCGAGGATGCCCAGCAGCGGCGCGGCGACCCCGCCCATGCCGACCGACAGCCCGATGGTGACGCCGGAGGCGACCCCGATCCGCCCCGGCAGGAATTCCTGGCCCATGACGATCGTGACCGCGAACGTGGCGATGGTCGCCGCGCCCGCCACCGCGGCGAACGCCATCGCCGGCGCGGGGGGTGAGACGAGGAACCCGACGGTGAGAAACGGCAGCACCGCCATCGAGCCGATCAACACCGACCGGCGTCCGAAGCGGTCGGCCAGCCGTCCACCCAGGAGTGTGCCGATGGCGCCGCCCGCCAGCATCACCGTGAGCGCGGCGCCGCCGACGCCCTTGCCGGTGTGCAGGACGTGGATGAAGTACAGGGGGATGAAGGTCACGAAGCCGAAGTAGACGAAGGACCGCAGCGCGATGACGACGGCCAGCAGCGTGAACGGCCGCCACTCGTCGTGTCCGGCGGCGGCGCGGGCGCGCGTGAGGTCGACGCGGAAGGTCTCCAGGCGCGGCAGCTCGCGGGCGAGGACGAGCCCCATCAGCGACGTGGGGACGATCACGAGCAGCGTCCCCGACAGCCCGAAGACCAGCACCAGCGGCGTGACGAGCGCCGGGCCCAGCGCGAAGCCGACGTTGCCCCCAACGCTGAACAGGCTCATGCCGCTGGAGCGCCGCGCTCCGGAGACGTAGTTGGCGAACCGCGACCCCTCGGGGTGAAAGGCGGCGACGCCGATCCCGCTGACGACCACGGCGGCGAAGGTGAGCGCGTAGCTGGGGGCGACGGCGGCCAGGGCCACGCCGAGGCCGCCGAGGATCGGCCCGGCCGGCATCAGCCAGGGCAGCGAACGGCGGTCAGACAGGTGGCCGAACAGCGGCTGGATGACGGAGCTGGCGATCGTCGCGGCCAGGATCAGCGCCGAGGCGCCGGCGTAGCTGAGGTGGTCGCGGACGATGAGAAATGGCAGCAGCGCCGGGATCGATCCCTGGCCGACGTCGGTGAACAGGTGCCCGGCGGAGAGCATGGCCATGGCGCGGCGGTCCACGCCGGTCCGGCGCACGGTCCCCGCCGCGGTCACTGGGCGTCGATCTCGCGGATCTTCTGCTTGACCCGGCGCTGCTTGTCGCTGAGTTCGGCGGCGAGATCGGTGAGCTCGCTGAGGCGGGTCTTGACCAGATCGAGCTGGTTGGAGATGTGGGTGAGCAGCTCCTCGAGGATCCGCTTGCGCTGAGCGGGGTCCTCGGTGTGGGCGAGCTCGTCGCGCAGCTGAGCGCGGGCGCTCTCGGCCTCCAGGAGCTGGGAGAGCTGCTCGAGCGAGAGGCCGAGCAGGTCGCGCAGCCGGATGATCTCCCGCACGCGGTCGACGTCTGCCTGGGTGTAGACGCGATGCTTGCCCTGGGCGCGCTCCGGCGCACGGTCCAGCAGCCCGATCTCCTCGTAGTAGCGGATCGTGCGCGGAGTGGTGCCCGTGAGCTCGGCCACCTCCCCGATCCGCAGCGAGCGGTCGGCGGTGGCGCTCATGACAGCGCCGCCTCGGTCTCACGGGTCTCGCGGGGCTCTTCGGGCGCGGGGGCCCTGAAGTCCTTGGGCCGCGCCGCCGAGATGGCCGCGCCTACGAGCGACACCCCGCACAGGCACCACAGCGCGGTGTGCATGTTGGAGATGAACGGCGAGAGCTGCTCAGTGGAGATGTGTTTGGCCAGGCCGGAGAAGACGCCGAATAGCACGTGCTTGGGGACGGCCGAGGTAACGACGGCCAGCACGAAGGCGATCGAGATGACCGCCCCGGTGTTCTGCACCAGCACACGAGCGCCGGCGGCGATGCCGCGGCGGTGGGGCGCCACCGTGCCCATCATGGCGGCGGTGTTGGGCGAGTTGAACATGCCGGAGCCGACGCCGACGATGAACATGTAGATCCCCGGCCACATGTAGCTGGTGTTGCGCTGCAGCGTCGTCATCAGTGCCAGCCCGAGCGCGGTGACCAGCATGCCGAGCACCGCCAGGGTGCGCGAGCCGCGGCGGTCCGCCCAGATCCCGGCCGCGGGCGAGGAGATGAGCATCCCGAGGGCCAGCGGTGCGAGCTTGACGCCGGCCAGGATCGGGGAGTCGCCCTGCACGCCCTGGAAGTAGAACACGAACAGGAACATGAGCGCGAACCGCGACAGTCCATTGGCGAACGCCGCCCCGGAGGCGGTGGCGAAGAGGCGGTTGCGGAAGATCGACAGGTCGAGCATCGGCGCCTTGTGGCGGGACTCGATGACGACGAACGCGGGCAGGAACACGGCGGCGAAGATGAGCGCCGGGATCACCAGCGGGGCGGTCCAGCCCGCGATCCCGCCCTTGGAGATGCCGAAGACCAAGCCGGTGAGCCCGATGATGAAGGTGATCGTGCCGAGGAAGTCGAACGAGCGGTCCTCGGAGCGTCCCGTGACCTCGTGCAGCACCACCGCGCCCCACAGCGCGCCGGCGAGGCCGAACGGCACGTTGAACCAGAACACCCAATGCCATGAGATCGCCACGAGCGCGCCGCCGAGCACCGGTCCGATGACCAGCCCGACAGCGGCGACCATCGTGTTCGTGCCCATCGCCACGCCCAGTTGCTCCTTGGGGAACGCGTCGGTGACGATGGCGGCCGCGTTGGCGAACAGGTATGCGCCGCCGATGCCCTGGACGATCCGCCACAGGATCAGCTGAGTCCCGTTGGCGGCGAAGCCCGCCCCCAACGAGGCGGCGGCGAACAGCACGAAGCCCAGCACGTAGGCCTTCTTGCGCCCGAACTGGTCCGAGAGCCGCCCCGCGCTGAGCACCAGCACAGTCGAGGCGATCATGTAGACGAGGATCACCCACACGAGCTCGAGCAGGCCGGTGTGCAGGCTGCGCTCGAGGTCGGGCAGGGCGATGATCAGCGTGCCGGAGTTGATCGTGGCCAGCAGCATTCCGAGGCTCGTGCAGGACAGCGCCCACCACTTGTAGGAGTCGTGGTCGGAGTGGACACCGACCCGGCGCCGCGCCGCGGTACGGCCGGCCTGGGGAGCGTTGAGCACTGACAACTGCGTACCTGCCTTCACCCGAAATCTTACGTAAACGTCAGAATAGCAGTATCGGCACGCTGAGATCAGGGGTTGAGCCGGGCTCGTGGCCGGCTGAGGGGTCTGCCGCCGCTCGGGCGGCGTCTCGCCCCTAACCGCGGTGCTTCTTGTGGCGCGCGACCGGCTGGCGCAGTCTGTACAGCCGGTTGAGAACGCTGCGCTTGCCCTGGGTGATCGCCATGCGCACGCGCAGGGTGTGGTCGGCCTTGAGCAGGCGCCGGCCGCGCGCGTCCAGGCCCTTGGTGATCGTGTGGGTGCGCCCGCCCCGCAGCTTGATGGCCAGTCCGCCCACCCCCACCTTGCGCCGGTGACGCCCCTTGCCCGTCTGGATCAGAAGGGTGAGGCGCCCGGTGCAGTTGAGGTTCACCGGGCCCCGGCACGCAACGCGGACGCGCAGCTTCGTGCCGGCCACGACCTTGACGCGGCCCACGATCACCAGCCGTCCGGTGAGCGTGCTGTGCACCGGGGGTCCCGGCCCGCCCGGGGTGGTCGAAGCCGAGGAGGCGCCGAGCAGCACGCCGCCCCAGCCGTCGACGGCGACGCACGTGTTCTGCGGTGGGCAGGCGACGCCCGTGATCGGCCAGCCGTCGACGTCGCTCAGGCTCCACGCCCCCGCCCCGCCGGTGGGCCGGGTGCTCGCCAGCACGTTGCCCGAGGCGTCCCCGGCCACGCACAGCGATGCCGACGGGCATGTCACCGTGTTGATGAGATTCGGCGCCCCGTCGGGCGCGTCGACCGACACCGGGGATCCCCAGGCGCCCTTGGCCGGGTTCGTCGAGGTGACGATGGCGCCGTTGCCGTCAACGGCGACGCAGAGGATCGTGGACGGGCACGACACCGCGTCAAGCGGCGCGCTCTCCACGTTGCCCTCCGTCCACGCCGCGGCGCCGCCGGTCGGATCGGTCGAGTGCCATTCGGTCCCGCTGCCGTCCACGGCCACGCACAGCGCGCTCGTGGGACACGACACCCCGGGCAGCGCGTCCTCGCCGGCGACGTCCGCCGACTTCCACGCCGAGGCGCCGCCGGTGGGATTGGTGGACGTCAGCACGCCGCCGGTCGAGTCCGTGGCGACGCACAACGTGGTCGACGGGCACGCCACCGCCAGCAGCGAGCTGTCGGAGTCGACCGAGGCCGAGTGCCACGCGCCCGCGCCGCCGCCGGGGTTTGTCGCGTGCAGGATGTTTCCGGCCGAGTCCACGGCCACACACAGCGTGGTGGACGGGCAGGCGACCGCGCTCAAGCCGTTGCCGGAGTCGATCGTGGCTGCCGCCCAGCCGGCCTGCCCGATGCCGGGCGCGGTGGAGGCAAGGAGGTTGCCGTTGGCGTCCACGGCGTAGCAGTGGCTCGCCGCCGGGCAGGAGACCGCGTCCAGCGCGGTGCCGGGGCCGCTCTGCAGTGCGGTCGACGCCCAGGCTGCTCCGGTCGGGGCGGTGGAGGTGACCACGTCGCCGCCGGTGTCGGCTCCGGCGCAGAACGCCGCCGACGGGCACGACATCGCCACCAGTGGTGCGGCGCCCGACCGCGCGGTCACCGTCCACGCGGCTACGCCGCCCGCCGGGTTGGTCGAGAACGCAACATTGCCGGCATCATCGCCGGCGGCGCACAGGCCCGACGTGCACGACACGGAGTCGAGTCCCGCGGTGGTGTCGACGGCGGCCGGGGTCCAGCCCGAGCTCGGCGCGCTGCCCGGGGTGGTCGAGACCAGGACGTTGCCATTGTCATCGACGGCGACGCACAGGTTCGCCGAGGCGCAGGAGACTCCGTTGAGCGAAGACTGCGCATCGACGGCCGCGCTCGCCCACGCGCCGGCGCCGCCGGTCGGGTTGGTGGAGCTGAGCACCGCGCCGCCACCGTCGACCGCCACACACAGCGCCGCCGACGGACACGACACGCCGGTCAGCGTGTTGGTGGAGTCGACGGTGGCGCTTGACCACGTGGCGCCGCCGCCCAGCGGGTTGGTGGAGGTCCAGACGTTGCCGGACTCGTCCACGGCAACGCAGAGCGACGTTGAGGGGCACGAGATCCCGCTCAGCGGGTTCGCCGTGATGCTCGCCACCGACCACCGGGCCGTGGCCGTGGCCGGCGTGGTGGTGGTCAGCACATTGCCCATCAGGTCCACCGCGGCGCAGAACGAGCTCGTTGGGCACGAGATCGCGGTCAGGCCGTTGAGGCCCAGGCTGGTGCCGTCGATGTCCGCTGTTGTCCACGTCGCCGGCCCGCCGGTGGGGTTTGACGAGCTGACGAGGTCGCCGCTGCCGTCGACCGCCAGGCACAGCTGGGCGCTCGGGCACGAGATCGCGCTGAGCGGCGCCGCGCTGCTGGGGTCGACCTGCACCGGCACATCCCAGGCGATGGGGTCGGCCCGCGCCGTGGCGGCGAGTAGGGCGAGCGCCACCGCCACGCCGACGAGCCTCACCGACCATCGAAGCAGCCGTGCAGCGGTGCACGCGTCCATGACGCGGGCGAACGTATCAGCCGCGCCGCGGTCCTCCGCCGGTCCTTAACCGGATGTGAACCGCTGGGTCACGTCTCGAACCAAGCCACCGTGGCGAGGATCACGAACGCCGCCATGAGGGCCGTGCCCTCGAAGGGCGTGGCCTCCCCGTCGCCGGTGATCTGCCAGATGAGCACCGCCGTTCCCAGCAGTGCTCCGGTGTAGACCGGGGGCAGCGCGAATGTCAGCGAGGTCGCCGTCAGCAGCGAGACCAGCACCAGCAGCGGGTACAGGAAGGCGGCGATCTGGGCCACCGAGTTCTTGACCACGGAGATCGCCAGCTCGTTCTGGCCCTTGGCGGCCAGCACCACGCCGACGGCGTGCTCCACGGCGTTGCCGGCGGTGGCGACGATGACCAGTCCGGCGAACGAGCGCGAGATCCCCAGCGTGTGGATGGTCGGCTCCAGCGCGTGTACGAACCAGTCCGAGACGAACGCCGCCGCCAGGCCCGAGAGCGCGAGCACCGCGATGCTCACGCCGGTGGGGATGCGCGGCTTCTCCAGCGCGGCCTGGCCCGGCGGCGCGGTGGTGAGATACTGGTGCACCCACACGCCGTAGGCCACGAGGATGGCGGCTGCGCTCACGATGCTGATCGTCTGGATGTGGTGGCTCGCAGAGTCGTGCGCGGAGTTGGCCAGCCCGACGAGGAGGATGATGAAGCTCGCGATGAGCAGCAACGTCGCGGTGTCGTTGGGCAGCCGCGGGCTGAAGCGCATGATGTGGTCCTCGGAGCGCAGCGACCCGACCACGATCACCAGCCCCAGCACGAGCAGCGCGTTAACGAGGATGGAGCCGAGGATCGCGGTCTGCGCCACCACCTTCTGGCCGGCGTTGAGCGCGAACACGACGACGAAGAACTCGGGCAGGTTGCCCAGCGTCGACTGCATCAGACCGGTGGCGGCGGCGCCGAAGCGCTCGCCTACCTGCTCGGTGGCGAACGACACGATCCAGGCCACGCCGGCCAGCGCGACGCCCGCGACCACGAACGCCACCACGGGGCCGATCCCCGAGACGTAGCGGGAGACGCCCGCGAGCACCACCAGGACGCCAACGACGGCGAGACCGGCGCGCTCGAGTCGTGTGAGTCCGCCCAGCAGGCGTCTACCTGCCGGTCATCACGGTGTCGTCATCCGAATACGCGGGGGCGCAGCAGCACAGGAGGACCAGCGGAGCGCTCCCGGTGTTCCACAGCTTGTGCGGCGTCCCCGGTGGGATCACCACGCAGTCGCCGGCCGCGACAGTCGCCTCGTCCCCGTCCAGGCGCATCCGGCCTTCCCCGGCGACGAAGTAGTACAGCTCCTCGCTGCGCGGGTGGTAGTGCTCAGCCGTCTCCCCGCCGGCCTCCACCGACGCCTCGGCGAGGCTCTGCCGGCGGGCGCGGGTCCACGACGGGTGCGCGAGCTCGCGGATCAACGAGCCGTCGGCGGTGATGAACGGGGTGAGGTCACGCAGGCTGGCTCTATCCACCTACTTCACCCTTTCAAACTCGCCGGTCTCGATGTCCTTCGCCACCCGGTCGTCGATCTCGTGCTCGGTGGTGTCGGGATCGGCGCGGCGCAGCTCGATCGTACGCAGTCCCTTGAACTTGAAGATCTCGAGCACGTAGACGAGGTAGACGCTGGCGGCGGCGCAGATCACCGCCAGAACCAGGAGGCCGGCGATCCAGCCGGCCTGGTTGCGATGGTGATGGGACACGATGCGCAGGGCCACGGCCAGCCCAGCCATGAGGAACGACCACGCGTACAGGTAGCCGACGGTCTTGCGCTGCGAGAAGCCGATCCGCGCCATGCGGTGGTGGAAGTGGTTGGCGTCGGCCGACCACGGCTTGCGCCGATACTTCAGCCGCTTGGCGATGACGAAGCCGGTGTCCAGGAACGGGATGACGAGGATGACGAGCGGGACGATCAGGGCAACCAACGCGTTGGTCTTCAGCGAGGCGACCACCGCGGTGACCCCGAGCAGGTAGCCGAGCAGGTTCGCGCCGGCGTCGCCCATGAAGACCGACGCCGGATAGAAGTTGTGAAAGAGAAAGCCCAGCGCGCCGCCGGCCGTGATCGCGGCGAGGATCGGCGCCCCGTTGACGTGCAGGTCGAAGGCGATGATGGCGAAGGCGACGCCGTCGATCGTGCACAGCCCGGCGGCCAGCCCGTCCACGCCGTCGGAGAAGTTGACGACGTTCATCAGTCCCACCAGCCAGATCACCGTGAGCACGCCGCCCGCGTTGGGGAACTGCAGCGATCCCAGGAACGGCACCGTCACGCTGGTCACCACGGCTCCCCCCTCCACCGCCAGCACCGCGGCAGCGACCTGGCCGAGGAGCTTCGCGGCCGGGGGAAGGTCCCAGACGTCGTCGATGGCTCCGACGATGGTGATGATGCACGCGCCCGCGATCACCGCCCACATGTGGACGACCCCGCCCGGTCCCGGCGGTGTGTGCGGAACGTGGGGCAGGAAGATCTTGGGCGGCAGCCAGAACCACGCCGCCACCAGCACCGCCGCCAGGATGGCCACGCCGCCCATCAGTGGCGTCTCGCGCTGGGACAGCCCGCGCTCGCGCGGCCGGTCTACGGCGCCCAGGCGTCGCGCCAGCCGGGCCACCAGCGGCGTCAGTGCCGCGGCGACCGCCGTCGCCACCAGAAACGAGAGCACGGCGTCCCAGTACTGCATGAGCGACAAGCATGCCAGCACCGCCCGACTGCAGTGGTTGAGTGCGCGTGTTCACGCCCGCTTCGCGAGCGCGCCGGCGATGCGGGCCACGACCACGAAGGGGCGCCGCGTCAGCTGATTCCACGTGAACCTGACCACGACGTACCCGGCCGCGATCAGCGCCTGGTCCTTGGCGCGGTCGCGCTCGAAGGCGGCCTGGTGACCATGGGCCCCGTACCCGTCGACCTCGACGACCAGCCTCTCCGCCGCCCACACGGCGTCGACCTCAAACCCCTGGACATACGCGTTAAACGCGGGTGGGGTGAGTCCGGCCGCCTTGACCAGCTGCCTCAGCCGTCGCTCGGCACCCGAGCGGCTGTACCCCTGCTCATACCGGTCGCTGAGCAGACCCCGCAGCGAGGCGATCCCCTTGCGGCCCGGGCACCGCGCCATCGCCGCCAGGATCGCTGCGTCGCTGACCAGCTTCAACACCCGCGCCTCGTTGAGCAACCGATCCACCGGACCGCGGCCCGCACAGTCGATCAACGTCCGGGCGGGGCTGGTGACCGGGAACCCGGCGTGGATGGTGACGTCGCGGATGTCCAGCCATGCGACCCGATGCAGTCGCAGTCCCTCCTGCTTCTCAGCGCTCCGGCCAATCTGCGTGATGGCCACGAAGGAGGGGGTCGCGGCCAGTCCCCACACCGCCGCCGCAGACTCATGGCTGAGCACCGCGTTGTCACCGGCGTACAGGAGCGCGGCCGTCTCGGCGGCCCACGGCTCCAACACGGGATCGACCAGCGACACCACCGACGGCAAAACGCGATGCAACGAGCCGACCGCAATCCGATGGTTATACGAGCCACGCGTGATCCCCAGCGCCCGCAACTGCGACACATGCACCAGCGTTCGCTGCGCCGCCGCCACCTCAGCCAAACCCCGCTCCCCCATCCCCCCAACCTGCAAATCCCGGAAAACTCGCGCCGGCCAACGCGGTTCTCCGGTATTCGCATCCCCTACCTGCACAATCCGCCAAACCTGCGGGCGCCATCCGCGTCTTCCGGGAAATGCAGGTTCACCCGCCTCCATATAACTAAGAGCCTGTAGGACCCCCAGATCCACCCCCTCCCCAGCCGCAGTTTGCTGCTGGACGCCGGCAACGCCGACGGAGAAAGGACCCTAGACCGCGGCAGGCGTGCCGAGCTGCGCGTACAGCGGGTAGCGCTCGGCGATCGCCTCGACGCGCTCGGCGAACTGCGAGCGCGCATCGTCAAACCCGTCGCCGGCGGTCAGCACGGCGGCGATGATCTTGCCGACCTCGAGGAAGTCGTCCACCTGCAGCCCCCGGGTCGCCAGGGCCGGCGACCCGATCCGCAGCCCGGACGAGACGGCCGGCGGCCGCGGATCGAACGGGACGGCGTTCCGGTTCACGGTGATGCCGATGGCGTGCAGGCGATCCTCGGCCTGCTTGCCGTCAAGCTCTGACTCGCGCAGATCGCACAGAACGAGATGCACATCGGTGCCGCCCGTCAAGACACTGACGCCGCCACCGGCCGACAGGAGCTCGGAGCCCACGGCGCGGGCGCCATCCAGCGTGCGCTGCTGGCGCTCGCGGAACGCGTCGCTGGCGGCGATCCGGAGCGCCACGGCCTTGCCGGCGATGATGTGCTCCAGTGGGCCGCCCTGCTGCCCCGGGAACACCGCCGAGTCGATCTTGCGCGCGTACTCCTCCCGGCACAGGATCATCCCGCCGCGGCCACCGCCGATCGTCTTGTGGATCGTGGTGGTGGTCACGTCGGCGAACGGCACCGGCGAGGGGTGCAGGTCCGCGGCCACCAGGCCGGCGAAGTGGGCCATGTCGACCATCAGGTAGGCGCCGACCGAGTCCGCGATCTCACGGAAGCGCACAAAGTCGAGCTGCCGGGGGTACGCCGACCAGCCGGCCACGATCATCTTCGGGCGGTGCTCCTCGGCGAGCCGCTGCACCTCGTCCATGTCGATCAGCGAGGTCTCGCGATCCACGTGGTAGGCGAGAATGTTGTAGAGCCGCCCCGAGACGTTGATCTTCATCCCGTGCGTGAGGTGGCCGCCGTGCGCCAGCTCCAGGCCCATGAGGGTGTCGCCGGGCTGCAGCAGCGCGTGGTAGACGGCCGCGTTGGCCTGGGCGCCCGCGTGCGGCTGCACGTTGGCGTGGTCTGACCCGAACAGCGCCTTGGCCCGGTCGATCGCCAGCTGCTCGGCGATGTCCACGAACTCGCAGCCGCCGTAGTAGCGCTTGCCGGGATAGCCCTCGGCGTACTTGTTGTTGAGCACCGAGCCCTGGCACTCGAGCACCGCCAGCGGCGCGAAGTTCTCCGAGGCGATCATCTCCAGCGTCCGCTGCTGGCGCTCGAGCTCTTTGCCGAGCACGTCGGCGATCTCGGGGTCCACCTCGGCCAGCGGGCGGTTGAAGAAGTCAGCGGGCAGGTCGGCGGCCACGGGGCGTCACATAGTAACGGCGGGGTCAGCTGTCACCACGGCGAGGTCGCGACGCTCCCACACGACGCGCGCGTCAAACCCGGTCTCGGCCAGCCAGCCCAGCTGCTCGGCCAGCGGACTCGGGTGGTCATAGCCGTCTGACAGCGGGATCACCGCGTCCGCCGCCTCGAGCGGGACGATCACGTCGCCGAGCACGAACCGGCCCCCGGGCGCCAGCACCGCGCGCACGCGCGCGAACAGGTCACGCTTCAGCGAGCCCTCCAGATGATGGACGCACAACGCGCTCGCCACCAGGTCAAACGGTCCCTCGGGCAGCGGCTCCTCGATGGCCCCGACGTGCAACGTCACCCGGTCCGCGGGCAGTGCAGAGCGTGCTGCGGCCAGCATCGACGCGCTCTCATCGACGCCCACCAGCAGCGCGTTCGGGTGGCGCTCCAGCAGGCGCCGAGCGGTCTCCCCCGTCCCGGTCCCCAGCTCGAGCACCCGCGCCGCGCCCGCGCCGCTCGCCTGTGCCACCGCGTCCTGGAACTCTTCGTACCACGGGATGTCCTCCTGGATCATCTCCGCATACGTCGACGGGTCGAAGTGAAACTGCCACTGCAGCGCGGCCGCCACGTCGTCCCGCGAGATCGCCCCCTCGCGCACGATCCCCCACTCCCCGGAGGACTCGAGGGAGCGCAGGTCCACCACGGTGGAGGGCGTGCCGGGCAGCTCCCCGCCATCGATCACCAGGTCCGCGCCGCGGCGCAGGGGCTCGGGCACGTCATCCAGACGCCGTGGATCGGGGCCACCGGCGAGGTTGGCGCTTGACTGGAGCACCGGCCAGGCCACGCCCGCCAGCAGCCTGACGACCGGCACCCGCAGCCCGAACGCCGACGAATCGTCGCCGCACGCCAGCGGAAAGCGGCGCTCGGGATTGGGCAGCAGGACCGTCACCGGCCCCGGCAGCAACCGCGCCAGCGCCGCTCGCGTGCGCTCGCCCAGCTCGGGCAGCGCCGCCAGCGCCAGCGCGACGTCGAAGAACATCACGGCCGAGGGCTTGTCCAGCCGCCGGCGCTTGAAGCGATACAGACGCTCCACCGCCTCCCGGCTGTGGACGTCGCAGGCCAGTCCGTAGACCGTGTCGGCCGGGAACACGGCGACCCCGCCCACGCTCATGCAGCGCTCGAAGACCTCGGCCTGCGACCCGCGCGAAGTCACGCCGTGCCCACCACCACGCGCTCGAGGCCCGCCAGGTCGTGGCGAACGCCGACTTCGGCGAACCCCGCCTCCCACACCAGACGAGACACCTCGCCAACCTGCTCGGGCCCGATCTCCAACGCAACGAGCCCCACCGTGGGGCCCGCCATGGCGCTCACCGCCCGCCGGATCACGTCGAGCCCGTCGTCACCGGCGCGCAGCGCGCCCGGCGGCTCATAGCGGGCGACGTCGGGCGGGAGCTCCGCGCCGGAGGCCACGTAGGGCAGGTTGGCCAGCACGGCATCGGCGGAGACGCCGTTCATGAGGTCCGCGACGACGAAGGTCACGTCCAGCCCGAGCCGCTCGGCGTTGGCCCGCGCCACCGCCACCGCGTCAGCGCTCACGTCCGCGCCGCTCACCCGCAGGTCCGGCCGCTCATCCTTCAACGCCAGGGCCACCGCCCCGCTCCCGGTCCCCACGTCCACCACCCGCGCACCGGAAGCGAGCTCCAGGCCCACCTCCACCAGCAGCTCGGTCTCCGGCCGCGGGATCAGGACCCGCTGGTCCACCGCGAGCTCGAGCCGCCGGAATGCCCGCCGCCCCAGGATGTACGCGATCGGCTCGTGCGCCTCGCGCCGCGCCACCAGCCCGTCGAAGCACTGCCTCGCCGGCGCCGGCAGCGGCTCGTCCCGCTCGATCACCAACCGGCCCCGGTCCACGCCCAGAACGAAGCCGAGCAGGACCTCGGCGTCCAACCGGGGCGTGTCCACCCCCGCGGCGGCCAGCCGCGTGACGGCCGCCCGGAGGGCGTCGCCAACCGAGACCTGCGCGGCCTCAGCCGGCGGCACGCTCTTCCAGCCGGCGGCGCTTCTCGTCGTCCTGGAGCGCGTCGGTCACCGCGTCGAGCTCGCCGAGCAGGACCTCGTCGAGGTTGTGAACGCGCAATCCGATGCGGTGGTCCGTGACCCGCCGCTCGCCGTAGTTGTAGGTGCGGATCTTCTCGGCGCGGTCCCCGGTCCCCACCTGGGCCAGGCGGTTGGCCCCCAGCTCGGCCTGCTGCTCGGCGAGCGCGCGCTCGTAGAGCCGCGCGCGCAGCACGCGCATCGCCCGGTCGCGGTTCTGCAACTGGGACTTCTCGTCCTGCATCGAGACGACGATCCCGCTGGGACGGTGGGTGATCCGCACCGCGGAGTCGGTGGTGTTGACCGACTGACCCCCAGGGCCGGAGCTCCGGTAGACGTCGATCTGCAGGTCGTTGGGGTCGATGTCCACCTCCACGTCCTCGGCCTCGGGCAGAACCGCCACAGTGGCGGTGGACGTGTGGATGCGGCCCTGGGACTCGGTCTCGGGCACGCGCTGCACGCGATGGGTGCCGCCTTCGAACTTGAACACCGAGTACGCCCCATCGCCCTTGACGGCGAAGGTGTAATCGCCATCGCCCACCGAGAGCAGCTCGACCTTGAATCCGCGCCGCTCGGCGTAGCGGGTGAGCATGCGGTACAGGTCGCCGGCCCAGATGCCGGCCTCGTCCCCCCCGGCGCCGGGGCGGATCTCGACGATGACGTTCTTGTCGTCGTTGGGGTCGCGCTCCACCATGGCCAGGCGGATCTCGTCCTCCAGCGTGTCCATGCGCTCGCGCGAGCTCTCCAGCAGCGCCCGCAGCTCGGCGTCCTCGCCGTCCTCGGCCAGCAGCTCGCGTGCGCCCTCGAGATCGTCGGCCGCGTGGCGGTACTCAATGGCCAGCTTGGCGGCGGGCTCGAGCTCGCGGTATGCGCGGCTGGCGGCCGCGAAGCGCTCGCGGTCGGAGATCACCGCCGGGTCGGACAGCTCACCTTCGAGCTCGCCGAACCGGGTCTCCAGCTGGGCGACGAGTTCGTCGATCATGCACGCGAGTGTAGGAGCCCACCGCGAGGGTGGGTGGGACTCCTACATCCCGCGTGCGCCCACCGTCAGTCGTTGGGGTTGACCGCGTTCTTGACCTTGTCGGCGGCGCCGCCGACGGCGTCCTTGACCTTGCCGGACGCCTTGTCGACCTTGCCCTCGTTCTTGAGGCTCTGGTCGTCGGTCAGGTCACCGGCGGCCTCCTTGACCTTGCCCTTGCTGCGATCAACCGTTCCGTCAGACATACCAAGCTCCTTAGTCGTGGACAAACCTGCGTACAGGTGCGCTACCCACCGGGAGGAGCCGGCAAAAAGAGCGCTACGCGACGACCTCGAGGCCGATGAGATCCTCGGCCGAGGTCTCGCCCGGCGTCTCCACCGCGAGCACCGCCTCGAGCGACGCGATCGACACCGCGAGCTGATCGAGGTCCGGCTCTCGCGTCGTCAGCTTCTGGAGCTGGAGCCCGGGATACATGATCCACTGCACCCACCGGTGGCGCCGGTTGCGCCCGGCCCACTTGATCACCTCGAACGACAGGCCGGCGATCAGCGGCACGCCCAGGATCCGCGTCAGCACCAGGATCCACCAGGAGGGCAGGCCGATCGGGGCGAACACGAAGATCGCCATGATCATCACGATCAGCAGGAAGCTCGTCCCGCAGCGCGGGTGAAGGCGCGAGTAGAGCTTGGCCCGCTCCGGCGTCAGCTCATCGGCGGCCTCGTAGCAGGAGATGACCTTGTGCTCGGCGCCGTGGTACTCGAACACGCGACGCAGGTCGCGCACGCGCGAGAGCAGCGTCAGGTAGCCGAGGAAGATCGCGGTCCGCAGCACGCCCTCCACCAACCAGAACAGCAGCGAGGACCCCAGCTGCTGCTTGATCAGGCTCGTCAGGCCGACGGGGACGACGAAGAACAGGCCGATGGCGAACACCACCGACACCAGCACGGTGAAGAACCACGCGCCGCCGGAGATCTCCTGCGCCTCGGAGCCGTCGCCGCCATCGGGCAGCTGTGCATTGGCGGAGATGCCGAGCGCGCGCAGGCCAATGGCGAGCGAGTCCACCAGCGCCACCACCCCGCGGATGACCGGAAGGCGAGCCAGCCACCGGCGCCGGGTGCGCCGCTTGATCGGGAAGGTGCTGATCGAGATCTCGCCCAGCGTGTCGGGCAGGGCGTCCTCGGGCGGGGGCTTGCGCACCGCCACCGCCCACGTCTTGACGCCGCGCATCATCACCCCCTCCAGCACGGCCTGGCCGCCGACGGGGGCGTCGCGCGTGGCCGTCAGTGGCTGCTCGCGCGCGTCGCCCCCGTCGTGGCTCATCTTGGGACCCGGACCGCTAGCCGGCCGTGGTCCGCGCGTTGCGCCGCCCCTTGGCGACGCGGCGCTGGAAGCGCTCGACCCGTCCACCGGTGTCGACCAGCTTCTGGCGGCCGGTGTAGAAGGGATGGCACGCCGAGCAGATCTCGACGTGGATCTCGGACTGGGTGGAGCGCGTCATGAACTCGTTGCCGCAGGTGCAGCGAACGTGCGCTTCCTGGTAGTTGGGGTGAATCTCGGTCTTCATCGTCCCATGGAGTCTAGCGGCGCCGGCCCGCGCCCCTGCAGGGCTCCGGGCCCGCCGCGCTACGAGATCGTCGTGCCCGGGCACACCGCGGTCATGACGTTGTTGGCGCGGTTGAAGTCGTCAACCTGACTGGCGGAATCGGCGCTCACCGTCGGCGGGTTGGCGGGATCGCAGACCGGGCCCACGAAGGTGAGCGTCCGGCTCTTGCCCGCACCCAAGAACGAGATGGTGGTCATCATCGGGGGCGAGTTGTCGCCAGGCGCGAACAGCACCTGGAACGGGCCGGCGCCGGTCAGTCCCTGGTTGGCGATGATCGCGGTGTAGAGCTGCTTGTTGGGGTGACCGGCGATGGGAGCGACGGCGATGGACGTGACCAGGAGATCGGGGCGCAGCTCGCGCTGGCGACACGTGCGGCTGTAGCGGGTGGCGGTCCCCAGCACCCTGCCGTGGGTGCCGGTCCAGCGGAAGGACACGCGGAACTGGTAGGTGAAGGGCACGTCGAGGTTGTAGACGGACTTCTGCAGGCGCCACACGTCGCCGGGCAACCGGCCGAGCGTCGCGTTGGCCGGGCTCTTCCACAGCCCGAGATCTCCGCCCTGCACCGTCTGCACGGGCAGCCCCGGCGACCGTTGCAACAGATCGATGCGGATCGCCAGCTTGCGGGTGCCCGTCAGCGGGCGCATCACCGCGTCCACCGACACGACCCGTTCGCCGGGATCGAGCGCGTGGGTGCAGGCGAAGCCCGCGAGCTGGGAGCGTGGTGGTGTTGCGGCGGCGACCGGCGCCGCCGGCGCAGCGGCGACCCCGAGCGCGGCCAGCGCGGTGACGAAGCGGCGGACCCTCATACGTCCCCTTTAACTCCCGGAGGACGCGGAAGTTTCCCGCTAGGTCACGGTGTACAGCGGGCCGTCGCCGCCCTCGGGCGGGGTCAGGCGGCCGCCCTTGGCCGTGATGGCCCCGCACTGCACGCAGTTGGTGTAGTTGACGATCACGTCGACGTTGCCATCTGTCGGTGCGTCGTCGGGGATCTCGTAGACCCCCGCCGGGCACATCCAGCGCCACCCCTCCGCGATCTCGCGCGGGACGTTGCGGCGCACGCGGATGTGGTTGGGGGCGTCGTCGCGTGTCGCGTTACCCGAGATGTAGACGCTGCCGAGCTTGTCGAAGGTGTACTTGCCGTCGGGCTTGGGATAGCCCTTATTGGTGTCGCCCACGAACAGCGCCACCGCGTCGCCGCGATGCCACGGCAGCCGGCCGCGGGGAATCTTGCCCTTGGTCATGATCGCCGCGCCGCTCAGGGGGGCGCCCTTGAGAAAGCCCTTCTGGAACGGCTGGCGCGTATTGCGCACCTGGTAGAGCTCCTGGCCGATCGACGAGTCCTCCACGGCCTGCTCATAGGCCTCCAGCGACTCGCCCGACTTCAGCGACTTGTAGATCGCGTCGCCGGCCAGGATGCCCGACTTGATGCAGTGGTGCACGCCCTTGAGCGCGGCGGCGTCGACCATCCCGGCCGAGTCGCCGACGAGCAGCGCGCCGGGCATCGTCAGCTTGGGCATCGACCAGTAGCCGCCGCCGGGCAGCGCCTTGGCGCCCCAGGCGACGCGCTCGCCGCCCTCGAGGATGCCCTTGACCAGCGGATGCAGTTTGAACTGCTGGAGCAGGTCATGGGCCGAGGTGGTGGCGTCGGCGTAGTCCAGGTCCACCACGAAGCCGATCGAGACGAGGTCGTCACCGGTCTTCTCGTCCTTCATCGGGTACAGCCAGGTGCCGCCCACGTGCCCGTACTTGGACGGGACCTTCAGCGGCCACGGACCGATGGTGTGGATGACGCGGTCCAGCGGCTTGGGCACCTTCCACACCTCTTTGACCCCGAGCTCCCACACCTGGGGCTCGCGGCCGTCGCCGAGGCCGAACTCCTTGATGGCGGCGCCGGTGAGGTGGCCCCAGCAGCCCTCGGCCAGGACTGTGACCCGGGCCTTGATGTCGGTGCCGGGCTCGAAGTTGCCAAGCGGCTCGCCGTCCTTGCCGCGGCCCTTGTCGCCGGAGCGCACGCCCACGACCTTTCCGTCCTCCACGATCAGCTGCGTCGCCGAGGTCTCGGTGAGGATGTAGGCGCCACCCTCCTCGGCCTGGGCCTGCTGGAACCGGGCCAGCGCCGCAACGGAGACCACCTCATTGCCCTTGTTGTGGAAGTTGGGCACCGCGAAGATCGGCACCGGCAGCTTCATCTTGCCGTTGGGCAGCGCGTAGATGGACTCCTTCGTGACCTCGCCGAAGGCGAAGCGCTCCTTGCGCCAATCCTCGCGCGACATCTCGGGGAACAGGTCCTGCAACGGGCCGGGGCGCATGACGGCGCCCGACAGGTTGTGCCCGCCGCAGGTCTTGGCCTTCTCGATCACCGCGACCGGCACCTCGCCGAGCTTCTCCATCAGCTCCGGGTCATCGCCGAGCAGCCGCAGCAGCCGGTTGGCGCAGGCCAGGCCGGCGGTGCCGCCGCCGACGATCGCGACGCCCACCTCGATGAGCTCGTCCTCGTCGTCGAGTCCCCGCTTGACGAACTCCTGGACGGAGTCCACCGGGGGCGGGAACTCGATGGGCGCGTGGTGGTGACCGTTGCTCCCCGCCATGTCAGTCTCAGCCCCCCTTCTTGGCCTTGATCGCCGCGGTCAGCTTGGGCATGATCTTGTTCAGATCGCCCACGATTCCGAGGTCTGAGAACTCGAAGATGGGCGCGTTGGCGTCCTTGTTGATGGCGATGATGTTCTCCGAGGACTGCATGCCAACCTTGTGCTGAATGGCT
Organism: uncultured Actinomycetota bacterium; assembly: GCA_963695625.1. Classification (GTDB taxonomy): domain Bacteria; phylum Actinomycetota; class Thermoleophilia; order Solirubrobacterales; family Solirubrobacteraceae; genus Palsa-465. Next base: position 763,355 of record CAVOHJ010000004.1, on the reverse strand, counting down.
CCGGAGATCCCGGCCGCCAGGTAGAGCTTCGGCGACACGGTCTTGCCGGTCTGGCCGATCTGGGCGGCGTACGGGTACCAGCCGGCGTCCACCACGGCGCGGGTGGCGGCAACGGCGCTGTTGCCGCCGAACGCCTTGGCCAGCGCCTCGGCCAGCTCGAAGCCCTCGGCCTTGCCCAGGCCGCGGCCGCCGGCCACGAGGATGTCGGCGCCCTCGATGTCGACGTCAGCGCCGCGCTGCTCGCCGCGGGTGACCATCTTGGCCTGGTTGGACCAGGGCGAGTACTCCAGGTCCACGTCGACGACCTCGGCTTCGCCGCCGCCGTTCTTGTGGATCTCGAACGCGTTGATGCGGCCGATGATGATCCCCAGGTCGCCCCGGTAGTGGGAGACCGAGATCTTGGAGTCCTGGAGGATCGGCCGTTCGGCCACCAGCTTGCCATCCTCGGCGCGGACCGCGGTGACCTCCATGGTCACGCCGGCCTGCTTACGCGCGGCCAGCCCGGCGCCGATCTCGAAGCCGAGCAGGCCACCACCGAACAGGGCGTAGCCGTGGCCACCCTCGTCGATGACCTTGGCCATCACGTCGATGACAGGCTGGGCCAGGCCCTCGGGGCCCTTGGCGCGGTAGACCTTCGTCGCGCCGTACTCGCCCAGGGTCTTGCAGAGGTCGTTACTGAGATCGTCACCGCCGACGACGACGGCGTGGCACTCACCACCGACCTCCTTGGCGCGCGCGGCGCCCTCGGACACGGCGCCGAGCGAGTTCTTGTTGAACTCGCCCTCGTAGTGCAGAACGTAGGTCAGGACATCGGCCATGTCTAAATCAGCTTCCTTTCGTCGAGCCAGGCGACGATCTTCTCGACGGTGTCGTCGGTGTCCTCGTCCTCGATGATCGTGCCGGCGGACTTGGCCGGCGGATCCTTGAACTCGCCGCACTGCACGCGCGAGCCCTCCCCGCCGACCAGCGAGGCGTCGATGCCGACGTCGCCGGCCCCGACGGTCTCGAGCGGCTTCTTCTTGGCGCCCATGATCGCCTTCAGCGACGGGTAGCGCGGCTCGTTGATGGCGTCGCCCACCGAGATCACGGCCGGGAGCGCCACCTCGACGGTGTCGTAGCCGTACTCGGCCTGGCGCTCGCAGGTCAGTGACTCGCCGGCGACGTCCATCTTGATCACCTGGGTCAGCGATGGCATCTTCAGGTGGTCGGCCACGACCGCGCCGATCGTGTAGCACTCGCCGTCATCGGACTGCTGGCCGAGCAGGACCAGGTCGGGACTCTCCTTCTCCAGCGCCTTGGACAGCGCGTAGCCGGTCGCGGCCACGTCGGATCCGGCCAGCCCGTCATCGGACAGGTGCAGCGAGCGGTCGGCACCGAGCGACACGGCCTTCTGCAGCGCGCGCGTGGCGGTCGACGGCCCCATGGTGACGGCGACGATCTCATCGACCTCAATGGCCCCGCCCTCGCGGATCTGCATCGCGGCTTCGATCGCGTGGGTGTCGTAGGGGTTGAGATTTCTCTCTCCCGACCTGTCCATCCGCCCCGTCGAGGGGTCGATGCGCTTCTCGACGGCGGCGTCCGGCACCTCTTTCACCAGGACGCAAATCTTCAAGTGTGGCCTCCTATCGAGTGTCCTGAGCGGGGCTTCCGACCCGCGCGCTCACGATGTTTCTCTGGAAAGGTGCTGCGAGTGTACCCGGTTGACTGACGAGTCAATCGGTCGGGGGCAACCGGGCCAACGCGCGCGGTACGCGAATGTTCCCGTCACGCCTCAGGCGCGGACGGCGCCGCGGATGAAGTCAATCGCTTGCTGGGCGGACGCACCGGGGGTGAACACCTCTGCCACCCCCAGGGACTTCAGCTCCTCGATGTCGTCGGACGGGATCGTCCCGCCCACGGTGACCACGACGTCGTCCACGCCCTGCTCGGCGAGCAGTTCCATGATCCGCGGCACCAGCGTCATGTGGGCCCCGGACAGGATCGACAGGCCGACGGCGTCCGCGTCCTCCTGGATCACCGTCTCCACGATCTGCTCAGGTGTCTGGTGCAGACCGGTGTAGATCACCTCCATGCCGGCGTCGCGCAGGGCGCGAGCGATGATCTTCGCGCCACGGTCGTGGCCATCGAGCCCCGGCTTGGCGACGACGACGCGGATCTTCTTTTCGGAGGAGGACATCTCTGAAAGCGGGGCGGATTGTAGTCCTCCCGCAGCCCCGGCCGCGACTGTGCGCTATCGCACGACGACGGTCATCTTCATCTTTGGATGCACCGTGCAGACGAGGTCGTAGGTGCCCTTCTTGGTGAAGACGTGGCTGTAGCTGCCGCGCACCTGCGTCTTGGAGCTGAAGAACCCCGGCCCCTTGTGGACGACGACGTTGTGCTTGAGCACGCCCGTCCACTTCCAGGTGACCTTCGTGCCCCGCCCCACCGTCAGGGTCTTGGGCCCGTAGTAGCTGTCGGCGACGCTCACGGTCTTGCTTGACGAGGCGAGCGCCGTGACGGCGGAGACGGCAACGAGGACGACGGTGACTGCGATGAGGAGACGGAGGCGGCGTGTGAGCATGGCGCGGCAGTCTATGACCGCGCGAGGCCGCGCCGCGCCGATGCGATCCGCCTCATCCCCCGGGGAGGCGCACGCGGCGCAGAACCACCACGCTGCCGATCCCGCCCGCCCCGGCCGCTGCCCCCAGCGCCACGGCCGTCTTCAGCCGGCGCCCCAGCCGGTCCAGGCGCAGCACGTCCCAGCCGCGCTCGCGCGCGATCCGGGCCAGGGTGCCGTCGGGATTGACCGCCACGGGATGACCAACGGCCTCGAGCATCGGCAGGTCGGACTCCGAGTCCGAGTAGGCGTAGGAGGCCGACAGGTCGATGCCCTCGCGCTCGGCGAGCTGGCGGATCGCTTCGGCCTTGCCGCTGCGGTACACGAACACGCCGGCGGGACGGCCGGTGTAGACACCGTCGATCACCTCCGAGATCTCAGAGCCCACCGCGCCGTCGAGCGCCATCACCCGCGCCAGAATGTCGGCCAGCTCGCGGGAGGCGGCGGTGACGATGTAGGCGGGGCGGCCGTGGTCCTGGTGCTCGTGGGCGAGGGCCAGCATCTGGGGATAGACCCGGGGCAGGATCCCCGCCAGCACGTCGGTCCCCAGGCGCTCGAGATCGACCGTGCGCGTGCCCCGCAGCGACGCCGCGATCCGCTCGCGCAGGGCCTGCGAGTCGGCGTCGGTGGCGCCGCGCAGGCGGAACTGGATGTTGGCGACGGCGTCGGAGAGCAGCTGGCGTCGGCCCAGCAGCCCGGCACGGTAGGCGGCGCGCCCGAACTGGAACGCCGACGACCCCTGGATGAGGGTCTTGTCGAGATCGAAGAACGCGGCGCCGCGCGGGGCGCTGGGGTCGGCGGCCGCGTCTGATCCGGGCGGGCGGTCAGCCGCCATTGACCTCGACGATCACCGCATCGCCCTGGCCACCGCCCGAGCAGATCGCGGCGCAGCCGAGGCCGCCGCCGCGGCGGCGCAGCTCGTAGACCAGGGTCCCCAGGATGCGCGCGCCCGAGGCCCCGATGGGATGGCCGAGGGCGACCGCGCCACCGTTGACGTTGACCTTGACCTCGTCAATGCCGAGCATCCGGATCGAGTTCAGCGTCACGGAGGCGAACGCCTCGTTGATCTCCCACAGGTCGATGTCCTCGGCCTTCAGGCCCGCCTTCTCCAGCGCCTTCTCCGCCGCCTTGGCGGGCGTGCGCGCCAGGTAGGGGAAGTCGTCGGCGATCGCAGCCTGGGCGACGATCGTGGCCAGAGCGCGCTTGCCGTTGGCCTTGGCCCACTCGTCGGACGCGAGCACCAGCGCCCCGCCGCCGTCGTTGACGCCCGGCGAGTTGCCGGCGGTGTGCGTGCCGTCCTTGAGGAAGATCGGGGGCAGTTTGGACAGCGTCTCGAGGGTGGAGTCGCGCCGCGGCCCCTCGTCGACCTCGACGGTCGTGTCGCCTTTGCGGCCCGAGATCGTCACCGGGACGATCTCCTCGGGCAGCCGGCCCTCGTCAGTGGCCTTGATCGCCAGCTCGTGGGAGCGCAGCGCCCAGCGGTCCATGTCGGCCCGCGTCATCTCCAGCTCGGCGGCCACCTCGGAGGCCTCCTGGGCCATGTGCTTGCCGCTGAACGGGTTGGTCAGGCCGTCGCTGATCATCGCGTCGATCGCCTTGGCGTCGCCCATGCGGAAGCCGAACCGGGCCTCCTTGAGCATGTACGGCGCCTTGGACATGGACTCCATGCCGCCGCCCACGGCAATGTCGAGGTCACCGGCGCGCACCGCCGCATCGATCAGTCCGGCGGCCCGGATCCCCGACGCGCACACCTTGTTGATCGTCTCGGAGGAGACCTCCTTGGGGATGCCGGCCTTGATCTGGGCCTGGCGCGACGGGATCTGGCCCTGACCGGCCTGGAGCACCTGCCCCATGACCACGTGCTGGACCTGCTCGGGCGCGACCTCGGCCCGCTCCAGCGCCGCCCTGATCGCGGTCCCGCCAAGCTCGGTGGCATCTACTGAAGCCAGTCCACCACCCAGCTTGCCGATGGGTGTGCGAGCGGCAGAGAGGATGACAGTCTTGGGCATCGGTGGGCGTCTCCGGGGTCGCTGAAAGGGAGAACGATGGTAGTAGTGTGGCGCGCCGTGCATGTCGAGACGACCACCGTCGCGGCACTGTCGACCGACGCCGACACCGTGGTCCTCGGGGTATTCGACGACCAGCCGCTCGACGTCGATGAGGCCCGGGATGAGCTCGACGCCCTGCTCGACTCCGGCGAGGCCAAGGGCCGCTTCAGGCACCTGGCGCTGACCCATGTCAACCGGCGCCGTGTGATGCTCGTGGGCATGGGCCCGAGCGATGAGCTCGATGGCGAGCGGGCGCGGGTCGCCGCCGCCGTGGCCCAGCGCCGCGCGAGCGAGCTCGGCGCCCAGGCGCTGTGCTGGGCGCTACCACCCGGCGCGGGCGACGAGATCGCCGAGGGGCTCGTGCACGGCACGCTGCTCGGCGCTTACCGGTTTGACCGCTACAAGGCCGCCGGCGACGGCGACACCGCGGGGCTGCGGCGGCTGCTGATCAGCGCGCCGCGGGACCTCGAGGGCTGCGTCTCGCGCGCCGTGATCGTCGCCACCGCCCAGAACCGCGCCCGCGATCTCGGCAACCGGCCGCCCAACGACCTCACCCCGACCGCCCTCGGCGTCTACGCGGCCGAGCTGGCGGCCGACCGGCCGACGCTGAGCGTGAGCGTGCTCGGCGGCGCCGAGCTGCGCGACCTGGGGATGGGCTTGTTCGCGGCGGTCGCCTCCGGGTCGGCGCAGGACCCGCGGCTGATCGCCCTGCGCCATGACGGTGGGCGGACGGGCCCGGACTCCCGCCGGCTGGCGCTGATCGGCAAGGCGGTGACCTTCGACAGCGGCGGCCTGGCGATCAAGACGATCGCCGGGATGATCGACATGAAGTTCGACATGGCGGGCGGCGCCGCGGTGATCGAGACGATGGCCGCGCTGGCCGATCTCGCCGCCCCGATCAACGTGCTGGCCGTCGTCGGCGCCACGGAGAACATGATCAGCGGCGCCGCCATGCGCTCGGGCGACATCCTCACCGCGCTCGACGGCACGACCGTGGAGATGAACAACGCCGACGCCGAGGGCCGCCTGGTGCTCGCCGACTGCATCACCTATGCGCGGCGCGAGGGTGCCGACGCGATCGTGGACATCGCCACGCTCACCGGCGGCGTGGTGGTCGCCCTGGGGTCCGTCTACGCCGGGCTGATGACAAACGACGACGCCCTCGCCGAGCTCATAACGGCGTGCGGGCAGCGCACCGGCGAGCGGGTGTGGCGGCTGCCGCTGCACCCCGAATACGCCGAGATGGTCAAGGGCCGCTTCGCTCAGATCACCAACCGCACCGAGCGCCGCGAGGCGTCGGCCATCACCGGCGCCGAGTTCCTACACCACTTCGCCGGCGACGTGCCCTGGGCCCACCTGGACATCGCCGGAGTGGGCGATCACGGCCGCCAGCCCTACCTTGACAAGGGAGGCACCGGCTTCGGTGTGCGACTGCTCACCGAGCTGGCGCTGAGCTTTTAGCCTTTTCGCGCTCGAGGATGCTGGCCGCGGCGCTGGCCGGGTCCAGCTCACGCGAGACGACGCGGTCCAGCAGCTCGCGGACCTCATCGTCCTCGCGGACCGACTCCTCCAGCTCGCGGCGCATGCGGTAGGTGGCGATCGCCAACACCTCGTTGAACAGGTTGCGCCGGCGGCGCTCGGACAGCGTGCCCTCGGACTCGATGAAGGCGCGGTGCTCGTCGAGCTTGTCGACCACCTCGCTGACGCCCTCGCCCCGCACCGCCTCGGTGCGGATGATCGGGACGGACCAGTCGGGCTTGGGGCCGAGCGCCAGCACGCCCTTGATCTCGCGGACCATCGTGTCGGTGAGCGGGTGGTCGGCCTTGTTGACGACGATGATGTCGGGGATCTCCATCACGCCCGCCTTCAGCGCCTGGATCGAGTCGCCCGAGCCGGGCATGAGGACGAGCACGACGGTGTCGGCGTGGTCGATGATGTCCACCTCGGCCTGCCCGACCCCCACCGTCTCCAGCAGCACGAGGTCGCGCCCAGAGGCGTCCATGAGCAGCGCCGCCTGCAGCGCGGCCTCGCTGAGCCCGCCGAGCGCACCGCGGTTGGCCATCGAGCGGATGAACACGCCGGGATCGAGGAAATGGTCGGTGAGCCGGATGCGGTCGCCCAGCAGCGCCCCTTTGGTGAAGGGGGACGACGGGTCGATGGAGAGGACCGCGACCGAGCGCTCGCGTTCGCGCTCGAGCTTGGTCAGCGCGCCGATGAGCGTCGACTTGCCCACCCCGGGCGGGCCGGTGAAGCCGACCACGGCGGCGTTTCCGGTCTTGGGGTAGATCGTGCGCACCAGCTCCCAGCCCTCGGGGTCGTCGTTCTCCACGAGAGTGATGGCGCGCGCCAGCGCCCGCCGATCGCCATCGAGGAGCCGTTGGGCGAGATCCTGGTCAGACCGGGGCACGGGCGGCCATGATGCCAGGCCTCGTGGTGTAACAAGCGATGAAACCGGGGAGGGTCATGATATGGGGAACGCGTTGGTAGGACACCTGGACCAGTGGATGGGCGACGGGATCGAGGCCACCGTGCGGCTCAAGCACCGGCGGCGGCTCGCCAAGCTGGGCTGGGAGCGGGTGTTCGAGCCCTCGAGCCCGGGGGTGTTCGCGGAGGGCGATCCGCCGCCGCGGGAGCGCTGCGAGCTCCAGGTGCTGATCGACGGTGCCAATGCGCTGCCCGAGATGGCGCAGGCCATCGGCGAGGCCAAGAAGTTCGTGCACATCACCGGCTGGCACCTCGCGCCGGCGTTTCAGCTGGTGCGCGACCCGCCTCACGGCGCCATCGGAGTCCTGCTGGCCGAGATGGCAGAGCGGGTGGACGTCCGCGTGCTCGTGTGGTCGGGCGCGCCGGTTCCGCTCTTTCACCCGACCCGGGCCGAAGTCACCGAGGCCCTCGAGAACCTCACGCGGCACACGCGGATCCAGGCCCGCGGCGACCCCAAGGAGCACCCCTTTCACTGCCATCACGAGAAGACGATCGTGATCGACGGCGAGGTGGCCTTCGTCGGCGGCATCGACCTCACCGACGCTGCGGGGGATCGCTATGACGCCCAGGAGCACCGCCCGCGGCGCGCCACCGGCTGGCACGACGTCGGCACCCGTCTGCGCGGGCCGGCGGTCGCCGACGTCAACGACCACTTCCGCACGCGCTGGCTCGAGCTCACTGGCGAAGAGCTCCCCGCGCTGCCCGCGCCCCAGGCGGCCGGCGACTCCACGGTGCAGGTCGTGCGCACCGTGGAGGAGGACATGTACGACGCTCTCCCGCACGGCGACTTCCGCATCTTCGAGAGCTACGCGCGGGTGCTGCGCTCGGCGCGCGAGCTCATCTACCTCGAGAACCAGTTCCTGTGGTCGCCCGAGCTGGTCGCGATCATCGCCGACAAGCTGCGCAACCCGCCCACCCCGCAGTTCCGCGTCGTCATCCTGCTCCCGGCCAGGGCCAACAACGGCGCCGAGGACACCCGAGGCCAGGTCGGCATGCTCGTCGACGCCGACGGCGAGGACGCGCCCAAGCGATTCCTGGCGGCGACGATCCGCGCGCTGTCACCGTCGCATGATCGCGACGATCCCGTGTATGTGCACGCCAAGGTGGCGGTGGTCGACGATCGCTGGCTGATCGTCGGCTCGGCCAACCTCAACGCCCACTCGCTGTTCAACGACACCGAGATGTGCGTGGTCACCGACGACGCCGCGGTGGCCCGAGACACCCGCGTGCGCCTGTGGGCCGAGCATCTGGAGATGGACGAGACCGAGGTCCGCGACGCCGACCCGACGGCGCTGGTGGACGAGCGCTGGCACCCCATCGCCGACGCTCAGCTCGAGCGCCGCCGGCACGGCCAGCCCCCGACCCACCGGCTGCTCGAGCTGCCCGGGGCATCACGCCGGTCGGCGCGGCTGCTCGGACCGCTCAACGGGCTGTTCACCGACGGCTGATCGCAGCTGATCAAATTCCCTACGATGCCCGGGTGCGCTCGGCAGGCACACAGGACATCGAGCGGCCACGGCTGGCCACGCCACCGCCGCCCGCAGTCATCCGCGAGGGACCTCCGCCGCTGCGTGGCGGACCGATCACGTTCCTGCGCTTCGCCAGGGCCAACCGGATGCTGACCTGGGGCTACTTCGTGCTCGCCGTGCGCTGGCTGTGGCTGAAGCTGCGCTGGCGCGGGCGCCTGCGCACCGACGGGCTGTGCTTCGTCTGCCCGGGCGTCAAGTTCGAGATCGGCAGGGGCGCGCGGGTGACGCTCGGCCGATGGTCCTGGATCGGTCATGGCACCAAGGTGCGCGTGCATGAGGGCGAGCTCACGATCGGCGCCAAGTCGGTCCTCGGCCAGGAGTGCACGATCTCGGCCTTCCAGCACGTCTCGATCGGACGCGAGTGCATCATCGCGGACCGGGTGATGATGATCGACTTCGACCACGGCGTCGTCGAGGTGGAGCGCCCCATCCGCGAGCAGGGGATCTACAAGCGCGACGTCAACATTGGCCACAACGTCTGGATCGGCTACGGCGCCTGCATCCTGCGAGGGGTGACCGTGGGCGACAACTCGGTGATCGGAACCAGCTCCGTGGTCACCTGCGACGTGACTCCCAACTCCGTGGTCGGTGGTATCCCGGCCAAGCTCATCCGCAAGCGCGACCCGCCCACAACGTTCGGCTGGGGCTGAGGCTCAGCTCCAGCCGCTGAGGTCGGGAGCGAGCCCGCGCAACCTCGGCTCGCCGCCTCCGGCGAGCGCCCGCTCAAACGCGGCGTGGTGCGCGTCGGCGCGTCGGCGCGGGTAGTCGCCCGCCGATTGGCGCGTGTGCAGGAACGCCCAGTCGCTGGACTGCAGCGCCAGCAGCTCGCGCAACGCCCGGTCTGCGGGCCGGCCCGGGGTCGCTTGCAGGCGCAGCTCCGCCGTGCGCACGCGCCACGCCAGGTCGGCCACCTGGGGCCCTGACCAGGTGCGCAGGTCCCCTCCCTCGCCCCAGCTCGTGACGCCCATGTCCTCGGGAGCGGGTGCGGGCGCGTGGCGCTGCGGGGCATCGTTGAGCGTCGTCAACGCCAGCCCCTGTCCCGCCGCCTCCGCCAGCACGGCGTCGAGCCAGTGGATGCCCTCATACCACCAGTGGCCGAGCAGCTCCGTGTCCAGCGCGCACACGCACATGCCCCCGCCGGCCACCCGCTCGCGGACGCGGCCCACGAACTCGGCGGCGTCGGCGCGCGCCTGGGCCAGCGCAGCCCCGTGGTCATAGGGCGCGCCATCATTGCGCCACGCGTGGTGGCGGTGGGTGGTATGGCGGTGCGAGTCGCGATATGCCGCCCGCGAGGGATAGCCCTCGCTACTCCACACCAGCGCCATGATGGCGCGGTCGACCGGCCACAGTACCGGCCCGTCGCCGGCGGCCAGCGGCTGCAGGTGGCGCGGGTCGCCCAGCCCAAAGCGGCCGGTGAGCTCCACGCACGTCGCCCGCACGCCGGCGTCCTCAAGCAGCGGGTCAAGCCAGGGAGCGTGGGCGCATTCGGGTAGCCAGAACCCGCCCTCCCAGCCGCCGAACCGGCGCCGGTGCCCCGCCACGCCGGTCTGCACCTGCAGCAGCGCGCCGGCGTCGCTGGCCAATAGCGGCAGGATCGCGTGGGTGGCCGATGAGGTCCAGCTCACATGGGGCGCCAGCGCCGCCAGCAGCCCGCCCGCGGCTGTGAGCTCGCGCAGCCGCCGCGCCGCCGCGGCATATTCGGCCGCCGAGCGCTCCAGCTCGGCGGCGAGCTCGCCCTGCCCCGCCGCCGCCACCTCCGCAACGTCGAGCCGGTGCGACTCCGGGCGAATCTCCTCCAGAAAGCGCAGGCAGCGCTCCATCGCCTCGGGCTGCTCGAGCTGGTCGGCGAGCACCGGTGTGACGGAGAGGGTGACCGACTCGCCCCCGGGGGCAGCGAGCACATCGAGCAGCGGGAGGTAGCTGGTGGCGATCGCCTCCCACAGCCACTCCTCGCCGAACGGCCACGTCCCGAAGCCCTCGACATAGGGCATGTGGGTGTGCAGGACGAGCCCCAGCTCGCCCGGCTCGGCGCTCATCGGGGTCACAGCCCGGCTAGCAGAGCGCCAGGTCGGTGATCACCTTCCGCGGGACCTTGTTGCTGAGGCTGCAGCCGCCGTTGCCGTTGCGGAAGTCGCTGCCGGAGGTGATCCAGCGCCACCTGCCGGCGCGGAAGTGGAAGATGGCCTTGCCGTTGGCGGCGAACTTGGCGCAGCCCGCCGGCAGATGACCCTTGTGGTCAAACCCGAACTCGACGTCGGCCCACGACGTGTTGGCCGTGGAGACCTCCTCCCGGAGGCACTTGGCCGGGACGGGCTCCTTGAGGTTCTTGTCAAAGGCGCCGACCAGCGCCGCACGCTGGCCCGTGGACGGTGCCTTGTGGGCCAGCGCCGCGGCCGGCCAGGCACCCAGCACCGCGATCGCGATCAACACCTTCACGTACCTCATCTCTCCCCCTCGGTTGGTCGGCACACCGCCAGAAAGTCCAGCGCTCGGTCGAGGCCGCCCTCGCGCAGCGCGAAGTCGCTCGCCGAGATCGCCGGCGTGAAGCGGTCATAGAACGGCTTGGTGATGCGCAGGCGGGCGTGCACGGCGTCCCAGCCGCGGGCCAGCGCCAGCTCGTGCAGCCGCAGCTTGCGGGCGTGAAACAGGCCGAGCATGCGCACCTGCTCGAACACGCCGCGGCACAGCTGCTCGAACTCCGGGGCGCGGTACTCCTTGATGTGCCATGGGTTGCCGGACTTCGCCGCCCCGGGCGGCGCCAGTGTCAGGACGTTGGGGGTCGAGACGTAGACGACGCCTCCGGGCGCCAGCAGCGAGCGGAAATGGCGCAGCACCGCGGTGGGGTCCTGGACGTGCTCGATCGTCTGCAGGAACACGACGGCGTCGTAGCTGCCGAGCTCGCCGTGGTTCTCCACCATGCCCCGCTCAAAGCTGATGTTCTGGCGGGTGTAGCGCAGCCGGGCGTGCTCGTGGGCCTCGGGGTTGGCGTCGACGCCGACCACGGCGGCGGCCCCGCGAGCGAGCACCTCGGAGCCGTAGCCCTCGCCGCACGCCATGTCGATCACGCGGCGGCCGATGACGCGCGCGCCGATCCACTCATACACGGCCAGATGACGGCGATACCAGTAGTTCTCGGCGGGGACGTCGGGCAGCGTCCGCTCGCCGGTGAGCTCCAGCGGGGGGACGCCCGCCGGCTGATCGCGCTGGACGTGGACGTTCGTCGACACGGGGCGAAAGGGTACGGCCATGCACGGCGCGAGTGCCCTAATGTGCCCGCTGGCATGGAGGCACTCCGCACGGCCGACGAGATCCGCGACGTCAACACGCGCTACCACGACGTGGCGGCCGAGAGCTATGACTCCAAGTGGGGCATCGACTTCGGCGAGATCGGGCAGGGCCAGGTCCTGGGCAAGCTGCGTAAGCTGCTCGGCTCCGAGCTGGACGACGGGTATGACCGGTCTCTGGAGATCGGCGCGGGCACCGGGTACTTCAGCCTCAACCTGCTCCAGGCCGGGATCGTGGGCGAGGCGACCTGCACCGACATCTCCCCGGGCATGGTGGCGACGCTGGCGCGCAACGCGCAGCGGCTGGGCCTCGAGGTCCGGGCCGCGCGCGCCGACGCCGAGTCGTTGCCGTTCGCCGACCAGAGCTTCGACCTCGTGCTCGGTCACGCCGTGCTCCACCACCTCCCCAACCTGCGACGCGCCTTCGCGGAGTTTCACCGCGTCCTGCGTCCTGGGGGCCGGATCATCTTCGCCGGGGAGCCCTCGCGGCTGGGCGACCGGATCGCGTCCGTGCCCAAGCGCGGCGCCAACGTGCTGGCCCCGACGTGGCGGCGTCTGCTGCGCGCCCGGGCCGCGCCGGCGCCCGGCGGCTCCGACGGCCACGACCCCGCCCGCGACGACCACGATCTCGAGCGGTTCGTCGACATTCACGCCTTCGAGCCGGGGGACCTCTCCCGCCATGCGCGCCGGGCTGGCTTCGCCGACATCAAGGTGCGCGGCGAGGAGCTGACCGCCAACTGGTTCGGATGGTTCAACCGCGCGCTGGAGGCCTCCGCGGACCCCGAGGACGTGCCGATGCTGTGGCGTCGCTACGCGTTCCACGGCTACCTGGCCCTCCAGCGCCTGGACGAGCGGCTGCTCGAGCCGATGCTGCCGCCGGCGATCTTCTACAACCTGCTGGTCACGGCGCGCCGCCCCTGAGACCGGGCGGTCTCGCCCTAAACTTCGGCCCGATGGCCGACGAGATCCAGGACTTCCCGCTGTTCCCGCTGGCGCTGGTGGCGCTCCCCGGCGAGCTGGTCCCGCTGCACATCTTCGAGGAGCGCTACAAGACGATGATGGCCGAGTGCATGGACTCCGGTACCGAGTTCGGCATCGTGTGGATGTCCGACGACGGCCTGCGCGAGATCGGCTGCGCGTGCGCGATCGAGCGCGTGCTCGAGCGGATGGAGGACGGCCGGATCAACCTGCTGGCCCGCGGCACGCGACCGTTCCGCGTCCTGGAGCGCCAGGCGCATCTGCCCTACCCGGCTGGGGTCGTCGAGTTCGTCGAGGACCAGAGCGACGAGCCCGACTCCAAGCTGGCCGGCGACGCCCGGGCCGCCTACGCCGATCTCGTCAAACGTGCCACTGACCGTGAGCCCGAGGACGCCGAACTCGATGAGATGGGCGCCTACGACATGGCCGCCACCGTTGACTTTGGGCTCGACGCCAAACAGGGCCTGCTCGACCTGCGCTCCGAGAACGCCCGGCTCAAGCTGGTCACCCGGCTGTTCCGCGCCGCCACCAAGCGGCTGGACTTCGTCGACCGCGCTCAAGAGCGCGCGCGGTCCAACGGCAAGGTGCGCTTCGGCTGAACGCAGCCGCCCGCGCTACGGCGCCGGCGGGCCGACGATCACCGTGAACGCCGTCATGAAGGCGCCGAACAGGATGCAGTAGATCCCGAACCGGCGCAGGTTGCCCTTCTTGAAGTACCGGGTGAGGTAATGCACGGTGATCACGGCGGTGACGGCGGCGCAGATCGCGGCGAGGACCGCCGCGCCGCGGATCCCGTTGCCGTTGGGCCCGGTCAGGTCGCCGAGCTTGAAGAGGCCGGCGGCGATGATCGGCGGTGTGGCGAGCAGGAAGCCGAAGCGGGCGGCGTCGGCGTTGTCCAGGCCGCGGGCCAGCCCCGAGGTCATCACCACGCCGTCGCGACTGATGCCGGCGATCAGGGCGGAGGTCTGAGCGGTGCCGATGATGGCCGCCTCACGGAACGCCATCGTGTCCAGGTCTCGGTAGCCCTCGGGGTTGAGGCCCTCGCGCCGCGCCAGCTCGCGCACCTCGGCGCGTTTGCGGTAGCGCTCGGCGTAGAGCAGGATGCAGCCGTTGACCATCAGGAAGATCGCCGCCGATAGCGGCTTGGCCAGCGCCTCGCGGATGACCCGCTCCAGCAGCAGCCCGAGGATGCCGACCGGGATGGTGGCGACGACGATCAGCCAGGCCAGGCGCTCGGTGGGCGTCTCGATGCGCCGCTTGCCGACGGTGGCGAAGAAGGCCTTGATGAGGGCGATCCAGTCGCGCCAGAAGTAGATCAGCAGACCGACGGCACTGCCGACGTGGAGCATTACCACGAAGGCCAGCCAGGGAGACTCGGGCTGCGACTGCCACGCGACGATATTCCCCCAGCGGAACAGCGTCGGGATCAACACCGTGTGGCCGAGGCTGGACACGGGGAACAGCTCGGTGGCACCCTGGACCACGCCGAGCACGATGGCCTGGAAGGTCGAGATCAGATGGGCAGCAGCAAACGAGAGCATGGTGACGGGCTATGGAGCCGGGCGCTGGACGCGGCCGAGGTTAGCCACCTAGATAACGCGGCAGAGTGTTCAACGCATCCGCTTAAGCGCATTCTCACACCCATAAAGCCTGTGTCAGCCGGTCAGCCCGCAGTCGCGCTGGGCGGTCTGCGTGGCGAACAGCTCGGCCTGGGCGAGCGCCTGGCGTCCGGCTGACGCCTTGTCCGGAAAGGAGATCGTCCCCTGCTGCATCCGGATGCGGAAGTGGTAGATCGAGCCCGCGACGTCGGAGATCGTCAGTTTGTTCTGGGCGTCGGTGGCCAGGTTGTCCGCCAGGTCGCGGGCCGCGATCAGCGTCGAGTTGGAGACTGGCTTGGCCTTGCCCCCGTTGCAGCGGATCGTGCCGCCGTCGTTGATGAGCAGCGTGAGCTTCGGGCCCTGCCCGGTGCGCGTGAGCAGGAACAGGTCAGGCGACCGCACCTCGAAGCACCCGGCGAGGACCGACGCCGTCGCTGCCGCCAGCGACGCCATCGCGCCGCGACGCACCGTCCGTGGCGTCACGGCGCCTCGACGACGATCGCGGCCCCGCCCCGCCGGGGGTCGCCGCCGCCGGAGAAGCCGTCGCCGGCGGAGCCGTCCCCGCTCTCGCGCGCCGCGGCCTGGGCGCCGCCGAAGAACAGGTTGCGCTCGCGGAACGGGCTCACCGCCCGTCCGGCGCGCTCCAGCGCGGACACGTCGATCCCGGGCTCGGTGTAGACCATCTCGTCCTCGAAGTGCGCCCGCGGCGCGTCGATCGCCTGCTGGGCCTCGAGGCCGTCGTCGATCGAGCGGATGATCGTCTGCAGCACCGCGGAGCGGATGCGGTTGGACCCCGCGCTGCCCACCGCCAGCTCGGCCGCGTCGTCGCGCAGAACGATCGTGGGCGACATCATGCTGGGCATCCGCCGGCCCGGCGGATGGCGGTGAAAGCCGAGGGGATTGAGGTCCTGTTCGCCGAGCATGTTGTTGAGGTGTACACCGGTCCCGGGCACGATGACCCCGGATGCCGAGCCGTTGGAGCACGTGACCGAGCACGCCCACCCGTCGCGATCCAGCGCCGCGATGTGCGTGGTGGACCCCAGCCGGCCGACCGGCCGGTCCAGGAACGCCCGCACGAACTCGGGGTCGTCAAGGCCGGCCAGGAACTCGGGGGTGCGCTCGTTCTGGGTGCGCTCCATCACATCGATGACCTGGACGACCGAGGGCGGGCTGGGGGCGCCGTCCAGCATCGCCAGCGCCCGGGCGATGAGGATCCCGCCGGCCGACGGCGGCGGATTGGTGAGCACCTCGCGCCCGCGATAGCTGACGCGCAGCGGCTCGCGGTCAACGACGGCATAGGCCGCCAGGTCCTCCCGGGTCACCAGACCGCCCCGCTCGGCCAGCCACCCCACGATGGCATCGCCGATGTCGCCCTCGTAGAACGGCCGCGACCCCTCGGCGCCCAGCCGCTCCAGCGCATCGCCCAGTTCGGGCTGGCGCAGCCGCTCGCCGGCACGCAGCAGGCGGCCGTCGGGCGCGAACAGCGCGGCGGCCTCCGGCGTCGAGGTGACGATGTCCCCCAGGATCTCGACGATGTAGGCCTGTTGGGGGTTCAGCGGCACGCCGTCGCGCGCCAGCTTCGCGGCCGGGGCCGCCAGCCGCTCGAGCGGGAAGCGGGCAAAGCGGCGGGCCGCCTCGCACACCCCGGCCGGCATCCCGAACGTGCCGACCGAGGCCGCGCCGACGTGGAACATCTGGATGGCGTCGCCGAACGACACCGGCACCGGGATGAGCTCTGACCGCTGCGCGGGCGCCGGCCCCCGCCCGGGCGCCTCGACGAAGAAGTCCAGCAGCGTCGGCGCCTGGCCGGGCGCGACGACCAGCATGTAGCCCCCGGCCCCCAACCCGGTCAGGAGCGGCTCGCAGGCAAACGACGCCAGCATCGCGCCGAGCGCCGCATCCACCGCGTTTCCGCCCTGGAGCATGGCGTCGGCACCCGCCCGCGCGCTCACGGGGTGGCCGGCGGCGACGACGCCAAGCTGGGTGCCCGGCGCGGTCACGACATCAACGGCGCTCCGCCGTCAGCGTCTGGGGATGAACTCTGGGACGTCGAGTTCGGACGTGCGGCGCATGCGGCTGACGCGAGGCTCGCCGGCGGGCTCGCGCAGCGGGCGCCGCTGCTCCGCCGCGTCCATGTCGCGGGCGCTCGGCGCCTCCTCGCGGCGGCGGGGGCGTGGATCGCCGAAGCCGGTGGCCACCACCGTCACCCACACCTGGTCCTCGAGCTTGTCGTCGACCATGGCGCCGAAGATGATGTTGGCGTCCTCGTGGGCGGCCTCGGCCACCGCCTTGGCGGCCTCATTGACCTCCCACAGCGAGATGTCCTTGCCGCCGGTGATCGACAGCAGGATCGAGCGAGCGCCCTCCATGCTGGTCTCCAGCAGCGGCGAGGCGACGGCCTGCTCGGCGGCGTCGATCGCCCGGCGCTCGCCGGTGCCCATCCCGATGCCGAGCAGCGCGCTGCCGGCGTCGGTCATGATCGTGCGCACATCCGCGAAGTCCAGGTTGATCAGCCCCGGCAGGGTGACCAGGTCCGAGATGCCCTGGACACCCTGGCGCAGCACGTCGTCGGCGACGCGGAAGGCGTCCACCATCGAGACGCCGCGGTCGAGCACCGACAACAGGCGGTTGTTGGGGACGACGATGAGCGTGTCCACCTCGTCGCGCAGCGCCGCGATCCCGGCCTCGGCCTGCGCTCGGCGGCGCGAGCCCTCGAACTGGAACGGCAACGTGACGATGCCGACGGTCAGCGCCCCGATCTCGCGCGCGATCTGCGCCACGATCGGCGCCGCGCCGGTGCCCGTCCCGCCGCCGGCCCCGGCGGCGATGAACACCATGTCCGAGCCGCGGACCAGGGCCTTGATGCGGTCGTACTCGTCGCGAGCGGCGCGGCGGCCGAGGTCCGGGTCCGAGCCCGACCCCAGCCCGCGGGTCACGGCGTCGCCGATGTGCAGCGTCTGATCGGCGGCTGAGAGCTGCAGCGACTGCAGATCGGTGTTGATGGCCAGGAACTCCACGCCGGCGATGTCGGCCTCGACCATCCGATTGACGGCGTTGACCCCGGCCCCGCCGACGCCCACCACCCGCAGCACGGGCCGCCCCACGGCGGTCGGGGGCGGGAAGGCATCGAGGTCTGAGTCGGGGCGCGCGTAGGCATCCCGGGCCGACTCGGCGGGCTCCATCAGGTTCTGGGGGATATCGGCGGAGAAGGCCTGGCGCAGCCGCTCCTGAGGCGAGGGGATCTCGGGCTCGGGCGCTTCGATCATCGGCGAGCGCGCGTCGGCCTCGAGCGACGGATGGGCGCGGCGGCGCGACTCCGAGGTGGCGGGCGGCGGCGTGGCGGGCGACTGGGCCGGCGGCTGGATCGACTCCGCGGCCGGCGAGGTCGGCTCCGGTGCATTGGCGGCAGCCGGGGCGGGCTCCGTGGGGGCCTCACGGCGCGACCCGTCCTCGCCCGTCTGGCGGGGCGGGTTGTCCTCGGTCGTTCGCCGGAACAGGTCCGCCAGCGGCCCCTCCCGCATGCTCGCGCGCTTACCGGTTGCCATTTGCGAGGACCTCCTTGGCGAGCTGCCTATAGGCGTGAGCGGCCTTCCCGTCCGGATCGTACTTCAGTACTGACATCCCCTTCACCGGCGCCTCCGCAAAGCGGACGGTTTTGCGGATACGCGATGCAAACACACGATCGCCGAAGTTCTCCTCCAAGAGCTCGATCGCCTCCTTGGCATGCAAGGTTCGCAGGTCGACGAGCGTGGGCAGGATTCCCTCGATCTCGACGTCGGGATTCAGGTTCTCCCGGATCATCCCAAGCGTGTTCTGCAGCTGGATCAGGCCGCGCATCGACAGATATTCGCATTGGACGGGGACGATCACCTTGTGAGACGCCGTCAGCGCGTTGATCGTCAGCAGTCCGAGGCTCGGGGGCGTGTCGATGAACACGAAGTCGTAGTCGTCGGCGACCTCCTTGAGCGCCTTCTGCAGCGAGCGCTCCCGGCCGATCATGGTCGACATCGCGATCTCCGCGCCGGCGAGGTCGATCGACGCGCAGGCCACATCGATCTCGCGCTTGCGGATCACCTCGCGGATCGAGATGTGATGTACGAGCACGTCGTACATCGACTTCTCCAGGGTGTCGGGGTCGATGCCCTGCGACATCGTCAGGTTGCCCTGGGGGTCCATGTCGCAGCACAGGACGCGGTGCCCTTCCTCGGCGAAGGCCACGGCGAGATTCAGAGTTGTCGTGGTTTTGGCAACGCCACCCTTCTGGTTGGCGAGCGCGATCACCTTGCAGGTGGGCATTGTCTTCTGGCTCCGATGCGATCGGGGACTCATACGCGGTGAGTATTCGCACGTGAACTAGGAAATCCTTTGCCCGTTGGGCGTTTGGCCCCCATTGCCCGGCCCAAAAGCTATGTTCTGAGGCCGTGCTCGGACTTCTGGACCGTCGCCTGATCTTCGTCACCGGAAAGGGAGGCGTCGGCAAGTCGACCGTCGCCACCGCGCTCGGGCTCGTCGCGGCGCGGCGCGGGCTGCGGACGATCGTCGCCGAGCTCGCAGCCCAGGACCAGGTCCGCCAGGTGTTCGAGCACGAGGCCCACACGTTCCACGAGGTCGAGATCGCCGAGAACCTGTTCACGATCTCCGTGGATCCCGAGCACGCGATGGACGAGTACCTGCGCGTGAAGACCGGGGCGGTCGGCCAGGTGCTCGGCCAGAGCCGTCTGTTCCAGGCGTTCGCGATGGCGACACCCGGGATGCGCGAGCTGCTCAGCGTCGGGAAGATCTGGGAGCTGGCCCAGCACAAGCGGCGGACCGACGGCGGCGATGTCTATGACCTGGTCATCGTCGACTCGCCCGCCGCCGGGCACGGCGTCGGGATCCTGCGCACACCGCGGACCTTCTCCGAGATCGCGCGGGTGGGCCCGATCCATCATCAGGCGGGGTCCATCGCGGCGACCATCGCCGATGCCGACTTCACCGCCGTGATCGCGGTGGCCGCCGCCGAGGAGATGCCCGTGAACGAGACCCTGTGGCTCCGCGACACGCTGGCCGAAGACGGCCTGACGCTCGAGGTGACGATGGTCAACGCCTGCTACCCGCAGCGGTTCAGCACGCGCGAGCGCGCCGCGCTCGAGAAGGCGCGCACGCGCGCCAAGGAGCCGCTCGCCGTCGCGGCGCTGGGCGCGGCGCTCTCCGAACACGCCCGCACGCAGCGCCAACGCGAGCAGCTCACCCGGCTACGCGAGGGTCTCGCCACCGAGGTGATCGAGCTGCCCTACCTGTTCGCCGAGGCGCTGGGCCGCCCCGAGCTCGAGCAGCTCGCCGACGCGCTGGCCGCCGGCCTGGCGACGTTCGAGTCCGTCGCCGTCACGAGCTGAGCGCAACCGCCGCCGCCCCGGCGCGCAGCCCCGACTCGATCGCCCCGTCGATGAAGCCGGCCCAGCCGTCGGCCAGGTCGGACCCGGCGAGGACGAGGCCGGGCTCGGCCCGCCGCATCGCGGCGTGATGGTGCTCATACCAGCCGGGCCGGTGGATCGCCCATGTCCCGCGTGAGAAGGCGTCGGAAAGCCAGTCGTGGGCGGTGGCCCCCATGAGCGCGTAGCCGGGCAGGATGTCGTCGAGCTGCCCCTGCAACGCCGCCAGGTCGGTGGCATCGCAGCGCTCGGCGTCAGGACCGAAGCCGATCATCAGCTGGGTGCCGTCGCCGTCCAGCTCCTCGCTGTCCAGGTAGCCGAACGGGTGCCCGGGCCGGATCGCGTTCTGCATGAGGCGCTCACCCCGGACCCGCAGCATGATCTTGATGCCGCGGCTGGCCTGGCCCAGTGCGATCGCCGCCTGCTTGTCATCGGGCAGCGGCGGGTCAAACGCGATCGCCCCCAGCGCGTTGAGCGGCACCGCCACGATCGCCGCGGTGGCGCGGACGCCCTCGCCGCCGCGCGTGTGGACCTCCACGTGGCCGTCGCGGTGCGCGATCGCGGCCACGGGCGTATTGAGGCGGCGCTCGAACGAAGCGGCGTCGGCGATGGCGGCCAGCAGTGCGCCGGTCCCGGCGTCGATTGTCACCCGCCCGCCGGTCTCCTGGGTCAGGCGCAGGCTGTAGCCCGACAGCGCGTGCCAGCGCAGCACGCTCACCGCCCCCGCGTCGGCCAGCGGCGCGTGCGCCAGCGACTCGAGCTCGGCGCAGAGCACGTCGCGCTCCTCGGCTGACAGCGTGAGCTGGTCAACGCGGTCGGCGATGCTGAGGCGGTCGAACGCCGCCAGCCGGTCGATGGCGCTGAGCGGCGCGTGAGGTGCGGGCAGGGCCTCGCGCACTCCGTCCACGAACTGGTCCCACCCCTTGCGGGCGATCGCGTCGCGCTGCGCGACCGTGCCCTGGTGGCGCTCGGCACCGACATGCCAGTGCGCGCGCTGGGCGTCGGGACCGAGCGTCACCTTCAAGCCCGCGCGCGTGATCTCCGAGAACGTGTGGGGCTGGTGCCAGTGCACCCAGGCGCCGCCATACTCCACGCGCCGGCCGTCCCAGTCAGCGCTCCACGTGCGCCCGCCGAGCCGGTCGCGCGCCTCGAGCAGGACGACCCGGCGCCCGCGCAGCGCGCATTCCCGCGCGGCCGTGACCCCGGCAAAGCCGCCGCCGACGATCGCGACGTCGTACCCGTCCCCGGTCACGAGCGGCCTCGCGTCCGGATCGCCGCGTCCACGGCCACCGCCCCGCCGCCGGGCTCGCCCACGAGCACTGGGTTGCACTCGACGGTGGCCAGCGAGCCCTCGAGCAGGAGCCTGCCGACCCGGGCGGCCAGCGTGGCCGCGGCGGCGACGTCGATACCGGGCCCACCCCGCCCCCCGCGGTCGCCGAGCAGCAGCGGCGCGCCCCGCAGCGTGGCGATGGCGCGCTCGATGCGCGCGCTGTCGGCGGGCAGCGGGATGACGGCGACGTCGCACAGCAGTTCGGTCCAGATCCCGCCCAGGCCCACGACGAGCGCGGGTACCACCCCATCGGTGTGGGCGGCGACGATCAGCTCCAGGCCGGGTGGCGCCATCCGCTCGACCAGCACCACGCCGTCGTGCTCGGCGGCCAGCCGGGCCATCGCGCGGTGCGCGTGCCGCACGTCGCCCTCGGAGTCCAGCCCCAGCGCCACCCCGCCGATCTCGGTCTTGTGCTGGACCCGTGCCGCGCTCAGCTTGAGCGCCACCGGACCGTCGAGCGCGCGCCAGGCCGCCACCGCATCGTCCTCGCCGCCCACGGCGAGGCCGTAGGGAACGGCGATGCCGGCGGCGCGCAGCAGTTCCTTGGCCTCGTGCTCGGGCAGCCACCCGCCCCCCGCGCCGGTCACCGAGCGGGCGGCGGCGGCGATCTCCCGCAGCCGCCCCGGATCACCGTCGGCGCCCGCGTGGAGCGCGGCGGCGCAGCGCAGGCCGGTGCGCAGCCCGGCCGCCGCCGGCACCCCGGCCGCGGCAAACTCGGCGGCGGCGGCGTCGTCGAGCAGTTCGGGCAGCGTCGAGGACACCATCACCGGCACCGGGCTGAGGCTCGCGCCGAGCATCACGCCCTCGCGCACGGCGCGCCAGGACTCCTCGGGCGCACCGGTGAGCCCATGGGGCTGGTCATAGAAGACGAGCACCTGCCCGATTGCGGGGTCCTCCCCGAGCGCGCGGACGAGCTCGCCCAGTGCCGGCACGTCGCCCCAGATCATCGCCGTGTAGTCGAGCGGATTGGCGACGGTCGCCGCCGACGGCAGCAGCTCGGCCAGCCGGGCGGCCGTCTCCGGCGCCGGCGGCGGCAGCTCGAGGCCGAGCCGCTGGGCCTCGTCAGCGCCCTGGGCGGAGTCGCCCCCGCTGCACGTCATGATCGCCAGCCCACCCGCGGCCGTCGCGCGCGGCGCCGCCGTGCGTCGCGTCGCGATCGTCTTGGCCAGCTCGAGCAGCTCGTGGACGTCATCGGCCCACACGGCGCCCGCCTCGGCCACGAGACTGCGGAACACCCGCTGGTCGCCGGCCAGCGCGCCGCTGTGGGCGGCGGCGGCCCGGGCTCCCGCCGCCGAACGCCCCACCTTGAGCACCACCACGGGAATCCTGGCGTCGGCGCACGCGGCCAGCCCGTCCACGAGCCCGGGGCCGCCGTCGTCCTCCAGATAGAGCGCGACGGCGCCGGGGCGAGAGGGGGCGGCCTCCCCGGCGAGGAACTCGAGGTAGTCAGCGGCGGACAGCACCGCCTGGTTGCCGCTGGCGATCACGGTGTGGAAGCGCAGCCCGCGGCGGGTGGTGAGCGCGTTGACCGCGACGTTGCCGCTCTGGGAGACGAGCGCCACCGGGCCGGGCTCGGGCACTGGGAAGGCATCGCCCCACAGCGCTGTGCGCGAGTGCGGGGAGACGATGCCGTTGCAGTTGGGACCGCACACCGGCAGCCCGTGCCGGCGCGCGGCGGCCACCAGGGCGTCGTGATGGCCGCGCCCTGACTCCACCTCGGCGAAGCCGGCGCTGAACACGACGGCCCCGCCGCAGCCGCGCTCGCCCGCCTGGTCGATGGCGGCCGCCACGCCGGCGGCGGGGATCGCCACCACGACTGCGTCGACGGGCTCGGGCAGCTCGGCCACGCTGGGCACGCAGACGCGCCCCATGACCTCGGTCCGCTTCGGGTTCACGCCGTAGACCGGCCCGCGGAACCCGATGAGCTCGAGGTTGACCAGCGTCTCGGCGGCATAGCTGCCGGCGCGGTCGGTGGCGCCGACGACGGCGATCGACGCCGGGCGCATGAGGCGCCCCAGATCCGCGAGGGCGGGCGGGGGCGGCATCTCGGTTGACTCGAGCGCGGTCAATGGATCGTGGCCTCCACGCCGCGGCGCTCCAGCGCACGGGAGATGATGAGCCGCTGGATCTCCGAGGTGCCCTCCCAGATCCGGTCCACCCGCAGCTCGCGGTTGAAGCGCTCGGCGACGTTGGAGCGCAGGTAGCCGCGACCCCCGAAGGCCTGGACGGCGCGGTCGGCGCAGCGCCCGGCGGCCTCGGAGACGAAGAGCTTGGCCATTGACGCCTTGGCGTGGATGAGCTTTGGGTCGGCGCCGGTGTCCACCATCTCGCACACGTGCAGGGCCAGAAGCCGGCCGACGGTGGCGTCGGTGGCCGAGTCGGCCAGCGGGAACGAGATGCCCTGGTAGTCCATGATGCGCCGGCCGCCCTGGACCCGGTGCAGCGCCCACGCGGTCGTCTCGTCCAGCAGCCGCCACATCGCGCCCAGGCCATGGGTGGCGATGCCCAGCCGCTCCTCGGTGAACCAGCGGCGCTGGAGGTCGTCGCCGTTGCCCACCCCGCCGACGACCGCATCGGCGCCGACCTCGACGTCGGTGAAGCGGATCGTCGGGTGGCCGTGTGGGTAGTTGTGGGTGTAGAGCGGATCATCGATGAACTCCACACCCGGTGCGTCGGGTTCGACCAGGAACAGCGTCGGCAGCCGGTCCGCGCCGTCGATCACGTTGGCCACCACGATGAGCACCCGCGCCACGTCGCCCGAGGTCACGAACCACTTCTCCCCGTTGATGCGCCAGCCGGCGTCGGTGGCGACGGCCGTCGTGGCGATCCCGCTTGGGTCAGAGCCCGCCTCGGCCTCGGTGACGGCGTAGGCGTCGCCGCCCTCCCCGCGCAGTGCCGGCACCACGTAGCGCTGCACCTGCTCGGCGCTGGCCTCCACCCACACGTTGTAGACGCTGGGGACGTGCCAGTGCAGCCCGTTGGTGACGCGACCGAACTGCTCGTTGACCAGGAACCACTCGAGCATCGACCAGCCCTGCCCGCCGAGCGAGGCCGGCATCCGCCCGCCGTGCAGCCGGGCGGCGATGGCCTCCTGCTTGATGTGGGCGACGGCGTCGTCGGAGAGACGGCCCCCGGCGGCCTCGGCGGTGAGCTCCAGCGGCTGCAGCACTCCCTCAACGAAGTCGCGCGCACGTTGCTGGAGCGCGAGGTGCTCGTCCGACAGTGCGGTCGCGGCGGCGGGTGTCGTCGTCGTGGTCATGGGGCTCCTATTGGTCGAGGGCCCGCAGGCGGCTCGAGTCGGTGGCGGTCGAGCCGGGATCCGTCTCCGGGGAGTCCCAGCAGCAGGTTGTGGTGGTTGGCGATCACCTTGATCGCCCGCTCTCGCGCCGAGGCGACCTCGGGGTCCTCGCTGCCGTCCTCGGCGTCGATCAGGTCCACCACATCGTGCAGGTAGGCCAGCCAGCGCCGCTGGCTGCCAAGGAGGATCAGGCGCTCGATCCGCGCCTGCTCGGCGGCCACGGCGTCGGCGCCGGCACGACGCCCGGCGGTCAGCGTGGCCACCGCGTCGGGCAGCTCGCGCTCGGGCTCCGGTGTGATCGACAGCCACGACGCGCGCTTGACCATGGCGGTTAGAATACATCAACTGATCACAAAGTCAGGATGAGAAACATGGACAGCACCGTCGCCTCGCCCACGTCGCCCTCCGCCGCCGCCAACGGGTCGGCCCCGGCCGGGTCGGGCATCGCGCTCGAGCCTCGGTACTACACCGATGCCACGCTCCAGGACGCCGAGCAGGAGCTCATCTTCGAGCGGACCTGGCAGCTGGCCGGGCACGTCTCCCAGCTGCCGCGGGCCGGCAGCTACATCACCGCCGCCGCCGGCAGCCAGCCGGTCCTGGTCGTGCGCGACGAGACGGGCGCGCTGCGCGCCTATCTCAACGTCTGCCGCCACCGCGGGTCGCGGCTGCTCAGCGGCTCGGGCCAGTGCAAGGCGGCAATCCGCTGTCGCTACCACGGCTGGACCTACAAGATGGACGGGTCGCTCATCGGCGTGCCCGAGGGGCTGGCCTTCGGCGAGAAGCTCGACAAGACGTCGCTGAGCCTCATGCCCGTGCGCGTCGAGGAGATGTGCGGCCTGGTCTTCGTCAACCTCGACAACGACGCGGCGCCGCTCGCCGAGCTCGTCGGCGACCTGCCCCAGCGCCTGGCGCCCTACCGGATCGAGACGCTCACGTCCTTCGCCCCCGCCGGCGGCACCCAGCCCGCCAACTGGAAGGTCGTGGCCGACAACTACATCGAGGGCTACCACATCCCCATCGCGCACCCGGGCCTGATGCGGATGCTGGACTACAAGCACTACGACGTCGAGGTCAACGAGCACTACCTGTGGTTCGACGCCCCGCTGCGCGACAAGCCCTCGAGCAATCGGCTCGAGCGGCTCTACGCCCAGCTGGTGACGCCGATGCCGGGCCTCTCGCCCCAGGACCGAACCGTCTGGCGCTACGTCTACATCTATCCCAACACGACGATCGACCTCTATCCCGACCAGGTCGGCACGTGGCAGCTGCTGCCCAACGGCGTGGCCGGGACGCGTGACGTGTCGGCCTCCTACCGCCCGGAGGGCACCAGCCCGCGGACCCGGTTGGTGCAGTGGGCCAACCAGCGCCTCAACACGCTCGTGCTCGACGAGGACATCGACCTCGTGGACAACGTCCAGCAGGGCCTCATGACTCGCGGGTACCGGTGCGGCCCGCTGTCGGCGCGCGAGGCCGGCGTCGCCTGGTTCGCCGACCGCATCCGCGCCGACCTCGCCCCCGCGTTCGGGCCGGGCGGGAACGGTTCCGGGGGCTGATGGCAGGACGGCGAGACGGGCGCAGCCGGATCCTCGCCGCGGCGGTCGGCCAGATCGCCCGCGAGGGCATCGACGGCGTCCGCATCGCCCGGATCGCCATGGAGGCCGGCGTCTCCACCGCCAACGTCCACTACCACTTCGAGACCCGCGAGGCCCTGCTCGCCGAGGCCCTCGAGTACTCCTACGCCCAGGCCGGCGACGTGCGCCTGGAGGGCGACCTCCCTGAGGGCGCGAGTCACGCCGAGCGCCTCCAGTCCATGATCGACCAGTGTCTGCCCACCACGCCGGCGCTCGCGGAGGACTGGGTGCTGTGGGTGGAGCTGTGGCTGCGCGCCGTCCGCCACCCCGAGTTGCGGCCGGTGGCCGAGGAGCTCTACGCGCGCATGCGCGCCTGGTTTTCCGACGAGATCGCCGCGGGCATTCGCGACGGGGAGTTTGCGCGCTGCGACCCCGAGGAGGTCGCCGACCGCACCCTGGCGCTGCTCGACGGCTTCGGCGTGCGCACGCTCATCGGCGACGCGGCGATGCCGCTGGAGCGCGCGCGGCGGTCGGTGTCGGCCTCGCTGGCGGCCGAGCTGGGGCTCGGCGAGCGCCTCGAAGCGGCGCAAGCACCCGACTCCGATGGTAAATCTGCTCTCCACGAGCAGATTTACCATCAGAGTCGCGCGTAACGCGGCTGGCTCACACCGCCGAGCCCACCTCCAGCGCCGCACGCGCCGCGCCTCGACCGGTGCGCACGGCGCCCTCCATGTAGCCGGCCACCCAGTGGTCGGAGCCGGCCACATAGAACGGCGGCTCATGGCGGCCGTGCAGCGGCCCGACCCGGGTCAGGTCGCCCGGCGCCCAGCTCGTGATGTAGCCGAGCGTGAACGGGTCCACGCCCCACGGGCGCTCGACGAACGCCGACGGCGTTCGGGCCCCTTCCCCATAGAGAGCCTCGAGCCCGCCCAGAATCACCCCCCTGCGCGCGTCGGGAGGTGCGGCGAGGAACGCCGACAGGCGCTCGGGCGGGACCAGCAGCGAGAGCACCCCATCGCGCTGGGGCCACGTGGAGCCGAACAGCCATTCGGCCTCGGCCAGCCCGTTCTGCCCGGTGCCGTGCCAGAACGAGTCCGCGTAGGCGACGACCAGCTTGGCCGCCAGCGCCTGGCGCAGCGCGCGCAGCGAGGCCAGGCGCGCATCGCTCACTCCGGCGATCTCGACCGCGCGCAGGGGCCCGGCGGGCAGCGCGCACACGACCGCCTCGGCGCGGATCTCCTCCCCGCCCGCGAGCTCGACGCACACTCCGGACGCGCCCTCGACGCTCACCCGGGACACCACCGCGCCCAGGCGCACCCGCGGCCCCAGCTCGGCGGCCATTGTGCGTGCCACCTCGGCCGAGCCCGCGCTGCAGCGCAGCCCCTCCCAGGCGGCGAGGTCATAGAAACCGGAGCCGGCCAGCGTCGCGTGTTTGCGCAGGTCGGCCAGCAGCGAGCTGCGATCCGGGCCGTCGCAGGACAGCGACAGCGCCGCCAGCGCGTGGCGGCGGCGCACCGCCGGGAGCGCTCCCTGCTCGCGCAGCCACGCGCCGAGGCTGAGCTCGTCCAGACGCCGGGCGTCGGGATGGCTCCACGGGTCTTCGGGGTCGACCGACGCGGCCAGCGACGCGAACAGGCCGTCGATGCGCTCGGCGTCGGCGCGCTCCTCAGCGCTCATCCACGGCGCGTCGTCGCCGACGAAGACGCCCTCGTGCAGGCCCCAGGTCATCTCGCCGGGATCGGCGACGTAGCTGGGCTCCACGGCCAGGCCCAGCTCATTGACCAGCTCGAGGTACGCGGTGTGGCCGGCTCCCACCACCTCGCCGCCGAGCTGGACGATGCGGCCATCAGGCAGCGTCAGCGCGTCGACGCGGCCGCCAACCCGCGAGCGCGCCTCGAGCACGATCACGTCGGCGCCGCCGCGCACGAGGTCGCGCGCGGCCGACAGCCCGGCCAGACCCGCTCCCAGCACCGCCACGTCGGTCACGCCACCCGCACCTCACGAAATCGCAACGGTCCCGCCTTGACAGCCGTGGGCGCGCTGCGTAGTTTCCTGACTCGGGATTCAGTATACGTGTCCCGCACGGAGCCGGAGGAGAATGAGCCCGCGACCAAAAGTCGATCACCTGCGCAAGCCGCAGATCATCGCCGCCGCCGCCGAGGTGCTCTACGAGCGCGGGCTGTTCGACACGCGGATCGGCGACATCGCCGAGCGCGCGGGGACCAGCTCGCCCACGATCCTCTACTACTTCGAATCCAAGGACCGGCTGCTGGAGGAGGCGGTGGAGTACGCCGACCGCAGCTTCTACGAGCGGCTGTCCGGGGGCCAGGATCAGTTCGAGCACGCCGCCGATCGGCTCGTGAGCCTGATCGAGGAGACGAGCCTGGGGCCGGGCGGGCTCAACGACTACACGCTGTGGATGGAGATCTGGGTGCGCGCCCGGCGCGACCCCGCCGTCCGCCGCTCCTACTTCCGCCTGGACCGCCGCCAGCGGGCGCTGATCGCCGACATCATCCGCGACGGACAGGCGTCGGGGGAGTTCAGCGCCGCGGCCGATGCCGACGACTTCGCGCTGGCGCTGAGCGGCCTCATGGACGGACTCGGGGTGCAGGTCACGCTGGGCCAGCCGGACGTCACGCCGGCCCGGATGGTGGACCGGTGCCTCGCGCTCGCCTCCAGCGAGCTTGGGTGCGAGCTGCGCCGCAGCCGGCCGAACCACACCACTCAGAGGAGAGGAGCCACTCCATGACGGACGACACCCTTTGGGTGCCCCCCACCACGCGCCGCGGTTTCATCAAGCGGGCCGGCGGTGCCGCCGCCGCTCTCTCGATCCCGGGCCTGCTGGCCGCCTGCGGCAGCACCGCGCCGGTGGCGCCCAGCTCCTCCTCGAGCTCCGGCTCGGCAAGCTCCGGCGCCAGCAGCGCCGCCGCCCCCACCGGCCCCGGCGGCCTGCCCCTGGCGCGGCCAGACGCTCCCCTGACGCTGCCGATCTACGCGGACAACAAGCCGATCGCGTCCGGGATGCAGCCGGAGAAGGGCCCGCTCCAGCTCTACAACTGGATCGACTACATCAATCAGGACGTGGTCAAGGCCTTCGAGAAGAAGTACGGCGTCGGCGTCCAGATCAGCACCTTCAACACGATCGACGAGGCCGTGGCCAAGCTCGACTCGGGCGCGGTCCAGTTCGACGTGTTCGTGCCCGAGCTCGTCTACCTCGAGCAGCTGGTCGTCGGCAAGATCCTCCAGCCGCTCAACCTGAGCTATATCCCCAATCTCAAGGCCAACGTCTGGCCGGCGCTCAACAGCCCCTGGTACGACGTCGGCGCCCGCTATACGGTGCCCTACACGATCTACACCACCGGGATCGGGTGGCGCACGGACAAGCTGCCCCACTTCAACCCGGCTCAGATGTCAGACCCGTGGTCCGCGCTGTGGATCGAGGGCCCCAAGATCTCGGGCAAGGTCGGCCTGCTCGACGACCAGCACGAGGGCCTCACCGCGGGCCTGCTCCACAACGGCGTCACCGACGTCAACACCGAGAACCCGGCCGAGATCACCGCCGCCCAGAAGGCGCTCCAGCAGCTGGTGTCCACGGCCAACCTCAAGTTCGACACCAACGAGTACCAGCGCCTCGCCGATGGCTCGCTGTGGCTCCACCAAGCGTGGTCGGGAGACATGGCCGTCATCCCGTACTACGCGCCCAAGGGGACCAAGGCGACGGCCTTCGCCTACTGGTGGCCGGACGACGGCAAGGGGCCGATCGACAACGACACGATGGCGGTTCTCAAGGGCGCCAAGAACCCGGTGCTCGCCCACCTGTTCCTCAACCACCTGCTCGATTCCAAGCAGGCGTTCTCGAACTTCAGCTACACCGGCTACCAGCAGCCGCTCAACGCCATGACGCCGGAGGCGGTGGTCAAGAAGGGCTACCTCGCGCCCAATCTCAACAACACGCTGATCCGCGAGGAGCAGTTCAAGAACGGCTACGTCCAGGCCACGCTCAGCCAGCAGGGCCAGGCCCTGTGGGAGAACGCCTGGGCGGCTGTCAAATCGTCGTGAGCGCAACCTCCGTCGACAGCCGCTCCGGGTACTGGCGCGCCTTCGCTCTGCCGGGCGTCGTCTGGCTGGTCCTGTTCGTCGTCATCCCCGCCTATGCGGTGGTGGCGATCGCCATGGGCCAGGTGGACTTCCTGTTCCAGCCGATCCCCGCCTGGAACCCCGCCGACTGGAACCCCGGCTGGCTGTCCAAGGCGTTCAGCGGCTCGCTGCCGGGCGGCGAGTACTGGCCCGCGGTGCGCAACACGCTGGTCTACGTGGCCGTCTCGCTGGGCCTGTGCTTCGCCATCGGCTACCCGGTCGCCTACTACGTCGCCCGCCACGCCAAGCGCTCCAAGACGCTGCTCATCGTGCTGCTGATCATCCCCTTCTGGGTCAGCTACCTGCTGCGGATGCTGGCCTGGATCGGGCTGCTGTCGCCCGACGGCTACGTCAACCAGATCCTCAACGCGGTCGGGCTGGGGGGGCCCGACTGGCTCAACGGCAATGCCTACTCGGTGATCCTGGCGCTCGTCTACGGCTACATCCCGTACTTCATCCTGCCGGTGTTCGCCGGCCTGGACCGGATCGACGCCAGCCAGATCGAGGCCGCCCGCGACCTCGGCGCGACGCCGTGGCAGGCGTTTCTCAAGGTCACCCTGCCGCTGAGCAAGCCGAGCATCCTCGCCGGCTCCGCCCTGGTGGTCCTGCCGATGTTCGGCGACTACTACACCAACGACCTCATCTCGGCCTCGCCCAAGACCAACATGCTCGGCAACGAGATCAACATCTTCGTCCAGGGCGGCTCGGAGAAGAACCTCGGGGCGTCGCTGGTGCTCGTGCTGATGGCGATCCTCGCCGTCGGCATGGCCTACTACCTCTACGCGACCGCGCGCGACCAGCGGCGGCAGCTGGCATGAGCACCACCACCACCGCCCCGGAAGCCGCGCCGACCGCAGTCGCGCCCGCGCCCGCCCCCAAGCGCAGCCTCGTGCCCAAGTTCCTGCGCAATCCGTGGGGCGAGCCGCGCTTCCTCGTCGCCATCACGTGGACCTACATCGCGTGGGCGCTGGTGCCGGTGCTCATCGCGATCCTGTTCTCCTTCAACGCCGGCAAGTCGCGCAGCGTCTGGCAGGGCTTCTCGGTCAAATGGTGGTGGGGAGATCCCACTCAGTCGATCTTCCACGATCCTCAATACACCCAGGCGCTCGTCCACAGTCTGCTGCTGGCCGGACTCGACATGCTCATCGCCACCCCGCTGGGCGTGCTGTTGGCGGTGGGCCTCTCGCGCTGGCGCGGCCGCGGCTCGGGGGTGTCCAACTCGCTGATGCTCATCCCGCTGGTCACCCCCGAGATCGTCATGGCAGTGTCGCTGCTGGTCGTGTTCACCCAGCTGGCTCTGTTCCCGTTCAACGCCATTCACCTCGGCACCGTCGCCCAGGTGGTCGGCCAGGTGACCTTCTCGCTGTCCTACGTGGTGGTGATCGTCCGCAGCCGCCTGGTCTCCATCGGACCCCAGTACGAGGAGGCGGCGCGCGATCTCGGCGCCACCTCGTGGGCTGCCATCCGGCTCGTCCTGCTCCCCCTGCTCATGCCCGCGATCCTGGCCAGCATGCTCATCGTGTTCGCGCTGTCCATTGACGACTTCGTTGTTACCCAGTACATGTCCTCAACCGCCTCGACCACCACCATTCCCATGTACCTCTACTCCAACGCCCGCGGCGGCACCAGCACTCCGGCGCTCAACGCCCTGGCGACGATCCTGGTCTCCACCACGCTGCTGGCGATCGCGATCGGCTATCTCGTCTACTCGGTGCTCGGGCGCCGCACCGCCTCCTCGCGCGGCGGGACCTCCGCCCTGCGCGAGCTGTCCGGAATGGAGGCCTGATGCCTGGCGACGTCCAGCTCCGCGCACTGACCAAGCAGTACGACGAGACCCTCGCGGTCGACGCCATCGACGCCTCCATCAACGCCGGGGAATTCTTCTCGCTGCTGGGCCCGTCGGGCTGCGGCAAGACGACGACGCTGCGGATGATCGCCGGCTTCGTGCGCCCCACGTCCGGGGAGATCCTGCTCGACGGCAGCGACGTCGCCCAGGTGCCGCCCCACCGCCGCAACGTCCACACGGTGTTCCAGAACTACGCGCTGTTCCCGCACCTCAACGTGTTCGACAACATCGCCTTCGGGCTGCGCCGCCAGAAGGTGGCCAAGGGCGACGTGCGCCGACGCGTGGAGGAGGCGCTCGAGCTCGTCGAGCTCGGCGGCATGGCGGCACGCCGCCCCCAGCAGCTCTCCGGCGGCCAGCAGCAGCGCGTCGCGCTGGCCCGCGCCCTCGTCCTGCGCCCGGCGGTCCTGCTCCTCGACGAGCCCCTGGGAGCGCTGGACGCCAAGATCCGCAAGCAGCTGCGGCTCGAGCTCAAGGCGCTGCAGGAGGAGGTCGGGATCACGTTCGTGTTCGTCACCCACGACCAGGAGGAGGCGCTCAGCATGAGCGACCGCGTGGCCGTGATGAGCGCCGGGCGCATCGAGCAGATCGGGACGCCGGCCGAGGTGTACGAGAGCCCGGCCACGGTGTTCGTCGCCGACTTCCTCGGCGTCTCGAACCTGATGGATGCCGAGGCGATATCCGACCCCACCCACCCCTCGGCGCACTGCACCCTCGCCGTCGGGGACTTCCGCCTGCGCGCCGCGGCCGGTGACCTCACGGCCTCCGGCCCGGTGAAGATCGTGGCGCGCCCCGAGCGCGTGGAGCTGCTCGAGCACGGGGCCGAGCGCGCCAACTGCCTGCCGGGGATGGTGGAGCGGACCGTCTACGTCGGCGCCAGCGTCCAGGTGATGGTCAGGCTGGCGACCGGCGCTCAGCTGCAGGCCTCGATCGCCAACACGGGCCATGCTGACGGCTATCAGCAGGGCACGCCGGTGTGCGTGCACATTCCCGAGGACGCGCTGCGCATACTCGGCGACTCAGGGGCGGCACTGGCTCCGGCTCAGGCGCCCGACCCGGCACCCGACGCCGAGACCGCCGCCGCCTCGGCCTAGTCGACCGCGCGTTCCTCGAACATCCGCGTGACCACCATCGCCTCGACGGGCTCGATCAGCGATGCGTTCACCGAGTCGCCCAGCGCGGCGCAGGCCTCGCGCATCCGCCGGCCGGCGCCGGCCGCGTCGTAGGTGGTGCGCCGCAGCTCGGGGACGCCGTCCTCGATCCACAGCCAGCGGGCGTCGCCGTCGCCCTCGTAGGGCAGGCCGATGCTGCCGGCGTTGACGAAGCGCACGCCGTCCACCATTCGGTCGTCCTGCTGGTGGGTGTGCCCGGCGATTACCAGCTCGGCTCCGACCCCAGCCAGAGCCTCGGACCAGCGCTCGGGCGATGAGATCCGGGTGAGGAGCTCGTCGTCGGCGCGCGGGCTGGCGTGGCAGAAGAGCACGCCATCCACGACCACCGTCAGTGGCAGATCGCCCAGAGGCCGGGCGCGCTCCGGCCCGAGGTCGGCCGCGGTGAACGCGGACATCTGGGCGGCGTTGTCGCCCTCGGCGGGCGACGCTCCGCCGATGGCCGCCGCCACCTCGCGCTCACCGTTGCCGCGCACCCAATGCACCGGCCCGCTGAGCGCCGCCAGGCGGTCCAGCACGGCGGCGCTGAACGCTCCGGGCACGACGTCGCCGCCGATGACCACGACGTCGGGGTCTGCCGCACGCGGGTCGGCCAGGACCGCATCCAGCGCGTCGGGGTTGCCGTGGATGTCGTACAGGGCGAGGATCCGCACCCACCCAGCTTAGCGCAACCCTCGGGTTGCGCATGCCGTGATCCTAGACTGAGCGCCCGTGAGCGTCTCGGATCTGCTGGAAGGCAAGCGCGTGTGCGTGTGCGGCGGGTCCGGCGGCGTTGGCAAGACGACCACGTCGGCCGCGATCGCGCTCGGCATGGCCGCCGAAGGCGCCAAGGTCGCCGTGGTCACGATCGATCCGGCCAAGCGGCTGGCCAATGCGCTGGGCCTCCAGGAGCTCGAGAACGAGCCGCGCCGGGTCGAGCCTGACCGACTGACCGGCGTCGGCGATCCGTTCCGCGGCGAGCTGTGGGCGATGATGCTCGACCCCAAGCGCACCTTCGACGAGCTGATCGACCGGGTCGCCGACGACCCCGAGCGCGCCGAGGAGATCAAGCGCAACCGCGTCTATCGCGAGCTGTCGACCGCGGTCTCGGGCTCGCAGGAGTTCACTGCGGTGGCCAAGCTCTACGAGCTGGTTCGCGATGGGGACTTCGACCTGCTGGTGCTCGACACGCCGCCCTCGCGCAACGCGCTGGACTTCCTCGACGCCCCCGGGCGGCTGACCTCGTTCCTCGAGGGCCGGGCGCTCAAGGCGTTCATCCGCCCCACCGGCCTGGGGATGCGCGTGCTCGGCCGGGGCGCAGCGCCGCTGCTCGGCGGGCTGCGCCGCGTCACCGGCGTCGACCTGATCACCGACCTGACGACCTTCTTCGGGCTGCTGGGCGGCATGACCGAGGACTTCAGCGCCCGCGCCCGAGGCGTCGAGGAGATGCTGCGCGCCGACACCACCGCGTTCGTGCTCGTCACATCGGCCCAGCGGGCGGCGATCGACGAGGCGATCTGGTTTCGCCGCACGCTCAATGAGGGCGGACTGCCGTTCGCCGGCGTCATCGTCAACCGCGTCCACCACGACATCCTCGGTGAGGCCGAGGCTGACGAGCTGATCACCGCCCTGGACGAGGAGCTCGCGCCCGAGCTGGCCGCCCGCGTCGCAGAGAACTTCTTCGACTACCACCGGCTCGCCCGCCGCGACGCGCGCAACGTGGCCCGTCTGCAGGGGGAGCTGGGCGACGAGCCGCTGCTGCTCGTCCCCCACCTCGACGACGACGTCCACGACGTCGAGGGCCTGCTGCGAGTGCACCGCTACCTGTTCGCGTCCGACGTCGAGCGCGAGCGGCTCATCGCCGACGTGATCGCCTGACCGGCGCGGCGGGGCTCACCCCGCCGGCGTGCGCAGGCGAAACGGCTCGGTCGTGACGCCGGCCCACGTCGCCCAGCTGAGCACGATCGGCTGCCAGCGCTCCCGGCGCACGGTCGTGCCATTGACCGTCATCTCCACGCGGCTCTGATGCAGCATCTCCCACACCGCCTGCTCGGCCAGCTCGAGCTGCTGGCTGGCGCGCCAATGCGGGTGGGCGGCGGCGGCGAGCGCCATCACGTCCTGGAAGCCCAGCGGGGTAGCGGCGACCTCGGCGATGGCGTCCTTGAGCGCCTCCACCTCGGGCCGCGCCTCGGCGCCCCGGCGGGCCTGGGCGATGATGGTGTCGGTGACGTCTGCGCAATGCTTGGTGGCGGTCGCCCAGCCGCGTCCCATGCCCAGCTCGTCAGGGGGCAGCTCCGGGCCCTCCAGGATCTTCAGCCGGCTGCGCTCCGGCGCCCAGCGGCGGTCATCGTGCTCGATCACGGTTCCGCCGATCCACGGGCGCACGAACCGCGTGTCCAGCTCGTCGCGGCTGAGGTTGAAGGCCCGAGCGACATGGGGGAACTGGCGCAGCTCGAGGTGGAACATCTCAGCGGCTCACGACGCCGGCCCCTGCGCGCGGAAGCGCTCCTGGGCCGGCGGCGATCTCCCACAGCGAGGGGTCGAACTCGTACCTATCGCGGCTGCCCATCGGGATCTCGACCATGCAGATGAGCGCGTCGTCGGCCATGAGGCGGAGCCTAGTGCGTCCCGTTAACCAGGACGAGCGGGCAGTGCCCGCTCATCGCTGAGATCGCGCTCCCCCTGACTACTTACGAGCCCCAGGACTTACTTGTGTCGTGCCTGGTGGGCAGAACACTCCCGGTCTCCCGCGGGAGGCCGAGTAGGGAGCGGTCGCCCGTCAGTTTAACGCACGCCGGCCGCACCGGCCGACTCCGCGGCCGGCGACTGCGCCGCCTCGGCCAGCAGATCGTCGGCCACGCTGACCAGATCGGCGTCGAGATGGCCGCACAGGGCGTCGCGGAGGATCGCCCGCAGGTTCTCGGCAAGCTCGTCAACGAGCGCGTGGGGCTGCGCGGGGTCCTCACGGCCGCCGGCCAGGCCGCCGATCACCGAGCGCTCCAGGGCGACGGCGCGGGCGGTGCGCTCGGTCAGCGCTGATCGCTCCTCGGGCCGGGCGCAGATGACGGCCAGCCGCTGGGCCAGGCGCCCGCTCGCCGGGCCCTCGGGCTCCAGCAGCGCGCGCAGCGCCAGCAGATAGTCCGTGAGCGCCTCCAGCGGCGACGGCCGCTCGCAGGCCATCTCGAAGCGGGCCAGCGCCCACGCCAGCTCAGGGTGGGGGTCGCGCCGGGATACGAGTCGGCAGAACGCGCGCAGCTCGTCCTCCTGGGCGGCGGGGACGAGCGTCAGCCGCCGCGGGCGGCCGGCGACGCCGATCGACACCGAGCGCCAGCTGCCGGCCTCGGTGCGCGCCCACCCCACTGGGCCGAGCGCGTAGCCGCCGCGCTCGAACAGGCGCAGCGCGCTGAGCACGTGGCGGAAGCGAGCCCGCGCCGTCGCCACCGGCGAGCGCTCGGACCGCTCCTGGTCGATCGCCAGGAGCGCGAGCACGTTGGGCTCGTCGCCCCGGCCCCAGACGGCCTCGGGGGGCGCCTCGGCCACCGCGTCGCCGCGGATGAGCGACAGGCCGTCACCGAGCGAGAGCTCGATTGTGTCGGGATCCAGCGCCACCCCGAGCAGCGGCGCGATCACCGTGGCGGTGCAGTGGCCCTCGTACACGGCGCGCTCGAGCTCGGCGTAGGCCGCCTCGAAGGCCGCCGGCTCGAAGCCGAACCCGCTGCGCTCGGAGAACACGCTCTCCAGGAACACGGCGAGGCCGGCGGACGCGCTGCCGCGGGGGTCGGGCGGGGCGGTGGCGCCGTGCTCGGACAGGTAGACGTCGAGCGCCTCGCACTGGCTCAGCGCCCGGGCGGCGTCGGCGTGGCTGGGCATCGCGGCCAGCGATCCCAAGCGCGAGCGGATGAACTCGCCAATCAGCGGGCGATAGCAATACAGCGGGACGCGCCCGGCGCCGCGCTCCTCGGCCAGCTCGAACGGCATCTCTGCGCCGGCCGCAGCCTCCGCGCACAGGCGACTGGACGCGTCGACGGTGAAGGACTCCAACAGACGGTGAAGGGTGACGTTGCGCACGACGGCGGTTTCTCCGCGCCGCACGGCGATCCTCTCCCCCGCATCAGACCTTGCGAGGCGCGAGTGGTTAGGCGACGGTGGCGACCGGCAGGCGGTCGGCGTCCGCACCGAGGTCTTCGGCGCAGCCGAGCCACTCGCGGCCGTAGGTGCGCATGCTCTCGATCAGCGGCACGAGCGCGCGGCCCTTGTCCGTGAGCACGTACTCGACGCGCGGCGGGACCTCGGGGAACGTCTGGCGCACCACGACGCCCTCCTCCTCGAGGGCGCGGAGTCGCAGCGACAGCGTCCGCGGGCTGATGCCCGCAAGGGAGCGCTCAAGCTCGCAGAACCTCGACCGGCCCTCGGCCAGGTCGCGGATCACCAGCAGGGTCCACTTCCCGCACACGATCTCGGCTGTCGCGCACACCGGACACGTGTCATTCGAAACCATCACGCTTCCCATTCTAGCGCAAGACTTCACGAACTGAAGTATGTCGACCCCAGGGCGCGGCCGACACTGCTCGCCGCTCAGGAGATAGCGATCACGGATGTGACCGCCGCGGCGCAGCGGTCACATCGACGTTTCAGCGTGAGCCCCGTCCGGCGGTGGCGCCGGTGCTAGGCGACGTCGCGAAGCTTCTGCGCCTCGGCCAGCGACTGGAGCTTCTTGAGCGACTGGTTCTCGATCTGGCGGATGCGCTCGCGGGTGACGTTGAACGTCCGGCCGACCTCGTCCAGCGTCCGGGGGTGCTCGCCGCCGAGCCCGTAGCGAAGCTCGAGCACCCGGCGCTCGCGATAGCTCAGGTTCTCAAGCGCCTCGCGCAGCGCCTCCTTGGTGAGGATCTCGGCCGCCCGCTCGTACGGAGACTCGGCGCGCTCATCTGCGATGAACTGGCCGAACTCGGACTCCTCCTCGTCGCCCACCGGCTTCTCCAGGGAGACCGGCGCCTGGGCGGAGCGCTTGATGGACTCGACCTCGTCGGGCTCGATCCCCGTGACCTCGGCGATCTCCTCGGCGGTCGGCTCGCGGCCGAGCTCGGTCACCAGCTTGCGCTCGGCGCGACCGATCTTGTTGAGCTTCTCCACGACGTGGACCGGGATGCGGATCGTGCGGGCCTTATCGGCCAGCGCCCGGGCGATCGCCTGGCGGATCCACCACGTGGCATACGTGGAGAACTTGAAGCCCTTGCGGTAGTCGAACTTCTCGGCGGCGCGCACCAGCCCGAGCGTCCCCTCCTGAATGAGGTCGAGGAACGGCAGGCCCTGGTTGCGGTAGTTCTTGGCGATGGACACGACGAGACGGAGGTTTGACTCCACCATCTTCTGCTTGGCATCGAGGTCGCCGCGCTCGATCCGCTTGGCCAGGTCGACCTCCTCCTGGGCGGTGAGCAGGCGGACCTTCCCGATGTCCTTGAGGAACAGCTGGAGCGAGTCCGTCGTCATGTCCGGCTTGAGATCCAGCGCGGTCTTGGCCTTGCGCCGGCCGCGCTTGTCCGGCGCGCGCTCGACCTCGGTCGCGGCGAGAGCCGGGTCCACTTCCTCGACGAGTTCGATCTCGGCTCGTTCCAAGAAGCCGTGCAGCTCCTCGACGTCCGCTTCGTCCAGATCGAGCTCTGAAACTGCTCCGGCGATCTCCGAGTAGGTGAGGACGCCGAGCTGCTGGCCGCGGTTGACGAGGCCCTTGATCTCTTCGAGTTCCTGCAGGTCCGCTACAGACATCTGATTCCGTTTCCGTCGTTGGCGGCGACACGCCAGCGGGGTCACCACTCAGTACAAAGGAACCGACCGTGGCGCCCTCCTCAGGGCGCACGACCGCTACTCAAACATACGGTCCGACTATAGTCACTATATTTTGTGAAGTCAATCCGCGGCAGGCCTGCACAGGCCCAGCTGAGGAGCGGTCCGGCGGCTCAAAGCCGCCGGGAGCGTCTTCTCTATCTCCACGTCTATACCTCGAAGATATCGCGGCGTTTCAGCGTTTCGCCGATTTTTTTAACGGACCGCCCATTTTCTCTCGCCGAAGCGGTCTGGCCGCGGGTGCGCGATGATGTGAATCGATGAGCGACGAGCCCCAGCCAGGAGTCATCGGGTCGCTGCCGCGGACCCGTCCGCACCGCCGCTCGGACAAGCGCGCGGCCCCGCGCAGCGCCACGGCCCCGGCCCAGCCGGCGAGCCCTGCCGCCACCCCGCAGCCCGCCAAGCCCAAGCCGGCCGCGAGGACCAAGCCAGTCGCGAAGCCCAAGCCGGCCAGACCGGCGGCCGCCAAGCGCCCGAAGGCGGCGGCGACGAAACCCGCGCCCTCGAAGCCGACC
Source organism: uncultured Actinomycetota bacterium (assembly GCA_963695625.1). GTDB lineage: Bacteria > Actinomycetota > Thermoleophilia > Solirubrobacterales > Solirubrobacteraceae > Palsa-465. Next base: position 723,738 of record CAVOHJ010000004.1, on the reverse strand, counting down.
GCCGCTCGGCCGCCCGCCACACCGCCCGCGGAGCGCCCTGCGCGCGAGCCATCGCCGGGCGTGCTCGAGACCGCGGTCCAGGCCGCCGCCGAGCTCGCCGAGATCGGCCTGCACGCCAGCGCGCGCGCCCTGCGCCGCGCCGTCTCGCGGTTGCCGCGACCGTAGCGGCCCGCTCACCAGGCTTACATAAGTCTGCCGGCGGGTATGCGTATACTGCCGCGCCACCAGCCGAACGGCCTCTTCTCCGGGAGGGGTCGACGGGGGAACCACTTGCGGGTTGTCGCAGACCCGCTGGGGCGAATCGGTCCCGCTAAGGACCGTAGCGCTAACCAAGCGCGAGCCCGTCAGCTCACCTCGTAGGCATGACAAAAGGATGGACCGAGTTATCCGTAGTCGTCGTCGACGTGCTCATGCTGTCTCCGCGCTGCTGGCCGCAGCGCTGGCCGTCCCCGCCGCCGCGGTGGCGTCGTCAGGCGGCGGCGCAGGCGTGGATCCGGGCGGGTCGCCCGTCACGACGACCGGCACCACCACCACGGGCCCCGCCCCGAGCATCGGAAGTGGGAACGTCACCGTCGCGACCACCGGCAACGGCATCACCCTGCAGACGAGCGCGTCGGGCATCCTCGGCAAGGAGCTGACCTTCTCGGGCACCGCCCCATCGCAACTGGCCGGCGACACGATCCAGATCCAGCGCTCGGGGCACCAGACCAACTGGACCTGGGCCGCCACGGTGTCGGCGACGATCGCCTCCGACGGAACCTTCAGCGCCATGTGGCAGACCAACCACATCGGCCGCTTCGCCATGCGCGCCGTCGTGACCAGCGCATCGCAGGCTCAGAGCGCCACCGTGACCCCGTCGCTGACGATGACCGTGTACCGCCCGTCGCGGGCCACGGAATACGGTCCCGGCTTCTACGGCAAGAAGACCGCCTGCGGCCAGCGGCTGCGCCGGGGCACGATCGGGCTGGCCAACCGGACCCTGAAGTGCGGCGAATCGGTGGCCATCTACTACCAGGGCAGAACGCTGGTGGTACCCGTCATCGACCGCGGCCCCTACGCCAACGGCGCCGACTGGGACCTCACCGCGGCCACCGGCGAGGCGCTCGGGATCGCGGGCACCGCGCAGATCGACGCGGTCTCACTGCCCACGCGCTGAGCTGCGCCCGCCCGGCCCGCTCAGGGCTCCTCGCCGCGCCAGACCTCCACGCCGCCGGCCGCGGCGGCAAACCGCGCCTCCTCGGCGGCGTCGATGAGCTCCCCGCTGGTGCGCCCGTCCTCGCCGAGCACGGCCACCCCGACGCTGGCGGCCAGCGGTGCCCCCCGCCACGCGGCCCCCCTGACCGCCGCCGCGATGCGCTCGCCCAGCGCCCGGGCGCCGGCCCGGTCGGTGTTGCGGGCGATGATCCAGGCGCGCGCGTCGCTCTCGCAGACGAGGATGTCCTCCCGGCGCGCGGCGCTGCGCACGGCGGCGGCAAACCGGTCGAAGGTGGCGCGGGCCTCGGCGCTGGGCTCGACCGCCGCGACGCGCTCGGCGTCCTCGAACTCGGCGAGCAGCAGCGACAGCGCTGACCCCGACGACCCCACGATCTCGTCCTGCAGCGCCGCCACCCACAGCGTCGGCGATGGCTCGGGAGGCGTGTCAGAGACACCCGGCCACGCGCGCTCCGCCGTGGGCGGCGGCACCGGCGGGCGCTGAACCGGCGGGCGCGTCTGAGCCACCGGCGGCGGTGGCGGCGCCGCGGACACCGTTCCCGGCCGCGAGTCGGGAGCCGCGCGCTGAAGTGCGGCGGAACGCACGAGCTCTGAGATGAGCGTGAGGCGCTCGGTGAGCTCGGACACGAGGTCGGCATCCGCCCCGCGCAGCTCGTCGCGCACGGCGCTCCAGATGACGCCGTGGAGGGCGTCGACGGCCCCGGAGACAGCGGCGGGCGAGGCGGCCCCCGCTATCTCCCCCACGCGCATGGCCAGCGGCTCCAGCGCGCCGCCTGGCTCGAGCCGGCGCAGATCGGCATCGCTGGCGATCGCGCGCAGCACGGCGTCGCACACGCGCGGGCCGTCGCGTGTCAGCTCGGTGGCCAGGATCGCAGGCGCGTCGTTCAGCGGGGCCTGCTCGAGCAGGGCCAGCAGCCACCCCTTGGCCAGCTCCTCTGACCGCGGCAGCAGCGCATCGATTGGGGCGTCGGCGACCGGCCGTGCCCGCCGCCGACGGGGAGGCACGGGCGCCATCGGCCGTCTTGTATCACGCACCCCAGTCGTCTCCCGTCCGTGTGACCGCAATATGCTGGAAATCCGCTTCGGCGAGCCACCAGTCCATTGATGCCCGCGCCGCTCATCTCCATCAACGATGCACGAGGCCTCGTTCTTGACGCCGTGTCACCGCTCGGACTCGAGACGGTGGCGCTCGACGATGCTCTGGGACGAGTCCTCGCCGAGGATGTCGCGGCGGCGGGCGACGTCCCCCCGTTTCCGTGCTCGGCGATGGACGGCTACGCCGTGGTCGCCGGCGACGCCGGGCGGATCCTGGCGATCGTCGGAGAGTCCCGCGCAGGAACGCCGTCGACTCACCAGCTCGCCGACGGCGAGGCGATCCGCATCTCCACCGGCGCCGCCGTGCCCTCCGGAGCGACGGCGGTCATCCCCCAGGAGAACGTGGCGGTCAACGGAGGCGATTCGATCGAGACCGCGGCCCCAGTCGCGCCTGGCGAGCACGTCCGGGGCGCCGGCGAGGACATGCGCGCCGGCACGATCGTGCTCTCGGCCGGCACCCCGCTGGGACCGGTGGCGCTCGGCGCGGCGGCCGCCGCCGGCGTCGGCGCCGTGGCGGCGGCGCGCCGGCCGCGCGTCTCGGTGCTGTGCACCGGCGACGAGTTGCGCGCCCCGGGCGAGCCGCTGGGGCCCGGCGAGATCCACAACTCCAACGCCCCGATGCTCACCGCGCTGGCCCAGCGGCTCGGCGCCGTCACCACGCCGGCGTGCCGGCTGCCTGACGACCGCGCCGCCACCGCCGACGGCATCAGGGCCGCGATGGCGCAGTCAGACGTGGTGATCATCTCCGGCGGCGTGTCGGTCGGCCCCCACGACCACGTCAAGCCCGCGCTCGACGCGCTGGGCGTGCGGGAGGTGTTCTGGAGCGTGGCGCTCCAGCCCGGCAAGCCGACCTGGTTCGGAGTCCCCGCGGAGGGGCGCCCGCTCGTGTTCGGACTGCCCGGTAACCCGGTGTCGACGGTGGTGACGTTCTCGCTGTTCGTGGCGCCCGCGCTGGCCGCGCTGCAGGGCGCGCCCCTCCCTGTCCCGCCTCGAGCCACCGCGGTCCTCGGCGTGGACGTGTCGCGCAACCCCAGCCGCGACCAGATGATCCGCGTGCGGCTGACCGACGAAGGCGATGCAGTGCGCGCCTATCCCAACGGCGCCCAGGGGTCGCACATCCTCACCTCGCTGCTCGGCGCCGACGCCCTGGCGCTGGTCCCCAGCGGCGAGGGGACGCTCCGCGCCGGAGCCACCGTCGCGCTGCACCCTCTCGCGGGCTAACGCCCTCTTAGCGTCACCTGAGGTTGCCCCGCCCCCAAACCGGGCACAATCTGCGCCGTGATCGCACCTCTGGCCCTGGTGGCGTTCCTCGTGTCCGCGGCCGCCGCGATCCGGCGGCGAAAGCGCCGGCGCCGGCTCCCGGCGCAGTCGGTGATCGTGTCGCCGCGCCGGTCCACGGTCATCGCGCGTGACGGCGCCGTCCGCTCGGTCCAGTCGGCGGTGCTGACCATGCACGAGCGCGACCTGGAGCGGATCTGGACCCCCGCCAATCTGGAGAACCTGGCACGCACATACTGGCGCTTCCTCTCCCGGGTCACGCTCCACCTCATCCGCATCAAGTACACGGCTGACAGCCGCTCGGTGGTGCTGCTGGGGCGCCCGCTCACGCTGCTGCGCTTCGACGCGCCCGAGTACACGATCGATGACGACCACGGCGCCGTGCGCTGGCGCATCCGCGACGGGCTGCTCGTGGCGCGGACGGGACGGGGCTGCGGCTTTTTGGAGCTCGATGTGCGCCGCGAGCCACCCCGGGGGCGGGCGGGGACGGATTCCCGGGTGGACCTGCTCATCGAGGTCGAGGTGGCCAACTTCTACCCATCGATCGCGGTCGGGTTCTCCGAGCCGGTGTACGAGATGACCCAGTCGGTCGTCCACGTGCTGGTCACCCACTCCTTCCTGCGCTCGCTGGCCAACCTGGACCTGGCGCGCTCCAAGGTGGGGCAACTCGCCGACCAGCTCGACATCGCCGACTGGGGAGCCGGCGCCGACCCACCATCGCCCGGCTCGGAGCCGGCCGCCTCCGCCGCGCCCGCGGATCAGCCGTAGGACGTGATGCCCATCGCGCGCATCTTGGCCCGGTCGTGGCGGGCGTGGATGCGGCGTACGGTGCCCGAGCGCGACCGCATGACCAGCGACTCGGTCGTCGCGCCCCGGTCGCCCTGGTAGCGCACCCCCTGGAGCACGTCGCCGTCGGTGACGCCGGTGGCCGAGAAGAAGGCGTTCTCACCCTGGACGAGGTCGTCGCAGGTGAGGACCTGGTCCAGGTTGTAGCCGGCCCGGACGGCGGCGGTGCGCTCGTCCTCGGTGCGCGGCCAGAGGCGTCCGAGCAGTTGTCCGCCGATGCACTTGATGGCGGCGGCTGAGATGACGCCCTCGGGGGTGCCGCCAATGCCCCACAACAGGTCGACGGGTGAGTTCTCGCTCACGGCCAGCAGCGACGCGGACACGTCGCCGTCGGTGATGAGCCGCACGCGCGCCCCCGCCTCGCGCACGTGGCGCATCGCGTCGTGGTGGCGCTCGCGATCGAGCATCACCACCATGATGTCGCGGATGTCGCGGTTGCGGCGCTCGGCGACCAGTGCCAGCGTGTCGGCCAGCGGCCGGTCGAGGTCGAGGAGGTCGCCGATGTCGGGGCCGCCGGCGATCTTCTCCATGTAGACGCACGGGCCGGGATCGAACATCGAGCCGCGCTCGGACAGCGCGATCACCGCCAGCGCGCTCGGCATGCCCAGCGCGGTGAGGCGTGTGCCCTCGAGCGGGTCGACGGCGATGTCGACCTTCGGCGGCGTCCCATCACCGATGTGCTCGCCGTTGTAGAGCATCGGCGCCTCGTCCTTCTCGCCCTCGCCGATGACCACCAGGCCGTCCATCGCGACCGAGTCCAGGACGAGGCGCATGGCGTCCACTGCGGCCTGGTCGGCGCCCTCCTTGTCGCCGCGTCCCACCATGCGCGCGGCGGCGAGAGCCGCCGCTTCGGTGACGCGCACCAGCTCCAGCGCGAGATTGCGGTCCGGCTTCTGGCTCGTCGGTGTCGTGCTCATAGAACCCCCGGGGGCTTGCGGCCGGCGCCGCTCTCCTTCGAGCGCCACACCGAGCCGGTGAGGATGAGGACGTCGGCCACGAGCGCCACCCACCAGCCGATGGCCACGCTGATCTCAGCGGGCGGCGAGCCGGGGTGGTCGATGACGCCGACGAACAAGGTCATGATGAGAGCCACGAGCGCAGTGACCGCAGTGAGCTCGCCACGCGGCCAGGACAGGGCGTGGCCCCGGGCGATGATCCAGGCGAGGATGAGCGGCGCCGCGGCCGCGACCAGGAACAGGAAGCGGACCGCCGACAGGGACGCCCAGCCGGTACAGGTGCTGTCGGGCCCATGACAGGTGCCGATCACGGCGTTGCGATTGCCCAACGAGTACCAGCTCAAGAACAGAGACACCCCCAGAAGGACTCCTCCGGCGACCGCAACCAGCTCACCGCGGTCGAGCTCCTTGATGTTCATCTTCGATCAGCCTAACCGGTTTGGCCCGATCTCAACCCTGGCGCCGGGCCGGCTCAGACTTAACGTTTTGGGAAGAATCGAGGCTGTCACTATTAAGGGATGGACGGCTTCCAGGCAGCCGTCGCGCCCCGCGACGCCCAGACAGCGGTCGATGATCTGGCGGAGGCCCGCGACCGCACGCTCGATCTCGTCGCTCCCTTCTCGGAGGCCGAGCTGGAGCGCGTCCACTCGACGCTGATGAGCCCGCTCGTGTGGGACCTCGGCCACATCGCCGCGTTCGAGGACCTGTGGCTGGCCCACCGCTACGGAGGGCAGCCGCTCCTGCGCGAGGACCTGGCCGACGTCTACGACGCCTTCGAGACCCCGCGCGCCGGGCGCGGCGATCTGCCGTTCCTGCGGCCGTACGACGCTCGGGACTACCTCCGCGACGTCCGCGAGCGCGTCCTCGAGGTCATCGCCGACCGGGGCGTGGGCGACGGCGTCATCGCCGAGCTCATCGTCCGTCACGAGCAGCAGCACACCGAGACGATGCTCCAGACGATCCAGCTGGCGCAGCTGGAGGGGCTCTCCCTCAACGGCGGCAGCGCCGGGAACGCCGGCGTGCCGGGCAACGGCGGGGCGGTTGGGGTCGGTTTTACCGGCCTCGAGATGGTGGAGATCACCGGCGGCGAGTGCATCATCGGCGCTCCGGCCACGGGCTTCGCCTACGACAACGAGCGCCCGCGCCATCGCACCGACGTCCGTGGGTACCTGATCGGCCGCACGCCGATCACCAATGCCACGTATCTGACCTTCGTGGAAGGGGGTGGTTACGAGCGGCGTGAATGGTGGTCCGACGAGGGATGGTCGTGGAAGGAGGACTACGACATCACCCGACCACAGAGCTGGACGGCCGACCTGCGGTCAGAGTGGCGCCTGTCGGGACTCGAGCCACTGCATCCGGATCGACCGGTCGTCCACATCTCCTGGTTCGAGGCCGACGCCTTCGCTCGAGCGCACTCCGGCCGCCTTCCCACCGAGGTCGAGTGGGAGAAGGCGGCGACCTGGGACCAGGAGCAGGAGACAGCCCTGCCCTACCCCTGGGGCGCAGAGGCGCCTGTCCCCGGCCGGCACGCCAACATCGACCAGCGCGCGGGCGGACCCCTTCCCGCCGGGTCGCTCCCCGCCGGCGCCTCGCCCTACGGGGTGCTGGGGATGATCGGCGACGTGTGGGAGTGGACCGCCAGCGACTTCACCGGCTATGAGGGCTTCGAGCCCTTTCCGTACCGCGAGTACTCCGAGGTGTTCTTCGGAGACAAGTACAAGGTGCTGCGCGGGGGCGCCTGGGCCACCCGGCCCCGTGTGATCACCCCGACGTTCCGCAACTGGGACTTCCCCCAGCGGCGGCAGATCTTCTCCGGCCTGCGAATCGCAAAGGACCTCTGACATGGAGCCGCTGTCCCCCACCCCCGTCCAGGTCGACTCGTGGCTGTCCGAGGATGATGAGCGCTCGCTCGCCAACGACGTGCTCGACGGGCTGACCAAGCCGTTCAAGGAGCTGGCCCCCAAGCACTTCTACGATGCCCGGGGCTCCGAGCTGTTCGAGCAGATCACCGAGCAGCCCGAGTACTACCCCACCCGCACCGAGCTGGCCATCCTGCGCGACAGCGCGGCGGAGATCGTGGCGCTCACCGGCGCCGGCGAGCTCGTGGAGCTCGGCGCGGGCGCGTCGGACAAGGCGCGCGTGCTCCTCGACGCGATGCGGGAGACCGTCCCCACCCACCCGCGCCGCTACATCCCGCTCGACGTCTCCCAGAGCGTGGTGGAGGACGCCGCGCGGACGCTGATCGAGGACTACGCGGACCTTCAGGTCCACGGCGTCGTCGGCGACTTCGAGCGCCACCTGGAGCACCTCCCCGATGCCGTGGGCGGGGTGGGTGGGCACCGAATCATCGCGCTGCTGGGCGGCACGATCGGCAACTTCCCGCCGGGAACGCGGCGCACCGTACTGGGCAGGATCGCCACGCTCCTCGGGCCGTGCGACCGGTTGCTGCTCGGCACCGACCTGGTCAAGGATCCACACGTGATCGAGGCCGCCTATAACGATGCCGCCGGGATCACCGCCGAGTTCAACCGCAACCTGCTCTACGTGCTCAACCGCGAGCTCGACGCTGACTTCCAGCCCGAGAGCTTCGAGCACATCGCCTTCTATGACCGGCGCAACGAGTGGGTGGAGATGCGGCTGCGGGCCACCCGTGCCTCGTCGGTCTACATCGCCGATCTCGATCTGCGGGTGGAGTTCGCCGCGGGCGAGGAGCTGCGCACCGAGATCAGCGCCAAGTTCACGCGCGCGCACGTCGAGGCCGACCTCGAGGCGTCCGGCCTCGAGCTCGAGCGCTGGTTCACCGATGACAAGAAGCTGTTCGCGGTGACCATGGCGCGGCCGCGCGGCGACGGCTCCGGATAGGGTTCTGCGCCATGCGAATCGATGGCTCAGGCGCGCTGGTCGCCGGAGGCGCCTCCGGGCTGGGCGAGGCCACGGCGCGGGCGCTGCACGCGGCTGGGGCCCATGTGGTCATCGCCGACCTCAACGACGATCGCGGCGCCGCGCTGGCCGAGGAATTGGGCGAACGGGCGTCGTTCGCGCATGCCGACGTCACGCAGGCCAACACCGTGGAGGCGGCCGTCGCCCAGGCGGCGGCCGAGGGAGGGCTGCGGATCAGCGTGTGCTGTGCGGGCATCGGGCACGGCGAGCGGGTCGCCGGGCGCCGCGGCGCCCACGCCCTCGAGCCGTTTGAGAAGGTCATCGCCGTCAACCTGATCGGCACCTTCAACGTGCTGCGGCTGGCGGCGGCCGCGATGCTGGGCAACGAGCCGCTCGACTCCGGCGAGCGCGGCGTGTGCATCAACACCGCCTCGATCGCCGCCTTTGACGGGCAGATCGGCCAGGTCTCCTACTCGGCCTCCAAGGGCGGGATCGTGGGCATGACCCTGCCCGCCGCGCGCGACCTGGCGGTCGCGGGGGTGCGCGTGTGCACGATCGCCCCGGGCACCTTCGAGACGCCGCTGCTGGGCGAGTTGTCCGCGGAGACCCAGCGGGCGCTGGGCGAGGCGATCCCGTTTCCCTCGCGCCTCGGCCAGCCGTCGGAGTTCGCCGCGCTCGCCGTGCACATCGTCGAGAACCAGATGCTCAACGGCGAGGTCATCCGGCTCGACGGCGCGCTGCGGATGCCGCCGAGGTAGCGCCGAGACCAGAGCGTCCGGCCCGCCGCCAGCGGGCGGGCTACAGCAGCTCGATCAGCATCGCCTGCCCCATCCCGCCGGCCACGCACATCGACTCGATGCCGTAGCGACCGTTGACGGAGCGCAGGCCGTTGATGAGCGTCGTCATGATGCGGGCCCCGGTCATCCCGAACGGGTGCCCGAGCGCGATCGCGCCGCCGAACGGGTTGAGCTTCTCCTCGGGGATGCCCAGCTCGTCCCGGCAGGGCACGATCTGGGCCGCGAATGCCTCGTTGATCTCCACGACGTCGATGTCGTCCATGCTCATCCCGGTCTGCTCGAGCAGCGCCCGGATCGCCGGGATCGGGCCCAGGCCCATGATCTCGGGGCGGATCGCGGCGACCGTGGAGGCGACGATCCGCGCCAGGGGCTTAACCCCGATCCGCTCGGCCTTCTCGTCGGACATGACCAGCACGGCGGCGGCGCCGTCGTTGAGCGGGCACGCGTTGCCGGCGGTGACGGTGCCGTCGGGCTTGAACGCCGGCTTGAGCTTGCCCAGGACCTCCATCGTGGTGCCGGGGCGGGGACCGTCGTCCCGGGACACGACCGTCTCAGGGACCTCGACCTCGTTGCCCTCGTGGTCGACCTCGGTGTGCGCGGGCACGGTGACGGGGACGATCTCGACGTCGAAGTGGCCGGACTCGCGCGAGTCCACGGCTCGGTTCTGGGAGATGACCGCCCACTCGTCCTGCGCCTCCCGGCTCACCTTGCAGCGCTCGGCGACGTTCTCGGCGGTCATTCCCATCGGGATGTAGACGTCGTAGAGCGACCCCTCGGAGCCGTTGAGCTTGACGTTCTTGCTCTCCTCCATCATCCCGGCGCCCAGGCCGGCTCGCGAGACCGCCTCCACCCCGGCGGCGATGTACTGATCGCCCTCGCCGGCCCGGATCGCATGCGACGCCATGCGGATCGTCATCAGCGACGAGGCGCAGAAGCGGTTGACGGTGCACGCCGGAACGTGGTGGTCCAGGCCCGCCAGCAGCGAGGCGTTGCGCCCGACGTTGTAGCCCTGCTCGCCCATCCCGGACGCGGCGCCCATGAGCACGTCGTTGGTCTGGGCGAAGTCGACGTCGGGGTTGCGCTCGATCAGCGTCCGGATCGGCAGCGCGGCGAGCTCGTCAGCGCGCACCGACTTCAGCGACCCCTTGCCCGCGCGGCCGATGGGCGTGCGGATGGCGTCGACGATCACGGCTTCGGGCATGGGTGGGGGCTCTCCTTGATCGTGTTGCCGGGGTCAGAGGCCGAGGCCGCGCACGCCGGTCTCGCCCCATCCCAGATGATGGGCGAGCTCGTGGCGCACGGTGCGGGTGACCTGGGCCTTGAGCAGCTCGGGGTCGTGCCCGAAGTCGCGCATCAGGGTGTCGCGGAAGATGATGATCCGGTCGTGGAAGAAGTCGCGGGCCACGGTGTCGCCCTGGTAGAGGCCGTAGGCGCCGCGCCGCGCGCCCCCGTCGGAGATGACCACGGCCACGTGCTCGAGCGCGCGGTGAAACTCGAGCGGCAGCTCATCGAGCGCCGAGCGCACGAGCGCCCTGAAGTCCTCGTCGGTGGTGAGCGCGTATTCGTCGTCGTCGTCGCCACCGTCCGGGCCGTCGTCGTATGAGTTCCCCCATTCTCCCCGCGCGGCCAGCTCCTCGGCGCGACGGACGATCGCCTCGAACTCCTCCTCTGACTCGGGCTCGCGCCAGCCCGCCATGTGGGTCATCGCCAGCACCACCACGCTGCCGATGATGGCCGCCCCGGCGCCGAAGATGGCGATGCCCTGAAGCAGCCGCACCGGCGGAGAGTCGCTGAAGCCGGTCACGATGCTGACCGCGCCCAGACCGATCGTCAGCGCCGCCACGGCGGCGAACAGGATGCGGCGCAGGGTCGGCGGCTGGGTGGACGGGCTCGGCATTCCGGCTACCTGAGCGTCCGGGCGATCACGAGGCGCTGGATCTCGTTGGTGCCCTCGTAGATCTGGGTGATCTTGGCGTCGCGCATCATCCGCTCCACCGGGTACTCCTTGACGTAGCCGTATCCGCCCAGGACCTGGACGGCCTCGACGGTGACGTGCATCGCCACGTCGGAGCAGAACAGCTTGGCCATGGCCGAGTATTTGCCGATGTCGGCGTCGCCGCGATCGATCTTGGCGCACGCCTGGTAGAGCAGCTCGCGCCCGGCGGCGCACTGGGTCTCCATATCGGCAAGCTTGAACTGGATCGCCTGGAACGAGTTGATCGGCTTGCCGAACTGCTTGCGCTCGCGGGCGTAGGCGGCGGCGTAGTCAGTCGCGCCCTGGGCGATCCCGAGCGCCTGCGCCGCCACTCCCAGACGCGAGCGGTCCAGCGTGCCCATCGCCACCTTGAACCCCTCGTTGACATTGCCAACGACGTTCTCCTCGGGAACGCGGACGCCGTCGAAGATCGGCTGGCCGGTCGGCGAGCCCCGGATCCCGAGCTTGTGCTCGAGCTTGCCGACGCTGAACCCGGGGCGGTCGGCCTCGACCACGAACGCCGTGATCCCCCGCGAGTGCCCCGCCTCCCGGTCAGTGACGGCGAACACGACGTAGAAGTCGGCGATCCCGAGGTTGGTGATCCAGTTCTTGCTGCCGTCGATGATCCATTCGTCGCCGTCGCGCGCGGCGCGGGTGATCATGCCGCCCGGATCGGAGCCCGCCTCGGGCTCGGACAGGGCGAAGGCGGGCGACCACTCGCCGGTGGCGCAGCGCGGCAGGAAGCGGTCCTTGAGCTCGTCGGATCCGAACAGCTTGATCGGCAGCGTCCCCAGCTCCTGGATCATCAGGATGAGCGCCGTGGAGGCACACGCCTTGGCGATCTCCTCGACCGCCATGTTGAGCATGAGCGTGCCCGTCCCCGTGCCACCGTGCTCGGTCTCGAACGGGAGGCCGAGGATGTCCTGCTCGGCCAGGAGCTTGCGGAGGTCGTGCGGGTACGCCGCCTCCTCGTCGATCTGGGCGGCCCGCGGCGCGATCCGCTGCTGGGCGATCTCGCGGATGGTGTCGCGGAAGTCGACGTGCTCCTGCGGGATCGTGTAGAGCTCTGACAGCGCGGACATGGTGCGCCCTGGATGCTAGATCACGGGCGCACGCGGCCGCGCGGCGCCGACCGGCGCCGCGCGTGCCCGGGGCCCGACCGGGCCCCGAGCCTCTCTACGCGAGCTCCTACAGACCCGACGGGTGCCGGACGATGTAGTTGCCGCCGTCCTGGAGGTTGGCGGTGGCGTTGGCCGCAGTCAGCCAGCGCGGCCCGGTGCCGCCCGGCGTCGTGGGACCGTAATGCGCCGTGTCGAAGGCCAGGCCCGCGATCACGATGAACGTGTGGCTGGCATCGGCGTAGATGGTCATCCACTGGCCGGGGCCGGCGCTGCCGTAGGACTCGAGCTGGGTGGAGTCCTCCGACGCCGACAGCAGGTTGGCGCCGTGTAGCGCGAAGCTGACCGCGCCCGAGCAGTCGTAGGCGGAGTCGTTCCACTGGCCGTGGCCGCCGCCGACCCGGTAGGGCTTGTCGATGATCGAGTTGGCCGCGTTGATCGCGTCCACGACCGCCTGGGGCGCGCCCGCCGGCGGCGTGACCGTCCCATCGGAGTTCAGCGTGGCCTTGCCGACGGGACCGGACGCGGTCATCGCCTGGGCCACGACCTGGCGCAGAGTCTGCGACTGGTCGTAGGTGACCACGCCGTTGTCGTCCAGCCCGTTGGCCTGCTCGAACTTGACCACGTTGGCCTTCGTGCCGGCGCCGAAGTCGCCATCCACCGCGGTGGGGAAGCCGGCGAGCGTCAGGTAGCCCTGGAGGACGCGGACGTCGTGGCCGCGCATCCCCTGCTTGAGGGTGCGCTCGCCCAGGTGCTGGGAGCCACCGTCCTGGACGACCGGCGTCTGGATCGGGTTGTTGCTGATGACGCTCGTGGGATCGTTGGCGGCGGCGGCCTGCTTGGACTTGCGCTTGCCGCCAGCCGGGCCGCCCTGGCCCATCGCGGTGCCGCCACTGCCCGGTGTGCTGTCGGCATTGGTGGCGCCCGTGATCACCATCTGCAGCCTGCGGACGACGGCAGCGGTGACCACGCCGTTGACGGCCAGGTGGTACCTGCGCTCGAAGCGCTTGACGTTGTTCTCGGTGGTCGGGCCGAAGATGCCGACCGCCGGCGTCTTGAAGCCGGCCTTGGTGAGCTCGGACTGGAGCGCCCGCACGTCGTTGCCGGTCATCCCCTGCCTGAGGGTCCGGCTGCCGAGGCGTTGTTTCGCGCTGGCCTGGGCGGGGGAGGTGGGAAGTACGACGGCAGTGAGCGCCAGGACACCCGCAAGGCGGGGAACGGCGCGAAGGCGGACTCGAAGCAAAAGTAACCCTTCTCTTTCGGACGCCTACGGGGTTAGCTGACGGGCTCGCGCTGAAAGAGATGCGCTACGCCGGAGGTCCGGCGATTCGCCCCAGGAGCTCGGGATTGGGCTCCAGCGGGTTCCCCGATCGCCTCGGCCTCAGGGCCTCGACAATTCGGCTGGGTGCTTATCGGCTGGGCAGCCTACACGACCTGCAAGATGTCTGTCACACCATCCTTTGCACCCTCCTGATGGGAGGGGATTCGCTGTCGTTGACGGGTCCCCTACCCCGCGGGCTAATCTGCAGAAACATGGGCGCTGATTACACCCCCCAGGAGGTCTCCCGGCTGCAGGCGGACGGCGAGATCCAGCTCATCGATGTGCGCCAGCTCCACGAGCACGAGGCGGGTCGGATCGCCGGCGATCGGCTGATCGAGCTCGGCAACCTCAGCGCCGATGCCCACACCATCAGCCGGGACACCCCCGTGGTCTTCTACTGCCGCAGCGGCGCGCGCTCCGCGATGGCGACGCAGGCGTTCGCCCAGGCCGGGTTCGACGCCCACAACATGGCCGGCGGGTTGCTCGCCTGGGACGCCGCGGGACTGCCGTTGGAGCCCGAGGGCGGCTACGTCGACCTAGCGTGAGCCACTCGCGCGCACGCGCGAGCCAGCTGCTACTGCTTCCACTTGATCGAGCAGCCCACCGGGCGCGTCTCGGCCCGTTCGGGCTCCCGGCCCGCCAGGACGGCGTCGAGCGCCTCGCGCAGCCACGAGGCGCGCTGGCCGGGATCCTCGTAATCGGGGTCGGGCGCCCCCCGATAACGCAGCGTGCCCTCCGCGTCCAGCACGAACACGTCGGGCGTGGTCTTGGCCCCGTAGGCCCGCGCCACTTCCTGCGTCGGGTCGTGCAGGTAGGGCATCGGCCAGTCCTCGCGCGCCACGCGGCTCTGCATCGCCTCGTAGGAGTCGCGCGGATAGCGCTCGGCGTCGTTGGCGTTGATGGCCAGGAAGCGCACGCTCTGATCGGCGTAGTCACGCGCGGCGTCGGCGATCCGGTTATGCCAGGCCAGCGCGTACGGGCAGTGGTTGCAGGTGAACACCAGGACGGTGGCCGTGGTCTCGTCGTCGCGCAGCGACCAGCCCTCCCCGTCGGTGTCGGGCAGAACGAAGTCCGGTGCCGGGTCGCCGATGTCCACGCTCATCGCCTCACTCCTCTCGCTGATCGGCGACGCGCAGGGCGTCGCGCAGGTCCTGGGGATCCGGGGTCGGGGACACCCGGCCGTCGCGCCGGACGTAGACGCGGCAATTGAGCCCCGCCGGCTCGTTTTCGGGGCCCCGCCCCAGGGCCGCCATCAGCTCGACGCCATTGATCAGGATCGTCGGCGAGCCGGTGAACCGCGTCGCCTCGGCCTCCTCATCGGTGCGGATCTCGCGCATCTGCACTTCGGTCGAGAGCCCGATGTCGGCCAGCGCCGCACGCAGATCCGTGAGCGCCCGGTCCGTCGACGGGCACCCCTCCCACCACAGCAGCTCCACGCGGGGCTCGGGCGTCAGGCCACGGTCCAGGTCTCACCGGCGGAGAGCAGGTCCGCCAGCTGGGTCTCGGTGGCCGGCACGGTGGCGCCGCGCCGGAACACCGGGCGCTCGACGTCGCGGAAGATCCCGATCGGCGTCGGGGCGGTGGGTGTCTCAGCCAGCTTGGCCAGCGAGAATGCCTGCCCCGCGTCGGCGCGGGCGGGGTCGTGGACCAGCAGCTCCGACTCGTCCACGTCGGCGACGTCCACCACCGCCAGGCAGCCATCGGCACCGCGGATCACGCCGCGCTCGTTGTCGGCCCCAAAGCGGATGCGCTCACCGGCGACGAGCCGGATCTGGTGGGCGTCCTTGGTCTCCTTGTCGGTGAGCGCCGCGAACGCGCCGTCGTTGAACACCGGGCAGTTCTGGTAGATCTCCACCAGCGAGGCGCCTTCGTGGACGGCGGCCGCGCGCAGCACCTCGGTGAGGTGGTGGCGGTCGCGATCGATCGTGCGCGCGACGAACGTCGCCTCGGCCCCGAGGGCAATGGCCACCGGGTTGAAGGGGTGGTCGGCGACGCCGAAGGGCGTGGACTTGGTGATCTTCCCCAGCTCGGAGGTCGGCGACGCCTGGCCCTTGGTGAGACCGTAGATCTGGTTGTTGAAGAGCAGGATCTTGACCGGCACGTTGCGGCGCAGCGCGTGGATGAGGTGGTTGCCGCCGATCGACAGCGCGTCCCCGTCGCCCGAGACGACCCAGATCGAGAGGTCATCGCGCGAGGTGGCCAGGCCGGTGGCCAGCGCGGGCGCGCGCCCGTGGATGCCGTGCATCCCGTAGGTGTCCATGTAGTAGGCAAACCGCCCGGCGCAGCCGATGCCGGTGATGAACACGATCCGTTCGGGCGGGATCCCCAGCTCCGGCATGAACTGCTGGACGGCCGACAGCACGGCGTAGTCACCGCAGCCCGGGCACCACCGGGTCTCCTGGTCTGATTGGAAATCGGCCTTGCTCAGAGTGGCGCTCATTGGCGGCTCGCGATCTGTTCTTCCACCTCGGCCGCGAACAGCGGCTGGCCCTGGATCTTGGTGTAGGACTCGACGTCGACCAGGAAGCGGCTGCGCAGCAGCATCGCCAGGTGGCCGCTGTTGAGCTCGGGCACGAGCACGCGCTCGAAGGAGCGCAGCACGTCGCCGGTGTTGGCCGGCAGCGGGTTGAGGTGGCGCAGCTGCGCCGTGGCGACCCGGTGGCCGGCCTCGCGGGCGCGGCGCGCGCCCGCGCGGATGGCGCCCTCGGTGGAGCCCCAGCCGAGCACCAGGAGACCGGTGGGGCGCGTGGGGTCTGGGTCAATGTCAACGGCCAGCGGTGGGACCTCGTCGGCGATCGCGGCCACCTTGGCCGCCCGCAGCTCGGTCATCCGCGCGTGGTTGGCGCCGTCATAGGAGATGTTGCCGGTGATGTCGGCCTTCTCCAGGCCGCCGATGCGGTGCTGGAGCCCCGGCGTGCCGGGAATCGCCCACGGCCGCGCCAGCCGCTCGTCGCGGGCGTACGGCTGGAAGGGATGGCCGTTGGACGGGGCCACCGCGAACTGCGGGTCGATCTCGGGCAGCGAGGCGGCGTCGGGCACCAGCCACGGCTCCGACGAGGAGGCCAGGAACGTGTCGGCGAGCAGGATCACCGGCGTCCGGTAGCGGATGGCGATCCGTGCGGCCTCGAACGCCGCCTCGAAGCAGCCGCCCGCGGTGCTCGGGGCGATGACCGGCAGCGGCGATTCGCCGTGGCGCCCGTAGAGCGCCATGAGCAGGTCGGACTGCTCGGTCTTGGTGGGCATGCCCGTCGAGGGGCCGGCGCGCTGCACGTCGATGACGATCAGCGGCAGCTCCAGCATCACCGCCAGGCCGATCGTCTCGGCCTTGAGATCCATGCCCGGGCCGCTGGTGGCGGTCACCCCCAACCGCCCGCCGAACGAGGCCCCCAGCGCCATCCCGGCCGCGGCGATCTCGTCTTCGGCCTGGATGGTGGAGACGCCGATGTTGGCGTGGCGCGACAGCTCGTGCAGGAGCTCGGAGGCGGGCGTGATCGGATAGCTCGCCAGCACCAGCGGGAGGTCGCTGCGCACGCTGGCGGCGATCAGCCCCAGCGACAGCGCCGTGGTGCCCGTGATGTTGCGGTAGGTCCCGGGCGGGACGTCGGTGGCCGCCGCGACGTGGTACTGGACGTCGAGCAACTCGGTGGTCTCGCCGAAGGACCAGCCGGCGTTGAACGCGGCCAGGTTGGCCTGGGCCACGGCGGGGTTGCGAGCGAACTTGCGCTCCACCCAGCGCTTGGTGACCTCGGTCGGCCGCCCGTACAGCCACGAGACCACTCCGAGCGCGAACAGGTTCTTGGCCCGGCTCGCGTCGCGGGTGGTGACCCCCTCCATGCCCTCCACCGCACGCGCGGTCAGCGTGCTCATGGGGATGCGATGGACGCGGTACTCGCTGAGCGAGCCGTCCTCCAGCGGGTTGGCGTCATAGCCCGCCTTCTCCAGATTGCGCTTGGTGAAGGCGTCCTCGTTGACGATGATGGTGGCGCCCCGGAGCAGCTCGGCGCCGTTGACCTTCAACGCCGCGGGGTTCATCGCCACCAGGACATTGGGGTGATCGCCCGGGGTGAGGATGTCGCGCGAGGCGAAGTGGATCTGGAAGGCCGACACCCCGGCCAGCGTGCCCGCCGGCGCCCGGATCTCGGCCGGGAAGTTCGGCAGCGTGGCCAGATCGTTGCCCACCACCGCGGTCGCGTCGGTGAAGCGGCCGCCGGTGAGCTGCATCCCGTCGCCGGAGTCCCCGGCGAACCGGATGATGACGCGTTCGAGTTCCTCGACCTCCTTGGTCATCAGGCCCCCAGCCGTCGTGTGCGCGTCACTGCGTCGTCCTTACCTCTCTTGACAGCGATTCTATCCCAGGCACTGGTCGGCCCCACGTTCGGTTTGCGCTGGGGCGCAAGCGGTGAGCTTGTGGCCATGAGCGAACGAGAGCAGTACGGCGAGCTCGCCGACGAGCTGGAGGACCGAGCCGACACGCTCGCTGACCACAGCCGGAGCCTGGGCGAGGAGATCACCGACGTCCGCGGGGACTGGGAGCGCAAGCGCGCCGACGCCGGAGTCCCCGGGGCCACCCCGGACTGGGATGACCCCGACCAGGATGAGGATGAGGACGAGGACGACTCAGACGAGGATGACTAGCGCGGGTCCTGGCCGTCGACCGTCCAATACCTGACGACGATCGCCCGCTTGGGGTCCTCGATGTCCGGACGATCGTCATCGGTGGGCCATGGAGCGAGCACGAAACGCGCGATCGTGCGCTGCCCGCCCTCGTGGTCGCCGTAGAGCAGGTCGACCTGGATGGGACCGCCGCCGTCGAGGCTGTCGCGCACCTCCGCATAGCCGGCGAGCGATGGATCGCGCAATGCCCCCTGCCAGAAGCCGCTGTCGCCGGCCGGGATGAAGAGATCGAGCTGCTGCTGGCGGAACTCGTCGAGATCTGGCGCCTCGTTGGGGCGCCCGGCCCCCGGGTTGTCCGGGTCGTGGCGCACTCTCGCGCGCCAGCCGTGGATGACGGCCAGGCCGCTGCCGCCGTTGCGCAGGCCGAGCGCCATGAAGACGTTGTCGTCGTGGACCTCGGCGGCGCCCCCGTGCCCGGGGACCTGCACGATCTGGCCGTCGCCGAAGCGGATCCGCTCCAGCGGATCGTCCTCTCGCGACGGGATGAGCACGGGGCGCATCCCGATCAGGAGCGAGCGCTCCGCCACCCGCGCCGACCGGTTGGCCGACTTGACGGAGCTGAACGTGGCGACCGCCAGCACCAGTGTGCCGCCGGCGGTCGCCAGCGATGAGATCGTCACCCAGTCGGCCACGCCGCCGGACGCAGGGCGTCAATCGATGTCTCGGAATCCCGGCATGGACGCCGGGGATTCACGTGACTCTTCGGAAGGCCTGTTAGACCTTCTGGACGTTGATGGCCTTGGGGCCCTTGGGCCCAGCCTCCTCCTCGTAGGACACCTTGGCGCCCTCAGCGAGTGACCGATAGCCATCGGCCTGGATGCTGGTGTGGTGGACGAACAGGTCGCGGCTGCCCTCATCAGGCGTGATGAAGCCAAATCCCTTTTCGTCGCTGAACCACTTGACTGTTCCGGTTGGCATGGGAGCTTCCCTCCGTAGCTCGAAGTGCTGCTACCGCGGAGGTGTTGCTTCCCCCAGGGCCTGCACCTGCGTATTCACCGATCGGTTTTTGAGCGATTCGGCCTTGTCGGCGGGGAAAGTAGCACGACGGGGGGTAAAAACACCAATTCGCGTTACCACCTGGACACAGGTCATCATCTGATCGCGATGGACGACCCACTCCCTGTGCGCCCCGGTACATCCATCCCCCTGCGGGAGATCACCGTGCGCGCGTCACGCTCGTCAGGCCCCGGCGGCCAACATGCCAACACCACCGCGTCGCGGATCGAGGCGAGCTTCGACGTGGCCGCCTCCGAAGCGCTCTCTGACGATCAGAAGCGTCGGATCATGGCCCGGCTGGGCCCGCGCGTGGTCGCGGTGGCCCAGGACGAGCGCAGCCAGACCCGCAACCGCGAGCTGGCCTTGCAGCGCCTCGCGCACCGTTTGGAGACGGCGCTGGCACCCCGGCGGCCGCGCCACCCCACCCGGCCGACCCGCAGCTCGGTGACGCAGCGGCTGGACGCCAAGCGGCGTCGGTCCGATCGCAAGCGCGACCGGCGGCGCCCGGCCGCCGACGACGGATAGCGCGGCCCCCGAGCCCAATGCGCTGGTACGTCGACGGCATGAACGTGATCGGCACGCGCCCGGACGGATGGTGGCGCGACCGCGACGCCGCCATGCTGCGACTGGTCGATCTCCTCGAGCGGTGGGCGGCGGCCGAGGGCGAGGACGTCGTGGTGGTGTTCGAGCGCAAGCCGTCGCCCCCGATTCGCTCCAGCGTGATCGAGGTCGCCCACGCCCCCAAGCCACGGCGCGACGCCGCGGACGACGAGATCGTGCGCCGGCTGCGCCAGGAGGGCAACCCCGGGCTGGTGCGCGTCGTGACCTCGGACCGGTGGCTGTCCGAGCAGGCGAGCCACCTCGGCGCTGCCGTGCACGGGGCCGACATGTTCCGCTCGCTGCTGGACAGCTACTGACGACGGCGTTGACGCGCGTGCGCGCGAGGCGGCGATTCCGGCGAGGACGGCGTCGCACCTTGGCACAATCCATCGATGGCCGATTTGCCTCAGCGCCGCCCCACCACTCCACGCGGCCGAGCGCAGCCGCCCGCCCCGGGCCAGCAGGGCTGGCGGGTCACGCCGGCCCCGGACGGACGTGGCGCCGGCGGGCCACCGCGCCCACCGGCCCCGTCGCGGTCGCGCTGGTGGATCGCCGCCGCGGTGGTGGTGCTGCTGCTGGGGATCAACCTGTGGGTCTCCTCGCAGGCGCTCAAGCCCAACGCGCCGATCAGCATCCCCTACAGCCCGCAATTCCTCGACCAGGTCCAGGCCAAGAACGTCAGCACCATCTCCTCCACCGGCGACGCGATCTCCGGGACGCTGAAGACGGCCATCACCTACCCGGCCGGAGGGGAGAAGTCGACGAATTTCTCCACCCAGATCCCCTCGTTCGCCGACAACTCGTCGCTGTTCAAATCCCTGCGCGACGAGGGCGTGACGATCAACGCCAAGCCGACGAACCAGGGCCCGTCCATCGCCGAGAGCCTCATCTTCGGCTTCGGCCCCACCCTGCTGCTCGTCGCGCTGTTCGTGTTCATCGCGCGCCGCTCGGCCGGGGGCGGCGGCGGCGCGGGCGGCCTCATGTCCTTCGGCCGCTCCCGGGCGCGACGGGTGGAGGCGGCTGACCAGCAGGTCACCTTCGAGGACGTCGCGGGCATCGACGAGGCCAAGGAGGAGCTGACCGAGATCGTCGACTTCCTCAAGACGCCCGACAAGTACCTGGCCCTCGGCGCGCGGATCCCGCGCGGGGTCCTGCTGTCCGGGCCTCCGGGCACCGGCAAGACGCTGCTGGCGCGGGCCGTGGCTGGCGAGGCCGGGGTCCCGTTCTTCCAGATGTCCGCGTCGGAGTTCGTCGAGATGATCGTCGGCGTGGGCGCCTCGCGCGTGCGTGACCTGTTCCGCCAGGCCAAGGAGGCGGCCCCGGCGATCATCTTCATCGACGAGCTCGACGCCATCGGGCGATCGCGCGCCTCCGGCGGCCCCAACCTGTCCGGCGGCCACGACGAACGCGAGCAGACGCTCAACCAGATCCTCACGGAGATGGACGGGTTCAGCCCCCGGGAGAGCGTCATCGTCCTCGGCGCGACCAACCGGCCCGAGATCCTGGACCCGGCGCTGCTGCGACCCGGTCGCTTTGACCGCCGCGTCGTGGTCGTGCCGCCCGATCGCCGCGGTCGCGAGGCGATCCTCCGGGTCCACACGCGGTCGGTGCCGCTGGACACCGACGCCGATCTGGGGGCACTCGCCGCCTCCACGCCGGGGATGGTGGGCGCCGACCTGGCCAACCTCGTCAACGAGGCCGCGCTCCTGGCGGCGAAGCGCAACCACGCCAAGGTCGCGCGCCAGGACCTCACGGATGCCCTGGAGAGGATCGTGCTCGGCGCCGCCCGCAAGGTCATGCTCTCCGAGGACGACCGGCGACGCACCGCCTACCACGAGGCCGGCCACGCGATCATGGGCATGCTGACCCCCGGCGCCGACCCGGTTCGTAAGGTCTCGATCATCCCGCGGGGAATGGCCCTCGGGGTGACCTTCTCCGCGCCCGATGCCGACCGCTTCAACTTCGACGAGCGCCATCTGACCGCCCAGATCAAGGTCGCGCTGGGCGGCCGCGTGGCCGAGGAGATCGTCTTCGGCGACCTCACCACCGGCGCGGAGTCAGACATCCAGCAGCTCACCCGGATCGCCCGCGGCATGGTGGGGCGTTGGGGGATGAGCCGCGCCATCGGGCCGGTGGCGGTGCTGCCCGCCGACGGCCAGAGCCCACTCCTGCCCGGCGTCTCGGAAACCTCCGAGCAGACCCATCGGCTGGTGGACGAGGAGGTGCGCCGCATCGTCGAGACCGCCCACGACGAGGCAACGGTGACGCTCAGCACGCACCGCGCCAACCTCAACGCGCTCGTGGCGGCGCTGCTCGAGCACGAGACCCTCGACCAGAACGAGGCTTACGAGGCGGCGGGCCTGCCCCAGAACACGCAGGCCGAGACGCAGGAGGCGCCTTCGCTGGCGCAGCCGTCAACGCCTGACGAGCCGGCGGTCAGCGGCCGGTGATGGCCTTCAACGCGCGGGCGTAGGTGCCGTCGGTCAACCCCCAGGTGGCGTCGGTCCACTCGAAGGGCAGCACGTAGGCCAGGTGCAGCTTGGCCAGGCCGATCAGCGTCTGGTAGCTGTAGCGGCTGACGTTGCCGCGCCTGGTGGACCCCCAGGTGTCCCGGGTGGACGTCCACCCGTACTCGTTGGCCAGCAGCGGGGTGCGGACGCGGCCGTATGTGCGCATCTGCGCGATCGCGTAGCGCGCCACGCTGAGGCTGGCGGCGGGAGTGGCGCCATACGGGTGGAAGGCGAGAGCGTCCATCGGCTTGTCCTTGAAGGCCTTGAGCAGCCGTGGCAGCGAGCTCATCGTCCACGCCAACCCGCCGGTGACAACCTGGGCGTGGCGGTCCACCCGGTGGATCGCCGTGCGCACCGCCTCGTACATGCGGGCGTAGTCCTGCAGGTTGATGTCCGAGCCCCAGTTGTGCTTGTTGTCGGGCTCGTTCCACACCTCGAGGGTCGTGACCGGAAGGTACGGCAGCTGCGCGTTGGCCCGCCAGAAGATCCCGCCCGGCCCGTAGCGGCGCTCGAATACGGTGGCGTAGGCGGCGAACGTGGCGTTTGACGCCGGCGGCAGCGGCACCACCCACCGGCCGGTGGCCAGGCGGATGACGTTGGACGCGTGCTGCTCAGCCCAGCGGGGCGCGTACTGGAGGTCGGGCTGCCAGCGCAAGTGCGCCTGGGCCAGTTCGGACACGATCATGTCGTCCCAGCCCCAGTCGTAGGTGTGCACGCCGCGCACCGGTGGCTTGGGCTCGGTGCGGGCCCAGTCCGAATCGGCGCGACCGACGCGGCCACCGGCCGCATACAGCCTCGTCAGAGAGCTCTGTGCCTCCTCGGCGGTCCAGATCCCGCGGTCCTGGTTGGCGAAGTCGCCCGCGACCTCGGCGCCGAAGGTGGTGGCGCGCGCCGCCGCGGGGAGCGCGAGGCCGAGCAGGGTGAGCAGTAGGGGCAGCCAGCGACTCATGATCCGTGTGAGCGTGCCGGGAGCCGAGACCAGTCAGGGCGGCGTGCGCGTCATGCGGTGGCGCCCCGTACGCCCCAGCGATCTTACCCCGAGCTCGCCCGCGTCCAATCGCCCCCATCCGCCCCCCGGGTGACAGAGACCTTACGCGCCCGGGCGTGGTGTCAGCGCAATGACCCGCCCGCCGCGATCAGAGTGGACGGCGGCCGGCGAAGCCGGCCTCGGGCTCGTGCCAGAAGCCGATCGAGTCCTCGACGTCGACCAGCCAGCACAGGTAGACCTCCTCCCCATCGCGCATCGCGGGGAAGTCGATGAGGCCGCGGGTCACGTCGCGGAGGACGATCTCCACCGCGTCCAGCTCGCCGGCGGCGCGGCTGATCTCCACCAGCGGCCGGGCGATCTCGCGGCCCGGGTAGGCGCCCCCGAGGTCGGGATCCAGCGCCTCGATCGTCAGCGAGATCCCGGGCCCCAGCGCGACCAGGCGAGCCTGCGCGTCGCGGACCCGGCGCACGCGCTCGGCCACCCACCCCCGCACCGCCATGGCCTGCTCGAGCGTGTAGTGGCGCCGGTGGCGCACCCCCTGCGCGGGGGCGGGCTCGGGCGCCTCGTCAGTCATTGAGACGGGTCATGCGCGCCAGAGCCTCGTGACACTCGACGACTCGCTTCTTGACCGGATCTGCGTCGGTGCGATCGTGGACCAGGTCCCACGTTCGGTCGGCGATCTCTCGGGCGTTCTCCGGCGTCGCGGTCTCCCACAGGCGGTCGACGAGCCGCAGCTCGAAGCTCTGGATCTGATCGGCGGGATCGCCGGGCTCCATCCGCGGCAGCGGCTCGCCCGTCGCCTCCTTCCACATGCCCGTCGCCACGAGCAGGCGATTGCGCAACTGGATCTGATCCATCGGGGCGAATGCTAGCTCCGAGGTAGCTGTTGGCTCGTGGAGAGGAGCATCGCGAAGGGGTCGCCGTCGGCGGCCACACGGTCGAGCACCGCGTCGGTGGTGAAGGTCAGACGTTCGGGGTCTTTGGCCTCGAGGCAGCTCTGGACCTCGTCCCAGCTCACCGGCGCCGACACCGTCGGGCGCTCGCGCGCGCGGACCGAGTAGACCGTGACCGTCGTCTTGTGGTCGTCGTTCTGACTCCAGTCCACCAGGACCTTCCCGGCGCGCAGGCGCTTGGTCATCCGCGAGACGACGAGCTCAGGCAACCGCTGCTCCAGCAATTCGGCGATCTGGCGCGCGAACGGCTTGGTGTGGGCGTAGGTGACCTTGCCGCCGGGCTGGTTGAGGGGGACGTAGAGCTGCATCCCCTTCGATCCCGACGTCTTGGCCACGCTCTCCAGGCCGAGTGCCTTGAACAGCCCGCGCAGCACCAGCGCGACCTCGCAGCATTCGACGATCCCCGCCGGCGCGCCGGGGTCCAGGTCGAAGACCAGCATCGTCGGCGACTCGGGCCGGGCGGCCAGCGACAGCGACGTGTGGAGCTCGATGTCGGCCAGGTTGGCCAGCCAGATGAGCGTTGGCCGGTCCTGGCACAGCGTGTAGTTGACCGCCCCGATCCGGACCGTCTGGACCCACTCGGGCCGGTGCGACGGCGATTGCTTCTCATAGAAGTGCGGCGCGTCGACGCCGTTGGGGTAGCGCTTGAGCGTGAGCGGGCGATCGTGCACGTGGGGCACGACGGCCGGGGCGATCCGCGCGTAGTAGGCGATGAGGTCGCCCTTGGTGAACCCCGTGGCGGGGAACAGGACCTTGTCCCAGTTGGAGATCTTGAGCTCGCGGCCGTCGGCGAGGACCGCCAGCGATCCCTCCGGCAGGCGCTCGACGGCGTCGAACAGGGCCTCGGGGTCGGCGGGGTCGCCCGCGGCGTCTGTCCCCGCGGCGTCATGACCGGCGCCGCCGGGTCCCGGGTCCTCGCGGACCACCTCGACCGCGTCCTTGTCATCGCGCAGCCCCTTGAACGACGGGGCCCGCATGACGCCCTCGGTCGTCCACTCGCGAAACTCGATCTCCGCCACCAGGTCGGGCTCCACGAACACGGCGTTGCGCGGGAGCTTGGGCGCCTCGCCAAACGGGCTGTCCGCGCGGCGCAGGGGCCTGAGGCGACGGGCCAGCTCGTTGAGCGTGCGCTCGGTGAAGCCGGTGCCCACGCGCCCCGCGTAGCGCAACCGGCCGTCGTCAGTCCAGTGACCCATGAGCAGCGCGCCGATACGTTCGGCGCGCCGGCCCTCCCCCGGCAGCCATCCTGCGATCACGAGCTCCTGGCGCTGGACGTTCTTGACCTTGATCCAGGCGCCGGTGCGCCGGCCCGGCTCATAGCGGGAGTCCAGGCGCTTGGCCACCACGCCCTCGAGCCCCTGGGCCTGCGTCGCCTTGAGCAGCGCCGCGCCGCGCCCCGGATGCGCCGCCGGAACCCGCCATGCCGGCCCGCCGAGGCCGAGTGCGTCCAGGCGGGCCCGCCGCTCCTGATAGGGCAGCGCCATCAGGCCGTGGCCGTCGAGGTAGAGCAGGTCGAAGATGGCGTAGACGACGGGGGTGCTGGCCGACAGGCGGCGCACCGCGCTGGGCGAGGTGACGTGCATGCGCCGCTGGAGTCGCTCGAAGCTCGGCCGACCGTCCTCGCCGAAGGCCACGATCTCCCCGTCGAAGACCGCCTCGCGCATCCCCAGGTCGCGAAGCATCCCGCGCACCTCGGGATAGGCCTCGGTGATCTCGTTGAGGTTGCGGCTCTCCAGGCGCAGGCGTCCCGGCTTGACGTAGGCGATCGCGCGCACCCCGTCCCACTTGACCTCGAACGACCAGCTCTCCGCGCGCGCGGGCAGCTCCCCGGCGCCGGCCAGCATCGGCAGGATCCGCTCGGGCATCGGCTCGCGGCCGGGGTCGGCCGGCGGGTCCATGCGGTGGATCATCCAGTCCTTCTCGGAGCCCTCCCGGCCCCGCTGGCCAATCGGGAACAGCCCATAGCGGCCTGAGAGGCGCTCGCCGTGGAAGGTGACCTCGACCTTCTTCTCCTCCCACAGATGGGTCTCGAACGTGCCCTGATCCCAGATCGTCATGGTGCCCGCCCCGTACTCGCCGGCCGGAATCTCGCCGTGGAAGTCCAGGTACTCGAGCGGATGGTCCTCGGTGTGCACCGCCAGCCGGTTGTCGGCGGGGTCGGCAGGGATCCCGTTGGGGATGGCCCACGAGGCCAGGACGCCATCGTGCTCGAGCCGCAGGTCCCAGTGCAGCCGCGTGGCGTGGTGCTCCTGGATGACGAACCGCGCCTCGTCCGGCGGCGCCGCCGCCTCGCCCGCGGGCTCGTGGGTCTTCTTGAAGTCGCGCTTGGCGCGGTAGGTGTGCAGCTTGTCCGGCGTCATCTCGCGGTCTGCCGATGATGGCTCATCGGGGGCGGCAGGGCGCTCGGTACGATCCCGCGCGCCCACTCATCGTGCGCATCGTCACCTGGAACGTCAACTCCCTGCGCGTCCGCCTTCCGCGGGTCCTGCAGCTGCTCGCCGAGCATCAGCCCGACGTCGTCTGCCTGCAGGAGACCAAGAGCGCGCCTGACGCGTTCCCGGTGGCCGAGCTGGCTGGGGCCGGGTACGGCGCGGTGCACGACTCGGGGGGGCGCTGGGCCGGCGTGGCGGTGCTCGCCCGCGCCGGGATGGAGCTGTCGGATCCGGTCAGCGGCCTGGCCGGAGACCCGGTCCCCTCGGAGGCGCGCTGGTGTGAGGCCACCGTCGGCGGTATCCGCATCGCCAGCGTCTACGTCCCGCATGGCCGGGCGCTGGATAGCCCCGAGTTCCCGCGCAAGCTCGCATTCCTCGACGCCGCAGCGCGACGCGTGGCCGAGCTGGACGGCACCCTGCTCGTCCTCGCCGGGGACTTCAACATCGCGCCCGCCGATGTCGACGTCTACGACGCCGCCGCCTTCCGGGGATCCACCCACGTGACCGATGCGGAGCGCTCCCGGCTGGCCCAGATCACGGCGCTGGGCATGGTCGACGCCTACCGGACGCTGCACCCCACCGAGGTCCAGTACACGTGGTGGGACTACCGCGGCGGCGACTTCCATAAGGGACTGGGCATGCGCATCGATCTGGCGCTGCTCTCGCGCGGCCTTGCCGATCGCCTGCGCGCCTGCGGAATCGACCGCAGCTACCGCAAGGGCACCAAGCCTTCCGACCACGCGCCCCTGCTCGTGGACCTCGCCGACGCGGGCCGTTGAGGGTGGTCGTCAGAGCTTCTTCGCCAACTTTTACGCGTTCGCGCGATCATTGTCACCATGGCGCGCGTTCTGGTCGTTGACGACGAGCCTGCCGTGAGGCGGGCGCTCGAGCGTGCGCTGCGGCTCGATAACCACGATGTCACCCTCGCCGAGGACGGCGAGCAGGCCCTGGACGTGCTTGCCAAGGGCTCGACCGACGCCGTCATCCTGGACATCCTGATGCCCAAGCTCGACGGCCTGGAGGTCTGCCGGCGCCTGCGCAAGGCCGGGGACCGCACCCCGGTCCTGATGCTGACCGCGCGCGACGCCATCGACGACCGCGTCGAGGGACTGGACGTCGGCGCCGACGACTACCTCGTCAAGCCGTTCGCGCTGCGCGAGCTCCAGGCCCGCCTGCGAGCGTTGCTGCGCCGGTCCGGCGACGGCACCGCAGACGGCGAGCCCCTGCGCTATGGCGATCTGGTGCTGGACCCGGTGGCCCACGAGGTGCACCGCGGCGACCGCCTGATCGAGCTGTCGCGGACCGAGTTCCTGCTGCTCGAGCTGTTCATGCGCCATCCTCGCCAGGTGCTGACCCGGACGACGATCTTCGAGAACGTCTGGGGCTACGACTTCGGCCCCACCTCAAACGCACTCGGTGTCTACATGGGCTACCTGCGGCGCAAGACCGAGGCTGGTGGTGAGCCGCGCCTGCTGCACACGGTGCGCGGGATCGGGTACGTGCTTCGCGATTGATCCGCGCCATGACCTTGCGCAAGCGCTTGTCCCTGGTCGCTGCCGCATCCGTCGCCGTCGCCGTGATGGTCGCGGTGGTCGTCTGTTACATGGTCGTGCGCACTCAGTTGCGCAACCAGATCGACGGCGAGCTCAGCACCCAGGCGCAGGCGGTTCAGAGCGGCGATTACCACGCCCTTCAGCAACCGTTCCCGGGTATTCCCGCCAGTGCGGGTGGGCCGGCCCCGTATGCGCAAGCAGTCACGCCCGACGGGCAACCCCACGAGGTACAGGGCAGTCAGTACATCTCGCTGCCCGTGACCGCCCACACCCGCGAGGTTGCCAATGGCCGCGCCGGGCAGTACTTCGCCGACGCGCAGGTCGGGAGCACGCACATGAGAACGGTGACGTTCCCACTGACGATCAACGTGTCCGACAATGCCACCGGTACGCAGTTCAGCGAGACCGTCGCGATCCGGCTGGCCCGCCCGCTCAACGGCGTAGACAGCATCCTCTCCGCTCTGCGCCTCGTGCTGTTGGTCGTGTTCTTGGCGGGCATCGCCCTCGCGGCTGTCCTGGGCCGGGTGGCATCCCGCCGCGTCTTGGCTCCGCTGGGGGAGGTGGCCCAGGTCGCCCAGGAGATCGCGGAGACCGAGGACCTGACCAAGCGCCTCAACGTCCACGCCGACGACGAGGTCGGCCAGCTCGCCACCAACTTCAACTCCATGCTGGACCGTCTGGAGTCCTCGCGCGAGGCGCTGGACGATTCGGTCCGCGCCCAGCGCCAGCTCGTGGCCGACGCATCGCATGAGCTGCGCACGCCGGTCACCAGCCTGCGCACCAACATCGAGGTGCTGCTGGCGGGCGCCAAGCTCGAGGCCGAGGATCGCCGCCGCCTGCTCGCCGACGTGGTCGAGCAGAGCGAGGAGCTGAGTGCGCTCGTCAACGATCTCATCGAGCTGGCGCGTGGGGACGAGCCGGGAGCCGACACTGACGACGTCCGCCTCGACGGCGTTGCCGACGAGTCGCTGACCCGCGCCCGGCGCAACGCGCCCGGCATCCACTTCGACGCGACGCTCGTGCCGACGCTGCTGGACGGCGTCCCCGAGCGCCTGGCACGCGCCATCAACAACCTGCTCGACAACGCCGCGCGTCACTCCCCTCCGGGCGGGACGGTCGAGGTGCAGGTGGGCCCCAGGGGCGTGGAAGTTCGGGACCACGGCACCGGCGTGGACCCCGAGGATCTGCCCTACGTGTTCGATCGCTTCTTCCGCGGGCGCAACTCCCGCGGCCGCCAGGGCAGCGGGCTCGGGCTGGCCATCGTGCGCCAGGTCGCCGAGCAGCACGGCGGCAGCGTGTCGGTGACCAACGCTGTCGACGGCGGCGCCATCTTCAACCTGTGGCTGCCGGCCGCGCCGGCCGACACCGCGGCCGAGCTCCTGGCCGGCGAACGGCACTCTCCGGACCCGGCCTCCGGCGAGCCGGTCAAGCTCCGCTAGGCGGGCGTACGCGTGTGCATCCGCGCGACCCGCGCCTGCCGGGCGATGAGGAACCGGCGGCGCAGCCACCAGAACAGCCCCGCGAACACCGGCACCACGGCCAGCACCAGCACTGCGCGCTGGCTGGGCTTGAATGCCAGCACCACCCCCGCCTCCAGCGCCACCGACGGGATCGCCGCCAGCAGCGCGGTGTGCGACCGGTAGCCGCTGAAGTGCTCGCGCGCGGTGACCTCGATGACGCCCAGGGCACACACGATCAGGCCCACGATCAGCGCCGGCCCGCCGCCCTGGATGAAGCCGATCACGGCCGCGATCAGGCCCACCAGGATCGCCAGTTCGGAGATCGGCAGGCCGCCGAACGGGCTCTCAGGCCGGTCGCCCTCCCGGCCCAGCACCCGCTCGCCGCGCTTGAGCTCACGCTCGGTCTGCACCTGGCGCTCGGCGCGGGCCTCGCGGCGCGTGGACGGGACCGCGCGCGGCGCGGTGCCACGGCTACGGCGCTTGCGAGACCGGGTGGGCTTCCGCTGAGCCAAGGACGCTGAGGATAATGTCGGGGATGGCCCGCCGCCTCGCCAGCCTGCTCGCCGCCGTCGTGCTGGTGGGAGCGCTGGCCCCGGCCTGGGCCCGCGCCGACGGGGATCCGGCCAGCGACGTACTGCTGGGGCAGAACGTCTACTACCCGTACTCACCCTCGGTGCCGCGCGCTGTTCAGGACAGGCTCAACGCCGAGACCGCGGCGGCCAAGAAGGCCGGGCTGCCGATCAAGGTCGCCCTCATCGCCTCGCCGGTCGACCTCGGCGTCATCCCCGAGCTGTTTGCCAAGCCTCAGGACTACGCCAAGTTCCTGGATAAGGAGATCAGCTTCCAGGGCCCCCAGCCGCTCCTTGTGGTCATGGCCGCCGGCTACGGAACCCAGGGCGTCAGCGCCAAGGCCGCCGCCGCCATGCACGCCCTGGGGCGGCCCCAGGGGAAGACGAGCACGGCCCTCGCCCAGGCGGCCATCACTGCCGTGGCCAAGCTCGCCGCCGCCGACGGGCACCCGATCAAGGGTGTGCCCGGCGTGTCCAGCGGCTCCTCCAGCGGAGGCAGCTCCACGACCCCGCTGCTCATCGGGCTCATCGTGGCCGCGGTGCTGGTGGCCGGAGCGCTCATCCTGCTGCGCCGCCGGCATGCAACGGTCTCAGCTTCCCGCTGAGCCGCTCAATCCCAGCGGTGCCGCCCGGCCCGCAACTCCCGCAGTTCGGACACGCCACGATCACCCACGGGCGCATCGGCGGCCACGGCCCCGGGCAGCACCCGGACCTCGAGCGTGCGCTCGCGGGTCCCGCCCTCTCCGTCGGCCTCGACGCGCACCACCCGGGCGCCCGGGCGTGACGCCACGCACGCGCTCACCGAGGGCCCATGAACCAGCAGGGCCGCACAGTCGTCCACCGCGTACCCCGGCGGCAGCTCGCCGCTGCCCACCGCGTGCCGGTAGGCGGGCAGGCGCTCGGGCTCGCCGTCGAGATGGACCGACAGGCTCCCCTCGAGCAGCCCCAGGCCCGCCGCGGGCCGCGGCGAGCCGCCGCTCATGGTGATCCCGCCCTCAAACCAGCACATGGCGCCCGCGCTGAGCCCCGCGAGCACGATGCCGCGCTCCCAGGCCGAGCGCATCGTCTCCTCGAGTCCGTGCTCGCGCCACACCGCCAGCATGTTGCGCATCGAGCCGCCGCCCACGTAGATGGCGTCCTGCGCGAGCAGGTGGGTGCGCGGGTCGATGCGGTCGCGGCCCAGGTGAAACAGCGACAGGACGCTGGGCTCGCACGGCCAGCCGCTGTAGCGCTCGTGGAAACGGATCGTCTGATCGCGGCCGTCGCCGCTGGCGGTGGGCAGGAAGCAGATCTTCGGCACCGGCTTGCCGGTGAGCGTCAGCACCAGTCGGTCAAGCGCGGCGCTGCGGTCCTGCATGGCGAAGCCCCCGCCGCCCATGGCGAGGATGCGCCGGTGGTCGTCGTCGGGATTCACGCGGCCCGCCGCAGCCCGCCGGCAGAGGCGGGAGCGGGCATCTGCCGCGCGTCGCCGAGAAAGCGCACGGGCAGATCTTCCTCCACGGCGCCACCGGCGCCGTCACAGCAGACGGACCAGGCGCGCGCCTCGGGGCGCGACGACACCACCTCCACCAGCTCGGCGTCGACGAAGTGCAGCGCGGCGGCATCGCCCACGCCGTAACCCGACGCCATGCCACCGGCCACCGCATTCACGAACGCCGCGCGCCGGCCGGGCTCGTCGCTGTAGTGCACGGCGTTGCTCCACGGCAAGAACCCCAGTCCCTCCAGGCGCCGCGGTGGACCTTCGTGGAACCCCGAGATCACATCGGTGAACCAGCACAGGGAGCCCGCCGAGCCGCCGCACAGCACCACGCCGTCGCGCCAGGCGTCATATAGCGCCAGGTCGATCCCGTGGGCCTGCCAGGTGCCCATCAGCGACACGAGGCTGCCGCCGCCGACGTAGATGAGGTCCTGCCCCAGCAGGTGGGCATGGGGATCGCCGACGCCGGTCTCGCGCCGGAACAGCGAGATGTGCGAGGGCTCGCACCGCGAGGCTGGGAAGGCGCGGTAGAAGCGCACGACGTAGTGGTCGGCGTCGCCGCTGGCCGTCGGCAGAAAGCACACCCGCGGGCGGGCGGCGCCGGTCAGCGACAGGACGTGGTCATCGAGCAGCGGGTTGCCCCACTCCATCGAGAACCCGCCGCCCCCGAAGGCGACGATCTGAGGTGGCCGTGCGCTCATGCGCACAAGGGTGGCGGGGGCCCGCGGGACCGTCATTGGCCCCGTGGACAAGACTTCCGCGCCCGGACCGTCCAGGCGAATCAGCCGTTGCGCGCGCTCTCGGGCGAGGTCCCGATGTCCGCCATCTCCCGGAACAGCCCGGTGACGACGAACACCACCTGCTCGGCGATCTCGACCGCGTTGTCGCCGACGCGCTCAAGGCAGCGGGCGACGAGGATCATGAACATCCCCCACTCGCGCAGCTCCAGGTCGTCGCCGATCTCCACCGCGCGCCGGAAGATCTCGCGGTTGAGGCGGTTGATCTCCGCGTCCTGGCGCACGAGGTCCTGGGCCAGCTCGACGTTGCGGGTGCGCAGCGCGTCCTTGGCCTCGGACACCTCCGAGCGGGCCAGCTGGCCCATCCGCTCGATGGCGTCCAGCGTGTCCTTGTCCTTGGGCGCGTCGTGCCCGGAGAGCGGCACGAGCTTGGCGATGTTCACGCACTGGTCGCCCATACGCTCGATGCAGCGGATGCAGTGCAGCAGCGCCGCGACGATGCGCAGGTCGGTGGCCACCGGCGACTGGCGCGCCAGCAGCGACAGGATCCCCTGGTGGACCTCGAGGTAGCGGCCGTCGATGCGGTCGTCATCGGCGACGACCATCGACGCCAGCTCCACGTCCTGGTAGCTGACGGATTCCAGGGCGCGGTCGAGCTGGCCGATCACGAGGTCCAGGCCGCCCAGGACCTGATTCTCGAGCTCTTTGAGGTCCTCATGGAATTGGTGGCGCATCTCCTGCATTCAGCTCACCCCTTACCCGAACTTGCCCGTGACGTAGCGCTCGGTCCGTTCCTCGGAGGGATTGGTGAACAGCTTGGTCGTCTCCGAGTGCTCCACCACCTCCCCGTCGAGCATGAATACCGTGGACTTCGCCACCCGCGCGGCCTGCTGCATGTTGTGGGTGACGATGACGATGGTGTAGCGACTCTTGAGCTCGTCGATGAGCTCCTCCACCTTCAGGGTGGCGATCGGGTCAAGAGCGGATGCCGGCTCGTCCATGAGGATCACCTCGGGCTCCACGGCCACCGCGCGGGCGATGCACAGGCGCTGCTGCTGACCGCCGGACAGGCCGATGCCGGGGGAGTTGAGCCGGTTCTTCACCTCGCCCCACAGGCCCACGGCACGCAGCGCCCGGTGGACGCGCTCGCGCAGGTTGTCGGACTTGGTGCCGGTGAGCCGCAGGCCCGCGGCCACATTGTCGAAGATCGACATCGTGGGGAACGGGTTGGGCTTCTGGAACACCATCCCGATCATCCGCCGCACGGCGGTGACATCGACGCCGGCGCCGTAGACGTCCAGGTCGTCGAGGGTGACGCTGCCCTCCGAGCGGGCGCCCGGGATCTCCTCATGCATCCGGTTGATGCAGCGCACCATCGTGGACTTGCCGCAGCCGGACGGCCCGATGATCGCGGTGACCTCGTTAGGCGGGAAATCGATGTCGATCCCCTTGATCGCGTGGATCGCGCCGTAGTACGCGTGCAGATCCCTGACCTTGATGCCGTGCCCCGTGCGGCGCTCGCCCATCGCGGAGAGATCCGGAGCCGCCTCCATCTGCTCGGACTGTTCTTCAGCGGCGGACATTTCCTGTGGTTCCTTGCTCCTAGTTTCGGGAGGGATCATGTCATTCTGCTCCTTCGCGAGATCAATCGCGCAACGACGTTGAGTATCAGGACCAGAGCGACCAGGGTAAGCGCCGCGCCCCAGGCACGAGCCACGATCACATCGCGGGGGCTCGTGATATCGGTGTAGATCTGCAGCGGCAGGCTGTTCATCAGGCCGTTGAGGTTCGCGGTCGCCGCCGTCGCCAGCGAGACGGTGAACAGGAGCGGGGCCGTCTCGCCCATCCCGCGCGCGACCGCCAGCAGAGAGCCGGTCACCAGCCCCGACCGCGCCGTGGGCAATACCACCCGCCACACGATCCGCCACCGGGGCGCGCCCAGGGCCAGCGCCGCCTCGCGCAGGCTTCCCGGCACCAGCAGGAGCACCACCTCGGAGGAGCGGATGACGATCGGGAGCATCAGCAATGCCAGCGCCAGCGAGCCCTTCCAGCCGGCGAACCCCGAGCCACCCGCGTGGGAGATGACGAGCACGATGTAGATGAACAGCCCGAACACCACCGAGGGCACACCGGTCATGACGTCCACGAAGTAGCGGACGAGGCTGGCGAACCAGCCGTCCTTGCCGTACTCGGTCAGGTAGAGCGCTACGGCGATCCCGGCTGGGATGGCGATGAGCGAGGCCAAGGCCACGATCTCCAACGTCCCGAAGATCGCGCTGCGGACTCCGCCCGGGTTGCCAAAGAAGTTCCCGTTGGGATCGGTGCTGAAGAAGGAGCCGCTCCACGAGCCCACGCCCTTGTAGATCAGGTAGTAGATGACGAGGATGAGCGGAACCAGAGCCAAGCCGGTGCCCACCATCAGGGCGCCGCGCATGATGCGGTCCCTCCGCTTGCGCCCCGCGCTGGTCTGCACGAACTGATTGCCGGCGCTCGAGACGCCCATCACGCTGTCCCCGCCGTCGCGACGCTGGCGCTCGCCGCGTCGCCGGAGTCGGCTTCGGGCACTCGCATCCCGCGGGTGCCGCGGCGCACGAACCACCGCGCGAGGATGTTGACGAGCAGCGTCAGCACGAACAGGACCAGCCCAGCGGCGAACAGCGCCGAGGAGTGCAGCGGCTGGTTGGCCGCCTCGTTAAACTCGTTGGCGATCACGGCGGCCAGGCTGTACCCCTGGTCGAAGAGGTGGTGCCCGATCGTCGCCGCGTTGCCGATGACCAGCACCACCGCGATCGTTTCGCCGATCGCGCGCCCCAAACCCAGCATCGCGCCGCCGGTGATACCCGGGCGGGCGTAGGGCAGCACCGCGATGCGGATCATCTCCCACCGCGTCGCCCCGAGGGCGAGCGCCGCCTCCTTGTTCTCCGCGGGCACGGTGGCCAGCACTTCGCGCGCGATCGCCGAGACGATCGGCAGGATCATGATGGCCAGGATGAGGCCCGCGATGAAGTAGTTGGGGGCCGTGATGCTGCTGCCGCCCCCGCCGATGAACGGGATGAACGAGAACGTGTTGGCGACCCACCGCTCAGCGGGCAGGAGCTTGGGGCCGAGCACGAACACGCCCCACAGCCCGTAGACCACCGACGGCACCGCCGCCAGCAGATCGACCAGCATCGCCAACGGCCCGCGGAACCTCCGCGGACACATCTCGGTGAGATACAGCGCCGTGGCCACGGCCACCGGCACCCCGATGATCAGCGCGATCGCCGAGGTGATCAGCGTGCCGATCACGAGCGGCGCCCCGTGGTAGATGTTGCGGCTGATGTCCCAGTCGTTGCCGAAGATGAAGCTTGCGCCGAACTTGTTCAGCGCATCAGACGACTGCCCGATCAGGCGGACGAAGAAGTATCCGATCAGCCCCAGGATCAAGACCGCGAGGGTCGTCAGACCCGCCTTTAGCACCTGATCGGGGAGCCGCGCGCCCGGCGACCGCTCGAACCTCGAGCGGGCGCCGGTGGCGGTGGTGGCATTCGCCTCCATGACGTTCTCCGGTCCCGGAGGTGCCCCTAGGAGATGGGCGAGCCGTTGCAGGTCATGGTCTGCAACTGCGTGTTGTCCTTCGCTGCCAGGGACGAGGGGAGCGGCGCGTAGGGCAGCTTGTTCCCGCCCGAGCCGAGCGTCTGCTGGCCGGCGCCGAACGCGTAGGCCAGGAACGACTTCAGGCCCTTGGCGACGGACTCGCTGGCCTTGCCGTCCTTGCACGGGTCCTTGTACGTGACCAGGAACGTCTGGGACACGATCGGGTAGGCCGTCGGCGCGGGCGAGTTGATCGTCGAGATGCCGAGGTCGGCCGGGACCGTGACCCCGTTGGCGGCCGCCGAGGTGTTCTCGATCGTCGGCAGGATGTACGAGCCGGACGAGTTCTTGACCGCCGCGTACGTGAACCCGTTCTCGATCGCGTACGCCTGCTCGACATATCCGACGGCGCCCTGGGTCTGCTTGACCGCCGCCGCCACGCCTGAGTTCTTAGCCGCGCCGGTGCCAGTCGGCCACTTGACGTCCTTGCCGGCCCCGATCGAGGACTTCCAGCTGGGGCTGACGTCGGACAGGTAGGTGGTGAACCCGTTGGTCGTTCCCGACGAGTCCGAGCGGTGTACCACCGTGATCGCCGTGCTGGGCAGGCTCATGCCGGGGTTGAGGCTCTTGATCGCCGGGTCGTTCCAGGTCTTGATCTTGCCGCTGAAGATGTCGGCCAGCGTCGGGCCGTCGAGCTTGATCCCGCTCTTGATGCCGGACAGGTTGTACGACACGGTGATCGCGCCGAATGCGACGGGGTACTGGAGCGCCGGGCCTTTCATCCCCTTCACGTCCTCGGGCTTGAGCGCCGGGTCAGAACCGGCGAAGTCGACGGTCGCCGTCTGAAGATCCGCGACGCCGGCCCCCGAGCCGACGCCGTTGTAGTTGATCGTCAGGCCCTGGCCCTTGAGGTTTGACCCCCATTGCTGGTAGATCGGCTGAGCGAGCGTCGAGCCCGCGCCGTTGAGCGTCGCCGGGCTGACGGCGGCGCTGCTCGAGCCGCTCGAGGAGCCACCTCCGCCGGCGGCGCTGCTGCTGCTGCTGCTGGAATTGCTGCTCCCGCACGCTGCTATGACCAGCGCAGCGGCCAATGTCAGCGCGGCCGCCGCGAGTCGATGTGTGCGCACTTGTGTCTCCTTGTTCATTTCGGGTCAGGCAGAGTCTGGGCGCCGCCACCCTGTGAGGTGTTAACCAGATGTGAACGGGCGGTTGCCAGTTGGCGATGGTCGGCCGCCAGGCGGTATCCGAGCCCGAAGTGGGTGTGGATGAACGACCAGGCGGGCAGGGCCGCCTCGAGCTTCACCCGGAGCTTGCGCACATAGACATCGACCGATCGGTCGCGGACGCGCATCTCCCGGCCCCAGACAAGGCGGAAGAGCTCCTCGCGCGTGACGATCCGGTCAGCGCGTCTTGCCAGCTCGGTGAGCAGGCGCAGTTCGCGGATCGAGAGCATGAGCGCCCGGCCCTCCGCCCGGGCCAGATGCTCGTCGGGGATGATCTGGAGCGGACCTACCTCCAGCACCTCTCGCCGTGCCTGAGTTGCCTGCGTCACACCCGGAGATGCTGCTGCTGGACGCGCCGCTTCGCGTTATCAGCTCGTGACGAACGTGTGAATGAGTTGTGAACACGTCATCAGGCCGTGCGAGGACACGTCGGGTCCACGCCCCGGGTCGGCGGGCTCAGCGGGTCAGCGCCGAGTCCAGCGACTCGAGTGGCTCAGCCGG
This sequence comes from uncultured Actinomycetota bacterium, assembly GCA_963695625.1. Lineage (GTDB taxonomy): Bacteria > Actinomycetota > Thermoleophilia > Solirubrobacterales > Solirubrobacteraceae > Palsa-465. Next base: position 686,011 of record CAVOHJ010000004.1, on the reverse strand, counting down.
GTGACCGCCGGTGATCAGGTCGAGTTCCTCCTCGACGCTGTTCTCGCGCTCGGGCGCGAACCGGTAGCCGACCCCGAAGTGCGTGTGGATGTAGCTCCACGACGGCGAGGCGGTGCGCAGCTTCTGGCGCAGCTTGCGCACGAACACGTCCACCGACCGGTCGCCGTGGGCCATTGCATAACCCCACACGCGCTCGTAGATCTCCTCGCGCCGGAGCACCCGGTCAGACCCCGAGAGCAGATGCAGGATCTCGAACTCCCGCGCGGTCAACTCCAGGCTGACGTCGTTGACATAGGCCTGGTAGAGGTCAGGACGGATCGTGATCTCGCCGAACGACGCGGCCGCTTCCAGCGCGGGCATGTCCGCGCGGCGGTGACGGCGCACCGCCGCCTCGATCACGCAGATCAGCTCCTCGGCGTGGCACGGCTTGGTGATCCAGGCGTCGGCGCCGAGCCGCAGCCCGCGCACCCGCTGGGCAACTGATGACGGCCCCGTGCACACCACCACGGCCAGCCCCGGCAGCCGAGCGCACACCTGCTCCAGATAGCTCCAGCCGTTCGGGCCGAGGATGGCAAGATCCAGGACCAGCGCATTCAGGCGCATCGTCACCAGCGCGTCGGCGTTCAGGGGAGCCGACAGCGGTCGGTACTCGCATCCCAGGGCGTCCAATCGCTTGGACAGGACCTGCATGAATCCCGGATCGCGGTCCAGTACCGCCAAGCGCAGCCGATTCTGCGCGCGCTGCGCGGGGGCCGCTGACGAGTACCCGGGCAGCGCCTCGCTGCGCTCAATCGACATGAGCGGCACTCTAAACCACACCCCTCACGCGCAGCCCGCGACGCGCCCCTTGATCACAAGATCTTTACGTGCAAAGACCGCCGATCCGGGTCGACCCCAGCAAATCTGGTCGCACCTGATTCGGGCATGTGAAGCGTTGGTGAAGGTTGCGCGAGCGGCGCCCGACCCCCAGAGCCGTGGCTACCCTCTCATCCGTGCGTCTCTCTTCGTCCCGGCGACAGGTGCGCGTCGTACGGGCTCAGCATCCGTCCGCGCTGTTCGCGGCCATGGCAGCCGTCCTGGCATTGGCCGGCTGCGGATCGTCATCATCGTCCACGAGCTCGACCCACTCGGCCCCCGCGGCGTCCAACTCCACCTCCGCCACTAACCCGGCGTCCGCCCCGGGCCCGCCCCCGGCGGTGGCACAGCTCGGGCCCGCGCAGCATCCGCGCGCGTCGCAGTTCCCCTCCGCTGCGGGCAAGAGCCTCAAGGACCTCGGCACCCTGGCGCGCTCCAGCGTCGAGCTCGGTGCCGCGACGGGGACCTTCACTCCCGGCACCCAGCGGTACGCGTTCGCGCTGACGACCAGTGCCGGCGCCTTCGTCTACGCGCCCACCGCGCTCTACATCGCTACGAGCCCGGGGGCCCCGGCCAAGGGCCCGTTCCTGGCCCCGGCGGACCCGATGAGCGTCCTGCCCCAGTTCCGCAGCAAGCAGAACGCCGGCCCCGGCGGGATCCAGGCGATCTACGCCGCCCAACTGCCCGTGCCCAAGGCCGGCACCTATTTCCTGCTCTCGCTCACGCGCGGGCCCAAGGGCCTCATCGGCGCCACCGGCGAGCTCGCGGCGGCGCCCTCCTCCCTCATTCCCGCCGTCGGCCAGCGCCCCCCGAATACCGCCACCGACACGCTGTCCAGCGTCCACGGAAACGAGTCGCTGCTGACCACGCGGCTCCCGCCGGAGAGCATGGCGGCGGCCTCGCTTGACCAGGTACTGGGCAAGAAGCCCGTCGCGCTGCTGTTCTCGACGCCGCAGCTCTGCATCTCTCGCGTGTGCGGGCCCGTGACCGATGTCGCCGTCCAGATCCAGCATCGCTTCGGCACCAAGGTGGAGTTCATCCACCAGGAGGTCTACGTCGACAACCAGCCCTCGAAGGGCCTGCGCCCGCAGCTCAAGGCGTTTCATCTGCGCACGGAGCCCTGGCTGTTTGCCATCAACAAGCACGGGACGATCGTCGCGCGCCTCGAGGGCGCCTTCGGTACCACCGAGCTGACCCAGGCCATCCAGGCCGCCCTGCGATGAGGCGCGCGCGTCCCACCGGGGCGCTCGCCGTCGTGGCGGTCGCCCTCGCAGCGCTGCTGTCGGGCTGTGGCTCGAGCTCCGGATCCTCGGTCACCGCGCCCAAGGTGGCCCCGGCCCAGACCACGCACCTGGCCGGTTTTGAGCCCAGCGGCACGATCACCCCGGGCAAGCCGACGACGATGTCGTTCGACATCAAGCTCCCGGACGGCACGACGCTCACGCGCTACAAGACCGGCCCGGGCCCCCACACCGGCGTGCACCTCATCATCGTGCGCAACGACCTCGCCTACATCATCCACCAGCACCCGCCGATCCCGCCCAGCGGCGTCCTGCACCAGTCGGTCACCTTCCCGGCGCCCGGCCCCTACCACGTCCTCGTGGACGTCTACCCCGACGTGCCGGGCATGCTGCCCAACTTCCAGCTGTACCGCAACGTCAACGTGAGCGGCGCGTATCACCCCATGAAGCTGCCACCGTTCAAGGCCCACCAGGTGGTCGACGGCATCCACTTCGACATGCAGGGGCACCCGGCGCTCCACGCCATCCAGGCCCAGTTCCTCCATGTCAACGTCACCGACGCGCACGGCAAGCCCGTCCGCTTCACCCCCTGGTTCGGGGCGCTGGCGCACGCCATCTTCTTCCAGAAGGGCACGCTCAACTACTTCCACACACACGTGTGCGCGCCCGACGCCCCCAACTGCGGCAGCCTCGCCGGCGCCCCCAAGATCTCCGGCAGTTCGACCTCGCCGGGCAAGCTCACGCTCGGCGTGCTCCTACCCGTGCCCGGCACCTGGCGGCTGTTCGTTCAGCTCAAGATCCACGGCCATGTGGTCACGGCGCCGTTCACCCTGAACGTCGCTTGAGAAATCCATCGGCGTCCTTAAGTCTTGCCTAAAGCACGCGTCGCTATGCTGATCGCCTCTCAGGAGTTGTTGGCGCCGCGGGCGCCAACCGGTATGTCGCATGGCCTCACGTAAAGAGCAAAAGGAAGCCGCCCGCCAGCGGCGGCTCGCCGAAGAGCGGTCCCGCGCCGAACGCGCCCGGCGCGATCGCCGGTTGCGCATGCTGGGCGGGACGCTGATCGGCGCCATCGCCGTCGTGGCGGTGGCGATCGCCGTCTCCTCGGGCGGCGGCAGCGCCAAGGTGATCAAGCCCAACAGCGCCGCCGCCAAGCAGGCCCAGTCCAAGGTCAACACGCTGCTGGCCGGCATCCCGCAATCGGGCAACACGCTCGGCGACCCCAAGGCCAAGGTCACCCTCACCGAGTACGGCGACCTCGTGTGCCCGGTGTGCAAGAGCTTCGCGCTCGGCGCCCAGAACCAGTTGATCGCCAACGAAGTCCGGCAGGGCAAGGTCAAGATCGTCTACAAGGCGCTCGAGACCGCCTCGGGGCAGGCCAACGGGTCGATGTTCGTGCCCAGCCAGGCCGCCGCCCTGGCCGCCGGCAACCAGAAGAAGGCCTGGAACTACATCGAGCTCTTCTATCACGAGCAGGGCGACGAGACGAGCAGCTACGTGACCGACAACTACCTGAGCGGCCTCGCCGCGCAGATCCCCGGCCTCAACGTCAGCCAGTGGAGCTCTGACCGCCAATCGTCGGCGCTGAGCTCCAAGGTCACCGCCGATCAGCAGGCGGCCGCCGCCGCGGGCTTCGGCAGCACCCCGACGCTCGTCGTCTCCGGTCCCAAGAGCCAGGCCCAGCCGATCGTCGGCGATACCACCTACGGCGCGCTGCAGTCAGCGATTCAATCGGTGTCATGAGGATCTCACTCCGCAGGGTGATGCTCGTTGTGGCGGTCATCGGTCTCGGAGTGGCGACCTACCTCACGATCATCCACTACGCCGACATCAAGCCGGCGTGCACGGCTGGCCAGTCCTGCATCAAGGTCCAGTCCTCCGTGTGGTCCAAGCTGGACGGCGTCCCGGTGGCCCTGCTGGGCCTCATCGGCTACATCGGCATCACCATCAGTCTGCTGGTCCCCGACCGGGAGGAGTCGCGCCTCGCGACCCTGGGCCTGACGCTCGTCGGCTTCGCCTTCAGCGGCTATCTCACCTACCGCGAGCTGTTCTCGATCCACGCCATCTGCGAGTGGTGCGCCTCCAGCGCGGTCATCCTCACGTTGCTGTTCATCGGCGCCGCCTACCGGTACGTGACGGTGTCCGACGACGCGGAGCCTGAGCCTCCGCCGCCGCTGCCGCCCAAGAAGAACCGCTCCGCGGAGGCGCGGCCCGCCGGCCGCTCCAAGGCCCGGACCTAGCCGGCTTTCACATCCTGCGCTCGCTGGAGCTTGCCGGACCGCCACGGCTTCCGCGAGTACTACAACCCGCTGACGGGACGCGGGCTGGCGGCGCGCGGCTTCGGGTTTGCCACGCTGCTCATCGATCTTCTCGCAGAATGCGGGATCGGTGATCCCCAACCGTCCGGCCGGGACCGCATCATGGGTGCGTGAGCTGGCGATCGACGCGCGCCGCGGGGCAGGACGGTCATGTCAACCAGCAAGTCGCCGTCGTCGATCTCGGATCCAACTCATGGCGCCTGGTCGTCTTCACCTATTCGACTCCGCCCACCCCGTGGTGGAAGCTCACCGACGAGCTCTATGAGACCGTCCGCATCGGGGCCGGCCTCGCCGCCAGCGGGAGGCTCAGCTACGAGGCCATCGGCCGCGGCCTGGAGACCCTGGGGGTGTTCGCCCGGTTCTGCCGCGCCAACCACCTCGCGGGAGAGGACATCCACGTCGTCGCCACCAGCGCGATCCGCGACGCCGCCAACGGCGAGCAGTTCCTCTCCGACGCGCAGGCCGCCACCGGCTTGACGATCGAGACCCTGTCGGCCGAGGAGGAGGCCCGCTACGGCTACGTCGCCGCGGTCAACACCACCACGCTCACTGACGGGGTGGTGCTCGACATCGGCGGCGGCAGCATGCAGCTCACCCACGTCGCCGACCGCCTGGCCCAGGAGTCGGTGTCCTTCCCGCTGGGCGCGGTGCGCGTCACCGAGCAGTTCCTCCCCGGCGACGGCCCGGCCAGGAAGAAGGAGATCTCGCGCCTGCGCGACCACGTGGCCCAGACGCTCTCGGGCCTGGACTGGCTCGCCTCCTCGGGGCGGCGCATGGTCGGCATCGGCGGCGCCGTGCGCAACCTGGCCGCCGCCGCCCAGGCGGCCGACGGCTCGCTCGACCTCGGGGTCCAGGGGTTCGTGATCACCCCGAAGGTGCTCTCGGGCCTGGCCGGTGACCTGGCCGCGATGTCGGTGGAGGAGCGCGGTGAGCTGCCCGGGATCAAGCCGGGGCGCGGGGACATCATCCTCGCCTCCGCCGTCGTCCTCGACACCGTGGTGGAGCTTGGCGGCTTTGACGGGATCGAGGCCACCGAGGCCGGCCTGCGCGAGGGCGTGTTCTTCGCCCGCACTCTGCTCGACCCCGACCGGCCCCTCTTCGAAGACGTGCGCGACGCCGCCGTGCGCAACCTGGCCGTCCAGTACGAATCCAACATGACCCACGTCGAGCACGTCACCAAGCTGTCGCTGCAGATGTTCGACTCGCTGGTCGATGCCGGCCTGTTCACCCCGGCCGAGGGCGAGCGCGAACTGCTGTGGGCGGCCTCGATGCTGCACGACGTCGGCATGACGATCTCCTACGGCGACCACCACAAGCACTCTCGCTACCTGATCGAAAGCGCAGAGCTGCCCGGTTTCGATCCCCGCGAGCGGGCGTTGATCGCCCAGATCACCCGCTATCACCGCAAGGGCATCCCCAAACTGGGGATCATCGAGGCCATCGCCCACGACGGCGACGAGGAGGTCCTGGACCGCTGCGCCGTGATCCTGCGGCTCTCCGAGCACCTCGAGCGCGGCCGCGACCAGTCGGTGTCCGAGGCGCGGCTGGACACCAACGGTGACGGGGTCGACCTGCACCTCAAGGCCGCCGGCGACCTCACCCTCCCCCGCTGGAGCGTCGAGCGCTACGGCGACGGCGAGGCGTTCGAGCGGGTTTTCGACCGACGGCTGCTCATCGGCTGAGGCCCTGAGGTACCGTGCCCGGACGTGAGCCCGGATCGGTCCGCGTCCCCGGCCGTCGTCGCACGGGAGTGGACGCGGCTCGGGCTGATCGGGTTCGGCGGGCCGCCCGCGCACATCGCGCTGCTGCGCCAGCTCGTCGTCGCGCGGCGCCAGTGGATGGACGCCCGCGCCTTCGAGGACGCCAACGCTGCCTGCGGGATGCTGCCCGGGCCTGCGTCGACCCAGATGGCGATCTACTGCGCCTATCGCGTCGCGGGTCCGGCGGGGGCGATCATCGGCGGGCTGGGCTTCGTCGCCCCCGCGGTGATCGTCATCCTGGCCCTCTCGGCGCTCGTGCTCGGTCACGCGCCGCCGCTCTGGGTGCGCGGCGCGGGGGCCGGCGCAGGGGCGGCCGTGCCGGCGGTCGCGGCGCAGGCGGCCCGTAGCCTGCTCGGCCCCAGTCTCGCGCGCGCCCGCGAGCGCTCGGCCGTCGTGCCGTGGGCCGTCTACGTGAGCGCGGGCGTCGCGGCGGCGGTCGTCATCGGCGCCTACCTGGTGCTCGTGCTCGTCGCCTGCGGCGCGATCGAGGTGATGCGCCGGCGCCCGCGCTCGGCGCCGCTGCTCCTGGTCCCCGCGACCGTCTCGGCCGGCGGCTACGGCGCCCTGGCCTGGACCGCGTTGAAGGTCGGGGCGCTCTCGTTCGGGGGCGGGTTCGTGATCATCCCGCTCATGCAGGGCGACGCCGTGCACGTCAACCACTGGATGACCAACGCGCAGTTCCTCAACGCGGTCGCCCTGGGCCAGATCACCCCCGGCCCCGTCGTCGCCACCATCGCCGCGGTCGGCTACGCCGCCCACGGCCTCCCCGGCGGGGTGATGGCGGCGGTGATCGCGTTCTTGCCGTCGTTCGCGTTCGTGTTGGTCGCCGGCCGCCACTTCGAGGACCTCCGCGACCTCCCGGGCCCGCGAGCGTTCCTGGACGGCGCCGGGCCGGCGGCCATCGGCGCGATCGGCGGCGCGGCGGTCACGCTGGCGGCGGTGCTGACCGAGGCCTGGCAGTTCGGCGTGCTCGGCGCTGCCCTGGTGGCGATGCTCGTGCTGCGACGCGGCGTGGTGATCACGCTGCTGACGGCCGGCCTGGTCGGAGTGGCGCTCGCCCTGCTCGGCGCGCCCGTTCCCTGAGGTTCACCGAACCTCCACGATGGGTGCGACCACCAGACATAGCCTGCACGAGGCAATGCCGCCTTCACTCCGGGCAGTTACTCGGTCTACAGTGTGGGAATGCTCTGGCTCCTGCGACACGCGGAGGCTGTGGACGGCACTCCGGACGACGAGCGCGCTTTGACCGAGCGCGGCACTGCCCAGGCCCAGGATGTGGGCCGGGCGCTGGAGCAGCTTGGCGTCCGCATCGACGCCTGCCTCTCGAGCCCCAAGCTGCGCGCGCTTCAGACCGCCCAGCACGCGTGCGCGCCGCTCGGCGTCGAGGTGATCGCGGAGCGCCGCCTGGGCGGCGAGCCGTTTGACGCCTACGAACTCGTCGCCGGCCTGGGCGATGTGCTGCTCGTGGGCCACGACCCGTCGTTTACGCTCACGCTGCATGACCTCACGGGAGCCCAGGCGCGGATGAAGAAGGGCGGCCTGGCGGGCATCGCCAAGGGCGAGCTCGTCGTACTGCTGCGCCCGTCGGAGCTGAGCGCGATCGCCGGTCGCCAGAGGGTCGCATGACCGAGACCGGGTCTGACCTGCACGACACGGCCGCCCTCGAGCCGGAGGTGAACGGCGCGGGGCCGGGCCAGGAGATCGACCTCCGCGACCGCTCGCTGTACGTCAACCGCGAGCTCTCGTGGCTGGACTTCAACGACCGCGTCCTGCAGCTGGCCGAGGACGAGACGCTCCCGGTCATCGAGCGCCTGAAGTTCCTGGCCATCTTTGTCTCCAACCTCGACGAGTTCTTCATGATCCGTGTCGCCGGCGTCCATGACCAGGTCGACGCGCGCATCGACGCGCGCGGACCGGACGGCCTCTCGCCCACCGAGGTGCTGCACGCCATCCATGATCAGGTGCGGGACCTCGACCACCGCCACGATCTCCAGTTCTCTCGCGTCGTGCGCCCCGAGCTCGCCGAGCACGGCGTGCGCATCGTCACCTGCGATGAATCGGGCGCGCCCGCCGAGGAGATCGAGCGCCACTTCCGCGAGCAGATCTTCCCCGTGCTCACCCCGCTGGGCGTCGGCGCGGGCCGGCCGTTTCCGTACATCTCCAACCTGTCGCTCAGCCTCATCGTGCACCTGCACGACCCCGAGGCCGACCAGGACGCGTTCGCGCGGGTCAAGGTGCCCAAGGAGGTGCTGCCCCGGTTCGTCGAGATCGAGAAGGACACGTTCATCCCGCTCGAGGACATCATCGCCCGCCATCTCGACACGCTGTTCCAGGGGATGGACATCCTCAGCTACGATCTGTTCCGCGTCACTCGAGACGCCGACTTCGAGGTCTCTGACGAGGCCGACGACCTGCTGCAGGCCGTCGAGGACGAGTTGCGGCGCCGGCGCTTCGGCGAGGTGGTGCGGCTGGAGGTCGGCGCCGGTATGGACCCGGGGCTGCGCACGCGCCTGATCGAATGGCTCAACGTGGATGAGCTGCAGGTGTACGACGTCGACGGACTCCTGGACCTCAGCGACCTGTGGCAGATCGCGTCGGTCAAGGACAAGCCGGAGATCCGCTGGCCCAACTGGAACCCGGTCACCCAGCCGGGCCTGGTCACCACGCAGGACGGCGGCGAGGCCCAGCCGGACATGTTCGCGATGATGCGCGCCTCCGACGTGCTGGTGCACTACCCCTACCAGTCGTTCACCTCGAGCGTCGAGCGGCTTGTCAAGCAGGCGGTCGACGACCCCAACGTCCTGGCGATCAAGATGACCGTGTACCGGACCTCGGACGACTCGGCGCTCGTGCCGTCACTCATCGAGGCCGCCGAGAAGGGCAAGCAGGCCGTCTGCCTGGTGGAGCTCAAGGCCCGCTTCGACGAGCGCCAGAACATCCACTGGTCCCGGGCCCTGGAGGAGGTCGGCGCCCACGTCGTCCACGGCATCCCGGGATTGAAGACCCACGCCAAGGCGATCCTCATCGTCCGCCGCGAGCGCGGCGCGGTGCGCAACTACGTGATGATCGGGACCGGCAACTTCCATGCCAAGAACGCACGCCTCTATGAGGACTTCGGGTTCTTCACCACCAATCCCGAGATTGGTGACGAGGTGGCGAACCTCTTCAACACGCTGACCGGCTACGGCCATCCCGAGCCGCAGCGCAAGACGCTGGTCGCCCCCACCTGGCTGCGCCAGCCGCTCATCAACGAGATCGACCGCACGATCGAGGCCCACCAGCAGGGCCGCCCGACACAGATCATCATGAAGATGAACGCGCTGGTGGACCAGAAGATCATCGAGGCGCTGTACCGCGCATCACGGGCCGGCGTGCCGATCTCGCTCAACGTGCGTGGGATCTGCTGTCTCGTCCCGGGGATCCCCGGGGTGTCGGAGACGATCGCCGTGACCTCGGTCGTCGGCCGGTTCCTCGAGCACAGCCGGATCTACTCCTTCCACCGCGGCGACGAGCACATCTACTACATCGGGTCCGCCGACCTGATGCCGCGCAACCTGGACACCCGCGTCGAGCTGCTGACGCCGATCGAGCGCCCCGAGCTCCAGGCGGAGCTCCAGGACACGCTCGATCGCTGCCTGGCCGACGACACCTACGCCTGGACCATGGCCAGCGACCGGACATGGACCCGGCGGACCGGAGGGGACCGCAGTGTGCACAACGAGCTGATGGAGCGCACGCTCGCGATGGCCGCGAGCGCTGCCAGCTGATCGCTCGGGTGCATAGCGACCTCCTGCTCGTGATCGTCGTCGTCGCGGCGACGGCGTTTGACCTCACCAACGGCTTTCACGACACCGCCCACTGTCCTCCACCCATGTCATCTCCGGCGGGGTGATGGGCGCCGGCGCCGCCAAGCGGCTGTCGGCGGTGCGCTGGTGCGTGGCCGGAACGATCGCGCTGGCGTGGGTGGTCACGCTGCCGACCGCGGGGCTGTTCGGCGCCGCGGCCTACGCGGTGGCGTCCGCGTTCGGGCACGGAGCGCTGGGCCCCCTGCTCATCGTGCTCGTGGCGGTCGGCGGCGCGCTCTCGATGACGCTCGCGACCCGCCGTCGTCGGTTGACGGGAGCCGCGAGCGCCTGAGATCCAGGAGTCAGACCGGGGTCAGCCGCCGTTCGGCGTCTGCGCGGGCCGGTTGCCCAGCGTGACCTTCACCTGCTTGCTCTGACCGGAGCGATTGATGGACATGGTCACGGTCTGACCCGGCTTGTACTTGTCGATGGTGGCGATGAACTGATCGGTGGTGGCGATCGGCGTGCCGTTGATCGCGGTGATCGTGTCACCGGGGTGGAGGCCGGCCTGCGCCGCCGGGGAGCCGGGCGTGATCGGGTTCCGGCACGTCTGGCCGGCCGAGGTGGCGATCTGGGCGCCGCCGGCGGCGCCGTTGAGGCAGACGCCGATGTAGGCGTGCTGCACCTTGTTGCCGGAGATGATCTCCGTGGCGATCTGCTTGACCGTGTCAGACGGGATGGCGAACCCGACGCCGGAGCTGGAGCCCTCGCCGCCGGCCGTCTGGTTGTTGGTCTCGATCTGGTCGTTGAGGCCGAGGACGTGCGCGTTGGCGTCCAGCAGCGGGCCGCCGGAGTTGCCGGGGTTGATGGCCGCGTCGGTCTGGATGGCGTTGGGGATCGTGTAGCCGTTGGGGGCCTGGATGCTGCGGCCCGTCTGGCTGACGATGCCCGTCGTGGTCGTCTCAGGCAGGCTGAACGGGCTGCCGATGGCGACCACTGGGTCGCCGACCTGCGCCTGCGAGGAGGCGGCCAGCGGGATCGGGTGCAGCTCCGAGGCCGGCACGTCGACGTGGATGACGGCGACGTCGGTCGACGGGTCCGTGCCGACCACCTTGGCCGGGACGGACTTGCCATCCTGGAAGTTGACCTTCACCGAGGTCGCGTTGGCCACGACGTGCTCGTCGGTGAGGATGTTGCCGTTGGTGTCATAGACGACGCCGGCGCCCTCGCCCTGGGTCTGCTGCCCGCTGTTGCCGCCGAAGAACCCGAACCCCTGGGTCTGGCTGTGGGCGGTGACGAAGATGTCCACCACCCCGGGACTGGCCGCCTTATAGATCTGATTGATGCTCAGGCCGGTCCCGCTCTTGAACGACGTCGGCTCCGCCGAGGTGCTCGAGCTGGGCTGCTGGATAACGGTCGTCGTCACGGATTTCGTGCTGGAGGTCGCGCTGGCGATGATGAGCGCGATCACCCCTCCCGCAATGGCGCCGCCGATGATGGGAAGCCATCGGCTCACACGTCTCATGTTCTGGTTCTCTCCTGGATGGGGCACATTTTTCTGTCCCGTATAGGACCACCTACCCGTGAGGAACCCGTCAGAGTTCGGGAAGAAGTCCGTAAGAGGAGCCTAGGACGCCCTGGCCATCCTGCAGAATCTCCTGCAAACGCTCGGCTTCGCGGTCCGGCGCGGCGCGCATGCGCTGTTTGGTGATTCGCAGCGTTTTCAGGCCGTGTCTGAGGTTCTCGGCGTCGCGCTCGCGGTCTGATTCGAACGCCTCGTGGTCCTTGTGGTAGTCCCAGCCGTCCAGCTCGACGATCAGGTTGTGCTCGGGGAAGTAGGCGTCGACCTCCCGGCCGTTGACCAGGACGTTGATCAGCGGAGTCGGCAAGCCGTACTTCTCGATGAACGCCAGGAACTCATCCTCGAACGTTGATCGCGTGGGGTTGGTGGAGGTATCGGCGAAGGGGGTGAGCAGCTTGGCGCCCGGGTGGTACCGGTTGCGAGCCAGGAGGTCATTGAAGCTGTCAGGGTGCAGGAAGCCGTCGCGGCGCGCGTCGTTGACCAGGCGGGTGCGTTGCTTGGCGGTCAGGCGGGGCGCCAGGTCGAGGATCGTGCGCGCCCGGCTGGTGACCGGGACCCCGAGTTGGCGGCGCATGTCCCGGCGCTTTAACGACTGGCAACGATGGGTGAGGAGCCCGCGTGGACGGCGATCCCCTGCCGCCAGGGTCACCTCCGGCGGCGGTTGCCACCGCGACACAAACCCCCACAGATACGCGGCCGAGAAGTGGCTGAGCACCGCCTCAGGCCCACAGGCCAGCACCGCCGCGGCGGCCAGCGCCGGCGGATCCACCCGCGCCGGCGCCAGCGCATAGACCCCCGGATAGCGCACCACCAGCGACCCGGCCTTCACGCGAGCGCCAACCGCCGCGCTCCCGAGCCCAATCTCCAGCAGTTGACTGCGAGTCACATGGCCGGCCTGCCGCCGAGCGATCTCCCGAATCGACGGGTCCCGAGGGTTTTGGGAGATGTTTCCAATCTGATTAGAACTATCTCCCACATCTCTTAAGAGCCTGCAGCGCCTACGTTTCCACCCCCCTCGTCTGCCAACTCCACAAAGAAATCCAAAGCCTCCGGATTCGCCAAGGACTCGCGCGAGGCCGCCTCAGCCACCGGGGTCCCCATCAATATCCGCTTGACCGGCACCTCCAGCACCTTCCCCGACAGCGTCCGCGGAACCGCGGCGATCTCCAGAACCTCATTGGGGACGTGGCGTGGCGAGCAGTCCTCCCGGATGCGGCGCCGGATCTCGGCGACCAACTCGTCAGTCAACTCGGCTCCGTCGCGCAGGACCACGAACAGGGGCATCCACCCGTCGGTCCCCTCGCGCGGCAGGTCCACCACCAGCGCATCAGTGACCTCGTCCACGTCCAGCACTGCGCGGTAGATCTCGGAGGTCCCCATCCGGACCCCGCCGCGGTTGATCGTCGAGTCAGAGCGCCCGTAGATCACCGCCGTCCCCCGCGAGGTGATCCTGATCCAGTCACCGTGGCGCCACACCCCCGGGTACATCGAGAAATACGACTCGCGCAACCGCGAGCCGTCGCTATCGCCCCAGAAGAAGATCGGCATCGACGGCATCGGCTCGGTGATCACCAGCTCGCCCACCTCATCGATCAGCGCCCGGCCGTCGGGATCCCACGCCTCCACCGCCGCGCCCAGGGACCGCGCCTGCAGCTCACCGAGGTAGACCGGCAGCGTCGGCACGCCGCCGACAAAGGCCGTGCACATGTCGGTGCCGCCCGAGGTGGAGAACAGCCACGTCTCGGAGCCGAGGTGGTCATAGACCCACTGAAAGCCCTCCGGCGACAGCGGCGACCCGGTCGATCCCACGGCATGCAGAGCGCTCAGGTCCCGGCCGGCCCGCGGCTCAACCTCGGCCTTCATGCACGAGGCGATGAACGCCGCGCTGGTGCCAAACGTCGTCATCCCCGACTCCTCCGCCAGATCCCACAGCCGCTCCAGCGACGGGTAGCCCGGGTTGCCGTCAAACAGCACGATCGACGCGTCGGTCAACAACGCCCCGACCAGGAAGTTCCACATCATCCAGCCGGTCGTCGAAAACCAGAAGATCCGGTCATCGGCCTGCGCGTCGATGTGCAGATGCAGCGCCTTGATCTGCTCCAGCAGGATCCCGCCGTGGCCATGCACGATCGGCTTGGGCAGCCCCGTCGTCCCGCTCGAGTACAGCACCCACAGCGGATGGTCAAACGGCAGCGACGCAAACTCCAGCTCCGCGTCCGCGGGCCCGAGGAACCCGTCCTCCCAGCCGCTGCCGTCCAGATACCCGAACCGCGCCACGTTCTCCAGGCCCGGCAGCTCGGCCGCGATCCGCTCCACCAGCGCCGACCGGTCAAAGTCCTTGCCGCCGTAGCGGTAGCCGTCGATCGCCAGCAGCACCTTCGGCTCCACCTGCGCGAAGCGATCGATCACGCTGCGCGCCCCGAACTCGGGCGCGGCCGAGGACCACGTCGCCCCGATCGACGCGCACGCCAAGAACGCCGCCACCGTCTCGGGGATGTTCGGCATGTAGGCCACCACCCGGTCGCCCTCCACCACGCCCAGCGCCCGCAGCCCAGCGGCGATCCGCGCGGTCTCGGCGCGCAGCCGTTCCCACGTCCACTCCCCCAGTTCCGGTCGCACCTCCGAGGCATGGCGGATCGCCACCGCGGAGTCGTCGTTGCCGCGGAACACATGCTCGGCGTACGACACGTGCGCGCCCGGAAACCACTCGGCACCCGGCATCGACCGATCGCCCAGCACCGCCCCCGACCCCCCCTCGATCCGCAGATCGAAGTACGCCGCCAGCGCCGCCCAGAAATCGTCGACACAGTCCACCGACCACTGCCACAGCTCCTCATAGGAGCCAAAGCTCGCGCCCCGCTCATCCGCCAGCCAGCGCGCGAACCGCGTCAGCGTTGCACGCGCCACCCGCTCCTCAGACGGTTCCCACAGCAACACCGGCGCCTCGCTCATGACAGCGAATCGTAGACTGGCGCGCGTGCCCGCAGACATGAGCCAGACGCTGGTGGCGCCGTTCACGGGCACCGTCGTGGCCACCCCGGCGACCGCGGACCAGCACGTCGCCGCCGGTACGCCGGTCGTCGTCATCGAGGCGATGAAGATGGAGCACGAGATCGTCGCCGACCGGGACGCCACGGTCACAGAGCTCCACGTCGAGATCGGCGACACGGTCACCGAGGGCCAACCTCTCGCGGACCTCACTCAGCCTGGCGAGGCCACTCCCTCGAAAGCCGCCGTTCAAGAACCCGAGCAGACGCAGCAGAGAGGCGACCTCGCCGAGGTCCACGAACGCCACGAGATCGGTCAGGACCACCGCCGGCCCGAGGCCGTCGCCAAGCGCCACGCGCAACACCGCCGCACCGCCCGCGAGAACCTCCACGACCTCCTGGACGACGGCAGCTTCATCGAATACGGCCCGCTCATGTTCGCCGCCCAGGAGCAGCGCCGCTCCCGTCAGGAGCTGATCGAGCGCACACCCGCCGACGGGCTGGTCGGCGGTGTTGGCGAGATCGCCGGACAGCCGGTCGCCGCCATGTCCTACGACTACACCGTCCTGGCCGGGACCCAGGGCATGCGCAACCACCAGAAGAAGGACAGACTGTTCGAGATTGCCGAGCGCCGGCGCCTGCCGGTGGTGCTGTTCGCCGAGGGTGGCGGCGGGCGGCCCGGCGACGTCGACATGCCGATCGTCGCGGGCCTGGACTGCCGCGCCTTCCAGTACTTCGCCGCCCTGAGCGGGCTCGTGCCTCTCGTCGGCATCGCCTCGGGCTACTGCTTTGCCGGCAACGCCGCGCTGCTGGGCTGCTGTGACGTCGTCATCGCCACTGAGGACTCGAGCATCGGCATGGGTGGGCCCGCGATGATCGAGGGCGGCGGCCTGGGCGTGTACGAGCCCGGCGAGGTCGGCCCGATCGATGTTCAGGACGCCAACGGCGTCGTGGACCTGCGCGTGCCCGACGACGCCGCGGCGGTGGCGGCGGCCAAGCGATACCTGGCCTACTTCGCGCGCATCCCTCCCCCGGCCGCCGACACGCGCGTCCCCGATCAGGCCCGGCTGCGTGACCTCATCCCCGCCAACCGCAAGCGCGTGTACGCCGTGCGCGACGTGATCAACGGCCTGTTTGACGAGGGCTCGGTGCTCGAACTGCGCCGGGGGTTCGGGCATGGGATGGTCACCGCGCTGGCGCGGATCGACGGCAACGCCCTCGGCGTGATCGCCAACGACCCCGCGCACCTGGGCGGCGCGATCGACGCCGAGGCCGCGGACAAGGCGGCCCGGTTCATGGGGCTGTGCGACGCCTTCGGCCTGCCGCTCCTGTTCCTGGCCGACACGCCGGGCTTCATGGTCGGACCCCAGTCCGAGCGCACGGGGACCGTCCGCCACTTCTCACGGATGTTCGTGACGGGCGCCAACCTCAGCGTTCCCACCGGCACGGTGGTGCTGCGCAAGGGGTACGGCCTCGGCGCGCAGGCGATGGCGGGCGGGAGCTTCAAGGCGCCCTTGTTCTGCGTCGGCTGGCCCACGTCGGAGTTCGGCGCGATGGGGCTCGAGGGCGCGGTCCGGCTGGGCATGCGCCGCGAACTGGAGGCGATCGAGGATCCGGCCGAGCGCGAGCGCGCGTACGAGGCGATGGTCGCCGCGGCCTACGAGCGCGGCCGCGGGATCAGCATGGCCTCCTACTTCGAGATCGACGACGTGATCGATCCCGTCGACACGCGCCGCTGGATCGGCACGCTGTTTGACGAGGCCACGCCCCGGTGGTTCCAGACGCCGGGCAAGCGCCGGCCCAACGTCGACACCTGGTAGCTAGCGACACTCCTCGCAGGCGCCGCGCAGCAGGACGTCGTGGCTGTCCACGGTGACGCCGAGGCGGTCCGAGAGCTTGTCGATGGCCTTCTCCAGGCCGGGGTCGTCGAAGGCGACCAGGCGGCCGCACTGGCCGCAGAAGAGGTGATGGTGGTGATGGCCGCTCGGCTCCAGGGGCTCGAAGCGGGCTTCGCCGGGACCGACCATGACGCGCTCGGCCAGGCCGCGCGCGACGAGCAGGTCGAGCACCCGGTAGATGCTGGCGCGAGCGATCGGGCGGCCGCGGCCCTGGAGGCGTGACTCGATCTCGATGGCGCTGAGCGCGCACTCCTGCTCCCCCAGCAGGTCGATGACCGCATCGCGGGCCCCGCCGCGGTTGAAGCCCGCCATCTCCAGATCGGCGTAGACGTAACGGATCCAGTCCAGAGTGGCCATCGACCTCACTGTAGCGAGAATGAGAATGGGAATAGGAATAAGACTCATTCTCATTCTGTGGTAGGTTGGGGCGCGTAATGGGATCTGTATGGCGAGTCGCCGCCCGCCGGACCGCCGGCCCGGTTGCGCTCATCGCGGCGCTCGCGCTGCTCGCCGCCGGCTGCTCGGACCCCAGCGTGGGGACGATCAATGGCCGGGTGCGCGTGGTCGCGGCGGAGAACTTCTGGGGCAGCATCGCCCGCCAGCTGGGCGGCGCCCACGCCCAGGTGCAGAGCATCATCGTCAACCCGGCCCAGGACCCCCACTCCTACGAGCCGACCACCGGCGACGCCCGAGCGATGGCGACGGCCGAGCTGGCGATCGTCAACGGCGTCGGCTATGACCCCTGGGCGCCCAAGCTGCTGGCGGCCAACCCGGTCAACGGCCGCATCACGCTGAGCGTGGGCTCGCACCTCGGCCTCAAGGACGGCGACAACCCGCACCGCTGGTATGACCCCACTGACGTCACGGACATCGCCCGGGCGATCACCGCCGACCTCGCGCGCCTGGACCCGGCGCAGAAGGCCTACTTCGCCCAGCGTCTCGCCCAATTCGACGGCGACGGCCTGGCCGGGTACCACCGCCTCATCGCCCAGATCCGAGCGCGCTACGCGGGCGTGCCCGTCGGAGCGTCGGAGAGCATCTTTGCGCTGCAGGCGCCGTCGCTGGGACTCAAGCTCATCACCCCATACAGCTTCATGAAGGCGATCAGCGAGGGCGGGGAGGTCACCGCGCAGGACACGAGCGCCACCGAGCGCCAGCTGATCACCCACCAGGTCAAGGTGTGGGTTTACAACGCCCAGAACGTCACGCCGGAGATCCAGCGGCTCAACCAGGACGCGCGCGCCGCGCACATCCCCATCGCCACCGTGACCGAGACGCTCTCGCCGGCGTCCGACTCCTTCCAGCAGTGGCAGGTCGCGCAGCTGACGCGGCTGCGCGCCGCCCTGCACCAGGCGACCGGACGATGACCGACACCACGGCCACCACCGTCTCCGCCGCCGCCGCCCCGGCAGTGGCCATCCGCGACGCGGCGATCGCGATCGGGGGCCGGCACATCCTCTCTCACGTCTCGCTCACCATCCCGCAGGGCGAGTTCGTCGCCGTCCTGGGACCCAACGGCGCCGGCAAGTCGACGCTGATGAGGGTCATCCTCGGCCTCGTGCCCCTCGCCGCCGGCGCGATCAACGTGCTCGGGCGCGCGCCCCAGCATGCGCGCGCGCAGATCGGCTATCTGCCCCAGCGCCAGAGCTTCGATGCGGCCACGCGCGTACGCGGGATCGACCTCGTCACCCTTGGCCTCGACGGCGCCCGCTGGGGCGTGCCGGTCCCGCTCACTCCGCGCGCTCGGCAGCGCCGCCGCGATGAGCGCCACCGCGTCGCCGAGGTGATCGAGCTCGTCGGAGCCTCGGCCTACGCGCACCGGGCCGTCGGCGAGCTGTCGGGCGGCGAGCAGCAGCGGCTGCTCATCGGCACCGCGCTCGTGCGCCGCCCCCGCCTACTCATCCTCGACGAGCCCCTGGACAGCCTCGACCTTCCCAACCAGGCCGCCGTTGCGGGCCTCATCCGGCGCATCGCCAGCGCCGAGAACGTCGCGGTGCTGCTCGTGGCCCATGACGTCAACCCGCTGGCGGCCTACCTGGACCGAGTCGTGTATCTCGCCGGCGGCCGCGCGCTGTGCGGCGATGTGAGCGAGGTCATCACGGCCGAGACGCTCAGCGACCTGTACGGCACCCGGATCGAGGTGCTGCAGGCATCCGACGGGCGGCTCGTGGTCGTCGGCCAGCCCGAGGCGCCCCACCACCACGGCCACCGCCACGGATGACCGCCACCCCCACCCTCTCCCCCAACCCCATCGCCGACCTGCGCGAGCTGTTCACGTTCCCGTTCATGGTCAACGCTCTGGCCGCCGGGACGATCGTCGCCATCCTGGCGGGAATCGTCGGCTGGTACGTCGTGCTCCGCCGCCAGACGTTCGCCTCGCACACCCTGTCGGTGATGGCCTTTCCCGGCGCCACGGGCGCCGCGCTGGCGGGCCTGCCGACGGCGCTGGGCTACTACGTCGCCTGTACGGTGGGCGCGGTGGCGATCGGCCGGTTCGGCGGCGGCCCCTCTCGCCGGCAGGGAGAATCGGCGGTC
The DNA here is from genome assembly GCA_963695625.1 of uncultured Actinomycetota bacterium. Taxonomy (GTDB): domain Bacteria; phylum Actinomycetota; class Thermoleophilia; order Solirubrobacterales; family Solirubrobacteraceae; genus Palsa-465. Next base: position 667,050 of record CAVOHJ010000004.1, on the reverse strand, counting down.
ATCGGCACCGTGCAGACGGTCGGCCTGGCCGCCGGCTTCCTGTTCCTGTCGCTCAATCAGGCGGTGCTGGGCGGCCCCGAGACGCTGCTCTTCGGCACGTTCCTGGGGATCACGCGCGGCCAGGTGCTCGCCCTGCTGCTGGTGGCGATCGCGGCGCTGATCACGCTCACCGCGTTGGCCCGGCCCCTGCTGTTCGCGTCGGTGGACCGCGAGGTCGCCCGCGCCGGCGGCGTGCCCGTGGCGGCGCTCGATGCCGCGTTCATGCTCGTCCTGGGGCTGGCGATCGCCGCCACCAGCCAGCTCACCGGCGCGCTGCTGGTGTTCGCCCTGCTGGTGGCCCCGGCGGCCGCCGCCCAGCAGCTCACCCTGCGCCCGGTGGCGGGACTCGTCCTCAGCGTCGGCTTCGCGCTGCTCACGATCTGGCTGGCCCTGGCCATCGCCTACTTCAGCATCTATCCGGTCGGCTTCTACGTGACGACGATCGGCTTCGTCCTCTACGTGCTCGCGCGCGTCGCCGGGGCGCGGCGGCGCTGATGTTCGCCCACGAGTTCGTCCGCAACGCCTGGCTGGCCGGCACGTTCGTGGCGCTCGCCTGCGGGACGATCGGATGGTTCGTGGTGGCCAGGGCGCAGGTCTTCGCCGGCGACGCCCTCAGCCATGTGGCGTTCGTGGGCGCGATCGCCGCCGCGGCGGCCGGCGTCGACGAGCGGGTCGGCCTCTTCGCCCTGACCCTCGCGCTGGCCGTCGGCATGGGCGTGCTCGGGCGCCGCGCCCAGGCTGACGACGTCACGATCGGGATCACCTTCGCCTGGATCCTGGGGATCGGCGTGCTCCTGCTCGCCGTCCTGGCCACCAGCGCCGGCGGCGCCAGCGGGATCACCACCGCCAACACCCTGTTCGGGTCGATCTACTCGCTGAGCGCCTCCGCCGCGGTGCTCGCGGCCGCGATCGCACTGGCCGCCACGGCGTTCGTCCTGGCCGTGGCCCGGCCGCTGCTGCTGTCCACGCTCGATCCGGAGCTAGCCACGATTCGGGGCGTCCGGGTGCGCGCGCTCGGCCTCGCGTTTCTGGCCGCGCTGGCCATCGTCACCGCCGAGAGCACGCAGGCCGTCGGAGCGCTCCTGCTGTTGGGCCTGATCGCCGCCCCCGGCGGCGCCGCCGCCACGCTGACGGCGCGGCCGTACCTTGGCGTGGCCCTGTCGGGCGCGATCGCGGTGGGGTCGATGTGGGGTGGGCTGGCCCTCAGCTACGCGATCGCGTCGCTCCCGGCGAGCACCGCGGTCATCGGGCTGGCGGCGAGCGCCTACGCCGGCGCCGGCATCTGGTCGAGGCTGGCGCGACGCCGGCCGATTGACACGCTGCTCAGCGCCGGCGCAAACGAGTGACCTGAGGTCCGGCGAGCCTGCCCGGGCGGGAGTCGTGGCCCGAGCGGCCGCCGGCACCCCAGGTAGCGGGGAGGCAACTCCACCGCTGGCGACGAGGCGCACATTCGTCGCAATCGGCCGGGGCCTGCGGGCGACACTGGGCGAGACACGGCGCGGGGATGCCTGCGTCAAACCCTTGGTCGCTACGCATGAGATGGCGCCGGCGCGACATGTCCGTCAGCGTACGTTTCCAACCGTCAGCTTTGCGTAAGAGGATTCTGGGGATCGGCTGATAACACGCCCTGCGGACCACGAACCGCGTCACCGGTCCGAGGACGGGTCGAGCGGGTCGTGCGCGAGCGCGGGAGCCTCACCCGAACCTCCAGGCCGCCGGTCGCCGGCGCCAGCAGCGTGGCGGTGCCGTGGTGGGCCTCGGTGATCGAGCGCACGATCGAGAGCCCCAGCCCGAAGCCGCGGACCGAGCGGTCCAGCCGCCGGAACGGCTCGGCTAGCTCCTGCACCCGCGCGGGGTCGATGGGCTCCCCCCCGTTGGCCACCACGAGCTCCACCTCCTCGCCGGTGGTGCGCGTCTGCACCCGGAGAAAGCCGCCGGGGACGTTGTGGTGGATGCCGTTGTCCACGAGGTTGGCGATGAGCCGCTCGATCAGGCCCGGATGACCGGTCGTCCACGCCGGCTCCAGATCGTCGCGGATCTCGATCTGCCGCTCCTGGGCGCGCGCCCACAGGTCGGTGATGCAGTCGGCGGCCAGCGCCGCAACGTCGACGGGCTCCTCCTGACCGGTGGCCGCCTCGCTGCGCGCCAGCAGGAGCAGGCTGGCGATCAGCCGCTCACAGCGATCGACGGTGTCGCGCACCGCCTCGCCCATATCGCGCAGCTCGCCCACGCTGGCGTCGGGGTCGGCCAGCGCGACGTCGACTTCGGTGCGCATGATGGCCAGCGGCGTGCGCAGCTCATGCGACGCGTTGGCGACGAAATGGCGCTGGCTCCCGAATGCCGCGTCCAGCCGGGCGAGCATCCCATCGAAGGTGTCGGCGAGCTCGCGCAGCTCGTCGGCCGGCCCGGGCAGGTCGATGCGCTCGCCGAGGTTCTCGCTGGACACGCGGCGCGCGGTGGCGGTGATGTCGCGCAGCGGCGCCAGCGCCCGTCCCGCGAGCAGCCAGCCGATCAAAACCGAGATCGCCGTCATGGCGACGAGCGCCACGGCGTACTCGATGAGCAGCCGGTGCAGCGCGCCGCCGAGGATCTGATTCTGGACCGTGTGGATGAGCTTGCCGGTCGGCGAGCCCGGCGGGAACCCGAACTCGCCGCGCACCGGCAGGATGCCGAGGCGCAGCAGCTCGGCGCGGAGGCTGTGGTGAGTGCGCAGGTTGGTGCGCACGAAGAAGTAGCCGACGGTCAGCAGCGCCGCGCCCGTGATGAGGAAGACCGTGCCGTACAGCGCGGTCAGCCTCAGGCGGATCGTCGGCGCGGGGGTCCGCCGCTTGCGCGTGGGACGGTCGGACCCGCGCCGGCCGCCCACCGTCACGCTATCCGGTAGCCCACCCCGATCACCGTCTGGACCACCGGCGGGTCGCCCAGCTTGCGGCGCAGCGTCATGATCGTCATGCGCACCACGTTGGTGAACGGATCGGTGTGCTCGTCCCAAACGCGCTCCAGCAGCTGCTCTGCGGAAACCGTAGCGCCGTCGGCCGCCATGAGCGCCTCCAGCACCGCGAACTCCTTGCGGGCGAGCTCCACCTCATGTCCACCGCGCGTGAGCCGGCGCCGGGCCGGATCCAGCTCCAGGTCACCGTGGCGCATGACCGGCGGGCGGCTGGGCGCGGTGCGCCGGGCCAGCGCGTGGATGCGCGCCACCAGCTCGGCGAAGCGAAACGGCTTGGCCAGGTAGTCGTCGGCGCCCAGCGACAGTCCCTCGATCACGTCCTCGAGCGCGCCGGCGGCGGTGAGCATGAGGATCCCGGTGTCCGGTCGCTCGTCGCGCACCGCGCGGCAGACGTCGTCGCCGTGCACGATCGGGAGGTCGCGGTCGAGCACGAGCACGTCGTAGCGGACGACCCGGGACTTGACGAGCGCCTGCTCCCCGTCGGGCGCCAGGTCGACGGCGAAACCCTGGCGGCGCAGCCCCCGGGCGATGGCGTCGGCCAGACGGAGCTCGTCCTCGGCGATCAGTACGCGCACCGAATGAGCATGACGAGCCCACCGTAAGAACTCCATAAGACGCGTTTGCGGGTAGTACGTCCGCGCGGAGGCGGATGGTTAGATATACGCCGTCGTTCAGAATTACATGAAACGACGTCACAACAACTCGTGATAACGTAGGAGAGAGATGGCATCGCCACCGAACATCGCCGAGCGCGGGATGGCCGTCGGGCTCCGGGCGCTCAACCGGGTCGCCTCGTCGGGCACGATCGACCGGCTCGGGTTGCGAGACCCGGTCACCAGCCTCATCCACGGGGCCTCGAAGACGGGAGCACGGACCGCCGCCACCGCCGGGCGCACGTTCGCGGCCGCGCAGCGGCTCTCGCGGCCCGCCCGCCAGCCCCGGGCACGCACCGCTGACCTGTTCGACCTGACCCCCTCTGACGAGCAGACCCTCCTGCGAGACTCGGTCCGCGAGTTCGGCTCCGAGCGCCTGCGCTCCGCCGCGCTGGACGCCGATACCGCCTGCGCCACGCCGCCCGAGCTGCTCACCCAGGCCAACGAGCTGGGGCTGACCATGATCGGCGTCCCCGAGGAGCTGGGCGGCGCCGTGGAGGAGCGCTCGGCCACCACGACGGTGCTGATGAGTGAGTCGCTGGCCCAGGGTGACATGGGCATCGCCGCCGCCTGCCTGGCCCCCGCCGCGGTCTCGACCGCCATCAGCCTGTGGGGCGACGCCCAGCAGCAGGCCACCTACCTGCCGGCGTTCGTCGGTGACGACATCCCGGCGGCCGCGCTGGCGCTGATGGAGCCCCAGCCGCTGTTCAACCCCTTCGACCTGACGGCCACGGCCCGCGCCGCCGGCGGCGGCTACGTGCTCGACGGCGTCAAGTCGCTGGTGCCGCGCGCGTCGGACGCCGAGCTGTTCGTGATCGCCGCCACGCTGGACAACGCCGGCCCGGCGCTGTTCATCGTCGAGTCCCGGACCGCCGGCATCTCCGTCGAGCCCGAGCCGGGCATGGGCGTGCGCGCGGCGGGCACCGGGCGCCTGATCCTCGAGCACGTGCGCCTGCCCGCCACCGCGCTTCTGGGCGGCGCCGACATCGACGTCTACCGCGAGTGCGTCGCGCTCAGCCGCCTGGCGTGGTGCGCGCTGGCCGTCGGCACCGGCCAGGCTGTCCTGGACTATGTGACCACCTACGTCAGGGACCGCAAGGCGTTCGGCGAGCCCATCTCCAACCGCCAGGCGGTCGCGTTTGCCGTCGCCAACATCGCGATCGAGCTCGAAGGGCTGCGGCTTGCCACCTATCGCGCCGCCGCGCGCGTGGACCAGGGCCTCCCGTTCTCCCGCGAGGTCACGCTGGCCCGCCGGCTCTGCGCCGACCGGGCGATGGCCATCGGCTCCGAAGGCGTGCAGCTTCTGGGCGGCCACGGCTTCGTCAAGGAACATCCGGTGGAGCGGTGGTATCGAGACCTCCGCGCCGCCGGCATGCTCGAGGGAGGCCTGCTCGTCTGATGATCAACCTCGAGACCCCCAAGAAGTACAACCAGCTCATCTCGCAAGCCCACCAGGTGGCCGCCGAGGTCCTGCGCCCCAACTCGCGCAAGTACGACACGCTCGAACACGAGTACCCCAAAGAGCTCGACATGCTCGCCGCCGCCATCGACGGCGTGAACGAGGGGGGTGGTCTCAGCGGAGCCGGGGCCGGTGCCGTCGGCACCAACGGCTCGTCGCCTGCCACGAAGACGGACGCTGGCGGGAACCGCAACGGCTCCAACATGGCCAGCCTCGTCGGCCTGATCGAGATGTGCTGGGGCGACGTGGGCCTGCTGCTGGCGATGCCACGCCAGGGCCTCGGCCAAGCGGCGATCGCCGCCGTGGCCAACGAGGAGCAGCTCGAGCGCTTCGGCGGCAAGTGGGCGGCCATGGCCATCACCGAGCCCGAGGCCGGGTCGGACTCGGCCGCGATCCGCACCACCGCCACGCTCGACGAGGCCACCGGCGACTACATCCTCAACGGCGAGAAGATCTTCGTCACCTCGGGCGACCGCGCCGAGCTGATCGTCGTGTGGGCGACGCTCGACCGCAAGCAGGGCCGCGCGGCCATCAAGAGCTTCGTGGTCGAACGCGACAACCCCGGGCTCAAGCTCGACCGCCTCGAGCACAAGCTGGGGATCCGTGCCTCCGACACCGCCAACTTCGTGCTCCAGGACTGCCGGGTGCCCAAGGAGAACCTCCTCGGCGACCCCGAGATCGCGCCCAAGGGCGGCTTCTCCGGCGTCATGCAGACCTTCGACAATACGCGCCCGCTGGTGGCCGGGATGGCGGTGGGAGTGGCGCGGGCGTGCCTCGAGGACACGCGCGAGCACCTCGCCGGCGCCGGGATCGAGATCGATTACGACCTTCCCCCTCAGCTGCAGAGCGCGGCCGCCGCGGAGTTCATCGCCATGGAGGCCGACTGGGAGGCCGCCCGGCTCCTCACGCTCCAGGCCGCCTGGATGGCCGACAACAAGAAGCCCAACTCGCTGCAAGCCTCGATGGCCAAGGCCAAGGCCGGGCGGATGGGCACCGACATCGCGCTGCGATGCGTGGCGCTGTGCGGCGCCAGCGGCTTCGGCGAGGGCGAGCTCATGGAGAAGTGGGCGCGCGACGCCAAGATCCTCGACCTGTTCGAGGGCACCCAGCAGATCCAGCTGCTCATCATCGCCCGCCAACTGCTGGGGCTCACCTCAGCGCAGCTGAAGTAGCGCCACCAGATCACGGTGGACGCCGGGACGATCGAGGTCCCAGCGGTCGCCGGTGACCCGCATCACCCTGATCTCCAGGATCTGGAGCCGAGTGTCCTTGCGGCGGTCGCGGTCCATCTCCTTCACGGAGGTGTGGTAGTCGCGCCCGTCAAGCTCGAGCACGACCCGCTGCTCGGGCCACCAGCAGTCGATCTCCCAGCCGTGGATGTGGACGTTGCGCCTGGGCTCGGGAATCTCGGGGTGCTCGAGGAGCCACCCGTCGAACGCCCGCTCGAGGTCTGACTTGCGGTCCGGGTGGGGGCGGTAAGCGACGAGTGCAGCCTTGAGCCGGGCCAGCCCGGGCCGGCGAGCGTGGCGGCCGATGGCGGCCTGGATCGCGTCAGGGTCGAGCAGGCGCTTGCGAGCGGCTTCGGCGATGAGGCGGTCGAGCTCGGCCGGGGTCTCGCGCGGGGCGAGCTCGATGAGGGTCCGGGGGAACGAGCTGTAGCGCAGGTGCCCGACGCTACGGAGTTCCTCGGGTACCGGGGGCTTGGCCGTGCGGTGCACCTCGAGTCCTTTGCGGACGTACGTGCGCCCGGCCACCAGCGTGACCTCGATGGCATTGACGTTGATCGCTCTGAGGCCATGGAGCGCGGCGGCGGTCCGATGGCTGAGGAAGGAAGCAGGGCCACACGACAGCATGGCGGCGATGAGATTCCCGAGCGGGGTCACCTTGCGACGACCCACCGCCCACACGTCGGTGTAGAGCTTGTGCAGCTCACCGTCCGCCTCACGCCTGCGGATCTGCTTGTCACTCAGGCCCAGGCCATGCAGCTGCTCGCGGCTCACCACCCCCTCCTGCCGGGCAGCACTCTGGGACAAAAGGCGGCGCTTTCCGGCGCCTTTTGTCCCAGAGTCAGCCACGCACCCAGGGTGACAGACAACCCATCACATGTGGGTGTCAACTCTCCAACGTGTGCGACACATTGCGCAGCACATCCCAGGCCAGTCGGACGTCGGCCTCGGTGGTGCTCATCTGGCCGATGGCCAGTCGCAGCACGTAGCGGCCGCCCAGCACGGCGTGGGAGATGAAGATCTCACCGCCGGCGTTGACACGGGCCAGCAGAGCCTGGCTGGGCGCGTCATCACCCTCCAGGCGGAAGCACACGAGCGAGAAGTGGCGCGGCGCGCACAGCTCCCAGCCGGGCTCCTCGGCCACCCAGCCCTCGAACATCTGCGCCAGCGCGACGCCGCGGCGGATGTGCTCCTGCAAGCCGCGCCGCCCGTAGCATCGCAGCACCGCCCACAGCTTCAGCGCGCGGAAGCGCCGCCCCAGCGCCGGGCCGTACTCGCTCAGCGACAACGCATCTTCGGCATCGGGCGTGCGCAGGAACTCGGGAACGAGGCTGAACGCCGCGCGCAGGTCGGCGGGGCGGCTGGTCCACAACAGCGAGCAGTCCATCGGGGTGAGCAGCCACTTGTGGGGGTTGACCACCAGCGAATCGGCGCGCTGCACGCCCTCGAAGGCCCAGCGGAACTCCGGGCAGACCATCGCGCTGCCGGCGTAGGCGCCGTCGACGTGCAGCCACGTGCCGGCGGCCTCGCACGCGTCGGCGATCGCCGGCACCGGGTCCACGGACGCGCTGGCGGTGGTGCCGACCGTAGCCACCACGAGGGCGGTCCGGTTCAGGTCGCCGAGAGCGTCGACGCGCAGCCGGAACGCGTCGTCGGTGGCGACCTTGCGCAGCTCCATGCCCAGCATGCGCGCGCCCTTCTCCACCGCCGAGTGGGTGTGCTCGGAGCAGACCACCTCGTTGCGCCCGGTGGTCTCCCGCGCTGCGATCATCGCCGCCATCGTCCCGGTCGAGGCGGTGTCCTCGATGTGGCCGTGCCAGCCGTCGGGTAGGCCCAGCAGCTTCGCGGTCCAGTCCAGCACGACGCCCTCGAGCTCGGTGGACGCGGGCGCGGTGCGCCACAGGAAGCCCACCGAGTTGAGCGTCGCCGCCAGCAGCTCGGCGAGGATCCCCGGCTCCGACGCGCTGGTGGCGAAGTAGGCGAAGAACCGCGGGTGCTGCCAGTGGGTGACCCCGGGCAGGAGGATCTCGTCGAGATCGCGCAGGACGGCCTGGAAGGGCTCGGGCTCGTCCGGGGCCTCGGCGGGCAGGCGCGAGCGGATCTCCCCGGGCGCCACCTGGGCCAGCACCGGCAGGTCGGCCACGCGGTCCAGGTAGTCCGCGGCCCAGTCCAGCGCGGCCCGGCCGTCGCGGCGCAGGTCGGCCGCGGCGCGGCGCGCGCCCAGCTGCGGACGGTCGTCCAGGTGGGTCACGCAACGGCCTCGTCAGACACGGTGGCGAACCCGATGCCGGCGCGGACGAGGCGGTCGATGAGCGCCTGGCCCATCGCCACCGCGGGCGTGAGTTGGCCGGCGCGGTCGGGCAGGTCGTCGTGGGCGAGGCACAGCGCCGCCTCGGCCAGCATCTTCGAGGTCTCGGTGTAGCCCGGGTCGCCGCCGCTGACCTCGGTCACCACCCGCCGGCCGCCGCCCTCGCCGCGGAAGCGGACCTTGAACCACGCCTTGGCGCGCTGCTCGGGGGTGGGCCCGTCGCCGGGGTCCTTGATGGACAGCAGTGCCTTGCGCGTGGGCGGCAGTTGGGCCAATGCCACGACGGTGCCGGCGCCGGCCACGAGCCCCGCCGCCACGGCCAGTCGCTTGGTCACGATGTAGTGGGCGTAGCTGAAGTCCGGGCCGTAGCGGTCCAGCGCGCGGGCGGAGCGCAGCACCGTGACGGGGTCGATCGTGGGGGCCGGGATGACCCAGCCCCCTGCGGTCTCGTCGCGGTGGGGCGGCGCGGTGACGCCGCGGATGGTGCGACCGGCCGGCCGGGCCTCCATGTGCTTGCGCTGCCCGGCCACCTGGCGACCCTGGCGCAGCCGGGACATGATGTGCACCGCCGAGTGCAGCGTGCCGCCGGAGAAGGTCCCGTTCACGCGGACGAAGCCCTCGAGTTTGATGGGAACGCCCTCGGGCAACTGCCCGACGGTGAAGAGCGCGCCGAGGTCGTAGGGGATCGAATCAAACCCGCACGAGTGCACGAGCTTGGCGCCGCTGCGCTGGGCCTCCTGCTGGTGGCGCAGCCACATGAGGTCGACGAACTCCGGCTCGCCGGTGAGGTCCACGTAGTGCGTGCCGGCGGCGGCGCACGCGGCCACCAGCGGCTCGCCGTATTTGCTGTAGGGGCCGACGGTGGTGATGACGACCTTGGTGGCGTCGGCCAGCCGGCGGATCGAGGCGGGGTCGTTGACGTCGGCGGTGATCACAGGGACGTCGGCGGACAGCCGCTCCCGCAGCGCGTCCAGCTTCTCGCGGCTGCGCCCCGCGATCGCCCAGCGCGTGCCCGCGCCGGCACCGGCCAGATACTCGGCGGTCAGCGCCCCGGTGAACCCGGTCGCGCCGAAGACGACGACGTCGTGCTCGCGCTCAGGCGTCGCCGCCCACCTCCTGGGCCAGGCGCATCGCCTCGTCAAGGTCGACCCCGGCCTTGGCGGCCAGCCAGCACGCCACGGGCGCCGCGATCCGCTGGGAGGCGTGCGCCGCCTCCCCGGCAAGGTCCAGCACGGCCTTCAGCTCATCTTTGGTGGGCGCCGGCACGCCGAGCCTCTCGGCATAGGCGGCCAGCCAGTCGTTCGCGTTCATCAGGCGGGGAGCCTAGAGGGTCCGCGGCTGGCAAGATCCCGCGCGGTCTCACCTCAAACGACGAAAGGCAGTGCAGATGGCAATCCTTGAGGACAAGGTCGCGATCGTGACAGGCTCGGCGCGCGGCATCGGCCGGGCCACGGCCGAGCTGCTCTCCCAGGAGGGCGCCAAGGTCCTGATCAACGACCTCGACGGCGACGTGGCGGAGCAGACCGCATCGGAGATCACCGGCGACACGCTGGTGTTCGGCGGCGACCTCACCAAGCCCGGCGTGTGCGACGAGCTGGTGCAGAAGGTGATCGGCGAGTGGGGCAAGGTCGACATCCTCATCAACAACGCCGGCTACACCATCGACGCACCCATCCACAAGATGAGCGACGACGCGTTCCAGCGCATGATCGACATCCACAACGTCGTCCCCTTCCGCATGTGCCGCGCCGTCGCCCCCCACATGCGCGAGCCGGCCAAGCAGGAGCGCGAGGAGGGCGTCGAGGTGTTCCGCAAGATCGTCAACGTCTCCTCGATCAGCGGCACCATGGGCAACGCCGGGCAGGCCAACTACTCCTCGGGTAAGTCCGGGGTGATCGGCCTCACCAAGACGCTGGCCAAGGAGTGGGGCCAGTTCAAGATCAACGTCAACGCCGTGGCATTCGGCTTCATCGAGACCCGCCTGACCGCCGTCAAGGAGGAGTCCAACACGATGGAGATCGACGGCCAGACGGTGCAGCTGGGGATCCCCGGCCAGATGCGCGAACTCGCGCCCAACCTCATCCCGCTCGGCCGCCCGGGCCAGCCGTTCGAGGCCGCCGGAGGCATCTTCCTGCTCTGCACCCCGTGGGCCAACTACATCACCGGGCAGGTGTTGGGGATCACCGGCGGGCAGTGGGGCGGGATGATCTCGTAACCGTCAGCTACCCGATCCGCAGGGGCTTGAGGCGCACCACGTGCGGCCTGGCGCCGGTCGGCGTATACGTGACCACGAGCGAGACCACCGGCCGCGCCCCGCGGACGTGCAGCAGGGACCGGCCGGCGGCGCTCGGGGCGATCGCGACGACCAGCGGGCCGCCGCGGCGGGCGCGGATCCGCGCGCGGCCGTAGGCGACGTGGCGCCGGCGTCCGCCGTGCGCGGCGTCCCATGCGGTGGCGATGACGCGCAGCGCGCCGGGTCCCGGGAGCCTGAGCCGGAGCCGGGCCACGCCGGAGCGTCCGGCTCGCACGCCGGTGACGATGATGCGGTTGGTGGTCGGGACGACCCGGTAGGAGACCGTCTCGGTCGTCGAGTCGCCCAGTGCGTTGGTGGCCGAGACGCTGAACGCGTGCCGGCCCAGCGTCCGCGTGTTGATGGGCCGGCCGGCGCGCACGCTGCCCACGCAGGACTTCAGGGCGGGACCGGTCGTGGGGGCCAGGCACGAGTAGCGGGCGGCCACGACCTGCCCCAGCCGGTAGTCCGCTCCCTGCGCGGGGACCTCGATCGACACCGGCGCCAGGCTGACCGAGGAGGTCACCGTGTACGTGGCCGACGCGGTGGTGCTGAGCCCGTCCGCGTCGGTGGCGGTGACCGTCAGGGTGTGGACGCCGAACCCGTTCGGCAGCGCCTGGTGGTCTGAGACCGTCTGCCCGGCGACGGTGGCCTTGCACGACTGCACCGTGGAGCCGAGGCCGGCCAGGCAGTCGAAGTCGGCGGCGGGAAGCGCCGTCCACACGTACGCGGCGTTGGCCACCGGCGCCGTGATGACGACCTGGGGCGCCTTGCCGACGACCGTGTAGTCGAGCGTGGCGGTGCCCGTCTGTCCGTCGCGGCTGGTGGCGGTCACCATGTAGGTGTGGTGGCCCTCGCTGGAGGTGTTGAGCGTGCCGGTGCCATCCGAGGATCCCGTTGAGTCCGCGCAGGACCGGATCCCGGGGCCCGCCGGGTCATCGGCGCAGCTGAACCGCGTGGGCACCGACTGCCCGACGCTGTAGACCTGTCCCGTCGCGGGCGCCCCGATCTGGGCCACCGGCGGCGCCAGCACGAGAACGATCACGGTGTTTGCGGGGGAGGCGCCGTTGGCCGACACGCCGTGATACGTGAAGCTGTCGGTGCCGGCAAAGCCGGCCGCCGGGGTGTAGCGCACGCCCCTGCTCGTCGGCGCGAGTGTCCCGTGCGGCGGAGGGGAATCGACGGCGAAGGTGACCGAGGCGGCGTTGGGATCGGCGCAGTTGAGCGTGATCGCAACGCGCTGGCCCTCGTTGGTCGTCGTGCTGACGTCGTGGCAGACCGGAGGCGGATTGACCGTGTAGGTGGCGGACTGCCCTGCGGACCCTCCGTCCGCGTCCTGCGCCGTCACGGTCACCGTGTGGGACCCGACCGCCGCCGACAGAGGGTCGCCGGCGCTGATGGGCCGGCCGTCGAGGGTGGCGGTGCAGGAGGAGAGTGTCGAGGCGGAATCAGGGGTGCACAGGAACGCCGCCGCGCCCACCGACGCCGGGGACACGTGTGCGCCAGGGGTGGGCGTGGTGATCGCGATCGTCGGCGGACGGTCGAAGGTGGCGGGGGCCGTGACATCCGCGATCAGCGCAAGCGTGCACGTCAGGCCGCTGCACCCGCTCCCGAAGCCGCCGAAGCCCATGCCCGCGTCGGGCGTCGCCGCGAGGCCCACTGACGAGACACCGACGTCAAAGGTGAAGCTGCACGTCGCGTGTGCGGCGGCGTCGGCTCCGACCCCGCAGTCGATGCCGGCCGGATTTGACGTGATGACGCCCGAGCCGTCGCCGCCGGGGTTGATCGTGAGCGTCGCCGCCACGGCGGCGGGGGCAGCGGTGGCGCAGACCGCGAACGCGAGCACCGCGAGCAGGCCCAGCCTTCGGCCGTTCACCAACTTCACCAACCTTGAGCACCCTTCCCCATTGGTCGCAAAAGCTTGGCCACCGTAACAACGCGGCGGCCGCGCCGCCACCCTCAGTCGGGCGGGCCGCTGTCCAGCCGGGCGCGACGCTGGAGCTCGTAGAGGTCCTCGCGGTTGCGGATGTAGCGCGTCGCGGCGTCGTAGGGCGGGTCGTGATCCCAGGGCGTGGGCCGGCCCTGGCGCAGCGCCCGGGAGACGAGAAAGCGCTCGCGTTGGCTCGCCCGCACCCGGGCGTCGATGTCGTCGAGGTCGAGCCGGCGCTCGACTTCGGCGCGCAACTGCGAGACGGTCGCCGCCCCCTCCGCCGAGCGGCTCACATCGGTCAGCTCCAGGGGATCGGCCTCGAGGTCGTAGAGCAGGTCGGGGTCCTCCCGCGACACGATGAGCTTGTGGCGCCCGGAGCGGACCATCGCCGACGGCGCCTGCACGCCCTCGGCGTGGTACTCGGAGATGACCGCGCGCGCGGGGCTCGCGCCCGCGCCGCCACCGATCGCGCCCGCCAGGCTGACTCCGTCACCCTCCCCGGCGATCGCATCCGTCTCCAGGCCGGCGAGGTCCAGCACGGTCGGCGCGAAGTCCACCAGCGAGACGGGCCCGGCGACGCGCGCTCCGCGGGCGGCGGCACCCGGGGCGCGGACGATCAGCGGCACTCGGGCCGACTGATCGAGGAAGCTCATCTTGTACCAGAGGCCCCTCTCCCCCAGCATCTCTCCGTGGTCGGCGCAGAACAGGACCGTGGTGCGGTCCTCCAGGCCGGCGTCGCGCAGCGCGCCCAGCACCTGGCCGACGCGCTCGTCCAGGTAGCTGATCGCGGCGTAGTAGCCGTGGCGGGCGCGGCGGATCTGCTCGGCGGTCAGCCCGGCCTGATCGACCTGGCACATCGCACGCAGCCGGCGGCTGTGGGGGTCGGCCTCGTCGAGCGGGAGCGAGGGCACCACAGGGTCCTCGATGTCGTCGCGCCGATAGCGATCCCAGAAGCGCTGCGGGATCTCCCACGGATCGTGGGGATTGGTGAACGAGACGAACACGAAGAATGGCTGCTCGGCGCGGTGGCGAGCGATCTCATACAGCTTGCGCACCGCCTCAAACGCGACCTCGTCGTCATAGTCGGTCTGCATGCTGGCGGGGCAGATGCCCGGTGCGAGCACGCTCTCCATCGTGTGGTACCAGGGCAGCGGCTGATCCAGCGGCCGGCTCCAGTCCGGCGTCCAGTCGACGTCGGCGGGATAGATGTCGGTGGTCAGCCGCTCCTCGAACCCGTGCAGCTGGTCAGGCCCCACGAAGTGCATCTTGCCGCTCACCGCGGTGTGGTAGCCCGCGGCGCGCAGCGCGTGCACCACCGTCGGCGCGCCCGCGCGGAACTCGGCGGCGTTGTCATACACCCCGACGCGCGAGGCGTAGCGGCCGGTGAGCATCGCCGCCCGTGCCGGCGCGCACAGCGGGAAGGCGGTGTAGGCCGATTCGAACACGGTCCCGGCCTCGGCCAGATCCGAGAGGTGCGGCGCCTGTACGACGGAATGGCCGTAGGCGGGCAGCCACCCGGCCGCGAGCTGATCGGCCATGAGGACGAGAAAGGAGTCGGGTCGGGCTGCGGCCATCGGGCGGCGGAGGATAAGCGTCCGCCCGGGTGCATGGCTACGCTGCGCCCCCGATGCAGCACGGAGCGACCCCGCCGGCGGTGCCGCGCGGCGAGCGGACACCGCCGCTGATCATCGCCCACCGCGGCGCCTGGGAGCAGGCCCCGCAGAACTCGCTGGAGGCGGTGCGCCAGGCCGCGGCGCTCGGCTGCGACGGGATCGAGATCGACGTCCGCCGCACGGCCGACGGCCGGCTGGTCGTCGTCCACGACGCGCGCGTCCGCTGGCGCCAGGTCGGGCGCCTGGAGCACCGCCAGGTACAGGACCGCATGCGGGTGGGCCAGGCCCCGCTGCTGACGGACGTGCTCGCAGAGGCCGGCGGGCGCCTCCTGGTCGACGTCGAGCTCAAGGAGGACGGCTACGTAGAGGAAGTGATCACCGTCATCGCGCAGCGGCTGGCACCCGAGCAGTACGTGATCACCTCATTCCTGCCTCGCGCGCTGGCCCAGGTCAAGGCGCACCGGCCCGGCACCCACACCGGCCTGCTCGTCGGGCCCCGCTCGGCGCGGCAGGCCGGGCGCCGATTGCGCGAGGCGCGCGCTGACTTCCTGGCGCCGCACGTCACCCTCATACGCGCCGGGATCCTCGAGTGGGCGGCGCAGCGCAACCTCACATCATGGGTGTGGACAGTCAACGACGCGCGCACGCTGCAGACGCTGAGCGCGAACCGGTCGGTGACCGCGCTCATCACTGATATACCGGGGCGGGCGCTGCAAACCTTCACATCTTGTTGACTTGGCTGACAGTCGATAGTAGGTTGTCGACAAGGTGCCCGATCACAGCGACTGGGGCTTAGGGACCGTCGAGCGTCGCTCGACCACCGAGCAGGTTCTGCACGAGTTGCGAGCCGCCATCCTCGCCGGGCGCATCAAGCCCACGGAGCAGCTTCCCGAGGTCGCGCTGGCGCAGGCGTTCGGCACCGGCCGCAGCGCCATCCGCGAAGCCATCCGGCACCTCGTGCAGGAGGGCCTCGTCATCACCGAGATCAACCGCGGCGCCCGCGTGCGCCCGGTCTCGACCCCCGACCTCATCGACGTCTACCGCGCGCGAACCGCGATCGAGGTGGCCGCGGTGGGCGCCCTGCTCGAGGACCCGGTCGGCTTCGACATTGCTCCGCTCGAGGCGGCCCAGGAGCGCATCCGCATCCTCTGCCCCACCGACTGCGACGCCTCGCCGTCGCGGGAGCTGATCGAGGCCGACATCGACTTTCACCGGGTGATGGTGGGCCTGGCCGGCAGCCCCCGGCTCAGCCGAGCGCACGAGCCGCTGGCCGCCGAGTCCCAGATGCTGCTCAACTGGCACCCGGTCTACCCCGTCTTCGATTACGTCTCTGACCATCAGAAGCTGCTCCAGGCGATCGCGGACCGTGACCCCGCCGCCGGGGAGGTGGTGCGCGCCCACCTGGAGCTGACCGTCAGCCTGCTCGCCGAGGAGGCGACGCGGTACGCCGACCGCCTGACCAGCGCGGAGAGCCTAGTGGGCCTCACCGAACGGCGAAACCCACTTGTCCACACCGACAGCCACAAAGAGGAGAGTCTGGGGTGACTGATCACGAGTTTTCCAACGAGGAGTTGCGCGACCGCCTGACCCGGCGCCAGGTGCTGCACGGCGCCCTGGCGGGCGGCGCGATGCTGTCCGCCGGCGGCCTGCTCGCTGCCTGCGGCGGCTCCAGCGGCTCGAGCGGCGGGGGTGGCGGCGGCACGGCCAAGTCCAGCCCGCCCTCCACCGGGACGATCAAGGCGGGCGGCAGCCTCAAGGTCGGCGCCACCGGCGGCGGCGCCAAGGACACCATCGACGCCCACCTCCCCGTCGCGGACCCGGACATCATGCGGTGCTGGAATCTCTACGAACCGCTGGCGGTGCGCCCGCCGAGCTTCGGCCCGCTCGAGATGATGGTGGCCGAGTCGATCGAGGCCGAGCACGGCAAGGCCGACTCGTGGGTGGTCAAGATCCGCCCGGGAATCGAGTTCCACAACGGCAAGTCGGTCACGGCCAACGACGTCATCTTCAGCTTGCAGCGGATCCTCGACCCCAAGGATCCCAAGGTCGGCGCGGCCTCCATCGGCTACATCGACCTCAAGGGCCTCAAGAAGATCAATGACTCCCAGGTCCGGATCCCGCTGAAGTTCCCCAACGCTGCGTTCCTGGACGATCTCGGCCAGTACTTCAACGCCATCGTCCCCACCAACTATGACCCCAAGAACCCGGTCGGCACGGGCGCGTTCATGTACGCGAGCTTCTCGCCCGGCCAGCAGAGCGTGTTCAAGAAGTTCCCCAACTACTGGCAGAGCGGCCGGCCCTACGTGGACCAGCTCACGATCATCGACTTCACCGATGACACCGCCCGCGTCAACGCGCTGCTCGGCGGTCAGGTCGACGCGATCGACAACCTCCCGACCGGCCAGATCGCCCAGGTGCAGGGCAACAGCCAGTTCAAGGTGCTCATCTCGCACACCGGCCAGTGGCAGCCGTTCACGATGCGCGTCGATCAGGCCCCGTTCTCAGACGTCCGCGTGCGCCAGGCGATGCGCCTCATCGTCAACCGCCCGCAGATGGTCGAGCAGGTCCTGTCGGGTCAGGGACGTGTCGCCAACGACATGTACTCGCCGTTTGATCCGGGGTATCCAACCAGCCTGCCCCAGCGCCACCAGGACCTCGAGCAGGCCAAGTCGCTGCTCAAGCAGGCCGGCCACTCCGGCCTGACCGTGCAGTTGACCACCGCCCCGGTGTTCCAGGGCGTTGTCCAGGCCGCCCAGGTCTTCGCTCAGCAGGCCACCGGCGCCGGCGTGAACGTCAAGCTCCAGAAGCTCGACACCGGCACGTTCTACGGCCCCAACTACCTGAAGTGGACGTTCGCCCAGGACTTCTGGTCCACCCGCATGTACCTGCCCCAGGTGGCGCAGGGCAGCCTGCCCAACTCGCCCTTCAACGAGACCCACTGGGCCGATCCGCAGTTCCAGAAGCTCATCCAGCAGGCCCGGTCCGAGCTCGACGAGACCAAGCGCAACCAGATCATCGGCCAGGCCATGACCCTCGAGTACAACACCGGCGGCTACATCATCCCGTACTTCTCCAACCAGATCGACGCCTACAGCTCCAAGGTGACGGGCTTCGTGGAGGCGAAGTCCGGGTTCCCGCTGGGCAACTACTGGATGAAGAACGTCGGGTTCACGTCCTGAGCACAAACGAAACGGACGGGAGGCCGTCAGATGGCCAAGTTCATCCTCAAACGGGTCCTGCTGGGGCTGTTGACGTTGTTCCTTGTGTCGGTGGTGGTGTTCGCCGCCACCCAGGCACTGCCCGGGAACGCCGCGATCGCCATCCTCGGCCGCAACGCCACGCCCGGGCGGGTGGCGGCGCTGACCCGCCAGTTGCACCTGAACGAGTCGGCGGTCTCCCAGTACACCCACTGGCTGGGGAACATCCTGCACGGCAATCTGGGCATCTCGGCGGCGACCCAGCAGGCGGTCACCCATTACATCAGCGCGCGACTGGCCAACTCCGCATTCCTGGTGCTGGTGTCGGCGATCATCGCCGTGCCGCTGTCGATCGCCCTCGGGGTCCTCATGGCGGTCCGCCGCGACAAGCCCACCGACCACATCCTCTCGATCACCACTCTGGCCCTGGCCGCCCTGCCCGAGTTTGTGATCGGTATCGCGCTGGTGTTGCTGTTCGCGACCAATGCATCGCACGTGCTCCCGGCGGTGTCCATCATTCCGCCGGGTGAACACGCCTGGAACGTGCCCAAGGTGGTCATCCTCCCTGCGGCGACGCTGATTATCGCGGTGACTCCGTACATCAGCCGGATCATGCGGGCCTCGATGGTGGAGGTGCTGGAGTCCGAGTACGTGACGATGGCCCGGCTGAAGGGCCTGTCCAACCGTACGGTCATCTGGCGCCACGCCGTGCCCAACGCGATCGTCCCAGCGCTGCAGGTGTCGGCCCTGCAGCTGGCCTATATGGCGGGCGGGATCGTCGTCGTGGAGTTCGTGTTCTCCTACCCGGGCGTCGGCACTGCTCTGGTGGATGCGGTGGGCAACCGGGATGTCCCGGTCGTGCAGGCGCTGACTCTGATCATCGCCGCGGTCTACGTGCTCGTGAACCTGGGAGCTGATGTGATGACCGTTCTCGTGACACCGCGGCTCAGGACGGCGGCACGATGAGCACCTCCGCCGTCAGCGGCGAAGCGCTCGCCGCTGCCGCCCCTCCCGAGATGCGCCAGCGCCAGTGGCGCGTGCTGCTGGGCGCCACCATGCGCCAGTGGCGGTCACGGATCGGCCTGGCCATCTTCGTCCTGATGGTGTTGATCGCCATCTTCGGACCGCTGATCGCGCCCCATCCGCCGACGGCGTTCGTGTCGGCGCCCAACAGCCCGGCCGGTGTGAACGGGCTGCTGTTCGGCTCCGACTCGCTCGGCCGCGACGTGTGGAGCCGCTTCCTGTACGGCGGGCGGACCGTCATCGGCATGTCGCTGGCGTCGACGATCATCGGCGTCGGCCTTGGCCTGACCATCGGCCTGGCCGCGGCCTACTTCAGCGGCTGGGTGGATGAGGTGCTCATGCGCATCTCCGACGTGTTCATGGCGTTCCCGCAGATCGTGCTGGCGCTGCTGCTGATGGCGGCGTTCGGTCCGAGCGTGCCCCTGATCATCTTGGTCGTCGGGATCTCCACGGCGCCGCGCGTGGCCCGGGTCATCCGGGGCGCCGGGCTGCAGATCGTCGAACGGGACTTCATCAAGTCCGCCGAGGCCGTCGGCGAGCCGCGCCGGCGGATCATCTTCGGCGAACTGTTGCCCAACGTCACCAGCCCGCTGATGGTGGAGTTGGGCCTACGGTTGACGTACTCGATCGGGTTGATCGCCGCGCTGAGCTTCATCGGCCTAGGCATACAGCCGCCGACCGCCGACTGGGGCCTGATGATCAGCGAGAACCGGCTGGCGGTCACCGTCCAGCCGTGGGGCGTGCTGCTCCCGGTGCTCGCCATCGCGCTGTTGACGATCGGGACCAACCTGCTGACCGACGGCTTTGCCCGTGCGGCGATCGGGATCGACCGAGGAGGGGAGTGAGCATGGCGACGGCACAGCAGCCCACCACCGCGGTGCACGTCCGCGACCTGAGGATCGACCTGGTCTCAAACGGCCAGGACATCGTCGAGTCGATCGCGATGGACGTCCGCGCCGGCGAGGTGCTGGGGCTGGTGGGCGAGTCGGGCAGCGGCAAGACGACGGTCGGCATGGCCCTGATGGGCTACTGCCGGCCCGGCGGCAAGGTCACCGGCGGCGAGATCCTCATCGACGGGCGCCCGCTGGCGGCGATGGCGGCGAACGAGCTGCGCCGGCTGCGCGGCGGGACGGTCTCCTACATCCCCCAGGACCCGGGCACGGCGCTCAACCCGGCGCTGCGCATCGGCGTGCAAATGTCGGAGATGCTCGAGGCCCACCGCTCCGAGACGAGCGCCGAGGACCAGAAGGCCCGCATCCGCGAGACGCTCGAGGAGGTGGCGCTGCCCAACACCGAGGAGTTCCTGCGCCGCTACCCCCATCAGCTGTCCGGGGGCCAGCAGCAGCGCGTGGCCATCGCCATGGCGTTCGCCTGCCGCCCGCACGTGATCGTGTGCGACGAGCCGACCACGGGCCTGGACGTCACGACCCAGGCGCGCGTGCTCGAGACGATCCGCGACCTGTGCCACACCCACCAGGTGGCCGCGTTGTACGTCAGCCACGACCTGGCCGTGGTGGCCGAGCTGGCGGACAGCGTGGCGGTGATGTACGCGGGGCGGATCGTCGAGCGCGGCCCGCGCGACGCGATCTTCGCCGCCCCCCGCCACCCCTACACCCGTAAGCTGCTGCGCGCCGTCCCGGACATGGAGGGCAAGCGCGCCGTGGTCGGGATCGGCGGCCATGCGCCGCTGCCCGGCAACCGGCCCACCGGCTGCTTCTTCGCGCCGCGCTGTGACCTGGCCATCGACCGCTGCCACAAGGCGTATCCGCCGGCCACCGAGTTCGACGGCGGCCACCTGGTCCACTGCTACCGGGCCGACGAGGCTCCGTCGGAGCTGCCGACCACCGGCGCCACGCTGGCGGCGGCGGAGGCCGGAGAGGTGGTGCTGACGGTGGAGCACGTCGAGGGCTACTACGGCTCGGTGCACGTCCTGCACGACATCAACCTCGAGGTGCGGCGTAACGAGTGCGTGGCCGTGGTGGGCGAATCGGGCAGCGGCAAGACGACCCTGGCGCGGTGCATCTCCGGGCTGCACTCCCAGTACAAAGGGGACATCAAGCTGGGAGACCACCGGCTGGCCGAGACTGCCCGCCGGCGCACCACAGAGGCCCGCCAGCGGATCCAGTACGTCTTCCAGAACCCCTACGCGTCGCTGAACCCGCGGCGCACCGTCGGCCAGACGATCGCCCGGCAGCTCCAGCTGTTCGGCGGGGGCCGCCGCGAGACCAGCCGGCGCGTCTCCGAATGCCTGGAACACGTGGCGCTGTCATCGGCGGCCGCCAACCGCTACCCGGATCAGCTCTCCGGCGGAGAGCGCCAGCGCGTGGCCATCGCCCGGGCTCTGGCCGCCGAGCCGTCCCTGCTCGTCTGCGATGAGATCACCTCGGCGCTCGACGTCTCGGTGCAGGCGGCGATCGTCGAGCTGCTGCGCGACCTGCGAACCGAGACCGGCCTCAGCATGCTGTTCATCACGCACAACCTGGCGCTCATCCGCACCATCGCCGACCGGGTGCTGGTCATGACCGACGGCCAGATCGTGGAGTCCGGCCCGACCGTGAGCGTGTTCGAGTCGCCCAGCGCCGAGTACACCGGCAAGCTCCTGGCCAACACCCCCACCGTCGAGGCGGCGCTGAACCGGTGAACGCCGAGGCCTTCATCACCTGCGCCGTGACCGGCGCGGGCGACACGACGGCGCGCAGCGATCACGTCCCGGTCACCCCCGAGGAGATCGCGGCCTCGGCGCTCCAGGCCGCGCGCGCAGGCGCGGCCGTCGTCCACCTCCACGTCCGCGACCCGTCGACCGGTCACGGCTCGCGCGACCTCGAGCTCTACGGGCGCGCGGTGGAGATCATCCGCGACGCCGACCTGGACGCCGTCATCAACCTCACCGCCGGGATGGGCGGCGACCTCGTGCTCGGCGGCCCCGACACCCCGCTGCCGCTGGACGAGGCGGGCACCGACCTCGCCGGGGCGGCAGAGCGCCTCGCCCACGTCGAGGCGCTGCGGCCCGAGATCTGCACGCTGGACTGCGGGACGATGAACTTCGCCGCCGGCGGCGACTACGTCATGGCCAACACGCCCCACATGCTGCGGGCGATGGCCCGGCGCATCCAGGAGCTGGGCGTGCGGCCCGAGCTGGAGGTGTTCGACACCGGCCAGCTGGTGATGGTCAAGGACCTCATCGACGAGGGGCTCATCGACGATCCCGTCCTCATCCAGCTCTGCATGGGGATCCGCTACGGCGCGCCCGACGACCCTGGCACGCTGCTGGCGCTGGTGAACTCGCTCCCGGCGGGGGCGGTGTTCTCCGCGTTCAGCATCGGCCGCATGCAACTGCCCTACGTGGCCATGGCGGTGCTGGCCGGCGGCAACGTCCGCGTCGGGCTGGAGGACAACCTGTACCTGGGACCGGGGCAGCGGGCCACCAACGGAGAGTTGGTGGAGCGCGCGACCACGATCCTCAACGCAATGAACGTGCGCGTGCTCGGCCCGGAGGACGTCCGGGAGCGGCTCGCGCTGCGCCCCCGTGGCTGACGCGCCCCGCTCCGTCGGGCTGCTCGGCGCCGGCGTCATCGGCGGTGGCTGGGCCGCGCGGTTCGTGCTGGCCGGCGTCGACGTGCGGCTGTTCGATCCGTCCCCGGCGGCGTCCGAGGCCGTGTTCGACACCGTCGAGCGCGCGCGGCGGGCGTGGCAGCGCCTGACCCTCGCCCCGCTGCCCAGCGAGGGCACCCTCACCCTGGTCGACTCCGTCGCCGCGGCGGTGGCTGGCGTGGACCTCGTCCAAGAGAGCGCGCCCGAGCGCGAGGAGCTCAAGCGTGCGCTGCTTGCCGAGGCCAGCGCGGCGGCACGCCCGGACGCGATCATCGCAACCTCGACCTCCGGGCTGCTGCCCTCGCGGCTCGGCGCCGACCTGCACGGCCCCGAGCGCTTCGTCGTCGGCCACCCGTTCAACCCCGTCTACCTGTTGCCCCTCGTGGAGGTCTGTGGTGCCGATCGGACGGCGCCGCAGACAATCGGTCGCGCCGCGGCGATCTACCGGTCGGTGGCCATGCGCCCGCTGATCGTGCGCCAGGAGATCGACGGCTTCATCGCCGACCGCCTGCTCGAGGCGCTGTGGCGCGAGGCGCTGTGGCTGGTCGCTGACGACGTCGCGACCGTCGAAGAGATCGATGACGCCATCCGCTACGGAGCGGGGCTGCGCTGGGCGGCGATGGGCACCTTCCTCACCTATCGGCTGGCCGGCGGCGATGCCGGCATGCGCCACTTCATGGCCCAGTTCGGCCCCGCGCTCCAGCTGCCCTGGACCCACCTCACCGACGTGCCGGAGCTGAGTGACGAGCTCCTGGACAAGATCGTCGCCCAGTCGGACGCCCAGGCCGGCGGGCTCTCGACCGCCGAGCTCACGCGCGTCCGCGACGACTGCCTGGTGGCGGTGCTGCAAGGCCTGCGCGGCGCCGGCTTTGCCGCCGGCGAGGTGGTGGCGTTGACCGAGCGCGAGCTGTACGAGCGGGCGGGAGCCCGGAACGGCCGGCCGCCACTGCCCGACGGGCGGCTGCGGTTGCACGAGGCGCTCGTGGAGCCCGCCTGGATCGACTACAACGGCCACATGACCGAGTACCGGTACCTCGAGGTACTCGCCGACACCACCGACGCGTTCCTGCGCACGATCGGGGTCGTGGGGCCCTACATCGACGCCGGGCGCTCCTACTACACGGTCGAGACGCACCTCCGCCATCTCGGCGAGGCCCACGGCGGCGACCGGCTCTACGTCGTCACCCGGCTGCTCGGCCACGACGAGAAGCGCCTGCACCTCTTCCACGAGCTGCGCCGCGACGAGGACGACACGCTCATCGCCACGGGCGAGCACATGCTGCTGCACGTCGAGCGGTCCGCGGGCCGGACGATGCCGGCGGGGCCGGAGATCCTCGCCGGGCTCGAGGAGATCGCCGCCGCCCAGCGCGAGCTGCCGTGGCCCGAGGGCGCCGGCAACCACGTGCGCGGCCCCCGCGTCAGTGCGGCGTGAGCCACGACCGCCCCTAAATTTCCTTTGAACATATTTGTGCAGAACGGTCGGATTGCCTAGTCTACGTCCGCCGCCTGAATTCGCATTGAGAAACAAAGAGCCGGAGGAGCACATGTCCGAGAAGTTGTGGGATGGAGAGCCGTTTTGGGGACTCGGCTATGAGTGGGACCCGGAGTGGGTCCTGACCGATCGCCAGAAGGAACTGCGCGACCTGCTCATCGAGCTCTCCCAGAAGGAGATGCGCGCGAACGCCAAGATTTCCGACGACAACCTCGAGTACCCGCGACGCAATCTGGAGCTGCTCGGCGAGCACGGATTCCTGGCCCTGACCGTCCCGACCGAGTACGGCGGCCTGGGCGAGGACCACGTGGCCTTCCACATGACCTGCGAGACGATCGCGCGCTACGGCTGCGCGTCCACTGCCATGTGCTACGTCATGCACATCGGCGCGGTCAACACGATCATGCTGCGTCCCACTGACGATCTGATCGACAAGTACATCCGCCCGCTCAACAGCGGCAAGATCGGGACGCTGTCCTACTCAGATCCCGAGACCGGCTCGCACTTCTGGTACCCGTTCTCCTCCAGCGCCGAGCGCTCCAACGGCGGCTACAAGGTCAACAAGAAGGCGTCGTGGACGACGTCGGGCGGCTTCGCGGACTTCTACGTCGTGCAGACGACCAGCCCGGAGTTCACCGGCTATGACGACCTGTCCGTGTTCGTCATCGACGGCGACGACGTCAAGGCCCAGCCCTCCACCTGGGACGCGCTCGGCCTGCGCGGCAACCAGTCCGGGCCCATCCAGGTCGAGGACGTGTCGATCCCAGCCTCCCAGATCGTCGGCCCCGAGGGCGACGGCGCCGCCTCCAACGACGAGGCGGTGGACCCCTGGTTCCTCATCGGCTCCTCGGCGGTGTGGAACGGGCTTGCGCTGGGCGCGATCGACATCGCCAAGCGCCAGACCACCCGCAAGAAGCACGTGGACGTCGGCCTGCGCGTCGCCGACTACCCGACGATTCAGGACTACGTCGGCGAAGCCGTGATGGACACCAACGCCTGCCGTCTGTTCGGGTTCTCCGTGGCCCAGGCGATGGACAACGCCACCGACCACAACACCAAGCGGATGGCCCCGGGCGAGTTCGCCCGCGCCAACTTCCTGCACTGGGCGTGGCAGATCAAGTTCGAGGCGGCCAAGAACACCGCCAACGTCGTGGACAAGATGCTGCACGCCTGCGGCGGCACCGGCTACAAGCGCGACATGGAGATGGAGCGCTACCTGCGTGACGCGAAGGCCGGCTGGGTCATGGGCCCGACCAACGAGGTCCTGCGCCAGTTCGTCGGCAAGGCGGTCCTGCTCGGCTTCGACAGCCTGGACTACTGGAACCAGACCTACAACCGCCGCGCCGTGGAGAACGAGATCAAGAAGCTCGACGCCGACGGCAAGCGCAAGCTCGCCGACGAGCTCATGGCCCAGGTGGAGAAGGAGTCCTCGGCGGCCCCGGCGTAGCCATGGCGACGGTCGCGCCATCGGGCCTGCTCGTCATCGACCGCGCGATCGAGCGCTACCCGGTGCGGCCGGGCGGCCTGACGGTCGTTGCGCTGGGCGGCGACGATGAGCTGCGGATCGTCGATCGGTACGGCGGCCAGGTCGCCGAGCTGACCGCCGTCGGCGCGCCCATCGGACCGCCGGCCGACGCCGACGCGACGGTGCTGCGTGCCCACGGGGTCCCGGTCGCCGGGCTCGATCCGTCCGAGGCGCGGTGCGTGCGACTGTTCGGGCCGGATTCGGCCCCGGGGAGCATGCTGTCGTTCACCGCCGCGGGCGAGACGACCGTGATCGTCGGCGCGCCCGGCGGGCGGGTGATCGACGGCGAGCAGCCCGCCACGGAGCTTGCGCTCGAGGTGCGCCGCACCCAGCCGCGCCACCTCGTGGAGGCGGAGCTCCCGCCTCCGCTTGCCGAGCCGCGGCTGGACTTCCGCATCGACCCGGCCAGCGCGCAGAGCTACGAGGTGCGCGAGGGCGAGTACATCCAGGTCATCGATGTCCGGGGCAAGCAGTGCTCGGACTTCCTCGCTTTCGATCGCGCCAAGCTGGAGTCCGGGCTGGAGCGCGGACTGGACGCCACGGTCACCCGGACGCTGATGGGCAACGCCTATCCGCAGCCGGGGCTGTATCGCAAGTTCTATGACCTCGACATGGACCCACTGGTGGAGGTGGTGCGTGACACCGTCGGGCGCCACGACACCTTCGCCCTGGCCTGCCAGGCCAAGTACTACGAGGACATGGGCTACCCGGGCCACGTCAACTGCACCGACAACTTCAACGGCGCCCTGCGTTCGTTCGAGATTGCGCCGCGCAAGGGCTGGGAGGCCCTGAACTTCTTCTACAACACGGGCTTTGACGGCAACATGCAGCTCTGCTTCGACGAGCCGTGGTCGCGTCCGGGTGACTACGTGTTGCTGCGGGCGTCCAACGACCTGGTGTGCGCGTCCTCGGCCTGCCCTGACGACATCGACCCATCGAACGCCTGGGAGGTGACAGATGTCCACGTGCGCGTCTACTCGCCCGAGAACCGCTTCTCGATGGCCATCGCGCGGCGCGTGACCGCCGACGCTGAGGCGGTCCTCACCCGCGAGACCGCCTTCCACCCGAAGACCTCGGAGCTCACCAAGAGCTTCGTGGAGTACCGCGGCTACTGGCTGCCCCACTGCTTCAACAACGAGGGCGGCATCGCCGAGTACTGGGCCTGCCGCGAGAAGCTCGCGGTCATGGACCTCTCCCCGCTGCGCAAGTGGGAGGTCCTGGGGCCCGACGCCGAAACGCTGATGCAGAACATCGTCACCCGCAACGTCCGCAAGCTGGCGGTGGGCCAGGTCGTCTACACGGCGCTGTGCAACGAGACCGGCGGCATGATCGACGACGCCACCGTGTTCCGGTTGGGCCAGGACAACTTCCGCTTCGTCGGCGGCGACGAGTACGACGGCATCTGGATGCGCGAGGTGGCCGACCGGCTCGGGCTCAAGGTGTGGATCAAGCCCACCACCGACCAGCTGCACAACATCGCCGTCCAGGGTCCGCTCAGCCGCGAGGCGCTGGCTGAGTTCGTGTGGACGCCACCGTCCCAGCCGCCGCTTCAGGAGCTGAAGTGGTTCCGCTTCCTGGTGGGGCGGATCGGGACGTATGACGGGGTGCCGATCGTGGTGTCGCGCACCGGCTACACCGGCGAGCTCGGCTACGAGATCTTCTGCCACCCCTCCGACGCTGAGGCCGTTTGGGATGCGGTCTGGAAGGCAGGCGAGCCGCGCGGGATCAAGCCGCTGGGGCTCGAGGCGCTCGACATGCTGCGCATCGAGTCCGGGCTCATCTTCGCCGGCTACGAGTTCGACGATCAGGTGGACCCGTTCGAGGCCGGGATCGGCTTTGCGGTGGCGCTCGACGACGAGGACTTCGTCGGCCGTGACGCCCTCCTGGAGCGCCGTGAGCACCCACAGCGGACGCTGGTGGGGCTCGAGCTCGAGGGCAACGAGGTGGTCGGCCACGGCGACGAGGTCTACGTGGACCGCCGCCGTGTGGGCGTGGTCACGAGCGGCATGCGGTCCCCGCTGCTGCGCAAGTCGATCGCCCTCTGCCGAATGGCGATCCAGTACGCCGAGATCGGCACGACGGTCGAGGTCGGCAAGCTCGACGGGCTCCAGAAGCGGATCCCCGCCACCGTCGTACGATTCCCCTTCTATGACCCGGAGAAGAAACGCCCGCGGTCGTGACCGATAGGGAGGGCGTTGCTCGCCTGACGCGGGTTGCGAAGGTCGCGCCACCCACGGAGAGCACCGGCCTGATGCCCCCACCCCGCGCGCCCGCGGGGCCATCCGCCGCGCCCGGCCGGGGCAAGACCCCGCTGGCTCCGCCGCCCCCGGCGTCGCTGGGCGCGCCGACCGGTATCGCCAAGCTCACGCCCCGGTCGCAGGCGGCCGAGGCCGCGGCCCGCGAGCTGCGCAACGTCATGGGCCGCTTCGCCACCGGGGTGACGGTGGTCACCACCACCCACCGCGACACCATCCACGGCATGACCGCCAACGCGTTCTTGTCGGTCTCCCTGCGCCCGCCGCTGGTCCTGGTCTCCCTGGGGCGCTGCCGCATGAGCGAGATGCTGCCCCGCACCGGCCGGTACGGCGTGTCGGTGCTCGCGTCTGACCAGGAGAGGTTCGCCGCCCACTTCGCGGGGCAGCGCGTCTCGGACCAGGATCCGGCGTTCGTGTGGCAGAACGACCTGCCCTTGCTCGATGGGGCGCTCGCGCACGTGGGCTGCCGCGTGGTCGACGTTCACCCGGCCGGGGACCACGTGCTGTGGATCGGCGAGGTCGAGCACCTCTACCACCGCGAGGGCGAGCCGCTGCTGTTCTACACGGGCCGATTCGGGACCCTGCGCGAGACCGAGGATCGCGAGGCTGCCGCTAAGCGTTCGCGGTAGACGGACGTCAAAGACGGCTGGGGAAGGGTCGCGGCCAGTGGCGAGGGGGATGTCGTACCAAACCGCGATCAGCGGCCTCGATTTCCTACGTTTTCCCGGTCGCGCCGAGGCGCTCGCCGCTCACCTCCCGACCCGCTTCGATGGCTGCCGTTGACCTTCGCTCGCCTAGCCGGCGACGCTCAACCCGGCGCGATCCACACCAGACACCCGGCCCGCCGCCGGATCCGCCGCGCCGCCATGGCCCGCCACCACCGCGGCGAGCGCCGCGGATCGGGCCCCAGCACCACCAGCCCGGCGCCCCGCTCCTCGATCAGCTCCAGGAGCGCCACGAGCGGCCGCCGCGACGAGATCCGCAGGAGCTCTGTCGCCACACCCTGCGCCGCCGCCCGCGCGGCGGTCTCGCGCACGGCGTCGAGATCCTCCTCGTGGGGCAGGATCGCGACCTCGCGGGCGAGCGTCAACGTGGTCGGGTGCGGGGGCAGCCACAGCATGTTGGCGATGATCAGCTTGGCGCCGGTCTCCAGGGCGCTCTCGATGGCCATCCGCTCGGCCTCGGGGTCGACGCGGACCGAGAGCGTCGCCAGCACGACCGGGCGGGGCGCGGCGCGCGGCTCGGCCCCCACCTCGGCGGGCGCGTCGCTGCCTTCGCGGTGGCGCAGAACAGGCATCGATCCGGTCCCGGCAATAGTCGCACGATCCGCGTGGAGCACCCCCGCCCGCGACCCCGCTCCACGCGTACAAACTTGATCATTGCTCGTTGACCCATTTTGTACAAACTGGTATAACCGCGGCCATCAGGCCGGGCCGGCCTCTCGGATTGAGGAACCCGGTGTGCCGCAAAAATCAGGAGGGACGAGGCTTGGCTACTGCCACCGTTGAGGAGGTACAGCTCCTCAAGACGCTGCGCTGGTGGGATGGATTCGTCATCGCGCTCTGCAACCCCGGCTTCCTGCTCGGCAGCCTCGGATTCACGCTGGGAATCTTTGGGGTCGGGGGTTCGATGATCTTGTGGGGGCTCTCGGCCACCATCGGATTGCTCCAGGCCTGGATCTACTCCGAGCCGGCGACGATGTTCGGGATGCGCAGCGGCGGTATCGCGCTCTACGCCCACGAGGGCTGGCGCAAGTACACGACCCTGGTGGGCCCGCTGTCGGCCTTCGGCTACTGGATCGGCTGGTCGGTCGTGCTCTCGATCTTCGGCAAGATCATCGGCGACCTGGCGACCTCCCAGTGGTGGCCCACCTCCGGGCTGTCGATCGGCTTCCTCGGCAACACGCTGACGCTTTCGTCCTTCATCGCCATCGGCTGCATCATCTTCGTGTGGGCCTTCAACATCTTCGGCCTGCGGCCGGCGGTGTGGTTCACCTACGCCTGCGCCGCGCTGCTGATGGTGCCGCTGGCGCTGTTCATCGTCGTCCCCTACTTCACCGGCGACTGGCACGCCTCCAACGTCCACACGACCTTCAGTGGGCCGTGGGGCGGGATCAAGATCGCGCTGGTCTACATGTTCATCCTCGCCTGGTCGACCTACGGCACCGAGGCCTGTGCGACGTTCGCGCCTGAGTACAAGTCCATCCAGGACACCCACAAGGCGCTCCGCTCGGCGGCGACGTTCATGCTGCTCGTGTGCATCCTGCTGCCGCTGGGCCTGGGCGGCGTCGACGGCGTCTCCAAGGCCGTGACGACCGGCGCCGAGGGCCAGTTCTACACGCAGGCGATGGGAACCCTGGTCGGCCACGGCGCCGCCAGCTTCTTCACGATCTGCATCATCGCCAGCCTGCTGCTGTCGATGACCTCGTCGACGTCGGACGCCGGCCGCGCCCTGTTCGGGATCTCTCGCGCCGGGATGACGATCAAGCAGTTCGGCGTGCTCAACCGCTGGCACGTGCCGGCCCGAGCGATGACGCTGGACCTGACGGTCAACATCCTGCTGGTGCTGGTCATCAAGTCCAACCTGGCGATCCTCTACCTGAGCAACATCGGCTACGTGATGGCCCACGTGTTCGCGCTCAGCGGCTTCTTGCTGTTGCGCCGCGACCGGCCCAACTGGCCGAGACCGATCAAGGTCGGCAGCGCCTGGCTGCCCATCGCCGCCTTCCTGTGCGTGCTGAACCTCTTGTTCCTCGTCGTCGGAGCTCTGGCACCCAAGCTCAACGGCTACGGCACCTGGGCCGACTTCTGGATCGGGATCGCCGTGCTCGTCGGCTCGCTGGTGCTGTTCGTCTGGCGCCGCGTCGTCCAGGACAAGGAGGGCGTGCACATGCGCGAGGACGTGCCCCAGATGCCGGACGCCGAGGAGCAGGCCGCGCTCATGGGTCCAGCACCGAGCGCAGCGGTGGTCGCATGATCAAGACGATCCTCATCGGCTACGACAAGACCGAGGAGTCGCGGCGCGCTCTGGAGCGCGCCGCGAGCCTCGCCAAGGCGGTTGAGGCCAAGCTGGTGGTGACCAGCGTGGCGCCGGTGACGAGTCCCGCATCGGCTCGGTCCATCGGGACCGACCCGGTGGACACCGCCGCCGACCACCGCGCCGAGCTTCACGATGCCCACCTCTACCTGGAGAGCCAGGGGCTGACCGCTGACTACATCGAGGCGGTCGGTCACGAGGCCGAGTCGATCCTGGAGGCGGCACGCGAGCGCTCAGCCGACATGATCGTGGTGGGCACCCGCGAGGTCGGCCGGCTCCATCGCCTGCTGGGCCAGAGCGTGTCGGACGCCGTCGCGCACGGCGCCCACTGCGATGTGCTGATCGTCCACTAGCCGGCGTGGAGCGCGCGACCGCTACTCAGGCTTGAGCTTCCAAGTCGGCAGCTCGGCGATCGCCTGGCGGTACTTGCGGCGGTGGATCGGACGGAAGAACATGCTCCACGTGGTGCCGAGGATGCCGATCACCAGCAGCCCGCCCAGCGCCTTGCCGACGAGGATGCAGGCGATCACCGCCGCCAGCGCGAAGATGCTGATCGCGATCGGGATGCGGCGGTAGCGCATCTGGGTGGCGCGGATGGCGGCGTACTGCTCCATCGGGATGCGATTGGTGTTCCACGTCTTGCCGCACTTCTCGCACGTCCACCGCTCGCCGTAGCGCAGGTGACGCCGCTCGCCACAATCGCAGGTGACGGTGATCGGCGGGCCGCGCCTCACCGACCTGGGCACGCCCGCCGGATCGTCCATCAGTGCTCGGGCGGCTCCCAGCCCTCCAGCACCGAGGGCCGGTAGTCCGTGCCGACCGTCCGGGAGCCCTCGACCCACGGCCCCAGCTCGGGCTGGGGGAACTTGGCGTGGCGTTCCTTCAAGGCGATCCCATACGAGTTTCCCGACTGCAGGTGCTTGACGAGCACCTTACGCGCAATCTCGTCCTCGCGGCCCTTGGGGATGTCGAAGTAGATCTTGATGAACGAGTTGGAGTAGCGATCGAACACCGCGGGGATCTCGTCCTCGGACAGCAGGGTGACGTCCTCCAGCCAGTTGATGTCCTCGCCCGGCGTGGCGGCGATGAGGTCCACGTCCTCCACCAGCGACATGTCCTCCTGATACTCGAAGCGCTTGCCCGCGAGATACTCGGCGTCGATGCCGAACACCTTCTGAGGCTCGCCCGGCAAACGCATGACGTCACTCATGAGGGGTCACCTCCGGCGGTCGCCTGGACCGGGTCCAGGTAGTCGATCGGGTTGGCCACGTGGCGCTCGAGCAGCCGCTCGATGCGGGCCAGCGTGCGCTCCTCGGACACGCCGGGGATGTAGTCGGTGCCGGCCAGCGGGACCCGGGCCATCGCCGAGGCCTCCATGGTCAGCGCGCACAGGTCCTCGGGCTCGAGCGAGTGCACGTTGGTCTTCCCGCACGCCCGCGCCAGCATCTGGCACTCCAGCGTCAGCGTATGCAGGAAGTTGTAGACGCGGTTGGCCGCCTCGTCGACGATGAGGCGCTTGCGCAACTCGGGATCCTGGGTGGCCACGCCGACCGGGCAGCGCCCGGTGTGGCAGTGGTAGCAGCGGCCCGCGGGCACGCCGACCGTGCCCTCGTAATCCGTGACTCCCGGGATCTCCTTGTTGCAGTTGAGCGCCATGAGCGCGGAGTGCCCGATGGCGATCGCGTCGGCGCCCAGGGCCAGGCACTTGGCCACGTCGCCGCCGTTGCGGATCCCCCCGGCCACGACGAGGTCAATCTCGTCGGCCAGGCCGACGTCCTCCAGCGCGCGGCGCGCCTCGGGGATCGCCGCCATGAGCGGGATGCCCGTCTCCTCCGCGGCGGTGTGGGGACCGGCCCCGGTGCCGCCCTCGGCGCCGTCGAGGTAGATGATGTCCGGGCCGCACTTGGCCGCCATGCGCACGTCGTCATAGACGCGCGCAGCGCCGAGCTTGAGCTGGATCGGGATCTCGTAGTTGGTGGCCTCGCGGACCTCCTGGATCTTCAACGACAGGTCGTCGGGACCCAGCCAGTCGGGGTGGCGGGCCGGCGAGCGCTGGTCGATGCCCGCGGGCAGCGAGCGCATCTCGGCCACCTGCTCGGTGACCTTCTGGCCCATGAGATGGCCGCCGAGGCCGACCTTGCAGCCCTGGCCGATGAAGAACTCGCAGGCGTCGGCGAGCATCAGGTGGTGCGGGTTGAACCCGTACCGGCTCTGGATGACCTGGTAGTACCACTTGGTGGATAGTTCCCGCTCGGGCGGGATCATGCCGCCCTCGCCGGAGCACGTGGCGGTGCCGGCCATCGACGCGCCCTTGGCCAGGGCCATCTTGGCCTCCAGGCTCAGCGCACCGAACGACATGCCGGTGATGTAGACCGGGATGTCGAGCTCGATCGGCTTGGCCGCAAAGCGGGCGCCAAGGACCGTCTTGGTCAGGCACTTCTCCCGGTAGCCCTCGATCACGAACCGGGTCAGCGTCCCCGGCATGAACATGAGCTCGTCCCAGTGCGGGATCTTCTTGAACATCGAGAAGCCGCGCATCCGGTAGCGGCCCAGCTCGGACTTCACGTGGATGTCATCGATGACCTCCGGCGTGAAGATCCTCGAGTGGCCCAGCACGTTGTGGGCCATCGGTGCGTTCTCGTCAACAGCCATGACGGACCTCCCCTTCTAGAGGACGAGCTTGCGCTCGGATGGCTCGAGCGAGTCGTAGTTGTAGAGCTTCTTGCCGCAGACGAACTTCTGCAGCGACGGCGGTGACCCGAGGTCGTAGATGCCGAACTTGCGCTCGATGAACTCGGTGTCGGCGTCGGTCCACTCGCCCTCGACGCAGTCGATGCCCAGCGACTTCACCGTGCCGCCGACGTAGATCGTCCCGTCGTACATCGAGTCCCCCAGGCCCGGGCCCGCGTCGCCGCAGATGATCTGGCGGCCGCGCTGCATCATGAATCCGGTCATGGAGCCGGCATCGCCCATGGTGATGATCGTGCCGCCCTTCTGGTCGATCCCCGTGCGGGCGCCGACCCTGCCCTTGACCACGAGGTCGCCACCGCGGATCGCGGCGCCGGTCAGCGAGCCGGCGTTGGACTCGATCACGACGACGCCGGACATCATGTTCTCGCACGCCGACCAGCCCACGCGTCCGGCGATGTGGACCTCCGGCCCGTCGATCATGCCGAGGGCGAAGTAGCCCAGCGACCCGTCGAAGCGGAGCTTGCAGCGGGTGAGGATGCCCGCTCCCAGGGAGTGCTTGGCGCCGGGGTTGAGCACCGTGACGTCGGTGACGCCCTGCTCATAGAGCAGCCAGCGCAGCTCCAGGTTGATCCGCCGGGTGGTCATGTGGCGCGCGTCGAATGTCGCCTTGTCGCCGTCGATCTCGGAGACCTTGAGGACGCGGGCGTCGAGCTCGACCAGCCCGCGGGCGTCGAACACCGGCTCCTCTGCGGCCTGAGAGTGTCTCACCGTGTCCATACCATCACCGTGCTCTCGTAGGGGTCATACGTTTCGATCTCGTGGTCGATGACCGCGCGAATCGCCATCTCCTCGGAGGCCAGCGCCACCATGTCGTCGCCCTCGTACAGGACCAGCGGCTTGGCGGCGAGCTCGTCCTTGGCCACGCCCAGGGCATCCTCGGAGACGCAGATGTAGGTGAAGACGCCGTCCAGGTCCTCCAGCGAATGGTGCATGGCGTCCTCGAGCGAATCGCCGTTGGCCATCCGGTCGGCCAAGTACACGGCGATGATCTCCGAGTCGCACATCGAGGCGAAGCGGTGACCGTGGGACTCGAGGCGCCGGCGCCACTGGTGGTAATTGGTCAGCTGGCCGTTGTGGACGACCGCCACGTCGGAGAACGGGTAGGCCCAGTAGGGGTGGGCGTTGGCGATGTCCACATCTGACTCGGTGGCCATCCGCACGTGCCCGATCCCGTGCGAGCCGAAGTACTCGTCCAGACCGTATGAGCCCGAGACGGTCTTGGCGTCACCGAGGTCCTTGACGATGTCCAGCGCGTGGCCGAGCGACAGCACCTCGGTGTGGGGCACGGACTCGATGTGGTCAGCCAGGCGCTTGAGGTCGCCGTGATAGACCAGCGTGGCCGAGAACGTGTAGTCGTTCACGTCCTCGGTGCTCTTGATCTCGGCCCCGGCAGCCCGCACCCGAGCCTCGACCTCGTGCCGGCGGCGGCGAACGTCTTCGGCGAAGTCGAGATCGCGGGGCGCGGTCGACTCCGCCAGGTTGATCCGCACCGTCAGCTCCTGGGTGGGGGCGTGGTACAGGGCGTAGCCCGTGGAGTCGGGGCCCCGGTGCTTCATGGACTGCAACATGCTGGTCATGTCGCGGCCGATCCGGTGGGCGCCGTTGCCGTTCTTGTAGATGATGCCGGCGATCCCGCACATCAGGGCAGCACCTCCAGGTACTCGTCGCGCTCCCAATCGGTGACGGCGGCGAGGTAGCGCTCCCACTCGTCGCGCTTGTAGTGGTTGAAGACCTTGTACAGGCGGCCCGGCATGGCGCTGCGGACGACCTCGTCGGCGGCCAGCGCCTCGAGCGCCGCTCCCAGGCTGTCGGGCACCTTCTCGATCTCCGCGCCCTCTTGGAGCAGGTCGTAGGTGTTGCCCTGCTGGGGTGGCCCGGGGTCGAGCTCGCGGCGCACGCCGTCCAGGCCGGCGCGCAGCAGCGTCGCCACCGTCAGATACGGGTTGCAGGATGAGTCCACGCCCCGGTACTCGAACCGGCCGCCGCTGGCCACGCGGACCGTGGTGGTCCGGTTCTGCCAGCCCCAGTTCTTGTAGATCGGCGCCCAGAAGCCCGTGTCCCACATGCGGCAGTAGGAGTTGACGGTCGGGTTCCCGACGCACATCAGCGCCGGGAAGTGCTCCAGCATGCCGCCCAGGAAGTAGCGAGCGAACTGGGAGAGCTTGGCCGGTCCTTCGGGGTCGTAGAAGACGTTGTTGCCCTCGTCGTCGATCAGGGTGAAGTGGTGGTGATGGCCGTTGGCCGACACGCCGGTGAACGGCTTGGGCATGAAGGTCGGCAGCAGGTCGTGCTTGCGGCCCACCGCGGCACACACCTGCCGGTAGGTGGTGATGTTGTCCGCGGTGCGCACGGGGCGGTCGAAGCGGAAGTTCAGCTCGAGCTGCCCGGGGGCGTCCTCGTGGTCGCCGTAGCTCATGTCCAGCCCCAGCGCCTGCCCATACT
This sequence comes from uncultured Actinomycetota bacterium, assembly GCA_963695625.1. Taxonomy (GTDB): domain Bacteria; phylum Actinomycetota; class Thermoleophilia; order Solirubrobacterales; family Solirubrobacteraceae; genus Palsa-465. The sequence continues at coordinate 631,270 of CAVOHJ010000004.1, read as the reverse complement.
CCACGACGTCGAGCAGCACCGGACGGAGCTCCTCGAACTGGTGGATGTGGTAGCAGTAGGGCTTGGTGACGCCCTGGGGCTCCTCGCCTTCGCGCGGCTTGCGCAGCCACATCATCTCGGGCTCGATGCCGATCAGGAACTGGTAGCCGAGCTCGGTCTCGAACTCGTGGGCCACCTTCTTGAGGTTCTGGCGCGGGTCAGCGTCCAGCAGCTCGCCGGTCTCGGTGTCGTAGCAGTCACAGAACACGCGGGCGACGCGGTTGTCCCACGGCAGCACGGCGAAGGTGTCCAGGTCGGCGACCGCCGCCAGCTCGGACTCCTCGGGGCCGAACCCGATGTAGTTGCCGTAGCGGTCGGTGAACAGATTGGCCACGGCCCCGTAGACGAGCTGGTAGCCCTTCTTGGCAACCTGCGGGAAGAACGACGACACGACGCCCTTGCCCATGACCCGACCGGTGATCGACACCTGCTGGAAGAAGACGTACTTGATGCCCTCGGCCTCGATCCGCCGCGTCAGGGCCTCGATCTTCTCGTCACGGCCGGGCGCGTTGCGCGCCTCCTCCAGCGTCGCCGGCGCCGGCTCGATCCGCGGACTGGAGAGGACCGTCTCTACATTGCCGCCGAACTGCGGGGCTTCCACCTCTGTCGCCATCTCCACTCCTTCCTCAGGCTGCCGCGTCCGCGCACAGCCGCAATGGATCGAATTCGCTAGGGGCGCCGGCGCACCGGCGCCACCGTCGCGGCGGCGCACGCGGGCCGCCTCCAGTCCGCCCGCAGACGGCCGCGCAATCCCACCTGGCAACCGGGCGACTGGACAAATTGGTACACGGCGCGTTTATACCAAGGGCGCGGGCCCATGGCAAGACTGCGCGCTTGCGCGCGCGACACCGGCACGGTACCATTGTGTTGCGCTTTCCACAACTCTATTGCGCAGTAGGCAACAGCTAGGAGATCATCGCCGTGTCCGACCGCCTTCCCTCCTCCACTCCCACCCTGGTCATCGGCGCCGGCGTCCACGGCCTGTCGACCGCCTGGCACCTCGCCCGTGAGGGGCACGACGTCCTCGTGGTCGACAAGACCGACGTCGCCGCCGGCGCGTCGGGCATCGCCTGCGGGATCGTGCGCAACAACTACTTCCAGCCGGCCATGCAGGAGCTGATGGCCGCCTGCGTCGAGGTGTGGGAGTCAGAACCCGAGAAGCTTCACTACCACCCCAGCGGCTACATCGCGCTCGGCCCCGCCGCCCAGGAGGAGGACCTCACCGAGGTCTTCGAGCGCCAGCAGCGCATCGGGTACCCCTCGGAGCTCGTCATCGGCGCTGACGCGGTGGCCCGGCACATGCGCTCGCTCTATGACGACTGGCGCGCCCCCGGGCTCAGCGTGTGCCTGCACGAGCGGGCCGGGGGCTACGCGTTCAACATGGAGTCGATCCGGGGGCTCGCCGACCTCGCCCGTGCCGCGGGAGCGCGGATCGAGACCGGCGTCGAGGTCACCGGATTCGAGTCAGACGGGTCCGGCGCGGTCACCACGGTGCACACCAGCGCCGGCGACATCCAGGCCGACCAGGTGGTCGTCGCGGTTGGTCCCTGGATCGCGTCGGCGTGGGAGATGCTCGGGCTCCCCGACCGCCTCGACGTGCGCCAGCCCGACGGCGAGGTCGTCACCGATCAGCCGATGTGGACCTACTGGTACCTCCAGGAGGGCGAGGCGGCGTTCGATCCGGCGATCTTCGTCACCAACGACGGCACCTCATCGCCGGTGCTGCACGTGGACTCAGACCAGCCGTTGCACGCTGACGACGGCACGCTGATCACCGACGCGTTCTGGGGCGTGTACTTCAAGCCGGATCGCGACAGCGTTCAGGGCGGCGCCCAGCCGATCAGGCTCGGCAACACCTTCGATGTCGACCCCTACCCCACCGGCACCGTTGACGCCGGCTTCCCGGACATGTGGTCCGCCTCCCTGTCGCACTGCCTCAAGCGCTTCGAGGGCGCCCGCGGCAAGTACCGCCAGGTGCGCTCCGGGGGGGTCGGCGCCTTCACCGTCGACAACTTCCCGGTGTTCGACTACATGCGCCCCAACGTGTTCGTCGCCGCCGACTCCAACCACGGCTACAAGATGATCGCCGTGGGCAAGGAGATCGCTCGGGTGCTCGGAGGCGAGCACTCCTCGCTGCTGCATCCCTTCCGTTACGAGCGCTTCGCCACCGGCGACCTGCACCCGGTCTCGCACAGCCCCTACCCCTGGAGCTGACGAGGAGTCAGCCCCCGGCCGAGCCGCCCAGGGCGAGGCTGAGCTCCGCCGCCGCCGCCAGCAGGGGCCCGCGCAGCGTCCGCCGGGCGGCGAGCGGCAGTCGCGACACTGGGCCCTGGACGCCGAGGATCGCCGCGAGCTCGCCCAGGCGACCGAACGCCGGTGCCGCCAGCGCGGCGAGATCGGCCTCGCGCTCGCCGACGGCCTCGGCCCACCCGCGGGCGCGGACGGTATCGAGCTCCGCGGCCAGCGCCGCCGGGTCGGTGATCGTGCGCTCGGTGAACGCGGTCAGCGATTCGGGCAGCGGCCGTCCCCCGGCGGCCTCCCCCCCGGCGAAGGCCAGCATCACCTTGCCGGCGGCGGTGGCGTGCGACACGCTGGGCCGTCCCACCCGGGCCATGCTCACCACGCTGGAGGGCGACGGCACGAAGTCGACGGTGATCGCCTCGGTCTCCCCGGGCAGCGACAGCGTCGCGGTTTCCCCGGTCTCGGCGACCAGGCGCGCCAGCAGGGGTCGCGCCAGCGTGCGCACATCCAACCCCGCGAGCACCCGATCAGACAGCGTGACGAGCTTGAGCCCCAGCCGGTAGGGCCCGCCGTCTGTGCGCATCACCAGGCCCGCGTCCTGGAGCGTGGCCAGCAGCCGCGAGGCCGTCGAGGCGTTGACCCCGATCCGGCGCGCCAGCTCGTTGACGCCCAGGGGGGTCTCCGAGGCGGCGAGCACGTCGAGCAGGTGAGTGGCGCGCGCGACCGAGCCCACGGCGCGGCGCGCCGTGTCTGGGCGCTCAGCGGGCATGGCGACGCCTAGTCAGAAGCGCGGGCGGCGCGCCGCGCCCCGCGGCCGTTGGTTGGGCTGCGTGCCCCCGCGACCTTCCCCGCCACCCGAGCCGGACGCGGAGAGTCCAGCGAGCGCATCACCATCACCTCGATGCCCCCGGGGGCGAACAGGTCACGCGAATAGGCCACCCGGTCGTCGCGCCCGGCGAAGATGAGCTCCTCGAGCTCCAGGCCCGCGGTGGTGCCGCGGATGCCGAGCAGCTTGCCCGCCCGCTCGCGGGCGGTGAGCACCGCCGGCATCACCCGCGTGCGGGCGTAGGTGACGGGCACCCCGATGTCGATGAGCACGTCGAGGACCATCTGGCCCCGCTCCAGCGCGCCCCGCAGCGCGTCGGGGTCCGGCAGGGCGATGGCGGGGTGCACGACGTCGTACATCACCGCCACGGGCGATCCGTCGGCAACCAGCGTGCGCCACACGGAGGTCGTCGGCGTGTTCGGCTCGAGCCCGAGCGCCTCGCCGGCCTCGCCGCCCACCGGGCGATGCTCGATCTTCAGATCCACCGCGGACAGCCGCAGGCCGCGTCGCGACGCCACCGACGAGTACGGCTCCAGACGCTCAAGACGCTCACCGAACGCGGTCGGCACCGCCATGCGCCCCACGAACGTGCCGCTGCCCTGCCGGCGGACGATCTCGCCGCTCTCCTCCAGGCGCTGCAACGCGCTGCGCAGCGTGCCCCGCGACACCCCCAGCATCGCCGCCACCTCGTGCTCGGGCGGCAGCCGGTCTCCCTGGCGATAGCGGCCCGGCGCCAGCCAGTTGCGCAGGGCCAGCTCGGCTCCGTCGACGAGCGACGGCCGATTGCCCACAGCGACGTCGTCGTCTGGGACGACTACCCCCGCCTTCCGTGGTGACCCTCCGCGTGCCATCTCAGACTCCTGTCCCGAATGGGCTTCGGGTGGAATCGTATTTCCCCGCGGGGAGGGTTCGTCAAGCGGGTGTCAGTGGCCCAACTTGTGCGCGGCCTCGTTGAGGCTGCGCTTCTTGGGCGGCTTGACCTCGCTGGAGACGTTCTGGTCGGGCTGTTGGCGGTCAGAACCGGGCCGCGGGATCGACGGGATCCGGCGCGGGACCGGCAAATGCGTCGGGCGCATTGAGCCTCCTTTTCTCGCATCGGGGACTACCCATTGGCCTGAGCTTTCATGCGCATTGGGGAGAGCCTCTCGGCGGGTAGCGTTGGCATCGCCGCACACTCTGTCGCCCGCGGCGGACGTTGCGCCGAGAGCAGCGCCACGCGCCTCGCGAGTTCCGTCGGCCTGTCGTCCGAAGGCTCCATGTCCCTGCGGAGATTCCTTTCGCCGCCCATCGCCGGACTCCTATCAGAAGAGCCCGACCGTCCGGCCGTGCTCGTCGATGTCGATGTTGAGTGCTGCCGGGGTCTTGCCCAGGCCCGGCATCTGCACGATGTCCCCGGCCAGCGGCACGAGCCACCCGGCGCCGGTGTAGGCGCGGATGTCGCGGATCGGCAGCGTGAAGTTCTCCGGGGCGTTGAGCAGCGTCGGGTCGGCCGACAGCGAGAGGTGGGTCTTGGCCATGCAGATCGGGAAGTGGCCCAGGCCCTCGCGGGTGAACTGGGTGATCTTGGCCTCGGCCTCGGGATAGAAGTAGACGTCCTTGGCCCCGTACACGTTCTTGGCCACCGCCTCGATCTTGTCCTGGATTGGCTCGTCGTCCTGGTAGAGCTGGTGGAAGGTGTTGGGCTGCTCGCACGCCTCCACGACGGCGGTGGCGAGGTCGGCGGCTCCGGCGCCGCCCTTGCTGAAGCCCTCGTTGGCCTCGGCGGCGAACGCTCCGGACTCCATCGCCAGGCGCTTGACCAGCTCGACCTCCTCGTTGGTGTCCCCCGGGCGGCGGTTGACGGCCACGACGGCGGGCACGCCGAAGGTGTTGATGGTCTGGAGGTGATGGCGCACGTTGGCAAACCCGGTCTCGATCGCGTGCAACGCCGCCGAGCGGTCGGCGCGGGGGTCGTCCTCCAGCCCGGCGTGGTGCTTGATCGCCCGCACCGTGCTGACCAGCACCGCTGCCGACGGGGTGAGCTTGCCGAAGCGACAGACGATGTCGAAGAACTTCTCCATGCCCATGTCCGCGCCGAACCCGGACTCGGTGACCACGTAGTCCGCAATCTTCATGCCGACCTGGTCGGCTATCAGCGAGTTGTTGCCGTGGGCGATGTTGGCGAACGGGCCACAGTGCATGAGCACCGGCTGGCCCTCGAGCGTCTGCACCAGGTTGGGCTTGATGGCGTCCTTGAGCAGCACCGTCATCGCGCCGGCCGCCCCGAGGTCCTCGGCCGTGATCGCCTTGGCCCCGTCGAACGAGTACGCCGCGGTGATCCGGCCGATCCGCTTGCGCAGATCTTGCAGATCGCGGGCGACGGCCATGATCGCCATGACCTCAGAGGCGGCGGTGATGTCGAAGCCGGTCTCGCGCGGGTAGCCGTTGGGCCGGCCGCCGAGCCCGACCGCGATCTGGCGCAGGGCGCGGTCGTTCATGTCCACCGCGCGGCGCCAGCCGACACGCAGCGCGTCGATCTTGTGCGGGTTGCCGTGCAGGATGGAGGCGTCGATCATCGCCGCCAGGAGGTTGTTGGCAGCGCCGATGGCGTGGATGTCGCCGGTGAAATGGAGGTTGAGGTCCTCCATCGGGACCACCTGCGTCAGGCCGCCGCCGGCGGCGCCGCCCTTGATGCCGAACACCGGGCCCAGCGACGCCTCGCGCAGGCAGGCCACCGCGTTCTTGCCGATCACGCCCAGCCCCTGGGTGAGCCCGACCAGCGTCGTCGTCTTGCCCTCGCCGGCCTTGGTGGGCGTCATGCCGGTGACGCAGATCAGCTTGCCGTCCTGGGTGGTCTTCAGGCGATCCAGCACGGAGAGCGCCACCTTGGCCTTGTAGCGGCCGTAGGGCTCGATCTCGTCAGGCTCGAGCCCCGCCTCGCTGGCGATCGCTTCGATCGGCTGGAGTACGGCTTCCTGGGCGATCTCAAGGCTTGACTTCACGGGGTTCTCCCTCTTCGGCTGGTCTCAGTGGCTGACGGCGGCGGCGGCGAGCTCGGACACGAGCTTGTCCTCATAGAAGCGCTCCAGGGCAAACGGCGCAATCAGATCGGGCTGGCGCCCGGTGGCGACGAGCTCAGCCAGGGTCTTGCCGACGATCGGCGCGGCCTTGAAGCCGTAGGTCCCCCAGCCCGCGGACACGTGGAAGTTCTCCACCTCGGTCTTGCCCAGGATCGGGCTGTAATCGGGGCTCAGGTCGCACAGACCCGCCCAGCTGCGCAGCAGCCGCGCCCGCTCGAGCTGCGGGAACAGCTCCAGCGCGTGGCGACAGACATCCTGGAGGAAGTTGAGCGTGCCGTTCATGCGGTAGGTGGTCCATGGCTCGATCTCGGCGCCCATGAGGAACTCGCCGCGGTCGGTCTGGCTGATGTAGACGTGCATCTGCGAGGACACGATGACGACGTCGAGCAGCGGTTTCATCGGCTCGGTCACGCACGCCTGGAGGATGTGGGTGGTGATCGGCATCGCCACCCCCGCCATGTCGGAGATCAGCGTGCTCCACCCTGCGGTGCAGTTGAGCACTTGGCCGGCGTTGATCGTGCCGCGGTTGGTCTTGACCTTGGTGACCTTGCCGTTCGAGCGCTCCATCCCGAGCACCTCGGTGTTCTGGTGGATCTCGGCGCCGCCCTGGTCGGCCGAGCGCGCCAATCCCCAGACGACCGCGTCGTGGCGGATGATGCCGCCGGGCGGGTGGTAGAGCGCGCCCATGATGGGATAGGTCGCGTCGGGGTTGTCCACCTGCATCGCCGGCGCCAGCTTCTTGATCTCGTCGGGGTAGATGAGCCGGCTGTCGATGCCCTGCAGGCGGTTGACCTCGGCGCGGTTGGCCATCACGAACATGGCGCGGTCCGCGTGAGCCAGCGTCAGGTGGCCGCACTGGGAGAACAGCAGGTTGAAGTTGAGATCCTGCGACAGCCCCTCGTAGAGCTTGACGCTGGCGTCGTAGAACTTGGCGCCCTCGGGGGTCTTGTAGTTGGAGCGCAGGATCGTGGTGTTGCGCCCGGCGGCGCCGGAGCCGATGTAGCGCTTCTCGAGGATCGCGATGTCCTTGATGCCGTGGTCGCGCAGGTAGTGGGCGGTGGCCAGGCCATGGGACCCGCCCCCGACGATGACGACGTCATACGAGCTCTTGAGATCTTGCTGGCGGCGCCACATGCGCCGCTTGCGGAGGATGTCAAGCATGGGCCGCGGCCACCTCGCGCAGCGCGTCAACGCCGATCGGCCCGCCGCCGAGATGGCTGCCGGCGTCGGCCACGACAGACCACATGTATTCGCCTGTGGCCCACCCGAACAGGAACAGGTAGCGCTCCTCGTCCTCACGGATGACGATCCCCGGCTGGCGACCGATCGACCCGGGGCGCAGCGCGTTGACCGGCGTCACCTTCGGGCGCAGGTCCAGCGCGCAGAAGCGCGCGAAGGTCTCGCGCGCCAGCGGGCCGACAAGGGTGAGCGCCGCGAAGTTGCAGGTGACGTCGAGGACGTCGAGATCGTCGGCCCCGCTGAGCTCCGGCCGCTTGCCGATGACGAGCGCCCGGGTCTGGGTGAGCCGGCACCACCAGGCGTCGTCGCGGCGCACGGCCGTGCCGAACGGCAGCTCCTGAATCGTGTCGGAGCTGCCCTGAAGCTCGACCTTGGCCAGGTGCGAGACGTCGGCCCAGCTCACCGTGTCGCCGTTGCCGGCGAAGCCCGCCCCGCCCGCCCCGAACTCGACGGCCACGTTCCATCCGTCGCGGACCTCGAAGCGCGCCCCGCCGGCGCGCGCCAGCCGCTCCATGGGCGAGTGCGCCACGGCCTCCTCGGCCGTCGGCCGCAGGAAATCGAGGTTCACGAGCGCAGCACCTCCCCATCGGGGTCGTAGAACGGCTTGGTCTGGATCTCCGCGGTGAGCGTGCGACCCTCGTCGGAGATGGTGATCTGGGCCCCGTCCTGCGCGAAGCCCTCGGGGACCCACGCCATCCCGATCGTGCGATCAAGCACCGGCGAGTGGCGCGAGCTCGTGACCTGGCCGGCCGGGGTGCCCGAGGCGTCGAGGACGACCGCGCCCTCGGTGGGCACATCGCCGTTGGACATCGTGAAGCCGACGAGCGCGACGCCGGCCCCGTGGTCGGCGTAGTGCTCGAGCGCCCACTTACCGATGAAGTCCTGCTCCTTGTCGAGCTTGACGATCCACGGCATGGCGGCCCCGAACGGCGTGGACTCGGAGTCGGTGTCCTGACCGATGAGGATGTGCAGCTTCTGCAGGCGCAGGATCCGCTGCGGCTCCAGCCCGAAGGGCCGCAGCCCATGGGGCTGCCCCGCGGTCATCAGCGCGTCCCAGACGTGCTGGCCGTAGCCCGCGGGGAAGTGGATCTCATAGCCCACCTCGCCGACGAATCCGATGCGCAGGATGAGGCACTCCACGCCGGCGATCAGCGCCTGCTTGCCGTCCAGGTAGGCGAACGCTTCGTTGGAGCAGTCGAGGTCGGTGACCGCGGCCATGATCTCGCGTGCCTTGGGCCCGGCCAGGTTGATCGCGCCCACGCCCTGGGTGACGTCGGTGAGATGGACCCGGTCACCCCAGTCGGCCAGCCACCACGAGAACCACTCCTCCATGGCGCCGGCGCCGCTGGAGGTGGTGGTGACGTAGAAGGTCTCGTCGTCAATCCGGCAGATGGTGCCGTCGTCCACGATCCTGCCGGCGTCGGAGCTGATCACGCCGTAGCGGATCCGCCCGGGCTTGAGGTTGGAGAAGCGGTTGGGGTACAGGCGGTCCAGGAACTCGCCCGCGTCGGGCCCGCGCACGATCAGCTTGCCCAGCGTCGAGACGTCGATGAGCCCGGCGGCGCGGTTGACGTTCAGCGCTTCGCCCTCGGGATCGCCGTAGTCATAGGCGCGCCGCCAGTCGCCGGCCCACTTGATGGTGGCCCCGAGCGAGCGGTGGCGATCGTGGATACTCGAGCGCTTGGCGGGCTCCACCGGCCGGCCGCCGAGGATCCCCATCGGCACCGACACCCACGGCGGGCGAGCCGTCGTGGTGCCCACCTGGTCCAGTCCCTGCCCGGTCTCCTGGGCCATCAGCCGCACCGACGGCAGCTGGCACATGCGGCCCTGGCAGGGACCCATCGTGACCGTCGTGTAGCGCTTGGAGAGCTCAATCGAGTCATAGCCCTCCTCGATGCTGAGGTGGACATCCTTGTTGGTGACGTCCTCGCAGAGGCAGGCAAAGCATTTGCCGCGCCCGGCGCCGCTCACCGGCGGGGCCACCGCGACGTCGGCGGGGGCGGGCTCGGCGAACTGTGTGGCGAGCACCGCCTCGCGCTCGGTCGAGGCGTCGGTTCCGTGGCCCAGCGCGTGGGCGGCCCGCAGGCCCGCCAGCTCTCCCGACGCCGCCGCGGCGGAATCGGTGTCGGCGCCCGCCACCTCACCGGCGGCGAACACTCCGTCCGGCAGGTCGGCCAGCGCGAAGTGCCCGCGCTGGCGGTCGTAGGCGCTCCTGGCTCCGGCCTGGAGCAGCAACGAGCTCGCGGGGATGGTGCCGCCGGAGACGATCACGAGGTCGCATTCGAACGAGTGCTCCGCGCCGCCGGTCAGCGGCTGGATGATCGCCTCGGTGACCGTCTTGCTGCCGCGGGCCTCGATCACCGTGTGGCCGTTGAACACTGGGATGCCGGCGCCGCGCAGGCGCTGGGCGAGCTCGCCGGCCTCGGGGCGCAGGTCGGCGATGGCCACGATCTGAACTCCGGCGTCGCGCAGCGCCTGGGCCGCGTGCAGGCCGCGGTCAGAGGTGGTGGCGATGACGGCGCGCTTGCCGGGGCTGACCGCGTAGAGCGCGGCGAGGCGGCGAGCGCCCCCTGACAGCATCACCCCGGGCAGGTCGTTGCCGGCGAACACGAGGGGCTGCTCGATCGCGCCGGTGGCGAACACGTGGCGGGCCGCACGGACCTGGTGCAGCGTGTCGCGCTGCCACACCGGGACCATCCCGTCGAAGTAGCCGAGCGCGGAGCCGCGGTCGATGATCTCGACCCCGGCCCCGCGCGCACGCTCCACCAGCGCGGCAATCTCTGAGCGCTCGCCCTCCACGAGCTGCTGTCCTCCCGGCTCGGCGCCCTCGTCCACGAGGACCACGTCGGCGCCGAGCTGTGCGGCGGCGAGCGCCGCGTGCAGGCCGGCCGGGCCGCCGCCGGTGACGAGGACGTCGGCGTGGCGGCGCCGGTACTCGGTGCGCCACTCGCGCTCGGGCTGGGAGTGGCGCAGCTTGCCGAGGCCGGCGGCGTTGCGCAGGATCTTCTCGTACAGCGGCCATAGCTTGCGCGGCCGGATGAACGTCTTGTAGTAGAAGCCGGGCGGGGTGAACGGGCCGCCGAAGATGTCGGTGGCGCGCATGGCGTCGAACTCCAGCGAGGGGAGCGCGTTGACGTGGGTGACGGTGATGCCGTCGCGCACGGGCTCGATACACGCCCTGGCGCCCGGGGCTCCGTTAACGGAGCAGATGCAGTTGGGGCACTGCCCGGCCACGCACATGAGCCCGCGCCGGCGGTGGTACTTGAAGCTGCGGCTGAACGTGCGCTGCCCGGCGGCGTAGAGCGCCGAGCCGATCGTGTCGCCCTCGTAGGCCTCGACCTTCTTGCCGTCGAAGGTGAAGGAGATCTTCTTGGTCCGGTCGATGCGCTCGCCGGGCTGGGAGTTGAGCCGACTCACGACGGGCCTTCACCGGGCAGGGCGGTGAACTTCACCTCATTGGTGGTGGTGTCGCGCTCGGCGATGAACCAGGCGCGGCAGCCGGAGCGGTGAAACCACCACTCGCGCTGGACCCCGGCGACGTTCCGGCGGAAGTAGTTGTAGGTGTTGAGCTCGCGAAAGCTCGGGCGCGACTTGGGCCGGGCGGACACCTCGCCGCCGAAGCCGAAATCGGTCACCTCCCTCACCCCGCAGTTGGGGCACTCCAAAAGGAACGACATGCCCGGGGACGCTAAGCCCGGCGCTTGATCCTGTCCAATATCGAATTAGGATGTATTGATCTGGTTTCCCTATCACCGGTGAGACATGGAACTCCGCCAGCTCCGCTATTTCGTCGCCGTCGCCGAGGAGCTGCACTTCCGGCGCGCCGCGGCTCGTCTGCACATCTCCCAACCGCCGCTCAGCCAGCAGATCAGCGCCCTCGAGGCCGAGCTGGGGGTCCGGCTGCTCGAGCGCACCCGCCGCCGCGTCGAGCTCACCGCCGCCGGCGAGGCGTTCCTGCGCGACGCCCGCGCCACTCTGGCCGAGCTCGACGCCGCCGTGTCCACCGCCCGCGCCGTGGGGGCGGGGCAGGCCGGGCTCCTGCGCGTCTCATTCGTGGGGTCGGCGTTGCTGTCGATCGTGCCCGCCGCGGTGCAACGGTTCCGTCGCAGCCGGCCCGGCGTGGAGATCGAGCTGCGCGAGCGCTCCACCGCCGAGCAGCTGCGAGCGCTCAGCACCGGCGTCGTTGATGTCGCGCTGGTGCGCCCGCCGATCCAGTCCGACATCGACCTGCACCTCCAGGAGGTGATGCGCGAGCACACGATCGCCGCCATCCCCGAGGACCACGAGCTCGCGCAGCTGCGGCGAATCCCGATCAAGCGGCTGGCCGCGGAGCCGCTCGTCCTCTTCCCCCGCGCGCAGGCGCCGGGCTACCACGACCAGCTCATCGGCCGGCTGGCGGCGACCGGCACCACCCCGCACGTCGTCCAGTACGCCCCGGAGATGACGACGATCATCGGGCTGGTGGCCGCCGGCATCGGCGTCTCGCCGGTGCCGGCCTCGGTGGAGCACCTGGCCATTGACGGCGTCACCTACCGGCCGCTGGCCGGTGCGCCCGACACCGAGCTGGTGGCGCTCACGCGGGCGGGCGAGGCCTCGCCGCTGGCCGAGGCGTTCGTGGCCGATGCCCGTGCCGTCGCCTGACGGCGTGTAGGGTCCGGGGCGTGTCCGGCCGCCACCGCCTCGACCAGTGCTGGAAGGAGGACCGCCCCGCCTTCGGGCTGTGGGGGTCGATCCCGTCAACGCTCACCGCCGAGCTCGCCGCCGCGGCCGGCTTTGACTACGTCTGCGTCGACCTCCAGCACGGCGGCGCCGACGAGGAGCGGATGGTGGCGATGTTCGCCGCCATCGAGGCGCGGGGGGCGGTGCCGCTGGCCCGCGTGCTCTACAACGAGCCGTGGATGGTCAACCGGGTGCTCGACCTGGGCGCCGCCGGGGTCATCGTGCCGTTGGTCGGCACCGCCGCGGAGGCCCGCCGGGCCGTCAGTGGCTGTCGCTACCCGCCGCACGGCGTGCGCTCGTACGGACCGCTGCGCGCCGCCCTCACCGTTGGCTCCGCCGATCCCGAGCGGCTCGCCGCCGGGGCGCTCTGCTTCGTCATGGTCGAGACCCGTGAGGGCCTGGACCACGTCGAGGAGATCGCCGCCACGCCCGGCCTCGACGGCATCTACATCGGGCCGTCTGACCTGTCGATCGGCCTCGGACGCGACCCCGGTCACGGCGGCGACGTGCTCGAGCGCGCGATCGGCCGCATCGCGCAGGCGTGCGAGGCCGCCGGGATCGTCGCCGGCATGCACTGCAACGGCGGCGGCGAGGAGGCCCGCGCCCGCGTGCAGGCCGGCTTCCGCATGGTCACCGTCGGCGTCGACGCCTCGCTGTTCCGCGCCCGCATCGGCGAGGAGCTCGCCGCAGCGCGAGGCTCCTAGCCCGCCGCGCGGCGCAGCCGCGGCTCGCGGTCGCCGCGCGCCTCGATCTGGTCGAGCTTGGCCAGCAGGTTCTGAGCCATCCGGATCGAGGCGGCGTCGATCAGGCGCCCGTCGAGCGAGACCGCACCCTTGCCCTGCGCCGCGGCCTCCTCCATGGCGGCGATGATGCGCCGGGTGCGCTGGGCGATGTCGTCAGACGGCGTGAAGACGTCGTTGGCCAGGGCGATCTGGCTGGGGTGGATCGCCCACTTGCCCTCATAGCCGAGGACGGCGGCACGCCGCGCCGACGCCAGGTAGCCCTCGGGATCGGTGAAGTCCCCGAAGGGCCCGTCGATCGGGCGTAGCCCGTAGGCGCGGCAGACCACGGCGATCCGCGACAGCGCGTAGTGCCACTGGTCGCCGAGATGGCGCTCGCGCTCCTGTCCGAGGAAGAGGATTTCCTCGCGGTCGGCCAGCATTGCGTAGTCGGGGTTGGTCCCGCCGATCGAGGTGGTGTGGCTCTGCAGCGACGCCGCATAGTCGGCCACGCCGAAAACCATCGCCTCCATCCGCTCCGGGCAGGCGGCGGCGATCTCCTCGCACTTCACCATCCCCATGGCCGTCTCGATGAGCACGCAGATGCCGATCCTGCGCTCCAGCCCCATCGCCTCCTCGATCTGGGTCAGCAGCGTGGCCACGAGGTGCACGTCGCCGGCGCCCGACGCCTTGGGGATCATGATCGAGTCCAGATGCCGCCCCGCCTGCTCCACGACGTCGACGATGTCGCGGTAGCAGTAGTGGGTGTCCAGGCCGTTGATCCTCAGCGACACCGAGCAGCCTCCCCAATCCCCCTCGTTCAGCGCGTCGATGACGTTGGCGCGGGCCTGCGGCTTGTCGTCGGGCGCGACGGCGTCCTCGAGGTCGAGCATCACGATGTCGGCGCCCAGCGCGGGCGCCTTCTCGAGCATGCGGACGTTCGAGCCGGGAACAGCCAGTTCGGAGCGGTGAAGGCGGCTGCGGGTTGGTCTCATGGAGCCGCAGGGTACGGGCAGCGCGGGCCCATGCGCAAGAATATTGGATGAATTTGTTCAATACATAGAGTCCAGTCGATGGTTGCGCGGGCGGTGGGCAACTAAGCTCGCGCCTATGACCCAGATCCCCAACCCCGCCAACCCGCCCGAGCGGCTGCTCTGCGGCCCCGGCCCCTGCAACGTGTCACCGGCCGCGCTGGCCGCCCTGCAGAAGCCGCTCCTGGGCCACATGGACCCGGACTTCGCCGACATCCTGCTTGAGGTCGTCGCGCTCCAGCGGATCGCCTACCAGGCCGAAGGCGGCCTGGTGCTCCCGCTCCAGTCCACCGGGACCTCCGGGATGGAGTGCGGGCTCGCCCACCTGCTCGAGCCCGGGGAAACGGCCATCATCGGGGTCAACGGCTTCTTCGGGCGGCGCATCGTCGAGATCGCCGTTCGCCTCGGCGCCAACGTGGTCAAGGTCGACGCCGACTGGGGCGAGCACGTGAGCAACGACGCCCTGCTCGAGGCGCTCGACCAGCACCCCGACGCCCGCCTCATGTGCGTCGTGCACGCCGAGACCTCGACAGGGGTGCAGCACCCGCTGGCCGAGCTCGGTGCCGCTCTGCGCGACCGCGACGTGCTGCTGATGGCCGACTGCGTCACCTCACTGGGCGGGATCGAACTGCGCTTCAGCGACTGGGGGATCGACTTCGCCTATTCCTGCTCGCAGAAGTGCGTCGGCGCCCCGCCCGGCATGTCGCCGGTGGCGGCGTCTGACCGCGCGCTTGAGCGCATCGCGGCCCGCGCCCACCCGGTGCCCTTTGCCATCGACCTGTCGCTCCTGCGCAAGTACTGGGTGGAGCGCCCGCTCGCCTACCACCACACCACGCCCGTCCTGAACGTCTACGCACTGCACGAGGCCCTGCGCGAGGTCGCGCTCGAGGGGCTGGACGCCCGCTGGGCGCGTCACATGGACGCCGGCCGCCACCTCCAGGACGAGGTCCGCTCCCGCGGCCTCGAGCTCCTGGCCGACCCCGACCACCAGCTGCCCCAGCTCACCGCGGTCAAAGTTCCTGACGGCGTCGACGGCAAGGCCGTGGCGGGCCGCCTGCTGCGCGAGCACGACATCGAGATCGGCGGCGGGCTGGCCGGCGCGCCCCCGATGTGGCGCATCGGGCTGATGGGCGTCAACGCGGATCGCGCCGTGGCCGACCGCGTGCTCGAGGCGCTCGACGCTGTGCTTGCGGACGAGCCGGCCTTCGCTACGAGCGCCTGACAACGGCGGGCTTTCGAAGGGGGACGCCGCGAATCTGCATATCCCCGCAAACCGCGACTCCGCTATCAGCTTTGCCGGGAAGTGCATGTCGGGCATGCAGGTCCCAGCAAACCGCAACCGCGCGCAGAGGTTTTCCGACTTCCGCAGGTCGCCGGCCACGCCACAGCCCGCCCTTCCCCAGGCCAAGCCGTTCAACGCCGAGGCCCCCTCCCCCGGCCCCAAGGAACTACGCCACAGCGGCGGCAGCGTCCGCCGCCTGAGCCGCTCGCAGCGTGTTGCGCAGCAGCATGGCGATCGTCATCGGCCCCACGCCCCCCGGCACCGGGGTGATGAGCCCCGCCACCTCGACCGCCGAGGCGAACTCCACGTCGCCGACCAGCCCGGACTCGGTCCGGTTGATCCCCACGTCGATGACCGTGCCCCCGGGCTTGATCCAGCTGCCCTTGACCATCTCCGGTCGGCCCACGGCAGCAATCAAGACATCGGCGCGCCGGCACACCGCCGGCAGGTCACGGGTGCGCGAATGGCACATGGTGACGGTGGCGTTCTCGGCGAGCAGCAGCGCCGCCACCGGCTTGCCGACGAGGTCTGAGCGGCCCACGACAACGGCCTCGGCGCCCTCGAGCGTCACATCGTGGCGCCGCAGCAGCTCGATGCAGCCCGACGGCGTGCACGGCCGCAGCCCCGGCAGGCCCTTGGCCAGCAGCCCCGCGGAGACCGGGGTGAGCCCGTCCACGTCCTTGCCGGCGTCGATCAGTGTCGTCAGCCGCGAGCCGTCGATGTGGTCGGGCGTGGGGAGCTGCAGCAGGATGCCGGACACGCGGTCGTCGGCGTTGAGCTCTGACAGGAGCGCCACCACCTCGTCCTCGGAGGTGTCGGCGGGCAGGTGGTGGGCGAAGCCCTCGATCCCGACCTCGGCGCACGCCTTCTGCTTGCCACCGACGTAGACCGCCGAGGCGGGGTCGTCGCCGACGAGTACCGTTGCCAGTCCGGGGCGGCGTCCGCCGCCATCCACCCACGATTCGATCTCGGCTCGCAATTCGGTGCGAACCTGTTGGGCTATGTCCTTGCCGTTGATGAGCGTCGCAGTCATTAGACCAATTCGTACAGTATGAGGAGAGTGCCGGTCAAGCCCACCTTAGCGTCGCCTCCGTCATCGCCCACGGCGACGCTCACGCGCGTCCCGCTCGACTGCCGGCTCTCCCCCGCCGACGTCCTGCGCATCCTCGCCGAGCGCGACCCGCTGCCCTTCGCCCTCACCGGGCGATGGGCCGGCCCGCCCGGCGGCGCGATCGTTGGCTCTGACCCGCTGCGCGTCGCCTCCGAGGGCGAGGATCCCTTCGCCCTGCTCGACGCCGTGCCGCCCATCGCGCCCGCGCCCTCGGGCTCCGCGGTCGGCGGCGGCTGGTTCGGGTGGCTGGGCTACCGGCTCGCCGCCCGGGTGGAGCGCATCCCGCTGCACCCCCACCGGCCGGTCCCGCTCCCCGACTTTCACCTGGCCTACTACGACAACGTCCTGCGCCGCGACGGCGATGGGCGGTGGTGGTTCGAGGCGCTCGTCACCGACGACCGCCGCGATGCGCTCGACGTCCGGCTGCGGCACGTGCGCCACCTGCTCACCCGCAACCCCGGGCCGCTCCCGGACCCGCGGGTGTCGGCGCTGCGACTGAGCGCGCACGACGCCCGCCACCACCTCGACGCCGTCGCCCGCTGCCGCCGGCGGATCGCGGCGGGCGAGATCTTCCAGGCCAACATCTGCCTGCGGCTGCGCGGCGAGACCGACGCCCGAGCCACCGACCTGTTCGCGGCCGCGCTGGCGCACGTCGACCCGCCCCACGCGGCCGCGTTTCACACCCCCCGCGGCGGGATCGCCTCCCTGTCGCCGGAGCTGTTCCTGCGCCGCCGCGACCGGCACATCGTCACCGGCCCCATCAAGGGCACGATCGCCCGGGACCCCGACCCGGCGGTGGCGGCCGCCGCGCTCGAGCATCTGCGCGGCTCGGTCAAGGACGCCGCCGAGCACGTGATGATCGTCGACCTCATGCGCAACGACCTGGGGCGCGTCTGCGAGTACGGCACGATCGTCGCCCCGCGGCGGCCCACCGCCGAGCCCCACCCGGGGCTGTGGCACCTCGTCTCCCACGTCCACGGCCGCCTGCGTCCCGGGGTCTCAGACGGAGATGTCCTGCGGGCGACCTTCCCGCCCGGCTCGGTCACCGGCGCGCCCAAGGTCCAGAGCCTGCGGGTGATCGCCGACCTGGAGCCCGCCGGCCGCGAGGTCTACACCGGCGCCATCGGCTTCGCCAGCCCGGTGGCCGGCCTTGAGCTCAACGTCGCCATCCGCACGCTCGAGCTGGCCGACGGCCGCGTCTGGCTCGGCGCCGGCGGCGGCATCGTCGCGGACTCTGAGCCGCGCCGCGAGCTCGAGGAGGCCCTCGCCAAGGCCCGCCCGATCGCGGCGGCGGTCGGCGCCGCGGTCGAGGTCGAGGACCGCAGCCCCGTCGCCAGTGCCGCCTGACCGCGCCCAGGGCGTCTTCGAGACGATGCTCGTCCGGCGGGGGCAGGTTCACGCGCTGGACCGTCACCTCGAGCGCCTGGCCCACTCGCTGGGCGCGCTGTACGGGACCGGGCTGCCCGCCGGCCTGCCCCGGCGGCTGCGCCGGCAGGCCGCCGGCCTGACCGGGGAGCACCGGCTGCGCGTCGACGCCGTCCCCGGCCAGGAGCTCAGCGTGACCGCGCGGCCCGTCGCCGTCGGCTACCGCGCCCCGGTCACGCTCGCGCCGCTCGTCGTTCCCGGCGGCCTCGGGCCGCACAAGTGGCGCGATCGCCGCCTGCTTAGCGCGCGCCCCGCCGATCCCGCGCCGCTGCTCGTCGACGCCGACGGCACCGTGCTCGAGGCCGCGTGGGGCAACGTCTGGCTGCTGGACGGCGACCGCCTGACCACCCCGCCGGCCGACGGCCGCATCCTGCCCGGGGTGACGCGGGCGCTGCTGCTCGAGCGCGCGCCGGCGCTGGGCCTCATAGCCCGCGAGGCGCCGATCTCGCTGGAGGGGATGCGGACCGCGTCGGTCACGTTCGCCACCTCGTCGATCCGCCTGGCGGTCCCGGCCACGCTCGCCGGGTGCTCCGCGCCGCCGGCGGCGCCGGTCGACCGGATCCGCGCCGCCCTTTCATAGAGTGCCGTGACCGTGCTCATCCGCCACGCCGACGCCGATCGCGACGCCGCCGCGTGCGCCGCCATCTACGCGCCCAGCATCGCGGAGGGCACGGCGTCGCTGGAGGAGCGCGCCCCCGAGGCCCATGAGATGGCCGAGCGCATCCGCATCATCTCCCGCGATTACCCGTGGCTGGTGGCCGAGATCGACGGCGAGGTGGCGGGCTACGCCTACGCGTCGCGCCACCACGAGCGCGCCGCCTACCGCTGGTCGGCCGACGTGACGGTCTACATCTCAGCGCGCCACCACCGGCGCGGGGTCGGCCGCGCGCTCTACGCAGCGCTGTTTGGCCTGCTGGAGCGCCAGGGGGTTCACGAGGTATGCGCCGGGGTGACGCTGCCCAACGACGCCAGCGTCGGCCTGCACGAGGCGTTGGGGTTCGTGCCCGTGGGCGTGTACCGCGACGTCGCCTTCAAGTTCGGGCAGTGGCACAGCGTCGGCTGGTGGCAGATGAGCCTGCGCCCCCGCGACGGCGCACCGCCCGCCGAGCTCGGTCCCCCGCTGCGCCTGGACGCGACCTAGGCCGCCGGTGGCTCGGGCTGCAAACGCGGCAGCTCGATCGTGAACGTCGGTCCGTTCACCACCACGCGCCCGCCGTGGCGCTCCGCGATCGCTGCCACGATCGACAGGCCGAGGCCGGAGCCGGGGCGCTCGGAGGCGCCGGTGCCCCGCCAGAAGCGCTCGAACAGGCGGTCGTGCTCGGCGGGATCCGGGCCCTCCCCCTCGTCCACCACGCTGAGGCGCGCCTTGTCCTCGCTGCGCTCGAGCCACACGGTCACGCCGCCGCCCCGCGGCCCGTGGACAAGCCCGTTCTCGATGAGGTTGCCCAGCGCGCGCCGCAGCGCGTCGTTGTCGCCGTTGACGGTCACAACATCGAGGCCGCCCAGGTGCACCCGCCCGGGATCCTGAGCGTCCACGGTCTCGCGCACGAGGTAGTCCAGACGCAGCGGCTCGAACTCGCGGCCGCCCTCCTCCACTCGCTCCAGGGCCAGCAGCGAGTCCACGAGCCGCGCCAGCCGCAGCGTGTCGTGGCGCAGCTCGGCCATCACCTCGGCGTCGGCGCCGTGGCGGGCCGCGTACTCGACGTTGCCCAGCAGCGCCGTGACCGGGGTGCGCAGCTCGTGCGAGGCGTCGGCGAGCAACCGGCGCTCGCCCTCGCGGGCCTGCTCCAGCGACGCCAGCATCCGGTTGAGCACGCCGGTGAGCTGGCCGATCTCGTCCAGCGTGGGCGCCTCGGGCAGCCGGCGCGCGGGATCGGCGGTGGCCTCGATCTCGCCGGCGGCCGCCGCCAGCGAGCGCAGCGGGCGTAGGCCGCGGCGCGTCAGCGCTGCCGCGGCGAGCGCCGCCACCAGCACCACCCCGGCGCCGGTGAGGGCCACCAGGACGCCGAGGCGCGAGGTCGTGTGGGCGATATCCGAGGTGTCGGAGGCCACCAGCACGGCCCCGCCGGCGGCGGGCCCGGTGGCGTCGGCGATAGGCGCGGCGTACAGGCGCAGCGGCCGCCCGTCGAACTCGATGTCCTCGGCGCCGGTGCGCCCGTGCAGGCGGGCGGCCCGCTCCAGCGCGTCCTCGGGCAGCACTCGCGCGCCGAGGTTGAGCGAGCGTGCCACGATCCTGCCGCGGCGGTCGAGCACCTGCACCGAGATCTGGCGGCCGGAGACGGGGCTCTCCAGCGCCCCGGGATCGGTGAGGACGGCGGGCGTGGAGATCGCCAACTCGGCCACCTCCTGGGCGCGCTGGCGCAGGGCGGTGTCCAGCGACGCCCGCAGCTCGTGATCGACCAGCGCCACCGTTACCACCGCGAACAGGACCACCGCGAACAGAACCACCGCCGCCGCCGCCGCGGTGATCCGTGCGCGCAGCGAACGAAACGGTCTCAAGGCGAACCGGCCCCGTCAGACTTTATTTTGTTGTTTCTGTGGCCAAACCTCTCTCTTCCGGCTAAAATCTCAGTACGCAACACGGAGGTTTGCAAGGTGGTGATGGAGCTGTTCGGGCCGGGGAAGCCCGCGCGGGTTCTTCTGGTGGAGGATGACGCGCGATCAGCCATGGAGTTGGGAGAGATGCTGCGGGCAGTGTTCAGCCGTGGCCTGGTGATCAGTCATACACCCGATGTGGCCGACGCCACGCAGGAGCTCGCCGACCACGGAGCCACCTGCGTGCTGCTCGACGTGCGCGGGAGAGCGCCGCTGGAGGCGCTGGAGGTGCTCGGATCGACCAGTCCGACGACGCCGATCATCGTGCTGGCCGACGGCGATGGCGAGGAGTTCGGCGTGGCCGCGGTGCGCGCGGGGGCGCAGGATTTCCTGCTGCGCTCCGAGCTCAGCCCGGGCCTGCTCGGCCGCGCCGTCCGGTACGCCGTGGAGCGCAAGCGCAGCGAGGCCGCGCTCGCCCAGCAGGCGCTGCATGACCCGCTGACCTCGCTGCCCAACCGGGCGCTGTTCCTGGACCGCCTGCGCGGGGCCCTGGACCGCAGCCGCCGAACCGGCACGCCCGTGGTGGTGTTGTTCCTGGACGTCGACGGGTTCAAGGAGATCAACGACACGCTCGGGCACGGCGCCGGGGACCGGCTCCTGGTCGTCCTCGCCGAGCGCTTCCGCGGGATGCTGCGCCCCATGGACACCGTCGCCCGCTTCGGCGGCGACGAGTTCACGTTCCTGTTCGAGGGCCTGGACAGCGAGGAGGAGGCGACGCTCGTTGCCAAGCGCATCACCCACTCGGCGGGCCTGCCGGTCACGCTGGCCGGACGGCAGAGGTCGGCGTCGATCTCCATCGGCGTCGCCATGGTCACCGATCCCGAGGAGGAGATCGACGACGTCATCCGCCGGGCCGACACGGCCATGTACCGGGCCAAGGAGTGCTGCGGCGCGCGCTATGAGGTGTTCGAGGACGTCATGGCCCGCCTGCCCGGTCCCCGCACCCACCTGGAGCGCGAGCTGCGCCTGGCGGTCGAGCGCGAGCAGCTGCGCGTGCATTACCAGCCCCGGGTCTCCTTCCACGACGAGACCGGCCTGGAGGGGTTCGAGGCGCTCGTGCGCTGGGAGCACCCCGAGCTGGGGCTGATTGAGCCGATCGAGTTCATGTCGATCGCCGAGGAGACCGGGCTGATCGTGCCGATCGGCGACTGGGTGCTGATGGAGGCGCTGGACCAGGTCGAGCGCTGGCGCGAGTCGCGTCCCGGCGTGACCATCAGCGTCAACCTGTCGGCGCGCCAACTGGGCGAGGCCGACCTCGTGGAGCGGCTGTCGGCCGCCATCCAGGACGGCGGCCACGATCCGCACGTCCTGTGCCTGGAGGTCGCCGAGGGGGCGGTGGAGGCAGCGCCGGAGCTGGCGCTGCGCCAGCTGGCCGCGCTCAACGAGCTCGGGATCACGCTCGCCATCGACGACTTCGGCACCGGGACCTCGTCCTCGATGACGCTGTCGGAGCTGCCGGTGCACGTCCTCAAGATCGACACGACGCTCGTCGCCCGGCTCGGCCGGGCCGATGGAGACGTGGATCCGGTCCGCGACGCCGTGCAGCTCGGCCACGCGCTGGGGCTGAAGGTGGTCGCCGAGGGCGTCGAGACCGACGCCCAGCTGGCTCAGCTGCGCGACCTCGGCTGTGACGGCGCGCAGGGGTTCCTGTTCAGCCAGCCGATGCCCGAGGAGAGGGTCTACAGCCTGCTCGGCACCGGGTGACGGCCGGCGCCGCGTGCTCAGGCGCGCAGCACGAACCCCGTGCCTCGCAAGGTCCGAATGAGCGGCGGGTCCCCCAGCTTGCGCCGTAGCCGGGTGATGTAGCGATCCACGACATTGGCCTCGGCGGCGTCGTCCCAGATCTCGCGGAGTGCCCGCTCGCGCGTGACGACGCTCCCGGGCCGGCGCAGCAGCAGCTCCAGCAGCGCTGCCTCCCGTCCGGTCAGCTCCAGCGGGCGCCCGCCGCGGGTGGCCGTCCGGCCGGCGAGGTCGAGGCTGAGGTCGGCGTAGGCCAGGGAGTCCGACGGCTGCCCGCGGCGGGTCAGCGCCCGCAGGCGTGCCACGAGCTCCTGGACCGCGAACGGCTTGACCAGGTAGTCGTCGGCGCCCGCCTCCAGCCCGGCGACGCGGTCGGCGACGGCGTCGCGCGCGGTGAGCATGAGGATCGGGGTGGGCAGCCCCTTGCCACGCAGGCGCCGGCACACGGCCAGGCCGTCGAGCGTCGGCATGGCCACGTCCAGGACGATCACATCGGGGGCGAATCGCTCGGCGGCGGCCAGCGCCGTCCCGCCGTCCCCGGCGACGGTCACCTGAAACCCCTCCGCCGACAGCGTGCGGCTGAGCATCCGCTGCAGCGGGGGGTCGTCGTCAACGACGAGAACGCGCTCGGCGTCGGGCGCCCGGTCAGCCACCGGCGACGTCGCGACGGATGAAGACCAGGAATGCTGCGCCGATCGCCGGGATCGCGTACAGCGCGCACACCCAGGCCGCCCGCACGATCGGCTCCCAGTCCGTGGGCGTGCGCAGCAGCCCCTGCCACGCGCTGAACTGCGTGCTCAGCAGGTAGGGCTGGAGCGCGCCCAGCCCGGGCAGGATCCCGATCAGCTGGATGAGCAGCGACACCATCAGGGTGCCGACGACGGCGGCGGCGCTGTTGTGCGTCACCGTCGACAGCAGCAGCCCGATGCAGACGATCGACGCGATCGGGATGAGGTAGACGAGCAGGCTCACGTAGACGAGCTCGAGCGCCTTGGGCGCGGACACGATCGTCCCCGACAGGCTCTGCAGCGAGTTGAACCCCGACTGGAAGCTGCCCGCGATCACGGCCACCGTGCCGCACAGGAAGATCGCGAGCACCGCGTAGCTGCTCGCCGCCAGCGCCTTGCCGGCGAACAGCTGCCAGCGCTCCAGAGACCGGGTGAAGATCGTCTTCAGGGTGCCGTTGTGGTCCTCGGAGGCGACGATGTCCCCGGCCACGAGCGCCGTGATGAGGGGGAACATCCACACCGCCCCGAACAGCAGGATGACCAGCGGCACGGCCAGGCCGCTGCGGTCCAGGTAGTCCGAGAACGCAAAGCCCCCGCCGCGATCCTGGTGGTGGCGCAGGTGGATCGCCAGCACGAACAGGATCGGCACGATGATCGCCGCGCCCAGGCCGATGTACGTGCGCTTCTGGTGGCGCAGCTTGAACAGCTCCCAGCGGTAGACGGTGGCGACGCCGGGCATCAGTGGGCGCCCTCCGCCGCCGGTGCGGGCTCCGGGTGCGCCGGGTCCGCGAAGCCTGCCGGCACTCCGTCGCCCTCGGTGAAGCGGAAGAACAGGTCCTCCAGGGTGACCGTCTGGGGCGCCATGGCGTGGATGAGCGCGCCGGACTCCACCAGTGCCTGGCTCAGCGCCCCGGCGGCGTCCTCGTCAGCGGTGAAGGAGATCCGCCCGTGATCGGTGCGCACGTCGCCGATCCCCGGCTGGGCCCCGCATACGGCCAGCGCGCGCTCGTCGTCGGTGGTCTGCAGCCAGTAGCGCGTGCCGGCGCCCCGCTTGAGCTCGGCGATCTCGCCCTCGTAGACGATCCGCCCCTGGCGGACGATCGCCACCCGGTTGCAGACGTCCTCGACCTCGGTGAGCAGGTGGCTGGACAGCAGCACCGTCATCCCCTGCTCGGCCAGGCGCCGGATGAGCAGGCGCATGTCGCGCATGCCGGCGGGGTCGAGGCCGGTGGCGGGCTCGTCGAGCAGCAAGAGCTTGGGGTCTCGCAGCAGCGCCGCGGCGATCCCCAGCCGCTGGCGCATGCCGTGGGAGTAACCGCCCACCTTGTCGCGCTGGCGGCCGGTCAGCTCCACCATCTCGAGCGCCTCGTCAATCCGCTCCGGGGCGCCGCCGCCGTCGTAGGCGGCGAGCATCTCGAGGTTCTTGCGCGCGCTGATGTAGGGGTAGAACGTCGGCGCCTCCACGAACCCCGCCACGCCCTGAAGCGCTCGCACGCTCTCCATCGGGTCCCGGCCGAACAGCCGGACGGTGCCGGCCGTGGGGCGGATCAGCCCCAGCATCATCCGCAGCGACGTGGTCTTTCCCGCTCCATTGGGTCCGAGGTAGCCATAGACGTCGCCGCTCCGGACCGTGACGTCGACGCCGCCGACGGCGGTCAGCTCGCCGTAGCGCTTGACCAGCCCCCGGACCTCGATCGGTGGCGGTCCGGCATCGGCCTCTGCCGCTGCCGGACCGTGGACCGAGCTGTCTCCGTCAACCGTCACGGAGTGGGTTTCGTCAGCGCTCGCGAGGCGGTCTCCGCCGCGTACGGGGCCACCGAGCCGAGCACCGTGTAGCCCACACCGCCCCGGGTGAACCGAACCACCGTGCCCAACGGTGTGGCGAGCTCGGTGCCGGTGGCGCCGTTGATCGACACCGACGGGAGGGAGAGGGCGCCGTGCCCAGAGCCCGCGCTGCTGGACGCGGCCGCCTGCGACGAGGCACTCTGCTCGATCACCGCGATCCCGCCGAGGCCCTGGCCGTAGGTGACCAGCGCAGCCGGCTTGCCACCCCAGCTCAGGAGGGTGACGCCCTCCCGTGGCAGACCGGCGAGTGACTTGGGCGCCGAGAGCGTGAACGGCACATGGGCGGCCACGGCGGCCACGCCGCTGACGTGGGTGCGCGCCGCCTTGCGGGCGGCCCGCGCCGTACCCGCCGCTGCCGCGGCGTGCTTGTCGGCCGTGGAGACCGTGACCACTTTGTCGCCGGACGGCGGCGAGATGGCGAGGTCCGAGGGCGAGATCGCGCCGTAGGAGATGTTGGTCGCGGTGAGCGCCAGCACGGGCGTCGGGTTACCGCGGGCGTAGATGGCGAACCGCAGCGGGACCCCGGTCATAGCGTCCCAGGCCAGCTGCGCGCGGCCCAGCAGACCGCCGGAGTGCTTGGGCGACACCGACAGCGAGTACGCCGCCCGGCCCGCCACGTCGCCGGGGTTGGAGGTGGCCATGCCGCCGACGTCCACGTGCTTGATGAGGCGGGAGATCTCGGACTGGATCTGCGCCACCGTCGGCACGCCCTGCGCCTTGGCGCCGGCGTTGTCGGCCTTGCCGGACGTGTCGGCCGGCAGCGAGCCCTTGTAGACGGTGTTCTGCATCGGATCCGAGATCCAGAAGGAGTTCTTGTTGACCACGAGGTTGGCGTCGCCGTTGTCGCCCTGGAACTCGATGCGGAGCCGGTGATCGTTGGTCAGCCACACGCGGCCGTGCTGCGTCCCCTGCAGCAGCGGGTCGGCGGTCTCGCCCGGCAGGTCCGCGGAGCTGATCAGGTTGTTGGTGAAGGCGATGTCCGCCGTGATCCCGGCCACCGGCTTGGCCGACAGGGCGTCGTGGACCGCTCGAGCGAGCGGCTTGGGTTTCGGCACCGGCCCGTTGCCGGTCGCGGCGACGGCGATCGCCGTGCCCGCCGCGATCGCGATGACGAGGCCGCCGATGAGGGCCAGTAGACGGCCGGTGGATGCAGTACGCAGGAATTTCATGTCAGTCCGCCTTTCCTTGGACGAGACCAAGATCGCAGGCGAGCCTGAAATTACTTTGACAGACGCGAAGAGCCGCCTACTGTGCTCCTTCATGTGCCGGCTGTTTGGGATGACCGGTGGCCGCGAGCCCGTCCACGCCACCTTCTGGCTGCTCGAGGCGCCGGACTCGCTGGCCCAGCAGAGCCGCCGCGAGCCGGACGGCACCGGGCTGGGGTATTACGACGCCGTGGGGCGCCCCGTCGTCTCCAAGCAGCCCGTTGCCGCCTATGACGACCAGGAGTTCGCCCGGGAGGCCAAGGAGATCGACTCGCGCACATTCGTGGCCCATGTCCGCTACGCCTCCACGGGCGCGCTGTCGGCCCGCAACACCCATCCCTTCGAGCAGGACGGTCGCGTGTTCGCCCACAACGGGGTGATCGAGGACCTCGACCGCCTCGAGGCCGAGCTGGGCGACGACATGGCCCTGGTGGCGGGCGAGACCGACTCCGAGCGGTTCTTCGCCCTCATCACCCGGGAGGCGCGGCGCACCGGCGACGTCGGCGAGGGGATCGCGGCGGCAGCGCGCTGGGTCGCCGGGAACCTGCGCCTGTTCGCCATCAACCTCGTGCTCATCACGGAGTCCGACCTGTGGGCGCTGCGCTATCCCGACACCCACGACCTGCTGGTGCTCGAGCGTGCCGCCGGCGGCGCCGGAGGGGATCGCCACCTCGAGCACTCCAGCCCGCGCGCCAGCATCCGCGTCCGCTCCGGCGACCTGGCCGGCCGCCCCGCGGTGGTCGTCGCCACCGAGAAGATGGACGAGGACCCCGGCTGGGTGCCGCTGGGGTCCGGAGAGCTCCTGCACGTCGACGCCGACCTGCGCGTGACCCGGCGCCGGGTCATCGAGAGCCCTCCGGCGCACCCGCTCACGCTCGCCGACCTCGGCCAGAAGGCCGCCGCCTCCCAGAGTCCCCAGACCCGCTGAGCCCGGTTCCCCTCCCCGGGACTGAGCCGGGCGAGCACACGATCCCGGTGTGCGACCATCGAACGAGGATGAGCGCCACCGCCCCGCTGCCACCCGGCCCCAAGCTGCCCCGCTGGGCCCAGACGGTGGGCTTCATGCTCGGCGGCGTGCGCTTCCTCGAGGCGTGCCGCCGGCGCTACGGCGACGTCATCACGATGGGGACGCTGTTCGACCAGCGGTTTGTGATGGTGTTCGATCCCGCGCAGGTCAAGGAGGTCTTCCAGGGCTCGGGCGGCCAGCTGCACGCCGGGGAGGCCAACGCGCTGCTGGGCCCGATCGTCGGCGAGCGCTCGGTGCTGCTCCTCGACGGCGCCGAGCACCTGCGCCACCGCCGGCTGATGCTGCCCCCGTTTCACGGCAAGCGGATGCTCGCCCACGTCGACACGATGCGCGCCTGCGCCGACGCCGAGATCGACCGCTGGCCGATCGGCGCGCCGTTCACCCTGCTGGAGAGCATGCAGGCGCTCACGCTGCGGGTGATCCTGCGCACGGTGTTCGGCTACGCGCCCGGCGCCGAGGAGGACGAGTTCGCGCGCCGCCTGCGCGCCATGGTCGAGCCGCTGTCGCGGCCGCGCGGCGTGCTCGTGCTCAACGCCGTCATGCGCGGGCGCAACGAGCGCAGGTCCGCCCAGGAGTTCGCCGCCCGCCGGCGGGCCGTGGACGAGATCCTCTACGCCGAGATCGCCCGCCGCCGCGCCGCCCCCGACTCCGACGAGCACGACGACGTGTTCTCCGGCCTGCTGACCGCCCGCGACGAGGAGGGCATCGGCCTCACCGACCGCGAGGTCCGCGATGAGCTCCTCACCCTCCTGCTCGCCGGGCACGAGACGACCGCCACCGGCCTGGCCTGGACGTTGGACCTCGTGCTGCACGACGCGCGCGTGCGGGAGCGCGCGCAACAGGGTGACGAGCGCTACCTCGACGCCGTCGTCAAGGAGGCGCTGCGCCTCCGGCCGGTGATCCCCGGCGTCGGGCGCGTCGTGCGCGAGCGCCCGTTCCGCATCGGCGCCTACGAGGTGCCGGTCGGCGTGGAGATCAACCCGTCGATCCGCACCATCCACCGGCGCGCCGACCTCTATCCCGACCCGGAGGAGTTCTCACCCGAGCGCTTCCTCGCCGAAGATGCTCCGGACACCTACACCTGGGTGCCGTTCGGCGGCGGCACGCGCCGGTGCCTGGGGGCGAGCTTTGCGCTGACGGAGATGCGGGTCGTGCTCGCGCGCGTGCTTGAGCGCACCGCGCTGAGCCCGGTCGATCCCGACCGGGCCAAGGGGCAGTTTCGAGCGATCACGATCGCTCCCAAGGGCGGCGTCCAGGTGCGCCAGGACCGGCCGCCGCTCCCCGCGACAAACGGCGCCGGCACCGGCGCCGACGCCGCTGATCAGCGCGTGCCGGCCGCGTAGCGCAGGAGTGAGAGGTCCGTCAGCCACTCCACCGGCGCCTTGTCGTCTGTGTAGACCGTGCCGCCCCCCAGCGGCGCGCCCACCCGGCCCGACACCGACGCCAGCAGGCCCTGCAGGGCCAGCGGCAGCTGGGCGTGAGCGGCAAGCATCGACGCACCCGACAGCGGCACCGTCGAGGCCATCAGGAGTGAGTTTTCCGCGCTTACCCGGTCGCGGACGACGTAGGGGAACACCGCGCGCAGCGTGGCGGTGACGACCCGCTCCAGCGAGCTGGAGTCCGGGAGGTGGCCGACGTTGACGATGAACGTCCCGCCGGGGCGCAGGTGCGCGCGCGCCGACGCGAAGAACTGGCGGGTCACAAGGTAGAACGGGATGTAGGGCTGGCGGTAGGCATCCATGAAGATCGAGTCATAGCGGGCGTTACTGGCCTGGAGCCACG
Organism: uncultured Actinomycetota bacterium; assembly: GCA_963695625.1. GTDB lineage: Bacteria > Actinomycetota > Thermoleophilia > Solirubrobacterales > Solirubrobacteraceae > Palsa-465. The sequence goes on along the minus strand of CAVOHJ010000004.1, from coordinate 602,657 downwards.
GTCGCGCGTCCGCGGTGTAGAGGTGCAGGCGCGGGCCTGAGAGGTGGAAGTAGCGCTTGCCGATCGCCGTCAGTGCCCCGTCGAGCTCGACCGCATCTACGCGCGCGTCGGGGAAGAAGTGCCCGTAGGCGCGCGCCACGCTCCCGGCGGCGTCGCCGAGGATCGCGATCCGGCCGGGCGGCGCCGGGGTGCTGGTCCGCGCGGCGAACGGCAGCACCAGGAAGTCGTCCCAGTAGCCCTGGGTGAGGTAGGTCCCGGGCCGGTACACGGAGTGCACGGCCACCCCCTCGTTGAGCTGGAGCCAGCGGACGCCGCTGGGGAACTGGACGACGCGCGCGTACTGGTACTCGGTCTCGGTGGCGTAGATCACCCGGCCGTGGGCAAGGCCCGCGCCGATCGCCGGCGGGGGAATGGCCAGCGAGGCGCCGACCACCGCCGGCACGACCCAGAACCGCCACAGGCGCAACCCCGGGACCGACACGAGCGCCAGCGACAGCGCGAAGACGATGAACGTCCGGTGGGTGCCGATCGTCGGGATGAGCAGCAACGCGGCCAGGAAGGTGCCGACCAGCGAGCCAACGGTGGAGATCGCGTACAGGTTCCCGATCGTGCGCCCGGTCTCGCTGACGCGCTGCACGCTCAGCCGGCTCACGTAGGGTGCGACCGTGCCCAGCAGCATCACCGGCACCGCCACCAGCACTAGGACCGCCACCAGCGACCCGGCGAACCCCCCGACGCTGAGTGAGCCCAGCGCGTTGACTGACAGCCGCAGGAATGGGTCGGCCACGAAGGGCACGAGCGCCAGGAGCAGCGACGCGACCATGACCACCGCGCACAGCCCGCGCAGGTCGGCGCGGCGGTCGGCGAGCTTGCCCCCCAGCCAGTACCCGGCCGACAGCGCCACCAGGACCGTCGCGATCGTGTTGGCCCAGATGATCGTCGAGGCGCCGAAGTACGGGGCGAGCAGGCGGGCCGCCGCGATCTCGGTGCCCAGGCTGGCAGCGCCCACTACGAAGGCGATCGCGCGCACCATGACCGGGTGCGGAGCGCGTCCGGCGACCCCCACGAGCAGCTCCGCAGGCGCCCCTTCGGAGTGCTGCTGCGGGCGCGTCGCCTCGGCCATGATCCGAGATTAGTAATTTGACGGCGTGATCAAGCTGTTCGAATCCGCCGTGTCGGGCAACTGCTACAAGGTCCGGCTGCTGCTGACCCAGCTCGGAATCGGCTTCGAGCGCCAGGAGCTGAGCGTGTTTGACCGCTCAGACCGGCCCGACGTGCTCGGGGGGCTCAACCCGGCGCTGCGCGTACCCACGCTCGTCCTCGACGACGGCCGCACGCTGGGGGAGTCCAACGCCATCCTCTGGTACTTCGCCGACGGCACTGACTACGTGCCCACCGACGCCTTCCAGCGCGCCCAGGTGATGCAGTGGCAGTTCTTCGAGCAGTACGACCACGAGCCCAACATCGCGGTCGCCCGGTTCTGGGAGCTTGCCGATCTGCACCCGCCGGCGGCCGAGCGCGAGGCCAAGCGGACGGGCGGCGAGCGCGCCCTGGCGGCGATGGAGGGTCACCTCGCGGGACGCGAGTTCCTCGTCGGCGACCGCTACACCATCGCCGACATCTCGCTGTACGCGTACACGCACGTGGCGCCCGAGGGCGGCTTCACGCTGGAGCCCTATCCGGCGGTGCGCGAGTGGCTGGCCCGGGTTGCCGCACAGCCCGGGCACATCGCCATCTCGGACTGACCTCGGCCCGTCAGTCGGTCCAGAAGTCCCGCTTCATCTCGGTGTTCTCGCCCTCGGTGTGGTTGCCGAAGGCCAGCAGCTCCATCCCGTCGGGCCCGGCCTCCCACTCGCGCATCGTGTCGACCGGGCAGTAGACGATGTCGTGCGGGCCGACGTCGATCACGTCGTCCTGCACGCGGAAGCGCCCAGAGCCCGAGAGCACGACGTACGCCTCCTCGGATTGCGGGTGGCTGTGGCCGAAGCCGACCCGGCGGCCAGGGTTCATGCGGTACCGGGTCAGGCCGATGCCCTCGGCGCCGAGCGAGCCGCGAGCGAAACGGGCCTCGCCCATCTCGCCCATGCCGTATTCGGGCGCGAGGTCCTTGACCTCGGAGAAGTTGAGCTTCTTGTAGGTGGTCATGACGCCAAGCTAACGCCTGGCGCTCGCGGCCGCACCCTCGTCGAGCAGGGGTCGAAAACGTCGTCTGGATAAGCTGGCCTGATGCGAGACGCTCTCATCTGCGAGCCGCTGCGCACGCCCGTGGGCCGGTTCGGCGGCATGTTCCGCGAGGTTCCGGTGACCGAGCTGGCCACGACGGTGATCAGGGCCATCCTGGACCGCACCAGCGTCCCGCACGACGAGATTGACGACGTCCTGCTCGGCCAGGGCTACGCCAACGGCGAGGCCCCGGCGCTGGGGCGGGTGGCGGCGCTCGACGCCGGGCTCCCCGTCGACGTGCCCGGTCTTCAGATCGATCGGCGCTGCGGGTCGGGGCTCCAGGCGGTCATCGAGGCCAGCATGCAGGTCCAGACCGGCGCCGCCGATGTCGTCCTCGCCGGCGGGGCCGAGAGCATGAGCCAGGCCGAGCTCTACTCGACCACGCTGCGCTGGGGCGCGCGCTCGGGCGGCGCGATGCTGGAGGACCGGCTGGTGCGCGGCCGCGTGACCGCGGGCGGCGAGAACTTCCCCGTTCCCGGTGGCATGATCGAGACCGCCGAGAACCTGCGCCGCGAGTACTCCATCCCCCGCGACGAACAGGACGAGCTGGCGCTGCTCTCGCACCAGCGCGCCGTTGCCGCGCAGGAGAGCGGCGCCTTCGCCGAGGAGATCGTCCCCGTCGAGGTCCGCGAGCGCAAGACCGGCACTCGGCTGATCGAGCGCGACGAGCACCCGCGCGCCGACGCCTCGCTGGACAGCCTGGGTTCGCTGCGCCCCGTGATGGCGCGCAAGGATCCGGGGGCCACGGTGACCGCGGGCAACGCCTCGGGCCAGAACGACGGCGCCGCGATCTGCCTCGTCACCCATGCCGAGAAGGCGGCCGAGCTCGGCTTGACCCCGGTGGCGCGGCTGGTGAGTTGGGGGGTCGCCGGGGTCCCGCCCAAGACCATGGGGATCGGGCCCGTCCCGTCGACGGCCAAGGCACTCAAGCGCGCCGGCCTCTCCATGGACGACATGGACCTCATCGAGCTCAACGAGGCGTTCGCCGCCCAGGTGCTCGCGGTGCTGCGCAATTGGGACCTTCCCGACGGTTTCAAGCGCGTCAACGTCAACGGCTCCGGTATCTCTCTGGGGCACCCGATCGGCGCCACCGGCGGCCGGATTCTCGCCACCCTGCTGCACGAGCTGCACCGTCGCGGGGCGCGCTACGGGCTGGAGACGATGTGCATCGGCGGTGGCCAGGGACTGGCCGCGATCTTCGAGAACGTCGACGCCTGACGTGGCGCCCGGAGCGAGTCCGGGCGGCGGGCCCGGTCACGACGAGGCCACCCTCCGCGAGGTCATTGAGGCCCTGGCGCCGCTTGAGCGACGCGCCGGATCGGAGGGCGAGCGCCGGGCGGCGGAGTGGATCGCGCAGCGGCTGCGCGCCGCCGGTTGCGAGGCCGAGGTGCAGGAGGAGCGCTTCCACGACGGCTACGCCCGCGTGATGGGCACGCTGTCGATCACCAGCGGCCTGGCCGGCGTGGCGGCCCTGGCCAGTCGGCGGGCACGGCCGGTGGCGGGCGCAGTCGCCGGGGCGGTCACGGCTGCGATCGCCGATGACGTCTCCAACGGCCCGCGGCTGTTCCGCCGCGCCACCAGCCACGCCCGGACGACGTGGAACGTCGTAGGCGCATGCGGCCCCGCTGACGCGCCCCGCACGCTCGTGCTCCTGGCCCACCACGACGCCGCCCCCACCGGCAGGATCTTCGACCCCCGCTTCCAGACCTGGCTGGGCGAGACCTTCCCCGGGATCATCGAGCGCATCGACACGTCGCTGCCACTGTGGTGGACGCTGCTGACCGCGCCCACGCTGGTGGCGCTGGGGTCGCTGCGCGGGCGTCGCGGGCTGATCGCCGCCGGGGTCGCCGGCTCGGCGCTGGGCGCCGCCGTGTTCGAGGACGTCGCCCGCAGCCCGGTCGTGCCCGGCGCCAACGACAACCTGACCGCCGTGGCTCTGCTGGTGGCGCTGGCCGAGCGCCTGCGCGCGCGACCGGTGTACGGCCTGCGGGTGTTGCTGGCCTCATGCGGCGCCGAGGAGGTCATCCAGGGCGGCATCCACGGCTTCGCACGCCGCCACTTCCCGGCGCTGGACCGCGACCGGACGTGGTTTCTCAACCTGGAGACGCTCGGCTCGCCCCAGCTGATCCTGCTCGAGGGGGAGGGCCCGGTGGTGATGGAGGATTACCATGACCGCGCATTCAGAGACCTCATCTGCCGGGTCGCGGATCGCAGCGGCGCGCATCTGCGCCGCGGGTTGCGCACTCGTAACTCGACCGACGCGATCATCCCCAGCCGGGCCGGCTACCCGACCGCCACGCTCTGCTCCATGAACCGCCACAAGCAGCTGTCCAACTACCACCTCATGAGCGACACGCCCGGCAACGTCCTCTACCGCACGGTGCACCAGGCCCTCGTCGTCACCGAGGCCGTGGCCCGCGAGCTCGCCGCCAACCCCTGGATCTGACGCACCGCGCCCATGCCCCTCGCCGGCGAGCTCACCCTTCACGTCTTCGATCACACCGACGTCAGCCTGCGCGGCGAGGCCTACCGACGCGCGATGGCGGGGATCGAGGCCCACGACGAGTGGCTGGCGGCCTGCCCGTTCGGCTTCCTCGTACTCGAGCGCGAGTCGGCGGAGTTCTTCCTGCGCACGCGCGACGCGGAGTTCCCGGGGATGACGATCGCGCAGCTGTTCGGGATCGAGGACGGCCCGCTGCACGAGGAGATCGTCAAGAACATCATCAACGTCAACGGCGACGACCACCGCCGCCTGCGCAACCTCGTCAACCCGGCGCTGGCGCCGCGCGCGGTCGCCCGCTACCGCCCGGCCATGCGCGACTTCCTCACCGAGCTGCTCGAGGCGGTGGCCCCGGCGGACGAGTGCGAGTTCATCGCCGCCATCGCCAAGCCGTATCCATCACTGGTGATCGCGCACGTGATGGGCGCCCCCCGCCGCTACGCCCCCAAGCTGCACGAGTGGTCCAACGTCATCCAGCGCCAGTTCGACGCCACCAGCCTGATGGCGGATCGCCCCCGCATCGAGGCCGCCGTGGAGGAGTTCTACGTCTTCGCCGACGAGCTCATCGCCGGCCGGCGCGGCGACCCGGGTGACGACCTCATCACCGACCTCATCGCGGCGGAGTCAGAGGGCGAGCGCCTCAACCACGATGAGCTGCGCAACCTCGTGCTCAACATCCTGGTCGGCGGCGTGGACACCAGCCAGAGCCAGCTGGCCCACGCCGTGCGCCTCCTGGCGCAGCACCCCGAGCAGTGGGACGCGCTGCGCTGCGATCCCGACGGGCTGGCGCTGCCCGCGGTGGACGAGGCGCTGCGCTACGAGCCGATCACGCCCTTCACGGCCCGGATCACCACCGCCGAGATCGAGCACCGCGGCGTCACCTTCCCCGCCGGCTCGGTCATCCTCGTGTCGGCGTGGCACGCTAACCGCCAAGGGCTCGATCCCGACGAGTTCGACATCACCGCCGACCGCGGTGGGGCGCGGGTGCTCACGTTCGGGGCGGGGATCCATTACTGCGTGGGCGCCAACCTGGCCCGGGCCGAGATGCAGGAGGGGCTGGCGGCGCTGGCCCGCCGGGCCGAGCGCATCGAGCTCGCCGGCGAGCCGGAGTTCGGAACCCCGTCGGGGATCTATGGCCTGGAGACGCTGCCGCTGCGGCTGACCTGGGCGGCAGCCTAGGCCGCGGTCCAGCCGGATGACTCTGGCGCCGCCCGATCAGGCGAGGCCGGATGCCGAGCGGGCGGCAAGCCAGAGCGCGTCGTCGCCCAGTGACCGGCGCGTCGCCTTCCCGTCGGCCACCAGCTCGATGAGCGCCGCCTCGGCCGCTCGGCGGTCGGGCGCGTCGTTGCCGTGGGTCATGAGCGCCGCCACCTCCTGGGTGGTGAGCCCGCCGGGGAACGCCCCCAGCAGCGGCTCGGGCGTCTCGGGCGGCGCGTACCGGGTGAGCGTCGGATCGAGATTCGCGACGAGGATGTCGTAGGCCTCTACCGGTTGAAAGCCGCCGGCCACCAGCGCGGTCCCGTTGGACTGGAAGACGATCGAGGGCGCGGTGAAGCGGACCGGCCCGTCGGTGGTGGCGGTCTTGCCCTGCAGCTCTGCGGCCGAGCCGGCCGCCTTGCGCGTCTCGGCCTTGTCGGCCTCATAGGCCGAGGTGACCTCAGATGAGTCCAGCGCGCCGACGATGGCCTCGGCGTCGACGCCCGGAACCTCGCGTAGCACGTCCCGCAGCATGTCGTCGTCCTCCAGCACGAGCGGGCCGGTGAAGTTGGCGAGCTGGATGGCACGGAACACCGCCCACTCGGTGCCGGGGTGAGCCAGGCGCGCCGCCACCACCGCCCGGCAGGCGCGCGCGGTGGCGCTCAGCCGCGCCTTCGGCTCGGGCGAGAACGGCATGCCATAGCGGTTGCGGAAATGAAGCTGGCCGAGCGCGCCCCGCACGGGGGTGTACCCCCGCTTGGCGTACTGCTCGGAGCTCTCGGTCAGCCCCACCACGACGAGCTTCCAGTCGAGCTGGTCGCCGTAGCGCCACTCGATCACTCTCAAGGCGGGACTCTCGGAGTAGGCCCACGGGCAGGCAGGGTCGGAGTACAGCGTGGCGGTGATCATCAATCGGCGCTCCGAGTCAGGTGGTTGATGCCTCAAGTATATGCGCCATGGACCGTTGCTGGGCGCCCGGCAGCCCCACGATGTCCCCGGCCCGGGACACCGAGGCCGATGCGAACCCGGCGTCGCGCAGTGCGGCCTCGGCCTCGTCGGCGCCGTGAAAGTGCAGGTAGACGTGTCCACGCACGAACGCTCCCAACAGCCGGCGGAAGAAGCGCACCGCGGGCGTCTGGACGCTGCCGAGGTGCAGGTCAGAGATGTAACGCCCGGCTGGGAACCCCGCCAGCACCTGCGCGAAGCGGGCCCATAGCGCCAGCACCTCGTTAGTGGGCAGATAGCCGAGCAGGCCCTCGGTGACGATTGCCACCCCGGCGTCGGGCTCGAGCTCGCCGGCCAACTCAGCGAAGCTGCCGGGACCGTCCGCGCGCAGCGCGTCGACCTCCAGGACCCGATGTGCGTCCGACAGCGACCCGATCCGCTCCAAAGCGCTTCGCTTGCGCGCCGCCATGGCCGGCAGATCGGCCTCGAGGTAGGTGAGGCGCTCGCCGTAGCGGTTGGCAAAGCGCCAGCCCCGCGCCGACATCCCGGCGGCGACCTCGATCACCTGGGTGATGCCATCCCGCTCCACCGCCTCCTCGAGAAGCGCGTCGATAGCGCGGTGGCGGGCCAGCAGGTAGGTCTCCAGCGAGGGGCCGCCGAGTGCGCCGCTGGCCGCCATCAGGGGGTGGAGCGCATCCACCATGACCCGGCCCTCGCGCGTGCCGAGCCACGGGTGCGAGAGCCCGGCGCGCCGCCACACCTCGCCCGTGTAGTGGGCGGTGGGGCTGATGTTCTCGCCCGGGCTCACGGGCCGACGGCCTCGCTGCTCTCGCCCGGGCTCACGCGCCGACCGCCTCGCCGAGCCGATCGAGCAGGGCCACCTGCGCCGGGTTGATCCGCTCGCGGGCCTCGGCCAGCGCGAACCATCCGGCCCGGTCGACTTCCGGGAACTCCCGGGACCGTCCCGACCGCGGCGGCCACTCCATGGTGAACGTGTTGCTGGTGATCTCCTCGGGATCGAGCTCGCCGGCCAGCGCCCAGGCGCGCACGATCTTGCCCGCCTTCTGGCGGACCTCCCCGAGATCGAGCGGCTCCTCGCCGTCGGGCGGCGGGCTCCCGAGCTCCTCCTCGAACTCGCGCCACGCAGCGGTGCGCGGGTCCTCGCCATCGCCGCATTCGCCCTTGGGGATCGACCAGGCTCCGAGGTCGCGCGTGGCCCAGAACGGGCCACCCGGGTGGACGAGCAGGACCTCCAGCCCCTCGCCGGTGCGACGGAACAGGAGCAGCCCCGCGCTCCGCACACCCCGGCCCGGGCTCACTTCACCCCCCGGTCACGAGCTTTCAACCAATTGTCAGCGAACACGTGTTCAATGGGGAGCGCGGGGCGGGCGCGACGGAACGGCGACGTGACAATTGTCATGGGTGATTTCGGCCTGAGGCCACTTACGCCGAGGACCGCCTGGGCCTAGCCTGAGGCGTGTAACAGATTCTGGAGGTTGACTGTCGTATGAGAAAAGTAGCTTCATGGTGCTTCCGACACCGATGGGTGGCCCTCGGGGGCTGGGTTGTGGGACTGGTGGCGCTCATCGCGATCCACGGGGCCGCGGGAAGCGCCTACACCGATAACTTCAAGCTTCCCCACACGGGCAGCTTCGACGCCATCCGGCTCCTGCAGAAGGCCAACCCGCACCAGTCGGGCGAGACCGACCAGCTGGTGATCGGCGTCGATCACGGGAAGGTCACCGACCCGGCGGTCGTCGCCCGAGCCAAGGAGGTCTTCGCCAAGGTCGAGCGGGACCCGAACGTGGCCAGCGTCGTCTCGCCGTTCACGCCTGAGACGGCGCATCAGATCGCCCCCGGCGGGCAGGTGGCGTTCGCCAACGTGACGTTTACCAACGCCGCCAATCAGAACAAGATCACGGCGCCCCAGGCGCGGAAGTTCGTGAGCTCGATCACCTCGGCGTCAGGCGACGGCGTGCACTTCGAGGTGGAGGGCAACATCGCCGAGGCCGGCAACACCAACAACTCGGGCAGCGGCCTGTTGTTCGGATTCCTGGCCGCGGCGATCGTGCTGTTCCTGGTGTTCGGCTCCTTCGCGGCGATGGTGCTGCCGCTGATCACCGCGGGCGTCTCGCTGGGCGCCGGGACGGCGCTCGTCGGCCTGCTCTCGCACGCGATCAACATCGCCACGTTCTCCACCGAGCTCTCGCTGCTCATCGGGCTCGGAGTCGGCATCGACTACGCGCTGTTCATCGTCACCCGTTACAAACAGGCGGTCATGCGCGGCGAGTCGCGGGAGGCCGCGGTGGTTGAGGCCATCGACACCTCCGGGCGCGCCGTGCTGTTCGCCGGGCTCATCGTCTGCATCGCCATGCTCGGCATGTTCGCCCTCGGGGTCAGCTTCCTCTACGGCGTCGCCATCGCGGCGTCCGTGACCGTCGCCTTCACCGTCATCGCCGCGTTGACGCTGCTGCCGGCGCTGCTGGCGATCCTGGGCCGCTGGGTACCGCGCCGTCGCGAGCGGCGGGCGCTGAGGGAGGGCAAGCTCACCACCCGGGTGGAGTCGCCCGCATGGGTGCGCTGGGCCGACGCGATGAGCAAGCGGCCCGCCGTCTTCGCGGCGGTGGCGGCGGCGATCATGATCATCATCGCCATTCCGTTCTTCTCGATGCGGCTGGGGTCGGCGGACGCTGGGACCGATCCGTCCAACACCACCACGCGCCAGGCCTACGACCTGCTGGCCAAGGGCTTCGGCCCCGGGTACAACGGGCCGCTCGAGCTCGTGGCCCAGATCAAGGGCTCGGAAGATCTCGCCACCTTCAAGAAGACCGAGCAGGCGGTGGCGTCCACGCCCGGGGTCGTCGGCTCAACCGGCGTTGCGGTGATCGGCGGTGAGAACGGGCGGCCCAAGGTGGCAATCGCCAACGTCTACCCGAAGGGCTCGCCGCAGGCGGCCTCGACCTCGGACCTGCTCAACCACGTGCGCACCACGGTCGTCCCCGCGGCGACCAAGGGCACCGGGCTGACCGTGCTGGTCGGCGGCACGACCGCCATCTTCGAGGACTTCAGCCACATCCTGTCCGCGAAGCTGCCCCTGTTCATCGGGGTCGTGGTGCTGTTGAGCTTCCTGCTGTTGATGGTCGTGTTCCGCAGCCTGGTCATCCCGCTCACGGCCGCGCTCATGAACCTGTTGTCGGCGGGGGCCGCGTTCGGCGTCGTCACGGCCATCTTCCAGAAGGGGTGGCTGGGCGGCACCACCGGGCCCATCGAGACGTTCGTGCCGGTGCTGATGTTCCCGATCCTGTTCGGCCTGTCGATGGATTACGAGGTGTTCCTCGTCAGCCGCATCTACGAGGAATGGCACCGTCGCCGCAACAACACCGAGGCGGTGGCGCACGGCCTGGCGGCCACGGGGCGGACGATCACCGCAGCCGCGGCGATCATGGTGCTGGTGTTCGGCTCGTTCATCCTCGGCGGCCAGCGGATCATCGAGCTGTTCGGCGTCGGCCTGGCCACCGCCGTTCTACTCGATGCGCTGATCGTGCGCTCGGTGCTGGTGCCGGCGCTGATGATCCTCCTCGGGGACGCCAACTGGAAGCTCCCGCACTGGCTCAACTCGGCGCTGCCCCGCGTCAACGTCGAGGGGCGCGGCGCCGTGCGTCCGGAGCGCACCGGCGGGGCGCCCGAGCCCGAGCCCGCGGCCGGCTGATGCGTGAATGGTCGCCCGCGCGCGCCGGCGCGGGCGACCACTACTGGCCCGGCGGAGCGGGGGCGACGGCGGCCTCGCCCGCTCCGGTCTCCGCCTCCAGCCGCCTGGCGATCCCCGCGCACTGCGCTGTCGGGTCGTTGGGATCCTCGGCGTCGTAACGGTCAAGCGCCGTGGCGTCGCAGCGCAGCAGTGCGGCCGCGGTGCCCGCCGACGTGATCGCGTGCGACGCCGTGTTGAGCATGCGGGACGTCCCCACCGCCATCACGGCGCCGACCACGGCCAAAATGAAGATCCGGTGCACCTCGTCCCCCTGGTGAGCGTCCCGCTCACCCGCAGTTGGCTGACGCCCGCCGTCGCCCCACCGGACACCGGACTACTTGAATTCAATCGAGGAACGCTGGACGAATGTTCAGGTTCGCGCGGCAGCCCGGCGCCTGTCAGGAAGATGACCGGATTACGGTGGCTTGAGGCGCGCCGCGGCGGCGGCGCGCCCCGTCGCGCCCTGCCTGGGGCCGTGTCGCGGTGTCCTAATCGCGGGGCGGGATCTCCTGCAGGGCCCACCGGTTGCCGTCGGGATCGGCGAAGAAGACGAACTTCCCCCAGGGGAACTCCTGGACGTCTGACACCGCCACGCCGCGCCCGGACAGCTCGGCGTGAGCGTCAGCGGCGCTGGCGACGACCATCTGCATTCCGCCCAGGCTGCCGGGCTCGGTGTCGATGATCCCAGTCCCCAGCGCAATCGAGCACGCCGAGCCGGGCGGCGTGAGCTGGACGAAGCGCATGTTGTCGTCGACCTGGAAGTCGTGGTCGGCGTTGAACCCGACCTGCTCGGTGTAGAACGCCTTGGCGCGATCGACATCGCTCACCGGCACCGCCACCAGCTCCAGCTTCATCTCCATGATCGTTCCCTCCAGAAGTGATGTCCGAGTAGGTCGAGCCTGACCCTACGGCCGGACCAGGTCAGCATTGGTCCGCGGGATTGTCAGTGCTCAGACAGGAATCCGCGATCACGCTCAAGTCGCACCCGTCGCTGCCGAAGACATGGGTGACCCCGCCACCTCGTGGCGGGCTCTCCGCTGTCTTGTCGTGAGGGCGCAGTTCCTCGGAAGGGAAAGGCACCGCCGGCGGCGCCCGGGCTTCCGTCTCCCGGGCGCCGCTGACGGATCAGCTTCCCGGCCGCGCCTCAGGCCGCGACCGCCTGGCGCTCGTCGGCCCCGACGACCTCGGCGGGCTCGCGCAGCGCCACCACATCGGCGGCCTCGTTGGCGGGCCGTAGCGCGTAGGCCGCCACCAGCGCGCCGACGATCGCAAACCCGATGGCGACCGTGAACGCCAGGTCAAAGCCGTCGGTCAGCGCCCGGGCCCCGGCGATGCCGGCCTCGCCGCGCGTCCGGCCGCTGGCGATCGTCGAGAGGATCGCGAGCCCCAGGGCTCCGCCCATCAGGCGGCTCGTGTTGAGCAGGCCGGAGGCCACGCCGCTCTGCGCGCTGGGCACGCCCTGCATGGCCACGATCGTCGAGGGCACGAGGGTGAAGCCCATCCCCAGCGCGGTCAGGAGGGCTCCCGCCAGGATGGCCCCGGCGTAGGTCTGGCCCGGCGCGATGCCTGAGAACAGTGCCATCCCGGCCGCCGAGGCCAGCATCGCGGCCGCGATCACCACCCGCGTGCCGAAGCGCGCCACCGCCCGGGGAGCCAGAGTGGAGCCGGTGAAGATCGCCAGGGTCCACGGGAGGAATGCCAGACCCGCGCCGATGGCGCTGTAGTGCAGGACCTGCTGGAGATAGAGCGTGACGAAGAAGAACGCCGGGAAGTTGGCGGCGTACAGCAACACCACGATGAGGTTGGCGGCGCGCAGGCGCCGGATCCGGAAGATCGAGAGCGGGACCAGTGGCGCCGGCGCCACCCGCGCCTCGACGTACATGAACGCCGCCAGCAGGGCCACGCCCAGCGCCAGGGGAGCCAGGACGCCGGCCGAGCCCCAGCCGAGGGTGTCGGTGCGCACGATCCCGAACGTCACGGCGATGAGCCCGCTGGTGACCAGCGACGCCCCCAGCGCGTCGAAGTGGCGGGTCGCGGTGGCGACCGGCGCGATCGAGGGGATCGCCAGCAGCCCCAGCCCGACCACGATCGCGCCGAGCGGGATGTTGACGGCGAAGATCGCCTGCCAGCCGAACGTCTGGGTGAGCACGCCGCCCAGCAGCGCGCCTGAGGACGCCCCGAGCGCTCCCATCGCCCCCCACAGCGCCAGGCCGCGGTTGCGCTCGCGGCCCTCGGGCAGCGTGCTGGTGATGATCGCAAGGGTCGCCGGCGAGGTGATCGCGCCGGCGATGCCCTGCACGCCGCGGGCGCCGACGAGCAGGCCCCGCGAGCTGGCCAGCGCGCAGATGAGCGAGCTGAGCGCGAACATCGCCGTGCCGGCGAGGAATACGCGGCGGCGCCCCAGGAGGTCCGCGGAGCGCCCGCCGAGCATCAATAGGCCGGCGAAGGTGAGCGTGTACGCGTTGACGACCCACTGCAGGCCGGTGGTGGAGAAGTGCAGTCCGTCCCGGATCGACGGCAGCGCCACGTTGACGATCGAGACGTCGAGGATGATCATGAACTGGGCGAGGCAGACGACGGCCAAAAGCGCGTTGGTCGACGCCAGCCGCTGTTTCAGAAAGTTTCGTGATGCGAGCATGGGTGGTAGTCTCCGCTCATGCTTATCCAGGTACAAGAGAAGGAGTTATCCTGGTAGTGGAGATTCCCCCCATGGTCGCTGTTCCCCCGGCGCTCGAGCCTTCCCAGATCCTCGGGGCCACTGACGAGCGCCGCCGCGATGAGCTCGCGGACTTTCTGCGCAAGCGCCGTGCTCTGCTCAAGCCCGAGGAGGTCGGACTGCCATCCGGCGGCCGCCGGCGCACCCCGGGACTGCGCCGCGAGGAGGTCGCCCACCTCGCCGGCGTGGGCACCACCTGGTACACGTGGCTCGAGCAGGGGCGCGACGTGCGCGCGTCACTCGACGTGCTGGAGTCGATCTCGCGCGCGCTGCACCTGACGCCGGCCGAGCGCACCCACCTCGTGCTGCTCGGTCGCGGCGAGGTGCCCCCGCCGTGCAAGTCAGACGAGCGGGTCTCCCCCACCGTCCGGCGCCTGATCGAGAACCTGGGGACCAACCCGGCCTACGTGATCGGCCGCCGCTGGGACTACCTGGCCTGGAACCCGGCCGCGTGCGCGATCCTCGGCGACTTCGACGCCGTCCCCCGCGCGGCCCGCAACCACCTGTGGATGCACTTCATGGATCCGGCCCGGCGCGAGATGTTCCCCGACTGGGCGCGCAGCTCGCGGCTGATGGCCGCCAAGTTCCGTGCCGACCATGCCCACCACATCGGCGATCCCACCTTCGAGGAGCTCGTGGCCACGCTGCGCAAGTCCAGCCCCGAGTTCTGCAAGCTGTGGGGCAAGCACGAGGTGGCGCAGTCCGGGAGCGGGCGCAAGACCATCCACCACCCGGTCGTCGGCACGATGCTCTTCGAGCACGCCGTCTTCAACCCGCAGGAGACCCCCGAGCAGCGGATGGCCCTCTACTCACCGCTGCCTGACGAGGACACGCCGGCGAAGCTGGCGCAGCTGCTCGAGACCTAGCTGGCCTGCCCCGCCTGCGCGGGCGCCGCGCCCGCGCGGGCTCCGGCCCCGCCCGCGCCCGCCCGCGCGCGGGGGCGCACCCCGTGGGGAAATCGAGCCACGACGGGCCCAGGCGGCAGTCGTGGCTCGGAAACGTGCGCGTGGCGGGGGAAATCGAGCCACGACGTCGGAAAGCCGCCGTGATGGCTCGATTTCCCCCGCCTCGCGCGGCCCGCCGGCGCGCGCCCCCGCCCGACGCTGCGTGACGTCGGCCACACAACCGGTACAGATGTACCGGTCATTGGTACAGTTGTACCAATGGCGACCTCGACGACCCGACGCGCCCGTGCGCCCGAGGCCCCTCGCCCCCGCGGCGCCGCCCGCCGCGAGGCGCTGCTGGAGGCCGTGCTGCAGATCGTGGCCGAGGTCGGCCCCGACGCGGTCACGCACCGGCGGGTCGCCGAGGTCGCGCAGCTGCCGCTGGCCTCGACCACCTACTGGTTTGAGTCCAAGGAGCACCTTCTGACCGCGGCGCTGGAGCTCGCCGCCGAGCGCGACACCGCCCGCCTGCTCGAGTACGCCGCCGAGATGGAGGCCTCGGACACCGATCACCTCGACGCCGTCGTGGGCGCCATCACCGAGTGTGACGACGGCTCCCAGGCCAACCGCGGCTCGCTCATCGCGACCTTCGCACTGCTGCTGGAGGCCGCGCGCCGTCCCGCGCTGCAGCAGATCGCTCAGCGCTGGACCGAGGCCTACATGCTCACCCTCAGCCGGCTGCTGGAGCGCGCCGGGTCCAGCGACCCTCACGCTGACGCCGAGCTGCTGCTCGGCGCCACCGACGGCCTGCTGCTCGAGCAGTTGGCGTCGGGCACCATCGAGGACCTCGGCCCGCGGCTGCGGCGGCTGGCGGCCGCACTGGTGGCGCAGCGATGAGCTGGATCATGTGCCTGTTGCGCTCGCGCCTTCACGCCGTGAAGACCGGCCGCCAGGACCCCGCCCACGGCACGATCGTGCTCGTCCGCGTGCTGCTGCTCTTCGAGTCGGCCATGTACTCGGCGGTAACCCCCGTCCTGCCCCACTACGCCCACGCGCTCGGCGCCTCCAAGCCCGCCGTCGGCGTGCTCGCCGGCGCCTACCCGGCCGGCATCATCCCCGGCTCGCTGATCGGCGCCTGGATCGCCGCCCGCGGCGGCGTGCGGCGCGCGTGCCTCATCGGCTTGCTGCTGTTCGCGGTCTCGATCGCCGGGTTCGGCTTTGGCACCAGCATCATGACCCTCGACGCGCTGCGCTTCCTCCAGGGCGCGGCTTGCGGCTTCATCTGGGGCGGCGGCCTGACCTGGGTGATCGCCGTCGCGCCCCGCCAGCGGCGCGGAGAGATGCTGGGGTCGGTCATCGGCGCCGCCATCTTCGGCACGCTGCTGGGCCCCGTCCTCGGCACCGTCGCCGTCGCCCTGGGCACCGGCCCGGTGTTCGCGGCGGTCGGGGTGATCTCGCTCGGCCTCGCCCTGTGGACCCTCCATCATCCGGAGCCGCCGCCACGGACCCCGGGGACCGAGACCAGCACGCCGCTGCGCGACATGCTCCGCAGTTCGGAGATCCGGCTCGGCTCTTGGCTCATCCTGCTCGAGGCGGCGACGATCGGCGCCACCAGTGCGCTGCTGCCGCTGCGCCTGTCGCGCTTCGGCGCCCCCAGCGTGGTGATCGGCGCGGTGTTCCTGGTCGCCTCGCTGATGAGCATGACGGTGGCCGGCCCGATCGGCCGCACCGTCGACCGCCGCGGCGCCGCGGCGCCGCTGTGCGTCGGGCTGATCCTGACGGCGATCCTCATGGCGGTGCTGCCGCTCCCCCACAGCGCTGTCCTGCTGGCGATCGTCAGCGTGATCGCGCTCGGCGGCCCGCTCACCGCCTACACGATCCCCTCGCTGACCGTCATCACCGACGCCTCCGAGCGGCTCGGCATCCCGCTCGCCGTGGCCACGATGATGCTCAACCTCGCGTGGGCCGTCGGGGAGGTCGTCGGCGCGCCGGCGGCCGCCAACGCGTCGCAGGCGACCACGGACGCGGTGCCGCTGCTTGCGCTGTCGGCGATCATGGTGCTCACCTTGCGACCCGTGCTCAGGACCCGCCTCATCCGCGCACATCCCCAGACCGGCGTGGACGCCCGCGCCGGCGAGGGCCAGCCGTGGACGGCAGCCGACGCGTCGCTGGCCCCCGGTCAGCTGCCCGCCGCCACCCGGTGAGCGCCGGCGGCGCCTTCCCGGCGCTGATGGCGCCGATCGCGATCGGCCCCGTCGAGCTGGGCAACCGCGTCGTCTCCACCTCGCACCAGACGAGCCTCGTCCACGACCACCTCCCCACCGACGATCTCATCGCCTACCACGAGGCCCGCGCCCGCGGCGGGGTGGGCGCGATCTTCATCGAGGCGACGGCCACCGACCCGACCGGGCTGCTCACCGCGCACACGATCGGCGGTTTCCTGCCCGAGGTGGTGGCGGCCTACCGGCGCCTCGCCGACGCGGTCCACGCCCACGGCACGAAGCTGTTCGTCCAGTTCAACCATGGTGGTCGCGAGCAGATCTCGGCGTCGCCGCGCGCGCCGACCGCGGCGCCCTCGGCGATCCCCAGCCTGCGCTTCAAGACCGAGCCACGCGCGCTCACGCACACGGAGATTCACAAGCTGATCGAGGGCTATGCCGTCTCCACCCGCCACGCGGCCGAGGGCGGCCTGGACGGGGTGGAGCTGTCGATCTCGCACGGTTACCTGCCCGCGCAGTTCCTCTCGCGCCAGAGCAACCGGCGCCTCGACGGCTGGGACGGCTCGCTCAAGGCCCGCCTGCGCTTTTCGCGCGAGGTGCTCGCCGCCATGCGCGACGCGGCGCCCAAGATGGCCGTGGGCGCCCGCCTGTCAGCGGACGAGCTCACGCCCGGCGGGATGACCGTGGAGGACTGCATCGACGCGATCCGCCAACTGGACGAGCTCGGGCTCCTGGACTTCGTCTCACTCGTGCTCGGCCACTCGGCGTTCCCGTCAGCCTCCACGTGGATCGCCCCTCCCCCGCCCACGCCCGCCGCCGCCATCGCCCTGCCCGCGGCCACGGTGCGGGCGGCGCTCCCGCGACGGCTTCCCATTCTCGCCACGACGCGGATCGTCGACCTCGCAGCCGCCGACCGGCTCGTCCACGACGGCGTGGCCGACCTCGTGGGCATGACGCGCGCACTCATCGCCGACCCCGAGCTCATCGCCAAGTCCCAGGCCGGCGCCACAGACGAGGTCATCGAGTGCATCGGCTGCAACCAGGCCTGCATCGGGCACTACCACGCCGGCGTGCCGATCGGCTGCGCGGTGAACGCCCGCACCGGCCGCGAGCGCACGTTGGGCGCCACGAGCGCAGGTCGCGCCGCCAGGCGCTTGCTCGTCCTCGGAGCGGGCCCCGCGGGGGCTGCCGCGGCAATCGAGGCCGCCCGCGCCGGCGACGACGTGACGCTCGTGGAGCGCGCATCGCAGATCGGCGGCCAACTGCGCCTCGCCGGACTGGCCCCCGCCCACACCGAGCTGTGGGAGCGCTACCTCCGCTCCACCCGCGCGCGACTGAACGCCGCCGGCGTCGCGCTGCAGCTCGACACGGAGGCCGATGCCGAGCTCGCGGCCGGCTACGACGCGGTCGTGCTCGCCACCGGTGCGCGACCATACCTCCCCAGAGTGCCCGCGACCGACCTCCCCATCGTGCCGGCCTGGGACGCCATCCGCGACCCCGACGCCGCGTCGGGCCCGGTGCTCGTGGCCGACTGGGGCGGGGGCTGGGACGGCCTCGACGCCGCCGAGCGCCTCGCCGGCGCCGGGCGCCAGGTGACCCTCGCCTGCGCCGGGCTCGTGCCCGGGGAGACGCTGCACCAGTACCAGCGCAACCTGTATCTGTCGCGACTGGACGAGCGGGGCGTCGCGATCCTGCACCATCACGAGCTCGCCGTGGACGGCGAGGCGCCGACGCTGCGCCACGTCTTCTCCGGCGCGCGGCGCGCCCTGCCCGACGTGGCCACGCTGGTCCTCGCCCAGGGCCGCGTGCCCGCCGATGAGCTGTGGACGCAGCTGGAGTCCCACCCCGCGGCGACCCGAGTGGGCGACGTGCTGGGCCCGCGCACGCTCGAGGAGGCGGTGCTCGAGGGCACCCTCGCCGGAGCTGGAGCTGGAGCCGGAGCCGGAGCCGGAGCCGAGGCCGGCGCCCGATGAGCAAGCGCATCGGCGGCCACCTCGTGACCGAGAGCCTGGCCGCGCTCGGCGCGGAGGCCGGGTTCGGGGTCCCCGGCGTGCATGCGCTGCCGATCTGGGAGGGCCTGCGCGACGGCCCCATCCGGGTGTTCGGGACCCGGACCGAGCTCGCCGCCGGGTTCGCCGCAGACGGCTACGCCCGCGCCGGTGGCCACCCCGCGCCGCTGTTTCTGTCCACCGGACCCGGGGCGCTCAACTCGCTCACGGCGCTGATGGAGGCGGCCAGCTCGCACGTGCCCGTGGTGGCGGTGTCCAGTCAGATCCCGTCACACCTGATCGGCCGCGGGCGCGGCTACCTGCACGAGCTTCCAGACCAGCTCGCCTCGTTCGCGCCCATCGTCAAGCACGCGGCCCGGGCCCACAGCATCGAGGCGATCCCGGGGCTGCTGGCCGAGGCGTGGCGGATCGCGCTCACCCCGCCGAGCGGGCCGGTGTACCTCGAGATCCCCGTCGATCTGCTCACCGCACCCGCCCCGGGCGGTCCGGTGACGGCCCTCGAGGCCATGGTGGAGCGCCAGTGCGCCCCGCTCGAGCAGGTGCTCACCGCCGCGAGCCGGCTCGCCCACGCCAAGCGCCCCGTCATCTGGGCCGGCGGCGGGGTGCTGCGCTCGGGCGCCGGCACCGAGCTGCGCGAGCTCGCCGAGCTGCTCCAGGCCCCGGTGGCGACGACCTACATGGGCAAGGGCGCGTTCCCCGGCGACCACCCGCTCGCCGTCGGCTCGGGCTGCGACGACGCCGCCTTCAAGGAGCTGCTGGCCGAGGGCGACGTGGTGCTGTGCGTCGGCACCGAGCTCGGCGCCGAGACGACCGCTCAGTACGGCCTGCGCTTCGGCGGGCAGCTCATCCACCTCGACGCCGCCCCCGAACGGATCGGGGTCAACTACAGCGCCTTCGGGCTCGTCGGCGACGCCAAGCTGACGCTGCTGGCGCTCGTCGCCGAGCTCTCGCAGGACCACCCGCACCCGCCGCCGGCATCCGACACCCCGGCGCGCGTGTCCGCGGTGCGCGAGCGCATCCGCTCGGGGCTGGAGTCCCAAGGCCGCGACACCGAGCTGGGCCTGCTGAGCACGATCGAGGACGCCCTCCCGCCGGACGCCATCACCGTCTGGGACATGACGATCCTCAGCTACTGGGCGGCGCCGCATCTTCGCCTCGCCGCCGGCCAGCAGTTCCTGTACCCGATGGGCTCGGGGACGCTCGGCTACGCCTGGCCGGCCGCCCTCGGCGCCGCCGTGGCGCACCCGCGGCGCCCCGTCCTGGCGGTGATGGGCGATGGCGGCCTGCAGTACACGATCGCCGAGCTGGGCACCGCCGCCCAACACGAGATCGGGGCCAAGCTGCTGGTCGTTGACGACGGCGGTTACGGGATCCTGCGTGAGTTCCAGCGCGACCAGTTCGGACACACCACGGCGGTCGAGCTGCCCGACAAGAACATCGAGGCCATGGCCAACGCCTTCAACGTTCCGGTGCGCACGGCCACGCCCGAGACCCTCGGTGATGAGCTGCGCTGGGCGCTGTCGCGGAGCGGCCCGGCCGTGGTCGTCCTGCGCCGGCTCATCGTGGCGGCCCGGCCAACCGCCTAGCCGCCCCTTCGAGCTCCCGGGGGTCGCAGCGGAGCTCCAGCGATGCCGCCGCCAGCGACATCGCCACGTAGGACTCAGGGGTGTGCTGGGCGTCACCGAGCACCATGTGCACGGCCAGGCCGTCGGTCAGCGCCGACAGCCGCAGCGCCACCGCGTCGGGGTCGGCCACCGCCCACTCCTCGGTCTCGCACCCGTGCCGGATGACGTCGGCGATCGTCCGCCGCCAGCGCTCGTGGAAGCGGCGCTGGGCCATCGCCGTCTCGGGATGGTGGCGCGAGTAGACCCACAGATCCATCCACAGCGGCCAGTCGCTCGTGCTGGAGCGCACGACGAGGCACGCGATCCGCTCGGCGCCGGACCCGAGTTGCTCGAGCTCGGCGAGCAGCGGCTCGTAGAAGGCGTCATCGGCCTCGGCGATCGCCTGGGCAAACAGCTGGTCCTTGGTGCCGAAGTAGTAGACGACGCTGGTGGCGCTGATCCCGGCGCGCTTGGCCACGTCGGCCAGGCGCACGTCCCACAGGCCCCGCTCGCCGATCAGCTCCACGGTCCGGCCCAGGATCTGGGGCCGCCGCACATCGTCTAGACGCCGGCGGGGTCGCTGGTGTACGGTGCCACTTGAAACCGTCATTTCAACTTATTGTTTCAAATGCTGGTTCCGTCCACCACCTCGCTGTTGAGCGACCGCCCCATCCACGCCCTGTTTGACCCGGCGTCCGTCGCGGTGGTCGGCGCGTCGGAGGACACGCGCAAGTGGGGCAACTGGCTGGCCCAGGGAGCGCTGCGCGGCGAGTCACACCGGCCGGCGTTCCTCATCAACCACCGCGCGCGCGAAACGGTGCTGGGGCGGCGGGCCTATCGGTCGCTGGACGAGCTGCCCGAGGCGCCCGACCTCGTGGTCATCGCCGTCCCCGCCGCGGCCGTCGACTCGACCGTCACCAGCGCGCTGGCCGCCGGCGCGCGAGCGATCGTGGTCATCAGCGCCGGCCCCGGCGAGGCCGACGCCGCCCTCGCCGAGCGGGTCCGCGCCGCCGGAGCGGTGCTGCTCGGGCCCAACTGCCTCGGCGTCCTGGACGCCGGCCGGCGGCTCGAGCTCGTCCCCAACCCGCTCCCCGCCGGCGCGATCGGGCTCATCTCCCAGAGCGGCAACCTTGCGCTGGAGTTGGGGCTGCTCGCCGCGCCGGAGGGGCTGGGGTTCTCCCGTTTTGCCTCGCTGGGCAACCAGGCCGATCTCGGCGCCACCGACCTCGTTACCGAGTTCGCCGCCCACGATGCCACCGAGCTCATCGCCGTCTACGTCGAGGACTTCCGTGACGGCCGCGCCTTCGCCCGCGCCGCGGCCGCCGCCGTGCGCGCCGGCAAGCCCGTGGTGGCGCTCGCCATCGACCGCGCCGGCGCCGGGGCCCGCGCCGTCCAGTCGCACACCGGCGCGCTGGCCTCCGACGCCGCCGCCATCGACGCCGCGTTCGCGGCCGCGGGCGTTCAGCGGGTCCGCACGCCCCGTGAGCTGGTCGACGCCGCCCAGGCGCTGCTGCGCTGCCCCGCCGCGCGCGGGCGCCGCGTCGCCGTGCTCGGGGACGGCGGCGGGCACGGGAGCATCGCCGCCGCGGTGGCGGCCCAGGCCGGCCTGGACGTGCCCGAGCTGTCCGAGGCCGTCGCGGAGCCGCTCCGGGCCGCGCTGCCCGCGGCGGCCGGGGTCTCCAACCCGATCGACCTTGCCGGCGGCGCCGAGCAGGACGTCCACGCCTTTGACCGCATCGCGCTCCAACTGCTGTCCTGCGGCGAGGTCGACGGCCTCTTCATCACCGGGTACTTCGGCGGCTACGCCGAGTACAGCCCCGAGACCGCGGCCGAGGAGCTGCGCACCGCCGAGCTGATCGGCGCCGCGGCGCAGCGCACCGGACGGCCGATCGTCACGCACACGATGTACCCCCGCGGCGCCGCGGCCCAGGCCCTGCGCCGCGCCGGCGTACCGGTATACGAATCCGTCGAGCAGGCCGCCGCGGCACTGACGCTGCTCGCCGCCCGGGGCGCCTGGCGCGCCGGCGTCATCCCCGAGCTGCCCGCCCCCGCGCCCCCGGCTGACGGGGACGGCTACCTGGCGGCGCGGGCCCTGCTCGCCGGGGCCGGCATCCGCTTCGTCGCCCACCACGAGGTCACGGGCGCCGAGGAGGCGGTCGCCGCCGCACTGCAGATCGGGTACCCCGTCGTGCTCAAGGTGCTCGGCTCCGCGACCCACAAGTCAGACGCGGGCGGCGTCGTGCTGAACATCTCAAGCGAGACGGCGCTGCGCGCCGCCTATGCCCGCGTCCAGGCCGCGCTCGAGCCCGAGCGCTGCACGGTCGAGCGGATGGCCCCGCTCAGCGATGGCATCGAGCTGCTCGTCGGCGCGCGCTGGGACCCGCGCTTCGGGCCGGTGGCGCTCGCCGGCAGCGGCGGGCTGTACGCGGAGATCCTGCACGACACCGCCGTGCGGCTGGCCCCGGTCACCGACACCGAGGCCGCGGCGATGTTGCGCTCGCTGCGCATCGCCCCGCTGCTCAGCGGCGCCCGCGGCCGGCCGCCGCTCGACATCGCGGCCGCAGCCCGCGTGCTGTCGGCGCTGTCGGAGGTCGCCGCCGCCCACCCGGAGCTTTCCGAGCTGGAGGTCAATCCTCTGCTGGTCACATGCACCGAGGCCATCGCCCTCGACGCGCGCTTCATCCGTGCACCCGTTAATGCCGAACCACAGGAGCGAGAGAGTGCAGTTCACCTACACCCCTGAGCAGCACGAGCTGCGCGACCGCGCCCAGCGACTGACCGAGGCCATCATCGGATTCGAGGAGCCCTGCGAGCAGGGGCGCGGACTGCCTGAGGAGTCGCTGGCCGAGATCCGCCGCCTCACCCTCGACCACGAGCTGAACGCCATCAACATGCCCGCCGAGTGGGGTGGCCAGGGACTGTCGGTGCTGGAGCAGGTGATCGTCCAGGAGCGCCTGGGCCAGCTCACCAACGCCCTGTGGGACGCCGTCTGGCGGCCCGCCAACGCGCTGCGCCACTGCACCCCGACGCAGCGCGAGCGCTACCTCGTCCCTGCCATCAACGGCGATCGCCGGGACTGCTTCGCCGTCACCGAGGAGAAGGCGGGCTCGGATCCCTCGCTCATCGAGACCGTGGCTGAGCGCGACGGCGACGGCTTCCGCATCAGCGGCGAGAAGTGGTTTGTGACCGTCGGGGACGTGGCCGACTTCCTCATCGTGCAGGCGCTGGCCGGCGAGGAGCGCGCGCCGACGTTGTTCCTGGTGGACAAGGACCTCCCCGGCGTGTCGGTAAAGCGCACGCCGGCCTACATGCACACCTTCGTCTTCGAGCACCCCGAGTTCATCTTCGACGGGGTTCGCGTGGGCTCTGACCAGGTGCTGGGCGAGATCGGCGGCGGATATGACCTCACGCGCGAGTGGTTCGTGGAGGAGCGGCTGATGATCGCCGCGCGTGCAACCGGTGCTGCGGAACGGGCGCTGTCACTCGCCTCTGACTGGGCCAACCAGCGCGTCCAGTCCGGCGGGCCGATCGCGTCACACCAGCTGATCGGCGCGATGATCGCCGACAGCGTCTGCGACATCGCGCTGTGCCGCACCCTCACCCACCAGGTCGCCTGGGAGGCCGACGCCGGGATGTCGCCGAAGCTCCTGCACGCCAAGGCAGCGATGGTCAAGCTGACCGCCTCGGAGGCGGCGGGGCGCGTCATCGACCGCGCGCTGCAGATCTTCGGCGGCCGCGGCTACATGCGCGAGAACCCGGTCGAGCGCCTCTACCGCGACATCCGCGTGGACCGCATCTGGGAGGGCACCTCGGAGATCCAGCGGATGATCATCGCCAACGAGGTCGCCAAGCGCGGGCTCGAGCAGCTCGTCACCTACCGCGTGGCCGAGCCCGTCGTCCATGCTTGAGCTCACTGACGAGCAGCGCGAGATCCAGCGGGTCTGCCGGGACTTCGCCGCCCGGGAGATCCGCCCGATCTCGCTGGCCGTCGACGAGGCCGACACCGAGCTGCCACGCGACGTCTGGGTCAAGGCGTCGCGGCTGGGGCTGACCTCCTTCATGCTGCCCGAGGTGTACGGCGGCGCCGGCATGACCGATTGCCTGACCGGCTGCCTCGTGCAGGAGGAGCTCTCCCACGGCTGCAGCGGGATCGGCAACCTCATCACCTCCAACGGCTTCTTCGCCGAGCCGGTCATGGCCCTCGGCTCCGAGGATCAGAAGCAGCGCTGGCTGGCGCCGCTGGCCGGCGAGGATCCGCCGTTCACCGCCCTGGCCATCACCGAGCCCCAGAGCGGATCTGACGCCGCCTCGATCCGCACCCGGGCCACGCGCACCGAGGGCGGTTACGTGCTGAGCGGGCAGAAGGCGTGGATCTCCAACGGGGGCGTGTCGCGCTTCTACGTGGTCTTTGCCACCGTGGAGCCCGGCAGCGGGCACCGCGGGATCACCGCCTTCATCGTCGAGGGTGGCGACGAGGGGTTTCGCTGCGGCCCGACGCTGCGCAAGATGGGCCAGCGCGCCATCCCCAACTGCGAGTTGTTCCTGGACGACGTGTTCGTGGCCGACGACCGCCGCCTGGGCGGCGAGGGCGAGGGCTTCAGCGGGCTCATGCACACCTTCGACCGCTCGCGGGTGACGCTGGCCGCGTCGGCCACCGGTCTGGCACGCGCGGCGCTCGAGTACGCGACCGCGTACGCGAAGGAGCGCGAGCAGTTCGGCAAGCCGATCGGCCACCACCAGGCCGTGGCCTTCCGCCTGGCCGACATGGCGCTCCGCGTCGACGCCAGCCGGCTGCTCACCTGGCGCGCCGCCCAGCTCGTCGACCGCGGCGAGCGGGCCACCACCGAGGCGGCCATGGCCAAGCTGCACGCCTCGGAGACCGCCATGTGGTGCACGTGGGCGGCGGTGCAGACCCTGGGCGGCTGGGGCTACAGCCGCGAGTATCCCGTGGAGAAGTGGATGCGCGACGCCAAGCTGGAGGAGATCGAGGAGGGCACCTCGGACATCCAGCGGCTGGTCATCTCGCGGGGCCTGCTGCGCTGAGGGGGCGGCGCGGGCGAACGCCGCCCCCGCGATGCGCGCTACCGCGTGGCGGCGTCGGCCTGCTGGGCCAGCATCGTCATCGCGCTGAAGAACGCCGGCGACTGGCCGCGGAACAGGCCCATGTCGGTGAGGAACTTGACCACGCCCATGGCGATGCCCTTGGTCTCGGTGGGCCGGACGATCGACACCGCCGGGAACCTACGCCCCAGCCAGCTCGTGGTGGGCTCGGGCATGATCAGGTTGGTCTGGAAGTCCTCGCCTCCGAACGGCCGCTTGTTGAGGTCGGGGAACACCAACCCGTTGGTCGGGTCGCGCAGGGCCGGGGCGTTGCCGGCCTTGTCTGACCAGGTCTGGAAGTGCATCGCCTCGGTCGGGCCGATGCTGAGCACGACGCGCAGCACATCCACGTCCTGCACCCGCTGCGCGAGCGCGGGGTACAGGCTGGTCCCGCCCTGCTCGATCGTGGCGAAGTGGAACCCGGCGGTGTTGGCGATCGCCTGAAGGTGTTTCTTGTTCTTGAGGTCGGCGTTGCTGCGGGGGATGGCCGGCCAGCGACCCTTGGCCAACGCCGGCACAGCCTGCGCGAAGCTGTCGCCGTTGTCGGGGTTCTTGGTCCGCGAGCGGTATCGCGTCCACCAGGTTGTATCGACGGTGAGCTCCATCAGGTTGGTGAGGCGCTTGAGGTTCGCCGCTCCCTTGGCCGTGCTGCCGGGCAGGGTGCGGAACTGGTCGAGGTTGACGGGCTGGGCACCGCGCGACTGCAGGTAGGCGTTGATGAACGTGAAGTGGGTGAACTCGTCCTCGGTGTTGTCGTGGACGTACTGCGCCATGTCCGAGTCGAGAACGCTCAGCGCCTCGGTGAAGGCCTTGTTCCCAGTGCCGTGGGGCACTTCGTGGTCCTGGATCCCGCACAGCTCGTTGTACTGCTGCCACAGGTCGGTCTCGAGGATCTCGGCCGCCGACAGGAACCGCAGGATGGCGGCGTCGCCGGTGGACAGGTCGCCGGCGCCGAAGGCCGCCGGGGCGGCGGACAGCGACGCGGCGCCGAGCACGGTGAGCCCGGCTCCGGCGATGAACCGCCGGCGGTTGGTCACGCGCGGGGCGCGCTCGGTATGGGAGGACTCAGGGGTGGGGGTGGTCACTTCTACTCCGATCTGAACGTGTACGCCGGACCGCGCGCCGCTGGGAACGCGGACGCGCGCAGGGGTCAGCGACACGCACGCTCAGCCGCTGCGCTCGCCCACGCAGATCCCGCTCGCGCCCGGCATGGCGCCGGCGCGCGGCTCTCAGCGTCGTGTGTCTTCGCCCTTGTGACGACTTAAGACGCCCTGGGCCCGGTTGCCTTCCCGGGATCAGGCAAAATCCGGCTGGTCGGTGACGTCGCGGGCCACCAGCGCCGCGTACGCTCCGCCCCGCTCCAGGAGCTCGTCATGGGTGCCGCGCTCGGCGATGTGGCCGCCGTCGAGGACCACGATCTGATCGGCGTCGCGCACCGTCGAGAGACGATGGGCGATGGTGATCGTGGTGCGCCCCTCGGCCAGCCGCTCGAGCTCGGCCTGCACCGCGTACTCGGTGCGCGTGTCCAGGGAGCTGGTGGCCTCGTCCAGGACGAGCACCGGCGGGTTGCGCAGCACGGTGCGAGCGATGGCCATCCGCTGCTTCTCGCCGCCCGAGAAGCGGTAGCCGCGCTCGCCCACGACGGTGTCGTACCCGTCGGGCAGCGACGCCACCAGGTCATGGATGCGCGCGGTGCGCGCCGCGTCCTCGATCTCTTCGTCGGTGGCGTCGGGCCGCGCGAAGCGCAGGTTCTCGCGCACGCTCGCGTGGAACAGGTAGGTCTCCTGAGAGACCACGCCGACCGTCGCCGCCAGCGATTCCAGTGACACGTCGCGGATGTCGACGCCGTCGATCGTGACCCGTCCCTCCTGGGGCTCGTACAGCCGCGCCGCCAGGTATCCGAGCGTCGTCTTGCCCGCGCCGGTCTCGCCCACGATCGCCGTGCGGGTCCCGGCGGGCAACACGAGGTCGATGTGGCGCAGGGTCCATGCCTCCGAGTCGGTCCCGGGAACCCCGTAGCGGAAGGACACATCCTCGAAGCGGACCTCGCCGAGCACCTCGTCGGGGCGCAGCGTCACCGGGTCAGAGGCCTCGACGATGTCGACCGGGAGGTCCAGATACTCGAAGATGCGGTCGAACAGCGCCAGCGAGGACTCGATGTCGGCCTGGGTGCCGAGCAGCGAGTTGATCGGGAACAGCAGCCGCGTCTGCAGCGTCGTGAACGCCACGACGGTGCCGATCGAGATCGTGGCACCGAGGAACGCCTGCCCCGCCAGCCAGTAGACGATGGCCGGCTGGACGGCGAAGATGAACTGGATCGTGGCCATCATCCAGCGGCCGGTCATCCGGCTGCGGACCTCGAGATCGGCGATCCCCCTGGACTCCCCGGTGAAGCGCTCGGCCAGGTCCTGGCCGCGCCCCATCGTCTTGCCGAGCATGATCCCGGAGACCGAGAGCGATTCGGCCACGAGCGCCGACATGTCGGCCAGCCGCTTCTGCTGCTCGGTGGTGATGCGGCGGCGGATCTTGCCGACGCGGCGGGTCCCCCACACCGACGGCGGCACGAAGATCAGCGACAGCAGCGCCAGACGCCAGTCCAGGATGCACATCGCCACCAGCGAGGCGATCACGGTCGTCGCGTTGGAGGCGATCGTGGTGGCCGTGGTGGTGACGACGCTCTCCAGGCCGCCGATGTCGTTGGCGATTCGCGATTGGACCTCGCCGGTGCGGGTCCGGGTGAAGAACGCCAACGACATCCGCTGAAGGTGCCGGTAGACCGCGGCGCGCAGGTCGTGCATGACGCGCTGGCCGACCATGTTGGAGAGGTAGGTCTGCCACACGGCGGTGGCGTTGGTGAACAGCGCGATACCGATCATCCCGAGCACCGTCGCGGTCAGCACCGCGTCGTCGTGCTGGCCGAGCCCCACGTCGAGCGCCTGGCGCAACAGGAATGGGCTGAGCATGCCCACTCCGGCCGCGATGACGATCATCACCAGCACCACGGTCAGCCTCATGCGGTAGGGCTTGAACAGCGCGAGGACCCGCGCGCGGTCGCGCTGGCGGGTCGGGTCCATCAGCTCCGGGCTCTTCTTATCGCCCCCGCGCGTGGACCGCATGAAGCCGCTTCCTCCGACCCCGTGCGACGCGGCAAATCCTCGATTTCCAGAGCTCATGATCTGCACTCATCCTACGCAGGCGCCACCGGCTCTCTGCCGCGTCTGCGGGGCGCTACTGTGTCGGACCATGGACGATGACTGGCGCGTGCGCATCAACCTCCATGAGGAGGGCCTGGCCCACGACCTCACCGAGCAGTTCGACGCCAACGAGCTCGAGCACGACCTCGAGCACACCTACCACGAGCGCGTGATCGTCTCCCAGGACGGCCCGGTGGTGTTCTGCTACGCCGGCAGCCGCGAGCAGGCCGAGCGCGTCCGCGACCTGGCCAACGACGTCGGTCAACGCCACGGCTGGACGCTCGACGTGGAGATCACGCAGTGGCACCCGGTCTCCGAGGAGTGGGAGAGCCCCGACCTTGCCCAGCCGGCGACCCCGGCGGACGTGGAGGCGGAGCGCGAGCAGCGCGTCGCGGACGAGCGCGAGGAGTCGGTCGAGGAGGGCTACCCGGAGTTCGAGGTGCGCGTTCAGTGCCGGTCGCGCCACGACGCGGCGACGCTGTCGCACCGGCTGGACTCCGAGAACATCCCCCACGTCCGTCGCTCGCACTATCTGCTCGTCGGCGCGACCGACGAGGACAACGCGCAGGCGCTGGCCGAGCGGCTGCGTGGCGAGGCGCCCGAGGGCTGCGAGGTGGTGGTCGAGATGAACCGCCGCTCGGTCTACGACCACCGCCCGTTCAACCCGTTCACGCTGCTGGGCGGCCTCGGCGGCTGACCGTCCCCCGCCCGGCCCGGACCCTCCGGCCCGCGGGCGCCGCTGACAGAGTGCGACCAAAACTTTGCGTTTTGCGGGGTACGCTCGATACTGCCCACCTTGCGCGAGGACGTCAACAGCCCTGAGCTGAAGCAGCGGCCTGCCCCCGCGCCGGCGCCGTCGGCGCCCATGCGCGAGCGTGAGTACGACCCGCGCACGGGCACGAGCGCGTTCCCGCCCATCGCCGAATACGCGTTCCTGTCCGATTGCGAGACCGTGGCGCTGGTGGCCCCGTCCGGCGCGGTCGAATGGATGTGCCTGCCGCGCGTGGACTCGCCGAGCATCTTCGGCGCCTTGCTCGACCGCGACGCGGGCCTGTTCCGCCTCGGGCCCGACGGGATGACGGTTCCCGCCGCCCGCCGCTATCTCCCGGGCACGATGGTGCTCGAGACCAGCTGGGGCTCGGGGACCGGGTGGATCATCGTGCGCGACGTGCTCCTCATCGGGCACTGGCACCACGAGCACGACCGCTCCCACACCCACCGCCGGGCCCCCACCGACTACGACGCCGACCACGTCCTGCTGCGCACGGTCCGCTGCGTCAACGGCGAGGTCCAGCTCCTGCTCGACTGCGAGCCCAAGTTCGACTACGGCCGCGACCCGGCCGACTGGGAGTACAGCGGCGACGGCTACAACGAGGGCGTCGCCCGCGCCAAGGACGGCAGCGTCGAGCTCAAGCTCACCACCGACCTGCGGCTCGGCTTCGAGGGCAGCCGGGCCACGGCGCGCCACCTCCTGAAGGAGGGCGAGACGGTCTACGCCGCGCTCTCGTGGTCAGAGCACGCGCCGCCGCAGAACATCACCGAGGCCTATGAGCGCCTCGTGTGGACCGCCCACCATTGGCAGCACTGGCTGGACCGCGGCCGCTTCCCGGACCATCCGTGGCGCACCTTCCTGCAGCGCAGCGCCTTGACGCTGAAGGGGCTCACCTACGCGCCCAGCGGGGCCCTGCTGGCGGCGGCCACGACGTCGCTGCCCGAGACCCCCCAGGGCGAGCGCAACTGGGACTACCGCTACAGCTGGATCCGCGACTCGACGTTCATGCTGTGGGCGCTGCTGTCGCTGGGCTTCGAGTGGGAGGCCAATGACTTCTTCTACTTCATCGCCGACGTCGCCGCCGGGGAGGAGAACCTCCAGGTCATGTACGGCCTCGACGGCGAGCGCCAGCTCGACGAGTACATCCTCGATCACCTCGAGGGGTACGAGCGCGCCCAGCCGGTCCGGGTCGGCAACGCCGCCTACGAGCAGAAGCAGCACGACGTGTGGGGGGCGTTGCTGGACTCGGTCTACCTGCACACCCGCAGCCGCGACTCGCTGGACGACCGCGTTTGGCGGATCCTCCAGCGCCAGGTCGAGCAGGCCATCGAGAACTGGCGCGAGCCCGACCGCGGCATCTGGGAGGTGCGCGGCGAGCCCAAGCACTTCACCTCGTCCAAGGTGTTCTGCTGGGTGGCGTGCGACCGCGGCAGCCGGCTGGCCGAGCTGCGCGAGGACTTCACGCGCGCGCGGCGCTGGCGCGAGGCCGCCGACGAGATCAAGGCCGACGTCCTGGAGCACGGCGTGGACGAGCGCGGCGTGTTCGTCCAGCACTACGACACCGACGCGCTCGACGCGGCCCTGCTCCTGCTGCCGCTCATGCGCTTCCTGCCCCCGGACGACGAGCGCATCCGCGCCACCGTGTTCGCCATCGCCGACGAGCTGACCGAGGGCGGCCTGGTGCTGCGCTACCGCACCGAGGAGACCGACGACGGCCTGGAGGGCACGGAGGGCACATTCCTCATCTGCTCCTTCTGGCTGGTCTCGGCGCTGTGCGAGATCGGCGAGCTGGACCGCGCGCGCTCGATGTGCGAGCGCCTGCTGGGATACGCCAGCCCGCTCGGCCTCTACGCCGAGGAGATCGACCCTGTGACCGGCCGCCACCTGGGCAACTTCCCGCAGGCCTTCACGCACCTGGCACTCATCAACGCCGTCATGCATGTCATCCGCGCCGACGAGGAGGCCGCGGCGGCGCGGAGCCCGTGGTCGGAGTGGAGCTGAGCGGCTAGGCCTGGACCCGCCGCGGGCCGAGGCGCACGGGGAGCGTCTTCAGCTGGCTGATGAAGCCGGACTCCACGAACGTGGTGGGCCCGGCGACCTCCATCTCGGGGTAGCGCGCCAGCGTCTCCTCGAACAGGATCCGCAGCTCCAGGCGGGCCAGCGCCGTGCCGAGGCAGAAGTGCCGCCCGCCGGCGCCGAAGGCCTGGTGCTCGGGGTTGCGGCGGACGTCGAAGTGGTCGGGATCGTCGTAGCGGCTCTCGTCGCGGTTGGACGACACGTACCACATGACCACCTTGTCGCCCTCGCGGATCGGCTGCCCGGCGACCTCGGTGTCGCACGTCGCGGTGCGCCGGAAGTGGGCAAAGGCGGGGAACATGCGCAGGGACTCCTCGACGGCGCTGGGGATGAGCGAGGGGTCGTCAAGCAGGAGCCGGCGCTCCTCGGGATGATCCATGAGCGCCTTCATGCCGCTGCAGTAGGTGGCCTTGGTGCTGTCGTTGCCGGCCGCCATGAGCAGGAAGAAGCCCATGACGATCTCGTGCTCCTCCAGCTTCTGGCCGTCGATCTCGGCGTGGACGAGGACCGAGGTGAGGTCATCGGTGGGGGTCTCGCGCCGCGCGGCGATGAGCTCGGTGCAGCGGCGGAAGATCTCGGGGATCTCGTTGGCCATGATGCTCTCCATCCCCTCGGGCGCGATGTCCGGATCGCCGGCCGACAGGGAGGCGTTGAGCAGCTTGGCCCAGATGGCGTCGTCCTCCTCGGGAACGCCCATGAAGCTCCCGATGACCCGCGAGACGACCGGCTGGGCGACGTCGGTGACGAGGTCGCACGTCTCGCGGCCTTCCAGGCGGTCCAGCACGCGGACGGTGATCTGCCGGATGGCGTCCTCGTGGGCCGCGATCCGCTTGGGGGTGAAGCCGGCCTGAAAGAGCATCTTCAGGCGGTCGTGCTTGGGCGGGTCCATGCCGATGAACATCGCCCGCATGAGCTCGATCGGGAAGCCGTCCGTGATCGCGGTGACACCGCCCCGCTCTGAGGAGAACGTGCGCCAGTCCCGGCTGACGGCGTGAATGTCGTCGGGCCGAGTGATCGACCAGTAGCCCGGCTCCTTGGGGTACTCACCGATCCGCGAGGTCCAGTGGACGGGGCATTCGTCGCGCAGCCGCGCGAACAGTTCGTGCGGCGGACCGTGGATCCACAGCTCGCGCTCGGTCACCAGCACCTGATCGAGATCGCCCTCAAGGGCCTGCTCGAGCTCACGACGCGTTGATGTCACCTGCTCCTCCTGACGGGCCGAGGGACCGCCGCAAATCCTACTGGCTGGCTAGCCAGCTTGGACCGGTCAGCGGATGACGAACGTTGCCGTGCCGACGACGTGCCCGTAGTGCGCGGCCTTGCGCGATCCGAACCCCGGCCACACGTACCAGCGATAGGTGCCGCGCGCCAGGCGATGGCGGTGGCCGCCGAAGCGCCAGGTGCGCTTGAGATGCAGACCGGCCTTCGTCGGCCACGCGCTCAGGACCTTGGTCTTGCCCTTGAACAGCTGGACGTTGTAGTAGGACGCCTTCGGGATCGCGGTCCAGCTGAGGGCCGGCGGCGCGCTCAGGCTCGCGCCGGCCGCCGGTGCCAGCAGGCGCATGCCCGGCTTCGCCGTCACCGTCTCCTGCGCCACATTGCCGGCCTGATCCATCGCGGTGATCGTGTACGTGTATCGGGTCCCGTTGCGCACCCGCTTGTCCTGATAGGAGTTGCCGCCGCCCTGGTACAGGAGGCTCGCGGCCGACGGGGCGACGCCGGGGTCGCGGGCGACCTGGACCCACTGCAGCGGCGCCGGGCCGGCGCTGGCCTGCCACGTCAGGTGGACGGAGCCGTCCGCGGGCTGCGACGACGCGGCGAGGGCGGGCGGGGTCGCGTCGTAGCTCAGCGGCAGGCTCGCGGAGGCGACCTTGCCGGCGTTGTCAGTGCACGAGCCGGCGAGCGCGGTGCCCGGGGTCGCGGGCCCGCCGTACGTCTGCGGCCGGGGTACAGGACGCGATGCCCGAGAAGGCCGTGCCCGCGAAGCTGACGGTACACGGGGTGGTTGTACCAGCCGTTCGCGTCGGGGGGCCGGTCGGGAGTAGCGGTCGCCGTCGGAGTAGAGGTTTCGACGTTCAGCGGGAAACTGATCGACTGGCTGGGCGACGTTCCATTCGGACCCCACCACACCTGGCACGACACCGTCGTCTCGACGTTCGTGTAGGTCTGCGACGTGCAACCGCTCACGAGCGTCGGGATAGGCGTCGCCTCCCACGTCACGGCTACCGGACTCAGCTCCCACGCGCCGGACTCGTCACATCCACCGCCCGCGGGCGCCGGATCACACGTCACGGAGAGCGTGTTCGCCCTCGCGGCTCCCGCCCCGAAGCACAGTCCCAGCGCTAGCACAACGCCGACCAGCAACAGTCGCCTCATGCCGTCGTCACCTCACGGTGCAGCCGCGTCACGCGCCGCAGCAGCGCCAGGCTGGTGGCCACCAGCACGAGCAGGACGACCGCGCCGACGGCCAAGACGAGCCCGTCGTGCGGAGCGGCCGACGTGCGATGCGCGACGGCGATCTTCGCCGCCGGGGCGGGTGCCGGTTGAGCGCGGTGCGTGACGTGCCGGCTCGGCGCGCTCGCGATGCCGAGGATGCGACTGTGGCCGGGCCCGGTGCCGGTGCGGCTTCGTGGTAGCGGCGTGAGTCGTGACCCGGGCCGGCGCCACAACGACGACCTTCGGCCGGGTCACCGAGGTGGCCGGCGCGATGTGAGTCGGGGCCGGCGTCGACGCGTGCGTCTGCGTGGGCGCCGGGCTGGAGTGCGTGGGGGTGTGTGTGGGCGTCGTCGCCTGCGGCGCGGGGTCGGGCGAGGGCGCGGGCGTCTGCGTGGTGGTCGGTGAGGATTGCGGGCTGGGCCCGGAGGCGAGCGCCGCCGCCGGCCACACCGCGATCAACGCCGTGACGATCCCTGGGATCGCCCTAGTGCGTCGCCAGCGTTCCATGGGCCGTGTCGAAGTCGGATTGCGCGCGGCGCAGCATCGCGCGGGCCGCCGCCGGGGTCGTGGTGGTGACGGGCGTGCCCTTCGCGCAGACGGCCGTCGCGCGGTGCTGGAACGTCCGCTTGGCCTTGCTCGTGTTGGTCCCGTCGACGAACCAGCCGCGAAGGTTGGGGAGGGGGCTCGAGATGATCTCGGTGATCGCTCCGGCGTAGAAGCCTCCGCCCGTCACGAAGTACCCCTTTGGGCACATGGCATACGCCCGGACGAACTTGCCGGGCTTCACCGTGGTCTTCGGTCCGAGCACGGCGATGATCGGCGCTCCGCCCTGCGTAGCGGCGCCGCCGGTCTTCGCGGCGCCCGCCAGGTCACCGACGCCGAGCAACACCAGGGCGGTTGCGCCCAGGACGGTGCTGACCTTCAAGATGTGTCCATTCCCCCGCAAGTGATCGCCCACCTTTACTGATCAAACGTACGAGATCATCCGCATCTTGTCCACACTTCATCGCACTCCGAACCTCCGGCGTAGACCCGCGCCGAGGGCCAGCGCCGCCGCGAGCGCCAGTACCAGGGCCGCCCACGGCACGCTCAGCGCGGACGGCCTCACCGCCGCGCGGCGCGCGGGGGCCGCGGTCCCATGGGCCGGCCCGTGCGCCCGGCGTGCGGCGCCCGGGTGACGCTCACGATGACGCGCCGGCCGCGTGGCCGGCCGGCTGTCCTCAAGCGCCACCGACCGCGTCGCGCTGACGGACACCAGCGCCTCTCCGCTCCCGGACTCGGCTTGCGCCGACCCGGTGGTCACCGCGATCCCGCGGAGAACCGGATGGACGCGGCGCGGCTCAGCGAGCACGAGCGCCGCCCCCAGCGCGCCGGCGGCTCCGACGGCGCGCGTGCCCGCGGCCGGAGGCGGGGTCGGCGGTGGCGTCGGATCGGGAGGAGCCGCCGGGCCGGGCGCCATCGGCGGAGCGTCGGCCGGCGCGGACCCGGCCACCGGCTCCACGGCGACCGGGTCGCCGCCCGGCGACGGGGACGACGACGAGGTGGGGCCGGGAGCGGGACCGGGCGTGACGAGCACCGTTGAGTCGTTGCCAGTCGCCGTCTGCCCCTCCACCGCGTCATAGCACCAGAACAGACAACCGATCTGGAGCTGCCAGACGATCCGGATCACGGTGTTCACTGACGACGGTGCGGTCGCGTCCGCCCCGCCGACAGCCTGCACCGTCGTGTTGGACTGCGTGGCCTGCTGCAGCTGCTGGGTGCCCGCGCAGTCGAACAGGCATCCGATCTGGAGCTGCCAGATGCCCTGCGCGGTCTGGTTGACCGCCGCCGGACCGGCACCCACGCCGGTCGCGCCGACGGCGACCTGGACCGTGGCATTGGACTGGGCGGCGACCTGGGCCTGCCCCGCCGTCCCGCCGTCGCCCACCGGCGACGCGTCCGCAGTCTGGCTGGCGCCAACGGTCTGGGATGGGTCCATGGTCTGGCCGTCGCCCGTCTGGGACTGGTCCGAGGCCTGCTGGGTCACATTCTGCAGCGTGCCCGGGACCAGCGTGAGCGGGGGCAGGCCGGGCAGCGCCAGCGCGCCGAGCAGCTGCTCGAGCTGCGCCAGCGTCAGGCCCGACGTGTCCAGCGTCGTGGTGCCGTAGCAGTACTGCATGCACCCGACCTGGACCTGAGTCGTACCGCCCGCGGGCGAGTGCGCCTGCGGTTGTCTGCGCCGGAGCGTCGGTCGCGCCGCCGCCCGCGGTGGCCACTGGGCCGGGGTCCACCACCTGCACCGTCGTGTTGTCCTGGGACGCCTGTTGGATCTGGACGCCGCCGTCGCAGTGCGATGTGCACGGCGCGGCCTGGACCTGGGTGATCGTCTGCGTGGTGGTGTTCGAGACGGCCGGCTGCGGCGTGGGGGCCTGGACCGGGGTCGGCGCCGGCTCGTGCGGACTCGAGGCCTCCGGCGTGGGAGTTGTGAGCGGTGTTACCGGTGGTATCGGCGCTGGTATCACCGGCGCCGGCGGGACAGGGGCCGGCGCGTGGGGACCGCCACCGGCGGCGTCGATACTGCCGGCGGGGTCGGAGGCGTGGGAGGCGGCGGGGTCGAGGGCGTCGTCACGCCGGCCGGCGGGGTCGGCACCGCGACCGGCGGCACAGGCACCGCTGCCGGCGCCGACGGGACAACCGGCACCGCCGGCACAACCGGTACCGGCGCGACCGGGACCGCCGCGGGCGCCGCGCTGCCGTCACCCGGCGCCGCGGGCCCATCCGCCCGCGCGCCGGCCGCGCCCGCCAGCAGGATCACGGTGACGAGGATCGGGAGCCACTTGGCGATCTTGAGGAAGGGCATCTGTGCCGTTTGGTTTGGGGCGGGTGCCTCCGGCCACCTGATCCGGGCCGGCCGGAGGATCCGCATGGTTGGGGGGAGGTCCGGCCGGCTTCTTCTCGCCGGCCGGAGCGCCCCATGGCCTTAGCCGCTCTGGCTCTGGCCCCCGTTCTGCTTGGTCCCGGCCTTGTTGCCGGCACCGCTCAACGCGCCGTTGAGCCCCGTCTGGTCGGCGCTGTTGGCGCCGCCCGTCACATCGCCGCCCGCGGTGTTGACCGGGGCGTTCGAGTTGACCAGGTTCTGCAGCGCGGTCGCACACGATGCAGCGAGCTGGGCCGTGAGGGAGCCCTGCTCGTTTATCTGCGCCTGCCCGGCCCCACCGCAGCCGATGAGGCAGGACGAACTCGCCGACTGGCTCTGGTCGTTGCTCTGGTTGGTGTCGGACTTGTTGCCGGCACCGCTCAGTGCGCCATTGGCAGCGGTCTGGTTGGCGCTGTTGGCGCCGCCCGTCACATCGCCACCGGCGATGTTGACCGGAACGTTCGCGTTCACCGCGTTCTGGTTGGCGTTGGCACTCGAGAGCGCCGCCTGCAGCGTGAGCGCGTTCTGGCTGGACAGCTGCGCTTGCCCGGCCCCACCACAGCCGATGAAGCAGGACGAACCCGCCGACTGGCTCTGGTTGTTGCTCTGGTTGGTGTCGGACTTGTTGCCCGCACCGCTCGCCGCGCCGTTGAGCGCTGTCTGGTTGGCGCTGTTGGCGCCGCCCGTCACATCGCCACCGGCGATGTTGACCGGAACGTTGGCGTTGACCGTGTTCTGGTTAGCGTTCGCGTTCGAGTCGGCCAGCTGGCCGGTCGCCGACTTCTGGTCAGACAACTGCACCTGGCCGGCACCGCCACAACCGATCTTGCAGTCGGAACCCGCCGACTGGCTCTGATCGTTGCTCTGCTTGGTGTCGGACTTGTTGCCGGCACCGCTCAGCGCGCCGTTGAGCGCGGTCTGGTTGGCGCTGTTGGCGCCGCCCGTCACATCGCCACCGGCGATGTTGACCGGAACGTTGGCGTTGACCGTGTTCTGGTTGGCCTGCGCGTCTGACTGCGCCTTCTGCAGCGTCGCGGACCACTGGGATGAGCCCTGGGCCTGGCCCGAGCCACCACAACCGGTCTTGCAGCTCGAACCTGCCGACTGGCTCTGGTCGTTGCTCTGCTTGGTGTCGGCCTTGTTGCCGGCTCCGCTCGCCGCGCCATTACCAGCGGTCTGGTTGGCACTGTTGGAGCCACCGGTGATGTCGCCACCGGCGACGTTGACCGGAGCATTGGCGTTGACGGCGTTCTGGTTGGCCGCCGCGTCTGACTGCGCCTTCTGCAGCGTCGCGGACCACTGGGACGAGTCCTGTGCCTGGCCAGCGCCGCCGGAACCGGCGGAGCCACCAGAGGTGGGGTCCTGGGACTGGTCGTTGGTCTGCTTGGTGTCGGCGTTGTTGCCGGCTCCGCTGATTGCGCCGTTACCCGCGGTCTGGTTGGCGCTGTTGGAACCACCGGTGATGTTGCCGCCGGCCGTATTGACCGGAGCGTTGGTGTTGACGGCGTTCTGTCCGGCCTGCGCCTGTGACTGCGCTGCCTGCAGCGTCGCCGCCCACTGGGAGGACTGCTGTGCCTGGCCGATACCGCCGGCACCCCCTCCCGGGCTAGCTGGTACGCCGCCCGCCATCGCGGTGGCCGGAATGGCCATCGCGAAGAGGGTGACAACCAGAGCGATGAATTTCGCTCGCATTGCTGTTCTCTCCTGACTGGGATTTGCGCTCCCCCCGGTTCGAACCGGACCGGATGCGCTTGACCGTGGCCGTCACGTGCGATACCGGACGGCCCGGCGACGGCTCGGAGCCCCCGAGACGGCCGCCGTTGTGATCAGCCGGTGAGAGCTACCCCGGGCGTTCGAGCCGCAGAGACAGCAGCGTGGACCGCCACGCCGACATGTCCAGCGACACGCGAGTCGACAACGAGAAGAGCAAGAGGAGGGCCGCCGCCGTCATCAGCGAGGCGGCCGCCGCGCCGCCACCCGTCCCGGCGCTGGCCGCCGCGGGACCGCCGCCGGTGATGGGCGAGCTGATCGGCGGCGCCGCGAGGATCGGCGCCGACGCCGGGTGCGCCGGCCGAGGCCCCGCCCGCCGCTCTGCCGGCAGCCCGCGAGACCCTGGCGCCAGGTGCCCGACCACGGCCGCCGCACCGCCGGCGGGACCGAGCAGGCGAACGGGCACTCCAGGACGCAGCCACGGGCCTACCGGGGCGAAGGAGGCCGCGCGATGGACATGTCGCCGTCCGGTCTGGCTCGCGGAGCGCGCCTGGCCCTCGGGCCCGGAAAGAACGACGGGTGCGCCGGTGAGCGCAAAGATGCCCGCGCCCAGGGCATCCGGCGGTGGGGGCAGAACACCGGATACCGGGATCCCCGTCAGGCTCAACGGCCATCCCTGCTGAGCGGGGTCCCCCAGCGCCGGTGGCGGCACCGGCGCGGTGGGCGCGGGAGGTTGGACGAGCGTCGCCAGGCTCGCCAATGTGGAAAGGTCGATCGGCGGGATCCGCACCACCGGCGCGGTCATCGCCCCGATGACCGGCGCGGGCGTGGCAGGGAGGGCGACCGACATGGAGACCGCCGGCGGGCCTGGCATGGAGGCGGGCGGGCTCGGGACCGAGACGTGCACGCTCGGAACCGAGACCGGCAGGCTCGGGACCAAGACGTGCACGCTCGGAACCGATCCCGGCACCGAGACCGGCACGGCCGGTGTCGAGACGTGGGGGGTCACTCCCGTGCTGGGACTGTGGTTGGCGGCCGGCGCCCGCGAGGGGAGCGGCGAGGCCGCCGGCTTGGGCGAGACCGCGGCCGCGCCGGCGCTCGAAGGCGGCGCTGCGGGGGTCGTCGGCGGCTCGACGGCGGCGGCTCCGGACGCGCTGGGCGCGGTCCCCGCGACCGACGGCGACGACACCGCCGGGACCGCGACGCCGCCGACGCTTGCGGCGGTGTCCACCGCCCGCTGTGCCGCCGAAAGGCCGGCCTGGACCAGCGAGCTCGGGTTGACCGTCGTGACGTCCGCCAGGGCGAGCTGAGGCAGCGCACACACCAGCGCGGCGGTCGCAATCGCGATCGCGACCCGCCATGCCCCTGGAAGTCGCCGCCCCCGGCTGACCATCGCTTACGATGGCCCCCGAGGATTGGTCAGCTTTGCGCAGTTCCCCACACCCATTAGATCCCCCGGCACGGCTGGTCTGATCCGTGCAACCACGTAAAAGACCCCTGGTACCATCGCCCTGATACCGCCCAAAGGGGAACGGGCTGAGGTGGACGGGTGAGTTCAAGGCACCGGCCTCTCGCGACTTTGACGCGGGAGCGCCTGATCGAGTCGCATCTGCCGCTGGCGAAGTCGGTGGCCAGGCGCTACGCCGGCCGCGGCGTCGATCTCGACGACCTCGTGCAGGTCGGCGCGGTGGGCCTGATCAAGGCGGCGGACCGGTTCGACGCCAGCCGTGGCGTCGCGTTCTCCACCTTCGCCGAGCCGACGATCGAGGGTGAGATTCGACACCACCTGCGCGACCGTTCGGCCCCAGTGAGGATCCCCCGCGAGCTGCAGCGCCTCGGCAAGCGCTTGCGTCGCCGGCAGGGCGAACTCGGCGCGCAGCTGGGCCGTGCCCCCACCCTGAGCGAGCTGGCCGACGCGG
This sequence comes from uncultured Actinomycetota bacterium, assembly GCA_963695625.1. Lineage (GTDB taxonomy): Bacteria > Actinomycetota > Thermoleophilia > Solirubrobacterales > Solirubrobacteraceae > Palsa-465. The sequence continues at coordinate 562,509 of CAVOHJ010000004.1, read as the reverse complement.
TGCAGGCCGACGTCTCGGACGTGGAGCGCGCCCTTGCCGCCGAGCACGCCCGCGAGCCGGTCGAGCTCCCTCCCACCGAGGCCGCCGCCGGCACGGCCGTCGACGCCGAGCCGTTCGCGAGCATGGATGCCCGCCTCCTGCTCGCCGAGCGGATGCACGTGCTGGACGAGCGCGAGCGCCAGATCGTCTACCTGCGCTTCCACGCCGACCTCACCGAACGCCAGATCGCGCGCGAGCTCGAGATCTCCCAGGCGCACGTCTCCCGGCTGCTCGCCGGGGCGCTGGCGAAGCTCGAGTCTGAGCTCGCCGATGACGAATCCCCCGCAAATGGCGCTGATACCACTGTGGTACCACGTCGGATCAAGGCTGCAGCGGGGGTCGGCGCGGGCTCAGGCGGCGGCGAGGACGCCCCCGGGACGGGCAAGCCCAAGCCGGGGACGGCCTACAGCGGAAGGTTCCTGGTGCGGATGCCCAGCGACCTGCATGAGCAGCTCGTCCAGGCCGCCGCGCGCGAGCACCTGAGCCTCAACCGCTTCGTGACCGGCGTGCTCGCCGAATCGGTCACCGGCGAGGCTCGAACCGAGGCGGACCCGGCGCCGGCGGTCACCCCACCCCCCGCGACGACCGGGGCCGAGCGCCCCCAAGGTCAGTCGCGCAATCCCGGGCGCAGCCTCCGGATGGCGGTGGCCGCCAATGTGCTCATCGTCGTGCTCGCGGCGGCGGTGGCCGTCGTGCTGCTCATCATCGCGCTGCAGCGGGGAATCTGAGCCGCCGGCTCAGCGCGCGACGCGCGCGCCCGCGTGCTGCTCGCCCCGGGTTCGGGGGCGGTGCTCCCGGGCCGCCTCCGGCGGAGATTCAGCGGCCGCCGGATTGCCGCCGCGGAACCACGAGGCGGCGGCGGCGATCAGACAGGCGATGATCGCGAACGCGAACGCCTCGTGCAGCCCGTCGCGGAACGGCGCCGATATGAGCTGCGGGAAGAATGAGCGGCCCACGACGAGCGCGTGCTGGTGGGCGCTGAGCTGCGCCAGGACGTGGTTGCCGACGAGGTGCTGGATCGGGTTGTAGCCGAGGAAGGCGGCGAACAGGATCGACACAGGCGGCAACTGGGCGACGTGCTGGGCGGTGGCAGCCGGGACCCCGTGGGCCTGAAGCCCCGCCGACATCGTGTGCGGCAGGGTCGCCGACAGGCCCAGGATCATCAGCGTGAAGAAGATCCCGATCGACAGCACCTGGGCGGAGTTCTGGAAGGTCTGGTTCATGCCGCCGCCGGCGCCGCGGTCACCCGGCGGCAGGCTGTTCATGACGCCGGCGCGGTTGGGCGACGCGAACATGCCCATCGAGACGCCGTTGAGGAACAGGCACGCCGCGAACAGCGGATAGGGGAAGTTGGTGGGCAGCAGGGCCAGGAGCACGAAGCTCACGGCGGCGCTGAGCATCCCTCCGGTGGCGAAGGGGCGGGCGCCGTAGCGGTCAGACAGGTAGCCCGACGTGGGTCCGGCCAGCAGCATCCCGATCGTGAGCGGGAGGATGTAGATACCGGCCCACAGTGGGGTGTCGGTGAAGTCGTAGCCGTGCTGGGGCAGCCAGATCCCCTGCAGCCAGATGATCAGCATGAACATCAAGCCGCCCCGCGCCACCGCTGACAGGAACGTCGACAGAGTGCCGAAGGTGAAGGCGCGGATCTTGAACAGCTCCAGCTTGAACATCGGATCCGGGACCCTCCGCTCGATGAATGCGAAGGCGGCAAGTGACGCCAGGCCAGAGCCGATGAGAATGAGCACCCGCGGGCTCCCCCACCCGGTCGCCGAGTCCCCGTAGGGGCGGATTCCATAGGTGACGGCCACCATGATGAGAATCAGGCCCAGGGCGAACGTGATGTTGCCCGCCCAGTCGATTCGGGCCCTCCTGGGCTTGGAGAGCTCCTGCAGCTTCAGGTACGCCCACACCGTTCCGAACAGGCCCACCGGCACCGAGATGAGGAACACCAACCGCCAGCTGATGGGGGCCAGCAGGCCGCCGAGCACGAGGCCGATGAACATCCCCGAGACGCCGACGATGTTGTTGATCCCCAGCGCCATCCCGCGCTGGTTGGCCGGGAATGCGTCGGTGATGATCGCCGCCGAGTTGGCCAGCAAGCAGGCGGCGCCGATCCCCTGGACGATGCGGAACACGATCAGGAACAGGGCACCGTCCCTGCCGGTCAGCCAGTCGACGGTGAGGATGAGCGAGGCCACCGTGTAGATGACGAAGCCGAGGTTGTAGATCCGCACCCGGCCATACATGTCGCCCAGGCGGCCCAGGCTGACGATGAGCACGCTCGAGACGACGAGGAAGCCGAGGATCATCCACAGCAGGTAGAAGCTGTTGCCCGGGACCAGTGGGTCGAGACTGATCCCGCGGAAGATGCTGGGCATGGCGATGAGCGTGATCGACGCGTCGAGCGTCGCCAGCAGCACGCCGAGGGTGCAGTTGGACAGCGCGATCCACTTGTAGTTCTCCCCGCGCGGATCGCTGCGCGTGCCTCGCAGTGACGCCCGCGCCACCGGTCAGCCGACTTCCTGCATGGGCGAGAGCTCAGCCTGTTCGAGCGATACGGTGCTGAAGTCGGGGCGGCGGCCCGGGATGAGCGTGCCGGCGAACATGGCGACGACCAGGAACCCGGCCTGGAGCAGCAGCGCCTGGGTGAAGCCGGTCACGTCGGGCAGGCCGCCCGACACGTTGTCGGCGATGAGGGTGGCGACGATCTGGCCGCCGAGCGCGCCGCCCAGCGTCCGCATCACGGTGTTCATCCCGGTCGCCGCGCCGGTCTGCTCCGGCGGCACCGCCTGGACGATGAGGTTGCCAAGCGCGGCGAAGGCCAGCCCGATGCCGATGCCCATGAGCGAGGCGCTGATCAGCATGTCATAGGGGTGGCCGTGTGCGACCGCCAGCACGAAGAAAGCCAGCGAGGTAATACCGCTGCCGACGATGACGGCGCTCTTTGACCCCCATCGCCGGGCCACGCGGCCCGCCACCGAGCCCAGCGCGCTCATGCCGACCGCCGCGGGCAGGAGGTAGAGCCCGGCGACGACGACCGAGGCGCCGAAGCCGAAGCCTGTGCTCGTGGGCAGTTGCGCGAACTGCGGCAGGATGAGGAAGGACGCATACATCCCGGCGCCGAGCAGGAAGGCGACGAGGTTGGTCGTCCACACCCCGCGGATCCGCATCATCGCCATATCGATCAGCGGCACCTCGCTGTGCAGCTCCACGAGGACCCAGGCCACGGTCAGGGCGATGCCGACGGCGAGCAGGCCCAGTGTCTTGGGCGAGCCCCAGCCCCACGTGGTCGTCATCGAGATGGCGATGAGCATGCAGCAGAAGCCGGCGGTCATCAGCGCGGCCGCCAGCCAATTGACACGGCCCGGCACGCGGACCGGGGACTCGGGCACAAACCGCCAGGTGCAGAACGCCGCGGCGACCGTCACCACAAGCGGGATCCAGAACAGCCAGTGGTAGTTCAGGTGCTCCACGATGAGCCCGCCGAGCACGATCCCGATCCCCCCGCCGATGCCGAGGATCGAGGACAGGATCCCGATGCTGCCGGCCACGCGCTCGCGCGGGAACTCGTCGCGGACGATCCCGAAGGCGAGCGGGAAGATGCCCCCGCCGGCACCCTGGATGATGCGCCCGACGATCATCGGCCCCAGCGACGTGGACAGCGCCGAGACGATCGTGCCGGCGCCGAGGATGCCCAGCGTGATCAGCAGCAGCCGCTCCTTGCCGTACATGTCGCCCAGGCGGCCGATGATCGACGTGGCCACCGAGGCCGACAGCAGATAGCCGGTGAGCAGCCACGTCACGCCGGTCTCGGTGGCGCCGAGGCTGTGCTGGATCGACGGCAGCGCGGGGATCACTGCGGAGCTGAGGACCGAGTACGCCATGCCCGCCAGCGCGGTGACCGCCAGGATCACATTGGGGTGGATTCCGTGATCCCGATGGGCGTCCGCAGTCACGTCGAGCTACTCTAGCGGAATGATCATTCCGCCTTCCGAGCCGGAAGCGGCTCAGGGGCGATGCCAGTGGACCCGGCTGGACTCCGCCGGCAAGCGCGAACGGCTGCTGGAGGCGGCCACCGAGGTGTTCGCCCGTGACGGCCTGGAGGCGCCCATGAGCGTCGTCGCCGACGCCGCCGGCGCCGGGGTCGCGAGCGTGTACCGCGTGCTCCCGTCCAAGCGCGAGCTGCTGGCGGAGCTGGTGGTGCGCCGCATGGACGCCGTCGCCGCCGCGGCGCAAGAGGCCTTCGAGCGGCCCGGCGACCGGTGGTCCGCGCTCACCGAGATGCTGACGACCCTGGTGAGCGGCCAGCGCGCCGATTACCTGATCGGCGACGCTCGCGCCATGGTGGCCGATCACCCCGACGTGATCGCCGCGGTGACCCGGGCCAGCGAGGCCCAGGAGCGGCTGCTGGCCGCCGCCCGCGCTGAGGGACGACTGCGCGCCGACGCGACCCCGCAGGACCTCCGCCTGATCTTTGCCGCCACCCGCGCCGCCCGGCGCGTCGAGCCCGAGCAGTGGGACCGGATGCTCGAGCTGATGCTCGACGCGCTCGACGCGCGTCGAGGCTCCGCCGACCAATAGGGTTGGCGCCCGATCCAAACGACCGGGAAGGAGCGCCCAGTTTGAAGATGCGAGCCGCGGTGCTGGAGCAGTTCGCCCAGCCGCTTCAGATCACGGAGCTGGACCTGGCGGACCCCAAGCCGGGTGAGGTGCTGGTGCGGCTCGCCGCCTGCGGGGTCTGCCACACCGACATGTACACCGCCTCCGGCGTCGACCCCTCCGGATATGCCCCGACGGTCCTGGGCCACGAAGGCGCGGGCTTCGTTGAGAGGATCGGCGAGGGCGTCTCGAGCGTGTCCGACGGCGATCTCGTGGTCACTCTGTTCTCGCCGCAGTGCCGTGACTGCGTCCACTGCCTGAGCCCCGACACCAACCTCTGCCTGGCCATCCGCGACCAGCAGAACCAGGGCCACCTGCCCGACGGCACCACCCGCCTGTCTCGGGACGGCGATCCGATCCGCCACTTCATGGGCACGAGCACGTTCGCCGAGTACACGGTCATGCCGGAGATCGCGCTGGCCAAGGTGTCCCCCGACGCCGCCCCCGACCACGCCTGCCTGTTCGCCTGCGGGCTCTCTACCGGGCTTGGCGCCGCGATGAACACCGCCAAGGTCAAGGCGGGCTCGACGTGCGTCGTGTTCGGCGCCGGCATGGTCGGCCTGGGCGCGGTGGCCGGCTGCCGCCTGCGGGGCGCCGAGCGCGTCATCTGCGTCGACCTGTCCGAGGAGCGGCTCGAGCTCGCCCGCGGGCAGGGTGCCACCGAGACCTGGGTCGCCGACGAGAACACGGTGCAGCGCGTGCTCGATGCGACCGGCGGCTTCGGAGCCGACTTCACCTTCGAGGCCACGGGCCTGGTGGCGGTCATGCGCCAGGCCGTCGAGTCGGCCCGCATGGGCTGGGGCCTGTGCACCGTCGCCGGCGTGGCCGGCCGGGGCGAGACGCTCGACGTGGTGCCGCGCTACCTCATCACCGGCCGCCGGATCTGCGGCTCCTCGTTCGGCGGCGTCAAGGGCCGCGACCAGGTGCCCCAACTCGTCCAGCTGTACCTCGACGGCGAGATCGACATCGACCCCTTCATCTCCCACAGGATCACCCTGGACGAGGTCAACCACGGCTTTGAGCTGATGGAGCGCCAGGACGGCATCCGGAGCGTCATCACGTTCGACTGAGCGGGCGCGCGGCGCCGCTGCCCCAGACACCACAGCCGGGCCGGCTCCTCACCAACGTGGAGCCGGCCCAACCGTGGCGGGGTTATAGGTGATCGCTGCTTCAAGGCGATCACTTGGAGCCGGGCAGATCCATCTGCCCGGAGACAACTCTGGCTCTTGCAGATGAGAAATCCGTAGGGGATTCCGAAGAGTTCTCACAGCGGGCGAGCCGTTACCCGACGGGTAATCGACGCCGTGACCGCGCGCTGGGATCGTGCTGGTCATGAGCACTCAATCGATCACGGCCGTCGGGCCCATCCCGGCGGCTCTCAAGAACACTCGCAGCCGCTGGCTGCCCCTGCCGGTGATCCTCGCCGGCACCTTCATGGTCGTGCTGGACTTCTTCATCGTCAACGTCGCGCTGCCGTCGATGCAGGCTCACCTGCACGTGTCCAACGGCGCGATCGAGTGGGTGGTGGCCGGTTACGGCCTCACCAACGCCGTGTTCCTCATCACCGGCGCCCGCCTGGGCGACCGCTGGGGGCGGGTCCGGGTCTTCACCATCGGCCTGGCGCTATTCACCCTGGCCTCCGCCGGGTGCGGGCTGGCCGGGACGCCCGAGGTGCTGGTCATCTCACGGCTGGCTCAGGGCTGCGCCTCGGCGCTGCTCATGCCCGCCGTCCTGTCGATCATCGGCGTCCTGTACGACGGCGCCGACCGCGCCCGCGCGCTGGCGGCCTACGGCATGAGCATGGGCTTGGCCGCGGTCTCCGGGCAGCTGATCGGCGGCATCCTCGTCCAGGCCAACCCCGCCGGGCTGGGGTGGCGCAGCTGCTTTCTCATCAACCTGCCGATCGGCATCGCCGCCGTGGTCATCGCGCCGCGGGTGATCCCGGAGTCCCGCGGAGCCGCGGGGCGGCTGGATCTCACCGGAACCGTCCTGGCGACGCTGGGGCTCACGGCGGTCGTCCTGCCACTCGTGGAGGGCCGGGCCCACGGCTGGCCGCTATGGACGTGGCTGTCGCTGGCGGCCGCCCCGGCGCTGCTCGTCGCGTTCGCGCTCCAGCAGCGCCGGCTGGACGCCCGTGGCGGCACCCCGCTCATGCCGCCCCACCTGTTCGCCTCGCGCACCTTCAACGTCGGGCTGGCGGCGCAGTTGCTGTTCTGGTCCGGGCAGGCGTCGTTCTTCCTCGTGCTGTCGCTGTACCTGCAGCTCGGGCGCGGCATGAGCGCGCTGCACTCGGGGCTCGTGTTCACGATCCTGGCCGCGGCGTACCTGATGACCTCGCTGCGGGCACCGGCGCTGACCGTGCGCCACGGCCGTCGGGTCCTGGCGGCGGGGGCGGGCATGCTCGTCGTGGGCCACATCACGCTCGCGCTGACCGTCGCCGACGTCGGCGTCGGCGGCTCGGTGCTGGCGCTCGCCCCCGGGCTGGCGCTGGTGGGAGCCGGCATGGGCCTGTGCATCACGCCGCTGGCGTCGCTGCTCATGGCGGCGGCGCCGCCCGAGCACGTGGGCGCCACCTCGGGCGTACTGTCGACAATGCAGAACGTCGGCAACGCGATCGGCGTGGCCGTGGTGGGCGTGCTGTTCTACGGCACCGTGTCGCACGGGTTCGCCGGCGCGTTCCAGGTCAGCGTGATCGCGCTGGCAGTGGCGCTCGCGGGCGTTGCCGCGCTCACCCGGTTCATCCCGGCGACGGTAGGCTCGTGATGGTGACGATCGCCGAGCCTCGGACATCGCGCGTGGGCCCGCTCCTGCGTGACTGGCGGCAGCGCCGGCGCATGAGCCAGCTCGAGCTCGCGCTGGAGGCGGGGGTCTCGACGAGGCATCTGAGCTTCGTCGAGACCGGCCGCTCCCGGCCGAGCGCCGAGATGGTGCTCCACCTGGCCGACCGGCTCGAGGTCCCGCTGCGCGAGCGCAACGAGCTCCTCATGGCCGCCGGCTTCGCCCCGCAGTACACGGCCAGCGACTTCGACGACCCCGCCCTGCGCGAGATCCGCGATGCCGTCAGCCGCGTGCTGGCCGCGCACGAGCCGTATCCCGCCATCGCCGTGGACCGATACTGGAACCTCGTGGCCTCCAACGAGGCGCTCGGACCGTTCCTGGACGGCGTGGCGCCCGAGCTGCTCGTGCCGCCGGTCAACACGATCCGCCTCGCATTGCACCCCGACGGCGTGGCGCCGCGGATCCTCAACCTCGGCGAGTACCGCGCCGACCTGATTGAGCGTCTGGACCGGTCGGCGCGGCTCACCGGCGACCCGCAGCTGGCCGAACTGCACGACGAGATGCTCGGCTACCCCGGGCCCGAGGCGCCGCATACGGGGGCCGGGTCGGCGGGCCACGCGGTGGCGGTCGGGCTGCGGCTGGCCCCGGCGCCGGGGAGCGACGGACCGGAGCTGTCGTTCTTCAGCACCATCACCACGTTCGGGACCGCGGTGGACGTGACCGTGTCCGAGCTGGCGCTCGAGGCGTTCTTCCCGGCTGACGACCAGACCGCCGCGTTCCTGCGGACCTGAACCGCGCCCCGGCTCGTAGAGGTGGTGTGCGCAGGTTCCTGCTAGCAAGGGCTTCCAGGCCGGGATCGCCGCCCCTGGCAGGTCACTTGAGGGGGGTGTGTCATCTGAGCGTTGCTGAGCAACCACCAGATGACACACCCCCCCGTCTCAGCGCCGCCGGGCCGCGGGCTCCAGCCCCGGGTTGGGCCAGCCGCCGTCGGCGGGGTTGATGTTGACCCCGGGCGGGACGATGGCGTCGATCTTGTCGAGCACCTCGTCTGAGAGCGCCACGTCGGCGGCGGTGAGCTGGGACTCGAGGTGTTCCATGGTGCGCGGGCCGATGATGGCCGCCGTGACGCCCGGGTGGCGGATCACGAAGGCGATCGCCATCTCGATGAGCGTCAGCCCCGCCTCCTCGGCGAGGCGCGCCAGCGCGTCCGCGGCCTCGAGCTTGCGCTGGTTGGCGGGCAGTGACATGTCGTAGCGGTCGGGGATCCGCGCCGCGCGCCGCGACCCGGGCACCTCCTCGCCCACCCGGTAGCGACCCGACAGCCACCCGCCGGCCAGCGGGCTCCATGGGATCACGCCCATCCCGTAGCGCTGCGTGGTGGGCAGGACGTCCTTCTCGATCTCGCGGATGAGCATCGAGTACGGGGGCTGCTCGCACACGAATCGCTCGCGGCCGCGGCGCTGCGCCGCCCACTGCGCCTCGACGATCTGGGAGGCCGGGAAGGTGGAGGAGCCGATGTAGCGCACCTTGCCGGCGCGGACGAGGTCGGTGAGCGCGCCCAGCGTCTCGTCGATGTCGGTGTCGGCCTCGGGGCGGTGGATCTGGTAGAGGTCGATCCAGTCGGTGCCCAGCCGTCGCAGCGAGTTCTCGACCTCGCGCACGATCCAGCGGCGCGAGTTGCCGAACTCGTTGGGATCGTCGCCCATCGTCCCGTGGACCTTGGTGGCGAGGATGACGTTGTCGCGCTTGCCGCCGGCCAGCGCCCTCCCGACGATCTCCTCCGAGCCTCCCCGGGAGTAGACATCGGCGGTGTCGATGAAGTTGATGCCGGCGTCGAGCGCGCGGTGGATGATGCGGATGCCCTCGTCGCGGTCGGGGTTGCCCCAGTCGCCGAACATCATCGCGCCGAGGCAGAGGGGGCTCACCTTGACGCCTGTGGTTCCTAATGTGCGGTAGTCCATGCGCTCCACCCTAGCCCGCCGGCTGTGAAGTTCCTGAGCGCCGCGCCCCGCGCGCTGACGCCGCTGGCGCTCGCCGCGGCCGTCCTGGCCATCGCGGCACCCTCGAGCAGCGTCGCCGACCGCTCCGACCTGTTGCTGGCGCTCCTCGTCCTCGTCACGGCGCTGGGGATCACCGCGACGGAGCTGCGCGATGACGTGCGCCGTCACCGGACGTCGATCGCCATCCTGAGCGTCGCGCCGCTCGTGGTCCTGTCGCTCGCCGCGTGGGCCATCGGCCGTCCGTTTGACGACGAGGTGCGCGACGGCCTGCTGGCGGTCGGGGCGTCGAGCTCAGAGGTGGCGACAGTCAGCCTCGTCACGCTCGCCGGCGCCGACGCCACCGTTGCCCTCGGCGCCGTTGCCGGCTCGCTGGTCGCATCCGCGCTGCTCGGGCCCGTGGCGATCGCCGTGCTCGCCGGGCATCCAGTGCACGGCGGCACCGCGCATCTGCTCGGCCGCTTCGCGCTGGTGGTCATCGTGCCGCTCGTCGCCGGCGTGGCCGTCCGCAGCGCCCTCCCGCGTATCGCGGCGGCGGATGCGCCGCGCGAAGGAATCGCCGCGCTCGTGGTGGCGGCGCTCGTGTACGCGGCGCTGAGCGGCACGGCCGGCGCCCATGGCCTGGGCTCTGCGCTTGCGGCCAGCCTCGCCTTCCTCGCGGTCTCGGCGCTGCTCGGCGCGATCTGGCGCCGTGCGGCACCGCAGCCCGTCGCCATCCCCGGCGCGCTGTGCATCGCGTTGCGGGACTTCGCCGTCGCCGCGGCGCTCGCCTCGCAGGCGTTCGGCCCGCGTGCCGGTGCGGTCCCGGGCGTCTACGGCGTCGTCATGCTCCTGGCCGGCTCAGCCGCGGCCGGGCGGCTGGCGCGCACAGGAGTAAGTTGACGAGCATGAGCGACGACAGACACTTCGGCCTCACCGGCCTGGCGACGATGGGCGCCAACCTGGCCCGCAACGTGGCGCATCACGGGATCCCGGTGGCCGTGCACAACCGCACCACCAGCCGCATGACCACCTTCGTGGAGGAGCACGGCTCCGAGGGGCCCATCGAGGGCTATGCATCGACCGAGGACTGGGTGCGCGCGCTTGACACGCCGCGCGTGCTGATGAGCATGGTCCAGGCCGGCCCCGCCACCGACGCGGTGATCGACGACATCGCGCCGCACCTGGACAAGGGCGACGTCATCATCGACGGCGGCAACGCCAACTACCGCGACACCCAGCGCCGGCACGCCAAGCTCGCCGAGCAGGGCATCCGCTTCATCGGCTCCGGGGTGTCCGGCGGCGAGGAGGGGGCGCTGAACGGGCCGAGCATCATGCCCGGCGGCGACCGCGAGGCCTACGACGCGTCGGTCAAGCCCATCTTCGAGGCGATCGCCGCCGACGTCGACGGCACGCCGTGCTGCACGTACGTCGGCCCCGACGGCGCCGGCCACTACGTGAAGATGGTCCACAACGGCATCGAGTACGCCGACATGCAGCTCATCGCCGAGAGCTATGACCTGCTGCGCAACGGCCTGGGCTGGGACGTCCCTCAGATCGCGCAGCGCTTCCATCGCTGGAACGAGTCAGAGCTCGAGTCCTTCCTCATCGAGATCTCCGCCCGCGTGCTCTCCAAGACCGACGACGCCACCGGCAAGCCCCTGGTGGACGTCATCCTCGACGCCGCGGAGCAGAAGGGCACCGGCCGCTGGACCGCTGAGGACGCCCTGGAGCTCGGCGTCCCGCTGACCGGGATCACCGAGGCGGTGTTCGCGCGCACGCTGAGCGCGCTCAAGGACCAGCGCGTCCACGCCGCCGATGTGCTCAAGGGACCAGCCGGTCAGACCGCAGACGACTCGCTCGCCGACGACCTCGAGCACGCCCTCTACGCCTCCAAGATCGTCTCCTACGCGCAGGGCTTCGCCCAGATGGCGGCGGCCGCCGACAACGAGGGCTGGAACATCGACCTCGGCTCGATGGCGACGATCTGGCGCGGCGGCTGCATCATCCGCGCCCGCTTCCTGGACCGCATCCGCGAGGCCTACGACGCCGAGCCAGGGCTGGCCAACCTCATGCTCGCCGAGTTCTTCGCCACCGCGCTGGAGAACGCCCAGGACCCGTGGCGGCGAATCGTCGGCCGCGCCGCCGAGCTGGGCATCCCCACTCCCGCGTTCTCGTCTTCGCTGGCCTACTACGACGGCTACCGCCGGGCCCGCGGGCCGGCGAGCCTCATCCAGGGGCTGCGCGACCTGTTCGGCGCCCACACGTACAAGCGCGTGGACCGCGAGGGCACGTTCCACGTCATGTGGGGCGAGGACGGAAGAGAAGTCGAGGCCTAGAACGCCGTCTGGCCCGGGATCCAGTTGGTCCCGGCCAGCGGCACCTTGGCCATCGCCGCGGCCTCGATCGTGAGGGCCACCAGGTCCTCGGGCTCGAGGTTGTGCACGTGGGACTTGCCGCACGCGCGCGCGATCGTCTGGGCCTCGAGGGTGAGCGTGCGCAGGTAGTTGGCCAGCCGCCGGCCGCCCAGCACCGGGTCCAGCCGCGCCGCCAGCTCGGGCTCCTGGGTGGAGATGCCGGCGGGGTCGCGGCCGGCCTGCCAGTCGTCGTAGTAGCCGGCGGCCGAGCCGATCTCGGCGTACTGGGCGTCGTGCTCGGGGGCGTTGTCCCCCAGCGCGATGAGCGCCGCCACGCCGATCGAGACCGCGTCGGCACCCAGGGCCAGGGCCTTGGCCACGTCGGCGCCGGTGCGGATGCCGCCCGAGACGATGAGCTGGACCTTGCGGTGCATGTCGAGCTCCATCAGCGACTCCACCGCCTGCGGGATGGCGGCCAGGATCGGGATCCCGACGTGCTCGATGAAGACCTCCTGGGTGGCGGCGGTGCCGCCCTGCATGCCGTCGAGCACGATCGCGTCGGCGCCCGCCTTGACCGCCAGCGCGACGTCGAAGTAGGTCCGCGACGCCCCCACCTTGATGTAGATCGGGATCCGCCAGTCCGTGATCTCGCGCAGCTCCTCGATCTTGATCTCCAGGTCGTCAGGGCCGGTCCAGTCGGGGTGCCGGCAGGCGCTGCGCTGGTCGATCCCCTCGGGCAGATCGCGCATCTCGGCCACCCGGTCGGAGATCTTGTGGCCGAGCAGCATGCCGCCGCCGCCCGGCTTGGCCCCCTGGCCCACCACGATCTCGATCGCGTCGGCGCGGCGCAGGTCGTCGGGGTTCATGCCGTAGCGGCTGGGCAGCAGCTGGTAGACCAGCTTGGTGGAGTGCTCGCGCTCCTCGGGGGTCATGCCGCCGTCGCCGGTGGTGGTGGAGGTGCCCACCTCGCTGGCACCGCGGCCCAGCGCCTCCTTGGCCTGGCCCGACAGCGCCCCGAAGCTCATCCCGGCGACCGTGATCGGGATGTCGAGTTTGATCGGCTCAGACGCGAACCGCGTCCCGATGGTGACGTCGGTGGCGCAGCGCTCGCGGTAGCCCTCCAGCGGATAGCGCGACACGCTGGCGCCGAGGAACAGCAGGTCGTCGAAGTGCGGGACGTGGCGCTTGGCGCCGAACCCGCGGATGTCGTAGATACCCTCGCGGGCAGCGCGCTGGATGTCGGCGATCGTGTCGCGGTCGAAGGTGACCGACTCGCGCAGCCCCGGGTGCCAGTGGCCGCGACCGGCCCCGTTCGTGGAGATGCTCATCTAGTACACGCCGACGTTGTCGACCGTGAAGTTGTAGAGCCGGCGCGCGGACCCGTAGCGGCGGAACTCCGCAGGGTCGGCGTCGATCTCGGCGGCGGCCAGCAGCCCGCGCAGCTGCGCCAGGTGCTCGTCGCGGATCTCCTTCTCCACGCAGTCGGCGCCGAGCCCGGCGACGGCCCCACGGACGTACAGGCGCGCCTCGTAGAGCGAGTCGCCGAGCGCCTCGCCGGCGTCGCCGCACACCACCAGGCAGCCCTTCTGGGCCATGAAGGCGCTCATGTGGCCGACCGAGCCGCGGACCACGATGTCGGCGCCCTTGAGCGAGATTCCGCACCGCGCCGACGCGTCACCGTGGATGACAAGCAGGCCGCCGCGCGCCGTCGCGCCCGCGGCCTGGCTGGCCGAGCCGTCGACCACCACCGTGCCCGACATCATGTTCTCCGCCACCCCGACGCCGCAGTTGCCGCGCACCCGGATCGTGGCCCGCTTGTTCATGCCGGCGCAGTAGTAGCCGACGTGGCCCTCGATCTCGACCTCGCAGTCGGCATCGAGGCCGACCGCCACCGCATGCCGCCCGTCAGGGTTGGCGACCCGGATGGAGCCCGTGGCCTCGGGACCGTGGAGGCGTTGATTGAGCTCGCGCACCGTGTCGGCGCGCAGGTCGAACGTGAGCGCCGGCGCCGGCGTGACTTCGGGCGTGGCCATCACGCCACCAGCGCGGTGCCCCAGCTGTAGACGTGGCCGGGGACGGGCTCCCAGCTCACCGCGTCCTCGGCGCCCGGCAGCACGGCGATCGCTCGGTACTCGGAGGCCATCGCCACCCACTCGTCGGTCTCGGCCATCACCGCCGGCTTGCACGCAATTGGGTCGCGGAGCACGGCGAAGCCGTCGGCGGTCCCGACCGCGAACGTGTAGAAGCCATCGAGGTCGTCCAGGCATCCCTCGAGTGCCTGCTCCAGCGTCGCTCCCTGGGCCAAGCGCCAGGTGAGGTAACCGGCGGCGACCTCCGAGTCGTTGTCGGTCTGGAAGTGGATGCCCTCCTTGCGCAGCGAGCGGCGCAGGCGGTTGTGGTTCGACAGCGACCCGTTGTGAACCAGGCACAGGTCGAGGCCGGTGGAGAACGGGTGCGAGTGCTCCGTCGTGACCCGGCTCTCGGTCGCCATGCGCGTGTGGCCGAGGGCATGGCTGCCCTCGATCGAGGCCAGATCGAAGCGGCGCACGAACTCGGTGGGCAGCCCCGCCTCCTTGAAGATCTCAATCGTCTGCCCGGCGCTCATGAGGGTGAGCTCGGGGCGCGTGGCGCGCAGCCACGCCTGTACGTCAGCGGCGGCGGCGGCCACCATGAACACGGCGTGGGTGGCCCGCACCGCGCTCAGCGAGGCGTCGCCGAACCGGACGGCGAGCGCGTCGGCCAGGTCGGCCCAGGCAGGCTCGGCGGCGGGCGAGTACATCGAGACCTTGCACCACCCATCTGGGGCGGGATCCCGGTAGAAGGCGACGCCGGCGCTGTCGGGACCGCGATCGGACAGCTGCCCGAGCATCGCCGCGAGGTGAAACCCGAGCTGCGAGCGCAGCGCGTCGGTCTTGGTGTAGAGCCCCGCAATGCCGCACATGGCCGTGCAGCGTAGAACCTGCCCTGACGCGCTCCAATGGCGTCCCAGAGCACACTTTCGGCCGGAAATGTGGCGTTCCACTCCACACCGGGCCCATGGATGTTTCGATTGCGTTACGGAGTTAAACCGCTAAGCGCTTCTGCGCGCGTCTGACGGCGTGCAGCGCCTCGCGCAGATCGGTCCGCACGATCGGCGTCAGCGTCGCCGGATCAACGAGGTTGTCGGCGGGACGGCCGTCGGCGATGAGCTGCGCGTGGTGCTCGAAGCGCACGCGCGTGATCACCTCGAAGGCCTCGCTCAGAGCCTCGGCCTCGTCAGGAGCGAGCCCGCCCGCCATGGCCACGCCCTCGATGCGATCGAGCGTCGGCGAGATCGTGACCCCGGCGGATAGCGCGTGGTAGCGGACGAGGTTGACCACCGGGATGATCGCGCCGCGCTTGATATCGAGGTGGCCGTCGGAGTCGGTCGAGAGCTGGCCCCGGAACCCCAGCGCGACCTGGAAGCCGGCGGCCGCGCGAGCCATCAGGCGCATGAACTGGGGATGCTCGCGGGCGGCTCGGATACGGGCGTTGAGGTCGGCGACGACGGCCAGCCCACCGGCGGCGGGGCGAAAGTCGAAGGCCACCGAGGCCCGGACGAGGTGGGACTCGTCAGGCTGTGTCAGGCACTCGTCGAACGTGCGCAGCCACTCGGGCTTGGACATCCGCCAGCGCCGGTTGCCGGCCATGACTCCGTTGTTGTCGATCCCGATCCCGCAGCGCTCCAGGCCAGTGTTGACGTCGGCGCCCAGCCGCGCGAAGTACGCGTCGACGCCCTCGGGCGTGAGCTCGGAGCCAGGCGCGGGCCGCGCGTAGGCCAGAGCGTTGTCCTGATCGGAGGCGAGGGTGAACTCGCGGCGAGCGGCTGAGCCCATGTCCAGCCACGCCCACGGCAGCGGCGCCGGGCCCTGGGTCCAGATCGAGAAGTCGATGAGCCGCGCCACCACGGCATCGTGGGCGAGGCTGAGCACCCGCCCGAGGTCACGCGAGGGAACGCCGGCCCGCACCAGCGTGAGGAACAGCTGCGGCAGGTGCGAGACGGCCTGCACCAGGACGTCGGCGTCGGCGGCGCCGAGGATCGTGTGGCGCAGCCCGATGGGGCTGTGCGCGTCCAGCCCCAGCAGATCGGCCGCCGAGAGCACCCCACAGACGCGGTCCCCGTCGAGCACCGCCATGTGCTCCACCCCTGCCGCCAGCATGTCGACGGTCGCCTCGATCGCCAGCTGGCGCACCGGCACCGTCGGCGCCGGCGCCCGGACGAGCTCGTGCGCGGGTGCCTCGGGCGACAGGCGGTCGCCGGCGACCGCGGCGCGTACGTCGGCGTCGGTGAGGATGCCGATCGTCTCGTCGGGCATCGCCACCAGAAGCGCTTGGAGGTGATCCTCCCCCAGCCGCTGCGCCGCCGAGCGCATCGTCTCCCCGGCCGCGGCATACACGGGCGCGCGCATGATGGCCGACACCGGCGTGGTGCCGACATCGTGCAGGCCGTGGACGGTGTGCCCGGCCCGCGTGAGCCGCTTGCGCAGCGACCCGGCGACGTAGGAGACGCCGGCGTCGGTGGCCAGGATCTGCCGGGCGGCCTCGGGCGCGAACAGAAGGCAGCTGGAGGGCTCGCGGGCGCGCACGGTGAACGCCGGCGCCATGCCGGTCAGCAGCGAGGGGTGGCCGAAGCACTCCCCCGGCTCGAGCACCTGGATCACCTCGCCGGAGTGCACGACGTCCATGGACCCGGTGAGGATCACCCACATCCCGGGGGCGGGCGGGCCGTCCTCCACCAGCAGCACTGCCCCCGGATCCTGCTCGCTGAAGGCCGCGTGTGCGATCAGCTCGCGCAGCCGCTCCGGGGCGAGCGCGTCGAACGGCGGGTGTGCAACCAGAAATGTGTCCAAGTGCTCCATGTCAGACACCGCAATTGTGTTCGCATCTTGCCTTGTGAGCCAACGGCGACGTGTCAGGGTAAGCCCAGCAACGACCAGCGGACCTGGAGGGCACATGCCGGACGTCTATGAGGACGAGCTCGTCTACGAGGGCGCGGGCCTGCCGAAGACGACCAACTGGTGGGGCGCTTTCGTGATCGGCTTGGCGGGCACGATCCTGGTCACCGGGATCGCGCCGGTCATGGTCACGGAGCTGGGAGCCTCGTCGGTCCCGGTGATCGTGTTCATCACGATCACGGGATATCTCGTGTGCCTGCTGCTGGCCGAGCTCTCGGCGATGATGCCCGACCGCTCCGGAGGGCTGCCCTCCTACGCCTACCCGGCCTACAAGGAGAAGTGGCCGCGGTTCGCCGAGCACGTCAACGGGTTCAGCGCGTGGGCGTACTGGCTGGGCTGGTTCCCGGTGGCGCCGCTGAACATGATCCTCGCATCGCTCTACATCGCGGACCGGTTCAAGCTCACCAGTGGGTCGCTGACGGTGTTCGACACACCGATCAGCTACTGGACGCTGGCCATCTCCATCGTCGGCCTGATCCTCCTCGCCATCCCGGCGATCCGCGGAATGCGCTTCGGGGCCAACTTCGCCACGACGCTGGCCATCCTCTCGATGATCCCGCTGACGTTCCTGGCCATCGCGTGGATCTTCAACCCTTCCGTCGTCCACTTCAACCAGCTGTTCAATCTCGAGCGCCCGAACGGCAGCGGCTTCCTCGATCCGCTGTTCGGCCACGGCTGGCTGACGTTGTACATCGCCTTCTCGTTCCTGCTCACGTGGAACGTGATCGCCATGGAGGCGGCCGCGTGCTACATCGGCGAGACCAAGAACCCCGACCGCGACGCCAAGATCGCGATGAACCTCGAGGGCCTGTACGGGCTGTTCATCTACACGATGATCCCGGTCGCGTTCATCATCGTCATCGGCGTCCACGCGCTGGGCAACCCCGCGCTGGTCGATCCCCAGACGATGTTCGTCACCTTCGCATCAAAGGTGTTCGGCGCCGGCGCCGGATCGAACCTCCTGGACTGGCTGGTCGCGATCATGCTCATCCTGGCGCTCATCCTGTCGGCGCTCAACGCGATCACCGGCACGGCGCGCTCGCTGCATCAGATGTCGACGGATGGGCAGTTCCCGAAGTTCTTCCAGAAGGTCAACCACCACGGAGTCCCGGACCGGGCGATGATCTTCAACGTCGTCTGCTCGATCCTCGTGGTGTTCGCCGGCGGCGCGGTGCAGATCTACACCATGTCCAACGTCGGTTACCTCGCCTCGTTCATCCCGGTGCTCGTCGGCTACTACCTCCTGCGCAAGCACCGTCCCAACGTCCGGCGGCCGTTCAAGCTGCCCGAGTGGATGAAGTATGTGGCGATCGCGATCGCGCTCCTGTACGCCGTCATCTACTTCTACGGCGGCCCCATCTACGCCAACTGCGCCTGCAACGCGGCGGGCACCACGACACTTCCGTTCTACTTCATCGGATGGGGCGTGCTCCTGCTCTACCTGCCGCTGTACTGGTACCGCAAGCGCGTCGAGGACAAGCGTGGGTCGCCGGCCGAAGCGGTGCCGCCGCCCCAGGCGGGCGTCGCGGGGGCCGGGGATTGAGCGCCGCCGCTCCGGTGGCGGAGCCCACGCCGAGTCAGGCTCGCTTCCGGCGGATCCTGCTGGCCTCAGAGGGCCGGCCGATCCCGCCGGCGGCGGTCGCCCGGGTGGTCGAGCTGGCGGAGCCGGGGGCGAACGTGCACGTGTTCACGATCGCGCGGATCCACGGCACCGCGTTCGGGATGCCGTCGCCCGGGCTGTTCCCCACCAAGAAGGAGTGGGCCGCGCAGCGCGACATCGTCGCCAAGACGATCAAGCGGCTGGAGCGCAAGGGCTTGGCGGCCAACGGCCACGTGCTCGGGACCCGCAACGCCACCAAGAAGATCATCGAGGAGGCCAAGAAGGAGGGCTGCGAGGTCATCGTCATGGCCGCCGACGCTGACCGCAACCGCGTCACCGGCAACGTGATGTGGACCCAGGAGCCCCAGCGCGTCCGGCGCAAGGCCAAGCTGCCCGTCTATCTGGTCTTCGACGACTGAAAGCCGCAGTCAGGACGCAGCGTCGGGGCGGCCGTGCAGCCGGGCCAGCTTGATGGCCAGTTCGAGGGAGAGCAGATCGTCCTCGTCAAGGTCCAGCCCGCTGAGCTCCTCGATGCGCCCCAGCCGCTGGCGCAGCGTGTTGGGGTGGATGTAGAGCGCCCGGGCCGACTCGATGACGCTGCGGCGCTCTGACAGATAGCGCTCGAGCGTGTCCAGCAGCGCGGTGCGCCGCCGCCGGTCGTAGTCGATGAGCCGGTCCACGGCGGCGCGCATCCGGTCGCGCGGGGCATCATCAGCGCCGATCTGAACGAGGTAGCGGTAGGCGCCGACCTGCGAGTAGGCGATGGCGCCGCCGTCGCGCAGGAGCGCGTGGGCGATCGTCGCCGCGTCCCCGGCCTCGCGATAGGCGCCGGGGGCGTCGGCGGGCCCGTCGCGCAACTCGGAAACGCCGATGACGGCGCCGTGGGCCTGCCCCAGCTCCCGCGCGCTGCGCAGCAGCCCGTCGACCGTCCCGCGCCGCGTGGACCCGAAGGCCAGCAGCGCGCGCACCGGGCCGGGCCCGGACTCGATCGCCGACCGCGGCGCGAGCTCGGCCAGGCCGCGGCCCACCGCCTCGGCGGCCACCCGCCACTCGCCGGTGGACTGGGCCCGGGAGCCGGCGGGCTGAGCCGACAGCACGAGGTAGGGGGCGTTGAGGTCGCACCGGACCTCGGCGGCCTTGGCGGCGGCGAACGTCGTGGCCCCGGCAGCGAGCGCCTCGAACAGATCCTTGATCGTGTTGGCCTTGGTCAGGCCCTCGATGAGCTCGGCGCGCTTGATCGCCACTGCCGCCAGGTGGGCGATGGCGCGCGAGATCTCGGCGTCCTCGTCCCCGAAGACCCGACCCTGATGCGAGGCCACGCACAGGACGCCCACGCGCTCGCCGCCGGCGGCCAGGGGCGTGACCAGCACGTCGGCCAGACTCTCATCGGGCCACAGCGCCCGCCCGGCGCGGCGCCGTCCGGGGCCCGACCGGCTCTCCAGCCCGGCCAGCATCACCTCGGCCACCGAGGTCAGCGCCGGCGCGGGCAGGGCCTCGGGGAACGAGGCCAGCGGCACCACCGTCTCGCCGTCGGCCTCGACGCGCAGCAGCTGGCAGGCGTCGGCGCGCAGCAGCGCCGCGGTCCCGCGCACCAGCACGGCGCCCAGCTCGCCTGCTCCGGGCGCGGCGGCCACCTGCTGGGCCAGCTCGGAGAGC
The DNA here is from genome assembly GCA_963695625.1 of uncultured Actinomycetota bacterium. Taxonomy (GTDB): domain Bacteria; phylum Actinomycetota; class Thermoleophilia; order Solirubrobacterales; family Solirubrobacteraceae; genus Palsa-465. The sequence goes on along the minus strand of CAVOHJ010000004.1, from coordinate 542,471 downwards.
CCGGTGAGCCCGTCGACGCGCCGGCGCTCGCGGTCATAGAGCTGCGCGTTCTCGATCGCGCCCGAGACCAGCGAGGCGATGTGGGTGAGGAGGTTGGGCGTGTCCTCGCCAAACTCGTGCGGCGCCCGGGTGTGCAGGACGATCACCCCGATCGTCTCGCCCGCGCGCGACAGGATCGGCACCGCCGCCATCGACTGGAAGGACTCCTCCTCCAGGAGGGGCACGTACTTCATGCGCGGATCGGCCATCGCCCTGTCGCGGATGAACTCGGGGCGGCGGTGGCGCGCCACCCAGCCGGTCAGCCCCTCCTGAACCGAGAAGCGGACGTTGCCGACCGCCTCGCCGAACACCGGAGAAGCGGCGCGGATGACGAGCTCGGCGTCCTCCAGGAGGTAGATGAAGCAGGCGTGGCAGCCGGTGGCCTCGGTGGCCAGGTCGACGACGCCCTGGAGCATGGGCACGAGCTCCAGCGACGAGGACACCATCTTGATGACCCCGTACAGGGTCCGGTTCTCCTCGCGGAGGGCGTGGAGCTCGGTCCCGATCGGGCTCGGTGGTTCTGCGGGTAGTGCCATGCGGTCCTTGCTATGTGCGGCGCGCACATGCCCGGGCGCCCCAACGGGGTGCCCGGGACCATTGTGCAGCACCGCGGCGCCCGTATAGAAATGGGCAATGATCGATCCTCCCCAGAACGAAGACGACGTCCGCAAGATCGTCAAGGACAACGGCATCGAGTTCCTCTTCGCGCAGTTCGTGGATATGCACGGCAAGCCGAGCGCGAAGCTGGTCCCCGCCCACCACATCGACGACCTGCTGACCGAAGGCGCCGGCTTCGCCGGCTTCGCCGCCGGCGACATCGGCCAGGGCCCCGACGATCCCGACATGATCGCGATGCCCGACCCCACCACGCTGACGATCCTCCCGTGGCGCCCCACGGTCGCCCGCTTTGCCTGCAACGTCACCGTTGAGGGGGAGGAGTGGCCCTACTGCCCGCGCACGATCCTGCGCCATGCGCTGGAACGGGCCGCCGCACAGGGCTATGAGATGCGCGTCGGCGCCGAGCTCGAGTACTTCCTGCTGCGCCGCGGCGCCGACGGCGCCCTTGAGCTCGCCGATCCGCTCGACACCCTCGATCAGCCCTGTTACGACATGCGGGCGCTGACGCGCAACCTCGACTTCGTCTCCGAGGTCTCGCGCGCCGTCACCGAGCTGGGCTGGGACAACTACGCCACCGACCACGAGGACGCCAACGGGCAGTTCGAGCAAAACTTCCAGTTCGCGGACGCGCTGACCACGTGCGACCGGGCGATCTTCTTCCGCTACATGGTCGAGTCGCTGGCCCAGCAGCGCGGGCTCATCGCCACGTTCATGCCCAAGCCGTTCGCCCATCTCACCGGCAACGGCTGCCACTTCCACGTCAGCCTGTGGAAGGACGGCGAGAACGTGTTCGAGTGCGACCCTTCCGACGACAAGCGCGGCCTGGGCCTCACCGATCTTGCCTACAACTTCATCGGCGGGCTCAAGGCCCATGCCAAGGCCTACATCGCGCTGACGGCCCCCACCGTCAACTCGTACAAGCGGCTGGTCGTCGGCGCTCCCACCAGCGGCGCCACATGGGCGCCCGCCTACATCAGCTACGGCTACAACAACCGCACGCAGATGCTGCGCGTGCCCGCCGCCGGCCGTGTCGAGGATCGCACCGTGGACGGCTCGTGCAACCCGTACCTGGCCGCGACCGCGATGCTCACCGCCGGCCTGGACGGCATCGAGCGCGGGCTGGACCCGGGCGAGCCCAACTCCTCCAACCTCTACACGCTGGACGCGGGCGAGCGCGAGTCCCAGGGGATCGAGCTGCTGCCGGCCAATCTGCTGGACGCGACGCGCGAGCTCGAGGGCTGTGAGGTGCTCCGCAAGGCGCTCGGCAAGGTGCGCGACGGTGATTACGTGGACTACTACATCGAGGTCAAGCGGCGCGAGTGGCAGGCCGCGCACGAGCAGATCACCGACTGGGAGCTCAAGCGCTACCTGCAGCTGTTCTGACCCCAGAACGGCTTTCTGACCCCCCAGAACGGTTTGACGCCACGGAGCGCACGCCGCGCGTTGTCTGGCGGCGTGCTCCAGAACCCGTGTCATGTTGACCCCACAGAGCACGCCTCCCAAACCGGTCGACCGTGTGCTCTGAGGCGTCAATGCCGCCGTTGCCCGCCGCTCAGGGCCCGGCGGCGATCGCGTCGCGGACCTCGTCGGCGCGCGGCTGTCGCCCGAACCCGGTGAACACCCAGGTGGCCCCCGCCTCCCGCCACGGCGCGGGGTCCTCCCCGGGGGCGATCTCGGCGACGATGTCGAACGGTTCGCCGCCACGGGCGTCGGTGGTCTCCTGCACGAGCTCGGCGAGGGCCTCGGGGCCGGGCATCTCGATCGGGAACAGGCCGTCCCAGCGCACGGCTCGGCGCACCGGGCGCCGGTTGGGCCAGCGCGCGGCCACCCACACGGGGATGCGCGGCCGCTGCACCGGCCCCGGCTCGAACTCGCCCCCCCACATCGCGCTCAGCCGCTCCAGGCCATCGTCGAGCAGCCGGGCCCGCCCGCGCGGATCGGTCTCCTCGCCGAATGGCCCCAGCTCGCCGCTGTTGTCGCTGCCCAGACCGACGCCCAGCGTCAGCCGGCCGCCGCTGAGGTGATCGAGCGTGACCGTCTCGCGGGCGAGCTTCTGGACCCGGCGCCGCGCCAGCGGAGTGACCATCGGCCCCATCCGCAGCGTGCTCGTGGCGCACGCAATCGCGCTGAGCACGATCCACGGGTCGGCGACGGCCCGGACCGGGGCCCGGTAGACGATGTGGTCCCACACGAACACGCCGTCCCATCCGTGGGCCTCGGCCGAGGCGGCCAGGTCCGCGACCACGCGTGGCTCGACCAGCTCGTCAAACGGCGCGATGAAGATGCCGCGCTTCATCGTCTCCGAACCCTACCGGGCGAGCGCTAGCTGGGCCCGAAGCGGCGGGTCCCGCCGGCCCCCAACTGGCGCTCGGCGCCCTGCAGCGATCCCACCGTCTGGGGTGACTCGGCATCGAGGTGGCTGGCCAGGGCGATGAACGCCTTGGCCGTCGTCAGCGCGTCGCCGAGCGCGTGATGGGGATCCTCCCCGGGCTGGCCGAGCACCGTCGCCAGCCGCGACAGAGGCAGGCTCGGTGGCGCCGACCCGTCGCGGTGTCGCAGCCATACGCGGCCCAGCACCTCGGTGTCCACGTCGCTGGGCAACCGCAGGCGGCGCCGGCGCAGCTCCTTGCCCAGGAACGCGCGCTCCACCATTGCGGTGTGGAAGACCGGCACGCGGCCTGACAGCGTCTTCAGCAGCTCGTCGATGGCGTCGTCGAGCGCCGGGGCCTGGTGCAGATCGACGGATCGCAGCTTGTGGACGAGCACCGAGGCGTGCGTGGGCGGTCGGAAGGGACGCGCCAGCGAGTACATCGCCTCGCCGAGGATGAGCGCGCCGTCACGGATGGGCACGGCGCCGATGGCGATGATCTCGTCGGAGCGGCGCAGCCCGGTCAGCTCCAGGTCGATGGCGCACCACTCGGCCTGCCGCCACGGCGTGTCGGGGTCCGGGGCCGGTGCGTGGGCGAAGCGGCTGCCCGCCTCCGACCGCCTGAGGCCGAGCCTCATGCCGGCCGCCGCAGCTCCCGCGACACCGTGCTCACCGCGTGAAACACGTCGCGCAGCCGAGCCCGGGTCAGGGCGCTCATCGCCGCCGCGTCGAGCAGGTCGTCCGGTGCCTCGCCGGCGGCGATCTGTTCGAGCTGGTGCACGATCCGCAACTCCAGCGCGAGCTCGAAGGCCTCGGCGAGCGTTTCGGCCTGCTCCGCGCCCAGGACGCTCGCGTCGGCCGCGGCGCGCAGCCGCTCGGGCGTCGAGCCCTCGCCGGCGTCGGCCACCGCAGCGGCCCAGCGGGCGATCGCTGCGATGGGGACGATGGCCGCCGAACGGACGTTGAGCCGGCTGTGGCGGCCCTCGCGGGTGAGCACGGCGTCGGCGTCAAAGCCGGTGGGCAGCGCGAGCGTAAAGGCCTGCTCGGCCAGCGCACGCAGCAGCGCGTCCTTGGCCTGGCCCTCGGCCAACGGCAGCGGCTGAGTCGGCGTGCCCCAGAGCACGCGCCGGTCAGCCAGCACCGATTGCGCCAGCTCATCGCCGCCCGCCAGCGAAGCCCAGCGCGCCGCATCGCGCGCCACGACCGGCCCCTGCACGCCACACGGCGTGAGCGCCGCCTCCACCGCAGCGAGCCACTCGGCCGCGGGCGGGAGCCCGGAGGGGTGGATCACCGCCCCACGGCGGGTGGAGGCGGGCGTCAGCTCCCGACGTGCCTGGCTGCCCACGGAGACCCAGACCACACCCTCCGCCGCCGGCGTGCCGTTGGCCGACACGAGCTCCAGCGCCCTCCGCGTGAGGGCGTCAACAAGCGCGGAGAGCACCGGGGCCAGCTCGAGCGCCGGAACGCTCGAGTGGTGCAGCTCGAGCATGAGCGCGGGCAGCTGCGCCGCGGCCTCCAACAGCGCATCGAGGTTGCGGGCGCGCTCGATACTGCGCCGCGCCCGCACCCACGACCGGGGCTGGGCGGCGTACAGATCGGCGTCCTCCAGCAGGCCGACGAGCCGGCCGCGCTCGGAGACCACCGGGGCGTGGCGGATGCCCCGCTCGAGCATCTCGTACAGGACCTCGCCGGATAGCCGGTCAGGGCTGACCGTGTAGGCGGGCGCGGTCATCGCGGAGTCGACCCGGACCGCGCCCGAGCGGCCGACCGCCAGCACGCGGGCGCGCAGATCGCGGTCGGTGAGCATCCCCCATCCGCCGCCCTCGAGCTCGACGATGGCGGCGCTGACGCCGGCGGCGGTCATCCGCTCGGCCACGAACCCGATGTTCTCCGACGGCTTGCACGTCACCGTGGCGGCGCGGATGAGCTTGACCACCGGCTGGTAGTTGACGTCGGTGCGGCCGGAGCGCAGCTCGCTGCGGCGCGCGCGATCCAGCAGCGGCCGTGCCACCTCGACGGGAATGCGGTAGCAGAGCGTGTCCTCGGCGGCGCGTGCCTCGAACCCGGGCGGCAGACCGGACAGCATCGCTGCGTGGCCGAAGGCGTCGCCCGGTCCCAGCAGGTCCAGCAGCCGGCCCTCGTGGGTGATGTCGACGCCGCCGGAGTGGATCACGCGCAGGAAGGTGACGGGGCCGTCGTCCTCGGACAGGATGACGGCGCCGCGCAGGTGAAACTCGATTGCCGCCTGAGCCGCAACGTCGGCCAGCTCGTCCGGCGCGAGCGCGTCGAACGGCGGCCGCTGCGCCAAGAAGCGCGCGATCTCGCTCAGGCCGGCGTCCAGCTCACCCTCCTATCTCGCATGACCGGTCCAACGGTACGACACGGCTCAGCGCAGCAGTCCCAACCGCTGCGCGCGCTGCACCGCCTCGGTCCGGTTGCGGACCCCCAGCTTGCGATACACCGAGCTCGAGTGCTCCTTGACGGTGTGGCGCGAGAGGTGCAGCGCCTCGCCGATCTCCGGGTTGGTCGCGCCCGAGGCCATCAGCTCCAGCACCGTCCGCTCGCGGTCAGACAGGCCGAGCGCGCCCTGGCGATCCTGGTGCTCGAACACCGTCTTGCCGATCCCCACCATCCGCACCGCGCTGGCGATCTTGCGCGCCGGCCAGTCCTTGTAGGCAAAGCCCGAGGCCCCGGCGGCACGCGCGGCCTGAGGCGAGATCTCGCCGGCGCCCGAGAACAGCAGCACGCGGGTGTTCGGCTCGGCCTCGCGCACGCGCTCGCACACCTCGGCGCCCGACTCCTCGCCGATGAACAGGTCCACCAGCGCGACGTGGGGCCGGTAGCGCTTGGTCATGCTCACCGCCTCGGGACCGGTGTGGGCGCTGACGCAGCGCTCGACCCAGGACTGCTGGGTCAGCATCAGCCGAAAGCCCCAATGCACGACGTCGTGGTCGTCGACCACCAGCACTCGCAGCCGCTCGGGGCTGCGCTCCTCGTCAGTCATCGTCCTCGTTGTCGGGCACGACGAGTCGCACCTGCCAGGTGCCCGGTTCGCGCTCGCCGAACTCGACGACGCCGTTTGACTGCAGCGCCTCCAGGGCGGCCAGCCGCAGGCCCATCCCAGGGTGCTTGCGGGGGCCCGTCACACCATCGTTGACGACCTCCATCCAGAAGGCGCCGTTGGCGCGCCCCAGCCGGACGTCGACGTGCGTCGGCTTCGCGTGCTTGTCGGCGTTGCGCACCGCCTCGATGAGGACCGACTGCGCCAGCGGCTCGCGCGGCGGGGGCACGTCGGCCCCGGTCCCCTCCACCACCGTCAGCCCGAGATGGGGATGGGCGACCGACAGGCGTCCCACCTCGGCGGCCAACGTCGTGCGGGTGGCCCGCGGCGCGCGCCCCAGCGGGCGCTGGAGCGCGGCCCGCAGCTCGGTGAGGGCGGCCTGGGTCTCCTCGGCGCAGCGCTGCCGCGCCCCCGCGGGGAGCTCGCCGTCGCCGTCGAGCGCCATGGAGACGCCGAACAGGCGCTGGATGACGCCCTCGTGGATCTCGCGGGCGAGGTCGATGCGCTGCTCGAGCTGGGTGGCCTTCTCGAATTGGGTGGAGACGACCCGCGCGACCGAGGCCAGGGCCGCGGCCTTGCCCAGCGTCCACAGCAGGTGACGGTCGGCGTCGTCGAGCGGGGGCTCGTGCATGAGGCGGTCGGCGAGGATCACCCCGAACGCACGGTCGGCGGCGGCCATCGGCGCGCACACGAGGCGGGCCGGCTCGGAGACGAGCGCCGCGAACTCCTCGGGCACCTGGCCGCTGAGGTCCCCCACCACCTCCACCACGCGATCCTCGCGGATCGCCTGGGCGGCCAGCGGCGCGGACTCGACCGTCACGTAGGCGCCCGCGAAGGCCTCGATGTCCATCCCGTGCGCGCCCGCCGCACGCACGCGCCGGTCGGCGCTGTCATAGCGGAAGATGAGCGCGCGGCGCATCCGCGCGAGGCGGCACACGGCCTCGCACAGGTGGTCGTAGAAACCGTCCACGGTGGTGCCCGACTCCGATTGGGAGAGCACCTCGACGAACAGCTCGAGCACCCCGATATCGAGATCGGCGCGACCCGCTGCGGGAACGTCAAGGCTCACGTCGTCTCCCCCGCGGGTTGCAGGGCTATGCGGCGTGGGCGTGCATCAGCCCGAGCCGCAGCACCTGATCGGGCGCCAGGTAAACGCGCCACTGCATCTGACAGGAGGGGCACCGGCATTGGACCGATGGATCGTAACCCTCCAGGCTGTCCTCGAATTCCACGTCATCGACGTGGAGGCAGATGGGACATGCGAGGGCCGCCCGCACCAGGACGTCGGGATCCTCCGGCCGAAAGCGCGCGACGTCGGCGAGGGCGGCCATCACTCCACTATCCCGTCGGTGGGGATGGGGAGCAACCCCGGGGAGGGGACGACCCCCCAGTTGGGGGGCCAGCCCTCCGGTCCGTGCTGTGTTCCTGGATCGGAAGCCAGCCGCGCTATGACGCGGCTCTGAGCGGAAGCGGGTACGCATCATCGGCGAAGGCGTCGACCCGGGTGATCGGGCGTTTGCCCCACCGGGCGCGCGTGGCGAAGTCCAGCAGCCGGTCGACGTAGTCGCGCAGCGGAGCGGTGGTGATGCCGTGTGGCTCCAGCCGCTTGCGGGTCTCGCGGTCGTCGAACGTGCCCTCCATGCAGAAGTACGGGAAGTACTCGCTCCCGGCTTCGAGCGCCTTGCGCTCGGCGGCGCCGAGCGTCATCGCAGCGAACTCGGCGGGCGGCACCACGCGGGGCACCGGACGGCGGAAGTAGCGGCTGGCGAGACCGGCGAGCTCGGCGATCGTTGAGGCGTCTCTCCCGGCGGTGAGGTGGTACGTCGCCCCATTGCCACAGTTCGTCTCACACAGCTCGTAGGCGGCGTCGGCGACGTAATCGATGGAGACCACGTCGACCGGGGCCGATGCGATCGCCGGCACCGCGGTGAAGAGGCCCCGAGCGAACGCGCGCAGCGGCCAGTAGAGAACATTGAAGGCGGCGGTCCACCCGTTGTTGCGGTCGCCGACGACGATGCTGGGCCGCAGGATCGTGTACGGAAGACCGTCGTGCGAGCGCACCAGCTGCTCCGCCTCGAACTTGGACTGCTCGTAGGAGTTGTGGAACGCCTGGCCGACGTCGGTGTCGCACTCGGCGAACATCCCCGCGTGATCGCCGGCGACGAACGCGGTGGAGATGTGGGCGTAGCAGTCCAGGCCGCCATGTGCGCGCGCCAGCTCGGCGAGCTCCAGCATCCGCCTGGTTCCCTCGAGGTTGATCGCGCGCGCCTCGGCCAGCGGGAGTGTGAAGGACACGGACGCCGCGCTGTGGACGATCTTGGTCACGCGCTTGGCCAGCCGTATGCGCTCGTCCTCCGCGAGCCCGAGGCCGGGGGCGGTCATGTCCGCGGCCACCGCGTGGACTCGCGGGCGATGGACGGACGCCTCGGCGCCGAACAGGTTGTCAAGCACGCCGTCGATCCTGGCCGTGGCACCCTCCTGGCTCTCGGAGCGCACGAGCGTGATGATGTCGCGGTCGCCGCGCTGCAGGTAGCGCGCGAGCAGCTCCATGCCGACGAAGCCGGTGGCACCCGTCAGCAGGACATCGCCAGAGGCGGCGGTCATCGCACGGGTACCAGAGTGTTGTAGGCCCACACCAGACGCGCCCGCGTGTCCTGGGGCGCGATCAGCTCGTCCACGAAGCCGCGGGCGGCCGCCACCTCCGGACGCAGCTGCGTCTCGGCGTAATGCGCCGCCAGGCGCTCGCGCTCGCCCTCGGGATCCTCGGCGGCGGCGAGCTGTCGACGATGGATGACTCCGACCGCCGGCTTGGCGCCCATGATGCCGATCTCTGCCGTGGGCCACGCGAACACGTAGTCCGCGCCGAGGTCCTTGGAGTTCATCGTGATGAAGGCGCCGCCGAAGGCCTTGCGCAGGATGACCGTGATGCGCGGCACCGTCGCCTGCGCGAACGCGTGCACGAAGCCGGCCCCGGCGCGGATGACGCCGGCGGACTCCTGGCGCACCCCCGGCATGTACCCGGGCGTGTCCTCGAACACGAGCAGCGGGATGCCGAAGGTGTCGCACTTGGACACGAACCGCGCCCCCTTCTCAGAGCTGGCGACGTCGAGCACGCCGCCCAGATAGCGCGGCTGGTTGGCCACCACGCCGACGGTGCGGCCGTCTATCCGGGCAAAGCCCGTGACGAGGTTGCGAGCCCAGCCCGCAGAGATCTCAAGCAGCTCGCCGCCGTCCACGATCGACCCGATCACGTCGCGCACGTCGTAGACACGGCGCTGCTCCGGCGGGACGATCGACTCGGGATCCGCGCCCGAAGGGGGACGGCGCCGGACGTGCGGGGCTGGCTCGCCGCTGTGGCTGGGCAGGTAGCCGAGCAGGTCGCGCGCGAGCCGTGAGGCATCGAGATCGTCCTCGGCGACGAAGTGGCAGACGCCGTTCTTCTGATGGACCTTGGCGCCGCCCAGCGTCTCGGCGTCGACGACCTCGCCCAGCGCCTCCCGGACCACGCCGGGCCCGGTGAGGAACATGCTCGACTCCTCGGTCATCACGATCCAGTCAGTCAACGCCGGCGAGTACGCGCCGCCGCCCGCCGACAGACCGGTGACGACCGAGATCTGCGGCACCTTGCCGCTCAGCGCCACGGTGCGCTTGAAGATGCGGCCGTAGCCGCCCAGCGCGGCGATGCCCTCCTGCATCCGGGCGCCGCCCGAGGAGACGAAGCCGACCACGGGGGCGCGCCCGCGTTCGGCGAGCTCCAGCACGCGGGCGATGGTGTCGGCGTGCGGCTCGCCCAGCGACCCGCCTGCGTAGCGGGGATCCTGGGCGTAGCAGAACACGGTGCGCCCGCCGACGGTGCCCGAGCCGCCGAGCACGCCATCACCCTGGCGGGCCTTGTCGCCCATGATGTCGGAGACGACCTCGGTGCGGATGAGCTGCAGCGAGCCGGGGTCACACAATGACTCCAGGCGCTCGAGCGGGGTGAGCGGCTCGTCGCGCTCGCTGCGCGCGCTGGGCTGGAAACGGCGGCCCTGGGTCGGGCGCTCGAGGATCGCGCTCATGGGCGACCCCACTCGAGAACCGTTGCTCCCCAGGTGAACCCGGCGCCGAATGCACCCAGCAGCACCCGGTCACCTGGGGCCAACATCCCTTCCCGTTCACTGAAGGCCAGCGCCAGCGGCAGGGTCGCCGCCGACGTGTTGCCGTACTGGCTGATGCAGTCGACCACCCTGCCGGGCGGCAGGCCCAGCCGCTCGCCCACGGCGGACAGGATCCGGCCGTTGGCCTGGTGGTAGACGAAGAGGTCGATCTCGTCGAGCGCGACACCGGCCGCCCGCACCGCCTGGTGCGTGCACAGGGTCAGCCGCGCCACCGCCTCGCGGAACGTCTCGTGGCCGCGCATGCGGATCTTGCCGTCGGAGCGCTCGGCCTTGATGTGGTCGGCGCCCGCGCCGTCGGAGCCGAGCACGACCGGGCCGATGCGGCCCTCGTCCGGTGCCTGCTCCAGCACGACCGCACCGGCGCCGTCGGCGAACACGGCCGCGGTGGCGCGATCGTGCGGATCCGTGATCCGCGACATGAAGTCCGCGCCGATGACCACGGCGCAGCGCGAGCGGCCGGCCTCGACCTGGGCCGCGCCGATGGCCAGCGCCGAGAGGAAGCCGGTACATGCCGAGCCGACGTCGAACGCGCCGGCGCCGGTGGCGCCGAGGGCGTGCGCGACGAGCGGAGCGGTCCCCGGCATGATCTCATCCGACGTGGTGGTGGCGACGATGACGAGGTCAACGTCGGAGGCGGGCACGCCGGCGCAGGCGAGCGCGGCGCGGGCCGACTCGGTGGCGTGGGTCTCCAGCCGCTCGTCATGGCGTGCCACCCGGCGCGAGTGGATGCCGGTGCGGCGGGCGATCCAGTCGTCGTCGACGCCGAGGCGGGTGCCGATCTCGGCGTTGGTGACGACCGTCTCGGGGAGGCTCACGGCGACCGACGCGGCCAGGACGCCGACGCGCCGGGGCAGGGCGGGCGCAGGGGCAAGCTCCGACTCGAGCGGCAGGGTCGTGGACATGGGCCACACGCTATGGACCGCCACCGCCCGGAATCCAGCGCCGCTGCGGGAACACCCGACACCCGGGGGGTGCGCCCCGCCCCCACACCGGAAACGGGTGCAGCGCCGCAACCACGACCCGGCGCTCGCCGGGCGCCCGAGGAGGTAGGCGCCCGGCGAGTGACGCGACGGGTTATACGAGGCGCCCGGCCCCGCCGTGTTGACCGCTTGTGAAATGGCGCCCGCGGCGCGACTGCGTCAGTCGGCCGGGCCGCAGCTGAGCTCGTCGATGAGCGCCGCCAGCCGCACGAGCAGGTCCGAGACAAGCGCTCGCTCCTCGCCGGGCAGTCCGTCGAAGAACTCAAGCTGGCGGCCGCGCATCCACTCGTGCTGCTGGCCCAGCGCCGCGCGCCCGTGGTCGGTGAGCGTCACCGTGACGCCGCGGCGGTCCTCCTCCGAGCGCGCGCGGCGAACGATCGCGCGGCGCTCGAGCGCGTCGAGGATGCGGCTCGCCGTGGAGGGGGCGATCGCGGCGCCGGCGGCCAGGTCCGACACGCGGGCGGTGTCGCTGCTCGACAGCGGCAGCAGCAGCGAGTACTGCGAGAGAGTGAGTCGGCCCGGCGCGTCCTGCGCCACCGCGCCCCGGGCCCGGCGCACCGCCTGGGCCAGCGTCTCAAAGGCGACCAGGAAATCCTCGGCGTTGCCGGGCGGGCTCAGGGCCTGAACCTCCACTCGACGAGCGTAGCAACCATGGCATGCTAATGTTTGGCTTGCTAATCAAATTTCCACGGGTGGTTGTCATGTTCCGCAACATCCTGGTTTGCGTCGACGGCTCGGCCCACGCCGAGCGTGCCCTGAGCGAGGCCATCGACCTCGCCGCCGCCGAGCGGTCACGCCTCACGATCCTCACTGCCATCCCCCGCCCGCCCTACTGGGCGTGCAATCCCGTCACCGCGGCCGCCGTCGAGCCGCTCGCGGCCGACCTGGCCGCCGACGCCAACGCCGCCCTCGAGGCCGCCGTCGACCGCGTCCCGGCCTCCATCCCGGTGACCAAGATCCTCACGCCCGAGCCGATCCGCGAGGCCCTGATGGCCCGGATCCGCAGCGGCGAGCACGATCTCGTGGTCATGGGCTCGCGCGGCCGCGGCGCGCTGACCGCCTCGATCCTGGGCAGCGTCAGCCACTACGCGCTCAACCACAGCGAGGTGCCGGTGCTGATCGTCCACACCGAGGACGAGGCCCCACAGCAGCAGACCGCCGAGGACCCCGCCCGCGCGGCGAGCCCGGCGACGCTGCGCGCCGCCGCGGCCGGTTAGTGGGCGTGCTCCACACCCACGCCGGTGGCGTCCCACGCCTCCGCGCATTCCGCTGAGCAGAAATAGAGCGTCCCGGCGGCGCCGTGACGGGTGATCGCCTTGGACCGGTCGACCCGCATCCCGCACGTCGGGTCGGTGGCGCCCCGGCGCCGGGTCAGCCACAGCAGCGCGGCGAAGATCACGGTGGCGACGATGTTGAGGACGAGCTTGTAGTCGAGGTGGATCGCTCCGAAGATGTCGGCGCGGTCGGGCCGGGGCCCGGTCGGGATCACGCCCAGCACCGCGAACAGCCCCGCCACCAGCAGCGCCGCCACCACCATCGTCAGGAACATGAGAACCGTGATCCTCAGCGCGAACCGGCGCCCGTAGTACTTGCGGTAGATGACCACGATCGGCAGCACGATGAGATCGGCGAACAGGAACGCCAGCACGCCGGCGAACCCGATCCCGCCGGACCACAGGACGGCGGCCAGCGGCACGTTGCCGACCGAGCACACGAAGCTGAGCACCGCGATGATGGGCCCGATGATCGCGTTCTCGATCGCCGGCAGCGGCGCCGGCGCGTCATGCAGGAACAGGCCCTGGAAGACGCCGTTGGGGATCTGGGCGACAAAGCCGGCCAGCAGGAACCCGATCCCGATCTCCTTCCACAGCATCTGCCAGTCGCCGCGGAAGTTGTGGGCCACGTCGGACCACGCCTCGACGCTGACCAGGCGCCGCCGCCAGCCCAGCGTGCTCGCGGCGGTGTGATGCTGGTGGCCGGCCTCGGCCTGCGTGGCGTGCTCGCGCGCGCGGATCTCGTCCTGGCCGCTGACGAACAGGCGCAGCCCCAGCGCCATGAGGACGATCATCACGATCCCGCCCAGATACTCGGCCACCGTGAACTGCCAGCCGATGAGGATCCACAGCACCAGGCCGAGCTCCCACACGAGGTTGGTGGAGGCGAACTGGAAGGCCAGCGCACTCGCCGCCGACGCACCCCGGGCAAACAGCGACCGGGCGATGGCCACCGCGGCGTAGGAGCACGAAGACGAGGCCGCGCCCAATAGCGTCGCGCGAGTAGTGGGACCGGCGCCGCCCCCGCCCAGCGTCTGCTCGATGCGCGTGCGGGGAACCCACGCCTGGACGATGGCGGAGATGGCGAAGCCCAGCACGAGCGCCCACCACACCGTCCACGCCATCAGCAACGCGTCGCGCAGGCCATGCCACAGGACATCCAGGATCGGAGTCATCGCCACTTGAATGATACCCCTAGGGGGTAGTGGTATGCTTTGCGGCCATGACTCAGACTCGCGGGTACACCGCCACCAAGGACCAGCTGCTGGCGCGGCTGAAGCGGATCGAGGGACAGATCCGCGGTATCGAGGGCATGGTCCAGGAGGACCGCTACTGCATCGACGTACTGACGCAGATCTCGGCGGCGCGCGCCGCGCTGGACAAGGTCGCGCTCGGCCTGCTCGACGACCACGCCCACCACTGCGTGATCGGCGCCGACACCGCGCAGGAGCGCGACGAGAAGACCGCCGAGCTCATGGACGCCGTGGGTCGGCTGATGCGCCGGGGCTAAAGCGCAGGGTCGGCGGGCGCGGCGACCAGCCGCTCGAACAACGCGTCGAGCGTCGCCGCGGGATCGTCGCTCAGCCCGGTGTGAACCTCCGAGGCCTGGACGATCGTCGAGGACGGCGCCGCCAGCCACCCGAACCGCTCGGACGCGGGCAGCGCGGCGATCGGGCCGGCACCGGGCGCGCCCTCAGCCACCCTGACGAGCGCCGCCAGGTGCTCGCGCAGCTCGTCAAGCGACACCAAGGGGGCGAGCGCTGCCAGCCGCGCGGCGTCGAGCTCCACCCGCGCGCCCAGGAACCCCCGCTGGCGGCAGAACACCACGACGCCGACGTTGAGGCGCTCGCCCCGCTCGACGCTGGGCACAACCCGCAGGATGAGATAGGTGAAGGGGCTAGCGTCCGGCTCGGGCACGCTCGGCCTCCTCGGCAAACCCGCCGTCGGCCAGCCGCCGCGTCAGGTATTCCACGTACACCTCGGCCGGGTCCGCGCCGGCGAACCACTCCACCGGCACCAGGTCCACCGCCGCCTGGACGGCTCCCTCCCCCAGCCGCGCGCGCATCCGCTCGTCGGCCTCCGCGATCGGCCCGGCCCGCTCCAGCAGGACATGGTCGGCGATGAGCGGGAACGGCCGCGTCGCGTGGGCCTCGGGGTCCAACCCGCCGTGCTGGAGGTAGAGCGCGGCGCCGTGGTCGATGAGCCACAGGCGCTCGTGCCACAGCAGCAGGTTGGGGTTGCGCGCGGTTCGATCGACATTGGTGGCCAGAGCGTCGAGCCACACGACGTCCGCCGCCAGCTCGGCGGACGGTTGCCACGCCCCCGCCGGCGTGTAGGCCAGCGCGCCGGGGAGGAAGTCGACGCCGAGGTTGACGCCGGCCGAGCCGGTGATGAGCTCCTGGATCTCGGGGTCGGGCTCCGCGGCGCCCAGCCGCGCGTCGATCGCCACCGTCACCAGCTCGGGCACAAGCAGGCCGGCGCCGCGAGCCAGCTCGCCGATGACCACCTCGGCCACGAGCGCGCGCACCCCCTGGCCCGCGCCGCGGAACTTGGTCACGTAGAGCCCGTCGTCGCTGGCCTCCACCAACCCGGGCAACGACCCGCCCTCGCGCAGCGGCGTGACGTACCGCGTGGCGGCGACGTCGCGAAGCGCAGCGGTGGTGACGGGCATGGCGCTGCTTTCTAGCAGCAGCCATTGACTGCACCAGCGCCAGTGCTCCCCGTTGCCAAGGTACGAGATCCATCGAACTAACATCGAGGGCATGCTCCTCTCGGTCCTCGATCAGTCCCCCATCGCCGAGGGTTCCACCGGCGCCGACGCGCTGCACAACACGCTCGACCTGGCCCGGCTCACCGACGCGCTGGGCTACCACCGCTACTGGGTCGCCGAGCACCACGGCGGCCCGATGCTCGCCGGTCCCAGCCCCGAGGTGCTCATCGGGCCGATCGCCGCCGCCACCGAAGGAATCCGCGTGGGCAGTGGCGGCGTGATGCTCCCCCACTACAGCCCGCTCAAGGTGGCCGAGTCGTTCACGATCCTGGCCGCGCTGTTCCCGGGCCGGATCGACCTGGGCATCGGCCGCGCCGCCGGCACCGATCCCCTGACGACGTTCGCGCTCCAGCAGGACCGCCGCCAGGCCGCCGCCGACGACTTCCCGCAGAAGCTGGCCGAGATGCTCGGCTACTTCGACAACGACCTGCCGCAGGAGCATCCGTTCCGCCACCTGGCCACGACGCTGCCGGGCCGCCCCGAGCTGCCGGTGCCGTGGCTGCTCGGCTCCTCGGAGCAGAGCGCCATCTGGGCCGGAGAGCTCGGGCTGCGCTACGCCTTTGCAGACTTCATCAACCCGCAGGGCGCCGACATCGCCGCCCTGTATCGCGAGCGCTTCACCCCGGCGCGCGACCTGCAGGCGCCGCGCACGGCCGTTGCGGTGTGGGCGCTGGCGGCCCCCACGGATGAGGAGGCCCAGTTCCTGGCCTCGAGCAGCCGCATGAGCTTCACACTGCTGCGGCGCAACAAGCTCATCGCCGTGCCGCCGCCCGAGCAGGCGTCGGAGTTCCTCGCGCGCGAGGCGCGCCTGGCGGCGTCCGGCGACATCCCCGGCCGCCGCGGCGTGGTCGGCTCGCCGGAGAAGGTGCGCGCGGGCATTGAGACGGTGGCGAGCGCCTACCAGGCTGACGAGGTGATCGTCGTCACGATCACCTACGACCACGGCGTGCGCCGTCGCTCCTATGAGCTCATCGCCGAGGCGTTCGACCTCGAGCCGCGGGCGCTGACGGCCGAGACCGTCTGATCACCCGCGCCCCACGAGGCGCCGAATCGGGGGTAGGATCGCTCGATGACGAAGTGGGTGTACGACTTCGCCGAGGGGTCGAAGGACATGCGGGAACTTCTGGGCGGCAAGGGAGCGAACGTCGCCGAGATGACGCGCGTCCTGGGCCCCGAGCGCGTCCCGGCCGGTTTCACCGTCACCACCGAGGCGTGCGTCGAGTACATGCGCGCCGACCGCCAGGAGCCCGATGGGATGGCGGAGGAGGTCGCCGCGGCGCTCGACCGCCTCCAGGAGATGGCCGGCACGACCCTGGGCGATCGCGGCGATCCGCTGTTGGTCTCGGTGCGCTCGGGTGCGCGCGAATCGATGCCCGGGATGCTCGACACGGTCCTCAACCTCGGGCTGAACGACGAGTCGGTCAACGGTCTGGCCGACACGACCGGCAACGAGCGCTTCGCCTGGGACTCTTACCGCCGCTTCGTGCAGATGTTCGGCAACGTGTCGCGCGGGATCCCGGGCGAGCGGTTCGAGGACGCGATCAAGGCGGCCAAGGACACGCGCGGGGTCACCGAGGACACCGAGCTCGACGTCGAGGCACTGCGGGAGCTGACCCACACCTTCAAGGGGATCTACGCGACCGAGACAGGCGAGGACTTCCCGCAGGACCCGCAGGAGCAGCTGCGGCTGGCCATCCGGGCGGTGTTCGACTCCTGGCTGGGCAACCGCGCGGTGCAGTATCGGCGCCAGAACCACATCCCGGACGAGTGGGGCACGGCGGTCAACGTCCAGCAGATGGTGTTCGGCAACAAGGGCGACACCTCGGGGTCGGGCGTGGCGTTCTCCCGTGACGAGGTCACGGGCGCGCCCGAGCCCAGCGGCGACTTCTTGCCCAACGCCCAGGGCGAGGACGTCGTCTCCGGCGTGCGCACGCCGCGCGACATCGCCGAGATGCGCGACTGGATGCCCGAGGTCCACGAGCAGCTGATGGAGATCCTGCGCACGCTCGAGGCCCACTACGAGGACATGCAGGACACCGAGTTCACCGTGGAGGAGGGGCAGCTCTACATGCTTCAGACGCGCAACGCCAAGCGCCCGGCACAGGCCGCCGTGCGCTTCGCGGTGGACGCGGTACAGGAGGGACTGCTCAACCGCGAGCGGGCGCTGATGACGATCGATCCTGACGCGCTCGACGCGCTGCTGCACCCCACCTTCGATCCCAAGGCGCAGTTCGACGTCCTGGCCTCCGGCGTGAACGCGTCACCCGGGGCGGCCAAGGGGGAGATCGTGTTCACCGCCGCCGACGCCGTGGCCGCGGCCGAGGCGGGGCGCGACGTCATCCTGGTGCGACCGTTCACCGACGCCGAGGACGTCGCCGGCTTCTATGCCGCCAAGGGGATCCTCACCTCCGAGGGCGGCAAGGCCTCGCACGCGGCACTGGTGGCCCGCGGCATGGGTCGGCCTGCGGTGGTCGGGGCCCAGTCGCTGGAGATCGACCTGGCCGCCAAAACGGTCAGCGCCGACGGGACGAAGCTGCACGAGGGCGATCGCATCGCCATCGACGGGACCAGGGGCCAGGTCACCACCGACGACGTGCCGCTGGTGGAGGCGCGCGTCGACGAGAATTTCGCGACGGTGCTCGGGTGGGCTGACGAGGTGCGCCGCATGAACGTGCGCACCAACGCCGACACGCCCGAGGACGCTCAGAAGGCGCGCGAGTTCGGCGCGGAGGGCATCGGCCTGTGCCGGACCGAGCACATGTTCATGGCCGAGGACCGCCAGCCCAAGATGCGGGCGATGATCATGGCCGACGATCGCGAGTCACGCCGGGCCGCTCTGGCCGAGCTGCTCCCCCTCCAGCAGGAGGACTTCGAGGGCATCTTCCGCGCAATGGCCGGGCTCCCGGTCACGATCCGCCTGCTCGACCCGCCGTTGCACGAGTTCCTCCCCAACGCCGAGGATCTCGCCACCGCGATCGAGCGCGCGCGCATCGAGGACGCCCACGACCTCCCCCACCTCGAGCGGCTGCTCGACCGCGTCCACGACATCTCGGAGGAGAACCCGATGCTCGGCACCCGCGGCGTGCGGCTCGGGATCCTGTATCCCGAGATCTACGAGATGCAGGTCCACGCGATCCTGCGCGCCGCCAAGGCCGCACAGGAGCCGCCCCACCCGGAGATCATGATCCCGCTCGTGGACTACGAGCACGAGCTCGAGATCATGCGCGACCTGGTGCAGGCCGTCGGCGACGAGGAGGGGCTGGAGATCGGCACCGACTACACCGTCGGCACGATGATCGAGCTGCCCCGGGCCTGTTTCGTGGCCGACCGCATCGCCCGCTTCGCCGACTTCTTCAGCTTCGGCACCAACGACCTGACCCAGACCGCGCTCGGCTTCTCCCGCGACGACGTCGAGTCCAAATTCGTCCCGACCTACCTCAAGCGCAACATCATCGACCGCAGCCCCTTCGAGACCATTGACAAGCCCGGGGTGGGCTGGCTGGTGCGCCTCGGCGCCTGGGTCGGGCGCGAGGCCCACCCGGGCCTGAAGCTCGGGATCTGCGGCGAGCACGGCGGCGACCCCGAGTCCGTGGTGTTCTTCCACCGCGCCGGCCTGGACTACGTGTCCTGCTCGCCCTACCGGGTGCCGATCGCACGGATCGCGGCGGCCCAGGCCAACATCGACTACCCGATCGGCCGCTGGGACTGACCCGCCGGCCCCGGCGCCGTGCACCGGCGCCGGGGCTGATTGACCGGGAGCGCGTCCGTCAGGCTGCAAGGACCGGCTCGCCGACCACCGCCGGCTGGTCCTCCTTGCGCGAGAACAGGAGCCCGGCGATGACCGCCGCGACGGCGAACACGCCGGCTGAGACGGTGAAGGCCGTGGTGTAGCCGTGGATGGCGGCGTGCGCCACAAGCGCCGGCGTCGGGCGATGGCCGGCGAGCACACTGGTGGCGGCGCTGGCGGCCAGCGTGGACAGCAGCGCGGTCCCGAGCGAAGCGCCGACCTGCTGGGCCGCGTTGACCGTGGCCGAGGCGACACCCGCGTCTTGCGACTCGACGCCGAGCGTCGCGCTGTTCATCGCAGTGCTGAACACCAGACCCAATCCGGTGCCCATGACGACCAGGCCAGGCAGGATGACGCCGGCGTAGCTGCTGTCGAGGCCGATCCCGCGCAGCATCAGCATCCCGATCGCGCCCAGCGCCATGCCGCTCACGATGAGCGGCCGTGGGCCGACCCGCGAGCGCAGCCGCGTGGTGGCGACAACCGCCGAGATCATGACCACCAGGGTCATCGGCAGGAAGGCCAGGCCCGTCGTGACCGGCGAGTAGCCCCGGCTCACCTGCAGGTAATACGTGAGAAACAGGAAGACGCCGAACATCGCGACCGCGGCCAGTCCCATCGAGATGAAGGCGGCCGCGCGGTTGCGATCCATGACCACCCGCATCGGAAGCAGCGGGCTCGACACCCGTCGCTCGATGGCGACGAACGCCGCCAACAGGCCCACGCCCGAGGCCAGCGCGGCGATGGTCACGCCGTTGGACCAGCTCGCGGTCTGGGCGTGGCTGAAGCCGTAGACGAGAGCGAACAGCCCCGACGTCACGGTCAGCACGCCGGGGATGTCGATCCGCGGCTTGACGGCCGGCGCCTGGTTGTGGAGCAGGGTGATCGCGCCGGACACGGCGACGGCGGCGAACACGAGGTTGACGTACATGCTGAAGCGCCAGTCCAGATACTGGGTGAGCAGACCGCCGAGCAGCAGGCCCACCGAGGCGCCGCTGCCGGCGATCGCGCCGTAGATCCCGAACGCCTTGTTGCGCTCGCCGGTGTCCGTGAACGTCGTGGTGAGCAGCGAGAGGGCGGCGGGGGCGAGCAGCGCGCCGAACGCGCCCTGGAAGGCGCGGGCGGTGGCCAGCATGACGAACGACTGGGCGGCGCCGCCCAGGGCGGACGCGAGCGCGAAACCCGACAGGCCGGCGACGAACGTCCATTTGCGCCCGAACAGGTCTGAGATCTTGCCGCCCAGCAGCAGGAGGCTCCCGAACGCGAGCGAGTAGGAGGTGACGATCCACTGTCGGTTGTCGTTGGAGAAATGCAGCGCCTTCTGGGCCGAGGGCAGGGCGATGTTCACGATCGTGGCGTCGAGCACGACCATCAGCTGCGCGAGCCCCAGAATCGCGAGGATCGCCCAGCGGCGCTCATGATGCGGGTTGGAACGTGGCATGAGAGAGCTCCGGTCAGAGAGAGTGGGGAGTGCGGAAAGTGGATAGCTCATATCCGTTTCCGGACCAGAACCCTAACACAAAAACGGATACTGTCAATCCACTTCTTGCTACAGTGCTCCTCATGACGCTCACGGACCCCGACAGGCCGCTCCGACGCGACGCTGAGCGCAACCGGCAGCGGATCCTCGATGCCGCCCGCGAGCTGTTCGCCGAGCAGGGGCTCGGCGTGACGCTCAACGACATCGCCCACCACGCCGGGGTCGGCGTCGGAACGGTCTACCGGCGCTTCCCCGACAAGGCGCAGCTCATCGAGGAGCTGTTCGAGCAGCGCCTGGAGGATCTCGTCGCGCTGGCCAGCCATGCGCTCGACGAGCCTGACGCATGGCACGGTCTCAAGACCTTCCTGCGGCGGGCGCTCGAGCTTCAGGCCAACGACCGCGGCGTCAAGGACCTCATCACCGCCAGCACAGACGGCCTCGACCGGGTGGCCAAGATCCGCTCGCGTCTCCTTCCCATCGGCTTGGAGCTCGTCTCTCGCGCCCGGGAGGCCGGTCAGATCCGAACCGACGTCGCCGCGCAGGACCTCCCCGTCATCCAGCTGATGCTGAGCACCCTCATCGACGCCTCACGCGACGTGTCCCCCGACCTCTGGCGTCGCTATCTTGGGATCATCACCCGGGGGCTGTCGGCGCACCCTGAGCAGGAGCCGGAGCTGGAGACCGCTCCGCTCGCGCCTGATCAGGTCGATCACGTGATGTCCTTCCTCAAGCCCGTCCGCCTCTGATTTTCGATTTGACGACCTTCTCACCCCGGATATCGGGGCCCGGGCCGGTGGCTCGTGCCGCGCTCGTCGCGCTCCTGGCGACGGCCGCCGCGGCGGTCGGCGTGTCCGTCGGCCTGCTGCTCGGCATGGGCGGCGGATCGCACGCCAGCGTCGCCCGCGGCTCCTCGTCCGCGCCCGGCGACCCCGCCAACCTGCGGCAGGGGCCGAGCCACCCCAACATCGTCTTCGTCCTCACGGACGACCTCTCGATGGACCTGCTGCCCTACATGCCACAGGTGCAGGCCCTCCAGACCGACGGGATGACGTTCAACAACTACTTCGTGTCGGACTCGCTGTGCTGCCCGTCGCGCTCCTCGATCTTCACCGGGGAGTTCCCACACGACACCGGTGTTTTCACCAACGCCGGACCGTTTGGCGGGATCAAGGCGTTCTACAACCACGGCGACGAGGACCGCACCTTCAACCTCGCCCTCCAACGTGCCGGCTACCGCACAGCGATGATGGGCAAGTACATCAACGGCTATCTCGAGGGACCGCGACGCTCGCCCATCCCCTCCACGGACGTGCCCCCGGGTTGGTCGGAGTGGGACGTCGCCGGCTGGGGCTACCGGGAGTTCAACTACAAGCTCAACATCGACGGCACCATCCACCGCTTTGGCCACGCCCCGCGCGACTACCTCACCGACGTGATCGCTCGCCGCGGCGTCCGCTTCATCAACCGCTCGGCCACGATGGGCAAGCCCTTCTTCCTGGAGCTCGCCACCTTCGCCCCGCACACTCCGTATGTCCCGGCGCCGCGCGACGCCAACCTGTTCCCCGGTCAGATGGCGCCGCGTCCGCCCAGCTTCGACCTCCTGCCCACCGACCCGCCGTCTTGGCTCGCCGGGCATGCCCCGCTGACCGATCACCAGATCAGGAGGATCAACTGGGTGTTCCGCCGCCGGGTGCAGGACGTGCAGGCCGTGGGGGACATGATCGACCAGGTCCGGACCGCGCTCCAGGACGACGGGCTGGCCAACAACACCTACATCGTGTTCAGCTCCGACAACGGGCTGCACACGGGCGAGTACCGCCTCACCCCCGGCAAGCTGACGGCGTTCGACACCGACATCCACGTCCCGCTGATCGTCACCGGGCCGGGCGTGCCGGCCGACGCCTCGACCGACGCGATGACCGAGAACGTGGACCTCGCCGAGACCTTCGCCCAGATGGGCGGGACCACCCTGGACACCGGCGACGGCCACAGCCTTCTTGGGCTGATCAAGGGCTCCTTCCCCGACGGTTGGCGCAACGCCATCCTCGTCGAGCACCACGGCCCCAAGCCCGACCCCAACGATCCCGACGAGCAGGACCGCTCGAGCGGCAACCCGCCGTCATACGAGGCGATGCGCACCCCGAGCTTCCTCTACGTCGAGTACAACGACGGAGAGAGGGAGTTCTACGACCTGCGAAACGACCCCTTCGAGCTGCACAACCTCCTGCCGTCGCTGACGGCGGATCAGCTCGACCACCTCCACGCCGAACTCCTGCGCCTCCAGGACTGCCAGGGCGCTGCCGCCTGCTGGACCGCCGGCCATCTCTGAGCGATGTTCGTCGCCGGCCACCGGCGGCACCGCGAGTCGCTTAATGCGAACATCGCGAAATCCTAACGCGGGTTAACTTATCGAGGCTTGACACGCCAACCCCTACCGTGGCTGGCCAGTGAGCTGTCTCGGCGCCTCGGTCGGGGGGAAGTCCGATGCAAGCCTGTCCCTCGACCCGTGGGTGGAACGACGATGACGTTGAAATCGCTGCTGAGCAGGTCAATCGCTGCGCTGGGCCTGGCGGGCGCGGGCGCGCTGGGCGCATTCGCCGCGAGCGCCCACGCCGCCACACCGATCGGGGCCTATTCGACGAAGGGCGCCTACTCGTTCGTCTCGGCCCCCCGCCTCCACCCGCCCAAGCTACGCACCGACGTCAAGACGCAGACGAGCAAGCTGGCGCCCGGCTACTTCCTGCTTGACAACTTCCCCAACCTGACCGTGCCCGGCAGCCTCACGGGCGAGGGCGGGCCGCTCATCATGGACTCGAAGCTTCAGCCGGTCTGGGTCCTGCCGATCGGCACCGACGTCACCTCCACCAACCTCCGACAGCAGACCTACAACGGCAAGCCTGTACTCACCTTCTGGAAGGGCGTCGTCACCAACACCGGCGCATCCACGAGCGGCGAGGTCGACATCGTCGATCAGCACTACCGCAACGTGGCGGCGGTCAAGGCCATCGCACCGTGGATCATCAGCGTCCATGACGCGGTGATCAGCGGCGGCAACGTCTGGGTGACCGTCTACCGCATCGTCCCGGGCCAGGACCTCTCCGCGTTCGGCGGCTCAGGCACCGGCGTGGTCTACGACTCCGGAGTGCAGGAGTACAACATCAAGACCGGCAAGCTCGTGTACACGTGGGACGCGCTCAACCCCGGTGGCACGCCCAACATCCCGCTGTCTGAGTCCGAGCAGCCCGCCCCGCCGGCGGCCGCCCCGGCCGGGACGCCGTGGGACGCTTACCACATCAACTCCATCCAGCTGCTTCCCGGCAACCAGATGCTCGTGTCGATGCGCAACACCTGGGCCGCGTACCTGATCAACACCAAGACCAACCAGACGATCTGGACACTCGGCGGGAAGGCCTCGAGCTTCAAGGTCGCGGCCAATGCCGCCTTCGCGTGGCAGCACAACGCACAGATGCTCCCCCGCAACCAGGTCTCACTGTTCAACGACAACTGCTGTGCGATCACGGGCCCCGGCGTGTTCGCCAAGCCCAATGGCGCCTCCGGAGGGCTCATCCTCACGCTGAACACGGCAGGTCACACCGCGTCGCTCGCGTCGTCCTACACCCACAAGAACCGTCCGCTGGACCCGGCATTCCTCGGCAGCATGAACGTGCTGCCCAATGGCAACGCGCTCGTTGGCTGGGGGTCGCAGCCCTACTTCTCCGAGTACTCCAAGACCGGACAGCTCCTCCTCGACGCCGTCTGGCCGGGCCCGGACCTCAGTTACCGGGCGGAGTTCTCCGGTAACTGGGTGGGCACCCCATATTTCCCGCCGAGCGGCGCCGCCCGGAAGGTCAAGGGCAAGGTCACCGTTTACGCCAGTTGGGACGGCGATACCCAGGTCACCTCGTGGAAGGTCCTGGCCGGGTCAAATCCCAACCACCTTCCCGTCGTGGCCACGAGGGCCAAGGGCGGCTTTGAGACCGTCATCACGCTGACCAAGAGCGCCAAGGTCTACAAGGTGCAGGCATTCGACGCCAAGGGGCACCTGTTGCGCACGTCGAAGGCGTTCAGCGTCCCGAAGCCGAAATCCCTGCCGTTGCCGCCTCCCGGCTCCTACTAAAGCCGGGTTCTTACTGTGACCTGACGGACGGCGGGTGACACTCTGCAGATGTGTCAGCGTCCGCGCCCGATCCGTCGTAACTATCCGGTCCACAGCGTGTTGCAGAGTGCACTCGGCCACCGCACGGGTCCAGTCTGAGAAGGACAACGTCCGAGAAGGAGATTGATGTCTCATCTGCAGCGTCCCAGCCGTTTCACACGGCGACGTATCCGGCGCGCGGCCTCCGCGGTGCTGGTGATGGCCGGAGCGGCGCTGGGCCCGGCGGCCGCCGCCCAGGCGACATCGGGCCCGGTCAACGTGTTCCCGATCCCCGGCGGCAAGGTCGCCGCACCGTCGACCCAGATCACGTTCCGGGGCGTGCCCGCCGGCCAGCTCGGGATCATCTCCGTGACCGGGTCCGAGAGCGGCACCCACACGGGTCGCATCGTCGGCGACTCGGACGGCGACGGGGCGAGCTTCATCCCGGCGACATCGTTCAAGGCCGGTGAGACGGTGACCGTCCGCACCGGCTTGAACATCGTCGGCGGCATCGGCGGCGCCTACAACTTCACGATCGCCAACCCGGCGGGCCGCATCCGCCTGGCCGGCGTGCGGCCGGCGCCGCGGGTTCGCAACGACATCACCCGCTTCGTCTCACGCTCGGACCTTGTGCCCACTGCGGTGACCGTGACCAAGAAGCCGCCCCCCTCGGTCGCGGCGGGCGGCGACCTGTTCATCGCCCCCCAGTACGGGCCCGTGCAGAACGGCCCCATGATCATCGGACCGTTTGGCGGGCTGATCTGGTACCAGCCCGTGCCACACAACGACACCGCCACTGACTTCAACGTCCAGCGCTATCAGGGCAAGCCTGTGTTGACCTGGTGGCAGGGCAACGTCAGCGCGGCCGGCACGGGCAACGGCGTCGATGAGATCTACAGCGGCTCCTACCAGCACGTCGCCACGGTCAACGCGGGGAACGGATTGAACGCGGACCTGCACGAGTTCACGATCACAGGGCGGGACACGGCCCTCGTGACCGCGTACTACCCGGTCCTCTGGACCACCTCCAGCGCCAAGGGCGCCAAGCCCCTGAGGGTGCTCGATGGAGTGGTGCAGGAGATCGACATCCCCACGGGGCTCGTCGTGTTCCAGTGGGACAGCCTTGACCACGTCTCGGTCAGCGCCAGCTACCAACCGATCCCGAAGGACCCCGGTCATCCCTGGGACTACTTCCACCTGAACTCCGCCCAGCTGATCGGCAATGGGAACGTCATCATCTCCGCGCGCGACACGTGGGCGGTCTACGACGTCTCCCACCAGACCGGTGGGGTCGTATGGACGCTGGGCGGCAGGTTCTCGAGCTTCAAGATGGGAACGAACACATCGTTCGCCTTCCAGCACGACGCGCGGCTCCTCTCCAGCGGTCTCATGACCATCTTCGACGACGGCGCAGGGCCGCCCGACGTGCACAAGCAGTCGCGCGGACTGACGCTGCGCCTCGACACGAGCCACATGACGGCATCGCTCGTGACGCAGGACACGCATTCCCCGTCGGTCCTGTCGCGCTACGAGGGCTCCGATCAGCTGTTGCACAATGGCGACTCGCTCGTCGGCTTCGGTTCTCAGCCGTGGATCACGGAGTTCGACTCCCACGGAAGGGCCGCATTTGACGCGCGCTTCGTCGACGCCAACCAGAGCTACCGGGCATACCGCTACCCGTGGACGGGGACGCCGGCCAGCCCGCCATCGGTCGGCACGCGCACGAGCAAGGGCAGGACGACCGTGTACGCCAGCTGGAACGGCTCCACCGAGCTCGCCCGCTGGCAGGTGCTGGGCGGCAACTCGGCCACCTCGCTCAAGCCGGTGGCCAGTGCGAGCAAGGCGGCGTTCGAGACGCCGATCAAGCTACCCCACAGCTCCACCTACGTCGCGGTCCGGGCGCTCGACTCCCACGGGCACGTGCTCGGAACGTCGAAGGCGGTCAAGGCGACCTAGTGCAACGTTCCGTAAGTCCCTTGATGATCTGGCGAGTGGCTGGGCGTGCCTGGGCGGTGTCCGCCGGCCCAGCTCGTACCGGGCGTACATGCCGGGCCGGCGGACCCGGCCAGGCGCGTCCAGACGCCGTCAGAGCGCAAGGGAGTTCGGAATCGGTGCACTAGAACCAGGGTCCAGAGGCGCTGCGAGCGGCCCTCAGAGGTCCATCTCATAGCGGATGAATCCGCGGTTCTGCGCGAGGCGGTCATACACGCGCCGGGCGGTGGCGTTGGAGTCGCGCGTGCTCCAGTACAGCCGCATGCAGCCCTGCTCGCGAGCCCACCCGGCGATCGCCTCGATGAGCGCGGTGGCGGCGCCGCGGCCTCGGCTCTCGGGTGCGGTGAACAGGTCCTGGAGGTAGCAGACGTCCGGGCCCGAGGTGTTGGCGTGGATGAAGAAGTGGGCGATGCCCACGAGCTCCCCGTCCAGGCGCGCCCCCAGGGCATGCATGCGCGCCCCGCTGAGGAACTCGTCCCACGCCAGCTCGTAGCGCTCGTCGGGCAGCGTGCGCTCGTAGAAATCGATGTAACCGCGGAAGAGCTCCTCCCACCGTGCACGGTCGCCGGCGCGCAGCGGCCCGATGGACAGGTCGCCGTCGCTGTGCGGATCGGCCGCCACGCCGGTCAGTCGGCCAGCGCCTGGGCGAGCTTGGCCAGCACCTGGCCGTAGATGCGCCGCATCCCCATGGGCGCGAACAGGCCCTCGAAGACGCCCCCGATCCCGCTGGCGCCGTCCCACGAGCTCTCGATCGTGACCTCGCTGCCGTTGGGCGAGGGGTCCACCTTCCAGGTGGTCACGAACGACGACCGCTGATCGGACTCCTGGAGGCCGCCGGGGCTCTCGTAGACGTGAAGGCGATAGTCGCGCTCACGCCCGGCGGCGGCGAAGTGGTAGGCGTAGACGGTGCCCTCGCCCTTGCCGCCCTGCTCCACGCGGTAGGCGCTGTAGTTCTCGGTGAGGATCCGCTCGCGCGACTCCCGGTAGTCGCGCAGGAACTCCATCACGCGCTCCGGAGCGGCCTCCAGGTGGGTGCTGGCTTGTGCCACGACTCGCGACATGCTCCGATTGTGACATTGAGCGAAGATGACAGCCTCGGCGAAAGACGGGTAGCGTGCCGATGCGATGCTGGCCGCCTACGCCGCACGGATCGATCCCGAGGACCCGCTGTCGGGCCTCGAGGTCGGCGACATGCCCGACCCGTCGCCCCCGGACGGCTGGAAGACCGTCACCGTGAGGGCCGCCGCTCTGAACCACCACGACCTGTGGTCGCTGCGTGGCGTGGGCCTCGGCGCCGACGCCCTGCCGATGATCCTCGGCTGCGATGCCGCCGGGCTGGACGAGGACGGCAACGAGGTCGTGGTGCATGCCGTGATCACCAGCGACTCCTGGCGCGGCGACGAGACGCTCGACCCGCGGCGCTCGCTGCTGTCCGAGCGCTACCCCGGCGCCCTGGCCGAGAAGGTCGCGGTGCCGGCGCGCAACGTCATCCCCAAGCCGCCGGAGCTCTCCTTCGAGCACGCCGCGTGCCTTCCGACGGCATGGCTGACCGCCTACCGGATGCTGTTCACCCGCGGCGGCGTCACCCCGGGAATGACCGTCCTGGTGCAGGGCGCGGGCGGCGGCGTCGCCACCGCGCTGACCGTGCTCGGCAGCGCCGCCGGGGTGCGCGTGTGGGTCACGAGCCGCTCAGAGGCCAAGCGTGCGGAGGCGCTGGGCCTCGGCGCCGACCAGGCCTTCGAGTCCGGTGTCCGGCTTCCCGAGCGCGTCGACGCCGTGATGGAGACCGTCGGCAAGGCCACCTGGGGCCACTCCGTCCGCTCGCTCAAGCCCGGCGGCACGCTCGTGGTCACCGGCGCCACCTCCGGCGACGCCTCACCGGCCGAGCTGACCCGCGTCTTCTTCCTGCAGCTCAAGGTGGTCGGCTCCACCATGGGCACCCGCGACGAGCTCGAGCGGCTGATCCGCTTCTGCCTGGAGCGCGACATTCGGCCCACGGTGCATCAGACGCTGCCGTTGGCCGACGCCCGCGACGGGTTTGCCGCGCTGCTGGGGGGCGATGTGGTGGGCAAGGTGGTCTTCACGCCGTAGCCCGGTTGTCCGCGCAGCGCCGCCGGCAACCCAGGGCGAACGTCAACGACGGGCTTGGGAAGCAGGTCGAGAGGCCGCCGGCAGGCTCCCGTGGGTACTTGTGGTCGATCCTGCAGCTATTTCCTGCACTATCGACCACGACCGGAGCGCCAGGCCGCCCCGTGCCGACTTCGAAAGCCGTCGTTGACGTTCGCCGCGCATCACCGGGAACGCCAAGCCAAACATCTACGCGAACGTGATCACAGCGCGTCCGCGCAGGCCACCGGCCGCCATCAGCCGGTGCGCCTCGGCCGCCTGCTCGGGCGGATAGCTCGCCGCCACGCGCAGCTTGAGCCGCCCCTCGCCGGCCAGCCGGCGCAGCCGCTCCAGCCACTCGGTGCGCTCGAGCACCTCGCGCACCATCACCGGGTGCACCGCGATGCCGCGGGGCGCGTCGCCGCCCGGCCAGCCCCGGACCACCACGAGCCCGCCGCCGTCCCGGATCGCCCCGAAGGCATCGGCGTTGAGCAGCGCGGTGTCGTAGACCCCGGCAACACCGTCACCCTCCACCGCCCGCACGGTGGCGGCGAAGTCGTCTGAGCGCGCGACCACGACGTCGGCGCCGAAGCCACGCACGAGCTCCTCCTCACCGGGCTTGGCGTCGGCGATGACCCGG
This sequence comes from uncultured Actinomycetota bacterium, assembly GCA_963695625.1. Classification (GTDB taxonomy): domain Bacteria; phylum Actinomycetota; class Thermoleophilia; order Solirubrobacterales; family Solirubrobacteraceae; genus Palsa-465. The sequence goes on along the minus strand of CAVOHJ010000004.1, from coordinate 513,067 downwards.
AGCCCCTGTTCGCGGGCGAGGCCGATGGCGTAGGAGGCCAGCAGGCCCGCGCCACCGGCGACCGCCAGCGTCTCCCCCGCCGCCAGGTCGAGCATCTCCAGGCCGCGCAGGGCGGTGAGGCCGTTCATCGGCAGCGTGGCGGCCTCCTGCAAGGACGCGCCCGCAGGGATCGCCACCACCGACGCGGCCGGGACGACGAGGAGCGAAGCCTGGGCGCCGCCCTCGGGCCGCCGGGGGCTGACTGCCGCCATCACCGCATCGCCCACGGCCAGCCGGTCAACGCCGGGCCCGACGGACTCGACCGTGCCGGCCGCGTCCATCCCGGGCGTCCACGGCGGGTCGAGCCCCTGGGCGCCGGTGGCGCGCAGGCCGAGATCGGTGGGGTTGACCGCGGCGGCGGCCACCGCGATCCGCACCTCGCCCTCGGCGGGCTCGCGAACGGCGCGATCGATGACCTCGAGGACCTCGGGCCCTCCGGGCTCGCGGATGCCAACGGCGCGTGCCATGAACTGTCGAGCTTAGCCTCGTGGCGCGTCGCGCTCGAGATCGAGCTCGGTGTAGACGCCCAGCGCGTTGAGCGCCCCGTTGGCGGACTCCAGGCTCTGCGCCTCGGCGAGCGCGGTCGCCAGCCGCCCGGCCGCCCCCAGCGTCACCACCACGTCCAGGAACACGGTCTGCGCGGCCACGCTGGTGAGCTCGAACTCCCGCGCGCCTCCCCGGATCGCCACCGTGCCGTGGACGCCGCGGAAGGCGCGGACCGCCTGAGCGCTGGCCTCCGTCGGGACGAGCGCCAGCGACTCCTCCACCCGGCGGGCCACCGGCTCGGTGAGACCGCGCACGCCGCACAGGCCGCCGGCCGCGGCCACCCAGGAGATGCGCTCGAGCACCTCGTCCACCGTCAGCTCGGAGTCACAGCCGATGCCGAAGATCGCCAGCAGCACCGGCCGCCCCTCGGCGGCCAGCATCCCGGCGGCGGCGAGCATCAGCGCGTCGCACAGCGGGCTGCGCAGGCCGGGCTCGTCGCCCTGGGCCAGGACATCGCCGCCGACGTCGACGAACACCACCAGGTCGCGGTCAAGGGCCCCGACGGCCGTGTCCAGGCCCTCGGCGACCGCCGCCGGTCCGCCGTTAATGTCAACGAGCACCGTGGGGCGCCCCAGATAGGCGGCCATTCGCGCCTCGGCGAAGTGGACGTCGCGATCGCGCACGCGGGTGTGAGGGCCGGCGAGCAGGATGCCGGGGGTGAGCTCCCAGCCGCCCGCGATCTCGTCCACGCGCCGCGGACCGGGCACCGGGTCGATCGGCCGCCGCTCCCAGGTGAGGCCGCCGACGAGCGGCTCGGCGCCGTCGTAGAGGCGCATCGCCTCGGCGGTGGCCAGGGCGCCGACGACGTCTCCCCCGCCGCCCATCCCGATCACGAGCGGCCGGCGCGACGAGCGCAGCAGAGACTCGGCGTCAGCGGCCATCGGCGGTGCCGAGGCGGATGGAGGCGTGCAGCTCGTCGTCATCGCCCACGATCCACCGGTAGCCGCCGTTGCCGATCACGCGCTTGGCGCCGGGCTGGGCGGGCGCGCGGTACTCGATCTCAACGTCGAGCCGCTCGGGGTCGCTGCCCGCCAGCAGTTCCTCCTCCAGCGGCTGCCAGTAGGCGGCGTTGTTGACGTGGTCGGCGATGTCGCATTCGGTGGCGCGGAACGTCCACGCCGCGCCGCCGTTGACGGACTCGGGGGCGGGATGGCGCAGCCGGGCGCTGACGCGGCGCGACGGCATCCCCCCGTAGGTGGTCATCTCGGCCTCGGTGAGCGGTGACGGGCGCCAGTGCTCGGCGTCGAGATGCACCCACAGCGAGACGGCCTGCACGTCGGGCAGGGCGCCGGCGGTGCCGTCCTCGGCGACGATGTCCGTGCGGCGCTCGGCCCACATCCGTCCGATGCCGCTGCAGAACGTGGTCAGGGCAAAGCGCTCGCCGAAGCGGGGAAAGCGGTTGACGCGGATCCGCGTGCGCCGCACCACCCACACCGCCGCGCGCTCGAGCCCGGCGTCCTGCACGTCGCCGTAGGCCACGTCCTGCAGCCAGCAGGCCAGCGCATCAAGGCGGACCCGGCCCGACGGCGCGCAGTCCGCGAACCCCGGCCGGCGGGGCTGGCTGAACGCGCGTACGTCGGGGTGGCGTGCCAGAAACGGGGTGTCCGGACCGCTCACTCCATGATCTCCTGCGCGCGCGCCGGCGTCAGTCCGGCCGCCGCATCGCGGCCAGCACCCAGGCGATGAACACTCCCTGGAACGGCAGGCGCGCCCACAGCGTGCGCGTGCCGCCCGGGACCTTGGGGAACTCGTCGGGGTGAAGCGCCATGTGCACGTTGGCGGGAAACACCGCCAGCAGCGTCGCGATCAGCCACCAGCCGGCGGCGCGACGCCGGCGCGGCAGCATCAGACCCGCTCCACCCGCGATCTCGGCCGCCCCGCTGGCGTAGACCATCGCCCGGTGAGCCGGAATGTACGGGGGCATGATCCGGCGGTAGGGCCGGGGGATGGCGAAGTGCATGATGCCGGCGAACACGAAGAACGGGCCGGCGAGGCGGCGCACCACGGACACCGGCCTGAAGCTATCGAACTTCGGGTTTCACACGTCTGTCTTAGGCGGTTCATAGGGCCGGCTTCGGCGCGCGGGCGATGCTCCTCACCGTCCCCGCCACTGACTGCGAGCCTGACCATGACCTACACCGTCGCGTCCGACGCCCCCGAGCGCCCCGCGCTGCGCAGCCCCCGGATCGACATCGTCGTCCCGGTCTACAACGAAGAGGTGGCACTCGAGGACTCCGTTCGCCGACTGCACGAGTTCCTGTCCGGCGAGATGCCCTACGCGTGGCGGATCGTGATCGCCGATAACGCCAGCACCGACGCGACCCGCGCGGTGGCACGGGCGCTGGCCGTCGCGCTTGACCACGTCACCGTCCTCCATCTGGAGGACAAGGGCCGCGGCCGCGCCCTGCGCGCCGCCTGGACGGTCAGCGACGCCGACGTGCTCTGCTACATGGACGTCGACCTGTCCACGGACCTGCGGGCCCTGCTGCCGCTGGTCTCACCCCTGGTGTGCGGGCACAGCGAGGTGGCGATCGGCTCTCGCCTGGCCGCGGGGGCGCGAGTCGTGCGCGGCGCCAAGCGGGAGGTGATCAGCCGCGGCTACAACCGCCTGCTGCGCTGGGCGCTGCGCGCGCGCTTCTCCGACGCCCAGTGCGGCTTCAAGGCGATCCGCGCCGACGCCGCTCGCGGGCTGCTTCCCGACGTTCAGGACCAGGGCTGGTTCTTCGACACCGAGCTGCTGATCCTCGCCCAGCGCCGCGGCCTGCGCATCCACGAGGTCGCCGTGGACTGGATCGACGACCCCGACTCCCGCGTCGACGTCGTCTCCACCGCCCTCACCGATCTGCGCGGCGTCGGGCGGCTCCTGCTCCAGCGCCCGGTGGCGCGCTTCCTCGCCATCGGCGTCGTCTCGACGCTCGCCTATGCGCTGCTGTATCTCGTGCTGCGCGGGCCGTTGGGCGCCGCCGGCGCCAACGCGCTGGCCCTGGCGATGACCGCGGTGGGCAACACCCAGGCCAACCGTCGCTTCACCTTCCGCATCCGGGGCCGCGCCGGGCTCGTGCGCCAGCACGCCGCGGGCGCGGTGGTGTATCTCATCGCCCTGGGGCTGACCGCGGGCGCCCTGGACGTCCTCACCCGCCTGGACCACCACCCCTCCCGCCTGCTCGAGGTAGCCGTGCTGGTGGCGGCCACGACGGTGGCGACGGTCACGCGCTACGTGGCGCTGCGCAGCTGGGTGTTCGCGCGACGCCGCAAGGTGCCCCGGATGCTGCGCGCCACCGCCCGCTGAGCATCGGACCAACCCCGTCCGGGGGCCCGATGACAATGCGCGCATGGCCGAGGACAGTGCCCGTTTCACCATTCCCGAGAACGCGGCCGGCCTCGTCTACGGGACGATCCTCGTGGCCACGCTGCTGTCGGCCGAGAGCGCTGTCCGGGAGACATATCTCAAGACCCTCGTCGGCGCGATCATCGCCCTGATCACCTACTGGCTGGCCCTCACCTACGCGGGGTTCACCGGCCGCCGCCTCGAGGAGAAGGAGGGGGCGTCACTCCTGCTGCTTGGCCGGGCGGCCATTCACGAACTGACGGTGCTCTACGGCGCGGTGGTCCCGCTGCTATCCCTGATCGTGTTCTGGATCGCAGGAGCGACGCTGAGCACCGCCGTCCTCTGGTCGGTGTACGTCGCTGACGCCGCCATCATCGGCGCCGAGGTCATCATCGGCGTCCGCGCGGGGCTCAAGGGCCTCCAACTCCTCGGCCAGGTCGCGATCGGGGCGGTGCTGGGCGTGCTGGTGCTCGCGCTCCGCCTGCTCCTCCACTAGCTCGGCGCGCCCGCGCCGCCCACATCAGGGCCGCCACCACGGCGCCCGCGATCGCGAGCCACACAGCGTCGGATCGCAGGCCCGTGAGGAACGCGTCCCATGCCGCGGCGGCCGCGTTGCGGTTGTCCCCGGCCGTGAACTGGCCGAGCACGAGCGGGCGCAGGACTGCGTAGGCGGCCACGAGCAGGAGCCCGTCCACGAGGATCGCGATGCCGACGTAGCCGGCGGCGCGACGCCGGTCGCCGCCGGCCTGGACGATGGCCAGCAGGAACACGAGGCCGCCGGCGACGAGGAGCACCACGCCCACCGTGTGGGCCCCTTCGATGGCGCGCGCGAAGCGAGTGGCCTGGCCGAAGTCGCCGCCGGAGATCTCCGTGACCCGGTTGGTCACGGACTTCGGGATCCGGTCCGCCAGTGGCGGAGAGATCCGCCGTAGCGCGTCCTCGACGAGCTTGCCCACGTGGGCGAGGCGCAGCGTCACGGTGTCCGAGCCCTGCTCGAACACCGAGCGGTGCAGGTCGGCAACGGCGGCCTGGAAGATCGGGCGGAACGCCGGCGAGCCGACGGCCACGTTCACCGCCCGATCGACCAACGGCTCGAACAGGGACGGGATGTGCTCGGAGGACACCGCCTGGTCAGCGACGCGCGCGGCGATCAGCGACCGCACGCTGGGCTGGGCCAGCAGCGAGGTGGCGCGGGCGCTGAACTGGTCCGTGTTGGACAGGACGTGGCCCGCGTAGACCAGGGGCACGCCGAGGAGAACGGCGATCGCGCCAATGCAGGCGAGCGCCGCGCTCAGACGATGCCGGGTGTGGACGGGAGCGCGCAACGGACCGGGCCCCGAGTGTGCCCGAAGCCCGGCCCGGGCGACTCAGGACAGCGAGACCTCCACCTCGCGCGCGTCCACGCCGCGCAGCACGCTCAGCGTCAGCGTGCCGTCGGCAGCGCGCACGGCGCGCTCGAGATCGCCGACGGAGTGCACCGGGGCGCCGGCGGCGGCGGTGATGAGGTCGCCCCGGGCCAGGCCGGCGGCGTCGGCGTGGCTGCTGGACCGGACGCGGACCACGAGCACCCCGGACTCAGCGTCGAGCCCGACCGCGCGGCGCATCTTCTTGGCCACGGCCGCCCCGGCGACAGCGACGCCCAGCTGCCGGTGCTCTCCCTCGCCGGGCTCGAAGAACACCATCCACGCCGACATCGCCTCGGCCAGCGAGCCCGCGGCGCCGGCGGGGAGCCCGGCGACCAGGCGCTCGGCGCGCTGCGCGTAGGCCGGGCGGGCGCGCCGCACCAGCTCGCGGCCCCGGTCGGTCAGCGTCACCGTGACGCTGCGGCGGTTCTCGGGATCGGGCTCCCGGGTGATCGCGCGGGCGCGCTCGAGCCGCCCCAGCCGGACCGACAGGGTGCCGGACGTGCGCCTCAGCGCACTGACGAGATCGCGCTGGTTGAGGGTGTGACCCTCGGCGCGCTCCAGGGCATCGAGCACCAGGAAGCTCGGGCGCGTGAGCCGGTGCTCGGCCAGGGCCTCCTCCAGCTCGTCCTCGACGTGGGCGGCGACGCTGATCACGGTGTCGACCAGCTCCCGCTCCGTTTCTGCATTGACAGACATTTGCTTCGCTCCAATTGCTTGAGTTCAAACGATTGTGTACGATTATTGCATGCCAAGCACAAATGGAACAACCCCCGAGGCCGCCGCGCCGGGAGCCGACCCCGCCGCCCCGCGAGATGCCGCCGAGCAATCCGCCATCGCCCTCGACGCCTACTCGCGCACCGTGATCGGCGTCGCCGAGGGGCTGAGCGCCAGCGTGGCCAACCTCCGGGTCCGCCGCCGCACCCGGCGTGGGGAGGCGATGGGCGCCGGCAGCGGCGTGGCTATCTCCGCCGACGGCTTCGTCATCACCTCCGCCCACGTGGTGGAGGGCACCCGTCACGGCGTGGCCAGCTTCAATGACGGCCACGAGACGCCGGTCTCAGTGGTGGGCTCGGACCCGCTGTCCGACCTCGCTGTCCTGCGCGCCGACGGCGGCGACCTGACACCGGCCACCCTGGGCGACGCCAACGACCTGCGCGTGGGCCAGCTCGTGGTGGCCATCGGCAACCCCAACGGCTTTGCCAGCTCGGTCACCGCCGGCGTCGTCAGCGGCCTCGGCCGCTCTCTCCCCGTCGGCGCCCGCGGCGGGCCGCGCCGGGTGGTGGAGAACGTCATCCAGACCGACGCGGCGCTCAACCCCGGCAACTCCGGCGGCGCGCTGGTGGACGGTGCCGCCCGCGTGGTCGGCATCAACACCGCGCTGGCCGGCATCGGCCTGGGGCTCGCCGTGCCCATCAACGACGCCACCCGGGTGATCATCTCCACCCTCATCCGCGACGGGCGGGTGCGGCGCGCGCACCTGGGCGTCGCCGTCGCGCCGCGGCCCCTGCCGCCCCGCGCCGCCGAGCGGGTGGGCCGCCGCGGCGGCGTGCAGCTCATGCAGGTGATCGAGGGCGGCCCCGCGGACGCTGCCGGACTGGTGCGCGGCGACCTCCTGGTCGAGCTCGACGGCGAGCCGGTGACCGACGCCTCGGACCTGCAGCGCCTGATGGTCCACGAGCGGATCGGCCGCGCCGTGCCCGCCGTGGTGCTGCGCAACGGCGCGCAGCGGACGATCGAGCTGGTGCTGGACGAGTTGTCGTAGCCCTGAGGCGGATTTGCCACGGCGCGGCGCGCGCGGGTCGGGTAGCGTGCCCAGGCGATGGCCACCGCACCGCAGCTCGGCGCCGCCCTCTGGTCGCCCCAGGCCCACATGCCCAGCGTTCCGGGAGACCGCCTGACGATCGTCGCGGGCGAGGGCGCCAACATCCAGACTGACGACGGCACCTGGCTGCTGGACGCCACCGCTGGCCTGTGGCACGCCAACATCGGCCACGGTCGCGCGCGCCTGGCCGACGCCGCCGCCGCCCAGATGCGGCGGCTGGAGACCTACCACACGTTCGGGCGCATCACCAACGACCAGGCGCTGCTGCTCGCCGATCGCGTCGCCGGCTACGACGCCATCGAGGACGCCAAGGTGTTCTGGGTCAGCGGCGGCTCAGACGCGATCGACACCGCGGCCAAGCTGGCCCGCCGCCACTGGCAGCTCCAGGGCCAGGCCAACAAGCGCATCATCATCAGCCGCGACGGCTCCTACCACGGCCTGCACGCCTATGGGACCAGCCTTGCCGGCATCCCGTTCAACCGCGAGGGCTACGGTTCGGAGTCGCTCGTGCCCGAGACCGCGCGGGTCCCGACCAACGACGCCGACGCGCTCGATGCCCAGATCCGCATGCTCGGACCGGACCGCGTCGCCGCGGTATTCGCCGAGCCCGTCATCGGCACCGGCGGAGTGATCGTCCCGGCCGAGGGCTATCTGCAGCGGATTGAGGCGATCTGTCGCGAGCACGACGTCCTGCTCGTCCTGGACGAGGTGATCACCGGCTTCGGGCGCACCGGCGAGATGTTCGCCGCCCAGCTGTTTGACGTGCGCCCGGACATGATCACGATGGCCAAGGGGATCACCTCCGGATACGCCCCGCTGGGCGGCGTGCTCATCGCGCCGCGGGTGTGGCAGCCGTTCTTCAGCGGCGAGGACGCCCCCATCTTCCGCCACGGGGTCACCTATTCGGGCCACGCCACCGCCTGTGCCGTGGCCCAGGCCAACCTCGACGTGATCGAGGAGGAGGATCTGGTGGCTCGCGTGGCCACGCTCACGCCGCAGCTCGCCGCCGCGGTTGCCCCGCTGGCCGACCACCCGCTCGTCACCGAGGTGCGGGCCGGCGTCGGCCTGCTTGCCGGGGTCGAGCTCAACCCCGACGTCTCGGGCGACGCCGTGACCCGGCACTGCCTCGAGGACGGGGTCCTCTTGCGCGTGATCACCAACAACACGCTGCAGATCTCGCCTCCGTTCGTCGTCGACGCCGATGACATCACGCGCATCGCGGCGGCGATCACCGGCGCGCTGGACACACTCGCGGGCTGAGGAAACACCCCGCCTCGGGTCTACCCTGTGGGCCATGCGAGCTCCTGCGGCGGTAGGCCGCGACGCCGAGCTGGCCCAGGTGGATCTGTTCCTGGCCGAGTTGACCGGGGCCAGCTGCGCGCTGGCGCTCGAGGGCGAGGCCGGGATCGGCAAGACCACGATCTGGCACGAGGCCGTGAACCGCGCGCGCGGCGCCGGCATGCTCGTGCTCGCCTGCCGGCCCGCCGCAGCCGAGGCCAAGCTGTCGTTCTCGGGCCTGTCGGACATGCTCGCCGCCGTGGAGGAGCCGGCGTTCGGCGCCCTGCCCGAACTGCAGCGCAACGCCCTCGAGGTGGCGCTCCTGCGCTCCGCGCCGGAGGCCCCGGCGCTGGACTCGCGCCTGGTGGCCACCGCCCTGTTGTCGCTCGTGCGGGAGCTGGCCTGCGCCGGCCCCGTGCTGCTGGCCGTCGACGACGCCCAGTGGCTCGACGCCCCCACCGCCAGCGTGCTCACGTTCGCCGTCCGCCGCCTGGAGCGCGAGCCCGTTGGCGTGGTGTGCGCGTTCCGTCCCCACGCCGCCGGCATAGGGCTGCTGGACTCCGTCGAGCGCCACCGCGTGCGGCGCATCCGCGTCGGGCCGCTGGCGCTGGTGCCGCTCGGGCGCATCATCGCCGAGCGGTTGGGGCGGCCGCTACCGCGCCCGGTGCTGGCCCGGATCGCCGACGCGTCGCGCGGAAACCCGTTCTACGCGCTGGAGGTGGCGCGGCTGGTCCCCCGCGACGCGGCCACGTCGGACGCCGGGCTCCCGGTCCCCGACGACGTGCGGACGCTGGCGGCGACCCGCGTGCGTGCGCTGCCCAAAGCCACCCAGCGGGCGCTGCTGCGTGCCGCCGTCCTCGCCGAGCCCGACACCCGGGCCGTGGACGCCGAGCCCCTCGCACCCGCCGAGGATCGCGGGATCGTTCGGGTCGACGAGCGCGGGCGGATCGAGTTCTCGCACCCGCTGTTCGCCGCGGCGATCTCGGCGTCGGCGTCAGCCGCCCAGCGCCGCGCCGCCCACCGCGCCGCGGCGGCCCACGTCGGCGACCCCGAACAGCGCGCCCGCCATCTCGCCTACAGCGCCGACCGAGCCGACCGCGCGGTCGCCGCCGAGCTCGACCTCGCCGCCGAGCTGGCCGCCTCGCGCGGAGCACCCGACGCGGCTGCCGAGCTCGTCGAGCTGGCCCTGGAGCGGACCCCCGGGCGCGACGGCGAGCTGCGTGCGCAGCGACTGCTGCGCGCCGCCGGCCTGCACCTGGACGCCGGCGGCGCCGGCCGCGCGAGCGAGCTGCTCGCGCAGCTGCTGCTCGCAGAACCCAGCGATCGGGTCCGCGCCCACGCCCTGCGCCTGCGCGCCACCCTCGAGAGCCGTTCCGACGGGTTCGCCACCGCGATCCAGACGACGCTCGAGGCCCTCGCCGCCGCCGCCGGCGAGCCGTCGCTGGCCGCCGCCATCGAGCTCGACGCCGCCTTCTACCTCGTGGGGCTCGGCGACGTGGGCGGCGCGCTGCGCCACGCCGAGGCCGCCGTCGGCAGGGCCGACCTGCCCGGCGGCGACCAGGGCGTGCTGGGCGACGCGCTGGCGGTCGCCGCCATGGTGGCGTTCCTCAACGGCGACGGCCTGTCCTCGGACCGGCTCGAGCGCGCGCTCGCGCTGGAGGAGCCGGACCGCCGCCGCTTGTCCTTCACCGCGCCGCGGCTGATCGCCGGCCTGCTGCTGATGTGGACCGGGCGCCTGCGCGAGGCGGTGCAGACGCTGGTGGCGCTGCGCGCCGAGCGCATGGAGCGCGGCGTGGAGTCGGAGATCTCCACCTTCTCCCTGTACCTCGTCTGGGCCTATCTGTGGCTGGGCGAGACCGAGCACGCCGCCGAGATCGCCGCCGCCGACGCGGCGTCGGTGGCGCTCCTGGGCGATCCGGGGATGACGGCGCTGACCCGCAGCGCCGAGGCGCTCGTCAGCGCCCAGCGGGGTGACATCGAGGCGACGCGGATCCAGGCCAACGCCGCGCTGGCGCAGTTCTCAGAGCTCGAGTGGTGGACGGCCACCGTCTTTCCGCGCTGGGCGCTCGGGTTCGGCGAGCTGTCGGCCGGTGATCCGGCCGCCGCGCATGCCGTGCTGGAGCCGCTCACCGAGATGCTCCCGTCGCTCGGCCTCGCCGACCCGATCGGGCTCGTGTTCCTGCCCGACGAGATCGAAGCGCTCGTTGCGCTGGGCGAGCTGGGACGCGCTCAGCCGCTCATCGAGCTGCTGCGCCGGTTGGGCGAGGCGCATGACCGTCCGTGGGCGATCGCCGCCGCTGCGCGCGGCCGCGGCATCCTGGCCACGGCGCAGGGCGACCTCAACGAGGCCACCGCCGCGTTGCGCGAGGCCCTCGCCGCCCACGACCGCGTCGAGATGCCGTTCGAGCGCGCCCGGACGCTGCTGGCCCTCGGGCGGGCCCTGCGGCGGCGCAAGCAGTGGTCGGCGGCGCGTGAGACGCTGCGCCAGGCGCTGTCGCTGTTCGCGCAGTCGGGAGCCCCCCTGTGGGCGCAGGCCGCGCGCAGCGAGCTGGGGCGGGCCGGCGAGCGCACCACCGATCCCGGCGAGCTCACCGCCACCGAGCGACGGATCGCCGAGCTGGCCGCGTCGGGCCTGAGCAACCAGGAGGTTGCCGAGCGGGCGTTCCTCACGGTCAAGGGCGTGGAGGCCAACCTGACCCGCGCCTATCGCAAGCTCGGGATCCGCTCGCGTGGCGGCCTGGCGGGCGCGCTGAGGCGGGATGACGAGCCGGTCACGTGAGCCCGACGCTCCAGGCCTGATCTTCTGCTTTTTTGCTCCTAGGGTTTTCCCGCTTTGCATGAGCCGCGCGGCGTCGTAGCGTGCCCGGTCAGCGGTTCGGACACCGGCGCGCAGCTCACTAGGGGGAAGCTTCGCTCCGGTTGTTCCGGGTCACCCTCAACGTCGGGACCGGGCTAACCACCGGGGGCTAGCCGGTGCTGAGAGGGTGACCCGGGACCGAGCTGCGTCCCTATGCCGTGGCCGCGGATTGCGCGACGCCGGCCGCCGCCGCGGCCGTTGCCGCGCCCCGGATGAGGTCGGCCGCGCGCTCGGCGATCATGATCGTCGGGGCGTTGGTGTTGCCGCGCACCGCGGTCGGCATGACCGAGGCGTCGACCACCCGCAGGCCCTCCATCCCCAGCACGCGGAGCTCGTCGTCAACGACCCGTCCCATCCCGCACGTGCCGACCGGGTGATACAGGGTCGTTGTGTTGCGCTCGATGTGCGCGAGGATGGCGGCGTCGTCATCGCCCGCCGGAGCGGCATAGGTGCCGGTGGTCACGTCGGCCAGCGCCGGCTGGGAGGCGATGTCCACCGCGCGGCGGACCCCCTTGATCAGCGCCGCCCTGTCCTCGTTGGTGACGAGATAGTTGTGCAGGATCCGCGGCTTGGCGGTGGGGACGCGGGAGCGCAGCTTGACGAAACCGGTGCTCGTGGGCGGCAGCAGACACGCCGACAGCGCCCAGCCGTCCACGACGATCTCCCCCGCTCCCGCCTCGGGGAACAGGATGGGGATCTGGTGCAGCTGGATGTCAGGCGCCTCCAAGCCGTCATCGGTGCGGAAGAAGCCGCCTGACTCGGCGAAATTGGACGTCAGCGGGCCCCGCCCCTCGGTGGTCAGCAACCCCAGGTTCTCCTCGCTCTCGGCGCTGAGCAGCGATGCCTCGTTCGTGGTGTAGGTGATCCAGGTCGACGGATGGTCCTGGAGGTTCTGGCCGACGGGCAGCTCATGCGCACACGGGATCCCCACCAGCGCCAGATCGTCCGCCGGCCCCACGCCGGAGAGCAGCAGGATCTGAGGGCTCTGGTAGGCGCCCGCCGACAGGATGACCTCGCGCTCGGCAGTGATCTCAGACACATCCCCGTCGCGATCGATCTCCACGCCGGTGGCCCGGTGACCGTCCAGGAGCAAGCGGTTGACGTGAGCGCCGGTGATGAGGGTCAGGTTCTCTCGGCCCAGGACCGGGTGCAGGTAGCCGACCGCAGCCGAGCAGCGCATGCCGCCTCGCTGGGTGACCTGGTACCAGCCCACCCCATCCTGCTCGAGCCCGTTGAAGTCGTCGTTGGCGGGCAGCCCGGCCTGGACGCCGGCCTCGATGAAGGCCTCGCACGTGCGGTAGCGGCTGCGGTTCTCGCTGACGCCGAGCGGCCCGCCCGCGCCGTGCAGGTCGCTCGCGCCGCGCTCGTTGTCCTCGGCGCGCATGAAGTATGGGAGCACGTCATCCCAGCCCCAGCCCTTGTGGCCCATCGCCGCCCAGCCGTCGTAGTCGGCGCGGTGGCCGCGGATGTAGACCATGGCGTTGACTGACGAGGAGCCGCCCAGCGTCCGGCCGCGGGGCAGATAGCGCTGGCGCCCGGCGAACCCGGGCTCAGGATCGGAGATCAGCGACCAGTCGTATTTGCTCGTACCGATCGCCAGCACGCCCGCCGGGAGGTGGATCTCGTCGGCGGCGTCGGGCGGGCCCGCCTCCAGCAGGCACACGGTCACACTCGGGTCCTCGGTGAGGCGCGCCGCGAGCACACAGCCCGCTGAGCCCGCCCCGGCGATCACGTAGTCATAGGTCATCTGTGCCCTCCCAAAGGCGTGGGGGTTCTGACCCATTCTCGGCGTGGCGACGTGGCGCCGTCAAGTCCGACGGGGTGTCCTGGGAGACATTCACTGTCTACCAGGGATTATCTACCAAAAGCCCCTGCAAACCGGGCGTATCTGGAGTCGGCGGCGTCTTTCCCGGCTGTCGTTGCCGGGCGCCGGGTGGGAGCGGCCGCTAGTAGTTGTCCTGGACCTCGAGCGACCAGCCGGCGTCATCGGCGCCCGGGGTGACCCGCACGTCGTAGGTCCCGGAGCCGGTGGCGAAGCTCTGCACCTGGCCGCCGCCGTCACTGAGACCGAAGCCGGCGACGTAGCGTCCCGCGGCGTCCGTCACCCGCGCCGACGGGCCGTCGCAGAACAGAATCCACGTGCACGTGCCGCGGAAGGCCATGCGGTACACGATCCGCCAGTGGGTCCCGAGGATGTGAAACGGCCCGGAGGCGGAGCCGGTGAATGTCGTCACGGTGTGCCACTGCGGCACCTCGGCCACCGATAGCGTCACCGTCGAGCCGCGGGCCGCCGATCCACCGGCGGGGCTCTGCCCCACCACCGTTCCGGGCGTCGTGCTGGGCGCGGGCACCTGGCGCACCGCGGTGCGCAGGCCGATGGCGTGCAGCGAGCGCTGGGCCTCGGCCAGGCTCTGGCTCTTGACGCTGATGACATGCACCGGCGCGGGCCCCTTGCTGACCGTGAGTCGCACCAGCGTCCCGTCGAGCACCTGGGTGCCCGCCTGCGGGTGCTGGGCGATCACGGTGCCCGCCGCGGCCGACGCGTATCGGTGGCCGACCGTCACGCGGACATGGGCATGGTGCGCCGCCGCCCGCGCGCGAGCCTGGGGCAGCCGGACCAGGCCGGGCACGCGCGTGTGGGCCGTGTGCCCGATCAGCACGGCGGCCGTCACCATCGCGCCCAGCAGGGCGATGACCAGGCCCAGCGCCGCGATCGCGCGCCTGCGGCCCGCCGGATTGACGTTGCGCCGCCGCGACATCCGCGGTGCGCGCCGCGTGCCGTGTGGGCCGGGCGCCGGCGGCGGCAGTGGAGCCGTCGGCGGCGCCAGCGTTCCGGGGTCGACCCGCGGCGGCTTGGGCGGCGCGGGCGGGTCGCTCCACAGGGCGCGCGGCGTGCTGGCGGACGTGGCACCGGCTCCCACGAGGGTGCGCTGGGCTCTGCGGGGCTGCGCGGCCCGCGCCCCGGCGGGGGCAGGGCGCGCCCGGCGTCCGCCGGCGGACCGGCGACGGGCATCCAGCAGCGCCTCGGCCATCTGCGCCCCATCGGCATAGCGCTCGGCAGGCTCCTTGGCCAGCGCCCGGTTCACGATCTCCACCAGCGAGGTGGGCAGACGGGCGGACAGCGGCGGCGGCGCCTCCTGAAGGTGCAGCAGCGCCAGCTCGACCACGGAGTCGGCGATGAATGGCGGGTGGCCGGCCAGCATCTCGTAGAGCACCACGCCGGCGCTGTAGACGTCGGTGGCCGGGGTGGTCGGCCGTCCGCGGCCCTGCTCGGGCGCCATGTAGCGGGGCGTGCCGACGATCGAGGCGGCGGTGCCGTCGGTGCTGCCCTCCGCGAGCCGCGCCACGCCAAAGTCGCCGACCTTCACCCGGCCGTCGCTGGAGAGCAGGATGTTGGCCGGCTTGACGTCGCGGTGCACGATGCGCTGGGCATGGGCCCCGGCGAGCGCGCGGCACAGCTGCGCGGCGACCCCGCACGCCTCCCAGGCCCCGAGAGGCCCGCGACGCAGCCGGCTGGCCAGGCTCTCGCCGTCCACCAGCTCCGAGACGTAGTACAAGCCCTCGGGCGCGTGGCCGACGTCGAAGATCTGGACGATTCCGGGGTCGCTGACCCGGGCCAGCAGCCGCGTCTCGCGCTGGAAGGTGGCCACCCAGTCGGGGTCCTCGGCCCACCAGGGCTTGATCACCTTGACCGCAACCGTCCGCTCCAGGCGCCGGTCCAGGCCCTCATAGACACGGCCGAAGGCGCCCTCGCCGATGATGGCGTGGAGCTCGTAGCGGTCGTCCAGGGCGCAGCCGGATAGGTCAGGTGCGTGCGGCACGGGTCGCTAGAGGCTAGTCGACGGGCCCCCCGAGCGCACCCCTTATCCGGTGTTGCGCAGGCCGCTCGCGATCCCGTTGATGGTGAGCAGGCTCACCCGCCCCAGCTGCTCCGATGCGCCGTCGGGCGCGCGCCGACGCCGCCGCAGCAGCTCTACCTGGACGAAGGACAGCGGATCCACGAACGGGTTACGGCGGTCGATCGACGCCTGGAGCACGGGCTCGGTGTCCAGCAGCCGCTCCCCGCCCCGGATCAGGACCAGCTCCTGGATCGTGCGCTCAAGCTCGGCCTGGAGCGGGTCCCAGATGCGCTCGCGCGCCGCCGCGTCGTCCCACAGCTCCACGTAGCGCCGGGCGATCCCGAGGTCGGCCTTGGCGCATCCCATCTCGGCGTTGGACAGCACGCTGGCGAAGAACGGCCACTCGGCGGCCATCCGCCTCAGCAGCTCGAGGCCGTGGCGCATGCGCGCGTGACTCAGAGCGGTCCCGAGGCCGAGCCAGGCGGGCAGGACGATGCGCGCCTGGGTCCAGCTGAACACCCACGGGATCGCCCGCAGATCCTCGATCCCGCCCGCCTCGGTGCGCTTGGCCGGCCGGCTGCCCAGCCGCAGACGGCTGATCTCGTGCACGGGGGTGACCGCCTCGAAGAAGGCCACGAAGTCCGGGTCGTCGTGGACGACCGCGCGGTAGAGCGCGGCCGAATCGGCGGCCATCTCGGCCAGCAGGCGCTCGAACGTCTCGGACTCGTGGTGCGGGCGCGAGCGGCCGGTGGCCAGCGTGGCGCTGGCGGCGAGCTCCAGCTCGCGGTGGGCGATCTCGGGCACCGCGTACTTCGCGGTCAGCACCTCGCCCTGCTCGGTCATCTTCAGGCGGCCGCGGACCGTGCCGGGCGGCAGGGCCAGGATGGCGCCGTTGGTGGGCCCGCCGCCGCGGCCGACGGCGCCGCCGCGGCCGTGGAAGAAGCACCAGCTCACGCCGTGGCGGCTCAGCACGTCCGCGATGCGCACCTGAGCGGTGTAGGCGGCCCACGCCGACGCCAGGTAGCCGACGTCCTTGTTGGAGTCCGAGTAGCCGACCATCACCTCCTGCTCGTCGCCGACGGCGCGCAGCGCCTCCCGGTAGACGGGCATGGCGAGCAGCCGCTCCATCGTCTGTGGGGCCGCCTCGAGCGTGGCCCCGGCCTCGAACAGTGGCACCACGCGCAGCTGCGCATCCCCGCCGCCGGCGCGGCACAGGCTCGCCTCCTTCATGAGCAACAGCACCTCGAGGATGTCGGCGGGCCCCTCGCTGCCCGAGACGATGAAGGTCTGGATGGCGCCACGATTGGGGCCCTCGAGGGTCTCGCGCAGCGTCCGGAACATCCGGATCGTCTCCTGGGTGGCCTCGGAGAAGCGGTCGATGTCGGTGGGGATGAGCGGGCGCCGGTCCGCGATCTGGGCCTGGAGCAGCGCGACGCGGCCCTCCTCGGCCAGTGCCTCGTAGTCCGCGCAGACACGCAGCGAGCTGTAGACCTCGGCCAGCGCGCGTCGGTGGACCCGGGCGTGCTCGCGGATGTCGAGGCGGGCGAAGTGAAAGCCGAACACCTCCACCTGGCGGATGAAGTCGCGCAGGTCCGAGCCGGCGGTGAGCACCCCCTGCCCCTCGCGCAGCGAGGCCTCGACCCGCCGCAGGTCCTCCAGGAGCTCCGCCGGCTCGGCGTATCCGCCCTCGGCACGCGTGTGCGTGGCGCGGATGCGCTCGCGCATGAAGGTGAGCGCGCGGCGGTAGGGCTCCTCCGGGTTCAGGACGTCCAGCTGCGCCGCGAGCTCGGGGAAGCGGGCCCGTCCGGCGGCGAGGATCGGCTCCAGGCCCGGAGCCGCCCCGGTCAGCCGCTCCGATAGCGACAGCCGGCCGGCCAGCTGCTCCAGTCGGGACTCGATCAGCCGCAGGCACTGCTCGCGCATGAGCTCCAGCGCGGCCACCGTCGTCTCCGGGGTGACGAACGGGTTGCCGTCACGGTCGCCGCCGATCCAGGAGCCGAAGTCGAGCATCGCGGGTACGCGCGCCCGCCCGTCGGCCGCAGGATAGAACTCGGCCACCGCCTCCTCCAGGTCGCGGTAGATCCGCGGGATGGCGTCGGCCAATGTCGAGGAGAAGTGGATGAGCCCGCCGCGGACCTCGTCGGTCACCGTCAGCTGCGCGGCGCGCAGGTCGTCGGACCCCCAGAGCTCCTGCACCGTGGCCAGCAGGCGGCGCCGCGCGTCGGCATCGGGCGCGTGGGAGCGCTCGTCGAGCTCGCGCAACACCCCGAACACACGGGCGAGCTTGTCGATCGTGGTGCGCCGGCGCGCCTCGGTCGGATGGGCGGTCATCACCAGCCGCAGCTCGGCGCTGTTGAGCACCTCGGACAGCTCCTCCTCGGTGGCACCGCTCCGGCGCAGGTCGGCCACCACCTGGCGCAGCGAGCCGGCGCGGGGGCGCTTCGGGTCGGCGGCGTCGCGGGCGCGCAGCCGCCGCACCCGCTCGTTGTCCTCGGCCAGGTTGACGAGCTGGAACCAGCGCGTCAGCGACCGCACCAGGAGCTCGGTCTCATCGAGGGTGAGGCCGCCCACCAGGTCGGCGAGGCGGTCAGCGGCGCGCTCGTCCCCGAGGCGGGCCTCGCGGCCGAGAGCGACCGCGTCGTCGAGCAGCCGCAGGATCCGAGCGCCGCCCACCCCGTCGCCGATCGCGATGACCTCGCGCAGCACGTCGGTGAGGAGCGCCTCGTCGGCGGCGAAGTCGCGGCGGTCGGCGCTCAGGCTCACCCGCGTGATGTTCACAAAAAGGCGAGGGCCGCCCCGCCCCGGGTGGGGCGGGGGGGTCCTCATCTCACAGCAACGTCTCTTCCTCGGCCGGGAACCCGACCAGGAACTCCAGCTCGTAATACGCCTGCTCGTCCCGATAGGGCAGCGTCCGCGAGGGCCGCGTGGACCCTCGGCCCCGGGGCCCGAGCATGTGGCGCGCCCCGGAGCTCTTCCCGAACCGCAGCGTGAGGCCGCTGCGCGCCCGCTTGCGGAACAGCCGGCCCGACGTGCGCGGCTCGGTCTCCCAGCTGGTGCGGGGTCCGGCGCGGGTCGAATGCGGGCCCCTGCCGGTGCGACTGAGCAGCAGGAACTCGTCTCGGTTGAGATTCATGATGGTCCTTTGAAAGTGGTTACAGGTAGGTGTCACCGTTTCAGCGCAGCACCGAGTGACTCACGAGGTGTGAGTGTCAGTTGGTGCGCCGGCGGTGGCGCGGTACTACTGGTGAAGTGATCCGGCTAGAAGCCGCTGCGGCGGGATGCGAGCATTTGCGGTCCTATCTGTCGTGAGCGTGAATTGGGCACAAAAAAGGCGACCCCTGTGGGGTCGCCCTTGCTTCGAGAGTGGATGAGCGCGCGGCTCTCAGCCTGCGCCTCTCGCAGCAAGGACGTCAAGATTGCGGTCGGTCGCGAAGACCGACGTCCGGATGGCGGCACCGTCGGACATGGCGATCGCCACGGGGCTGCCCGGGCGGTCCCACATGGCCGCGCCGTCGCCGGCGCTGTGCGCCGTCTTGGAGGTCCGGAGGGTGTAGAAGGTGCTGGTCATAGAGGTGACTCCAAAAAGGATCCGGGCGATAGTAACTCACGCTGTCACCGAATGCAAGCAAATGACACAAAGAATTTGCACTTGTGCCCGGCTCGTGATCCCGTGTGGAGCTGCCGTGGCCCCGGATACCCTCCCAGACGTGCTCCACATCCACCGTGCCGCCCGAGCCGACGCGCTCGCCGACGCCCTCGCCGGGCTGCTGTCCGCGCCCTCGGCAGACCCGCTCGCGCCCGAGGTCGTCGCCGTGCCCACGCGGGGGATGGAGCGCTGGCTGTCGCAGCGGATGTCCGCGGTTCTCGGCGCCCGCCCCGGCCACACCGACGGCATCTGCGCCAACGTCGCCTTTCCCACCCCCCACCGTCTGGTCACCGGTGCGGTCGCCGCCGCCTCCGGGATCGACCCCGCCGAGGACCCGTGGCTGCCCGAGCGCGCCGTGTGGCCGCTGCTCGCCGTCGTGGAGGAGTCCCTCGGCGAGCCCTGGCTGGCCACCCTGGCTGCGTACCTGGGCGCGGGCGCCGCCGCGTCTGATCCCATGCGCCGCGCCCGGCGCGACCGGCGCCTGACCACGGTCCGCCACCTCGCCGGCCTGTTTGACCGCTACGCGCTACACCGGCCGGAGATGCTGGCCGCGTGGGCGCGTGGCGAGGACCTCGGCGCGCTCGGCGCCCGTCTACCGGAGGGCGGCGCGTGGCAAGCCGAGCTGTGGCGGCGGCTGCGGGCCCGGATCGGGGTGCCCGACCCGGCCGAGCGCCGCACCCGCGCGTGCGAGCGCATCGCCGCCGAGCCCGGCCTGCTGGAGCTGCCGTCCCGCCTGGCGCTGTTCGGGCTCACCCGCCTGCCCGCCGGGCACCTGCACATCCTGCGCGCCCTGGCGACGCGCCGCGACCTTCACCTGTTCCTGTTACACCCGTCCCCGTCGCTGTGGGAGAAGGTGACACGCCGCCATGGCGAGCTCAACGGGGCGATGACCCGCGCCGGCGATCCCACCGTCACCCTCGCCGAGAACCGGCTGCTCGCGTCCTGGGGCCGCGACTCGCGCGAGATGCAGCTCGTGCTGAGCGCGGGCGGCGCGGCGCCCGCGGACACCCACCACCCGTCGCCGGAGGCTCCGGACACCCTGCTCGGCCGCCTCCAGCGCGATATCCGTCAGGATCGCGCCGCGCCGGGCGCCCCGCTGCCCGGGGCGGCCGACGCGCGCCCGATCCTGGCGGCGGAGGATCGCTCTGTGGAGGTCCACTCCTGCCACGGGCGCGCTCGGCAGGTCGAGGTGATCCGCGACGCGATCCTGCACGTCCTGGCTGACGACCCCACGCTCGAGCCGCGCGACGTGATCGTCATGTGCCCGGACATCGAGGCCTTCGCGCCTCTCATCCAGGCGACCTTCGGCGCGGGCGAGACCGCCTCCGAGCCGGACGGCGCCGACGCGACCGCGCCGGACCAGACGCCGCCCGCAGATCTGCGCGTCCGCCTCGCCGACCGCTCGCTGCGCCAGACCAACCCCGTGCTGGGCGTCGTCGCCGCACTGCTGGAGTTGGGCGAGCAGCGGGTCACGGCCTCCCAGGTGCTGGACCTGGCCGACCGCGGTCCCGTGCGCCGCCGTTTCCGCCTGGACGACGACGACCTCACCCGCTTGCAGGACTGGATCTCGCAGGCGGGGATCCGCTGGGGCCTTGACGCTGCCCATCGCGCCCCGTACAAGCTGGAGCGGATCAACGGCGGCACGTGGAAGACCGGGCTCGAACGCCTGCTGCTGGGCGTGACCATGACCGAGGACGGCCAGCGGCTGTTCGCCGACGTGCTCCCGCTCGACGACGTCGACAGCCGCTCCATCGACCTCGCGGGCCGCTTCACCGAGCTCGTGACGCGCACCGGCGAGGCGGTGCGCACGCTGAGCGCGCGCCAGACACTGGGCGGATGGGCCGCCGCGATCGCCGAGGCCGCCGACGCGCTCACCGCCACCAGCGGCCGCGACCGCTGGCAGCGCGCCGAGCTCCAGCGCGTGCTGGACGAGCTCGTCTCCGAGGCCGGTGAGGACGAGGGCCCGGAGCTCGCGCCCGCGGAGGTGCGGGCGCTTCTGGCCCGCCGGCTGGAGGGCCGCCCCACCCGGGCCAACTTCCGCACCGGCCACCTCACCATCTGCACGCTGCAGCCGATGCGGTCCGTGCCCCACCGGGTGGTCTGCCTGCTCGGGCTCGATGACGGCGCCTTCCCGCGCAAGGCGCCGCGCGACGGCGACGACCTGATGCTCCAGCATCCCCAGCTGGGCGATCGCGACCCGCGCAGCGAGGACCGCCAGCTACTGCTCGACGCGCTGCTGGCGGCCACCGAGCGGCTGATCGTCACCTACAGCGGCAACGACGAGCGCACCAACGCCCCCCGGCCGCCGGCGGTCCCCGTCGGCGAGCTGCTTGATGCCATCGACGCGACGGTGCGCGCCGAGGATGGCCCGGCGCATCACCGTGTCGTCATCTGCCATCCCCTCCAGCCGTTCGACCCGCGCAACTTCACCCCCGGGCTCATCGCCGGCCCCGGCTCGTGGAGCTTCGATCCCACGGGACTGGCCGGGGCGCGCGCGCTCACCGGCCCGCGATCCGATCCGCGTCCGTTCATCGCCGCCCCGCTTCCACCCCGGCCGCAGCCCGTGGTGGAGCTCGCCGACCTCGTGCGCTTCGTCGAGCATCCGGTCCGCGCCTTCCTGCGCCAGCGGCTCGGGATCAGCCTCTACTCCGCCGCCGACGAGATCGAGGACGAGCTGTCGGTGGAGCTCGACGGCCTCGAGCGCTGGGGGGTCGGCCAGCGGCTGCTCGAGGCGCGCCTGCGCGGCATTGATGAGCGCACGGCGATCCTCGCCGAGATCGCGCGCGGGACGCTGCCCCCCGGCGTGCTGGGCAAGCCCGTCATAGACGACCTGTCCCCGATCGTCACCGGAATCGTGGATCGAGCCGACGCGGTCGCGCACGGGGGCGCCGGGACGGAGGCCGGCGGCGAGCCCGTTGACGTCCGGGTCCCGCTCGATGACGGGCGGCTCCTGAGCGGCACCGTCACCGGCGTGCGCGGCGACCTGCTGCTCACCACCACATTCTCGCGCGTGTCGGCCAAGCACCGGATCGCGGCCTGGGTCCGCCTCCTCGCGCTCACCGCGAGCTGGCCGGAGCGGCCGTTCGCAGCGGCGACCGTCGGCCGGGGGCAGCGTCGCGATGACGTACGGACCGCGTGGATCGAGCCGCTCGGCGAGGACGCCGTCCAGCGGCGCGCCGCCGCCCGCTCCGAGCTCGCCATCCTCATGGACCTCTATGACCGCGGTATGCGCGAGCCGCTGCCGCTGTTCTGTTCGACCTCGGCCGCCTACGCCGATGCGGCGCGCCGCGGCCAGGACGCGTTCGCCGCGGCGCTCAAGGAGTGGGAGACCGAGTGGGACTTCGACAGAGAGGACCGCGAGGCCGAGCACCAGATGGCGTTCGGCGGGGTGCTCACGCTGACCGAGGTACTCGACATCGCCCCCGCCGAGGACGAGGGGGGCAACGGCTGGGCGGGCGGGGCCGAGTCTGAGCCCTCGCGCTTCGGCCGGCTGGCGCGACGCTTGTGGGAGGGGCTGCTGTCCCGCGAGGAGGTGCGCGCCCAATGACCGCGGGACCCATCCCCCTGCAACCGGTGGAGTTCGATCCCTGCGGCCCGCTGCCCTCCGGCGTGACGGTGCTGGAGGCCAGCGCCGGGACCGGCAAGACCTACACCATCGCGGCGCTCACGGCGCGCTACGTCGCCGAGGGGGTCCCGCTCGAGCGCCTGCTCCTCGTCACGTTCACGCGCATCGCCACCGGCGAGCTGCGCGAGCGGGTGCGCGAGCGGCTGGTCAGCGTCGAGCGCGGCCTGGGCCGGCGCCTCGCCGGGGCGCCGGCCACCGATGACGAGGACCCCGTCGTGACGCTGCTGACGCGCGGTGACGCGGGCCGCCATCGCGACAACCTCGCTCGGGCGGTCGCCGGCTTTGACGCCGCCACCATCGCCACCACCCACGGCTTCTGCCAGGAGATGCTCGGCGGCCTGGGCATCGCCGGCGACCTCGAGCCCGACGTCACCTTCGTCGAGGACCTCTCCGACCTCGTCAACGATGTCGTGGACGACCTCTACGTCCGCCGGTTCGCCCCGGCGCAAAGCAACCCCGAGGGCTCGCCGGCGTTCGGCCGCGCCGAGGCGGCGTCGATCGCCCGAGCCGCGATCGACAACCCGGCGGCGCGCCTGGTGAGCGCCGACGGCGCGGTCCCGAAGATGCGCCTCGGGCTCGCCGAGGTCGCCCGCACCGAGCTCGAAGAGCGCAAGCGGGCGCTGATGGTCATGACCTATGACGACCTGGTGACGCGGCTGGGGACCGCGCTGCGGGGGCCCGGCGGCGGCGGCGTCGCCGCCCAGCTGCGCTCGCGCTACGAGGTGGTGCTCGTGGACGAGTTCCAGGACACCGATCCGGCGCAGTGGGAGATCATGCGCCTCGCGTTCGGGGAGGGCGGGGCCACCCTGGTGCTCATCGCCGACCCCAAGCAGGCGATCTATGCCTTCCGCGGCGCCGACGTCTACGCGTACCTGGACGCGGCGCGCGCGGCCGGCCGGCAGGCCACGCTGCCGATCAACTGGCGCTCGGATCAGGGCCTGATCGACGCTCATGATGCGTTGTTCTCCGGGGTCAAGCTCGGCCACGAGGGCATCGCTTACCGCCAGGTCCGGGCCGCTGACGAGCACCAGGAGCCCGGGCTCAGTGGGGCGCCGGTGGCGTCGCCGCTCAGGCTCCGCGTGGCGCTGCGCGAGGATCTGCCGCAGACGCCGCGCGGCTACGCGCGGGCCGGCGACGCGCGGCGGCACGTCGTCTGCGACGTGGCCGCCGACATCGTGCGGCTGCTGAGCTCCGGCGCCCGGGTGGCGGCGGCCCGTCGCCGCGACGCCGGGACCGAGCCCGTCCAGCCCGGGCACGTGGCCGTGCTCGTGCGCACCAACCGCCAGGCGGCGATGATCCGCGAGGCGCTCGAGGACGTCGGCGTGCCCGCGGTGATCAACGGGGCCGGCAGCGTCTTCGGGACCGAGCCGGCCCACGAATGGCTGCGGCTGCTCGAGGCGCTCGAGCGGCCGGCGTCGATCACCCGCGCCCACTCGGCGGCGCTCACCGCGTTCCTCGGGTGGCCCGCGGAGCGCCTGGCGGCCGCTGACGACGACTCCTGGGAATGGGAGGAGGTGCACCGCCGGCTCCACGAGTGGGCGCGTGTGCTGCGTACCCGGGGGGTGGCGTCGCTGGTGGAGACCATCATGCGCGGGGCGCCCGCGGGCGGCGAGGCGGCGGGCGTGGGCGGGGCCGAATTCACGCTGGCCGCGCGCGTCCTGGGGCAGGCCGCCGGCGAGCGGAGCCTCACCGACCTGCGCCACATCGGGCAGCTGCTGCACACCGCCGCCTCCGCGGAGCAGCTTGGCCCGACCGCGCTGACGGCGTGGCTGCGCACGCGGATCGCCGAGGCCGACGCCGACACCGCCGACGAGGAGCGCAGCCGCCGCCTCGAGTCAGACGCCGAGGCCGTGCAGGTGCTCACGATCCACCGCAGCAAGGGTTTGGAGTTCCCCGTCGTCTACCTCCCGTTCCTGTGGGAGCCGGGCTACATCGCCGACAAGCCCCCGCGCCCGGTCTTCTTCCACGATCCCGACGCCGGGGACGAGCGCACAATCGACGTCGCGCTGGAGGGCGGCGGCTATGCCCGCCACCGCGAGCAGTTCGTGCGCGAGCAGCGCGGCGAGGATCTGCGGCTCGCGTATGTGGCGCTCACGCGCGCGCGTCACCAGGCGGTGGTGTGGTGGGCCGGGTCCTATGCCAGCCGCGACTCGCCGCTGGGCCGGCTCCTGTTCGCTCGCACCGACACCGGCGAGGTCGAGCCGAGCGGTGGCTCCACTCCGTCAGATCAGGCGGTCGTCAACCGCTTCCGCGCGCTCGCCGAGGCCACGGGCGGCGCCGGGAAGGTGATCAGCGTGGAGCGGTCGCGACCCGCGAATGCGACGTCGTGGCGCCCGCCGGCGGCGCCCCCGGCCGAGCTGGGGGTGTCGGTGTTCGATCGCGGACTGGACCTCCGGTGGCGACGGACCTCTTACTCCGACATCACCGCCGCCAGCCACGACGAGTGGGTCACCAGCGAGCCCGAGCAGCCGCTGCTGGCCGACGAGCCGCCCGGCCCCGGGGTCGCGCTCATCGCGCCCACCGCACCCGTCGCGTCCGGCGCCGCGCCGCTCGAGGCCGCCGCCCCTCCGCCGGCGACCGGCGATGTGCCCTCGCTGCTGGGCGCCATGCCCGCCGGGGTCGACGTCGGCACCTTCGTGCATCGCGTCATGGAGGCGACCGACTTCGCGGCGCTCGACATCGACGCCGAGCTGGCGGCCCGGATCGCCGACGTGCAGGGCCGCCGGGCCGTTGACGTGGGGCCGGCCGGGGCCCTGGCGGCCGGGCTGCGGGCGGTGCTCGAGACCCCGCTGGGGCCGGTGCTCGGCGACCGCCGGCTGCGCGAGGTGGAGCGCCGCGACCGCCTTGACGAACTGGGCTTCGAGCTGCCGCTCGCCGGTGGCGACCGGCCCAGCGGGTCGCTGACCCTGCGGCGGCTCGCGGACGTGCTGCGGGCCCACACGTCCGGCGAGGACCCGCTGGCCGCCTACGCCGACCGGCTTGACGACGCCCGGCTGCGCCAGAGCGTCCGTGGCTATCTCACCGGCAGTCTGGACCTCGTGGTCCGGCTCCCCGGCCCCGATCCTTCCCGCCCCCGCTTCGCCGTCTGCGACTACAAGACCAACTGGCTCGGCTCCCCCGACGAGCCGCTGACCGCTTGGCACTACCGGTCCGAGGCGATGGCCGCCGAGATGCTGCGCCACCACTATGCGCTCCAGGCGCTGCTCTATGCCGTCGCCCTGCACCGCTTTCTGCGCTGGCGGCTGCCCGGTTACGACCCGGCGGTCAACCTCGCCGGGGTCGTGTACCTGTTCATCCGCGGGATGACCGGCGCCGAGGGCCCGGTAGTGGACGAGGGGCGGACGGGCGTCTTCGGCTGGCCGGCGCCGCCGGGACTGGTGCCGGCGCTCAGCGACGCGCTGGACGACGGGGGCGGGCGCAGATGAGCGCCGACCCCGTCGCCGCGCCCGAGCGCGACCCCTTCGAGGCGCGCTTCGCGATGCAGGCCTCGGGTCTGCTGCGCCAGTTCAATGAGGCCGGCGTCATCGCCGCCGCCGACGTGCACGTCGCCCGTGAGCTAGGCCGGCTCGGCGGTGAGGCCGATGACACGGTCCTGCTGGCGGCCGCGCTGGCCGTGCGCGGTCCGCGGCTCGGCCATGTGCACGTGGACCTCGCGCAGATCCGGGACACCGCGGCCGTCGATGCCGAGGAACCGGTCGATCTGGCAACGCTTGACTGGCCCGAGCCGGAGGCGTGGATCGCGCGGGTGGGCGCCAGCCCGCTCGTGCAACGCGGCGACGCCGGCGAGCCCACCCACCCGGCCCCGGCGCGACCGCTGCGCCTCGTCGGCTCGTGGCTGTACCTGGACCGCTACTGGGCCGAGGAGGTCGCGGTCGCCCGCGCGCTGTGCGAGCTGGGAACCGGCCCGGCGCCGGCGACGAACCCTGAGCTGCTGCGCGACGGGCTGGATCGGCTGTTCGGGTCCGAGGCGCCGGCGCGCCAGAGGCTGGCGGCCGCCACCGCGGTGACCCGGCCGTGGTCGGTGGTGGCGGGCGGCCCCGGCACCGGCAAGACGACCACGGTGGCGCGGATCGTCGCGCTGCTCTACGAGCAGGCCGCGGCGGCGGGAGCTCCGTTCCCGCTCGTCGCGCTGGCAGCTCCGACCGGTAAGGCGGCGGCACGCCTCCAGGAGGCCGTCCACGCGCAGGCGGCCACAATCGACGTCCCCGAAGGGGTCCGCGAGGAACTGCGGACGCTGCGGGCGTCCACCATCCACCGCCTGCTGGGCTGGCGGCCGGGCTCGAGCAGCCGCTTTCGCCACGACCGCAACCAGCGGCTGGCGCACGACGTCGTGATCGTGGACGAGACGTCGATGGTGTCGCTGTCACTGATGGCGCGGCTGATCGAGGCGCTGCGCTCGGGCGCGCGGCTCATCCTCGTGGGCGACCCGGGGCAGCTGGCCTCGATCGAGGCCGGGGCGGTGCTGGGCGACATCGTCGGGGTCGACGCGGATGGCGCGGGGCCGGAGATCGTGGTGCTCGACCGCGTGCACCGCTTTGGCGGCGGCATCGCCCGGCTGGCGACGGCCATCCGCGCCGGCGACGGCGACGCGGTCATCGCGCTGCTGCGCGCCGGCGACGCGGACGTCACCTGGCTCGAGGTCGACGTCGCCGAGCGGGACGCGCTCACCGCCGTTTCGGAGCCCGCCCTGGGCGCGGCGCGCGCCACCGTCGCGGCCGCGCGGGCCGGTGACGCGCGCGCGGCGCTGGACGCACTGGGATCGTTCCGGATCCTCTGCGCCCACCGTCGCGGCCCCTATGGCGTCGCCACGTGGACCGCGCGGATGGAGGGCTGGCTGGCCGCCGAGCTGGCCGACCTGGACCCCGAGGACCGTTGGTACGTCGGCCGGCCGCTGCTCGTCAACGAGAACGACTACGAGCTGCGCCTCAACAACGGCGACACCGGCGTGGTGGTGGCGCTCGCCGACGGCCGGGTGGCTGCCGCCTTCGCCCGCGGCGAGGAGACGATCACCCACGCGCCCAGCCGGCTGAGCGCGGTCGACACCGTCTACGCCATGACCGTCCACAAGAGCCAGGGATCACAGTTCCGGGCCGCCGCCGTGCTCCTGCCCGCGCCGGACTCCCGCATCCTCACCCGGGAGCTCCTCTACACGGCGGCCACGAGAGCCCAGGAACGACTGATCGTGGCCGGGACCGAGGAGAGCGTGCGCGCCGCGGTGGCCCGGCCGGTGGCCCGCGCGTCGGGGCTGGGGCGCCGCTTGTGGGGCGACCTGGCGGCCTGAGCCCACGGGCCGCAACGGCGCCAGGATGTCGCATTGCTCGACCGTATGCGCGAACATCCCTGACTGACATATTCGGCAATAGGCGGGGGCTCGATGATCGAGGCACTTGGGACCTGGGCAGCGCGGCGTCGGCGGTGGGTGATCGCGGGCTGGCTGGTGGCGCTGGTGGCGGTGGCGATCGGCAACCACGCGCTGGGGGGCGTCTACAGCGACACGCTCACGATTCCGGGCAGCACAGCCCAGCACGGGCTCGACCTGCTGCGCGCCCATGACAAGACCGCGGGCGGCCAGAGCGGCCAGGTCGTGTTCGTCGACCGCAGCGGCTCGGTCAGCGCACAGAGCACCGCGCTGGAGCAGACGCGCTCCAACCTCCAGGCCCTCCCTCACGTCCTCGCGGTCTCCGACCCGCTGAGCCAGGGTTCGGTCTCCAAGGACGGCAGTACCGCGTACTCGACGGTCAACTTCGACACCAACCCGCAGAGCCTCGGGGACGCATACATCTCGAAGGTCGACGCTGCCACCGCGCCGGCGCGGAAGGCCGGCCTGAAGGTGAGTTACGGGGGCCAGCTGGGGCAGGCCGCGGCGCCCAAGCCCAACGACGTCGCCTCCGAGCTGATCGGCATCACCGTCGCGCTGATCGTGCTGCTCGCCGGTTTCGGCAGCGTCATCGCCGGCATCCTGCCGCTGGCCAGCGCCCTCATCGGCGTGTTCACCGGGCTGGGCCTTCTGGGCATGACCGCGGCCGCGATCAGCTTCGGCACGAGCTCGCCGACCCTGGCGACGATGATGGGGCTGGGCGTCGGCATCGATTACGCCCTGTTCCTGACCACGCGCCATCGTCAGCGCCTGATGGACGGCGACGACGTCCTTGCGGCGGTCCGGCGCACCATGGCCGGAAGCGGCCGGTCGATCGTCATCGCCGCCACCACGGTCGTCATCGCCATGTGCGGGCTGTACGCGTCGGGGATCACCTTCATCGGCAAGCTGGGGCTCGCCGCCGCCATCACCGTCGCCGTCGCCGCCCTGGCGGCGCTGACGCTCGTGCCCGCGCTGCTGGCGCTCGCCGGCAGCCAGATCGACCGGTGGCACGTCCGCACGCCGGTCGCCGAGCCCAACAACCCCGACGGCCCGCTGCACCGCTACACCGCCATGCTCGAGCGCCATCCGTGGCGCTACGCGCTCAGCGGCATCCTCGTGCTGCTCATCCTGGCCATCCCGGTCCTCTCGATCCGCGTCGGCCACGTCGGGCCGGGATCGGAGCCGGCGAGCTACAGCGAGCGCCAGGCCTTCGACGCGATCAGCCACGGTTTCGGCGCGGGCACCAACGGCCCGCTCACGGTGGTGGTCCAGCTGCCCGCGTCGGTCACGGACCAGGAGCGCTCGCAGCTCGAGCAGTCGCTGCCCAAGACGCTGAGCGGCACCCCCGACGTCGCTTCGGTGAGTCCGTTCCAGGCCAGCTCCGACGGCAAGCTGCTGATCGGCAAGGTGGTCCCCAAGTCAGGGCCCGAGAGCGACGCCACGGCGTCGCTGGTCAGCTCACTCCAGGACGACGTCCTGCCCAGCGCGCTGCACGGCCAGAACGCCACCGGCTACGTGACCGGCACCACGGCGGCCACGATCGACTTCCAGAACACGGTGTCCTCGCGGCTGCCGATCATCATCGGCGTCGTCATCCTGGCGGCGTTCCTGCTCCTGCTGGCGTCGTTCCGCAGCCTCGTGCTCGCGCTCAAGGCGGCGCTCCTGAACCTCCTGTCCATCGGGGCCGCCTACGGGATCATCATCGCGGTCTTCCAGTGGGGCTGGGGCGCGAGCCTGATCGGCATCAGCGGCACCGTGCCCATCGAGTCCTACGTGCCGATGATCATTTTCGCGATCGTTTTCGGCCTGTCGATGGATTACGAGGTCTTCCTGCTGTCGCGGATCCGCGAGCACTGGCTCGCCGAGCGCGACAACATGCACAGCGTCGCCACGGGTCTCAGCGAGACCGCGCGCGTGATCAGCTGCGCCGCGCTGATCATGGCCAGCGTCTTCTTCGCGTTCTTGCTCTCCACGAGCGTGGTGGTCAAGATGCTGGCCCTCGGCCTCGGCGCGAGCGTGATCATCGATGCCACGATCATCCGCCTGCTCATCGTCCCCTCGCTGATGTTCGTCTTCGACCGGGCCAACTGGTGGATCCCGGCGTGGCTGGACCGCATCCTGCCGCGCCTGGAGCCCGAGCCCACCGTGCTCGCGGTGCCCGCCAAGCCCGCTGAGCCCACCAAGCCCGCCAAGCCCGCCAAGCCCAGCGTGCCGGCTAAGCCCGCCGAGCCCACGAACCGCGAGACCGACGCCGAGCCCGTCCCGGAACCGCTACAGCCCGCCGGCGAGGTGGTAGTAGACCCGGTTCCAGCGCAGCTCGTCAGCGAATCGCGGGATGGCCGTGTCCTCGCCGATGACCACGAGCTCGACCCCGGCGATTCCGGCGAGGTCACGTAGCGCCTCCAGTCGCAGCGCGGTCGTGAACACACTGTGGTGCGAGCCGCCGGCCATCAGCCACGCCTCGGCAGCCGTCGACAGGTCGGGGCGCGGCTCCCACACCGCACGGGCGACGGGCAGGCGGGCCAGGTCCTCGTCGGGTAACACGACGTCCACCTCGTTGGCCACCATCCGCAGTCGGCCGCCGACGTCGATGAGGCAGACCATGATCGCCGGCCCCGGCGGCGCGCTGAACACGAGGCGCACGGGGTCCTCGCGGCCGCCGATCGAAAGCGGATGGATCTGGCACGAGGGCCGCTCGGCGGCGATCGAGGGGCACACCTCGAGCATGTGGGCGCCGAGCACCTTCGCCGGCCCGGGACCGAGGTGGTAGACGTAGTCCTCCATGAACGAGGTGCCGCCGGACAGCCCGTCCGCCATCACCTTGAGCATCCGCAGCAGCATCGCCGTCTTCCAGTCGCCCTCGGCGCCGAACCCGTAGCCGTCGGCCATCAGCCGCTGGACGGCGATGCCGGGAAGCTGGTGCAGCCGGCCCAGGTCCTCGAACGTGTCGGTGAACGCGCCGAAGTCCCCGTCGAGCAACAGCGAGCGCAGGCCCACCTC
This sequence comes from uncultured Actinomycetota bacterium, assembly GCA_963695625.1. Taxonomy (GTDB): domain Bacteria; phylum Actinomycetota; class Thermoleophilia; order Solirubrobacterales; family Solirubrobacteraceae; genus Palsa-465. The sequence continues at coordinate 482,322 of CAVOHJ010000004.1, read as the reverse complement.
GATCTGGGCGGCCTGGGCCAGTGAGTCCCGGCGAGCGCCGTCGGGCCGGAGTTCCGCGACGACGTCGTACTCGTCGTCGTAGCGCTCGAGCAGCTCGTCCACCGCGGCGCCGCGGGCACTCTCAACGGCGTCAGACAGCGCGTCCACGCCGTAGCCGTTCACGGTCGCCCCGAACGTGATCTGGGCGCCGACCTTGTCGCCCTCGGTGACGGCGACGTCGCGCATGTTGTCGCCGAACCGCGCGATCCGCAGCCGCTGCGCCTCCTGCCAGCCGCAGGCGGCGCGGATCCAGGTCCCGATGCGGTCCTGCACCAGCCGGTCTGACCAGTGGCCGACGACCGTCTTGCGCGCCACTCCCATCCGGCTCTCGATGTAGCCGAACTCGCGGTCGCCGTGGGCGGACTGGTTGAGGTTCATGTAGTCCATGTCGATCTCGCCCCACGGCAGCTCGCGGTCGAACTGCGTGTGCAGATGCAGCAGCGGCTTGCGCAGCGTGTTGAGGCCGCCGATCCACATCCGCGCCGGCGAGAACGTGTGCATCCACGCGATCACGCCGATGCACTCCTGGTCGCTGCCGGCGTCGGCGAGCACCCGGCGGATCGCGTCGGCGTCGGTCAGCGGCTCGCGGTCGACGATCGCCACCGGGATGGCGGGACTGTCGTTGAGCGCCTGGGCGATCGTGCGCGAGTGCTCGTGCACCTGGCGCAGCGTCTCCTCGCCGTACAGATGCTGGCTGCCGGTGACAAACCACACCGAGCCTCTGGTCTCGTCGATCACGTGCGCCTTTCGAGTGGGTGAGCGCTCACATCTGCCAGGACCGCCGCATCATATGAGACGACCGCGCACGCATGGCGGTCGCCGCGCACGGCGCGGCGGTCGCCTACCTGCCGGCGGGGGAGGCTTGCAGCGCTGCCGCCAGCGCCGTGCCGTTGGGGGAGCCCAGCCCGGTACAGGCGTCCCAGCCGGGGCCGGCGGCGTAGGAGCCGTTGTTGCCGGAGGTGATGTCGTGGAACGAGTCGCTGCCCAGCAGCGGGTACAGCGCCGGCTGCGCGAACCCGAGCGGGGAGCCGATGTGCTCGTCAAGGCGCGCGATCAGCCCCGCCCAGAGCGGCGCGACCGCGCTCGTCCCCCCGATGACCTGCTCGGCCCCGTCCACGAGGATCCGGTAGCCGGTCTGGGGATCGGCGTTGCCGGATACGTCGGGGACTCCGCGCCCGGCGGCCTGCGTGTCGACGTTGACCGGCACGCCGGCCCCTGACTGGTAGCTGGGCAGCGCGAACTGGCGGCTGACGCCTCCGCCGGTGGCGCCGCCGCCGGGGTCGTTCCAGACGGTCTCCGACTGGATCGTTGCCCCCGAGGCCCGCAGCGACGTGCCTCCGCAGCCCAGCGCGTGCGGCGCCGACGCCGGGAAGTCGGTGTGCTGCTGTCCGTCGCTCACGGCATCGGCGGAACCGTTGTCGCCGGCGGCCACCGTGACCGAGACGCCGAGCCCGCCGGCCTCGGTGAGGATCTGCTCCATCTGCGTGCGGGCCTGAGCGCTCCAGGCGTCCTCGGACTCGCCCCAGCTCACCGAGACCACGGACGGCTTGTGGGTGGAGTCGTGGACCGCGGTCGACACCGCGTCGATGAACCCCTGGTCGGTGTTGGGGGCGAAGTACACGACGATGGCCGCCGCGGGCGCGACGGCGCCGACGACCTCGATGTCGAGCATCACCTCTCCGTCGGCGTTGGGGTCGGTGCCCGGCGAGTTCTGGCCGCCGTCGACCGAGACCGCAGTGACGCTCGGCGGCGTGATGCCGAGGCCCTGGAAGTACGTGGTGAGGTCCTGGGTGCTGAACCCGCCGCCGAGCTCGACGATCCCGACGGTCTGACCCTGCCCCGTCGTCCCCGACGGGAACGCGTAGGCCTCGGCCACCTGCACGGGCGTGTACGACGTCGCGGCGGCGGCGGCGGCCGGCGCCAGTCGGCGCAGGTGGGGCCGCGCCTGGGGGCGGTCATCGATTCCGAACACGCCCGTGACCACATCCCCGAGCGCGGCCGGGACCGTCAGCGCGCCGGACCGCGCGCGGTACTGGCCCGCGCCCTGATCCGCGCGGAAGCGTCCTTGCATCGAGGCCTCGAAGGCGGTCACCGCGTCGCCCACCGTGCCGCGGAGCGTCACGGCGCGCCGCGCGGCGTCGACGCCGGTGACCGTGAGCCCGGCGCCGTGCGCAAACGCCGTCACGGCTTTGAGATCCTCGTCGGCGGCGCCATGGGCATCGGACCAGTCCTCGCGCGAGACGAGGCGCCGCGCCGCCGGCGGGCGCGCCGACTCGGCGTCGACCCAGTTCACCGCGGCGCGCGGTCGCACGTAGACGGTGAGGTCGATCTCCTGTCCGGGGTCGACGTCCCCCACCCGCACGTGGCCCGGCGCGAGCCGGCGCTCGCTGCCTGAGACAGGAACGCGATCGGACGCTGACATGGCTGTCCCCTCCCTACCTAGGTCCCCTTGCGATGCGGCCGAGTCTACGCCTCGGCGCGCGCGCCCCCCACCCTGCTCGCTCAGCGCTTGGCGATCTTGGCCAAGAACGTCATCAGGTTGCTGAAGAAGGCGTTCTTGGGATACGCCGACGCCGGGTCATTGTGGGCGTAGGTGCCCTGGCGGCTGACCAGCACAAGGTTGCGTGCCGGGATGCGCGACTGCTTGGCCAGCGCCGCCGCGTCCTTGGTGATGGCCGTCCCGCCATAGGCGCCGAAGGCGTAGATGCGCAGGGCTCGGGGCAGCTTGTGGCCCATCGTCGCGTCAACGTCCAGGACCTTCTGCGCCGCGTTGCGGTTGCCCTGGTCCACGGCGCCCGTGTCGTCGGTGAGGCGCCGCGGGAAGTACCACTCGCTGCCGTCGACGTTGCTCATGCCGGCGCCCGCGAGCATGCTCGCCCAGCGGTCGATCGGCGTGATGGCGCCGGCGCTCGACCAGCCGGCGGGACTGACGCTTGTGTTGAGCTGGCCGACGTGCGCCTGGGCGGCGAACACGAGTTGCGAGGTCTTCACGTCCGTGTCGTAGCCGAAGGTGGCGAGGTTGGTGGCCGCCTCGGGCGGTTTGAGCACGCTGGGCGTGAGCGGGAATGACTGTGACAGTGACGGCTGGTCGGGTGCCACCAGCGCGGCCGTCGAGCCGATGGCCGAGAACAGGCCCAGCAGCGGCGCGGGAACGCCGCTGAACGCCAGCCACGGGGTGCCCGCCGCGAGCGTCTTGAGCTCGGTGCGGGCGGCCGACGCGCTCACCGCCTGGGCCGAGCTGCCGCCATCGTCATAGACGAGGCCAGCGAGGTCGTCGGCACCGGGCTTGCCGCCGAAGTTCCAGGTGGCGTACGCGGTCACCACCGATCCGCCCAGCGAGTGCCCGCCGAGCACGACCCGCCCCCCCAGCTTGCGGGCGGCGCCGATGACGGTGTGGAGATCCTCTACGGCGACCTTGAGGCCCCACTGGCGCGCGAACGGGACCGCCGAGTCGCGCACCGGGTGGCTATGGGTGGTGATGCTCGGATCGGCCAGGTAGCCCAGGTAGTAGTTGAACATCTGGGTGGCGGTGACCTTGTGCTCCTTGGCCAGCTTGAGCTCGGACTGGTCCTCGAGCAGGTTCTCGCGCCGCTCCACCGACCACACCTGCCAGCCGGGGGCGCGGGACACGATCCATTGGGCCAGCGGCACGAAGTAGCCGCCGCCGCCCGAGGTGCCGGGCTCCAGGACGAGCACGTTGTGCGCGCTCCGGGCGCCTACCTTGATGACGCCGACCTTGTTGTACTTGGCCGGGGTGCCGGGGGCGGCATAGCCCTTCATCCATGTGACGCCGAGCTTGGCGCTCGCCGGGGACGCTGCCGCCAGTGAGATGCTGATCACCGCGAGAGCGAGCGCCGCCCCGCGCAGCCGCCGGATACCACGAGCCATTCCCACTCCTCCTCGAACTCGACAAGACGCACCCGAGCACATGTCTCAAAAAGCGCGGGGCGGGAGTCTACGTCGCCTGCTGGCGGCCGGCGCCACCGGCAGATATATGATCGTGGCGGGGGCCACCCGGCCCGTATCGGCCGGGGGTCGGGCCCAAGGACAATTGCCCGGAGGAGGATGCAAGCCAAGGCGCCCACGATTCACGACGTCGCCGCGGCCGCCGGCGTCTCGAAGTCGACCGTCTCCAACGTCGTGCGGGGCGCCGAGGACGTGTCGGAGGCGACGCGGGCGCGGGTCCAGGCGGCGATCGCTCGCCTCAACTACACGCCCAACGCGATCGCGCGCCAGTTCGTCCAACAGCGCACCACGATGCTCGGCGTGCTCGTCGGGGACCTCAGCAACCCGTACTACGCCCAGATGGCCCAGGTCGTGGAGCGCGCGGCGTTCGCCCACGGCTACACGACGATGTTCTGCAACATCGAGGGCGCCGAGGAACTGGCGATCACCGGCCTCGAGGCGCTGCTCCAGCAGCGGGTGGCGGGCATCGTGTTCCTGGCCTTCATCACGCGCACCGACGAGCTGGCCGACGCGCTGCAGCGTGCCGGCATCCCGATCGTCTTCCTGGGGCTGAGCGAGCCCTGGGGCGATTCCGTCGGTCCCCGGGACCGCCACGGCGGCGCGCTGGCCGCCGAGCATCTGCTCGAGCTGGGGCACCGCCGCATCGCCTACGTGCGCACGCCGCTGGTGGAGGCCAGCGGAGATCGCGCCCGCCACGACGGCTACCGCGCCGCGCTGCGCCGCGCCGGTGTCCCGACGCTCCCCATCTACTCGTGGACGCCGGGTGAGACGTCGATCAGGGTTGGGCGCGAGGCGCGCGAGCTCGATTCGGCGCTGCGTGGACGGGATGCGCCGACCGCGCTGTTCGTGTCCAATGACATCGGCGCCATCGCGCTGATCGAGGCCTGTGAGCGGCTCGGGCTCCGTATCCCAAATGACATGTCCGTGGTGGGATTCGACGACATCGCGCTGGCGGGCCTGCAGCGGATCTCGCTGACCACGATCGCCCAATCCCTCGACGCCCAGGCCGAGCGCGCCGTGGGGCTGCTGCTCGAGCGCATCGACAACCCGCGTGTGAGGCCGCGCCACGAGAACGCGGATGTGCAGTTGCGCGTCCGCGGGTCGACGGCGGCGTGCACGGCAACCGGCACGGGATGATCTTCGTGCGCAGCGACCTCCAGGCGCTCGACGTGGTGATGGACGCGCTCGGGCGCCTGCGTGACCGCGCCGCTCAGAGCTGACAGACGGGACACCAGTACGTGGTGCGTCCGCCCACCGTGCCGCGGCTGAGGTTGTGGCCGTCCCGCGGGCAGTGGCCCTCCCGGCCCCGCGCCGGGATGAACGCGCCGGTGTGCACGCCGCCCTTGCGGATCGCGGAGCGCACGGCCGAGCGCAGCTCGCGGCGCAGCCGGTCGAGCTCCTCGTCGCTGAGACTCGAGGTCGGCCGCATGGGCGCGATCCGCGCCTGCCACAGGACCTGGTCAGCGAGCAGGTTGCCCACCCCGGAGATCGCGCCCTGGTTGAGCAGCCGCGCCTTGACCGCGGTGTGGCCGGAGCCGATGAGCCGGCGGAACTCGTCGCGGCCCACACTGGCGGCGTCCGGGCCGACGTGGCTGAAGTCTGGATTGAGCACCGCGCGGCCGAGCCGGCGCTTGTCGCGCAGGGCGAACCGGGTCCCGTCCTCGAACTCGACCGCGAACCGGTCCCAGGGCGAGGCGTCCTCGCCGTCGTCAACGACGATCCGCCCGGCCATGCCGAGGTGCAGGCCCAGAACGGGGCCGTCGTCGGTCTCGAGCCAGAGGAACTTGCCCCGCCGCCGGGCGGTCGCGAACGTGTGCCCCACGAGGCCGGCCGCGATCTCCCCGGGCGCGTGCGGACGCGAGACGTAGGTGTCGCCGTCGTGCACGCGGGCGATCCGGCGTCCCAGGATGGACTCCAGCGCGCCCCGGGCGCGCTCAGCTTCGGGCAGCTCGGGCATGTGGGATCTGGAGGCTAGTGGCGGCCGCCGCACAGAAGGCCCGTCCGGGTATCCGACCGCGCGGCGGCTATGGTCGTGGATGCGCGGTGCCTCGTCCCACCGCCGCACAGGCCATGAGCAACTCCATCCAACGGCATCCGCTGGGCGTGACCTGGGTCGAGACCTCGGGCATGCGCCGTGCCGCCCACGCGCTGCGCGCCGACGGCCGCCTGTGGCTGATCGACCCCTTCGAGGACGAGGTGGCGCTGAGCGCCGCCACCGAGCTCGGGAGCCCGGCGGCGGTGATCCAGCTGCTCGATCGCCACAACCGCGACTGCGGCGCGATCGCCCAGCGCCTGGAGGTGCCCCTCCTGCGCGTCCCCGACGCCGTCAGCGACAGCCCGTTCACGGTGCTGCCGGTCATCTCCCGCCCGTGGTGGCGCGAGAAGGCGCTGTGGTGGGAGTCAGAGCGCGCGTTGGTGATCGCCGAGGCCGTCGGCACCGCGCCGGCGTTCACGCTGGGTCGGCGCGCCGGCATCCATCCCATGCTGCGGCTGCGCCCGCCCAAGGGTGCGCTGACGGCCTACTCCCCGGAGCGACTGCTCGTGGGGCACGGCGCTGCGCTCGAATCCGGTGCGGCAGCGGCCATCGCTGAGGCGCTCGACGGGGCAATCTCGGATATCCCCCAGTTGCTGCTGAAGCTGCCCTCGCTCGCACGTGGCACCTGAGTTCGCTGCCGGACCTCGGCGGTAACGGTGTCCGCGTTATCTGGTACCTGGGTAGGAACTCCAATGTCTTAACACAATGAAAACTGACGCCGTTTTTACATCTAACGCACCGAGCCGTACCGTTCAGGACCGCAGCCGACATCCGGAACGTTCGGCTGCCATCATCGGTCCCATGAGGGCTCGCGAGCCGCTTGGTGCCGTCCATCACGGTGGCGCGCTCGAGCTGAGCGCGACAGGGTCCCGACGGCCCCGAGGCTTGTCGTCACCTGCTGGCTGGATGGGCCTGGCGGGGCTGCTCATCGCCGCGCTGCTCATCTCGCTGTCGGCGGCGCACACCGAGCTGCTGCTGCCCCAGTCGCTGCGCCAGAGCCTGGGCGGCCTCGCCGGCGCGTTCGGCCACGTGGGCCTGGACATCGGCCTGCCCGGCCTGATCGCCGCGATGGTCCTGATGTTCGTGTCCTACGCCGTCGCGATGCGCGCCGCCAAGCACCTGTCGCGCCGCGCCGTGCTGGTGAGCATCGCGGCGGTCAACGCGCTCGTGCTGGTCGCGCCCCCGCTGCTGTCCACGGACCTCTTCAGCTACATCGCCTACGGCCGGCTGGGCGGCACCTACGGCATCAACCCGTACCTGTACGGGCCGAACGTCATCTCCTTCGACCCCCTCTATCACCTGGTCGGCGCCCAGTGGACCCACACGCCCACCGCCTACGGACCGCTGTTCACCGCGCTCAGTTATCCGCTGGCCGGGCTGAACATCGCGACCAACGTCTTCGCCTACAAGGGGATCGCCGCGCTGTCGTGCCTCGCAGTGGTGGTGCTCGTGTGGCACGCCGCCCAGCTGCGCGGCATGGACCCCGTGAAGGCGGTCGCGCTCGTCGGGCTCAACCCGGTGATCGTGGTCTACGGCGTCGGCGGCGGCCACAACGACATGCTCATGCTGGCCCTGCTGGTGGCCGCTATCTACGTGCTCCTGCGCCAGCGCGAGGGCACCGGCGGCGCGATGATCATCGCCGCCACCGCCGTCAAGCTGACCGCGGGCATGCTGCTGCCCTTCGCCATCGCCGCCAGCGCGGGACGGCGCGTGTACACGTCCGGGCGCGCCCGCATCGTCGCGGGCGCCGCGCTGGCAGCCGCCCTGTTTGCCGGCATCGGCCTGCTCATGTTCGGCTCGGGCACCCTGCACCTGTTCGGGACGCTCCAGACCATTCAGTCCCACGGCGGCATCCACAGCATTCCCGGCTTCATCCTCAACGCGCTCGGCCTCAAGGAGTTCGACGGCCTCGTCGGCGGGCTGCTGCGCATCGCCTACGCCATCAGCCTGGTCTGGCTTATGTGGCGCGTGTGGATCGGCGAACTGGACTGGATCACCGCGGCCGGATGGGCCACCGTGGGCCTGCTCGTCTCCGCCGGTCTGCTCATGCCGTGGTACATCGCCTGGCTGATCCCGCTGGCCGCGCTGAGCTCCGACCGGCGGCTGTGGATCACCGCCATCCTGCTCACGAGCCTGGGCCTCACCTCGCTGTAGCTGTCGCGCTCCGCGGTCGACCGTGCGATCCCGGCGGGCGGACCTGCAAAACCCGACAAATCGCGGGGAGCCTCCGCGGTTTTCCGGGATTTCCATCTCACAGCTGCATTTCCCGGCAAACGACCCGCACCTGAACAGGTTTGCCGGGATTTACAGGTCGCACCAGGGGCCCAGCGCGCGTCCCGGGGCCCCGGGGAGGGCGGGCAGAACGTACGAAACCTCCCCGTGCGACCGACGTTTCGCGCGATCTGCGCGCCCCACGGCTCATTTCGTAGGAAACCTCGCGCGTCCGGCGCGGTTTCGCACGTTTTCCCGGTTCTACAGATTGACCGCCGCCATCCCCGTCTCGTCGTAGCGGTCCCCCGCGGGCCTCGGCACCTCGGCGTCGATCCGCGCCAGGTCCTCGGCGGTGAGCTCCACGTCGACGGCGCCGGCGTTCTGCTCCAGGTACTCCCGGCGCTTGGTCCCGGGGATGGGGACGACGTCGTCTCCCTGAGCGAGCACCCAGGCCAGCGCAAGCTGGGCGGGGGTCACGCCCTTGTCCTGGGCGATCTCGGCCACCTTGCGGGCGAGCGCGCGATTGGCGTCGAGGTTGTCGCCTGTCCACCGCGGCCCGTTGCGGCGGAAGTCACCGGGCTCGAGCTCGTCAGGCGAGGTGAAGCGTCCGGACAGGAAGCCGCGGCCCAGCGGCGAGTAGGGCACGAAGCCGATCCCCAGCTCCCGGCAGGTCGGCAGGATCTCGGCCTCGACATCGCGGGTCCACAGCGAGTACTCGGTCTGAAGGGCGGTGATGGGATGGACCGCCTGGGCGCGGCGCAGCGTGTCCGCGGACGCCTCAGACAGCCCGATGTGGCGGATCTTGCCCTGTGCCACCAGCTCGGCCATGGCGCCGACGGTCTCCTCGATCTCCACTTTCGGGTCGACTCGGTGCTGGTAGTAGAGGTCGACGTGGTCAACACCGAGACGCGAGAGCGAGCCCTCGATGGAGCGGCGCACGTGCTCGGCCGAGCCGTCGACGGGGCCGACGGTGCTCATGTCACCCGCGGTGGCGTTGTCGATCCGGCGCGCGAACTTGGTGGCGATCACGTAGTCGTCCCGGTGTCCCTTGATGGCGCGGCCGACCAGCTCCTCGTTGGTCATGGGGCCGTAGAGCTGGGCGGTGTCCAGGAACGTGATCCCCAGCTCCCGCGCCCGCTGGATGGTGGCGATCGCCTCGCCCTCGTCGGCCGAGCCATAGAACGCCGACATCCCCATGCATCCCAGTCCCAGGGCCGAGACCTCGAGCGTTCCGAGCGTACGCGTTTCCATCGGTTGATCTCCAATCACAGTCGGGGGTCCTGCTCACGATAGAAACGGCGTGTCACGATCCCGTGAATGGCAGCCGCCAAGACCGAGGCCGTCGAGCTTCAAGTCGGCGACAGAACCGTCCGGATCTCCAGCCCCGACCGGGTGTACTTCAGCGCCCGCGGCGAGACCAAGCTCGACCTGGCCAACTACTACATGAGCGTCGGCGACGGCATCGTCCGCGCGCTGCGCGAGCGCCCGTGCATGCTGCACCGCTTCCCCTCGGGCGTGGACGGCGACAAGGTCCACCAAAAACGCGTGCCCAAGGGTGCGCCCCCGTGGCTTCAGACCGTCCGCATCACGTTCCCGCGCTTCAACCGCACCGCCGATGAGCTGTGCGTCACCGAGCTGGCCAGCGTCATCTGGGCGGTGCAGATGTCGACGGTCGAGTTCCATCCCTGGAACTCGCGGTGCGCCGATGTCGAGCGCCCCGACGAGTGGCGGATCGATCTGGACCCCATGCCCGACTGCCCGCTGGACCGTGTCCGCCGGGTGGCTCGGACCGCCCACGAGGTGCTCGACGAGATCGGCGCCACCGGCTGGCCCAAGACTTCGGGCGGCCACGGCATCCACATCTACGTGCGCATCAAGCCCGAGCACGGCTTCGCTGACGTCCGCCGGGCCGCGCTGGCGTTCGCGCGCGAGGTGGAGCGCCGCGTTCCGGACGACGCCACCACCACGTGGTGGCGCAAGGACCGCGCGCCCGAGAAGGTCTTCGTCGACTACAACCAAAACGCCCGGGACCACACGATCGCCTCGGCTTACTCGGTGCGCGGCAACGTCCACGGCACGGTGTCGGCCCCGATCGCGTGGGACGAGATCGACGACGTGCAGCCCCAGGAGCTGACGATCGCCACGATGCCGGCGCGCTTCGCCAAGCTGGGCGACCTCCACGCCGGGATTGACGAGGCGGTCTTCGACCTGGAGCCGCTGCTCGAGTGGGCGCAGCGCGACGAGCGCGCCGGCGAGGAGGCCCCGCCCGAGCCCGACGCCGACGCTGGCGCCGGCGCCGGCGCCGACTGACCATCCGTGGTTTTGGCGGCCCGATCCCGGGGGCGCCACGGATGTCAGGCCGCCCCGGCGGGACTAGCGTTCGCGGCCCGGGACACGAAGGCGAGGCAGCGATGGCAGGCGCAGACGGAAACGGACACTCCGGCAGATCGCGGTTGCGGGTCCTCATCGCCGGCGGGGGCGTGGCGGCGCTCGAGACCGTGCTGGCCCTGCGCGAGCTCGCCGGCGATCGCGTCTCGATCGCGCTCCTGGCTCCCGGCTCAACCCTCCTCTACCGCCCCGTTACCGTCGCGGAGGCGTTCGGCCGCGGGCAGGCGCGCAGCTTCAGCATTGACGAGCTGCTCACCGAGCGGCACGTGGAGCACATCCGCGATGCGTTGACGCGCGTCGACCCCGCCGCGCGGACCGTGCGCACCGCCGGCGGCGCCGAGCTCGACTACGACGCCCTCGTGGTGGCCACGGGCGCGATGCCCGTGCCCACGCTTCCGGGCGCCCTACCCTTCGCCGGCCGCCAGGACGTGGCCGCGCTACGCGAGCTGCTCAGCGACCTCGTGCAGGGCCGGGCGGCATCGGTGGCGTTCGCCGTGGCCCGCGCCCAGCGGTGGACGATGCCGCTCTACGAGCTCGCGCTGCTCACGGGCGCGCATCTGCGCGAGCACGGCAGCCGCGCCCGGGTCACCCTCGTCACCCCCGAGGAGGCGCCGCTGGAGCTCTTCGGCCCCGAGGCGGAACGGGCCATCCGGCCGATGCTCGACGCCGTGGGGGTCCAGGTCCGCTGCTCGTCGATGCCTGCCGTGGTCAAGCCGCGCGAGCTCATCCTCGCCGGAGGCGCCAGCGTCCTCGCCGACCGAGTGGTCACGCTTCCCGAGCTCGAGGGACCCCGCATCCCCGGCCTCCCGGTCGACCCGCACGGGTTCATCCCCACCGACGCCCATGGCCGGGTCGCCGAGACGCCCCGGGTCTACGCCGCCGGCGACGCTGTGTCGTTCCCGCTCAAGCAGGGCGGCCTGGCCACTCAGCAGGCCGACGCCGTGGCGGAGCACATCGCGCACGCGGCGGGCGCACCGATCACCCCGCGGCCGTTTCGCCCCATCCTGCGCGGGCTGCTGATCAACCAGGGTGCGCCGGTCTACCTGCGTGGCGAGCCCCAGCGGATGTCGCGGCCCGCCTCGGTGGCGATCGACGACCACCGCGCGCGACACGCCAGGACCGGCACCGAGGCCTCGCTGGCCTCCGACCAGGCCCTCTGGTGGCCCCCGGCCAAGATCGCGGGGCGCTACCTGGCGCCATGCCTGGCGACCGCGCGCCCGCACACGCTTGCGACCGAGCCGATGGCCGACCGCCGCGCCGTCCCCGGGACCGACGTCGCGGACGACGAGTTCGCTGACGCCGTGGCGCTGGCGCTGGTGCTCGCCGATGGCGACGCGGACTGGGGCGACTACGGCGCCGCGCTCGCGGCGCTGGACGCCGCCGAGGCGCTGCAGGGCGTGCTCCCGCCCGAGTATCAGGACAAGCGCCGCCTCTGGCTCGCCGCCGCGCGCGGCTTCTAGCGCGCCGGCTGGTCGTCCGAGCCCGACCAGCCGCTCCAGCGCTCGACGTCCACCGCCAGCACGGCCCCCACCACCCGCTGTTGCGGGTAGCGCGCCCGCAGCAGCTCCACCCCGCGGCGCGCCTCCGGGGCGTCCACCTCGAGCACCCGCCCTTGGCCCTCGGCGCGCACCCACCACAGCGCGCCCCAGTCGGCGTCGTCGTAGTGGTCCACCAGTAACGCCACGAACGGGTTCTCCGCCACGTTGCGCAGACGCCTCAGCGCGGTGGTCCGCTTGGGCTTGGCATCGACGGCGCTGTAGATGCGATCGCCGTCAACGGCGAACACGACGGGGACCAGGTGCGGACGGCCGCGGGCGTCGGCCGTGGCCAGCCGCGCCACCCGCGCCGCGGCGAAGCGCTCGCGCGCCTCGGCGGGGGTCACGCCTCCCCGGTCACCTCGGCGATGGCCGACTCCCAGCGCTCCAGCGCGCGCTCCACCACCGCCTGGTTGCCTGACGGGATCCAGTGCACCGCCCGCGCAAAGCCGGCGTCGGTCAGCTCGGCGAGCGCCGCCGCCTCCGGGGGCACGCCCATCGCCATCACGTCGATGTGACGGTCGGCGCGAGCACGGAGTGCCTCGACGCGTGCCAGCAGGTCGTCCGGCCCGTAGTTGGGAAACCAGGCGTCGCCGAAGGCCAGCACGCGGTCCTCGACGGTCGGCCCGAGGCCGCCCACGAGCACCGGCGGGTGCGGGCGCTGGGCGGGCTTGGGCCAGGACCAGATCCGGTCAAAGGACACAAACTCCCCGTCATAGCTCGCCTCCTCCTGGGTCCAGATCGCCTTCATGGCCTCGATGCGCTCCTTCATCACGCGCATGCGCCTGCGTGGATCGGTGCCGTGATTGGCCATCTCCTCGCGGTTCCAGCCCGCGCCCACCCCGAACTCCAGGCGCCCTCCGGACAGGTGGTCGACCGACGCGACCTCCTTGGCGGTGATGATCGGGTCGCGCTCGATGACCAGGCAGATCCCGCTGCCCACCCGGAGCTTGGAGGTGGCCGCCGCGGCCGCGGTCAGCGCGACGAACAGGTCGTAGGTATGGATGTACTTGCGCGGCAGCTGGTGGCCGCCGGGGTACGGCGACTCCCGGCTGGCCGGGATGTGCGTGTGCTCGGCGAAGAACAGCGACTCGTGGCCACGCTCCTCGATGAGCCGGGCAAAGGCGCCCGGCGCCATGGCGTCGTGTGTGGGGAAGTAGCCGATTCCGAATTCCATGCGGGCGAGTCTAGGCGTCGCGTTCAGGCGGTCGCGCGCAGCGCGCCGTCCACCGGGCCGCCCGATGCTGCCGGCGCCGCCGCGAGGGCTTCGTCCATCTGGCGCACCCCCGGGACGAGCAGCGCGGCGAACGTCACCGCCGCGCCGAGCACGCCGGCGCCGATCAGCGTCGTGCGCACCCCGAGCGCCGCGCTCACCGGGCCGGTGATGGCGAAGGAGACCGGCAGCAGCCCGATCGAGATGAGCCAGTCCAGGCTGGAGACGCGCCCCAGCAGCCGCGCCGGGACCAGGCGCTGCTTGGCGGTTGACCAGGCGATCGTCCCAGCCGTCTCCAGGGCGTTGAAGGCGACGCTGGCCGCCATCAGCCCCCACAGCCGGTCGGCCAGCCCGTAGCCCGCGATCGCCAGCGTCGCCAGGGTCCACGCGATGTACATGAATGTCAGGCTGCGGCGCGGTAGCCCGCGCTGGCCGATCACAATCGCGCACAGCAGCGACCCCAGCCCGCCGGCGGCGAACACCAGGCCGAGCGCGCCCGCCCCGTCGGAGAGGCGGTTCTTGACGATGAACGGCAGGAGCACCTCGGTGGGCCCCATGAACAGCAGGTAGGCGATGGCGGCGCTGACCAGCGTCGCCCACAGCCACGCTTGGCTGCGGACGTAGCGCAGGCCGGCCGCGACCTCCCGGCGCACGGAGCGGGTCGCCTCGGTGGGATCGGCAGGCCGCCGGGCCGGCGACATCGCCAGCAGCGTGGCGGCGGACACCACAAACGACGCCGCGTCCAGGCCGAACGCCCAGCCGACCCCGAGCGCGCCCACGAGCATCCCGCCGAGCGCCGGTCCTGCCAGCCGCAGCGCGAGAGGGCGGATGAGCTGGTCCAGCGAGTTGGCCTGGGCCAGCGAGTCGGGCGGCAGCAACTCGGGGACGAGCGCGTCCGAGGCCGGATCGAAGAACGCCGTGGCCGCTCCGTAGACCACCGCGACCGCCATCAGCTCCCACAGCCGAAGCGATCCGCTCACCGACAACACGGCCAGCGCCGCCAGCCCGAGCGCGCGCACGGCGTCGGCGCACAGCATCACCAGGCGGCGATCGTGGCGATCGGACACGGCCCCGCCGATGAGGAGGCAGACGATCGTGGGGATTGTCATCGCGATGCCGACGCTGGCCAGGGCCGTCGGCGCATTTGACAGCGCGTACACCTGCCAGGCGAGCGCCACCAGGAACAGGCCGTCGCCCAGCAGCGACACGCTCATCCCGCCCACCAGCAGTCGGTAGTCGCGGACGGCAAGCGGGGCGAACAGGCGCACGCGGTCAAAGCCGCCCACCCGGTCCAGCCCTTCGTAGCTGTGCTGCATCGCCGAGCCCGGGCTCAGCTGGTGCCCGCCGGCGACGCGGTGCCGTCGATCTCGTGGGCGCGCTCGTCCAGATAGGCGACGAGCTGCGCCGGCTCCATCGGGCGGGCGAAGTAGAAGCCCTGGCCCGTCTCGCAGCCGAGGTCGCGCAGGGTCGCGGACTGCTCGGGATACTCGATGCCCTCGGCGACGACCTCGAGGTCGAACGTCTCGCCCAGGCCCAGCACCGCGGACGCGAGGCCGGAGGTCACCGGAGAGGCGCCGGCGGCCAGCAGCGAGCGGTCCATCTTGAGGATGTCGAGCGGGAACTTGCTCAGATAGCTCAGCGACGAGTAGCCCGTGCCAAAGTCGTCCATGGCCAGGCGTACGCCGATCTCGCGCAGCTCGGCGAGCCGGCTGACCGCGAGGTCGATGTCGTTCATCATCACCGACTCCGTGATCTCGAGCGTCAGCGCGCTGGGCTCGAGGCTGGCCTCGGCGAGCGCGTCGCGGACGTCGTCCACGATGTCGGAGTGGAAGAGCTGCTTGACCGAGAGGTTGATGCCGATCGCCGGCTTGACCGGAGCGGTGGTCTGCTCGCGCAGGATCTTGGCCTGGCGGCACCCCTCGCGCAGGACCCAGCGCCCGATCGGGACGATCAACCCGCTTTCTTCCGCGAACGGGATGAAGTCGAACGGCGGGATCAGGCCACGGCTGGGATGGCGCCAGCGCAGCAGCGCCTCGACTCCAGTGACGGCGCCGTCCTTGAGCCGGACCAGAGGCTGGTAATGCAGCTCGAACTCGTCGCGATCGAGCGCCCGCTGCAGATCTGCGCGCAGTTCCAGGCGCGCAACGACCCGCTCGTGCATGGCGGGCTCGAAGACACGGTAGCCGCCCTTGCCCTCGCCCTTGGCGATGTACATGGCCGCATCGGCGTTGCGGATGAGCTCGTCAGCGTCGGTCCCGGCTCTCGCCTCCGCGACCGAGATGCCCAGGCTGGCGCGGATGACGATGTCGTTGTGGTCGAGCTCCAGTGGGCGGCCGAGCGCCTCGAGGATCCGCTCGGCGGTCTCGGCGGCGGACTGGATGTCGTGGACGTCCTCCAGCAGGATGGCGAACTCGTCGCCGCCGAATCGCGCGGCCGTGTCGGCAGCCCGGATGCTGGCTGAGATCCGCTGCGCCACCTCGAGCAGCACGCGGTCGCCGGCGGCGTGGCCGAGGCTGTCGTTGACGGTCTTGAAGTCGTCGAGATCGACGAACACCACCGCCATGCCGATGCCCTCGCGCAGTGACCGCGCCACAGCGTGGCGGACGCGCTCGTTGAACAGCGCGCGGTTGGCCAGGTGCGTGACCGGATCATGGAACGCCTGGTGGGCGAGCTGCTCCTCGAACTCCTTGCGCTCGGAGACGTCGCGGCCGTTGAGCACGATGCCGCGGACGGCGTCGTCATCGAGCAGGTTGGAGTGCAGGATCTCGAAGTAGCGCAGCTCGCCGTCCTTGCTCTGCAGCAGGCACTCGATGACCTCGGGACGCCCGGTCGCGCCGGCGCCGTCGGACAGGCGCCGCAGCAGGCGGCCCTGCTCCTCGGGATGCAGCAGCGTCTCGAAGGAGCGGCCGATGACCTCCTCGGCGGTGTAGCCGAGCACCCGCTCGATCGACGGGCTCTGGTAGGCGATCGTGTTGTCGGCGCGCAGGACGGTGATGAGGTCGGTCGCGTTGGCCACGAGCGTGGAGAAGCGCGCCTCAGATGCCTGGCGGTGCACCTCCTCCGACAGCTCGGCGCTGCCGAGCGCCAGCGCCACCTGGTGGGCGAGGGTCCGCATCGCATAGCGGGTGTCGGCGTCGCCCACGGGGATCCCGACCACCACGAACATCAGCAGCGAGTCGGCGGTCTCGCCCTGGCGGACCTCGAGCCCGAGGACCGGGTCATCGCCGACCGGCAGCCGCAGCTGCTGGCGGGCGTAGGCGGGCAGCAGCGAGACGCCGCGGGCATCGCACTCCTGCACGAGCGCGGCGACCTCGCCCGAGACCGTCCAGTCGGCCAGGCCGCCGCCATCGTCGATGGAGAGCACGGCCACCTGGTCACCGGTGATCCGGCACAGGCGCGCGTCCACGTCGTCGCCGCCCAGCTCCACGACGGCCTGCAGCGCGGCGATCACGATCTCGTTGGGGTCGGTGGCGCCCACCAGCAGGCCGCCTGCGGCGCTGAGCGCCTGCTCGCGTGCGGCGGCCTTCTCGCGCTGGCGCACGAGACCGGCCATGCGTCCCACGACCAGGCAGAAGAGCAGGATCGAGGCGCCGATCAGCACGACGGCGTCCCAGTCGTGGTGCGGCAGCGTCCGGATGAGCTCGAGCCCCGGTGCGATGAGGGTGGCGCCGGCGAGCAGGACGAGCCGGAGCCCCGTGAGGCGCGACTCCCGGCCGGTCTCCACGTCGGAGAGCTCCACCATCGACGGGTGCAGCGCGGCCGCGCCCCACAGCAGGTAGAAGAAGATCCAGCCGGCATCCAGCCACAGCTGGTGGGTGTAGGTGCCGTCCAGCGTGAGGATGCCGTAGACGAAGTCGGTGAGCAGCAGCGTGACGATGCTCGCGGTCAGCAGATAGAAGCTGGGGCGCCGCTTGCCGGCGTCGACGGCGAGGCGAATGACGGCGGCCAGCAGGATGAGGTCGCCCGTCGGGTAGGCGATCGACACGAGCTTGGGGATCAGGCTCATCGTGCCGTCGTGGATGTACGGGGCGATGAGGAAGAGGAAGGAGACGAGGCTGAGCCCGAGGCTCATGACCACGGAATCGATGACCCCGGGGCCGTCGGCGCGCTGATTGCGCCGGCGCACCAGCAGCACGATGCCGATCATGAGCACCGGGTAGACGCCGATGTACATGGCGTCGCCCGGCGACGGGAACGGGACGTCGGCGTGAAACAGCTTCGGGTAGCTGTAGGTGTAGACGTCGCCCAGGAAGAACAGGAGCAGACCGGCCGCCATGAACCACCAGGCGGTGGCAGCGGCCGGGCGGTGAATCCGTATGCCGCCGACGACGCCGATCACCCCGTAGAGCCCCAGGCCGTTGATGACCGGCCCCGAACCCTTGAACGGCGGGACGAACACATAGAGCCCGCACAGGACCGCGCCGGCCGCGAGGTACAGCCACCAGTAGTGGCGCGAGCGTGTGGACATCCTGTCCGCTGGCGAGGTGCGCATGGTGCGTGATTACTCGGCAGCGTTGCCCTGAAGCTTGAAGCGCTCGGCGACCTCGCCCAGAACGTCACACAGATGGTCGACCTGCTCGTCGGTGTTGGCCGAGGTCAGCTGCAGCCGGAAGCCCACCTCATTACGCGGAACGAGGGGGTAGACGGCCATCGTCACGTAGATGCCGCGGTCGAAGAGGAGGTCGCCGACCTCGTCCACGCTGTCGGGGTCCGCCAGCGGCACCTCGACGATGGGAAAGCCGGACTCGTTGGGCGTGTAGACGCCCAGCTCTGAGAGGCGGTCCAGGACGCGCCAGGTCAGGTGGTGCAGCTTGCCGCGCAGTTCCTCGCCGCGCTCGGCGTTGACGCGCAGGCCTTCGAGCACCGTGGCCAGGGAGGCGACGGGCGATGGGCCGGAGTACAGGTACGGCGGCGCCGCGGTCTTGAGCACCTGCTTGACCGGGGTCGGACAGGCGATGAACGCCAGCAGCGAGGAGTAGGCCTTGGAGAAGCCGCCGACGAGGACGATGTTGTCGTAGGTCTCACCCAGGTGGCGGACGATGCTGTTGCCGCGGGCGCCGTAGTCGCAGACCGCGTCGGAGGAGCGCTCGCCGATGACGCCGAAGCCGTGGGCGTCATCGACGTAGAGCAGGGCGCCATGCTCGCGGGCGAGCTCGGCGAACGCGTGCAGATCGGGCGCGTTGCCGGTCATGCTGTTGACGCCGTCGATGCAGATCATGCCGGGGCGCCGCCAGTCGCCGGACTTCAGCAGCGCCTCGAGTTCGTCCAGGTCGTTGTGATGGAAGCGCGCGATGGTCGCGCCGCGGGCCTCGGCCATCGCAGTGCCGTCGTAAATCGTCTTGTGGGCGCGGCTGTCCAGGAACACGGTGCCCCCGCCGGCCAGTACGGGGATGACCGACATGTGAATGTGGGTGATCGTCGGCAGCACGAGGCTGTCCTCGGCGCCGAGCAGTTCGGTGAGCTGCTCCTCGATCTCCTCGTAGAGGATCGGGCTGCCGAGCAGGCGGCTCCAGCTGGGGTGCGTGCCCCACCTGGCCAGGTACTCGGGGACCGCGTTGATGATCTCCTCGTCGAGGTCCAGCCCGAGGTAGTTGCAGGACGCGTAGTCAGTCAGCCAGTGATCGCCGATGCGGATGTCGCGCCCGTCGATCTCCTCGATGACCGCGTCGAGCATCCGGTGCGAGTACTGCAGCCGGGCGAGGTCCTCGGTGGACCGGATCCAGCGCTGGAGCCACTGGTCATGGTGGCGCTGACCCCAGCCGAGAGCCTCTCGCGGATCGACGCGATGTGGCACCGCCAGGGCGCTGCGCGTGGAGGCCTGAGTGGGATCGGGATCGGTTGCGTCTGACCGGCGCATCTTTCGCGTTATCGGTCACCTTCTTGAGAACCTGTAGATCCCCGGTCAACTTTTCGGAAATCCTCACCTTGCGGGCCCCAGCTCAGCCACCGGCGGCCTGCGCCAGGGCGATCGCCCCGAGCACGCCGGCACGATCGCCGAGCGCAGGCGCCACCACGTAGCGGTCGATCTCGTCGCCCATCAGCGGCGTCTCGAGGTAGCCCGCGTTGAGCCTTACGAGGTGCGCACGCACCTCCTCCATGAGGCCCGGGCGGTCCATCACGCCACCGCCGATCACCACCCGCCGCGGCGAGGCGACGAGCACGATCGCGAGGACGCCGAGCGCGATGTACTCGGCCTCCAGCGCCCACGCCGGATGGTCGTCGGCGAGGTCCCTGGGGTCGGCGCCCCAGCGCGCGCGGATCGCCCCGCCCGCGGCCAGGCCCTCCCAGCAGTCGCCGTGCGCGGGGCAGGCGCCCTCGAACGGGTCGCGCCGGCGGTCGTGGGGGATGCGCAGATGTCCGGCCTCGGGGTGGACGAGGCCATGTACGGGGCGGCCGTCGATGAGCAGTCCGGCGCCGATCCCGGTGCCGATGGTGAGGTAGCAAACGCTGTCGACGCCCAGCGCGGCGCCCCACCGCCGCTCACCCAGTGCGGCCGTGGTGACGTCGGTGTCGAAGTACACCGGCAGCCCGAGGCGGTCGGCCAGCACGGGCGCTACCGAAGCGTGGGCCCAACCCGGCTTGGGGGTGCTGGTGACGTAGCCCCAGGTGGGCGAGCCGCGGTCGAGATCGACGGGGCCGAACGAGCCGATGCCGACCGCCGCTGGGCGCGGGCCACGCTCGAAGAACGCGGCGATGCGCGCGAGCGTCGGCTCGGGCTCTCCGGTGGGGAACGTCTCCTGCGCCACGATGTCGTCAGGTCCGGTGCCGAGCGCGCACACAACCCAGGTGCCGCCCGTCTCGACGCCCCCATAGATCTCCGCCATCGGGTACCTGGGCCGCGGCGGAGCTAGAGGTCGGGCCACAGCGCGCCGTCGGCGACGGCGCCCCGCTCGATCTGTTCGAGCGTCTCGTCGGTGCGCCGGTCGGCCACCATCGCCTCGAACGCCTCGCCCACCGTCCGGGCCCACACCCGCCGCATGACCACCGCGCGCCCGCCGTCGGCGCTGAGCTCGGTCCAGTCGAGCGCCACCAGGGCGCGCCGGCCGTCGGGCGTCAGCGGCCGGTGGTCGTCAGGGTCGGCTCCCGAGAACACCGTGATCTGCGCGCGCCAGCCGTGCGGGCACAGTTCACTCATCAGCGCCCGCGCACGCTCCTCGGCATCCGCGGCCTCCTGTCGCGGGCGCGGCCCGCGCCACACGGTCAGACCCCGGCGCGAGCGGGAGACGGCCATCCCCAGCAGCGGGCCCATCACCGCCCCGACGCAGACCACGAACACGATGAGCGCGAGTGCCCCCAGCAGGCCCTGCGGGCCGGGATGGACGCGCGCGCCGCCGAATGGCACCGCCCAGATCAGCACACGTCCACGGTACCCGGTGGGGCGTGCCCGTCAAGCCGAAATCAGCCGCCCGACGCCGGCAGCGTGAGCAGGGCGGCGCTCCCCGGCGCCAGCGTGACCGAGTACGCGCCGTCGCGGGGCGCGACCGCCTGTGGACGGGGCGGCGCGAGCACGCCGGTGGGGCTGGCGGCGCCGAAGCTCTGGCCCCCCAGCGTCAGCCCGGACGTGGCATAGGCGCTGGACGCGCGCAGCCGCTCCACGCTCGCCGGGCCTGGGACGACGGGGGTGCGCACCACCGCGAGCGCCGGCGCCGAGAGGCTGTCGTTGATGAGCAGCACACGGACCCGATGGTCGGGCGCGAGCGTCGCCCACGCGCGTAGCGGGCCGCTGCTGCCCGACACGACGCGGAGCAGCTGCGACCCGGCGGGGGCGGCCTGAGCGAACATCAGCGCCCCGTAGTAGAGGGGGTGCACGCTCGCCTGCCAGTGACCGTGTGCCAGCGCGAAGTCGAACAGCCCATTGGCGGAGCTGGGATAGGTGTGGAGGTTGACCCCGTCGACGCCATCGCCGGCCATCGTGAACAGCGCGTCCATGACCCAGAGCGCCGAGGCCAGGGTGTTGCTCACGCCCAGCCGCCCGTTACAGCTGATCGAGCCCATCTCGTCGATCCGGTAGGCGGCGCCGTTGCGATGCGCCAGCGCCACGTAGGGGCCGATCTGACTGACCTCGCCGCGCGACGCG
The DNA here is from genome assembly GCA_963695625.1 of uncultured Actinomycetota bacterium. Classification (GTDB taxonomy): domain Bacteria; phylum Actinomycetota; class Thermoleophilia; order Solirubrobacterales; family Solirubrobacteraceae; genus Palsa-465. The sequence goes on along the minus strand of CAVOHJ010000004.1, from coordinate 460,858 downwards.
TCGAGGCTGAGCAGGTTGGGCACCGACGGGTAAGCAGGCGAGGACGGAGTGGTCACGCACTGGTTGAGCCCGTAGGCGTGAGAGGTGAGGATCCGCACCTGCGAGCGGGGCGACAGAAGGCCGTCGAACGCGTCGGCCCAGGGCGGGGTGCCCGTCTCGGGGCCCGCGATCGGCAGCCGCGGCACGACCCGCAGCGTCCGTGCCACCTCGCTCACGTAGTTCCCGGGGGCATACGTGGGCGCCCGTGAGAACACGGGCGAGCCGGCGTGGGTGTACCACGGCAGCGGATGGCCGCCGTCGCGCCGGTACCACGGGACGACCGTGTAGAGGTCGGGCTCGTTGCCGATCTCCAGCGCCGCGATGTAGCGGCGGCCGATGCCCGTCACGAGCCGGTCGGCCTCGGCCTGGCTGATCCGGGTGCGATCGGCCTCCAGGTTGATACCGAGCAGGAACTGCGCGTTGGTGGCCTGCGCCAGGGCCCGGGCATCGGCGGCCCAGCGCATGCTCAGGTCATAGGTCACACCCAGCGGCCGGCTCAGTCCCGGCACCGGCCACCACACCCGGTCGGTGCTCTGCCCGCCGATCCGCACGCTGGGGCGGCCACCTTGGTCGAGGTTATGCAGCAGCTGGACGAAGACGGGGTTGACCGACGTCGCGGTGGGCCCTGAGAGCCCCGGGATCTCGTTGAACTCGAGCGCGAGCCCGAGGAAACCGCCGGGGATCGGCGGGCCGTGCCGCGCGCCGGTGACGCCGAGGCGAAAAACATAGGCCTGCGCTGCGGACGCAGCCGCCGACGCGCAGACCGCTGCGCCCAGCGCCGCCACGCACAGCAGCGTCCTCAGCCGGCGGCTCAGCCGGAGTGGCGGGGCGGGCACGAGCGGCAGGCTATCCACTTTGTGGAACAGTTCCGCCGATGGCCCGGCCCCCGGCGACTCCCCGCGCGCTGGCGGTGGCGCGGGGCGACGAGCCCGCCGACATCCTCATCACCGGCGGGCGCGTCTTCTCCGACGCCACTCGCGAGTGGATCGACACCTCCCTGGCGCTGGCCGACGGGGTCATCGCCGGTTGGGGGGATCGCGAGGCGCGCGAGACGATCGACGTGGATGGTGCCGCGCTCACCCCGGGGTTCGTGGACGCCCACATGCACCTGGAGTCCACCAAGCTGTGGATCGACGAGTTCGTGTCCACGGTGCTACCGGCCGGGACGACCGCGGTCGCCGCCGACCCTCACGAGCTCGCCAACGTCCTGGGGGTCCCCGGGATCCTCGCCCTGATCGAGGCTGCGCAGCCGCTGCCTTTCACGTTCGCCGTGTACGCGTCCAGTTGCGTGCCGGCCTCGCCGTTCGAGTCCTCGGGGGCGGCGCTCGACGCATCCGACATCGAGAGGCTGATCTCCCACCACGGCGCCCGTGGCGTGGCCGAGGTCATGAACTTCCCCGGCGTGATCGCGGGCGATCCGGAGATGCTCGCGCGCATCTCCGCCGCGGGCGCGCTGCGCGTGGACGGCCACAGCCCGGGGGTGACGGGTCCGATGCTGGACGCCTACCTGGCCGCCGGCGTCGAGTCCGATCACGAGAGCACCACGCTGGCCGAGGCCGAGGAGAAGCGCCGCAAGGGGATGTGGGTCTTCCTGCGCCAGGGGTCGGCCAGCCAGAACCTCGCGGAACTCGCGCCCACGATCGTGGCTCACGGCACCGACCGGGCGGCGTTCTGCACTGACGATCGCGAACCCGACACGCTGCGCCGCCTGGGCCACGTCAACGACTGCGCCCGGCTGGCCGTGGCGGCCGGCATCTCCGAGATCGAGGCGATCCTGTTGGCGAGCACCAACCCGGCGCGCTACCACGGCTTCAGCGCCCTGGGCTCGCTGGGCCCCGGCCACCAGGCCGACGTGCTGGCGTTCTCCTCACTGGGCTCGTGGCGGCCCGAGCACGTGTGGCAGCGGGGACGGCTGGTGGTGGTTCAAGGCGTGCTGGTCCCCGGCGCCGTGCCCGCGGCGCCCGCTCCCGCGCTGCTGCTCGACACGGTCAACATCGGCCCCCTGCCCGGCGCCGACGCGCTCGTGCTGCCGGCGCGGCTCGGTACGCACGTCCGGGCGGTGGGCGTGGAGAGCCACAGCCTCACCACTCGCCATGCCGAGCTCGAGGTGGAGCCTGACGCTGACCTGGCCCACGCCGCCGTCGTGGAGCGCCATCGCGCCACGGGCCGGGTGGGGCGCGGCTTTGTCACCGGATTTGGGCTCGAGCGCGGGGCCATCGCCTCGACCGTCGCCCATGACGCCCACAACCTCGCCGTGGTCGGGCGCTCGGGCGAGGACATGCACACCGCCGTCGCCCGGCTGGCCGAGATCGGCGGCGGGCAGGTGGCGGTCCTTGACGGCCACGTGCTGGCCGAGGTCCCGCTGCCGCTGGCCGGGCTCATGAGCGACCGCCCGGCCGCGGAGGTGTCGGCGCAGATCGAGGTGCTCAACCGCGCGGCCGCCGAGCGCCTGGGGACCACCGTGGCGGAGCCGTTCATGCAGCTCTCGTTCATCGCGCTGAGCGTGATCCCGCAACTGCGGCTCACCGACGGCGGGCTGGTCGACGTGGACCGCTTCGCGTACGTGCCGGTGCAGGTCAGCTGATCGCGGGTATCGCTCGTCCGTGAGCTCAACCGTCCTTCAGGAGAGCCGCCGCGCGCCGGGCGGCGCCGTCAGCGACGAGCCGGCGTTCGAGGCCCGCGGGATCGAGTACATCCCGCTGGCCGAGCGGCGCGGCCGCCCGCGGGACCTCATGTGGATGTGGGCGGGCGCGCTGTTCAACTGGATCACCCAGGTCGGCTATGAGACCGAGGGCCTGGCGCTCGTCGTCCTCGCCGGACTGGCCCTGGCGTCCAAGGCGGGCGTCCAGACCTCGACCGGGCTGAAGGTGGGGCTCATCGTGCTGGCCGCCGCGGTCCAGCTGGTGCTGCCGCTCTTCGGGCACCGCGCGATGCTCCGGGTGCTGCGGATGCTGGTGGTGCCCTTCGTGGTGCTGTTCGTCCTGCTGGCGATCTTCGCGCTGCCCAAGGCCCATCTCGGTGCGGGCTCCGGCGCGGGTTTTCCGACGGTGATGATCGCGCTGGCGCTCATCCTGTCGGCCGGCGGGTACGGCTGGGTGATGAACGCCAGCGACTATTCCCGCTACCTGCCGCCCGACGCCGGCCGGCGCCAGATCGTCTGGGCGGTGGCGCTGGGGGGCTTTGTCCCGTCGACGCTCCTGTGCCTGCTCGGCGCCGCCGTGGCGACGGCGGTGCCCTCGGCGACCGACCCCATCTCCGGGCTCCCCCAGGCCTTCCACGGCTGGTTCCTCGTCCCCTATCTCGTCTTCGTGATCCTCCAGCTCTTTGCCATCAACAGCGTCGACCTCTACTCCTCGGGGCTGACGCTGCAGACGATCGTCCCGGGCATCCGCCGCTGGCAGACGGTGCTGGTCGACACCACCGTGGCCGGGATCCTCACCGCCGTCACGGTCTTCTCGGCGTCGTTCAACACGTTCATCGAGGACTTCCTGCTGTTCATGATCGTGTGGATCGCTCCCTGGGTGGCGATCTTCCTCACCGACTGGGCGCTGCGCCGCGGTCGCTATGACTCGCGATCGCTGCTCAGCGGCCGGGCCGGGATCTACTGGCGCGACGGCGGCATCCACGTGCCCGGAGTGGCCGCCCAGGCCGCCGGGATGCTGGCCGCAGCCTCGTGGCTGGACACCACGGTGTGGAAGGGGCCGCTCTCGACGGCGACCAACGGCGCGGACTTCAGCGTGTTCATGGGCGGCCTCTTCGGGGCGGGTGTCTACCTGCTGCTGGCGCGCCGCTCGGTGCCCGCCGAGGCCGATGCGACTCGCGTGACGGCGGATTAGCAACGCCCCCGCGGGCGGTTAGCGACGCGTTAGGCGGGGTCGTTTCGGGCTCCTGAGTGACCGGCGATACTGTTGGGCCGCTGGCCGGCCTGACCGCCGGCCGTCTCATCCACAGCGCCAAGGAGGCCGGCCGATGTCGAGGGTCGCCGAGGCACGGGTCATCGTCACCTGCCCGGGCCGCAACTTCGTCACGCTGAAGCTGACCACTGACGACGGCGTCACCGGCCTGGGCGATGCCACGCTCAACGGCCGCGAGCTCGCGGTCGCGGCTTACCTCGAGCACCACGTGTGCCCGCTGCTGATCGGCCGCGACGCCGGCGCCATCGAGGACACGTGGCGCTACCTCTACAACGGCGCCTACTGGCGGCGCGGGCCGGTGACGATGACCGCGATCGCCGCCGTCGACACGGCGCTGTGGGATATCAAGGGCAAGACGGCCGGTCTGCCGGTGTACGAGCTGCTCGGCGGGCGGTGCCGCACCGGGGTGACGGTTTACGGCCACGCCAACGGCGAGACGCCCGGCGACGTGCTCGCCGCCGTGGGGCGCTACGTCGAGCTCGGCTACCAGGCGGTCCGCGTGCAGTGCGGCATCCCGGGGCTCCCCGCGACCTATGGCGTGAGCCGCGGCGACATGTTCTACGAGCCCGCCGAGGGCGAGCGGCCGCGCGAGGAGGTGTGGTCCACGCGCCGCTACCTGGCCACCGTCCCCGATGTCCTCGGCGAGGTGCGCGCTGCCTACGGGCCCGACCTGAATCTGCTGCACGACGTCCACCACCGCCTGACCCCGATCGAGGCCGCTCGGCTCGGCCGGCTGCTCGAACCGGTCGGCCTGTTCTGGCTGGAGGACCCCGTGCCGGCCGAGCTCCAGACCAACCTGCGGCTCGTGCGCTCGCACACCACCACGCCGCTGGCGATCGGCGAGGTGTTCAACTCGATCTGGGACTGCCAGCAGCTCATCTCAGAGCAGCTCATCGACTTCATCCGGATGAGCGTCGTGCACTCGGGCGGCATCACCCACCTGCGGCGCATTCTGCACCTCGCCGAGCTCTACCGCGTGCGCTCGGGCTGTCACGGCGCGACCGACCTCTCCCCCGTCTGCATGGCCGCGGCGCTCCACCTCGACCTCGCCATCCCCAACTTCGGGCTGCAGGAGTACATGCGCCACAGTGACGACACCGACCGCGTCTTCCCGCACGGCTATACGTTCCGCGACGGGATGCTGCATCCGGGTGACGAGCCCGGGCTGGGGGTGACGATCGACGAGGAGCTCGCGGCCTCGTTCCCCTACCAGCCGGCGCTCCTGCCGGTGGCGCGGCTCCAGGACGGCACCATGCACGACTGGTAGCCGCCGGGCCGTGACGTGGTTGACATCCCTCTGCTCTGAGCGCCGGTTTGTCAACCACGTCGGGAAGCGCCCCTCCGCCGCTGCTAATGTAAACCTTTACATGCCAGTCAGCATCCACGACGTCGCCCAGCGCTCCGGAGTATCTGTGGCCACCGTCTCGCGCTCCTTCACCGCCCCGGACACCGTCCGGGACGCGACCCGGAGCCGCGTGCTCGACGTCGCCGCCGCGCTCGGCTATCGCCCCAACCGCGCCGCCCGCGGCCTCATCACCGGCCGGACCGGCAACATCGGCGTCATCGTTCCCGACCTCGGCAACCCCTACTTCCAGGGGGTGCTCAAGGGCGCTCAGGCTCGGGCGCGCGCGGCCGACTACGCCGTCTTCATCGCCGACGGGCAGGAGAGCGCGGCCGAGGAGGAGGCGCTCATCGCCGCCATGAGCAAGCAGGTCGACGGGATCGTGCTGTGTTCGAGCCGCCTGGCCCCCGCGACGCTGGCCGGCCTCGAGCCCGCGCCTGCGATCGTACTGCTCAACCGCCGCGTCGACGGCCTTGCCACCGTGACGGTCGACAGCGCCGACGGGATGCGCCAGGCCGTGGATCACCTGTCGGCGCTCGGCCATCGCCGGTGCGCGTTCGTCTCGGGGCCGCGGCGGTCGTGGTCCAACCAACAGCGCCTACGCGGGCTGCGCGCCGCCGCGCGCGCCGCGCGCCTGGACGTCCTGACGGTCGGCCCCGTGGCGCCTAGGTTCGAGGGGGGCGCCGGCGCGGCCGAGCGCGTACTGGCCGCGGGCGTCACCGCTGTGCTGGCCTACAACGACCTCGTGGCCGCGGGCATCCTCAGCCGCCTGGCCGAGCTCGGCGTCGGCGTGCCGGACGAGCTCAGCGTCGTCGGCTTTGACGACATCCCGCTGGCGGCCATGCTCACGCCCGCGCTCACCACGGTTGCAGTACCGACGGCGCAGGCCGGCGCGTGCGCGGTCGAGGCGTTGCTCGGCCGCCTGGAGCCCGACACCCGGGCCCCGGCCGCCTGCGAGCGCGAGCTGCCGGCCACCCTCGTGGTGCGCGGCTCGACCACCGCCCCGGCCGACCTCCTTACCGCTACAACTGAGAGGACTGTGTGATGCGACACCTGACGACCGCGGGCGACGAGACCGCGCACATCAACCTCGCCCTCGCCGACCTGAGCCCGGGCGAGGAGCTGGTCCTCGACGACGACGGCGAGACGGCTGCGGTCGTCCTGACCGGCGTGCTGGACGCGGCCACCACTGACGGGCGCTCGCTCGGCCGGGCCGGCGGACGCGCCTCGGTGTTCGAGGCGCCCGGCGACACGGTCTACGCGCCCGCGGGGACCGGACTGCGCCTGACCGGCGCGCTCGACGCGCCCGTCCAGGTGGCGATCGCGAGCGCGGCCGCCGAGCCGTCGCCCGACGCACCCCCGGCCCGCGTGATCGGCGCCGCCGACCAGCGGATCGCCGAGGTCGGCGAGGGCAACTGGTCGCGCAGCGTGCGCACGATCCTCGGGCCCGAGCACGACGCCCAGCGGCTGTTGCTGGGCGAGACGATCAACCCCCCGGGCAACTGGTCCTCCTATCCCCCGCACCGCCACGATCGCCACAACCCGCCTGAGGAGGTGGACCTCGAGGAGGTGTACCTGTTCCGGGTGAACCCGCCCGGCGGCTTCGGCATCCAGATCCGCTACGAGCTCGACGGCGCGGCCAGCGAGGAGTCGTTCCTGGTCCGCGATGACGACGTCGCCGTCATCCGCTCCGGCTTTCACCCGGTGGTCGCCGCCTCCGGCTATGAGCTGTACTACCTGTGGGTGATGGCAGGCGAGGGACGCGTGATGATGCCCTACCTCGATCCCGCCCATGCATGGGTGCAGAACGGGCGATGACCGTGGAGCTCGCCGACGTCCTCATCCAGCTTCACCCCGGCGATCCGGTGGCGCTGGCGCGCCGCGAGCTCGCCCCCGGCACCGAGCTCAACGGCCCCGGGCGCCACATCGCCGTCCGGGACACGGTGCCCCACGGCCACAAGCTCGCCCTGCTCGACATCGCCGCCGGAGAGCAGGTCCTCAAGTACGGCCAGCCGATCGGGATCGCGACCCGGCCGATCGCGGCGGGCGAGCACGTCCACGACCACAACCTGCGCTCGCTCTCGCGCGAGGGGCTGCCCGTGCCCGCCCAGACCGGCGCCGGAGGCCCAACCGCGCCCGGCGCGGAGGGGGCGCCCGCGGCGGGCGGGAGCGCGATCCCCGGCGACATCCCCACGTTCGACGGGATCGTCCGCCCCGACGGCCGCGTCGGCACCCGCAACTACGTCGCGGTCCTCAGCTCGGTCAACTGCTCGGCTACCGTGGTCAAGCGGATCGCGGCCGGGTTCGCGGCGCCGGGCGCGCTGGACGACCATCCCGGCGTGGACGGCGTGATCGCCGTCACGCACGGGAGCGGCTGTGGCCTCTCCCGTGACGGGGCTGGGCTCGAGGTGCTGCGCCGCACCCTGGCCGGTTACGCCCGCCACCCCAACGTCGCGGCGGTGGTCGTCGTTGGGCTCGGCTGCGAGGTCAACCAGATCAACGCGCTCATCGACGGATTCGACCTCCCGGAGGGGGTGCCGCTGCGCCGTCTCGTCATCCAGGAACTGGGCGGGTCGGTGGCCACGGTGCGCCGCGGCATGGAGCTCGTCACCGAACTGCTCCCCGCCGCGGCTGCGCCGCGCCAACCGGTGCCGGCGAGCGAGCTGATGCTCGGCCTCAACTGCGGCGGCTCAGACGGATGGTCGGGGGTCACCGCCAACCCGGTGCTCGGCGTCGCGGTCGACCGCCTCGTCGCCGCCGGCGGGACCGCGATCCTCGGGGAGACCCCGGAGATCCACGGCGCCGAGCATCTGCTGACCAGCCGCGCCGCGTCGGCCGGCGTGGCCCGGGCGCTGATGGAGCGGATCGAGTGGTGGGAGGCCTACACGGCGGCCGAGGGCGGCAACATGGACAACAACCCCTCGCCCGGCAACCGTGCCGGCGGCGTGACGACGATCGAAGAGAAGTCACTCGGCGCCGTGGCCAAGGGCGGCTCGACGCCGTTGCAGGCCGTGTACCAGTACGCCGAGCCCGTCACCGCCAAGGGGCTGGTGTTCATGGACACGCCCGGCTATGACCCCGTGAGCGTCACCGGGATCGTCGCGGGAGGCGCCAACCTCGTCTGCTTCACGACCGGCCGCGGCTCGGTCTTCGGCTGCAAGCCCGCTCCCAGCCTCAAGCTGGCGACCACGACCCAGCTCTACGAGCGGATGCCCGACGACATGGACTTCAACGCGGGGATGATCCTGGACGGTGAGGCCACTGTCTCCGAGCTGGGCGACGTCCTGTTTGACGAGATCCTGGCCACCGCCTCCGGACGGCCGACCAAGTCAGAGGAGCTCGGCTTCGGCGACGAGGAGTTCCGGCCCTGGCAGCTCGGCGCGGTGATGTGAGCCGGCGCCTGAGCCTCGCCACCCTCGAGCAGTTGCCGCGCGAGCTGGCGCCGCGCGTGGACCCCTCCGCGCTGTCAGTTGGGATCGTGCACCTGGGCATCGGCGCGTTTCACCGCGCCCACCAGGCGGCCTACACCGAGGACGCGATCGCCGCCGCCGGTGGTGAGTGGGGCATCTGCGGTGTCAGCCAGCGCAGCCCGTCCGTGATCGAGCAGCTCGCCCCACAGGACGGGCTCTACACGCTGGCCCAGCGCGACGGCGCCGGCGAGCGGCTGCGCGTGATCGGCACGGTGCGCGAGCTGCACTGGGCCCAGGCGGACCCCGACGTGCTCCGCGACCGCCTCGCCGCCCCCGGCACGCGCGTGATCACGCTGACCGTGACCGAGAAGGGCTATCACCACGATCCGGCCACCAATCGCCTCCGGCTCGACAGCCCCGATGTGGCCGCCGACCTCGCCGACGGCGGATCGCGCACCGTCGTGGGCCAGCTCGCCGGTGGCCTGGCGCGACGGCGCGCCACTGACGGCGGCCCGGTCACGGTGCTCTGCTGCGACAACCTCCCTGACAACGGCGCGGTGCTGCGCGGCCTGGTGGCCGACTTCGTCGCCCACGATCCGCACGCCGACGGGCTGGGCGAGTGGATCGCGGCACACGTCCGCTTCCCGTCCGCGATGGTCGACCGCATCACGCCGGCCACCACCGAGGACGACCTCGCCCGTATCGCCGGCGAGCTCGGTGCCCGGGACGCCGGCGCCGTGGTCACCGAGCCCTTCACCCAATGGGTGATCGAGGACGACTTCGCCGCCGGGCGGCCGGCGTGGGAGCGGGCGGGGGCGATCCTCACCACCGATGTGCGGCCCTACGAGCAGATCAAGCTGCGCATGCTCAACGGCGCCCACTCGACGCTCGCCTATCTCGCCCAGCTGGGGGACTGCGAGCTCGTCTCCGACGCCGTCGGAGACGACGCGCCGTTCACCACGGCGGTCGCCGCGCTCATGGCGGCCGACGTCGCGCCCACGCTGGCGGTGCCGACCGGCTTCGACCTCGGCGCCTACCAGGCCGAGCTGCTGCAGCGCTTCGCCAACCCGGCGCTGCGCCATCGCACGTCGCAGATCGCCATGGACGGCAGCCAGAAGCTGCCGATGCGCCTGCTCGGCACGATCCGCGATCGCCGCCGGGCGGGGGCCGAGCCCGTCATGGCGTCGCTGGGCGTGGCCGCCTGGATGCGCTTCGTGAGCACCCGGCGCTCGGACAGCGGGCGCGAGCTGACCGTCGACGACCCGCTGGCCGACGAGATCGCCGAGCGGCTGCGCGGCCGCGAGGAACCGGAGGCCGTCGTCGACGCGCTGCTTGGCATGGGCCAGATCTTCGACGCAGAGCTCGCCGGCGACGCCGGTTGGCGCGGGCTCCTCATAGACCACCTCGACGCCCTGATCCGCGACGGGGCGCGGCCCACCGCGCGCCGCCTCAGCGGCTGAGGTCAGAATGCCGTCCGTGCCCGACCGGCTCCCCATCACCCCTCAGCTGCAGGAGTCCGGCGTGGTGGCCATCCTGCGAGGCGCCAGCGACCGCCATCTCGTGGCGGTGTCGCGCACGCTGGGCGAGGCCGGGGTGACATGCCTGGAGTTGACGCTCACCACCCCGGGCGCGGTCGAAGCGCTGGCGCGCGTGCGCGCCGAGCTCGATCCCGGCGTGGCCCTCGGCATGGGCAGCGTCATCGACGCCGGTCAGGCGGCGGCGTGCCTGGAGGCCGGCGCCGACTTCCTGGTCAGCCCCGGCGTGTGCGCCGAGGTGGCGGCTTACGCCGTGCAGCGCGGGGTGGCCTGCTACCCCGGCGCCTGGACCCCGACCGAGCTGCTGCAGGCGTGGGGGCTCGGTGCACCGGCGGTCAAGCTGTTCCCCGCGGCCTCGGGCGGGCCCCGTCATCTCAAGGACGTGCGTGCTCCCCTCCCCCACATCCCGCTCGTCCCCACCGGCGGCGTCGCGCTCGATCAGATCCCCGAGTACATCGGCGCCGGGGCGGTGGCGGTGGGGCTCGGGAGCCCGCTCGTCGGCGACGCGCTGGACGGCGGCTCGCTCAGCGCGCTGCGCGAGCGGGCGCTCGCTGCCCTCGAGGCGGTCCGGACCGGGCGTGAACGACCGTGAGCGGCGGCCTGGTCACCCTCGGCGAGACGATGGGGCTCGTCGTCCAGAACCAAGCGGGCTCGTTACGCAACGGGGAGGCGATGACCTTCGGCATGGGCGGCTCGGAGTCCAACGTCGCGATCGGCGTACGGCGACTGGGGATCCCGGCGACGTGGATCGGCCGCGTGGGCGACGACCCTCCGGGTCACCTCATCCTGCGCGAGCTGCGCGCCGAGCGGGTGAGGGCGATCACCGTCACCGATCCGGCGCCAACCGGTCTGATGATGCGCTGGCGTCCGAGCGGAGCCCACGGCCGGGTCACGTACTACCGGCGCGAGAGCGCCGGCGCACATCTTCAGGTGGCCGACATCCCGGAGGCCGTGATCCGGGAGGCGGAGGTGCTCCATGTCACGGGCATCACACTCGCCCTGGGCCCGGGCCCCGCCGAGACCGTTTCTCACGCCGTGGCGGTGGCGCGCGCGGCGGGCGTCACGGTGACGCTGGACCTCAACTACCGGCTGGCGCTGTGGTCCGAGGAGGAGGCCGAGCCCGTGCTGGCGTCGGCGGTGCGGCAGGCCGACGTGGTGTTCGCCGGCGAGACGGAGGCTGAGATCGTCACGCATACCGCCGATCCTCTCCATGCCGCCCGCGCACTCGAGGCCATGGGCCCCGAGCAGGTGCTCATCAAACGCGGGGCGCACGGATGCCTGGCGCGGATCAACGGCGGCACCCTCGAGCAGCCGGCGCCCGCGGTCAGCGTCGTGGACACGGTGGGCGCCGGAGACGCGTTCGTAGCCGGCTACCTCGCCGAGCTGATGACCGGGGCGGAGCCGGTCGCGCGGGTGCGCACCGCCGTCGCGGCGGGCGCGTTCGCGGTCACCGTCTCCGGCGACTGGGAGGGGATGCCCGATCGCCGCGCGCTGACGCTGCTGGACGCGACCGACCCGGTCATCCGCTGACGGCGGGCGCCGTGCCCACAGTCGGGTGGTCGGCCGAGCGCGGGCGCACCGCCCAGAGCCGGGTGGAGGCGCCAGCGCAGGCGCCTCCACCCGTCACCAGCTACGGTGACCAGGTCACCGGCTTGGTGATGTAGCTCTCGGTCCCGGTGTACGCGACCTTCCGGATGCCCCCGGGTACCAGGAAGGTCAGGCACGTCTGAAAGCTCTTGCCGACAGCCAGCGGATTCGGCGTCTGGGCCTCGTTGCACTTGGGGAAATCGCCGAAGAAGGTGACGCTCTGCTGCGTCTGCCCCGTGCTGTCGACGCCCTCCACCGAGATCGCGGGATCGCTGTCAGTGGTGGTCATCTTGCCCGGTCCCAGACTGGTGATCTTCACCTTCACGTAATACGGCGTGCTCGCCTTCTCGTTGGCGTCGAGCTTGATGCCGTTGAAGTCGGCGAGCGAGCCCTTGGTGATGGACTGGACGTTGACGTTGATCTTGTAGCTCGGGCCCGGCTTGCCGGCCTTGGTGGTGGTGTCGAACCCGACCGTCGCGGGCTGGCCCGCCGTGAACGTCGCGCCCGGCACCGCGATGCTGCCCCCGGCGCTGGCCGCGCTCGAGGTCGCCGCCGCGGTCGAGGTGCTGCCCGCCGCCGCGGCGCTGCTGGTGGCGGTGGACGCCGGCGCCGCCGCCCCGGCCGACGTCGACGCCGATTGCGTGCCACCACCACTGCTGGAGGTGGAGCCGCACGCGGCGGCTCCCAACACCAGCGCTGTGGCAGTCAGAGCGGAGAGTCCCACTCGTCTGCCCCTGGACAGAATGGTCACTACGACTGCTCTCCCTTCTCCGCGGCCCCTGGCTCACGGCTCTGACTGGTGATTGCCTCCTGTCGGTCAACTGCTCGCTCCAACCGGTCCATGAGCTCCAGCCAGCCGAAGAACTCGGCTCCCGGAGCCCCTGGCGCCGTGACCTGTCCTGAGACGGTCCCGTCGCTGTGACCGATCTGCACGATCACTTCCACTAACGCGCCCCTATCCACGCCGACAGAGTGGCGGACGCCCGCCGTCAGCGCATCGGGAGTGACCCTGGTCTTTTCTCCCGCCGTCCCTGACGTTTGGTGTCCGGGGCGCCGCTCAGGGCGGCGCCGAGCTCGCCACGCGACCCGATGCCCAGCTTGGCGTAGGTCTGGGACAGCTGGGTCTCCACGGTCTTGGTGGAGACGAACAGCGCCTGGGCGATCTCGCGGTTGCTGCGCCCCGCCGCCGCCATCTCGGCGGTGCGCAGCTCGGCCGGGGTGAGCGCGTCCGGGCCCCGCAGCGAGGCGCGACGCGGCCGCGCCCCGGTCGCCACCAGCTCGGCGCGCGCCGCCTCGGCCAGCGCCTCCGCGCCGCAGCGGTGGGCCAGGTCGAGGCCGGCGGCCAGCGGCTCGCGGGCGGCCAGGGTCTCGTCGCGCCGGCGCAGCCCGACGCCTAGGTTGACCAATGCCCGCGCATGCTCCAGCCGCGCCCCGGAGTCCTGGAGCAGCGTCACCGCCTCGCGCAGCTGCGCCAGCCCCTCCGGCCCCGCGTCCAGTCCGCCGCACGCCGACAGCGCCATCGCCTTGCGCCGCGCGGTCCCGAACACGATCGCCGCCTCCAGCTCGCGGTGGGCGACGGCGGCCGCCTCCGCGGCTCGGCCCAGGCGGGCCAATGCTCCGGCGGTGGTCGCCGCCCAGTCCACCAGCACGCTGAGATCGCATCCGGCGGCCGCCATCCGACGATCGGCCTCCAGCAGGTCGGACACGCCGGCCTCGAGCTCACCGGAGGCGATGCGCACGCGCCCGCGCTCGGCGAGGACCCCGACCCCCTGCCACAGCCGCAGCTCCGGCTCACCGAGCTCCAGCGAATCCAGGATCGCGTGCGCGTCCTCGAGCCGGCCGCGCTCGGCCAGGACGGGAAGGAGCCACATCGCGGCGTAGTGCTCCGAGCCGACCTCGCGAGCCAGCTCGTAGGCGCGCTGAGCATGGTCCTCGGCCTGATGAAGCTCACCCACGCGCAACGCGGTGACGCTGCACATCGTGGAGGTGTGCATGAACAGCGGCGACGAGCCGCGGCGCTGGGCCGTGGTGAGCCCGAGCTCCTGGGCCTCGACCGCGTTCTCGAACTGATCGGTCCACGCGAGCACCCGCGCCGCCCCGTTGTAGGCGATCAGGTACTCCAACAGCCGCGGCTGATAGAGCGCGCGACGCGCCAGCCCCGATGCCTCCGTCGCCCGCAGGCCGGTGACGATGCCGGTCGAGGCGAGGGCGGCCAGCATCAGCGGATCGGTGACTTCGTCACGCCGCGCCCGCTCAAACCACGGCGCCATCCTGCTCATGACCCGGCGGGTCGCGCTCAGGTCGGTCGCGCCGCCTCCGAGCAGATGGGCCTCGAGGCGCTCGACGAGCTCGGGGTCCAGGCGCTCGGAGTCGCCCAGCATCTCCGCCACCAGTTCCTGCACCGACCCGCCGCGCCCCACGGCGAGCAGTGCCCACGCGAGCTCCTGAGCGACCCGGGCGCGGTCCGCCGGGTCGCGCGCCAGCTCGAGCGCCTCGCGCAGAGCCGGGAACTCGTGATCGGTCGGCAGCCGCGCTTCGGCGCGGCCGAGCTCGAGCAGCACCTCCAGGCGGGCCTCGGGCGCGGGCGGCTCGGCCAGCGCCCGGCGCAGATACCCAGCCGCGGTGTCGGGCGCGCCGCGCGCCATCGCCTGGCGGCCCGCAGCGCGCAGCGCCTCCACCACCCAGCTCTCGCCGAAGGGCTCGGCCGAGAGCAGATGCGCCGCGATCCGGTCTGGCGGCGCGCCGTCGGCCACGAGCAGCGCCGCCGCCCCGGAGTGCAGCGCGGCGCGGCGCGACGCCGGCAGCTCGGCCAGCAGCGCCTCGTGGACGATCGGGTGCACAAAGTCCAGCTCGCGCTCGGGCGCCAGCACGTCGGCGGCGCGCAGGCGATCCGCCGCCATCTCAGCCGCCTCGCGGTCCAGTTCGGCCAGGCTCGCCGCGTGGCGCAGCGGCGCGCCGGGACCGAGGATCGCGAGCGCCTCGGCCAGGTGGTCGCAGTCCAGCCCCAGCCGGCCGATGCGCACGAGCACACTGCGTCCCACGGTGCCGGCGCCCAGCGAGCGCACGCTGCGCGCCACCTCCACCGTGGGCCGCCGGCCCTCGCTCTTGAGGTCGGCCACCAGCTCGCGCAGGTAGAAGGGGTTGCCGCCGGTGGCGTCGTGGCAGGAGCGGCACAGCTCCTCGTCGGCGCGCGGCCCGAGCTCCTGGCGTACGAGCTCGCCGCTGCCCGCCTCGCTGAGGGGGCCCGGCGCCAGCACGAGCGCCGCCTGCTCGGGCAGCGCCGTCGCCGGCCCGGCGACGGCGCCGCGCCGCACCGCCACGACCAGCAGCGCCGGCAGGCTCTCGATCCGCCGCGCCAGGTAGACGAGGAATCGCGCGGAGGCCTGGTCGAGCCAGTGGGCGTCGTCGACCAGGAGCGCCAGCGGACCGCGGTCGGTGCGGTCGGCGATCAGCCAGTAGAGGCCGTGGAGCACGGCCACGGCGCGGTCGGCCTCCGACGCGGCGTCCCCCGCGCCCAGGAACACTGGTGCGGCGAGCTCCGCCGAGCCGCTGAAGACGCCGGGGCCCACCACCGGCGCCAGCAGCTCGCGCATGGCGGCGAACGACGATTCCATCGAGACGTCGTCGCCGCGCGCCCGCAGCGTCTCCATCCCGAGCTCGCCGGCCCGCTGCGCGCAGGCCGCGAGCAGCGCGCTCTTGCCGATCCCGGCCGGCCCCTCGACCACCACCAGCGCGCCGCGGCCATCGCATGCGGCCGCCAGCAGGCCATGGATGCCCGCGAGCTCCGCGCCGCGCTCCAGCAGCGCGCCGCCGTCCCGGTGCGACTCGCCCACGCCAGGAATCCTACGGAATCCTGATATTTGTCCCCCCGCGCAGGGGTGTTCGCCAACTGACGCCGGGGCGGTTGACAGCGCCCGCGCGCGGACGAGAATGCCGGGCCGGGCCGGCCTGAGAGGAAGGGGATTTCACACATGCAAGCATTTCGCCCGCGTTCGCTGCGTGCGTACCTGTGCCTGGCAGGAGCCGCAGCCGTTATGACCGTCGCCGTCGCCCTTCTGGCCTCGAGCGGTGGCGTGGCCAGTGCCCATACCAGTCGTGTGCTGGTCAACGACTCAAGACGGCTGGCCACGACCAGCCCGACCATCGTGGCCAAGGTGGACTGCTCGACGCTGAAGTCGCTGCCGAGCCTGGTCACCATCCCGCACTTCCCCACGAGCATCGACTCGACCACGGACGTGGCCGCGGCGAGCGGAAACCCGGAGTACTGCGACGTCAAGGGGATGATCGCGCCCCAGACCCACTTCGAGATGAAGCTGCCGGTGACCACGTGGCAGGGCCGCTACCTGCAGAACGGGTGCGGGGGCTACTGCGGGACGGTCTCCAACCAGACGTTCCCGGCCTGCGACGCGCAACTCGGCGGTGACTTCGCGATGGCCACCGATGACGAGGGCCACACGACCTCCAGCGGCCTCGGCGGCGCCGGGTTGTTCGCCTTCAACAGCCAGAAACTGCGCAACGAGTACGGCTATGAGTCAGAGCACGCGCTCGCGGTCGTGGCCAAGACGATCATCGGCGACTACTACGGTCAATCGCCCAACTACGCCTACTTCGACGGCTGCTCGGACGGCGGCCGCGAGGCGATGGAGGTGGCCGAGCGCTATCCCACCGACTTCAACGGGATCATCGCCGGGGCGCTCGAGAACATCGCCGGGCCGCTCAACGCCGAACTGCAGACCTGGGACTACCGGGTCAACACCGACGCCAACGGCAACGCGATCCTCACCTCGGCGAAGCTGACGGCGCTGCACAACGCGGTCATCGCCGCGTGTGCCGGCGATGACGGCGTGCCCGGCGACGGGATCATCACCGACCCGCGCAACTGCCAGTTCGACGTCACGAGCATCCAGTGCCCGGCGGGCACCGACAGCGCCAACTGCCTGACGCCGGCGCAGGTGACGGTGGCCGACGACCTCTACCAGGGGCCGGTCGACCCGCAGGGCCGCCACCTCTATCCCGGCGGGTTCGCGCTGGGCTCGGAGGGCTCGTGGGGCGGCTTCCAGATCCCCGCGGCCGCGTTCGGGGCCACGGTGTCGTCCAAGACAGCGCTCGTCTACGGCGGTCTGTCTCTGCCATACCTGCGCTACCAGTACCTCCCGCCCGGCCAGCTCGGGCCCGACCCCGACCAGTGGAGCTTCAGCGATCGGACGTTCCGCTCGCTGTTCCCGGTGGCCAACACCTATGACGCGATGGACACGAACCTCAGCGCGTTCCGTCGCCACGGCGGCAAGCTGATCATCTGGCAGGGGTGGGCCGACCAGGCGATCCCCGTGTTCGGGACGATCGATTACTACGACACGCTGGCCAGCCGCATGGGCGGGCTCAGCTCGACCCAGCAGTTCGCCCGGATGTTCCTGTTCCCGACGGTCGCACATTGCGGCGGTGGCTACGCCGCCAGCAGCTTCGACCTCGTCTACCCGATGGTCCAGTGGGTGGAGGGCGGCAGCGCGCCGAGCCAGATCACGGCCACCGACACGGTCAACTCGCAGACGCTGACGCGGCCGGTGTATCCGTACCCGCTGGTGCCCGAGTACAACGGCAGCGGGCCCACGAACGAGGCGTCGAGCTTCCACCCGGTGGTCTCGCCGCACGCCCACGACTACTCGCAGTGGATCGGCAACGACCTCTTCTACCAGCCCGTCGACGCCCCCTCGGGCTCGGATGGGCGGCACACTGGGAGGAGTGCCCACAGTCACATCTGACGTCATCATCGTCGGCGCCGGCCACAACGGTCTGGTGGCGGCGACCCTGCTGGCGGGCTCCGGGCACCGGGTCGTGGTGCTGGAGTCCGCCGGCCACGTCGGCGGCGCGGCCGTGTCAGCGCGCCCGTTCCCCGGCGTGGATGCGCGTGTCTCGCGCTACTCCTACCTCGTCAGCCTGTTCCCGCGCGCGCTGCTGCGCGAACTGGGGCTCGAGGTGCAGCTGCGCCGCCGGCGCGTCAGCTCCTACACCCCGCACGGCGACACGGGCATCCTCATCTGCGACGACGAGCGCCGCACGCGCGAGTCGATCGCGCGGACGCTCGGCGCCGGCGACCGCTCGGCGGACGCGCTCGCGCGGCTCGGCGCGATGACCACCGGGGTCGCCAAGCGCGTCTTTCCCACCCTGACCGAGCCGCTGCGCTCGCGCGACGCGCTGCGGCGCCACGTCGCCGACGATGCGGCGTGGAATGCCCTGTACGAGCGGCCGCTGTCGGAGCTTCTGGAGTCATCGTTTGACTCCGACCTCGTGCGCGGGATCGTGGCCACCGACGCGCTCATCGGGACCTTCGCCGCGCTCGATGACCCGGGGCTCGTGCAGAACCGCTGCTTCCTGTACCACGTGATCGGCAACGGCACCGGGCACTGGGACATCCCCGTCGGCGGCATGGGCACCCTCACCGGCGCGCTGGGCGACGCGGCCGCGCGGGCCGGCGCCGAGATCCGCGTCGACACGCCGGTGACGCGCATCGAGGCCACCGACTCCGGCGTCGCCGTGCACGCCGCCGACGGCCAGGTCTGGGAGGGCCGCCACGTGCTGGCCAACGTCGCCCCCGCGATCCTGGCCGAGCTGATGGGCGACCCAGCGCCCGGGCCGCCGCCGGAGGGCTCACAGCTCAAGCTCAACCTGCTGCTGGCGCGCCTGCCGCGGCTCCGCGATGCGGCCGTCACACCGCAGGAGGCGTTCGCCGGCACCTTCCACGTCAACGAGGGCTACGCACAGCTCCAGCGCGCGCACGCGCAGGCCGCCGGCGGCGAGATCCCGCGGCTGCCGCCCTGCGAGGCCTATTGCCACTCGCTCACCGACCCCACGATCCTCTCCCCCGAGCTTCAGGATGCCGGCGTGCAGACGCTCACCGTGTTCGGGCTCCACATGCCGGCGCGGCTGTTTCGCGCCGATCACGACGCCGCGCGCGAGGCGGCGGTGGCGGCCACCTTGGCCTCGATCAACGCCGTACTGGCCGAGCCGATCGAGGACTGTCTGCTGCATACGCCCGACGGCGCGCCGTGCCTGGAGGCGCACACGCCGGTCGAGCTCGAGGCCGAGCTGGGCATGCCCGGCGGACACATCTTCCACCGCGACCTGGCGTGGCCGTTCGCCGAGAATGACTCCGACATCGGCGCCTGGGGCGTCGAGACGGCGCGGCCCCGCGTCTGGCTGTGCGGGGCGGGCGCGCGGCGGGGCGGCGCGGTGAGCGGCATCCCGGGCCACAACGCGGCCCGAGCGCTCCTATCGCTCTGAGATCCAGCGGTCGATCAAGAAGCGCGCGATCGAGACCGCCGGGGGCAGCTGGAACCCCGGCTCGCCGCCCCGCGACGCCTCTTCGATCGCCTCCCGGCTCAGCCAGTGCACCTCCTCGAGCTCCCCATCGATGGCTTGTGGCTCGCCGCCATCGGACTCGGCGTGGAAGCCCAGCATGAGCGAGGCCGGGAACGGCCACGGCTGTGAGGCGACGAACACCGGGTCGCGGGCGATGATGCCCGACTCCTCCTGCACCTCGCGGACCACCGCCTCCTCGGCGGACTCGCCGGGCGAGACAAACCCGGCGAGCACGGACACGCGCCCGGGGGGCCAGCCTGCGCGTCGGCCGAGCAGCAGCCGGTCCTCGTGTTCGACGGTCATGATGACCACCGGATCGGTGCGGGGGAAGTGGCTGGCGCCGCAGTGCGGGCAGTGCCGCGAGTACCCGGCCTCGGCCACGTCGGTGGGGTGCCCGCAGTTGGCGCAGAAGCCGTGGCGGCGGTGCCAGTTGAGCAGCGCCATCACGTAGGCCGCCAGCCCCGCCTCGGCGGGCGCCAGCAGCGCTCCGGCCTCGCGCAGTCCCATGACCCGGCGCCCGTCGATGAGGCGCTCGCGCTCGGCGGCCGGCAGGGTGTCGAGGTCGACGGCGAAGTGCGCCGTGCCCGCGTCGAGCCCCAGGAGCACCGGGTCGGTGCGCTGGGCCTCGGGGATCGCCACGCGCGCGAGCGCCGGAGCGTCGCCATCCCCGTCTCGGTGTCCAACGAGCACACCCTCGTGGCCGGCCGCGATCGCCCGAGACCCGGGGTCGCGCGCGCGGCCGCTGATCCACTCGGCGTCCTTGCGCTCCGCCGAGGCCCGGTCCAGCGCCATCCCGGTGAACGGGGGCAGGGCGGGGATGTCGGCGGCCGAGGACATGGAGGTTCGCCTCTGAGACTAATGACCGCGCGCGTTGGCCCTTGGCCGGACCGGCGAGGAGGCGTAAACTGCGGCGGCGCCGTCACGCTGGCGTGGCGCGCAGCCGGCAGGGAAACAGGAGAGAGGGGATTGCCGTGAAGCGCGGGATTCTGGCCGTGACCGTGGTAGTTGGCGCGCTGTGCGCCGGAGGGATGGCGACGACCGCGGCTGCCGCCACGGCGCCCGGCGCGCCCGGCGCGCAGAGCTACTTCGACCTCGCGCGCAAGGACTGCGTCGGCACCGCCCGCAACACGACCTCCCGGGTCTGGTTCACGGTGGCCGACGGCGTCCTGTCGGACACCTACTGGCCCAACGTGGACGCCACCAACGTTCACACGCTCCAGTACGTCGTGACCGACGGCAGCACGTTCACCGATCTGCAGACGCGGGACATGACCTACCGCGTGGTGCCCGACCCGACGGGCATGTCCTGCACGATCATCGCCTCCAGCAACGCCCATCACTACTCCATCACCACCACCTACATCGCCGACCCTGCGCGCGATGCCGTGCTCATGCGCACGCGCTTCCACGGCCCGTCGGGCGACCAGGTCTACGTGACCCTGGATCCGCTGGCCGGCGGGACCGGCGGCGGGGGCACGCAGAACGCCGGCGGCAACAGCGCCTCCCTGGTGGGCTCGGTCCCGGTGGACGCCAACACCAACACCGTCACCAACGCGTCCAACCGTGACTACGCGGTCCCCACGTTCGAGGCGCTCCAGTCAAGCCGCGGCTTCGGCGCCGAGAGCGTCGGCTACGCGGGCAGCGCCAGCGATGGCGTGCAGATGCTCGACACCGCGCATCAGCTGACGCCGTATGACTCCGCCCCGAACGGCCACGTCACGCTCACCGCCCAGCTCAACCTGCGCCACGGCCGCTCCGCCAACCTGGCGCTCGGCTTCGGCCAGACGCAGGACCAGGCCGTCGCGGTGGCGGGCGCCGCCGTGGACCAGCGCTTCAAGCCGGTCTGGCGCGCCTACGAGGCGCAGTGGGAGCGCTATGACTCCCAGCTGCGCCGGCCAGCCGGGTGGCTGGGGCGCTCCACCACCCAGGAGTACTACGCCTCGGTCAACGTGGTCAAGGCCTCCGAGGACAAGCAGTTCCCCGGCGCCATCGCCGCCGGCCTCGACTCGCCCTGGGGTCAGTCTGTGCCCGCGGGCAACGCTCACCAACGGTCAGCCCACGTACTTCGGCTCCTACCGCGAGGTGTTCTCGCGCGACCTGTACGAGGCCTTCACCGGCCTGCTCGTCGCCGGGGACGTCCAGACCGCCCAGGACGCCACGACGTTCCTGTTCGAGCGCCAGCAGCAGCCCGACGGCTCGATGCCCCGCAACTCGCTGGAGAACGGCAAGCCCGCGCCGGACACCGGCGGCCTCCAGCTCGACGAGACGTCCTATCCGATCCTGATGGACTGGCAGTCGGGCCTGGCCCATGACGGCTCGCTGTATCGCAACCACGTCATCCCGGCCGCCGACTTCCTCGTCGGCCATGGGCCCTCCGACGGCGCGGAGCGCTGGGAGGAGCAGTCCGGGTTCTCGCCGTCGACGATCTCGGCCGAGATCGCCGGCCTCACCGCGGCGGCCAAGATAGCCACGGTCAACCACGATCCGGCGCACGCGCGCCTCTACCAGGCCACCGCCGACGACTTCGCGCGCAACATCAAGGCGTGGACGGTTACCACGACCGGTCCCTACGCGCCGCGCTACTTCATCCGCGTCTCCAAGACCGGCGATCCCAACGCCGCGATCTCCTACAACCTCGGTAACGGCAGCATCACCGCCGACCAGCGCTCGATCGTCGACGCCGGCTTCCTCGAGCTCGTGCGGCTCGGGATCCTGCCGGCCCGCGACTCCGACATCCGCAACTCGCTCACGGTCATCGACAACACGATCGAGCGCCAGACCAACAGCGGGCCCGGCTGGTACCGGTATGGGACGAGCACTCCCGGGCTCCGAGGACGGCTACGGCGACTGCTTCGTGCCGGATCAGACCAGTTGCACGGTCAACGGCGCGCCGTGGCCGTCGGAGGGCAACAACGTCGGCTCGGGCCACCTGTGGCCGGTGCTCAGCGGCGAGCGCGGCGAGTACGACATCGCCTCCGGGCAGGGGTCGTCGGCTGCGCGCGCTGCTGACGGCGATGCGGAACATGACCTCCGGGCAGGGCCTCGAGCCCGAGCAGGTGTGGGAGGACCCGGACCTGGCGGCCTCGCCGTTCGGCACCGATCCATCCACCGCGTCGATCGGCTTCACCAACGGCAAGCCGGTCGGCTCGGCCAGCCCGCTGACCTGGGCGCAGGCCACGGTGGCCCGGCTGACGCTCGACCTCGGCGCCGGGCGCAACCTCGAGACGCCCGACATCGTCTCCGACCGCTATGTCGCCCACGGGATGCCGGGTGTGCTGCCCGTGACGATCACCTCGCCGGCGCCGGGGACAACGATCACCACCCCGTCGATCACGGTCACCGGTACGACCGCGCCGCACGCGCTCGTCGACGCCGAGGCCGACACGCCGGCCGGCGGTGCCGCGGCGACCGCATCCGCCATGGCCGACGGCTCCGGCCATTGGTCGCTGACGCTCACCCCCACGGGTTCGGCTCGCCGACGATCACCGTGACCGCGACCAAGGGCAACAGCACCGGCTACGCGCAGGAGCCCGCGTTGACGCCGGACTGCCGGGCACCGACGTGCTGACCGCGACGGACCCGGCCGAGGACGACAACGGGCCGGGAACGTACCAGTACCCGACCGACGCCTCGTTCCCGCCAGGAGTGTTCGACCTGACGGGCTTCCGCGTCACGGAGACCGCGACTGACGTGTACATCCAGACGGCGCTGCGCAACCTCGTCAACACGTTCGGCAACGACTTCGGCGCCCAGATGCTCGACATCTACGTCCGCAACCCGTCGGCCACTCCGACGTCGACGGCCGCGGCGTTCCCGCAGCGCAACTACGCGATCGCCTCGGCCGACGCCTGGACGCGAGCGGATCGAGGCGCAGGGCTTCGCGCGCGCCGGTGTGGGTCGATGCGGCGGGGCACCGCGCTCGGCACCGCCCAGCTGATTACCGATCTGCCCAGCCACACGGCCACGCTCGTGCTGCCGCGCGCCGCGTTCGGCGACCCGGCATCGGGGTGGGTGTTCACCATCGCCCTCACCGGCCAGGACGGCTTCAGCCCCGACCAGGCGCGCGCCTGGGCAGCGACGCCGCAGCCGTTCAACTTCGGCGTCTGCGCCCCCGGCGGGACGGACCCGATCTGCTCGGTGGCTCCGGGCACGGTCCCCAAGGTGATGGACACCATCACCCCGAGCGGGGTGTCGCAGGCGACCGAGCTCAACCCGCTCAACGGACCGGTGCAGCTGCAGGGCGTTTCCGTGCCATAGCTCAACAAACCATCTAATAGTGTATTGTCCGGGCGGTGAGGCTGAACGGTCCATCTGTGCGCGGGCACGCGGGTGGTGATCCTGGCCGGGGCACATCGTGCAGGGAGGGAGCAGGTGGTGGCTGGTAGGCGGGCGCCCGGTCGGGCGTAACTTCGGCACGCCGGCCTTACGCTGGGCGCCCGCATCGCCAGCTGACCTTCTTGCGTCGGCGGCTCGGTTAGATGTTTGTGAGATGACCGGCGCGGTGGTAAAGCGCCGCCGTCCGCCCGCCGATGACCGGGGCAGAGATGGCGATCGAAGACCGCATCGACCCTGATGTGCCCGTGGACTGCGACGGCAGCTGGCCGCTGAGCGAGCTGGCCGCGCGCGACGACGAACTGGGCCACCTGAGCCGCGACGTTGCCGGCACGCTTGACGAGCTGGCCCAGATCACGGCCGACTTCTCGTGCGGCTCGGCCCGCAGCGCCAACGCCGTGTCGCAGATCGGCGACGAGATCGTGCGCCTGCGCGGCGATCTCAAGGAGGTCGCCGACCGCACCGGCTCGTTGCGGGCGTCATCTGACGAGGCCGCCGCCTCGGCCGCGGACGCGGCGGACCTGGGCGAGCAGCTCTCACTCCAGAGCACGCGCGGCCTGGAGGTGATCGGCCCGCTGATCGATGCCTTCGCCGAGATCAGCGAGCACGCCGTGCGCATGCACGAGATGGTCGAGAACCTCGCCGCCAACGAGCTGACCCGCATCGGGCAGTTCTCCGCGATCATCGAACGCATCGCCGGTCAGACCAAGCTGTTGGCCCTCAACGCCGCGATCGAGGCGGCGCGCGCGGGCGAGCACGGACGCGGCTTTGCCGTCGTGGCCGAGGAGGTCAAGCGGCTCGCCGCCGAGACCGCCGCGCAGACGGCGCAGATCCGCGAGACCGTCTCGAGCACGCAGGCCCAGATGCACCACGTGGTCAGCGCCGCGGCGACCGCGCGGGACCAGTCAACCGAGAGCGCGGCCGGCGCCGGCGCCGGCCGGGAGGCGCTGGAACGCATCGGCGGTTTGGCCGGTCAGTCTGACCAGCGTGCCCGCCAGATCGCCGCGCTCGCCCGCCAGCAGCTCGCCGACGTCAACGCCATTGACGCCAGCATGCAGACGATCATGGAGGGGAGCGCCGAGATCGAGGCCCACGCGGGATCCGTCGCGCGGGCGCAGCTCGACTTCTCGGCGGCGACCGAGCGGGCGAGCACGCTGATCGGACGCTATGACACCGGCGGCCTGCTCAGCCGTCTGCGCGCCCGCTGCGAGGGACTCGCCGCCGACCTGCAGGAGATCCTGGAGGGCGCAGTCGACTCCCGCCGCGTAACGCTCCACGACGTTCTCGAGCTCCGCTACACCGAGGCGCGGGGCAAGGAGATCCCGCGCTTCGCTCGGCTGTTCGACGTGTCGGCGGCCGACCCGGCGGGCTTCTCCCCGGCTAAGTTCCACACGGCGTATGACGCTCTGGTCGACCGCCAGATGATGGAGCGCATGGACGCGATGCTGGCGACCGAGCCCGCGCTGACGTTCGCGCTGCCCTTCGATCTCAACGCGTACGCGCCCGCGCACAACACCGTGTTCTCCCAGGACATCATCGGGGACCCAGCGCGCGACCTCGTGGGCAACCGCACCAAGCGCTTCTTCCTGGATTCGGCCGCGCTGACGCGTGCGTCGCGGATGGAGCTCGGCGTGCAGCTGCCCGGAGAGGCGCTCACGCGCGCGCAGATCCGCAGTGCCGGGGCCCGGCTGACCCAGCCGCGCCACGCCTCCCGCCCCTTCCTGCTCCAGACCTACGCGCGCGATACCGGCGCGGTGCTGACCACCCTGTCGGTCCCGCTGTACGTCAAGGGCGAGCGCTACGGCTGCGTCTGCCTCGGCTGGGACCCCGAGAAGCTGCGCTCCTGAGCTTCGGGGGACCGGGTCAGCGGGAAGCTGACACCGGTGAGCCGCTCGGAGACGTCCCACAGGCGCCTGGCCACGTCCATGTCCTGCGCGGTGCTCGAGCGTCCCACGAGCTTCGGCGCCCCCCGCCCCTCCATGAACCCGCTCGGGCCGGCATAGCTGTTGCCCGGGATGTCGGCCACGGTCGCGTATAGCGTCGGCAGCGACCCGCCCTTGTCATCCTGCGCGATGATCCGGTTGCCGACCGCCGACAGCAGATCCATGAACCGGCTCCCGCTGTGGAACTGGAGGTTGGTGGCGGCGTAGCCGGGATGGGCGGCGGTCGCCTTCACCGGGGAGCCCACCGCGTCCAAGCGCCGCTGCAGCTCGGCGGTGAACAGGAGGTTGGCGACCTTGGACTGTCCGTAGGCGCGCCACGCCCGGTAGGGCTTGCGCTCCCAGTTGAGGTCGTCGAAGTCGATCCGGCCGGCGCGATGCGCCCCCGACGCGACCGTGACCACGCGGCCGGTGATGTGGGGCAGCAGCAGGTTGGTGAGGGCGAAGTGGCCGAGGTGGTTGGTCCCGAACTGCATCTCGAACCCGTCCGCGGTCTGTGACAGCGGCGGGATCATGATCCCGGCGTTGTTGATGAGGACGTCGATGGGGCCGTCCCAGTCGGCTGCGAACGCGCGCACCGAGTCCAGGCTCGCGAGGTCCAGCCGGCGGACCTCGGTGCTGCCGGGCATCTGCGCGGCGGCCTCGCGGCCCTTGTCCAGGTTGCGCACGGCGAGGACCACGTGGGCGCCGGCGGCGGCCAGCGCGGTCGCGGCGGCACGGCCGATGCCGCTGTTGGCGCCGGTGACGATGACGGTGGTGCCCGTCATGTCGGGGATGCTTGAGGAGGAGAAAGCTGTCATGGACAACAATGTAGACGGTGACCACAATGTTGTCAAGAGCAACTTCGTCCGCTAATGTCTCGCCCGCCCATGCCCGAGCGCCCCTACCACCACGGCAACCTGCGCAGCGCCCTGCTGGACGCGGCGGAGCGCACGATGCGCGAGCGCGGCGTCCAGGAGCTGTCGCTGCGCGAGCTCGCCCGCGAGGTCGGCGTCAGCCACGGCGCCCCGCGGCGCCACTTCGCCGACCGGCAGGCCCTCCTCGACGCCCTGGCCGAGAACGGCTTCGAACGGCTGCGCCGCGAGCTGAACGCGGCCGCCCGCGATGCCGGCGAGGACTTCGAGACGCGCCTGCGCGAGACCGGCGCGGCCTACATCCGGTTCGCCACTCGGGACCCGGCGCTGCTGGAGCTCATGTTCGCCGGCAAGCACCGTGACGGCGCGGAGGGTCTCCAGGAGGCGGCCGAGCGCGCCTTCGCCGTCATGCTGGAGCTGATCGTGCAGGGCCAGGCGGACGGGCGGCTCGAGCCCGGCGACCCCGAGCGGGTGGGGTTCGTCCTGTTCGCGACGATCCAAGGGATCGCGTCATTGCTGACGAGCGGCATGGTGGCCCCCGAGCAGCTTGACGAGCTCCTGACCGACTCCATCGCGCACTTCCTGCGGGGCTCGCGCGCCGCGGTCTGAGCCTCCGTTCAGCTCCGGAACGGCGTGGGGTCCGGGAACGGCGCCTCGTCGCGTGAGAGCTGCTCGTCCAGCGCGTCCTCCTCGGCCGCATGGCCCTCGATCCGGATCCGCGGCAGCCGCCGGTCGATCCACGCCGGCAGCCACCACGTGCGCGGGCCGAGGATCTCGAGCACCGCCGGCAGCAGCACGCACCGGACCACGATGGCGTCGAGGAACACGGCGGCGGCAAGCCCGAAGCCGAACTCCTTGATCGACCGCTGGTCCCCCAGCATGAACGACAGGAACACGCAGACCATGATCGCCGCCGCGGCGCTGATCACCTTCCCGGTGTAGGCGATGCCGTCGGCCACCGCGCGGCTGGCATCGCGCCGGCGCACCCACTCCTCGCGCACGCGGGAGATGAGGAACACCTCGTAGTCCATGGAGAGGCCGAACACCACCGCGAACATGAGCACGGGTATCCATGGTTCGACCGGTCCCGGGGTAACGCCCAGCGCACCGGCGAGGAACCCGTTCTGGAAGACGACGACCGTGACGCCCAGCGCGCCGCCGATGCTCAGGAGGTTCATCAGCGCCGCCTGCACCGGGATGACCAGCGAGCGGAAGATGACGAACAACAGCAGGGCCGAGAGCACGACCACAATGCCGATGAACAGCGGCAGCTTCCCGGCTAGCACGTGAGAGAAGTCGATCGAGCCCGCGGTGAAGCCGCCGACGAGCGGCCGCGCGCCGAAGTTCTTCTTGAAGGGCGGCAGGACGTCGTCGCGCAGGTGGTTGACGAGGTCGGTCGTCGCCTGGGCCTGGGGCGCCGAGGCCGGATAGGCCTCCATCACCGCGACCCTGCCCGATGGCGACAGCCGCGGCGCGGTCACGGCCACGACGTCAGGCGTGCCGGCCACGGCGCTGTGCACCGCCGCGAGCTGCGATTGCTGCGCCGGATCGGACATCTGCACCGCGATCTGCAGCGGGCCGTTGAAGCCGGGGCCGAAGCCGCCGGCCAGGAGGTGGTAGGCGCGATAGGTGCTCGTGCTGGATGGGTCGTTTCCGGCGTCGCTTGAGTCCAGCCGCAGCCCCAGCACGGGGATGAGGAAGACGAGCATCAGCGCGGTTGACGCCACGGCGAGCGGCCATGGCCGCTTTTGGACGAGCAGGCTCCAGCGCCGCCACGTCGATTCGCGGGGGGGATCCCCGCGCTCGATGCGGCGCCGCGCCCGGCGCGTGGGCCGCACGACCCGGTGCCCCCAGGACGCCAGCAGGGCCGGCAGGACCGTGAGCGAGGCCGCGAGCACGAGCAGGACCGCAAGCACGGAGGCGATCGACAGCCCGTACATGAAGGTCACGCCGGTGGCGAACATGCCCAGCAGGGCGATCACCACCGTCGTGCCGGCGAGCAGGATCGCGCGCCCGGAGGTGTCCATCGCCTGCACGATCGACCTCTGCACGTCCTTGGTGTGCCCGTAGCTCTCCTTGAAGCGCGTGACGATGAACAGCGCGTAGTCGATGCCGACCCCGAGCCCGATCATCACCGCCAGCTCCGGCGAGACGTTGGACATGCTCGTGACGTGGGTGCCGATCCCAACGAGCGCGAGGCCCGTGACGAGGCCGAACCCGGCGGTCACCAGCGGCATCCCGGCGGCGCTGAGGGAGCCAAACGTGAGCAGCAGGATGATGAGCGCTGCGATCACGCCCACGGTCGTGGCCGGGCCGATGTTGAAGCCCTGGGCGTTCTCGATCACCTGGCCGCCGGCGGCGAGCTTGAGCCCCGGCACCTTGACCGCGCCGACGGCGTCGAGCACCGGCTGCCCGGTCTTGTTGGCCAGGAGGTTGGCGCGCTTGTCGTAGTTGATCGTGGCGAAGGCGGTGGCGCCGTCCTTGGAGACCTCAACGGCGCCTTGCTGGCTGTAGGGGCTGATGACGCTGACCACGTGCGGCATCTGCTCCACCTTGGACAGCAGTGGAGTGATCGCCTTGCGCACGGCGGGGTCGTGGACCGTGCCGCGGGCGTTGTGGAACACGATCGTGTCCACGTCCCCGCTCTGGGACTTGAACTCCTTGCCGAGTAGGTCGACGACGTGCTGGGCCTCGGTCCCCGGAAGGCTGAAGTCGGTGGCGTACTGGCGGCCCACGGCTCCGGCGATCACGGTCGTGAGCACCGCGATGAGCACCCACCCCCCGATCACCCAACGTCGATGAGCGATGCACCAGCGACTCAGTCTCACCATCTGAACGACTCCCCTGGTCTCGATCCGGAACTGCGCCTAACGCCTGCGTCTTCACTTTAACCAGAGGCGATCCTCGGCCTGTGATCAGCCCGAGACCACGGTGACCCCAATTTCTAGACCGATCAGCGCGGTGCCGTGCCGGCCCCGCGCCGCGCGGCGCCGCGAGCCCGGGGATTCCAGACCCGAAACCACCGGCCCTGGGGATTCGTGGCGTGTACCTGTCGGAAACCGGCAGTCACACGCCGCAAGCTGGATGCCGAAACCATTCGCGGCGTCAGTTGGACGCGGGGCGTAACCCGCCGATCCACCAGCGCCGCGAGGTGGCGCTGCGCTAGCAGCTCGGGCAGAGCTTGGTGCTGCCCGGCGCCAGCGTCTGGATCTTCTCCGTTGGCTGGTGGCTGGGGACGATCCGGAACTGGAACTGCTTGCCGATCCAGCCCTTCTCGATGACGGCGACGATGATCTGGGCGCCGACCTTGACACGCTTCCCGGCGACGAATCGCGTCAGGTCCACGGTGCCCGTCCTCGGCTCGACGAGACGGCACTTACGCTTCTTCCCCTTGCCGGTGCAGGTCCGGTGCTTGGGCACTGTCGCCGTCTGGTGCTTGATGGGGCATCCCTTGGCGGGGCATGACAGCAGGACCTTCGCGCCGCCGGGCACGGTCTTGACGAACATGTCCTGGAACACCGTGCTCGTCCCCCCTGGAGTGGAGTCAAAGCTCGATGTTGAGGTGATCCGGCCCAGCTTCGGCAGCACGATCGTCGCTGTGGCCGCCTTCGAGGAGCCCCCGGAGTTCGTCGCGTTGTACACGAATCGGTCTGCGCCGCTGAAGCCCACGTGCGTCGTGTACGTGACCTTGCCGTTTGATTGGTTGATCTTGCCGAGCTTGCCGCTGCTCGGCTTGCTCACGATCCCGTAGGTGAACGGGTGGCCGGCGGGGCCCTTGCACTTGAGCGTGACCGTCACCTTGGTCGCGCCCTTCTTGCCCCTGGCCGTCACGTTGGAGCACGTCGGGACGGGCAGGAACGGGGTCGTCAGCGTCGCCGTGGCGATGTTCGAGATGCCCCACTGGTCGCTCACGCGGTAGGTGAACGAGTCCTGACCTGAGAAGAACGCCGCCGAGCGTGTAGGTGAGCTGGCCGGTCGCCGCGTTGAACCCGGTGACGTGTCCGTTGCTCGGTCCGCCCAGGATCGAGAAGTTCGGGATGGGCGCCGAACGGCAGCGTGCACGAGAGCGAGACGGCCACCGCGCCGCCGCCCTGCGGGCGCGGTCGCCGCGACGCTGTTGCAGACCGGCGTCGGCGGTGCGAAGACGAACGCCGCTCCCGTTTCGGACGTGTCGCCCGGGGCGCCGATCATCGCGGTCTGGCCGTCGGACGACAGAGCGACGCTGGTGCCGAAGAACCCGAACCCGACCTCCCCGGAGCCGGTGCAGCCTCTGCTGCTCGCGCTCCACACGCCCGCCGAACGCGTGAAGAGATACGCCGCGCCGATCATGTTCGAGTCATCGGTCGGCGCCGATCAGAGCGGTGTTGCCGTCTGACGAGATCGCGACGCTGGTGCCGAAGTCAGCCGGTCGCGCTCGCGTCGTTCGGGACGAGCTTCGCCTGCTGGGTCCAGGTGGCGCCGGAGCCGGTGAACACCCAGGCCGCGCCCCGCCCATGGCGTTGTTGTCGTTCGCGTCCGACCAAGACGCCGTGGTGCCGTCCGCCGACGAGGCGACCGACGCTGCCGAACCGCAGAGTGGCACGGATCTCGTCCGGTCGCAGGGAGCGGTGCCGGCGGGGCGACGAAGGTCGAGCCGCTGCGGGTGTACACCCAGACGGCGCCCGTCCCCGGCGTTGTCGCCCGGGCCGCCGATGAGCGCGGTGCTGCCATCGGCCGACAGCGCGACCGCCGTCGCCGAAGTGGCTGGGTTGTTGCGCCGGGGGCGACGGTCGGGGTCGATCTTGCCGCCCAGCATGCTCCAAGTCGACCCGGTGCGCGTGAACACCCAGGCCGCGCCCCCGTATTGCCGGCGCCGGCACCGGGTTGTTCGGGCCGCCGACAAGCGCCGTGTTGCCGTTGGACGACAGGGCGACGCTGTGCGCCGAACTGATCCGACCCGCGCCGGTGGCGCCGGTCGGCGGTCAGCTTCGTGCCTGCTCGGTGTAGGTCGACCCCGACCGGACGAAGACCCACGCAGCGCCGTTCCGGAGGCGTTGGCGTGTCCAGCTCGCCTCCGATCAGCGCGGTGTTGCCGTCCGCCGACAGCGCGACGCTGGTGCCGAATTCGCGCGTCGCCGGTCTCGTCACTGGGGAGCGATCTTCGGCCCAGCTGGCTCCACACCCCGCCTGAGCGCGTGAAGACCCAGGCCGCGCCCATGCTGCGAGTTGTCGATCTGGGCGCCGATGAGAGCGGTGTTCCCGTCGGTCGAGATCGCGACGGCGTCGCCGAACTGGCTGCCCGAACTGCCCGGCGTCACGTCGTTGGGAACCAGCTTGCCGCCCTGCTGGACGAGCGGGTCGATCGTGATCGGGTAGCGCGCGCCGCGGTCGTTGACCGCGATGAGCACGCGCCCGTCCTTGACGCGCAGCGCGCTGGGCAGCGCGCGGTGCCCGGCGGCGTCGAACGCGGTCAGGCCCCCGTACCGCGCCGCGATCGTCGCCGCGCGATCCCACGAAGTTCACGGCGGAACCGGCCGCCTGCGCGCGCAGCGAGCCGCCCACCGCGAGCGCGAGCGTGACCTCATGCGCCGCGGCGTCCCGCCGGGACGGTGGGCGAGCGTGAACCCCTGCTCGATGCCGAGCGGGCCCGCGGCGTACCACTCGCGGATGCCGGGCCGCGTGAGCGTGACCCGGTTGCCGTGCGCGGTGACCGAGGTCGGCGCGGGGACGCCCGCGAGCGACAGCGACAGCGTGCCGGCGGCGGTGCGCATCACCGGCGCGCCGGAGCGGAAGTCGGCGCGCACGCCGCCACCGCTGAGGCCCCACCCGGAGGCGGTGCGCCGCGCGGTGAACGCGCGACTGTCGGCGGCGATGGTCGAGGAGATGAGCGACTGCGCCTGGAGGGGCAGCGACTGGAGCCGGCTGAGGCCCGCGCTGCTCGTGTGCGTCGCGGGCCCGCTGGGCGCGGGCATCGGAAGGTGCGTCGTGATGGCCACCGCAAGCGCGGCGAGCCCCGCCAATCCGAGCGCTGCGAGCGCAGCGCGCACGTCCACCAGCCTGATCCCCGGCATCCCAGTCCCCCGGTCGTTGCGGTCCTCTTTTTTGATCCTTGCAGGGGACGCGGAAAATTTCCAGCCCCCATGGTGCTAACCCGCCACACCCCGCCGGGTTGCGGTGCGCATCATAGGGCGTGACCTGCGACGTGCGCGAAGGTTCTGGGAGATGTTTCCAACGTCATTGGAAACATCTCCCAGAGGTCCCCGTGAACGGCCCCGCCGCGCCGCGGCGGGGCGGGGCGGCCCGCCGCGCCGCGGCCTGCTGTCAGTCCGGGCTGACCTCGAGGACGAGCTTGCCCAGGTTCTCGCCGCGGAACAGGCGCAGCAGGGTGTCGGGGAAGTGCTCCACGCCGCCGGTCGCGACGTCCTCGAAGGACTTCAGCCGGCCCTCCTTCATCCAGCCGGCCATCTCCTGCGCCGCCTCGCCATAGCGCGCGGCGAAGTCGAAGACGAGGAAGCCGGTCATGGTGGCGCGATTGACCAGCAGCGACATGTAGTTGGACGGCCCACGCATCCCGCCCTCAGCGTTGTACTGCGAGATCGCGCCGCACAGCGGCACCCGAGCGCCGCGGGCGAGGCAGGCCAGCGCGGCGTCCAGGATCTCGCCGCCGACGTTGTCGAAGTAGACGTCGATCCCGTGAGGGCACTCCCGACGCAGCCCCGCGAGGACGCTCTCGGACTTGTAGTCGATCGCCGCGTCGAACCCGAGCTCATCCACGATGTGGCGGCACTTCTCCTCGCCCCCGGCGATCCCGACGGCGCGGCAGCCCTTGATCTTGGCGATCTGGCCCACGACGCTGCCGACGGCCCCCGCCGCGCCCGAGACGACGACCGTGTCGCCCTCCTTTGGCTTGCCGATGTCCAGGAGCCCGAAGTAGGCGGTCAAGCCCGGCATGCCGAGGGTGCCCAGGTAGACCGGCAGCGGGGCGAGCCCCGGGTCGACCTTGATCACCCCATCGCCGGCAAGCACGGCGTGCTCCTGGATCCCGGTGATCCCGGTGACGTGGTCGCCGGGCGCAAACCCGGGATGCCGCGACTCGATCACCTCGCCGCACCCGCCCGCGCGCATGACCTCGCCGATGCCGACCGGAGGGATGTAGGAGCGGCCCTCGTTCATCCACCCCCGCATCGCCGGATCCAGCGACAGGTACTTGACCTTGACCAGCACCTCGCCCTCGCCAGGCTCGCCCACGGGCTCCTCCGTGTGGTCCCAGTCAGTGGGCTTGGGCAGCCCGACCGGGCGCGCGGCGAGACGGACCTGGCGGTTGACGGCATCCATCGTGGTTCCTCCCAACGCAATTGACGTGAGCGGCAGCCTACAGCGGGTAAGACCACGCCTGATGACCGCCGACGCTGACCAGCACCGAGCCACCCGCGCCGCCGACTACTACCGCCTCGATGAACAGCTGACCGACGCCGAGCGCGCGATCCGCGACCGGATCCGCGCGTTTGGCGAACACGAGGTTCTCCCCGTCATCAACGACTACTGGGAGCGAGCCGCGTTTCCCTTCGAGCTCGTCCCCAAGCTCGCGGAGCTCGGAGTAGCCGGCACGACGATCGACGGCTACGGGTGTCCGGGAATGTCGCGGCTGGCCGCGGGGATCGTGTCGCGCGAGTTGGCCCGCGCCGACGGCAGCCTGAACACGTTCTTCGCCGTGCACTCCGGTCTGGCCATGGGCTCGATCGCGCTGCTGGGCTCCGACGAGCAACGGTCCCGATGGCTGCCGCCGATGGCGCGGCTCGAGCTGATCGGGGCCTTCGCGCTGACCGAGCCCCAGCACGGCTCGGATTCCGTCTCCCTCGAGACCACGGCGCGCCGCCACGGGAACGCCTACGTCCTCAACGGCGCCAAGCGATGGATCGGCAACGCCTCGTTCGCCGACCTCGTGATCGTCTGGGCGCGCGACGACGAGGGCGATGTCGGCGCCTACGTGGTGGAGAAGGGCACCGCGGGCTTTGACGCCTCCACCGTCATCACCGGCAAGATGGGCAAGCGCGCGGTGTGGCAGGCCGAGATCGCGCTGAGCGACGTGCGCGTCCCGGCGGAGAACAGGCTCGCGGACGCGGACACGTTCGAGGACGCGACGCGCGTCCTGGACCAGACACGTGGCGGCGCAGCCTGGGAGTGCGTGGGACATGCGATGGCGGGCCTCGAGGCGGCCGTGGCCTATGCCGCGGAGCGCACGCAATTCGGAAAGCCGATCGCCGGCTTTCAACTGGTCCAGGCCAAGCTGGCGACGATGGTGGCCGAGACCACGGCCATGCAGCTGATCTGCGTCCAGCTCGCCCGGCTCCAGGAGCAGGACGCGATGACCGGCCCGATGGCGTCGCTGGCCAAGCTGCACAACGCCCGCAAGGCCAAGCTCGTGTGCTCGGAGGCGCGGGACATCCTGGGCGGCAACGGACTGTTGCTGGATTACCATGTCGCCCGCCACCTCACCGACCTGGAGATCGTCGAGACCTACGAGGGCACCGACAGCGTCCAGTCCCTCATCCTCGGCCGGGATCTGACCGGCCTCTCAGCCTTCACGTAGGCGGAGAAGCCGGTCGTGCTGCGGCGCGCGCGGCTCAGCAGCCGGGGCAGGGAGCGGTGCTGCCGGGCGCCAGCGACAGGATCCGGTTCGACGGCTGGTGGCTCTTCACGATCGTGAACACGTACTCCTTGCCGATCCATCCCGGCTGCGCCATCGCCACGACGATCTGAGCGCCCACCTTCACGCGCTTGTGGCGGACCAACGACGTCAGGTCGACGTTGCCCACCTTCGGCGCAACCCTCCGGCACCGGCGCTTCTTGCCCTTGCCCGTGCAGACCCGCTGCTTGGGGACCGACACCGTGTGCTTCGCGATCGGGCATTCGCCCTTGCCCTTACACGACAAGAGCACCTTCGCGCCGCCCGGCACGCCCTTGACGATCATCGAGTTGACCACGGTGTGCGTCGCGAGCGTCGGGTCGAAGTCCCAGTTCATAGTCGCGGTGATGCGGTCAAGCTTGGGCAGGACGATCGTCGCGGTGGCCGTGGCCGATCGTCCGCCGACGTCCGTGGCGCGGTAGATGAACCGGTCCGTTCCACTGAAGCCCACGGGCGCGATGTAGGTGACGCGGCCGCTGGTCTCGTCGATCTTGCCGAGCTTGCCGTCGCCGGGGGCGGTCACGATGACGTAGGACATCCGGACGCCGGCCGGAGCGCCGCACGACAGAGTGACGGTCACGCGGGTTCCGCCCTTGGGGCCGTGGGCACTGACGTTGGAGCACGTCGGCGCCGCGAATGGCGGCACGGTGATCGTGGCGGTCCCGGTGTTGGACACGCCCCACGTGTCGCTGACGCGGTAGCTGAAGGTGTCGCCGCCCACGTACCCTGGCTGTGAGGTGTAGGTGACCCGGCCGTCCGCCCCGACGGCGCCCAGGCTTCCGTGGGCCGAACCGGACACGATGGCGTAGCTGAGCCCAGCGCCCCCCGGACCGCTGCACGGCAGCGACAGTGCGACCGCTCCCCCACCGGCCGGCGCCGTCGCCGAGGTGGGTGCGCAAGTGGGCGCCGGCGGCGCGAACACCCACGCGGCCCCAGTTGCGGCGGTCGCGCCATCGTTGTTGCCGCCGATCATGGCCGTCTGACCGTCGGCGGCCAGCGCCACGCTGTGCCCGAACCGGCCCGCCAGGTTCTCGCCCTGGCCGGTGAGCTTGGATCCCTGCTGCGCCCAGGTCGATCCCGACCGCGCGAAGGTCCACGCGGCGCCGGTCCCCCCGCCGTCCGCCTGGCCGCCCACGAGCGCGAGGTTGCCGTCCGAGGACAGCGCCACCCCGGAGCCGAAGTTGCTGCTCATCCCGGCGTCGCTACCGGTGAACTTGGCCTGCTCGCCCCAGATGGAATTCAAGCGCGTGAAGACCCACGCCGCGCCCTGGCCCAGTTGGTTGATGTTGTCGCTCGGTCCCCCGATCAGCGCCGTGTTGCCGTCGGCCGACAGCGCCACGCTGGAGCCGAAGGCACCGTTGCCTGCCTCGTCAGCGGCAGCAGTGAGCCTCGCCTGCTGGGCGAAGGCGCTGCCATTGGAGGTGAAGACCCACGCCGCACCCTTGCCGCTGGCGTCACTGCTGCCGCCGATCAGCGCCGTCACGCCGTCCTGCGACAGCGCCACGCTGGCGCCGAATCCCGCGGCGGGGTCGCCGGTCAGCGCCGACCCCAGCGGAGCCCATGTGCCGTTGTTGCGCGTGAACGCCCACGCGGCGCCGGCGTTGCCCGAGCCGTCGAACGGCGCGCCCACGAGGGCGGTGCTGCCGTTCGACGACAGGGCCACGCTGGAGCCGAACCCGGCACCGGACGTGGCGCCGGCCCCGGTCAACGCGCCGCCCTGCGGCGTCCATGTCGACCCCGAGCGCGTGAACACCCATGCCGAGCCCGAGGTGCCGTCGAAGCTGGCGCCGATCAGGGCGGTGTTGCCATCCGCGGACAGGGCCACGCTTGAGCCGAACCCCGCTGCGGTGCCGCCGCCGGTCAGCTTTGGGCCCTGCTGGCTCCAGGTCCCGCCCGACCGCGTGAACACCCAGGCGGCGCCGTTAGCGCCATGATCGGTATTGCCGCCGACCAACGCGGTGTTGCCGTCGGCCGACAGGGCGACGCTCGCGCCAAAGGACCCGGGGCCGCTCTCGTTGCCGCCGGTGAGCTTGGCGCCCTGCTGGACAAGCGGATCGATCGTGAGCGGGTAGCGCGCGCCGCGATCGTCGACGGCGATGAGCACGTGCCCGCCGCTCACGCGCAGCGCGGCCGGCAGCCGATGCCCGGCGGCGTCGACCGCGGTCAGAGCCCCATATCGAGCCACGATCTCGTGACCCGATCCCTGGAAGGCGATCTCGGATGCGTCAGACCGCGGGCGCAGTGAGCCGCCGACCGCGACTGACAGCGTCAGCTCATGGTCCCGCGTCCCGGCGGGACGATGGGCCAGCGTGAAGCCCTGCTCGATGCCCATCGGGCCGGCGACGTACCACTCCCGGAGGCCGGAGCGCTCCAGTGTGACCCGGTTCCCGCGCGCGGTCATCGATGTCACCGGCGGGCCGGCCAGCGAGAGCGACAGCGTGCCGCCGGCGGTGCGCAGTCGCGCGGGGCCGCCGCCAAACGTGGCGCTCACACCCCCGCCCTGCAGTCGCCAGCCGGCCGCGGAGTGCCGCGCGTTGAACCGGCCGTCGGACGCGCCGAGCGTGGCCGATATCAGCGACTGCGCCGCCGGCGGCAGCGACTGCACCGCGTGCGGGCCGAGCGGCGGCGCCGGCGCGGTCAAAGTGGACGGGCCGCTGATGGCCGGCGGCCCGACGAGATGCAGCAGCACGACCCACGCCAGCGCCCAGGCCGCACCCACACAGACAAGGGCACGCGTGACGCGCGCGCCCACAATGCTCATGGTCCCCACCTGTTATCCCCCGGCGTCGTGTCCCATTCAACCTTGGCACCCGATGTGTCACAAATCCATCCCCCCTGGGGTGAAATCGTCCACACCTCCGTGGACGTGGGATACGATCGGCGCGCGGGGCCAGCGACGAGCGCGGGGGACCCAGCACCATGGCGGCTCCGTCTGGGGCATGGCACCGCGCGTTCTCAAGACCGGGGGAATGTCATGACGTGGACGGCGGTAGCACCTCTTCCGGCGGGGCCAAACGGCGCCCGTCAGAGTCTGGCGCTGGTGACTGCTCCCGCGCCGGCGCCCGGCAGCGGACTGGTGCTGTATGCAATCGGCGGGGACCCGGGGCAGAACGGTGCCGCGATCGGACAGGTGGAGGTGTTCACGCCGGCTCCGGCGCCCGGGGCATGGGCGAACGGGCCGACTTTGCAGGGCCAGCCGCTGACGAAGCTTGCTGCCGCGACGCTCGCCGGCCAGGTACACGTGATCGGCGGCACCCGCGGCGGTGCGGTGGTCGTGCCGGTCCCGACCCACAACATCTACAACCCGGCCACCACCTCATGGAGTGCCGGCCACGACCTCGGCACGCCGCGGGCGGGCCACGCCGCGGTGGCCGCCGCGGACGGCCACATCTACGCGATCGGAGGCGTCGTAGATACGAGCGGGTCGGTGACAAACAGCGTAGAGCGCTACAACCCGGCCACCGACACGTGGGGCGGGGTGGCTCCGATGACGACGGCACGCCAGGGCCTGGCGGCTTGCATTCTGGGCGACTACATCTACGTGATCGGCGGACAAAACACCGGCAGCCTCGCGCTCAACACCGTCGAGGTATTCAGCACCGTTTCCGGGACCTGGACGACGGGCCAGTCGCTGCCGCTCGGCCGGACCTGGCTGGCCGCGTCGGTCGGTCCCGGCGGGCTCATCTACGCGATCGGCGGCCTCGACGCCAGCGGCGCGCCGGCGTCTGACGTGTACATCTGGGACGGGTCCTCGCCCACGGGCTGGGCAACATCGCCAACGTCGCTGAGCACCGGCACCAGCACCACCCCCACACCCACGGCGAGCCTCGCGGCAGCGCTCGGTCCCGATGGACGCCTGTATGCCGTCGGCGGTAATCAGACCGCTAACGAGACGGGCCTGGCGATCCAATACGCCGAAGTGTTCCCCACGGCCATCGTGCAGCCGCAGCCGTACATCGGCAACGGCACCTACCAGAGCCCCGACATCCACCTCTTTGACATGAACGGCACCGAGATATTCCCCGGCGGCGCGCCGGGTGTCTGGGACACGCTGCTCACGCCCAGCAGTCACTACACGATGAAGGCCTTCATCCACAACGACCCGCCTGCGAGCACCAGCGCGTACAACACCATCGTGCGGTTCTGGTCGTTCCCGGGCGGCGTCGGCACCGCGGGGACGCTTCTGGCCGAGGTTCCCTCCACGATCCAGCCCGGAGGCACAACGGTGTCGTCACCGGTTCTTTTCCCCACCGGCCCGGCCGGCACCCACCAATGCGCCGTGGTCAGCCTCTCCGACGCAGCGGCGCCGTTCATCAACGTCGACGCGCCGACCGCGGCCCAGG
Organism: uncultured Actinomycetota bacterium; assembly: GCA_963695625.1. GTDB lineage: Bacteria > Actinomycetota > Thermoleophilia > Solirubrobacterales > Solirubrobacteraceae > Palsa-465. Next base: position 421,541 of record CAVOHJ010000004.1, on the reverse strand, counting down.
TGCCCGACCCGACGGTCCCCCAGCCCGGGGGATCCAGTCACTACGCCTCGGCGTGGCGCAACACCGACTCGATGGGCGTCGGCCCGGGCCACATCTGGCACCTGCCGTTCACGGTGTTCCCGTGGTTCCGGGAGGAACTGCCGGTGCACATCGACGTGATCACGGCCAAGGTCCCGTTGCGCTTCGAGGAGACGGGCGAGGCCGCAAAGCTACGTGAGGAGCTGCAGTTCCTGGGGGCGGAGCCGCACCTGCCGCTGTTCCTGGCGCCCCGCCTTCGCTCCGTGCTCAAGCCCGCGCCCGAGCTGGAGATCTCGATCTCCGTGCCCGAGAAGGAGGAGTTCGAGCGCTTGGAGGAGGGCCGGCATCACGAGCTGCGCACGAGCCACGAGCACCCGGCCAGCTTCAGGGTCCGCGGTCGCATCCCGGACGACGCGAAGGTGGGCGAGGCCTTCCTCGTGGACGTCGGCGCGCACTATCCCGAAGCCGAGGGACGGCCGGCGAGGACGATCCGGTGGCTGGAGGTCCTCTACGTCATGGACGTGCGTCGCCCGCCCAAGGAGGGCTACGAGGATCGCGACTGAGCTTGAGAGTCCTGGGCCGGCCGGCCGGCGACCTGTCTGAGGCGGTCAGGCCGCCAGCGCGGCCGGCTCCAGCTCTTCGGCGATGCGGTCCACCGCCATGCGCAGCGCGCCTGCCGCCAGCAGCGCATCGGTGGCACCGGCCAGGACGCGGCCGAACAGGCCGCTACCGGCCACCCCGATGCGGGCGCGCAGGCTGCTGCCGCGCGAACCTCCGACGACGCGATAGTCAACGTCGATCCGGATCGGCCCGGTCGCCGTCAGCGCGAGATGGCCATCCTCGGCCTTGGCCACGTCGACCAGGAACTCGACGCCGCGGCCCGCGAGCTCGCCACGAACCCGCACGCGGTCACCGGCGCTCAGCCGCTCCCGCTCGAGATCGACGAGCGTGAACGGCACCGGCGACCAGCGCGCGATCGCCCCCGGCTCGGTGAGCAGGTCCAGTACGTCGTCCGGCGTTCCACTGCACGTCGTTTGCGTCGTCCACGTCGACACGTCGCCCCCTTCTCTTCCTCGCTGCTGCTGCCCTCGGTGCAGCATCTTCACTTTACCTGGCGAAGCGTGCTGTGAGAAGGGGCACACATCCATGCCGCGAGCCGAGCCCTCAGTCCTTGTAGGGATCGTGCACGTCCCGGCCCGCCATGGCGACCCCGAGCGGCCCCAGCGTGCGGGTCACCCGGATCGACCCGGCGTGGGCCGCAAGCACATCGGGCAGGCGCTTGTAGACCTCGGGCGCCTCGTCGGCGCCCCCGCCCACCAGGACGATCCCCTCGCCGCGCAGGCGCGCCTGAACGGCGGGCCAGTCGACGAGACCCGGTTTGAGCTGCTCGGCCACCCACGTCTTCATCATCCGCGAGCCGGGGTGGTCGGGACACCGAGCGTCCGCTGACTCGAACCGCCGGTGACAGTCGCGGTTGCTGCACGCCCATCGCTTGCGACGCCGCACGCGGCCCGCCGCCTGCGTCCGGCTCATCACCCGGCCGGCGCCATGCACGGTGGAGAAGAGCGCGTCCGTTGCCTCGTCGGAGGCGACGCCCGCGAGGATCACCGAGTCGTCACCCATCGAGCCGCCGACGAAGCCCTCCTGACCCGGCTGTGCCGGTGTGCAGCCCTTGCGGACGACCCAGTAGTCGCGCCCGCCATGCTCCTCGCGCCAGGCGAAGTTGTGGTGGTTGTGCACCTCGTGGACCGCCTCGGCCGACAGGATCTCGAGCACCTTGGCCACCACCACGTCACGGCCGGCGTAGGCGTACTCGCCGGCCAGCTGCATCGCCGCGATGTAGGCGTCGCCGAGCTCGGTGCCCAGCTCCAGCAGGACCGGCGGCGAGTCCATCTCGCCCTCGTGGGCGCGGCCGTCGAAGGCCAGGCCCTGGGCCAGGGCCAGGAAGCCCGAGGCCGTCTTGTGCCCGAATCCGCGCGAGCCGAAGTGCACGCCAACCCACACGCGGCCCTCCTCATCCTCCATGAGGTTCACGTAGTGGTTGCCCGACCCCACCGTCCCGAGCTGGGACTCCGCGAGCCCGGCCAGCTTGCGCTGGGGCGCAAACTCGGCGTGGCGGATCCCCTCCAGCACCGGGTGGTCCACGCGCTCGCGCGCCGGCACCCCCATCCCGAACGAGATGCGCCGGGTGATCTCGTGCATGATCGCTCCGACGCCACCAAGATCCTCGAGGTCGGCGCGCGTCAATGCGGTCTGCACGGCCTTATTGCCGCACCCGATGTCAAATCCGACGCCCGACGGTGACACGTGGCCCTCGTAGCGATCGCGCCGCCGATCGGCTGGCTGTAGCCCGGGTGGTGGTCGGCGCAGAGCCGCCGTAACCGGCGTCGCCCGCGGCCATGCACCGCTCGAGCTGCTGGAGGCTGCGCTCGTCAACCGGGCCGAACGTCTTGATCGTCATCGCTGACAGTTGTAGCGCGGCGGGTGTCAGTGACAGCGTCGGCTGCCAGTGTCACAGAAGCACTGCGAGTGTCACTCGGGCGCCGGCGCCGATGCCAGCGAGCGCCCCGGCACCGGTTCCGCTGCCGGGGAGCGCGGCCTGCGGCGGCCGATCGCCAGCGCGGGGATCGTGTGGTGGGTGATCGGCCCGATGGCCACCGCGTAGAAGACCGTCCCCACCCCCACCCTGCCGCCGAGCAGGAAGCCGATGATGAGCACCGACCCCTCGATCGTGGTGCGCACCACGCGCATCGAGTGGCCGCGCCCCGCGATGCCGGTGCTGAGACCGTCACGGGGGCCGGGGCCCAGGCCGGCGCCGATGTAGAAGCCGGTGGCAAAGCCGTTGCCGATGACGCCGCCGACAAGCAGCGCGATGCGCGCCCACAGCGCATGGGGCGGGTGGACCACCGCGAGGATGACGTCCATCACCAGACCCACCACGACGGCGTTGGTGATCGTGCCGATGCCGGGCCGCTGGTGCAGCGGCACCCAGCCGCACACCAGGACGAGCACGCTGGCGATGATCGCCCATGTGCCGATCCCCAGCCCGAATGTGCGCGACATGCCCTGGTGAAACACATCCCACGGGTCGAGCCCCAGATCCGCGAGTACCAGCATCGAGGCCGTCGCGCCGTAGAGCACGAGGCCGGTGCCTAGCTGCGCGAAACGGCGCACGCGCCGATCGGGCGGGATGGGGGCGACGAGACGGGGCATCACAGTTAGACTGCCAGACTTGGCACCCTCCGAACAGGGCCAATTTGACGATGATGGCACCGTGGTGGCGCTCCGCCGCCTGGCGACGCCCCATCTCACCCGGCTGCTCGGCGAATGGCGCGGCGGCGGCGTGGCCTACCCGGCGCTCGCGGCGGCGCTACGCGGCCTCATCGTGGAGGGCCGGCTGCCGCCCTACACCCGGCTGCCCTCCGAGCGGGAGCTCGCCACCGCCCTCGGGCTCTCGCGCAACACGGTCACCGCCGCGCTTGACGTCCTGCGCGGGCAGCGGTACCTGGCGTCCCGCCGCGGCCGGGGCAGCTGGATCACCTCGCCTCCCCTCCCCGAGGATCGGCCCGACGAGCCCGGGCCTGCCAGCGGCGACATGATCGACCTGACGTTGGCCAACCTGCCGGCGCCGCCCGACCTCGCCGAGCTGGCGGTCCAAGCGGCGCAGGGCCTCGCCCAGGAGCTCGGCGGACACGGCTACGAGCCGTTTGGACTGCCGCCTGTACGGGCCGCCATCGCCGCCTACCTCAGCGGCCGCGGCCTGGCCACCGACCCCGCCCAGGTGCTCGTCACCCAGGGAGCCCTGCACGCCTGGGACCTCGCGCTGCGCACGTTCGCGCGCCCCGGGGACCGGGTGCTGCTGGAGACCCCCACCTACCCCGGGGCGCTGGACGCGGTGCGGGCCCACGGCTGCGTCCCCATCGGCGTTCCGGTGGGCGAGGACGGCTGGGACCTCGCGCTGCTGCGCGCGGCGCTCCGCGACGCGCGACCGGTGCTCGGCTACGTCATCCCGGATTTCCAGAACCCGACGGGGTTCTGGGCATCAGCCGGCGAGCGGGCGGCCGTAGCCCGGGCGGCGCGCGCGGCCGGCACGCTGCTGGTCAGCGACGAGAGCCTGGCGGAGCTGGTCCTCGAGCGCCACCCGTCCGGCGAACGGCCGCCGTCGCTGGCTGACGGGGACTCCGGCACCCGGGTGTTGGCCGTCGGCTCGCTGTCCAAGCCGGTCTGGGGCGGCCTGCGCACCGGTTGGCTGCGGGGCGAGCCGCAGCTCGTGCGCCGCCTGGCGCTGGCCCGCGCCGGCCAGGACGTCGGCAGCCCGATCCTCGACCAGCTCATGGCCGTCGAGGTGCTGCGGCGCTTGGACACCCTGCTGCCGGCACGCCGCGAGTGGCTGCGCGACCGCCGCGACGCGCTGATGGGCGCGGTGGCGAGCGAGCGCCCGCAGTGGCGGGTGAGCCGGCCGGCGGGGGGCATGGCGCTCTGGGTGGAGCTACCCGCGGGCACGACGGCCTCGGCGCTCGCCGCCCGCGGCGTGGCCCACGGCGTCAGGGTCGCCCCCGGGCCCCGGTTCGGCGTGGACGGCGGCTTCGAGCAGCGGCTGCGTCTGCCGTTCACCCAACCGCCCGAGCGCCTGGCCGAGGCGGTGCACCGGCTCGCCGCCGCCGACCGCGCACTGGGCGCCCGCGCGCCGGCCGGTTCGCCGGACGTGCGCTGGGTAGCCTGACTCAGGTGCGCACTCGGGCACCGGACTGGCACGACGCTGAGGCCGTGCTCGCCGTGCTCGTGGCGCGCCACACCGCCGACCTGGGCCTGCCCCTGTTCCGGCTGGAGGAGGTCGAGGAGGAGTGGCGCGCGCCCGACGTTGACCTGCAGCGGGACGCGATCCTCGTCGAGATCGACGGCGCGATCGCCGGCTACGCGATCGTGCACGGCCCGGGCACGTTCGCCGTGGTCGCCCCGGCCTACGAGCGGCGGGGAGTCGGAGCCCACCTGCTTGCATGGGCGCAGCGGAGCGAGCGCGAGCGCGGCAGCGACGCCCATCGGCAGATCGCCGCCTCCACCAACGCACGCGCCCGTGACCTGCTCCAGCGCGCCGGCTACGTCCAGGTGCGTAGCTACTGGCGCATGGCGCGGCCGCTTGACCGGAGGGTCATCGCCGCGGACCTGCCCGCCGGCTTCACTCTCCGGGAGATCGACCTCGACGGCGACGCCCGGGCGCTGCACGCGCTGGACGCCGACGCGTTCGGATCCGTACCGGACTACGTGCCCCAGTCTTACGAGCTGTTCGTCCAGAGCCACCTCCGCGCCCATGACGTCGCGCCCAGCCTCAGCCTGGTCGCGCATGACGGGGAGCGGATCGTCGGCTTCCTCCTCGCCCGCCGGTGGGAGCACGAGGGCTCGGGCTATATCGACCTGCTCGCGGTGTCGCCCGGCCATCAGCGGCGCGGCGTCGGCACGGCCCTGCTGACCCGTGGCTTCGCCGCCTTCGCCGCCGCCGGCCTCGTGCAGGCCCAACTCGTCGTGGCCTCGGATAACCCGCGCGCGCTGCGCGTCTACGAGGCCGCCGGAATGGCGCCGCGCTTCCGCTTCGACGTCTACGAGCGGCCGATCGCCCCCGATTGAACACGATCAAAACTTGAATATCTGACACTGCGAAGACGGCTGATCAGGTCGCGGGCCCGCATCGGCTCGGCTAGGAGGAACCCCTGGACGCGCGCGCACCCCATGGCGCGCAGCGACACGAGCTGGGCCTCGGTCTCGACGCCCTTGGCCGTGACGGTGGTGCCGAGCGCCGTGCCCATGCCGCTGATGGCGGAAACGACCGCGAAGCTGACGTCATCATCGGGGAGGCCGGCCAGGAACTGGCGGTCGAGCTTGATCCCGTCGACCGGACGGCGGCCGAAGCTCGTCAGCGACGCGCCGCCGGCGCCGAAGTCGTCGACCGTGAGGCGGACGCCGAGCGACCGCAGCTCGTCGAGCGTCCGGGCGGTCACCTCGTCCCTCTGCATCAGGGCGCTCTCGGCCACCTCGAGGGTGAGCAGGTCAGCCGGGAATCCGGCGTGGGCCAGCGTCTGGTGGACCGACTGCGCGAATCCGGGCCTGGCCAGCTGGTGCCCGGACACGTTGACGGCGAGCTCGAGCGCACGCCCGGTGAGCTCGGTCACGCGCGCCCCGGTCTCGCAGGCCTCGCGCAGCGCCCAGGCACCGAGCGGCGCGATCATCGCGCAGTTCTCGGCGATGGGGATGAACTCCCGCGGGGACACCTCGCCGAGGGCCGCCGAGGTCCAGCGGCTGAGCGCCTCGACGGCGACGATCTCGCCGGTGGGGAGATCGAACACCGGCTGGAAGGCCAGTGTCAGCTCGTGGTGGGTCGCGGCCCGCCGCAGCTCGCGGGTGAGCGCGGCGCGGCGGCGCTCGGGCAGCGCCGCATCGGTGGCCGCGAAGAAGGCGTAGCGATCGCGTCCGGCATTCTTGGCGCGGTACATGGCGGCGTCGGCGCGCCGGATCGCCTCAGCGGCGTCGGTGTCGCCCTCCACCAGCGCGATCCCGATGCTGGCCGTCACGACGGTGCCGTCGAGTCCGCGCAGCGGCGCCGAGGTGGCCTCGAGCAACCGCGCCGCCAGCGCCGCCGCCTGGTCGGGGTCGCCGATCGCCTCGGCGACGGCGATGAACTCGTCGCCTCCGAAGCGGCCGACGAAATCGTCCACGCGCAGCACCGGGCGCAGCCGCTGGGCGATCTCGCGGATCATGTCGTCGGCGCGGTCGTGGCCGAGGCTGTCGTTGAGCGCCTTGAGGCCGTCCAGGTCGACGAACAGCGTGGCCACCTTGGTCTTCGCGCCGGCGCGGCTCAGCGCCAGCTCGAGGCGCTCGAAGATGGCGCGGCGGTTGGGCAGGCCGGTGAGGCCGTCATAGCGCGCGTCCTGGATCAGGCGCTCCATCGTGCGGTGGCGCTCGATGGCGATCCCCGCCAGGCGGGCGCCGTCCTGCATGAGCGTGATGTGCTCGGGTTGCGGCGACCGGGGTTGCGAGCCGTATAGCGCGAACGTGCCCAGCACCAGCCCGTCCGCGCCCTTGATGGGCATCGACCAACAGTGGCGCAGGTTGCAGCTGGCCGCGAAGTCGCGGACGGGCGCCCACTTGGGATCCGTCCTCATGTCGGCGCTGATGGCGAGCTCGCCGGACCACGCCGCCGACCCGCAGCTGCCGATGTTGGGGCCGATGACCACGCCGTCGATCGCCTCCAGCCAGTGCGGCGGCAGAGACGGTCCGGCGCCCGGATGCAGGGTGCTCGTCTCCCGGTCCAGGAGGACGACGCACGCCAGCACCGACGGCTCGTACTCCTCGATCCCCTCCACCAGCTCGGCGAGCACATCGCCCAACTGCGCGTCGCGCGCGATCAGCTCGTGCAGCCGGTTGTGCGAGGCCACGAGCCGGCGCAGGCGCGCAGTCTCGTCGCACGCCAGGGCCGCCGTCGGGTCGGTCGTGGGTGGGGTGAGCATGCCGTCGATCACAGAGCCAGGCATCGACCGCGACCGCGCGCATGTTGAGCCGACCGCGCCCAAATGGCCGGATTCCCGTCTGCTGGCGCGGCGTTGACAGGTCGCCGCCACGCTGACCGGCTGAAACCGGGCCCAGCGCAAGATAGGGAGGGCTCCCGCCCAACATAGGGAGTCCTCCCGATGCGCCCAGCGGCGGCGGTTCTTAGGTTGACATGCGACAGAACGAATGGGCCGCGGGGTCGGTCGGCCCATCCGCACCTCCCTCAAGCAAGGAGCACCTCATGCGTCGCATGTTGATCGGAGCCATGCTGGCCGCTGCGGTGGCGAGCGTGGCGATCGGAATGGCCGCCTCGGCATCGGGCCGGCCGAACACCAGCGCCGTCGCGCCGCAGACAGCGCCCGCGCCGGTGCCGGCCGCGGTCCCCGCGAGCGGGTCGGCGGTGACCGCGAACCTCGTCGCGGCCCGGATGGCGACCGCCAAGTACGCCACCAACCTGGCGCGGGCCAAGGCCGACGGCTACGGCATCCTCACCAAGATGATCCCCAACATGGGCTACCACTTCATCAACCCCAAGATCACCGGCTTTGACGTGCGCAAGCCGCCGATCCTGGTTTACGAGCACACGGCCCACGGCTGGCAGCTGGGAGCGTTGGAGTGGGTGTTCACCTCGATGCCGGCCAAGGCGCCCCTGCCCGGCGCCAAGTACGGCGTCTTCGGCGCGGCCTGCCACTACGACGACGGCACCGTCGTGTTCGCGGACTCCCAGTCCAAGTGCGCCACGACGGCGCCGGGGTCGGGCGCGAAGTTCAACTTCTGGCACCCGCGCCTGATCACGCTCCACTTCTGGGTCTGGTACCCGAACTACACCGGGATCTACACCGGCACCAACCCGATGGTGGCGCCGTTCAACCACGGCTGACGGGCTTCCCTGGCCCTGGACCGCCCCCGTTTCCCCTCTTTTGGGGGCGGTGCCAGGCCGCCGGACAACGGGGCCCGGCGCGATGACGGGCGGCACACGCCGTCCGTCATCTCTGCGCCTGTGGACGGCTCGCGGGCGAGGCGTTTGAGTTGCGCCGTTGCGGCGCCGATACATTGTGGGTCGCGCCCGATGGTCCGTGCCCCGGGGCGGCACGGGTTCATGCGCACATCACCTCGACACCCGCTCCTGACCCTCGCGTTTGCCGCGATGTGGCTGGCCGTCGGCTTCCACGCGGCGCACGCCCTGCTGGGTTTCGGGGGCGTCGGCATGGAGGCGTTCGCCAAGAACTGGATCTACACCGCCGCCGAGATCCTCGCCGTGGCCATCTGCGCCGCGCGGGTGTGGCGTCGCCGCGAGGACCGCTGGGCGTGGGGGCTCATCGCCGTCGGGCTGCTCACCTGGACGGCCGGAGACCTGGTGTGGACGCTGTGGCTCAACAACCTCGCCGATCCGCCGGTTCCGTCGATCGCCGACTGGCTGTACCTGGCCATGTACCCGTCGACGTACGCGGCGCTGATGCTGCTGATCCGCTCACACCGCGGGCATGTCGCAGCCGAGCAGTGGCTCGACGGCGGCGTCGTGGCGCTCGCGCTCGCCGCCGTCGGAACAGGACTCATCCTGCCGACCGTGCTGGCGGTCAGCCACGGGCGCACCATCGAGGACGCCGTCAACCTCGCCTACCCCCTGGGCGACGTGACGCTGCTGGTGTTCGTCGCCGTGGCCTTCGGCCTGTCGTCCTGGCGCCCCGATCGCGTGTGGGCGTGGCTGGGGCTCGCGCTGGTCCTGGAGTCCGTCGCCGACCTCGTCTTCACCTACCAGGCGGCCAAGGGGACCTACGTCGCGGGGGGCATCCTGGACACCACATGGCCCGCGGCCATGGCCATGTTTGCCGTGGCCGCCTGGCAGCCGATGAAGCGTCGCACCGCCACGCGCAACGTCGCCTTCCAGTCGATCGTTCTCCCGCTCCTGTCGGTGACCGCCGTGCTCGGGTTGCTCGTCGACGCCGCCTTCGCGCACGTCACCCCCGTCGCGGTCGCGCTGGCGGCGGCCACGATCCTGCTCGGAGTCGCCCGGGCGCTCATGACCTACATGGAGAACGTGCGGATGCTGCGCCGCAGTGCCGAGGACGCCGTCACCGACGGGCTCAGCGGACTGGGCAACCGGCGGCGACTGCTGCGCGATCTCGAGGAGGCTGTCGCGGTCGCTGACGAGGGCCACCCGCGCACGCTCGTGTTCTTCGACCTCAACGGCTTCAAGCGCTACAACGACACCTTCGGCCATGCCGCGGGCGACGCGCTCCTCGCCCGGCTGGGCGCGGCGTTGCGCGACGCCATCGGCGCTCACGGAGAGGCCTACCGACTGGGCGGCGACGAGTTCTGCCTGCTCCTCAATGGCCGCGTGGCCCGCGATGACGCGCTGATCAAAGCCGCGACGACCGCGCTCAGGGAGGAGGGCAGCACGTTCAGCGTCAGCGCCGCGCACGGCCTGGCCACCATCCCTGACGAGGCGGCCACCACTACCGCCGCCCTGCAGCTGGCCGACCAGCGCATGTACGCGGCCAAGATCCGCACCAGCCGCAGCACCCCGCCGCGCACCCACGAGGTACTCATGCAGGTGCTCACCGAGCGCACCCCGGATCTGCATTATCACGTCCATGGCGTGGGCCAGCTCGTCCGCGACCTCGGCGCCGACTTCGGCCTGGATGGCGACCAGCTCGACGAGCTGCTGCGCGCCGCCGAGCTGCACGACGTGGGCAAGCTGGGCATCCCCGACGCCATCCTCGACAAGCGGGGCCCCCTTGACGAAGACGAGTGGCGCCTCATGCGCCAGCACTCCGCCATCGGCGAGCGGATCCTCAACGCGGACCCCGTGCTTCAGCCGGTGGCGCGCCTGGTCAGGGCCAGCCACGAGCGCTGGGACGGTGGCGGCTACCCCGACGGGCTCGCCGGCGCCTCCATCCCTCTGGGAGCGCGGATCATCGCCGCCTGCGATGCGTTCGACGCCATGACCTCGGATCGCTGCTACCAGACCGCGCGTACCGTGCCCGACGCCCTGGCCGAGCTGCGCCGCTGCGCCGGGACGCAGTTCGACCCCGAGGTCATCGCCGCGTTGTGCGCGAGGCTCGACCCGTCCGCCTCGCGCGATGGTGGGTCAGCCCAGGGAGCGGACGACGCGGCTGTGCTCGCGCATGGTCTCCATCCCGTCCTCACCCGGCTGGCGGCCGAACCCGCAGTACATGGCCACGCCGAAGTCTGAGATGTAGCGCGACGCCGTGGCATGCCGGCGCTCGAGGCCCGGGACGCCGTCCAGCGGGAGCACGATGCCCAGGAACACGCGCGCCGGCCCGGGCTCGAGGTCCACGAGCGGGCGGAAGAAGCTGCGGTCCTCGCTGCGCAGGTAGCGCGGACCGGCCAGATGCAGCCAGTCGACGACGCGGCCCGAGTTGGCCACCGCGAAATTCGCCATGCGGACGAGCACCCCGTAGTCGCGGGCCTCGTACATAGGCCACTCGGGGAAGGTGCCGTAGCAGAGGTGGTAGCCGACCAGCACCTCGTCGGGGATGAGCGGGGTGAGCGTGGTGACCGGCCGGGCGAATCGCTCCCACGCACCCTCGGCGGTCCAGGCCAGCACGCCTTCGATGTCCTGGGTCTCGTAGGCGAGGTCCCATTGGATGGCCAGTTCCTGCGACGGGATGGCATCCGTCAGGCGGACGATCTCGCGGGCCACGAGCTTCTCGAAGCCCCGCTCGGCGACCGGGTAATCGCCGGCGAAGTCGGCCTTGAACGCGTTCAGCGCGCTGGACGGGAAGGGCAGGCCCACCTGAAAGCGAAGCCCCGCGGGGATGACGCCGTCCTCCTTGAGCGCCTTGAACTCCTGGTAGGAGGCGATGGCGTCATCGATCCGGGGCCAGGAGTCGAAATGCAGCTCGCTGACCCCGGGGCGGATCCCGAACACCGGTGTCTCGTAGGCGTGGCGGGGACGGCCGGTGGGGGACTCGGTCTCGTGCACCACCACGACGTCGGGGTTGGGCCGAGCCAGCTGTTCGCGCTCGTAGCTCACCCACGCCGCCCGGGCACCGGTCTCGCCGTCGGGCAGCGCGAACACGAGGTCGCCGAACAGGTTGGCGCCGGCCCGCAGGGCCGCATCGGTGGACTCGGCGGGCAGGCTGCCGACGAGGAGCAGCGGGCTGGTGACGCGTGACCTCATGGCCTGCGCCCGAGCATCGCACACTTGCGTCAGCCTTCGAGGCTCTCGGACAGCTCGAGCCACGATGCCTCCAGCCGCTCGCGGTCCGAGGCCACCGCGCCGAGCTCGCGCGTGAGCTCGTCCAGGCGCGCGGCATCGGTGGCCGCCGCGACCATCTCCGCCTGGAGCTCCGCGTCGCGGCGCTCGGCGCGCTCGAGCTCGCGCTCCACCCGAGCGAGCTCCTTCTGCGCCGCCCGGCGCTGGGCGCCCGGGCTCGGTGCGCCCGGACGGCGGGGCGACCGCTCGGAGCTGGAGGCAGCCGGCACCGCGGTCGCCTCGGCCCGGAGCTCGAGGTACTGATCGACGCCTCCCGGGAGGTGGCGCAGCCCCCCGTCGCCCATGAGCGCGAACACGTCGTCACATACGCGCTCGGCGAAGTAGCGGTCATGGGTGACGACGATCAGCGTGCCCGGCCAGCCGTCGAGCAGATCCTCCAGCGCCCTGAGCGTGTCGATGTCCAGGTCGTTGGTGGGCTCGTCGAGCAACAGCACGTTGGGCTCGGTGAGGAGCAGCCGCATGAGCTGGAGGCGGCGGCGCTCGCCGCCTGACAGGTCGCTGGTGCGGGTGCTCAGGCGCTCGCCGCGAAAGCCGAACCGCTCCGCCAGCGTGCCCGGAGTGAGCTCCTCGCCGCCGCTCGTGGTCGCCCGGCCGCGGACCTCGGCCAGCGCCTCGACGACGCGCAGGCCGGGCGGGAGCTCGGCGGTGTCCTGCGAGAGCTCGGCCAGCTTGACCGTGGCGCCGCGCTGCACCTCGCCCGCGTCCGGCGCCCGATCGCCTGCCAGGAGACGGAGGAGCGTCGTCTTGCCCGAGCCGTTGGCGCCGACCACCGCCGCCCTCTGCCCCGGCCCCAGCCGCCAGGTGACGTGGGAGAGCAGCCGGCGTTCGCCGTAGGCCACCGACACGTCGACCGCGTCGAGCACCCGGTCTCCGAGCCGCGCGGTGGCGAAGCGCAGGAGCTCCACCGTGTCGCGCGCCGGCGGCTCGTCGGCGATGAGCGCATTGGCCGCGTCGATGCGGAACTTCGGCTTGGACGTGCGCGCGGGCGGCCCCCGGCGCAGCCACGCCAGCTCCTTGCGCACCAGCTGGCGGCGCCTGTCCTCGCGCGCCGCAGCCTGCCGGTCGCGCTCGGCGCGCGCGAGCACGTACGCCGAATAGCCGCCGTCGTATTGGTAGACGCCGCCACCGGCGACCTCCCAGGTCCGGTCGCAGACCGCGTCCAGGAACCACCGGTCGTGGGTGATGACCGCGAGCGTGCCGCGATGGCCGGCCAGGAATGAGGCCAGCCACGCGATCCCTTCGATGTCGAGATGGTTGGTGGGCTCGTCGAGCAGCAGCAGCTCCGGAGCCTCCAGCAGGGCGCGGGCGAGCATGACGCGGCGCTGCTCGCCGCCGGACAGCTGCCGCGTGGGCGTCTCCAGACCGTGTGGAAACCGCGTCACGGCCACGCCGCCGAGGAGGCCGTCGAGGACCTCGCGGAGGGCGGCATCGCGCGCCCATTCGTGGTCCGGCCGGTGGCCGATCAGCTCCGCGCGCACCGTGCCGTCCGGATCGAGGTCCACGCCCTGGGCGATGAGGACCGCGTGCAGCCCGGTGGTGAGCGTGGCGATCCCGGCGTCGGGCGCCTCGGCGCCGGCGAGCAGACGCAGCAGGGTCGACTTGCCGGCCCCGTTGTCTCCCACCACCCCGATGCGCTCGCCCTCGTTGACGCCCAGGGTCACGTCGCGCAGCACCGAGCGGCTGCCGTAGCCCTTGGCGACCGACTTGAGGTTGACGAGGTTGCGCGCGGCGATCACACAGATCTAGCGGATCGCCGGGGGCGCCGTGTATCAGCCAGGCCCCCTCGCGCCTCTCGCCTACCAGACATCCATGACCCAGCGAGGAAGAGTGTTGCGTGACACGAGACCGATGGATCAGACCAAGCTGCCGGGCGATCACGGCGGCCGCGAGGCATGCGGTCGCCGGCATCGTCCTCATCGCTCTCGGCGTCTTCGCCGTCGCACTTGTGGGGGCGCTGGTGATCATTGCGGCGGCCGGTGGGGCGACCGGTTAGATCACCGACGATGGCGCGTGTGGCCCGCGAGGGAGCATCGGGGAACTCCCGAGCGGGTCACACGCCCAACCGGCCGAGGCCACGTCATGGTGAGCAATGAGGAGCTTTTGTTCACTTCCTGCGCCGCGATACCCCCCTGTCCACCTCGATCGCTTGACTTGGAGTGTCCGATATGAGTAGCTACTCCCATAGTGTGGGAATCGGGGCCGGTTCCGTAACACTGGGGCGCGGTGTCAAACACACACTATGTCGGTGTGACGACGGTAGGACCGAGGGATCCGAGCGCTCTCGTCGGTCGGCGGGGCGCAACGTGAACCCGGACTGTTACTGGATCCGGCGGATCGGAGTTGACGCGTATGTTCACCACACAGGTTGCGTTGGTCCCCCATCGGGGTTTGAAGGAGACCAGCCAACTGTTCCAACGAGAGCTGGTGCTGGTCGCGTCGGCGCTGCAGACCCAGCTCAGCCGTGACTTCGGTCCGGCCTGGGGGGTCTCGGCGGTCGTCACGCCGTTCCTCTGCCTCGAGGACCTACCGCCTCAATACCTCCCGGTGATCGTCACGCCGGACGACCTGCCGGGCGATCATCACGGCTTCCACGTGGCGGCTGACGGCCGGCCGTTTGCCCTCGTTCACGAGGACGGCGGTTGGTCGCTCTCGGCGAGCCACGAACTGATGGAGATGGTGCTCGATCCGAGTGGGCTCCTCACCGTCAGCGGGCCGTCCCTGCGTGACGAGTATCACCGAGCGACGGGACAGGACCCCGTCAACGCAGCGGCAGGCGGCACCGGAGGTGGCCAGTATGCCGAGCAGGGCACAGTCGACTACCTCGTCGAGCCGTGCGACCCCGTTGAGGGCGCCAGCTACACCATCGACGGTGTCACCGTGTCCGACTTTGTGACACAGCACTACTATCAGGTCACTGGAGGCCACCCACGCCGGTGCTCATTCCTCGGCACGGTGAGCAACCCCCTCGAAATCGCCGACGGGGGATACCTGAGCTGGCGCAGTTACGATCCTCCCAACTCGGTGTGGCAGGCGTCTGCCGCCGCGCCCACGGGCCCCACGGCCGAAACCGGCTCCAGCGAACCACCGCTCGTCTGCGGGACCGCGGCTTCTCACCTCTCGATCGGACCGCTCAAGGGCGACGGGCCTGGCGCCCCGCCGCCACCCGGCGCCGGGGACGCGGACGAGGCGGGGGCGCCTCCGCTCCCCGACGACTTCGTCTCGCGGTTCTCGCGTGACCAGGTGGCGCTGAGGTCGCGGAGAGCACGCGCGACCGGGGCGGCGGTGACGATCCCCAATAAGGCGTGGTCGGACTACGGAGAGCGCTTCCGGCGCGACGTCGGCGACGTCATCAAGTACCTCAATGCCCCGCCACCTCCGACGTTGCATGACATCATCACGTTGCTCAGAGACGCGCGCGACAGCCGGCGCGACCCGCAGGACCTGCTCGACAAGTACAAGATCCCCGACACGAACCGCGTGAGGACGCACGATAAGCCGGGTGATCTGGGCGCGATCCTCGCGTTGCTCGAGCGACAGGAGAGAATCTCGAACATCCTGGACTCCAACGCGTCGGACCCCGACCTGGCCAGCTGGCTCTGCCGCCTGATGCCGTAGGCGGAGCGGCCGGCCATGGCGCGGGTCCGGCGGACCCTCTTCGCCTTCTACTACCTCGAGGACGACCTTCGGCTCGACCCCGCAGCGCTGCTGCGGGGCGAGCTGCCCTCTGCACCCGGCCGGGCGCGGGTGCGGGCGCTGGCGCTTTTGACCGGGGAGCGCCACCGGCTCACGCCGACCGAGTTCGAGGCCGTGGCGCAAGTGCCTGCGGGACAGTGGATCAACGATCGCGAACTGTCCCCGGCCGCAGTGAGCTCACTGACCGACAAGGGCCTCCTCCTCAGCGACGCGCCGGACGGACGGCCGGCGGAACTACGCAACCGCGACGAGGCGCTGTTCGGTGCCCAGTGGAACGTGTTCGCCGCGACGTACCACTACATGACTCAATGGAGCGGCGTGGAGGGTGCCGAGGGCGAGGAGGACCTGGCACTGCTGCGGGCGAACGTCGAGAGCGCCGCGCAGGCGTTGCTCGAGCGCCACGGCCCGCCGCCGCCGGAGTTCGCGACCGAGCGCCCGGGCGCGGCGCTCGCCCTCCCCGGCATCGAGCGTGACGGGCAGCTGTACGACGTCCTGATGGCCAGGCGCACGACGCGGGCCTTCGACCCTGACACGCCGATGACGCTCGAGCAACTCGACACCGTGCTGCGCTATGTCTTCGGGTGTCACGGCTACGCGCGCAACGCCGCCGGCGTGCTGTGCATCAAGCGCACGAGCCCGTCGGGCGGCGCACTACACCCGGTGGAGGCCTATCCGGTCATCAGCAACGTGAGCGGCGTCGAGCCCGGGATCTACCACTACAACGCGCGCGACCACGCGCTGATCCGACTGGCCGACCTCGACGCGGCTGCGAGCCGCGATGCCGCCACCGCGTTCATGGCCGGCCAGAGCTTCTTCGGCGCGGCGCACGTGTCATTCGTGCTCACCGCGCGCTTTGCCCGCAACCACTGGAAGTATCGCGGCCACGACCGGGCCTACGCCGGGATGCTCATGGACGCCGCGCACCTCAGCCAGACGCTGTACCTCGTCAGCGCGGACCTCGGCCTGGGGGCGTTTGTCACCATCGCGATCAACGGCCGCGACATCGAGCAGCGGCTGAGCCTTGACGGCGTCACCGAGGGGGTGCTTGCCATGGCGGGCTGTGGCCCGCGCGCACCGGACGGGTCCCCCCTTGACCTGGCGTTCTCAGACGAGCCGCCTCCGCCCTGAGCCTCAGGCGCCCCCGCCGGTCACCGCCAGCGCGCGACGGGCGAGATTGGCCGTCGCGCCGATCCCCTTGCGCTCGTAGAGCACGCTCGCCGCCTCGAGATCCGCGCCCGCCGGCGCCACGTGGCCGAGGATCGCCAGCACCTCGGCGCGATCGGTCAGAGCGTCGCCGCGCATCATGAGGAAGTCCGTCCCGTCGGCGAGCCGGACCGCGTCGCCGGCCAAAGCCTCGGCTGGCTGGCCTTCCCCGGCGCGGGCCAGCAGCTTGGCCTTCGTCGAGCGCCACAGCACCTGCGAGACGGCGTCGTCATCGGATGCGGCCTCCTCGCTCATCCGGCAGTAGCGCGCGCTCTCGTCGTACGACCCGTGGGCGTAGTGCACCCGGGCGGCGAGCCCGGCGGCGGAGCTGAGATGGCCGCGGGTTCCGAGCTGCTCGAACGCGGCGCATGCCCCGGCGAGCTCCGGCTCGGCGTTCTCGGGGCGGTCGGCGAGCAGCTCGATGTAGCCGTAGTACATCTGGATCACCGCCACCGACACGTTCAGCCCGACCTCGGCCAGCCGGCGCTTGCTGCGCCGCCACCGCGCCCGCGCGCCGTCGAACTGGCCGTCCATCGCCTCCAGCACCGCGAGCATCGCCCCGATGAACGCGGTGGCAGCAACGTCGGCCTCGGCGCGGCTGAGGAGCTCGTGACAGCGCCGGATGCCGTCGCGAGCCGGCCGGGGGCCGACCACCGTGGTCCGGGCCAGATCGATCAGGATCCGCGACTGGTCCCGGCGCTCTCCCGCGCGCTCGGCATGGGTCAGCGCCCGCTGCAGGGCCTCCTCCATGGCGACGGAGTCCGATCGAATCCATTCCACCAGCGCGATGTGAAGCCATGCGCGCGACAGGCCCCCCTCGTCAGCCAGTCGCTCAAACACAGCGATCGCCTGCTCGGCGACGGTCCGCATTTCGGCAGCGCCGAGGCTTGCGTCCACGTGCGAGCGCTGATAGGAAAGCTCGATCAGCGCCCGCGAGCTCACCGCCTCCGCGCCGGTGATCCGGGCCTGCTCGAGGGCCGCGTGAAGCACCTCCTCCGCCTCCGTGTAGTCGCCGCTCTCGCTCAGCGCGTAGCCGAGATCGAGCAGGATGTCGGGGCGTTTGCGCTCGACCGCGTCACATACCTCGGCGGCGCGGCGTAGGAGCTGGACCGCGGCGTTGGGGTTCCCGCGCGACAGGGCGCGGCGGCCGGCGCTGGACAGGCTCTCGGCGGCCCGGCCGGCGAGCGCCACGGCGGTCTCGCCGCCCTGCCCCGCCTCCGTCAGGTTGCGAAAGGCGCGCTCGAGGTGATACCCGATGAACTCCTCGTAGGCTTCGCCGCGCGGGGCCAGCCAGTCGGCGAAGCGCTCGTGCAGCTCACTGCGCAGAACCTTGGGGGTGCCTCGGTAGGCGACGTCGCGGATGAGGATGTGATGGAAGCTCAGCTGCTCCTCGCCGGCGAGCGGCGCGCTTCCGGGCTCCACGAACCCGCGCCGGACGAGGGCGCGGAGGTGCTGATCGGCGGTGGAGCGCGCCTCTTCGGGGAGGAGCGCCACCACCGCGGTGGGCCAGAACTCCCGGCCGATGATCGCCGCCCGCTCGATATAGGCGCGCTCGCCGGGGCCGAGCCGGTCGATGCGCGCGGCCAGCAGGCTGCGCAGCGTGCCGGGGATCTCCCGCTCGCGGTCCCACCACGGGTTCTCGGCGCTCATCGCCAGCAGCTGCTCGACGAAAAGCGGATTGCCTTCGGCCGTCTCGAGGATGACGGCCCGCTCGGCGACGCTGAGCCGGCGCTCCCCGAGACGGTGGTCGAGCAGGGTCCCGGCGTCGTCGCGGCTCAGCGGCCCCAGGACGATCGAGCTCACCCGGGGATGACCTCCGCCCCACGCGGGGCGCTCCTCGAGCAGCTCGGGGCGGGCGGTGTTGAGCATGAGCACCGGCGCCTTGACCCAGTCCACGAGATAGTCAATGAGATCGAGTAGCTCCGGCGCCGCCCAGTGAGTGTCCTCAATCACCAGCTCGAGCGGCCGTTCGCGCGCCACGAGCTCCAGGAGCCGCCGAAACGCCCACGGCACCTGTTCGCGGCGGATCTCTGAGTCCGTGAGGCCGACTGAGGCGGCCACGATCTCGGAGATGAGGTCGGCGTCCTCGGCGTCCTCGATAAGACCGCGGATCGCCTCCGGCGAGTCGCCGCCGGCGAACTGGGTGAGCGCCTCACGCAACGGCCAGAAGGCGACGCCATCGCCGTAGGACAGGCAGTGGCCGGTGAGGAGAGTGGCCTGACCCGCAAGCCGGCTCGCCGACTCTTGGCCGAGGCGCGACTTGCCGATGCCGGGCTCCCCCACGACGGTCAGCAGGTGGGCCTCACTGCCTCGAACCGCCCGTCGGAAGGCCGCGCCGGCCAGCGCCAGCTCGTCGACGCGGTCGACGACCGGATGAGCCATCAGTGAAGCCGGCGCGTCTTCCACCAGCCCGTCGAGCCGCCAGGCGTCGCCGTCAAGCGCGGGCGCGACCCGCGCGGCACCGGAGACCAGCCGGCGCGTCACCTCGCTGAGCAGGATGGCTCCGTTCTCGGCCGCCTGGGCCAGGGCGATCCCACGGGAGAGCGGCTCACCGAACAGATCGGTGGCGCTCTCGAGCACGACCTCGCCCGACGCCACTCCGACCCGCACCGCGACCTCGTCCTGTCTTGGCGACGCAAAGGCGCCGCCCAGCTCCAGCGAGGCGCGCAGCGCCCGCAGCGCGTCGTCCTCGTTGATGAGCGGCACACCGAACACCCAGACAAGTTCGCCACCCAACCCCGCGACGAACGACCCGCCGTGCCGCGTCACGATCTCCTGGGCGCGCGCCCGCGCCGCGGCGACCGCATTGCGGGTCATCTCCGGATCGGCCTGGGCGGTCGTGGTCAGCTCCGCGACGAGCACGGTCGCGCTCTTGCGCACAATCCCGGGCGCCGGCTCGGCCACTGCCGCCGGTGACGCCTCGACCGGCTCCCTCGCCGCGGGGGCCCCATCGCCGTCCGGAGGGGCGCCGGGCGCGGCGTGGTCCGGCGCCGGGAGCATGAGCGATGGGTCCTGGCGCAAGATGCGCTGCTCGAGCTCGCGCAGCGGATTGCCAGGCTCGACGGCGAGCTCCTCCACGAGCGCGCGCCGCGCCTCCTGGAAGGCCTCCAGGGCGTCGGCCTGGCGCCCGCAGCGGTACAGCGCGAGCATGAGCTGGCCCCGCGGCCGCTCGCGGAAGGGCTGCTCGCGCACCAGGGCCTCGAGGTCGGCGATCACCTCGGCATGGCGCCCCAGAGCGAGCTGAGAGTCGATCAGCTCCTCGCGGCAGCTGAGGCGCAGCTCCTCAAGCCGCGCGATGCTCGCCTGGGCAAAGGGCTCGTAGGTGAAATCGGCCAGGGGCGGACCGCGCCACAGACCCCGGGCGTCCGCCAGCATCGCGGCCGCCCGCCCGGCGTCGCCGGCGGCGAGGGCGCTGCGCGCGCCGTCATAGAGCCGCTCACAGCGCAGCGCGTCGATCTCGTCGACGCCCAGCTCCAGCACGTAGCCGGGAGGCCGGGTAATGAGGCGCTCGCTCGCCGCGGCCAGCTGCGTGCGCAGCCGTGACACGAACACCTGGACAGTGTGGACGGCGCTGGCGGGCGGGCTCTCGCCCCACAACTCGTCCACGAGACGATCGGTGGACACGACCTGCCCGGCGTTGAGCGCGAGGACGGCGAGGACCGCCCGCTGGCGAACGCCTCCGAGGGCGACCGGGTCGTCGCCACCGATCCGCACCTGAAGCGGCCCGAGGATCCCCAACTCCAGAGAGCCCCCCACGGGCTGAACGGTAACAGCGGTAACAGCGCCGCTCAATGGTCGGTGAGCAATTGGTGATCGCTGGTGACCAGCCGGTGACCGCCGCCCCCGATCGTTGCGGCCATCGCTTCCCCAACCCCCACCGGAGCCATGGTCGCCAACCACCACATCTCACAGCTGCTGATCAACGAGCGCATCGCCGACTTCCACCGTGCGTCGGGCGGGCACCGCGCCGCCGCGCCCTGGCCCAGGCCCTCGCGCGTGCGCCGCTTCGCGCTCACTCGCCGCCGGGCGATCAAGCCGATCTCGCCGAGCCCCTCATGACCGCTCTGCCCGGGACCGTCCTGCCCGGTCAGGCAGAAGGAACCGAACTGATGGCCGTCACCTTCACTCACTCCCACACCCGCACGGCGCGCCACCGCCTGCCCGGACACCGTCTGGCGCGGCTGGTCCACGCCGCCGCCGGCGGTGACCAGCGCGCCTGGGACGCGCTCGTCCGCGAGTTCGGCGCGATGATCTGGGCCATCGCCCGGGCGCATCGCCTCCATGACGCCAACGCCGCCGACGTGGCGCAGGCGACGTGGCTGCGACTCTTCGAGCACCTGACGCGACTCAACGACCCGGCTCGGGTCGGAGCGTGGCTGGCCACGACGGCCCGTCGTGAGTGCCTGCGGGTCATCCGCGACAGCGACCGCAGCGTCCTCTACGGCGCCGAGGCGCCCGAGTACGAGTCGCCGGATATGCCTCCGGCAGAGGCGCTGCTCATCAGCGAGCGCGACGCCGCGCTGTGGCGCAGCTTCGCACGCCTGCGGCCCTCCGACCAGGCGCTGCTGCGCCTGCTGATGGCCGACCCGCGCCTCCCCTACGAGGAGATCGCGGCGGCGCTGGACATCCCCATCGGAAGCATCGGACCCACGCGACAGCGCGCCCTCGCGCGTCTGCGGCGCGAACTGGACGACCAGGGAACCCTCACCCTCATGACCGCCTAAAGGAGGCGCCACGATGACCAAGCCCACCAACACCATCGACACCGCCGGCACCGCCGGCACGACTGACGCCACCGAGGCCGCGATCGCCGAGATGCGCGTCGGCAGACTCGACGACGCCCACCTCGCGTGGTTCATCGCCGAGAGCGAATGCGAGCGTGCGCTGCGCGCCTGGCGCACCGGGCGGCGACGACGACATCGCCTACTGCTCCTATCTCGCTGCGCTCAACCGGGAGGAGTCGGCGGCCCGGCACCTGGAGCGGGTGTGGCAGGCGAGCGAGCCGAGGGCCCTGACGCTCGTGCAGCGCATGCAGAACGCCATCCACTGACGGCTCTGTATCAGGACCATGCGCAAACGGCTCTCATAGGCAGTGCAACCATTTGGATCCGGCGCCTGGGGAGGCGGTCGGGACGCCAACGACCTCCTGATCGATCGGCTGAGCGCGCTCGCGAGCGCGCTCGACCCAGTTCCACAGGGGGTCCTCGCCGGGGCTCGAGCGGCGTTCGCAGCTCCCGGTGAACCTGTGGCGACGCGGGCACCGGTGTCCGAGCCCGATTAGGGACTCCCGCTCGTCACCGGGTCTCGCGCGACAATTCCCGCGTGAGCCGGATCGCGATCATCCCGGGCGACGGGATCGGACCTGAGGTGTGTGCGGTGGCGGTCCGGGTGCTCGCCGAGCTCGAGGGCGCGGAGCTTGCGACCGAGACATTCCCGTGGGGCTCGGACCACTACCTCAGGACCGGGCGGATGCTGCCCGGCGGCGCGCTGGAGACTCTGGCCGCGTTCGACGCCATCCTGTTCGGCGCCGTCGGGTCGCGCGAGGTGCCCGATCACGTGACCCTGTGGGGCCTGCGGCTCGCCATCGTCCAGGGGTTCGATCTCGGCGTCAGCCTGCGACCGGCCCGGCTGCTGCCCGGGATCCGCGGGCCGCTGGCGGACCGCGGGCCGGACGACGTCGACCTCGTGGTGGTGCGCGAGAACACCGAAGGCGAGTACTCCGGCATCGGCGGCTTCACCCGCCGGGGCCTGCCGGGCGAGGTCGCGGTCCAGACCACCGTCTACTCCCATGACGCCATCGCCCGCACCGCGCGCTTCGCCTTCGATCTCGCCCGCACGCGGCCGGCCCGGCACCTCACGAGCGTCACCAAGTCCAACGCCAGCCCGCACGCCAGCGTCCTGTGGGACGAGGTCGTCGCCGAGGTCGCAGCGGGCTACCCCGACGTGCACTGGGAACCGGTCCTCGTTGACGCAGCGGCGGCGCGGCTCGTCCTGGCGCCCCAGGAGTTCGACGTGATCGTGGCCTCCAACCTGCACGGCGACATCCTGTCGGATCTCACCGGGGCCCTCGCGGGCAGCCTCGGCATGGCGCCGAGCGCCAACCTCAGCCTCGACCGGTCGCGCCCGTCGATGTACGAGCCCGTCCACGGCTCGGCGTTCGACCTCGTCGGCAGGGGACTGGCCAACCCGATCGGGACGGTCCTGTCCGCCGCGATGATGCTCGAGGACCTCGGGCGCGGCGAGAGCGCCCGCCGCGTCCACAGCGCCGTGGCATCGGCCTGCACGGCGGGGATCCTCACGCCTGACGTGGGCGGACGTGCCACCACTGACGAGGTGGCCGACGCGATCGTGCGCGCGCTGTAGCTGAGTTGGCGCGCTCGCGCCGCCGACGGTAGCGTGTCGGCATGAGGATCGCCGAGGTGCGGGAGCTGTGGTCACCGGCCGGCGTGTACTGCAATACGGCCACCTACGGGCTCCCGCCGCGTCCGGCCTGGGACGCCCTGCAGGCGGTGCTCGCCGACTGGCGGGGCGGGCGCACGAGCTGGGAGCACTGGGGCGAGAGCACCGAGGCCGCGCGGGCGGCGTTTGCGCGGATCGTCGGCGTCGAGGTTGCGCGCGTCGCGGTGGGATCGACAGTGTCAGAGCTCGTGGGCTCTGTGGTCACGGCGCTCCCGGCGGGAACTCGGGTGATCGTTCCCGACATCGAGTTCACCTCCAACCTCTTTCCCTACCTGGTCCAGAGCCGGCTCGACGTACGAACGGTGCCGGTCGCGGCGGTGGCGGACGCGGTCGCCGACGGCGCCGGTGCCGTCGCCTTCAGCGCGGTCCAGATGAGCACGGGCGAGGTCGCCGACGTGGATGCGATCCTCGAGGCCGCGTCGGCTGTCGACGCCGTCACGATCTGCGACGCAACCCAGGCGGTGAGCTGGCTGCCCATCGACGCCGGCCGCTTTGACGCGGTCGTCTGCGGGGCCTACAAGTGGCTGATGTCCCCGCGGGGCACCGCCTTTCTCACGGTGTCTGACCGGATGCTGGAGTCGGCGGTTCCCCAGAGCGCCGGCTGGTACGCGGGCGAGGACGTGCACGCCAGCTACTTCGGGCCCCCGCTGCGCCTCGCCCGCTCGGCGCGGCGCTTGGACCTGTCTCCTGCGTGGTTCTGTTGGGTGGGCACGGCGCCGGCCCTCGAGCTGATCGAGCAGATCGGCGTCCGGGCGATTCACGACCACGACGTCGCGCTGGCCAACCGGTTTCGTGACGGGCTGGGCATGGAGGCCGCCAACAGCGCGATCGTCTCCGCCGACGTGCCCGACGCGGCTGCGCGGCTCGAGCGAGCCGGGATCGTGGCCGCCATGCGAGGCGGGCGCCTGCGGACGTCCTGGCACGTCTACAACGATGAGCGCGATGTCGACCGGGTGCTCGAGGTGGTCCTGGGTTGAGCACGCGCGGTAGCGCGGACCGTTACCCGCGAGCCGCCGAGCTAATGCTCGAGTCGTGTGGTTGAGTCGCTGGCGGCAGGAGGCGTCACGTCGTCGTAGATGCGGGCGGCCGCGAGACGGCCGCTGGCGCCCCGCTCGTACACGGCGATACCCGCGTGAGGCGGCATCGCGTCCTTGCCCCAGCGCACGCAGTTGTACTCGATCGCGCACCGCGTCCCGTCGTCGGTCACGGTGCAGAACTGCAGCGGGATGCCGCCCCCATTCGCGAACATCGTCTCGTAGATGGCCCGGTGCGCGGCGCCGCCATAGCTGTACGGCCCTCCCGCGGGCTCGCGCACGATGCCGTCGGGCTCGAACGCCGCGATGATCGCATCGGCGTCCCCGGCGGCCAGCGCACGCTGATACTCGGCCGGTGCTCCGTCCAGCACGATGCTCGCGTCCGGCTCGAGCAGGGGCGGCCGAACCCGGTGCTCGCCCGTCAGGGGCCACAGGCTGTGATAGACGCGTACCCAAGCGATTCGCCTGTCCGTTGCGAGCTGGGTGACGACCGCGACGGGAAGCTCGGGGTGCGGGCCGGGCAGCTTGACCGAGACCTCCTCGACGGTCCGCATTCCGCTCTCGGTCAGCGCGACGGGGTCAACGCCGCGTTGCTCAGCGACCCATTCCTTCATGTCAGCGATATATGCGCGAAACGCATCCTGGCTGTCGATGCGTCCATAGCGCGGATCGTCGATGAGCGGAATCGCTCGAAACGAGGTACACAGCTCGTTCGCACTCCGAGCCTCAATCCCCTCAAAGAACCCGAGGCGACGCCGATCAGGGCTGGCGTGAGCGAGCGCCTGGCCGAGCGAGAACTCCTGAAACCACGGCATCGATCCAGTCTCG
Organism: uncultured Actinomycetota bacterium; assembly: GCA_963695625.1. Lineage (GTDB taxonomy): Bacteria > Actinomycetota > Thermoleophilia > Solirubrobacterales > Solirubrobacteraceae > Palsa-465. The sequence continues at coordinate 396,524 of CAVOHJ010000004.1, read as the reverse complement.
CACGCGCAGCCTCGCGTTGGCTGCGGCCGTGGAGCTGGACGAGCGGTTCGGGCGAGCCTTCGCGTGTCTGCTGTCGTGGTACACGACAGCGATGAGTTCGCGGCCCTCGTGAGATCTTGTCCTCATCCCCTGAGATCATCAAAGGAGAGCGCCCATGTCCGGACCGCTCGGCAACGCCCACCGTCACCAAGCTCCCCGCCCAGGACCTTGAGCGGGCGCGTGCCTTCTACCGGCGACAAGCTCGGGCTCGAGCCGGTCGAGGAGCGCACCGGTGGCCTGCGCTACGTGTGCGGGCCGACGGAGTTCCATCTCTTCAACTCGGCGCGGGCGGCGTCGGGAGCATCGACCCAGATGGCCAGCGAGCTCGGCACGTTCTTCTACGACGGCGAGGGCAACCTCATCGGGCTCGCCCAGCCGATCCGCGAGAGTGCGTGAAGGCCTATTCCCGTGGCTTCACGGAACGCTGCTCACGTGGCGTTCGACGCGTCGGTCGGGCACGAGCCACATGAGCGCCACGCCGACGTACACGGCGAGGGCGAGCCAGCGATCGGCAAACGACAGCCCGATCCCGAGGCAGTACAGGAGCGGCGAGATCTTGCCCTTCACGTCGGAACCGAGGGCAGTGCGCAGCACCGATCGCGCGCCCTCGGCACGGAGCAGCATCGTCTGCAGGAGGTAGTAGGCGATCGCGGCGCAGAGCAGGACGATGCCGTAGACGGCGGTCGGGACCGATGGAAACCGGTGCTCGCTCATCCACGCGGTACTGAACGGGATCAAGGACAGCCAGAAGAGCAGGTGCAGGTTGGCCCACATCGCTCCGCCGGTCACCCGCGAGACGGCCGCCAGCATGTGGTGATGGTTGTTCCAGTAGATCCCGAGGTACACGAAGCTGAGCGCGTAGGCGAGGAGCACCGGAAGCTCATGCCCCAACGCATGCCACGAGGTGCCCACCGGGATGCGCAACTCGAGCACCATGATCGTGATCAGGATCGCGATCACGCCATCGCTGAACGCCTCCAGCCGTCCCTTGGGCACAACAGGAGCCTAGCCGTGAGAGTGCAGACGGCAGGGGCATCCGCTTGCGGGGTCTGAAGCGTTTGCCAGCGGACGCTCGGATAGCGGGGTCAGGCGGCGCGGGGCGGCACCGGGGTGAGGCCGTGGCGGCGCATCACCTCGCCGATCCCGGCGAGGTCCGGCGGCCCGCCGGCGCTCGCGGCGAGGACCTCGCCGATCTCGCGGAAATAGGCCGGCCCGAACAGGGCCGGGGTCGCGATCGCCAGGAAGGTCGCGTCGACGTCGCCGTGGTTCTCAAACCCGTGGACCTGACCGCGCTGCACGCACACCGCGTCGCCAGGTCCGACCTCGATCGTGTCGCCGTCGATCGTCCAGGTCGTGGTGCCCTCGACTCCGTAGATGGTTTCCTCGAACCCGTCGTGGCTGTGCGGTGCCGGCATCCGCGAGTTCATGGGGACGTAGCACTCGAACACTGACGCGCTCCCGTTCGAGTCTGCGGGCTCGACCATGAAGCGGACGCCGAGCGCACCGACGGTGATCATGTCGTTGCTGATGGTCTCGTACATGATGGCTCCTTTCGGGCAAAGCGCACACGAGTAAAGTGACTTGACCAATATACTGGCCGCCATGAGTTTGTCAAGTGACTTTACCCACGGTCTTGCAGACGACGCCGCCCCGCCGCCGCTGATCGGCGCGCTCCTGCGGGTCCCGTTCGAGACCGTGCGCGACCGGATGCTCGCCGGCCTGCACGAGCGCGGCTTCACCGACCTGGTCGCAGCGCACCTGGACGTGTTCCAGTACCCCGGCCCCGAGAACCAGCGCCCGTTGGAGCTCGCGACCCAGACGCGTATGACCAAACAGGCGCTCAACTACCTGCTCGGCCAGCTCCAACAGCTCGGATACCTGACCCGCGAAGCCGACAACAAGGATCAGCGCTCCAAGCGGATCCGCCTGACCCCCAGAGGCCACGCCGCGATCAAAGCCATCCGCGAGATCGTCCAACACGTCGAACGCGAGTGGGAACAGCAACTGGGAGCCCGAAAGTTCGCGCAACTACGCGAGCTCCTCACGCAGCTGTACGCAATCGCCACCCCCACCGAGAACCGGGCGATTCCTTTGTGCAGCGAGCGCTAGCCCGCAAGCACGTCGTGCGCGAACCGTACGGCGAGGGCGCCGTCACCGACCGCACCCGCCACCCGGTTTGTCGCTCCGGCGCGCACGTCACCGGCGGTGAAGACTCCTGGACGGACCGTCTCGAGAAGATGCGGCTCGCGGTCTTTCAGTGGCCACGACAGATGCCCGTCGCAGCCCGCCGCTCCGCTTCCGCACAACAGGTAGCCGGCGGCATCGAGGGCAAGCACCCCGCGCGCCGCTTCATTGCAGGGGGTAGCGCCGATCATGACGAACACGGCCGTCGCGGTCACGGGCGCGATCGTGCCGGTGCGGCCATCGCGGAGGTCGACGGACTCCACGGTCGCCGTGCCGTGCACGGCCACGACCTCGGTCTCGGTCATCACCTCGATACGAGGCGACCGCTCGATCCGGTCGAGCAGATAGCGCGACATCGTCGCGCTCAGGGCCTTGCCTCGCACGACGACGCGCACACTGCGCGCCCGTGACGCGAGGTGCAGCGCCGCCTGCCCGGCCGAGTTGCCGCCGCCGACGACGATCACATCCTCGTTCCGCGAGCGCTCGGCGTCGGTGGCCATCGCGGCGTGATACACGCCGGCGCCGCGGAAGCGGTCGATGCCTTCGGCATCCAGCTCGCGCCACCGTGCACCGGTGGCCATAACCACCGAACGGGCGATCACGTGCTGGCCGTCGTCGAGGTCGACACGCACCAACCCGTCGGGTCCGTCGGCCATCTCGACGGCACGGTGAAAGCTCGACAGCACGGCATCGAAGCGTCGGGCCTGCAGCGTCGCGTTGCGGGTCAACTGGCTGCCGGAGATCCCGGTCGGAAAACCAAGGTAGTTCTCGATCCGCGTGCTGGTCCCGGCCTGACCACCGGGCGCCCAGGCCTCCGCAACGAACGTCCTGAGCCCCTCCGAGCCGCCGTAGACCGCGGCCGCCAGGCCCGCTGGTCCGCCGCCGAGCACAACCATGTCGAACCGCTCACCGTCCACCTCAGCGCGGAGGCGGAGCGACCGCGCGACCTGCGCCGCGGAGGGGTTCCGCATCACCTCGGTCGCGTGGACCAGGACCGGCGTCTCAGAGCGTGGGATGTCGAGCCACTTCAGCATCGCGGCACTGTCCTCGTCAGTGTCGACGTCGAAGAAACGCACCGGCAGCAGGTTGCGCTCGAGCAGATCGCGGACTTCGAAGGCCCGACGGGATCCTCGTGGAGCGATGAGCCGCATCACGCCGTCCCCCCTGGCCTCGTGCCATGCGCGCCGTTCCAGCAGCGTGGCGAAGATGTGCTCGCCGAACTCCGGCCAGCGAGCCACCATCGCACGCAACTTGCCCCGGTCAAACTCGATCACGTCCGTCGACTCGACGGCCACGCACGCGCTGATCGTCGGCTCACCGGTGAACACCGCGATATCACCGATGAACGTGCGACCGTCCGCTTGAGCGATGTACACGTCCTTGCCGGGCTTGCGGTCTATGAACTCGACGAGCCCGCGCTCGATCACGAAGAACGGCGCGTCGCGGACGCCGTGCTCGTACAGGACCTCACCGGCGGCAACCGTCCGCCGCCGACCACGCTTGCTCAGCCACGCCAGCTTGGCGTCAGACAGCCGTGGGAACAGCACTTCGTCCGCCAGATCGGGGAACTGTTCGCTGCGAATCACCTCGATCGTCGCCATTGGCACGAGGCTACCGGCCGGTCCATCCGCCAGCCAAACAACCCACTGGCGGCGCTGTCATCGCGGTTCGTGCCGGTAGCTCGCTTCTCTTCGCGGGACGTCAGTGGTAGCGGTCGAAGTCGGCCGGCCATGGCAGCGGGAACAGGTGCCGGTACGGTCGTGCGTCGGCGATCACCTTGGCGACGGATGGACGCCGAGCAAGCGCGCGGTAGTACCGCGTGAGCTGCGGGTGCGTGCCCTCGTCCCACGGGCGGAGCGCCAGGGCGTAGAACAGGCCCGGCGCGGCAGCGCAGTCGGCGATCGTGAACGTGTCGCCCGCGAGGAACTCGTTGGGGGTCAACTGCGCCTCGAGCATGCCGTAGATCATGTCGAGCCGGCTGCGCGCGCGGGCGACCGTGCGCTCGTTAAAGCGCTCCTCGACCGTGTCGAGGACGATCGCCTGCACGGCGTCCGAAACGTACTGGTCACACAGGCGGTCCCATTTACGCGCCTCGAGCGACGAAACCAACCGCGCGCCGGCGACGTGTTCGATGATGATCGACGTCTCGCCGATCACCTTGTCGCCGTCGCGAAGCACCGGGATCGATGCCGGCGGCCACAATCGGGCAAGCTCGGCGCGGTCGAAATCGCGTTGCTCCTCGAGGACGTCGTAGGCGATGCCCTCCTCGTTGAGCGCGATCAGGACCTTCTGGCAGTAGAGCGCGAAGGGGTGCTCGTAGAGGGTGAGCATCGGTCATGCCTCTTCCCCGCCACCGTGCATCAGCGCGCGGATTTCCATGCCCCAGTGCTGGGCGTCCGGCCAGCGCGCGGCGATCTCCTCGGCGCGCTCCCCGGTCGCGACGTCGACGATGCAGTACCCGGCCAGCGCTTCCTTGGCCTCCAGGAACGGCCCATCGGTGACGGTGACGACGCCATCGCGCACGTGCGTCGACCGCGCCTGTGAGGTGTCGGCCAGGCCTTCGCCGCCGACCCACTCGCCGCTCGCCGACAGCTCCTCGACGATGTCGCCGGCGGCGTGCATGAAGACGTCTTTGTCCTCCTGAGAGAGGCCGTTCCAGGCTTCGGGGTTCTGGTAGATCAGCAGGATGTAGCGCATCGGCAGGCTCCTCGTGGTTGGGGTTCAACCTCTGGTCGGAGCCGCCGGCGCGTTCTCGACATCGCCGCGTAACCGGTCGGCTCGGGACTGGAGGTAGCGCCGCTCAGCGATGCTCGTGGTACGCCGGGCGGCAGCCTCATACCCGACCTGTGCAGCCCCCGTGTCGCCGGCCATCTCCTGCAGATGGGCCCGGACAGACGCGAGGCGGTGGTGCTCGCCCACGCGGCGATCGCCAGACAGCGCGTCGAGTTCCGAGAGCCCGGCCAGCGGGCCGTCGACCATCGCGACTGCAACGGCCCGGTTCAGCGTGACGACCGGGCTCGGCGCCAGCGCCTGGAGCAGGTCGTAGAGCTTGAGGATCTGCGGCCAGTCGGTGTCGGTTGCCCTCGGGGCTTCGGCGTGGACAGCTGCGATGGCCCCTTGGAGCTGGTAGGCGCCGAGCCTCGACGACGACATCGTCTCCCGGATCAGCTCCAGGCCCTCCTCCAGCAACGGGCGATCCCAGCAGCGGCGGTCCTGCTCGGCCAACGGGATGAGCATGCCGTCGGGGCCCTCGCGGGCGCCGCTGCGCGCCTGGGTCAGCAGCATCAGCGCCAGCAGCCCGGCGACCTCGCCGTCGTCGGGCACCAGGGCCCGCGTCATCCGGGTCAGGCGGATCGCCTCGTCCGCGAGCTCGCGCCGCTGCAGTTGCTCGCCGGACGTCGCGGTATAGCCCTCACTGAACATCAGGTAGAGCACATGGAGAACGACACGAAGTCGTTCGGAGCGCTCATCCTCACGCGGCCGCTCAAAGCGCCCGCCCGCTTCCGCGATCGTCGCCTTCGCGCGGCTGATGCGCTGGGCGATCGTCGCCTCGGGTACCAGGAAGGCGGCGGCGATCTGCGCGGTCGTCAGGCCGCCGACCGCCCTCAGAGTAAGCGCCAGCTGCGACGGCGGCGATAGCGTCGGATGACAGCACAGGAACAGCAGCGTCAGCGCGTCGTCCTCGTCGACGACGTCGGCGCCGGGTGGGGGCTGCTGGGCGACCGCGGTCTCCTCGCGCTGGGTCCGCGATGCCTCGGCCCGAAGAGCATCGATCAGTCGCCGGCTGGCGACCGCGATCAGCCAGCCGCGCGGATTCGCCGGCACGCCCTCAGCCGGCCACTGCTGCGCGGCCGCGATCAGCGCCTCCTGCGTGGCGTCCTCAGCGAGGTCGAAGCGACCGTGGCGCCGGGCGACGGCGGACACGACCTGGGGTGCAAGCTCCCGCAGGAGCCGCTCGCTCACAGCCCCTGCCCGTCGGCGTACGCCATCGTCCGAGTAGCGATCACGCACAGCGCTTCCCGTTGATCTGAACGCAACCCGGCAGCGATTCTAGCCCGCGGGCCGCACCCCGCGGCGCGATCCCTCGCGCGACACGGCCCCCCGGGGAGTGATCCGTGCCTGTCACGATTTGCCCCGTGAATGGCGACGCGCTCAGGGACCTGTGCCTGACCTTCCGCGGCTCCGAGGAGACGTTCCCGTTCGGCTTTGAGACCTCGGTGTTCAAGGTGGCGGGCAAGATGTTCGCCCTGTCGCGCCTGGCGGGCGATCCGCTGTCGGTCAGCGTCAAATGCGAGCCGCTGCTCGCCCAACAATTGCGGGCGGCCCACCCCGCGATCACGGCCGGTTACCACCTCAACAAGCGCCACTGGAACACGGTGCTGCTGGACGGGACCGTACCCGAGCAGATGATCGCCGACATGGTCGAGGACTCCTACGACCTCGTCGTCAGCAAGCTGTCGCGGGCGCGGCAGCGGGCGCTGGGGTGGCGCGGCGCCGCGGCGGCGCCTACGGCAGCCGGCCGGACCAGCGCGCCGACGTCACGCCCGCCCCGATGAGCAGGATCACGCCGGCGGCGGCGAACCACGCGGTGATCTCGTGCTTGCGGCTGACGGTGCTCAGCTGGCTGCCGAGGTTCTTGTAGATCGAGCTGAGCTCGTCCGAGCTGCGCGCGTTGAAGGCGCGGCCACCGGAGACGCGGGCGATCTCCTGCATGAGCTGCGGATCGGGGGGCACCGGCGTGTTGGGCTGGAAGGGATCGGGGCTTTGCAGCACGCCGCCGGCGGTCCCGAGCGCGACGGTGTAGATGGGGATGTGGGCCTTCTTGGCCTCCTGTGCGACGGCGGCGGGATCGGGCCCGGCGTTGGCGTCGCCGTCGGAGAGCAGCACGATCGCCGCAGGTGGATGCTTGGCGTTGCCGCCCTGCAGCAGCTGGAGGGCGAGTTGGAGCGCGTCGCCGGTGTCGGTCCCGCCGTTGGCCGACAGCGAGTCGATCAGCGAGCGCGCGACGGCGTGGTTCGACACGGGTCCCTGCACGGCGTCCGGCGAGCTGCCGAAGCCGATCGCCCCGACGCGGACGGTGGAGGGGAGCTGATCGATGAAGGTGTTGGCCGCCGCCACCGCCGCGGCCAGCCTCGTCGGCTGCACGTCGGTGGCCGCCATCGAGCCGGAATGGTCGGTGACGAGCATCATGTTGGCCTGGTTGGTGGGGATGTGCTGCACCACCCGTGGGCGGGCCATGGCCACCGCGAGCGCCGCGATGGCCGCCAGGGCCAGGGCCGCCGGGACGTGGCGCTCCCACGACGGTGACGCCGCCACCACCTGGCGCACCGTGGACACGGCGGGGAAACGGACGGCGTAGCGCTGGGGCCGGCGCCGGGCCCAGACGTAGGCGGCCAGCGCCGCCGGGATGGCGGCCAGGGCCAGCAGCCACACGGGGGAGGCGAAGCTCATCGCAGGCGGCGTCCCAGCTCGACGAGCCAGTCCTCGTCGGTGGAGAGGGTGGTGTGGTGCACGCGCAAACGGCGCAGCTCGCGCGCCACGGTGTCACGGCGCTCACGCTCGAGCTGTGCGAAGCGCTCGCGCACGCGGCGGCGCGAGGTGTTGACCTCGATGTGGGCGCCGGTCTCGGGGTCCACCAGCGACAGGTAGCCGACGGCCGGCAGCTCCGTCTCGCGGGGGTCGAGGACCTCGATCGCCAGCACGGAGTGGCGGATGCGCAGCGAGCCCAGGGGGCGCTCCCACGCGTGCTGGTCGCGGAAGTCCGAGATGACCACCACCAGTCCCGGCTGGCCGGCCAGCCGCCCGACGCGGGTCAACGCGTCCGCCATCGCGGAGGCATCCTGGCGCCCGTCAAGCGCCACCCCCGCCTCCAGCCGGCGGCGTAGCGCCACCATGCCGGGCCGCGATCCGCGGGGCGGCAGCACGCGCGCCGGCCCGGCGCCGAACGCCACCAGGCCGACGCTGCCCGCGCGCCGCACGCCGAGGCGGCCGAACACGAGCGCGGTCCCCTCGGCGACGTCGGCCTTGAGCCGCCGCGAGGTCCCGAAGGCCATCGAGGGCGACACGTCGAGCACGATCCATGTCGTCAGGGCGCGCTCGGGAACGTGCAGACGGACGTGGGGCGTCCCGGTGCGGGCGGTGGCGGCAGCGTCGATGTGGCGCACGTCGTCACCCATCTCGTATGGGCGCAGCTGGGCGAGCTCGGTACCCAGCCCGACGCCCGCGGCGCGGCGATCTCCGGGCATGGTCTGGGCCACCAGGCGATTGACGGCGACGTCGAGCGCCTCGACGAGCGGCTGCGCCATCGGGCCGGGGCCCTGGCGCGCGGCGGGCGGGGCGAGCAGCGCGTCGCTCACGCGCTCATCAACCCGCCGGCGCTGCGCTCGTCGCGCTCGGTGCGCATGAGCCGGCGCGCGCCGGGCTCGGGCACGGTGGCCAGCACCTGCTCGAGCAGCTCGTCGGCGGTGACGCCCTCTGACAGCGCGTCGTAGGAGAGGACGATGCGGTGGCGCAGCAGGTCAGGGGTGAGGTCACGGATGTCCTGCGCCTCGACGTAGCTGCGGCCGCGCAACAGGGCCAGCGCGCGGGCCGCCTGGACGAGGCCGATGGGACCGCGCGGGCTGGAGCCGAACTCGATCATGCCCTTCATGTCGTCCAGGCCGTGCTGCGCAGGATGGCGGGTGGCGTCGGCCAGCGCGACGGCGTAGCCGATCACCTCACGGTCCACCATGACCGTCTTGACCGCCTGCGCATGGCGGCGCAGGTCCTCGAGCGACAGACACTCGCGCACGTCGACCGTCTCGCGGATGCTGCGCCCCACCACGGCCGCCTCCTCGCCCACGCTGGGGTAGTCGACGATGATCTTCATCAGGAAGCGGTCGACCTGGGCCTCGGGGAGCGGGTAGGTGCCCTCGGACTCGATCGGGTTCTGGGTGGCCATCACGATGAACGGCAGCGGCACGCCGTAGCTGGTGCCCCCGATCGTCACCTGCTGCTCCTGCATGACCTCGAGCAGCGCGGACTGGACCTTGGCCGGAGCCCGGTTGATCTCGTCGGCGAGCATGAAGTTATGGAAGATGGGGCCGAGCTCGGTGTCGAACGAGCCCGTGTCCGGACGCCACACTCGGGTGCCGACGAGGTCCGCCGGCACGAGGTCCGGCGTGAACTGGATGCGGCCGTAGCTGCCGCCCAGCGACGCCGCCAGTGTCTTGACCGTCAGCGTCTTGGCCAGGCCCGGGACTCCCTCCAGCAGCACGTGGCCACCGGCCAGCAGGCTGACGAGCAGCCGCTCGAGCATGGCGTCCTGGCCGACGATGACCCGTTTGATCTCATGCAGCACCTGCTGGAGGGCGTCGCGGGCTTCGTGTCGTTGCTGGGTGGTCTCTTCGATGTCGGTCATATGTCCTCCGGAAACGTGTGTCTAGATAAGGCGGCGGAACCAGAGCAGGGTCAGCGCGCCGCCGGCGAGCAGCAGCACCAGTCCCCCGCCCGCCAGGTCCGCGGTCAGTTCGCGCTTGACCTTCTTGTGGCCGAGCTGGACGGCAAGGTGGGAATAGACGGCTTTCGCCTTGGCGCTGTCGGCGGCGGTGTAGGCCCTGCCGCCTGACGCCTGGGCGATCTGGGCGAGCTCCTGCGAGCTGACGGGCACGGGTGCGTTGACCGTCTGACCGTTGCGTTTGATCGGGATGGTCCCGTTCGGTGTGCCCAGGGAGATGGTGTAGATGGGGATGTGGTCGGCCTTGGCCTGCTGGGCCGCCGCGGCCGGGCCGGGGCCCACGTTGGAGCTGCCGTCCGACAGGAGCACGATCGCGGCCGGCACCCGCTTGCCGCCCTGCTTGGGGAGCGTGGTGAGCGAGTGCAGCGCGGTGGTGATCGCGTCGCCGATGGCGGTGCCCCCGCCGCCCGGGCGCAGGCCGGCGATCGCCGCCTTGGCGAGCGCGTGATCGGTGGTGGGTGACTGCACCACGACGGGCCGGCGGGCGAACTGGATGAGGCCGACCTTGACGCTGTCGGGCATGCCCGACACGAACGTGGTCGCCGCCTTCTGCGCGGCGCCCAGCCGTGAGGGCTTCACGTCAGACGCGCTCATCGAGCTCGAGATGTCGTTGGCCAGCATGATCGCGGCGCTGTTGACAGGGACGGCCACGGTGCGCTGCGGGCGCGCGGCAGCGGCGATGAGCAGGGCAACGGCGATGGCGAAGATGAGCATCGGCGCGTGGCGGCGCCAGCCGGGACGCCGGGGAGTGACCGATTCGGTCAGGATGGGCACGGCGAACGCGGCCGCCACCTTCCGGCGACGGCGCTGCTGCCCGGCGTACCACAGGGCGAGCACGGGGACGGCGATCAGGCCGACCAGGACAAGCGGCGAGGAGAAGCTCACGGGTACGGGGAGGGGGGCGCCGCCAGGGTGGCGAACACCTGGAACATCGCCCCGCCGTTGGTGATCTCCAGGGGCACGTGATCGCCGGAGTGCAGGCCCTTGATCGCCGTCGCGATGCTCCCGGAGGTGCCGACGGGGTGGTTGTTGACGAGCAGGATGGCGTCACCTGGCTCCAGTCCGGCGCTGTCACCGTTGCTGCCGGGCCGCACGGTCTCCACCACCGGGACGCCCTGCGGCGCAGTGATGATCTCCATGCCGAGCCAGCGGATGGGCGCGGTGGAACCGATGAGCTTCGGCTTGTTGAGCTGGGACAGTGCGGCGGCCGAGGTCTTGGGCGCCGAGCTGGACGACCCGAACAGCTTGGTCAGGCCGAACGCGGCGGCGGCGATCGCGATGACGCCGATCGCTACGGGCAGCACCCAGGGACGCACGCGCCGGGGCCGCGGCGACGGCGACGACGGGGGTGTTGGTGCGGCGGGCTCGGGGTCACGCGGCCGGGGCCGGCGCACGATCTCTGTCGTGGCCTCCTCGGACTCGTTCTCCCAATCTCCCGACCAGAGATGTTTCGGTCCACTCATGAGCCGCGTGTCAAGGTAGGCCACATTCGTGAGAGGTCCTTAAGAGGTTCGCGCCATTGCGGCGGTTGCTTCACACCCGGGGATCATGGAGCATGCGGGGCCGATGGCCCAGCACCCGCTCGACCCGCTGACCGCCGACGAGATCCGTCAGGCCACGGCGATCCTGCGCCGTGACCGCGACGTGGGCGAGCGCTGGCGCGTCGCCTCGATCGAGCTGCGCGAGCCGGCCAAGGAGGTCGTGCGGGCGTGGCGCGACGGAGCGGCTGGTGAGCGCGAGGCGCTTGTGGTGTGCTGGAACCGCGAGGACGGCCGGGCTTATAAGGCGCTCGTGTCACTCACGGACGACGTCGTGGTGAGCTGGGCCCACCAGCCCGATGGGCAGCCGAACATGACCGTGGACGAGGTCCACGAGTGCGATGTGGCCATGCGTCGCGAGCCCCGGGTGATCGAGGCGCTGGCCCGGCGCGGGATCACGGACATGGACCGGGTGGTCGTTGAGGCGTGGGCGTACGGCGCCCATCTGCTGCCCGAGCCCTATTCGGATCGTCGCCTGGGCTGGGCCGACGTGTGGCGCCGCTCCCAGGAGGGGTCCAACCCCTACGCCAACCCGGTCACCGGCCTGCACCTCGTCGTGGACCTCAACACCATGGAGCTGCTGGAGGTCGAGGACACCGGGGCGATCGCTGAGCCGGCGACCATGGGCGAGTACATCCCGGGGCTGGTGCCCGGGCTGCAGCTGCGCCCCGACGTCAAGGCGCTGGAGATCACCCAGCCATCCGGGCCGTCGTTCGTGCTGGACGGCAACCTGCTGCGCTGGCAGAAGTGGTCACTGCGGATCGGATTCAACTACCGCGAGGGCCTGGTCCTGCACACCGTCGGCTACGAGGACGCAGGCCGGGTGCGCCCGGTGGCCCACCGGCTGTCGTTCGCCGAGATGGTGGTCCCCTACCGCGACCCCACCTCCGAGCACTACCGCCGGACGGCGTTTGACATCGGCGAGTGGGGCCTGGGGTTCATGACCACGTCGCTGGAGCTCGGCTGCGACTGCCTGGGCGAGATCGCCTACCTCGACGCGGTCCTGCACGACACCGCCGGTGAGCCGTACACGATCGCCAACGCCGTCTGCATCCACGAGGAGGACGACGGCGTGCTCTGGAAGCACGTGGACGACGTCAGCGGCGCCGAGACCCGGCGGATGCGCCGTCTGGTGGTGTCCTTCCACGTCACCGTCGGCAACTACGAATACCTCGTCTACTGGCGCTTTCACCAGGACGGCACCATCCAGGCCGAGGTGCGGGCCACCGGGATCATGGTCACCACGCATTTCGCCGAAGGACGCCAGCCGCCCTACGGGACCCTGGTGGACGAGCGCACCTATGCCCCGTTTCACCAGCACTTCCTGGTGGCCCGGCTCGACCTCGACGTCGACGGCGAGCGCAACACCGTCGTGGCCTCCGAGTCCGAGGCGCTCCCGGTCGGGCCCGAGAACCCCCATGGCGTGGCCCTCGTGCAGCGCGACACCCCGCTGCGCACCGAGGCCGAGGGGATGCAGGACTACGACTGGTCAGTCCAGCGCGCCTGGAAGGTGGTCAACCCCGGCGCACGCAACGGGCTGGACGGCGCGGTCGGCTACAAGCTCGTGCCCGGCGACTGCTTCCCGGCGATGCTCGCGGCCGACTCGCCGGTCCTGCGCCGCGCCCAGGTCCTCGCCCACACCCTGTGGGTGACCCCGTTTGACGAGGAGGAGCGCTGGCCGTGCGGCGAGTTCGTGGTCCAGAGCCACCACGATCGCGGCCTGCCCGTGTGGACCGCCGCCAACCGCTCCATCGAGGACACCGACGTCGTGCTCTGGTACGTCTTCGGCATCCACCACATCACCCGCCCCGAGGAGTGGCCGGTGATGCCGGTGGACACCGTCTCCTTCTGGCTCAAGCCCGTCGGCTTCTTCGACCGCAACCCGTCGCTCGACGTTCCGCCCAGTCACTGAGCCGGAGGGTCTTCGGTCTTAGGGCCGAAGGCGGCCGACAGTTCAAGGCTGCCCCCAAGCGCGTTGACGAACCGCGCCATCGTGCCGAGGTAGAGCTCCTCCGGGGCCAGCAACTCGGGATGGGCCGGCTCGGATACCTCGAGAGCCCTCTCAATCTGAGCGTCGGTGGCGCCCTCGCGGGTGAGACGCGTGGCGAGGTGACTCTGGGCCTTCATCAAGAGCTCATACGCCGCCACCCGCTCCTCGTCGAGCTGTAGCTCCGTCTTCACTGCCTGCCACGACTTGGTGGATCTCGGTGACGTGATGATCCCCCCTTTCCGTTGTCTCGCCGGTGCTGGTCACAGAGTCGGTCGGCCTTCGGGACGTTGCGCCGGTACCAGTCGTTCCAGGAGCCGCGCTTGTCGCCTCCGATGAGCATGAGCGGATCGCGGCTGTCGAAGATGAACAGCACCCGAACGGTGCCGAGCCGCAACTCCTTCATGTTGTGGTGCCGCGAGCCCTTGAGCCGGTCGACCTCCGGGCGCCCCAGCGTCGAGCCGATCCGCTGCACGCGATTCATGCCCGCGGCGACACGGCAGAGCGTCTCCGGAGCAAGCGTCGTCAGCCAGTCCGTGACCTCCGGAGTCAGCCTCAGCTCGGATTCTCTCTCCACATAACTAAGAGCCTGCAGAAGCCGTGTTTCCACCCCTGCGTGACGATTTCGACACGTTCCTTGAACCCGTGGATCGCACGCCGCGCTCCGCCTACGTGGAATCGGCCGACAGGGTCTCGGCCAGCCAGGCCGCCTGCCGGCTCTTATGGAAGGCCTCGCCACCCTCGTGGTCGTTGTAGGGGTAGCTGACGATCTCCTTGGGGCCGGCGTAAGCGTTGTAGGCGGCGTAGACGGTCGAGGGCGGGCAGGTCTCGTCCATAAGCGCAACGGAGAACAGGGCCGGCGCGCTCGCCCGGCGCGCCAGCACCGCCCCGTCGAAATACGACAGCGTCGCGAATGCCGCATCCTCGTGGTCGCGGTGCGCCGCGAGGTAGCGGACGATCTCCAGATACGGATCGGTCATCGCGACCCGGCTCGCCCGGCGAAAGTCACACAGGAACGGCACGTCGGTCATCACCGCGCGCACGCCGTCGGCCAACGCGGCAGCCGCCAGCGACAGTCCCCCGCCCTGGCTGGCGCCCGTGACCGCGATCGCGCCCCCGTCGACCCCGTCGACCCCACGCATGAAGTCCACGGCGCGAACCGCGTCGGCGTACACCCGCCGGTAGTAGTAGCTCGCCGGGTCGGTGATGCCCCGCGTCATGTACCCCGGCTGTGCGGGGGCGGAGCCGGCCGGGTCGGGGGTGTGCCCGGTCGACCAGCCGCTCCCCTGCCCGCGCGTGTCCATCACGAGGTGCGCGTAGCCCGCGGCGGCCCAGAAGACGTTCTCGAACACGAGCCCACGGCCGCCGCCATAGCCCTGGTACTGCACGACCGCCGGCAGCGGCGCGCCCGATCGCAGCCCCGCCGCCGGCAGGTGCAGCCACCCCTTGACCGGATCGCCGCCGAACCCCCGCCAGGACACGTCGTAGCTTTCGATCACCGCCAGCGGCGACTCGGCGGGCTCGATCGCCGGGTTGAGGTCATACCCCCGAGTCTCGGCGAGGGTCTGTTCCCAGAACGGTTCGAGGTCGGCGGGCGGCTCCAGGGGCGGGTCGTAGACCGCCAACTCCTCGAGCGACATGTCGAAGTGCGGCATAGGGCGGCAACCTACCGCGCGCGAGCCCGCGCCGGCAGGACCACCGGCGACGTCACTCCCCGGGCACGCCGTACGCCGGAGCGGCGCACGGGTCCAACGCGCGCGTGACGTAGTCCTCGAGCTGGGGCTTGTAGACCTGCCATACCCGCCCGAGCTCGGCCACCGGCTCATCGTGCCAGTCCACCCGGAGGTCCGCCACCGGCCACGCCACCTCGCCGATCATGAGCAGCCCGGCGGAGTGGACGGGGCCAGCCTCTCCGCCGGCGTGCAGCGCCGCGCCGAGCACCGCGATGAGCCGGTCGCCCAGATCGAGATCCGCACCCCGCGCGAACGCGTCGGTCATCGCATCGAGCACGCTCTCGTCGGACAGCAGGTTGCCGGCCGCGGCGCACCCGTCGCCGATCCGGTGGCCGTGAGCGCCCAGCGTGCCCGAGCCGCTGTAGGCGGCGCCCACCCCGCCGGTGTCGAGCACGACCAGCTGGCGGTGCTCGACGTGCGGCGCCCCGCTCACGACCTCGTGGAGCGCCGCCTGTGGATCGCCAGACCGCTTCAGCGCGTCGAGCAACGCGGGCCCGAGCCGAGGGTCGGTGATGTTCTGGCTGGCCGCCACCCCGACGCCTGGGCGCGCCCACGCACAGCGAGCCGCGACCGCAGGGCTCGACGATGAGACGACCACCCCCAGGCGGCCGGTCTGCGCGCACCGGCCGAGCAGGGAGAACGTCACGCGCCGGCCTCGCCGGCCTCGCCGGCCTCGCGGGAGATGACAGCGGTGGCGTCGATCTCCACCAGCCACTCCGGCCGGGCCAGCGCGCTGACGACGATGCCTGTCGAGACGGGGTGCACGCCCGTCAGCCACCGACCCATCACGCGGTACACCGGCTCGCGGTAGCGGATGTCCACGAGGTAGACGATGACCTTGACGATGTCCTGCAGTCCGCTGCCGGCCTCACGCAGCAGCACGTCGATGTTGGCCATCGCCTGCTCAGCCTGGGCCTCGACATCGCCGATCCCCACCGACTCGGTGGTGTCGAGGTTCTGGCCGATCTGCCCGCGCAGGTAAACGGTGTTGCCGGCCACGACGGCCTGACACAGGTCGTTGTCGAGGTTCTGCTCGGGGTAGGTCTCGCGCGTATTGAACGGACGGATGCGGCGGTGGGTCATGGGCGGAGACTTATACGCCCTCAGTCGCGGGCAAGCTCGGTCACCTCGCGGCGGAAGGGCACGGCGTCGCCACGATCCAACGGCGCCTCGAGCTCCTGGGCGTAGCGATGGCCCTCCCACACGGCGGCGGCGATGGTGCCCGGAGCCAGGCAGTCGCCAACCGCGCAGACCGTCGTCAGGCCGGCGCCCTGCCAGTCGGCTCGGCGCTCGAGCAGCCCGCGGTAGACGGAGTCCTCGGGTAGGCGCGCGGTCACGAACACGGCGGCGCCGGCGGAAAGCTCTGTCTCGCGTGCGGTGAACACGCACTGTGCGCGGACCCTGCCCGCGGCCGTGCTCAGCACGGCATGGGAGGCGAGGATCTCGACGTCGAGCTCGAGCAGTCGTCGCTGGATGCGGTGCTGCTCCATCGTGTTGGTCGTCCAACTCGACGCGCACGCGGCAGGCGTGACCAGGGTCACGTGGCGGCCGCTCCGGGCGAGCAGCTCCGCCAGGACACCGCCCATGTAGTAGTGGTCGTCGTCGAACAGAACCACGCGATCGGCGTTCGGGAGGGAGCCGGCCATCAGATCATCCGGGGTGAGCACCGGCAGCGTGGGATCCAGCACGATGGGCTTGGTGTGGTGGCGCCCCACCCCGTCGGCGCGCCAGCGCGCGCCCGTCGCCACCGCGACGTGATCGAAGTCGTACTCCAGGATCTCGGCCGCTGTCACCTCGCCCTGGGTGCGCTCGACGTTGCGCAGCCGCTTGAGCTGCGCCTCGCGATAGTCGGCGACGCGGATATAGCTCGCCATCCCCGGCAGCCGCGCCTCACGGGCGACTCGCCCGCCCAACGTATTCGTGGCTTCGGCGAGGATCACCTCGTAGCCGCGCTTGCCCAGTGCCTGCGCCGCTTCGAGGCCAGCCGGGCCTCCTCCGACGACCAGCACCTTCGCGTCCGTGGTGCGATGGCGGATGCGCTCCGGATGCCAGCCCCGCCGCCATTCCTCCCCCATTGTCGGGTTCTGGGTGCAGCGGATGGGGGACATCGTGAAGTCACCCGAGACGCAGATGTTGCAGCCGATGCACTCCCGGATGTCCTCCAGGCGCCCCTCCGCGATCTTCTGTGGCAGGAACGGGTCGGCGATCGATGGCCGTGCCGCCCCGATCAGATCCAACACGCCGCTGCGCACCATCCGCACCATCGTGTCCGGCGAGGTGAACCGCCCCACGCCGACCACCGGCTTGGACGTCAGCTGCTTCAGGCCGCGCACATATTGCTCCTGCTCGGCCTCCTCGCCGAAGCGCGCGGTCACCGAGTCGTCCTCCCAGGACCCGAGCACGAAGTCCCACAGGTCCGGCAGCTCGCCCAGCGTGCCCACGACGTCCTCGATGTCCTCGCGCGTGATCCCCTCATCGCCGAGCAGCTCATCGACAGTGATGCGGCAGGCGACGGCGGCGCGCCCATCGCACTCCTCGCGCGTGTCCTCGAGGATCTCGCGCAGCAGCCGCATGCGGTTCTCCGCCGACCCGCCGTAGGCGTCGGTGCGGTCGTTATACCGCCGCGACAGGAAGTGATGGATCCCGCCCAGAGCATGCCCCGCATAGACGTAGACGAGGTCATAGCCCGCCCGCAGGGACCGGCGGACCGCCGCGCGATGCCAGCGGCGCAGGTCGGCGATGTCATCCAGATCCATCCGCCGCGCCTGGACCGGGTCCGAGGTGAACGTCGCGACCGGCAGGTGCGCCGGCCCCATCGGCGCCAGGCGGCTGTACAGGTTCGGGCCGTTCATCCCGTTGTAACAGAGCTCGATACCCGCCAGCGCGTCGTGCTCGTGGATCTTGTCGGCGATACGGGCGATCGCAGGGATGTCCTGGTCGTCCCAGATACGCAGCTCGATGAACGGCGTGATCTCCGACGAATGGTGGATCTCGGCCTGCTCGGTGCAGATGACCGCCCAGCCACCCTCCGCCTTGACCCCCCGCATCTCGGCATGCGCGCTGACGTCGCGATAGCCCATGCCGTTGCAGTGCGGCACCTGGAAGAAGCGGTTGCGCGCGACCACCGGCCCGATCGGTACCGGTTCGAGCAGCACGGCGAAGCGCGGAACGCGCGCGCCTGGCCGGGTTTCGGGGTAACCGCCGATGGCGGCGGACACTATCTGGCAACTCCGCGCGGCTGAATCGGGTCTGGCGCTGCGGTGGTTCGGCTCTCCCGATTGTGCCCGCGTCGCTGCCTGCCACGATTGACCAGCGCGTGCTGCCGCACGCACGAAAAGAGCCGTGACGGCGAATCTGAGCGGAGCGACATGTCGAGCGAAATGGTGGAGGTGCTGGTCGTCGGCGGTGGACAGGCCGGTCTCGCGATGAGCGAGCACCTGACCGCCTGCGACGTGCAGCATCGCGTCCTCGAGCGCAACCGCATCGCTGAGCGGTGGCGGTCTGAGCGCTGGGACTCGCTCGTGGCGAACGGCCCCGCCTGGCATGACCGGTTCCCCAACTTGGAATTCGCTGACGTCGGTCCAGACGAGTTCCCGTCCAAGGAACAGGTCGCGGACTACTTCGTCGCCTACGCGGAGAAGGTCGGAGCACCGATCCGATGCGGAGTCGAGGTGACGTCGGTGCGGAGGAACGCCGGCCGCGCCGGCTTCCGTGCCGAGACGACGGACGGGACCATCGAGGCCCGCTACGTGGTCGCGGCGACGGGGCCGTTCCAACGTCCACTGATTCCGCCGGTCGTTCCTCACGATGCCGGGCCGGTGCAGCTGCACTCGAGCCACTACCGCAACCCAGATCAGCTGCCCGACGGTGCGATCCTGGTCGTCGGGGCTGGATCGTCCGGGGTGCAGATCGCGGATGAGCTGCGACGAGCCGGGCGCAGCGTCTACCTGTCGGTGGGCCCGCACGACCGTCCCCCGCGACGCTACCGCGGGCGTGACTTCGTGTGGTGGCTTGGGGTCCTGGGCAAGTGGGATGCCGACGCTCCGCCGCAGGGCGCCGAGCACGTCACGATCGCGGTCAGCGGAGCGTTTGGTGGCCACACCGTCGACTTTCGTGACCTCGCCGCACGCGGCATGGTGCTCGTCGGATCCACAGCCTCGTTCGAAGGTGGCGCGATCAGCTTTGCGACCGATCTGCGCGAGAACATCGCCGGAGGCGATATGAACTACCTCGCGCTGTTGGACGAAGCCGACGCCTATGTCGCCCGGATGGGTGTCGACCTCCCGCAGGAGCCCGAGGCCCGCGAACTGGCGCCGCTGCCCTCCTGCGCCACCGAGCCTCTCCTCGAGCTCGACCTGGCGAGCGCCGGCGTGAGTTGCATCATCTGGGCCACCGGCTTCGCCGTCGACTACAGCTGGCTCCAGGTCGATGCCTTCGACGCGACCGGCAAGCCGAACCACCGACGCGGCGTGTCATCGGAGCCGGGTGTCTACTTCCTGGGACTGCCCTGGTTGTCGCGACGCGGGTCATCGTTCATCTGGGGCGTCTGGCACGACGCCCGGTACCTCGCCGACCACATCGCGACTCAACGCAGCTACCTGGCATATCGGCCCACGGGCTCGACGCCGGCGCCGATCAACGTGCCGGCCTGATCAGCCCTCCAACGGCTCCACGCCGGGCACGACGCCGGACGCGATCGCGGCGCGGCAGTGCTGCTCGAAGGCGGCGACGAGCCGCGTCGGGCGCACGCTGGCCAGCCGGATGAGCCCGAGAATCATCGGGCGGGGGTCGCCGGTGATCGGCACGGTGGCCAGCGGCATGCCGTCGAGCGCGGCGGCAGTGCCCGCCCGCGCGTTGAAGATCGTGTAGCCGAAGCCGTTGGCGACCATCGTGCGGACGACGTCCGGGTGGACCGAGCGGTGCCCGATGGTGGGCTCGACCCCGGCCGCCGAGAACAGGCCGCGAAAGTACTCGCGGCTGTGTGCGAGGTCGAGCAGGACGAGCGGCTCGGCGGCGAGCTGCGCGAGCGTGACGAACTCGGCGCCCGCCAGTGGGTGGTCGGCCGCGAACACCGCGTAGGGCGGAAGGCTGGCCAGGGCCGTGAACGTCAGATCGTCGGCCAGGTCCAGGTCGTAGGTGAGGCTGACGCTGAGGCCACCTGAGCGCACGCCCGATACGAGCTCCTGCTGGCCGGCTTCCACCATCTCGAGCGTGACCGCCGGGTGGCGGTCGCGAAAGCCCTTGCCGAGCCGCGGCATCATCAGCGGCGCGACGGTGACCAGACAGCCGAGGTGCAGGGTGCCGCTCAGCTCGGCGGTGAGCTCGGAGGCGAACCGCTCCAGCTCGTCGGCGTCGCGCAGCAGGGCCCGGGCCCGCTCGAGGAACTGCCGGCCCTCCGCGGTCGGCGAGATTCCCTGGGCGTGGTGGCGGATGAGGAGTTGCACCCCCAGCGCGGCCTCGAGCTGGGCGATGGCCGCGGACACCGAGGACTGCGCGACAGGGATGTTCTGCGCGGCCTCGGTGATGCTGCCGGCATCCGCCGCGGCGAGGAAGTACTCGAGCTGGCGCAGGGTGAAGCGCACGGATGCCACGGCGGGAGTCTTCCACGCCTCGATCACGCGCCGCGCGTAATGTGGGCCCAATGGATTCCGTGCTCACCGGCATCCGGCCGCGCGTCACCGCCGGCGATGCCGTCCGCATCGCCGCCGAGACGTTCGGCATCGAAGCGCGTGCCGCCACCGACCTCGGCAGCGAGCGCGACCGGACGTTCGCCCTGCTGGGCGGCGACGGCCAGCCGATCGCCATCCTCAAGGTCTCCAACCCCTCGGAGGACCCGGAGGTGCTCGACATGGAGGCCGAGGCGGCGCTCCACATCGCCGCGGTGGACCCGGACCTCGGGGTGGCGCTTCCCTGGCGCGCCGCCGTGACGGGATCTCCCGGGACGGCTCAGCCCGGCGACGACCCGGCGCTGCTGCGCGCCGAGTGGTCGGACGGCGAGGTGGCGCATTGGGTGCGGGCCTACGATGTCCTGCCCGGCCACAGCCGGATCGAGGCGGCCGATCTGAGCGACGGGGCGCTCATCGCGTGGGGGGAGACCACGGCACGGCTGGCGCTGGCCCTGCGCGCGTTCTCCCACCCGCGCGCCCGGCGCACGATGCTGTGGGATGTCCAGCACGCGCTGGCGTCGCGAGGGCTGCTCGAGCACATCCGCGACGCGGACGAGCGCGCGCTGGTGTCCCGGGTGCTGAACGAGTTCGAACGGACCGTCACGCCGGCGTGGCCCCGCCTGCGGGCCCAGGTGGTCCACACCGACCTGACGGTGGACAACACCCTGACTAACGACGCCGGCTTGATCACCGGGATCATCGACTTCGGCGACATGAGCCACTCGGCGCTGATCACCGACCTGGCGTCGGTGCTCGACTCACTCGGCGTCGGCCGGGAGGGCTCCGAGCTGTTCCGGCTCGCGCGTCTCGTCCTCGACGGCTATCAGCGCCAGATCGAGCTCGAAGAGGTCGAGCTGAGGGTTCTCGGCGCGGCGTGGGCTGCGCGCAGCGCGGTGACGATCGCGATCAGCTCGTGGCGGGTCGGCCAGAACCTGGAGACACAGGAGTTCGCCGAGCGCTTCAACGGGCCGTGCCGGCGCATGCTCGAGTCGATGGAGGCGACCGGGTGGGACGAGCTGGCCCGGCAGCTCGGCGCTGGCCCGGCCACCCGGCCGGACCCGTCGTTGGCGGCGCGACGCGGCGCCGCGTTCGGCCCCGCCGTCGACCCGCTGTTCTACGACGAGCCGATCCAGGTGGCCAGCGCCGAGAGCGTTTGGATCACCGACTCCGCCGGCCGGCGCTATCTCGACGCCTACAACAACGTCCCCTGCGTCGGGCACGGCCATCCTCGCGTGACGACGGCCATCGCGCGCCAGAGCCGCCAGATCAACACGCACATGCGCTATCTCCACCCCGGCGCCATCGAGCTCGCCGAGCGCCTGGTGGCGACCTGCCCGCCGGAGCTCGACACGGTACTGCTCGTCAACTCCGGCTCGGAGGCCAACGATCTGGCCTGGCGGATGGCGACCGCGGTCACCGGACATGAGGGCGGGCTCTGCACCGAGTGGGCCTATCACGGGATCACCGAGGCCACCGAGGCGTTGTCGCCGGAGGGCTGGTTTGACCGCCCCCGCCCGCCGCACATCGAGACGTGGGCGCCGCCCGACGCCTACCGCGGACTGAATCTCGACTCCGGCGCATTCGCGGCCGCACTGGATCGCATGCGCGATCGCGGCCTGTTGCCGGCGGCCGCGATTCTCGACGGCCTCGTCACCAGCGACGGCATCGCCGACCTTGACCCCGGCTACGTCCAGGACCTCGTGCGCCTCACCCATGACGCCGGGGGGCTGTGGATCGCCGACGAGGTCCAGGCGGGGCACGGCCGCACCGGCCACGCGCTATGGGCCTTTGCCCGGTTCGGCGTCGTCCCGGACTTCGTCACCCTCGGCAAGCCGATGGGCAACGGCCATCCAGTCGCCGCCGTCATCACCCGCAGCGACATCGCCTTCGCCCTGGTCGGCCACACGACGCTGTTCAGCACCTTCGGCGGCAACCCGGTGAGCGCCGCGGCGGCGCTCGCGGTCCTCGACGTCATCGAGGACGAGCGCGTGCTCGGCCGCGTGCAGCGCACCGGTCGCGCCCTGCGCGCGGCCCTGAGCGAACTGGGGGGCGGCGACCCGGCAATCGGGGACGTGCGCGGCGTCGGCCTGGCTCTGGGGGTCGAATTCGTCGCTGACCCCGCGAGCCGAGAGCCGGACGGCCCGCGCGCGCAGGCGGTCCGCGACCGGATGCGCCACCTCGGCGTGTTGGTGGGCATCACCGGCCCCGACCGCAACGTGCTCAAGATCCGGCCGCCGCTGGCGCTGACCGACGAGCACGTCCCGACGCTCGCCGAGGCCTTCGCCAGCGCCGTGTCCGACACGCGCTGACCGCCGCGCCGTCTAGTTCAGCCGGTCCGGGACCCCGAAGCGGCTGAACGTGACGGCCAACTGGCGCTCGTCCATCGGCTGGGTGGGGAAGTTCACGTACGCCTCGGGCTCCGGGGCATCGGTGGAGCGCGCGATGAACGCGGTCACGTCTGAGACGAGGTCGCCGCGGAGGCTGAGCACGTTGAGCGCGAACGGGAGATAGGCGCCCGCCGAGTCGTCCCATGCGTAGAAGGCGAGCGCCGGCTGCGCGTTGGCGCTCGTGAGCACCCCACGCCAGCGCCACTCCCCCGACATTGCATAGTTGCTCGCCCACGTGGCGATCGTGTCGCGCGGCGTGTACCAGGTCGCCAGCGGCGGCATCGCGAACGTGGCGTCCTTGACGAGCAGCTCGGTGAAGGCGGGCACGTCGGAGCGTTCCCACGCCTCGACATAGCGGTCGATGAGCCGACGCAGACGGCTGTCGCCGAGGCTGCGCAGGGTCGCCTGCTGGCTGCGCTCCGGCACCCGCTCCTCGATCGAGGCGCGTGCCCGCTGCAGGGCGCTGTTGACCGACGGGACCGACGTGTCCAGCATCGTGGCGGTCTCCTTCGCGCTGAAGCCGAGCACCTCGCGGAGCAGGAGGACGGCCCGCTGGTTGGCCGCCAGGTGCTGTGCGGCTGCCACGAAGGCCAGCTCCACCGCCTCGTGCTGGTCGTAGCTGGCCTCCGGCGCGGCGCGGCCGGCGGGCAGGCCCATCGCCTCGTCAGGGTAGGGCTCGATCCACGTCGACTCCACGAGCGGGTCCCCGGGCGGGGTGAGCCCCTCCGAAGCCGGGCTGAAGTCGTGCGGGAGCCCCCGCCGTTTGCGGCGCTCCAGCTCGGTCAGGCAGACGTTGGTCGCGATCGTGTACAGCCACGACCGGGCCGAGCCCTGCTCGCGCAGCCCGGCCGCGCCGCGCCACGCGCGCACCAGCGTCTCCTGGAGCGCGTCGTCGGCATCGTGCACCGAGCCGAGCATGCGGTAGCAATGGGCATGGAGCTCGGCCCGGTGCGCTTCGACGAGATCGGCGAAGTCCCGATCTCCGCTGGGGGGCTGTCCGGTCAGGACGGGTTCTCCACGACCATCAGCGTGTGGCCGGTCGGGTCGCGGAACCAGAACATCGGCGGGACCGGGTCGCCCATGCGCGAGACCTCGGCGTCGACGTCGACGCCCAGGCTCTTCATCTGCGCGTGGGTGGCGTCGACATCGTCGGTGGTCAGCGTGATACCGGTCTGCTGGGGCTCGACGCTCTCGCGGCCCTGGGGCGGAGGCGCCAGCGCGATGCCGGTCGTGCCCTCGGGCGGGTAGACCTCGATCCAGCGGTAGCCGCCGCCGAACGGGACGTCGGTGCGCTTCTCGAAGCCGATCGACTCATAGAAGGCGACCGCCTTGTCCTGATCCGGCGTGCCGACACAGACCAGACTGATCGTGCGGATCCGGGTTGCGGTGGTGCTCATCCTGCTCCCTCCTGGGGTTGTGGCTGACACAACCTAAGACCAACCAGGTCTCAAAAAGTAATCGGTCGCCGATGAGGGCTTTCTCAGGTCGTGTGAACATGGGCTCCGCGACCCATGGACCCGTTCCGCATTCAGATCCCGGACTCCGAACTCGAGGACCTGCGAGCGCGGCTGCGCCAGACGCGCTGGCCTGAGCCGGCCACGGCCGGCGGGTGGGCCCAGGGCGTGCCGCTCGAGTACCTCCGCGAGCTATGCGCATACTGGGCCGACGCCTACGACTGGCGAGCCACCGAGGCGCGCCTCAACGCGGTGCCGCAGTTCCGCGCCGACATCGACGGGCTCGGGATCCACCTCCTTCACGTCCGCTCGCCCGAGCCGGACGCGACGCCGCTGGTGATCACCCATGGCTGGCCGGGCTCCGTTGTGGAGTTTCTGAAGGCGATCGGTCCGCTCTCGGATCCCGCGGCGCGTGGTGGCGATGCCACCGACGCCTTTCACGTCGTGTGCCCCGCGCCGCCTGGCTACGGCTTCAGCGAGAAGCCGGCGCAGACCGGCTGGGGGATCGAGTGCATCGCCCGTGCGTGGTGTGAGCTTATGTCGCAACTGGGCTATGAGCGCTTCGGCGCTCAGGGCAGCGACTGGGGAACCAGCATCAGCACGAACATCGCCCAGCACGCGCCCGACCGCGTCATCGGGCTCCACCTCACCCCCCCTCTGGCTCCGCCCGACCCGGCCACGTTTGACGACCTCACCTCGTCAGAGCGCGCCGCGCTGGAGGCGCTGGCCCGTTCGGACCGGATCGACTCCGGCTACTCCCGTGTGCATGCCACCCGGCCGCAGACGATCGGCTACGCGCTGGTCGATTCGCCCGTGGCGTTGTGCGCCTGGATCGTCGAGAAGCTGTGGGGATGGACCGACCACGACGGTGACCTCGAGAGCGTGCTCACCCGTGACGAGGTGCTGGACACCGTGATGCTCTACTGGCTGCCGCGTGCCGGCGCATCCTCCGCGCGGCTCTACTGGGAGAGCATCGGGCGGGTCAACGAGTGGATCTCCGGGCCCGTGACCGACACCGTCGACGTGCCGGTCGGCTGCACGATCTTTCCCCGTGAGCTGCAGCGGCCCTCGCGCCGTTGGGCCGAACGGCGCTTCACCGACATCCGCTACTGGAGCGAGCCGGAGCGCGGCGGCCACTTTGCCGCCTTCGAACAGCCCGATCTCTTCGTGGCCGAGGTGCGCGCCGCCTTTCGCGCGATCCGCGCCCACTAGGACGCCTGGTCTCGGGGGAAATCGAGCCAGCACCCACGAGGTCGCCGCCCGCTGGCTCGAAAACCCCCGCACTACGGGGGAAATCGAGCCACGACTCACGATCGCCGGCCTCGTGGCTCGAAAACCCCCGCGCGCAACGGGATGCCCGGGCGGGCGGGCGGCCGGCGAGGGGTCTAGAGCCCCGGCGGGTGGCGGACCACAAAGCCGGAGAACTCGCCCCCGCCCTAGGCCCAGCGCGTGCCGCTCTCGGCCAGCGCGACGGTGTCAAACCGCCAGCCGGCGACCTCCATCCACACGTGGCCGGCGTTGGCGTAGATCGTGATCCACCGTCCGGGCCCGGCGTCGCCCCAGTTCTCGAAAGCGGCGCGCGCCATCGGCGAGCTCACCAGCCCGGCCGCCGCCAGCGCGTAGCTGACCGAGCCCGAGCAGTCGTAGCCGTCGGCGTGGAATGACGCGTCTAGAGGCGGCGCAGTTCGGCACCGGCCGCGAGCTCCTTTGCACGGGCGGGATCCAGGCGCGCCGCGCCCGGGACCTCGGCGTTGGCTGCCGCGGCGCCCAGGCCGAGCCGCGCCGCCTCGGGCCAGGCGATGCCCGGGTCGGCGGTCAGCGCGGCGAGCAGGCCGGCCAGGAAGGCGTCGCCGCTGCCCACGGGGTAGTCGCCGTGGACAGCAACGGAGCCGTGCCAGACACCGCCGCCGGGGTCGATGAGGACCATGCCCTGCTCGCCCAGCGTGACGATCGCGGCGTGCCGGTCCCCTCCGGCCCGCCGGCGAACCTCGGCGGCAGCGTCGCGCGCGTGCGCGATCTCAGTGATCGGGCGGTCCAGGAGCTCGGCAGCCTCATACGCGTTGATCTTGACCAGATCCGGCCTGCTCTCCAGGGCGCGCACGAGGTCGGGGCCGCGCGAGTCGATCGCGGTCCGCACCCCAGCCCGGCGCGCCTTCGCGATGAGCTCCGCGTACCCGGGGAGGTCCTCGGCGGCGGGCACCGAGCCGGCCATTGCCAGCCAGCTCGCGCCGCCGCCCAGGAGCTCCTCGACGATCTCGGCGAGCGCGGCCCAGTCCTGGCGTGTGGCCCGGATGCCGTCCTCGTAGAACTCGGTGAGGCGTGCGGTCGCCCGGTCGGCCACGGTCAGACACGAGCGCGTCTCGCCGGCCGCCGCCCAGGCGAAGACGCCCCGAATGCCCTCGCCGGCGAGCGTTTCGGACAGCCAGCGGCCGTGATGCCCGCCGAGGATCCCGGTGGCGATCGCGTCGGCGCCCAGGGCCGTGGCCACCTGGGCGACGTGGATGCCCTTGCCGCCGGGCAGTGGCACGAACGCATCCGGGCGATGGATGTCGCCGGGACGCACCGCGTCGACCTCGAACAGCTTGTCGATGGCAGGATTGCCCGCGACGCAGACGATCATTGGACGTTCACTCTTGCACACTTCCAGGCTAAGTAGAACAATTGCGAGCATGAACCCACGGATCACGCTCATCGGCGCCGGCAGCGTCGAGTTCACCCGCATTCTGCTCGCCGATCTCAGCGCGTTCCCGGAGATCGCCGAGGCCACCATCGTCCTGCATGACATCGACCCGGAGCGCCTGGCCACCGCCGAGCAGATCGCCGCCGACACCAACCGGTCCACGGGCGCGGCGTTCACGATCGAGTCGCACCGCGACCGCCGCGCCGCCCTCAGCGGCGCCGACTTCGTGATCAATGAGATCCAGGTCGGCGGCTTTGAGGCCACCCTCCGCGATTTCGAGATCCCCACGCGCTATGGCCTGCGCCAGACGATCGCCGACACGCTCGGTGTCGGCGGCGTCTTCCGCGCCCTGCGCACGATCCCGGTCCTGCTGGCCATCGCCGACGACATGGACGAGATGTGCCCGGACGCGATCCTGCTCAACTACACCAACCCGATGGCGATGCTGTGCTGGTCGGTGTGGGCCAGCGGTCGGGACACGCGGATCGTGGGTCTGTGCCACTCCGTGCAGAACACGCACGAGCAGATCGCCGAGATCGTGGGGGTGCCCGAGCCCGAGATCGAGTACCTCACTGCCGGGGTCAACCATCAGGCGTGGGTGCTGCGCTTCGCGCGCAACGGCGAGAGCCTCTACCCGCTGCTCGACGAGGCGATCGCACGCGACCCCGATGGCCTGGCGCGGCGGGTGCGGGTCGAGCTCTACCGCCAGTTCGGCCACTTCCCCACCGAGTCCAGCGAGCACAGCGCCGAGTACGTGCCCTGGTTCATGTCCCACGACGACCAGCTCGACCGCTACCGGATCCCGGTGGACGAGTACATCCGCCGTTCGCAGGACAACCTGCGGGAGTACGCGGAGATCAAGCGCAAGCTGGCCGCCGGCGAGCCGCTCGAGGTCCTGCGCGAGGGCGAACTCGCCCCCCGCTACATCCACGCGATGGCGACCGGCGCCGAGCGCATCGAGTACGGCAACGTCCGCAACGACGGGCTCATCGAGAACCTGCCGGCCGGTTGCTGCGTCGAGGTCCCATGCCGGATCGATGCCGCCGGCGTGCACCCGATCGCCGTCGGCGCCCTGCCCCCGCAGTGCGCGGCCCTCAACCGCACGATGGTCAACGTCGCCGACCTGACGGTGCAGGCCGTCCTGGAGGGCCGCCGCGACCACGTCTACCAGGCCGTGATGCTCGACCCCAACGCCGGGGCCACGCTCACCATCGCCCAGATTCACGACATGGTGGACGAGCTCATCGAGGCCCACGGGGACCTGCTGCCCGACGGGATCCGCGCCGGCGGGCCGGTGCCCGGCCGCGCCTGACCCCTCAGGCCGGGGGGTTAGCCGAGCCCTCTCTGGTGCTCGGCCCAGCTGAGGATCCGTTTCAACCGCGCCGCCTCGCGATCCGGCATCGCTGTGAGCCGTCTCTTGGTGATGCGTACGGTGATGAGGCCGTGGTCGAGGTGGTCGGCGTCGCGCTCCCGATCCTCCTCAAACATGTCGCGGTCCTTGTGAAAGTCCCAGCCGTCGCACTCGACGATCACGCCGTACTCGGGCCAGAACGCGTCGAGCTTGCGGCCGCTAAATGGGAAATTGATCTCCGGTCTCGGGAGGCCGTACTTGTCCACGAAGTCCAGGAAGTCGTCCTCAAAGCCGGAGTTCGTCGGGTTCTGGGGACTGTCGACGAACGGCTCGAGCAGCTTGGTGCCGGGGTTGTAGCGGTTGCGGTCCATGACGTCTTGGAGGGATGACGGGCGCAGGTAGCCGTCGTGGCGCGCGTCGTTGACCAAACGGGTGAGCTGCTTCGCGGTGAGCCGGGGCGCGATGTCGAGCACGGTCCGGGCCGGGCTGGTTGTGGGGACGCCATCTTGGCGAGTGACGTCACGTGGCTGTAACGATTGGCAACGATGGGTGGAGCTGTCCGGACGCTCGCGCCGGTCCTTGGACGTGACCTCGAGCGGAAAGCTCCAGCGGGAGACAAACCCCCACAGGCTCGCGGCCGAGGCATGGCTCAGCGCCGCGCCACGGCCGCAGGCGAGCACCGCGGCGGCCGCCCGCGAGACGGGGTCATTTCGTCGCGGACCGATGCAGTAGACGCCTACGTGAACGGCCACCCACGCGCCCGAGGCCAGCCGCCCGGCGATCAGACCTTGGCTGACCCCGAGCTCCAGGAGCTGAAACCGAGCCACATGCCCGTGCTGACGCCGCCCGAGGTCCAGGATCTTGGAGTCGAGGAGGATCTTGAAGCTATTTCCGTCACTATCCGCCACTACCTATTAAGAGCCTTGAGCGCGGGAGATTCCACCCCCCTCTCCCCCAGCCAGTCGTTGTGGCCCGCCTCGCACCACCGCCAACACGGGACTCTCCCGCGCGTCCCGGGCCCAAACCCCAGCCGGACGGCTCAGACGATCGTCACGCGCACGCCGACGTCCTCGATCGTCGCCACGGCTGCGCGATCGGCGCCGTCGTCGGTGATGAGCTCGTGAACCTCGGCCAGCTCGCAGATCCGCGCGAACGCGACCTGGCCGAGCTTGGAGCTGTCGGCGACGACCACCACCTGCTCGGCGCGCGCCATGAGCGCCCGGTCGGTGCCGGCCTCGATCTCGTGCTGGGTGGTGAGCCCGGCGCGCGGCGAGATCCCGTCGACGCTCAGAAACGCGACGTCCAGGTTGAGGCCCTCGAGGCTCGACTCGGCGATCGGGCCCACCAGCTCGTAGGACTCGGAGCGCGCCACACCACCGGTCACCACCAGCTTGAGGTTCGGGCGCACGGCGATCTCAGCTGCGATGTTGAGCGCGTTGGTGACCACGGTCAGGCGCGGGCGGTCAACGAGAGCGCGCGCCACCTCGGTGGTGGTGGTGCCGCCGGTGAGGCCGATGGCCCAGCCCTCGCGCACCCGGCTGGCCGCCTCCAGCGCGATCCGCCGCTTCTGCTCGGGCTGGCGCGTGGTCTTGTAGCGCAACGGCAGCTCGTAGGTGACACCATGGGGGACCGCGCCGCCGTGCGTGCGCTCGAGCAGCCGCTGCTCCTCCAGGAGGCGCAGGTCACGACGGACCGTCGCCGCCGAGACGTCGAACGACCGGGCGATCTCAACCACGTTGACGGCGCCGTCGGCCGATAGCCGCTCCAGGATCGCTCCGAGACGCTCAGGCTGCTGCATCGCGCGCTCAGTGTATGCCGCACCGCAGTCGTATGAACACAACCGGCCACGGTTTGGTGTTGCTTTCTGCTCAGTCGAACCATATATTGCGCACAAATGAGCGTCACGCGTGAGGAGATCTCCAGCCAGCCGCAGATGTGGCGCCAGGTGGCGGACCTCCTTCCGCAGGTGGCCGACCAACTCCCGGCCTCCGGCGAGCGCGTTGCGATCGTGGGTTGCGGAACGTCGTACTTCATCGCCCAGGCCGTCGCCGCCGCTCGCGAGGCCGCCGGCGATGGTGAGAGCGATGCGTTCGTCGCCTCCGAGATGCCGGTCGGGCGCCCCTATGACGTGGTCCTCGCGATCTCGCGCTCGGGCACCACGACCGAAGTGGTGCGGTGCCTCGAGGCGCTGCCCTCCGCCGGGCGGTCACTGGCCATATCCGCCGTCCCCGGGACTCCCGTGGTGCAGGCGGCAAGCGACGCGATCCTTCTGGCGTTCGCCGATGAGACCTCGATCGTGCAGACCCGCTTCGCCACGACGGCGCTGGCGCTGCTGCGCGCACACGTCGGCCATGACCTCTCCCCCGCGATCGCCGACGCGCAGTTGCTGCTGGACCAGCCACTCCCCGCCGAGCCCGCCGACTTCGAGCACTTCGTGTTCCTCGGTCACGGCTGGACCGTCGGCCTGGCCTCCGAGGCGGCGCTGAAGTTCCGCGAGGCCGGCCAAGCCTGGGCAGAGGCCTATCCGGCGATGGAGTACCGCCATGGCCCCATCAGCGTCGCCGGCCCCGGGACGCTCGCGTGGTTCGTGGGCGACGCCGACCCGGACCTCATTCGCGACGTTCGCGCCACCGGCGCCACCGTCGTGGCGCGCTCCACCGATCCGATGGCCGAGCTCGTCGCGCTGCAGCGGGGCGCGGTCGCCCTCGCCGAGGCCAAGGGCCTCGATCCCGACAACCCCCAGCACCTCACCCGGTCCGTGGTGCTGGGCTGACCCCCACCCGGAAGCGAAGGTAATGATGAAACGCCTCGCCCTCCTCCCCCTCATCGCCGGCGCCCTGGCCCTCGCCGCATGCGGCGGCACCAGCTCGAACGGCGGCAGTTCGTCCAAGGCCGCAGGCGGCGGCACCAGCTCGGGCGGACACACCACGATCACCGTGTGGCAGGGCTACACCGACGCCGAGGCCACGGCGATCAAGGCGCTCGCCTCGCAGTTCAACGCGTCGCACCCCAACATCACGGTCAACGTTCAGTTCTCGGGCAATAACGACTACGCCCTGCAGAAGGTGCTGGCCGCGATCGCCGGGGGCAAGCCGCCGGACATCGCCTACCTCTACGGCTCATGGGCGCCCAACATCGCCACCAACCCACAGGTGGTCACGCTCAACAAGCTGATCGCGTCGGACCCGAGCTTCAACTGGAACGACTTCTGGCCGTCGGGGCGCAAGGTGGCCACCGTCGGCGACAAGATCGTCGGCATCCCCGCCCTCGTGGACAACCTCGCCCTCGTCTACAACAAGAAGCTGTTCGCCAAGGCGGGCATCCCCACCCCGACGGCCAGTTGGACATGGTCAGACTTCGAGAACGCAGCGATCAAGCTGACCGACCCCGCGATCAAGCAGTTTGGGTGGGCCTACGTCAACGACGCCAGTGAGGACACCGTGTGGCGCTACTGGGCGATGCTGTGGCAGGCGGGAGGCTCGATCCTCAGCCCCGACGGCAAGCAGGCGGCGTTCAACTCCGCCGCGGGCCTCAAGGCGATGACGCTGCTGCAGACGCTGGCCAACAAGCACACGATCTACCTGGACAACGGCTCGGACAATTACCTGAGCGTGTTCAATGGCGGCCACATCGGCATGCTGTGGACCGGACCGTGGGACCTCGGGCAGATCTCCCAGTCCAAGGTTGACTACGGCGTCACCATCCTCCCCGGCGATGCCAACCACCAGACGATCTCGGGACCGGACAACTGGGTCATGTTCAACAACGGGCAGGCGCACACCCAGGCCGCGTGGACGTTCCTGAAGTGGCTGACCTCCCCGGCGATCGACCTCAAGTGGGCGACGATGACCGGCGACCTGCCGATCCGCGCCTCTGTCGCCAAGCTGCCCGGCTACTCGCAGTTCACCTCCAAGTACCCCGGCATCTCCGTCTGGGCGAGCAACCTTGCCAACGCCACGCAGTCGCGCCCGCAGATCACGGTGTATCCGAAGATATCGACGGTGATCGGCCAGGCGGTGCAATCGGTGCTGCTCGGCAAGGCCCAGCCCCAGCAGGCGCTCAGTCAGGCCGCACAGCAGGTCAACGGAATCCTCGCGGCGCCGGGATAGCGGGGCGCGTGGGGAGATGACCGCGACCGGGATCGCCGTCCGACGGCGCCCCAGCCTCCTCAAGCGGCTGGCGGCCTCCGACCACCTCGCCGGATGGGCGTTCGTGACGCCCGCGGTGATCCTGATCGCCGTCTTCGCGCTCATTCCGATCGGATGGTCACTGCTGCTGTCGCTGCAGTCCACGAACCTGATCGCGCCCGCGCACTACGTCGGGCTGGCCAACTACCGCGCGCTCACCAAGGATCCCCAGTTCCGCTCGGCAATCGGCCACACGATCGTCTACACGGTCCTGTTCGTGCCGATCTCGGTCGGCGGGGCGCTGGCCATCGCGGTCGCGCTCAACCGCAGGATCCGCGGCATCCGCTTCTACCGCCTGGCGGTGTTCGTCCCGCTGGTGACCTCGACGGTGGCCACGGGGATCATCTTCCTGTGGCTGCTGGACCCGACGTTCGGCCTGGTCAACTACGTCCTGCATCTCCTCGGGCTGCCCCAGCAACAGTTCCTCCAGGACCCAAACCAGGCGCTGTACTGCATCGTGGCCATGACGGTGTGGAGCTGGCTGGGGTTCGACGTGATCATCTACCTGGCGGCGCTTCAGGGCATTCCGCAGGATCTGCTCGAGGCCTCCGAGATGGACGGCGCAGGCCGCTGGGCGACGTTCCGCAGCATCGTCCTGCCGCTGCTGGGGCCGGCGACGCTGTTCATCGTCGTGTGGTCCACGATCAACGCGTTGCAGCTGTTCGACGAGATCTACGTGACCACGCGCGGCGGCCCGCTCGGCTCCACCACGGTGATCGTCTACTACCTCTACCAGCAGGCGTTTCAGTTCTTCAACGGCGGCTATGGCGCCGCCATCGCCTACGTCCTGTTCGTCGCCATCCTCATCGTCACGCTGCTGCAGCTCTGGGTGGGCCGGCGTCGGGTCTACTACAGCTCGTGAGCGTCCAGCCGATCGTCGCCGCGCCCGAGCGCTTCCCGCCGCTTCCCGACGCGGGCCGTGCGCCGCGCCGCGGTCGGCTCCCCTTCAGCCCCTGGCACCTGGTCCTGGCCCCGCTGGCGGCGATCATGCTCGTGCCGCTGGTGTGGATGGTGATCGTCTCGCTCGAGACCAAGCAGCAGGCCACGACCTTTCCGCCGGTTCTGATCCCCTCCGGCCTGCACTTCGACAACTACTCGGCAGCCTGGAACGCCGTCCCGTTCGCGCACTACTTCCTCAACAGCCTGCTCTACTCGCTGGCGACGGTGGCGGGCAACCTGCTGTTCTGCAGCCTTGCCGCCTACGCCTTCGCGCGCATCCGCTTCTTCGGCCGCGACGTGCTGTTCGTGGTGCTGCTGGCGACACTGATGGTGCCCTTCCAGGTCATCCTCATCCCGACGTTCCTGATCGTCAAGCAGATCGGCCTCGTGGACAGCGTCGGCGGTCTGATCATGCCCAACCTGTGCAGCGCCTTCGGCATCTTCATGCTGCGCCAGTTCTTCCGCACGCTGCCGATCGAGCTCGAGGAGGCGGCGCGGATCGACGGCACCTCGCGGCTGGGGATCCTGTTCAAGATCGTGCTGCCGCTGTCGCTGCCGGCGCTGGCCACGCTCGGGATCATCCAGTTCATGTGGTCCTGGAATGACTTCCTGTGGCCGTTGATCATCATCGACTCCCAGGCGCACGCCCCGCTCCAGCTCGGGCTCTCCCAGCTGCAGGGCGCGCACTTCACCCAATGGAACCTGCTCATGGCCGGCACGGTCATGAGCCAGATCCCCATGCTGCTGGTGTTCCTGTTCGCCCAGCGGTGGTTCATCCGCTCGATCGCGTTCACCGGGATCAAATGACCACGGAGGGACCCGCATGCCAAGCGTGATGCTCGACTCGGTGACCAAGCGGTTCCCGGGCGGGGCCGTCGCTGTGGATGACCTGAGCCTGGAGATCGCCGACGGCGAGTTCATGATCCTCGTCGGGTCCTCGGGCTGTGGCAAGACGACGGCCCTGCGCATGATCGCCGGCCTGGACACCCCGAGCTCCGGGGCGATCCGGATCGGCGATCGCGTCGTCAACGAGGTCTCGGCCCGCGACCGCGACATCGCGATGGTGTTCCAGAACTACGCGCTGTACCCCCACATGACCGTCGCGCGCAACCTCGCCTATCCGCTGCGCCAGCGGCGCGTGGCGCGGTCGGAGGTGACACGGCGGGTGGGCGAGGTGGCCGAGATGCTCGGGCTGATGGAGCTGATGAAGCGCCGTCCCGGGCAGCTCAGCGGAGGTCAGCGCCAGCGGGTGGCGATGGGCCGCGCGCTGGTGCGCGAGCCCGAGGTGTTCCTGCTCGACGAGCCGCTGTCCAACCTCGACGCCAAGCTGCGGGTACAGATGCGCGCAGCGCTCAAGCGACTGCACGCGCGGCTGGGCGTGACCACCGTGTACGTCACGCACGATCAGGTGGAGGCCATGACCCTGGGGGACCGCATCGCGGTGCTGTCGGAGGGGCGCCTCCAGCAGCTCGGCGCGCCCCAGGACGTCTATGACCGTCCGGCCAACATGTTCGTCGCCGGGTTCATCGGCAGCCCGCCGATGAACCTGCTGCGCGGCCACGTGCGCTCCGGCCAGGCCACCGCCGGTGACCTCGTGGTGCCCGCGCCCGGCGTGCCCGACTCCGAGGTGTTCGTGGGCGTGCGGCCGGAGTCGCTGCGCCCGGCGGTCAACGGGATGCCGTCGCTGGACTTCGAGGTCGCCGTTGTCGAGCCGCTGGGTGACGAGGTCATCGTCCACGGGACAGTCGGGGCCGAGCTGGCCGAGGTGGCGGCGGAGGAGAGCGAGGCGGCGGCCCTGCTGTCCGGGAACGGTCACCGCGCCGAGGCGGTCGCCTGCCTGGCCCCGCGCGAGCGCCCGCAGGAGGGCAGCGTCATCAAGCTCGGGGTCGAGCCCGAAGAGGTCCGCCTGTTCGACGCGGCCACCGGCCTGGCCATCCCGTGAGCACGGGGCGCGACCTCGACATTCTCGTTCTGGGCGAGGTCAACCCCGACCTCGTCCTGTCCGACGCGTCGATGACGGTCGCCTTCGGGCAGGCCGAGACGCTCGTGGACGACGCCGAGCTGACGATCGGGGGGTCGGGCGCGATCATGGCCTGCGCCGCGGCGCGGCTGGATCTGCGCACGGCGATCGCCGGCCTCGTCGGCGACGATCAGTTCGGCGCGTTCATGCTCCGCGCGGTGTCCGAGCGCGGCGTCGACGTGAGCGGCGTGGCGGTCGACCGCGGCGTGCGCACCGGGCTCACCGTCGTGCTCACGCGGCCCGGCGACCGGGCCATCCTCACCTTCCCCGGCGCGATCGCGGCGATGACCGCCGCGCAGGTCGACCCGGCGCTGGTGGCGCGCGCCCGCCACGTCCACGTGTCCTCGTTCTTTCTTCAGACCGGTCTCTGGCCGGGGCTGGCCGGCCTCTTGGCCACCGCGCGAGCCGGCGGGACAACGACGTCGGTGGACCCCAACTGGGATCCGTCGGGCGCCTGGGACGGCGGTCTGCGCGCGCTGCTGCCCGAGATCGACGTGTTGATGCCCAACGCGATCGAGGCCTGCCGGATCGCCGGAGTCGACGACGTCGAGCGCGCCGCCTCAGACCTGGCCGGGCTGGGCCCGCTGGTGGCGGTCAAGCTCGGCCCCGAGGGTGCGCTCGCCGTGCCCGCGGGCGGCGGCCCGGCCGTGCGGGCGCACCCGCCGCCCGACCTGCCCGAGCCCGTGGACGCCGTCGGCGCGGGAGACACGTTTGACGCGGGGCTGCTGGCGGCACTGCTCGCCGGCGAGGCGCTGCCCGACGCGCTGGCGCTGGCGTGTGCCTGCGGCGCCCTCTCGCTGCGGGGCGCCGGCGGGACCGCCGCTCAGCCGACGCTCGCCGAGGCTATGGCGTCTCGACGCGGTGGCGCCCGAGCAGGCCCCTCCCCGCGGTGACGTCTTCCGCGCTGAGCTGCGCCGGGGTCAGGCGATAGCGGGCGGCGAGCGGCGCCAGCAGCGCCTCGCGCACCTCGCGCACGGTGACGCCGGCCCGCTCATCCGCGATCGACCCGAGGCTCGCCGGGTCCCAGTCGAGCGCCAGGGCGGTGTAGATGTCCTCGAGCACCGCGCGCAGCGACGCCGAACCGCCCACCACCACGACGCTCGAGAACAGCCAGGCGCCGCTGATGGTCCGCTGCGCCGCGCCGATGAGCTTGGTCTGACCGCGCGCGTTGACACTGAAATCGCCGGGGCAGTACTCGCCCGGCACCTGCCCGACCCGCGCGTCGATCCCGAGCCCTCGCAGGGCGTCGGCCTGACGCTCCGCCTCCGCGGCGAACCGCTGCTGGATCCCCGAGTTGGCGTCGGGCGCGGCGATGATCTCCTCGATCACGAGGCACTCGTCGTGGTAGGCCGCCGCCCGCCCTCCCGCCGAGCGGATGGCGGGGGTGAAACCGTGACGGTGCGCGGCGGCCGTCGCGCCCGCGAATCCCGGAAGGAAGCTGTCGCGGCGCCCGAACGCCACCGTCGCCCACGGCCGGTAGACGCGCACCAGCGGTCGGCGCGCGCCTGCGGCCACCCGCTGCAGCAGCGCCGGGGCCAGCGCAAGGTCGAGCGCCGGGTCCTCTCCCGCCCGGCCCTCGATCAGGTCGACGGTCGCCGGCGGCATGGCAACAGCTTGGCAGCCGCGTCAGTACGCCGCGCGGCGGTGTGATCGAATACACCGCCGCGCAGGAGCGGACCTATACCGAGATGTGCCAGGCCGCCGTGGGCTGGGCGCCCGCCGCGGCACCCGAGCGAGAGGAGATCGTTCGTGCCCACCGTTGAGACAGTGAAGGGACCGGTTGACCTCGACGCGCTCGGCCCCACGCTGATGCACGAGCACGTCTTCGTCATGCAGCCCGAGCCGCTCGTCGGCTACGTGAACATGTTCGGCGGGGGCTACTGGGACGAGGAGGAGCGGGTTGCCGACGCGATCGCCAAGCTCACCCGGCTGCGCGAGGGCGGGATCAACACGATCGTCGAGCCCACGGCCTTCGGCCTGGGTCGCAACATCGAGCGCGTCCAACGCATCAACGCCGAGGTGGACCTCAACATCATCGTCGCCTCCGGCGTCTACGCGTTCCTCGAGATGCCCAACTTCCTGGCCTATCGCGCTGACGAGGTGATCGTGGACCTGTTCGTGCGCGAGATCACCGAGGGGATCAACCAGACGGGGGTCAAGGCGGCGTTTCTGAAGTGCGCCGTCGAGCACTTCGGCCTCGTCGGCGACGTGCCCCGGATCCTTGGCGTGATCGCCGAGGCCGCGAAGCAGACCGGCGTGCCGGTGATGGTCCACACCAACGCCGATGCCCAGACGGGCCTGCCG
Source organism: uncultured Actinomycetota bacterium (assembly GCA_963695625.1). Taxonomy (GTDB): domain Bacteria; phylum Actinomycetota; class Thermoleophilia; order Solirubrobacterales; family Solirubrobacteraceae; genus Palsa-465. The sequence goes on along the minus strand of CAVOHJ010000004.1, from coordinate 358,560 downwards.
GCGCTCAAGGCACTCACTGACGCCGGCGTCGATCCGCGGCGGATCGTCATCGCCCACGCCGGGGACAGCAACGACATGGATTACCTGCGCACCATCGCCGACACCGGTGCGTGGCTGGGCTTTGACCGCTTCGGCATCGAGCACTTCAATCCCACGCCGGACCGGATCCGCACCCTGTCCGCACTCGTGCAGGAGGGGTACACCGACCGGATCCACCTGTCCCACGACGCCGCGTGCTTCTACGACTTCATGGTCGACAACCCGTTCTTCGCCGACGAGAAGCCTGACTACCTGCTCATCTCCCGCGAGATCCTTCCGGCCCTGGAGGAGCACGGCGTCAGCCGCGACGCCATCACCCGGATGATGGAGATCAATCCGCGCACGTTCTTCGCGCGCGCGTAGCGGATCTAGAGAAACAACCGCTAAGCCGCCCGGAGGGCGCGCAGGCCATAGAGCTCGGCGGCGGTGTCATGGACGACGCCGCGCCGCTCCGCGGCCGGGAGCTCGCTCAGGAGCGGGGCGATGCTGTCGCCGTGGTCGTGGGGGAAGTCGCTGGCGTAGGCGAGCATCGCCGCGCCGCCGAGCATCTCCAGAAGCTGGGCGCGGCCGGCCGCGTCGGGCGGTAGGTGCGCGGGCGCGGTGGTGAGGCGGAAGTGGCGATTGACGTACTCCGACGGAAGGTCCTTGACCCACGGCACCTCCCGCCACACGCCCTTCCAGTCCTTGTCAAAGCGCCACAGCAGCGGCGGCAGCCAGGCAAAGCCGCACTCGGTCACCATCACCCGCAGGTCGGGGAAGCGCTCGAACACGCCCTCCGAGACGAAGCTCAGCATCTGGGCCTGAGCGATCGGCTGGTTGGCGAGGTAGTCCTCGAGATAGGTGGTGGTGAAGCCGCTCGGCGTCGGCGCCTTGCCGGCCCGGCCCCACGCGTGTAGCGCGACCTGGAGCGAGCGCTCGCGTGCCGCGGCGAAGATCGCGTGGTTGTTCTTGTGGCCCCAGGGCAGATCGCTGCGCACCGGCAGCAGCACCTGGACGAATCGTCGGTCGTCCCCGGCGCGCTCGATCTCCTGGACGGCGTCCTCCGGGGACACGGCGGAGACGGCGAGGCTCGCGCGCAGCCGGTCGTCCTTTTCCAGGAAGGTCTCGCGGACCCAGTCGTTGATCGCCGAGGCCACCGCCGCGGAGAAATACGGGTTGCGGTGATTGTCAAAGCCGCTGATGCAGTTGAGCACGGCGTGCCGTGGAGTGGCCGCGTCGAGGTAGCGCTCCTTCAGCTGCTCGTAGGTGCCGGGCGGGGCCGCCCAGCCCTTATCGCGCGCCTCCTCCGTCGCGGTTACGGGCGCTCCCGGCGGGTAGGCATGGCCGACGCCGGTGAGGCGCACCGCCGCCTCGGAGAGGTACTGGCGCCAGTAGTCGCTCAGGTACGGGAGCAGGTCGGCGTAGGCGGCGGGCGCGACGTGGACATCGCAGTCCACCGCGCCAGGCTCATGGAGAGTGTGGCCGGCGAGGCTCATGACGCAGCCGCCGGCTGGCGCCGTTCGCGGGGCAGGCCGTAGAGGTCGAGCGCATTGCCGCACCGGATCGCCTGACGCAGCTCCTTGTCCATGACCCGCGGCAGCGCCTGGGTGGGCGAGTCGAAGTCCCAGTGGGGGTAGTCGGTGGCGAACAGCAGCTTGTCACGCAGATGCGCCTGCTCGATCGCATACATGAGGTGCTGGGGCTCGGCCGGCTCCTCGATCGGCTGGGTGGTGAACCAGACGTGCTCGTCGAGGTACGACGGGCGCCGGGTCAGCCGGGGATGGTCGGCGCGCATGTGCTCCCAGGCGGTGTCCAGAGACCAGCGCAGCGCCGCGGCCCAGGCGAGACCGCTCTCGGTCATCACCACCTTGAGGTGGGGCACCTCCTCAAACAGGCCGCCCGCGACCATGCTCGTCAGTTGGCTCTGGGTGACGATCCCGTTGCCCACGTGGTAGTCCAGGTAGAAGGAGGGATAGCCGGCGCCGCGGTGGTCGACGTAGCCGCCGGTGTGCATCACCACCGGCCGCCCGGCGTCGGCGGCGGCGTGGTAGATCGGCCAGTACCTGGGCGCGCCCAGCGGCTCGGCGGCGCTGGCGGGCACGAGCACGGCCACGAACCGCTCATCGTCTGCGCGCTTTTCGATCTCCGTGACAGCGAGGTCGGGGTACTCGTGCGCGACGGCGATCGTGGCGCGCAGGCGGGGATCGAACTCCAGCCACGTCTCGAGCTGCCATTCGTTGATGGCGTGGTTCCACTCCTGGGCGAAGTCGGGGTGGTCATAGCAGTCCTGCCCGCTGAGGACCTCGAGGATCGCGTAGTCCACGTCGTACTCGTCCAGCAGCTGCTCACGCAGCGTCTCGGGGTCGGAGCCCCAGATGTGGCCGGGCTTGTTGGGCCACGCGTCCACGCGCATGCCGCCATTGCGGGCACGGGGGTACCAGTCGGTGATCCGCGGGGTGCGGCGGCCGTAGTGCTCGAGGTGCCCGCGGGCCCAGGGGCCGAGGTGCGCGGCCAGCATCGGCTCGGTGGCCTGCGCATGCACGTCACAGTCGATGAGCGTGACCGGCTCTGTCGCGCCAGTCGTTTCGCGGGCCTGCGGGTTGGCTTGGGCGGTGGTCATCGGTTCATGCCTCCAGCACCAGAGCCCGACCGACGTGAGCTGGTTTGAGATCGTCTCCAGCCTGACGACCGCCAGCGGCATGATCCTCTTCGGCGTGATCAGCCAGAAGGTCGGACGAAGAACGGTGCTGCGCTGCGTGTCGGTGTCGGTGGTGACGATCGGCTCGGCGGCGTGGGTGTTCATGGTCCACTTCGCCGAGTCAGGCGCTGCGTTCGGCCTGGTGGCCCTGATGGCGGGGATCGCCAGCTTCGTGACCAACGCTCCGCTCGGCGTGTTCGTCGTGTACCTCAACGAGCGGTTCGGCACCCAGGTGCGCGCCGCCGGCTACAGCACGGCCACGGCCGGGCTCATCCTGCCCGGGCTCTACACCGTTTGGGTCAAGGGCCTGGCGCACATCGTGCCCTACGCCTACACGGCGCTGTTCCTCATCCCGCTCGGCGGCGTGCTCGTGTACCTGGCCGCCACGCGAGGGCCTGAGACGCTCAATGCGCCGCTGCTGGGCGAGAGCGGGCGCGAGCGGGGCGAGGTCGAGCCCGGCGAGGAACTGGCGCCGGTGACCGCGGGCCGCGTCCGGGTGGGGAGCCCGTCGCGGGTGCGAGTCCGGTCCACGTGAACGGCGACGACCTCTATCACGGGGCCAGCGACGAGTCCTCGGCGTCGGACGCCGGCGGCGCCGAGCTGACCCCGGAGCCCGCGCCGGCGGGTCGCAGCATCTACGAACCACCGCGGGAGACGCCGGTGCATGCGGTCACCGACGTGCTGGTGGTGGGCGGCGGGCCTGCCGGTTGTGCGGCGGCGCTCGCCGCCCGTCGCATGGGAGCCGAGGTGGTGCTGGTGGAGCGCTACAACCACCTCGGCGGCCTGTCCACGGGCGGCTGGGTGGTGTGGATCGACCGCATGACCGACTGGACCGGGCAGCAGGTGATCACCGGGTTCGCCTCCGAGGTCCTGGACCGGCTGCCCGCGTCCGCGGTGGCCGGAGCGCCGTCGTCAGAATGGGGCTCGGCGGATGAGGCCGCGGTCGGTCACTGGGGACAGAGGCTCGGCGCCTTCCGCGGGGTGGTCACGTGGTCACCGCTGATCGACCCGGAATGGCTCAAGCTCGAGTCGGTCGAGATGCTGGCCGAGGCCGGCGTGCGCCTGCTGCTGCACTCCTGGGTGGTGGACGTGGTGCGCGACGGCGAGCGCGTGACCGGCGTGGTGTTCGAGAGCAAGCAGGGCCGCCGCGCGCTGCTGGCCCGCGTGGTGGTGGACTGCTCGGGGGACCTCGACGTGTGCCGGCACGCCGGCGCCGCCTTCCAGGCCGACGCCGAGGGCAGCGAGTCCAACGTCCAGCACTGCCTCAACACCGCGTGGACGTGGGGCGGCGTGGACCTCAAGCGCTGGATCGCGTTCAAGCGGGGGGACCCGGACGCCCATCGGGATCTCATGGAGCGGGCGCGCGTTGCGCTCGGCTACGTCGAGCGGCCGGTGGTGGGCTGGCGTGACGACCTGGCCGTGTTCATGGGGCCGCGGCTGCGCGGCTACAACGGCCTGGACGTGGGCGACCTGACGCGGGTGGAGATCCAGTCGCGGCGGCGCATGGCGGGGCACCTGGAATGGTTTCGCCGGCATGCCCCGGGCTTCGAGCACGCGTGGCTGATGCTGTCCGCGCCCCAGGTGGGCGTGCGCCACACCGGCCGGGTCGTCGGTCAGACCAAGCTGATGGCCGAGGACTGGAAGCAGGGCACGCGGCATCCCGACGAGATCGGGGTCTCGCCGTCGCCTTCACAGAAGTTCGCCAGCGTCTCGGTGCCCTACGGGTCGCTCGTGCCCATCTCAGTCGAGGGGGTGATCGTGGCCGGGCGACACGTCGCCTGCGACGCGCAGACCCAGGCGTTCATGCGCGAGATCCCGCAGTGCTGGATGACGGGGCAGGCGGCCGGCGTGGCCGCCGGGCTTGCCGCCGCGTCCGAGCATGGGTCCCCAGCCGCCATCGATGTGCGGCGACTACCTGCTCTCCCCCCTTGCCGCCCAGCTTGCCGAACACGTCGAGCAGGCGTGCGCTGCCGCCGAGCGCGTGTTCGCCGCCGAGAACGAGTTCGATCCCGCCACCTCCACCCGCGAATTCACGCTGCTGATGGCCGACGACACGGTGGCCGTGATCGGCGACCGCCTGTCCGCCCTGGTCGAGCGCGAGGCGCCCAACGTCAAGTTGCACGTCCTGGTGGTCCGCGGCGCACTCGCGGACGAGGCCGAGGAGATGATCCGCCGCATCGACGGGATGATCCTGCCGCCGCTGACGGCGCTGATGGTCCCCTACGTCCGCTCCATGGAGCTGTTCCGCGACCGCTGGGTCTGCGTCTGCTGGGACGGCAACCGCGCCCTCAACGGGGGCTCTCCCACGCTGGCCGACCTCTCGCGCCTGAGCTGGGTCGCCCCCTTCGTCCCCGATCGCGGGCGCACCTCCTCGGCCCCCCTCTTCGCCCAGCTCGCCATCCTCGGCATCCAGCCCCACGTCGCCGTGCGCGTCGAGAGCTACCAGGCCGTCCCCTTCTTCCTCCCCGGGACCAACCGCGTCGCGCTGCTGCAGGAGCGCCTCGCCGCAAAGCTGGCGGGCCCATTGAACCTCCGGATCATGGAGATCCCGGGGGCCTCGCAGGCGATCGTGGAGGCGCTGTGGTGGTGCGAGGACTGTGACGACGACCCCGCCCACCGTTGGCTGCGCCACAAGCTGCAGCTCCTCGCGGGCGAGGTGTAGGGCCGACGGCACTAACGGTCGCTGTCACCCCCTCCTCCCCGGCGGTCTGGCGCCCGGCAAGGCGGCCACGCCCGCTCCGGCCGAACGGGCGACCCCGCTCATCCGCGCCCGCTGGGGGGCGGAGGAGCCGACCGACCCGGACACCACGGATTGACGGGCACGTCCGCGCACGGATCGGGCATCGTCGCCAGGTTCTTCGGTAGCGGGTGCATGACCACCTGCGTGGGGCTCGGGTAGGGCTTGCCGCCTGGACACGGGATGCTCCCCCCGACCAGGGAGCCTTCGTTGCCGCAGAGGATTTCCTCGACCAGCGGCGCGTTCACGTCGGCCGGCGCGCCGACGCCTGTGCACACCGGGTGTGTCTGCTCGAGGCCGTTCGGTGAGGTGGTGAGCCCGGCCGGGTTGGTGTTGCCGCTGTAGCAGTTGGTCGGATTGCCGTTCAGGAAGTTGAACGCCGCGATGTCGCCGTTCGTCGCGTGACCGTAGGAGCCGTTGTTCGCGAATGCGTTGTTGTGGATCGCGTTTCCCCAGTTGTCAAACAGGCACGCGAGCGTGATGCCGAACAAGCTGAAGTTCAGCGTGCCGCCGATGCATGGCGGTCCGCCCTCCCCCTGCTGGACCTGGATCAGCACCCCCCACGCGTTGTTGCGGACGATCCGGTTGTGCATCACCGTGTCGTTGCGTGCTCCGCTGAGTGACAGGCCCACGCCGAGAGGCGTGGAACCGGCCTGGCCCACCTCGGGCGCACCAGGGTTGTTGTTGTCGTGGATGTAGTTGTTCATGAGCACCCAGCATGAGTGGGTGTGGGTGATGGGGCTGATGCCGTTGTTCGGACACGCGCCGTTCTGGGGCGAGGGGGCGTCTCCGTTCTCGCTGTCGGTGTCGAAGCCGTCCTGGTTGTCGTTGAACTCGGAGTTCTTGATGACGATCTGGCCGCCGGAGTTGGTCCCCGAGTAGCCGAGTGCGTTGAACTCGGCATGGGCCCGGTTGATTGTCTGGTCACACCGCTGTTGGCAGGCGCCGATGTAGTAGCCGGAGTCGCTGAAGTTGCTGGCGTACGTCTGGGACCACGTGCCCCCGGTCCAGTTGCTGGAGAAGATCCCGTACTGCGCCGGGGTGTCGTTGGGCTTGTAGAACGTGCTCGTCGCGCTCAGGTACGAGCCGTAGTAACCGTGGCCTCCGATCTTGCCGCTGCCGTCGCCGCCGTTCCACCAGATCTCGTTGCCCGCTTCGCCCTTGCCGCTGAGGAAATTGCAGGCGGTGAGATTCTGGACCCAGACACCGGCGGCCTTCCACACCATGATCCCGTTGAGGCCTCGTGCGCCGCCCTTGCCACGCGGACCGAAGTTCTGGTCGCTCCTGGCTCGGCTGCACGCTGGACCCGACCTGGTCCCGTCAACGATCACTGTCTTGCGGTTCATGCCGCGCAGGTAGACCCGGGGCGTGGTGATCAATACGCCGGCCGGAGTGTCGGAACGGCCGGCGGGCGCCCGAGAGGAGGTCGTCTTGTAGTCGCCCGGCCCGACCAGGATCCAGTCGCCAGGTCGAGCGGCGTCGACCGCGGCCTGGATTGACTCGTACTGCCCGTGAATGCCGTTGTAGGTTCCGACCAGGAGCACGCGAGCGCCGGCCGCGCTGGCCGATCCGAGGGCGGCAAGCGCCACGAGGACCACTGCAATGCGCTTCATCTTCCACCTCCGGATTGCGCGAGCCTGGACGCTTCCAGGTCGAGCGTCGATCGCATCACCCAATCGGGATGAGCGTCCGCAGGTACGGCGTGATCGGAGCGTTGGTCGTGATCTGCGCGGGTTTGCCCGCCTACGCAGTGTGAAAGCTGACGCAGGCGAGCAGCCGACGCCTTCATCGCCATCCCCAGCACAATCGATGTGAACGCTCCCGCGTTCAGGCGGGCCACGGCTGCCTGCGGGTTCCCAGGAGGCGGATAGCGCGCCGTGCCGCAACGCGGCACCTCCCGGGCGCCGACGGGGGCGTGGTGATCGTGCGAGGAATACGATGGCCGCGGAGGTGAGCACATGACGCAGGCCCCCAACGCTGAGCATTGGCAGGTCCAGGGCAACGCCGCCGAGCTGTACGAGCGCCATCTCGTCCGGGCCATGACCGGTGTGTGGGCCGAGGACCTGGTGGCGCGCATTGATCCGCGGCCCGGTGAGCGCGTGCTCGACATCGCCTGCGGAACCGGCGTGGTGGCACGCACCGCCGCCGAACGGGTCGGTGGCACCGGGCAGGTCAGCGGCCTGGACATCAATCCCGCGATGCTGGCGGTGGCCCGCTCGACCTGGGACCGCGCTCCCGCGATCGACTTCGTGCAGGGCAGCGCCCTTGCCCTCCCCTTCGCCGACGGCGGCCACGACGTCGTGGTCTGTCAGTTCGGGCTCCAGTTCTTCCCGGACCGGTCGCGCGCGCTCGCCGAGATGCGTCGTGTGCTCGTCAGTGACGGACGCATCGGGCTGAGCGTCTTCGGCCCGATCGAGCACAACCCGGCCACCTTCGCCCTCGCCCAGGCGCTCGACCATCACCTCGGCACCGGCGCGTCACAGACCAAGCGCGCCGAGCACGTCCTGTCCTACTCCACGCTGGTGCACAAACTCGCGAGCGAGGCGGGCTTCCGCAACATCACCATCACCACGGAGACCAAGCTCATCCACTTCTCCTCCGCCGACGAGTTCGTGCATGTCCAGCTCACCGCGACACCCCTCGCCGGTCTTCTGGCCGAGCAGCTCGCGCGGCGGGGCGTCACCGAGAAGATCACGGCATCCGTCGCGGATGCCCTCAAGCCCTACGCAGTCGACGGCGGGCTCGAGTTTCCCCAGGAAGCGCACGTGCTCGTGGCCGCCGCGTAGGACGGGCCCACCCGAGCGCCGGCGCGCTGCCTTGCGATGACAGTCATAAGCATTTCTTATCAATCATCGACTGCTATATGTCGATGAGAAATGAATCCGTCATCACCACGACCCTTGAGAGACATGAGAATTCGCCACGGACTCGACGGCACCAACGCCGTCACCGACACCACCGAGGACCGCGACCTGGTGGCCATGATCAATGAGGCGCGCGACCCCGCCGAGATCGACCGGATCGCCGCCATGGCGCGCCACCGCGAGCGCCGCCGCCGCGACGCCGCCTCCGGGGCGGTCACCGAGCGGCCGCGCCGCGGGCTGCCGCTCGGACGCGCGCTGGGCTTCCGCCACTAATCCCGGTGGCGCAGTAGGAAGTCCAGGGTGGCGCGATTGAACGCGTCCGGATCCTCGTGCAGCGCCCCGTGGGAGAGGTGGTCGAAGATCATCAGCTCGCTGTCGGCAATCCCCGAGGTGAGCGGCTCGGCGAACCGCGTGGAGGTCACGAGGTCGTGCGCGCCGAACGTGACCAGCGTGCGAGCCTGGATGGCGCCGAGCACCTGACTGGCATCATGGGTGAGCGCGGCGTCGCTTTGCCACAGGAAGGCCTGCTGTGACTGGGCGGGGCGTCCGCGGACGAAGTCGGCGAGCGACTCGGCGAACTCGGGCCGCTGGTCGTACATCTCCGGGGTGAAGCACAGCGGGAAGATCCCCTGGATCACGACGTCGGCGACGGTCGGCAGACCGCGCGCCAGGGCGCGCCACATCTCGACGATGGCGCGCAGGTAGGCGTCGCTGCGGTGCCACGCGCTGTGCAGTGACAGCGAGCGCACGCGCTCCGGATACCGGGCCGCCAGCTGCATTCCGACCGCGGCGCCAAGGGACACACCGGCCACATGAGCCCGTTCCACTCCGATCGCGCCCATGAACCCGGCCACCTGGTCGGCATAGGCTTCGGTCGAATAGGGCCCGTCGGGCGCGTCGCTTTCCCCTGATCCGGGCAGATCGACGGAGATGCAGCTGAACCGGTCCGTGTACGCCGGGAGCTGGAACGCGTAGCAGGCGTGATCGGCGGCGAGATAGGGGATGAGCAGTAGCGGGTCCCCCTGTCCCTGCACGTCGTAGTTGATGGTCAGGCCGTTGACGGCGGCGTGCGGCATGGTCCCTCCTCGGTAGGCGCACATGCTCCGGCCCCGCGATCGTGCACGGGTGCAGTCTAACTTCGGCGCCGCCCGTGCCCGCGGGTCAGCGGTGCCCGCGTGGCGATCTGCGAGCGCGCCGCAGCCATGGGCCGGGCGCCGGCTGCGGCCGGTGGCCACGTGGCGATCGCTGCCGACGCGGCGCAGCGGCGGCGGTTACATCGGTCCCGGCTGGACCCGCGGCCACCAGGCTTCGGCGAACCCCGTAGAGCGCGGCGGTCAGCACCGCTCTCAGGACTCTGCCCCGGGCGCGTGGGCGTCCTCGGGGGTCTCGTACCAGCGCTTCTTCTCGCCCACGCGCGCCCTGACCTTCCAGCGCGTTGACTTGGGCTCACCGCCGATGGCGGTGCGCAGCGCGGCGATGTTGGCGGTCACGCGCGCCCCGTGGTCAAAGCCCGGCAGATCCTGGGCGTAGCTCTCGACGCGCTCGAGCACCCGGGTGACGGTGCGCCACCAGCCCCAGTCGGTGGCCAGAAAGCGCGCGATCCCGGCGGGATCGAGGCCGTTGGGCGTGAGGGGCTGGTCGGCGAGCAGGGCGGTGGCGTCCTGGTAGTCCTTGTCGTTGGTCTCGATGACCTGCAGCTTGAAGAGGAGGAGGTCAGCTACGGGGAGCGTCGGGGACGCGAGGTCCAGGCGCTTGCGGAAGTCGAAGCTGTGGCACATCGCGAAGCGGTCGAGGAACACGTCGGCCTCGCGCCCGTTGCGCGGATCCCAGAAGAACATGCGGTGGCGGCCGTGCAGTGCGTTGAACTCCGCGTCGGCCTCGTAGCCCGCGGACTGAAACAACTCGGTGATCGCCCGGCCCTGGTCCGATCGGCCGGCGAAGTCGATGTCGCGGTAGGGGCGGGCCAGCGGCGGGCTCTGTGCGGAGGGACAGCACAGGCCCACCGCCACGCCACCCATGACGCGTACAGCGACGTCACGGCTCGATGCGAGCGCGACGATCCGTGTCGCCTCGCTACGAGGATCTGTCGCCGGGGCGGCGGGAGACGAACCCGCCCGCACGGCGGGGGACGAGTCCGCCGGAATGTGGACGTCCTGCTCGCTGCCGTTCGAGGTGGCGTTGCTCATCCCACTCCCTCCTTTGCGCGAGCCAGCGACCTGCCCACTCCCCACGCCCCAGCGGTGCTGCGGTACAGGAGGCGCAGGTACAGGAAGGACTCGATGTGCGCGATGCCGTCGATCGCGCCGATGTCGCGCGTGAGAACGTCGAGCAGCTCCGTGCGGTCCCGGCTCACGACCTCGGCCATGATGTCGTAGCGGCCCGACGGGACGACGACGTAATCGATGGCGGACACGCCCGCCAGCCGGGCGCAGATCTCGTCGTGGTCGGCGTCGCCGCTCAGGGTGATGCCGAGCCACGTCATCGCCCCGAACCCGAGGTTGAGCGGGTTGCCGACGGCGATCACCTTCAGCGCCCCGTCGTCGACGAGTTGCGTGAACCGGCCCGACACGGCCCGCTCGGAGACGTCGAGCTCGCGGGCGATGTCGCGAAAGGACGCGCGGCCGTCACGCTCGAGCTCGCGGACGATCGCGATGTCGAGTGGATCGAGCTGACGGCTGGACTCCGTCACACCGGTGACGCGGGCGGCGGCGCCGTGGTCGGTCTGGCGCGAGGTCAGCCACTGGAATTTCTGGTGGCGCAGCGCCAGGTACACGAACGTCTCGGTGCGCTCCACGCCCTCGACGCGCCGCATCTCGAGCACGATCGGATCGAGCGCGCCCGCGTCCTCGCAGGCCACCTCGCACATGACGTTGAAGCGGCCGGAGCTGATGACGACGTAGTCCACCCCCGAGGTGTTGACGAGCGTGCGGGCCACGGCCTCGACCTGCCCGGGACGGACCTCGAGGCCGATCCACGCCATGCACCCCAGGCCGAGCACGCTGGGGTGCGCGACCGCGGTCACCGCGAACACGTCGGCCTCGGTGAGCCATTTCACCCGGCGCCGGACCTGCGCCTCGGAGAGCCCCACCCGGGAGCCCAGCGCGGTGAACGGCATCCTCCCGTCGCGCTGGAGCTCGGCGAAGATCGCGTGGTCGTGGCCGGTGAGGACGATCCGGCCATTATGCGCGGCGGCGCTTGAGACCTCGGTCATGTTCAGGCAGTGAGGAGCTGGGTGGAGTGCACGCGCCTGGCGCTGAGATCGACGATCGCCGAATGCAGCACGCCCTCGCCGTACTCGCTGCCGGGGTTGACGGCCGTGGTGCCCCCGAGATCGCGGATCCCGGGGCTCTCGTGGATGTGGCCGTGCAGTGAAAGCATCGGGGCAAATCGGGCGAGCGCCTCGCGCACCGCGCTCGAGCCCGCAGGCGCGCTCTCACCAACGACCGGGCGCGGCGGATCGGTGGAAGTGTCCAGCCGGGGGCACAGGTCAAGCCCCGAGCCATACGGCGGGACGTGGAGGTTGAACACAGCATGGCGCTGGTCATCCAGCTGCACCGCCATGCCCTCGATCCGCGACGCCAGCTCGTCCTCGGTGATGTCCCGCGGGCACTTCCACGGCGTCGGGTTGCCGTACCCGGTCGAGATCATGTCCACGCCGTCGGCCACCGTGACCACCCGTCCCTCGGCGTTGACGACGTAGGGCGCGCTCTCGAGCACCGGCTCGATCTCGAGATAGTCGTCGTTGCCGCCGGTGACATAGAGGGGGACGCCGAGCGGCTCCAGGCGCTCGGCCGCTCGCTCCATCCAGTCGCGCACCTGTGACAGGCACGCCTGCATGAACGCCCGGTGGACCGCGTCGTCGTTGACCAGCAACTCCTCGTACTGCGCGACGGTGACGGTGACCGGGTACTGGCCGGCGTCGCGGATCCGAAGGGTGAGGGCGTCGAGGTCCGCGTCGGTGCCGACGCGGAACTCGCGCCCGTTGAACTCCGCGGTGAACGACCCAGCCGGGTCCTCCACCACCGGGACGATGCGCTTGCCGGTGAGGTCGCCGCCGAGGATCGCGACGGTCGCCTCGTAGACGCCGACGGCGTTGAGGAACTTGCGGAACACGGCCTCCGATCCATGCAGGTCGGTGGCGAACATGATCCGCACGTGGGCGCCGCCGTTGCCTCGTTTGGAGAAGCGCATCCCGCGTCCCGCGTCCGTGTCAGACCCGGCCCGTGCCCTGCGGGTTGGCGCGCACGCCGAGGGCATCCAGGGCCAGCCTCGTTGCCACCCGCGCGGACTTGTTGGCGGGGTCATAGACCGAGGAGCACTCGGTGATGACGTAAGCGTCGACGCCCTTGCGCACGAACGCGCGGATCATCTTGATCACCTCGCGAGGGGTGAGCCCACCGCACTCCGGCGTGGTGACGCCGGTGGTGAAGCCCTGGTCCATCACGTCGAGATCGGTGTGCAGGACGACGCCGTCCGTGCCGTTCCAGGCGATGTCGAGGATGCGGTCGATCGTCTTTTCGATGCCCCACTCGTCGATGTCCCAAATGGTGATCATCTGGATCCCGGTCCGGTCCACGTACTCGCGCTCCACCCGCGGGTTGAGCGGGCCGTTGATCCCCACCAGCGCGATGTTGTGCGGGTCGACGTTCGGCAGCTCGGCGGTGCGGCTGACCGGACAGGCGTGGTTGAGGCGCTCACCGGCCACGTCCTCCGCGGTGTCCATGTGCGAGTCCATCTGGATGTAGCCCATGCGCCCGTTGATGAGCTTGGACATCGCGCTCGTCACCGGGATCGGGCAGGAGTCGTCGCCCCCGAAGACGATGGGGAACGCGCCCGCCTGGACGATCTCGGTGATGCACCGCTCCGCGCGCTCGAAGGTGCGCTGCGCGTTGCCGGGCACGATCGAGACGTCCCCGCAATCGGTGAGGTTCAGCGCGTCGAACAGATCCACCTGGAACTCACCGTGATAGCTGAGGTAGTGCTCGGTGGCGCGGCGGATGGACCGCGGACCGTAGCTGGCGCCCGGGCGGCAGGTGTTGGTCCCCTCCCAGGGCAGGCCGAGCACGGCCGCCTTCACCTCGGCCTCGGCCAGCCGCTCGCGCACCGGCGGCAGCACCTGGGCGCCGAGGAAGGTGGAGATCCCCGAGATGAGGCTGTTGGGAAAGTCCTCGTCGCCCTCGCGCCGTCCGAACGTCACGTAGTGGTCGTGCGCCTGTACATCGATGGCCATGCTCACTGTCCTCTCGTCGAGATTGGTTTGCTACCGCCACACCGCGCGCTGTTACTCGGGCGGCACGTAGCGGTAGGCGAGTGATGTGTCCACTCCGCGTGACCGCTGGATGAGACGGCTGGCCACATACACGACCACGCCGCTCACGAACGCCGCTCCGATCGCCACCCGCGACCCCGGCGAGGTGATGCCCAGCGCCGGGACCGTCAGCGCGACGTAGATCAGCGCGCCGACGCACACCGCGCCCACGATGCCCGCGATGGTGACCAGCGGCACACCGGCGACCGTGTAGGTCGCGGCGGGCGAGCCATCGTAGATCTGCTTGGAGCGGTACGGGAACAGCGCGCCGCCGAGGGACGTGACGCCCACCACGAGCACGCTGGTGATGGCGCCGCCGATGAGGATCGTCGTCTCCCAGGTCGGCTTGTAGGCGAACACCGCGGCCACCACGAGCGCGAGGAAGCTCCAGATCGTCGTCGCCTTGATCGGGCTGTGGAACCGCGGTGACACGTCGGAGAACAGCTTGGGCAGGGTGCCGTCGAGGCCCATCGCCATCATCACCCGTGACGAGTTGGCGAACACCACGTTGGCGATCCCGAACCCGCCGGCGATGAACCCGATGCCGATGAGCACGGTGATGATGTCGCTCTGGGACAGCATCGACAAGAAGACGCTGAAGTTCGGCGAGTAGCTCGGGGTGATGGCGCCCGAGCCGACGGCGTAGGCGTACTGGTCCATGAACTGCCCGCCGACGATCGACGTCAGCAGCGCGAACGGCAGCGCCAGCATCAGCAGGGCAACGATCGCGCCGGGGATGAAGAACGCGGTGAACAGCCGGCGCAGGCTGTTGGCGTGCTTGACCTCGCCCAGCAGCCCCTGCGCCGAGTACATCGTGTAGGGCACGTAGGCGGCCAGCACCGCCACCCACTCGAGCGTGTGGCCGAGATTGAAGCCGGGCGCGTGGTAGCCGGCCTTGGTCGCCGCGGCGGTCACAGAGGCGGTCGTGATCCCGGTTCCGGCGTGGAACTGGTTGAACTTGGTGGCGAAGTTCGTGCCCAGGTTGGCCAGCAGCAGGCCAATGATGGTCAGCGTGGCGATCACGATCGCGGGCACGAGGACGTAGCGCTGCACCGGGCGGTAGATCCGCAGCCCGTAGACGGTCAGCAGCCAGCAGGCGACGACCACCACCGCGGAGACGATGAACGTCCCGGTCTCGGTGAGCAGCCAGCTCTCGATCCCGGTGGCGCCGAACGCGTGGAAGATCGGGACGAGGCCGAACGTGGTCACCACATAGGCGCCGGATGCCGGGAACGCCAGCCAGAACAGCAGCTGGCACGCCCACGGAATGGTGAACCCGACCAGCGGGTGCAGCGTGCGCGACTCGTAGAGATAGTCGCCGCCGGCTCGTGGCATCGCGGAGCCGAGCGCGGCGTAGACGAAGTAGACGACGACCCCGAGCAGCAGCGTGAACACCAGCATCAGCGGAACGCTGATCCCCGGCGACACGAATTGCGGGGTCGGAAACAGAAAGACGTACCCGAAGAGCCCACCCGTGGCGAAGATCCCGTACCACGCGATGTCCACCAGCGTGAGCTCGCGGACGAGTCCGGAGGAGGCTCGCGCGAAACGGGGGCTGCTCGGGCTCGGATTGTCTGGCCTCCCGGCCGCGACATCGACCGACATGTGATCCTCTCCTCAGCCAGTTATCGAAAACTGCCCGTGCTCTCTTGCCGTTCCTCGCGGCAAGAGCGCTGGTGAGGCTACAGGATTCGTCGCTGAAGTCAATATCGGCGACGAACCCTGTCGCGGGACTATGTCGCGGCGACCGCCCCGATCCGTTCGCGGGCGCTCGAGGCCTCGGATACGGGCACGAGCCGGCCGGCCTTGCCCAGACCGCGCGGTGGCATGTTCCCGTAGACCGCCTCGTACTGGCCGGCCTTGACCAGGAACGTCTCGTGCCAGATGCCGGTACGGCCCGTGCGCCCGACCCGCCGCCAGTACTGGCGCCACACCTCCAGATGCGGATCGTCCTTGTCCTTGGCGAACGCCTCGAGCTGCTCGAACGATCGCCAGTACTGCACGATGGTCGGGAGTCCCATCTCGTAGGCGAGCAGCCCCTTCTCCGGGCGGGCCACGAGATAGTCGAGCATGTGCTTCATTCCGCGCCGGCCGCCCAGGTCCGCGAAGCTCCGCGCGAGCTGCAGCTTGCTGAATCGTGCTCCGATGAGGAAGACCACGAAGTCCCCCTCGATCTCGGCGGTCATGCGCCTACCGGCCAGTTCGGCCATAGCCATCACCCCTCGGTCGACTCGTCAAGGGGATCGTAGTGACCGTGGTCAGCCCTCGCCGACGGTGCCGCGCGCGTACCAGGCACGGGCATCGAGCGAGAATGCGCCCTCGGGGAGCCTGGCGCGGCAGCCCTCCCGCACCTGTGCCCGATGCTCGTCATTGAGCGACTGCAGGTACTGACCGGCGGGTCCCACCGCGAGCGTGAGCGGCTCCCAGAAGTCATCGAAGCCCGTGTAGGCTGCGGATGCGGTGAGGGCGCCCGCGACGACATGGTCGAGCCCGGCACGCTCGAACCGCTGCGCGATGTCGCCCTCCTTCGTGCCGGCCATCTGCCGTTCGCCGACGGCGGCCGGATTGACGTCGCGCGCGGCCTCCCAGAAGGTACGCAGCATCGTCATCCCGCCGGTCGCCATGTCCCACATGCACACCGAGACGGTCCCGCCCGGCCGGGTGACGCGCGCCATCTCGCGCACCCCCTGGTCCGGATCGGCCATGAAGGCAATGACCAGCGAGGAGAGGGCGGCGTCAAACCGTCCGGCTCGCCAGGGCAGCTCCTCGGCGACGCCGACGCGGACATCCGCGCCCGGGTTGCGCTCTGCGCAGGCCTCGGCGAACTGCATCGCCGGATCAATTGCCGCGACATTGCTGGCTCCTGTTCGCGCGGCGAGCTCAGCCGCCAGGCCGCCCGGCCCGCACCCGACGTCCACCACCCGCATCCCCGCCGTGACGCCGGCCGCGTCGGCGAGCGCCACGGCCAAACTGGGCGTGTAGCGCCCCATGAAGCGGTCGTAGTGCTCGGCCGGCGCCGCGAACTGCATCGTCTCCACTGAACCTGACCGGGGCGCGTCCGTCAAGCCTTCGTCGCCAGTGTGATGCGTTCGCCGCCGACGCGCTCAGGTCGAGCAGGACGCCCTGGCGCACGAGAAGGCCAGAGAGCCCGCCAAGAAGGCCAAGCAGTAAGCCGACCGACCCCCTAGCTCGCCGAATAGGTCACCGTGAGGGTCACGGTGGCAAACCGCGGCACGATGCAGCGGTGCACCTTCTTGGTGCCCACAATCTTACGCCGGCCGTTCGTGCCCTTCTTGAAGATCGGCTGGCGCAGCGTTCCGCAGAACTGGTTGGGACCGAACGGACCGACGAACAGACCCGGGCCGTAGAACACGCTGTTCTGAGCATCTGACACTGACACCACCGGGCCGAGGGTCAGCCCGACCGCCTTGGCGTAGGCGAGCGCGTATTCGTGTGCCTGCTTGAGCGCCCCGGCGATCGCCGCCTGTCGCGCCGCGTCAAAGGCTGTGACGATCGAGGCATTGCTATTGCGATCGCGTGGGTGCACCACACTCTGATTCGTACCTGTCGCCGTCACGGTGCTCGATTGCGCCGCGACAGCCGGTGCGCTCGCCATCACCAAACTCGCGCATCCCGCCAGCAGGATCGCCCTCATCCTCCGTCGCATGACTCCCCCTTGTAATCGCTCCCAGGACTGAAAGCCCCTCGCGCAGCATCCCACAGCGGTGCTGCGCTGCCAACGTGGCGTTAACCTCGCGCTAACACCTGTGTACGTTGCTCACCCGACGGCGTAGTCCTCGTCGATAACGGGATCGCCCCAGGAGGTAACCCCGAGCGAAATGGCGATGTGGGTCATCACGCTGTCCGGGGCCGCCCCGTGCCAGTGATCCTCGCCGGGGGCGAACCACACGACGTCGCCCGGCTCCAGGACCGTGCTCTGGCCGTCGCGAGTGCTCGCACGCCCGCGGCCGGAGGTGACGATCAGGATCTGCCCGTTCTCGTGGGTGTGCCAGTTGGTGCGCGCACCGGGCGGGAATGTGACCGAGTTGATGATCGGGGCGCCGTCGCCGGAGAGAACCGGGTCCCTGAGCACCGTGCCGGTGAAGGTCTCCGAGACCTCTTTGGTGGCCTGGCCCGCGGCATGTCCGTGGCTGATCTTCATCTCACTGCTCCTGTTCGTCGTAGAGCCGGACACCCCCGGCGAGGTCGCCGATCCCGTCGACGACGCGGTTGGAGATGACGTCGCGGTAGCCCATGGCGTTGGACAGCTCGAAGGCGGCCAGGCAGCCCGGGCCGCTGAACGTGGGCACCCCGATCGCGGCCATGTAGGCCAGGTACAGGCGGATGTCCTTGGCCATGAGCTCGCCGGTCAACCCGCCTTCGAGGTAATCGCCGTGGACGATCTTGGGGAAGCGGTTCAGCGTGGCGAAGTTCACCCCGGAGCTGGCGTTGAGCACCTCGAGCAGCCGGTCGAGGTCGAGCCCCGCTCGCCGGCCCGCCACCATCACCTCGGAGGTCGCGGCCAGGGCGACGCCGTTGAGGAAGTTGTTGAGGACCTTGGTGATGTGGCCGCTGCCGGGCGCCCCCATGTGCACGATCTTGGACGCGAAGTGGTCGAGCACCGGCGTGACCTTCGCGAGCGCCTGCGCATTGCCACCGACCATGAGGGTCAGCGATCCCTTCTCGGCCGCCGCGGCGCCGCCGGAGATCCCGGCGTCCAGGAAGGCCACCTCGCGCTGCGCGAGCGCATCCTGGATGCGGACCGACGATCGGGGATCCGCCGTGGACAGATCAACGACCACCTGCCCAACCCGGGCGTGCGTCAGCACGCCTCCCTCCCCCAACACGACCCGCTCGATGATCGCGCTGTCGGGCAGCGACAGCAGCACGATGTCGACTGACTCCACGAGCTCGGCGGCCGACGCAGCCGCCTCGATCCCGCAGTCGCGCAAGGTGTCCGGGTTGGCGTCGAAGGCGACGATCGGGGCCCCGGCGGCCGCCACCCGCCGCCCCATGCGGCCCCCCATGTTCCCGGCGCCGATGATGCCGGCACGCAGTTCGGTCATCGGTGATCCTCCATCGGTCAGGCCACGAGGACGCCCAGCTCGGGATCCACCTCGAGGCGGGGGAAGCGGTCCATGACGAGCGGGTCGTGACCGGCGACGAACCGCGCGCCACGATCGACGTGCTCGCGGATCGTGTCGTAGGCGCGGTAGACGCGGGCGAGATCGACGAGAATCGCGCAGGCGCGGTCGCGCTCGACCTCCTCGTAGAAGTGCACGGCGTCGGAGGCGAGGACGATCGGACCCTCGATGCCGTCGATGAGCAGAATCGTCTGACCCGGCGAGTGCCCGCCCACCTCCAGCGACATCACCCCGGGCGCGACCTCGTGCTCGGCGTCCATCAACGTCAATGCCCCCGCCCGGGCTCGCGCGGCCAGCGCCTCGACCTCAGCGGGCTCGATGTGGGCGCCGAGCTGAGCGCGGGCGGCCAGCGGCCCGCTCCAGAACTCCAGCTCGGTGCGGGGGACGAGGACCGGAGCGTCGCCGAAGGCGTCGAGGTGGCCGGTGTGGTCGTAATGCAGGTGGGTGTTGACAACGACGTCGACCGCCGCCGGATTCACCCCGGCGCGGCGCAGCGCCTCCAGCGGCTCCACCACGAACTCGCGCCCACGGCGCCCGCCGCCCGCCGCGCTGAATCCGGTGTCGACGACGATCGTGCGAGAGTCATCGCGCAGCACCCACAGGTAGTAGGTCATCTCCTGGGGGCCGTCGGGCTCGCCGTAGGCGTCGTAGCGCAGGAACACGTCGGCGCGGGTGGTCATCCGCGAGGCGTAGCGCAGCGCCGTGAGCGACCAGCTCATGCGCCGCGCGCAATCTCGGCGCCGCCCCAGGTCTCGAACATGCGGACGATCTCGGTGCAGTCACGGCCGTCGGGTCCGGTCAGGTCGGCAAGGCCCCACAGCTGCTCAACCGTGGAGCCGAGGATCATCGGTACACCGCGGCGCCGCGCCTCGTCGAGCGCCAGGTGGACGTCCTTGGCCATCAGTTCCAGCCGGAAGCCGTGAGCGAACGCGCGGGTGAGCACCTGCTTGGGGAACTTGTCTGAGGCGGCGTTGTTGGCGCCGCTGGAGACGTCGATCACGTCGAGCAGCGTGGCGGGGTCAAGGCCCGCGCGCACGCCCAGCACCATCGCCTCGGCGGTGATCGCGATCGAGCACGCCGACATGAGATTGTTGATCACCTTGGCCGCCTGGCCTTGGCCGGGTGCGTCGCCGACCACGAAGACATTGCCCGCGAAGGCATCAACGAGCGTCTTGGCACGCTCCATCGCGTCCGAAGCCCCGGACATCATCAGGGTGAGCCGCCCCGCCTCCGCCCCCGCGGGGCCGCCGCTGACCGGCGCGTCAACCGGGCTCACACCGGACGCGGCCAGGCCGCCGGCCACCTCCTGGGCGACCTCCACGCCGGTGGTCGACAGGTCGATGTACACCTCGATCGCGGACCCGCCGCCCAGGCCATCGGCGCCAAGCGCGACCTCCCGCACGACGTCGGGGCGCGGGAGGCTGACCATGACCACTGGAGCGGCGTCGGCCACCTCCCGGGGCGTCGCCGCCACCGTCGCCCCAGCCTCGGACGCGGCGCTCACCGCCGCTGGGTCCGGGTCGCAGACCACCAGGGAGCGCCCGGCGCCGAGCAGCCGCGCCGCCATCCGCCCTCCCATCGCGCCCAATCCCACGAACCCGACCGGGGACTGCGCGTCGCCCGTCACGCGATCGACTCCACGTCGCCGCCCTGCTGGGCCGGCGACTCCTCGGCGACACGGAATGCATCCATGCCGGCCGGCGCGCCGCAGTAGATGGCGGCCTGGATCGGCCGGGCGAACGCGCTCGCGTCCTCCAGGGATCTCTGGACGTGTGAGTTGTTATCGCCCATCAGCAACCGTTCAGGAGGCCAGGACGTCGGGCGAGGTGGCGTCGTACTCCGGGATCCAGCCGGCGCCGCGGCCCTCGGTGTCCTTGCCGAAGCGGCGCCGCAGCGCGATGGTGACGTCGCGCTTGAGCGCGGCCAGCGGTGAGCTGAGGTGGTTGCTCAGGCCGCGCTCTCGGGCGGCGAGCACGACCTTGCTGGCTCGGGGGCGGCGGCTGCTCTCGTAGCGTACGAGCGCCTTCACTGGATCGTCTGGGTCAGACTTGAGCGCGGTGGCCAGGACCGCCCCGTCCTCGATCGCCTGGCATGCCCCCTGACCGAGGTACGGGAGCATGGGATGGGCCGCGTCGCCCAGGACGGTCACTCGCCCCGTGGTCCAGCGCGGGATCGGGTCGCGGTCGTAGAGCGCCCACTTGTACCACGTCTGGCCGGCTGCGAAGACCCGCAACAGCGACTCGTGCCAGCCGGCGTAGCGGTCGAGCACCTCCTGGCGGTCGCACTCGTTGATCCAGGACTCGTGGCGGTAGTGCTCATCGTCGTAGTGGGCTACGACGTTGATGAGCTCCTCCCCGCGCAGCGGATACAGCACGATCGTCCCGTGCGGCCCCAGCCACTGGGCGTTATCCGTGGCGGGTGGCTCGCCGTTGACGGCGTCGCGTGCGATCACGCTGCGGTAGCAGATCTTGCCGGTGAACCGGGGATCGTCGGGGCCGAACAGCGCGGCGCGCACGCGTGAGTGGATGCCGTCGGCGCCGATGATGATGTCGGCCTCGATCTCGCTGCCATCCTCGAAGCGCGCCACGGCCACGTCGGCGTGCGACTCGACGGTCGCGCAGCGCTTGCCGAGGGTGACGCAGTTCGCGGGCAGCTTTGAAGCGATGACGTCGAGCAGGTCGGCCCGGTGGACGGTCGCGCCACTCAGCCCGTAGGTCTGCGCCTGCTGGGCGCGGCTGATCCTCGAGATGGCGCGGCCGGTCCTGCCGTCACGGGTGACCATCCATTCCGAGTGGCCCGCGACCGTCCGGACCGCGTCGTCGACCCCGATCATCCTCAGCACCCGCATCGCGTTGGGGTGCAGCGCCACGCCGGCGCCGATCTCCTTGAGCTCGGGCGCCGCCTCGTACACGGAGATCTCGACCCCCGCCTGGGCGAGGGCGCAGCCGGCCGTCGCCCCGCCGATGCCCCCGCCGATGATCGCCACGCGGGTCATGGTGAAACCGTATCTGCTTGCTCACCGCGGCGGCGTTTCGCATACGCTTCCTCGCGGCCACACGGCCGTGGCGGCTCATGGGATGGTGATCGGGATCGGGACCTGGATGCGAAGGATGGCCGTACTCTGCGCCGCGCTCGCGGTGGGCGTGGCCTCGTCCGCGTCTGCCGCCACGTGGGCCACCCAGACGACGCCGGGCCCGAGCGGGCCCCCGAACGCCGCACTGACGAGCGTGTCGTGCCCGTCGGCGACGTTCTGCATGGCGGTGGGCAGCTCGGACTTCGGCTTTGACCACCTGGGCTTCAACCTCGTGGCACCGATCGCCACCTTTACCGAGCGATGGGACGGCTCGGCGTGGACGGTGCTCCCCACTCCGTCCGCCGGGGCCAGCCCGGGGCTCTACTCAGTGTCGTGCGCGTCGCCGACGTTCTGCGTCGCGGTCGGGTCGACGCGGAGCGGCGGCCGGATATCGGAAGGGGGCGAAGGCGCCGGAGGGCGCAACCCCCACGCTCTGCTGGAGTTGTGGAACGGCGCCGCGTGGGCAGTGCAGCAAAGCCCGCTTTCGTCGGTCCGCAATAGCCACTTGTCGGGCGTGTCGTGCGTCACGAGTCGCTTCTGCATCGCCGTGGGATCCACGGGCCTTCAGATCGCCGCGGCGCTGCGCTGGAACGGCCAGAGCTGGCAGCGCCTCACGCTCCCATCCGTCAATTTGGGGCCCACTCTGACGGCCGTCTCCTGCGTGGCTACCAACGCTTGCACCGCCGTAGGCTCCTACGACGTAAACAAGGTCGGCGTCGCCGACCTGCGACCGCTCGCTGAGCGCTGGACGGGCGCGCGCTGGACGGTGGCCAAGCCGCCGCCCGAGCACGACAGCTTCCACGGCAAGCCGTTCTCCAACTTCACGTGGCTGACCGCGGTCTCCTGCCCGTCACGTGGATTTTGCCTCGCCACCGGATTGGCGCTGCGCACCCAGAACTTCTATCCGCAGGGGGGCTTCGCCGACCGCTGGAACGGCCACCGCTGGACGGTCGCCACCGCCGGCATCGCGCGCAACAGCCCGCTCAACGGGGTCTCGTGCGTGGCGGTTGATGACTGCTACGCCGCGGGCCAGTACGACCCGCACACGATCACCTCGCCGGCGACACAGCAGCCGCTGGTCGAGCACTGGGCATCTGGCCGCTGGAGCCGGGCCGCGCTCCCAGCGGTCGCCACTCTCACGAACCGAGTCTGGTTTGCCGGCAACCTCCTCGATCCCAAGCTCTACGGGACCGCCTGCGTGCTGCAGACCGGCTGCGTCGCGGTGGGCGCCCAGCCACAGCGCGCGAACAGCGCGCCGCTCGCGCTGACCGACTTCTAATCAACCGTGCAGGCGATGTAGATCGGGGCCGGCAACTTGCCGTTCAGGCAGGTCGCGCCGCCGCGGCTGATGAGCTGCCACCGGCGGCCCTTGGCCCGGAAGAGCACCACGATGTCATCGCCGATCCGTCCGTGCACGTCGACGTAGTCACCCCGGGCGTAGTTGCCGGCGCAGACCCACCCACGGGTGAAGTAGCTGGGCGCGAGGGTGCGCTTGTGCAGCCCGCGCGTGAGCGCGGCGGTGAGCGCCGCCCGGGTGCACGGCGGGTACGGGCCCCGCCCGTTCACGCTGACCGAGACGACCTTGCCGGCCGTGATCCGGAAGCCCTTGCCGGTGGCCGTGGCCGTGCACACGGCGCCGGTGGCCTTCATCCACATGCCGATGGGAACGCAGGCGAACGGCCCCACGGTGGGCTCGGGCCGCGCGAAGAAGATGTTCTTGTACCGAGCTCCGGGCCACAGCACGCACCCGGGTGACGCTCCCTGGGGCTGGCGGCAGGTCGTGACCTGGCCGGCGGGCGTGAGCGTCGCCGACGCCGTGAAGGCCGAGGTCGCCCCCTGGCAGGAGACCGAGGCGGAGGTCATCACGCAGCTGATACCGGTGCCCGGAATCGTGAGCTTCACGGGCGCCGTCGGGGCGGCCGCGCCGGCCGGCGTCGCGGCCACGGCGAGCGTCATGGTGAAGAGAGCGAGCTTGAGTCTCATGTCCCCGGTCCTTGGGCGACGCGATGCTATCGCCGCCGGCCCTCGACGCGCAACGTGCGACCGAGTCACCGTGGTCACCCTCGCGCGGCGCGCGAGAACACCACATGGCCCTCGATGTGCGCGATCCGCGGACCGTCGGCGACGTGCCGGACCCGGCACGCCTGCATTCCGCACCGGACCGCGATCGTCTGGGCTCCGCCCTCGGTGACCACCAGGAGGTCGCCGCTGCGCACGCCGGCGCCGGTCAGCGCCGTCCGAGGCAGCCCGAGGATCAGATCGTCGCCGGGATGGCGGTTGCCGGGTGTCCGCCGGTCGGCGACCAGAGCGTCCGTGAAGTGCGCGGGGACGAACCCTTCGCTTTCGACTCCGACGTCCTGCCCGTGGGGCAGGCCCGATTGCGCGACGACGCCCCAACGTCCGGCGGGCGTGATCGCGTAGATCGTTCCCGCCACCTCGCCGGGGGCGATGAGATCGCCAGCGAAGCGACCGAACGTCGACGGCGCCACGGCGATCCCGCCTTCCACCCGCGGCGCACCTCGGGTCAGGACGCGGACATATCCTCGGCAGTCGATGGCGTACACCGTGGTCGCGCCCGAGGCGGTGGCGGTCACGAGCAGCCGGTGGCCGAACTGGCCCGTCTCGTCGAACGCGATCCCGTTCTCGAGTCCGCGGGGCGAAAGACGGGCGGACCGCCGCACGCGGCCGCGGGCGTCGACCACCGTGACGCCGTCACCGTGGTTGAGGCGCAGGGCGTAGACGCTGTCAGCGGGAAACCGGCACCCGGCGTCGCTGACGCGCTGCGCCGACGAGAGCGCCACGTAGGGCTCCAACCCCGGCGGCGCCGCGTAACGAGGCGCGAACGGTGACAGCCCTCCGCCGGGAGCCAGCAGTTGAAGCTTGCCGGCGGCGGCGACGACGATCGAGCCATCGGCGCGCGGCGAACTCAGGTCCACGACACCGCGAATATGGTGGCGCCCCGCCCAGGTGAGGAGCTTGGCCGCTTCAGCCCGGTGCCTCGCCGACGCGACGTGGGTCAGCCGGCCTGGCCCCTGCTGCGTCGTGCCGCACGCCGCCGGCGCAACCGCCGCCAGCACGAGTACCGCGATCCACGCTCTGGTGCGCACCGGGTGCGCTCCTCTCCTGCTCCCGGGCCGGATGCCTGCCGAGTCTGCCGCGCTCGTCCGAAAATGTCCAGCCGGAACGTCCGCCTGACCCAGGACAACGGCAGGTGGTTCTTCCTGCCTCGGGCCTCTGATAGGTTGCCGCCCGTTGTGACCGGGAGGAGGGTCTGCACATCCATCTGCGTCGCGCTGGTGACGTGCGCCATGGCGCCGATCGCCGCGCGCGCCACGGTTCCCGGACACTGGGATCCGGTGACCGCGCCGACGGGCGCGAACATCGACCAGGTGGCACTGCTGCGCGACGCGACCGGGTCGCTGCAGGTCGTCTGGCACCAGGAGCCGCAGGGCTCCTCGGTCGGCACGGCGCTCATTCACACCGCGATCTCGGCGACCGGCAGCGTGGGCCCGCCTCAGACGATCGTGTCCGGGTGGGCGGGCATCGGCGACGCCACGATGATGCGCGCCGCCAACGGCCAGATCCTGCTCGTCGTGCCGGCGACGCGCTCCGCGAGCACGCTCGACCCCTTTCAGAGCATCGAGGAGTGGACGTCGCCGGATGACGGCGCCACGTGGACGGTCGCGCCTCAGCCGATCGCCTTCAACGGCGGGTTCGCTGATCCGGTCGGCGGCGCGCTCGGCCCCGATGGCGCGACGCCCTTCGTCTCGTGGGGCACGACTGACGGCCTGTTCGTGCACCGTGGCGCCGACCCCGCCGTCGCCAGCGCCAACCTCCAGGCGGCGTCCGGCTTCAACTGCTGCGGCTATGACCCGGCGGTGGCCGTGGACGGGGCCAGCGGGGCGGTCGTGGTCGCCTGGTACGCGATCGTCGATCAGGGCAACGCGGTGTACGCGCGGACGGTCGATCCGGTGAGCGGCGCGCCGACGGGCACGACGTTGCGCATGCCGGGAACGCTGGGCACCGACACGCCGAACCAGCGCATCGGCCTGGTGGCGATCCCCGGCCAGGCCGGCGCGTACGCGGTGTACACGGGCGGCGGGGTGACCAGCTCCCGGATTCTCGTGTGGAAGGTCGGGAACGCGACCTCGACCACGGTCGCCACCATCCCCGGCGGGGAGGCCCGCACTCCCGCCATCGCCGCCACGCCTGACGGGCGGTTGTGGGTGGCGTGGTCGGCCAAGGGCCGGATCTGGGCCCGGCGCTCCAACCGCGCGCGCAGCGTGTGGGGCGCCACGACGTCGATCCCCGTGCGGGCACACACCGACACCGTCTACAAGCTCGCCGCGAGCGCACAGGCCGCCGTGCTGGATGTGCTGGGAGGGTTCTCGCCGAGCTCCACGGGCGGCGTCCAGACCTGGCACAGCCAGATCGCCCCCGGGTTGACGGTGACGGCGCAGCCGGCGAAGCCGCACGTCCGCCCCGGTCACACGTTCACGCTCAAGATCACGGTGTCCGACGCCGGGGCCGCTGTCTCGCACGCCGCGGTGACCGTCGCCGGGCACCACCTCCACACCGGTGTACACGGGACGGCCTCGGTGACGCTGGGACCGTTCAAGCGCGGGACGACGCTCCGCGTGGGGGTCGGTAAGAGCGGCTACACGCCGGGCGCGGTGACCGTGCGCGTCAGCGTTCGGTGACCGCCGGGAAGCCTCGTATGACGCCGCTGCGCATCGGCTTGGTCGGATACGGGTTCGGAGGGCGCTACTTCCATGCGCCTCTGCTCGCCAGTGCGGCGGAATGCGAGTTCCTCGGCGTGGTCACCAACTCCCCCGAGCGTCGCCAGGAGTTCGCTGAGCGATTCGCGGGGAGGGCGACCTTCGATGCGCTCGAGCGGCTCGCCGCCGCCGGCGCCGAGGCGGTGACGATCTCCACGCCGGCCGCCACGCACATCGAGCTGACCCAACAGGCCCTTCGGCTCGGGCTTGCCGTCGTCTGCGACAAGCCGTTCGCGCTCGATGCCGCTTCGGCTCGTGAGACGGTGCTGCTCTCAGAGCAGTTGCAGGTCCCGCTGACCGTCTACCAGAACCGCCGCTGGGATGCGGACTTCCTGACCGTACGGAAGGCTCTGGCCGACGGCGTGCTCGGGGACGCGGTGCGGCTCGAGTCGCGGTTCGAACGGTTCGCTCCCGATCCCGGGCCGCCGGCGTCAGGTGGCGGAACGCTGCTGGACTTCGGCAGCCATCTCGTCGACCAGGCGCTGGTGCTGTTCGGCCCGGCCAGCTCCGTTTACGCCGAGATGCACCCCAACACGCACGCGGAAGGCCGTGACGACGATGCGTTCGTCGCGATCACGCACGCGAACGGGGTGCTTTCGCACCTATGGGGCAGCTGGCGCGAGAACGCGCCGGGCCCACGCTTCCGGGTGACCGGCACGGCGGCGACCTACGTCGGCATCCCCGACATGGAGGGTCAGGAGCACCTCCTCGTGGCAGGACACTCACCCGCCACCCACGCGGACTGGGGAGCCGAGCCCGAGCACCGGTGGGGACGAGTGTTTCGCGACGAGACATCCGCCGTGCTGAGGTCCGAGCGCGGCGCGTGGGACACGTTCTACCCCGCCTTCGCGGCAGCGGTGCGTGGCACCGGGCCGGTGCCCGTCGATCCTTGGGACGCAGTGGCCACCGCGCAGGCCCTCGACGCGGCCCGCGAGAGCGCCAACGATGGGACCGTGGTCAGGCTCGAAGCCTCGCCCCGCTGAATGGTGCGGTGCGGATCGCCTGGCGCCGCCGGGTGCCCGCACGCCGGTCCTCGGCGATCGCGCCCAGCGCGAGCGCGCGCGTTCGCCCCGCCTGCGTCAGGTCGTAGTGGTCATTCTCGGGCCGACCCGCCTTGGACTGAAACCACTCGCGCCGCAACCCCATGGTCCTCGCGAACGTGTGTAGCTCGTCAAGCGTGTCGGCCTGCAGGTGGCCGCCTCCGCTCCAGCGCCCCCACTCGCCGAACGCGAAGGCGTGATCGACGTACACGCTCATGTCGCGCCATCGTCTGTTGCGCGGGACAAGAGCAGCGCTCGCATCCCGTGACCGTAGCGGCCAGGTGCGCGGGACGCTCAGCCGATCGGGGCGGGATCCGGACTCGTCCCGAGGCACTCGATCAGCTCCGTAGCGCTCGTCCCGTGGACGCGCAGCTCATGATCGAACGCGTCGCCGTAGACCAGCATCACCGCGAGCAGCAGATCGACGGTGCTCACGGTCGCCGCCTCGCGATCTGCCGCAATGGCCCTCGCTGCCGCAGGCACCCGCGACACCAAGTCCCGATGCCCTTCGGGCGCGACACGGTCTCCGTCCCCCGTCTCCGGCAGCTCGGCCTCCGCGTCGGTCAGCCCGACGCGCTGGAGCGCGCGCCCGGCCTCGCCCTGGAGGCTCAGGATCCTGATCCACCGCCGGAGCTCATCCGCCGTGGACTCGGCAAACGGCAGCGCGGTGGCGGCCAGCCCGACCAGGATCGCCGCGTCGGAGCTGAGCGGCGGCGCGACGGGTCCGCTGCCTCCGCGGACGTGCGCCAGGGCGCCGTCAACCGTCGCGAAGACGTCGAAGGTGGCGTCGAGGCCGGTGATCTCGAGCAGCGCGGAGACCGCGGCGGGCGGCTGCGCCAGTGCGACGAGCCCGTCCTTGGTCAGCCGCCGGGCGAAGGCGATCAGGACTCCGAGCCCGGTCGAGTCGAGATAGCGGACCGCTGCGAGATCGACCACAAAGCGGGTGTAGCCCTCGCCGAGCAGCCCCACCAGGCGAGACTTCAACCGCGGCGCCGTTGCGAGATCGATCTCGCCGGCGGGCGTCACGACGCAGACCGCATCGCCGCAATCACGATGGCTCACCTCCAGACTCGGGCGCATCGACGGGGTGGGCAGATCAACAGGACGGGGCATCGGTTCTCCCTTGGCACTTGGCAACCGCGAGCGCCCGGATCGGACCCGCTGTTGCCCGCATTGCAGACAAGGATTAGTCGTGCCGTGGACCCTGTTGCCTGACCACGGCTGCACATAACTCGACGAACATCTCAGCGTGGAGCCGGCGGATCGACCATCGGTCCTTATGGAAAGCTCCACAAAGCTCCGCTGACCCTGTAGGTTGCGCGCCACAGGCCACTCAGTCACGGGGCGGGTGGCAGAACGCGATCTCGGCGGTCGCTGAGATCGGGAGAGGGGCAAATATGCCAGGACATTTCAGGCGAGCCCGACGCCGGCTCGTTCTCATCGCAGGCACCACCGTGATCGCGGTCGCCGGGCTCGGGGCGATCGCCGCGCCGAGCATGGCGGCCGACTTCCGCGTCGCGACGACGACGACGCTCGTCGCGTCGCCCACCGCCGTCGACTCCTCCGCGTCGGTGACGCTGACCGCCAACGTCCTCCCCGGCTTCCTGGTCGGGCCGCTGGGGAACGTTAAGTTCACCGACTCCACCAACGGTGTGGTGCTCGGGACGATCAAACCCAAGCTCGACTGCATCCTGCGCCGAGCGCCGTGCGTCGCGACGCTCACCGTCCCCGCCTCGACGTTGGCGCCCGGGAGCAACGCGATCGTCGCCAACTACTCGGGAGGCCTCTTCACCAAGCCGAGCAGCGGGTCGGCGAACGTGTTTGTCGGCACCCAGAACACGTGCCAACCCGGCAGCGGACAGTGCACGACGAGCGCGACGAGCAGCGACGGCCTCACCAGCACGATGATCACCTCGCCGTCGCCTCCGTCCGGGGCCGAGACCGTTCAGGCCTTCTTCACCGGGGAACAGCTTCCGTGCGCGAACCCGAATACGGGCGACACGCTCAACTTCACCGTGACCAACTCGGGCGGGGCCAAGACGATCACGCTCACCCTGTTCGGTCAGGCGGCCGATCAGGAGCACCAGGACGATCTGCGCAGTCTGGGCCACGTGTGCTTCGGATCAACTTCGCCGTTTGTGACGAGCGCCACGACGCCGGCGGCCGATGGTCTCTTCTACGGCAATCTGCCGCTCTGCGATGACGAGGACGGCGACGACGACAGCGGCGAGACCGGAAGGGTCGTCGTGCCCGCAGGCACCTTCCCCTGCATCAATTTCGTCGACCGCACGAAGGACACCTGGGCCACCTACACGCAGGCTTCGGGCAGCACGCCGTCGACGTATACCGAGTCGTTCACCACGACAGAGAGCGATCCCAAGGCTCACGGCTGATCCTTTCCGGATGTGACCGCCGGGGTGGTTGGGCGCGGAGAGCCCGGCCACCCCGTCACGCCCGGGCGGCGTGCCTGCTCCACCGTGGCCGGGGATCGATCCCGAGTTCCTCGACCTGCTGCGCCAGCTCCGAGCGCCACTGCGCCTCCTCGACATCGTCATCGGCCATCCCCTCGTCGATCAGGGCCGCTAGCGCGAACGCGATCTCGTGGCGGGCGATGCGGCTGCGGGCGGCGTCGAGCGCGTCGCGCAGCGCGCGCTCGGCCTCCTCCGGCCGGCCCAGCTCCTGCAGCGCGGCCCCGCGCACCCGGTGGAGCAGCGGCGTCATCGCGCTGACGCCTCCGAGCGTGTGCGCCCGCGCGAGCGTTGCGTCGGCCAGCACCAGCGCCGCCTCCTTGTCGCCGGCCAGCGACAGGGCCTCGGCTCTCAGCGAGTCGACGACCACGACCTCGGTGAGCTCGCCCAACTCGCTGAAGTGCCGGCGGGAGGCGTCGAAACGGCGCATCGCCTCTCGGGGGTTGCCAAGACGCGCCGCGATCCGGCCCAGCTGGTAGTCGCCGAAGGCGATCATCGACACCGCGCTGACGCCGCGCCAGGTCAGCATCGCCTTCTCCAGCGCCAGCCGTGCCTCTTCCAGCCGGCCCTGATCGGCGAGGATCTCCGCGCGGTTGGCCGCGGGCGTTGCCGCGTTCCACAGCTTTCCGCAGCGGATGTCGGCCCGCTCCGATGCCGCGTAGTGCTCAAGGGCCCTGGGCCACTCGCCGCGATGGTAGGCGAGCATCCCGAGCGTGTTCTGGACCCGGGCCTGCGCGGCCAGGTCTCCGAGCTCCTCGTGGATGGCGAGGGCCTGCTCGGCGCGCTTGCCCGCCGGCAGGCCGAGCTCGACCGCGCACAGGTCGGCGTACTCCAACGCCTCGGCGAGCGTGGGGCGATCGTCATCGCCGGAGAGAGCGATGGCCACGTTGGCGAAGGACATGGCCTCGTCGTAGCGCGCCAGCCGGTAGTTGAGCCGCGCGCGACGGGTCGCCAGCTGACCACGGATGACTCGAACCTCGGGTCCGTCGAGAGCGGCGAGGGTTCGTTCGGCCTGCGCGGCCCACCGGAATGCGGCCCGGAAGCGCGCCTCGGTCTCGCGCAGGCCGGCCACCTTGAGCTGGAGCCGAGCGAGCTCAGTGGGCGTATCGATGACGTGACGCAACGCCCGTCTCAACGTCCGATCGGCGGCCGCCATCTCGCCGTGTTCCATGTAGATCTCGGCGAGTGCCTCCTCGACCTCGGCCAGAACGAGCGTGTCGGTGTGCGCGAGGCGGGCCGCGGAGGCCAGTGCACGCCGGTAGGACTCAGCCGCGTCGGCGTTGGCGTAGCGCGCCCGGGCGCGTTGCGCGGCCAAGCGCGCATACGCGTAGGCGGCGGCGAACCGGCCGCCGTGGAAGCAGTGCATCGACAAGAGCTCGGCGTGTTGGTTTGCCTGCTCACCGGCCGCGCGCTCGATCGCGGCGGCGGTACGGCCGTGCAGCTCCGCCCGGCGGCGGTACGGGAGCCCTTCATAGGTGACGGCCCGGACGAGCTGGTGCGTGAAGCAGTATCGGTCCGGGGCGATCGGCTCCAGGAACTCCGAGAGTCGGCTGAGGGGGTCGGCGTTCCAGGAGTCCCCGTCGACGGCGACCAACTCCCGCAGCAACGGCACCTCGACCTCCATGCCGAGCACCGCCGCCGACCGCAGCGTGTGGCGATCGGCCGACGACAGCCGGTCGATGCGCATGGTGATCGCGCCTTCGACCGAACGCGGCAGCGCGTCGGGATCGGCGCCCGTCTGCAGTTGCGCCACCAGCTCGCGCACGAACAGCGGGTTGCCCCCCGCGCGCTGAGCGAGCTCGGCGAGCCGTTGGGGCGGGAGCGGCGAGTCGGCGGTGGCCTGGGCCAGCATGTCGGCGACCACCGCGTCCCCGAGGGCTCCCAGCTCGATGCGTTCGACCGGCGTCTCCCCCAGCGGGCTGGGGCTATCCGGCGTGCGGCTGATAACGACCACCCACCACCGTGAGCTCGTGTCGGCGGCAAGGCGCGCGATCAGGTCGCGGGACGCGTCGTCCATGAGGTGAACGTCGTTGAAGATCAGGATCCTCGCGCCCGGCAGGATGATTCCCAGGAGCTCGCTGGTCACCTCCTCGAGCTTCTGCTTGCGCTGCGCCGGATCGAGCTCATTCACCTGGCGCGTGCTCGCGACCTCGACTCCGGCGACGACCGCGATGAGCGGAAGCCACTGAGACAGGTCGGGGGCTCTCTCCGCGACCACCCGTGTCAGCCTCGCCGCGAGCTCCGCCGGCGGAGCGGTGGTGGGAACCTCCCATCGCTCCCGGAGCAGGCGCTCGAACGGCGCGTACGGTCGAGTCCCGGCATAGACGTCGCCGTCCGTCCGCAGCACCTCCGCGTCGGCGCCAGCCTCCAGCTCGGTCAGCAGCCGCGACTTGCCGATGCCGGCCTCTCCGACCACCTCCACGACCTGCCCGACCCCGTCCGCGGCCGCGCGCGCCGCGCCGAGCAACATCGCCAGCTCCTCGTCGCGCCCCCTGAACGGCGCCCTGTCGAACCCCTCGTTGGCCGCCGTCGCCGTCCCGATGCTCAGCGCGTGGACCGGGGCACGCTTGCCCTTGGCGACGAAGGGCGCATGCTCGCTCACGGCGAAACTGCCGCTCGAGTTCGCCACGAGCTCGCGCGTGGCGAGCAGCTGCCCGGGGGCGGCGTGTTGCGCGAGGCGAGCGGCGAGGTTCACACAGTCGCCCATCAGCGAATACGCCCGCCGATATGACGGCCCGTAGTCCCCGGAGAACACGCGGCCGGACGTCGCGCCCGCGCCGAGCGGGATCTCGCCGGCGGCGTCGAGCGCGGAGCGGAGCGTCGCGATCATCCGGTCGTCGTCGCGACCGACCCGCCGCGGCGCCCCGGCGCTCAGCAGCACCTTGCCCCCATCGCGTCCGATGTCGGCGGCGATGTAGGTGACCTCGTTGGCGACCGCCGCCGCTTGCAGCGTGGTGATGACGTGCTCGAGCGCGATCTGGGTCGCGGCGGCGCCGCGCTCCAGCAGCAGCCGATCCACCCCGGTGAACGTCAGGAAGCCGACCGCGGCGTGCCTGTGCTCGCTCTCCAGCCCCCGGCCGAGAACGTGCTCGCGCAGGTCGCGAGAGAGGGCCACGCCGGGATCGAACCCGGCGAAGTCCAGCGTCTCCCTCCGCGCGGTGGCGGTCTGCACGTCGGGCGCCCGGCGCAGCAGCCACCCGTCCTGGAGGACCGTGGAGGGGCGACCGAGGCCGGCTGCGCTGAGCGCCGCGGCGGTGCCGTCGCTGATCACGACCTGCCCTGGCCCGGCCACCTTCTCCATCTGCGACAGCGTGGTCACCGCGGGGCCGGTGATCACGAGGTCGCGATGGTCGTGATGCCCGAGGAGGAAGAAATCGAAAGCCCCGGTGTGGATGCCCACCGACATCCGGAGACGGAGTGGTCCACGACTCGTCCGCCGGCTGCCCATCGCGCGCATCAGGCGCTGCATGTCGTGGGCCGCGCCGCATCCCCGAGCCGCGTGCTCGCCGCCCTGGAAGAGCAGTAGCGCCGCATCGCCCCCCCACTTGATGAGTCCGGCGCCGTGGTCGTAGGCGGCTCCGAGGAGAGGCTCGAACGTGTCGTTGATGAGGTCAGCCACCTCCTCGGCGCCGATCTTGCCCCGCACGGCAAGCATCTCGGTCATCCGCGTGAAGCCCGAGATGTCGGCGAACACGAGCGTGCAGTCGAGCACCCGATGACGTTCGTCAGGCCGATCGCGCAGCCACTGCAGGACAAGCGTCGGCACGTACGCGCCCAGCAGTTCGTTGTCGTCGTCGCCCCCGAACACCCGCAGCGGGGACACCGCCACCCGGTCCATAGGCGGGAGCCTAACCG
Source organism: uncultured Actinomycetota bacterium (assembly GCA_963695625.1). Taxonomy (GTDB): domain Bacteria; phylum Actinomycetota; class Thermoleophilia; order Solirubrobacterales; family Solirubrobacteraceae; genus Palsa-465. The sequence continues at coordinate 324,577 of CAVOHJ010000004.1, read as the reverse complement.
CAGGCCGGTCTGGTGTCAGGGTACTTTTCCGCCGTGGCCTTCACGTCCGCGCGTGATGCGGCATATGATCGCCCGACCAGCCAGCGGACTTCGGGAGGGCACAGATGCCAGGGGTGATCAGCGCCGACCACTACTACGAGTTGCTGGCGCACGGCCGAGTCCCCCGGACCCTTCAAGCCGGCGATCTGATCTTCGAACAGGGCGATCCGGGCGAGAGCCTGGTCGTTGTGCGCGAGGGCTCGGTGGACCTCAAAGACGGCGATCGCCTCGTCGAGACGGTCACGGCCCCGGGACTGTTTGGCGAGATGGCGTTGATCGAGGACGAGCCGCGTGCGCTATCGGCCGTGGCGGCCACCGACGTGGCGGTCATCGAGATCCCGGCGCGGCACTTCTGGGTGCTGGTACACGACACGCCATATTTCGCCCAGCTCGTGATGAGCGTGATGGCGCAGCGGCTGCGGCGACGCAACAGCGTGGACCTGAGCACCGCTGCGGACTCATAGTCTGCGCCTCTGACCCTGGGCTCGGCTCGGTCACGAGCGCTTTCCGCGCGGCCTGGGTTTTGCCGGCGAGGCTTCGAACCCGTTGACCACGAGATCGGTGAGGTCCAGTGGGTCAAACAATCGAAAGCCGAGAAGGCGCTGTGCCTCCTCAACCTGTGCCGTCGGCCGTTCGCACTCCGGACAGGCGATGAGATATGTCGCCGCCTCGGCGGTGAAACGCAACCGACAGTGGTGGCAGCAGGCATAACTCATGGTGAAGGCCGGTTGCGGCCGGGCCGCGCAGGGGGCGGGACCCGGTCATTTGAGGTGTGTCGACGCCGGGAGCCCGGCAGATCGATCACAGCGAGTCGCGCGTCTCGACTCCGGCGGCGAACGCGTGCGGGTGCCGGCCGCGGCCGAAGAGGCGCAAGCTGTGCCACTCCGGATCGGCGAGGCGCTCCAGAATTGCCTCTTCCAGCGGAGGGCCCACCACCGAGTCGCCGCCAACCGACGCTTCGGTTGCAGTCGGCATCGGGTACCGCCTCTCTGCTCCTCTGATGCGGGGTTCGCTCGGAAAGCAAGAGGAGCCGGGGGCTCGGCGAGCGCTTAACGAGGTTACCACCGCGGCCAAGGCCCTCCACGCCGCGCCCGGGTGCCTGAGGCGCGCGCCACCGCGAAGGTTCGGGCCGGAGCGCCGGTACCGCCTGTCTACTGAGCGAACCCGGAGTCGAGATCGCGGAGCATGAGCACGTGCTCAGGGTTGACGCCGACGCGCTGCCCCGAATCCACCTCGGTCATCCAGGCCAGCTCCATGATCGAACCGCGCGCCGCCGAGAGGATCGCCCGCTCGACGTCATGCGGATCGCCCTCGACCCGGAGGCGCACGCCTCCGGTGAGCATGAGCTCAGTGGTCGACACGGTCGTAGCTGAACTCGGCCTCGATCGCCTCCATCTCCCGCAGCGAGCTCACGACGCGAACTCCGACACCGAGTAGGCGTTGCAACCCAGCACGTCACAGGACTGCTGTTGTGGATCGGTGGCGTGCTGGCGGTAGACGATGAACGGCTGGTGGGGACCCATGTCGAAGATCGCGGTGACGGTGCCGCCCCAGACCGGGTCGGGCGCGCCGACTGCGGTGACGCAGTCCAAGTTGCCACGACGGGTCCAGAGCTCCATGATCCGGCGCGGGTTCGGCGCGCGCCCCATCCGCGACTCGACTTGCTGACGCAACTGCTGATACGCGCGCTCGCCGGCCTGACCGTCGCCGGTGGGGATGAAGAATGCGGGCATGAGCGCTTCAGAACCCCTGCTGGCGGGGGCTCGTGCGAGCGGCTCTCACCGAGCGACCACCGACTCGTCGCCGCGGGCGGCAGCCTCCGGTTCACGGCGTCCAGGTGACTGGCCCGACCCGGCGAACATTCGGCTCCTTCCGCAGCGACGGGGATGGGGCGAGGTCGGGCTTGACGACGCAAGCACGGCCCCGGAGAAAGGTCCTCCTGTCGGGACCGTAGCACCTCCACAGCCCGCGTCAACACACGGTTTGGGCGCGGGTCCGCGAGGCCTGGCGGCGGCCTCAGGCTGCGGGGATCGTGGCTCGTCGCCGGCCATCCGCTATCGTTCCCGTTCGGTCGAGCATCCGCTTGGCTATTACCGCAGTGCCCGCGTTTCGCCAGTTCGCTGTTCTCAGCGCCCCTCGTGTCACGCAGCGCACGTGAACGAAGGAGGGCAATTCATGCCCACAGGAACAGTGAAGTGGTTCAGCGACGACAAGGGCTTTGGGTTCATCACCCCCGATGAGCCGGGCAAGGACCTGTTCGTCCACCATTCGGCGATCCAGGGCGACGGCTACCGTTCGCTCACCGAGGGCGCCAAGGTCAGCTACGAGGCTGAGCAGGGCCCGAAGGGCCCGGCGGCCGCCAACGTTCTACCCGTCTGATCTGGCAACAGCGATGGGGACACTCGTCCCCATCGCTGCACCCGCTCTGCCCTCTGGGTGCGCCACGCGCTGAGGGCGGGGAATCAGCGACGCGCCGCCCGGCGGCCACGGCCGCATCGTTGGCAACGCGTCAAACCAGGAGACGACCATGAGCTCACGCGGCAAGAAGAAGACCACAATGGCCAAGCTCAACCGCGAAGCTCGCCTGCGTGAACGCCGCAGCGAGAAGCAGGCGCGGAAGGACGCCCGGCGTGATGCCGCGGCGACCCCATCGCATCCCGACGTCCCGGCGGCGATCGAAGGCCACAGCAGCACCCAGCAGCCAGGCTGACGCAGTCTGCGGGTCCGGCGTGGCCCTACTGCGGGTCGATGAGCTCCAGAGCGCCGAACCCCTCAAGCGGCCGATCGATGAAGAACACCTCCATGGTGATGTCGGGCTCGATGTGGGCTTGCGAGAGGAAGGCCACGACCTTGCGGCCCGTGAGCTCCTCGATCATGTTCTGGTAGCGCTCCGCCATCATGCGCTGGAAATCCTCACGCAGCTCCACTACACGCTCAGGCTCCCCGCTGTCCATGATCGTCTGCTCGAGTGCCGTGAAGCCACTGCCTCGCATGACAACGACGATGATGTCGTCCAGCGCGTAGGTCTTCGCCTTCATCGGGCCACGTCCGTAGCGCTCGCGCAGGATCCCGACGATGCTGGTGGAGATCGCGGCGAGCAGGCGCCCGCCCGAAAGGGTCTCGTTGCGTGCTGGCTCCGGCGGTACGTCCACCCGTTTCGCTCCGATTCCGGTGAGGCCCGCGAGACCTCTTCCGTCGATCGCGTTGACGTCATGACCTGCGTGTCCGGATCGTCGACCCGGCAAAGCCTGTCTGGGGAGAGCGTACCGCCGGCCGACGCTCTGTTCAACGCCCGCCTGCGCGATGATCAGGCGCGCCTTGGCTCGAGCACGAAGAGCTCGACCGACGCGTCCCCCGACGTGCTCGTGCCGCTCAGGAACTTGATGACCTTGCGCTCGGTGAGACGCTCGACGGCAGCCACGAGCTCATCTTCCATCACACGTTGAAGCGCATCGCGATTCATGCGCACGAGTTCGCCGCGACCCGCCGCGACGAGATGGACCTCCGCCTTGGTCGCGCCGTCCTCGAGCAGGCAGACGACAACGTCATCGTGAACGAAGGCGCGCGATTTCGTCGCTCCCCGCCCCGCAAAGTCGGCGATCAGCTTGCCGATCTCGTTGGCGATCGCCGCGCCGAGCCGTCCGGGGGAGCCATTGTCTGCGCTGGGCGTTGCGGGTGGCATGCCACCCTCCCTCCGCGTCTCTTCGCTTGCGAGCAGAGCACCGCCGCGGGAGCTGAGACGGATGAGGCCCAGCGAGGGCAACTCGATCCTAGCACCGGGACGGTTGACCATCTCAGCGCCGCTCCCGATGCTTTGGGCCCAGCTGTTTCGTCTCCACTGCGTAGGGTACGATTGACCGTAGAGCGATCCGCTGAGCGGTTAGAGACTGTTTTGCGGAGTTGCGCCTGATAGGCGGAACGAGCGATCGGTCACACGTTGGCCGGGAGACGCGATCCGTGTCAAGTCCAGCAGGAAGTCTGGGGGAGACCGTGTCCGTCCGCACGCCGCACATAGTTCGTCCCCACCGCTATGGCGGTGGTGCGGGGCGGTTGTTCAACGGTGACATCGGGGTTGCGGCCGGTGTCGACTCACTCCCCACGGTCGAGCTCGACATCCTCGCGCGCGGCCCAGCACAAACGGTGGGGGCGCAAGCAGGGCTGGTGGCAGTCTCAGAGAGCTTTCCCCCCTCTCTGACCGACCGGTTCCTTGACCGCGCGTTCGTTCCTGAGCGTGCGGTCCTGGAGCCGTCTCGCAACCAGCGACGTTCGCGATGAGCGGGCAAATGGCGGCCGAACGATTCGAGACGAAGCTGCCTCGCGCGGCGGATGCTCCCCGCGTCGCTCGCGGCTTCCTCCGAGCCTGGGCAGGGGCGACGCTGCAGGCCGACCAGCTCGACACGGCAAGGCTGCTCGTCAGCGAACTGGTCAGCAATGCGGTGCTCCACGGCGAGGGAGAGGTCAGCCTCAGTGTGTGGCTCCGAGCGGACGCGCTGCGCGTTGAGGTTTGCGATCAGGGTCGGGCATTCGCCTATGAGGGCCAGCGACCGCAGCCTCCCATGACGGGGGGCTGGGGTTTGCAGATGCTGAGCATGCAGTCAAGCCGCTGGGGCGTCAGCGGCGAGTCCGCGCGCGTGTGGTTCGAGCTCGATCTCGACGGAACGGCTGCGATTCCAAATGGATCGGCATCCTCCACGCTGTGAGCCCGGCCGCGAACATGAACGGACGATCGCCGGGATTTCAGCGGCGCTGACCGCCGACGGTCCGCGGGCTTCGCGGGACCTGATCTGGCGCGCCACCGAGGTCGAAATGGGGGTTGGCGGGTGCTAATGTCAAATGTGCGTGCGGCGTTTGCCGTCCGCGAGGTTCGGCTCGCCGACGCAGCGAATCTCCGTCCGATCAGCCCCACTTCGCCGGCGAGAGGAAGGAGACGGATGCCCGTCTATCCCGCAGGAAGCGAGGCCTGGTGAAGACGACGCGTGAGCGCGCTGAGGAGAAGCGTCAGGAGAAGCTGGCTAACGTCCGCGAGCAGCTGAAAAACGGTTCGCTTGTGATCCGCCAGATGACCGATGCGGAGCGCCTGCGCAACCCGCCCCGTCCTCGGCCGCCGCAGCGATGGGCGCGATGACGGACGAAGACCGAGCCGGGCTGGTCGCACGGATTCGCCAGGTCCGCCGGGTCGCCACGGTCCGCGATCGACCCAAGGGCGACGCCGAAGTTCCACAGGATGATCGGCTGCGATCACTCGAAGCGCGCGTGGCGCACCTGGAGCAGCTGTTAGAGGGGCTGCAGGACGCGGTGTACCGGGAATCGGAACGGCACGACAAGCTGATCGCCGACCTCCAGACCCAGGTCCAGCCTGGAGTCATGGGCGCCGCCCTGGCCGATGACGCCCGCACCCGCGGGCTCTGATCTCGCGGCGGGCGTCTGCTTCATCTCGGCAGCCGACGAGCGTCGGCGGCTGGCCGAGAGCGGGTGGACTGTGGGCTGCCTGGCGCCGATTAATGCGCACTATGCCGCGAACACATGGCGGAAACCACTGATGTTCTGAACGCGGCGGACTCGTAGGCTCGGCCTCCACCGAGCTGACCTAAAGAGCGAATGTCCACTCCACATGACGCCCACGTCCTGATCATCGGAGGCGGCGGCACCGGCGGTGCCCTGGCCCATGATCTTTCCCTCCGCGGCCTCCGCGTCACGCTGGTGGAGCGGGGCGAGCTGACGTCTGGCACGACCGGTCGCCACCACGGCATGCTCCACAGCGGCGCCCGCTACGCGGTCAACGACCACGAATCCGCGGTGGAGTGCATCGAGGAGAACATGATCCTGCGAAGGATCTGCCCCGGCAGCCTGGAGTTGAACGACGGTCTGTTCATCGCCGTCGAAGACGAGGACCTGGAGTATCTGGAACCGCTGCTGGAGAGCTGCGAGGCCTCCGGGATCCCCGCGCAGCGGCTCACGCCTCGCCAAGCGCTGGCGCTCGAGCCGAACCTCAACCCGGAGCTGAAAGCGGCCGTGCGGATCCCGGATGGCTCGATGGATGCCATGCGCCTGGCCCTGCGCTTCTTTGCCACCGCCCAGCGCAATGGCGCCAGGATCCGCCCCTTCACCGAGGTGGAGGGACTGCTCGTCCATGACCATCTCGTGACCGGCGCGGTCGTCCATGATCACGCGACCGGTCGGCAGGTCGAGATCCACGCCGATCTCGTGGTCAACGCCACCGGTCCGTGGTCGGAGAAGGTCGCTGCCATGGCCGGCGTGGACGTTCCCATCCGGCCCTCCCCGGGGGTGCTGCTCGCACTCCGCGGCCGCCTGTGCAACATGGTGATCAACCGCATGCACAAGTCCGGCGACGGGGACATCATCCTGCCGCAGCGCGCTCTGTCGGTCGTGGGCACGAGCTCGTGGGTGGTCGAGGATCCCGACGATCTTCCCGTCCCCGCCGACCACGTCGCACGGATGTACTCCGAGGGAGCAAAGCTGATCCCGGCCGTCGCCCACAGTGAGCAGCGGGCAGCCTGGTCGGCGGCGCGCCCGCTCGTCGGTTCCCGCGGCGAGGCGGACAGCGGCCGAGAGCTCTCGCGGACGTTCAAGACGTTTGACCACAAGGAGACCGACGGTCTCGAGGGCTTCGTCACGATCACCGGCGGGAAGGCGACGACGCTCCGCGGGATGGCCGAGCTGTGCGCCGACGTCGTCTGCCGCAAGCTCGACGTCGATGAGCCGTGCCGGACCCGCGACACGGTCCTGCTTCCCCACGCCGCGTACTACGCGGCCGCCGCCTGAGGAGCCCGATCATGGCTGTGACCGACGAGACGCAGATCGAAGAGCAGACCAGCGCGACGTGTCACCTTCGCGTGTACCGCTCCGGCGCCGGAGATGGCGGCGGGCACTTCGATGAGTTCGACGTCCCCGTCGACGGGTGCAAGACGCTGCTGGACGCGCTGCGCTGGATCCAGCTCAACCGCGATCCCTCGCTCTCGCTGCGCCATTCGTGCATGCACGCCTCCTGCGGCACCTGCGGCATGCGAGTCGACGGACGTGACGAGCTGGCGTGCGTCTGCGAGCTCGCCGACCACGGTGACGAGGTCCGCGTCGAGCCCCTCGCGAACCTGCCGACGCGCACCGACCTCGTGGCCGACATGGGCCCGTTCTACGACCACTTTCCCGACGACCATCCGATCATCCGCGTCAGCGAGGTGCTGCCGGCGGCGCGCCTCCCCGACGGGCACGACCCCTATGTCCGCCTCGAGGACTGCATCGAGTGCGGCCTGTGCGTGTCGGCCTGCCCCGTGGGCGGGCCCGAGACCGGTTTCGTGGGTCCGGCCGCGCTCGCCGCGGCTGGGCGATTGCTCGAGGAGCCACGCGGGGCCGAGCGCGACGACGTGCTCAGCTGGATCAGCCGCCCGGAGGGCGTCTGGCAGTGCACCACCTGCATGGCCTGCGTCCAGGCCTGTCCGGTGGGGATCGAGCACGTACCGATCATCATCGACATGCGGCGCGCTCTGGTCGAACAGGGGGACCTGGACCCCCTGCTGCAGCAGACGCTGCAGAACGTCGCCTTGCAGGGCAACTCCTACGGCAAGTCCGCGCGCACCCGCGCCCGGTGGACCAAGGGCCTTGACTTCACCATTCCCGACGCCCGCTCCGAGCCTGTCGACTACGTCTGGTTCGTCGGCGACTATGCCTCCTTCGACGAGCGCGTGCAGCGCGAGTCCCGGCGGCTGGCCACCATCCTGCACGACGCCGGGGTGTCGTTCGGACTCCTCTTCGAGGGCGAGCACAGCGCCGGCAACGACGTGCGCCGAGTCGGCGAGGAGGGCCTGTTCGAGATGCTCGTCGAGCACAACATGAAGGCCCTGGGCGAAGCGCAGTTCGAGGCGATCTTCACCACCGACCCGCATTCGCTCAACACGCTGCGCAACGACTATCCCCAGTACGGGCTTGACAAGCCCGTGTACCACTACACGGAACTGCTCGTCTCGCTCGCGTCCCAGGGCACGATCACCCTGCGCCCGACACTGCGCGGAACCCGCGTCACCTACCACGACCCGTGCTACCTCGCGCGCCACAACCAGATCACCGACTCGCCGCGGGAGCTGATTGCAGCGACCGGAGCCGAGCTGGTCGAGATGCCCCGGAACGGCACGAACACCTTCTGCTGCGGCGCCGGCGGCGGACGAATCTGGATGGACGACTCCGGGCCAGGTGAGCGGCCGAGCGAGCAGCGCATCCGCGAGGCTCAGACCCTGGACGGAATCGCGTACTTCGTGGTCAGCTGCCCCAAGGACCTGACGATGTACACGGCTGCGGCGCAGACCGTCGGCGGCGTGCAATTCGAAGTGGTCGAGCTCACCGCGCTGCTCGAACGGGCGCTGGAGATTGCCCCGGCGCAGTAGCCGGCGCCCAGATCTCAGCGCGCCGGAGTCTGCAGGATCTCGGAGATCTCGCGGTGAAGGCGCATGCGCGTGTCGGTGTGAAGCTGGGGATCCACGAGCACCGCCGTGAGGAGGTCGACCAGCCGTTTGTCCTCGCCCGCGAGGCGCGTAGCAGGCTCGTCTCGCGCAGACAGGGTTGCGCCGTCTTCGTTGACAATCATGATGGGCCTTTCCGGCACACAGTTCACCGCACGGGCACCGCGCGGACATCCGTGGGAGACGCTGGCCGCATCGGGAGAACCACTGATCTGACCCGACCCTTCGGGGTGAGGTCTAGGTGTCGTACACGCCGGTGTTGGCCGCTCTCATCGCGGCGACGTAGCCGGCACGCTCGTATGCCGCCCGGTCGGCGTGGGACGGGACGGCGAGCATGCCGCGCAGCTCATCCACCGAGCCGAATCCCTTGCGCTCCATCCATGTGGAGAGCCCGTCGATCAGTTCCTGCGCGTACCCGGTTCCATGGCGCAGCAGCGCGGAGGTGGTCATCACCACGTCGGCGCCCGCGAGCAGGAACCCGGCAACGTCGGCGGCGACCTCGACCCCCGTGGTGGCCGCGAGGGAGGCGCTGACCTGTCCGCGCAGCAGGGCGATCCAGGTTCGTGACAGCCGGCCATCGGCCGGACTGGAGAGGTTGGCCCGGGCCACGATCGCGAGCTCCTCAGGGTCGATATCGGGCTGCAGGAAGCGATTGAAGAGGACGAGCGCGTCGGCGCCTGCCTCGGCGAGACGCAGGGCGATCTCCCCCGTTGAGCTGAAATAGGGGGTGAGCTTGACCGCCACGGGAACGGTGACGGCCTCCTTGACGCGGCGCAGCACATCGAGGTGGCGCTGCTCCACGTCGCGACCGGGGATGTGCGGGTCGCCCGGGAGGTAGTAGATGTTGAGCTCGATCGCGGCGGCCCCGGCGTCCTGCATCGCACGCGAGTAGCCGGTCCAGCCTTCGGGGGTGACGCCGTTCAGGCTCGCGATGACGGGGACGTCGACGGCGGTGGCCGCCCGCTCGAGCAGCCTCAGGTAGGTCCGCGGGCCGGGATCCTCCTTCATGATCGCCGGGACGTAATCCAGCGCCTCCGGAAAGCTATCGGCGGGGGCGTCGAGGAGCTCGGCGGTGCGGGCCGCCCGCTGGCGCAACTGCTCCTCGAACAGCGAGAAGAGCACGATCGCGCCGACACCGCCGTCAGCGAGTCGGCGCACGCCGTCCAGCGTGGCGGACAGCGGCGACGGCGACGCCACCAGCGGATTGCGCAGCCGCAGGCCCATGTAGGTGGTGGCGAGGTCGGTCATTGGTCTGGGCGAGCGTCGGCCGGGAACGCGTGGGCCCCGCGGGTCGCCATCTCCTCATAGGTCTCCCAGCGCAGGTCGGCCGCCCGCTGGGCGAGGCCCAGCAGGCGCTCGGCCTCCTCGGGCTCGGCGACGGTGAGCGCGCGGAAGCGGAGCTCCTTCTTGCGGTACTCGGCCAGCGGCATGCGCGGCCGGGGTGAGTCGAGCAGGAACGGGTTGCCACCGTCCGCGCGCACCACCGGGTCGTACCGGATCAGCGGCCAGTGGCCGCTCGCCACTGCGCGGTACTGCTGATCGAGCCCGTCGCGCATGTCGTAACCGTGGGCGATGCAGTGGCTGTAGGCGATCACCAGCGACGGCCCGTCGTAGGCCTCCGCCTCGCGCAGCGCGTTCAGCGTCTGTTGCGGATCGGCGCCCATCGCGACCCGCGCCACGTAGACATTGGCGAGCGCGATCGCCTGCAGGGCGAGATCCTTGGTCGGCATCGTCTTGCCCGCCGCGGCGAACTTCGCCACCGCGCCGAGCGGCGTCGCCTTGGACATCTGGCCGCCGGTGTTGGAGTAGACCTCGGTGTCGAGCACCAGCACGTTGACGTTGCGTCCGCTGGCCAGAACGTGATCCAGCCCGCCGGAGCCGATGTCGTAGGCCCAGCCATCGCCGCCGACGATCCACACGCTGCGGCGGATCATGTGATCGAGCACGCTGCGCAGATCGGCGACCGCCGGTCCATCCAGCCGCTCGAGCCGCCGCTCCAGTTCGCCGAGCCGCTCGCGCTGCTCACGCAGCTCCGATTCCCGCAACTGGGGGGCGTCCAGGAGCTCGTCCACCAGCTCTGCTCCGAGGTCCTCGCGCAGCTCCGAGAGGCGCTGGCGCGCCAGCTCGGCGTGGAGATCGGCGGCGAGGCGCAGCCCCAGGCCGAATTCGGCGTTGTCCTCGAACAGCGAGTTCGACCATGCCGGGCCACGGCCGTCGGCGTCCGTCGTCCATGGCGTCGTCGGCAGGTTGGCGCCATAGATCGACGAGCAGCCGGTTGCGTTGGCCACCGTCAGCCGGTCGCCGAACAGCTGCGAGAGGAGCTTCAGGTACGGCGTCTCGCCGCATCCGGCGCAGGCACCGGAGAACTCGAACAGCGGCTCCAGGAACTGGGTGCCGCGGACCGTGCCGAAATCGACCCGGGAGCGGTCCGCGACCGGCAGCTGCTCGAAGAAACCGATGTTCTCTCGTTCGGAAACCAGGAGCGGCTCGCGGTCGTCGAGGTTGATCGCCCGGCGGACGGGGTCGCCGCCCGCCGACACCGGGCACGCCTCCACGCACAGCCCGCAGCCGGTGCAGTCCTCCACATACACCTGCAGCGTGTAGCTGGTGCTCGGTAGTCCGGGAGCGTTCAGCTCAGCCGACTTGAAGCCGGCGGGGGCGCCCTGAAGGCGGGACGGGTCGTAATAGCTGGAGCGAATGACGCTGTGTGGGCATACGAAGCTGCAGTTGCCGCACTGGATGCACAGCTCGGAGTCCCAGACCGCGACCACGTCGGAGATGTTGCGCTTCTCGTACTTGGTCGTGCCGCTCGGGTACGTGCCGTCCACCGGCAGCGCGCTTACGGGTAGCTGATCACCGTGGCCCGCCATCATCACCGCGGTCACGTTGCGGACGAACTCGGGGGCGTCCGCGGGGACGATCGGCGCCGGCTGGCGCGTGGAGCTCACTCGGTCGGGGAGCGGGACCCGGTGAAGCCCCGCGAGCGTGTGGTCGACGGCCCGCTGGTTGCGCTCGACGACCTCGGCGCCGCGCCGGCCGTAGGTCTTGGCGATCGACGCCTTGATCCGCTCGATCGCGCGCCCCGCTTCCAGGACCCCGGAGATCGCGAAAAAGCAGGTCTGAAGCACCGTATTGGTCCGCCCGGCGAGTCCCGCGTCACGCGCGATCCGACCGGCATCGATCGCGTAGAGCTTGATCCGCTTGCTGAGGATCTGCTCCTGCACGGGTCGCGACAGGGCGCCCCAGACCTCGTCCGGCTCGTGACGGGTGTTGAGCAGGAGCGTCGCTCCGGGCGCGGCGCGCTCGAGCACCTCCGCGCGCTCCAGCAGGCTGGCCTGGTGACAACCGACGAAGCTGGCCTGCGCGATCAGGTAGGGGGCGCTGATCGGCGCGGGCCCGAAACGCAGGTGCGAAACGGTCTGTGAGCCGGACTTCTTCGAGTCGTAGACGAAGTAGCCCTGGGCGTTGAGCTCCTCCTCGTCGCCGAGGATCTTGATCGTGTTCTTGTTGGCGCCGACGGTCCCGTCCGAACCCAGGCCGAAGAAGACCGCCCGCACCGTCTCCGGCGGCTCGATGTCGAGCGCGGGGTCGTAGGACAGACTCGTGCCCGAGATGTCGTCGTTGATCCCGATCGTGAACCGCCGCTTGGGCCGCTCCCGTGTGAGCTCCTCGAGCACAGCGGCGACCATCCCCGGCGAGAACTCCTTCGAGGACAGCCCGTAGCGCCCGCCGATCACCCGCGGCATGTGCTCGCGCTCGCCGTCTGCGTGGGACTCGCTGAGCGCCGCGAGGACGTCGAGGAACAGTGGCTCGCCCAGCGAACCGGGCTCCTTGGTGCGATCGAGCACCGCGACCTGGCGGACGCTGGCGGGCAGGGCCGCGGTCAGCGCCTGCGCCGGGAACGGCCGGTACAGCCTGATCTGGGCGACTCCGACCTGCTCGCCGCGCGCCTGCAGGAATGCGACCGTCTCGCGCGCGGTCTCCCCCCCGGAGCCCATGACCACGACCACCCGCTCCGCCTCGGGATGTCCGCTGTAGTCGACCAGCCCGTAGTGCCGGCCGGTGCGCTCACCAAGCTGGTCCATCGCCTCCTGCACGACCTCGGGCACGCGTGCGTAGAACGGGTTGACGGTCTCGCGTGCCTGGAAGTACACGTCGGGGTTCTGGGCGGTACCGCGAATGAACGGCCGCTCCGGCGACAGCGCCCGGGCGCGGTGCGCCCGGACCAGCTCCTCGGACGTGAGCGCGCGCAGGTCCTCATCGGACAGCAGTTCGATCGTGTTCAGCTCATGTGAGGTGCGAAACCCATCGAAGAAGTGCACGAACGGAATGCGCGTGCGAAGCGTCGCCGCATGCGCCACCAGCGCCAGGTCGTGCGCCTCCTGCACCGATGCGGCGCCGAGCAGCGCAAACCCGGTCTGGCGCACGGCCATCACGTCGGAGTGATCGCCGAAGATCGACAACCCCTGGGCCGCGAGCGAACGCGCGGCCACGTGCATCACCATCGCGGTCAGCTCGCCGGCGATCTTGTACATGTTCGGGATCATGAGCAGGAGCCCCTGGGACGCGGTGAACGTCGTCCCCAGGGCGCCGCCCTGCAGCGCGCCGTGCAACGCCCCGGCGGCACCCCCCTCGCTCTGCATCTCGACGACCCTGGGCACCGTTCCCCACACGTTCCGACGCCCACGGCTGGACCACTCGTCCGCCAGTTCGGCCATGGGCGAGGACGGCGTGATCGGGAAGATGCAACAGACCTCGCTGAGGCGGTGCGCCACCGAAGCAGTCGCCTCGTTGCCGTCGACGGTGACGCGCATCAGCCCGGCTCCCCGAGCGCGTCCGGTGGGGCCACGAACGCCTCCGGGGGCGTCGGCGCCCCCTCCGGGAACATCTCGATCGAATGCACCGGGCATTGGTCGACGCATGCCCGGCAGCCGGTGCAGCGGTCATAGTCAAAGCGGTACCGGTGGCCCGGACCGAGCTTGATCACCGCGTCCTCCGGACAGGCGCCCAGGCACCCGTCGCACTCGCAGCAGTTTCCGCACGACAGGCAGCGGTGCGCCTCAAACGTCGCCTTCTGCGTCGACAGGCCGCCGACGACCTCCGCGAAGCCCTCGACGCGCTCGGACGGCTCGAGCTCGGGCTGGCTGCGACGCGCCGCATCGCCGAAGTACCACAGGTTCAACATGTCAAAGGTGGCCGGCGGATGCTTGGGCGAACGCTCCAGCCGGTCGCCGCGCAGCCACGCGTCGATCTCCCGTGCGGCGCGCTTGCCGTGTCCGACCCCGACCGTGACCGTGCGCTCCGCCGGCACCATGTCTCCGCCCGCGAACACGCCCGGGCATCCCGTCATGAGCGAGGTGGACACGCGGACCGTCCCGTCGGACTCGAATTCCACTCCGGGGACCGAGCGCATGAACTTCGAGTCGGTCTCCTGCCCGAGTGCCAGGATCACCGCGTCGGCGGCCAGCGTCTCGAACCGTCCCGTCGGCTGCGGGAACCCCGCATCGTCGAGCTCCATCGCCTCGACCTGCAACTGCTCGCCCTCAAACGCCGTGATCGTCCGCAGCCAGTTGATCCGCACCCCCTCGCGCTCGGCGTCCTCCGCCTCCTCCTCGTGCGCGGGCATCTGCTCGCGGGTGCGGCGGTAAACGATCAGCGCCTCCTCCGCCCCGAGCCGTCGCGCCGTCCGCGCGGCGTCCATCGCCGTATTGCCTCCGCCGTAGACGGCGACGCGGCGCCCGATCGCGGGGCGCTCCCCCGACGCGACCCCGCGCAGGAATGACACCGCATCCACGATCGGCCCGGCGTCCATCGCCGGGATGTCAACCCGTTTGGACAGGTGGGCGCCGACCGCGACGAACGTCGCGTCGAAGCCACCCTCACGGCGCTCGGCCTCGAGATCGGTGACGTGGTGATTGTTGGTGAACCGCACGCCCAGCGCCGCGATCCGGTCGATCTCCTCGCGCAGCACGTCCCGGGGCATCCGGTACGCCGGAATGCCGTAGCGCATCATCCCGCCCGGCTCAGCGCCCGCGTCGCGGATCTCCACCTCGTGGCCGAGGCGTGCCAGGTGATAGGCGGCCGACAGCCCGCTCGGGCCGCTGCCAATGACCAGCACTCGCTTGCCGGTGCGAACCGGCGGCGGGTCAAACCGCCAGCCTGACTCGATCGCCAGATCGCCGAGGAACCGCTCGACCGCGTGAATTGACACGGCGCTATCGAGGCTGGCACGGTTGCAGCTGGTCTCGCACGGGTGGTAGCACACGCGCCCGTGGATCGCGGCGAACGGATTGTCCGCCACGAGGATGCGCCAGGCCTGCTCATGCTCGCCGGCCTGCACCTGCGCCAGCCACCCCTGGATGTTCTCCCCGGCCGGACACCCCGCGTTGCACGGCGGCAGCAGATCGACATACACCGGCCGCTCGCTTCTGATCGGACCCGCACGCGAGCGCCCGTGGGCCAGATCCGGGAGAGGAGTGATGTCCCGGGCGGGACCGGCCACCCCCGGCGGCGGGCGGCGCTCCGATCGCTGAAACCGCCGGGGTTGCACGATGTGGATCCTTTCGCGGTCCGGGCCGGATCGCCTCCGGGGAGATCCGCACGGGGGTGCGGAAAAGCACGGAGGCGGGAGCGCGCCGCAGCGATCCGTAGTTAATCCGCCCGCGGCGGGGAGTGGACCGGATGGCCGACACGCGCCGTCCTCGGACAATTCAGTGCTTGGAGCGCCACCGGACCAACGACCTTCCGATTCTCGGCGTCAACCCGACCATGCGACGCGCGTGGCTGGCTCAGAACGCCGGCCATTCCCTCGAAGCGGTGGCGCACATGGCGTTCACCGCAGACGAGCCGCGTGCCAACATCGAGAACCTGGTCGGGGCGACGCAGGTCCCGCTGGGTATCGCGGGGCCGCTTCGCGTCAACGGAGACCATGCCCACGGCTCGTACTACGTTCCGTTCGCGACCACGGAGGGCACCCTGGTCTCCACCTACCAGTACGGCATGCGGGCGATCACGGTGGCGGGCGGCGCCAATACGCACGTGCTCGCCGACTCGTTGGACATCACCCCGTGCTTCACCCTCGGGACCGCGGCGGAGGCGATCTCGTTCATGGCGTGGCTGCAGGATCATCTTTCCGAGCTGCAGACCATCGCCGCCCAGACCACCACGCACGGTCGCCTGGTGGAGCTGAGCCCCCACGTCTTCGGACGACGCGTCTTTGCCCGGTTCATCTTCGAAACCGGGGATGCGATGGGAATGAACATGGTCAACATCGCGGTGGAGCAGATCTGTCGGCACGTGCTCGAGGCGACGGAATGCCGGAGGTATTTCCTCCGGTGCAACTACTCCAGCGACAAAAAGCCGGCCGCGATCAACCTGTTCCGGCCATACGGCAAGGAGGTGGCGATCGATTTCACCCTGCCGGCCGCCGTGGTCGAGACCTACCTCGGAGTATCACCCAGCGATCTGCTCGAGTTCGCCGCCGTCGGGCGGCTCGGCACCATGCAGGCCGGCGCGCTGGGCGCCAACGCGCATTTCGCCAATGGGCTGGCGGCGATCTATCTCGCGTGCGGACAGGACATCGCGCAGATCGTCAACGCGAGCATCGGCTTCATGGACATGGAGCGCGTCGGCGCCGATGACATCTATGTCTGCGCGCGGCTGCCCAACCTCGTCGTGGGAACCGTCGGAGGGGGCACCCACCTGCCGACGCAGAGGGCATGCCTCGACCTCCTGGATTGCTGGGGGGACGGGACGGCACGCCGGTTCGCCGAGATCGTGGGGGCGAGCGTAGTCGCAGGAGAGCTGGCCATCTACGCCGCGCTGGCCAACGGTCGGTTTGCCGACGCGCATCGTCAGAAGCGCGAGAGCGCCCATCACAGCGGATCCCCGGCGTGAGCCACCTCGCGTTCCCGATCCTCTGGGCGATCGGACTGGCGGTCTTCGCCGGGATCATCGCGACCAGGGTGCGGCTGCTGGTGGCGGCACGGCCGGCGGCGCGTCTGGACCGGCTCCCGGAGCGCCTGCGGCGCACGGCGGTGTACGGACTCGGGCAGCGGAAGTTCCTCGTCGGCGAGCAGCCGGCGGGGATCATGCACGCGCTGATCTTCTGGGGCTTCGTGGTCCTGATGCTGCAGGTGATCACGCTGTACGGCCGGACCTTCGACCCGAGCTGGAACCTCCCGGGGTTCGGCGCCGGCCAGCCGCTCGGACCTCCCTTCTTCATCGCCCGGGACGTGCTCGAGGCGACCGTGATCGTGGGAGCCAGCTACATGCTCTACCGGCGGCTGATCGTTCACACCCCCCGGCTGTCCGGCATCGGGTCCGCGGAGCAACGCTACCGCGACAGCCCCCACTGGGAGGCCAACCTGATCCTCGTCTTCATCCTGCTGATCATGGTCGGCGGGCTGGTCTATGACGCCGGCCACCTCGTCGCCTACGACATCCACGGCAACGAACGGGACTTCGCGCCCCTGACCGCGCTCGTTGCCGACGGATTCGGTGGCCTGAGTCGCTCCTCGGCACGCGCCGTCAGCGAGGTCGGATGGTGGCTGCACTGCGTCACGATCCTGGTCTTCCTCAGCCTGCTGCCGCTGTCCAAGCACTTCCACATCATCACGGCGATCCCGAACGTCTTCTTTGGGAAGCTCCCGCCGCGCTCCGCCGCCCGGCCGCTGGCGGTGACGCAGGTCCCGGCCGCCCCGGTCGCCGCACTTGACCCGCCGCCCAAAGGCCTCGTCGGCATCGCCTCCCTGGGCGACGTGAGCTGGAAGGGAGTCCTCGACACATTTTCGTGCACCGAGTGCGGCCGCTGCACGGCCGTGTGCCCGGCCACCGCCAGCGGCGCGCCCCTTGCCCCACGGCAGCTGATCCTGGACATCCGGGACCGCCTCTATGACCATCCCGCAGAGCAGCGCGGCGACGACGCCTCCGAGCCGCTGATCTCCGACGAGGTCCTGTGGTCGTGCACGACCTGCATGGCGTGCGTCGAGGCGTGCCCGGTGGGGATCGAGCACGTGCCGACAATCGTCGACATGCGCCGCAACCTGGTGGACGAGGGGCGGATGGACCCGCTGCTCCAACAGACGCTCGAGAAGTTCGCGATGCAGGGCAACTCCTACGGCAAGTCGGCGCGGATGCGCGCCCGCTGGACCAAGGGCCTGGACTTCGCGATCCCCGACGCGCGCACCGAGGCCGTCCAATACGTCTGGTTCGTCGGCGATTTCGCCTCGTTTGACGAGCGCGCGCAACTCGCCTCGCAGTCCGTGGCCCGGATCCTCCATGACGCCGGGGTGTCGTTCGGCCTGCTCTACGACGGCGAGCGCAACGCCGGCAACGACGTCCGCCGGGTGGGCGAGGAGGGCCTATTCGAGATGCTCGTCGAGCACAACATGGGAGTGCTCACCGACGCCCGCTTCGAGGCGATCTTCACCACCGACCCGCATTCGCTCAACACGCTGCGCAACGAGTATCCCCAGTACGGCCTTGACAAGCCCGTGTACCACTACACGGAGCTCCTCGCCGACCTGGTGTCGCGCGGCGTGGTGTCTTTGCGAACCCCGCTCACGGGGACACGGGTCACCTACCATGATCCGTGCTACCTCGCCCGCTACAACCGGATCACCGAGGCGCCGCGGAGCCTGATCGAGGCGACCGGCGCCGAACTGGTCGAGATGCCGCGCCACGGAACCGACACGTTCTGCTGCGGCGCCGGCGGCGGCCGGATCTGGATGGGCGAGACGGACCTCGGCGAACGACCGAGCGAGCAGCGCATCCGGGAAGCGCAGGCCCTGGGCGCGCTCGACTACTTCCTGGTCAGCTGCCCCAAGGACCTGGCGATGTACTCGGATGCCGTCAACACCGTCGGCGCCGACTTCGAGGTCGCCGAGCTGACCTTGCTGATCGAACAAGCGATGGCGCGGAGCGAGCCGGTCGGCGCGCCCGCGCGGTGATCAGAGGGGGCGTCGTCATGAGAATCGAGCGGCGGACGATGATGCTGCACAACCGGCCGGTGGCCTACCTCCAGGAAGGTAGTGGCCCGGTGCTGCTGCTGATCCACGGGATGGCCGGCAGCTACGAGAACTGGCGGGAGGTGATCGAGCCGCTCGCGCGGGGGCACACGGTGGTGGCGCCCGACCTTCCGGGGCACGGTGCATCGGCGCCGGGCGCCGGCGACTACTCGCTCGGGTCGCTCGCAGCCGGGCTGCGCGACCTGCTCGTCGCGCTCGGACACGAGCGGGCGACGCTCGTCGGGCACTCGCTCGGCGGCGGGATCTCCATGCAGTTCGCCTACCAGTTCCCCGAGAGCACCGAGCGCCTTGTGCTCGTCTCCAGCGGCGGCCTCGGTCCGGAGGTGAGCCTCATCCTGCGTGCCGCCGCGCTCCCGGGCGCCGACCGGTTCATCGCCGCCACGGCGCCGCTGGGCATGACCGCCGGGCCCACGATCGCCCGCGCTCTGGCAACCGTGAGGCTGCGGCCGACAACCGACGTCCTGGAGGTCGCGCGCGGCTACGCATCGCTCGTCGATCGCGACCGTCGGACGGCCTTCCTGGCCACGCTACGCGGGGTCGTCGGCGCCCGTGGGCAGCGTCTCCACGCCGGCGACCGGCTCTATCTCGCCGAGGGCATGCCGGTGCTGATCATCTGGGGCTCGCGCGATCCGATCATCCCGATCCAGCACGGCCAGAACGCGCACGAGGCGATTTCCGGCAGCCGTCTGGAGGTCTTCGAGGGGGTCGGCCATCTGCCCCAGCTCGAGGCGCCGTCGCGCTTCATCGCGGCGCTGCAACGATTCACCGCGGAGACCCAACCGTCCCCGTTTGACTCACAGCAGTGGCGCGGTCGCCTGCGCATCGCGAGCGGCCAACCGTAGCCGCGACACTTCACGCCGGCGCGATCCAGAAGGCGATGACCGTGTACTGGAGCGCTGCGGCGACGATCACGAGAATGTGAAAGACCTCGTGATAGCCGAAGACGGCGGGTGCGGGGTCGGGCCGCCGCACGGCGTAGACGACGCCGCCGACCGTGTAGAGCACGCCACCGAGGCCGAGGAGCGTCAGCCCGACGATCCCGATCGCCGCTCCGAGCTGCGGGAGCGCGGCCACCGCGATCCACCCCAGCCCGACGCAGAGCGCGGCTCGGAGCCAGCTGGGCGGGTTGCCCCACAGCAGGTTGAACGCCACCCCGAGGATCGCCCCGGCCCACGCCCCGATCAGAATCGCGGTCGCGAGCGGGCCGTGGAGCACGAGCACGGCAAACGGCGTGTAGCTACCCGCGATCAGCACGAAGATCATCGAATGGTCGAGACGGCGGATCCGCCGGCGCGCGGCGAGCGAGCGCCAGCTGATCCGGTGATACAGCGCGCTCACCCCGAACAGCGCCGCGAGACTGACGGCGTACGTCGTCAGCGCGATCCGGGCGCGTGCGTCCCCGGCAGCGATCACCAGCGCCAGGCCGAGCGGCACCGAGGCGAGGAATGCCCACTGGTGAAACACGCCGCGCAGGCGTGGCTTCAGTGATGCGGACAGCTGCGGCATCCCCCGGACGCTAACGCACGCTCACGCAAGGATGCTGGTGAGCTCGTCCGCGACGTCGAACAGATCGGCGACGACGCCGTAGTGCGCGATGTTGAAGATCGCCGCGCCGGGATCCTTATTGACCGCGATGATCAGCTCGGCCCCCTGCATGCCCTCGATGTGCTCGGGCGCGCCCGAGACGCCCAGGGTCAGATACAGCTTCGGCTTCACCCGCGCGCCTGACTTGCCGACCTGCCGCGCCTTCGGGAGCCAGCCCGAATCGATGACCGGACGCGAGCCGGCGAGCTCGGCGCCCAGCGCGGCCGCCAGCTCCTCCGCGACCGGAATGTTGTCCGCGCCGCCGATGCCGCGCCCGACGCACACGATCCGCTCGGCCTTGGTCAGATCGACGCCCTCGTCGGCCGGAGTGACCGCCTCGACGAACGTGGTCCTCAGGTCGTCGAGCTCGGCGGGCGCGGGAAGGGTCGCTCGTTCGCCCCGGCCCTGAGCTCCCGACTCCTCATGGATGGCCCCCGAGTTGATCGCGGCGACCGCGGGCAGCGGCGTACGCGCCGTGGCGAGCAGCTGCCCGCCGTAGATGGCACTCGTCGACTCGGCGTGCCCATCCTCCAGCGAGAGCGCGACGCAGTAACTGACCAGGGGAAGGCCCGCCGCTGCCGCCGCCGCGGCGGCGAGGTCGTAGCCGGAGGTGCTGTTCTCCAGCAGGACGAGGTCGGGTTGGCGCGCCTCGATCGCCGCCGCGAGCACCGCCGCATGCGCTTGCGGAAGATACGGCGACAGCGCCGGGTGGGTGACCTCGAGCACCACGTCAGCTGCGGTCGGCGCCTCAGCGGTCGGTTCTGCGCTCGCCACCAGCGCGACGAGCTGTCCGCCGGCGGCCTGCGCCAGCGGCCGCGCCCAGGTCAGCAGGCGTTCTGAAGCACCTGACGTCTCGGTATAGACAAGGACATCACCCATCAGCTCACCAGAGCTCCCTGTTCGCGCAGCAGCGCTGCGATTTGTGTGGCGATCTGTTCCGGGGCGCCCTCGAACATCGTGGCGCCCGCCGTCTTCTCGGGCCGCGAGATGGAGACGATTGTCGGGGCGGGAGGCGGTGCCTCCACGCTGACCGCCAAGGTCTCGGCGCTCGCCTCGGTCATCGCCTGGCGCAGCCGCGCCATCGACACATACCGGGGCGGCGAGCTTGCGGATTGCACCCCGGCGACGGCGGGGAGCTGGAGGTCGAGCACCGCGAGCCGGCCCCCGGCGTATTCCTGGACCACACGGGCGCTCCCGTCCACGAGCGTGACGCCGATGACAACGCTGGCCTGTGGCCAGTCCAGGGCTGAGGCGAGATACGGCGCGAGCTGCCCGAAAACGTCGGTGGGCGTCTGCACGCCGGTCAGAACGAGGTCGGGGGCCAGTTGGCGCAAGGCGCCCGCGAAGGCGAGTGCCGCGGTCCAGGAGTCATACGGGTCGATCTCACCGGCATCCACGAGGACGACGCGGTCGGCGCCCCGCGCGTAGGCGACCCGGAGCGCCTGCTCGATCCCATCGGACCGCAGGCCGACGGCGGTGACGCTGGCGCCGGTCGCCTCCTTGATCAGCACGGCTTCTTCGAGGGCCTGCTCGTCGAATTCGTTGATCACCATCTCGACGTACTCGCGGTCGATGTCCCTGCCGCTGTCCTCGAGCTCGAGCTCGTCGCCCGGATTGGGCATCAGCCGTAGCGCGACTGCGATGTTCATGGCCGCCTCACTCCCAGGTTGCTCATACGAGAGGTCCCCCGATACAGGGTTGTTTGTGACGGCATCGATTGAGCACCGTCACCAAGCACGGTAGGCGAGGCGGAGCCCACCGTCGTCCGGGCCAGCCCGCGGGCCGGATAGGTAGTAAATCCCCGGCGATCGGGGTCATGTGCCGATGGCGGCGAGGGCTAGGTGCGACAGGGTCTGGAGTATCGCCACCGAGCAGGGAGGAAGCCACATGGCAACCCTCGTCAAAGGTCTCGACCCAGACACGCTGAACGTTGCCCTGAAGTCGATCAACGAGTTCGCCGAACGCGAGCTGCCCGATGCGCTGCTCATCGATCTCGATGAGCGCGACGAGTGCCCCGAGGAGATCGTGCGCAAGATGTCCTCCCCTGACGGCCTCGGAATCCAGCTGCTGTTCGTGCCCTTCGAACACGGGGGCATGGGTGGCGGTGCCTTCGACGTGTATCGCATCTGCGAGCGGATGGCCGCGATCGACCTCGGCCTCGCCACCTCGGAGCTGGCGACGTTCCTGGGCTCAGACCCGATCAGGGTCGGCGGCACGGAGGAGCAGAAGGCCCTATACCTGGGCCGGATCGCCAAGGAGGGCGTCCTCTTCGCCTACGGCGCCACCGAGCCCGAGGCCGGGAGCGATCTCACGGCGCTGAAGACCGTCGCGGAGCCCATCACGCAGGACGGGTCGGTCACCGGCTACACGATCTCGGGCGCCAAGCAGTGGATCTCGAACGGCGGCGTGGCCGATCTGTTCACGGTGCTCGCGCTCGCGCCCGGTGGACCCACCTGGTTCGTGATCGAGGCGGGCGCGGAGGGCTTCAGCCACGGCGAACACGAGGACAAGCACGGGATCCGCCTGAGCAACACGGCGGCGCTGTTCCTCTCAAACGTCCACGTCGACGCCGACCGCTTGATCGGCGGCGTCGAGGGCCAGGGCCTGGTTCAGGCCCAGGAGGTGTTCGGCTATACGCGCGTGATGGTCGCGGCGTTCGGCCTCGGCGCGGGCTGGGAGGCGCTTGACCGCGCGATC
Source organism: uncultured Actinomycetota bacterium (assembly GCA_963695625.1). GTDB lineage: Bacteria > Actinomycetota > Thermoleophilia > Solirubrobacterales > Solirubrobacteraceae > Palsa-465. The sequence continues at coordinate 301,758 of CAVOHJ010000004.1, read as the reverse complement.
CCGTACTCCCGCAAGCGCATCGCGGCCGGGAGCCCCCTGTCGGAGAAGGAGGGGTTCACGCACAAGTTGATCACCCCCCACGCCATTGCACTCGAGGCCGCCAGGGCGACCATCGAGGAGACCGCGCTCCGGCTCGATGCGGGCGAGCCCGGCCTCCAGATCGAGGGTGCGGTTGCGAAATACCTGGCCACCGAGGCGGGTGACGCGGCCGCCGACGCCGCGATCCAGGCCCACGGCGGCTACGGCTACACCCATGACTACATCGTGGAGAAGATCAAGCGCGACGTTCGCATCACCCGGATCTACGAGGGGACGTCGGAGATCATGGAGATGACGATCGCGCGCGGGCGCTGGCAGGAGCACCTGAAGTCCGCCGGCGACTACTACCACGCGCGGGCGCGTGAGCTCGAGGCGCTGCACGTCGAGAATCCCGCCGTCGGCGCCGATGTCGCCGCGCTCGCCGATCATGCGCTCGCCGAGCTGCTCGAACGCTGTCGCGTCGCGCGACTCACCCGCCATCAGCACATCCTGTTCCGCCTCGGCGCCCTGATCGCCCAGGCCGAGGGCGCCGAAGCGCTCGCCCGGCGCGCGGCCCAGGCGGCCGCCAAGCAGCTGCCCGAGAAGGCTTCCAAGCGCCTGCGACCCGATGCGCTCGCCGCCGCCGCCCGTGTCAACGCCCGCAACGCGGCGATGGCCATCGCCACCGAGGCCGTCCGGCTGGTTGTGGGAGCGGACGGCGGAGAGCTCGGCGACCTCGAGCAGCGCCTGGGAACCGGGGCGATCAACCGGGCCCAGGTCGGATTGCTCGCCGACCTTCAGACCGTCACCACCGCCGTCTACAAGCGCATGCGTCCCTGACGCCGAAAGCTGATCGATATGACCGATTCACTGCACAAAGCCGCCGCGATCGTCGGGATCGGCGCGATCCTTCCCGACGCTCCCGACGCGTCCACCTTCTGGAAGAACGTGACAAGCGGTCGCTACTCGATCAGCGAAGTCGACCCGGAGCGCTGGGACCCGGCGCTCTACTACGACCCTGATCCGCACGCACCGGACAAGACCTACTCCAAGCTCGGCGGCTGGGTGCGCGACTGGGAGTGGAATCCGCTCCAGTGGAAGCTCCCGATCCCACCAAAGGTGGGCGAGGCCATGGACGATGGGCAGAAGTGGGCGGTCGCGTGCACACGCATGGCCCTGATGGATGCCGGCTGGCCGGAGCGCCCGCTCGATCTCGATCGGACCGCGGTGATCATCGGCAGCGCCCTGGGCGGCGAGAAGCACTACCTGACCACCCTGCGGATCACGTTCCCCGAGCTCGAGCGTGAGCTCGGGCGAACCGAGAGCTTCGCCGCACTGCCCGCCGAGGTGCGCTCCGCCATCGAGCACCAGCTCCACGCGAGGTTCGAGGACTGGCTACCCGACGTGACCGAGGACACGATGCCCGGCGAGCTCAGCAACTGCATCGCCGGCCGTGTCGCCAACCTGTTCAATTTCCACGGTCCGAGCTTCACGACCGACGCGGCGTGCGCCTCGGCACTGGCGGCGATGGACGCCACCGTCGAGGGGCTGCTCGCGCACAATTTTGACGTGGCGGTCACCGGCGGCGTGGATCGCAACATGGGCGCAAACGCGTTCGTGAAGTTCTGCGCGATCGGCGCGCTGTCCCCCACCGGGACCCGCTCCTATTCCGAGGGCGCTGACGGTTTCATCATGGGCGAGGGTGCGGCGCTGTTCGTGGTCAAGCGACTCGCGGACGCGATCCGCGACGAAGACCGCATCTACGCGGTCGTCCGCGGCGTCGGCGCCTCTAGCGACGGCAAGGGCAAGGGCATCACCGCCCCGAACCCGATCGGCCAGCGGTTCGCGGTCCAGCGCGCCTGGGAGAGCGCCGAGATCTCTCCCGCGGAGTGCACGCTGGTGGAGGGCCATGGCACGTCGACGCGAGTGGGAGACGCGGTCGAACTGGGCGCTCTCATGGAGGCGTTCGCCGGCGCCGACCTGGCCCCGGGATCGGTGGCGCTCGGCTCGGTCAAGTCGAACATCGGCCACCTCAAGGCGGCCGCGGGAGCGGCCGGCATGCTCAAGGCCACGCTCGCGCTCCACAACAAGATGCTCCCGCCGAGCATCAACTTCGACCGCCCCAATCCCAACATCGACTGGAGCGTGTCTCCGTTCGCCGTCAACACCGAGTTGCGCGACTGGGACATCGCCGCCGGCCGCGCGCGTGTCGCCGGCGTGAGCGCATTCGGCTTCGGGGGGACCAACTTTCACATCGTCATGGAGGAGCACGTGCCCGATCGTCTGACAACCAATGGCCATCACTCCTCGATCGCCGTCGCCGCCGGCGCCTCGCCGTCGACCGCCACCGCCGCCGTCCTGCCGCCGGCCCACGCGCCGGCCCCGTCTACGGCTCCGACACCCTCGGGGCTCGGGAAGCCCCCGCTCCGCGGCGCGCTGATGCTCGGCGCCGCCACCGAGGACGCGCTGGCGAACGAGCTGCGGACAGCGCTGGCAGAGGCGAGACTCGGCCGGTACCTCGGCCCGACCGCTCCGAGCGCCGCGGCCCTGCGCGCGCCCGAGCGCATCGCGATCGATTACGCGGACGGGCAGGACCTCGTGAGCAAGGCCGAGGTGGCCCTCCGCGCGATGAGCTCCGGCAACCCCGCGGCCTGGTCCGCGCTGCGTGCGCGCGGAATCCACCGCGGCAGCGGCGCGCCCGGCAAGGTGGCATTCCTCTTCACCGGCCAGGGCTCCCAGTACGCGAACATGCTCGCGGTCCTGCGGGACCGAGAGCCCGTCGTTTCCAACCTGTTCGACGAGGCCGACGAGATCATGCTGCCGCTGCTGGAGGGTCGCCGCCTTTCGGACATCCTCTTCGCCGATCCCTCTGATCCGGCCGCGATGGCCCGGATCGAGGAGGGGCTGCGCCCCACCGAGATCCAGCAGCCGGCCGTGATCACCGTCGACACCGCGCTCACGCGGCTGCTGGGCGAGTACGGCATCGCTCCTGACATGGTCATGGGCCACTCGGTGGGCGAGTACGGCGCGCTTGTGGCCGCCGGTGCGCTGGCCTTCGAGGACGCGCTCGAGGCCGTCAGCGCGCGGGGCCGCGAGATGGCGAACATCCAGGTCGAGGATCCGGGAGCGATGGCCGCGGCGATCGCTCCGCTCGACGAGGTCGCGGAGATCGTGAGGTCGATCGACGGCTACGTGGTGCTGGCGAACGTCAACTCGAACCACCAGGTCGTCATCGGCGGTGCCACCGAGGCGGTCGCCCGGGCCGTCGCCGTGCTTCAGGAGCGTGGCCACACGGCGATCCCGCTGCCGGTCAGTCACGCCTTCCACACCTCGATCGTCGCGCCCGCCAGCGGCCCGCTGCGCGCCACGCTCGCGCGCCTCGGCCTGCGCAGGCCGAAGCTGCCGGTCATCGCCAACGTCACCGGCGAGCTCTACCCGAGCGGCGACGGCTGCGAGGAGGAGATGCTCGACATGCTCGGCCGCCAGGTCGCGTCGCCCGTGCAGTTCGTGAAGGGGCTGCACACGCTCTATGACGAGGGCGCGCGCGTGTTCGTCGAGGTGGGCCCCAAGCACGCCCTCCAGGGTTTCGCCTCCGACGTCCTCGGCGAGGACGACGCGCTCTGCCTCGCCACCAACCATCCCAAGCAGGGCGACATCGCGACGTTCAACAACGCGCTGTGCGGCCTGTGGGCCGCGGGACTGGGCGCCGGCCGCGAGCCGGTTGCGCGCGAGGCCGCTGTGCTGCAGCCGGGCGCGACCGCGCAGGCACCCGCGCCCCCGCCGGCTCCGCCGCCGCCCGCCACCCCCAGGGCCGGCGCCGGCGCCGGCGAGCGCACTGACGACGACCTCGAGCAGCTGTTTTCCGAGTTCCTGCAGCGCGGCCGCCGGCTGATGGCAGCGCACGGTCACGAGGCGGCGTCGGACACCGAGCCGGTGGTCATCACCGGCGCGGGGCTCGGACTGCCCGGAGCCGAGCGGCTGTTCGACGACGCCAACGTCGGGCGACTGCTCGACGGCAAGCAGGGCATCGACGTCATTCCGGCCCGCCTGCGACGCGAGATGGTGGACAAGCACATCACGCGCCTGGTGAAGTCCGAGGGCGGTCTTGCCCGGTTCGAGACGATCGACCGCGTGGAAGACGTGGTCAAGCTCGCGGCGAGGGCGGGCACGTTCGACCTCGCCACGGAGTTCGGAGTCGACGACGACCGGATGGCGGCCCTGGGACGGGCCACCCGGCTGGCCATTGCCGCGGGCATCGACGCGCTGCGCGACGCGGGCATTCCGCTCGTCCTGCGCTACAAGACGACCACCAAGAACACCAAGCTCCCCGACCGCTGGTCGCTGCCCGATGAGCTGCGTGACGAAACCGGAGTGATCTTCGCCTCGGCGTTCCCCGGTCTCGAGGAGATGGCCGACGAGGCGCAGCGGTACACGACCGCTCATATGCGCCAGGAGCGCATGGCCGCCCTCGAGTCGCTGCGGGCCCGGATGCTCGACCACGACGGGACCGACCCGGTGGTGCTGGCGGAGGTGGAGCGGCGCATCCACGACCTTCAGCATCAGCTCGACGAGGAGCCGTACGCGCTCGACCGTCGCCTTCTGTTCCGCCTGTTGTCCATGGGCCATTCGCAGTTCGCCGAGCTGATCGGCGCTCGCGGGCCGAACACGCAGATCAACAGCGCCTGCGCGAGCACGACCCAGGCGATCGCGCTATCCGAGGACTGGATCCGGGCCGGCCGCTGCCGCCGCGTCGTGATCGTCGCGGCCGACGACGCCACGTCGGACACGATGATGACCTGGATCGGCGCCGGCTTCCTGGCCTCCGGCGCGGCCGCGACCGATGAGGTGGTCGAGGAGGCCGCGCTCCCGTTTGACCAGCGGCGCCACGGCATGATCATCGGGATGGGCGCCGCGGGCCTGGTGGTGGAGAGCGCTGAGGCCGCTCGTGAGCGTGGTCTGACGCCCATCTGCGAGGTGCTCGGCGCCGTCCACGCGAACTCCGCGTTCCACGGGACGCGGCTCGACGTCCAGCACATCGGCGGAGTGATGGAGAGGTTGGTCCGCCAAGCCGAGCAGCGGGGGATCCGCCGCGAGCAGATCGCGCCCGAGACCGTGTTCGTCTCACACGAGACCTACACGCCCGCGCGCGGCGGCAGCGCCGCCGCCGAGATCCACGCACTGCGGCAGGTGTTCGGCGAGAACGCGGATCGCATCGTCATCGCCAACGTCAAGGGGATGACCGGTCATCCGATGGGCGTGGGCCTGGAGGACGTGATGGCGGTCAAGTCACTCGAGACCGGGGTCGTTCCCGCCGTGCCGAACTTCCGCGTCCCGGACCCGGAGCTCGGCATCCTCAATCTCTCCAAGGGCGGCGCCTACCCGGTCCGCTTCGCGCTACGGCTCGCGGCGGGGTTCGGATCGCAGATCGCGATGACGCTGCTGCACTGGACGCCGATGCCCGACGGCCGCAGGCGCAGCGTTGACGAGCTCGGCTATGCCTACCGGATCTCAGACCGTGAGACCTGGAGCAGATGGCTGCAGCGCATGAGCGGCTACGAGGCGCCCGAGCTGGAGGTTGTGCAGCACCGCCTGCGCGTCGCGGATCAGGGTCCGCCCGCCGGGATCGCGCACGAGCCCGTCGTCCGGGATGCCGCGCCCGCGGAGATCGAGCCGGCGGCGCTGTCGATCAAGACCGAGGTGGCGCTGGGCCACCGCGCTCCCCCGCCAGCTCCGGTCATCCCGCCCGCGCCCGTCGTCGCCGAGCCCGTCGCGGCGCCCGAGCCGGCCCCGGCCCCCGCGGCCGCGCCCGCGGCCGCGGACGACGACGTGCCCGCCCGGGTGCTGGCCATCGTCGCCGAGCAGACCGGCTACCCCACCGACCTGCTCGACATGGAGCTCGACCTCGAAGCCGACCTCGGCATCGACACCGTCAAACAAGCCGAAGTGTTCGCCCAGATCCGCGAGGCCTACGGCATCACCCGCGACGACACCCTCAAACTCCGCGACTACCCCACCCTCAACCATGTCGTCGGGTTCGTCCGCGAACGCACCCCACAAGCCACGCCCGCCGACACCCCACCCGCCGCCGCGCCCACCGCGCCCGTCGCGGCGCCCGCGCCGGCCCCGGCCCCCGCGGCCGCGGCCGCGGCCGCGGACGACGACGTGCCCGCCCGGGTGCTGGCCATCGTCGCCGAGCAGACCGGCTACCCCACCGACCTGCTCGACATGGAGCTCGACCTCGAAGCCGACCTCGGCATCGACACCGTCAAACAAGCCGAAGTGTTCGCCCAGATCCGCGAGGCCTACGGCATCACCCGCGACGACACCCTCAAACTCCGCGACTACCCCACCCTCAACCATGTCGTCGGGTTCGTCCGCGAACGCACCCCACAAGCCACGCCCGCCGACACCCCACCCGCCGCCGCGCCCACCGCGCCCGTCGCGGCGCCCGCGCCGGCCCCGGCCCCCGCGGCCGCGCCCGCGGCCGCGGACGACGACGTGCCCGCCCGGGTGCTGGCCATCGTCGCCGAGCAGACCGGCTACCCCACCGACCTGCTCGACATGGAGCTCGACCTCGAAGCCGACCTCGGCATCGACACCGTCAAACAAGCCGAAGTGTTCGCCCAGATCCGCGAGGCCTACGGCATCACCCGCGACGACACCCTCAAACTCCGCGACTACCCCACCCTCAACCACGTCGTCGGGTTCGTCCGCGAACGCACCCCACAAGCCACACCCGCCGACACCCCACCCGCCGCCGCGCCCACCGCGCCCGTCGCGGCGCCCGAGCCGGCCCCGGCCCCCGCGGCCGCGGCCGCGGCCGCGGACGACGACGTGCCCGCCCGGGTGCTGGCCATCGTCGCCGAGCAGACCGGCTACCCCACCGACCTGCTCGACATGGAGCTCGACCTCGAAGCCGACCTCGGCATCGACACCGTCAAACAAGCCGAAGTCTTCGCCCAGATCCGCGAGACCTACGGCATCACCCGCGACGACACCCTCAAACTCCGCGACTACCCCACCCTCAACCACGTCGTCGGGTTCGTCCGCGAACGCACCCCACAAGCCACGCCCGCCGACACCCCACCCGCCGACACCCCACAACCCACACCTGAGCCCACCCCGGCTCCCCAACCCGTCTCGCTGGATGGGGCCGAGGACCCGCACTTTCCCCGCCGGGTGCCCTGCCCCGTGATCCGCCCCGAGCTCGAGTACTGCGTGGACACCGGCGTCACGATTGACAGCGCCAGCCGCATCGCGCTGATGCCGGACGCCGGCGGAGTGGCCGAAGCGCTCAGCGCGCGCCTGACAGAGTTGGGCGCCGACGTGCTCATGGTCGACGGCGCGCCGGACCCCGAGACGCTCGAGGGCCTGATCGCTCAGTGGACCGCGGCGGGTCCGATTCAGGGCGTCTACTGGCTGCCCGCGCTCGATGACGAGGGGCCCCTGGCCGGGCTCGATGCCTCCGCCCGGCGTGACGCGCTGCACGTTCGTGTGAAGCTGCTCGCGGCGATGATGCGCTCCCTCCCCGGTGAGGAGACCTTCCTCATCACCGGGACGCGACTGGGTGGACGCCACGGCTACGAGGCCGAGGGCGCGACCAGCGTGCTCGGCGGCGCTGTCACGGGATTCACGAAGGCGCTCTCGCGCGAGCGCACCGGCGCCCTGGTGAAGGCCATCGACTTCGGCGAGGCCGACGCCGGATCCGTTGCCGACACGCTGGTGCAGGAGACGCTCCGGGACCCGGGAGCGGTCGAGATCGGCTATGCCGACGAGCTGCGCTGGTCGGTCGGCATGATCGAGCAACCCGCCGAGCACGACACCGCCAGGGAGCCCGGCCGCGAGACCGTGTTCCTGGTCACCGGGGCGGCGGGAAGCATCGTCTCGGCGATCGTCTCCGACCTGGCGGCGGCGTCAGGCGCCACGTTCCACCTGCTGGATCTGGTGCCCGAGCCCGATCGTCAGGATCCCGATCTCACGACGTTCGTCACGGATCGCGATGGTCTGAAGCGCGGGCTCGCCGACCGCATCCGCGAGCGGGGAGAGAAGGCCACGCCCAAGCTGGTCGAGCGCGACCTGGCCCGGATCGAGCGCGCTCGTGCCGCGCTGGACGCAATCGAGGCCATCGAGGCGGCGGGTGGTGCGGCGCACTGGCACCAGCTCGACCTGACCGATCCCGAGCAGGTCTCCGGGGCGATCGCCGATGCCGTCGCCGCCAGCGGGAGGATCGACGTGGTCCTGCACTGCGCCGGCCTGGAGATCAGCCACTTCCTGCCCGACAAGCCGCAGCGCGAGTACGACCTCGTGTTCGATGTCAAGGCGCATGGCTGGCTGAACCTCCTGGCCGCCATGGATGGGGTGGGCGTCGACGGTCCCGAGACGGCGATCGTGTTCAGCTCGATCGCCGGACGCTTCGGCAACGGCGGTCAGACCGACTATTCGGCCGCAAACGACCTTGTGTGCAAGACCATCTCGCACATGCGCCGAACCGGTCGTACGCGCGGCATCGCGATCGACTGGACCGCGTGGGCGCAGATCGGCATGGCCAGCCGCGGATCGATCCCGAAGATGATGGAGGTCGCCGGGATCGACATGCTGCCACCCGAGCTCGGCGTGCCCGCCGTGCGCCGGGAGCTGACCGCCGCCGGCGCGGGCCGTGAGGTCGTTGTCGCCGGGGCGCTCGGAGCACTGCTCGCCGAGCGCCATGAAACCGGCGGCCTCGATGCGGACAAGGCCACGGCCGCGCTGCGCCAGGACGGTGGCCCGATGACCGGCCAGGTCACGGACTTCAGCGCCGGCGGGGTGGTCACGGTGCGGACCGAGCTCGACCCAACCCAGCAGCCGTTCCTGAACGACCATCGGATCGACGGGACGCCGGTGCTCCCCGGGGTCATGGGCATGGAGGGGTTCGCCGAGACGGCGGCCGCGCTCGTCCCAGGGTTCAAGGTGGTCGAGCTCGACGACGTGGAGCTGCTCGCGCCGTTCAAGTTCTACCGGGACGAGCCGCGCACGCTCGTCCTTCGCGCGCTGCTGCGCGACGGCGGCGGCGGCACGCTGCTCGCCGAGTGCGAGCTGACCGGCCGCCGCGAGCTGCTCGGAAACAACGAGCAGGAGACGCGCCACTTCACCGCGCGGGCGCGGCTCGCCCGCAGAGCGGCGGGTGCGCCGAAGGCATCCGCGGCGCCCGCGGACGCGGGCGAGCCCGAGAAGGCCGTGGGTCGAGATCAGGTCTACGCGGTGTACTTCCACGGTCCCGCGTACCAGGTCCTCGATCGTGCGTGGCTGGACAACGGCCACATCGTCGGCAGGCTGGCGGGCGATCTGCCGGCCGATCACGACCCGGCCAGCCCGCTGACGGCGTTTGTTCCGCGCCTGATCGAGCTGTGCTTCCAGACGGCCGGCGTGTGGGAGCTCGGCAACGTGGGCCGGATGGGTCTGCCGATGCACATCGACCGCGTGATCCGGTTCGCGTCAAGCAGGAAGCCGGGGCGGCTGTGGGCGGTGGTGACCCCACGCGACGGTGGCGTCGACGCGGAGGTGGTTGATGAAGACGGGCGGGTGCGGGTGCGGCTCGAGGGCTATCGCACTTCGCAGATGCCGGGCGACCTCGAGGCGTCCACGCTCGCACCGATCCGCAGCGCGATGGGCAAGGCGCAGCCCCAGTGACCGGGCGCACCATCTCCCGCCTGGCGATCGTCAATCGCGGTGAGCCCGCGATGCGACTCATCCACGCGGTCAACGAACTCAACCAGCGCCGCGCGGAACCGATCACGGTGATCGCGCTGTTCACCGAGAGTGAGCGCGACGCGATGTTCGTCCGCCAGGCCGACGAGGCGGTGTGCCTCGGGCCGAGTCTCATCGACGACGGCCACGGAGCGCGCCGCGTCGGTTATCTCGATTACCCCGCGCTCGAGCGGGCACTGAAGAGCGCCAGGGCGGACGCGGCATGGGTGGGCTGGGGGTTCGTGGCCGAGCAACCCGAGTTCGTCGAGCTCTGCGACCGGCTCGGGATCGTGTTCGTCGGGCCCGGCGCGGCGGTGATGCGCCTGCTGGGCGACAAGATCCGCGCCAAGCAGCTGGCCGAAGAGGCGGGCGTGCCCGTCGCACCATGGAGCAACGGCCCGGTCGCGAGCGTCGAGGAAGCTGTGGAACAGGCGGAGCGGATCGGGTTGCCGCTGATGATCAAGGCGTCGGCCGGCGGCGGAGGCCGCGGGATTCGCCGGGTCGACGAGCTCCGCGCGCTGCCATCTGCCTTCGCCAGCGCGCGCGCCGAAGCGCTCCAGGCGTTCGGCGACGGAACCCTGCTCATGGAGAAGGTGATCGCTCCCGCGCGCCACATCGAGGTGCAGATCATCGCCGACGGCCATGGGCAGGCATGGGCGGTGGGCGTGCGCGACTGTTCGCTGCAGCGCCGCAACCAGAAGGTCGTCGAGGAGTCATCGAGTCCGGCGCTCACCCTCGACCAGATGCGCGACCTCATGGCCGCCGCGCGACGACTCGCACTCCGCGCCGGCTATGAGAACGCGGGCACGGTCGAGTTCCTGTATGAGCCCGCAGGACGCAAGTTCTCGTTCATGGAGGTCAACACGCGCCTGCAGGTCGAGCATCCGGTGACCGAGGCAGTCACCGGGCTTGACCTGGTCAAGCTCCAGCTTCATGTGGCCGCCGGCGGGCGGCTCGAGGGCGCACCGCCGGATCCTGTGGGTCACGCGATCGAGGCGCGGCTCAACGCGGAGGATCCCGCGCTGGGCTTCGCGCCGGCTCCCGGCCGCCTCGCACTGCTGCGTCTACCCATGGGTCCCGGCATTCGGGTGGACACGGGGGTCGCCGAGGGCGATGTGATTCCCGAGGAGTTCGACTCGATGATCGGCAAGGTGATCGCCTGGGGTCAGGACCGTGACGAGGCGCTCGCACGCCTGCGCCGCGCCCTCGCCGACACCGTCGCCGTCGTTGAGGGCGGGACGACGAACCAGGGCTTCCTGCTCGAGCTCCTCGACCGCGCCGAGGTCCGATCGGGGGACTTCGACACCGCCTGGCTCGACCACCTCTACCTGAGCGGCGAGGCGGTGCCCGTGCGTCACGGTGACATCGCGCTGCTACAGGCCGCGATCGCCCTCGCCGACCAGGACACCGCCGCCGACCGCGCCCACTTTTACGCGTTCGCGCGTCGTGGTCGTCCCGACGCCGCACCCGGGCTCTCGCGCGCTTATGACCTCGGTCACCGCGGGCGCTCCTATCGGATGACGGTGTCGCAGATCGGCCCGGACACCTACCGCGTCCACGCCGACGGTCAGGTGGTCGAGCTGAGCACACGCCGGCTCGGGGCGCACGAGCGGCGCCTGCACGTGGGCGGCCGGACGCACCGCACGGTCACCTCATCGCAGGGAGAGGACCTGCTGGTAGAGGTCGATGGCGTGCCGCACCGCATCGCACGCGGCGATGCGGGCACGGTGCGCAACCTCTCGCCGGCAGTCGTCGTGTCGCTTCCGGTGGCGGTCGGCGACATCGTCGAGGCGGGGGACGTGGTCGCCGTGGTCGAGGCCATGAAGATGGAGTCCTCGCTGACCGCACCGTTCCGCGGTCGTGTCAAGCAGGTGCTCGTGGGCGAGAACGTGCACGTCGCGGCCCAGGCCCCGCTCCTGGTGCTCGAGCCGCTGGACGGGGCCGAACCGACGCCCGCGACGGGCGACCGCGTGTCGTTCCAGTTCGAGACCAACCAGGTCGCCGCGCCGCAGCGCACCGAGGACGATGTTCGCCGACTCGAGTGGCTGCTGCTGGGGTACGACATCGATGCCACCGACGTCGGCCATACGATCGCCGATCTCCACGACGCCCGCGCCGACCCGCTCACCGCTGACGCAGTGCTCATTGAGGGCGAGCACCGCCTGATCGGGCTGTTCGCTGATCTCTCCGCGGTGTCCCGTTCTCGTCGTTATGACGAGAGCGGCGAGACGCAGCTGCTCCAGAGTCCGCAGGAGCAGCTCAACGCGTGGCTGCGGTCGCTGGACGCCGATGCCGAGGGCCTGCCGCCGCGCTATGTGGCGCAGCTGGAGCGCGCGCTCGCGCACTATGGGATAGAGAGCCTCGAGCGCACGCCCGCGCTCGAGGAGGCATGCCATCGCCTCTTCCTCGCCAAGCAGCGGGCCGTGACCGCGCGCTCGGCGATCCTGGCGATCCTGGACCGGCGCCTCGAGGCGGCCGGCGAGCTCGTTGGACACGTCGATGATGAGTTCCGCGAGGTCCTCGACCGGCTGGTGATCGCGCTCGACGGAAGCGATCCGATGGTCTCGGATCTGGCGCGCGAGGTGCGCTTCCGGTACTTCGACGCTCCGGTTGTGGCCGAGGCTCGGGAGCGGGTGTACGCCGAGATGGAGGGCAACGTCGCAGCCCTGATCAATGACCCGGAGCGCCCGGACCGCGACAAGCTGATGACGGCAATCGTGGCCTGTCCCCGCCCGCTGGCGCCGTTGCTCACCTCCTCGATGAGCACCGCACCGCGGCAGGCCCGCAACCTGCTGGTCGAGGCGATGGCACGCCGGTATTACCGGGTGCGGTCGCTTGAGAAATTCACGGTGACGGACATCGGCGACCACGATGCGCTGGTGTCGCGTTACGAACTCAACGGCCAGCAACGGCACCTGTTCGCCGCCCACATCGGGCTGGAGAACCTGGCCCAGGCCGCCACCGCCTTCGCTGAACACGCGGCGAAGCTGCCCGACGGCGAGCTCGCGAACCTCGACCTCTACGCGGAGCACCGGGACGCGGTGCCATCGCACGAGGAGCTGGCGGAGCAGCTGCGCGCCGCCCTCAGCGCAGTCCCGATCCCGCCCGCGCTACACCGGATCATCGTTGCCGTCGCGGAGCCCCGCCGGGGCCGCGGAATGTCCGCGATCGACCTGTTCACGTTCCGACCGGGTCCGGACGGACTCGCGGAGCACATGATCGTGCGCGGCCTTCACCCGATGATGGGCGAGCGGATAAAGCTCTGGCGGTTGAGGGAGTTCAAGCTGGAGCGCCTGCCGTCCGCGGAGGACATCTACCTGTTTCATGGCGCGGCGCGCACGAACCCCAAGGACGAGCGGCTGTTCGCGATCGCGGAGGTGCGGGACCTCACCGCGGTACACGACGAACGAGGCTGCGTGGTCGCGCTCCCCGAGCTCGAGCAGACGCTCGTGGACGTGTTCCAGACCATTCGCGGCCACCAGGCACGTCAGCCGCTGAGCAGGCGATTGATGTGGAACCGTGTGCGGCTTCATGTCTGGCCGGTGATGGAGCCGGACCCAGAGGAGATTCGCATCCTGCTGGCACGGCTGGCCCCGCTGACCACCGGCCTCGGGCTGGAGATGGTGCTGATCGACGGGCGCATCCGTGAGTCCGATGGCGTGGTCCGGGAGCGGGTCCTGCGCTTCTTCGCTCCGAGCGGCCACGACATCGCGGTGGAGGTCGCCGATCCGCCCACGGAGCCGCTGCATCCGCTCGACGAGGGCGCTCAGCGGGTGATCTCGGCACGCCGCCGCGGAACCCTGCACCCCGCCGAAGTCGTCCGGCTCCTGGCGCCGGTGCAGACCAGTGCCAGCCAGCCGGCGGGGAGCTTCGTTGAGCACGAACTCGGTGAGGATGGGCACCTGGCGGCGGTGAAGCGACCTCCCGCCACCAATCCGACCGGGATCGTCGTGGGGACAATCCGGAACTTCACCGAACGCTATCCCGAGGGCATCCTGCGCGTGATCCTGCTCGGCGATCCCACCCGCGCGCTCGGCTCGCTGTCTGAGCCCGAATGCAGACGGATCATCGCGGCGATCGATCTCGCCGAACAGCTGCGCGTGCCGCTCGAGTGGTTCGCGCTCTCGGCGGGAGCGAAGATCGCGATGGACAGCGGTACCGAGGCGATGGACTGGATCGCGGCGGTGCTGCGGCGGATCATCCACTTCACGCAGGCAGGCGGCGAGCTCAATGTCATCGTCGCCGGCATCAACGTCGGCGCGCAGCCGTATTGGAACGCGGAGGCGACGATGCTGATGCACACCCGCGGCGCGCTGATCATGACACCGGAGAGCGCGATGGTGCTCACCGGTAAGCAGGCGATCGACTACTCCGGCGGCGTCTCGGCCGAGGACAACTTCGGTATCGGCGGATACGAGCGGATCATGGGCCCCAACGGCCAGGCCCAATACTGGGCTGCCGACCTGGCGGGCGCCTGCCGTGTCCTGCTCGACTACTACGAGCACACCTACGTGGCCCCGGGCGAGCGGTTCCCGCGTCGGGCCGTCACGTCCGATCCGGCAGGACGTGACGTCGGCGAATCCGAGCACGTCGCCCCCGGCTCCACGCTCACCCGCGTCGCCGATGTCTTCTCCGATGCCACTAACCCGGGACGCAAGCAGCCGTTCGACATCCGCTCGGTGATGCGCGCGGCCATCGACCGAGACCTACCGCCGCTCGAGCGCTGGGCGAGAATGCGCTCCGCCGAGAACGCCGTCGTGTGGGACGCTCACCTCGGAGGATGGCCCGTGTGCGTCATCGGGATCGAGTCGCGCCCGCTGCCCAGATACGGCCCCATCCCGGCCGACGGCCCGGAGTCGTGGACATCCGGCACGCTGTTCCCGCGGTCTGCCAAGAAGATCGCGCGGGCGATCAACTCCGCCGCCGGCCGGCGGCCCGTGGTCGTGCTGGCGAATCTCGCAGGCTTCGACGCATCACCCGAGTCGATGCGTGAGTGGCAGCTCGAATACGGCGCTGAGATCGGGCGCGCCGTCGTCAACTTCGACGGCCCGATCGTGTTCTGCGTCGTGTCGCGGTATCACGGCGGAGCGTTCGTCGTGTTCTCGCAGAAGCTGAACCCCAACCTGGAGACGGTGGCGCTCGAGGGTGCGCACGCGTCGGTGATCGGGGGTGCCCCCGCCGCCGCCGTGGTGTTCGCCCGAGAGGTTGAGCGTGCTGCGAGCGCCGATGAGCGGATCGAAACGCTCGATCAGCGCATCGCCGGCACCGAAGGCGCCGAGCGCCAGCGCCTGCGCGCCGAGCGCGCGCAGCTCTGGCCCAACGTGCTCGCCCAGAAGCGCGGGGAGTTCGCTGACCGCTTCGACGCGATCCACAGCGTCGAGCGCGCCGTCGAGGTCGGATCGGTGAGCAGGATCATCAACCCGCACTCGCTGCGCGGCTTCCTGATCGAGGCCGTCGAGCGCGGCATCGGGAACACTCTGGACCAGGGGGCTACCGCAACCGGGTCTGAGGGCAATGGACGCGCCGGCCTGGCTCAGCCAGCAGCAGGCTGACGTCCCTCCCGGGGACGAGTGGCTCGGGGAGAACGAGCGTCGTGTGCTGGCGCGGCTGCGGGTGGCGCCGCGCCGCGCCGCCTGGCGGCTCGGCCGCTGGACCGCCAAGGCGGCTCTCGGCGCGCGGCTCGGGGTGCCGCCCGCCGCCGTCGAGGTCCTCGCCGCCCCCGACGGCGCCCCCGAGGCATGGCTCGATGGCGCCCGCGCGCCGGTGTCGATCTCCCTCAGTCATCGCGGTGGCCGAGCCCTTGCCGTCGTCGCAGACGCGCCCGGCGTCGTTGGCTGTGACCTGGAGCTGATCGAGCCGCGCAGTGGGGCGTTCATCCGCGAGTGGCTGGCCGTGCCCGAGCAGCGACTCGTCTCCGCCGGCGACGAGGCCCGGCAGGAACTGGTGGCGAATCTGATCTGGACGGCCAAGGAAGCGGCGGCGAAGGCGCGCCGGGAAGGCCTGAGGCTCGATGTCCGCACTGCCGTCGTGACGTTCACCGAGGGCGGCACCGAGGCCGAGGGCTGGTGCCCGCTCCACGTGGATTGGCACGACCGTCCCATGACGACCGACGGATGGTGGCGCCGCGAGCCGGGATGGGTGATGGCGATCGCCGCGGAGCCGGCCTCGAGCGCGCCGCGCGCCGCGCTCAACCGGCGCGCAACGACTCCAGCAGGCCATCCCAGCGTTCCGGATCCCGGTTGTCAGGTAGCGCAAGGGTGATGCGCGTGACGAGCGCGCCGTAGCGCCGCCGGATCTCCGCGACCGCCTCCTCAGGCGTTCCCACGATCGCGAACGTGTGCAGCACCTCGTCATCGATGAGCTCGGGCAGCCGGTCCCACTCGCCGCGTTGCGCGATCGCCGCCAGACTGTCCTGGAGATCGCCCCAGCCGTGGAGGTCGAGCACCGGGCGGTAGGCCGGGGTCGAGCCGTAGAAGGCGATCTGCCGCCTGACCGCCTCCACGCCCCCGGCCCTCTCGGCGTCGGAGTCCGCGGCCACGATCAGTGACGGCCCACCGATCTCGAATCCGTCGAGGGTCCTGCCCGCTTTGGCACGGCCGCGCTCAAGCGCCGGAAGCGTCACCTCCCGCACGTAGCGCTCGGTCGAGAACGGGTGGCAGAGCAGCCCGTCGGCCACTTCGCCCGCGGCCTCGGTCATCAGCGGGCCGACGCCGCCGAGCATGATCGGGGGGTTGCCGTGACGGTTGGGCCCCGGGTCAAAGAACGGCGTCATCAGCGAGTGGGTGTAGAACTCGCCGCGGAACCTGAGCGGCGCGCCGGTGGCCCAGGTGCTCCAGATCGCCCGGATCGCCAGCACGAACTCGCGCATCCTCGCGGCGGGCCGCGACCACGGCATCGAATAGCGGTGCGTGATGTGCGGCCTGATCTGAGATCCGAGGCCGAGCACGAATCGGCCTCCGGAGAGCGCCTGCAGGTCGTTGGCCTGCAGCGCAACCGTCATTGGGTTACGGGCCAAGGCCACCGCAATGCCGGTTCCCACCTCGATCCGCGCGGTCCGCTCGGCGGCGACGGCACAGCCGAGAAACGGATCGATCTGCGTCTCCACCGCCCACCAGCCGTCGTAGCCGGCCCGCTCGGCGACCCGTGCCTCTCCCCCGGCCTGATCGACCGTCGAGCAATACCCGCTGGCATCGATCTTCATCGGCGGTCCGCCGGCGGCTCCCATGCGTTCACGGGGGCCGCCGGCGACTCCCATCCGCTCAATGAGTCACGGGAACCCGCGCGGAGCCGGCTGCCTCTTGCCCGGCGCCGTTCTTCTTGGCGTGCCCGAGCCGGCTCTCCAGCTCGAGGATCCGCTGAGTGGTCTTGATCACGGTGTCCGGGTTGAGACTGATCGAGTCGATGCCGATCTCAACGAGGTACTCGGCCATGTCCGGGAAGTCCGACGGCGCTTGCCCGCACAGCCCGGAGTGGATCTGGTTGCGCCGGCATCCCTCCACGGCGAGCCGGATCATCAGCTTGACCCCCTCGTCGCGCTCGTCATAGTCAAACGCGACGATCGCCGAGTCCCGGTCGACGCCCAGCGTCAGCTGGGTGAGATCGTTGGATCCGATCGAGAACCCGTCGAACAGCTCGGCGAAGCGATCGATCAGCAGGACATTGTTGGGGATCTCACACATGGCGTAGACCTGGAGTCCGTTCTCCCCTCGCTCAAGACCGAGGTCCGCCATGCGCTTCAGGACGCCTTCGGCCTCCACGACGCGGCGCACGAACGGGATCATGAGGACCACGTTGGTGAGGCCCATGTCCTCGCGCACGCGCTTCATCGCCTGGCACTCGAGCGCGAAGCCCTCCTCGTACGCGGGGTGGGCGTACCGGGACGCGCCGCGGAAGCCAAGCATCGGGTTCTCCTCGCCCGGCTCGAAGTCGGCGCCGCCCACCAGGGTCGCATACTCGTTGGTCTTGAAGTCCGACATCCGCACCACGACCGGCTTGGGCCAGAACGCGGCCGCGATCGTGCCGATCCCCTCCGACAGGCGTTCGACGAAGAACGTCTCGCCGTCCGGGTACAGCCGGGTCAGGCGATCGATCGTCTCGCGCGCCTGCGGGTCGGTGACCCGCTCGGGATGCACCAGGGCGAGCGGATGGGCCTTGATGTACTCGCTGATGATGAACTCCATGCGGGCGAGCCCGACACCATCGTTGGGCAGGAATGACGTCTTGAACGCGAGATCCGGGTTGCCGAGGTTGACCATGATCTTGGTCGCGGGCCGCGCGATCTCGGAGATCTCGGTGCGCTCCACTTCAAACGGGATCTCGCCCTCGTAGATCTTGCCCGTGTCGCCTTCCGAGCACGAGACGGTGACCATCTGGCCGTCCGGGATCGAGGACGTGCCGTCACCGGTGCCCACGACGGCGGGCACTCCGAGCTCACGGGCGATGATCGCCGCATGGCAGGTGCGGCCGCCGCGGTTGGTGACGATCCCCGCGGCGGTCTTCATCACGGGCTCCCAATCCGGCGTGGTCATGTCGGCGACCAGCACCTCGCCCGGCTTGAACTCATGCAGGTGCGCGACGTCCGTGATCAGCCGTGCTGTGCCCGCCGCGATCTTCTCGCCCACAGAACGACCCTGGGCCAGGAGCTCGCTGCGGCCATCGCCGAGCGCGTAGGTCTCCAGGAGCGTGGCGTGGCGCTGCGAGGCCACCGTCTCGGGGCGTGCCTGGACGATGTAGATCTTGCCGTCGATCCCGTCCTTGGCCCACTCCATGTCCATCGGCCGTCCGTAGTGCCGCTCGATCTTGATCGCGTAGTCGGCAAGTTCGAGCACATCCTCGTCAGCGATGCAGTAGCGCTCCCGGTCGGCCTTGGGAGATGGAATATTGCGAACCGTCTGCTTGAGCTCGCCCTCGACGAACACCATCTTGATCGCCTTGTCGCCCAGCAGGCGGCGCAGAACGGCGCGGTGGCCCGTCTCGAAGGTGGGCTTGTGGACGTAGAACTCGTCCGGATCGACCGCGCCCTGGACGACGTTCTCGCCCAGCCCGTACGCGCCGGTGACGAACACCACGTCACGGAAACCCGATTCGGTGTCGATCGAGAAGAACACACCCGAGGCGGACAGATCCGCTCGCACCATCTTCATCACGCCGATCGACAGCGCCACCGAGAAATGGTCGAAGCCCTGATCGATCCGATAGTGGATCGCGCGGTCGGTGAACAGGCTGGCAAAGCACTTCCGGCATGCCTCCATCAGGCTCTCGGTGCCCCGGATGTTCAAGTAGCTCTCCTGCTGGCCGGCAAAGCTTGCCGTCGGCAGGTCCTCGGCGGTCGCGGAACTGCGTACAGCGAGGCTGACCTCCTCGCCGTATTCCTCCTGCAGGCGCTCGTAGGCGGTGCCGATCTCGGTGACGAGATCCTCGGGCAGACCGGCGCCGTAGACGATGTCACGGGCGCGCTTGGCGCGTCGGCTCAGATCGGACACGTCCGCCGCATCAAGCCCATCGAGCGTGGCCCGCAGCGCGGGCATCGCACCGGTGGCCTCGAGCATGTAGCGGTAGGCCTCCGCGGTGATCGCGAAGCCGTTGGGCACGCGCACGCCCTGAGGGCCAAGCTCACGGTACATCTCGCCCAGCGACGCGTTCTTGCCACCGACGAGTGGGACATCGGCAATGCCGATCTCCTCGAAGAAGCGCACGTATTTCAGGCCGGTCATCTCATGTTCCTCCTGGCAGGCAATGGGTGGGTACGGGCAAACGGTGACGCTCGACGGATCGGGGTCCGGAGCGCCGGCCGATGGCTGGGTGCGGCGGTCATCAGCCGGCGGCCATGATCCGCACGACGTCGAGCGTGGACACCATGCCGGAGGGCAGACCGGCCCGGCTGACCGCCACCACATGTGAGGTGTCGTGCTTGACCATGAGCGCGGCGGCACGGTCGAGGGACTCGTCGTCCGGCAGGGCGATGGGCTCCGTCGCGACGATCGTCCCGGCCGCAACCGCGGCCGAGCCGCGATGGAGCGCCCTCATCAGGTCGATGTCGGCGATCAGTCCCCAGGTGAAGTGTGGGTCGCGCCCGCCGCCTCGGTCGATGCCGGCGATGGCCACGCAGTGGACGCACCGCTCGGCCATGATCCGCGCCACGGTACGGAGCGCGGCGTCCGGGGTCGAGGTGATCACGCCCGGATGCATCACATCGCTGATTCGCAACTCGCGCAGCGTCCGCGCGCGGGGTGACGGGCCAGCCAGGGCGGCCCGTGGCGTCGGCGCGAGGCGGGGCGGGACGCCGCCCACGGCGGCCGCGATGTCCAGGCTGGAGATGATTCCGGCCGGGTCGCCGGAGGACGGGTCCGTGGCGAGCACCCGCGTGGCGTAGCTGACCGCCATCAGTTCCACGGTCTCGGCCAGCGTGGCCTGCGTGGAGAGCATCGCCATCGGCTCGCGCGCGAGGTCGGTGGCGCTCGCGTCAGCGGCGCCCTCGACCCCCGCCTGAATCAGGGCCCGATCGGTCACCACCAGTGGAGCGCCTCGCTCAATCGGCGCGACGACCACGGCGTGGACGCGGTGGGCCGTCATGGTCGCCGCGATCGCCGGCAGCGTCGCGTCGCCTGGGCAGGTGACGATGCCTGCGTGCATCGCCTCGCCCACGCTCACGCCGGTCCATGCGGAGGACTCGGCCTGCAGGAGACGTGTCGTCATGAACGGGACGCTACGCGCCTTGCCCGCTGACAACCTCAGTGATAAACGCGGTACCGGACCCGTACTCCGGCACAGCGCGAAGCGCCGGCGCGGCCTCGGGGAGATCGTCAGCGACGTGCGACCGAAGCTCAGCCCGCGTGACCGAGCTCGACCACGCGGGCGGGATCGAAGCCGGGGACGGGCTGGTGTGGATAGCCCCGGGGGTTGCTGATGACGCGCGTCCCACGTACCCCCAGGTCCGCGGTTCGATGAGTGTGACCGAAGATCCAGAGCGCCACCCGATCGCCACCCATGAGGTCGGTCACGTCACTGGCGAACGCGCCCGCCAGCGCGCGCAGCACGGGCTCGGGCGGCCGGGTCCGGATGACCGGCGCGTGGTGGGTCACGATCACCGTGGGCCCGCGGTGCGGCTGGGCCAGTCGCACGCTCAGCCAGCGGCGACTGGAGAGGTGTCGCATCCGCGTGTCCCGCGCGGCGAGCGTGCGTCGGCCCGGGCCGAACGTGATGTGCTCATAGTCATTGACCACCCTCTCGCATAGGCGCATCGCCTCGCCGCGGCGCTCGGGGCCGTCGAACTCGAAGTCGCTCCACAGCGTGCAACCCAGGAAGCGGACGCCGCCGAGGGTCACCTCGTCGTTCTCGAGTACGCGTACCGATGACCCGGCGGCGGCCTGGCGCAGCTCGTCGATCAACCCGGGCATCGCGTGTCCGTAGAACTCGTGGTTGCCGGCGACGTAGAGCACCGGCCGCTCCTGCGCCCAGCCGCGCGCCCAGCGCACACCCTCCGTCCCGGAGGCGACGTCGCCGGCCAGGACGATGACATCGGCATCGACGTCACCGGGCTCGAACGGGCACCGCTCGAGGTGCAGATCGCTGAGCACGTAGAGACGCACCGTCAGATCATGACCCGCGTCGGCGGCGCACCACTATCCGTGCTGGCCTTGGAAGATTGCATCAATACACGGATGCGGAGCCGACGCTGGGGTTCTACACCTGCGAGCACGTCCACCCCCGAACGGAGGCGATCGAATGTCGACGCTCTCTCTTACTCGTCCCGCCCGCGACTGTGCTCCCCGCCTCGCCGACCTCGACGCCGAGCGCGCCGGCTACCGCGTCCACGTGCCCGAGCGCTTCAACGCCGTGCTCGACATCGTCGACACGTGGGCCGAGGAGGCCCCCGACGCGCTCGCCGTGCTGTCGGTGGACGCGGCCGGAGACGTGGTCGCGGAGCAGTCCGCTGCCGACCTCGCCCGCGCCTCGCGCGAGACAGCGCGCGCGCTGCTGGATCTGGGCGTGGGCAAGGGTGATCACGTGTTCGTGATGCTCCCGCGCATACCGGAGTGGTACGCGGCGCTGCTCGGCGCGATGCGGATCGGAGCGATCCCGATGCCCGGACCCAACCTCCTCACCGCGAAGGACATCGCCTATCGCTTCGGCCAGACGGGCGCGACGGCAGCCATCGTCGACGAGGCCGGCACGAGCAAGGTCGACACGGGGGTGCCGGGACTGGCCATCCGGATCTGCGTGGGGGACGCGCCGGCGGGCTGGGTGTCGCTCGCGGAGCGATGCCGGGCCGTCGGGGACGGGCCAACCCCGGAGCACCCGACTCGGCGCGACGATCCGCTCCTGCTGTACTTCACGAGCGGCACGGTGAGCTACCCGAAGATGGTCCAGCAGCCCCACTCCTATGCGCTTGGCCATATCGGAACGGCGCGCTTCTGGCAGGACCTGCGTCCGGGCGACCTGCACTGGACGATCACCGACACCGGCTGGGCCAAGGCCGCGTGGGGCGGGCTGTTCGGACAGATGCACGAACGCGCAGCGATCCTCAACGTGGCGCTGGGGCGTCCTGATCCCGACGCGATCTTCGACATCCTCGCCCGCCATCGCGTCACGTCGTTCTGCGCGCCCCCGACGCTCTACCGGCGGCTGGTCCAGGCCGACTTCTCAAGCTACGACCTGTCGGCCCTGCGGCACTGCACCAGCGCCGGCGAGCCGCTCAACCCCGAGGTCATCCGCGCATGGCAGGAGCGCACGGGCGGCCTGACGATCTACGACGGCTACGGCCAGACCGAGTCCACGTGCCTGGTCGCCAACTACCGGGCCATGGAGGTCCGTCCGGGGGCCATGGGCCGACCTGTCCCCGGATACGACGTGACGGTCGTTGACGACGACGGCCGGCCGGTGCCGCCCGGCCAGGTCGGGAACATCGTCGTGCGGTACGAGCCCGACCATCCGGTCGGGCTGTTCCGCGGCTACCACAACGATCCGCAGGCCTCCGCCGACGCCTTCCGCGCGCCCTTCTACTACACCGGGGACAAGGCGGCCATGGACGAGGAGGGCTACTTCTGGTTCGAGGGCCGCGATGACGACGTCATCACCTCGAGCGCCTACCGCATCGGGCCCTTCGAAGTCGAGAGCGTGCTCATCGAGCATCCGGCCGTCATGGAGGCCGCCGTGGTCGGCAAGGACGACCCCGAGCGCACCCAGATCGTCACCGCGCTGTGCATCCTGTCCCCCGGATACACGGGATCCCCTGAGCTCGCCCGCGAACTTCAGAGCTACGTCAAGCAGGGCACCGCTCCCTACAAATACCCCCGCGAGATCCGGTTCGTGGACGAACTGCCGAAGACCATCAGCGGCAAGATCCGGCGCTCCGAACTGCGTCGCCGGCTTCGCGATGAGGACCCCGACGGTTAGCCGCGTCCTCCGCGGCGAGACACATCGAACGTGGCGCTCTCGCCCCCGCGCAGCTCGCGGACGCGGTTACCGACCGCGACCCGGATCGGCCCGCTGGAGCCGTTGGCCAGCGCGGCAACCGTCAGCTCGCTCCCGTTGAGCGTCACGCTGATCGGCGCCTGGCGGATCTGCATCGGGACGCACAGCCCGTCCAGCTGATCAACGAGCGCGGGGTTGAAGTGGATCACGCCATCGATGATCTGGGTCCCGAGGTAGGCCCGCTGCACGAGGTCCAGCGTGCCACCCATCACGCCCAGATGGATCCCCTCCCTGGTCGAGCCGCCCTGGATGTCGCCGATGTCACTTTCGAGCGCCTCGCGGAACCGCTGCCACGAGCTTTCAGGGTCGATTGCGGCAAGAACGCCGGCGTGGGTGACGAAGCTCAGCGTCGATCCGTGCGAGGTGCGCTGGTCGTAGTAGTCGACCGTCCGGCGGAGCGTGTCGTCAGTGAACGCGTAGCCGAGCCGCTCGAACAGGCGCCCCAGTTCCTCGCGGGAGAAGAGGAAGAACAGCATCAGCGTGTCGGCCTGCTTGGCCACCTTGTAGCGGTCGGGATCGTCGCGCTCCGCTCGCAGGATCCGGTCGAGGCGCTGGACGTTGCCGTATCTGGAGCGGTAGGCGTCCCAGTCGAGCTCCGCGAGGTCCTCGTAGCCCTCGAACTGACTGATGATCCCGTCGCCGTGGAAGGGGACGAACATCCTCCGGCTCATCTCCTCCCACCGGCTGACCTCATCCTCGCCGAGGCCCATCCGAGCCCGGAGCACCTCCCGGCGGCTCGCGGGCAGCAACTCGAGGAGGCGCTGCGCTGTCTCGCAGATCCACGCCACCATCACGTTGGTGTACGCGTTGTTGCGCAACCCGCCCTCGCCTGCGCCCGGATACTTCTCATGGAACTCATCCGGGCCCATCACGCCGTGGATCTCCCACCTGTCACGGTCAGGGTTGAAGTGGGCGATCGAGGACCAGAAGCGCGCGATCTCGAGCATCATCTCCGCGCCGTGATCGCGCAGGAAATCGAGGTCGTGGGTGGTCTGGTAGTAGTGCCAGACGTTGTAGAAGATCGCCGCATTGACGTGACGCTGGTTGCGGCTGAGGTCCGGCTCCCATCGCCCCGACAGAGGGTTGAGATGGACGTTCTGGGTCTCCTCCTCGCCGTCGCTCCCGCTCTGCCACGGATACATCGCCCCCCGGTGGCCCGCCGCTGCGGCGGCGGCACGGGCCTCACCGATACGGCGGTAGCGGTACATGAGCAGCCCGCGCGTGACCTCGGGCAGCCGGTAGTTGAGGAACGGGTACACGTAGAGCTCGTCCCAGAACACATGCCCGCGATACGCCTCGCCGTTCAGCCCGCGGGCCGGGACGCCCGCGTCGTGATGGGGGGTGAGTCGCGAGCACGTCTGCAGGACATGCGAGATGTGCAGACGCAGCAGGAACTGGACCCGCGGGTCGCGGGGGAGCCGGACGTCGCACAGCTCCCACAGCTCCTCCCACGCGTACGCATGGTCGCGAAGCGCCTCGGTGAACGTGGGGTAGCGGGCCGCACTCTTGACCGCGTTGGCCAGCGGCTCGTTGATCGCTCGGTCGCGCGAGGTGTACACCGCGACCATCTTCTCGATGCGGATCGGCGTGCCCTGTTCCACGTCGAAGCCCAGCAGCTGGTGGATGTAATCCTCGGTCTGGTGGGTGACGCGGATGGGCGCGAACTCCTCCTCGCCGCGATAGACCCGCGTGCGCGCCGCCTCCGCGACCTCGATCCGCGACTGTCGCGTGCGCGTCTTGAGCGCGATCACGTCGGGGGCGTGGACCCGGGGGCCCTGGGGGTCGTGGTGACGGCCCTCGAGCGCGCTGTAGCGGGCCACACCACGGTTGACCACCCGCCCGTCAAGCGCCGACAGCACCTCGACGCGGCCCGACCAGTTCTCGGGCACGAGCTCCCAGGCGACAGCCACCAGGTGCATCCGACCCATGCTGACGAACCGCCGGCTGCGCAGGCTCGTCTCGCGTCCGGCGCGATCGCGGAAACGCAGCTCGCGGGTCAGCACGGCATGCCGGACGTCGTAGCCGTGCCGGTAGGACAGCAGCTCGACGCGGGCGAGCCCGATCGGCTCCTCGTCCTCGATCCGCAGCCGAAGCGATGCGCACCGGGGCAGGTTGACGAGGTCCTCGTTGGGAACCGGCCGCCCGTCCAGGATCGTCGTCTGCCGGTTGTACACCCCGTGCGCGTAGGTGCCGGGGTAATGCACGCCGTCCGCCTCCTCCCACTCCGCGGCGCCACGCAGGCAGAGGTAGCCGTTGCCCATCGAGGTCAATGTCTCGCGGAGCCCCTCCTCGTCGGGATCGAAGCCGTCGTAGACGAGTGTGAACTCGTCCGCAATGTATCCCCCCGTGCGGCCTACGGCGTCCAGCGGGTCAGCTGGAGTGCTCCCGATCACTGCAGCAGCCCTCCTCGGTGAACCATCCAGCCTACGCGCCCCGCCCGGTCGGCGATCAGCTCTCTTCTGCGACAGTGGTGCGGAAAGCTACGCATTCCGGCGCCCCGCGAGGCGCGTAGGATGGCGTGAACTGGAGGTTGGAACGAGTGACGGACCGCAACTCATACGTACACGGAGCCTCGTCAACTCCCCTGGTCGGGGAGACGATCGGGGCGAACTTCGACCGGATCGTCGCGTCCATGCCCGACCGGGATGCGCTGATCGTGTGCCACCAGGACACGCGGTGGACGTACGCGGAGCTCGCCGACCAGGTGGACAGAGTCGCGCGCGCGCTCGTGGCCCGCGGGCTGCGGCCCGGTGATCGCATGGGCATCTGGGCGCCCAACTGCGCAGAGTGGGTCGTGGTCCAGTACGCCTCGGCCAAGGCGGGGGTGATCCTCGTCAACATCAACCCGGCCTACCGGACCTCAGAGCTCGAGTACGTCCTCAACCGGTCAGGCTGCCGGCTGTTGATCTCCGCCCGAGTGCTCAAGAGCTCGGACTACGTGGCGATGGTGCGCGAGGTGGCTCCACGTTGCCCGGCGCTCGAGCACACGGTGTTCCTGGATTGCCAGGACTGGGAGGACCTGCTGGCGGACGGAGATCCGGCGGTCTCCCTCCCGACCGGGCTCGAGTTCGACGATCCGATCAACATCCAGTACACCAGCGGCACCACCGGGTTCCCCAAGGGCGCGACGCTCACCCACCACAACCTTCTCAACAACGGCTTCTTCATCGGCGAGGCGTGCCGCTACACCGCGGAGGATCGCGTCTGCATCCCGGTGCCGTTCTACCACTGCTTCGGCATGGTGCTCGGCAACCTCGCCTGCACGACGCATGGGGCGTGCATGGTGGTTCCGGCACCGACGTTCGACCCTGCCGCGACGCTCCGCGCGGTTCAGGACGAACGCTGCACGTCGCTCTACGGCGTACCCACGATGTTCATCGCCGAGCTCGACCTGCCGGAGTTCGACGCCTTCGATCTCACCTCGTTGCGGACCGGGATCATGGCCGGCTCCCCGTGCCCGGTCCAGGTGATGCGCAGTGTCATCGACCGCATGCACATGAGTGAGGTGACGATCTGCTACGGAATGACCGAGACCTCACCCGTCTCGACGCAGACGAGCGCTGACGACGACATCGATCACCGCACCTCCACCGTCGGGCGCGTCCATCCCCACGTGGAGATCAAGGTCATCGATCAGGAGACGGGGGCGTGCCTGGAGCGAGGTCTGCCAGGCGAGCTGTGCACCCGTGGCTACAGCGTGATGCTCGGCTACTGGAACGATCTCGAGCAGACCGCCGGCGCCATCGACGAGGCGGGCTGGATGCACACCGGCGATCTGGCCACGATCGACCAGGACGGCTACGTCAACATCGTCGGCCGCCTGAAGGACCTGATCATCCGCGGTGGGGAGAACATCTACCCGTCGGAGGTCGAGGAGTTCCTGTACTCCCATCCCGAGATCAAGGATGTGGAGGTCGTCGGCGTCCCCGATGCGCGCTACGGGGAGGTGATCGCCGCGTTCGTGATCGAACGGACGCCCGGCACCCTCGATGCCGAGGGCGTGCGCGACTTCTGCCACGGCAAGATCGCCCACTACAAGATCCCGCACTACGTGATCCCCATCGACGAGTTCCCGATGACGGTCAGCGGCAAGGTCCAGAAGTTCAAGCTCCGCGATCAGGCGATCGAGCGGTTCGAGCTGCAGGGCGCGGTCGTGGATACGGCGTAGGCGTACGCCCTCGCGAAGGGCCGTACGCCCCGCTAAGCCACCTGGTGGGCTGCGGAGTCTGGAGTGGCGGAGTCGGGGGCGTTGATCTCGCGCTTGAGGACCTTGCCGGTCGGACCCTCGGGCAGCTCGTCAACGAACCAGACGCGGCGCGGATACTTGTAGGCGGCGATGCGGTCCTTGACGAAGCCGCGGATTTCGTCCGCGTCGGCGTGCTCGCCGGGCCTGAGGACGACCGCCGCGGCAATCTCCTCGCCGAGCGCCTCGTCGGGAACGCCGATCACCGCGACCTTGAGGACGGCCGGGTGCTCGTAGAGCACCTCCTCGATCTCGCGCGGGTAGACGTTGAACCCGCCCCGGATGATCATGTCCTTCTTGCGATCGACGATGAAGTAATAGCCCTCCTCGTCCATCCGCGCCAGATCTCCGGTGAACAACCAGCCGTCGTCGTCGAGCGCCTGGGCGGTCGCGTCCGGACGGTTCCAATAGCTCTTCATCACGTTGTGGCCGCGGATCGCAATCTCGCCGACCTCTCCGGGGACGGCGTCGTTGCGCTGATCGTCGACGAGCCTCATCTCGACGCCCCGGATGGGCGTTCCGATCGATCCAGGCTTGCGCTCGCGCTCGGGGTGGTTGAACGACGCCACCGGGGAGGTCTCAGACAGGCCGTAGCCCTCGAGGATGACGCAGCCGAACGCCTTCTCGAACGCGCGCATGACCTCCACCGGCATCGCGGAGCCCCCCGAGACGCACGTCCTCAGGGACGAGGCGTCGTAGCGCCCGCGTTCGGGGTGGTGGAGCATCGCGTGGTACATGGTCGGCACGCCGTCAAACAGCGTGACCTGGTCGCGCTGGATGATCTCCAGTGCCCGCCCCGGCTCGAAGCGCGGGATCATGCTCAAGCACGCGCCGGCACGCACCCCGGTGTTCAGGCAGCAGGTCTGCCCGAAGGAGTGAAACAACGGCAGCGCACCGAGGATCACGTCCTGCTCAGAGACGTGCATGAGCTCGGTGCCGCCAAGGCGGCAGTTCTCGAGCATGTTGAAGTGCGTGAGCTCAGCGCCCTTGGGCGTGTCCGTGGTGCCCGACGTGTACAGGATCACGGCGGTGTCTGAGCCATCGCGGTCGACGTTGTCCGGCTGGCGCGACGCGCTGCCAAGCAGCGACTCGAACTCGCCGGGCTTGACGATGATCACCTGGGTTCCGGCCTGCTCCGCGCCCTTCTCGGCCTCCTCCGCGAACCCGTGCCACACGAATGCCTGCTTCGCGCCCGAATCCGACAGATAGAAGCTCACCTCGCGGCCCTTGAGCAGAACATTCATCGGCACGACGATGCCGCCCGCCCGCAGGATGCCGTAGTAGACCAGCCCGAAGTACGGCACGTTCGGGAGCATGACCCCGACGCGATCACCCGGCTGAAGGCCCCTGTCGCGCAGAAGGCCAGCCACCCGGCTGGCGCCCTCGTCGAGCATCTCGTACGTCATGACGTTGTCGTCGAGCTTGAGCGCGGGGCGCTCGGCGTGCTTGGACGCCGTCTCGGTCAGAAGTTGCGCCAGGTTGGTTGGCATCTCATGTCTCCTTGGTCGCGAGCCCCTCATGCTCCGCGGACCGGCGACGCCTGACATCCGGTGATCGCCCGATCACCGAGGGCTCAACTACTGAAATCGCCGTCGGGTACCGGGACGCCCGCGGGTGGCGACCCGTGGTTAACACGGTAGGCCGAGTTCTCGCGATGGCTGAGAATGGGCGGATGGAACAGCCCCACTCGACGGCGAACGGCGACGAACATTGGATGTCATTGGAGGGGGGCAACGCAAGCCCACTCAGTCGTCAGCCTTACACAAGCCGTTTCGCCGCGATCGGTGCGTCGATCCCGAAGCAGCGGATGACCAGCGATGAGCTGATGGCAGGCACGAAGCATCGGACCCGTATCGGGCTCGAGCGGCTCACGGGCATCCGTGAGCACCATGTCGTCGGCGAGGGCCAGGACTCGTACACACTCGCGTTCGATGCGGCGCGCGACGCCTTGGAGCATTGGGACGGGACCGCGGAGGATCTCGACATGCTGATCGTGACCAGCATCAGCCGTCACGTCGGGGGCCTGCGAACCCAGCTCGAGCCGCCGATCAGCGTGATGCTCAAGGACGCACTCGGCGCTCGGCACGCGATGAGCTTCGACCTGACAAACGCGTGCGCGGGGATGATGACCGGCGCATTCGTCCTCAACGACTTGATTCGGCAGGGCCGGATCAGGCGCGGGATGGTCGTCAGCGGCGAGTACATCTCAGATCTGACTGTCAATGCCGCGCGCGAGGTCCGGACGATCATGAGCAAGCAGCTGGCCTCGCTGACGCTTGGCGACGCCGGCGGCGCGGCGATCGTCGAGCGGGCGCCCGAGGGTGCTCCCGGAATCGAGGTCGCGGGTTTCACCACGTTGTCTGACCACAGTCGTCTGTGCATGGCCTTTCCGGCGAAGCTCGGGGCGGGTGAGTCGATGTACAGCGACGCCCGCGGACTCCAGAACGTGGCGATCGAGGCCGCGCCACCGCTACTGCGCGAGGCGCTCGATCGGGCCGGGCTGAATTTTGATGACATCGACTACGTGATCCCCCACCAGACCTCCGCCAGGGCGATCAAGAAGGGGTTGAAGGACATTTCCGGACGCTTGGGCGCCTCTCCGAAGCACGTGGTCGTGACCGTCGACGAGCTCGGCAACACGGCGTCAACGTCGCATTTCGTCGCCCTGCGGAAGTACCTTCGGGAGGGCCGTTTCGCTCAGGGAGATCGGGTCTTGCTGCTCGCCCTGGCCTCGGGCCTCGAGGTGGGGGTCATCATCTTCACGGTCGATCAGCTGGTCGGGCGCTATGGGCACGATCATTGAAGCGAGCGCAATCGCGACGACTCAGCGCTGGCCACACGCACCCAGCGCGCTCAAGCTCGCTGACGCCGCCGCCCGTCTGTGCCTGGAACGCGCCGGCCGCAGCGCGGATGAAGTCGACCTGCTGATCAACGCGGGCATCTACCACGACAAGCTCCTCAACGAGCCCGCGTTCGCGTCCTTGATCCAGGAGGACATCGGCGCGAATCCGGACCATCCACCCGGAGCGCCTCACGGAACATTCTCCTTCGACGTCGCCAACGGTGCTTGCGGCCTCCTGACGGGCCTCCACGTCATCGACGGCCTGCTGGCCGGGGGGACCGCGGAGCTCGGAATGGTGGTGGCGAGCGACATGGACCCCGAGCCGGGCGTCTCCCAAGGGTTCGGCTTTCCCGCCGTGGGTGGCGCAGTCCTGGTGCGCAACGACGACACCCGCGCCGGCTTTACGGCGTTTCAGTTCGCCACGTTCCCCGAGTTCGCGGAGCTGTTCCAGAGCCACGTGGAGTGGCGCGACGACGCGCGGCGTGGAGTTCACCACGGACGCAACATGCTCACCGTTGAGATCGCCGACTCCTACTTGGACCGGGCGCTCGAATGCGCCGAGTCGACCACCCGCGAACTCGCGGACGCACAGGCGCTCGACCTCGCCGACGTGGACCTGCTCATCGCCACGGCGTCGATCCCCGGCTTCGCCGACGGCCTGGCAGCGCGCCTCGGGCTGGCTCCCGAGCGGGTGGCGTCGTCAGCGAACGCCCTGGTGGGGGCGCATACGGCAGCCCCGGTGGTGGCGCTCGAGTCCGGGGGCCTTGCGGCGTCGCGCGCGGCGCTGTTCGTGTCCGCGGGTGCGGGGATCTCGGTCGCCGCCGCGCTCTACCGTGGGTGATCAGAGCGTGAGGTCACGGCGCGCTCCAGCCGCGGAGCTCGCGCGGCTACAGGGGTTGCTCGCGCCGACCGACGGCAGCGTGCCCCGCATAACTCCGGCCCGCCCCCGCGAACTACACCCGTTGGCGAGGATCGTGGCCGAGGTCGCAGGCCGCCTCAGCGGCGGCGGTCCCCCGAATATCTTCACGACGCTCGGCCGAAACCCGCGCCTGTTCCGCGCCTGGCTGCGGTACTCGGCGCATCTGATGCCGTTCGGTCGGCTGCCGAGGCGCGACACCGAGCTGGTGATCCTGCGGGTCGCGTGGCGATGTCGCTCGACGTATGAGTGGCACCAGCACACCCCGCTCGCGCTACGCGCCGGACTCACGCCGGAGGAGATCGCGGGGGCGGCCGACAGCCCTTCAGCGGAAGGTGTCACCTCGCGGCAGCGGATGCTGCTGACAGCCACCGACGAGATGCTCGCCCGGGGCGAGCTCACGGACGGGACCTGGACCGCGGTGCAGGCGATCCTCGGCCACCGCGAGGTCATCGAGTTGTGCCTGCTGGTCGGGCACTATCAGGGTCTGTCGACCGCAATCGGCGCACTGGGAATCCAGATCGAGCCGGACGCTCGCGGGCGTGCCTGAGGTGGCGACCTCTGTACCGGCCCCGCGCCGGTAGTTCGTACGCATCACGGCGCGACCATCCACCGATGGCCGGACGCCGTGGACCGCCTAGCGTGACTCTATGGCGACCCAAGGAGCCGTGATGTCCGGCCACGACCAGCTGACCGCGCTCGACGCGACGTTTCTCGAGCTCGAGCAATCCGACGACAGCGCGCTGATGCACATCGGCGGTGCGCTTGTGTTCGACCCCCTACCCGGCGGCGGGACGCCGGCGCTCGCGGAGCTGCGCAGCCACCTCGCCGAGCGCCTTGATCACCTGCCGCGCTACCGCCAGAGGCTCGACGTGCCGCGCACCTCGGGCCTCTCCTGGCCGTCCTGGGAGGACGACGAGCATTTCGACATCGACGCTCACGTCCGCCATGCGACCCTCCCGGCGCCGGGGGACGAGAACGATTTCCTGGACTGGACCTCGGACTTCTACTCACACCGCCTGGACCGCTCCCGCCCGCTGTGGGAGATGGTGCTGCTCGACGGCATGGCCGACGGCCGCTGGGCGCTGGTGTGGAAGACCCATCACTGCCTCGTTGACGGCGTCGGCTCGGTCAACGTCGTCGACCTGCTGCTCGACGCCGAGCCGGCCCCGTACGTGCCGCCGGCGGCTGGCGGCGACACCGACCTGGCCGTGGTCGCCTCCGAGCGGACCCGGCACGTCCGGCTGCTGCACCCGCCCGACTCGGTGCGCCAGACGGCTGGGGCCGGCCTGGCGGCCGCGCGCGTCGGTGCACACGCTCTGATGCATCCGCGTGAGGCTTTCGAGAGCTCGCGAGGCGTAATCGACCTGCTCGTTCACGACGAGCTGATCGCGGCGCCGCGATCGAGCATCAACATGCCCATCGGCGCGACGCGACGAATCGCGACCGTGCACGTCGAGCTCGAGGAGCTGAACACCATCCGTTCGGGACTGGGCGGCAAGATCAACGATGTCGTGCTGTGCGCCGTCACCGCCGCGCTGCGCGAGCTGCTCCTCGCGCGCGGCGAGGATCCGCCCCGCCAGGGACTCCGGGCGATGGTGCCGGTGAACGTCCGCCGCGGGGGCGACCAGAGCGAGCTCGGCAACCGGGTCTCCTCGCTGTTCGTCGATCTTCCGGTGTCCGAGGACGATCCGCTGCGCCGCTATGACCTGGTGCGCGCCGCGGTGGCGAAGCAGAAGGCCGGTGGGCAGGCGCTCGCGGCCTCCGCGGTGACCAGGCTGGCCGGCCTCGCGCCGCCGGCGCTCCACGCGACCTTCGCGCGCTCGCTGTTTGCCAAGCGGCTGTTCAACGTCACCATCACCAACGTCCCGGCCTCGCCTCGCCGGCTCTATGCCTTCGGCGCCCCAATGGTCGACGTCGTGCCGGTGGTGCCGCTGGCAGCCGAGCACGCCGTCGGGGTCGCTGTGGTCTCCTATGCGGGCGGCGTGACGTTCGGGTTGTGCGCGGATCGCGCCACGGTGCCCGACCTCGACGTGCTCAGAGCCGGCATCGTCACCTCGTTGCACGAGCTGGCGTCGCTGGCGCACGCGTCGGTCGCGGCCCCGTAGCCGCGCCGAAGCCCGTAGCCGCGCCGAAGCCCGTCCGGGTGTCCCCGGACGGGCGGGGTGCGGCGCTTATGCCAGCGCGGTCTCGGCGACCCGCTCGGGGGCGGCGCCGTGGCGCTCGGGGCTGTTGAGCACGACCTTGAGCGCGCCGGTGTTGGCGGCGTCGGCGAACGTGTCGTACGCGTCCATCGTCTCCCCCAGGGCGAAGCGATGGGTGGCGAACAGCGATGGATCGAGGCGACCGCTCGCGATCAGCCTCATCAGGCGAGGAATGCTGAACGTGTCCACCAGACCGGTGGTCACGGTCACGTCGCGGATCCACAGCTTCTCCAGGTGCAGCGTCACGGGCTTGCCGTGAACGCCGATGTTCGCCAGCCGGCCGCCCGGGCGGATGAGCTCGGCCGCCAGCTCGAACGTCCCCGGAACGCCCACCGCCTCGAATGCGGCATCGGCGCCGAGGCCATCGGTCATCTCCATGATCTGCGTGACCGGATCCTCGCGGCCGTTGTTGATCGTCATGTCGGCGCCGAACCTGCGTGCGCTCTCCAGGCGGCTGTCGGCCAGGTCGATCGCAACGATCCGGCCGGGGGTGTAGAGCTTCGCCGTCAGGATCGCGGCCAGGCCGATCGGGCCGGCGCCAACGATCGCGACGACGTCTCCGGGCGACACCAGGCCGTTGAGCACGCCCACCTCGTAAGCGGTGGGAAGGATGTCGGCCAGGAACAGCACCTGCTCGTCCGTGAGCTGGTCAGGGACCTTGTACACCGAGTTGTCTGCGAACGGCACCCGCGCGTACTCGGCCTGCAGGCCGTTGATCAGGTGGCCGAAGATCCACCCTCCGCCGCCGAGGCACTGACCGTACCGGCCCTCCTTGCAGAAGCGGCAGCGCCCGCACGAGCTCACGCACGAGATGAGCACCCGATCGCCGGGCGCAACGGTGCTGACACCGGCGCCGATCTCCAGGACGGTGCCCACCGCCTCGTGGCCGAGAATCGTGCCCGGCGTCGTCTCTGGGACGTCGCCCTTGAGGATGTGCAGGTCGGTACCGCAGATCGTGCTGGTGTCGATGTGGACGATGATGTCCGTCGGGTCCAGGATCGACGGATCCTCCACGGAGTCCCACCCGCGCTCACCGGGACCGTGATACACGAGAGCTTTCATGATGGCGCCTCCTATCGGTGATTTGAGGGCGATCGTAGGCGCGCCGGAGCACCACCGCATCGGGGTTTCTCCACCGTCTCAGGGGGTGAATGTGCAACTGCTGTGCACCCCAGTCCCGATGGCATCCGCGCCGGCGCGACGTACGCTCAGTTTGCTTCATCGAACGGGACGTCGCCCGCTCCTCAGAGCGAGCGGAAAGGAGGTTCAAATGTCCGCCCTGAAGACAAACGGGGCGCGTGTGGACACTCTGCGGGAGACCGGTCCGGAGCTGACCTACGGCGCTGAGAAGCGTTCGTACAAGGGCGCCGGATGGGTCCTGCTTGCGGCGGTGATGTTCGTGATCGCGGCATCCCTCAATGTCATCTGGGGGATCGCGGCGGTCTCGAGTTCGCATTTCTTCGTCGCGAACGCGCAGTACATCCTCAGTGACCTGAACACCTGGGGCTGGGTCGCGATTGGGTTCGGGGCTGTTGAAGGCCTCGCTGCCCTGTCGATCTGGCGCGGGGGTTCGTTCGGGCGCTGGTTTGGGGTCATCGTCGCGGGCGCAGCGGTGCTGGTGGCGATGGTGAGCATCCCGGCGTATCCGGTCTGGTCACTGACGCTCGTTGCCCTCTACATCCTGGTGATCTACGGCCTGGTCGTCTACGGCGGCAAGCCCGAGCTCACCCGGTAACTGCTCAACGAGTGCCCCCGGGCGGTCTCTCATGAGGCCGCCCGGTCGGCGTCTCCGCTCCACAGCGTCCGCGAGATTCCCCCAGGTCGTTGCTCGTTTCCCCTGATGTGCGGCCGGCGCCGAACCCCTAGCGTCGCTCGCAGGCCACCCAGGGAGAAGATCATGACCGAGCATCTCAGCCCGCTTGATGCAATGTTCCTCGAGCTCGAGCAGGCAGACGAAAGCGCCCACATGCACATCGGGGCGGTGATGGTCTTCGACCCGGTGCCTGACGGCCCCAACCCGACGCTTGCCGAGCTGAACACACGGCTCGAGCAGCGGCTGGAGATGCTGCCGCGGTACCACCAGCGGCTCTCGAGCGCGCGAACGGGCGGACTGTCGTGGCCGACCTGGGAGCCCGACCCGCGGTTCCGCATCGGTGATCACCTGCGGCGAGCGGTGCTGCCGGCGCCCGGCGGCGAGGCGGAGCTGGTCGAATGGGTCGCGGACTTCTACTCGCACCGGCTGGATCGCAGCCGGCCCCTGTGGGAGACGGTGCTGCTCGAGGGGCTCGAGCATGGCCGGTGGGCGCTGGCCACCAAGACCCACCATTGCCTCGTGGACGGGGTCGGTTCCGTCGACGTCGGCTACGTGCTCTTGGATGCGGAGGCCGCGCCCAAGCCGGCCGCGCACCCCCATCGGCCGCCGGCGCCGCGGTCCCAGGACGCGTGGAGCCCGCCGGGCCTGGTGCTGCGCGGCGCTCGCGCAGGGCTCTCGGCGGCGATCCACCCGCGGACCGTCGTCTCGCGCACGCGCGCGACGGTGGAGATGCTGGTCCGAGACGAGCTGATCGCCGCGCCGAGTACGAGCCTGAACCAGCCGATCGGCGGCACCCGGCGTTACGCCGCCGTACGCGTCCCTCTCGAGCAGCTCGGCATCATCAGGCGCGAGCTCGGCGGAACGATCAACGACGTGGTGCTGGCACTGTGCACGGGCGGCTTGCGCCGGCTGCTGCTGAGCCGCGGCGAGACGCTGCCGACGGAGGGTCTGCGCGGGCAGATTCCGGTCAACATCCGCGATGCCGGCGAGCACCTCGCGCTCGGCAATCGCCTGGCGTCGCTGTTCGTCCATCTGCCGGTCAGCGAGTCAGACCCCGCGGCGCGCTACCGGCAGGTCGTGAGCGAGGCTGAGCACCGCAAGCACGGGACGCAGGCCATGGGGTCCAAGACGTTGATCGATCTGACGAGTTTCGCGCCGCCGGCGCTGCATGCGGTGCTCGCCCAGTCGCTGTTCGACGTGCGCCTGTTCAACCTCACGATTACCAACGTGCCCGCCTCGCCGACCACGCTGTACGCGTTCGGCGCGCGCCTGGAGGAGGTGCTCCCGCTGGTGCCGCTGTTCGCCCGTCACGCGGTCGGGATCGCCGCCGTCAGCTATGCCGGCGAGATGGTGTTCGGATTGAACGCCGACCGCGCGTCGGTGCCGGACCTGGCCGTGCTCGGGGACGGCATCCGCGAGTCACTGGCTGAGATGCAGGTGCTGGCGCGAGCGGCCGGGCCCGTCGCGGCACCGGCCGGCGCAGCGTGATGCGGCCCGTGACTTGAGGAGGGGGAAGCCCGACGTAACTACGGATGGCGTCGCGGGCTATCGGGCTTAGTGTCGGTGTCAAGACCGGTCCCGGCCAAGCGCAGCCCGCCCATCGGGAGTGCCGCGGTCGGGAATGCCGGTCTCCCCCACCCAGTTGATGGGACGCACGTCCCGAGAGGAGGCATAGCGATGCCAGAGACCCAAGCCCAACGCAGAGAAGCGGGCCGCAAGGCGGCCGCCACACGCAAGCGCCACATCGCGGAGGCCGAGGCCCATAAGCGGCCGAGCGCGGTCGACCGGACCGCCGAGCTCTCCGAGGAGGTGTTCAAGTCACTCGAGTCCGCACAGCGGGCGGCAATCGAAGCGGTGCGCAAGTACGTCGACACCGTCGATAAGACCCTGCCGCCGCACGGCGAGGCCCCGTCGAGGCGACAGGACGTCATCGACAGCGCCATGGAGATGGCCGACCGCCTCGTCCACATTCAGTACGACTTCCTGCGCAGGATCGTCGCCGACGCCGGTAAGACGCTGAGTCGATCCGCTGACGGGAAGCAGAACGGCAAGTAGCCGAGTTGAGCGCGGCCGGCCGGCTCAGTCCGGCCTGGCCGCGGCCAGCGCAAGGTCCACGCAGGCTGCGCGGACCTCCGCGGCGCTGATCGGGAAGGCCTCGGGCATTCCGGGCGCGAGCCCCCGCAGGCCGGCGCCTGAGCGGGCCAGATGCAGGACCCCGATCGCCTGGAGATAGAGCTGGTTGGCGCGCAGATCGGGCTCGGCCACATTCAGGTCATCGAGCACGTGCGCGAGCCATCCGATGCACCCCCCCATGGCCTGGCCCAGCGCCAGCCACACGGCGTCCGACACCCGGGCCCGCAGGTCCTCGGCCGGCCGGCGCAGGAGGGAGAGCGTGCTGTCGAGGAAGGCGGGATGCGCGATGCCGTAGTCGGCGAAGGCCTCGAAGCCGCGGCGCAGGCGCTCGGGGGGACGCGCGGTCTGCGCGTCGACGGCGTCGAGCAGGGCACCCAGCTCGGCCAGGTAGCGTGTCGTCGTCAGCGCGAACAGCTCCTCCTTGGAGGCGAAGTGCCGATAGATGACTGCCTTGTTGATCCCAACGCGGCGCGCGATGTGGTCGATGTGAGCGTCCTGGGCCCCCCGCTCGTCGAACAGGGCGCGGGTCGCGTCGATGATCTTGCCCTCGCGCGCGCGACGGACGGCGGCGCGGGGTAGGCGGGTCGCGGCCACCTGCATACTGTAACCGATGGTGTAACCTTGGTTTACATTGAGCGTGATGCTCGAGCACTCCGTCGTGTCTCTACACGGCCGCGACGTGGCTTACGTCAGCGGTGGCGATGGCCCCCCGTTGCTCCTCATTCACGGGATCGGCGGCGACTGGCGCACGTGGGAGCCGGTGCTGGACGGCCTGGCCCAACGACACCGGGTCATAGCCGTCGACCTACCCGGCCACGGGGGCTCGGCGAAGGGCGCGGGTGACTACTCGCTCGGCGCGCTCGCCAGCGCGTTGCGCGATCTGTGCGGGGCGCTGGCAATCGACCGCGCCACGCTCGTTGGCCACTCCCTGGGCGGCGGCGTCGCGATGCAGTTCTCCTACCAGTTCCCCGAGCGCTGCGAGCGCCTGGTGCTGGTCTCGAGCGGCGGACTGGGCCCGGACGTCGGTCTCCCCCTGCGCCTGGCCACCTTCCCGGGCAGCGCACTGGTGCTCTCCGTGGCCGCCCCGGCCGCTCGCTCGCTCATCAACGTCGCAGCGAGCGCCGGCCGCACGCTGCGTCTCCGACCCGCGCCCGACGCCGAGTTCTACGCCCGCACGTTCGCGGCGCTCGCCGACCCGGACACACGCGCGGCGTTCCTGGGCACCCTGCGCGGCGTCGTGGGCACCCGCGGGCAGCTCGTGGACGCCCGCGACCGCCTTTACCTGGCCCAGCACATGCCGACGCTGATCATCTGGGGCGAGCGCGACGCGATGCTGCCGGTCGGCCACGGACACGCGGCCCACGAGGCGATGCCCGGCAGCGTGCTGGAGATCTTCCAGGACGCCGGCCACCTGCCTCAGCTCGACGAACCCAGGCGCTTCGTCGCCGCCGTCGAGGAGTTCATGGCCACGACCGAGCCCTCCACCCACTCAGACGAGCGCTGGATCGAGCTCCTGCGCGCTCACGGAGAGGGCGCCGCGGGCTGACCCGGGCGCTCGCGCGGGGCGCCCGTTGGGACGCGCCGCTCTGCGGGGCCTTCTCTGACCGCACCATCGCCGTCGCCCGTTGACCCCGGCGGCGTCACGGTCACCAGCTCGGCGATGCCGCGCTCGATTCCTGCACAGAGCGCGCCGATGTCGGGAGCGGTGTCGAAGTCGCCCGTCACGCCGAAGTTGATCCCGCCGTCGTAGGAGAAGATCGCCACCCCCACCCGTACGTGGCCGCCGAGCGGCACGAATGGAAACGCCTCGAGCATGCGCCGCCCTGCCAGGTACAGCGGCTGCTGCGGACCGGGAACGTTGGTTGTGACCGTGTTGACGCTGCTCTGCGGCAATCGAGTACCGGCTCGTCCGCCGAGCGCCAGCAGCAGCGCGGGTGCGAACCCGCCGAGTGCGGTCAACCGCTCGGCTGCGACCGCCTGCCCCGACTGCTTGAGGTGCTGCATCTGCTCATGCAGCGAGAGCAGCCGCTCGACCGGATCCTCGAGTCCGATCGGCAGCTCGGCGAACATGGCCGAGACCTTGTTGTTGTATGTCCCGTGTTCGTTTTCGGCTCTCACCGAGACCGGCACGAGTGAACGGATCACGCGTCCATCCACGGGCTCGCCACGAGACAGCAGCAGCTCACGGAAGCCGTGCGTGATCGCCGCGAGGACCACGTCATTGATCGTGGTGCCGTGGGCCGCGCGGATCTGCTTGACCTCGGACAACCGCGCCCTCGCCCAGGCCCAGCGACGATGCGGGCCGATCGGGCCGTTGAGCGAACTCGCTGGATTGGGATTGAGGAGCGACCTCAGGTTCACCGCCCCTCGTGTGGTGTCGACGGCCTTGCGCGCGACGCGTCGCGGCCCCCGGGCGGCCGACAGCACCGTCCGCATCGCTTCGTATGGGCTCGCCGCGCGCAGTGCCAGCGAATGTGTCACCAACTCGGCCGCGTTCGGTTCCCGCTGAGCCTTCCAGGTCCCCGCCTCCACCGGCGCCGGCTCACGCTCGTTGGTCATGACCACGCTCATCAGATCGGTCGCCGAGACGCCATCGACCAGGCAGTGGTGCGTCTTTGAGATCAGCGCCCAGCGCCCGCCGTCGAGACCCTCGACAACCCACATCTCCCACAGGGGCTTGGCGCGATCGAGCTGCTGGGACATCACCCGCCCCACGAGGTTTCGCAGCTCTTCGTCGCCGCCGGGTGCGGGCAGGGCCGTGCGCCGAACGTGATAGTCGAGATTGAAATGTGGATCATCAACCCACGTCGGACGACCGAGAGCCAGCGGAACGAACCGCACCTTCTGCCGATATCGCGGCACCAGCGGCAGCCGCGCAGCGATCGCCTCCCGAACCTCGCCGGCGCCGGGCACGGGGCCCTCGAAGAGCCCGACTGAGCCGATGTGCATGTGCGTCACCGCGTCCTCGATGTGAAGAAACGACGCGTCAAGCGGGCTCATCGTCTGCACTGGCAACCCTCCTTCCTGGACACCCTCTCAGGTTCGTGCCGACGGCGCGAACGTCCTTGACACCGTAGCGCCGATTGCCGCCGGCTCAGTCGGTGGTTCGCACCCCATAGAGCCTGAGCGCGAGCGGGAAGCAGCCAGCCACGATCAGGACGCACCAGATCACGCTTGCGAGCACCGGGTGGACCAGGGGCCACGGCGCGCCCGCGGTGGAGGCGACCGGGTTGCCGAACAGCGTCCGGACCGGCCGTATCACGAGCACCCTCCCCAGATTGCGCGGGGCGGCGCGTTGGTCGGAGCATCAGACAGAGGGAGCCGCCTGCACCGCGCGACTCGATGCCCGTGCGGGGGACGCCAGGCGCGGGCGCAGCCGGGTGTAGGCCAGCATCCCGCCCAGGGTCGGGACCCAGAACGCAACGGCGTGGTAGACCAGCACCGCCGCGGCGGCGTGCGACAGAGGCAGCCCGTAGAGCCCGAGCCCACCGACCAGCCCGGCGTCGAGGATCCCGACCCCACCCGGAATGGGCAGCACGTTCGGGAGGTATCCCGCGAGGTAGGCGACGGCCAGTGCCGCCACCGGCGGCGCCGGACCTACGGCAGCCAGCGTGGCCCACAGCACCGCGATGTCAAACAGCAGGTAGCCCAGCGCCCCCAGGAGGCGCCAGTTCGGTCGCAACAGCGCATCGCGGGCGGCGGGAATCCCGGTGCCGATGTCCTCGAGCCACGCCGGGGCCGGGAGCCGGCCGGAGACGCGGTGCATGACCTTCGGCAGGCCAAGGACGACGATGACGGCGGCCACGGCGACGGCGACCGGCAGCCCCGTCCGCAGCACGTCGTGAGGGCCGCCTCCGATTCCCATCAGCAGGACGAGCCCCCCGGCGGCGAGCACGATCACGTTGATCGCGCTGGTCAGAAAGAACAGGCCGCTCGAGCGCTGGAGAATCTGCCTGGTGGGCATGCCGGCGAGGTGAAGCAGCCAACCGCCAACCGCCAGCGAGCCGACGCCGCCGCCGGGCAGGAGAGCTCCTGATCCCATCTGCGACCATGCCATCTCACGGGCGGCCGGGGCCGGGATCGGCTCGAAGAAGAGCCGGAAGATGACGACGAAGCTCAGGCACGATGCCAGCTCCAGGGCGACGGCGACGGCCACCAGCGCCGGGTTGATCTCCTCTATCTCCCGCACCACCGGGCGCAGGCCGGGCACGGCGAACACCACCGTCCCAACGCAGATGGCGAGCACGACCACGGTGAGCAGCCTCCGGCGCAGATCGTTGCGTTCGATCTGCGCGGCCGGGGATGCGGCCGGCCGCTGCCTCGACGGCGGCGCCGGTCCGGTGATCGCGGGCCCGGTGGTGCGGTCGGCGACGGAGCCGAGCACTCGTCGCCTCCGCTCAGGCGATCGCTCTCGGCGCGCCGCCGGCGCGGGCGATGAGGTCGGCCACCGACCAGCGGCGCAGGACTCGGGCCCCGGCGCCGTCCTGCCGGGGGGCGAGCGCCGCCGCGGGTCGCCGGCGGACCCGGATGCGGCGGGCGCCGGGCTCGGGGAGGTTTCCGTGGGGGGACTGGATGCGGATGGATTCGGTAGTCATGCCAGATGCTCCGATCAGGCGGTTTCGAGGCTGAGGTCGAGGTCGGCGCTGGCTTCGGCGTTAGCGACACGCGCACGGGCGGCGCCGTCTCGAGGGAGGACAAAGGTCGCGACCAGCAATCCGGCTGCGAACAACGCAGCGGCCCATTCGAACGCCGTCGTGTAGCCGTGGATGGAGGCCGCGCTGGCGAGGCCCGCGGTGTGGGCGTGGCTGGCCACGAAGCTGGCTGCGGAGCTGGCGAAGATCGTGCTCAGCAGAGCTGTGCCCACCGAACCCCCCACCTGCTGTGAGGTGTTCACCATCGCCGAGGCGATGCCGGCATCGCTGTTGGCAACCCCGAGCGTCGCGGTGGAGAACGCGGGCGCAAAGACGCAGCCCATTCCCACGCCGGTGAGCAACAGCCCGGGCAACACGTGGGTGACGTAGGCGGAATCCGGAGTCAGCTGGGTGAAGATGAGCATGGAGATGAACCCGAGGGTCATCCCGGTCATCACCAGCGGCCGGGCCCCGGTGCGATGCAGGATCCGCGTTTGCACCGTGGTCGCGGTGAGGACGATCATCACGGTCATCGGCAGGAAGGCCAGGCCGGTCTTCAAGGGCGAGTAGCCGAGGTTCTGCTGCAGGTAATAGGTGAGGAAGAGAAAGACTGCGAACACCGCAGAGCCTGCGATGGCGATCGTCCCGTAGGCGCCCCCGCGGGCTCGATCCGACACGATGTGCAGGGGAAGAAGCGGATGCTCGACGCGGCGTTCGACCGCGACGAATGCGACCAGCAGTACGACGCTCGCCGCCAACGACACGATCGTCGCCGTGCTGGACCACGAGCTCGTCTCCGCGCTGGCGAAG
The DNA here is from genome assembly GCA_963695625.1 of uncultured Actinomycetota bacterium. GTDB lineage: Bacteria > Actinomycetota > Thermoleophilia > Solirubrobacterales > Solirubrobacteraceae > Palsa-465. The sequence goes on along the minus strand of CAVOHJ010000004.1, from coordinate 258,952 downwards.
CCGTAGACGAGGGCGAAGAGACCTCCAGAGGAGAGCACCGTGCCGAGCCAGTCGATTCGCGCCCGGTGGGGCTGGCGCTCGTTCTGCAACAGCCGCAGCGCCAGGATGGCGGTCGGCACAGCGATCGCCAGGTTGACGTACAGGCTCCAGCGCCACGAGATCGCCTGGGTGAGCACCCCGCCGAGCAGCAGCCCGACCGACGCTCCTCCGGCCGCGATTGCGCTGAAGATGCCAAACGCCTTCGGACGATCAGGCGATCCCTGGAAGGTCACGGTCAGCAGGCCCAGTGCCGAGGGGGCCAGGATCGCCCCGAAGGCTCCCTGGAGGGCCCGGGCGGCGACGAGCATGCCGAATGACTGGGCCATGCCGCCGATGGCCGAGGCCACCGCAAATCCGGCCAGGCCGCCGATGAGCGTCCACTTGCGGCCGAACAGGTCGCCGAGCTTGCCCCCGAGCAGCAGGAGACTGCCGAAGGCCAGGGCGTAGGCGGTGATGACCCACTGCCGGTTGTCGGCGGTGAAGTGAAGTGCCCGCTGGGCCGACGGCAGCGCGATGTTCACGATCGTCGCGTCCAGTACGACCATCAGCTGGGCGACGCCCAGGATCGCGAGGACCGCCCATCGATTGGGGCGGGGAATCAGGTGGATGTCCGGGCTGGTGGTGCTCATCAACGTCCTTCCGGGTGGGAGTGATGAAGACCTTAGCACGAATCATCCATGCTGCGGGTATCAATTACATCTCGGTAACTATTTCCGCTGCGGGCATGGTGCCGAATTTTCCGCTATAATCGCCTCCGTCATGTCTACCGAGAGCTGCGTCGGCACCCCCAGCACGATGATCCTGCTGCCGCGATTGGCCAAGCAGGTGATGCGACGCGCGAATCCCGAGGTCCTCGGGATCGACCTACGCCTCCTCATGGCCCTCAGCTACCTGGGCGATCACGACGGAGCGCCCCAGCACGAGCTGGTCGACGCACTGTGCATGGACGCCAAGAACGTCGTCCTGCTCCTCAACGAGCTCGAGGACACCGGATACCTCATCCGTCGCCGTGACCCCGAGGACCGCCGCCGCCACCGCGTGCAGATCACCGAGGCCGGCCGGGCGGCGCTGGGGCGCGCCCGCGACGGCATGGACGCCATCGAGAACGAGGTGCTTCAGGCGCTCGACGCTGACGAGCGAGCCGCGCTAGTGAAGCTGCTTAGCCGTGCTCTCCGGGGAGCCGAGCACGGCGCCGACGAAGGCGCGGAGCACCCCGCGCTGGCGTCCGCCTCGTCGTAACGCGCTCACGTCGCGGCCGGTCAGTTCAGCGCGCCGGCGGGCAGCACGAAGCGCAGCGGCACCCGGGACGCGGTCGTGTCGCCGCTGGTGACCCGCGAGCCGTGGAGCCCTCGGCCGCGAGTCGCGGACACGGGCACGGGCGCATCTGGCGTCCCGTCGTGTGCGGTGATCCAGCTCATGACCGCCGGAAAATCGGCGCCCGCGGCGAGGATCGCGGCACGTTCGATGACGACTCCGCCTGAGGGGTGCGGACGCGACAATCTGGTCACGAGCGCGTTGATCTCGAGATCGTCCATTACTCACACCGTACTCGTTGCCCCAAGCGGAGGCGCTTGCGAGCGACGCGGGTGCCGCCTGATCGCGACATGCCCGATCGTTTCCGGCAGGTCCGCCTCGACGTTGGTGTAGCCGGGTTGGAGGTCGAGCAGCGTCGTCAGCAGCAGCAGCGGCGCACCGGCGGCCCATGCCTGGGGACGCGACGCCGTGGGGAACGCCACGGGGACCGACGTGAGCGGCGACGGGAAGCCTGCGAACACCTCGGGCAGGCGATGCTCGAAGTACGGTGCAGCGGCGAGGATGGCAGACGCGATCGTGCCTGCCGCCTCGTGATGTCCGTATCGGGCGAGGCCGGCGGCGATCAGCGAGTTGTCGTGGGGCCAGATCGTCCCGGTGTGGTAGCCGAGGGGGTTGTAGCCGGCCTCGCGCGCACCGAGGGTGCGGACCCCCCAGCCGGAGTACAGCTGCTCGTCGAGTAGCCGCTCGGCGGTGGCGCTTGCCTGCGCGTCGTCGAGCAGTCCGGACCACAGCAGGTGACCGATGTTGGAGGTGAGGCTGTCCACCTGGCGTTTGTTGCCGTCGAGGGCAAGCGCGTGGCAGCCGCGCTCGGGCATCCAGAAGTCGCGATGAAACCGCGCGCGGAGGTCGTCGGCGCGCTGTTCGAGTCGTGCGGCAAGCGCGTGGTCGTCCCAGACGCTGCGCGCGAGGCGCGCCGCGCGCCGTTGCGCGTCGTAGACGTAGCCCTGGATCTCGCAGGTGGCGATCGGCCCCTCGGCAAGCGTGCCGTCGGCGGACTGGATCGAGTCCCAGCTGTCCTTCCAGCATTGGTTGATGAGGCCGGTCACCGGGTTGCGGCGTTCGTACTCGACGTAGCCATCGCCGTCGCAGTCCCCGCTGTCCTCAATCCAGGCCAGGGCCGCGCGGGCGTTCGGCTCCAGCGCCCGGACGAGGTCGTCATCCCCTGACCACCGGTGGTACTCCTCGAGGAGGACCACGAACAGGGGGGTCGCGTCGGCGGTCCCGAAATATGGCGAGTGAGGTCGCGCGCCCAGCGCGGTGAGCTCACCGAAGCGCAGCTCGTGCAGGATCTTCCCCGGCTCCTGCTCGTGGAAGTCATCTCGCACCTGGGCCTGACGAGCGGCGAGGGCGCGCAGAGTGGTGGCCGCGAACCCGGGGAGATACGGCAGCGCTTGGAAGCTTGCGATCAGGCTGTCGCGACCGAACAGGGCCATGAACCACGGCAGCCCGGCTGCCGGGAGCGTCGCTCGGTTGGCGAGGTCGAGACGCATGCGCAGCGCGCCGAGATCGCTGAGACTGGCGCGGTACGTGCGAACCAGCGCCGGGTCCTCGGCCTGCAGCGCGGGCGCACGGGCCAGCCACGTCTCGAGCTCGGCCGACTTTTCGGTTCGCATCTGCTCGAGCCCGCCGCGCGGTTTGCGCCGGGCGAACCTGACACCGGGCTGCGCGGCGTGCGAGGAGACGGTGAAGATGATCGACCACTGCTCCCCGGGCGCGAGCTCCAGCGTGTAGGCGAAGCCGCCCCGGGTGATCGCTGACGGTGCGCTGGCCTTGATGGTGACCGAGCGGCGAAATTCGTCGTGCCGGTAGGCCAGCGTCAGGCCGTCGCCGTCTTCGCGGCTATCGGTCACTGCTCGCTGGGCAGTGACTCCGTCCTTGACTTCGAAGAGGTCGGCGAAGTCGGCGTCGACCTCCAGCGCCATGCGGAGACGGCTGGTCTCGTGGAGGTGGTTTGTCACCGTGACCTCCTCCATCCAGACCTGGTCAACGAGGCGGTGGCGCACGATCGAGCACGGCGCTTGTTCGTCGGGCCCCACCCTGGGTGTCAGGAAGAACTGAGCGTCGAAATGAGCGCTCTGATGAAGACTCAGCAGCTCGAGCGGCGTGTCCCCCACACGGAGGACCCATCGCGATATGAAGCGCGTGTCCGCGGCAAAGAATCCGTGTTCGCGCCCCTCGTCGGCGCGGACGTCGCCGAGTCGGTCTCCCACGACGAACGTGCTCCCGTCCAGGACGCTGAGGGTCCGCTCAGACACTGACGAGCGCCCTTGTCGCCTCATCGAGCGCCACTGATCTGTACGTTCGTTCATAGGCGGCGGCGACGACTTCGACGTCGCAATGCCCGCTCACCCAGGCGCGACAGTCCCGCGCACCGATCCGTGACAGCTGTCCGATCGCGTCCGCCATCGCGCGCTCGTCGTTCACGAGGAAACCGGTCTTCCCGTCGACGACGAGCTCATTCGCTGCACCTTCGCGAAACGCGATCACCGGCGTTCCGCACGCGAGCGCCTCGACCATCACCATCCCGAACGGCTCGTTCCAGCGGATCGGCATCAGCAGACCGCGGGCCCGGGCAAACAGCGAACGCTTGGCCGACCCTCTGACCTCGCCCACGAACCGGACCCGGTCGCCGTCGATGTGGGGAGCGACGTGTTGGTCGAAGAACGGCTGCTGACCGGGCTGGATGACGCCGGCCAGGACGAGCGGTACGTCAACGGCGGCTGCGGCTGCGATTGCGCGGTGCGGCCCCTTCTCCGGGGTCATCCGCCCGATCCAGAGCAGGTAGTCGCCCTTGCGCTCCTGCAGCGGCCACGCCCGCAGGTCGATCGGGTTGGGGATCGAGTCGATCGGGGCGAGCCCCGGGGGTGCCGAGATCAACTGGGCGCGGCTGATGCCCACGAGCGTCGCCTTGTGGCCGTGTCGCGCATAGAACGCCGCGGTCTGCGGGGTGAACGGTCCGTGCAACGTGTGCACGAGCGGCGTGCCGATGCGGTTGGCCATCGCGAGCCCCGTGAACCCGCAATGGTCGTGAACGACGTCAAAGCCGTCGCGACCGCTGGTGCCGTCGATCTCGTCGAACGCTCGCCCGACATGGTCGACCTCATACAACGACCGCTCGATCTCATCAGGGTGAGACTCGTCGAGCAAAGTCACCACGCTCGCGCCCGAAACAGAGCCCGGAGCACAGAACAGCGTCACCCCGTGGCCGCGACGAACCAGTGCTTCGGTGAGAGTGCTGACGACCGACTCGACGCCACCGTACCCAGGCGCTGGGACCGAGATCCACGGCGGAGCGAGCATCGCGATGCGCAGCGGCGCTCCAGGCGGCTCTCCCGGCGGACCTGCCAGCGACAGATCCGGCGCGTGGCCGGCCGCCGTCCGTCTCAACAGCTGACGACGCGACCTGCGTGTGTGCGCTGCCATGACAGCATCCATCGAAGCTCCTCACGTGCCTCTCAGGCGGGGCGCTCGCCGGGCAGAGAGGTCAGGAAGGACCCGGGCAAGCGCACGATCGCCAACCCAGAGGGAACGCGATGGACGCCTCCCACCGTACCAGGTACCGGACCAAATCCGAGTGCATCGGTCGGATTATGGTACGATGGTGGCTGCGCTCAGAGAGCCCAGCTCTTCTCGCTTCCCGGGCGACGTTTTTCAGCCAGAAGGGCAGAAAGGCGGTCGGCCATGGCCACCGCAACACAGAAGTCCCGCGCCAACCGGCACGTGGCACGGCGCGCCGCCAGCAACGGCGAGGCGGTGACCCAATGGCCAGCGGAACCCTGATTGCGCCTCCCGAAGCGCGCCCGATCGAGAGAGTCGTCGATCGACGTGGTGAGTATCACTGTGAATGCGGAAACGTCCTGCGGGTATTCGGCGGGGGGCGCCACCGGGTGTATTTCCAGCCCGGTAACACGGCACTCGACGATCCGGTGATGAACGGTGCCTGCCCAAGTTGCAGACGCGAATTGCCGGGCAAGAGCCGATCGTGACTGTCGACCACGCTGAGCGGACGCTAGTTCCTCTGCACCGACTGGATCGGACATGACCCACGCGTGCTGTCCCGGTTGCCGGATACGGTTCACGCCAGCGGCATCGGCGTTCCTGACGGCCTGCCCTATGTGCGGCGAGCCGCCGCAAACGCTGGCCGGGCTCAGGGGAGGCGTTGGGTATCGCCTGTTCCGGCCGGAGGACGCCCCCCAAGCGCTGCCTGAGGCCGTCGAGGTCTCGATGCCGATTCCCGATCCTGGGGCGGGAGGATCGTGACCGACACACACATGGCGAAACGCAAGCTGGGCGCCGACGGCAGCATCTGCAGCAATCCGCGACCCGAACCACGGAACGTGTCGCCGAAGCCCAGAGGCGACGGCGCCACGCCGCGATCCGAACACAACGCTGAACTCACAGTGGGAATGACTGAAGGAGAGAATGATGGCTGCCAGGAACAAGGTGACCGTGTCCACGCGACCGACGAACCCGCGGGGCACTACCGCTGAACGACGCGCGGCGCACATCGCGTCGCTCTCGACCCAGCAGGCGGAGCTCAAGCAGGAAGCTGCCGAGCGTCGCGCCAAGCGCGCCGCCTCCCCCCGCCCGCACCTCGCAAGGCGACCGCTCCAAGACGCAGCAACGCGCGCTGATCGGCTGATCATCTCAGAGCGCGGCCAACCCTGTTCCCGAGGACCGTCGCTTCGCCGGCGGGCGATGATCAGCATCCTCGGGGCCGCCGTGGTCGCCGGCGCACTCGGCGTCGCGCTCGCCGGACGGCGGGGTCAGTTCGAGGCGGCGATCCATGCCGCTCCGATCTGGATCCTGTCGTTGGTCGTGCTGCTTCAGCTCGTTTCCCTCGTCTCCCGCACCGAGGCGTGGTTTGTCTGCGTTCACGCGACCGGCGCGACGGTCGGCCGCCGACCGCTCTTCCGTGCCGCCGGCGTCGGCTACCTCGCGAGTGTTGTCAACGGCGCACTCGGGGTTGCGACGCGGATCGCCGCGCTGCGCCGTACCGCCCCGCACGCCAGCCCGCATGTGCCGGCACTGCTGGCCGCCGAGGTACCGATCATCAGCGTCGAGATCGCGCTGACGGCGATCTTCTCCTTCACCCTGATCGGTCCACTCGGCGTCCCCTGGTGGGCACCGGTGATCGCTATCGCGGTCGCGGGCGCCGTCATGCTCGGGCTCGGTCGCCTGTCCAACCGTGGTGGGCGTGGGCTCTGGTCTGGCCTGGCGGTGATGCGCAGCCACCACCAGCGTCGCATGACCGCGTTCGTGTTACTGGCCATCGGCGGGCAGATCGCCCGCAACTGGCTGGTGCTGCGCGGGATCGGGGTGCACGTCTCGCCGCTTGACGCGATCGCCCTGCTGATCGCGATGTTCACGCTGGGTCAGCTCCCGATCGGCCCCACCCTCGGCCCGGCAGCAGCCGTGCTGATCCTCGGCTCGCACGGAGTCGCGGCCGCGGCCGCCGCAGGCGTGCTGCTCACGATCACCGCGACCGTCGGCTCCCTCTGCTACGCCGCGTGGGCGCTCGCCGACCACTTCGGAGACCGCCGCCCCGCCCTCATCCCCGAGCCCGCCGAACCCGAGGTCGCCGTCACGGCAAGCCCGGCGTGAGCGCAGGGCGGAGCGTGTACGCGGGGGCCGGTTATCGCATGTGGGTGCGTTGTTACGGGTGAGCGGGAGGATCCGCGCCGCCTGATCGTGCGATAGCTGACAGGCAGCGCCACGACCACACCCGGGGAGGTCCCACCGTGTTCACACCCATCCGTCCTGAGGGCATCTCCGGGAAGGCCAGGTGGTCGCTGGCGCTCGCGCTGGCGACGATCGCGCTCGGGGTCCCGGCCGCTGCGGCCGCCGCCGCCGACACACCTGTCAACGACAACCGCGCCGACGCGATCGGCCTGACGCCGCTCCCCCAACATGTCGGCGGCACAACGGTTGGAGCCACCACTGAGCTCAACGAGCCGGCCTCGGGCTGTGCGCCCACCGCCGGCTCGGTGTGGTACACGCTGGCGGTCGGCTCCTCGCCCCCAAGCAGGATCGGGCTCAAGCTCGCTGCCAACGGGAACCTCGACGCGGCCGTTGACGTCTATCAGCAGCAGCGCTCGCAGCTTCTCGCGGTTGACTGCCGGAGGACTGACCAGAACGGCCGCCTGGCGCTCGCTTTCACGACGAGTCCCGGTGCCACCTATCTGATCCGGATCGCGCAGCTGGCGGATTCGGATCCGGGAACGTTTTCGCTCAGCGCGTTCGCACTGCCGGCGCCGCCGCATCCACCCGGCGCCGCGCTGGGCGTGCGTGGCGTGAGCGGCACCCTGGACGGGACGCTCGACACCGCGGCGGCGTATTCGATGCACCTGACGGCCGGAACGATCTACAAGATCAACCTCATCAAGCCGAGCCAGGGGTGTATGCGTCTCGGCATCTTCCCTCCGGGAACGGCCTCGTTCGGCGCCACACCACTGGCCGGTCTCTCGTGCGCGGGCTACCGGTTGTTCACCCCACGGTTGAGTGGCGTCTGGAGCTTTTTGATCTCCGCCGACCCCGGGAATCCCGGGACGCAACCCTATGGGCTCCACGTCCGGCCGGCATCCGCGGGCGAGACGGCGCCCGGGGTGTTCCTGCCCAACCTCGGGCATATCAGCGGCTTCCTGCGGGGCAACGTCATCAGCGACGTCCGCCTGTTCCGGTTCGACGTCACGCGGCGCAGCGACCTGGAGCTGTTCCTCCAGGCGGCGTCCAGCGCGCCGTTCGATCTCAAGCTGCTCAACGACCGCGGGCACTACATCCAGTGCAACTGCGGCTCCACCGGCGAGGAGACGATCCGCCGTCAGGTTCCGCCGGGCCGGTACTTCGCCGTCGTGCAGGCCGAGGACTTCGGCTCGGGACCGTTCACCCTGTACCGCCAGTCCCGGCTGATCACCCACGTGGGCGTGGCGCTCGATGGAACCCGTTACGAGCAGGTGCCACCGGGCACCGGCATCGGGATCACGGCGAACGTGACGCCGGCGGTTGACGGCCCGGTCACGATCGAAGTCGACTCCTTCGATCCCGTGCAGGGCTGGCAGTTCTACCGCTACTACCACGTCCAGGCAGTCGGAGGGGTGGCGCGGATCCCGTTCGTCGCCCCCCATATCGGACGCTGGCGGGCCACAGCGTCCTTTGACGGCACGAGGACCGCCAGTCCGGCGACCGCCGGATTCTCACAGGCACTTGTCGCGGGTCCGCTGCAGCAATAACGACGGGGTCTCCTGACCAGATCCGCGCGCGCCATTGAGCGGTTGGCGTGCATCGATTGATGAACCGATGCAAAGCCTTGATCGCGGCCGTAAGATGCGCCCAACAGGAAGGGACAGGGGATTGGCCATCACCGGCGCACCGAGGCTTGGCATCCGCTTGCTCACCACTCCAGGCGCTGCACAGCGCCGAGGATGAGTCATGGCTCTGCGGTCGCTTGTGCACGGGTATGACGAGCTCAAACTTAGGATCGAGCGGCGCGAGACCGCGTCCTACCACGTGCTCGCCAGCACTCGCCTGGCCGAAGCGACGGCGAGCTTTGAGCTGCCGTTCAACGAGCTCGCGGTCGAGAACTTCATCCTGAAGGTGAGCCGGCCGCGGGGGCGCCGCCGCGGCATCGACACGTCGGCGATCGACGATGCTCGCCGCTTCGGCGGCGAGCTGTTCACCGCGCTGTTCAGCGGGCCGGTCCTGGGCCTGTATCGCGACGCTCTGGCCCGCGCGCGCGGCGAGGACCGGGGCGTGCGGATCACGCTGTGCCTGAGCGGCGCGCCCGAGCTCATCGACGTCCCTTGGGAGTACCTGTTCGACGATCCCGACTTCCTCGCGGTGTCGGCGTTCACCCCGGTGGTGCGGTACCTGGACCTCCCCCGCGCCCACCGTCCCCTGTCGGTCGCGCCACCGCTGCGGCTGCTCGGGGTCATCAGCAGTCCTGCGGACTACGACCGGCTCGACGTCGAGCGTGAGCGTGACAACCTGGAGCGCGCGCTGTCCGGGCTGACCGGAACCGGCGCCGTTGAGCTTCACTGGCTCGAGCGACCGACGCTCGGCGCGCTGCTCAAGACGCTTCAGCTCCAGCCATTTCACGGACTGCACTACATCGGCCACGGCACGTTCGACCGCGCCGCGGAGCGCGGTGTCCTGCTGTTCGAGAACGACGAGGGCTGGGCACAACCCGTCAGCGGCGACAAGCTGGGCATGATCCTCCACGATTTCTCGTCCCTGAGACTGGCCGTCCTCAATGCCTGCGAGGGCGCGCGAGCGGGGCGGAGCGACCCATTTGCCGGGGTGGCCGGATCGCTTGTCCACCGCGACATTCCCGCAGTGGTGGCCATGCAGTTCGAGATCAGCGACGAAGCCGCGATCGTGTTCTCCCGCGGCTTCTACGAGCCGCTGGCGGCCGGCTCCCCGGTGGACGAGAGCCTGGCCGCAGCGCGCCTGGCGATGCTGGCGGAACGCAGCGACGACATCGAGTGGGGAACACCGGTCCTCTTCATGCGAGTGGCGGACGGGCGAATCTTCGACCGTGGCGACGGACCGGAATCAGACGCCTCGCCGCTGCAACCGCGCCGCAACGGCGGCCCGTCCCGGGGGCGCCCCCAGCATCGCTCCCGCCACCCGCTGAGCATCGTGATCAACTACCGGCGCGAGGACACCGGCGGTCACGCCCTGCTGCTGGCCGATCGGCTCGGCCAGCACTTTGGACACGAGCACGTCCACCACACGAGTAGCGACCGGTCGGAGTTCACGCATCGCGCGACAACGGGATCGACCCCGGTCCTACTCGCGCTGATCGGCCCCGCGTGGGCGGCCAGCCTGAAGCTTGCCGGCACGAGCAGCCACAACCGGGAGGACGTCCCGCGCCGCGAGATCGAGACGGCGCTGCGCGACCTGCCCGAGTCGGTTCTGCCGGTGCTGATCGACGTTGCCATGCCCGAGGCCGAGACCCTGCCACGGTCGCTTCGCGGGCTGTGTCGCCGCGAGCCCGCGGCCCTACGGCACGCCTCCTTCGACGCAGACCTCGACGCTCTGATCGCCCGCCTGGAGCACGTCGCCGACGCCACGCCCAGTCGACCGGCCGGCGAGCGCACCCGTCCCGCTGTCAGGAGCGCGGTCAGCGCCGCGCCACCTCCCGTGCCATCGGCACCAGCCGCCGCCGGTATCGCGCGGCCCTACCACGACCACTACGTCGACGTGGTCGCCGCAATGCTCGATGGAACGGTGGTCCCCTTGCTGGGTCCCGGGGTGCGGGGCGGGCCCGCGCCCGTCGATCACCTCGCCGCGCCGCTCGCCGCGCAGTTCGAGGCCCCCGCGATGGGGCTTGCCGAAGTGGCCCAACGTGTCGCTGTCACGCTGGGCGAGCGACGCCTGTACACGGCATTCAAGGAGCTGGTCGCGGGGCAGTCTGAGCCCACCGAGGTCCATCGGTTCCTGGCGGCGCTGCCCGGGCTCATGCGCCGGTCGGGGTCAGAGCCGCGCCACCAGCTGATCATCAGCGCCAACTATGACTCCGGGCTCGAGCGGGCCTTCGAGGACGCGAACGAGCCATTTGACTATGCCGTGTACCTGGCGGCCGACGGGTGGTTCGTCCACGTGCCGTGGGGAGAGGCCGCGTCCGAGCCCGAAGCCAGAACCATCCTCGAGCCCAAGCGGTACGTGGGCTTCCCGATCGACGATGAGGGCGAGCTCGAGCGAACCATCATCGTCAAGATCCACGGCGGGGCCGACGGTGGCGAGGGCGGCGTGGTGTGGCGCAACAACTACGTGGTCACCGAGGATCACTACATCGACTATCTGCCGACTCAGAACATCCAGGACCACCTGCCGATTCAGATCCTGGACAAGCTGACCGGAAGCCGCTGTCTGTTCCTCGGATACCCGCTGCGCAGCTGGAACGCCCGGGTGTTTCTCAGACGGATCTGGCGCGGAATGCCGATCAGCGAGAGCTCGTGGGCCGTCGAGCAGGGCCCGGACCTTGTGGAGAAGGCGTCTTGGAGCGCGATCGGGCGCGTCGAGCTGCTGGCCGCCGGCCTGCCGGAGTACGTGACCGAGCTGCGGTCGATGGTCCTCGAGACGCGCGGAGCCCACTGAGCGTCGCTGACCGTGGCCGGCCCAGGCTCCAGCCCATCTGCAGCTGCCGACGCAACTGAGCACCGCAGCCCGTTCCAGGGCCTCGGGTTCTACACGGAGGCTGACGCCAGGTGGTTCTTCGGCCGGATGACGGAACGGAAGATCATCCTGTCGCACCTGCGAACGGCGCGCCTGACGCTGCTGTACGCGGAGAGCGGCGTGGGCAAGAGCTCGCTGCTGCGCGCGGGCGTGGCGGCGCGCCTCCGGGAGCTGGCGGGGCGTGGCAACGGGGCGGGGCGATCCCCGAGGTTCATCCCAGTCGTGTTCAGTGCGTGGAAGGACGAACCGGTCGAGGATCTCATCGCCGAGATCGAGCGGCAGGTGCAGCCGCTGGTCCCCGACGCCCACCGTCAAGTCGGTCTCCCGAACGGGAACGGGAACGGGAGCGGGTTGGCCGCGGCGATCGCCCGGGCCACATCCTCACTGAACGCGACCCTGGTGATCATCCTGGATCAGTTCGAGGAGCACTTCAGCTACCGCGCCGGTGCCGCGCGCCCCGACCTGCTCGCCGACGAGCTGGCGCACTGCATCAACTCGCCGGAGGTGCGAGCCAATTTCCTGATCGCCGTGCGCGAGGACGCCTACGGGCGACTCGGTGACCTCTTCGGAGGCCGCATCGGCAACGTGTACAGCAACTATCTCCATCTCGAGTACCTCACGCGGGACGCGGGCCGCGAAGCGATCGAGCAGCCGGTGGCTGTCTACAACGCAGATCATCCCGAGGACGAGCCGATGGCTCTGGAACCCGATCTGGCGGATGCCGTGCTCGCAGAGGTCCGGCGCGGCAACCTGGAGCTCGGTGCCCGGCGCCCCGACCTCGACGGCGGGGGCAGCTGGCTGGGCGTGGACGCCGATGCGATCGAGACGCCGTTCCTGCAACTCGTCATGTCCCGGATGTGGGAATGGGAGCAGGCGCATGGCTCACCGGTGTTGCGCCGGGCCACACTCGACGGGGAGCTGGGCGGCGCCGAGGCGATCGTGCGCAACCACGTCAGCCACGCTCTCGCCGGTCTGGCCGGCGAGGAGCTCGAGGCGGCCACGGACTTCTTCCGGGCTCTCGTCACGCCGTCCGGCGCGAAGGTGGCGCACACCGCGGCCGACCTCGCGCAGATGACCGGACACCCCGAGCCCACGGTGGCGTCGGTCGTCCGGCGTCTCTACGAGGAGCGGATTCTGCGGGCGGTCGATCCTGCTCCGGGCACCACGCAGGTGCGCTACGAGATCTTCCACGACCGGCTCGCCGCCCCGATCCTTGACTGGCGCGAGGAGCAGGAGAACGCGAGGCTCAAGCAGGCCGCGCTCGTTGCCGAGCGCGACGCCGAGACGCAACGGATCCAGGCACGCCGCTTCAAGCGACGGGCCCGCGTAATGCTGGCGCTCGCCCTCGGCCTCCTCATCCTCCTCGTGGCGGTCGCCGTGTTGCTGCAGTACGCACGTGACCAGAGCGCCACCGCCAAGCGCGAGCAACGCGCGGCGGTGCGCCAGACCGCCGCAGCGACCTCCTTCGCCCTCACCACCAGAGGCGACTCGCAGCTCACCAACCGGCCCGACGTTTCGCTGCTGCTGGATCTCGCCGCCTCCGCGAAACGGCCTCATCCGGTCGCGGCCCGCAACCTCGCCGCGGCACTGGAGGCGGTCCACCGCTCCGGAGCCGCGGGGGTTCTGAACGGGCACACCGGTGCCGTGGAGAGCGTCGCGTTCAGTCCGCTGGGTGGGCTGCTGGCCTCGGCCAGCAGCGACAGGACGATTCGCTTCTGGAAGGCGACCGCCAGCGCCCGTTATCCGCTTGGTCCTCCACTGCGAGCCGACACCCCGCTGTACAGCGCGGCGTTCGCTCCGAATGGTCGGACGCTGGCGTCGGGCGGCTATGACAAGGTCATCCTCTGGAACGTCCCTCATCGCACCCAGGAGCGGGTGCTCTCCTACGAGAGCGGGGCCGTCACCAGCGTCGCCTTCAGCCGGCGCGGCCATGCCTTCGCCGCCGGTGGTTCCAACGGGACCGTCCTGCTCTGGAACCCCGTGACGGGCGCCCGCCGCGTTCTGCCCGTTCCCGGGGGCGGGGCGGTGAGGAGCGTCGCGCTCAGCCCCGACGGGCATGTGCTCGCCGTCGGGAGCGCGAGCGAAGTCGCCCTGTTCGACGTCGTCCGTGGCCGGGAACTTGGTCAGCCGCTCGTGACCTCGCCGAGCAGTGTCTACGCCGTTGCGTTCAGTCCCGACGGCCACATGGTGGCGGCCGCTGGGAGCAGCGGCACGGTCGTTCTCTGGAACCCGCTGACCCACGTCAAGCGGCTGCTGGTGCCGGCGGGTCCCAACCCGATCTACAGCCTTGCCTTCAGCCCGGACGGGCACGATCTGGTCGCGGGCGGCGGCAACATCACGACCGTGTGGAGCCTCGCCAATCATCACCAACTGGGGAATGGCGAGCCTCTCAGCGGGCACCAGGGTGCCGTCTACAGCGTCGCCTTCAGCCCCAACGGCGCGATGCTTGCATCGGGCGGCGCCGACGGGACGATCGTTCTGTGGCGCTACCCCGTCGGGCCGCGGTTCGGCGTACCACTGGTCGTGCGCAACGACGCGGTCAAGAGCCTGGCGATCAGCCCCGATGGGCGGCTCATCGCCTCCGGCGACCACGGTGGCGCCATCTGGATCTCACGCCGCGGTGGCGGGCCGCCCGTGCACATGCTCAGGGCCCACGCCGGCCAGGTCAATGACCTCGCGTTCGATCCAGCGAGCGGGCTCCTCGCCGCCGCCTACGGCGACGGGACGATCGGGCTCTGGAATGCCACCACCGGCGCGCCGGTCGGCCGGCGGCTTCCGGGCAACGCCGGCTTCGGCGCCGCGCTCGCCATCGCGTTCAACCACAGCGGAACGACGCTCGCGTCAGGCGGCTCGGGCGGCACCGTCCGCCTGTGGGATATGCGCAGCCGTACTCCGCTGGGGCGCCCGCTGGGGGGCAACTTCGGTGCCGTGTACGCGGTCACCTTCAGCCCGGACGGCGGCGTCATCGCCGCCGGCGGCCCGGGCAGAGTGATCCGCCTGTGGGACACGCGAACGCGGGCGCCGCTCGATCCAGTGTTGATCTCCGAGGACGACGCCGTGTTCAGCCTGGCCTTCGCTCCGCACGGCCGCCTGCTGGCCGCCGGGGGCGCCGACGACACGATCCACCTGTGGCGGATCGGGCCCCACGCCGACACCCTGGTTCACACGCTCACCGGTGACTCCAGCTACGTCCGCAGCGTCGCGTTCAGCCCGGACGGGACGACGCTTGCCTCCGGGAGCACCGACAACACCGCGCGGCTGTGGGATGTGGCCACCGGCACCGAGCTCGGCAGTCCCCTTACCGGGAACGCCCGGTCCGTGGAGAAGGTCGCGTTCAGCAGCGACGGTCGCCTTCTCGTCACGGGCAGCGTCGACCGGACCGTCCGGGTGTGGCACGTCGTCCCGACTCGCATCTCGTTCGCCGCGTTGCGCGCCGAGGTCTGCGACTTCGTCGGGGCCGGGCTCAGCCGGGTCGAGTGGTCGGAGTACGCGCCCGGCATCCCCTTCCGCCGGACCTGTCCCCGCACGACGCCGAGCTAGCCGGCTTGCGCTGATCCACGGCCGCGCGGGCCAATGACCGGGCGAGCCGATGGACCGCGTAGAAGGAGGGACGGCGGACGTAGGAGGGGTCGGCGGTGAGCGGGTCGCTGCTGCGCAGGATGCCCTCGGATGCATAACGCCCCGCGAGCGAGTCGCGCTCGGTCACGAACACGGTCGTCGCGCCGGCAGCGAGCATCGCCGGGATCGCGCACATCATCCACGCCGCCTGGGAGGCCGGTCCGTCGTGGTACCGGCTGTCGCTCTGCCATGCTGGATCCGCCGGATAGCCGGTCTCGGTCACCCACAGCGGGCCGTGAAAGCCCCGGCGCGAGAAGTACCTCCGCCACCCGGTGACGACCGGGCCTGCGTCGGCGGCGGGCGTGCGGACATGGATGTTGGCGATGTCGTAGCTGCGCGCCGCGTCCACCCCGGGCGTCGCGAATACCGCGTCCAGCCAGGCGCCGCCGGCGGTGCCGATGTCCATCAACCCGCCCAACGCGATCCGCGCAGCGGGGTCGGCGGCGTGAATGGCGGCGTATGACGCCGCCAGGATGTGGGCGTACTGCCGCGGGGTGCCGAGGAATGACCAGCGCGCGTCCGGCTCATTGATGATCTCGAAGTCGTCGATGACGCCGTGGGTGTGGGCGGCAATCGCTCCGGCATCCCGTCCCCAGGCGGCCGGGTCGGCGGGCGGGCACAGGTAGCTGGCCGCGAACGAGGCGCCGCCGGGACAGTCGGCCAGGTACCACGGCGTCGCCAAGAGGTCGGCAAGGACGCGCAGGTGATACCGGCGGGCCAGCCACATGTACTGATCGATGCCGGCCCAATCGGGCGGACCGTTCTCATCCGGGAACACGGCGGACAGCTCGACGTCGAGCCGAATCGTTGACGCGCCGACCGCGGCCGCCTCCTGGAACATCGCCTGCTTGCCGCCGAAGGGAGTCGTCAGGTAGAGCATCGAGTGCACTCCGATCGAGGCCATCGCTGGCGAATCCAGGCGTGGCCGGACCCGGGGTCGCGATGCGCCCCACGCCGCGGCGGGTGACGCGATGAGCAGCCCCAGGGCCAGTGCGGCCAGCGCGGCCGGTGTCCGACGCGGTGAGTCCTGCTGCATGCCACGACGGTCGTGGCCCGGCGTAACAGACGAATCACGCGCGTTAACCTGTGACAGCGAAGGCGGGGTGGCACTTTGTTACCCCTTGTTACCGCCTCGTGAGGCGCTGCGTGGATCCTGCGCGAATGTCACTCGCTCGACGCCGCGCCGGCGCCATGGAGGACTCACAGCTGCCTTTCGCCGGCGTCGGCCACCAGGGATCCCCGCCGACCTCGCCGCCGTCACGACGCGTCGATCCAGCGCGGCTGACGCCCGCCCGGGTCCGCCGCCGCCTGGCGCGTCGACTGCGGCGGCTGGCTGGAACGTCACCGGAGAGCGATCCCATCCGCCGCCGGTACGTATTCGTGTTGGTCGACCGGGTGGCCGACGTGCGCGACGACCTGCTCGAGGTGGCCGACCTCATCGAACTGGCGGCGGCGGCCGACCCCAGCTGCCTGGCTGAGGTGCGGCGGCTGCTCACCAGCGGTTGCGACAGCCCCCTCTACAACCCGGATCTCCACGTGTCAGAGCTGCACGCCAGCATGTACTTCCTGCGCTGTGGTCTTCAGGACGCGGCGGAGAGCTCTGACGACGCGGCGTCATGAGACCGGAGCATCACGCGCCCGGCCAGCGCACGACGCCCGCCTCCATCCGAAACCCGAACTCCGCGGCGAAGGCCAGCCGGACCGTCTGTTGCCCGGCGAGACCGAGTTCGGCTTCGAGCGGGTGGCTCGCCAGCGGCTCCACCGATAGTTCGTAGGAACCTCGCAGGCGCCGCCATCGCAACGAGCCGGGCACCACGCTGGAACGAGCCTCGACCACCTGCTGCACGACGGCCAGGTCTCCGTGCTCGGCGTCCCGGATCTGCTTGAGGAAGGCGAGCCGGACGACCTGCTCGGCCATCAGCTCGGCGAGCGTCGCCATTCGGGCTCGAGCCGCTTGCGTGGGTGAGCGCACGGCGCCGGCCGAGCGCCGAGCGGGCTCCCCGGGCGATCCTCCCAGCTCCCCGACGAAATGGTCGACCAGCGATGCGAGAGTGTCACCCTCGACCGGCGTACCCGGCTCGGGGTCGGCCAGGCCGCCCCGGCGCAGGCCCCGACGGCGCATCGTGATCAGCCGGCGCCGGCCCATCTCAGCCGACGGCGAATAGTGAGGGACTCCATGGACGTCGACGGCCAGCGTCTCGGGCGGCTCGGGCAGCCGC
Organism: uncultured Actinomycetota bacterium; assembly: GCA_963695625.1. GTDB lineage: Bacteria > Actinomycetota > Thermoleophilia > Solirubrobacterales > Solirubrobacteraceae > Palsa-465. The sequence goes on along the minus strand of CAVOHJ010000004.1, from coordinate 241,586 downwards.
GCGTCCTCGCCGCCGCGGGGATCGCCCAACCGCGGCATCCAGCCCTGCGCCTTGGCGAACCCGTACACCTCGCGGCCGGAGGCGAACGCGATCGGATCGTCGACCCAGAGGTACGGCATGAAGATGGCCAGGTGCTCGTTGACATACCGCTGCCCGTCGTGGTGCTGTGCGATCGTCGGCACCCAGATCGCCGCCTCCGGCTCGGACGCGCTGGCTCGGTTGGCGTGACCGGGATGCAACGAGCGCAGGCCGGCGATCGTCCCAAAGGTCAGAATGACCGGAGCCAGACGGGGCACGGCATAGCGACGGGCGCCGCCGGTGGGCTGCTTGAACACGAGGTCACACAGTTGCTGGACCCGGTGTCGATCGGTGTGCAGCACGAAGCAGTAGAGCCGAGCCCGTTCGCAGAGCAGCGGTCCGGGCGCCGTGGCCAACGAGCCGTACTCGACGTATGACGGTCGATGACGGCCCGCCGCCCCGGCGTCGGCGGCCACGCCGATCAGCGCCGCGGCCGCCTGCTGCCCGGACGCGACCGCTGCCTCGACGCAGCCACCGTCGATCCCGTTGCGCGTCCAGTCACCCGCCAGCACGAGGTTCTCGAACCCCGATTCGCCGGGGTGAAGCCGGGCGTCCACGCTCCCGGCCGGCGTCGTGACGTAGCGGTCGGTCCGCGCGACGTTGGCGCTGACGTGCTGCGCGCGGAGCCGGTCACGGCCCGCTCGGCCGCTCGGGTCAAACAGCACACTCCAATCAAACGTCCCATCCTTGACCGCTGCTGGCCACAGTGCCCCGACATTCCGCTCCAGGTAGTCCCCCGCGTCGTGGCGCACCGACTCATCCGCAGCGGCACGGTCGACCGCGTCGGGCAGCACTGCACAGAAGTAGGCGACTGCCTTGGGACCGTCGTCGCGCTCCTGATCCTCCGCCGCCAACAGATGGCTCATGTCACAGTAGGTGTCAAACGGCTCGGCAAACGCGGTGGCTGGAGGGTCGAGCCCGTCGACGGTCGATGGGCCTCGCAGCTCGTCGATCGTCTTGGTCAGCCACAGCTGCAAGCCCTTGGTCCGCACCGTCTCCGCGCGGCTGAGCATGGTGTTGAAGCGCGCGTCGGCCTCGGCCAGTTCACCGCAGATCTCGCTCAGCGCGCCCACCGGGATCGCCAGAACCACGTCATCGAAATCGGCCCCGCGGACGAGCGTCTCAGCATGAGACTCCCGATCGAGCAACTGTGCCCGATACGGCGCCGCGGGCCAGCACCACCACTCCCCGATGCGCTCGATCGGGTCATACCCATCCGGGCCCCCGGCGATCGTCGCCCGGCGCGTCAGATCGATCGCATTGACGATCGGGCGTCCGGGCATCAGGCGCAGCGCGGTCACCTGTGAGAAGAAGCGGAACTTCACCCCACGCCGCCTGAGGGCGAGGTACAGGGGTGAGAACACGACGTCGCCCATCCCGGCTCGCATGCGCCACATGAACGAGCCCTCGTAGTTGATCATCAGCAACAGTGACTGCAGGCCTCTGCCCGCCGCCAGACTCGGATGGCGCTTGTCTCCACCCCGGTACGCGAACGTCAGGTCATACAGGCCGCGAAGCACCGGCGAGCGCATCAGCGTCTCGTGGTCCGCCCCGTGGCGGCCGAGCCATTCGCGCAGGTCCTCAGCGTCCAGCACATCGAAACCGCGCCAGAGGACCCCGTCGTTGATGATCCCGGCGAGCGAGGCCGCGACCAGCTCCAGCACCCCCCGCCACAGACGAACGCGATCCGAGGTCTCCCCTCCCCTCAGCTGGCCTCCAAGCCGGCGCACGTGCTCGAACAGCGCTGCGATCAGCTGCTCGACGGCCGGCGTGGACATCGGCTTCTGAGGACCCGGCGCGAGCGGGCCATGTCCGCGGGTCGCCGTCGGACCGCCGTCGTCAGCGCCGACCGCGATCGAGGACTCCATCGCATCGATCTCGTCGGCGATGTGATCGAGCGTGGCCGCCACATCGGCGGCGGAGTCGCCGGTCTCGCCGGACGACGTGCCGCGGTGCGCGCCTGAGGCCCTCAGCTCGGCGCGCACGCCGGTCGCCAGCAGCCGCGTGGTCCGGGCCACGGCGAGCCCGACACCGAGGCGCCGGGGCCTCGTGGGCGGTCCGCGATCCGAGCCGCCGCGACGGGGCAGCTGGATCGGCTGGCGCAGCCACGTGCCGTCATCGCGCTGCTCATAGAGCGAGATCGCATCGCATTTCTGGAATGGCACCGTCCACCAGTCCTCGCCATGCGCCAGTCCTGCCTCCTCGTAGGCGGCGCGCAGCATGCGGAATGAGCGCTCATAGAACCCGAACCAGACGTGCAGACCGTGTTCGTGGATCCGGCGGCTACCCGGGCCGCCATCACCACCTCCCGCCCGGCCGCTGGCGCCTTTGCCCCCGAGTCGCCAGCTCTGCTCGTACACGGTGACGTCAAAACGTCGTCGCAGGGCCGGGGAGGCGGTGAGCTCCCAGGCGGCGGCGAGGCCGCCGCAGCCGCCGCCGAGGATCGCGACCCTGGTGCCACGGTCGTCTGCGCGGGACGCGGGCTCTGTCATCGCGCGCTCAGTGCGTCAGCTGAGCCAGGCGTTCCAGCTCGCCTGCCGCCCGCTGCTCCCACAGTGGAGCCCCCGCCCGGATCGCGGCCTGGGTCGCGTCGGAGAGGTGGGACGCGGCCGCCTCACTCTCGCCGAGAACGAGCGCGAGCGAACCGAGATGGAGGGCGACGGGTCCCCACACGCCAAAGGCGGGATAGGCGATCTGGCCGCTCCAGGGCTCCAGGATCCGATACAGCGCAGTCGCCGAGGAAACGTCCTCGAGCCGCGAGCTGACCTGCGCCAGGATGCACGCGACGGCCAGCCACGTAACGTCGTACGGGTGGTCGCCGAAGCGGGAGGCGACCGCCTGCTCGAGCAGGCGGCGCGCATCCTCCGTCCTTGGCGTCGCGCTCAGCGCGAGCGCGAGGATGGCACGGAAACCGGGCACGCCGGCGTTCTCCCGAGCCGCCTGCTCCACGAGCGCGGCCATGTCGCCCAGGGATCCTCGCTCAAATGCGATCGACGCCTGCTGTGCGGCAAAGCAGACGAGGGCGTCGGGCTCGCTGACCCGGCCGATCGCCAGCGCGGTCGCCGCCAGCTGATCGGCGCGATCCAGCTCACCGGACACGATCGCCAGGTTGGCCTCGTCGGCATAGCGCAGCCACAACGTCGTGGGCTGGCGGAACCGGTCGGCGATCGTCTGCTCACGAGCCGCCCAGGTCAGTGCCGACGCCGTGTCGCCACTCTCGATGCACGTGTAGGCCCTCCAGTGGTAGGCGTAGAACCGGACCATGGGGTCGCTGCGCAGCTCCGCCGCAGCAACCGCCTCCAGAGTGTTCGCCTGACGCTCGGCGAGCGTCTCGGGCGCCAGCAACGTCACGAACCGCATGTTCAGGACGGCACTGAGCGTGTCCGGGTCGTCGAGCCGGCGAGCGATGCTGAGCGCCTCGTTACTCAGCTGGACCCGCCGGTCCCACTCAGGCGAGTACATCAGCTCCGCGGCCTGCATCGCCAGGAGCTGGGCGCGCTCCGGCCCGTCGTCGTCGCCCACGACCCGAAGTGCTGCCCGCAGCGTGGCGATTCGCGCCTCGTCCACGATTCCGGTCTCGCTCTGCATGCCGCGCGAGTTGCCCAGTGCGGCGCGCACGAGCTTGTCCCCATCGTCAATCCGCTGCGCGACCTCCGCCGCCTCCAGCAGGGTCTCCCGAAAGCGCGGGTCCCCGGCCTGGCGCTCGGCCTCACCGCGCTTGATCAGCAGCTCGCATCGCTGGGAGTCCCGAGCCTGGCGCCCGCGGCCGAGCAGGCCCAGCGAGCTCTGATACCACCGGCGGGCCTCGTCGGGGGCGAGCTTGTCCAGTGCCTCGTCCCCCGCCAGGATGGAATACCGCAGGGCCGTCTCGGTATCGGCGTCCACCGCTTCAGACCAGTGGCGCGCCAGCTCGGCGAACGATGTGACCCCGCGGTCGGCTCGCGCCTCCATCGCCACCGCCACCCGCCGATGCAGCTCGGTCTGACGCGCCGGGCCAAGCTCGGCATACAGGTAGCGCTGCATCAGCTGATGGGCAAAGCGGTAGCGAGCCGGCCGACCCGGCATCTGGCTGAGAATCGTGTCTCGGACCGCGCTCTCGACGGCGTCCAGAGGCGAGCTCACGTCCGCGATCTCCGTGACCAGATCAAGGTCGAACTCCTCACCGATGACCGCCGCAACTCCGAGGCAGCGACGTGTGTCGTCATCGACACGCCGCAGGCGCCGGGCGAGCGTCTCGGTGATGCTCACAGGCAGGTTCGACGCCGGGTCGACGCCATCGGTCAGCCGCAACCGACCGTGCTCGCTGACGAGTGCTCCGGTGTCGGTGAGACCGCGCACCAGTTCGGTGATGAAGAACGGGTTACCGTCGGCGGTGGTCCTCAGGGCGTTGGCCAGGCCGGCATCGGCGGTCCCCGGCGGCGTGTCGGCGATCCCGCTCACCAGCTTCACGACGTCGGCGCTGTCCAACCCGGTGAGACCCAGCCGAAGCACGTTCGGCTCTCGGTGAAGATCTGCCAGCAGCTCTCGTACCGGATGGTCCTCCCCGAGCCCGTCAACCCGGGACGTGCAAAGCACCACCAGTGCCGACCGTCGCGGCGAGGACAGCAGCCGGCGCAGGAGCGTGAGGGTCGGCGGGTCGGCCCAGTGGAGGTCTTCGATCACCAGGAGCAGGGGCTGGTGCGCTGCCGCTGCGGCGGCGGCCAGGAGCCCCTCGATCGCCCGGAACAGCACGTAGCGCTCAGACTCGCTCGGCTCCACGGCCACCGGCGGTGCTCCGTTGGCGTGGCCGGCCAGTGCTGGGACCAGCCGCGTCACCGATTCCCCGTATTCGGCAACGTGGCGCTCCAGCAGCGCGCGCGGCGCATGGGTGACGAGATGCTCCAGCGCTTCGACGAATGGCTGGTAGGGAAGGCTGAGCCCGTCCTCGCAGCGGCCGGCGAGCACCAGCACCCCCGCGCCGCGTGCCTGTTCGGCGAACTCGCTGACGAGTCGCGTCTTGCCGATCCCCGGCTCGCCGGTGACGAAGACCGCGCGCGGTCCCAGGTTCACGGCTTCGCTCAGGACTCGGGCGAGCGCTCGGCGCTCCTGGTGGCGGTCGGCGAACACCGACGGGCCGTGCGGGAGCAGGCGGATCGGCATCGGCGCTCCCACCGCCGGCGCCGGGTCGAGGTCGCGCCCGGATCCCGCGACGCCCTGCGACATCTCCAGCGAGGCCGCCTGCTCGAGGATCTCCAGCTGAAGCGCCTTGAGCGCCGGACCGGGCTCCAGGCCGAGCTCGCTCGCCAGCGCCGTGCGGACGCGGTGATAGACATCAAGCGCGTCGGCCTGACGGCCACAGCGATACAGCGCCAGCATCAGCTGTCCGGCGAGCCGCTCGTTGGTCGCTCCCTGCGCCAGAACGAGGCCCTCCAACTCTCCGATCAGGTCAGGATGCCGGCCCAGCTGAAGCTCGGCGTCGATCCGGCTCTCGAGGGCTCGCATCCGCAGCTCCTCCAACCGGCGGATCTCAGCCTGCGCGAAGTCCTCGAAGGCCACTTCCGCCAGCGGCGGACCCCGCCACAGCGCCAGCGCGCCGGACAGGACTTCGGCCGCCCCTGCGGATGCGCCCGCCTCCAGCGCCTGCGTGCCCGACCGAACGGCGCGCTCAAACGCGTCGGCGTCCAGCTCGTCCGGGGGAATCGACAGCAGATAACCGCCACTGACCGTCTGCAGCCACGACCCGGCGTCGCCCGCGAGCGGCTCGAGCGATTTGCGCAGGCGCGCGATCGCCATCTGGAGCCGGTTGTCGGCGTCCGAACGCGTGGGTCCCCAGACCGCGTCGATGATCGCGTCCTTCGAGACCGCGCGGTTCGCCCGTAGCACCAGAAAAGCAAGCAGCGTCAGCTGCCGCGGACCCCCCAAGGTGAGGCGCTGCTCGCCCCGCCACGCCTGCACCGGTCCCAGAACCCTAAGACTCGTCAATTTCAACCCCCGCGGTTGCGGCAACGCTAACACCCTGGGCCATCGGCGGCAAACGTTTGTCAGCGCGCAAGGGATCCTCGCCGGCGTCATCGTCGCCCTCACGCGTCGCTACGACGCCTACGTCGTCGCCGGCTGGCTCGCCGGGATCGTCATCAACCTCCTCACCTACTCCGGCTTCTACGACATCGCGCTGCGCGCCTTCGGGCTCATGCTCGGCGCGCTCATACTCGCCCGGCTCGCGTCCGTCTACGACCCGCGGCTGAAGTTCGGCCGTCGCTGATCATCGGCGATCAACGGCAAGCCCTGGATCCGGACACCACACGCACCGAGCTGTAACGCACGCACGCCGAGATCGAGCACCGCCGGTCTCAATCGTGCTGCCCGAGCCTAGGCCGACCGAGGTTGAGCGCAAAGCCATCCTCGACGGAAAATTGGCGCCCAGAATCGCTTCAATCGGAGTACTGTAGGTAGGTGACTGGCCCTGCGGCCAGAAATTCTCGGCCCTCAGCCCGACTGCCACCGACGGCGCGATCAGCGCCACGAGGCGAGAGGCGACGGTCACTGATTCTGTCTGCGGGGCCGGCGAGTTCTTGACCCGCTGAATGCGTAGCGCCACTCGTGACCGGACGCGGTCACCGCGCGACGCCCGAGCGCGTGTCCACCCAGCACCTGGGAGACGTGCGAGCGCAGGCTCACCATGCCCGCCAGCGGTATGACCCCGGCATATCGGCGATGGCGTCTCCCCCAACGCCCCGGGGCCTCCGCCGTTCGGTCTGAGAGTATCTAAAGCGCGTTTTAGACTCTCTGAGAGATGGACCGCCACAACAATCCGTTCACGCCCGGCGCTGGGGCCCGCCCGCCGTTGCTCGCCGGCCGCGACGTGGAGCTGGGGGATTTTCGGGTGGCTTTTCAGCGCCTGGGCGCCGGGCAGTACGCGCGCAGCTTCATCCTCGATGGCCTGCGCGGCGTTGGCAAGACGGTGCTGCTCAACGAAGCGGACGTGATCGCGCGTGAAGACGGTTGGGTGAGCTCCGGTGTCGTGGAGTGCAACGAGGACGACGATCTACCCCTGCTCATGGCGCGCCTCTGCCATCGGGCGCTGCGCCGCCTGAGCGCAGGGAGGCGCGTGGGTGCCGGTGTGGCGCGCGCGCTCGGCGTGCTGCGCGCGTTCGCCTTCGCCATGGACGATCAGGGCAAGTGGCGGTTCAACATCGACGTCCAGGCGGTCAACGGAGTGGCCGATTCGGGCGATCCCGAGGCCGACATCATCGAGTTGCTCGCCGAGGTCGGAGGCGCCGCTGCGCAACACGGGTCGGGCGCGGCGTTCTTCCTCGACGAACTCCAGTTCCTGGGCAAGAAGAGCCTCGCCCTCCTGGCCGCAGCCATGCATGGCATCAGCCAGCAGAACGCGCCCGTCCTTCTGATCGGAGCCGGCCTCCCCCAGCTTCCGCTGATGCTCAAGAACGCCAAGCCGTACACCGAGCGGCTGTTTGAGTTCCGGACGATCGGAGGACTGCCCCGCTCGACGGCCGCTACGGCGCTCACCGTCCCGGCCGAGCGGCAGGGCGCTCGCTTCACCCGGGGCGCGCTCGAGCTCATCCTCGACCGGACCGAGGGCTACCCGCACTTTCTCCAACAGTGGGGTGAGACGGTGTGGCGCGAGGCCGAGGGACCGGACATCACGCTCAGCAACGCGCGGGTGGCCGAGGAGCTCGTCAACGACGAACTTGACCGGCGCTTCTTCCGCGACCGCTATGAAAAGGCCACCGAGGCTGAGCGCATCTACATGGCGGCGATGGCGGATCTGGGCGACGGGAGCCATCCGTCCGCGGAGATCGCCGCGCACATGCAAGCCACGCAGAAAGACCTCTCGGTCCGGCGCGCCGGGCTGATCGACAAGGGACTGATCTATAGCCCGATCGGGAGTGAGCTCGACTTCACGGTGCCCCAGTTCGGGTCATACCTGCGCAGGATCCACCCATTCGATCCGAGCGAGCGACCAAGGCGGGGGCGCCGGAGATCCGTCGCACGACGATCTGACGACATCTAAGGCCCGTTTTAGATCGGTTCAGATCCCGTCCGCCGACGCCTCGACGCACGTCGCCGCGCAACCTGCGTGGCCGTCGGCGGAAACCTCAAACAGGGCACCGTCAGGATCCGCTCATCGGCGGGGTGGCACCGTCGTAGCCCTGACGCTGCCGATTTTGTCGGCGCCCGGTGCGACACAAACGCCCGCGCGAACGGCCGTTTGTGCTGCGGTCGCGGCATCGCGGCCAACGATCACTCGGTGGCAGTCGCCGGCCACCCGCGCCGTGGCGTCACCAAAGCACAAAGTGCGGACTCAACCCTGATCTGCCCGCGCCCGCGCCCGCACCTCCGCCCACAATGCCTCGTATGCCGCCGCCGCGCGTCCGCGCGGCGCGAACTCGGCCAGCACGGTCCGGACGGCTCCCATGCGCTCGATGTCGGCGGCGGCCGGGATCACCGCGTCCAAAACGGACGCATACTCGGCGCGCATCGAGGCCATCACCTCGCGATGTAGGCGCTTGCGGCCGTCGACCATCGAGAAGAAAGCGAGCACCTCCGGGCCGCCACGGACCACGTCACAGAGTTGCCCGAACGTGCGCGAGGACAGGGTCGCCGGTATCAGCGGGACCAACAAGGCGTTGGCGGCCTCGAACACGCTCTCGGAGACGAGGGAAATGCTCGGCGGACAGTCAAGGAACACCCAGTCGTAGTCATCGCGCAGGGGCGCGAGCACCCGCGCGATCCGGCGCGTGGGCCGCTTGGTTGCGTCCAGGGCGAGATCCATGTGGCGGTAGGAGAAGTCCGCGGGCAACAGATCCAGGCGCTCGAAATCGGTCCCTTTGATCAACTCGGAGACCTCGCTCTTGCCCCGCACCAACCGCCGCCCTCCGCCGCGGACCTTCGGCTTGACCCGGAAGAGATACGTCGAAGCGCCTTGCGGGTCGAGGTCCCACAGCAGCACGCGCGAACCTTCGCGCGCCGCCAGATACGCGAGGTTGACAGCAGCCGACGTTTTGCCCACGCCGCCCTTGATGTTGTAGGTCGCGAGGACGTAGCTCACCGGAACGTGTCCCTGACGAGCTTGCGTTGTGCGCCCGACGAAAACTCTGCGAAGCGCCCGGCGAACTCCTCCCGCGCGGCGGCCTCCTGCTCCTCGAGCCGCTCGATCAGCCTGCCCATCGCCATCAGCCCCACGGCGCCGTTCGGCTGCGCCGCGACGGCCACGCTGAAGGAGCGCAGCATCGTCGCCTGTACCTCGCGGTCCTGGTGGCGGCCGAGCACGTCCTGAAACGACTTCAACACCTTCGTCATCGGCTTGACGACGTCCGCGGGGTAGAGCGGCGCCCCGAACAGCTCGAGCAGATACCGCAGCTCCTTGCCCTGCTTGCGAATCTCGTGGTAGGCGTCGGGCGGGCTGTCCGCGTCGATCGCCCGTCCCATCTTGACCATCCGCCGGTAGACCTTGGCGATCCGCGCACCGGCAAGGTCGCCGATCGGCCGCGCGGCGTCGGGTCCACCGGAGACGCCGCCCGACTGGATCCCCACCAGGAAATGCCCCCATTCGCGCAGCAGCGAACGGGCCCGTTCGGAGCGCAGCGCACGCACCATCCCCCGGCGGGCGCCGGCACGTCGCTGCCGGAGCACCGTCAACAACGGGTCAAGGTCACCGCGCACGGCCTCGGGCAGCTGTAGACGAAACTCATCGAACTCCAGCACGTAGACGTCGATGTCGCGCGCTCTCCCGGACGCGCGCTGAAGCCAACGGAATTCCCCGCGGAAGTGGGCGAGCTCCGACGGGGGAAACACACCGCGCAGCTCGCGCTGCACGGCCCGTGAGCGACGCACCGCGACACGCAGGTCGTGCAGGAACTCCGCGTCAACGTCATCGAGCGTGCCCGGCAGGTTCGCTTCGATCACCGCGAGCAATCGGCGCAGCACGACGCTTGCCGCGACGTCGCCACGCTCCTGCGCCGTGAGCTCGATATCGACCTTCGAAGAGATGCCGCCGGGCGTTGCGCCGGAGGCGATGATCGCCTCGTCGAGCAGTGGGCGCGCGGCGCGCCGCAAGCCGACTTGCTGCTCGAGCGCGTCCTGCACGCGTTCGAGCGTCCGGTCATAGCCACGTACCGGCACCAGCCTCAGGCGCGGCTCAAGGGGCCGCGGACGCCGACCTGCACGCACCACCGACAACTCCTCGACGATCGCCCGCACGACCGTCTTCTGCTCATCGTCGAGCAGCGCAAGCGTCCGCATCCGGGCACGCACCTCCACAACGGGCAGCAGCGCGCGGACATCTACGAGCGCCGCCAGCGCATCCCGCAGCGTTCCTGGAGGGAGGTCACGGACGAGCAGCCGCTCGCGCCCATCGGCCAACTGCGCCCAGGCAAGCTCAGCATCACCCTCGAGCAACACCAGTCGCCCGTCCGAGCACATGCACGATAAGCCCGCCGCGTACAGCCGTCCATCGAACGTGTCATAGAAGCGGCGCTGGGCGCGGCGCACCGGCCCGGACCGCAGGGGCAGCTCAACGGCTAGAGCATGGGGCGCGTCGGCGAACGTCGCGACGTCGCCCAAGAGGTACTCGACAGCCATGGCGCAGCCAAGACTCTCAGAAGAGTCAACTCATCGTCGATCCCCCTTTCGGAGACCACCAGCGGCGGCTCGAGCCGCAACGCCCGCGGGGCCGCGGGCGTTGACCGCCAACCGATGGGCCTGATCACAGCATGCTGACCGGCTGCTGCTACCGCTGGGACCATCGCTGGTGAGCCAAAGCGGCAACGACGCGGGTGCCGGAACGGCACAAGCGCGCGCGTTTGTCATCCCTGGCATCGTGTTCGAGGAGGGACCTTCCGATGAGTGCGGATCGCAGCGACGAGCCGGCAAGTCCTCTGGCGGCACGCGCCGGAACAGTCGCGGTGCTGTCGCTCGCTGTCGCGGTGGTGCTCGGCGACTCGGGCGTGGTGACGCTGGCGTTGCCGGAGATCCTGCGGGACTTCGGGGCCCAGGTTGGAGGGGTCGCCTGGGTTCTGATCGCGTTCAATCTCGTGCTGGCGCTGGTGGCGGTTCCGGCAGCGCGGTTGTGCGTGCGCGGGGATCCGGCCGTGGCGACCGCCGGTGGCGTGATCGGCTTCGCGGCGGCAACGACCGTCTGCGCGGTGGCACCGTCGCTGGGCGTGTTGATCGCGGCGCGGGCGGCCCAGGCGGCCGGGGGTGCGGTGGTGATCGTGGGAAGCCTCGAGCTGCTGGTTGCGGCGACCGGGGACGAGCGCGCTGGAGTCGGGCGATGGGCCGCAGCTGGTGTCGCGGGGGCGGCGCTCGGCCCGGTGGTTGGGGGGCTCCTGACGTCGGCGTTCTCGTGGCGCGCGATCTTCGTGGTGCAGATCCCCGCGGTGCTGTTGGCGCTGTCCCCGGCGATCGCGATGCGCGGGCGCGTGCGGCGGCGTCAGGCAAACCTGGACACTTCGCCGGACCGCCCCCACGTGCTGGCCAACCTGGCGTTGGCGCTGCTGTCGGCGGCGCTCACGGCGGCGCTGTTCTTGCTGGTGCTGCTGCTCGTGGACGGCTGGGACCGCTCGCCCGCTGTGGCGGCGGTTGCCGTCACCGCGGTGCCAGTCGCGGCCCTGTTAGCCGGTCCCGTGTTCCGCGGCCTGCGCGCCGGGACACGGTCAGAGGCGGTCGCTGGGTCGGTGCTGATCGCCGGCGGCCTCGCGGGCCTGGCGCTCCTGCCGGGTGCGAAGCTCGTCTGGACGCTCGCGCCACAGGTGCTCATCGGCCTCGGCCTCGGGCTCTCGGTGGACTCGCTCACGGTGGCCGCGCTCCGGGACCGGAACCCTCGCGCACTTCACGGCGGCTGGACGATCGCCGCCCGACACGCCGGCGTGGTGGCCGGCCTCGCGATCCTCACGCCGATCTTCACCGCCGACCTGCGCCACGCCGAGACCCCGGCCAAGGAGGCGATCGCGAGCCTTGTGCTCGACGCACCGCTTCCTGCCTCCACCAAGCTCGACCTCGCCGGGCAGCTGGGGAGTCGGCTGGTCGCCGAACGTGGCCGCGTGCCCGACCTGCGGCCCGCGTTCAAGAACTTGCGGGTGCCGGCCGCGCAGGCGCCGGCGGCCGCGGCGCTGGAGCGCGGCCTCGAGGATCAGCTCAAGCGCGCCGCTACCAGCGCGTTCCGCACCGCTTTCCTCGTCGCGGCGGGATTGGCGCTGCTGGCACTCGCGCCCGCGCTGGCCCTGAGTGACCGGAGCCGGACATGAGGCGACTCACGCTGCCGCTCATCGCCGTTCTTCTCGTGGCCGCGGTCCTCGGCGTCCAGGTCGCCGCCGGCGGCGGCTACTACGTGCCGCGCCGGCCCGCCAATCCGTGCACACCGCGCCCCGTTCCGCCCATCCCGGCGCAGTTGGAACCGCTCGCCGAACAGATCGTCCTGCTCGGCCTCGACAGCGCCGCGTGCCGGCTCGGCATCTCCCGGGAACGGCTCGTCCTCGCCCTCGCGGACACCCGCACACTCGACCCCCGCGCGCCCGCCGCGCTCAAGGCGGGCCTCCGCGACGCCGTCGACCGGCTTGACCGCGAGGGGCGCCTGCCCAAGGTGTCCCAGCTGCTTCCCGAGGCGCTCGGCCAGGCCAATCTCCCCGGGATCGCCAAGACGCTCCTCCAGGCGATTCCGGGCGGGCTCGTCGACAACGCGCTCCCCACCGGGCCGCTGCTACGTCGGACCATCGACGAGCTCGACGTCAACCGGCTCCTCCACGAGCTCAACGACCCGCGCCGCCTCGACCCGGCCATCCGGTCGGCGATCCTCCAGGCCGCACTGCACCAGATCCTCGACCGCCTACGCCCTTAGCCTCGCTCGGCGGGTGAACCTGCGTGCCGGTTTGTTAGACGGTCTGCGACCTCCCGGTGCGCTTCGGCGCCACAGCAAAGGTACTCGCTGTCCGCGCAAGCCAGGGGAGCCGGCGTCACGCCCGAGATGCTGGCGGCACCCGCAGAGCAGGTCTCTCGTGATCAATCGCTCGCTTCCCCAACGCGGCCCTGCCGCTTCACGTCCCGAGAGCGGAAATCTCGAGCGCCGTGGTAGCGGGCGTTGAGACTGCCCCCGGTTCGTGGCCGCAGCAGTCTCCCGGTGCCCGCCCGCTTGAATGTCGGTTGCCCCACCATGCGTGAGCCCCCACGCGCTCCAGTGCGTGGTGGTGCGCGTCTACGCCGCCCAGCGAAAGCTGGTGTCTCAGGGGCGGGCGACGGCGGGCTGTTGGGGTCGGCCGCCCGTCAGGTCGTCCGCATGCCTCGATGAGCGACAGCGCTGCGAGCCGCGGCCACACCGATTCGCCGTCTACCGGGGGGTCGCCAGGACAATCACAACCCGCGGCGCGTCAACAACCACCGTCCGGGTCAGGCGCCGGGCGATCGCGTGAGGGGAGCCGCGGAGCGCGGTGATCGGCGCCGCTCAGGCCACCTCGGCCTGAGCCTCGACCGGCACGAGGCGCTGTAGCTCGCTCGCGGCTGCGTCCCTCGTCCGAGATGTCCTCGAGGCTGCGCCGCGAGGGCTCGGGCAGAACGAGCGTGAGCAGCGTGCCGAGGAGCGCCATGCCGGCGGCGAACTTGAGCGCGCCGGCGAGGCCGAAGGCGTTGCTGATCTGAGGGAACAGGTAGACCCCCAGAAACGCGCCGAGCTTGGCGATCCCGGCCGAAAGGCCGTGGCCTGTCGTGCGCACCGACGTTGGGTAGCACTCGGCGGCCATCACGAACGTCGTCGTGTTGGGGCCGAATTCGGCGAAGAAGTAGCTCGCCCCAAACAGCAACAGGAAGGGCGCCGTGGCGCTGGTCACGCCCGGGATGAGCGCGATCATCAGGAACATCGCCCCCATCGCGGGGAAGCCGATCAGCTGCAGCCGGCGGTGGCCGATCCGGTCCATGAAGAGGCACGCGAGGATGTAGCCGGGGACGGCAAAGACCGAGAAGATCAGCAGGTTGAGCAGCAGCGACTGCTGCAGAGTCGCTCCGTGGCCGAGCACCTGGAGGACGATCTTGGGGGCGGAGACAGCGTTGCCGTAGTACGCGTAATCGAAGACGAACCAGGTCCCGGCGGTCCCGAGCAACGTGAGCATGAGGCGGCGGTCAGACAAAAACTGCCTGAGGCTGATCCGCTCGGCGGCTCGGGCCATACCCGTAGCGACGACCTCACCGCCCGAGAAGCGACGCACGCCGTCGGCGGCGCTGCGGCCGTCGCCCTTCACCTGAGCCAAATACCGCGGCGACTCCGGCATCCGCAGCCGGGCGTAGAGCACCAGCGCCGAGGGCACCGCACCGAGCCCGAGCAGGATGCGCCAGAGCAGGTTGTGGTCGACCCCCGCCGATAGAAGCACCAGCCCCGCGATGTATCCGGCCACGGTGCCGAGCGCCTGCATGGCGAAGACCAGACCGACCAGCCGGCCTCGGTCCCGGCGATTTGCGTACTCGCTCATCAAGACCGCGGAGACGGGGTAGTCACCGCCCACCCCAAAACCAAGCAGGAAGCGGAAACCGACCAGGAAGATGAAGCTCGGCGCGAGCGCCGAGGCCAGCGCGAACACCAGCATCACCGAAGCGTCGAACACCGCGATCCGTTTGCGCCCTATCAGGTCAGCAAGCCGCCCCAGCACACAGGCGCCGAGGAAGGCGCCCAACAGCGTCATCGAGTTGATCAGCCCCGTCTGGGTCGCACTGAGATGCCACTGCTTGGCCAGCAGCGTCGACGCGACCCCGATGATGAAGAGGTCATAGGCGTCGGTGAAGAAGCCCATCCCCGAGACAAAGATCGCCTTCGCATGAAAGCGCGACAGGCGCGCCTCGTTGATGGCCTCGATTACCTCCAACTAGGACCCCCAGCTAGGTTTGGCGTTCGCACCCCGGTGCAAAATCAAGCCCTCCCAACCCACCCCGGAAGTCTTAGCGACTGCTCGACGGAACCAGTACGACCGGTTTTCGGCAATCGAGCTTGTCCCCAAACACGCCCAGACGAGTCCGGCCAATTCATCCTCCCGATTAGGGATCTCCACGGCTTGAACCGATCGACGCGGTCTGCCCCCGTGCCGCAATAACGGCCCACAGTGAGCGACACTTGCGACGATCTCGTCGAGCAGATCGCCTGCGCGCGCGACGTTCGCTCCGGCCCGCTCAAACAGGTCGAAGTACTCGTCGTGGTCGGTGCCGCGTATCAGATTTATGATCGAAGCCATCCACAGCTCCCAGAGCCACGCAGCTGCCCCGTGGTCGTGTCCGATCCGGCGCGATCACCTGGGTGGGGGCGGTGGTCCCACCACTGCCAACGCAGAATATGCCGGGACCGCAGGGCGAGATGTTTAAGCCTTGTGAACGTCTTGTGAAAACTCGGTCCGATCGTCGGTACCGTTGCCCGCGTGCAGGAAACGCGCCATCAGTTCCGGGAGGACCTGCGCAGGCTCGAGGTCCAGGCCCTCGAGGGGCTCGACCTCGTCATCCAGCAGCTCGACCGCGCGCTCGAGTCGATCTCCTACCAGGACGTCGAGCTGGCCGGGATGGTCGTCGCCGACGACGACCGCATCGACGGCCGCTACCTCGAGGTGCATCAGGGGATCCTTTCGCTGCTGGCCCGGCAGGCGCCGGTGGCGGGCGACCTGCGCATCGTGGCGGCCCTGCTGCCCGTGATCCGCTGCGTCGAGCGGATGGGCGACCAGTGCGTCAACATCGCCAAGCTCGTGCCGCTCTCGGGTTACGAAACGCCCAAGGACAAGGACATCCTCGACGCGATCGAGCGGATGGGGCGCCTGGCCCGCTCGCAGGTCTGGCAGGCAAAGCAGGCGTTCGCCGGGCGCAACACCGAGCTGGCCCAGGACCTCGTCCGCCAGGACACCGAGATCAACCGGCTCAATCGGGAGATCTTCCGCCGCGCCGTCGAGATCGGGGACGACCTTGAGATGCGCGAGTGGGCGATGTTCATGATCCTCGTTGCTCGGTGTCTGGAGCGGATCGGCGACAACACCGTCGATATCGCCGAACAGACCGTGTTCGTGGTCACCGGGCTATTCCGCGAGTTCACCGACGCCTCGCAGCCCGCGTAGCGGAAGCGCCGCCGAAGGCCGCGGCTCGTTCAACACCCGCGACCACCAAATACGCGCCGCTGCTGGTTCGCCCGAACAGCATCCGATCTGTACAGCGTGTACTCGTTCTTGGGCAGCGGTGGGCGGACGAACGTGCGGCTGCTTGACCGCCATGTCGCGTACTCGAGCCGGCGCTGAAGTCCTCCCGGGGCCAGGCGCTCGAGATCCCCCGGCCAGCGATTAGGGGCGGATCAAACGAGCATGCTCGTACCGAGCCGGGGATCTGATCTTCACGGTGGGCATGATCAGACCCGCTCGTCAGCGGACGACCAGCGGCCGAGGTGTAGGTCGCTGGGTCGTCGCCTGTTTGCACGCGCCGATCGCTAGCAACTCGTCAATCAGCGCCAGCACTTCCGCGTGCGTCTTGTCGTCGTGCTGCGGGATCGCACACACCGCATGGCTCCCGACGAGGTCAGCACGCGGGATTGGGACTAATGCTCGGAGTCGCGCGGGGACCAGGCGCTGTAGCCACGCGCTCCAGCGCAGCTCGAGCGCCCACGCGCTCAGACGCTCCGCGCGGGCCTGCTGAACGTTCTGTGAGCCACGGCTGCCGACCACCTTGGCCGCGTAGCCGTACAGGTCCTGCCGGCGCCCGTCGTCGATCCGATCGTTGTAGGCCCTCAGAAACGAGCCGATCACCGGGCACACCGACCGCGGCCGATCGTTAAACGGCTCGCCCGCCAACATCGAGGCGAGCTCCATCACGCACGCACCGTCCCGCGGCGAGGCGTGCTTCCCCTTGCTGAGCGTGATCGTCTGATAGCTGACCAGTGCCATGGAGCTTTCCTTCCTCGGGATCGAGACGGTGCCTGAAGTTTGCCCCGGCGACGCAGAAATGTGAACGCGATGTGAAAATGCGACGCGATGGACTGGTCGATCGTTCATTCGCTCAACGGATTCCTCTACCACAACGACCCGGTCGAAGATCCGCTACTGGCCTACGTAAACGCGGCGGAGGCGCTGTACCTCCTCCTACTCGTGGTCTTGTTCCTGTTCGCACGTCACGAGCGCTTCGCGCCCGTACGCCGCGCCGCGATCGCCGCCGGGCTCAGCGCCGGACTCGGACTGCTCACCGTCAAGATCATCACCGAGTTCTACGACCGCGCCCGCCCCTTCGTCGCCCATCCCGGCGCCGTCCACCTGTTCGCCCGGCACGCCGCCGACGCGAGCTTCCCCAGCGATCACGCGACCGCCTCAATGGCCATCGCGGTCGCATTCCTCCTACGCCGAAGGTTCTTCTGGGGGGTGCTGACCATCCTCTTTGCCGCGATTCTGGACTTCGGCCGGGTTGCGCTCGGCTTCCACTACCCGACCGATGTGCTCGCCGGCGCCGCCATCGGCGCCCTCGCGGCGCTCCTGCTGTGGGCACCGCCGCTGCGCAGAAGGATTGACGCGCTGTCCGACTTCATCGGCGGGTTGTGGGACCGGACGCTTGACGCCGTGCTCCAGCGCGTCCGCCCAAGTCGCGTCGCGCACCCGCGCTGACCCAGCGAACGCGTCGCACCAACCGCGTGGACCTGGTCCGCAAGCTCGCCGCTTCCGCTCAGTCGCCATTGCGATGGCACGCCGTGAGCAGGCACTCGCGAAAGAGCGATCGCCACGGTGGCTCAGCCGGCGCGACCGCGTACGCGGCACTTGCAGGCGCACCACGGCGGTGGCCTGAATCGCAGAAGCAGGAGTCCACTGGACCCTGAACTCATGGCTGGGTGCCCTCGCCGGAGCGTACAGGCTGGCCCGCTTGTCTAGGTCCTTGCCGCCGGTTCGCGCGGTCGGGGTTTCGGGTCATCGGACGGGTGGCGAAGCGGCCAGTTGGGGCTCGAGACGGAGCCGGGCATCGCCTTCTCCCACAGCTCGGAGAGGCGCTTGAGGTCGGGGTCGGTGAGCTGGCCAAGAAGTAGCTCGCGGACGACGGCGTGGTGCGTGACCTGCGCGGCGCGCAGCTGGGCGAGGCCTTCGGGGGTCAGTCCGACGAGTTGGCTGCGTCGGTCGGCTGGGTTTGTCGTGCGCTGTACGAGTCCGCTGGTCGCGAGCCGGTCGACCGATCGCGACACTCCGCTCGGGCTGAGGTTGCGCTGCGCGCCCAGCTCGCCGATCGGGAGTGACCGTTCGGGCGCAGTCACGAGCGTGATTAGGACGCCGTAGGCGTCGACGCTGAGAGAGTGCTCGGCCACTAGCCGGCGGTCGAGTTCCCGGAACACCGTCGAGTGGACACGGAGCATGCCGCGCCATGCCGCGAACTCGGTGGGCGTGAGCGGGTCCGGTTCGGGCGGCCCGTCGAGCGCGCGCCGGTTCGCAGGTTCAGCGGCCGAGTTGCTTGACACGCGCAAATAACGGGCTTAGTGTTTGCATAGCGCAAATATTCTAACTCTGCACCGACCGGGGAGCTGGAGATGCCAACAACCACATCCGCGCACATCGTCCTGGCAGCCGACGACGGGCTGCGCATGCAGTCAGGCCCGGGCCGCGACCTCGTCTTCAAAGTGACCGGCGAAGATACCGGGGGCGCCTTGGACTACTTCATCGTCGAGGTCGGACCTCACGGCGGCCCGCCATTGCACGTCCACCACCGCCAAGAAGAGGCGATCCATGTCCTCAAGGGGCGGTTCAAGGTGAGGATCGGCGACGACGTGTTCGAGCTCGAAGAAGGCGGCTTTGCGTACCTGCCGTCAGAGGTCCCCCACGCCTTTCTCAATCTGACCGACCAGCCGGCCGAGATCATTGTCGTCTACACCCCTGGTGGGTGTCATAAGTTCTACGAAGAGCTCGGACCGGCCACTCGCAACGGCGCTCCCGACCGAGCCGTCGTCGCAGCCATCTTCGAGAAACACGGCATGTCGCTGCTCGGACCACCGCTCAACGCCGACTGACGAGACCCAGACCTGTCGCATCCGACCCCGTCGACCGCCAGCCGTCGGTGCCTGCTCCGACGCTGACTCAGTGATGGTGCGCCGTCGCGTGAGACGGCTGCACTCAGTCGACTGCGGCGATCGCGCTCCTCGCCGAGCGGACGCGCCCCTCGTGAGGCATGCGGCTGAAACGGCGCAAGCGGGGTGCCACGACCCCGATCGCCCGCCTGACCTGACCTGCTTCCGGGTCGGGGCGGGCCTCCGGGCCAAGTCGACGCCCGCCCGGTTGGCGCGACAAGCGTGCCTCTCGCTGACGAGCGCTTTCGCGATCTGGGTGCTGCCCGATGGACGGGTCCTACGGCGACGGAGGACGCGTTCGACGGTGCCGACGCCGGACGCCTGCTTGGCCACGATCTCGATCGTCCGATGCTCCGCCTCCGGACGCGCGGAGCGTGGCCGAAGCGGTCGTAAGCCCTGAGGCGCCTCCATAGGCAAAGCGATCGCCAGGTTGCTCACGGGCCGCGCACCGGGGTGCCGCGGTTGCATGGGCGGGCGTACGGGCCTAGGCTCGCGCTGCGATGTTGACAGCGGAGCAGATCCGGTTTCTTCCCTTCGGGGATCGCCGCGTCGCGTATGCGCTGAGTGGAGACGGGCCGCCCCTGGTCGCCGCGGCGTGGTGGGTCAGTCACTTGGAGTTCGATTGGCAAGATGAGGTGTTCCGAGGGTTCTGGGAGGCGCTGGCGGAGGGGTACACGCTGGTGCGTTATGACCGCCTCGGCGTGGGGATGTCGGATCGCGAGGGGCCTGACGCGCAGCTAACGGTGGACGGCGAGGTGGCGCTACTCGGCAGGGTGCTCGATGAGCTCGAGCTGGACCGTGTGGTGTTGTTGGGCGGCTCCTCTGGCGGGTGCGCGGCGATTTCGTTCGCGGCGAGGTTTCCGGAACGAGTGGAGCGGCTACTGCTGTACGGCGCTTATGCCGACGGCGCGGCGGTCAGCACACCGGAGGTGAGAGAGGCGATCGTCACGACCGTGCGGTCGCATTGGGGGCTGGGGTCGAGGCTGCTCGCAGATATCTTCCTCGGCACCGTTGGCAGCGTCGAGCAGGAACGTTTCGCGCGGTATCAGCGGGCTGCCGCGAGCGCGGAGACGGCGGCCAGGCTGCTCGAGTTCATCTATCGGACTGACGTTCGGACGGAGCTCCCGCTTGTGCAGGCGCCGACTGTGGTCGTGCACCGTCGGTCTGACCGCGCGATCCCGTATGCCCTTGGCCGCGAGCTGGCGGCGGCGATTCCTGGCGCGACGCTGATTCCGCTTGAGGGCGGCGCCCATTTCCCGTGGGCCGGAGACGCGCACTCCGTGGTGCGCGCGCTGCGGTCTTTCCTCTCACCGCCGTCCGAGGCTGCGCGGGTGGCGGGTGAGCCTGCCGAGGTGCTCTTGTCTGCCCGAGAGCGCGAGGTGCTGGCGCTTGTCGCGAATGGGCTCAACGACCGCGAGATCGCGGCGCAGCTCGTGGTCAGCCCGCACACCGTGCACCGCCACGTGGCGAACATACGGCACAAGCTCGGCCGCGGCTCGCGTACCGCGGCAGTGGCCGAGGCGGCTCGCCTCGGCCTGCTCTGACGGGCCGATCACCCGAACCGGCCATCTGGAGAGAATGGCCCGCGCGTGCGATGCGGGAGACCGGGGCCCGACTTATCGTCGTTGCCATGTCCACCTCGCACACCTACACACAGCGGAACACACAACCGGTTCCGTCGTCCGCACCTTGGGCGCGCGTCTCCGCGCTGATCTACGACCCCTTCCTTTGCGTTGGGGAGGCGGCCGGGATGCGAGCCGCCAGAAAGACGCTGGTCGATCAGGCCACAGGGCGGGTGCTCGAAGTTGGCGCCGGCACCGGATTGAACGTGCCGCATTATCCGCCGGCGGCCCGCGAGCTGATCCTGGTCGAGCCCGAGCCGGCGATGCGC
Organism: uncultured Actinomycetota bacterium; assembly: GCA_963695625.1. GTDB lineage: Bacteria > Actinomycetota > Thermoleophilia > Solirubrobacterales > Solirubrobacteraceae > Palsa-465. Next base: position 220,587 of record CAVOHJ010000004.1, on the reverse strand, counting down.
CGGCGGCTGGAGCGGCGTGTCCGGCGCTCAGAGCGTCAAGCCGCGATCATCGACGCTTCGGCGGAGCAGCTTCCCTTCGCCGACCGGTCAGTCGACACGGTTGTGTCCACCCTGGTCCTGTGCACGGTCGAGCACCCCGACCGAGCGCTCGCGGAGATCGCGCGCGTGATACGGCCCGGCGGGCAGTTGTTGTTCATCGAGCACGTCCGCGCAGAATCTCCGGCGCTCGCCTGGTGGCAGGACCGTCTACTCGATCCCTGGCGTCGGTTTGCCTGCGGCTGTCGCTGCAACCGCGCGACTGTCGAGCTGATGCGGGCCTGCGGGTTCGAAGTTGAGGCCAGCAAGGCCTCGTGGCGCGCGATGCCGCCGATCGTGCGGCCGCTGATGAGCGGTCGCGCGCAACTGAGAGGACTCGTCCATGGCTAGCGTCCGCGTTGGGCTCTTCCCTCCAGTCGATCAGCCGGGCGGCTCGAAACAGCTGCAGGCGACCCTCGCTCGCGTCGCCGAGGCCGCTGTCGACCACCTGTGCGTCGGCGATCACGTGAGCTTCTTCGTTGGAGCAGGGTCGGACGGGCTGGTCACTGCAACGTCCCTGCTCGCCAGCCAAGCTGAGCTGCCGGTGTACATCGGGCTCTATCTGCTGCCGTTGCGCCACCCGGTTCCGGTCGCCCGGCAACTCGCAACGATCGCACAGCTTGCGCCCGGCCGGCTCACGCTCGGCGTCGGGATCGGCGGCGAGGACCGTCACGAGATCGAGGTCTGCGGCATCGACCCGATGACGCGTGGACGCCGGATGGACGAGTGCCTTCAGATTCTGCGCGGCCTAGCCGACGGCACGCCGCTTACGTTCCAGGGCGAGTTCTTCTCGCTTGCGGACGCGCTAATCGTGCCCGCGCCGTCGCCGCGGATACCGCTGATCGTCGGCGGGCGCTCGGATGCCGCCGTCAGCCGCGCCGCGCGACTCGGGGACGGCTGGCTTGGGATCTGGGTCTCGGAACGCCGGTTCACGGCGGTGCGCGATCAGATCACCCGGCAGGCCGCAGCCGCTGGCCGAGATCCGAGCGGGTTCGAGCATGCGCTCAACGTCTGGTGCGGCTTCGGCCCGACGCGCGAGACGGCACGCGGACCGCTGGCCTCGCAGATGCAGCGCTTCTACCAAATGCCATTCGAGCCGTTCGAGCGCTACTCGCCGTACGGCACCGCCGAGCACATCGCGGAGTTCCTCGGCCCGTACATCGACGCCGGCTGTTCAACGTTCAACGTGATCCCCTGCGCCGATGACGACGAGAGCGCGATTGCCGGTGTCAGCGAGCTTCGAACGCTACTGGCAGGAAGCCGCATCAACGGTGAAGACGCCGACGAGAGTCGGACGGTGGGCGCCGGGGTGCCGGTGTGCGGCGATGATCCCCCGGTGCTGCGGACCGCCGTGAACGCGGTGCCTTGAATGGCCGCGGCCACGATACTTCGGACGCCGGCTGGGCGCCGCGTGAAGGTCGTCGAGCATGGCACGGGGAGCTATACGGGAACTTCTGGACGCACACTGCGCGAGCCGCTCGCCTGATTCGCAGGCTCGCGCTGAACCTACGAGAGGAAACACAATGATCGGCGTGAGCGTCACCTTCCAATACAACGAGGACTTCGATCATGCCCGCGTGGTCTCCATCGCTGAGAACGCCCGCGGGACGTTTGAAGGCATGCCCGGGCTGAGGTCCAAGGTCTTCACCGTCGACGACGCAAGGCAGCGTGCGATGAATTTCTATGTCTGGGAGTCGGCAGACGCTGCCAAGAGCTTCTTCTCAGAGGAGTTGCGCGAGCGAGTGACCGGCCTGTACGGCGTCGAACCCACGATCGACTTCGTCGAGATCGCCCAACTCGTCGATAACTCCGACGCGTCGCATCAACACTGACCGGGGCACGCGGCCGTCGCAGCGCGGACGATCGCCTTCAAGACCTCAAGGTCTCAGATCGCACGAGTCCTTCGGCGACATCAGTGCGGTCCGCCGGCGCCGGTGCGGACGATCGCAACGCGACGATTTCCTAGCGCAGCGGTCGCCGATGTGCACCAGAGTCGCAGGTCGCGGCGGTAGTCAACGGTCTGCTCGGGCTGCGGAGAGTCCGATAGGTTCGGGGCGTGCAGGTCAATGGCATTCAGCTTGCGGTCGCCGAGTACGGCCCGGCGCACGGACCGGTCGTGGCGCTGCTGCACGGCTTTCCTGAGCTCGGGTTCTCATGGCGCCACCAGATCGGGCCGCTCGCAGCTGCGGGCTACCGGGTGCTGGTGCCCGATCTCCGCGGCTTTGGAGAATCCGATGCGCCAAGCGCGGCGGAGGAGTACGCGATCGACGTCCTCGCGCGGGATGTGCTCGGGCTGCTCGACCACGCTGATGCTCAACAGGGAACGGTGATTGGGCACGACTGGGGCGCTGAGGTGGCGTGGAAGACGGCGTGGCTGCACCCCGAGCGGGTGCGCGCGGTCGGCGGGCTGTCGGTCCCGTTTGCGCCGAGAGCCCCGGCGCCGCCGCTCGGGCTGATGCGTGCGCACTTGGGCGCGGACTTCTACATGGTCTGGTTCCAGGAGCCGGGCGTGGCTGAGGCGGCGCTCGAGCGCGATGTCCGGCGGACGCTGGCCACGCCGCGGGTGTGGGACGCGGCCTGGGCGGCGGATCTCGAGGAGAACCCCCCGACGCCCCCGTTCCTGACCGACGCCGAGCTTCAGGTCTACGTCGATGCCTATACGCGAACCGGGTTCGTGGGCGGGCTCAACTACTACCGAAACCTCGATCGCAACTGGGAGCGGACCGCTGCGCTGGGCCAGCGGCGCATTACCCAGCCCGCGCTGTTCCTGACTGGTGAGCGAGATCCTGTCCGTCGGTTCATGCCGGCGGATGTGATGGACGGCTGCGTGACCGACCTGCGCGTGAGCGAGGTGATCCCAGGCGCCGGGCACTGGCTGCAACAGCAGGCCCCCGTGCTCGTTACCCAGCATCTGCTGCGGTGGCTGGAATCCGTGCACTGAGCCACGCCGACGCGCGGCTGGCTCAGCGGTTAGCACCCGTCTCGCTAGTCAGCTAGCGGCAATCAGAACCAGGAAGGAGCGGACGCCCCGTTCCGCCACGAAGGTCGTCACGGACGGTTGCATCGGACGCTCGCAACCAACGCGGGGTCCCCGCGCTCGGCCCCCCGGCACTCAGGAGTGCTTTGCAACGAGCGGTCACCGATCATGGGCTGAGCCGGCGGGCCGCAGGACGATCGCTATCGCCCAATTTTTAACGTCCCGCCGCTACCCGCGGACCGAATCATTCCTTTCACCCCTCCTGGCGCCTCGCGTCGCGCGATCGCGTTGGCACAGCTCGATCGGCTCAGCCGTCCTCGTCGCCGATATCGGGGCGCTCGGCTCGAAACGGACAATCACCGCGATACCTAGGTAGGGACCAGGGTTCGAGCCCCAGCGGCAGCATCAAGAGTGACGGCTAACTGGCTCGAGCCGCGTTCAGCGTCCCGCAGCCGTCGGCGTTAGGAGATTGGCAGCCGCGCTCGTAGGATGGTCCCGGCGCCGGGCCGACTGTCGATAGTCAACAGGCCGTTGACAGCGGCGATCCGATCACGGAGCCCCTGAAGCCCCGAGCCGGACCGTAGGTCAGCGCCACCCGCGCCGTCGTCGCCGATTTCGACGCGGAGGTATCCATCGCCCTGATCAACGTCGACCCAAGCGCGCTTTGCGTGGGCGTACTTCGCTACGTTGGTAAGCGCCTCGGCGACCATGAAGTACGCGGTGGCTTCGATCGGCATCGCGAGCCGCTCCGAGAGCTCGGTGCGAAGCTCGACGGGAACTGAGGCGTGGTCCGCGAGGCTTGACAGCGCGCGCTCCAGGCCGCGGTCGCTCAGCACGGCGGGGTGCAACCCGTGGGCGAGTTCGCGCAGCTCGGCGAGCCCGGCACGCAGCTCGGTGAGGACGTGGTCGAGCTCCACCCGCGCCGGCTCGGGCAGCTCCCCGTGGGCCGCGCGCCAAACCTGGAGTTGGAGCGTGGCCGACACGAACCGCTGCTGGGCGCCGTCATGCAGGTTGCGCTCGATCTCCCGGCGAGCTCGGTCGGCAGCGTCGACGATGCGAGCGCGTGACGCGCGAACCTCGGCGAGCTGGGCTTGAACGACCTCTCCTTCGCGAAGCGCCTGCTCGGCGGCGCGGCGAACCGTGATGTCGAAGATCGCTCCATCGAGCCACCGCCGGCCGTCGCCCGCACCCTGTGCCTGACCGCGTTCCAGCACCCAGCGCGTTTCGCCGTCCCGCCGCACGATCCGGTACTCCAGGTTGTACGGCCGGCATTCGTGAACAGCCTTCATGACGGATTGCTCCACTTCGGCGCGATCGTCGGAATGTATGACGCTGGCAAACGTCCGCGCCGAGTTGTTCACAAAGTCGCGGGCGGGAAAGCCGGTGATCGTCTCGATCTCGTCGCTCAGCCACTTCATCGTCCAATCGGCGTCGCAGGCGCAGCGATAAAGAGCGCCCGGGATGTTGTCCACCAGCGAACGCAGAAGTGCCTCGTTGGCGCGTAAGCGCGCGGCGCGCAATCCGGCTGCGACGCGGGCCCCCAGCACCTCGGGCTCGAACGGCACGCGCATCACGTCATCGGCTCCAACATCAAGTGCGGCCCGCAGCTCATCGGGTGAGTCCAGCGCGGCCGCCACGACCACGTGAGTCGAGGCCAGTTCGGGGCGGCGCCTAAGCGCCGGCACCAGCGATTCGGCACATGGCGTCGCTGCGATCACGACCGGGATCGGGCGAGCGATCAGCGCGCGCAGCGCCCCGGCAACGTCATCCGCTCGCTCGAGGCGGACCCCGGCGTCCACCAGCACGGTCCAGCAGTCGTCATGAACCTCATCCACGCCGATGAGCAACACCCTCGCGGCCATCGCCCCGGTGTCCTTGAGTGCCCGGACCAGATCCCGGCGGTCGCTGGCCCTCCGCCGCGACCCATCGGATCGCCGCGCCGTGCCCCACGTGTCAGACATGGCCAGCCCAGCCTACCGGCTGCCACAGCACATGGCCACTCGTGCCAATTCGTTCCCCGCACACAACGGAATCCGGGCCGCATGGAGCGGCCCGGATCCCGGTTTTCGTGCTCCGGCAGTCGCTCGTCAGGCGGCGGCCGGTGCCGGCTGGGCCATCGGCTCGGCGTGGTGCTCGAGCTTGGGCAGCCAGTGCAGCCAGCTGGGCAGGTACCAGTTCCAATCACCCAGCAGCTTCATGCTCGCCGGGAGCAGGACGCCGCGCACGATCGTCGCGTCGATCAGCACGGCGGTCGCCAGCCCGATACCCATCTCCTTCATATCGAGGATGGGGAGGGTGGCGAAGATCGAGAACACGCCGACCATCACTATGGCGGCGCTGGTGACCGTTCCCGCCGTGGTCTTGATGCCCTGGGCGATCGCGTCCTCGGTGCTCATGCCGCGATCATGCGCCTCCCGGATACGGCTGAGGATGAACACGTGGTAGTCCATCGACAGACCAAACAGGATGACGAACATGAACAGCGGCAGCCAGGGCGCCACCGATGAGTTGGAGGTGAAGCCGAGGATGTTGGTCCCCCAGCCGAACTGGAACACCGCCACCACTACGCCGTAGGCGGCGGCGACCGACAGCAGGTTGAGGACCACGGCCTTGGCCGCGATCACCAGCGAGCGGAACGACGCCAACAGCAGGAGGAACGCGAACGTGAGCACGAAACCGAAAACCACCGGCAGAGAGCTCTTCATCATCTCGTTCCAGTCATAGGAGGCCGCCGTTGCGCCGGTGACGCCATAGCTGACGCCGGGGAGCTTGCCGATCGTCGTCGGCAGCAGCTGGCCGCGCAGGGTCTGGAGTGCGCGGGTCGAGACTCCATCTGTCCCGTTGCCGGGCAGCGGAAGCGCGAGCCGTCCCACCGTGTGAGCGGAGTTGCTATCGACGCTGACGGCTCCGTAGCCCAGGTGGGTGGCCGTTGCCGCCGACTGCAGCTGAGCGACCGCCGACCTGAATGCGGGCGACGTGGTGTTCGTCTTGACCGCAATCACCGCCGGGCTCGCCTGTCCGGGGAATGCCGACTGGATGCGTTGGATCGCCTCGACCGTGGGCGCGCTGCGAGGCAGGGTGTTGAGCGCCGAGGCCGCGGTGTGAATCTGCAGCGCGGGGATGGCCAGCGTCAGTAGAACGGCGACGCTGAGCACGGCCGAAAGGGCCGGCCGGCGGAGCACCGGGTTCAAGATGCGGGACCAGATCCGCCCCTCGCCGGCCGGGCTGCGGAACCTTCCCAGGACCGGGATGCGTCCCTTCTCGACCCGGTCGCCGAGCTTTGAGAGCACCGCCGGAAGGACGGTCAAGGACCCGATCATCGCGGTGGCGACGACCATCATCGTCCCGATCGACATCGAGATGAACGTCTTGTCGCCGGAGAAGAGCATGCCGGCCATGGCGATCAGCACGGTGATCCCGGAGATCAGGACCGAACGCCCGGAGGTTGCCGCGGCCGCCTCGAGCGCGGCGCGCTCGCTGCGTCCGGCCGCCCGCTCCTCGCGCTCGCGGCGCAGATAGAACAGCGTGTAGTCGACTCCGACGGCGAGGCCGACGAGCATGACCACGGCGGACACATTCGGGTCCATCGGCGTGATGTGGCTGACGATCGCGGTCAGACCCACGGTGGCGATCACAGCCTGCAAGCCGAGCATCAGCGGGATCCAGGCCGCCAGCAGGGAGCCGAAGACGAACATCAGGATCAGCAGCGTGAGCGGCACAGACCGCTCGCCCGCCTGCCCGAGTTGATCGTTGAACAGCTTGGTTAGCGCCTTGTCCGAGCTCACCGCACCGGCCTCACCGATGTAGAACCCCTGATGACGGGTACCGACCGAGGCGACCGCCGCAGTCAGCGGGTCGATCTGCTTCTCGGCCGCCTTGAGCTTGCCGCTCATGTCCCATTCGACGAGGGCCGTGTGGCCATCGCGCGATACCTGGTCCCGGGCTGCCTGCCCGTGCGGCCAGCGCAGGTGATGAACGTTGGACAGCGGAGCCACGGTCCGCGCCACGTCAGCGATCGCCGCCTGGAATCCGGCGTTGGCGATCGTCAGGTGCTTGCTCTGGACGACCGCGATCTCCGTCAGCGGCCCGGACTGCGAGAACCCAGCATGCTTGAGGATGTGGTCTGCCCGCTGTGATGGTCCGACGGTGGTGCCGTTGGTCTGATCGATCGTCTTCGTACCGACCGCCGTGCCGATCGCGATGGCCGCGAACACGAAGGCCAGCCAGCCGAAGATCGCCAGTTTGCGATGACTCGCGCTCCAGTGACCCATACGAGCCGCGACATGGCGAGCGGGATTGCGGCGTGGATGTTGCATGGCATCTCCTCCGTTGCGGTGAGTCTTGAACACGCCACCAAGATCCCACCCACTCAAGTGGCTGTCTGTGCGGGGCGCAGGCGTCTCGCGGTTCGGATTGCCCACACCGGACGGGCGGTTACCCGTACCGTGTGCGTACGGAGAGACCCACGAGCAGATGCTGTTCCCACACCGACGGTCAGGCAATTCGCGCGCGGACAACCCGCCCGGGGGTTGTGTCGCGGGTCCGCAGGCGCGAGGCTGTTGAGCAATGCGCGTAGTTCTTGCTGAAGACTCGCTCCTGCTCCGCGCGGGAATCGCCCGGCTGCTCCAGGATGAGGGCTTCGACGTCGTCGCCGAGGCAGGAGACCTCGATGACCTCCTGCGTAAGGTGCGCGCACACCAGCCTGATGTCGCAATCGTCGACATCAAGATGCCCCCAACCCACACGGACGAGGGCCTGAAGGCCGCGCTGATCATACGGTCGGAGCTTCCGGGCACGGGTGTGCTCGTGCTCTCTCAGTACATCGAGAAGGAGTACGCGGCCGAGCTTCTGGCCGACAGCGCGGAGGGCGTCGGCTACCTGCTCAAGGACCGGGTCGCCGACCTCGAGCGTTTCATCGACGCGGTCCGGCGGGTTGCCGAGGGCGGCTCCGTGCTCGACCCCGAGGTCGTCTCCCGAATGCTCGCCCGCCAGTCGGCCGGACCGCTCGATCAACTGACCCGTCGGGAGCGGGAGGTGCTCGCCCTGATGGCCGAAGGGCGCTCCAACCACTCGATCGCGACAGAGATGGTCGTCACCGAGCGCGCGGTCGAAAAGCACGTGACCAGCATCTTCAGCAAGCTCGATCTGCCGGCGACCGCCGAAGGCCACCGGCGGGTCCTTGCCGTCCTCGCGTACCTCAATTCGTGACCGCGGACTGCTCCGCCAGCTGCGGATGGCCCAATGGTGTGGCTAGCCGTATGTACGTCGGCCATGCGCTCGATGAAAATCTCTCCCGTGATGAGCGTGCTGATCGTCGACGACCATCCGTCATTCCGCGCGAGCGCGCGGCGATTGCTCGAGGCCGAGGGCTTCGACGTCGTCGGCGAGGCCCGCGACGGTCACGCGGCGATCGCGGCGGCGCAGCGGCTGCAGCCCGACCTGGTGCTGCTCGACGTGCAACTGCCGGATCTTGACGGCTTCGAGGTCGCCGAACGCCTGGCCGCCCTGGGAGTGCCCTCAGCCGTGGTCCTGACCTCCAGCCGCAACCCAGCCGAATACGGGCGGCTCGTCACCGAAACCGCCGTACGCGGGTTTGTGCCCAAATCGGAGCTCTCGGGCGCTGTTCTGACGGCCTTGCTTTCTCCCTAGGATCGGGATGAATCGCCACCTGCGCTACGTGGGCGCTGTGGCCGCGGTCGGCGCGGTCTACTGGCTTGCTGCCAAGCTCGGGCTGCAGCTGGCGTATCTGCACGGAAGTGTCGCGGCGCTGTGGCCCCCGGTCGGGGTGGGTATGGCGGTGCTCATCCTCTACGGCCTTTCCCTCTGGCCAGGGATCGTCCTGGGGGACCTCGCCGTGGCTGATTTCTCGCAACCTGCCGGAACAGTGCTGGGACAGACGATCGGCAACACGCTCGAGGTCCTGATGGCAGCCATCCTCTTCTACCGGCTGGCCGACGGACGGACGGGGTTCGGGCGCGTGCGCGACGTCTCCGCGCTGGTCGCGGCAGCCGCCGCCGGGACGGCCGTAAGCGCAGTGTTCGGAGCAGCCTCGCTGGAGCTGGGCGGGGTGATCCCAAGCGGACAAGTGGGGACGGTCTGGCGGACCTGGTTCCTCGGCGATCTCTCCGGGGCGCTCGTCTTCGCCCCGCTGCTGCTGTGCTGGGTGGGCGTCCGCGTCGATGCGATAGCCCCGCGACAGGCACTCGAGGGCGCTGCCATCGTGACTCTGATCGTCGTGCTCGCGCTGCTTCCCTCCCAGCGGGACGTGCCCTACGTCGTGTTTCCCGTCCTGATCTGGGCGGCGCTTCGCGGCGGGCCGCGTGGCGCAGCGGGCGCGGTGGCCGTGGTCACCACGCTCACCGTCTACAACACCGCACACCACGCGGGGCCGTTCGTGCGGGCCACGATTACCCAAAGCGTGCTCGCCACGCAGTTGTTCGTAGCCGCGGCAGCCGTGACGTCGCTGGTGCTCGGTGCGGTCATCGAGGAGCGCCATGCTGCCCTCGAGGCGCTGCGCGAGAACGAGCGGCGACTACGCGACTCCCGCGCCCGCATCGTCAAAGCCGGCGACGCAGCCCGACGTCGGCTCGAGCGCAACCTGCACGACGGCGCCCAACAACGCCTGGTCTCACTCGCGCTGACGCTCAGGCTGGCGAGGCTCCAACTCCGCAAGAACCCAGCCGAAACGGACCATCTGCTGACCGAGGCATCGGACGAGCTCCAGAGCGCCATCGACGAGCTCAGAGAGCTCGCCCGCGGAATCCACCCCGCGGTGCTGACCGACCGCGGGCTGGGGCCCGCCCTCGAGGTGCTTGCGGACCACTCACATCTACCGGTTGAACTGACCGCTCACCTCACCAGCCGCCTGCCGTCGACCGTCGAGGCGGTCGTCTACTACGTGGCCGCCGAGGGACTCACCAACGTCGCGAAATACTCCCACGCGACAGCGGCAACCCTCCGGCTCGAGGCGAACAACAAGACCGTCGTCTTGCACGTCGGCGACAACGGCGCAGGTGGCGCTGACCCGAATTGTGGGACTGGGCTGCGCGGCCTCGCCGACCGCGTGGAGGCACTCGGCGGCAAGCTCGAGCTACTCAGTCCCCCCGGTCAAGGCACGCTTCTGACGGCCCGCATCCCGTTCGGGCGCTGACCCGCTGCGTCGTGCCAGCCGCGTCGCGCGCCACGCCACGCGGTCCTGCCCGCTGCGGCGTGAGTTCCCGCAATACATAGGGGCAGATAAGCGCGGGCGCCTCAGGCTCGCGCCGAGACGCGTCCAGCTGCCAGTGGTCATGGTACGGCCAGCCACACCATCCGAGGTGGTCGTCCGAACGCCACGCCTCATGGTCGCCCCACCGACATTCCCGCTGCTTGGTGGAACGCTGCAGCTGTGATTCAGCTCACTGCGAGCCACCGTAGAGGAGGAACCGAAATGACCGCAACAGCACCCACAGAGCGCCGCGAACTCGCTCACCGAACCAGCGATGGGATTGAGGTCAGCTTGTTCTGGACCAAGTCCTCCGATCGGATCACGATCGCGATCATGGACACTCGCGCCGACGAGGCACTCGAGCTCGAGGTCGACGGTAGTGCCGCACTCGACGCTTTCAACCACCCGTACGCCTACGCCGCCGCACGCCACTCCCACGACCGCGCCGTCACGCGCGAAGGCGCAGACACGCTGACCGCAAGCACGGACCGCTAAGCGTCCGCGCCGCCGCAAAGCCCGCATCCATCCAAAGGACCGGCATGCTCACCCATTCACTCACTCACCTGCTTGTCGAAGCCCGCGTGGAGGAGCTCCACCGAGCCACGCGTAACTACGGCCAGAGCCGTCGCCTCTCAGTGGCGGCCCGGGAGGACGATCGTTCGCCGACAGCGGGTTTCGCCACCCTCGTGACGCGGACAACCAGACGCGTATTGCGCGGTGGCCGCTCGGCAGGCGATGAAGCCGCGGCGATCCACAGCTTCGACGTGGTCAGGCACGGCTCGACCGGTGCGTGGAGCCGGCAGTCATGACCACTCCGATCGTGACCGAAACCCGCCGCCACGGCAGTCAGGTCGGCAACCCCACGTCGGGCGGACAGCCCACCCCCGCCCCGTGTCCGCCGACCGCGCCTCGTGAGAGGAGATCCCATGGCCGACATGGCTTGGCGGAACGAGCGCTCGTGTCACCGGCGGCCGGTGCGCGGATGCCGGCCGGGCGGGCGAAACCACGAGCGACCGGCGGCTAGTCACCACCGCAATCAGGGACGAACGCCTCTGCGCAGAGCGATCGTGCGTCGGGGCTCGGAGCAGCGCGCCCACATCAAACCTATCGTCAATCCGTCGCGCGGAGGGGTGCAATCGCCGCGGCGCGGCGATTCGTGGTCGTGCTAGCCCTGTAGCAGGTTCGCGAGCACGGCGCCCGAGAGCTCCGCCTTCGGGATGAACGCACGGGCTGCACTATGCGTCAGCAGCGGCGCGTAGTCAGCCGCGCTGCGGCTCGAGGTCAGCACCACGACTGAATCCGAGCCAGATTCGGCCAGCCGTGCCGCCACCTCGAACCCGTCGAGATCGGGTAGCTGAACGTCCAGTACCACCAGGTCGGGCTTCAGGCGCTGCGCAGCCGCGATCGCCTGACGACCGTCAGACGCTTCCCCGACCACGTCGAACCCCTCCGCTACTAGCAACCGCCGGGCGAACGCGCGGAAGGAGGGATGGTCATCGACGATCAAAACGCTCATCACGGATCAGAGTCTGGCGGCCGCGGCGTGGGGCGTATATACGGTTAGCCACACTCCCGGCCGTCGCTCACCTACGCGTCCAGGTAAGCGAGCACTGCGAGCACCCGGCGGCGGTCGTCGGCGGTAGCGGGGAGGTTGAGCTTGGCGAAGGTGCTCGTGACCTGGTGCGCGAGGCGTACGACCGCGGGATGAGCGCCGCGGATGCGGTTGAGCACGGGATCAAGACGACCGCCGGCACAGTCACAAGCGCGGCTGTCGTGATGGTCGGAGTGTTCTCGATCTTCGCGACGCTCCCGATCCTCGACATGAAGGAGTTCCGCGTCGGTCTCGCGGCCGCCGTCCTGATCGCCGCGACCATCATCCGCAGCATCCTGCTGCCCGCAAGCAAGCAGCTGCTCGGCGACTGGAACTGGTACGTGCCCAACTGGCTGCACTGGCTGCACTGGCTCACTACACCGAAGCTCGAACGTCAGTCGCTGCCGACGCCCAAGTCGGTTCCGGCCGCGGCGTAAGCAAGAACCCCATCCGAAGTACGAAAGGCCGGGCTGCTGCAACGTGGCCCTCTTGTGCGCGCAGAGCGGTTACGGTTGCGCCGAGCGGGCGCACCAAGGAGAATCCTCCCAGGTTGGACCGGGGCACCCCCATGGACACCCTGACGGAAGCTTCTTTGCGCGCGGCGTTCGACGTGCTGCCAGAAGCAGCGCTCATCGTCGACCGGGCGGGGTGCGTCCAGTACGCCAATGCGCTTGCGCATCGGCTGCTCGGCGATGAGCTCGTCATCGGCCAGCGCGCGGCCTGGTCTCAGCCAGAGCCGGAGCGCAGCGACACCGAGGATGCCGTTCGCACGTCCTTCGTCGCCCGCGCCACCGGGGTGTCGTTGCGTCGCACGTGCGCATCGCTGCCGAATCTCGACGGTCTCTCGCTGATCGTCCTGAGCGCCGTTTCAACTGCGGAGACGGCCTATGGGTTGCAGGATCCGATGCAGCGCCTCAACGAGGTGGAGGCGACCGCGCAGCTGGGCTCCTGGAGCTGGGACATCGAGGCGGACGTCGTCAGCTGGTCAGATGAGCTGTACCGCATCTATGGTCTGGCGCCCCAGTCGATGCCCATGAGCTACGGCAGCTTCCTGGACCTTGTGCACCCTGACGACCGGCCCACGCTCGAGGAGGCCGTGCAGCGCTGCTACCTGGAGGGCGAGCCCTATGTCGAGAACCACCGGGTGATGCTTCCCGATGGGAGGTTGCGCTGGCATCAGGGGCGGGGCCGGGTCGTCATGCTCGATGGACGCCCGGTCCGCATGTTCGGAACCGGTCAGGACGTCACCGACCGCGTGGTCGGCGAGCAGGCGCTGCGGCAGAGCCTCGACGAGGCGCGGCGGCTCGCCGATGAGAACGCCGGGCTGCGAGCCGAGCTCGAGGTGCAGCTGGAGGAGGTGCGGGCGTCCCGCGCCCGGATCGTGCAAGCCGCGTACGAAGCCCGGCGTCGACTCGAGCGCGATCTTCACGACGGGGCGCAACAGCGTCTGACCATGGTCGAGATGATGCTCGGCGCGGCCATGAAGCAGCTGGGGAGGAGCGCGGATACCGAGTTGTCGCGAACCCTCGGGCAGGCGGTCGACGAGCTGAGCGCCGGCGCCGCGGAGCTGCGCTCCCTGGCTCGCGGGCTGCATCCGGCGCTGCTCACAGATCGCGGCCTGATGCCCGCCTTGGAGGCCCTCGCGAGCCGATCGCAGGTGCCGGTCACGCTTCGCCACGTCACCATCGGCCGGCTGGATCCGTCCGTCGAGTCAGCCGCATACTTCGTCGTCTCCGAGGCGCTGACCAACGTGATGAAACACGCGCACGCTTCTCGAGTAGATCTCATGGTGGAGCGGGATGGCTCGACCCTGGTGTTGGAGGTCAGCGACGACGGCACAGGCGAAGCCTCGATCGAGGCGGGTGGCGGACTGCGCGGACTCTCGGATCGGGTTGCGGCACTCGATGGCCAGCTGCGAGTGGAGAGCCCGCGCGGGCGCGGAACGCGCGTTCGCGTGGAGCTGCCGTGCGAGCCCTGACCGAGCGTCCGGAGCACGTCCAGTGGAACCGAGCCGGTGGGATCAGTGGGGCGCCGACCCTGTGAAGCTTCGGCCGGGGTGACGGCTACACCGAGGGAGGCTTCACGGTGTTGACGTAGAGATCGATTTGCAGGGCTTTTGTGACTTTGGCTCAGGCTGAATCACGCTAGATCTGCCCATCTTGTTAGACGGTCTATTAGACGTAGCCCGCTTGATTGTGCTCACTGGCGCTCCGAAGAGCGGCGCACCGGGGTCAGACGGCGCTCACAGCGGGCACATCCACCCAGGCGCGTTCAGCGTTGCTACGGGTCACGGCTTCGATCATGGACATCAGGAAGAGGCCGTCCGCGAGCGTGGCCACCAACTCGTCCCCGGGAACCGGGCGACCCAGGATCGTCCGGTACACGGAAGCGAACAGGTTGACGAACGTGGTGTTCCACCCCTCGATCTCGCCGGCAGGCAGATGGGCCCGGCGCTCGGCTCGGTCGTGGAGCTGACCGGCTGATTTGTGACGCAGCTCGGTCGGTCCGTCCTGGCGCCCGAGCCACAGCTCCTCGGGACGCTCCTGATCCCAGTAGAGCGATCCCTCCGATCCTTCCAGGCGAATCCGGAAGCTGTTCTTCGCACCCGGTGAGACCTGCGACGCGACGAGCGTCCCGAGCGCGCCGCCGTCGAACCTGAACAGGACACCGCCGTGGTCGTCGATCGGCCGCCCGTGACGGCTCGCGATCGCGGCGCACACGGACTCGATGCGGCGACCGGTCAGGTGCATGGCCAGATCGCACCAGTGGGTGCCGAGGTCGGCGAACGTCGTCGAGGCTCCGCTCTGCACCGGGTTCAGCCGCCAGTTGCGCACGCCACCGTCCGACAGCCAGTCCTGCAGGTAGACGCCGTGAATGTGGAAGACCTCACCGATCGCGCCGCCCCGGATCAGCTCGTGGGCCTCGGTCACCATCGCGTAGCTGCGGTAGTTGTGGCAGAACGCCGTTGTTACCCGGCTCTCGGCGGCAGCGGTGACGAGTGCGCTCGCATCCTCGACGTTGGTGGCGAGCGGCTTCTCGGTGATCAGGTGCTTGCCGGCCGCGAGCACGTCCCGGGCAACCTCAGCGTGGAGGTGGTTGGGGGTGCAGTTGTGCACGACGTCGATCGTCGGATCCGCGACGAGCGCGCGCCAGTCGCCATGAGCCCCAGCGACCGAGTAGCGGTCGGCCGCTCGCCGTGCCGACTCCTCCGATGAGGCGGCGACCGCGGCCACCTCGGCCATCCCCGTCCGCCCGATCGCCTCGATGTGCGGGCCGCCGGCGAGGCCGACCCCAATCACTCCTGCCTTGAGCGGACGCGTCATGCGCCGAATCTAACGCGTATCCCGGGCCCCGCTGGACTATATGTTTGCGCGGTGAACACGCTGAGCGTGAGCGAGTGGACGCTCGAGGCGGCGAGCACCGGCGAGGCGATCGATCGGGTCGCGGCCGCGGGATATCCGGCGATCGAGATCGCGGCCGTTCCGGAGCTCGATGTCCGCGCCGCCCGCGGACGCCTCGACGCGCGCGGTCTCACGGTCTCGTCGATGTGCTGGATCGGCCTCGGCTACCCGGAGCGCGACTGCGCGCACGAGAGTGAGCGCATCAGACGCCAAGCCGGTGACTACCTGCGCACCTGCCTCGACCAGGCGCACACCCTCGGTGCCAAGACGCTCGTCCTCGTGCCCACGTTTCGCACCGAGCCCGACCGGACCGGCCGCGAGGCAGAGCTCGACCGCGCGGCCCAGACGATCGGCAGCGCCGCCGACGCCATGGGCGCCGACGGGCTCGTGATCGCGCTGGAAGCGCTGAACCGATACGAGACCCACCTGCTCAGGACGCTCGACGACGCCGATCGACTGCGCCGCATGATCGATTCGCCGAATGTCCAGCTGATGGCGGACGTGTTCCACATGAACATCGAGGAGGACTCGATCGCCGCCGCGCTCCGCGCCCATGCCCAGCACATCGTCCACGTCCACCTTGCCGACAGCCAGCGGCGGGAGCCGGGTAGCGGGCATCTGGACTTCGCGGCTGTGTTCGACGCGCTCGCCGACAACGCCTACACCGGTGCGCTCGCGATGGAGTTCCTTCCCGCGACCGATGCCGCGATCAGGGCCGGTCGCGAGTGGGTACAGGCTCGCCTGTAGCGCCCGGTCCCCCCGAAGGCCGATCCGGGTCGATCAGAAGGTGCCGTAGCGCTCGTAGGCTTCGAGCGGCAGCACGCCGTCCCTGACCGAGGAGCGGATCTCGCTCTCGGTCGCGACCTTCTCCTCCGCCTCGGCGAGGATCTCCTCGAGGCGTTCACGGGGGATGATCACGAGCCCGTCGCGGTCGCCGGCGATCCAGTCGCCCGGCGACACACGGACGCCGCCGACGACGATCGTCACGTCGCCGTGGGCCATCAACTCCCAACGTGGGACGCAGTCCTGCGGGGTCACATAGCGCGAGAAGACCGGGAAATCCTCGCGCAGGATGTACTCGGCATCACGCGCGCCGCCGTCGAGCACTGCGCCGGCGCAGCCGCGCGACGCCAGCGACGTGGCCGACAGCTCGCCGAAGTGCGCGGCAGTCCGGTCGTTGGTCTCGTAGACGGCGACGCTTCCCGGCGGGACTGAGCCCAGCATCTCGAGGATCCGCCGGATCGACGTGTCGTAGTCATGGCCTGGATGCGGACGGCCGAGCACAGGGTAGACGGGGCCGGCGAGCTGCATGCCCGGGCGTAGCGAGACGATGTCGGCTGGCAGTGTCTGCTGGAGGTATCCGTGACGGTCGAGGACGTCGGCGAGCGCGCCGGTGTACACGGCGGAGAGACGGCGCGCCAGATCCCCGATTGCGCTCACAGCACTTAGAATAGGCCCGCGATGAAGGCGGTCGTCGTCGAGCGGCCACACCAGGTCTCTTACCGAGAGGTCGACGCGCCCGCGGTCGGTCCCGACGACGTGCTCGTCTCGAGCCGCGAGGCCGGGCTGTGCCGGACCGACATCGAGGTCATGACCGGGATCTTCACCGACCCGCGCTGGGTTCATTTCCCGGTGATCCCCGGACACGAGTGGTCGGGGACCGTGGTCGATGTCGGGGCCAACGTCGAGTCGATCCGTGCTGGGGACCGTGTCGTCTGCGAGGGATTGATCGGCTGCAACCGCTGCACCCCGTGCCGCAGGGGCGAGACGCATTGGTGTGTACGGATCGAGGCGCTCGGGTTCACTCGCCCAGGCGGTTATGCCGAACTTGTCGCGGTGCCCTCGCGGGTCGTCCACCCGCTGCCCGACCACGTCTCGTTCGACGCCGGCGTGCTCGTCGAGCCCGCATCGGTCGTGCTGCACGGTCTCGAGAAGGCGCAGCCGCTGCCCGGCGAGACCGTCGGCGTGATCGGCATCGGCACGCTGGGCTCGCTCGCGATCGCGCTGCTGCGTCTGCACTCGCCGTCGCGGCTCGTGGCCTACGGGATCCGCGAGGCGGAGCTCGAGCTGGCGCGGCAGCTGGGCGCGAGCGAGGTCGTCTCCACCGGCGCCGGCACGCCCGCGCCCGCCGAGCTCGACCTCGTCGTGGACACCTCGGGCGCTCCGACCGCGATTGCCCTCGCCACCCAGATATGCCGGCCGGGAGGCCGTGCGCTCCTGCTCGGAATTGCCGGCGAGGGCCGGTCGCTCACGTTGCCGTCCGACCGGCTGACTGGCAAGGACATGGCGCTGATCGGGAGCCTCGGGTATCCGGCCTCGGTCTGGTCACGCGTCGTCGGGCTCGTCTCCGATCGCGTGCTCGAGCTCGACCGAATCGTCACCCATCGCTTCCCGGCGGCCGAGTTTGAGGAAGCTGTGCGGCTGATGGACGACAGGCACGGCATCGTCGCGAAGATCGTCCTCGAGCACTCCTAGCGGTCAACGAAAGGAAAGAAATGACGACGATGCGAAGCGGTGGATACGACCACGGCAACGGGCGCCGCAGTGCGGAATGGTTCGACCGTCACGATCTGGACGGGTTCCTGCACCGCTCGTGGCTGAAATCGAGCGGGGTGAGCGACGAGACGTTCCGCGGCCGGCCCGTGATCGGGATCTGCAACAGCTGGTCCGAGCTGGTCAACTGCAACGTCCATCTACGCGGCCTCGCGGACGCGGTGAAACGCGGCGTGCTCCAGGCGGGAGGCTTCCCACGCGAGTTTCCGGTCATGTCGCTCGGCGAGTCGCTGATGAAGCCGACGACGATGCTGTACCGCAACCTGATGGCGATGGACGTCGAAGAGTCGATCCGCTCCTACCCGCTGGACGGCGTCGTCCTCCTGACCGGCTGTGACAAGACCAACCCGGCATCGATCATGGGCGCGTGTTCAGCGAACATCCCGGCGATCGTCGTCACGGGCGGGCCGATGCTCAACGGTCATTGGCGCGGGAAGGAGCTCGGCTCGTGCTCGGACTGCTGGCACTACCACGAGGAGCTTCGCGGCGGCAGGATCAGCGAGCGTGACTTCACCGAGATCGAGAACTCGATGTCGCGCTCTAACGGCCACTGCATGACGATGGGGACAGCATCGACGATGGCCTGCATGACCGAAGCGCTCGGGCTGACGCTGCCCGGCGGCGCGGCGATTCCCGCGGTCGACTCCCGGCGAGCGCATCTCGCCGAGGCGGCGGGACGTCAGATAGTCGAGCTCGTGCAGCGGAACATCCGTCCGACCGACATTCTGACCCGGGGAGCGTTCGAGAACGCGATCAGAACGCTGCACGCGATCTCAGGCTCCACCAACGCGATCATCCACCTGATCGCGTACGCCGGCCGCCTCGAGACCGAGCTGCCACTCGGGCTGTTCGACGACCTGTGTGCGACGACGCCGTGGCTCGTGAACCTGAAGCCCGCGGGCGATCATCTGATGGAGAACTTCTACTACGCGGGCGGGCTTCCGGCCGTACTCGAGCAGCTTCGCGATCTACTCGACCTCGACGCGCTCACCGTCACCGGGCAAACCATGGGTCAGAATCTCGATTCAGCCCCGACAGAGATAATCGACACGAGTGTGATTCGTCCACGCTCGAACCCGCTCGACGAGGGAGGCTCACTGGTCGTGCTGCGCGGCAACCTCTGCCCCGATGGAGCGGTGATGAAGATCTCGGCCGCCGATCCGCGGCTGCTCGCCCACGAGGGCCGGGCGATCGTGTTCGAGGACATCCACGATCTCGCCGCGCGCGTGGATGACCCGGAGCTCGACGTCGACGCCGACACGGTGATGGTGCTGCGCAACGCGGGGCCGGTCGGCGCGCCTGGAATGCCCGAGTGGGGCCACATGCCGATTCCGGCGAAGCTCCTGCGTCAGGGCGTGTCCGATCTCCTGAGGATCTCCGACGCGCGCATGAGCGGCACCTCATACGGCGCCGTCGTGCTGCACGTGGCGCCGGAATCGGCGGTCGGGGGGCCGCTTGCACTCGTGCAGACCGGAGACCGGATCCGGCTCGATGTCGGGGCGAGGACGCTCGACGTCGTCATCGATGACGCCGAGCTCGAGCGCCGGCGCGCGGCCTGGACGCCGCCGGCGCGCAAGGATGAGCGCGGTTACCGGCAGCTCTACGAGGACCATGTCCTACAGGCGAACGAGGGCTGTGACCTCGACTTCCTCCGGGGCCGCGCTCCGGTCATCTCGGACGCCGTCACCTACCTGTGATGACCGCGCGCCACGACCTCCACGGCCGGGCCGCGTTGACCACCGGCGACGATCGCGATGACGAAGTCGATCGGCGAGGATCTCGCCAAGACGGGGGTGCTGGCGAACTGCGTCGCGCTCATCGCGTTCCTGGCCAGTGCGGCGCGCAGCTTCTGCACGGGTGCGGTGTTCGATCTCTCCGGCGGCCGCGCCACCTACTGAGTGAATGCGAGGGCTTGGCCGGACGCGAGCCAGAACGGCCTGAAGTACGCCGCCGTGCACGAGAGCGGCAGCACCTCGTCGCGCAGCTGTATCCCGAGCCTCGAGCGCACGTACTCCTGACGCGAACGAATCCGCGCCCAGAGCGCGGGGTGACCGGCCTCGAGCTCCCTGCGTAACGTCTCGTCGGCGATCGCGACCGTGTCCTCGCAGTTGACCGTCCAGCCGGGCCGGATCCCGGTCGGGATGATGTCGCTCTGAAGAACCATGCCACTCGCGATCGGGTCGTGCGAGCCGGCTCGGATCGGCGAGTCCATCCACTCCTCGTAGTGGATCAGATGGCCGGGGTTCAAAGAGGAGGCGAATTCCTCGCCAGCCAGGAGCTCGGTCACCGTGTCGAACACCCGGCCCCCGGCGATACCGACGGCGAGTGTCTCGTACCAGGTGGCGATCGCCCGCCAGTACGGCACTGCGAGACGCTCGAGATAACCCTCGCTCACGGCCGCGAGGTCGCCCGCCGAGGCGGCCACGAGCCCGCCGCGAGCACAGTTTCCGCCCCACAGACCGATGCAGGCAACCGCGGCATCGCCCAGTTCCAGCCGCCGCGAGGAGGGGCTGCGTAGTCCGACCGCGACGTCGGGGCCGGACGCGAACACGGGGTGCAGGCTGAGCGGCTCGCCCGACCAATCGGCGGCCCGAAACGCGTCGTGCTCGGTGGCACCCGGCCGGGCGTCGCCGATGATCGCGTGCACCCACGCCGAGCAGCGTGCCGCGCCCCACTCGAAGATCGCGATCTGGTCGGCGCTGGCGAACGTGCGCAAACCCGACCGCGGGCTCGTGAGCGCCGGCGTCGCGTCCACGACGCTCCCGGATTCCCCTGCGAGGTCTCGCAGCGTGTCGACGAAGAACGCTGGCGCAAAGATGGCCGGCCGGCGTCCATTCCACTCGCCGGAGTGGAGCGCCTTCCAGCCCACAACGCCGATCCGCGCGCCGGCGCCGATGCCGATCTGGCGGAGGGCTTGCTCGAGCGTCGGCCCCCCGCCGCGGTCGATTCCCATCAGGCTGAACGTCGGGCACAACACAACCTCGACGTCGATCGGGACGATCGGGACGTAGCCGACGTCCTCCTTGCCGAGCACGAGCGTCAGAGTGTCCGGTCCGATGACGAGCAGCGCCTCCTCGAACCGGGGGTCCAGATTGGACAGGAAGATGAGGTTCGCGCTGTGCTCGCGATCTCCGTAGACAACGATCCAGTCGGCGTCGACCGCCCCCTGGAGGGCGGCAATGCGCTCCTCGAGCTCCGCGCCTGAGATCGCCGGCAGCTCGTCCGCCAGTTCAAGCGGCGGCGGCGCGACCTCAATCAGCTCGATCGCCCGCGTCACCGGCGTGTGCGCCCTCTTGACAGCGCCGGGCGCGCCAAGTTATGGTCGGCGCGATTCACATGGTAACCATACAACTTGGGCCATGAGAGCGCAGCAGGAAACTGCGCAAGTCCGGTTCGTCAAGCTGAGCGATCAGGTCACGCGAGAGCTTGCCCGGCGGATCGCCAACGGTGAGATCGGCGACGACGTGCCGCTACCGACCGAACTCGAGATCTGCCAGGAGTTCGGGGTCTCGAAGGCGACCGCGCGCGAGGTGATTCGCTCCCTGGCCGAACGCGGCTTCGTCGACGTCCGGCAGGGCCGCCGCATGCAGCTGCGCCGCGCGAGCGAGTGGAACCAGCTCGACCCGCTGATGATCGAGCTGATCGACGATCCTGGCGTCGCCCGGCGATACCTCGCCGACGTCCACTACGTTCGCACGCTGATCGAGCCCGAGGTCGCGGCCCGCGCGGCGCTGCAGGCGAACGACGATCAGATCGCCCGGGCGCGCGCCGCCGTCGAGGCGATGGCGTCGCTCACGGACGACCCCGACGCCTACCTGGAGGCCGACCTCGCGTTCCATCGCGAGCTCGCGGCGGCAACCGGGAGCGTGATCCTGGCTTTCGTCCTGGACTCGCTCGGCGAGCTGCAAAGGCTCAGCCGGCGGGTCACCAACCGGCTGCTGAAGCGGCTGCCGGAAGCCACGCGCGAGCATCGCCGGATCCTCGAGGCGGTCGTTGCGCGTGAACCAGAGCAGGCGCGCGAAGCGATGCGGGCACACCTCCTGACCGTGGAACACGTCTGGGTTCCCGGGGAGAAGGATGCCGAATTCGACGCGCTCTTTACCAACGCGGGTCAGCTGGGAAGGAGATAAGTGCAATGGCGGATGTCATAACCGCGCATGATGGGCCGGCCGCCGATGTGAACTACGTCGCTGCGGATACCGAGCTGCAGGCAGGTGCGCTCGGCTTCTGGGGCGGCATGCTGCAGGCGGTCACCCACATCGCACCTGGCCTGAACGTCCTGTTGGGGCTGACGTTCATCGTCAGCTTCGCTGCCGTCGCGGCGCCAATCGCGTACATCATCGGCGGCCTGATCTGCCTCGGCGTGGCTGTGGTGTTGACACAGCTGGCCAAGCAGTTCACCGGGGCCGGTGGCTACTTCCTCTACGTCAGCCGGACGATCGGACCGCGTACCGGCTGGATCACGACGTGGCTGTACTTCCTGTACGACCCGATCGCAGTGTCGTCAGTGTTGGCGTTCACCGGGCTCCTCGTGGACCAAACGCTCCAGGCGCAGTACGGGATCCACATCATCTGGTACTGGTGGTTCTTCGCCTTCCTCTTGATCGTGACCGGGTTCACACTGTTCGGGATCTCATTGTCCGTGAAGGCGTTGCTCGTCCTCTGCGGGCTCGAGGTGGGGATCTTCCTGCTACTGGCGATCTTCGGCCTGGCCTCGCCCGGACATGGCGGCTTCAACTTCGACTCGTTCAACCCGAACAACCTGCCGAGCGCAAAGGGTCTGTACCTGGGCGTGGTGTTCACGATCTTGGCCCTGTCGGGGTTCGAGGCGGTGGCGCCGCTCGCTGAGGAAACTGAGAACCCCAAACGCAATCTGCCGATCGTGATCGTGGTTTCGACGATCGGCGTGACGGTGTTCTACGCGTTCGTGAACTGGGGCGTCCTGGTCGGGCACGGAACGACGAGCGTCGCCGCTGGCAACTTCACCACCTCCGATCAGATCTTCGACCTCGCCCGCCGGCTGTGGAGCGGGGCGTGGATCGCGGTCCTGGTCGCGGCGGTGAACTCGGCGCTGGCGGTGTCGATCGCGATCCAGAACGCGTCGACGCGCGTGTTCTTCGGGATGGGCCGGATCGGGGCGCTGCCGCGATGGTTCGGGTACGCGCATCCGCGGTGGAAGACGCCGTCGAACGCGATCCTGGCGATGACCGTTCTGACGGTGGTCGTCGCGATGGTGCTCGGCTCGACGATCGGGCCGGTGAACCAGTTCGGAATGATCGGCATCGTCCAGACGCTCGGCCTCATCATCGTCTACTCGATGGGCAACCTGGGCGTCATCTGGTTCTACTACCGGGAGAAGCGGTCCGAGTTCAGGTGGGGGCTCCACGGGGCGGTCCCCATCCTGACCTCGGCGGCGCTCCTGTGGGTCGGGTGGAAGACGGTCCAGGGCCTGCATATCTTCGGGCTCCCGACGCCGCTCGACTACGCGCCGTGGATCGCGATCTTCTGGTTCGCGGTCGGGCTGGTCATCCTGTTCTACGCGAGCCGAACGGGCAAGGAGGGCTGGTTGTTCAAGGCCGGTGAATCCACGCTCGAGCGGCCCGAGACCGCGGAGGAGGCCGCACACCGACCGGCGATCTAGGCGTGTCCTCACAACTCGACGGCGTCGGCGTCGCCATCACGGGCGCCGCCGGCGACCTCGGTCATGCGATGTCGCTGGAACTCGCCCGCCTCGGCGCGCACGTCACGATGATCGACCGCGTTGGTGGGGACCAGGCGTCGGAGCGGATCGCGGCGGTCGGCCAAGTCGGTCATAGCACCTACGTGCAGGCGGACGTCACCGACCGCCCCGCGATCGCGGCGGCGCTCCGGGGGGTCGATCCGCTCGACGTCGCCATCGGCAACGCCGGCATCGTCGAGTCGGCGCCGTTCCTGGAGGTGACCGCAGAGCAGTGGCAGGCCCACCTGGACATCAACCTGACGGGCTGCTTCAACGTCGGACAGGTGGCGGCCCAGCTGATGGTGGAGCGGGAGCGACCAGGGCTGGTGCTGTTCACCGGCTCGTGGGTAGGCGAAATACCCTGGCCCGAGATCGCGCCCTATTGCGTGTCGAAGGCCGGGGTCAGGATGCTGGCGCGTTCAATGGCGCGCGAACTCGCGGCGCACAGGATTCGCGTGAATGTCGTCGCGCCGGGAATCGTGCACGCGGGCATGGCGCGTCGCCAGTATGAGACCGATCCAGCGTACGCACGTCGTGCGTCGGTGGTCATTCCGCTCGGCGAGATGGGCACGGCGGAGCAGGTGGCGCAGGCGACAGCGTTCCTCTGCTCCCCGGAGGCTGCCTACATGACCGGGTCGGTACTGCTGGTGGACGGCGGCGCCTCGCTGTTCCAGTTCGCGGAGTGATGATCGTGGAGCTCGTCCCAGGCGTGCATCGAATCGAGGCGGAGGTCGGTGGCAGGCCTCTCTACCTGTTCGCGTTCCTCGGCGAGCGCCGGCTGCTGCTGGACGCGGGCTGCGCGAGCACGGTCGACGAGTTCATCGCCCCATTTCTCGAGGGGCTGGGACTCGGGCTGCGGGACCTCGACGTGCTCGTGGTCACCCATTCCGACCTCGACCATCAGGGCGGAGCCCACCTGCTCAAGCGGGCCAACCCATCGCTGTGGGTCACCTGCGGCGTGCTCGACATCCCCCTCGTCACGGATCCGGAGGCGCTGATCGCCGAGCGCTACAAGGCGTACGCCGAGCTCCACGGGATCGCCCCCGACGAGGGTGCGCTCGACTGGATGCGCCGGGAGTCTGGCGGATCCGTGAGCGTGGACGTAGGCTGGTCGGGAGGTGAGCTGCTCGAGCTGGGGCCGGAATGGCGCGTGCGGATCCTGCACGTCCCGGGTCACTCGGTCGGGCACGTCGCGGTCTACGACGAGCGCTCCGGCGCGCTGTTCAGCGGCGACTGCCTCCAGGGCGCGGTCTACCTCGGACTCGACGGGACACCAAAGCTCTGCCCGACGTACACGCACGTCGACGACTACCTCGCGACCGCAACCCTGGTCGAGTCACTGGCGCCGCGCGAGCTCCACGGATGTCACTGGCCGGCGGCGCGCGGAGACGAGGTGGCCGCGTTCATCGCCGAGACCCGAGACTACGTCGAACACATCGAGAGGCTGGTGCGGGGGTGCCTCGCCGAACCACTAACGCTCGACGGCCTGATCGGGTGCGTCAATCAGCGGCTCGACCCACCGTGGTCCGACGAAGTCGCGCCGGAGCTCGTGTACAGCATCCACGGACACGTCGAGCGGCTGATCGGGGGCGGCGCCGCGACCAGCGTCGGCAGCGCCGACGGCCGCCCTGTCTACCAGATGTCGCAATGAGGATCTCTCGCATCGACACCATCCGGACCGATGAGTTCCCCAACCTGGTCCACGTCCTCGTCCACACCACGGAGGGGCTCACCGGGCTCGGAGAGACGTTCTTCTTCGCCGACGCCGTCGAGGCCCACGTCCACGATGCCGTCGCCGACTACCTGTTGGGCAAGGACCCATCGCAGATCGAACGCCACTCCGCCGCGCTGCGCGGTTACGTCGGCTCGGGCTCGAGCGGCGCCGAGATGCGGGCCGCGTCGGCGGTCGACATAGCACTGTGGGACCTCCTCGGGAAGACGCTCGGGCAGCCGTTGCACGACCTGCTCGGGGGCCGGTCGCGTGAGCAGATCCGCACCTACAACACGTGCGCCGGCGAACGCTACGTCCGCGGGCGCCGAGCGCAGGCGGTGGCGAACTGGGGTCTATGCGAGCCGAGCGCCGATGGGCGCCACGAGGACCTGGACGCGTTTCTCCACAGCCCCGCCGAGCTCGCTCGCAGCCTGCTCGACGAGGGCACGACCGGCATGAAGATCTGGCCGTTCGACCCCTACGCCGAGGCGACCCTCGGTCACGACATCTCGACCGCCGAGCTCGACCTCGCGCTCGAGCCGATCCGGCGGATCCGCGACGCCGTCGGCCGAGAGATGGATTTGATGGTCGAGCTTCACGCCCTCTGGGACGTCCCTGCCGCGTGCCGGATCGTCTCCGCCCTGGCTGACTACGACCTGTTCTGGATCGAGGATCCGGTCCGGGTCACGAGCGCCGACGCGCACGCCGACGTCCAGCGCGCCACCCACGCTCCGATCGCGGCCGGGGAGACGCTCGCGGGCCTGGCCGACTATCGCGATCTGCTCGCCCACGACGGCGCGCGGATCTTGATCTTCGACGTCGGCTGGGTTGGTGGCATCACCGCCGCGCGCAAGGTTGCCGCGCTCGCGGAGGCGTACGAGCGACCGGTGGCCCCGCACGACTGCACGGGACCGGTCGTGTACACGGCGGCGACGCACATGTCACTGCACCTACCCAACGCGATCCGGCAGGAGAGCGTACGCGCGTTCTGGGACGGCTGGTACCGCGACCTCGTAACCGCCCTACCGGTGATCGAGCGCGGCATGGTGACCGCGCCCCCCGGCCCCGGGCTCGGCCTCGAGCTGCGCCCCGAGATGTTCGAGCGCGCCGACGTCAGGATCCGATCGACAAGCGAGGAGTACGCACGATGAGCAGAACCGTTCGCGTGATGCAGGAGGACTGGGGCGTGTTCAGGAACCTCCCCGCCGCCGCGAAGCGTTTCACCGAGCAGACCGGGATCGACGTCGAGGTCACGCTGACAGTGATCCCCGAGATGTGGGAGCTGATGGAGCGAAGCTTCTCGGGCGAGGACCCACCCTTCGATCTCGTCGGCGTCGACGATCTGCTGTTGATCCAGGCGGCCCGCAGCGGGCGCGTCGAGCCGATCGACGACCTGATCGCGGCCGACGGTTACTCGCTCGACGACTTCCCACCGGCTGCGATCGACGCGCTGTCGGACCGCGGCCGGATCTGGGGCCTCCCCTACTGCTTCGTCTCCAACGTCCTCATCTACCGGGCCGACCTGTTCGAGAAGCACTCGATTGCCGTCCCCCAGACGCTGGACGAGCTGACCGCGGCCGCGGTCGCCGTTCAGGAGGCTGAGCGGGCCGGCGGCAACGAAGACTTCTACGGCATCGCGATTCGCGGCGCGCCGAACTGCGGACTCAATTTCTGGATCATCGGCTCGACCTGGGGGCCGTCGTTCGGGGCGCGCTGGTATGACGACGAAGGCCGGCCGACGCTGGCGACGCCGGAGCTGATCGGCGCCGTCGAGCACTACGTCGATCTCGTGCGCCGCGCGGGGCCGCCGGAGTCGCCGACGATGGATTTCATCGATTGCATGGAGTGCTATGGCGCCGGCCGCGCGGCGATGACGATCGAACCCGCGAACGAGGCGTCGATCCTGTACGACGAGGGCGGGGCGGTGGCTGAGGCCACTCGGACGGCGCTGATGCCGGTGGGCCCGATCGGGACGCGCCACGTCGGTCTGTACACCCCTCCGTACGCAATCCCCTCCCGGTCCGCCTCGAAGGACGCCGCGTGGGAGCTCGCCAAGTTCCTGTGTGCGCCGGAGCAGATGCTCGATGACGTCGAGAAGAGCGGCTTCGTCGAAGTGGCCAGAGACTCGCTCCTGCGCGATCCCGCGTTCGCTGCCCGCTTCCGACCCGAGCTCCTGTCGACAACGGTCGAGACGCGGCGGTTCGCTCGCGGCGAGCGTCCTGTCACCAATTACGGGATGGAGGTCGGCAACCTGATCGGCGATGAGATCGTTCGAGTGCTCACCGGCGAGCTCGGAGCCGCAGAGGCGATGGCCAACGCCGAATCGACCGTTGCGGCGCTCGGCCCTCCGTGGTGAGCGTCACGCGGTCGTCGCGGGCTGTACCTTGTGCTCAACATGGCTCGGGCCGGCTCACGAATCGTGATGGGCGCGACACTCTTCGAGACGCCCGGGTTGAAGCGCGGCATCCAAATCTCCGGACTTGGGATCATCCTGATCGTGCTTGTTGTGGCCGCCGTCGGGCTCATGCTCTACCGACACGGTGGCCAGAGACCCGGCCCGTCTGATCCACATCCGGGCGACGGCTGGGGCAACGGGCCGCGGCCGCCCGACCCCCCTCGTTCCGACCGTCCGCCGGGCGGCATTCCGCTCGACGACGCGGCGCCGGCGCGCGTGCGTCTGCGCGGGCAGGGCGGGCTGGCGGACAAGCTGCCGGCGCAAGCGAGGCGACCCGCGCGAGAGCCTGACCGAGCGCCGGTGCGGCGGGACGGTGCTGTTCCCGGGCACGCGCGGGGGAGCGTCCTCGGCGAAGCGAGTGGCGGCCTTCGCGTACGAGAACCACACCAGCTGGGTGACGACACAACCGCCCCGGCGCCCCCTCGGTTGACGTCGGCGCCCACAGTTTCGCAGGCCCTTTGGGATCCTGCGACCTTGTCGGCCGGGAGTAGCGGGGGCAGGATTCGAAGCTGCGACCTTCGGGTTATGAGAGGCTTCACGTTGTTGCCGTAGATCCGTAGATCCGTAGATCTGGATTTGCAGGGCTTTTGTGATTTTGGCTGAGGCTGAATCAGGCTTGATTTGCCCATCCTGTTAGACGGTTTGTTAGGCGCTTTCTGGCCGCCGGCGGGTAGTCCGGGACCCCGGTACGTCACCCCTCACCCGGCGGCGCCGACACAAGCCGCGCCCGATTAAGGGTCGCCGCGACGCAACGCGATTCCACAGGGTCCGCCGGGCTCGCCCGCATGCGCAAGCGAGCTTCTCGAGTTCCAGACATCTCGAGGCTGGCGTTGCCGACGCCGACTGCGGACAGAGCCTCCGCAACGCAGTTTCATGCCTCGAGGAGCAGCAGTCGGTCGGGCTGCCGCTCCTAGCCCAACCCAGAGCCGCAGTCACCTCGGGCTGAATGCCGTCCCGGGCTGCTGCTTAGTGATCAGCCCAGCGCCCGCACGTGTGCCGTTCACGAGCCATACCAAACACCGCGCTCCGGCGGCTCTATATCGTTGAACGGATGAGCGCTGTGCAACGCCTCGATGATCCGCAGCGCCCTCCGACCGAGGCGCGTGGTCGCTTCGACGGTCACGCTTCGCTTGACGATCCCGTCATTGATCAGCTGGCCCCTTGACCAGTTCTCTCCCGCCTCCTCGACCCATCGTTCGTTGACGGGCACAGACAGGTCAGGCGGAGGCATCCGCTGCTCCTCGCAGGCTTCGCGTTGTCAGACGTGGACCAGGAGGAACAACAGATGCGAAACGACGTTAGCCGTGAGGGTGTCAGAGAGTCTGTGTAGGCGGCTGAGCTTGTCTTAACGCTAAAGCAGGGGTTGAGAGTTGTCCAGTGGTGGGTGTCAGCTTGCGGTGTCGGGCAGCCGGTCGCCGAAGTGGATCTTGAACGCCAGCAGCGCCACCGTCCAGTTCCGCCTAGGCTGCCCGCGATGCACGGGCCTGAGCACGATCGACGAGCACATCCACCGAGTGCGCCTCAGCACCGCCTACTACCAGCTCGGCCGGGTGAGCCGGTTCGTGCAACCCGGAGCACGGCGTGTGGCGTCGAACAGCTTCGTCGCCTACAACAGCGGGCGAGCCGGCAATCATGGGGCGACCGCGGGCCTCGACGACGTCGCCTTCGTCAACCCGAACGGCAGCCGCGTTGTGGTGGCGTACAACAACTCGGCGACGCGGACTCGCTTTGCGGTGAGCTGGCAGGGCTACCGATTCACCTACTCGCTGACACCCGGAGCGACCGTCACGTTCGTTTGGACCTCACCGCCTGTCGCGCCGCGTTGATGCGCTAAAGGTCCGGCACGCTGCGCGTGCCGGGCCGCACCGCGGCGGCGCTGGGACCGTGCCGTGCGAAGCGGCAGACGGTCACGGGCGAGGGGGTTGCCGGATGGCTACCAAACGGACGGCTGATCGTATGGCAGACCAACGCGGGCCGTCTGCGACTGCTGACCGCAATGAGCAGCGTGCCGGTGATGAGCGTCCAAGTCAGCAACAGCGCGGAGGGCAAGGTGGCCTCGCTGTCGTGCAGCGCTCGAGTCGCCGCGGTGCGCCAGACAACATCTGGGTACGCGCTTGACATCTACACGCGGACGAACGTCACCGTCAGAGGCCTCCGTCGCGTGCGCTTGGTCCGGCGGACTGTAGCGTGGAATCGCTACCTCCTAGCCTACTTCCCGCGGAATAAGTAGGGGGCTGTTCCGTCCGGGCTGAGGGTGAGAATTCCCTGCAGGTGAAGAGGTTTCTCGTCGAAAGGGGAGTGCATGCTGACGCTCTTGGCGGGGCACCCGGGGTGCCTGTGGGACGACGCGTTGCCGGTCGAGGTGAGAGAGCTGCCGGCGGATCTGGCCGCGTTGGATGTGTTGTTGTCCGATCACGAGTTGCTGTGGCCGTTGGTGGAGCGCTGGCAGCAAGAGTTCCGCGAGACGGGCCGGTTGGTGTTGACCGAGGGCCGGCCGACGATTCCGCTGGAGAGCTACGTGCGGTTGATGGTGCTCAAGGCGCGCTACCGGTGGGGGTATCGGACGCTGGTGGCGGAGGTGTCGGACTCGATCCATCTGCGGCGGTTCTGCCGGATCTCGCTCACGGAGCGGATGCCGGACGAGTCCACGGTGCGCAAGCTCACGCGCCGGATCGGCGCGGACACGGTGGCGGAGCTGACGCGCGCGTTGATCGTGAAGGCGACCCGGGAGAGGCGGTTTGTGCCGCGGGCGGTGCGGATCGACTCGACAGTAATCGAGGCGGACATCAAGCATCCGACCGACACGGGGCTGGCCTCGCAGGGCGTGCGGGCGCTGGCCCGAGAGGGTCGCAAGCTGGCCAGGGTGGTCGAGGAGAAGCGCGCGCGGGTGCGGGATCGCTCCCGGGCGATGGGCGTGAAGCTGCGGGCGGTCGCCCGCACGATCCGTCGGCGCTCGGGGGAGGCGAAGGCCGAAGTACTCACCCTTACCCAGGAGACAGGCGAGCTGCTGGAGCGCTCGATCACCGAGGCGCGCAAGCTCGCTTGTGTGGCTCGGCGCCGGGCGCGCGGGCGTGGCGCCCGGGCCAAGCTCTCCGCGGCGCGGCAGTTGGAGGAGCTGGCGGACCGTTGCGAGAAGGTCGCCCGGCAGATTCGCCAGCGAGTGGCGGGCGAGAAGATCACCAACCGGATCGTGTCACTCGCGGATCCGGACGCCCGGCCGATCCGCAAGGGCAAGATCGGCAAGCCGACCGAGTTCGGCTATGTCAGCCAGCTGGCCGAGGTGACCGAGCACACGAAGCGTGGAGCGCGCGGGTTGATCCTCCCAGCCTCGCACCAGATCGGCAACCCGAGCGAGAACACGCTGCTGCCCGCCACCGTCGCCGAACTCAAGCGCCTCGGGATCAAGGCACGGGAGATAGCGGTCGACGGCGGGTTCCAGCCCACCCCCACCAACGCCGCGCTTGCCGAGCTCGGCGCCAAGACAGTGTTCATCGCTGGCCACCAGGAACCAGCCTCCAGACACACCAAGCGCCGGCTGGCGCGCTACCGAACCGGCGCCGAGGGCCGCGTCAGTCACCTCAAACGCCGCTACGGACTGGACCGCAGCCGCCTCAAAGGCGACGAAGGCGAGCAGATCTGGACTGAATGGGCGATCCTCGCCTACAACACCGACACGCTCGCCGTCCGGGACCGGTGAAACACTCCAAATCGCTCCTTCGACAAGAGCAAACCCATTCACCACGAACGGCCGCGCGAGATCACTCCGCGGCCGTTTCGTCTCTCAAGAGTTTTTCCGCCGGAAGTAGCCTAGGGGGCCCCGCGTGGACGCCAGATCGTCGCTTCGTGGTTTTCGATCATCGGGATGGGCCTGGCGACAGCGCGCCAAGCGGCCTGTGGGCCGTCGGTGCCCGAGGCGATGGCCTTCACCGACTCAATGATCCTCAGGGCGCGTCCGATGCGGGGCCGATCATCTCCCCCGACGGCCGTCAGATCGTCTTCCTACGCTGGCGTGGGTCCGGCGAGGCGGGTGTCGCGCAGACCGTGGTGATGAACGCTGATGGCGCGAACGTGAAAGTGCTCTTTGACTACCCGGGCGACACCGTGGGCAACGCCGTTTGGTCGCCAGACTCGACCTCAATCGCGTTCAATGTCGGCGACCAGCTGTGGATCATCAACGCCCGCACCGGAGTCCGCGAGCGCACCCTCTCGTTCACGGCGGATGGCCTCCTGGACTGGCAGGCGCTCCCACGAGGACCGCGTGTCCGTTGCGCTGATCGAGGATCGGCAGCGATCCCCAGCGCACCGATTACGACACCGCCCACCAGCGGAGACGATGAGATCGCGCCTGCCGGCGCCATCCGACACCTGCACGAGCGCCTCCACGAAGCTGGAGTGCCCATGACGCGGTCTACCTCCAGCACACCGACGCGTTCGACGTGGTCGGCGGTCTGGTCATCCACGGCCCGCATCGCCATCCACGTCCTCCAACGCTTCCTGCCTAGGTCACCACCAAGAACCAAGATGTCGCCGCGTCGAGCGAAGCGCGCCCCACAGTGCCCGACTTGCCAGGACGCCTACAGGTCGGGCGGCTGGACCGAAACGCCGAGAGCTCGCGCGCAATCTGGCCGATGCCGCCGATGACCCCGGGATGACGACGTAGGAGCAGCTCACTGAACCTGGCGGTCCTCGGCCAGCAGGTGGCGGCAGACCCCTCCTGGTGCGTCTCAAATGACGGCGGATCGGTCCCCCGGGCCTATCGCGACAGGCGGCCGGCGCTCTCCCGGGTCGCCGCCACAGGAAGCGGGATCGTCACCTCGACGACGCCGTCATTCGTCGTTGCCATCACCTGCCTGGCATCGACGCCGGAGGGCAGCGCCACCGAGCGGCAGAACGAGCCGGCGCGGCGCTCGCGCCGCACGTAACGTGCATCCGTCCTGTCGCCGCGTGCATCGGGGTCACCGGCAATCGTGAGGATGCCGTCCTCGACGTGAATCCTGACTTCCTCGGGCTTCACCCCAGGCAGATCGGCACGCACGACCAGGTTGCCGTTTGTGCGCACGATGTCGATCGCCGCCGTCCAAGCCGGCGTCCCGCCATTCAGCCACTCGTCGTACAGGCAATCAAGCCGCGTACGTACAGCGCCAAGCTCGGTGGACGGTTCCCCAGACGTGAGCATCACAGCCATGACTCGCCTTCTTCCGATTTGCCGGGAGCCAGCACCGTATCCCGGGCCAACCCCGGTTTCATCCGTCGTGAGCCGGTCTTGAGGGTCCGTAGCAACTACTCGGCTCCCTCCACCGCCATCGCTCCGGTGCGCCGGGCTGCTCAGGACTGCGAGAGCCCGACCCAGCCGACACAAGCTCGCGCAGATGCCGAGCAAGCTCGTGCTCGACGCTCGCGCATACCGCGCGTGAGATAGCGCCGGCGACCCGGCCGTCGGAGGCAGCCGCGAACCCAGCCTCGAGTTCCCGGGCCAGTCGTGGCTCCGCGCACGAACATCTCTACCCCCGCGGGCCGACGTGTGCAGCGGCACCACTCGTGTGCGCGAGCCACCTGGAAAGACAGCACCCGGATGCGACAGATCCAAAGCGCCGACGAATAAGCGATGCGTCGGACGATCGAGGAAGACCGAACGCGCGGCGGGAACTACGTGAGATCATCGCGGATCTGCTTCCCGAGTCGCTGGACGAGCTTGGTCCGGGACCAGCTCAGGAGCGGCGTTGATCGCAGGCCGGTCCCCGTAGCGCCTCCCGCTCACCCACTGATAACGAGCGGGTGGAGGCCGCGGGAGGCGCTGTAGGAGCCATCGCCCCCTAGCCGAGCGGTTCACAGCCGCGAACGCGACCCTGTCGCCCGCCGCACAACCTACGGCTCGGTCCCCGCTGGTGAAATCCGCGCACTGCCGCACACACTCCGCCTTGGACTACGGATGCGCCGCGTCAGCAGACACCCTCCGCGTGGCCGCGATCGCTCGCCCGGCAGATCGCCCGCCGCGCCGTGTTCGGGTTGCGGTCCTTCACGAGGCATCGGCGAGTCTCCACTGACGGTGGCCCTGGAAAGCTCCCCATAGGCGGCCGTCGAATCTCCCCGCTGGTGGCCACCGTTTCTCCCCATGGGTGGCCACGGTTTCTCCCCACGGTTCTGTCCTGAGGCGCCGGTAGTCGGACGCGCGTTGGTGTTCAACGCGCGAGCTGAGGAGGCCGGCCTTGAAGAAGCCGCAGGAAGCGATGGAGATTCTTGAGGCGTATGACGCGACGGGGTCGCTGCGTGGTGCGGCGGCGTTGGCGGGGTGTGATCACAAGACGGTCGCGCGGCTGGTCGCCGCGCGGTAGGCGGCGAGTGGTGGGCTGCCGGAGCGAGCGCGGAGTCGGCCGCTGGTTGACCCGTTCGCGGGGAAGATCGAGGAGCTGGTGGACCGTTCGCGCGCGCTGGTGCGCGCGGATGTGGTGCACGGGGTGTTGGTCGCGATCGGGTATGAGGGGTCGTATCGCAACGTCGCTGCATTACCTCGGCGAGCGGCAGAAGGGGCGGTCCCGAGGCGCAGTCTGCCGCCCGCCGGGTAGGCAGCGGTCTCGGTGGGCGTGACGCGACCCCTGCTGCTGGTCGCGGGTCAGCGGTTCAACGTGGGTGTGAGCTTGTAGGTCGCTGAGCGTTGAGAGAATGGATCGGTCGAGCGGGCTACGACTGTGAGCTTGACGCGCCGCAACCCAGCGAGCGCGGTGCGAGCTTGCGATCGGAACGTGATCTTCAGTCTGCGGCGACCATTGCCGGCGCCTAGCCTGCCCGTCCCAACGCCATATGACCTCAGCGTTGCCGGTGGGGCTTTCAGTCCGAGGCGTCGCGCGAGGTGTCCGGGAATCGTCGCCGTGGCGGTGCTGGTGCAGGGGCGGTTGCACACCACCGTCAGTCTGAGGCCGCGGAGAGCGGTGGGAAGTCGCTGGTCTGGCTGGACGCTGACGCTGTCTTGCGGCGGTGCCGGCGCCGGAAGGTAGGTGAGGATCTGGCTGTAGAGGCTCGTCGGCGCAAGAGCCGGAAGTATCTGCCAATCCAGCACGCCGCCGAGCGGGTTCAGCGGCAGGCCCGCGCCGGTCACGGCCAGTCCCTCGGATTCGTTGTTCAGCGGGGACTGCGCCACGGTGAACTCGGACCTGGAGCTGCCGGCGAGCGTCGGCGAGCCGTTGCGAGCGCTGCCTGTTGCGTATGAGATGACCTCTGAGTAGGTGCCCTGGTTGAGCGCAAGCAGCAGGCGTGGCGCGCGCATGAACGCATCTTGGTAGAACGCTGCGCCGGTCACACCGCTCCTCGGAAGCACCGATCCGAGATCCTTCGCGGTGATGCCACCGAGCGTGCCGGTGCGCTGGCGTGCGGCTGTCGTCGGGTTCACATCGGCCGCGCGGTAGACGAGGAGATGGGTCCCGCTGGACGTCCAGATCCACCGACCGTCCGGGCTGATCTCCGCCCACATCGCTTTCTGGATCTGTGCGGTGCCGAGATTCACGTAGTAGCGCAACTGCAGGCTGGCGGGGTCGGCGACGCCGATCGCCCCGATGCCGCAGGTATTGCCGCCGCTCCCGGGGTAGTAGCACTCGAGTGGCAGCAGGACTCTGCGGCCGACGGGATCGAAGCTCAGGTCGCCGGCGTGGTTGTAACCCTCGCGAGTCGCCGGGATCACTGCGACGTTCGCCGCTGTCTGAATCAGCCTCGCGTTCGTGCGGTACAGCCCCGACGTCGTCCCCGAGCTGACTCCGTCAAAGAAGAAATCCCCCCGCGCCGGATCGAAGCTGATC
The DNA here is from genome assembly GCA_963695625.1 of uncultured Actinomycetota bacterium. Lineage (GTDB taxonomy): Bacteria > Actinomycetota > Thermoleophilia > Solirubrobacterales > Solirubrobacteraceae > Palsa-465. Next base: position 185,111 of record CAVOHJ010000004.1, on the reverse strand, counting down.
CCCTGGTTGTAGGCGATGCTTGACCTGGTCACAGCGTTCTGACGCCACCCGGCGAGGGCCGGAGCGGCCCCCCAACCCGCCGTCGCGATCATCCCGAGCGCGGCCAGCCAGACCGACCATGCCAGCCGGCGAGGGTGCCGAGTTCTGTCGTCGCCGATCACTACCCTCGCCCGTCCGTGCCTACACCACCTAGCCCGTCTCCACAAGGACACAGCTTCGGCCGCAGTCACCCCCTGTGTCACCATCGCCACATGCGAACACTAAGCACGATGATGCGCTCGGCAACCCGAGGCGAGCACGCGACGGGTTAGGTAGTTCGCCGCATCCCCGAGCGTCCAGCCGGTTTCTCGCCGCGCGTCTGTCGTGCGCCGGCCAGCAGTTCGGTGCATCCCGGGGCGGTAGCAACACCCTCCTCTGGTCACGATCACGCCTGGAGGTCGGGTCCACGCAGACCACGTGAACGCGAACAGAGGATCGCCGTTGGTTACCGTACGGAACACGCAGCCCTTTAGCGGTGGACCGCCCGGTCCGCGCGGACCAACGACGCGAGTGGCCGGAGCCCGTCCGCGACAAGGCCAGTCCCTTCAAGCCGCACAGGCCAGCGCTCGTCGGGCTCGAGCACGTGGGAAGCACCGCGCTCCCCGGTCTGGCAGCCCACCCGGTCATTGACATCGTCACCGGCTTGCGCTCCCTCGAACTGTCCCTCCGGACGGCCGCGAAGTGCTCGCTCATCGCTGGTTCGGCCGCGTCCGCAAGCGTCGGCTGACGGGCTCGGCGCCGGCGGTGCGCAAAGCAGCAGCCGACGACTGGACGCGGTCGGGCGCCGGTCCGCCCACGAGCGATCGTCACGAGCGCGGCGACCAGGCGAGCGCAATGCCACGATGGCGAAGCTGGCGGTGCAATGCGATGAACACGGCGGGGTGAATGCAGGTCTCCGTACTGCATCAAACCGGGAACTGCTGGGGGCATCCGTGGTTATCCCGGGTTCGCGCGCGTAGACGCGCGGGCAGTTCGCATCAGCTGCTGCGCCCACGTCCGCCGCGGCAGTCGAACCCGGCGGTGCATCATACGGGCGGTCCGCCGGCGGACGGATTCAGCTGCCGCCGCGCCGGTTCCTCAGCTCGTCGCGCCGAGCCCTCGCGGGCAACTCGGGCCCTCCAACCGAACAGCAGAGACGGACGGTGTTTCGTGCGCGTCACGTCAGCGGCTCGGGATTGCGCTGCGAAGGAAAGTGAGGACACGTGTGGTGTACGCCTGCGGGTGCTCGCCGAATGCGTTTGTGTGGGCGGCGTCTGGCACGTACCAGAGTGTTGCCGTCGGTCCAATTAGTGCCCGATAGGCGCTGTCGATTGCGTGCTCGTTGGCGGCGTTGGAGGCGATCAGGAGCACGGGGATCTGGATGCGGGCAACGATGCTTTTCAGCGGGGCGGGTTCGGTCTCTCCCGAGACGAGCTCGATCGTGCGCATCGTCAACCAGGTCTCCGAGAGGAACACCGGGGCGAGTCCGTGGGGGATGAGCTGGTCATCACCGAGAGTGGAAGCGCCCGCGCCGTCGGCGATGACCGCATCGAGCCCCACCCCGGATCCGGCCGCTCGTAGCGCCTCCTCGGCACCCATCGAGAGCCCGAGGGCCGCGATCCGCCGCGGGCTGATGCCTGGCCGATGATCGAGGAACGCGACGGCGCCCGCGAGGTCGTTGGCGCCGCCCCATCCCAACGCATTGGTTTGTCCGGAGCTCTGGCCGTGCCCGCGGGCATCATAGGCGAGGATGCCGTAGCCAACCGAACTCAGCATCCGCAGCTGCGACAAGGTGTCGACGCGAGTGCCGTGGGAGCCGTGGAGCAGGACGACCGCGGCGCCATTGCGACTCGGGACATACCAGGCGGACAGACGAGTCCCGTCCCGCGCCGAGAACGCGACGTCGCGAGCACCCGGTGCGGCCAGAGTTCGAGCGCTCGGGATCGCCTCCCGCGGGGAGTGCGTCGCGACACCCGCGTTGATCGCCGGAGCGATCAGCCACTGCGCGATCACGAACAGTGCCATGATCCCCCCCGCCAGCTTCGCCACCCGGCGTCGACCACGCAACGCGATCCAGAACGCAAGTGCCACCAACGCAATGCCCGCGACGGTGGCAAGGATCCCGGTGACGTCGGCGCCGCCCAATCCGGTAAGCACGGCGTGCGGAACGCTCGTCGTCAGCCCCGCGAGCGTCGTACCCAGACCGATCAGCCCAGCCAGCAGTACCCGCACCACCAGACCGCGGCCGACGAAGAGCACGCACAGCATGGCGGGTCCAACAGCGGCCACCACCAACACCCCGACCCGCACGAGCGCGCCAGCATCGCCGGGAAACAGAAGCGCGAACACCGCGAGGTCAAGCGCGATGAGCACCAGACATCCCGCGAATATCCGTTCCTCCCGGCCCCTCTGGCGAATCCAGGCGTCGACCCGCCCGTGTCCGCGCCGTGGGTGTGCGGTGTCGCGCGGTAAACGGCGGATGGGTTGGTGATGTCCTACAGACATTGACGCGTGTCCCCAGTGTCATCCGACGGCAGCCATCGATGCATCCGGAAGTTGCCGCAGCCCGGGTTCGGCGCATCTGCGCAATTGGCCGCTTGGCCAACTCGGCGATCGGATCTCGTTCAACCCAATCCAAGCCACAGGGCGGCTGCTGTGCGTAGTCGTCCGAAGCGACCGTCGCGCACGTCCCCGATGTGCCGCTACCCGGGGCGCGGGACGCTAGCCGTAGCGAAAGGAGATGCCATGGCGACCCAGACGCCTGAGCGCGCGGCCCAGCGGCCCGTCGCCGACTTGGACGCTCTCTTCCCAGGCCGGTACCTCAGCGTGACGAGCTTCAAGCGCGATGGCACCGGCGTCGCGACGCCGGTGTGGTTCGTGTCCGACGGCAGTCGGCTGTTCGCGTTCACCGACCTGCACTCGGCGAAGGTTCGGCGCATACGCCGCAACCCGCGGGTCCTGGTCGCGTCGTGCCGGGTGGACGGCAAGCTGCACAGCGAGCCGGTCTTCGCGCGCGCAGAGGTGCTGACGGCTGACGCAGAACTGGAGCGCGTGCAGAAGCTTCTGCTGGCGCGCTACAAGATCTCGTACCGCGTCGTGATGCTGTTCTATCGGCTAGGGCGCCGTCTTCGCGGCCACCAAAGCGTCGCCGACGGCGCCGCGCTGGCGATCACGGTCAAGTAGCGCTATCGCCCCCGCGGGCGGCCCGGGCGCATATCCACCAGGAGATGGCGGTGCAGCTTGGTCAGGTAGTGTGTCGCCATCAGTAGCCGCCATTCGGTCCGTACCGCGATGCGGCCTCTTCGGTGGAATCGAGCGATCAGCCGGTTGTGTTTGGTGTGAGCGAACACGGGCTCGATCATCTGTATCCGTTTTCGATAGATCAGTTTGCCGTGGTTGGCCAGGACGGTTCGCATCAATGCGTAGCGTCCGCCGGTCCAGCCCGGCCGCGGCTCCGCGCGGCCGGCTGAGTCCGGGGGGATCAGCACCTGGATGTGCTTGTTGGCGATTACCTCGTCCATGTGCTGCTCGTTCCAGTAGCCGGCGTCCGCGAGCGCGACCTCGGGCCGCTCGGCGACCCCGGCCCTGTCAAGCTCGCCGAGCGCGGCGCAGATCATCGGGTCCAGGTTGGAGAAATCACCCGGGGTGTTGGTGATCTCCGCGGCCACGACGATCTGTCCCTCGTCCACGACCGCCTGGGCGTTATAGCCCTGCACGTACCCGCGGCTGGCTTTCATCCGCTGGGTATCGGGATCGCTCACGCTCACCACCCCGGTTGGCCGCGATCTCGGCGTCGCGATCGGCCTCCAGCCGCTCGCCGGCGAACAACAGCCGATCCTCACGTCCGCGAGCGACAGGGTCTCCTTGCTTCCAGCGGTGCTGCTCAAGGTGACGGTGCGCCTCGCGCGTCCACCCCTCACGTCCCTGATGGCGGGCCACGATCCGCTCGGTGTCGAACTCGAGCTCGGGCTCCGCAGCCGAGACCGGCCCCGGATCCGGGTCAGGATGCTGAGCTTCCGCGGTCTCGGCGGCGCGTCGCTCGCGCGCCTGACCGAAGAACTCGGCCCGCCCCTCCCGGGTGCCCAGCTGCGCGGGCAACTCATCCCCGCACTCACGATGGAAGCGATCGCTTGGAACAGCATCGGCCTGACCGTCGCGCGCGCCGCAAAGCGGACGCCGCGATTCGAAACTGGATCCACGCTGCTGGGGGCCCGGTGAGCGCGGCACGGCGGCGGTGGAGGAGGATCGCGGTCGCGGCGTTGATGATGCAGTAGTAGATCGGATATGCGAGCAGGGACGGATCCGGTGCATCGACGGCAGAGGCGGCGAGCGCGCCGCCTACGCTCGCGAGCGCGTAGGTAGTGAGTGTTTCGGTAGGATCGCGGTAGGCCTTGGGTGTCATCATCGCGAGTGCAGTGAGGTCGGCGGCGATGACGCAGCCGATCGCGACTGCGGGGGTGTGCGAGTACGCCGCCAGCGACGCCGGCCGCGGCGACGGCGATCAATGACATGCCGCGTCTGTCGATGCCGCCTTGGCCGTCGCGCGTCGCGAGCACGACGACGACAGCAGTGAGGACCGCCTGGGTGGCAGTCATGATCACGCTCCACGACGCGCGGATGTAGGGGATCGTGTTGGCGATACCGGCTAACGCTCCGAGAACCCCGAGGATCGGTGCTGGATCCAGCTCCGTCATCTGTCAACCCCCCATTGCGTCCTCCGGCGGTTGTGCTCATCCAGCAGAGAGGCAACCACGCCCGCTGCGCGTCGATCGGGGCTTGCGCTTCCAGGCGCCGACGAGCAACGGCCAGAACGCCGGACGCTCAGGGAAGCGCTCAACGTCGCGCGCGAACTCGGACCGCCACATGGCGGCGCGCTGCTGGCTGCTGAAGCCGTGCGCGATCGCCGTCGAGAGGACGCCGCTGTAGACGCCGGTGAACAGCGTCTGGGCATCGGCGAGCCGCTGGAGCCGTCCGGCCACATCGGTGCCATCCGCGATGCCAATGCCCGCCTGAGCGAACAGTTCCGGCAGCCGCGCGCCGACGTGCACGTCGCAACCGGCCGCGGAGAACGCGGCAACCACCACCCGCTTGAACTCCTCGACGGTCTCCAGCGCGGGCACAACGTCGACACTGCGGACGTCGTAATCCTGGACGACCAGGTGCCCGCCCGGAGCGACGGCCTCCCAGAGGCGACGCAGCACCGCGACACGGTCAGGAAGGTGGTAGAGGAGCAGGCGCGCGTACACCAGATCAAACCCCGCGCCGGCGAGCGACCGGTCAGCCGTCAGGTCAACCTGCCTGAACCGACACTGATCATGGCCGTGAGCACGCAGCATCGCGATCGCTGCCTCGCCCACCGTCGCGTCGACGTCGACCCCCGTCACGGCTCCAGACGGGCCGACACGTTCCGCCAGCAGCCGCATCGTCTCGCCCGGACCGCAGCCCGCGTCCAGGCAGGACTGACCCGGCGCGAGCCCCACCTCGTCGAGCACCCGCGTTGTCGCTACCTCCCACACCCGCGATTGCGCACGCAGGCGCTCGTACTCCTCCGGCGCTCTGGCAAGCGCGTAGCCGGCCTTCTGCCGTTCGCCCCCGGCAGCACTCATCGTGATCTCCTCCCCTCTCAGTCATCGAGGACCTGGTCCCCTCAGCCGTGTCAGTGCTTCACCCGGTCACGGAAACCAGCGGATCCGTGCAAATCCCCGCCGGTGACCACGACAGCTGTTTGTCGGTACGGCCGAACAGTCGAGACGGTTCGCGCGTCCTCGACGGCAGACGCTGACCAAACTCATCCTGACCGGCGCGAGTAACGCCGGTCCCATACCGCTGCTCTGGGGGGCGCGTCGAGGTGGTCGGATGACAACCCCAGCCGACCATCCTGCGATGAGGATCCCCGAAACTGTCACCGACCACCGCCCGAGCGATGCGATCAGCGGCAGATGGCGGCTTGACCCCAGCCGATCGAGGGTCGAGTTCCGCGTCAGGCACCTGTGGGGCCTGTCGACCGTCCGACGCCACTTCGACGACTATCACGGCCAGCTGGACTTGAGCGCCTACCCGGCTCTCGAGCTCACGATCGAGGCGGCAAGCGTGCAGACGGGCAACCGCAGGCGCGATCGGCATCTGCGCTCGGCCGCTTTCTTCGACGCCGAGCACCACCCGTGGGTGCAGTTCCGGGCCGACTCGCTCGCGCAGCGTCATGGCACGCCCACACCGCGAGCTTGGGATGGCCTACAGCCCGCTGGGGATGATCTCGCCGCGTACCGAGTTGTCCATCGAGGCATACCTGATCACGAGCTGAGCGGGGCCACCCTGGCCCGGTCGAGCCGGAATCAGCTGGCCCGCCGCGGCGGTCACGTGCGTGTCGCAACCAACGCCGGCCTCCCGGCGCGACTTGACTCAGAGAGTCGCGCGAGTGCTCGGCGAGCGGCACCGCTGGCACGCCGTCCGCGGCCACCTGCACGAGCTCCGCGGCGACCTCCCTGCCGCCGCCTGTTGCATCGCGGTCCCGTCCTGCTACCCGCGCCGCCGCGGATGCCGCTCGCCGCTCACCCCTCCGCGGTGTGGTGCGCGGACCTTGCTGGAGGCCGACGCATCAGCCAAAGCGGCGGTCCGCCCTCCGGGAGTTCGAGCGCGCCCATGTGCACAAAGCCGAGCCGCTCGTACAGTGCAGCGCTGCGCTGGCTACTGGCCTCGATGTATGCCGGTAGCCCGGCGGAATCAGCCCTCTGGAGCGTTGGCCGCATGAGCGCCGATCCCAGGCCCTGTCCCTGGCGCGCGGTTCGTACCCCGACGATCCGCACGTAGAAGTGGGGCTCGCGAAGATGTCGCGCCTCCATCGCCCGCTGCACCCTTGCCGCGAGCAGCAATCGCGTCCCGAACGCCCGCAGCCACATGAGCGCCTCCTTGCCTGTCATGGACGTCGGCATCTCCCAGGCACCGGGGGGCAGTTCGACCACCGCGCCGTCGTAGTCGAGCGTCGTCCACACGGTCCCCTGCCGCAGTCCGACGCACTCCATCTCAGCCGTGAACATCGCCCGGAGTCGCGGTTTGAGCGGCAGCCTGCCCGGCAGCATCCACGTGTACAGGGGGTCGTGGATGAACGCGTCGGCGAGTACGCCCGCCAGTCGCGAGACGTCGGCGGCTGTCGCGATACGCAGCGCCGGCCGCTGGATCCCGGGCCTCGCTACCACTGAATCTGATCCGCGGGTGACGGTGACGGCATGTGCTATGCCTTCCTGTACTTGACCAACGTATAGGACAACGTCTTATACGTTGTTCTAATCAAGGTGTCAACCCCCGATCGGTCAACCCATCGCACCAAGCTGCTCGAGGCGGCACGCACGTTGCTGCGCGAGCGCACCTACGGCAACATCACCGCCCGGGATCTCGTCGCCGCATCGAAGACCAACCTTGGATCGATCGGCTACCACTTCGGCTCAAAAGAGGCGCTTCTCAACGAAGCCATCGGACTCGCCTTTGAAGAATGGGCTGACGCGATTATCCGCGCCACCCACATCGACCCGGGGCCCGGGCCGCTGTCGCTGACGGACTCGCTACAGACCGTGCTTGACGAATACGACTCGATCCGCCCCTTCTTCCACGCCTACATCGAAGCGCTCGCGCGAAGCGCGCGCTCGCCGGCGCTTCGCCAGCAACTCGCCGCGCATTACAACCGCCAACGCGACCGCGTCGCGAGCCTGCTCACCGACTCGCTCCACGATGAGATCGACCACGACAGCGCGCGCCACCTCGCTTCGGTGATGCTTGCCACGGTGGATGGGCTGCTCATCCAAACATTCATCGACCCCGATAGCTCGCCCACCAGCCGCGACCTTGCCGCCGCCACCGGCCACAGAGTCAACCCCGAGCGCTCGGCCCCGCAGCCCCGGGACCTGAAGTAGCGGCCATCGCGAATCGCGATGCCGATCAGCTCGCCGATCTCGGCGAGCGCGTGGACCGCGCGGCCGGCGTCAGACCCGCTGCTGAACCTGACTGATCACACGTCGAGCTGGCCGCGATAGCGCCATCTGATCTCGCCGTTCGCTTCACCAGTCCGGCGGAAACCGACCCGTTCGAGGGTGCGAATGGAGGCCACGTTGTTGGGGTCACAGCCAGCGACGATGACATCGACGCCTGGCTGGGCACGCGCCCAGCTCACGAGGGCGCTGGCCGCCTCGGTTGCGTATCCGCGACGGCGACGGCTGGGGATGACGCTGTAGCCGACCTCGATCGCGCCAGCGTCGTCGGGCGGCCCGCGGAAGCCAATGTCCCCGACCACGGTTGCACTGCACCGCTCGATCATCACCCAGACGCCAAAGCACTCCGTGTCCACCGATGCGCCGGCGTGACGTCGAAGCACACCCACCAGATGGGGATCCGGCCACTCGGCAGACAGTCGCGAACCCAAGGTGCGACACGCTGCCTGCCGATCCTCCGGCAAGGCCGCGGCCGCCTGCGCCGGCAGGGGCTTTAACTCCAAGTGGTCGGTGAGCAGGCTCAGCATTCGCGGTGCGCAACCTATTAGCAGCGGCGACAGCTCGCTCCTAGGATCCCAAAACGCCGCCAGGGCGGGAACGAGTCGCTCACCCGGATCGATCCAGCCACACAGTGCTCCCTCGCGGTCCGCCAGCCCCGTCGCGGTCACATCATCCAGCGCGAGCTCGGACACACCGACCTCGGCATACCCCAGGGCATCGACCCGAGCGAGATCATCGACGCCGTCCGCTCTCGCAGATCACCCACCATCTCGGGCCGGAGGCTCGGACTGGCCCGTGCTCCGGCAGCCGCGGCTGGATGCAGCAGTCAGCACCGGTCTCGCTCGCACGGCGAAGTCCGCGGCCGTAATCGCTTGAACGCCGCGGGCTGGCCGAACGCCATCTCGAGCCGAAAAGTCAGTGGGCGGGGCTAGGGGTGAGACGGCAGGGCGTCGATTATGAACAGGCGCGCGGGCTTGCTGCCATGGTTGCGTCCCCGGTGCGCAGGGGCGGCCGGAAGCCGAAATGCCTGGCCAGCCGCGACCCGCATGTCCGGCGAGCCGTCTTCGAACTCGTATTGAAGCTCGCCGTTGAGCACGTAGCCCGAGTGCGGGGTGTCGCACCACTCCGTCCGTCCGACTCTTGGGGCGTACTCGACGAGCGCCCAGCGGACGCCGTCGATTACTTGCTCGATGTCACGGACATCGGGGTCATGCTCCGCCGCGGCTGCGTCGAAGGACACGACCCGAGGCGCGGGAGGATCGGAGCTCATTACGCGACCAAGCTTATGCGAACCGCTGTGACCCGCCCTGGCTTCTGCTCCGAGTCAGCGAGCTGCCTCAGCGGCAGTCCGCGGGCGGCGTTCTCGGCTGGCGACGAAGCGGCCGACGAGAGCGGGGCCCGACGAGAGCGTCGTGCTCGTTACTCGCAGCGGGCCCGCGGGCGTTGATCCGGACGCCTCCTCGTGGGCGAGTCCGATCGCATGTCCTCCAGTCACAGTCAGGGTGACCTCACGGCGAGCAGCTGCGCGCGTGCGATCAGGCGGCGAGTCGGCTGAACCCGGCGAAGCTGTTGCCAAGCGCACGCGCGGACGCCTTCGCGACCGCACGGCCGGCCTCAGCGTCGCTGGTGACGAGGTTGGGCTGGAAGCGCACCTCGCTCACCTCGTCGATCCCGGCCCACCGCAGCCAGTCGTTGAAGTAGGCGCGGTGAAAGTCGGCGCCGAACGCCAACGGCGCGCCCTCGTGGTAGACCGCGCTGGTGTAGACGACCACCGCCCGCTTGCCGGCGAGCAGGCCCGTATAGCCGGTCGCCGGATCGAAGCCGAACACCATGCCGGGCTGGCTGATCGTGTCGATCAGATGCTTGAGTACCCACGGCACGCCGTGGTTCCACATCGGCACCGTAAAGAGATACTCATCGGCGGCGTCGAAACGGGCGAAGAGCCGCTGCACCTGGGCCCAGGCCGCGGCTTGGTCCCCGGACGGGGTCTGCCCGGCGAAGACCGCCATCTTCGCCGCGACACCCTCGCCACCGTAGATCGGCAGCGGCTCGGTCCAGAGGTCGAGCACGTCGAGCTCCACGGTTGGCTCGGACCGCCGGTAGGCGTCCAGAAACTCGTCTGCGATCGCCCGCGACTCCGACCGGCCGCCGCGTGGCGATGAGATCACGTACAGCAGCTTGCTCATCAGATACTCCTGTTCAGAGGTTGAATGTCAGACATCGCCATCCAGCTTGAGGACACAGGGCGCGTCTGTCCAAGACCGATCCGATCTGTCGAGATACGCGGCGCGTAGGATCGCCGCACGTGCTGCCCGAGCTGCGACTCATCCGGTACTTCGTCGCCGTCGCCGAGGAGGGCAACGTCACGCGGGCGGCTGAGCGCCTGCATATGGCCCAGCCGCCCCTCAGCGCAGCGGTTCGCCAACTCGAGCGGCAGCTCGGAGTCGCGCTGCTGGACCGGAGCTCCAGGCAGGTGCGGTTGACCGCCGCGGGGGAGCAGCTGCTCGAGCGGGGCCGCGAGCTCCTGGCCCACGCCGATACGGTCGTGCGCGACGTGCAGGCCGTCGAGCGGTCACCGAGCGGGCTGCTGCGCGGCGGCGTGAGTCCGGCGGCGCGCTTCGGCCTCGTGCCGGACTTGCTCGAGCGCTGGTCGACGGCAGCGCCCGGGGTCATGCTGCACACCAGCGAGGACACCACCGGAGCGCTCCTGCGCGACGTCCGCGGGGGGCGCCTCGACCTCGCGGTCGTCTTCTGCCCGCCCGACCTCAACGGGCTCGCGTGCACGAGCCTGCGCGACGAGCCGGCGGTCGTCCACGTCCGCGACGACCATCCGCTGGCCAGCCGCACGCACGTCGCGCTCGAGGAACTGGCCGGAGAGACGCTGCTGGTGGCCGGCGGCAAGGACAGCCCGGGCTACACCGCCGCCGTGGTCGCGGCCTGCCGAGCTGCCGGCTTCGAGCCCCGCACCCGACCCGACCCCTACCCCGACCTCGGCACGCAGGCCATCCGCGAGGGCCTCGGCATCGTGCTCTATGTCCGCACCGCCTTCGGCCCCCAGTTCGAGGGATCGGTGCTAGTTCCCCTCGAGCCGGTTGTCACGTTCCCATTCGTCTTGGTCTGGCGCGAGGACGCGCGCAGCGCAGCGTTGAGCGCAGTCCTTGCCGCCTCACGCTTCTGAACGTCGCGGGACATCAGGACCTTGCCCGATCGCTCGCCTCTCGTGGCGCTCGCCAGAGCTTGCTTGTCTCGCTGACGGGCACTCATCGCCGGTTCGCTACGTCGACAAGGTGGCCCTCACGGCCGGCATGGGCGGCGCAACCGTCACTCGGACCTTTCGAGGACACCTTTACCCGCGGTTCGCGCGAGGACGCCTTGGAGCTCTCGAGCGGCTTCTGGCTGATGCTGAATCGGGCTCGATTCGCCCGTTCTGTGAGGCGGTTTGTTAGACGCACTCTGGGCCGCCGGCGGGTAGTCCGCGACCCGATACGTCACCCCTGTAGCGCGAACGCGGGCCGCGCGCTGAGCGAGGGCCGCCGCCGACACTCCGCGATCCCACACGAGATTCCGGCTCCGGCGTGCGGTCGGCCTGCCCTCCTCGGTCGCACTGATGGCTACGCTCTGAGTAGATTGCCTCTGCGAGGAAGCTAGGTCGTGTTCAGCCGCAGGACGAAGATCGTTGCGACGCTTGGCCCGGCGACAGACGAGCCGGGTGTGCTCGAAGCCCTGGTGGCAGCTGGGATTGATTGCGCGCGCCTGAACTGCTCGCACGGCACGGCCGAAGATCTGCGGCGCCGGACAGCGGAGGTCCGTGCCGCCGCTGCCGCTGCCGGTCGATCGGTCGGCTTGCTATTCGACCTACAGGGCCCCAAGCTGCGGCTGTCAGCGGGCCTCACGCCGAGGGTGGTGCAGGCCGGCGAGATGGTGACGTTCTTCGGGGGCGCAGATGCGGCGACGGATGACCGCATCGCGGTGGACTTCGAAGACTTCCCCCGACTTGTGTCAGAGCGCTCGGAGATTGTCATCGGAGACGGGCTGCCGCGATTCGTGGTCGCGTCCTCCGGCCCCGGGGAGGTCGTCGCTCGGGCGCTGTCGACCGGGGAGCTCGCCCCGCGGAAGGGGATCAACGTGACGCACGCGCGGCCCGAACTGCCGGCGATCACCGAGAAGGACCTGCGGGATCTGGCGCTTGCCGCTGAGCTCGGCGCCGATTTTGTGGCGCTGTCGTTTGTTCGTTCGGCGGCCGACATCGAGCAGCTACGCGCGCTCTTGGAGGAGCGTGGCTGGCGCGGGCGAACGGTGGCCAAGATCGAGAAGATCGAAGCCTACGAGCATCTCGACGAGATCATCGCGGTGAGTGACGGCGTGATGGTCGCCCGAGGGGACTACGGGATCGAGGCTGGAGTCGCCCAGGTGCCGCTGATGCAGAAGGACACGATCTACCGTACGACTCAGGCGGGCAAGCTGGTGATCACCGCAACGCAGATGCTCGAGTCGATGATCCATGCGCCGGAGCCCACGCGTGCCGAGGCCTCGGACGTTGCCAACGCGGTCATCGACGGGACGTCCGCCGTGATGCTCTCCGCGGAGACGAGCGTCGGCGATTACCCAGTCCAGGCGGTGCGGGAGATGTCGCAGCTCGCGGAAGCCGCCGAGGAGTTCCCCGAGATCCACGGGCGGGTGCGGCCGGGCGTGCGAGACACGCCCGCCGCCGCGGTGATGCACGCCGCGGTCGAGTTGGCTGAGGAGCTCGATGCCGTCGCGTTGCTGGTACCGACGTCGCTCGGCGGCTCACCGCGCGCGTGCGCTAAGTACCGCCGACGGCGACCGATCATCGCTCTGCCGCACGACCAGGCGACCGCCGATCAACTCGCCTTGGAGTGGGGCGTCTACGCGAAAACAATGCCAGTGACCGAGTCTGTGGACGAGCTGATCGAATCCGCTCTGCTGACCGCAAAGGAATTCGCCGGGCTTCCGACAGGCTCGCTCGTTGTCATCACCGCCGGACGTCAGACGGGAGCTGCCGGGGCAACAAACCTCATCACTGTCCGCGAGATCCCGTGAGGGCCCGCCCTGGAGCCGGCCGTTGACGATCAGCTCAGGTGTCGCGAGCATGCCTACACGCGCTCGGGGTCGACGAACTGGTGGCCCGGTCGGGACGGTGCGCTAGGGACGCGGTACTCGCGGACGAACACTCCGTCGTTGGACAGGTGCCGGGCGGCGTTCTGGAAGCATCGAACCTGGTCGTCTTGGGTGAACAGATTGCCGAGCGTGTTGTAGACCAAGTACACCAGCCGGTACCTGGGTCCGGTGCCGACACAGGACATGTCGCCGATGACCACACGGACTTTGTCGCCGTCAGGTTTCTCGCGCCTCCTGTCGACGATGCGCTGTGACTGCTCGATGCCGTCGACCGGACCGGCCCGCAGGAGCGGCAAGGCGATCCTGCCGGTGCCGGCCGCGAATTCGAGCGCGCCCTGTTGAGCCGCAAGTTGGGAGAGGACGGCCACCGCTTCCTCTTCGTCGCCGCGAGTTTCGAGCGCGTCATGGCGCGCGGCCGTCTCGGAACCAAAGCTCGTCTTCGGATCAAAACGGTCCATCGACTCTCCTCTTCATCGATGTCGTTCGGATGCTCTCCGCCTACGTATCGGCGGCTCTCGCTATCGGTAGACGAACCGCGGTCGTCGCAGCCGACGCGGCGTGTGCACCTGGCGGGCTGCGGCGGCGCTGAGTACCCCATGGACCGAGCCGGCCGTGGGAACGTCACGCCTGCGCTCGGCGGCCTGCGCGAGTAGCTCGTCGCGTCGCATGACGGCGATCGCATAGGCGATGTGGTTCATCGTGCTCCCGTCGAGTTGAACATTGGTCATGCGACAAGTTCAATCGAGCCCGCGAGATCCGCGAATAGATGTAGCGTATGGCTAAATGATCCGGATCGAGCTCGGCGTCGAGGACCTGGCCAACACCCGCTTCGGGATCTCCCCGCTCGCCGAGACGGTCCTCAGCCTCCGAGCGCTGGTCGACCCCAGCCAACACACACTGCACCTGCCCTGGCTTCGTGCGGTCGGGACCCGGCTCGACGCCAGCGACGCCCACCTGCTGCGCTCACTGGTTGGACCGAGCCTGATCCCGCCGGACTTCCGCGGGACTCCGAGCCGAGCCCTCCCTGACTTCCTGACCCCGCGTCCAGCCCGCTTCGCTCCGCACATCGAAGACGAGCTGGCCACGATCCGTGCAACCGCATCCGAGATCGTCCGGCGCGACCTGCTCGCCACGCACGCACCCGACCCGGTGCCCCAGCCCCTGCAATCAGTCATCCGCCCAGGCAGGCGTGCGACCGTCAGGCTCCTGAGCGCAATCTGCGACGCACTTCACCGCTACTGGGAAAGCGCGCTGGCTCCAAGCTGGCCGGCGATGCGACTCGTCCTCGAAGCCGACACCACCCACCGCGCCCGGCAACTGGCCACCGGCGGCGCGCGCCTGCTGTTCGCCGACATGCACCCCAACATACGGTGGAGCGACGGCGCGCTGAGCATCACCGAGATGATCGGACAGCACACCGTCGCCGCGGACGGGCGAGGCCTGCTGCTCATGCCCTCGATCTTCGCGCCCAAACCAGCGCCCCCACTCGATCCCGCCGAACCACCATCCCTCACCTATCCCAGCCGCGGCATCAGCACCCTCTGGGCACCCCCGCCAGAGCCCAACCCCACAGCACTGGTCGACCTCCTCGGACGCACCAGAGCACTCCTACTCCAAATGCTCGACGAGCCACTACCCACGGTCGAGATCGCGCGCCGACTCAAAATCACACCCAGCGCCGTTTCCCAACACCTCCAAGTGCTTCACACCACCGGACTCCTCACCCGCGCCCGCGACCGGCGGCACGTCCTTTACCGTCGCGCCTCCATCGGCGATCAACTCATCGGAAATACAGATCAAGCTCAGCACTGAGATGCCGAGCTCCGGCTGACTCATCCGGCACGTGGCTGCAATGCCGCTCTTCGAGCAGTCTGGCGCGCGGATACAGGCCGCCGCGGTCAGCAGAGCGGCCACGAGGTCCATGCCATGCCGACCACGGTGAAGTGGCCGATAGGCAGCCGCTCGCGCTGTGACCCCTTCGGGGCCGTGTGGTTTTCGGGCCGCCCCAGTCGTAAGCTGCTGTCGAATTTCGCACCTCTACTTCGACGTAGGAGCAGCAGGCGCGGCCGAGGAGCCGCGCCATTCGAAACTAGGAGCAGGGATATGTCCTCATCGGTTCTCTACATGTCAATGCCCCTCGACGGATTCATCGCCGGCCCCAATGCCGGACCGGGCAACGGCCTCGGCGACGGCGGAGAACGACTACACAAATGGCTCTTCAATGGCCAGCAGCCGATCTTCGGCCAGGTATACGACGAGTTCATGGAGACGGGCGCGATCGTCGCCGGGCGGGGGACCTTCGAGCCCGCGGAGGGCTAGGGCGGCGACCACCACGACGGCGTGCGGATCTGGGTGCTCAGCCGCCAAGAGCCAGGCATCGACGTCAGCCAGTGGCCGCTCGTCACCTACGTGACTGACCTCGGTACTGCCATGACCGAAGCCAAGCGGGCTGCGGGCGACAAGAATGTGCTGGTTCACGGCGCCGCCACCGCCCAGCTCGCGCTCGCTGCCGGCCTTCTCGACGAGCTCGAGATCCACCTCATCCCGGTGCTCCTCGGCCAAGGGCGCCGCCTGTTCGACAACCTCGCGCCCGAGCACATCGAACTAGAGCGCACCCGAGTCCTCGAGGGCGAGGACGGTGTCACCCACATGCACTACCGCATCGCGCGCTGAACACAGCGCGGCCCCGCCTTCCTTCCCGGGGCGACCGGAGCCGTCCCCAGCGCGCACTCGAAGCACCCTTTCGGCCGAGTTATCCCCGAACGCAGAAGCAGGTGTGACCTCTCCGGGCGGTGGCGTCCCTCCTCGTCGCACTGCGAGACCCGCCGCCTTGTCGACCCGCATGTCGTAAGGACCGTGGGACCCGGTAGCGCGTTCTCATGAACGCCGGGCACGCGCCATGGGCGGTTAGCCTGAAGGATCCGGAGACCCGCGTCTTTTGAGAGCGAGCCTCCCCGGGGTGCGCCGCCCACACCCGCTAAGCGCGGAAGCGGCCTCGATCACGACCAGACATCCCGTTGCTCATAGCCCTGGGAAGGCTGGACGCTGCGTGCCTGGAGCTCGCCGGAACCAGGGCCCGCCCTTAGTCGTGCGGAATCGACCAATTGCATACGCAAAGCCGGTCCAGACGCGTGGGCGCCGCGCCCGAGCTGACCTGTGCCCGACGCCTGATCCCCGGCGATCGGAACATCGCCACCGCGATAGTGCGACTCGAGACGGCCCGAGGATCAAAGCAATCGGGATCCTGTCGGGCCAACACTCGAGATTGGCCCGGACGAAACGTCCCGGCGGTGTGAACGTCGGGGACAGCTCGGATTACAGCCGCGGCGTGTCGAGCCGGACTGGGGTGCGGGGCGTCCGGGCGCGCTCGCCGTAGGACGGGCAGGAGGTGCTTCCCGCGCGGCGTTGTAAACCTCACCTGCCATTCGTTTGGGCCGGGCAGCCGGTCAGAGTTGTCATCGGACGAGTGCTCAGAGTATGTTGGCTGTCAGCCGCGACATGGCCGACCGTTCCAAGCAGGACCCGCCGGAGCCTCGTGAGGAGAAGATCAGGCAGCTCGCTCGTGCATACCGCTGGGCACTGCTCTCCGCAGACTTGGCCGCGGCTGAGAGCACTATTCGTGATGCGCTCGATGCCGACCTGACCTCGGCGGAGGTCCACGAGGAGCTGATCGCGCCTGCGCTGTGGCTGATCGGCGAGCTCTGGGAGCGAGGGGAGATATCGGTCGCCGACGAGCACGCCGCGACCGAGATCTCGCTGCGAGTGCTCGCTCTGGAGCATGAGGCGCAGCGGGTAGCCAGGGCGAGGGGTGGCCATCGGGTCATGCTTGCCACTCCACCAGGCGAACTGCACGTCGTTGCGCTGCGGATGGTCGACAGTCTTTTGGCGGCTGCGGGGTACAACGTGCTCATGCTCGGAGCGGACGTCCCTGCGCATGCCCTTGGAAGCTCGGCACGCCGCCACCAGCCAGACGTGATCTGCTTGAGCGCCACGAACCCCGGTCGCATCGAGCAGATCTTGCGCTGCATTGACGAAGCGCGAGCCGAACGACCATTTGTGGGATTCGTTGTCGGCGGGCGCGGTATCACGGCTGAAGAGCAGTTGCGGGCGGGGGTCGATGTCTGTGCTCGCGTGTCAGAGGCCGTCGACGCGGTGGACGCGATCGTCAAGCGCGCGCGGTCCAATTAGCGGCCCGCTCCACGTCTAGGGGTGGCGATCGTCGGCTGTCTCGCTGACTGTGCACGCAAATGCCGCTCTCCATTTGCGGCGCGCTCCGGGCGGTGGGCGCTGCGCGGGGGTTCGCACCTCTGTTAGTCAATCGCGCGAGACACTCCTATGTCGCCATCGCCATCGCCATCGCCATCGCGATAGCGCGCCGGTGCGAAGCGCATGGTCGGCGAAAGGGATCGCGGGACCGTGGCGGCCGCGTGCTCCGAGTCGGCATGCTTGCGTAACTGCCCGGTTTGCCGCAGCGTCGCCGGCGGCGCGGCGTCGATGCAGGGCAGGTGCGTGGCATCGGCTGTCTTGCGACCGCTGCTCTCTCTCGTCCGGACCGGTAGAGAGCTGGCGAATCGCGCAGCGCGTCCGGAATGCGTGGCCGACCAATAGTCGACAGCCACGGACGTGACGACCCGCGCGGTGGTGATCTACTCGCGGGCTACCGTCGCAACCGGGTCGGCTTGACGTCGGGGCCCTTGGCCGGGGTCCTGCTGCTCATCGCTGGCACGGGGCTGATCGCGGCCCTGATCTAGAACGACTGCTTCTGCGCCGGCGGCGCACATCCGTAGATCACCGCAGCGGGCTTCGCGCGGTCACCGATGCCGAGCGCCGGGCCGAGCGGTTTGATGGCGTCAAAGGAGGTGAACTGATGCCGAATAAGTTCGCCGAAACCGGCGGCGTAGGTGACTGGATTGAGCCTCATGGCGTGCACGGCCAGGCGTCGCGCCGAGGAGAGATCATCGAGGTGCTCGGCCGCGAAGGACACGAGCATTACCGCGTGCGCTGGGATGAGCAGCACGAGTCGATCGTGTACCCAGCCGACGGCGTGATTGTTACTCCGGGTCCCGGCCGGCGCGGTCGTGACGCGGGCAAGAGCCACGCGCAATAACCGTCACGGCGCTCCTGCCTCACGCGTGCGCGCGGTCTCGATCGGGGACCCGGCCGCGTTGGAGACGGGCTCGCGATGAGCACGAATGCTGACCATGCTGGCGAACACGTGCGGCCAGACGAGCGGAGTGCTCCTGCCGCGGCTCGCAGTCGAGTGCGACGCGGTCGACCGCCGCTCCGGCAGGAGCTGCTCAAGCACTGCAGCCGCTCATCTGGCGCCAGCTTGGGACGAGGACCGAGCGTCTCGTCGCGAACGCCACGACTGCCGGTCTCTCCCCGGGGACGCTCAAACCCGGGTCCGGCGGTCCTTCTCTGGCGGGAGGACGGCACGCGTCGTGACCGGCCACGTCCGAGAATTCGCCGATGAGCACGGTAACCCGCAGAGCGCTCACAGCCTGGCTAGTCGATCATGGCTTTACCGAACTCGGCGGCAAGGCAACGAGCCATCGGCGCTTCCGCCACGAATCCGGGGTTGTGATCACGGTTCCTGGGCACGGGAGACAGAACGTCAGCCAGAAGCACCTCGGCATGATCGTGCGCCAGCTCGAGAGCGCGGGCTTCGACCGCGACACGGTGCGCCGTGATCTCAACGCTCGCTAACTGCGGGCGGCCACGTTCGTACGTAAACCGATCCCGCCGCCAGCCGTGGTCGGGCCATCGCTCGGTCGCCATTGCACGATCCGTTCGGCGCAAGCGAGAACGTCAATGCGATCGTGCGAGCGCGGGCCGACGGCTGAAAGGACGGAGGCGTTTCGTCCTTCGCCAAGTACATGTCGCCGGCCGGTCTTGTGGCGTTTGGTCCGACGTCGCTCGGTACCTGAGGCGGCGACGCCCGAACGGTCGTCGAAAGAACCTGCGCGGCTATGCAGCGGCACCCTGTGGTCATGAACCCAGGGACCGGTAGTTAACGAAATCGAGGCCGGGGGAGCCGCCGTGGCGGCTCCCCCAAACGAGCGAGAAACGTCCGCCAGCTCTAGCCTGCGGCGAGCGCCGGGACCAGGGTCGCGGCGTTCGGGGTGCCGAGGCCGGTCACCGGGTCCCAGCCGATGGTTGCCGGGTACCCAGGGATGCTCGGGTCTGCTTGGTTGTTTCCAGTGGTCACGTCGTAGAAGTAAGAGCCGTAGTTTGGCCCGGACGCCAGCTGGTACAGCGTCGGATTGATCTGCCCGAGGCCGTGTTCGGCGATCTGGTCGGCGATCGCGACCAGCCCCGCAAACTGCGGGGAGGAACAGGACGTTCCGCCAACGATGAACCAGCCTCCGGCGCCGGCACCGGTGTCGTAGACCAGGGGACCGGTGCGCGAACTGGCCTGAAATGCGACGTCGGGCACCCCGCGCATGGCGCCGATCGGGGTCGATCCGGCGGGCAACGTGTTCTGGTAGCTAGGCGTCGCGAACACGTGGCTGAAGCCGCCACCCGAGTCGATCCAGCCGATCTCCCTAACTCCAGGATTTGCTGGGGGCTGGCAGTTGGTCGGCGGATCGGTGGAGTCGACGCCGCTGCCGGTCGCCGGGTTGGTGCACAGGTAAGTGCCACCGACGCCCGTCACCAGCGGATCAGAGGCCGGCCAGTTCACCGTCGGATACGGCACCGTGGACGGGTTCTTCACCGGCGTCTTCTTGGAGTTGGCGGTGCCGCCGTCACCCGAGCTGGCCAGCACGGTCACGCCGTTCGCGGCCGCGGAGATGAAAGCGTGCCGCAGGTTCAGCAGCGATTGCGTGCTACCGAAGCCCTCCTCGGTCGCCCCGAAGCTCTGCGTGATGACCGTCGCTTGGTGGTGGTCCACGATGAACTGCTCGGCGTTCATCATCGTCGGGAAGCCCTGCACTCCCTGCGTCTCAGCGGGATTGGTCGTCACGTTGATGATGTTCGCCAGCGGGGCCATGGCATGCGCCCATTCCACATCCAGAGCAGTCTCGAGAGTCCACGCATCGCGGTTCTGCAGGCCGGTGCCGTTGCTGCCCGGCGGCGGCGCCTTCACCTGGGTCGTGCCGTTCCAGTACATATGCCGGAACGTCGGGATCCCGGGACCGCAGGCCTGGCCTGGCTCGCCGCACATGTGCGGCAGGCCCATCTGGGTGTCGAAATTCGCCAGATCCGAGGCCATGTTGGGGTTGCCGAACGAGTCGATGATCGCGATCGTGACCCCTTGCCCCTCATTCCCTTGCGCGTACAGCGGCGGCAGGTCGTAGGAATTCTGCATCGCCGTTGCGGTAAAGCAGCGCCGCCCGACCGCGAAGCACTGAGCTTCGGTCGGCGGCGTGGTGCTGGCGGTCAGCAACTGGTAATCCGAGACGGCGGGGACCGGCGCCGGAAGGCTGCTTGTGGCCCGCCCCGCCGAGCTCGCCGGCGCGCCGGCGAGCACCGCCGCGCCGCACACGGCCAGGACAGCGAAGGGCCCTGCCATCACTCGTGAGATACATCTGAACAAGGTTGATCCTCCTCTCGGATCGACGTAAACCCCAAGCTCCTAGGGAGGACACCACGTGGACATCCCCCTGAGGCGCCCTTGTCATTTCGTGCCGCACTTCCGCCGTTGCTCGCGCCGTTTCTCATCGCCCCTTCCGCAGCTTTTGCGCCCACCCGCGTCGCCGTCGGACGGTTTCGTCGAGTGCGGCACCCCGCCTTTTGCGGCGAGCCCGACCGACGCACCGGATAGGGCGATCGCGGTGATGCCAACCCTCACCGCCGCATGAATGCGCTGGCTCATGAGACCTCAGATGTCGGAGCTGCTTAAGGATGCGGCCGTCGTCGAGGCGACCGTCCTACTCCTCACCCAGCACAACGTCTGAGGTCCCAAAAAGTCAGGAACGATTGTGTGAACTCGACCGGCAGCAGCGTGCACCGCGGCTCCGCAGACCCACGGAGGGATCACCTTCCGACCAACTCGAGACATGTCGTCGCGCGGCCCGGCGTCGGTCGAGGGCCCCGACTCGCGGCCCACCATGAGTCCACCGAGCGGGGACCGGGCGCGTGGTCGAGCTCACTGCTCAACCAGACGATCCTCAGGAGTCATCCCAGGCGTTAGCCGTTCGCTCCGCGGTGAGCAGAAGCGCGAGGTCGCGGAGAGGCCCGTCCGAGGTCGAGCAGTCCTGCCGGCTGTCGAGGCGATCAGGACGCGACCGGGCAGCGAAATCGCACCCCGGTGACGAGCGCTTTCACGATGCGCGCGATCCCAAGCGTACGAGCGCTTCGGCGACCAACCGCAGCTCCGCGAGGACGCGGTGCTAGCCGCCGATTGCAGGGCGGACGGGGTGGCGTGTGAAATCGACGATTTGCTTATGCAGAGTCGGGCCGGATGCCTCGGCACCGTGGCCGAGCTGACGCTCGGCGGGCGTCATCGGAATGTCGCCAAAGCTCAAGCCAGGCAGGAGCGGCGCCAGGCACAAAGCACTCGCCAGCGCGGGCGGGCCGGCGTCATCGCGTTCGTGGCAAACCAGCAGCGCGACGCGCTACAAAAGAGCAGCGCGGCGCGCGACGTCAGGCTTGCACGCTCCGACTTGCGCATCATCCGGGAGAAACAGCAGTGCGTCGCGCGCGTCGACACGCCTGAGTGCGTGGCAAAGCGCTACATGGCGCGAGCGCCGTCGGACCGCTAAATCCTCGTCGAGTCGCGCGCAGTTGAGGCGTCGTCGTGGTGATGGAAGCGCTGGTCAAATCGGTGGACCTGCCCAGTTGCGTGACGCGTCGGGTGGTTGGTGATGTTGATTTGTCTTGTTCGAGCCATTGCTCTCCACTACGGGGCCGAGTTGTAGCTGTTCGCGCGTTCCTAGGAGAACACGTCGCGCGTGTGCCGCGCACGCGGGTGTGTCGGGAGTTGTTGGCGTCCGGTGCGCACACCACTTCTGCCGACCTGACCCTGCGACCGTCGTGTCAATGGGCGCCATACCATGTGCCGCTGCTGAAAGACACGCTTGACCTCGATGGGATCCGGAGGCGATGACCGCGGACAAGCACCGCCGCATGAAATCACACGACCAAAATCCCCGGGCACACTCGACGTGTCCGCTGCCGAAGCACCTTGGCCCACGCTTCGCCTTCCAACACCGGTTCGAGGCAGACACAGACAATCGTTCCCGCATCCAGGGTGAATGAATGCCGACAAATTCTCGGTAATCGTGATCGGCCCGGGATCGGCCTTGAGCGGATTCCGACCGTCAATCGTCGGCATCAGACTCGACACGAATGCGTGCGCAGACGACGAAACGAGCAGCGCCACGACGAACGTAATCCTAAGAAGAACGATCGGTGTGACAGGGGCGGCCATGGCACCATGGCCCACCTGCCGGGGTAGCGGTTGCACCGCACGACCCCGGTGCGCCACTGGCGCCAGAGCGAACCAAGCCGCCTACGATCGCCCCACCGCGCGCTTGCCAAGCTCCGAGCTCGCGGCCCACAGTACTGCACCCACAGCCCATAGAAGACGGCTAAACACCGACGACACGTCCCAGTCGATCGCAAAACTGCCCCTCGCCGTTGTTAGGTAAGGCGCTTACCCTGAATGGCGACGCTGCACCTCATTAAGGCCAAGCAGTCACTTGCACGCCGCCACGCGAGGAGACGCGACTTACAAGCGCTAGCACGACTAGCATGGGGCTAGCACTTATGTGCACACCTAGTGCAGGTGCGGGATTGACACAACGCAAGGTTGGTGATAGCGACCTCGGCAGAGGTGCGAAAACATCGCGCCGGGTTGGCCGGGCGCTGCGACCGGCGCTTGGTCGGCGTAGCTAGGTGAGCGGGCCAGATCACGCGGACAGCACTACGCTTGCATCACATCGAATGCTTGACAGCCGGAGCGCTGTGCGTTAGGACTTGCGTTTGTACCGGTTACTTGGGTGTTTGGGTCGCTCTCGAGCCGGACGGACCGGGAAGGGAGGTTTCCGATTGCCGGGGCTGTGCTCTGGGGGCTTGTGCTGACCGTCGCGCTTGTCTGGCCGGTTATCGGTTCGGGCCGGTGAGCGGACGCCGTCATTGAGCTGCCTCAATGCGCTGACTCGATGCGCTGACTCGATGCGCAAAATAGAGTCAGGCTGTTCAGTAACAAACCGAACGGTAGCTGCCACGCGCGGAAGGGAACCGACGCGCTCCTGAACGCGCGCGAAATCATCGTCACAGGAGATCAAATGTATTTCGGTAGGATCACCCAACGTATCCTTGCTGGCGCCTTCGCCGACGGTCGCCTGCGAAGGGTAACCGTCAGCTCGCTTGCGGTGGCGGCGTTGGCCGGCGTCAATGCGGGCGGGGCCATGGCCAGCAGCGGCGTTCAATGCGCGCAAAGCAGCACCTATGGTTCGCAGTGCATCGACGTGTTTGGCTCCGGACTGCAGGTGACCGACATCCAGACGTGGTTCACGACGCCGAACACCGACTTCCTCACGGGCAAGAAATGGCGGATTGACCTCGAGCGCTACAACTGCAATCCGACCGGTAAGCCGAAGTCGCAGTGCCCGGTCGCGGCAACATGGGTCGGCAACACCCGAAGTGGCAATCCGCCGGTAGGCGGGAGCACCTGCCTTACGCTCGGCGGCGATGGCATCGCAGTTCAGCAGTGCGAAAACTACGGGCTCGCATATGCGGATGCCAAGAACGGCTATTGGGGTTCGTTCTACTCCTTGCCACACACGTTCGGTTCCGATCTGTGGCTGTGCACCGAGTTGTCGATCTACAACAGCTCAACCGGCAAGTGGGTCTTCAACGCCGCCGGTCTGGCCAACGGCTTGCGGGGGTGCGCGTCGGTCCACAGCTGACCGCGTACGCGTGCCTAGACAGGCGAGCTGCAGACTGTTGACGCCGGGGCCCACCGCGCACGTTGTGCGCGGTGGGCCCCGGCCACAAAGTTCCTCGGGTGCGTGGACGCAGGTAGCCGATCGGATTATGCGACGAGCGCTCCGATCGTTCGGGGCGTATCCTGGGCACGATCCGCGTGGCGATGATCCAGGGCTCTGACGGCGCTCGCGCCACGTAGCGCTTCGCTACGCCAGGACCAGCGGCGGCTGGCTGCTCCTTACACGCGGAGCGATCTGCTGCCCTCGCACGGGGTTTGGCGGGCGCACCAAGACCGCGATTCCGATCACGACTACCGGATCCTGAGTAAGCAGCAGCGAGGCGCGACTCCTCGGCTCGTGGCATAGGACTCGTCGCTCAGGCGTCGGTGAGTAGACGAATGCAATCGTGCGGCCCGCCAGGTCGGAGACGCCCCTTTTGTTCATTGCGGGGCCTCATCGCGGGCGGCAACTCGAGCGCGGCGCCTACGCAGTCCGTGGTCGGCACTATTGCCGCCGGCCAGACCAACGGCCTGGGCCCCTATCTGAATGAATCCGATCGTCCGCCGGAGCGATCGCCGGCGCCGACCCGGGCGCTCCAGATGTCGCCGTTGCGCTCGTGCGCTCCGCCATATCGCCGCGGTCAAAGCAATCGCCGGCGTTGTGGACTGTCGGGCCGATGGCCACGACGCGCGGGGGCGCAAGGACGCGCTGCTGCTTGACGCCTGAACCAGTCGTGACGGCGAGGCGGCTGCTGTGACGCACGAGCAGTCGCGCGGCCGGTGGCCGTCGCACTGCTCCTTCTGCCTCGTGGTGATAGCGCGGCCACCGCGCGCCTGCTGTCCGCGTCGTTCACTGCTCGTCGTCCTAAAGCAGCAACGAGATCAGCGACGACCGTGGCTACTGCTCGGGTCGGCGAAGCAGGCGCCCGCGTTCCCGCCATTGGCAACGAGCCGTGCTCGCGCATCAGCCGCAGCACCCGCTTGCGGCTCGTGCAGATCCCGCGCCGCCGCAGCCGGGCGGTCAGCTTCTTGTGGCCCTCGCCGACGAACGGCGACTCGCGGGTCTCTCGACGAATGGCGGCGAGGAGCTCCAGATTGGGCAGAGCCGACGAGGCCATGGGCGCCGGCGCGCGTGAGCGGGTGAATCCGAGGCACGGCGTCGGCGGCGCTGCTCGCACGCCGCCGACCTCGACACGCCCGCGACGCGGCACACCCGGGCCAGTGGGGCGTCGAGTCGGACGGCGACCGTCAGCGCCTCGGCGAACGCAGGCGGCGGCCCATCTCCTCGATCAGGCCGCGCAAGATGTCGTTGTCGAGCGCGAGCTTGCCGATCTTGCGCTGCGCGTCGGCGAGCTGGCGCTCCTCCATCGGCCGCGGCCGGCTCTTGAGGCCCTCCTGCGCGGCCTGCAGGAACGCCTCCCGCCAGCCGCTGATCGTGCCGGCGGGCTGATCGGTTTCCCGCGCGAGAGCGTCCAGCGACTCACCCCGAAGCAGCCGCAAGACCACCTCCTGCTTGCGCTGCGCACTCCAGCGTACCTCCCGACCGCCCTCCGGGCGACCGTCCGACGCGCCGGAGCGCGCGCTGCAATCGCCATTGCCGCTGGCGTCCATCCGACCTTCCATGACTCCGGACATGGTGACTCCGCGGTCTAATCGGGTGTCCGGACGAAACCGGGTGCTGGGGACTTCGTGGTTTGCCGATAACCACCGCGGTCGCGGACACGCCGGCGTACGCTTGCACGCGAGACTTGCCTCCCGCGATGGCGAGAGCGCCCGGTTGTACGGTGTCGCTGCATCCGCGATGAGTGGGGCGCTGGCATGCGACCCGGTACGTGATGGGCGTCGCGTGTGGAGTGGGCTCATCCCGCGCAGTAGAGGCGCTGCATCGTGTTGAAGACTGCCGCGCTTCCGTGGTTCTGCGCGGCGTTGCTCGTGGCGTAGCCGTTGACGAGCACGACCGCCACGCGGCTGCCATCGGGCGAGACCTGCACCGAGGACATGTAGCCGTCGCCGCCGCCGTTGTGGCCGTAGGCGAGGCCGGGCGCGGCGCAGCCGTCCTGCTGGCTCACGATGCCGAGGCCGTAGCTCCCGTTGCCGTACGGGGTTTCGAGCGCCGTGAGCTGCGTGGGCCGCAGGACGTGCCCGCGCATCAGGGCCTGCACGAAATGCGCCTCGTCGGCGGCGTCGGAGACGATCCCGCCTTCGGCCGCGAGACCCTCGGTCCAGCCGGTGGCGTCCACGAGCTTGCCGTTGGCGGAGAGCGAGTAGCCGTGGGCGTGAGGGCCGCTGATGTTCGGTGCGGGGTCATAGCGTGCGCTGCGCAGGTGCAGCGGATCGATGATCCGCGTACGAAAGAGCGTTGCGAGATCGGCGCCGCCGGCCCGTGCCGCGATCAGCCCGACGACCATGTAGCCAATGTTCGAGTAGTGCCAGCTGCTGCCGGGCCGGTGTGGCAGCGGCTGCCCCGCGGCGATCTCGATCCACACGCGTGTCGGTGGGTACGTGGGATCGGTCCGGCCGCGACGGGCGGCCGCCAGCACGCGCGCACGCAGCGCCGGATCCTTGATCTTGCTGATGTAGTACGCCGGCTTGGCCTTTACATCCTCGGTATCGATCATGCCGCTCGTATGGTTCAGCAGCTGCTCGACGGTGATCTGGTTGCCGTAGGGCAACAGCCCCGGCAGCCAGTGCGAGACAGTGTCGTCGAGCTTCATCCGCCGCTCGCCGACGAGCTTGAGAATCAGCGCCGCGGTCCACGTCTTGCCCATGCTGTTGAGGCGCAGGCGCGCATTCGGCTGCATCGGCGTGCCGATGGTCGCGATGCCCGCCGAGCCGACCCACACGCCGCGCGGACCCGCGACATAGGCGGTCACGCCGGGCGCAATCCTTCGGGGCCCCGTGACGAGCCCGTCAATCACCCCCTGCCGGCTGGGCCGCGAGTTCTGCGAGCCCCCGGTAGACGCCGTGCGGTCGATGAGGACCGCCAACCCGCCAGCGAGGACAGCCGCGACCAACGCCAACCACACAAGCCGCCCACGCTGGGAGGTCGCGTGATGATGACGATGACGAGCCGCTGGCTTGGCCATTGCTTGCAAGGCCTCCTCGCGATCAGGCTGCCACGGCGCACTCACAGCTACGTCGGGCCAGGCTACTCGTCCGATTGCACCAAACCACTGCTTCGCCCGCGACAAGCGAGCACTATGACGATCCGAACCAGACTGCTGGTATCCATGCGACCGACACGCACGTCGTCGTGCCGCGCAGCCAATCGCGCGCTCCTGCCTTCGCCTGTAACGAGCAGCGACCTGCCGTGCTGGCGGCCTCGCTGCTACTCGCCCGAACCAGTTGCAACGACGCGCCCGCGTCGCGCCAGCTGACGGCTCCCTGCGGACAGATGGGGTTGCGCTCCATGAAGACCTGACGTGGCTGCTCCGTCGCCAAGTGGGTCGTGAGCTCGGCGACACCGTGGCAAGCTAAGCAGTCGTTCGCGCGGGCGCTGACTGGCTTCTGTTGACGGCGATTGCGGGATGCCGGCGCACAGGAACGGAGCTTCCGCTATCTCGCGGAGCGACAAAGCCGTTGAGAGGCGCGCTGTTAGCCCGAGGCGGTAGGGACGACTACGGGAAGATTCCCGAAGTACAGATCGCGTAGTTGACGCCCGCTGGGCCTGCGCCCTTTGGCTCTGCGCCTTGGAGTCTTGGCAGGTCAAAAGTACTGGTCCCGTTGCCCCCATAGGTCGTCCCCAGGAGCGAGAAGAGCGCAGTGTTGCTGGAGATCGACAGCGTCTGGCCGTGCGCCAGCGTCCAGTTCGTTGGCAGGCTCGCGCCCACGGTAGCCGTCAGCTTGATCTCGCCGAGAATGCACGATGAGTCACTGGCACTTCCGGCGCTAACGGAGGGTGGGCTCCCGAACAGGTCCGACTGTGCGAACGCGGTGGGCCCGAGCCCCCCGAGCCCAGACGAGTTAGCCGCCGTGCCCCCAATCGGCAAATAGCGGGCGTCGCTCTGGCTTCTTGTGTAGGTGTCTGCGGACTGGGCGAACGCTGACGGGCCCTGCCCGCCGAGCTCGGAGGAGTCAGCCGCGATGCCGGCGGTCGGAAGGTATCGCCCATCGCTCTGAGTCTTGGTGTAGAACTGCGATGTGTCCACCGTGCCTTGGGGCCCCTGTGGTCCCGTCTCCCCAGGCAGCCCTTTCTGGTTCCAGGAGAGCGAGCGCTCGCCAGGCGCGCAACGACCCGCCCGCACCACTCGCAACGCGCCCGTTCTTCTCGCATAGCAGGCCCGGATCACGGGGGAAGTGCTACCAGTGACGGCGTAGGCGCTCCCGCCGAGGGCCACGAAGAGCGCTAGGTATGAGACGACCGTGGCGTGGGTTGGATGCGGAAATCTCTTCCACACGATGTTGTTATCGGCCGCGTCACGCGCCGCTTGACCCAAAGCACGCTGTGCGGCCAGAAAGGCTTGATCTCTGAGGAACCCGAGAGCGCTGTCGCGACTCTGACCCGATAACTGATGCTGGCCGCGCGGCCCCGCCACAGCGAGCGAGTCCGACGAGAAGGGAGATCGCCGGCGGATCAGCGCCTCAACGCACAACTGCTCCTCCCGCAAAGGTGTCAGCTCGCGATCTGACCGTCCCTCTCCGCAAAGGGTGGTAGCGACGCCCGGCGGGACCCGGAGGGCGGAAGCAGACACGCACGCGCCGTCACCGAGGCTTGCTTTGTTCTTCCGCCGCGCACAAGACCGGTGTGCGCAACGGCGACGTAGGGCGCGCGGGGTGCTGGCGGCGCGGGCGACCGGATCGTCGCGAGGCTGATCCGTGAATCCCCCGGCCACTGGATCGGCTCATAACCGGCCCTGAGACCGGCTTCGTGTAGGGCGCTCTCGCGGCCGTCGAGCACCCAGTCCGAGTGATTCGACTCCGGCGGAAGGCGTCGAGTTGTCATGGGGTCACAACAGAGACGGGCTTCGCGGGAAGTACGCGACAGCCTCTCGAATGAGCAGGTGTCTGCCTGGCCGCAGGTTGCGTCTCATGACCGCTGTGAGCCAGGCCGGTTTTCACGGAGGCTTCGAATCGAGGACGATCTGTCCTCGGGTCAGGAGACCCTCCAGCGATGCCACGACCACGGAAGTACCCCGAAGAGTTGATCCAGCGCGGCGTGCGCCTGGCGATCGAGTCTGGTCGGCCGGTGCGTCACGTCGCTGACGATCTCGGGATTCATCACGAGACGCTGCGTCGGCGGGTGCGCCAGGCCGAGGCTGATGGTGGCCTTCGTCCGGATCTGCCCACCTCGGAGGAGCGCGAGGAGATCAAGAAGCTCCGCAAGGAGGTCTTCGAGCTGCGGCGCGCGAACGAGATCCTGAAGGCCGCCTCGGTGTTTTTCGCGACCGAGCTCGACGCAGACCGAACGAAGTGAGCATGTTCCTCGATGAGCATCGCGATCGCTTCGGCGTCGAGCCGATCTGCCGGACCCTGGGCGTGTCGGCGTCCGCGTACTATCACCGCGCCCGCGGCGAGCGCTGTGCTCGGGAGCTCGACGACGAGCGGCTGCTGGAGCGGATCCGCGAGACGCACCAGGCCAACTACGAGGCCTACGGATATCGCCGCACGTGGAAGGCACTCAGACGAGCGGGGGAGACCGCGCCCCGCTGCCAGGTGCAGCGCCTGATGCGCCAGCACGGCATTCAGGGCGCGAAGCGGCGCGGGAAGCCGTGGCGGACCACCACGCCCGATCCGGACGCACGGCGCCGGCCGGATCTCGTGGCGCGCAACTTCACCGCCCGCGAGCCCGATCGTCTCTGGGTCGGGGACCTGTCCTATCTGCGCTGCTGGGAGGGCGTGGTCTACTTCGCGTTCGTGCTCGACGTCTTCAGCCGCCGGATCGTCGGCTGGCAGCTCGCCGGCCACATGCGCACCGACCTCGTGCTCGACGCGCTGCGGATGGCGCTCGGGACGCGAGACCCGGGCGCTGACTTTCGGCTCGTGGCCCACACCGACCGCGGCGCGCAATACACCTCGGCCGCCTACACCCAGGTCCTTGACGACCACCGCGTGCTGGCGTCGGTCGGCAGCGTCGGCGATGCCTATGACAACGCGCTCGCCGAATCGTTCGTGGACTCGTTCAAGACCGAGCTGATCGCCGACCGCGTCTGGCGCACCCGCGCCCAGCTCGAGCTCGCCGTCGTGGAGTACGTCAGCTGGTTTAACCATGACCGCCTGCACGAGTCCCTCGGCGACATCCCGCCGGCCGAGTTCGAAGACGCCCACACCCCTCAAACGAGATACGACCCCTCCGGGGTCGTCTCCGATCGACGGTGCTGAGACACTCACTCACTCAGACAAGAAGAATCAAGAACCGCCCTACAAACCCAGTCTCCGTCAAAGCCGGTCCGGCTCACTGTAGATTCGCGCGCGGTGCAGGTTCCCGGGGTTGAGTCTAAGCGGCGGTGACCTCCTCGTCGATGGTGTCGGGGGTCGGCTTGCTGGTATTTGATTCGGTAGAGGTGTTGGCGGTCAACGTCGGTGAAGGTGGCGCCGTTGCTGGCGTGGCTGAAGAAGAGGTCGAGGACGGCCCAGACGAGTGAGAGGCAGCTGGTCTCTCCGGTCACTGTCGCGACACGAAGGCAGGTCCGGCTCGGCTCTGGCGTCTCGCTGGGCCCCACATCAGTCGCACAGCTGAAGTGATGTGACCGTGCCGCGCCAGTAGTGAGCGGCCCGTCGGGTAGCTCCCAGCGCACCTCGCAGCGGGTCGGCACACGCACGCTGCCAACATCCCGATAATCGGCGAAGTCGCCGATCCAGGGAGTGGGCGCATTCCCTGATTCGAGTCGCGGCCGCCAGGCGACGGTCTGCGTGATCTCCCCTGCCTCGTTGAAGGTCAGCCGAACAGCGATCGGCTCGCCGGTGACGGGCGTGGCGAGCTCCACAGTCCGCTCGTCGAGCTCGCGCCATTGAAGCTGGTGGTTGGCGACGATCGCCGGCGGCGCCCATGCGATCTCGGCGAGATACCGAAAGACCTCACTCTGCGAAAGCTCGGGACCGCGGTTGCGCTGCAGAGGGAGGCCGAGCGCGCGCACCTCGAGAAGCCCCCTCACGGCTGTCGTAGCTATCTGTGGCCCTTCGCGCGACCGGCCCGAGCATCCGAAACCGTGCGCGCCAGGCGAACGCGACGCGATCTGTCGGGAACTCCTCCGTGGCGGTGAATGCAAGGGGAGGTGCGCCTCGCTTGAGGATCATCTCGCCCGTTTGCTCGATCCTCACCATTTTGGGCGTGGAAACCGGGCTCGCCAGGACACGGTCGATGTAGTCCCGCACAGGCCCAGGAAGCGAGCTGAAATTCACCGTCGGTCAAGCTACCCGAGGAGCCGCGTTTCACGAAGCTGGTCTAGCGCATCCCCTAGCAAGCGTCACCTGAGATCGTCTCGTCCTGCCTTCGGAGCCGCCTGAGGCCGCGGGCGGCGGACAGGCTGGCGCCGAGGTTGCGCGAGATCCGCGCAAAGCGCGTCTCTCACCGCCACGCTCAAGATGCCCGTCGAAGGACCACACCAGGTCCGCGAGGCAGCCCACGCGGTCGCTCGCACAGTTGGTCCTAACCCGCGAGCACAGCACGTAGTTCAGGGTGGTCGAGTTGCACGGTGCCGCGGATGGCGCGAAAACGTCGGGCTCGTAGGCTCGTCGTCATGGGTGCGACTCCCTTGCACATATCGGATCGAGTGCCGTCGCGACTTGTCCCCGTCACGCTCAGCATCCCGAGACGTGGGCAAGTCAGTTCCGCTGGTTTGCGGCGGCCACCGTCGTCAGCTTTGCGGTCCCGTTCATCTTCTCCAGCGTGTTGGGCCACCATCCCGTAGCAATGCTGTTCTATCGGCTCGGGCGCCGGCTCCGCAGCAAGCAAAGCGTCGCCGACGGCGCCGCGCTGGCGATCACGATCGACTAACCGCCGTCGCGGGCGCTGGAGGCCGGCATCGACGCTCTTGGCGGGCGGTAGAGCGTGGCGCTCGCATGGACCACGGCCGCTCTTCGATGAAGACGACCCAAGTCGGCCGCGGTGGCGTGCGCATTGCACGTCTCCGGAGCTACGGTGGCCGCGTGACGGGGTCGGCGCGTCCCCAACAGCGTGGCTGCGTGGCATACAGGGATCCTGATGGAGATCCCCCACATCCCGATGGAGATCCCCCAGGATCCTGGTGAAGATCCCCCACATCCTGATGGAACGGCGGATGCTGCTCGGGATCTAGCAGCGCGCCGGAGCGAGCGGAGGGTAACTGCCACCGCGTTCGCGCTCATGGTCCTTCGCCAGCTGACTCCAGCAACCGCTTGAGGGCGCCCCAGATGCCCAGCTCCTGCCGCCGGCCGATCGCGCCCACCACCGGAGTCATCACCCGCATCGCGCCTCGTAACCGCACGTCCCACGACCAGCGCATCAGGGTACCCCCGGGAACCGACTCGAACATCAGCGCGCCCTCGGTCTCCATCGTCGAGGAACGCGTCACCGACGCCAGCCGCCGCGGTCGGTCGAAGCCGGTGAACTCGACAACCATCGGCATCGTTCGGCCCAGTGTCTTCAGCTCGGTGTGAAACCGCGTCCCGACGCCGACCGGACCTTCTGACATCTGCTCGGCGCGAACCATCCGCGCGTTGTAGCGCGGCTCGTTGCCTTCATCGGCAACGAAGTCGAACACCTCCTCCACCGGCCGCTTGATGATGATCTCGCCCTCCACGTACACCATATGAACTCCCATTGTCCCTCCCGGCCCACACCATTCGGCGAGACTTTGCCGATACTGGCTGCTCAATAGCCGCCCCGCGGCGGTTTGGTCAGCCTCTGACCGTGCGCGGGTACGTCGAGCGGCTCAAGGCCAAAGCCGCCGGGCGTAGCGAGGCGCGGTTCGAGACCCGACCAGGTTCCAAGCGCAGGTCGACTGGGCCCACAACGGCCGTATCGCACGAGTTGGGGTCCGGAGTTGCCGCCTTACTGCTTCCGTATGGTGAGCGCTCATTTCGACAGCTGAAAGTGACGGCTGATCAGCGACTCGACGGCGGAGGGCGGCAGGATTCTCGTTAGCCGCAGTAGCCATTTCTCGCGGCCGACCGGGTAGTAGGGGGCTGGCGCGTGGGAGCGGATGATCCGGAGCACGGTCTCGGCCACGGTCCGTGGATCCGTGCCCAGGGTCTGGCCGCGCTGCATCACCGCCGTCGCCCGCTGCTCTTGGTCGGTGTAGTCGTCAATCGATCTCGCGACTCTCATCTGGACGAACCGCTCACCGGGGTGGGTTGCCGTAAAGCCGGGTTCGACGACTGAGACGTCGACGCCGAGATGCTTGAGCTCGAGGCGCAGCGCCTCGGAGTAGATGGTCACGGCTGCCTTGGACGCGGACAGGTAGCCGTGGAATGGGACTGGGAGGGTCGCGCCGAGGGAGCCGAAGTTGATGATCAGTCCGCTGTGGCGGGCTCGCATCGCGGGCAGTACAGCGTTCACCATCCGTGCGACACCGAGGAGGTTGGTGTCGAACAGCGCCCGGGCTTCTTCGATCGATGCCTCCTCTTCCGCGCCGATCAGCCCGACCCCGGCGTTGTTGACCAGCACATCGATCCGCCCCGTCCGCTCCAGGACGGTTGCCACGCAGGAGTTGACCGAATCCTGCGAGGTGACATCGAGTGGCACCAGATCGTGCCCATCCGCGCTCTCATCGGAAGGCCTTCGGGCCGTCCCGAGCACCGTGTAGCCGTGCTCGGCGAGCAGCGTCGCCGTCGATTGTCCGATCCCTCGGCTGGCGCCGGTCACCAGCACAACCGAGCGCGCCTCGAGCGCTGCTCCGTCCCCGCGTCCCTTCGTCGATGCGGACTTGCCTGTTGTCGATCTGCGCATGTCGTGTCCTTTCACGGCCCGCTGAGCGCGGTCGTGAGGAAGGCTTTGATTCGAGTCGCGTATGCCCGCGGGTGCACGGCGAGCGCCTTCGTGTGGCCGGCGTCGGCGACGTACCAGAGCGAGGCGCTCGGGCCGATCCGATTGCGGAAGACCTGGTCGGTCGAACGCTCATTCGACGCGTTGGAGGCGATCAGTAGAACCGGTACGCGGACACGATCCAAGATCGTGTGCAGAGCGGCCGGCTCGCTCTCGCCGGAGAGTAGCTCCGTCGCGCGCATCGTCAGCCACGTGACTGAGAGGAACACCGGGGAGAGCGCGTGCGGGACCAGCTGGCTGTCGCCCAGGGTCGAGGCGCCCGCGCCGTCCGCGATCACGGCGCGAAGCGGAACTCCGCTTGCGGCGGCGCGCAACGCCTCCTCAGCGCCCATCGACAGGCCGAGCGCGATGACCTGACGCGGATCAACGCCCGGCTGTCGCTGCAGGAATGTGACCGCTCCGGCGACGTCGTCGGTGCCGACCCAGCCGAGCGCGTTCGTCTGTCCGCTGCTCTGTCCGTGTCCCCGGGCGTCATACGCGAGCACGGCGTAGCCGGCGGCGGCCAGCATCCGCAGGTGGGCGAGCGTGTCGACGCGCGTACCGTGCGAGCCGTGTAGCAGGATCACCGCTGCGCCGTTGCGTCCCCGGACGTACCAGCCTGAGAGGCGCATGCCATCGCTGGCGGGGAACGTCACATTGCGCGCCCCGGGAAGACCGAGTGTTTGCGGGCTTGCGACCACTAGCCGCGGGGCGTTGGTGGCGATGCCCGCGTTGACCGCCGGTGCGATCAGCCATTGTGCGATCACGAAGCACGCGGGAATCCCAAACGCCACCTTGACAAGCAGTCGACGGCCCCGAAGCCCGATCCGGAAGGCCAGCACCACCAGCGCGATGCCGGCAGCGGTGGCGAAGATTCCGGTGTAATCAGCGCCGTCCACTCCGGTGAGCACAGCGTGCGGAACAGAGATTGCCAGGCCGGTGACGGTTGCGCTCAGGCCGATGAGCGCTGCGAGCACACCGCGGACGACGCGACCGCGAGCGATGAAGAGCGCGAGCACCGCCGGGGCACCGAGCCCGGCGCACAACAGCAGCACGGCTCGAGGCACGGGGCCCGCACCACCGGGGAACAGGAGCGCGACGGCAGCGAGATGCAGCGCGAGGATGAGCATGCACGCGCCAAAGAACCGCTCCTCTGCGGTGCTGGGACGGAGCCGGGAGACGAGCCGATCCGGCCTCGATCCTCCGCGCGCGGCTCTCGCGGGCGACAGATGGACATCGAAGTGGTGATCGGCGGACATGTTCGGCCTAGGTGCTTCGGCGATGGGTTTCAAGCTTGCGCGCAACGGTGGCGCTGGCGCGGTCCTCGGCGTCGGCGCGAGTCAGCTGCCATTTCGGGTTTGGGACGAATTCGTCACCCGCCAGCACGGACTCCTTCTGGGCACCGGTGCTGGTCAAGCGACCCCAACGCGCCAGCCAATTACCACGAGTAACGGCAGAGGCTGCGGCCCCGGAGGCGGTTGTCCTGCGCATACCCGATTGTCGTCGGGATCCGGTGCCCACGCAGCGGGATTCTGCCGCAGTCCTCGTTCGGCGAAACTACTCCCACGACGGAGGCTTGGCAGCGCCAGGCAGCAGGCTTTGCGAGTCTGCGAGGAGAAGGCCGCGTGCTTCTGTAGCCGGGGCGGATGCCGCGTATGCGCAAAGCGATGCAGCGAGCAAGTGGAGCCCTACCGATGGCAGGCGCTGCTCGAAGCGTACGTTCGCTGCTATGAAAGAGAACTTCACGGCCCGTGCGGCGCACTGGAGCGCCGCTCACCGCAAAGCGGCCGTGCTCGGGTGGCTGGCGTTCGTGTTCGTTGCGTACGCGATCGGCAGCGCGGCGGGGATGGTCACGCTCAAGGCCGGGGAGGGCGGGAACGGCCAGTCGCGGCTGGCCGATATGACGCTCGCCCAGCAGTTCCCCCGAGAGCGCGCAGGCGAGGAAGTCCTGATCGAAAGCCAGCGTGGAACGCTCGCTGCGGCCGACTACCAGGCCGCAGTGGCAGACCTCATTGCTCGCCTGTCGCACACCCCGTCGGTCGCGGCGATCAAATCGCCACTGGCGCCAGGAAACCAAGGGCAGGTCTCGAGGAATGGCCGCGCCGCGCTGCTGACCTTCCAGATCACCGGCGACCCAGCGACCGCGGGAGACCGCGTTGCGCCTGCGCTCGCGGCCACGGCCGCGGTCCAGCGCGCGCACCCACGCCTGTTCATCGGCGAGTTCGGCGCCGGTAGCGCGGACAAGGCGATCAACGCCCGCATCGCCGCCGACTTCCGAAAGGCCGAAGTGACCTCACTGCCGGTCACCCTCTTCATCCTCGTGCTCGCCTTCGGCGCGCTCGTCGCGGCCAGCGTCCCGGTGATGCTCGGCATCACCGCCGTTGTCGCGGCGCTCGGGCTGACCGAGCTCTTCAGCCACCTGTTACACGTCGATCCCTCGATCAGCTCGGTGATCCTGCTGATCGGCTTGGCGGTCGGCATCGACTACTCGCTGTTCTACCTGCGCCGCGAGCGCGAGGAGCGCGCCCATGGCCGCACGCCCGCCGACGCGCTCCTCGCAGCCGCCGCGACCTCCGGTCGGGCGGTGCTGATCTCCGGCTTCACCGTGATGATCGCGATGACCGGCATGTTCCTGATGGGCTCCCAGGTGTTCGTGTCATTTGGGATCGGGACCGTACTTGTGGTCGCGATCGCGCTCGTCGGCTCGCTGACCGTGCTTCCAGCGGTGCTCTCCAAGCTCGGCGACCGCGTCGACCGAGGCCGGATCCCGTTCCTGCACAGGCAGCGTCCCAAGGACGGGGAATCGCGCGTGTGGGCCGCGATCGTCGGTACCGTGCTGCGCCGACCGGTCCTGTGGGGCGGAGCAGCCGTGGCGCTGCTCATCGCACTTGCGATCCCCGCCTTCAGCCTTCACACCGTCAACTCGGGCACTCAGGGGCTACCGCACGACCTGACGGTGATGAAGGTCTACGACCGTATCCAGCACACGTTCCCCGGTGGCGCTGGTCCAGCGGTGGTGGTGATCAGCGCCGCGGACGTGACCAAGCCGCAGGTCACTGCCGGGATTGCCGCGCTGGAGCGGGCGGCGATCGCCACCGGTCTGATGCACCAGCCGATCGGCGTCGACGTCAGCGCGTCGCGCCAAGCCGCGCGCGTGACGGTCCCGCTGGCCGGAAAGGGCACCGACACCTTGTCCAACGACGCGCTCAACCGGCTGCGCGCAAACGTGATACCCGCGACGATCGGCAAGGTTCCGGGTGTCACCGTGCACGTCACCGGCTGGACCGCAGGGTCGATGGACTTCAACAACTCGATGAAGTCGCACGCCCCGCTCGTGTTCGCGTGGGTGCTCGGACTAGCGTTCCTGCTGCTGCTCGTCACGTTCCGCTCGATCATCATCCCGCTCACCGCGATCGCGATGAACCTGCTCTCGGTCGGCGCCGCCTACGGCGTGCTCGTCCTGATCTTCCAGCAGGGCCACCTGCAATCGCTGCTCGGCTTCACGTCGATCGGCGGGGTGACCTCCTGGCTACCGCTATTCCTGTTCGTGATTCTGTTCGGCCTCTCCATGGACTACCACGTCTTCATCCTCAGCCGAATGCGAGAGGGGTATGACCAAGGCATGAGCAACGAGGACGCCGTCGCGCACGGCATCAAGGCAACAGCCGGCGTCGTCACCAGCGCAGCGATCGTGATGGTCGCCGTCTTCGCGATCTTCGCCACACTCGGGATGATCGACTTCAAGATGATGGGCGTCGGCCTCGCCGCGGCCATCCTGATCGACGCCACGATCGTCCGGGCCGTGCTCGTCCCGTCGGTGATGAAGCTGCTCGGCGACCGCAACTGGTACCTGCCGAGATGGCTCGAATGGCTCCCACGCGTCACGGCCGAACCCCCGGCCGGCCCCGAGCTGCCAGCCGGCCCAACACCCAGCCCGGAACCCAGCCCCCGTCCGCGTCACCCCGTCCGGGCCCGACAGGCAGCACCCCCGGCACGGCGACACGTTTTCGGCCGCAAACGCTGACTGCAATGAGCTCAGGAACGACTGAAGGCGGCGCACCTTCCGTGAGCGCCTGCAGGGCCTACCGCACTGGGCAAGCAAGTCGGACCGACCTCCAGTGTTGAAGCAGCGCCAGCCGCAAACGGCCATTTCTTCGATCGCCCAACTCGGCCGGCCCGACACCGCCGGTCCCGAACGGACCCCGTCGTCTGACGACGGGACTGAGCACCGCGCCAACACGAAAGCAGGAGTCACACGCGGACTCGCCGGGCACCCCGCTCGTCGCCACAAACGCGCATCGGGTGCTTGCAGCCTTCGTGCTAGCGCCCTGATCGAAGCAGTAGTACACGCGTGGCGTCGATGCTGGTCGCAAGGGTGGGGACGAACGGCGCCGACCGCCGGATCGCGCGCTGCTCCTATCGCCCAGAAGGACGCGTCCGGATCGAGGCTTGCGACGGGCCTGAGATGGCCGAGAGGGGCACCGCGCGGGGTCAAACGCAGACTGCCGGTTTCACGCAGACCGAGCCATCTGGCCGGGCCGATTCTGACCTGTGCACACTTCTGCTCGCGTCTACGGCCGCCCGAAGCAGGAGCCGGTGATCCGACCGCCCGAGCGGCGATGAAGCAGAAGTCCGAGGCCCCGCGATGAAAGGCAGCCAGCGCTGAGGCCGCGCGACGGCTCGTCGAACACGGTTCGGGCGCTAATTCTCCGCTGGCCGGACGAGGAGCCGATCTGAGTCCATGTTGTCGGGAGACATGAAGCCGGCCCGCCGGTAGAAGGCCGTCGCCTGGTCACTAGGCGAGAGAACAAGCCGGGCGTAGTGCCGCGCGCGGGCGACGTCGACCAGCTCTTGAAGAAGTGCCGAGCCGATGCCGCGCCCCCTGAAATCCTCCAGCACAAACATGTTGCTCACATACCCCCAGCGCGAACCGGCACGCCCCGGATGCGGCATCCGACGGTACTCAAGCATTGACGCCATGCCCACCGGAAGCTCGTCAACCGACGCCAGCCAGGTGGTGCGTCGATCGCCCTCGCCGGCGAGCCAGTCAGCCAACTGGCGCTCGAACCCCGGCTCGTCTGGGTTTCCGGTGCTCCAGATCGCTCTCAGGGTGGCGAGCGCATCGACGTCGCTCGCGCTGGCCACGTGAATAATCGGCTCATCGGACTATTCGACCATGTCCTCGTTGTAGCGAATCGCGGCCACGCCCCCCGGCAGCAGCTTGCCCCGGGTGCGTCATCCCTGCCGACTCTGCTGGTTCTCTATGGGCGACGTGTGACCTCCGCGGTCCAGAGCGCCCCGAGTGCCTCGCCGTACTGGGCAACCGCAGGATCGTGGCCGACGGCGCAGCGGTAAAGGTTGTCGAGCATGTCGGCTTGCTTGACCGCCCGCGCGAGCGTGCCAGCCTCTCCGTCGGCCTCGATGATCCGCCGAACGTACTCGGTGTACGACTCTCTCCCGTTGTGCGTCAGCAGGCAAAGCGCGTCGACTTCGGCAGCCGATAAGTTGCCGCGTAGCTCTTCGGCGGTGATGTCGCTGTCCTCGAGGACATCGTGCAACCACGCAACGCGCTGGTACTCGTCGGTGTCTGGAACGCCGTGTGCAACGCGCGCGACGTGAGCTATGTGGAAGCTGCCGTCGCGATCTCGTTGATCGGCATGTGCTCGGACAGCGATCTCTCTTGCTTCAGGCACAGAGATCCGTCTGTTGGGTTCAACCATCAAAGCGAAGCCTGCCACGTCGCACGTTCTGTGAGACCCAAGAGTGCTGCTCTCACGCACGACCAGCCGCTTGAAGAGCGACCCGCCCGACGTCCTCGCTGCTGCTTTCGGCCCGAGACCACCTGAAGCGGCAGCGTCGACCGGGCGCCGCCTCGGCGACGGAGCAGAAGCCTCTCGGGGCAGCTCCCGCTGCTCCCGTCGTCCATT
Organism: uncultured Actinomycetota bacterium; assembly: GCA_963695625.1. Taxonomy (GTDB): domain Bacteria; phylum Actinomycetota; class Thermoleophilia; order Solirubrobacterales; family Solirubrobacteraceae; genus Palsa-465. The sequence continues at coordinate 145,235 of CAVOHJ010000004.1, read as the reverse complement.
CCGATCGCGTCCGGGATCATCTGAGACGCCAGCCGTTCAGCAAGCCGGTTCGTCGTGGGGCGGCAGCGCATACGATGGGACATCGTTGTCCGACGGCACAAAATGCGTCCTCATACCAATCTCTTCACACAGGTTGACCGCACAGACGATCCCGATTTCTTTGTGAGGTTCATGGATGAGGCGCAGAAGCCCTATGCGATCCAGGCGAGCAAGCGACTCATGGTGAAACGCGGCGGACTGACGTCCGGCGAGTCGGTCTTGGATGCCGGCTGCGGCCCAGGGGACGACCTGTTCGACTTGGTGGCGCGCGTCGGCGCGGGTGGCTGGCTCGTTGGCCTGGATGCAAGCGAAGTCATGATCGCCGAGGCCCGACGGCGCGCCGAACAACGCTCGCTGCCCATCACGTTCGAGGTCGGCGAAGCGACTGCGCTTCCGTTTTCCGATGGCACATTCGACGTCTGTCGAGCAGCGCGCTTGCTTGAGCACCTCGCTGATCCCCGCAGGGCGCTCTCGGAGATGGTTCGCGTAACACGACCGGGTGGACGCGCCGCCCCGCCAACCCATGCACACCGCGCCCAGTTCCGCCGATCCCGGCGCGGTTAGAACCGCTTGCCGAGCAGATCGTCCTGCTCGGCCTCGACGGCGCCGCGTGCCGGCTCGGTATCTCCCGCGGGGGCTCGTCCTCGCCCTCGCCGACACCCGCACGCTCGACCCCCACGTCCCCGCCGCGCTCAAGGCGGGCCTCCACCACGCCATCGACCGGCTCGACCGCGAGGGCCGCCTGCCCAAGGTGTCCCAGCTGCTTCCCCGAGCGCTGGGCCAGGCGAATCTCCCCGGGATCGCCACGACGCTCCTCGAGGCGATCCCAAACGGGCTGATCGACAACCTGCTCCCCACCCGGCCGCTGCTGCGCCGGACCGTCGACGAGCTCGACGTCGACCGGCTCCTCCACGAGCTCAACGACCCGCGTCAGCTCGACCCAGCCATCCACACAGCGATCCTCCACGCCGCGCTCCGCCAGATCCTCGACCGCCTACACCGCTAGCCGAGCCGGACCCCGGCTCAGTTCCGATGGCGTGCGGTGAAAGATGCCCGGCGGGTCGCCGGGCTAACGACGACACCGTGGCCCGTCAACCCGAGACCTCGCGCTCCAACTTGAGCCTCGAGCGGACCTCGTGTGCCCATAAACCACGGGCCCCCTCAGTACTTTCGACGCTTTCCCGGACTCGTCGCCGAGCGTAGGGTCGAAGCGTCTGTCCGCTGCGCCGATCATCCCGGCGAGCACATGAACGCTGGGTGGGCCTGTGACGAATGCGCTCGACAACCCCAAGCTGAACCGCACCCCCTACCTTGCCCCCCATGAGCCGCGTGGCACCGGCGCGAAGGCGCCAGCGGGCAGCTAGAGGCCCGCGCTGGACGCTTAGGGACGGGGGGGCGGGCTCGCCTCCTCTGGAGACCGCTCGGGGTGGTTGGGGGGTGCTCGCGGCGTATGCGTCGGTGGTCGCCTGCACGCAGATGCTGTGGCTAACGTTCGCGCCGATCGACACCGATGCGGCCAGGGATTTCGGGGTCTCGAAGAACACCGTCGGTTGGTTGGCACAGGTGTTCCCGCTCCTATATGTCGTTGTGGCGCTGCCGGCTGGGGTCGCTCTCGATCGGTGGTTTCGAAGCTCGCTGATGACCGGCGCCGGCCTGACGGCTCTCGGAGCCGTGATCCGGCTCGTGTCGCAGACGTTCCTGTGGGCGATGGTCGGCCAGATCGTCGTCGCGATCGCTCAGCCGTTTGTGCTCAATGCGCTGACAAAGACAGCGACTGGGTACCTTCAGGAGCGCGACCGGCCCACCGGAATCGCGATCGGCTCGGCTGGCACGTTTCTCGGCGCATTGATAGCCCTCCTGATGGGACCGCTGCTCGAGCAACGACACGGCCTTGGGTTGCTCCTGCCCGTCCAGGCGGCGATCGCATGCATTGCGGCCGCGGCCCTCGCGGTGGGACTGCGCCGACCACCGAGTGCCGAGGGACCGCTGGCAACAATCGGCGTTGCGGAGATGCGCGCGGTATGGGCGGTCCACCTCATTCGCAGGCTCGCATGCCTGGCATTTGTGGGCATCGGCGTGTTCGTCGCGCTCAGCACGTGGCTGCAGACGATCCTCCACAGCGACGACATATCGTCGTCGGCGGCCGGCGCGATGCTCGCGGGGATGCTCGTCGCCGGGACAATTGGCTGCGTCTTGATCCCGCCCGTCGTGGCGCAGGCCGGGGCTGAACGTAGGTACCTGACCGCGGCCGTCATATGGGTCTCTGGGTGTTGCGTCGGGCTCGCGATACTCCATCGGGTCGTGGCGGCGGATTTCGTCCTGATGGCGGCGATCGGGTTTGTGCTGCTTGCGGCCCTGCCCGTGATGCTGGAGCTCACCGAGCGCCGCATGAGCGCCTCCGGCGGAGTCGCCACCGGAACCTTGCTGCTCGTCGGTAACGCCGGCGGACTGCTAGTCGCAATCATCGTCGGCGCGTTGGTCGATGTGCCTGCGCTCGCCTTTGTCGCCTTCGCGACCGTCATGCTGCTCGGGCTTCCGGCGGCACGGCAGGTCGACGCTGTAGCCCCGAGGGCGGCGTGATCGCCGCTTGCCTCGTTGCACTGCGGCAAGGCGTCGTCGGTACCTGTGCTCAGCGGTCAGCCTGGCACCCCCAGGAGCCCCAGCTCCGCAACCGCTGCGTCGCCCCTGCGGGCGAGCGAGGCTTGTGCCCACCGGCTAAGAACCCCCAGCCCGCCGGCTGAGACCTCTCGGGCAACGGCTGAACTTCAGTCACCTCGCATGCAGGTGTCGCCGAGACGAACGCACTCGGGGAATGTTCAGCGTGTTCGTCGCGGGCTTGAACGTGCGGGATGCGAATCAGCAGCCCCGGCCTGGGCACCGCACGCGAACGCTCGCCGGTAATGAGCGAGCGTTCAGTGCCTAGATGACGACGTGCCTCGGGAGCTTCCGAACGTGAGGTAGTGCTGTCCGGGCTGAGACGAGAGTTGTGGTCTTTCCCAGGATGGCTCATGCCACCGTGAGTCGGTGCCTGGCCCGTCGCGGGATGTCGCGGATGCCGACGGGAGACCGCGAGGTCGTCTGTTCTGGCCCTGCGCAGCTACTCAGCAGGGAGATCATGGGAGACGGCCTCCGCGCTTCTCAAGCATGGTGCGGAGCGAACCGGGAGCCGCGTCGGTCACGGTAGCGGCACGGGAGCCTAGACGCTGTCGTTCGCGGCGACCGTCGGTTCCATGATCATTTTCTGAGCGATGGTTGTGCTCCCTAGTGCGCCGGGCGTGGGCGGCGGTGGGGAAGGTGGGGCCGAGGGAGCCGCCGGCGAGCGTCGGCGGACGGGGGCGGCTCGCCTGGCTGGGGCGGCTCGTCCGGCCGGGGCGCCGCCTGGGGTGGGCCGTGTGTTGGCCACCAGCCGTAGCGGCCAAGCACTGCTTCGGCTGCCGGCAGCAGCACGGGCCGCATGATCAGCACGTCGAGCAGGACGGCGACGCCGATGCCGATCCCAAGTGCCCGGATGATGATGAAGTCCGATGTCGAGAACGGAATCAGCGCTGCCACCGTCAGCACTCCCGCGCCGGTCGTCGCGGCCGCGGTCTCGCGCAGCCCTACGCGAACGGCGTGCCTGTTTCCGGGGGCGGCGATGTACTCCTCCCGGGTGCGCATCAGCAGGATCGTCGTGAACACGGTCGACAGACCAAATGCGGCAGTGAACACGCTGATGATCGTGAGCGGGTCGAGGTAGCCAGGGCCGCCGAGCAGCGGGTCGGAACCGCCGAACAGGATCTGCATCACACCGAAGCTGGCCGCCACGACCAGGAGCGTGAACGCCGTGGCGACGATCGGCATCAACACCGCTCGGAGCGCGACCATCAGCACGAAGATGATCGCGGCAGTGATGACGGCGACATCAATCCAGATCTTCGACTTGGTGACGCTCGTCAGGTCACCGAGGCTGCCTGCTGGGCCGCCGACCGCGATCTGGAGGTGGTTGGCGTTCGCGAACTTCCGACCCATGGTGCTGAGCGTGGTGCCAAGCGCGGCGGTGCGGGAGTCGCTGGAGTTGTACTTCGAAACGACGACGATCTGGCCGGCCGTGCCTCCCTGGAGAAGGTTGATGGTGAACGTCGCGGCATTGCGGTTGGTGGGCGTCGATCCCTCGACCGCGGCGAGAACGAAGTAGCCCGAGTTGAACAGGCCCGGTGACTGGGCGAACAGCTGCTTGAGCTGGGCGGTCGACGGGATCTGGCCGCGCGACTTGACAACCGCTGCCTGCATCGTGCCCAGGCCCGTGGTGAGCTGTCCCGCCGGGCCAACCCCGCCGGAGAGTCCGGTCGCGAGCTGGCCCGCGCCGGTGGTGAGCTGGCCGAGCCCGATCTGCAGCGCTCCGGCTCCAGCCGTCAGCTGCCCGAGGCCGCTCGTCAGCTGGCCGCCTCCGCTCGCGAGCTGACCGATGCCGCTCGCAAGCTGAGCGTTGCCGTTGTGCAGCTGCTCGATTCCCGCCTGTAGCTGACCGGCGCCCGTGTGCAGCTGGGTGATCCCGCTCACGAGTGCCGGTGCCTGCTTGGCGGCCGCGGCCGCGATGAGGCTCGTAGCAGCAGCGCTCGAGGATGCCGACTGGAGCGAGCGCTGAGTGGCCGCGTAATTCGGGTCGCTCTTGCCATTGGTCATTGCGCTTAGCTGAGCCAGCGCATTGTCCACTTGCGACTTGGTCGCGGCGGCGTCTCCGGAGAGGGTGTTCAGTGCCGGAACGACCGGTGTGGCGCCGGTCTGAGCCTGGCCCAGTCCGCTCACGAGCTGATTCGATCCGCTCAGCACCTTCGCCGACCCGTTCTTCAACGCCACGGCGCCAGCGAGCGCTTGGCTGAGCCCCGCCTGGAGCTTGGCCGACCCGGCTTGTGCCTGAGCCAGACCGGTATGCAGCTGACCCGCTCCCGATTGAGCCGTGCCGCCGCCGGTGTGGAGCTGGCCCGCTCCCGAGGACGCGGCGGCCAGCCCGGACTGCAGCTGAGCAGAGCCGGCGCCGGCCTGGCCCAGCCCCTTGGCCAGCCGCAGCAGATCCTTCTTGCTCTGGTCGCTCAGCTTTACCGAGCCCTTCAGACCCGGGCCAAAGCTCTTGAGCTGATTGGAAATCGGATTGATCGCTCCAGGGCCGGTGACCGAGACCACGGTGTTGTCGTGCGCGATCTGCTTCTCGAACCCGTACACACTGCTGAGGACGGCTGGAGTGGTGATCGGGCGGTGGTTGTCCACCACGATGATGCTGTACGGCGTGGCCCAGCCCGGTCCCATCACCCGTGAGATTTCCTGAAAGTCGACGCGCGCCTTTGAGCTCGCCGGAAGCTGGGTGATGTCGGTGGGCCCGCTCTTCAACGCGAACGCCGGCACGGCGATGAGGGCGAGCAACGCCGTAGCAGCAAAGCCCGCGTAGACGGCGTGCCGTGTAACCCAATTGCCGCCGCTCACCAGGCCGCCCCACAAGCGCGCCAACGGCGCCGGCGCCGGGAAGCTGAAGGCGTCGATCCGCCGTCCGAGAAGCACGAACGCCGCGGGCAGCACCACGACCGCTCCCCCTGTGGCGAACAACCCGCAGACGAGCGCACTCGTGCCCACCGAGTTCATCAGTGCGGTCGGCCCGACCGCCGACACGAGCAGCAGGGCAAGCACGAATGCGGTCCCTGCGACCAGCACGGCCTTGCCCGTGCTCTCGAGGCCTCGGAGCGCCGCGTTCGCAGCAGTGCGCGGCTCTGCGCCGGGAGGTAGCGCTTCCCGGTGGAAGCGGTCGAGGATCAGCAGCGAGAAGGCGACCGCGAGGGCAAGGCCGATCATCGTCCCGCCTGCGATGTCAACTGGGTCGATCTTGTACAGGTGGCTTAGCAGGGCGACTTCGCCGAATCCGGCAAGCACGCTAACGGCGCCGACCGCGGTCACGACGAGCGCGGCGACGGGCGCGCGCAGCCCGATCAGCAGCAGCACGAACAGGATCCCGACCGCGATGAGCTCGTTGCGGCGCAGGTTCGAGAGCGACGCGTTGCGCTCCGCGCGGTCGATCGCCGGCTGGCCGGTGATGTGGGACTGGACGGGCCCGGTGATCTTCTGCGAGACCAGCTTTTCGATCTGCGGCTGGTCATACTTGACCGCGTTCGCCTCGGTGCGATCGACGGAGACGATGATCATCGCGGCGGTCGGCTTCGGGCGCAGGCCGGCGCTCGCCGTGCCCGCGTCCCACGCCGACAGCACCCGGGTGTGGGCGCGCTTGGCGAGCGCCGAAACCAGCGGCGGACCCTGGCGGTTGAGCTGTGCCTTCGGCCCCTCGAGCAGGATCGGGACGAGCTGGGTGGGCCCGAACTTCGCGCCTGCGAGCTTGTCCGCACGTGCGGATTGCGTGCCCGGTACGACCGTGATCGTGGGCGACAGCGACTTCGAGACGCCAAACCCGATCAGCGACAGCGCGATGCCGGCGATGAGCCAAAGGGCCAATGAAGACTTCGGATGCCTGATGGAAAGTCTTGCTAGGGAGATCATCGATGCTCCTGGTCCCGGTCGATGTCGGCGACCGTTCTGTCGCCGCATGAAAGATGTCGTCGTCAGCGGAACCTATGAGCCCTGTTCAGGCCCGCCATCCGCGAGGACACCTGGTCCCGGTCAGTAGTTAACGGCCGACCCGGGCCCCAAGGTCGGCGGCGAGCGCGACTGTGACCGCTGCGGTGCGGGACTTTACGTACGCGGGCACGTGACGAGTCCGGTTGTGCGGCGGCGGGCGGCGTTGGCAGCGTGGACCGGACTGAGGTGGAACAGGTGCGAGCATCCATGCGGCCGGGCCGCGTCCTCGAGGTCGACGTCGAGCATCTCGACGCCACGATCGAGGAGGCGGTCCGCGTGGGCGCTCCCCGTGGACTTCGGGTACTTGGCTACGGGGAGCTGACGCTCGTGATCGGCTGGCCGACGGAGGAGCCGGCCGTTGCGGTCAAGCGGCTGCCGCCGTTCATGGACGCCGATCGCCTGGACGCGTACGCCGGGCTGGTGGAGCGCTACGTGGAGATCCTGCGTGAGCGCGGCGTCTCGGTAATTCACACCGAGGTCCGCTCGCATCCCGGTCCGGGCAGGTCCGTGCGGGCATACCTCGTGCAGCCACTGGTGCCGCGCGAGCGACACCTCAATGTGATCCTGGCGAGCGCTGGGGACGCGCGCGTGCGGGAGCTGCTCGAGTTGGTCGTCGCGAACGTCCACCGCTGCACCGATGGCGCGGTCGGGTTCGATGCGCAGGCGGCGAACTGGTGGGTGCAGAACGGCGACCTGGGCTACTTCGACGTCTCCACGCCGATGCTGCGCGACCGCGAGGGTCGCGAGCAGCTAGACGTGTCGCTGTTCTTGTCGGTCTATCCGTGGCTCACCCGCCCCGTGCTGGCCCGGATCGCCCCCGGGGTCATGGCGCAATACCACGACCCTCGGACCGTGCTGCTCGACTTCGCGTCCAACCTCCACAAAGAAGGCCTCGAGCGCTGCGTCTCGGCGCTGCTCGAGGCAGCGAACCGCCGACTCGAGCGGCCGCTGGCCGCTGCCGACGTCAGCCGCTATTTCCGCCAGGACAAGCTGCTGTGGGCGCTGATGCAGCGCCTGCGGCTCGCCGACCGTGCCTGGCAGCGCCACGTCCGCCGCCGGCCCTACCCGCTCCTGCTGCCGCCACGCTACCGCTACGGCCCCGCACGACAAACCAAGGAGCACGCCCGATGACCGCCACCGACCAAATGGGACTTCCCGCCACCAATGCGGAGGCGTTCGAGCTGATCGCTTCGTATCTCTCTCCTCACAAGGCGCAGGCGTTCCAGGCCGTCGGCCTGGACCTCGTGCAGGGACGGCGCGAAGGGGTCAGGGTCTGGGATCTGGAAGGCCGCGACTACATCAACCTGCGCAGCTCAGGTGGAGTCTTCAACTTCGGTCACCATCCGCCTTTCGCGGTCGAGGCGCTGCGCAGGGCGCTCGCCGAGCACGACATGGGCGACTGGCTGCTGCCGTCCGCGCGCCGTGCGCGCGGCGCGCAAGCACTGGCCCGACTGCTTCCCAAGCCACTTCGCTACTCGTTCTTCACCGCCTCCGGCGCCGAGGCCGTCGAGGTCGCCTGCAAGCTGGCACGTTCGGTCACCAAACGACCCGGATTCGTGTGCGCCGAGCACGGCTACCACGGCCACGTCGGCTTCTCGCTTGCGATGGACGACCCTTCGCTGTCGGACCCGTACCAGCCGCTCACCCCCGGGATCACCCGGCTCCCGTTCGGCGACCTCGAGGCCGCCGATCGTGCAGTCGGCCCGACCACGGCCGCGGTGATCATGGAGACAATCCCGGCCACCGGCGGCTACCTCATGCCTCCCCACGGCTGGTTCACCGAACTGCGCCGCCTGTGCGACGAGCGCGGCGCGTTGCTGATCCTCGACGAGGTCCAGGCCGGGCTCGGCCGAACCGGCAGGCTCTGGGCATTCGAGCGCTTCGGCGTCGTGCCTGACATCCTCGTCGCCGGCAAGGGCACCAGCGCCGGCGTCTACCCGATCGCCGCCGCCTGCTTCGGTCCTCGCGTCGAGGAGCATTTCGCGACCGACCCGTTCTTCCATCCTTCGAGCTACGCCGGCTCGGAGCTGGGGGCACGGGTCATCGAGGCGGTCGTCGAACGGTACGCGGACGGAGAGCTGGTCAAGCACGTGAGCGCGATGGGCTCCCGGCTCGAAGCCGGGCTTGCCGACATCGTCACCCGCCACCCGGAGCAGCTGGCCGGACGCCACGGGCTGGGGCTGATGCAGGCGCTCGAGACCCGCTCCGACGGACTCGGGTTCGAGCTCACGAAGGCGTGTTTCCGCCACGGCCTGCTGGCGATCTTCGCGTTCAACCACCAGGCGACCCTCCAGATCATGCCTCCGCTGATCATCTCCGAGCAGGAGGTCGACGAAGTCCTGCAGCGACTCGACGACGCGGTCGCGGCGACCCCCGTCGCCGCGGAGGCGATGGCATGAGAGGCGAGTCACGCATGCAGGACCTGCCTGACTCGCCGCCTTCGTTGTGGCTCGCCGAATACGGCGAGTACCGGCCAGAACCACCCTTGGAGGGAGACCTGCAAGTCGACGCTGCGGTGATCGGCGGCGGTTTCACCGGGCTGGCCACCGCGATCGCGCTGAAGCGTCGGGAGCCGTCCCTCGACGTCGCCGTGCTGGAGGCCAAGACGGTCGGCTACGGAGCGAGCGGGCGTAACGGCTCGTTCGCAATGACGGTCATCGGCCTGGGCTTCGGCACCACGGCGATGCTGCGCGGCAGAGACTTCCTCCGGCGCGCGCACTCCTACATGGAGCGATGCGTCGACGAGCTCGAGCGATTCATCGACGAAGCGGAACTGAAGTGCGACAAGCTTCGTCCGGGCTTCCTCCGGGTGGCGACCACGCCCAGCTACGTCAAGCGCCTCCAGAAACAGGTCGAGCTGATGACCTCGCTCGGGTTCGACGGGATCAGCTGGCTCGACGCGGCGGCCACACGGCAGATGGTTGACTCCGAGCGCTACCTGGGTGCCATGTGGGAGCCGCGACTTCTGCTCGTGGACCCGGTCAAGCTGGTGCGCGAACAGAAGCGCTACGCGCTCGAGCTCGGCGTTCGCGTCTTTGAGAGCGCGCCAGTGTTAGCCGTCGCGCAAACGCCCACAGCCCCGGGAACTGGGCCTGTGCACCGTCTGCTGACTCCGCAGGGGTCGCTGACCGCACACAAGCTTGCGTTTGCCACCAACGCGTACTCGCACCTGTTCGGAGCGCTCGACCGTCTGCAGCTTCCGGCATTCACTTACATGATCGCGACTGCGCCCCTGACCGGTGAGCAGCTGGCACCGATCGGATGGAGAGGGGGCCAGGGCATCGAGGATGCCCGCAACCTCATTCACTACTACCGGCTGACTCCCGACCAACGGATCGTGCTTGGGGGCGGGCCGGTCGGGCTCACAGCGAACGGCAGCCTGGACGGGGACATCGACGAGCAGGCGTGGCGACACCTCGAGCAGTACCTCCACTGGTTGTGGCCGCATTTGTCAGATGTAGCGATCACGCATCGCTGGGGCGGTCCCTTCTCGGTGACGCTCGACCTGACCCCGGCGCTTGGGTACGTTGGCGCGGACCGCAGCGCCGTCTACGCGCTCGGCTGCATCGGGCACGGCGTCTCTATGAGCTACCTCAACGGCGAGGTTCTGACCGAGCTGTTGCTCGGGGATGGCGAGGAGCTGGTCGCCGAGTGTCCATTTGTGAACCGCAAAGTGATCCCGTGGCCCCGCGAGCCGCTGGCGAGCGTCGCCGAGCACGCGATTCGGCGGTACCTGCAGGCCGAAGATGCTTTCTGCGAGAACGTCATGCCACGCATCAAGTCCAGCTGATCCGGCCGATCGTGTGCGATAGCGCCGTGGTCGTGGCCGACGGCCGGGCGCTGTCGGCCAGGAACCCCTGGATCGACCATCACCGACCTGCACCCGCAGCGCGCGATGTGCGCGACGGACTACCGATCCCCGGGTTCGCCCAGCGATACGGCGGATGTCCCCGTAGAAGGCCCCGCGCGTACAGGGGGTTGTTCCGAGGTGCCGCAGCCCACTGCCGGCGAGGAACTGCTCGTCGATGCTCTCGTCGTCGGCTTGCACCCCCGAGTGCGCAGCGGCGCCGCGGGGGTCCACTACACGAGTACCGGGTCGCTGCCGATGATCTCCGGCATCGATGCCCAGCGTTCCTGACGCCGACGGCCCTGCACGCATCACCACGACCACCGCTCGCCCTGAACGCGTCGCTACTGCGATGGACGAGATGGAGCACTTGGCCGTCGCGAGGATCGTCAGGGCTCGGAACCTGAGGTTCGCCGATAGTGGGGCGCCCAAGAGCGCCTGCGCGAAGGGCGCGCTACCTACGCAGCGCGCCGGCGTCTGCCGGCTGACACGGCATTCGCGCGGAGCGTTCGGCGGGGGCGGAGGCGATCGCCCGGCTGGCTAGCGCCGACGATCCAGATCGTGGCGTTGCAGTAGCGCAGCCCGAGCAGGCGCGAGCGTCGAAGCAATCGTGCCGCGCCGAGGCCGGGCACGATTGGATGTGGGCGAATCCGATCGTCCGAGACGGCACCGATCGCACTCGATCGGGAACAGCGTTTCGTCGCCAACGCGATCTCCAGCTGTCCGCCGGCGAGAGCGCGAATGCAATCGTGCAAGCGGTACGACGGCAACGCTCTCAGCTGGCCAACCGCGTCGGCGCGGGCCCGGGCGGGCTACTCCCTCAAGAGGAGCGGTGCGGGCCGATGCCCTGGCGACCCGGCCGGGCTGGAGGGGCGGGCGAGTCACGAGGCGTTCCCACACGGACAGCGCGTAGCGGGATGTCCGGCATGGGTTGGTGATCGTCGGGCGATCGCTCAGGGCCGGTCGGTCGGCGGGTGGGTTAGCTGAGAGCGAGGGCGGCCTGGAGGACTTGTCGGGCGATCGGAGCGGCGGAGGCGCCGCCGAACCCTGCGCCGACGAGCATGACCGCGACGGCTACCTTCGGGTGCTCGGCGGGCGCGAACGCCACGAACCAGGCGTCGGAATCCTTGGGGTTGGTCGAGTTCGCGCGCAGTTCGGCGGTGCCGGTCTTGCCAGCGACTTGCACGCCGGGAATCGCGGCCGCGGTCCCGGTGCCTGAGCGCACCACCTGGATCATCATCGAACGGACCTGGTGGGCGACCTTGGGTGTGAGAACCCGCTCTGAGATGACGGGGTCGAGTGTGATGATGCGGGGTTGCACGCGGCGGCCGTCGAGCGCGATCGTCGCGCCGACGCTGGCCATCTGGAGCGGTGTCGCGAGGTCGCGGTCCTGGCCGATCGCGGCGGCTCCAACGGCGAGGTCGTCGGGCAGCTTGGCCGGCGGCGAGATCGTGCTTGGCTTGGCGGCGGGAATGTTGGGCTGTTGGTCGAACCCGAACGCGCGCGCCATCTCCACGAGGCGCCGCGCGCCGAGCTTGGCCCCGAGCGGCGCGAACACCGAGTTGCACGACACCGTGAACGCCTCGGTCAAAGACCCTCCGCAGGCCTCCCCGCCAGCATTTCGAAGCTCAACCCCTGACAGAGTCGCCGAGGTGCGGACCGGGTAGGTGCTCGAGGGCGTCGCGATCCCGTTCTCCAGCGCCGCAGAAGCGGTGATGATCTTGAACGTGGACCCGGGTGGCTGTGGTGCTGATACGGCAAGCCCAGCGAGCGCCTGGACCGCGCCGTCCCGGGGACGGATCACGGCTACCCCGCCCAGCTGCTGACCCAGCGCCGCCGCCGCCGCCCTCATCAGCCTCGGGCTGATCGTGGTGGGCAGCGAGCGTCCCGGGACCTTCGGCGCACGCGCGATTACCCGAGTGCCGAACAGCAGCTCCGCGGAGGGACGGCCGCCCAGCCGCCGGTTATAAACGCCTTCCAACCCGCTCGGCCTGGGCGCGACCTGCCCGGCGATCGAGGCACCAACCGCCGTCGCGGCGAGCGGCGTCCCGTCCGCAGCGAGGATCGCTCCCCGCCGCGGCCTCGGACCGGAGCGCGTATGAACCCGCTCGCGGCGGCGCAGACCAGGAAGCCGCAACGACGGGTCCCAGGCCACGCCAGCACCATCCCCGCTCCCCGACACAGGCAAGACGACCGTGCCGCGAAGCGTCCCGAACGCGGCCGTTCCCACCCATACCGGCACCGCGATCTCTCCATCGTGACCTCCGCCAAGCTTCCCGACCCGCACCCAGCGAACGCCCGCCGTCCGATCCGCACTGCGATACACCACCGAGAACCGCGCCTCCGGATACGTCGCTCGGGCCGACGGCGTCAACGCCTGCCACATCACCGCCCAGTCCCGTCGCGTCCACCCCGTCAAGAACCGCTGCGCCGCGGCGCTGCGCCCCCCATCACCGCTCGCGACCGAACGCCACACGAACAGGCCACCCGCCACCGCCGCCACGACCACCAGCACCCCGAGCAGCCAAACACCGCGACGACGCCTCGAGCCGCCGCCGACCGGCCGCCGCGCCCATCCGCCGCGCCGACGAGCGCCGGATCGGCCACCGCCCAGCAGCACGGAGCCCGCCCGGCGCCCGGGCACCACATAACGAGAACGACGACGACCCATCACCACACTCTGTCCCCCAAGTCGCCTAATGATGGCGCACCCCGGCGACAGTTCGACGGCGAACGCCCGGCAACGCGCGAGGACTCTCAACCAAGGCCTCTGTCAAACGTCGCGCACGATCCTCGACCCGGGAAAGGTCGAGCGGAAGGGCGAGCCCGGAGCAAGCGCCGCCACGCTAGAGGCGATAAGCAGCGCCGGTGGGTGACCTTGAGGCCGGGTGAAGGAGTCGACGGTTGACCAGCGAACGCACGGGAATGCCCCCCAGTAGAGAAGGGGAGACTCGTTCAGCCTACGTCGTCCAGCGTCACTTCCGGCTCGTGCGCAAAGGCTATGACCCGGCCGAGGTTGATCGCCACCTCGAGCTCGTGAGCGAGTGGTTTCGCACCAGCCGCACCGCCGAAAAGGCCCGCGAGGTCGAACGCCAGCTACTGGCCCGCGAGCGCGCCATAACGGACCGAGCGGCGCAGGCGGACCGACTACTCGAGAGCAGCCGGTTAGAGGCGGAGGCGACGCTGGACGGCGCGCGACTGCGAGCCCAGGCTGACCGACACGCAGCCCAGCGCCTCCTCGAAGAAGCCGAGCTAGCCGCCGAACAGCGCAAGCGGCAAGCAGAGGAAACACTAACCCGAACGCGCGAGGAAAGCGATGCACTGCTCCGCCGGGCCCGCGACGAGGCCCGAAACGTGCTCCCGGTGGCGCGCGAGCAGAGCGAGACGCTGCTCGCACAGGCGCGCCAGGATGCCGAGCAAATTCGCGACGCCGCACGCGCCGAAGCGGCGACGATCATCGACCAAGGCCGCCTGCAAGCCGCCGCCGCCGACATCGTTCGCGAAGCAAACGACAAGGCGCAACACATGCTCTCAGAAGCCAACAGCCACGCAGAGCGGCTAACCGCGCAGACTGCACAACAATGTGAACACGAACTACACACCGCACGAACCGCCGCCGAACGACTCCTCGCCGCCATCCGAGCAGAGGCCGCGGAAGAGGCCAAGGCACACCGAGCACAGGCAGAACAGGACCTACAGGCCTACATCGACCGCCGCCACCGCGAAGTCGACCGCCTCGTCGAAGCCGCGCGACGCGAGCGCCGCCAAGCCGCCGGCGAGGCCGACAGCACCTGAACCGCCACGATCCCGAAGCGCGCACCGGCGACCACCGCGTCGAAACGACCGACCGCGCCTCCAGCGGCAAGCTCGATAACACATCGGTTACCCCCACTACGACCCGTCGATACCAACCGCCCGGGCCACACCCCGCCGACTTCAGTCCAGGCGGTCAACACCGAACTGATCCCGACCGCCCGAAGTACCTCCGCTTGCTCGTCGGCCGATAGCGCTGCGTCGTCACGGAGTTGCGATTGGTCGCCGAAGCGATGTCGAGCTGCGCGGCGCCCCTGAGACGAAAGCGATCATCCCCGTGTCCTCCACGTGATCTGCGCCGATGAGCCAGGCGGCGGCCGCAGCGCTGATCGCCTTCACGCGGTAGGCATCGCGCGGCGCATTCGAGGGCGGGCGATTGCTCCCACAAAAAAGCGCTCGTGCCGAGTCGGCGATCGACGAATCGCCGCGGTCATCCGGGCCATTGCTCGCGGGCGCCCGGCGCCACCCCCGTCAGCGTCGACCGCAGCGGCGAACGCATCGCTGCATCTGTTCCCGCATGGGTATCGCGACCCGCGTCAGGGAGCCCTGGTTTGCGCGACCGACATCGAGGTGTCTCGGGCGTTCGTCTTCGTAGCTGTGATCGCGAACTAGGGGTTCGCTGATGCGAACGAGCACCTGGTTCGACGACAGTCTCTGCGCGGTATTGATCCGCAAGCATGAGGCCGGCTCAAAGGATGGTCAACGTGGGCTTGGTAGATGAAGGCTGAGGTTCCCGATTACGCAGTCGACGATGAGATCTGCGTTGACCCGGCGAGGACCGCCCTGGTCGTGATTGACATGCAAAACGACCTGGTCAAGCAGGGAGGAAGCCTGCTGGTACCGGATGCGGAGGCGACCATCCCAGCGATACAACGGCTGCTGGACTTAGCGCGGGCTACCCGGATGTGGGTGGTCTACAGCCAGGACACGCATAGATGCGGTGATCCCGAGTGGGAGATATGGCCCGAGCACTGTCGCGAAGGAACCTGGGGCTGGGAGATCGTCTCTGAATTGGCGCCGCTTGCCGGTGAGACTGTGATTTCAAAGATCGGACACGACGTGTTCTATGGAACTCCGTTTGATCACTTGTTGAGATGCTGGCGCGTTGACACGCTGGTCATCTGCGGAACTCTTGCAAACATCGCTGTGCAGCAGACGGCGGCGAGTGCTGCGTTGCGTCGATACGCGGTCGTGGTCCCGCGCGACGCGATCTCGGCGCTCGAACCGTTTGATCTCGAGGCGACGTTGCGCCAAATCGTGTTCGCGTGCGCTGGGCGGTTGACCACGGCGGCCGGGGTGCGGGTGCCCGCCGAGTAGCCCATCGATTCCTCTGCGGTGTGCGCCGCAGGCGTTAGGCTCTCTACCAACCATGGGAGTCGGGGTGCTCGTTGGCGGCCGTACCGGGCTCTTCGTGGTCGCGGCAGACGACGATCGTTCCGGGGAACGCTGGCCGAACCGATCGCGGGAAGAGACGGCCGTGTCAGATCATGCTGCCGGACGCTTTCGATCGCGGTGATTCGTTCTGATTCACTGGAGCGGCACCCGGCCTTGTGCGGGCGGACTCGCGAGTGCGCCGTATTGGATGGCCTGACTGCGGACATCCGCATGGGTCAGAGTCGATCGTTGGTGCTGCGCGGCGAGCCTGGAATCGGGAAGACCGCGCTACTGGAGTACCTGATCGAGTCAGGATCGGATCTCACTGTCGTGCAGGCGGCGGGAGTTGAGTCCGAGATGGAGCTCGCCTATTCGGGCCTGCATCAGCTGTGCGGGACGCTTCTCAATCGACTGGAGAAGTTGCCAGTTCCGCAGCGGCTCGCGATAGAGATCGTCTTCGGCTTGAGCGAAGGCGCAGCGCCTGACCGGTTCCTCGTGGCCCTGGCCGTGCTGAGCCTATTGTCGGAGGTCTCAGAGGAGGGGCCGGTTCTGTGTGTCGTTGACGACGCGCAGTGGTTGGATCAGAGCTCCGCGTTGGCCCTTGCCTTTGTCGCTCGCCGTCTGCTGGCAGAGGCCGTGGGCCTCGTGTTTGCGGTCCGCGAGGTGAGCGATCAGCTTCGCCACTTGCCGAGTCTCGTCGTGGGTGGTTTGCGTAACGGCGACGCGCAGAGGCTCCTCAGGTCAGCGGTGCGATCCAGGTTGGACGACCAAGTGCGCGATCGGATCGTTGCCGAGAGCGGAGGTAATCCGCTGGCGCTGCTCGAGCTTCCTCGGGGCATCAGTGCGTCCGCGCTCGCGGGATTCGGGACAGCCGCTGTGTCAGAGCTCTCCGGCGGGGTGGAGGAGAGTTTCCGTCGTCGGCTCGCGCAGTTGCCCGAGGCGACCCGCAGACTCCTCCTTATCGCAGCGGCAGATCCTCTGGGGGAGCCGACGGTGGTGTGGCCAGCCGCGAAGCGGTTGGGGATCAGTCCGGACGCGGGCGCGCCGGCGGAAGAGACGGGGCTCTGTGAGTTCGGCGCCCGGGTCCAGTTCAGGCATCCGCTGGTTCGGGCCGCCGCCTACGCGGCAGCGCCGCCGGACGCGCGCCGACGGGCGCACGCCGCGATCGCGGACGTGACGGACGCTGAGGCTGACCCTGACCGCAGGGCGTGGCATCGCGCGCTTGCCTCGGCGGGTCCTGACGACTCCGTTGCGGACGAGCTTGAGCAATCGGCCGCCCGCGCCCGGTCGCGGGCGGGTCAGGGCGCCGCGGCTGCGTTCCTCGAGCGCTCGGCAGCTCTGACGCTCGATCCTAGGTCCCGTGCCGAGCGCGCGCTGGCCGCGGCAGAGGCGAACTACCTTGCGGGGTCCGCGGAGGACGCGCTGCGCCTGGTCGAGGTCGCATGTCGCGGGACGCTCGATGACTTTCAGCGGGTGCGTGTTGATGTAGTGCGCGCTCGGGTGGCGACGATGCAGCGCCGCCTGCGAGACGCGCCACCGCTGCTCCTCGGGGCGGCCCGGCGGCTTGAGAACTTCGACCGGCGGGAGGCTCGCGATACATACCGCGACGCGTTCATCGCGGCCATGCTGGCCGGGCGCCTCGGTGAGACGACAGGTCTGCCGGAGGTCGCGGCGGCAATACGTTCGGCCCCGCCATCAAGCGTGCCCCCGAGCGTGACCGACGAGCTGCTGGACGCGGCTGCCCTGCTCGTCGACGCCGGCTGGGCGACGGGCGCTGAAGCGCTCCAGCGCGCGGTTGGCGCTTTCCGCGTCGTGCCGATGTCCGGGGAGTTCGAGTTGCCCTGGCTGTTCCTCGCTGGTTATTTGTCTTTGTGGGTTTGGGATGAGGAGATGCTGGATGCGCTCAGCGGCCGGGCACTGGCGCTGGTTCGCGACGAAGGCGTCCTCGCGCTGCTGCCATCGATAGCCACCGTGCGTAACGCCCGGGACTTGTTCGCCGGCGATCTCTCAGCTTCATCGGCGCACGTCTTGGAGCAGGACACGATCCATGAGGCGATCGGCGGCGAGCGCGCGCCGGGGTCGCAGATCGCGCTCGCGGCGTTTCGTGGCCGCGACGTCGAGGTCGCGGAGCTCGACGAAGCCGTGACCCACGATGCTGCCGCGCGCGGCCACGGCATGTGGATGGCGCTCGTGAACTGGGCGACCGCTGTGCTTTGCAACGGCCTCGGCCGCTACGACAAGGCGCTCGAGGCCGCGCAGTTAGCAGCCGCGTATCCACCAGACATGCATGTGTCGAGCTGGGCGCTGAGCGAGCTCGTCGAGGCAGCGGCTCGCTGCGGCCAGCCCGAGGCCGCCACCGACGCGCTCGAGCGGCTCGCGGAGATGATGCGCACGTGCGGCACCAACTGGATCCTCGGCGTAGAGGCACGCGCTCGCGCGCTCGTCGCGGACCGTGCCGACGCGGACGCGCTTTACCGCCAGGCAATTAAGCATCTCGAGCGCACGCGACTGCACACCGAACTCGCTCGCGCGCACCTGCTCTACGGCGAATGGCTACGGCGCGACAGACGCCGAATCGATGCCCGTGATCAGTTGCGCAGGGCACAGGACACGTTCGCCTCAATCGGCATGGAGGCGTTCGCGGCGCGGGCGGGGCGCGAACTGTTGGCCACTGGTGAGACAACCCGCAAGCGCACGGATGAGACTCGGGACGACCTGACCCCTCAGGAACTGAGGATCGCACAGCTCGCTCGAGACGGTCTATCGAACGCGGAGATCGGGGCCCGTTTGTTCATCAGCCCGCGCACCGTCGAGTACCACCTGCACAAGGTGTTCACGAAGCTGGGGATTACCACGCGGGAGCATCTCGATCGCGTGCTACCGCGCGACTGAGCCTGGCGCCCCTCCCGGCGGCCCGCGCGGCGGGCGTGCGTGCACTAGGGACTCCCTGATGCGAGCAACCGCGAGTCGCGCGACATTGGGGCGCATCGATCCGGGCCGGTCGATTCCGTTGCCCGGCTCCGGCAAGGCGCGGAATGACTGCGCCGATGGCGGGCCGCCAGATGAGTGGCCCGCCCTGCAACCTGAAGGAGAAAGCCATGTCCACGATCCACTTCGACCAGAAGACGACGCTCACGCCCGAGCAGTACATCGGCGGGCTGACCGACTTCGGCCCCGGTCGCTCCAAGGTCTTCAGCAACAGCGCCGACAGCTATCTGAAGGTGCACAAGGTCGGCGCGGCGGACGCCGATGTGACCGAGGGGTCGGGCGGCATTTGGGAGCGCCTGCACTACGACTGGACCGACCCTGAGCGGGTCGTCCTGACGACCACCGACTCGAACACTTGGGGCGGCGCCTCCGGCTACATCTACACCTTCGGGCAATCGCCGGACGGCGCGACCGACGTCGACGTAGTCATCGTCCGCGAGGGCAAGAACATCAAGGGCCGGCTGCTCGCGTTCATCCTCGGCAGCGTCGGCAAGGGCATGCTCAAGAAGTCGTTCGTCAACAGCGTCAAGGCGGTCGAGGCACGCAGCAACGGGACGCCCGCATGACCGTGGCCCGAAGCATCGTCCGCGGCGTCGAGGCCAGCGCTCTCGGCACGCTGGCGATGGACACCCTGCTCTATCGCCGCTATCGCAGCATCGGGGGCCGCGAGGCATTCGCCGCCTGGGAGTCCTCCGACGGCATCCAGAGCTGGGACGGCGCCCCGGCGCCCGCCCTGGTCGGTAAGCAGTTCGTGCAACGCATGACGGGCCGCGACGTATCGCCGCGCCACGCGCGGGCCCTGAACAACGTGACGCACTGGGCATTCGGCCTGGCCGCCGGCGCGGGATATGGGCTGCTCGCCGGCGTGCACACCGCGAAACTCCGGTGGGGCCTGCCGTTCGGCGCCGCGGTGTGGGCCAATGGCTACGTCGTCCTGCCCCGCCTGGGCGTCTACGAGGAGATTTGGACGTACGACCGCAAGACGCTCGAGAAGGACCTGAGCGCCCACCTCGTCTTCGGCGCGACCACAGCCGCCGCTTTCTCGCTGCTCGGCCGGATGACGGCCGGCGGCCAACGTCATTCGCTCGTCCCCACGACCCGAAGGAGATCACGATGAGCAGCACGACCGAAAAGGCGAAGGCGACCGCGAGCCAGCGCGTCACCAAGGCCGACCTCAAACTCGAGGCGGTCGCCATCCCGGTGAGCGACCCCGATCGGTCGAAGGCGTTCTACGAGAGCCTCGGGTGGAGGCTCGACGCCGACTTCGCGTTCGACAACGGCTTCCGCGTCGTGCAGTTCACCCCGCCGGGCTCGGGCGCGTCCGTCCAGTTCGAACCAAGATCACGGCCGCACCGGCCGGCAGCGCCCAGGGCCTGTACCTCGTCGTGTCCGACATTGAGGCCGCACGCAGCGAGCTCGCCGACGTGGGCGTCGACGTCAGCGAGGTCTTCCATGCCGGCACGCCAGGGGCGCAATTCGCCGACCGCGCGGACGGCCGCGTCCTCGGCGCCGCCCCGGAGCACGAGAGCTACGGCTCATTCGCGACGTTCCGCGATCCCGATGGCAACGAGTGGCTGCTGCAGGAGGTCACCGCGCGCTTCCCCGGTCGAGTGGACGCCGGTGAGACGAGGTTCGCCTCCGCGCGCGAACTGTCCAACGCGATGCGCCGCGCGTCGATCGCCCACGGTGAGCACGAGCAGCGCAACGGCGGCGAGTACGACATCAACTGGCCCGACTGGTACGCGATCTACATCGTCGCCGAGCAGGCCGGCACGGAACTCCCGTCATGAGCACCTCCGTCAGCGCATCCATCAAGCCGCGGTTTCGGACGATCGACGGCCTGCGCATCCGCTACGCCGATACGGGCGGAGCGCACGACGCCACGCTGCTGTTGACGAGCCCATGGCCGGAGAGCCTGTACGCCTTCGCTCCGATGTGGAGCATCCTCGGCGAGCACGCCCGACTGTTCGCCGTCGACCTGCCGGGTTTCGGCGGATCCGAGCGCCGCGAGGACCTCCTCTCGCCGCGCGCGATGGGCGAGTTCCTCGCGGACCTCGTCACCGAGGCGGGTCTGGACCGCCCGCACGTCATCGCCCCGGACGTCGGTACATCCGCGGCCCTGTTCGCCGCAGCCGCCCACCCGGACCACTTCGCCAGCCTGACGATCGGCACGGGCGGCGCCGCCGTGCCGCTCGAGCTTGGCGAGCCACTGCGCACGTGGGTCCTGGACCCCGATCTGGACAAGTACCGCAGCATCGATCCGCACGTCATCGTCGAGACGGCTATGAGCACGATCGCCGGCGGCGTCGACGACGACGTCCGCGCTGACTACCTCGCCTGCTACGAGGGCGATCGCTTCGTCGAGTCGATGCGCTACGTCCGCACATACCCCCAGCAGCTGCCGCAGCTGGCCGAGCTGCTTTCCGCGATCACGACCCCGGTCACGCTCGTCAACGGCCGCACCGACCAAGTCGTCCCGGTCGCCAACGCCGAGTTCCTCCACGAGCGGCTGGCCAACAGCCGCCTGCGAATCATCGACGCCGGGCACTTTGTTTGGGAGGAGAAGCCGGCGGAGTACGCCGCGATCATCCTCACCTCGATCACGCAAGCCGAGTCATGACCGTCACCGCGTCTATCACCCACAACTCGGCTGAGACGCAGTTCGTAGCGGCAGCGGGGAGCGAGTTCGCCTATCGCCGCTTCGGTCGCCCGGCAGAGCTCCCGCTCGTGATGTTGCAGCACTTCCGTGGCAACCTCGACAACTGGGATCCGGCCCTGACCGATGCGCTGGCCGCTAGCCGCGAGCTCATCCTCGTCGACTATCCCGGAGTCGGCTCATCAGGCGGCGCACCCCCCGGGACGATCGCCGAGATGGCGCGTCACATGATCGCGTTCGTCGACGCGCTCTCCCTCGAGCGCATCGACCTGCTCGGCTTCTCGATCGGCGGATTCGTCGCCCAGGAGATCGCGCTCGTGCGACCAACGCTTGTCCGGCGCCTCGTCCTCGCGGCAACCGGACCGAAGGGCGCAACGGGCATGCACGGCTGGCGCGACGACATCGCCGCCGCGGCTCGCAGCGAGAGCCGGCCCGAGCACCTCCTGTACATCATGTTCGCCCACACCGAGACCAGCCAGGCGAAGGGCAAGGAGCTCCTCGGCCGCTTACTCGAGCGTCGCGAAGGACGCGACACCCCGACCAGCGACCGCGCACGCGACGGGCAGTACGACGCCATCGTCGACTGGGGCATACCCGACCACGCCGCGCTGCAGCGCCTGACGGGGATCAAGAGCCCCACGCTCGTCATCCAAGGCGACAACGACCTCATGATCCCGACCAAGCTCAGCCATCTGCTGACGGGACTCATCCCGGACGCGCGGATCCAGATCTACCCCGACGCGGCCCACGGCTTCCTGCTCCAGTACCCGGCGCGAGTCGCCGACGACGTCGACCGGTTCCTCACCGAAAGTGAGACGTAGGGCATGGCTGTCGATGACACAGCGTTGGCCACGACGATCGACTCGCTGACCGCTGACAAAGGGAGCAGGCCATGAGCGGGCTCGACTACGACGTGCTGATCGTCGGCTCGGGGTTCGGCGGAAGCGTCGCCGCGCTGCGCGCCGCCGAGAAGGGCTACCGGGTCGGCGTCATGGAGTCCGGCCGGCGCTGGAAGGACGAGGACATCCCGAAGACGCCAGTGGGATCTGCCGCACTTCGTGTGGTTTCCCGCGGCCGAGTTGTATGGGGTTCAGAGGATCGAGTACCTCGATGACGTGCTGGTCCTCTCCGGGGCGGGCGTCGGCGGCGGCTCGCATGTCTATGCGAACACGCTGTACGTCCCACCGAAGCAGTTCTTCGACGCTGCAGGAGTGGGCTGGCATCACCGATTGGGCCGACGAGCTGGCGCCGTTCATCGACCAGGCCAGCGAGGATGCTCGGCGTCGTTCGCTACCCGTACATGCCCACCGACGTCGACCGGGCCATGCAGCAGGTCGCGATCGAGATCGGGCGAGGGGAGACGTTCAACAAGGCCCCGGTCGGCGTCTACTTCGGCAGCCCGGGCGTCGAGGCCGACGATCCGTACTTCGGCGGCGTCGGGCCGCGGCGCACCGGCTGCATCTCGTGCGGCAACTGCAACATCGGCTGCGGCCACAACGCCAAGAACAAGCTGACGACGAACTACCTCTACCTCGCCGAGAAGCTCGGCGCCGAGGTCCACGACTGCACGAAGTGTACGACCTCGTGCCGCTCGACGGAGGCGGGTTCGAGGTGCACGCGCGTCATCCCGGCTGGGCACAACGCGCCGGGCACGTGCACCATCACACCTACACCGCCGAGCAGGTGATCGTCGCCGCCCACGCGTACGGCTCCTCCAAGCTGCTGCATCACATGCAGCACAAGGGCCGCCTGACCGGGCCTCTCGAGCCAGCTCGGGCAGCGCGCGCGGACCAACTCCGAACAGCTGCTCGACATCACGCGCACCCACGAGGAGTGGGAGCGCGATCCGGAGAAGATCCACATCATGCCGGGGTCGGTCACGATCACCTCGGGCGTCTGGCCCGATCCGGTGACGAGCATCGAGCCGACCTACTGGGGGCTCGGGAGCAACGTCTTCGCGTTCCTCGGGACCTACCACCAGCACGGCGAGCAGAAGCACCCGATCGAGTCCTGGCTCAAGGAGATCCTCGAGCACCCGAGCGAGGAGATCCTGCCCGCCGACCCGCGCCACTGGTCCGAGCGGTCGTTCGTCGCGCTCTGCATGCAGACGACCGACACCTCGATCGAGCTGTACTGGCACGACGGCCTGCTGCGCAGCAAGCCGTCCGGGACGCCACCCTCGGTGCACATCCCGGCGATCGAGGACTTCGTCGACCGCGTGGCACAGCAAGCTGGACAGCCGCGAGGCGGCGCTCGTGACGGAGGTCATCAACCGCAACGCCTCCGCCCACTTCGTCGGCGGCATCCCGATCGGCGAGAGCAGCGAGACCGGCGCGGTCGACCCGTACCTGCGCATGTTCGGCCAGCCGGGCCTCCACGTCATGGACGGCAGCGTGATGCCGGCCAACCCCGGAGTGAACCCGTCCCTGATGATCACCGCCCTCGCCGAGCGCGCGATGTCGCTCTGGCCGAACAAAGGCGACGCGGACACCCGGCCGCCCCTTGGCTCCGGCTACGAACGGATCGACGCCGGTCATGCCGCACCGGCCGTTCGTGCCGGCCGGCGCCCCGGGCGAGCTGCGGCTCGACGCGACGAAGGCCGACGTCATCCCGGACTACCCGTACTGACGAGAAGAGAGACACTCGATGACCGAACTCGCGACCGCACGCGCTTCCGCATCGCTCGGCCCCGGCGACGCGATCCCCGACGACTTCGTCGTCCCCTACTACCTGGAGGACCTCAAGCGACGGATCTCGGTCGCGCGCATCGACGAACGCCTCTACGCGTTCGACGACCTCTGCACCTGCGCCGAGCGGCCGTGCCCGCTCTCCGGAGGCCTGCTCACCGGGTACGACGCTCATGTGCCAATGCCACGGCTCCCGGTTCGACGTCGCCACGGGCGCCGTGCTCACGGGCCCGCGACCGAGCCCCTGAACGTCTACGAGGTGCAAGAGGTCGACGGATGCGTTCAGATCCGAGCCTGATCAAGATGAGAGCTGCACCAAGTCCCGAGGGCGTGAGGGTGGGTGACGCCTTACATCGAGATCCGCCCGCCGAGCGTCTGATGGCGGACACCGCGCCGACGCCCAAGGCGGTCGCAATCGCGCTCGTGCCCGCGCTGGTGCTCATGCTCGCGTTCGCGTTCTTCTACGTCGGCGCCTTCCACAACCCCACGCCGCACCACGTGCCCGTCGCCATCGTCGGCCCGCCTGCCGTCGCGGCCCAGCTCAACCGCTTGCCCGGTGACCCGCTCGACGCGCGCCCGTCCTCGTCTCGCTCAGGCGCGCTCTCGCAGATCGGCGCCCGCGAGGTATACGGCGCCTACGACCCAGCTACCAACCGCCTCTTCGTCGCCTCGGCCGCGAACCGGGCGACCGCCCTCGCGCTCGAGGAGACGTTCAACCGCATTGCCGCCGCGCAGCGCGGTCGAGCCGTCCAGGTCACCGACGTCAAGCCGCTGCCGCCCAAGGATCCAAACGGCACCGCAGCCTTCTATGCGGTGATCGCGTGGATGTTCGGCGGCTACATCGGCGCGACGCTGATCGGCTTGATCGGCAGCCCCCGCAGCAGCAGCAGGCAGCGCGCCGCAGCCCGGATGGGAGCCCTCGCGGGGTTTGGCATCGTCGGCGGGATCCTCAGCGTGGCCTTGCTGCGCGCCAGCTTTGACGTGTTCTCCGGCCACGTGGTGGCGCTGTGCGCAATCGCAGCGCTGACCATCTTCGCCAGCGGCGCCGCCACGGCCGGCATCCAGGCCGCAGCCGGGCCAGCAGGGACCGGGCTCGTCATTCTCGTCTTCGTGATCCTCGGCAACTCCGCGTCAGGCGGCCCGTTCGCCAGACCGCTGCTCCCCGGCCTGTGGAGAACGATCGGCGGCGTTCTGCCGCCCGGCGCCAGTGTCGACCTGACACGGTCCGCCCTGTTCTTCGACGGCGCGCGCATCACGGGCCCGATTCTCGTCCTCGTGGCCTGGGCGGTCCTGGGCGCGCTGCTCGCGTTCGCTCTCGGCGGCCGCATCATGGACCCGGCCGACACCGAGGCAGCCGCCGCCGTGGGAGCCGCGGTCTGACCATGAGCGCGCGAGCGGGCGTCCCGTGCAGCTCTTATAAGTACGCAGCGACGACCACTCTGCTAAACGCAGCCGGCATGAACGGGCCTTCTTCGGCTAGCTGGAGCTGTCCCACTCGCCGTTTGCCCGTCGCGCGTACCCGGCCGGAAGAACAGAATCTCGCGTCGACATGTCGTTCCCTGTTGCCGACGACGGCTGATTGTCCGGTGATGCGCCCCGACGATGAGTGCGCTCAGCGCAGGCTCCTTCCTCCATTACGACCCAGGCACGTCGCTCGCGCAGGCGCAACCCCCGAACGCACAGAACCGGGACGTGCCCGCCCCGACCGCACAACTCCTTCCACCGAATGCGATCGCCCCGGCTTCACGATCCGGACGATCCCAATGCGCGAGAAGCACTTGTCAGCGCGCTTGTGCTTGAGGCGGTGCCTAGAGGCCGGTCCTGATGATTGCTTCTCGCGCAAAGCGCACGTCTGCGAGCAAGCGGCACTCAGTGGGCGATGCCTACGCAATCGCCGGCATTGCCCCGCTCGCCGAGAGCGCCCGGTCGCGACATACCGGAAGTCTCGGCCGGGCCCGGTCGGCGTCGAGGTCACGGAGCGTATTTTGGGGTGCAATCCGGGCCGGATGGCCTGAGTAGTTGTGGCGGTTCTTACCGGAACCCGACTAATCTGAGGAGAGCCCATGAAGATCGCATGCGTAGGCCGAGGGCGGATCGGCGGTGGACTCGGCAACCTGTGGGAACAGGCGGGGCACGAGGTCGCTCTTCTCGGTCGAGGTGGCGGCGACGTTTCCGATGCCGACGTGGTGCTGATCGCGGTGCCCGGGACGGCCGTCTCACAAGCGCTCGACACGGTCCGAGGCATCGAGGCAAAGACGGTGATCGACGCTACCAACCTGCACCGCGCAAGCCCACCGGACGGATACGCCTCCAACGCCGAGTACATCAAATCCAGGACCAACGGACCCACGGCCAAGTCGTTCAACGCTAACTACGCCTCGCTCTTCGAGAACATCGCGGACGCAAGCTCACGGCCCGGGAATCTGTGGTGCGGCGACGACGAAGCGCGGGACGTGGTCGAGCGGCTGAACCGGGACGCCGGCTACGAGCCGATCCACGCTGGCGGGCTCGAGAACGCCGCGCTGCAAGAGGGCGCCCTAGGCCTGTTTTTCGCGGTCACGCAGAGCGGGATGGGACCGTTCTTCTACCGGATGGCGCCACCCGACCGCATCTGATCCCGCGCTACGCCACGCGAGGCCGCCCACGCCCACGGGCTTCCTACCATCAACAGCGCGCGCCGGTCCATGACCGGATGATATAATGCAGCAGATCGGCGCCCTTCCGACCGGGGAGTAAAGAGTCAACCCCCGGGCATCCCGCTTGCGTTACCACGTCGCGCCGATCCGGGCGGGTCGGTGCCAGATCCCATGATCGCCTTCGCTCAGGACCATGCCCGCGACCGAGCGCCCAGCCTGGACCACTCACTTCTAGTTCACGAAGTTCCAGCAGTCTGAGGAGGCAGCGCATTGCGGGAGCGTGCCTAGGCAGAACGGACGTAGCTGGCGTTCGGACCCAACTCGGCGCGACGGGTCCTTTCGCGTGAAGGCGATCGCAGCCACGGCACTCGCTGGACACGTGGTCTCCGGCTGACTCCGGCACGATTGCTTTTGTCCGCTCGGTCGCCCCGGCCCGTGCTTTTGCTTCGGCGACGTTCCGCCGGGGCCGTGTTAGCACAGCATAGGTGCCGCGTTGCAAGCACTTCGCAGGTGCTGCGACGGACGCAGAATCCGGTCGTGCCGGTTGGCGCCGTGCAGTGGGGCGCGAGCGGGGGTGCCTGAGGCGCGGGCTGGCGGCCCCGGGCACCACCGTCGGTGGCCGGGAGCAGATGCGGACTCAGTTGCGGAGCGTTGGGCCGGCGGGGATCATCGGTGCCGGGCGCTCGTGGACGGCGTGGATGATCTCGGTGTTGTCAATCCCGCGCAGGTACGCGGAGGTGATCCCGAGATCGGCATGCCCGAGCTGGCGCTGTATGACCAGCAGGGGGATTCCCTCACGGGACATCTCCACAGCGTGAGCGTGGCGAAGTTGGTGGGGCGCGAACCGGCGGCGAACGCCCGCCGTGAGCGCGGTGCGATGCAACTGCGCGCGGATCGCGGCCGGGGCGCACGGCCGGCCGCGGGTCGCACCGCGCATGACGCAGAACAAGGCGCCGACCGGGAGCCTGCTGCGGAGCTCGAGCCAGGGGTCAAGCTGCTCCCACGCCCAGCGGTCCATCCCGACTTCTCGCCGACGACCGCCCTTTCCCGCACGAACCAGAACGGCGCCGCGCTGCCGGTCAAGATCGGTTTCGGCCAGCGCGAGCGCCTCGCTGATCCGAAGCCCGGCACGCCAGAGCACGATGATCACCCCGCGCAGCCGCATTGCTTCGGGCGCGTCGCCGGCGGCCCGCATGACCGCGATGATCTCTTCCACGGTGGGCGGGTCTGGCGGGTAGCGAAGGCCCTTGTTGGGAGGGATTTGGCCCTGGTGAAAGCTCGACAGGGTCGCGGGCGAGCGGCGCCGCCCGGCGCGATCCAGCAGTCCTACAGACTCCATGACGTCCTCCTCTGGACGACGATCGAAACCCCACGATCCTCCCGCGGCCCGACGGCCGCGTGCATGCAGACCTCGCCGACCGTCCGGCCTAGAAGCGCTTGCTACTCGGCACCCACCCTTGGGCTAACAGGGCCCCAGCGAGTCGTCGCCAGAGCGCTCGTGAGCTCCGAGGCGGCTCAGAAGCGAAAGTGATCGCTGGCGGCTTGTGTAGGTTTCCGCGCGGAGCCGAGTTGACCTCAATCGGGGGCGCCGGGTGCGGACTCCTCCCGCGACCGGCCTTGGGTCGGTGGCGCATGTGCAGCCACGGACAGGCGGATGGGCCTGCCGGTAGGCCGGTTTCGTCCGCTGCCTGATCTCGCTCGCATAGTGTTGGCAGATGCGCGGCATCCGTATGGTCGCCCCTGAGCCGCCGAGAGCGTCGCGGTGAGCGCCACGCCCGGAACGGGCGGCGTCGCCGACGGCCTTCAGCACGCGATCCGGGGTCATGTGTTCGCCCCGGGGCAGCCGGGCTTTGAGCAGGCCTCGCATGTGTTCAACCCGCGCTTTGATCGGTTCCTCCCGCAGGCTCTGGCGCGTCCGATCGACGCGCAAGACGTCCGCGACGCGATCCGCTACACGACCAGCCACGGTGTCGCGGTCCGCGCCCGCTCGGGCGGCCATAGCTATGCCGGATACTCGACGTCGGATAGCGGGGCGGTGCTCGACCTGCGACGGCTCAACATGATCTCGGTCAACAAAGCCGCAGGTACCGCCACGATCGGTGCCGGCGCGCAGCTGATCGATATCAATGCGGCGCTGGCCGGCGCCGGTGCGACCCTGCCGGGCGGGTCGTGTCCCTCGGTCGGGATCAGCGGAGTCACGCTCGGTGGGGGCTTCGGCTTGGAAAGCCGGGCGTTCGGTCTCACCTGTGACAACCTGCTCGACGCGGAGATCGTCACTGCCGACGGACAGCTGCGCGAGATTTCGCAGCATTCGGATCCCGACTTGCTGTGGGCGCTCAAGGGCGGCGGGGGCGGCAACTTCGGCGTCGTCACGCGGTTCACGTTTCGCATCCACCCGATCCCCAGCCACGCGACGTACTTTCAGGTCAACTGGCCGTGGGCGTCGGCCGACGACGCGATCGGCGCATGGCAGTCCTGGGCGCCGCACGCGCTGGACGCGGTCACCTCCATCCTGCATGTCAATTCAGGACCACACAACTCGATCGAGGCCAACGGCCAGTACCTCGGGCCAAAGGGCAACGTGCCGGGGCTGCTCCACTCGCTGCTCGGCGTTCCCGGAGCCCAATTGGTTGCGAACAGCGAGCACCGCTTCCTCGAGCTGCAGCTGCTCCTGGCGGGATGCGCCGGGCACAGTGTCGGGTGGTGCCACACCGTCGGTTCGAGCCCGGAAGGTCAGAAGCCGCGAGAGACGTTCGTGGCGAAGTCCGACTACGTCAAGCAGCCTCTCGACGGGCCCGGGCGAGCGGCCATGATCGCCGCCGCAGAGTCGCCGGGCTCGGGCGCGCTGCTGTGCGACGCCTACGGCGGAGCCATCAACCGCATTAACCCGACCGCGAGCGCCTTCATGCACCGTGAGCCCCTGTTCTGCATCCAGTACTACGGCAACGGCAGCGACCCCGCATGGGTCAACCAGGCCTGGACAAAGATGCGCCCCCACGTCTCCGGCCATGCCTACCAGAACTACATCGACCACAGCCTCCCCAACTGGCAGGACGCCTACTACGGGCAGAACCTCGCGCGCCTCAAGGCAACACGTGAGCGCGTCGACCCTCACCACTACTTCGATTTCCCTCAGGCCATCGGCCGCTGAGCTGACACCGGGACGTCTAGGACCGCACCGGTGACGGGGCGGTCGCACTCGGCGCCGTCACCTGAGCGCTTTCACGAACGCAGCAGGAGTGCCAACGTGACTCCCTGAGGCGTCACGCGTGCGCCCGAGGGCGGTGCCGCTGACGACTGCTCTGGTCGTCAGGCGGCCGCCAGCCGACGATGCGATAGCGACCAGCGAGGCGTCGGCCAGGGCAGCCGCGCCCGGCGGCCCAGCGGACTCGAGAGGTTGGTTCGGCCTCGGGTCCATGGCTCCTGCGCGACCGTTGCAGCAGTGCTGCGCCGCCAGGGTTGCTGCCCCGTTACGCCTATTGCAGCCACGCCGGCGGCGTCGCCGCTTTCACGCGATACCGATCACCCGCTTCGTGCACGCGGGCTGTGATCAGGCCGTCACTACCTATGCATCCAGCGCGCGTCGAGCGGCCCGCTGGGACGGTTCGTCGTTCAGTTCTTACCTTCCGCGCGTTGTAGGAGGGCTGGCCGGCGCTGGCGAGATGCGCGTGCGGGCGTGGAAAGGGGGAGTCTCGACAGTCCCTCACCAAGCGCTTCCTGGTCCTTCAAATTTGCGGTGGTGGCCGTTCTTTCGGTCGGCTAGCGGCGTGCTGTTGCGGATGACGTGGCCTGGCGCTGTCGCTACTTCGCGTTGGGTCGTGCCGGAGCCACAAGCGGGACGAAGTGGTAGCCGTCGCGGGACGGGAGGGTGCGCAGCTGCAGCGTCGCCTGTCCCGGCTTCCAGAGGCCGAGAACAGTGCGTCCGCCTCCCTGGGCGATGATCACGAGACGACCGTCGGTAGTCCAGGCGATGTCCGAGAATTTGATGTCGACCCCGGCCGGGTAGCCAGGCAGGTGTGTGAAGGTCCCGGTCGTGGTGTCGAGCATCCAGACGTCCTCGGCCTGGGCAGGACCCGGGTAGGCGGGGGAGCCGAAGTCGACAGCGACAAGCGAGCCGTGGGGTTCGGGAACGACCCGGATGATGCTGTGGAAATAGCTCGGCCAGACGAGCTGCCGCCGATGGCCGCTGATCAGATTGATGAGGCTCAGCTTGCCGGGTTGGCTGCCGCCGACGCCGACCGCGTCACCGACGGGGCCCTCCAATGCGAGATCTCCGCGGAGCGCGGCGAGCTCCTCAACCTCCTGACCGATGGGAGACGCGGATGGTGTGACGGGGACGTGTGCACGAGTCCGGCCCGTTAGGGGATCGACGATCACCGACTGGCGGGTCGTCGCGATCCACACCCCCGCCGTGGTTTGGGCCAGGAGTGACCCACACGCCACGGGAACGGCAGGGCGCATTCCGGGCACGAGGCGCAGCATGCAGGGACCGCGGCCAGGCCACGTGAGCACCCAGGTCGCGTCGGCGTCGAGCGCCGCGAGGGTGCTGTCGCGCCCACGTGCGGGTACGATCGCGAGGTCGCGCACGGCACCGCCGCGCCCGATGAGGAACTCGGCCTGAGTGTGCGCGCGCTGGACGCCGACCAGTACTCCGCCCGGCGCCGGGGTCAGCGAGCTTACGAGCGGAGCCTCCGCCGTCGCGCGGCGGAGCGGCAGGCCGAGACCCCGTATGACGTGGACAGCGTGGCGGTCGACGTTGAGGATGAACGGCGGACCCTCGTTCCCGACCGCCACGATGAGCAGGCCGGTCGGGCCTGTGAGCGCAGGGCCCGTGAGCCTCGGGAGTGGCTCGGACGGGGGTGGTGTCGCCGGCGCGCCGCTGCGCGCACCACCACCGCTCCCCGGGAGCAACGCGCCGACCACGGCGCCTGCGGCCGCGAGCATCACGCCGGCCGTGGCAAGGCGGCGGTTGCGCCGGCGACGGCGCGCCTCTTTGATCACGCCCGAGTGGAGATCGTCAACCAGTGGCTCCTCGACGGTGTGTCCCACGGGATCCGGTGGGCTGTACACGGGCATATAAAGCGCTACTATGACTGGCACAATGTGGGATGTCAAGATCGACCGCGACAACCCCGTCCTCCTTCACGACCAGGTTGCCGCACAGATCCGCCGCGCGATCGCCGACGGCGAAGCGAAACCTGGTGACCGCCTCCCGCCGGCCCGCGACCTCGCGGCGGTCATGCACGTCAACACCAACACCATCTTGCGCGCCGTGCGGCTTCTCCGTGACGAAGGACTCCTCGAAGTTCGCCAAGGACGCGGCATTCGTGTCAGCGGAACACCACACCGCGGGGCGGTGCTCGCCAAGGCGATCGAGCTGGTCCAGCTCGGCCGACAGAACGGCTACAACCGCACGGAACTCCTCGAAATCATCAAACAGCTGCCGTAGGGCGCAAGTCGCACGGAACGTGGTGGCAGGTCCACGGAGCCACACACGCGAGCGGCCGGCCGCCAGGCGCGGCCGACCGCCCGCCGTCTGGCTCGTGACTGGAACGAATCGAGCATCTCGTCGCCATCGCGGCTGAATCCCGCGCCGACTTTGGAAGCATGAGTCGCCCTCGCACTTGCTCGGCACCCCCTATTCCCCAACAGCAGGATGGACGTTCTCGCACCGCCGGCAGGCACCATGCATATGCTGAAGCGTCAGCTCGGCGCCGACGCCCAGCGTGATCGCGTTGCGAGAAGCAATCGTCGGTCGTCTTGACCGGGGCGGCGACGACCTAGTCGACGGCCGCCGACTGCCGGTCCACACCTGAGGGGGTCACGTCGCGTTGCGGCCCGTGGTCGGCCTGAGATAGTGCGTAGCCGTGCACGCTGCCGAAGCTCGCCGTCCTCAGGTGGTGTTGACGCGGGATCGGGCGCGAGTGTCCGCACTCGCGCTGGTGTTGGGGCGCGCATTCGTCCACGAGCCGACGATGTGCTGGCCGATGGGCTCGAGCGGCGACCTTGCCGCACGGTTCGCGCGGTGCTTCACATCCTTCCTCGAGGTCGCGTTACCGCTTGGCCTTGTCTGGGAAGCGGGGCAGGCGGACGGCGTGGCGGTGTGGATCAGTCCCAGGCAGCGTGAGGCGTGGGAACTGCATCCGTGGGACCAACCGCAGATCCTCGCCGAGGCCGAGGACGGAGGTCACCGCTACCAGGCGTTCTGGGAGTGGGTCGCCACCCACGACCCGACAGACCCGTCATGGCAACTGGACACAATCGCGGTCGCGCCTGAGCTTCAGAGGCGCGGGATCGGGAGGGCACTGATCGAGGCGGGACTGGCGAGGGCACGCGCGGACGGAACCAGCGCGTTCCTCTCCACAGGCACGCCGACAAATGTTGCGGTCTACGGTCGCTGCGGCTTCCGTGTCTACGATGAGGCCGACGCACCGGACGGCGGCCCACGCGTGTGGTTCATGCGCTGGGACCCGTGAAGAGGACCCGTCGCTTCTACTGCCGGCCTCTCGTGATCCAGACAGGCCGCCCGTCGCTTCGGGGCCGGCTGGACCGCGATCACGGCCAGCACGTGACTGCTCAGTTCGGACGCTTCGGGTCACGGCCCGCCTCTCCTGTACGTCGACGACCTGCTCGATCCTGGCGGTCTACCGGTCGACGCCTGAAGGAGTCACGGCGCCGTCGCGGCTCCTCTCGATCAATCCGCCGCTCCGCGTTTGGGACGCTCAAGGTCGGTCGCGCGAGACCGCTCCGCGCGCAACCCAGAACATCTCATGCCCTATCTGAGGATCGTGAAGCTGAGTGATCGTGAGGTCGACTGCTGTCCGTCGGCGGTGTCGGTCGCGGTGAGCATGAGCCGGTAACGCCCCGGCCTGAGCTTCTTGGTGGCCGAGATGCGCCCATCGAAGTGCATTTTGTTGGGACCCCGGCGGGCGGTGAGTCTAAACGTGCCCGCGGCGACGGTGCGCGTGCAGCGCCGTCGATGGCGATTGTGCTGAGTAGGCGCTACGCAGCGGTGTTCGACATGGCGCCCCGGCGCGGTCCTGGTGAACGCGAAGGCCACCGTCGCGCGCTGGTTGAGGGTGAACGAGAAGGTCGTGCCGAGACGCGACTTCCTATTTTGCTTGGCGGTCACGCTCGGGAGCGTGTTGCCCTCCCGCCACCGGTTGGCTGATTGGCGGGCAGAGGAGATGACCGGAGCGTTCGGGAGGGCCGTCGAGAACACCGACACACTTCCGTTTGCGGTCGCGAGCAGGCCTCCCGTCGGACTGAACGCCACCGACCCCGGATACGACGGGGTCGAAAACGGCGAGCCCGCCACAGCGCGCAGCGCTCCGGTACTCGGGGTCACCGAGAACAGCGACACGCTGTGCACGGAGCGGGTTGAGCTTGAGAACACCTCTTGTGTGTTTGCGGCCGCGAGCAGACCTCCACCCGGACTGAACGCAACCGACCACACCCCCGACCCCTTCGGGAGCGCAGCCTCGGGGTCGCGAAACGGCGAGCCCGCCACAGCGCTCAACGCCCCCGTGCTCGGGTCGACTACGAACACCGACACGCTGCCTGCACCCAAGTTTGCGGTCGCGAGCAGGCCCCCACGCGGGCTGAACGCAACCGAATACGGCCCGGACCCCGGCCCGGTCGAAAACGGCGAGCCCGCCACCGCACTCAACGCCCCCGTGCTCGGATCCACCGAGAACACTGACACGCTGTTCGCGCCGACGTTTGTCGCCGCGAGCAGGCCCCCGCCCGGGCTGAACGCAACCGAACT
Organism: uncultured Actinomycetota bacterium; assembly: GCA_963695625.1. Lineage (GTDB taxonomy): Bacteria > Actinomycetota > Thermoleophilia > Solirubrobacterales > Solirubrobacteraceae > Palsa-465. Next base: position 110,833 of record CAVOHJ010000004.1, on the reverse strand, counting down.
GGCTCCCGTTGGGTTCGAAAACGGCGAGCCCGGCACTGCGCTCAACGTGCCGGTAGTCGGGTTGACGGAGAGGACCGACACGCTGCCTGAATTTGCGGTCGCGAGCAGCCCTCCACCGGGACTGAACGCAACCGACGCCGGCCCCTGGCTCGACCCCGCCCCGGTCGCGAACGGCGAGCCCGCCACGGCACTTAACGCGCCGGTGCTCGGGTTGACCGAGAACACCGACACGACGTCTCCGGTCATGCCCGTGGTCGCGAGCAGGCCTCCACCCGGACTGAACGCAACCGAACTCCCCCGACCCACGCCACCAAACGGCGAGCCCGCCACCGCACTCAGCGCCCCGGTACTCGGGTTGACCGTGAACACCGACACGTCGCCGTCGTAGCCTGTGGTCGCGAGCAGGCCACCACCCGGACTGAACGCAAGCGCCCCGGCATCACCCCCGGTCGCGAACGGCGAGCCCGGGACCGGCGCAAACCCCAAGGCCGACGGCACAAATACCAACCAAGCCCCCAACACCAGCGCGCTCCACGACCACCAGCGCATAAACAACCCCCCTCGATCCCGACAAAGCTCCGAAACCCATAGCGAGCCCAAGCCAAGCCCGGCGATGCTAGCGCGCCCTCACACGCTGTCAACGCTACGGCGAGTCGTCGGATCCGGCCGTCGCGCCTTGACAAGGCACGACCCGATCACGCGGTCGCCATCAGCCACCATCGCTGCCGTAGTGTCAAGCGTCCGCTCGACCCGACTACATCTGAGCGAGAGCCGCGCTCGCCTCGGGCGTCGGCTTGACCGCCCCTCCGGGCTACAGGCATCAGCGAGAGCGCGGCCCAGATCTGGCGCTGAGACTGCCGCTCAAGGAAACGGCAGGTCACGTTTGGCGGGGCGGGCCCGTCGACGCGAGGGCTGCACCCACCCGCTACCGTCGACGCCTGTTGCGGCAGTCTCAGATCCCTGACTGGTCCGGCGACGAAGCAGCCACGCACCGCGACGCCGTGGGCGGGCTCGCCGACCACGCGGCGTGGCTCCGCCGGCGCCATCCCGGCTCCGACCGTTAGCTCACGCCGTGCTAATTCGCCGAGGGCGCCTTGCGCGGTACCCGCGCAACTCAGGTCTCTCGTCGATTTCGACTGGAGACGTGCTTTCGAAATTTGCGGGGCTGGGGCCCGCGGGCCCTGCATTCACGAAGAGTGGGGTGTCTGCGCCGGCCGTCACGGCGGCTGGCGCACCAGCGATGGCGAGATGCACGGATGTGGCGAATACGAGGTGCGTGGCCACTGGCGCGTCGTGACCCGCTCTCGTTTTCGAACGCGCATCAATAGGCCACGGCGTCGTGTCCGACACCAGCAGTCCGAGCCGAGCGTCTGGTTCCTGCTCCAGCGGCGATGCGGGCACTGTCCTGATGCCCCGGGTTGGGATCGCCGCTGCTGTCGGCACTCAGAGGATCAAACCGCTCATCCGTCCCCAGCGTGGTGAGTGGGACCTGCCGGAGGCCTACGCATCCGCCACACCGGCGGTCCGCCGTCTGGCAGCTCAAGCACATCGATGTGCACGAACCCGAGCCGCTCATACAGGGCCGCGCTGCGCTCGCTGCTGGCCTCGATGTACGCCGGTAGCCCGGCCGAATCGGCTCTCTGGAGCGTCGGCTGCATCAGCGCCCATCCCACGCCGTTTCCCTGCAGCGCGGTACGCACCCCGACGATTCGAACGTAGAAGTGAGGCTCCAGTAGGTGTCGCTCCTCCATCGCGCGCTGCACTCTTCCCGCGAGCAGCAATCGCGTCCCGAACGCCCGCAGCCAGTTGAGCGCCTCCTTCCCCGTCATGGACTTCGGCATCTCCCACGCGCCGGGTGGCAGCTCACACACCGCACCGTCGTAGTCGGAAGTCGTCCACACGGTCCCCCCGTTCGGCAGCACGTACTGCTCCATCTCAGCCGCAAACACCGTTCGTAGGCGTGGCTTCAGTCGCAGACTGCCTGGCAGCATCCACGTGTACACGGGGTCGTTGATGAACGCGTCCGCCAGCGCCGCCGCCACCGTGGGCACAGCATCTGCAGCCGCTCTCCGGGCTTCGATCGGTCTCAACGCGGTGACCATATGCCCTTCTGTCCTAGATGTTCAGCGTCCATTGAACAGTATTCGCTGAACATCTCGAGGTCAAGCAGTAGGCTCTCCCGTTCGATGCCCAAGGACCACGACGCACCGGCTTCATCGCCGGACGCCGCTCCGGTTCGGTTCGAGAGCCCTCGCAGTATCCGGGCCCTGGCTCATCCGGCGCGGTTGGCCATCATCAATGCCCTAGCGACGGGCGAGGAACTGACCGCCACCCAGTGTGCGGAGCTGACCGGGCTCAGTCCGAGCGCGACCGCGTACCACCTGAACCTCCTGGAGCGCTATGGGTTCGCCGAACCCGCGCCCCAGCGAACCGACCGTCGCGAGCGCCCATGGCGAACAACCGGCCGCCGTGTACAGGTAGATCTGGACAGCTCAACGCCGGCCGGGGCAGCAGCCGCTTCCGCCGTCGCGGCGGCCTACTTCGACACGACCCGGGCGTTGGGCCTCGCGTTCGCGGCGGGCGAGCACGCCGAGCCCGAAGAATGGCGCAACGCCGTCCTCAGCAACGCCGACCTCTGGCTGACCGTCGAGGAGGTCGAACGGACCTCACACGAGCTCGAAGCGGTGCTCGAGCCGCTCCGGGGGCGGGCATTACGCGGAGAGCGCCCAGCGGGCAGCCGGCGGGTAAGGGTGATGAACGTCGTCGTCCCGCACCCACGGACGCATCCGCAACCGGTTCCACCACGACCCTGACCGATGCCGGTCACACGGGGATCGTGGTCGCGCCCGCCCGCGAATGCTCTCCCGGCGCGCCAACCGGGGCTGGCGAGAAGACGTCGCTGGCGCACCGACCGGCATATCGGCCCTGCCACGATCCCGATCGCTCGCACGACAGACCTGCTTCCGGGTCGGGACAAGCCTCTGACCTTCTGTCCGCGCCCGCCCCGCTTGGCGCGGGATCCGCGACTCAGCGGCCGCCTCGGGCGTCGCGACCGGCGCCCGACCGGCGACGTTCTCGAGATCCGCGCCAAGCGCGGCTCCGGGCGATTCAGGTGCGATGCGCGCGGCGCGACCGAAGCGGGTCTCGGCGACCGGCATTGCTCGCGACCTGTTCGAGCGTTGCGGCGATTTCGGGGACTGGCGTCGTCGTCACGATCTCGCGATCCGCGCCCGCACGCAGCAGCAGCTCGAACGCCGCGAGGTCCTTGGCGATTTTCGTCCGGTCTTCCACCGTGGAGCCGAACGGATTCGCCCGGTCGGCGACTCGCTCGAGAATGACGTCGACCGGCGCGCTCAGCAGCACGACAGCGTCGAAGCGGTCATAGACAGCGCCCTGATTCGCCACACAGCCGGCGATGAAGAGCCACCCCGTGCGGTGGCCGCCGATGAGCGTCTTGATCTGTTCGAGGTCCCAGACCGGCTCAGGCCCGCCGACGGTGTGGGTCTCGAGGATCCAACCGGGATCGTCGGTGTCAACGACCCGGTGCCCGCGGCGTTTCAGTTCGGCCAGCGCCGTCGACTTTCCGCTCCCTGACATGCCGGTCACCAGCACGACCGACCGCCTCGAAGCACCATCGCTTTGCCCTGCCGGACTGTCGTTCATATCGATGACAGCTTGAACGATCTTGTCCCGCTCGAGGCTGGGAGGCGGCGGCTTCGCTCATCCCGCGCGAGATCTCCCGCGAAGGAGAACCGCAACCCGAGCGGCACGAATGCGCGGCAAGCTAATAGCTGGTCCCTCCGCGCACGAATGTCGGGGGCTGGCCTCGCGATGAATTCTCCTTGCCCGCCTGGTCTTAGAGGGTGGAACCCGTCCGTGACTGGACTAAAGACAGCTTCCATGGATCTCCTTGAACGGCGGTCGGCCGACCGCCGGCGTGTTCGCACGGGCCGGTGGTTCGCGGCGGCGCTGGTTACGCTCGGTCTTCTCGTCTCTGGCTGCGGAGGCAGTTCTTCGGTGAACAAGCGCCGGCGACCGACGACTTCGAGCATCCAGGCCCAGCAGAAGACGCAAGCGCCGCCGACCGGTCCGTCGGCGACGGCCACCAGCGACTGTGATTCCCTGTCGAGCTGCTACACGCCGCGCCAGCTCGAGACGGCATATGGCATCCGGCCGCTGCTCGCCCGAGGTATCGACGGTCGCGGTGAAACGGTCGTCCTTCCCGAGATCGCTGAAGGCCTCTTTCCACCGTCGGACTACAGCGACCTGCGCGCCGACATGGCGCGATTCGACCTGCTGTTCGGGCTGCCGGCACCGAAGCTGCAGGTGATCAACAGCCTGGCGCACACCGGTCGCCCCTGGAGCGCCGATGGGGAGGAGGTGCTGGACGCCGAGATGGTGCACGTGGCCGCGCCCGGCGCCGCGATCACGATCATCCCGGTCCCGCCGTCATCGCTCCACGACGCCAACAGCGGAGTCGCCGCGGCTGTCGCCGCGCTGCGGCTGGGCGTCAGGGAGGGTGCCGTGATTTCGATCAGCGCCGCTGGCCAGACCGGCGGCGAGCACTGCGATACGCCGTCAGAGGTGAAGATGCTCAATACCGCGCTCCTCGAAGCTGCCGATCAGCGTGTGACTGTCGTCGCGGCCTCGGGTGATATTGGCGCCGTGGGCGAGCCCTGCCACCTGGCCGAGGGCCTGCTCGGCGGAAGCTTCACGCCCGTTAAAGAGGCCAACCTGCCGGCCTCTGACCCCCTCGTCCTCGCCGCCGGTGGAACCATCCTCACTGCCGGCCACACAACCGGCCGCTACATCGGTGAGACCGGATGGGGACTCCCCTACGGCACCGCTGGAACACAGTTCCAGGCCTCTGGCGGCGGCTTCAGCCACCTATTCGCGCGGCCGAGCTACCAGAGCAGCCTCCCAGCGGCCGGTAGCGGCCGCGGCGTGCCCGACGTCGCCTCCGACGCCGCTCCACACACCGGCCTGGCACTGGTCATCAGCACCGGCGGCCATGGCTACATGATCCGAAGCAGCGGCGGCACCAGCGCCGCCGCCCCACTGTGGGCGGGCGTGATCGCACTCGCCGACCAGTACGCCCGCCGTCACCTCGGCTTCGTGAACGCCGCCATCTATCGGATCGCGCAGACCAGCAACAGCGCTTTCCACCACATCACAACGGGCAACAACTCTGCCTCCTTCCCACCACATACGATCATCGGCTACCGGGCCGGTCGCGGCTGGGCCCCCGTCACCGGCTGGGGCAGCCCAAACGCACGCGTCCTGGTTCCGCTCCTCGCTCACTACTCGCGGTCATGAGCTCACTCACCACTCGGGGACCACGCGAGCAAAGCCAGCAGCGCGATCAAAGCACCGGCCGCACCCAGCAGCCGTCCCGCCCCACACCACGGCAACGTTCCCAAGGGTGACACAGCTGCGGCTCGCACACGCGGCGGTCACGCCCGCCCCGCGGAACAAGCACGATGTGCGCCTAGGCCGCGCGTCGGTCTGCCGCTCTCGGACACCGGCACCCACACCGGCGCCGTCACCGCCCATACCCGCCCCAGCACAAAAGCAGCGTCGGGCCGCCGTGATCGAGCCTGCTCGTCGCCCCACCTGCGGGTCTCGCCACGCCCTCGGCCCGGACGTCGTCGTCGCGATCGGCGCGAACGCCCTGCTTTTCCTCTGGCGCGGGCACGCGGACCCGGCGCCGCAGTCCCGTCCGGGGCCCCGCTTTGAAGCCACGAGTGGTCTCTCGCGCGGCATCGCAAGAGACGCGCAATTCGCCACAAGCGGGCACCTGGTGCTTGCAGGCTGCCGGCGGCCCATTGCAAGCACGCGCCCGGACGATCGCGGCGCGCCGGAGGATCAGCTCGAGCACGAGTCGTCGCGAGACGGCGACCTCGGCGTGACCGCTCGGCCCGCGATGCAGCAGCCCCGATCGGGTCACGTGCGACCTATCTCACTGCCGGTGTCGGACACGATGGGTCACGACGATGTCCGCAACCGACTCGCCGAGCGTGGCGACGACGCCGTCGGCCAGGCCGGCTACCGGTCGACGCCTGCAGGGGTCACGGTCGGGCGGCTGCTGGTTCACCGCGAAGGCGGCAGTCTGATTGAGACCGCCGCGTGGGCGACAATGCGGAAGCGATCGGGTGGCGGTTCATAGCGATGTGGTGCTCTTTGTGCGGGGCCGTGCGTCCGGGCGGTTTGATCGAGGTCTTGGTTCTCCGAGCAGGACTCAGAGGGGCCCCAGGAGCTGGAACATCTCCATCTCCGCCTCCAATGCCGCCTCGTGCATGAGCTCTGCTTCGGAGCTGATCGTCTCGACGCGGGCGAGGACCTGGTCGGCGTTCTCGACGATCTCGGCGATCCGAACGACTTGCGAAGCCTCGGCGGAACCCTCGACCGCACCCGCGCCCAACACCGTTGGCGCGACGAAGGCAATGACGGCCGCGGCGGCAACAACGCCGATCGCGATCTGCATCTTCGTCCCGGCGCCGTCGATCCCCTCCCGCCAGGTGAGGTACTGCCTGGCGCAGATCGTAAGCGCCCGGCGCGCCTGCAGAACCGCGCGCAGCGCCGACGCAGGCTGCCCTTGCCGGATCGCCCGGCGGGCAGCGGCCAGGTAGGGAATCGGTCGCACCCAGATGATGAGTTCTGGTGGCTCCTTGTTGAAAAGCCGGTTGGTCCAAAACCCGAAGATGTTGTGGTCGTACAGGTCCTTCTGAGCCTTGTGATCGCCCTCCATCCGGTCGATCTCGTTCTTGACCCTGTCGTAGAGGTCCTGAATTTTGCTCAGCTTCTTCTGGATCTCGATATCGGCGCCCGTCGGGGCGATCCGCTCGACAATCGCTGGGATCTTCTCACCGTCCTTGTTGTCCACGGCATCGGTGCAGTCGACGCATAGGCCCCGGGAGACGACCATCGCGTACAGCGTCGAGTTGTACGCATCCTCCCCTTCGAGCAGGAGCTGTTCCGCGTCGGTCGGGGCGCCGACGTGCCCGCGGCCGGTAGCGCGGGGGTTCGGAGTCCAGCGATCGAGATGGAGGCGGTCCGCCGCGTCGCGCAGCGATTGGTTGGTCGTGTTGTTGTTGACCGTGTACACGTAGCGGGGGTGGCCGTCCTGATCCTCTGTCCACCCGATCGCGACGGTGCCGTTGCGCATCAGCCACATCCGCGTCTCGTAGTCCACGCCCTCTGCCAGCTGTCGCATGAGCTCGCGCAGATGCGCAAGTCCCTCAGGTGTGGCGGCGTGGTGCGTGGCGGTTGCGCGAGCCAGGCGGCGCCGCCCGCAAGACCAGCAATGCCCGATCCGGATCGCCGGTCCAGCCAGATCGCGTGACGCGATCGCTCGGCTTACCGCTCGGTTGCCAGCCCGACGCTGGAGCGCGAGCACCACCGCCGGCGAGGCCCGCAGAATGCTCGGCGAGACCTCGGCGGGGACTGGACCGCGCTCGCCGCCCACCGCCCGAAGTGGTTCCGGCTCAGACAGCGGCGTCCGCGACCCCGTGCTCACCAAGGCCCATCCTCCCAAGGCCGTGATACCTGGTCAAGGCGCCGGTGTGGGCGTCACGTGGCGCCTCGCGAAGCAGTTCCGCATTCACCCAGGAAGCAGCAGTCCCGCGACAGCTCAAGCGAGCAGGCGAGCCTTCTGCTCCCGGACAGGAACGACCACGGGATCGTGTCACGCCCACGTGGCTGCTCTCGGTGCCCGGGAGCGACGCTGAGCGCGCCCGGCTCGAGAACGCAGAACCCGCCACGGGAGTCGACCGGAACGCCGACGAACTGACGATGGCGATCGTGCCAAGTGCTTGCGGCAGGATGGCGGCAGGCGTGACCGAGTCGTCGCCCACCCGATCGCACCAACATGAGGCGGCGGGCGGCGAAAGCGACACGCGCGCCCCAGCGGGCCGTGCCGCCGACGCCGTTCGCGTTCGAGCTTAACCGCTGAGCAGCGCGATCGAGGTGGCTACCGCACGGTATGACGCATGGACATCGTGATGAAGTCGCGCGCCCACGCGGGGTCGAAGAAGGTCCCCGGGTCTCGGACGGTTGCTGTGAGCAGGTGGCCGTCGGACGGCGTGGCCAGGCCGTGTTGGCTTGCCGGATCATAGGTCGCGAATATCGGCCAGCTGGGATTGACGTCGAGCTCCATCGCGCGGACGACTCCGGCTCGCACGAGCACGTCTGCAAGCTGTAGGGGGTCGAGTGCAGGGCCTTGCGCGTATATGAGCGCGCCGTCCGAGGTCACTCCGAGCGCGGAGCGCCACTGGTGCTCGACACCGGGCACGCTGTGGGCGCATGAACTCGCGCCGCAGGTGTTACCCCATGCCTCCCAGTTGGTGCTCTTGGCGAGTGGCGTAGGTCGACCGCCGGCGACAAGCGGTGCGAGGTTCTGGCGGACTGCGACCACCCCGGGCGTCATTCTCAAGTCGGTGCCCCAAGCTCCGACATTGGCTGAGCCATCAGCGTAGATGACCAGCGAGGCAGCTCCGAGGCGGAGCGGGTCGATCATTCGGCCCTCGGTGTAGTAGCCGCCTTCGGCCTCGTTCATCTTGAAGCCGCCATTGAAGGCGGCGACCAGATAGCGCGCGCTCGCCGGCTGAATCGCCGCCGTGTATCGGTAGGGGCCACCCCCGGGGCTCTCGGACCCCGAGTAGAGCCTGGCCGCCAGCAGGTGCGTGTCCATCCATGCGACCCCCGCCGGCTGCGAGCCGCCCGGCGGAACCAGCGTGGTCTCATAGACGGCAGGTACTCCCTCGACGCGCCGCCCGGCTGCTCCCCACACGCCTTCTCCCGCCGCCGGCGCCCCGAACGGAGCCAGGTCCGTCGGCTTCGCGAGCGGTATCGACCGCGCTCTCACCGGCGGCGTTCTTGGCGCGGAAGAGCTCGCCGCCGGCGTCGGACGGCGCGATCGCCCGATGGCCGCGGCGCGCGGATCGTGTGCGACCGCGCCGACGCGCCCAGCCGGCCTACCGGCACCGCACGAGGCAAGCACCAGCGACAGACAGACCGCGGTGGTGATCGCGCGGGAACGATTAGCCATCTGGATCGCCTCCACAGGAGCGTAACGCGCGCGAGGGTTAGCTGGTAACGCTCGATGACCGCGGCAGACGATCCGCCAGCTCGTCCCCGAATACCGCGCGGCGTCGACCGCCGCTTATGCGGCGAAAAGGAGTCACCCCGCGAGAGAGGCGCCCACGCCGCTGGTATCGCGCGACGCCGCCGATGCGGGTTTGCGGGGTCGTCGGCCTCGTCCAAGCGCGCACCCACGAACGATCGCTTTGCTCAGGTGGGCATCGCCGAGCTCACGATCGGATTGGCGACCAACCGCAGCTCCGCGAGGACGCGGTGCTAGCCGCCGACGAGCAAGCAGGCGCCCGCGCCCGGGCTGCGTTTGGTCGCCGAAGCGCTCGCTGGCTCGAACACGGCTCCGCGGCGAATGCGATCGCCGGCCGGGACAAGCGCTGGCACACGAATGCAGCCACGCGCGTAGCAGAAGGCCGACGGCTGGACCACGCCTCAAGGGGTCACGCTCGCGCGGCTGCCCCTTTCGGCCGTGACCGCCAAGCCCGCAAACGGCCTCAAGACGTCTTCGAAGTGTCAGCAGCTTCCAAGAGTGGTCCGGCGCGTTCGACGGGCTCGTTCGGGCTCCATTGCGGCTCTCAGGTGAACCGCGTCGCGGGCAGGAACGCTGTGCGAGCCGCGGTCGGCTGCCCCGGATACGACAACCCGGTCCCGACGGAGGCGAGCCAGGAGCGTCTCTCAGACCATTGCTGACCGGCCGGCGAGCCTCCGCTACCCCGCTCGAGCGCGCCGGGCGCGATGCCGACGGCGCGGCGGAGCGCTGGCGCCTCGTCCGAGGTCCTGTCGGCCGCTCGGCTACCTCGCTAGCGTCGCGGTGCGGGTCGCAGTGATCGCGGGGGCGCCGCTGGGGATGAAGGTGCCGTTGGCGGTAAGCGTGAGACGTGCGGCGTGGGCGACGAACGGCCACACGCCGGCACGCAACGGCACCCTCACGGCCATGCGCCCGGCCTTCCGCGCGCCGAGGCTGACGCTGGCCAGCTCCACGCGGCGCCGGGTAGCGCTGTCCACGGCCGACCACGAGACGACGAGCCTCCCGGCGCACGGGGCCGCGAACGTGAAGCGGTAGCCAGCGCGGCGCAGCCTCGCGAGGCTCGCGGCCGGACCGGACGGGATCAGCACGCGGGCGAGGGCGCGTCTCACGTCACCGGCGGTCGGTCCGCGCGTGAAGTTCTGCCGGGCCATGGCGTTTTTCTGGCCCAGATCCTCGATCTCATGTCCGATCGAGTATTCGCCCGGCTTCGTGAACAGGTGGGTGACCGGCTGCCCGCCGCCCTGGATCAGCGTGCGCGTGATGTTCGACCACCCGTCGTTGATCAGATCCCCGCCGGGATCCTCATTGGATGCGGGCGTGAAGGTGACCAGCGATCCCCCCTTCACGGGCACCTGGCTGATCGTGAAGTGGGCGTTGAGCGTCGGCCTGAAGACGCTAACCAGGGAGCAGACCCCGGACGGCAGCTGGAGGTAAGGCAACAGGTACTCGTGACCGTTGATCTCGTTGGCCCCGGGGCTGACCCGGCACGGGTCGGCGATCTCGGTGTAGTACCCGGACGGATCGACGATCGCCTCGTTCTGCTCGTGGCCGGTCAGCACTTCCGCACCGAAGAGCTCAAACGGAAGGTCGTCCTCGCTCCCTACCGTGGGGATCACCACGTAGGTGTAGCCGATCACCGCGCCGGTGGTGGGGTCGACGGCGGTGTTCCCGTGATAGCCCGCGAATTTATGCGGGGTGCAGAAGCCAATGGAGCCGCAGACGTTGACCTGCGAGGCGAGGACGACGAGCACCAGCGTGTGCGTGCCGGGCAACCAGCCGCGGTTGGCGGCGAGCGAGCTGACCTCCTGGTTGAGCTGGGTTTCCGTCACGCACGGAGGCGGCGCGTTCTGGCAGGCGGTCCCGGTCTGATCGCTCGAGACCGCGTCGGTGTCGGTCGTAGTGTCGATGCTGGCGATCCGTGGATCGCCACGCCCGTTGGCGTCCGAGTAGTCGCCGGGCACCGAGAAGATGTTGCCGTCCTGTCCCGCGGCCAGCGCCGCCTGGATGTCCGTCTCCATCCGAAGCATCCCGGGCTCCACCGCGCTGTCGAGCGTCGCGCCAGGCGGGATCCAAAAGACCAGGTGGAGCGCGTAGTCCCGCAGCATCGTCCCGGAGACCGACGCCGACCCGTACGCCGGTACAGCTAATGCCAACGTCGCGGCCAGATAGACGAGCGCGCCGACGGCCCGCCGCCGGACGGCCCGCCACCGTCCGTTCGTCGCCCCTCTCTCAAACCAAGCCAGCCATCCCTTCACGCAAGCGTGAGTACGCTGGCCGGCTGTCAAAGATCCTAAGCATCTCCACCCCAGGACCCTCCGCTGGCCCGACGAGTCCCATCGAGCGTACGCCCACCGGCGCCACCAGTCAACGGCCGATCGCGAAGATCAGGGACAGCTCCAGAGCCACGAGCTCCGGGGTCGCACCCCGACAGTTGGCCAACGCGCCATCCGACAGCTTCTGTGGGAAGCGCGGGTTACAGAGAACTAACGCATCCGCTCGCTTCTCCGCTACGCGCTCGTCGCCTGCATCTCCCTCGAGCCCGGCGCTGCGCCGGACCAGCACCTTCCGCCGCACGGCCACTCCCCCTTGGTCCAGCGCCGCCTGGCCACCGCGGATAAGTGGCCGGATCACAACCGACGCCGCTGACGCGGCGGGCTAGCCACCGATGAGCAAGCACCGACCTGCTCCGCGAGTTGCGTTCGGTCGCCATAGCGATGACCAGCACCAAGACGACCCGCACGATCGCTCTCACGAAATGCGATCGCGCGGCCAATCGACCGTGGGCGATCGAAGGCGTGGCGTTGCGCGCGTCCCGTTTGCGGCGCCGACGCGGCCGCGTCGCCCTCAAGAGCAATCGTGCGATAAACCGGCGCTGGGCGAGCGAAGCGATCGTCCGCTCTGACTCCCGCGAGATCCGGAAAGGGGCCAGTCGCGGTGGACGAGGTCGTGTTGTTGGATCACGCCTGAAGCGGCAGAAACGCTGGGCCGGCGAGGCTGCTCTTGTGCTTGCTGCCGTCAGGGATCCCCAGCTAACGCCGGAGCGGAGCAGGCCAGCGGCCGCGAGACTGCTCCGTTTAGCCCGACGGAGCAGTCTGTCTGTCGCCGTGCGGTGCGGGGGCGCGACTGGCCATCGCACCCCCCAACCCGCTCTTTGAGTCCTTACTTGAGGTTGAAGTACGCCGGGAACACCTGGCCCGAGTCGAGCGTCACGAACAGCGTGTAGCAGCCCGCGCCCGGTGTGGCCCAGTTGTAGACGTACTGGTTGGCGGTCGAGTCATACCGCAGGCTCGTCTGGCCGGTCGCGGTCGTCTCCAGCGCGTCGGTGGGATCGGAGCTAAACGCATAGCAACTCGTGGCCTTGTAGGTAACCGACTGCACCGCGCTCAGCGCGCTGACGAAGTTGCCGCTAGCGTCGGTGAGCTGGAACTTCACCGGATAGGTCCTGCCGGCCTTACCGGTGTTGACCGTCAGCGGGTTGTTCACCGGCGCCAAGAACCCGCTGAACGTGTACTGAGGAAACCGTGTAGGTGATTGTCACCTGAGCGACGTCCGTGGGAGACTCGGTAATCGAGATTCCACGCCGAGGGCCCCGCGCCACCGTAGCTCGAGCCGCCGCCGCCGCCGCGCTGGTTGTTGCCGCCGCCGCGCCGAACCAGCCGTCACCGCCGCCGCCACCGCTACCCCCCGGCACGGAACCGCCGCTGTCGCGCTGACCGTTATCGCTCCCGTCGCAGCCGGCGCCGCCGATGCCGGTACCGTCGGTCGGGCCAACCCCGCCCGCGCCACTGGGTATAGGCCCATTACACCCGCCGGCGCCGGCGCCGATCACCGCCGCGCCCGCGCTGCCGCCGTCGCCGCCGTCTAGGTCGAGGCTGTTGCCGGCGCCGCCGCCGCCGCCGGCCACCAGCAGCCGCGCGTCGCTATTCGCGTTGCCGGTCAGCCTCAAACCCGCGGCCGCAGTCGCACGCGGCATCGTCAGCACCGCCGAAGAGCCGCCGCCCCCTCCAGCGCAGAAATCCTCGCCACCGCCAATACCGAGACCGCCGGCAAATAAGCCTCCGTCCCCACTGCAGAGGTCCGGAGTGCCGCCGACATCGACCGACAGCCCGGCCCGCGCGTAACCGGCAAGGCCGTGTTGCTCACGAGCGCTGCCCTACCCCCGCCGTTGTCAAAACTATTCCGTCCGGGCGCGCCGATGGCCGTCACGCTGATAGTGCTGACCCCGGCCGGAACCGTGAACGTGCTCTCGCGCCCAGAGTTGGTGTAGCTGCAGGTCACGGTGTCGCCCGAATGCATGCAACTTGACGGCAACGCCGCCGCCGCCGAACCCGCAAGCGCGACCGCCGACAACCCCATCAAACCCGTAGTCGCCACCAACACCCCAACAACACGCGCGCTCAGAACACCAATCGTCCTACGCGGCCCGAAACTCGACATCCGGCCCACCGGCCGTCCGACGACTGCACGCATACCCATGCGGTTCGCTCCTCGGCCCGTCGCGGCTGCCGATCTGAGCGCGCCAAAACCCAAAACCGATCCAGCCCTAAACGCCCGAACATCCAACATCCCAGTCACCCCGTCCTCTCGTTGATACGCCCTGTGTGCCGGGCCGGGTTTGACGGAGGAAGCCGCGCCCCAGCGGCGGCGGCCCACCGGCGCGGCGTCTGCCTTGCGCTGTAGGTCCTTGAGGGGCTGCTGGGCGCGCAGGTGTGTCAACTGAGAGGTCATCGGGTTCCCCCATGAGTCGTTTGCGATGCCCATGCAGGCTCATGGATGCGGTGTAGGTCATCCACCCAGTTGTGGGCTGTGTAGACACCCAGAATTGGGTGCCCGCGGGGTTGCGCGCCACTAACAAGTTCTGGGCGATCCGAACGTCCAAATGTGTCTGCTGCCGGTACCGGCTTGTCAACGGCGGTGGTGGCGGCGAGAATCGGATCGGTGACCGGACCGACGGAAAGCGCGGCGTCGCTGGAGCCTGAGAGCTTCGCTGCGCTGCTGGAGGCGGAGGATTGGTCGGCGTTGCAGGCTTGCGGTCAGCGCAGGAAGATCGCGCGGGCTGCGGCGCTGATGTATGAGGGCGATCCGGGTGATCGTGTCGTGGTCCTGCTTGCGGGGCGGGTCAAGGTCACGACCACGGGCGATGATGGGCAGGAGACGCTGCTGAGCGTCCGCGGGCCTGGCGAGATCCTCGGCGAGCTGTCGTTCCTCGACGACCAGCCCCGGGTTAGCACGGTCACGACGCTTGAGCCGGTCGAGATCCTCGCGATCACGGCGGCCGGGTTCGGGCGCTACCTCGAGGAGCGGCCGCGTGTCGCGCTCGTGATCCTGCGGACGCTCAGCGCGCGCTTCCGCGAGGCGTCACGCAAGCGCGTGCAGTTCCGTGAGCTGGACACCGTCGGTCGGCTGGCTGCCCGTCTGGTTGAGCTGTGCGAGCGCTACGGGGAGCTCACACCGGAAGGGACGATCATCAGCCTGCCACTCACTCAGGAGGAGCTCGGTGCCTGGACCGGCGCGTCGCACGCGGGTGTCGCCAAGGCGTTGCAGACGCTCCGCGAGTTGGGCTGGATCCAGACGCAACGCAGGCGGATCGTCGTTCGCAACATCGATGCGCTGCGCCACCGCAGCTCGTAGAACCGACAGGCCGTAGGGCTGGCAGCCGGCCGACGGTAGTGTCAGCCGCGGCGGCGATCGGTCACCGGCGACAGGACGATCCAGCGCCCGCGCGCTGACGTACCGCGCGGCTTGGCCGGCTCGGCGTTCGTCGTGGCCGTGCGCCGCGCGTGGTCTGCAGCGCGCTGCAGGTCCGCGATGTGGTGCTGGGCGCGAAGGTGTGTCAACTGAGCGTTCATCGGTTCCCCCCTGAGTGGTTTGCGATGCCATCCAGGCTCGAGGATGCGGCGTCGGTGATCCACCCAGTTGTGGGCTGTGTAGACACCCAGAATTGGGTGCGCGCCGATAGACTGCGCGGACTGGGAGCGCTGCACAGGTCTGAATACGGATCTAGCTGGGATCGCGCGGTTAGGCTTCACTCGTGGCCGAGTTGCCCGAGATTCGTTACGTCGCCTGCGACGGGCGCGAGGTCGCATATCAGGTGCTGGGTTCAGGCGGGGTCCCGTTTGTCGGATACTTTGAAATCGGCGCCCATCTTGACCTGATGTGGACCGATCCTGCTTGGGTCCAGCAGGCGGAGCGCTTCAGCGGACTGTGGCACGTGGCTTTCTTTCAGATGCGCGGTATTGGCTTGTCAGAGCCGGTCGAGCGTCGGCCGACACTTGAGGAGCAGGCAAGCGACCTCGCGGCGGTGATGGATGCGGCGGGGATGCCGCGGGCACAAGTCATCGCGCTCGGCGCGACGGCGCCGGGCGCGGTCGTGTTCGCGGCCTCGTATCCGGACCGCGTCGACGGTTTGGTGCTCGTGTGTCCGTACTTGTCGATGCCGCTGGCCGACGACCCCGACCTGACCGGCTGGGAGCCGGGCGAAGCGCGTCGTTTCGCTGGCTGGTGGTTGGAGAACGTCGACCGGTGGGGGAGCGGGGTCATCGTGGACGGGTGGGACCCGGCGATCGCCTCGCCTCGTAACTACCGCCAGCTCGGCCTGCTCGAGCGGACCGCCGCCAGCCCGCCGGTCGCCCGGGCCTACGTGGAAGCTGCGATGCGGACCGACGTGTCGCGGATCGCCGCTCAGGTGCAGTGTCCTGTGCGGGTTCTGCACATGCCGACCAATAGGTTGCCTGAGGCGGTCAGCCGTCATGCCGCGGGGCTGTTTTCGAAGGGCGAGTTGCGTGTCCTGCGGCCAACCCGGCCGGGGATGTCCTGGGGCGAGAGCCTCGCCCCGATCTGGCAACATAATGCCGAACTGGTGAGCGGCCGGGCGACGACGTCTTCGGACCGGCTGCTGGCGACGGTGATGTTCGAGGACGTGGTCGGGTCGACAATGCTCGTCTCGCAGATCGGCGACGACGCCTGGGGCGAGCTTCGCGTCCGCCGCGACCGCCTCGTGCTCGATTGCGTCGAGGAGCATGGCGGACGGGTGGTCCAGACCGCCGGGGATGGCTCGATGTGCACGCTGCCGGGCCCCGCGGTCGCGATCCGCTGCGCCGAGCGGCTGCATGCGCTGATGCGCTCGCTGGATCTCCGGCTGCGGGTCGGCATCCACACCGGCGAGTGCGAGCGGATCGGTAACGAGCTGGCAGGACTCGCCGTCCATATCGCCGCCCGGATCGGAGCAGCTGCCGCGCCCGGCGAAACGCTGGTTTCGCGGGCCGTATGCGACCTGGTCGCCGGCTCAGGCCTCGGCTTCGCCTCGCGCGGGCTCCATGAGCTCAAGGGTGTGCCGGGCGACTGGGAGCTTCTTGCGACCACGGGCAGCGCGACCACGCCAAGCGTGCCCGCGCAGCCGCCTGAGCCACGACTAGCCGACCGGCTGA
Source organism: uncultured Actinomycetota bacterium (assembly GCA_963695625.1). Taxonomy (GTDB): domain Bacteria; phylum Actinomycetota; class Thermoleophilia; order Solirubrobacterales; family Solirubrobacteraceae; genus Palsa-465. The sequence goes on along the minus strand of CAVOHJ010000004.1, from coordinate 94,288 downwards.
TCGTGACCACGGCGCGCCGCGCGCCCCGCCTGCTCACCGCCCTCAACCGTCTGGACACGGCCATCGCGCGTCACCGTGCGTGAGGCTCCTCCCCATCCAACGTGGCGTCGGGGAAGCGGCCCAGCAGCCCTAGAAACATGCGGCGACGGCGGGCATGCTCGTGCTGCAACGGCCAAGGACGAAGGGGAAATGCGACTTCGCGCTACCCAGCGATGTGCCGCCGATCTCGCTGCCCGTGGTCCGTGACGACAGGTCTGCCGCACCGGTGTTCTGCTAGAAGCAAACCGGGGGTCACCGAGGACGTCCCCCATGCTCTGCCCGGCAGCGCCGTTGCTGCACGATCGGCCACCTTCGGCCGACCGCCGCCCGCATCGCTTCGGCGATGACGAGCTTTTGGTCGGGGTCCGCACCATGCGGATACGCCAGGCGCTGCTCGGCGAGCACGACCGACGGTTCCACGATGGGACGACGAGGGACAGCGCCGGCCCGGACTGTCGGATCCTCGCAATGCGGAAGTACGCCGGATGGCCGGGGCTGCCGACTGACCTTTCCCAGCCGCGCTACCGGTTGCCGAGCAAAGCAGCCGCGCGAGCGCCGTGACCGGTGTAGGCGTGATCCAACAACACGACCTCGTCCACCGCGACTGGCCCCTTTCCCGATCTCGGGGGAGTCAAGGCGGACGATCGCTTCGCTCGCCCAGCGCCGGTTGACCGCGCGATTGCTCTTGACGGCGACGCGGTCGCGGCGTGCGCCGCAACGGGACGAGCGCAAAGCCACGCCTTCGATCGCCCACGGTCGATTGGCCGCGCGATCGCATTTCGTGAGAGCGATCGTGCGGGTCGTCTTGGTGCTGGTCATCCCTATGGCGACCAAACGCAAGTCCGCAACCGAGCGGTGTTAGCCGCGGACGACGTGGCCAGCAAGCGGCCGACGGCGTGGAAGCGGAGGCGTCGACCGCGCCGAAGATCTGTGCTGCTGCGGACGACAACGAGCAGCCCAGCGCTCGAGTATCGCAACCTCGAAATGCGGACGTACGACCGCCGGCGCCGGGCGCTCTCGGTCCTGAGCATCCTGAGCCCCGGCGGGGGAATCGTTCCAATAGGTCCCATTGGACGCCTCGACTTTCGGTCTGGCGTCCTGTGATGTGCGAGAATCCGGTGCGCAGGCTTGGACGGCTGGCTGGGAGCGTGGCTTTAGGATCGACGTGACCGAGGGGGTCGAGATGCGAGGAGTGTGGAAGCGACCGGCGATGGTGGTTGGACTCGCGTGCGTGGGTTCGGCGGCGCTGGCGACTGTCGCGCTGGGCGCGCACCCGGCGCCGGGCGCTTTGTATGTGGGCAATTCGGGGAAGTGCGCCGTCAGCATTCGCGAGAAGTGCGTGTTCAAGTTCCGTGTCAGCAGCGACGGCCGCACGCTGCGGTTCGTGAACAAGGGCGAGGCGATCTCGCTCTGGCAGTGCCAGGGCGGGGGCGGGGAGGCGATCTTCGGGTCGGGCAAGTACGACTACGGGATCCCCCCGGCGCGGATCCGCGCCAACGGTACGTTCTCCGGCGCCAGCGGCACGGGATCTCGCCTGCTGCGGATCACCGGCAGCTTCACCGGGTCCGGCAAGACAGCAGTGCTGAGGTTCTCCTCACTCAACCAGCATTGCCACACGCCGCAACTCGCATTGAGCAAACAGTGACCATCTAGCGGCATAGGGGCGTAGATGCTCGGCGAAGTCGTTCGGCGTTGAGCGGAACTCCCCTCCTGAGCGGGCCGCAGGCTGTGATCCGCGGACCGGGACGCCAGCGACAACCGCTTCGGGACGCCAGGAGCCACACCGACTCGCGCCGCCAGGGCTGCCCGCCCGCCCCGGCGATGCAGCACCCCCGCGGCGCCGACGTGACGGTCGCCCTCCACGCTTCGCCACGGACTTCTGAATAGCAAGCACAACAGCAGCAGCCTCGCCGGGACGGGCGGGACGGCTGACTTGGGGACAAACTCAGCCACCAGCGCGCCAGCTGCCAGCCGGCGCACATAGAGCCAGCAGACTCGCCGCGTCCGCTCCGACTCCACTCCCGCGCGGCCGTCAGGCCCCTGGCGATTCGGGACCCGCGCCGCGTCAGCGAGACGGATGCGATCGTCCAAGCCGTCAGCGAACTCGCGGGGGCGACGGACACGTAACGTCGCCAATCCGATGGCGCGCTCCGGCAGCTAACGGGGACGGATGCAATCGTCAGTGGGGTCGCGCTCGTCGCCGACGCGGGACGGTTGATCGCATCGGTCACCGTCTTCAGATGCCGGCGCATCTTGCGACATTTGCACGTCTGGCCGCACGTATGAACCCTGGCGAAGTGTTGCCGCTGAGTAATCAAGTGTGTCGTGCCCACGTTTCCGATTGTGATCTCGGTCTCTGGTCGGCACAAGTTGGTGACATGAGCGTCGCCTGCGTGGCCGAAGCGACCGACGACTGCCGAGGACCAGCGAGGGGTCCGCTACTCGCGAGGCGGAGTCCGGAATGTGCGCGGCCTTTCTTTCGTCAGGCTGTACGAGCCTGGGGTGTAGATCCGGCTCGGCGGCGGAGTGGTCCCGCCGGCCGCTCCTGCGGTTCGTGGTCGACGATGAGATCGACGCGCTCGTTGTATGGCGCGAGGTATCCCTTGACCTCTGAGACCTTGTCGAAGGGGTGCTCGTAGTACCAGAACAGGCCCGGATGGCGACGGGCGCCCAGCACCACGTCGTGGTATGAGGCGAAGCCTTTGTACGGGCATCCCGTCCGCAGGTCACTGTCTGCCAGAACCAGAGAGTCGACGTCACTCTGAGGCAGGTAGTAGCGGGTCGGCAGACCGGTCTCGAACACGAGTATCGGAGCGTCTGATTCCGCGAGGACCTCACCGTCCCGTTCGACTCGGACGTGACGGGAGCTGTGCAGGGCGTCGACGCGAACGAACGGGTCTCGTGGGTGGACGAACACCTCCTCGTCCTCCTCATACCAGTGCTCGAGCGTGTCCCAGGCGACGGTGACGTATCCGGCCAGATCCGGGTCGTCGAATTGGCGCACGCCGAGCGAGGCTGCGTCGTTGGTCGGGGAGAGCGCGACATCATCGACCGGGAAGGCGTAGATCGGGACCTTCTTGCCCGGCTCCCATACCAGCATCGGGCTCTTGCTGTCGATGAGGGTGGCGCCGTCACGCGTTCCACGCACCCAGCGCGAGCTCGGGTGGTAGGTCAAGTCGTCAAACGGGGGAAGTGGATGGAGTGTGGCCATTGCTTGCTCCTTTGGTAGGCGAATCGTTGATGACGGGCGATGCCAGGGCCGGGAGGGGGACCGCTCCCGGCCCTGGCGGCGTGGATCCGCTGGTCGGTCGACTAACCGACTGCCACGCCGGCGGGTGTCGCTCCCGCCGGCAGCGACACGGACCCGATCTCAGCCAGCGCGCTGCCCTTCACCGCGAACTCGCCGATGGCGGCCACGCGGCTCTCGTTGACGTACAGCGTCTGACCGTCAGTGCTGAGCCGGGCGTCGACTGCGCCGACACCTGACTGGTTGCTCACCGGCGTCGTGCCCACGAGCGTGAGCGTGCCGTCGGGCGCAATCGCGTAGCGCGAAATGCTGCCCGAACCTGTGTTGACCGTGAACAGGAACCGTCCGTCGTGGGTGATCTCGACCCAGCACGGCGCCGTCTGGTTGTCGGCAAACGGCGAGGTGCCAATCGGGGACAGCGTGCCGCTGCCCGCCACACCGAACGCGGACACCGTTCCGTTGCCCGCGCCGGCGTGGGCGTTGGAGACGAACAGCTGGCCGGGGTTGGTGGGCCGGAACTCGCTGCCGAATGGACCTGCCGCCTGCGCGGCGAACGGCGAGCCGACCGCCGGGATCAGACGGCCGCCAAAGCCGACCCGGAAGCTGTCGATCTGCGAGCTGCCGACGCGCGTCCCCACCAGGTTCGTGGCAGTGGAGTTGAGCAGCACGTCGCCCGGCTGCGCAGCGTCGGGCAACGAGATCGTCGAGCCGGCCGACGGCTCGAGATGGCCACCCTCACTCAGCCTGAAGCCGGTGTAGTTCGAGCCGCCCGCACCGGCGTTGGCGACGTAGACGAGGCCGTTGCGCTCGGTGACGCTGACCGGGGTCGCCCCCCCTGAGGAAACGACCGACACGAGCTTCAGATCGCCGTCGTGGCGGATGCGCAGGACCGAGATCTGGTTGCTACCGGCGTCGACGGCAAGCACGTAACGGCCGTCACCGGTGACTTGGATGGCGCCCTGCGATGTCAGCCCCGAGCCGCTGCCGGCGCCGCCGGCGTTGTACGGGGAGCCGGGCAAGGCCGTCAATGTGCCGTCGGCGTGTCGGGCGAACGCCGCGATCGTGTTCTGGCCCGTGGTGTTGTCGTTGACGTACACGTAGTCGCTGTGGTGCGACGGCGACGCCGCTGCGACGGCCGGGACGGCGGCCGCGCCCAACAGCGAGACAAGTCCGGCGAGGAGCGTCCTTGGGAACTTCCTCGGCAGGTAGAGCATTGGGTCTCCTGGGTTGTGGGAATGTGCTGGTCCGGTGAGCATCGGGTCATCTAGTTGGACCGTTTAGTCCATCTACGTGCCCGCATGCTCGACGGGATCACAACCGTTGAGTGATGCCTGAAGGTGAATCGTTACGTCTTCCCTCGGCAATTCGCACGGATGAGGATCACTGGACTATTCAGTCCATCAATATTAGGATGAGGACATGGACGCGAGCGCTACAACACGGCACGGCCGTGAATCCCGCGAGCGGATCGTCCGGGCCGCCGCCGCGCTCATCGCCGAGCGTGGATCGGCCGCAACCAGCCTCGACGATGTCCGAGCGGCCGCGGGCGCCAGCAAGAGTCAGCTGTACCACTACTTCGGCGACAAGCATGGCCTCATCGAGGCGGTGGTGGACTATCAGTGCGCCACCGTGCTGGGCGTGCAGGCCCGGGCCCTCGCGTCCGTTGATGACTGGGACAGCCTTCAGCGGTGGGCCGAGACACTGGCCTCGACGGTCGGAGAACAGGGCGGCCGGGGCGGCTGCCCGATCGGCACGCTCGCGGCAGCCCTCTCCGACACCGACGAACGCCTGCGCGCGAGTCTGAGCGACGCGTTCAGAGCCTGGAGCGATGCGATCGGCGGAGCGCTCCGACGGCTGCGTGCCAATGGCCTCCTCTCCGCCGAGGCGGATCTCGAGGCGTTGACGACGAGCATGCTCGCCTCGATCCAGGGCGGTCTACTGCTCGCCAAGACCTCACGTGACGTCAAGCAGCTCCGACGTGCACTCGACGGCGCCATCGCGCAGCTCCGGGTTCATGCCCGTTGACGCTCAACCACCGCCGGATCCAGCGGCGACGATCCGAGACGCAACGGCGGGAGAGGCGGCGCTGCTGGAGGCCCTGCAACGTCGATCCTCCGATGTGTGGGTGCAGTACCGCGAGGCGCTCGCCGCGCACCCGAATGCCATCGAGCTCCCGGAGGACTTCATCGAAAGCGGGTGGGTCCGGGTCGCCGTTGACGCGACCGGCGCGCCGATCGGCTTTTCGCTGGTGATTCCCGGCGACCGCGACGCGCACGAGCTCGATGGGCTGTTCGTGGACCCCGATCACATGCTGCGCGGCGTCGGCAGGTCACTGGTGGCCGACGCGGCCCGGCGCGCGTCGGCCCACGGCGCCGAGTGTCTTGAGGTGACGGCGGGGCCCGCCGAGGCGTTCTATGAGCGGGTCGGGTTCTATCGGTTTGACGCGGCGCAAACCCGGTTCGGGCCGGCCATTCGCATGCGGCATGAGATCGGGCGCTAACCGAAGCGATAGAGCATGACTTCCGCCGGGCGCAGGCCGCGGCGCTCGTAGAGCCGCTGAGCGTCGGTGTTGCCGACCATGACGGCACCCGCCATGTCCGTGATTCCACGGGAGGCCAGCTCGATATCGACGAAGTCAAGCAACCGCGTGCCGATCCCCTGCCCGCGTCGCGCAGGCGCGACCGAGAGCGAGTAGAGCTCGCCGTAGCGCTCGCCAAACGGAAAGGTGTCGTCAGCTCCCTCGTCGACGTGAACGAATGCGTAGCCCACGATCTCGGGTCCAGAGCGCGCGATCACCAGGAACCCCTCCACCGGCTCCAGCCACCGGAGGTACAGCGCGCGCCGGCGCTGCCAGGACAGCTGGTCATCGGTGACCAGGGGGATATCGGGCGCGACCGTGCGCTCGTGGTGGTGCAATGCCAGCCACAGGCACCGAAGGTCATCGACGCGCTCGGGGCCTGCGAGTTCAAGCGTCACCATCATTGCGTCCGCCAGTCCCGGAAGACGGCGAGCAACTGCTCGCGAGCCGCATCCGAGAGCGTCGTCTCGTCAATGGTTCCAAGGCGCGCGATCGTGTTGCGCATCTGCGCGAGGTACTCGGTGCACGCCTCGCACTGCTCCAGATGCTCATCAAAGCGCCGCCGGTCAGCGGCAGGAAGCGTCCCCTCCAGGTAGGCCGTGATGGTCTCGACAAGTTCATTGCAGGGCATTTCGTTCACGCGGAAGCCTCCATCGCGTCGAACGCCACTTCGAGCGCGGCGCGGACCTTGGTCCGGGCGCGGTGCAGAAGCACACGCTGATTGGTGTCCGTAAGGTCGAGCGCGTTGCAGGTCTCCTCGGCCGTGCAGCCGATCATGTCCCGCAGCGTGATCACGGCGCGCTGCGCCTCGGGCAACGCGGCCACGGTGCCCCGGATGATTCGCGCCGCCTCAGCGGTCTCGAGGGCATCCTCGGGCCATGGCTCGGGCGCGATCGCCCAATGACCCGGCCACCGGTCATGATCGGGCGGCAGGAACCGGTTGGGATCGATGATCGGCTGATCGTCCGTGCGCAGCGCGGAGAACGGACGGCTGCGAGATTCGTGCCGGCTGCGCGCACGGGCCACATTGAGCACGATTCCGAGGATCCAGGTCGACAGCAACGACCGACTCTCGAAACGATCGAGCGTGCGCAACACGACGATCCACGCCTCCTGCACCGCTTCTTCAGCGACTGCGGAGCTTGTGAGGTAGACCCGCGCCAGCTTCAGCATCCGCGGGCTGAGCTCATCGACGAGCTCGGCGAACGCGCGCTCATCGCCGTCGCGGAGCGCGGCGAGCCGGGCCGCTTCGACTGGCCCCTTGACGGACATCGCCAGCATTAGTCTCACACAGACGACAGGCGTTACAACGCCGCCGAGATCCCTGCGGTCTCCAGCCTCACGGCTGCGGCGGGATGAACTCGAGGATGCGTCCCAGGTCGCGGAAGCCGACGGAGGCATACACACCCTCCGCCATCGCCGTCGATTGGAGGGTCGCCGTGAGGCATCCGCGTGCGCGGGCGTCGTGGAGATGGAGCGCTGTCAACCCGGTCGCCAGACCGCGTTGGCGCGCATGCTCGAGTGTCCCGACGTTGTAGATCCCGCAGTCACCGGAGTGATGCAGCGCGATCGCGGTCGCGACATTCTCGGTGCCAAGCCGTGCCACCAGAACCTGAAACGCCGCGGGATCGATGCCAGCGAGGAACCCGCTCGGCAGGCCACAGAGCCGCAGGTGCTCTGACCAATCCGCCGGCCCCAGTTCGACCTGTGGCGGGGGGAGAGGAATGTCGTCCAGCGTCATGCCCATCGCGCGGGTCGTCTCGTCGATGGTGTAACCCCGGCGCTCCAGATCGGACCGCATCGCATGGTCGCGTTCGTGAACCCATGCCGCGAAGCGAGTGACGCCGGCGGCGGCGTACGAGGCCTCCATGGCTGAGATCGCCCCGGCCCGCTCACCGGCGCCGAGGCCGCGGTCCAGCAGCGCGTTGTTGTATACGCCGCGCTCAGGCGCGTTGGGGAACACCGCACTGGCGACACCCGCGAAGCGCCACACCTTGGCACCGGGAGCGCCCTGGGCGTACTGCTCCCAGGAAGCGACCAGGGTCTCAGCGCTGCGGCGGTACAGCTGGGCGTCGCTCAGCGTTGGCGCGCACTGCGCGCGGATGCCCGGCTCGACGGTCTGATCGATCGTCACACCGTCCCCCCCTCCCCCGCCCGCAGATCCAGATTAAGCCAGACGCGGTCCCGAAGCCGGATCCCGTCGATGAGCAACCCTGCCGGGTACCCGACCACGGGTGTGAAGACATCTCGCTCGATGCTGCGCATCCGGAAGCCGGCAAGCTGGTAGAAGCGCAAGTTGCCGACATCCGCGGCAGCAGTCGCGACGGTCAGCGTCGAACGGCCGGTCGCCCGCGTCAGATCGATCGCGGCATCGACCAGCGCCCGGCCGATGCCGCGGCCGCGGTGAGCCGCCTCCACGGCCATGCTCTTGATCTCGCTCGTGCCATCCACCGCATCGATCAGCTGCAGATGTCCCACGATTGCGTCGCCCTTGACCGCAACGAGGACCTCGCCGGCATCGATGTACCCGTCCAGCTCCTGAGCGGAGTCCTCGGCCTCCTCGAACAGCGCCCGCAACTCGGTGCGCCGGCCCGTGAAGCGCTCCACCCGCACCGGCACCGAGGTCGGATCGGAGCTGGACCACAGCGACCACGGGACGATCCCGCGCTCCGCCTGCGCCGGTTCGTCCAGCATGGCGAGATACTCGATCAGGTTGCCGTCCGGGTCACGGAAGTACACAGCGGCGGCGGGCATCCAGCCGATCACGCTCGGCTCAGCCGCCTCAGCGCCAAAGAACGACAGCGGCGTCACGTCGCGCGAGCGCAGAGCCTGACCGGCGCCGAAGACATCAGAGAGCGACACCTCCAGCGCGATGTGCTGTGAGAAGCCCATCGGTGCCGAGCCCAACGACCACAGCCCGAGCATCGCGTGGCCCGGCCCGCCGACCCAGAAGAACGCCGCTCCGCGTTCGGGCAGGCTCAGCGCCAGCGGTAGGCCGAGCACGTCACGGTAAAACCCGATCGAGCGATCCACGTCGCTGACGAGCAGGTGAGCTTCGAACAACCCGGAGGCTCTGGGCACGGCGGTCATCTCGGTCTCTTCTCTCCTAGCGGACAGACCATGGCTTCAACTCCTGATGTTGGGTGATTCGGCAACTGAATTCGTTACGCGCCGTCTCGAGACGGCTCTGGTTGGCGCTACCAGAGAGCGGCGCCGCCGCCGGCGTCGCGCTCTAGCTGTGTCCGAGAGCGACCGGCGGCGCTGACTTCCACCCCGGCTCATCACGCACAGGCGGTTCGCCGAGTCGTGATCCGTGAGGTCTCGGTAATCCATCGGCGACCAAGCAGCGGCGCCTGCCGTCCAACGAATTCACTTAACGACGACGGCTTTCGTTCGTCTCGCGGAACGTTGGCTTTTGGAGGACGAACGCGAGCGTTCGGTGGCGCGACCCGAGACGCGCTAGCGCCTCGTTGGCCTGTGCGGATTGCTTTTTGGTTGCGACGGCTCCGTCTGTGGCCACCGCCATGGGGACCAAGACCAGCGGCGCTCGCCTGGCGGGACGGATGCGGTCGCTCGCGGCTGCTCGTTTGACGCCAGCCGACTCGACCCTGGCGCCGGGACGCGCGCATTTGGCGACGAGCAGGGCAAACGCCGTCAGGCGGTTCGCCACTGCTTTTGTCTCACCGCAGGCATTCCGGGCGGCAACCTTGGCGGCTTCTGGATCCGGCGGCGAGCGGCAGTCACGGCGAGAGTGCCGCCACGGCGAGGATCCGGAAGCCGCGCTTTTCGGCGTCGTCGCCGCCGACGGTGCCACCGATGCGTATGCAAAGGTGGGATCTGTTGCTCCCCGACCGCTTCTCCGTTTCGTCCATACCGGCACAGTCGCGCGAGACGCCTCGTTTGACCGGCGGAAACAGGAGTCTCGCGGTGAGGCGGGGTAGTCGTGGAATGCCGGGCCGAGCACAAGGCTGCTGTTGCGGATGGGATGGGCTGCCGTCGTGCCTTGTCTCGCTCGACTGGGAGTGTCTGCTGAGACTCGCGGCCGCCTCCTGCTTCGCTCTGATCGTTACTACGATCTCGCAGCGCCGGATGCGCGCGTATGGCGAGAGGCAGGGCGCGGCCGGGATTGATGCACGATCAGCCGCGCGCCAGTTGCTCGAACAGCTCCGTGACGACCGTCGGCTGGACGGGGTCGATCAGGCTGCCCCGCACCGACCGCTCGTGGGGCCAGCCTGCCGCGAGCATTCGGGTGCCGGCCGCCACCGCGTTGTAGATCGTGCGGCGCAGGTCGGGAACGCCGTCGGCTACCCAGAGCCAGCGCGCGGCGCCGTCGCCCTCATACGGAAGGCCGACGCTGCCCGCGTTGACGAAGCGCACGGTGCCGACCGTGCGGTCGTCCTGCTGGTGCGTGTGGCCGGCGGCCACAAGCGGTGCGTCGACGCCGCCAAGACTTCGGCGTACCGCTCGGGTGTGGACGCCCTGGTGACAAGCGAGGGTCGGTGTGGGTGGAGGTCTGAGCGGTCGTTTCGGGCTGCGGAGCGGGCTCGATCGCTGGATCTGTGCCTGGTGAGGACCTCCCGAGCCGCTACGGTTGGCGCGATGGCATCGACCGCTGGGGCGCTTGAGACGGGCTGGCTCGCGGTTGAGGACGGTCGCTTCAAGGAGGGTCGCGGGCATTTTGAGGAGGCGGTTACCGCTCTGCCTGGGGCGGAGGCCTATGACGGGTTGGCGTGCGCGTTGCGCGGGCTCGGCGAGGTGGATGCGACGCTGGCGGCGCGCGCGATGGCGCATCGGTTGTACGTGGCTGAGGGTCGCGAGGCCGCCGCGGCGAGGGTCGCCGCCCTGATCGCTGCCGATCTGTGGGTGTTGCGCGGCGACGGTGCGGTAGCCCGTGCGTGGCTCGATCGGGCCGAGCGTCTGCTCGAGGGTCATGAGGACAGCTGCGAGGCGGGCTGGGTCGGCATCCGCGCTCGTGAGGTGCTCGGCTATGAAACCGTGCGGGACCGTGCCGCCGGCGACCGCGGGATCGAGCTCGGTCGGCGTCATGGTGACCGCGATCTCGAGCTGATGGGTCGCGCGGTGCGGGGACTGTGCGCTGTGAATCTCGGGGATGTGGAGGAGGGGATGCGCGACCTTGACGAGGTCGCGCTCGCCGGCGTCGCCGGTGAGCTGCGAGCGGCCACGGAACGGGGGCGAGCTTGGTGCTTGTTGATCTTCGCCTGTGAGCGGGTGCGTGACGTCGAGCGCGCGGCGCAGTGGTGCGACACGGTGCGGCGGCTCGCCGAGCGCACCGAGCATCCGCAACTGTTCGCCTTCTGCCGCACTCACTATGCCGGGGTGCTCACGGCCCGAGGCGACTACGTCGGCGCCGAGGAGGAGCTCGGACGCGCCGCGCTGCTGTTCGCAGCGGGCGCGCCGGGTGTGGCGTTCGAGGCCGAGTTGATGCTCGCGGAGCTGCGTCGTCGCCAGGGCATGCTGGAGGAGGCGGCGCAACTGTCCAGCGCGCACGGCTGGCACCCGACCGCGCAGCTGATCCTTGCCGAGTTGGCCTGGGACCGCGGTGAGGTTCCGGTCGCACACGCCGCGTTGGACCGCCGCTCTCGTCGGACTGACACGGGCGCGGTGGCTGACGCGGCCGCGCTCTACCTCGCGGTCCGCATCGCTGTCGCAGAGGGCGCCGCCCAGGACGCGTCCGACGCGGCTGCCGCGTTGCGAGCATTCGCCGACCGGGCGGGAACACTGCCCCTGCGAGCGGCGGCGAGTGCGGCCGAGGGGGTGGCGAGTCCGTCTGCGCGCCCGTTGTTGGAGGACGCCGCCGACCTGTGGGCGCAGGCGGGGATGCCCTACGAGGCGGCGCGCGCCGAGACTGCGCTCGCCGCGCTAACCGGCGACGAGACGGCGCGCGAGCGCGCCGCCCGTCGGCTCGCGGAGCTTGGCTGCACGGTGGATATCAACGCGCTCGACGCGCCGCTCACGCCGGCGGCACGTGCGCCGGACGATGGCGATCTCAGTCGCCGTGAGCTTCAGGTACTGCGCCTCGTCGCCGAGGGTCTGTCCGACCCCGAGATCGCTGAGCGCCTGGTACTCAGCCCCCACACGGTGCACCGACACGTCGCGAATATCCGTAGCAAGCTGCGCCAGCCCTCGCGGGCGGCTGCGGCGGCGAAGGCCGTGCGCGACGGGATCATCTAGCGTTGCGAGGCGCTGGCCGGAACGGGCCATTTGTCCGTATTGGCCTTTCCAAGGGAAGTCGCAGGGCGGGCATTGCGGCACGGTTCCTGCCGTTGCAAAACCATCACCAAGGAGCCCTCATGTCGACCATCGCACCGACTTCAGATCCCGTCGCCGCGCTCAAGCTGGCGCACCGCGCCACCTGGGCCGCCGGCGACTACGCGGCCGTTGCCCAGCACATCGCCGACGCTCCCGTCCGGGACGCGCTCACCGCCGCACACGTGCGGCCGGGCGCACGCGTGCTGGACGTCGCCACCGGCAGCGGCAACGTCGCGCTTCGTGCTGCCGACGCTGGCGCACACGTCACCGGCCTGGACCTCGTGCCCGAACTGCTCGATGTGGCTCACTCGCGCGCACTGGCCGCAGGCGTCGAGATCGAGTGGGTGCACGGCGACGCCGAGACGCTGCCGTTCAGCGACGGCGCATTCGACTCGGTCACGTCCGTCTTCGGCGTGCAGTTCACGCCGCGCCACCAGGCCACGGCGGATGAACTCGTGCGCGTCTGCCGCGCCGGCGGCACGATCGGATTGGTCAACTGGACGCCTGAAGGGCTGATCGGCGAGATGTTCCGAATCATGGGCCGCTACCTGCCGCCACCGCCGGCATTCGCGACCGCCCCGCCCCTGTGGGGCGATGAACGCCACGTACGCGAACTGTTCGCCCGCCACGACGTGACGCTGTCTTTCCAGCGCGCGTCGAACCTGTTCGCGTTCGACAGCGTCGACGCCTACCAGACGTTCTTCGAGGAGCGCTACGGCCCGACCATCAAGGCGCAGGAGAAGCTCACGCCCGAAGGCCGCTGGGGCGACTGCCGCGCCGAGCTTCGCGACCTCTTCGACCGCAGCAACACGGCAACCGACGGCAGCTGCCGCATCGAGGCCGAATACCTCGCGATCTCAATCAGCCGCCAGGGCGACTGACATCAACACAACCACGTTCCGACGTCCGCGCTCCACCTACTCACCCCGCCCCGCCCAGGGCGCCCCGGCCGACATGCCGGGGCGCCCGAGCGGCCGTCGCCGGAGCCACCGTCCGCGCCCGCCGAGCGGGCGGCGATCTATCACCCAAACGATCCGGCGAAGGACGCGCCAGGTACTGGCCATGCATGTGTCGGCCCCGATGTTTGCAAGCTCGCTGCTAACGATCGAGCCGAGCAGCGGTCCGCGTCGAGCTCCAGCCCGCGGGCCAATGGAACGAAGGCGCTCGCCCCAGACGCCGGGAGCCAGGTCAACGGCGAGACGCTCGGTCGTCGTCCCGAGCACGCGCGGCACCGACGACCGCGGAGACGCCCGCTCCGTGCGACAAGCGACAGCGGGCTGCGCTGTCGCTGACACGTAGGCTGCTGCATATCCTGCCCGATGGGATCGCTCCTGGCGCACCGTTTGGCTCTGCTAACCCGGTCTCCATCACGGTAACGCCAGCGCGGCCGCCGTCGGTTGCCTGGCAGGCCGCGCGGCCTGCTCAGCCGGTGCTCTTGGTGTTGTGCCTAGAAGATGGCCTCTACCTCGTCGATCATCGCGACCGCCTCTTCGATCGAGTAGGTGGCATGGATCTTTACCGTGTTCCACTGCATGAGGCGGCTTTGGAGAGCGAAGTTCCTGACGTAGTCGATGTCGTCCGCCTCGGCGACCACGAGGATGATGTGGTCCGGGCCGAAGATGCGGAGCGTGCCGATGTCGACGCCGAGCTGCTCGGCGAGTTGCGGCATTTGGCTGGCACTCTCCTTCAGCAGCTGCCGCGTTTGAGCATTGGAGGTCGGGCAGAGGTTGGGCGGATGCTCAGCGATGACGGCGAATGTTCCCATGACGAGCACTGCTCCTTCGGTCGTTGAGGGGCCAAAGTCGCAGCCGCCTATTTCGCGAACCTTTCGTCGAGTTCTCTTGAGTGTGCTGGTCACGCGTCAGGGGGAGCGGGGAAGACGTATCTCTGTGGTCGGCGCGTCGTGGAGTTGGGGGGGCGCGTAGGGGAACAGGCTTCCGCATCCGCGCTGAATCGAACACTGCGGCGCTCTGCCGTGGACTGGAGTCGCGTTGTGTTCGGGGCAGCGGTTGCTTCGTGTTCAGGTCTTTCCAGCGTACGATGAGGGCGTGAAGCAGATCCCTTGCATTTGTGGCTACGCCGTCAAGGGCGAGGACGACGAAGAGCTCTGGCAAAACGCGCAAGTGCACCTGCGGGAGGACCATCCGGATCTTGTCGGCAAGGTCTCTCGCGCGGATCTTCTGGCGCAGGCGGAGGAGGTGTCTAAGCCGAAGTCGTAGTCCGCTCGCCCAGCAGGCGCCTGTGGACGCTCTGCAGAGCCGGGCTGGGGGCGACGCCGAGCTCGTCGCGGAGCAGGACGCGCAGGCGGTCGTAGGCGAGCAGCGCCTCGGCGACGTTTCCGCGTCGCTCGAGCGCCTCGATCAGGATCCGGTGTCCGGTTTCGCGGTAGGGGGCAAGCTCGATCAGCTGGCGTGCGCAATTTTCGGCCTGGGACAGCGTCGGGCCGCCGAGGCCAAGCCTGGCTTCCGCGAAGCACTCCAGCCCACGCAGATGGACGTCCTCGAGCCGACGCCGCCATTCCTCTAGCCAGCGGCGGTCCTCGCCCTGGAGCAGGGGTCTGCGGGCCACGTGGTAGGCGACGCCAGAGGGGCCCCAGGACTCGGCCCACTCGCGCGCCGCGACGTGGGACTCGGCGCGGTGCAGCGCCTCTCGAGCGGCTTCGACGTCGACGAAGGCATCGCGGGGCAGGACGAGCTCGATCTCCGAGCGTCCGGCCAGGAGCTCCTGGCCAATGACGCCGCGCAGCTTCGAGAGCAGGACGCTCAGGCTCGGATGCTGGTCCGGCGAGGCGTCTTCCCCGTAGACGGCCGTCAGCAGTTCGTCCCGGCTCATCCGCCGATCTCGGTTGAGCACCAGGTAGGCAAACAGGAGCCTGCCCTTCGGCCCCGGTAACGCGTCCTCGACCCGCCTGCCGTCCAGCTCCACCACGAGCCGGCCGCAGAGCTGGATTCGGGTCGCTCGCGGTTGCCCCATCGCAGACCAAGCTTAGAAAGGTCGACGAAAGGCGGGGGAAAGGTTCGAGCGCGACCATCGCCTTCCCAACGACGGAATGGAGTGACGGTGGCCAGGGAATTCGAGTGTGAGAGGGACGAGATCGTGATCTGCGGCGCGGACGCCGAGGACCTGATCGCGAACGTGGAGCGCCACCTCGCCGAGGCACACCCCGATCTGGTCGGGAAGGTCTCCCGCGAGGACATCCTTGCGGCGGCCAAGGAGGTGTGACATGACGGTAGGCGACGGACTGGTGTTGCGCCTCAAGCGGATCCTGCCCGGCGCTCGGGCGACCGTATACAGGGCGCTCAGCGATCCCGGGGCACTCGCGAGGTGGTGGGGCCCCCGAGGCTTCACTGCTCCCATTGTCGAGTTCGATCCGCGCGTTGGCGGCGGCTACCGGATCGCGATGCAGCCTCCGGATGGCGATCTCTTCTACCTCTCGGGCGAGTTCCGGGAGGTCGATCCTCCCTCCCGTCTGGCGTACACGTTTCGGTGGTATCCCTCCGATCCCGACGACCGGGAGACCGTTGTCATGCTGTCTCTCCAGGATCGAGGTGAGCGGACCGAGGTTCTCTTGGCGCAGGGCGCGTTCGCCACGGAGGAACGCCTCGCGCTCCACGAAGACGGCTGGAGCGACAGTTTCTGGCGGCTGGAGCAGGTGCTCAGCGCTTACGAGGAAGAGGGCGCCTCGCTGGTCGCCGCAAGACGCGCCTAAGCCGCTACCTGCATCCCGTCACACCTCCCGCCCGAACTCGGGTGGTGGCGTCCGTGTCGCGCAAGCGGCTCGGGAGGAGGGTCCACCACACCCACAACGACCCAGGAGGTCACAAAATGAGTGCAGTCACCGACACGATTCGCAACGGCGTGGACACCGAGAAGCTGTTCGCGACGCTGGATCTGATCACGGCGCAGCCGGAGCTGGCGAGGTTCCAGTTCCGCGCCAGCAACCGCTGGATCGACGGCTCGCATAACCGTTCGACGATCAAGGGCTTTTACGCCGCGGGCGGGGAGGACACCACCCGCAGCGAGGAGTTTGTGATCGACGCCGGCGAGCCGGCCATCCTGCTCGGCACCGACACCGGCGCCAACCCGGCCGAGTACCTGTTGCACGCGCTCGCCGCTTGCCTGACGACATCGATCGTCTACGTGGCCGCGGCGCGCAAGGTGCAGCTCACGTCCGTCGTGTCGACTCTCACGGGCGACATGGACGTGCGCGGCGCGCTCGGCGTGGACGATGAGCCCCGTAACGGGTTCGAGCGGATCGGCGTGTCGTTCCGGGTGACGGGCAACGCGCCGGAGGAGAAGCTCCGCGAGGTCGTGGAGCGAGCCCAGAGGCGCTCGGCCGTCTACGACATGGTCACCAACGGCGTGCCGGTCGCCGTCGAGGTGACGACCGCCTAGGCCTCGCATGAGACCCGTGGGCGGAGCGCATGCTCCGGCCACGGGTCGATGGCGAGATGGATCGGAGAATCACGATGCCAATCGAACTCACAGCCCGTACCGAAGCCGGCGCTCGCCTCGTGGCGATCGCCGAGAAGCTCTCACCACGGCTCGCCGCACGCGCCGCCGAGCACGACCGCGACGGCAGCTATCCCTTCGAGGCGATCGACGCGCTGAGGGCCGTCGGCTACTTCGCGGCGCCCGTTCCGGTCGTGCTCGGTGGGCTCGGCGTCTCCTCCGCGCACGACTTGGTGGTCGCGTCAAGCCGGCTGGCGCGCGGCGACGCCTCGGTGGCGATCGGCGTGAACATGCACCTCGTCGCGGTGCTCAACATGGAGCGCCGCCGCCAAGTCGCCGTCGCGGCCGGTCAAGAGCGCCGCGCCCGCGGCTTTGCCTCCTCGCTCGAGCACATTGTCTCCGACGGGGTTGTGCTGGCCGCCGCTGGCAGCGAACGCGGTCAGGACCTCACCCGCCCGAGCACGCGCGCCACCCGCACCGAGTCCGGCTGGCGGATCGACGGTCGCAAGATGTTCTGCACGATGTCCCCCGCCGCCACCGATCTCTACGTGGCCGTCACCTATGCCAACGGCGGCGGAACAGAGCACTACGCCTATGCGATGGTCCCCACCGACGCGCCCGGCGTGGTCGTGCACGACGACTGGGACGCGCTCGGCATGCGCGCCTCCGGCAGCAACTCGGTCACGCTCGAGGGCGTCGAACTACCCGAGTCCGGTGTGCGCGGAGGCTTCCGCGCCGGCGACCCGGTGCCGTATATAGAGCGCAACCTCGTTGCCGGACTGTTCCACGCCGCGGCCTCGCTCGGGATCGCCGAGTCAGCCGACGCGACTGCTCGCGGCGGGATCGCCGGGCGCATCAACGGCGACGCGCGCCCACGCATGCAGGTTGCCGACAACGCCGTCGACCTCGCGGCCTCGCGCGGCGTGCTATCGCGTTCGGCCATGCTGATCGACGAGCACCGCGCCGCCAACCCGGCCTCCGAGGGCACCGCCGATGAGCTCGGTGCGCTGTTCGCCGAAGCGCAGGCTGCCAAGGCGTTCATCAACGAGGCCGCCGCCCGTATCGTCGACCGCGCGCTCGCCCTCTCGGGCGGCGCCGGCTACATGAACCGCAGCCCGCTCGCGCGCGCGTACCGCGACGTCAAGGCCGGCTCCTTCATGCACCCCCTCGGCGCCAACCGCGCGTACGACTACCTCGGCCACATCGCGCTCGGCGAACCGGCCTCGCTCCACTAAAGATGGCACTCCCAGCGTCAACACACCCTGTGCCAGGACCGGATGCTCGCCTGTTCCGCGACGCCCTCGGCAGGCTCGCAACCGGCGTTACGTTCATCACCGCAGCGCCCGAGGGCAAGCCCGCCGGGCTCATCGTGAACTCGCTCACGTCCGTCTCGCTCGACCCGCCCCTGGTCGCCTTCTCGCCGTCCCGCAGCTCGCACGCCTGGTCCCGCATCCGGCGGACCGGGCGCTTCGGCGTGAATATCCTGGGCCAGCAGCACGAGCCCTTCGCGAAACGCGCGACCCCCGCCGGCGCCGACCGATTCGCCGGTCTCAACTGGGAACTCGGACACAGCGGCGTACCACTGCTCACTGACGCCCTTGCCGCCCTCGAATGCGGGATCGTCGCCGAGCATCCCACCGGCGACCACTGGATCGTCATAGGACGGGTCGACAACCTGCACATTTCGCCTATCAAGGACCCGCTCCTCTTCTTCGCCGGCGGATTCGGCACCCTGCAACAGCCAAACTAACCACCGGTGCGGCCACTCGAAGACTGCTGCACTTCATCGAACGGAGCGCCTCGGTCAGGCCCGCCAGCGAGTGTCGCGTCGGACGACGACCGAGCGTCTCGCCGCAGCAAGGTTTCGCCGCTCCGAGGACTTCTGCTCTGTCGGCATTGCAGACCAGATCGCTGCGGTGCTGCTTCTAGCCGAGGCGAGAGCCAGCGAGCGCGTGATCGAGGCGTTTCAGAGTGCCGGTCTGGACGAATCTGAGAAGCGTTCGGCGCGCCGCAGATGTCCAACGTCTGCGCAGGCACGACAGCGCAGTCAGCAGCCACAGCGTTCGGCTAGTAACCCTCTACGAACAGCGGCTCGGGACGTGCCGGGCCCTTGGCTTTGGCGACCGATGAAAGTCAAGGCCTCGGGGATCATTTTTCGGGGTTCCGATCGGTCGGGTGGCCGGTCGCGCGGGGCTCAGATCGCCTCGTGTGGGCTCGGTTCGGTGGGCGGCGAGGGAATCGACGCCGTTTTCGCCCGAATTTGCGTAGTCGTGACTGTCGCCGGCGCTTGTCGGCGTGACGGTGAACGGTTAGGTTGTCGGGTGGGCGCGGGTGACTGACGTAGCGAAGTGCAGACGTCAGGAGCTTTGAGTCTGCCGCGCAGCTTTGCCCCGTTGAGGGCCTGATTTATGCGCGCTCCGGTGTCGCGCTCGCGCCCACTTTTCTCGCCGGCGCTCCGGCTTGCTGGTCGGTGACCATCCGCTTGTAGGAGATCTCGGCCTGCTCGGTGAGTGCCCGTTCGGCGTCTCGGATCGCGCGGTTGGTTGACCAGATCCCGGCGGCGGCCTTCGTCCGCGGCTTGGCGCCGGCAGTGAGCTCGAGCTCGCGGAGCTTCTTCTTGGTCAGCGCCGGTCGCTGGTGCGCGTAGTCCTCGCCACGACGGAGCATGCACCAGAACAGGATCGCGAGTTTGCGGGCGGTCGCGACGATCGCCTTCCCGTGACCACGGCGGGCGCGGACCCGTTCGTAGAACGCGCGTAGCGGGCCGGGTTGCTTGACGACGCTCCAGGCCGCCTCGACGAGCGCCCACCTGGCGGACGCCGATCCGCGTTTGGAGATCCGGCCCGACCCGGGCCGGGGTCTCGCCGGATTGGCGGACCTTCGGGTCCAGCCCGAGGTACGCGACGAGCCTGCGGTGGGTGAAAAACCGGTCGGCACGGCCGATCGCGGCGATGAACGTCGCGGCGCAGATCAGGTTCACGCCCGGCACCGTCATCAACCGGCGGATCTCCGGCCAGCCCAACGCCTGCTGGGCGATCAGCTTCTCGACCGCCTTGATCTCCGCGTCTAGGAACACGATCTGCCGCAGACCCGCGTCGACAGACTCGCGCTCCTCGACTGGCAGCCGCACCTCGGCCAGCCACCGGCGGCCCGTCACGCCGAACAGGTCCGCGAACCCGGGCCGCTCGATCAGCCGGCGCGCCAGCACCGCTGAGATCTCGTTCTTGGCGCGCGAGCGCGCGTGCACGAGCTGCTCGCGGCGCGCGAGCCGTCGGCGCAGGATCCGGCAGCGGTCATCCGGCATCCAGACCGGATCGATCTCGCCCTTCCACAACAGCACCGCCAGGGTGCGGGCGTCGAGCTTGTCAGTCTTCGCCCTCGCGCTCGAGATGCCGGTGTCGTCCGGGCTGACCACGGTCACGCGGTCGACGAACGGCTCAAGGATCCTGACGACCTCCCAACAGCTCGCCGTCACCTCCAACGCCACCCGATCCGTCGCCAGCAGACTCTCCGCCAGCAACCGAAGGCCCTCCGGGGTGCTCGGCACCCGTCCGGCCGAGCGGACCCGGCCGTCCTCGCAGATCGCGACCACACAGAAATCACGGTGCACATCCAGACCGATCGCCCGACCGACCCACCTCACCAACGCCATCGCTCACCTCCACAACACGGTGGTTGACACTGACCGGTGGGAGAACCAGCGGGAACAACGACACAGACCGATACGAGCTCAACCGCTCAATCCAGGCAAGTCGCAGGGGCGGCCGATCGAATTTCACGGGCTCGAAGCCCATCGCCAAAAACGGCCTACCCGTCTGCGCTCTCCCATGAAAGGCCCCTGTCCCGGATCACCCGACGCTAGGCCCGGACCCGGACGGACCCTCCAAGGAGCATTTTCATGCCGCGAATAAGAGGTGGCTGTCGGCGGCGGCCGGAGCGCCCTGCTCTGCTGTCATCACGATACTGCGCGAACCGCAGCTTGTTGAAGGTGCAGCGCGCGCGGTGCAGCAGCCGACTGCTTCCGCCGAATCCCCTAACGGGTTTGGGCTGTCGTCCGGGCTGATGGCGCCGCTGGGGCGTGTCTGATGGGCGGTGATCCACGGCATGCTGGTGGCTGTGGGGTTGCGGGTTCGTTGCAAGCGCGGCCGCGCCTATGGCACGTCGTCGTTGACGTCGCTGGTGATTCCGTGGTTGTGCAGCACCTCGGCGACGTCCTCGCTGGGCGGCATGCTCGGGACCCAGACGCCGGTTCGGTCGGCGCCGGCGTCGAGCAGGAGGCGAACGATCGCGGCCCAGTCGCCATCCGAGCGATGCGATTCGCCGCTGCTAACGGTGGCGTATCCGAGCGGGCTTCGGTGGTAGTTGTCGTCGCACGCGTCGAGCTCAGCGCCGTGGTCCAGCAGCAGCCGCACCGTTTCTGGGTCGCCGGCAGCAGCCGCGAGATGCAGCGGCGTCTCGCCGAATATGTTGCGAGCATGCACGGAGAACCCGAGTTCGAGCATCAACCGCACCGACATCGCGGCATGACCGCTGCCGGCGACGTCGACGATCGCAGCTCGGTCGCGATCGGAGAGCCAATCGTGTAGCCGGGGATGCGTGCCCAGAAGCCGTTGCGCGGTGGCCCGGTCGCCGCGCGCGCACGCGCCGAGGAATCGGTCGATGTCCGTGGCGTCGTCCGGGGCGCCGTTGGCGTGCAGCAGGGCGGCGATCTGCTCGTTGCCGGCGCGGACCGCGAGACGGAGCGGCGACAGTCCGTCGGGTGAGGCCTGGACCGGCGCCTCGGCCTCGGCGAGGAGCTTGGCTGGGTCCGCGCCTGCGTCGAGCAGCGCCTGCACGACCGGCGTGGAGGCATCCGCGCTGGCGCGGGCGAGCAGAGTGGTGGCCATTGCCGCCACCTGGTCGGGGACCTGCCGTGCCGCCGCGTCGAGCAGCAACCGCACGCCGCTGGCGTCATCGGCCCCGACAGCGACATCAACCGCCCACGTACCGGCGACGGTCGCACCGTGGGCGAGCAGTAGCCGCAGGCACTGGTGGTCGCGGTGTTCAGCGGCGTGGTAGAGCGACTCCCCGTCGTTGGGGTCTGCTCCTCGTTGCAACAGCAGTCGTGTGATCTCCGGGTTGTTGGCGGTGACCGAGCCGTGCAGCGCCGACCGGTAGCCATGATGGGGCCTAGCGCCGTTGTTCGTATCCGGGCTCGCTCCGGCATCCAACAACCGGCTCACCACCGTGGCCATCCCGCTCGCGCGCGCCCGCTCAACCCGGTGCCGGTGCGAGTAGCAGACGTATAACAGCGGCGACCACCCACGCTCACGATCCACCCCGGTCGCGGCCGACGGGTCGGCCTCCAACAGCCCGGCGACCCAGGCTGTGTCACCGACCACCGCTGCAGTCCGGATGTCGAAGCATCCAAGCGTCGGATCGGCCTCCAGCAACCGCCGCGCTCGACCGGTATAGCCGTCCACCGACGCGGCCAGAAATGTGGCCGCCCGACGGCTAACCACCGCTCGCGACTCCACGTTCGCCTTGAGCTTCGGCCAGCTCGCGAACCCAAGCTCTCGCGCGATCACAAGCTGCGCGACCGCGAGCGACACGACCCCCGGCGGCTGCAGCGAGTGGCGCGCGATCCGCTCCACCGCGCCCCACTCGCCGCCACGCGCAGCATCCCGCAACTCCTTTGCCTGACGACGAAGCTGATCGAGATCAACACGATCAGAAAGCTCAGGAAACGAACGAGACATGGCATCTCCCTCCAACGCCCGCGGCCCGCAACTCAGGCAAGGAAGAAGCCAAAGCCAATACCAACTTCGCAGAGGTGGACACCGTCCTTCCCGCAGGCCCGGAGGCGCCCTCCAGCGCCCCCGCCATCGTATCGCGCCGCCACCGGCGAGAACAACGCAGTGCCCCAGATCCACTCTGTCCCGGGGCCGCCGCCACGATCCTTGCATTGGTGCTCGTAGCTCGCCAGCCAGCGCCACGCCAGAGCCCGCACCTCATGCTCGATACTCGAGAGCTCGACGACCGACCTGGTTTGACGATCCGGCGCGCACCCGACAGCCAGCGCCCGGCCGTCCCGCGTCGCGCGGATCTCAGGGAAGCCCGGTGCACGGACCTCTGACCGGCGCTGCCTACGCAAACGCCGTGGTCTAGCTCATGGAGTCGCGCGCGCTGGTTCACGTGAGCCCGCGCCCGCCCGGGCGAGTCGCCACGATCGCTTCGGTCGTGGAGCAGGCGGTCGCCCCTGCGATCGAGTTGGCGACATTCCATCGGTCCGTCGTCGGACTCTTGGACCACCCAGCCCGAAAGCGGCCGACACGGTTTGCATAGGCAAACGAGTCGGAGTGCACACTGCGGAGTGGGGCCCGCTTACGGCGAGTGGGAAGGCGCAGCGGACGAGCGGATCGTCGCGACGAGGCAATCGTCAGCTCCGGCGTCACTTCCCGGATGGCGACTCCTGCCTGCGCGGCGCCACCGACGGCGGCGGGTCGTCGGGATTACCGAACAGAATCCGGTGCTCCTGACACGGCTCACGGGCTCCCGCGCTGCCCTGACCCACTGGGGACTTGTGCTTTCTCCCTACGGGTTCCTGACGAACGACGCCAGGGCGCGGCCCCCGTGCGACGCCTCGTCCTGTCTAGAGCATCGGCGCAGCGGTACGATGGCGGTGTGGCTGAACCCGAGCCACACGTATTGGTGGTCGCGCATCGCACGGCGGCGACGCCGCTGCTGCTCGCCGAGGTGCGCCGTAGAGCCCGCGCCGGCCAATGCAGGATCACCCTCCTGGTCCCTCGGCCTTACTGGGATCCGGACACTGAGGAAGCTGAGCTCGTCGTTGAGCTCGCGATACCGCTTCTGGAGGACGCGGCCGGCAAGCGCGTCGATCCGGTGATCGGTGAGTCGGATCCAGTCGAGGCAGTACGTCAATTCATAGCAACGACCCACGTCGACGAGGTGATCGTCTCGACACTTCCACAGCGGGTCTCGCATTGGCTGCGCCGCGATGTGCCGTCGCGCCTTGAAGCCCTCGGTCTCCCCGTCACGGTGGTAACCGCAGTGCGCTCATCGCGCAGCCTGATCACATAGAGCTGACCGAGCGACGCCAATAGAAGCAGCGTCGGGAACGCGATATCGCCGGCTCACATCGGAGGAATCTTGACATCCGAGAACGCGACACTCAGTCTGACCACCCGCTGACTGGCGCCCAGATTGACTGGTCTTTCGCGAGTCTGCTCCCGCGATCGTGTGGATCCAGCGGCACGAAAGGGTCACTTGGCTCGAGCCGGCACTTGTGCTGTGGCCGAGCCCGGACCGTGGATCCCGGGTCTACGGACGCTCGCAACACGAGGCCGGTGCGCGTCGGCGCCGACGCGCAGTTCGCGCTCGCGGTCGGCCAGTCTCGAACGCGGCGGCGGTCCTCGGCGAAGCCGCCGGTCCCGACCGGCGCAGAGATGCTGCATAGGTACCGTCCAGATCTGCACGCCGCCGTCTCGGCCCCGCTTCCGGCGATCCCCGCCGCCGCCGGTCCGGCACCGCGCCATAGAGCGAGAGCCCGGCGTGGCTGCCTGCCAGCGTGACAGCTGCGCAAATCTGCTCTCACCATGGAGGTGCTGATGCACCCGATCCTCCTCGATGCCGCCGGCCACCGGCGCCAGCCCATCACCCTCTCTGGCTATCACGCCGGCCGTCCACCCCGCAACAAGGGCCGACGCCACCCAGCAGACCCGCCCACCGTCGAGGAAATCATCGCCGTGATGCGTGCTGCGGGCGCGGGCCGAGATGGGATGCGTCTGCGCGCCCTGATCGTCGTGCTGTGGCGAGCTGGCTTGTGCATCGGCGAAGCGCTCGCGCTCGCCGAGACCGACCTGGACGCTCGCCGCGGAGCGGTGCTCGTCCGCCACGGCAAAGGCAACAAGCGTCGCGAGGTGGGGATGGATAGCTGGGCGTGGGAGCAGGTCGAACCGTGGCAGCATCTCCGCGTCGGGTTTCCGCTCGGCCCGTTGTTCTGCGTGATCCACGGCCCCACCGCCGGGCGCAACTGGGAGCCGGCATCGGTGCGCCGCCAACTGGGCCGGACCGCCGCCGCAGCGGGAGGCAGGCGACGGTTCGCGCCCCATCAGCTGCGCCACGCGCACGCGATCGAGATGGCTCACGAGGTGATCCCGCTGCCGATCATCCAGCGCCAACTCGGGCATGCCCACCTCGGGGTCACCTCGATCTACCTCCAAGGGATCGACAACGCCGAGATGATCGACGCCGTCCACGCCCGACGGCCGCCGGTGATCCCGGCTGCCGTCGGTCTGCGCACCACTCGATAGTCCAAAGCTATGTAGCCAGAATCAACGCGGCTTTCGCCCGGGCGACCTTCGTGGCCGTGACCAGATGAATTACGACAGGGTCGGATCGCCAGACAGCGACACCAAGCGCCGCACCACGGCCCGCAGCACCTTCCGCTCTACCGCAGGGTCTGTGTCGAGCACAGATTGGAACGCATTGTGACTGACGACGAAGACTCTCATCGGCGTCGCGGCAGTGACCGTGGCGGTCCGTCTCACGGGCTCGAGCAGCGCAATTTCGCCAAAGAAGTCCCCGGGGCCAACCGTGGCTAGCTGCTCGCCGGCTCGGGTGATCCTAGCCTCACCGTCGATGATTACGAAGAACTCCTGCCCGCGCGAGCCTTCCTTGCACAGGACAGTACCGACTGGCGCGTCGAGATCGTCGCTGAGCCGAGCGACCTGCGCGAGCTGGCGGCCTGACAGACTCTCAAAGAGGGGCGAACGTTTCAGCGCAGCCGTCTTTGTGTCCTGACGAAACCGCGCCATGCTGCAACTTTACTCCTGGTGGCGCGACTGCAGAACCGCCGCATAGACTCAGAGACGGTTTCGCCAATGCGGCGCCGTTCTAGTTCACGCGGATCCGCTCGCCATCTCGCCCCGGCGGGCGCTTCGGCGACTAGGAGCTACTTCGAGGGCGTGCTGAGTGTCAATCCCAACGGGCCCCGGGGGCCCACCGCCCGTCGGCCGCTCAGGAGCTAGAAAGCAACCCTGCCGGGCGCTGGGACCATCGATGCTGGTCACTCGTGGATGGCGTGGACGATCTCGGTGTGTCGATACCCGCAGATAGACGGAGGTGATCGCAAGGTGGCGCGTTGGATATGCGGGTGATATGGCGGCGCTGAACCTGCGCATCGCCGGAAGCAGGGCCCGCCCTTAGTCGTGCGGAACGGCCCGATTTGATCGCGGTAGGGACGGGTCTTAGCTGATTGCTCGACCCGCCCCCCGCACAGATCCCAGCGTGCACTGCTAGCGCACTGGGCTCCTCCCTTGGGTGCGAGCGTCGAAGCGGTCGTCGGGCCAGGGATGGATGATCTGCGGCCACGGTAGCCATCGGTTGCGGAGGTACCGCATCCGTTTCCACGTCATCCGGTCGCGCTGGCTGCGGCGCCGAAGCGCCCGGTACCAGTGTTCGGTGGCGAAGTAGCGGAAGGCGTGCAGCGCCTCGCCGTTGTCGGGCACGCCGTAGTAGTTGGCGTGCCCGCGCAGGACGCTGGCGAGCCAGCGGCCCTGCTCGGGGATGGGCTGGTGCCGGCGTCGCATCAGCTCGCCCTTGAGCGCGCGGAGCTTCGCTTGCGCCCGCTTCGAGTCGGTGATCCGCTTGAGCTTGAAGCGCCCCTTCTTGGTCTTCGCGCACACGTGCGTGAACCCGAGAAACCGGAACGTCTCAGGCCTGCCAAGACCCCGCGCCTGTCGTCGCTCGGCAGCGAACCTGCCGAACTCGATCAGCCGCGTCTTCTCAGCGTTCAGCTCCAGGGAGAACTCCGCGAGCCTGTCGCGCAGCGCCGCCCAGAACCGCTCGGCGTCTTCCCGATACTCGAAACCCACCACGAAGTCATCAGCGAACCGCACGATCACAACCTCACCGCGCGCGTGCCGTTGCCTCCACTGGTGGGCCCACAGGTCAAAGACGTAGTGCAAATAGACGTTCGCGAGCAACGGTGAAACCGAAGCTCCCTGTGGAACGCCCTGATCGAACGCCGCCCATGTCCTGTCCTCGATGACCCCTGCGCTGAGCCATCTCTGGATCAGTCGCAGGACCCGTCTGTCCGCGATCCGGTGCTCTAAGAACCGCTCCAGCCATTGATGGTCAAGGGTGGAGAAGAAATCGCGGAAATCCGCGTCGAGCACCCAGCTCACCCGCTTTCGCAAGATCCCGGTCGCGAGCGCGTCCAACGCATGATGCGGGGAACGCCCCGGCCGAAACCCATATGAGAACCCGACGAAGTCCTGCTCGTAGACGGCGTTCAAGACCTCCACCACCGCCCGCTGCAGGATCTTGTCCTCCAACGACGCGACTCCGAGCGGCCGCTGCCGCCCATCCGGTTTCGGTATGAACACCCTCCGCGACGGCCTCGCCCGGTAACTCCCGCGATGAACCCGAGCATGCAGATCCCGAAGGTTATCCTCGAGATCCAGCCCGTACTCACCCCATGTCACGCCGTCCACCCCCGGCGCAGCCCTCGGCTTCAACGCCTGATAGGCCGCCCGCAGGCGATCAACGTCAACGTGATGCAGGAGCGCGGTGAACCGCACATCCTTGTCCTGCCGCGCCACTCGGCGCACGCGACCAAGCTCACTGGACACGCTCCCCCCGGCTCTGAGTCCGGGACGTGTTTCGCCCGCCGCGTTTCCCTTGGGCGATCCCCTTTCCTCCCCCACCTCCGCCGCCCCGCCCGGGGCATTGTTCGGCAGGTTCGCAGGTACTACGGGATCGTCTGACTTCCCACGGTCGTCCATCACGGGATTACGGCCTCGGCCTTCCCCGCACGACCCGCCCTACCATCACCACAAGCGGGTGACCGTGGGACCTCCCGGTTCTCGCATCTGGAGACTCCGCGCATGCACTGGTTCTCCGACCCCGCGGGGTTCGCCAACGGCTCGCGAAAACGCCGCCGACGATGTTGCCTTCCGCACCATATGACAGCGTCGGCACCCCGATCATGACTTTGACGAGGCTCAATAGCCCGCCTGCGCGTACCCCTACCGACGCTTCGCCGCCGCCCTCGCGGGCAGCCGACGCACGGCTCGGGGCCATCGTGATTCGCTAGACCTTCGACGTAGAGCGTTCTCATCTCCTTCTCCAGACCGGTTTATCCCGGCGCTTTCCATACGCAGAGTCGGTCCAGACACGCCCGCGCACGGCCGAGCTGAGGGCTCCTGGAGCCCGGCCATCGGAACGTCGCCGTTGCGATTGCCGGCGCGTGGGCCGCCAATCGGCGAATGCGGTCGTCCGAGGGCTCCACGCGACCAGACCGGCGGGAACTCGCAGTGGCCTTCATCGGTTGCTCTGGACCGCGGCGAGCGGGTCAGCACTTCATGTTGGGGCGGCGCCAATCGAGGTCGGTCGAGCCTTGTCCTCGCGTCGTGTCGGCGGGCCGCCTCGGACTGGTGGGTCTCGCTCGTCCGGGTCGACAGTTGAGTGTTGCTCAGTCCAGAGGACGATCAAGAGGACGAGTACCGCGAGGAGGCCGGGCCCCTACCACGCGAGGACGTCGGTGTGCCGGGTGGCCGCGACCGCCACAACGGCGACCGCGCTCCACCCGGCACACGTCATGCCCCCAGGAGCATCCACCGCGGTTGGCTGTGCCGCGCTTGCCAGGCCGCGACCCCCGGATGCCGAACGCTTCGATACACCTCGCCCGTGAACGCCCCAGACTGACGCGCGCGTCGGTGTGGGACTTCACGCAGGTTTTGGGGAGAGCCAATGTCATTGGGCGAACGCAACACTGTGGCGGTGCGCCCGGTCAGGGTGGCTGTCCCGTGGTCTGCGGTTCGCCGCTCTTCGATTGCGGAGCTGAGCTCGAGCCAGCCGTGGAACGGGCGGCGGGCCTCGTGGTCGGTGGCGATGTATCCAGCGATCGGGGTCGCGTCGAGGTCGAGCTCGATCAGGAGGTGCGTCAGACGGGGCATGCAGCCAGTCTCTCTGGCTGGAGGCCACCCCGCGTCGGTGGCAGTCCCCGAGATTTGCGCCCGGGCTCCCTGATGTTTCGTCTCTCGCGGTATAGAGTCGGCGGCGCCGAACATTCCGGAAGGCATGGGATTGGTGGGGATCGACGTCAGGCAGTCGTCGTCGTTGCTGGAGCGCGACTCGGAGTTGGCCGAGCTGGCCGGCGACGTCGCGGCTGCGCAGGCAGGGACAGGGCGTCTGGTTCTGGTCGAGGGACCGGCGGGGATCGGTAAGACCGGGCTGCTCACCGCCGCTTGCTCGGTGGCTGAGGAGGCCGGTTTGGTGGTAGCGCGGGCCCGCGGGAGCGAGCTCGAGGCTGGGTTTGCGTTTGGTGTCGTGCGGCAGTTGTTCGAACCGCTTCTGCGTGAACGCTCGCGGCAGCGGGCCCGACTGTTTCGCGGAGCGGCGGGTTTGGCCGCGGAGGTGCTTGGCGCTGGCGCCGGACGCTCGCCGCGGGCTGAGGCTCGCTTTGCGGAGGCGGTGCATGGGCTCTATTGGCTCACGCTCAACCTCGCGGAGCGTGGTCCGGTCGTCGCGTCGATCGATGATGCCCACTGGGCCGATCGATCGTCGTTGCAGTTCCTGAGCTATCTCGCCGGTCGACTGGAGGGAGTAGGCATCCTTGTGATCGTCGCGGCACGCCGCGCCGAAGCGCCAGCGGCCGATGACTTGCTCGAGGTGGTGATGCGAGAGCGCGTCGCGAGGGTCGTGGCGCTGCGGCCGCTCAGCGTCGGGGCGGCCGCCTCGTTACTAGGCCGCGAGTATCAACGTGCGGTGGCGCCCGAGTTCGCCAGCGCGTGCCATGAGGCGACCCGCGGCAACCCGTTCTACCTGCGCGAGCTGATCCGCGCGCTGCGCGCCGACGGGATCGACCCGAGCGCGGCGCAGGTGTCACGTGTCGCCGGGCAAGGCCCGGCGAGCGTCGCACGGTCAGTGTTGACCCGGATCGCGGGCCTTTCCCCCGCGGCGGTGAGCGTCGCACGCGCTCTGGCCGTGCTCGGTGGGGAGGCCATGCTGCGTGACCTGACCGACGTCAGCTTGCTTGATGAGGAGGTTGTCATCGCGGCTGTAGACCGGTTGACCGACGCCGAGATCGTTGTCGGGACGGATCCGGTGGCATTCGCGCATCCGATCGTGCGCGCCTCGATCTACGCCGATATCCGTCCTGGTGAGCGGGCTCGCACCCAGCTTCACGCGGCTCGGGTGCTCGCGAGTTCAGGCGCGGCGGCGGAGCGAGTGGCCGCGCATTTGCTCGCCGCCCGCCCCGCAGGTGACCGCTGGACCATCGACATGCTCAGCGAGGCTGCGCGCGACGCACTGTCCCGGGGTGCCCCCGAAAGCGCGGTGGCGTATCTGAAGCGGGCGCTCGCCGATGCACCCGCTGGGGACGACCGACAAAGGGTGGTCGCATTGCTTGGCCGGTCCGAATACCTCGCCTACCAACCAGGCGCCAGCGCCCATCTAATCGAGGCGATGGACGCCACCTCGACTGCGGTGGACCGTGCGGAGCTCGCGTTGCAGGCCGCAAAGGCGATGATCATGCGAGACCCCGATCGCTCCGAAGCTGCAATCGAACTGCTCGATCGGGCCATCGGCGACTTGGCGGCACCCGACTCCCACCTGTCGATGCGTCTGGAGGCACAGCTGCTGGCCGGCGCAGGACTGAAGCTATCGACGAGACCAGTGCAGGCCGAGCGAATGAACTCCGTCTTTAGCATGCGGCTAAGCGACGAGCCTGCCGACCGGCTGCTGCTGGCCAACCTCGCCCTATGGACACTGCTGGATGGGCGCACTCCGGGGCGGTTCGACGATCTCGCCAGGCACGCCGGAGCAGGCGGGACGCCGGCTGAGGTCGCGTGCCACGCAGCCGAGCGCGCGATCGCCGGCGGGCGACTGTTGCGCGAAGAGGGATCTGACTCGCAACTGTTCTACCTTGCGAGCTGGACCCTTTGGATCGCGGACCGCTTCGACCGCGGCGAGTACTGGCTCGACCAGGCGCTAGAAGATGCACGCGAGCGCGGGTCAGTCCTCGGCTTCGGCATCGCCTCAGCCAGCCGGGCTGAAGTGGCGTACCGACGCGGTGACCTCACGCTCGCCGAAGCCCATGCCCGCGCCGCGGCGGACATATCCCCTGAGGACGCAGATGCGCCCCTGGTCCACATTCTGATCGAGCAGGGACGCCTCGACGAGGCCGACCGCAGACTCGCCCGGTACCGGATCTCGCCCGACGCCGATCACCTCCTGCTGCAGCCGATCCGTGCCGCCCGCGCGCGGCTGCGAATCGCTCAAGGCCGGACTCAGGAAGCCGTGACCGACCTGCTCATGTGCGGCAGCTGGCTTGACGCGTGGCCGGTCAAGAACCCGGGTCTGGTCCCCTGGCGCTCCGGTGTCGCGCTCGCGCTTCACCATGCAGGCGACCACGAACGCGCCCGCCAACTGGCAGCCGAAGAGGTAACACTCGCCGAACCACTCGACCTGCCACGGGCCCACGGCATCGCGCTACGCGCCCTCGCTCTGGTGGAGCAGACAACTCACCGAATCGACCTGCTGAAAGTGGCAATCGCCCAACTCGAACGCTCCGCCGCACGCCTAGAACACGCCCGCGCCCTCATCGACCTCGGCGCCGCCCTCCGCCGCATGGGACACCGAGCCGACGCGCGCGAGCCGCTGCGCCAAGGGCTCGACCTCGCCCACGGCTGTCGGGCACCACTCCTCGCCGAGCGCGCCCGCCAGGAGCTGCTTGCCACGGGGGCGCGACCCCGCCGACCGGCGGTCACCGGTCGCGACGCACTCACTCCCACAGAGGCCCGCGTCGCCAACATGGCCGCCCGCGGACAGAGCACACCGGAAATCGCCCAAACCCTATTCGTCACCCCGAAAACCGTCGAGACGCACCTCGCCCACACCTACCAAAAGCTCGACATCCACACCCGTGCCGAGCTCGCGCGTGCACTCTCCGAAAAGCACAACGCGGGCGCGTGACTCAGTCGCTGATTTCCAGCTCCCGCATTCACACATGTTGATCGCCCGCGCACTCTCGGACCCAATCCACACTGCTGCCCTGGGCCGGAGTGTTAGCGAGGTTGCCTCCAAGAAGCCGGCGACTACGCGCGCCAACACCATCTTTGCCCGCGACAGGCCGCCCCACGCCGCCCCGTCGGCGCTGCCACTGACGATCGCTCTGATCGGCACGAAGTCGCGGGGCTCACGATCGAGTTGGCGACCTTAAATGTGTGCCGTCCCCGCGAGTTCGCTGACGGCTTGGACGATCGCATCCGTCTCGCGTGACGCAGCGCGGGTCCCGATCGCCAGGGGCTGACGGCCGCGCGGGAGCGAAGCCGGAGCGGACGCGGCGAGTCTGCTCGCTCTGTGGGCGCCGGCTGGCAGCTGGCGCGCTGGGCTGAGTTGGTCTGGGAGCGGTAGCGCGAGGCGCAGGTTCCGGTCTTGAGATGGTTGCCCGTCTGCATGTAGGGGGAAGCGCGACCGGCGGCGCTGGTCGACGACGACTCCAACCTCCGCTGCGACTGTCGGCGTAGCAGACTCGGCGGGACTTCGGGGGCTCCGCACACAACGCAGGAGTCAGCGCAACGGCCGACGAGCCAGCAGCGCACCTCGTCAACCTAGGTGCAGAAGCTTCGATCCGACCGCGATCAGCTGCGGTGTCAGGACAGCCACCACCGCGATTGTGCGGCGCACAAGAACTCGTATCTCTGTTGTTCCCGTCGTTACATCGGCGACCTTGTCGTATAGCTGCATGACCTTCTCAGCGCGGTGGTCGTCCACAAGAAGCGCCGGCGCAACCGCGGGTAACTCGGTGGCGAGTTCGTCAAGGATCCGGTCTCGTTGGCGCCTGACAACCTCTGACAGCCAGAATTGCGGGACGAAGGTGACGTACACGACCAACACCGTGCTGACCATCAAGATGGGCACGTTCACTATCATCAGTCGCTGCACATGGCTTAGGCCCGGTCCGCCGCCGGGCTTACCGGAGAACACTTCCCACAGCAGCCATAGACCGATGATCAATAGGGCGAAGCTGGCTCTCGCTGCAGTGTGAGCTGCAAGCCTTGCCATGTCACGGACAGCCGGCGTCGTTGCCGGCGAGTGGATGACGACTTTCAGGCGGCGAAACGACGTGAGTGGACGAAGGATGATGAGAGGCAGCCGAACCATCCAGCGGAGGCTGTCGAAGGCCAGAACACCGAGGAGCGCGGCGTATACATAGAACACCGGGCCCAGGGCGCCGGGCAGTAGCTGCCGCGACACGAAGTAGGTCCCAGCGAGCGATAGGAGGCCGTCAGCGAGGCATAGGAGGTCGTGGGAGCGTCCCAGCCGCAGTCGCTCGGACACGTGCCGGCGATATGACGATGTGTCAAGCGACGCGCCATCAGGTCCGAGCTGATCGCCTTCAACGTCGAGCATCCGATCGATTGGTCCCGCGAGCTTTTTGACGCGGTCCCATCCCCACGGCGCCGTCAAGAGCAGCAGACTCAAGAGCATGGCGAAGATGAGCATCCAAGCGACCCCACGCCAAGACGAGCCCTGATCAACTAGCCGCAGACATAGATCGAACGGCAACAGCGCGAAGGACGCGCAGACGATCGGTATGAGCGGTAGCGCATACTGTCGGGTGGGCGCGCGTGAAACCCAGCGTTGCCAACCACGTGTAATAGCCAGCGAGAGATCGCGGGTCAGGAAGTTCGGCTCCTGCTGAAAAACCCCGTCAAGAGATCGCTGAACCGGACGCGGCGACTCAGGTTGGCTGTCAGGCATTGGCGATCGGGAGACATGCTCTCACGTCAATCGGGCAACCTCGTACCGCGGCAGTCGGGAGTCGCGAAAGCAATCCGCCTCGCGTCGACGCATCATCGACGCCGGGCCCTGCATCGGCCGACCTCCCTCCCCACGTGGTCGAGCCTCGGACGCATGATGGAAGCCCGCCCCGAACCCAGGCGCCACGATCAATGCCGCGAACGCCCTTGACAGCCGGAATGCGTGCGGCGCACGCAGCGGGCTGTCGCGCGATGCCTTGACGCGGCAGCTGTGACTGAGGCGTCAACCAGCAGTGCGTCCGCGCGCCCCCGCGCGTCGTGGCCATCGGCCCGACAGTCCACGACGCGGGCGATTGCTTCGACCGCGGCGATATCGCGGAGCGCACGAGCGCAACGGCGACATCTGGATCGCCCGGATCGACATGGGCGGCAGCCGACGCAGACGCTCGGCTGCGTCATTCTTGACCAAGCCCGCAGGACAGGACTAGCATCTGCCTGTCGCGGCCCAGCAGCCGCAACTGGATTTGAAGGGGGCTTGATGCGTTTGCTGTACGGGCGGTCTCGGCACGCGGTGACGATCGGTGCTGCACTGCTGCTCGCGCTGGTGGGGCCCGCGTTACTGGCGCACACCGCTCGCGCGGCCACGTCAGACGATCTGGTGATCGTGTCCAACACGCCGGACGTGACCCATGCTCCCGAGCAGTCCGATGTGACGTTCACGATCACCGCCCAGAACAGCGGGACGGTCGCCGAACAGCCCGCCATCGACCTCGCTCGGGGAATCGGCGATCTCATCCTGGTCTCACAGACTTGCCCTGGCGCGAGCAGCGTGCTGGGGGCCGCGAACTCCGGGTGGACGTGCTACTACCCGCCGCTGGCCCCGGGCGCCACCCTCACCGCGACGCTGACCGCGCAGATCATCAACACGCCCGACCGTGCCGCGTTCGAGGTTGCGTGCGTGGCGCCCGCCGATCAGATCAGCGGGTCCTTCAACTACCCACCCGGGGGTTGTCAGACCGCGAACGTGACCATCGACCCGAACCTGTCCGGCACCGGGGTGATGTACGCCGACCTGGCAGTGGATTCGATCACGCCGAGCGTGACCCACGCCAAGCCCGGCGATCTGGTGACCTTCACGGTCGTGGCCAGCAACCATGGGCGTGACGCCGGCTCGATGTACGTCATCGGCCCTGCGGTGACCGACGGGCTCTCATTCAACCCACCGCCGGGCGTGTTCTTCGACACCCTGTGCGGCGCGTTCAACGGGCCTGCGCCAACACCGGACACGAACCAGGGCCCGAGCGCCGACGGGGGGGCGTGCGAGTACGACCTGGTCCCACCCGGCACGGCGGTGATCGACATCTTCCCGGCGATCGTGCAAGGCCCGGGCGTCGTCACCGACACCGCCTGCGCTGACGGGCTGGCGTCACCCACGCAGATTAGCCCCTTGTATGCCTGCAACACGGCGGCGGTCGCGGTCGATGACGGCAGCCCAACTCCGACGACCGCTCCCACTCCGGTCAGCGCGCCGGCTCCGACGAGCCCTCCAAGTCCAATCACCGGCCCCGTCACCGGTCCTGCCGCGCTGCCATCAACCAGCGGCACGATGCCGGTCACCAATGCCTGTCCCGGGTACATCGGGCGGCGCGACTGGCGGTACATGATCCTGATCCACCACGAGATGAGCTGCCGGCAGAGCCGCAGCTTGATCCACCGCGCCGACCGCGTTGTGCGGCGGACTGGTATCACCGTGAAGGTCTCCTCCTGGGCATGTCGTCGCGAGCCGGTGCTCCAGCACGGACACACGTGGCTCGATACGTGCGGCCAGAGCCGAGGCGCGCTCGTCATCTGGACTGAGCGGCGCGGCCGCTGAGCGACCTTCCTGCGCAACCGGCGTCGCCGCGCTTGCCGCCGCCATCGATCGCCGACTGCGGTACACGCCTTCGGTTACATCCTGATCCTGATCTGGCTGGCCGGCCCCACTAGACTCGCACACGAACTGCGCGTACGACGCCACAAGCGCGAGGGCGCCAGCCACATCGCGGCTCGACTCGACCCCCGACTTTCGGTAAGCATCGCCGCGCACCAGCAGACACCGCTCCCGCCAGGCCGGCGACAGTGCACCCCAAGCGTGTGCTGATCCACCTCGCACGGTGAGCAGAACCCCGACCCTGACTGGGTCGAGAGTGCTGCACCGGCGCCACCTCGGCAATCTCGAGCTGACTGCCCCGCTCCGCGAACGGCGGTGGCGCCGCCGGGTGGCCGCTTGAGGCGTGACTGAGCGAACGCTGCCAAGCTCATTGTGACTGCCTTCGCGCGCCAGCGGTGGTCAGCGCTCGCGAGTGCTTTCGTTCATGAGGCGGCCGCAGGCTGGCGATCGAGTTGGCGACAACCCGCTCGTCCACGCGCCTTCCTCGTCGCCGGAAGCAGGGCCGATAGGAGCCGCTCGAACCGCGTGCATCTGCCTACGCAGAGTCGACTCGACTACCCCTGGACCCGCCTCTGGGGCGACTTGTGCGCGTGGCGTTCGGTGGAGGTGCTCAGGAGCAGTTCATGAGCGGGCGGCTCGCGCGCGCTCTTCAGGAGGGTGGGATAAGCGGACCTCCAGCTCGGGTAGAGTGGCTGGACCTCGCTGCGCACCACAGTCGGCTGGCCTGAGCTCGCTTTGCCATAAGAGGCGCTTGTCCCGACCGGCGCTTGGCTGTGCCAAAGGACGGAGCGCCAGCGACGCGACGCGGTGACACGTGTTGTCCGCGAACAACGAGCGCGAGGGGCACCGTCGAACGATCACCGCCGCGAACGAGGACGACCGCTCCTTGTCGTCGTCGATTGCGGCAGTCTGTCCATCGGCCGGTCGCATCGGTGCTTCACGCCTGGAGCAGAAGTCGTGGAGCGGTGGCCGCAATGGCGATCTAGCGGTCACCTGGCGTCGCGAGCCTCGGCGGCTGGTCCGGGTCCGTGCGGCTTCGGCGCGGGGATTGGCTGGCGGGCTGGAATTAGCTCGGAGCCCGCAAATTCTGCGACGGCCGCGTGCGCGCTTCCCGCGCAAAGATGGTGTGCGACCGGTGTCGCCGACATACCCCCACGACGGGAAAGCGGGTCTCCGCCAGCCACGGTCGTCGCGCTCCAGTCTGGCTGCTCGGACTGGCTGTTCCACGCCTGAACGACGCACGACGCCGTTGCGCTCCTTCTGGATCGAAGCGGCCGTCTTGGGCCGCTGGCTCGGACTCGTTCTGGACTGCTGGTGTTTAGTGGATGACAGAAGTCTCGGTGTGCCCGTCGTCGCGATCGGCCACAACGAACCATCGCGGACTCTCCCTGCTGTGCGCGCTAGGATCGCGGCTTGACATCGGGCGCGGCTTCGCGCTCCGCCCCACGAGGAAAGAAGCGCTGATGGCGAATCACACGGTGGTCATAGCGTTCTTCAACGAAGAGACATCTGCCGACGCGGCAGCTACCTCTCTGAAGGACTCGGGGGCGGCGAAGGGAGATGAGGTCGGCGTCCTAGTCCTGGACGAGGACGGCAACCTCAAGGCTGAGAAGGTCGGCAAGCGCAGTTGGGGCAAGGGCGCCGGTATCGGCGCCGTCGTCGCGCTGGTCACCCCTGTCGGGCTTGCGGCAGGCCTGATAGGCGGTGGGCTGCTGGGCGCGCTCCACCACAAGAAGCTGGGGCTGGACGAGGCGGATCGCGAGCGGATTAGCAGCGAACTGCAGCGGGGGGGAGCGGCTGTCTGCGTGCTGGCTCCCGTCTCCGAAGCCACCGTCGTGGCTGACAAGCTCAGCGAGCTGGGCGGTACCTCCGAGACGCATCATGTCTCTGACCAGGCCATCGAGGAGGCCCAGGCGGCCGCCTTAGCAGAGTCGTAGCTGGCCGAAGGTCGTGAGGGTGGCGCGCGCCAAACCGGCTGTGCGCCAATGCGGCCGAAGCTGAGTAAATTAGCTCCACTTTGGTGACCGGCCCTTTTCGAGGCTGTCACGTTTCGTGGGCGAGACGAGCAACGATGGCCGGGACTGCCCACAGGGCTACAAGCAACAGGCGCATGCACGTCCGAGACTGCTGTCACGGACACAGACAGTCATGAAGCAGTGCCCGGCTCCGATACCCACGCGAGCACGGATGCGGGTCTTGCACGAGTCGAGGCGGCGCACCTGCTGTTCGGCGAATTGCAGGGCGCCGCCGATCGCTGCCAAGGGACCTCTCGCCGCATGAATGCGGGGCAGCGCATCGCTCCAGTCGCACGTGGTTGCGCGTACACGCCGCCGAGCGAAAGCAGGTGCTTCAGGCCCGTGGTCGCGACGACCGACCACCTGACCACCCGGGGATGCGCACCTTTGGCGAGGAGCGGTACCAGCCAGCGCTTGGATTCTGCGCCCTGGTTTGATGTCGGCACGGGCATCCGGGCTCGAGGCTTCCTTTGGCAGTTGGCGGATCGGGAGCGGTCGTTCTTGATGAGCTCCGCTGCGGCGGCGATGCGGCTGTCTTGGCAGCGAGCGCGGGGGACCGACCGGTAGCGGTTCCGGCGCCTCGTCCGGGCGCTGGTGGCGGCAGCGCCGTGCGTGCGCCCGTGGTGCGCACTGTGGGCGTGTCCGCGAGCGTGTGGGCGCCGTTAGGGCGAGGCGTCGCCGGCGCGGCGTCGTCGCCAGGCTGCCGGTTCGGAGGTGGGTGTACTTGAGAGGGATCCCGGGTCTGACCTTGTGGGAGGTCGGTCCGCGCGCTGGTGGAGTACGTTCGATGCGTGAACCGCGGCGAACGTCTCGCCCGCACGTACTGGTTCGATCTGCTGATCGCGCTGCTGGCGATCGTGGCGATGCTTGACGTGGCGCTCGGACGCGGCTCGCCCGGCGCTCCGACAACGACGCTGTGGTTCTGCCTTCCCGCGCTCGCGATCCTGGTGCTACCCGTGTTCGCGCGGCGATGGTTTCCGTTTGCCGGACCGGCGGCGTACTGGCTTTTGGCCGCGGGAATCTCGTTCGTCGACCCGCTGCTGATCCCGTACCCCGAGTCCCTCTTCCTGATGCAGCTGGCGGTCGCATTCCTGCTCGGGAACCTTCGGGACGTCCGGCGGGCTGGCCTCGGACTGGCGATCGTGGTCGGCGCTACGGCGACCGTCGTCTACCTCATCCCCGGGCACTCGCTCGCCGAGCTTGTCTTCATTCCCGTCGACTTCGCCGTCGCCTGGGTTGCAGGCCTTGCCGTCCGCGCGCGGGCCGAGCAGGCCGAGGTGGCGGAGTCACGTGCGACACTGGCCGAGCACGCCGTGCTCGAGGAGCGGGTGCGGATCGCGCGGG
The DNA here is from genome assembly GCA_963695625.1 of uncultured Actinomycetota bacterium. Taxonomy (GTDB): domain Bacteria; phylum Actinomycetota; class Thermoleophilia; order Solirubrobacterales; family Solirubrobacteraceae; genus Palsa-465. Next base: position 55,644 of record CAVOHJ010000004.1, on the reverse strand, counting down.
AGCTGCATGACGTCGTCGCCCACCACGTGAGCATGATGGGCGTCCAGGCCGGCGCCGCCCGTGTCGTGATTGACCGTGACCGTGTCAAGGCCAAGGAGGCGCTGACCGCGATCGAGGTCTCGAGCCGACAGGCGGTGGGGGAGCTGCACCGCCTGCTCGGATTCCTGCGGCAGGCCGGCGACCAGGATGATCTGCTGGCTCCCCGCCCTGGCCTGAGCCAGCTTCCGCGGCTGGCGGCGAGCATGAGTGAGTCCGAGCTCGCTGTCGCGGTCAGCATTGAAGGGGAGGAACGCTCGTTGCCGCCGATGATCGGCGTGTCGGCGTACCGCATCGTGCAGGAAGCGCTGACGAACACCCTCAAGCACGCGGCGGCGTCGCGCGCCGACGTGCGCGTGCGGTACTGGCCCGACGAGCTCGAGGTCGAGATCATCGACGACGGCCGCGGCGCGACGGCGCTATCAGGGACGAGCCCGGGCGGCCTGGGGTTGATCGGCATGCGCGAGCGTGCCGCCCTGCACGGAGGCGAACTGACGGCGGGGCCGGCATCCGGCGGCGGGTTCGCCGTGCGCGTCAAGCTGCCCACCTCGGACGGTGCGCTGTGAGCATCCGTGTGCTGCTGGCCGATGACCAGGCGATGGTTCGCGCCGGCTTTCGGATGATCCTCGAGTCCGATCCCGAGATCGAGGTGGTCGGCGAGGCGGCCAACGGCGAGCAGGCCATGGCCAGCACCCGGCGCCTGCGGCCCGACATCGTGTTGATGGACATCCAGATGCCCGACGGTGACGGACTGGAGGCCACCCGGCGGATTACCGCAGACGGCGAGCTGCACAGTCGTGTGGTGATCCTGACCACGTTTGAGCGTGACGAGTACGTGTTCGAGGCCCTGCGGTCGGGCGCCAGCGGCTTCCTGCTCAAGAACGCCCTACCCGAGGAGCTCCTGCACGCGGTGCACGTCGTGACTGCCGGCGAGGCTCTGCTCGCCCCGTCGGTCACGCGGCGCATCGTCGAGCAGTTCGCACGCCGGCCGGTCAGGCCGGAGCTCGGCACGCGGCTGGACGCCTTGACGCAGCGCGAGCGCGAGGTGCTGACGATGCTGGCGCACGGTAAGAGCAACGCCGAGCTGGCCGCCGAGCTGTTCGTCAGCGAGGGCACGATCAAGACCCACGTCTCCAGCCTGCTCGCCAAGCTCGGGCTCCGTGACCGAGTGCAGGCCGTCGTCCTCGCGTACGAGAGCGGGCTGGTCACGCCCGGCGCGTAGACGCGCCTCTGTCCTTTGACAGAGGCGCCAGCGGCAAAGATCTGCGCTGAGGAGGAGCGCAGACGCGCCCTGCGGGCGATGACAGGCACAGCCGACGGTCCCAGACTGATCCCCAGGCAAATAGCACCAACCAGAGGAGCAGTGATGACCGCACCACACGCCGCACTGAAGAACTCGATCCTGCCGGCCGTCGCCGTCAGATCGGAGGGCTGACCGATGGCCCCTGGCGAGATCCGCGAGCTTTCCAAGCAGTTCGGTGGCGTCGCCGACGTCAATCACCTCTCGTTCGACATCGAGCCGGGTCGCGTCACGGGGTTCCTCGGACCGAACGGGGCCGGGAAGAGCACGACGTTGCGCGCGCTGCTCAGGCTGGCGCAGCCGTCACCCGCCAGGACGCAGTGACCGTCTCGGTCGACGACACGCGGGGCGGCCACCGCTTCGACCTTGCCGTCGCCCGCGCCCGCGCGCTAGAGGCCTTCTATCACCCATTCGCCTACGCCGCTGCCACTTCGGACGGTGCGCTGTGAGCATCCGTGTGCTGCTGGCCGATGACCAGGCGATGGTTCGCGCCGGCTTTCGGATGATCCTCGAGTCCGATCCCGAGATCGAGGTTGTCGGCGAGGCGGCCAACGGCGAGCAGGCCATGGCCAGCACCCGGCGCCTGCGGCCCGACATCGTGTTGATGGACATCCAGATGCCCGACGGTGACGGACTGGAGGCCACCCGGCGGATTACCGAAGACGGCGAGCTGCACAGTCGTGTGGTGATCCTGACCACGTTTGAGCGTGACGAGTACGTGTTCGAGGCCCTGCGGTCGGGCGCCAGCGGCTTCCTGCTCAAGAACGCCCCACCCGAGGAGCTCCTGCACGCGGTGCACGTCGTGACTGCCGGCGAGGCTCTGCTCGCCCCGTCGGTCACGCGGCGCATCGTCGAGCAGTTCGCACGCCGGCCGGTCAGGCCGGAGCTCGGCACGCGGCTGGACGCCTTGACGCAGCGCGAGCGCGAGGTGCTGACGATGCTGGCGCACGGTAAGAGCAACGCCGAGCTGGCCGCCGAGCTGTTCGTCAGCGAGGGCACGATCAAGACCCACGTCTCCAGCCTGCTCGCCAAGCTCGGGCTCCGTGACCGAGTGCAGGCCGTCGTCCTCGCGTACGAGAGCGGGCTGGTCACGCCCGGCGCGTAGACGCGCCTCTGTCCTTCGACAGAGGCGCCAGCGGCAAAGATCTGCGCTGAGGAGGAGCGCAGACGCGCCCTGCGGGCGATGACAGGCACAGCCGGCGGTCCCAGACTGATCCCCAGGCAAATAGCACCAACCTGAGGAGCAGTGATGACCGCACCACACGCCGCACTGAAGAACTCGATCCTGCCGGCCGTCGCCGTCAGATCGGAGGGCTGACCGATGCGCGATCTCTCCAGTAACGGCAAGAAGACCGTCGCAAAACGCTTCGGGCGAGGCCGGATCACGGGCCTCGCGCTGATCGCCCTCCTCACGCTCGCGCTCGGATACCTCCACTTCGCCGGCAGTTCTACGGCCGTCTCCGTGCCTGCCGGCGCGCATGCAGGCCAGCTGACGCTCAAGAACTGCACCTACACCACCGAAAAGGGCGCCTCCGCCGCCGATTGCGGAACGCTCGTGGTGCCCGAGAACCGCGCATGATCCGCACTCGCGCCTGATCGCGCTGCCGGTCACCGTGATTCATGCGCATTCGGCCCATCCGGGCGCCCCGATCTTCCGCCTGCAAGGCGGCCCCGGCGTCACCAACATGGTCTTCCCGGACGCGAGCCGTTTCACCGCCAACCACGACGTCGTGCTCGTCGGCTACCGCGGCGTCGACGGCTCCGTCCGGCTCGACTGCCCGGAGGTGAGCTCGGCAATGGAGGACTCAGGTGACCTCCTCAGCGAGCAGTCGTACCGCGCCGTCGCCGCGGCGTACCGGTCGTGCGCCGACCGGCTCCGCAGCGATGGTGTCGATCTCGCCGGCTATTCGATCCCCGAAGAAGTCGCCGACCTCGACGCGGCCCGCCGCGCCCTCGGCTACCACCAGATCGACCTGGTGAGCGAAAGCGCGGGCACCCGGGTCGCGATGATCTATGCGTGGCGCTACCCGAAGAGCATCCATCGCTCGGTGATGATCGGCGTCAATCCGCCCGGCAACTTCCTCTGGGACGCAAAGACGACCGGCGAGCAGATTGACCGCTATGCCGCGCTCTGCGCCCAGGCGGCGAGCTGTCGTAGCCGGACGCCGGATCTCGCCGCGTCGGTGAAGTCCGTGTTCGCTCACGTTCCCAGTCACTGGGGGTTGCTGCCGATCGAGAAGGGCGACTTCAAAGCCGCCGCGTTCTTCGGCCTGATCAACGAGACCTCCGCCGGCGGCAACTCGATCGCCGCGCCACTGACGATCGACTCACTCCTCTCCGCCGGCAAGGGCGACGCAAGCGGTGCGTGGTTCCTGTCGCTGATGGCACGGCTCACCTTTCCGAGCTCGTTCGTCTGGGGCGACCTGGCGGCGATCGGCCGCAGCGACGCCACCTACGCGAAGCACTTCTTCGCGTCGGGAGCAGGCCGTGGATCGCTGATTGGTTCTCCCGGCAACGACCTGTTGTGGGCCGGCGGCCTCCTCGTCGACGCCTGGCCGGCGAACCCGGACGAGAACGAGTACACCCGCGTGCAAAACTCGAACGTTCCGACGTTGCTGATCGGCGGCAACCTCGACTTCGCAACGCCGCCCGAGAATGCGACCCGCGAGCTCCTGCCTCACCTCGCGAACGGCCGTGAGGTCGTGCTCTCGGACCTCGGCCACTCCGACGACATCTGGGCCTACGAACCGGCAGCCGGGACCCGTCTGATCAACACCTACCTCGACACCGGCAAGGTCGACACGTCCCTCTACACCCACAACAAGGTCGACTTCAGCCCAAGCTCCAGCCAAGGCGCCTACGCCGAAGACGGCCTCGGCGCGATGACGGGCTTCGGACTCCTCACGATCCTGTCACTGCTACTGATGTGGCGCCGGGTGCACAAGCGCGGCGGCTTCGGGCGCAAGGCGAGCGCGGTGCTGCGCTCCGTCTACCTGCTGGTGCTCGGCCTCGGCGGATGGTTCATCGGCCTGATCATCGTGCTGGTGGCTTTCCCGACAGTGCCCCTCAACAGCGAACTCATGGCTGTTCTCTCCATCGGCACGCCGATCGGCCTCGGCACCTACTGGGCCTGGGTCAACCCCGACCGGCCGGCCAGGGCCACGAGGATCGGCATCTGGGTCGCGCTGACGGGCGCCCTCGTCGGCGCGCTGCTGGGGTTCAACGCAACAGCCGGGATCATGGCGGTCATCACCACGATCGTCGGAGCAGGTTCCGGTGCGAACCTCGGCCTGATCGCCCTCGACGTCGCACGAATCGGCGAGCGGCCGGAGACCGTTCCGCCCATCGCCATTCCAGCGGTCGAACCCATCGCCATTCCAGCGGTCGAACGCTGACCGCCGGAATCCGTTCGCGCAGAGCATGTGGCGGTGTGCTGGTTGCCGCCACACGCTCCGCCGCCGGCCTACTCATGCGTCACGTCTCCATCGTTGAGCGCCGACGGGTCCCACCTTGTCGCGCCGACACGCGTGGTACTTGCTGCCGACGACTCGGCGAATTGCGCGTCTCTCGCGCGCTCGGCGGACCATGCCTACTTCGTCGCAGCGCGGTCATCTTCCAGCTTTCTCGTACCCGGAGCTAAGGGAGTTTCGTGCCCAGGTACGAAAGAGCAACACCAGCTGCAGCTACGCAGGCGATGGCAAGCTCCTCCGGCGTGTAGCGAGGCGTTGCTCCCGTTCCGTGGGCTCCCGCAGCATTTCGAATACGAGCAGCAGAGAAGATCATTTGATCAACATAATCCGGTATGACGCTTCCTTGAACGAGGATCCGAATGAGTGGATCAGCGGTCTCTTTCCCAGACCGCTTCAGCAGGTTCTCGTCAATTAGGACCTTCATCGTGCTCTCGACGGCCTTAGCCGATTCTTCGATGGGTCGCTGCTAATCGTCAATCGCTCGGCCATGATCTGATCGTCGGACCGGGACCTGCTTCTCACTTCAGCAGGGGGCGTCCGCACCCGGCCGGCGAGAGACGCGCAACGCGCGGAACTCAGGTCTCCGTCGCAGATGCCGATCGATACACGGACGCTAGAGCGCCTCCGCAACACGCTGGCGTCTGCGGGCGAACCGTCTCAGAAGCCCAAGGCCAACCGTACGCCCAGTCGCGCCGTTATGGGGAGTTGGAGCTGTGAGAACGTCTATGCGTCGACGGTCGGTCGCCTGGCCGCGGGTTCGGAAGCGCTTCCGGTCCCGCCGTCGGTGCTGGGGAGGCGATAGCCACGTTCGGCCTTGACGACCTCGCCGGTCTTCGAAAGCTTTGACAGCGTCGTGCTGACTGTCGGTCGTGCGAGCCCGGTGGCCGTCGCGACCTCGCCGGCGGTCAACGCCTCGGCGCTGGAGAGCGCGGCGAGCACCTTCGTCTTGGTCTCACCTGGTGGCGTTCGGGTCGACGCTCGTGCGCGGTTCGCCGTGTCGGCGGTGCCGGTTCGGGTCCGCCCCGAAGTCTGTTTGGCAGCGTCCGGCGTTTTTGCAGGCCGCTTCGTGGTCGGCTCCGACTTCGTCGTTTTCTGCTTCGGCGTTGAGCGTTCGCGGGGGTCGAGCGCGGCGAGCGCTTGACGTAGCTTGTCGGCCTCGGCGAGCAACTGCTCGAGTCGTTGCTGGATATCGTGACGAATGCGATCGATCAACTCGGTGACGCTCCTGACCTGGGGTTGGCTGGCGCCGGGACGGCGCCGAGGCAGGATCGTGTCAGACCTCGTTGGCAGGCGGCAATCAGGGGGTGGTTGAGCGACGGTCAATTGATCGTGCTACGCGACCCGTCGCAGAACTTGGCTCGCGGCCGAACCGTGACCCCATCGCCCGCCGGGCCCCTGATAGACCAGTTGAGTCTGCGGTGCGGGCGTCCGATCGCGAGGGTGCTCGAACACGCGCAACGCTCGGTTTCGGTTGCCGAAACAAACTCGGGCAAAGCATGGGTGGGGATCGTGGGAGCGGAGCCAGAAGCTGGGATCCTTGAGCGACAGACATGCACCCGTTCCTCGTCGAGCCTGGACCGATCGCGTTCGCCCACCGAGGTGGTGCCGGTGAGGCGCCCGAGAACACGCTAGCCGCATTCGAGATCGCAGTAGCACTTGGGTACAGATACCTGGAGACCGACGTCCACCTCACTTGCGACGGCGTCCTGGTCGCCTTTCATGATGAGCGCCTAGACAGGGTCACAGATCGCACCGGGGCGATCGCCGAGCTCGGCATCGCCGAGGTGGAAGCGGCCGACGCCGGTCACACGTTCTCCCCGGATCGTGGGCGGACATTCCCGTTCCGCGGTTGCGCGATTCGCGTTCCCCGGCTCGAAGCGATCCTTGCGCGGTGGACCGACGCCCGGGTCAACATCGACCCCAAGTCGGATGCATGTGTGGGGCCGCTCGCGGCGCTCCTGGACCGGCTCGGCGCCTGGGAGCGCGTGTGCGTTGGATCCTTCTCGGACCGCCGCCTCCGTCGGATTCGTGCACTTGGCCGCGGGCGGGTGTGCACGTCGATGGGGCCTCAAGCGGTTGCATTGGCCCGCCTGACCACGGCGAGCGGCCTCATGCGTCGGCTGGGCGCCGACTGCATCCAGGTACCGCTCAGTCGAGGGTCGATCCCAATCGTGACCGAGCGGTTCATCGCGGCCGCGCACAGCGCGGGGCTGCCGGTGCACGTATGGACGATCAACGAGGAGACGACGATCAACGAACTCCTCGATCTCGAGGTAGACGGCATCATGAGCGATCGCCTTCGCCTTCTCAGAGACGTCCTGACGCGCCGCGGCCTCCCCCTCGCCAGCGGATCCGCACAGCCCGGAGCGTCCACCTCCCTCCGAGACCCGGGACCGCGCCGCGCCTAGCCCCGCATCGGCTGCATACCGTGATCCCAATCGTCCAGCTGCGAACCTCGCTGTCGATGCCCTGAGCTCGGCCGGCGTCCGATGAACCCAAGCAACCTCTACTGCGACGAGCCCTTTCACGCGATATCAGGCGTGTCTCCAAGAAGTGAGGCGGTCGCTCAGGAGCGGTCTCTGGATAGGTATGTCGAGAGGCGCAGACGTCCAGATGGCGGTAGGCGATTCGCCGGCTCGGTGCCTCGTGTCGCGCGCGGCGGGTCTGCCGATCGATGAGATCGCACCGCGGCGAGATAGTTCAGGCCCTGCGCTGGCGACCTCTTAACGCCGAGTCCCCGTCGTGGCGCTCACGGCGCGGGCGTGCTTGATGCAGAGCGCGGCGAGGTCCACGCCGTAGAAGCCGTAGGTTTGGCAGCCGATCCGTGCTGAGAAGAAATCGTGGTTGGCGAGGTCGCCGATGGCCACGAGTGGTGCGGCGTTCCGGGCGAGGTCGTCGTCGAGCTTGCCGTAGGCGATGTAGCGTGCCGGCCCGGTCAGTCTCGCGACCGCGGTGAGCCGGCGCCGGTAGGTCGGTTCGTCGAAGGATTCGATGTTGAGCAGACTGTCGAGCATCGCGGATGGGTCCGGATAGTCGGCACCAAATCCGCCGGTGGCGAGGTCAAATTGCCGGGGCGGTGCGGTTGACGCCGCCGTTAGCGTGTCGATTGGGAATGCTTTGACGTGCAAGCGAAGTCCGATCGCCGCGAGCTCCGTCTTGAGGATTTGCGCCTGCAGCGTGCAGGTCTGTTCCTCGCAGGTGTAGAGCACCGCCGTCCGGCCTCTGGCGTGGGCGAGCACGTTTGCTTTTGGAAGGTCTGGGGTGAGCGGATAGACGGGCGCGTTGGTCGACCCGGGGATGCCGGGCGGTAGGTAGTCGCCAGTGGGGCGCTCGGGGAACGGTTGGCCTCCGCCGCCGATTCTGGCGAGCGCGCGCCGGTCGATGGCGTAGTTGACGGCCTGGCGCATGCGTACGTCGCGGAACAGGGGACGGTGCGTGTTGAGGTAAAGGAAAGTGAGGGTTGGGCCCGGTTCTACGAAGTACTGCTGCCGTCCTTGTGCTGCGGCTGTGCTGCCGGCTCCGTATCGCACTGCGAGTTGGGATGCGACGGTGCTGGTGGCTGTCGGCCCGCCCAGCGAGATGTAGTCAGCCCTCCCGGCCTGGACGTCGGCGACGGCTTGGCGGTTGGAGATTCCCATCGCCAGTTCAATCCGTTCAAGGTGGTGTGGACGGCTGCCTCGGTAGTTCGGGTTGCGCAGCAGCACGACACTCTGGTTGGGCGTGTAGGAGGAGACGTAGTACGGCCCGGCGGAGGGAATCAGGCGCACCCCCTTGGGGTCGACCGGAGTGTTGGGCGGGACCGCGCACATTTCTGATTCCGCGATCCGCGCCAGGAAGTCGGGCTCCGGCGAGCGCAGACGGACTGTCAGCGTGTCTCCTCGCGCGACGACCCCCGAGATGTGCGGCGACCTGTCAGCCATGTAGGCGCCAGCTCCGACGATGTTGTTGAATTGGTGAGCCACCGGGCTGCGCATCCGGGGATTGAGGGTGCGCTCGATCGTGGCCTTGAACGTCTGTGCGGTGACCGGCTGATCTAGAGGGGGTGAGAAGCGAAAGCCGCTGCGGATGGTGAACGTGTAGGTCCGGCCGTCGGCCGAGCGTGTGGGCAGGGACCGCGCGACCTCGGGCGTCAGCTGCGCACTCGCGACGCCGTGCGTGTCCGAGCTGTTGAGCAGCTTGGCGCATGTCGCGTAGAGCAGCTGCTCCGACACGCTGTAGTACGCCAGTGCCGGGTCCATCGAATCGACGTTGTAGGGGGCGTCCATCCGTAAGGTCCCGCCGCGTGACGCCCGGTCAGCCGCCCCGATCGCTTGCCCGTCGACGGTGACCCATGCGCGCCCGTTCGCGATCGTGATTGCCTGAGGGCTGCCGCCAACCGCGATCCTCGCGACCACCCGATTGGTGCGGGGGTCGATGCGGGTGACGGTGCCGTTGCCGCTGTCGGCCACCCACACCGACCCGGCACCAACCGCGACCCCTGTCGGCAAGCGCCCCACCGCGATCGTGGTCTTCACAGATTGCGTGGTCGGGTCGATCCGAACGACGGTGTTGTCCAGCGAGTCGGCAACCCACACTCCGCCCGCGCCGACAGCGATCCCGTTGGGCCCGTTCCCGACTACGATAGGGGTCTGCAGCCCGGTGGGGTCGATCCGCGTGACGTTGTTGGCCTCACCGTCGGTCAACCACACGACACCGTTATCGACAGCGATCGCCGTGGGCCCAGCATTCGGATCGACCCGATGCACGACCTGTGCCGTGGCCGGGTCAAGGCGCGTGAGCAGGCCAGACGACGGAGCGACCCACACGGCGTCTCCGTGTGCCGCGATCGCACCCGGTCCGCCTGGGACGGCGTTGTCGATCCGTACCGCGGGCCCGACCGCGTCAAATTCCGGATCGATGCGATTCACGGACACGTTGCTGGCTCCCGGGTCTGACTCCGCGACCCAGATCGCATTGGCGCTCGCGGCGATGCCTGTCGGAATGCCGTGCACCGCAAGGTATCGCGTCGTTCGCAGGGTCGCCGGGTCGATGCGCGAGACGGTCTGATCGTCCATGTTGGCCACCCATAACGACCCAGAGCCAAACGCAATCGCCCCCGGCCGAACCCCCACTGGCGCCGACTCAACCACGCTGTTGCTACGCGGGTCGATCACGGCGAGCGAGTTTGCGCCCACCCGCAGAGAAGCAGAGCCTGAACCTGACAGCGTGACCGCTGCCGCCGCGATCGCGGCGAGCAGGACGACGCCCGCCGCGGCGATCACGAGTCCGGCACGCTGCCGTCGAGCGCTCGGGGGCGGTCCTCGAGCCGAGCCGCGGGTCGGTGAATCCAGCCCCCGATCTTGCGCCAGGATCGCCTTTTCGAGCTCTTGGAGCTCGCGGCCAGGGTCAAGCCCAAGCTCTTCGACCAGCCGACTTCGGGCGACGCGGTAGCACTCAAGCGCCTCGGCCTGGCGACCGGATCGGTAAAGCGCGAGCATCAGTTGAGCGATGAGGCGCTCGCGCAGCGGATGCTGGTGAACGAGCGCCTCGAGCTCTGCGACCAGCCGTGTGTGCTCGCCGAGCGCGAGGTCGGCGTCGATCCGCGCCTCAACAGCGGCCAGTCGCGACTCCTGCAACCGCGCGATCTCCGCCTGCGCGAACGCGTCATAGGCGAAATCAGCCAGCGGCTCCCCCCGCCACAGCGCCAGCCCCTCGCCCAGTCGCTGCTGGGCATCCACCGCGTCGCCATCAGCGAGGGCGGTCTGGCCCTCGCTGACCAGCGCCTCAAAGCGCGCGACGTCGACCTGATCGCTACCAGCTGCGAGCGAGTAGCCGTGTCCCCGCGTCACGATCGCCTCCTCGCCCAGCACCCTACGCAGCTGCGAGACGTAGCCCTGGACCGTCTTTGCCGCGGTGGGAGGCGGGCGGTCCGCCCACAATTCGTCGATCAGCCGGTCGGTCGAGAGGACCTCGCCGCGATAAATCAGCAGCACCGCCAGCAGGGCCCGCTGCTGTGCACCGCCCAACCGGAGCGACTGCCCATCCTCTACGACCTCAAGCGGCCCAAGTATCCGAAAGTCCACGGCCCCGTCCCAACGGTGGCGCCCACCGCGACTCTACCACCAAACCGCCCGCCGCTCCGGGCTTCTTACCGTCCTCTGACCGCCTCTCGGCGAGCCCTTACCCGCCACCGGCACGGTGCCAGGCGATCCGAACGCACCCCGCGATCGGCAAACGCAAGAGGAGCGCAAATGTTCCGCCACCCGCATCACGTAGCCAAAGGCATCGCCCTCGCCCTCACCATCGCAGCCATCGCCCCGGCCGCCGCCACGGCGCAGCCGTACCCGCCCCCACCCGTCAGTCAGACCCACGCCACACCCAGGGTCGATCAGCGCTCACGCGAGGCGACAAATGCCATGGCTGCCTCGATCCAGGCCCAAGGCGCCCGAGTCGCTCGCGAACTCGCCGCGCTGGAAACCACCAATGAAAGCGCGATTGCGACCATCCCGCCAACCCGGATCGTCAACATCTCCCAGCGCGAATTCCTGACCGACGCCATGATCGGAGCCGGGGCCATGCTCGGGGTCGTTCTGGTACTCCTCGGCTCAAGCCTCTACATCACCCACCGCCGCCGCGGCCTGCCCATCAACCCAGCGCACTGACCGCACAAGCCAGACGCCCACAGCGCACCGATCGGGGCCGGACAATCGCCCGGCCCCGACCCACGCGCCACGAGCCCCAGGCACCAGCCCCCTGCGCTCCTCAACTCGCGGCATGAAAATGCTCCTTGGAGGGTCCGTCCGGGTCCGGGCCTAGCGTCCGGTGATCCGGGACAGGGGCCTTTCATGGGAGAGCGCAGACGGGTAGGCCGTTTTTGGCGATGGGCTTCGAGCCCGTGAAATTCGATCGGCCGCCCCTGCGACTTGCCTGGATTGAGCGGTTGAGCTCGTATCGGTCTGTGTCGTTGTTCCCGCTGGTTCTCCCACCGGTCAGTGTCAACCACCGTGTTGTGGAGGTGAGCGATGGCGTTGGTGAGGTGGGTCGGTCGGGCGATCGGTCTGGATGTGCACCGTGATTTCTGTGTGGTCGCGATCTGCGAGGACGGCCGGGTCCGCTCGGCCGGACGGGTGCCGAGCACCCCGGAGGGCCTTCGGTTGCTGGCGGAGAGTCTGCTGGCGACGGATCGGGTGGCGTTGGAGGTGACGGCGAGCTGTTGGGAGGTCGTCAGGATCCTTGAGCCGTTCGTCGACCGCGTGACCGTGGTCAGCCCGGACGACACCGGCATCTCGAGCGCGAGGGCGAAGACTGACAAGCTCGACGCCCGCACCCTGGCGGTGCTGTTGTGGAAGGGCGAGATCGATCCGGTCTGGATGCCGGATGACCGCTGCCGGATCCTGCGCCGACGGCTCGCGCGCCGCGAGCAGCTCGTGCACGCGCGCTCGCGCGCCAAGAACGAGATCTCAGCGGTGCTGGCGCGCCGGCTGATCGAGCGGCCCGGGTTCGCGGACCTGTTCGGCGTGACGGGCCGCCGGTGGCTGGCCGAGGTGCGGCTGCCAGTCGAGGAGCGCGAGTCTGTCGACGCGGGTCTGCGGCAGATCGTGTTCCTAGACGCGGAGATCAAGGCGGTCGAGAAGCTGATCGCCCAGCAGGCGTTGGGCTGGCCGGAGATCCGCCGGTTGATGACGGTGCCGGGCGTGAACCTGATCTGCGCCGCGACGTTCATCGCCGCGATCGGCCGTGCCGACCGGTTTTTCACCCACCGCAGGCTCGTCGCGTACCTCGGGCTGGACCCGAAGGTCCGCCAATCCGGCGAGACCCCGGCCCGGGTCGGGCCGGATCTCCAAACGCGGATCGGCGTCCGCCAGGTGGGCGCTCGTCGAGGCGGCCTGGAGCGTCGTCAAGCAACCCGGCCCGCTACGCGCGTTCTACGAACGGGTCCGCGCCCGCCGTGGTCACGGGAAGGCGATCGTCGCGACCGCCCGCAAACTCGCGATCCTGTTCTGGTGCATGCTCCGTCGTGGCGCGGACTACGCGCACCAGCGACCGGCGCTGACCAAGAAGAAGCTCCGCGAGCTCGAGCTCACTGCCGGCGCCAAGCCGCGGACGAAGGCCGCCGCCGGGATCTGGTCAACCAACCGCGCGATCCGAGACGCCGAACGGGCACTCACCGAGCAGGCCGAGATCTCCTACAAGCGGATGGTCACCGACCAGCAAGCCGGAGCGCCGGCGAGAAAAGTGGGCGCGAGCGCGACACCGGAGCGCGCATAAATCAGGCCCTCAACGGGGCAAAGCTGCGCGGCAGACTCAAAGCTCCTGACGTCTGCACTTCGCTACGTCAGTCACCCGCGCCCACCCGACAACCTAACCGTTCACCGTCACGCCGACAAGCGCCGGCGACAGTCACAACTACGCAAATTCGGGCGAAAACGGCGTCGATTCCCTCGCCGCCCACCGAACCGAGCCCACACGAGGCGATCTGAGCCCCGCGCGACCGGCCACCCGACCGATCGGAACCCCAAAAAATGCTCCCCGAGGCCTTGACTTTCATCGGTCGCCAAGAGTAGAGCCGTCGCCTCAGGACGCTGGGGTGTCAGTGCTTATGCAGGCGCGCCCGTCGGGCGGCCTTGAAGGCCAACACTGCTGGCGATTGCAACGCGCGAAGAGCGAGCGCCGGACCCACCCCCCTGGGTACGTCTCAGACGGGATCGAACCATCGAACGCTCCCGACGGCCGTCACAACGGCGCGCCACAGGCGGCCGGGGCCGTCGCACCAACCAGCGCTTACGGCGACAAGACCGCCACGTCGGAGCTGCTTGACGCCCGCCTTGAGCCAATGGACTCGACCACGAATATGCTGCTGGGCGTGGCCGACTGACACTCAGCGGCGCAGGATCCCGGCCCTCAGGGTCGATGCGTCTGCGGCCAGTAGGTCCCGATCGCCGATGCCCACGAGATGACCCGGCCCGACGGTCGGGCCGGATGGCAGGGCTACGGTCCCGAGTGCGGCGCCCCGCTGTTCGGGATTCGTCGCGGGTCCGGGGCGAACAGCTACCACCAGGACAGGAGGCGGCTCGGTCAGCGAACGACACGTCGGCCGCCCGGCGCCTCTGCGCGGGCTCGCCGCCGTCACCTCGGCGATGATATTTGCATGGACGATCCAGTCGCTGCCTGCGCTCACCCCGACATCCCCCGGATCCCGGCCTCAGCCGGCGCTCTGATCTTCGATGAGGCGGGACGGCTACTGATCCTCAAACCCAATTACAAGCAGGGCTGGACGATCCCGGGCGGCCAGGTCGATGCCAATGGCGAATCACCGTGGGATGCGTGCCGGCGCGAAACGCTCGAGGAGTGCGGTCTCGAGGTCGAGCACGCCCGGCTCGTGTGCGTGGATTTCCTGGCGCCGCGACCACAGCGCCCGGACGCGGCACATCGCCCCGGTGGGGTCAGGTTCCTGTTCGATTGCGGCATGTTGAGCGACGAGCGCTTCAAGACCATCACGCTGCAACCCGAGGAGATCGACGAGTACCGCCTCGCCGAGATGGACGAAGCACTGACGCTGCTCAGCGGACCGCTGCGCCGTCGGGTGTCGAAGGCGGCGAGCGCGAAGCGGTGTCTCTACCTGGAGAACGGTCGCCGCGTGCGGGGCGTCAGCCGTTAGCACGGACGCAGCAGGGACACCTCGTCGCTGATATCAGCTGAGATGACCCGCGGCGATCAAGCCACCCCTGCGCCAGGTAGCAGAAGGATCGACGACCGGACGCCGCCGAGGCCGCTGAGCGCCTTCGCCGCGCAGCCGGCGGCGTCGGATAAGCCGAACGTGGACTGCGACGAGCCACGCTAGCGGCGGCACGTCGTTCCCGCGATCAGGCTGGCCCGAGTCGAGCCCGCTGCCGGATTCGAGCGAACCCGCCATCGCGCTGCAGCCGTGAAACCAGGCGACCGCTCCCGTCCTCCGCGCGCGGCTCACGCAACATCGCCCAGCGCCTTCTCATACATCACCCAGCCGAGCACGGGCGCCATCCCGGCGCGCTGGTACAGGCGAAACGCGCCGGTGTCGCTCGCCGCGTCGACGCCGAGCCCGACGCTGCGCTCGCCGCGCGCCCACAAGCGCCCGAACGCGTCGCCGAGCAGCGCCGCGCCGACGCCCTGCCTGCGCCACGGGCGACGCGTGAACAGCGCGTCGATCCAACCGCCGCCGTACGTGGCGCCGGTGCAGATCGTGCCGGCGGCGATCTCGTCCTCGGCGCGAACAACACACCAGAGCGCCGGGTCAAAGCGCTCGCTCCCGAGGTGGCTCCGTGACCACGACTCAACGTCGCGCGGCGCGTACTCCCAGTGATCCGCGAACGCCTCCTCCTGCGCGGCGTGGAACTCCAACGCGTCACGCCCCGGGTCAAACGCGACGACGCGCAGCCCATCCGGCCACACAGGGCGCGGGCGGCGGCGCGGCCAACTCGATGCGCAGCTCGCGGAAGATGCGTACGGCGTCATAGCCCAGCGACTCGAGCAGCCTGCGAGCAGCGGAGTCGGCCTCAAACACGCCGTTTTGGATTCTGCGTGCGCCTCGGCGGCCCGCGGCCTCCTCGAGCCCGGTCGCAATCAGCTTCCCGATCCCGCGCCCGATCGCGTCGGGGTGCACGTACCCTTCGGCGCGCCACAGCTCGCCTCGCTCGCGCACCGCGCCGTAGCCGACGATCCGGTCACCGTCGCGGACGACACGCGCGTCCTGCTCGAGGTTGAGGTCTGACCACTCGTCCTCCAGATCGGCCTGGGAGAATGAGGTCTGGCCGTACAGTGAGGACTCGACCGCGACGACGACCTCGGTGACCGCTGCTGCGTCGGCCGCGACGGCGGGTGTGGGGAACACGCGCTCCATGTCGGCCGCACGCTACGACATCACCGACGCCGGCACCCCTGCCCTGAGACGAAACGCGGCAGGCGACCCCCGAGCGACCAGTCGTCTCGGTGCAAGGTCAATAACCCGTGGGGAATCCCCGCGACCGGCGCGATCACCCTGTGGGTGCCCGTCATGGTGTTCGCGTTCCTGTTCGGACTGTCGATGGACTACGAGGTGTTCATCCTCGCCCGGATGCGCGAGAGCTACGACCGGACACGCGACACCCGTGCAGCTGTGATCGAGGGCATTGGCCGCACGGGTCGGCTGGTGACCAGTGCGGGCGCTGATCCTGGTCCTGTCCGTCCTGGCCATGTCCACCGCGCCGGAGACCGATATCAAGATCCTCGCCACCGGTCTGGGCGCAGGCATCCTCGTCGACGCCACGCTGATGCGCTGTCTGCTGGTGCCCGCCTTTGTCAGCCTGTTCGGCGCGTACAACTGGTGGCTGCCGAGCTGGGCCGCGCGCGTACTGCGCGTCGAGCCGTCACCGCTGCACACAACCCCCCGGCCGCGGACGGCGTCCGGGACCGGCGCCGAGCCCGAGCCCGCGCGCGCGTAACTCGAGGCGTGTCGTCGATGCAGCCCGGCCGCCGCCGCCGCCCGCGGCGGCCGGGTACGGTTGCGGGACCTGAAACGCGAAGTCACATCGTGCCCCGCAGGGCCGTCGGTTGGTGACGGCCGGGCGGGCGTACCGCGCGTAGAGGCCCGCGATCAGTCGTAGTTGGAGTCAAAGAGGCGTTTTGGCGAGTGGCTGCTCGAGCGTCATCACCACCGCCGCGACGGCGCCGGCAACCCCCCCTCGCAAGCTCGTCTGCAGCATTGGTCAAGCTCAAACTCAGACCGAGACCGGGTCTGATCGCCCTCCACCAACCGCGAATTTCAAAGCACGGGACGCACGACCAGCATCCCCCGGCTCGAGACGAGATGCTCCAAGTCGTCCGCCAAGCGTTGGATGTGTTCGCTCGCCTGTTGCTCGAAGCGCTCCACTTCGACGATCTCCGCGATCAGCACGTAATCGGCTTGACCGATCGACTGTCCAGGCACGTCCGCCGGTCGCGCAAGATGCCAATCTGACACCGTGTCCAGTGACCCGCGGACGATGTCCCGATCCCCCACCATCAGACGCTCGAAGTCCTCCGCCAGTTCCGGCGAGCGCAGCTGAAACCACATGAGAAGGGTCGCGGGAGGACTCATCCACGGAGCGTAATGCACCATCGCACGTGGAGGCGCTTCCCGCGCCTGCGTTCCCTGCTTCGCACGCAGAGTACGCCTCCCGGGTAAGGCGCCGCGACCCCACCAACGCTCATTGCGAGTCCTCGCTGTCACCGGCGACGGCCCTGCTCAGCGCCAGGAACGAGCGCCGCAATGCCTCGGGCCAGATCCAGCCGACGTGACGATGGGCGCTGATGTCGTCGTCGACGTGTCCAACGCGCCGGTCTGGGACGACGACGCGGTCATGGAGTTCTTCACAACCTCGTCGCCCAACCTGCTGGCGGCCGAGCGCGACGGTGTCGGCCATCACGTCGCGGTGTCGATCGTCGGCGCCGACCGCCTGCCCGACAGCGGCTACGTGCGCGCCAAGGTCGCCCAGGAGGCCGAAATCGAGGCTGGGGCCATCCTCTACACCATCCTGCGTGCGACGCAGTTCTTCGACGTCCTGCCCCAGATCGTCGAGGCTGGTGCCGAAGGCGACAGCGTCCGGCTATCGACCGGGTTCATCCAGTTCATCGCCGCCGACGACGTCGCGGCGACGGTGGCCGAGCTCGCGATCGGCGCGCCGGTCGGCGGGCGCGTCGAGCTGGGCGGGCCCGAGGCGCTGGGCATCGACGCCTGGGCGCGGCGACTGTTCGCGGCCACCGGCGACGAGCGGACCGTCATCGCTGACCCGCACCCTGCGCAGGTTCCATTGCCAGCTGCAACCGTCCTCACGACGGGCCGGCCCGCGGGCAGATGGCGGCTGCCCGCGGGTCGACTGGACTGACGAAGCTGCCGGGTTATCGCGTCCCGAGGAGCAGCCTCAGCGGGATCGCGTTGGCCATCGCCTGGTAGCCCGCATCGTTGGGGTGCAGGTGATCGCCGCTGTCGAAAGGCGGATTGATCACCAGCGGGTCGCTTGGATCCCGCACCACCGCATCGAAGTCGATCACGCCGTCAAACGCGCCGCTGGTCCGGATCCAGTGGTTGACGGTCTCGCGCTTCGCCTCGCCGGCGTCCGAGTAGTAGCCAGCACCCTTGAACGGAGTCAAGGTGGCGCCAAAGATCTTCAACCCAGCCGCATGAGCCTGGGCGATGATCTGCTGGTATCCGGCGATGATCTGGGCGGCCGACACGTCGGGGAGCGGATTAGTCACCGGGTTGGGCGGCGTCACACTGAAGCCGATGTCGTTGATGCCCATCATCAGGATGACCTCCTTGGCGCCGGCCCGCTCGAGCACATCGCGATCGAGGCGGGCGAGGGCGTTCACTCCGCAGCAGAGGTCGGAGGTCAGGACCCGGTCGCCGCTGATCCCCTCGTCGGCGACCGCCAGCGTGTCGCGACGCGAATCGAGCCGCCGCGCGAGGTCGTTCGGCCACCGCGCGTTGGCGTTGACCGTCGAATTGAATCCATCGGTGATCGAGTCTCCGAAAGCCACCAGCGTTCCGCGAACCTGCGGCTGCGGGAGCACGTCAACTGCGTCGATGAAGTACCAGGACTGGCCGAGCGTCGTATAGGAGCTCCCACTGCTGTCGCCCGTGTGGTCTCCGGAGGCAACGTAGGTGGTCTGCTGGCCGAGCGAGTGCAGCGTGGCCGACCCTGTGGCCGTCGGCGCATACACGCTCACCGCCAAGTTCTGGAGCGCCGGCACATGCAGACGGACTGGGTCGCTCAGCGCCTCCGCCCCGATCGGAATCTGAACCGACGTCTGCCCGCCGAACGTGAGAGGAACGCTCGGTCCTGCAGTGGCGGCGCCTGTGCCGGCCACGGCGATCGAGGCTGCCCCGATCTGGAGCGGCTGATCCCCGAACGTGTTGGTGAAGCGGACGCGAACCAGGTTGCCGCTCACGCTCGTGAAGACGACGTTGCGGATCGTCTGGTTGCTAAAGCCAGTCGCATCCGTGCTCCCCGGAATGGCGGTCTGCGGGCTCGCCGCCCAGGTCGACACCCACTGCCGGTCATGCCCAAAGCCGGACTGACCGGCAGTGTGGCGTGCGGATTGACGCGGCCCGGCCGCCGATGCCAGTCCGATAGGAACGATGCTGGCCAAGACAGCAGCCCCCGCGACCGGAGTCCAGCGCGATCGCCAGATACGGATGCACAAAGCGTGCACTTCTCCCTCCCTCCGATTGTTGAAAACAATCTTCCCCCGGCCAGCAGGAACTCTAGGCCCTCCCACGCGTCAAGGGAAGCCCCATTCGATCGCTGGCACCAGAGCATTGCGACTAACGGTGGGATCGGCGCGACGAGCGGCGCGCGGTACGAGACACTTGTGCGCTACCGAACGTCAATCACGGCACGCGACTCTCTGCGCACGCGTCCTCACCACCCGCGGTGGATCGGTCAAGCAGCCTCGAAGCGCCATCCGGTGCGCAGCACGGCCGCGAGCGCGGAGCTCATAATCGCCCACGCGATCGCCGAGGCACAACCTCGCGAGCCGCAGAACCGGATGGAGGGGCCGCACCGGAACGCAGACCTCCCGCTCGACGCAGGAGCCCGTCGAGGTCTAACCGGACGGACGGGCGAGCGAGGGAGTACCGCACGTCGATCTCTGCGAGTCACCAACAGCAGGCCGATCCGCGCGCGCCTGCTTCGCCCGCGAAAGGGCACTGATCTGCCGAGCGGAACGCATGCGCGTGACTGCGTTCGTCTTCCCGCCGCGCCAACTCGCGCGAGCGCCTTGGCTGCGCCTATGTCAAGTAGAAGTCGGTATTTCCGCGTTTGAGGGATTGATCAGCACGGAGGGGCCGGCGGTGGTTTCGGCGGTGCAGAGCAGGTGCCAGGTGCGGCGGGCGAGGTGGCGTTTGAGAGTCGTCGTGGACCAGCCGCCTCAGCGAGAACTCCGTGTCACTGTACGGTTGGGCTCCATAGGCGCGCACCACGCGGTCGAAGGGGCCAAGGAACTGTTGTTTGCTTGCCGTGGCAAGCGAGTCGTAGTAGTCGCCACGCGGACAGGGCGCGGCTTCCCTGTCGTCCAGATGAGCGATACTTTGTGTCCACCTGTGGGCCGCCGCCCTCGCAAGGTCCGCATCGGTTGCGCAGCGCTTTGGAGAGCACAGCACGCACTGACCAGTCGCCGGCGGGGTTCGATACCACCGTCCCGGGCAACAAGGGGCTCAAGGCCGACGCGCTCGGCTACGTCTCGAACCTCGTTATCGCGGTCGCCTCGACCGCCCCCGCATACAGCCTCGCCGCGACCCTCGGCTTCATCGTCGCGATCACGGGCGTCGGCGTCCATGCGCCAGCGGTGCTGATCGTGTCGTTCATTCCGATCCTGTTCGTGTCGGTCGGCTACCGCTTCCTGAACCTCGCCGACCCGGACGCCGGAACGACGTTCGCCTGGACGACGCGAGCCTTCGGACCGCAGATCGGCTGGGTCAACGGCTGGGCGATCTTCCTCGCCGACATCATCGTGATGGCGTCGCTGGCCGCGATCGCGAGCAACTACACGTTCCTGCTGTTCGACTCGCACGCGCACCCGTCGAACTTCGTGCTGATCCTCGGCGCGGTGATCTGGATCGTGGTGATGACCTGGATCTGCTACCGCGGCATCGAGCTGTCGGCGCGCGTGCAGACGATCCTCTTGAGCATCGAGATCTTCACGCTCGCGCTGTTTGCCGTCGTCTCGCTGGTCAAGGTGTACGCGAACAGTCCCGCTCACTCGCTCCACGTGAGCGCGTCCTGGTTCAACCCGTTTGACCTGGGTTGGGGAGCGCTGGTCGACGGGGTCCTGCTCGGCATCTTCATCTACTGGGGCTGGGACTCGGGGGTCGCGGTCAACGAGGAGTCCCGTGACCGCCATCGCGGGCCGGGCAAGGCCGCCGTCGTCTCGACCCTGATCTTGCTGCTGATCTACGTGATCGTCAGCGCCGCGGCGCAGGCGTACCACGGACCGGAGTTCCTCGCGGGCAACTCGAGCGACGTGATCAACGCGCTCGGAGGCCAGGTCTTCGGCTCTCCGCTCGACAAGCTGCTGATCATCACCGTGCTGACGTCGGCGTCGGCTTCCACGCAGACGACGATCCTGCCCACCGCGCGCACGACGCTCTCGATGGCGAAGTGGAACGCGATCCCGAAGGCGTTCGGCGCGATCCACCCGCGGTTCTTGACCCCCACCTTCTCGACGCTGCTGATGGGCGGGCTGTCGATCCTGTGGACGGTGGCGCTGCTCGGGTTCAACCCCAACCAGGACGTGCTCGGCGACACGATCTCGGCGCTCGGTTTCGCGGTCTGCTTCTACTACGGCTTCACGGGACTCGCCTGCGCCGTGTACTTCCGGCGCGACTTGTTCAAGAGCGCCCGGAACTTCTTCCTCGCCGGACTGGTCCCAGTGGTCGGCGGCATCATGATGGGCTACGTCGCGATCAAGGCGTACGGCTACTACAACACGGCAGGGAACAACTACTCAAAGCCGTTCCTCGGCATTGAGGTGCCGATCTTCGTCGGTGTCGGCGGCCTGATCCTCGGCATCGTCCTGATGTTCGCCTCGTGGCCATTCTTCGGAGGTTTCTTCTCCCGAAAATGGCTCGGGGCGGCCGACCCCGCAGTTCTCGAGGCCGACGCTCAGCATCGCTCAGTGAAAATTCCCGGCGAGCCCACCTGAAGGCACTGCCGCTCCGACCTGACGGCTTACGCAAGCCTTTGCGGCGTACCTTGGGCCACTTTTCGCGGCCCGTCACGGCGACGGGTTCCGCCGCCGACCCCATGCACGATGAGAGCCCACCGAGTCGCGGGCGCCCCGATGAGTTGGACCGAGCAGCCTTGATCACCGCTCCGAGTTCGCTTTCACGCGGTCACGCGCGTCAGACGAGTCCTTCCGCCCCCACCCCGGCGGCCGGCGTACGAGTGCCTTGGCAAGTGGGTGGACCGCTGCTGCTTGGGTGTCGATCTCGGGGCGCCGCTGGCGACTCTGTGTCCCGATCCGAGCGAACGCCTCTGGGGCTGGGCGGGATGTCCCGCTCAGCCCCTGGGCGTCAGGTCCCGCGTCGGTGCTGGCGGGACGACCTTCGGTTGCTCACGCGGCGGGTCGCGCCGATACCTCCTTGGGCTCGCTCACGGCGTCGGATCCGGATAGGAGCCGCCGAAGATGTCGGAGTTACCGAACGTCGACGGGCAGGCCTGCTCGGGAGCCGGCGCGACCGGGGTCATGCCCTCTTGCAGATCCATCCGGTAGCTGTCGATTGCGGGGCAGTCGGCCGCGTTCCGGGTGTCGTTCCAGACCGCAGCTCCGTATGTTCGCGTGGCGGTGGCGTATACGTAGTCTCCGATGAACTCGTCCGTCAGCGCGTTCGCGCTCGCCCCGCGCGGGTCGCCGGACTGACCCCGGTGCAGTTCGGAGAACGCCCCCGTCGGCGCGGACGGGTCTGCTGAGGAGTCGGCGTGCAGTACGACTCCGACCAGCGAGCGCGGATCGGTCGTGTTGTCGCGGAACGGTGTCGTGAATGCGTTGTAGACGACATACACGTCGGTCCCGTTCGGGGAGATCGACGGCGCGGTGTAGATGCCACGATCGCCCGAGGTCTCGATCGCCCGCGGCGTCGCCCACGTAGCGCCCCGGTCGGTCGACTCGGTGAAGTACACGTGCGGCGCAGCTACCGTTCCGCTGACGTAGGTCATCACGATTCGGTCGGTGGCGTCTGCGCCGGTCGGTGCGCCGTTGGCGATGTCGATGCTGGGCGCGATCGCGAGGTCGCTGCGCGCGCCGGCGATGCCGTCGATCACGGGCCGGCCCTGGACTGGGTCGAGCACGCCCGGCTGCGTCACGGGGCCGGCGACCGGCCGGAACGTCGACCACGTCTGCCCGCCGTTGGTTGAGCGCGACATCATCTCGAACACCTGCTTGCCGTTCGAGGACGAGGTTCCTTCGCCGAATACGTAGGCGTTGCCTTGGCTGTCGCTGCGGATCGTGCATCCGTCCTCAGGATTGCGCTGGCCGTTGTTCGCCGCGGCGCTGATCTGATGCTGGCTCCAGGTATCGCCGCCGTCGTGCGAGACCGCCACCTGCAGCGGCGCCGGCGCCGCGTTGCCCTTTTCCTGGCCGACGAACGCCGCCCAGCACACATACACCGTTCCGAAGAACGGGCTCGAGGATGCGTTGTCCGCCCAGATCTGTGACTTGTCCGAGAAGGTGGTGGACGACTGGCGGCTCACCAGCACCGGCGCGCACCCGGCCGTGCCGACGCACCAGGCTTGCTTGTTGCCGTGCGCCGCTGCCTGAATGTCATCCGTCCGCGACACCGCGATCGCCTCGAACCCCTTGAACGCCTGATCTGTCCTGGTCGCGCCGAAGTTCGAGGTCAGATTCGAGTAGTACAGCCGCTCGCCGTTGCGCCACCTGAAACCTGACGCTCCCGGCGCCGGCCCGATCGCGACTCCGGGATCGCCGTCGGAGACAAGCCCGTTCTCGAAGTACCACGGCAGCGTTCCGATCGGGCCGCCCGCGATCGGGCTGCAGCCAGGATCGGGACCGACGACACCCAAGCAATTACGGGCGCTCCAACCCGTGTACGTGGGCTGCGTCCACGTCGCGCCGCTGTCGAATGAGAAGTACACGCCCGAGACGCCTACTCCCTGGGTGAACGGGCACGTGTTGTCGGCGCCGGCGTTGCACGCCTCCATATCGATGTTGTCGTTCGAGCCCGCAACCAGGATGTTCGGGGAATTGGCGTCGGCCGTGATCGTCGGCTCGTTCTGCTTGTTCTGCGAGAACGGCGTGCTCGGGCTGCCGTTCGTCACCAATGCGTCCGGATTGAAGGTCGCGGCGGACGCCGCCGCTGTCAACACCGTGCTGATCGCGACAATCGGCACAAACACAAATCGCTTCATCCTCTCACTCCCTCTGTTCAGTCCCAAATCACACCGCGCGGCAAGCACGGTGCCGCTGCGGACGCAGCCTTTGCCTTAGTGCGTCATCGCGTCGATGTTCACCTTGTTGACCGTGATCGTCGGAGCGGACCCTGACGCGGTGCATCTCTTTCCGAGCTCGCTGATCTTGCCGATCACATGCACCGGGTCGCCAGCCGCTGGCGGGTTCGCGCCATTGCCGAACGTGACCCGTGTGTTGCTGAGCGTGTAGGTCACGTCGTTGCCCTTGGCCCCGGCGGCGTGGTGATTGGACCGCGTGACGCGAACCGTGATCGTCCCGGTCCAGGCGCCGGCCCCGGTCTGCGTCGCCGTCCAGGACGAGAGCCGCCCCGAAGCTACGTAGGCAACCTTATGCGCCGCGCACTTATGCGACGCAGACGGATGGCTTGGATGCGCCGGCGGGCTCGGATGCGCCGGGTGGGGCGGCTTCGCGGCGGCCGGCGCTACTGCCGCAAGCGCCCCCGCCACGGCGATCGTCACGAGCCTGGTTCCTGCGCTCATCGGTCCCTCCTCTGGGGAAGATGGATTGCCTATCGCCCGGTCAACGCGCGAGAGCCGCCAGGGTCAGGAACTATGTGGCGAAACCGACCTCGGGCCACAGCGCACGACCGCCGTCAGAGACCGCGGCGGGTTGCCAATCGCCCCGTTCGGGGCGGTTCGTTTGACGTTCGTTCGACACCAGCAGCGCGGCGGTGACGGGCCGCTGTGAGCAGCCTCTCCGAGCGTCAAGCGGCACGGCGGCCGCCGACCTGACCCAAACGACGATCGAAATCCCGATTTCGTGTGCCCGGTCCGAACTGGGGATCAAAGACTCCATGGCCGCCGGTGCTCGACTACGCACGTGGGCAGCTCGTGCCGATGGTCGGGCTGGCGCGGCGCCGCGATACGGCATTCGACACACTTCGAGTCGTGCCAACCCCCTCAAACGGTCGTCGCGAGCGCTCTGGTTCGCGCGAGTGGGCGAACGAGGCGGTCCGACGCCTTGAAGCCGACGCCAATCGCTCGGCTGACACGCATCTACACGCCTTCCCGCTGCCTGCGGCGTGGGGGATCAACGTGTACCTGAAGGACGAGTCGGTTCATCCGACGGGATCGCTGAAACATCGGCTCGCCCGCTCGCTGTTCCTCTATGGCTTGTGCAACGGGTGGATCACAGAGCGAACGACGATCGTCGAGGCCTCGAGCGGCTCCACGGCCGTCTCTGAAGCGTACTTCGCCCGGTTTCTGGGCCTGCCCTTCATCGCGGTCGTCCCGGCTTCGACCAGCCCCGAAAAGCTCGCGCTGATCGAGGCGCAGGGAGGCACGTGTCACCTCGTCGACGACCCGAGGACGATGGTCGCCGAGGCCCAGCGGCTCTCGGCTGAGCGCGATGGGCACTTCCTCGACCAGTTCACGTACGCGGAGCGCGCGACCGACTGGCGCGGCAACAACAACATCGCGGTGTCGATCTTCAGCCAGATGGCACTGGAGGAGCACCCCGTTCCTGCGTGGGTCGTCGTTGGGGCCGGAACCGGCGGAACGAGCGCAACTATCGGCCGCTACGCGCGCCTGATGCGGTACCCGACTCGGCTGTGCGTCGTCGACCCGGAGGACTCGATCTTCTACTCAAGCTGGACTGGCGACCCGTCGACATTCACCGGCCTTCCATCGCGCATCGAGGGTATTGGACGCCAGCGTGTCGAGGCGTCCTTCCTCCCGGACATCGTCGACCGAATGATCCAGGTTCCGGATGCGGCGTCGATCGCGACGATGCGCCTCGTGCGCGCGCGCACGGGACGCAGCGTTGGCGGCTCGACCGGGACCAACGTCTGGGGAGTGCTCCTGCTCGTCGCCGAGATGCGGGCGCGTGGGGAGCGAGGCAGCCTCGTCACCTTGATCTGCGACGGCGGCGAGCGCTACGCCGGCACGTACTACAGCGATGCGTGGGTCCGCGATCAGGGCCTGGCGTTGGCGCCGTACACAGAGGCGCTGGACACCTTCCTTGCTTGTGGCGCGTTCCCGGTCGTGTCCGAGTCAGCGACCTAAACGTCGGTGATCACGCCGTGGATCTGGTCCACGACCTCTGGCGGGACCTCGTCCATCCCATGGGCGTCGCGCGCGTGGGACTCGATCTCTTGGAACAGTTCCTTCTCGTCATCGCTACGCGTCACCCACTCACAGCCGAGCACCACGTCGCCACACCTGAATTGCTTCATGGGACCTCCTGACCCCCGATGTTGCGACCAATCCTAGCCAGCCCGAACGAGCGCTGCTGACGAGGAGCGCCGGACGAGAGCGCGAGTAGGATCGGCGCATGTGCCGGATTCTGGCCTACGTCGGTGAGCCGCTCCCCGTGGAGAACCTGCTGTTTCAGACCGACAACAGCCTCGTCCGGCAGTCCTACAGCCCGCGGATGATGAACACCTTTCTTAACCTCGCGGGTTTCGGCATGAAGGCATGGGATCCGTCCTCGCTGCGGCCGCAGGATCCGTTCACGTACCGGGCAACCACGCTGCCCTCGTTCGACCGCAACCTGCGCTTCATCTCGGCCAAGATTGCGCCGACGTGCGTCGTTGCTCACGTTCGTGGGGTCACCTACTCCGGTGAGGCGGTCGTTGCTGACACAAACCTGCACCCCTTCCACTTCGCGGGCGTGCACGTCGTCTTGGCGCACAACGGGCACCTGCGGCAGTTCGCACGCATGCGCTACGCGCTCGTCGAGCACGTGCGGCCGGAGCTGGCGCAGCACATCGAGGGAACCACCGACTCCGAGTGGATCTATGCGCTGATCCTGTCGCAGCTCGATGATCCCTACGGACTGCCGGAGGCCAGTGAGCTCGCCGACGCCACCGCCAGCTCGCTGCGCATCCTGCGACAGGTCCGCGCCGCGCATGGCGTCGACACCTCCTCCCCAGTCAACCTCTGCGTCAGCACCGGCCGCGCCGTGGTCGCGACCCGCTTTTCGTTCGACTACGGCTGGTACCCGCCCGAGGACGAGATGCTCGAGACCGACCTCCCGTTCGTGAGTCTCTGGTACGCGATCGGGGGCGAGTACACGCAGCGCGACGGCGACTGGCAGATGACAGCGGGCGATCCGCCCCGCTCGGTGATCATCGCCTCAGAGCCGCTGACGACCGACCTGTCGAGCTGGCTCGAGGTGCCGGAATACTCGATGCTGACTGCCGAGCTCACTCCCGATGGGCTCGAGTTCGAGACGCGCGACCTGGATGTCTGACCAGGAGACCGTCGAGTTCCTTGCCACCGTTCCGCTCCTGGAAGGCCTACAGGAGGCGGACCTGCTTGAGCTGGCGCGGGTGACGCGCCGACGGACCGTGCGTGAGGGCGAGATGCTCTGGCGTCAGGGGGCGGAGGCGAGGGAGATGCTCTTCATCGTCGACGGCGCCGTCTCGGCTTTGTTGCAGGTGCCCGGGGATCGCACCGTGGAGATCGCGAGAGTCGGTCCACGGGAGACAGTGGGCGAGATGGGGCTCCTCGACCGAGAAGGGCACTCGATGAGCGTGCGCGTCACCCAGACGGGAACGGTGCTCGCGCTCGGCCGTCTGGATTTCACGGCGCTGCTGGCCGGCCAGCATCCATCGGCGTTGGGCCTTAGGCGCCGCCTCGCCCTGCTCTTCACCGCACGCCTTCGCTATCAGATCCGGGACCTCGCCGTCTCGCTCGGCCGCGAGATGGCCGCGCCGTCGGCCGAGGACGCGACACCAACGTTTGCGGACCTGGAGTACTGCCGTCCGCCTGACAGCAGGTATGTGCGTCGCATGGCGACCTTCCACGACGTCGACCCGCTGGCGCTGTGGGGCTTCCTTACCTCCGGGAGCTATGCCCGCTGCCCGCCGGGTAAGACGCTGCTCGCCGAGGGGACGCCATCGACCGCCTACTACCTGACGATCAACGGTGCAGTCGAGAAGGTGCTGGTTCGCGGCGACCGGCGCATCCGCGTCGGGCTGGCGGGCCCGGGTAAGGCGTTCGGCTACGAGAGTCTCATCGACGGTCTCCCATCTCCTGTCACGGCGGTCACGCGAGAGCGGGCCCTCCTTCTCGTCGTGCCGCGCGACCTGTTCGAGCAACTCTTTAACGGGGAGGACGCCGTCTCCCGTGGTTTTCTCGACGTGATCCAGCAGGACCTCGTATCCACGTTGCGAGGGACGCTGCGGCCGTCTGCTCGTCTTCGCAGCGAGCGTTTAGTACGCGCGTCCGCACGCAGCGAGCCCTCAGCGATAGCGGAGCCGGTGGCTGAGACATAGATGCGCGACACCCGATGGCTTCACCCGGAGAGCCGGTCGCGATACAACTACGACTCCGTTCTGGCGTGCGATCGCACTGTCGGAATCAGTCGCAGCCGGCTCTTCGTGGGCATGGCTGCGAAGGCCGGTCCCGGCGCCGGCGCCCACCTGACCCTCGCTACGCCACACGATTGAGCGGCCTGCTCGACCGCCACCGGGCGTCGGCGAAGGAGGACGGTTACCCCCAACGCGCGCGCGAGCGCGCCGGCGCGGTCCACGGCGCGCTCCGCGGTCTCTGACCCGTCGGTACCGACGACGATCGTTCCCGGCTCTTCCATTTAGACCCCTTCAGTAGTGAGGGGTCATGCCCCCGGTGATTAGTCGTTGCGGTCCCAGCAGCACTGTCCCAGGTAGGCGAGGACGTGCACATGGAGGGGCGACTCTATGAAACCCGCCGGGCCCGAGTCTTTATCCGTGTGGAGCATCCCACCGGCCGTCGGGCTGACAGGTGTCGAACCGGAAACCCCACCATATTGCCTACTCCGTTCTCCCGGAATCCGGACGGCTCGATGCGCCGCCGCTCCGCTTCAGAGCCGCGCGCATCGAAACGGTCGGCTTCCACCGCGTGATCTACGACGAGCTCTGCGTCGGCGTCGTTCGAGGCTCCTCGCGCGCGAAATACCGCCGGATCATGAGCGGTCTCGTTGAGCGCGGCGCGAGGGCGATCCTCCTCGGATGCACTGAGATCAACCTGCTCATCGGCGCGGACGACACGACCGTCCCGTTGTTCGACACCACCCGCCTTCACGCGACGCGGGCTGTCGATATCGCGCTCTCATAGCGGGTCAGCTGCGCGTGTACCGCCGCCACAAGCTCAACCCGACACGCGCAACATGACCGCATCACCGATCGACCTGACCTGAGCGGCGTCGTAGCGCGCCAAGATGTCGGCGACCTCAGCGCAGAACCAGTCGATCACGCCGACGGCCTCCTCATCGGTCAGCGCCGTGAGCCTGCGATATCCACGAAGACATGAGGAGCGGGCGACCCAGACGTCGAGTGGCGTCCGATCGCTCCCGTCACCAGACGGACGAGAAGGACGGCGGCTCGACGGTGGGACGCGATGTCTCGCGAACCACCGGGGTGACGAACTGGTGGCTACCGCCAGTCGGGGCGGAGCCCGGGTGGGAGGAGGTGGGGTTCTTGAGGTTCGGCATGCATCGCAGCCTCACACATCACGGACCCGTGCACGTCAGGGTGCCACCCGTACCCGGCACCCTGAAATCACAAGGTTGGCCGTGCGCATCCCATGCCGTGGCGCAACTCCCCTCCGGCCCGCGCGAAAGAGTGACGGTGGGTCGCCAGCCTGACAGCTCGTGGCCCGGTCGAAGCGGGGCATGCGTCAACGGCGAGACTCTGTTGATCATGACCTGGCTTGCGCTCAAACTCGGCGTCGATGAAGCGGTGCTGGCCAAGAGGCTCAACCGCTCATGACCCCGTGGTAAGCCGGCAAGTCGTTGGCGCTCGCTCGTGCGCTGAGCGACCGGCGGGCCTACGCTGACCGAATGTCTGTGCTGGGCACGAAGCTGCACCTGCCCTCGCCGCGTCGTCGGCTGGTGCAGCGCGCCCGCCTCATCGATCAGCTGCACGCGGACGGAGGCGAAGGGCCGCGGCTGGTCCTGGTCGCGGCACCGGCGGGGTTCGGCAAGACCACTCTTCTGGCGCAGTGGCTGGCGACGGCCGAGGGGTCGCAGCCCAGAGTGGCGTGGTTGGCTCTTGACCCGGGCGACGCCGATCTCCGACTGTTTCTGACCCACCTCGTGGCCGCGATTCAGACCGCCGAACCCGAGGCTGGTGTCGACGCGCTCGCCCTGCTGGAGGCCGGCGGTACCACGCCACACGATGCCGTCCTGGTCAGCCTGATCAACGATCTCGACGTCCTCGCCGGGCCCATGGTGGTGGCGCTCGACGACTACCACGTCATTGACGGGGCCGCTGTCCACGAGGCGGTGAGCTTCCTCGTGGACAACCTGCCTCCGCAGGTCACGCTCGCGATGGCCACTCGGGCCGACCCGCCGCTCCCGCTGTCCCGTCTCCGTGCCCGTGGCGAACTCGTGGAGGTGCGGGCCGCGGACCTCAGGTTCACGACCGACGAAGCGGAGCTGTTCCTCAACGAGGTGATGGGGCTGAAGCTGGAGCCCGCACTCGTGGCCGCGCTCGAGACGCGCACCGAGGGGTGGGCGGCTGGGCTGCAGCTGGCCGCACTGTCGGCGCGGACCCATGCCGCCGGCGGCGACGCGTCTGGAGACGTCGCCGGGTTCGTCGAGGCCTTCTCTGGAAGCCATCGGTTCGTCCTCGACTACCTCGTTGAGGAGGTTCTGAGCCGGCAGCCGGACGTGGTACGCGAGTTCCTGCTCGACACCTCCGTGCTCGACCAGCTGACCGCCGGCCTATGCGACGCCCTGACCGGTCGCTCCGACAGTCAGCTGATGCTGGAGACCCTCGAGCGCGAGAACGTGTTCGTCGTCCCCCTTGACGACGAGCGCCGGTGGTACCGCTACCACCACCTCTTTGCCGACGCATTGCGTGCCCGTCTGGCTGCCCGCCATGCCGACCGGGTCGGTGAGCTGCACGCCGCGGCCAGCCGATGGCTCGCCAACAACGGGCTGCTCGGCGATGCCGTACGTCATGCGATCGCGAGCGGCGACCACGAGCACGCCGCCGAGCTCGTCGAGCTCACCCTGTCCGACCTGCGCAGACGACGCCAGGACCGCATCCTTCGCGACTGGCTGGCCACCCTGCCCGACGACGTCGTACGCCGCCGACCGCTGCTCGCCACCTACATGGGGTGGAGCCGCCTATCCGAGGGCGACTTCGACGGGGTGGAGGCGTGGCTCGACGCCGCCGAGGCGGGCCTCGACACGACGCCGCCATCGACGATCCCGACGGCGGGCTCGCTGGCCGAGGCGGCCAGGGACCGGGAGGGCGAGCTCCGCTCCCTCCCGGCCATGGCCGCGGTCTACCGTGCCTCCGTCGCCCAGGCCCGGGGCGACGTCGACGGCACGGTCGCGCACGCACGCCGGGCACTCGCGCTGGCCGGGCCGGAGGACCACTTCCCGCGCGGTGCCGCCGCCGGGTTCGTCGGCCTGGCGGCATGGGCCGCCGGCGACCTCGGCACCGCGGTGGACACGTTCAGCGACGCGGTCGCCAGCCTCCACGCTGCCGGCATGGTCGCGGACGAGCTGGGCGCGACCGTCGTGCTGGCGAACCTGTGGCTGGCGCGCGGACGCCCGGTCGAGGCCCGCCGGCTCTACGAACGTGCGCTGGCCGCGGCCGAGAGCCACCTCGGCCCAGTGCTCTCCAGCACCGGCGACCTGCACGTCGGTCTCGCGGACGTCCTAGGCGAACAGGGCGACCTCGATGCGGCCGCGAACCACCTCGAGGTCGCCCGCGAGCTCGGCGACCGCGCGTCGCTGCTGGAGAACCGGCACCGCTGGTACACCGCGTCAGCCGCGCTGCTGCAGGCCAACGGCGACCTCAACGGCGCGGTCGCGATGCTCGACCAGGCCGAGCCGCTGTTCCTCCCCGGCTACTTCCCCGACGTGCGGCCGATCGCCGCGACCCGGGCGCGGGTACGGATCCTCCAGGGCCGCCTCGACGACGCGCGGGCGTGGGCGCGCGAGCGCGGGGTCGCGCCGACGGATCCGCCGACCTACCTGGCCGAGCACGACCAGCTCACCCTCGCTCGGCTGCTCGTCGCCGAGGGTGACGCGCGCACGGCGCTCGATCTGCTCGACCGCCTACTGGAAGTCGCGCAGACGGCGGGCCGCGGCGGCAGCCTGGTCGAGGCGGGCCTGGTGCGAGCGCTCGCCCACCGCGCGAACGGCGACGCGGACTCTGCGGCAGCCGACCTCGCTGCCGCCCTCACCGCCGGGGTGCCGGCCGGCTACTGCCGGCTCTTCGTCGACGAGGGGCAGCCGATGGCGGAGCTGCTCGAGCGGGCCGCTCGCGCCGCGGCGCACGACGTACGGACGCACGCCGAGCACCTGCTGGCCGCCGCACAGAGACAGCCGGGACGCGCACCCGCTGGACGCGTCTCCGAGGAAGGACTCAGCGAGCGCGAGCGTCAGGTGCTGCGCCTGCTGGCGACCGAGCTCAGCGGGCCGGAGATCGCAGCAGAGCTGTTCGTCTCGGTGAACACGCTGCGCACGCACACCAAGCACATCTTCAGCAAGCTCGACGTGAAGACCCGCCGCGCCGCGGTGCGTCGAGCCGCGGACCTCGGCCTGCTCTGAGCGTTACCAGGCGCCAATCACCACCCCAAATCACATCACCTTGTGATGTGCGCTCACCACATCGATTCCTACCGTGCCGTTCATGGCCGGACACCCCGCCCGGCACCGAACAAAGGAGTCCGACGTGAGCATCACCACCAACCGTCTCACCGCGACCGCGGGGCTCTGTGCCGCGGCCGCCGGCGCCATCTTTATCGGCGTCCAGATCAACCACCCGCCGGCGGACGTCGCGCACCTCGTCACCTCCGAGATGACGGTCCGCGGAACCGCGAAGGTCCTGATGTGTCTCCTGGCGCTGGCAGGCTTCACCGGCATGTTCGCCCGCTACCGCCGGCGGCTCGGCCGCCTCGGCCTCGCGGGCTACTCGCTGCTGACCGTCGGCTACGCCGCAATGTTCGCCGTCGAGTGCGTCGTCACCTACGTCCTCCCGACGAAGGCGCACTCGGACCCGGTTTACGTCCAGCACGTCCTCAACGGCGCGATGGCTCACGGGGCGAGCGGCGGCATCGGCGCCATACACGCGCTGTTCCTCGCGTGCGGCATCGGTTACTCGCTCGGTGGTCTGCTGTTCGGCATCGCGCTGTTCCGCGCCCGCGTCCTGGCTCGCTGGGCCTCGGTGCTGCTCGCCTACGGCACCACCTCCGCCCTCGCGCTGGCCGCGCTGCCGGAGTCCTTTAGCCGCCCGTTCGCAGTGCCCACTGGCGTCGCGCTGATCGGCCTCGGCGTCTCGCTGTGGCGTCAGGAGCGCCGGCAGGCCGAGACCGTTGACGCGCCAGCCCCGGCGTGGGTCGCGCAGCCGGTGACTCGATGAGCACCGAACACCGGTTCGCCGGCTTCCCGCTCCCGCTCGTGGTGAACATCGTCGGCGCGACGACGTTCGCGCTCGTCGGGATCCTGCTGTTCTTGCCGCAGTTTCGCCGCCGGCACCTGGCCTGGCACCGTCGTGCCGGCCGGGCGCTGGCCGTGGCCGGCCTGCTGGTGGCGATCTCGGCTCTGTGGATGACGCTGTTCTACGGGGCGCAGCCTGGCACCAGCGATCTGCTCTACGTGCTCCGCCTCCTCTTCGGGTCCGCGATGGCCGCCTGCCTTGCGCTCGGCCTAGCCGCCGGCACCCAGGTCTTCACCCAGGGCATCGGCGGCGCCATCCTCGGCACTGGCGTGCTCGCCGCCGATCTCGGCAAGGGCGCCGGCTGGGTGATCAATCTGGCCATCGCCGAGCGGGCCCTCTGCCGCCCCGCCCGTCGCCGCCCCGCACTCCCCACAGGTCCTCAGCAAGCTCGAGCCCTCCCATGAACACCGCACCCACCACGTACACGATCCGCGTCGACGGCCACCTCGACGACCACTGGTCGACCTGGCTCGGCGAGCTCGACATGACCCGCGACGACGACGGCAGCACCACCGTCACCGTCTCGATCGCCGACCAAGCGCAGCTCCACGGTGTACTCGCCGGCCTGCGCGACATCGGCGCCGTCATCACCGAGCTCCGCACCACTGATGCGCCCGTCCCAATGTGCCAGTCGGTCCTTGAGCGCCCGCTGCACGCCGAGCGCCTCACCCTCCGTCCCGCCACCGCTGAGGACGCCCACCCGACATGGCAATACCGCCAGCTCGAGTCGGTCAACGAGTGGCTCACCGGCTGCCCCGCCGACCTCAACGGCTACCGCAAGCTGTTCTCCGAGCGCGCCCGTTTCGCGACCACCGTCATCGTCACCCTCGGCCACGACGCGACGGCCCCAATCATCGGCGACTTCATGCTGCGCCGCGAGGACGCCTGGGCCCAGCTCGATGTCGCCGACCAGGCCCACGACACGCAGGCAGAGCTCGGCTGGGTCCTCGATCCCGCCTACACCGGCCACGGCTACGCCACCGAAGGCGTGCGTGAGCTCCTCCGCTACTGCTTCCAGGAGCTCGGCGTGCGACGGGTCACCGCGAACTGCTTCCTCGATAACGACACCTCTTGGAGCCTCATGGAACGCGTCGGCATGCGCCGCGAACTGCACGCAGTCCGCGAGTCACTGCACCGGTCCGGCCGATGGCTGGACACGGTCGGCTACGCCATTCTCGAGGAAGAGTGGTCGCCGACCTGATCAAAGCCGGGCTCTACCTCCGCGACGGCGGGGTGATCACTCGGCGATCGGAGCTGAAGGCCGGTCACGTCAGGCGATCCCCGACCGGCCACGTGACGCGAGCAGAACTGCTCGGGAGGGCGCCGGCGACGACTACCGCCTGCGGGCCAACGCAGGTACCCCGAGCTACGAGCGGATTCACGCGATAACGATCACGCGCTTCCTTCGACGCGGGGTCGTGATCCTGCCGTCGGTGCTTATGCATCCGTGGCCGCGTGCGCTGGGCCGGGGCGCGGCGCGTCGTCCGTGCTTCCACGGAAGGCGGGTTGGTTGTCAAACGTGGCCGGCGGCTTGCGCCGCCGCCGATGCAGGACTCATCGGTGGCGGCCCCTCGGGCGCGGGCGTTACCCTGGCCCACTCGCGCTGACCGCTGCGTCGGCCGACGCCTGCAACGTCGGCGCGCAAGCGCTTCGTTCACCCCGACGGGTTGCTCGACCGACCACCGACACCCACCCCAGAGCCGAAGCACAAACGCAAGCCGCAGCCGAGACAGAGGCGGTCACGCGTACGCGCCAGCCGCACCTGGGCCGCCGGGCAGGATGCGCGGCGGCCCCACCGCGCGTGGCCCGCGCTACGCGGCGCTCATCGACTCCCGACTGGGCTGGGCGTCCTGGTTCTCGGGGACGAACTGGCTGGCGATGAACGTCGCGCCCTGCGGATCGGACAAGACGGTCATCCGCACCCACGGCGCATCGAACGGAGCGACCAGCACCTTGCCGCCGAGCTCCGTCGCCTGCTTCGCGATCTCGTCGGCGCCGTCGACCATGAACGTCACGCTCCAGTGGGGCGCGACGCCAGGCTGGAGCGGCTCGATGCTCGCGACGACGTCCTCGAAGCCGGGGGCGCCCATCTCCGCGGTGCGCTGTCGATTGCCCGGCTGGAGCTGCTCGAGGTGGTCGCCGTAAGCCGACAACGCCCACGCCTGGAAGCTGTCGCCGACGCCCAGCACCCGCCATCCGAACACCGACCCATAGAACGCCTTCGCCGCCTCGACGTCACCCGTCGCCAGTCCGTTGAAGTTCAGCGCGCCGTGCTCGTTGATCACGCGGGCGCCCTTGTGCTGCCTGGGCTCCCAGACGCAGAACACCGCCCCCTCGGGGTCGGTGAACACCGCCATCCTTCCCGCGTCCATCACGTCAAACGGCTCGGTCAGCGTCGCTCCGCCCGCCGCCTTGACCGCGGCCGCGGTCTCGTCGGCGCTCTCGACCTGCACGTACGTGTTCCAGGCCGCCATCGGCCGCGCGCCCTCCGGCACCGGCCCGATCCCGGCGACGTCGCCGCCGCGGATCCGCGCGATGAAGTACTTGCCCTCCGAGCCGGCCGGCATCACGTCCTCGAACTCCCACCCAAACAGACCGCCGTAGAAGGCGACAGCGGCGTCCGGGTCGGGATGGGTGGTGTCAATCCAGCACGGCACGCCGGGGATATAGCCATCTCGCTCTGACACGTTGCTTCCTTTCGGTTGCTGACAGTGGTCGGACCGTACTCGGCGTTTAGGTCAGGATCGGTCCGCAAAACGTCGCGACCGTGCGATCCGATGGCACAACCTCGAGCCGAACGCCGCGACTGCACTCGCTGCTGAAAGCGCGCCGCGAACGGTCGGCGCCAGCAGTCACCGACCGCTCGGCTGACTCGAGCGCTTCGGCGCGTACTCAGCCGGCTCGTTCCACCCACTCCTCGCAGCCGAACGCCGACCAACCCGCCGCCGTCAAAGCGTGAGCGCCCTCGTATCCGCGCATAGCGAGACCGCTGAAGACTGCGCGGAGAGGCGCGTCCGGCCGTGAAAGCAGGTCCGGCCGTGAAAGCAGGTCCGGCCGGGACGATCGCTCGGTCGGCGACGATCGCCCGCCACTAGCGCCGGTGGACCACTGCTACCCCGCCGATGCGCTCGTCCGCGCCGACCCCGGCGGCCGACTGGTCTCCTGGAAAGCGCTCGTCTACCAGTAGTCCCCGCGGCAGCACCGTCCGCTGATTAGCGAAGGCGGAAGACGTGCCGACAGAGACAAAGAGCCTCCTTGCCTCTGGTGGTGGGCGTCCGGCGAGCAGGTCCCGCAGTTGACGAAGCACCGGAAC
Organism: uncultured Actinomycetota bacterium; assembly: GCA_963695625.1. Classification (GTDB taxonomy): domain Bacteria; phylum Actinomycetota; class Thermoleophilia; order Solirubrobacterales; family Solirubrobacteraceae; genus Palsa-465. Next base: position 19,186 of record CAVOHJ010000004.1, on the reverse strand, counting down.
CGGTTCGCTCCGAGTATGCGCCTCGCCCGTCGGTGCATGCACGCGATGCGAGCCGTAGACTATGAACCGCATCGGGCGGCCCTTCGTAACGAAGCCAAAGGCCAAGACTTTTGTGGCGACAAGGACGTTGCTGATGAAGGCTGGGCGGGCACCTGCGCGCGCCGGTATTCGCTGCGGAGGGGCGGCCTCAGGAACGGCGACGTGCGCGAGCAGAGTCCAGGCGGTTCACTGCGGTGAGAACGCGCGGCATCCGGCGCGCCGCGGTGACGATGAGCCGATCGCTGAGTCGCGGCTTGGGAGGCTGTGCGGGCACGCTTGGCACCGTTGTGCTGCCGGTGGCCGCGAGCAGCTCCCAGTCGCCGGGCACTCCCTTCAGCTCGTGGATCCCGCGTGAGGCGAAGCTGAGGCCTGAGCCGGCGGCGAGGTCGCTCACCGTCCTCGAGACGAGCGTCTCGCCGGGCGCTGCGGCCGCACCGATCCTCGCCGCGACGTGCACCGCCAGGCCGGACAGCTCGTTGCCGATCCGCTCGCACTCGCCGGTGTGGACACCGACTCGCAGCTCAAGCTTCAGTGGGCGTACGACCTCGTGCAGCTGCTCGGCGCAGAGGATCGCGACCGCGGGGCCCGGGAGCGTGCACATAGAGCCGTCACCGGCGGTGGAGATGACACGGCCGCCATGGTCCTCGACGCAGTCGAGGACCAGACGCTCGCGTTGGACGCGGAGCCTGCCCCACGCATCGTCGCCGATCTCCGAAAGAAGCATGGTCGAACCGACCACATCCTCGAACACCACCGTTGCCAACAGGCGATCCGACGGCGTCGCTGCCCGGCCGCTGACGAGCTCAGCGTTGTGCTCCCAGACCACCACGAAGGTCTCGGCGAAGGACATACCCGGCTCGCTGGGCCGCAGGACGCGAAGCTCGCCAGCCGGGAACAACTCTGAAGCGTGCCGGCTCACCGCCTCGGGCAGCGTATTGGTCGGCATGTGCAGAACCCGCACCGGGCACTGCACCTGAGCGGCGATACGCGACACATCAGTCCGCATCGCGGCCTCGATGTACGCCCTCGCCACGGGCCGGCTAGCGGCAGTCCGCTCGAGCAGGGCGGCTTGGCGGTAAACGCGCGGCGAGGCGATCGCCGGGTCCCAGCCGTCAACGATGACGCCGCTGCCCCAACGGTCGGCGCTCTCAAGCCACCACTCAGCCCAGCGACGGGCCGCGCCCGGCTCCCAGCCGGTCAGGTCAGGGTCCTCGGCCAGGGGCATAGATAGGTAGGGACACACCAGCACAAGCCCGTCGACGCGGTCCGGATACGCGGCCGCAAACACCACCGCGCCGGGCGCGGTCGCTCCCGCCCCGAAGATCTGCGCCCGAGGCAGCCCGACCGCATCCATGACCGTGGCGATGTCGGCCGCCTGCTCCTCAAGCGTCGGTAGGCGCTCGACCGGCTCCGACTGCCCGATGCCGCGCATCTGAAAGAACGCCGCGCGCCACGCAGCACCGAAGCGATCCACCTGCTGACCCCACGCAGGATCGGTCCACATCAGGTCCAGGTGTGCGGGGATGTCCAGGCACACCACGAAACCGGCAGTCCCGGAGCCCACCACCTGATACGCAAGTTCCCGCCCGCCACAACTGACGTACCCAATCTCGGGCGGCTCCACGGCTGAAGCCTAACGCGCTCTGAAGGACCAGACCAGCGCTTTGCTCAACAAGCCCGCGGGCACTTCGACCTCCTCGCTCGCGTCTTCAACGCGCCGGCGTCAAGCGTGCTCACCCAGGACCCACTCGGCTGGAACCCAATGCAGTCCGGGCTGATCGGTGACCCCGACCAGGACGCTACTTCCGGCAGACAGGGTGGCCGCCGACTGACCAGCCCCGCCGGTGGGGGGCGCTACGGCGGGCTAGTCGAAAATAGCGGCGAGCCAGACGGGCTCCCTGCCGGCCTGCGCGCCTGACCGCTACCGGACGGCCAGGGTGGCATCGGCACTAGTTGGCGTCGGTGCCTGGGGGATGGCGGATCGCAGACGGCCGGACGCGACAAGCTCTCTGACCTTGTCAAGAGCGGGGGCGATGCTCTCGTCTTGGGCCAAGAAGGGGGTGACGCTGCGGATGCATTCGTAGACCGCTCGCGTGCCAACGCCGAGCAGCGGCGGCTTGCGTAGATCGATCGCCTGTGCCGCACAAAGCAGTTCGATCGCGAGCACATACCGAGCGTTGTCAACGATCTCCCCGGCTTTTGCCACGCACCTGGTCGCCATCGTGGCGTGATCCTCGATGCTGCTCGCCACCGCCATGAAGTCAAGGGATGCTGGCGCCGCCAGGAAGCGAGACTCGGCGTTTAGAGCGGTGACGGTCTTCTGCAGAATCCCGAATCCCGTATTGACGCCCGGTTGCGGCGTGAGTTGGGGCGGGAGGCCACTCAATTCCGGATCCATCAGCTTGAGAACCCGACTCGCAGCCAGGCTCGTGGCCTGGGCGAGCGCGATGGCGACGAGGTCAAATGCCATAGCGAGCGCCGCTGGGTGGAAGTTGCCGTTGGAAACGATCGCGCGCCGATCGGCCAGGACCACCGGATTGTCACCGGTCGAGTTCAGCTCAGTTTCAACCGTGCCGCGCACGAAGAACAGCGCGTCCAGGCAAGCACCATGCACCTGGGTCGTGCAGCGAAGACTCAGCGGGTCCTGTATCCGACGACGGGAAGCGCCGTCCCACAAGGAGCTATCGACCAGCAGCATCCGCATCCGCTCGGCCGACGCGAGCTGCCCGGAGTAAGGCCGGATCGTGTGCACCTCCTCCGCTAGGGGGGCGACGTTACCGTGGTAGGCCTCGAGGGTGAGCGCCGCTGCAAGGTCGGCGCACACCAACGTGTCGAAGGCATCGGCGAGCACGAGTGCCCCGTGTCCGACCGACGCCGAGTTGCTGCTGCAGAGCGCCAGTGCGTCCTTCCCCGCAAGCTGCACGGGTTGTAATCCCGCCCGCTCGAGCGCCTCGGGCGCCGGGAGCGTGACGCCCCGGTACTCGACCTCGCCGAGCCCGATGATCGGGAGCGATAGGTGGGCGAGCGGCGTCAGGTCGGACATGCCGATCGAGCCACGGGTTGGCACCACTGGGTGGATCCCCGCGTTGAGCATCGCGAGCAACAGGTCAAAGACCTCGGGTTGAACTCCTGCGCCGCCCCGTGCAAGACCGTTGAGGCGCGTGAGCATGATCGCGCGCACCACCGAGGACTCATACGGTGGCCCGATGCCGGCGGCGTGGCTCAACAGGATGTTGCGCTGGAAGCGCTGGTTCTCCTCGCGCGCAACAGGCTTACTTGAGAATGCCCCCAGGCCGGTGTTGAGCCCGTAGATGGGAGCTGGCTCGAGCGCCAGCTCGTTGACAACAGCCGCCGAGCGGACGATCTGCTCCCGGGCTAGAGGGCTCACATCGACCGGGACTTGGCCGTAGGCAACTCGGACGACCGACTCGATCGACAGATCGTTGCCGGTCAGGGTCACCGCCGAAGGACCCTGCAGCCGCGCTAGCAGGCGTTGAGATCTCGCCGCCGCAAGATGCACGTTCTTGAGGAACCGATTCTCATCCTCACCGCCGGCTGCGCTGGCTACCGCGCGCTCCGTGCTCCACTGATGGCGCAAGCGAAAGGCCAAAAAGACCGACATCGCGCGGTAGAACCGAGCCGCGAACCCCGCGTCCAAACCGAGTTTCGCGTCCAACAAGGGCCGGGGAATCGCGAACACGACCGCGTCCTCGGGGGCCCGCACAGTCGCTGACGCGGGAGCGCCGTCGGCGAACGAGAGCTCCCCGACCATGTCACCCACAAGAAGCCGGCGAATCTCCCGGCCGACGGCCGAGAAAACCGACAATTCGCCCTCGAGGATCGTGAACAAGGCAGTCGGCAGCTCGCCCTCGACAATGAGCGTTGAGCCTCCCCGCACCTCGCGGCGCTCACCAGCCGAGACAATCCACTCGACGTCCTCGTCAGAGAGCTCACCAAGCACATCTGAAACCCTCGTCACACTCTGACCCCCTCAAGCGCCCCCGGTATCCGCCAACCCGTTCTCGCAGCCTACACACGAGGTCAACTGACCAGCGGAGCTGGCGCGTAACCCCTCCCGCCGCTCCTCCCTGCTTCATTCCGGAAGCACATAGACCTCTCGCTGCCTCGGCGCGAGCGCTCGGGTCGCTGTAGCTGTGCTGCAAGCCACCGCACGCCGTTTCAGGAAGCACCGGCGGATCGTAGATCCTCCGTCGGCACCGACGGGCCCGAGGTTGAGCTGACATTGGTTGCGAATACCCGCGGCAACACGCATGCAGGGCTGGCCGTCCGGCTCGGGGTCTGCCCTCCGTTTCGCCAGGAGGAGGGCCGTCGCTCCGCGGACCACGACGGCGACTGTGCTTATGCAGGGCGCGCTCCAACCCCGCCTCCAGGATCGGCGATTCTGTGCGATCGCAATGCGCGAAATGCAGCGTGCGCTCGTACGGCGATGGCGCCGGCGAGACGATGGTCTAGCCAACCATTCTCTGACGGGAGGCCCTGGCGCTGATGGTCCCGGCCCAAAGCCGGCTGTCGACTTTGCCAGGCGACATAGGCCGGAGCGCTGCCCCCATCGAGGCCTGAATCGCGGCGAAGCAGCCGCTTGGCCATGGGAGCCGTCGGCCACGATCGTGTCCCGCGCGAAGTGGCTGCGCGACGGCAACCGGGCAGCCACTCCTTCGTCGCCTATGAGCAATGACGCGCTTTCTAGACGGCCCGAAAAGGCGAAAGCGATCGCCAACCGGATGCACCCGTTCCGCGCATTCCGGGACTGTCGCCGCTGGCGCGAAGATGCCCGTGGGACAACAAGGCAGGTCTCGACTGAGGCCGTGACGAGTGTTGGGTATGAGTGCTCGACGCGCTGAAGCGGCCACGGCTGCGCCGAGGCCGCTTTGCTCCTCGCCCCAGCGGATCCGAGACTCGTCGCTTTGGGTGGGGTCCTCGCCGACGAGCCGCCCTGGCGGTGGCCGATGACCCGCTCACCCGATTCGGATGATGACCCGTTTCTGTGGATTGGTTTCACTTGTCGTCACTTTGGCGGTGATAGGGCCTCTGCGCTGGGGCGTGGGTCGGCTCTGAGCATCGCCGGATCGTCGAGTTTGGAGGCGCGGACTCGTGCCGGACCGGGTCGCCGCTGGAGATGCTGGCGTCGCGGGGTGGATCTCCGCGGAGCTGCAGCAGAACGTCATCGAGCCGATCGCGGATTTTCAGAATCCGGATCAGGAGTGGCGCCGATTGTTCTCGGAGCTCTTGGGGACGTTCTCGCTGGTGACCGTCGCCGCTGGCGGGGGGATGATGGGGGCCGCGTTTCCGAATACGATCAGTCGTACCGCGGCGGTGGTCGCACCGGGGCTGATGGTGCTGGGATCATCATGGTCATGGGGAAGGTCTCGTGCGCGCACCCGAACCCCGCGGTCAGCATCGCGTTCGCGCTGCTGCAGGACTTTCGGTGGCGTCGGGTGCCGGGCTACGTCATCGTTCAGCTGATCGGCGCGACACTGGCTGCGCTGGTCCTGCACGCGGTGATCAACGTGTCGGCCGTTCACGGCTCGAACTACGTAGCGTCGGGTACAGCGCCGGCGCGGGGTTCTTGATGGAGCTGCTCCTGACGTTCGGGCTGGTCAGCGTGATCCTCGGGATGGCTTCGGGCGCGCAGAACATCGGGATCATCGCTGCGCTTGGGGGTGGGGGGCGTACATCGCGTTGGCTGGGTTGTGGGAAGTCCGATCTCGGGAGCGTCGATGAACCCGGCACGAACGTTCGGCCCGGATCTCGTCGGGGGAAAGTTCACCGACTACTGGGTGTATATCGCCGGGCCGATCCTGGCTGGTGCCGTAGCGGTCGTCGTCGCGTTCGTGCTCCGTGGTCCGGGCGGTGGGATGTCCGGCTCGGCCGCGGGCCAGGGCGCCCTTTACACCGAGGCCCAGAAGCGCGACGGGGCTGAATGACCGAGCCGCCGCCAAACAATCCCTCAGTGAAAGGACACGGCTGATGCCCACGCCCGACAGGTCCCACGCGCTCGACCATGTCGTGCTCGTGCTGTTCGAAAACCGTTCCTTGGACAACATGCTCGGGCACCTCTACGGCCCCGAGGACGATAAGAACTTCGACGGGGTCATCGGCAAGAACCTGAGCAACCCCATCCCCGAGTGGGCCGAGCACAGCGCCGAGCGAAAGACGGTCCCGTACACAGTCGCCACGGACATGGACGCTCCGAACCCCGACTCGGGCGAGGAGTACTACCACACCAACACCCAGCTGTTCAACATCCTGGACGAGGACAACCGGTTCAAGATCGGCGAGGCTGTGAGCGCGCCGTGGAACGCGCCCGAGACCGGGGCCGTACCGACGATGGACGGGTTCGTGACCGACTACATCAGCACGTTCACCGCGGAGGTAGGGCGCCAGCCGACCTACGAGGAATACGCGCAGATCATGACCGGCTACACCCCCGAGCAGGTGCCGGTCCTGAGCGCGATCGCGAAGGGCTTCGGGGTGTTCGACCACTGGTTCTGCGAAGTGCCCTCACAGACGTTCATGAACCGCTCGTTCTGGACCGCCGCGACGTCATCGGGGTTCGTGATCAACAGCCCGGTGTCGAACTGGACCCAGCACAACACCGCCGAGACGCTGTTCGATCGCCTCGAGGCGCACGGGCGCACATGGAAGGTGTACGTACACGAACCGATGCCCCTGTCGTTCACGGGCCTGATCCACCTACCGCGTGTCAAGGATCGCCTCGCGACGAACTTCGTGCCCTACTCCGAGTTCGAGCGCGACGCGCTCAACGGCGCCCTGCCCGACTTCAGCCTGATCGAGCCGAACATGCTCTCCGGGCACAGCGACTATCACCCTGCCTTCGGCCGGTCGCTGATCCCCGACGACATGAACATCCCGATGGACCCCCCGTCATCGATCGGCGGCGGCGAGGCGTTCTTGGCCAGCATCTACAACACGATCAGATCGGCCGCGTCCCCGGACGGCTCTAACGCGTACAACACGCTCTTCTTCATCGGCTGGGATGAGCCCGGCGGCACCTACGACCACGTCCCCCCAGGACCCGTGCCCCCACCGGACCCGAGCGCGCCGGCGGGACAACTCGACTTCAAATTCGACCGCTCGGGCTACCGGGTGCCGGCCATCATCGTCTCGCCGTGGCTGGACGAGGGGATCGTGATCAACGATGAGCACCGACATACATCGATGATCGCCACGCTCCGCAACGCATGGGGTCTCGGCGACCCGTTCACCGGCCGCGACGCCGCCGCCACCACCTTTGATCATCTGCTCTCCCGCGCGACCCCTCGCGATCCCGCGAGCTGGCCGGACGTCGAGGCGCTCCCGGTCCCGCAGTTCCACATGGACATGGTGCAGATGGGAAAGGCCCTCAGCGTCCTCGGCAAGACCGCAGGCAGCGGCATCCTCGAGCATGCAAGGCAGTCCGGGCTCGTGATCCCCGCTGAGCTGACCGATCCCAACTCGTCCCCCGAGCAGATCGTCGCGGCCTTGCGAAGCATCGCGCTGCAGGTCTTCCCGCGCCTAGCCTCTCACACATAGAACGCGAAGCAATCCTCGCTCAACGGGCGAGCGCTCTGGTACGGCTCGGAACCCGAACGCGTGACCAACGGACAGCCTCACCCCGGTCGGGACGACGACCAGCAATCTCGTCGCTGTCAACGAACCCCCGCTCGAGCTCGACGATCCGCAGTCCGCAGCCGGCCACGAGCAGCGTCACCGCTCGCACCACAAACAAGCCACCACGTCAAGCAGCTCTGGCTACCGCTACGCGCGAGCGCTCCGGGACACAACCCGCCACGACACGACAGGCCTGTGCCTGCGCAACGACAAAACCGAGCCACGACCCCCGTATGGCGGCGCACCTACTGATCGCCACGAGCAGCGCGCACTGTCTGCGGCAGACGCGATCGTGTGCGCTCCGCGGCGACAGGTCCCACACGGACGCCCGGAACGTCGCCGAAGTGCAAGCGCGCTGATCGCGGGCGGCCGACGTGAAAGCAGTCGTAGCCCGCGGCTCAGCCGGCCGACCGCGATTAGCCCGTAGCGACAGCCGAGTTAGGGAACGATGGAGAACGGCGCCCGCTGGGTGCGCCCGGTACGGCCTGTGGCGTCTCTGGGAGTTGCGTCGAGGCGGTATTTGTCGGGCTGGAGGGTTTTGCCGCCGACCCGGCCGATGAAACGGAACTGGTGGGTGCCGACGATGTCGGTGTGTGTGAATCGTCCGCGGACCGTGACGAAGCGCGTACAGCGCGGTCCCGTGTGCTTGGTGCGGCGCAAGCGAGCAACACATCTGTGACCGCGTGGGAGTCCCGGGAGCACGAGATCGACGGTGAAGGTGGTCGTGGATGCCTCGGAGAGTGAGTAGCGGACCATCGTGCCGGTCTCGGTCCGCGCGATGCTCGCGCCGGAGCGCGCGGCATGGAACGTGGTCGGGGCGAGCGTGAGCCGGGAGAGCTTGGGCGGCGGAGGCGGCTGGCTTCCGCGCAGTTCGGGCACAAGCCACAGCTGCCCGGTGGCTGTGACGGCGATGATGTCATTGGAGCCGCCGCCGGTCGTGTCGATGAACGACCACGACGCGAAGCTCGTGCCGATGGTTGGGCCGGGGACGAAGTTCCCATTTTGGTCGCGTAGGTAGAGACGTGGTGAGTCGTCGCCGTTGCCGGCGGTCACGAGCCCGAAGTCGAGCGTCCCGTCACGCTGGAGGTCGATGAGCTGGAAGAACATCGGCCAGGTGTCCGAGTTGGCGGTCTGCGGCAGGTACGTGCTGGTTTGGTCGCTGAACATCCCGTCGCCGCTGTTGATCAATACCTGGGCCCAGCGCCCCACGTAGAAGGGATTGTTCTGGGTGTAGTCGATCAGCAGGTCCGGGCGTCGGTCGCCGTTGATGTCGAACGAGATCGGGCCGAGCCCGATCGCGTCCGGGCCAAACGGCTTGGGAGGGATCGCGTTCGGAAGCGGCGTGAAGTGGCCGGTGCCGTCGTTCAGGAGCACGACTGATTGCTGTGTGTCGGTATTGGCGCTGAGCACGAGGTCCGGGTGGCCGTCGCCGTTGACGTCAGCGAACGCGCTGCCGGTGGCCGGCTCTGCGAGCGTCGCCACGCTGGCCGTGTCCGCGTTCGCGGTGACGATGGCGCTTGCCCGGCTGGCCGGCGACCGGGTCATCCGGGCCGTCGGGCCGACCACCGCGGTACGGCTGTCGGGCGCCTGCGCCACCGCCGGCATCCCTCGCGGTGATCGCCGCGGCGGCCGTGGCCGTCGGGCTCGCCGAGTTCGCGCTGCTCGGCACGGGGTCGCGGTCGTGGTGCGCGCTGGTGTTCGCAGCCGCGGGTCGGGTCGGGCCCCACCCGGCGCGCTCCATCGCCGGGGCGGCTGCGATCCCCTATGGCAGCGGGCTGATGGCGCCCGGGGTGATCGGCGTGATCGCCTCGCTCTCCTGGCTGAAGGCGTCGTTCGGCGCCGTGGCGGTGCTGCTGGTGATCATGGCCGTGGCCGCCGGTGTGCTGCGCGCGCCGACCACGCTCCCGCGGTCAACGCCAAGCGCGCGAGCGCGTGACGCGACCCTGGCGCGAACCCGAAGTCCGGTCGCGCCGCCGGGTTGCGGGAGCGCCATCGTGGTCAGGCCGTCCCCGGGGCAGTTCGGTGCTGGTCACGGCGGCCGGGCGGTGGTAGGCTCGCGCCCGATGCGGGTCCGGGGTCGCTGCTTTACATGGCTTGGGCTGGTTGTGACCGTCGCGCTGGTGACGGTGGCGCCCGCGAGCGCGGTCGGCAAGCCGCCCCAGAACGGACCGGACCTGGCGATCAGCGACTGGAAGGTCGACCAGGGCAAGCCGTACTTCATCCGGGTGGTCCCCGGCGGTGGAGAGCTGTTCATCAAGGTCACGACCGAGAACCTCGGCGACCGGAAGGCCAAGCCGTCGGTCACCCTGGTCGGGCTCACCCACAACGGTGACACGGTCGCGCTGAAGGAGGTCAAGGTCCCCGGCCTCAAGCCGCACGAAGCCTCCACCGAGTCCGCCGCGCTGCATGTCGACCAGCTCGGCTGGATGGTGCCGCGAGGGTTGGCCAACGCGACGAAGGTGGTCAAGGAGACCGACACGCACAACAACGGCCTCCACCTCAAGTCGTTTCGTATCCCCGCCATCGCCGACACGTGGACCATCGACCGGTTCGAGACCAAGACCGAGGTGCCGGGAGACTCGTCGGAGGACACGACTCTCACCGACGGCGCGTTCCACTTATCGCACTACGACGCCACCAGCGAGGAGTGGGTGTACCAGGGGTACGGGACGGTTGATGGCAGCTCCACCTATAACCCCGCGCCGCAGTGTTCGGGCAGCGCCACCTCCAGCGCCACGGTCAGCCCGAGCAAGCTGACTCACGACACCTTGAGGATCGCGCGCGACCTGACCGGCTACACGGCGCTGATCGCCACCTCGAAGCTGCCCGGCTACACGATCACCATCAACTGCGGAGCCCCGTTCACGATCCCCGCCGGGTTCGCCGACCTCAACACCGCCGCCCACATCGGTACAGCGTTCGAGCCGATGAAGGAGGACGACCAGACGCTGTCGGGCTCCTTCCCGGCCACGGTCAGTTCCCCCGGCGGGACCTCCACGATCTCCTGGAAGTTCTTCGCCGACCTCTGACACAGGGCTCGTCGGCGACGGCGGAGCGTTCCCAAGTCGCCGGAACCAAGCCGGAATCACGCAACGCCGGCGGTCAATGTCCGGTCGTAGTTGATGCCTCCATTTGCGCGCCGTGATCGGTCAATGTCGCCGCCCCGACCCGGGTGCTCAACGGCCCGTAGGCGCCGGCGTACCTTGTGAGATCGAGCCAGAGCTGCGTGAGCGATGATGGGCCGCTGGAATTGCAGGCCCGGGCGACGGTGAACGGTGATTCGGGCTTGGCGAGCGGCGTCCGCTTGTAGTGCGTTTCGCTGTAGTCGATGGCGGAGTCGGTGTCCGGGAACGGCCACGTGGCGTGGCCGGCCGAACCCGATCCCGTCCCGTTGCAGATCGTGCCGCTGAGCTTGGCGGTCTCGCCGATCTCGCCGTGGGCCGCGTACACGAGCATGTGGTTGAGGCGGTCGCAGTGGTCGCCAGTAGAAGCCGGGCTTGGTCCAGCCATGACATCGTGCGTCCCCCGGTCGCCTCCGACGAACGTGTCGCTGGTCGTAGCTGCTGAGACGTGACTGACATTCCATTGCCGCGCGAGGCAGAACCGTCGCGCCAGCGCCGCTGGCGATCGCATTCATGGCGACGGCCGTCGGGTGCTCACGATCGGGTTGGCGACCATCCACCGGTTCCGGCCCGCGTCCGCGGGCACCGGTCGGACGAACCCTTTGATAATCCGGCGGCGCCGGCGCCCGCCATCACAACGGTGACGCACCACCGCTTCGCCGACCGCGCCGCACGATGACCGCTCGTGCGGGACAGGAGTCATCCGCGGGGCCGGCGCCAGGCGCTCCCTCCTGTCCGGAAGGGGTAGTCAGCTGCCCTGCTGTGGGCGCCGCGCTAATGACTGCTTCGCCCAAGGAGCAGCCACGCCGCCTGTGCTGACCCCGCTGCTCATTTTGGGCGGCAGGAGCAGCGCGCGATTCGGCGGTGGCGCCGTTCGTCGCCACCTTGGGACCAGCATCGACGCCCCGCGCGGACTACTGCTTCGATCCGGGCGCTAGCACGAAGGCTACAAGCACGCGATGCGCGCTTGTGGCGAATCTCAGGTCTCCTGCGCGTCGCGCCCGTTAGACCTCCATTCGCTCGACGGCGCTACTCCGGCTCAGGTAGGCGAACCCGGCGTCGAGAGCAAGCCAGTGGATCCCGACCACGAAGGCGTGAGCCGGGCGGCCGCAGCTAATCGGTTATCGGAGCCCCCGCGGCTTTCTCGACGGCGCGGGCGGCTATCCGCTCGCACACACGCGCGACCTTCTGGCTGTTCTCGTACGCGTGGCGACGCCGAGGCCTCTCGGCTAGCTCGACGAGTCGGTCGTCAAACGGAACACCGGATGGCGGGGTGCTTCGCCCTCAAACGCCGCAAGTGGTGAGGTCGTCGTGACATCGAAGAAGGGACGCACGGCCCGTACCTGTTGCAGGTATCGGAGTAGGACCGGCGCCGCGGCGGTGGGAGCTACCTCTTCGATCTGAAGAGTCTCCGAGCGGCGTTTCCGCCGCAGCTGGACTTCACCAGCCGCGCGGGCATTTCGGACCCAGCCAACCTCGCCGTAGGGCGCCACAAGCCACCGCTCCCCGTTCTCGATCAGGGTCACCGGGGTCTCATAGAGCTTGCCCGTCTTGCGACCGCGCACCGTAAGGACGTAAGTGTGGGGGCCCGCCCATCCGAGCCGCGCGAGCGGCTTGAGCACGACGTTGACGAGCCGGCGCGCCCCGCTCAATCGGTAGGTCTGGGCCATCAGACGGAAGGCCTACGTTGTGACGCCTGGAGGCGCCCGATCTCGTGCTTGAGTTCGTCCTCCGTGACTGGCTTGCGGACGTACACATCCCAAACGCTCAGCACCAGCAAGATCCCCCAGCCGAGAGTCACGAACACCGGCCAAAGCCCCCAAGTGTGCGAGCTCAAACCGATCACCGTCCAAATGCCCCAGATCACGGCGTTCACGAGGACATAGACGAACGCGTGTGTCTTAAGGTCACGGCGTTTCTTTAAGCTGCGCAGCGCTTGGCCCCTCAGGGCCTCTGGCGTAGTACCGACCACCTCCGCACGGTCATCAGTCGTAGTCGTGGCCATGTCGGTCACCTCCTCCGAACAACTACCGATATTTCGCCAAGTCTTAGGATGGCGCGCAGGAGGCCTTGCACCATCGGCAATCAGACGCGGAACCGTGCGGATTAACCCGGAAGGTCGTTCGTGCATGTCGCTCGGGTGAGCGCTCTCGCTCGACGCGCTGGACTAGCCGACGCGCACAGCCTCACGAGTCGTCGCCAGAGCCCTGCTCTGCTCCCGCAACGAGCACCTTCGCCGTATCGCCGGCTTTCCCGCTTTGCGCGGCAAGGGCGACTCTTCGGCGGGCAGCATTGCAATTTCCTGGCTAGCACCCGGGCCGCGACGGTCTCGAGTTCCGCGCGCTTAGCAGGACGCCGTTGGAGCAACCAGATACTCGTCCCGCGAGGAGCGCGGGTGCGACCGAGGTGGCGTTGCGGTTAGCGGGCGTCCTGCTGGTTCGCGGCGAGCCACGTGTCGAAGTCGACCTTCCCGATGCGGGCGCCGTCGCCCGGCGTCAGTTCGCCGCCGCGGAGCTCCGTGCCGTAGTACCGGGCGTGCGGGTCAGCGATCACTGCCCGGTTATCGCCGGTTGCCGCGAACAGTCGTCGCGCCCAGGCGTCGATGCCCAGCGCCTCGGGTCCTCCCAGCTCGATGCGGCCGCCGACCGGCGCGCCGATCGCGAGCTCGGCCACCGTCGCCGCGACGTCGTCGGCGGCGACGAACTGGATCAGCCCGGTCGATAGCCGGACGTTGTCGCCCTCGGCACCGCCCTCGACGATCTGGGACAGGAACTCGAAGAACTGCGTGGCACGCAGGATGGTGTAGGGGATGGCCCCAGCCTCGATTTCGGCCTCCTGGGCGACCTTGGCGCGGAGGTAGCCGCTGTCGGGCAGGCGGTCGGCGCCGACGATCGACACCGCAACGTGGTGGCCGACGCCAGCGTCGCGTTCGGCCGCCAGCAGGTTGCGCGACGAGGTTGTGAAGAACTTCATCACCGCGTCGTCGTCCCAGACCGGCGCGTTGGAAACGTCGACGACGACGTCGGCGCCGACCACCACGTCTGTAAGGCCCTCGCCCGTGATCGTGTCGACGCCCGTGGCGGGCGAGGCTGGCACCGGATCGTGCCCCTGTGCGACCAGCCGGCTGACGACGTTGCGGCCGATGAGCCCGCTCCCGCCGATGACGACGATCTTCATGACGCTCCTTCCTGTTTTGGGAGATGTCGAGGATCTCTGACGCGCTCTAAGTGCGAAGCAGCGAGCCAGCATCGCAAGCGATCCAGGTGCGATTGTGCATTACGCTTCGCGGATGAGTCTCCCGCGACCCTTCTCATGTGGTTTCAGCTGCGCTCGCCGGAGTGCGCCGAGGACTACGAGCGGCTGATGGTGGGGGATCGCGACATCGTCCGCGGGTCGCTGGACACGGTGTCAGAGTGGCATCTTGCACGGCCGGCGGACGTGCCTGGACAGGCGATCGGTCAAGCCGATTACGTGCTGATCGCGGAGATCGTCGAGGTGGAGCGCTTCGAGCAACAGGCGAGCGAGCACATCCAACGTTTGGCGGACGACTTGGAGCATCTCGTCTCGAGCCGGGGGATGCTGGTCGTGCGTCCCGTCCTTTGAAACCCGCGGTTGAGGGGGGCGATCAGACCCGGTCTCGGGCGGCGGGTTGAGATTTCCCCGGGATTTCCGGCGCGCTCGGCTCGCGCAACCAGCTCGCCCGGGTTCCGCCGAGTCACCTCAACACACGGCAGACCGCCGATCCTGGCGTTGGTCGGCATCGGTTGTACCAGCGCACAGACCCTGACATGCTTGACCAATGCTGCAGACGAGTTTGCGTGGGGGGGTTGCGGGCGCGGTCGCGGCGGTGGTGATGACGCTCGAGCAGCCACTCGACAAACGCCTCTTCGACTCCAAGTACGACGACGTCGAGATCCTGGGCAAGCTCTTTACGCGTGGCGACTACTGGCGACCCATCGGCTTCACGCTCCACGTGCAGAACGGCGCGATCTTGGGCGTCGCGTACACGCGGCTCAAGCCATCCCTGCCCGGGCCGGCGGTCCTCCGTGGCCTGCTGGCGGGCCTCATCGAGCACGTCGCGGCATGGCCGTTGACCACGGTGTTCGACCGCTACCACCCTGCCCGCGAGGAGCTGCCGAAGCTCGCGACCAACCCTCGAGCCTTCGGCCAGGCGACAATCCGCCACGCAGTGTTCGGGATCGTCCTCGGGCTCCTCGAGGACGCGCTGAACCACCGCGGGGCATAGCTCACGTTGAGCCGGCGGGCTCCTCGCATTCATGCGCCTGCCGGGCAGGCTACCCGCGCTGGCCACGCATCCACGGGTAGCCGCCGATGCGAATGAGAATCGAAGCGACGTGTAGCTCCACACGCCCCTCTGGGTGACCGAAGCAGCAGCACACAGACCACCGGGGCGCGTTGGAGATATGCCGATTCGCCGGTGCCGAGGGTCAGCGCGGCTATTCGCTGCGATCAGGCCGCCGCTCGCATACGCCTGGGCATGGAGAGCGTATGGTCGGCGCGTGACCTTCGGTCCGGCGCGCCGGTCCCACGAGGAGTTCGCGCGGGTGCGCCGAGCGGGGTGCTCGAATGAGTTCATCAGCGACGTCCTGAGTCAATTGCCCGACCCGATCGACCTGGAACGCGACCAGCAGATCCTCGCACGCTAGGGCTTGAGCCCAGAGCGACTGATGGATCGCATGGGAGGCAGTCCTTGACGGGCCGACTGGACCGTTACGGCGGGCTGGCCCGCCTGACACGAGCTGGAGAGCGGCGGCGGCAAGCCGTGGCGGCGTCGAACTCCGCGGTGAGAGCCCGATCCAAATCACGCAACTTCCTATCGGCGGCACCTCGCCGGTGCACTGGCTGGTGAAGATCCGCTGAGTCCCCAGGCAGGCGCGGCGCGCTGTAGCGTTGATGTCCCGACGAGAGGATTCGACTCCATGGCTGCATTACCAAACATCGTCCTTGTTCACGGGGCCTGGGCAGACGGCTCTTGCTGGAGCAGCGTAATCGAGCACCTGCAGGCCGACGGCTACCAGGTCAGCGCGCCTCAGCTGCCGGAGACCTCGCTTGCCGATGACGTCGCGAGGGTCCGCCACGTGCTCAGTCGCCAAAACGGCCCGACGATTCTCGTCGCCCACTCCTACGGAGGTCAGGTGATCACCTCCTTGGGCACCGACGCACCGAACGTCGTCGGCCTCGTCTACATCGCGGGCTTCGGTCTTGACGAGGGCGAGTCGATCGGCGCGCTGCTGCAGCAGGCTCCTCCGACTCCGGCGTTGGGGGATATCGATGTCGACTCGGAGGGCTTCGCCTGGATCCCCGAGGACGGCTTCCTCGCCCACTTTGCCCCCGATGTCGACCCAGTCAAGGCGAAGGTCATGTGCGCCGTGCAGCAGCCTCTGCACACCTCCACGTTCGATGACGTGATGGGCGTCCCCGCGTGGAAGTCACTGCCCTCGTGGTATCTGGTCGCCCAGAACGACCAGGTGATTCCGCCCGATGCCGAGAGGCAGTTTGCACAGCGGACGGGAGCCGACACGATCGAGGTCGCCAGCGGGCACTGCGCGATGATCTCCCACCCGGAGGAGACACATGAGCGCATAGTCACCGCGGCGAACGCCACCGCCGTCGCTGGGTAGGGACAGCACCCGCCGTCCAGCGGAGCAAGCCGGGTACTTGTGTCCCCGGAGGCGGCGGCCGGACATCCGAAACCCTCGCGGGTCCAACGATAGGCGGCGAGTCGCTGTGGTCGCGGCTCGCCTGATGAACAGCGACGTTTGGGCGCTGCCGCCGCTCGCAATCGATGCCACTCCCGCACATCGGCAGCCACTCCCGCGTCAACATCGGAGTACCCGCGCGAACATGAAGGCAGGTGTCGACCCGGCTTTGACCATCGACGTGCTTGTCGCCACAAGCGCGCGTCGCGTGCTTGTAGCCTTCGTGCTAGCGCCCGGATCGAAGCAGTAGTCTGCGCTGGGCGTCGATGCTGGTCCCAAGGTGGCGACGAACGGCGCCGACCGCCGAATCGCGCGCTGCTCCTGCCGCCCACAGGAAGCAGCTCGGTGACGTATGGTGGCGTGCCTGCTCGCGGCGCACAGCAGTAGCGACGGTCTGACTACTGCAACAGGCGTCAAGCACGCGCCAGCGGCCGATGCTGCTCGCGACTGCTCTTGCCATCTGGAAGTAGCTGGAGCTGACGAGCGGATCGGCGACGCAGGACTCGTCCAAGCGCCGGGGGCGGCGGGACCACTCGTTCGTCGCCATTGACACCGCAATCATCCGAGCTTGGCTGTTCCGCCCCGCCGCGCGCTTCTCCTTGCGACCGAGTGCAAGCGCCCGCACGTTGGGCCGGGAGATGGGCAAGACCGGGATTCGTGCCCAAAAGACCAGTCATCGGCCGCAAATTGCAGACATATCGCCGAGCGGCTGTCGCGTCGTATTCCGGCGCACTACCTAGAAAATTGGCGCGTTCTAACTGGCGCCTGGCTGCGAGGCGACCTGTACCGCACCCAGGCGGTCGCCGGTTCGAGTCCGGCCAGCTCCATTCGATTCGGGAGTGCCGGCGGGCGAACCGCGCCTCAGGCGTCGCGACTACTGTCCCTGATGCGCATGAAGGTCGCCATCAGTTGCATCTTGCGTCCCTGATCAAGGTCCTTGAACCGGGCCATGGCTTCCTGCGGTGTCTTGACGTCGGCGAATGCAGACAGCGGCGTGTCCGAGTTCGCGAGCCGTTCGCGGTCGGCGGGGGTGAGTTGCTGCAGCAGCGCCATCGCGTCCTCGAGGCTTGTGAGTTTGTCGATCCGCGCGATCACGTCGTCTTCGGCGTGGTCGACGTGGTCGGGGACGACCGATGCGGGGATCGCTGCCACGATCGCGAGCACCTGGCTCATTCGTTCGCGCACCTCGTCGATCGACTGCAGCGCGCCCTTGCCAATGCAGCCCAGCATGTAACGCTCGAACTGAAAGAACCAGTCGTCGCGGATCATCATCAGCTGCCGCACCTGCGAAGTCAGCAGCGGACCGACGTCCGGCCCCACGCCCTGGGGCGTCCCGGCCACGAGGAAACGCTCGTCGAAGGCGCGATCCCCCGTTGGCCTCGCGGTCCCCGGCAGCGCATCTGCGCTTCGGGGGCGCACGCTCGCGTACGGCAAGAGCGTGGGCATCTCGGCAGCGCACACCGAAGCGCCGGCCCAGAACACCGACTGGTTCCTCACGTTGATCTCCGACTGCAGGTTCGTATAGGCGTTGGACACGATCACGGTCCGGCCGTCGACGCTGGTTCGAAAGGCGTCCTGGAAGACGGTCTCGCCGAGCCGTCTCACGCCCTTGAGCGGCGCCGCGATGCCCTTCACGTTGTACATGGCCAGGCTGAACTGATGCACAGTCGTCTCGAGATGCCCGTCGAACGGGCGCTCGCCGGCCGGCTCCCACCCTTGCGCCGCGGCGAACTCGGCCCACGGGGATGGGCTCGGGCGGTCCTCCGCCGAGACGGCGCGGTGACGTCTAAAGAGCGACAGGTCGGTTCCTCGCTGATGTCACCGGTGATGTCACGGTCGCTGACGTCGGACGGTCCGGACTGGTCGGTCCACGCTCCACACCGAGACAAACTCTAACCGCAAGACACCTCGCTGCGACACGCACGCACCGACCAGCCCACACGGCCAGCAACAACGCTCGGCCCCGTGCCGCCCGGAAGCTATTGCAATAGCGCTCGCCGCAACATCTCCGCCCATGCGGACGCACAGGAGAGATCTGGGCGCCCGCGCGCAAAAGAGTCACCACGGAACCAACAGCCGGAGGTCCTCACGACAGCCGACAGCACAGATACGGGCTAACCGCGATCGTCCTGCCTGAGCCGCACGCTCACGACTGCTGGTGTCGGCCGCCTGCGATGAGCGCGCTTGCGCTCATAGGCGACCAAGCGCAACTTCGCGACGCTGCGGTGCTAGCCGTTGCCTAGCTAAGCTAGCAAGCAGACGCTCGCACCGGCGATCGCCCAGCGCTCCCTTCGTCGCCTTTTGAGCACTCTCGCTCTAGCGGCTCGTTCCGGCCCAATCCGGCCATAGGCGGTCGGCGGCAACGCCGATTACACCGCCGGAACTGCCGGATCGCCTCGTCGCAATCGACGTTGGTACGAGAGACGCGGAGATCGCCGGATGCAGGGCTCCGCCTCAGGGGTCGACAACCCGGCGATGCGTAGGCAAAGCCACTGTGCGCGGCTCCGGTGGCGAGCTCCAGCGACCGCTCGGTCGGCACCTATGGCCGCTTTACGCCTCAAGCGGTAGCTGCCTATCCGGCCGTGACCGCTTATCCGCTTGCGGCGGGCCGCCCTCGAGTTAGCGCTCCCGAGCAACGGGTGCGTTTAGGCCAGGCGGCGGCGGAGCCAGTGC
>CAVOHJ010000003.1:0-65608 GCA_963695625.1 uncultured Actinomycetota bacterium | reverse complement strand
CGGCCATCCGTGGGCGGGACGCGACATAACGTCTGGCTCTCACGTAGGCTCGTCGTGCTCCTGTCAACAAATCAGGGCCGGCAGCTTGATCGTCGTGGAGGGGGATGTGCGGGTCGTATTCGGCTGCGGTGCACCGGCTGCGACTGTTATCCGGATCGCCTCCTCGCGGACGTGGCGGATGCTGCTGCGCGGCAGCCGCGGAATGGCTGAGGCCTTCGCCCAAGGCCTGTGGGACTCGCCGGATCTGGTGGCGTTGATCAGGTTGGCGGCGCGCAACGCCGGCGGCCTGGACAGGCTCCGGTCGCGTCTTGCGCCGGTGCGGTGGCCGCTGCAGCGGGCAGGGGCGCTTTTGCGTCGCAGCACCAAGCGCCGGCGCCGGCGCGACATCGCCGCGCACTACGACCTCGGGAACGAGGTGTTTGCACGGATGCTCGACCCGACGTTGAGCTACTCCTGTGCGGTCTTCGAGCACCAGGGGATGACGCTCGAGCAGGCGCAGGTCG
Source organism: uncultured Actinomycetota bacterium (assembly GCA_963695625.1). Classification (GTDB taxonomy): domain Bacteria; phylum Actinomycetota; class Thermoleophilia; order Solirubrobacterales; family Solirubrobacteraceae; genus Palsa-465. The sequence goes on along the minus strand of CAVOHJ010000003.1, from coordinate 65,105 downwards.
CAAAGCTCGAGCGTATCTGCGAGCAGCTCGACCTCGGTCCGGGGGATCGCGTGCTCGAGATCGGAACGGGCTGGGGCGCCTTCGCGCTTCATGCCGCCGCAACGCGCGGCTGCCACGTGACCACGACCACGATCTCGCGCGAGCAGCACGATTACGCTGTGGAGCAGGTCCACCGCGCGGGACTGAGCGACAGGGTCATGGTGCTGATGGAGGATTACCGCGAGTTGGGTGGGCGCTATGACAAGCTCGTCTCGATCGAGATGATCGAGGCGGTCGGCTGGCGGCACTTTGGCACCGTCCTGGCCAAGTGCTCGGAGCTGCTGGCTCCCGACGGCGTGATGCTGCTGCAGGCGATCACGATCGACGACCGCGCCTACGAGGTCGAGAAGGCATCGAGGTCGTTCATCAACAGCTACATCTTCCCTGGCGGATGCCTGCCCTCGCTCGCGGTGATCACCCGCAACCTCGCCCGGCGAACCGACCTGCAGGCGGTCGGGCTCGAGGACCTGACGCCGCACTACGTTGAGACGCTCCGGCGCTGGCGCCAGAACTTCACGGCCCATGCTGACGAGCTCGCGGAGCGTGGCTACGACGAGCGGTTCCGCCGGCTGTGGACGCTGTACCTTGCGTACTGCGAGGCCGGCTTCGCGGAGCGGCGGATCTGCGACGTCCAGCTGCTGCTGACCAAGCCCCGGTCCCGGAGCGCTTCACGCACGTACCGGACAGGCTCTGACCACAGCCAGCAGCGCGACCTCACGCTGAGCGCATGATCAACTCGATGCTCGACGATGTCCTCGACCGTACCGTGGTGGCCGGGTTCACGAACGTCGGCTATCGGATCCGCAGTCGCGGGTGGAGCGCGTCTGAGCTGCGGCGGATGCCGGGCAAGGTGGTGCTGGTCACGGGCGCGAGCTCGGGGCTTGGTCTGGCCGCTGCTGAGGGCTTTGCGCGTCTCGGCGCCACGGTCTGGCTCGTCGTCCGCAGCCCGGAGCGCGGCGAGCAGGCGCGCGCGAGGATCGTCGAGCGGTCCGGTTACGGCGACGTGCACGTGGGGGTCTGCGATCTCAGCGAGCTCGAGTCGGTCCGGCAGTTCGCCGGGCGCTTTCGAGGTATCTGCTGCACGGCCATCCGCGGGCGGCACGGACGTGAGCGTCTGGCTCTCACGCTGGCTCGTCGTGCTCCTGTTGAGACGGATCAGGGCCGGCAGCTTGATCGTCGTGGAGGGGGATGTGCGGGTCGTATTCGGCTGCGGTGCACCGGCTGCGACTGTCCGGATCGCCTCCTCGCGGACGTGGCGGATGCTGCTGCGCGGCAGCCGCGGAATGGCTGAGGCCTTCGCCCAAGGCCTGTGGGACTCGCCGGATCTGGTGGCGTTGATCAGGTTGGCGGCGCGCAACGCCGGCGGCCTGGACAGGCTCCGGTCGCGTCTTGCGCCGGTGCGGTGGCCGCTGCAGCGGGCAGGGGCGCTTTTGCGTCGCAGCACCAAGCGCCGGCGCCGGCGCGACATCGCCGCGCACTACGACCTCGGGAACGAGGTGTTTGCACGGATGCTCGACCCGACGTTGAGCTACTCCTGTGCGGTCTTCGAGCACCAGGGGATGACGCTCGAGCAGGCGCAGGTCGCAAAGCTCGAGCGTATCTGCGAGCAGCTCGACCTCGGTCCGGGGGATCGCGTGCTCGAGATCGGAACGGGCTGGGGCGCCTTCGCGCTTCATGCCGCCGCAACGCGCGGCTGCCACGTGACCACGACCACGATCTCGCGCGAGCAGCACGATTACGCTGTGGAGCAGGTCCGCCGCGCGGGACTGAGCGACAGGGTCATGGTGCTGATGGAGGATTACCGCGAGTTGCGTGGGCGCTATGACAAGCTCGTCTCGATCGAGATGATCGAGGCGGTCGGCTGGCGGCACTTTGGCACCGTCCTGGCCAAGTGCTCGGAGCTGCTGGCTCCCGACGGCGCGATGCTGCTGCAGGCGATCACGATCGACGACCGCGCCTACGAGGTCGAGAAGGCATCGAGGTCGTTCATCAACAGCTACATCTTCCCTGGCGGATGCCTGCCCTCGCTCGCGGTGATCACCCGCAACCTCGCCCGGCGAACCGACCTGCAGGCGGTCGGGCTCGAGGACCTGACGCCGCACTACGTCGAGACGCTCCGGCGCTGGCGCCAGAACTTCACGGCCCATGCTGACGAGCTCGCGGAGCGCGGCTACGACGAGCGGTTCCGCCGGCTGTGGACGCTGTACCTTGCGTACTGCGAGGCCGGCTTCGCGGAGCGGCGGATCTGCGACGTCCAGCTGCTGCTGACCAAGCCCCGGTCCCGGAGCGCTTCACGCACGTACCGGACAGGCTCTGACCACAGCCAGCAGCGCGACCTCACGCTGAGCGCATGATCAACTCGATGCTCGACGATGTCCTCGACCGTACCGTGGTGGCCGGGTTCACGAACGTCGGCTATCGGATCCGCAGTCGCGGGTGGAGCGCGTCTGAGCTGCGGCGGATGCCGGGCAAGGTGGTGCTGGTCACGGGCGCGAGCTCGGGGCTTGGTCTGGCCGCTGCTGAGGGCTTTGCGCGTCTCGGCGCCACGGTCTGGCTCGTCGTCCGCAGCCCGGAGCGCGGCGAGCAGGCGCGCGCGAGGATCGTCGAGCGGTCCGGTTACGGCGACGTGCACGTGGGGGTCTGCGATCTCAGCGAGCTCGAGTCGGTCCGGCAGTTCGCCGGGCGCTTTCGAGGTCAGGCTTCGCGCCTGGATGTGCTGGTCAACAACGCCGGGGTGATGACCGACGCGCGCAGTGTGTCGGCCGATGGGATCGAGCTCACGCTCGCGACCAATGTCGTCGGCCCGTTCCTGCTGACCAACCTGCTGATCCCCATGCTCCAGGACAGTGCCCCGGCGCGGATCGTCAACGTGTCCTCTGGTGGCATGTACACGCAGAAGCTCAGGGTTGATGACCTGCAAAGCGAGCGCGGGGAGTTCGACGGGCCGAAGGTGTACGCGCGCACCAAGCGTGCGGAGGTGATCCTGACCGAGCTCTGGGCAGAGCAGTTGGCGGGCACCGGGGTCGTGGTCCATGCGATGCACCCGGGGTGGTCGGACACCCCCGGCGTGCGATCCTCGCTGCCTGCGGTTCTACAAGGTGACACGACCGCTGCTGAGGACGCCCGCGCAGGGCGCCGACACGATCGTGTGGCTCGGTGCCGCCGCTGAACCGGGGCGCAGCTCGGGCCGGTTCTGGCACGACCGCCGCCCGCGTCCCACGCACCGGCTGCGATCGACACGGGAGACGCGGCAGGACCGCGAGCGGCTCCTCGCCGAGTGCGTACGGCTCAGCGGTTGGCACCACGCGTCCGTTCCGACCGCGTCGACTTGATTGAAGGAGAATCTTGATGGCCCACTACCGAGCATCGATCGACATCCGGCAACCGCGCGAGGACGCGTTTGCTTACCTCAGCGATTTCTCGACCACCAGGGAATGGGATCCGGGCGTGGTCGAGGCGGAGCGTCTGAACGGTCAAGCGGTGGGCGAGGGAACCGAGTTCCGGCTGGTCGCCGAGTTCCTCGGCCGCCAGAACGAGCTCACCTATCGGATCGTCGAGTACGACCCGCCGCATGCGGTCACCTTCCTCGGCGAGAACGCCACCGTAGTCTCGCGGGACAGGATCACGTTCGACTCGATCGCCGCGGGCACACGCGTCACCTACGACGCCGACCTCGCACTCAAAGGCCTGCTCAGGATCGCCGATCCGCTCCTGGCGCTCGCGTTCAAGCGGGTCGGCGATCGCGCTCTCGCCGGTCTCCGGCGCACGCTCGCCCCCTCGCAGCCGCCGACGCTGAGCCCGCTGTCCGGTCGCGCTCTGGACGGCAAGGAGTACGAGCTGCCCGGCGATCTCGCCAAGCCCCACAACGTCCTCATCGTCGCCTTCCGCCGCGAGCAGCAGCGCGTCGTCGATCAGTGGCTGCCGTGGCTGATCGACCTTGAGCAGCGGCCGCTCGGACGTCGCGGTGTACGAATTGCCGGTGCTCTCCTCCCGCTACGGTCCGGCGCGGTGGTTCATTGACGGTGGCATGACGCGCGGGATCCCGGACGCCTCCGCCCGCGCTCGCACCATCACCCTCTACACCGACGTCGGGAACGTCGTTGACAACCTCGGGCTTGCCGGCACCGACACGATCGCGGTGCTGCTCGTCGAGCGCTCCGGCCGAATACTCGCCAGCGAAGTCGGCGGCTTCGAGGAGCACAAGGCCGAGCGGCTGGCCGCCTCGCTCGCGCCGACACCGTCGCCCACCGCACCATGACATGACGGACAGGGCGCTCGTCACCGGCGCGACCGGATTCATCGGCGCTCGCCTCGCCGCCAGGCTGGCAAGCTCGGCACGGGAGGTGCGATGCCTGGTGCGCGACCGCGGCGGGACCCGCGCCCGCGAGCTCGAGCGCGACGGTTTCGACCTGCACGAGGGAGACGTGCTGCGCCCGGACACGCTGCGCGGCGCAGGCCACGGGATGGACGTGGCGTATTACCTGATCCACTCGATGGGTCGAGGCGGACCCAAAGACTTCGCCGCCAGCGAGCGCGCCGCCGCCACGGCGTTCGCCCGGATGGCGCGCGCGGAGGGGATCGAGCGGATCATCTACCTCGGCGGCCTCGGTGACCGCCCGCAGTCCCAGCACCTGCGCAGCCGGCACGAGACCGCGCTCGCGCTCCGCGAGGATGGCCCGCCGCTGACCTACTTCCGAGCCGGAATGGTCGTCGGCCCGCAGAGCGAGTCCTATCGCACGCTGCGCTACCTCGTGCAGCGGCTGCCGGCGATGATCGCTCCGGCGTGGCTGAAGAACGCGACTCAGCCGATCGCGATCGACGACACCTTGAGCTATCTGATCGAGGCACTGACGGTCGAAGCGTCGGCGGGGAGGGAGATTCAGATCGGCGGCCCCGACGTGCTCACCTACGGCGAGATGCTCGACCGGATGGCCGAAGTCCTCGGCATCCGCCGCCGGCCGCGAATCCCCGTGCCGTTGATCACCCCGTGGCTCTCCTCACTCTGGATCGGGCTCGTCACACCCGTCGACGCCGGCGTGGCAAGACCATTGATCGAAGGGCTCGCCGCGCCGACGGTCGTCACCGACCCCTCCGGAATGGCGCTGTTCGACATCGAGCCAATCGGCTTCGACCAAGCGCTCCGTCGCGCCGTCGCAGAAGACCCCGAACTTGCTCCCACATGAGAGCCCTCGAGCGTCTCTTCGGCTCGCGCCCCGCCCGCATCGGGATCATCCTCTTGTGGCTCGTTCTCGGCGGACTGGGCGGTTCGTTCGCGCAGCGCTTCCAAGATGTGCAGAAGAACGAGGAGTCCTCGTTCCTGCCGGGCTCCTCGGAATCCGTGCGCGAGCTGACGCTGGCCAAGCGCTTCCCGTCCGGAGAGCGCTTCGCCGCGATCACCGTCGTGCGCCGCGACGGCGGACTGAAACCGCGAGACCTGGCCGCGATCGAGCGAACACGTGCCTCGCTTGCCGCCAATCCCCCGGTCACGGGCTCCCGGCAGGTGCTCGTCCGAGTCTCACCGGACCGCACGACGGCACTCGTGATCGTCAACCTCAACCCGCGCGGCCAAGAGACGCTCCTGAAGTCGTCCGTGAGCGGGGTGGAGAGCCGGATGGCGCCGCTGCGTGCGCGCGGTCTTACGGTCAAGGTGACGGGTCCGGCGGGTTTCTCGCGGGACGCAGTCAACGTGTTCGCCTCGATCAACGGGACGCTGCTGCTGGCAACCGGCGCGCTGGTGTTCGTGCTGCTGATCCTGATCTACCGCTCGCCGATCTTCTGGGTGATTCCGCTCTTCAGCGTGCTGATGGCGGAGGCGTTCTCGCGGTTCTGCGGATGGGCGATCGCAGAGGCGGGGGTCACCGTCAACGGCCAGAGCGCCGGCGTCTTGCCCGTGCTCGTATTCGGCGCGGGGACCGATTACGCGCTGCTGTTGGTCGCGCGCTACCGCGAGGAGCTGCGCCGCTACGAGCGCTCGGTCGACGCGATGCGCCAGGCGCTGCGGCGGGCCGGACCGGCGGTATTCGCATCGGGGTCGACGGTCATCCTGGCGTTGCTATGCCTGTCGCTGGCGCAGGTCAACGGCACCAGCGGGCTCGGGCCGATCGGCGCGATGGGAGTGGCGCTGGCGATGCTCTCGATGCTGACGCTGCTGCCGGCGGCGCTGGTGGCCGGCGGCCGGCGCGCCTTCTGGCCGTTCGTGCCGCGCTACGGTTCAGAGGGCACGGACGAAACGCACGGGACATGGCGCCGCGTGGGCGAGCGCGTCGCGGCCACTCCACGACGCGTATGGATCACCACGGTGCTGCTGCTGGGACTCGGCTGCCTCGGCCTGACGAGCTTCTCGACCGGCCTCACCAACACGCAGGACTTCCGCGGCCGGGTGCAGTCCGTCGAGGGCCAGCGGCTGATCGCGAAGGCATTCCCGGCGGGAGCCAACGCGCCGACCGACGTCGTCGTGCGCGACGTCGGCGCGGTCCCGCGCGTCCAGCGGGCACTGCGCTCCGTGCCCGGCGTGGCGGCGGTGGGGCCGCCGGAGCTCGGCAGACCGGGCGCGCGCTTCGGCGTCACGCTAAGTGCCGACCCCTACTCGACCACCGCCGAGAACCTGGTCCCGCGCCTTCGCGCGGCGGCCCACGCGGCCAGCCCGACCGCGCTCGTGGGCGGCCCGACCGCGCAGCAGAAAGACTTCGACACCGCGGCCGCGCACGACAACCGGCTGATCGTGCCAATCGTGCTCCTGCTGGTATTCGCGATCCTCGCGCTCCTGCTGCGCGCGATCACGCTGCCGCTGCTGCTGATCGCGACGGTGATCCTGTCCTTCGGCGCCGCGCTTGGCATCTCCTCGGCGGTGTTCGACCACATCTTCGGCTACCCGGGCGAGCCCTCGACGCTGCCGCTACTGGCCTTCATCTTCCTCGTCGCGCTCGGGGTCGACTACAACATCTTCCTGATGGCGCGCGCCCGCGAGGAGGCGCTCCGCCACGGCACACGGCACGGGATGCTGCGCGGGCTGGCGGTGACCGGCGGCGTCATCACCTCAGCGGGGATCGTGCTCGCCGGGACATTCACGATGCTCGCGACGCTGCCACTCAAGACGCTGACCGAGCTCGGCTTCACGATCGCATTCGGGGTCCTGCTCGACACCTTCATCGTCCGCTCAGTGCTCGTGCCCGCGCTCGTCTTCGACATCGGCCCTCCCGTCTGGTGGCCAGGCGCCCTCGCCCGCAACGAGGAAACGCGCTACCGGGAAGGCGAAGCCGACTCCGTCCCGCGCACTGACCAGCGCCACCCCGAACGGCGAGCGGCGCTGGCAGCCGGCGACCCCTCGGACGGCTCGAGCTGACGATGGAGCGAGTCTGGGACTACCCCCGCCCGCCGGCCGTCGTGCCCTGCGAGCGTCGCGTCCGGATCGAGCTAGCCGGGCAGGTACTGGCCGACTCCTCCCGCGCCCTGCGCGTGCTCGAGACCAGCCACCCACCGACCATCTACATCCCGCTGGCCGACGTGCGCGAAGAGCTCCTGGCCGAGAGCGACGCACGCTCGACCTGGTGCGAATTCAAGGGCGTGGCGCACTACCTGGACGCGGTCGTCGAGGGACGGCGCTTCAAGACGGTCGGCTGGAGCTACCCTGACCCCTCGCCCGGATACGAGGCGCTGCCCGATCACGTCGCCTTCTACCCCGGGCGCGTGGACGCTGCTTGGTTAGATGACGAGCGCGTTCAAGCCCAGCATGGCGACTTCTACGGAGGGTGGATCACCGCCGACCTGATCGGGCCGTTCAAAGGGCCGCAGGGCACGCTCGCCTGGTGAAGTCACGTCCAGTGGACGCTCCCTCTCCTGCAGCAATCCCCGAGGTCGCTTCCGTCGAGTCGTCGAGGGGCTGTTGAAACATTCGGCGGCAGGGTTGATGACGAGCCGTCGCTACGGGTCTCAGCCAGTCGATGCTCTGGAAGCGCTCGTCGACACGAAGGCTTCACGCTTCACAACGGAGGCGGGTGCGCTACTGCCGCTCTCGACGACCCTGTAGGTGAAGCCGGCGAAGCTTGAGTCAGAAGCAAAGCAGGACAACTTGCCAAATGTGGGTCGTCCCCCGCTCTTCGCCTCTATGCGCGTCCGCTGGAATCGTTAGCTACGCGCCTGTCTGCCGGCTAGCACCGGCCGACAGCTGACGATCGCTCTGCTCGCCTGAGACGGTCGAGGCCGGCTTGCGCTTTGCCACGCAGGCACTCGTCAGCTCGCTCGCCTGGTCGGCCACGGCGAGCACCATCGCCCCGTCAAGTTCTCATGGTGATGGAGCTGACCAATCCGCGCTCAGGGTCTCGTCCAGCCAGTGGGGCCGGCTCCTTGAGAGCGCACCGAGGCGAACACAGTGACCGGTGATCCGCTGGTCTGTGTCGCGGTACTTGCGGTGTCGGCTGATCTCGAAGGCCATGCCGTGTCGACCAGCTGGCGGCGGCAGGTAGACGTTCACGCAATGCGGCAGCTCCGTGCCGTCGGGACCCTCCGCTGCGCAGGCCTTGAGCTGATCGATCGCGACACCGTCCTCCTCGAACGTTCGGCGTGCGTCCTTCCTCGCCCGGCACGCCCGCGGTCAGACTCCAACCCCTGATTCCACGCCAGATCCCGAGCTGCGACCTGCAGCCACCGCTTCGCGCGCACACCTTTCACGCAGGAGATCGCGGGTTCGAGTCCCGCTGGGGGTACTACTCAACTTCTCGCTGGAACTCATCGTGCTTGCCTCAGGGCGCGACTCGCCCGCGTCCGCGCCGATCTCACGATCGCCCATCGCGCGTGACGCGGTGTGGCGATGAGTTCTCGTGGGCCAGCTGGTCTGATACGGCGTATCGCTCGTTGAGACGACAGGAGACACCCCATGGCTGAATACGTGTCCCTCGCTGGTGTCCGCACCTGGTATGACGAGCACGGCGAGGGGGATCCGGTCGTGTTGCTTCATCCTGGAGGGGCTGGTGTCGATGCGCGAGCGTTTGGACCGAACATCGGCCCGCTGGCCGCTCGGTTCCACGTGTACACACCGGAGCGGCGCGGCCACGGACATACGCCGGACGTGGCGGGTCCGGTCACCTTCGACGCGATGGCGCAGGACACGATCGCGTTTCTGGAGACGGTCGTTGGCAGGCCGGCGCACCTCGTCGGCTGCAGTGACGGCGCGACGGTCGGGCTGCTCGTTGCGCTCCGGCGGCCAGATCTCGCTGATGGCGTGGTCCTGGTCGCGGGCGTGTTCCACTACGACGGCTGGCTTGCACACGTCATCGATCCGAGCAACCAGCCGCCAGAGTTTCTGGCCCGGCTCTATGAGGAGGTCTCGCCGGATGGGTCGGGTCACTACCAGATCGTCGTCGACAAGCTGGCCCGGATGCACGCCCAGGAGCCGACGCTGGTGCCGGACGACCTCCGCGACCTGAGGAGCCGGGCACATCCCATGGTCTGCTCGTCGAGAAGCCCGAGCTTTGCAACGACGTCATCCTACGATTCCTGACCACCGATCCGGTCCGCACCTTGGCGCCAATCCGTCGCGCGAGCGCCCATGGTACGGAGGGGGCGCAACGCACATGATTAGGGTGCCCTAATCTGCGTGTCCCGTTGTCGCCGTCCCAGGGAGTCATATGGCTGAGCGCCGCGTCCTGTCCACGATCGTCACCGAAGCCTTCTGGCTCACCCCGAGCATGGTCCGGGTGATCGTGGGTGGCCCCGACCTCGACGGATTCGGCGTCGGAGCGTTCACCGACCACTACGTCAAGTGCAGGTTCGGCGACAAGACGCGTTCGTACACGGTGCGCGCGTGGGATCCAGACCGGTGTCGGCTCACGCTTGACTTCGTCGTCCACGGCGATCGCGGCGTCGCTGGCCCATGGGCCGCCAACGCTCAGCCCGGCGACAGGCTCGAACTGACTGGACCCGGCGGTGCCTACACGCCCTCCCCGCAGGCTGATTGGCATCTGTTGGCCGGGGACGACGCAGCGCTACCAGCGATCGCCGTTTCGTTGTCCAGAATCCCCGCCGGCGTCCCCGTGTTCGCTGTCGTTGAGGTCGACGGCCCGGAGCACCGACAGCCGCTGCACTCCCCGGGCGAGCTGCAGATCGTCTGGCTTGACCGCCGCGCCGGCCCTGGTGAGGATCCGTCTCCGCAACTCGAGGCCGTCCAGGCCCTCGAATTGCCCGACGGGCGCGGGCACGCGTTCGTGCACGGTGAGGCCACCACGGTCCGCCTCCTGCGTCGCCATCTGGCGCTCGAGCGCGGCCTGCCGACTGACTGCCTGTCAGCCAGCGGCTACTGGAAGCTGCGTCGCACCGACGAGGAGTGGCGGGCGGAGAAGCGCGAATGGATGGCGCTCGCCGACGCCGATCTCGCCCCCTCCCGCGAGTGAGCGAAGGAGCAGCGTCGATCGGTGCGTGGTCGTCTCGGGTGCCGGCCGCTATGCGCCGTAGGACGCGACCTCGTGGTAGAGCCTGACGACCAGATTCGCCGCGCCATGCAAATGGTCAAGGACGTCGCGAACCTCGGGCGACTGCTCGAGACGCTTGCGGTCTTCCGAGCTTCGCATCTCCACGATCGCCGCGAGCGAGGTCTGGTCGGCGGTCTGGAGAACGCGTGCCGACACAAAGCCGGGATCCTTGACGACCTCACCGAAGACCTCATCAAGACGCCGAACGGCGGCGGCTTCCTCTGCGGGATCGACCTCCCACACGTGGACGAGTAGCGGGCTCTCGTTCATCGACACACCTCCGTCTCGGGCTTGACAGCAGCCGGATCGTGATACCTGGGGGACTTGTGCTGGATCATATTTCGCTTCATGTGTCAGCAGGGGTTCGCGAGCCCACGCGTGATGGCGCGCTGCCGTTGATCGTCGTGGCCTCTGTCCTCTCGCGTCAACTCGATCGCTCCGGTGGGATCGGGCCCGGGTTGACGCCCCCGGCCGGCACGCCGATCGCATGAATCGCGTCGAGCACGTCTCGGAGGCCGCCGGCCGTCTTGAGATCGAGGCGGTCGAGGATCGTCTCGGTGTCAGCGAACTCCTTGGCGGCGCGCGCGTCCGACGCAGCGGACTGGACGGTTTGCCCGACCATGATGATCGACAGGAGAACCAATTGCAGGAACGTCTGCGCGATCCAGGCCACGATGATGATCACCTGTCCCGAGCTGAGCGCCGCAGGCAGGCTGACCAGCGCGATTGCCGCGAACACGTAGGCGCACGCCATCGTCCCGACGCTGCGCGTGATCACGAGCGCCAGCTTGGCGTTGAATCCCTCGACATCGCGAAGCGCCTTCCTGATCTCGCGGGGATCGAAGCGAACGACGTGCGGCAGTTGCTCGCGGACTTTGACGGGCGCATCCATGTGAAACCCTCCAGTCGAATCGATCAGGATGACCGTGATCCAGGAGCCTACGTTGGCTCGCCAGATGCGATGAGGATCCGGAGGTCGATCGAGGTTGGCGAGAATGGAGCGCGATGACAGAGATCAAGCGGCTGCTTCTGTTGCGCCACGCGAAGTCGAGCTGGGACGATCCGTCGCTCGCCGATCACGATCGCCCGCTCGCGCCGCGGGGGCGCAAGGCCGCCGAGCGGATCGGGGCGCACTTGCGCCGGGAGCGGATCCCCGTCGCTCTGGTGCTGTGCTCCTCGGCGAGGCGGGCGCGCGAGACCCTCGACCTGGTCGCGCCGCCTGGCGAAATCGAGTTCGCGCCCGAGCTCTATGGCGCGACGGCCGCCGAGCTGGTCGAGCGGTTGCATCGCGTGCCTGACGACGTCGACGTGGTGATGCTGATCGGACACGAGCCGGCGATCCGTGACGTGACCGTTCGGCTCATCGGACGGGCCAGCGAGCTTGACGACCGCAAGTTCCCTACCGCCGCCCTGGCCACGTTGACATTCACCGGACCCTGGAACGCGCTCGGACCGGGGCTCGCGGAGCTTGCCGCGTTTGTCACGCCGAGAGAGCTCAGCTGACAGCGCGGATCGGGCCCGTTGCGGCGGCCGCCTCTAACCCAGGGTGCTGTACCCCCGTGATGCCTTCTGGATCTCGCCGGTCTTCGCCAGCTGCGTCAACCGGGTCGAGACGCTCCCGGGGTTGAGATTGAGGGCTTTGGCGACGTCACCCGCGGTGCTCTGGGGGTGCTGCGCCAGAAACGCGACGATGCTCGCCTTGGCATCGGTTTGCCGGCTGCGAGCGGTGGCACGGCGCTTGCTCGCCCGCCGCGCAGTCGCGCGGCGCGTCGACCGAGTCGGAGCGCTGGCCCCTGACCCGCCGTTGTGCGCGTGGAACTCACTGATCTGCTGCTCAAGCCACACCAGATGCTCTTTGACTTCCGCACGCTCAGCCTCGAGCGTGTCTATGACCTGCTGAATGCGCGACACAACCGCCTCCTGGCAGATGGGGGACCCGCGAACCTCCTAAAGAAGGTCCCACTGACGTCGCGCAAGCATCTGCTCTCGGTCGCGCTCAGCCCGGAGCTTGCGCGCCTTCTGGCTGGCCTGTTCGTTGCGTTGCGCGATCTCCTTGCGAAGGTCGTCGAACGCGACGGCCGCGGTCGACCGGCCCGGGCCAGGTTCTGGGTTCTGCTTCGGCATCAGACTGAACTCCTTATCGCTCCACTGGGAACACTGCCCACAGGAAGGATGAGAGAGCGCGACACCCAAGCGGTGGAACCTGCTCCCTAGACTCTACTCGGCAGGGATGCAGTCGATCTCCGGGCGCTGTCGGTAGGCTCCCCGTCCATGACGCAGCCGCGGCTTTACTACATGCCGCGGACCCGGTCCAGTCGCGTCCTGTGGCTCCTGGAGGAGACCGGCGCGCCGTATGACCTGACCGAGATCACGGGCGCCCAGCGCCGGTCTGAGGAGCATCTCAGGCGACATCCGCTGGGGCGCGTTCCGGCGCTCCAGCTCGCCGACGGCTCGACGATGTTCGAGTCGGCAGCGATCTGCCTTCAGCTGGCCGATCTCAACCCCGACGCCGGTCTGATCGGTCCCGTCGGCTCCACCGAGCGAGGGCTCGTCTACCAGTGGGTGCTGTTCGCGGTCTCCGAGCTCGAGGGGCCGCTGTTCCGGTGGATTGGCGAACTCGGTGAAGGAATCACGGACTCCCCGGCGCAGGCTCGCTTCGCGGCGGCGGCGGTCGCCATCCTGTCGGCGCTCGCAGAGCGCGACTGGCTCGTGGAGGATCGGTTCAGCGTCGCCGACGTGATGTGCGCGAGCGTGCTCGTGGGAGCCAACGCACGAAAGCTGCTGCGACCGTGGCCGGGCCTCGAGGCCTACGTGCGGCGCAGCGAGGCACGCCCCGCGTACGCGCGGGCCGCGGCGATCTCGGATCGTCCCCGCAGCTGAGGCACCGCACCGGTCACGGCGCGGAAGGAATGCCGTGAAGGGGTGTCTAGGGAGTGTGGATCCAAACGCCTGGATGACCCAGGTCAGGCGAATCAGACAATGGGAGTGGCCGCGGGGGTTTCCGCTCGTCCAGTTCCCCAACGGCCCCCTGATCCTGGCCTTCGCCGGCGGCGTGGCCGCGGGCATGATGCACGGGGTGGGACACCGCGATGCTCTCGCGGTGTCCTATCTGGCAATGGCGATCTGGGCGTATCTGGAGCTCGTTGCCGGCGTCAACTGGTTTCGCCATCTCCTCGGCCTTGTCTACGTCGTCTCCACGGTGACGCATCTGGCCATGGCAATCCGCCATTGAGTCATCGGCGACGCCACCAGGCTTCGATTGCCAGAGCGGGGATCTCGCCGCAGAGAAAGCCGCTCCACACAGGGACGCCGAGCCGGTTCGCCGCGGCAAGTCCCAGCGCTGCTCCAGCCGTCGGCAGCAGCCAGAAGAACGGGTATGGGACGGCGCTGGAGGCCCACCAGGACGGGTGCTTGAGCGAGCGCATCACCGCTGTCTACTCGATCAGCGGGGGTTCCAGCAATGAGGCATTGATGTGCTCAGACAGCGCGGTGGCGGCGGCTCGCTCTGCGGCCAGGCGCTGTCGGTCGTCGTCGCCGTCGGCGAGCGTGGCGGCGTAGGCCGTAGACGCGGCTTCCCAGAGATCGCGGAGGTGGTCGGTCTCCAGCCGGGCCTCGCGGCGCATCGTCTCGACCGTCGTGGCGATGACCTCCGCTGGGGTGTGGGCCGCGTAGGTTGTCTCCGTGTCCGTCTCTCGAACAAACGTGAACGTATGTGCGGCGGTCAGGGTTGGCCGATACAGCACGCGCTCGATACGTAACGAGGCGTCATCGAGCACGCTGGTCGAGACGCCGTAGCGCGGGTATGGCTCGATGCCGGCGAGCCACTCTCGTCTGCGCGCGTCCGTCACACGCTGCTCGTGCTCGTCGATGGTGAGGCCGACGTACTCGGCGACGTGCACCCATCCCCAGTGGGTGGCCGCCAGCAGAATCCCGATCACGGCGATGACGAGGTCCAACGCGCCGCCGCCATTGGCCAATAACTGCGCGGCACCGTAGATGGTCAGCAGCACCCCGCCGATCAACGTGGTGCCCGTGAGCAGCGAGCCTGTCGCAACGAGCCGGCCATGCCTTTGACTCGGCGCGGCCGGCTCTGGAGGTTGCTCGGTCTGAGGGAGATTGAGCCGATCCTCGGCGAGCAGTCCCGGGTCAGGGTCGACGCCGAGAAACGCGACCATCCCCTGCCTGTCAACCATGGTCTCGGTCAACGCCGCGTTGTGCTCACCGTTGCCGCTGACCCGGCGCCTTCGGAGAGGGGGTCTGCGGGGCGACGGGGGCGGGACGTCGTGCACCGTTGCCGGCGCCTGCCACGGTGTTCGAGGCGAGATTGGCCGTGAGCATGCCCTCTTGGACCTGGTCCATCAGTGACCCGACAGAGGCCGGGGAGTGGGGCAGCAGGAGCGTGGTCATGTTCCCGTTCTCGCCGACTGAGCGGATCGTGTCCATGTACTGCGTCAGAGCCACCAGCCCCATCGCTTCCCTGGGGTCGATGCCCTGTTCTTCGGCGAGGACGGCGAGCGAGTCCTTGAGCCCCTGGGCGATCGCCACGCGCTCAGCCGCGACGCCCTCGCCGTGAAGACGCATCGATTCTGACTCTGCTTCAGCCTTCTTGATGCGAAGCGTCTTGTCCCCCTCGCCCTGAGCCGTCGCAGCCTCCTGATTACGACGCGCCGCGTTGATGTTGTTCATCGCATCCTTGACTCGCTGGTCCGGTTCGATGTTCGTGATCAGCGCCTTGATGATCTCGTAGCCGTAGTCCGCCATCTGCGTCTGCAGCGTGTCCTGGATGTGCTTGGCGATCGTGTCGGCGTCTGCGTACGCCTCGTCGAGGTCCATGGTCGGAATGTGCGAGCGGACCACATCGAAGGCGTAGGACTTCATCTGCACCTCAGGGTCATCGAGCTTGTAAAACGCGTCCTTGACCCGTGACTCGTCGGCGCTGACCATGTACTGGATCGCGAGCTTGACCACCACGAACACGTTGTCCCGAGTCTTGGTCTCGATGTCTGCGTTCAACTGCTCCACCTGCAGGCTCATCCGTCCGGCCACCTTTTCGACGAACGGTGACTTTCGCTGGAGCCCCGGACCGGCGACGCGGACAAACTTGCCGAACCGCTCGACGATCGCGCGTTCCTGCTGTTCGACGGTGAAAAAGAAAAATGGCATACGAAGTCCTTTCAGATGAGCGCTACGAGTCTGTGTGACTCGAGCTCATGACGGGAGTGGTGTGGCAGGGACACCGATGCGCGGATGCTCGCGATGATGCGCGAGTGTGCGGGGACAGCGTGCGCTGCGTGCATATCGGTGACCTTCCCGAGCGTGGCGTTGGCGCCCGTCGCTCCATCGGGGGCGGCTCTTTCGTCGCTAGGGACGAAACTGTCCGAGAGGTCGCCGTATGGGCGGAGCCCTGCGCGAAGTCGCTTCGCAGAAGCGGTGAAGATGCCTTGAGTTCAGTTTACTCCCTCGGCTCCAGCGGATTGGCGGCCTGGTCGTTGAGTGCAGTTCGCGACTACTCAGAGACGCGCCCGCACCTCGACCACGAGCGGTAGGCTGCCGCCATGACGAGGGTCCGTCAGCTGCGCCGCGAGGATCGCTTCGCCTGGAACGAGCTGTGGGCCGGCTATCTGCGCTTCTATCGGGCCGAGGTTGAGGCGGAGGTCACCGAGCAAACCTTCGTCCGGATGACCGCGCGACATGACGGTTGCTTCGGGCTCGCCGCGGAGGCCGACGACGGCACACTCGTCGGGTTCACGCACTGCGTGCTGCATCCCTCGACATGGTCGTGGGGGGGCACGTGCTATCTGGAGGATCTCTACCTCCACCACAGCCACCGGGGCACGGGTACCGCGCGGGCGCTGATCGAGGCCGCGGGCGAGCAGGCCCGCGCGGCGGGCGCGGAGACGATGTACTGGCACACGCAGGCTTTCAACGGTCGCGCCCGTTCGCTCTACGACACCGTCGCCCACCTGACCTCCTACGTGCACTACGAGCGCCCGCTCGGTGAGTGATGGTCAAGGACCCGCTGCAACTCCCCGACGATTTGCCCGTCCCGGAGGATGACGGCGCCGCCGACCACCTCGCCGGCACGGCGCTGCCGGCCGTCACGCTCCGGGCCAGCGACGGCACCAGCGTTCGCCTCGACGATCTCACGGGCCGCACGGTCGTGTTCGCCTACCCGCGCACGGGCCGACCCGGCGAGCCCTCACTCGGCGGCGATGAGGAATGGGACGCGATCCCCGGTGCCCGCGGCTGTACCCCGCAGGCGTGCTCGTTCCGTGACGAGTACGCCCGATTTGCGGCGGCTCACACGAGGGTGCTCGGCCTCTCCACGCAGGACACGGCTTACCAGCAGGAAGCCGCCGAGCGGCTGCACCTGCCCTACCCGTTGCTTTCCGACGAGCGGCTCGAACTCACGACGTCGCTTCGCCTCCCGACGTTTGAGGTTGACGGGATCACCCTGCTCAAGCGCCTTACGCTGTTCGTGCGCGACGGCATGATCGAAAGCGTCATCTACCCCGTCTTCCCACCGAACCGGAGCGCCGAGCAGGCGCTCGCCCGCCTGGCGGCCTGAGGGGCGCTGCGCAACGAGCCCGTGATGCAACTCGGAGATAGGGTCCGACGGACCACTGTCTGCCAAAAAGGAGCTTGTCCATGTCTGGCTTTTCTACCGTGAACTTGTTGGAGGTCGAGGACTCCATGGGCGATAGCGCACCCGGGATCGAGGGCCGGTTCGGTCGAAAGCATCTGGGCTCACGCGATCTCGGCGTCAGCCTTTTTCGCTACGCACCGAACCTGCGCAGCCCGATGGGGCACAGTCACCGCGAGCAGGAAGAGGCCTATGTCGTCGTCGGCGGGTCCGGACGAGTGCTCCTCAATGACGAAGTTCTCGATCTTCGGCAGTGGGATGTCGTGCGGGTCGCCCCCGAGGTCGTTCGAGCCTTCGAGGCGGGCCCCGACGGCTTGGACGTCATCGCAGTCGGTGGTCCCAAGCCCGTGGAGGGCGACGGTGTGCCCGGCACGGCGGCATGGCCCGACACGCCGTAGCGGCGCGGGGCTACCGCAGAGGTCCGGCGACCCAGGCGTCAATATCGCGAAGGCGCAGGGTTCGCGCGACCGACACCCTGTGGCGGCCGTCTACGACGTAGTACCCATCCGCCTGACGGCGCAGCACCACCGGCGGTAGGGCGTCGCCCTTTCGGTGCGCCAGCGCGATCCTCTCCCAGCGCCGGCGCACCGCATTCGACGCCGGACGGAAGCCCGAGTCAAAACCACCGCTCGGCTCGAGGGTCCCGACGATTGCGCCCAGCGGAACCACCTCAAGCCGCGCCGGTCCCGCTCCCAGGGTCGCCGTGGACCCGAGCACCCGTGGGTGATTGGCGCAGCGGCAGCGGCGCACCCAGCGCCCGATCCTGGCAGCGAGGTACGCGCGGCGCGCTCGGCCAAAGTCCGACTGAGCGTCCATCGGTGGGAGTCCGGTGCTGTAGCCATGCGCGGCGGAGAACATCACTTCAATCCAGCATGGCCTAAGGCAGCCTGATTGCCATCAGCCATTCGCCTCGTCCGCCCCCTTACTCACGTCCGGACATCGCCTTTGCTTCGGGCGAGTCGTCGGCTCGCTCCACGTGGTAGCCGGGAATCTCCTGAAGGCGGTGGTACACCGGGAGTCCCAGCTGGCGTGCGATGGCGACGTCCTGGTCGGCGCCCGTGGACTCGCCGGGCAGTCGCAGGACCGCGTCACAGTGCGCGAGCAGTCGTTGCGCGGTGGGATACATCACCTTCTCGGCCAGAGGGTCCAGCGGGCTGGTGGCGCCGGCGCTGTGAAGGACCGGGAGCGCGACCCATTCTCCGATCATCGGGACGTGGCCGGCCTGAAAGATCGGCCACGCCGCCTCCTCCAGGCGACGGAGGTTCGCGGCCATGCGGTCGGGGTCGTCGTCCGTGCCGGAGCGGTAGGGCCCTGCGATGAGGATGAGCTGAGGTTTGATCATGAACCGGCACAATACAGCATAAACGTGCAGGATTCGGAATAAAGTAAGCTTGATCGTGCAATGCTCGTCGCAGAACGCCGCGAACTGCTTCTCCGCCGCCTGCGCGCCGACGGGAAGCTGATCGCTCGTGACCTGGCTGCAGAGCTCGGCCTGTCCGAGGACAGCGTCCGGCGCGATCTGCGTGACCTGGCCGCTGCCGGCTTATGTCAGCGGGTCTATGGCGGCGCGGTGCCAGTGTCGGCCGCGATGGCCGACTACCGGTCGCGCGAGATCATCGAGCCCGAGAGCAAACAACGCGTCGCCAGGCGCGCCGCGGATCTGATTCGTCCGGGTGACCGAGTGATACTCGACGGCGGCACCACCACACTGGCTGTCGCGCGCTCACTGCCTCCGGATCTCGCCGCGACTGTCGTCACACACAGCCCGACGATCGCCGCCGCGCTCGT
The DNA here is from genome assembly GCA_963695625.1 of uncultured Actinomycetota bacterium. Lineage (GTDB taxonomy): Bacteria > Actinomycetota > Thermoleophilia > Solirubrobacterales > Solirubrobacteraceae > Palsa-465. The sequence goes on along the minus strand of CAVOHJ010000003.1, from coordinate 46,172 downwards.
CGATCACCGAACCATCGAGATCCTCCTGCTCGGCGGGCGCATCTACAAACACTCTGCCGTCGCCTGCGGAGCCGCCACAGTCGAAGCCGCCCAGGCGATCACCGCCGACCTCTTCCTTCTCGGCGTCACGGGAGTCCACCCCGAGCACGGGCTGACCACCGGAGATCCCGAGGAAGCCGCCATGAAGCGAGCCCTCGCCGCCCGGGCCGCCGACACCTACGTGCTCGCCAGCGCCGAAAAGCTCGGCGCCGTGTCCCCGTACAAGGTCCTCGACCTCCACGCGGTCAGCGGCATCGTCACCGACGCGGCCGACGGCGATGCGGTCGACGAACTCCGCCGCAGCTGCGACAACATCATCCTCACGAGCTGACCCTGCTCGCTTCACGCACCCGCACGAGCGACGCGACAACCGCGCCGGCCGGCCGTCACGGCGTCGTTCAGTAGCTCAGCTGCTCGTGCCAGCCGGCGTGACGGCCCTCGGGGGTCGGATCGCGTCCTGGTCGCGATGAAACACGTTGAGCATCGGCCGCTGCGCGCCTTGGGCGGTTTCGGCATGGTAGTCACGGTTGTAGGTGTTGGCGGCCGAAGACAGCAGCCGCAGTCGACGCCAGCCACGCTCTGGGCCGAAGGTCAGCAGACGCGGCAGTGCCGTCTTGGCGACGACGACGAGGTTGATGTGCTGTCCGGCGTGCTCGGCGTCTCCTGAGCCCTGGAAGACGTAGTCCTCCGGGACGGGGCCGCCCGGCGGGAGAGCTCGTCGCGAGGCGGCCACCTCCTCCATCGCGCGACGAAGCTCGATCTCTCGTTTGAGCAGACGCGCCCGCGCCTCCCGGTATTCCGCTGACTCGCCTGGGAATGCGACCGCCACGATTCTCCCTTCGTGCGTTGACGACTAACCATCGCACCCAACTGCGCCTGCTGACGCGTCGCCGAGGATGCACACGCGCAACGACCGCGATCCGCGGGAAGCGAGCGTCAGATCCCCACAGGCCCGACGCTCCACGGCGGCTGTTACATTCCTCCGCTTGCCTGTCTGTCGACGCACAACGCCGGCGGTTGCGCGTCGCTGGCTGCCGATCGCCTTGTTGGCCGCATGCGCGCTGGGCGCCGGCGTGTCCGGCTGCGGTGGGTCGAACACGAAGCCCACGCCGTTGCCGCCGATAAAGCTGCATCGCGTCGGGCCGGCGTCAATGTTCACGGTCGCCGCCGAGCTGAACACGAACTCCGCGGCGAACATGGACTTCTTGCAGAGCCTCGGAGTCGGATTCGTGCGTCTGGACCTGAACTGGGGGGCGGTCGCGCCGGACTCCAGCTCGCAGCACAAACCGGCGTTCGACGCCAGCGATCCCAATGCCTATCCCGCGATGGCGAGCTATGACGCGCTCATCCGCGCTCTGACGGCGCGTCATATCGGCATCGACCTGGCGCTGATCGGCAAGCCGCCCCTCTGGGCCGCGGGGCGGGGTGCCCCGTCCCCGAGCAAGCAGCCTCAGTGGAAGCCCGACGCCGCGGACTATGCGGACTGGGTGCATGCGGTCGGGACCCGCTACAGCGGGCATTTCACTCCCCGCGGCGCGTCGAGTCCGCTGCCGCGGATGGACTTCTGGTCGGTCTGGAATGAGCCCAACATTGGGATCAACCTCGGGCCCGAGACGACGCACCCAGGGTCGGCGGTGGAAGTTGCGCCGAGCCTGTACCGCGACCTCCTCAACGGGGCGTGGAGCTCACTGCACGCGACCGGCCACGGGAATGACCGCATCCTCATCGGCGAGCTCGCGCCCGCCGGCGCCACGTTCAAGGGCGCCCCGGGGTTGTTCGGCGCGATGGCGCCGCTGCGATTCCTGCGAGCGCTCTATTGCGTGGATGCCAACTACCGGCCGCTCCTCGGAAGCCAGGCCAGCCAGCGTGGCTGCCCGACCACGCCGGCCGAGTCGTCTCGGTTCGCGAGCCAGAACCCCGGCTTGTTCAAGGCCCCTGGGTTTGCCATTCATCCCTATTCCTTCACCTCGCTGCCGCCCAACGTCCGCATCCCCAACGAGCCCGACTACGCCGAGCTGGCGGCACTGCCGACGCTCGAGTCGACCCTCGATCGCCTCCAGCGGGTCTACGGCTCGAACAAGAAGTTCCCGATCTGGTCGACCGAGTTCGGCTACATCACCAACCCGCCGAATGATCAGTACACCATCACCCCTGCGCTCGCCGCGTATTACCTCAACTGGGCCGAGTACATGACCTGGCAGGATCCGCGGATCAAGTCCTTCGACCAATTCCTCATCACGGATCCGCCTGGCACAACCGTCTTCGGGACTGGGCTCAAGGCCGCAACCGGCCAGCCCAAGCCGACCTTGGACGCGTTCAGAATGCCGCTCTATCTGCCGGTGACGCGCACCACGGCCAAGCACCCGCTGCTGGTCTGGGGCGACGTGCGCCCGGCCCCCGATGCCGCCCGCCGTACCCACCGTCGCCAGGAGGTGAAGGTGCAGTTCAAGCCAGCCTCCAGCGCGGACTTCACCACGATCGCGACGGTGCCGCTGAGCGATCCGCACGGGTATTTCGAGGTCCAGCAGGTGTTCCCATCAAGCGGCTCGGTGCGCCTGCGCTGGACGTACCCCAACGGTCAGACGGTCTTCAGCAGGACCGTTGGCATCACTCTGCACTAGTGAATTTCCACCTCGTCGTGTCGCAAGCCGCCAGCGGATAACGTGCCGCCGAGGAGGCTTGAAGGGTGAGCTGGATCCAGCGTCTTCTTGAGCGCGGAGGAAGGGCGGCGCGGCAACGAACCCTCCAATCGGCTCAGATGCAGGAGAGCCAGCGCCGGCATGCTCTCGCCAACCCCGTGGTCACGGTGGCGCGCCTGCTCGCGGGCAGCCCGGCGAATGACGGGGAGGTTGCGAGCAGGCGCGCCACACTGGCCGACCTCGCGCCGGGCTTGCGGCAGCTGGAAGCGCGGGTCACAGACGGCGAGTGGCGGGCCGACGCCGGCGACCCGGACCTGGGGCTGGACGCGTACGTGAGTCAAGGCGTGGACTGCGTCGTCAAATCCTCCGACAGCTCCGCAACTCCGGTTGTCAGCAGCATCGTCGCTCGGACCATTGCCACGTCGTATCTGATGATCATCTCCGGTGTGCAGGCTGTGGGCGATGTCGACTCGCCGCTGCTCAGCAGCGACGAGGTCCCCATCTAGTCTGGTCGGCTCCAGATCGCGTGGCCGAATGGCCGTGAACCTGACCGGCCCGCTGCTGCTGGTAGACCCCGGCGACTGGGCGCACGTCACTGACGCGAGCATGACCGCCGACGCGCGATGATTCACGGGGCGTGGACGCGGCAATCCTGATCGTCTGGGTTGTGTTCTGGGTCGGCTGGCTCGTCTCCGCATTCGGGGCCAAGCCGGCGGTCAGACGCAGGCCCCGTGCTCGACCCGTCGCGCTCCTGATCATCGTGATCGGCGGCGTGGTCATCCGGGTGCTCCGGCCGAGTGGACCGAACGGCCTCGCGGTCCAGGCTCCCGGCATCCGCGCGATCGGCGCCGCCCTGGTGGCGTGCGGCCTGGGGACAGCGGTCTGGGCTCGGGTAGCACTCGGGCGTAACTGGGGAATGCCGATGACCGAAAAGGATGAGCCGGAGCTCGTCACGTCCGGTCCATACCGGCTCGTCCGCCACCCGATCTACTCGGGCCTCGTCCTGGCGACGGTCGGCACCGCATTCGCCGTCAGCTTGGGCTGGCTGGTGGTGGCTGGCGTCATAGGCGTCTACTTCGCCTACAGCGCAGTCATGGAGGAGCGCACGTTGACCGAGCAGTTCCCGGAGGCCTACCCGCGCTACCGGGCGCGGACGAAGTTGCTCATCCCGTTCCTGCTCTGACCAGGGCGAGCCGGCCTTCCATTTAGTCGGCGCGCATCGCGCTCACTGGCGCCTGAACGGAAGGGATCCCCGACATCGCATTGAACCAGGGGACGGGCTGAGATATACGTTTCACCGGTTGTCTGGGTACCGACGCTGCAGGCTATGAACCTTTCAGATGCGCGCTTCGCTCTGCGCCGAGCTGTTGAGGCCCCAGGGGGAGTGGGCGCTTGGCGGCGGTGCCTCGCATGTGTCGTGGTGGTCCTTGCGGCGGGAAGTGGTGTCGCGCGGGCCGCGGTGGCGCCGGCGACCGATGTGGTGACCGTCGCGGCCAGGCCCGCGGGCACGCCGATTCCGGCGGACTATCTGGGCCTATCGCTTGAGTACAACACGGTGTCGGCATATGAGGGAACTCCGCCGACGGGCGTCAACCCGGTGCTCGCACAGCTGATCCGCAACCTCGCACCAGGCGGGACGCCCGTGATCAGGATCGGAGGCGACAGCACCGACTGGACCTGGTGGCCGATCATCAAGATGAAGCGCCCGCCGGGTGTCGACAACGACCTGACGCAGGGGTGGGCGGCCAAGGCGCAGGCGCTCGCCCGCTCGGCACGCGCACGGCTGATCCTCGGGCTCAATCTCGAGGCCGGCAGCGCGGTACTCGCGCGGATGGAGGCGCAGGAGTTGCTGGCCGCGGTTGGCCAGAAGCTGATCGACGCCTTCGAGGTGGGCAACGAGCCGCAGCTGTACCCGCTGCTCCCCTGGTACCGCCTGCCCGACGGAGCCCCGCAGGCCGGGCGTCCGCTCACCTACAACCTGTCTGACTACGCCAGGGAATTCACGGGCGTAGCGAACGCGCTCCCGCACATCCCGCTCGCCGGTCCAGCGGTCGGTCATTCATGGGTCAATCAGATGGGGCCGTTCGTCACCTCTGCCCCAGGACTCCGCATTGTCACCTTCCACGCGTACGCGATCAACCAGTATGGCGCGGCGTTTCGAGGGCGGAACTGCTCGACGGCCATCAGCGACCCCTCGCATCCCACGGTCTGGACGCTGCTGGCGCCGTTCGCCTCCGAGGGCTTGACGCGCGACCTCCCACAACTCGTCGCCCTCGCCCATCGGCGAGCGCTGCGCTTCCGCATCGACGAGCTCAACGCGATCACCTGCGCCGGGACCCCTGGACTCAGCGACAGTTTCGCGTCCGCCCTGTGGGCGTTGAACGCTCTGTTCTCGATCGCCGACGCAGGCATCGACGGCGTCAACATCCACACCTGGCGGGGCTCGGCCGGCAAGCTGTTCGGCTTCAGCCAGACCGGCGGCCGGTGGTCGGCCTCGGTGCGACCGGAGTACTACGGCCTGTTGATGTTCCAGCGTGCCGCCCCGGCTGGGTCACGGCTGCTGGCGACAACCCAGAGCCAGGCCGCCGAGGCGGCCGTGGATTCGTGGGCGACGGTGGGCGCCGATCACGCCACGCGCGTCCTCCTGCTCAACTACAGCGTGACGAAGGCCCAATCGGTCCGCCTCCAACTGCCGCGTCCGGCGGTAGCGCGGGCGAAGCTCACATGGCTTCGGGCGCCGAGCGCCACCGCAACGAGCGGCGTGACGCTTGGATGCCAGCGCTTCGCCGCGCAGACGTTCACCGGCAAGCTCGCCGGTCCGGCGTGCGTCGGCTCGCTCCCGACTGACTCTGGCAGCTACAGCGTCCGCCTTCCCGCTGCCACCGCGGTGCTGGTCACCATCCCGAACTAGTTCAGCTCCACGTGGATCGGCTGGCTCAGTGCGCCGCTTCCTGCGCGCGTCGCGGCAGTTTCCAGCCCGGACGGACGAAGTGGCACGTGTAGCCGTTGGGGTAGCGCTCGAGGTAGTCCTGGTGCTCCGGCTCCGCCTCCCAGAACGGTCCGGCGGGCTCCACCTCGGTGACGACCTTGCCGGGCCACAGGCCGGAGGCGTCGACATCAGCGATCGTGTCCTCCGCGATGCGGCGCTGCTCATCGTCGACGTAGTAGATCGCCGAGCGATAGCTCGCGCCGATGTCGTTGCCCTGGCGATTCTTCGTCGTGGGGTCGTGGATCTGAAAGAAGAACTCGAGCAGGTCCCGGTAGGAGATGCGCTCCGGGTCAAACTGGATCTCGATCGCCTCGGCATGCGAGCCGTGGTTGCGGTAGGTCGCGTTGGGCGTGTCGCCGCCGGTGTAGCCGACACGCGTGCCGGTGACACCATCGAGCTTGCGGATCAGATCCTGCACACCCCAAAAGCACCCGCCCGCCAGGATCGCCTTCTCAGTTCCGGCCATCTCGCTGCTCCTTCTCGTCACGATTCTTTGGTTGCGCGAACATCCGCAGACAACACGGTAGCTGCGAGGGGATACGCCTCGCAACGGACCCTCGACGCGCAGCGGTCCGACCAGCCGCAGACGACGGCGCAATTCGACGTAACGGCTGTCTCGATCAGCCGCCGGCCGCGATCGCCGGCGCCGGCTCGGGCTCCAGGTCGGCGATCGCTTCTGCGCGTCGTGACGTGATGCCAAGTGCCGTCAGCGTCCCGACCATCGAGAGGGCAGCGCAGACGCCAAGCGCAGGCTTGAACCCATTCGTGACGCTGGCCGGCGACCCGAGGTGTCCGTTGGCGGTGAACACCGCGGTGGCGATCGCGACTGCGAAGACCGAGCCGAAGCGCTGCATCATCGTGTTGACCCCGGCGGCCTTGCCCATCTCCTCCGGTGCGACAGCGCTCAGGACGGCGGTCGGCACCGTTGGCAGGGCCATCGAGATTCCGACCCCGGCGACCAGGAGCGGGAGCGCGAGCTCGAGGTAGCTCGATCCCGGCGAGGCCTTCAGCGCGACCCAACAGAAGCCGAGCGTCTGAAGCAGCAAACCCGAGGCGATCACCGGCCGCCGACCTACCCGGTCCGACAACGCGCCGGCAACGGGCGACACGAACATCGGCGTGACCAGCCAGGGAAGCAGGCGAACGCCGGTGGACAGCGGCGAGTACCCGCGCGCGAGCTGCGCGTACTGGATGACGAGGAAGCCCGCGCCGAAGATCGCACCCGACATCAGGAACGTGGTGGCGTTCCCTGCGGCGAACGCGCGGATCCCGAACAACCGCAAGGGAACCATCGGCTCGTCCGCTCTGCCCTCCCAGCAGACGAATGCGGCGAGCAGAGCTGCGCCGACGCCGAGCGTCACGACGATCTCAGCGCTCCCCCAGCCCGACACGCTGGCACGGACAAGGCCCCACACGATCGCAACGGCGCCGCTCGAGACGAGGGCGACTCCTGGAACATCGAGCCGCGCCGGCGCGCCGCGGCTCTCGGGCAGGAGGCGGAGCGCAAGCGGGGCCGCGGCGACGCCGAGCGGAACGTTGATCCAGAAGACCCAGTGCCAGTCAAGGCCCTGCGTGACCGCTCCGCCCACCAGTGGCCCAGCCGCGACCGCCAGGCCGGCCAGGCCTCCGTAGATGCCGACGATCATCCCGCGGCGCTCCGCGGGAAACGCCGTCGTCAAGATCGTGAGGCTGAGCGGCAGAACCGCCGCACCCCCAAGACCCTGCACCGCCCGCGCAGCAATCAGTAACGAGGCGCTGGGGGCCAGCGCACACGCCGCCGACGCGAGCGTGAACAGCGACACGCCGCAGACGAAGATCCGACGGCGCCCGAGGCGGTCTCCGAGCGCGGCGGCCGTGATGATCCCGGCGGCGACCGTGATCCCGTAGGCATTCACGGTCCATTGCAGCGTCGAGATGCCCACATGCAGGTCGTGCTGCATCCGCGGCAACGCTGTGACGACCACGAGCGCGTCGAGAACGACCATGAAGTAGGCGGCTGACGTCAGCCCGAGGATCCAGCCAAATCTCAGTCGCGGGTTGACGCCGGCGCGCGCGTCGACAGCCGGCGGTCCTGCGTGTTCTGCGCTCATGATGGGTCTCCTCCTCACGGCAACGGCCTGATTGCGTATCTCCTGGGTTGGGACGTCAGAGCGCACAAAAAGGGGTCGGTAGGCGACCCCTTTTCGGTCCCGGGAACGTCTCAACCGTTGAGAGGAGCGACAACCTGGCGGGGCCGCATGAAAGGAGCCGCGATGACAACGACCCGAGTCTTCTGGGCAGCTCTGGGGCTGCGAGGATCCGCTCGTGACTGAGCAACTGCTGAGCCGGGCCGTCGACGGAGACGAGGATGCGTTTCGTGAACTCACCGATCGCTATCGGCGTGAGCTGCAGTTCCACTGCTACCGGATCCTTGGCTCGATGCAGGATGCCGAGGACGCACTCCAGGAGACGATGGTGAGCGCCTGGCGCGGCCTCGCCCGGTTCGAGCAGCGCTCTCAGCTGCGCGCGTGGCTGTACCGAATCGCCACCAATCGCTGTCTGGACGCATTGCGCGACGCCGGCCGTCGGCCGCCGCCTGCCCCCGAGCCGCCGTTCGCACCGCCGGCGCCGACCCGCATGGCCGAGGTGACCTGGCTAGAGCCGTATCCGGACGCGCTGCTTGAAGGGATCGTCGACGCGACCCCCGGACCCGACGCGCGCTACGAGACCAGGGAGACGATCGAGCTTGCGTTTGTCGCCACGCTCCAGGCGCTCCCTCCACGGCAGCGGGCGGCGCTGTTGCTGCGCGATGTTCTCGGTTTCCATGCCGCCGAGGTCGCAGAGATGCTCGGCGGCAGTGAGGACTCGGTGAAGAGCGCGCTGAAGCGCGCGCGTTCGACGATCGAGCACGTACAGGGCGCGCAGGGGCCACAGCGAGCTCCGCTGCCCGACTCGGAGTGCGAACGGGAGCTCGTGCAGCGCTTTGCCGACGCCTGGGTCGCCGACGACATCGACGGGGTCGTCGGGCTGCTCACCCACGACGCGCGGTTCAGCATGCCGCCGTCGCCGCTCGAGTACCAAGGGCATCCCGCCATCGCAGCCTTCCTGCTTGAGACCGCCAACTGGCGCGGCGAGCGTCGCTACAAGCTCATCCCCACGCGCGCGAACACACAGCCGGCGTTCGGTTGCTACCGCGACGACGGATACGCCCCGATCGCACACGCCGTGGGGCTGCTCGTACTGACGCTCGAGCGCGACCGGATCGCCGCCATCACCAACTTCATCGACTCGAGCGTGCTCCCCCGCTTCGGGCTCCCCCGCACCCTGCCCGTCTGATCCCGGACCTCCACCTGTCGGGTTGAGGCGATTCGGCAGCTGGACCTGGCTCGGATCGTCCGTATGATGCAGAGCATGTCGTTCTGCATTCGTCTTCGTTGCTGGTGGCGGCCGCTTCTCATGCGGCTCCGCTGATCTGTGTTCTCGGGCCGCTCCTGGGCGGTCCGCTGGCGAAGCTGACGACGCGTGCTCAGGAGGGCCCCTCGCGAAAGGCCTTCCATGACTCACCTGCATTCACCTGCCCATCCCCGTTCGCGGGCGTTCGCCCCGCGCGTGCTGACGGGTGATCGTCCCACCGGTCAGCTGCACCTCGGCCATCTGTTCGGAACCCTGCTGAACCGAGTCCGACTCCAGGCGGAGGGAGTAGATCTGATGGTGTTGATCGCTGACTATCAGACGATCACCGACCGCGACAGCCCCGCATCGCTTCCTGAGGATGTCGACGAGCTCGTTGCCGATTACCTGGCCGTCGGGATCGACCCGACGCGTGCGACGATCTTCGCCCACTCGCTCGTGCCCGAGCTCAATCAGTTGATGTTGCCGTTCCTGAGCCTGGTCACGCTGCCCGAGCTGCTGCGCAACCCGACGGTCAAAGACGAGGCCTCGGTCTTCGGAGTGACTGCGCTCAGCGGGCTCATGCTGACCTATCCCGTGCATCAGGCCGCCGACATCCTGTTCTGCCAGGCCACGATCGTGCCCGTCGGCGCCGACCAACTCCCGCACATAGAGCAGACCCGCGCCATCGCGCGGCGGTTCAACCGCCGATACGCGCCGGAGCGGCCTGTCTTCCCCGAGCCCGAGGCGCTGCTCAGCGACGCCCCGGTTCTCCTGGGAACCGACGGAGGCAAGATGAGCAAGAGCCGGAACAACGCGGTCGCAATCGCCGCCACCGCCGATGAGACCGCTCAGCTACTGCGCCAGGCCAAGACCGACTCAGACCCGCACATCACCTACGACCCACGGAACCGACCAGAGGTCGCCAACCTCGTCCTGCTCACCGCATTATGCGAAGAGGTCGATCCTCGTCAGCTCGCAGAGCAGATCGGTAGCCGAGGAGCCGCCGAGCTCAAACGCCGCGCAACCGAGGCCGTCAACGAGCGGCTACGGCCCATCCGTGACCGCCGATCCGAGCTCATCCGTGATCGCGGGTATCTCAGGACGGTCCTGCGCGCTGGGAGCGCTGCGGCTCGCGGCATCGCTCAGAGCACGCTCGCACAGGTCACCGCCGCCATGCACACGAGCTACTGACCCCAGCGCGAGGTAGGAGCGCGCGACTCGTCCACCACGACCAGAAGCGCGCACCGGAGTCAGGATCCTGACAGTGATCAACACGGGTCTTACACCATCCAGCATGGTTCGCCGCAATCTCTATTCAAGTCTCATCAAGCAGTCCGATCGAGCTGACGGTTGGCTGTTGACACCGGATCGCGCCAAGTGGTACGACGCCAGCGAAATTCAAGCTCACACTCCGGGGATGGGACCGCGCAGCCCGGGAAAGGACAGTTGCGATGCGTCGTCTCCGGATGGTGTCAGTGGTCCTTGTCGGAGTCCTGGCGGTTGCCGTGATTGCCGGCGCCGTGGCGGCCAACGGCACGGTGGGGGCCGCCGGCTACCTAGGGGAGCCCGCGCTGCGCTGACGCGCGAGGAGCGCCGACAGCGCGACGTCTCCACAGAGAGGCCCCGCCGTCACGCGGGGCCACTGTGGTGGAACTCACTCGGTCGCGGTGGGTGTCAGCCGGCGCGTGACCCGCGTCCGCTGCGCCCGTCAGGGCAGTGACTCGACGTTGCGTCGCAGGTTGGCGTGATATTCGCGGAACTGGCGGTCGATCATGCGCGTGACGATCGGCGTGAGCAGGCGCAACGCCCCTTGCAGCGGACCCTCAGCCACGAAACGCACCTGCGCCCCGTCGCCCGATGCATTCAATGACCACGTGCCGTCAATCGGCTGCGGTCCCTCGACGATGTGGGTGTGAAGCAGCGTCGGGCGCTCGAACCTGCTGAACTCGACCACCTGCGAGAACTCCGCGCGGCCCGGGACCTTCGTCCACTCGCGCACGCGGAATCCCGCGCTGGGTGGGCCGTCGCTCAACACCTCGACGCGGGTCTTCGACGTCTGCCAGTCGCGCAGGTTCGCGGGATCCGTCATGTAGTCAAAGACACGCTCCGGAGAACTGGCAATGTCAAATGTCTGCGCGATCCGCATCTGGTGTCGACGGCGAGATCTCTACACGGCCGCCAGGGGAGTCTACGGTTATCGCGGCGTGCCGGCGTGACCTTCGGCCGCTCGGGGAGCGGGCTGCAGCCGGCGTTTGCCGGGGCCGGTGATGTTGTAGTCGGCGTGGCGGACCAGCCCGACCGCGTTGGCGGGCCAGAAGGCGCCGGTCGGTGGGGCCTTGACCCCGGGGCCGCAGGACCCGCCGGACTTGCCCGGCAATGCGATCCACGCGAACGCGTCAGCAAACGCGTACCCGGTCTGGCTGGTGGGCCTCGGGCCCAGTCCGCGGCCAGGCGGAGCGCACAGGATCTCGTTGCCGTGATGCACGCGGTCTTGGGGGTGGAGCGGCCCCCGTCCGTTGTCGGAGGTGGAGACCACGAAATGCACGCCCTCCAGCGCGCGCGCGAGCTTCTGCCCGTAGGCGATCTCCGAGGTGGTCCAATCGAAGTGGGTGGAGTTGAGGAAGAACCCCTGGGCCAAGTGCACGCCTTCGCGGGTCAGGAGCCGGGCGGCAGTCTGGTACGAGAGCGCGTCGCCGGCGCCGGCGTCGACATACACGAGCACGTGCGGGTTCTGTTCCAGCGTGGTGACGGCGTCACGCAGTTCGCTCATGCGCACCACGAGCGCGCGCCCGTGCAGGCAGGGAGTGGTGATCAGCGAGTCCATCTCCAGGAACACGACGACGCGGAAGTTGCCGATCCCGGCCGACAGGCCGTTGATGAACCGCTGATACGCGGCCACTCGGCGGGGGGAGTCCGTGGCGCCGCCCCGGGCGCACTGGCCGTTGACGATCCAGTAGGTGGCGAGAGTGGGAATCGACGCCGGGTCCTGGACGTCGGCGTTGCGCAGGAATTGGAAGACAGCGCCTTCGGGGCTGGCACCATTCCAGGAGCCGAACCGGTCGGTGAACGGCTGGTCGGCGATCGCCTGGATCAGGCCCGCCTCCTTGGGGTGCTTGCGCCGCAGCCGGCGCGCGGCCTCGGCGGCCGGGGAGTGGTGGGGGTCGGCGTAGAAGAGGGCGCCGGCCAGCAGGTTCCCGGCGGCGTTGGGGACGCCGGGGAGCTCTAACGGATTGGCGGGGTCGCGCGCCTGGAGCGGGGCGTTGTGGAGGATGAAGAGCTTGGCGTTGTGGGGGCCGAGCTTCTCGGGAAAGGAGCCGTACAGGTAGACGGCGGCGTGAACCGACGGGCCGCGCCAGTCACGGACAATGATCGGGATGGTGAACGTGGCCTGCGCTTGGCCGGACAACAGGTGCAGGGTGCCGCCGACGTTCTGGTAGTCAATGCCGGCGACCGCGTTGGCGCGGTGGGTGCCGTAGCGGACGTACTCGTCGCCGCGCAGCGAACCGCTGCGGTTGACGGTCACAATGACCCGCGCGGCGGTCGATGACACCCGGTAGCCGGTGGCGGACAGTGACACCTCGGCGTCCGCGACGCCGGTGACGGCGAGCTGGCACACGCAACCGGCCAGCACGATGCTCAGGCACCGGACCAAGCGGCGGTTAATCCCTGCCATTGTCCGGTCACCATAGTTGCGGGCGCGGGACGGGGTCGAGGTCTGCTGAGCGATCGAGAGGGTTTGGAGGCCTCGCCGCTGTCAGCCGTCCAGGCCGTTGAGCGTCCGCGCCACGCCCAGGACGTCGCCCTGGCGGAAGAAGTCCACGGCGATCAGATTGGGCAGGCGGTGGCGCAGACTCAGGCACGTCTGGGCGCGGTGCAGGAGGACCTTGTAGGCGTTGACCACGGCGGCGTTGGAAGAGCGGGGCACCGGGGTCGTGTCGACCCAGTTGTTGAGCAGGAACAGGGGCGCTGACTCGGGTCCGCGGTTGGGGCGGCACGTGGTCGGCAGTGTGGCGGCAGCGGTGAGGGCGGCCGTGGTGGTGAAGCGGAACGGGGTCTCCTGCAGGGCGCCCTCGTAGGCCAGGTGGTACCAGGGGATGTCGCCCGCGTCGTTCTCGGCCATGACCACCAGCCGTTGGCCCGAGTCGATCATCTGGCGCAGCGTCGGGAACGGGCCCAGCGGCCCGCGATAGACGAGGTCGGTGAGGCCCGCGCGATCGAAGGCGGCGGCGATGTCGGACGGGGTCGGCCCCTCGTCCTGGTTGATGAGGATCACCACCTCGCCGGGATTGGCGATCAGGAACGCCCGCAGCTGGCTGAGGACCGGCCCCAGCGCCACCGCCCCGAGCTCGCAGAAGGTGTGGCAGAGGTAGATCCCCCGGCCGCCCGTTGGTTGGGCGCCGAGCCGTGACCGGATCGATTCGGCGGCCTTCACCGCCGGCTCGCCCAGTTCCTGGACCGCGGCGTCGCGCTTGGGCATGCTGACGGTGTCGGTGCGGACCCGGCTCCCGGTCGCAAAGCCGTAGTAGGTGTCGATCAGGAACCCACGGATCCCGAATCGGAGCTGGTCCTCGATCGTGCCGTCCTGTTGGCCGAACAGGAACGTGGGGATCGTCACCGAGGCGAACGAGTTGTGCGTGGCGGGGAACACGACGTCATTGAGCGGGCGGTCGCACAACAGCGTGGAGCCGTTGCAGGTCAGCGGCGTGGCCGCGGGCGCCTCGTCAGCGCTGCCGGATCCGATCACGACCAACGCCACGGCGAGTGCGCCCAACGCCACCGCGGCCGGCCAGAGGCGCCGTTGCGACACCAGGTCCCCGGCGCCCCGACGGGGGCGGGTGGCCCAGCGCAGGAGCCCACCCACGCCGACGGCGAGAGCGAGCAGACCGGCGGCCACGGCCACGACCCCAAGTGCTGCGGAGGGCTCGAGCAGAACGGCGACCCCCACCCCGGCGAGGACCAAAGAGCGCATCGGCTCGCGCGTCAGCCCCGCACCCGCGCGCTGCCGCAATGTCTGGCTGCGGAGCGGGTCCCCCTCACCGGCGGCGCCGCCCGTCCACACCGATGTCGCCCCCACCACCACCGCCCCCGCGCCGGCGAGCCACAGCGCCTCCGAGCGCAACCCGCCCGCCAGTGCACGCCAGATGGCGGCGGCTGCGCCACTCCGGCCGGCGGGGGCCGTCTGTTGGACGACCGCCGCGCCCACGAGGCAGAGGCCGACCACGACCAGCCCGCCGAACACCAGCCCGACCCCGAGCTGCCATGCGGTCCGGGCACGGTCCGTGGACGACCACACGGCCGCGGCCGCGAGCACGAGCGCCACGAGCGCCAGGGCCCAGGCGACGGTGTAGACGGCCCGGGCTGCGCGCACCACGTCGCGCACGGCGCCGGGAGGGCGGACATCAAGCAGCTGGACCGTCCGCTCCGCGCCCACGGTCGCCGCGGCGCTCGGGGCCAGGCGCTGGAGGACGCCCTGGATGAGGACGGCGGCGTCAGCCACGTTGACGAGGCCCCGAGGACGGTTCTGTCCCACGACCGCCGCGTGGGCCTGGAGCACCGCCTGATGAAAGATCGCGGCGAACGGGGCGCTGCTGACCACGCCGGCGGTCACCGTGCGGATGAGCGGGCGAACCGCGGCCAGATCGCCGTTGGCCCGGACGACGGCATCGGTGAGGTGGTCGGCCACGACGGCCTGCACGGCGGGGTCGCGCAGGGCGGCGGTAGCCCGGTCGGCGAACGGCTGGGAGCGCAACACCGCCCGACCGGCGTAGGAGAGAACCAGGGCGAGCGCGGCGAGCACCGTCGCGGCGACCACCAGCAGGCGGCCGCGCCGGGCGCTCAGGTGACTACGAGGCCGTGGGCGCGCGATCAGGAACCGGACAACGTCGGGTGGCCGTCGGCGACGGCGGCGGCGGCCGCCTCGGAGAGCACCAGGACGGGACGGGTCGCGTGGGCGGCCAGTTCGGTGGCCACCGACCCCAGGATCGCCGCCCGCACCCCGCCCGAGCCGCGCGTGGCGATGACGATGAGGCGCGCGCCCTCGCGCTGGGCCGCCGCCTCCAGAACCTCGGCCGGGGGGCCGGGCTCCACGATGGTGGTCGCGCCGGGTCCGGCGACCTCCTGGGCCCTCTGCATCAGGCGATCGACCAGGCCGGCGACCGAGTCCTCCTGGCCGGTGACCGGCGGGGTGGATGAGCGTGCGCCGGGATAGGCCATCGCCGCCCTGATGTTCTGGCGGGCATGCACGATGACGAGTCGCAGGCCGAGCCGCGTGGCCAGGCGTCGCGCCAGGGCGACCGCGGCCAAGGACGGATCGGAGCCGTCGACGCCGCAGACGATGCTTCCATCACTCCCCGAGCTCGGGCTCGGGCTCGGGCTCGGCGCATTCCACTCCTCCTGGGATGGGACGACGACGACCGGGGATCGCGTCCGCGCCGCCACCTCGTGCGAAATGCTGCCGAGCAGCGCTGAGCGGAGCGCTCCCCGGCCGCGGGACCCGACGACGAGCAGTTCCGGGTCCTCGTCGCCGGCCGCCGACAGGATCGCCTGCGCCGGCGCACCCTCGAGGAGGCGCACTTCGGCGGACGCGTCCCCCAGGTGAGTGCGGATGGCGGCGACAGTCTCATCAGCGGCGTCGGCCTCGCCGTCGGTCGCGTGCATCACCACGAGGCGGGCGCCGAGGGCTGTGGCGAGCCACTGGCCCGTGTCGAGGACGCGCCCCGTCGCCTCGGAGCCATCGACCGCGCACACGATCACGTCGGACATCTAGGACCTCCTGCGGCTCGCGAGCATGTCAGCACCAATGTGACACAGATTTCGCCACGCGCCCAGCTCTTTTGGTGCCTGCCTGCCCGGCGTTCACATGCCCGCTCCCCGGGCCTGGCCGCTGTACTCCTCGTTGGGGAGCATGTTCGTGGCCATCGCCATGCGGTTGGTCAGGTTGTACATCGCCGCGATCTCGGCCACGTCCCAGGCCTCTTCAAGGGTGAGGCCAGCGTCGAGCAGCGATTGGAGGTCCTGGCGCGTCACCTCGCGCGGCCGCAGGGTGAGCTTCTCGGCGTATGAGCAGATCGCGCTGCGACGCGCGTCGAGGCCCGCGCGCCGCCAGTCATAGGAGAGGCGCTCGCCGAGCACCGCGTCGCCGAGCTCCTCGCGCAGGGCGGCCCCGTGCGCGATCAGGCAGTACAGGCAGCCGTTCGCGGCGCTGACGACCACCGCGATCATCTCCCGGTCGGCGGCGCTCAGGTTCTCGGTCGGCTGGTGCAGCTGGCGGAAGTGGGCAAACCACGCGCTCAGTCGCTGCGGCCGAAACGCGTAGACGCGAAACACGTTCGGCACGAAGCCCAGCCGTTCCCGGGCCTTCGCGAACAGCCCCTGCAGGTCCCCGGGCAGCTCGCTCTCGCCGGGGACCGGGAACCACGAACCGGTGTCGTCGCCCTGCGCCATCGCGCCAGTGTGGCAGGACACGCCACTGCGCGAGACCGTACGCAACCGCGCGCGCCGGCGTCGCCGGCGCGCGTCTCGCTGGCCGCAGGGCCCTCTGATGCGTCCCTTTCACCGTGTTGTGGGACGACGCGAGCTCGCCGTTGTGAGCACACACCAGGTCCCGATCGATGGTGTTGCCCTCGATCGAGTTGCCGGAGGCGTGGTTGCCGGCGACCGAGACGTCCACCAGGTCACACCAGGACCCGCGGGGAACGGTGAGCCGGCCGCTCACCATGGTCGCGCTCAGCTGGGCGTCGTCGCAGGTGACGTTGTCATGGGACGGGATGTCGACCGCGGCCTGCAGCGCCAACCGCCCGGCCGAGTCGGCGTCGCCGACGTACACGGCGCGCCGCCCGCCGGCCACCAGCCACTGCTGGTCGGCGGCGGACCAGTACTGGAACTGGCGCAGGGGCACCTCGACGCTCACCCACCGCGACTCCCCGGGCGCCAGCGTGACGCGGGCGAACTGCGACAGCTGCCGGACCGCGAACTGCACGCCGGCCGGCGCCTGGCTCGGCGCTCCCAGATACAGCTGTGGCACCGCGGCGCCGCTCGCCGGTCCGGTGTTGCGGACCCTGAAGCTCACGTCCAGGCCGCCGTCGGACCGACTTGACGCTGCCAACCCACGGCATCAGCACCGAGTTGGTGGTGTTGAGGACGACGACGGTGTTGGGGTTGGCGGCGGTCACCGCCTGCACCAGCTGCGTGTTGGCCGCGGTCAGCGACTCCGGCGCCGAGATCGTGGCGGGTGTCGACCCGTACGGATTCGGGATCGTCGTGGACGCGCCGTTGTCGTTGAGGAACACGACCGCGAGCTTCTTGCCACGGGCCGCCGGTCGTGTTCTCAAAGGTGATCTGCACTTGGTCGGCGTGCCGGGCAGTGCCGCGCTATGCGCACCCGTCACTCCCTGGCCGTAGATGTTTGAGGCGGTGCTCAACGTGGCGGGCGTCCCGTCAAGCGCGAAGGTCACGTTCGCCGGCGTCACGCCGGGGCTGAACTGGAACCGGAACGTGTAGGTGTCGGTGGTCGAACGTACACGTAGCCCGTCCAGGTGTAGCTGCCCGGAGCCAGCTGGCCCTGGCCTGAAGCGGTCGTGAAGTCGACGGAATCGTCGGTCGCCGGCGAGCCCGGCCCGGTGGTTCGGGCCAGGCCGCGGGTCACCGTGGTGTTCGACGTCGACAACGCTGAGGACGGCACCGGCTCGCCCGACGGCGAGTTGGCGGGCACGTAGTCAAACGCTGACGGGTCATGGCTGAAGCTCTGCAGTTGCTCGAGCGGGTTGATGGCGTCGCGGTCGGCGAACCCGACCGAGGCCTCGCTGGTCGGGTCGGCGAATGGTGTACTCGGCGCCGGGACCGGCGACCATGATGCCGCCCTGGAGGTCCTGATGGGAGATCGCATGGGGATCTGCTCCGCGGGCACCGACATCGCGACCGCCATCGTCCTCTTGGCCGCAGTGACCCTCGACTCGCTCGTCCGCGGCCGGTCGACGACCCCGCTGAGCTCCCGCCCGCGCGGCGGCGGCGCCGCTCTCCCCGTAGGCTGCGCTGATGCTCATCGACGGGAGGGCGTACGCGCAGGAGCTCAGCGCGACGCTGCGCGAGGAGCTCTCGCGCCTACCGGTACCGCCGGGGATCGGAACGCTGCTGGTGGGCGATGACCTGGCCGCGCAGGTGTACCAGCGCCGGATCGACCGCCGTGCCCGGGAGGCGGGCATCGTGTCGCGTCCCGAACGGTTGCCCGCGGACGCGACCCTGGGGCAGGTGATCGGGAAGGTCGCCGAGATCGACGCCGATCCGGAGATCAGCGGCATCCTCGTGCTGCGGCCGCTGCCGGCGCACCTGCCCGAATCGCGTGTGTTCGCGGCGCTGCCGCCGCTCAAAGACGTCGAGGCGCTACATCCCCTCAACGCCGGGCTGCTGTCGCTGGGCATGCCGCGGTTCGTGCCCTCGACGCCCGCAGCCGCCTTCCACATGCTCGATCGCTACACCGCCTCGGTCGGCCGTGACCCGCACACCGCCTATGACGGCCTGAACCTGGTGCTGGTGGGCCGCTCCAACAACGTGGGCAAGCCGGCGGCGATCCTGGGGCTGCAGCGCAACGCCACGGTCATCTCCGCCCACCGCCACACCTACGACGCGGGCCGCCTGGCCGAGCACACCCTCTCGGCGGACATCCTCATCGTCGCGGTCGGAGTGCCGAGCCTGATCGGCGCCGATCTCGTCCGCGAGGGCGCGATCGTGATCGACATCGGGATCAACGCGGTGGAGGAGGCCGACGGGACCGTACGCCTGGTGGGCGACGTCGACACGGCGACGGTCGAGCCCATCGCCGAAGCGGTCTCGCCGGTGCCCGGCGGTGTGGGGCCGATCACCGACATCTGGGTGCTGCGCAACACCGTGACGGCGGCGTGGTTGCAGACCCAGCCGGCGGGGATCCTCGGCCGCCTGGATCTCAGCACGATGCCGCCGCTGGCGGAGGCGCACTGAGGCGCCGGCGTAGCCGGTCGAGATCCTCCTCGCTCAGGCCGTGCGTTGACAGCCAGGGCACCGAGCCGCCGAGGTGCGCGTCAACGAGCTCGAAGAAGCGCTCCATCAACTCGGGATGCGGGTCGTGTGCCCGCGGGTCGCCGCCCTCGAGCTCGTCGCGGTAGGTCGGGGACGCCAGGAGCCGGGCGAGGATGGCGTCGACACGCTCGCCCGTCGCGGCGTAGTCCGAGACGATCACGTCGCGATCCACCCCGGCGGCGTCGAGGGCGAGCGCCACCACCACTCCGGTGCGATCCTTGCCGGCCGCGCAGTGCACCAGCACGGCTCCGTCCGTGCGGGCGATCGTGCGTACGGAGGCCACGATCGAGTCCGGCCGGCGCCGCAGGTAGCTCATGTAGGCCCGGACCATCGGCGACTCCTCCGGCCATGCGTCCCGGTCGTCATGCCCCCAGGGCTTGACCGCGGCGTCGATGTCCGTGTGGCCGCCCGAGTCCGGATACAGCGACCGGTGCTCGATGCGCACCACGGCGTGGGCGGTCAGTGGCCCCGGGCCCTCGAGCGTCACCTCGCTGTCGGTGCGCAGGTCCACCACCACCTCCAGCGCCTCCTCCTCGATGAGCCGGCGCACGTCGCCCGAGGTGAGCGACTGGAGGTTGTCGGCGCGCAGCAGCACGCCCGGCACGACGGCTCGGGCGTTGACGGCGCCGTCCAAGGCCAGCCAACGCGGCGCGTGATTCTGGGCGCTCACCCCCGCATCGTGGCAGGCGAGACGTGTCGACCTGGGGCTCGCGACGAGGCACCGGCGCGCCGCGCCAGACTGTGGCCGGTGGACAACCGCGGGATCGCTGATCGCCTGGACGCGTTCGCGTCCCTGCTGGAGCTGGCTGGGGCCAACGCGTACACGATCCGGGCGTACCGTCGCGCCGCGGAGACCATTCGTGCCGCCGCGGTCCCTGTGGCCGACCTCGTTCGGGCCGGGCGGGTGCGGGAGCTCCGTGGCGTCGGGCCGGGGATCGAGTCGCGCCTGCGAGAGCTGGTGGACACCGGCGAGATCGCCGAGCTGGCGGAGCTCGAGCGCGAGCTGAGCCCGGAGCTGGTCGGCCTCGGCCGGTACCTGGGGCTCACCGCCCAGCGGTCGATCGAGGTGGCCCGGGCGTTGGACATCCGCACCGCGGAGGAGTTTCGCGACGCCGCGGCGGCGGGCCGGCTGCGCGCCGTGCCGGGCATCGGCCCCAAGACGGAGGCGCGGCTGCTCGGCGCGCTGGCCCGGGAAGGCGAGCCGGAGCCGGCCCGGGGGCTGCTGCTGCCCCGCGCGGGGGAGCTCGTCGAGGGCATCGCGGCGGCGCTCGGCGGCGAGGCGGCCGGCGATGTGCGCCGGTGGCGGGACTCCTGCCACGATCTGGCCGTCGTGTGCACGGCCGAGGACCCGGGCCCGGTCCTGGCCGCTTTCGCGCAGCTGCCCCAGATCGTCGCGGTCGTGGCGCAGGCGGAGCGGCGGGCCATGGGCGTGACCGTCGACGGGGTGGCGGTGGAACTGGTCGTCGCCGCGCGCGCCTCCTTTGGCTCGGCGCTGCTGCGGGCCACGGGATCCCCGGGGTACGTCGCCGCCCTCGAGCCCGTGCCCGACGCCCCCGACGAAGCCGCGGTGTACCGCGCCCTGGGTTTCCCGTGGTGCCCGCCGGAGCTGCGCGAGGCGCCGTTCGCCGGCGAGCCGCCGGCGCTGCTCGAGCTGCCCCAGATCCGAGGCGACCTGCACGCGCACACCACGTGGTCAGACGGCCGGCAGAGCGTCGAGGAGATGGCCCGCGCCGCCCGCGATCGCGGCTATGACTACCTGGCGATCTGCGATCACACCCCCGCGGTGGGCGCGGTCCGGGGTCTGACGCCTGACGACGTGCGCCGGCAGGGCGAGGAGATCGCCGCGGCCAACGAGGCGCTCGCGCCGTTCCGGGTGTTGCGCGGGATCGAATGCGACATCCTGCCCGACGGACGCCTCGATCTCCCCGACGCCGTCCTGGCCGAGCTGGACTGGGTCCAGGCCAGCGTGCACGGCGGCCAGCGGATGCCGCGTCCGGACATGACCAGGCGCGTCCTGGAGGCGGTGCGCAATCCCTACGTGCGCTGCCTCAGCCATCCCACCGGCCGCTACATCAACCGTCGCCCCGAGAATGCGCTGGACCTCGATCGCGTCTACGAGGCGGCGCTCGAGCACGGCGTGGCGATGGAGGTCAACGGCCTACCGCTGCGCCTCGACCTGTCGGGCGCGCACGTGCGCGACGCCCTGCGGGCCGGGGTGGCGGTGGTGTGCTCGACCGACGCGCACTCCACCCAGGGCCTGGCGAACATGAGATACGCGGTCGCCACCGCGCGGCGCGGGTGGGCCACCGCCCCCGACGTACTCAATACGCGTGACCTCGACGGCCTCCTCCCACGCAGATAGCCACGCGCCCGCGCGAGCTACCGCGCTACGAGAGCTTGCGGGTGAGTCGCTTCGCCTGGCCGCTCAGGGTCCGGACGTCCTCGCTGCGTGCCTCGATCTGCTCGGCTGCGTTACCGATCTTGCGCAGCACGCCCTTGATGTCGAGATTGCTGGCGAGCTTCGTGGCGTCCAGATGCCGCGGATTCAGCTCAGCGGGAATGGGGATGCCCATGACGCGCGGACGGCGGTAGTGGTTCGCCAGCCGCGATACACCGCCGACGGCGGCGCCGCCGATGATTGCGCCCAGCGCGCCCCCGACGACCCGCTCGCGCATGGACCCGTTAGACCCGGGGGACCCGCCCGACGACCGGGCCGCCGAGGTCGATCGCTTGGCCGTGGTCCGCGGGGCCGGAGGAGAGGCGGTCGCCTTCGGCTTGGCTGAGCTGGATGCCCTGGACTTACTGGAGCTCGACCTCCCGGACTTGGCCGTGGAGCGCTTTGCCGTCGAGCGCGTCGATCCGGAGGACCGCGTTCGTTTGCTGGTACCGCTCGTAGTGGCCATTTCGATGCACCCTTTCGTTCGCTCGTCTAGTTGCTACCCCCGCTCTGCGCCCGATAACTGGGGCAGTTGCAGGCCCGATTTGCGCGGAGGGGGCGTTCTGACGTAAATCTCACGCGGTTCTCGCGGTGTCCTCACACTCGAACGCCAGCATCGGGGCTCCTCCTCACACAACCTCAAGGAGAGAGACATGAGGAAGCTGAGATCCAAGCTCGCCGTCGGCGCCGCCATCGGCGGGGCGGCGATCGGCGGGGCGGCGATCGCCAACGCTGCCAGCTCGCCGTCGACGACGTCCGCGACGAGCACCACCACACCCGCCCCTTCGCAGAGCCGCCAGGGGTTCCCGGCGCCCGGCACCGCAGCTCACGAGGATGCCGAAAAGCCCGTGACCGGGACTGCCGCTGCCAAGGCTCGAGCGGCCGCGGCCAGGGCCGTCGGCGGTGGGACCGCGGGCCCGGTCACGACCGACTTCACGGGCTCTGGATACGAGACGACCGTGACGAAGTCCGACGGCACCAAGGTCGAGGTCCATCTCGACACCTCGTTCAAGGTCATGCAGGGCCCCGGCGGGCATGGTGAAGGCCCGGGACGGCCTGGCGGCCCGACCGTGCCGGGTGGTCAGGCCGCACCCGGCGCCCCAGGAGGCTACGCAGGCTGAACGACCCCGGTGTGAAGGGCCGGCACGGACGCCGCGCCCTCGCCCGGATTGGTTGCGGTTCACCCCGGAGTGGCTAGCCGGCGCGCTGGTAGCGCAGGTACACGACGCGCGACCCGAACGTCTGCGTCTCCACGAGCTCGAGGTCGGCGGGGCTGTCCAGGGACGGGAAGAACGGCGTCCCGCGGCCGACGAGGATCGGGTTGACGAACAGCCGGTACTCATCCATCAGGCCCAGTCTGATCACGTCGGCGGCCAGGGTTGAGCCGCCGACGCCGATGTCCTTGCCCGGGCGCTCACGGAGGCGGGCGACCTCCTCGGCGATGCCGGCCGTGGCCAGCCGCGCATTGCCCTGCACCTCGGTCAGCGTCTTCGAGAACACCACCTTCTCGATCGAGCTCCAGGCGTCGGCGAACTCGCCGCGCATATCGTCCGGCTGCTCCTCGGTCTCCCAGGGGAGCATGGCCTCATAGAGGCGCCGGCCGACCAGGTGCGCGCCGAGCTCGGCCGTCTGCTCGTTGTGAAACCGGTGCAGCTCCTCGTCAGGGGTGGACCAGTCAAAGCGTCCGTCGGGGCCCACGGTGTAGCCGTCGAGCGAGACGCCCATCGAGTAGATCAGCTTGCGCATCAGACCTTCCTATCAGGTGGCCGGCGGCTCGGATCCGTCCGGTCTAAGGTGCCGAGCCAGAGATGCTCACCCGTTACGCGCCGACCGGCGCCGTCGCCGCCGCTAACCATCTGGCCGCTCAGGCCGGCGCAGCGATGCTCGAGCGTGGCGGTGGCGCCGCCGACGCGGCCATCGCCGCCGCGGCGGCGATGGCGGTGACCTCGCCTCACCTGTGCGGGCTTGGCGGGGACCTCTTCGCGGTCGTCGCGGCGCCGGGGGCGCCTCCGGAGGCGCTCAACGCATCGGGGCGCGCAGGGTCCGGGGCCGACGCCGAGCAGCTCCGGTCCGAGGGCATGGTGCGGATGCCGTTTCGCGACGACATCCGCGGCGTGACGATCCCGGGTTGCGTGGACGGTCTCGTCGCGCTGAGCACGCGCTTCGGGCGCCTGCCGCTCGCCGAGGTCCTCGCGCCCGCCGTTCGCCTCGCCCGCAGCGGCTTCCCCGTCTCGCCCACGCTGGCCCCCATGTCCCGGGTGCTCAGCCCCATGCTGCGCGCGGCGGCGTTCGGCGCCCCCGACGTCCTGATCCGTGGACAGCGTCTGAAGCTCCCCGGGATCGCGGGCGCGCTCGCCGCCGTCGCCGATGGCGGCCGAGCGGCGTTCTACGAGGGAGCGCCGGGCGAAGCCCTCGTGTCGATCGGGGCGGGGCTGTTCAGTTCTGAGGACCTGCGCAGGGTGCAGGCGGACTGGGTGACGCCGCTCTCGCTCACCGCGCTGGGCCACCAGCTCTGGACCATCCCGCCGAACTCGCAGGGCTACCTCACGCTGTCGAGCGCCTGGATCGCCGAGCGGGTGGGCGTGCCCGCCGATCCCGACGACGGCTGGTGGGCGTTCGTGCTCGTCGAGGCGGCGCGGCAGGCCGCCTATGACCGCATCGCGGTGCTCCACGACGGCGCCGACGGAGCCGGCCTGCTCTCGCCGGACCGGCTCGCGCCCCGCGCGGCGTCGCTGCGCGCCCACGCCAGCCGCGGGCTGGCCGACGTGTACAGCGACGGGGACACGACATATCTGTGTGCGGTGGACGCCGACCGCGCGGGAGTATCGCTGATCCTGTCCAACGCGGCCGGCTTCGGCTCGCATCTGGTGCTGCCCCAGCACGGCATCTTCCTGCACAACCGCGGGACCGGGTTCTCGTTGGGGCGCGACCACCCCGCCGAGTACGGGCCGGGGCGGCGACCGCCGCACACCCTCGCCCCGCTGGCGGTCACCCACGCCGACGGCCGCCTGGCGGCGGTGATGGGGACGATGGGCGGTGACGCCCAGCCTCAGATCCTGCTCCAACTGCTGGCGCGCACGCTCGTGGCCGGCGAGGAGCCAGGCCGGGCATTACGTGCGCCGCGCTGGAGCCTGAGCCGTGAGCCGTCCACCGGCTTTGACACATGGGAGCGCGACGACCTCCCGTTCGTCCGCCTCGAACACAAGGCGCCGGCGGCGTGGGAGGAGGGCCTGTGCCGGCGCGGCTACGAGGTCCGCCGCAATGGGCCCGCCGACGTGGGGTTCGGCCACGCTCAGATGATCCAGGTCACCGGCGACGACATGCTGTCCGGCTCCGCCGATCCGCGCACGGGGGACGGCGCCTTCATCGGCCTGTAGGGTGCGTCCATGGACCTCGGGATCCAGGGACGCGTGGCGCTGGTCGGCGGAGCCAGCCAGGGCATCGGGCGCGCCGTGGCCGAGGTTCTCGTGGCCGAGGGCGCGCAGGTCGTGATCACCGCGCGCGATCCGGCTCGCACCGCGCAGGTGGCCGAGGAGGTCGGCGCCGCCGCCGGGCTGGCCTGGGACAGCGCGAACCTCGACGCTGCTCACGGCCTCGTCACGCGGATCGCCGAGGAGGTCGGCCCGGTCGACATCCTCGTCACCAATACCGGCGGCCCGCCGGCCGATCCCGATCCCTTGAACTTCAGCACCGCGCAATGGGAGCAGGCGCACCGCACGCTGGTGCTGGCGCCGATGACGCTGCTGCGGCTCGTCGTGCCCGGGATGCGCGAGCGCGGCTGGGGCCGGGTGGTCGCCATCGCCTCCACGACGGTCCGCGAGCCGATCCAGCCGCTCATCCTCTCCAACGCCGAGCGCTCGGCCCAGCTGGCGGCCTACAAGACGCTGGCGCGCGAGGTGGCCGGTGACGGCGTCACCATCAACTCCCTGCTCACCGGCTCGATCGCCACCGAGCGCCTGGCCTCGCTGGCCGGATCGATGGCCGCGGCCGAGGCCGGCGCCGCCGCCAGCGTGCCCGCAGGCCGGATCGGCCGGCCCGAGGAGATGGCATGGGCGGCGGCGTTCCTGTGCTCGGATCGCGCCGCCTACATCACCGGCACCGCGATCGCCGTGGACGGCGGAGCGCTGCGCGGGATCTGATGGCGCGCCGGCTCAGCCGGCGCGCGCGAGCCCGAGGACCCGCGGCGTAACGGGGTAGACGCGCGCGTCCGCGGGGAAGGGAAACCCGCGACAGCGCTCCAAGCGAAAGCCGGCGCTCTGGATCGCGTCCAGGGTGTCGCGATCGGCGTGGCAGCCGCCGAAGAGCCGCGTCCACAGCGGGTCAACGCGTGACTGCCAGCGCGCGAAGCCGGGGCGGCGGGAGCGCACGTGCTCGTAGAAGCGCAGCTCGCCACCGGGACGCAGGACCCGGCGAAACTCGGCGAGCGCCGCGGCCTGGTTGGGCACCGAACACAGCACCCCGCACGCGACCACCGCGTCGACCGAGTCCGGCTCGAGCTCCAGCGCGTCGGCCAGGCCCGGCGTGACGCGCACCGGCACAGGAGCGCGCGCGGCCGCCTTCTCGGCTTGACTGCGCAGGTAGGGCTCAGGCTCGACGGCGATCACCTCGGCGACGCTCCGGGGATAGTGCGCGAAGTTGATCCCGTTGCCGGGGCCGACCTCCACGACGCGTCCCGTCGCGCCCGCGAGGAGCTCGACGCGCAGGTCGCGCTCGCCGTTGCCTCGGTCCCGCCCGCAGAAGCGGTGAAAGAAGCGCGCGAAGAACGGGTTCTGCAGGTCCTGGGCCACATCGTCCACGTTACCTGGGGATAGCCCCACCACGCTCGGGGGCACTCCTCATTCCGGTGGCCGCCCCGCCGCCATACGGTGGCGGCCATGTTCCGTGTGACCCTCATACTCCTCGCCGCCGCCACCGTGGCGCTGATCGCCTGCGGGTGCGGCGTGCGCTTCAGCGACGGCCCTCACACAACGCAGACCCGTTCCGTCAGTGGCTTTGATCGCGTTGACGTGCGCGGCTCGGCCAATGTCGTGGTTCACCGCGGTTTCTCCCGTACCTTGACCATTGCCGGGGGTGCGCACCGCGTCGACGACGTGGTGACCCGGGTGCAGTCCGGCACGCTCATCGTCGAGGACCGGGGCTCGTCTGACACGTTGGACCTCAGCGGCGATCAGCTCACCGTGACGGTGTCCACCCCTCGCCTGACCGACGCCCGGATCGACGGTTCCGGCGACGTGTCGCTCCCCGAGCTCGATGGCGGCCCGCTGCGGGTGCGCGTCGACGGCTCCGGCGACGTGGACGGCCACGGGCGGCTGGATGCGCTGGATGCGGCCATCGACGGCTCGGGGGACATCGACCTGAGCGATGTCGTCGTCCAGAACGGGAAGGTCAAGATCTCCGGCAGCGGCGACGTCAACGTCCATTCTGTCCGTGCGCTCGACGCCGTGGTCAGCGGGAGCGGGGACGTGCAGTACACGGGTGACCCGAGGCTGTCGCACGACGTCTCGGGCTCGGGAGACGTCTCGCGGGGCTAGCAGGCGACCTCGGCGTCTGCTGACGCGCACATTTGTGGTCGAGATACGCCTCGCGCTTACGCGGAGCGTATCTCCCGCCGATATGACCACGATGCCGCGTCACGTCCGTTTCATTCTGATCATCACCGGAGGCTGGATCGCCGCGTGCGAAGCGCACGCGCTCGGTCTCCGCTGGCTGCCCATCGGGCCGCAGAAATGGCTGCATCTCGTGGCCATGGCGATCGGTGCGGCCCTGTGCCTGGTGCGAGCGGCCGTCCGTCCCCGCGAGCGGGTCGCGTGGCTCCTCATCGGCCTGGGCGTGGGGGCGTGGGCCTTCGGTGAGCTGTATTTCACCGTGGTGCTGTGGAGCGACTCCGCGCCTCCGGTGCCCTCGCCTGCCGACGCGGGCTACCTGTCGCTGCCACCCCTCATCTTCGTCGGTCTCATCCTGCTCGCGCGCTCGCGCATCAAGGGCCTACCCAAGACGATCTGGGCCGACGGCGTCACCGCCGGCCTGGCTGCCGGCGCCCTCAGCGCCGCCATCGTGTTCAAGCCCGTCCTCGCCGCCGTGAGCGGCGACAGCCTGTCGGTGGCGACCAATCTCAGCTATCCGATCATGGACCTCATCATGCTGGGCTTCATCGCCGGCGTGCTGGCCGTGGGCGGATGGCGCTTGGACCGCCGGTTCGGGATCATCGCCGCGGGCGTCATGTGCTTTTGGACTGCGGACACGATCTACCTGATCAAGGCCGCGCAGGGCACATGGGCGTCAGGCGGCCCCTACGACCCCGGCTGGTGGACGATCGCCGTTTGCGGCGCCACGGCGGCTTGGATGCAGCCGCGAGGCCGCGCCACGCGCGCCCGCAGCGCGGAGGCGATCAGCGTCGCCATCGCCTCAGCCCTGGTCAGTCTGGGAATCCTCGTGGTGGGGACGGTCACCGACGTGACCCTTCCGGCCATCGGGCTGGCCAGCGGGGCGCTGCTCTGCGTCCTGCTCCGTCTGGTGATGACCTTCCGCGCCCACCAGGCGATGCTGCGCCGCACCACGCGCGAGGCGCTCACCGATCCGCTCACCGGCCTGGGCAATCGCCGAGCGTTCGCCGCCGCCCTGAGTGATCGCCTTGACGATGACGATCCCGAGCCGCTCGTGCTCGTCCTGTTCGACCTCGACGGATTCAAGAGCTACAACGACACCTTCGGTCATGCGGCCGGCGACGCGCTTCTGCAGCGCATGGCCGCCGGGCTCGAGGCGGCGATCGGCGTGGACGCCGCCGCGTACCGCATGGGCGGCGACGAGTTCTGCGCGTTGCTCCCCGGCGGCCCGGGCGGCGATGCGCCGCTGCGCGCGGCCATCGAGGTCCTCTCAGATCATGGCGACGGGTTCTCGATCAAGGCGTCGCTGGGCAGCGTCCGCCTGCCGGAGGAGACCACCGACGTCGAGGAAGCTCTCCGGCTCGCCGATGGGCGGATGTACGCCCACAAGAGCCAGGGCCGCCGGGCGGCGGCAGCCTTCGAGGTCAAGCACGCGTTGCTCTCGGCGCTCGCGCACCGTGATCCGGAACTGTCCGATCACGTCGACGACGTCGCCGAGCTGGCTGCCGACGTCGCGGTGTCGCTCGGGTGCGATCCGGCTCAGGTCGAGACAATCCTGATCGCCGCCGAACTGCACGACATCGGCAAGATCGCCATTCCGGAGGCGATCCTGGATAAGCCCGGGCCGCTCACCGGCGACGAGTGGGCCCTGATGCATCAGCACACCATCGCGGGCGAGCGCATCATCCTCGCCTCGCCCGCGCTCGCGGACGTCGCGCCGCTGGTGCGCTCCTCGCACGAGCGGTGGGACGGCACCGGCTACCCGGACCAGCTGGCGCGCGAGTCGATCCCTCTCGGGGCACGGATCATCGCCGTGTGTGACTCCTACCACGCGATGACGAGTGACCGCACCTACCGCAAGGCACTGAGCGTCGAGGTGGCGGTCGCCGAGCTGTGCGCCTGCGCGGGCAGCCAGTTCGATCCCCGGGTGGTCGAGGCCTTCCTGCGCCTGCGGGCACGGGCGGGCACTGCCACGTCATGGCGCGGACCAGTCGATCTCCTGGGCCCATCTGAAGTGGTCATAGAAGCTGATGTCGCCGCCGGTGAAGCGCACGAGCGAGACGGTGTTCGCGGGTCCGCTGCGGGCCGCGGGTACCAGCTCGAGCGTGTCGAGTGAGCTCGTCCGCCGCACCTGCCGCTCATTCGCGTCGTGGGGCTTACCGGGCGCCGCCGCTCCCGCGGCGCCACGGTTGAAGCCCGGTGCTACTGGTCGGCTCCGAGGTCCACGCTCAGGTCGATGAGCTGGCTCACGCCCGCGGCGACCGCCACGCTGTCCTGACCGCCGAGGGTGTTGATCTCGAGGTCGTCGTTGGCGCCCTCACTTCCGGAGACCTGCAGCTGTGCCGGCAGCCCCGAGACGAGCACGTTGCTCTCCAGGGTCCTGCAGCGACGCGAGCCGGCTCACCTGCCGGCTCGTCCCAGGGTGGGACGTTGGCGCGAGCGCGATCCTTCCGGGCGCGACCGGTCGCGTGACCGACCGCACACAGGCCCGTCCCCGACCGGTGCCCGCGCCGAGACGGAGCCATGCACGCTGAACCGTTTTCGCGGCGCGGCGGGTCTATCTCGGTGCGAACACGAATACGGAAAGGACCGCAGTGCTGAACTTCACCAGGAAGGCCTCGCCCGACCGGGGCGCGGGCCCCAGATCGGATCTGCCCAAGGGCGCGGAGCGCGCCACCTTTGCCGCCGGATGCTTCTGGGGCGTCGAGGCGTCGTTCCGCGAGATCGAGGGCGTGCTCAGGACGGCCGTCGGCTACACCGGCGGCACGGTCGAGCACCCCAGCTACGAGCAGGTCTGCTCTGACACCACGGGCCACGCCGAGGCGGTCGAGGTGTGGTTTGACCCATCGATCGTCAGCTACGGCGATCTGCTGCGCACGTTCTGGGCCATCCACGACCCCACCAGCCGCAACCGGCAGGGCTGGGACTTCGGCAGTCAGTACCGCTCCGCGATCTTCGTCACCGACGCCGAGCAGGAGCAGGCCGCCATCTCCTCCCGTGACGAGCGCCAGCACAGCCTCGCCAAGGAGATCGTCACCCAGATCGTCCCGGCGACGGAGTTCTACGACGCCGAGGATTACCACCAGCGCTACTTCGAAAAGCATGGCGGAGCGGTCTGCGCGACCACGCTTCGCTAGGCAACACCAACTGAAAAGGCAACTCATGAGCAACGTCATCACCCTGACTGAGGCCAACTTCGACAAGGAGGTGCTCGCCTCCGACGTGCCCGTGGTGGTCGACTACTGGGCGCCGTGGTGCGGACCGTGCCGCATGCTCGGCCCCGTGATCGAGCAGATCGCCGGGGACCGTGCTGGGACCGTCAAGGTCGGCAAGGTCAACGTTGACGACGAGCCCGCTCTCGCCGAGCGAGCCGGCGTCCGCGGGATCCCGTACGTGGTCCTCTACCGCGACGGCGAGGCCGCCGCTCAGGCGATCGGCGCCCAGCCGCGCGCCGCGCTGGAGCGCGAGCTCGGGCTCGATGCGGCGTCGGCCGCGGCCGCGGAGGCCGCCTAGCCCAGTGCGCGTTAGCCCTCCTCGAGCCCCAGATAGGGCTCGAGGAGGGCACGCAGCTGCATGCGGCCGCGGTGCAGGCGGCTCTTGAACGCCGCCTCGCCCACGCCGGTCACCTCCGCCGCGTCATGGGTGGACAGACCCTCGATGTCTCGCAGCACGACGGCGGCGCGCCACTCCGGCGGCAGCTCGTCCAGCGCGTCCTCGAGCTTGCGCTCGAACTCGTGGGCGAGCGCCCGGGCGTCGGGCCCCGCCTCCGGAGACTCGGGCAGCGAGGCGACCGGGTCCTCGCCCTCGGGGGCCGGTTCGGCCCGGGGGAGGGTCCGGCGCGCCAGCCGGCGCTGAGCCTCGTTGAAAGCGATCCGGTACAGCCAGGTGGAGAAGGATGACCGCTCCTGGAAGCGGTCCAGCCCCCGCCACGCGCGCAGGAACACCTCCTGCGCGACGTCGTCGGCGTCGCCCGCCCCCAGGCCGAAGCGCCGCAGCGCCCGCTGCACGCGGTCGGCGTGGGCCGCGACCAGCTCGGCGAATGCGGCCTGATCCCCGTCGCGCGCCCGTTCGATCAGGTCATGCTCGGGGGTCGGGCCGCCGTTCACCGGGCGGTTATACCGCCCCGGGTCCTACGACTGTTGCTCGTCGAGCGTCAGCGAGCACGAGTTGATGCAGTAGCGCTCGCCGGTCGCGCCCGGCCCGTCGGAGAACACGTGCCCGAGGTGGCCGCCACATGCGGCACAGGTCACCTCGATGCGGTGCATTCCGTAGCTGTTGTCGGCGTGGAGCTCGACGTTGGCGCGGTTCGCCGGCTCGGTGAAGCTCGGCCAACCAGTGCCGGAATCGAACTTCGTCTCCGAGGCGAACAGCTCCGCGCCGCACCCGGCGCAGCGATAGGTGCCGTCACGCTTCTCGTGCACGTACTCGCCGGTGAACGGACGCTCCGTCGCCTTGTGGCGCAGCACGTCGTACTGCTCCGGCGTGAGCTTGTCACGCCACTCGCCGTCGCTCTTCTCCACGGGGTGGTTCTGGGTATTGGTGTTGTGGGTCATGCCATGTTTGACCCGGTCACCGCCTCCGACGGTTCAAGCTCAGGACGCCGGAGGCTCGTCCAGGCGCGCGCCCACCGCGGCCGCCAGCCGTGCCCCGTCGATGCCGCCTTCGGGCGCCGGCAGCCGTCCCAGGGCCGCCACCACCGCCCGCAGCCCCGCGAGCAGCCGGTCGCACTCCGGGCAGTCGCGCGCGTGACGTTCCATGCGCGAGCGCGCGGCAGCGGCCAGCTCGCCATCGAGGTAGCCGGACATGTGATCCGGAGCCCAAGCGTGATCGCGCCGGAACCGGACCCGGTATAAGAGCCTCATAGGACGTATGACCTCGCCAACGCGCCAAGAGGTTCGCACACCTCCGGGCCCACGCGCCCCCGCCGTGTGGCAGACGCTTGCCTGGATGAGCCGGCCCGGGGCGTTCCTGGCGCGCGTGCACGCGCGGTACGGCGACCCGGCCACGATCCGCACGTACTGGACCGAGGAGCCGATGGTCCTCTTCAGCCACCCCGACGCCGTGCGCGAGGTCTTCGGCCTGCCCGCGGAGATCGCGCCCGCCGGCCAGAGCTGGGAGTTCCTGCGCCCGTTCGCAGGGCCCCACTCCATCCTCGTCATCGACGGCGAGGAGCATCTGCGCGAGCGACGGCTGCTCCAGAAGCCGTTTCACGGCGAGCAGATGCGGGCGCTGGCGCCGATGATCGGCGAGCTGGCCCGCGCGGAGCTGGCCACGTGGCACGGCCGCGTTAACACGCTCGAGCGCATGCGCGCACTCACGCTGGAGATCATGCTCCGGGTCGTGTTTGGCGCCCGCGACGAGATCGAGTTCGCGCGCCTGCACGCGGCGGTGGAGGACGCGCTGGCCGGGGTCCGGTCCCTGCCTCGGGTCCTGGCCATGGTCGTGGTGATGAAGGAGTTCGGGCCCCGCAGCCCCTGGGGCCGGTTCCGGCTGGCGGTCGAGCGCTTCGACGCGCTGCTCTACGAGCTCTTGGCACGCCGCCGCAGTGAGCCCGACGACGGGGCCTCGGTCCTGTCGCTGCTTCTCGCCCAGCGCGACGAGGACGGCAACCCGCCCTCCGACCAGCACCTACGCGATCAGCTCGTGGCCCTGTTGATGGGCGGCCACGACAGCTCGGCGGCGTCCCTGGCGTGGGCGTTCGAGCGGCTGGCCCGCAGCCCCGAGGTGCACCGGCGACTGCGCGCGGGCGACCCCGCCTACCTCGACGCCGTGCTCAAGGAGGTGCTCCGCGTCCGTCCCGCGTTGACGATCGCGCCGCGGCTGTTGCGCGAGCCGGCGCAGATCGCCGGGCAGACGATCCCGGCGGGCGTCCAGGTCGCGGCGTGCCTGTGGCTGGCCATGCGCCGGGAGGACCTGTGGCCGGACGCGGGCGCGTTCCGGCCCGAGCGCTGGGTGGACGGCGCGACCCCAGAGTCGCGGTCCTGGATCCCGTATGGCGGCGGCGTGCGCCGGTGCGCGGGCGCCCCGTTCGCCGAGATGGAGATGCGCGAGGTGCTGCGGACGGCGGCCGCGCTGGACTTCCGCCCGGCGCGACCGGCCCCCGAGCGGGCTCGGCGCAGCATGCTGGTCGTGGTGCCCGAGCGGGGCGGCGAGATCATCGTGGGGTAGCCGCCTGGCGCGCTTCCTCCTCGTACGGGTTGCGGGCGTAGCCGACACGTAGGTAGGACAGCGGCATCCCGATCGGGTGGTGCTGCATCTGCCAGACGTGGCAGAGCTCGTGGCACACGAGGTCCTCGTCATCGGCGAGGCGGGCCGAGCGCAGCAGGATGAGGTTCCACATCGTGTAGCCGTCGAAGCGACGAAACCACGGCAGCGCGAACAGCCACGGCGCCGAGACGATCCACACGTGGTCGATGCTCACCGGACGCGGGTAGAGCGACAGCCGGTCGAGCCGGGCCTTGGCTCGAACGAGCACGTCGGCGCCACGCCGCGCCACGCTATGCCCCGAACAGCGACAGCGGGTCCGCCTCGTAGTGTCGGGCCAGGCGGTAGAAGAACCCGCCGTCGCTCTGGTCAGAGGTGGTGCCCGTCGCGCCGCCGCCGAACAGCAGGCCGATGACACCCGCGTTGCGCGTGGCGCGCAGGTGCGCGCCGGACGGGTCGTCCAGCCACCACTGCAGGCGGTTGTCGCGGTAGTGGCCCCAGGTGTTGTCCAAATGCGTGTCGCCCAGGGGCAGCTGCCACAGGACCACTGGTGTGTGGGTGCGGCGGGTGAACCCCGCCAGATACGCGTCCAGCCGGCGGAAGTCGGCCGGCCCCCACGCGGTCTTCGGGTTGTTCAGGACCTTTGCGTAGAACCCGGCGTCACGGTCGGTGACGTCATTGAAGACGAGGTCGAAGCGGGCGTGCAGCGACGCGTAGAACGCCGCGGACCTGGCCGCGAGCGCGTCCATGTGAGTCAGCGACGGCTTGGAGTACGTCGGGTCCTCGTCCGTGCCCCAGACGCTGAGATGCCACGCGAGCTTGACGTGCGGGGCGAGTCGGTTGCGCAGCGCGATCAGCTTCTGCGCGAAAGCGCGCGCCAGCGCCCCGTCACGGGCCTGCTCGAGGTATCCCCATAGGTCGGGCTCGATGTGGATGACCACGAGGTGGGCGCCGGCGGAGGCGGCGACGCGGCGCAGCAGGAGGTCGTAGTCAGGGGGTCACCGTACTGCGGTTCGCCGTCATCAAGCGCGGCGTGATCGCGGCGAGCCGCGGCGGCAAGCTCAAGACGCTGCTGCAGATGGTAGCGATCAGCCTGTACGTGCTGCCGGGGCCGTTCGGCGCCGCCCGCCCCGTCATGATGGGCATCGCCGTCGCGGTGACGGTGGTCACCGGCGCCGACTATGTGCTGCGCGCCGCACGCCTGGAGCGCCCCAGCGCGCCGCGCTGACGCCGGGCGCCAGACCGCCTCGTCCCGGCGGCGGCGAAAACCGCCACAGGAGACACCAGACCGCCTCGTCCCGGGCGGCGGTGAAAACCGCCACAGGAGACATGGCGAAAGCCGCCACGGGAGAACAGGGGAGGAAATGACCGAAAATGAGCCGGTAAGCGACGATACGCGCCTGCTGGCCGCCCAGGTGATCGCCCTGCTCCGGGACGCCGGGCAGACCGTCGCCGCCGCCGAATCGCTGACCGGCGGCCTGGTGGTGGCCGGGCTGACGACGGTCCCCGGTGCGTCCTACGCCGTGCGTGGCGGAATCGTGGCCTACGCCACCGAGCTCAAGGCGGCCCTGCTCGGCGTGGACCAGGCCATGCTGGACAGGCACGGCGCCGTGTACCCGGGCGTGGCCACCGCCATGGCCGACGGCGCCCGCCAGCGGCTGACCGCCACCTTCGGCGTGGCCACGACCGGCGTGGCCGGCCCGGACCCGCAGGACGGCCAGCCCGTCGGGACCGTGCACGTCGCGGTCAGTGCGGACGGCGACACCGTCGTCCGCACGCTTGCGCTTGACGGGGACCGAGACGGGATCCGTAGGCTGGCGGTAGAGCAGTCACTAGCCCTCCTGCTCGGCCGGCTTCGGGAAGACATCCGCTGATTACAGCGTTACGTCAGAAGCGAAACGGGCCGTTGCGGACTCCCGGACTGACCATGCGGACAGGTACCGTGGAGGGGTAACGGTTCTGCCTCGGGAAGGAGTGCGACGATGGTTTTGCTTCGTCACTTGCTCGGTGACGTGCTGCGTCGGCTGCGCCTGCGGCAGGGTCGGACCCTGAGAGAGGTATCAGCCTCCGCTCGGGTCTCGCTGGGTTACCTGTCTGAAGTTGAACGGGGGCAGAAAGAGGCGTCCTCTGAGCTGCTCGCTGCAATCTGCAGCGCGCTTGGGATACCCCTTTCACAGGTCTTCCGCGAGGTTGCGGATAACTTCGCGCTGGCTGAGCTGCAGAACGAGCCGGTGCTGGAGGCGCCAAGGGAGCCGAAGCTGCCGGCTGGCGGCGAGGTCACCGTGGGCGTGGTGCGCAACGCAGGATTCAGCTCCGATGGCATGGCCTCCGACCCTGCTGGCGAGTTCGGCACGGTCGAGTCCCACGTACACGAAGTGACCGACATGGTGCCGGTGTAGCCGGCCCACCTGAACTGATACCGCGATGCGGCGGGCGTGGCGAGGCTGCGCCCGCCGTTCGCGTTGTTACCGGCGGCCGCCCAGGCCCAGCCAGGCCCGGGCCCGCGGTTCGTGTTGTTGCCGGCGGCCGGCCAGGCCCAGGCCCGCGGTTCGTGTTGTTGCGGCGGCCGGCCAGGCCCGGCCCGCGGTTCGTGTTGCCGGCGGCCCAGGCCCGGGCCCGCGGTTCGTGTTGTTGCGGCGGCCGGCCAGGCCCAGGCCAGGCCCGGGCCCGCGGTTCGTGTTGTTGCGGCGGCCGGTCAGACCCAGGCGCGCGGGTCCGCGGCCAGCGTGCGCACGCTGAGCGGGAGCTCTCCCGCGACGATGTGCCCGAGCGTGACCTCTTCGAGGATGGCCCGTTCGTTGGCGCGCAGCGCGATCCACACCTGCTGCAGGGGCTCGGCGGCCCCGGGGTATTCGATGTTCTCCGGGCGCTCGCCGCGCACGCCGAGCAGCGGGCCGTCGATGGCGCGGATGATCTCGGCCAGCGAGATCTCACTGGCCGGCCGGGCCAGCCAGAAACCGCCCTCCGGCCCGCGCTGGCTGCGGATCAGCCCGGCGCGCCGCAGCTGGGTCAGGATCGTCTCCAGGAACTTGCCCGGAATCTGCTGTGCGCGTGCGATTCGATCCGCCGTCACATGGCTGTCCGTAGCCGAGGCGAGTTCGATTGCCGCGCGCAACGCGTAGTCCGCGCGGGCTGAAAGCCGCATGCCCAGCATTATGCAGCCTGACGGCGCTAAAACCCGCATCGGCGCGCGACCGGCACCCCGCCCGGCCGCCCGCCACCCGTATCGGCCGGCTGCAGCCAGGCGCTACCCCGCCGCCATTCGGCCCGTCAGGCCCGCCGCCATGCGGCCCGTCAGGCCCGCCGCCATTCCGCCCGCGAGGCCCCGCCGCCATTCCGCCCGCGAGGCCCGCCGCCGGCGCCGGACAGCGAAGTAGTTTGCCAGCCAGCCCCGGGCAGGCCAGTCTGGTGGGAAACCTGCGGAATAGTCCGCCGGGACCGGCTTTGAGGGAGGAAATGGTCGTGACCGGACCAGCACAGCCCCCGGTGCCCGAAGGAGAACTACGGGTCTCGGACCAGGACCGGGACAGCATGCTCGAGGTTCTCGGCCAGCACGCGGCGGCCGGCCGCCTCACCCTGGACGAGCATGAGGAACGCGCCTCCCTGGTGCTGGCGGCCAAGACCCGGGCCGACCTGGCCGCCGTCGCGCGTGACCTGCCGGACGTCAGCCAGCCGTCGGTCGCCCTCGCCCAGTCCGTGGCGGCCGACCCGGCCCAGCGCCCGAAGACCCGGTGGTTCGTGGCCATCATGGGCGGCTCACAGCGGCGCGGGCGGCTGCGGCCAGCCTCGGTGGTCAATACGGTGGCGATCATGGGAGGAGACGAGATCGACCTGCGCGACGCGGAGATCGACGCCAACGGCCTCACCCTGAACATGTTCGCGATCATGGGCGGCTCGACCATCTACCTGCCCAGCACCGTGGACGTGGAGATCAGCGGCTTTTCGTTCATGGGCGGCAACACGGAGCGCGGTGCCCCGTACGAGCCGCGCCCGGGCGCGCCGGTCATCCATATCCGCAGCTTCAACCTGATGGGCGGCAACACCTTCTGGCGCTTGCCAGCCGAGGCGCGCGGCCGTTCCCTCAAGGAGAGCCGCAAGCTGGCCCGGGACGCCGAACGGGGCCAGCTGCCCGCCGGCTGACCGCAGGAGGCGGACGGCCGCTGCGGCACTCCGGTGATGGTGTCCCCGTTCTGCGCTGGCCGCCGGCTGACCGCAGGAGGCGGGAGGTCCACGTTGATCCCGAGAGCGGCTGGTCGCGCCGCCCTGGCCGGGCACCGGCGGCTGGGGGGGAGTGCCACCGGCGCCCGGGCTTTCCGGACCTGGCGGCATGTCCCGATCATCCCGGGAGGCCAGGTCCGTAGCACCTGAGGGACCCTGCGAGGCCGGTGAGCCCAGCTGGCCTGATGAGGCCAGCGCGCTCAGAGGGCCCGTTGCCCCCGGCCACCGTTCCCCGGAATCGGGGCCGTCGGCCGGTTGTCAACCGTGTCAGCCATCCGCCGTGCGCAGCTCGACGATCCGGTGTTGGGCACGTTCTGCAGCTGAGTGTCGACTCTATCAACAGTACTGGTGAAGTCCGACCCTTCATGAGCGACTCAGGGTGGAGGTGATCCCGGCCGCCTTGAACTGGTCCGTGCGGTAGAAGATGCCCCGGACGCCGCCGAACCATGCACGCCGTAAATGCCGCCGTTCTGCGTGTCGTTGGCGAGCATGCCGGAGACGATGTCGGACTTGCTCGACCAGGCGGCTCACGTCGCTGGTGATGTTCGCGAGCATGCCGAGGGAGGCGTCCGTCGGCGTCTCGGCGTTGCCGACCTCGGCAATGTCCGGCGCGTTCTTGCCGCTCGATAGCGCCTTGGTGAATTCGGTGGTCACCTTCGTCCACGGCACGTAGACGCCAACCTTGGTCTTGGAGTAGGCCGGGTAGGCCTTGTGGAACTCGCCGACGCCGGAGAGACGCCGTGTAGAGATAGGGGAGACACGGCCGTACTGAGAAAACTAATCGGAAACTTTCCTATAAGATAGGGCCGTTGCCGGATTGAAACACAAGACCCGGGCAATGTGGCCGGGAGGGACAGGAGAGGGACCGCAATGGAGCGCCGACCGGGTACGCCGAGTCTGCTGCGCGAACTGAACGACCGCGCCGCCCTTGACCTGCTGCTTCCCGGGACTCCGCTGACCCGCACGCAGATCAGTGAGCAGACGAGGGTCTCCAAGGTCACCGTGGCCCAGATGCTGGCCCGGCTCGAGGAGCGCGGCCTGGTCACGGTCGTTGGCCAGCAGGAAGGCGGCCGCGGCCCGAACGCCGCGCTCTACTCCGTCGTCCCATCCAGTGCCTACGTCGCCGGGCTCTGCGTCGAACTGGATGGCGTCAGCGCCGGCGTCGCCGACGTTACCGGGCGCGTGGTCGCCGAGGTCAGCGTGAACCCGAACGGCTCGGCCAACCCGGTGGAACTGGTCCGCGGCGCGGTCGACCGGGCCTGCCGGACCGCCGGGGTGGAGATGAGCCGGCTGAACGCGTTCGTCATCGGCAGCCCGGGTGTCGTTGACCCCCGGACCGGTGACCCGCGGCTCGCGATTAACCTGCCCGACTGGCACGAAGGCGTCCTCGGCGCGCTGCGCGGCGCGCTGAATCGCCCGGTCATCATCGAGAACGACGTCAACCTGGCTGCGCTGGCCGAGCGCTCCGTCGGCGCCGCGCAGGGCCTGGAGGAATTCGTGCTCGTGTGGATCGGCGGCGGCCTCGGCATGGCGGCGTTCCTCGGCGGCAAGGTGCACCGGGGCGCCGCCGGGGCCGCGGGCGAGATCGGCTACCTGCCCGTGCCCGGCGCGCCGCTGCAGGAGGATGTCCGCCATCCGGCCAACGGCGGCCTGCAGTCGCTGGTCGGCGCGAGCGTGGTACGCATGCTGGCCGGGGTCTTCGGCTTCGCCGCCCCCACCGCCGAGGAGGCGGTCCGCGCGGCCGTCCGGGCCGCCGGCGACCAGGCACAGCGGCCAGCGGACGGCACAGCGGCCAGCGGGAACGGCGCCGCGGCGTCCGGGACCGCGGCCCGCGCGCAGGAGTTCCTCAGCGAACTGGCGCGCCGCGTCGCGATCGGGGTGGCCTCGGTCTCCGTCGTCCTCGATCCCGGCCTCGTCGTGCTCGGCGGCGACGTCGGCCTGGCGGGCGGCCCCGCCCTCGCCGGCCGGGTCGCGGCCGAGGTGGCCCGTATCTGCCCGGCCAGCCCCCGCGTCGTCCCCACCGGCGTCACCGGCGCCCCGGTCCTGCGCGGCGCCATGCTCGCCGCCGTCGACCAGGCCCGCACCGACCTGCTCAACTCCGTCTCGACGGCCCCCTCCCGCCCGTCCCGGCATCGCGCCCCGCGCCGGCCCTACCCCGTTGTATGCGCAGGCGTCTTTGCATACACCCGGGTGTCTGATGCGGAATGGGAAAAGTGATCTTAGGTGGGTCCACCTGGCGCAGGCGCGGTCCGCCTCCGCCTCGGCTTCCATCTCCGCAAGGCGGGTGTAATAGTCCGGAAACTCGTTGAGGTGCGCCCGCGCGATCTTCGCCGTCATGGTGACATCGTCATCGGTCACATTCGTCTCCGGGTCACGCGTGCCGTGCTCGAGCTCGATGTCCATCCCCTTCCGGAACTGCCCGGGATCGAACGGTGAAGCGTCCCAGTCGATGCCGATCCGCTCGCCCGCGGCGCGGGCCTCGTTGAGGGTAAAGCATGAGTGAGGTGTCATGGCGTTAGCACGCTTTCGAGCGCATCAGCTTCGCGCCCTCGTCATCGGGGGCAGCTTGGCAGACAGCTTCATCACCCGTACTCCTTTTTTCCTATCGGCTCACCGATGTTCCTCCCCGGTGGGAACTTGCAGGTGCCGTTCCCGCTGCCAGCGAGTTCGTGTCGAGTATCAGGGCTACGGCAGTTCCCGGTCTAGGGGACGTAGTTGAAGGCGTTGCTGCCGTCGGAGCCCTGGTAGCGGTTGAGCAGGTCGTCTTGCATGACGTGGGCCAGCTTGCCGGTCTTGTCCTGGGAGACGACCAGGTCGCGGTCGAGGGTCTTGACCCGGAACCTCCAGCCTGCTGGCAGCGTGAGCCTGCTGCCAAGGGTGGCAGGGCTCTGCTCCTCCGCGGCCAGGCCCTCGTCGGTGTGGGCGTTGTAGGACTGCATATGAAGATTTCGCCGCCGGGCGCGTTGGGTCGCGTCACCCCATCTGCCGATCACCCCACCCTGGTGATCCCCGGGCCTTTCCACGTGGCGTCAATGACTTCGCGTGTCACCCACTGGCGGCGGGCGGCGTGGGCGCGGGTTGCGGAGGCGGTCTGCCGATCAGTTCGATGAGGCCGAGCACTACCAGGAGCAGGACGGCGATCACGATGGTCACGACGGCGGTTGGGCGCCCCCAGAAGACGAAGATCAGGGCGGCCAGTGCGACGGCCCCGATCCGCAGCGGCTGCCGGTGCGCATAGGTCCAGGTACCGATGGGGCCGGCGGACTCGCCGCCGCGGCGCTGCGCACACCGCCGCCACCGTCATGGAGCCCCCGGCTGCCACCCGGCTCGGCGTCGCGGCCCGGCGAGTAAGCATGTGGCCTGGCCGTAACATTTCTCGCTCGTTGAACAAGATCGTCAAGCGTCAGCGCGAGAGTTTCGGCGACAGCTGCGACGACCGTGAACCCCGGATACGGGAGATCATCGCCCCAGCTGGCTGGCGCTCTCCCTGAGTGCGGCGAGCGCCTGGGTGCGGCCCTGAGCCCGCCACCAGTTGCGTGCGGCAGCGTGCGCCTGCCGCTCGCTGGTCGGCTGGACCGGCAACTCGTGCTCGAGCACCTTGCTGTCAAACTCAGGCTCGTAAGGCCGCCCGGCAAGCGCCCACGCGGTCAGGTGGCGCTGCCAGTTCCAGTCCACGGCGAACCCCGCCGGATCGGCCAACACCACCGTCATGCCGCACTCCCAGGAGGAAAAGACCGATTATCCCGAACGGCCGGGGTGCCTCCAGCGCCCGGCGATTCCGGCCCGCGGTGATTACGGCGCGAAACTGCAGGCACCGTCTTTTCCAGCCATGGCGCGATTCTGCGCTATGTGACCAGCTTACCGGAGGCCTTGCGAACCCTAAAGAGACAGACGCAGACGCCGTCCTGATCGACGATGCCAATGCCATCGATGAATAACGCCCGGGTGCGTGTGTGCGTCGATGGCCTACGGTGTTTGGCGGACCCTACGGCATCGACAAGCCCGCTCAGGCCGCGCACCTGCCCACCGCCGGCATGCCGAGTACCTGCTAGAACAAACGGTCGGCCGCTTGAGACCGCCGCACCGAACGCCCTGATCTGTCTCCCCGAGAGGCCGGAGCAGGTGCCGCTGGCGGCGCGCCAGATCGGCGGTTTACGTGCGTCGCGCGGCCCATAAGGCAACGACGCAGCGTGGTGAGCGGGCGGCGTCACTGTGCTGCATTGGCTGGCGGCGGGCATCCGCTGCGAAGGCCGCCCGGCGACCGGTGGTTCTGCCCTCCCGTCGTTTTATGCCTGCCAGGCAGCGGCCCAGCCCCGAGGACACCGTGACCGCCCGGCAGACCCTGCTCGACGGGCTCGCCCGCGATATAGACATCTTTGAACTAATGAGCGAGCTTTTGCCCCTGCACCCGCGGGACAACACCTTCCCCGGCGAGGTGTTCCTCCGCCTCGCCGCGGACGCGCTGGACTGGTGCGGGCCAGCCGGGCCGGCCCGCTGCCCCTGGAGGGACTACGCGAGCGGTTCTTGCCCGAGTGCACCTTCCGCGGCCGGCAAAACAAGAAGCTCCAGTACGCAGTGCTGGCCGCAGCAGCCCTCCATGGCGGGACCGACCCGGACCTGCTTGATGAGGTCGCCGGGTGGCAGACCGACGACTTCTGGCAAGTACGCCCTGTTCGCGACCGTCGCCTACATCCGCGCCGCCGCCAGCCGGGCGGGCGTGCCGGTCCGCCAGACATGCCGGGACCTGGCCCCGCCCTCCGGCGACCCGGCGCCATAGCGACCCGTTCGGGACGCTGTGGGAGCGGTCATCGGCGGGTGGGGCGGCCGATGACAACGGCGGTTCGCGTTCGCGCTGAGGTCGCGGTGCGTCACCGCAGGATGGTGGTAAGAGGCATCGGCGGAGCATCTCCCGGCCGGTACGCCTGTACCGTGCGGCGCCTGCGACGTAGGCGGCGACGATGGAGGTCGCGTGCCGGTCCAGGCTGCCGCGGGCGCGGTCGGACCGCATCGTCGTTCTTGGGTCACCGTGTGAGGCGGCCTCTTGCACGCCGCGCAGCGGGACCCGGCATCCACAGGGGTTTTTAAACCCTGCTGATGGGTTTTCTTGCGACCGGCCGGTGTGGCATTTGTCCTCGTCGCTGTGATTTTTTGTTTTTTTCGCCGTTGTGGGAGGGAGGCAATTTGGCGAGCAACAGGCCTGTCACGGCCGTGGCCTGCGGGTTTGTCTGCCGGGGGCCGCCCGTTACCTGGACAGCCACCCTTACGGCATCTCACGCCAGGTGCGGAATGTTGCATCTGATGCAACTCGCGCCCTTGCGCGGCGGTGATGAACGCGTGCCTGAGCGTGTGGGGCGTGACGGCCTTGGCGATCCCGGCGCGGCGGGCGGTCTTGCGGACGATCCGCCCGGCGCCGTGCCGGTCCAGCCGTCGTCCGTCCGCGGCCAGGAACACTGGCCCTTCTGTGCGCTCGCCGATGGCCAGGTCGATCGCCCGGGCGGTGCGCGGCGCCAGCGGGATGGTGACCACCTTGCCGCCCTTACGGGTAATCGTCATCGTCCGGTGCCCGCGCTCCAGGCCCAGCTGCTCGATGCCCGCGCCGGTGGCCTCCGAGACCCGCAGCCCGTTCAGCGCGAGCAGCAAGATCAGCCCATGCTCGCGCGGCGGACCAAGCCCGGCAGCGACGAGCAAGGCGCCGCGGTCGTTGCGATCCAGGGCGACGGCGTGCGACTCGTAATCGACTCGCGGACGGCGGACGTGGGCTGCAGGGGAATGCTCAAGGAGTTCTTCCCCGGCGGCGTACCTGCAGAACCCGGCGATGGTGCACAGCCGCCGCGTGACGGTAGCCCGGGCCCGGCCCCTGGCCTCCAGCTCCCGGGCGAGGGACTCGATGCCGGCGCGGCGGACGGCGAACAGGGCCAGGGAGCGGGCGCGGCACCAGGTGGTGAATTGGCGCAGGTCCAGCGCATACGCCTCCCTGGTCAGGCCGCGGTATCCAGCCAGGAATCCGGCGAGGGCGAGTCGTTCGGCGGCGGTGAAGGCGGGCTGGATCATGACGAGCGCAGTGGACGGAGCAGGAGTGGTCATCGGGCACCTCCCGGCCGGGCTGGAACCCGGAGGGCGCTGGGCCAGTTGCGGGTCCCAGCAATTGAGCGGAACCTCAACGTAAGCCGCGTTAGCCAGTCACAGCACGTCACGGCCCGTCCGGTGAGCGGGCGATGACGGCAGCCGGAGATACGTCCGAGATCGCCGACTCTGCGTGGCACACAATGGTCGTCAGCTCGACCACAGGAGTACGCCGATCGTCCAGTTCTGTGCAGGTTCACGACGCGAGGCGACTCTCCGGGCCCGGCATCGTGAATTGGTCCCGGCGCGCTGATCGCTCTTCGGTCCTCGCGGTTGGCTGCGTCACCAGCCTCTCAGGCCGGCGGCGGCACGCGGGCCGGCCGCCTGGCACGGCTCGATCTGCGTGGAAGCCCGAAGCGGCAGCCTGCCGGGGCATTGTGATCATGACCGTTGTCAGCGCTTGGACCCGCCCCCGAGGCCGTCCGTCAGCCGCAGCACCCTGCTACCTGGCCAGAAACGGCAGGCAAGTCCTGGTATCCCTTCGGGACGCTACGCCGGGGCGAAATCCCGGTCAGCTTCCGTTGTCCGCCGGCTGAGGGCTGACAGCCGCGCTGCGGCTGGCGGCGCCCAGAGACGAGGCGGTGGTGAGGACGGGACAAACGTCCCGGGAAAGCGGGTCCGGCGAATCTGGCCCGGCGTCCCCGCATGTGGACCCTGAGATCAAACCTGGACTAGCTAGGGGAGGCCCGGACGATCACGAAGACGATGCGGAACACGGCGCCAGCCGCCCTGCCAGCCACCGTCGGCCCTGGCAGCCCCGGAACGGAGACGCCATGAGCGTGTACAGCGTGATCGAGATCATCGGGACCAGCAGCACTTCGCGGGAAGACGCCGCCGCCGATGCCATCAAGACCGCGGGTCAGCACCTCCGCGAACTTCGGGTCGCCGAGGTCGTCGAGCAGGACATCCATCTCGACGAGGGCGGGGCAATCACATTGGGGAGGTGCCCGCACCATGGATTTCGAGTTGACCGATGAGCAGCAGCTGACCCGGGAGGCGGTCAGGGAGTTCGCCGAGGCCGAGGTGGCGCCGATCGCAGCTGAGCTGGACCGTGATCACCGTTTCCCCTGCGAGCTTCTGCCCACGCTGGCCGACATGAACCTGATGGGCATGCCCTACCCGGAGAAGGAGGGTGGCGCGGGCGCGGACTACGTGAGCTATGTCATCGCGATCGAGGAACTGTCGCGGGCGTGCGCGACCACCGCCGTCATCATGGCGGCTCACACCACGCTTGGCACCTGGCCGATCTTCAAGTTCGGGACCGAGGCCCAGAAGGAGCGGTACCTCCGTGACATGGCCTCCGGCCGCCGCCTGGGGGCT
Source organism: uncultured Actinomycetota bacterium (assembly GCA_963695625.1). Classification (GTDB taxonomy): domain Bacteria; phylum Actinomycetota; class Thermoleophilia; order Solirubrobacterales; family Solirubrobacteraceae; genus Palsa-465. The sequence goes on along the minus strand of CAVOHJ010000003.1, from coordinate 1,178 downwards.
TTCGCCCTGACCGAGCCCGCCGCGGGTACCGATGCCGGCGCGGGCACCGCCACGGCGGTCCTGAAGGGGGACGAGTACATTCTCAACGGATCGAAGATCTTCATCACCAACGCCCCGTTCGCCGAGATCTATATCGTCTTCGCGAAGACCGATCCGGCCCAAGGGACGCGCGGGATGAGCGGCTTCATCGTGGAGAAGGACACCCCCGGGTTCTCCGTCGGCGAGGCCGAGCACAAGCTGGGGATCCGCGCTTCCAGCACGCCGCCCCTCTATTTCGCCGACTGCCGCATCCCGAAGGATGCGCTCCTGGGCGGGGAGGGCAACGGCTTCAAGGTCGCCATGCAGACCCTCGACGGCGGCCGGATCTGCATCGCCGCGCAGGCGCTGGGCATCGCCCAGGCCGCGCTCGACGCGTCGGTCGCCTACGCGAAGGAACGCGTCCAGTTCGGCAAGCCGATCGCGGCGCTGCAGGCTATTCAGTGGATGATCGCCGACATGGCGACCGAGGTCGACGCGGCCCGGCTCCTGGCCTATCGCGCCGCATCGTGCGTGGACAACGGACGCCCCTATCCACGGAAGGCGCGATGGCAAAGCTGTTCGCCTCTGAGACCGCCACCCGGGTGGCCGGCAAGGCCATCCAGATCCACGGCGGCTACGGCTACACGGAAAGCTACCCGGTGGAGCGGAATTGGCGTGACGCCAAGATAACCGAAATTTACGAGGGTACTTCCGAGGTGCAGCGCATGGTCATAGCGAGAAGCTGCCTCCGGTGAGAGTAAGCGGGCCCGGGAATGCCGACCGTCAGAGTACGCCGCCTGCCTGGAGACCGGAACCTGCCTCGCTGTCGCCGCCCCGGCGCCCTGAAATGGCACTATTCCCGCGGCGGTTCGGCGTTCAGTTCCGCGAGGGATCGCGCCAGGGCGTCGGCAAAGTCATTGTTGACGGTGGCTGGGGAGGCGACGCGAATGGCACATCGTTGAGCTTCGTCAGCGAAGTGCCCGGGCAAACCAGGAAAGAAGACATCGCGCCGCCCGCCAGGCCCTGGCAGACAGCAGGCCGCGGTCCCTGATCGGATGAACCAGACACTTGGACACCGACATAAGAAGCCCTCGAGGCACCAGCCGGACAGATCCGCCAGCACTGCGTTCGCGGCGGTGGAGATATCCGGGCCCGGGTTG
>CAVOHJ010000002.1:0-332502 GCA_963695625.1 uncultured Actinomycetota bacterium | reverse complement strand
GACACGTCCGCCGGCGTCGGCGCCGGCATCCACATCCCAGTCTGTCCCTGTGCCCGCGCCGAACTCGGCTCTCTGACTCTTGGCCTCGACGGGGGCCGTGGTTGTCGACCCCAGCTGGTTGCGTGTGCAAGGCGGCGCATCAGCCTGCGCGTCCCCGGAGTCGAGCGGGGTCAGGCTGTGCACGGTCAGCCCGAGGCCGACCATCCGCTCGAGTAGCCCGTGGCGATGCGACGAGTCGACGATCGGCCCCGTGATCCCCGTCCTGCCGTCGTGGGCGGAGAGCGTCGTACCGTTGAGACCGGACGCGTCACGCAGCCCGAGCTCTCCTTCGACCGCGAGACGCTAGCAGTGTGCTGATATTCGAGTCCCAGCATGCCCGTGGCCTGCCGCGCTTGGGGTGGTTCGGGCCGAGGATCACCCGGGTGATTCGGGTGATTCGGTTCCCTCGAGCAGGCCAACCGGCCGTCGCGGTCGACCAGCTCAAGCGGACGTGCCTCGGGGCAGCATCTGAGGGATCCAGCCTTCGCCATGGCTGGATCCTCCAATATTGTGGTTGTGGGCCGCCGCGCGGGTGGAGCCGTGCGGCATGACTTCACCCCCACGAACACCGTGGGGGAACCGGTCTTCTACACCGCTCAGACCGGACGGACCGACAATCCATATTGTCTCTAGCCCGGATCGTGCAGTAAGACCCGCGCCCCCGGGGTGACCGAGGGCGCGGGAACGTCCGGCACAGCAGGGATTCTTGGGTTGCTGAAGACCTGAATTCCGAGCTTGGAGGTTTCACCGTGAAGGTGATGCGTGACGGACGCTGGGTAACGGTAGAAGTCACGGCGGACGGAGCGGGCCTGGTCTCGCACGCCGGCACCGCGCTGCTCGGGCAGGTCGCGGACATGCTGGGGCTCACGCGCGCGCTGTCGTTGCGTCTGGGGGTGCTCAAGCAGCGGCGTCGTGGCCATGATCTGGGCCGGGTGATCCGCGATCTGGCGGTGATGCTCGCCGACGGTGGCGAGTGCGTGTCTGATCTCGGTGCGGTCCGGGAACAGGACGCCCTGTTCGGCGAGGTGGCGTCGGACTCGACCGCGTTTCGGACGGTCGACCGGATCGCGTCGACCCCCGGGATGCTCGACGCGCTGCGCTCAGCGCACGCGCACCGCGCGGGAGCGGTTCTGGGAGTTGTCCGGCGCACCGCAGCGGTTGACGATCGACGTGGACGCGACGCTGATCACCGCCCACTCCGAGAAGGAGCGGGCGGCCGGGACCTACAAGCACGGATACGGGTTTCATCCGCTCGGCGCCTATGCGGACGAGACTCGCGAGGCGCTGGCGATGCTGCTGCGCCCGGGCAACGCCGGCTCCAACACCGCCGCTGACCATGTGACGGTGATCGACCGGTCGCTGGCGCAGATCCCTGACGAGCAGATCGAGACGATCGAGATCCTCGTCAGGGCCGATTCGGCCGGCGCGACGCACGGCACCGCCGATCACTGCCATCGCTGCGACCTGCGATTCTCCTTCGGCTACGAACTGACCGAACAGGTGCGCGCCGCGATCCTCCATACCCCCGCCGACCGCCTGGATCCCGGCCCTTGATCAGGACGACACCGAGCGCGACAACGGGCAGGTCGTGGAGCTCACCGACCGCATCGATCTGTCGCTCCTGGCCCGACGGCTCGCGGGTGATCGTCCGCCGAGAGCGTCCGCACCCCGGCGCGCAACTGTCGTTCACCGACCACGACGGATACCGCTTCCAAGCGATCCTCACCGACCAGACCGACGCCGACATCGCGATCCTGGAGCGGCGTCACCGCCAACGCGCCCGTGTCGAGGACCGCATCCGCGACGACAAGGACACCGGCCTTTCCAAGCTCCCGTTCCAAGCGTTCGCGCTCAACGAGGTGTGGCTACAGATCGTGATGCTCGCGCACGACCTGATCGTCTGGACCCAAGCGCTCTGCCTCGACGGAGAGCTCGCGAGGGCCGAACCGAAACGGCTGCGCTACCGACTGCTGCACATCGCCGCCCGGCTCGCGTTCTCCGGACGCCAAGCCAAGCTGCACCTCCCGGCAGCCTGGCCGTGGACCGAGGCGCTCAAAGCCGCGTTTGAGAAGCTCAACACGCTCCCGGCCGCGACCGGCTGACCACGACCCAGTCGGCGCACCCACTCTCCCAGCAGACCCGGCCACCGGCCGCGATCACCGCTACCCCGACACACCCCGAAACGAGCCGACACTTCCGCCCAAACGTCACCCGACCAACATCGCTACGCCGCACCGCTCAGCAACAGCAGCACACCCTCCAAATCCGGGCCGTACGGGAACAGTCCACCCGCACCTACGGCACGATCGGGGCTAGGCAGAGCAGCACGGACGACAGGTCGCCGCCTGACGGGGATTCGCTACAGGCTCCATGCGCGCAACCACCAGAAAATGGGATCAGGCAAACGAGAACCTGGCTTCTGGGTCCACGAACATGCGGCAGTGTCAGGTTCAGCCATTGCGGCACTCGACACTTCCGCTTTCGGACAAACCCGATTGCGCGATCCGCCCCTCCGGGACTTGGAGATCACGCCGATCGCCGGAAGCAGGGACGAGGCGACGACCCTCAGAGTCGCCGTGCTGCCTACGCAAAGCCGGGTCAACGTCGTCCGCGTGGTGCCCCTCCGTGCACGCGGGAGCGGACGATCCAGATCGTGGCCGAGCAGAAGAGCGCTGACCGCGAGGGCAAGCTTCTGCGATTCGTCCTATCCGGAAGCGGGCCGATTGCTTGCAAATCATCCTCCCGAGCGAGCGAGCAAGCGGAGGCGCGACGGTCGTCGGCTCGACCGCCGCTAGCTGAGCGACCCGCGGCCGGCTAACGCATCGAGTGGCGCTCTCTCGCAATCCTGGCGGGGGGCAGAGCGCCGCCGGCGCGCGGCCTCGGTGCCGGAAGTCGTCCATCTCAGGAGCCCGGTCAGCGACCAAGTTCGCTATCCGGTCGCGCAGGCGAATTGGGTGTCGGTCGCGTCCGGCTCGCCGCGGGTTGCACGGAAGCTATGGGCGTTGCTCGATGTGCCCGCGGAACGCGATCGCAGGTCTTTGGCCGGGACAGTGGTGGCGACCGCCGCGCTGTCTGGCTGGGAGCGCCGGTCGCGGTCGGGCCTGATTGGGGGTCAGTGTGTTGCGCAGGCCGGGGCGTAGGTGCGTTCGGGTAGCGCGGCGTTCCATTCGGTGCGGGTGAGTGTGCGCCCGGCGATCTGGCAGGCGCGACGCGCCCATGAGTCCGGTTGGATGTCCCATAGGTTGCCGTGGCCGTTGTCGTCCAAGGTGACAAGGTGAGTGCCACCGCCGACGAATGCGGCCGCGACGTAATGCTGGGCGGGGCCGGGCAGCGCGGTACCGATCGCGCGGGCGGAGGAAACGTCCCATAGGCGCGTGGTGCCGTCGTCGGATGTGGTGGCCAGCGTGCGCCCGTCCGAGCTGAAGCTGACGGTGACCACGGCGCCGGTGTGAGCGACGAGGGGACTGCCGCGTGGCGTCCACGTGTGGGTGTCGTAGAGCCAGACGCGGCCTTGGAGGTCGCCGAACACGAGCAGGCGCCCGTCGGGGGAGAATCGCAGGGATGTCCCAGCGTCCGTCCGCAACGTCTTGATTTGTGCGAGCTGAGGCACGGAAAGGATCTCGATCGCGGTTGCGCCCTCGGGGTCGTTCACGGCCGCTGCGAGCCTCGTGCCGTCGGGGCTGAACGTCACATCTGAGGCGACTGCAGTCCGCGGCGAAAGCAGTTGCGTGTTCACGAGCCTGCGATGGCGGACATCCCACAGCTGCAGCGCGGCATCGCTGGACGTGATGTCCCCGGCCGTCGCGAGCCAGCGGCCGTCGCCGCTGAACGCGAGCGACCATACCGGCCAATCGCTGACGGCCAGGGGCGGCCCGAGCCACTGCGGTTGGCGCAAGTCCCCGAATCGCAGGTGGCCGTCCTGCGTCGTGGCCGCGACCGTCCATCCGTCCGGCGCAAGCGCGACCGCGGCGACCTGCCGCCCGGGACTCACTGGGATGCGAGCGGTGCGCGTCAGCGTCCGGCTGTCGAACACGTCGACATAGCCTGCATCATCGGGGACGGCGAAGCCGCGGCCGTCGGGCGTGGTCGCCACGGCAAAACCGGCCACGGGCACGGTCGTGCCGGCGGGGTCGAAGTTGGTCGGACCGTTGCCGCTCCCGGGGAACACCGTGGCGCTTCGTGGTGGCGCGGTAAACGGCCGGCCGAGGCGCTTGTCGCCGGCCAGGTCCCAGGCGATCACCGTGCCGTCCTCGCCCGCTGTGTAGGCGGTTCTGCCGTCCGGCGCGATCGCGATCTGCGAGACGCTGCCGGCGTGTCCGGTGAACGTCTCGATCCGTTGCGCGTCGGTGACGTTCCACTCGATCAGTCGTCCGTCGGCGCCGGCCGTCAGAAGGGTGCGTGCGTCGGGGGTGAAGCGCAGGTCGGTGACCGCACCGTCGTGGCGATCGGCGGTGGTGCGCAGAACGCCGGTGTGTAGATCGAGGATGCGCACCGATCCGTCGGCAGCGCCGAACGCCACCAGGCGCCCGTTCGGGCTGAGTACGCCGCGTGTGTCGCCACCCCGCAGGCGGCGGAGCGGCTGCAGCGTAGCGGCATCGCGGATGACCGTGACGTCCGCAGGTGCGCTTGAGGTCACGGCTTGCGCTCCGCTCGCGATCAAGCCCACCAGTGTCCCCTCGGGCGTGGGGGCGATCTGTCGCGGCGGCTCGAGCCGCCGTCCGGTCCGCACATCCCAGCGGACGATGTCCAAGCTGCTGCGGTGCGGCTGATTATGGATCACGTCGGCAGCCAGCACGCGTGAGTTGGGCGAGAAGGCGATCGCTCCAAGCAGCCAAGGGTTGTTGCTGTCCCCTGTGGAGTTCGGGGGCCCGGCGAGCAGGCGTGTCTTGGTCTCGTGCGTGCGTGCGTCGAGGAGGTCGACGGAGTCCCCTTCGACAAGGGCCACAAGCTTGCCGTCGGGGCTGAACCGCACCGCCGAAATCGGGCGTAGCGCCGAATACGGTGGGGCGAGTCGGCGCCCGGTGGCGGCGTCGAAGAACAAGACGTTGCCGTGGCCGTCGCCCGCCGCAAGCGTCCCGCCGTCGGGCGACAGATCCAGCGCCGTCAGCGGGTTCCCGTCGCCGCTGATCACGCGGATCGCTGCTGGGCTGCGCAGCAGCGCGTCGAGCAGGTAGCTACGCGTGGCCCGTGAATCGTCGAGCGCGACGCCTTGGCGCGCGAGCAGCAATGAGCGGTCCAGGCGCGGCTCGGTCAGAGCCTGCAAGCCAAGGCGTTCGGATTCGGCGAGCCGCGCTTCGTCGCGCGCGCTGCCGCGCTGATCGAGCGCGACCAGCGTCCCGGCGACCGCGACCGCAAGCAGGGCCGCGACCGCTCCCAGCACTAGCCGCAGGCGGCGTTGCACGCGCCCCGCTACCGCTCGGCCGGCGTCCAGGAACTGCCGCTCGGTTTGGTTGAGCTCGTGTCCGTGTCCCGCCCGCCACTCCAGTGCGGCCGCCAGCCGCGCGCCCCGGTAGACGTCGGCGACGTCGCGCCCACGCGCCTCCCAGTCGCGCGCGGCCGCGGTCAGGTGCGCGTGCACGCGCTGGCCGACCCGGTCCTCCTCAAGCCACGTGCGGTACCGTGGCCATTCGCGCAGCAGCGCCTCGTGCGAGAGCTCGACCTCCCCGTCAGCGACCGTCAACAGCCGGGCATCGATCAGTTGCGCGAGCACGGGAGCGGCGCCGCTCACACGCTCGAGCTCCGACAGCGGCACCCGGCGGCGGGCGAGCGCTCCGTCCCCGCCGCCCGCGAGCCGCAGCATCAGACTGCGGGCGATCCGCTGCTCGCTCTCGCCAAGCCGGTTGTAGGCGTCTTCCGCCAGCCTGGCGACGGCGCCGTGCACCCCGCCGCTGGTGCGGTAGCTGTCGTAACGCAGCACGCGCTCATCCCGGACCCGCCACAGCTCGAGCAACGTGGTGGAAAGCAGCGGCAGGCCCCCGGGCTCGCCCACCACGTCTGAGATGAGTGCTTCCGTCAGCCCAGGCTCGAGCTCGAGCCCGGCCTGAGCGGCGGGCCGCTCGATCGCCCGCGCGAGCTCCTCGCGGCCCATCGGCCCGACCAGCACGTGGCTACGGCTCAGCAGTAAGGCGAACCGTGGATAGGACACCAAGCGGCCGTAGAAATCGGCGCGCAGCGAGACGAGCACTACAGCGCGCCGCTCACGATCCTCCGCGGCCGCCGCCAGCTGCTCGAGAAATGCGGCACGCTCGTCCTCCCGCTTGCACAGCGTGAACAGCTCCTCCAGCTGGTCGACCGCGATCACCAGCCGCTCACCGGGAGCGGTCCGCTCGAGCACCTGCCCGAGCCGCTCGCCCCCCAGCGCGCGACTCAGGTCCGCGTCGGGATGCTCGCCCGGTCGCAGCAGCGCCTGGCGCCAGCCGCCGCTGCCGGGCAACAGTCCTGCGCTCAGGGCTTGGAGCACCCCGGCACGCAGCAACGACGACTTGCCGATCCCGGAAGGGCCGAGGATCCCGACGATCGGCGCCTCCACCAGCCGTGCCACAAGGTCCGATACGAGCCGCTCGCGTCCGCAGAAGTACTCCGCGTCCGCGCGATCGAAGAACGCGAGCCCCTTGAACGGGCACACATCCGGCACCTCACGGCGAGTCTGAATCGTGTCCAGCGCAATGTCCTGCTCGAGGATCGAGCGCTCCAGCTCCTGCAGCGAACGGCTCGTCTCGAGGCCAAGCTCATCGCGCAACAATTCGCTCGTCTGTCGGTAAACCGAGAGCGCGTCAGCCTGCCGGCCCGCTCGGTACAACGCCACCATCAGCTGCCCCCGTAACCGCTCCTGCAACGGGTTTGAGGCGATCAGCGATTCGAGCTCGCCGATCAAATCCCCGTCGCCTCCGAGCACCAAGTCGGCATCGATCCGATCCTCGAGCGCCCCCAAGTGCGCCTCTCGCAGCCGACCAATCGCCGCCTGCGCGAACGGCTCGTATGCGAAGTCAGCCAATGGCTCCCCTCGCCAAAGCCCGAGCGCCGAACATAGTCTGTCTCTCGCGCGAGCCGCATCGCCGTCGGAAAGCGCCCGGCGTCCCTCGGAGCGCAGGGCGTCGAACCGAACCGCGTCGACCTGCTCCGGCTCGATCGCAAGCCGGTAGCCGCGCCCCTGGGTCACGATCGCGTCGGCACCAAGCGCCTTGCGCAGTTGCGACACGTACACCTGCACCGTCTTGCTGGCGGTCGCCGGGGCTCGATCGCCCCACAGCTCATCGATCAACTGGTCGATCGAGACAGGCTTGCCCCCCTGCAGGACCAGCACAGCCAGCGACGCGCGCTGCTGGGCCGCGCCGAGTGCGACCAGCTGCTCATCCCGCACAACCTCCAACGGCCCAAGAATCCGGTACTCCACAGCCGGTCCCCTTCTAGCGCCCTGAAACGCGACTTTACCACCCGCGTAACTGGCGGCCGACACTGCAGCTGCCGGCCGCCCGCCAGGCGTCAAGATCCGGCGCCCCCTGCGGGTCGAATACGTCGAACACCGCACTGATGTACCGCGCGTCGGCCGGAGAGTCGTAATAGAACTCCTGACCCTCCCACGCCTCGGTCGCCCTGATCGCCGCATGCTCCGACGCCCGCGCCCTCCAGCGCCAGCGCGGTCAGCTTCTTGGCCGAACGGTTCGTCGACATACGCGTCTCCTTCTGTCCGCCGAGCCCCTGTGGGATCGGACCGCCACACACGTGCCCCTACTGGCGAACCGTCGGTTAAGCGCGGTAAGCCAGCGGCAAAGGCGGTAGATCCGCCTCTCCTGAGACGGCAAACAGCCATGCCGCGCCAGCCGACGCAGCCGCGCTGGCCACTCGTGCCGACGCGGACGCGGGACTCAGCATCCCGGGCAGGAGAGACCTCGCATTCGCCAGAGGGCTAGACGCGACAGCTGCTTCACATGGACGAGCGGCAGCCGGCACACACTCGGGGCGTCCGGTTTCTGGCCAAAGCGTCAGCCGACCGTGCGGACCCAGCGATCACCAGGGATTGTCGGTCCACAGCGCTCGCTCCGGCTTCTCGAGGAACCAAAGGCGGAGCGCGCATTAACCGGCTGCTTACTGCAGTTGACCGGTTGTTAGCGGGCAATCGACACGGTCGTGCCCTAATCCGAGCCCGGAGGGGGCTCGGCGCAACAGAGGAGCGCCCAATGTTCGTCCATCGGCTTGGCAGAAAGATGTTCGCGGCGCTGCTAGTAGCCGCGGCAGTGGTGGTTGGGTCTCGGCTCGGCGCCTCGGTGGCGGTCGCAGCCAACGGTCGGCCGGCAGCAGCGACTCGCAGCAGCCCGGGCAATCCACCAGCGGTGCCGCCCATCTTGGCGCCAGCGACCCAGTGCGCACCCGCCGCCGAATTCCCTGCGGCCACGCCTCCGGTCGCCTTCTGGAGCACCGAAGCCCGGTGCGCGATCGTCCCGCCGACCGCCGGTCCAGAGAACTTCGGCAACAAGTTCCCGGGAGAAGCGGCGGTCTACATGGGAATCGTCCACGTCGCGATCTACGACGCCGCGGTGGCGACAGACGGCGGCTACCGGCCGTTCCTGCCCACACCGCCCGCGCCGAAACACGCCTCGCCCGAGGCCGCGATCGCGGCGGCAACCCACGACACCCTCGTCGGGCTGCAGCCGGCGCTCGGCCTCACCGCCAGCCAGCAGGCGATCCTCGACAACGACTATGCCGCCTATCTAGCAGCAATCCCGAACGGAACGGCGAAGACGAACGGACTCGCCGTCGGCCAGCAGGCCGCGGCAGCGGTGATCGCGTGGCGCGCGAACGACGGCCGCGACACCAACCCCACCCTGGGCGACCTCAACCCACCCGCACCCGGCCCCGGACTCTGGCAGCCCGACCCCACCCGGCCCGTGCTGGGGCTCCGCCTGCCAGGCATCAGGCCGCTGGCCCTCATCAGCGCGTCGCAGTTCCGGCCCGACGGCCCGCCCGCCCTCACCAGCCCGAAGTACGCCCACGACCTCAATCAGGTCGAGCAGCTCGGCGCGATCGACAGCACCGCCCGCACCCCTGAGCAGACCGAACAGGCGCGGTTCTGGACCGACCACGACCTCCGGGTCTGGAACGACGGCCTGCTCCGCCTCGCCGCGCACCATGGTCTCGACCTCGTCCAGACCGCGCGCATGCTCGCCATGGCGAACGTCGCCGGCGGCGACGCCATGATCGCCTGCTTCGACGCCAAGTACCACTACTGGTTTTGGCGCCCCTACCAGGCGATCCCGGGAGCCGACACCGACGGCAACCCCGACACCACCGCCGACCCCACCTGGCAGCCACTCGCGACCACGCCGAACTTCCCCGAATACCCCTCAGCGCACGCCTGCCACAGCACCGCCGTCGTCACCGCCCTCGATGCCTTCTTCGGCACCGACCAGGTTCCGATGACGCTCGACAGCCGCGTCACCAACACCACCCGCCACTACCACCGGCTGCACGACATCGTCACCGACGTCGACTGGGCACGCGTCCTGGTCGGATTTCACTTCCGAAACTCCGACCTCCAGGGCAGCGCGCTCGGTCAGACCGTCGGACGCTACATCACAAGTCACTACTTCCAGCCAACACGGTGGTGAACCTTCGGCACGGGAGGTGGCCCTGGACGAGCCGCCTCCCGTTGGCGTCGTCGAACCTCGAGACCGCCAGCATCTTGATGGCATTCACCGGAGTGGTCGCTTTGCACCTAGTGCACGAGGCATTCATGTCTCGCGCAGTGGCAAAAGTCGCGGAGCGGCCCGATCCGCCGAGCGAGCATCGCCACAAGAGTCACTCGGTCCAGAACTCTGTGCGGACGCCGTTCTACAGGTCCCTACGCGTCGGGTCAGACGGACTGCTCATCACATCGTTCGTTGGCAGCTCTATCGCTCCCTAGCCGAGGGTCGACAGCTTCGGACGCTACAACAACGGACCCACCCGCCGCCAGCGCCAGTCGCACTCACGCAGAAGCTGACAGGAGCAGCCGGGACGGAACTCGCGTCACAGCCGTAGAGCTTGGAGACTCCGACGATGATCAGGTACGCGCCGATGAAGCCGGAGACGAAAGCGATGACCAGCCGTCGGTGCGTGTAGGCCCAAGCGCTGAGGCGCTCCACCCGTGTCTTCGTCGCCGCGGGCGCCGGCCGCGACGCCGTCGGCGCTCTGCCCCCGCCAGGATTGCGAGAGAGCGCCACTCGATGCGTTAGCCGGCCGCGGGTCGCTCAGCGGCGGTCGAGCCGACGACCGTCGCGCCTCCGCTTGCTCGCTCGCTCGGGAGGATGATCTGCAAGCAATCGGCCCGCTTCCGGATAGGACGAATCGCAGAAGCTTGCCGCCGTGGTCGGCGCTCTTCTGCTCGGCCACGAAGGCGATGTCGGCTCCCAAGCGCTGGCAGACGAGTCCTTCGGCGACGACGCGCGCCTGTGCTCCCGCGCGCTGCTCCCCGGGTCGGCGTGCGCTCTGCTCGGCCGACGGGTGACGTCGGGACTTTCGCGATCACAAGACAAGCGCCGCCAGCCGGCTGCTGTGGTAACTCCCCATCGCCCCTCGACGAGCGTGAGGCAGAACCCGGATCGCGGCGCAGCTCCCGCGCGGTGGGCCGTAAGCAGAACCTCCAGCCCTACATATCTAGAGGATGTGTTGGGGGGCTCGGCTGGGCGTCGCTTGCGCCTCGGCGACAGCATGGGTGACCGATCTGCTGTTCTGCAGAGCGTCGCGGAGGCCGATCATCTGGTCGCGGTCGTACTCATCGCGTCCGTCGGGGGTACGCGCCGGCGCTGGGAAGCCGTACCGCTCCTCCCACAGGCGCAGCGTGGCCGCGCTGACGTTGAGCACCGTGGCTGCTTCGTTGATCGTGAGCGTGGCTCAACCCTCCTTCACAAGGTGTATCGGCAGCCGGGTCTATTCCTTTAGCTCTTTCGGGAATCGCGGACGACTGTCGTATCGGCGCAGCGCGCCAAAAGACGTCAGGTAGCCAACTCCCCGAAACCGCTTGCGCCGAGACCAGACGCGGACGCGCGGGGTGACGAACGGACAAGCAACGCGGCTCGGCGCAGCGCTTGCCGACCTGAGGCCAAACCTCGTGGTTTGCCTGGGCAAGGAAGAGAACCTGGCGCGGTTTGCGCGTGCCCTGCATCCGGCGAGCCGCAGGCACCCGGCCGCGGCGGTCAGCGCCAGCTCGGACGGAATCGCGTCGGATCGCGCGGAGGCTGGCTTGCCGCGCAAGGGAGGGCCGTTGTCAGCGCTTCCGGCGGGGAGGCGGAGACGACGGGGCCAGGGACGGGGAGGTCGAGGCGCTGCCAGGCGGTTCTGGACACGCCTGCGAGTCTTCGCTCGATCGGCACCCGTGGGATAGTGAGCGGGTGCCATCACCTGAGGCTGCGTCTGGTCCCGGCAGCGGGCCCCACTATCAGCGGCACGCGGCGGAATCGTTCGGGTCGGACCCTGAGCGTTATGACCGCGCGCGTCCGCGCTATCCCGACGTCCTGATCGAGCGGATCGTGGCTGGCGCCCCTGGTCGGCTTGTTCTCGATGTGGGCCTGGGCACTGGCATCGTGGCGCGGCAGTTTCACGCGGCTGGTTGCAGGGTGCTCGGGGTCGAGCCGGACGCACGGATGGCCGAGTTCGCCCGGCGCAGCGGAGTGGACGTCGAGGTGTCGACCTTTGAGGCCTGGGAGGCTGCAGGCCGGAAATTCGACGCGGTCGTCTCCGGTGAGAGTTGGCATTGGGTGGACCCGGTTGCGGGGGCGGCGAAGGCGGCCGAGGTGCTGGGGTCTGGTGGTCGATTGGCCGTCTTCTGGATCACGGGCCGGCCGTCTGAGGGCCTCGACGCAACCTTCGCTGAGGTCTATCGTCGGGCTTTGCCGGAGTCGTTGGTCGCCCGGCTGTCGACCAGATCGATTGAAGAGGCGCATGCAGCTATGTGCGCCAAGGCGGCTGCCGGGATGCGGGCGACGGGCGCGTTCGATGCGCGGCGCCGCTATTCCGCCGGGCAAGGTGACCGATTTGCTGGCCGGCATCGGGGACGCGATCGACGCGCGAGGGGGGAGTTTCACGATGGACCTACGTCACGTTCGTAGCTACCGCGGTGCGGCGCTCGTAGGCGCAGCGCAATGTCAGTGGCATGTTGTGCCATCGCCTCAGATGTCACCTATTCACAGTGCGCCGTCGGCGAGCGCATTCGCGTCTGAGCTGTAGTCCGTCAGCTCCACCGCTCGCTCTGCGTCGGCGAGAACATGAATGCAATCGCGCGAGCGGAAAGCGCTCGGCGCTGCGGTGACACCTGAAGCGAGTGCGCGCTGCGGTGGCCGTTTCGGGTCGTCACCGGCAGCCGGGCCGAAGCTGCCGCTCTGCCGCTTGGGGGGTTCGAGCGTTCGGCTAGCGCCGAGCGTCCTCGCCGAGCTTGATTCGTCGACGACGTCGGCTCGGAGCCGGTGGCCATGATGCTCGAGACTGACGACACCTATGGAGCGTTGCCGTGACGGGCACCGCGAACCCTCGCTGATCGCCAAGCAGGTGTCGGTCGGAGCGGCAGCCTGGATCTCCTGAGGGCCTTGTGGAGGTCGCGACGGGCGCGGCGCGCGACGATGGTGCGGGTTCCACCGGCCCACGGACATAGACAACGCTGCGCGACCGCATTGCCCCGAGCGGAGCAGTGCGCCCGGCGCGGCGCGGGGGAACGCGGCGGCCAGCGTCATCGTTACCGCTCGTCGGCGTCGCGGTCCTCGGCTTGGCGATCATCCCAGTCCAGCCAGCGGACGCCGGTCTCGGCGAGGTAGGTGGACACGGCCACGCCGATTGTGGGGAAGAACCGATGAGTGCCGATCGCGTCATGGATTCCGTACTCGCGTAGCCGATCTCGCACGGGGTCCTTGAGTTCGGCGAACGCGAGCTCGATCCCGGCGGCGTCGAGCTCGTCCTTGAGAGCGCGCACAGTGTCGCCGGCGGTCGCGTCGATGTCGGTGATCGGCTCGGCAGGGCCGCTCTCACTCGGTGACAAACCAGCAAGGACTTGGACCGGCCCACGGAGGCGGGATGGTTCCCTGACAGTCAGCCTGTCGAAGGTGAGCGATGACAAACGGACTCTGGTACATGTCGTGGAAGGCCCCGGCGGCCAGCCAGAACAGCGCCGCGACAATCAGGGGCGTCATCAGCGCGACAAGCGGCTGCCTGCGTGGCAGCCGAACAAGCAGCCAGGCGCCGAGGAGCGCGATCGCGCCGAGAGCGGGCAGATAGAAACGAGCCGACTGCAACGTGGTCAGCCTTGGAAACGTGGTCCACGCATAGGTGGCGTACAAGCTCCAGATGGCGACCCAGGAGGCGGCCAGCGCGAGACCGACGGCTAGATCCTGCCGAGCCGTCGCGACGTGCTCGCCGCCCACTCGGCGGGCGCGCAGCCACAGCAGCACGATGATCGCCAGCGCAGCGACACCGAGCACCAGCATCGGCATCGCCTGGATCAGGTGGGTCGGCATCAAACGCAGGTTCGCGCTCACTGCGCTGAGGCTGAAGGTGATCTCCCCGGGCCGGTAACCTGACCGCAGCGGACCGCCGTAGACGAGTGTGTCGAAGATCGCGATACCAGCGCAGAACACGCAGACCGACGCAAGCCACCAGGCAACTGCGCTCCTCGGCAGCCGCGCAGCCGACATGCGCCACGTCACGAGCAGCGCGATGACGGCGCCGCCGAGCATCACAATGTCGGTGTAGCGGGCGGACGTAGCGGCCTCAAGCGCGATAAAGCCAGCGAGCCCCGCCCAGGTCCGGCGCTTGGTGCTCGCCTCGGTGGCGAGCAGCGTCCATAGCAGGGCTCCGGTGCCCGCCGCGATCAGCGACGCGTCGGTGAAGGTCGGCATATAGTCACGCCAGGCGAATTCGATTGCCGCGCCGGAGGAGCAGTACAGGGCCACGGCCGCGGCGCCGCCGAACCTGCCGAGCCAACGCCTTGCACCGACGTACAAACCGAGGCAGGCCAGCGCGCCGAAGAAGAGCGGAGCCAGCCGCATGAGGCCGAGCGTCTCGAACGCCACGACGAGATAGGGGTAGCCCGGATCCTTCTCACTGATCCACCTCCCTCCGGCGAGCGGCACCCACTGGATCGGGCCGCCTCCCGGATCGACGAAACCCGGCTGGGGCGCCACCTGATCGGCGAGCGCGTGTGCCTGGGCTCCGGACAAGGTGAAGAAGTGCCCGTGCGTCATCGCCACAATCGACGCGCGGTAGGCAAAGTCGTCGGGCTCGGGAAGGTACGGCGAGGCCCTCAGCACGAGAACGCACAACACCACGAAGGCGGCCACGGCCAAGCACCCCTCAACGACAGTCCACCGGCTCCGGCGCATCAACCTAGCCACGCC
Organism: uncultured Actinomycetota bacterium; assembly: GCA_963695625.1. Taxonomy (GTDB): domain Bacteria; phylum Actinomycetota; class Thermoleophilia; order Solirubrobacterales; family Solirubrobacteraceae; genus Palsa-465. The sequence continues at coordinate 318,106 of CAVOHJ010000002.1, read as the reverse complement.
GTGGACCGTACCGGCGACCGCAGCATCCTCCTAGAGGCCGGGCCTCTAGCCCGCGAGAAGCAGTCTCACTCACGGCTCGCCGCAGCAGGCAACCCTCGGCAGACGAGCAACGATTCATCGTTCGCTCGCACCCAGCCGTATCGGTCGGACCCCTTAAGGGCGGGCCCGCCCAGCGGCGACCCGCCCGGACGACTGTAGGACTGCCCCTTTTCCGAAAGCACAACACTCTGATCGCCACTTAGAAGACGCCTGCTCCGGGCTAATAGGAGCAGCGACGTGTTCCCCGTCAGTGGCGTCGACGGCGTTCGATGATCCTTGGCTCGTGAGACGGCCAGGCGGCCGGCTCGTTATGGCTTCCGCCGTGTCCGAAACGTTCGGTGAGCGATCGGTTGTGAGACAGCGACGTGCTTGCCGCGCGCGGAGCAGGTCTGGGCTCGGCACGGGCGGCATGCTCGTCGCGACCACGAAGCAAGACTGCCGCGATTCGTCCAGCCCCTCGAGCGCGACCATTGATCGCGGTCGCAAGACTGATCCTAAACGCCAGGACGAGCAGTGTGGCGGCGGCGGGCGAGACGACTGCTCCGTCACGGATGGAGCAGTCCGTCGACGTCGGCGGCGCGCTGCTCCTGCTCGTCCTGAGCAGCAACGACCATCGCGGCCGTCGCCGGTGATGCTCTTCGATTTGGATGCGGAAGCGTAGCGCCCGCGCCAACAGGGAGGGCGGCCACGGCTGGATTCTGGCGGACCGACAGTCTCGATTCGCCCGGGCGGCGGAGTGCTCCTCCCCCATAGATCAGACGCAGCAGCGCCGGCGAGACCGGCGCAGCTCAATCGAAGGGTAAGCCATGCGGATCATCGAGCCGGGGTGTCGGGAGCATTTGGTGCCGGCAGCGATCCGACGCAGTTGACATCGGTGCTCCGATCCGCGCAGGAGAAAGCTATTGTCGCGTCGACCCCCGCGCTTGGAGATCGAATCCGCCATCCGTCGCACGAACTCTGCACCCCGTCGTGAACAGGAGACGAACACGTCGGCCATCGTTCAGGCACCGTTCACCACGGTCCGCTCGAGCACCGTGAGCTGGTTGGTCACGTGCCGAGCGGCGAGCGACAACAGTCCGCGTGCGTCGGTGCACGCCGGGCAGGTGTCGAACACGTGCACGGCGTCCGGAGCACCCGGAGCTGGGTCGCTCTCCGCCACGGCAAACTGGCTTCCATCGGCATTGAAGGCAAGCGGCCATTGGACGTCGGGAAAGGTGAGCACGCGCCGCGCTTGGCCCGTACTCGCGTCCCAAATCCGCACGGTGCGGTCGAGGCTGGATGTCGCGACCAGTGACCCGTCGGGGCTGAAGGCCGCCCCTTCCAGGCCACGGGTGTCGCCGATCAGATTCACGAGCCGACGCCCGGTGGCCACACTCCAGATCGTCGCGCGCGAGTCCCAGGAGGACACCAGGACTCGGGACCCGTCGGGGCTGAGGTCCACGGCCGAGACCATGCCACCCTGGTTCACATGTCTTAGCAGCCGCCCGGTCTGGACATCCCAGACGTCGACGTCGCCGCAGAAGTAGGCGCCGGCGATTCGGCGGTCGTCGCGACTGAACGCGAAGGAGCTGGGCGGCCCGTTCACGCTCATGCATGCCGTGGAGGCGTTCTGAAGCTCCACCGTCTTACCTGTCGCGATCGACACGATCACCGCAATCGGCCCGCTCGTAGCCGATCCTTCCAAGAGCGCCACGCCTGTGTCATTCCAATTGAAGCTGACGGACTCAGTCCCCGCGAATGCGGGCACCGAGGTGATGCGTAGCCGCCGCACCACGCGGCCGGAACGGGTGTCCCAGATCGTGAGTGGCACTACGCGAGGCAACACCGACGCCGTCGTGCCGAGACCGAGCGAGAAACGTCCGTCAGCGCTGAGTACGACCGCGTGCACACCCGGGAACGTCTGCCGCCGGACTGCATGCCCCCCGGCGGCCGGCGCCCCGAACACCACAGGACGCTCGAAGGGCACAGCCTCGACGGTGTTGCCGTCGAAGGCGAGTTGCGCGGGCGTTCCAGTCGACGGCAGCATCTGGAACGACTGCTCGATACCGATCGCGCGCCATATGCGCGCCACCCCGTCGCCGGATGCCGTGAGCACGGAGTTGCCATTGGGAGTGAAGACGATCGAGCTGATCGCTGCCGTTGGCCCGGCGTAGGAGACTAGTTCCTGCTTGGTTGGAATCGACCACACGCCGGCCGTGCCGTCAAAGGCGCCGATGGCGATGCGGGAGCCGTCCGGGCTGAACGCCAGCGCCGTGATCTGCACTTCCGGGAGCGTCAGCAGCGTCGACTGCTCGCGCCACGTCGACGTGCTGTAGATCGACACCGCGTAGGTCGCGTTCTGCGCACTCACCGGATAGGCCACAGCCAGTTGCCTACCGTTGGGGCTCACGGCGACGACCTCCGGCGATGAGGTCACTCGCGGAGGAGCGAGGATCCGATGGATCAAGCGGCCCGTGCCAGCGTCGTACACGTGGACGGAGGCGTCCTGCCCCCCGGCGAACAGCAGCCGACCGTCTGGGCTGAATATGACGTTGCCGTCAAGCGGAGCGCTCAACTCTGTCCCCAGAGCCGCGCCGTTCACAGGACCGATTGCCAGTCCGTCCCCCGAGCCGGCGGCGAGGGTATGCCCACTCGGGCTGAAAGCCACCGAGGTTGTGCCCATCGACAAGGCGCCTTTCCACGCGACCGCGGCTACGGTCTGGGGATTGATCACCCATACGCCGTCACCTGCGGCGCCGGCAAGTGTGTCCCCGTCAGGGGAAAACGTAAGCGAGGTGACCTGAACACCGATGTTGTTGCTTCTCAACACCCGTCCTGTGGCCGCGTCGAGGATCCGCACGAGCCCGGTGCAGGTCCCCTCGGCGATCTCCCGGCCGTCGGGACTCATGGCAGCCGATAGACATCCCCCGGGGTTTGCGATTGTCGGCAGAGCGCGCTCGAGCGGTGAGGCGTCGAGCGCAGCGCGCAGGGCGAACAGAGACTGTGGCGTCGCCCTCGTCTGCACCGCGCGCATGCCGAGGATCACCGAGATCTCGGGGTCGTTGGGGAGCTGGGCTTGGCTCTCGGCGGCGAGTGCCTGGGAGCGGGCGCCGATCCGCTCCGAGTCGGCCTGAGCGCGCGAGCTGATCGCCTGTCCGCGGGAGATCAGCGCGAAGATCAGCAGCCCGATCGAGACCACAGCGATCACCAAGCTTCCCGCCATGAGTGCTCGCTGCCGGCGTGCGGACGCGTTGCGGCTCGCGAGCAGGTACTCGCGCTGAAGCGGCGTTGGCGCGGGGTCGGCGTCCTCGGGGCTGGCCGCGAGCCATTCCTCGGCGGACTTCAGCTCCGAGCCGCGTAGCAAGAAGCTCTTGTCCTGGCCCTCGGAACTCCACTCCAGCGCCTTGACCAACCACCGCGTGTGCGCCTTGTTCGCCTCCAGATCCGTGTCGAGCGCGCTGACCAGCCGCCCCATCGAGTGGTCGAACTCGGCGTCCTCGGTGAACGGGATCCAGTTGCGATTCCGAATCTCCGCCGGCAGCTCCGAATCGCGGACGAGCTCGCGCAACACGGGCACGATCCGCTTCTGAAGATCGCGCGCGTACTCCACCTCGTTCTCGCAGTAGGCCGAGCTCACCGCGTCCGGCGTGATCACGAACAGGAACGCATCGGACTGCTCGATCGCGCGCTTGATCGCCTCCGGAAATACTTCGCCGTCCGCGATTCCCTCGCTATCCAGCCACACCTCCTTACCCCGCTCGGAGATCGAATCCGCGATCCGCCGGACGAACACAGCATCCCGGCGTGAATAGGAGACGAAAACGTCGGCCATCAGTGGAGTCGCCCTCGGCCCAAATCCTGCTCCCGCGTGCGATTCTACGGCCACCTGCGCACCGCGACAAGCGCTCGCGACCGGAGCACCACTCGAGCCGGATGTTCAAAACGCCCCCCGTCCTGGCTCGCATCGGGCCGATCGCCAGGTGGGTCCTGAATGGAAGCACGGGGCACTGGCGATGCGGCGGCGCCCCGCGCTTTCGGCCCCGCGGCCCCAGGACGCGGCGAGCGCGCGGCTGCTACCAGGTGACGGTTACCGACTGACCGGTGCTGTAGTTGCGCATGAGCGTGCCGCGCACGGTGCACGCGGTCGGGACGTAGCCCTTGGCCTCGAACGCGCGAATCTCCCGTGCAAGCTGCTGTGCCGAAATATGGCCGGGCCTGGCGCTTTATAGGAGACTGGCTCGAATGCGCCTCGCTCACCGTGACGGCATTGGCCGCGGCGACGAACGCGCCCAGCGCCGCGGCGGCCTGGACGAGGCGATGCCTGACACTGCGGTGCCTACTCACGGTCGTCCGCATAGCGTGGCGACAGTGAGAGTTGAGCGCGCGGCTGACGATCTCCTGCTGACGGGCGCGGGCGATCTCGTAGTGCGAGTACGGTGACATCGCTTGCTCCTCCGACGTGGTCTCGCGGGGGGTTCCCGGTGGCCAGTGGTTGGTCGTCCGGGTCGGTGCCGGTACTGTCCCGCGACGCGGGCGACGCGCCCACGGCGGTTGACGCTGTAGTCGTGCGTCCTTTGACGCAGTCGCCGCTTCGAACGGCGCAGCGGATCGAGCGGCCAGCGGCCCGTTAGAGCTCGTCGTACGCGTGCTGCGCAGCCGGTCCATATCGCGGATGAGCACCCCACGCCGCCCCGTCGCGATACACCCCCAGCGTGCGCAGCGCCGAGAGCGGCTTTAGTCGCGCTCGCGCGACGCACCGCACCAGCTGGCGAGCTATTCCTGAGAGAGCGGAACTCCACGACGATTCCCTCGGCCGTTTGGTCGGCCACGAACCCGAGCACCACGATCACGCCGAGGCAGAGTTCCGAAAGGGACGAAGGGGGACAGCCCGCTGGTCGGCGGCGGGCCCACTGTCCCTCGCCGAGGCGGATTGCGAGAATGGCCATCGACCAGGTCGGCGAGGCGAGGACGCTTCCCCATCCAAATCGGAGAGCATCACTGGCGACGGCCCCAATGGTGGCTGCCGGTGCGGACGACAACCAGCGGTCGCGCCGCGCACGGCGGACTGCTGCATCAACCCGGCGGTCCGCGAGTCGATGGACCTCGACGGAGGCGCCGCACGGGCCGCAGCGCTGCTCGGCGAGGCGGAGCAGCAGCGGCAACTGGAGACTTGCGAGGTGCTTGCTCATACGAACATCGCGGGGCGTTGAGTAAGCGGACGGCCAGTGCGGCGGCTCATTGAACCGACGGTGTGTGGACGGGCATCGCGCTGATGCTCCCCCCACGGTCATCACCGCGACCGCCGGGCGCGGGAACTGCTGGTGTGTCGTAAAAGCAGCCACGGCCAGGGCGTGGTCGCTTCAGGCGTCTAGCAGCAGCGAGCATGGCGGGGGTCGCTGGTGCCGGCGCCGCACGGACTCTGCGTAGGCACCGGACCGCCTTTTGCGCTTCTGAGCTGAGACCTGCAAACGGCGACGAGGAAGGCGCGTGGACGAGCGGGTTGTCGCCATTGCGATAGCCCGGCCCGCACCGGCGCGAGGACAAAAGCAGTCGTGCCGAGCCCAGGCCGCACACGCTCGGATCTGGGCGCGTTCGAGCGCCCGATCTGTCCGGTGCAGCGCTCGGGGGGCTCGTCGAAGCGGGCGTCCCGATTGGTCGCTATCCGTGGGAGCCGCGCTTGTGACCGATGACCGCCGACGCGCCTGCCAGACCAATAGCAGCGCCTTCCAGCACATGCACCTCTGCCACTGCGCTGCGTGGCCCTGCTCGTGACCTTGACCTCTACCCCGCCCCGTGAGAGTGTCTACGCGAACATTCCGACGACCGGGGGTGAGGGCATGGCAAGGTTTCTCGTGAAGGCGTCGTACACCAAGGAGGGCGCGAAGGGCGTTCAGAGCGCCGGCGGAACGAGCAGACGAGACGCGGTGGCCAAAATGGCCGAGGGTCTCGGAGGGAAGCTCGAGAGCTTCTACTTCGCATTCGGCGAGACCGATGCGTACGTCGTCTTGGACCTCCCCGATAACCGCAGTGCTGCAGCAGCGTCAATCGCCGTGAACACCTCCGGAGGCGCGGCCTCGGAAGTCGTCGTGCTGCTCACACCGGAGGACATCGACGCCGCAGCCAAGCTCTCAGTCGATTACCGGCCGCCCGGATCCTGAACGGTCGCCGCGCGGGGTCACGCCGTCAGGCGGCATCGCTTATCGGCCGAGGCACAGTGTCCCTACAGGGAGCGCCCCATCCAGGGCGAGTATTCACACGCTCCTAAGGCGTCACCGACGTGGTGGGTGTCCAGGTCCCAAGCCCCGGCCGCTGTAGTCACGCAATGCGCAACGGCCGATAAGGGACCCTTGCATTCGTGTTTGAGAAGTCGGTAAGGACGCCGTGCCGTTGTCGCCATAGGAGTAGCGCGCAACGCGCGGTAGGGAAAGTCGAAGCGATCGTCCCGTTGATCGCCGCGGCGTGATCGCGCTCGTGGCGGACCACTCCTATGCCGCCTGGGAAGGGAGGCTCTTGATGTGCTGCCGTACCGTGGATCTCGACGTGAGATCGCGCTGGCTCGTCGGCGCGTCCGGACTGGGGTTGATGGCCGCGGCCTCGGCCCGCCTGCGCTCATCCGATATGAGATTGATGCGTTCGCACCGTGGGCTGGATTGATGGTGCGCGGCCCCGCGTATGGAGGTAGCCGTCACTGCATTGGCGGCGCGAGCCGCCCGGTTAGGGGAGGAGAGGGCCGTCGCGCTATGTCGAGCTCAGTTGCACGATTCCGAACGCCAGAACGCCGATCCCGAATGCGGCCGTGAGCGGTGCAACGACCACCGGCCAGTGAGCCGACAGCCAACCGCCCGCCGGCCGAAGGATCCGCTCGGCGCGCTCCCCCATGATCGCGATCACGACCGCTATCGCGATCAGCGGCAAGGTGTAGATGACGCAGTAGAGGACCAGGAGTGACAGCTTGCCGACGTCCGAAACGCCCGAGCCGACGATCATCGCGATCGCGGCGAAGTAGGGGAAGGCGGTGAGCAGCTCCACTCCCGCGATGCCGGCCCCCATCAGCGCAGCGGGCCGATGACGCTCCGGCTGATCATCGCTCTGCTTGGTGCCCACCAGCGTCCTGCGGCGGATCCAGACGACGGCACCGCCGACGACAAGGACGATCCCGGCGAACACGATCAGCGCGTACTTGACGGTGCGGCCCGGCTTCGGCACCAGCGACAGGATCAGGTCCCCAAGCCCGATCGCGAGCGCGAACCCGAAAACGAACGTGACCACCAATGCCGCCGAGGTAAATGCCGTGGTTTGTCGCCGCGGGTGCTCGCCCGTCGCAACGAACAGCTCGCCGCCGATCAACGATGGGTTGACGGAATCGGCCAGCGCGATCGCGACCACAGCCACCGCGAGCTTGAGCATGGCGTGAGGAGCATCGCACTCTGCCAAGTTCAGCAACTTCTCGCTGTCGACCAGACGCCGCTCCACCCCGATTTCGGGCTCCTGGCGCGCGGGCCGTGCGCCGAGGCTCTGCGGTCTGAGTCGGTACGAATCGCCTATGAGGTCCAGGATCTCGGCGTGCTCGGCAAGGAGCCAGATCGCGGCGTCGGACGGCGCGGTCTGACGAGCGCTTTCGCCTCCGGACTCGTCTCCGGCTCACGAGCGCAATGGCGACGTTCCGATGGCCGGGCTCCGGGAGCCCTCAGCTCGGCCGTGCGCGGGCGTGTCTGGACCGACTCTGCGTATGCAACGGGCCGATTCCGCACGCGTTGGCGTCGGCCCTGCTTCCGGCGACCAGCAGGTCTCCGAATGGGCCCGCTCGCGCGATCCCTTTTGTGCTCGTCGCCGCCCGAGGAGGCGAGTGCTTGGCCACGCTTGCGCGCGTCCGCATACGGCCTGGTCCGCGGTCCCGACGCCGGCCCACTGAAGACCCCGATGCGCGCTCAGGGTCTCATCCAGCCGGTGGGGCCGGCTCCTTGAAAGCGCGGCGAGACGTTCATGGCCGGAGGTGATCCGCGGGTCACCGTCGCGGTACTTGCGATTAGCGGCGGGCGAGAGGCACCCACACCACCAGATTTCATGTCTGCATTGAGTTAGAAGCTCGGCGTCAGTGGTCGACGGAACGCCGGCGACGAGCGCGGCCAGCCTGGTCCTCGGCCCACTGCTTGATCTCCGCGCGTAGCCAGAGCTTCACTCGCCCGTTGCCTAGGTTTAGGACAGGGCGAGGCATGTCTTCGTGCCGATGCTGGTAGACGCTCACGGTGTTGCGGTGAGCGAGACCGAGCAGGTCGGCGACGCCGTTAGCGTCGATCAGATCGTCGAGGTCTACCTGACGGCCCATAGCCGAAGGTTACTTTCGTAGTCGGATCCGTCCGAATCACACGGTAGATTACTTTAGTAATCACAAGTGGCCCCGGCGGTGCTGGAACACCCCGGGGCCTGGCCGAGACCTACGAAGGAGGTCCGACGATGTCAGCCTACGCCCCCACCCTGCCGACGTTGATCCCCGAACGCGAGTCTGGGTCGCTGGCAGCCACGCACGTCCTCACGCGCGATGAGGTGATGACCGCTCGCGAGGTTGCAGAACTCCTCAAAATGCCGGTGTCAACGATCTACCAGCTTGCTCGACGCGGAGAGCTCCCGGCCAGCCGGCTCGGGCGCACATGGCGGTTCCTCCGGCCCCGGCTCGAAGACCTGCTCGCGGGCTGAGCTGGGTTAGGCAGCCGTGGCCAACACCGAAGAGAACTCCTCGGGCGGCACGTGGGCCTCGGGCCACGTGATCTTGAGCTCGCCGTCGCGATCGAGGAGGGCCCGGAGGTTGACGATGATCATTCCGATCACATTGCCGTCGGCGTCGAAGTCGACGGCATGCCCCTCGGGCGTCGCGTCGGTCTCCGCCGGCACCCGCGGCTCACCGACGCTGAGGTACAGGACGTCACCCTCCTGGTCATAGGAGTGGTGGTCGAACTCAATGGTGCCGATCTTGATGCTCATTGGTCTCTCGCCGGGCTCTTCCGCTGGATGAATGCCGTCACCACGACTGCCGGCGTCCGGTTGAAGTCTACGACCACCCTCAGCCAGCGGACCTTGTCTGTGACCCGCTGCTGGTAGACGCGCTCCCGACCAGCGATGGGGTCACCCTCACGGTAGTCCGGCCTCGCAACGGCGGCCAGGACTGCATCGACGTCAGCGAGCAACTGCGGCCGCTCCACCATGATGTGCCGCCAGCTCCGCTCGCTGAACTCGACGACACGGCCATCCGGATCGCGGATCGTACGAGGAAGCTGGGGCTGGCTCACGCTGCAGCTGCCGCCGGGATGACCGTGCCGCCAAGAGCTCGTGTAAAGCGAACCGCCAGCTCGCCGGCAGGTCGGGCATGGAGATAGCGCTCAGTCGTCGTGATCCGGGAGTGGCCCATCGCCGCCTTTACGCTGACCAAGTCGATCCCGCCGGCGACCAAGAGCGAGCCGTAGGTGTGCCGCAGGTCGTGGAAACGCAGCGGCTCGAGACCGGCGGCAGTGCGCGCTCGCTCGTAGCGGCGCCGAAGCGCGGAGGGATCCAGCCGGCGCCCGAGGCGGCTGCAGAAGACGTAGTCGTCCGGACCAGTGAATTCGCCGCGGCGGCTGAGGCGCTTAAGGGCCACCGCTGCCTGATCGGGCAACGGAACCTCACGCACCCGACGGCTCTTGGTCGACTTGACTTCGATGTCGCCGGACAGTGACCGGCGGATGACGAGCTTGTGGCCGGCGAAGTCGACATCGCGCCAGTGGAGCGCGACGAGTTCGCCGCGGCGGAGTCCGGCGTAGGCGGCGACGCGGACGAGCTCGGCGTCCTGGACGTCCTCGCGAGCCCGGGCTTCGATCTCGCCCTCGCCGAGCGCCGGACGCGATAGGTCTCGGTGAGCGCCGGCAGCGAGTGAGCGGGCGAGTACCTCGATCTGCTCGGGCGAGTAGAAGGCCAGGACCGCTCGCTCGGGCTCGGTACGGCGGTCGGCGTGGGTCGCCGGGTTAGTCGGCAGGCCGTACGTGCTCGGCCGCATCCCGTAGTTGAAGATCGCGCAGACGAGCTGACGGACCTTGTTGACCGTACGCGAAGCCACGCCGGTCGCCGCGACCGAACGCAGCAGATCCTCGATCTCACGCGTCGTCACCTCACGCGCCGCCCGATCGCCGAGAGCTGCCATCACCCGACCGCGGGAGACGCCAGAGCCACGGCGGTAGGCCGTCCCGGGCTCGGCGAGGATCAGCCGATGGTCGCGGAGCGTTGAGGGCTTGGCGCCCTTGATCTCCCCGAGCCAGCGCAGATACTCACCAGCCAACTCACGGAAGGTGACTCCTCGACGACGCCGCTCCCCTGCGTCCCGCTCCAGCAACGTCTGGTCGGCGTCGTGCTCGCGGACCAAGCCAAGCATGCGCTCCGCTGCCTGCGCCTCGGTCAGTGTTCCCTCGGGCGAGCGGCCGCGCTTCAGACGCCAGCCTGCATTCCCATCAGACTCGGCCCAGGCGCGGCCAAGCGCGCGCACCACGGGCCGTCCGTTGCGTGACCACTTGCCGTACCAGAACGGTCCGGTCGATCGCTGGCGAATGAACGGGCGAGCACTCGGATTAGGGGTCATCGCACGACCCAAGATACGCCCAGGATCGGACGGAATCGTGCCGGGCAACGGTCCGGGCAACGGCCTTTCCGGGCAACGGTCCCGGGCAACCTTCTCCGTCAGAATCGCCGCTAAAACTGCTTTTCTAGCGCCTCAAATCGCCCGTAACCAAGGGAACCACACCTTCTTCTCCGGCCTGTCACGCCGGAGGTCGCGGGTTCGAGTCCCGTCGCTCCCGCTTTGGTGTGTTCCCGTAGACGCCGGTGATCTGGTCGGTCCGAGCTGGGATCTTCTCTTCACCGCCGACCCGGGCAACGTTTCGAGGCCGCTGGGCGGCTGGACGAGCCCCTGAGCGCATGCGCCCGCAACACGCCTACACCTGTCACGCCGGCGGCGTGGCTCCTTCGCCGAGCGGTGGGCCGCGCGCCGACACCCGTCAACGGCGGTCGGCGGGCCGGCGTGGATCGCCTGCGCCACGCTGGCAGGCCGCCGTTGGCTGGGGTGGCGCTGATCGTCGGCGGGAGCGTGCGCGCTTGCCGCGCATGGCAGGGTGTCCGCAGGTTCGGCGGGCAATGCCCGGCGAAGCGGGAGAGCAGGTGTCGGGTTTTCCTTGCCTGGCCCAGCTCACCTTGCTGCGGCGGCGTGCTCGGTGCGCGTGCTCGCGGGCGAGGTCGTGCTTCTGCTTGCGCCCTTCGCGGGTGACGAGGGCGGGGCGGGGCCGAGTGCTCCACGGCCTGGCGCGAGCGTCGGCGACGTGACCGATGAGTTCTCGTCGCCGCGACGGTCATAGGGGTGAACACGGAAGAGGAGGAACCGATGACCGCAAACCTGAGCACCCGTACCCGTTGGCTCGCGCTCGTGATCCTGTGCGTGGGCGACCTGATGATCGTCGTCGACACGACGGTGGTGAACGTCGCGTTGCCGTCGATCCGCGCCAGTCTGGGCTTCTCGCCGACCTCCCTCGCGTGGGTGGTGAACGCCTACATGCTGACGTTCGGCGGGTTCCTGCTGCTCGCCGGGCGGCTGGGCGATCTGTTCGGGCAGCGCCGCCTGTTCCTGATCGGAACCGCCGCGTTCACCACCGCGAGCCTCGTGTGCGGCCTCTCGCAGTCGCAGGGGATGCTGATCGCCGCGCGGGCCGCGCAGGGACTGGGCGGCGCGATCGTCTCAGCGGTCGCGTTCTCGCTGATCGTGATGCTGTTCATCGAGCCCGCCGAGCGCGCGAAAGCGATGGGCGTGTTCGGGTTCGTCATGGCGGGAGGCGGCAGCATCGGCGTGCTCGTAGGTGGTGTGCTGACCGACCTCGTCGGCTGGCACTGGATCTTCCTCGTCAACCTCCCGATTGGGATCGCCGTGACGGTGAGTGGTCTCAAGTTTCTGCCAGCCGTGGAGACGGGTGCCGGTGAGCGGCGCCTCGACGTCCCCGGCGCGGTGGCGATCACCACCGCGATGGTGCTCGCCGTCTACGCGATCGTGAACGGCAACTCAGCCGGTTGGCTGTCGGCGCAGACGATCGGCCTGCTCGCGGCGGCGTTGGTCATCGGCGCGGGATTCGTCGCCTGGGAGGCGCGCGTCCCCGCCCCGCTGGTGCCGCTCGCGATCTTCCGCCACCGCAATCTGACCACGGCCGACATCGTCGGAATCCTGTGGGCGGCGGCGATGTTCGCGCTGTTCTTCCTGTCCGCCCTGTACCTCCAGCTGGTGCTCGGCTACAGCCCACTCCAGGTCGGCCTCGCGTACCTCCCAGGCAACTTGTTGATGATGGCGTTCTCGCTCGGCCTCTCGGCCAAGCTCGTCATGCGCTACGGCTTCCGCGTGCCGCTCGCCGCCGGCCTGCTCCTCGCCGCGACGGCGCTGCTGTGGCTTGCACGCGCTCCAGTGCACGGCTCGTTCGTGGTCGACGTGCTCCCGGCGATGCTGCTGTTTGGCATCGGCGGCGGCCTAGCCTTCAACCCCGTGCTGATGGCATCCATGAGCGACGTCGAGCCCCAGGACTCGGGCCTGGCCTCCGGCATCACCAACACGGCGTTCATGATGGGCGGAGCGCTCGGCCTCGCGATCCTCGCCAGCGCCGCCGCGGCCCGCACCCACCACCTCGCTGCGGGCGGCGCCGGCACCGCCGCCGCGCTCACCGGTGGCTACCACCTGGCGTTCGTGATCGGCGCGATCTTCGCGGTCTGCGGGGCCGCGGTCGGCGCGGTCTTCCTGCGCGACGTGACCCGGCCGGTCGGCGCGCACGGGGTCGAGCCGGCGCTCGAGTCCGCCTAATAGTCGCACCTGACGCGCTAGACCGGTCACCTTGCCGGCGTGGGGTGGGCGTAGGATCGGCCGGTCGTGGTCGATTGAATGGAGGTTGGCATGACGGGTGCGAGCATGGCCGATGCGCGCCGCGAGGAGCTTGTCGCGCAGTTGTCGGCCGCGGCGTTGGGGGCGATGGATCTGTTCTGTGTCTATCTGGGTGACCGGCTCGGTCTTTATCGGGCCTTGGCCGACAACGGCGCCTTGACCTCAGAGCAGTTGGCCGCCGCGGCCGCCGTCAGCGAGCGGTACGCACGGGAGTGGCTCGAGCAGCAGGCCGTGAGTGGCATCCTGCACGTCGACGGCCCTGAGTCTGATGACCGGGAGCGTCGCTACGTGCTTCCGGCGGGGCACGATGAGGTGCTGCTGGACGAGTCGAGTCTTAGTTTCACGACCCCGATGGCGCAATTGCTGGTCGGCTGCACGCGCCCGCTCGAGGCGGTACTCGAGGCTTTCCGCTGCGGCACCGGTGTTCCGTTCGCCGCTTACGGCGCGGATATGCGTGAGGGCCAGGCGCGCTCCAGCAGGATCCTGTTCGACAACCTGCTGGCTAGCCACTGGCTGCCTTCGTGTCCCACGATTCACGAGCGCCTGCGGGCGGATCCGCCAGCCCGAGTCGCTGACCTCGCGTGCGGTTCGGGCCGCTCAAGCCTTGCGATCGCGCGCGGCTATGCGGGAGTTCTCGTTGACGGCATCGACCTCGACGAAGCGTCGATTGCTGATGCTCGCGAGTTGCTGTCCGGGAGCGGCGTCGAGGATCGGGTCGCTTTTCATCGTCTTGACGCCGCGGCGCCGGAACTCTCACACCGATACGACTTGGTGACGATGTTCGAGGCGCTCCACGACGTGTCCTACCCGGTGGAGGTGCTGCGCGCCGCCCGCGGGATGCTGGTCGATGGCGGGTGGATGCTCGTCGCCGACGAGCGAACCGCCGATCGCTTCTCACTACAGGCCGGGGACAACGAGCGCCTGTACTACGGGTTCAGCGTGCTGCACTGCCTGCCGGTCGGGATGGTCGGCCAGAGCGCGGCCGGCACCGGGACCGTGATGCGACCGGACACACTCCGCCACTACGCGACCGAGGCTGGCTTCGTCAGCTGCGAGGTGCTGCCAATCGAACACGACGAGTGGCGCTTCTACCTTCTCTCTCCGTAGTAGCCCGAGTCCGTCCTCGCGGTTGGGTCGGAGCGGAACCCCCGGGGGAATCGTCCAAGCCGTCCATGGGCGGCCTGAACCGATGATTCCCGCCAGCCGACGACTCGCGCCCCTGCGCTGAACCGCCGGCGCCTCCGTGATCCACCGGTCGCCGAAGCGATGACCGCAGCCAACTACGGCCTGCGGTGAGCACTCGTGCAGCGGATTTCGCTCGCTCTCGCCCAGCTGGCCAGGCCGGCGCACAGGCGAAACCTCGCCGGCGTGGCCCGATTACCGGGGTACGCCGGCCAGTATGGGCAACACCTCGCCGAGCGCGGCATCGACTTTGATGTCCGCGAGCCGGTCGCCACGGGTCGCGCCCCGGTTGACGATTGCCACCGGGATCCGCGCCTGCCGCGCCCGGTGCACGAACCGCAGCCCTGACATCACCGTGAGCGAGGACCCGAGCACAACACGTTGCGCAATATGACGCCGCAGGGTCTCGTCGAGGGTTCGATTCAGATGTTCGGCACCGACGAGGAGCGCCGCCAGTACTACGAGGACCAGGAGTTCCTCCGCCAGGCGGGCTTGTAACGCTCCACGAGCCACGGTGCCGAGGCTTGGGTTCGCGGCTACGCGCTTGCTCGCGTCCTGTCAGGACGGTGTGGCGCGGGAACGCGCTGCGCTCCTACATCGGCGAGCTCACGATGTTCCGAATGACCCAAGCAGGTGCTCAGCAGCACACAACCTGCCTCGCTCCCGGATCGACGAAACCGGGACGAGGCTGCTAAACGACGTGCCCTCATCAGAGCGCCGCGTCGCGCTCTGATGCGCCGCCCCGATCCACGGGGGGCCTCGGAGGCTGGCCGATGGGGCCGGGATCGAGACGCCGGTCCCGGCCACGGTCGACGGGCGCCGCCCGCAAGGCGGAGGAAGGTGGCGATTGCGGGCGTGGCACCCCAATCGTTCGGCCGCCGGAGGTGGCGTGATCGCTATGTCTCGCCATAGGGATGGCCAGCCCTACACTGGCCCGGACGATCACTCTTGCGGAATGCGATCGTCGCTCGGCTGGCTGTTCCACCGCTCCACGAGCCCTGGTTTTTCGACATGCCGAAGATGTCGACAAGCGCCATACTGCGAGCGCAATGCAGGGCACTGGGGCATGTGCCTGCTTGGTGGTCGCAACAGGCGTCCGCCCATCTAGCCGGGTTCGGGAACGTGCGTCGCTGACTTCAGCTGAAGCCGCGCCCTCCCCGAACCGCGGGAGCTTTGCCCGAACCGTCTGCGTCGTCCGCGAGGTCGACGCGATCCCGCTTGAGCTATACAGGCAGTTCCTCGACCGCGTGGTGGCGCGGTTCGAGCTCCCGGCGGCGACGTGCGTGCTTGCGCACGTCAGGCTCAACATGGTCGCCGTCCTGCCGGACGCGTCGCGGTGAGGCGACCCGCCCGGCAGGCTGCCGGTTTCTGGGCTGGTTCACGGCTGGTTCACGACCGTCGCGCCCGGATGAGCGCTCGTGACGGCGAGCAGGGCGTCGTTGGCCGGGGTCGCGGGGAGGTACTGATAGGCCGAGAACACGGCCTTCCCGCCGGGATGCGAGGCGGAGTCGAGCTCGAGCGGGTGGTAGTCGCTGCGGGCGACGTACGCGGTGCCGTTCAGGAGCATGTCGCTTGACGAGTTCACGCTGAGCTTGTACGCCGGCGTCCCGTTGTAGGTGGTCGGCGTCGCCGTGGCCTGGCCCGATTCGACCATTCGCTTCAGCTCGGCCGCCGGATCGCCCCCCTTTGAGACCTCGAGCTGGTGGATTGCCGGCGGGAGCGGCGAGACCGTGACCGTGTTTGTCGACGCGTCGTAGGTCTCGTTCTTGGTGGCCGATTGGCTGGCCTCTTGCCCGTCCTTGATCACGCGGTAGACGCCCGTCCCGCCGGTCTGCGCCCAGAGCTCGAACGGCATCGAGGAACCATCCGGGAACGTGACGGTGGCGGACTCGTGCACGATCTGGCCGGGCGGGGCGGTCAGCTCGGCACTGATGTGGCGGATGATCGCGGCGCTCGCCGAGCTCGGCCCGGAGGCACCTCCGGCGGTCAGGAGCACGGCGGCGGTGGTGGCGGCCGCCGCTGTGGCCGGCACGCCCAGCGCCAACGCCCGGCGCTTTATGCGGCCGGTGCGGGTGCCGCGGGCGAGATCGCGCTCGATCGCGGCGTGGAGTTGGTTGCGGTAGGTGTCGAGGATGTCGGGGATATCGGTTCTCACTGGTTTCCTCCGATTGCGATGTTCAGACGGCGTAGTGCGCGTGAGACCCGCAGGCGCGCGGCGACCTTGGTGCAGCTCAGCTCCGCCGCTATCTCGCTGTAGGGCCGTCCCTCGACGACGCGCAGGTCGAGCACCCGGCGGTCGGCCTCGGGCAGGTCGGCGATCGCCTTCAGCGCGGCCGCGGGCAGCGACAGCCGCTCCTCCACGAGCTCATAGCCCGCATCGGTCGCAAGCTCTCGCGGCAGCCCGAGCCGTGCCCTCGCCCTGTCCTCGATCCGCTGTCTGCGCAGCGAGTCGCGCAGCAGGTTTTGCGCGATCCCCAGCAGCCACGGAAACGCGGAGCCCTCGCCACCGTCCCTGAACGAGCCGCGGGAGAGCCAGGCGCGGGCGAACGTCTCGGCGGTGAGATCGGCCGCGTGGTCGCCGACCCTCGACCGGGCCCAGTTGTAGATCGCCGCGGCATGCCGGTCGTAGACCACCGCATATGCGTCAGCGCGGCCTGCGCCGATCAGCTCTGCGTCTTGTGCGTTGGCGTAATTAGGTCCCACTGCTGATAAATCGCACTCGCGGCCGAAAGTGTGTCAACGGATTGAGCGGCTACCAAGAGCGGCCTCGCGCTGACGCTTCGGCGCGCGCGCTCCCGTGCTGTGCTAACACGGCCCCAGCGAGTCGTCGCCTTCACGCTCGTCCGCCGCGTCAGTCGGATCTGCAAGAGCGATCGCCCGGACCAGGGCGCCTGTCGGCGCCGCCGCGGACGAGAAGAAGCTGTTCTGCAACGCGAGGGGGAGCAGCGCTTCGGGGATCACCCACTTGTGCTCTTGCTGCCACGCGTGAGCAACACTACGAGGTCCTGCACGACAGCGAGGTCGACCCCGCACCCTCGCCACCAACCGCCGCGCACGACTTTGTACGACAGCGTCCCGGGCCAGCACGCCGGCCACCTATCGTGGATGAGAATCCCGTTTCGGGTCGGCCAGGCGCACCACTGGTCGGTGGTACTGCGCGCGGAGGGGCCAGGTCCGCGCAGCGACCTACGTAGCGGTGGAGCCGTTGCGGACATTCTTTTCAAGAGCGCGGCCGGATTCACGGGCCAGCCTCAAATCGGGCACTTGTCGCTACCACCTCCGACGCCTCTAGTGGCGCCCGCTGCCGAGCCCGGCGAGGTCCTGGCGCAGCCCGGACTGGGTGCCGGAGATCCGGCGCCGCAGGTCGTCCGGCGAGTACGCCAGCACCTTGTGCAGGAAGTCGATGATGAGCTCGGGCCTGCCGGACTTCAGCGGGGTGACGACCGCCGCGGTGACGTGCGCCTTGACCGCCGCGGAGCCCGGGAGCGTCTTGACGTCGAAGCGACCGGTGAGGCTCTTGGCGGTGATCGGCAGCTGCTCGTGGATCTTGGGCGCGTTCAGGAGCTCGTCGACCGTGGCGAAGTCCCACTTCGGCATCCGGTCGGCCTCCGGCAGTTCGGGGTCCGGGACGGCGATCGGGAGCAGTCGCTCGGAGGCGAACAGCCCGTCCTTGCCCTGCAACTCGGCCATGATTGTGTCGCGGCGGTCGCCGCGGAGGGCGAGATCGTAGGCCCGCTTGAGATCGTGGACGCTGCGACGGACCGCGAGCTCGGCGGCTGCGAACGTCCGTTGGGCGTCGTCGAGCCGACCCGACCCTTTGTGGCGCAGCAGCTTGTCCAGCTCGGTGTCGGTCGGCGTCTTGTTGCCCAGGGACAGCGCCGCCTTGAAGAGATCGCCGTCGCCGACGGTTCGGAAGCGCTGGCCGGCGACCGTCACGAGCGGTCCGTGACCGTCCGCGCCATGCTCGCCCTCCCAGTCGTGGACGAAGGAGCTGACGAGATCACCGAAGCTCGTGGCGGGCAACTTCGGCTTGATCTTCTTACGGACCCCATCACGGATCAACCCGTAGCGCTGGGTCGGGTTGAGCTGGTCAAGCGTCGCCCCGGCCCACTCCCCCCAGCTGTCGGGCTCGGTCTCGACGACCCACGTGATCTCATCGGTCATCCACTCCAGGAGCCGGTCGTCGAAGTGCGGGACCTTCGGATCCCACCAGCTCTTGATGCTCGCCCGGGGCGTGCGGACGTGGCTGCCGGAGAACGCGTCGGTGAGGAAGTGACAGGCGAACCCGTCCATCGCGTACGCCTCGCCGAGGTAGCGCTCCTCGCGGAGCTCGCCGGCGCTCATCGCGAGGCGGACCGCGTCGAGATGGTCGTGGTGGTAGCGCGCCATCGCGCCGAGCGCCTTCCCACCCGGCTCGCGCCCCACCTTGTCGGCGGTCGGCCGAGTCGTGTCGCCAAGCAGCGGGTTGGGGAAGTGCTTGATGTTGCCGCTGGCGAGCTCCACGTAACGCTTCTCGACCTCCTTGACGTCGTCCTCGGTCCAGAGCTCGGTCTTCTCGTAGTCCTTGAGCACCTTCGCGCGCTCCTCGGCGAGATAGTCCTTGTCCGGGGCGGGCTTGCCGGCGGCGGCGGCGGCCGCGGCCTCCTTCGCCCTCCGGCGCTCCGCGGCGTCCTTGGGACGGATCTTGACGAGCACCGCGTAATAGACCTGCCCGGCTTGGCTCGGGCCGGGGTCGGGCTTGAGCAGCCGCCTGATCTCGTCCATGTCCTCGAAGTAGTCCCCGAGCGCGATCCAGTCCCCGAAGGTGAGCTGCAGGTCCGGGAACATCGTCCCCGCCGGCAGGCGGAAGCGGTCGCCGAGCGCGAGGTCTCCGAGCGCGCGGTGCTCGGCCTCGTTGAACCGCTGGAGCGTGCGCCGCTTGGCCGGCTGTTGGGGGGCGGCGACCTGCGCGAGCATCCGCGCCGTCGCCGCGTTGCCGATCCGGCTCTGCAGCCGCTGGACGGCGTGGCGAGAGGTGCGGGCGGCGGCGACACGTCGAGCGTCCCTGCCCCCTGCGTCCCCATCATGAATGTGCTCGTGCCACTGCATCCGGGTCCCTGGCCAGCGTACGTCGATTCTCGCAACGTGCCGACGAGCCCGTCAAGGCGCTTCGGCATACCCCCAACGTGAGAACGTCCAGGTCCACTCCCACGCGCCCCGCGGAAGGCGTTAGCGCATGCCTCCGCCGTAACCCTTGCTCGAGCGTCCGTCGGCCTGCGCGTGAGCCGCCGGGTGAGTTCGTAGCCTGGGGCCATGACGATCTCGACGGAGAAGAAGTCGCGGGCTCGCGCCTTGGCCGCACCCTCCATACCGACCGCACTGCGCGTCGCGTGGCGATGGAGCAAGCGGACCCTGCCGACCCGTTCGACCCCGTCGGGCTCGGGACGCTGATCTTCGCGACTGGACTCTTCGTGGCTGGGGAGGCTCTCGGATGGCCCCCGCGCGAGCAGGTGGTCGAGACCTTCAACCGCTTCCCGGGCGCCCCGCGGACCTCGCAGCCGGCTCCGGGATCGGATGTACCTGCAACGGGGAGATCTCGCCCCCCCGGGACGATCGCATTCACGGCCGCGGAGACATCGTCCCGAACATGCCCTCTAGACGATATGGAGGACCGGTTGGCTCAGAATCGAAGGTAGCCGGTACCCCCGCGTTGCGGGGGTGATGTTCGCGTCGAGCTTCGACGCGGGCCCGACAACACGGGAGGTACCGATATGCCTGACGGTATCCGTTGGGTCGGTCTTGACGTGCATGCGCGCGAGTCCACGCTCGCGATCTTCGATCAGGCCTCGGGCGAGGTGACCACGAAGAGGGTGATGGGTCGTCCGCATGAACCGTTGCCGTGGCTGCGCGCGGTGGAGCGGCCGGCGCGGATGGTCTATGCGGCGGGCCCGACCGGGTATGGGTTGGCGCGCCACGCGCTCGCGGAGGGGATGGAGCTCTCGGTGTGCGCGCCGAGCAAGACCGAGCGCCCGTCAGACCGAGTCAAGACCGATCAGCGCGACGCCGTCTGATTGGCGCGGTTGCTGGCCGCCGGCGAGCTGGTGCTGGTCACGATCGCGCCTGTGGAGCGTGAGCAGCTGCGCCATCTGGTGCGCTGCCGGGAGAACATCCGCGTGACCTGGTCCGCGCCCGGCAACGGATGGGGGGGGTCACCGGCCTGTTCACACTGCTCGAGGAGCATCTCGTCACACCGTTCCACACGACCGTGCTCGGCGTGTCCATCACCGTCGCTGGCGTCGACGTGACAACCAGCGACCAGATCATCGCGATCTGCCAACGCGAGGGACACCAGCAGACGATCCCGATCCTCGACCTGCCGCTCCCGACCCCCGCACCCGAAGGTTGGGAATGGATCGAGGCATACCGCCGCTGGCTCGGCTAGGCGCGCCGGCCCTGACAGCTCCCGCGCACCCGACGCACCTCGGGGCACAAGCGCGTTATCCCAACCGACGACCAGACAGACACCGGCACCTCGGGGCAACGCATGCCGCGGGTTCGGATAACGCCGACATCCGGATAACTCCGACTATGCGGATATCCGCATAGAGCGTGATCGTCCACACCGTCCACGAACACCCAGCACCCATGATCGCCGCCCACAGCGGTTTGATCTCTGACACCTGAGCTGATGACGGGCCGACGCCGTGCCGAGCCTCAAAGCGGCCGAGGCTGGTGAATCGAGACATCCGAAAGCGAGCACTGCCCGCCGACTCCTCTCGTCGGCACCCAATCGCAGCGGACCATGGGCTCGTCACGCGGTTGCTTGACCGCCGAGGCGATGGCAGGCTGGAGGCCAGGCCGCCGGTGGAAGCGATCGTCAGCTCTGACGACTGCGGGCACCCGAATGCAGCAGCAGACGCCCTGGAGGTCGCGTTGGTGGACTACGCCTTTACCGGCCACGACGGCACTCGTGACTGGTTTCGTGGCAAAGCGCTCGACTAGCAGCCTGCGATCGGCAGCGGTAGTCTCCCGTCATGGAGCGCGAGGCGCGGGCCGAGGTCGAGCGCCAGGTCCAGCCAGTCGCCGGGGCGCGCTGGGCGGGGAGCGCCGCGCCCGAGACGATGCAGAGCCGAGTGATCGCCCTACAGCGCTCCGCCGGCAACGCCGCCGTGCTGCAGCTCCTGCGCGAGGGCCGTGGGAGGCCGCCGGGTTCCCGCCGGCAACTGCAGCGCTTCGTCGGCTGGGAGCACGAGCGCCTCGGCAACGCCGGCTCGATCGCCCAGTGCCGCAACGGCGACCCATCCCAGTGCCGCACCTCGCCGATCGTGATCCAGGTTGCTCCCGGGGTGGCGCTGACCTGGGGGCAGATCGTCGCTCTGGCGGGCGACGAGTTCGAGACCGTCGAGGAGCTCCAGAACTTCGCCGCCGCTGCCGGGCCGGGCGGGGTCGGTGACGACGCCACGCGCGGGCGGCTGCGAGCGGCGATGCAGCATGACCTCGACGCGCGGCCGAGCGGTGTCAACGCGATCCCTTCCGGCATCTTCGACGGTGGCGCCGGCGCTCGAAGCGCCAACGAGAGCCACTTCACGGAGCTCGCCTTTCACAACCTCGATCACTTCCCCGACCAGGGCCGGGCGACCGACGCGTGGCGCAACCATCACCACCGCGCGGTCGTCGAGGCGCTCGAGGCGGGCCGCAACGCCCCGGCACGCTCGCTCAACCAGGCCTACCTCTACGAGGCGTTCGGCGACCACTTCCTGACCGACTGCTTCTCCGCGGGGCACATCCGCACGCCGCGCACACGCATCTACAACTGGTACGACGCCGTCTGGAAGCCACGGGCCAAGGAGGGCGTGAAGTGGTTCCTGCTCGCCCAATACCTCCAGCATCAGGTGATCTCGCCGGAGCGGATGCTCGAGCTCGTCCGCCAGTTCAGCCCGACGCTCAACAGCGCGCTCGACCTGCTGTTCTCGAAGCTCACGCCCGCCCTCTCCGGCGCGGTGAGCGGGACGATCCACGACTACGAGGGCGACCACGGCGTGCAGGTCACCGCGCCGATCACCTTCGGCGTCTCGTGGACGACCTACGGCGACGACTCGCTGCCCGGCGCCACCGGTCGCCCCGCCGGTCAGACGAGCGGCACCGCCGAGAGCCTGGCGGCGGCGGCAATCGGCGTCGCCCGCAACCACATCGACATCGCCTTCGAGGTCGGCCGGCAGATGGCCGCCGAGGGCGCCCCCGATTCAATGACCGACGCCTGGGCCCGGCTCGCGCAGCGCCAGGTCAGCTACCCATACGACGAGGTGATGCGGTTCGTGCCGCGAGCCGTGGCCGGGGGTACCCCGATCCCGTGGAGCCATTGGGCGTGGGGGGCTATGGACCGGTGGATGTACGACCAGGTCAACGCCTACGCCCGGAGCAAGATCGACAGCCGACGCGCCGGGGTCGTCGGGTCGGTGCCCGACCTGACGCTGCAGATCAACGACAATCCGCCGTTCAGCATCCGGACGGCGATCGATAACGCCCTTCGGACGTTCGCCGCGGACCCGCTCGGCGTCGTCGGCAGCTTGATCATGTGGCCGGCGCTCGACCCGCAGGTCGCGGCGGCCGAGGCGGCCGCGACGCCGGCGACCGCCGGGCCCTGACCACCGCCGGCTCGCTCAGCCCTTGCGGGGCGCACTGGTCGCCACGGATCTTTCACCACCCTCAGCGTTGGCTGCGCCGATGGCCACGAGTCTCCCGAGCACCTATCGAGGGCCTCGACCGACTCGTTGCCGCGATTGACAATCGCCTCGCCGATATCGCGGCTGAGATCGGCGCGCTCGACGCCGCCAGGGCGCAGCTCGTGGCCCCACGCGCCGGCAGCCCAGCGCCCGCGGTCACGGAGCGCATGGCAACCCCGTCGCGGCGTCGAACGGCGCACGGTCGTCTCACGCCGCCACCTCAGCCTCCCGACCCGGCCACGGGGGGCAGGGCACCTAAGCCAGTCCCAGCGGCGCGGGACGGGGGAAACGCGGCGACCCCGCAGCGGTCGATGCGCCCGCGGGCAGCACCGGTGACCCGGGCGCGTTCGCGCGGTGGCGCGGTACGGTCCGAGACGCTCGAGCGGCTACGGCCGACACCTCCTCGGGATTGAGCGCGAACGCGATCGCCAAGCAGGCCGGCGCCGGCTATGCCCGCACCCTCAAGCTGCTGCGTGAACTGGAGGCGGCCGGTCAGGTCCGCCGGTCGGGAGCCCGCCGCTCGACGGTGTGGCAGCTGATCACCGACGAAGAGCGGATCGCGGAGCGCGCCGCGGAGCTCGAACGCCCGCGCAGCACCCCCAGCCGGCGGCGCGGCAGGGCCAGGCCCTCCTAGCGCCGCCCGCCACGACGTCGGCGGTTCCCTATCGGTCGCGACGCCTCCGGTGCAACTCTCGGCACGCACCGCTGGGTCCGGGCCATCGCAAGGTCGCCGCAGCGGTCGCGCGTGTTGCTCGGGCGCGACCAAGAGCGCGATCGTCGGACCCCCCAGGGGATGGGCGCGATCGGGCGTTGTCGCAAGCGCGGGGAGACCTTGATGTGCAACCCGATCCTCGTGCAACGAGCGTGTCCCTCCGGGAGGAGCATCGCGTACGGAACTGCGCCCACAGCGATGTCGGAGCAGCCCGTCCCGCCGCCCACAGCGCTGGCTTGCGGCGCGGCCTCGGGTTCCAGCGCTCAGTTGTGGCGGACGCGGTTGGTTAGGGCGCCCTCGACGCACGGTTCGCGCACGACGTGCTGGCGGGCTAGGCCGAGCACCGTCGGCCCAGGCGCGCGACCGGGAAGCGGCAACGGAAAAGGCAAGCCGGTGAAGCCGAGGAAGAGAGCAGCCCTGCCGTGCGATTGAGATCTCGGAACCGTCCGTCGGAATGCCACGTCGCCGTCGCCGAGACGGCTGCACCGGATCTCACGCCTCGCGGTCGTCACGTGCGGCAACCGGGGCGGCCTGCTGCACGGGCGCGTTATCCGAGTCAGCTCACGCTGGCTAATCGCGCACGCTCGTCCGAGCCGGGTCACCGTGCGGTAGTACGTCGCACGCCCAGTCTGAGCGTTTCCACTTGGGGATCGGTGTCTCACGATCTGCGCGGGGAACGAACCGTGATCGTTCTATGAGCGTCATCCGATGGATGTAGCGCGGGCAGTTCGGGAACACCTGGGTGGCGTGAACCCGGACGATGAACTGTGCGCCGGGGTACTCGTCGATCAACTCGTCCGATGCGTCGATGCTGGCGCTGCCGTTGAGCCGCAGCCGGGACGGTCGCGTGGCGGTGAAGTCGATGAACAGCAGTCCGACGTGGGGGTTGTCGAGCACGTTGCCCATGGACAGATACATGCCGTTGCCGTCGTAGTTCGGGAAGGCGATCGTGTGCTCGTCGAGCACTCGGACGAAGCCGGGGTCGCCGCCCTTGTACGAGCACTGGGGGCGCCCTTCGGCGTCCGCCGTGGCCAGGAAGAACATGTCCATCCGCTCGATGAAGGTCCGGTCGTCGGCGTCGATCAAGGGGTGTGAGAGGAACTTCTCATCGAGGCGGTCGGCCAGCCGACGCGTGTCGAAGCGATCCTGGAGCGCGCGTGATCCGTCGGGGTAAGGGGAGCTCATTGAGGCGCCTCTGTCAGCTCGACGGTTTCGTGCCCGAGCACGTCCTCGCGGCTGTAGTGCCCCACCGCGTCGAACCATCGCTTCGCGTGTAGGCCGCGGCGCAGGTCGCACTCGGCCTCGACGATTCCCTCCTGGCCGTACAGCGGCCCAGCGATGACGTCTCCCGAGGAGGGCTCGATCACCGCAGCGCCGCCGCGCCCGAACACGTCCTTGTCCGGAGGGAGCGGGACCGGGAAGTCCTCCGGGAATGCGGCGGCGGGGATGAACTGCGGGACCGACACCACGAAGGCGCCGGATTCGATCGCGATGTGACGCATCGACGCCAGCCAGCCATCGCTGTCGTCCGCCGTCGGCGCAACCCAGATTTGCGGGCCCTCGCGGTACACCCGGTAGCGGGCCAGGGGCATCCGGTTCTCCCAGCAGATCAGTCCGCCGACCCGCGCACCCGCCGCGCTGATGACCGACAGGTCGTCCCCGGCTCCGATCCCGTGAAACAGCCGCTCGTGTTGCGTCGGCATCAGCTTGCGATGCCGCGCCAGCAACCCCGACGGCCCGAGGTAGACGACCGTGTTGTAGATCGTTCCCGGGCGCTCGGCCTCGCGCTCGTTGACGCCGATCACACAGAACAGATCGCGCTCCCGGCACACGTCGATCAGCCGATCCAGGAGCGGCCCCGGGATGTCGACTGAATTTGCCCAGAGCCTCTCCCACAGCTCGTCCCACCCGCCGAACCCGGCCGCCCCGCGCGCCCAGGTGTTTGACGGATATAGCGGGATGAAGCATTCGGGCAGGACGGCAAGCTCAGCACCGCGATCCGCCGCCTCGTGGAGCAGCCGCTGCGCCTTGTCGACGCACCCCTCGGCGTCCAGGATGACCGGCGTCGCCTGGACCGCGGCGACCCGCACCGTGGGAAAAGCGGTCACGCCCATTCCATCGGCTCAAAGCCGCTGGTTGTTGGCGCCGAGACGATCAGCATCGAGGACGGCTCAGAACCGTCGTTGCGGACCGTGCGGCGGTGGACAGGATCAAGCCGCGCGAAGGTGCCCGGCCGGGCGGGATGGTCCTCGCCGTCGATCACCAGCACCGGCCAGCCGGAGATCACCAGGAACAGCTCCTCTTGGTCGCGCTGCGTCTCATCGTGCTCCGGGATCGACTCGCCTGGGGCGATCTCGACGAGATTGACTCCGAACGAGCGACAGCCAAGCGAGCGCCGGACGAGCGTCCAGTTCCCCGTCCGCTCGAGCTCGTCGCGGTGCGCGATCGTGTAGCCCTCGCGCACCATTGGCGCCCCAGGCTCGGTGGTCATGAGCTCGCCTTGGCGTAGTTGCTGGCGCCATACCAGTCGACGACCACCACAGGTTCATCGCCGAGAACCCACGCGTCGTGGCCACTCGGCAGCGAGGTGATGTCGCCAGGCTCGGCCACCATCTCGGTTCCGTCATCCATCCGGATGGCCAGCCGGCCGCTCACGTGGTACTGAAAATGCGGTGCCTCGCAGCTGTCCGAACCCGCGATTGGTTTCACGTCGTTTGACCAGCGCCAGCCGGGCTCGAACGTCATCCTGCCTATCTGCGAGTCGCCGATCAACAGGATCTCGGCTCTGCCGCGCGGGAACTCACGCGTTTCGTCGGGATCACCGAAGCTCTTGTGCTCGGTCTGATGTAGGCCCTGAACGGACATGTGACCCCTTCCTTTTCGGGTCTGTCGCGACCGGTCGCCCTCGGCGGCCGCCGCCCAAGCGGAGGGGCCCATCTACTAGTAGGTAAGCCCCCGGTACGAAGAACCTATCTTCTAGTAGGTAAGCTGTCAAGCCTCGTCATGGCCGTCCAGCGACAAAAGAGAGAGAACCGGACCTCGGAGCGAATCCTCGACGTCGCCGAGCGGCTGGTGCAGACGCGCGGCTTCAACGACTTCAGCTACGCCGACATCGCCAAGGAACTCGGAATCACAACGGCGAGCCTGCACTACCACTTCCGCGGCAAGGCGGAGCTCGGCCACGCCCTGATCACCCGCTACGCCCAGCGGTTCGGCAACGCGCTGGACCGCATCGACCGAGAGGTTCCCGGCGCGCGCGGCAAGCTCGAAGCCTATGCGGACCTCTACGCCGGCGTGCTCGAGGGCAACCGGATGTGCATGTGCGGCATGCTCGCCGCCGAGTACGAAACCCTGCCAACGCCGATGCACCGCGCAGTGATCGGCTTCTTCGACGAGAACCAGCGGTGGCTGGCCGGCGTGCTCAACCAGGGACAGACGGAAAAGACGCTGGCCTTCACCGGATCTGCAGACGAGGTCGCTGAGACCATCCTCTCCACGCTTGAAGGGGCCATGCTCGTGGCCCGCCCCTACGGCGACCCCACGAAGTTCACCGCCGCCGCCCGCCAGTTGCTCACTGGCCTGGCGAACTGAGCGTGCTCGACGACGAGTAAGCGCAGACGGTTGCGCTGTCGCGGACCGACGCCGTAGCACGGAGCAGTCTTCAGATCACTCACGAGAGAATCTGGCTCAGACGACGGTTACCTCCGGCGATCGGCCTGACGCCCGGAGGGCCCGGTGTCGATCGATCGTCGATCTGCCGGCAGACGCAAGAGCGCACGCCGGCGCTCGCGCTGCCTCTGAAGACTCGGCTGGCGACGCGATTCCGCCGGTTGGGGGAGCCCGGTCGGCGGAGTGGTGCTCCTCCCGATGTCTCACCTCCTGGTCGGTGTTCAACGAGCCGGGTTCGCGTCAGCCTCATTGTGTGCAGACTTGGCCCCGACGGTCCTCGTCGCCGACGCGCACGAGCGCTACCGATGTGGCCTGGTGCGGGCGATCACTGCCCATCCCGAGCTCAACTGCGATGGCGTCACCGATCACGGCGTTGCCACGTTGGCGCTGATCCTTCGCCGCCGGCCCGCCGTGGCGGTGCTCGACGTTCGCCTTCCTGGGCTGGATGGATTCGCCATCGGTCAGCGACTGCACAATCTCGATCTGCGACCGCGGACACAGGTCGTCCTGCTCAGCGCGATGTTCGATGAGCCACTGCGGCGGCGGGCGCGCGCTTGGTGCCGCAGCGTGTCTGAGCAAGACACCTCGCGACAGGAGATCTGTGCCGCCTTGGTCGCTATCGCCCGTGGGCGATCGTCCGATCCCGACACTGACGACGTGCCGACCCCGGTGATAGGGCCGCTTGGCGCAGCGGCTCACCCTCCCGATAGCGGCGCTGCCTGACGATGTCAGCCAGGCTTTGGTTGTAGCTCCCGATGGTCGCCTGGCTGCCGGTGCAACAACGTCCGCCTGTGCGGGGGGCACTGACCTCCCTCGTGCTGTCTGAAGATCGAGAGCTGGCGCGGGTCATACCGCAGCCGCGTCGCGCGGAGGCGGTCCGGCGCCGCAGTGCCGCGGCCCTTGCCGTCAGGTCCGGCCGGTGGAACGGCGCCGCGCTGTCACGGACAGCTCAGGGGTCAGGGGCACTTGTCCTGAGCGGATTGGTGGCTCGCGGTATCACTGTTGCGGACAGGCGCAGTATCGAGTTGTTTGGCCCTGGCGACGTCATCGCGCTTCCCGAGGATGAGGGCGACCTGGCGCTGCTGGCGATTGATGAGACCTGGGACGTCCTGGACCCGCTGCGCGTCGCGCTGCTTGACGCTCGCTTCGTTGAGCAAGCGTTGGCTCGGCACCCGGAGCTCATCGGTGCCGTCCTCGCCCGCTTTGAGCGCCAGACCAACCGGGTCGCGATCAACCTCGCCATCGTCCACCATCAGCGAGTGGACGTTCGCGTCCTCCGTCTCCTGTGGGGCCTGGCCGGACGGTGGGGGCGTCTCCACGGCAACGGCATGCTGGTCCCATTTCGCCTCAGGCACGCGATGCTGGCCGACCTCGTCGCTGCGCGCCGCCAGGCGGTCACCACCGCGCTCGGCTCACTGAGTGTCGGAACGATCAGGAACCCGCCGCCGACGCCGAAGAAGCCGGTGAGCGCACCGATCAGCAGGCCTGCGGCGAGGGTCCGCGGCCGCCGTAGCGGTGGGCAGGCGGGCTCGTGGCGGACGCTGCCCCCGATGCGTTGGCTGGCCTTGCGTCACGTCGCGACGGTCGCGGCGGCGAGGCGGCCGTGGCCGGAGACGTGGTCGGCGTGGTCGTGGGTCTCGAGCACGTGCTCGATCCGGACGCCCATGTAGCGCGCGAGCGCGAGGTAATCCTCGGTCTCGAACTTCGGGTCGACGACCGCGGCGACGCCGGCGTCCTCGTCGCCGATCAGGTGGGACGCGCAGCCGAGGTCGTCGTGGATGAGCTGGCGGAAGATCATCGACCTCTCCGCGGTTGGTCAGAGCTCGTGGGCAGCCCGGCTTGCGTCCATGCCGTGATGCCGCCCCTGACGTTGGCGGCGTCAAGCCCGGCCTCGATGGCGGAGCGGGTGGCGATCGCGCTCCGGCTTCCGGACCGGCAGAGGAAGGCGACGGGGCGGTCACGGTCGAGCTCGCCGAGCTTGGCGCGCAGTTGTCCGAGCGGAATGTGCCGCGCGCCCTTGATCCGGGCTTCGCTCAGCTCGGCGGGTTCGCGGACATCGATCAGCTGAAGCTCGCCGCGGGCCAGTGCGGCCGCGGCGTCGCTTGGGGTGAGGGATTTCGAGCGAGAGAACAGCATCAAGCCTCCAGAGCGGTGAGTGCTCGTCGCGGGGACGGTGTCGAGGGTGAGAGCCCGGGCGCGAACCGCGCCCGAGCCGGAATGAACGTCATGGCTGAGCCGGTCGCTCACGCGTGTCCGAAGGAGACCTCGGGGAGCACGCGACGCGCCCAGCGCGGGAGATACCACGCCCATTTGCCCATCAGCCGCAGCAGCACCGGAAGCAGCAGCAGCCGGACGAGCGCCGCGTCGAGGAGCACCGCGACGCCGAGGATGATGCCCATCTCCTTGGGCGGCAGCGGCCCTGACAGCGCGAACGTGAGGAACACTGCCACCATCACCGCGCCGGCGGCGAAGATCACTCGGCCAGAATGCGCGAGCCCGCCGATCATCGCTTCCTTGGGGTCGTGGGTGCGGTCCCAATGTTCCTTGGCGCTGGAGAGCAGAAACACGGTGTAGTCCATCGAGATCGCAAAGATCATCGCGAAGAAGAACACCGGCCCCCAGGCGTCGAGGAACCCTTGGGGCTGGAAACCCAGCAGCGAGTGCAGATCCCCGTTCTGGAACACCAGCTTCGCGACGCCGAACGCGGCGCCGGTCGCGAGCAGGTTGGTGAGCACGCCAACCGCGGCGATCAGCGGCGCCTGCAGTGCGATCAGCAGCAGCAGGAACCCGAGCCCGAGGACAACGCCGATCACCAGCGGGGTCTTGGCCGATAGGGCGTTCTGCAGGTCGTGGTTCTCGGCGACCGCACCACCGATCACCGATCCGGCTGGGAGTGCTGCGCGCAGGCGGTCAATCGTCTGCCCGACGGCCGGGTTGGATGGGTCCTGCTTGGGGATCGCGGTGATCAGCGCGTAGCCGTGGCTTGTCTGCACCGGCATCACGGCCGCGACCCCCGAGTCCAGCCGGGCGATCCTGGCAGCCTGCGTGGCCAGGTCCGTGGAGGCGACGATCTGCAGCGGGCCGGTCGCGCCGGGTCCCATCGCGGCCTGTACCTGGTGGTAGCCGATGCGGGAGCTGTCGGAGGTCGGGACGACCTTGATCGAGGGCATCGCGGTCTCGAGCTGCGTGACCGGCAACGCCAGGGCGATCAGGATCGCGAGCGCGACCGCCCCGTAGGCGAGCGGGCGCTTCCAGAGGCGCTCACCCCAGGCGGCAAACCGGGCCGAGCGGTGCTCGCCCGAGTGCGCCCATGGCAGTGAGAGCTTGTCGACCCTGGGGCCGAGTTTCGCGAGCACGGCGGGAAGCAGCGTCAGGGTCGCCGCGAGCACGAAAATCACCGCGAGCATGATCCCGAGGCTCATCGAGCGGAACGCGGGGCTCGGGACGAGCATCACCGCACTCAGCGAGATCAGGACGGTGACGCCGCTGAACAGGACGGCCTTGCCGGCGGTGTCCATCGTCACCGCCGTGGCCTCCTCAGCGGAGAGATGTGATCCGAAGAACGCGCCGCGGAAGCGGTGCACGATGAACAGCGCATAGTCGATCCCGAGCGCGAGCGCGAACATGAGCGCGAAGTTCATCGCCCAGATCGACACCGGCATGATCCTCGTGGTCAGATACAGCGACCCGGCCGCGGCCATCAGCCCGACCATCGTCAGCATCAACGGCAGACCGGCGGCGACGAGCGACCCGAACGCGACCAGCAGGATCAGCAGCGTCACCGGCCACGAGATCACCTCTGACTTCAGCATCGCCGAGCGGTTGGCGGAGTTGAAGTCAGACCACATCGCCGAGGCGCCGGTCAGGTGCACCTGCACCCCGGCGGCCGACAGCCCGGACAGCTTGCCCTTCAGGGTGTCCGCCGCGACGACCATTGCGTTTGCGTCACGAGCGGCGCCGGCCTGCACGATGGCGGTGTGCCCGTCGCGGGAGATGGACGTGCCCGCGGTCGGCGGAATGACGGTGCTGACCGCGCGGTCGGCCCGCAGCGTGCGCTCGACGTTCGCGATGGTGGCGTGAAATGACGGGTTGCTGACGGTCTTTGTCGGCGAGTAGATGACGGTCATCAGGCCGTAGCTGGACACGCCGTTGAAGTTCTTGTCGATCAACTGCCGCGCTTGAACCGATTGCGAGCCGGTGGTCTCCCACCCGGCGCCCGAGAGGGCAGTCTCGACGCGTGGGGCAAAGAAGCCGAGCACGACCGCGATCACCAACCAGGCAACCAAGACGACTCGGAAATGGGTCGCGGTGTAGCGACCCAGACGGCCGATCGGACCGACTTTCACAGCCTGCCGATCCAGACCAGTTGCGGCCGACGGCGGCGTTTTGGTGTCGAGCACGGCCATCAGACCGTCACCTCCTCACGAGCCGGCGAGGCCGCCTGTTCGCGGTTGTCAGTGGGGTTGGGGTAGATCGCCGAACGCAGCCGACAGGTGCGGCGCAGGACGATCGTTGCCGGGCATGCGCCGCGCCGGACAGACAACCACTGGTTGGCGCCGACGAGGCCCGCCAGCAGGAGGAACGCTTCGCGACGAACGCGGTGAGTACTGCCGCGATCGGTGTCATCCTGCCGGCGACTGCGAACAGCCCGCGCTCCAGCGGCCAGCGCGACGGCGATCGGGATGGGGTGTTCATCGGGCTGCTCCTTCCTGGATCACGGTTTCAGTTGTGGGTGTCGCGCCGAGTTGGTCGAGCGCGCCGACGAGCTGATCGGCTCCGATCACGCCGGGGCGGGCGCCGATGATTTCGCCGTTGCGGATCACGACGAGCGTCGGGATCGAGCGGATCTGAAAGGTGTTCGCGACGGTCGGCTGCTCGTCGACGTTGACCTTCGCGAAGCGGTAATCGGGCCGCATTTGCGCGGCGCGTGCGAACTGCGGCGCCATCGCGCGGCATGGTCCGCACCACGGCGCCCAGAAGTCGATGACGAGGGTTCCGGGCTGCCCGAGGGCGTCGGTGATGGTGTGCTGGGTGAGGGTTTCGATGGTGCTCATGGTTTCTGTTTGCGGTTTGGGATCTACAGGGCGAGGACGCCGCGTTTGCGGCTGCCGATGAAGACGTGCTCGAAGGCCACCTTCGCCCAGTGCGCTGGGGGTCCGGCCATTACGTGCGCGTGCTTGTCCTCGCCATTGGTGGCGAGCACGTGGCTGGCTTTGAAGATCACGCCGCCCGAGCCGGCGTCAAGGATGCACATCGCGTCGAGGTCGCCGATCGGGAGCAGGTGCCGGTCTGATCCGTCGAGGTCGGCGGCGATGTTGTGCACGGCGACCTTGGCCATCGTCTCGGTCATCTGCCCCGTCTTCGGTACCCCCGCGGGGACCGGCGTGGGCTCCGGTGGGGCGATCGCGATCGCGACGCCGGCGGCGAAGATGTCGGGGAACTGGGTGTGGCGGAACTGCTCGTCGACGGGAATGAACCCCATCGGGTTCCCCAGACCGTCGGTGTTCCGGACGGCGTCGACGCCTGTGAATGGCGGCACGATCATCGAGTAGGCGGCCGGCAGGACGGTGCCGTCGTCGAGCTCGATCTCGCCGTCGCGGGCCTCCTTGATTACGGTATTCGGCCGTCCCTGGATCCCGAGCTTGTCGAAGAAGCGGTTGATCATCCGCTCGGAGTTCCCGACGCCCCCGAGCCCGAAGTGGCCAAGGAACGGTTCGGCGGTAACGAACGTCACCGGAGCGACGTCCTGCAGGCCGGCCTTCTTGATCTGGTGGTGCGCGTTGAACATGAACTCATAGGAGGCCCCGAAACAGGAGCCCCCCTGGGCGGTGCCGATCACGACCGGGCCGGGGTTCTGCAGGAACCGGTCCCACTCATCACGCGCGAGCAGGGCGTGCTCGAGGTTGCAGACCGATTGCGTGTGCCCGTCGTGCGGTCCGAGGCCGGGGACCTTCTCGAACGCGAGCCGCGGACCCGTGCCGATGAACAGCCGGTCGTAGGTCAGCGCCTCGCCGGAGGTCGTCGTCACTGTGTGCGCGGCCGGGTCGATCGTTTCGGCCGCCTCGTTGATGAACCGGATCCCCTTGCGGGCATAGACGGGCGCGAGCGGGAAGGTCACGTCCTTCTCCTGACGGGCGCCGAACGCCAGCCAGATCAGCGATGGGATGAACGTGAAGTCCGGGCGTGGATCGAGCACCAAGATCTCGTGCCGACCGCCGACCTTCTTCTTGAGCTCGAATGCCGCGGTCAATCCCGCGAAGCTCGATCCGATGATCACGACACGCTTGCGCTCAGACCTGGACATGACTCTCTCCTTGCCCTGCGCCGCCACGCGTTTGTCGGATTGCAATCGGGCGGTTCGTGGGCTGCGTTGTGAGGGGGTTTCGACGGGCGACATCTACACAACTGTACGTTTGTGCATCGGACGATAGCTCGCACTTATGCGCTTGTCAACTCCACGCCCGTGGAGTTGTGTGGTTCGGGTCGCTCGCTCGTTCGGGGCGATGCGGCGCCGCGGCGGTGCGGCGGCGGTGGGGCGCCGGCGATGCCGCCGGCGCGGGCTCTTCAGCTCGCCGCCTCGGCGATGGGAAGGCCGAGCGTCACCCAGTCGTGGATCCCGCCGCGGTAATACAGCAGCCGCTCCGCCGGCCACCCCGCCGCCAGCAGCGCCTCGATCGCCTGCGCGGACGCGGGGCACTGCGGTCCGTTACAGAACACGACTGTCGGGTCCACCGTGCTGAGCTCCGCGATCCGTTCGGCCATCTCACCGTGCGGGATGTTGACCGCCCCGGGAATCGTGCCCCGCTCGACGTACTGCGGCAGCCGACAGTCGACCAGCGGACGGCCCGCCCGCAGGTGCTCGATCACCTCCAGTTCCCCGACCGTGCGGACGCCGGGAGCGAGGCTGATGGGCTGGAGCACGCCCCAGCTCGCGTCAACGACGAACATCCCCGGCTCGCCCTCGACCGCGCGCGGGACGCGCTCGGGATCCGCGCGTCGTGCCAGGCGAGAGAGTTCCGCGATCATCACACCACCGTACCATCTACACAACTGTGTGCTTGTGGTAGGATGGAGGGATGCCAGACCAGCCGTCGTTCCAACATCCGCTGGCGGACCCGCTCGTGGAGCTGATCGCGCAACGCTTCCGCGTCCTTGCCGAGCCGATGCGGATCAAGCTCCTCGACCGGCTGCGCGACGGCGACGCCACGGTCAGCGAGCTCCAGGCGGCGCTCGGCGCCAGCCAGCAGAACATCTCAAAGCACCTCGGGATCCTGCACAACGCCGGCATGGTCACCCGCACTAAGGACGGCAACCACGCCCGCTACTCGATCGCCGACGAAGGGGTATTCGAGCTCTGCGAACAGGTCTGCGGCGGCGTACGCCGGCAGCTCGACGAGCTCGACGCGCTGCTTCAACGCGCCCCTGGCCAATAAGTCGCCGACGACGTGAGATCCGCCCGGCGCATCCGCAGCATCGCACCCGAGCGGGCCTGGGAACAGGTCGCCCACGGCGAAGCGCGGCTGCTTGATCTGCGGACCGAGCTCGAGCGGCGCCGTCATGGATGGC
Source organism: uncultured Actinomycetota bacterium (assembly GCA_963695625.1). Taxonomy (GTDB): domain Bacteria; phylum Actinomycetota; class Thermoleophilia; order Solirubrobacterales; family Solirubrobacteraceae; genus Palsa-465. Next base: position 283,332 of record CAVOHJ010000002.1, on the reverse strand, counting down.
CACCAGGTGTGCGGCGGGTGTCGGTGACCCGCCATATCGCCTGGCCCGGTGCTGCGAACACGATCTACCTCTGCCAGCACGCCAACCGCTCAAAGCTCACCGCCTGGCGCGGCGCGGCCGAAGTTGCCGGCGGCTGGGCCGCCTGGCGGGCCGCCGGCCTGCCAATCGAGCGCGATCGCGCCCGTTGACCGGACCGCTGCCTCAAGACGAGTTCGACTGGATCTTCAGCAGAGTTCCGCGCCTGACCGTCGAGGTCGTGATCGCGTCCAGCGATCGTGGGGTCCTGCTGGCGCTCCGAGACTTCGGCCCGTGCAAGGGGCTCTGGCATCTGCCCGGCGGGACCGTGCGATTCGGCGAGCCGGTCGTCGAGGCGGTGACACGCGTGGCACGGGACGAGCTGGGGTTGACAGTGAGCGTTGGGGAGCTGCTCGGCTACATCGAATACCCGAGCCACTACGACAACGGGCTCGATTCACCGGTCGGTCTCGCATTCCGTGCGCAGCCATCTACCGCCGACCTGCGGGAAGGGCGCCACCTGCGATCCGAATGCGCATGGTTCATGACGCTGCCGGAGAACATGCACGACGAGCAGAGAGAATTCCTCGCCCAGCATCTCGGTATCGCTTCAAGAGGACAGGGCGGAGACTCATGACATGCCCGTCGCCCACGGCTCGGCTCGCGTCGGCCGCCGATGAAGTCCAGGCCGAGCAGCCGCCGCGACCAGACACACGTTGAACGCTCCCGCCGCCTGGGCACGTCGCCGACGATCGAGACGATCGTCCTGCCCGTACCGCCGATCGCGCTCCCGGCGACGATCACAGCTCTTCCGGCGTCGTCCGCAACGGACTCGCGAGCCGCTGGGATGCGGCGGGGCTAAGCACTAGTGAGGACGCGGCCGGACGTGCCCCTGGTGAGCGCTTGTGAAAGCGGTGCCGGCAACGTCGGCACAGGTCCGACGTCTGCGTGAGCTTCCGCATGCTCGCCCGGTAGCGCGCAACGCGCACGCCGTCACCGTTCGGCGCGTTGGGGGCGTGCCGCCCCTGGTCCGGGGAGGAGCTCGATCTCGCCGGCCGTGGCGTGGTTGCCACACCGGTCGCAGTGGAGGTCTGGGCCGATCGTGCCCCCGCAGCCGGCGTGGAGCGTGAGTCGGGGCGGGCCCTCGGCGGTCGGGTAGTGGCGGTCGCCCCATTTCATCAGCACGATCAGGGCGGGCGCGAGTTCGCGGCCCTTGGCGCTGAGAACGTACTTGGGCCGGCCGGGGCGATCAGGGTCGGGTACGCGCTCGAGTACCTGCTGGTCGCAGAGCAGTTTGAGTCGGTTGGTAAGCACGTTGGAGGCGATCCCGAGGCTCTCCTGGAACTCCTCGAACCGCGTTATGCCGAGCACGGCGTCGCGCAGGATCAGCAGCGTCCAGCGCTCTCCGACGACCTCCAGCGCACGGGCGATCGAGCAGACCTGATCTGGATAGGCGCGTTGAAGCACGACTGGATGGTAGCTGGCTTGCTTGACAAAAGCCAGACGCGGGAGCTACGCTGCCTTGCGTTACGCAAGCTGGCCTTCAGAACCACCAGGAGACACGATGAGCACCACGACCACCCACCAGCATCCACGAGCGATCGGAACGAGCGGAGAGCACCCACGGACCCGCGCTGCCCACCCAAGCCTGCGCCGCCGGACGGCTCGCACTCGAGACCGTCATCTCGGCGATGGGCCCGGCAAACCGCGCTCCGGGCGTGCCGGTCATGGGCGGCCCGAGCGTCACCGGCTACATCAAGGCGATGGGCCGAGCCGATGCACACCGGGGCGTGAGCGTCATGGGCGCCGGCGACCGAGGCGCTCACGCCGATCTGTTCGGCGACAGCGATCCTAGGTTCGTCGACTCACTGTTCGCACGCTGAAGAGAAGAAACCATCAGCGAACAGCCTCCCCCGTCTGTCCGCGGAGACCCCGAGTTCGGCCGCGCGACCGGTGTTCAGCCGACCAGGCCCGACGACGCGACCAACCTCAGCATCAGCGCGCTCGAGCGTAACCGCGCGTTCGCCGCCGGCTGTGGGGATGAGGGCGCCGTCGTCTTTCCAAGTGTGGCCCTGTTGGTGCTCACGTGCTGGTATCCGGGCACCGACGCCGCGCACCTCCTCGGCGACGCGGTGGTGGTGCGTAACGTCGGCGGGCGGGTCACGCCCCCGGGTGATCAACGACGTCGCCTGCATCGGCCAGACCACCGAGATGGCACTGCCGGACGGGCAGTTGTTCGAGGTCGCGGTGATCCACCACACCCAATGCGGATCCGGTGCGCTTGGCCGACGACACCTCCCGCGGTCATCGGGCTCCACCTCGGCCGGGTCGTCCTGGTGGCGCATGACGCCAGCATGCCCGCTGTGCTCAACTGGACGCTCGATCACCCCGGCCGCGCGGCGGCAATCGTCCTCTCCAACGGCTTCTACGCCCCCGTACCTCGATCCGGGCCGCCCGCCCTTGCCGCCCTCTTCGCCCTCGGTCAATACTCGCCCGCGGCACCGCTCGGACCGCTTCCCCCGGGCGCCGCCTACGGGCTGAACAGCCTCATGACCGGGCTCTCCAGCGATCCCCGCCTCCTGGACGATCTGCTCACCTGGCAGGAGTCGACGTTCATCGCCAACCCCGCCGTCGCACGGAAATTCATCCCGCTCTTCACCCAGCAATTCCTCGCCACGCCCAGCACGCTCGGACCGCTTCGCTCACTCACCGGCAACCTCTTCTCTGCTGTGACCAGCGACGTCGGTGTCTAGCATCGGAAGCGGCTGCGGCGCGTCGGCGGCACCGTGGGCGAGTCCGTGGACCCCGGGCAGCGACTCACGAGTCCGCGGTCGCCGAACGTATTGCCACGCTTGTCACCAGCCGGTGACAAAGAGCGGGGCGAACGCGACCCCGGACAGCGCAAGGAGCCGCTGCCACGGCGGTGATAGGCATCGGGGTGTGCGGAGTCGCCTCGGGTGGAGTCGTCATCGGGCGCTGCCGGCAAGGATCGGGGCATCACGTCTGAAACCCCAGATCGTGCAGTAGACGCCGAGGAAGAGTTCCCACGCGAACTCCGGGATGGTGACGATCGCTTGCAGGGAGTGCAGCGTGCTGCTCGGATTGTTGCCGGTGAACATCACGGCCGTCCCGGACACGATGATCAGCGGTCCGCCGATGAGGCCGAGCCACGTCGCCCGCCGCGGCACCAGGCCCGAGCTGTACATCAGGTAGCCGAGGATCAGGCCGTTCCCCCAGCCGACGACCCAGCCCGGGCCGAGGAGGAACGTCCAGTCCTTGATTGCGGCAAGGGTGTACGCGACCGTGCCTTCAGCCGGACCTGCAACCTGATTCCGCAGCGTGATGATCGCGAGCATGCAAAGGATGCCGACGAGGATGAACGTGCACTCGAACACGCGCGCGGTCACGTAGCCGAGCGCCAGCTCCTCGTTCTGGCGTCTAACGATCGGGAAGATCACGACCGCGGTGCCGATGTTCGCGATGATCAGCAGCAGCTCGAGCAGCGCCCCGAGCAAGACCTGCTTGTCGTGCCCACCACCGGCGATGTAGCGCTCCGGATGTCGGAGCACGGTCTCGTAAAGCACCAGCGCTGCGATCGACGTCACGAACGTGATGAGGAAAAGCACGCCGAACCAACGCGCCCTCTTCTGATCTCGAGACACCGTTGGACCCCTCTCCCCCGGTGATGGCAACAGGCGAATTCCCACAGTGCCACCTCATCGGGTAGACCGCGAACCTACGCCAACGGACCCATCGTTTCAATCCAGATTCGGGCGAGCGGCGATCGAACGTCAGGGCGCTGACCGCGGAAACGAGAGCCCGTCACAAAGGGATCGACGGGCGAGGCAAGTTGGCAAAACATCGCCACCGCGGTCGCTGTTGACGATCACGGGTCATAGATTGGGTGTTCGGGCGGATTTCTCACCATCGGGGGCTACACACGAACGCCTTCGATGAGCCCGTTGCGCCACGGCAGCTGTGACGCCATGGCGGCGTCGAAGCTTGAGGAAGCGACCGCTCTCGCTTCACCACGGCAACAGAGAAGCTGACGCGAGCGTCGATCGTGCTCTCGAATCGGACGAGCACGGACACAGCTGAGCGCGCCGTCATGTCGACTTCGGCAGGCGTCTCCTTTGCTCAAAACCAGCACGGTGGGCCATCGTTGCCGAATGCCGGGGCGATGCGGGAGTGCGCATGGCGGCGCTGGGAGATTCGCGAGAAGGACGGCTGTGTTATGTCAGGCGGTGCTGATAGGCGTAGCGCACGGCTTGGGCGCGGTCGCGGGCGCCGGTTTTGTAGAAGATCCGGTTGATGTGGGTCTTGACGGTTGCGTTGCTGAGTACCAGCTTGTCCGCGATCTCGCTGTTGGAGAGGCCGGCGGCGATCAGCTTGAGCACCTCGACCTCGCGTGGGGTGAGTTCGTCAGGGGGGTCGGGGCGTGACGCTGGCGCCGGGTCGGCGTGGGGCGTCGGCGGGGTGTGGTCGAGGATGGCCGTCACGAGTCGCTGCTGGACGGCGGCGTCGAGGTGGGTCTGGCCGGCGATGAGCGCTCTGATGGCGTGCTCGATTTCCTCGGCGGTCGCGTCCTTGGTCAGGTAGCCGCGGGCGCCGGCTTGGAGTGCCGGGAAGAGGAATTCGTCGTCGGCGTAGGTGGTCAGGACGAGCACGCGTGTGTCGGGGAGCGAAGCGAGGATTTGGCGGGTCGCCTCCGCGCCCTCGAGGCGCGGCATCCGTAGGTCCATCAGCACGATGTCGGGCCGTTCGGAGCGGGCGCGCTCGACTGCCTCGATCCCGTCAGCGGCGGTCGCGACGATCTCGACGTCGTCGAGCAGTCCGAGCAGCATCGCCAGTCCGTCGCGGACGACCGGCTGGTCGTCTGCGATCAGGACGCGGATTGTCATCGGGGAACCTCGATCTCGACCCGCCACCCGTTGGCCGTTGGGCCGGCCGACACTGTGCCGCCGGCTCGCTCGATCCGCTCACGCAGGCCCTCCAGTCCATGGCCGCCGCCCATTCCCTGGCGGGGTGGGGTGGCCGAGGCGCCGTTGTCGACCCACATCTTCGTGCAGCGGTCTTCGTAGCGCACGGTGACGGTGGTGCACGCGCTTGGTGCGTACCGCGCGACGTTTGTCAGCGCTTCCTGTGCGCCGCGGTACAGCGCGAGGCTCGGATCGGCTGGGAGCGTCCGCGCGTCGCCTTCGATCCGGAGCGTCACGTCGAGGTCCATGTCGGCCCTGTATCTGTCGATCAGTGACGGGAGTTGGGCGACCGTGGGCAGGGCGTCGCCGCGGAGAGCCCCGACGGCTTGGCGGGCGTTGGCCAGGCCGCCCTTGACCAGCTCGCTGGCACGGTCAATCGCATCGCTCAGGCGCGGCGTGGCATGCTCACGGTCGGCGAGCTTGCGCGCCCCCTGCAGCTGGATTGCCGCGCCTGAGAGCGAGTGCGCGAGCACGTCGTGCAGCTCGCTGGCGATCCGGCCGCGCTCGGCGATCGCCGCCGCGCGCGCCTGCTCATCGCGCGCGTCCTCCAGCTGGGCGAGTAGGAGCTCAGTCTGGTCTTGGCTCAGCCGCGATTGCTTGAGGAACAGCGCGACGACGCCAAGCAGGACGGTCACCAGGATCCCGGCCGCGACGGCTGAGGCGGAGCTGCCGGCGATCGCGGTAACGGCACCGAGTGCAACGGTCACCGCGCCACCGATCGCGACTCCCGCGTTGAACGGCAGGCGGGTGATCGCCATGAACACAGCGACGCCGGCCGCGACCTCGGTCGCTCCCTTGATCTGAAGCCCGGCGATCGCGACACCGGCGGCGCCCATGACCACGATCACGGCTCCCTGGAGCTCGAGGCTGAGCTCGGGGAAGCTGTCACGGATCGCGATGAGGAGCATGGCGGCGAACACGCACAATGCGAGCGTGACCGCCAGCGCCTTGCCGTGCAGTCCCGGGACCGGATGGCTGTTGGCGCTGCCGAGCACCACCACGAGAATCACCGCCCACCCGAGCGGTCGCAGCGTCTGTCGCTGCCGATGCAGGCGCTCCTGAGCTCGCGCCCGAGCTTCCGCTACCCGCTCGCCGTCCGGCGCTGAAGCTAGCTGTGATTCAGTCACCGCAGTGCGGACGATAGAACGCCAGCCGGCCCGCGCGGGACGGGCCGGGGGCAGCGATCTGGGAGCGTCGGGGCTCATGCCGCGACGGCGACCGTGGCGCCCGTGGACCGCATCGCGTGGCGCCCGCGGAGCTGGACGATCGTGATCCGGGTGCTGACTTCGAGCAGCGCCATCAACACCAGCGCCACGGGCCAGGCGGCGGCACCGATCTTGTGGGAATAGCTGAAGCTCGCGATTGCGTGCTCGCCGCCATGGGAGAGCGCGAACGCGAACACCATCCGCGACCCGATCCCGGCGATCAACAGCGCGCCGGCGATCCAGCCCACGCGAGCCACGGCGAGGCCATTCTCACCGGGGCGGACGTGGGTAGCGAAGCCGCTGGCGACCCCGAGGGTGAGGCCGACGGTCCCGAGCGCGGCGATCAGCACGAGGTCGTTGCCGGCGGTCGGGATCGAGTGCACGTACAGCTGCGCGACGTAGGCGATGATTGCCAGCGGAATAATGACGCTGCGGCGGTCAAGCTCTCGCTCGCGGGCTTGATGGAAGACGATCAGGACGAACACTGCGTTGATGAGGTAATCGGTAGTTCTCATGGTCGTCATGATCTGCTCCTGGCGCCCGCCTGTCGTCGGCCCGAGGGTTGGACCGCGGGTTGATCTCAGCTCTCAACCCGTGGGTTGATCCCGGTCCAGGACGCGGCCGCAGTCGGCCATCCGCACCAACGATTCGGACCGCGTGCGTGACATTCGTCTCGCCAGAGCCGCGTCAGCACCTACTTCGCGACGGAAGGCTTTATCGAGTGCGCCCCTCGAGACGGCAGGGCTCCTCCCTCCGCATCCCTGCGGCAGACCGGCTGCTCCGTCGCGACGTACCGGAAGTCACCAACGGCCTCCAGACGCCCCGCGACACGACCGCTATGGAACGCCAGCGGCACTGAGCACGCGGGACTCGGCGAGGTTCCTGCATTCCCGCCGGAGGAGCAGCGCGAACCGGTCGGGTGCTTGCTCGATTCCAGCTGACCCTCGCTGCCGCAACGGACGAGTAGCAGCAGCCCAAAGTACCGCGCGCCGCTAGGAACGTTGGCCCGCCCATCGCCGATTGCGGGACTCACGAACATGCGTGCAGAATCCGCGGGTCTGCCCATGCAGACGCGGTGGGCGCAGACGGAGCGGCGCCATGCTCGGACGTGGACGACTAATGCTGTCGCTCAGCGAGGGTCCGCCCCCGGCGGGCCCCGCCAGCGGGTCTCGCAGAGGGGCGTCGCGCATTACGATCGCTACCCGCGGGATGCAAATCGCCCGGGCGCTCCAGGGGCGGCCGACCGATTTCACCACGGAGCGATCGTCCGGGCCCGCTGGCTCGGGCCATCACTCGTCGCCGAAGCACTGGCCGGGCTCTGGGTCGTCAACCATCGAAGCGATGGTTCGCTGTCGGTCGGGCGGGAACCGCGACTCCTCGCCAGACGGGTCTCGTGCTACCGGCTCCGGCCTTGACGAACGCGCTGGCTCGGCTGGCCGATCTGCCGATCGAGGTCGCCGCGGATTGGTACGTCGAGGCGGCCGGCTCGCATCGGGCCTCGAGCCGGTTAGCGGAGCCGCGTAGGATGTTTCTCTGGAATGACCCCAGACGAACAGCGCGTTGGCTTGGGAGTCCGGTGGGCGCGTGAGCACTACAAAGAGATGATCGTCTTGCGCGTGCTTGTCGCAGTGTGGATCGTCTTCGTGACCGTGTTCGCCTGTGTGAAGGGCTACTGGTGGGGACTCGCGTTCCTACTGTTCCTAGGTCTCGACCTTTGGCTTCTACGTAACCTTGTGCATTCCCATCGTGCGCAAGGCCGTTGACGTCGCCTCGCGCTGCCAGACAGTCACTCGCGTCAGCGAATTCGCCGCGGATCATCGCCACGCAATGGCGACGCGGCAGAGCGCGAAAGCCTGACGCGACAGTCCCGGGAGTGAGCTTGGTCTCCAGCAGCTCGCGGCCGTGCTGTAGCTCGCCGGGTCCAGCCCGTCCGCTCGCGAGGTCGGGCGCTTGACGACGTCTGTGAATCCGATGCCCGTGGCAAACGCTAGGTCGTCCTCGAAACCGGCTGCGGAGAGGTCGATCACGCCAGCCTCATGAAGTCGCCGGTAGAAGCGCTGACCGAGCTGCCCTTGGTAGTAGTGGCCAGCCGCGACGGACACCGGCGACGGGTTGATTCCGATCACGACGGCCCGCAGGCCGGGCCGAAGAAGGTCGGCCAACGTCTCCACCTGCTCTCCCATCCAGGTCTCCACCGCTCGGTGCCCGGCTCCCTTTCGGCGTTGGAGGCGTGCGGACGGGGCGCGCGAGACTGGCAGGAACTCCCGCCGGACGCGGGTCGCCGCGGGCCTCGGCTTTGGGATGGGTGGCGGGGCTGGCCGGTGCGGGCGCTGTACTCGGCGGCGAGCTGAACCGCCTCGGCCGAGGTGAAGCGGGTACCGCGCGCGGTATTCGTGCCCGGCGAGTAGCGCATGGCCAAGAGCCTTCTGCGCCCGGAGCCAGTTACGGAACTCAAGGCCGGTGACCCCCAAAGACTTGACGATGTCGTTGGGTGTGACCTCGTCCACGATCACGTAGTCCATCAGAACGAGTGTGAGTTGCACGACCGTCCGCTGCTCCCCGTCTGCGACAGCTCGAGATAGAGCCTTCCCGTCTCGGCTATCTGAGCTGTGCTGGCCTCGCTCAGGCCTTCGTCGAGACACCCCTGTCGCCGATGCGCTTGTGGGGCTCTGGGGCTGCTCAAGAAGTGAAGGGCGATCGCCGGCGACCTGCACTGCTCCCGGTTCGGCAATGGAATGCCGGTTGCGTCAGTTAGCGAGGTGAGCCGGTCAGCATCCGGCGCTCGACCAGCGGCCGAAGCGAGCGCGTAGTGGTTCAGGCGTGCCTGTGCACGATCAGCACGGTACGTCCCGAGTGCGCCGCGACGGCGGCCGCCACGCTGCCGAGGAAGACACCTGCGAGACCGCTCTTGCCGTGGGAGCCGAGCGCGATCAGGCTCGCGTCGCGGTCGTCGGCGACGCGGGCGATCCCCTTCCACGTTGGCGCTTCGGTGAGCTCAAGACTCTCGGCGCGGAAGCCGGCGGCTTGTGCCAGCGAGGCTCCGTGCGCGGCGGTTTGCTCGGCAGCTCTTCTGACCTCGTCGCTTGCCGCCGCGTCGAACTCGACTCCCGGCGGCGGGATGAACCCGACCACGAACGGACGCCATACGGTCAGCACGATGGCGTCCCGTCCGCCTGCCAGCTGGCGGGCCGCCTCGTCGATCGCGAGCCCGGCCAGTTCCGAGCCGTCGTAGGCGAACAGCACCGGGCCAAGATCGCCGGCGCTCATGTCGCTGCGCCGGCCCGATCGGCCGCGGGCTCCGCTGAGTCGCCGTTGCGCGGCCCGCCGTAGTGTCCGCCCGCGTCACAGGCGAGCGGCTCGGTCAGAACCGTCGCCCTGGAGGAGTCACGGATTCGGGCCAGCAGCGGCGGCGAGTACCACGCCGGCGCCTCACCGCTCTGCCATGTCTCCAGTGCCGGCGCCGGCGGGCGTACCCCGCCGAGCGCATAAAGGGAGACCGCAAACAGCGTGCCGGCGCTAGCAATCCCGAAGCAGATCCACAACGCGGTCCGGGTGCCCGCCGCCGGGCTCCCGCCGACGGTCGTGGCCACATGTACCAGTATCGGCCCGACCGCGAATGCTGCAACTCCTCGCAGCAGCTCGATGATCGCGAACACGCGCTGCAGGGCGTTGTTGCGCAGCGAGAAGCCGGCGATGAACAGCGCCGGCGCCACCGAGCCGCCGACGCCCAGTCCGACTAGTCCAGAGCCGATCGCCATACGCAGCGACGTGGGCGGGAGGTGAGACAGAAGTACCAGGATCCCCGCGATCAGCGAGAGCATTCCTCCGAGCACGAGGTAGTGCAGACCCCGGGTACGGAAGACCACCCCAAGCACAACCGCGGTGATCAGCGCAGCGATGAATTCGGGGAACTGAAGCAGGCCCAGGTGCACAGGACTGAACTTGTCTGTGAGCAGGGCGGCGGCCAGCGCGACCGCGGATATGGAGCTCGCCGCGGCGCACATCGCAACGACGATCCCGCTCACCGGGAGTGTGCTGCCGAGCGGGCGAATGCACAGCAGCGGACGCTTGGCGCGGTACTGGTACACCAGGAGAACCACGATCAGCGCGAACCCGCATGCCAGCGGCACGAGCGTCATGACGTCCACGAACGGGTGGGTGAGCAGCTCCGAGGCGCCGTAGAACAGGGCCACGCATCCCGCGGCAGCCAGTGCGACGGGGAGAGGGTTGCGAGTCGCGCTGCGGTCAGCCGGCGGCGCGTCCTGAAAGGTCAGCAGCGACAGCAACAGCGCCGCGGCCGCGATACCCGCGATGATCCAAAACAACGGACGCCACCCGTTGGCTTGCGCCTGGATGCCGCCCACCAGCGGACCCAGAGCGACTGCTCCGAAGATGCAGACATTAAGGATCATCGCCGTCCAGCGCAGCTTCGAGAGCGGAAACGAGACGACCAGTGGGGGCACGGCCGCGATCAGCAAGAGGCTCGTGCACAGGCCCTGCAAGACGTGGCCGGCGATGAAGAAACCCGCGTCGGGCGCGGCCGCCGCGAGGACCGAGCCGAGTACCAGCAGCGCGGCATAGAGGACCAGCATCCGACGCTGGGGAAGGTGCTGAGCCAAGAGCACGGCCAGGACCGTGCCCACGGCATAGCCGGCGTTGGCCATGCCCGAGGTGAGGCTCATCGCCTGCAGACTCATGTGCAGGTCCTTGGCGATGATCGGGGTGATCGGCTCGAGTGCCGCCGAGAGCGCCAGGTATGGGACGAGGGCGAAGACCACCATCGCCGCGGCCGCCGGATAACGGCCGGTCCAGGGGCCCTGTCGCATCAGTCGATTTCCGAGTCCACGACGGCGATCTCATGATAAGCCCACGGTGCCCCGACGATCGACTAGCCGCCCCTGCCGGGCAGCACGAAGCCGGGGGACAACGGCTGACTCGGCCATCGTGACGTGGCCGTTGCGTTCGTGCGCTCGGCGACGTCGGCGCGGTCGAAGCAATCGCCGGCGTCGTGGACTGTCGGACCCGATGGCCAGGACGCGCGGGGGGCTCGGGGGGGCCTCGCCGCTCGGGAGAGGGGCAGTGCCGGGATCACGCCTGCGTAGGCGACAGAGATGGTATGAACGGCCCTTGATCTGGGCCTCGCGGTTGGGTTGATGGAAGGCGGTCGGTCCTCCGCGTCGAACGGCTTTGCTCGAAGGCGCGCGCGGATAGCAGCCGCGCGGCCGGCCAATTCGATGAGGAGGTACCGACCGTGAACGACGGTATGTCATCGGTCGCTCGGAGCGCTGCCGGCGAGGTGGCGCATGTGATGCCTGAGCCGTTCCCTGGCGCGGTGGTCGCCGGGTTCGATGTGCATTTGCGGGCACCTTCGAATGCTTGGACGCCACGACCGGGGAGGTGACGCGTGGGCGGATCGGCTCGACGCCGGCGGCGGTCGAGGAGTGGGTCGCGGGGTTCCCCGTTAGCGCTCGAGGCGCCGGGTCGCCCGACAAGGCGGAACTCTTGGACGCCTCTACGGTCGCCCTTCCATCGCGCGCGTGGCCCCGGCGCCCCGCGACATGCGCTTCCGCGTTGCTTAGCCACGTCTCGTATGTGCGAAGCTAGTCGCATGGGAACCATCACCGGAAGCTCGACGGCCGAGATCGATGCCCCCATCGACCAGGTGTGGGCGCTGGTCGAGGATGTGGAGAAGGCGCCTGAGTGGCAGGGTGGGCTCAAGGCACTTCATGCGCTGGAGCGCGACGACGACGGTCGCGCGACTCTCTGTGAAAGCAAGTCAGATGCCAAGGTCCGAACCGTCACGTCGACCGTCCGCTTCAGCTACGACGGCCCGACCACCCTCGCATGGCGTCAAGTGAAGGGCGAGCTCAAGTCGGTCGACGGCAGCTGGAAGCTCGTGGACCTCGGTGGGAATCGGACGCGCGCGACATACGACCTCGACGTCGACCTCGGCCGCGTGCTTGGACTGGTGATCCGGGGGCCGCTCATCGACCTGCTCCGCGGGATGTTGGTGGGCGCTCGCGCCGGAGAGCTGAAGCAGGCGATCGAGGGCCGCTAATCCGCTGCGACCTCAGCCCGCTCGCGTGCCATCGCTTCGGCTAGCAGCTCTCTGGCCGCCGCACTAACGGTTTGGCGAAGGAAGCAGCCGTCGGTCGGCAAGCGACCCGCACAAGTGCTATGCCACGGATCATCGCCCTCTATTGGCCGGGCGACGAGTCCCGCCAGAATTGGATGAGCTGGAGGGTTGGAAGGGACGGCTTGTCAGGCTGGAGCTCGCCGCGGGTCGACGACCTCGGGTCCCGCACAACCGGTTGGCCCTGTCGGCTCACACGGTTCAGCATGCGGGTACGGCCTGGGTGCTAGTACCGGATGTGCGCGTCGGTAATGGCGTTGAGCGCGTCAATCAGGCGCCGAGCACGGCGCGGGACTCGCCGCTGCTCGAGGCGCCACGTATGACCGCCGGCACTGATCAAGTAGAGGTAGTACCCGGCATCGTTACAACATGCGGTGTCGGTCAGGCGAGTGGTGGCAACGAGCCGCCGCAGCGTCCGAAGACGGCCAGCGGCGAGGGTGAACTCGTGCCGCTTCTGGCCGCTCACGCCGCCGAGCGTGATCGTTGCCACTGCGCTGCCGTCCCGGTCGACAACGAGGTCGCTGGCCAGCGGGTCAAAGCCGATGGCGCGTTTGAAGTAGACCAGCAGCGGAGCGGGCCCTCCATACACAGCCGCTGCCCGTCGCCGAACCGCCGGTCTGGCCACGCCGCAGCCGCCCGCGGCGGTGGCCAGGATCGCCGCCAGCGCGACGACAGCCAAACACGAGCGCATCGAACCTCCTCTCATTGACTAACCGGTATAATCGTAATTAGCGGTTAGCTACCGGGCAAGCGGGAGCCTTCCATTCCTGCAGCGTTTACCGTCATCGACGACCTTCAGATCCCGGTCCAAGTCGCCGGCCATCGTGGGCTCGAGCTGTGCAACACCCTGGCGGGGTGGAACTGCCCTCCGGAGCACGACTACCTGCTCACGTACGACCACCTGGCGGTCTGGGCGTGCGCCGTAGGCCTCATCCCGGCCGCCGGCGGGTCCCGCCTCCGCGCCTCTGCCCAGAAGCACCCAGAGCAGGCGCTGATCGCACTGGAGGACGCGCGGCGGCTCCGCCGTCGAACCTACGATGTATTGCTGGACCGCGCCGACGTCGACGCGTTCTCCGCGTTCGAGGAGTCGGTGCGGGGCGCCGGCGGAAGTCTCCGGCTGACTCGATCAGCCCCGGTCCGTCGTGAGGTCTCAGTGGAGGTTGGCCTGATGGCTCCGGTATACGCGGCGGCGTGGGCGGCGAGCGAGGTGCTGGTCTCCCCCGCCCACGCCCGCGTTCGCCACTGCCCGGGCACGGGGTGCGGCTGGCTGTTCCTGGACCGCAGCGGCCGACGCCGCTGGTGCACGATGTCGACGTGTGGCAACCGGTCGAAGGCCAGACGATTCGCCGCACGCCACCGCGAGGTGTAGCTGTCGGTTGACGGCGTTGATGACGCATAGCCACATGTGAGCGCGGGGCTGCGCCCGCGCGGGCCTGGAGACCGCGGTCCTCCGTGGGACGACCACGAGGTGGCGTGCGAGGGTTTGCTCTGGTCACGACGATGCACGCTGCGTCCCGCTCAGCAACGTCTGGTCGGCGTCGCGCTCTCGTACGAGCGCGAGCATCCGCTCGGCGGCTTGCGCCTCGGTCAGTACGCCCCGAGTTTCGCTACGAGCGCCCGCGGCGACTTCGCGAGGATCAGGGCGGCCGCGCCGAGCACCTCGGCCCGAGGTCCGAGCATGCCCGTTGTCACCCTCACTGAGGCAGCGGCGGGCGCGACGCTATGGCGCTCGATCGCGGCCGCGATCGGAGAAAGGAGGATGTCGCCGGCCTGCGCGAGGTCGCCACCCACGACCACGAGCTCGGGGTTGAGCACGTTGACGACCATCGACAACGCCTGACCGACTGCCTCGCCGGCTTCCGCGACCGCGCGCCGCGCCCCGCGGTCGCCTGCGGCGACGAGCTCGAGCAGTTGCGGAACGGTGACGGGTCGCCGGAGGCTGCGCTCGAGCAGGGCGGCAACAGCGACGGGGCTGGCGACCGTTTCCAGGCAGCCGCGATTGCCGCAGCGGCAGATCGGCCCGTGTGGATCAGAGAGCACATGGCCGACCTCGCCCGCCACGCCGAGGCGGCCTTGATACGGCTGGCCGTCGATGATGAGGCCGGCGCCGATGCCCGCGGACAGGCGGATGTAGACCAGATCGTTGACACCGCGGGCGGCGCCGAACGCTTTCTCTCCGAGCGCCCCGAGGTTCGCGTCATTGTCGAGCGCGACCGGGATCCCCAGACGGGCCTCCATCTCGGCGGCAGGACGGATTCCGTGCCAGCCGGGGAGGATCCCATTGGCCTCGAGGTTGCCGCTTGCCTTGTTGATCGGCGCCGCGAGACCCATGCCCACGCCGAGCAGCTGGTCTGGCGCAACGCCGGCGCTGTGCAGCGCTTGGTGAACCAGACGCTGCGCCAGGTCGAGGCTCTCGCTCGGCGCGTGGTCGACCTCCGCCAGCGAGTAGTCGTCGACCACGGGCTCACCTGACAGATCGCACAGCGCGACCCGGATGTGCTGATGGCCAAAGTCGAGCCCGAGCGCGAATGCCGCACCCGAGACGAGCGACAGCAGCACGGGCGGTCGCCCCACCCCGCCTTCGGCGCCCGCGCCGGCAGGCCCGGAGCCCGCGGCCTCCTCGACCAGACCTGCTCGCACCAGCTCCTCGACCAGGGTCGACACGGTCGCCCGTGACAGCTCCGTGTGCCGCGCCAGGTCAGCTCTGCTCGACAGCGGATGTCGATACAGGGCCTCGATGATCCGGAGGCGGCTCATCTGGCGGGGACCGAGGCTCGGCTCTTCCGTGTTCACAACAGCGGAATCTACCGTCGCACGCGGATCAGATCGGCTGATTCTGACTAAATCTTGACATATTCCTCCCGTCTCGGGGGGATGATGGACTTGACTTCTGCCTATCGCCGACGTAAGGTGTTCGCGCCACCGTCCAGGGAGTAGAGGTAGATGATCGACGCTGACAGCGGTGGGGGCGTACCGGGGACCGGATCAACGAATGGCGCATGTTGTCGGCGGGCGGGTGAGCACGGAGCATTCTCTCCGCCTCCCTCGGGCAGCGATCCCGTCGTCCCCAAGAAGGAGTCCCCATGCGTCTGCGCCTGGTCCTGCCGGCGTTCATCCTCGCCGCCCTGATCGCGGCTCCGATCGCCGGCTCTTCCGCCGAGAAGCGGCGTAGCGCAGGCCCCGGGCCGATCTACCTGAACCAGTCGTATTCGCCGGCCGAGCGTGCAGCGGACCTTGTGTCGCGGATGACGCTCACCCAGAAGGCGTCGCAGATGAACTCGAGCCAGGCGCCCGCCATTCCGGCTTCGCCGACAATCCCGACCGGCGTCTCGGCCTACGGTTGGTGGAACGAGGCGCTGCATGGAATGTCGAGGCTGCAGTTGGCCCCGTCGGGGAACGCCACGGTGCTCGCCAACACGACCTCCTACCCGATCAGCCTCACTGTCGGCTCCTCGTGGGACCCGAACATCATGTACCAAGAGGCATCCGCGATCTCCGACGAGGCGCGCGAGGTCGTGCCGAACAACTCGCTCGACCTTGACTTCTACTCGCCCACGGTCAACCTCGGCCGGGATCCACGCTGGGGCCGCAACGACGAGGTGTTCTCGGAGGATCCGCTGCTGACGGCAGATCTGGCCTCGCAGTTCGTCGACGGCCTGGAGGGCAAGGACCAGAACGGCAACCTGCTGCCGCAGGGCGGCGGCTATCTCAAGGCAATCGCGACGATCAAGCACTACGCCGCCAACAACACCGAGGGCGATCGGATTGGGGGACCCACAGACCGCCTCACCGGGACCTCGAACATGGACGAGCGGACGCTGCGCGAGTACTACACGGCGCAGTTCAAGCAGATCATCCAGCAGTCCCACCCGGGGTCGATCATGTCCGCGTACAACTCGGTCAACAACATCCCGTCGCCGGCCAACATCCACCTGATCGACACGCTGGCGCGACAGACGTTCGGGTTCGGCGGCTACTTCACCTCCGACTGCGACTCGGTGTACGAGATCTATCACGGCCACCACTGGCAGCCGCCGGGCTACAGCCGCCCGCTCAATGTCAACGAGGCGCGCGCGTTCGCGAACGCGGCCGGCGAGGATCTGAACTGCAACGCCGGCTACGCCGACAGCTTCAGCTACGGCAACACGCTGCCCGCCGCCGCTGCTGAGGCGATCCCGACCCAGACCGACACGTTCAACTCCGGCGACATGGATACCTCGCTCGAGCGGCTGTTCACCGCGCGCATGCAGTTGGGCGAGTTCGACAACGTCGCCAACGAGCCGTGGGTGAAGGCGGCTCGCGCGCAACTGCCGGCGGGCACCTGGACAAACTCCGACGCCAACAACGCGGTCACCGAGACGCCGGCCCGCCTGCAGCTTGCCCGGCAGGTCGCCGACCGCGGATTCGTGCTGCTCAAGAACGCGAACACGACGCTCAAGAACGGCACCACCGGCACGGCGCTGCCGATCCACGTCCCGAGCAGCGGCCCGTTCAAGGTCGCGGTGATCGGCGACCTGGCCAACCCCACGCCCAGGGGGGAGGTCGGCTCCACCGGCGCCGCGGCGGGCGCGATGTACCTCGGCGGCTACTCGAGCGACCAGGGCGCGCCGGGCAACGCCAACGAGGTTACGCCCTACCAGGGCCTCAAGCACGCGATCCAGGCGATCGATCCGAGCGCCACCGTGGACTTCTATAACGGGTTCACGGGCACTCCGACGAACGCCTCTCAGCTGACGACGATCGACCAGAACGCAGTCAACGCGGCTGCCAACTACGACGACGTGATCGTATACGTCGGCACCGACGACAGCACCGCGAACGAGTTCGTCGACCGCACGAGCATGGCGCTTCCCGGCGCGCAGGCAGACCTCATCAACGACGTGGCCGCGAAGAACCCGAACACCGCCGCCGTGATCGAGTCGATCGGGCAGGTCGACGTCGACAGCTTCCGCGACAACGTCCCGTCGCTGCTGTGGACCTCGTATAACGGCCAGCGGAAGGGCGACGCGCTCGCCGACGTGGTGCTCGGCAACTACAACCCGAGCGGCCATCTGCCGTTCACCTGGTACCAGAACAGCAGTGATCTGCCGGACGCTCGCCGACTACAGCATCCGCCCGAGCTCGACCAGCATGGGCCGCACGTACATGTACTACCGCGGGCCTCAGTCGTTCCCGTTCGGATACGGCCTCAGCTACACGTCGTTCAAGACGTCGAACCTGAGGGTCGATCGGAGCAACATCGGCGCGAACGACGCCTTCCACGCCAGCGTCGACGTGACGAACACCGGCTCGGCCGCCGGCAAAGATCTGGTGCAGTTGTACATCAGCACTCCAGACGCGCCGGCGTCGATGCAGCTGCCGCTCAAGCGACTGGAGGGGTTCCAGCAGGTTGAGCTCGATCCCGGCCAGACCAAGACGGTGACGCTGACGGTGTCAGTGCCGAACCTGGCGTTCTTCAACGTGAGCGCCAACCGGTACCAGGTCTACGACGGCCGCTACGGCGTCGAGATCGCAAGCTCGGCGGCCGACGGCGACATCCTCGCTCAGCGCGACGTCACCGTCAGCGGCCGCCTGGCCCCGGTCCCGGCCGTCTTGTCGGCGAAGCCGACAATGCTCGGCGACGCCCAGCGACGCGTCCAGTCACGCGTGATGTACCCCGAGAACGCGACGGTGATCCCGCATCTGACCGTGTCGATGAATGATGAGTCGCTGTATGGGTTCATCGAGCCCGGGCAGAGCAAGCCGGTGCCGGCCGGAATGCGGTTCACGTTCTCCAGCGACCACCCTGACGTGGTCGCGGTCGACCGGGGCAGCATCATCCGGACCCTCCGCAACGGTGTGGCGACGATCACCGCCAGAGTGACCTATCGAGGTGTCACGCGCTCCACCCAGTTCGTGGTCAGGGTCCTGTCCGAACTCGACCGGCTGCGCATCGACGGCCAACGCATCCGCGGGTTCCGCCCGGACGCGTTCAGCTATGACTCGATCGTGCCGGACGGGGCGACAACTCCACGCGTCACTGCGCACACACCCGACCCGGCCGCCACCGTCAACGTGACGCAGGCGAGCGGCGTTCCGGGGCACGCGACCGTCACCGTCACCGGCCCTGACGGCATCACGCAGACATACACGGTCAACTTCGCGCATCGTGCGCGCAGCGACGACTTCAACGGCACGAGCGTCGGACCGCAGTGGGCCTGGCTTCGCCAGGATCCAGCCAACGAGCAGGTGTCGGGTGGCGCCCTGACGATCACACCCGAGCAGGGAGATCTCAGCGGCACCAACGCCCCCGCTCGCAACGTCCTCCTCCAGCCCGCGCTCGGGAACTGGGCGATGGTGTCCAAGCTCACCTTCAGCACGGCCCCCCACGTCGCCAATCAGCAGGGCGGCCTGATCGCCTATCAGGACGACGCGAACTGGCTGAAGATCGACTGGGAGTCCTCGAACGGCGCAGCACAGCTGGCCGAGACAACCTCCGACAACCAGAACATCACCGGCAAGCAGGTCACGCAGGTACTCACCACGATCCCCACCGCCGGCGTCCTGACCTCGAACTCCGTATGGCTGGCGATGGACAAGGTCGGCGCGCGGTACACCACCTACTACTCCACCGACGGAGTTCACTTCACCCCGATCTACAACGTCGGGGCGAGCCTCAGCAACGTCAGGGTGGGGCTGTTCGCGTGGAACGGGCCCGCCAGCACCAGCGATCTGCAGGTCGCCTTCCAGCACTTCCACATATTCAACGGCGCCGCCGGCTTCGCCCGCCCGTAACCGCCGGACAGTGTGTGCCGAGCTCCGACGTGTCATCGTACCCGCCGTGGAGCTGCACGGGCGAAAGCTCTTCGAAAGAACGAGCCCTAGCCGGCTGTCATTGATCCGCAGCATCACCTCTTCGACTGGCCGTCTGCTGGTTGACTACCAGGTAGGTGGCTGACACCGTAAGCACGATGTGTCGTGGACCCGTTACGAGCCTGTGAAGCGATACTCGGTCTGCCCGGCGTCGGCCGGGTCGGTGTGGGCGGTCCAGAAGAGTTCCGCGATGTTGTCCGGATCGAACGCCGTTCCAGGCACGACCGAGCCGGCGATCGTGACCGTCGCGGCATGGATGCCGTCCTCCTGGACACCGGCGGCGATCAGGGTCGCCGCCGAGCGCAGGGCGGCCTTCCCCATGGAGAGGCTCGCCAGTGCGGGCACCGGATGGTCGGCGAAGCCGCCGCTGGTGAAGAGCAGCGTGCCGCTACCGGCGGTGCGCAGGACGGGTGCGGCGACCTGTGCCGCGACGACGGCGCCGAGGACATCGACGTCATATGCGGTCCGCAGCCGTCCGACCGTCGTGTCGAGGATCTCGCCAGGATCCGGCACGGCAGCGTTGTACACGGTGACGCCGGGGGCGCCTGGAGCGCGGAAGATGCGCTCGAGCGTCGCACGGTAGCCATCCAGATCCCCGATGTCTGCGCCCACCGCCTCGATCTCAAGCCCGTCGCTACGCAGCTCAGCGGCGAGTTGCTCGAGCGTTTCGCCGTGGGAGATGAGTGTGCTGCGGAAGCCTTCGCGGCCGAAGCGCCGAACGACGCTGGCGCCGACGCCGGGTCCGGCCCCGATCAGCAGGAGGTGACGAGGGTCAACAGACTCGGGCATATGCCGCCTCCGGGTAGCTTCGCCCGGCTGTCAGCTCGGGCCACGTGTCCTCGGGGCCAATCACCCAACGAACGCTTACCAAGGTTCGGGTGAGACGTCATCACCGCATCGCGGTGATTTCGGTCCCCTCGGGATCTGACGGAGCTCGAGCAACTCGAGGCCGAGCGCCTTCATCGCAGCGAGGACATCTGAGGATGCGTCTCTGAGCGCCGTGTCGTGCGGTTCTCGCGTGATCTGCACCCCCGTCACCGTGATTCACGTGGGTACAGACGGTCTTGTCACCGGCCTGTCACGCCCGCGATTCAGCCGGTCCTGCTAGCGGGCGACATCGAGCGCGAGGCCGAACGGGCTGCCCTCGGAGTCCTTGCAGATCGCCCATTGCGATCCGGGGTGGACCACGCTTCCGCCCAGCGCCAGGACTCGTTGGAGCGCCTCGTCCAGATCGGCGACGGCGAAATACGGCAGCGAGAACGTGTCTCCCGGCCCGCGACCCCTGCTGTGCACGCCGACGCGCGGACCCTCGCTTGTTTGCCAACCGTCTCCTTCTCCCTCGTTGCGCGGCTCAAGCGTGGTGCCGAGGAAATCCGACCAGAAGCGCCGCGCCCGGTCGGGGTCGTCGGCCGGGAATTCGATTAGCGATAGTCGGCTGCTCACGGATCAGACCATAACGGTCAGCCGGCGCGAGCCCACGAGGTTCGCCGCTAGCCTCTTCGATCTTCAGGACGCCGCACATCAAGGAGGAGGAGTTGTATGCAGCATCGTTTTCGTTCCCTGGCCCTGGGTCTGCTCGCGCTGTTGGTGCTCGCGCCGGCCGCCTCGGCCGCTCATCACAAGCTCGCGCCGAAGCCCAAACCGGTCAAAGGGATCCTGCTATCGCTCGGTGACTCATATTCCGTCGGCTGGCAGGAACTGCCCGGCGGAGGGCAGGGCTCGACCCACAACGGCCCCGCCGATCAGTTGGTCCCGCTTGCTGCGGCCCGCGGCTGGCATCTGAAGCTCGTCAACCTCGGCTGCGGCGGAGCGACCACGACCTCGATGCTCACAGCGTCGCCGGTGGGGTGTACTCCGCAGGCGCTCGCTCCGGGAGCGCCCAACTACCCCAACAAGAGCCAGACGCAGGCGGCGGTCGACTTCATCAAGGGTCACCCCAACCAGGTCAAGGTCGTCACGATCTCGATCGGCGGCAACGACGTCGATGGTTGCCCGACCCAGCCCGATCCCACCGGTTGCGTCAAGGCGAACATGCCCGGGGCGACCCGGAACCTGACGAAGATCGTCAAGCAGCTGCGTGCGGCGGGCGGTAGCCAGATGCGGATCATCGGCTCGACCTACCCCGACGTCGAGCTCGGACTGTGGGTGCATCCGACGGTCCTCGGCCCGAACACGCTGGCCCTCGTCCCCGGATCGATCAGCTCCTTCCAGGACAACATCAACCCCGGCCTCAAGAAGGCCTACGACACCGTCGGCGCGGCGTTCGTCGACGTGACGAACGCGACCGGTGCCTACGGCCCGTTTGTCGCCACGAATGACCCGACGTTCGGTCAGATCCCGGTGCCAGTCGCCAAGGTCTGCACCTTGACCTACTTCTGTGACGGGACCTTCAACATCCACATGAAGACGCCCGGCTACCACATCATCGCCGCGCTCGAGGCGCAGACGCTGCCGAAGCTGTGAAGTAGCGAGGTCGCTGCCCCCGGGCCCGAGGCTTCGGCCAAGGGCCTGGGGGACGGCATCGCGACACGCCAGCAGCCGGCTAAGCCGGGATCGGCGCGGGTCGGTACCTGGTGTGGAGGACCGCCGTGGGGTCGCCCTCGCCGACCCCGTGCAGGCGGATCGGGTCGCCGCCGGGGTTGTTGTAGAGCCGGATACCGTCGCCGAGCAGGACCGGTGCGATGTGGATGTCGATCTCGTCGATCAGTCCCAGCTCGAGAAGCTGCCGTCCAACGGTTGGAGAAAACACCTCGAGGTTCTTGCCGCCGGCCGCCGCCAGCCCGATCCGCACCGCTTCGGCCGGACCGCAGTTGAGAAACGTGACTCCCTCGGCCGGCGTCGCGTCCTCGGGATGGTGGGTCAGCACGAAGATCGGTCCGTCCCACGCACCGCCGTACGGGCGGTTGTCACCGACCACCCCGTCCCAACCGGCTCGCCCCCCGAGCACGGCGCCCGTCGTCGAGACGTATTCGTCGACCAGCCCCGGACGGAACGAGATGCCCGTCATCCATCCCATTTCATGGTTCGGGCCTGCCACGAACCCGTCCAGCGACATCGTGAAGTGCCAAAGCACCTTGCCACCCGTGGCCTGCGGCCCGGTATCGGTCATCTCATGCCTCCTGTCAGCGCTTGCGATCTATCACAGCGCTATGACTCCCGCCGCATCGCGAACTCATCGGACCATCTGGATCAGCGGGAGGCGCGATCAAAGCAGGATCAAAGAAGCAACGAGGAGCCGGCGCTCGTAGGCTTCCGTCAGACCAATACACGACGTCTTCCAGGAAGGGGAAACGTATGAAGGTGATGACATGTCAACAGCTGGGTGGGCCGTGTGACTGCGAGCTGCGCGGGGCGACCGCTGATGAGGTGATCAAGGCGCAGGATCGGCATCTGAACGAGATGGTTGCCGGAGGTGATGCCACGCACGAAAGTGCGCTGAAGGACATGAAGGGCCGGTGGAAGAGGCCGATCTCAGGCATGGGGTGGTACCGGCAGGTGAAGCGTGACTTTGGTGCTCTTCCGGAGGAGAACGCTGGGGTCAGCGCATGACGAGATAGCGGATCGATCTGCTCGGGATCGAGGTGGTCACAGAGCCGGCGTCCTTGGCCGAGGAGCAGGTGGCCAGATGAGCCAAGCTCGCTCCTAACTCGACGTCGAACGGGCGCCGGCGAGATCGATAGGCGGGTGGGGCGCATAGCGGTGGTGCAGCGACAGCGGGTTGCCGTCAGGGTCCAGGCAGATCGCCTGCCAGCAGACGCCGGAGTCAAACGTCTCGCTGACGAAGCGCACGCCCTGCGCCTCAAGCCGCTCCCGCGCGGCGGCCACGTCGGCGACCTGGAGAGCGATCGGCATCGCGTTGGGCGAGAAGGTGCCGCCGAAGTCCTCGGTGCGCATGATGGCCAGCGTGAGGTTGCCCGCCTGGTACTCGGCGCCCGGCCGGCTCCCGTAGCGCTTGACGAACGGCAGGCCGAGCGTCTCGCCGTAGAAGGCGGTCATCGCGTCGAAGTCCTGCGCCGGGATGCAGACGAAGTCCACACCGGTGATGAGTGGGGTCGTATCGGTCATGGTGGCTGAGACCCTCCCACACCCGCCAACTCATCGGTCCACGGCTCACAAGGGACCGATATGCCGACCGTCAGACCCGTGACGGAAGGCCGAACCGCTCAAGCATCCACGGCCCGTAGTAGGCGGCGATCTCCTCGATCTTGGTACCGCGCAGCGTGAGGACCGTCACGCCGTGCGGCGCGTAGACGCCGGAGGGGTCACGTTCATACGTGCCCACGGCGAGCTGACCGTTGGCCGAGGTCGGCAGCATCCGCCAGCTTCGACGGTTGGCGAACGCGACGGTGCGGAACATGATCTCGATCGCCTCGAGTCCGCGGTACCAGGTGGCGATCGGCGGCATCGCGAGCGTCGCGCCTTCGGTCAGCATCCGCACGATCCCGTCCACGTCGTTGCGCGCCCATGCGTCGGTGTAGCGGTCGACGATCGTGCGCAACTGCAGGTCGTCAAGCGTCCGGAGCGTCGCCTGTTGGCTGCGATCCGGCAGCCGGTCGTCGATGGTGGCATGTGCGCGCTGCAGGAGGCTGTAGACCGACGTGGCGGTGGTGTCGAGCACGTGCGCGACCTCGGCGCCTGAGAAGCCAAGCACGTCGCGGAGGATGAGCACGGCCCGCTGGCGGGCCGGCAGGTGCTGGAGCGCGGCGACGAATGCCAGCTCGATCGCCTCGCGCTGTTCATAGCGCGCCTCGGGTCCCGCGAGGCCCTCGGCAAGGCCAAGCTCGCGGTCCGGCACTGGCTCGACCTCGCGTGATTCGAGGAGCGGCGGCCCGAGCCCCTCGTGCGGGTCGGCCGGCGGCCCGTAGTCCATCGGCAGGACCCGCGGGAAGGGCCGTTGCTCGATCATCCGGAGACAGACGTTGGTCGCGATCGTGTACAGCCAGGTCCGCAGCGAGCTGCGCGCCTCGAAGCGGGCGAGCGCGCGCCACGCCTTCAGCAGTGCTTCCTGCACGGCGTCATCGGCGTCGTGGACCGAGCCGAGCATCTGGTAGCAGTGCGCGTATAGCGGGCCGCGGTGCGCCTGCACGAGCGCCGCGTACGCCCGGTCGTCTCCATCGCGTGCCGCCTTGAGCAACTCCGTCTCGTTCACGATTCCACCTTCGGTGGCTGCGCTTTGGCCTGCCACAGCGCGATCTCTCCGCCGGCGGGGGTGGCCAGGACGGCCCGCCACCCGGTGGGCCCCTCCCGCGGTGCGAGCAGCACCCGCGCGCCCAGGCGGCGCGCCAGCTCCGTGGTCGCTTCGATCTGATCAACCGCGACGTACGGGAGCCAGCCGGCTATGCGCGTCCCGCATTCGACGATGCCGCCGTCAAACCCCGCACCGAGCTTGAGGGCGTGATAGCTGCCCCACGGGGTGGTGATCCGCTTTGTCTGCCACTGCAGCAGCCCGCTGTAGAACCGACTCGAGGCCGCGCGGTCGCTGGTGTGTAGCTCCAAGTGCACCACGTGGGGGGACTGACTCGCAGTTATACGCATTGTTCGCCGTCGTCGTACTCGTCGCGGCGCTGGATCCACAGCTGGAACCCTTCGCCCTCATCGCGCCCGAGTGGCGCCCGGTCGAGGACCCCGTAGTACGTCATCAGGAACTCGACGCCGCGACCGGCGGTCGAGTAGGTCCGAAAGACTGTCCCGTCCTGGAGCGCGAAGGCGTTGAAACCGTAGCCTTCGGTCAGGTAGCCGATGAGATCGGTGCCGCTGGCTCGCGCGTTGCGGTGCGCGACGGGCGGCAGGGTCGCCGACTGCGGTGACTCGACCCAGGCGCGGGTCTGCTCCTCGGTGCTCGAGAAGCCGATCTCGAGATCGAAATCGCTGCCGTAACTGGACGCCCAGTTGAGGTCCCAGCCCATGCGCCTGCGGTACCCGCTCAGCTTCTCCACCGGTGCGCCCGAGACAAGCCACAGCGTGATGTCGCGCGCTTGCAGATGCGGGACCAGGCCGTTGAGGGCGTCGGCGATCGATGAGTTGGTCGGACATGCCTGCTCGTAGGTGGGGCCGAACATGAAGTGGTAGACCAACAGCTGCGAGCGACCGTCGAACAGCGCCGCCAGCTCCTTGCTTCCGTCCTCGGTCTGCAGCATGTACCGCTTGTCGACCGCGACCCAGGGCAGCTCCCGGCGCCGGCGAGCGAGCTCGTCGCCCAGGCGGGTGTGCTCCTTCTCTCGCTCGAGCAGGTTGGCGCGGGCGGCGTCCCATTGGGCGTGAGTTCCGACTGTGTGAACCGTCATGTCTTGCTCCTCGGGGGTCAGGGGGTGGCCACGCCGGCTAGGCAGCGACCGCGTCCGGCCGGACGAGCCCGGCGTTCTGGAGTTCAAGCGCCTTGGCGCCCCCGGCGTACCAGCCGGCCGCCAGGGTTGCGGACATCGGGTCGGGGAAGATCTCCTCGTCGCCGCGTTCGACGCCGTCCAGCACACTGCCCGCGACGCTCTCGGGGGCGGTCTTCGGGATCTCGAGACCACGGACCATGTCGGTGTCGATCGGGCCCGCCATGACGGCGTGAACCGTGACTCCATCCGCGGCCAGGAGCATGCGCTGGGACTGCGTGAGCGCGAACAACGCGGCCTTCGAGATCGAGTAGGCGGGCAACACTGGTACCGCGGCGAACGCCGCCAGCGAGACGATGTTGACAATCGCCCCGTGCGAGCGCCTCAGCTTGGGCAGGAATGCGCGCGTCACCTCCCAGGTGCCGTACAGGTTCACCGCGAGGTGCTGCGCCAGTGGGTCACGGCCGCGCAGGTCATCGGGCAGCGACACGCCGGCGTTGTTGATCAGGAGGTCGAGCGAGTCGACCTGCTCAACCCCGGCCTGGATCTGCGTCGTGTCGGTGATGTCGAGCGCCAGCGGTCTGACACGGGGGTCGGGGTGGGAATAGGACCGCCGCGTCCCGGCGTACACCCGGCTCGCCCCCCTTCTCAGTAGCTCATCAACGAGCGCCCTTCCGAGACCGCGGTTGGCTCCGGTGACGAGGACTGAGCGATTGGCGATGGTCGCGCTGCTGGTCATCACAAGCTCCTTTGGTGGGTTTTCGCGTTAGATCCACACGGCTCGTGAAATCCATCGCTGGGCTTGCACGACAGGAGCCGAGGCGCGCGGGTCACCGGGTACCGTGTGCGTCATGTCGTCGCGAGGACTGGTGGGCGGGGCGCTCATCGCGGTCGCTGCGACGGCGATCTTCGCGGCGTGCGGATCCTCGACGCCGTCAGGCGCCGCGACGGTCGCGGGCTCGGCCCGCGCGAGTGGGATCGGACTGCAGCGGATCGGCGTGTTCAGCCAGCCGGTGTACCTGGCCGCCGCGCCGGGCGATCCCGATCGGCTGTTCGTCGTCGAGCGCGCCGGCCGGATCGTCGTGCTCGTCCGCGGCCGGCGCCGGGCCCGTCCGTTCCTCGACATCTCCGGCCAGGTCAACTCGGGCGGCACCGAGCAGGGACTACTGTCGATGGCCTTCGCGCCCGACTACCAGACCTCTGGCCTGTTCTACGTCGACTACACCGACGGCTCCAATAACATCCGGGTCGTCCAGTACCGGCGCGCGCGCAGCGATCCTGACCGGGCCGACACCGCCAGCGCCCGGACGGTGCTCACCATCGACCACCACACCGAGTCCAACCACAACGGCGGACAGCTCCAGTTCGGCCCGGACGGCGATCTCTACGTGGGCGTCGGGGACGGCGGGAGCGAGGGGGATCCCCACAACTACGGCCAGAACACGGGGGTGCTGCTCGGCAAGCTGTTACGGATCGTCCCCCGGCCCACCGGCGGCTACACGATCCCGCCGGGCAATCCGTTCGTGAACGAGCGCGGGCGGCGTCCGGAGATCTGGGCCTATGGGCTGCGCAATCCGTGGCGATTCTCCTTTGACCGGGCAACGGGCGACCTGGTCGTCGGCGATGTCGGTCAGGACACCGAGGAGGAGGTGGACTTCGCCCGTCGCGGCCACGGCGCCGGCGCCAACTACGGGTGGAGCATCTTCGAGGGGGATCGGCGCTACAAGTCCGGTTCCGCGCCGGGAGCGATCAAGCCCGCTCTGGTCGCCCGCCACAGCGACGGCTACTGCGCGATCATCGGCGGCTACGTGGTCCGGGACCCAGCGCTTCACGAGCTCTACGGCCGCTACCTGTTCGGCGACAACTGCAAGCCGCAAATCAACGCTGTCCTGTTGGGCGCCGGCCACGCCCGCGAGAACCACGCGACCGGGCTGTCGGTCAGCGGCCTGTCGGGCTTCGGCCAGGACGACGCCGGACACATCTACGCTGTCTCGCTCGCCGGTCCCGTATACCGGCTCGTGCACCGCTGAACCGGTCCGCTCTCGGAGCCTTTAACCCTGGCGGCGCCGTCGCGCGCGTAAGGACTCATAATTATGGGCATCGTCCTACCAGAGTCCTGAGCGTCGACGGCGCGTCGTGAGGATCTGCAATGAGGACGCGGCCCTGGCAGAGGAGAGTTGGGTGATGTCACATGGAATTCGACGGACTGTGCTCATGGGCGTTCTCGCCGTGAGCGGACTCGCGGCGCTGGCGCCGAGTGCGATGGCCTCGGTCGCGCCGACGATCAGTCTCGACCAGAGCGCAGGTAGGTCGGCCGGATCAGCGGCGAACCTCGGCGTCGACCTCAAGTTCGCACCCAGCGGCAGCGACTCGCCGGATCACATGACGCTCAACCTGCCGCCTGGCCTGCTTGCGAACGCGTCGATCGACGGCGGCGCCTGCCTGGCGACCGCTGATCTGACTGACAGCGCGTGCGAGGTCGGCAGCGGCACCGTGACCGCCTATGCCTACGGCACGGTCCCCATCCCCACCAACGTGACGTTCGACCTCGTTCCGCCTCCGGCCGCGGGGGACCTCGCGGGACTCGCGGTCAACAGCAACGGCACCCAGATCGGCTCGACCGCCGACATCAAGGTCCGGGCCTCAGGGGACGCCGACGGCGTGGGCGTGACGATCGAGTTCGTTCTGCCCAACTCGCTGTACGGCGTCCCGATCTCGATCCACGAGATCAGCAGCACATTCGACGGGCTGCGCTATCCCGCCACCTGCCCCTCAACTCCTCAGGCCGTCGCCGTCGCCGTCGATTCCTACAGCGACCCGACGCTTCACACCGCCAGCGCGCCGCTAGCGGTGACCGGCTGCTCCTCCCTGTCGTACTCGCCGTCGTTTGCCGTCACGGCGACGCGGGACAGCGCCGACAACAGAGTGAAGGTCGTCACCGACGTCACGCAAGCCGCGACCGAGGCGCCGAGCCGCTCGGTGGCACTCGCGCTCCCGTACGCGCAGCTGCGGGGGAACGTCGCCGGGCTGCAACGGCTCTGTCAGAACCTCTCCAGCGGCACGTGCACACCCGTCGGTTCCGTGACGGCGGCCTCGCCGCTGTACCCGCACGCGCTCACGGGGCAGGCGTACCTCACCGGCACGATCACCGGACTGACGCTGACGCTCGTGTTCCCCGCGCCATTCCCGCTCACGCTGGTGGGCTCGGTCAACCTCGGCACGAACGTCACCACGTTCACCGGTTTGCCGGACATCCCCCTGACCCGCCTCCAGGTAACGCTCGACGGCGGGCCGCAGGGACTATTCCTCTCGCTGTGTCATGACCCGGCCGGGACGGCCTCTGCGAGCCTCACCAGCCAGAATGGGGACAAGACGGCGACGGTCCCCGCGAACTTCACGGTCGCCGGTTGCCCATCGGCGAGCGGCTCGAGCCCGACTGCAGGCGGGGGCAGCACGGTCGGCGGCATGTCGTTGACGAGTCCTTCGGCGGCGGGCCTGAAGGCCGGCCACCCCTCGCTGAGCTTCAGACTCAGGACGGCCAAGGGCGCGGCCAAGCTCCGGGCACTGACCATCGCGTTGCCACACGGGCTGAGCTTCATCTCGCACCGCTCCAGCCACGGGCTCACCGTCACCGGCGTGCGTCTCAAGGGCGCCACGATCAAGTCATTGGCCGAGTCCCATGGCCACCTGGTGGTCACGCTCAAACGCGCCGTGTCGAGCCTCAGCATCACGCTCACGAGCGCCGCTCTGCGGGAGAGTGCGGCGCTGCGGGCGAAGGCGGCGTCCCGCAGGCTCAAGCGCCTGCCGCTACGAGTCATCGCCCAGAACACCAGAGGCAAGCGCACCACGATCGTCGCCCAGGTCACGCACCTCGGGCTCTAGGCGAAAGGAATCGAAAATGCGACGCCTCGCCCACCACGCCCTGGCCGTAACGGCCACCATCGCCGCCCTGTTGACCCTCACCGCGGCGGCCGACGCCTCGATCACACCGTCGGTCAAGCTCGATCAGAGCGCCGGCACGGCGGCGGGCTCGACGACCAACCTGGGTCTCGACCTCACGTTCGCGGACACCGGCACGGACTCGCCCCACAACCTGACGATCAATCTCCCTCCGGGGCTCCTGGCCAACGCATCGATCGACGGTGGCTCATGCCTGAAGACGGCCGATACGTCGGGGAGCGCGTGCCAGGTCGGCTCGGGCTCCGTCACCGCGACGGCCGATCCGATCCCGCCGTTGGTCAACCTCCCCGTCCCGGTTTCCGTTCCCGTGTCGTTCTACCTCGTTCCTCCGCCGGCACCGGGCGATCTCGCCGGCCTTGCGGTGGAAGGACTGGGCGAGCAGATCGGCCAGACCGGGGACATCAGGGTCCGGCCGACCGGCGACCCCAACGGCGTCGGGGTGACGATCAAGCTCGCCCTCCCCGATCAGCTCCCGCTCACCCTCCCGATCATCGGCCAGGTTCCGACCGCCTTCATCTCGCTGACCGAGATCAACAGCACGTTCGACCGCCTGCGCTACCCGGCGACGTGTCCGGCGACCTCGGCGACGCTCAGCGTGTCCGCCGACTCCTATAGCGATCCCACCCTCCACACGGCGACCGGGCCACTGGCGGTGACCGGATGCTCGCTGCTGTCCTACTCGCCGGTGTTCAGAGTCACCGCGACTCGTGACAGCGGCGACCGGCAGGTCAAGCTCGCAACAACGATCACCCAGGGGCCGACTCAGGCGCCGAGTCGTTCGGTGTCCCTCGCCTTCCCGCAGGCGACGCTCGGGCCGAATCTCGAATCGATCCGGGCCCTCTGCCTCAACCTCGCCTCCGGCACGTGCCCGAAGGTAGGCTCGGCGACCGCGACCTCGCCGCTGTACCCGTCGACCCTTTCCGGGACGGCATACCTGACTGGTTCGTCGAGCGGGCTGTCGCTCACCCTCGTGTTCCCCTCACCTTTCCCGCTCACCCTCACCGGAGCGGTCGACCTCGCCAAGAACGCCGCGACGTTCACCGGACTCCCGGACATCCCGTTGACGAATCTCGGCGTGAACCTCGACGGCGGGCCCCAGGGGCTGTTCCTCTCGACGTGTCAGACGCCGTCGGGCACCGCCACAGCGACACTGACCGACCAGAACGGCGACAAGACGGCAAAGGTCCCCGCCGCCTTCGCGGTCTCCGGGTGCCCGGGCACGAGCGG
Organism: uncultured Actinomycetota bacterium; assembly: GCA_963695625.1. Taxonomy (GTDB): domain Bacteria; phylum Actinomycetota; class Thermoleophilia; order Solirubrobacterales; family Solirubrobacteraceae; genus Palsa-465. The sequence goes on along the minus strand of CAVOHJ010000002.1, from coordinate 252,641 downwards.
CGCCTCGGGCGGCGGCGGATCGGCCGGCGGCGGCACCCCCGGCTCATCCGGCACCGGCGGCAGCCGGAATGGGTCGACCACCACCGGCGTCACCGTGAGCCACACGACCTTCAGCCGCGGCCGCTTCTCCGGTCTGGCCACCGGCCACCCCGCTCTCACCTTCAGGATGAGCGTGGCCAAAGGCTCGGCCAGGCTCCGCGCTGTGACGGTCGAGCTGCCCGCCGGCCTGAGGTTCGTCGCCCGTCATCACCGCGTCGTCGGCGTGTCCGTGAGCGGGGCGAGGATCAGGTCGCTCGTTCTCTCCGGCCGGCGTCTCACGATCAACGTGCGACGTGCCGTCGCGAACCTCACCGTGGCCATCGCCCGCGGCGGACTGACGGAGAGCGGCGCGATCGAACGCGCCGCCAAGGCCCACAGGCTGCGGAGCCTCGAGCTCACCGCGATCGCCCAGAACACGCGCGGCACTCGCACCACCCTCAGCGCATTGATCAAGCGTCTCGGGCTGTAGGCGGATCCCGGACGGCTTCGCAGCCGCCCACGAGCGCGACTACGCCTGGCTGGAGCGGCGTAACTACAGTCGGCTAGCGCGCCCGCTCGTCCGAGGACTCCCCGGGGGCGGTGCCGGCGAAGGGCGCGCGTTGCACGGGGTCGTACACGACCTCGGTGCCGGTCATCCGGTCGTGCCAGGCGCGCCGTGACGGATCTCGCAGCACGGCGAGGAATCCCAGGCCGAACGGGATCACGCTGAGGATCACGGCGAGAAAGCGCCGTGTGGCCAACCCGAGCGTGATGTCGCGCGAGCCGTGATACGTGAGCCGGATCGACAGGAAGCGCATTCCCGGCGTCTGGCCCACGAGCGCCCAGAACGCCGAGAAGATCGCGCCGGCGGCGAGAAACCCGAGCACGCCGAGCACGATTGCTCCGGCGAGTGACAGCTGCTGTCCGAAGGTGAATGAGATGACGGACGCCAGTACGCCCGAGGCCAGCGAGTAGGCCGCAAACAGCAGGCCGAGATCGATCCCCGCGGCGACGAGACGCGTCGCCAGTCCGGCCTGATCGGTCTCGGACTCCGCCTGGTCGCGCGGGCGCACGACGCGCTCCATCGTGTCGTCCAGCGCCTCGGTGACCCTGGTCAGGCGGACGCCGATGTCGGTGATGAGCCCGGCGCTCTGGGCGGCGATCGCGGCGCGGATCTCCGGAGCGCCCGCGATGCGCTCCACCAGCATCTGTGTCTGCTCGCTGGCCAGCACCTCGGCCCAGATCCGCTCGCCCGCCTCGGAGTCCAGTCCCCGCTTCACCAGCTGTGCGATCTCGTCGGCGTTGAGCTCGACCATCGGAGCGCGGAGCGCCACCGCCCGCTCGATCGCCCGGTCGATGGCGTCGCTGTTGAGCGCGCGGACGATGGCCTCCTCGACAGCCTCGTCGAGCGCCCGGTCGACCCCGGTCGCCCGCGCGACACGCTCCGCGCCCTTGGCGCCGGCCCTGAGAAGACGCGCTACCGGCGGCTGTTCGGGATCCGGCGCCACGCCGCGGATTGTCCCAGCGCACCCGGACCGGAATGCGACACCAGCCCAGCGTTAGGATCGCGTGGGTGAGCTCGGGCGCTGCTGCATCGTCGATCCCGGAGGTGATCGCCCACATGAAGGCGATCGACCGCGCGCTTCCCCGCAAGGATGGTGTCGCGATCTTCAACCGGCTCTACCTCCAGGTGACCCGCGCGGTCGACGCGGCGGCCACCGGGACGGAGTTCGAGAACAGGCCTTTCCTCGATCGGCTGGACGTTGTGTTCGCCGGCCTGTACTTCGACGCCGAAGCGACCATCAACTCGGGGGCGAGCTCCCCGCAGGCATGGCGCCCACTCGTTGAGACTCGGGCCCAGACGCGCGAGCCGATCCAGTTCGCGCTCGCCGGCATGACCGCGCACATCAACCACGACCTGCCGATCGCCGTGGTGACAACTTGCGAGGCATCCGGGCTCGCGCCCGACGATGACAGCGCGGTCCATCGTGACTACCAGCGCGTCGACGGGCTGCTCGCAACCGTCGAGGGCAAGGTGGCCGGCTGGTTCGATACCGGGCTGATCGCCGACATCGAGGACGTCACCCCCAAGGCCACTGACGAAGCCCTCGCGATGTGGTCGCTTGCCGCCGCGCGCGACGTCGCCTGGGAGCACGCCAAGCTGCTGTGGGGACTGCGAGATGCCGGGCTCCTGCGGGACGCCTACCTGGACGTTCTGGCCCGTACGACCGAGCTCGCCGCGCGAGCCATGTTGGTCTAGAGGCGGCACGGAGACCCGGGGGCACCACCGAAGCTCAACGTGGAAGTGTCGCGGACCGTCTATGTTGGTTGATGTATGCCAACCCCCGAGGACCTGATCGAGATCGAGCGCGCCGGTCGCCGGTGCGCCAGCTGCCATTCCGGCCGCCGCTGGCGTCAGTTCGAGGTTGTGCGCCCTGAGGGCCAAGCGCCGGTGGTCATGTGCCCCGCGTGCCGGGCGCGGTTCGGGGCCGCTCCGCCGGTCCCCGCGGCGCAGCCGGCCGCTGCCGTACCCGTCCCGGAACCGGAGGCGGCTGCACCCAAGCCGGCGCCTGCGCCGCGGGAGGATCGGTTGCGAAGGGCGCTTCGTGAGATGCCTCGTGGGGCGCATTCCGTCGGGCAGATCGCCAAGGCCGCGGGCCTCAATCACGAGAAGACGCTCCATCGCCTTCGTGCGATGGAGGCCGCGGGCGAGGTTCAGCAGGTCGGTAAGCGCTGGTCGAGCGAGCCCCCGTCGACCGACGTCGAGGCCGCCTTTGACCGGCTGCAGGCCCGGACCAGCAACCTGCGGATCATCAGAGACCGCGAACCCGTCGCCTGACGGCTGCGGTCCCGCTTGCCCGCCGGATCCGGATGACCGACGAGGCCAAGGAACCGCCGCCCGAAGCGCGTAAGCTGCCGACCGGGCGGATCGCGCGAACCGCCCGGGTCGGTGGCCTCGTGACCGGCCAGGGTGCGCGGTGGGCCGGCATGCGGACGGTCAATCGAGTCCGCTCGCCGGAGCGTGCCGCCGCCGCGCAGAACGAGCGCACCGCTGCGCTCGTCAACCAGCTTGTAAACCAGCTCGGCCAGATGCGCGGGGCCGCGATGAAGGTCGGGCAGGTGCTCTCGATGGTCGAGTTCGACGGGCTGCCCGAGGACGAGCGCGACGCGCTGCAGGCAAAGCTCGCTGAGCTCCGTGATGACGTGCCGCCGGTCCCGTTCTCGAAGCTCGAGCGACTGTTGCGAGACGAGTTCGGAGGGCCGCTCACCCGCGTGTTCTCCGACTTCGACGAGCGCGCGTTCGCGGCCGCGTCGATCGGCCAGGTCCATCGCGCCACGACGATCGACGGCGACGAGGTGGTCGTCAAGGTCCAATATCCGGGAGTCGCGGAGGCGGTCGAGACCGATCTGCGTAACGCGATGCTGCTGCTGCCGCTGGTCAAGCGGCTCGCCCCCGGCCTCGACGTGAAGGCGCTCGCCTCCGAGCTGCGCGAGCGGATCGCCGAGGAGCTGGACTACGAGCTCGAGGCGCAGAACCAGCGGCGGATCGAGCGCCTACGCCGCGGCCACCCATTCATCTCGGTGCCGGCGGTCAACACCGAGCTCTCGACGCGCCGCGCGCTGGTGTCGGAGTACATCGAGGGCGAGCGGTTCGAGGTGGTTCGCCGGCTTGACGAGCCAGAGCGCGACCGCTATGGGGAGATCGTCTTCCGCTTCTACTTCGGCCTGCTGTACCGCGACCGGATCGCGCTGGGCGACCCGCATCCCGGGAATTACCTCTTGCGGCCCAACGGGGACGTGGGCTTCCTCGACTACGGGCTGCTGCGCGATACCAGCGCTGCGCGCGTCGCCGCCGAGCGGGGAATCGCCCGTGCTGTCCGCGCCGGCGACGCGGCTGCGGTTACGTCAGCACTTGTCACGGGCGGATACCTGCGATCTGACGGGGCGGACCTGATCGACGACGATTACGTGCTGAAGTTGATGCGGATGGCGACGCGGTGGTACGCGGTGCCCGGTCAGCGCCGCTTCTCCGGCGAGCACGGCCGCCGCGCCCGCGAGCGCCGGCCGGCGGACGAGGAGCGCCAAGCCCAGGCCAAGGACCAGCTGAGCCAGTTCAGGCTCCCGGCCGAGACCGTGCTGATCCGGCGAATGCACGCGATCGTCGGCGTCGTGCTCGGTCAGCTCCGAGCCGGCGCTGACTGGGGCGCGATCGCCGCCGAGTACCTCCACGGTGAACCGCCGGCGACGCCGCTCGGGGAGGCCGAGGCGGAGTACTTCGCGAACCCGCAGAGCACGAACGCGCTGCGTCGAGGATGATTGTCGACGTGCCCGAGAAACCCACCGCCCGAAGCGTCAAGATCTCCGCCGACGAGCGCACCGGCTGGTCATCGGAGCGCCCACGGGCGAGTGGCGCCCCGCCCCGCCCGGTCGACGTGTCAGTCCGGTCCCGCGTCCTCGCTCCCTCCCATCGGCTGCGCTACTCGCCCGGGAGCCTCCTCGTCATCGTCGGCCCCGAGGCGTCGGAGCCCGCACGGTTCGCCGAGCGAGTCGTCGAGGAACGCGGGGCGACGCTTGCGCCCGCCCGGGTACGAGCACTGCTCGCCGGCCGAGTCGCGGACAGCGAGATCGAGGAGCGTGCCGGTGAACTGCTCGCGGGCGCCGTGCTCAAGCGGCTGCAGGCTGGGCAGAGCGTCGTTCTGCCCCTCGAGGGTTTCGACGCCGTCGAGCGCGAACGGTACGTGCGCCTGGCGCATGGCCTCCGCCGCCCGCGACACCTGATCCTGTTGGACGCTTCGCGCGACATGGTGCTCGACAGCGAGCGACCCGCACTCGATGAGCTGCGGCGGTCGCTCGACGCCGGCGAGCTCGGGCTCGAGGGATTCCAGACCGCGCTTCGTCTCGGCGGCCAGGCGCTCACTGAGCTGAAGCGAATCGTCTTTCAGCCGCCGCCACGCGACGACTGATGTCGGGGCGCGGCGGGGTCGATCCCGCGCCCCTGAGACTTCGCCACTTCTTCAAAACGTCGCGGTTCCGTGTCCTACCCTCGATCGCGAAGTGGGACCGAATGTGTCACTCCGTCAACGTGCCGCGCGCGAGATCGTCGCGGACCCGAATTTCGAGCGCCTGTTGATCACGCTTGAAGCGGCGACGACGCCGGTTATCCCGCGCCGCGCTCTGCGGGTGTTCTTCGAAACCAGCCACGGGAGCGTTGGCGAGGTGCTCGACGAACTCCTCGATACCTACCCGCAGACCGCCAGTGTCGAGGTGCTCCTGGAGGACGCACGGTGGGTCGGCGCGCTCGCCCAGGAGCGACAGGCCGAGGAGCTCGAGGTCCAGCTTGTGCTCGTCAAGGCGGAGCTGGAGGCCGTTCGCGCCGACATGAACAGCTGGGACACCTTCATGCTGGGGCGCCCGTTGCGACCGGCCGACGCGACGGCTCGCATGAGCCGCGCCGCGACGATTTCAACCGACCGGTCGCACCCAACCCGACGCCGGCGACCTCCGGAGCGCCGGATCGAGCACCCCTGACCCGACCGAGCATCCACAGGCCACGTGCCGATGGTCACGGAAGGCCAGGACCTCTCTACCTACGAGGTCCCAGCCTCCCGATTCGCCCGCTTTCCCGGCAAGCCGTGGAAAGCTGCCCCCTGGGCTCCTTGCCTCAGCTCGACCAGCTGACCTGAACGACGGAGTGGTCGAATCTGCGGCCCATGCCCCCGGTCCTTCCTGTGATGCTCTGTGTGGCCTACTCATCATGTCGCCGACGGGACCTCGGGCCAAGTAGTCCCAGGGATAGATCGATATGACCCTCTCGCGCGGGGCTCGCGTCAGGGACACCGAGGGGCGAGCTACGTAGTCGCCTACTGATGCCGCAGCGGTTCCGCTCCCGCAGGGTGTCCACACACCCCGACCCGACCGCAGAGGAACGAAGTAAGGCTCACCGGCCGTCGTGGCTGATCCGCTCGAGCATGTCGGCGAGACGGCCGGGGTGCTCGAGCATGGGGAAGTGCCCTCCGGGGAGCTCGATGGGGTCAACGTCGAGGAGGGTGCGCGCGATCCAGCGCGACCAGTGGTCGTCGAAGATCTCATCGTCACGCGCGTAGATGAAGGCCGACGGCAGATCCGGCGGCCGCTCAAGCGGGTACGGCGCGCGGAACACGGTCTGTGGCTGGGGACGCAGACGGTCGGCAAGCCGCTCCGCGAGCCCGCGGTCCAGCCGGCCGTAGAGCTCGGCGACGGCCCGATCTCGCGGCCACCAGCTGCGATTCTCCGCGTCGACCGGCGGGCGGACGTACCCCTCGCGCTGATACGCCGGCGCGTCCGGAGGGGACGCGAAGCCGGCCATCGCCGGGCACAGGTAAACCAGCAGCTTCACCGGCCGCTCGACGGTGACGAGCGGGGCCACCGCCGATGACAGCGAGTGTCCGACGAGCACCGGCGCGGGGTGTTGACCCAGCCGCTCGATCACGACGCGCGCGTAGTCCTCGAACCGCGCATCGGGATCCTCCAGGGGCAGCACGGGGGTGACGCACTTGTGACCACGGCGCGTGAGCTCGGCGACCAGCAGGTCCCAGCACCTGTCGTCATGCCAGGCGCCATGAACCAGGCAGAACGTTTCCACGTCTCGCTCCTCCTTCGTGAGGCTGCGTTGTGAGATCTCCTCCGCTGTGCATGATGAGGCCCTGGGTGCCGCGCCGAGCCCAACCGCGGCCGATCCGATGCCCGCCGCACGCCGGACCGGTGGGGAAATCGAGCCACGACAGCCGGTTTTGGCCTACGTGGCTCAGAAATCCCCGCCACGCGGGGGAAATCAAGCCACGTCGTCCGGCAGAGGGGGGTGCTGGCTCGAAAACCCCCGCCGAGCCCGCGGCGGCGGCGGCAGCGCTAGCCCTGCGCGGCGCCGACATCCCAGTCGCTGACGTAGGTCAGCATGTGATCGTCGAGCTCGGGCGCTCGCGCCAGTCCGAGCTTCTCCGCCACGCCCCGAGCGGCCACGTTCTCCGGACGGGTGCGGACGATCACCGGCATGTCCGGCAGCAGCCGCTGCGCCAGCCCGAGCGCCGCGCCGGCCATCTCGGTGGCGTAGCCATTCCCCCACGCCGACGGGGCGAAGCGGTAGTAGGTGTTGAGGACCGGACGCTCGCGGAACATCCGGCGGGTCAGCCCACCGAACCCGATCACCCGTTCCTCGACCGCCCGGCTCACCGCCCAGAAGCCGAAGCCCAGCTCCGTCCACTCGCGCTGCCAGTCGGCGAGCTGGGCGGCTGCCTGAGCGCGAGAGCGGGTTACCCCGCCCGGATGGAAGCGATACGTCGCGGGGTCGCCGTGGATGGCCAACGACGCGTCGAGGTCGCTCTCGGCCACCGCGCGCAGCAGCAGCCGGTCGGTGTGCACCGGCGTGAACGCGGCGCGCAGCTGGACCGGCGTAACCACACGGGCGGTCAGTCGGGCGTGACGGTGACGTCGCGCAGCGCGACGTTGCGCGCGCTCGTAGAACGTCCGAGGCGTTCGACCTCGGCGTCCATCATCGGCAGCAGCCCCAGTGGGCCCGGGAGCGACGACAGCATCTCCCGGAAGGACGGGAGGTCGTCCTTGGCGTCCTGGACCAGCGGCGTGTCAATCCAGGACATGTGAGCCGAGCCGACCTGAACCCCGCGGTGAGCCATCTCCAGACGCAGTGAATTGGCGAAACGCTCCACGCCGGCCTTGGATGCGCAGTAGGACGCCAGCCCAGCCGCGGGCGCGAACGCCCCTTCCGAGGAGACGATGAGGTAGTAGCCACGCCGCTCGGTCACCGCCGGCAGGGTGGCGCGCACGGTGTGGAACACGCCGAGCAGATTGACATCGAGGACGCGCTTGAACATGGCCGGATCCACCGCCGCCACCGAGCCGTAGCTCGCCACGCCGGCGTTGGCCAGGACGAGGTCGATGCCGCCGAAGTGCTCGATGCCGGCGGCCGCCGCATCCTGCATTGCGTCGAGATCGCAGACATCGCAGGCGATCCCGAGGGCGCGCGCCACGCTCGGCGAGCGCCCGGGCCGTGCCGGCGCCGATCCCGCGAGCCGCGCCCGTGATGAAGACGATGTCTCCACTGAGGGGGCTCATGGAGCCATCGTGATCGGCGCCGCCGCCACTGTCGACGCGGTGCCGATCAGAGCTCGAGCGTGACCGGGGCGGCCGGCTGTGCGCAGCAGACGAGGACCCGTTCGGGCCCGGGGGCTTCGAGGGGTTCGATCACGTAGGTGATCGAACCGTCCAGCAGGCCGCTCTCGCAGTTGTGGCAGACGCCGTTACGGCACCCGAAGCTCACCGGGACGTCACACGCCTCGGCAAGTTCCAGCAGGTTGCCGTAGCTCGGATCCCAGGCGACGGTGAGGCTGGAGCGGCTGAACGTCACCGCTGGCCCGTCCCCGGCGGGGCCCGTGGGCGCGTGCGGCGGCGGGCGATCGGTCGCCAGACCGGGCACCACGATCACCGGCCCGGCGCCGAAGATCTCCGTCGCGACGTGCTCCGGTGGCGTGCCGCGGGCGATCAGCGCCGCGGACAGCGACCGCATGAACCCTTCTGGCCCGCACAGGTAGTAGTCGGCGTCAACGGGGATCCCTGCGCCGGTGATGGTGTCGATGCTGAGCCGTCCGACCGCGTCGAACTCCCCGCCCGGGGCCTCACCGGGCTCGGGCCGGCTGAAGCTGACGATCCGGTGGGCGTTGGGCAGCGCCGCCAGCAGTTCGTCGACCTCTGCGCCGAAGGCGTGCTCCCGCGCGCTGCGCGCACCGTGCAACCACCACACGTCGCGTGTCGTGCCCGCGGTGACGAGCGCGTGGAGCATCGCCAGCACCGGGGTCGCGCCGACCCCGCCGCTGATCAGCACCACCGGACGCTCGCCGTCGCGCAGCGTGAAGCTGCCGCGAGGCGCCGCGACGTCGATGGTGTCGCCGACGTGCACGTGCCGGTGGATGAAAGTGCTGCCCACCCCCTCGCGCTCCTGCTTGACGCTGATGCGGTATCCCCGCGCACCGTCCACCGCAGACATCGAGTAGCTCCGGATCACCGCGGGCTTGTCAGGGCCGGCGGCCGGCAGGCGGACGCTGAGGTACTGCCCCGGCCTCACGCTGGCGTCGCTCACCGGACCTCCGTCGGCCGGCGTCAAGGTCAGCGACACGATCGTGCTGCTCTCGCGCTTCACGGCGGTGACGGTGAGCGGCCGGAACCCCGGCCAGGCGGGTACGGCCGGCGCGGCGACCGCGTCCTCCCCGCGCTCGAGGAGCTCGCGGAACGAGCCCTTCCATCCCTCGCTGAGGGCCGGGATGCGCACGGCCCGCGTGAGCGCGCGGCGTGAGCGATTGGGGAGGTAGAGCAGTGCGTCGACCTCGGCGACGCTCAGTTGCTCCGGTCCTCGGGCCACCAGCGCGATGTCGTCGCCGGCACGCACCTCGCCCTCTTCGAGCACGCGGAGGTAGAAGCCCGGCCGGTGATGGGAAACGAGCAGTGACGGCATCCGCGTCTCAGCCATGCGGATGCCGAGGCGAAAGCAGGTGACGCGCGGCTGGGTGACCTCGAACAGCGCGGCGCCGATCCGGTAACGATCGCCGATGCACACCTCGTCGTCGGGCAGGCCCTCGACGGTGAAGTTCTCTCCGAACTGGCCGTAGCTGAAGTCGTCACGCCCGAGCTCGCGCTCCCAGTAGCGGTAGGAGCCGATCTGGTAGACGTAGACGGCGCGGTGCTCGCCGCCGTGCGCCGCCCGGTCAGCCTGGTCGTCACCGTCGATGTTGATCCGCCGCACCATCCGCGAGCCGCTGACCGGCTCCTTCCAGATCGCCGTGCGGACGGTCTTGCCCTCCCACTCCACCTCGCGCGGGCCCCCCACGTTGAGCGACAGCAGCCGCCCCACGGTCCCCTCTGTCACCGCCGTCGCCATGCCGCGATTGTCAAGCATTTGGGTCGACGTGCATCTCCCCGAACGCGCCGTGCTCGACGGCCGCCTCGGTCAGGAGCGGAGTCGGGTCGCCGCCGGCGGCCGCGGCCCCTGCGATGTCCTGTGGACGGAGAAGCCACCGGCGCAGGAGGTCAGCGGCGCCCTGGACTGTCCAATTGCGTGTGCTCATGTCAACGCTCCTATCGAATCTCGGAGGGATGAGCGTGTCCGCGCACGTGCTTCTTACCGGCGTGCTCAGGATCAGGCGTCAGGCGCGAGGTCGCCGAAGCGGCGGGCTGCGTCGAGCAGGCCGTCGTGGTCGGCGCGGCAGCCCGGGCAGCTCTCCAGGTGGATGGCGGTCCCGGGGAACACACGGCTCGGATCCTCGCCGGCGAGCTCGAGCTCCACGTAAGCGTCCAGGATCGCCTCGCCGGCGGTGCAGCCCGCGTCGCCGTCGAGGGAGCGCAGCAGCGCGTCGAGCTGCCGGGGATCGTCAGGCATCGGCGCGCGCATCCTCCTCGGCGACGGGGTACCCGGCGTCGACCAGGCCGCGGCGCAGCTTGCGCCGCGCGTCGAACAGGTTCTTGTAGATCGCGTTGCGGTTGGACCCGAGCTCGAGCGCGAGCACGTCAATCGAGACGTCGTTGAGCGCGATGGCGACGAACACCTCGCGTTGACGCTCGGTCAGCGTTCCCATCGCCGCTGCGAGTGCCCGCAGCTGCTCCCGCCGCTCAAGTCGATCTCCCGGGCGCGGCGCAAGGGCGTCGGGCAGCCGCTCGAACGTCAGCTCCTCGCGGGTGGGCGGATGGCGGCGCCACGCATGGCCGGCGACCTTGCCGGAGACCTCGAAGACCACGAACTTGTAAGCCCACGTGGTGAACCGGCTCAGCCCCTGAAACTCATCGAGCTTGCCCAGGATCGACACCAGCGCATCGTCGGCCGCCTGGTGGGCCACATCGTCGAACTCCGGACCGCTGACCGAGCCGAGCAGTCCCCGCCGGCGTGAGAGCTCGTGGAAGGCGACCCGCAGCAGCACGTCGCGCAACCGGGCCACCGTCTCGGCGTGGCGCGGATGCGAGGACCGCAGCCGTTGCACCCATCCGGTGGTATCGGCCTCGTCCCGGGTGCGGCTGGTGAAACCCCGCGCCTCGGTCACGTGGCGGATCCTAATGGGCGCGGGGCGCGACGGACACCTGCCGCCGCGCCGCCGGACGGGCGTGCGGATGTCGTGGTCGTCTCTCCTCATCCTGGTCCTGCTCTCCCGGTCCGTTCGCACCTGATAGTGCGCGCGGCGCAGACCGTCTTACCGGCGCCGCGCCGCCCGGCGGTAAGAATGCGCCGGCGCGGGACACTGATCACATGCCGGCGCCATCGCCGGCAACGACAGATCAACGCGCAACGTAAGGACGGCTGAGATGGGACTCGCCTGGCAGCAAGGTCCTCTGGCCCCTGGATCGATCGGAACGTTCCTCGTCCCCGAGCCGCTTCCGGCGCGGCTGCTGTACGCCGAGCCACTGCGGCGGCGGATGCGGGTGAGGTTCGGCGGCGCCTGGATTGCCCAGAGCGATGACGTCGTCCTCCTGCACGAGCCGGGCCGCTACCCGGTCGCCTACTTCCCCAAGGGCGACATCGCGCGTGACATCCTTGCCCCTGCTGACCGCACGACGAATCACCCCGACCTCGGACCCACGGCCTGGTATGCGGTGAAGGCCGGTGACCGCGCGGCCCCGCGAGGCGCCTGGGAGCACACCAGCGTCCCCGGGCACGCGGGTGTCCTCGCCGATCGCGTGGCCTTCGCCTGGCATGCGATGGACGCGTTCTACGAAGAGGACGAGCGGATCCTGGGCCACGCCGCCGATGCCTACCACCGCATCGACATCCGGGTAACGAGCCGCGCGCTGATGGTGCGCGCCGGCGACACCGTGATCGCCGAGACCCGCCGCCCGCTGGTGCTCTACGAATCGGGTTTCGCGCCCCGCTGGTACGTGCCTCGTGAGGACGTCAACCGGGAGCTGCTGCGGCCCAGCGCCCGCGAGACGTTCTGCCCCTACAAGGGGATCTGCAGCTACCACGACATCGGCGAGGCCAACCAGGCCGCGTGGTCCTACCGGGAGCCCTACCGCGACGTCGACCGCATCGGGGACCTCATCTCGTTCGAGCCGGACAAGGTCACGGTCACGATCGATGGCGAGGAGCTTCACCTCGAGCCCGGCCAGCATGTCGTGCCGCACGGCCCGGACCGCGGGCTCGACGTTGACGAGGTGCGACGGGTCCCGGCGCCCGCCATGGCCCGATAGACCCAACGTGGACGAACACGCCCGAGGCGCTAGTCCCGCGAACGTCGGGCGCTCCACGCGCGGGCGATGTCGGCGCCGAGCCGGCAGTTGCCGCGCACGATCTCGAGGTTGACCCTGACGCTGACCCGGCCGGTGTGCTCGTGGATGTAGTCGAGCAGAAACGGGGTGATGTCCTTGCCGCGCAAGGACGCCGCCTCGGCTGCGCTCAGGGCCTCGGCGAGCAGGCGGTCGTGGAGAGCGGGGTCCAGCTGCGCGCCCTCCGGCAGGGGGTTCGCCACGAGGATCCCGCCCGGCCGGGCGAGCGCCTCGGCGGCGTGCATGATGTCGGCGATCTCCTCGGCGCTCGTGACCGAGAGGTCCACCGTGTAGCCGCTGTCGGTGAGCCAGAACGCCGGGAAACGGTGGGTGCCGAAGACAAGCACGGTGACGCTCAGGCTCTCCAGCCTCTCCAGGGTGGCGCCGATGTCGAGGATCGATTTGACGCCGCCCGAGACCACGGTGATGGGGCAGCTGCCCAGGATCCCGAGGTCGGCCGACTCGTCAAAGGTGGTGGTGGCGTTGCGGTGGACGCCGCCGATCCCTCCCGTGGCGAACACGCGGATGCCGGCGCGCGAGGCCAGCAGGGCGGTGGCGGCGACGGTCGTGCCGCCGCTCGCTCCCTGCGCCATCGCCACCGGGAGGTCGCGGGCGCTCAGCTTCAGCGCGGCGTCGCTGGCCGCCAACCGTTCCAGCGCATCGTCCTCCAGACCGACGTGGGCGACCCCGTCGACCAGCGCGATGGTGGCAGGGATTGCGCCGCGCTCGGCCACGGTGCGCTCGAACTCGCGCGCGGCCTGCACGTTCTCGGGGCGGGGCAGGCCGTGCGTGATGATCGTCGACTCCAGCGCGACGACCGGAGCGCCGTCGCGCAGCGCGCGGGCCACCGTCTCTGAGACAACGACACGTTGCGGGGCGGACGGCACCGCCGCACCGTAGCGAACGCCGGCCCGCGCGCCCCGGAGCGTGATGATGTGCGCATGCAACCCGACAGCGAGAGCGCGGCCGCGGCCCGCACCCAGCCGCTCTCGCTGTGCGCGATCGGCGATCTGATCCTCGACGTGATCGTCCTGCCCCACCGCCCGCTGATCCCCGATGCCGACACGCCGGCCACGATCCGCCTGGCCGCTGGCGGCCAGGCCGCCAACGTGGCCGCGTGGGCCGCCGCGCTGGGCGCCCGGAGCCGGCTGATCTGCAAGCGCGGCACCGACGCCGCCAGCGGGCTGGCCGCCGCCGAGCTCGCGCGCTACGGCGTCGAGGTGTGCGGCCCGGTGGCCGAGGGCCGGGGCGGGGTGGTCGCCTCCGTGCGCGACGACCACGGCGGGCGGACAATGGCCTCCGACCGCGGCGTGGCCTCGCTGCTCGAGCCTTCCGACCTCGACCCCGCATGGGTGCGATCCTCCGACGTGCTCCACGTCTCGGGGTACTGCCTGCTGCGCGAGCCGATGGCCGACGCGGCCATCGAGGCCGCGCGCCTGGCGCGGCGCGTGACCGTCGACCTCGCATCCGCGCACGACATCGAGATCGCCGGCGCCCGGACGTTCGCCGAGCGCCTGAACGCCCTCGCCCCCGATCTCGCGTTCGCCACCGAGGCCGAGCGGGCGGCGGTGCCGGACTTCGACGCCGCCTGGGTGATCAAGCTCGGCGCGCGGGGCGCCCGTTTCCCCGAAGGCCTGTATCCCGCCCCGGCGGTCCGTGCGGTCGACACGACCGGGGCCGGCGACGCCCTGGCCGCGGGTTATCTGGTGGGCGGGCCCGAGCGCGCGATCGAGGCCGCGGCGCGGTGCGTCCGCCTGGTCGGCGCCATGCCGACTGACGCCGGCTGATGCCGGGGCGATGGACCACACCACTTCTTGGACGTCATCTGGCGGCCGTTGGAGAATGTCACCCCATGGCGCAGCTGAAAACGGCCGAGTACCGCCGATGACCGCCGGCGCATCGGGCAACGGGTCGGTCGCGTCGGACGCCCGCGACCCGCTGGGGCTCGCCGCAGACGCGCCTCTCCTGCGCGCCTATCTCGACTGCCTGGACCGCCACGACGCGTCCGTGCGTCCCTTCCACACCCCGGGCCACAAGGGATCGACGGCGCTGACCGGGATGGTGGTCGCCGGCGACCATCCGTTGGCCGGCGGGCTTGACACGATCAAGATGCGCCACGGATGGCTCGACGAGGCCGAGCAGCGAGCCGCAGCGCTGTACGGCGCCGACGTGTGCCGGTTCTCCGCCGGCGGATCGACCCACTGCAACCAGGCGCTGGCCCTTTCGGTCGGCGTGCCCGGCGACGTGGTGGTGGTGGCCCGGACGCTGCACCGGTCGCTGCTGCTCGGGCTCGTCCTGGCCGGGCTGAACCCCGTCTGGATCGAGCCCGACGTCGATGCCGGCACCGGGCTGCCGCTCGGCTACGCCCCGGAGCGCACCGCCGAGGCCCTCGCCCGCCACCCCGAGGCTCGCGCTGTCTTCCTCGCCGACCCCTCCTACGTGGGGACGTTCTCCGACCTCGGCGAGCATGCCCGCGTCGCGCACGCCGCCGGCGTCGCGCTCGTTGTCGACGCCGCCTGGGCGGCCCATTTCGGCTTTCACCCGGCGCTCCCGCCCCATGCCCTGGCGGCCGGCGCCGACGCCATGGTGACCAGCGCCCACAAGACCCTGCCCGCCTACTCGCAGGCGGCGTGGCTGCTCGCACGCACCGAGCGGCTCAGTGCGAGCCGTCTTGCGCGAGCGTTCGATGCGCTGCACACCACGAGCCCCGCCGGCACGATCATGGCGAGCATGGACGCGGCCCGGGCGCTGCTCGAGCGCGACGGCGAGCGACTGCTGTCGCGGACGATCGGAGCGGTCGCCGACGCCCGCGCGGCGCTGAGCCGGGTCCCGGGGGTCACGGTCGTGGACGGGCCGATGGTCGACGCGGCCAAGCTCACGGTGAGCATCGCAGGCACCGGCGCGCACGGCGTGGAGGTCGAGTCAGACCTGATGGCCGCCGGCGTCCCCGTGGAGATGGCTGACCGTGACACGATCGTCGCGGTCGCGACGATCGCCGACGACGCCCCTGCGCTGAGCCGCTTCACCGCGGCCCTGATCGAGTCGATCGAGCGCCGCCGCGGGACGCCGCGCTCGATCACCGCGGCCGCCGGCTGGATCGTCTCGCCCGAGCAGCGGGTGGCGCCGCGCGAAGCGTTCTTCGGCGCCACTGAGACCGTGCCGTTCGCCGCGGCGGCGGGGCGGGTCAGTGCCGAGCTGATCGCGCTGTACCCGCCCGGGGTCCCGGTGCTGGCGCCGGGCGAACTGGTGACCGAGCAGGCGCTGGGGGTGCTGAGCGAGGCCGCCGCCGACGGCGTGCGCATCGCGTACGCCGCCGACCCGGCGCTGGCCACGCTCGAGGTCCTGGCCTGACGGGGCGCCGGCGGGCGCGCGCCCGGTCAGGCCGGGTCCGGGGACGCGCCGGCTGGAGAGCGGCTGAACGCGAACATCGCTCGCTGCTCTGACAGCGTCAGCGGCCGCCACCCCTCCCGGTGCTCGTCCCACACCGAGATCGTGACGTCAACGGTGCTGCGCACATCCTTGAGCACCTCGATCGCCGCCGCGGCGGGAGCGTCATCGATGAGCGTCTCGCGGGTCATCAGGTCGACGACCCGGAACCGCCGGGGCGTGCGCGGCCTCGGGGGTTCCGGCTCGCGCGGCTCCGCCGTGCGCGGCACGTAGACGGGCGTGGGCTCCGACGCGGGCTTGGCCGTGCGCTCGATGGGCACCATCGTGGCTCCGGTGCCCTTCGTCTCGGTCTGCAGAACCCACGTCTTGGCCATACCTTCAGGATAGGAACGAGCCGCGGCGCTCACCGCAGCCGGCTGCGACCGTTGATCAGCGGCCCGGCGTGACCTCACGAGACGACCGGCCTACCGGGCCACGTTCGCGGCGAGCCGGTCCAGCAGCCGGTCGAGTCCGTCGAGCTCCTCGGCGGAGATCCCGCGACGTAGCCGGCGGTCGAATCCCACCGCGGCGTCGCGCAGCCGAGCGAACGCCTCCTCGCCCGCCTCGGTCAGCTCAACCACGTGCACCCTCCGGTTGCCGGGGTCGCGCCGGCGCGTGAGCAGGCCGTCGGCCTCCATGGCGTTGAGGTGATGGGTCAGCGTGGCCTCGCGGATCCCGACCGCCGTCGCCAGCTCGCGCTGGTTGGTCATATGCCGGCGTGCTTTGACATTGAGGAGGACCAGCCACACCGGCAGCGAGCCACCGGCGTCGGCGAGGGCCTCGTCGAAGGCGCGGGTCACCGCGCGCGCCGCCGCCGAGAGGTGCAGGCCGACCGGGGGCGTCCGTGGCGCGGGCATGGCCGCACAGCCTAGCATCGGCGCACAGACATCAAAGTCTTTGACATCTAAGGCTTTGGTATCTATGCTTGGCGGGCAACGAGGCCAACCACACCCATCGCAGGAGGCATCACATGCCCACCACGCTCGAACAGCTCGCCGACCTCGACCGCGCGCTCACCCGCGCCGAGATTGACGGCGATATCGCCACGCTCGACACCCTCGCCACCGAGGACTTCACCCTCGTCGGACCCGTGGGCTTCGTGCTCGACAAGCAGCAATGGCTGGAGCGCTACCGCGGCGGCGGCCTGCACACGAACGCGCTGGCCTTCGAGGACGCCGTCACCCGCGTGTACGGCGACGCGGCGATCCGCGTCGGTCGCCACGTCCAGCAGGCGGAGTTCCAGGGACGCCCCGTCGACGGGGAGTTCCGCGCCACCCACATCGCGGTGCGCCAGAGCGATCGCTGGCGCCTGGCCGGCGTTCACCTCAGCCCGATCGGCGGCCCGCCGCCGTTCGCGCCGCCCCGCGACGCACAGCGGAGCGAGCCATGAGAGTCGTCGCCGGCGAGACCCTGGCCAACGGGCGCTTCGAGGGCGCCGCCTACGGTCCGACCACCATCTCGATGATCCTCGACGTGGAGGAGCCCGGCGGCGGGCCGCGCCGCCACCTCCATCCGTATGACGAAACGTGGATCGTGCTGGAGGGCGAGGATCTCGTGTTCGAGGTCGGGGACCGGAGCGCCCACGCGCGCGCCGGCGACATCGTCCTCGCGCCGCCCGCGGTTCCCCACAGGTTCACCAACCGGGGAGCCGGGCCCGCCCGCCTCATCTGCATCCACGCCAGCCCCTCGATCGTCACGGAGTTCCTGGAATGACCGACTCGACGCCCTCCCCCATCCCAGCGGCCGCCGAGCCGCGCTACCCCGACCTCGCCGGCCGTGTGGCCGTGGTCACCGGCGGCTCCCGGGGCATCGGCGCCGAGACCGCCCGCGCGCTCGCCCGCAACGGCGCCGCGGTGGCGGTCATCGGCCGTGACCAGGAGGCGCTGGCCGGCGTGGCCGGCGCCATCACAGCCACGGGCGGGCGCGCGCTGGCCATAAGTGCCGACTGCACCGTGGACGCCGAGGTCGCGCACGCGGCGGCCACCATCACCGAAGAGCTCGGCGCCGCCGACATCCTGGCCCCCTTCGCGGGCGGCAACGGCATGCCCGTGCCCACCCCACGGGAGACGGCCGCCCACTGGCGCGAGGTGGTGGAGTCCGACCTGACCTCCACCTTCCTCTGCGTCAGCGCGTTCCTGCCCGGGATGATCGAGCGCGGGCACGGCGCGATCATCACCATGGCGTCGGCGGCCGCCCGGCAGGCCGCCCACTCGAGCGCCGCCTACGCCGCCGCCAAGGCGGGCGTGATTGCCCTCACCCGCCATCTCGCCGCCGAGGTGGGCCCCTACGGGATCCGGGTCAACTGCATCGCGCCGTCGGCAATCGAGAACGAGCGGATGCGCACCTGGACCACCGAGGCGCAGCGCGCCGAGTTGGCCGCGTCGTTCCCGCTGCGGCGCATCGGGCAGCCCGGCGATGCGGCGGCGGCCACGCTGTTTCTCGCCTCGGACGCCTCGTCGTGGATCACCGGCGTCACGCTCGACATCGCCGGCGGCAAGATCATGCTGTGAGGCGATCAGCGCAGGCGAAGCGTGGTCTGCGCCGCGCCGAGGCGGATCCGGGACGTCGCGCGCACGATCACGGTGATATGCAACACCGCGTGGCGGACGGCAGACGCGGCCAGGGGCAGGCTCAGGACCTGGCCGCCGGCACGCAGTCGCCACGCGCGGGTGTAGACAGTGCGGGTCGCCGCGGCGCCCGCCCGGCCCCGGCCGTCGGTGCGCTGCACGCCGATTCGGACCTCGGCCCCCACCGCCCCCCCTTTGGCGGCCAGCGCCAGTGGCAGCCGGGGGCCGAGGCTGACCGGAACGGCCAGCCGCCGGCCGGATCGGTGGGGCCGCCCGAGGGACACCGTGGCCGTGACCGGCGCCTGCCAGGCGGCGGTGGCACACGCGGAGGCGGCGTCCCAGGCGGCGGTGGCGGACTGGGCCACGCACACCCTGTAGGTCCCGGTGGGCAGACCGAGCGTCACCAGGCGGTTGGGGGTGACGCTCGCGCGCGTGACCACGGTGCCATCGGCCGTCGTCACGGTGGCGATCGCCGGCGCCGAGGACTGGCTGACGGTGGCCAGTTGATCGCTCCACACGCCCACCGCGAGGGAGGGGTTGCGCGCGGTCGCCCACGGCGGGCTCGCGCCGGCGGGCGCGCTGGTGCCGGTGGGCCAGGCCGGGGCCGTGTAGCCGGGCCCCGGGCGGTGGATGAACTGGATCATGCCGGGCACGAGGTCTGACCGGGGTAGCTGCACGGTCATCGTGTCGCCCTGGCCCCGCGACGCGTCGTCGAGACCGTCGAAGTTCATCTCCGAGATGGTGATCCGGAGGTCACCGGTGCTCGGGTCGGTTCCGCCCACGGCGTCGATCATGGCCACGTGCCCGGTGTCGTTGTCGACCGCCTGGCGGGAGTAGACGATGACGTCCCCCGGGCGCGGGCTCCCGTCCACCGACAGCCCCTCGGCCAGGGCGTGGGTGGCCCAGGTCCAGGCGTCCCAGTCGTTGAGCGGATCGACGGACGGCGGGGCGCGATCGCTCCAGATGTCTGGACGCATTAGGCCGACGTAGTACGTGCACTGGCCCCAGGGGTAGGGAGAGCCGGGTGGCAGCGCCATCCACGCCGACGTGTCCTCGGTGACCGACCAGCACACCGGCGGCCTCGTCAGGCCCATGTCCAACGAGCAGGGGCGCATCGTCCGGGTGACGTCGACGGCCGTCGGCTGCCACTGCTGGGGCGCCACGTCGGCGAAGCTTGCGGCCGTGGCGAAGCTCGCGCTGCACAGCAGCACGAGCAGCACGGCGAGGCCGACACGGCGAGCGGACATTCTTCAAGGGTCGGCAGAACCCCACCGGCCGGTGACTCGGCCCTGCCAGACCTCGACGTTCTGTCGAGCCCACTACGCTCGCATCGTGACGACGCTGACCGCTACGCGGGTGCTGGTGACGGGCGCCACCGCGGGGCTGGGACTGGCGATGGCGCGGGCGCTCACCGACGCCGGCGCCACCGTGGCCGTCACTGGCCGGGACCGCGCCCGCGCGGCCGCGGCCGCGGAGGCGCTCGGCCCACGGGCTGTCGCCGTGGCGCTCGACGTCCGTGATCAGGCATCGGTGGAGACCTGCGTCGCCGAGACCCGGGATCGCCTCGGCGGGCTGGACATGCTCGTCAACAACGCCGGCATCGGGATGCGCACGGTCAATCCGCGATTCCTCACCGAGCCGCAGCCGTTCTGGGAGGTCCCGCCCGACGGCTTTCGCGACGTGCTGGACACCAAGGCGGCCGGCTGCTTCCTAATGGCCCGCGCCGTGACGCCGTTGATGCTCGACCAGGGCGCCGGCCGGATCGTCAACATCTCGATGAACGAGCAGACGATGGTCCGGCGCGGGTTCGTCCCCTACGGGCCCGCAGGAGCGGCCGTGGAGGCGCTCTCGCGGGTGATGGCCGCGGACCTCGCCGGCACCGCGGTGACCGTCAACATGCTGCTGCCCGGTGGCGCCACCGACACCGGGATGATCCCGGCCGGCACGTCCCAGGAGGTCCGTGACCGGCTGCTGGACCCGGCGATCATGGGCCCGCCGATCGTCTGGCTGGCCTCCGCCGAGGCCAGCGGCGTGCACGACGAGCGGATCGCCGCCACCGAGTTCGACCAGTGGCTCGCCGCCCGCTGAGTCAGCCGATCCCCCGCGCCAGACACAGGCGCTGGAGCTGCTCCATCGCCTCGGCGGTGCGGGTGGGCAGGGCCTCGAGCGCCGCCGCGGCGGCGCGCAGGTCCGGGATCGTCGCGGCCCGGGCCTCCAGCGCGAAGCGCCCCAGCCACCGCACCGCGGCCCGCTCGTAGCGCGCCGGGTCACCGTCGCGCAGCACCAGGCAGATGCGCAGGGCGTCGTCGAGGGCGATCTGGGGCAGCTCCCGGGCCGCGCCGAGCACCAGCATCTCGTTGCCGGTCTCCAGCGCGCGGCGAAAGCGGGCGTACGGGCTTCCGTCACTTGTCATGCGAACACATGTTCGCATGGCCGTCAACCGCTTGGGCGTCCGAGTGGTGGGGTATGACCTGAGGGCGTAAGGTGCGTACACCGCCACCTCCGGCGCCGGCAGGGAGAAGGGAGCGCCGGGACTCGTGGCGACCAACACCGGGAGGGAGAGATGATCACAGGCCTCATCGGGGTACTGGTCGTTGTCGCAATCGTGCTCGTGCTGCTCAAGGTCGCGCTGTTCGGCGGCCTGCTCGGCCTCGTGGCACTCGTCCTGCTGATCCTCCTGGTGGTGGGCCGGATCTGACCCGGCTCACAGACCGCCCCACGGCGCGGCGGCCCCACTCCGAAGGTCAGGCCGCCGGTGGCAGATCGGGATCGTCGCCGACGTTGCGCTCGGCCCGCTGGCGCTCCTCGAGCTTGTGGCGCAGGTAGCGGGCCTTGTCAGCGCGTCGACGATGGCGCTCGGCTTCGGCCGGGTTGCTCGCCTCGGCGAGCCGCTCGCGCTCGGCGCGCTCCTCGTCGCGCTGGCGGCGCCGCAGATCCTCAACCGACGGATCGTCGCTGCTCATGGCCGAAACGATAGACGCGACGGGGTACCGAGAGCCGCTCGCACCCGCGCCGGTGCGATAGCTTGCGCCGGGTGATCAACCGGAGGCTCGCGTGTGCCGTTGTCCTCGCCGGGATCGCCGCGGCGGGGTGCGGCTCGAGCAGCAAGTCCTCCACCACGAGCCAGGTCAGCTTCAAGAGCGGCTTTGCCACCAGTCAGACGGAGTTCCGCCGGCTGGGGACCGACATCGCCAAGGACATCACCGGGGCCGGCAACAAGACCGACGCCGCGCTGGCCACCGAGTTCGGCAACCTGGCCAAGCGTGCGGATCAGCAGGCGACGCGGCTCACCACTCTCCACGCCTCCGCCAAGCTCCAGAAGCAGGTGGCCCGGATGGTCGCCGGCTTCCACGCTGTGAAGGGCGACCTCACCAAGATCTCCACGGCCGCCGTCCACCACGACGCCGCCGGCGCCGAGGCGGCCACCCGCGCGTTGCTGACCGACGCGGCGACTGTCAAGACCGCCGACGTCGCGCTGTCCAAGGCGCTGGGCCTCCCGGGCCCCTCGACCTCGACGACGTCCACAAGCTCCAGCGGCTGAGCCTTCGGGCACCACGCCCGCGGGCCACGACCCCGCCGTCTATCTTGATAAACTCCATCTGATTACTTATCTTTCAAGTGACGCCATGAACGTCGACATCCATCAACACGTCTGGACGGGCCCGCTCCTCGACGCGCTGACCGCACGCCGGTGCCTGCCCTTCGTCCAGCGCACCGATGGCCTCACCGTGCTGCACGGCGGCGGCGAGCTCCCGTACGTCATCGACACCACCGCCGAGTCAGCGGAGCGGCGCGCGCAGCTGCTGCGCGCCGACGGAGTCGACCTGGCCGTGGTGGCGCTGTCGAGCCCGATCGGGATCGAGGCGCTGTCCCACGACGCCGCCGCCGAGCTCATCTCCGCCCACCTCGACGGGGTCCTGGCCCTGGGCGAGGGGTTTGCCGCCTGGGGGCCGGTTCCCGTCAGCACCCCCGATCCGGCCGACGTCGACGCCGTCCTGGCGCGGGGCTGCATCGGCGTGTCGGTGCCGGCGTGCGCGCTGTCCGGGCGCGACGCGCTGGACCACATGGGACCGCTGCTGGAGCGGGTGCAGGCCCGCGGGGTCCCGCTGTTCGTGCATCCCGGCGGCGTGGCCGACGGCCCGGCGCGTGAGGCGCCGCTCACCGAGCCCCTGTGGTGGCGCGCACTGACTGACTACGTCTCGCAGATGCAGGCGGCCTGGCTGACGTTCGCCACCCACGGCCGCCGCGAGCTGCCCCGGCTCAGCGTGGTGTTCGCGATGCTCGCCGGGGGCGCGCCGCTGCAGTCAGAGCGACTGGCCACGCGCGGGGGGCCGGCCATCGACCTGCGCGACCCGCTCACGTTCTACGACACGTCGAGCTACGGACCGGCCATCGTCGAGGTGATGGCGCGGCTGCTCGGCCCCGACCGGCTCGTCCACGGCTCGGACCGTCCGGTGGTGGAGCCGGTGGCCACCGGGCGCGAGCGCGAGTTGATGGCCAACGCCGCCGGGATCCTCACCGCTGGGGCGGTGATCGCATGAGCCTGACGCTGGACGAGCTACGCCGCTTCGCCGCCACGCTTGCCGAGTCGCCCGAGCGCTGGCACCACCTGGTGCGCCACGCTGACGATGCGCGCGTCTACGAGCAGATCTGGGACGACGACGAGGTCAACGCCTGGGTGATCTGCTGGAGCGAGGACCAGGACACCGGCTTCCACGACCACGACGAGTCGGCCGCGGGCATCGCCGTGGTCTCCGGTCGCGTCCGCGAGGACCGGCTGACCCTCATCGGCCGGCCGGTATCACGCGAGATCGGCCCCGGCAGCGCGTTCACGCTGCCCCCGGTGGCCATCCACCGCGTGCTGCACGCCGGCACCGGGCCTGCGGTCACCATCCACGCCTACTCCCCGCCGCTGCGCCGGACCGGTGCCTACCGGGTCGGCGCCGACGGCACCCTCGAGCGCGAGTCCCAGCCGTTCGAGGTGGAGCTGCGCGGGGAGCCGGCCGCGGCCTGACCGATCGCGGTCCCCCGCGGCGGCCCGGCGGGCGGTAGCGTGCGGGGCGTGTACAAGAGCGTCACGCACGACGGCGTCCAGGACGTGGTGGCGATCGAGGAGCCGCTCGAGATCCGCGTCGACGGCGCCGCGCTGGCGGTCACGATGCGGACCCCCGGCCACGACGAGGAGCTGGCGGTCGGCTTCCTCTACGGCGAGGGGCTGATCGACGGCCCTCGCGAGGCGGGACTGACCGAGGATCTGGCCAACAACACGATCGAGGTCGCCGGCCCGCTGACGCTCGATCCCGGCGTGCGCCGGTTCTACACGACCTCGTCGTGCGGAGTGTGCGGCAAGGGGGCGCTCGAGGAGGTCGCGGTGCTGAGCGCGCCCGTGTCCGCCGAACCCGTCATCCCGCGCGCGCTCGCCGTTAAGCTCCCCTCCCGGCTGGACCAGCCCGGCTTCCGGCGCACCGGGGGGCTGCACGCCACGGGCCTGTTCGAGGCCGACGGGTCGCTGATCTACACACGTGAGGACGTGGGTCGCCACAACGCCATGGACAAGGTCGTCGGCCGCGCGCTGATGGACGGGCTCGTGCCCTTGTCGGGCCGGGTGCTGTGCGTGAGCGGCCGGCTCTCCTTCGAGCTCGTGCAGAAGGCGGCGGTGGCGGGCGCCCCGATCCTCGTCGGGGTCGGCGCGCCCAGCTCGCTCGCGGTGGAGCTCGCGCACGACCGCGGGCTCACCCTGTGCGGCTTTGCCCGCCGCGGCACCGTCAACGTCTACACGCACCCGCAGCGAATCGCCGACTAAGCGACCGCGGAGTCGACCAGGCGCGCCAGCTCCTCTTCGGAGGACCATGCGCCCACCGAGGCGCGGATGAGCCCATGTGACGGAATGCTGCGCACAACGAAGCCGGCCTCGGCCAGCCGCGCCACCTCGACGTCCAGGTCCTCGGCGCGCGGATCCCACGCCACCAGCGTCGAGCGCCCGCGCGGGCCCACGGTCAGGCCGCGCTCGGCGAGGTCCCGAGCCAGCCCGGCGGCGAGATCGGCGGCGCGGGCGTAGACCCAATCCCAGCCGGCGTCCTCCAACACGCCCAGCGAGGCCAGCGCCCAGGCGCTGCGCATCCCCGGCGGGAAGCCGTGGTCAAAGCGAGCGGCCGTCTCCGCCGGCGGCGAATCGAGAGCGTGGGACGCGTCGGCAAGCGAGCCGTAGCCCGGCCACGGCACGGTGAGCTCGTCGCGCCGCTCGCGGCGGACGTAGAGGCAGCCGCTGCCCTCCGGCCCGCACAGCCACTTCTGGCCCGAGCCGGCGTAGAAGGCGCAGCCGAGGGCGTCCAGGTCGATCGCCACCGCCCCGATCCCCTGCGCAGCGTCGAGCAGGACCGGGACGCCCGTCGCCGCCAGCGCGGCGGAGTCGACCACCTGGCCGCTCACCCACGACACGTGCGAGCACGCCACCAGCCGCGTGGACGCCGTCACGGCCTCGACGATCCGGGCAAACGGCTCCACCCGCACCGTCACCCCGCTGACGCGCTTGAGCCGCCCGAGCGGCGCGAGCAGCCCTGGGTGCTCCTCGTCACTGGTCACGATCTCGTCGCCGGGACCCAGGGACAGCCCCGCCAGCACTGTGTTGACGCCATCGGTGGTGGAGCCGGTGAGCGCCAGGTCGACGGGGTCGCAGCCGAGCACCCGGGCGTAGGCCTCGCGCAGGTCCCCGGCCAGCCCGCGTACCGACTCCATGTAGGCCTTCCCGGCGCGGCCCTGAGCGAGCTCGGTCTCGATCCGTTCCTTGACCGCGTCAGCGGCGCGCTGTGGCAGCGGCCCTTCGGTCCCGGCGTTCAGATAGGCCGCGCTCGCGAACACCGGAAACTGAGCGCGGAACGCGGCGGCGTCGGTCACGCCCTCATCTTATGCAGGCGGCGCGCTGGGCCCTCAGCCGACCGGGAGGCCGGCCTTGCGGCAGGCGGCGGCGACCGTCTGCGCGGGCACGCCGGTGATCCCGCCGGCGTGGCCGACCCCCTGACACAGCGATTTGGCGGCATCGCCGCAACGGGTGATGTGGTCCCCGCCGGTGGAGTAGGCGAGGCTGACCGAGACGCAGCCGTTGCCGGTCTTGCCCTCGCCGGTGGCGAAGGAGACCACCAGCGCCACGGCGATCAGCCCGAGCACGCCCAGCACGCCGCGGATCATCCAGCGCTCGCGCGGCGCGAACGTCCGTCGGCGCTGCAGCTCCTCGGCGTGACCGGGCGGCAGGATCATCATCGGCCGCCCGAGTGTACGGGCACAGGACCCGCCCGCCATGGGGCGAGTCCTGTATCCGTTCGTTCCTTCGGCGGGCCCGGTTAGAAGGCGCCCGTGCCGTTCGGGGTGCCCAGGCCGGTCGGGCCGTCATAGCCCGCTCCGGCTGTGCACAGGTACGAGCCGCCACAGCTGCCGTTGGAGCCGCTGGTCACGTCGAACAGCGAGCTTGTGTGGCTGTAGGGATAGCTGCCGTAGGTGATCGACGCGGTGTTGCCCGCCAGGGCGTAGACCGAGGCGATCAGCGGCGAGCTGAGGCTGGTGCCGCCCACCTGGGCCCAGCCGTCGAGGCCCTGCGCGATGCCGGCTTCGATGAGCGTGTCGCAGGTGCTGCTCGACCCGCAGTTGTTGTAGGTGTCATAGACGCCCAGGCCCGAGTTGGGATCGGCGTCGGCCGACACGTCGGCAACCGTGCGGTGCGAGCACCCGGTGTCGTGCTGCCAGGACTGCTTGGGCTCATAGGACGAGCAGCCGCTCCCGGCGCCCGACCATGCCGCCTCCGTCCACCCGCGGGCGTTGGAGGCCTGGGTCAGCGTGGTGCCGCCCACGGCCGTCACGTACCGCGACGCCGCTGGGTACTCCACGCCGTAGCCGCCGTCGCCGGAGCTGACGGTGATGGCGATGCCCGGGTGGTTGTAGGAGCTGTCGGTCGAGGTCTCCGACGAGGCCTCCGAGCCGCCGTAGCTGTTGGAGATCGCGACCACGCCGGCCGCCTTGGGAGCGCTGTTCTCCGCCTTGGACAGTGCCGAGGTGCTCGCCGAGTTGGCCTCCACAAGCAGGATGTGGCACGTGGGGCACGCGGACGACACCGCATCGAGATCGAGGCTCTCCTCCTCGGCCCAGCCGTAGTCCCCGGCGGGCAGCGGGCTGGTGGCCCCGTTCTGGTTGACCTTCTTGAAGCAGCCGTTGGCCGTCGTGCACGCCGGCAGGCCGTACGCCTGGCGGAACGTGTTGAGGTCAGCGGCCGCGTTGGGATCGTCGTAGGCGTCGACGATGGCCACCGTCCGCCCGGCGGCGTTGAGCCCGGACAGCTTGTAGGCGGACTGGATCTGCGACGGCCCGAGGCCGGTCGGGCCCGCCATCAGCTGAGGACCGGCCTGCTGGGCCGGCCGGATCGCCTGGGCAAAGCAGCGCAGCGATCCGCCGATCGCCGGATCGGCGGCCGCCAGCACCTGCCCGCTGACGTTGTGGTTGGCCGGGTTGGCACAACCGAGGTTGATCGACGGCCCGCGCACGGGCAGCCGGGGGGCACGTCCCACCCCCGGCAGGGCGCTCGCGCCCGACACGCCGAAGGTGGCACAGACACCGGCAACGAACAACAGGACTGCCCATCGCCGCGCCCAGCGCGCAGCAACCTGAGTCTCCATCACTTCTACCTCCCGCGGTGAGAAATGGGTTGCTCCACGGTATCTGACCGGAAAGCAGCGCGTCGCGTGCCTCATCCAGGAGACGTGGAGGGATTGCCCCTCACATACCCGTCCGGCCCAACCTCGGACCGCGTCCGACCATTGAAAGCGCACGCCACGCATTCAATGCCGCCCTCGGAGCGTCGTCAGCCGGCGCCCTCGCGCACCAGCAGCCCGGGGTGCAGCTGGCCGGGCCCGGTGTGGCCGCTCAACCCGATGGTGAGGTCGAGCTCGGCCAGGATCGCGCGCAGGACCGCCAGCACGCCGGCCTCCCCGCCCACGGCCAGGCCCCACACGTAGGGACGGCCCAGGAGCACCGCGTCGGCGCCCAGGGCCAGCGCCTTGACGATGTCCGCGCCCGAGCGGATGCCGCTGTCGAGGAGTACCTCGAGGTCGTCACCCACCGCGTCGACGATCGCGGGCAGCGCGTCCAGGGCGGCGATCGCCCCGTCCACCTGACGACCGCCGTGGTTGGAGACCACGACGGCGTCGATCCCGTGCTCGCGCGCGGCGCGGGCGTCCTCGGGGTGCAGGATGCCCTTCAGCGCGATGGGCAGCTCGGTGCGGCTGCGCAGGAACCTGAGGTCCTCCCAGGTCAGCCGGGGGTTGGTGAACACGCCCACGAACTCGCCCACGGCGGCCTGGGGGTCCTCCTCGGGAGGCTTGGCCAGGCGCGCGCGGAAGACCGGATCGCACAGGTAGTTGGCGATGCCCACGCCCTGTAGGAACGGCTGCCACCCGCGCTGGAGGTCGCGCGGCTTCCAGCCGGGGAGGAAGGTGTCGAGCGTGACGATGACCGCCCGGTAGCCGGCGGCCTCGGCCCGGGCCAGGAAGCTGGCGGCCAGCTCGCGGTCGGTGGGCCAGTAGAGCTGAAACCACTTCGGGCCGTCTCCGGCGGCGGCGATGTCCTCCAGGGGCGTCGTCGACATGGTGCTGACGGCCATCGGCAGCCCCACCGCCGCCGCCGCCCGGGCCGTGGCCAGCTCGCCGTCGGGGTGCACGATCGACTGGACCCCCACGGGCGCCAGTCCCACCGGAGCCGGCGCCGGCGTGCCGAGCACGGTCGTGGACAGGTCGCGCGCGGAGACGTCGCGCAGCATCCGGGGCACGATCCGCCAGCGGCGAAACGCCTCCTCGTTGGCGCGCATCGTGTCCTCGGTTCCGGCGCCGCCGGCGGCGTAGCCGAACCCCAGCGGATCAGCGGTCTCCTGCGCCACCCGCTCCAGCTCCGACAAGGCGATCGGATGCTCGGGCACCTCCCCGCCCAAGCCGCGCAGGAAGATCTCGGCCTGGTAGGACGCGAACGGCGGCCCGAACGTCGGCGCCACTACGCGTTCGCCTCGGCCGCGTCCGCCGCGTCCTCCACGAGCTCGCGCTTGAGCACCTTGCCGGTGGTGTTGCGGGGCAGCTTGTCCAGGAACACCACTTCGCGCGGGCTCTTGTAGCGCGCCAGGTTGTCCTTGACGTAGGCCTTGACGTCGTCCTCGGAGAGCTGCCGGCCTTCGCGCACGACCACGAACGCCTTGAGCCGCTGGCCGAACTTCTCGTCGTCCACGCCGATGACGGCGGCCTCGGCGATCGCCTCGTGGCCAGACAGCAGGTCCTCGACCTCGGCCGGGAACACGTTCTCGCCCCCCGACACGATCATCTCGTCGTCGCGGCCGTCGATGAACAGCCGCCCCTCGCGGTCGAAGTGTCCAACGTCGCCGGAGGACATGAGGCCCTTGATCTGCTCCTTGGTCTCCCCGCCGGTGTAACCCTCGAACTGAGCGGCGTTGCCGACGAAGATCCGGCCGGTCGCGCCGGCGTTCACCTCCTCGCCGTCGTCGTTGAGGACCTTGACCACGACGCCACGCACCACCTTGCCGACGCTGCCCGGCGCCTTGCCGAGGTCCGCGGGGGTGGCGATCGTGGCGTAGGCGATCTCGGTGGAGCCGTACATGTTGTAGACCACCGGCCCGAACGCCTTCATGGACCGCTTGACCAGGTCGACGCTGAGTGCCGAGCCGGACACGAAGATGATCTTGAGGTGCGAGGTGTCGCGCGCGGCGACGAGGTCCTCGCCGAGCTCCAGCATGCGCTGGAGCATCACGGGCACCACCACGAGCGTGGTGGCCTCGTTCTCCTGGAGGCTGTCCAGCGTGGCCTCGGGGTCGAAGTGGCGGTGCACCACCAGGGTTGAGCCCAGCGCCAGGCCCAGCGCCATGCTCGCGAAGCCCAGGGCGTGGAACATCGGCACGGCGAGCTCGGTCGTCTCCCGAGCCCGGAACGGGACCTTGCTCAGAAGCCCGCCGAGGATCCCCAGCGACCGCGGCTCGTCGCGCGGAGCGCCCTTCGGCGTCCCGGTGGTCCCGCTGGTGAGGATCACGATCTTGGGGGCGCGGCCGGGGCGCGGCGGCGTGCTGGTGTCGCCGCCCTCGATGAGCGACTCCAGCGAGTCGTCCACGTTCTCGGGATGCGCGGCCTCGCCCTCGACCCAGGCGCGCCAGCGGCCGTGGGGCGGATCCACGCCCTCCAGGGTGGACGAGTACTCGTCGTCGTAGACGAGCAGGTCCGTGCCCTCGCGCTCGGCCACCTCGCGGATCTGGGGCCCGGCGAACGAGGTGTTGAGCAGGATGATCTTGGCCCCGCACTTGGCCGCCGCGAACACGGCGTCGAGAAACCCGCGGTGGTTGCGCACGAGGATGGCCACCCCGTCGCCGGGCTCCAGGCCCCGGGCGCGCCACGTGTTGGCCAGGGCGTTGGTGCGCTCGTCGAGCTCTTTGTAGGTCAGGTCGCCGCGCTCGTCGCGGATGGCGACGCGGTCGCCGTTGCGGATGGCGCTGATGGTGACCGCGCCGGCCAGTAGGCCGTGACGCTCGAAGGCCAGCAGCATCTGGGCGAGCTTGTGGGGCAGCTCGGGCCCGACCATGCCGCTGCGCAGGCACACCGCCGCGAAGTACGCCTCGTCGCCAAACCGCTCGACCAGCTTCAACCCACCGCCAATCAGCGTCCTGGGGTCGAGCAGAGCCTTCAGATCGACTTCTACCATGGGGTTCTCCTCACCTGGGAGGCGCAGCCTACGTGATCGCGGATGGTCGGGGTAGCGCCCGGGAGTTGCTTACGATTCGGGGCGCCGGGTATGGGACGCACCGTTGTCTGGCTCGTTGCTTACCCGTCCCTACCGCCTCGCCACACGCGGAGCCCAGCTGACCATCCGCGGCACGCGCGGAGTCATCGCGCTCGCCGAGGGCGTCCTCGCTGCCGTGGCCGAGCGGGTGGTGGGCGGATCGCACAACGGCGACGCCCCGGACACGTTTCCCGGCGCGCACACCGCCTCAGGCCCGGACGCGTCCCTGGGCCAGGAGACGCGCCCGGGCACTGAGCGACCCCCAGCCCCGGAGTTGCCCGCCGCGGAGCCGAAGCTCTACGCGGGGAGGCCCACCTCAGCTCCGGAGCCGCCCTCGGTCACGCGGCGGCACGTGACCGAGACTCGTGACGGCGATTCGGCCCCGCCCGTCGCGGACGAGGCTGTCCACGTCTCCGAGGAACCGGAGCTCGTGGAGGAGTTCGCCGAGCCGGGCGCCGAGGACGGAGCCGGCGCCCAGCTGCGGATCCTCGAGCCCTGGGAGGGCTACCAGGAGATGAAGGCCGCCGACATCGTCGAGCGCATCGCGCTCGCCACTCGCGAGGAGCTGGCCGCGATCGAGCTTTACGAGCTCGCCGGCCGCAACCGCAAGTCGGTGGTCGCCGCCGCGCGGCGGGCCCTCAAGCGGGCCTCGCCGCCGCGCTGACGGCGACCTCCCGAGCTCAGTAGCTGTAGACGCCCCAGCCACCGCCGTCGCCATAGCCGTAGCCGTAGCCGTAGCCGCCGCTCGGGTCGCCGGAGCCGTAGCCGCTCCAGCCACCGCCGTCGCCGTAGCCGTAGCCGCCGCTCGGGTCGCCGGAGCCGTAGCCGCCGTAGCCGCCCCAGCCACTGCCGTCGCCGTAGCCGGAGCCACCGCTCGAGTCGCTGGAGCCGCCGGAGCCGCTCACGTCAGTGCCGCCGCCGCCGGACCACGCCACCGAGAACGACGACCCATCGCTGGACAGCTGCGACGGGGTCGCTCCGCCCGAGGCCGAGTACGACGCGAACTGGGTGTCGCCGAACCCGGACTGAGAAGCGCTGGGGTCGAGCGTCACCGCGACCGTGGACCAGTCGGAGTCCGAGATGGTGCCGGTGTGGCCGTCGGTGGTGGTGGCGCTGGCGCCGCTGAACTGCGCCGTGCCGAAATCGGCGAGCGGCAGCGGAGTGCAGCTGGACAAGTCGCCGCTGCACGTCGACGGGGCCTCGGCGATCCACTCGGCGCTCGAGGTGTCGGGATCGCTCATCTGGAAGGTCTTGTCAAACGACCCGCCGGTGGTGGTGTTCGACAGTGACATGGTCACGTTGGTGCCATCCACGGTCACCTTGCCGGTGATGTGGTCACCGGCGTGCACCGCCATGTCGACCTTCACCGGCGGCGAGGGCACCATCTCGTACCAGGCGAAGTAGCTGGCCGACCCGTCGGAGTTGCAATCGACCTCGGTGCCATCCTGCTCCAGGGCCTGGGTGTCACTCGAACCCGAGCCACCGATCCCGACCCAGAACGACGAGTCGCCCTGGCCGCTTGAGCACTTCGCGGTCGGGACCACCCAGCTTCCAGACACATTCTTGAACTTGGTGGCGGAGGACGAGCCTCCGACCACATAACCGGACCAGTTCGCACTGGACGCGGTCTGGACGTCGGTCGATGCCGACGCGACCGGGACGGTGCCGAGCGCACACGCTGCCGTCGCGGCCATGATGGGAATCACACGCTTGGGGGACATGCCCGGACTGTGCGTCGCCGGGCGAAGAACGGCTTACGAGAAGGCGAAGAGCGCCTTACGAGAACGCGAAGAGGATGATGAGCGCCGCTAGTGCACCGATTCCGAACTCCCTTGCGCTCTGACGGCGTCTGGACGCGCCTGGCCGGGTCCGCCGGCCCGGCATGTACGCCCGCTAGGCGCTGATCGCGGCGCGCACGCGCGCCAGGCGGACCGCCTTGGACAGCGTGTCGATGTCGTAGGCGTCCTGGTGGCGGTGGCCGTTGATGAAGAAGCTCGGCGTGCCCGACACGCCGCTCATGTCGGCGGAGTCGACGTCCTCGGCGATGTGAGCCGCGCCCTTGCGCTTGCGCAGGTGCTCCTTGAACTGCTCGATGTCCAGGTCCAGATCATTGGCGTACCCGATGATCGCCTTGAGGGTCAGGGCGTCCTGGTGGGCGAGCATCAGGTCGTGCATCTCCCAGAATTTCCCCTGGGCGCCGGCCGCCTCCGACGCCTCGGCGGCGAGCTGGGCATGGGGATGGACGTCGCTGAGAGGCAGGTGTCGCCAGACGTAGCGCAGGTCGCCGAAGTCGGACAGCAGCTCGCGGATGACGGTCTCGGCCTGGCCGCAGTAGGGGCACTCGAGGTCGCCGTACTCCACCAGCGTCACGTCCGCCTCCGCTGGGCCGCGGATGTGGTCGCGCTCGGGGTCGACCGGCACCCCGAGGTCGACGATCGCCTCGCCGCGGCCGATGAGCAGCCGCAGCTTGGTCGCCTTGGGCAGGCGGTAGGTGACGCAGATGATCGCCCAGCTGACGACCGGCCCCACCACGAGCGTGGTGAGGATGCCGAGCTTGGCCTCCGCAAGGTGATCGCCAGTGAACGCCAGCGACGCAATCAGCAGCGACACCGTGAACCCGATGCCGGCGACCGCTCCGCCCCCCAGCACCGACACCCAGCCCACCGGCGGGCGGATGCGCCCGTGGCTGAACTTGGTGACGAGCCCCGCGGCCCCCGTGACGCCGATCGGCTTGCCCACGGCGTAGGCGACGATGATGCCGATCGTGATCGCCGACCCGTAGGCGTGGGCGAGGAAGGAGCCGCTGATCACGAAGCCGGCGTTGGCCAGCGCGAACAGCGGCACGACGACGTAGCTGGTGAAGGGGTGGAACATCTGCTGCCAGCGCTCGTTGGGCGAGATCGCCGAGCGCAGCCCCGCGCGCGCGGACTGCTGCAGCTCGGAGGTGGGCTGCTCGCGGAATACTCGGAACAGGTCGGTGGCCCGCTCCAGGTCCTCGCGCGCCGCCGGATAGGCGATGGTCAAGAGGCCCATGGCCAGGCCGACGACGATGGGGTCGATCCCGGACTCCAGGAACGCCGCCCACGCCGCGATCCCCAGCAGCAGATAGGGGCCGCCGTTGTGCACGCCGCGGTAGCGCAGCACCAGGATGAGCAGGAACACGGTGATCCCGACGGCCAGCGCCACTACATGAACCTGGCTGGTGAACGCGACCGCGATGACGAGCAGCGCCACCAGGTCGTCCACCACGGCCACTGTGAGGATGAACGCGCGCAGGCTGTTGGGGTAGCGCGCGCCGACCAAGGCCAACATCCCCAGCGCGAACGCGGTGTCGGTGGACATCGCCGTGCCCCAGGCGCCGCGCGGAGCCCCGCCGGCGTTGATCGCCAGGAAGATGGCGATGGGGACGATCATGCCCCCGATCCCGGCCACGAAGGGCAGCACCAGGCGCCGGCGGTCGCGCAGATCGCCGAGGTCGAACTCCCGCCGCGCCTCCAGCCCGACGACGAAGAAGAAGAGCGTCATGAGCCCGTTGTTGACCCAGTGGCGCAGGTCCTGCGAGATGTCGGCGCTGCCGATGCTCACGCTCAGCGTCATGTGCCACACCTTGTTGTAGGACGCCGCGTCGACGTTGATCCACACCATCGCGGCCACCGCGCCGATGAGCAGGATCGCCGCCGATCCGGTCTCGGTGCGCAGGAAGTCGCGCAGCGGCGCCTCGAGGTTGCGCGCCCACGCGGTCCGGCCGGCGAAGGGGCCCGACCGGACGGTCTCGTCCTGGACCTCGGCCTCGCCCGGCTCGATGGGGAAGTCCGCGGCACTCACTCCCCTCACGATAGATACACGCGGGTGCCTTGAGAAGATCGCCCTGTGCACACCACCAAGCTGCGCAGCGACGCCTTCCAGATCACCGTCGCCGGGCGCCCCGCGACGATCGCCGACGTCTTCCCCGGATTCGACGCGCAGGACCGCCTCGGCATCGTCGTGACCAGCGCGTTCGGGGCGGCGGGCGCGGGCAGTCTGATCCTGGCCGCGGTCACCGCGTTCTATGACTGCCTGCGTGCCACCGGGGAGGATTTCTTCGCCTACGCCGACTACTTCGCGTTCCACGTCGGCGCCGACCACGGCACCCTGCGCAAGCTCGACGTCTATCCCGGGCACAAGGAGGTGGTCGTCCCTGCGGACGCCGAGGTCATCGTGGAGGCGATCAACGACCGCGGCGTCACCCGCCTGCTCATCCCTGACGGCGACCCCGCCGCGCCCGACCTGGCGCGCGAGACGCTCGACAGCGCCCGGCGCCGGATCCGCACCACGCTGGCGTACTCACCCACGGGCGAGGCCGCGCGTCCCGACGTCCGTGTGAGAGGGAGCGCACAGAGCTACGCCTATATACGCGCGATGCTTGGCGGTCGCGGGATGGAGGTGCACGAGGCCCAGAGCTTCCGGCGGCTGGGCCTCGACGAGGCGCTGGGCGTGCTGCCCGCGGCCCGCGGGTAACATTGCAGGACGAGGATTTCCGAACATCGTGTCTAGTACGACGCCTCCAAGGAGCTGACCCATGGCCGCTACCGAACCGCTCATTTTCGATGCCATCCGCACGCCGCGGGGAAAGGGCAAGGTCAACGGGTCACTGCACGCCACCAAGCCCGTGGACCTGGTGGTCGGTCTGATGCATGAGACGCTCAGCCGCAACCCCGAGCTTGACCCCGGCCGGGTTGATGACGTCGTGCTCGGCTGCGTGACGCCGATCGGCGATCAGGGCGCCGACATCGCCAAGACCGCCGCGATCAAGGCCGGCCTCCCCGACACCGTCGCAGGCGTTCAGCTCAACCGGTTCTGCGCGTCGGGTTTGGAGGCGGTCAACATCGCGGCGCAGAAGGTCGCGTCCGGCTGGGAGGATCTGGTGCTCGCCGGCGGCGTCGAGTCGATGTCGCGCGTACCGATGGGCTCTGACGGCGGCGCGTGGGCGATGGACCCGGAGACCGCCTATGACACCTCGTTCGTCCCGCAGGGGATCAGCGCCGACCTGATCGCCACCGTCGAGGACTTCAGCCGCGACGACGTCGACGCCTACGCCGTCCGCTCCCAGGATCGCGCGTCGGCCGCGCAGGCCGAGGGCCGCTTTGCCAACTCGGTGATCCCGGTGCTCGACATCAACGATCAGGTCGTCCTGGATCGCGACGAGTTCATCCGCCCGGGTACCACCGTCGAGACGCTGGCCGGCCTGAAGCCGTCGTTCGCCGCGATCGGCGACATGGGCGGCTTTGACGCTGTCGCGCTCCAGAAGTACCACTGGGTGGAGCGGATCAACCACGTCCACACCCCGGGCAACTCGTCGGGCATCGTCGACGGCGCCTCGCTGGTGGTCGTCGGCAACGAGAAGACCGGCTCGGAGCTGGGGCTGCGCGCCCGGGCCAAGATCCTGGCCACGGCGGTATCGGGCGCCGATCCCACGATCATGCTCACCGGCCCGGCGCCGGCCAGCCGTAAGGCGCTGGCCAAGGCCGGACTGACGGTCGATGACATCGACCTGGTGGAGATCAACGAGGCGTTCGCCGCCGTCGTGCTGCGCTACGTCAAGGACATGGGCTTTGACCTGGACAAGGTCAACGTCAACGGCGGCGCGATCGCGATGGGCCACCCGCTGGGGGCGACCGGCGGGATGATCCTGGGGACTTTGGTGGACGAGCTTGAGCGCCAGAACCTGCGCTACGGGCTGGCGACGCTGTGCATCGGCGGCGGCATGGGCATCGCGACCGTTGTGGAGCGTGTCTGAGATGAGCGCTGAGAGCACCACCATCCGCTGGGAGCAGGACGCAGACGGCGTCGTCGTCCTCACCCTGGATGACCCCAACCAGTCGGCCAACACCATGAACGCGGCGTATGCGGCGTCGATCCGGGCCACCGTCGACCGCCTCGAGGCCGAGAAGGACTCGATCACCGGGGTGATCATCACCTCGGCCAAGAAGACGTTCTTCGCGGGCGGCGATCTGAACGACCTCAAGCTGGCCACCCGGGAGAACGCCGACCAGATCGCCGGGTTCGTGCGCGACGGCAAGGCGGTCCTGCGCCGGCTGGAGACGCTGGGCAAGCCGGTCGTGGCGGCCATCAACGGCGCGGCGCTCGGCGGCGGCCTGGAGATCGCGCTGGCCTGCCATTACCGGATCGTCGTGGACGATCCCAAGGCGGTCGTCGGCTTCCCCGAGGTCCAGCTCGGCCTGCTCCCCGGCGCCGGCGGCGTCGTGCGCACCGTGCGGATGCTCGGCATCGTCAACGCGCTGATGCAGCTGCTGCTCCAGGGTCAGCGGCTGCGCCCGGCCAAGGCGCTGGAGGTCGGCGTGGTCAACGAGATCGTGCCCACGCGCGCTGACCTCATCCCCGCGGCCAAGCAGTGGATCGTCTCTCAGGCCGGCGCAGAGGTCAGCCAGCCGTGGGACGTCAAGGGCTACAAGATCCCCGGCGGCACTCCGTCGACGCCGGCGCTGGCGGCCAACCTGCCCGCGTTCCCCGCCAACCTGCGCAAGCAGATCAAGGGCGCCAACTACCCCGCGCCGCACCACATCATGGCCGCCGCGGTGGAGGGCGCCCAGGTCGACTTCGACAACGCTTCAGCGATCGAGGGCCGCTACTTCGTCGACCTCGTCTGCGGCCAGGTGTCCAAGAACATGATCCAGGCGTTCTTCTTCGATCTGCAGCGCGCCACCGGCGACCGCGGCCGCCCGGCGGAGATCGAGACGTTCACGCCGTCCAAGGTTGTGGTCCTCGGCGCCGGCATGATGGGCGCCGCCATCGCCTACGTCTGCGCCAAGGCCGGCCTCGACGTCGTGCTCAAAGACGTTGACCAGGCCGCTGCCGACAAGGGCAAGGGCTACTCGCAGAAGCTCGTGGCCAAGGCCGTCGAGCGCGGCCGCTCCAGCCAGGAGGACGCCGACGCGCTGCTGGCCAAGATCACCGCCACCGCCGACCCGGCGGCCGCCGCCGGCGCCGACCTGGTCATCGAGGCGGTCTTCGAGGACCCCACGGTCAAGGCGCAGGTGTTCTCAGAGA
This sequence comes from uncultured Actinomycetota bacterium, assembly GCA_963695625.1. Lineage (GTDB taxonomy): Bacteria > Actinomycetota > Thermoleophilia > Solirubrobacterales > Solirubrobacteraceae > Palsa-465. Next base: position 215,484 of record CAVOHJ010000002.1, on the reverse strand, counting down.
TCGAGCCGCACCTCGCCGCCGACGCGCTGTTGGGCTCTAACACCTCCACGCTGCCGATCACCGAGCTGGCCCAGAACGTCAGTCGGCCGGCGGACTTCATCGGGCTTCACTTCTTCAGCCCCGTGGACAAGATGCCGCTGCTGGAGATCATCCGCGGTGAGCAGACCTCCGATGAGACGCTCTATCGCGCGCTCGACGTCGCCAAGCTGATCAAGAAGACCCCGATCGTCGTCAACGACAGCCGCGGCTTCTTCACCAGCCGCGTCATCGGCACCTTCATCAACGAGGGCATCGCGATGCTGCTCGAAGGCGTGCCCGCGCCGACGATCGAGCAGGCCTCCTCGCAAGCCGGCTACCCCGCGCCAGTGCTCCAGCTCTCTGACGAGCTCAACCTGAAGCTCATGCGCAAGATCCGCAACGCCGCCAAGGAGGCCGCCCAGGCGTCGTCGAGCGGTTGGGATGCCCACCCGTCCGAGCAGGTCATCGACCGTATGCTCGACGAGTTCCAGCGGCCGGGCCGCCTGGAGGGCGCGGGCTTCTATGAGTACGAGGACGGCAAGCGCACGCGCCTATGGCCCGGGCTGCGCGAGGCGTTCCCGGTGACGGGCGACCCGTCGGAGATCTCTATCGCGGATCTCGAGGAGCGGATGCTCATCATCGAGTCGCTGGAGACGGTCAAGTGCCTGGACGAGGGCGTCATCGAGTCCGTGGCCGACGCCAACATCGGCTCGATCATGGGCATCGGCTTCCCCGGCTGGACCGGCGGCGTGCTGCAGTACATCAACGGATATGCCGGCGGCCTCACAGGCTTCGTCGCCCGAGCCCGCGAGCTGGCCGAGCGCTACGGCGAGCGGTTCGAGCCGCCGCCATCGCTGGTGGAGAAGGCTGAGCGCGGCGAGATCTACTCAGATGAGGAGGCGCTCGTCAGCGCTGGGTAGGCCCCCTACTCGGCCACGGGTGGCGGATAGACCTCGCGCACGTAGTGGTCCACCTGCCGCTCGGAGAGTCGGAAGTGCATCGCCGTGTAGTAGATGACGAGGCTGAACACCGCGAGCACCCCGAGGTCGACATACAGGGGGATCTCCCCCTTGCCGCCCACGAGCACGTTCTTGAAGATGCCGACGCCGTCGAGGATGCCGCTGGACTCGGTGCTGCCGCTCGCGCCGAACTGGCCGAAGAACGAGATCACGCCCAGGCCGATCAGGTAGGGGAAGACCCAGATCGCCGCGGCCCAGTCGATGTGCGGGCGGTTGGAGTTCAGGCCGAAGATGTACGAGACGGCGATGAGCGCGAAGCCGATGAGCATCACGATCAGCAGCGTCGAGTACGTCCCCCAGCCCGCCCAGTAGACGATGAAGGTCGCCAGCACGAATGCCAGCGGCGCCAGCACGTTGCCGTAGGGGAGCCGGTAGGGCCGCGGTAGGTCGGGCTTCTGGCGGCGCAGCGCGCCGAGCGCGAGGGGCGCCCCGGCGTACATGAGCACGCTGGCGCTGGTGACGACGCCCACCAGCTTCGCCCAGCTGGGGAACGGCAGCAGGAAGAGGATGCCGATGAGCGCGGTGACGATGATGCTGAGCACCGGGACCCGGTGCCGGATCGAGGTCTTCTCGAACGCGTCGGGGATGTAGCCGTTCTTGCTCAGCCCGAAGCTGATCCGCGAGCCCGAGGTGAGGTAGATGAGGCCGGTGCCGCTCGGGGAGATGATCGCGTCCAGGCGCAGCAGGAAGGCCAACAGGCCCAGGCCGGCCAGCTTGGCCACCACGTAGAAGGGCGCCGCGTTGAGCGCTTGCAATGCCACGCTGTTGCCCGGCGTGGCCAGCTTCGTCCACGTGCCGGCCTGAGCGAGGAGCTTAGGCTCGAGCGCCCCGATGAAGGCGACCTGGAGCAGGATGTAGATCGCCCCCCCGATGAGGATGGAGAGGATGACCGCCCGCGGCAGGTCCTTGGACGGGTTGCGCGCCTCGCCGCCCAGCTGCACCGCCTGCTCGAAGCCCAGCAGCGAGAACACGATGCCGGCGGGGAGGGCCAGGACGATCGCCTTGAAGGGAGAGGGCTGGACGAAGAAGCCGCCGGCCGCGGTGAAGTTCGAGCCGTGAAAGCTGGAAGCGAGCAGCACGATGATCGTGCCGACCGGGATGATCACCTTCCACCAGGTGAGCGCGTTGTTGACGCGAGCCAGCCAGCGCACGCCGATGAGGTTGATCGCGGTGAAGATGAACATGAGTGCGATCGCCACCGGGATGCCCGCCCCATGGAGGTTGGTGCCGTTGTACCAGCTGTGGGCGAAGTTCCAGGAGGAGGCGTACTGGATGGCCGCCAGCACCTCGATCGGCGCGACGGTCGCGGCCTGGATGTAGGAGAACCAGCCGAACGTGGCGCCGGCCAGGCTCCCGAAGGCGTAGTGCGGGAAGCGGCTGGTCCCCCCAGAGACCGGGAACAGGCCGCCCAGCTCAGCGTGCACCAGCGCCAGCAGGATGATGATGACCGACCCGATGCACCAGCCGATGATCGCCGACGGGCCCGCCACCGATGCGGCGGTGAGCGCGCCGAACAGCCACCCGGAGCCGATGATCGACCCCTCGGAGGCCCACAACAGCCCGAGGAATCCGACACCGCGGTCCATGCCCTCGCCGTCGAGGCGCGCCTCGGGCGCAGCCGTGGTGGTCGGCACCTGCTGTTCGGCGACGTTCGACATCAGCCCTCCCCTGACTGTTGACCTCGGGCGATAGGAGCCTTCTGCCCGGGGAGGGGTCCTTCAAACCGCGGGGTGCAGTCCGGCCCGCGGGCGGGCCGGCATTCGCTCAGACCCCGACGGCGGTGCCGATCTGTGCGGCCAGCCGCTCCATCGCCCGCTCGTTGGCGCGCCGCAGCATGCCGCGGACCACCGGCGACATGACGCGCTCTGAGAGCGGGACCTGCTGCCAGGCGTACTCGAACGCGACGTGCGTGCCGCCGCCGGGCAGGTCAGAAAGCGTGTAGGTGCCGGTGGCCACCCGCTTGCCGCCGGCGCCGACGTTGCGCTCGACAATGCGGGCCGGCGGCTCGGCGTCGATCACCTCGATGTCGACGGTGTCGGTGCGGCCCCCGGCGCTCACGTGCACGCGGGCCTTGCTGCCGACCCCCCGATCGGGTCCGGAGTACTCCCAGTCTTTGAGGATGTGGTTGGTGAAGGGCTCGTGGTTGGCCATCACGTCGAGGAAGTCGTAGACATCCTGACGGGACTGCGGAAGGTCGGTGCTCACTTGTACGGGTTTCATGTACCACATGGTACAGTGCCCGGGCGTGAGTGTCCAGAGTCCACGCGAGAAACTGTTGGAGGGCGCCATCGACTACGTGGCCCATAACGGGATCACGGATCTCAGCCTGCGCCGGCTCGCCGAGGCGCTGGGCACGAGCCATCGCATGCTCATCCACCACTTCGGCTCCAAGGAGGGCCTGTGGGTGGCGATCGTTCACGAGGTGGAGCGCCGTCAGCGCGCCATCCTCGCCGAGATCGTCCCGGCGGCGCCCGATGTGCCGGTCGAGGAGGCGATGCGGGCCTGGTGGCGCCACATCTCGGACCCCTCGCTGTGGCCCAACGAGCGCCTGTTCTACGAGCTCTACGGCCAGGCCATCCAGGGGCGCCCGCACACCGCCGAGATGCTCGACGGGATCGTTGATGACTGGCTCGAGCCCGCCGCGGAGATCAACATGGCGCTGGGACTGCAGGCGGATGAGGCACGGGCGCATGCGCGGCTGGGCATCGCCGTCACGCGGGGGCTCCTGCTCGACCTCGTCGCCACCCGCGACGTCGACGGGGTCAACGCCGCCATGGAGGCCTTCATCGAGATCTACGCGGGCTGGCTGCGCAACCGTTGAGTTGCGTATGCTGCATGGCATGGACTCCGATGAACTCCTGCGCACCATCTACGCCGCGTTCAACGCGCGCGACATCGACGGCGTGTTGGCGGGGATGACCGACGACGTTGACTGGCCCAACGCCTGGGAGGGCGGCCGACTGGTCGGCCACGAGGCCGTGCGCGACTACTGGACCCGGCAATGGGCGGCCATCGACCCTCACGTCGACCCGGTGGAGATCGGACCGCGGGTGGGCGGGGCCGGTGTCCGGGTCGCCGTGCAGGTGCAGCAGGTGGTGCGCGACCTGGCCGGAGCGGTGGTGGCCTCCGGGACCGTCGTCCACGTCTATGAGCTGCGCGACGGGCTCGTGGCCCGGATGGACGTCGAGGAGCCCTAGCTCAGTACAGGCCCTCGCGGCGCTGGTAGCGCACCTCGCGCTCCCGGTCGTACTCGTCGGCGTCGAAGGCGGGGTCGTTGAGCGAGCGGAAGATCGCGCCGCTTGAGGGCAGGACCGAGCGGTCGATGTGATGCTCGGGGTTCCACAGCTCCGAGCGGATGATCGCCTTGGGGCACTGCGTGTAGGCCTCCCCGATGCTCACGAGCAAGCCCAGGCGCGGCACCTTGCCGCCGACCTCGCTGTCGGCGAGCAGGTCGGGGTCGTCGATGATCTCGGCGGTGCCGTTGACGCGGAAGGTGTCGCCCACTCCGGGGATGAGGAACAGGAGCGCGATGCGCGGGTCCGCGAGCAGGTTGGTCAGCGTGTCGGCGATGCGGTTGCCGGGGCGGTCGGGGAGGAGCAGCGTGCGCTCGTCCAAGATGCGCACGAAGCCGGCCGGGTCGCCGCGCGGGGAGACGTCCAGGCCTCCGTCGGGACTGGCCGTGGCGACGCACACAAACGGCGAACGCTCGATGAACTGGCGGGTGAGGTCGTTGAGCCGGTCCGAGATCTTGGTGACGACGAGCGCCGTCGGCTCGCCGATGATCTCTCGCAGCTGCGCCTCGTCGGTGATCGCGCGGGTGGTGGCCACGCCCGCAGTGTAAGCGGCGCCAGTGTCTTGCTAGGTTCCGGACCGGCCATGGCCGACGACACCGTCCTCACCGAGCAGCTCGACTACTACCGCGCCCGCGCGCAGGAGTACGACAAGTGGTGGCTGCGCGAGGGCCGTTTCGATCGCGGACCCGAGGCCAACGCCCGCTGGTTTGCCGAGACGACGGAGCTCGAGCGGGTGCTCGAGCGCTTCGACCCGCGCGGCGACGTGCTTGAGCTGGCCTGCGGCACCGGCCTGTGGACGCGCCACCTCGTCCGGCACGCCGACACCGTGACCGCGGTCGACGCCGCGCCCGAGGTGCTGGCCATCAACCGTGCCCGGCTCAATGACGACAGCGTCCGCTACCTCGAGGCCGACCTGTTCGACTGGACGCCCGAGGACCGCTACGACGCCTGCGTCTTCGCCTTCTGGCTCTCTCACGTGCCCGAGGACCGCTTCGCCGCGTTCTGGGAGATGCTGGCGGGCGCGCTGAAGCCCGGCGGCCGTGTGCTGTTCATCGACAGCGCCCGCACCGAGCGCTCCACTGCCGCCGATCACGTCCTGCCCTCGGACGGCGACGACACGATGACCCGCCGGCTCGACGACGGGCGCGAGTTCCAGATCGTCAAGCGCTTCTACGACCCGGCGGGGTTGGAGCGGCGGCTCGCCGACCTGGGGTGGCAGGCCGACGGTGGGCGACCACCGACGAGTTCTTCGTCTACGGCACCGCCACTCGCACCGCGCGCCCGTAGATCGTCCCCACGAACAGCTGGACCAGCGGCTCCACGAGCGTCGAGGCGTCGGACAGCGTCGGGTGCGAGCCGCTGTTGGCCACGTGGAAGGAGCGTTCGGCGGTCCACACCAGCGACGCCGCCAGCGCCTGGGCGTCGGCGCCCGGCGGCGCCATCCCCGCGGCCCGCTCGTGCTCGATCAGCCGCGCCAGGCGCGCGGTGAAGTCGCCGAGCATGGCCAACCAGATCGCGCGCAGCTGCGGGATCGCCGGCCACTCCTCCGACACGGCCACCACCAGCGGCGCGTAGCGCGAGGCGGCATCGATGAGGTTGGTCAGCCCCAGGCGGAAGGCATCGTCGGGCGAGCGCTCGCCGCGATCGAACATCGGCTCGAGCTCGCGCACCACCTCATCTGAGAGGCTCTCCATCAGCTTGACCACGACGTCGTCCTTGGAGGCGAAGTGCTCGTAGAACGAGGTGCGCCCCACGTCGGCAGCGTCGAGGATCTGGGCCACGCTGAGATCGGCCAGGGACGTGGTGGCCAGCAGCCCCGAGGTGGCCTCCAGCACGGCGGCGTAGGTGCGTGGACGGCGGCCGCGGCGCGGCGGGTCGGGCGTGGCGTGGGCGGACACCGGGCGGCGCGGTCAGACGGGGTCAGACGCCGAGGGCGCGCCCGATGATCTCCTTCATGATCTCGGTGGTCCCCCCATAGATCCGGGTCACGCGGGCATCGACGAAGGCGCGGGCGATGGGGTACTCCAGCATGTAGCCGTACCCACCGTGCAGCTGCACGCAGCGATCGATGACCCGCCCCTGAAGCTCCGTGCCCCACCACTTGGCCATCGCCGCGTCCGACGCCGACAGGTCGCCGCGGTTGAGCGCCAGGACCGCCTGGTCGCAGAACGCCGTGGCCATCTCGATCTCGGTGGCGATCTCGGCCAGGGCGAACCGGGAGCTCTGAAACGAGCCGATCGCCTGCCCGAACGCGGTGCGCTGCTTGACGTAGTCCAGCGTGACGTCGAGCGCCCCGCGCGCGGCCGCCACCGCCGACAGGGCGATGCTGAGCCGCTCCTGCGCCAGGTTCGCGGTCATGTAGCGAAAGCCCTGGCCCTCCTCGCCCAGCCGGTTCTCGACGGGCACGTGGACATCCTCGAAGAACAGCTCCGCGGTGTCCTGCGCGTGCTGGCCGACCTTCTCCAGGTTGCGCCCGCGCTCAAATCCGTCCATCCCCCGCTCGAGGATGAGCAGCGAGATCCCGGCGTGGCGCTGGGTGGGGTCGGTCTTGACCGCGGTGATGACCAGGTCGGAGTTGATCCCGTTGGTGATGAACGTCTTGGAGCCGTTGACGACGTAGCCGTCGCCGTCGCGCCGGGCGGTGGTGCGCAGGCCGGCAAGGTCCGAGCCCATCTCGGGCTCGGTCATGGCCACCGCGGTGATCAGCGACCCGTCGGCGATGCCGGGCAGCCAGCGCTGCTTCTGCGCCTCGTCACACAGATCCAGGAAGTAGGGCAGGCAGATGTCGTTGTGCAGGGTGAGCCCCAGGCCGCTGCCGCCCGTGCCGGCGCTGCCCAGCTCCTCGCCCACGATCTGGTTGAAGCGGAAGTCGTCAATCCCGACGCCGCCGTATGACTCGGGGACCTGCATGGCCAGCATCCCCTTGGCGGCCGCCTTGGCGAACAGCTCGCGCGGGACGATCCCGGCGCGCTCCCAGTCGGCCTGGTGCGGGGTCACCTCCTCGGCCACGAAGCGGCGCACCGACTCGCGGAAGTCGATGTGCTCGGTCTCGAACAGGCAGCGGCGCATAGGGGGAACGGTAGCCTGACGGGCGTGTCGGTTGCCACACAACCCCGGGCGGAGACCGCGATCATGGCCGCCACCGAGCAGCTCCTGAAGGAGCGCGCGCTCAACCAGCTCAGCGTGGCTGACATCGTCGACGCCGCCGGGGTGTCGCGCACGAGCTTCTACGCGTACTTCCCCTCCAAGACCGCGGTCATCGCCGAGTGCCTGCGCCAGGTGATGGACCAGGTGATGGTGGCGGTGCGGCCGTTTCACACCCAGGCGGGCGGCGAGACCGAGACCGCGATCCGTCTCAGCCTGCGCCAGTGGGTGGAGGTGTGCAAGACCCACGGCGCCCTGCTGCGAACCGTCAGCGAGGAGTGGCCGCACGACGAGGAGCTGCGTGCGCTGTGGTTCCAGATGCTCGAGACCGTCACCGCCGGCACCGCGAAGGTGATCCGCAGCGCCCGCGCCGTCGGCCAGGCCCCGGGCGGCGCGGACGCCCGCGCGCTGGCGGCGTGCCTGCTGTGGGGCTATGAGCGGGTCCTACACGTGGCGCTCGTGGGTGACGCGCTGGGCCTGCCCGGTCCCGATGCCATCGTGGAGCCGTTGGCGCAGATGATGATCGGTGGACTCTACGGCCAGCCGCCCGCGCCCGTCGGTTAGAGAACCGGCCCGCCCCCGGCCGCGTAGCATGCACAGATGGTGCGCCGCCTTGACCCGCAGTCGCTTGGTCAACATCTCGACGCGCTCTACCGCGCAGCTTGGGCGCTGTGCGGATCCCGCGAGGATGCCGAGGATCTCGTGCAGGAGACGTTCGCGCGTGTCCTGGCCCGCCCCCGGGTGATCCGCGGCGACGAGCGGGGCTATCTCATGCGCTCCCTGCGCAACACGTTCTACTCGCGGCTGCGCACCAGCTCGCGCCGGCCTCAAACCGGGCCGCAGCTCGAGGATGTGCAGCCACCGGATCCCCGCAGCACCCACCAGCCCGAGCGCGCCCTCGAGGTGGGCGAGATCCTGGACGCGGTGGCCGAGCTGCCCGAGGACTTCCGCATGACCCTGGTGGCGATCGACATCCTCGGCCTCTCATATGCCGAGGCCGCCAAGGCGCTGGACACGCGCGAGGCTACGATCACCACTCGGCTCTATCGCGCCCGCCAGCGCATCGCGCGTCAGCTTTCCGACCAGCCTGACTCGCGAAACGATGCCCGGGAAGGATCCGGGGTGAACGGAGTCTTGCTTGATGGACAGCAAAATGACAGATGAGCGGAAGCACCCCGAAGGTGAGCTGACGCGCCTCGCCGATGGCTCGCTGCCGTCTGACCGGCGCGCGGATCTGCTCGCCCAAATCCGGCAATCGCCGGAGCTGACCGCCGCACTCGCCGAACAGGAGCGGGCGGTGACGATGCTGCGCGGTCTCGACGCGCCGGCGCCGGCCTCATTGCGCGCCCGCGTTGACGAGCTCACCGGTAGCCCGGCGCCACGGCGCGCCCCGCGCTGGCGCCGCGCGCTCGTCCTGCCCGGCGCCACCGCCATCGCTGCCGCTGCCGCGGCCGCCGTGATCCTGATCACCAGTGGCACGGCCGCACCGACCGTCCCCGCGGCGGCACGGATCGCAGTGGCGTCGGCGACGCTTCCGTCGCCGCCGGCCAACCCCAACGACTCCGACCAGCTGACCCTCCAGGGCGCCGGCATCCCGTTCCCCGCCTGGGGCACCAACGAGGGCTGGATGACGGACGGCGCGCGGACCGACAGCGTCGGCGGGCGCCAGATCACGACCGTCTTCTACAAGAGCCGCAGCGGCAAGCGGATCGGTTACGCGATCGCCAGCGGCGCCCCCCTGTCGGGCGTGCAGGGCAACACCGCGACGCGCTACGGCGTGACATTCACGATGGGGCGCGCCGGCGACGTGAACCTCATCACCTGGGTGCGCAACGGCCACACGTGCGTGATCGCGGGCCGCAACGTCAGCCACGCCACACTGCTGAGGCTGGCCAGCGCTGACGAGCGAGCTGAGGCCGCCAGCCCGCAGGCCAAGGTCCGCACCGAGTACCTCTAGCCCGCAGTTCAGCGAGACTACGCGCCGATGAGCGTCGAGCGCGATCGCCTGAATGACGACCCCGCGGGCCAGTCCCCGTGGCGCCGGTGGGGTCCGTACCTGAGCGAGCGGGCCTGGGGCACGGTCCGCGAGGACTACAGCGCGGACGGCAACGCGTGGGACTTCTTCCCCCACGAGCACGCCCGGTCGCGGGCGTATCGCTGGAATGAGGACGGCCTGGCCGGGATCTGCGACGACCGCCAGCTGCTGTGCCTCGCCCTGGCCTTCTGGAACGGGCGCGACCCCATCCTCAAGGAGCGCGCCTTCGGGCTGAGCGGCCCCCAGGGCAACCACGGTGAGGACGTGAAGGAGTACTGGTGGTATCTGGACAGCACCCCGACGCACTCGTGGATGCGCTGGCGCTACATGTACCCGCAGGCGGAGTTCCCTTACGACCGCCTCGTCAACGAGAACCGCCGCCGCGGCCGCGACGATCCGGAGTACGAGCTGCTCGACACCGGGGTCTTCGACGACGGGCGCTACTGGGAGATCACCGCTGACTACGCCAAGGCCGCGCCCGAGGACGTGCTGATCCGCATCACCGTCCGCAACGCCGGCCCGGACACCGCCACGCTCCACGTGCTGCCGACGCTGTGGTTTCGCAACACGTGGTCCTGGGAGGCGCAGGCATCCCAGCCGCAGATCAGCCCGGTCGACGGGGCGCTCGTGGCCGACCACGCTGAGCTGGGCCGGCGATGGCTGTCGAGCTCGGGTTCGCCGGCAGCGCTGTTCTGCGACAACGAGACCAACGCGCGGGCCCTGTTCGGCCCCGACGCCCGCCAGGACAGCCGGTATCCCAAGGACGCGATCAGCGATCACGTCACGCAGGGCGCTGACACGGTCAACCCGGGACGGCGCGGCACCAAGGCGGCGCTCCATCACCGGCTGACGGTGCCGCCCGGCGGGTCGGCGACGATCGAGCTGCGGCTGCGCGATTCAGACCCCGGCACCGCCGGCGTGGGAGACGACTTCGCTCAGGTCATGGCGGCCCGCGAGCGCGAGGCCGACGCCTTCTACGCGGAGCTGACCCCCGCCTCGGCCTCGGCGGACGAGGCGCTGATCCTGCGCCAGGCGTTCGCCGGGATGCTGTGGTCCAAGCAGTTCTTCCACTTCGACGTGCGCCGCTGGCTCGAGGGCGATCCGGCCTACCCCCCACCGCCGACCGAGCGCCTCTCGGGGCGCAACCACGAGTGGACGCACCTCAACAACCGCGACGTCATCTCGATGCCGGACAAGTGGGAGTACCCCTGGTATGCGGCCTGGGACCTCGCCTTCCACTGCGTCGCACTGGCCCACGTCGACCCCGAGTTCGCCAAGTCCCAGCTCATCCTGCTCTGCCGCGAGTGGTACGTGCACCCCAACGGCCAGCTCCCGGCATACGAGTGGAACTTCTCCGACGTCAACCCCCCGGTCCAGGCGTGGGCGGCGCTGCGCGTGCACGAGATCGCCGGCGACGACGACTTCGACTTCCTGGCCCGGGTGCTGCACAAGCTGCTGCTCAACTTCAACTGGTGGGTCAACCGCAAGGATGTGGAGGGCGACAACCTGTTCGAGGGCGGCTTTCTGGGCCTGGACAACATCGGCCCCTTCGACCGCTCCAAACTGCCCGTCGACGGGGTGCTCGAGCAGTCCGACGGGACGGCGTGGATGGCGATGTACTGCCAGGACCTGCTGGAGATGGCGCTGGCGCTCAGCAGCCACGACAGCGTCTACGAGGACCTGGCGACCAAGTTCTTCGAGCACTTCGCCCTCATCGGCTCGGCGCTCAATGACAAGGGACTGTGGGACGAGCAGGACGGCTTCTACTACGACGTCCTGCGCACCGGCGGCGACGCCATCCCGCTGCGCGCGCGCTCGGTGGTGGGGCTGCTGCCCCTGGCCGCGGCGACCACGATCGGGCCCGAGACGATGGCCGCCCTACCGGACTTCGCCGCCCGCCTGGAGTGGTTCGTGGAGAACCTGCCGCTGGGCAAGGTGGTCCAGCACATGGAGTCCCCGGCGCACGCGGGCTGGCGGATGCTCTCGATCGTCAACGAGGGCCAGCTGCGGCGGCTGCTGGGCGCCATGCTCGACCCGGACGAGTTCCTCTCAGACCACGGCCTGCGCGGTCTCTCGCGCCGCCACCTCCGCCAGCCGCTGACGATCGAGGTCGGCGGCGTCACCGACACACTGGATTACGAGCCCGCCGAGTCGCGCACCGGTCTGTTCGGCGGCAACTCCAACTGGCGCGGGCCGGTGTGGTTCCCGATCAACTTCCTGCTCATCGAGACGCTCCGCGTCTACCACCGCTTCCTCGGCGACGACTTCACCGTCGAGTTCCCCACCGGCGACGGCGACGAGCTGACCCTGGCCGAGGTCGCCGACGAGCTGGCCGACCGCCTCATCGCCATCTTCCGCAAGGGGCCCGACGGCCGGCGGCCCGTGCTCGGCACCTACCGCCTACCCCAGGACGACCCGGCGTGGCACGACCTCATCCCGTTTCACGAGTACTTCCACGGCGACACCGGCGCCGGTCTGGGCGCTTCCCACCAGACCGGCTGGACGGGGCTGGTGGCCAACCTGATCATCGGCCGGGGGGGTGCGTGAGGCAGCGCACGCTGCCGGTCCTCGCCGCCGCATGCATCGCGACGGCCTGCGGCGGGCACACCGCGACCAAGCAGGATGTGATCGCCCGCGCCAACGGCATCTGCATCAGTGCGTTGCGCGCGGTTCGTTCGGTCGCGCCGCCCGCCGGGGGCAGCGGCTCGCCGGCGGCGCTCGCCGCCTACCTGCAGAAGGTGGTGCCGATCGTGCAGAAGGAGGCGGACGACACCCGGGCGCTGCCGCGGCCGGCGCAGGAGCGAGCCGTCCTGGACCGCTACGTGGTCGCCGTCACGGCCAGCGCGAGCCAGTACCGCGCGCTGGCCGCCGCGGCCAAGAACGGCGATGCCGCCGCGGTGTCTGAGGGCCTGGCGGCGCTGCGGGCAAGCCACGTGCCGGCCCTCGCCGCCCAGTACGGACTGACCCGGTGCAGCGTCTCAGCGGGCACCGGAGTGTCGTGAGCGATCGCTTCTGTGTCGGCCTGCGAACCTAGGCATTACATAAGCAGCGTGTATATGCTCGCCCCATGAACCAATCCGTTTCCCCAGGTCGGCGCCCGCTTCGCGCCGATCTTTCCGCCCGCCCCGGCCTGCGCCGGCTGCTGGCGCTGCCAGTGCTCGGCCTCCTGGCCGTCGCCGTCCTCATGCTGACCCCGGCGCTTGCGAGCGCCGACAGCGCATCGACGCTGTCGATCGTCGGCACCAGCGACCTCGGCGACTCGGGCCTGATGCCCAACCTGATCCAGCCGCAGTTCCAGGCCGCGTTCCCGCAGTTCACCTTCAAGTACACCGGGTCGGCTACCGGCACCGCCATCCAGAACGCGCAGAGCGGCAACGGCGGACCGAGCGTGCTGATCGTGCACGCGCCGTCCCTGGAGAACCAGTTTGTCGCCAGCGGCTTCTCGTACCAGAACCAATACGGGCACGCGATCTTCACCAACGACTTCGTCCTCGCCGGCCCCACGGGCGACCCAGCCGGCGCTGGCGCGGACGCGCACAACATCGCTCAGGCGATGGCGGACGTCGCGGCCAAGGGCGTCGCGGCCACCGCCACCTTCGTCTCGCGCGGCGGGGGCGCGACTGCCTCCGGCACGACCGTCGAGGAGCACGCCCTGTGGGCGCTCATGAACAGTGCCGGGCTCACGCCGGCGGGCGTGACGCTCTGCACCGTCAGCGCCGCCGACGGGGGCGGGATGTCGCCGGTCAACACCGGCGCGACCGGCGATCCGTGCCCGGACGGCGGAACGGTCGCGAGCCCGCACAACCCGGCGTGGTACGTGATCAACGCCAACAGCAGCCAGGGCGCGAACATGGTCGCCACCAACGCCTGCACATTCAGTGGCGTCCCAGCGAACTCGTGCTACACGCTCACGGATCGCGGCACGTTCGACTTCCTGGCCTCCAAGAACTCGCCGTCGGCCGGGACCACCGGGATCCCTGCCCTGGCGATCGTGGCTCGGGACAACAGCGCGTCGGCCCCCGGTGGCGCGAACGCTCTGATCAACTACTTCCACGCCTACATCATCAACCCGTCCAAGCCCGGTGAGACCGTGAACCTGACGGCCGCTCAGGACTTCATCGACTTCATCACCTCGCCGGCCATCCAGTCCGAGCTCAAGGGCTATCTCACGGGCACCCCGGGAGACAATGGAACGCCGGTGTTCGTCGCCACCGCGTCGCCGAAGATCAGCGCCTCGGGCTTCCCGAGCACGATCACGGCGGGCAAGACCGCGACCGTGACCGGGAACATCACCAACCTCGAGGCGGGGTACCCGGCGCTGTCGGGCCAGACCGTGAGCATCAACGAGCTCGAAGGGCTTACGAGCGTCCCCGTCGGCAGCGGCAAGACCGACGCCAACGGGAACTACAGCATCACGTTCACGCCGCCGTCCTCGGGGTCCTACCAGGCGGCGACCGGGGGCATCTCCCAGATCGAGAACGCCTCGTTGAGCCCGGCCTACGGCGACACGCTGTCTCCGGCCACGACCACCGCGGTCCCGATGACGGTGAACGGGACGATCAGCATCACGAAGGCCAACGCGTCGACGGGCGGTGTGTCGGTCACCGGCCCGATCGGGCCGGTCGCACCGGACGGTAACGGAACCGTCGACGTCCTGGCCCGCAAGCGGGGCTCCAAGGGCGCCTTCAAGACGATCGGCAGCTCGACGCCGAAGACCGGCGCCAAGACGTACGCCGTCAACGGGAACCTCGGCCCGGGCAAGTGGCAGATCGAGACCCGGTACCGCGACGGCAGCCAGTTCACCACCGCCACGAGCGGCACCCGCAACCTGACCGTCTCGGGGAACATCGTCACGGTCAGCTTCAAGAAGGTGACGATCAAGAAGGGCAAGCTGACGGTCAGCGGCGTCATCGGCCAGCCTCCCGCCACCTCCGGCGGCAAGTTGGCGCTGTTCGCTCAGGAGAGCGGCAGCACGAAGTTCACCCGGATCGGCAAGGCGTCGATCGGCAAGGGCAAGACCAAGTTCACGGTCAAGGCCAAGCTGAAGAACGGGACCTACGTCCTCCAGCTCCAGTACACGCACAAGGGCCAGACCTCCAGCTTCTCGAGGCTGAAGACGGTCACCGTGCACTAGGCCATCGACGCGGCGGCGCATCCGCGTGCAGTCATCACCGCAGCCTGACCGCCGCCGCCCCGGGCACCTCCCGGGGCGGCGGCTGGCTGTGGCCGCGGCGGCCTGTATCGGCGTGCTCGTGCTGCCCGCCGCGGGCGCGGTGGCGGACGACTCCGCGCCAGTGGTGCAGGCAACGGTGTACGGACAGAGCGGCCAGCCCAGCCAGGACTCCGTCTCCCCCGCCTACCTGCTCGCCCATGCGAGCCAGTGCCCGGTCTACAGCGGCGGCACCCTGGTGGAGTACGGGCGAACGGGGCAGGAGCAGATCACCCCCTCGACGACCCGCAGCTGGACCCTCGGCACCATCCTCGGCTGCCTGCAGACGCCGATCGCTCTGTCCAACGTGACCGGCGTCACCGTGATCGGCTCCGACGGCTCCCCCCAGACCGGAGCGAGCTCGCAGATCGTCCCCGCCGACCTCGCCGCGCCCAGCGACTTCCTGAACACCGCTCAGAACCCGGTGGTCCAGGCAGTGGGTTACACCCAATACGACCGGCCCCAGCGCGACACGTCGGACCTCGACTTCCTCAGCGAGGTCGAGGAGAGCACCCCGCTCGCGATCGAGGTGTTCGAGGGGCCTCCGCTCAGGGTGAGCGCCTCGGCGTCGCAGACGACGGTCACCGTCGGCGGCAGCGTCGACTTCAACGCCGCGGTCAGCGGCAACAACGGCAGCACCCTGTCCTACAGCTGGAACTTCGGCGGCGGCGCCACGTCCTCCAGCCAGGCGTCACCACACATCCAGTTCAACACGGCCGGGGTCTGGACGGTCAACCTCGAGGTGACCGACGCTGACGGGGGCGGGGGCGGGGACCAGCTCACCGTGACCGCCACCCAGCCCGGCACGTCGTCCACACCCACAACCGCGGGGCCGACTACGACCGGCCCGGACAAGAGCACCGGCACCACCCCGGGCGCGCCGCCTGCCAAGAAGAAGAAGACCGGCACCCCGAGCACCGGCACGCGGCACACGCACGGCAACGGGCCGCAGACCACCTCGACCCACAGTCAGACCACCACCACGAGCACGACGCCGACCACCACGACCCAGACCACCCCGACGCCGGCGGCCGGTTCCTCCGGCGGCGGCCCATCGGGATCCTCGGGGTCATCGAGCGCAGGATCGAGACCGGCCTCCGGCACGCCAGCGGGCAGCGCCCTCACCCACCACAAGGCGCCCGCCGCCCCCACCCACCGCCCAACCCCCATCCCGACGTCACCGCCGCGCGGCGCACTGGTGCACGGTGAGCTCATCAGCGACGTCGTCCCGGTGCCGGCGAACCGCAGCCCGCTCGTCCACCTCATCTCGGCGGCAACGGGCAGCGCACCGGCCCGACAGGCACCGGAGCGCCGCTCGATGCTCCCCATCATTGGCGCGGTGCTGGCGGTCCTCGCGTTGCTGGCCCTCGGAGCCCAGCGCGAACTGGGCGGACCTCGCTGGTGGCGCGCACCGCGCTGGTGGCGCGGACTGCGCCTCGGCTGATGGCACCATCGCCGGACTCGCGATGATCAACTTCGCCCTGACCAGCCACGACATCGACGAGGTGATCTTCCACGTCGCCTCGGCCCTCCAGGTGCCCGTGCTCATCCTGGCGCTGCTGGCGCTGGCTGCGGTGATCTTCGAGCTCGGCAGCTACCTGGTCGAGGTGCACGGTCGCAGCCGACGGGATTTCGCCGCCCTCTCGGAGGGCGCCGAGAAGGCCCGCCAGGCGCTGCTCATCGGGGACCGGACGGCCGCGGCGGCGGCGGTGAGCGCGCTGCCGCGCAGCCCGGCGATGCGCCGGACGCTCGACTTCATCGTCGCCAACGCGCGGACCGACGGGGGCGACCATCAGCTCAACAAGGCGCTTGCCGACTTCGACTTCGACGCCCAGCGGCGTCTCGCGCGCACGCGCCTGCTCGTGCGCGCCGGGCCGGCGCTCGGGCTGATGGGAACCCTGATCCCGCTCTCGCCCGCGCTCACGGGCCTGGCCAACGGCAACACGGCGGCGCTCAGCCAGAACCTGCGGATCGCGTTCAGCGTCACCGTGGTCGGCCTGCTGATCGGAGCCGTGGCCTTCGGCCTTTCCCTCTCACGAGACCGGATGTACGGTCAGGACCTCTCCGATCTCGAATACATCGCCGCCATCATCAGCGACCCACGTCCCGTCGGAGGTGCCACGTGATCACGGTCAATCCTCGTGCCCGCAGCCGTGAGGACCGCGCCGGCGATCCGCTGGACGGCCTCGTCAATCTGTTTGACCTCGGCATCGTGCTCTCGGTCGCGTTTCTGCTGGCCGCGCTGTCCTCGCTGCATCTGTCGGGCACGATCACCAAGAACGGACTGCGCGCCAGCCAGGCCAAGGTGATCCGGATCGAGAAGGGGCAGACCGTCGCCCCGCTGCCCAAGCCCGGGCAGAAGACGATCGGTCGTGGCGTGCAGACCGGCGTGGTCTATCGCCTCACCAACGGGCAGCTCGTCTACGTGCAGTCCCCTCCGAAGTAGGGGCAGCCGTGTCCTACCTGTGGCACCAGATCAGCAGCGCCGTTCCGCTGATCGTGCACGGGGACCCCTACCTGATGAGCCTGCTCTCAGTCACGCTGCGCCTGGCGGCCGTCTCCACGACCGCAGCCGTGATCATCGGGCTACCAATCGGGGTCGCGCTGGGCCTCGGCCGGTTTCGCGGGCGCCGGACGCTGCAGCTCCTGGCCAACGCCGGCCTGGCCCTGCCCCCGGTGGTCGTGGGCGTCGTGGTGCTCATCTTCATCCTGCCGCAGGGCCCGCTCGGGCCGCTGCGAATCGAGTTCACGTTGCGCGCCATGTACGTGGCGCAGACGATCCTGGCGCTCCCGTACGTGATTGCGCTCACCGCGGCGGCAATCCAGGGGCTCGGCGGGGGCGTGATCAACCAGGCCCGCGCCCTGGGCGCGAGCCGGACCCAGCTCGCGCGGCTGGCGCTGCAGGAGGCCAAGATCGGCGTGATCGCGGCGATCATCGCGGCGCTGGCGGCGACGATCTCCGAGGTCGGCGCGATCATCATCGTGGGCGGCAACCTCCAGGGGCGGACCGAGTCGCTGGCAAGCGCCCTGCTGGCCGAGTTCACGTTCCAGCCCAATGACCCCCGAGAGACCGCGATCGCGCTCATGCTCCTGGGGGTCGTGATCGTGCTGGTGGGCACGCTCACCGTGCTCCAGCAGCGCACGGGACAGCTCCGGCTGCGCTTCCGGGAGGCCTGAGCGTGCGACTGGTCCTCGACGAGTTCCGGACCGCGTTCCCGCTGATCTGGCACGGGAATCCATACCTGATGCAGATCATCGGCTTCACGCTCCAGGTCGCTGTGATCGCGACCTCGATCGCAACCGTGATCGGGGTCCCCATCGGGCTCGCCCTCGGGCTCGGCCGCTTCCGCGGCCGGTCCTTCTTGCGCGTGCTCGCCAACTCGAGCCTCGGCGTGCCCCCGGCCCTCGTCGGCGCAATTCTGTTCCTCCTGTTCGCGGTGCCGGCACCGCTGGGTTCATTGCACCTTCTCTCCACTCGGCGCGCGGTCTTCATCGCCCAGACCATTCTCGCCCTCCCATACACGGTCGCGCTGACGGCGGCGGCGGTCGAGGGGCTGCCCGACGGGCTCCTCGTCCAGGCGCGCGCTCTCGGCGCAAGCCGGCTGGAGGTAGCCGTGCTCGCGGCGCGTGAGGCGCGGGTGGGCATCGTGGCGGCAATCATCGCGGCGCTGGGAACGTCGCTGTCAGAGGTCGCGGCGATCGCGATCGTGGGCGGCAACATCTACGGCTATGACCAGACTCTGGCGAGCGCGACGCTGTACGAGGTCAACGGCGGCAACTACCCCATGGCACTGGCGATCGCGATCGTCCTCATGGGCATGATCCTCGTCCTCATGGGCACCGTCGCCCTGATGCAGCACCAGAGCGGCGGGCTGCGGCTGCGATTTCGGACGGCGGCGTGAGCGGCGGACCGAGCGTCGGGCGGACTCTGCTGCGCTGCCGCGACGTCAGCGTGCGCCGGGACAGCCGCGAAGTCGTGAGCGGTGCCGGCCTGGAGTTGCGCGCCGGCGAGATCGTCGCGCTGCTTGGCCCCAACGGGGCGGGCAAGAGCACGCTGCTCGGCGCGCTCGCCGGGGCTCTGGAGCCCGCTACGGGCGAGATTGAGCGATACGGCCGGGTCGCGCTCGCCTTGCAGGCCCCCGACCTCGCCCGCCGCAGCGTGCTGGCGAACGTCATCGCCGCGTTGGGCTGGTGGGGCGTCCCGCGGCCCGAGCGCCCACAACGCGCGCGGCGGGCCCTGGAGGCGATGTCGGCCGGGCACCTGGCTCGGCGCCAGGCCATGACGCTCTCAGGGGGCGAGCGGCGCCGGGTGCACCTGGCGCGCGTCCTGGCTGTCGAGCCCGACATCCTGATGCTCGACGAGCCGTTCGCCGGCCTGGATGCCGAGGTGCGGGCGACGCTGCTGGAGGACGCGCTGTCGGCGCTGCGCTCGGAGACGCGGGCGACGCTGGTGGTGGTGCACGACCGCGCCGAGGCGTGGGCGCTGGCCGACCGGCTGCTCATCCTCATTGACGGGCGCCTGGTTGCCGACGGCTCGCCGCGGGATCTGCTCGAGCGTCCGCCGAGCCCCGGGGTAGCGCGCTTTCTGGGCTATGACGGCGTGATCACCGACGGCGCCGAGACGGTGCTGACGCGACCGCCGCACGTGGTCCTCGACCCGGCCGGGCGCTATGAGGCGACGCTGACGCGCGCCACCGCGACCGAGGACGGGTTCCGGCTGGAGCTGACCCTGGACGGCGGCCGGCTGTACGCGCTGGCGCCGCTGCCCGCCCCCCGCGTCGGCGACACGGTGCGGCTGCGGCTGGACGGCGGGGTCCGTTTTCCCGCCGATGACCTCGTCCCCGCCCTCCCCACTTGACGAGTTTGCGATCCTCAACACATGAGCCCCCGGGAACCTGCCTGCACCCATCTGAACACCGTGCAGGTGACCGAGCTGCCCGCGGCTGTGGACGGATGCGAGGACTGCCTGCGCGAGGGCGGCGTGTGGCTGCATCTGCGGATCTGCCTGGAGTGCGGTCACGTCGGCTGCTGCGACGACTCGCCCAACCGCCACGCCAGCGCTCACGCCGCCGCCAGCTCGCACCCCATCATCCGCTCGCTGGAGCCCGGCGAGGAATGGTGCTGGTGCTTCGTCGACGAGCTGGGCATGCTCATCCCCGAGGTCACCGGCACGACGCGGATCCCGCCGTCGCCGATGCTCACCTAGCCGAGATGGCGACCGACGAGCCTCGCCGTGCGACGATCCTCGCCGTCGACGATGAGCCGACCGTGCTCGCCGCGGTGGCACGGGACCTGCGCCGCGGCTTTGGCGAGCACTACCGGATCCTGCGGGCCGGCTCCGGGCCGGAGGCGCTCGAGCTCCTGACCGAGATGCGCCGGCGCGGCGAGATCCTGGCGATGATCGTCGCCGATCAGCGGATGCCGGGGATGGAGGGCACCGAGCTGCTGGTCAAGGCGCGCCAGATCTACCCCGATGCCAAGCGGGTGCTGCTCACCGCCTACGCCGACACGCAGGCGGCGATCGCCGCCATCAATGAGGTGGCACTGGACTACTACCTGCTCAAACCCTGGGATCCGCCCGAGGAGCAGCTGTTCCCGATCGTGCAGGATCTCCTCACCACGTGGGAGGCGGGCGCCGCGCTCGAGGCCGGCGGCGTGCGCGTGATCGGCCACCGCTTCTCCAAGGACACCCACGACCTACGCGACTTCCTGGCGCGCAACCGCGTCCCCGGGCGCTGGCTGGACGTGGAGCGCGAGAGCGAGGCCCGCGAGCTGCTCAGGGTCGCCGGAGTGCCCGAGGATCGCCTGCCGGTGGTGCTGCTGGAGAACGGCGACATCATGGAGCGTCCGACGGTGCTCGAGCTGGCCGAGCGCCTCGGCGTCGCCGCCGCGCCGTCATCGGACCATTACGACCTGGTGATCGTCGGCGGCGGCCCCGCGGGGCTGGCCGCGGCGGTCTATGGCGCGTCGGAGGGGCTGCGCACCGTGATGGTCGAGCGCGAGGCGCCCGGCGGACAGGCCGGCCAGTCCAGCCGCATCGAGAACTACCTCGGCTTCCCCAACGGCCTCTCGGGCTCCGAGCTGACCCAGCGCGCCACGACACAGGCGCGCCGCCTGGGCGCAGAGCTGCTGTCGGTCTCCGACGTGGTGGCCTTGAAGGTCGCAGGCGCCGGGCGGATCGTCGAGCTGGCCGGGGGCGTGCAGCTGAGCGCCAACACGGTGCTCGTCGCCTCCGGCGTCTCCTACCGCATGATGCCGGCGCCCGGCTTCTCCGACTTCACCGGCGCCGGCGTCTACTACGGCGCCGCGCTCACCGAGGCCCGCTCCTGCGAAGAGCAGCACGTCGTCGTCATCGGCGCCGCCAACTCAGCCGGGCAGGCGGCGGTGCACTTCTCCGGTTACGCCAGCCGCGTGTCCATGCTCGTCCGAGGGGACTCGCTGGCCAAGTCGATGTCGGCGTACCTGATTGCGCAGATCGAGGCGCTGGGCAACATCGAGGTGCTGACCCGTACCGAGGCCGTCGCGGCCGAGGGCGACAACGGCCGCCTGAAGCGCCTCAGGATCCGCGGGCCGGAAGGTCACGAGCGCACCGAGGACGTCGACGCTTGCTTCGTGTTCATCGGCGCCGCCCCGCGCACGGACTGGCTGGACGGCGTCGTCGCCCGGGACGAGCGCGGCTTCATCCTCGCCGGCCCCGATGCCCGCGAGCACGGTTGGCCGCTGCAGCGCGAGCCGCGGACATTGGAGACCAGCGTGCCCGGCGTGTTCGTGGCCGGCGACGTGCGGGCCCGCTCCATCAAGCGGGTCGCCTCCGCCGTCGGCGAGGGTTCGATGGCCGTCTCGCTCATCCACGAGTATCTGGCCGAGGCATGAGCGCATGAGCCATCCTGCCGTCGCCGACCTGCGCCCGATGGACCTGTTCGCCGACCTGTCCGACGACGAGCTGCAGGCCTGGTGTGACGCCGCCGTCCTCAAGGACATTCCCGCCGGGACGGTGTATGCCCGACAGGACGAGACGAGGACCGGGCTCATCCTCATCCTGGAGGGCACGATCGAGGCGCTCGTCCAGGACGGCACCGGTGATGAGCCGATCGGCAACCACGTCGCTCCCACGTGGATGGGCGCCATCCCGACGCTGGTCGGCGGCCCCTCCGCGGTGCGCATGGTGGCTCGCAACGATGTGCGCGCCGCCGTCATCGCTCCCGACGACTTCATCGACCTGGTCCGCGCCCACCGGCCGGTGTTCATGCGCGTCATGGCCAAGGTGCGCCCGGTGACGCGCCGGATCACCCAGCGAGAGGCCAACCGTGACCGGCTGGCCGCCCTGGGCACGATGTCCGCCGGGCTGGCCCACGAGCTCAACAACCCGGCGTCAGCGGCCAAGCGGGCGGCTTCCGACCTCGCGGACGCGCTCGACGTCCTCACCGGCACCGTGGGGCTGCTGGTCGAAGCGGGCGTCGAGCGCGAGCAGGCGGCCGAGCTGGTCGCGCTGCAGCGCGAGGCGGCTGCGAAGTGCGCCGCGCACGTGCCGCTGTCGGCACTCGACGCCGCCGACGCCGAGGACGCGCTCACCGATGCGATGGCCGCCGCCGGGGTGGACGACCCCTGGCGAATCTCCGACCCCCTGGTCTCGGCCGGGGTGGACCCGGCTTTCGTGACCCGCGTCGCCGATGCCGCCGGCCCGGCGACCGCGGCCACGTTGCGGTGGATCGCCGCCTCGCTGGGCGCCCGCCAGCTCTCGGCCGAGCTGCGCGAGTCCACCGACCGCATGGGCGAGCTGGTCAAGGCGATCAAGACCTACGCCTACATGGACCGGGGCGAGCTGGTCGAGGTGGACGTGCGCGAGGGCCTGGACTCCACGCTCACCCTGCTCAAGCACAAGCTCAAGCACACCGAGATCGCGGTCGAACGCGACTACGACCCTGGGCTGGGCAAGGTCACCGTCCACGGCGCCGAGCTCAACCAGGTGTGGACCAACCTGCTGGACAACGCCATCGACGCTGTGGGCGAGAGCGGCCACATCACCATCACCACCCGCGCCGACGGCGATTGCGCCGAGGTCGACATCGCCGACGACGGCCCCGGCATCCCCGCCGACATCCGCGATCGCGTGTTCGACCCCTTCTTCACCACCAAGGAGGTCGGCAGCGGGACCGGGCTCGGGCTCGACACCGCTCGCCGGATCCTCGTCGAGCGCCATCACGGCAGCCTCACCCTGGAGTCGCGCCCCGGCCGGACCGTGTTCCGCGCCCGGCTGCCGATCAACGGCGCCCGCCGCTGATGGCTGGGCCGGCCAGCCCGCGCACCAAGCAGCTCGCACTCATCACCGCCATCCTCGCCTCGGCGATCGCCGCGGTGGACTCGACGGCTGTCAACGTGGCGCTGCCGGCCATCAGCCGCGATCTCGGTGGCGGGTTCGCCGCCCAGCAGTGGGTCTCCAACTCCTACCTGCTCACGCTGAGCGCGCTCATCCTGCTCGCAGGCTCACTGACCGACAAGCTCGGCGAACGGCGGGTGTTCACCGCCGGCGTGGCCGGGTTCGGGATCGGCTCCGCCCTGTGCGCCGCGTCGCCGACGATCGGGGTGCTCATCGTGGCCCGGTCGCTGCAGGGAGTCTCCGGGGCGCTGCTCACGCCGGCGGCGCTGGCCATCATCGTGTCGGTGTTCCCCAAGGAGGAGCGCGGCGGGGCGATCGGGACGTGGACCGCGTGGGGCGGCATCGGGATCCTCGCCGGGCCGATCATCGGCGGCCAGATCGTCGACTCGGCGTCCTGGCGGTGGATCTTCATCATCAACGTGCCGCTGGTGATCATCGCCCTGGCGCTGGCGCGCGTGGCCGTCCCGGGCCGTGCCCACGGCATGCCCGACACCCGCATCGACTGGACGGGCGCCGGGCTCGCCGCGCTGGGGCTGGCTGGAATCTCGTTCGGGCTGATCGAGCAACCGGTGCTGGGCTGGTCAGACCCGGGGGTGTGGGGTGCGCTGCTGGCCGGCGCAGCGTTTTTCGTCGCCTTCATCGTGCACGAGGCGCGGACCCCCGCGCCGATGCTCCCCCTCGAGCTGTTTCGCCACCGCAACTTCGCCGTGGCCAACGCGCAGACCTTCGTCATGTACGGCGGGATCGGCCTGCTCGGGTTCTTCGTCACCATCTACCTCCAGCAGGTCGCGGGGTGGAGCGCGCTCCAGTCGGGGGTGACCGGCCTCATCCCCACCGTGGTCATGTTCTTTCTGTCGGCGCGCATGGGCCGACTGGCGGACAAATACGGGCCGCGACCGTTCCTCACCATCGGACCGCTGTTCGTGGCGGCGGGGTTCGGGCTCATGGAGCGCTACGGGACGACGGTGTCGTTCCTCACCGACGTGCTTCCGGCGCTGCTGGTGTTCTCGTTCGGCCTGTCGCTGACCGTGGCTCCGCTCACCGCCACCGTGCTCGCCGACGCCAGTGAGATGGACGCCGGGATCGCCTCGGCGGTCAACAACGCCATCGCCCGCACCGGGAGCCTGGTCGCGGTGGCCGCGGTCGGCGCCGTCGTCGCGTCGTTCTACGGCGCGCAGCTCAACCACCGCCTCGGCCACCGTCTGCCGGCCTCCAGCCAGGCGGCACTGCGCGATGCCGCGCACCACACATTCGGCACGATCGACTCCTCCGCCGTGCCGTCCGCCAAGCGCGCCTTCGTCCGCCATACGACCGCCAGCGCCGGCGAGGACGCATTCCACGTCGCGATGGGGGTCGCCAGCGTGCTTCTGGCGCTGGCGGGCGTCGCCGGCCTCGCGATCCGCGGCAAGCCCCGGACCACGGTCGCGGCCGGTGACTGCGCCGGCGGTCAGCTCGCGGGTCAGCCCCGGCTGGTGGTGGCCGACCTGCCGGGCGCCGAGGAGAAGGCCGGCGCCCGGACCTAGGCCACGAGCGACTGGTACTCCGCGTGGGTCTCGATGAACCAGGCGACGAAGGGACAGACGGGGCGCACCGTCAGGCCACGGGCGCGCGCATCGTCCAGGGCGTCGCGGACCAGCCGGCTGCCCAGGCCGTCGCGCTCGCGGGCCGGGTCAACCTCGGCGTGCAGGAAGGTGATGACCCCAGGTGCCAGACGGTAGGTGACAAAGCCGGCGCACTCGCCGTCCACCGCGATCTCGTAGCGCGCGGCGTCGGTGTTGTCGGCAACGGTGATCTCCATGGAGCTCAGGCTGTCCGCGAGAGACCGGCGTCAATCATCTCCACCAGTGTGGCGAAGCTGTCATCGAGGGAGAGCGGGAGCCCGAAGCCACCCTCGTGCTCCAGCACCACGAACCCGTGCAGCGCCGACCGCACCACCCGGACGGCGTGGATGGCGGCGTCACCGGCCAGCTCGTAGGCGCCGAGCACCGCCAGGATGACCCCCACCACCGCGGCGCCCGCCGCCTGGTTGTCCTCGCGCTCGGACGCCGCCTGCATGGCGGCGTAGCGGCCGGGGTGGGCATGGGCGTAGGCGCGATACGCGCCCGCCACCGCCCGCAGGGCGTCGGCGCCCGAGCGGCCCGCGGCTGCCCGCTGGAGCTGGGCGGCCAGCTCACGGGCGCCGCGGGCTCCCATCCGTGCCCGTAGGTCCGGCAGCCCGTCGACGTGGGCGTACAGGGACGGCGTGCGGATCCCGAGCTCCGCGGCCAGCCGGGCCAGTGTGAGCCGCTCCAGACCCACGTCGTCGGCGAGTCCGGCGGCGGCGGCCACGACGGCCTCCGTATCCAGGCCGGCGCGCGGCATCAGCGGGCCGCGCGGGCGATGGCGGCGTCCATCGCCGCGGCCGGGGACGGGACCGCGCGGCCGTGCCCGACAACGAGCAGCGCCGGGTCCAGCGCGCGCAGGGCACGAGCGGAGCGCAGATCCTCCGCCTTGTCAAAGGTGGCCATCGCCGCCAGCGGGAACCGCCAGTAGTAGTGGTTTGAGACCTGGGTGGTGCCGAAGGTGGTGAACACGTCGCCGGCGATGAGCGTGCGGTCGCGGGTGTCCAGGAAGGCGACGTGGCCCGGAGAGTGGCCGGGGCTGGCGATGACCTCGAGGCTGCCGACGGTATCGCCGGGCGTCAAGCGCACATCCGGCGTCCAGGTGACCTTTGGCCAGCTTCCGGTCAGCTTGCCTTCAACGACCTTCTCGCCGGCGAGGATGCGGGCGTCGAGCTCGGGCAGCAGCACCTGGACGTCGGCGCTGAGCTTGTCCTTGAGCTCGCCCACCGAGCCGACGTGGTCACCGTGGCCGTGGGTCAGCGCGATCCGTCGGATGGGCGCGCCGGCCGCGGTGGCGGCGGCGATGAGCGCGTCGCCGGTCCGGGGCATCGTCGTGTCCACGAGCGTGAACCCGTCGTCCTCGCGCACGAGATAGGCGTTGACAAAGCCATAGCGCGTGAGCTGGATGAGGCGGTCGTTGAGCGGGGTGGTCTTCATGATGTTCTCCGTGTGGCCGATTACCTAATACGATTAGGACAATAACTAACACCATTAGGTATGTCAAGTCCTATGCTCGATCCGTGGTTCGTCGGCGTCCTGTGATCGCTTGACGCCGGCTCGGGCAAGCCGGCGCGTCGCGGCAGGCGTGACCGCGCTGCTCCTTGCTGCCGGCCTGACTGCCTGCGGCGGCTCCTCCTCGACGCCGCAATCCACGCTGCACAGCTACCTGACGGCGTGGAGCCGCGGTGACTGGCCCGCCATGAGCAAGCTCGTGGCCACCCCGCCCGCGACGTTCACCGCCGTCAACGCCGCCGCGTTCAGCGCGCTCGGGGTCAGGACGGCGAGCTTCAGCGCCGGGCGCGTCACCCAGAAGGGATCCCGCGCCCAGGCGCGCGTTGCGCAGAGCTACGCCCTGCCCCGTGTCGGCAGATGGAGAACCGCCGCCACCGTCCACCTCGTGCAGCGCAACGGCGTCTGGAAGGTGGCCTGGACCCCAGCCACCATCAACCCGGCGCTTCACGGCACCGACCGGCTTGCCACCGTCAAGGACTGGCCACCGCGCGCGGGCGTCACCGGCGCCGGCGGTGCCCCGCTCATCGCCGCTCAGCACGTGGTCAACGTCGGCCTCGTCGGCAGCCGCATCAAGAACGCCAAGCAGGTGAGTGCCGACCTGATCGGCGCCGGCGCCACCCCAGCCGCGGTCAAGGCGGCGCTGGCGCAGACCAAGGCACACCCGACGTTCTTCGAGCCGGTCTTCCAGGTCTCGCAGACGCGCTTCGAGCAGCTCAAGGCCCAGCCCGGTCCGAGCAACGTCTACGCGGTGCCCGGGACTCAGTTCGAGCAGGTGAGTGCCCGCAGCGCGATCACGCCGCAGCTCGCCGCCCACCTCGTCGGGACGGTCGGGCCCATCACCGCGGACCAGCTCACGGCGCTCGGGCCGCCCTATGACGCCTCGAGCCAGGTGGGCCAGACCGGCCTGGAGTACGCCGCCGAGCGCCAGCTCGCCGGCACCCCCACAACGAAGGTGATCGTCGAGACGTCCGGCGGCGCCCTGGTCAGCACGCTGGCGTCGTTCCCGGGCCATCCGGGCCGCTCAGTCAGCACCAGCCTCGACCCCCGCGTGCAGCGCGCCGCCGAGGCGGCGCTGGCCGGCGTCCACAAGAACGTCGCCATGGTGGCGATCCGCGCGTCCACCGGTCAGGTGCTGGCCGTGGTCTCAGACCCCGTCTCGGTGGCCTACAACCAGGCGCTGCAGGGCGCCTATCCGCCGGGGTCGACGTTCAAGGTGCTCACGTCGAGCGCGCTCATCCGGAAGGGCCTGTCGCCGACGTCTCCGGCGAACTGCCCGCCCAGCCTCACCGTCGACGGCGAGGTGTTCCACAACGCCGAGGGCGATCAGCCGGCGAGCACGCTGGATCAGGCCTTCACGGAGTCGTGCAACACCGCGTTCATCGGCCTGGCCACCGGGCACCTGCGCCCAGCCGACTTCCCCGCCGTGGCCGACCTCTATGGCCTGGGCCGGACGCCCCACCTGGGGCTGACCGCGTTTGACGCCAACGTCCCGGCGCCGAGCGGGCAGGCGGACCTGGCGGCCAGCGCGATCGGCCAGGGCCGCGTCACCTTCTCGCCGCTGGGTATGGCGACGGTGGCGGCGGCGATCGACAGCGGCAGTGTCCGAGCGCCGCGCCTGGTCACCGGGGCGCCTGACGACCGGATCGCCCCAGCGCCATTGCCGGGCGCGGTGACCGGCGCCCTGCGCTTGATGATGGGCCACGTTGTGGCGAGCGGGACGGCCGCGAATACCGGCCTGCCCGGCGGCACGTACGCCAAGACCGGCACCGCCCAGTACGGCGCCGGCGGCAAGCTGAAGCTCGACGCCTGGCTGATGGGCTACCGCGGCGACGTGGCCTTCGCCATCGTCGTCCAGGACAGCGGCGGGGTCAACGGCGGCCCGCTCGACGGCCCGATCATCGCCCGGTTCCTCAACGCGCTCGGGTAGCGCCTACAGCTCGCGCTCGTAGAAGAAGCTGAGCGTCCGCGCGCCTCCGGGCCCATGCTCGTGGTTGTCAAACCCGAGGCTCTCGTACAGAGCGCGCGCGGCGACATCGTCCTCGCCGGTCCCGAGCTCCATCGTGTCCGCCCCGGCGGCGCGCGCCGCCGCCATCGTCTCCTCCATCAGCGCCCGGCCGATGCCATGCCCGCGCCGGTCGGGGACCACGTAGAGCTCGGCCAGGTAGGACTCGAGCTTGGGGCTCCACAGCCCCGGCCGGAAGCGCGTCACCGACAGCGCGCACGGCGGCTCGCCGGCCAGCAGGATGACCGTGTCCCCGTGGGCGAGCAGCACCCGGATGCGCTCGGCCATCTCCTCCTGCGGGGGCACCGGATCCTCGTACTCGGCGTTGAAGTCGCGCAGGAGCCGCGCCACCACGTCGGCGTCCTCGGCGCCGGCGCGCCGGACCGTCTCCGGCATGGCTCACGCCTCCAGCGCGGCGCCGATCGCCGCGGCGAACTCGGCGGGCGCCTCGAGCGGCGAGAAGTGCCCCGCATCCGGGAGCCGGTGCAGCGTGACGGCGCTGAAGAACGCGTCGATCCGGTCGGCCCATTCGATCGGGAACAGAGGATCGTGGGCCGGCCACAGGACGGTCGTGGGCACGGCGATCCGGTCCTCGGGCGCGGGGGTCTGCTCAGCGAGGCTGCGGGCGAACGTGCCTGATCCGGCCCGGTACCAGCCGATGGACGCCGTGAACGCGCCAGGGACGCCGTAGGTCGCGGCCAGCCGATCCAGCTGCGTCGGCTCCGGCGTGAAGGCCGGGCCCGACCAGTGCTCCCAGAAGTGCTCGAGATATGCCCGCACGGCCCCGGGGTTGCCGTCAAGCAGGCGCTCGGCCAGCTCCAGGCGGTGAAAGCTCTGGTACCAGAACTCCCGCACCGCGCCTTCCGACAGGACCCGCGCGCCGGCGCCCGGCACCGGCGGCGCGATCACGAGCGCGCGGACGGCGTCGGGCGCCGCTCTCGCCATCTGCTGCGCGATCCGGCTGCCGACGTCGTAGCCGCCGATGACCGCCGGCTTCAGGCCGAGCTCGCGCATGAGCCCGAGCACGCTCGCCGCCTGACCCGGTGCGGCGTAGGCCTCGGCGTCGTCGGAGACATGCCGGTCGGAGGCGCCGAAGCCGCGCAGGTCGGGCACCAGCACGGTGGCGCCGCCGTGAGCCACCAGGCGCAGCACCACCTCGCGCCAGTCCTCATGGTCCCCCGGCCAGCCGTGAAGGAGCACGACGGCGGCATCGCCGGAGCCGTGACGCTCGTAGGCCAGGGAGAAGCCGTCGACGGGGGCGGAGCGCTCCATGCGATCGTCAGCCTACGCCCTCCGTCGTCCTCGCCGGGCGCGCGATGGCGCGCGCCCGGCGAAGACCTGGTGACGGCTAGTGCACGCCCGGGAGGACCGGGGTGCCCTGGATGCGAACCGCCTGCAGGGCATCGGGATTGAGGCCAAGCAGCCGCATGATCGTCGGCGCGATAGAGGTCGTCTCCAGCCTCTGGCCGAACACGCCGGGCTCCACGGCGTGCGGCGCGTAGACGAGGATGGGGACGTCACGATCCTCGGGATCGGCTCCGCCGTGCTCGGCGATCTTGCCCTTCCCGCCGGTGTAGACGACGCCGTGCTGGACGATGCCCCAGATGTCGGGGTGGCGCGGGTCAGAGACCGGCACCCCGAAGTAGCGGGCGGCCGAGGCGCCCGCGAACACGCGGCGCAGGCCGGACTGCTGGAGCGTCCGTGATCCGCCGTCGGCGGTGTTGCCGGTCGCCGGATGCGTCAGGAGGTAATTGCGGACGAAGTCGGCAGCCTCCTGGGACTTGGGCGACAGCCACATCATGACCGCATCGTCGTCCGTGCCCGCGGCCACCACGTTGCCGGCCCCGGGGTGAGCCTGCGTCCACGCGGCGTTGATGCCGTCGATGATCGGGCCGTCGTCGATCCGCGTCAGGTCGTTGGGGTCCTGCGGCGACTGGCCGTGCTTGGCCGACACGATGATCGCCGTGGAGTCCAGGATCCCCTGGGAGCGGAGCTCTGAGACCATCGCCGCCAGCTGTTGGTCAACGAAGATGAGCGCCCGCTGGAGCAGCGGACCCGGGATGTTCGTCCCCGGCTCATCGCCGCCGGCCAGCCCATCGGAGGTCGGCAGCTTCTCAGCGGTCGAGACCGTCTGGAAGTTCATGCCGAAGATCGCGGGCACGCCCACGTGCGCGGAGCGGCTGTGGTTGTAGCCGTCGATCCAGTTGAGCACCGCCTGGACCTTGTAGGAGTCGTACTGCATGGTGGCGGAGTTGTCGCCCGTCCAGGCGATGTTGCCGGGGTAGGGGGTCCCGTTGGGCTCGAGCGCGTTGCTGTCGATCTCGGGGTCGAACGAGTCGGTGATCCCGTTGCCCTCGGGCCCGTTGAACGATGTGTAGACCGGGTGCTTGTCCGACCACGCCGTGAGCAGGCCGTCGTCGTGGGCCACGTTGAAGATCGTGTTGACCTTCAGGTAGGAGCTCGGTGAGATCGGCTGGCAGGTCTGGGGATCGACGGGGAACGTCGCCGGGTTGAGCAGATCCTGGGGCGTCTGGGTCATCTGGAGGATGGTCCCGGGCAGCCCCGAGAGCCCCTGGCCGGCATCGAGCTTGGTGACGTCGATGTCGTCGGGCGAGTCGTAGATGACGTCCGCGCCCGTCGCCTGGCCGTGGCAGGACGTGGTCCCCGCCTCCAGCAGGGCGTGGTTGTACTCGACGTCGTAGTAGACGCCGGTCGTCCGCGGGTCGCCGCCGGTCATCTGGGCGGTCATGCCGGGATCGGAGTCCGATGGGACCGGCGTCTGGATGCGGGAGTACTCGGCGCCGCGCGCCGCCAGCGCCGCCAGTTCTGACCCGGGGTTGTGGCGGATGAACCAGCGCAGGTCGGACTGATGGAGGCCGTCGACGGAGATCAGCAGCACGTGCCGGATGGCGCCGTGGCCGTGCCGATCGCCATCGTGATGGCCGCGAGCATGAGCGGAACTGGCCGCGACGGGCACGGCAACCGCCGCCAGAGCGGCGACCGCGACCCCGGCGAACCTCGAACGTCTGGACAACGCACGGCTCCCTTCGGTCAACAGCGTGTGGGGTCGCCGTGTTCTATGGGCGCCCGACCCGGCGCGGGTGACCGCGGTGTGCCCCGTTGATCAGCGTTTTCTTAGGTTTCGGAGTCGGGTCGGGCCTCGCCGTCTCGTCCCATCGCTGACCAAAGCTGATCCAACCCCGGTGTGCAGCGTGTCTTAGGCGGCGCGGCGCTGCGCCCGCGCGGCGCCCGCCGGCCGGCGCCGCTTGGCCGCCAACAGCCGCTCGTCGGCGACCTGCATGAGCTCGGCGGTGTTGGTGCCGTCGATCGGGAACACGGCGACGCCGACGCTGCCGGCCACCGCCTCCATCCCCACACTGACGTCCCGCACCGCCTGCGTCACCTTGGCGGCGAGCGGCTCGGCCCCGCGCTCGTTTGTCTCCGGCGCCAGCACGCAGAACTCGTCGCCGCCGAAGCGGGCGACGGTGTCCTGCGCCCTCATGGCCCGGCGCAGTGCCCCCGCGACGTCGCGCAGCAGGTCGTCGCCGGCGGCGTGGCCGAAGCGGTCGTTGAGCTGCTTGAAACCGTCAAGGTCGAGCATCACCAGCGCGAAGCTGTGCCGCGCCCGGCCGTGGCGGGCGATCTCGTAGTCCGCGCGCACCAGCAGCGACCGGCGGTTGGCCA
Source organism: uncultured Actinomycetota bacterium (assembly GCA_963695625.1). GTDB lineage: Bacteria > Actinomycetota > Thermoleophilia > Solirubrobacterales > Solirubrobacteraceae > Palsa-465. The sequence continues at coordinate 183,590 of CAVOHJ010000002.1, read as the reverse complement.
CGCCCGTCACCGGATCCGAGAGGGCGTCGCGGCGCAGGGTGTCGCGCTCACGCTCGAGCCGGACCTGGCCATGACCCAGGACCGCGACACAGACCAGCGACACGGGCACGCACAGCCATGCGGCCTCGTGTCCGCCGACCGCCGCCACCGCGGCGGCGGCCACCACGCCGAGCAGCGCCAGCCGGGCCGGCACGGGGCGCGTCCGCCGGCGCGCGCGCGTCTGCCGGCGCCGTCCCCTGCTCGGTTGGCGGGCTGGCATCGGCGTATATCTTCGCCACCTGACCGGACGCCCCTGCCCCTGATTACGGCGCCCGCCCCGCCCGTCAGGCGACCGGGCGCGCCGCCGCCACGGGCGCCCGCGTGAGGCTGAGGATCGCGATGTCGTCGGCCTGATCGGAGTCGCGAAAGCCGTCGATCGCCTCCAGGATGCGCTCGGCGGTCGCGCCGCCGCCGCCGGCCAGCAGGCGCACCGTCTCGAACAACCGTGCCTCGCCGAAGCGCTCGTCGGGCCCGATGGCGTCGAGCACCCCGTCGGTGTAGAGGATGAGCTCATCGCCGGGCTGGACGGCGACGGGCGTGGACAGAAGCTCCAGGTCATCGACGTAGCCGAGCATCGGACTGGGTCGCCCCACCGGCCAGGCGGCGCCGTCGCGGTGCAGCAGCGGGAGCGGGTGTCCCGCCGAGAGGATCGTCACCTGCTCGTTGGGCGTGACCACCACCGCCGCCACGGTGCAGAGGCTGCGGTAGTCATCGCTGCGCCGGCGCAGACGCCGGTTGAGCACCTGGAGCGCATAGGCGAGATCACCGGTCGCCTCCACGATCGCCGCCAGCGTGTGGCGGGCCAGCGCCGTGAGCGCGGCGGCCTCGGCGCCCTTGCCCACGACGTCGCCGATCACCGCCGCCCAGCCGCCGTCGAAGGACAGCAGGTCATAGAAGTCGCCGCCGGCCTCGACCGCGCGCCCGGCCGCCCGATAGGCGCTGGACAGCTCCCAACCCTCAACCACCGGCAGCGAGCGCGGGATCAGCCCCGCCTGGAGCGTCTGCGCGATGTGGCTCTGAGCTGCCCGAAACTCCGCGCTGTCGATGATCACGCCCGTCTGGCGCCCGAGGTCGCAGGCCAGCTGCAGGTCGCGTGCGTCGAACCGGCGTGACGTGCACGAGATGAAGCTGAGCGCCCCGAGGATCCGCTCGCCGCTGCGGATCGGCGCGATCATCGCCGAGTTGAGCCCCACCTCGCGCAGGATCCCCAGATGCTCAGGGTCCTGGGCGCGGCGAGCGAGCATCTCCTCGGTGATCTCGTGGACCAGCAGGGCCTCGCCGCTGCGGATGACCGCGCCCACGCCCGCCGACTCGTGGTCCTGGGGCCATCGGTGGTTGAGATACCACCCCATCCGCACCTTGTCCGGGTCCCGGTGGGCGATCGCCAGCGTACGGATGGTGCCGGACTCGTCCAGCATGTTCACCGCGGCCCAGTCGGCGAGGCTCGGGACCGCGGCGTCGGCGATCGCCTGCAGCGTGCTGGGCAGATCGGGCGTCTCGGCGAGCGTGCGCAGCGTCTCGGCCATCAGACGCTGGGCGATCTCGTTGCGCTTGGTCTCGGTGATGTCCTCGATCAGGTTGACCGCCATGAGGATCTCGCCCTCGGGACCGAGCACCGCGGTGGCCTTGTTGAGCAGCCACCGCTCCTCGCCGGTCTCCTTGACGATGTTGCGCACGATCATCGGCGGCGGCGAGGTCTCGCCCATGAGCAGCCGCGTCCCCGCGAGATCGGAGAGGTCGACGGGCTCGCCGTCCTCGGAGTAGACATCGAAGCGCGCCATCAGGCCCCCGGGCGGATGCGCGAGCACGGCGGCGGGGTCCGGGAGCTTGAGCAGATCGGCCGCGGCCTGGTTGGCGTAGACCATCCGCCCGTGGCGGTCGCGCACGGTCACCCCGGCATCCACCGAGCCGAGGATGACCTCGAGCTGGCGCTCGGCGCTCGACAGCTCCGCGGACAGGACCGCGTTGTCCAGCGCCAGGCCGACCCGGCCGGCGAGCGTCTCGGCGTACTCGACGTCGTCCGCATGCGAGAGCCGGGCCCGAGGCGGCCGGGTTGCCAGCGTCAGGGCGCCCAGCGGCGCGTCGCGGGGAGCCAGCGGCACGGTCACCGCCGAGTCGATCCCCAGCTCGGCGAACAGCCGCCGTTCCTCGTCATCGCGACCGAGGGCCCGCGCGTCGCGAGCGCTGAGCAGAGGCTTGTGCTTGGTCCGGGCCGGGAGCTCGTGACCGCTCCCGTCGCCCTCGCCGGCCACTGCGCGCCCCAGCAGCGCCCGCGCCTGATCGGGCGCGCCCGCCGCGGCGCCCGCCAGCCGCCCGACCCCGCCCTCCGGGGTGCGGATGTCGATCATGCACACGTCGACGAGGCGCGGGACGAGCACGTCGATCAGCGCCCACGCTATCTCCGCGACCGGTTGACCGCCGTTGGCGATCTCCGCGACATCGGCGAGCACCCGCATCCGGCGGGCGTCGCGATCCGCGTCCACGCGATAGCGGGCCATGACCACGGCGAACGCCGACCCGACCGCCACCACCCCGAGGGGAATCCAGTAGCGCCAGGTGTCCGGGCTCGGCCCCCAGATGAAGGCGGCCGCGGCGGCCACCACGGACACGGCGCCGATGCGGCGGGTGACGGCCACCGATGAGGTGACCCCGCAGAGCAGCGGCGCGGCGATCATCAGACTCGTGACCGCCACGCGGTCGGAGGCGACGAGGATGTCCACGAACACCACCGCGGCAATGATCAGCAAGGCGAGGATCACGGGGCCCCGGCCAGCGAGCGGCGGCTTTCTGGACGCGGGCGTCATCGGTGCATTCTGCCCGACCCGGCCTGCTCAAGGTTGACTTCTTTCCGGCCGATTACCTGCCATGAGCGGCGCGGCAGCCCATCCGGACGCGCGGCCCGGCACCACGATTTTTCGATCCCAAGGACGGCCATGCGTCTCATCACATCTTCCCTGCGTAATCAGCTGTTCGCCGCTTTCGCCGCCGTCATCGTCGTCTTCGGCATCGGTGTGGTTGTCGCGATCGCGCACCTCGGCAGCGTGTCGAACACCCTGCAGAACGGCACGGAGCGCGTGAAGATGGCCGACGCCCTCAGCAAGGACACCTACAACATGCAGGGCTCCCAGCTGATGGCCACGCTGAACAACGGCGTCTCGGCCGGTGACCATGAGGGTGACGTCCAGCGCTTCGCCCAGGAACTGGCGGCCGTGAAGCCCCATATGACCACGGCGGCGGACCGCAGCGCCTATTCCGCGATCCAGAAGGACTTCGTGGACTGGAAGGGCCTGGACAGCCGGGTCATGAGCTTCGCGAAAGCGCATGACAAGGCCAAGGCCACCGCCCTGGTCACCGGTGCCGCCAACGACGCCACCGACTCGCTCTCCACCCACGCGAGCAGCCTGGCCGCGGTCGTCTCCAAGGAGGATGCGAGGGACGCAGCCTCGAGCAAGAACTCGGCCACGCTGATCACGATCGTGCTCGGCCTCGTTGGCGTCGCGCTGGCCATCGGCATCGTGCTCCTGCTCTCGCGCCGCATCGTCGGGGGGGTGCGCCAGATGCTCAAGGCCGCCAAGGCCCTGGCCCAGGGTGACGTCGATCAGCACCTCGACGTCCACGGCCGCGACGAGATCGCCGCCATGGGTCACGCGCTCGGCAATGTCATCGACTACCTGCGCGAGACCGCCGGCGCCGCCGCTGAGATGGGCCGTGGCAACTTCGCCGTCGAGATCGCGCCGCGCTCGGAGCGCGACGCGCTGCGCAACGCCTTCGTCGAGATGCGCGATCGCGTCGGCGAGGTCGTCCGCGCGATCTCCGGCACCTCCGCCACGCTGAACAACTCCAGCGTGCAGATGGCCTCCACGACCGAGGAGGTCGGCCGCGCGATCGGCGAGATCGCCGCGTCCGTCGGCCAGGTCGCCAGCGGCGCCGAGGAGCAGGTCCGCGCCGTGGATCAGGTCCGCGCCATGAGCGAAGAGGTGGCGATGGCCAGCCGCAACTCGTCGCAGACCGCCGCCGAGACCGCCCAAGTCGCCGCCGAGGCCCGGGCCTCGGCCGAGGTCGGCGAGCAGGCCGTGGCCAAGGTCGACGAGGCCATGCGCGGCGTGCAGAACTCGTCCGCCGATGTCAGCGCGGCCATCCGCCAGCTCGGCGAGAAGTCCACCCGTATCGGCGGCATCGTCGACACGATCACCGCGATCTCCGAGCAGACCAACCTGCTGGCGCTCAACGCCGCCATCGAGGCGGCCCGGGCCGGCGAGCAGGGCAAGGGCTTCGCCGTCGTGGCCGAGGAGGTCCGCAAGCTGGCCGAGGAGTCACAGCAGGCGGCCGCGTCAATCGCCGATCTGGTGTCCGAGATCCGCTCAGAGACCGAGCGCGCGGTCACCGTCGTCGAGCACGGCGTCCGCCAGACCGACGAGGGCGCCCAGACCGTGACCGAGGCCCGCGAGGCCTTCCAGCAGATCCGCCAGAACGTCGAAGCCATGACCGCACGCATCGAGCAGATCGCCGCCTCCTCGGAGCAGATCGTCGACAGCGCCACCCGGATGATGGAGAACGTCAGCTCCGTGGCCAACGTCGCCGAGGAGTCCTCGGCCTCCACCGAGCAGGTCTCGGCCGCCACCGAGGAGACCAGCGCCTCCACGCAGCAGATCGCCTCCTCGGCGCAGGAGCTGTCGGCCACGGCCGACGAGCTGCAGCGGCTCATCTCGCAGTTCACCCTCTCCTGAGTTTGCAGGGGCACACTCGCTGCGGCGCCCGCCCTGCGCGGGCGCTGCGCGTTTAACGGAGGCGGGAACCGATTACAGCGGGTTGATCCGCAGGAGCGCCCGCAGCCCGAGCGAGCGCCGCCGCCGGCCCCAGCGCCGATCGGCCGCGCCGAGCTGCCCGGCGCGCGCCCGCAGGAGCTCGACCATGCCCAGGCTGAGCACGAACGGATCGGCGATCACCCGCGCGTCGGCCAGCGACAGCGCGGCCGTCACGCGGCCCGACACCTCCCCCACGAGGATGGGCTCGCGCAGCGGCTCCGCGCTGTCGAGCTGGGCCAGGCGCAGCAGGTCGGGGGCGTCATCGAACGAGGCAAACCGCAGGGTCACCGTGGCGTCGGCCACCCCGGGCGCGGCCATCGGGCGGCGCCTCATGCCGCCCGCGGCGCCGCCGCGGCCACGAACGCCTCCGCCACCCGGTCGCCGGGGCCGCCCGGCTCTCTCTCGGGGTGCCACTGGAGGCCGAGGGCGAACCGGCGATCGGTGCGCTCGATCGACTCGACCATCCCATCGGGCGAGGTGGCGGTCGCCTTCACCGCGCGCCCGAGGCGCCGGATCGCCTGGTGGTGCTCGCTCTCCACGTAGGTGCTACGGCCCAGCAGGCTCCTCACCGAGCCGCCCGCGTGCGTCCGGACCGCGTGTCCCCCGACCGCGTGCTCGAGGGTGGTCGCTCCGTCGCCGACGACGTCCTGATAGAGGTTGCCGCCCGAAGCGATGTTGAGCAACTGGTGCCCCCGGCAGACGCCCAGGAGCGGCAGATCCATGGCCAGCGCCGCGGTCAGAGTGGCCAGGTCCACAAGGTCGCGGTCGAGGTCGGGCTCGCCGCGCGCTGCGCGCGGTAGCTCTCCGTAAAGGCCGGCGTGCAGGTCGGTGAAGGCTCCGGTGAGCACCAGGCCGTCGGCCAGGGATAGCTCCCGCTGCGAAGGCGACCTGGTGAGGTGACGCACGCGCGCGCCGGCGGCCTGCAGCCAGCGCACGTAGGGCGGGGTCGGATCGTCGCGGGAGACGAGCAGGACCAGCGGCGTGCTGTCCTCGCGCGCGTGGCGATAGGCGCGCACGAAGGCCGCCCGCCCGCGGGACACGCGCTTGCGCACCGCCTCCTCGGAGGTGTCGAGCAGACGGGCGATCTCCGCATGGGTGAAGCCCGCCTCGAAGTGCAGCAGCAGCACGAAGCGCTGGTGGGCGGGCAGACCCGCCAGCGCCTCGCGGGCGGCGTCGGGCGCCGCCGCCTCCTGGACGGCGCGGCCGGCGGCGTCGGCGTCCTCGAGCGCCACCGTTGGGCGCCGCGCGCGGCGCCGCAGCTCGTCGACGGCGAGGTTGCGGCTCGTGCGCCTCAGCCACGCCCGCTGGCGCTCCGGGCTGAGCCCCTCCGGGAGGCGGCGCCACGCCCGCGCGAACGCTTCCTGGGCGAGGTCCTCGGCGGTATGGCGGTCCCCGGACAGGGCGAACGACAGGTGCGCGGTCAGCTCGTCGTGATGGGAGCGAATGAGGGTGTCGAGGTCCATCACCGCTTAAGACGATGACGGATCGCCAAACCGGACACGCGCCGTCGCCGGCTACTGCGGCAAGTGCGCCAGCGCCTGGCCCACGTACGTCATGAGCTCGGAATCGACCATCCCCCTCGACCCCGTGTGCGCCCCCTGCTCGCGGTACATCCGCTGAAGCGACTGCCGGATGCCCTCGTCGCCGCCGGTGAACTGCTCGATCAGCCCGAGCCACCGGCGCGCCAGCTCGAGCATGCGCGGGTCGCCCGGGTCGGTGCCGCTGGCGCGCTCGGTCCGCACGGCCTCGATCAGCTCCGCCCAGTCGCGCTCGGCGGCGGCCATCCCCTCCTCGCCCAGCGCCCGGCGACGCTCGGCCAGCTGCTCCTGCTGTTCAGCCGTGTAGTAGCTCTCGCTCATGATCATCACTCCGATCGCGTCGATGAATTCATCCCGGTCCGGCTCATGTCCGGCGTCGAGCAGCTCCAGGATCCGGGTGAGCGTGACGCGCAGGCGGCGCTGGAGCTCCAGCTGGCGCTCCACCCGCTCGAGATGACGGCGAACCGCTGGGGCCAGATCGGGGCTGGAGTCCAGCAGCGCTCCGATCTCCGCCAGTCCCAATCCCAGCCGTCTCAGCGCCACGATCCGGTACAGCCGCCTCACGTCGCGGGGCGAGTACAGCCGTCGCCCGGCCTGCGACCGCTCCGCGGGCACCAGTAGCCCGACGGCGTCGTAATGATGCAGCGTGCGCACGGTCAGTCCGACCGCGGACGCGAGCTGCCCGATCTGGATGAGAGGCTCGTCAATGCTCACCGCGGCCACCGTAGAGCCTCACGTTACGTGAGGTTCAAGGGGCAAGGCGAGGTTCTGGGTCAGGCGGCTCAGGCGAGCGCCGGCGCGGCGCGCTGCAGACCGGCGAGCACGCCGGCGATGCGCAGCTGATCGGCTTCCTGAACATTGACGAGGCGGACGCCCAGATGCGTCGGGGTCTCGCGCGCCAGCACCGCCTCGCAGTGCACGTGCTCCGGATCGCCGGGCAGGAACAGCTCCACCCGCCACCTCGAGACGTCGCCGAGGCCGGGGCGCTTGAGCAGCAACGCGCCGCCCATGCTGAGGTTTGAGGTGACCGTCGCCACCGGCTCGCCGGCGGTCCCGTCGAGCTCCACCGGCGTCGCCTTGACGGCGGTGACAAGTTGCGTGCGCTCGGCGCTGCGGCGCTCGGCGACCTGGATGCCGTCGACTACGACGAACTCCAGTTCTTCGCGGTCGGCCGCCTTCAGTGCGACCCCGCGGAGGGCCACCGGAGCGCGGCCGTGCTCGAAGGTGAGAAAGCACAGCGAGCCGGAGGTCAGGCGCGTCTGCACCTCGTCAGTGATGTCGCCTTCGGGGATGAGCGTGGCCACCGGACCCTGAATCGACCGCACACGGCACTCGATGCAGCTGATGTCCCAGTCGACCTTCGCGTCCAGGTCGACCCTCACGGCCTGATGCTTGACCAATCGTCGCATTCAATGGACGTAATCGGCAGCAGGGGGCCGTCTATTTAGGGCCGCGTGTAGATTTCCCGTAAGGTAGCCGGGCCGGAATGCGGGGCGTTGGCTGCCAGACCGCCGCTCAGCGGAGCGCGGCGGCCGAGTCCTCAGCGAGGTCGGCCAGCTGGCGCGCGCGGCTGCGCCAGATCTCGAGGCGGGGGCGCAGTCCGAGGCGGTCGAGCAGCTCGACATCGAGGCCGGCGCGCGGCGGCGCGCCCTCGGCCGCCGGTGCGATCTCGTTGGCCAGCCCGTTGGCGATGTGCACGGCGGCGACGCCGTCGAAGGCCAGCCCGTCGACCGAGCTGGGATCGTGGTGGTGGGCCACCGCCTCGACGATCGGGTCGGGCAGGCCCCACAGCGAGAGCAGGTGGGCTCCGACGTGCGCGTGGGTGACGCCGTCGGTCTCCTGCTCCACCACATGCACCGGGACCTGGCGCTCCCGCGCCTGCTCGGTGAGCTGGGCCCAGCGTCGGCTGCCGTCGGAGATGAGCACGAGCTTGCCGATGTCGTGCAACAGCGCCGCCGTGACCGCCTCCTGCTGGGTCCGGCCGGCAGGCAGGATCGAGGCGGTGATCCGCGCCACGAGCATGGCGTGCGACTGAAAGTCGTCGAGCGAGAAGTCGGCGTTGCCACGAGGCGAGAGCTTGCCGAAGGCCTCGGCGGTCAGCGACAGCGACCGGATCGTGTCGACGCCCAGGTACATGACGGCATCGCGCACCGAGGTGACTGTGGAGGTGAGGCCGAACAGCGCGGAGTTGGCGAACTGGAGGACCTTGGCGCTCATGGCGACGTCGCGCTCCAGCACCGCGGAGACCTGGTGGGGCTGCCAGTCAGGGTCCGAGAGGACCCGATTGAGCTCCATGTAGACGCCGGGACGCGACGGCAGCGCCGTCGTCGCCATCGTCTTGCGGAAGGCCTCGACCTCGCCGGTCCGGTCGTGCAGCGCGCACGAGCGCTTGATGAGGACCGCGAGCTCGTCCGCGTTGCAGGGCTTGGACAGGAAGCGGTGCGAGACGATCGTCGCCAGGCCCGGCCTGGTCGTCGCCGAGACGATCATGCGGATGGTGGTGGGGTGCTGGTCGCGGATGCGCGTGAGCAGCGCGACGCCATCCATCGAGGCCATCTGATCCTCGGCGATGACCACGTCCACCGGCTCACGCTCGAGTGCCGCCAGAGCCGCGTCGCCGCCGCCGGCGTACTCCATCTGCCACGTCGTGCCGGACGGGGCGAGCACCTCCTTGAGGTCCGCAAACGTGTCCGGCTTGTCGTTAACGACCAGGATCCGCTTGGGGGCCTCCTCAGCGGAGGCGTTCGAGGTCGCGCCGAGCTCGCGCGTGGCTGCCACACTCATCGTGCAGGCAGTATCGGAGGCGGCTCCGGCGTCCTTGACTCGCAAGACCCGCGCCGCGGGGCCCGCACGGGACCCGGTAGCGGCTCGCACCGCATCGGTACTGGCTGGTGGGCCCGTTCGGCGTCTTCTCGGCGCACTGGACACTTGATGGAGCTCCCACGACCGGCGACACGTCGGCACCGATCCGCCGCCGCGACCCCAGCCTCTCGGAGGCGGCCTGCGCCCCTGTCGTGGCGGGCACCGTGAACCAGACGGTCTTTCCGGACGGCTGCTCGGGCACCACACCCCAGCTCTCGGAGAGCATGTCCACGATCTGCAGCCCGCGGCCGCTGGGCTCGTCCGGGCCCGGGGAGCGCATCGTCGGCGTCCCCGTTCCCGAATCGGTGACCTCGATGCGGATCTCGCGCGTCGACGCGAGGATCGCGATCTGGAAGCTCGTGCGCTCGTGGCGGATGCAGTTGGTCGCCAGCTCGGACACCATCAGCTCGACGGCCTCCAGCGTCGCGGCCGCGCTCCCGCGCAGCGTATCGGTGGCAAAGCGTCGCGCGGCGTGCACCGACTGGGGGATGGCGGGGAACGTCCGCATGCGCCTCATGTCGTCGCCCCCAGCTTCTCGGAAAGGCCCATGGCGGCGATCACCCGCTGCAGCAGCGGCGGCGGCTCGAGCAGCTCGAACTCGTCCACCGCGCTCGCCCATCTGACCCACAGGGCGATCGCGGAGCTGTCGGCGAAGCGCACGCCGCCGACGTCCACCGTCAGCGAGGTGACGCCGTTGCCCAGGACCTCGTCGACCCGAGCCGCGAGCGGATCGATCCCACTCATGTCGAGCTCACCGTCGATGCTGACGGTGGCGTGATGGTCTCCGTCCACGACCACATCGAAGCTGATCAGCTGGTCAGGCTGCCCCTCTAGCTCGTCCATCTCACCCCTACTATCGCAATGTCATCGTCAGAGCGGCCGTCCACCAGTTCGTTCACCAGCGTCCCCAACAGCTCCGGTAGGCCTACATGATGCCGCGTCGCGGCAGCGCGCAGCCGCTCGAGCCCCTCGTCGAGGCTCTCCCCGCGCGTTTCCACCAGCCCGTCGGTGAAGGCCACGACGGTCGCCGACGGCGGAACCGTCACCGTCGTCGACCGGTACAACGCGTCCGCCTCCACCCCGATCGGGAGTCCGACCTCGACGTCCGCGAACCGTCCCTCGCCGTCTGAGATCAGGAGCGGCGGGAGGTGGCCGGCGCTGGTGATCGTGAGCTGCCGGTGCTCGGGGTCGACCATGGCGCACAGCACGGTGGCGAGCTGGCCCGACTCGGCCACGTCCACCAGGCGGCTGATCTTGTTCAGGATCTCCCGAGGCGCGTCGCCCTGGGCGGCGTAGGCGCGGATCGCGTAGCGCAGCGATGCCATCGTCGTCGCCGCGCGCAGGCCCCGGCCCGACACGTCCCCCACCACCACCAGGAGCCGGCGCCCGTCGAGGTCAATGACGTCATACCAGTCGCCGCCCACGTCGACGCCCTGCTCGCCGGCCTCGTAGCGTGCGCTGGACTGGATGCCCGGGATCTGGGGCAGGACGTCGGGGAGCATGGCGTGCTGAAGCGTCTGCGCGATGCCACGCTGCTCGGCGTACAGCCGCTCGTTCTCCAGCGCGATCACCTCGAGACGGTCCGCGAGCCCCTCGGCGGCGCGACGGCGCTGGGTCAGGCGCAGCGTGAGCGCCGCGGCGGCGAGCGACAGCAGGGTGCCGAGCACCGCGATGATCCACGGCAGGTCCCGCGGCAGCGTGCCGGCCAGCGGCAGGCGCGAGGACATCGCCAGGGTGAGTGCGTTGTTGCCGAAGGGCACCGTCTCGGCGTGTGACGGAGACGGCAGGGGGAAGTGGGTGACGTTGGAGACCAGCAGGTTCTCGGGGGTCTGCTTGGCGCCCAGGTAAAGGGCGTAGTCCAGACCGGCGAACGCCGACGTGCTCTGCAGTCGGGAGTGGCGGTTGGCCGGCAGCGCGTTCTCCGCGTAGACGACATAACCGCCGGTCGTGCCGGGATTGGCGAACGCGTAGCCCAGGCGCGGGGCCGGGACCTTGAGCAGGCCGATCACGCTCAGCTTCGGCGTGCGCGCCGCCGAAGCCAGGAACGAGGTCGCGGTGGAGGGCTGCGCCGCCAGCACCGGCGCGACGCCCTGCACCGCCACCGGGCCCGACGCGAGCGAGTTGATGCGCCACAGCGACAGCGAGTTGTAAGCGTGACCGGAGCCGGGCGCTCCCACCAGCGGCTCGGCGAAACGCATGAACTTCGCCACGTTGCCGTTCGTCGCGTCGGCCAGCTCGGCGGCTGAGACCAGTGGCGTCTGGACGCCCGAGAGCGCTCCGGCGACAGCCGCGCCGGCGTCGCGGACCCGTAGCGCCAGCAGCCGGTTCTCGTTGGAGACGAACTGCGAATGTGAGACGAGGACGAGCGCGCCGGTGACGATCAGCCCGACGATCAGGGTCGCCATCGGCATCAAATACACGTCGAACCGGCCGCGCCGGATGGCGGTGTCAGCGCCGGTGGCGGGATCGATCGCCTCGGTCGCCTCGCCCCCGCGACTAGTCGCCGGCGGCCGCTGCACTGATTCAACTGAATTCAACAGCTGCCCTTTGTCGTGCTTCGTTCGGCGCCACACGCCTCCCGTAGCGCGCACAGTCTCGCATATGCCCGCTTTCCGGGCCACCAGCTGAGAGGTTGGTGGCGCACGCCTTGAACCGAGGCGCTCACGGCACGTCAGGCGCGGCTGGGCGGTTCCACTCCAGGGTGGCCATCGCCCCTGGGGTGAGCGTGTAGCTCAGAGCGCGCCCGCGCCACCGCACGGCGAAACGGACCGGCGACGTCCCGTTGTCGTAGGCCACCAGCACAAGGCTCCCGTCTGGGTTGCGGAAGGCCACGTCGTCCAGCCCCGGCGTCACCACGTTGACCCCGCGGCGCGGGTAGACGTAGGCGACGAAGTGGTTGGAGGCGATCCGCCGCGCCCCGGGCGCGACGAACGCGCTGGCCTGCCCCAGTTGGTAGTAGGCGCGTGTCAGCGACACCGACCCGGTGCGCTCGTCGATCTGGGCCAGCCCCACGCATCCCGGGCAGCCGTGGTTGGGGGCCTCCACCGGTCCGCCGTCCGGGTCCAGCGCCAGGTTCCACAGGGCCACGGTGCTCGCCCAATCGCGCAGCGAGGAGATGACGATCTCCGCAGTCGGGGTGGGCGTGATGAGGCCCGGAGAGCATTCGTCGACGATCTGGTCGAGGCGCGGATCGGCCCGCCGGAACTGGCTCATCACGCCCGGCGCGCCGAAGTAGCAGTGCCACGAGAGCCCGCTCAGCGCGACGCCGGCGGCGCCGGAGACGTCCGCGCTCATGTAGGCGTTGCTGTGCGGCCCCCAGCCCAGGTCGCCGCCGTAGATCTTCGGATGCAGCCGGGCCGCCGTCAGTGCCGGCTCGAGGTCGTGGACGATCCAGCTCGCCTCCGTGGCGGCCGGCAGGTTGAGCCCCGGGTACAGCGTCGGCGTCCCCGGCTCGTTCTGGGCCGTGACGGCGTCCACCGGGATCCCCGCGCGCGCGTAGGCGGTGAGGAACTTGGCGAAGTAGCTCGCCCCAGGCGCGGTACGCCCTGGGCAAGAGCATGCCGCGATCGCCCGCGTTGTCCAGCGATTGGTTGCTCTTCATCCATGCCGGCGGCGTCCACGGGCTCGCCAGGAAGTTCGTTTGCGGGTCCTGCGCCAGCGCCTGGCGCAGGGCGGGGATGACGTAGGCCTCGTCGTGGACGATGGAGAAGTGGCGCAGCGCCGGGTCCGACTGGCCCGCCGGCATGTCGTCGTAGGTGTAGGGCCGGCCATCGTGGGTGAAGTCCGAGGCGCCCATTGGGATCCGGACGAAGTTGAGGTGGATCCCCTCACCGCCGAACAGCTCCCCCATCAGCGCCTGGCGTGCGGCCGGCGAGGTGCTGCGCTCGATCAGCCAGGCCGACGTGTCGGTCATGGCGGCGCCGAAGCCGTTCACCGCCTGGTAGCGGACGCCGGGGTTGACGTCGATCACGGGCTCGTCCTTCACCGTGGCGGGGCCGAACTCCACGTCGCGCAGCGGTGTCAGGCGCCGGCTGAGGTCGGCGCTCGTCACCACGAGCTTGGCGGAGTACGCGTCAGGCGCCGCGGCCGCGGCCACCGCGTCGCCGACCGGCCCGACGAGCACGATGAGGGCGAGCATCGCGGCTCGGAGCAGGCGGAGCCCGGTCGGCACGGCCAGGAATCATCTCATCATGGCCGCGTGAACGTGGCCCGCGCCTCCGCGGCGCGCGGCTGAGCGTGGCAGCCGTCGAGGTGATCGTTGACCAGGCCCATCGCCTGCATGAACGCATAGACCGTGGTGGGGCCCACGAACCGCCAGCCCCGACGCTTGAGGTCCTTGGCCAGGGCTGCGGAATCCGCGGTGACGGCCAGCTCGGCCAGCGCCGCACGGTCCAGCCCGCCCACGCGCGCCCGCGGCTCGAAGCCCCACACGTAGTGAGCCAGCGACCCCTCTGCCGCGACCAGCTCGAGCGCGCGCTGCGCATTGTTGATGACCGCCTCGATCTTGCCGCGGTGACGGACGATGCCGGCGTCGCCGAGCAACCGGGCGATGTCGGAGTCGTCGAACCGGGCCACGCGCGCATAGTCGAACCCGGCGAACGCGCGCCGGAACGCCTCGCGCTTGCGCAGGATCGTCAGCCACGACAGTCCGGCCTGGAACCCCTCCAGGCTGAGCTTCTCGAACAGCCGCACGTCGTTGGCGACGGGAAAGCCCCATTCGGTGTCGTGGTAGGCGCGGTACTCCGGCGCCGAGTCCGCCCACCAGCAGCGCGCCACGCCGTCCTCCCCCAGCGCGATGCCGTCCGGTGCCATGTCCCTAAGTCTGATGACCGACCCGGCGGCTGATCGCCAGCCGGGCGGCTGATGGCCAGCCGGGCGGTCAGGCCACCTAGACTCAGCGTCGTGAGCTTCCTGCGCGGCATCGGCGACTCGGGGCGCAACACCACCGGCGCCGCGGCGCGCTTCATCCGGCCCGCCGTCCACCTGCGACGCGACACGCGCACGGCGCACCTGTGCGACGGCACCCTGGCCTGCGCCCGCTGCGACGCCCCGATCGCCACCGCAGGCGCGACCCTGTCGATGACCAGCCAGCTCGTCTGCCCGTTCTGCGCCCACCGCGGCCCGCTGCGAGATTTCCTGTCGCTCGCGGTTCCCACGCGCCCGGCACGCGTGGCGGTGCGCATCACCCTCCCCGGTTGAGCCGGTCGCCGCACGCGAGCGTGCCATAACTCAGGAATCCGGAGGAGGCGCCGATGGCTAGGGCATGCCATCTGTACCTCCCCTCTCTTGGGGGCGGGGCGTCGCCGCCGCGCTCGCCCTCGCTGCCGCGCTGCTGGTCGCAGTGCCAGGCGCCCAGGCAGCCTCCACTCCGTACCAGAACCCGTTCAGCGACGAGCAGCCCTACGTCGGGCGCACCGACATGGGCGTCGACCTCTGCCTGTCGCCCGGCGATCCCATCCGCGCCGTCGGCGACGGCGTGGTGGCCGGGGTCATGCGCAATTGGGCCGGTCGTGAGCCCTACCTTTGGTACGAGCTGACCGCCGGCGCCGACGCCGGTCGTTACGTCTATCTCGCCGAGCAGATCACCAACCTGGCGCCCATCGGGCAGACGCTGCGCGCGGGCGACGTCGTCGCACGCTACGCCCGGAAGGGCACGTGCATCGAGACGGGCTGGAGCACCGCGACGGGCGCGACGCTCGCGCAGGCCACCACCGGCTACACCGAGGGCGAGGTCACCGTCGCCGGCGTGTCGTTCGTCCGCTTCCTCATCTCACTCGGCGTACAGGGGACGTTCGACCTCATCCCCGCCCACACGAGCCGGATCAAGCCCACCAAGCAGCACCGTGGCCACCCCCGCCCGCGCACCTAGGCCCGTGCGGGCAGGAGCGTGACGGTCGCGCGCCCCCGCGGCATCGTCACGAGCGTCTTGCGCTGCGACGGCTCTCCCGGGGCGTCGTTGGGCGCGAAGGTGCGGTCGCGGAGGATTGTCTGCAGGATCAGGCGGGCCTCGGTGAGGGCGAAGCCCGCCCCGATGCACCGGTGCACCCCGCCGCCGAACGGGATCCACGTGTAGGTGCCGGGGCGGCTGTCCAGGAACCGCTCCGGCTGAAACGCGCGCGGCTCCGGGTAGACGTCGGGCCTGTAGTGCATCCGCTCGATGTCGGCCGCCACCAGCGTGCCGCGCGGGAGGCGCACCCCGTTGAGGTCGTGATCGCGCGCCACGTAGCGCAGCGTCACAGGCACCGGAGGACGCATCCGCAGCGTCTCCTGCACGGCGGCAACGAGGTATCGCGTCGTGCCCTCGCGCGCGTCGCGCTCACATCCCGCCAACGCGCCGGGGTGACGAACGAGGCG
This sequence comes from uncultured Actinomycetota bacterium, assembly GCA_963695625.1. Lineage (GTDB taxonomy): Bacteria > Actinomycetota > Thermoleophilia > Solirubrobacterales > Solirubrobacteraceae > Palsa-465. Next base: position 167,992 of record CAVOHJ010000002.1, on the reverse strand, counting down.
CTCAGCCAGCCAGCCGAGCGTGGTGGCCGTCGTCGCCCATCCGGCCACCACCAGCACGCGCAGCGCGGCGATGATCTCATCGTCGGTCATGAAGCCCTCGTCACCGGGAGCGGCGGCAAGGAAGCGCGCCAGGCAGTCGCGGCGGTCAGAGTTCGGCGAACCGCCGCTTTGGGGGCCCGCCGCCGCCCGGCGCTCGGCGATCTCCTCGCGCGCCACCGCGGCGATGTCCTCGTGGATGGCCCGGATGCGCGGGTACGGCGCCCACCGGCCGCGCATCACGATGGCCGCGGCGAATCGCCCGGCAAGCTCGAGCGAGTTGAGCGCCCGGTCCAGCCGATCCAGCGCCGCGCCCAGGCACCCAGCCCGGTCGGGCTGCGTGACCCCGAACACCGTGCCGGCGATCACGTCACGGGCCAGGTCATGCATGAGGTCCGCGAAGCGCACGGGCCGCCCCACCGGCCACTCTCCGATCCGCCGCTCGGTCGCGGCCACGATCCCCTCCTCGTACCCCTTCAGCGCCTCGCCATGGAACGCGGCTGTGAGCCGACGGCGAAAGCGGGTGTGGTCGGGCCCGTCGAGCGCGGCGATGGCGTCGTGGCCGAACATCGCCTCGTGGGGCGCGAACCGCCGCAGCCCCTCGCCGAACAGCAGCGCCCCCTCCCGCTCACTGAACAGGGCCCGGCAATCGTCCGGCGAGCACGTGAGCAGCACCGGCGGCGCCAGCGGCAGCCGCATCACATACCGCTCCGGCGCAGCCTCGGTCCACCGGGTAAAGCTCTGCGGCACCAGCCATCGGTCAAGCCCCCGCAGCCGCCCACCCGCACGCGCCACCGACTCCAGCCCCACAGCCGCCGGCAGCTCCGCACTCGTCGCTTCAGATCCCATCAGTACCCAATCGTACACCAGTACGAGCTGGTACAGTTGTACGAAGATGGGCACTTTGGCTCAGATCAACACCCGGCGGGGGCTGCCCCGGGGCCGGAGCAGCCTTCCGCCCGAGGTGGTGGCTCAGGCGCAACGCCAGCGAGTGCTGCGCGCGATGGTGTCCGCGGTGGCCACCCTCGGCTATGGCAACGTGCGGATCGCCGACGTGGTCAACCGCGCTCGGGTGTCACGGCAGTCGTTCTACGCCCTGTTCGCCGACAAGGAGCAGTGCTTCCTCGCCGCGCACACCGAGGGCGTCGAGCTGATCGTGTCCCGGCTCGCGCGCTCGGCGGGCGAGCTGGGCGCCGATGACCCGGCCATCGCTCTGCGCAGCGGGCTCCGCGCCTACCTGCGGCTGGCCGACGACGAGCCCGAGTTCGCCCACTGCATGCTCATCGAGCTACCGGCGATCGGGCCGCCCGGGCTCGCCGCCCGGCTTGCCGCGCACCGGCAGATGGCCGACCTGCTGCGCGCCTGGCATGAGGACGCGCGCCAGGCCCGCCCCCAGTGGCCCGCCGTGGGCCCCCGGCGCTATGCCGCCGCGGTGGGGGCGGTCCACGACCTGCTGTTCGACGTGGTCGCCTCCGGCCACACCGAGCCCGCCGCTGCGCTGGCGGACGATGCCGCCGATGCGGTGCTCGCCGTGCTCGGCACCGGCGACGCCGCGGCGTAGACCGCAAAGGACACCGTGGGGGAAACGACCCTCGCGCGCGCCCCCCGGTCGCCGGGATCACAGCTCCGTGACGATGGCCCAGCAGACGATGGCGCTGCAGACGCTGCTCCAGCGTCCGAAGTGCTCGTAGATGTAGTTGGCCAGCTTGCCGGCGTCCGGGTCTGAGGAGTCCACCTGCGGATCGGAGACGTTGCGCACGGCCACGTACTTGGGCGCCGCCGCCCCGAGCGATTGGCACACGGATCCGAGCACAGCGTCCCCCATCTCGCACGCGTCGCCCTTGCCCGTGAGATGGAAGGTGTTCGCGGTGTCGTCGTACTCGAAGTCGGCGGTGGTCAGCACGCCGGTCCGCGCGGACGCCGAGCGGAGGATCTCCGGGGGCCGCGTGTTGGTGCTGGGCAGGAAGCGGTTGTTGGCGCCGAACAGCCGCGAGGCCGTCGCGAACTGGCCATGCGGCGCGTCGGTGGCACAGGCGAACTCCTGCAGCGCAGGGTCGGCGCCGCCCGGATCGAACACCACGAACCGGCTGACCACCACGTCGCCGACCTCCCGCTGCGCGCCGATGCCGCCCGCCGTACCGGTGGTGATCACCCACTTCGGCTTGCAGTCGTCGATGATCTGCTCCCACACGGTCCGGTTGGGCGTCGTGAGCAGGTCGCGCGCGCCGTCCTGCGAGAAGTGCGAGTCAGACTTGAACAGGGTCACCTTCCGCTCGCCCACCGTGGCCGCCCAGTACGTGCCGAGCCGGTGGTAGTTCGCGCGCGCAGGCGCCCGGGGGTTCATGTGGGCCGAGATCGCCTCGTAGTTCTTGACGTACGGCTGCCAGTACCGCCCCGCCCCCGCCCCCGCGGCTGCTCCCACCCCCGCGGCCCCGTCGCCCACCGGCGGGTGGCTGTCCAGGCCGGGGGTCAGCACCCGGCTCAGCGCATGGCCCTCGTCGGTGGTCCAGGTCACGATCAGGACGTCACCTGGCGGCAGGGACTCGCCGGCCGGGACCTCCTGGGCCGGCGTGGGCGCCAAGCCCTCGGGCCACGGGATGTCGACGAACGCGCTCAGCGTGGGCGGCGCCTGCGGCCGCTGGTCTCGCAGGGCCTCACCCTCGGGGCCGTCGGAGTTGAACTCGATCCGTTCCAGCGCGAGGTCAGGCGTCGGCTGTGCAGCCACCTGCGGCGCCATCACCGCCGGTGTGCCGGCGCGCGCGGGGCCGAGGTTCTCGTCCAGCCATCGCCTTCCGGCCGCGGTGCTCATGAGCCACCCGGACCGGGGACGCCGCAGATGTCGGCGAGCACCTCGCCGGCGGCGTGGACGTTCAGCGCCGTCTGCAGCGTCTTGACGACGCCGCCGCCGGAGCGCCCGGTCGCGCCTTCCTGGATGGTCGCGGGAGTGGTCATGACACCTCTGAGTCGTGGGCTAGAAGATGAGCGCGCCGGCGGCCACCGCCACCGAGCCGGCCGCCAGCAGGAGAGCGCCCGCGCGCGTGGCCTGGCGGGGCCGGGGCGCGAGCTTCTCGGTAAGCACGACCCCCGTGACAGCGACCATCCAGAACGTCGTCGCCGTCGTGGCCACGGCCATGGCCAGCATCATCACCCAGCACGAGCGCACGCATGCCGTGCCGTTGCGCCAAGCGAAGCGGGCGACGCCGGCGGTGGCGCGCCGGCCGGTAGGCGGGAGCGGCGAGGGCCGATGGCAATCGGCCAGCGCCCGGCGCTTGTGCACGGTCAGCTGCCAGGCGGCCGCCAGCGCGAGCGCGCCCGCGGCGACGGCCGAGCGGTCGAGCGAGGACCAGGCCGGCGCCACGGCGATCACCAGCGCGCCGCACGCCACCCAGATGAGCAGGTATACCGCGGCGAAGGTGGCCATGGCGCGAGCCCGGCGTCGGCGCAGGCTGTTGGCGGCGACGTGGCGGACCGCGGGCAGCGCCGTGGGGAGCATCATCGCCACCACCATGAGCGCCCACATCGCCACTGCTGCGCCCGCACCCATCCCGAGCAGCATGGAGTGGTGGGCCGCGGAGGTGGAGGAATGGGCCATCCCCGGCATCGCGGCCATCCCGGACATGTCCCCCATCCCCGCCATCCCCGCCATCCCCGCCATGCCTGACATCCCACCCGACCCCGACCCCGAGGAGCCCGAGGCGGCCGTCACCACCAGCACGATCCACGCGGCGGCGATCGCGCCCACCAGCCCAGCCGTCACCGCCCGCTCGCGCGGGCAGGCCGATGGCCGCCACCATAGATAGCCGGCAGCAGCGCGCAGCTCGAGCATCACTCGTAGAAGATCGCCACGCGCCCGATGGTCACGGGCGGGTCTGCGTCCGCCATGCCCTCGGGGAGCGCGTGCGCCAGCTCCGGGCGGTCCTGCGGGATCAGACCCAGGGGCCGAAAGGTGACCTCGACGTGGCGGCCGTCCCACTGGCCCTGCGCGGCCAGGCTCTGCGTCAGCTCGGTGATGTCGTGGACCACGCGCAGGCCATGGGCGTGCTCGTCGCCGCGTGGGTTGCGCGCCCGCTCGACGCCGAAGAACGAGACATTGCCGGCGTGGTGGTCCTCCGCCACCTGCGGTGAGGCGTCGGCCGGGAGGTTGACGTAGATGCCGTACACCGTGCCCGGGTTGTGCTCGGCCTCGATGTCCTCGACGCTGAGCAGGATGCTGGGGGCCTCGCCGGCGCCGAGCGCCTGCAACGCCGCCTGGTGGGCCTGCGCGTCGATGTCCAGTGAGACCGACGCCGGCCCGCCGACGAGGCGCACGGGCGTCTCGGAGGCGCCGACCAGCTCAGGCTCGCGCTCGGGTGGCTCGGCTGCGCTCACGGCGTCCTCCGGTCCAGGGGGCGGGGCGGCGGCAGCGGGCCCTGCGGGCGGCGCAACCTCGTACGTGTAGCCGAGCTGGCCCACGATGTCGAGGACGTCGGCCGCCGTCTTGGTGACGCGCTGGCCGTTGGCGTCGAAGAATGAGAACGTCTGGCCGGTCCAGCGGCGGTCATTGGTGTTCCTGTGTCTGGCGGTGTTCCAAATGAACCACAGGCGGTCGATATTGGCGTGATGGATCCAGAAGATCGGATCCGCGGCGGCGGCGTCGGGGTCGGCCATCAAGCCGCCGTTGCCCCCGACGGCGTCGTGGACGACGTTGTGCGGCGTCGATTCCACCTGTCCGGTGCTGTTGGAGAACTGGGCCACGCCGGTCACCCCGCCGCCGAACTGGGCGGTACCGACGAACCGGGACGCGCGCAGCGCCGCCCGCGCCGAGGTCACCGCCGGTGACAGCGCCAGGCCGGAGTTGATCCCCGAGGCGCGGCGGGCCTCGTACAGCGGATTCGGACTCCCACCGGCGTTCGGGTTGCGAAACGCCGTCGGCAGGGTGGCCTGTTGGCCGCCCGCGCCGTAGTCCCAGAACGGCAGCGACCAGCCGGGCGCGCCGCCCGCCTGGACCACCGCCGCCCGTACGATCTGCTCGAAGTAGTAGATGAACATGCGGTGCCAGGCGAGGAAGAACCACGTCCCGTGCTGGCACCCGTTCCACAGCGGCTGGACGGGGGTGGCGTGTGTACCGTGCATCGCCGCCTGATAGGTCCAGCTCGTCGGATCCGCCGCCGGCCGCGACCGCATGATCGCGACGGCCTTGGCGTAGTCCTCCACCGTCTGGTCGCCGCTGGGCAGCGTCCAGATGTTCCTGCGTAGGTGCGGCGCCGTCGCCGCACTCGTCTGCGGCGCCGTGGCCACGCTTGGCACACCCATGTCCCCTGGTCCCTCCGATCCCGTGTTCCCCGTCCGCCTAGCTATACCACGGCCCCTGCCGGCGCGTCAATCGGCCCCGCGGCCGGCCGTCGAGAAGTTTTCACTCACACCACGCACATCTCCTTAAAATCTCCTCATACCAGGTCCGTCCGCACCCCTCCTCCCCGCGCCGCTCGCGGTCACCGGTCACCTCGTCACGTTCGACGAGGAGCGGCCCGAGATTCCCGATGGGGTCCTCTACATCGACGACACCGGGATCCTCCAAGGAGTGGCGGCACGGGGTGACGCCGCCCCCGCGGGGTTTGACCACGCCACCCGGGTCGACACTGGCGGGCTCGTCTATCCGGGGCTGATGGACCTCCACAACCACATGGCCTACAACTGTCTGTCGCTGTGGCTGGCGCCGGATCATCCCGGGGCCTGGACCACCCGCAACCAGTGGCCCAATGACAAGGACTACAAGCCGGCGATCAGCCTCCCGGCCAACGCCCTGTGTCACGCCGACGGCAAGTCGGTGTTGAAGTACGTGGAGACCAAGGCGGCCGTGGGTGGTGTCACGGCCATCCAGGGGTCGGCGAAGCTGTCGCACCCGTTCGAGGGGTTCATGGTGCGCAACGTCGAGTTCGAGACGTTCGGCGGCAAGAGCAAGAGCGTCAACCAATCGGTGCGCGAATTCGAGAGCGCCGATCAGTACGCCTCGGCCAGGAAGGACCTCGAGGAGGGGCACGCCTTCCTCTACCACCTGGCCGAGGGGACCGATCCCGGCCTGATCAAGGATTACGACGGCCTGCACGCCAACCACTGCCTCGAGCCCAAGTTCATCGGGATTCACTCCACCGCGCTGGGCCCGGATCAGTTCACCCAGTGGCACACCACGGCCAAGGGTGGCGCCATCGTGTGGTCGCCGTTCTCCAACCTCTGGCTCTACGGGAAGACGACCGACGTCCTAGCGGCGCGCCGAGCCGGACTGATCGTCTGCCTGGGCGCCGACTGGTCACCGTCGGGCTCCAAGAGCGTGCTCGGCGAGCTGAAGGTCGCCGACCTTTACAACAAGGCCACGCTGGGCGGCGCCCTAGCCGATCGCGACATCTGCGAGATGGTCACCTGCAACCCGGCCCAGGCTCTCGGCTGGGACGCGCAGCTGGGCCGGTTGAAGGCCGGGCTGCACGCTGACTTCGTCGTGATGGCCAACCGGGGCAAGGACGCCTACCGGACGCTGATCGAGAGCGTTGAGGCCGACGTCCGGCTGGTGGCGATCAACGGCTATCCGATTTACGGCACCTCGCAGCTCATGACCGCAGCGGCGGCCGTCAATCCTGAGCCGATTCAGGTCAACGCCACCCTCACGCAAACGATCACGCTGCGCGACGCCCGCATCCCGGATGCCGACGTGAGCTGGACCGACGTGATCGCGCGACTGGAGGCGGCGCGGCATGACCCGGTGGCCGCGCGGGCGCAGTCCCTCGCGCTCGACCAGGTCACCGAGCCATCGGTCGGCCTGATCCCTGACAAGGCCTGGGACGATCCCACAGCGCATCCGGAGCTGCTGGCGCAGGTGGCCGCGGCCAGCGTCCCGCCGCTCGATTCCCTGACGCCCGACGCGGCGTTCCTTGATGGGGTGGCCAAGCGCGCCGCGGGGATGGGCGCCGACAGCGGCCTGCACGCGCTCGACACCCTGCACACGTACTACGGGCTGTGAGGCGGCGCCGCGACGGTTCGCCGCGCGAAGCTGACCGTGACCGCCATCCCCCCGGTGGGCTGCGCCGTGGCCGCCACGGTGGCGTCGTGAGCGGTGGCGATGGCGCGCACGATCGACAGGCCCAGCCCGTGGTGGCCGTCCGCCCGGGCGGCGCGACCGCCGCGGAGGCGCTGGAACGGCTCGAACATCCGCTCGGTCTCATCGTCACGCACCACCGGGCCGGTGTTGGTCACCGACACGACCGCGTGCCCGTTGAGCGCGGCGGTGCGGATCTCCACCCGCCCGCCGGGCCGGTTGTAGCGCACAGCGTTGTCCACCAGGTTGGCCATCAGGCGCTCGATCAGGGCGGGGTCCCCGGCGGCCGGCGCCGGCTCGAGCACGGTCGCAAGCTCGAGCTGATGGCGCTGGACGTCCGGGCGCGGGGTGAGCAGCACGTGGCCGGCGAGCTGGGCCAGATCAACGGGCTCGCGATGGCTCAGGCCCCGCTCGCTTGACGCGAGCGTCAGCAGCGACTCGAGCAGGCGCTCGTGCTCCTGGCCGGCGGCCAGGAGCTCCTCGCAGGTCGCGCGCAGGCTCGCCTCGGTGGCGTTGGGGTCCGCCAGCGCCACCTGCAGCAGCGTGCGCTCGACGGTGAGCGGCGTGCGCAGCTCGTGTGAGGCGTTGGCGACGAACCGTCGCTGGGCGTCAAACGAGGCCTCCAGCCGCGCCAGGAGATCGTCCAGCGTGTCGCCCAGCCGCTTGAACTCGTCGTCGGGGCCGGTGAGCGCGAGCCGCTGGCTGAGGTTCCCGGCCGAGATCGTGCGCGCGGTGTCGGTCATTTGGCGCAGCGGTCGCAGCACACGCCCGGAGGCAAACCAACCCAGCAGCGCCGACGCGATCGCGGTCAACACCAGGAGCACCCACGAGGTGGCGAGCAAGCTCTTGATGTCCGCCGAATGCGGCTGACCGACGCCCGGGTAGATGACCTTAAGGACGCCGGCTCCCGACGTCCCGGGCGCCACCGGACCGACGAGGAGCCTCGTGCCCGACGGCCCCGCGACGGGCACCGCGTGCACGTTGACGGCCTCGCTGCTCGAGGACAGGAGGTAGGTCGCGACGATGAGGCCCGTGCCCAGGACGAGGAACATCCCGGCATATAGGAGCGTCAGCCGCAGCCGCGCGGTCCGGCGGGGCAGGCGCAACCAAGAGCGCGGTGCGAGGCGAGCCATCAGATCCAGTATCCGCCCTCCCGGACGGTGTGGATCACCGGCGGCTCGCCCAGCTTGGCGCGCAGGCGGCTCATCGTCGTCTTGACCGTGCCTGTGAACGGGTTGGCGCTCTCGTCCCATACGCGCTCGAGCAGGTCCTCGGTGGAGACGACGCGCCCGTCGGCCGCGAGCAGGCACTCGAGCACGGCGAACTCCTTAGGGCTGAGGTCGAGCCGCCGGCCGTGCCGCGACGCCGACCGCCGTGACGGGTCCAGAGTGACATCGCCGCGCGCCAGCGTCGGCGGGACCGGGGCGACCGCGCGGCGGCCCAGCGCCCGGATCCGCGCCACCAGTTCGGTGAAGTCAAACGGCTTGGGCAGGTAATCGTCGGCCCCCAACTCCAACCCCTCGACCCTGTCGCGGATGGTACTCGCCGCCGTCAGCATCAGGACCCGTGTCTCGGTGCCCTGCGCCACCAGCGCGCGGCACACCTGGTCTCCGTGCACGCCGGGCAGGTCGCGGTCGAGCACCACGACGTCGTAGCGATTGACCGTCACGTGCGAGATCGCCTCGGTGCCGTCGAAGGCAACGTCGATCGCCATGCCCTCGCGGCGCAGCCCCTCGGCCAGCGCGGTCGCCAGCCGCGGGTGATCTTCGACTATCAGCACCCTCATCGTTCGCCGCCACACAGGATGTCTCAGCCGGCGTAACAACGCGGTCACAGCGGCCGTGACCGGCGTGTCACCGGCCCTTCTCTACAACTGACGCCACACCAACACCGGCTCAGGAGGCTCAGCTTCAGATGCCACCCACCGACACCGTCCTCTCACCGCGGCGCCGCGGCGCCGCGGCTCTGCTCGCGAGCGCCGCCATCGGCGTCATCATCGCCGGCTGCGGCGGAAGCTCGCCGCCATCGTCGTCGTCGACCGGCTCGGGGTCGCCCCGATCCCAGCGCCCGGGAGCGGACGCCTACCAGTTCTCGGCATGCATGCGCAGTCACGGGGTCAGCGGCTTCCCCGACCCGGTGGTGAAGGCGTCGGGGAACAGCGTCTCGGTGGCCATCCGCGTCACGCCGGCGCTCACCAACTCGCCGAGCTTCAAATCCGCGCAGAAAGCGTGCAGCCACATCCTCCCGGTCCCCAAGGGGCAAGGGTTGTCCCCCGCCCAGGAGCAGGCCCGGACCCGGGCGATGGTGGCCTTCGCGCAGTGCCTGCGCACACATGGCTTCCCGCACTTCCCGGACCCCACCGCCCAGGGACAGCTCAGCCTGGAGATGGTGACCGCCGCCGGAATCGACCTCCACACGCCGGCACTGCTGACGGCGGGCAAGGCCTGCGCCTCCGTCACCCACGGTCAGATCACACCCGCTCAGGTGGTGCAGGCGATCAACGGACCCCACTGACGCGCCGGCGCGCGGCAGGCTGCCGTCCGCGCCGCCACCCTGGATGTCACCATTACGGTGCGGCACTCGGGCCGCATCAGCGAGGAGCCATCCATGGTTGGCGAGTACCGGCGCAAGACCGGCGACACGGGCACGGGTCCCGTGCCGCTGGGCGACGCCCTCCACCGGGCGTGGGCGGGCTATCGCCGCCGCGTGGACGAGGAGCTCGCCGCCGTCGGGTTTCGCGACCGCAGCTCGCCGGACGGCCGCGTGCTGCGCCTGTGCTGCGGCGCCGCCCTGGTCACGATCTCAGAGATCGGCCGCGAGCTGGGGATCACGCGCCAGGGCGCCAGCAAGATCGTCGCCGGCCTACGCGATCGCGGCTACGTCACGCTCTCGCCATCGCCCACTGACGGCCGCGAGAAGATCGTCACGCTGACCGCGCACGCGCGCTCCTATCTCCGCGCCCGGCACGCGGCGGCCGAGCGGATCGAGGCGCGGCTGCGTCGCGAGCTGGGGGACCAGGCCTTCGACGGCCTGCACGGGTTGCTCGAGGCCCTGGCCGGGGAGGACCGGGCCGGGTTCGCCGAGGAGCTGTTGCGCGAGCCTGCCGGCCTGTGGGAGTGACCTGTCGCTACAGCAGGAAGTCGACCGAGCTGAACTGTTCGTGCAAGCGCGCCCGCGCGACAGGGTCGATCGACGCCGCCTTGCCGGCGCTGATCAGCTTGGGCGTGGCGTCCGGGTTGTCGCTGGCCTGCTTGTAGGTGTAGTCCACCTCGACCTCGCTGCGGAACAGAACGTCCATCCCCTTGACCAGGTACTGGACGAGGTGAGCCTTGCCGGTGACCTTGCCCCCGGCCCGGCCGGCGTCGAACGCCGCCTTGACCATCGAGTCATAGGGTGAGCTGGGCTCGTCGAACATCTCGACGTGCTTGGCGTCGCGGTTGACGGAGTTCTCGTTCTCGTAGAACGCGCTGGCGGCCTCGCCGGTGCGATAGCCGGCGGCCGTGTCGGTGTTCCACGCGATCTGGGAGGGCTCGCCGGGGTCGGTGGTCAGCGCGTAGGACGAGGTCTGGTGCTTCCACGTGCCCGTGACGCCCTTGCCGCCCTCGGGCACGACCTCGCGCCAGATGAGCTGCAGCCAGCGCACGTCGGCGGCGTCGGCTCCGTCGTAGCTGACCGAGAAGCCGTGTGCCTTGGTCTCCATCCCCTCGTAGCCGATGTCGATGTAGACCTTGACCGTCCCCGCCCCCACCGGCACCGTCGCCGCCGCCTTGGGACGGCGATTCACCCTGACTGGGGCGCGGTTGGCCGGCGCCGGAAGCTTGCGGCCCGCGAACTCAACCTCGCGGATCGCGCCCAGCATCCACTCCAGGAACTGGCGGTGCGGACCGAAGACCTCTTTTGACTGGACGTAGCGGGCGGCCTTGGCGTCGTCATCGGTGGCCCGCGCCGGCCAGGTGACCATCACTCGCTCGCGCAGGTACAGGAGCCAGTCGCGCAGCAGGAGCTTCTTGTCGTCGGGCAGGGACTTGTAGTACGCGACGATCCTGGCCTTGGCCTCGGCCTTGACATTCTCGTCCATCTTGTCCCAGCCGGGCTGCTCCGCTCCGCGCAGCTCTTCGAGCGCGGGCGCCATCGACTTGCCGAGGATCCCCTTCGGGCCCGCCGGGGGCGTGGACTCGAACGCCGCCATGAACCCCGCCAGGTGAGCCAACAGCTCGGTCTCGGCGAGGTGAGGCGGCGTGGTGGTGGCGCCGCGGATGAGGGCAAGCTCCGCCGCCGACGGCTTGCCGTGCGTGGAGGTGACCTTGTCCTTGGCGGCGAACGCGAACAGCTGGCGCTCGGCGTCGGCCTCGGACTTCGGCAGCGCCTTGCCGGCCTTCTTGAGCGACTCGCGCCAGTCGCGATGGACCAGGATCAGCAGCTGGTCGTGCATGGCGTGCTCGAGCTCGTGGCGCAGGGTGGCGCGGACGGCTCCCGGTCCTTCCGTGAAGGTCGTGCTGCCAATGCTGATGGCGATCCGGGGCAGCTCGGGCGTCGCGGCCGGCAGGGTGTCGCCCAGGTACGTGCCGTCGGCGGCGACGAAGCCGGTGCGGCCACGCGCGCCGAGGTTCTCGACGATGTTCAGCCCGGGCTTGATCCCCGGCTTGCCGGGCAGGATCTGGCGCGCGTAGCCGATGTCCTTCTCCTCAACCCCGCCGGCGGCGACGTCGTAGACCATGCCGGCGGCGTGCAGCTCCTTGGCCGCGTTGGACAGCATTTCGGTGCGGGTCGGGTCGCGCTGGAGCAGCCGGCCGACGGCCTGGTTGCCGATCGAGCGCTGCAGCGCCAGCACCGATCTCTGACCCGCGTCGTGCCGCCGCGACGGCGACGGCGTGTCGGCGACCGGCACCGGCTGAGGGATCCTGGGCACGCCCAGGATTGTCTCATCAGCTCCCGGGGAGGTTGAGGCCGAACTCGTCCAGGAAGCCGCGGCGGCCCTCGTCGGTGACGCGCAGGGCGCGCGTGCCCGGCAGGCGGCGCAGCCACGTCTGGCCCAGCGCGTGCCGGGCGATGGCGGCGCCGAGCGAGCCCGCGAGATGGGGCCGGCGCTCGGTCCAGTCCAAGCACGGACGCGCGAACGCCCGGCGCTCCGCGCGCAGCGCTACGGCGTCGATGCCCAGTGACGCCAACCGCCGCTCGCCGGAGGCGGTCAGCGTGTACGCGCCGTCACCGGGCTCGATCACGTGTTGCCTGGCGAGGCTCTCGGTGAGGGCGACGCCGAGGGCGCCGGCAAGATGGTCATAACAGGTGCGAGCGCCGCGCAGCGCCTCGCCGCGCGTGGACTCGCGCAACGTGGCCGCGGCTCGGCCGGGGGCGATCGTCAACATCGCCTCCATCACCTCGGCGACGCGCGGCCCGGCCAGCCGGTAGTGACGCTCACGGCCACGCTGGCTGACCGTGACCAGTCCGCCGTCGAGCAGCTTGGCCAGATGCGAGCTTGCCAGCGACGCCGAGATCGCCGCCCGTGCCGCGAGCTCACCGGCGGTGAGCGGGCGCCCGCCGAGCAGCGCCAGGAGCATCGTCGCGCGGTGGGCGGTCATCAGCTCCGCGACCGCCGACAGATCAGCGTCGGCCAGCATGGGGGACACCGTAGCGCAGGAATGATTCAACTGGGATTGAAGCATCTCGCCGCTACGGTCCGGGTCATGGACATCCGCACCTCACGAAAGGGGCTGACTCTGGCGGCCACGAGCCTGGGGTTCGCCATCGTCCAGCTCGACGTCAGCGTCGTCAACGTCGCCATCAGGCCGATCGGGACCAGCCTGGGCGGCGACGTGAGCTCGCTCCAGTGGGTCGTGAGCGCCTACACGGTGGCGTTCGCCGCGCTCATCCTGAGCGCGGGTGCGCTGGGGGACCGGATCGGCGCCAAGCGGGTGTTCATCGCCGGCTTCGCTGTGTTCACTGTGGCGTCGGCCGCGTGCGGGCTGGCTCCGTCGCTCACCGCGCTCGTCGCCGCCCGTGCGGTCCAAGGCGCCGGGGCGGCGCTCCTGGTCCCCTCCTCGGGACAGCTGACCGCCGTGGCGTGTCTCACGCTGCTGGCGGCGGCGACGATCGAGGGCGGGGCGCACGGATTCGCCAGCGCGACGGTCCTGGTCGGATACGGGGTGGCGGCGGCCGCGGGGACGGCCTTTCGTGGCCATCGAGCGCCACCGCGCCCGGCCGATGCTGCCGCTGCGGCTCTTCCACTCCGAGGCGTTCAGCGCCAACGCGGCCATCGGGCTGCTCATCAACATCGCCTTCTACGGCCTCATCTTCGTGCTCAGCTTGTTCTTCCAGCGGACCCAGCACCTCTCGGCGCTGGAGGCGGGCCTGGCGTTCGCGCCCATGACCGGCGCGATCATGGCCGCCAACGCCGCCGCCGGGGGGCTCGGGCAGGCCCTCGGGTCCCGTGGCGTGATCGCCGGTGGCGCGGTGCTGATGGCAGGGGGCGCGATGGCGCTCGAGGGCGTCGGGCCCCACACCGCGTTTCCAGCGCTGGTGGCGCAGTTCGTCGCGCTCGGCTTCGGACTGGGGCTGATCGTGCCCGTGATGACCGCATCGTTGCTCGGCGCCGTGGAGCGCTCGCGCTCGGGGATCGCCTCCGCGACGCTCAACACGGCGCGCCAGACGGGCAGCGTGATCGGCGTGGCCCTGTTCGGGTCGCTCGTCGCCGGGGGCCGCCTCGTGGACGGGCTCCACGTCGCGCTCGCGATCGCCGCCGGCCTCAGCCTTGCCGTCGCGGCGGTCGCGGCGCGCACCCCGGCGCGCCAAACGTGATTTGCTGGCGGCATGCACGAGACCGCGGGCGACCTGACGGCGCTCCAGGCGCTCATCGACCGCAGCTACGCCGCGGCGGGCCCGCACCTGCTGGCCATCCACGAACCCGAGCGGCGCCTCAGCGCGGAGCAGGTCTCAGAGCGGCTGACCGGGATGTGCCTGCTGTCGCTGGCCACGGTGACGGCCGACTGCCGTCCCATCGTCGGGCCGGTGGACGGGATCTTCTTCCGCGGCGCCTTCCACTTCGGCTCGGCCGCCAACTCGGTGCGCTTCCGCCACATCCGGGCGCGACCCCAGGTCAGCGCCACACACCTGCCCAGCGAGGAGCTGGCAATCACCGTTCACGGCCGCGCGGCGCCGATCGACATCGCCGCGCCCGAGCACGCCGACTTCCGGCGCACGCTCCTGGAGATCTATGTCCCGATCTACGGCGAGCAGTGGGAGCAGGAGTTCCTCGAGGCCGAGTCGCCGGTCTATGCCCGGATCGACGCCGAGCGCATGTTCACCTTCCACATGCCGGCGTCCTGACCGCAACGATGCCGCGCGTCGTATTGATCGACGAGGTCGGCGACGTGGATGCCGCGCGCGGCGCGCTGAGCGGCCACCCGGACGTTGCGGTCGAGCGCGCCGACCGTCTGCCCGAGGGCGATGACGTGGTCGGGGTGCTCGTCGGCACCGAGGTGCCGGTGGGGCCGCGCGAGCTCGCGGCGCTCCCCTCCGTGCGAATCGTGGCAGCCACAGCGACCGGCTATGACCACCTCGACCTGGCCGCCATCGCCGCCGCCGGAGCATGGGCCACCCACTGTCCCGGCTACTGTGACGACGAGGTCGCCGAGCACGCGATCGCCTTCGCGCTGGATCTCCTGCGCGGGGTGACGCTGCTGGACCGCTCGGTCCACGCCGGGCGCTACGACCATCTCGACGCGCCGGGGCGCCGCGTCTCTGGCGCAGTGCTGGGGATCGTCGGGCTGGGGCGGATCGGCCGCGCCGTCGCGTGGCGCGCCCACGCCCTGGGCATGCGCGTGCTCGCCGCCGACCCGATGGTCGATCCCGCGGTGGCCGCCCCGGCTGAGCTGGTGGAGCTCGCCACGCTGCTGGCGGCGGCGGACGTGGTCACCCTGCACGCCCTGCTCACCGAGGAGACGCAGGGCCTGATCGGCCCCGAGCAGCTGGCCCTCATGCGGCCCGACGCCTATCTCGTCAACTGCGCGCGGTCGGCGCTGGTGAACCACGAGGCGCTGGGCGAGGCGCTGCGCGCGGGCGGGCTGGGCGGGTGCGCGCTCGACGTGCTCCCTGATGAGCCCCCGGCGGCCGACGAGCCAGCCCTGCGCTGGCCGCGCACCGTCATCAACCCCCACTCAGCGTGGTACTCGCCCGAATCGAGCGGCGCGCCCTACCGGATCGCCGCCGAAGCGGTCGCCGCCGTGCTCGAGGGCAGCGAACCGGCGGCCGCACTGGCCCGGCCGCTGACATAGCCCCACGCAAACCGAGCCCCCGCCGAGCGCGCAGCTCGACGGGGGCCCAGTTCGCCGGTCAGGGTGTCAGCGCCTGTGCCGCGTCAGTGCCCTCCGTGCCTGGGCTTGGGCGCCTTGAACGTCACCTTCTGCGTGGAGATCGTCCGATTGCGGCCGGTCACCCGCTGGGTGACCGTCAGCGTGGCCGTCAGCCGGTGACGTGCCGCCAGCAGGTGGCGACCGGTGCCGTTGAGGCCGATCTTGACAGTTGCGGTGCGCCCGGCGGCGATCGTCGCCGACGCGGTGCCGAGGACAATCGTCTTGTGCATCACCTTGGCCTTGCGCGCGCTGACCGCGATGACCTTATGGCCCCTGAGGGTCTCGGTCACTGTCAGCTTCAGCGACACCGTGCAGCTCGTGTCGCCCTTGCAGCTGATCGGGACGCTCACGGTGGTGCCCTTCACCTTGGCGTGCCCCACCGACGCCCGACCGGGGATGACCACAGGCGGTGACTGGGTGGTCAGCGTCTGATCGGCGCCCAACTGAGTGCCGAAGTCGCTGGTGGCCACCGCGCGATAGTGGATGGTCGTCCCCGCCGGCAGGCCGGTCAGCGCTGCGCTGAACGTGTCGGCGGTGTTGTCCGGTCCTGTCGCCTGGGCCGTCGTGGACTGGCCGTACGCGGTCGTGGTCCCGAACTGGAAGGACACGTTGGTCCGCGCCCCTTCGGGATTGACGCTGCCGTTCAGGGTCGCCGTGGACTGACCAACCCCGGTCGCCGCGCCGGTCGCCGGAGCATCCGACTGGTAGGCGTCGGCGAACAGGCTCAGCGGGCTCGTCCCGTTGGTGAACAGGAAGAACGGCGTCCCGATCGCTGCGCCCTGGCAGGTCGCGCCGTCCGCGTTGAACGGGTTGGCGGTGCACCCGGACGAGATCGGCTCACGCACGTCGGCCTGGCCGGGGGCCGTTCCGGTCGGCGTGATCGGGATCCCGCTCTTGTCGACGACAAACGTCGGGTTGGCGGCGTTGACGAAGTGCCCCACGGTGGTGGTCGTGTCGCCGTTGTTGGCGTCCGTCACCCGCCACGTCACGTACGGGGTGTTGCCCGAGAACGTGATGTCGGGACGGGTCGCGTCGGCGTTGTTGGCCTTCGAGATCGGCTGGCCGTTGTTGACGACAACGAAGCGGGCGGCCGCGCCGGTCCCAACGAGACGGCTGACGAACACCTGCTGGTGGCTGCCGACGGTCTCGTCCCAGGCGACCCACGGCACCGTCGGGTTGGCCGGGTTCATCGTGCCACCGGCCACGCGCGGATCCTCGGCGTTTACCGTCGGGTCGGCGTTCAGCGAGCAGCTCTCCTCGCTCGTGGCGTCAGCCGCACACGACCCGAAGTTCTGCGGGGCGGTCCCGCCGGTGTCGAGGACACCCTGCGCGTTGTTACCAACGGACACCCAGTGCATCCCGCCGTCAGCGGTCGGATCGGCGACACCCTTGGCGGCGAACACCATCTCGTTGTCGCGCAGCGGGTGCGGATTGCCCGACGTCCCGGTGTTGTCCTTCTCGTACCACACGACCCACGGCACGGAGTCCTGGGCGCCGGTGAAGGCGATGTCGGGCTCCACGCCGTTGCGCGTGGGATCGACGTTCAGGCTGGGATCAAGCGTCCCCGACCCGAACCGATCGATCCCCGTCTGCTGCCAGCAGAACCCCCCGAGGGGCATGCTGGCGGTCCCACCCGGGGTGACGCCGGTGCAGTTGGCCGAGCCAGGTCCGATCGGGCGCTCCACGAAGATCTGATCCGGATGGATCGCGTTCTCGAGTCGCGTCGAGGTCTCCTGCCACGTGATCCACGGTCCGGGCTTGGTCGGATCTGGGGCCGCCGTGGGCGTACCGGCGTTGCCGCCCGCCACCGACGGGTTCTCGGCGTCCTGGTTGGTGTGGATGTTGAGCGACGGGACCTCAACGCCGGAGGCGCCGCCCAGGCCCCGGCCCTGTCCGGCGAACACCCACTTGTTCTGGGTGGCGTCGAAACGGCTGGCGAAGATGTTGTTGGAGCCGAATGCGCCCCCGGAGGTGTTCTCGTACCAGGTCGCCCACGGCACCGTCCGGCCGGCGCCCGCGAAGTCGATCGACGGCGCCTCGCCGTCCACACCCTGGTCGAAGTTCAGCGAACCGCTGAACTGCGGCGACGCGCTCGAGCTACCGCCGACGGTCCCGTTGCCACGCGTCGTCCACGCGCCGCCCGCGAACGAGCGCGAGAAGATCTGGTCGTGGGCAGGGCTGGCCTCGGTCTGGCGGAACACCGACCAGGGCACGGCCGGCTTGCCGGCGGTCAACGCGCCACCAACGACGTCCGCGTTGGCCGGCTCGTCTGACCCGACGCTCAGCGCCGGGTTGATGCCCGCGAGTGCGTCGTTGTTGACCTGCACGCCTGGCGGCAGGCCCTGCAGCGCGACCGCCGAGCCGGCGCCGGCCAGCACGGCCACCGTTCCCGCCAGTGCGATCGTCGACCGCCCCAGCCTACGTCTGTGGATCCCCATGTGTTGGTCCCCTCCGTTGATGTCGTTCGAGTTGGTCTCGAACCCCCATACGGATCAGCGCCGCGCACGGTTCGCGACTTTTTCGGAGGGTCTCAGTGGATGGTGCCGGTGAGCACGCGGCGCCCCGATGACTTCGGGTTGCCGTCGGCAACCTGCTGGGTGACGCTGAGGGTGCGGAACTTGGTCACCGGCACGCCGGACCACAGGGTGACGTTTCTGGCGTCGTTGAACGTCCCCACCGGAACCAGGACCCCCGCGGCGTTCTTGAGCCATGCCTCGTAGAACTCCTTGCCCTCGCGGCGCGGCAGGCCGGTGGCGTTGAGCTTGATCTCCCAGCCCGAGGTCTTCTTGGTCAGGGTCGCCGAGCCGTTGGCGCCCGGCGCGAGGGGCGTCCCCTGCACCACCATCGCGAACTGCAGCTCGGGAGTGCTCGTACCGGAACTGGTGACGAGCACGATGACCACCGCGGCGGCGGCCGCCACCGGCAGCGACAGTGACAGGGCGAGGCCGGGACGGCGGAGCGGCAGCCGCGCGCGCAGGCGGCTCCACCACGACGGCGACGGCGCGCGCTGTCGCACCGGCTCGGCGGGCACCGGCTCGGCGGTCGCCGGATTGCCGGCCGCCGCCTGAGTCACCGCCCGCACCACCTGGTCCTCCAGGCCCGCAGGCGGCTCAGCCCAGACGGCCGCAGCGCTCAGCCCGGCGCGCAGCGCGTCCAGCTCAGCCGCCTCGTCGACGGACAGCGACGGGACGTCCTCGCCGGCGAGGTACGCAATCCTGTCGTCATCGCTCGCTGTCACGGCAGCTCCTTATCTGTCCTGACTACGGAAGGGAACACGATTCGGTTCGCCTGCGCGGCACTCGAGCTCATCCGCTCACTCCCTCAGATGCCCGAGTGCGGTCGCCAGGCGGCGGTGCGCGCGAAACGACCGTGATTTCACCGTGCCCACCGCCACGCCGAGCTGCTCGGCGATCTGGCCGTGGGTCATCCCCCCGAAGTGCTGCAGGCGCACGACCTCGCGCTCGTCGTCGGGCAGCTCACCGACGGCCTGGCGTACCTCCCAGGTCTCATACAGCGCCTCCGCCGAGGCGGGCGCGGTGACGACCGCCGGGTCGTCGGGCGCCACGGACTCCAGGGGCGCGCCCGTGCGCAGCGACTCGCGGCGATAGACGTCGATGGCCGTGCGCCGGGCGATCGCCACCAGCCACGGCCCCAGCTCGCGGCTGTCGTCGACCGTGGCCGCCGCCCGCCAGGCCTTGACGAAGGCCTGCTGGGTCACCTCCTCGGCGAGCCCGCGGTCACCGAGCGCGCGCAGCGCCACCGCGAAGACCAGCCGCCCGTACTCGCGGTAGATCGCTCGTACCGCGTCAGGGTCCCCATCGCGAAACCGTCTCCTCGTGGCCCGGTCCACCACGACCTTGGACGCTACACGCCCGGCGGGCGGAGGACCAGGCCATCAGCCTCCCGTCGGCGCGGCAGGCAGCCAATCCGGCGGCAGGACGGCTGGGATGGCGGGATATTCCGGGACCGCGCGACGGGCGAACGCCTCGGCCGGGCGCCCGGCCACGAGCCGGCCGACGTCCGCCATCGCCAGCAGCATCCGCACCGACGCCGCGATCTGGAAGTCGGCCGCGCCCAGCTCGGCGCCGCCGATCACGCCGCTCCCGAGCAACCGGTCGACCTCATCCAGGAGCTCGGGGAGCGCGGCGAGGTCGCCGCGGACGCTGTCGTCGTCGGCTCCCGCCAGCTTGACGAACACCGGCGTCAGCGGGGTGAGCAGCCAGCCGGCCACGGCTGGCGCCGGCAGCGGGGTGGCGACGTCGGCGAACCACTGGCGCTGGCGCAGGCTGGCCCGCAGGCCCCAGCGGATCAGGCGGCGCGGCACCGGCTGAAGCACCGCCTCGCCCCAGCCCTCGGCCGCCTGCGCGGCGGCGCGCGCCGCCGGCTCGGACGGGTACAGCGAGGGCGCGGGCGCCACCTCCTCCAGCGCCGCCGCGATCGCCAGCGACCCCTGGGCCCGGCGGCGATCTCCGAACCGGATCGCCGGCACGGTGATGCCGCGAAAGCCGAGCGCCCACAGGCTCGGGGGATGGGCGCCCGCCAGCAGCTCCACGTAGCGGTACTCCAGCCCCTTACGGTCGAGCATGCCGCGTACGGCTACCACCGGATGTGACATCGGGATGCCGTAGAGGCGGATTGGCGCGTCAGCCATGGATCCCGCCGGGCCACATCCCGGCCAGCCTACGACATGGCGGCGGCGGCCTCCTCGAGGCGGTCGTCGCCGAAGAACAGGCGCTCGCCGATCCGTAGCGTCGGCACGCCCCGCACGCCGGCCTCCCAGGCGCGCTCGGTGAGGCTGCGCAGGTGCTCCTTGAGCTCGGGGGCGCGGACGGCCTCGAGCATCTCCGCGGCATCGAGGCCCGCCGCGATGGCGCACGCGGCGAGGACGTCGAGGTCTGAGATCTCGGCGGCCTCCGTCCACTGGCGGCGTGCCACCTCACGCGCGAATGGCGCCAGCCGGCGCCGGCGCGCGGCCCAGACGGCGCAGCGCATCGCGCTGAGCGCGTTGGCGGGCCAGTCGAGCGGCCAGTCCATTGGCGGCAGCCCGTAGCGCTGCGCCCGCCGCTCGATCTCCGCCATGCCCGCCGCCCGCTCGCCGGTGAGCGCCCACGAGCCGTGTCCGCGCCACCCGAAGATCGCGCCGACCAGCACGGGCTCGAGCGCGACCGGACGTCCGAGCACCGACTCCGCGCGCTCCAGCGCCAGGTACGCATACGGAGAGCCGAGGTCGAAGTACAGCTGCGGGACCGGTGTCGTCACGGCGGCCACACATCGTATGGACAGGCTTGACCTTGTCCCAGGGGGAGGCCGCACTGGGACTTCGCGGTGCCGCTGCGAGCCGCGCTCGAGAATCTCGTGTAGCTGACCCCCATCCCCAGCACCTGCGACTGCGCCACATGCCCATGCTGCCGCGGCGCAAGGTCCAGAATCTCGGGGTCGTGGTCGATCTTGAAGCTATTTCCTTCACTATCGACCACTACTACTAAGCGCCTGTGGCGTGGCCTAATCCACCCCCAATCCCAGCCCGACTCTTCGTGCCACAGCTAGCCTCTGAACCGATGGCGCTGTGGCTCGGGGTCGACGTCGGCGCGGAGCGCAAGGGCTTCGACGTGGCGCTGGTGGATGAGCGGTCGCTGGTGCTCTTACAAGGCGGGTTGACCGTCAACCGGGTCGTGAGGCTTGTGGCGGAGCACTCACCGGTCCTCGTCGCCATCGACAGCCCGCGCTCGTGCGCGCCCCCCGGGCACACCTCCCGCGCCGGCGAGCGCGAGCTGGGCCGCCGCGTGTGCGGCATCCGCTGGACCCCGGACCTCGCGCACGTGCGCGCCGGCGACTACTACGCGTGGGTGCGCCATGGCCTTGCCTTGTTCGCGGCCCTGGGCGCGCGGGGGACCGAGGCCATCGAGGTCTTCCCGACCGCGTCGTGGACGCGCTGGTGCGGGCCGCGGGGCACGGCGAGCCGGGCGCTCTGGAGCCGGCAAGGCCTGGAGCAGCTCGCCCTTCCCGGCGTGCCGAAGCGGACGAATCAGGACCAGCGCGACGCCATCGCCGCCGCCGTCACCGCCCGCCGGCACACGCAGGGGCGCACCGAGGCGATCGGCGAGATCGTGGTTCCCACTACCTGAGGTTCGCGCTCCAGCGCTCCTCGATGCCGGCAAAGCGCCACACCAGCAGCGCGACTGCCAACACCGCGACGAACAGGCCGACGATCACGTAGCCAAGCGTGTTGACGTCGATCTGCGACACCGCGTCCCAGAACCCGCCTTTGAGCCCCAGCTCCGCGGCCGCCAGCCCCAGCAGCTCGATCGTCCCCACGATGAGGGCGATCGCCACCGACAGCCCGGTGATCGCGATGTTGTAGAAGACCTTGCGCACGGGCTTGGAGAACGCCCACCCGTACGCGAAGTTCATGAACGAGCCGTCGATCGTGTCCAGCAGCGACATCCCCGCCGCGAACAGGATCGGCAGGCACAGGATGGCGTAGAACGGCAGCCCGGCGCCCGCGGCCCCGGCGGCCAGGAACAGCAGCGCCACCTCGGTTGCGGTGTCGAAGCCCAGGCCGAACAGCAGCCCCAGCGGATACATGTGCCACGGGCGGCTCACCATCCGGGTGAAGCGCCCATAGAAGCGGTTCATCAGTCCCCGCGAGTTGAGCTGACGCTCGAGCTCGGCCTCGTCAAAGCGGCCGCTGCGCATCGCGCGGCAGACCCGCAGGATCCCCACCAGAACCACGAGATTGAGCGCCGCGATCACGTACAGAAAGCCGCCCGAGACGCCAGTCCCGATCAGGCTCGTGACCCGGTGCAGCGCCGAGCCGTCGTTGCGCACCGGCCCGCTGAGGGCGCGGATGCCGACCGCGAACAGCACGGCCAGCCCGAACACGACGCTCGAGTGCCCCAGCGAGAACCAGAAGCCGACGCTGAGCGGTCGCTGGCGCTCGGCCATCAGCTTGCGCGTGGTGTTGTCGATCGCTGAGATGTGGTCGGCGTCGAACGCATGGCGCAACCCCAGCGTGTAGGCGGTCAGCCCCAGGCCCACGGTGAACGCGCCCGACGATCCCAGCGCGTAGTGGTGAGGCGCCACCACGGCTAACAGGATGAAGAACCCCACGACGTGCAGCCCGATCACGACGCCGCCCATGCCCGCCAGCGTGCGCCGCTCCCGTCGTGTCAGCGACGGACGTCGTGCGCCCGTTGTGCTTCGTTGCATCTCGCCCTCCAGACTCGGGGCGGGGGCGCCCGCTGTGACACGAGCGCCCCGCGCCGTGGCGTGTGCTCAGATCAGGAACAGCTCCGTGACCTCGCCCTCGGACACCCGGACCGTCGTCCGTGCCGTCGTGGCGTCGGCCCAGACGACGTAATCGCCCTCGGCCAGGCTGCCGAAGATCGCCGTCAGTCTGGATCCGGCCGCGGTCGAGCGCTCGTGAACGCCGGTGTGGACGCGTCGGCCGTCGCCGTCCGCGCGGCTGATCTCGATCTCCGTGCCGCGGTAGCTCTCGCTCGGGTAGATGACGAGGGCGCCCCGGCCCGCGCCGATGTCCAGCGCCACGCTGGCGCTGGCGGCGTGTCGGGCCCCGAGATCGCCGTTGGGGTGCTCGTGCACGTGGTCGTTGGTCGCGGCCGTCATCGCGTCACCACGCTCACGCCGCGAGCGGCGTCGTGACGAACCCGCTCTGCGGCGTCCCCAGGTAGGGGAACTGCGACAGGTAGCTCGTGCTGGCGGCCGTCAGCCCGTCGGTCACCGCACCGGCCGCCCCGTCCGGCGTGTAGGCGGCGTTGACCAGCGGATAGGTCAGCCCCGCGATCGCCCGCAGCTCGATGGTCACGACGTCGTCGAACACCCGCCGCCCGTTGGGGAAGCCGGCCAGGTCGCCGCCAACGACCCCGAGGGCGCTCGCCCGCGCAGCGGGCGTCGGTGGGATGGCGACGTTGAGCCTGAGCTGGTCGGCGTAGGTGGACCCGGTGAAGTTCTGGAAGCCCGGGACGATGCCGGCGGGCAGCCCCGTCAGCAGGATCGCGACCAGATCGGCCCGCGCCGCCTTGAGCCCCGCCAGGTTGGGGAACACCCCCGGATAAAGGACCGGCAGCAGCGCCGCCAGCTCGGGGTGCTGCACATACTTGAGAAACAGCCCGTCCTCCCAGGCCGGCAGAGCGTTCCAGCGGTCCTTCTCGCCCATCGGCACGATCACCTCGTTGAACAGCGGGTTGCCCAGCCGCGACACCTGGACCCACGGTCCGGCCTCGAACTCGAAGCCGGGCTCGCGGACCACCGCCCGCCGGCGATTGGCCGCAGCCCACACGCCGATGACGGCCTTCCCCGACATCGGATTGGACGGCGTCGAGCCGTCCTTGGTGAGCTGCGAGATCGGGACCTTCAGCGCGATCGCGTGCACGCCGAAGCCGTGCGTGGCGTCCACGCCGGCCGCCGGAGGGACCATCGACGCCAGGTGGAGGTTCTGGAACGGCCGCAGGTCGGCCAGGTCGAACACCGCACCCAGGTCGACGTAGAACCCCTCCAGCCGCTGGCCCGCGAACACGGTATGGCCGCCCGGCAGGCTGTGGATCGCCTGGGACGCCAGCGACTCGTAGCTGGGCGTCGAGGACGGCCCGATGTTGCACGGCGGGCAAGTCAGCTCGCCGGCCAACACGCGCGAGCGCTCGCGCTCGACCCGGGTCACGCTATAGAACTGCCGCCGGTTCCAGTTGGCGCTGTCGATTGCCGAGATCGGGCCGGTGTTGTACAGGAACGTGTCGGGATTGCGGACCTGGGTGTTGAACTCGAACTGGTAGGTGATGTCCGGGCGCCCGTCGGCGTCGTTGTCGATGTGGATCTCGTACAGGACGTCGTCGCCGAACTCGAAGAAGTTCGGGCCGCCGAACGGGGCCTCCAGCGGCAGATAGTTGGAGATGATCGTGACCGTGCCCGGGTCGTCCGGGCTGACGAACGCATAGGTGTCAGTGTTGTCGGCGACCGGGTCCTTGCTGATCGCCGGCGCCTCGCGATGAGACGACATGCTCTACCTCCGGTTAGGTGTGTTGTGAGAACGGGTGCTGCACGCGCGGACGGCTCAGCCCGCGGCGCGCGCGATCGCGGCGGCGAGCCGGCGATCGTGGACGTGCACTTCGCGGTCGCCAGACAGGACCGAGATCTCGCCCTTGCGCGGATCCCGGACATAGGCCACGACCGCCTTGGATCCCGGCTCGCCGGCGTTGGCGTCGGCCTGCTCTGAGAGCAGCGCGCCAATCACGGTGATGCCAGCCGTCGCCGCCGCGGAGTTCTTGACGAACCCGCGCCTGGTGAGGTCACTCATGGAGTCCTCCTATTGGGTTGTGCGCCGAGCGACCGGTCCATCGCCTCGTTCGCCTCCCACAGCGCCGCGTCAGTCGTGGCCCAGGCCAGGCCCTCAGCTCTCTCTCACCAGCCCCTACGGGATGCGCGCGGGAGCGGATCACCGCGTTCACCGAAAAAAGCACGCGCCGGGACGACGCGCCGGACGCATCGCCTAAGGTCCAGCACGCAATGGCCGCAATGAAATGGTGGGGTTGGGGACTCGAGGGCGTCGAGTTCACGCATGAGGACAAGCCCGACCTCGCGCCGTTCATCGAGCGCGTGCTGGGGATCCGGGTCGGCCCCCGGACCGAGGCTCCCGTGCGCTTCGAGGAACTGCCGGTGCCCGAGCCGAACCTGCCGGAGGAGCTCGGCGCGGCGCTGTGCCAGGCGGTGGGCGACGAGTTCGTGTCCGTCGATCGCCTCGACCGGGTCGTCCACACGCGCGGCAAGTCCCTGCGCGACCTCATCCTCCAGCGACGCGGGGAGCTGCGCCGCGTCCCCGATGTCGTGGTGCGGCCCGGCGCCGAGGACGAGGTCACCGGCGTCCTGGAAGCGGCGCTCGCCGCCGACGCGGTCCTCATCCCCTTCGGCGGCGGCTCGTCGATCTCCGGCTCGCTCGAGGCCCCCGCGGACGAGGTCCGACCGGTTATCTCCGTCGACCTCGAGCGGCTGGACCGCGTCCTGGAGATCGACGGCGCATCGCGGCTGGCCCGGGTGCAGGCGGGTGTGTCGGGCCCGGACCTCGAGAAACAACTAGCGGCGCGGGGCTACACCCTCGGGCACTTTCCCGACTCGTTCCCGCACTCCACGCTGGGCGGCTGGATCGCCACCCGCTCCTCGGGCATGCAGTCAGACCGCTACGGCGACATCGCCGACCTCACCAAAGGCCTGCGCGTCGTGACGCCGTCGGGGATGCTCGTCACCCGCCCGGTCCCGGCCATGTCGACGGGGCCGAGCGTGCGCCAGATGATCCTCGGCTCGGAGGGCCGCCTGGGCATCATCACCGAAGCGACGGTGGAGGTGCGGCGCCTTCCGGAGAAGCGCGTCATCCTCGGCTATCTGTTCCCCACCTTCGCGGCGGGCCTGGCCGCGATGCGCGCCATCGCCGAGAGCGAATGCAGCGTCTCGGTGACACGCGTCTCCGACGGCCACGAGACCCAGTTCTCCTTCGCCACCCGCAAGCGCCCGACGCTGCTGGACAAGCTTCAGTCCTGGGCGCTGCGCACGTTCCTCGAGCGCCGGCTGGGCTACGACGTCGAGCAGATGGCGCTGTCGTTCATCGGCTATGAGGGCAGCGAGGCCCACGTCTCGCGCGAGCGCAAGGCGGTCGGCCGGATCGTCAAGGCGCACAACGGCCTGTGCATCGGCTCGGGCCCGGGCGCCCTCTATGACCAGAAGAAGTTCGACACCCCCTACATCCGCGACTTCCTGCTGGACCGCGGGGTGGCCGGGGACGTATCGGAGACCGCGATGCCGTGGAGTCGGCTGCAGCCCGTGTACGAGGCCGTCACCGGCGCGGCCGAGCGTGCCTTCGCCGAGCTCGGCGTCCAGGGCTACGTCATGTGCCACCTCTCCCACAGCTATCACGCCGGCGCCTGCCTGTACTTCACATTCGCGTTCCCGCCCTCGCCCGGCGGCGACCTGCTCGCCGAGTACGACGTGGTCAAGTCGGTCATCCAGCAGACGTTCGTGGACAACGGCGCGACCCTGTCGCATCACCACGCCGTTGGGACCGAGCACGCCCGCTGGCTGGGACAGGACATCTCCGAGCCCGGAGTGGAGATGCTCAAGGCCCTGTTTCAGGGAATCGATCCGGGGCGGCACCTGAACCCGGGCAAGATCGTCTGAAGGACGCGGGTCAGGCGGCAGCTGAAGCACCGCCGCGCGAAGTGTCGCGAAGCTGACGCCCGCTCCACATTGGGGGTTTCGGCCCGTACCCCCATGGGTACCCGAGAAGTCACCTGATTTGTTAGCGCTCACATGGCGCGGCCAGGTGAGCGGAGAGAGGGAGACAGATGATGACCGTGTGCACGCCGCGGCGCCGTCCGGGCCGAGCTTTCCTACGTCTCTTTTCCATCCTCGTGGCGGCCGGCGCCATCCTCGTCCTGGCGGGCACGGCGGCGGCGGCCGCGCCCCCCACCCAGACGGGGCACTGGACGTTTGACGAGGGCACGGGAACCACCGCCGCCGACAGCGCGGGCGCCGGCCACCCGCTCATGCTCGAGGACGGAGCGTCGTGGGGCCCCGGGGTCGTCGGGGCGCATTCGCTGGCGCTCACCGGAAGCCGCCAGTACGCGCAGGCCGCCGGGCCGGTCGTCGACACCACCCAGAGCTTCACGGTCTCGGCCTGGGTCTACCTCACCCGCACAACCGGCTACCAGACATTCGTCAGCCAGGACGGCACGCAGATCAGCGGCTTCTTCCTGCAGCTGCGGGCCGACACGGGGCGCTTCGCGTTCACGCGCCCCGCCTATGACTCCCCCAAGGCGCTGGGCATCATCGCCAGCGCGCCGAACATCATCCCCCAGCCCAACGAGTGGTATCACCTGGCCGGGGTCTACGACGCCGCCAGGCAGACGATCTCGCTGTACGTCAACGGGGTCCTTCAGCAGACCCAGCCCTACGTGCCCAACTGGGGGGCGACGGGGCCGCTGGCCGTCGGCCGCGGGTTCTTCAACTCCGGCATGGTGGACTTCGTCTCCGGAAACATCGACGACGTCCAGACGTTCTCGGGCGCCCTGGGCGCCGGCGCCATCTCGCAGATGGCGGGTCCGGGGACGCTGTCAGTCGACGCGTCGCAGCGCGGTCCGTCGATCAACTCCACGCAGTTCGGGGAGTTCCTGGAGGAGATCAACCACTCCGGCGACGGCGGCCTCTACGCCGAGCTGATCCGCAACCGCGATCTCAAGGAGAGCACCTCGAGCCCCGTGGCGTGGTCGGCGGTCAGCGGCTCGGGGGCCAGCGCGAGCGTCTCACTGGACTCCACCCAGCCCCTGAACTCGGCCAACCCCGTCAGCCTGAAGCTGGCGGTGCCCGGCGGCGCCTCGGGCGGTCGCGTCGGCGTCGCCAACGCCGGCTACTGGGGGATCCCGGTCAAGCCGTCGACCACCTACCAGGTGTCGTTCTTCGCGCGTACCGACGCGGCGGACCCGGGTCCGCTCACGGTGGACCTGGAGAGCACGTCGGGCCGGGTCTGGGCGTCGGCCACGGTGACCGGAGTGACCGGCTCCTGGCAGCAGTTCTCCACCACCCTGCATACCGGCGGTGGCGTGCCGGCTTCGCTGGACAACCGCTTCGTCATCTCCACGCCGGCCGCGCCGGCGGCGGGCAGCGACCTGTGGTTCACGATCGTGTCGCTGTTCCCGCCCACCTACGACAACGCCGCCAACGGGTTCCGCATTGACCTGATGCAGGAGCTGGCGGCGCTGCATCCGGGCTACCTGCGGATCCCCGGCGGCAACTACCTGGAGGGCGACACGATCGACACCCGCTTTGACTGGGAGAACACGATCGGGCCGATCCAGGATCGGCCGGGCCACTTCAACAGCGCGTGGGGCTACTGGTCCGAGGACGGGATGGGCCTGCTGGAGTACCTAGAGCTCGCCGAGCAGCTCCATGCCTCGCCCGCGCTCGCCGTGTGGGCCGGCTACACGCTCACTGGCACCGTGGTGCCCCAGAGCCAGCTCGAGCCCTATGTGCAGTCCGCTCTGGACGAGATCCAGTACGCGATCGGGCCGACCTCGACGTTCTGGGGCGCGCAGCGCGCCGCTGACGGTCATCCCGCCCCGTTCGACGTGGGAATGGTGGAGATCGGCAACGAGGACTTCTTTGACTCCTCGGGCAGCTACAACGCCTACCGGTACCCGATGTTCGCCAACGCGATCCGCGCGGCGTACCCGCAGCTCAAGCTCATCGCCACCACGCCGGTCACCAACGGGCCGGTCGACATCGTGGACGAGCACTACTACAACAACGACCCCTCCTACTTCGCCGAAAACGCCCACATCTTCGACAGCGTGAGCCGCACCGGGCCCAAGGTGCTGGTGGGCGAGTACGCCACCACCAACGGCACGCCGACGGGCACCCTGGCCAACGCCGTCGGCGAGGCCGCATTCCTCACCGGGGTGGAGCGCAACTCCGATCTGGTGCTGGGTGCCTCCTACGCCCCGTTGCTGGTCAACGTCAACGTGCCGAGCTGGCCGACCAACCTGATCGGCTACAACGCGCTCAAGAGCTACGTGTCACCCTCGTACTGGGCGCAGGAGATCATGTCCACCCAGCACGGGGATCACGTCATCGGCTCACAGGTCGTCTCGGGTAGCGGCACGTTGTTCCAGGTGGCGTCCCAGGGCAACGGCCACACCTACCTGGCGGTAGTCAACGACGGGAGCGCGCCGTCGCAGACCACGATCTCCCTGGCGGGCCTCGGCGGCGGAGCGAGTGGCGGTACCGCGACCACCCTCACCGGCAACCCTGATGCGATGAACTCGCTGGCTCACCCCAACGCGGTGTCACCGGTCACGCGTGGGCTCGGTCGCGTGGGCACAACGTTCACCTACCGGTTCCCCGCCAACTCGGTGACAGTGCTCAACCTAACCACCGGCGCCGCCTCCGCGACCAGCGCGATGCGGCGGGCGCTCCGCCAGGCGAAGTTCAAGTTCACCTTCTCGCCGGCAGCGCCAAAGCTGCGGCCCACGAGGCGGGAGCGGCGCTGGCGCCAATGACTCTGCCGCCAGCCCGGCGGGCTACCGGTTGCGCTTGTGACGCCCGTCCAACCGGATCGTCCACTCCTCGATGGCCTCGATCTGCAGGTGCGTGTCGCTCCACGGGTCGCGGGCCAGCGTCTCGCGGATGGCGGTCTCGGACTCGGCCTCCACGGCGTGCACGACACGCTGCTCGTCACCGAGCGGGCCACCGAGCACGATGAAGCCCTGCGCGACCAGCGCATCCATGAACGCGGCGTGATCGGTCCAGCCGGTCTGCTCCTCCAGCGGTCGCCCGGCCTTCCAGCTGGCCCCGGTGCGCGTCACCACGACGTGGAACATGGCCATGCCCGGGGTTCTAGCAGTATGGTCACGGCGCATCGACGTGCGCCCGCTCATCCCCCTGGTGTGCGGCCTGGCCGCGATGTGGCCCGCCGCCTCGGTCGCGGCCTCGCCCGATCCGCCCGCCAACCGGATGCTCAGCCAGGCCACGCTGCAGGCATGCCGGACCAACCCGGCCGGCCAGGCGTGCCAGACCTCGTCGCTGGCCGACCTCGACGCGGCGCGGGCCGCCGAGGGGATCGGCCCGATGCAGCTGCCCGGCGACTTCCCTTCGCTCAGCGTGCCGGCGCAGCTGCTCGTCCTCTCCAACCTGGAGCGCGTGGACCGAGGACTGGCTCCCGTCATCGGGCTCTCAGGCCCGCTGGATCAGGATGCGCTCACCGGCGCGCAGAACGACGCCGACCCCCACCCCACCACGTTCAACGGCAACACGTGGACAGCTAACTGGGAGGGCGGTTACGCCTCCCCGTTCGAGGCCGACTTCGTGTGGATGTACGACGACGGGCTCGGGTCGGGCAACATCGACTGCACCGCCCCGGGCGATTCGGGCTGCTGGGGACACCGCCACGACATATTGTGGCCGTTGGAGTCGCCGGTGGTCATGGGCGCCGCGAGCGCCACCGGGCAGTTCGGCGCATCGCAGACCGAGCTGTTCGTCGGCGGCGACACCCAGACCGGCCCCGGCCAGTCCGACGCGCCCCTCGACCCCGCCTGGGCGGCGATCGCCGCCACCCTGCCGTTCACCGTGTCGCCCGCGTCGCTGACGTTCGCGCCGCCGCAGTCGTCGGCGACGGTGACGGTCGCCGCGTCGGGGCAGAGCATGGCGATCGCGGCCTCGCTGCCGGCGGGCGCCAACGGCTGGTCGGTGTCACCGCTGACCTGCACCGCCGCCGCGGGCGCGAGCTGCACGCTGACCGTCTCGGCGGCCCCGGCGGCCACCGGGACGGCAGCCACGCTCACGCTCCAGGGGCCCAACGGCGCCCAGAGCGTCGCGCTGGCCAAGCAGGGCGCGGGGACCCTGCACGCGAGCGCGACCCGGACCAAGATCACCGCGGGCTCTAGCACCGCCGTCACCGGCAGCCTGTTGCGGCCCGCCGGCGCCGGTGCCCCCGGCCAGGTCGTGACCCTGACTCAGAGGCCGGCGGGCGGGGGGGCGGCGTCGCCGGTCGCGAACGCCACGACCTCGGCGCGGGGCACGGTCAGCTTCCGCGTCACGCCGCGCGTCAACACCACCTACGGGCTCGTGTTCGCGGGCAACGCGACGCTCAGCGCCGCGTCGGGGCCGCCCGTGCACATCGGCGTCGCGCCGCGGATCACGGCGGCGCTCGCTCAGCGGACCGTGCCGCGCGGACGGGCCGCCCGCGTCAGCGGCCAGGTCACGCCCGCGCCCGGCGGCCGACGGCTCGCCCTCCAGCTCAAGCAGGGCCGGCGCTGGGTGACGACCGCCTCGGCACGAGCGGATCGCGCCGGCCGCTACCGGTTCCTGATCCGCTCCCGGCGCGCCGGGCGTGCGACCTACCGCGTGTGGCTTCCCGCCACCGCCACGCATGCGAGCGGCACCTCCCCCACGCTGAGGCTGCGCACCACGTAGATGATCAAACTCCCCTGCGAGGCCGACGTCCACTGCTTGGCCGAAACGATCTTCGATCTCATCGTCGACCTTCGCGGACAGGACCGCTGGCTGGGCAGGTCCTCGGCGTTCCGGGGAACGCGGGACATCTCCTCGGACCCAGTGGCCCTGGGCACCACCTACCGGGAGCCAGGACCGTTCGGCGTGCGCAACGGCACCGTCACGGGGTTCGAGCGCCCCACGCGTGTGGCCTTCCACCAGCCGATGACGATGCGCCTGCACACCGGGACGGTCGACATCCTCATGCGCTACACGCTCACCCCTGCGGAGGGATCGACGCACGTGCATCGCGTAGTCACGATCGATATCCCCCGGTCGCTCAAGGCGCTCCAGCCGGTGCTGGTTCACGCGTTCCGCACCGAGAGCCGCCGAACGCTGCTCGCGCTCAAGGCCCACGCCGACACCCTCAGCTAGACACTTTGACCGGTAGCGTCGCCGGGGATGGCGGCCAACCCCTATCGCGTCCTGCTCCACTCCCCGGCGGTGCGCTGGCAGGCGCTCACCGGCCTGCTGGCCCAGACCACGCAGGGCGCCGGTGGGATCGGGATCATCCTCGTCATCCGCGAGCATCACGGGTCGCTGGCGCTGGCCGGCGCGGTGGTTGGCGCCCTGTCGGTGGCGGCGGGCGTGGCGCGGCCGGTGCAGGGCCGGCTGATCGACCGCCGCGGCGCGCGCGGGCTGATGCTCGTGTGCGGCATCGCGCATCCGGCGGCAGTAGCCGGGATCGTGGTGCTGGCCGATGGCCATGCCCCCGGAGCCGCGCTGATCGGCACCGCGGTGCTCGCCGGGGTGACGCTGCCGCCGGTGTCGACCTGCATGCGCGTCGCCTGGGGGGCGGCCACGTCCGGCGGCGACAGCACATCGGCCTACAGCCTCGTCTATCTCACCCAGGAGCTGTCAATCCTCGCCGGGCCGCTGCTGCTGGCAGCCGTCATCAGCGCCACCAACGCATCGGCGGCTCTGGTGACCGTCGCCGCCGTCGCCTGTACCGGGACGCTCGGCTTCGCCGCGTCACTGCCGCCGGGGCTGCAGCGGGCATCGACGGGGCCCCGCGAGCGCGGCGGGGCGGCGTTGCGCGCCCCCGGCATGCGCGTCCTCATCCCGACGGCGGTGCTCGTGGGAGCCGTCATCGGCGGCGTGCAGGTCGGGGTGCCGACCTTCGCCACCGCCCATCACGCGCCGGCGGCCAGCGGCCTGCTCATCGCCGCGCTGTCGATCGGCGGCATCGCCGGAGCGGTGATCTACGGCGGGCGGCGCTGGCGGCGGGCGCCGACCCCGCGGCTGCTGATGCTGCTGGCGGCGCTCAGCGCCGCGACGGCCCTCACCATCCCCGCTCCCGGGCTGGTCGCGCTCGGCGCGGCCCTGAGCATCGCCGGCCTGGCCCTGAATCCGAGCCTGACCACGATCTCACTGCACGTCGACTGGCACGTGTCGCCGGCGACCGCGGCTGAGGCCTTCGGGTGGCTGTCGACGGGGATCGCCACCGGGACGGGAGCGGCCGACGCCGTCGCCGGCGCGGTGACCCGCCCGGGTCATCCCCGTCCGGCCTTCGTCGTCGCCACCGTGGCCGCCGTCGCTGCGACGGCGCTTGTGGCGGGAGCCCGGCGCGCCCTCGCGCGCGGCTACACGCGGTAGCGCAGGCCGTCGAGCGCGATATCGAGGATGTGGTCGATCTGGGCGGGCTCGGCGCCCTGGATCTTGGCGATCCCGCCGACCATCTGGATGATCTCGCCGAGGT
Source organism: uncultured Actinomycetota bacterium (assembly GCA_963695625.1). Classification (GTDB taxonomy): domain Bacteria; phylum Actinomycetota; class Thermoleophilia; order Solirubrobacterales; family Solirubrobacteraceae; genus Palsa-465. Next base: position 134,799 of record CAVOHJ010000002.1, on the reverse strand, counting down.
CGGTGTCGGGGCGAACGGCCCCGGCCTCCTGCGCACGCTCCAGCAGCGGCTCGCCGGCCTCAAACATCATCGCCCGGCAGCTCCTGAACAGGGGAGCGTCGCGGTCGACGTAGTCCAGCAGCTCGTGCGCCAGCGCCTGTTTGGTGGCCATGTAGCCGACGAAACGGTGCATCCAGCTCACCAGCGCGTCCCATGGCTCCAGGTGATCGAGCTCGCCGGCGGCGCTGCACAGGCCCTCGAGCTCGCCGACGTACACGGCCTCGAGCAGCGCCTGGCGGTTGGGGAAGTTTCGATACAGCGTCCCGATCCCGACCTCGGCGCGGCGTGCGATCTCCTCGAGCGACGTGGACGCGCCGCCCTCGGCGAACGCCTCGCGGGCCGCCGCGATCACCTTGTCGTAGTTGCGCCGGGCGTCGGCCCGCTTAGGGCGGGCGGTGAGGATCTCGGTGGGGCTGTCGGTCGCACTCATGGATGTCCAGAAGATTCGCTTGACAAAACGGAGGGGGCCTCCGCTATAGTAACCGGAGGTTGCCTCCACATAGTTCTGGAGGTGGCCTCCAGTTTACCACCCGACCCATCCGCCCCCCAACTTTTCTGGACGTATGAACCTCACACCCACACCCACATCCATCCCCACCAACGACCGCCGCCGGTGGATGGCCCTCGTGGTTGTCTGCCTGGCCCAGCTCATGATCGTGCTCGACACCACGATCGTGAACGTGGCGCTGCCGGCGATCCAGCGCGATCTGCACTTCAGCCAGGGCAACCTGACGTGGGTCGTCAACGCGTTCCTCGTCACCTTCGGCAGCTTCCTGCTGCTGGCCGGGCGACTCGGGGACCTGCTCGGACGCAAGCGCGTATTCCTTGCCGGGCTCGTCCTCTTCACCGCCGCGTCGATCGCATGCGGCGCCGCCCCCAACCAGGGCTTCCTCATCGCCGCCCGGTTCGTCCAGGGCATCGGAGCCGCCATGCAGGCCTCGGTGATCCTGGCCATCATCGTCACCGAATTCCCCGAGCCCGGTGACCGCGCGCGGGCGATGAGCGCCTACGTGTTCACCGCCGTCGCCGGCGGCTCCCTCGGCCTCCTGGCCGGCGGGGCGCTCACCGAGGCGCTGAGCTGGCACTGGATCTTCTTCGTCAACCTCCCGATCGGCCTGGCCGCTATGGCGTTCGGCCGGATCCTCATCCCCGAGGACCACGGCATGGGTCTCGGGCACGGAGTCGACTGGCTCGGCTCGGCTCTCGTGACGATCTCGCTGATGACCGCCGTCTACGCGATCGTGCAGGCCACCAGCCACGGCTGGGGCTCGTCACAGGTGCTCGGTTTCGGCGCGCTGGCGGCCGTGCTCATGGCGGCGTTCCTGATCCTCGAGTCACGGATCGAGAATCCGATCATGCCGCTGCGCATTCTGCGCCTCCGTGGCCTGGTCGCGTCAAGCGCCGTGCGTGGGTTCCTGGTCACCGGCATGTACTCGACGTTCTTCCTGGGCACCCTCTACCTCGAGCACGTCCGCCACTACAGCGCGCTGCAGACCGGCATGGCGTTCCTGCCGTGGACGGTGACCGTCGGGATCCTCTCGGCGACCGGCGCCACCGCGCGCCTGGTGCAGCGCTTCGGGCAGATGCGCGTGCTCGTCCCGGGGATGCTCAGCGTCATCGCCGGGCTCCTGCTCCTGGAGACCACCGGGGTGCACACGAGCTTCTTCCCCACCGTGTTCTTCGCCTTCTTCGCCATCGGCTTGGGCATCGGCAACGCCTTCATGCCGCTGCTGCAGATCGCGATGGCCGACGTTCCGGCGCAGGACGCAGGGCTGGGCTCGGGCATCACCAACGTCTCCCAACAGGTGGCCGGCGCGCTCGGGCTCGCCGTCCTGGGCACCATCGCCACCAACCACTCCAAGGACCTGCTGGCCCAGCATCACACGGCGGCCGACTCGCTGATCGGGGGGTATCACCTCGCCTTCGCCATCGGCGTGGTGGCCGTCATCGCCGCGATCACGACCGCGGTGACCCTGCTGCGAACGCCCAGGTCCGAGGAGGCCGACGAGTTCGCCGAGACGGTCGCGCTCGTCGCCGACGAGCCGGCCATGCCGTTCGAGCGGCAGGCGGCCTGATGACTGCCACAACGTTCCACCCGCGGCGGCCCGGCTCCCCGGTGCCCCGGCGACGCACCACCACGCTTCCCCCGCGGCGTCCCTCCACGGGGGAAGACGACAGCCGGCTCGCCGAGATGGCTCGGATGGAGGCCGCGGCCATCGAGGCCGGGCGCTGGCTGCGCCGCACCGGCAGGGTCAGCCTGCCCGTGCGCCACGCACGCGCGCGCCACGGAGGGCGTGTCACGCAACCCGAGCCCCGCTGAAACGATCTGGGGCACGCCTCGGGCGCGGTCGGTTGCCGCGATAGGGTCGGGCCAACCGACCGAGGGGAGCAGTTCATGGGACCGATCGCGCAGACCGACTCGGATTTCGTGTTCGAGGGGATTCCGCCCATCGAAGGCGGCGCGGCGCCACACGCCGTCGCCGCCGGCGCGCCGGCGGATCCGCTCGGACCGCTCGCGCAACTGCCGGGCACGTGGACGGGGACGGGGTTCAACACCATCTGGCGTCCGCATCACCCCTCGTCCCAGGACCGCTTCCTGGAGCTCAACCTGACCACCGAGACGCTCGTCTTCACCGCGATCAACGGTCCGATCCCCAACCGCGGGCTGGTCATACCCGACATCAACATGTTCGGGATCACCTACATGCAGCAGATCTCCGAGACGAGCAGCGGCACCGGGCTGCACATCGAGCCCGGGATCTGGGCCGTCGTTCCGCAGACGAGCGATCCGAGCGAGCCGGCAACGGTGGTGCGCATGGCCTCGATCCCGCATGGCACGGTCATCCTGGCCCAGGGCACGACGCAATTCCTCGAGGGCGGGCCGCCGAACATCCCCAACAACAACATCATCCCCTTCGGCGTCGGGAGCCCGCCGCCCCCCAACTCCGACTTCGCCAGCGCCGAGCAGGAGTTCCCCGAGCTCAACCTGTCACAGCAGACGCAGTTCCGGCACGCCTCGCCGGGGGTGACTCAGGCGATGGTCCAGAACCCCAACAGCGTCCTCCAAGGGGTGATCCACGGCAAGCCGATGAAGAGCCGGACGTTCATCCAGATCACCACCAAGCACAACCCGGTCAAGGGCGGCGGCACCGCCAACACCGCGTTCCTGAGCTCGGCATCCAACCCGCCCGGTGGCAACGCCAACGCGGTGGAGGTCGACGCCACGTTCTGGATCGAAACCCTGCCGGGGAGCGGCGGCGGGCCGGACATCCTCCAGCTCCAGTACACCCAGCTGGTGCAGCTGGACTTCAACGGCCTGCGCTGGCCGCACGTGACCGTCGCAACCCTGCGCAAGCACTGAGGCCCCGCGCCGTCAGCCGCCCCGCAGCCCGCGCACGTCCCCCAAACCACCGCGCGTCGTGCCGGAGCGACGTCGGCGTCGGGTAGGTTTGGCCCGTGACCGAGGACATGCTGCGCTGGGACGCCGGGTCCACCTGGTACCGCGTGGTGGGTGATCTCGACGCCGCCGCCGCGCCGCTGGTGCTGCTGCACGGCGGGCCCGGCGCCGCCCACGACTACCTGGAGCCGCTGGCGGAGCTGGGCGAGATCGGCGGGCGCGCGTGCGTGTTCTATGACCAGATCGGCTGCGGTCGCTCGCAGCACATGCCCGATGCGCCGCGGGAGTTCTGGTCCGTCGAGCTCTTCCGTCGCGAGCTCGACGCGCTGCTGGCGCACCTGGGGATCGCGGACCGACACCATGTGCTGGGCCAGTCGTGGGGCGGCATGCTGGGGATGGAGTACGCGGTGCGGCGGCCGCCCGGACTGCGCTCGCTCGTGGTCGCCAACTCGCCGGCCTCGATGAGGCTGTGGGTGCAGGAGGCCAACCGGCTGCGCGAGCTGCTCCCCGCCGAGGTGCAGGAGGCACTGCTGCGCCACGAGACGGCCGGCACCACCGACAGCGACGAGTACCGCGCCGCGATGATGCGCTTCTACGAGCGCCACCTGTGCCGCATCCCCTTTCCCGAGCCTCTCCAGCGCTCCTTCCAGCAGCTCGAGGACGAGCCGACCGTCTACCACACGATGAATGGCCCCAGCGAGTTCCACGTCATCGGGACGCTCGCCGACTGGGACATCACCCCGCGGCTGCACGAGGTCCAAGCGCCGACGCTCGTCATCTCGGGCGAGTACGACGAGGCGACCCCGGCGGTGGTGGAGCCCCTCGTCGCCGCGATCCCGGACGTGAGGTGGGAGCTGCTGAACGGCGCCAGCCACTCCACCCATCTCGAGCAGCCCGAGCGGTTCGCCGAAATCACGGCGCCGTTCATCGCCGCCCACGACTGACGGGCACCGCGGAGATACCGGCTACGCCAGTGCCTTGGCGAACCAGTGATGCGCGAACGGCTCGTCGTTGAAGGCCGGCACCTCCTCATAGCCGGCCGAGCGGTACAGCGCGATCGCCTCCACGAGCGCATCGTTGGTCTCCAGCTGCACAACACCGGCGCCGCTGTCGCGGGCGAGCTGCTCCAGCGTCGTGAGCAGGCGCCGGCCCAGCCCCAGCCCACGCGCCGATTCCGCCACCCACATCCGCTTGATGTCCGAGGGGCCGCCGGGGCGGTGCTTGACCGCCCCGCAGCCGATCGCCTCGCCGTTGAGGTAGGCGACGACGAACGCGCCGGCCGGAGCCCGGACCTCGTGCGGCTCGGCGGTGGAGCCGTTGCTGGGATCGAACGGGATGTCGGACCGGCGGTTGAGCTCGGCGACGTAGGCGCGCAGGCATCGCCGAGCGTCGGGGTGCTCGGGGTCAACGACCCGGACCTGCACCAGCGAGGCCGTGACCAGGCGCTCGACCGAGCCCATCGCCGCGACGAGCTGATCGCGCTGGGCGTCGTCCAGCGGGGCGAGGATCGAACTGGCCAGCGCGTTACTGCGATTGTCGAGCAGCCGCCGCTCGGCGAGGCCCGCCCGCGTCAGCCGGGCGACGCGGATCCGCGCGTCGGCGGGGCTGGGCGCCATCTCGATGAGACCCTCGGCCTCCAGCGAGCGCAGCAGCCGGCTGAGCTGTCCCGAGTCCATGGCCAGGCGTGCGCGCAATGCGCGCACCTCGCCGCCCTCCACGCCGATCTCCCATAGGACGCGTGAGGCACCGAGCGCCCGGGACCGCGACAGGTAGTCGTCGCTCAGCGCCCCGACGCGCTGCGTGACCACCCGGTTGAAACGCCGCACCTGATCGATCTCCCGGGAGGTCGCAGTCGCGGCGGACATTCTCTGATAATAGTCAGAGAGCTGCGCCGGTGTCTACGTCCTCGAGCAGCTTCGCGATGTCGTCGTGGCCGTGGTGGCGAGCGGCGCCCAGCGCGGTGGCGCCGAACGTGGGCTCGGCGAAGCTGAGGTCCGGCCCGCGCTCCAGCAGGAGCACCACCACTTCGCGGCGACCATGAAGCGCGGCCGCAACGAGGGCCAGTTCGAGCGTCTGATCCGAGCGGCCGCTCGGATCGAGGTAGCGCTTCGTCGCGCCGAGATCGCCGAGCGCGGCGGCGAACACGAGGTTGTCCACGCGCGCGCCGCACCGCGCGAGTGCCTCGGCGGCCTCGGTGTAGCCGAACGTGATCGCGGTCCGCAGCGGCACGCCGTCGTCGTCGAGCCCGTCAACCCGGGCGCCGTGCGCGCACAGCTCCTCGACCAAGAGCGCCTGCACGCCCGCGGCGGCCGGCACCGACGAGGACACGAGCAGCCCCATTATCGTGTCGTACTTCCCATAGACAGTGCAGATGGCGTCGGGCTCGGCGCCGCGCTCGAGCAGCAGGCGCGTGATGTCCACTGCGTTGGGCGGTGACTGCAGCTGACGTTCCACCTCGATCCCATTCGCCGCGACGTGATGCAGCAGCGTGGCCCGGTGCGGGAACGGCGAGCGCATCCGCACCAGCTCGGGCATGGCGTCGAGCCGGGTGCGCAGAGCGTCGAGCTCGCCCCACTGGATCGCATCGGCGGCGCCCTCGAAGCGCAGATCCACCGGCTCGGCCGCGTGCTCGCGCGCGTCGGGCCAGTCCGCGAACCGGTGGTCGCGCGCGATCGCCAACCGCGCGGTCTCGACGTCCAGGTCCCCCGCCAGCACCTCGTCGGCGCTCCCGCTCACCGCGCCCCAGGCGCGCAGCACCTCGGCGGCCACGCGGTCGCCGCCGCGGTGCGCGTCGCACAGGAGATCCACCTGCGCGTCCAGCAGCGAGCCCACCGTGACGCTGTCGGCGTCAAAGGCCGGCACGAGTGGACGGGCGACCATGCGCGGATCATCGCTCGCCGGCCGCGGCGGCGCCAGAGAACTCGGTGTTGGCCCGCTCCAGGATGGTGGCGAGCGTTCGCCCCGTGGTGTCGAGATCGGCCCGCGGCAGATCGCCCCACAGCCGCTCGGTGATCTCCGCGACGGCCCGACGGATGCCGCCGTGCGTCTCGCGGCCGGCCTCCGTGAGCGCCACCTGCGCGTCGTCGTCTCGGGGCGCGAGCAGGCCCGCGGCCACCAGCTCGTGGACACGCGCCTCGGCGTCCGCCGTTCCGCGCTTCAGCGCTCCGGCGAGCCGCGCCACGAGCTGCTCGTGGGCCAGGCCACCGCCCGCGGCGACGGTGAGCTGCAGCGTGATCCACTGGTGCTCGGTGAGCCCGGCCGTGTCCAGCTCGCGGATCAGGATGGCATTGAGGGCCTTCTCGGTCTCGCCGAGAACCTGCGGAGTGAATGTCGTCTCGATTGCCATCGTTTCCCGTCCTTTCGTTGGTTGACTCAACGTTGGCAGCGCCAACAATATCACAATTCGTTGGTGCTACCAACGTTGGCCGGACCAATGTATGCTGCGCGGCATGAGCGAACCCCATGAGCGCACCGAGTACGACCCCCCGTCCCGCATGCGCCGCCTGCCGAGCTGGCTCTTCGCCCAGACCGCGCGGCGCGCCCAGCGCCTGGTCGAGGACGCGCTCGCGCAGGAGGGAGCGCGCCGTCAGCACTTCGTCGTCCTCACCTCGCTGGCCGAGCAGGGCGCGGCCAGCCAGGCGGCCCTGGGACGGCGTTTGTGGATCGACCGCAGCGACCTGCACGGGATCCTCAACGATCTCGAGGAGCGGGGTTGGGTGGCGCGCGTCCGCGATGATCAGGACCGGCGGCGCAACGTCGTTGTTCTCACCCGCGCTGGCCGGACCGCGCTCTCCCGTCTGGACAAGCGGGTCGATGCCGCCCAGGACGCTCTGCTCGCGCCGCTGCCTGCCGCCGATCGCCGCGAGCTGCGCCGGCTGCTCGAGCGTGTGATCGCCGACGAGTGAGGGTCACGAGCCTGTTACGCCCTCGGCCGGGCGGCGCCTAGCTGAGCTCCGCCACGGCCTCCAGCAGCCGGTCGACGTCGGCGGCCGTGTTGTAGAGGACGAGGCTCGCGCGCACGGCGCCGCCGGCGTCCTGGCGGCCGAAGCGGCCCATCAGCTCATAGGCGTAGTTGTCCCCGTCCCACACCGCGACACGCCGCTGCGCGAGGTGCTCGGCCACGGCGCGCGGATCGCGGCCATCGACCACGAGCGACAGCGTGGACGTCCGGCGACGCGGCGCGCCGAGAACGCGCACGCCCTCGATCGTGGCCAGGCCGTCCAGGGCCCGCCGCAGCAGGACGGCGAGGTACTCCTCGACCGCGCTGAGCGCTGACACGAGGCGCCCCCGGCGCGGGCCCTGCGCATCGGTGAGGCCGGCCAGCCAGTCGATCGCCGCGGTGATCCCGCCCAGCAGCTCGAACGCCGGGGTGCCGCGCTCGAAGCGCCACGGGACCTGCTGGGACGACGGCGCGAGCTTGGCCGGCGCCAGCCCGTCGAGCAGCGGGGGATCCGCGACGACCGCGCCCACGTGCGGACCGAACAGCTTGTACGTCGAGAACGCGTAGAGGTCCGCCCCCAGCGCGCGCATGTCGGTGGGGACGTGGGGCGTGGCGTGCACGCCGTCGACGTAGGTCAGCGCGCCGACGGCGTGCGCGCGATCGGCGATGGCGCGCACGTCGGGCCGCGTCCCGATCGCGTTCGACGCCGCGGTGACGGCCACCAACCGGGTGCGCTCGCCGATCACGCCGTCAAACACCTCGGTGGGCAGCTCCCCAGTAGCGGGGTCGAACTCGGCCCAGCGCACGACCGCGCCGGCACGCCGGGCGGCGATCACCCACGGGCGGATGTTGGCGTCATGGTCAAGCGAGGTGACCACGACCTCGTCGCCCTCGCGCCATCCAGCCGACAGCGCGTCGGCCAGATGGAACGTGAGCGTCGTCATGTTGGGCCCGAAGATCACCCCGTCGGGCGCGCCGTTGACCAGATCGGCCACCGCGCGCCGCGCCTCCTGGACGATCTCCATGCTGCGCTCGCTGGCGGCGAACGCGCCACCGAGGTTGGCCATGCCATCGCGCAGCGCGGCCGCGATCGCCTCGATGACCGCGGTCGGCACCTGGGTCCCGGCGGCGCCGTCCAGCGCGGCCCAGTCGTCGTGCAGCCCCGGGAACTCCTCGCGGATGCTCTCTATCGATCGGTTCAACTCGCTCATCGGCCGCCGTATTGTGCCCGGCGGCCGCGGCGAGCCGCTTTCACAGCCGCCCGTGACCCAGCGGCGACTTGACCACCGGCTCCGGCGGAACGTCCGGGACCTGGTTGACCTGCGCGATCTCGTGCAGCGCCTGCTCGTACTGCGATTGGGTGATGTGCCCCTCCTCCAGACAGGTTTCGAGTTGCTTCACGATCGCCTTGCCCATCGCGACCGGCAGCCTCGGCCCGCCGGCATGCGCCATGTCCGTGAGCTCCGCGAGCAGAGCCGCGCACTGATTGCTATTTGGCATTTCGCCCCCTGTGACGTTGCGGTGTGCGTAGGTCGTTAGTGACACTCACACTCGCCTGCCGGTGTCACCCCGTGAGCACCGACGTGGACTTTCGCCGCTCCCTGGCCCCTTGACGATCCGTCACGAGTGACTGTACACAGCGTCACTCGCTTCGTGCTTGGCCTTTCAGTTACGCGGCCGATACATCGCCGAGCCACCTATCCCAGGTAGCGCGCCGTCTCGGTGGTCCACGCGACGGCCTCCAGATAGTGATCGGGGGCCGCGCGCACCAGCCCGCGGGCGCGGGCGAACTCCCCTGACTCCAGCGCCTCGACGCAGTCCAGCAGCCTGCCGGGCCCGCTGCGGTTGACCAGCGCGTCGCGCATGGCGTCGGGGAAGGGCAGCGACCGCACCACGGCGGCCATGGGCCGGTCGGTGAGGGCGTCGATGACGGAGAACAGCCCCAGCGCGAACAGCTCCGACGCCGGACCGTCGGTGGACTCACCGGCCAGCTGGCAGAAGCGCGCGCGGACCAGCGCGGTGACGAACAGCTCGCGCGGCTTGCCCCCGATCTGGGCGAGGATCATCATCGTGGTCCAGCTGCGGACGTTCTCGATCCCGAGCAGCGTGACCGCCTGCATCACTGTGCTCACCGGCTGGCGGACGCTGAAGTACGCCGAGTTGATGTAGCGCAGCAGCCGGTAGCTGAGGGCCACGTCGGTCGAGATCACGCGGTCCAGCGCCGCGAGGTCCACTCCGGGGTCCTGCAGGTCGGCGGCGAGTTGGAGGAGGGCCAGCTGGTTGGGAGCGACCGCCGTGCCCTCGATCAGCTCCGGTCGGCAGAAGAAGTAGCCCTGGAACAGGTCGCACCCGGCGGCCACCGCGATCTCGAAGTCGGCGTGATCCTCGAGCTTCTCGGCCACCAGCGTCACCCGGTGCGGCGACAGGTCGTGGGCCAGGCGCGTCAGGCCCTCGGCGCCGAGCGCGCGGAGGTCGAGCTTGACGATGTCGATCCTCGGCAGTAGGGGCTCGACGTCCGGGGTCAGCGTGAAATCGTCGAGCGCCACCAGATAGCCGCCGGCGCGCAGCTGGGTCAGCGCATCCACCAGCGCCCGATCGACCACCTGGTCCTCGAGCAGCTCCAGGACGACGCGCTCCGGCGGGATCGTCTGGGCAAGCCCTCCGAGGACGAACTCGCGGGTGACGTTGATCCACGCCCGCCGCTCGTCAACGAGCCGGTCGAGCTCGATCTCGGTCATCGCGTTGAGCGACACCCGCGCCGTGGCGAGCTCGTGGTCGCGGACGTCGGCGCGCTCCGATGCCGTCGCGCGGTACAGCAGCTCGTAGCCCACCGCGGTCAGATCCCCGTCGAGGATCGGCTGGCGGGCGAGCAGCACCTCGCTCGTCGGTCGTGGATCGGTCACGTGATCACCCCCATCATGCCCATCACGCGGCCGCTCCACGCGGCCGATCGCGCGGGTGGCCGTTCATGAACGTCCTCTGAACGCGACCGGGAGCGCGGCGCACCCGGCGGCTGGCGCCTGCAACGATCCGGGGATGGGCAAAGACGGACGCCGCTCAGTGCTGATCGTCGATGACGAGCCGACCATCGTGGAGGTGGTGGCCCGCTACCTGGACCGTGCCGGCTACGCCACGCGTACGGCCGCCAACGGCGAGGAGGCACTCCAGGCCGCCGCCGAGGAGCGGCCCGACCTCGTGGTGCTCGACCTCATGATGCCGGGGATCGATGGGCTGCGGGTCATGCGGCGGCTGCGCGACCAGGCCTCCGATCCGGTCGGCGTCATCCTGCTGACCGCCCGGGGCGAGGAGTCAGACCGCGTCGTCGGGCTGCGGCTCGGTGCCGACGACTACGTGGTCAAGCCATTCTCGCCGGTCGAGCTCGTCGCACGGGTGGACGCGGTGCTGCGGCGCGTCGACAAGCCGTCGGAGGAGGAGCCCTCGGCGCTGGAGCTCGGCGAGATCAGGATCGACGCGGTGGCGCGGCAGGTGTTCGCGCGCGGCGAGGAGGTCCTGCTCACCCAGCGGGAGTTCGACGTCCTGCTCTTCATGGCGCGCCACCCTCTCCAGGTGTTCTCGCGCGAGCAGCTGATGGACGCGGTGTGGCAGTACTCCTTCTATTCCGACACGTCGACGGTGACGGTCCACATCCGCAGGCTGCGCGCCAAGCTGGAGGCCGACCCGTCCCGGCCGGCGCACATCCAGACCGTGTGGGGCGTGGGGTACCGCTTCGCGCCATGAGCCTTCCGGCGGTGGGGACTGGACGTGCGATCGCGCAGGCGCGGTCTGCCGCGGGATCGCTCTCGCGCCAGTTCGCGATCGCTGTCGGGCTGGCAGTCGCTCCGGTCCTGATCGCGCTCGTGGTTTTCGGGTGGCTGATGGTGATCTCCGGCGACGCCGTCGCCGAGATCGCCGCGATCGTGATCGCCGCCGGCGCGGTCGCGATTGGCAGCGCGCGGCTGTTCGCGCGCCAGATCGCTGACGACGTCTCGGCGATCGGCCGCGGGCTCGATGAGGTGGCGCGGGGCGGGCGCGACGTCACGATCGAGACGTCCGCGCGGGACGAGCTGGGCGCGCTGGCCGCGTCGGCCAACGCCATGGCCGCCCGGCTAGCCGTCGAGGAGCGGGCCCGCGCGCAGTCCGAGGAGGCGCGGCGCAACCTCGTCGCCGCGGTCTCGCACGATCTGCGTACGCCGATCACGTCACTGCAACTGCTCGCCGAGGCGATCGGCGATGACCTCGTGGACGGCGAGCAGCGCCGTGCCTACGCCGACCGCATGGGCACGCACGTGAGCGCGCTGAGCGCGCTCATCGACGACCTGTTCGAGCTCTCGCGGCTCGAGGCCGGCGACATCACGTGGTCACTGCAGCGCGTCGAGCTGCACGAGCTCGTCCGGGAGACGATCGAGGCGATGCGCGTCCAGGCCGAGGCCAAGGGCGTGCGAGTGACCGCCACGCTGCCTCCGGAGCTGACCGCGACCCGGGCCAACCCCGAGAAGCTCCAGCGCGTCCTGTTCAACCTGATCCAGAACGCCATCCGGCACACGCCGGCCGACGGCAGCGTGGTCGTTCGGGCCGAGCCGTCAGCGCGCGGCGTCGAGATCGAGGTGGCCGACACCGGTAGCGGCATCGCCGCCTCGGACCGGCCTCGGGTGTTCGGCGCGTTCTACCGCGGCGGCGCCGACGCGGCGCGCTCCGGCGACGGCGCCGGACTGGGGCTCGCCGTCTCCCGGGCGATCGTGGAGGCACACGGCGGTCAGATCTGGCTGGCGGAATCCGCGCGCGGCACGCGCGTGCGCTTCAGTCTGCCCGCCGCCGCCCCGTAAGGGTCGCGTAATCAATTAACGGTCTCTTCCGATCCGCCCGGATCGATTGCCCGAGACCGACGGCGGTGCTCCAATGAGGGTCGACCTCTGGGACCGCAACCCAGACACCCTCACCTCCAAAAGGAGACACATGCATCTTCCGCTGCGCGCCGCGGCGCGCCTGAGCGCGCTCGCTGCCGGCCTGACGCTTGCCGTCACCGGCGTCGCCGCCGCCCACCCCGCCGGTCACGAGCGTCCGAGCCCCGTGGTCGGCCATGTCTACGTCAACGACAACACCGCTCCGGTCAACACGATCGCCGGCTTCGACCGCCACGCCGACGGGACGCTGACCGCGATCCCAGGCTCACCGTTCGCCACCGGCGGGGCCGGGACCGGATCCGTCATCGGCTCCCAGGGCGCACTGCAGATCGCGCCCGGCGGCCATCTGCTCCTCGCGGTCAATCCCGGGAGCAACCAGATCTCCGAGCTGCGCATCGGGCCCGGGGGCGCGCTCTGGCCGGTTCCCGGCGGCACGATCGGTTCCGGAGGCACCGAGCCGGTCAGCATCGCCGTCGTCCGCGGCCTCCTTTACGTCGCGAACGCCGGCCCCGGCGGCAGCGATTACGCCGGATTCACGCTGGACTGGCTCGGGCGCCTGCGGCCCATCCCGGGCGCGACGTTCGCCCTGCCCGACGCCGCCCAGCCGGGCGACGTGCTCATCAACTCGACCGCAACCCGGCTGGTGGGGACGCGCGTCGGAACCTCCCAGATCGACAGCTTCACCATCGGCTGGCACGGCAGGCTGCACGCGGCCCCCGGGTCGCCGTTCGCCGCCCAGGGCCCCGGACCGTTCGGGAGCGAGTTCAATCCCACCGATGCGCGCCAGGTGTTCGTGTCAAACGCCCATGGCGGCACGAACGCCGGCACCGTCTCGGCCTTCGATGACGGCCCCGGAGGCGTCCTGAGCTCGATCGGCGCTTCGCCGTTCGCCAACAACCAGACCGCCCCGTGCTGGGTGGAGATCAGCCGGGACGGGCGCCACCTGTTCGCGGTCAACACCGCGGTCCCCAGCGTGTCGAGCTACCGCATCATGCGCGACGGGACGCTGCGCCTGATCGCCAACACCCCGTTCGCCGGACCGGATGCGACCACGCTCGCCCCCGAGGATGCGCGGCTCAGCCCTGACGGAGCCACCCTCTGGGTGGTCGACAGCAAGGGAGACGCCGTCAGCGGCTTCGCCGTGTGGGGCGGCCAGCTCACCCAGATCGCCGCTGCGCAGACAGCTCTCCCGGTGGGAGCTACGCCGTTCGGCATCGTCGTCAACTGACAGACGTTCCCCCGATCCGGCCGGACGATGGGCGCGAGCTCGTCGTCCGGCCCGATCACCCGTTTGGGGTGATCGAGGCCGTCCGGAACCGGTCTAGGGTCACGCTGACCCTGGCTGACGTCATGGTGGCGCAAGCCGCGCCCCAGCCAGCCTTCGTAGGTCCCAATGACCCAAGCTCCGGCGCCGACTCCAGCCCCCGCCTCGCCACCGCCGGAACTCGGGTCCGATCAGGTGGACGCGCTCATCGCGAGCAAGCGGTTCGTCGGGTTGCTGATCCTGGTCGCCGTCATCGGCGTGATCGTGGCGCTGGCGGCCTGGGGCTTTCTCGAACTGATCCACCAGATCCAGCAGGAGCTGTACACGCATCTGCCCCACGCCTTCGGCTATGACAATGGACCCCCGAAATGGTGGCCGCTCCCGATCCTGGCGATCGGCGCGTTGGTCGTGGCGGTCGCGATCACGCGCCTTCCGGGCAACGGAGGTCACATCCCCGCGGATGGCCTGGCGGTCGGCGGCTCGCCCCGCCCGAACATCCTGCCGGGGGTCATCCTCGCCGGGCTGGCGACGATCGGATCGGGCCTGGTGCTGGGCCCCGAAGCTCCCCTCATCGCTCTCGGCGGCGGACTCGCGGCGCTGGTGATCGGCCTCAGCCGTCGCGACACGCCGCCGCAGGTCCTGATGGTGGTCGTCGCCGCCGGGAGCTTCTCCGCGCTGTCGTTCATCTTCACGTCGCCGCTCATCGCCGCGGTGATCCTGATCGAAGCCAGCGGGATCGGCGGCCCCAGAATGCGCCTCGTGCTCGTCCCCGGGCTGCTCGCCGCGGGGATCGGGACCCTCGTCTCCATCGGCGTCGGCTCGTTCACCGGCCTGAGCACGAGCGCCTACGCGCTCGGGCCCCTGTCCCTCACAGCCGCCCCGCGTCCGACGGCCGCGGCGTTCGGGTGGACGATCGCGCTGGCCATCGCGATCGCCGTCGTGACCAGCCTGGTGATGCGCGGCGGTGGGCTCACCCACGGCTACGTCGCGCGCCACCGGCTGTTCGTGCTTCTGCCCGTGATCGCGCTGATCATCGGGGGGCTCGCCATCGTCTTCACGCAGACGACCGGCCACAGCTCCAGCGAGGTGCTGTTCTCCGGCCAGGACCAGCTTCCGGGACTCGTGAGCGGGGCGGGATCGTGGTCGCTGGCGGCGCTGGCGTGGCTCATCGTGTTCAAGGGCCTCGCCTACAGCCTGTCACTGGGGGCCTACCGTGGCGGCCCCACCTTTCCCGCGCTCTTCCTCGGCGCCGCTGCAGGGCTCATGGCCTCGCACCTGCCGGGGTTTCCCATGCAGGCCGGAATTGCGGTGGGCATGGGTGCCGCGTTCGTCGCGGTTCTCCGGCTACCGCTCTCAGCGGTGGTGATCGCCACGCTGCTCACCGCGCAAGCCAGCGACCGTGTCGAGCCGCTGATCATCGTCGGCGTCGTCGTCTCCTACATCGTCACGCTGCTGGTCTCCAAGCGACTGGCACCACGGTCGGGGGCACCGGCGAGCCCCATCAGCACCAGTCCGACCGCTTGACGATCGTAGTAGTAGTCGTAGTGCGAGCTACCCCGCATGGCGCCCGCCGCCGCCCAGGAAGGACTCGACGAACTCCGGGCTTGCGGCGAGCTCGGCCGGGCGGCCCTCCATGCGCAGCTGGCCGCCGCCGAGCACATAGGTGCGGTCCGAGATCTCCAGGACGGCCTTGGCGCGCTGCTCCACGATCAGCACCGAGGCGCCGGTCGCCGCCAGGCTGCGCACATGCTCCTGGAGCACGACGGTGGCGATCTTGGGGGCGAGATTGGCGGTCGGCTCGTCGAGCACGACCAGGGCCGGTTCGAGCATGAGCGCCCGGCCCATGGCCAGCATCTTGCGCTCGCCGCCGCTGAGCTTGCCCGCGCGGCGACCGACCATACGGCCGAGCTGGGGAAAGACCGCAAGGACATGGTCCACCCGAGCCGAGACCTCGCGGCCCTTGAGGAGATAGCCGCCCATCTCAAGGTTCTCGCGCACGGTGAGCGGCGGGAAGACGTCGTCGATCTGAGGGACGTAGGCGACGCCGATCCGCGCGACGTTCTCGGTCGGCCAGCCGGTCACATCGCGGTCGCCGACCAGGACGGTGCCCGACATGATCTCCACCAGCCCGACGATGCCCTTGAGCAGCGTGCTCTTGCCCGACCCGTTGGGGCCGACGATCGACACCACCTCGCCGGGCTCGACCGAGATCGAGACGCCGTGGATGACGGGGCTGCCCTCGTAGCCGGCGGTCAGCTCCCGAGTGTGCAGCGAGACGCCGTCGACCTTCTTCTCGAGCAGAGCGGCCGCACCCTGGGTGTCAACCGACAAGGTAGGCCTCCACAACCTCTTCCTTGGCGCGCAGTGACGTCATCGTCCCCTCGGCGAGCACGCGCCCCTCGGCGAGGACGATCACCGGGTCGCAGAACTCGTCCATGATCGAGAGCTCGTGCTCGACCATGATCACCGTCATGCCGTCCTCGCAGAGGCCCACGAGCCGCATGCCGATCTGATGACCCAGCCGCGGATGCACGCCGGCCATCGGCTCATCGAGCAGCAGGACCTCGGGCTCCGTCATGAGCGCGCGCATGATCTCCACGAGTCGCCGCTGACCGCCGCTGAGGTCACCGGCGTATCGATCGGCCAGGGACAGCAGACCGAAGCGCTCGAGCGTCGCCGCCGCGCGCTCGATCGCGTCGCGCTCCTGAGTGCCCCAATAGCGCTTGCCGAGCAGCGCGCCCCGGAAGGTCTCCCCTTTCTGACCGGGGACCGCGGTGAGCAGGTTCTCGAGCACCGTCAGGCGCTTGAACTCCGAGGCCAGCTGGAAGGTCCGCACCAGGCCGCGCTGGGCCCGGCGGTAGGCCGACAGCGAGGTGACGTCCTCCCCCCGGTAGTAGATCTTCCCGGCGGTGGGGTCGAGCGTGCCGGCGAGCATGGCCAGGGCGGTGGATTTTCCGGCCCCGTTGGGGCCGATGATCCCCGTCAGCCGGCCGCGCTCGAAGGACATGGAGACATCGTCAACGGCGCGCACGCCCTCGAAGGCCCGCACCAGCCCCTCGCAGCGCAGGACGGCTGAGTCGTTCCCCCGGCGATCGGGCTCGGTCCTCACCACCGATGCCGAGCCGGCCATCGCCGGCCGCCCCATTGACCCGTTACCGGGGACGGGCTGGGCGGCCGGCGCGGCCGGGGCAGCATCGGCCGACCCCGCGGGGGCGGCGGAGTCGGCACGCTCGCCAAGAATCTTGCGACGGCGTTCGGGCAGGATGCCCTGCGGGCGAAACCACAGGAAGACGAGAATCAGCAGACCGATCACAACCCACTGCAGGGCCGGGATGAGCCCCGGGTTGTTGGGGACCGGCGGGATGTAGCGCGTGGCCTCCTCGAAGGCGACGGGGACGAGGATGGCGCCCAGGATCGCCCCGCGGTGGTTGCCCAATCCTCCGATGATCACCGCGGCAAAGAGGACGACGGTCTCGGCGTAACCCCAGGCCTGCGGATCCCACAGATTGATGAAGCCGACCAGGATCGCGCCGGACAGCCCGGCGATGGCCCCTCCGGCAACGAGCGAGGATGTGCGCAGTGAGCGCAGGTCCTTACCCAGTGAGTCCGCGACGATGTCGTTATCGCGCATGGCCCGGAGCGTCCGTCCGTAGGGCGAGTTGGTCAGCCGTGTGACGAACCAATAGGTGCCGAGGGCGAGCAACACGGCGACGACGCCGTAACCCCACTGGTAGTTGGCCGACAGGGGGTTGAACGTCGTTTCCAGCGGAGCGGGGACCAGTGACAGACCGGCAGCGCCGTTGAAGAGCGGCGTGTAGTTGGTGACCAGCAGATTGAACATCACCGCCGTGACGAGCAGGCCCACGGCGGCAAAGTCACCCCGCAGCCGGCGGCCGACGAGCGCCGCGAAGGGCACGCCGAGCGCACCGCCGACGATCGCCGCCCCGATCCAGGGCAGCGGGAAGGGGAGGTGCAGGCCCCCGATGTAGTGCTGAAAACCACCGTTGGCACTCGACGAGGGCAGCGACAGCACGGCCGCCGTGTAGGCACCGGCGGCCTGAAAGATGATGAAGCCGAAGTTCGTGACCCCGGCGACGCCGAACTGCTGGCTGAGTCCCAGGCAGGCGATCGCGTCGACGCCCGCATAGACCAGGAGGGTGGTGATGTAATAGACCAAGCCGGTCCTCTCCCGCTCAGGCCGGGGACCCGAGCAGACCGTTGGGACGCACGGCCAGCATCGCAAGCAGAACGACGAAGGCGATCACGTCCTTGTAGTCGGAGACGACGATCGAGGCGCTGACCTCCGTGGCCACCCCGATGACCAGGGCGCCCAGCATGGCCCCGTACGGCTGACCCGGGCCGCCGAGGAATACCGCGGCCAGGATCAGGACGAGGAAGATGTCGGTGCTGGTGGCGCCGAAGGTGCCCGAGTTGACGGCGAAGGTCAGTCCGGCCAGACCGCACAGCGCACCGGTGATCAGCCAGGTGACCGTCACCACGCGGTCGGTGCGAATCCCACAGTTCTTGGCCAGATCGCGGTTGGCCGCGGTGGCCCGCATCGCCTTGCCCAGCCGCGTATAGCGGATCAACGCGTGGACGCCCAGCATCACGACGATGCTCAGGCCGATGATGCCGATCTGCACGACGGTGAGCTCGATCGAGCCGAGCTTGACCAGCTTGCCCTGGCTGAGCGTGTAGGAGACGTTTGTCGGCCCGGCGAGCGCCTGGGTCCCGAAGACCAGGATCAGTGTCATCCCCAGGGCGACGATCACCATCGCGATAGGCGAGGTCCCCCGCCGTTGAAACGGCGTGTAGATGACGTTGTTGAGAAACACCGAGATGACCGCCCCGGCGAGAACCGCGGCGATGGCCGCGATCCAGATGCTGACGCCGCGGCTGTTGAGCGCGTAGGCGGCGTACGCGCTCACAACCATCACCCCGCCGTAGGCCAGATTGAGGACATTGGTGACTGCGAACTGGAGCGTGAAGCCGACCGCCGCCAGGGCCAGCACTGCCGCCGAGACCAGTCCGAAGCCGATCGAGGTGACGAAGATGCTTGCGGTCGTCAACACGCTGTCAATTCACATCCTCACAGGCCGAGAGCCCGCAACTGGCTCGTCGACAGGTTGCCGGCCACCGTCACGGCTCCGCTGGGCGTGTACTTGTCGACCTGGAACAGGCCGGCCGAGTCGTGGTAGGCGTCGAAGTTGGTCGGGCCTCCGGGTCCCTCGTAACGGATCTTCTGCCCCGCCTTCAGGGCCGCCGCCCCCTGGGCGAAGGAGTACACGACCTTCGCTCCGGGCACGCCGTTGCCGATCTGCTGGATGTACGGCCCGATCACCTTCGAGTTCGTGCTGTGGGATGCAAGCATCGCCAGAGCGGCCAGGTTGATGCCGTCGTAGAGGTGCACGGCTCCCGGCGCGGTCAGGTAGGTCGAGAAGTTGCCCGTGCTGCCGACCTTGCCCTTCTCGGCGTTGATCGCCGTGACGAACGGCTTGTAGGAGGGCCCGGACGACTCCACGACCAGGTTGTCGGCCGAGAAGTTCTTGGCCAACGTGCTCCCACCGACCGCGGCCGCCACCGACTTGTACCAGTCGGGGGAGATCGTGGCCGAGGTCCCGATCACCGGGATCATCTTGCCGCCGTTGAGCTGCTTGACCTCGGACAAGAACGCGGCTTCGGTCGGGCCCAGCGCCTCGGTCATGATCACGTCGGGCTTGGCCGCCGCGATCGCCGCCGCCTCGGTGCGGAACGTGTTCGCGCTCAGGTCG
Organism: uncultured Actinomycetota bacterium; assembly: GCA_963695625.1. Taxonomy (GTDB): domain Bacteria; phylum Actinomycetota; class Thermoleophilia; order Solirubrobacterales; family Solirubrobacteraceae; genus Palsa-465. The sequence goes on along the minus strand of CAVOHJ010000002.1, from coordinate 115,487 downwards.
AGGGTCTGGTTGGAGACCAGCTTCATGCCGGCCTTCTTGATCGCGGCGATCGCCGGAGCCACAAACGTCTGGGACCCGATGTCGTTGCCAAAGGCCAGGGCGATCCGTTTGTAATGCTGCTGCTGGGCCATGGCCACCATCGCGTAGGACTCCGACAGGTCCGGAGGGACGAGCCGGTAGAAGTACGGGAACTTGACGTGGTCGAACTCCGACTGTCCGGTCATACAGAACGAGACTGTCTTGTTGGCCCCGAAGACCGGCACGACCGAGGCAGCCTCGTCCGACGTGCAGCCGATGACCAGGCCCACGTTCGATGTCGACGCGTACATCTGGCGCACGGCCGGAACCGCGTCGGCCGGATCACCGCGGGTATCGACCGACTTACAGTTGAGCTTGTGGCCGAGCACGCCGCCGGCAGCGTTGATGGCGTTGGTCGCCGCGTCACAGGAGACGAGATATGTCGGGCCAAGCGCCGCGTCGGTGCCCGTGAACGGGGCCACGTCGGCGACCGTCAGCGGCGCGCCCTTGGCCGCGCTACTCGCACTCGCATTGCCGCCGCTTCCACCTCCGCTCGCTGAGCCGCTGCCGCAACCGGCCATGACGAGGGCGACCACGGCCGCGGCCGCCGCCACCATCCGGCCCTGACGGGGAACCGGCAATCTGAGTCCAGACATCTCCCTCTCCTCTGTGATGCAGTTCGCGTTACGTCCGCGCTGCTCCGAGCCTGCAGGCTCGGTCCAACCACGGCTCCTCCCTCTCACAACCCGGCTTTCTTGGCCTGCGGGGGAACCCACGGCCAACCGTTCACGGCTGTCTGTTCGGCCACGACCTTGTTGGCCAGCTTCCCGAGACCCTCGATCTCGATCTCCAGGAGATCGCCCGGCTGCAGCCACACCGGCGGCTCGCGGGCAAAGCCAACGCCGCCCGGCGTCCCGGTCGCGATCACATCTCCGGGCTTCAGGGTCGTGAACGATGAGACGTACTCGACCGTCGCCGCGATGTTGAAGATCATCTGCGACGTCCGTGCGGACTGCATCACCTCGCCATTGAGCGTGGTGGTCAACTGCACGTCGGAGACATCGACCTCGTCCGTGGTGACGATCTCCGGCCCGATCGGCATCGTGGCGTCGAAGTTCTTCCCTGGCGTCCACTGACTCGCGGCCCGCTGCCACTCGCGCGCCGAGCCGTCCATCAGCACCGTGTAGCCGGCCAGTGCGTCAATCGCGTGCTTGGCGCGGATGTAACGGCCGCCCTTCCCGACCACGAGGGCGAGTTCGCCTTCGTAATCGAAGCGCTCGCTCAGGGCCGGTTTGACGAGGTCGCCGTACGGTGCGGCGACCGAGCCGGCTCCGCGGACGAATACCTCGGGCCAGGTCGTGGGGGGACGCCCGCCCTCGAGGGCATGCTCGAGGTAGTTGACACCAAAGCACAGGACACGGGGTGGCGCGGGCGAAGCCGGACCGTACTCGGACTCCGACAATTCACGCCCTTCCTGCTCGGAGGCCCGGCGGACGGCGTGCAGCGCCTGGTCTCCGCCGGCCAGCACCGCATTGAGATCCGACAGGCGCTCATCTCCGGTCGCCTTGCCGACGTCGACGTATCCACCCGAGCCACGCACGTGCAGCCGCATCCCCTCGGGGGTAGCGGCGGTGACAAGTCTCACGGCCAGGATCTCCTCTCTCTCACACAACCACGCTCCCACATTTGGTTCGATTTGTGGGATTGGTCCGAACCTAGCGCTACCGGATCTACCCGTCAAGCCTTTGCCCGTTAGGGCTGCATTGGCGCTAGTATTGGTTGCAATGGTTGTCGAGGCTACCCCATCGATCCACAACCCTGTGGCGTAGCCCGGCGATGGCAACACCCCGCATCGCGGTCAAAACCCCCGCCTACGGCCACGAGCTGGCGGAGCTGATCTTGGCCCATCACCAGGCCTCCGAGGCCGGCCCGGGAGCGCGACTGATGACCGAGCGCCAGCTCGCCTCCGACCTCGGCGTGACCCGGACGATGATCCGCCACGCGCTCGCGATTCTCGAGGCCGAGGGTCGGATCTCACGTGAGGTCGGCCGCGGCACCTTCCTACGCGATCCGGGTCGCCGCCCGACGACCCTGGGTCGCGGGACGGTCGATGGGGACCAAGAGGTCGGTCCCGCCGACGTGATGGTGGCGCGCCGGCTGATCGAGCCTCAGGTGCTGCCGCTGGTCGTGGCCTGGGCCACTGCCCGCGATTTCGACGAGATGCGCCGGTGCCTGGAGGGTGGCGCCGGCGCGCAGAGCTATGACGAGTTCGAGGTGTGGGACTTCGCCCTTCACCACGCGGTCGTGGCGGCGAGCCGCAACCGCCTGTTGGTCGACATGTACGCCGTCATCGAGCAGGCACGCCACGGGGCGATCTGGGGCAGCCTCAAGCGCCGCAGCGACTCCGTCGAACGGCGGGCGATCTACCACCGGGACCATGTCGCCCTGATCGACGCCCTGACCGCGCGGGACGTTCCGGCCGCCGTCGACGCGATGGAGAGCCACCTTCAGCGTGTCGAGAGCAACCTGCTCGGCAGCACGGCTCAGCGCTCCGATGGCTGAGCATCCGCTCACCGGGCTCAGTTCCGCCACGGTCGACATCCTCGGCTCACCGTCGTCACAGCGCTGCTGACGTGAGTGTTCTGCAGTCGCTGGCGGTGTTCATCGCCGGCGTCGCCGCCGGGACCATCAACACCGTGGTCGGCAGCGGCACGCTGATCACCTTCCCCGTCCTGCTCGGCGTGGGCTACGCGCCGGTGGTGGCCAACGTCTCCAACACGGTGGGGCTCGTGCCCGGCTCGGCGTCAGGCGCACTGGGTTACCGCCGCGAACTGGCCAGCCAGCGCGATCGCCTGATGCCGCTGGGGGTCGCCTCGCTGCTAGGCGGCATCACCGGCGCCGTGTTGCTGCTCAGCTTGCCCGCGTCAGCCTTCAAGGCGATCGTGCCGGTCTTCATCGCCATCGCGCTGGTTCTGATCACGCTCCAGCCTCGGTTGTCGCGGGCCATGGCCGAGCGAGCGCGGCGCGCTGGCCGGACGCGCGATGGGCACCGGCCCGGGCGGGCCGCGATCGCCGGCGTCTTTGCCAGCGGCATGTACGGCGGCTACTTCGGCGCCGCCCAGGGCATCCTGCTGCTGGCGATCCTCAACCTGTCGCTCGACGACGACCTCCACCGTCTCAACGCCCTCAAGGTCGTGCTGGCCGGAATCGTCAATCTGGTCGCCGGCGTCCTGTTCGTGCTCGTCGCCCATATCGCCTGGCTGCCAGCCGCTCTGATCGCCGCCGGCTCACTGCTGGGCGGGGTGCTCGGCGCCCGCTATGGACGCCGCCTCCCCCCGCCGGCGTTGCGGGCGGCGATCCTGATCGTCGGCATCGTGGCCATCGTGCGCTTGGTGGCCTGAGGCCACCACTTCCTTGCCGGGGACCTTGAGGTGGGCGGTACTGGGCTCGAACCAGTGACCTCCTGCTTATGAGGGCGGAACTGCTGGCGCGCCCCGAGACGAGTAAAGGCCCGCAAACGCCTGAGCGCCTGCGAGCCTCTAGCTCGGCCCCACTTCCCTTGGTTGGCGGGGGTCCTGCCCCGCGTGCTGCCTGCTAGTCGCCGATACGGAAATGACCCGCGTCGAAGCGACCGTGCCACGAGTTCTCGTACTTGGCGTGAGCCGTCGTGAACGAGATGTGCCACTTCAGGCCGAGGCTGTCCTGCTGGACGCCGAGGCCATTGAGCAGGCCGGTGTACGACCATGTGTACCCGTTCGGGTACTGGCCGTGGATGTCGATGAACGAGCCAATGAGCGTGCCCTTCACGGTCTCGCCCGGGGTGACCGAGTCGGCGTTGGCGGTGCCGGTGAACGTGACGCCCTTCATCGTGAGCGTGTAGTTGTGGACGTAGGTCACGCCCTGGTAGACGGTGGTCGCTGAGAGCGACTGCGTCTGGGGAACCGGAGTCACGGACGCCATCGCTGACGTCGTAGCTACAGCCGGTACTGCGACGGCCGCGATGGTGGTCGCCGCGATAATGAGCTTACGCACGGGTAAGCCTCCTTTTGGTCCTTAGTTGGCGTGCAGGCGGGTAATCCGCCCGGAGACGTCGCGCGTCCCGTTCCAAGCCTCCAGGCAGATGCTCCGAAGCCTCAGGGGATGACCGTTCCGTGGCTTCACGCTCCGATAGCATCCGTGCTATCCCTAGTGCTAGCATCGGCGCTAGCGGACGATAACGTGAGGACCTCTTCCTCAACTCTTCGTCATGCCCATGACCCGCACCACCATCAGCTTCACCCGCGAGGGAATGCAGCTGATCCAAGAGGCGGCCAAGCGCCAAGGCTCCAGCGTCTCGCAGTTGGTCCGCGAAGCCGCGCTGATGCGCGCGACGATGGCCGCCGACGACAATCCGTACCCGATGCGCGCACTCGCCGCGCAACTGCGGGCGATCGGCGACCAGGGCTACGCGCTGGCCGATAAGGCGCTGAAGGTCGCCGAGGACGAGGCCGCTCGGAAGCGGTGAGACCCGACACGACAGCCACGAGCACCGCCGCGCTCCTTGAGTACGTGCGCCCGAGCAAGTCGAGCTCGCTTGAGCGGCAACATGTGCTCCGGGCTTACGCCGACCAGCGAGGCGTTCAGGGCAAATTCACGAGCGGAGCCAGTTGCGGTCGTGCTTGAAATGCATCGAGCGTCGTGACCTAAGTCATCTCGATAAGGACCAGCTGCTCCCGACTCTCGCGCAGGGACTCTTGAGGTGGCGGTACTGGGCTCGAACCAGTGACCTCCTGCTTGTCAGGGCATCACTGCTGGCGCACCCCCGAGTTGTGATTCCTGGGCTTTCCAGTCGTCGCAGGCTCCGGCGTGCCTCCCGCTGGAAGCGGATACGTCTCGATGTGCCCCGATGTGGGCACCAAGATCAGGCTTGGCGCTGGTGAACAATGGCGGCGGCAACGGGAGCGCTCCCGACAACGAGTAGAGGCCCGACAAGCGGGCCTCTACGTTTATTGTGCTTCGATTGGCATCGTCAGCCCTACGATGACGAGGTCGGGACGTAAGCGACGATGCTCGGAGTGCCGGTGCAGGCTGCACCCGTCCCGAGTACGGCTGTCTTGCCGCTGTAGACGACGCAGATCGTCGTCGGCGTCGCGCCCGTGATATCGCCAGCCGGACCCTGCGGTCCTGTGGCACCAATCGGGCCTCGCTTACCATCCGCGCCAGCCGGACCGGGGTCACCCTTGAGTGACTTGAGCCACTCACTCTGACTCAATACAGGACTGTCCGTGGTGGTGGAGGCGTACAGATCGTAAGCCGACACGCCAGCTGGGCCTCGCTTGCCATCCGCACCCGGAGCGCCGGGGGCACCATCCCTGCCGGCCACGCCCTTGAGTGACTTGAGCCAATCATTCTGGCTCAGTACGGGGCTATCCGTAGTTGTGGAAGCGTACAAATCGTAGCCTGACATGCCGGTCGGGCCTCGCTTGCCGGAAGCACCAGGATCGCCCTGGGGTCCCTGAGCGCCGTCCGCTCCGTTGAGACCAGCAGCGCCATCGGCACCATCGACTCCGTTCGCTCCGTCCGCTCCGTCGAGACCAGCAGCCCCATCGGCACCATCGACTCCGTCCGCTCCGTCGGCTCCGTCGAGGCCATCGGCACCATCCTGGCCAGCAGCTCCGGCCCGGCCTCGGACGCCGCGTGGCCCCGGGACGACTCTGGCGCTGTGCGCCTTGTGAGCGGCCTGGCCCACGGTGCGCGAGGGAGCGTTGCCGTGGTGGGTGTTGGCGGCTGCAATGCCGGTGCCTCCGAGCACGGTGCAGGCGGTGCCCACGGCGAGAAGTTTTCCGCTGATTCTCATAGTGATCTTTCGTTTGGGATGGCCAACGGGCCGGAATCTTCCGACTCCGGCCCGCGTGCCTGAGAGTTACTGCAGTCCTGCTGTTACTACGAGGCGGGGTACGTGGCGATCGCCGAGAAGCCGGTGCCGTTGGCGTTGGCGTGACCGACGAGCGTCAGCGCCGAAGCGCCGTTGTAGTCGGAGTTCCAGCCGGAGCCGAAGTCCGACATGGTGAGCGACTGGTTGGGGGCAAACGGGGCCTGTCGGTTGCCCTTGAGGGTGGTGGTGCCCGGCGTCGAGACCTTGCAGTGGAACTTGTCGATCACGAAGCTGGTGGCCGCAGTCTTGCCGACCTTGACCTCGTGGATGCCGTTACAGGTGAGCTGCAGACCCTTGTCGGCACTGCCGTACGTGTCGGTGTAGCTGGCCGCGTACGGCGTGTTGGTGCGACTGGTGACCGTGGTGCTGTGGGCCGCCATCGAGACGGCGGGAGCGGCGAGGACCGCGACGGACGTCGCGGCGAGAATGATCTTACGCATGGGTAAGTGTTCCTTTGGTTCTGGGTTGGCTTGCAGGCGGGTAATCCGCCAGGAGACGTCGCGCGTCCCGTTCCAAGCCTCCAGCCAGATGCTCCGGAGCCTCGGGGGATGGCCGTTTCGTTGGCTTCACGTTCCGATAGCATGTGTGCTATCTCTGGTGCTAGCATCGGCGCTAGCGGACGCTGCCGTTGAGAACCTCTTGGCTAACTCTTCGCAATGCCAATGACACGCACCACGATCAGCTTCACCCGCGACGGAATGCAGCTGATCCAAGAGGCGGCGAAGCGCCAGGGCTCGAGCGTCTCCCAGTTCCGATCCGCGAAGCCGCGCTGATGCGCGCGTCCAGAGCATGGAGCGCAAGCCGCCGCCCGCCGACCACCTCCTTTAGCTGCTCCGAGTCCATGCCGCGGCGGCGCGCACGGCGACCAGGGGTACGCGCCGGTGCAGAAGGCGCTCAAGGTCGCTGAAGACGAGGCCGGTCAGAAGCAATGACGCCCGACAAGAGAGCCACGAGCTTTATGGCAGGCTTCCATGGAGCTGATCTCATCTATCCAGCGGCAGGCCGCTGGGGCACTCGCATCCAAGGCGGCCGCGAGGCAGTCATCACAAGCCGACACCGAACGCCGCACCTCCCCGCCGGCGACTACGGCGTAGATCCGCGTGGGACTCGATCGACGCGTGCGCTTGGGCGGGCACTCGACGACTCACGGGCGTCCCAGCGATGATGCACTTGACTACCCCGACTATGCGAAAGCCCCGTCGTGACAGGGCTTCCGAAGGATGGGCGGTACTGGGCTCGAACCAGTGACCTCCTGCTTGTAAGGCAGGCGCTCTACCAGCTGAGCTAACCGCCCGCGGGAGCCGATGGTACCCCGGAGACGGCTGGCCGCCCGCCGCGCCCGCCCAGGCGTCACGCCACGCGGTAGGTCAGCACGACGTTGCCCGAGGCCAGCGCCGCCGCGTCGGTCAGCTCAAACCGGCGCGCACGCTCGGCTCGAAACAGCAGGTCGCCGGCGCCGCCGATCCCCAGCAGGAACGGGTGCACCCACAGCCGCAGCTCGTCGAGCAGGCCGTTGGCCATCAGCAGGTCGGTCACCGGCCCGAACCCGTACTGGACGATGTCCCCGCCGTCCTGGGCCTTGCGCCGCGCGATCTCGCCCGCGACATCCCCGCCGATGACCTCGGAGTTGTTCCATGCCGGATCGGTCAGGGTGCTGGACACCACCCACTTCTCCATCGCGTTGATGTGATCGGAGTACGGGTCCCCTGACATCGAGGTCCACACCGGGACGAACGCCTCGTAGGTGCGGCGGCCAAGCAGCAGGGCGTCGCACCCGAGCAGCAGCTCGGTCTGGATCTCGCCGCCGCGGCCGTCGTCCTAGTGACGGCCCGACGGCCAGTCCTGCGGGTTCTCGATCACGCCGTCCAGCGTGATGTAGGTCGAGTTGATGATGCGTCGCATGAGCTCGAGCTCCTAGCGCGCGCTGGGCGCGATGTTGTGGTTGAGGTGGAAGATGTTCTCGGGGTCGTAGGCGTCCTTGACCGCGGTCAGCCGGGCCAACTTGGCGTCCGAGTACGCGCGGCGCACGCCGGATGCGCCCTCGTCGCTGAGCGCGTTGACGTACGCGCCGCCGGCGAACGGATCGAGCTTGGCGGCGGTCCGCTGCGCGGCTCCCATGCGCAGGTCGTCCTCGTCAGGATCGCTCCACTTCACGCTCGCGACGTATTCGAAGCGCGTCGCGCGATGACTGAACGCCGAGGCGTCGTGGTCGACGTCAGCGATCGCGCCGCCGTAGGCCTGGAGACTCACGCCGGGCGCCATGGCGTCGCCGGGGTCGCGGTCCAGCAGCGCGGTCACCGCGGCGTCGGGCAGGGCGGGCAGGTAATGGCCCTTCCAGTAGCGGCGAAACGCGTACGCCTCGGTGGTGTCGTCGCGGGTCTGGAGCATCAGGTAGGACAGCTCACGCACGGCCTCGCCCGACGGACGGCCGATCGAGCGCAGAGCCGGCAACAGCGCGCGTCCCGCCTCCGGGTCGCCCACCCACACGTACCCGAGGGTGACCGAATCACCGGCGATCTCGGCGGTGAGCGTCGCCTGGCGGGGCGCCTCGCCAGCGAGGTCGCGCCAGCCGCGCAGCGCCTCGGCGGCGCGGTCGAGTGGGAAGCTGAGATCCGCGACCAGCGTCCGCGTCCCCACCGGGTGCAGTCGGAACTCGAACTCCACCACGATCCCGAAGTTGCCGCCGCCGCCGCGCAGGCCCCAGAACAGGTCGGGATGCTCATCGGCGGTGGCGCGCACCACGTTGCCCTCGGCGGTGACGACGGTGTAGGACACGACGTTGTCGCAGGTCAGCCCGTGCTGGCGCGCCAGCCAGCCCATCCCGCCGCCCAGCGTGAGCCCGCCCACGCCCGTGTGCGAGATGTTGCCGGCGGTCGTGGCCAGACCGTATGGCTGCGTGGCCCGGTCCAGCGCGCCGAGCATCGCGCCGCCCTGCACGTGGGCGCGCAGCGCGACCGGGTCGACGGTCACGCGATCCAGCCCGGTGAGGTCGATCATGAGCCCGCCGTCGGGGACAGCGTGCCCGGCGATGTTGTGACCGCCGCAGCGCACGCCGATCTCCAGCTCGCGTTCGCGTGCCGTGCGAACGGCGGTGACGACGTCGGTCACGGTGGCGCACCGGACGATCAGCGCGGGATGGTGATCGATCATGCCGTTCCACACTGTGCGAGCGGCATCGTAGGCGGGCGTGCCGGGAAACAGGACCTCGCCATCGAAGTGGCGGCGAGTGGTGGTAGGGGATCTGCGCGGTGGTTGTCATGTCCTGGAGGCTCCCAGGAATCGGTCCTCTTGGTAAGGTCCATTTCCATGGCGGTTCCGAGTACCAATCTCTCGCCGGTCTCGGAGCTGCTGATCGCGCTGGACCGCGATGACGGCGTGGCGCTGCACCGCCAGATCGAGGCGTCGATCCGCGAGCGAATCCGGACCGGGGCACTGCCGGGTGGCGTCGCTCTGCCGCCCAGCCGCGCGCTCGCCGCCGGGCTGGGAGTCTCGCGGGGCGTCGTGGTCGAGGCGTACGCTCAGCTCGTCGCCGAGGGGTACCTGACGAGCCGCAGCGGGGGCTACACCCAGGTGGCCCCGGCCGCCGCCGAGCCGGGACGCGCCGCTCCCGCCGTCGCTCCCGCGGCCGCGCGGCCGAGGCTGCGCGCGGCCGCCACGCGTCCCGCGGTGGACTTCGGCTACGGCCGCGCCAACGTGGGGGCGTTTCCGCGTGCCGCCTGGCTGCGCTCCGTGCGGCGGGTGCTCACCGAGGCGCCTGACGAGCGCCTCGGCTACCTCGACGGGCGCGGCGCGGTGGAGTTGCGCGCGGCGCTGGCGGCCTATCTCAACCGGGTGCGCGGCACGCTGGCCGACCCGGACACGATCGTCATCACCAATGGCTATGCCCAGGCGGTGTCCCTGCTCATGGGTGTGCTGGCCGCGCGCGGGGCGAAGACGCTGGCCGTGGAGGACCCATCGCCGTCTGACGACGCCCGTCCGATCGCGGAGGCGCTGGGCCTGGACGTGGTCAGCGTGCCCGTCGGCGAGGACGGTGTCCGGCTTGACGCCGTCTCGGAGCTGCGCGCCGACGCGCTCATCCTCACGCCCTCGCACCAGTGGCCCACGGGCGGCGTGCTCGCTCCCGAGGCCCGCGCTGCGGTGCTCGCGTGGGCACAACGCACCAGGGCGCTCGTGATCGAGGACGACTACGACGCCGAGTACCGCTACGACCGAGCGCCGGTCGGCGCCATGCAGGGCCTGGACCCCGACCGGGTCGCCTACGCGGGGACGGCGAGCAAGACCCTGGCCCCCGGGTTCCGGCTCGGCTGGCTGGTGCTCCCACAGGACCTGGTGGCGCCATTCGCCGAAGCCAAGCTGCTCGCCGATCGCGGCTCTCCCATCCTGGACCAGCTCACCTTCGCCGACTTCCTGGGGCGCGGCGAGTTCGACCGCCATCTGCGGCGTATGCGCCCCGTGTACCGCGCGCGCCGCGACGCGCTGCTGGCGGCGCTGGGCCGCGACCTCCCCGAGCTTGAGCCGGCGGGCATCGCCGCAGGCCTGCACCTGGTGGCCTGGCTTCCCGATGACCTTGACGAGACCACGGTCATCGAGGCCGCGGCGGATGCGGGCGTCAAGCTCGCCGGCGTCGCCCCCTACCGGCTGAGCCCGGGGCGGGCGGGGCTCATCTTCGGGTACTCGAACCTGACCGAGCGGGCGATCGTCGACGGCACCCGGCGACTGGCCCGCGCCATCGCCGGCCTGCGTGGTGGCACCGCCGGCACCTAGTACCGTCATACCTCGACATGGACTTCGGCTTCGACCCCCAGCGCGCGCTCGACCAGCTCAAGAAGCTCGCCGCCGACGCTCCGGCGCAGATCGCCGACAGCATTGGCCGGCTGGTGCGCGACGCGCCGCCCGAACGGCTCGAGCAGCTGATGAAGTCCCCCGCGCGGCGGGCGCTGCTGGACGGGGTCTTCTGGCAGATGCCTCGGCAGCTCGACGCCAAGGCCGCCGCCCAGATCAAGACGACGATCCGCTGGCACATCACCGGGCGCCACGACGATGGCGTCGATACCTACCTGCTCGAGGTTGACAACGGGACGGCGCGCACCAACCGTGGCGCCGAGGGCCCCGACGCCAAGCTGACGATCACGATGGACGGGGTGGAGTTCCTGCGCCTCATCAGCGGCAACTCCGATCCGATGGCGGCCTACTTCAAGGGCCGTATCCAGCTCGCCGGGGACATCATGGTGGCCGCGCAGCTCGCCCAGATCTTCAAGATGCCGGGAACGGGCGCCGGCCCCGGCGACGCCAGTGGCGAGAACGGGGGCGGCGCCAGCAACGGCGGCGACAGCGGGCTCGACGAATAGCCCGCTCGGGCCGCTGCGGGGCGCGGCTACCCTGAAGGTGGTGCACCAGGAGAGGGCGTCGATCGAACTGCGAGGGGTGGTCAAGCGCTACGGCCAGATCACGGCCGTCAGCGGCCTTGACCTGGTTGTTAGGCCCGGCAGCTGCTTCGGACTGCTTGGCCCCAATGGCGCCGGCAAGTCGACGACGATGCGGATGCTCACCGCGCAGACGCTCGCGGATGAGGGCACGATCGAGGTGCTGGGCCACACGCTCCCGGCGGACTCCAAGCAGGCGCGCATGGCCATGGGCGTCGTCCCTCAGCAGGACAACCTCGACATCGAGCTGACCGCACGCCAGATCCTGGGCGTGTTCGCGCGGCTGTACCGGGTGCCGCGCGCCGAGCGGGACGCCGCGGTGGAGCGGGCGCTGGAGATCGCCAACCTCAAGCCCCGAGCCGACACCATCGTGCGCGAGCTGTCCGGCGGCATGCGGCGCCGGCTGCTCGTGGCCCGCGGCCTCATCCACCGCCCGCGCCTGGTCCTGCTCGACGAGCCCACCGTGGGCCTTGACCCCCAGGTGCGCCAGGAGCTCTGGTCCTTGATCGACGGGCTCCGCATCGACGGCGTGACGGTACTCATGTCCACTCACTACATCGAGGAGGCCGAGCGCCTCGCCGACACCGTGGCGGTCATGTCCGCGGGCCGGATCATCGCCCAGGGGACACCCTCGCAGCTGGTCAGCGCGCACGCGGGCGAGGAGGTGCTCGAGGTCTACGGGCCGCCGGCTCACTTGGCCGAGCTCGAGGCGCTCGCGACCGAGCGCGGCTGGCGGTACCGGCGCAGCGGGCCGGCGGTGGCCCTGCTCGGCGCCGAGCAGCTCAACGGCGAGGCGCCCGAGGGCGTGCGCCGCCCGGCCAACCTCGAGGACGCCTTCGTGGCGCTCACCGGCCAGGAGATCGAATGACCACGATCCACCACGGCGGCGGCGCGCCGGAGACCCGCCGGGTGCGGCGCGTGCACCGCCTCGAGCCGGCGGCGCTGTCGGGGGTGATGATGCGCGACATCGTGCTCTTCCGGCGCTACTGGAAGGCCACCACGTTCTCCTCGATCGTGCAGCCGACGATCTACCTCCTGGCGTTCGGACTCGGCATCGGGTCGCTCGTGAAGAACGTCAGCACCGTCACGTACGTCCAGTACGTCGCCACCGGCGTGGTGGCCACCGCGGTCCTGTTTTCATCCGCCTTCCCGGGGATGTTCAACACGTTCATCCGCTGGCAGTTCCAGCGCACCTACGATGCGCTGCTCGCCGCGCCGGTCGACGTGGAGGAGCTCGTCACCGCGGAGATCCTGTGGATCTCCATTCGCGCCGGCGTGTACGGCATGGCGCCGCTGCTCGTGGGCTTCGCGTTCGGGCTCAACCCCACATGGGGGATGCTGCTGGTCCCGTTCATCGGAATCATCACGGGCTTCGGCTTCGCCGGCTTCGGCGTCCTCATCGCCGCGGTGGCGAAGACGATCGACAACTTCAACTACGTCACCAGCGCGGTACTGACGCCGATGTTCCTGGTGGCCGGCACCTTCTTCCCGATCGCGACGCTCCCGCCGGTGCTGCGTGCGATCGCGAAGGTCAACCCGCTCTATCACTGCGTCGCGCTGGTCCGCGACGTGTCGCTGTCGATCTACAGCTCCGCAGACTTCGTGCACCTGGCGGTGCTGGTGGTGTTCGCCCTGCTGATGTGGCGGCTGGCGATCTGGCGGCTGCAGGCGCGCCTGATCGACTAGTCCCGGGCTCCATGCTCGCGCTGCCACGCGCGGAAGCTCTCGACCGTGCGCAGCTTGTGCCGGCGCGCCGCGGTCTCGATCCGTTTGGCGGAGGCCCCGCTGCGCAGCAGTTCGATGAGCTCACGGTGCTCTGACACCGAGCTCGCGCCCCGGTAGGGGATGTGGACGAACACCGTGGTGCGAATCGCGTCCAGCCGGCGGTCGACATCGCTCAGCATCGCCACCAGCGTGGGGTTGGGACAGCGCTCGTAGATGACCCGGTGAAAGGCGCGGTTGTGGCGGCCGAAGGCCAGCGTGTCCATGCGCTCCATCGCCGCCACCATGTCATCGGTGCGATGCTCGAGTGCGGCCAGATCCTCGCGCGTCAGCAGCGGCGCCGCCAGCGCGGTGGCATAGCCCTCGAGCAGGGCCAGCACCGTCATGTTGTCCTCGAACAGCTCGGGCTCGGCGGGCGCCACCTGGGCGCCGGCGTTCGCGCGGTAGACGATCAGCCCCTCGGCCTCCAAGCGGCGGATGGCCTCGCGCACCGGCAGCGCGGAGACCGCGAACTCGGCGGCGATCTGGTCGATGACGACGCGGAACCCCGGACCGTAGGCGCCGCTCAGGATCCGCTCGCGCAGCGCGTCGTAGAGCTGCTGCTGCTTGGTCGGCGCCGAGGTGGCCACCTGAGCAATCATATACCCCGATCAGATAGGATCGCCTATATGGTCACCTCCACCGAGCAGGCGTACGGAACGCAGGAGCATTACATCGACGGCGCGTTCCGGGCGAGCGCGACCGCTGAGACGTTTGCGTCGCTGAACCCGGCCACCAACGAGGTGCTGGCGCTGGCGGCCGCCGGTCAGGCCGAGGACGTGGACCGCGCCGTGGCCGCGGCGCGACGCGCCTTTGACGAGGGCCCGTGGCCGCGCCTGAAGGCCTCGGAGCGCGCCAGCACCCTACGACGGATCGCCGCCGGGATCCGTGCGCACACGGACGAGTTCATCGCGCGCGAGGTCGCCGACATCGGGATGCCGATCGCGCAGATGAAGGGATTGGCCGCCCGCGCGGCGCAGAACTTCGAGTACTACGCCGGCGTGGTGACCGAACTGCACGGCCGCTCGTTCCAGGTCGGCGACGAGTTCCTCAATTACACGATCCGCAAGCCGGTGGGCGTCGCCGGGCTGATCATGCCGTGGAACGCGCCGCTGATGCTGTCGACGTGGCGGATCGCGCCGGCGCTGGCGGCGGGCAACACGATCGTGCTCAAGCCGGCCGAGTGGTCACCGCTGACCGCGACGCTGCTGGCCAGCGTGATCGAGGAGGCCGAGGTGCCGGCGGGCGTGTTCAACGTGGTGCAGGGCTTCGGGGAGACGGCGGGCGCGGCCCTGAGCGCGCACCCGGGGGTGGACCTCATCTGCTTCACCGGTGAGACCACCACCGGCCAGACGATCCTCGCGGCCGGCGCGCCCACGCTGAAGCGGTCCTCGATCGAGCTGGGCGGCAAGTCCCCGGTGGTGGTGTTCGATGACGCCGATCCCGAGCTGTGCGTGGACGCCGCGCTGGCCCAGATCTTCACCATGAACGGGCAGCGCTGCACCGCGGGCTCGCGCCTGCTGGTGCAGGACGGGCTCTACGAGCGGATCGTGTCCGCCGTGGCCGACCGCGCAAGGCACATCCGGGTCGGCGACCCCACGGACCCACGCACCGAGCTGGGCCCGCTCATCCGCCTCGAGCATCACGAGCGAGTGCTGGACTACATTGCCTCTGCGCGCGCGGAGGGAGCGCGGGTTGTGGCCGGCGGCGAGCGCCCGCCGGGGCTGGAGGCGGGCAACTTCTTGCAGGCCACCGTGATCGCCGACGTCAACCAGGACATGCGGGTCTTCCAGGAGGAGATCTTCGGGCCGGTGCTGGTGGCGATGCCGTTCTCAGATGAGGCCGAGGCGATCGACCTGGCTAACGCCACCCCCTACGGGCTCGCTGCGTACGTGTGGACCAACGACATCCGCCGCGCCCACCGCGTGGCCCACGCCATCGACACCGGGATGTGCTGGATCAACTCCCAGAACGTCCGCGACCTGCGCACCCCGTTCGGCGGCGTCAAGGCCAGCGGGATCGGTCGCGAGGGAGGCGACTACGCGTTTGACTTCTACTGTGAGACCGAGATCGTGCACGTAGCGCTCGGCTCACATCACATCCCGCGCCTGGGACTCGAAGACGAGGACTGATGGCCTCGCCTGCCGAGCAGCTCGCCAACACGCCCCCGGCGGCGCCGCCGTTCGACATCCTGCGCGCCGCGTTCGTCGAGCTGCATGTCACCGACCTGGCGGCCTCCGAACGTTTCTACGCCGAGCTGCTGGGGATGATCATCTCGGCGCGCACCGAGGATGCGGTGTACTTGCGTGGCTGGGAGGAGCGCCAGCACCACTCGCTGGTGCTGCGCCAATCCGCGCCCGCCCACCCAGCGGCGGCGTCGCGGCTGGGGTTCCGCACCCGCGGCGAGGACGACCTGGACCGGCTCGCGGAATACGCGCAGGCGCGCGGGCTGACCACGCGGTGGATCGACGCCGGCTCTGACCCCGGGATGGGGCGGTCGCTGCGGCTGTGGGACCCGTTCGGCTACCCGCTGGAGTTCTTCTTTGCCATCGAGCAGTTCGAGGCCCAGCACCAGCGCTTCGATCTGCACCGCGGCGCGCCGATCCTGCGCTTCGATCACCTCAACCTCCACGCCCCGCGCCTCGAGGACACCTTCCGCTGGTGGCTGGAGCTCGGGTTTCGCTGCAGCGAGTACATCTCCACAGACGATGCGGCCAGCGAGCGCATCACCGGCGCGTGGCTGCTGCGCAAGCCGACCGTTCACGACGTCGCCCTCACCGCCGGCACCGGTCCGCGGTTGCACCACTTCGCCTATTGGATCGCCGAGCCCGCCGGGGTCCTGCGCGCGTGCGACCAGCTCGCCGGGGGCTATCAGTCGCACGTCATCGAACGCGGGCCCGGGCGCCACGGCGTCTCCAACGCCTTCTTCGTCTATCTGCGCGACCCTGACGGGCATCGCATCGAGCTGTACTCGTGCGACTACTACACCGGTGACCCGGACCACAGGCCGCTGCGCTGGTCAGTCAACGATCCACGCTGCCGCTCGTTCTGGGGCGCGCGCGCCCCCGACAGCTGGTACGACGAGTCCAGCCTGCTGATCGGTCCCAGCGGCGAGACCGTGGCGACCGAACCCGCCAATGTCGACGAGCGCGCCCAGCACACGGAGGTGATGGCCTAGTGGGCGGGCTGCGCCCCGGCAAGGTGATCGGGGTGCATCTCAACTACCACAGCCGCGCAGCGCAGCGGGGGCGGGTGCCGAGCGAGCCGTCCTACTTCCTCAAGCCCACGACGTCGGTCTCCGCCGGCGGGGAGGTCGTGCGCCCGCAGGGCACTGAGCTGTTGGCGTTCGAGGGTGAGATCGCGGTGATCATCGGGACTCGGGCGCGCAACGTGACCCCGGAGGAGGCCGGCCGCTACATCGGCGCCTACGCCCCGGCCAACGACTTCGGCCTGCACGACTTCCGCTGGGCGGACCGCGGCTCCAACGTGATGGCAAAGGGCCAGGACGGCTACACCCCGATCGGACCGGCGATGCCGGCGCAGGGGGTGGACCCGGGCAGGCTGCACCTGGTCAGCACCGTCAACGGCGAGGTGCGCCAGGACACCACGGGCGCCGACCTGATCTTCACCTTCGCGCAGATCGTGGCCGACCTGTCGCGGTTCATGACGCTCGAGCCTGGCGACGTGATTCTCACCGGCACGCCGGCGGGAGCCAACGTGGTGGCGCCGGGCGACGTGATCGAGGTGACGCTGGAGGGCGCCGGGAGCGTGGCCAGCACGGTGGTGGAGGCGCCGGCGCCGCTGAGCGATTACGGCGCGATGCCGAAGGCCAGCGCCGAGGCGCGGGCCTTTGCCACCGGCGCGGGTCCGCCCGGCCCGCCGCGCCTGCCGGCCGACGCCGAGGCGGCGCTGCGCGGGGTGTCGACGGCGACGCTGACCGTGCAGCTGACGCGCCGCGGGATCCAGACCACCTTCCTCACCGGGCTCGCGCCCACGCGCCCGGACCTGCGGATGGTCGGCTACGCCCGCACGCTGCGCTACGTCGCCATCCGCGCCGACGTGCGCGAGTCGATGCAGGGGTCAGAGGACGCCCAGAAACGCGTCATCGAGTCCGTCTCGCCCGGTGACGTCCTGGTCATGGAGGCGCGCGGCGAGTCCGGCGCCGGCACCATCGGCGACATCCTCGCCGCCCGGGTGCTCGCCCGCGGCGGCGCCGGGATCGTCACTGACGGCGGCGTCCGCGACACCCCCGGCGTCACCGAGCTGGACATCCCGACCTACTACGGGGCGGCCAACGCATCGTCGCTGTGGAACGCGCACATCCCGCTCGACGTCGACGTTCCCATCACCTGCGCGGGCGTGCTGGTCATGCCCGGCGACGTCATTGTCGGCGACGCCGAGGGCGTGGTGGTGCTGCCGTTCAAGCTCGCCGAGGAGATCGCCCACGCGGCCCTCGAGGTGGAGGAGCGCGAGGCGTTCGCCCTGGAGCGCGTCAAGGCCGGCGAGTCGTTCCGCGGGCTGTACCCGCTCTCCGAGGAGCGCCGGCCTGAGTATGAGATCTGGAAAGCACAGCGAGCCAAGGACTAAGAAGCCCATGAGCAGCCCCTTTGCCGGCGACGCATCCGCGGTACGCGGCGCCATCACCCCGCTCATCACCCCGTTCACCGACACCGGCGATCTCGACCTCGAGTCCATCCCCCGGCTGATTGACTGGCAGCTGGCGCACGGAACCCACGGGATCTCGGTGGGAGGCTCGACCGGGGAGCCGACCTCGATGACCGTTGACGAACGGGTCGCGGTCATGCGTGCCGCTGCGGCCGCGATCGACGGGCGCGTGCCGTTTGTGCCCGGCACCGGGACCGCGCTCATGGCCGAGACGCTCGAACTCACCGCCGAGGCGCAGCGCCTGGGCGCGGCCGCCGCGCTGGTGGTGACGCCCTACTACGGGCGCGCCCAGCAGGAGGGCCTGTTCCGGTGGTACTCGCGCGTGGCGGGCGAGTTTCCCGACCTGCCGATCATCGTCTACAACGTCCCTGTCCGCGCCGCGGTCGACATCACGCCCGCCACAGTGGGCCGCCTGCGCCGCGCGCACCCCAACATCGTCGGCATCAAGGAGACCACGCGGGACTTCGAGCACGTCTCCTACGTGCTCAACGAGGCTGGCACGGACTTCATCGCCCTGTCGGGCATCGAGCTGCTCTGTTACCCGATGCTCTGCTTGGGCGGCGCCGGACACTTGTCCTGCGTGGGCAACTTCGCCCCCGATCCCGTCGCGCACCTCTACGACGCGTTCGTCGCCGGCGACCACGAGCGGGCGCGGGCGCTGCATTACGACCTGCACCCGCTGGTCGACGCCGCCTTCGCCGAGACCAACCCGGTGCCGGTCAAGTGGGCGATGCAGCAGCTCGGCCTGCTCGCCTCCGATCACGCCCGCGAGCCCCTGGCGCCGCTCAGCGACGCAGGGCGCGAGAAGGTCCGCACGCTGCTCGCCACCAGCCCGCACGTCGACCTCGACGCGCCTGTCTCAGCCCCCGCCTGACCCGCCGGTCCGGGGCGGCCCGGTGGGGGTTTTCGAGCCATCACCCACGTGTGCGCGCGTCGTGGCTCGATTACCACCGCCAGCGGGGGGTTTTCCAGCCACGTAGCGCAGCGGGCCGGCTCGTGGCTCGAAAACCCCCCACCACCACCACCACCACGACCACCACGGCGTGCGGCGCCGGCGCCACGCCCACGCCCACGCCCACGCCCACCCCCACGCCGGCTCAGAGGGCGACGGCCAGCGCGCGCGCGGTCGCCATCACGACGCGGGCCATCGCCGCATCGTCGCGCTCGCCGATCCACACCGCGCTCACCGCGGCGTCCGCGTCCGTCGGCGCGGCCACCCCTGACGCCCCGGGCAGCAGCTCCCCGGTCGAGCGCGCCCAGCCGCGTCGGCGCGCTTCGGTCACCTCGGCGCGCTCCGAGGGTCGCGGCGGGCCGCCGGCGAGGATGGCGATCCCCGAGGCGGCGATCGACACGGGGTGGCGCACCCCCGCGCGGTAGCCGATGTGCATGTCGGCGTGGCGCGGCGAGCGGACGTCGAGCACGACGGCGGCGTCCTCCCCGTCGCGCACGGTCAGGGCCGCGGTCGCGGCGAGCTCGTCGGCCAGCGCCTGGAGCAGCGGCCCAGCGACCTCCTGCAACCTGGGCTGGACGCGGCTGGCCAGTTCCACCAGGCCCGCGCCCAGGAAGTAGCGGTCACCGCGGCGCCACACGAGCCGCTCGGACAGGTGCGCCGCGAGCAGGCGGTAGATGCCGGCGCGATGCGTCCCCATGGCATCGGCCAGCTCGGAGACGGTCATCCCCTCCGGGTGCTCGCTGAGCACCCGCAGCACCCGCAGACCACGCTCGAGAGTCAGGGACGAGGCCATCGCACGAGCCAGTGTACGTTATCTGTACGCCACGCGCGATAGGTGTGCTAGAACCGGCGTCGCGTCAACCCCACGAGGAGAGGGAGAGTCATGGCAGCGCGTACCGGCAGCGAGTACATCGAGCGCCTGGCGGCCTCGAGCCCGACCGTCCAGATCCACGGCGAGACGGTCACCACCGGGATCCCTGACCACCCCGCGTTTCGCAACGTGGTCCGGACCTACGCGCACCTCTACGATCTCCAGCACGACCCTCAATACCGCGACCTCCTCACCTATGAGTCCCCCACCACAGGAGATCGGGTCGGGACGTCGTTCATGGTCCCGCGGACCGCCGAAGACCTGGTCAAGCGCCGCGAGATGATGAGCACCTGGGCGCGCGTCTCCCACGGGTTCCTGGGGCGCACGGGCGACTACCTGAACTCCTGCCTGATGGCGCTCAGCGAGGCGGGCGATTGGTTCGCGCAGGCCGACAGCGCCTTCGGAGACAACGTCGCTCGCTATTACGAAAAGGTCCGCGAGGAGGACCTGCTGCTCACCCACACGCTCATCCCGCCCCAGGTAAACCGGAGCCTGCCCCCCGCCGAGCAGCTCGGCGGCGAGATCTCGGCGCAGATCGTGTCCCAGGACGACAGCGGCATCGTGATCCGCGGCGCCCGACTGCTCGCCACCATCGGCCCGTTCGCTGACGAGCTCCTGGTCTTCCCGTCCACGCTGCTGCGCGGCCGGCCCGAGGACGAGCCGTACTCCTACGCGTTCGCCATCAACTGCGACGCGCCCGGGCTGCGCTTCCTCTGCCGCGAGTCCGCGGACTATGGGCGCGGGCACTTCGACCACCCGCTCGGCTCCCGGTTCGAGGAGATGGACGCGGTGGTCATCTTTGACGACGTCAAGGTCCCGTTCGAGCGCTGCTTCATGCTCGGCCACCCCGACCTGTGCAACGGGCTCTACACCCAAACCGGCGCCATCAACCACATGACCCACCAGGTGACCGCGCGCACCACCGCCAAGACCGAGTTCATGCTCGGCCTCGTCACCCTGCTGACCGAGGCCATCGGCATCGAGCAGTTCGGGCACGTTCAGGAGAACGTCGCCGAGGTCATCATCGCGCTCGAGGGCATCCGCGCCTTCGTCCGCGCCGCCGAGGCCGACGCCGCCGTCAACGATTACGGCGTGATCACACCTCGCTGGGAGCCGCTGAACGCCGCCCGCAACTGGTACCCCAAGCTCTACCAGCGCTTCCCCGAGATCCTGCGCAAGCTCGGCGCCAGCGGGCTGATGGCGCTGCCCACCGAGGCCGACATCACCGGCCCGGCCCACGATGACGTGGAGCGCTACCTGCAGTCGGCCACCCTTGCCGGACCCGATCGCATCAAGCTCTTCCGGCTCGCCTGGGATGCGTGCATCTCGGCGTTCGCCGGCCGCCAGGCGCTCTATGAGTACTACTTCTTCGGCGATCCGGTGCGCATGGCCGGCGCGCTGGTGAACAGCTACGACCGCGCCCCCTACCGCGACCGCGTGCAGGCGTTCCTGGACCAGGACCAGCGCGCCGCCGTTTAGGGGCGGGCGGCCCGCCGTCGCAGCGGGTGGTCAACCGGCACGTGGTCCGCGGGGTGGGCCCACACGTCGCGCGGCCCTAGCTTCGCGGCGCACACCGTGCACACGAGGTGGTCGTCTACTCCGCCGCCGCAGCCCCGGTGCTCGAGTCGCACCGGCGGGCCGCCCGGCACGCCGGCGTGCTTGTCGCCCCACTGCATGAGCGCCACCACCGCGGGCCACAGGTCCAGGCCCTTCTGGGTGAGGTGGTAGGCATAGCGGTCGGGCCGGCTGTGGTACAGGCGCCGCTCCAGGACGCCGTGCGCCACCAGGTGCTCGAGCCGAGCCTGCAGGACGTTGCGGGCGATGCCGAGATCGGCCTGCATCTCGTCGAACCGGTGCACGCCCAGGAGCGCCTCGCGGATGATGAGCATCGTCCAGCGCTCGCCGACGATCTCCAGCGCAGCGGCGATGCTGCATGTCTGTCCGCCGTAGGTGCGTTGCAAGGGCATGTCAGAGCCACCCTAGTCGAATAAGTTGCATGATGCAACCCACTGAGCTACGCTCCACTGCGCGATGAACGACAACGGCCACCGGACCCGGACGTTCAGCTGGCAGGACCCGATGGCCAGTGCGACGCTCGCCCGCGAACGCAGCGGGATGGAGGTGCTCCAGGCCGTCATCGACGGGCAGGTGCCCCCGCCCCCGATCGCCGAGCTGCTCGGCATGGCCCTCGTCGAGGTGCAAGAGGGCCGGGCGGTGTTCGCGGTCCAGCCGGCCGAGTGGATGTACAACCCGATCGGCTCGGTCCACGGCGGGATCGCGGCGACGCTGCTGGACTCGTGCATGGGCTGCGCCATTCACAGCACGCTGCCCGCGGGCGTCGGCTACACGACGAGCGACCTCCAGATCCGCTACTCGCGGGGGATGACGGTGGACACCGGGCGCGTGATCGCCGAGGGCACGGTGGTCCACGGCGGGCGCCGGCTGGCCACGGCGGAGGGGCGCCTGACCGTGGCGGCCACGGGCAAGCTCATCGCCCACGCCACCACGGGCTGCATCCTCATCAGGTGACGGCCGCGGCGCTCGAGGCGGTGGGGTGGATCAGCGGCACGGCGCCGCCGTCCCAACCGGCGCGCAGCACCTCCACCAGCGACGGCGGGGTGAGCACGAGGGCGCTCCCTGAGCGCGGGCGCGCCCGCCGCTCGGCGACGTAGCCGGCCGGCGTCCACTCCAGCAGCGCGTCACCCAGCACCAGCCACGGCCGGTCGTCGAGCAGGACGAACGTCCCGTCGGGGAGGTCGCTGAACCCCATCGCGTGACGGCGCTGCCCGCGGGACTCTGGGTCCACCCGCTCGGCGTGCAGCTGCTCGTCCATCGCGTCGGCACCGATCTGGCCCGGGTGCAGCCGTTGCCAGATGGCGCTGAAGCGCTGGTAATCCTCATAGCGGCACTCGCCGCACGGCCGATGCCCGGCGGCGAACGCCGTGGCCTCGTCCAGGAAGAACAGCTCCGTGTAGCGGCCGGGCGCCATCAGCGGCCGGCGCCGTCGCTCCTTGAACTCCAGGCGGCACGCGATCCAGCGACGCACGCCCCAGCGCCGGCGGATCTCACCGTGCGTATCGACGAGCACCCCGCGGTTGGCGTAGACCAGCCCGCGTGACGGATCGGCGATCACCTCGCCCAGCGGTGTGGCCCGGTTACGGAGCGGCATCGCTGACTCACGCTACGACAGCCGCGCGTCCTCCAGGTCGAGGTCGTGCTCCAGCTTGCGCGCTGTGGTCACGCCGATCCGCCGTTCGCGCCGCAGCCGCGCCAGCGCCTCTCGCTGCGCATCGATGAGGTCGCGCCGCAGCGCGCGTTCGGCGCCGGCGGCCTCCGCCGCCTCCTGCACCACCTCGGCCTCGTCACCTGACTCGAGGCGCTGGCGACGCGCCAGGTACTGCGCGCGCAGCCCGTCGATGATCTCCGGCGCGACGCCGTCGCCGTCCCGGCTCGCCGGCAGCCGGTCGAGCACCGCCCGCGTCAGCGTCAGCCGGGCCCTGCGCTCGGCCTCGGCGACCGCCGGATGCTCGGTCAGCCCCAGACGCCTCACGAGGAGAGGCAGGCTCATGCCCTGCCCCACGAGCGTCGCGATGATCACGGCGAACCCGAGGTAGATGATGTCGTCGCGCCCCGCCAGGGGCCGGCCGGCGTCGGTGGTCAGCGGCACCGCGAGCAGGAGGGCGAGGGTGATGGCGCCGCGCATGCCAGCCCAGCCGATGACCAGACGCGGGCGCCACCCGGCCTGATCCGGGGCATCCTGCTCGTCAGGCGCAGGACCGCGGCGCAGAAGCCGCGTGAGCCAACCGGTCCCCTCCATCCAGAGCAGCCGGATGACAATCACCGTCACCACGACCGCGATCCCAGTGAGCACCAGCCGTCCCACGGGCCCCCGCGCCTGCTCGGTGAACGTGTGGAAGGACAGCCCGACGACGACGAAGAGCGCCGCGTTGATGAGGAAGACGAGCGTCTCCCAGAATGCGTTGAACTGCAGCCGGCTACGCGCGGAGAAGGCGCTGCCGCCGCTGTGCCAGCCCAGATACAGCCCGGCGGACACGGCGGCCAGCACGCCCGACGCGTGCAGCGCCTCGGCCGGCAGGTAGGCGGCGTAGGCCAGGAGCATCGAGCCCGCGATCTCGAGCGGCGGGTCATCGATGCGGTTGCGCAGCGCGCGCCCGACCACGCCCACGGCCAGGCCGATGGCGGTCCCGGCCGCCGACGCGTAGACGATCTCCCCCAGCGCGTGGGGAGCCTCGAAGGTCCCGCTCGTCGCCGCGGCCACCGCGGCGGTGTAGAGGACGATCGCGGCGCCGTCGTTGAACAGGGCCTCGCCCTCGAGGATGGTGACGAGGCGCCGGGGCAGCCCCAGCCGCCGGGCCATGCTGGTGGCCGCCGCCGCGTCGGTCGGCCCGACCGCGGTCCCGAGCACGAACGCCATCGCCCACGACAGGTGCCCGATCCAATGGGCCACCGCGGCGACGCCCAGAGCGGTGACGCCGACGAGGGCCACGGCCAAGAGGCCGATCGAGCGCGCGTTGCGCACGAACGCCGTGGCCGACGACGTCGCCGCCGCGTCGAACACCAGCAGCGGCAGGAGCCCCAGCAGCACCACCTGGGGGTCCAGGGACACGTCGGGCACGAACGGCAGAAAGCCGATGACCAGGCCGGCCACCACCAGCACCGCCGCGGTGGGCACCCCCACCCGGCGCAGCGTCGCGACCGCCAGCAGGGTGACGGCGGCGACGGCGAGGATGACGATCAGCTCACCGGAGGCCACACCCCTATCGTGCCCGCTCCGTCAGCGCACGCCTATTGGTGCGGGACCCCAGTCATGTCCACGGCAGCTCGGAGCGCTGCTCCCAGTAGGCCTCGGCCGGCTCGGCCAGCGCCCCCAATCGTTCCAGCACCTCGGCGGGAACCGACACCTCCAGGGCACGAAGGTTGCTGTGCAGCTGCGGCACCGTCGAGGCCCCGCTCAGCACGACGCCGGCCCAGGGCTGCGCCAGGACGCACGCCAGCGCCAACGCATCCGGCGACGCGCCGAGCTCACCTGCGGCCGCAAGCAGCACCCCCGCGTCCCCGCGCTCGGTGAGGCGGCCGTTGGCCACCGCCTCTTTGACGATCACGCCCAGGCCGGCCGCGTGGGCGGCGGCCAGGGCCGGGCCCGCCGAGGGCTCCATGAGGTTCCACGTCGCCTGCACCGCGTCAAATCCGCCGACCTCGAGCGCCCGCATGATCGTGTCGCCCTGCCGCGGTCCCGTCGCCGAGAGCCCGATGTACAGCCCCCCAGCCCGGAGGCGCGCCAGCTCGTCCAGGACGGCTCGGTCATCCAGCACTCCGCTGTCGAGCGTCGCCGAGTGGATCTGGTAGAGCCCCAGCGCGCCGTCCAGGTGCGACCGGGTCTCCGCCTCCTGGCGGCGCAGCGTCTCGATCGACAGGTCCTTGACCTCGTTGACGTCCGCCTCCACCCGCCAGTCGGCGGTGTAGGTATAGCCCCACTTGGAGCCCACGCTCACCTCGGGGGGACCAAGCCCCCGCTCGCTGAGCCACGCCCCCAGGAAGTCCTCGGCTCGCCCGTAGGACCGGGCCACGTCGAAGTAGCGCACGCCCGCCGCGTAGGCGGCGTCGAGCACCTCGTGGGCGCGGGCCCGCAGTGCGGCCACGTCCTTGTGCGCCCCGAGGTCGCCGGCGTGGCCCACGGTGATGTAGCCGGGCCGCCCGAGGGCCGCGAGCCCGAGCCCGATTCGGCTGACCTGAAGGTTGGTCTGTCCCAGCGCCGCCACGGCGGGTAACAGTACCCTCGCTGCGATGCGCCTGACCGTGCTCAAGAAGTTCTCCGTCGACCCGCACCGGACTCCGTGCACCGTCACCGAGGATCAGCGCGGCCACCCCGTGGTCCAGGCCATCCGCCGCCGCCGCGACGAGGGATCGAAACCCGGCCGGCGGACCGACGGGCGCCGGATCGCGCTGGTGATCGAGGGCGGCGGAATGCGCGGCGTTGTGTCGGCCGGCATGACGGCGGCAATCGAGCAGCTCGGCCTGCGCGACGCCTTCGACGAGGTCCACGGCGCCTCCGCGGGGGCGTTCAACAGCGCCTTCCTGCTCGCCGGCCAGGCCGCCTACCTGACCGCGCTGTACCCGCACGGGTTCGGCGATCCCAGCTTCGTCAACTTTCGTGAGACGGTCCTGCGCCGCCGCCCCATCTTCGACATGGACTACGTGATCGGCGAGGTGTGGCGCCACCAGCGCCCCTTGCGCGTCGACGAGATCCTGGCCGGCGGCATCGAGCTGCACTGCACCGCCACCGACGTGGACTCGGCCACCATCGTCGACCTCACCGACCTGCGCGACGGCGAGGAGATCCGCTGCGCCATGCGCGCCTCCGGCCGGCTGCCGTGGCTGGCCGGCCCGCCGGTGCCCTTCCGCGGACGCCGCTGGCTGGACGCGACGCTGGCCGAGGCCATCCCGGTGCATGCCGCGCGGACCACCGCCACCGACATGCTCGTGCTCCAGACGCGACCGTACGGCGTGGCGCACACCCCGCTTTCGAGCGCGGTGGCGCGCCTCACCGACAGCTACCTGCGCAAGATCAACCCGGCGCTCGTGGAGCTGCGCCTGAGCCGGTCCGAGCGCTATGACGAACTGAGTGCGGAACTGGCGGCGCAGGCCGCAGACCCCGCCGCCACGCCGGCGGTCTGCGTCATCCGCCCCCCGGCCGACGCCCTGCTCATCGGGCAGATGGAGAACCGGGTGTCGGCCCTCAGCACCGCCGGCAGCCATGGGCTGCGCTCGGCCTGGATGGCCCTAGAGGGCGAGGACCCGGAGCTGCTGGCGACGCCCCGCGCATACTCACGCGGCCGTGCCGACCCGCCGGCCGGCCCGCGGCCGGACGCCGAGTCGGTCTCGATGGCGAGCCGTCAGGCGCTGTAGCCGGGCGGCTCCGCGTCCTGGCCCTCGGAGAAGCGGCGCTCCTCGTGCTTCTCGGGGTCCTCCTCGGGAAGGTCCTCCTGGCCCTCTGAGAAGCGGCCGTGGTGGATCTTCTCCGGGTCCTCCTCGGGCAGATCCTCCTGCCCTTCGCTGAAGCGTCCGACGTCCTCGTCCTCGGGGAACGCCTCGGGCTGAGCCTCGCCCTCGGCAAAGCCTTCCCTCGGCTGCTCCGGCTGGGCCGGGTGCTCGCTCGGATCGGTTGGCATCCGTCCTCCCTTCCCTTTTCGACGGCGGAGGCGCGAGCTTAGCGCCCCCGGCTCGGCGCGTGCTAACGAATCTGTAACGGATGTCACGCACGGGGGTACCCTGAGCGGTGTTGCCGTTCCGTCGTGAGCGCTCGTGGCAGCGCCGCGTCACCGACGCGGCCAAGAATGCTCCCCAAAAGGGGAGAGAGCTGCGTGCGGCCGCGGCCCAGCTCGACCTCCCGTGGGCGCGCTCGGCGCCGGCGCGCATGGTGCGCGAGAACTTCATGCGGTTCGTGCTCAACCCTCTGATGGACTACTACACGGCTCGGCGCGCCACCGGCCGGGAGAAGCTCAACGCCATCACCGGGCCGGTCATCCTCGTCGCCAACCACGCCAGCCACATGGACACGCCGGTCATCCTCTCGGCGCTCCCCCGCAAACTGCGCAAGCGCACCGCGGTCGCGGCAGCGGCTGACTACTTCTACCGCAACCGCCTCGTCGCGTCGGCCGTCTCGCTCATCTTCAACACGGTGCCGATCGAGCGCAAGGGCGGCGGCGGCCTGTCCAAGGACGGCAGCCATCTCGACACGCTGCTCGACCAGGGCTGGAACCTGCTCCTCTACCCGGAGGGGACGAGGTCGCGTAGCGGCGGCACGGGCCGGGTCCGCCGCGGGGCGGCCGTCCTGGCCGCAGCGCACAACCTCTCGATCATCCCCATCCGGGTCACGGGCACCGCGGAGGCGATGCCGCCCGGGCGGCTGTGGCCGCGACGCCTGCACGGCAAGCTGCTGTCCAAGCGCCATCGGATCACCGTGTCCTTCGGCGAGCCCATCCCGCCCAACGGCGGTGACACCGCGGCGCTGATCGAACGGGTCCAGAGCTTCTTCGACAACGGCGACGGCGGTCCGTCGCGATCGCCCTACCGCCGCTTGGCCCCCAAGGCCGAGAAGATCACGACCCCACCCGCCCCGCCCTCGCACTGAGAAGCAGCGCCCGCAGGTCGCATCCGGCCGGCGTTAGTCGTCATCGTCGTCGAGCCAGTCGGTGGTCCGCGCCACCGCCTTGCGCCACTTGCGATATCCGCGCTCCCGCAGGTCGCTGTCCATGTCGGGCAGCCACTGGGCGGCCATGTGCCAGTTGGCGCGCAGGGTGTTGGTGTCAGGCCAGAAACCGACGGCCAGGCCGGCGGCGTAGGCGGCGCCCAGGGATACCGTCTCGGCAACGTTCGGGCGGACCACCGATACATCGAGGACGTCGGCCAGGAACTGCATAAGCAGGTTGTTGGCGGTCATGCCGCCGTCGACGCGCAGCGTGCTCAGCGACACGCCGGAGTCCGTGGTCATCGCCTCAACCACCTCGCGCGTCTGCCAGGCGGTCGCCTCGAGCACCGCGCGGGCGAGGTGGCCCTTGGTGATGTAGCCGGTGAGACCGGCGATCACGCCGCGGGCGTCGCTGCGCCAGTGCGGCGCGAACAGGCCCGAGAAGGCCGGCACGAAGTAACAGCCGCCGTTGTCCTCCACGGTGCGGGCCAGCGTCTCGATCTCCGGCGCGGACCCGATGAGGGTGAGGTTGTCGCGAAACCACTGCACGAGCGCACCGGTCACGGCGATCGACCCCTCCAACGCATAGGTCGGTGCCTCGTCGCCGACCCGGCAGCAGAGCGTCGTCAACAGCCCGCTGGCCGACCGGACCGGTCGCGCTCCGGTGTTGAGCAGCAGGAAGCTCCCCGTGCCATACGTGCACTTGGCTTCGCCGGAGGCAAAGCACGTCTGGCCGAACAGGGCCGCCTGCTGATCGCCCAGAGCGGCGGCCACGGGCACGCCGGCGAGCTGACCCAGCGCATCTCCGTAGACCTCAGCTGACGGCCTGATCTCGGGCAGCATCTGGCGCGGGACGCCCATCGCCGCCAGCAGCTCGTCGTCCCAGTCAAGTGTGTCCAGCGCCATCAGCATGGTCCGGCTGGCGTTGGTCACATCGGTGAGGTGGCGTCCGGTGAGCCGCCAGATGAGCCACGAGTCCATCGTCCCGAACAACACCTCGCCCGCGTCGGCGCGGTCGCGCAGCCCGGGCACCGTGTCCAGCAGCCAGCGCAGCTTGGGACCGGAGAAGTACGTGGCCGGCGGCAGGCCCGACCGCTGGCGAAACCAGTCGTCCCCGTGCTCGGTGGACAGCGCCCGCACGATGTGATCCGTGCGCATGTCCTGCCAGTTGATGGCGTTGTGCAGTGCCTGGCCGGTCTCGCGGTCCCACACCAGCGTGGTCTCGCGCTGGTTGGCGATCCCGAGCGCGACGAGGTCGGAGGCCTCCAGCCGGGCCTCGGCGAGGGCGCGGCCGACGACGGTGTCGACGTTGCGCCAGATCTCCTCGGGATCATGCTCCACCCAGCCCGGCCGCGGATAGATGTGGTGGTGCTCCTTCTGGGCGACCGAGACGATCCGCCCCGAGCGGTCGAAGACGAGGCATCGCGACGAGGCGGTTCCCTGGTCGATCGCGGCCACGTATCGCTCTCTCAAAGCCACCTCTCTCTCACCACGGGATCGCCCCGAGCTCGCGTGAGACAGCGCGTGCCGCCTCACGAACGTAGGCCAGCAATTCGCCTCGCGGCTGCCGAGCCGTCAGCAGCCGCTCCGGCGGACCGAAGATACCCATCGCGCCCACCGAGAGGCCACTCCGGTCCATGATCGGCGCCGCCAGGGACACCTGCCCGGGTGACAACTCGCCGATGTCAGCCGCCCAGCCGCGCTCGCGTACGCGCTGCAGCTCGCGCTCCAATCGCTCCTGGTCGCAGATCGTGGCCTCGGTGAACGAGGCCAGACCGTCCTTGGCCACCTCGGTCACCAGGTACGGGTGATGGGCGAGCAGGACCTTGCCCAGCGCGGTGGCGTGGGCGGGCAGCAGCGAGCCCACGTCGAGGGTCTGGAGGCTGTCGTCGGGCCGGAACACGTGATGGACGATGAGCACCTGCCTCTCGTGCAGAGTGCCGATCCGCACTGCCTCCTGGGTGCGGGCCGCCAGTGAGTCTGACCAGTTCAGCGCGCGGGTGCGCAGTTCGTTGCCGTCGAGATAGCTCGAGCCCATATGCAGGAGCGCCGCGCCCAGCTGATACTTGCCCGTCTCGGGGTCCTGCTCGACGAAGCCGACGTGCTGGAGCGTGCGCAGCAGGCCATGGACCGTGCCCTTGGACAACCCGAGCTCACCGGAGAGATCCACGACGCCGAGGCGGCGCGTGCGTCCCGACAGCAGGCGCAGGATCGCCGCTGCGCGTTCGATGGATTGAATGTTGCCTGGCACCTGTTGTTCATCCCCCGTCACCGCTTCAGCGCGGGACTCTGACATTGACGAACCGAGTCTCGGTATTTTGAACTCAGTTTGACATTGTCGAACGGCCGAGGATAGTATCGCGGCCGTCCGAAGGTTCGTTTCAGGAGGGAGAGTCGAAATTGGGCGCAATATTCGGAGCAGTCGTGGCCGTGAAGGTGCATTTCCCGACGCTCGGCATCATTCCGTCGGAAATCATCGGGACCGCGATGCTCATCTTGCTTGGCGATGGAGTGGTTGCCGCCGTACTCCTCAACAAGTCGAAGGCGCAGAATTCGGGCTGGATCGTCATCACCTTCGGGTGGGGCATGGCAGTGATGGTCGCGGTGTACGCCGTCGGGTTCTTCGACGGCGCGCATCTGAACCCGGCGGTCACACTGGGGTTCTGGATCCACGGCACGATCGACGGCTCGCAGGCGATCAAGTACTTCATCGGGGAGATGATCGGGGCCATGGTCGGCGCGGTCCTTGTGTTCCTCGCGTACTACCTCCACTGGAGCGAGACGGAGGATCCAGGGTTGAAGCTGGCGGTCTTTGCGACCGGCCCGGCGATCCGCAACTACGCGTGGAACCTGGTCACCGAGATCATCGGCACGTTCGTGCTGGTGTTCGGAGTCCTGGCCATCGTCGGCCCGTGGAACGTCTTCTCAGGGGCGGACCTGGCCCCGTTGCTGATCGGCCTGCTGGTGTTCGCCATCGGCCTCTCACTCGGCGGGCCGACGGGTTACGCCATCAACCCTGCGCGTGACCTAGGGCCGCGGATCATCCACGCGATCCTGCCGATCCCCGGGAAGGGGACTTCGGACTGGTCATATTCGTGGGTGCCGGTGCTCGGGCCGCTCATCGGCGGCGCGCTCGGCGCGATCTTCTTCGACGCCGTGTTCGGCAGCGCACCTTTCTAAGGAGATAACGAGATATGAAGAAGCTGATCAACGCGCCTGACGCGGTGGTCGCGGACGCGCTGCGCGGGGTCGAGGCGGCACACGGCGATCGCGTCCGTGTCACGTTCGACCCGTACTGCGTGATCCGCGCCGACGCGCCGGTGCAGGGAAAGGTGGGTCTGATCTCGGGCGGAGGCTCGGGGCATGAACCGATGCACGGCGGCTTCGTCGGGCCGGGCATGCTCGATGCCGCCTGCCCAGGAGAGGTGTTCACCTCGCCGACGCCCGATCAGATGCTCGAGGCCACCAAGGCCGTCAACGGCGGCGCCGGGGTCGTTCACATCGTCAAGAACTACACGGGCGACGTGATGAACTTCGAGATGGCCGCCGAGATGGGCAAGGGCGACGACATCGAGGTCGAGACCATCCTCACCAATGACGACGTAGCCGTGGAGGACTCGCTCTACACGGCCGGCCGTCGCGGCGTGGGCGTCACCGTGCTGGTGGAGAAGATCTGTGGGGGCGCGGCCGAGGACCGTCGCAGCCTGCAGGAGGTTGCGGAGCTGGGACGGCGAGTCAATGCTCAGGGACGTTCCATGGGCATGGCCCTGACACCGTGCATCACGCCCGCCTCCGGGGAACCGAGCTTCGAGCTCGCCGAAGATGAGGTGGAGATCGGGATCGGGATCCACGGGGAGCCGGGTCGCTTTCGGGAGAAGATCGGCCCGGCCTCCCAGGTCGCGGAACGCCTCATGACCCCCATCCTCGAGGACCTGCCGTTCTCCTCCGGAGACAAGGTGCTCGCCTTCGTCAACGGCATGGGCGGCACGCCGCTGTTGGAGCTGTATGTGGTCTACGCCGAGGTGGCGAAGATCGCCCAGGAGCATGGCCTGACCATCGAGCGCAACCTGATCGGCAACTACATCACCTCGCTGGAGATGCAGGGTTGCTCGATCACGTTGGTCAAGCTCGACGACGAGATGGTCCGCTACTGGGACGCTCCCGTGAACACTCCGGGTCTGCGCTGGGGCGCGTAGGGGGAGCACCGAGCAGTGGCGATCGATCGCGACACCACGCTGGACTGGATGACCCGGTTTGCGGGCGAGATGGCCGAGCACCGACAGGAGCTCGTCCGTCTCGACACCGCGATCGGGGACGGCGACCACGGGACGAACATGAACCGCGGCATGCAGAAGGCGCTTGAGAAGCTTCAGGCGTCCGAGCAGCCCGACCCTGGGGCCGTGCTCAAGACGGTGGCAATGGCGTTGGTCTCAAGCGTCGGCGGCGCCGCCGGTCCCCTGTACGGGACCCTGTTCCTGCAGATGGGCACGGCCCTGGCTGGGCAGTCCGAGGTCGACGTGGAGGCATACGCCGCAGCGTGGCGCAAGGGCGTGGAGGGCGTTCAGTCTCGTGGCAAGGCTCAGGCTGAGGACAAGACGATGGTGGACGCACTCCTGCCCGCGGTCGACGCGCTCGAGCAGGCATCGGATCTCGACGGTGGCCTCAGCGCGGCCGTTTCGGCCGCCGAGCAGGGGATGCACGCGACGACGCCGCTCATCGCGCGCAAAGGACGCGCCAGCTACCTCGGTGAGCGCTCAGCCGGTCACCAGGACCCCGGCGCGACCTCCACGTACTACCTCTTCAAGAGCGCCGCCGAAGCGCTGGCGGACTGAAAGGAACCACATGCCGAAATACTCAGTTGCACTGGATCAGGGCACGACCAGTTCCCGGGCGATGATCTTCGACCACTCGGGCCGCGTCGTGGCGGTGTCGCAGAAGGAGCACGAACAGATCTATCCGAAGCCGGGCTGGGTGGAGCACGATCCGATGGAGGTGTGGGCGCGCTGTCAAGAGGTGATCGACGAGGCGGTGGAGAAGGCCGGGGCGGCCCGTGACGACGTGGCTGCGCTCGGTATCACCAACCAGCGCGAGACCGCGGTCGTGTGGGATCGCAACACCGGCGAGCCCGTCATGAACGCGATCGTGTGGCAGGACACGCGCACTGACAAGCTCGTCGATGAGCTGTCGGCCGACGGCGGTCAGGACCGGTTCCGTTCGAAGGTCGGCCTGCCGCTCGCCACCTACTTCTCAGGGCCGAAGGTCCGGTGGATCCTTGACAACGTGGACGGCGCGCGCGCCAAGGCCGAGGCCGGCGACCTGGTGTTCGGCAACATGGACACCTGGTGCATCTGGAACCTGACCGGCGGCCCCAACGGCGGTCTGCACATCACCGATGTGACCAACGCCAGCCGGACGATGCTGATGGACCTGGAGACGCTGGCTTGGGATGAGGAGATCGCGTCGACGATCGGCGTCCCGATGTCGATGCTGCCCGAGATCAGGGCGTCAAGCGAGGTCTATGGCGAGGTGCGGACGGGCAACCTGACCGGCGTTCAGGTCGCGGGCGACCTCGGCGACCAGCAGGCGGCGACGTTCGGCCAGGCGTGCTTCGACGCCGGCGATGCCAAGAACACGTACGGCACGGGCAACTTCATGCTGCTCAACACGAGCACCGAGGCCGTGCAGTCGAAGGCAGGCCTGCTGACCACGGTCTGTTACAAGATCGGCGATGAGGCGCCGGTGTACGCGCTGGAGGGCTCGATCGCGATCACGGGGGCGCTCGTGCAGTGGCTGCGAGACAACCTGCACATGATTCAAGCCGCGCCGCAGGTGGAGGAGCTGGCCAAGTCGGTGGACGACAACGGCGGGCTCTACATCGTGCCCGCGTTCTCGGGCCTGTTCGCCCCGTACTGGAAGTCCGACGCCCGCGGCGTGTTCGCCGGCCTGACCAGGTACGTCAACGCGGGCCACATCGCCCGCGCCACTCTCGAGGCGACGGCGTTCCAGACCCGCGAGGTGATGGACGCGATGGAGTCCGACTCGGGCGTCACCCTGAACGAGCTCAAGGTCGACGGCGGCATGGTGCAGAACGACCTGCTCATGCAGTTCCAGGCCGACATCCTCGGGGTGCCGGTAATCCGTCCCGAGGTTGCCGAGACGACCGCGCTGGGTGCGTCCTACGCGGCGGGGATGGCCGTCGGGTTCTGGAGCAGCACGCAGGAGGTCCGAGACAACTGGGCCGAGGACAAGCGCTGGGAGCCCAACATGGATTCCGCCAAGCGCGACGGCTATTACAAGGAGTGGAAGAAGGCCGTCACACGCACATTTGACTGGGTCGATTGACCCAGGAGAACGTAGGGTTTGGTGTTGGCGTCGAGGGCGGTCTCCGGGCCGCCCTCGGCGTCTTCCCACCCAAGGCCGTGCGGAGGTAGTCTGATCAGATGGTGACGCTCAGCACCGAGATCCTGGTGATCGGCGGTGGCGGCACGGGCACCGGGGTTGCCTGGGACGCGGCCCTGCGTGGTTTTGACGTCGTGCTCGTCGATCGCCACGACCTCGCCGAGGGCACGAGCGGACGCTTCCACGGCCTGCTGCATTCCGGCGGGCGCTATGCCGTCAAGGACCCGCGGGCCGCCGAGGAGTGCATTGGCGAGAACCGGATCCTGCGGCGCGTGGCCGCCGACTGCATCGAGGACACCGGCGGCCTGTTCGTGACCACGCAGTGGGACGACCCCGCCTACGCGGACCGGTTCGCGCAGGGCTGCGCGGACACCGGCGTGGACTGCGAGGAGATCAGCGTGGCCGAGGCGCTGGCCTCGGAGCCGCGGCTCAACCCGCAGATCTCGCGAGCGTTCCGCGTCCCGGACGCCAACATCGACGTGTGGAAGACGGTGTGGGCGATGGGCCACGGGGTCCAGCAGCGCGGGGGCCGGGTGCTTCCCTATCACGCGGTCACCGCCATTCATCGCGAGGGCGACGAGGTCACGGGCGCGAGGGTGCGCGACGCGCGCACCGGCGAGGAGCTTGACGTCCACGCGGGCGTGACGGTCAATGCCACCGGCGCGTGGGCGGGCCAGATCGCCGACATGGCCGGTATCGAAGGGGTCCGCGTGCTGCCGGGCCGCGGAATCATGATCGCCATGAATCACCGCCTGGTGAACACGGTGGTCAACCGCTGCCAGATGCCCACTGACGGCGACATCATCGTCCCCGTCCGGACCGTCAGCGTGATCGGCACGACCGACCAGCACACCGACGACCCCGACGACCACACCGTCAACCAGGACGAGGTCGACGCGATGCTCGATGACGGGGAGAAGCTCGTCCCCGGCCTCCGCGGGGCGCGCGCCCTGCGGGTATGGACCGGGGTGCGTCCGCTGTTCGAGGACGCCAAGGCATCGGACACCGACACCCGCGACGTCACCCGCGCCCACGCCCTGCTTGACCACTCCGAGCGCGACGGCGTGGGCCGCTTCTTCACCATCACGGGCGGCAAGCTGACGACGTTCCGGCTCATGGCCGAGGAGACGATGGACGCCGTCGTCAAACAGCTCGGCGACGGACGCCCGTGCTCAACGTCGACCGAGCCGCTCCCGGGCTCGGAGTCGGGTGAGAACTATCAGCTCGGCGAGCGCTTGAGGCGCAAAGAGGCGAGCCTCATCGACGAGCAGATGATCTGCGAGTGCGAGCTCGTTCCGCGGCACAAGCTCGAGGAGGCGATGACCCGCACCGCATCGACCAACCTCGACGACATCCGGCGCCAGCTCCGGCTGGGGATGGGCCCGTGTCAGGGCGGCTTCTGCATCTACCGCGCCACCGGGATCCTGCACGGGCATGACGGCCTGAGTGCCGAGCAGGCCAACCAATCGCTGCTCAACTTCCTCCAGGAGCGGTGGAAGGGGGTGTGGCCGGTGCTGTACGGCGACCAGCTGCGCCAGGTTCGGCTCGACGACTGGATCTTCCAGGGCGTCCTCGACGTGGAGCACCTGGGGCAATGAGACGGAGCGAGCTGCACTTCGACGCGGTCGTGATCGGGGGCGGCACGGCCGGGCTGGTGGCGGCCACGCGGCTGGCCGAGGACGGCGCCCGAGTGTGCGTGCTGGCCAAGGGCGTGGGATCGACGCACCTGGCGCCGGCCACGATCGACGTGCTCGGCTACGCCCCGGAGCGGGTCGACGCGCCGGGCGCGGCGCTCGAGCAGCTCATCGCCGCCCGTCCCGACCATCCCTACGCACTGTGCGGCGCACAGGTCGTGGCCGACGCGCTGAGCTGGTTCGCACAGATCGTGCCGGCCGGTCCGCTGCCCGGCTACGTCTACGGCGGCAGCCTGGAGCACAACCAGCTGCTACCCACCGCGGTCGGCGCGCTGCGCCCCTCGGCCTTGGTGCCCGAGACGATGGCCAACGGGGAGGCGTCGGGCCTGCGGCGCGTGTGCATCGTGGGCACGCGCGCGCTGCGCGACTTCCACCCGAGTCTCTGCGCGGCCAACCTCGAGCGGGCGGGTATCGAGGCCAGGGCCGTGAGCTTGGAGCTCAAGCTCGAGCGCGCCGATATGAACACGCTGGGGCTCGCCCGGCACTTCGACGACGAGAAGTGGCGGCGCCAGTTCTGCGCCGAGCTGTCGTTGGCCCTGCGCTCCGAGGAGGCGGTGGGACTGCCGGCCATGCTGGGGCTGCGCGATCCCCATGAGGTGCTGGCCGACGTGGAGCACCGGCTCGGCCGGCGCGTGTTCGAGATCCCGACGCTGCCGCCGTCGGTCCCGGGAATGCGCCTGTACGAGATCCTGCGCTCGGCACTACGGCGCGCCGGAGGGCGGCTGGTGCTCGGCGGCGGGGTGGTCTCCTGCGAGCGCGACGGCGACCGCATCGTCTCGGTGGCGACCCACGCCGCCGGCCGCGATCTGTCCTACGTGGCGCCGTGGTTCGTGCTGGCCTCGGGAGGCTTCGCCTCCGGCGGCATCGAGCTTGACTCGCGCTGGGTGACCCACGAGCGGGTCCTGGGCCTGCCGCTGCGCGGCGTCCCGGACGAGGGCGAGCGCCGCTTTGTGGGCACCTACCTCGACGAGCAGCCGATGGCGCGCGTCGGAGTCGCGGTGGACGGCGACCTGCGCGCCGAGGGCGCCGACAACGTCGTGGTGGTCGGCGCCTCGCTGCCCGGAGCGATCCCATGGCGCGAGGGCTCCGGCGAGGGGATCGCGCTCGCGTCCGCCTACCGCGCCGCGCAGGTGGTGGGAGCACACG
This sequence comes from uncultured Actinomycetota bacterium, assembly GCA_963695625.1. Classification (GTDB taxonomy): domain Bacteria; phylum Actinomycetota; class Thermoleophilia; order Solirubrobacterales; family Solirubrobacteraceae; genus Palsa-465. The sequence continues at coordinate 78,435 of CAVOHJ010000002.1, read as the reverse complement.
TGTCCCCGACGGCGGCGACCGCATGAGTGACTCCGGCGGTAGCGACCTGTTCGTGGCCGAGCTGCTGCGCGGCTCGCTGGACCACTGCGTGAAGTGCACGATCTGCGAGACGGCGTGCCCGGTGTCCAACGCCACGCCGCTGTTCCCCGGCCCCAAGTACGCGGGGCCCCAGTCCGAGCGATACCGCATCGCGGACGAGCCCTCCGTCGATGCCTCGGTGGACTACTGCTCGGGCTGCGGGATCTGCTCGCAGGTGTGCCCGCAGGGAGTCAAGATCGCGGAGATCAACGCCCAGGCCCGCCACAAGCTCAAGCGCCAGAAGGGCTTCCCGCTGCGCGACCGGATCATCACCCGCCCCACCTGGCTCGGCCGCGCCGGGACGCCGACGGCGCCGATCGCGAACTTAACGCTGCGCTTCAAGCCGTTTCGCGTCGTGGGCGAGAAGCTGCTCGGCGTCCATCGCGATGCGGCGGCGCCGAAGTTCGCCGGCCGGCGCTTCTCGCGCTGGGCGCGCAAGCGCACCAGTCCGCCGACGGGGCGCAAAATCGTCTACTTCCACGGGTGCGGCACCGAGTACTACGAGCCATGGGAGGGCGAGAAGGTGGTGGCGATCCTCGAGCACAACGGCTTCGAGGTGATCGTGCCCAAGCAGGACTGCTGCGGGCTGCCCCTGCAGTCGAGCGGTCTCTTCGGTGACGCGCGCAAGGTGGTGATCCGCCTCGCGCGGGCGCTTCGCGAGCACGTGACCGATGACGACACGATCATCGTCGGCAACGCCACCAGCTGCACCCTGATGCTCAAGCGCGAGGCTCGCGAGATCCTCTCGCTCGAGGAGGATCCCGACCTGAGGTTCGTCTCGGAGCGCACGTACGACATCTGCGAGCTGCTGCTCGAGTTGCATGACCGGGGCGAGCTGAAGACGGACTTCGCTCCGATCAACGAATCGGTCGCCTATCACGCGCCGTGCCAGCAGCAGGGTCACTGGGTCGGCAAGCCCGCGCTCGACCTCCTGGCCCTGGTCCCGGGACTCGAAGTCCGTGAGATGAATGCGCGCTGCTGCGGCATCGCCGGCACGTACGGGCTCAAGGTCGAGAAGTACGACGTCGCCATGGCGGTGGGTCGCGACCTGTTCGATCAGGTGGCGGCCTCCGGCGCGCCACGGGTCGCGTGTGACTCCGAGACGTGCCGCTGGCAGATCACTCACGCGACCAAGCTGCCCTCGGTGCACCCGATCGACTACCTGCACCGGTCCTACGGCCTCTAGTGTCGTGAACCGGAAATTCGTGAGTAGCGTCGCGAGTGGCTGGGCGTGGATGACCGATTGGGATGATCTGAGTCGTACTGGTGGTACGGCGGGATCATTCCCATCCGTCAGGCGCGTCCAGACGCCGCGAGGCTGCCACCGAATTTGCGGTTCAGGGCACTAGCGGTCGAAGGGGGAACGGGTTGGTCGGGATCGTCGTCGTCTCCCATAGCGATGTCCTCGCCCAGGGGGTGGTGCGCCTGGCACGCGAGATGGGAGGTGAGGAGCTGGCCATCGAGGCGGCGGGCGGAATCGAGGAGGAAGGCGTCCTCGGCACCGACGCCGAGCGCGTGCGGGCGGCGATCGAGCGCGCCATGTCGCCGGAGGGCGTGCTGGTGTTGATGGACCTCGGCAGCGCGCTGATGAGCGCCGAGTTCGCTGTGGAGATGCTCGACGGCGCGCCGGGCCCGGTGCGGCTGAGCGCGGCGCCGCTGGTCGAGGGAGCGGTGGCAGCGGCAGCGGCAGCCGGCGGCGGGGCGTCGCTGGACGAGGTGGCGGCGGAGGCGCGCGGCGCGCTGGTAATGAAGACCAGCCAGATCGCCGATGATGGGAACGCCTCGTCAGGGGACGACAGGGCCGGCGCGGACGCCGACGTGACCGCCGAGCTCGCGGTCCGCAACGCGATCGGACTCCACGCCCGTCCGGCGGCGCGCTTCGTGGAGACGGCCCGCAGCTTCGACGCCGACGTGCGCGTGGCGAAGGCGGGCGGCGGGCCGGCGGTGAGCGCACGCAGCCTCACGAACCTGGTGGCGCTGGGCGCGCGGTTCGGGGACACCCTGACGGTGTCCGCCGCCGGACCGCGGGCGCAGGAGGCCATTGACGCGCTGGCGCAGCTCGCCCTCGAGGGGTTCGGTGACGGGGTGACGGACGCGCCCGCCGCTCCAGTGCCCAGCGCGCAGCTTACGCCCGAGGTGACCGAGCCGCCCGCGCCCGGCGCAGTGCTGACGGGCGTCGCTGCGTCCGCCGGGGTCGCGATCGGCCCGGCGTTCCGGCTCGGAGGCCTCGGCGAGCCGCCCGCCTCGCGCGCCGCGCGGGACGCGGACGGCGAGGCTCGGACGCTGGACGAGGCGCTGGTCGCGGCCCGCGGCGCGATCGAGCACGACCGCGAGATCGTCACCGCCCGGGCGGGCGCCGCCGACGCCGCCATCTTCGACGCCCACCTGGCGCTCCTCGATGACGACGCCCTCCTTGAGCCGGCCCGCGCCGCCATCGCGCAGGGCGCCACCGCCGAGCGGGCGTGGTATGACGCCGCCCAGCAGGTGGCGGCGCTGTACCGGGGCCTTGACGAGCCCCTGCTCCAGGAGCGGGCCACCGACGTCCTGGACGTCGGGCGCCGGGTGGTGGGCGCCATCACCGGCGCCGGCTCTGACGGCGCCGGCGCGTCCGGGATCGTCGTCGCCGATGAGCTGACCCCGGCGGACGCCGCCGGCCTGGACCCCGCGCGGGTGCTGGCCATCGCCACCGCGCGCGGCTCCACCACCGCCCACGCCGCCATCCTCGCCCGGGCGCTCGGCCTGCCCGCGGTGGTCGGCCTCGGCCCGGCCGTGCTGGGCGTCTCCGACGGGGTAACGCTGCTGCTCGACGGCGAGGCGGGCACGGTGATGGTCGACCCCCCCGCCGAGGTGGTCTGCGACGCCCAGGAGCGCCGCGAGCGCGCCGAGCGTCGGCGCGCCGCCGCGCGCGAGCGGGCTCACGAGCTCGCCGTCACGCGTGACGGCGAGCGGGTGGAGGTGTTCGCCAACCTCGGCACGGGCGCCGACGCCGCGCGCGCGGTCGAGCTGGGGGCCGAGGGCGTGGGCCTGCTGCGCACGGAGTTCCTGTTCCTCGGGCGTAACGAGCTCCCCGGCGAGGACGAGCAGGCCGAGACGCTGCGCACCATCGCCGAGGCGCTGGGCGGTCGCCCGCTGGTCGTCCGCACGCTGGACGCCGGGGCGGACAAGCCGCTGCCGGCCCTGCCGATGCCACCCGAGGACAACCCGTTCCTGGGCGTGCGGGGTATCCGCCTGGCGCTGAGCCGCCCCGAGGTCCTGGCCACCCAGTTCCGGGCCATCCTGCGGGTCGCCGCCGACCATCCGGTCAAGACGATGCTCCCGATGGTGGCGACGCTCGCCGAGATCACCGCCGCCCGGGAGGTGCTGGACCGGGCGCGGGCCGACACCGGGATCGACGCGCCGATGGAACTGGGCATCATGGTGGAGGTGCCCGCGGCGGCGCTGGGCGCAGCGCGCCTGGCCGCGCACGTCGACTTCTTCTCCCTGGGCACCAACGACCTCACGCAGTACACGATGGCGGCCGAGCGTGGCGATGCCCGCCTGGCGCCGCTCCTGGCTGGGCCCCAGCCGGCAGTGCTGCGGCTGGTTCAGGCCACCGTCGCGGGCGCTGCGGCCCACGGCCGATGGGTCGGGGTGTGCGGCGAGCTGGCGGGCGATCCCGCCGCGGCGGTGCTGCTCGCCGGCCTCGGCGTCACCGAGTTGAGCATGGCCGCCGGGTTGGTGGCTGAGGCCAAGGCGGCGCTGCGCGAGGTGACGCTGGCCGACGCGCGGGCCGCCGCAGCGGCTGCGCTCGAGACCGATGACGCCGACGCCGCGCGGGCCCTGGCGCTCCGGTTGCTGTGAGATAGTGTCCTCACTGTGGAGGCGGGTACCCTGACCGCGTTGCGATCATCTCGCGTGCTCGCGGTCGGCACCGGCGTGCGCATCGTGGTCTCTCCGGTGATCATGGCGCTGCTGCTGAACCATGCCTTCACGATCGCGGCCATCGTCTTCCTGGCGGCCGCCGCCACCGACTGGTTCGACGGCCGGCTGGCCCGGCGCTGGAACGTCACCACCACGCTGGGGTCGTTCCTGGACACCACCGCCGACAAGCTGCTGGTCACCACCGCGCTCATCGGCCTCGTGGCGGTCGACCGCGCCTCTCCCTGGGTGGCGCTCATCATCATCGCCCGCGAGTTCACCATCCTCGGCCTGCGCGCGGCCGTCGCGGCCGGTGGGCTGCACTTCGAGACCTCGATGCTGGGCAAGTGGAAGGCGACGGTGCAGTTCGTCGCCGTCGCCCTGGCCATGCTGCGCCCGGACATCACGTTCGCCGGCGCCTATCTCGATCAGTGGGCGATGGTGGTGGCGGCGATCGTGACGGTCTGGTCGGGCGCCGACTACCTCGCCCGCTCCTCCGCCGCCCTGCGCATCTGACACCCGTGTCGCGCGTCTTCGTCACCGGTGGCACCGGCGTGATCGGCCGCGCGCTCGTGGAGCAACTGGCAGCGCGCGGCGACGAGGTGGTGGCGCTGGCCCGCTCTGACGACGGCGAGCGCGCACTGCGCGAGCGCGGCTGCGAGGTGGCCCGCGGCGAGGTGTACGACATCGACGCGATGGCACGGGGGATGGCGGGATGCGCCGTGGCCTACAACCTCGCCGGGGTCAACACGCTGTGCGTCGCCGACCCGGAGCCGATGCGCCGGGCCAACGTCGACGGCGCGGTCGCCGCCGTGCGTGCGGCCCGCCGCGCCGCGCTCCCGCGCCTCGTCCACACCTCGTCGGCGGCGACGATCGGCGAGGCCCCGGGGACGATCGGCAATGAGTGGACCCCGCACCGCGGCTGGTACCTGTCCACCTACGAGCGCACCAAGACCGAGGGCGAGCGCGCCGCGATGGCCGCGGCCCGCGACGTGGGACAAGACGTCGTCTACGTCAACCCCTCGTCGGTGCAGGGGCCGGGACGGGCCAGCGGCACCGGTCGCTTCCTGTTGGCGGCGCTGGACGGACGCCTGCCGGTGTTCATCAACACCGACGTCAGCCTCGTCGACATCGCCGACTGCGTCGAGGGCCACCTGCTGGCCGCCGAGCGCGGCGCCGCGGGCGAGCGCTACCTGCTCAGCGGCATCCGCCTCACCGTGAGCGAGGCGCTGGCGCTGGCCTCCGACGTGGCCGGCGTGGAGCGCAACCCGCGGCTGATGCCGCGCGCGCTGGCCACCGCCGCCGGGACGGTGGTCGAGTACGCCTACCGGCTGCGTCGGCGCAAGCCGCCGGTGTGCCGCGAGATGGTGCGCACGCTGCTGCACGGGCACCGCTACGACGGCACGCGCGCCGAACGCGAACTCGGGGTGCACTACACCGACCCGCGGGAGACGGTCCGCCGGACGGTGGAGTGGGCCCGCTCCGAGGGGCTCCTGCGCAACGTGTGACGCGCGCCGCGCTCAGCGGCGCAGGTGCGGCGGCCAATGCATGTCGTCAAGCCCGGGCGGCGGCTCGGCCCACACCAGCAGCACGGGGCAGCCGGCGTGGTCAACGATGAACCGGGCGTAGTGGCCGATGCTCTTGGGCTCCCGGCGGGGCTTGCCGTCGCGGGCGAGGACCAGGAGATCGACGCCGTCGGCGGCCTCGAGCACCTCGCGCTCGATCCGGCCCCGGCGAGCCATCGTCCCGGCGGCGCGGCCGAACCGCTCCCGCGCGGCTTTGAGCAGGGCCTGCGCCTCGCTGTCGGCGATCTCGCGGACGGATGGGCCCGGAGGCGGCGGCCGGTGGCGCCCGAGGCGCTCGGGGCCCGGGTGGCGGGCGAGGTGCTCGACCTCGCTGGCGGCGACGTGCAGGAGGGTGACCTCCGCCCCGGCGGGCACGAGTTCGCGCGCCTTGTCGACGCAGGATTGCCAGGAGCTCTCGGTGATCCACACGAGCGCGCGCATCAGAACACCTGCAAAGCCAACCACAAGCCCACCGTGGACGCGACCAGCGTCACCGGGACGGTCAGGGCGCCGAGCTTGAGGAACTCGCCGATGTCGATGTCCTCGTCGTGCGCGTGCACGATGCGTCGCCACAGCAGCGTCGCCAGCGAGCCGACGTAGGTGAGGTTGGGGCCGACGTTGACCCCGATCAGCATGGCCAGCACGGCGCCCGGGGCGCTCGCCGACACCACCGCCACGATGATCAGCGTCGCGGGCAGGTTGTTGACGAGGTTGGCCAGGACCGCGCTGACCACCGCGACGCCGAGCAGCGCGGGCAGGCTGTGACCGTGCGGCAGCAGCGAGTCGACCACGTCCGACAGTCCGTTGTTCCCCGCGGCCGTCACCACGACGCCGAGCGCAAGCACGAACACGAGGAACGTCGGTTCGGCCGCGGAGGCCAGTTCGGCGAGGGTCCCCGGCGGCCGGTACAGGGTGAGCGCCACCGCGCCGGCGGTGGCGAACCACACCGGCGCGACGCCGACGATCGAACTGATCCCGAAACCGATGAGCGTTGCGGCAACGACGGTCAGGGGCAGCGCCGGGAGCCGTGGCCGGTCGGGCGCGGCCTCGGCGCGCGCGCCGCCCGCCTGGCGCAGTTCCGAGGCGAACACGCGGCGGAGCACCACCCACTCGACGGCGATCGCCACCAGCCACGGCAGCGCCATCAGCGCGGCGAAGCGGGTGAAGGACACCCCGCAGGCGGCGAACGCCAGCAGGTTGGTCAGGTTGGAGACCGGCAGCAGCAGCGAGGCGCTGTTGGCCAAGTGCGAGCAGGCGTAGACGTGCGGGCGCGGGCTCGTGGTCAGGCGCGCCGCGGTGGCGAACACGATCGGAGTGAGCAGCACGATGGTGGCGTCGAGGCTGAGCACCGCGGTGGTGCCCGCCGCCACCAGGAACACCATCGCCAGCAGGCGAGTCGGCCTCGCCCGCGATCCATACGCCATGAGCGCCCCGAGGGCGTCGAACAGGCCGGCGCGCCGGCAGCCGTCGGCAAGAACGAGCAGGGCGGCCAGGAAGCCCACCGTGGGCCCGAGGCGGCCCAACGAGGTGCGCGCCCCGTGCAGGCTGAGGGCGCCCACGACGACCACGATCACCGCGGACGCGGTGGCCACCGCCCAGTCGGGCGCCCAACGCCACCGCGCCACCGCGGCGGTGAGGCTGGCCGCCAGCGCCACCAGGGCGATGGCCTCGTTCACGAGCCGTCTTCGCTGTCGGTGACCCAGCCGCCGGACGCCAGCGAGCGCAGGCACGTGTAGCCGATCCCGGCGAGGAGTCCTCCCGTCAGAACCGACTCGGCTACCGCCACGCGGCGATTCTATGGGCGGCTATCAGGAGTCGAAGCCGAGACCGAGACGGTCGAGGGTGCGCAGCCACAGCCCGCGACGGCCGTCGTTGTGATCGGCGGCGGCCAGCCGGTTGCGGGTCAGCTGGATCACGCCGCTGCGCAACGGCTCCGGGGGGAAGGGGACCGGGCGCCGGCGCACGATCTTGAGCTGTGTGGCCGGGGTGCTGCGGCCGTCAAGCAGGTCCAGGGCCACGCGTGCGCCGAACCGGCTGGCCCCGACACCCAGCCCGGTGTACCCCAGCGCGTAGACCACGCGGCCGCCGAGCGCCCGGCCGAAGAACACCGAGAAGCGGCTGCAGGTGTCGATCGCGCCGCCCCAGCGATGGCTGAAGCGCAGGCCCTCCAACTGGGGGAAGGTGGTGAAGAAGTGCTGTGACAGCCGGGCGAACGTGGCGTCATCCTCGTCGCGGTGGGGCCCCACGTCGCCGCCGTAGCGGTAGACGGCGTCGTAGCCTCCGTAGAGGATGCGCCCATCGGCGGTCGGACGGTAGTAGTGAAACTGGTTGCCCATGTCGCTGATCCCCTGGCCGCCGGCCCAGCCGATGGAGCGCCGCTGGGGGCCGGTGAGCGGCTCGGTCATGAGGACGTAGTCATAGACGGGAGCGATGTAGCGGCCCACGGCGTTGACGAGCGGCGGGTATGCGCTCGTGGCCAGTAGGACCTTGGGCGCCTTGACGATGCCGGCGTCGGTGCGGATCGCGACCACGGTCGAGTCGCCGTCTCCGAGCTTGCGGACCGGGCTGAGCTCGTGAATGCGCACGCCGGTGCGCTGGGCCGCGGCGCGCAGGCCGTCCACGAGGCGCCCGGGGTGCACGAGCGCCGAGCCGGTCCGGTCCCACACGGCGCCGCGATAGGTGGGTGAGTTGACCTGGGCGCGGGCAGCGTCGCCGTCCAGCAGCTGTACGTCGTGGCCGAACCGGCGCGCCAGCTCGACCTCCTCCTGGAGGTGGTCGAGCTCGCGGGGCTCGAGTGCGACGGTGAGAACTCCCGGCGTCTCGTAGTCGCACTCGATGTCGTGGGCGTCGAGGTCGGCGCGCAGGCCGTCGAAATTCTCGTCGGCGAATCGTTCGAGCGCCTCGATCTCGTCGGCGAAGCGGCTGAGCCCGTTGGCCAGGCCATGGGTCAGCGTCGCCTCCAGGAACCCGCCGTTGCGGCCGCTGGCCCCGTCGCCGCAGCGGGTGGCCTCGAGGACCACGACATCCCGGCCGGGGGCCCGCGCCTTGGCGGCGAGGGCCGCCCACAGTCCGGTGAAGCCGCCACCGACGATGCACAGGTCAGCCTCGACGGTGCCGGTGAGCGGCTCGTGCGCGGCGCGGTCGGGCAGGCTGGCGAGCCAGAACGGCCGCGGCTCGGCGTCGGCGTACGCGGCCCGGTGAGCGGCTGTCGGGTCAGTCTGGGGCCACGGCGAGGGCACCGCGCGAACGGTAATGCAGGCCGCCGGGGCCTCGGTGTCCAGCATGCCAGGCGCGAGCGCGACAGTGTGGAGCGGCGGGCACCGGTCATCATGTGCCGCAGGCGACCGCGGAGGGACTCCACATGCAACTTGTGATCGACGGCGAGCTGGTGGACGGGCAGGGGACGGAGGCCGATCCGGTCCTCAATCCGGCCAGCGAAGAGGTGCTGGCAGAGGTGCCGAGCGCCACGGTGGAGGATGTGGAGCGCGCCATCGCCGCCGCAGGCTCGGCGTTTGGAGCCTGGGGGTCGACGACGCCTCAGCAGCGGGCCGCCGCCCTGCTGAAGCTGGCCGACCTGCTCGACGCCAACGCCGACGAACTCGCGCGCGTGGAGGCCGCCAACGTCGGCAAGCCGCTGGCCGCCGCCGCCGAGGAGATCCCGCTCTGCTCCGATCACCTGCGCTTCTTCGCCGGCGCCGCCCGGGTGCTCGAGGGCCGCGCCGCCGGCGAGTACGTCGAGGGCTACACGTCGATGATCCGTCGCGAGCCAGTGGGGGTGGTGGGCCAGATCACCCCGTGGAACTACCCGCTGGCGATGGCGATCTGGAAGATCGCGCCGGCACTGGCCGCCGGCAACACCATCGTGCTCAAGCCGTCGGAGCTGACGCCGCTGTCGACGCTGCGCCTGGCCGAACTGTCGTTGGAGGTGCTTCCGCGCGGCGTGTTCAACGTCGTCTGCGGGCGCGGCAACCCTGTCGGCGAGGCGATCGTTACGCATCCGGCCGTGCGCATGGTGTCGCTGACCGGCTCGGTGCGCACGGGCAAGGCGATCGCCGCCGCGGCCAGCGCTCATCTGACGCGAGTGCACCTGGAGTTGGGGGGCAAGGCGCCGGTGGTGGTGCTTGACGACGCCGACGTCGACGCGCTCGTAGAGTCCATGCGGGTCGCCGCGTTCTTCAACGCCGGGCAGGACTGCACGGCGGCCACGCGCATCATCGCCACCCCACGCGTGCACGACGCGGTGGTGGAGGCGCTGGTGCCGGCGGCGCAGAGCCTGCGGCTGGGCGAGCCACTGCTCGCCGACGACGTCGAGTTGGGTCCGGTGATCTCCGCCTCTCAACGAGAGAGGGTCCTGGGGTTCGTGGAGCGGGCCGCGGCCGACGGCGCGATGATCGCCTGCGGGGGCGAGGCGTGGGGGTCGCGCGGGTTCTTCGTGGAGCCGACCGTGATCCTCGGCCCCACCCAGGACTCCGAGATCATCCAGCGCGAGGTGTTCGGCCCGGTGATCACGGTCCAGCGCGCCGACGACGAGGCCCAGGCGCTGCAGTGGGCCAACGACACCGATTACGGTCTCGCCGCGTCAGTGTGGACCCGCGACAGCGGCGCCTCCCTGCGCGCCGCGCGCGCCCTGAACTTCGGCTGCGTGTGGATCAACGACCACCTGCCGTTCCTGTCCGAGATGCCCCACGGCGGATTCGGGCAGTCCGGCTACGGCAAGGACCTCTCGATCTACGCGCTGGAGGAGTACACGCGCATCAAGCACGTGATGGCCTCGCTGGCCTAGCGTCAGGGATGGCCGTCACCCGGCCGGCTCAGAACGGATCCTTGTCATTGGCCGTAACGCAATAGCGCGGATCCATCGCGATCTGGCCGCCGGCCGCGAGGGTCGCGGGATATGCACATCCGTCAAGGACGATCCGATCTGGGGCACGGCGTCGCCATTGACCAGCTCGACCGTCCAGAAGAGGTCGGCGCCGCAAGTGACGCGTCGGCGCAACATCGCCGATTACGATTGTCCTGCTGGTACGTGACGGCCCTGCCACCGCGAGGCCTCCAGCTGAAAAATCCCGAGGAGGAGACCTGTATGAAGCGTATGTACCGCGCGCGGCGCGTCGGCGTCGGCGCAGTGGTTTCGATGGCATTTGTCTCCGTGGTGCTGGCGCTGAGCGGCGGCCCCGCCTTCGCGAAGTCCAAGCCCAAGGACGGCGCCACCACCGAGCCAGCAAAGAACCTTCCGGTCGTCCCGGGCAGCCAGTACCTGGCGCTCGGCGACTCGGTCACGTTCGGGTACATGGAGAAGACCGTGGTCCCGGCCCCGAACTACGGCAACGCCGCGAGCTTCCCTGGCTACCCGGAACAGCTGGGGGCCCGCCTGCACCTGTCGGTCGCCAACGCCGCCTGCCCCGGCGAGACCTCCGCGAGCTTGGTCAACGCATCCGCGCCGAGCAATGGGTGTGAGAACAGCCCATCGCACAACCCCGCCGACAACTACCGCATCCACCCCCTGCACGTGAGCTACAAGGGCTCGCAGCTGGCGTTCGCGCTCTCTTACCTGCGCAGCCACCACAACGTCCGGCTGGTCACGCTGATGATCGGCGCGAACGACTTCTTCCTCTGTCAGGAGACGATGGCCGATGGCTGCGCGAGCACGGCCGAGCAGAACGCCACCGCCACCAACGTGACCAAGAACATCCACACGATCCTGTCGGCGATCCGCAACAAGGCCCACTACAACGGCCAGCTGGTGATCGTCAACTACTACTCGCTCAACTACTCCTCGCCGGCGATCAACGCCCAGTCCCAGCTGCTCAACAAGGTCCAGGACGCCGCCGCCAAGCCGTTCGGCGTCAAGATCGCCGACGGCTACGGCGAGTTGCAGGCCGCCTCGGCGCACTCCGGTGACAACACGTGCACCGCCGGGCTGTTGACCCAGCTGAGCGCGGGTGGCTGCGGGATCCACCCCAGCTACGCCGGACAGGCGCTGCTGGCTCAGGCGCTGGAGAAGACGATCAGGATCGGGTGAGCTCCGGCCGTGCGAGGCCGCCTGACTCCAGTCCGAGCAGGCGGCCCGCATCGGCGAGGACCGCGCGCATCGCGTCGACGATCTCCTCCAGCACCGCGTCGTCGGCGATCAGCGGCGGGGCGATCTGCAGCACGGCGTCGCCGCGGTCATCGGCGCGGGCGATGAGCCCCGCCTCGCGCAGCCGGCCGGGCATGAAGCCGCGCAGGACCCGCTCGCGCTCGTCAGCGTCAAGCCGCTCGTTGCCGGGGCCCTTGACCAGTTCGACCGCCCAGAAGAACCCGGCTCCGCGCACGTCACCCACGATCGGCAGCTCTCTGAGGCTGTTGAGAAGCTCCTCGAGCTTGGGCTCGCGAGCGCGGACGTTCTCGAGCACGCCGTCGCGCTCGAAGATCTCGAGGTTCTTGAGTGCGATGGCGGCGCAGAGCGGGTGGCCGCCGAACGTGATCCCGTGCAGCAGCGTGCGCCCCTCGTCGTAGAGCGGGGCGGCAATGTGCTCGGAGACGAACACGGCGCCCATGGGCGCGTAGGCCGAGGTCAGGCCCTTGGCGGTGGTGATGATGTCCGGCGCGGCGCCGACGCGCGTGGAGCCGAACCACTCCCCCAGCCGCCCAAACCCGGTGATGACCTCGTCGGCCACGAGCACGATCCCGTAGCGGTCCGCGAGGTGACGCAGACCCTCCCAATATCCGGGGGGTGGAGTGAGGCACCCGCCGGCGTTCTGAACCGGCTCGGCGATGATCAGCGCCACCGTCTCAGGGTCGGCGGCGAGGATGGCCTGCTCCATCTCATCGAGAAGGGACTTGGTCAGCTCCTCGCCGGCCAGCGGGTTGCGGAATGCATTGGTGTTGGACACGTGTGTGGTGTCGATCGCCGGGGGGCCGAACGGCTCCTTGAAGCCCGGCACACCGGTGAGCGCCAGGGCGCCGAGCGTGACGCCGTGGTAGGCGATGTTGCGCGCGATGGCCTTCATGCGCTGCGGTTGCCCGTTGGCCAGGTGGTACTGGCGCACGATCTTCCACGCCGCCTCCACCGACTCCGAGCCTCCGGAGGTGAAGAAGATGCGATCGATGCCGGGAGGCGCGAGGTCGGCGAGCCGATCGGCGAGCTTGAGCGCGGGCGGGTGCGCGGTGCCCCAAAGCGTGTTGAAGGCCAGCTTGGAGAGCTGGTCGCCGGCGACGGCCGCCATCTCCTCGCCGTAGGAGTAGCCGATCTGCGCGCAGAACAGGCTGGACAGGCCGTCGACGTAGCGGCGGCCATGCGTGTCGAAGACATAGGGGCCCTCGCCCCGCTCGAGCACGAGAAGCTCGCCGGCGCCGGGCCCGAAGGCGCCGTTGCGACTGAAGTGCAGTAGGGCGGAGCCCTGATCAAGGTCCATGGTGGTGGTCATGGTGTTGATGTTGGCTTTCGGGCGCCCGCGGCGCAAGTGCCGTTTGGGCCCAAAGGCATGCGGACGGCGCGCCACCACGGGCGGCGCGCGACATTTTTATGCGTATCGCAGAAGAAAGTCGCGCGTCAGCCCCGGCGGTGCCGCATCACGTGATCGTCGTGCCGGGCGGCGGGATCGGCGCCCCTCCTGCGGCCGGCGCACCCCCCGGGGACGGCACGGCGGCAGCAGCGAGCGCAGCACCCGCCGGCGGCGCGGTGACGACCTTCATATTGGCCAGCTCCTCAAAGGTGGCCCGGAGGTTGGCTCCGTTGTTGTAGTGGCTTGACGCCCAGCCGCTGTTGGCGATGGCCATGATCTGGTCGTCGGGCGGCTTGCCGACGGTGTTGAGGATGTCCCGGATGCCGGTGCTGGCCCCGCCCCACTCCCCTTTGAGGAACTTGGCGGTCTGCTCGGCGGCGCTCACCGGATTGCTGAACGGTGTGGCATGGGCAATCGCGCCGGTGCCGCTGTCGAAGTAGCCGATGTTCAGCCAGTTGAAGTTCGACGCCGCCTCGCGCCCCTGCGCGGCGCTGCCCGACTCCTCGGCCAGCACCCAGCCCCCCACCACCCGAGTGTTGAGGCCGGTCAACGACGATAGATGGGCGACGAACGTCTGCTGCCCGCTGGTGAGCATCGGTGAGCTGACCGACACGACGCTCCCCGCGGGGGCGGCCTGCCCGAGCGCCTGGTCGGCCACTCCCGGGGTGCCGGCGGGCGCCCCGGTGCCGGGCTGACCCTGGAGCTGGTCAGCGACCGGCTGGCCGGCCACCGGTGCGCCGGGGGTCCCGGCGGGGGTCGCCGCGCCGGGCGTGCCCGCCGCCGCCTGTGGGTCGGCCGGCGCGAGCGGTGAGCCGGGCGCGGGCTGGACCGCCTGGAGGAACTTGACCGTGTTGAGCCGATGGTGGGGCTCGTGGCCGCCGACCGCCTGGAACTGCGCGGTGCCCGAGACGGGAGCGCCCCCGGGCGCGGCGGGGGCCCCTGCGGCCGCGGCAGCAGCGCCTCCGGCCGCAGCGGGAGTGGCTCCGGCGGCTGCGGGCGTCCCCCCGGCCAGGGCGGGCGTGGGCCCGGCCGGCGCAGCTGGCTGCGGCTGCACCGGCCCCACCGCTGCCGGCGCGACGGGCTGCGGTTGCCCGGGGGCGGCCGTGCCCGTTCCGGCACCTGGTGGAGGCGGCGACGTCCCCGAGGCGAGGCTGGCGGCGTCCCCTGGGGCGGAGGACGAACCGGCCGGCGCCCGGTTTGTCAACGAGTGCAGGAAGTTGCTGAACGACACGCCGGCAGGTGCGTTGTTGTGCGTCGCGTCGCCGGTGTTGCCCTCCGCCTGCGCCAATGTCTGCTGCCAGTTCGGGCCGGCCCAGCCCATCTCGATGCCGGTGCCGGATGAGGCGTAGTGGGCGATCGGCTCACCCGCGCGGAGGACCTGCCCGACGCTGACGGCGGGAGTGATCTGCTCGGCGATGTAGTAGTTGTGGCCCTTCATCGGGCCGTCCAGGAGCTGGAGAGCGACGTACGGCTGCCCGGCGTACCAGTTGGGCATGATCCCCACGACACGGCTGTTGCCGATCGCCACGATGGGCTCGCCGGGCTTGAGGTCGACGTCCACCCCCATATCCGTTCTGCCGATGTTCGCGTCGCTTGGGAGCGGGTTCACATACGCGGTGGCGCCCGCCCCGGGCGCCACCGCGACCGGCGCCGGCGAGCCCTGGGCAGCGACATCGGCGACCGGGGCCGTAGGCGCGGGTTGGCCGACGCTGGGATCCGCCGTGCCGGGCACGCCAGGCGTGACGGCCGCGGCCCCTCCGGGTGCTGCGACGGCTGGGTAACCAGCGGGGGCGGCGCCGGGGACCGGGGCGCCTGGCACCGCCGCGCCCGGAACAACTCCCGGAACCGCGCCCGGGACCGCGCCCGGCACCGCCGCGCCCGGGACCGCGCCCGGGACCGCGCCCGGGACCGCCGCCGCCGGCTCCGCGTTGACCCCCGGCATCTCAAACGCCAAATGCAAACTCGCCTGCGAACTCTGATCGGAAAAAAACCCCGGCGACTGAATCGGCCACGGCGTCCCAATCTCATCCGGACGCACCCCCCGATCCAACGCCGCCAACTCCGTCACCAAATCACGCGCCGCGAAATTATCCGGACCCACCGGCTGCCCATCCACCGACACGATGTCCAACGCCTGCACATGCACCGGCGAACTCGTCGCCACCACATCCCCCACCCCCACCGAATGATGCGCCAACACCGCATCCAACACCCCCACCATCCGCGGATCCACACCCCCCGACGCCAAAAACGCCCGCACCTGCGCCGACGCCTGCAACCCCGGCGACTCCAACAACCCCGACACCCCCACCGGACCCACACCACCCGAACCCACCACAGCACCCGCCACACCCCCACCACCCACCGGCGCACCCGCACCCGCCACCGCACCCGGCACACCACCACCACCCACCGGCGCACCCACCACCGCACCCGCAGCACCACCCGCACCACCCACCGGCGCACCCACCACCGCACCCGCAGCACCACCCGCACCACCCGCCGCCGCGCCCGGCTCATCCGGCCACGGCAACCCCGCACCCGCACCCGACGCCCCCGCCGGCGCCGACCCCGCACCCGCCGCCACCGAAGCCGCCCGCGCACCCGCACCCTCCGACGCCGCATGCCCACCCCCCGCCGACGCCGCATGCGCACCCAACGCACCCCCCGACCCACCACCAGCCCCCGCCGACCCACCAGCCCCAGCCGCCGACCCACCACCAGCCGCCGACCCACCAGCCCCAGCCGCCGACACCGCATGCGACCCCGCCGACCCAGCACCACCACCCGCCGGAGCCGCACCACCACCCGCCGACCCCGCCGCACCACCACCCGCCGGCGCCGCCGACGAACCACCCGCCGAAGCCGCCGA
Source organism: uncultured Actinomycetota bacterium (assembly GCA_963695625.1). Classification (GTDB taxonomy): domain Bacteria; phylum Actinomycetota; class Thermoleophilia; order Solirubrobacterales; family Solirubrobacteraceae; genus Palsa-465. The sequence continues at coordinate 62,536 of CAVOHJ010000002.1, read as the reverse complement.
CGAACCACCCGACCCCGACCCCTGCGCACCCGACCCACCCACCGACCCACGCCCCGCCTGACCCGACACCCGCTCCCCCGCCTTCACCTCATGCTGAACCCGCCCCACCACACGATGCTCCAACCCCCCAACCTTCCCCACCGCCGGCGGCACCTTCACCCCATGCGGCACCTTCAACCCATGCCCCAACCGCAACCCCTTCGCCCCATGCTCCACAAACGCCTGCGCCTCCGCCACCGACAACCCCTCCACCGCAGCCGCCATCACCACCCCCGCCAACGACGACCGCGACTCCCGCAACTCCAACGTCTCCATCCCCGAACCACCCCCACCACCCAACTCCACCGCCAACCCCGGCAACCCCGCCGCCACACACGCCCCCACCGGATCCCGCCGAAACTCCGCCCGAAACACCGGATCCACCAACAACCGCTCAATGAGGCGGCCGGCGAGCGCGTTCTCGTCTTCAGTCATATCTACAGGCCCTGTGGGTGAAGGACGTTGGGGAACGTCTTGAGGTAGCTGTCCGACGGGCGGCCGATCTTCTCCACGCCGCCCCCGCCACCCCAGGCGCCGTGCATGCCGCCTGACTCGTAGAACTGGCCGTTGATCTCGATGATCACGTGGCCATCGTGACCCGACAGGGCGCGGTCGAAGATAGTCACGAACTTGCCCGGCCCCGCCTCGATTCCCGGCTGGGAAGGCATCGCGGTCGTGTCGACGGGGTGGGTCAAGTATCCGGCGGCGTGCAGCACCGCGGACACGAACCCCGAGCAGTCATAGCCCGGCTGCGGGCTCCAGTCGCCGTGGCCTCCGCCGTAGATGTAGGGCTTGCCCACCGCCGAGTCCGCGAAGTGCACCATCGCCGAGATCTTGGCGCCCGCCGTCGGGTCGGCCGAGAGCGGCAACGGCGAGCCGGTGCCGGCGAGCTGCTGGGCTTGATCGACCGCGCTCCCGCCGGGCGCGGCGCCCGCAGCGGGCGCCCCAGCGGCGGCGGGAACGGCCCCGGGGGCGGCCGCGGCCGGGTAGGCAGCGGCCGGGTAGCCGTTGCCGGGGTACGCGGCAGCCGAGTACGCGGGGGCGGCGCCGGGGACCGGGGCGCCTGGCACCGCCGCGCCCGGAACAACTCCCGGAACCGCGCCCGGGACCGCGCCCGGCACCGCCGCGCCCGGGACCGCGCCCGGCACCGCGCCCGGGACCGCCGCCGCCGGCTCCGCGTTGACCCCCGGCATCTCAAACGCCAAATGCAAACTCGCCTGCGAACTCTGATCGGAAAAAAACCCCGGCGACTGAATCGGCCACGGCGTCCCAATCTCATCCGGACGCACCCCCCGATCCAACGCCGCCAACTCCGTCACCAAATCACGCGCCGCGAAATTATCCGGACCCACCGGCTGCCCATCCACCGACACGATGTCCAACGCCTGCACATGCACCGGCGAACTCGTCGCCACCACATCCCCCACCCCCACCGAATGATGCGCCAACACCGCATCCAACACCCCCACCATCCGCGGATCCACACCCCCCGACGCCAAAAACGCCCGCACCTGCGCCGACGCCTGCAACCCCGGCGACTCCAACAACCCCGACACCCCCACCGGACCCACACCACCCGAACCCACCACAGCACCCGCCACACCCCCACCACCCACCGGCGCACCCGCACCCGCCACCGCACCCGGCACACCCCCACCACCCACCGGCGCACCCACCACCGCACCCGCAGCACCACCCGCACCACCCACCGGCGCACCCACCACCGCACCCGCAGCACCACCCGCACCACCCGCCGCCGCGCCCGGCTCATCCGGCCACGGCAACCCCGCACCCGCACCCGACGCCCCCGCCGGCGCCGACCCCGCACCCGCCGCCACCGAAGCCGCCCGCGCACCCGCACCCTCCGACGCCGCATGCCCACCCCCCGCCGACGCCGCATGCGCACCCAACGCACCCCCCGACCCACCACCAGCCCCCGCCGCCACCACCAGACCCACCCACAGAAGCACCACCACCAGCCGCCGACCCACCAGCCCCAGCCGCCGACACCGCATGCGACCCCGCCGACCCAGCACCACCACCCGCCGGAGCCGCACCACCACCCGCCGACCCCGCCGCACCACCACCCGCCGGCGCCGCCGACGAACCACCCGCCGAAGCCGCCGACGAACCACCCGACCCCGACCCCTGCGCACCCGACCCACCCACCGACCCACGCCCCGCCTGACCCGACACCCGCTCCCCCGCCTTCACCTCATGCTGAACCCGCCCCACCACACGATGCTCCAACCCCCCAACCTTCCCCACCGCCGGCGGCACCTTCACCCCATGCGGCACCTTCAACCCATGCCCCAACCGCAACCCCTTCGCCCCATGCTCCACAAACGCCTGCGCCTCCGCCACCGACAACCCCTCCACCGCAGCCGCCATCACCACCCCCGCCAACGACGACCGCGACTCCCGCAACTCCAACGTCTCCATCCCCGAACCACCCCCACCACCCAACTCCACCGCCAACCCCGGCAACCCCGCCGCCACACACGCCCCCACCGGATCCCGCCGAAACTCCGCCCGAAACACCGGATCCACCAACAACCGCTCAATCACCTGTTGAGCGCGCTCAGCCTCCGGGTCAACGGAGGACACGATTGACCTCGCGGGTGCCGTACCTCGCACGACTGATCATCGGCATCACAAGGGCGAAGACGACCGGCAGCAACAGGACGATAAAAAAGAGGATGAACGCGCCGAGCACCACGCTGTGGGGCGCCAGGGCGCTAAGCCGGTCGTAGTAGCGCAGCGACAGCACCAGCACGAAGCCCACACCGATGACCGACCACACCAGCCCGGCGATCGCATAGCGCGCCAGCACCGGCGAGCCCTCCTCTTCCGACATCGTCCCGGACAGGCGCGCCCGGAGCTGGGCGCGGGCGCGCTCCTTGAGCTTGGGCTCGCGCAGCCATTCGCAGAGGATCTGGTAGCCGTCGCGGTCCAGGAACGGGTTGGCGTTGAAGAACGCGCCGACGTAGCCCGCGAACGCGAGCTGGAAGAACACCTCTTGCACGTTGCCCTTGGGCGAGACCGCGCACAGGATCCCGAACAGGGCCGCCAATGAGAAGTCGGTGGCGGGGCCGGCGGCGCTGACGACGATGCGGTGCATCCGCGGCTCGAAGTACGCCTCGCTGGTGTCCACGAACGCGTAGGGGAAGATGAACACGAGCTTCAATCCCGCGCGCTTCGTGGTGCGGCCGTAGTGGATCAGCGCCAACCCGTGCGCCAGCTCGTGCAGCGCCACGATCAAAAAGCGCCCCGCGATGAACACCGCGCCGCCGATGACGAGGCGGCCCGCTACCACGAACGGCGTGCCGTAGCGCGCCCCGACCAGATACGCGAACACGATCACGCCGGCGAGCGACAGCAGCACGAGCGCGGTGACGATCAGCGGCTGGAAGAAGATCCGGCCCCAGTGCCGGTAGGCGCGCTCGAAGTAACGCGGAATCCAACCGAAGACCTTCTCGCGCGGCTTGAAGGCGCGGGCGAGCAGACCCGGTTCGGGTTGCGCCACCGGCGTGGGTGCGATCCCGTCGAGCATCCCGCGCTCCCCCAGCCCGGCGATCAGACGCGCCAACCGACCGGGCCCGGCGGGCCCGACGGCGTCGGTGGCCCGGGTCAGCAGCTCGGCGACGGTCGCCTGGCCGTCGATCATCTGCAGGAGGACGGCGTCCTCGGGCTCGATGGTCAGGAATGTGTCGTTGCGCAGGTCGCGCAGGACCCAGCGCTCGTCGTCGCCGCTGTCATCGAGCCGCTTCAGCGCCCAGCCCGATCGCAGGCGGGGACGAAGCGCGCCATCGCCGGCCATGGGCGCCGGCGCCCGCAACCCGAGCTGCGTGGCATTGACGGGCACGACGATGGTGGCGTTGGGCCCCGCCCCTTCACCCGGACCCGGCGCCGCCCCACCGGCCACGGCACCCGCGGACGCCGCGAGCGCGTTCTCGACGCGCAGAGTGACGTTGCCCAGCCGGATCTCGGTGCCGGCGGTCAGCCGGCGCGGCTCAGACAGTTTCTGGCCGGCCACCGTGACCCCGAAGCGCGAGCCGGCGTCGCTGATGAAGGGGCCCTGGGACGTCGAGTCGATCCGGGCGTGCAACCGCGATACCGTCCGGTCCTCGAGCTGGACGTCGGCGGTCTCGCCGCGCCCGATCGTCATCGAGTCGCGGATCGGGAGGCGCACCCCGGTGGGCAGCACCAGGACCAGCTCCCCCGGCAGGGCGGGGTTGGCTGGGGGGGCGAGGTCAGCCACCGACCACCGGTTGATAGGCCGGGTGGGCGCCCAGCGCAGCCAGCACGTGCAGGTTGCCCGGGTCGGAGAGGTCGACTCCCACGATCTTGCCCGTGGCAGCCGGCGCGCATTGGCCGTTGGGCTGCATCACCGCCAGCGCCTTACTGTCCGAGCGCCAGCTGATCTGACACGCCGTCACGCCCTGCACGACGTCTTGCGGGGTGGGGCTGAAACCGGCGGTGGCTTTGACGATGTAGAGGTTGAATCCGTTGGCGGTGGAGCCCGCCACCAGGGCGAGCTTCGTGCCGTCGGGCGAGAACGCGCCGGCGAAGATGCCCTGGCCGGCCGTTTGGGCGTTGGTCACGAGCTGCGGCTTACCCCAGTTGGACGCCTGTCCGGAGAACGGGACGCTGCTCGAGAACTCCAACAAGCCGAAGTTATGCCCGCCGTTGCGGCTGCCGAACGCGAGGATGGTCTGGCCATCCGGCGACCAGCTGAGCTGGCCGCCCAGATCCCAGCCGGGCGCGCTGGTGCACGAGTTAGGGCGCGAGAACTTCAGCTGCGAGACGAAGCACAGCTGGTGGGCGGCGTTGCCGGTGCGCTGGACGTAGGCGATCACGATCGCCTTGTTCGTTGGTGCAAACGCGGGGTTGCGGTCTTGGGTGCCCGCCGGCGGCTGGGTGAGGATCGCCGGGTTCGAGCCCTTGACGCCCGGCTCCACGATCACGATCTGGCCGTTCTGCGAGTAGGCGAGATGCTGCCCGTTCAGGCTCCACGCCGGCTCGACCTGCTGGCCGACGCCAGCCGGCAGCTGCGCCGAGACCTTGAGGGTCGTCGGGTCGATCACGCTGATGGAGGCGCTGTTGTCAAACGCCAGCTGCGGCGAGCCGTTAGAGATGATGAGAGCCACATGAGCGCCCTGGGCCACCTTCGCGCCCGCCGCTGGGACCGTGCCCGCGACCAGCCCGACCGGCGCGGTCGACAGTTGCTTGACCGGCTGGGGCACCAGGCCCAGATTCGCGAGCGCCTGTGCCGCCTGGTTGGGTTCGGTGGGGACCTTGGGGATTGCGATCGAGCCGGTGCCGGCCTGAGCAGCGGCGGCGGACAGCGTCTTCGCGTTGGCCGTACCGGCGGCGGCAGCGGCCGCACCCGCCGCGCCCGTACCCGCTGCGGCGGCGGCCACCGCGGCGGCGGCGGCCTTGGCCTTGCTCGACCCCTTGGCACCCCCGGCGACCGGTTGGAAGACCTGGACGGCGGAGCCGTCCGCCACGGGCGTCCCGGCCAGCGGCAGCTGTGACGAGACCTTGCCATTCGGATCGGGCGGCTGCGGCTGCACCGTGCCCAGGACCAGGCCGGCCTCGATCAGCTTCTGCTGGGCCAGGCCGAGGGGCAGGCCCACGATCGCCGGCACGGTCGCCTTTCCGGTTCCGGTGACGGTGACGACGTCGACCACGGTCCCCTTCTTGGCCTTCGCACCCGCCGCCGGGCTCTGGTCGATGACGGCGCCGGGCTTCTGCTTGGGGTCGACCTTGGGGGTGTTCTTCCCCAGCTTGAGGCCGATCTTGTTGAGCAGCTTCTGCGCGGCGAACGCGCTCGGCTGGCCCTTGAGGTTGGGGACCGTCGTCTGCTTGGGCAGCAACATCACGATCACCACCGCCAGCGCGACCACGAGCGGCGCGACGATCGACATCCACCACGGCAGCCAGGCCTTCTGGCGGTAGGTGGCCATGCGCGGCGGCACGGGACCCTCCGTTCCCACCGGGGTGGCGGTGAGCTGGAACTGACGGTCGATGTGGCGCCCGATCCACTTCTGCTTGGGCGGGAACACCGTGAACGGACACTCCATGCCGTTGCCGGGCTCCAAGGCGATCCGCGGCTCGGCGAAACGGAAGTCGCAGTCGCCGTCGGTGTCGGCCGCCTCCAGGTCGACCTCGGTGCGGGCGTTGGCCTTGTTGTGGACCGTGAGGACGTAGCGCGCCTTCAGCCGGCCGGATGCTCGCTCGGGGCGGAGCTCGGTGCCGAGCTCGGTGTAGGCGCCGATGGTGACTGTGGCCGCCGCCGCGGCGGCCTCGCCGCCGTAAGCGCGCGACACCGCCACCACCTCGAAGGACCACGGGCGGGCCTGCGCTTGCGGGGTGCGCGGCGGGTGCAGGTGGATCTGGACCTCCTGCTCGTAGGTGCCGCCGCTGCCGTAGGGAACGAGATACGCGGTCGCCGGGGCGATCGTCCACCAGCCGTCCGGCAGCCCGCGCACCGAGAGGTCGAAGTTGTCCACCACATCAGACTGGTTGCGGATCAGTCCCAAGAGCGTGGCCCGGGCGCCGGGCGCCACCGCCACCGTGACCTCGCCCTCACCCGCTCCATCCTCGCCGGGCAGGCGCAGAGTCAGCGCCGCCGCGCCCGGAGGCGGCGCGTCACCCGAGCCCGGTGCGCCCGCGCCGCCGGCCGGCAGCACCATCTCCGGTCCGATCGTGATGTTCGGGTCAAGATCCTGCGGTGTCATCGGATGGGCCGCGGCCGCCGACCCCGCCGCGGCAGCCGAAGCCGGCGCGGCGGATCCTGCTCCGGACGCGGCCTCGGGCGCGGCCCCGTTGGCCTGTGCATCCTCGGGGGCAGCGACCGACGGCAAGTAGTTGGTCGGCTCCCAGCGCAGATACTCGCCGCACGTGCAGAAGTCGCTCTCGTCGGGGTTCTCGCGCCCGCAGCTACGGCAGATCCTCACGTCGCGCTCCCGCTCTGGCGCGGCGGGGCCTTGACGCGCAGCCGGTAGGTGACGTGCGCGGGCTTGGCCTGGTCGATCAGCCGCGCCACCGCACCCGACCGCGCCGGCGTCAGCGGCTGGTCGCAGTAGACGACAAAGGACGGAGCAGCCGCCGGCTCCTGTTCCTCGAGGTCGAGCGACCAGGTCACCGCGCCGCCGTCCTCGATCCGGAACGGGACCCCCGGGAAGGCGAGCGCCAGCGCCAGCTCGAGGCCGGCCTTGGTGCCGCGGCGACGCATGAGCTCGGGCGCCATGCGCACGATCGCCCGGCGCTCCTCGCCCGAGCGGGCCTCGTCATGCTCCAACCCCAGCCACTCGGTGAGCAGGTCGAGCACGTCGCGCGGGGCGTACACCGGGTCGAAGTGCTCGGGCAGATTGTCAAGCGCGGCGACGAGCGGGTCGAGCAGCGCCTCGAACCCGCTGACCAGGCGCATGCCGAAGTCGCCCTCGCTGTAGATGCCGGGCAGGTTGTCGCGCAGGTAGCGGCGACCCGACACCGCCGGCGGCGCGGGATCGGTGCCGACGGCGCGCTCGATCTGGACCGTGCCGAAGCCGGCCCCGATGAACGTCTGGAACAGCCCCGGGCTCTCCCCGTCGCCGTTGGTGATGGGCGTGTCGTCACTCACGGTGCGTCGCCTTCACGATGTGACGCCCGGACGCGATCAGCTCGTCGGGCTCGAGGACGAGACGGCTGTCGGTCGGCTGGGGGGACTGCTCGCCGGTGCGGACGTTTGTCTCGTACATCCGGAGGATGTTCACGAACTCCACTCCCGGGATCGCGTAGACGATCCCGAACAGCTCGCCTTGGTTGAGCGAGCGGCCCAGCGGCCAGCCGTCGGCGGGTCCGCTGGGTGAGCCGCCGATGAGCGGGTTGAGGTAGATGTAGAGCGCGTGGGCCACGTCGTGCTGCACACGCTCGAGATCGGCCCGCGGCGAGGCGCGCACGTCGACGACGATGCTCGCGCCCCGCAGCCGGACTGGCAGCAGCTTGACGCTGGTGCCGAGCAGGCGGTACTCGTCCAGCGCCGTGGCGAGGTCGGCCATCAGGTCGGAGTCCGGAATCAGCTCGTCGGCGTCCAGCAGGCGGTCGGCGGGCTCGATGCGCGGCAGCACGTGCACGCGGACCGGGCGTCCGGGGTTGGCCTCGTCGGGGCCGACGCAGACCGCCCGGGCCACCCGCGGCGACGCCGCCAGCGTCAGGCGCTCGAAGTCCTCGCCGGTCACCGCGCGCGTGCGCGCGCGAATCTCGAGCCGGGCCCGCTCGCGCGCGCTCTCCAGCGACTCGGGTTCCACGCCTCCGGTGGCGGCCACCGGATTGGTGGCGCCGGCGATGCCCGCCACGGGCCGGGGCAGGATGGTGAGCGCCCGCGGGGCGACGTTGCCGTCGTGACCGCCGCCATGGCGGTAGCGGGTCATGCGCAGGATCGACCCGCCGGGCGGCACCGCCCCGTAGCGCCGCCAGCCCCCGTCGGGCTGGCGGACGGCGGGCCCGAAGCGGATCTCGCCGCGGGCGGCGTCGAGCTGGAAGTGGCGATCCGCGCGCGTGCTGTGCTCGAAGGACTCGACCTTCTGCCACGGCGTCCAGTGGTCCGAGCCCAGCTCGCGCACCTCCACGACCTCGCCCTCCTCGGGGGCCAGGACGGGGTGGCGCGGCAGTGGATAGGCGGCGCCGGGGATGCCCTCGCTGGTGCCCAGCAGCTCCCCGGTGACGGTGGCCGCGTGATACGCGTCCACGGTGCCGCCCGCCACCAGCGCCTCGACCGACGAGATCTCGGGCGATCGGGAGTACGCGCCGTGCTCGCGGACGGCGCGCTTCACGACGCGGCAGCGCAGCCAGTGGCGTCCCACTCCGGATATCTTGGTCTCCGCCGCGGCGTCGGGAACCTGCACCGTGACGGCGCCGCCGCCGTAGAGGAAGCCCCCCGTCTCGTCGGAGATGACGGTGGCCGGCTCCCAATCGTCGGCGGTGACCGACGCCTCCCAGGCCAGCGGCGGATCAGCCGGGTCGGCGGTCCCCTCGGCGCGCGAGGACTCGATGGCGAGGCGGATCACCAGTCCCGCGATCGGCGTCTCGAAGCCGAGCAGGAGCGCGTCGTCGGCGGATGCGGGGCTCCCGAACGGCGCCTGCACCTCGTCGGGCGAGCGGCCGTCGAGCTGGGTCATCTGGGTCTTGCCCTTGCGCTGGACCCCGTACGTGGCCAGCTTGCAGTCGTGAGGGACCACGAGCTCGGCGGCGGTCTGGAACACCACCGAGTCGCTGCCGGCGGTGCGCGGGGAGGCGATCTCGGTGCCGGCGGGGACGACGCCGCCACCGCCGGGCTGGTCGAGCATGAAGCGGACCGCCACCGCCGCGCACTCCGGTGGCCGCGGCTCGACGCCGACGAGCTGGAGCAGCCCGAAGTGCAGCCGTTCCGGGATCCGGTTGATGCGGTAGACGAGCAGCTCGGTCAGCCACGCGAACAGCTCGATGAGCGTGATGCCGGGGTCCGAGACGTTGTGCTCTGTCCAGTCGGGCGAGTGGCGGACGATGCGCGTGCGCGCCTCGCTGACCAGCTCCTGGAAGCGCACGTCGTCGAGCAGGATCTCCGGTAGCACCGTTGTCCTCTCAGCTCACGTCGACCATTTCGGCTCCCGTTGCAACCAACGGACGGCGGGCGTACAGTCGCACGTGATGCCGCCACTGGTCAGCAACGGGGCGTTGATCTCCTGCTCGATGGCGATGCCACCGGTTCCGGTGCCGCTGACCGTGGTCCCCATGGGCACGCCGGTCACCTGCGACACGCCGGCCGCGAACATCCAGGCGTTCGCGCCGATGGTCAACATCCCCACCTTCGGGATGTGCGGGACGATGTCGAACCCCACCGTCGCCGCCGCCACCGCGGCCAAGCTCGGCGTTTTCTCGCCGGCGCCCTGCGTTCCCGTGACAACGGCGCCCTGGACGCCGGGCGCGACCAAGGTCATGGTCGACGGCCAGCCGGCGTTGCATTCCGGCTGCACGGCGATGTGCGCCTGGGGAGGCCTGATCAGCATTTCCAGTCCCGGCAACAAGGGGACCGTTCAAGTCACCTGATCCAGCGCAGCATGCGCATCGCGCCACTTTCCCGTTCGCTCCCCCGGTCGTACCGCAGTCCGGCTCCGAGGGTAGTGGATAGTGGTGGATCGGTAAAGACCCTTGCGGTCCTGCGCACGCGGACTTATCCTCGCCTGGTGGACCAGGACGAGCTGCAGTCGGTAGCGCCCGATGTGGAGCGCCAACGCCAACCGGCTGCGGCCGAGCTGGCGCCGATCGTGCGCCGCGACGATCCCGAGGCGTCGATCTCGCGCCTGGCCTCCGCCGTGGGCAACCGCGGCCTCTCGCGCGCCATCACCCAGATGCGCGACGGTGAGGGCATCCTCCCGGGCGGGCTCGTGCATCCCGACGTCGAGGCGGCGATCGCCGCCGCCAGCGGGGGCGGCAGCCGAGTCAGTGCGGGCGTGGCCGACCACGTCGGCGGCGCCTATGGCCAGCCTCTGGGCGACGTCCGCGTCCACAACGACGAGCACGCAGCGGCGCTTTCGCGGGCGGTCTCGGCGCGCGCGTTCACCGTGGGGAGCGACATCTTCTTCGGCGCCGGCGAGTATCAGCCCGACTCCACCGGTGGACGCGAGCTGCTGGCGCACGAGCTTGCCCACGTCGTGCAGCAGCGGGGGGCACCCAACTCCGGGCCGCTGATGGTCTCGCAGCCGGGCGACACCCTGGAGCGCGAGGCCGAGGCCGCCGCCCGGAACTTCGGCTGACGGGCGCGGACGTGTGACGGCGACCGGGACCGCGCTGGACTGGTTCGAGTTCCTGGAGGGCCGTGTGCAAGGCGCGGTCCAAGCCGCCGTGGCGGCCGGCAACGACCCCAACGACTCGCTGCGCGGGCTCTACATCTCTGACGAGCAGGCGATGGCGCTCGCCGCCGAGCCGGGCCCGCCGTCACCCGGAGCCCGGCTCGAGGAGGCGGTGTCGCGGCTCGGCCTCGACGCGCTGGACAGCTCCGTGCTTGCCCTGTGTGCGGCCCCGGAGCTGCAACCGCGCTACGGCCGTCTCTACGCCTACCTGCAGGACGACGTCACTCGCCGCCTGGCAAGCCCGCGGCTGGCGGCAGACCTGCTGTGCGGGGAGGGGGTGCACCCGGCTGACGTGCTGGCGTGCTTCGAGCCCGGTGCCCGCCTGCCCAGCGGCGGCGCGGTTCGCCTCATCGCCGCCGACGCGACAACGACGCTGGCCGATCGGCCGGTCAAGGTGGCCGATCGGCTCGCCGCCTTCCTGCTGGGAGCGGGCGACCTGGGCAGCGCGGTCGCCGGGACGCGGCTGCGGCGCATCGACGCGGATCCCGCGGTCGGGCGCGAGGAGTCGGTGGCCGAGATCGCCCCCCTGCTGGCAGCCCAAACCCGGCTGCCGCTCATCGTGTGCGGCCCGGATGCCGGAGCGGTGGTGGCCGCGGCGGTCGGCGCGCCGGTACTGATCCTCACGGCCCGGGACCTCGAGAAGGCGGAGACGGTGGCCGACGCCCGGCTGGCCGCGGTGCTCGCCGGCGGCCGGCTGTGCATCGACGGGCTGGGAGACCTGTCGCCCGCCGAGCGCTCGGCCCTGCTGCGCGCCATCGACGACAGCCCGGAGCGGCTCGTGCTCATCTGCGGCTCGCGCCGAGAGGCGGCGGCCCTGTCGGACCGCCCGGCGCTCATCGTGGAGGTGCCCCACCCCTCGTTCGCCGAGCGCGGACGGGCGTGGAGGGGCCTCGCCGGCGTGAGCGACGCCAAGGACGTGGCGGCCAAGTTCCGGCTCTCGATCGAGCAGATCCGCGCCGCCTCCGAGGTCAGCCTGCTCACCGCCCGGTCGCGGGGCGACGCGACGCCGCTGCCCGCCGATCTGGACCTGGGCGCCCGGCACGCGTCGTCGTCGCGCCTGGGCGAGCTCGCGTCCCATCTCGATCCGGCGTACGCCTGGGAGGATCTCGTGCTTCCGGAGCGCCAGCTCGATCTGCTGCGATCGATCTCGGCGTACCTTCGCCATCGCGACCAAGTGCTCTCCGAGTGGGGCTACGAGGTCACCGTCTCGCGCACCCAGGGCCTCAAGGTGCTGTTCGCCGGTGAGTCTGGCACCGGCAAGACGATGGCGGCGCAGGTGCTCGGAGCCCAGCTTGGCCTCGACCTGTTCCGAGTGGACCTGGCCACGATCGTGTCCAAGTACATCGGCGAGACCGAAAAGAACCTCGAACGGATCTTCACCGCCGCCGACGGCTCCAACGCGATCCTGTTCTTCGACGAGGCCGACGCCCTGTTCGGCAAGCGCTCCGAGGTCTCGGACTCCCACGACCGCTATGCCAACATCGAGGTCGCCTACCTGCTCCAGCGCATGGAGGCGTACCCGGGCGCGGTCATCCTGGCGACCAACTTCCGCCGCAACATCGACGACGCGTTCGTGCGCCGCCTTGACTTTCTGATCGACTTCCCGTTTCCCGAAGCCGAGGACCGCCGGCGGATCTGGCGGCTGGTGCTGCCCGCCGCGGCCCCGATGGCGGACGACGTCGACTTCGACTTCCTGTCCGAGCGTTTCAAGTTGTCGGGCGGCGCGATCCGCAACTGTTCGCTGGCCGCCGCCTTCCGCGCCGCCGATGAGGGCTCGCAGATCGAGATGCGCCACCTCGTCCGCGCCGTGGCCCAGGAGTACGGCAAGCAGGGCCGCCTGACGCTGGAGACCGACTTCGAGCGCTTCCACGCGATGGTCAGGGACACCGGCCGCAACACCGTCGAGCGCTTAACAGACCGTCAATTGGTGCGCGCCGGTTAGGGGAGTACGGTTCCGGCACCGGCGACTGGGAGCCACGGGTGTGAACGGACTGGGGAGATGGCGATGGATCGTGCCTGCGGCGCTCGGGGTCACGCTCGCGCTGAGCGGGAGCACGCTGGCCGCGCCGGCGGGGCAGATCACCGAATTCGGATCTCCCGGGCTGGGACCTGAAGGGATGGTTGCTGGACCTGACGGCAACCTCTGGTTCGCCGAAGCGGTAAACCCGGGCGAGCTCGGTGAGATCAATCCGACGACTGGAGTGACTTCCCAGTTCGCCATCCCCACCGTCGGCGGCCTACCACTTGGGGTCGCCCTCGGACCCGACGGGAATATCTGGTTCACAGAGTTCGCGTCGGACAAGATCGGCGAGATAAACCCCGAGACCCACGCCATCAGCGAGTTCGCGATCCCGACGGCCAGCAGCTTCCCGGTCGCCATCGTCGAGGGACCCAACGGCAACATGTGGTTCACCGAATCCGCTGATCCGGGCAAGATCGGGGAGATCAGCCCGACCACCCACGCGATCACGGAGTTCCCGGCGCCAACACCGAACCTCACGCCGTTCGGCATCGCGGTCGGCCCTGACGGCAACATCTGGTTCACGGAGAAAGACGTCCACGGGACCACGATCGGCACCATCAGCAAGATCGGCTTCATCAACCCCAATACCGGCACAACCAGCGACTTCACGATCACAAATTCGAGCGCCCCCAACGCGATCGCGACCGGGCCGGACGGCAGCCTGTGGATCACGGAGAGCGCTCCCGGGGTGAGCAAGATCGGGTTGGTCAACATCGCGGCGAGCACGGCGACCGAGTTCGGGACATCACTGAGCTCGCCAACCGTCATCGTCCCTGGCCCCGACGGCAACATGTGGTTCACCGAGACGGGCGGACCCGGTCACGTCGGCGAGATCAACCCGGTCACGCACGGCATCACGGAGTACCCCACCCCAACCGCCAACAGTGGCCCGGTCGGCATCGCCACAGGCGCCGATGGGAATCTGTGGTTCACCGAGAACGCAACGAGCAAGGTGGGCCTCGCCGGCGCCGGCGCGCCCGGCCCGGTGGTGGCAGCGCCGGCGATCACGGGCACGCTCCAGCCCGGCCAGACTCTTACCTGCCAGGCCGCGACCTGGTCGGCATGGGCTGGCCAGCAGCCGGCGTTCGAATTCGGCTTCGACGGCTTCCGCTGGCTGCTCGATGGCACCCAGATCTCCGGGGCGACGGCCCAGACGCTCTCAGTCTCTTCGTCCAACGTCGGTCACCACATCTCCTGCGAGGAGATCGCGACCTATCCGCTGGTGGCGGCCACCGTGTCGGCGGCGAGCCCCAGCGTCACCGTCTCCCCACCGCTGGGCGCGTCGCTCATCTCCACCTCGACGACGCCGACCACCGTCTCCCTGACGATCGCCTGCCAGGGCCTGCCGACGCAGTCCTGCACCGGCAAGGCGACGCTGACCTCGCACGTGACCACGCAGGGCTCCAAGCTCGTCGCCGTCGCCGCCAAGCGCAAGCCCAAGCCCAAGCCGCCCAGGAAGGTCACGAAGGTGGAGACGGTCGCCTCGGGCTCCTACTCGATCGCCGCCGGCAGGACGGCGACGGTCAGGCTGTCGCTGAACTCCACCGGAAAGAAGCTGCTCACCGCGCGCTACAAGGTGCCGGCGACGCTGACGCTCACCGGCACCGCGTCGGCCAAGAAGACCGTGACGTTCAAGTACGGCGTGATCAGGATCTCGCCCTCCTACACCTGGGCGTTCTCGAAGACATTCAGCTACGCCCTCGAGCTGAGCCTGAGCCACCTACCCAAGGGGTCCAAGGTGACGCTCAGCTGCCACGGGCACGGCTGCCCCTTCGCCAAGAAGACCTTCACGACTCCCAAGAACAGCAAGCTGGCGCTGGCCGAGGCGCTCAAGAAGCGCCACCTCACCCCGGGCAGCACGGTCCAGATCCAGATCACCGCCCCGAACGTCGTCGGCGAGGTCGTGATCTTCACGGTCATCAGCGGCAAGCAGCCCAGCGAGAAGTTCCTCTGCCTGCCTCCCGGTGGCCATAGGCCAAGCGCCTGCGCCAGAGGCTGACCGCCAGTCTCCGCTCCTCGCTTCCGATCCGGTCAGCAGCCCTGGCCCGGTGTCTTTGACCCTGGCGCCAGGCAGGTGATCTTGACCGACGGCTGTCGGGACTTCCGCACCTTGAACTCGTAGACCTTGCCGACCACGTTGGTCTGGATGATCTCAACGGTGAGCGTCGTTCCGAAACCAAGTCGGTGCTTGGCGAAGAGCCCCGTCAAATTGACGCTGTGCGTGCCGGGCGGGTGTTTGGTGCATTTACGGTGCTTGCCCTTCCCCTGGCACTTGGTCACGGGCCGAGGAACCGACGTATGGGAACGGAACGGACAGCCACGTCCGCTGCACAGACTGCTGACATCGGCCTTACCGGGCACCGATGACAACATCAGCGACAGCACCGAGGTGTACCGACTGGTTGCGCTGAAGTTCCACGTGGCTGACGGGGAGGGGCGCAAGGACGGCGCGGTGACGACGAACGCACACTGAATCGTTGCGGCATTGCCTGCGTTGTCGAAGCCCTGCAGGGTCGCCTTCTGGCGGCCGAACTTGCTTGCGCTCACATGAACCGAGACCGTTGCCGCCGCCGGCCCGGAGGTGGCGTCGGCGACCGCCGCCGAGACCAGTCCGCCGCTTCCCCGCAGCGCGAACTCCGGCGTGCCGACGCAACTGAGCGTCGGCGGCGTGCGGTCGATCGCGAACGAAAGCGCCTGCGGCGACTCCTGGTTACCGGCCTGATTGACACTTGCCATGTACAGGACATGCCGGCCATCAGTGCCAACCGCCGCGCCTACGCCGGCGAACGGGCAGGCAGCGGGTATGGCGCCGAAGCTCGGTGGCGCGCCTGCTGGATCGAGGACGCACCGCGTCTGTGCGACAGGCGAGGCGAGGTCGGTCGCCGAGACTGCGACGTTCACCGGCAGCGTGTACCAGCCGTTGTGTCCCGTCGGACCCGCCGGGCTCAGCGCCGCGGAGGTCGTCGGCACTGAGCCGAAAGCGTACAGCGCGCCCGCGGCGAAGTTGGTGCCGAGCTGCGGCGTGCTCGGATCGCCGACGATGGCGATCCCATTCGACAGCGCCACGGTCATTCCCAGCGCGGCTGCCGCTACGCCATCGGAGGCTGTGAGCTGAGCGTTTGGTCCGGCGTTCGCCCACCCGGACGGCGGCATGGCGAACACATAGGCGGCTCCTTGACCGGGCTGGTTGTTGATGCTCGCGTTCGGAGCGCCGGCGACGATTGTGTTCCCGTCGATGGCGACCGAAGAGCCCAGCCCCGGGAAGGCCCCTGCCGTGGTCACGGTGAGAAAAGCGTTCTGCTGGGCAGTGTTCCAAGTAGCACCCGGACGCGTGTAGACGTATACGCCTCCGGCCCCGCCGGCACGCTGCGGGGCGCCGACGGCAATCGTGCTCGAGTCTGCTGAGATCGCGACCGCCGAGCCGAACTGGTCACCGCCCTGACCGCCGCCGGCGAACAGCGTGGCGGTCGCTGCCGTGATCGCGCCAGACCATCCGGCGCCCGGCATCTGGTAGACGAGGGCCTTGCCGATGAAACTGTTCGCGGTAGGGGCGCCAGCGACCACTGTACCGCCGGAGGTGGCAACGGCGTTGCCGAGCTCGTCGCCCACGGCGCCGGCGAAGTCAGTCAGTGTGGCGTTGGCGGTGGTGCTTGTCGACCAACCGCCCCCTGGACGCTTGAACACAAAGACAGCGCCCTTCCCTCCGGCACCCCCAGGGAGGCCGGCGGCGATGATCGTCGCGTCTGGTGAGATCGAGACAGATCGTCCCAGCCGGTCATCGGCTGCTCCGGCGGCACTGTCCAGCGTCGCCGTCGAGGTGAGAGTCCCGCTCCAGCCACCCCCGGGTCGCTGGAATACGTACACCACGCCCTGATTCGCATTGGCGCCGACCGTGGTGGTAGGCGCCCCCACGACGATCGTTCCCTGATCGGCGGAGATCGCCACCGACATACCAAAGCTGTCATTCGCGCCGCCCGCATTCAGCCGCGCGGCGAGCGTTGCGCCTGCCGCCCACCCGCCGGCGGGCGCCACAAACACCTCGGCCTGAGTCGGACCCGAGTCCGGGTTGCCGGTTGCCGTCTCCCCGGCGACCGCGGTGTTGCCGCTGAGCGCCAGCGACTGGCCGAGTGCCCCGAACTCCGGCGAGGAGCTGTCGGTCAGCTTGGCCAGCTGAATGAATGGGTCGATTCGCACCGGATAGACCGCGCTGCGGTCGTCGACGCGAATCACAAGTCGGCCTCCGGAGACCCCCATGCTCGCGGCGAGAGCGTGATGATGGGCGTCGTCGGCGAACAAGCCGCCGTAGCGTAGGCGGGTGCCGGCAGGGCCATTGAACACGACGGTGCCCTTCCCACCTCCACTGGCACGGGCATTTCCTCCCACCCGCAGCGAAAGGGTCAATGGCCCGGCTCCGACGCTCGGGCGCTGGTCAATCGTGAACCCCTGCTCCAGGCCGAGTGGGCCATTCGAGAACCACTCGCGCCACGATCTACCCCGATACACCACGGTGTTCGCGCTCGCGCGGGGCGCGATGAAAGCGACCGATCCCGGGCGAGCGCCGCGTCCGACCAACGGTTGGGACAACTGCAGCCGAAGCCTGCCCGAGCTCACGACGACCCCGCGGGCGACAAAGCTCGCCGAAAGGTGTTGACCGGGGTTGTGCAAGGTCAATCCACCCGAGCGGCGGACGGCCTGAAAGTCGGCACCCCTACGACCAAGTGCGGCGGAGATCGCGGCCCGCGCAGCCACGGGAAGACCTGCCCACGCGGAGCGGGGGACGTGGCTCGAAGGGCTACCGGATGGGGTCGCACCGGTCGCTCCAATCGCGAGCACGGAACACGCAAGGAACGCCACCGCGATCCTCATTCGCCGGCACGCCGGCCGCGCCACTGCTCCTGCCCGTCGGTCCCGGTCCACCGCCAGCCAACGTAACCGATCGGAGCCGATAGCGCAATCGTCTACGCACATCCGCCCGCCTTTACGCCGAGCGGTGATGGCACTCCTCGTTGAAGTGCACCGTCACGCGCAGACCGCCGCGGCGGGATCATCCGACTGGGCAGCGCAAATCGCGCTACAGTTGCCGCTGGTTTATTTGCGCACGGGGGCAGCCTGGCGCAACGGGTCGAGATCGGGGAAGTGAATGGGCATTCCGAGTGAGGTGTCATGGTGGCACGCCTCTGGCGGGCCGGCCTTGTTGTCGCGCTGAGCTTGGTAGTGCTGGGTGCGGGTCTCTTGACGCGCGCATCGGCGGACTCCGTGGTGAGCGTCAACACGACGATCGATCAGACGACAGCGGGGGACCACGTCTGCTCGCTGCGCGAAGCGATCATGTACGCCAACGGGACCGCCGAGCCGGACTGCTCGGCCAGCGCTCCGTCGGGCACCACGACGATCAACGTCCCGGCCGGCCTGTATGCGCTGACCGCTGGGGTGCTGTCGATCACCGGCAATGCGGTCATCAACGGCGCCGGGGCATCGAACACCGTCGTCAACGCCGGCGGACTCTCACAGGTGATCAACGTCGGCAGTGCCGCGCGTGTCACCATCACCGGGATCACGGTGACCGGCGGCACCACCTCGACGGCCTGCCCCGGCCTCTGCGGCCTGGGACAGCCGAGGTTCGGCTTGCCCGGGGGGGGATCGTCAATGGCGGCAACCTCACGCTGACCGGCGTCACGGTTAGCGGCAACCAAACGAGCGCCGGCGAGATCAACCCGCTCTGCAATCCCGTCAACGCGTGTGGAGGCGGCGACGGCGGCAACGGTGCCGGCATCAGCAACACCGGCACGCTCGCCATCACCAGTTCGACGATCACCGACAACGTCACTGGGGCCGGCGCCGCCGGCGCCGCGGGTGCGACCGGTGGGAGCGGGGTGGCTGGCGGCAATGGTGGCAGCGGCGGCTCGGGCGGCAGCGGCGGCGGCATCATCAACAGCGGCACGCTGACGGTCAAGAACTCGACGATCAGCGGCAACTCGACGGGCGCCGGCGCCAACGGTACGAGAGGCGGCGACGGCGGCACGAATGCCAACGGGGGCACCGCCGGCGTCTCCGGCGCCGGCGGATCCGGCGGCGGAATCGAGAACGCCGGCTCGCTCACCATCTTCGGATCGACGATCGTCGGCAACCGGACGGGCGCGGGCGGCAATGGCGGCACCGGTGGCAACGGCAACGGCACCGGTCGCGGCGGCAACGGATCGGCCGGGAGCAACGGCGGATCCGGTGGCGGCATCGATAGCAGCTTTACCATGAGCGTCACCAACACGACGATCACCGGCAACACCACCGCCGCCGGGGGGTCCGTGGGCAGCGGGGGCAGCGGGGGCGGAGGTGCGGGTGGGATCGGCGGTCCCGGCCAGCCCGGCAACGGGGGCGGGATCAACCAATCGGCGATGGGCGCCACCCTCACCCACGTGACGGTCGCCTCCAACACGGCCGCCGGCAACGGCGGCGGCGTCAGCGGCAACGGCGGCTCGATCAGCACGGCCAACTCAGTTGTCGCCGCCAATTCCGCAGCCGTTCCAACGCTGAACTGCGCCGGCGTCGTCCCGAACCAGGGCAATAACATCGAGTTTGGCGCCACCTCGTGCAGCGGCTTCTTCAGAGCCGACCCCAAGCTCGGCTCCCTGGCGAACAATGGCGGGCCCACGCAAACCATCGCGCTGGCGCCGGGGAGCCCCGCGATCCACCACGTGCCGACATGTGTGCTGAGCACCGACCAGCGCGGTGTCAGCCGCCCGTTGGGCTCGGCCTGCGACTCGGGTGCCTACGAGTTCGCGCCACCTTCGGTCAGCGGAGTCTCAGGCGTGGGAAGCACGACCCGCACGGCGACAATCATCGCGCAGCTCAACCCGAACCTGAAGGACACGACGGTCGCGGTCGAGTACGGCACCACCCCTGCATATGGCTCTACGACGGGCCGGCGGGATGTCGGTGCGGGGAACAGCGCCACATCATTCATTGCCGGGTTGACCGGGCTCAGTCCGAACACGACCTATCACTTCGCCGTGGTCGCTTCCAACGGCGACGGAACGACGACAAGCGGTGACCAGACGCTCACGACGCTGGCGACGACCGGGGCGTCAATCGGCGCGAGCTCATCGTCCGGACCGATGCTGTCGCTGACTCTGATCTGCCGCGGCGGAACGCCGGGCACCAAATGCTCGGGACCGATCACGGTAACCGCACACGTCGCGACCCAGGGGAAGTCGGTCGTCGCCGTGACGGCCTCGCGAACGACCAAGGAGCCGAGGCCGAAGCCCAACGGGAAAAGGACGAAGAACCAGATCGTTAGCCGGGGCAGATACTCGGTCGCGACCGGGCACAGCACGACGGTGAGGCTCAAGCTCAATGGGGCCGGGCAGAAACTGCTCGCGCAGTTCTACACGCTGCCGGCGACCGTCCACCTCGGCGGCAGGTCCGGCGCAACGAAGAGCGTCACCTTCAGCTACGGGCGGCTGCACATCTCGCCCGCCTTCACCTGGGCGTTCGGCCCGACGTTCAGCTTCGCCACCGAGCTGACCCTCACGGGCCTGCCGAAGAAGTCCCGGGTCACGCTCCTCTGCAACGGTCACGGCTGCCCGTTCGCCAAGCGCAGCTTCAACGCGCCCAAGCGGGGCAAGCTCCCGCTGGCCTCGGTGCTCAAGCAGAGTCATCTGAGTCCGCACACCACGGTCGAACTTGAGATCACTGCGCCCAACGACATCGGCGAGGTCGTGATCTTCACGGTGATCGGCGGCAAGCAGCCGAGCGAGACCTTCCGTTGCTTGCCGCCGGGTGCGCACAGGCCCAGCGCGTGCGCTAGAAGCTGAGATGGAGCGGCCTCCGGCCGACTACTTGCTCAGCGGCGGGTTGAAGCGGTTGAACTCGGCCGCCATCGCGTCCGGCATGAACACGCCCTTCTTGTCCTTGTCGGGGTGCGCGGCCCATCGCTGCAGGAGCTGCGACGCGGCGCGGTTGCCCACGGCGCGCTGCAGCGCCATCGCGCCCGCAACCGTGGGGCTCTGGCGCGCCGCGGTCTCGCTGCGCCGGTGCGCTGCCGAGGTGGAACCCGGCCCCTCTGAGCGCGTACGCTCGGCCATGGTGGGAATCCTAGACCCGGCAACGGCCTGGCGCCAGTGATTCGATGACTCAGATCGCGGATACGATCGGCCGCGCGGCGCGAGCGGTGGAAGAGTTTCGCGGCGATCACGAGGAGCTCGCCGCCGTCATGCGCGCGTCCTGGGTCGACGGCGCCGGTGCCCCCTACCTCTATACCGCCGAGCTGCTCGCCGACTGGATGGGCTACCCCGGCGCGGAGCGGGCGCCGGCGCCCGCGATCTACGTGGACGGTGCCCTCGTCGCCTTCGCCGCCGGCCTGCCCCGGCAGGTCGAGATCGCCGGGGCCACGCGGCAGATTCTCGTCTCGACGTTTCTCACCGTCGCCCCCGCCCAGAAGGCGGCGGGGTACGGGATCGTCGTGTGGAGCGAGCTCATGCGCCGCGCTGCCGCCGCCGGATACGACGGGGTCATCAACTATTGCGCCGACGGCGAGGCGATGCACCGGATGATCGAAACCGGCTGCCGGTTGCTGGAGCTGCCTCTGGTGGGCGTCAAGTCGTTCTCCTACCTCGTCGGCCGGGTCACGGCCGGACGGGCCGAAAGCACCGTCGCCGGCGCCACGCAACGCCCGTCCGCGCGCCAGCTCGTTGACGCGGCCGCCGCCGACCGGGGGCGCGGCGCCGCTGACGAGCGGCTGTGGCGGGTGTGGAGCGAAGCCGAGGCGGGCTGGCAGCTGTCGCGGATCGGGTCGGTCGCCGTCGGCGACGGTCCTGGAGTGCTCACCGGAAGCGTCGTCACCGTGGCCGACGAGGCCCGCTCGCGGTACCTGGTGGTGGACGACGTCCTGTGGGGGTCCGCCGAGGATGAGGCGCGGCGGCGGCTGCTCGCCGGCCTGCTGGCGCGCGCGGCCGACGCCGGCGCGGGCTACGCCGTGCTCCCGGTAACGGGCTACGCCGACGTCCGGCCGTTCCTGGCCGCGGGGATGGTGCCCTCCCCCCACACGATGCACGCGTACCTGACGCTGTGGTCCGATCCCGCCGCGGTGCGACCGGTCGAGCGCTACTACCTCGACGTCATCTGATGCGCCTGGCCCGGGCGCTGGAGATCCTGCAGCGGTCGGCCGGCGATGGAGCGGCATTCACCGTGTCGCTGGCGTGCGGATTCGAGGCGCTGCACCTGCGCACGTTCCTCGCCGCCGAGCTGACCGAGCGGCTGCCGCGAGCGCGGGTGCGGGTTGACACCGGGCTCTTCGACGACCTCCCGGGCAACATCGAGCGCGCCGCCGCCGCCGCAGCCAGTGCCATCGCCGTGGTCGTCGAGTGGCCGGACCTTGACCCGCGCCTCGGGCTGCGGCGCCTCGGTGGCTGGCGTCCCGATCAGCTCGATGAGATCGTCGCCGGCGCCGGGGCGGCGCTCCTGCGACTGGAGGGAGCGATCGCCGTCGCGGCCGGCGCGCGCCGCGTCGTGTGGGTGGCGCCGACGCTGCCGCTGCCGCCGCTGTTTCCCCAGGCCCCGGGGCAGAGCGGGCCCCACGAGCTGGCGCTGCGACGCCTCGTGGCCGACACGGCGGCCCGGCTGGCCGGCCAGCCAGGCGTGTCGGTCGCCAGCGTGCAGCGGCTGGACGAGCTCTCGCCGCCCCACACGCGCCGCGACGTCAGGGACGAGCTCGCCACCGGCTTCCCGTATTCGCTCCACCACGCGTCCGCGGTTGCCGCGCTGCTGGCCGAGCTCCTGCCGGCGCAGGTGCCCCGCAAGGGGCTGATCACCGATCTGGACGACACGCTGTGGGCGGGAATCCTCGACGAGCAGGGTCCCGAGGGCGTCGGCTGGACCGGACCCGATCATCGGTACGGCCTCTACCAGCAGCAGCTCGCCTCGCTGGCGGGCGCCGGCGTGCTCCTAGGCGTGGCCAGCCGCAACGACCCCGGGCTCGCGGCCGACGCGCTCGCCCGCCCCGACCTGGTCATCTCGCCCGATGCGCTGTATCCCGTCGAGGCGAGCTGGGGCCCCAAGTCGGACTCGATCCGCCGCATCCTCGAGGTCTGGAACGTCGCGGCCGACGCGGTGGTGTTCGTGGACGACGATCCGCTGGCTCGCGACGAGGCGGCCGCCGCCCTGCCCGGCCTGCTGACCCTGTCTCCCCCGCAGGACGAGGACGGCGTGTGGGCGTTCTTGGTGGCGCTGCGCTCCGTGTTCGGCAAGGGCGAGGTGTCGGCCGAGGACGCCCTGCGCCTGGACAGCATCCGTGCGGCGCAGTCACTGCGCTCGGCGCCGGCATCCGAGGACGTGGGCGGCGATTTCCTGGCCCAGATCGGCGGCACGGTCGAGTTTCGCACCGGAGTGGCCCGCACACCCCGCGTCCTCGAGCTCATCAACAAGACCAACCAGTTCAACCTGAACGGACAGCGACTGACCGAGGCCGACCTGGACAGAGCCGCGAAGCGCGGCGCCGAGCTGGTCACGGTCAGCTACGCGGACCGCTATGGCCCGCTGGGCGTCATCGCGGCGCTCCTCGTGTCAGCGGGCGACCGCGGCCCCCGGGTCGACACGTGGGCGATGAGCTGCCGCGCCTTCGCCCGGCGCATCGAGCATCACACCCTGAGCTATCTGTTCGATCGCCACGCGGCGTCCGAGGTCGCGCTCGCCTTTGAGCCCACCGTGCGCAACGCGGCCGTCGGCGACTTCCTGGCCACGCTCGACGGACGCGTGTCCGCGGGACCGTTGCGCCTCTCCCGGGCGCGCTTTGAGGAGCATGCGCCGCCGCTTGTGCACCATGTGGTGGCGCAGCCGTGAGCGGGACCGATGAGCGGCTGCGGCGTTGCTTCCTGGCCGCGTTTCCGGACCTCGCACCGGAGGAGATCGCGTCGGCCAGTGTCGAGACCGTCAAGGACTGGGACTCGCTACACGCGGTCATCCTCGTGGCGCTGCTCGAGGAGGCGTTTGCGATCCGCATCCCGTCGCGTGATTACCCCCGGCTGCGCTCCCACGTGGCGGTCAGGGAGTACGTGACACGCGTGACCGCGCAATAAATGCCCATCGCTCCCGAACCCCCACTGACAGTGTGTACAGTGCGCATTCATGGCGCGCGTGGTCGATGTCCCTCTCAATACGGCCATCGCCGACCTCGACGAGGCCCTGCGCACGCTACTCAAGCGCGAGCTTGACAAGCACGGGTTCGAGGGCGTGGACATCGCCTTCGACGCGCCGTCCAAGGAGTGGTCGGGCAAGCTCACCGGGCCGACGGTCGACCTGTTCCTCTACGACATGCGCGAGGCGCTCGACCGCGCCACCGCAACGCCCAGCGAGCGGCGGACCAACGGTGTGGCCACGATCGCCGACCCGCCGCTTCAACTGGAACTGACCTACGCAGTCACCGCCTGGACCAAGGCCGTGGAGGACGAGCACCGTCTTCTCTCCCAGGTGCTGGCGATCCTCTTCTCGTTCTCAGCCGTCCCCGCCGACGTCATCGCCGAGAACGCCACCACGACGCTGGCGCGGGCCGAGACCTCGGTGGGCCGCCCGCGTGAGGAGAAGGCGGACTTCTGGACCTCGGTGGGCGGGCAGTACAAGGCGTCGATCGACTACGTGGTGCAGATCGTCATCGAGTCCGGCGCCACGTTCGTCCGCGGCCCCGAGGTGCGCACCACCACGATCCGCACGCTCCAGGCCGACGGGCCCAGGCGCACCATGGAGGAGCTTCACCGCATCGGCGGAACCGTCACCGACGAGGGCGGCTCGCCGCTCGCCGGCGCCTGGGTCGCGCTGCCCGAGTCCGGCCGGTGGGCCGCGTCGGACCAGAGCGGGCGCTTCCAGTTCGCGCGCGTGGCCGCCGGCAAGCATCAGGTCGTGGCCCGCACGGCGGAGGGACACGAGGGCAAGGCGACGGTGACGGTTCCCGGCGGCAGGTGCGATCTCGCCACCGCGCCACCGCGACGCCGCTCGGGCCGAACCTGAGCCACTGCCCTTCGGACTGCCCTTTCGGGCAGCTACCCGAGCGCGGCTGCCCTTAAGGCCTCCCCACATAGGCCCTGCAAGTGCTTAGGATTGAGGTTCATCGTGCAGTAAGGCAATGGGGATGGGGACCGAACCTTTCGAGATACCTGCGCTAGGGGGCGACCACGTGTGGCGGGCGCCCGCTTCGGGCGATGCCCCTCCAGGCCCAACCCGCTCAACGTCATCGTTAGCTCTCAAGGAGTGACATGCCCACATACCTGACACCGGGTGTCTACGTCGAGGAAGTCTCGTCGGGGAACAAGCCCATCGAAGGTGTCGCCACCGCCGTGGCCGCATTCGTCGGGCTCCTGCCCGGCGGCCCGATCAACAAGCCGATGCGGATCTCGAACTGGACGCAGTTCGCCAACATCTACACCGATCCGCAGCATCCGGAGAACGGCCCGTTCATGGAGGGCTCCTACACCGCCCACGCGGTCTACGGCTACTTCCAGAACGGCGGCTCGATCACCTGGATCATTCGCGTCGGCTCCGAGCGCGGCACGCCGGCGGCGCAGGCCGCGCTGCCCGCCGCCACCGACAAGGACGTCGAGGCGCTGCGGTTCGTGGCCCTCACAGCCGCCAACGACCCGGTCAAGGTCGACGTCACCGAGGAGCCCCAGCAGGAGGGCAAGGACGGCAGCGACCAGACCTACAAGATCGTCGTCAGCGCCGGGACCGAGAGCGAGGAGTACGAGGGCGTCTCGATGAAGAAGGGGCGCAACTTCGTGGCCACCAAGATCAACGCGGCATCCAAGCTGGTCAAGGTGGAGGAGACCGGCGCCGCGCTGCCCGACGTGCGCGTCGCCGCGGGCAGCTACACCCTGTCGGTGCCGTCCGTCGCGGTGGAGAAGGTCAAGGCCTCGGACTTCGAGGGCGACGTGGCGACCCGCCGGGGGATGGGCAACGCATCGGCCCTGGACGAGGTGACCATGCTGGTCATGCCCGACATCGTCAGCCTGAACGGCGACGGCGCGCAGATGCGCGACCTCCAAGGCAAGATGATCGCCCACGCCGAGCTGATGGGGGACCGCATGGCGATCCTCGACACGCCCGACGGGCTGATCGCCCAGGATGTGCTCGAGTGGCGCATGAACACCGCCGGCTATGACTCCAAGATGGCGGCGCTGTACTGGCCGTGGATCGAGGTCATGGACCCGCTGAGCGGCCGGCCGATGCGGATCCCGCCGTCCGGTCACATCGCCGGCGTGTGGGCCCGCACCGACGAGGAGCGCGGCGTGCACAAGGCGCCGGCCAACGAGGTCATCCGCGGTGCCAATGGGCTGGCCTTCCAGATCACCCACGCCGAGCAGGGCGAGCTCAACCGCAACGGCATCAACTGCATCCGGTCGTTCCCCGGACGCGGCATCCGGATCTGGGGCGCCCGAACGCTCTCCAGCGATCCGGAGTGGCGCTACATCAACGTGCGCCGGCTGTTCAACTTCATCGCCGAGTCGATCATGATCGGCACGCAGTGGAGCGTGTTCGAGCCCAACGATGAGCGGCTTTGGGGCAAATTGGCGACCAACGTGGGCAGCTTCCTGAGCCGGGTGCATCGTGCCGGCGCGCTCTCCGGCGCCTCCCCCGCCCAGGCGTTCTACGTCAAATGCGACGCCGAAACGAACCCACCCGAGATCGTGGAGGCTGGGCAGGTCGTGTGCGAGGTGGGCATCGCGCCGGTCAAGCCCGCCGAGTTCGTGATCTTCCGCCTGAGCCAATTCACCGGCGGCGGCGGCGCTGAAGTCGAAGAGTGACGTCCGGAACGTAGCTAAGAAAGGAACCGATTATGGGCGCCAACCTCCCTCCCGTTCAAACTGTCACCCACATCACCGTCAGCATCTCCGGCGGCGCCGGGCAGATCGCGCAGGACAGCAACATGTCGCAGCTGCTGTTCAGTGCGTGCAAGCCACCTGACTGGTCGATCGAGGCGCCAAAGCACATCTTCCACGGCAATGACGGCAAGCCGGAGACGATCATCTCGTCGGTGCAGAACCCCAAGTACGGGACAATGACACTGACTCAGGGATGGGACCCCGACACCGTGCTGGTCAAGTGGATGAACAAGATCTCCGACCCGACGGTCACGATCGACCAGAAGAAGGCCGACGTCACCGTCGTCTTCATGGACAGCAGCGGAAAGCCGTTGTTCCAGTGGGTGGGCACGGGCGCGATCCTGACCAACCTGAGCCACTCCGCGTCGGAGGCCAGCTCAAACGGAGTGCTCACCATCACCGCCACGCTCGATGCCGACACCTGGGCACTGTGCGGACCCGGTAGCAGCACGCCGTTGGCTTGATGCAGACCCAGATTGAGTTCACGTTACCTCGGGGGATCGTCGACGACACGGGTGAGGTACATCGAGTCGGCACGATGCGCCTGGCAACGGCACGAGATGAGATCGAGCCGCTGCGTGAGCTCGAGGTCCGCCAGAACAGCGCCTACCTCACGGTGCTGCTCCTGGCTCGGACCGTGACCCGCATCGGAGACATCACCGAGGTCACCCCCGCCCTGGTGGAGAACCTCTACGCGGCGGACTTCGACCACCTCCAGCGGCTCTACGAGCGCGTCAACAGCGACGGAGAGGCGGTCGGGGTTGTCAGCTGCCCCGAATGCTCGCACCGCTTCGAGGTCGACCTCACGGACATAGAGGACGGGCGCCTGGGGGAATGACCAGGCCGGCTCCGGAGCGATTGCTATCGGAGGCGGCCGAACTGGCCTACCACTTCCACTGGCACTTGGACGCCATCCTCGACCTCGAGCACGCCGACCGGCGGCGCTTCCTGGCTGAGGCGCGAGAACTGGACGGGAGTCGGGAGATGGGAGCTCAATGGACGACGTCGGCATAGGTGCAGGCCACAGCGCGCCGCCGTCGGTGCTCCGCCGGCTGGCGCTGGGGCGCCGCGTGGCGGGACGGGCCGCGTCGCACGCCCGCCTGGCTGACGCGGTGCTGCGCCGGCGCGCGCCGAAGCTCCTGCACGCCTCGACGCGGATCGCGCCACCGGTGGAGGTCCACGAGCTGGCACCTCTGCCGAGTCCGTTGACGTCGGTCGACGTCGTTGTGGCGAGCCCGGTTGAGGCCCCGGCTCCGGTCCCGGCCGTCGCGCCGCCGGCGACCGCTCCGCCGCTCAGCAACGAGGAGGCGTCGTTCCGGGCGATGATGAGGCAGCGCTACGACATGCCCGACGAGATGTTCGAGGCCATGTTCAGCGGAAACACCCCCGTCTACCAGGGCGTCATGCCGACCGTGGCACCGCCGCCGGAGGCCGCGGAGCCGGAGGACGCGACCGCCAGCGCGAGCGAGGCGAGCGCGCCCGCGGCGCCCGCGGCGCACCCGAGCGGTCGCGGCGCCCAGATCCTCGAGGGGCCGCCCTCGGCGAGCGCGCCGGGACCACCGGAAGGTGAGCGGGCCAGTCGTCCCGGCAAGCGGCTGTCGTCGCGCCCCGCCGCGAGCGCGCCACCACCTGTGGCGCAGGCGCCCCCACAGCCCGCACGCGCCCCCACGCCGCCGCGTTCGTCGACCCCCACGCCGCCGCGTTCGTCGGCCCCCGCCCCACCGCCCGCACCCGCCCCCACTCCGCCGCGTTCGTCGGCCCCCACCCCACCGCGCACCGGAGCCGCGAGCGTACCGCCACCGCCGGCTCCCCCGCCGCCGACCGTCGGCGCCCCGCCCGCCGAGGAACCGACGGTCCCGCCGCCGGCGGATCCAGAGCCGGCCCCCCAGCCCCGCGAGCCCGCCGCCGGGTCCCCGGGATCCGTCTCGTCGCCCGTCGCCCCGGCGGTGTCGGAGCCGTCCACCCCGTCCTCGGCGCCCGCGCCGTCCCCGCCGCCGGCGGCGTCCGCCCCGCTCGCGGCGCCACCCTCGCCAGCGCCACCGGCGCCCGCCGCCGCACCCGATGCGGTCCTGCAGCGCGAGCCCGTCCCCGGGGCGTCTCGCACAGCCCCGTCTCGCGAGGGCCCGGCACCGCCCCCGCAACCGCTGGCGCGACGCCCCAGCGAGAGCGCGCGCCCGGCCCCGCCGTCGCGTCCGCAGGTGCAGCAGGCGCGGCGGCCCGCGCAGCCGCCCACGCCGGCACCGTCACCCGCGGCGAGCGCGCCGCCCTCCCCCGCAACCGCTCCGGCCGCCAAGACCGCCCGATCGCTGGCGCGTCGCATCGCCGACGCCCTCCGGCGGCGCACCGCCGACGCCGACGCCGCTCCGTCGCCGTCGCCCGAGCCGACTGCGGCCCCTGTCGCCGAGCCGACGTCCTCGCCGCCGTCCGATCGCCCACGGGTGTCGATTGCCCCGCCACGGGACGCGGCGCCGCCGGCCAGCCCGCCCGCTGACGCGGCGCCGCCGGCCGGCGCGCCACCGGCCGCGTCGCCGCCGTCGGCGGCAAGTCCGCCGTCGCCCGCGCCGTCCATCGAGCCGGTCCGGCTCGCCCGGGCAATCCCGGCCCCTGCGCCCGCGCCACCACGGGCGGCCACGGCCACGCCACCATCGGCCGCCGCGCCCGCGCCGGCGCTCCCCCGCCCGCACCGCGCGCTGCTCAGTCGCAAGCCGGCGGTCGCACCGTCAGCGCCCCCGGCCGCGCCCGCGCCGGCCGCGCCCGCGCTCGCGCCGGGTGCGCCCGCGCCGGCAGCGGCGCCTCCCTCGTCGCCGGCGGCCGCCGTGGCGGCGGCACCTACCGCGGCAGTGCCGCCGGCGGCGGCACCCATGGCGCCGGGGCCGTCATCGCAGGTGCGCACCGTCGCCCGCGCACCGGCGCCCGGCGCGCCACCGACGCCGCTCGCGGCCATGCCGCCGACCGCATCCGCAGCCCCTCTCGCAGCCCCACCCGCTGCCAGTCCCGCACCAGGTCCAGCATCCCCACCCGCCCCCGCAGCCGGTCCCGCATCCCCGCCCGCCTCCAGCCCGGCACCCGCAGCCGATCCCGCCTCAACAGCCAGTCCCACACCGGCAGCCCATCCTGTGGCCGCGCCGGCTCCTGTGGCCGCGCCCGCGCCAGCGCCGGCTGCACCGCACACCCCCGCTCCCAGCACCACCTCCGCCCCACCACGCGCCGTCGCGCCCCGACCCCACCGCGCGACCGCGACCTTGGCCCGCCACCCCGCTCGCACCACACAGCCGGCGCCTGCCCGCACTGCGCCTGCAGTCGTCGCGCCGCCCCCGCATCGCAGCCTGGGCCGCAGGATCGCCAACGCGCTCGGCGTCCCGCCGCCACCGCGCAGGGCGCCCGCGGCACCCGCCGCCCCGACCGCGCCCACGACCCCCACCCCGCCCAGCCCCGCGCCCAGCACTCCCCGGCCCGCCCTGACGCTCGCCGCGCGTCCGCCCGCCACGAATGCCCGCCCCCTCGCGCGCCGCCCGAGCCGCGGGCCTTCCGCATCACCGAGCGCGCGCGCCCAGACCCGGTCCGTCGCACCCGGTCCCGAGGCCTTCCCGGGCGAGCCTGCTCCCGAGCCCTCCGTCCGCGACGCGCTGTCCGCGCTGGCCGCCGCCGCCGCGGCTCCGCCGGTCACATCGCCGCCCATGACCACGTCGGCCACTCCCCAAGCGCTCGCTGCGCTCCAGGGGCTCGCTGCACCTCCGACACCCGCCGCACCTCCGACACCCGCTGCACCCCCCCGCGCCGGCTCGCCGGCCCCCGCACCTCACGCGCCACCGCGCCAGGGGGCGCCGGCCATGGTGGCACGCACGGTCGCGACCGCCCGCCCCCGCCCCGCCGGGCCGGTCCGGACCCTGGCGCGCGCACTCCCCGAATCAGCGGGCAGCGCCGGTGGAGGCGGAAGTGGGGGTGGTGGCGGCGGCGGGGGCGGCGGCCACAACTCGGACCTCATCTACACCGAGATGCTCCGGCGCGTGCGCGAAGAGCAGGAGCAGCTCGGGCAACTCATCAACCACCCGTTCTAACTGGCCTAGCCATGGCACCCAAGTTCGTTCACTACGTCGTCCTCGAGGTCCCCAACATCACGCAGAACACGTTCTTCCTCGGGATCTTCAAGGGCATGGAGGGCCTGGAGGTGTGGTTCGACGTGCTCGAGTACGCCGAGGGCGGCAACAACGACTTCGTCCACCGCCTGCCGGGACGGATGCGCTACCCCAACCTCAAGCTGTCCTGGGGCCTGGTCAGCGACGAGATCCTGCTCAAGTGGTTCATGGCCACCCACACCAAGGCCGAGACCCAGGAGATCACGGTTACGCTCACCGCGGCCAAGGGCGACCTGAGCCGTGACCTGCGGAAGTTCACGTTCGTCGACGCCTTCCCTGTGCACTGGTCGGGACCCAACCTGCACGCCAACGCCGCCGATCCCGAGACGTGGGGCGAGACCCTGGAGATCGCGCACTCGGGGCTGAAGCTGGGTCCCTGAGATGCCCGTCCCGCAAGGCTTTCAGAACGCCAAGCTGCAGATCGAGGGCGGCGACACGATCCAGTGCGCGTTCAACCCGGAGACGTACACGATCTCCAAGACCAACGTCTGGACGTACAAGCCCAACCAGAGCAAGGACTGGCCCGACCCGGAGTTCGGCGGTGGCATGCCGATGACCTACAAGCTGTCCCTGCTGCTCGACACCTCGCTGCAGGGGCCCGACCAGACCGTGAAGGATCAGGCCAACGCGCTGATGAAGGCGATGCACGGCGGCGGCAGCGCTCCCAAATTCGTCACGTTCAGCTGGGGCTCGAACAAGCTGCCCAAGGCGGCCCCGCTGTCCATCTCGATCCAGTACGCGCTGTTTCACCCCAACGGCGACCCGACGCGGGCGTTCGTGGACCTGGAGCTGGCGCAGGCCGAGGACACCTCGCCAGCCGGGCAGGCACAGAACCCGACCACGCGGGGGACGGCGGGACTGCGCTCCCACATCGTCCAGGACGGCGACTCACTGCACTCGATCGCCTATGAGTCCTACGGCGACGCCACCCGGTGGCGGCCCATCGCTGAGGCCAACGGAATCGACAACCCGCTGGCGCTGCGGCGCGGCACCACCCTGACCATCCCGAGGCTTGACGCATGAGCGCCACCTCGGACCGCAACGTGGCGCTCTACGCAGTCCTCATCGACGGCCAGGAGGTGGACGATGAGATCAGCGGGCGAATCCGCGAGGTGCGAATCCTCAGCTACCTGCGCCTCCCCGACATGTGCACCCTGTCCATCGTCTACCAGAAGGGCAAGGAGGGGGAGGACCAACCGATTGACTCCAATCCCTTCGACATCGGCAAGTCGCTCGAGGTCAAGCTGGGCGCGCGCGACCAGCTCACCACCACCAGCCTGTTCAAGGGCGAGATCGTCTCGCTGGAGCTCAACTTCGGCGCCGGCGGCGTGGAGCTCATGGTCCGTGGCTTCGATCGGTCGCACATCCTCATCCGCGCCCGCAACGTCCGGACGTTCCAGAACCAGACAACGAGCGACATCGTCTCCAAGGTCGTGAGCGAGGCCGGCTTCAGCGCCCAATGCGACAGCACCAGCGACGTCCACGACTTCATGCAGCAGGACAACGAGACCGACTGGGACTTCATCTGGCGCCTCGCGGAGCGGGTGGGCTACGAGTTCGTGGTGGAGGACAAGGTCGCCCACTTCCGCAAGCCGACCGCCGACAACCCGGTGGCGCTGCAGTGGCCTGAGACCCTGCGCTCGTTCAGCCCGCGCGTCACCGCGACCCAGCAGGCCAACCAGGTGACGCTTGCCGCCCACGACCCCAAGACCAAATCGGTCATCGACGTGACGGCGTCCAGCCCCAACCAGGTAGCCCGGATCGGCGTCGAGCGCTCCACGGTGGCCGGCGCGTTCGACGGCGCCGACGTCCACATCGCCACCGAGCCGGTCAAGAGCCAGTCCGAGGGCACGGCGGTGGCCCAGGCACTGTTGGACAAGCTCGCTAACAGCTACATCGCCGCCGAGGGCGTCAGCGACGGGAACCCCGGCATCCGCGCCGGCACGTCGGTGCAGGTGACCGGACTGGGCGAGAAGTACAGCGGCCTGTACCGCGTGGCATCGGCCACCCACGTTCTCCGCGGGGGCGCGACCTACGAGACGCACTTCGCGAACTCGCCCGCACACACGCTGCTCGGGTCGGTGGGCGGCGACCGCGGCAGCGGCAGCGCTCGCCCCGCGTTCGGCGCCCAGCTCGTGCTCGGAGTCGTCACCAACAACGACGACCCGGACAACATGGGCCGCGTGCGCGTGAAGTACCCGGCCCTGGGGCCGGACGCCGAGGGCGCATGGGCGCGCATCGCGAGCGTCAGCGCCGGCAACGCGCGCGGCCTGATGATGCTGCCGGTGGTCGGCGAAGAGGTCCTCGTCGGCTTCGAGCACGACGACACGACGCGCCCCTACGTCCTGGGCTCGCTGTTCAACGGGACCGACGTCCCGGGCAGCGACCTCACCCAGAACCAGGACGGCTCCTTCGCCGTGCTCTCGGACCAGAAGATCGTGGCCACCGCCAAGGACGCGATGAACTTCACCACTAAGCAGTCGCTGACGGTCAGCGCCGACCAGAACATCTCTGAGACCGCGCAGCAGGGCTACACGATCGAGAGCAAGCAGGGCGACATCAGCATCAAGGCCGACATGGGCAACGTCACGATCGAGGGCACGCAGAGTGTGACGATCAAGTGCGGGGGCTCGTCCATCCAGATCGGCCCCAGCGGCGTCACCGTCAGCGGCCCGATGATCAGCCTGGGGTGAGCGCGCGATGGCTGACCTGATCGGATCCGGACTCTCCTTCCCGCTCCAGGCCGACCAGCGCGGGGTGCTCGCGCTGGCCCACGGGGTGACCGACATCGAGCAGGCGATCCGCGTGATCCTCGGCACGGCGCCCGGGGAGCGCCCGATGCGGCCCGAGTTCGGATGCGCGGTCCACGACTTCGTGTTCGACGCGATCGATGCCGAGCTGATCGGTCACATCGAGACCGCGATCCACACGGCGCTGGCGCGGTGGGAGCCGCGCATCGAGGTCACGGCCCTGGACTTCGATCTCTCCGAATCCCAGGACGGGACGCTCCTCATCACCATCACCTACAAAGTGCTGGCCACCAGCCGCCTGTACAACCTCGTCTATCCGTTCTACGTGATCCCGGCCGAGGAGACGGGGTGACTCTCTCCTCCGTCCGGCTCGACGACCGCACCCACGCGGAGCTCGTCACCGAGGCGCGGAGGCGCGTGGCGGTGCTGTGCCCAGAGCTGGCGGTCAACGGAGTCGCCGATCCCACCGCCGCCCTGATCGAGCTGTTCACGTGGATGACCGGGCTGGCGGTCGAGCGGCTCGCCATGGTGCCGGACAAGCTTCATGTGGCCCTGCTGGATCTGCTGGGCATCGAGCTCGACGGCCCCGCCGCCGCCCACACCGAGCTGCGCATGCGGCTGAGCGCTCCCCCCGCCGAGCCGCTGGAGATCCGGGCCGGCACTGAGGCGGGGACGCTGCGCACGCCTGCGCAGGAGTCGATCGTGTTCGGCACCGTCGAGACGTTCACGATCCATCCCCTGCTGCCGGCGGCGTACCTCGTGCAGCGCGCCGGGGCGGCGAAGGAGATCGGGGTGGCCGACGGCGTGGCCTACCCGACGGGCCCCGATCAGGTCCCGTTCAGCCGCCAGCCCCAGCACGGCGACGCTCTCTACCTGGGGTTTGACGGGAGCCTGTCGCGACTGCTCATGCGCGTCTCGATGGAGGCCTCGATGGCGCGCGGCGCCGGCGTCAAGCCCGATGACCCCCCGCTGCGCTGGGAGATGAGCCGGGGCGACAACACCTGGGCCGCAGTGGACGTGCTTGAGGACCTCACCGGAGGCTTCAACTACGGCTCGGGCACCGTGGAGGTCCAGTGCCCGCCGGGATCGGGCACCGAGGCGATCGCCGGCCGCCGCCTGTACTGGCTGCGCTGCCGCATCGCCGAGACGACGCGGGTCGCGGGCGAGCCCGCCGTCTACACCCAGGCGCCCGAGATCTACCAGATCACCGCCTCCCCGATCGGAGCGCTGCTGCCCGCCGAGCACGCCACGGTCGAAATCGAGGAGATGCTCGGCGTCAGCGACGGCAGCCCCAGCCAGACGTTCGCGACCCGGTTCTCGCCGGTGCTGTCGCTGGCGCCCGGCGAGACGCTGGAGGTCAAGACCGGCGAGGGCGAGTGGGAGCCGTGGGAGCAACGCGACTCCTTTGCGGGCTCGGGCCCCGGGGACCGGCACTTCGGACTGGACCTGGTGCACGGCCACATCCGCCTCGGACCCGAGCTGCGCGAGGCCGACGGGGGCGTCTCGCTGCACGGGGAGATCCCCGCCAAGGGCGCCCTGATGCGCATGTGCCGCTACCGCCACGGCGGCGGCCGGACCGGCAACGTCGACGCCGGGACGATCAACGTGCTGCGCAGCGCAATCCCCGGCGTGGCCTCGGTGTCCAATCCGCGACCCGCACTCGGCGGCGTCGACCCCGAGGGGCTCGATTCGGCGCGCCGGCGCTCGGCGCTGCAGATCCGCACCCGCTACCGCGCGGTGACGACCGAGGACTACGAGTTCCTGGCCACCGAGGCGACGCCTCGCGTGGCCCGGGCGCTGCGCGTGGCCGACGAGCAACCGGGCGTGACGCTGCGCATCCTGCCCCGCGTGGATCCCGCGGACCGCCGGCTGACCGTCGAGGAGTTGACGCCCGACGCGCTGCTGCTGGAGGAGATCCAGCGCTACCTGGACGCCCGCAAGCTGCCGGGAACGCCGGTGCGCCTGCTGCCGATGCGCTTCCGGGCGGTCAGCGTGGTCGTGAACCTCCAGGTCGGCCCGCGGGCCGACGCGCCGCGCATCGAGCGCCATGTGACCGAGCAGCTCTACACCTATCTGAACCCGCTGATCGGAGGCAGCCCCCGCGCGGCCGCCGGTGGCTGGCCCCCGGGCCGCTCGCTCAACCAGGGCGAGCTCTACGCGATCATGCACGCCTTCGACGCGGTGGAGGCGGTCAAGATCCTCCGCCTCTACGAGATGAACATCGAAACCGGCGAGCAGGGGTCCAAGGCCGCGGGGCGCCAGGTTCTGCTCGAGCCCGATGAGGTCGTCGCCTCCGGCGACCACGTGGTCCGCGTCGCCCGCCGAGAGGAATAGTGCTTCAGCCCTCCGGGTCCGGCGTCAGCGCTGGCGCGCGACGATTTGCAGCCGCCAGACCGCATCGAACCTGCAGGGATGGCCCACGCTCGTGCGCCGGTCGCCGCGGACCCTTATGATGGTGTGCTGTAGCGCTGGGATCGGGACCAAGCCAGACGAATGAGGTGGGGCGATGCGGGTGTTCATCGTGTTCCGGGACACGATTTACGTCAGTGGGCTGCGAACGACGTTGTCGATGACTCCGGGTGTGGAGTCGGTGGACCACGCGTCGTCGATCGCGCTGGCGTGGGAGAGCGAGGCGCTGGCCGAGGCCGACGTCGTGGTGCTCGACTCAGACCTGGGGGGCGCGATGGCGTTCGTCCAGGAGATCGCCGTGCAGACCGGGGCGCGCGTGCTGCTGTGCATGCACGAGGCCGGCACCGCCGACGTGTTGGACGCGATCGGCTCCGGCGTCGGCGGCGCCCTGGCGCGGGCCCAGCTCACGCCGGACACGCTGGTGGCCGCGGTGAGCGCTGTCGCCGCGGGGATCTTCGCGTGTGACTCCAGCGTCCTGCGCACGCTCAGCGGCTCAGTGGCCCCGATCCGCCAGCGCGACCGCGCCACCGCGCCCAGCGGTGGCTTCGCCCCGCGCGAGCAGCTGGTGCTCAGCCTCGTGGCGGCGGGCCTGTCCAACCGCGAGATCGCCGAGCGCCTGTCCTACAGCGAGCGCACGATCAAGACGATCCTGCACGACATCGTCATCCGCCTCGGGGTCAAGAGCCGATCCCAGGCGGTGGCCATGGCGGTGCGCGAGCGCATCATCTAGTGCGGCGTTGACTGGACAGCGGGTCTACGATTGAGACGGTAATCACGACCGGGGGTACGGATCGGATGGAAAGCTCGATGATGTCTGGCGGCGACGTTGCCGCAATCGCCGCAGCGCCGGCGGATCAGGACGTACGCAAGCGCTGGCTGCTGCTGGCGGTCGCGCTCGTGATCGGGCTCGGAGGCGCCTTCGCCATCGGGTCGGCGATCAAGAAGAGCTCGGCGCCCGCGCCCTCCGCATCGCTGGCCGCCCCGGCCACGGCCTCGGCGCAGCATGCCACGATCACCCCGCTCGCCGGCGCGAGCGCGATCCCGGCGCTGCAGGCACCCGCCAAGAAGCCGAAGCCCAAGCCGAAGACGACGCCGGCGAGCACCGCGTCCTCTGCGGCGAGCACCGCGTCCTCTGCGGCGAGCTCGTCGGTCGCCTCGGCTCCGGCGCAGTCGTCCGCGCCCGTGCAGTCCTCGGCGCCGGCGCAATCGTCCGCACCGGCGCAATCGTCGGCACCGGCGCAGTCCTCGTCGCCATCGCAGGGCACGTCGGGGGTCTCACACGGCGGAGGTGGCGGCTGATCGCCGGCGCAGCGCCGCGGGCCCGCGCGTCCGCGGGGGTCGCTCAGCCGATCGTGTAGCCGGCCTGCTGGAGCTGGCCGAAGCCCGCGCTGAGAGCGGCTTGGGCCTTGCTGATTGCGGCGCCGGCGGTCGCGTACGCGGGCTTGTTGTTGTGCGCCGCCGCGGTGCTCAGCTGCTGGTAGCCGGTGGCGAGCTGGTGCAGCGCGCTCACGATCGCGGCGGTGCCGGCGGCGCCGATGGGGCCAGGCTGGAGCTTGGCCGCCGCAGCGGCGGCCCGGCCGTAGGCGGCAGCGAGCGTCTTGGCCGCCGCGGTCTGGGCCTTCTGGTTCTTCGCGCTCGCCAGCTGGCGGCCGGCGCTGCTGCGCGCTGCGTTGAGCTTGCCGACGACCGCGCCCAGCGAAGCGGCGAACGTCGGGTTGGCGCCCAGCGGCAAGGCCGGCACGGAGGATTGCAGCGTCTTCAGCACCGACTCGCATGTGCTGTTGAACGCGGTGGCGCCCGACGGCGGCAGCACGCACGCGGCGATCGCGGCGCCGCGCTGGGTCGGCAGCGAGTAGACCGACAGCGCGGTGGACGAGTCCGACGGCACCACGTCCATGAACCGCCTGAACGTGTTGGCGCCGAGCTTCACCGGTGAGCCCTGGGCCGCCGTGCCCAGCTTCGCGGTGAAGCCGGGCGGCAGCAGGGTAGAGTCGACGCTGTCAGCGGTGCCCACGACCAGAGCCCCCTTCGCCGGCGAGGCCGCCGGGCTGAC
This sequence comes from uncultured Actinomycetota bacterium, assembly GCA_963695625.1. Classification (GTDB taxonomy): domain Bacteria; phylum Actinomycetota; class Thermoleophilia; order Solirubrobacterales; family Solirubrobacteraceae; genus Palsa-465. Next base: position 24,390 of record CAVOHJ010000002.1, on the reverse strand, counting down.
CGTCGTTGGATTGACGAGCTTCAGCGCGGCGGCGGCGGGCGGCACCGCGTTGGAGGACTGCCACCCCTCAGGGAAGTGCATCCTCACCGACCCGGCCGAGCCCGCCGAGGCGACCTGGTTGAGTGCCGGCGGCTTGGGCGCTGCCTTGTGTGAGCTGGGCGCCACGAGAAAGCCAATGCCCGCCCCGATGACGACGGCCGCCGCCGCCAATGCGGCGATCGGGGCACGGCGTGTGGTGGACCGGGGCTGGGTACGCGGACCCGCGACCGGCGTCGGCATGGGCTCGGGCGTGCGGAGCGGCCCCGGCTCGGGCTCGGCCTCCGCGATGGGCTCCGGTTCGGGCGGCGCCGGCTCGGGCTCGGCCTCCGCGACCGGCTCCGGTTCGGGCGGCGCCGGCTCGGGCTCGGCCTCCGCGACCGGCTCCGGTTCGAGCGGGGCCGGCTCGGGCTCCGGTTCGTGCGGGGCCGGCTCGGGCTCGAGCGGCGGCGCCTCCACAACGGGCTCAGGCTCCGGCGGCGGCGGTGGCGGAGCGGGCACAGGAGCCACGGGGGCCGGCGCATAGGTCACGAAGTCCGGTTCCTGGGCCACGGGCTCCGCGACGGGCTCGGGTTCCGCGACCGCCTCGGGCGCTGGCTCAGGTGCGATCGCCGCGGGTACCGGCTCGACCACGGGCTCGGGCTCCGCAACCGGCTCGGGCTCCGCGACCGGCTCGGCCGCCGGCTCCGGGGCGACCGCCGCCGGTTCCGGCTCGACCGCGGGCTCGAGCACCGGCGGGGTGGGCTCTGGCACCGCGGGCGCAGGCTCCGGCGTCACCGGTGTCACTGGCGGCGGAGGCGGAGGTGGCGCCGCACCCGCCGGGGGCGCGTCCTCCGGAGCGGCCAGCGGCCGACCGGGGTCAAAGGTCACGAAGTCCGCCTCGGAGATGGCCACGCTGGACTCAGGCGTCGGCGTCCGGATCGAGGGCTGGCTCTCGAACGGCGCCGGCGTCAGCGGCACCGCGTTGCTGACGGCGAGCTGGTCGTCGAGGAGCCGGGCGTGGCGTCGCCACAGCGGGCCGAGCTGCCCAACGATGATGTCCTCCAGCGATTCCCACGCATCCACCGCATGGCGCACGCGCTGGTTGGGGTCCTTGATCAGGAGGTTGTCGATCCACTCCGAGAGCTTGGGGTCGACATCGGGGCGGACCTCGAGCGCGGAGGGGATCCGCTCGTTGACGTGCCGCATGAGGATGACCATGGGCGCGTCGGTGTCATGGAAGGGAACGTGCCCCACGACGAGCTCGTAAGTGAGCACGCCGACCGAGTACAGGTCGCTCCAGGAGCCGATCTCGCCGGCCATGGCCTGCTCGGGGGCCATATAGGTGGGCGTCCCGACGGTCATCCCGGTGGCGGTCATGTACTGGGTGCCGGCGCGCTGCGTGGCCCGGGCGATTCCGAAGTCCGTGATCTTCACGCGGCCATCGCCGGTGACCATGATGTTCTCGGGCTTGAGGTCGCGATGGACGATGCCTGCCAGCTCCGCGTGGGCCAGGCCGGCCAGGACGCCCTCGAGCACGCCGCCTATCTGCGCCAGCGTCAACCGCTTCATGTACGGCCGCAGCGATCCGCGCGGGACGTACTCCATCGCGATGTAGGGGATCGTGGCGTGCTCGAAGTACTCGTACACGGTCACGATGTTGGGGTGGTTGAGCGAGCCGGCCAGCCGCGACTCGCGCAGGAAGCGGTGGGCGTACTCGGCCGAGCTGGCGTGGAAGCGGCTCAGCTCCTTGAGCGCGACCTGGCGGTCGAGGTCGGGCTGGCGGGCCACCCATACGATCGCCATCCCCCCGCGCCCGATCTCGCGCAGGATCTCGTAGCGCCCGACGATGTTGGGTGCCTGTGCGGGGCCTCCCGGCTCGCCTCCGGCCATGCCTCTAGATCCCGGGCCCGCCCTGCGGGGCGTGGCGGCGCGACACAACGCCACCTGGTTGCTGCAACTTGCCTACACCGGTCACCAGCCGCCTCCACGTTGTCCCCGTGAGTCCATCGAACTCCCCGAACCACCATCATACGGACAGATGCGGGCATTTCCGAGCCAGCACCAGGCCGGCGCGTCAAGCTGGCTCGTTTCTAGCCGCCCGAGAGCCGATCAGCCCAGGACGAGCGGCACTCGCCTCAACGAGCTGAACAACCTCCTCGGGTCCTACATCTAGAAGGCGAAGCTGATCGGCGGCTGGCGGCGGCCGGCCGCGCGCCGGGCCACCGCGGGCGCCGCGTACCAGGTGCCGACCACGAAACGCATGATCGGCCCGAAGCTGTACGCCGCCGCCGCGCCCATGAAGTGGAGCCCGGGGACCGATGACTGCAGTCCGGCGCTCAGCACCGGGTAACCGCCGTCGGCCACCGCGATCTCACCGGCGAGGCGCGGGGTCAGGAACGGATAGCGCCGCACGTCGACCCGGTAGCCGGTCCCGAGGAGGACGTGATCGACGGTGCGGTCGGCGCCATCGCGGGAGCGCAGCGTCACCCGGCCGTCGTGCACCTCGGCGGCGGTCACCTCCATCCCGCAGGTGATCGGCACCTCGCGCAACCGGCCCCGCAGCCACCCCGAACCCGCCGGGCGGATGCAGCGGTAGCTGACATCGGGCTTGACCTGCCCCGGAAGGCGACGGAACACGTCGGGCATCGCCGCCGCCCAGCCGGTGACGCGGCCGCCGACGTCGGTGGGCGGCAGCGGCACCCCCGGGCGCCAGGCCAGGCCGCCCGGGCGCTCCACCGGGAGGGTGTCGTCCGGGAGCCAGTTGACCGCCGTGGCGCGCGCCAGGACCTCGACCGTGGCGCCTCGCTCATGCAGCAGCGCGGCGCACTCCAGCGCGCTCTGCCCGGATCCGATCACCGCCACCGTCCGGCCCGAGAACCCGCTGAGGTCGTTGTGGTCATACGCGTGGGAGCGCACGGAGCCAGGCAGCGCGGCGAACGGCTCGGGAATGTCCAGGAATGGCGACAGGCCGGCCGCCACGATCACGCGGCCGGCCGACAGCGCCTCGCCGTCCACGAGGTGCAGGGCAAACCCTCCGTTGTCACGCGACACCGAGGCGACCCGTCGCGCGTCGGCATCGGGCACGACCCGCTGCGCGAACCAACGGCCATAGTCGATGAACTGATCGCGCGTCAGCGATGGGTGGCGCAGGGAGCGTCCCGCGCTGCGCTCGTAGTCCGCGATCGTCAGCTCCCGGCGGGGGTCGGCGATGTTGGACGAGCGGCGGCGGGAGCGCAGCAGCATTCCCTCGGGCATCTGGCTCGACCAGAACTCGAGCGGCTCGCCGAAGCAGCGCACCGGCACGCCGGCCGCGCGCAGATGGGCGGCCACGGCCAGCCCGCTGGGGCCCGCGCCGATGATGGCCGTCGGCTCGCCGCCCGGCGACCGCCGCGCCGCTCGCCGGGCCACCTCCGCGCCCAGCTCCGCCACGCGCGCGACGCCCGGCCCAGGATCGCTGCGGCGCCCGAAGGGATGCACCACGTGCCGGTGCACGCTCAGCACACGGACTGCCGCGGCGGGCCGGCCGCCGCGCAGCTCCCACAGGCCATGGCGCAGGTCGGCGTCGGTCCAGCGATAGAGCATGCCCGGCGTGGCGCGGGACTCGATCACGGGCTGGCCCAGGAGGTGCCGGCACCAGATCGCCGGCAGGTTGGCACCGGCGCCGACCGCCAGCGCCATCGATCCGTACGGCCGGGGGTTGACGTCGATCGCGTGCCACGCGCCGCCCCGCGCCTCGATCAGCTCGAGCTCGAACAGGCCCTCCCAGCCGAGATCGGTCAGGAGCGAGACGACGCGGTCGCGGAGCGCCGGCGGCGCGTCGATCGTCTGCGAGTAGCAGGCGTTGCCCACACCCGGGCGCCAGGTGCGGCGATACCGGGAGACCGCTTCGCCCAGCAGGCGCCCGTTGGCGAGCACGCCGCCAAACGAGACCAGCGCGCCGGCGACGCGCTGCTGCACCAGCCCCTCGCCGCCGAAGAGCTCAATGAGCGCCTGAAGCTCGGCGGCGTCGGCGGCGAGCTCCGAGCCCGACCGATGTCGCATCGACCCCTGCTCGATGACCGAGCGCAGCGGCTTGACGAGCACCGGGTAGCCCGTGTCGCCCGCCGCCGCCAGCGCGTCGGCGCCGTCCTGGCAGATCACCGTGCGCGGCGACCGGAGTCCGTGCCGCGCCGCCACCGCGGTGAGCTCCACCTTGTCCAGTGCGCGCCACACGTCGCCCGGTGGCGGCAGGCCGATCCGGACATGGGGCTCGAGACGCGCGCGCCCGCGGGAGACCGCCAGCAGCGTCGCGTCGCTACCGGGCATGAGCACGTCGACGTCGTGCCTGCGCACCGCCTCTTCCAGCGAGCCCAGGAAGGCGGCCTCGTCCCTCAGCGGATCGGGGGTCCGGAACCGCTGGGTGACCGCGCGCGACCAGTGGGCGGGCGCGATCCGGCCCTGCGCCGCGGCTGACGTGACGGCAAAGCCCGCCTCCGCCAGCCCGCGGACGGCAGCCACGCAGGCCCTGGTCTCGCCATCGGTCACCAATACGCGATCGCCCCTCATCCCGCGATGACGATGCCACATCACTCGCTGGGTGCGCGCAGATGCGGAGCCGGGCGGCGACAATGACCGCGCCGTGCGAGTCTCCGAACCGCACCGATGACCGACCTCGCCGATCTCACCGCCCTCGATCTCGCCCGCGCGTTCGAAGCGGGCGACTGCTCGCCGGCCGAGGCGCTCCAGGCGGTGCGCGCGCGGATCGAACGCTGGGAACCGACGATCAACGCGCTGTGGCACCGTTACGACGGCGAGGCCGAACAGCAGGCGCGCGCCTCCGGCGATCGCTGGCTCACCGGGGAGCCGCTCAGCCTCCTGGACGGCGTGCCGGTGACCATCAAGGAGAACATCGCCACCGCCGGCGTGGCCTCGCCCCTGGGGTCGGCGGCGAGCGTGCCGGCACCGGCGCCGCGCGACGCTCCCGCGGCGGCGCGGCTCAAGGAGGCCGGAGCGGTGCTGGTGGCCAAGACCACGATGCCCGACTTCGGCATGCTCACGTCGGGCGTGTCGACCAAGCACGGGACCACGCGCAGCCCCTGGAACCCGGAGTGGAATCCCGGCGGCTCGAGCTCGGGCGCCGCGGCGGCCACCGTCGCCGGCTACGCCCCGATCAACGTCGGCACCGACATCGGCGGGTCGGTGCGGCTGCCCGCTGCCTTCACCGGCGTGGTCGGCCTCAAGGGGAGCTTCGGACGAGTCCCCGTCAACCCGCCGTATTACGCGCGCGTCGCGGGCCCTCTGACCCGGACGGTCGCCGACGCCGCGCGGGCCATGGCCGTTCTCTCCCAGCCTGACGACGTCGACTTCATGAGCCTTCCGCCGCAGCACCTCGACTGGGAGCACCTCGAGATGCAGGTGGCGGGGACGCGGATCGCGCTGGCCGTGGACGCCGGCGCGGGCATGGCCACCGACCCCGAGGTGGCCCGCGCCGTGGAGTCGGCGGCCATCACGCTGGGCGACGCCGGCGCTCGCGTCGAGCCGATCGGGCCGCTGATCACGGACGCGATGCTGAATGGGGTCGACCGCTTCTGGCGCATGCGCAGCCTGCGCGACCTCCGCGCCCTGCCGCCGGAGAACCAGGAGCGGCTGCTGCCCTACCTGCGCGAGTGGATGGACGCCGCCGCGGACCGGACAGGCATCGAGCTGTTTCAGGACTTCAGCCAGCTGGAGGCGATCAGCATCGCCGCACGGGATGCGATCGACGGCTTTGACTACATCGTCTGCCCGGTCGCGCCCGTCGCCACCTTCAGCGCCGACCTCCCCAGCCCGGCCGCGGATCCCGGCCGGGCCTTGGAGCACATCGCCTACACCGTGACGTTCAGCATCTCCGGCCACCCGGCGGTCAGCGTCCCGTGGACCACCACCGCGGACGGCCGGCCGATCGGGATCCAGCTCGTCGGCCGGCGCTTCGCCGACGTCCCCGTGCTGGCGCTCGCGGCCGCCTGCGAGCGGCTGCGCCCCGAGCTGCCGCCCTGGCCGGCGCCGCCGGGCTGAGCCCCCCGGTCAGGAGGGCTCGGCCACGGGGGCCAGCGGCCGATCCGCCACGCGCGGTTCGAGAGGCGGCAGCTCGCCGGAGCGTACGATGTCCGCGTAGAACGCCGCGCTGCGCTTGGGCAGCCTGCGCTGGGTGCCGTAGTCCACGTAGTAGAGGCCGAACCGCCGGCGGTAGCCCCACGCCCACTCGAAGTTGTCCAGGAGCGACCAGTGGAAGTAGCCGGCGACGTCCACCCCGTCGTCGACGGCGCGCAGGACGGCGTCGAGATGGCCGTGGATGTAGTCCACCCGCTCGGTGTCGTTGATCGCGCCCTCGGGGTTGACGTAGTCCTCAGCAGCGCACCCGTTCTCGGTGATGTAGAGCGGCAGCCCACCGGTCTCGCGGTGCAGGCGGGTGAGGATCTCATACAGGCCGTCGGGCTCCACCAGCCATCCCATCACCGTCCGCGGCCGGGCCGGGGGCAGGTACTCGACGAAGCCGGGCTGGTCGGCCACGGGCGACTCGCCGAGGAGCAGGTTCGACCAGTCGCCGCCGCGGATGTAGTGGGGCCGGTAGTAGTTGACGCCGAGGAAGTCCAGTGGGGCGCCGATCGCCTCCAGGTCCCCGCCGCGGATGAGCGCGTCGGGCGGCAGCAGCTCGGGGTTGGCCTGCACCGGGTAGGTCCCGTGCAGGACCGGGTCCAGGCAGACCCGGTTGTGGTCGGCGTCGAGCTGCGCCGCGGCCGGCTCGGCGTCCTCGTCGACCGCCCGGTACGGGTGGGGGTCGAGTGCAATCCCCACCGGAACGCCGGGCGGCAGCGCCGCGCGCAGCGCCTGGAGCGCCAGCCCGTGGCCGAGCAGGATGTGGTGCGTCGCCGCCGCGGCCAAGCCCTGATCGCGATGACCCGGAGCATGCGTGCCGATCCGGTAGCCCTGGTGGACGGACTGCTGGGGCTCGTTGAGCGTGGTCCACATGCCCACCCGGTCGCCCAGCGCCTGCGCGACCACGCCGGCGAACTGCGCCAGCAGCTCCGCGGTGCCGCGCACGGCCCATCCGCCCTCGTCCTCCAGCGCCTGGGGTAGCTCCCAGTGATACAGCGTCACCACCGGAACGATGTCGTGGGCGCGCAGCTCGTCCACCAGCGCGCGGTAGTGGTCGAGGCCGGCCTCGTTGACCGGGCCGCGGCCGGTCGGCAGCACCCGCGGCCAGGCGATCGAGAAGCGGTAGGCCCCGACGCCCAGATCGGCCAGCAGCGCGACGTCTTCGGCGACGCGGCGGTACGAGTCACAGGCGATGTCGCCCGTCTCCCCGCCGCGCACGTTGCCCGGCGTGTGGCTGAACACGTCCCAGATCGAGCGGCCGCGGCCGTCCTCGTCGACGGCGCCCTCGATCTGGTAGGCGGAGCTCCCCGCCCCCCAGAGGAACCCCTCTGGGAACCGGCGTGCCCCCGAGGCGCCGTTGGTTGTCAGCGCATTCATCAGTCCGTCTCCTTGTTGGTGGTGCGTGCAGATCGACCCTGCGGCCGCCGGCCCCCGCCGCCGCACGTGGGCGGCGGGGGCGCAGAGACCGTGCCGGGGGTCAGGCCGTGGGTCGGAGGTGCAGAATGACCACCTCGTTGGTCGGAGTGTTGGGGCTCCCGGACTCATATGGGTTGGCCTGGGTGGGCCAGCCCGTGAACTTGCCGGTGTTGTACTCGTCGAACACCACGCCGTAGACGGTGGGGATGACCGGGAGGTTGTCCGCCACGTACTTCTCGATCGGGGCCAGGTCGGACTGCTGGCCGGCGACGGTGTTGTCGGCGGCCAGCTTGTTGAGCATCTGGTCGACCTGCGGGTTCTTGAGCCGCTCGAAGTCGCCGGCGGCGTTGTTGGTCGCCTGGGCGCTGTTGAGCCAGTCGTTGTAGAGCTGGTAGGGCGCCACGCTCGTCTGCGACCAGTGCTGCATGAGCTGGAAGTTGCCGGTGGCGATGTCCGAAGACCATGCGTCCACGCTCTGGCCCACGAAGTTGGCATCGAGTCCGGCAGCGCGCAGCTGCTTGGCGATGAGCGCATCACCGGCCGCGTAGTCCGAGAAGCTCGACGGGTTGGTGATGTTGATCGTCAGCTTCTGGCCTCCCTTGGTGCGGAACAGGCCGTCGGACCCCATCACGTAGCCAGCCTGCTGGAGCGCGGCCTTGGCCCCCGCGACGTCCGGGTGGGCGGGCAGCGTCGAGCCGGCCACCGTGGGCGACAGGAACTGCTGGAAGACCGGCAGGGTCAGCCCGCTGGCGTTGGCCACCGGCGGCTCCAGCCCGCCCTCGGCCTGCTGGCTGAGCGCGGTGCGGTCGATGGCCATGCTGATCGCCTTGCGGACGGCCAGCTGGTTGGTGGGGAACTTGGTCAGGTTCGGCTCCAGGCTGTTGGTCTGCACCGGCGGGAACCAGACGTGGTGGTTGGCGTTGCCCGACACGAACACCTGCTGCACGCCCGGGATGAAGTTGCCGCCCCAGTCGAGCTGGTCGGTCTGCAGCGCCGACAGCGCCGAGTTGGCCGACGCGTAGGTGGGGAACTGGACCTTGGACACAGCCGGCTTGCCGCCCCAGTAGTGCGGGTTGGCGCCCAGGGTAAAGCCCTGCCCGGTGAAGCTGGCCAGCGTGTACGGACCGCTGCCGACCGGGTTGGCGTCAATGTATTTGCCAGGATCGCCGACCTTGCTCCACACCGACTGCGGGACGATGTACACCTGCCCCGCGATGTTCTGCAGGTTGGCGTACTGGGGCGAGGCGAAGCTGATCGTGACGTTGTTGCCAGACGAGCTCACGCTCTTGACGGCGAGGCCGGTGGTGTTCGCGTCGGGATACTTCTTGATCAGCCCATAGGTGAACGCCACGTCAGACGCAGTCAGCGGAGAGCCGTCTGACCACTTGACACCCGGCCGGATGGTGAACGTGATCGCCTTGCCGCCGTTTGACCACTTGTAGCCGGTGGCGAGCCAGTTGTAGTACATGCCCGGCTTGAGCGCGTTGGCCTGCAGCAGCGGCTCGTAGAGCAGCGATGTGGCGCCCAGCAGCGAGGACGCCGACGTTTGAACGAACGGGTTGAAGTTCTTGGTCACGGCATTCTGCTGGCTTGACTCCACCGTCAGCACCGAGCCGTTGCCGGCGCTCGCCGGCGTGCTCGCCTTGTTCGAGCTGTTCGAGTTGTTCGTGCTCTTCGAGCTCGAGGCCGAGCTCGAGACACCGCCGCAGGCCGCCAGCGCGCCGGCCGCGGCCAGCGCGCAACAGCTCGCGCTCAGCGTCCTGTATGTCTTTCTGCGCTCCATGGAGCGTGCACCTCCTGATACAAACGTCGTGTCGATATGTGGTGCGCCTGTGTCCCGGGCGATACCGGGCGCAGGCGAACTGCTTTCAGGCGGGTCACGCGCCCCCGGGTGAGGCCGGGGGCGCTGGCTTGCTCAGCGCATCTCCGGGGTCCTCCTTTCCCGGTCGCCGGCGGCCAGCGCGAGCGCCTCGCCGCTCGTCCCGGCCGCGAAGCTGTCCGGATCCGGTGAGGACGCGATCAGCAACTGGGTGTAGGGATGCGTGGGGTTCTGGGTCAGCTTCTCCGCCGGGCCACGCTCAACGATCCGGCCGGCGTTCATGACGAGGATCTCGTCGGCGAAGTAGCGCGCCGACGCGATGTCATGGGTGATGTACAGGACCGCCAGGTCGAGCCGGGTGCCGAGATCGGCGATCAGGTCCAGCACCTCCAGGCGGATCGAGACGTCGAGCATCGAGACGGGCTCATCGGCCAGCAGGACGCGCGGCGCCGCTGCCAGCGCGCGGGCGATGGAGACCCGCTGGCGCTGGCCGCCGGAGAGCTCATGGGGGAACGCCTCGCGGAACTTCGCGGCGGGAATGAGGCGCACCTGCTCAAGCAGCCTGTCGATCTCGGCGACGCTCGCGGGCCGGCCGGTGCGGTCGGAGTGCACGCGCAGCGCCCGCTCGAGGTGATAGCGGACCGTGTGGAGCGGGTTGAGCGAGGCGAACGGGTCCTGGAAGACCATCTGCACCTCGCTCTTGTAGGCCCGGAAAGCGCGGCGCGCCGAGGGATCGATGTCCGCGCCGTCGAGCAGGATGTGCCCGCCGGTGCGCTGCTCCTGGCCGGCCAGGAGCTTGGCGATCGTGCTCTTGCCCGAACCGCTCTCGCCCACCAGCGCCACCACCTTGCCGCGATACAGCCCGAACGACACCTCCTGCGCGGCGGAGACGACCGTGGCGCCGCGGCCGCGCCCGAGCCGGTAGTCCTTGCTCAGGTTCACGGCCGCCAGCACGGGCACGCCGTGCCCGGGCTCCCCGCCCGCCGCCGAGGGCTCAGCGGGGGCAGCAGCCGAGTCCACGACAGCGAGCGGGGGTTGGGAGGAGACCGTGGCGGCGGAGACGAACGGGCAGGCGCTGAAGTGCGTGGAGCGGGCCGCGCCGCCGTCCGGCCCCGAGCCGTTGGAGCCGGCGTGGGAACCCACCGGGGCCAGCGCCATGTCCACCTCGGCGCAGGCGTCGCGGGCGAACGAACAGCGCGGGATGAACGGGCATCCCGCCAGCTCGCCCCGAAGGTCCGGCGGCGATCCGGGAATCCCCGACAGCTGCCGGCGCTCGCCGCGCAAGCGGGGGAAGGAGCCGAGCAGGCCGCGGGTGTAGGGATGGGCGGGGGCGGCGCGGAGCGCGTCGGTGGGCGCTGACTCCAGCACCTGACCGGCGTACATGATCATCACGCGATCGGCGACCTCCAGCAGCAGCGACAGGTCGTGGGTGATGAACAGCACGCTGAAGCCCAGCCGGTCCTTGAGCTCGAAGACCTGGCGCAGGATCTCCTTCTGCACCACCACGTCGAGGCCGGTGGTGGGCTCGTCCATGATCACGACCTCGGGCTCGACGGCGAGCGCCATCGCGATCATCACCCGCTGGCGCATCCCGCCCGACAGCTCGTGCGGGTAGCTGCGCAGCCGCGCCGCCGGGATGCCGACCATCTCGATCATCGTGCGGATCCGCTCGCGCAGCGCCTCTTCGGGCAGCGCCAGATGGGCGTGCAGCACGTCGTGCAGCTGGTCGCCGATCCGCAGCACCGGGTTGAGCGCGTTCATCGCGCTCTGGAAGACGATCGCGATCTCCCGCCAGCGCAACGCCCGCAGCTGCGCCGGAGTCGCGGCCAGCACATCGAAGCCGCCGCCGGCGATGCGGCGGCCGTGGTAGGTGACGCTGCCGCCCGCGATGAGCGCCGGGGGCCGCAGGAGCCGGACCGAGCCATAGGCCAGCGTCGACTTGCCACAGCCGCTCTCGCCGGCGAGCCCGACGATGCTGCCGGCGTGCAGCGCCAGGTCGACCCCGCGCACGGCCCGCACGTCCCCTTCGCCCGAGCGGTAGGTGATCGACAGGTCGCGGATGTCCAACAGCGGCGGCGTCATCGGACCGGCTCCTGGCCGCGGGCGACCGGGGTGGGATCCGAGGGCCGCCACAGCCGGCGCCCGATCCGCATGTTGGCGGCCCCAGCGCGCAGGCGCGGGTTGCCCAGCTCGTCCAGCCCGAAGTTGAGCAGCACCAGGCTCGTCCCCAGCAGCGCCGCGGACACGCCCGGCGGGACATACCACCACCACGCCCCGAGCTGGACCGCGTTGCCGCTCTGGGCCCAGTAGAGCATCGTGCCGTAGCTCCAGGTCGACAGGTCGGCGACGCCCAGGAAGGCCAGCGCCACCGAGGTCAGGATCGCGTAGAGCACCGTCCCCACGAAGCTGGCCGCGATGAGGCCGATCTGGTTGGGCAGCAGCTCGAAGGCGATGATCCGCCACGTCGGCTCACCGATCTCGCGCGCGGCGGCGACGTAGTCACGCCGGCGCAGCGAAAGGGTCTGGGCCCGGATCACCCGCGCCCCCCAGGGCCAGCCCAGCACGCTGAGCACAATCGCCGTCGGCAGCTGGCCGGTGTGGGGCAGGTAGCCAAGGATGACCACGAGCAGCGGCAGCGCCGGCAGCACGAGGAAGACATTGGCCACCAGCGACAGCCCCTCGTCGGCCATCCCGCCGAGAAAGCCGGCCGAGGTGCCCACCACCACCGCCAGCAGCGTGGCGATAGCGCCGGTCAGCAGTCCCAGCACCACCGTCGAGCGCGTGCCCACCAGCAGCTGGGAGAGGACGTCCTGGCCCGTCGCGGTGGTGCCGAGCAGGTGGCTGGTGGTCGGAGCCATGGGCAGCGCCTGGCCGGCGGTCGTGGCCGATGGGTCGTATGGAGCCACCCACGGCCCGATGATCGCGATGAGGACGAACACGCCGAGGATGACCCCGCCGACCTTGGCCTTGGCCGGCATGCCGCGCGCGAGGCTCCGCCGGCGCCCGAGGACCTCCGCGGGGACCTCGAGGACGGCCCCTTCGGGGCCCGAGCCCAGCGGCGAGCTCAGCGCGGACATCAGTACGCCGCCCCGGTCCGCACGCGCGGGTCCGCAAAGACGTAGACCACGTCGGCCAGCAGCGAGGCCAGCAGGACCGTCATCGAGATCACCAGGAAGATCCCCTGGAGCAGCGGATAGTCGCTCGACGTCACGGCGTTGAACAGGGTGAGGCCCACGCCGGGATAGGAGAACACGATCTCCATGACCAGAGCTCCGGCGACGACGAATCCGAGCGAGAGGGCGAACCCGGCGATGTTGGGCAGGATCGCGTTGCGCGCGCCGTAGGTGAACATGATCCTGCGGGGCGACAGCCCTTTGGCCTCGGCTACGAGCACGTAGTCCTCGGAGATCGTCGTCAGCATCATGTTGCGCATCTGCAGCATCCAGCCGCCGATCGCGGTGAGGATGATCGTGAGCGCCGGGAGTACCGAGTGCGAGATGGCGCTGGAGATGAACGGCCAGTTAAAGCCCGGCTGCAGGCCGAGGGAGTACCCCTGCCCGAAGGGGAACAGCCGCCAGTCGAGCGCGAACAGCTGGATGACGATGAGGGCGAGGAAGAAATACGGCGTGGCCTGCAGGAACGTGAAGGCGGGCAGCGTGCGATCCAGCCAACCGCCGCGACGCCAGGCGGCGAAGATGCCGAGCAGCGTGCCGAGCGCGAAGCTGAGGATCGTGGCCGTGCCGACCAGGATCAGCGTCCACGGCAGCGTCTGGGCGAGGACCGCGGTGACCTTGGAGGGGTACTGCCCCACGCTGATGCCGAGGTTGCCGTGGGCGATGTCGCCGAGGTAGGAGACGTATTGGCTGAGAATGCTGCCCTGCGCGTGGGCGCCGAACTCGGCTTCCAGCGCCTTGAGCGATGACGCGTCGAGGTGCGGGAACCTGGCCAGCATGGTGTCGACCGAGTTGCCCGGCATGACGCGCGGGATGGCGAAGTTGACCGTGATCGCGAACCACGCGGCGACCAGGTAGAAGGCCAGCCTTCGCAGAATGAACCGCACCCGACCCTTCTCCTCTCTCTCACTCTCGCGGACCGGTCCCGATCTGGCCGCCGCGCCGTGGTGATGGGCGCGTTGACGCGGTTTGGGCGGTCGCGATGAAAACGGTACCGGAACAATTGCAAGCCTGTCAAGCCCGAAATCAATGGCTTTTGCGGGCTTTGGCGAAATGATTTGGCCCAACCCTTGATGTAACGTTTCATGATGTGATTCAATCCCGATTCATGGAAGGCCCCGACGACGGCAACGGACGGTCCCGGCTCACGATCCGCGAGGTGGCCGACCTCGCCGGCGTGTCCACGGCGACCGTGTCGCGCGTCATCAACGGACGTGCCGAGGTCTCCGAACGGGCGCGCAAGGCGGTGATGCGCGTCGTCCGCGAACATGGTTACAGCACCAACCGCACGGCGCGCGGGTTGTCGGGCGGGCGCACCGGCCTGGTCGGCGTGACGCTGCCCGTCGTCCACCACTCCTACTTCTCGGTGATCCTCGACGGCGCGGGCGAGGCACTGTACGAGCACGACATGCGGATGGTCCTCTGCCCCACCCACCACGAGCACGAGCGCGAGGTCACGCTGCTCGAGCGCCTGATGCAGGGCACCACCGACGGCGCGGTGCTGATCCTGCCCGAGGAGTCCGGCGACGAGCTCTCGGCGCTGCACGAGCATGGCTACCACTTCGTGATCGTCGACCCCCACAAGCCACTGGACGAGCGCGTCCCCACGGTGTCGGCGGCGCACACCTCGGGTGCCAGCGAGGCGGTGGAGCACCTGCTGGGCCTGGGCCATCGGCGCATCGCCGCGATCACCGGCCCGCGCGGGTGGATCGCCACGGACGAGCGGCTGCGCGGCTACCGGGCGGCGCTCGCCGCCGTGGGCGTCATGCCCGACCCGCGGCTGGAGGTCGAATCGGACTTCTCAGACCGCGGCGGCCTGGAGGCCACGGAGCGGCTGCTGGATCTCGACGATCCGCCCACGGCGGTCTTCGCCTTCAACGACATGATGGCCATCGGCGCCATGCAGGCGGCGCGCCGGCGCGGGATCCGAATCCCGGAGGACCTCTCCATCGTCGGCTTCGACGACACCTTCGAGGCCTCGATCGTCACCCCTACGCTGACCACGGTGCGCCAGCCGCTGGCGGAGATGGGACGCATGGCGGTGGCGCTGCTCGTGCGCCTGCTTCAGAACCAACGCATCGAGGCGCTGCACGTGGAGCTGGCCACCAAGCTCGTGATCCGCGAGTCCACCGCCGCGGCGGCCGCGCCCGAAGGGGGCTGAGGGCCACCGCAGCGGCGCGAGGGAGCTCTTGCGCGAGCCGGCGGCCCTACGCCGCCGGCTCGCGCTCGTATTCGGCCAGGCAGGCCGCCACCGCGGCCGCCGCCGCGTGTCCGTCGAACAGCTGCGGATACGCGCGGCGCGAGCGTCGCAGCATCAGCGCGTAGGCGGCGAAACGCAGCGGCGCCTGTACGAAAGCGGCTGTCACAACAGCAGCCGCCAGCTTGATCTGGAAATCGACTGGATGGTGAGCCATTCGTCCTTCTTCCGTGAAAGGAGGTATGGATCTCGGATGCCCCCGAGTGCTCAAATCTTGCTCCTGCGCAGGGCAAACAGCAATGGGCCCTTACGCTCAATGAGCGTTCAAAACATGAACGCATGACCGTCGAACAGTCGGTTGTGCGTGCAGTCTCGCCAGCTCGCGGCGGCGCCCGCCCGCGCGCGGCCCGCTCAGCGCTGGGGGCGTCCCACCTGCCGCACCCTCTCGAGCGTCTGGAGATCTTCCGCGTCCAGGGCGACGTCACCAGCCGCCATGTTCTCCTCCAGGTGCGTCACCGAGGTGGTCCCCGGGATGAGCAGGATCCCATCATCGCGCGCCAGTAGCCACGCCAGCGCCACCTGGGAGGGGGTGGCGCCGTGCTTGGCGGCGACCTCGGCGACGGCGGGGTCGGCAGCCAGTGTCCGCGGACCCCCGGCGAACGCCGAGCCCAGCGGGAAGAAGGGCACGAACGCGATCTCGCGCTCGCGGCAGAGGTCCAGCACCGGCTCGTTGTGGCGGTCCAGCACGCTGTACGCGTTCTGGATCTCGGCGAGGCTGTCCTCTAGCTCCACCGCGGCCCGCGCGCCCTCGAGCGTCACGTTGGAGACGCCGACGAGGTCGAGCTTGCCCTCGCGGCGCATGTCCTGGAGCGTCGCCAGCTGCTCCTGGGTCGGCTCGCCGGGCCCGCCGGCGTCGTCGGCGACGCGGAGGTTGACGAGGTCCATGCGCTCCACGCGCAGCGCGCGCAGGTTGTCCTCCACCCCCCAGGGTGGCTCATCGTCAGCCTCCGCCGCTCGCGGCGGTGGTGTTGATGATCCGCTCCTCGGCGGGGCCGCGGCCATCCGCCGTCACCACGGGCCCGTCGGCGCCGGACGCGACCTGCACCTGGATCTGCTGACCGGGCGTCGCCGACGGCTCGCGGAAGCGATCCTCCGCGATCACGCCGCCCTCCTGCGCGCGCACCAGGATCTCGGTCGCGGGACCGTCCGCCACCACCCTGAACGCCGACGGCGGCGAGAGCGGTTCGCCCAGGGTCTGCACCACCCCCGGGGTGTGGGCGGTCACCGTGGTGCCGTTGGCCAGGATCTCCTCCAGCCGCCCGGGCGCGACCTTGTTGCTCTTGTCCAGACCCTGCTTCAGCAGCGCCTCGTCGCACGCCACGGTCGCCACCAGAGGGCCCAGCCAGTCGGCGCAGCTCGCCACGGTCGTCCCGTCGCACGTGAAGATGCCGTTGGCCGACGAGCACCACGGGGTCTGGTAGCGCGCCTGACGGCCGGGCGACGCCGGCGAGTTGGCATCCGTCGCCCCGGTGCAGGCGCTCCCGCAACCGGCGCCCCACTGCCCGGCCCAGGTCACCCACGGCTGAAGGCTCAGCGAGATGAGGCAGCTCCCCGGCTGGTTGGCCGGGCAGGCGTCGCCGTTGCGCGCCCACGAGGCCCTGCCGTCGAAGTCTCCCTCCGGGAGGTTGACGAGCCCCAGCTGGGCCAACCCGTCAGGCTGGGAGCACGCGCTGGCGCACGGGCGCGGGTAGGAGGCGTGGCTGCCGTTGGCGACGTAGACGACCGGCCGCGTCCCGTCCATCAGCTTCAGCTGGGACGCGGAATAGCGGAACGTCCCCTTGTGGGCGGCGTACACGACGTAGTCGAGCCGGTTGGCATCGTCGGGCTGGGTGACGGCGGTGACGCCCTCCCAATCGCCCTCGTGCTCATCGCAGACGTCGTTCTCGCGCGCGAGCTGGCTCTTGCAGCTGAGGCCGGGCTCTGACCGCGAGAAATGGTTGAACCGGTAGAAGATCCAGTAGTCGACGTAGTAGCGGTCGTTGGACTGCGTCACGTGGTAGTAGATGGCCGACTGCCCTCCGGTGCCGCAGTCCAGCAGCACGCCGCCGCAGCGCACGGGACCGTGATAGTTCCTGAACGAGCCCGAGCCCAGCTCGACGTCGCTCGCGGTACCCAGCGCCGCCTGCGCCTGCATGGCGTCGAACTGCGCCGCGCCGGTGATCCTGCGACACATCGTGTGCCCGGTCGAGGTGGTGCAGAAGAAGTGCGTGCCCTCGTCAAGCACGTCATCCACGTTCAGCGGCCGCCACGGCTCCTTGCTGTCGAACAGCAGCCACGGGCGAAAGCGATCCGCCAGCGTGCCCGCAAGTGGCTCCTGGACCTCGGAGAACGCCCGGACCTGCCGCACAGTCGTGGACGGCAGCGCGTGGGTCTCGTGCAGCGTGAACACGATCGCACCGCCCACCACCACCCCCACGAGGAACACCGCCAGCCCGAGACCACCGAACTCGGCGATCCGCTCGATCAGATGCCCGATGTGGGAGCCCCCGCTCCCCTTGCGCCCTGTCACTGTTCCCCCGGTCAGCAGATGACTGCGGGCACACGCCGTCGCAGTCACCGTCTGCCGAGCGACCATAGCCCTCTCCCCGCGACGCGTCAAGACGGCTGGCGGGGAGAGCGCTGCCCGGTCAAGCTCAGCCCAACACCGGCACGACGGTCACAGGGCCTTGAAGTACCGCGCCACCCCGAGCCGCGTGTAATCGGCGGCCGCGTACACACGCCGTGCCGCTGCATGCCCCGGGTCGGCACCGCTCTCCACCATCGCCACCCGCATCCCGCGCTCGCGCAGCCACTCGGTGGCGTGCGCGGACAGCGTGTCGCGCACCGCGCCGGCTTGGTACTCGCGCCAGTCACCGTGCAGGCGGAGGAATAGGTCGCGGCCCAGCTCGCTCTCGAGCGAGGCGAACACCGGTGCCCACGCCCTGAGCGAGAGCGTCACGATCGCGGCTTCGTCCCGCGGGTCGTACGGGCGGATCGTCGCGTGCATGCGTTGATTCTCGCGCCCCTGCCCGGCCGGTCTGGAATCATCGCCCGATGCGAGGGGTGCCGTGATGGCGTTCGCCGCGGCCGGACTCACCCACAGCGCCGATCATCTGGGCGCCGGGACGCTCGTGCTGCTGGCGCTGTTCGGGTTCGCCGGCGGCGTCGGCACCACCGCCCTGGGGCCGGGGGGCGTGCTGGTGACGATCGGGCTGTTCCTGCTCTCCGGCCTGCCCCCGCCGGCGGTGAGCGGCACGGCGATCGCGACCAACCTGGGCGCCGCGATGCTGGGCACCGGCGCCTTCATCCGCTCGGGGCACCTGCGCGGCCGCGACACGCGCGGCGTGGCCAGCGTGCTGGTGGGCGCCGCCGTCGTGGGCACGCCCGTCGGCGTGATCGCCAACGCGCATGTCTCGGGCAGCGCCTTCGGGGTCCTGCTGGGTGGCTGTGTGAGCGCGATCGGCGGGCTGGTCTATGTCCGCGAGCGACAGCAACGCGAGACGCGAGCGGCCACCCCGCCGGCCGGCCGCGCGCTGCCCTGGACCGTGGTCGCACCCATCGGGCTGGCGGTGGCGGTGGTGAGTGGGCTGTTCGGGCTCGGCGGCCAGCTGTTCAGCGTGCCGCTGCTCATCTCGGCCGGGGTCGCGATGCTGCCCGCGCTCGGCGCCGCGCAGGCCCAGTCGATCGTCATCGCGGGTATCGGCACGATCGGGTACGCCCTGCGGGGCGCGATCGCATGGCCGCTGGTGGTGGTGATGGAGATCCCGCTGCTGGCCGGCGCGCTGGTCGGCTGGCGCATCGCCGGCGCCATCCCCGCCCAGCGGCTCCGCGGCGCCCTGGCCGCGGTGCTGATCGCCACTGGCGCCTACCTCATCGCTCGCAACGCCTGATGGTCGCGCCCGCCGCAGTTAGAGTCCCACCATGCCGCAGGACGGGGTCAGGCTGGTGGACGTGGAGCCCCGGCGCACAGCGGTCATCGCGGCGACCACCGCGTGGGAGGACTTCCCGAGCCTCTGGCCGCGTCTCCTTGACGAGGTGTACGTGTTCGTGCGCCGCTGCCCGGAGTTCGCCGCGGGCACCGCCGGGACGTCGGGGCCCCATTGGCAGAACGTGATGCTGTACCGCGACCACGAGCCCAACGTCGAGGTCGGCGTCCTGGCTCCGGTCGCGTTCGCGCCCCAGGGACGCGTAATCGCCTCGGAGCTCCCGGGGGGCCGTGCCGCCACCGCGGTCCACACCGGTAGCCCGCTCCAGATCCGGCAGACCCACGACGCCGTCCGCGCGTTCGTCCGCGCCCAGGGCTTGGAGGGCACCGGGGTCCTGTGGGAGGTCTACGGCCATCCCAACGAGGATGACGACGCCTTCACGACCGACGTGTTCCACCTCGTCGCTTGACTTTCCTACCAGGAAAGCGTAGGCTCATTTTCCCACTAGGAAAGTAAGAGTCTCATGGAACACCCTGTCACCCCCAACGAAGCCCGCGCGGCGCTCGACTCCGTCGACCGTGGCCGTCGGCAGGTCATCGACGAGATCGACCTGCCCCGCTGGTACTGGTTCGGCCTGGCGCTGGGCTGGATCGCGCTCGGCGTCCTTACCGATCTCAAGCACCCGTGGCTCACCGCGGTCGCAACATTCCTGTTCGGCGCCGTGCACTCCGCCGTCGCCCCGCGCGTGGTGGATGGCCGCCACCGCTCGCATCGCGTCAGCGTCCGGCGGGAGCTCACCGGCCAGCAGACGGCGCGGCTGGTGCTCGGCGGCATCGTCGCCCTCGCGTTCGTGACCATTGGCGGATCGGTGGCGATCGGCGCCGACGGCGCCCGTCACCCGGTGACGATCACCAGCATCTTCGTCGCGGTGATCATCGTCCTCGGCGGCCCGCAGCTGCTGGCGTGGGTGCGCGGCCGGGCGGCGCACAACGCCGCCTGATGACCGCCCCGCGGTTTGACGAGCTGATCCACCCCAGCACCCGCCTCTCGATCGTGGCGCTGCTGGCGGCGGCGGACTGGGCAGAGTTCGCGTTCGTGCGCGACCAGCTCGAGCTGTCGGACTCGGCCCTGTCCAAGCAGCTCGCCACCCTGGAGGAGGCTGGCTACGTCGAGATCGAGCGGCCCGTGCGCGACCGCCGCCGCCGCGTGCGCACCCGCCTCACCGCCGTCGGGCGGACGGCGTTCGAGGGCCACGTCGCCGCACTGCGCCAGATCGTGGCCACCGCCGACCCTGAGCGCGCCCTCGCCTGACGCGTCAGAATCCGCCGGGCCCGGAGGGATCGATACGCGAGCTCAAGGAGGGACCGATGGCCGAGGTATCGGGGACGTGCGATGCGCGCTTTGCGCCGGTGCGCGACGCGCTGGCCGAGCAGCTGGCGAAGGAGGAGCTCGGCGCGAGCATCGTGCTGGACGTCGACGGCGAGACCGTCGTGGACATCTGGGGTGGATGGCGCGACACCGAGCGGCGCACGCCGTGGACCGAGGACACCATCACCAACGTCTGGTCGACCACCAAGACGGTGACCAATCTCGCCGCGCTGATGCTCATCGACCGCGGCCTGCTCGACGCCTACGCGCCGGTGGCCGACCACTGGCCCGAGTTCGCCGCCAACGGCAAGGCGCAGATCGAGCTGCGCCACATCCTCAGCCACACCTCTGGGGTCTCGGGCTGGGACGCGCCGTTCGAGGTGCCCGACATGTACGACTGGGAGACGTCGACGCGGCGCCTAGCGGCCCAGGCGCCGTGGTGGGAGCCCGGGACCGCGTCGGGCTACCACGCCAACAACCAGGGTCATCTCGTGGGCGAGATGGTGCGACGCGTCACGGGCCTGCCGCTCAAGCAATTCGTGGCCGAGCAGATCGCCGGCCCCCTCGGCGCCGACTTCCAGATCGGGGCCGCCGAACGCGATTGGCCCCGGATCGCACCCGTCGTGCCGCCGCCCCCGCTACCGATCGACCTCGCCTCGCTGCCGCCGGAGAGCCCGATGTTCAAGACCTTCACCGGTCCGGCGGCGGATGCCGGCAACGCCAACACCCCCGGGTGGCGGCGCGCCGACATGGGCGCGCTCAACGGCCATGCCAACGCCCGCTCGGTGGCCCGCATCATCAGGACGCTGGCGCTGGGCGGCGCCGTGAACGGCACCCGGCTGCTGTCGCCGGACACGATCGAGCTGATCTTTGACGAGCAGAGCCACGGCACCGACCTCGTCCTCGGCGTGCCGCTGCGCTTCGGCATCGGGTACGCGCTGCCGGAGACCGAGACGGTGCCGTACGTGCCCCAGGGGCGCTGCTGCTACTGGGGCGGCTGGGGCGGCAGCGTGGTCCTGGCAGATCTCGACCGGCGGGTCACCCTGGCCTACATGATGAACAACATGGCGCCGGGCATCATCGGCTCAGACCGGTCCGAGGCGTACGTGCGCGCCGCGTACGCGTGCCTGGACTGAGCGCCCGGCCCAGCAGCGGTCAGGCGGCGGCCGTCTCCGGGAGCGGCAGGGCGGCCAGCAGCTCCTCGGTGGGCGCCTCGGTGAGCGCGCTCTGCTCGGTCTCCGCCGCCTCGGAGGCCCGCACGATGTCGATGGCGATCGAGCGGACCTGGCCGGCGATGTCGCTGATGGCCATGTGCGGCTCGCGCGCCGCCGCTGCCGCTGCGGTCGCGGTGCCGGCCGCGCGCAGCGCCAACCGCAGCACGTCGCCGCTGCGCCAGGGCTCGTCGAACTGCGTCGGCAGCTCCCAGGCGGCGAGGCCCAGGTCGCGGATGGCATCGGCCAGCTCGGGATGGGGCGCGTTGCCCCCGCGCACGTACTGACGCACGCGCCGGGCCAGGACCGGGACGCTGCGCGCCACCAGATCGGCATGGGGAACGGCGCGGCTGTAGCGCTCGAGCTGGGTGCGCGACCCCCGGCGCAGCGGCGCCCAGCGGGCGGTGTCGCTGCCCACGAGGATCGCCTGACGCAGCGAGTCGGCGCGCTCCTCGAGGCTCTCTGATCCCGTCACCGCGGCCTCGGCCAGACGGGCATCCCCCGCGGCCAGTGCGCCCGCAGCGTCGCGGAGCAGCACGCCCAGCTCGCCGAACACGACGTTGGTGGCGCGCGCCACGCCGGTCACGGGCTCGGGCGGGAAGATCAGCGTGTGGACGACGAGGGCCATGCCCCCGCCGATGAGGACGTCGAGCAGCCTCACCTCGGGCGTCGAGGAGAGCGTGGAGACGAGAATCGCCGACACCGCGGCCTCGGTCACCAGGAGCTCGCTGCCGCCCAGGACCACCGCCGCCAGCATCGCCAGCACCACGAGCAGGCCGATCTGCGGCAGGCCCACCCCGATCGCGCGAATGAGCAGGTCGGCAAGCACGATGCCCAGCATCACGCCGGCGATGAGCTGCACCGCGCGCTGGCGGCGCTCCCCGAACGCGGCGCCCAGCGAGATCACCGCCGCGATCGACGCGAACGCCGGGCGGTGCTCCACGCCTGCGAGCACGGCGACGTACCACGCGCCAACGGCGGCCACCGCCGTCTGCAGGATCGGCCACAGGTGACCATGGATGCGCTGCCGTGCCAGGTTGATCATGTCGACCCTCACACTAGAAGCACCCCTGCCACGACCGGGCGTTACACGCCCGACGCGATCCGTTTCACACTGGGTAACAGAACGCCAACACGATCAAACCAGGAGCGACATGAACGCGACCCGCGAACCAGAGGCCATCGACAGCTGGGATGTCGTGATCGCATGACCCTGTTCGCCGACGTCGTCACCGCCTCGGCCGGCGTCGCCGCCACCAGCTCGCGATCGGCCAAGGTGGCCATCCTGGCCGACCTGCTGGGACGGCTCGCGCCGGGAGAGGTTCCGGTGGTCGTCGGGATCCTGTCCGGGGTCCCGCGCCAGGGGCGTGTCGGGGTCGGCTACGCGACCATCGGGGCCATCAGCCGGCCGGCCGCCGTCGAGCCGTCGCTGAGCGTCGAGGACGTCGACCGCGCGATCTCCGAGGTCGAGGCGGCGACGGGCAGCGGGTCGGCAGCGCGGCGGCGCGAGCTCCTGGAGGCGCTGCTGGGCCAGGCCACCGAGCCCGAGGCCGCCTTCCTCGTCGGCCTGCTCACCGGAGGCCTGCGCCAGGGCGCGCTGGCGGGATTGATGGCCGACGCGGTGGCCAAGGCCGCCGCCGTGCCCGGCGCGATCGCGCGGCGCGCGCTCATGCTGTCGGGCGACCTGACCGAGATGGCTCGGATCGCCATGGCCGGCGGCGAGGAGGGCCTGCGGGCGGTCGGCTTTGAGATCTTCCGCCCCATCCTGCCCATGCTCGCGTCGACCGGGGCGACCGTCGCCGAGGCCCTGGAGGGCATGAAGCTGGCGTCGGTGGAGTTCAAGCTGGACGGGATCCGGATCCAGATCCATCGCCGGGGCGAGGAGGTGCGCATCTACACGCGCAACCTCAACGAGATCACCGACACGTTGCCGGGCATTGTCGCAACGGTCCGCCGGCTCCCGGTTCGCCAGGCGGTGTTCGACGGCGAGGCGCTCTGGATGGATGCCGGCGGGCCGGCGCCGTTTCAGTACACGGTCTCCCAGATCGACAGCGGAGCACCGCCGGAGGGGATCGTCACGTTCCTGTTCGACGTCCTGCACGTCGACGGCGAGGACCTCCTTGACACCCCGCTGCACGAACGCGCCACCCGGCTCAAGGAGATCGCACCGGCGCACACGATCCCCGGCATCCTCACCAGCGACCTCGCGGCGGCCCAGCAGGTGCTTGACGAGGCGATCGCCGCCGGTCACGAGGGCGTCGTGGTCAAGGACGCGGCGTCGGCCTATGCCGCGGGTCGGCGCGGCCGGGCCTGGCGCAAGGTCAAGCCGGTGCGGACCTACGACCTGGTGGTGCTCGGTGCCGAATGGGGGCACGGCCGCCGGCGGGGCTGGCTCTCCAACCTCCATCTCGGCGCGCGCGACCTGGAGACGGGCGGCTTCGTCATGGTGGGCAAGACGTTCAAGGGACTGACCGACGAACTGCTGCGCTGGCAGACCGAGGCCCTGCTGGCGCGCGAGACCGAGCGCCACGGCATCGCCGTGATGGTGCGGCCCGAGCTGGTGGTCGAGATCGCGCTCGACGGCGTCCAGTCCTCCACGCGCTACCCGGGTGGCATCGCGCTGCGCTTCGCGCGGGTCAAGCGCTACCGGCCTGACAAGGATGCGCAGGAAGCCGACCGGATCGGCGACCTGCGGGCCCTGCTGCCCAGACGGTCCTGAGGCGGCGGCGCTACCGTCATCGCTCATGCGCCGCACGCTGCTCTCGGCCCTGGCCTCGGTGGCGCTATTGCCGCTGGGCTGGCCGCACCATCTGCTGCTGGGCGTCACCGACTCGCCGGGCGACGCCGCCCACCTCGCGCGCCAAGCGCACGTGGACGCGCGGTATCAGTACCTGTCGGGGGGCGTCAACACGGGACACGGCTGGGCGACCTGGAACCCGAACGGCACGTTCGCCTCGATGTACGTGCGCGAGTCGATCGCCGCCCGCCAGATCCCGGTGTTCAGCTACTACCAGCTGCTGCAGTCGACGCCGGCGGCCGGCGCCTCCGAGCAGCAGAAGGACCTCTCCAACCTGCGCAACCCGGCGACGATGCGGGCCTACTGGGCGGA
>CAVOHJ010000001.1:0-17083 GCA_963695625.1 uncultured Actinomycetota bacterium | reverse complement strand
TGCTGGACTTCGGCTGCGGGGCGGGGCGCGTGCTCCCGCACTTCGCCGAGCAGGCGCCGGAAGCGGCATGCATGGGCTGTGACGTTGACGAGGCTGCGATCCGGTGGGCGGCCCGCCACCGCCGGCGCCTGGGATGGTCGCTGACGTCGTTTCAACCGCCGCTGCCCTTCGCGGACGGCAGCTTCGATCTCGTGTACTCCGTCTCGGTGTTCAGCCACCTGGGCGGCGGCCTCGCCGCGCTCTGGCTCGACGAGTTGCGCCGGGTGCTCGCACCGAATGGCCTGGCGCTGCTGTCCGTGCACGGGCCGCACGCCTTCGAGCAGTTCCGGAGCGGCGCGGTCACCACCTCGTGGTGCCCACCGGCGCTGTTCCGGCGCGGGCCGCTGGCCGCCGGCGATTTCGTGTTCGCGCCCTACCGCCGCTCGTTCTGGACCAACGGCGACCTGCCCGGCGTGGGCCGCGAGTACGGCCTGGCCTTCCATGGCCCCGAGCACGTCCGCGCGATGTCGGGCCGCGCGCTCCACGTTGTCGAAGTGCGCGCGCGAGCGTTGACCGATTGGCAGGACGTCGTCGTGGCCCTGAACTGCTAGACGTGAAGCGTGACTTCCGGCTCGGCCGCCCGCACGCGCCTGCCCGCACGCCTCGCCATCGCCGGGCACGAGCGCACGTACGCCCTGTTGGGGGCGGTGACGATCGCGTTCTCGAGCATCCTGGTGCGCCTCAGCCACGCCTCGCCGTCCACCGCCGCCATCTTCCGCTGTGTCTACGCGCTGCCGGTGCTGGGCCTGATCGCCTGGAGCGAGGACCGCCGCTTCGGCGCGCGCACGTGGCGTGAGCGCCGGGCGGGGCTGCTGGCCGGGATCTTCTTCTCTGCGGACCTGCTCCTCTGGCACCACTCGATCGGCGATGTCGGCGCCGGGCTGGCTACCGTGCTCGCCAACATCCAGGTCGTGATCCTCCCGTTGGTGGCCTGGGCGGTGCTGGCCGAGCCGCCCGGGCGGCGCGTCCTGCTGGCCCTGCCGGTGTCCCTCCTCGGCGTGCTGCTCATCTCGGGTGTCCTGGAGCACGGCGCGTTCGGGCGCGACCCGACGCGCGGAACCCTGTTCGGCATCGGCGCCGGGGTGGCCTACGTCGGGTTCCTGTTCATGCTGCGCCAAGGCGGGGCGGACCTGCGCCGGCCCGCCGGCCCTCTATGCGACGCCACCGCCGTCGCGGCGGTCCTGTGCCTGGCGGCGGGGCTGGTCATCGGGGACGCACGGCTCGTGCCCACGTGGCCCGGCGCCGGCTGGCTCATCATCCTCGCGCTCAGCTCGCAGGTGCTGGGGTGGCTGCTGATCGGCGCCTCCCTGCCGCGGCTGCCGGCGGCGATGACCTCGGTGCTGCTCACCGTCCAGCCGATCGGGTCGGTGGCGCTGGCGGCGCTCATCTTCACCGAGGACCCGAGCGCGCTCCAGCTTGCGGGCGTGGTGCTCGTCCTGGCTGCGCTGGTGGTGGCCAGCCGCTCCCGGGAGCGCAGTCGCGTGCGCGCGGCGTCCTCGGAAACCGGCGCGGTCAGCGGCGGGCCAGCGCGTGCTCATACACGGCTGCCAACGCCGGTGCAACGCGCTCAGGAGCCGTGACGGCGCGCGCCCGCTCGAGCGCCCGGGCGCCCGCGGACGGGTCGCTGACGATGCGGGAGATGGTCGCGGCGAGCTGCGCGGGGTCGTCCGGCGCTGTGAGCCATTCCTCAGGGACCAGCTCCGGCAGCCCGCCGACGCGGGAGCCGGCCACCGGCAGCCCGGCGGCGAGGGCCTCGGCCGCCGCCATGGGCAGGTTCTCGGCGACGCGCGACGGCACGAGGGCCAGGGCCGCGCCGCGCCGCAGCGCAGCGAGCTCGGCGGCCGGCACATGGCCGACGAACCGCACGTCCGAGCCCGCCGTTCCTCGGGGGCGCTCCAGCCGGCTGCGCTCCGGCCCCTCACCCGCGATGACGAGCGCGATGCCCGCGATCCGGCACGCCTCCACGGCCACGTCGATCCCCTTCTCCGCCACGAGCCGCGACGTGACCAGCGCATACCCGCCGGGAGCCGCGACGGGCACGTCGGCCAGCTCGCGCATCGGATGGGGGAGCACGAAGCTCGCCGGCACCGGTGCCCCCAGGTCACGGAGCCGGCCCTGCGCGAACCGGCTGGGCACGACGAACGCGTCCGCCTGCGCCACCAGCCGCGGCTGCCACAGCGCCAGCCCGGCGCCGTACGCGAGGGCTTCGGCGACCGAGCCTCGGCAGTTGAGAACGACGCCCGGCAGAGTGTTGCGACCATGGCAGCGCGTGCACTCCTGGCCGTCCCTGAAGCACACGCCGATCGCGCACACCAGCCGGTACTGGTGCAGGTGGAGTACGACCCGTGCACCCGCCGCCCGCGCGGCCGCCAGCGCGCGCCAGCCCAAGGTGGGGTGGAGGTTGTGGGCGTGGACGATCCGGGCGTTCGTGCGCCGGACCGCACGGGCCACCTCGTCTGCGTCGAGTCCGCCGCGTAGGAGACCGGAGGCCGCGCGACCGCGTCCAACCGCGCTCGAGTCCCGCGCCAGCAACTCGGCCTCCTCGCCCAGTTGGGTGCGCACAAGCCACAGGAGATCGTCCACCGCGGACTCCTCGCCGCCGGTGGCGCGATAGCGATGGTGCAGGAAGAGAATCATGCTCGTGTCGACCGGGGCCGTGCCCCCTTGGCAAGGGCGTTGCGCGCCCCGCCACAGCACCCACTGCGAACGGATTCACACGCGCTGTCCGTTTGCTGACTAAGATAGGCGCTCGCACCGAACTCGTCGGGCCGACTCGTCACCGGCATCACCGAGGAGGGACGTGAAAAGACCTGCCTGTGCCGTGAGGCAGAAGGGATCCGCAAAGGCTTTGCGGTGTTCAAACGCATGATGCAGATAACCGAGATCGATGACCCGCGTCTGGTCAAGGGCCTGGCCCACCCCCTGCGGATCCACATCCTCCGGGTGCTGGAGAACCGTGTCGCCAGCCCCTCGGAGATTGCCGAGGAGATCGGTGCCCCGCTCGGCAATGTCAGCTACCACGTCCGCTTCCTGGCCCGGGTCGGGCTGATCGAGCTGACCAGCACCAAGCCGCGCCGCGGAGCGGTGGAGCATTACTACCGCGCCGTCGGGCGCATCAGCGTGACCGACCAGGCATGGGCCCAGGTGCCCGAGGTCGTCAAGAGCGGCATGATCAGCGCCACCCTGGACCAGGCCGGGCGCGTCATCGGTGCGGCTGCATCCAGCGGCGGCTTTGACCGCGGCGACGCCGTGGTCGCCCGGCGCGAGATGCTTCTGGACGAGCAGGGGTTTGCCCTGCTCGCCTCCGAGCTCAACGGCTTGCTCGAGCGCATCCAGGAGATCGAGCGAGACAGCGCCAAGCGTCTGGAGGCGACTGCTGACCACTCCGAGGCCGAGCTCGAGGCCGGCCTGGTCATGATGCTGTTCGAGAGCGCCGGCGCTCCGGTGCCCGCGCCCAGCGACGGGCGCTCGCGCTCACGCAGCGCGACCAAGCGCTGACGCCCTCCACCTGGCCTCAACGGCGAGGTGCCACCGGCCGATGCCGGCCTGTCAGATGACGGCGGTCAGACCGCCGTCTACGTAGATGATCTGGCCGTGGACGAAGTCCGAGGCCGGCGCGGCCAGGAAGACCGCGACGCCGATCAGCTCCTCCAGCTTTCCCCACCGCCCGGCGGGCGTGCGGCGCCGCAGCCAGGCGTCGAACTCGGGGTCGGCCTGGAGCGCCGCCGACAGCTCGGTGGCGAAGTAGCCGGGCCCGATGGCGTTGACGCAGATCCCGTGGGGCGCCCAGTCCGCGCACATCCCGCGCGTCAGCTGCTTGAGCGCGCCCTTGGTGGCCGTGTAGGGCGCGATCGTGGCGCGGGCTAGCTCGCTCTGCACCGAGCAGACGTTGATGATCTTGCCGGCGCCGCGTGTGAGCATCCGGCGCCCGACGGCACGGCCCACGAGGAAGGCGCTCGTCACGTTGGTGTCCAAGAGCCGCTGCCAGTCGGCGGTGGCGAACTCCTCCAGGGGCCGGCGCAGCTGCATGCCGGCGTTGTTGACCAGGATGTCGATCGGCGCGATCTCGGCCTCGATCCGCGCCACCGCCGCGTCCACCGCCGCCTCGCTCGTGACGTCGAAGAGAGCGGCATGGACGGCCAGACCAGCGGCGGCGAGCTCGCCGGCGGCGGCGTCGAGCCGGTCGCTGTCGCGACCGTTGAGGACCACGCGGGCGCCCGCACTACCCAGGCCGCGCGCCAGTGTCAGCCCGATCCCGCGCGAGGAGCCGGTGATCAGAGCCGTTCGGCCGCTGAGATCGAAGAGGTCCGCGCTCACGCGCGGATGGTCCCGCATCCGCCCGTCAGGCGAGCGGACCAGGCCCGGGTGTGCTCGTGGAGCCCACCATGAGAGCGCGCAGATGTGCAATCGCCGCGCGACTGTCACATCAACGTCAGCATTACCCCATAGTTTGGTTGCACCAATAACCAATGTATCGATGAACGGGGAAGCTCAGACCAAGCGTTGATCAAATGTCAGCTTCGCGGCCGTCGGGGCCGCAAGCGGAAGGGACGCACACGAGCATGCTCGAGGCGGTCCAGTACAGCGGTGCTGATCGGACGGTCGGTGATCTGCTGGCCCCCGCACCGGTGGATGCTCCGCCCCAAGTTCTGACCCGCGTCATCGGCCGGGCGATGAGGCACGTGCAGGACCTGCCGGCCTTCAAGCCCGCGTGTGACCATGCCCTGGTCGCCCTCGAGGCCGGGCCCGCCGGGCTGGCCCATCTGATCGCCGCCGTGGAAAGCGACATCGGGTTGACCGTGGCCGTGCTGCGCCGCGCCCAGCGCCTCACCAGCCGCCGTGCCATCGCCAACATCCCTGAGGCGGTCATCAAGCTGGGCTCCGAGGAGATCCGCGCGGTGCTGGACGAGGTCCCGCGCGCCTCGTTCCCCTGGCGCACCACCGAGGAGGCGCTCATCCAGGACGTGCGCGTCCACGGTCAGACCGTGGCGCTGGCCGCGGACCGGCTCGCCGAGGAGGTCGGCTTCGCGGACCGCGACGATCTCGTGTGCGCGGCCCTGTTGCACGACGTCGGCAAGCTTGTCTTCGCCCTCGCCGTCGGGGACGCCAACTGGTGCGCGGGCACGCGCGAGACCACGCCCGAGGCGCGCATCCGCGACGAGCGCCGGATGGCCAAGCTGGACCACGCCTGCCTCGGCTCCGTCCTGGCCGAGCGCTGGGGGCTGCCCGAGCGCCTCACCGGCGCCATCGGCGGACACCACCGCTCCGACTCCGACGCGAGCCTGACCAGCCTGCTGCGCCTGGCCGACATCGTCGCCCACTACGCGATGGGCGACGCCGTGGATCGCGCGCGTCATGCTCCGGCTCGCCGCCATCCTCGGCGTGCGCGGCCCCGCTCCTGCGCGACGCCCTGTTTGACCTGCCCAACGCCGGCGGTGGACGCCGCCGGTGCATGCCCTCCCCGCTGTCTGGCCGCGAGACCGACGCGCTGCGCCAGTTGGCCGCCGGCAAGGTCTACAAGGACATCGCCGCGGACCTTGGTGTCGCCACGAGCACGGTGCGGACGCTACCTGCACAGCGTGTACGCCAAGCTGGAGGTCGCCGACCGCGCGCAGGCCGTGTTGCGCGCCCGGGACATGGGCTGGATCTGAACAGCCGCGCCGGCGGCTCAGCGCGCGGCCCAGATCGCGTCGAAGGCGATCTGGTCAAACGGGACCAGCCAGCACTCGGCGATCCGCTCGCCCGCGACCTCGAAGATCCCGACCGTCCGCCAGCGGCGCGTCTCGCCGCCCAGGACGGCCTCGCCGTCGGCGAAATGAGCGACGCGGGTCTCGTCGGCCAGCGTCCCCCGTGGCGTGATGACGAAGCTGCGGTCGGCCAGGTCGCGGCGGCGGCGAAAGTAGGCCAGGACCTCGTGATGGCCGCGGTAGTCGCCGGCGATGGAGCTGGCGCCCGGGACGTGCCAACCGATGTCGGGCGCGAGGAGCGCCGCCATCTCAGCCTCCACCGGCTCGCCGGCGTAGAACCGGCGCTGGACGGCATAGAAGGCGTCCACCGTTGCGGCGGCCGTCGGGCCGGTGAGTCGGGTGACGGCCGCTGGGTCGCCGTCAGTCGCATCAGGTGCGGCGGGCGGGGCGAGCGCCTGGTAGAGGAAGTGGTCCTGCCACTCGCCCGCGATCCGCAGATAGGCCGGGGCGACGCCGAAGCGCACGAACCCGTTGCGCGCGAGCACCGCCTGCGAGCGGGTGTTGTGCGGCAGCGTGCCGGCCTCGATGCGGTGCAGCCCCAGCTCGCCGAAGGCGAGCTGCGCGATCTCGCCCACGGCCGCCGTGGCCAGTCCGCGGCCGTTGTGGCTCTCGCTCACCCAGTAGCCGAGGCGGCACGACTGAAACGGGCCCCGAGTGATCTCACTGAGCGTGACGCGGCCCACCACTGCACCGTCATAGACGATGACGCGCGGCTCCACCGTCCCGGCCTCGTGCCGGGTCAGGGCCTCGGCGATGGCCTGACGCTGACCCTCGACGGTGTCGTACCCGGGCGGGCGCTCCGGGCTCGAGGGGGCGAGGAAGGCGCGGTTGGCCACCAACAGGTCGGCGAGGACCGGGGCATCGTCGGCAGCGATCAGTCGTGTCATCGCCACGGCGCTCATCATCGCATCGCCCGTCCCTGGCGCTGGGCGGGGGTGCCGATCCGGTCAGATGTTGCCGTGTTGGGCCGTCTGCGGCATAGTCGTGTGCCGGTGGACCGGGTGGATGAATTGGCACGCGGCGTGCGGCCCCGCCTCGTTTGCGGGCTGCTGGCGGCGGTCGGGACGATGATCCTGGCCCTGCCGGCCGCGGCGCTTGGGGCCTTGCCGGCCGACGTCGCGGTGGTTGCGGGCACGCCGATCACCCGGCAGGTGCTCGACCATTGGATGTCCGTCAGCGTCAAGACCGACACCGACCCCGGTGAGGCGCTGATCGTGCCGACCGATCCGCCCCGGTTTGACCGTTGCCTCGCCCAGGTGCGTGCGGGGATCCCCAGTCTGCGGCGCACTTCCGCGAGGACCCTCAGGTCGGATTGTGCGGTGCTGTTCCATCAGCTGTCGGGGCAGGAGCTTGACCTTCTGATCATGGCCGACTGGGAGAGGAGCGAGGCTGCCGCCGACGGGATTCTGATCACCGCTGCGCAGGTCGACCACGCCTACCAGGCCGACATCCGCGAGCAGTTCGGGACGCCGGCCCGGTTCCGGCGGTATCTGCGCCGCACCGGTGAGACGATCGCCGACGTGCGGTTCCGCGTCCGCGTCACTCTGGTCCACGCGGCGCTCCTCAAAGCCGAGCACCTGACCGAGGGCGCACTTGGCGGTGAGCTCACGCGTCGGTTTAAGCCGCAGACCGCGTGCGCGCGGTTCTACGTGGTGTCTGACTGCGCCGGCGCGGCGCAGCCGCGGACGCTAGCCGCGGGATGGGCTTACGATCACGGCGAGCCGTCCGCTCCCACCCCGACCGCGGTCACCGTGGCTGCGGTGGCGGCCACCACGAGGAGGATCCCGACACACCGCCGCACCGTCACCACTGCGTCACGTACCTCCCGAGCGGTCAGCGACCCTCGTGTAGCGCGAGGACCATCGTGGCGAGGTCCTCCGGGTCGTCGAGGTTGAGCCCGTTCAGCTCCCGTGCCCGGCGCAAGCGGTGGTCGAGCGTGTTGGGGTGGATGTGCAGACGGTCGGCGGTCTGCTGCCGGTCGCGATGCAGGGCGACGTAGGTCGCGACGGTTTGATGCAGGTCGCCGCGCGAACTGCCGTTCCTGGGACCGAGCGGGTCGAGCACGCGGGCTCGCAGACCGGCCGCCACCCGCGGTGCGCGGGCGAGCAGCAGATCGAGGGTCAGGTCGTTCAGCGGCACCACGCCTGTGCGGCATCGCCGCGACAGGATGTCCATGACCAGCCGGACGTCGGCCAGGCTCACGGCGAGATGTTCGCGCGTGACGTCGGTGTCGAGGACCGCAACCGCGCCGTCCGCCAGCTCGAGGCCAAGGTCGCGCCCCGTCAACCACAGCCCGACGACTCGATCGCCTTCCGTCAGCGCCAGCGCACCGACACCGCGTAGTCGCGCGGCCGACGCGCGCGTGAGCTCGCGCGCCGCCGCTCGGAATCGACATTGCGAACGTTGTGAACGTGCCGCCGATCGGCAGGCCGAGCCGATCAGCTGCCTCGTGGTGACCGGGCTTCAGAGCATCGCCTCCGAGCAACGCGTCGAGCAGGTCGCGTAACCCCCGCTCCTGTTCTGAGACAAGGTCGTGACGCTCCTCCAGATAGGCGGTTGCGACGGTCCCTGAGACCTGATCGATGTAGCTCATCACCAGCTCGGCCGCACGGGTCAGTGCGTCGTGCTCGTCTGCCGTGGCCTCCGCAACGAGGGCACGCCACGCTGTGGTGGCGCCGATCCGGTAGGCGCGCAGCAGGTCTTCGAGCGGCATGCCTTCGGTCGCGCGGTTCTTCGCGGAGGTGGTGAAGTCGTCGAAGCGCGCGGTCTCGGGGGCCCCCGCGCCACCAACCCAGTCCAGGCACAGATCGATGTTCTGGCGCACGACCTCGCGGACCTGGCCGCGGATGACGGCGTCGGGCAGGCGCGCATACCCAGGGATCTCCGAGCGGAACGTGCCGAGCATGGTCTCGACAAGCTGGTCACGATCGATTCGCCCGACCAGCGCCGCCAGCGGCGGGACGGTCTGTCCCATCCGCCAATTGTGACGCGCTACACAAACGTTGGAGTCCGTCCTCTGGCAATGGGGCAGTTCCGATGCCAGCATGAAACGGTCTCGAGGCCCGCCGCCGTTCAGGGGCGTGCAGCGGGTTACTCGCGCGCCGCTGCACTGTGCGCAAAACCGTCCCGATGCGCGCCGTCAATCGGCGCTGCTTTGTCTAGCCAGGAGAGAGTCTTGACTCGTAGAACCAGAACCGCCGCACTCGCCGCTGCCGCGGCGGCGCTTTCGTTGGCAGCTGTCGCTGCGCCGGGTGCATCCGCCACGCCGGGCACCTCCACACCCGGCACCCCAGCGCTCCAAGCGGAGAAACCGCAGACCGATCCTGGGCTGTTCCAGGTCGGGACCGCGGTCGTTGACATAACACCCAAGACGGCGATGGCCGACGGCGGCTATGGCTCGAACTACATCGTCTCGGGCGGCGCGCACGACCCACTGCAGGTGCGGGCATTCTTCATCGGCCACGGCAAGCATGCCGTGGTCTTCGAGTCAGTGGACTCGCAGGGCTGGTTCGCCGCATATCAGCCCCCGAACGCGGGGGACGGCGCCGACGACGCGCGCCGCGACGCCGCGGCCGATCTCGCGGCCCTCGGTTATGACGTCACCCCCGCCGACATCGTTGAGTCGGCCACCCACGACCACGCTGCTCCGACGCTCATGGGAATCTGGGGCCACACCGACCCGGGCTACCTGCATGAGGTCAAGCAGGCGGCCGTCCAGGCGGTCCTCGAGGCACAGTCACACGCCCGCCCAGCGGAGTTGTGGTCGGCGACCGGCACCATTCGCGGCCTCCTGTCGCAGGTCCAGGGAACCGACCAGATGGCCGGGTTCGCGGTCGACGATCAGCTGCCGATCCTGTGGGCCCGCGATCCGGACACCGGCGCGACGATCGGCATGTACGCCGACGTGCCGGTCCACGTCGATCAGTACGACCCAACTGAGGCCGGCAACAATCAGTGGAGCGCCGACTACCCCGGATACGCGCGCACGCGCCTGGCCCAGCTGTTCGGCGGCACCGAGGTGCTCGCACAGGGCACGCTCGGTCGCCAGGAGTCGATCGGTGCTGACCCCAGCTACAACGAGGTCGTGAAGCAGGGCACGTTCGTGACCAACGCGATCGTTCGCGCGCTCGCTCATGCTCATCGCATAACCGACACGACCCTGGAGGCCGACAACGCGTCGTTCACCACGGCGGCCCAGAACCAGGGCCTGCTCGCCGCGATGTCGTGCAACCACGCCGGTGGGCCGCTTGGCTGCCCCGGCCCGCTCAGCGAGCCGACAAGCAACGGCAACGCCGGCACGTGGGACTGGACCCAGGTCGGCGGGATCTTCACGATCAACCGCTCGCTGGGCGCGCCGTACTTCAACGCCAACGGCGGTGATCCCACCCTCGGCACGTCGACGACCGTCGCCCGGGTCGGCGATCAGATCTACGCGACGGCCCCGGGCGAGGCGTTCCCCGAGGTCACAGCCGCAATCCAGCGCTCGTTCGCCGGAGTACCGGGCATCGACGGCGTGCACATCATCGACCACGCCAGCGACCAGCTCGGCTACTACTGGGACCAGCGGCCCGGCGTCTACCCGGCCGCGCAGCTCGCCCAGAGCGACTTCGCCCGGTTCAACGTCGGCTCGCAGCTGGCCCAGGACAACGTGGACGCCGTTCGCCAGGCCGGCGAGGCCCTCGGACTGAATCCGAGCGCTCAGCAGGCGTACGCGCAGGTCACCAACCCGAACGCGTTCTCACAGCCGACGATCGAGTTCTACTCGGATCAGGTCGAGACCGCCGACCGGACGGTGAGCTTCTACGCCACCGCCAAGAAGGCGCAGGCGCCCGGCGCACTGTCGACCTCGATCGGGTCGACCGCGACCACCCAGGGCGACGGCGCAATCAGCTGGAACTTCGGCGACGGGACCACCGAGACTCAACCGATCTCGGCGCGCTTCACGCACGCGTTCCCGCGACCGGGGATCTACCACGTGAAGGCGAGCGTCACCGACAACCTCGGAAACACGTACAGCTGGACCCAGTCGGTCCTGATCGACCTGCCGCTGGCCGCGTTCGTCGAGCAGGATCCGGAGCGAGGGAGCACCATCGCCCTCACTGCGGGCGCCATCGGGGGGCACTTTGACGTCTTGGCCGCCCATTGGACATTCTCGAACGGAACGACGGCCGATGGCACGACCATCACCGTCCCCCACAAGCACCTGGACGGATCCGTGACGATCACGGACGGTGCCGGAAACACCGCGACAGCCGCAGTGCACATCAGCTGAGCCCACGATGGTCCGGCCGGTTGCGATGCAAGCCACCGGCCGGGCCGTTGGCGGTGTGCCTCTTCTCCGCCAACTCTGACCGTTTCGCGTAGGTCTCCCCGGCTGGTGGATCGCCCCGATGTGCAGGTGCCAGGCCGCCCACTGCAGCACGGCTCCTCCAAGGACAAGGGCTCCCTTTCGGGAGCCCTCGCAACACACGTTCGACGTGATGCGGCCGGCTCCTGCGTCGCCCGGCCGGGCTGTCCACGGAGCGGCGGCCAGTCTCACCGCCGGGCTCATCAGCTGCGGACCTGCACGAGGATGTCCGTGAGCTTGCATGAGGATGTCTCCGTCGCTCTGCCCGAAATGTCCGCACGTCAACTCACCCGCAAGCTCGACGCCATCGCACGGGACGCCGCCAGCTTCGACCCGCCAGCCGCCTGACCGAAGACCTCGCGACGTGGGGAAACCGACGATCGCATCTGGGGAACAGTGCGCGAGCGACTGAGTAGCGAACGAGTCGGCCGAGAGCGAAGGCCGACCAGAGGACGGCGGACGCTCGATAGCGTGGGCTGAATGATCGCAACGCGCACGGTCACCTACGACGCAGACGGTCTGACCATGTTTGCCCACCTCGCGCGGCCGCACGGCGAGGGGCCCTGGCCGGCCGTGCTGATTGGACACGACGGGATCGGCCTCGACGACTATCAACGCAGCCGCGCCGACGACCTGGCCGAGCACGGCTACCTGGCCCTGGCGATGGACTACCACGGTGGCCAGTTGTTCTCCGGTAATCCGGAAGCGATGCTGGGCCGCGTCATGCCACTGATGGCCGATCCAGGCCGGATGCAGGCGATCGGCCGCGCCGCGCTCGATGTTCTGCTCGCGGTGCCTGATACGGATCCCGACCGGCTCGCCGCCGTTGGCTACGGCGCCGGCGGCCGCATCGTGCTGGAGCTCGCCAGCGCTGGGGTGCCGTTCAAGG
The DNA here is from genome assembly GCA_963695625.1 of uncultured Actinomycetota bacterium. Taxonomy (GTDB): domain Bacteria; phylum Actinomycetota; class Thermoleophilia; order Solirubrobacterales; family Solirubrobacteraceae; genus Palsa-465. The sequence goes on along the minus strand of CAVOHJ010000001.1, from coordinate 5,061 downwards.
GCGTTGCCGTCGTCCATCCCGGGCTGCCAGACGCCCGCTCCGAGGACTGGACCGAGGTGACCGGCCCTTTCCTTCTCTGTACAGGCTCCGAAGACCCGATCTGCCGCCCCGACCAGGTCCTGGCGTTTACCCGCGCGCTCCAGGACGCGGGGGTCGACTGGCGCGTGAACGTCTACGGCGGAGCCAAGCACGCCTTCTGGGCTCAGCCGAGAAACCCCGACGGATCCCCCACTGGCGGGACCACCCACGCCACGGCCACCGTGCCCGGAGTGGGCTATCACCCGGCGCACACGGCGCGCGCGTGGCGGGCAGTGCTCGACCTGCTCGACGAGACCATCGGGACTTCATCCGTTACCGCCTGAGTGAACCGGCGGCGCTAGCTCACGATCCCTTAGCGGGACGATCGTCCTGCCAACTTCTTGACGCACGACATCAAGGCCGAAACGGCGCAGCTCGCGGCGAGAATCGCCGCCCGGGTCACAGGCCCGGACAGGGTGGCAGCCCTGACGGGCGGCAGAGGCCGCATGACCAGCTCCCAGGCGGCCGAGCCCGAAGCACCAGCACTGGAGGCCGCTCATGGACCGCTCCCCAAGCACCATCACGCCGCAACTGCTCGTCGCGGACGACGACCAGACCGCCCGTTTGTGCAGGACAACCTGATCGCCGACGTGTACCACGTTGATGTCGCCGCGACAGGCAACGCCGCCATGGCGTACTTGCGTGCTGCGGCCCGATCTGACCCTCGCCGACGTCAACGGCCACACACTGGCGCTGGTCGACCACGTGCGCGGCGGCGAGCACGGGTTGTGCGCCGCGGCACCCGACACCCCGATCATCGTCCTCACATCACACGCGAACGAGGTCCATCGCGTGCGGCTGCTGCAGCGCGGCAGCGACGACGTCATCGCCAAGCCGTTCTCCTACCCAGAGCTCCGCGCCCGCGTCTAGGCGGTCCTACGGCGCAGGGTGCCCCGTCAGCCCAGCGCCGTCGTCATCGCCGGCCCGGTGCGCATCGACCGGCGCCGCCGCACGGTCACCCGTCGGTGACCGAGCCGTCGAGGTGCGAGGGCTGTAGCCCACACCTGGTTCATGAGGTCGTTGCGGGTGAACACGCGGCTGGGTTCTGCGGCCAGGGCGCGAGCGGCGCCCCGGACACGGACCCTCGACAGCCACGCCTGCCGACTGCGCAACAGGCTGAGCAACGACACCCACCGCCTAGTCATCAACGTGTGGGGCGTGGGCTACCAGCTCATGGACGACACGCCGGCGTGGAGCGCCTCAGCTGAGCAAAGGGAACTCGGATAGGTCGGGGTGCGGGCAGCCGTCACACCCTGGGGCCGCCGGCTCGGCCGGTCAAGCAATTGGAGGCCCGCTCGCCCAAGGGCTCGCGTACGGCGAGAGTCATTACCAATCGCTTGACCGCCCCTCGCCGTGGGCGGCCCGGGCCCCCGGCATGCCCGCACCCCACACCCGGAGGCGACCGTGCCAACCGCGCGCAAACCCACCCACCGCCAGCTTTCCTACCTCAAGAACCTGGCCAACCGAACCGGCCAGACGTTCACCTACCCCCAGACAAGCAGCCAGGCCAGCGCCGAGATCAACCGGCTCAAGCACGCCCAGCCCAGTAGCCGCACCGAGCGCTACGTCGAGCGCAAGCTGATCGCCGATCAGATCGCGACCGGCCCATTGGACGCCGCCCGGGTGCGCGAGGACGAGATCTCCGGGCGCGGAAGCTCCGCCAGCTGGATGCCGAACCGCGAGCAGGAGCCCCCACCCATGCAGGACCCCGGCCCCGCTTCCCCGCGCCGACACCGCGCGCCTGTCGTCAGGCAACGGACCGAGCTCGCCCGCTACACCGTCAGCGAAGGCGAACGGATCCTCTACGGCCAGCGGATCGACGGGATCGTCCGGTTTCTGCCGGGGGAAGCTCGTCGTCTTCGTCGGTTCGCTGGGCTCGACCGAGGGCAACACGTGTCGTTCTCGGACGGCGATCCGAGCCGATGGCTGCACGAACGCAGCACTATGCAAGCGACCGAACGGCGTCAACGAGCATCGTCACCCTGTCGCTCGTGAGCGCGAGGACTGGTCATGAGCGCGACCTCGGACAGAAAGCGCGGTCGCACCGGCGCTCGGGTGGAGCTGGCGAGGTACTCCGTGGCCGCCGGCGATCGAGTGATATACGGCCAGCGGGTTGACGGCGTGGTGAGAGTGACTGACGTGCCCCGGGCGGCCGGCGGTCGTGCATACCTCGTCGAACGCGGCCTCGAAGAAGAGGGACCGAACGCCAACGCGGCGCTCCAGGCTTTGATCACGGAGTCAGCCGCGGCGTCAGTCCCGGCCAACTCGGGCGAGCGCCCGATGCCTATGGCGACGTTCCGATGGCGCGGCACGGCGTCATAAGCCAGCGGCTAGCGCTGTCCGGGGCTGCACGAGGGTCAGCCGAGGCATGGCGGCTGATCAGCGGCCGAAAGGGGCCGCTCGGAAATCGATGTGTACAAGTGATCTGGTTCGGCAGATAATGCTGCGATGGTCATGTGGTTCCGGCGACTGCCGGCGATCATCACCGTCGTCGTGCTTGGGATTGCTGCTGCGGCAGGCGCTGTGTCTGCGCGCGGTGGGACCGGGGCCAGGTTCGCTCAGTTGACGCTTCCGGGTGGCGCCTCGCCCTTCAACATCGCCGCCGACGCACGCGGCCGCATCTGGGTCACGGAGGAGGGATCGTCAGACGTCGACGTCCTCGCGCATGTCACGAACCGGGGGCGGATCATCGAGATCCGTGACCCAGGGACGCCCGATGGAAGCCCGCTCAGCAGCCCGGCGGCCTTCGCGATCACGACCCCGCCGGACGGCACGATCCGGTTCGGACTGCGGGACAACGGGTCCGAGGCCAGGATCGCGGTGCTGGCCCCATCAGGGGCGCTGTCGTTCGTGGAGATTCCGCAGACCCTCAACGGGTATGCCACCGATGGTGCCCCCGGCTCGATGGCGCTCGGCCCCGACGGCAACTACTGGATGACCGATCCGGAGGGCATCTACCGGCTCACTCCGGCAGGGTCCCTGTCGTTGTTCACGATTCACCCCAACCGGTGGGCTCCTCAGCAGATCGTCGTCGGGCCCGGCCGAGACCTGTGGTTCACCGCGCCGCTGGGCGGGGCCGAGGGGTACCAGGGCGTCTTTCCCTCCACGCACGCCGGCGCCGCGCGGGTCCTGCTGCGCGACTCGATCGGGCGGATCACGCCAACCGGGCAGTTCAGTCTGTTCCCGCTCCCGCTCACCCAATCATTGCCGCAGAGCATCACCGCCGGACACGACGGCAACATCTGGTACACCGTCCCCACCGGGATCGGCCGCATGACCCCCCGCGGTCATATCACCCTCTTCCGAACGCCCGGGATCCCGGGACGAATCACCACCGCGCGCAACGGCGATCTGTGGTTCACCGACACGACCAAGCCGAGCATCGACCGCATCACGCCGAACGGTACGATCACGACGTACAAGCTGCCCCGGGCGTTTGGGATGCCAGCCGCTATCGCCCTCGCCGGCGACGGCAGCGTGTGGTTCACGATGGCGGGAAAGGAGGAGTCCCGCCCTCCGTACGCCACCAAGCCCGGGACAATCGGTCACCTCGTGCTGGGTCGGTAGGACCAGTCCGACGCTGTCGCGCGTTCGCACGCCGGCGCCGTCGAACAGATCACCGAGAGGCCGAAACCGTTCGTTCGGGGCTACGCCATCCGAGCGTGCCTCGATCGCCTCTTCGCTTCAGGACAAAAACGGAGGCTACGCCCGCCTCTTCAATTGCTCTGAAGCCCAAGAGCGGTAGCGACGTAGCCGTGACCCGAATAGTCGGGTAGGCCCGGCGCCTTGCGACGCCGGACCCCCCTCAGAACCGGACGTGCCCGTTCCCGAGCATCCGGCTCAAGCTCGCCCTGTAGGCGTTTGGGGCGGGCAGAGGTCTGGTCCGTGTGCCGGGTGGCATCGGGCGTGGATGAGACGGTGTTCAGCCGTGCCCGGTATGGCCGCGATTCGCTCGGTCTTGATCACCGAGAGATCCGCGGAGGCGAGCCATCGTTCCCATTGGTGCGGGAGTTGTGGCCGGTCCTCGACGGCGCTGAGGACACCGCGGCAGATCACGCAGCGGCCTTCCTGGACTCGGTAGAGCCACAGGCTGGTGTTGTTGATCGGCAGGGTGACCTTGCGTCGTCGCCGTGCCCAGTACTCGGTAAACGCGGGGTCGTCGGGTGACGCTCCGTGCTTGACGCGCTGGTGCCGGACAATGCTCGTCCAGCCGAAGCGGTGGAGGTAGCTGCCGCTATCGCGGTCGCCGAACACCCACCGGTCTTGGCGGGACTTGTTGAACTTGCCGAAGTACCTGCGGAACACCCAGGTGCTCGGCTTGTTGTGGTGGCTGAAGGTCGCCCACTTGTAGGTGAGCTTCCACAGGTAGTGATCCAGCAGTCCGAAGATCTTGCTGGAGACCTGTGTCCGGTAATAGGCCGCCCATCCCCGGATGATCGGGTTCAGGCGTTTGATCACCGCGATGGCGTTGCTCCCGCGCAGGGACCGCAGCTCGGCGCGGAGCCGTTCCCGGATCCGTCTCACGGCCGTCGTGCTCGGCTTGATCAGCGGCTTGGTGCCGTAGCGGCGGACGTTGAACCCGAGGAAGTCGAAGCCCTCAGCGAGCGACACGACGCGTGTCTTGTCCTCGTTGAACGCCAGACCCCTCGGCTCAAGCCACCTGGCAAGCCGCGCTTTGATCTCGAGCGCATCCTGCCGGGTGTGGCAGTGCACGACAAAATCATCGGCGTATCTGATCGCGACCGGGGAATCGACCCTGACCGAACCGCTGGCCCGGTATCTGACTCCGACGACCGTTTCCATCCCGTGCAGGGCGATGTTCAGCAGCACGGGGCTGATCACGCCGCCCTGAGGAGTTCCCTCCTCGGTGCGTGTGAGCCGACCGTTCTCGACCACGCCAGCCCTCAACCACTGCCGGATCATTCCCCGTCCGGGGAACGTGCCGAGCATCGACATCAGGTGATCGTGGGCGATCTTGTCGAA